>NZ_JACHBZ010000046.1 GCF_014200575.1 Mucilaginibacter saanensis | reverse complement strand
CTCCTTTAGATTAGCATAATTAAATTTACTGGATAATTAGATTGAGAAGAAGCGGGGTGAACTATTCATTCCTCTGAGTAAAAGACTCATATCCTGATGTAGACCCTGCCTCTTTTCATCAACCTTACTCAAATAGAAATTCGGGTTAGTGGCCCATTATCAAGGAGTTGAGCAGTGTTGATGATCTCAATCATTTAACTTCATTACAAAATTATGCAAAATCAAACAATTATTGGTATCGATGTAAGCAGTGCTACTTTAGATATCTGTGTAAGTAATCATGAACAGTATTCATTTGTGATTAACAATGAGGTAAAGGCCATCTGTCAGTTTTTCAAATCTTACAAAGAGCGCCTTATTATTGGTATGGAAAATACAGGCCGTTATAATTGGGCTTTGTATGAAGCGCTGAAAGAAACAGATCACCGCATCTTTGTTATCTCACCACTTCATCTGAAAAAGAGTATGGGATTGGTAAGAGGCAAAAATGATAAGATCGATGCGGTCAGAATTGCGGCTTTTATAGCGAAAAATCATAATGAGCTTCCGCAATGGAAGCCAGCATTGCAAGCAATCCAAAAGCTCAAAATACTTCTTACTGAAAGGAGTTGCCGTGTTAAATCTAAAAGGCAACTCCTGAAACAACAATATGACTATGCTAAAATGAAGCAGCTGAAGATGGATAAATACCTGATAGGGTTAAACAAACAGCAGTTGGCATTAATCAATAAACAGATCGCTATGATCGAAACACAGATTGAAGTCCTCATCAAAGCAGATGAGCAAATGCATACCCAGGCCAAACTGATCCGCTCGGTACCTGGCGCAGGTAAAGTGCTTTGCTGGATGATGCTGGCTAAAACAGAAAGTTTTACTACCATTACAGAGCCTCGGAAAATGGCTTGTTATAGCGGTGTTGTGCCGTTCTCAAACCAATCCGGGACTTCCATCAGAGGTAAAAACAGGGTGTCTTCTTATGCTGATAAAGCTATCAAAGCAACACTACATTTGGCAGCCATGAGTGCTATCCGGTTAAAAAATGACATGCGTGAATATTACCTGAGAAAAGTAGCTGAAGGCAAAAATAAAATGAGTGCTTTAAATGCCGTCAGAAACAAAATTGTCCATAGGATATTCGCAGTTATAAAAA
>NZ_JACHBZ010000045.1 GCF_014200575.1 Mucilaginibacter saanensis | reverse complement strand
TTAAGGGGTAGCCGAAAGACTACCCCTTTGTGTTGATATTTGAGTTACCACACTTAAATACGCAACATGAGCAAAAGTAATTTTTTTACCGGACAGCCGGTACTGAATCAGTTATTAGGTTTAATAGATCGTAATAGTGTTCGATCATTAGCAAGACGTGGGGATCACGATCGCTACTACCGTTACTTTGATACTTACACGCACCTTGTAACGATGCTTTACTGCGTTTTTAGCAGATGCACCAGCAGCAGAGAAGTAATCAGCGGCATGAAAGCAAGTCTGCATAAGCTCCATCATACCGGTATAAGTAAATGCCCGGCCAGAAGCACCTTATGCGATGCTAATGCCCAGCGTAGCTTTGAAGTATTTGCCTGTATTTATGATAACCTGTACAGGCGACACAAGCAACTTTTACCGGACAGCCGATTAAAGATTGACCCTAAACTATTTATTGCCGATTCCTCAACAATTACCTTATTTCAGCAGATATTGAAGGCCCCAAGCCCAGGAAAAGCCAATGGTAAGAGGAAAGGCGGAATCAAAGTTCATACGCTTATTAAGGCAGCAGATGATGTACCGCTGAAAATTAGCTTCACGGCAGCCAGCGCTAACGATATGCCCTTCCTTAAAGAGATCAAACTGGAACCAGGTTCCTTTATCGTTTTCGATAAAGGTTACGTAGACTATTCTGAATATCAAAGAATAACAAATGAGGGCGTATTCTTTGTCACCAGGCAGAAAAAAGATGCCAAATACTCGACAATGTGGCTGAATGAGCTTCGCGAACAAAGCAAGGTACACGGTGTCATCGAAGACAAACTACTACTCCAGGGCACACGTACTCAAAAAGAAGGCATCCAGTTGGAGATTCGCCTGGTTACTTTCTTTGACAAAGAAACCGAAAGGACATTTGAGTTTTTAACCAATAACTTCTCGCTGCCACCTGAAGCTATTGCCGATCTTTATAAGAAGCGATGGCTTATTGAAATACTATTTAAGCGGGTAAAGCAAAATTTTCCGCTAAAATACTTCCTGGGGGATAATGAGAATGCAATCAAAATACAGATATGGTGCGCTTTTATTGCTGACCTTCTGATCAAAATTGTTCAGATGCAACTCAAAAGGCAATGGTCTTTCTCCAACCTGAGTTCAATTATAAGACTTCATCTGATGAGTTATATCCACTTGTTTAACTTTCTGAACGATCCCGAAAAACTGTCCGTCATGTCAACAAATCACTCACGGCAACTAAAATTGGGGG
>NZ_JACHBZ010000044.1 GCF_014200575.1 Mucilaginibacter saanensis | reverse complement strand
GAGATTCTGTGTTGATATACAAGTAATCTGCATAATTTATTTACATTTGATTTAAGGCGGCTTTATGTTAGCCTGTTTAGAGCGGTTGCTTTTTAAAGGTGGCTGCTCTAACTATTTAATGCAGGGTCCTTTACTATTTGTGTTTTCAGATAATCATTTAGGTAAGGCGTTTGGGTTTTATAAATAGTATAGGTCATTTCCAGTAATTTTCTTTGTACGGCTACCGCTCCTTTCATTTTGATACTAGTTCGGGAAACGATTCTCACAAATATTGCTTTGTATCTTTCCGAATGCCTGATGGCTGACAGTGCAGGCATATACATCGCTTTACGTAAGTGGCGGTTACCCCTTTTTGATATTCGGGGTTTGCCTTTAACCGATGTGCCCGATTCTTTCTCTTTTACATCCAAACCCGCATAACTTGTCAATTGCTTTTTACTTCTGATCAATTCAAATCCATTGGTTTCAGCCATGATCACAGCGGCAGTTAATAACCCTATCCCTGGTATTGAGGTAAGCAGGTTAACAGATTTACCGATCTCTGTATCATTCTTTATAGCTGCCGTAATTTCAGCTAATGTTTCTTTGAGTTGCCCGTCAACCATTTTGATCCTGATCTTTATCCGGCCAATCGTTTGTTCACTTGGATAGGCTTCTACCTGTTCTGCATGTAGCTGATTTTTCAATATCGTTCTTTCCGCTATTAGCTGATCTCTTTCGCGGGTTATCTGCCTTAACTCCCTGAATACCTTTTTTGGTTGTATCCAGTCTTCCACTTTCTTCTCCAAGCCAAATAAGGCTATGGCTTCCGACATGGATTTATCGGTAACTGTTTTGGTTTCCAATGTCCTGAAAAAGTTAGTGATCTTATTGGGCATCACGATGCTCACCGAATAGGCTTTATCTGAAAGAAAGTAAGCAACAGCTTCGTGATAAACACCTGTCGCTTCCATTACATACCTTAATGGTGAATCAGCATCAGTTTGCTTTTTTACCCATAAAATCATTGCGGTAAAGCCCTTTTCGTTATTCACAAAAGCCTTATAAGCATAAATATACGTTGATGCTCCCTGATCCATTTTGCCTAACGATACAACCAGTTCCTTTTGGGCTACATCAATACCAACTACTTGTTTTAATAACGCTTTTTTCATAGAACTGCTTGTTATAGTTCATAAGTGAAAACCTTCCTCCGTTTTTCCTCCTGCCGGTTATCCTGGATATACAGCTGTGCTGTATTCCTTACATTCTGTTCAAACTCAAGAAAGTGAAAAGAATGAAGCTTTATCTCACAATCAATATGCTTCATAGCTATTTAGGAACGACGTGCTTTCACCCTTTTTCACTTATAGAACTTTTTTAAAGGTAATTCATTAGTATCTTTAAACTTGAAACAAACATAGGAGG
>NZ_JACHBZ010000043.1 GCF_014200575.1 Mucilaginibacter saanensis | reverse complement strand
CCTAAGTCATGCCGAAACAAGTTCACTGTTGTCCGGGGAAAAAGAGATTTAAGAAATAAAGTGAGTTTAGGGGCTCTGAAAGCAGATTATGTTTTAAATCCATTTTCAGAGCCCCATATTTTTAGCTGGTTGTTGCTGTGATATTTGACGGACAACTGCTCCGGATCATTCAAAAAATTAAACAGGTTGAGGTAACTCATCAGGTGCAGCCTGATGATAGAACTGAGATTAGAGAAAGCCCATTTTCTTTTAAGCTGGACCTGAACCAGTTTAATCAGCAGATCGGCAATAAAAACGCACCATATCTGGACTTTTATTGCATTCTGATTATCTCCCAGGAAATATTTAAGTGGAAAGTTTTGCTTAATTCGTTTGAATAAGATCTCAATCAACCAACGTTTTTTATACAGATTGGCAATATCTTGTGGTGATAAAGAAAAGTTATTGGTCAAAAACTCAAAAGTCCTATCCGATTCTTTATCATAAAAAGTAACAAGTCTTACCTGTAGTTTGATCTTCTCAGCCTGTGTACGTGTACCCTGTGTGAGATATTGATCGGATAGTACGCCTGAATCGAGGCTTTCCTGGCTAAGCGGGGCTGAATGAGTGACGATATACCTGGCATCCTTTTTTTGACGGGTAACAAAGAACACACCTTCTTTACCGAACCGTTCATATTCGGAATAACTTACATAGCCTTTGTCAAACACAATAAATGAGCCTGGCTCCAGATGAATTTCTTTGAGAAACGGCATATCATTAGCACTGGCGGCTGTAAAACTAATTTTCAAGGGAACATCATCAGCTGCATTGATCAGCGTATGCACCTTAATTCCTCCTTTTCTTTTCCCGTTGGCCTTGCCGGGACTTGGCGCTTTTAGTATTTGCTGAAACAAGGTAATAACAGATGCATCCGCAATCTGGGATCAATCTTCAGGCGGCTGTCCGGTAAAAGATGTCTGTGCCGACGGTATAGTTGGTCGTAAATGGCTGCAAATACCGTAAAAGAGCGTTTCTGATTAGCATCACATAAAGTACTTCGGCCAGGTGCTTTACGAATACCTACATGCCAGAGTTTATGGTGGCTGGCTTTCATGCCGCTAATTACTTCACGGCTGCTGGTACACCTGTTGAAAACACAATAAAGCATAGTCACCAAGTGAGTAAAAGTGTCAAAATGCTTGTAATAGCGATCATGCTTACCGGACCGGGCCAATGTTCTTACTGATCCGGAGTCTATCAAATTTAATAGCTGGTTCAATACCGGCTGTCCGGTAAAAAATGTACTTTTAGCCATGTTATATGTTTAAGTGTGGTAACTCAAATATATTAACATGATAAAGGCCGGAAATATTTCCGGCCTTTTTTATTAGTGGTTGTCCTGGAAAATTATTTTCCCCGGACAACAGTGAA
>NZ_JACHBZ010000042.1 GCF_014200575.1 Mucilaginibacter saanensis | reverse complement strand
TGTATATTATGGAGATAGTGACCACCCTATTTCGGGCCAAATTGACCCAGGGGTTAGCTGACTTTTGGGTTGCAGCAAATGCTATAAAAGCACGTACAAAAATAGTTATTTAAAAGGTAATTTCATTAATGGCTGTTTTCCGGTTCAACACTACGTTTTCTTCTCATAGATTCTCCCTTTAGCTCGATACGGTGTGCATCATGAACGATCCGGTCCAGGATAGCATCAGCAACCGTTTTTTCACCGATCACTTCAAACCATTTACTGACCGGCAGCTGCGAAGTAATGATCAGCGAGGTCTTTCCATGCCTGTCTTCAATGATCTCCATTAGTGCCGCCCTGCTTTGTGCATCAAATGGCTGGATACCAAAGTCGTCCAATATGAGCAGTTGCTGGCGTTCGATCTTAGCCAGCTCTTTCATGTAGGAGCCATCCGCCTTGGCCATCTTGAGCTTGGCAAATAGTTTGGGCGTACTGGTGTACAATACCCTGTAGCCCAATACACAGGCCTGGTAGCCCACAGCAGAAGCAATATAGCTTTTACCGATACCGGTACTCCCGGTGATCAGCAGGTTCTCGAAGCGGTCAACAAACGTACAATCCGCCAGGCGCATGATCTGGTTGCGGTCAATACTTCGGTCAGCATGATAGTGAACATCTTCAATTGAAGCTTTATAGCGGAACCGGGCATATAGGATGGTGCGTTCAATACGCCTGTTCTGCCGGTCGTCCCATTCTGCATCTACCAGGTGGGCCAGCAGTTCATCTGCCGTGTAATCGTTTGTTTTACCGGTTTCCATGCTGCTTTTAAAGGCATGAAACATGCCGAAGAACTTCATCTTCCGCAGTTTGTCTAAGGTGCTTGTGTTCATGTTATTGTTGTTTTAAATGGTTATTTGTAATAGTCTTTTCCCCGGATATTACCATGATCAGGCATGGGTAGCTCATCGGCAAATATGCTTTCCTCATAGTTGTCCATCTTGTTTTCCAATATAGTTTGTATCGTTTTATAGCTATAAAGGCCGTAACTAAGCCCCCGCTGACAGGCCATTATTAACCTATCGTCTCCTGCTTTTTTTGCAAAGCCAAGTATCCCAAGGCAGGATTTGTAAGCCTGTTCGGGGTGTTGTTTACGCTCCAGTATCTGATGAATATATAGCCTGACATCCTCATGGATGGAGGTCGCCCAATTGAGGAACATGTCTGGCGTCCAGTCACTTTTAAAGCGGTGAGCGCTGGCCATGTGTTCTTTGTCGGTAGTATAACCGTAGGGGTTCTTTTCGCGCGGGTGTAAAGCGATACGCTCATAATTGTAGTAGATCTCTACAATGGTGCGGGAGTATAACAGCTTGACCTTTTTGCCAATAAAGCGGTAAGGCACGCTGTAGTAGTGTTTATCCGGGCCGAGATTGACATGGCCATTTTTGATCACTCTGGCATAAAAGTGTTTTTTGAACTGGTAACGCAGGACAGGCAGCGGTGACAAGGTCCCACGCTCTATCTCTTCAAACTGTAGTATCCTGCTGTAATTGCGACCTTTAAGCAACTGGCTGTTATGGGCTTCCAGGGCCTGCCAGATCGCTGTATTGAGTTCTGTTAAAGAATGGTAGATATGCTTGTTTAAAGGGGCGTATAC
>NZ_JACHBZ010000041.1 GCF_014200575.1 Mucilaginibacter saanensis | reverse complement strand
TGGAGATTCTGATGAACCAGACCACCTGATTCCGGGGCAAGCTGACCACCAATTCCGGGGCAAACTGACCAGGGGATTCCGGGACAAACTGACCACCCTCAACGTGTAGCAAATGCTGTAGAAGCAACCATCTTTCGGAGGCAACATATACCTCCAAACATGGCCAATTCGACGATCAGCATGAGTAAGATTAGAAAGATTTTAAGGATGTACAGCCAGCAGCGGCCCATAATGACCATCGCTGCCCAGACTGATGCATCCCGGAATACCGTAAAGAAGTACCTGGCAGCCTTTAAAGCCAGCAGCTTTACCTTTGAAGAGATCGATGCCCTTAACGATAAGGAACTCGAAGACCTCTTCGGGAAAAGCAAAGAACACCCGCCTACCAGCCGTATGCAGTCCATGCAGCGCTGTTTTCCCCAAGTAGATAAAGAACTCAAACGCACCGGTGTTAACCGGTATATGCTATGGGAATCCTACCGCAAAGAGTTCCCTGACGGTTACCAATACAGCCAATTCTGCTTTTATTACAACCAGTGGAAAGCCAGGGTCAACCCGACCATGCACATGGATCACAAAGCCGGTGATAAGCTTTATGTGGACTTTGCAGGCGAAAAGCTAAGCTATACAGATAAGGATACCGGTGAAGTTATTGCAGTAGAGGTCTTTGTGGCTATCCTCGGAGCCAGCCAGCTTACCTATGTGGAAGCGGTTATAAGCCAGCAAAAGGAAGACTTTATTGCAGCCTGCGAGAATACGCTGCACTTTATCGGCGGCGTTCCCGCCGCCATTGTACCGGATAACCTGAAGGCTGCCGTAACCAAAAGCAGCCGTTACGAACCTACTCTGAACGAAACGTTTGAGGACTTTGCAGACCATTATGGCACCACCATACTACCGGCGCGGGCGTACCGCCCGCGTGATAAAGCATTGGTAGAAGGTGCCGTTAAGATCATCTATACCAAGATCTACGCGCCTATCAACCGGGTTACCTATCATTCTTTAAAAGAGCTGAATACAGGTATATGGGAAGCATTGGAAACCCATAACAGCCAGTTGCTTAAAGGGCGCAACTACAGCCGCAGGCTACAGTTTGAAGAGATCGAACGGCATACCCTGATGCCGCTGCCTGTCCTGCTTTACCAGTTCAAAAAGCACTTCTACGCTAAGGTGATCAAGAATGGCCATGTCAACCTTGGCCCTGATAAACACTATTACAGCGTGCCTTACCGCTTCATTGGCAAACGGGTTAAGCTGTTGTATTCCCGCACCATCGTGGAGATCTATTCCAACTATGAGCGTATCGCTTTGCATAAACGGGCAAAGAACCCTTACGGTTATACGACCGATAAAGACCACATGGCCACTACGCACCGCTTTGTAACTGACTGGACACCTGATAAGTTCCTGGACTGGGCAGCATCCATCCATGAGGATGTGAGGCTGTATATCCTTAAGATCCTTGACCGGAAGCAACACCCGGAGCAGGCCTATAAGTCCTGCCTGGGTGTTCTTGGCTTCGCCAAGAAAGCCGGGAACGAGCGCTTAACGATGGCCTGCCAGCGTGCACTTAGCTATGGTATTCATAACTATAAAACGATACAAACCATCTTGGAGAACAAGATGGACGGCTACGAGGAAAGCTTGTTTGCCGATGAACTGCCTATGCCTAACCATGATAATATCCGGGGAAAAGACTATTATAAATAACCATTAAACAACAAATAACATGAACACAAGTACACTAGACAAACTGCGGAAGATGAAGTTCTTCGGCATGTTCCATGCCTTCAAAAGCAGCATGGAAACGGGTAAAACAAATGATTATACAGCGGATGAGCTGCTGGCCCACCTGGTAGATGCAGAGTGGGACGACCGACAAAACAGGCGTATCGAACGAACGATACAATATGCCAAGTTCCGCTATAAAGCCTCTGTAGAGGACGTTCATTACCATGCCGACCGAAGCATCGACCGCAACCAGATCATGCGCCTGGCAGACTGTACCTTCATTGACCGCAATGAAAACATACTGGTTACCGGCAGTACCGGTATCGGTAAAAGCTATGTGGCTTCTGCTATCGGATATCAGGCCTGTATGCTGGGCTACAGGGTGTTTTATGCCAGCACGCCTAAGCTATTCGCTAAACTGAAGATGGCTAAGGCAGACGGCTCCTACATGAAAGAACTCGCTAAACTGGAAAGGACACAGCTGCTCATACTGGATGACTTCGGTATCCAGCCTTTTGATGCACAAAGCCGGGCTGCGCTAATGGAACTGATTGAGGATAGACATGGCAAGACCTCGCTGATCATTACCTCACAGTTACCGGTAAGCAAATGGTTTGAAGTGATCGGTGAAAAAACGGTTGCTGATGCGATCCTGGACCGGATCGTTCATGATGCGCACCGCATCGAACTAAAGGGAGAATCTATGAGAAGAAAACGTAACGTTGAACCGGAAACCAGCTACTAATGAAAATACCTTTTAAATAACTATTTTTGTACACGCTTTTATAGCGTTTGCTGCACGCCCCACGTCAGCTAATTGCCTGGTCAGTTTGGCCCGGAATCAGGTGGTCAACATCTCCATAACATACA
>NZ_JACHBZ010000040.1 GCF_014200575.1 Mucilaginibacter saanensis | reverse complement strand
TGGATATACCGCTGATATTGACCACCCAATTCCGGCGGAATGTGACCAGTGATTCCGCGTCAAATTGACCACCCCATTCCGGGGCAAACTGACCAGGGATTCCGGGCCAAACTGACCACCCCGAACGAGCAGCTAATGCTGTAGAAGCAACCATCTTTGCGAGGTTTAACATAACCTCCAAAAGCATGGCCAACACTACGATTAGTATGAGTAAGATTAGAAAGATTTTAAGGATGTACAGCAATGGGCGCAGTATCATGTCGATAGCTGCCCAGGCGGATGCATCTCGGAATACTGTAAAAAAGTACCTGGCCTCGTTTAAAGATAGTGGCTTTACGTTTGAGGAGGTAGATGCGCTGAACGATAAGGAACTGGAGGACTTCTTCGGAAAAAGCAGGGAGATGCCTCCTACAAGCCGTATGCAGTCCATGCTGCGGTGCTTTCCGCATGTGGACAAAGAGCTTAAGCGCACTGGCGTAAACCGCCATATCTTATGGGCAGAATATTATAAAGAGTTCCCTGAGGGCTACCAGTACAGCCAGTTCTGCTTCTATTATAACCAGTGGAAGAACCGGGTCAACCCGACCATGCATATGGATCACAAAGCCGGTGATAAGCTGTATGTGGACTTTGCAGGGCAAAAGCTCAGCATTACCGATAAGGATACCGGTGAGATCATTACCGTCGAGGTGTTTGTGGCTATTCTTGGGGCCAGCCAGCTTACTTATGTGGAAGCTGTAGGAAGCCAGCAAAAGGAAGACTTTATCACGGCCTGTGAGAACACCCTGCACTATATCGGTGGCGTGCCTGATGCCATTGTGCCGGACAATCTGAAAGCCGCTGTGACCAAAAGCAGCCGCTATGAACCAACCCTGAATGAATCATTCGCTGACTTTGCTGACCATTACGGCACTACCATTCTACCAGCTCGGGCGTTCCGCCCTCGTGATAAAGCCCTGGTCGAAGGAGCGGTTAAGATCATGTATACCCGGATCTATGCTCCTTTAAGGAAAGGGATCTATCACTCGTTAAAAGAACTGAATGAGGCGATCAGGCAAGTGCTGGAAGAACACAACAACAGGTTCTTACAGGGCCGGAACTACAGCCGCAGGCAACAGTTTGATGAGATAGAGCGCGAAGCGCTTATGCCATTACCAGTGTTGCGTTATGAGCTTAAAAAGCAGTTCCATGCCACCGTGATGAAGAACGGGTATGTATGCCTGGGGCCGGATAAGCACTATTATAGTGTGCCTTACCGGTTTATCGGCAGGAAGATCAAACTGCTTTATTCCAGTTCTTCGGTAGAGGCCTTTTATCATTACGAACGGATCGCCATGCATAAACGTACCCGTGGCCTATACCTTTATACGACCGAAAAAGACCATTTGGCTTCTACTCACCAGTTCGTAGCCGACTGGTCACAGGACAAGTTCCTGGGCTGGGCTTCATCCATCCATGAGGATGTCAGGCTTTATATCCATAACATATTCGACCGCAAACAACACCCGGAGCAAGCTTACAAGTCCTGCCTGGGTATTCTTGGGTTCTCCCGTAAAGTCGGTAATGAACGCCTGATCATGGCTTGTAGAAGAGGTCTTCACTATGGCGTATATAACTACAAGACCATTCACATGATCCTGGAAAAGAAAATGGATCAGTACGAAGAAAGCATATTCGCTGATGAGCTACCTATGCCCAGCCATGATAATATCAGAGGAGAAGACTATTACAAATAACTTTTAAACAACCAATGAAATGAACACAAACACGTTAGACAAAATGCGGAAGCTCAAGTTCTTCGGCATGTACCATGCTTTTCAAAGCACCCTGGAAACAGGTAAAACAGAGGATTATACAGCAGATGAGCTACTGGCACACCTGGTGGACGCAGAGTGGGATGACCGGCATAACAGGCGTATCGAACGGCAGATCTATTATGCAAAGTTCCGCTACAAAGCCTCGGTAGAGGACGTTCACTATCATGCCGACAGAAGTATCGACCGTAACCAGATCATGCGCCTGGCGGACTGTACATTCATTGAGCGCAATGAGAACCTGCTGATCACAGGCAGCACAGGTATCGGTAAAAGCTATATCGCCTCTGCTATTGGTTACCAGGCCTGCACACTCGGCTACAGGGTCTTTTATGCCAGTACGCCCAAGCTGTTCTCTAAACTCAAAATGGCTAAAGCTGATGGTTCGTATCTCAAGGAGGTGGCAAAAATAGAGCGGCAACAACTACTGATATTAGATGACTTCGGTATCCAGCCTTTTGATGCGCAAAGCAGGGCTGCCTTAATGGAGATCATTGAAGACCGGCATGGTAAGACCTCGCTGATCATTACCTCTCAATTACCGGTTAGTAAATGGTATGATGTAATTGGTGAAAAGACAATTGCTGATGCTATCCTGGACCGGATCGTACACAGTGCACACCGTATCGAGCTGAAAGGTGAATCGATGCGAAAGAAACGAAGAACTGATGATAAAGAGGTCAGTTATCAATAACCACTTTTAATAACTAACTTTGAAAACGCTTTTACAGCTCTCGCTGCTATCGTTCGCCAGCTAATTGCCTGGTCACTTTGCCACGGAATCCCCTGGTCAACATCCCCGGAATATCAA
>NZ_JACHBZ010000039.1 GCF_014200575.1 Mucilaginibacter saanensis | reverse complement strand
GGATATGAGTCTTTTACTCAGAGGAATGAATAGTTCACCCCGCTTCTTCTCAATCTAATTATCCAGTAAATTTAATTATGCTAATCTAAAGGAGGGACGAAGGATCTGCTCTAAATAGATTCTTCGCTATCACTCAGAATGACAAGTTATTATTCTTTAATTCCCTATTTAAACTTGTTTTTCAGCGCGGCCAGTTTTATAGCAATATCAGTTTCTGGTTGCTGTTCGGACTTTCTGTTATAAGTGGGTTTATTGCCGGCAGGCCTTCTGTCCTCGCTCCGCCTTTCTTGTGGTGCACTTTTATCATTCTCTTTCATTGATAGCGCTATACGCTTCCTGTTCACATCAACTTCGGTAACGGTAACCTCTACTTTCTGATGCACTTTGAGCACCTCGTTAGGGTCTTTAATATACCTGTTAGTAATCTGGCTTAGGTGTACCAATCCATCCTGGTGAACACCAATATCAACAAAGGCTCCAAAATTGGTGATGTTGGTAACAATACCAGGCAGTTTCATACCCACTTTTAAATCGCCAATGGCATTTACCCCATCGGTAAAGCTAAAAGCCTCAAACTGCTCGCGCGGGTCGCGGCCTGGTTTGGCCAACTCGGCCATAATATCATTGAGGGTAGGTAAACCCACCGTTTCTGAAGTATATTTCTGCAGCGGGATGCTTTTACGCAAAGGGGCATTACCCATCAGATCCTTCACGGTACAGTTCATATCTTTGGCTATCTGCTCCAGCAAGCTATAACGCTCGGGGTGCACCGCGCTTGAATCCAGGGGGTTTTCGGCCTGGTGGATGCGTAAAAATCCCGCCGCCTGCTCAAAGGCCTTTTCGCCTAAGCGTGGCACTTTTTTCAGCTGATCGCGGCGTTTAAAGGCGCCGTGCTGATCGCGGTATTCTACGATGTTTTGCGCCAGCGTCGGGCCTAAACCTGACACGTAGGCCAGTATTTGTTTGGATGCTGTATTTAACTCTACCCCTACCGCATTTACGCAGCTCATTACCGTATCATCAAGCGAGGTTTGCAGTTTGTTTTGATCAACATCGTGCTGGTATTGCCCTACACCTATTGATTTCGGGTCGATCTTTACCAGCTCGGCCAGCGGATCCATTAACCGGCGACCAATAGACACGGCTCCCCTTACGGTAATATCCTTATCCGGAAACTCCTCCCTGGCTACATCTGATGCTGAATAGATAGAGGCTCCGCTCTCGTTCACCATTACTATGGTTGCACCCGGTAAATTGAGGTTGCGCACAAAAACTTCAGTTTCGCGCCCGGCGGTACCGTTACCAATAGCAATAGCTTCAATGTTGTATCTTTCAAACAGGTGCTGAACTGTTTTTTCGGCCTCGCGTGCTTGTCCGGCGCCGGTGTGTGGGTATATAGCTGTGTTCTCTAACAGCTTGCCCTGCTCGTCCAAGCAAACCAGCTTACAGCCAGTGCGGAAGCCCGGGTCAATAGCCATTACTCTTTTTTGTCCCAGCGGAGCGCTCAATAAAAGTTGGCGCGCATTTTCTGCAAAAACACGAATGGCTTCCTCGTCGGCTTTCTTTTTAGTAAACAGGCGCACCTCGGTTTCCATTGATGGTTTAAGCAGGCGTTTGTAACCATCGGCAATGGCTTGTTTTACCTGATCGGCAGATGGGTTGCTGGCTTTTACAAAGGTATCTTCCAATATAACAACGGCTTCTTCCTCCTGAGGCTTAATATCCAGCCATAAAATCTCTTCCTTTTCGCCACGACGCATAGCCAGTATACGGTGTGAAGGAGCCGATTTTACAGGTTCCGTCCAGTCAAAATAATCTTTATATTTTATTCCTTCCAGCTCCTTGCCGTCAACTACTTTTGATTGAAAAGTTCCTTTTTCAATAAACAACTCCCGGATGCGGGTACGTACTTCGGCATTTTCACTGATGGTTTCGGCAATAATATCCCTTGCGCCACCCAATGCTTCCTCTATACTGTTCACGCCCTTTTCGGCATCTATATAAGTAGCAGCAACGGCTTGCACATCGGCTTTGCTTTGCTCCAATAGCACATCTGCCAGTGGCTGCAGCCCCTTTTCGCGGGCGGTGGTGGCGCGGGTTTTGCGCTTAGGGCGGTAAGGCAGATAAATATCTTCTAACGCTACCATCGTTTCGGCCTCGTTGATCTGTTTTTCCAGCTCGGGCGTAAGTTTCCCCATATCGGTAAGCGATTTCAGGACGGCCTCGCGGCGTTTATCCAGATCGCGAAGTTGTTGTACACGGTCGCGAATCTCGGTTACCTGCACTTCATCAAGCGTACCGGTAACCTCTTTACGGTAACGGGAAATAAACGGAACGGTTGCCCCCTCGTCAAGTAAATCAACAGTGGCGCTTACCTGCTTTTCGGCAATGGAAAGTTCCTGGGCTATTTTTTTATAATGAGTTATCATAGTAAATTCTGGACTGCGAAGTTGGCACTCTTTGAGTAAAAAACAAAAAATGGTTTGTAAAAAGAATATGGGTGGACGCGCGCGCTAAGTATCAAATAAGTCTGTTATGCCGAATTTATTTCACTGTTGTCCGGTAAAGTTTTTTGTTGTTATTAAAAGACTGTATTAGGACATAAAATGAAGGATTTAGGTTTTAAAACTGATGTCCAAGCC
>NZ_JACHBZ010000038.1 GCF_014200575.1 Mucilaginibacter saanensis | reverse complement strand
ATTTGCATCTTTGCAACCCGCAAGAGGGGGATGAAAGAAGAGAGGGAAAAGGGTTAGAAAAAGCTTAGAAAAATAAAAAAAAATAAGTTTTGGAAATAAGGAAAAGGTTTTTACCTTTGCACTCCCGAAACGAAGGAAAGAAAAAAGGCGGAAACGCTGAGAGAGAGATAAGGGAAACAACAAGAGAAAGCAAGCGCAAGTGAGCGAGTAACAAAAGAGAAGCCGGAGCGATTCCAGCGGACAAGATTGAAAAGTTAAGAAGTATAACAACTTCAAAACATATAAGCGGAACCGGGACGGGGAAGCGCAAAGTTCTTTTAAGAAATAGAAAATCATGTAGTGTAACACATTGGAAGGGTAACCGGAAGATGAAGTTACAAGAAAGTAGGAGACTGTATAAAGATACATAATTATACAGATTCTATTATTAATAATAGGGTCAGTGAACAAACAAAACATTTTACAATGGAGAGTTTGATCCTGGCTCAGGATGAACGCTAGCGGCAGGCCTAATACATGCAAGTCGGACGGGATTGGAGAGCTTGCTTTCCATGAGAGTGGCGCACGGGTGCGTAACACGTATGTAACCTACCTTGTTCAGGGGGATAGCCTCTCGAAAGAGAGATTAAGACCGCATAACATTACAATGTGGCATCACAAAGTAATCAAATATTTATAGGAACAAGATGGGCATGCGGAACATTAGCTAGTTGGTGAGGTAACTGCTCACCAAGGCTACGATGTTTAGGGGATCTGAGAGGATGACCCCCCACACTGGTACTGAGACACGGACCAGACTCCTACGGGAGGCAGCAGTAAGGAATATTGGTCAATGGGCGCAAGCCTGAACCAGCCATGCCGCGTGCAGGAAGACGGCCCTACGGGTTGTAAACTGCTTTTGTACCGGAATAAACCTCTTTACGTGTAAAGAGTTGAATGTACGGTAAGAATAAGGATCGGCTAACTCCGTGCCAGCAGCCGCGGTAATACGGAGGATCCAAGCGTTATCCGGATTTATTGGGTTTAAAGGGTGCGTAGGCGGTTCTTTAAGTCAGGGGTGAAAGACGGCAGCTTAACTGTCGCAGTGCCTTTGATACTGAAGAACTTGAATACACTAGAGGTAGGCGGAATGTGACAAGTAGCGGTGAAATGCATAGATATGTCACAGAACACCAATTGCGAAGGCAGCTTACTATGGTGTCATTGACGCTGAGGCACGAAAGCGTGGGGATCAAACAGGATTAGATACCCTGGTAGTCCACGCCCTAAACGATGAACACTCGATGTTGGCGATATACGGTCAGCGTCTAAGCGAAAGCGTTAAGTGTTCCACCTGGGGAGTACGCCCGCAAGGGTGAAACTCAAAGGAATTGACGGGGGCCCGCACAAGCGGAGGAGCATGTGGTTTAATTCGATGATACGCGAGGAACCTTACCCGGGCTTGAAAGTTAGTGAATAAAGCAGAGACGCTTTAGTCCTTCGGGACACGAAACTAGGTGCTGCATGGCTGTCGTCAGCTCGTGCCGTGAGGTGTTGGGTTAAGTCCCGCAACGAGCGCAACCCCTATGTTTAGTTGCCAGCACGTCAAGGTGGGGACTCTAAACAGACTGCCTATGCAAATAGAGAGGAAGGAGGGGACGACGTCAAGTCATCATGGCCCTTACGTCCGGGGCTACACACGTGCTACAATGGTCAGTACAGAGGGCCGCTACCTGGCAACAGGATGCCAATCTCTTAAAGCTGATCACAGTTCGGATCGGGGTCTGCAACTCGACCCCGTGAAGTTGGATTCGCTAGTAATCGCGTATCAGCAATGACGCGGTGAATACGTTCCCGGGCCTTGTACACACCGCCCGTCAAGCCATGGAAGCTGGAAGTGCCTGAAGTGCGTAACCGCAAGGAGCGTCCTAGGGTAAAGTCGGTAACTGGGGCTAAGTCGTAACAAGGTAGCCGTACCGGAAGGTGTGGCTGGAATACCTCCTTTCTGGAGCAGTTTCCACAATGAGTACTGTAACAAGTTACCTACATGATTATTTCTTAAATTAAAAAAACAAAAGGAAACCCAAAAGATGAAGCCATCGATGTGGAGCGAAGCCGAAAGGTGAGCGAAGGATACGGTAGGCAGCAAAGCGTGGGCAGTAATGCAGTTAGCAGTTGGCAACAAGAGCTAACAAAGAAGCAAGCTGCAAACAATTACTGCAAACCGAAAAAAAAGTCCTGTAGCTCAGCTTGGTTAGAGCACTACACTGATAATGTAGGGGTCAGCAGTTCAAATCTGCTCGGGACTACAACGCAGCGCAGCTGCGGGTAAATAGGGAATGGATAAAGGAAAGTAGTTATTGACTACTCACCAATGACCACTCACTACAAACACATCTTAAGGGGGATTAGCTCAGCTGGCTAGAGCACCTGCCTTGCACGCAGGGGGTCAACGGTTCGAATCCGTTATTCTCCACCGCACCCTCCGTTTCCTGAAAGGGATAGGATATCATGCAAATTATGGAACGTAAGTGAAGTAAGGGGTAAAGTTCTTTGACATATTGGAAGAAGTAATTGAAAAAAAGAAGACAACAGTATAGAGGACTGTTGTAGACTGAGGTTCAGGTACGAAAATAAGGTAAAAAGACTTCGGTCCTGATACTTGATACTAATTACTTGTTACTGAATTACAACAAGAATCAAAAAGCATACATACCGAGCAAAAGGCGGTATCGTAGAAGAAAGTAAGAAAGGGTACACGGGGGATGCCTTGGCTCTCAGAGGCGATGAAGGACGTGATAAGCTGCGATAAGCCGCGGGGATTAGCAAATATGAATTAATCCGCGGATTTCCGAATGGGGAAACCTAGCTAGTTGAAGACTAGTTGCATAAATGCGCGAACCTGCTGAACTGAAACATCTAAGTAAGCAGAGGAAGAGAAAATAATAATGATTTCCTGAGTAGTGGCGAGCGAAAGGGAAGAAGCCCAAACCAGCTATGTTACGGCATAACTGGGGTTGTAGGACCACAATATGAATATCAAAATGAACCGGAATGGGGTGGGAAACCCAGCCATAGAGCATGAGAGCTGCGTACGGGTAAGTAATGATAGGATAGTGGTATCCTGAGTACCGCGAGGTCGGAGACGCCTTGTGGGAATCTGCCGGCACCATCCGGTAAGGCTAAATACTCCTGAGAGACCGATAGTGAACCAGTACCGTGAGGGAAAGGTGAAAAGAACCCCGAACAGGGGAGTGAAATAGAACCTGAAACCGTGTACTTACAAGCGGTCGGAGCGGACTTGTTCCGTGACGGCGTGCCTTTTGCATAATGAGCCTACGAGTTACTCTTTCCTGGCAAGGTTAAGTGTTTAAGACACGGATCCGAAGCGAAAGCGAGTCTGAATAGGGCGTATAGTCAGGGGAGGTAGACGCGAAACCTTGTGATCTACCCATGGACAGGTTGAAGGTGCCGTAACAGGTACTGGAGGACCGAACCGATAAACGTTGAAAAGTTTCCGGATGATTTGTGGGTAGGGGTGAAAGGCTAATCAAACTGGGAAATAGCTCGTACTCCCCGAAATGTTTTTAGGAACAGCCTGGCGGTTGAGTTAATAAGAGGTAGAGCTACTAATTGGGTGCGGGGGAGTCAAATCCTACCAAATCCAGATAAACTCCGAATGCTTATTAATATACGCTGGAGTGAGGCTCTGGGTGCTAAGGTCCAGGGCCGAGAGGGAAAGAACCCAGACCATCAGCTAAGGTCCCCAAATTACTGCTAAGTTGAACTAACGAGGTCCGATTGCACAGACAGCTAGGATGTTGGCTTGGAAGCAGCCATTCATTTAAAGAGTGCGTAACAGCTCACTAGTCGAGCGATCGGGCATGGATAATAAACGGGCATCAAGCAGTATACCGAAGCTATGGATTTGCACTTAGTGCATCTGGTAGGGGAGCATTCTATCGACCGGTGAAGCAGGAGGGACAACCGACTGTGGAGGAAATAGAAAAGCAAATGTAGGCATAAGTAACGATAAGGCGGGAGAGAAACCCGCCCACCGAAAGACTAAGGTTTCCTGATCAACGCTAATCGGATCAGGGTTAGTCGGGGCCTAAGGTGAAGCCGAAGGGCGTAGCCGATGGACAACTGGTTAATATTCCAGTACTTTTTATAACTGCGATGCGGTGACGGAGTAGTGACACTGACGCGAACTGACGGAATAGTTCGTTAAAGGCCGTAGGTATATGGACTGTAGTTAAGTACGCAGACCATGCTGAAAGCTGATAGTACTTGAAGCCTTCGGGTAACGAGATAGTTCAGGTAATCAGACTTCCAAGAAAACCCGCTAAGCTTCAGGTTATAAAAACCCGTACCGTAAACCGACACAGGTAGTCGAGGAGAGAATCCTAAGGTGCTCGAGTGAATCATGGCTAAGGAACTCGGCAAAATGGCCCTGTAACTTCGGGAGAAGGGGCGCTTTCAGCAATGGAAGCCGCAGTGAAAAGGCCCAGGCGACTGTTTAACAAAAACACATGGCTTTGCAAAATCGAAAGATGACGTATAAGGCCTGACACCTGCCCGGTGCCGGAAGGTTAAGAGGGGATGTTAGGAGCAATTCGAAGCATTGAATCGAAGCCCCGGTAAACGGCGGCCGTAACTATAACGGTCCTAAGGTAGCGAAATTCCTTGTCGGGTAAGTTCCGACCTGCACGAATGGTGTAACGATCTGGGCGCTGTCTCAGCCATGAGCTCGGTGAAATTGTGGTATCGGTGAAGACGCCGGTTACCCGCAACGGGACGGAAAGACCCCATGCACCTTCACTACAACTTAACATTGATATCGGATACAGGATGTGTAGGATAGGTGGGAGACAGTGATCATGCTTCGCTAGGAGTATGTTAGTCAACGTTGAAATACCACCCTTTCTGTATTTGGTGTCTAACCCTGCATAGCGGGGGACATTGTTTGGCGGGTAGTTTGACTGGGGTGGTCGCCTCCAAAAAGGTAACGGAGGCTTTCAAAGGTAAGCTCAGTACGCTTGGTAACCGTACGTGGAGTGCAATAGCATAAGCTTGCTTGACTGTGAGGCAGACAAGCCGAGCAGGGTCGAAAGACGGATATAGTGATCCGGTGGTTCTGCATGGAAGGGCCATCGCTCAAAGGATAAAAGGTACGCTGGGGATAACAGGCTGATCTCCCCCAAGAGCTCATATCGACGGGGAGGTTTGGCACCTCGATGTCGGCTCGTCACATCCTGGGGCTGGAGAAGGTCCCAAGGGTTGAGCTGTTCGCTCATTAAAGTGGCACGCGAGCTGGGTTCAGAACGTCGCGAGACAGTTCGGTCCCTATCTGTTGTGGGCGCAGGAAGTTTGAGTGGGGCTGACCTTAGTACGAGAGGACCGGGTTGGACTAACCTCTGGTGAATCTGTTATGGCGCCAGCTGTATTGCAGAGTAGCTACGTTGGGAATAGATAAGCGCTGAAAGCATCTAAGTGCGAAACTAGCCACAAGATGAGACTTCCATTGAGGGTCGTAGGAGACTACTACGTTGATAGGTTACAGGTCTAAAGGTGGTGACATCATAGCCGAGTAATACTAATTGCCCGAAGCTTTCTCATAGCAGGTAATAATGGTGAGTGGTGAATAGTGAGCAGTTAATAGCAATATTGATTGCTGGCAGCTAACCACTCACTGCAAAAACTAATGCTGTTGTTTTCTTTGAATCAAGTACTTCTTTCAATAATATGTCATTGTTAAGCTGAAAGCTTAAGGCCAAAAGCCAAAAGCGATTAGAAAACAAATAAATGAATTGGCAGAAAAGCATTAAGCTTTGAGCCTTGAGCATTTCGCTCAAAAGAAATTCAGGTGCCTATATCGGCGGTGTCTACCTCTTCCCATTCCGAACAGAGAAGTCAAGCCCGCCAGAGCCGATGGTACTGCGGTAAAACGTGGGAGAGTAGGTCGGTGCCCAATCTTAAATCAAGCCCTTGCTGGTAACAGTCAAGGGCTTTTTTGT
>NZ_JACHBZ010000037.1 GCF_014200575.1 Mucilaginibacter saanensis | reverse complement strand
TAAAGGCTAAAGGCTAAAGGCTAAAGGCTAAAGGCTAAAGGCTAAACAACAAAAGCGGGCTTTGCCCGCTTTTGTTGTTTAAGGATCGTTACTCGAACAAACAAATCTCTATGCTATACTGATTTTTTAAAGTCCCCTCCCTTGGAGAGGATTTAGGTGAGACCATTACTCCGTTATATGATAAGTATAAGGGAGGGTCTGCTGCATTTTGGAGCGCACGCGTTTAAGGCTTTGTTCAATATCCACCTTTTCGGCGTTTTCGGTTACCTCCATAAAGGCTTTTTGATAGGCCTCCAATGCTTTTGCCCACTGTTTGTTTTTTTCATAGAACAGTCCCAGCAGGTCATATATACCTGCGGCATCGGCTCCCGGTGTGTTTAACGCCTTCGCAGAAATGGTGACTACCTGTTTCTCCATGTTTAAAAACACCAGCAGATCAAGGTAATGGGTGTAATTATCCGGAAATGCCGGTTCAAGCTCCATACAGGTTTTAAAATGATAACCTGCTGTTTGATAATCTTTTATTTCGTAATAGTATATGATGCCTAACTGGTAATGTGCCCTGGCATATAAAGGATCATTGCTGATGATTTCGTTCAGCAAATTAAGTCCCTTAGGGGTTTCTCCAAATGATAATTCATCAACGGCCTGCAAATACTTTTCTTCGATAGTATAATAAGTGTCCATAAATTTTAAAGTGTACTGAGTCTGACTATGCAAACTTAAATTGAATAAATAATGATGTAAATTCCTGCCGGTGTAATGATATGTTTGCTAAACCGGACTTGAGAAGAGTATCATTGATGCATACCCCTTCTGCAATGCGCCCTTAGGCCACATTATATTTTTTGAGCAGAATGAATTGTGAAACAGCATCATTTATTTTTTTACAAATTTACACTTATTGCATGAGATTGCAAAATGCAGCTGTTTTGCCGTAGGGACTCACGTTGGAATAGCTTCACTTACCATTTCTTTTTTTGGCTTTCCAAAAAAGGAAATTAATTTCATTAAAAAAAGCGTCATTGCGAGTAACGAAGCAATCTCTATACTATACAGAGTTAACATGCAAGTATGACCTGCTTGCGCAGAGATTGCTTCGTTACTCGCAATGGCGAATTTCTTTAATCTGTTTATAGTAAATCTGTTGAAGCCCTCTCCCTTGGAGAGGGTTGGGTGAGGCTATTACGCCGCTATAGCCGTATTTACCTTAAGACCTTCAATCAAAAAATTGGTCTTTAATTCTTTTTCAGATATGATCACGCTGAAATCATCGTACTTTACACCATGCTCCAGGGGGTACAGGGTGTAACCTCTTTTTAAAGCATCATAGATGCCCAGTTCAAAAATTTCGTCTTGTTTTTTTCCTTTTATCTTAGCGCCGCTCACTAACTGGTAAGCGTCGAATATGGCTTCAAAATTATTATTCTTCATAGTACGGATGACTATACAATTATTTTGCCATTTTTTAACTGAACCAATCAAAAAGATCATTTTGCTTTAAATCTGACTTTTGTTTGTTGTTCAGATCGTGCTGTACAAGGCCCTCGTTCATCTGTATAATCCGGGAGCCATAGTTGTAGGCATCCTTCAGGTTATGGGTGATCAGTATAGCGGTCAGTTTAAAATCCGTGATCAGTTTATCAGCCGTACGCATCACCACCTCGGCCGATCGTGGGTCGAGCGCTGCGGTGGGCTCATCCAACAGTAAAACCTTGCAGCTGTCCATCACACTCATCAGCAAGGTTAAAGCCTGCCGCTGTCCGCCCGAAAGCGTGCCCATGGGTTGCTCTATCTTGCTCTCCAGGCCCATGCCCAGCGTGGCTATCTTTTCCTTTACCTGTTGTTTAAACTGATCATTAATACCAATTGATAGTCCTTTAGCCCTGGTACGTATAGCCGCCAGCCTGAAATTGTCCAGAATGCTCAGGTCAGATGCCGTGCCGCTCATCGGGTTCTGAAAAACGCGTGCTATCCACTGGCTCCGTTTATAATCGGGCAGTTTGCTCACATCGTTATCATCAATTACAACGCTGCCCGCATCCGGAAAAACGCTGCCAGCCACCAGGTTAAGCAACGTAGTTTTGCCCGAACCGTTGGAGCCTACAATTACCAGGAAATCGCCGCTGGCAATATGCAGGCTGATGCCGTTAACCGCATTTACCTGGTTAGCCTTACCCTTATTAAAAATTTTATGAACATCGTTAATAACTATCATGAGGCTCTTAATGAGGATAAACGGGGTAAACCAACTACTAATAATACAAAACCAGCGGTAACTATTTTGAGCATATTAGGATCAACGCCCATGGCGAGTGTAAAGGCTAAAACAAATTGAAATATAACAGCACCACCCAGTACCAGCACCAGGCTGATCCAGATTTTGGTAATCCGGAACCAGTTGATCAGCGTTTCAGCAATAATGACCGAGCCCAGGCCCACAATCACTATACCTATACCCATGCTGATATCAGCAAAGCCCTGAAACTGTACAATTAAATAGCCGCTAAGTGCGGTAAGTGCATTGGCCAGTGCCAGACCGGTAATTTTCATGCGGTCGGTATTTACACCCAGTGCCCTGATCATGGATTCGCTGTTGCCTGTGGCGCGCATGGCTAAACCAAAATCTGTTTTGAGCAGGTAACCTATTAAAAAAGTGATTACAATAACAAATACCCCCAATATCCAGAAAGTATTTTGATTAGGATCCACTGCTATCTGAAGTAACGAAAAAAGCGATGACACGCTGATAAGCGGCAAATTAGAGCGCCCCATGATAGTAAGATTTACCGAGTAAAGCGCATACATGACCAGGATACCGGCCAGCAGCGCGTTTATTTTCAGTTTAGTGTGGATAATGCCCGTGAACGCTCCTGCTACCCCACCGGCTACAATCACCGCAGGTAAAATAACATAAGGTGATTGATGATGAGTTAGCAATATCCCGGTTATCGCGCCGCCCAGGGTATAACTGCCATCGGTAGTAATATCGGGGATGTTAAATATCTTCATGGAGATATAAATACCCAATGCCAGTGCCGAAAAGCAAAGCCCTTGTAGTAAAGCGGTAAGGTAAAAATCCATTTATTTAACAGCCTCGAAATTTGACGGGATAGTAATATTATACTTTTTGGCAGTCGCCGGGTTATATACCCGCTTCCTGATCTTCACCATTTGCGGTGCAAGGCCGGTGGTTTTATGCGTTTTTAAATATTGCGCCGCCTGCTCGCCGGCCTGGTATCCCCATTGGTAAATATCGGCGCCAAAAGCAGCAACGGCACCACGCTGTACCAAACCGGCTTCGCTGGTAAATATGGGGATGTTTTTTTGATTGCAGCTTTTCAGTATCGTTTCAAAAGAGGCAAAAACCGTATTATCAGGGTTGGCAAAAAAGGCATCAATGTTTTTAGACAGTAATGATTCCGTAACCAACTGTGCATCGGCCGATGTATTAAGCGGCAGCGCAACAATGGTAACATTTTGTTTTTGAGCCAGTGATTTAATGCGGTTAAGCGCATCTGTTGATTGTGGCTCAGCCTGGTTATAGATCATCCCGATCACCAGTTTGGCACCCTTTGGTTTAAGCAATTTGGGGATAATGGAAAATGAAGTATCAATATAGTTCAGGTCTTCTAACGCACCAAAAAGATTAGCGGGCGCCTTACCAGCCGCATCAAGCACTTTCATGCGTTCAGGAACGGGCGATACCATGGCAAATACGGGTATAGTTTTGGTATTCTGCAAGGCAGTTACTGTTGCCAGCGTGGTGCTGGTAGCCAGTAAATCAACCTTTTCAGATACAAAGTAGTTCACGATCTGTGTAAGCGTAGGTATATTACCCTGGGCGTTGCGGTATTCTATCTGAACTGTTTTTCTATCCTCGCTGAAGCCGTCCTTTTTTAAAGCATCGGTAAAGCCGGTACGGGCCTGTGCTATGGTAGCATCCTCAAAAGCATCCACGAAACCAACTACAGGAATATTAACTGCCTTAGTTTTTGGCTTGCACGATGCCATTAAAATCAATAAAAATGCTACTGGGATATATTTAAGGAACTTCATTTTACTAAGTTATATATTTGAGGTGAAACGTAAAAAAAGAACGGTAAAAGGTGAGAATAGTTTTACAATTTCTGTTGCGCCTCACCCAAGCCTCTCCAAAGAAGAGGGCTTTAATATATTCCTGAAATCCTCTAAAAAAAGGGAACTTTAAGAAAACATTTGAAGCCCTATCCTTTGGAATGGGTTGTTGGGTTTACCCTCTTTACGGCAAAGCCGTAGAGAGGGTCGTCAAGCAAAGCGCAGACGGGGTGAGTTTACCCTCTTACGGCAAAGCCGTAGAGAGGGTCGTCAAGCGAAGCGCAGACGGGGGTGAGTCTACCCGATGGCTATCAGCTCCTCAATCAACCCTGCCTGCGCGGCGTTGATCTTTATTTTAGCCGTGTCCGCATCAAACCAGGCTGCCCTGTCCACTTCCGGGAACCACTGCTGTTTGCCCGACTGTGAGGGCCATTCTATTTCAAAATGGTTGCTTTTTATAGCCAGGTGGTCAATGTCACCTTCCACCGCCCATGCCTGTACTGTTTTACCGCCTTTTTGAATGATCGGGCTCAGGGCAATAAACTTGCCGGTAATGACATATCCGGTTTCCTCCTCAAATTCGCGCTTAGCCGCCGCCAGCGCATCTTCATCATCCTGATACTCCCCTTTAGGCACAGACCAGCTGCCATCATCCTTGTTCCTGAAAAACGGGCCACCGGGATGCACCAGGAAAACCTGCAATACATGGTTCACTTTCCGGTATAGCAGTATCCCGGCACTTTGTTTGCGCATAAATTAATTTTTAAAAGCAAGTTAATAAAAGGGCAATGTATTATTGTTATTTTTATGACAACCTAAATATTCCCATTTAAACTTATGACCGACAACAGGTGGACAACATTTAAATTAACTGCTGATTTTGATACCGATGTACGTAGCATTTACGAGGCATGGACTACGCCTGCCGGCCTCGAAAGCTGGTTTGTGCGTCAGGCTAATTTTTATACCATAGCCGGCAGACTGCGCGAAAAAGATGAGTTTATAAAAAAGGAGGACAGCTACTCCTGGTACTGGCATGGCTATACCGATGACACAACAGAAAACGGCCAGATATTGGAAAATAACGGCACCGACCTGCTTAAATTTACCTTTACAGGCGGCAGTATAGTTACTGTTGACATCCAGAACAAATATGGCCTTACCATAGTTGAACTTACCCAGGAAAACATTGCCATAGAAGATGACCCCACAAAAAACCTTTACGTACAATGCCAGATAGGTTGGACATTTTTTTTAACCAACCTAAAATCAGTAATAGAAGGCGGCAAAGACCTGCGCAATAAAAGGGTTGATCTGTTTAGTAGTTTTAAATAGAGCAACTATAAGCCCCATTTGTCATTCTGAGCGGAACGAAGAATCTGTTACCGAATATAAACAGTTTACGAATAGATCCTTCGCTATCGCTCAGGATGACAAGTTTGTTTTATTGGAGATTGCCTCTTACTAATGACGCGTTGGACATAGTGACTTGGTTTTTTTTCCCGTTAGCAGATAAGCTTCGGACGAAAACCGGGCAGAACATGGTGGATTGTGCGGTTGGGAAGGGGCATTAGCAAACCTTGCCGAAGCAGGGACGTTGAGCCAACGAAGTGACGGCAAGGTTTAGCAGCCCGTGGTTCCGCCCGGTTTGCAGGGTAAAGGCCTTGTGCGGCAAAGAAGCATTTCTGATGACAAGCGGTTTGGTTACTTTGTCGCAACAAAGTAAAGGCCCTCCCGCGGCCAAGAGCGGGTATACACCATGCTCACGGGCGAATAGATCCTTCGCTATCGATCAGGATGACAAGTTTGTTTTATTGATAAAGTGTGGAAAGCTCAGCTTGCGGGGTGCCGAAACAAGTTCACTGTTGTCCGGTAAAAGTTCCTTTGATATTAGAAAACATCTCATAAGACCTCAAAGGGTCTTTTTTATTGCTTTTTTAAAAGCAAGCCTTCTAAAAAATGGAAAGGTGTGCTCATTTTTAAAAACCGGCTGTCCGGTAAAAATTTAACCAAAACATGGATATTCTTGGCATTTGACTGCTTATGGTTGCGTTATAGCGTTATAAAAAGTTTTTTGCTGAAAATATCGTAGCTATTTCGATACCGGCTGTCCGGTAAAAGTTTTACGATTTTGGTTTACCGGACAACAGTGAAACAAGTTCGGCATGACAGGTTTTTTATTTGTAGCGTATAGAGCTAAACTTCCCCCGTCACCAGATAAGCTTCGGACGAAAACCGGGCAGAACATGGTGGGATTGTGCGGCTGGCAGGGGCATTAGCAAACCTTGCCGAAGCCGGGGATTGAGCGAACGAAGTAGCGGCAAGGTTTAGCAGCCCGTGGTTCTGTCCGGTTTTGCAGGGTAAAGGCCCTGTGCGGCAGAGAAGCATTTCTGCTGACAAGCGGTTTGGTTACTTTGCCGCAACAAAGTAAAGGCCCTCCCGCGGCCAAGAGCGGGTATACGACATGCTCGCGGGTGAATACATACTTCGCTGTCGCTCAGAATGACAAAATCACAAAGCATTTTTTCATTTTATCCTGACAAAAAACAAGCATAATATATTTAGCTTTACCGCCAATCAAAACTCAACATTAAGGGGGATTGGGAGGCAATATGTTTACAGGAATTATAGAAACCTTAGGTAAAGTAACCGATCTGCAACAGGATCAAGGCAATTTAAATATCACTATAGAGTCGGCTATATCGCATGAGTTAAAGATCGATCAGTCGGTGGCACACAATGGCGTTTGTTTAACGGTAGTTGCCCTGGCCGATGGCCTGCACGTGGTTACCGCTATTGAAGAAACGCTGAATAAAACCAACCTGGAGCACCTGAAAACTGGCGAACCCGTAAACCTAGAACGCTGCATGCAAATGAATGCCCGTTTAGATGGACATATTGTACAGGGCCATGTTGACCAAACCGCCGTTTGCACCGCATTTAATGAACTTGACGGCAGCTGGGAGTATACCTTTGAATATGATGCGGCAACCGGTAATGTAACGGTTGAAAAGGGCTCCATCTGTGTAAACGGTATTAGCTTAACCGTGGTAAACTCCAAAGCCAACAGTTTCTCCGTAGCCATTATCCCCTACACTTTTGAGCACACCAACCTGCATAACGTACGCGTGGGCTCGGTTGTAAACCTAGAGTTTGATATTATCGGGAAATACGTAGCCCGTTTAATGCATCGTTAATTGGCAAGCTGGGTAACCCTTGATCTGGAATAAGCAACAAACTTTTGCTCCTTAACCGGAGGTTTGCTTTGCATATATTTTTTATAATATTGTAGGGCAAGCTTCTTATTTTTCAGGTCCTGATCGTAAATAGTTGCCAGCAAATAAAAGGTAATTGGTTTTTCTTTAAACTGCAACCCTTTTTGATAGGCCACTATGGCCCTTTTATATTGTTTCCGGGTTTCGTAGCTATCCGCCATTTCTATATAATAATCACCTATATTCGGCGAAATTCCAGCATCAATTGCGTTATTAAGGTTTTCTATGGCCTTAGGCTGATCTTTAAGCGCCTTATAGGCCAGTGCTGCAATATAAAAACTGGTTTCTGACTGCTCCATTGGCGATAGCTGGGCAAAGGTTTCAACACTACAACTATAGTTTTTCAGGTTATAATAAGCCACACCAAGTTTGGTTAAAATAAATTCGGAGCCGCTTCCCAACTGAATAAGCTTTAAACAAGTATTTTTAGCCTGCTCAAATTTACCTTGTGAATAAGTAAGCTTGAGCAAGCTTTGTAACAGCACTATATTTTCAGAATCATGTGTAATGGCCGTGTCTAAAACCGTTTCGGCAGCGGTAAATTGCTTTAAGGTCACATACAGATCACTCAGATCAGATGCCACATCTGGCTCTGCCGGATTAATTTTATTGGCCTTTTGAAGATTGATCAACGTTCCGTTCATATCGCCCTTATCCAGGCAAATTTTGCCCAGCTGTTTGTATACCAAAAAGTTTGTGGTATCCTTTAGGCTTATCATTTTATAATAAACTTCGGCCTTTAAATTATTCCCTCTGCGCAGGTTTATAGCACCAAGACTAAATAAGACCGGGATATTGGTAGAATCTGCGCTATACATGCGCTGGTAATAAGCTTCGGCATCGGGTAATCTGGCCGCCATTTGCGATGTATAAGCAAGCTTACTCAGCACCTTTATATTAGTTACCGGTTCCGGGTAGGTATTCTTCAGATAATCGGCGGCTTCGGCAAAACGCTGATTTTGATAATAGTCAAGCAGTAAAGAATCATTTACTGCCGCTTGCTGAGCGTTTGTTGATAATGACAAACAAAAAACAAGTAAAACTGATAGGATAAGTCTTTTCATAACAACTAATATATTAGTTATAACTAATATATTAGTTGTTATGAAATTATCCAAATGTTAAACAATTTTTATTTTTTGAGGTTAATCAGTTATACTTTAAATTAAAAAACGCAACACTATGGATAAGTTAAAGAAGTTTGGACTGATGGAGAAAATTGTCCATGAACTGGAAGATCTGAAAAACAGTCAGCAGGCTATTATTACCAAGCTTGCCAAAATAGAAGTAGACAATATTGAACTGGGTAACAAAAGGCTCGAAAAAGACCTCCCCGATATGCACCAGCGCGTAGCCGATAACCTGGATAACATCACCAGCATCCTGGAAGATTTTGCCAGCCAGACAGAAAGTTTTAGCGACAGCAACAACATACAAGCGCTGAAAGAACAGGACGCCATTAACAAACTGTAAAGATGCATCTCTTCCGGAAACGGAAGATTTGTTTGTTAAAATCACATCACGCAAAGCCCTTTTATCCGGTATAAAAGGGCTTTATTGTTCCCGAACATTTAAACCTGGATCAGGCTCATTTTTGACAGGAATATAGTTATTGGCAAAATTCTTATATTTATCATAGCAACCAATTAATACTTACCTAAAACATTCAGCTACATGAAAATAATTATTGTTGGGGCAAGCGGCACCATAGGTAAAAAGGTAACCGAAGCCCTAAGCCCTGGAAATGAAATTATTACAGCCGGCTCCAAAAGCGGCGATCTCCAGGTTGACATTACCAGCAGCGCATCTATCGAGGCATTTTATAAACAAACAGGCAGCTTTGATGCCTTGGTAAGCGTTACGGGCAGCGCCCATTTCGGTCCGTTAAAATCAATGACGGCTAAAGATTTTGATAGCGGACTGCAAAACAAGCTTTTAGGTCAGGTTAACCTGGTGCTCATTGGTCAGCATTATATTAACGCCAAAGGGTCGTTTACGCTTACCTCAGGTATTTTGGCCGATGATCCAATTGTACTGGGCGCAAACCTAAGCACTGTAAACGCAGCCATTAATGCATTTGCTAAAGCAGCCGCCATTGAACTGGAAAACGGGGTACGCATTAATGCGGTAAGTGCCGGCGTTGTTGAAGATTCTCCGGGATATTTCCCTTACTTCCCCGGTCATATACCCGTGGTTATGAGCAAAGTTACCAATGCCTATTACAAAAGCGTATTTGGCGCCCTAACAGGGCAAACCATCAGCGTATGGTAGTTAACGTTGCATCTTAAAATGGATGTCATACTAAGCTCCATCGAAGCATGGTGGTGATGGCCTCTGCACACTACCCTTCAACAAGTTCGGCATGACAAGGTGGTTTTATTGAAGATTGTTTCATGCCCCGTAATGACGTGTTTTTACTTTTCTTCTCGTCAGCAGATAAGCTTCGGACGAAAAGCGGGCAGAACATGGTGGAATCGTGCCGCTGGCAGGGGCATTAGCAAACCTTGCCGTAACAGGGACGTTGAGCGAACGAAGTGGAGGCAAGGTTTAGCAGCCGTGGTTCTGTCCGGTTTGCAGGACAAAGGCCATGTGCGGCAGAGAAGTATTTCTGATGACTTGATTTTTGGTTACTTTTCATCAAGGAAAAATAACTGGCCCTCCTGCGGCCAAGAGCGGGTGTACGCTATGCTCTTTCAAGAACAGATCCTTCACTATCGCTCAGGATGACAAGTTTGTTTGTTTTATTGGAGAAATTCGGTGAGGCTGGACTTGTGGGGGCCCGAAACAAGTTCGGTATGACAGGTCTTTTGTAGTATACCGTCAAGCTTTTTCCCGTCAGCAGATAAGCTTCGGGCGAAAACCGGGCAGAACATGGCGGAATTGTGCGGCTGGCAGGGGCATTAGCAAACGTTGCCGAAGCCGGGGATGTTGAGCGAACAAAGTAGAGGCAAGGTTTAGCAGCCCGTGGTTCTGTCGGGTTTTGCAGGGTAAAGGCCTTGTGCGGCAGAGAAGCATTTCTGATGACAAGCGGTTTGGTTACTTTGTCGCAACAAAGTAACCAAACCGCGGCCAAGAGCCGGTGTACACTATGCTCCTTCAAGAATAGATCCTTCGCTATCGCTCAGGATGACAAGTTTAATTTTATTGGAAAGTGTGGAGAGCTCAGCTTGTGGAGTGCCGAAACAAGTTCACTGTTGTCCGGTAAAAAGATTTTTTGATAAAAGTTAAGGGGTAGCCGAAAGACTACCCCTTTGTGTTGATATTTGAGT
>NZ_JACHBZ010000036.1 GCF_014200575.1 Mucilaginibacter saanensis | reverse complement strand
TTAGGAACGACGTGCTTTCACCCTTTTTCACTTATAGAACTTTTTTAAAGGTAATTCATTAGTATCTTTAAACTTGAAACAAACATAGGAGGAACGAAGCAATCGCGGATATACACAGTATGCGATTGCTTCGTTCCGCAATGACATACTATTACATCATCGCTTTTATATTCCTTATTCAAACCAGGCCATTACCACCTCTTTAGTTGGCATAGTAATGTCCAGTTTTAGTTTTTTGCGCATACCGCCAAGGTCATTAAATACCTTGTTGGGGTTGCCTGCTTTTAATTCCTCAACGGTATTAAAGCCCATTTTATTTAAAACAGGTACCCACTCGGCAGGTACACCGGCATTTATAAAATCATCGGCAGTAGCCACTTTAGCCTTTTTCTCCGGACGCATCTGCGGGAAAAATAATACTTCCTGTATGGTGCTTTGGTTGGTCATCAGCATCACCAAACGGTCAATACCAATACCCAAACCTGATGTTGGCGGCATACCATATTCCAGTGCGCGTAAAAAGTCATCATCCATCGCCATTGCCTCGTCATCACCTCTGCCGGCCAGTATCAGTTGTTCTTCCAAACGCTCGCGCTGGTCAATAGGGTCATTCAGTTCAGAGTAAGCGTTAGCTATCTCCTTACCGTTCACAAACAGCTCAAAGCGCTCAACCAGGCCATCTTTGGTACGGTGTTTTTTGGCCAGCGGAGTCATCTCAATAGGGTAGTCGGTTATATAGGTAGGCTGTATCAGGTTGGCTTCCACTTTGGCGCTAAAAATTTCGTCAATCAGTTTGCCCTTGCCCATGGTTGGGTTAACCTCTATGCCAAGGTCTTTACAGGTTTCGCGTAAGCCAGCTTCATCCATGGCAGATACATTAATCCCGGTATATTTTAGGATAGAATCATACATAGATAGTTTTTCATACGGTCCGGCAAAGTTTATCTCATTATTACCTACCTGCACCACCGGTATGCCGTGTACGGCACGCGCAACGGTTTCCAGGCATTCCTCTACCATGGCCATCATCCATATATAGTCTTTATAGGCTACATATATCTCCATGGCGGTAAATTCAGGGTTATGGGTACGGTCCATGCCCTCGTTACGGAACATTTTTCCAAACTCATACACCCCGTCAAACCCGGCCACAATAAGGCGTTTCAGGTAAAGCTCATTGGCAATACGTAAAAATAGAGGCATATCAAGCGTGTTATGATGCGTGGCAAACGGACGGGCCGCTGCACCACCATGTACAGGCTGTAGTATAGGGGTTTCCACTTCCATCCAGCCCTGTGCGTTAAAATAATTACGCATAGTGTTGATCACTTTGGAGCGGTTGATGAAGATTTGCTTGTAAGCCGGGTTAACTGTTAAGTCAACATAACGCTGGCGATAACGCAACTCCGGATCGGTAAAGCCATCATGAATGGTTCCGTCTTCCTCGCGTTTTACAACCGGCAGCGGCTTAAGCGATTTAGAAAGTACGATCAATTCACGTACGTGAACTGAGATTTCGCCAGTTTGGGTTAAAAATACATAGCCCTTAATACCTATGTAATCGCCAATGTCCAGCAGTTTCTTAAATACCGTGTTGTACAGGGTTTTATCCTCATCTGGGCAAATATCATCGCGTTTTAAATAGATCTGTACACGCCCGGTTGAATCCTGCAGCTCGGCAAATGAGGCGCTGCCCATAATGCGGCGGGTCATAATACGGCCAGCTATAACTACATTTTGGTATTCTTCGGGTTTATCCTTAAAGTTATCAGTAATATCCTGTGCCCAGGCGTTAACATCAAAAGCTTCGGCAGGGTATGGGTCAATGCCCAATGCCCTTAATTGTTGTAAAGATTCGCGGCGTATAATTTCCTGTTCGGATAGTGCAATACTCATACTATAAACGGTATTTTTAATAATCTGCAAAAATAGCGTTTTTAATGAGTTTGAGGAAGGTGTTTTTTAACGAGATTGAAACCACGGAGATTAAGCAGAACTGCGGGACGAGTGTATAACTTCCGTATCAAATTTTTTACGCCTAAAAATTAATCTGATTTAAAAACGCATTACATTAGCAAACCTTTTAAAACGTAAAATCAATTTATGAAAAAGCTGTCCGGTATATTCATTTTGTTAATGGCTGCAACGTGCCGATTATTTGCGCAGGATGCCCCCGGTTTATATGATGCTGGTACCAAACCGCAACTGATAGCCAAGCAATTCTCGTTTACGGAAGGCCCGGCTGTTGACCATTATGGCAATGTTTTTTTTACCGACCAGCCCAATAATAAGATCTGGAAATATGATACCGATGGTAAGCTATCTGTTTTTTTGGATAGTGCCGGCCGCTCAAACGGGATGTATTTTGACAGGAAAGGCAACCTGATCAGTTGTGCCGATGCTAAGGACGAGCTTTGGTCCATCAGCCCTAAGGGCAAGGTGACCGTGTTACTGAAAGATTATAGCGGGCACCTGCTTAACGGCCCTAATGATGTTTGGGTAAGGCCCGATGGTGGTATTTACATCACTGACCCCTATTACCAGCGCGACTACTGGACCCGCAAACAACCAGACCTTGACGGGCAAAAAGTATATTACCTGCCTAAAGGCAAACACCAGGCTGTAATTGCTGATGATAAGCTTGTTAAGCCAAACGGTATTGTAGGTACCCCGGACGGGAAGAACCTGTACGTAGCGGATATTGGCGATAACAAAACCTATAAATACGACATTAATAAGGATGGTTCTTTAACCAATCGTACCTTGTTTATTGCACAGGGATGCGACGGCATGACCATTGATAACCAGGGCAATGTTTATTTATGCGGCAAGGGTGTTACCATTGTTAATCCCAAAGGCGAAAAAATTGGGCACATTAATATTGATGAGCCATGGTCGGCCAATATTTGCTTTGGCGGCAAAAACAAGGATTTTTTATTTATTACCGCATCCAAAGCCGTTTACATCATGAAAATGAACGTAAAAGGTGTTGATTAACCCTCTTGCAGCTGTAAGTAGGTGGCTATTTGCTGCTGTTCATCGGAAGTGAGCAGCTCGCCGGTATATTTCCATTGACGGCGCATAGGTTCAAGCACTATGGTGCCCAGGTAATCTGGATTGTCACTATCGGCAAGGGCTGCCTTGCCTTCATCTATCTCCAGTGTTTCGGTAAATAAGGCCGATTCGTTATCCAGGGATGTTTTATAGATCTTGTAATCGCCTGTATTGGTTAGGTTATGCCGTAGCAAAGGTTCAATAATGATGTTTCTTGAGCTGCCATTGGTATGTTTTAAGTCAAACGTAACCGGATTTTTCATAACATATTATTTTACTGATTAATACAGCAAGAAATAAACTTTGTTTGTTATGGATGATATTTTAGAAATGTATAGAAACAAGAAGCGCTCCTGATGGGCAGGAGCGCGTTCTAACCAATTATAAACCTAAATTATGAGAAGAGTTGCAAGGGAGGAATCGAACCATCAGTTGCTGCCTGTCAGCTCCTTACATTTAATTATGACACAAATATACACAAGTTGTTTTATTTTGCAATTATTTTAATAAAAATCTTTTCATGTTAACAATATGTTAACTATATAACCTTTAAAATATGATATTAATAATACAATTGAGCAATATTTTTATCGCTACAGCCTGAATATCAATTGGATTTATCATAACGCATTTTTTAACTAATTATTCTTTAAAAATCAAAATCTGTAAATTTTGTATCAAAATGATTACAAAATTTACAGATGAACGGTCAAATAGTTGCTAAATCTACCGTCATTGAGCCCTAAATTGATCAGTTTGCTGCTGACAGCGGCGCGTGAGCCACCTTATTTAAGCGGCAGCCTGCCGAATTTATCAGGATGTAGAATTACTGTTTTGGCACTGCGGCTGCGGCAGCCTTTTTCTGATCCTGTTTTTCCTTTTTAGCTTCCTTAAAGGCAGCATATACTTTTTTCTGGTTGACGGTTAAAACAGCATTTAGTTTTTGGTCGCTTTGGGCTTCAATGGCCTTGTGTTTTTCTTTCCTGGCTTGCTTATTACCTTTTGGCGTATTTGCCTTTAAAGTGTCAAGCCGGGTAGCCTCGGTCAAATAAATAGCATTAACTTGTTTGGTTTGGCTGGTTGTAAGGGCAAGCTTTTTTTGTAAATGCGCTGTTTTGTGCGCCGCTTTTTGAGCCGGTGTTTTAGGTGTCTGCGCTTGTTGTGCATTGGCCAGGGTGTTTAGGCCTGTTATAAATGCTATGGCTACAATTAGTTTTTTCATTATTGTTCTTTTTTGATGATTTGTAGGTATGACAATCGGTGCTCTTTTTAGTTTAAATTAACCCATCAAAATGTTTTTAAATAAAATGCTGGCAGTTTGATTTTTGAATTAAACCAATGGCGATAGGCTAAGTCATAGCATTGTAATAAATAATATACCTATGCAGTCGCCTATTTTAAAAACAGCCGCCAAATACCTGGGCGGTGTCAGCTTGTTAATTTTAAGCGTTGTGATGCTCTCCTCTTTTTTTGAGGCAGATAATCCCGGTAAACTTTTTAAGTTTCCGTACAGGCAGCAGGGCTTAACCGAAAAACAGGCAGCTGCACATCTGTTGAGCCGTTTTACTTACGGCGCAACACCAGGCGAAATTGACGCGGTGGCACAATCCGGGTTAGAGAATTGGTTTAGCCAGCAATTAAAGGCAAGCCTGCCCGATGATTCCCTGAATCAGTTATTAGCTAAATATGATGCCCTTAAGCTGAGCAATACAGAGGTAGTTGCCGAATATCCCAAAAATGCGCAGGTATTGCGGATGGCTATCGGCGCGGGCGTTGTAGACAAAGATTCTGTAAAAACCGACCGTAAGGTCTACCGGGATATATTGCAAAACTATATGCAGCAAAACGGCATGAGGCCCGAGCAGGAACTTTTTAGGCAGTTTATCAGTCAAAAAATATTGCGGGCAGCCTATACCAATAACCAACTGCAGGAGGTAATGACCAGTTTCTGGTTCAATCATTTTAATGTATCCATCACCAAAAACGACTGTGCCCAGTTTATTCCGGCTTATGAGCGCGACGTAATCCGCCCTAACGCTTTGGGTAAGTTTAATGATATTTTATTGGCTACGGCCAAATCGCCGGCTATGCTGTATTACCTGGATAACTTTACCAGTTCGGCAGCAAATGATGATATGGCAGATAACAAAGGCCTTTTACGCCGCAGGCTCATGCAAAACATGGCCGATCAAAGTGCAGATACAGCCCGCCGTGCCATGCTGATGAATAAACTGCAAAAGGCAAAAAAAACGCAGGGACTTAATGAAAACTATGCCCGGGAGGTAATGGAACTGCACACCCTTGGTGTTGACGGCGGTTATACCCAGCAGGATGTTACCCAGGCGGCCAAGGTATTAACCGGCTGGACAATTTACCCTATGGGCGACTACGGTAAAGGCATTAAGAACGCGGTAGATAAGGTTGGCGACGGCCGCTTGGCCAGCCGTGGCTTTGTGCACGATGGCGATTTTTTATTTAATGCCAACAGACACGATAAAACGGACAAGGTTGTTTTAGGCAGGCATTTTGGTCCGGATGGGGGGTATCAGGAAGGGGTACAGTTATTATCGATGCTGGCACATAACCAGGCTACGGCCAAATTTATATGCCGTAAAATAGCAGTGCGTTTTGTGAGCGATAATCCGCCGCAGAGCCTGTTAAATAAAATGACCAATACCTTTTTGGAAAAGGATGGTGATATTAAACAAGTACTTATTACTATGGTAAGCGCCCCTGAATTTTGGACAGCATCCGCCGTGCGCGAAAAAACAAAGTCGCCGTTTGAGCTGGCTATTGGCTCGGTACGCAGTTTACACGCCGACGTATTACAACCTTATCAGTTATATAACTGGATAAATAAAATGGGCGAAAAGGCATATTATTACCAGGCGCCAACAGGTTTTCCGGATAAGGGGCAGTACTGGATCAATACCGGTGCACTGCTTAATCGCATGAATTTTGGTCTTGCCCTTGCATCGGGGAGGATACCGGGCGTTAAAGTTGACCTGGCAGCGCTGAATAATCATCATGAACCCGAGAGTGCGCAGGCAGCGCTGGTTACTTACAGCAAACTCATTATGCCCGAGCGTAAGCTCGACGAAACTATTAGGCGCCTTGCCCCATTACTTACCGACCCTAACCTGGCGCTAAAAGTTGATGAAGCCAGCTCTAATAAACTTTACGCAAAGGTAAATCAACCTGCGTCGATGAGTATGACATCGGCAGAAAAGGCAATGGCTGATGGTAAAATTGATTTAACAGGAAAAGAAAAAAATAAACCATTGGCGATGCAAAGTGCAGGGGGCAATAATTCCATGCTGGCACAGGTAGTAGGTGTTATTGTCGGCTCGCCAGAGTATCAACGACGTTAATTTATTAAAGCAAACAATCATGGTATCAAGAAGAGGATTTTTAAAGTCGGGTGGTTTAGCCTTGTTGGGTGTGGGTTTACTGGGCGGTATCCCCGGGTTTTTGGCCGAGGCTGCTGCAAGCGATAAAATAATATCGCCCTATAAAAAACGTAAAACGCTGATCTGCATTTTTCAAAGGGGTGCAATGGACGGCCTGATGGCCGTTACCCCTTTTACTGATGAATATTTAAAAGCCGCCCGGCCAACACTGTTCATGTCGGCAGCAAAAAGTGGTAACGGCTCGCCACTGATTGATCTGGATGGCCGTTTTGGGCTGCATCCATCCATGAAGGCCTTTGAACCCTTATTTCGCGAAAAGCGCCTGGGCATAGTGCAGGGTATAGGCTCGCCAAATACCACGCGTTCGCATTTTGATGCGCAGGACTATATGGAGTCGGGCACGCCGTTTAATAAAGGTACTGCCAGCGGCTGGCTTAACAGGGCCGTTGGCTTGTTAGGTCACGACGCACTTACCCCTTTTACTGCCGTAAGCATGACATCGGCTATGCCCAGATCTTTTTATGGCGATAATCCGTCGGTGTCAATCAGTAACCTGCAGGATTTTGCCATTCAAATGCGTGGCAACCCGATGGGAGCCAATATGGCGGCCAGAAGTTTTGAGGATCTGTATGATCAAACCTCGTCGAGCTTGCTAAAGCAAACGGGTAAAGAGAGCTTTGAAGCAGTCAAAATGCTTCAAAAAACAGATATTAAAAATTATTCTCCCGCAAATAATGCGGTGTACCCAAACTCAGCACTGGGTAGTTCCTTAAAACAAATAGCACAGCTTATTAAAATGGATGTGGGACTGGAAGTGGCCTTTGCCGAATCAAACGGTTGGGACACCCATTTTAATCAGGGAACTGAAAATGGCATATTTGCCCGCAACGTAGCCGATTTGAGTAATGGCATCACTGCATTATGGACCGATCTGGGTACTTACCAGGACGATGTAACCATTATGACCATGACTGAATTTGGCCGTACAGTGCACCAGAATGGTACCGGTGGCACCGACCATGGCCGGGCCTCCTGCAACTTCATTTTAGGGAATGATATTAATGGCGGCCTCATTCACGGCAGCATGAAATCATTAGCTCCCGAAAACCTGGAAGATGGCCGTGACCTTGCCGTAAGTACAGATTTTAGAAGCGTTTTCAGCGAGGTAGCCGATAAACACCTCAGTATTAATAATGATCATATCTTATTCCCGGATTGGAAAGGGGACAAGATTGGTGTAATGCGGGCGTAGGATTGAATGTATAAAGCGAGGAGGCCAGGAAATAAAGTGTGGGCCTGTGCCTGTGCGGATTCCTTCCTCGGGAAGGAGTAGGAAGGGGTTTCTTTGAACATTGCAAAGGTTATGTCAGACGTAGAACCCCTCCCTGCCTTTGCGCAAATCCGCCCATCCCTCCCGTGGGGAGGGAATTTAGAAGTTCATTCAAACAACCGTAAAAAAAGACGGAGGATTAGCCCAGCTAATTTTCCCTCGTATAATAGGCTGTAGTAATTAATGAATTGTTATAACCAACGGTTGATATTGGGGCCGATAACACATTGTATTTAGTTTGAATTATCAATTGCTTATTATCTAACTGTAATATTTTATAATCGTATGGGTCAAACCCGTTTGTTGGGTGGGCAAAAAGTTTGGTAAGGCCAAAAGAGATATCGGTTATAAAATAATTATATCCTGAAACTCCACTTACAGCCGTTCCGTTTATCGTTTCTCTTTTTCCGGCAAAGCCAAAATCTCCACTTTGAGAAAACGATGCGGTTTTATCGGCATTAAATTGAACGTAATCATTAGCCGTAAATGCGGTGCTGGCAAAAGTAGTATCATGTTCTGAACTATTGCTGGTAGCCTGTTTAAGCATAAGTTTGTCTTCGTGCCATTTGCCCACTATCTCGTTACCTACCGAACCATTATCGTTTTTTTTGCAGGCGTTTAAACACAGGACTATAACTGCTGCCGATATTATTGTGCTGATTGTCTTCATAGCTATCGTTTAAGGTTGGCTTTATTGTTTATTACGCAACCCTAAATTCATTCGCTACAAGGCGGTTTGCTTTTTTTAAAGTTATCACATCCTCTTTTGTTTCCCGGTGTTTGCATATCGCATCTTTTAAAACCTTATCCGCTTTTTTAATGTTAAAAGGTTGATAAACATCATCTGCCATGAGTTTAGAAAAGTATACCGAAAAGCGCGATTTCGCTAAAACCGCCGAGCCCAGATCGGGGAAGAGTAAGAATAAGGACAAGCTGACCTTTGTGATCCAGAAGCATGACGCTTCCCGGCTGCATTATGATTTCAGGCTGGAGATGGATGGCGTATTAAAAAGCTGGGCCGTACCCAAGGGCCCGTCAACAGATCCCAAAACCAAACGCCTGGCCATGATGGTGGAAGATCACCCTTATGACTACCGCACCTTTGAAGGCATTATACCACAAGGTGAATATGGCGGTGGCACCGTAATTGTTTGGGACGAAGGAATATACGAGCCTATTGAAGAAATAAGAGGCAAAAAAGAGCAGGAAAAATACTTGTTACAGCAGCTAAAATCCGGATCGGTTAAAATTAAGCTGCATGGCAAAAAGCTGGAAGGGGAGTTTGCCCTTGTAAAAACCCACGGAATGGGCGATAATGCCTGGCTGCTGATAAAACATGATGATGATTTTGCATCCAAAAAAGATATTACCAAGGAGGGGCAATCTGTGCTTTCGGGAAAAACCATCAGCGAAATGGAGAAGCATAGCGACAAGGTTTGGCACAGCGGGCATGAGAAAACGGTGAAGGCCGCTGCAAAAAAAACGCCGGTTAAAAAAAACGCCCCTGAACAGGTTGAGCCTGATGAGAGCGTAGTTCAAACTAATGATATGGATACGGCGGCTTTATTGAAAAAAGCACCCAAAGGCAAAATGCCACTGGCTATTAAGCCCATGCTCGCCACCCTGGTTGATGAACCTTTTGATGATCCTGACTGGGTGTATGAGGTAAAGTGGGATGGCTACCGCGCCCTGGCATTCGTTAACAAGGGCGAGGTTGAGCTGATGTCGCGGAATAAAAAAACATTTAATGATAAATTTTATCCCATAGCTGAAATTATGCAGGGATGGAAAATTAATGCTGTGATTGATGGCGAGATACTGGTTTTAAACGACAAAGGCGTATCAAACTTCGGCGATCTGCAAAATTGGCGCAGCGAAGCCGATGGGGAGCTGGTGTATTATGCCTTTGACCTGTTGTGGTACGATGGTAAAAACCTGATAAACCTGCCCTTGCTGCAGCGGCAAGCCATATTAAAAGATATTTTACCAACCAGTGATGACCGCATCCGTGTAAGTAAAGTTTTTAATGCCAGCGGTACCGACTTTTTTAACGCCGCCGAAAGGATGGGACTGGAGGGGATTATTGCCAAAAAGGCCGATAGTACCTATTCGCCCAATCTGCGGTCAAAGGAGTGGCTAAAGATAAAAGTGCATAAACGGCAGGAGGTAGTGATAGCCGGGTTTACCCGCAATGCCGATACTACTAAACAGTTCAGTTCGCTGTTGTTGGGCGTTTATGAAAGTAAAGTACTGCAGTATGTGGGCAAAGTAGGCACTGGTTTTTCAGACAAGCTGCAAAAGGAAATGATGGCAGAGTTTAAACCCTTAATTACCGACAAAAGCCCCTTTGATGAAATTCCGGACGTGAATAAGCCTTCTCGTTTCAGGCCCAATCCGCCCAAAGCAAAAGCTACCTGGCTTAAACCCGAATTTGTTTGTGAGGTGGCGTTTAGCGAGGTAACTACAGATGGCGTATTCAGACACCCCTCATTTCAGGGAATGCGCGAAGATAAAAAGGCAAAAGACGTGGTACGGGAGACTGCTGCAGCTACCCAGGCTGTGGTTGAAGAAGCCCATGAGGATAAACATGCTGCGGCTATAAAGCCACCTAAACAGAAAGGAAGGAAAACATTGTTAAACCCTACAGACGAAACGCAGGTACGTGAAATTAACGGGCATGAACTGAAGTTTACCCACCTGAGCAAAATTTACTGGCCCGAGGATAAGGTGACCAAAAGGGATATGTTTAATTACTATTACCAGGTTGCCGAGTATATATTGCCTTATTTGAAAGACAGGCCCATGTCGCTCAATCGTTTTCCGGGTGGGATACATGGCCCAAGCTTTTATCAGAAAGATGTAAAGGATAAAGCGCCCGACTGGGCCAAAACCTTTCCGTATACCAACGGCGAAGGGGAGCATAAGGAATACCTGGTAGGTACCGATGAGGCCAGTTTATTATGGATGGCATCACTGGGCTGTATTGAAATGAATCCCTGGTTTAGCCGCATCCAGTCGCCTGATAATCCGGACTACTGCGTGATAGATCTTGACCCCGATAAAAATACCTTTGACCAGGTAATTGAGGCCGCGCAACAGGTAAAAAAAGTATTGGATGCCATTGATGTGCCCTCATTCTGTAAAACGTCGGGCTCAACAGGTATGCATATTTATATACCGCTAAATGCCAAATATGATTATGATCAGTCGCAGATGTTTGCCCGCATTATTGTGGATATTGTACACCAGCAACTGCCCGACTATACCAGTCTGGAGCGTATGGTAGCTAACAGAAAAGGGAAAATGTATCTTGATTTTTTACAGAACCGTCCCGGTGCTACTATTGCAGGTCCCTATTCACTGCGCCCCAAGGTTGGCGCAACGGTATCCATGCCCCTGCACTGGGACGAGGTTAAGCCAGGTCTTACCATGAAACACTTTACCATTTTTAACGCTATTGATCGTCTTAAAACAGAAGGCGACCTGTTCAAAGGCGTATTAGGAAAAGGCATTAACCTGGAGAAAACAATAAAAAAAGCGCAAAGCGTGTTTAAGTAACAAAAGCCAAACCTACCCGGCCATGGTAATGGGCAGGCTGATGGTAAAAACAGATCCGCGGCCTACAGCGCTTTCCACTTCAATGGCGCCGCCATGTTTTTCAATAATCTGGCGTACTATGCTTAAGCCAAGCCCTGTTGATTGTTCGCCACGTACACCGGTGCGGCCGGCAGTTGAAAAACGGTTAAATATGTCAGGCAATATATCGGCAGGTATGCCAACACCATAGTCCTGCACTTCAATGAGCACATCGTTGTTCTTCTTGCTCAGCCTTACATCTACACGGCTCTTATCCTTTGAAAATTTAATGGCGTTACTTACCAGATTGTCAATGGCCCGGTGTAGTTTTTCTTTATTTACTGCTGTAAAAACGGGGTTTATATTACTGGTAAACAATACATCTGCCTTAAGGTCATGTTGTATCTTCCAATCATTCACAATACTTTTTAATAAGTGGTTAAGCTCGGTTCTTTCCAACTCATAAACATTGCTGCTGTCGTTACGTGCGGCTTCCAGCAAATCATCAATAATGCTGCGGGCTTTAACACATGACGCCTTCATCATGTTCAGGTTGTCCTGTGTTTCTTCGTCCACATCCTCCATTTCCATGATCATGGCAATGGATTCAACCGCAGCAATGGGGTTACGCAGGTCATGCGCAACCATGCCTAATATCTGGCTCTTAAATTCGCCAGCTTTCTCAATTTCCACATTTTTTTCCCTGATCTCAATTACCTGCTGATAATAATTAGCCTTGTACGAGAAAAAGTACCGCGAGGTAAGGTAAAAGGCCGACAATAAAATTGCTGATATCAGCTGGTTGTACACCATTTGGGTGCCGCTGGTTTGGCTGTAAAATAAAAGCCCTGTAAATAATATCTCAACGGCTATTATTAATATTATTGTTTCGTAATATTCAAATACACATACCGCACTTATGAGGCTTAGTGCAATAAGGTACAGCGTTAAGGCATTGCTGGGGTCAGATGTGGCAATAAAGCTGGAGTACATGCCACATGAAATAATATATATCGAAAATAAAAATATAAGCAGTGCCGTAGAGGTGGTTGCCTTTTTTCGGTTTTTAAAGTTTGCGATCAGTAAATTACTGAATATCAAAAAGAAAGGGGTAATAATGATAAATACCCAGTTACTGGCATTAAACTCAGGAAAGTTTTGAGCTTTGGTTAAACTTACCGGAAAAACGAAATACAATATCCTTATAATTGTATTTAATAACAAAAATATAATGCTTCCTGCCCTAACAGCAACCAGGTTTTGATAGGTATAATAATCCCGGTATGATGTTTTATATTTAGCTGGCAGGCTATTAAAATAGAAGTGCGTATTCAATGTTTATCAGATGTAAGGTTGCATAGCAAAAATATCAAAATTTAATAAGTTTTTGTTCAAAATAATAACACGCCAAAATGTCGTTTGGGTTTATGTTTGTGTGACTTTTTTTCATAATAAGCTAAATGGCAAGCGTTTTGATTAATACTAATCACTATGAATTTTAACAACTTTACAATAAAAGCCCAGGAAGCCGTACAAAAGGCTTCGGAAATTGCTACTGGTAATCAACAGCAGGCAATTGAACCCGCACACCTGTTAAAAGGCTTGTTGCTGGTTGATGAAAACGTGATAACTTATTTATTAAAAAAACTTAATGTAAATATTAACAGGCTTACCGAAACACTTGATGCCCAGATAGCCTCGTACCCTAAAGTGAGCGGCAGTAATATTTACCTGTCCTCAGATAGTAATTCGGCCTTGCAAAAGGCGCAGGGATTTTTGAAGGAATTTAAGGACGAGTTTGTATCGGTTGAGCATATACTGTTGGGGATACTGACAGCAGGCGGTACTGTAAGCTCTATTTTAAAGGATCTTGGCGTAAATGAAAAGGACCTCAAAAAAGCTATTGTAGGTTTACGTGGCGATAACAAGGTGACCGATCAAAATGCCGAGGCTACTTATAACGCTTTAAATAAATACGCCCGTAACCTTAATGAGTACGCCGAATCTGGCAAGCTTGATCCGGTTATTGGCCGCGACGAAGAAATTCGCCGGGTGATACAGATCTTATCCCGCCGTACCAAAAACAATCCTATACTGGTAGGCGAGCCGGGAGTAGGTAAAACGGCCATTGCCGAAGGTATTGCTTTCAGGATTATAAAGGGCGATGTACCTGAAAGCCTGAAAACAAAGGTGGTTTACTCGCTTGATATGGGGGCGCTTATTGCTGGCGCCAAATATAAGGGTGAGTTTGAAGAACGCCTGAAAGCGGTAATAAAAGAAGTAACACAAAGCGATGGCGAAATCATCCTGTTTATTGATGAGATCCATACACTGGTTGGCGCAGGTGGAGGCGAAGGAGCCATGGATGCCGCCAATATATTGAAACCGGCCCTGGCCCGTGGCGAACTGCGGTCGATTGGTGCAACCACGCTGAATGAATACCAGAAATACCTGGAAAAGGATAAGGCGCTGGAACGCCGTTTTCAGAAAGTAATGGTGGAAGAGCCTGATACTGCCGATGCCATATCTATTTTGCGCGGATTAAAGGAACGCTACGAAACCCACCATAAGGTGCGTATTAAAGACGAAGCTATTATAGCTGCCGTTGAAATGTCGCAACGTTATATATCTGACCGGTTTTTACCAGATAAGGCTATTGACCTGATGGATGAGGCTGCTTCAAAACTGCGTTTGGAAATGGACTCGGTGCCCGAAGTGGTTGACGAATTGGAACGCCGCATTATGCAGCTGGAAATTGAACGTGAAGCCATCAAGCGTGAAAAAGACGACCGTAAGGTGGCCGAACTAAGCGAAGAAATAGCCAACCTATCGGCCCAGCGCGACTCTTTACGTGCCAAATGGAAAGGCGAAAAAGACTTGGTTGATGGTATAAACCAAAAGGTAGAATCCATTGAAAACTATAAACTGGAGGCCGAGCAGGCCGAGCGCGCCGGCGACTATGGCAAAGTGGCAGAGTTACGCTACGGTACCATTGTGCAGGCACAGGCCGAGGTTGAAAAACTGAAAGCTGCCCTGCTTGAAAACCAAAGCGATAACCGCATGCTGAAGGAAGAGGTTACTGCCGATGACATTGCCGGAGTTGTATCCCGCTGGACAGGTATACCGGTTTCTAAAATGATACAGAGCGAACGTGAAAAACTGCTGCACCTGGAAGAAGAACTGCACAAACGTGTAGCCGGACAGGAAGAAGCAATAGAGGCTATAAGCGATGCCATACGCCGCAGCCGGGCCGGGTTGCAGGATAAACGCAGACCTATCGGCTCATTTATATTTTTAGGTACAACCGGGGTGGGTAAAACCGAACTGGCAAAGGCCCTGGCCGAGTACCTGTTTAATGACGAAGCCGCGCTGGTACGTATTGATATGAGCGAGTATCAGGAAAGGCACGCAGTATCCAGGTTAATAGGAGCGCCTCCGGGTTACGTGGGTTATGATGAAGGTGGTCAGCTTACTGAAGCCGTACGTCGCAAACCTTACAGCGTGGTGTTGCTTGATGAAATTGAAAAAGCTCACCCTGATGTGTTTAACATACTATTGCAGGTGCTTGATGATGGCCGCTTAACTGATAATAAAGGCCGTGTGGTGAATTTTAAAAACACCATCATCATCATGACATCTAACATCGGCTCAAACATTATTCAGGAAAACTTCCAGGCGCTGGAGGATAGCAACCGTGATGAACTGGTGGCTAAAACCAAAAATGAGCTGTTCGCTTTATTGAGGGCAACCATCCGTCCGGAGTTTTTGAACCGCATTGATGAGATCATTATGTTTACCCCCTTAAGCCGCGATGAGATACATGATATTGTGAAGCTGCAGTTTAACCAGGTAAAACAAACCCTTGCCGAAATGGGCATCAGTATGGAAGCTACCGACGAGGCGCTTGACTGGCTGGCCCAGCTGGGATATGATCCGCAGTTTGGTGCCCGCCCGCTTAAACGTGTTATCCAGAAAAAGATCCTTAATGAGCTTTCGAAACAGATCCTGGCAGGTACGGTTGATAAAGACAGCACCATAAAGGTTGATATGTTTGACAATAACTTCGTGTTTTTAAATACCCCAAAAGCTGTTGACGAAGCAGTAAAATAATATCATTAACTCCATCATATAAACAAGAGCCACCCAAACCGGGTCGCTCTTGTTTATATGATGGAGCATTAACTACCCTGATAGCCATTTGTCATCCTGAGCGATAGCGAAGGGTCGTTATATTCACTGTGACGGAAAAAATGAAAATTAAGCGTCATTGCAAGGCACGAAGCAATCTACAATAAAACAAACAAACTTGTCATCCTGAGCGATAGCTAAGGATCTATTTGTTCGTGAGCATGGTGTACACCCGCTCTTGGCCGCGGGAGGGCCTTTACTTTGTTGCGACAAAGTAACCAAAACGCTTGTCATCAGAAATGCTTCTTTGCAGCACAGGGCCTTTACCCCGCAAAACCGGACAAAACCACGGGCTGCTAAACCTTGCCTCTGCTTCGTTCGCTCAATATCCCTGCTTCGGCAAGGTTTGCTAATGCCCCTGCTAACACACAATCCCACTATGTTCTGCCCGGTTTTCGTCCGAAGCTTATCTGCTGACGGGAAAAAGCTTGACGGTATACGCCACAAAAAACCCACTGTTGTCCGGTAAAGTTTTTTGTTGTTATTAAAAGACTGTATTAGGACATAAAATGAAGGATTTAGGTTTTAAAACTGATGTCCAAGCCCCC
>NZ_JACHBZ010000035.1 GCF_014200575.1 Mucilaginibacter saanensis | reverse complement strand
AACGCTTTTACAGCTCTCGCTGCTATCGTTCGCCAGCTAATTGCCTGGTCACTTTGCCACGGAATCCCCTGGTCAACATCCCCGGAATATCAACTAATTAAAGAACCGTATGTTGCAAAAAAACCCTGTACTTTGACAGGGTTTGTAATTAGTGGATTGCAATTTACTCTAATATCAGCTAAACAAGCTATAATACTCATTGAAAAAGATTAAAAGCATTTCTGCCATTTAATGAATTATCTGCATTTCTCAATCCATCTTCAATATTCTTTTTAATTGCTTGCTTTAAGGCCTCATTGTTAGTTTCTATTAAAAGATGATATTTTTTTTTGAATTTTTCCATCCCTAAATTTTTAATACTATCATAAAGCAACCCTAAAAAAAAGGAAGGATTAAATGAGGTAGTATCAGATGGTATAACTAATGATAATTCTCCATCTTCTTTATCTATTTGGGAAAGTTTTAGTTTTTCTCGGACTGATTCGCCTTGTGGCCTTCCGCTATATGACGTGCTATTGGAAGGGCGATAACTTTTTAAGTTAATTTCCATAATTACCTCCATATTTGTTGTCAAAATGCTTTTTATTTAAATACAATTTCAAACTCAACAATGTTCCAGGGAATTTACTTTTTAATTTCTTTAAATGAGATGCCCTTGGAGGAACTGCTAAGTCGTTTTCAGGGTTCAAAGATAGGTAATAAATATTATCTTTTAATCTCGGTTTAAATTGATTATCACATACTAAGTGAACTTTTCCGGTATAAATTGACAAATTTGGGACATAATTTTTTGCTTTATCCTCGAAATCACCCAATTCTAAAAAGGAATTAATAAACTTTATTGTACCTGTTCCTCTACTCTGCCTTTCAAATTTTAGACGACTTGTCTGTTCTTGCATCGTCGCCAAAGTATATAGCTGCTCTTCATTAAATGAAAAATCATGATTGTTAATCATAGAAGTTACATAATTTTTTACGGCTACATACATTTCATTATTCTTCTCTTTCGTCTCTAAAAAAGCTTCATAAATTGAATTACCAAAATTCATTATCACAATATTTAATTCACCAACATCTTCTTCTCCTATTTGGGACATCTCTTTGGAGAAATTTGCCGTTAAATACCAATCGGGCTGACCACTATGGTCTTCAGCATTGCTCAATACTTCAGCAATTATACCATCAATGTTATTAGTTTCATCTTCAGACAATACATAACCATGTTCATCTAAACAAGAATTGATATAACTTACTACGTTAGCTGAATAAACGCTCTTTTTGTTTTCAAAATAATGCTTTTGTGATGCTGAGCCTTTTAAAAACCCTAAAAAATGGAATGGATTAAGGGTGGAATCTTCATCTTGATTCTTTATATCATCTGGAGATATTGGATACCCCATGATTATTAATAATCTAATTACATCTTTACTTTTAGGAACTTTTATGTTTAATTCAGGTATCACATTGTACTTGATTTTAGTTTGCAAAAACTTCAGCTTCTTTACTATTTCTAATCTGATAATTTGAAAGACAAATAAAGCACCACTGTCTACTTTTGAGCACTTACTAAAATCAATTAATATATGACCACCCAAGTTATCATAAAGACTGCTTGCAAACTCCTTTATTGTTTGCATACATTCAGAATAGTTAGATTCTAAACAGAAAACAGTGGGTATTTTTATTATTAGCTCTCCGGTTCCCGGCGTTATTAACTCTGCAAAGTCTCCAAATACTTGATTTTTAGTTTGGTTTATAAGCTTGAGCTCAGTTTCAACAATAAAATTTTGTTTTTGAATAGCAACAATATTACTTGTTTGAAACTTACTCTCTCTTGCTTTTGCCTTTAAATATGATTTATGATTCCTTAAAGTTTCTTTAACTAGTTTTAATTTATTTTTAGGGTTAGACACTTTTGTTATGATATATTAGGTTTAAATTAAAGAACATAGTTATGAAAAACTTATAGTATTCACAATCAATTAACTTTACTTATGGCATAAAAAGCTCATGTGGCTCAAAACAAGTATAGTTCGATACTTCATTATATTGAAAGCCCAGAGACAAGCAAGCTATTATTCAACAACATTAAAATTTAGTATTTGCAGTCGGTAAAATAGCTTTCTTGGCGATTCCGTTCTCGCTATATCTTCTAGTTGTAGAAAGCTTTGAGTGCCTCATTCTTTTAGATAATTTAACCTCTTCTTCGCCTTCTTCTAATGAATAATGTGCGGAAGAATGTTTCAGAGCATAAAGTTTAAGCTCCTTACTAATATTATGTTTATCCCTAAATTTACGCCACTTTTGGCCGAAAAATCCATAAGCTAATCTATCAGGAGCAGGCTTAGACCTATTTCCATATATATAGCATTTGGAAGGGTATTCACGAATTAGCCTCATAAGCAATAAGTGCATTTCTTCATCTATCTGAAAAATAGCTTCATCACCATTTTTCGTTTTCTGAGGAGGGACTACTAATAATCTTTTTTGAGGGTTGTAGTTTTCAATTTGAAGTTTTAATTGCTCCTCTAATCTAATACTATACTTATATAACATTTTGGCAGCAACCAGTAAATTGAGATATTCCTTACTTTCATTAAGTAATTTCAACACATTTGATAATTCATCTTCTTCATATATCTTAAAGATAGTTGTATCATTCTTTGTATTTTTCCTCGGAACTCCCGAAACGGGATTATCTTCGATAACCTTCAATTTTATTAAATAGATGAAAAAACTTTTTATATCATCCCGGTAGCTATTAAATGTTTCTTTATTCCAGCCATGTTCCTTTGTTTTTGAATTTAAAAAGTCTGCTAAATCCAATTCATTAAATGTTCCAGGCTTCCGGTATTGAAAATTTTCTTTCAGTAACCATTTTACAAAATGATTAATAATGTTTTTTGATGATTCTAGTCTGGTTTCACCAATAGAATCATTACCAAATTCTTTTTGACGGTAGTTAATCCAATTGGCGGTACAATCAATTATGCTTGTGGAAGGCGTGATTATTGGAGTATCCGAAAACGTTCCGGTAATGGGGTTATAGGATTGTTTTTTTAAAAGACCTATGATAGCATCAGCTAAATCATGAGCGTTATTCATCAATTCACGGTCTGTTAGATTACCTATCAAACCTTTACTGATTCGTACTCTCTCATCCTTTCCAGTTTGGGGATTGAAGAAATAGTAATATAAAAGGTTCTTCCCTCTACCTGATTTATCCTTTAGGAGAATAAAATCATATTTATCATAGCTTTTTATAAGGATACCCTTGTTTTTCTTCATAGACCAAAGGTATCAATTGTCAACTTTTTTGTCAACTATCTATAATAAAAAGCACGATTTAAGTATAGAATAACACATTGAATGCTTCTGTGCACCAAAAGCAGCCGTTGCCAAATGTTATTTTTTGTATGTTCATGGTATTTATTAACGAAGTTAATACCTATTTGGTTTATAGGAAAATACGGCGTTTGAATATGTCAATTAAATTACTAATTTAGTGTTTAAACTTCCATTAAACCTTAAATTCATGAAAATTGCAGTATTAATTGCCCGGTCATTGCTGGGCCTTATCTTCCTGGTATTTGGCCTTAATTTCTTTTTCCAGTTTCTGCACATGCAACAACCGCCCATGCCCGAGAAAGCACAGGCCTTTAGCGGCGGACTTTTTGGCGCGGGTTATTTTTTCCCGTACATGAAGGTTATTGAAATTGCAAGCGGCGTGGCCTTATTGATTAACCGTTATACTGCATTTTTCCTGCTTATATTGTTTCCTATTTCATTAAACATTTTTCTGTTCCATACCCTTCTGGCACCGGCAGGTATGCCTTTAGGTGTCAGCATTATTATACTTCATTTATTTTTAGGTTACGCCTATCGTAAATACTATGCCGGCATATTTACCGCTGTGCCGGTTTTATAATTTTAATACACCTTTAAACAATAAATGCCGGATTTACCCGGCATTTATTGTTTAAAGGCTATACTTGCATTTCAGATCACTCCCTTATAACACAAAATAAGTTACTGATATACAACGGACATTGGCTACTACCTCTCAAAATGTATCAGCATTTATACCATGCATTTTATTTGTCTGTTTAACAATTATTTGTAGTTTAGTGTCTTAGATACAATTAATCCTAAATTGCAATTTATGTTATTGATTAAATTCCTGGCAGCTGGGCGTGGTAAGTTATCATGCCTTATGGTTGTTGCCCTGCTGTGCTGTTTAAAAGGCTTTGCACAGTCATCCCGGCAAATTATTAATTTTGATAAAGACTGGCGCTTTAATTTAGGCGCTGTTGATCACGGCGAAAAGCCGGGACTAAATGATGCCGGTTGGCGATCGTTAAACCTACCACATGACTGGAGCATAGAGGGTAAGTTTTCAAAAGATAACCCGGCTACGCCGGAGGGCGGTGCCCTACCAGGCGGTATAGGCTGGTACCGTAAATCGTTTACCGTTCCGGCAACATCAAAAGGCAAACTGATTTATGTGGAGTTTGATGGTGTTTATCAGAAAAGTGACGTATGGGTTAACGGGCACCATCTGGGTTTCCGTCCAAATGGCTACATTTCTTTCCGGTATGAGCTTACACCATATTTGAACTTTGGCGGCAAAAACACCATAGCCGTTAAGGTTGATAACTCTGTTCAGCCAAACTCACGCTGGTATTCCGGCTCGGGTATTTACAGAAATGTATGGCTGGTTACCACCAATAAAATAGCCATTGATCATTGGGGAACTTACATTACCACGCCCGAGGTAACTGGGGCCTCGGCAACAGTAAATCTTAAAGTTCGTGTGCGCAATGGCGCTGGCAATGGCAAAACTATTAATATAAAAACCCTGGTGTATGATGCGGCAGGCAAAGTGGTAGCAACCGGCAGCGTCAGCCCTTCAAAAGCCAATTTAACAGATACTACATTTGAAAGCGCCTTTAATCTTACCGTAAAAGCCCCTCAACTATGGTCGGTACAGGATCCGTATTTATATAAAGTGGTTACGCAGGTTATTACAGGCAAAACCGTTATTGATGAATATACCACTCCCCTCGGTATCCGCTATTTTAATTTTGATGCCGATAAAGGCTTCTCTTTAAATGGCAAGCCAATGAAAATCCTGGGCGTATGTGATCATCATGACCTGGGTAGCCTGGGCTCGGCTATTAATACGCGTGCACTTGAACGCCAGTTGCAAATATTAAAGGCGATGGGCTGCAATGGTATCCGTACCTCGCACAATCCCCCTGCTCCTGAACTGCTTGACCTTTGCGATAAAATGGGCTTTATTGTAATGGACGAGGCTTTTGACTGCTGGGAACGCAAAAAAGCCACCTATGATTATCACCTGTTTTTTAAGGAGTGGCACAAACGCGATCTGGAAGATCAGATACTGCGCGACCGTAACCACCCCAGCATCATGATATGGAGCATTGGTAACGAGATACCTGAGCAGGCCGATACCAGCGCCTTAAGGATAGCTCCCGAACTGGCCGCCATAGTTCACAGCCTGGATAAAACCCGGCCGATAACTACCGCCAATGACAGACCAGACACCAACAACAGAATAGTTAAATCGGGCGCTATTGACCTTATTGGTTATAACTACCATGAGTTTGATTATGCCAAGTTTCATGACAGGTATCCGGGCAAAAAATTCATTGCTACAGAAACTACTTCTGGCCTGGAAACACGGGGTTATTACGAAATGCCATCAGACAGTATCAGGAAATGGCCTGAGCGCGGGGACAAGCCCTTTGTAAGGCCAGGCAACAATGTATCGGCCTATGATAATGTACGACCACCATGGGGTTCAACCCACGAGGCTACCTGGAAGGTGATGAAAAAATATGATTTCCTTTCTGGCATGTTCGTTTGGACCGGGTTTGATTACCTGGGCGAACCTACTCCTTACAGCTGGCCTTCGCGTAGCTCGTATTTTGGTATTATTGACCTGGCGGGCTTCCCTAAGGATGTTTATTATATGTACCAAAGCGAGTGGACCGACAAGCCGGTGCTACACATCTTCCCGCACTGGAACTGGGAGGCGGGTAAAACCGTTGATGTTTGGGCCTATTATAACCATGCCGACGAAGCAGAGCTTTTCCTGAACGGCAAATCGTTAGGGGTTAAAAAGAAAAATGGCGACGACCTGCATGTTATGTGGCGCGTAAAATATGAACCGGGTACAATTAAAGCCGTATCGCGCCAGGACGGTAAAGTGGTATTAACCCAGGAGATACACACGGCAGGGGCACCAGCCAAAATTGAGCTGCTGGCCGACCGCAGCCTGATTAATGCCGACGGCAAGGACCTGTCATTCATTACCGTAAAAATTTTAGACAAAGACGGCAATGTAGTACCCGATGCTGATAACCTGGTTAACTTTAAAATTAATGGCGAAGCATTTATAGCCGGCGTTGACAATGGCGATCCGGTTAGCCACGATTCATTTAAGGTAAACTACCGTAAGGCATTTCATGGCCTGGCGCTTGCCATTGTACAGGCAAAAGAAAAAGCTGGCAGTATCACTTTTACGGCCACGGCTGATGGCTTGCAGAATGCTTCAATTACTTTGAAAAGTAAATAAATAATGCAGGTGTCATCCTGAATTTATTTCAGGATCTCTCTGGATAGTTACTCTGCACATGGGGTGCCGAAACAAGTTCGGCATGACCATAATTATATTAAATGTGAACAATCACCTAATCTAAATGGGATGATTGTTCACATTCAATACCTCTTACCCCTCTTTCTTCAGTATACCCTTTTCAACGCTGTCATCAATCAGTGTTTTGGCAAAATCCCACAGGGTTTGTGACCCTTCACTGATGATGCCTTTCTTTTGCACAACCCTGTCATAACTTATCTGATACTCGCGCCAGGTACCGCCGTTATTGGAAACATTTTGCAGCAGTGGTTCAAGCCTGTCCATAGCCCTTGCAAATTGAGCTTCAGGTGTTTCACCCGCTTCAAACTCCTCCCATATAGCAATTAATTCCTGGGCCTGTTCGGGCGGCAGCAAGCCAAATATCCGTTCAGCTGCTTTCCGCTCGGCTTCGGTGTTGGTATGGCTTACGGTGGTATCGTATAGAAAAACATCCCCGGCGTCAATCTCCACCACGTCATGAATAAGCAGCATTTTAAGCACCTTTAAGGTATTAACGGGCTGATTGGCGTGCTGAGCCAGCACAATGGCCATTACTGCTAAATGCCAGCTGTGTTCGGCATCGTTTTCATTTCTGTCACTATTAAAAAGGCGGGTTTTACGCTGAATGTATTTTACCTTATCTATCTCATGGATAAAGGCTATTTGTTGCTGCAGATGCTCAAAATTCATATAAGTTATATTTAAGCATTACAAATATACCATATTTAAGTAAACAGGATCAGCCTTACTTTGTTAAACCTGTTTGGAGTACAGCACTCATTTTTAACCGTAATAATGTATGTTATATTCATTTCTATTTCACAAAATAGGTGTAACTTGGATGTATAAATCTTAATATTTCTAAAATAATTGCCGTTGACGTATGACCGTATTAGAAAACGAGTACCTTAAAGTAGCTATTGATCTGAAAGGCGCACAGCTCAGTTCATTTTATGACAAAAAAACCGCCACCGAGCATCTTTGGCAAGCCAACACTACTGTTTGGCCATGGCACGCGCCCAATCTTTTTCCGGTTGTGGGTGGCTTAATTAACAACCAGCTTCTGGTTGACGGGCAACCGTATGATATGGCGCGGCACGGTATTGCAAGGCAATCGGAATTTATTTTGCTGGAAGCGGATGAAGTATCGGCCAGTTTCTCCTTACCCTATTGCGAAAAAACTTTGAAGGTTTACCCCTACAAGTTTGACTTCCAGGTATTGTATACCCTGATTGATAATTCATTACGGATTACCTATAAAGTAATTAACCTGGATAAAAAAACCATCTATTTTTCGGTTGGCGCACACCCTGCCTTTAACGTACCTTTTAACAAGGGCGAAAACTATGAGGATTATTACCTGGAATTTGAAACAGACGAGCATTTAGAAACCAACCTGCTTTCGGCAAATGGCTTTTTTACCGGCGAAACCCACCCGGTACCTACACCGGGCAATAAATTATACCTTACACGCCACCTATTTGATGACGATGCCCTGGTTTTTAAGCAGTTAACATCAAGAATGATCAGCATAAAAAGCAATAAGCACGATCAGTCATTATCCATTGAGTTTCCGCATTTTAATTACCTGGGGATATGGGCCAAACCCGGTGCCGATTTTGTTTGCATTGAACCCTGGCTTGGCTGTGCCGATACAGAAAACCACCATGTTAACATTAATAAGAAAGAAGCCATACAAAAGCTAAATGCAGGCCACGTGTTTGAAGCGCCATTTTACATTAGCTTATAGTTATATTTTTTTTCAAAAAAACACCAATCGTGCAAACATTTTAACAGTTTTTTAACTTACCATAATTAAACACAACACTTATTAAATTATATCACTATGAAAAAGAAAATCTATTTAATCGCCCTTACCATGCTGCTATCAGTCGCGGCATTTAACAGTTATGCCTCTACTGCTACAGATGGCGCTTTAACTATATTGAGTAAGGAGCAAATAGCCAGCATGACCACTGAGCAGAAACAAGCACGTATTGAAGAGATAAAAACCAGGGTGAACGAGATTAAGGCGATGGACAAATCTGAGCTCAACAAACAGGAACGTAAAGAACTGCGTACCGAGCTTAAAGGTCTGAAACACGAAGCAAACGCTATGGGCGGCGGCGGTATTTACCTTTCAGTAGGTGCCATCATCATCATTATTTTAGTATTGATACTGATTTTATAACAGCACCATACGTTATAATAAAAAGCCCCTCCTGGTATCCAGCAGGGGCTTTTTATTTATCCCTGGTTTTAACAAACCAAACATGGTTAATGTAACCGGCGGGTTTTACTTTTATTAAAACAGCCCTAACTGGCCTTTATCGTCTATATCAATATCATCGGGGTTGGTGATCTCAAAGTCAACCTTTTTGTGCACCTCCTTTGGCTGCCCTTCCGGTTCTGCATCAGGTATTGAAGCGGATTCATCAGCTACTGATTGCGCCTGCACGGTATCAGCATCTGTTGTTTCTTCCGTATCTGTTTCAGCCGATTGATCTGCCTGTTCCTCGGTATCCGGCTCTTCCGTACTTTCGGTTTCAGGAACTATATCCGCAGGTTCTTCACTTTCGCTTTCGGTAATAAGCTCAACCGATTTTACCGGGAATTGCGACAAGCGGTTACCCATGGCTTTCATTCCTTTCACATCAATCAGCTCGGCAAGGTTTATTTCAATGGTTTCTGCCGCTTGCTCCTTACCTTTCAACTGCACCACACTTACCACCGGAGCAGTTTTAGCCATAAGGATGAGTTTTGAACCAGGTTCTTCGCTAATTATGCTTATCTGTTTACCTAAGGCTATATTTTCAAATACAAAGCGCTTCACCATATAGTTTTTCGATTTACCATCCAGGTGTATCACCGAATAAACTTTTTTAGGGTCGTATTTTTCAATCAGGATCATCTTATCATCAAAGTGATTATTCAGATCAAAATTGGTTAGTTCATAAATACCGCTGCTCAACACATTCAAGATGCGGTCGTCACCATCAAACTCGCCCAGGTATTTACCGCGGCTATCGGCATTCAATCGTTTTAAAATATCGTCATACCAAATTTTGCGGCCGGCCAGTGTAGATACCCCCTTACTTTTAAGCAAGATTTTTTTAACCGGGTACTTGGTAATAATATTACCCATGGAACCACGGCCTTTAATAGCTATGGAAGCAAAATCCTCATCAAACTGTAGCTTTTTAAGTTTAGAGTGAGGTTTAAGCTGCACGTTAACCACCTCGGCCTCGCCATTAGGGTTAGCTGTAAAATACAGTACTTTGGTGCCCTTGGTGCCTTTGGTCAGGTCGTACTCTTTGTCGCGGGTTACCCCAACAACTGAGAAACGTTTTATATAGCTGATCCCACTTTCACCATCCTTATAGATCATGTTGTACACCGTGCGCTCATCATTCTTTTTAAATACGGCCACGTGTATGATCTCCTTACCTACAAAAACCTTATCCTGCACCTTGGTGATGATGCAGCGCCCATCTGCACGGAAAACAATTACTTCGTCAATGTCTGAGCAATCGCCCACAAACTCGTCCTTTTTAAGGCCCGAGCCTACAAAACCGTCCTCGCGGTTAACATATAGTTTTACATTGGCAAGGGCAACCTGGGCAGCCTCTACCTTATCAAAGGTGCGCAGTTCTGTTTTACGGCCGCGATCCTTACCATATTTTTCCCTCAGTTTTTCAAACCAGGCAATGGTATAATCAGTAAGGTGTTTCAGGTGGTGTTTAACTTGCTTTATCTCGTTCTCGAGCGTTTTCATCAGCTCATCCGCCTTTTTAACGTCAAAGCGGGTGATGCTGCTCATAGGCTTGTCTATAAGCTTCTTATAATCTTCGGGTAGTATTGCCCTGTAAAACTGCGGAAAGAAGGGCTCAAACAAATGGTTCAATACTTCCAGCACCGTTTCAAAGTTGCCTGAACTTTCGTAATCAGGATGTTTGTACATCCCCTCCTGGATAAATATTTTCAGGAGCGAGCTAAAAAAGATCTTCTCCATCAACTCCTTCAGCCTGATCTCCAGTTCCTGTTTCAGCAGTTCCTTGGTAAAAAATGTGCTTTCGGTAAGCATATTATTTACACTCATGAACCGCGGCTTGTCAGACTGGATCACGCAGGTATTTGGCGATATAGAAACCTCACAGTCAGTAAAGGCATACAACGCATCAATAGTTACATCGGGCGATATACCGGGTGCCAGGTGAATAATGATCTCGACGTTCTGAGCGGTATTATCCTCAATCTTTTTAATCTTGATCTTGCCCTTATCATTGGCCGATATTACACTATCAATTAAACTGCCGGTAGTGGTAGTAAACGGAATTTCGGTAATGGCCAGTGTTTTTTTATCGCGCTCTACAATTTTAGCACGCACCCTTACCTTGCCGCCGCGCTGGCCCTCGTTATATAACGAGGCATCGGCCATACCACCCGTAGGAAAATCGGGCAGTAAATTAGGGCGTTCGCCTTGCAGTACAGCTATAGAGGCATCAATAAGCTCAATAAAATTATGTGGTAATATTTTGGTAGCCAAACCCACCGCAATGCCCTCGGCACCTTGTGCCAGCAGCAAAGGGAATTTTACCGGCAGCGTAATAGGTTCTTTGTTACGGCCATCATAGCTGGCCTGCCAAACGGTGGTATCGGCATTAAATACAACATCCAACGCAAATTTTGACAAACGTGCTTCAATATAACGCGGTGCCGCAGCCGAATCACCGGTTACCGGGTCGCCCCAGTTACCCTGGCAATCAATCAGCAGATTTTTTTGCCCTATCTGTACCATGGCATCACCAATAGATGCATCGCCATGCGGGTGATACTTCATGGTATTACCAATAACGTTGGCAGCCTTGTTAAACCGCCCGTCGTCCATTTCTTTCAACGAGTGCAGTATGCGGCGTTGTACCGGCTTTAAACCATCGTTGATATGCGGAACGGCACGGTCAAGAATTACGTAAGAGGCATAATCCAAAAACCAGTTTTCGTATAACCCGTCGAGTGAGGTAACATTATGTAGTTTTTCTTCTTTATTGGCGGGGATATCGTTTTGATTCAGATCTTCACTCATTATATGCTAAAAACTTTTGGATGGGTAAAGATAAAAAATTATGCGCGGATGTGCAGGCGCATGATTTGCACATTTTAGATTTTGTTAACACTAAGGTTCCACCTAAACAGCGAAGCCCCGCGTAATAATCTTCTCCAACAGAAAAGCGTTTTAGCATTAGCCGTCATCAGGGTTTTAAATCTAAATCGTTGCAAATAAACAAGCTGTAATTGCCATCGGTATTTAACACTTTGCCCTCTAGTACGCTTTGTCCTGCGCTTGCAGGGTTATTGCCGCTACCCAGCGGCCAGCTGCCCCTGGTATCCATAATTTTGATACCCGCGGTACCAGCCAGGTTAAGGCCAAAATCGGTACAGTTGTTTTTATTGAGGTTATACCTTTTCTGGTCGTACTCCTTAATTACTTCTAATATTTTTTTAAACTTCCTTTCGGATATAAACCTGCCAATGGTTTCATCCCAGCTGTGCAGCTCGTCATTTTTAAAAACTGATGTTGATGACGGAAACAATGGGGTTGCCGACAAAAAATGGTCTTTCTTAGGATAAAACCCGAATGACCGCGATACGGAGGTGGAGTCGGAATTATATTTGATCAGCGTAATAAACGTATGCCCAACCTTATTCAGCTTAATATAAATTTTGCGTTTGCCTGATAAGGGTTGCTGTATATGGATCATGAGCGCATAAGCCGATGCTTTTTTACCATCGTCAAACGGATCAATAATATTATCCATTGTTTCGGGCTTTGATTGAATTTCTTTACTGTTATACACATAACCGGAAGTATCGGCTGTTAGCAGCTGCTCATCTTTACTGTTAATAGCCAGTAACCCGGCCACTGATGTATCTGTAGGATTGTTGATAAGCACTACCGATGGATCATTGTTTTGCTGCGCATAATTGCCCAGGCTTAAGCTGTCTGTCAGTTGTTCTTCTTCTAACGGCAATGTTTTAAAATAACACTTCATGGCCAGCGGATACATTTTAAGGCGGGTAAATATATTAGCCAGGTGATAATAAAACTTATGACTGCGCTTTTTATCGCTGCTTACGGCTTTAAACTTACCATCCTTTAACAGGTTTACTATGGGTTTAGGGTTGTGATGTTTATCGTACTTATCAAGACTGGCTAATTCCTGTAAGTAAATTTCTTCATCAAAACCCGCTGCGTTTAAGGAATTATCAGCATTGGCCACTATAACAACTTTAGGAATATTAGCAGCAATAACATTTCCTGAAGATGCGTGATGTGCGCCTACCGAGTCTGTTACATAAGCATATTTAACAGCCGGCTCGTCCTGGGCATAAACTGGCAGCTGTATGGATAGCGTTATCAATATGCTATACAGCATCCATCGTAATTGCAATTTCATTTACTTACGGGTTTGGTCAGCAAAACGGTTATTAAAACAAAAAGCCCCTCAAAAAACTGAAAGGCTCAACAAAATATTAATCTGCACTTATGCCGGCGCCTTTACAATAACCTGATGCTACAACATTTAACGTTGCACACCGGGGTAATGATATAAGCGCTTACAGAAATCATATAATACAAACATACAAATAGTCTACAAATTTAGTAGTCATTTAAATAAAATTTGTACACTTGTCTTTTGTAACAATATTATTTCTATTATGAACACTTATGCTTTAGTTACCGGGGCCAGTAAAGGCATAGGCCGTTCCATAGCCTTATTGCTGGCAAAAAAGGGTTATCCTGTTTTGCTGGTAGCCAGATCGGGAACAGAATTGGAAGCCCTGGCCAATGAAATAACGGCAACCTACCTGGTACAGGCCTACTGGCTGGCGGTTGACCTATCGGCAGATGAAGCCTCCCAAAACATTACCCAATGGTGTACCGCTAAGGGCTACAGCGTATCAATCCTGATCAATAATGCAGGATACGGCTTATGGGGAAACTTTGAAAGCGTAGATATTAACGAGCAGCTTAATATGATCAATCTTAATATTAACGCGCTGGTTAAATTAACCCACGCCTTTATCGGTACCTTAAAACAACAGCCCAACGCCTATATTTTAAATATAGCCAGTACTGCCGCCTACCAGGCGGTGCCAACGCTTGCCGTTTACTCGGCAACTAAGGCCTTTGTATTATCCTTTAGTCGTGCTTTACGGTACGAATTAAAAAACACGCCGGTAGCAGTGAGTTGCCTGTGCCCAGGCCCTACTGATACCGGCTTTGCCCACCGTGCCGGCTTGGATGCCATGGCTGAACTGGCCGAAAAATTCAACATGCAGCCCGATGAAGTTGCCGCCCTGGGGTTAAAAGGGATGTTTGACAAAAAAGCCGAGATAGTGCCCGGTTTTTTAAATAAGGTTTCGGCAGTTGCGGGCAGGCACTTTAACAAGGCGCTGATTGAAAAAATTACAGGCGACCTGTATAAGCAGAAATAAGCAGCTGCGAAATTTTGTAACCATCTGATTTTTAATCGGCCTAACGGACAAACGTACGCAGGCATCAATAAATAAAAATAATTTCCAGAATAATTTGTTTTTACAAATCATTTACTACATTTGCAATGTATAGTAAATCTATAGACATTATATAATTAAATAATTGACAACTCACCCACATACTACCAACGCATGTTATATGCGAATGCCTTTCCCCAAAAAGGTGATGGTTTGTTGTTGTTGATATTTTTTCTTCCGCCCTACATCTACCTATAATTACCTGCTATTAGCATAGTGGGTTTACATCGCTCACTATTTTACTACTATTATTTTTAACATGAATACTGCATATAAAAAATTTGTTTTAGGCGACACGCTTACAACCGAACAACACCACTTTTTTAACGAACACGGTTTTATCCACTTTAAAAATTTTATTAATCCCGAAACTGTTCAGCTGATCACCAGGGCATCAGAACAAGTTCAAAACCAATGGATCAGCAACGATGTAACCAAGGTTAACGGCGTGCCCATTAAATACGGTAAGGATTTAAACGGCGAAACCATAGTACAGCGCTTTGCCTTTATCAATCAACACCACCCCGTATTTTCGGAGTTTATACAGGACCCGCGTTTTAATACCTTGCTAAGCCTTATTGGGTCTGGTGCAAGGTTTGGCACCCATGAAAAAGACGGCATGGTACTAAACCACTATGTAAACAGCGAGCACAGCAGCTTTACCAAAATGGGCTGGCATACTGATGGCCTGCGCGATATTTTTCATGGCCAAAAGCTAAACCCAATGCTGAATGTAGGTATACATCTAAGTACCCTGCAACCAGAAAACGGAGGATTAAGAATATTGCCCGGCACGCATAAACAAAGCCTGTACCAGATGCTGTTTAAAAAGAAATACTTTTTGGATAATGATGCTGATGAGAACGAACTGGCGATTGTACCACAGGCCGGCGACCTTACCATTCACGACGGCCGTTTATGGCACCGTGTGGCACAATCATCAATAGTTGGCGAAGCCAGCCGCCGCCGAGTTATATATGTACCTATCATTGCAGGCAAGTATGCTCCCAAAGATGCCAACAGCCCTACCGTGTTTTATCAAAAATTTGCTGGCTTAGTTAAATAATAATATGCTTATACTTCTATTATTCAGCTATCTGGCACGCACAGGTAAATTAGCTCCGGTACAAAAGGCGGCTATTAAATTTAAATATTATTATAAAGGCAAACGCAGTATTTTTGCCCGGGTAATAGCCAACTAATTATTAAATCTGTTAACCCTCATATACTGGTTTATGCAAATTTGCAGATACTCTGCCTTTATTAATAATGACTTGGTGCTTATAAAATGCTCAATATCATTGGTGGTGTGCATCAGGCTGCTTTTATAAACCCGTTTAAAATCGTAATAATTTAAAGCAAATTTCCACTTTTCGGTCAAGAGGACAAAAACTGATTGATCATGCTCCAGCAACAGGTCATAATTTACAACCAGGAAATCATCGGATGATAGTTTTTTAAGGGTAGCTAAAATTTCTTCCGTATAGTTTATCCATACCTTTAAAAAACTTTCGGCGTGCTGAGCATAAAATACTCTTTCGCGGCGGGCGCGTCTTATATATTTCCATACCAGTCTTGAAAAATAATCACGTGCCATATACTTCTCATCAACCAGTACAAACTGTCTTTTTATTAAGGAGTTCACAACCGCATTAAAGTCGCGTGCAATTACCAGGTATTTTGCTCCCGGTATTAATTGCGTATAGGTATTCAGCAGTAAGCAAGTACGCGGATCTTTCCAGCCCCATTGATCATACAGCTGTTGTTTAACCTTAATTATTCCCTTTAATTTTTCCAGTTGATATGGCGAAAGTTCAACATTGGCTTTATCCACCAAACCGGAGGGAAGCAGGTTATTCATATTCAGTATCTCTTCATGCAGATTTAAAAACTCCAGATCCTCAAAATGGCCGTCAATATTACCAACGCCACTCCCCACCAGGCGTTCGCCTATCTGCAGGCCGCACCGGCCCAGCCAGTCGGTTATTAACGAAGTGCCGGAACGGTGCATCCCGGCAATAATTAAGGTTTTATTCATGAAAATAATACTGATGACACGGGGTTTAACAGGCAATAGACTTAACCTGCGACATATAATAATGGTATTCAATAAACGAGCTAAACATATCGGCACTTTCGGCAATAGTCAAATTCTGGGTATTGATATGCAGGTGAGGCTTGCACGGTGCCTCAAACGGATCATTAATCCCCGTTAAATTAAATAGTTTTTGTGGGTGCCCATCAGGTAACATCGCCCGTTTATATAAACCCTTAGTATCCCTTGCCTTTAAAACATCAAGCGAGCAATCCACATGCACTACTTTAACCTGTTGGTAGGTTTCGGCCAGTTCCCGGCGTATACTGTCATAAGGGTTAATAGCACTGATAATGGTTACAATCCCCTGGTTGCTAAACTTACTGGCTATAAAACCCAGCCTTCGCAGGTTTTCAAAACGATCCTCTTTTGAGTATTGCAGATCGGTAAACAGTTTTTGCCGGTACTCGTCGGCGTCAATAACCTCAATTGAGATTTCAGACCCGGATAATCTGTTTTTAACACACCCGGCCAGCGTGGTTTTGCCGGCGCCGGATAAGCCGCAAAGAAGTATGATCATAAAAATTAATTTAATTGCCTCAGTAAACGTTTTACAGCAGGTACGTTATTTAAACCTTTAATTAATTATGGTATCCTAACGGGCAAGTTCTGCCTAAAATTGCCGCGGGGCAGCCATGTATCGACAGACGGCTTTTTTGTATCGATGAACACAATGTTCATACAAACCCGGGCTTTATCAGGCTGCCCCTTTTGCTGATCTGTTAAGCAGAAAATTAAAAAATAAATATTATTATATTTTAATCTACTAAATACATAGATTTAATAGATTAATATTATATTTGCAGCAGATGGTTTGTAAATGGTGGTTCATTTAGTATAACTATAACGCAGGTGCTGGTTCGGCAGCATGTGGATGGTTCGATCCCGTCCCCTGCATCTCTCTTCTCTCATATTTATGTTTTATAATTGGTTAATTAGAGTTCCTGCCCATCAGGAGCTCTTTTTTTATGCTTGTATATCATGACGGCTTAACAATTTGATTACATTAATTACTTATTAAAAAAATTTAAAAAGTGCTTTAAATTGAAAATTAGTTTTATTAAGTTTGTAACAATAATGTATAGCATATTATTACTCAACGGAATTTACTTTAGCCTCATGTCGGTGAGGTTCAAAAGGTTTTGTTAATTGGTTTGATAAATCCTCGCTTCGGCGGGGGTTTTTTGTATACTGACTTTTTTATTTCAACATAACATAAAACACAGGTTCTTAGAAAATTATGGCCCGATTAAATTTATTGGAAGAGACCCGGTACGAGAAGCTGCCGGTAAGCGTTTACAGCAACCAGCAACAGGCATCACTGGCCGTGGCAGC
>NZ_JACHBZ010000034.1 GCF_014200575.1 Mucilaginibacter saanensis | reverse complement strand
GTCAGTTTGTCCCGGAATCCCCTGGTCAGTTTGCCCCGGAATTGGTGGTCAGCTTGCCCCGGAATCAGGTGGTCTGGTTCATCAGAATCTCCAGGTTAGGGTTGTTTTTTTCTTTTTCAGCAAAGTATCTTTTCATTTCTTCAACAATATCATCTTCATCTTCGCTGTCATTTTGTGTTTCTTCATCTTCATCTTCATCTTCATCTGCCTGCTCAGGTTTTTTATCATTCTTTGTCTGCTCAGTATTTTTGGCATTGGTGTCTTTAGCCTCTTGAATAAAGGCTTCAAATCTGTGGATGTGTTTTGGGTTAATTTTCATGGTAATATTGATTTTATACGATATGATATATATCTAATATCCCTGTCTCCCTTGATTTATTTTTTTACTATATGCGGTTTACTTACGTTTTCACAAAGGCCTCCCAGGAACCACCATTTTTAGTCTAATGAGGTTTAAAAGTTTAAAGAAGTGAAATTTTTATTATAAAAGACTATTTACACTTTAACACCACAAAGTCACTAATGGTATGGTGCGGCGACCGGAATGGTCTTATAGTAACCAGTGCATCGGCAGCAGCCAGTTTACCGGCAACGGAGTGTATCTTGGTAGTTTCTAATGATTCATACAAACTGAGCGGCGGCAAAATAGATGGCAGCCTGCGGGCCAGCATGGTTTTACCGGCACCCGGAGGCCCAATCAATATCACATTATGGCCACCCGCGGCGGCAATTTCAAGCGCCCGTTTAATATTTTCCTGGCCTTTTACTTCGCTAAAATCGCTGTCGTAATTGCTCAGGCTGTTATAAAACTCTTCGCGGGTGTTTACCACTTCGGGCGCGATGCTTACATCTCCGTTAAAAAACCCGGCTACTTCTTTAATATTTTCAACCCCGTAAACCTCGAGGTCATTTACAATGGCTGCCTCTCGGGCATTTTGCTTGGGGAGTATAAAGCCCTTAAAGCCATCCTTGCGGGCCTGTATGGCAATAGGAAGGGCGCCCTTAATAGGCTGCAGACTGCCATCAAGCGATAGCTCGCCCATGATGATATACTTATCCAGGTTTTCGGGCTCTATTTGGCCCGATGCCGCTAAAACCCCAGTGGCAATGGTAAGGTCATAGGATGATCCTTCTTTTTTTATATCGGCCGGGGCCATGTTTACCACCACCTGCTGGCGGGGCATCCGGAAACCGCAGTTTTTCAGAGCCGATTCTATACGGAAATAGCTCTCTTTAACGGCCACATCGGGCAAACCAACGATAAAATATTTAGTACCTGCCGCTATATTTACCTCAACCGTAATGGTAATTGCCTCAATACCATAAACCGCACTGCCAAAAGTTTTAACCAACACTGTGATAAGTTTAAATCAAAGCGTAAGATAAATATTTTTATGTAGGTGGAAAAGAAGTGACGATTTAAGTGGGTGTTTTATTTAAACCGATAGCAGGCGCTATTTATCAAACTACGAAAATGGCCTAAAACAACAATCGTCCGGAAATATTCCCGGACGATTGCGCTATAATATATCAAGTAAGTATTTACAACCTAAGCATATCCACAACCAGCAAAAATCCGCAGGAAGCTACTACGCTGGTAAGCACCATAACCGACCAGATGTTCTGGTGGTGCTTGCTCATTTTTTCAAAAGCCATATTAAGTTTTGTAAACCGTTTATTGTTCAGCAATATAAAGTAGTTTAACAACAAGGCGCCAACCGCCCCCAGGAGTATGTACGTGCCCGACATGGCATTTACATTAAACCACCTTGAGTTTAAACATAGCTCGGCAATCAACATTAAATTGGTTATTAAAATGATCATCAGGAAACTAACGCCAAAAAGTGAATTAAAGCGGGGTAAGCTGCCTTGACCAAAATTTTTAAAGCTCCATCTGTAAAAACTTACATACATGGATTTATAAAATCTTGCTGTGTTCATAATGCTGGGGTTTAAGGTTTATAAATTGGCTACAACTAATATAAAGAATTATATACTGCAATAACGCTAAATGGTAAAATTTTATTGCGCAATAATTGATAAATAATGTCAAACCTTGAATTTTTATCATTATAAGTGCTTAACACCCGCGGCAGGTATAATTATTTCAATTATACAGGCATTTCATATAATAATATTTAAAAACTGCGTTTAAGCATTTAAAATACAAGGCTTATTGTCCATTTAAATATTATATATAGTCCATTGTGTTATACTTATTAAAAATCTACTTTTAGCTGTAATACATTAATTTAATTTAAACCCGGTTGTTAATGAGCCAAAAAGTTATAATGTGGTGCCGCCTTTCCCTGCCAGTAAAAGCACATCAAACAAATTTGTTCATTTAACACCGCCAAACATATACCTATGCCTTAACCAACATTCGCCCTTAAAACTTTTTACCTAACCTTATCACACTTTTTACCCCCTGAATGAAAATCATTTTCTTCCTGCTTTTATGTTGCCTGTCTGCCGCAGGTTTTGCTCAAACCCGTGCAACAATAAAGGGCCGCGTTATTGATTCCTTAAATAAATCGCCGTTAGAATTAAGTACCGTTGCCGCTGTTGATGCCAGCGATTCTACATTGATTGCCTATGTACTAAGCCGTAAAAATGGCGAATTTGAGCTGCATGGCCTCCCCGCCGAAAAAAAGGTTAAGCTCGTAGTTTCCTTTGCATCTTATAAAAGCTATATCCACCTGTTTACTTTTAAAAAGGGAGAAACAACAGACCTGGGCGCTATTGCCTTAAGCACCAAAATGCTTAACGAAATAGTGGTACGGGCCGAACGTATACCTATAACCATAAAAAAGGATACCATTGAGTTTGATGCCGCGGCCTTTAAAACCCGGCCCAACGCCGTGGTTGAAGAGTTATTAAAGAAACTCCCGGGCGTGCAGGTAAATGGCGATGGCTCTATTACCGTAAATGGCAAAGCAGTAAGCAAACTATTGATTGACGGAAAAGAGTTTTTTGGCACCGACCCTAAAATAGCCACCCGTAATCTCGACGCCGATATTGTGGCCCAGATACAGGTTTATGACGACAGGCAAAACGATCCGGACCATTTAATAAGCGAAACCAAGGTTGCCAAGATCATCAATATCAAGCTAAAAAAAGCTATTAAGCGCAGCATATTCGGCAAGATATACGCAGGCGGCGGCACCCGTGACAGGTATGAATCGGGTGGGTTGTTTAACATATTCAGGGATACCTTACAACTCAGCGTTATTGGCCTCAGCAATAACCTTAACCGTACCGCATTTTCAAATGACGAACTATACTCACAGGGCGGTTTTAACCGCGGCGGCGGCGATGCGCTGTACAATGGAAGCCTGTCTGTTGGTGGCAATAACTGGGGCGGCAACGGGATAGAAAAAGTTACCTCAGGGGGCTTTAACCTTAATACAGACTATGGTAAAAAACTCAAAATTAACCTGCTTTATTTTTATACCCAAAAAAACACCTCGGCAAAAAGTGTATCGCGGCAGCAGCAGTTTTTAGGTGATACCACCATTATTTCCTCGGGATCATATACCCGGCAGGCTAACAGCTACTCGCACAGCGTAAGCGGCTTGATTGACTGGAATCCCGATACCTTAAGAAACCTGCGGTATACCCCAAGGCTTACCTTGAGCTCCAACGAACAGCAATTTAATGGCCTGAGCGATTCACGAAACAATTTTAATACCCACCTCAACACCGTCAACGGTTCATCAGACAACAATACTACATCTACCCAGTTTCAGCAGAGTTTTTATTACAACAAGCGCTTTAAAAATAAACCGCGCGAGTCGTTCACCATCTCCAATAATTTGCAGATAAACCCCAATCACGGCCGGAACTTTAACAATAATGATGTTATATCCTTTTTGCCAACCGTACCTTCAGATACCCTGCACCGCTTTGCACAAAACAAGTCTGCCAATACATCGGGTGACATTGGCTTAAGTTACCGCTATCCGATTAGTAAAAAGCTGGTTGTGGACATCACCACATCGGGCAATTATAATAAGAGCAGTGAACAGCTTTTTACCTATGATCGCAATAACCAAACCGGTATATATGATATATTTTTAGCCAACCAAAGTACCAACCTTAGCCGCGACCAATGGACCGAAAACGCCAAACCCGGTATAACTTACCAGCTTACCAAGGGCATCTCGGTTATTGCCGGTTTAAATACACAATGGCAGCAAATACAAAATAATTTTACCAGCAGCCGCCTTAATCAAAAATACTTTTTCCTGCTGCCAACTTTCAGGATTGATGCCGGCGGCTTTTCTGCATCCTATGAAAGTGGTGTAAATCAGCCTTCCGTTTCATCATTACAGCCAATTACTATTGTTTATAATTCGCTTTACAGCTATACCGGCAATCCCCTGTTGGTGCCATCCAGAACCACCTCCGGCAGCCTGAGCTATTATACTTATAAACAGGAAAGCCAGATTAGTTTTAATACTTACGCTTACTTTTCAAAAGCCAAAAATACCGAAGTAACTAAACAAACCATTAAAACAAACGGCGCCCAAACCAGTACACCGGTAAACCGCGACGGCCGTGCGAGTTTTAATATGTCTGCCACGTTTGGCAAACAGTTCAAAAAAACAAAGGATTGGCAAACAGGGATGTCAACATCCGTATACGGTTATTATAATCCCAGCCTTAACCTGCTTAATGATGTGGAAGGCTGGCAAAATACCCTTTCAACAGGCTTCAATCAAAACTTCAATATCAACTGGAAAGACAAAGTGGAGCTAACTGCAGGCGCGGGTTTCAGACAAACCGATACCAAATATGAGTATAATGATTTCAGAAAGGTAAATACCAACAGTTTTACGCTCAATAATAATTTGTTGATCCGTTTTCCGAAAAAGATCATCTGGGAAACTAAACAGGACTATGTATACAGCTCGCAAATATCGCCCGGTTTCAGAAAAGGAGTAAACGTGGTGAGCTCATCACTTGCCCTGCAAATGTTAAAAAAGGACCGTGGCGAGCTAAAATTTACAGTGTATGACGTGTTTAATCAAAACATCAGCGTATTCCGGTTTACGGGTACCAACGCTATATATGACATGCAGAACAACACCCTGAAAAGATATTTTTTGCTCACCTACACAGTTAAATTTAATAAACTAAGTACCAAATAGGCTGCAAACAACAAAAGCTGCTTTAACAGGCAGCCTTTGTTGTTTATAATTCGGTTAATCTTTATTTACCGGCAGCCATTTGTAAAAGGGTTTTATCCGGGCTGCTTTTTATTATGCATTGGTTATCAAATATCATGGTTGCTCCGTTGGCTTCGGTATATTTAGGCCATTCAGGCAAACCTTTTGCATTAGGATTTCCATTGCGGGCAAAGTTGATCCAGGCCTGGCTCATTTTTGCAGATAGGGCATAAGCTTCTTTACCTCCGCCTGTAAATTCTTCGCAGCGGCTAATATTATTAAACTCAAAAGCGATATCCATACAATGCACCGATTTGTACATACCATCCATTACCGGAGATGGCCATGCAAACTGGTACATATAAACCGGAGCCCCACCAAACGCCGATTTTTCGTTAGCCTGCCTAACTACTCCCGGTCTGAAAGTGGTTAAATCTATATCTATATAATCAGCGGGTTTAACAGTATTCGGATATGCTTTTTTTACTTCGGCAATATAGGTATCCGTTTTATCACCATATTTTTTCTGAAGATATGCCTTTGCCTCGTCCATACTAAAGCCAGCAATAGCCGGGTTCATGAGTGAGGCCATAAATTCTGTTTTGGTTGATCCTACCAGCAAGGGGACATCCTTGGCCAGCGCCATAGCAGCCGGATCTGTCATATCATACGGCAAAAAATTACCGTCAACACTTGGCTCCCACATCAACCCGAACGCACCTGTAGCTTTTCCTTCGGCCTTTAACTGCTGCTGCACCTTCAGCATTGCTTTTTTGCTGGCCGCGCTTAGCTGTTCATAGGGCATTGTTTGTAGTGAATCTACCTGGGCGGGCTGCAGATTTAAAACGTCAAGAATTGCTGCTCCTATGCGTTTTGACAGGTCGGCTGTCATAAAGCTGCTCCGGTAGCTCCCGCTTTGAATTATTCCTTTTTGAAATAATCCTTTTGCAGATGGCGCACTCATCAACGTACCAACCTTTGCACCACCACCTGACTGGCCAAAGATGGTTACGTTATCCGGATCGCCGCCAAAGCTGGCTATATTTTGCTTCACCCATTGCAAAGCCGCAACAATATCCATCATGCCTGCATTGGGCGATGATTTATATTTGTCGCCATAAGCCGACAGGTTCAAAAAACCAAGCACGTTTAACCGGTGATTGATGGATACTACCACTACATCACCCTTTTTGCTCAAGTTTTCGCCATCATAGGAGGGAAGCTCTATAGCCGACCCCGCACTAAAACCCCCGCCGTGCAGCCAAACCATTACGGGCCGTTTCTTTTGATCGTTGATACCCGGGGTCCAAACGTTGAGCTTAAGGCAATCCTCGCTCATATAACCCCAGTTGTGGTTAAACCCAAACTCCAATAAATCGTTAACGCTTGTTGTTGGATCAATGGGACAAACGGCACCATAAACCAACGATGCACGTACACCTTGCCAGGCAGCAGGCTTTTCTGGTGCCATAAACCGTTGGGCCTTGGCATAAGGAATGCCCTTATAGGTAAAGGTTCCGTTGTGGATATAACCGCGCACCTGCCCGTTATCGGTACTGGTTACGGCAATATTATTACCGGCAACAATAGCATCGCCGCTTTTACTTTGACAATAGCCATACGCCGGTAACAGGCAAACAGCCAAAAGCACCCAAAATGTAGAAATTTTTTTCATGACTTATCTGGTTTATTATAATTGGTTTATTGATTATCCGGGAGCATGAATAACAAAACCTAAAATGATACTGGAGATAAGTAAACCCTGGGGCATTCTTTTCCACAATTACCATTGTGTAGGTATAACACAATGGTAATTATAAATTCTTAATAATGAAAGGGGGCGAGCAGTTTTTTTTCAGGCCATACTATTGCACATCAGTTAATTAGCAAACAGCGTAAATGAGGTCAGTAAATTAACGTTAGGGTCGGCAAGCACTGTTGCGGGCTTTGCTTTTACAGCAATTTGAGCGTTGGTTATTTTACCATTTATCGTGATATTATGCAACTGGCCGTCAACGGATAGCTGCAGCGGTAAATCATAAAGTGTATCCTGCATTTGCTCCACCGAAACATTAATTACACCCTTAGCGGCATCGTATTGCCAGCCTATATTAAGCTGTGGATGCCCTGCGGTGCGCAGCCACTGGTTAAAAAACTGTTTCAGGTCCTGGCCGCTGGTTTGCTCCATTACCAGGCGCAGATCGTCGGTATTGGCGTTGCTGCCTTTGTATTTTGCATAATAGTTGCGGATGCCTTTCCAAAACAGGTCATCGCCCAGTTTGCGCCTCAGCATGTGCAATACCCAGCCCCCTTTTTCGTAACTGTTGGCATTAAGCAGCTGCATATAATCGCTTTTTACTGCCGAATCCACAACCGGGGTAAGGCGCGCTTTTTCGAACCTGAGAACTTTTATCCTATCAGCAGTTAAGCGTTTTTTAAGCGTATCGGGCCCATATTTGTTTTCGAGATACAGGTTAGTCATATAGGTGGCAAAACCTTCGCTGAGCCACAAGTGCCAGAAATTTTTTTCGCTGGCTCCGTCGCCAAACCATTGGTGCGCTATTTCATGAGCCATCAGCTCCTCAATACCCGGCGATGTAACCGACCCCTCAAAGTAAAATATAGCGCTGGCGTTTTCCATACCGCCAAATATGGTTTTTGACTGTACATTGGCCAGCTTTTCGTAACTGTACGGACCAACCTTTTTGATAAAAAAGGGCAAAATATCCTTAGCTACGGCATAGCTTTTAAAACCAGCCGCTTTACTCTCCGGAAACACATAGGTATAAACCGGAATGTTACCTACATTACCCGGATGATCAACCGCGAATGCAGCTACACCAATTACCATCACCTTGGTAGGTAACACGACTGTTTCATGCCAGTGGGTAAGCTTTAAATGATTAGGTAGCTGCTGCTCTTTAATTTTTGTCCCGTTTGATACTACCTGGTAATGGTCGGGCGCGGTCACTATAAAATCAACCGTGGCCTTATCTGCCGGATGATCAACACAGGGCAACCAGTTATGCGCACGGTTTGGCCAGTTATCGCCAAAAAATGTACGGTGTCCGTAGTTATTGGTTGATATAATGAGGCCATCGGCAGGCACACCCGCATAGTTTATTTTATACTGGTGTATACTGCCCAATTTAGCGCTGGCGTATATTTTTACCGCATCGCTATCCTGTACAAAGCGCAGCTTTTTGCCGTTCTCGGTAATTGCCGATACCAGCATTCCTTTACCCGTACCGTTTTTTTTAACCAGGTCCAGGTTAAACGCCGAAGCATTCTTCAAAAACTTAACGGCTATGGTAGCCTGCCCCTTAATATTATTATCGGCATCATTAAGCTGCAGGGCAAAGGTGTAATGTTGCACATCAATAGATGAACCGGCAACCTGGGCATGGGCAGATAAAGCTATAAAGGTTAAAGCAGCAGCAAGGGCTTTACGAACGGTTAAGATAGTAAGCATATAAAAACAGTTAAAGCTAAAGTTTGCTAAAAAGCCCCATATTCATGCACAGATGGTAATATTTTTACAGGGGATGGCATTGGGTATTCCCTTACTGAACAGATAAAGGCATCCGGGCTTTTATCGGATGCCTTTTTTATATTTCATAATCTCTTCAAAAAGCGTGCAGAAACTTACATTTTAGGCATGCGGCGCATCATGCTGGCCATGGCTGCCGGGTTGCTCATTTGTTTCATCACCTTTTTCATATCATCAAACTGTTTCATAAGGCGGTTAACTTCTGCCAAATCGGTACCTGAACCGCTGGCTATACGCGTGCGCCTGCTTTGATTAATGGTTTCGGGATTTGCTTTTTCAAAGGGTGTCATGGATTGAATAATGGCTTCAATAGCTTTAAAGGCGTTATCATCAACTTCCACATCCTTCATCATTTTGCCTACGCCCGGTATCATGCCCATCAGATCTTTCATGTTACCCATTTTCTTGATCTGTTGTATCTGGCTGTAAAAATCGTTAAAGTCAAACTTGTTCTTACGGATCTTCTTTTGCAGTTCGGCGGCTTCTTTCTCGTCAAACTGCTGTTGAGCACGTTCAACCAGGGATACCACATCACCCATACCCAGGATACGGGATGCCATACGATCAGGGTGGAAAACGTCAAGTGCTTCCATCTTCTCGCCGGTACCAATAAATTTAATAGGCTTGTTTACTACCGATTTGATAGATAGGGCAGCACCACCACGGGTATCACCATCCAATTTGGTTAAAACTACCCCGGTAAAGTCAAGGCGGTCATTAAACACCTTGGCAGTGTTCACTGCATCCTGACCGGTCATGGAGTCAACCACAAACAGGATCTCATGTGGTTTTACGGCATCTTTTACCTGCTCAATCTCCACCATCATGGCCTCATCAATAGCTAAACGACCGGCGGTATCAATAATAACCACGTTATGACCATTTTGCTTAGCCAGGGCAATACCTTCGCGGGCTATGGCAACCGGGTCTTTTGAATCGCGGTTGGCATATACCGGGATACCTATCTGCTGGCCCAGCACTTCCAGCTGGTCAATAGCCGCCGGGCGGTAAATATCATCAGCAACCAGTAATGGCTTTTTGTTTTTTTGCGTTTTTAGGTAATTGGCCAGCTTGCCGGTAAAGGTGGTTTTACCCGCACCGTTTAAGCCTGCAATTAATATAATGGTTGGCGTAGCCGGAAAAGTAAGTTCGGCTGTTGTGCCTCCCATCAGTTCGGCCAGCTCATCATTCATGAGCTTGGTAAGCAACTGGCCCGGCGAAACGGCTGTTAACACGTTTTGACCTAATGCCTTTTGCCTTACATCATCAGTAAATGCTTTGGCTGTTTTATAGTTAACGTCGGCATCCAGAAGGGCTTTGCGTATTTCCTTCATGGTTTCAGCCACGTTTATCTCAGTAATTGTTCCTTGTCCTTTCAGGACCTTGAACGCCCTGTCGAGTTTATCCGAAAGATTTTCAAACATTATAATAAAAAACTTTTATTCTTTTAAAGGATACAAAGGTATGATTTTGAAATATATCCGTTAAATTATTTTAGGCTAAGTGTGCCGCCCGGTAAGCCGGTACAAACCGGCATTAAAAAAACTTTTTAAAGTGCCGTTTTGTGCCAAAAACAGGTTCAAAATCACCTAAAAACGATCAAAAAACAGGCGAAAAAGTCAAAAAAACATCAAAAATTGATCAAAAACGAATGAAAACCGATGCTTTTTTTAGCGTTAAAAAGTATTAATTTACTGATAGTCAAATAACTAAATTATTACTTGCTGTTTTTGGGGTTTTCAGAACGGATATTTTCGCAAAACAGGCCGGTTCCCTGAAATGGAAACCGGCCTGTTGCTATACAAATTTACAAAATTTTATTCACTTACGGGAATTTATACAACATACCCAGCGCCATACCTTCGGTAGCCTGCGCGTCCCGGGCGGTATGTCTGTCATACAGTACGGTTCCGTTGATGGTAACATTGATAAGCCGGTTAACCCGGGCCGATAATACCATATCAACACGATGAGTTATAAACTCCGCCGATTGACCATAGGGTATAAACAATGCATACCGGGTATTCAAATGGATATTTTTCATAATATCCTTATCAAACAAGGCAACAACCGAGAATGCCAGGTCGTTCCTTACTGTACTACGGGGTTTAACGCCATAATTATCTGGCTGGTTATGATAAATGGATGTATCCAAAACAAAGGTTTGCCTGGCCGTACCCGTACCTAAACGCAAATCAAAATAGCCGGTTGGCTTGTACTCAAAACCCAACGTTTCTGTTAAATATCCCGGCGACATGAAGTTGGAGATATTTTGCGCCATTGTGGTACCGTTGCCATTATCAATATAGTTAAACCCCTTATCAAACTGCGACTCAAAGGTTAACGAACCGAAAAAGTACCATTTTTTTGATAACTGGCTGGCGAGTTTGTTATCAAAAAAGATACGGTCGTTGGTTTTACGTTTGCCTTGATCCTTGTTTTTCGATACACCGTATTGCAGATTCAATTCAGACACATAACTGAACGGGGCTTTGTTATACTCGGTATGGTAAATAAAGTTGGTTCCTAAGGCCACCGCGTTTACGCCACCCGCCGCATAGTTATTACTAAAGGCCGACTGGCTAAAGTTAAGCCCAAAGGTGATTGATTTTTTCCAGTAGTTGATCTTATAGTCAAGCATGGTAAAGGGTATTTGCTCACGCTGAATCTGGATCGGTCTTACACGGGTAGGGATGGCGTTTCTGCGCGAATCTATCCGGTACTTATTGATCTGTGCGGTATCAATTTTAACACTGTCTGTTTTTAGGGTGTCAGTTTGCTGTGCTTTGGCCGAAATGCCGCCGGTAAATAACACCAGGAAAAGCAATCCAAGTCTGGTTTTTAACATAGTAAACAAATTAAAGCAAAAATCTCCTTTTTTAACACATTAATAAAAAATCAGTAGGATAGTTTTAATTTTTTTGAGTTTTTTGGGATGGATGCGAGAGGCAAACATGGCACGCGCACACCAAAGTTAGCGACCGGCGTTCCCTATTTTTTGATTCAATAATTTGTAAGGAGTAAGGTCATTATCGTCAAAAAAGTGCTTTTTATAAATAACATGCAGATTGTCCAATAGTCGTAACATATTGAAACCCGTTGAATAAAAGTAGCGAATAGAGTTACTTTCATACATCCATGGTTTATCTTTTAGTGCGAAAGTTTTAAGTGCTAATGGCTTATAAGCAGTATCAATGTGGCTCAATTGCTTGTCGGTAGCTAAATTTTTGAAAGTAAGATATAACTGATACTCCATATATCTGGCGCTTCCTTCCATCTTTTCTAAAAATTCTTCCTGTGTAGATAAGTCAAATTTTTGAAGTTCATAAAAATGCTTCAATCGCCAATTGCGCTGTGTGTTATATTGATTAAACAATTGCTTAATTTTAATTAAGTCGCTGCTATTCAAACAGTCCAACAATAACTGGTTTTCTTTATCTACACTTTCCTTAAACCACGAATAACGGTCATAGTAAGACTGTAATTTAGTAATACTGATAGTTACAGAGTCGTTAGCAAAACTGATAAATGCCCGGTGACGAAACTGGAAACCATGAAAATATTCATGCATAACCATCGTTGTCCAGGTTTGAAGATTGGGAACATCCTGAACATATTTGCGTGTTGTTTCATAATCGCTACAAAGCATCACCGGATTATGATACCATAGACTGCTGGAATCCTGTTCCTCGTAGGCAGTTGCCATGTGAAAAGATATGGTATCCAGACGCTCCGTTTTTTCAATTGTAATTTTCCCTTTCCTGTAGGTGCTTATTATGGTCTTTTTATTGCCTACTAAGCCCGAAGGGTCAATGATATAGGTATTATTATGCGTAAAATATGCCAGGGTCACATCATACTGAGGTAATCCAAAACCTGGCCAAACCTTATCCGCCAGCTGCCCCTTGAGACGATAAAAATATAGTATACGTTGAATTGCTAATGGTTCATTTTGCGTTTGTGCATTTATTGTTTGCCCAAAAAAACATCCTAAAATTAATATACCGAATAACGCCTTATTCATGATGTGGTTTATGATATAGTAAATATAATGAATATGACCCCATTAAGATTTATATTTTTGGTGAGGTACTCCACCACCGTTTGCGAAGCAACAGGAGTGAAGTTCAATAGGAATGCGGCCATCTGCTAGAGGCTTATTAAATTACTCACATGGAAAATTGTATGACTTTAACCTGCCCGATTCAAAATAAAACTCAGCCCAGCATTTATCTGAATCTTTAAGCGGGTGATTGTTTTCGCACATATTATTGATATAGTAGATTAAGATTTTAGCATCGTTTGTTTGGCTTATGGTATCCGGGTTTCCAAATACTTTCAGAAAATTGTCTTCCGCATCGTTCATTAGTCCATTCTGCTTTACCAGCTTATCAGCTAAATCCCGGCTCCTCAATTGCAAACATCCGTTTTGATCTTTGCTCCAGTCATTGCTTATCTGCTTTGAAACGCACGAGCAAAACAACAGCATGATACATAGGGTTAATTTCCTGATGCGGTTGATATTTATCATAAATTAGGTGTATAGCCGAAAGGGTAATGAACAATCATAAGAAATACGCTGTATACTTAGTTTCGGCTAAAGCCCCTTTGATTTACTTATACCCCCGTTGACTAAAGTCAACGGCAATGATAAATATAATGACTTGAAAGACCCTTGCTTTATACTATTTGATTACGCCCTAATAAAGCTTACTTATTATTGGGGATACCAACAGCGGGGGCGGAAACTTAAAGATTTTTGTATTCATTGCCGTCCCATTTATGGGGCGGATAACCAGGCGGATTATCGGCTTTAGCCAAACAGATAGCCTGCCTTATACGGTAATCAATTAGCCAGATCACCGGCTTTGGGTGCTGTAAGCGGGGCCAGGGTATAAGCCCTTGGCGAGCGCAGGTAGCGGCGCAAATTTGCCCTGATGGATACAATAAAGTCATATTCGCTCGCGGTGGTTACCATGTAATAACCGGGGCGGTACCGCTGCATAAAATCAGTAAGCTGTTGGTCTTTCAGATGGGTTATATTGCTTACGTAAGTGCGGTTAAAGCGGTAATCAATAACGTTTTGCTTGTAATCGCGTTCAATAATCTGGCGCAGGCGTTCGGCATTACGGCCACTGCGGCTAAAGGCGTTGTACAAGGCATCAATACCTATACCGGCACCCATGCCCGGCGCCAGCGAAAGCAGGTCGTGGTTATTTAATGAGCCGTAAATTTTGGTATAATCGTTTTTGGTGGCTTCCAGCTGTTTTTGCGGGTTAAGCATGGTATCGCGCACAATAACCTCTTTAAGCTGTATGGCGGTACGTTTCATGTAAACGGCCAGCGAGGCATTGTTTTGTACCTGCAGGGTATCAGCATAATGGTCGGCCTTGGTAAAAATCAGCATATCGCCGGGTTTGGCCTCAATCTTAAATTCGCCTTTGAAGGTGTTGTATACGGATTTTCCGGTGGTGGTATTTTCCACATTAACTTTTGCAATGCGGTCCTTGCTCTCCTTATCAAACACAATACCATCAATGGTTTTTTGCTGGGCAAAAACCTTTGCTGATAAGGTACAAAGAAATAAAAGCAGCCATATTTTCATGCTGACGCCAAAAATAAACGTTCGGCAGTGCTTAGTCATACTATTTAACAACAATTAACAGCTTTTTTGTGGTATCAAGTCGTTAGTATCAAGTACCATGACTGTTAACTGGATATTTATAGCCCAGAAGAAATCATGATACTTGATACTAACGACTTGATACCTCCCGCTACTTGACTACTATAAGTTTTTGCCCAATTGCGATATGATTATCGGGTATACTGTTTAACGCCTTTAGCTCATCAACTGTTATACCAAAACGTTTGGATATGTTGTATAGTGTATCGCCCTGTTTAACGGTGTATATTTTATCGTCGGGCCGGGTTTGGGTAAGGGTATCGGTTTTGCCTATGTTGTTGTTGATCTGGGTAAGCACGCGGTCTTCGCGTTTAATTTTTTGTACTTCGCCCTCGGGCCTGTCGTACTGGTCAAGGTGGTATCGTACAATAATATTGATCAGCAGCTCGGGATATTTGGGGTTGGTAGCGTAACCGGCCTGTTTTAATCCGCGTGCCCAGCCTTCGTAGTCGTTTTTATCCAGCTCAAACAGTTTGGCGTAGTTTTTACGCTTCAAAAATGCAGAGTGGTCGCGGTAGGAGTTATCAGGATTGTCATACACCCTGAAACATTCGTTGGCGCTGTCATCGTCTTTGTAATAGCTCTTGCCCCGCCACTCGCTGGTACACTTAATGCCGAAATGGTTATTGGCTATTTTGGCAAGCTCGCTGTTACCTGCACCCGATTCAAACAAACCCTGGGCAAGCGTAATACTGGCAGGTATACCGTTCAGGTTCATTTCCTCAATGGCAATGCCCTTAAAGCGCTCAATATAGGATAATGAAGTATATGGTTTATAGTCCGAAATGGCATCGCTGTTATCTTTTTTGATGCTGTTATTGTTACGGCGGACCTGCCTGTTTGAAATGGTTCCTTTTTTCGATGAACACGAACTGAAACCAATGGCGGCTATAAATAATAAACAGAGTAGTTTTTGCATAAGGCTAAACCTTAGTGTATGGCATTAAATAAAATATGCCAAAGTAAGATTTATTAATCTAATTATTGTTTTGTTTCTGCTAATTGAGGTTGACTGGCCAGTTTGGTTGAATCTTCAGGCTTCTCATCAAGGTCATGCAGATCATATTTATTGATGATGCCCAATACCTGCGCCGCCCATTTATGGCTGCCTGCGTAACCGCTGCGCTGTATGCCCTTTGCCCAGCCTAAGTAGTCATAATGGCTAAGTGCATCTGCCAGGTGGCTGAATTGCTTGCGCTCGGTCATGATGCGCGCAAAATCCTGGAACGACTCCAGTACCGAGCTGTATTTTTTATAGGATGTACGTACTTTTTTATTGTGTTTGGTATAAACTGCACCGCCGCCGCCTTTTACACCAAACTGGTTATTAAGGTTTTGTGCTATGTTGCTGTTGCCACAACCCGACTCATGCATGGCAACTCCTAAAACTATACTTGCCGGTATGCCGGTTTCGTGCATGATCCTAACGGCATCATCTTTAAACTTCTCTATATAAGATTGTGAAGTGTTTTTTTGCGCTGAAACAGCTAATGTTGAGATCAACAGGGTTGTAATCAGTAAGATTTTCTTCATAATTTATTTTTTTCTGATAACCAGCAGCCCATCGCGCACTGGCAGGATAATTTTTTCTACCCTGCTGTCAACAGCTATCTGGTCATTTAGTTTGCGGATATTTTCGGTATCGGTATCTTTTTCAGTTCCGTACACCTTTCCTTTCCACAAAACATTGTCAATTATTATTAATCCTCCGGGTCTAACTTTATCAAAAACCAATTGAAAGTAGGTATAATTATTCTTTTTATCGGCATCAATAAACACTAAATCAAAATTATCTTCCTCTAAATCAGCAATAACGGCCTCTGCCTGGCCAAAATGCAGTTTTATTTTATTTTCAACATTTGTTGATTTAAAGTGTGAATTAATGATTTCCTCCATTTCACGATTCACCTCAATGGTATGGAGGATACCGCCTTCAACCAGGCCTTCGGCCAGGCAAATTGCGGAGTAGCCGGTAAAAGTTCCGATCTCCAGGATGAGTTTTGGCTGTACCATTTTACTCAAAAAACTGAGCAAACGGCCCTGATAATGTCCCGACAGCATATGCGGACGGAGCACCTTTAAATGCGTTTCGCGGTTGAGCTTTTGCAAGGCTTCCGGCTCCGGATCGCAATGGTCATCTAAGTATGCCGACAGGGCTTGTGGTAGAATATCCATGGCGCAAAGATAAACCGTTGATGGGTTTGATGGCGTTGATTTCGTTGATTTTTTTTATAAGTAGTTGATTATTAAGTTATTTTATTTAACTACATCATCCTTTAAGCTGTTAATTTGGAGAGATTCTCCTTATTTGATCGATCGCTTGAACTATTATCCCCAGCTATTTTTTTAGATATTTAATATATTAGTGAACCATGAAAGATGCAATAAACACTGCTTATAAACACTCTGAATTAACAGGAAAAATTATTGGATGTGCCATGAAAGTACACAGCGAATTAGGAAATGGATTTCAGGAAATAATTTATCAGCGTTGTTTAGACATTGAAATGGCAAAGCAGGGATTAGTTTTTGCCCGTGAACTCGAAATGACCATATTTTATGATGGAATTGAGGTTGGCAAAAGGCGTGTCGACTTTTTGGTTGCTGATATAATAATGGTAGAAATTAAGGCTACCTCCAAATTAGAAGATCCCCACCTGGCTCAGGTAATAAACTACCTGGAAGCCTACAAATTAGAAACCGGCTTACTCCTCAACTTCGGCTCAAAAAGCCTGGAGTTTAAACGCATCACCAACGAACATAAGTTAGCCAAGCAGCAAGGCAACAATCAATCTCAAAACAATAAAAGATATTGTACCACTGCAAAGCACCAGCGAAATCAGCTACATCAAAGTAATCTGCGGTCCATCCAGCTTTGCAGCAGTATCACCGCCGATATGGTATCAACCAGCTCTTTGTTTTGGCGGTGCTTTTTGTTCATGCCGCTTTGGGCAATAGTGGCCGAGGCCATTTTGGAGGTAAAACGTTCGTCGAGCATTTCAATGGGAACTTCCGGGAAATTCTTTTTGAGGATGGTTACAAAACCCTTTACATGCACCGCCGATTGCGAGGGTGTATTATCCATTTGTTTGGGTTCGCCCACAATAAAACGCTCCACCTGTTCGGTTTGCAGGTAGTTTTTCAGGTAGTCAACGATATACTGTGGGTGTATGGTGTCCAAACCCGTAGCAATGATCTGCAAGGGGTCGGTAACCGCAATACCGATGCGTTTGGTACCGTAATCAAAAGCCATTACTCTCATTTTGTAAAGATAGGAGATGTGAGATATGGCTGAGCAGATTTTTTACTTTGCCCTAATCATATACATTGCCGGCTCAAAATAAGGCGGATATAAATGGTTCGCTGTCGCAAATCCGCCATCGGGCGCTAAAATGTAATCTGCCATATCTCACATCTCAAATCTATTGCTTATTTTGCACCAAATGCAGTTTAAAGAAATAGTTGGACAGGAAGCCATAAAGCAACGCTTGCTTAACTCGGTAAAAGAGAACCGGGTAAGTCATGCGCAGCTGTTTCTGGGGCCTGAGGGTTCGGGGAGCCTGGCGCTTGCTGTTGCCTATGCCCAATACCTTTCCTGCGAGGATAAGCAGGCCGATGACTCCTGCGGGGTATGTTCATCATGCCGCAAGTACAACAAGCTGATGCACCCCGATCTGCATTTCTCCTACCCGTTTTTTGCTAAACATAAAGACGATACCGCCCTTACCTTTATTGAGCAATGGCGCGATGCGTTTACCAATAACCCTTACCTGAGCCTGGATGCCTGGCGGGGTTACCTGGATGCCGAAAACAAACAAGCCAACATTAACATTGCCGAGTGCCATCAGATCATTAAAAAACTGAGCTTTAAACCGTTTGAGTCGGTTTATAAGATCCTGATCCTGTGGCTGCCCGAATACCTGGACAAGGAGGGTAACGCCCTGCTTAAAATTATTGAGGAACCGCAGCCCAACACGCTGTTTATACTGGTAGCACAAAACCAGGATCAGATACTGAATACCATTTTATCACGTACCCAATTAATAAAAATACCCTGCCTTAATTATGAGGAGGTTAAGCAATACCTGCTTACCGAACATAACCAGACAGAGGATGCGGCAGCCGAAATTGCCTATCTGAGCAATGGCAACCTAACCGAGGCCTTAACCATGCTGCAGCAGGACAATAAGGGCTATCATAACCTGTTTGTACAATGGCTGCGCCTTTGTTTCAGCAATAAGGGCTTGGAGGTATTAACCTTTGTTGACCAGTTTGCCAAAATGGGCCGCGAAAACCAGAAAAACTTTGTACGCTACGGCATCAGCTTTATACGCGAGTGTTGCCTGCTGATGGCGGGGGCGGGCAACCTGGTGCACCTGCCGGCAAAAGAACTGGAAACTGCACAAAAAATGACCAATGTGCTTGATATTTCAAAAGCACAATATATAAGTACCGAGCTTGAAAAGGCCCATTATCATGTAGAGAGAAATGCTAATCCTAAAATTTTATTTTTAGATGTATCTTTACAGATTATAAAAATACTAAATTTAAAAACCATCCCTCAGGGGAGTCAATATATGCCGAATTAATTATGGGATGTGGAAGTTGCTCAACAGGGGGCGGATGCTCACCTGCGGGCTGCAAAAGTAACGGTTCATGCCTTACTAATGGTTGCAGCAAATTAGATGTTTACGATTGGCTTGCCCACATGGACATGCCAACAAATTATAAGCCGTTTCCGGTTATTGAAGTTAAGTTTAAGGGTTCCAGAAAAGAGTTCTTTTTAAACAACGATAATATTTACCTGGAAGCCGGCGAACTGGTGGCTGTTGAAGCCGCTACCGGTGGTTATGATATTGGTCACGTATCGTTAACCGGCGAGCTGGTGCGCATGCAAATGGTTAAACGCCATGTAAAAGAGGCCGATGTGGTTAAAAAAATATACCGCAAAGCTACCGTTGCCGATGTTGACAAATGGAAAGCCGCTAAAGATATGGAGTGGGAAACCATGCACAAATCACGCAAACTGGCATTGGAGCTTAATTTATCCATGAAGCTGAGCGATGTGGACTACCAGGGTGATAAGACCAAGGCAACCTTTTATTATACCGCCGAAGGCCGTGTTGATTTCAGGGAACTGATTAAAAAAATGGCCGAAACCTTCCGTATCCGTATTGAGATGCGGCAGATAGGTATGAGGCAGGAAGCCAGCCGCCTGGGTGGTATCGGATCATGCGGCCGCGAGCTTTGCTGCTCAACCTGGCTTACTGATTTTAAAACCGTATCAACCTCCGCCGCACGTTACCAAAACCTGTCATTAAATACCCTGAAGCTGGCCGGCCAGTGCGGCAAGCTCAAGTGCTGTTTAAACTACGAGCTGGATACTTACATGGATGCCTTAAAACACATCCCCGATAATGTGAACGTGCTGAAAACCGAAAAGGGTGATGCACGCCTGCAAAAAACGGATATCTTTAAAAAGATCATGTGGTTCAGCTACCCGCGCGAAGAATCATGGGTGCCTTTGCCTATCAGCAAGGTAAAAGAAATTCAGCAGCAAAATAAAGAAGGCATTATCCCTGCCGACCTGGGCGAACTGGTAGAAGTTGAAAACGCACCGGCAAAAGTGCTTGACTATGAAAACGTGGTAGGCCAGGACAGCCTCACCAGGCTTGATGATCGCAGCCGCAACAACAATAAAAAGAAACCGAATAACAGTAACAACAACAATAATAATCGTAACCGCACCAAGGGCGCAAAACCCGGCACAACAGAAAACAATGGGAATCGGCCGGTAAACAGTCAACCCAATCAGCCGCGTCAGGGTGCAGCCCCGGCAACTGAAAAACCGGCACAGGGTACTCCTGAAGGCAACAGGACGCCGCAAGCGCCTCGTCCGCCACAGCAGGGCAACAGACCCCCACAGGCGCAAGGTAACAGACCAGCGCAGCCGCAACAGGGCAATAAACCACCGCAGGAAAACGGTAATAAACCGCCGCAGGAAAATGGAGGTAATACCAGGCGCAACAGGCCAAACCGCCCAAACCCAAATAACCAGAATCGTAAAAATAATACCCCACCGGACACCGAGCAATAATGAAACCGGCCTTGAAAATATTTTATCCGGCAGTATGTGCATTTGTTATCATGCTGCTGGGTAGCTGTACCGATAGCAGCACAATTATGGATAACAATGCCGCCATTGCCGATCATAACTGGTCGTACGTGAACCGGGTTAAGTTTAATTGTAAAATTGACGATGAAAATGCGGGCTACAACCTGTACTTTAATTTGCGCGTAACCGATAATTATAAATACTCTAACCTGTTTGTGCTCATTTACGAGTCGGCCTCTGGCGAAAAACCACGGGTTACCCGCTACGAACTAAAGCTGGCCACGCGCGATGGCCAATGGCTGGGTAAAGGATCAGGTAATTTATACAGCTACCAAGTACCGTTCAAAACCAACTACAAGTTTGCCGCTAAAGGCACTTACCATTTTGAGATAGAGCAAAACATGCGCGATAATCCACTGCATGAGGTAAGTGATGTTGGTTTACGGATAACTAAGGTGAAGTAATTTTTATACGTCGTTTAAATGCGTACCGTAGAGATGCGCATTTACATCTCGCTTTTTACCGTAGAGACGCATACTTGCGTCTTGCTTTTGAAAAGTGACATTTTATACTTGCTTTGTATGGATAGAGAGATAAGTATACATCTCTACGACAAAAACAGCCAATAATAGTTGCATGCAATTGAAATAATATTTTTTACTTTAGGTAAAAAATTGCCTTTTCACTAATGAACAAATTATTCCTGATCCCGGTACTGTTTCCGTTTTTTGCGGGGGCACAAACCAATACCGATAGTGTTAAAAATGTTAGCACTATTAAATACTACACCAAAGCCATCACCCAAAACCCCAACGATGCTTCCTATTATTATAAAAGAGGTATGGCAAAATTCAACCTCGATGATAACAACGGAGCATTGCTTGATTTAAACCAAAGCATTGTTCTCGACGCCAAAAACGAAGAGGTATTTAACAGCAGGGGTCGGGTAAAAGACAATCTTAAGGATTATAAAGGCGCCATTGAAGACTATAACAAAGCCATCATTTTAAAGCCCCTAAACTCCATTGCACTGTATAACCGGGGCCTTGCCAAACGCCGCCTGGAAGATTACAAAGGAGCCCTGGCAGATTACAATCAATCCATAACCATCGACCCCAAGGATGAGGATGCTTTTAACGAACGGGGCATTTGCAAAAAACACCTGGAAGATTATAAAGGCGCCATTGCCGATTATTCGCAGGCCATAGTTTTAAACCCTAAATATGAGAGTGCTTATTATAACCGCGGGCTGGCTAAAAACCTGTTAAAAGATTATAAAGCGGCCATACTTGATTTTACCCAATCCATCGGCCTTAAAGAGAACAATGTGGATGCCTATTACAGCCGCGGAGATTCAAAACGGTATATGGAAGACTATAAGGGTGCAGCCGAAGATTACTCCCAGGTAATTACCTTGTCGCCTGATAATGTTGACGCCTACAACAACCGGGGTATTGCCCGCCTGGATATGGCCGATTACAACGGAGCCAAAGCCGATGACAACAAGGCCATTGCGCTTGACCCTAAATATGCCAGCGCCTATTATAACCGCGGCCTTGCCAATGATCTCCTTAATAATTACAGCGATGCCGTTGATGATTATACCCAGTACATTGCCCTAAGACCAAAAGATGCCGATGGGTATTTTAAAAGCGCCAACGCCAAACTCAACATGGAAGATTATAAAAGCGCCCTTACAGATTATAATCAAACCCTGCAGTTAGATCCTAAATACACCAACGCCTATTATAACCGGGGGATTGTAAAACGGAACATGAATGATTTTAAAGGGGCCATTGATGATTACTCCAAGGTAATAGTTTTAGACCCTAAATATGACGACGCCTATAACAACCGGGGCTATGCCAAACACCTGCTTAATGACAATACCGGCGCCTGTGCCGATTTTTCAAAAGCAGCGGCAATGGGCAGTAAACTGGCGCAGGAAAACATTACCAAATATTGCAAGTAAGCCGTTTATTTAAATATTCCCGGTTAGTAGCTTAAGCGTTACCCAACTGGTGCAAACTCCCTTTATGGCAAATAATCATGCCGCAATGGGAGTTTTTTTGTGCCCTACTGTTTTGAATTACTAAAAATATTAACTTAATTTTGCTAATATTTTTATCAAAATGAGTGACGATATATTGTTAATGGTTTCCCTGGTGATATTGATAATAGCTGTTTTTTTATTTTTAAAGAAACCCAAAGCTATGGAACTGATATCGGCCGATGAGCTGAATAAACTCCGGAACGAGCATGATATGCTGAAAATAACTTTGGCCCGGGCCGAAGAAAAGGCCAGCAGCCTGCTCAGCGAAAAGGAAAACATTACCCAGTTTTTAAAAGACGAGAAGAACCGGCTGTTGGACGAACTGTTGTATGAGCGTACCCAACTGGCGCAAACCAATCAGCAGCTGGAGAGCATCAAGGCATACCATCAATCGCAGCAGGAAAAACTACAGGAGCAAAAGGTTGAAATTGAACAGATCCGCACCCAGTTTCAGCGCGAGTTTGAAAACGTAGCCGAAAAACTGCTTAAAGAAAAATCAAAGGAATTTATTGATGTAAACCGCACCAACCTGGATATGATCCTTAACCCGCTGAAAGAAAACCTGAAGGCATTTGAGGATAAGGTTGAGAAGGTGTACAACATGGAGGCGGCCGAGCGCAACACGCTGAAAGGGGTAATTACCCAGCTCATGGATCTGAATAAACAGATCAGCGACGAGGCCCAGAATTTAACCAAGGCCCTTAAGGGCGATAATAAAAAACAAGGCAACTGGGGCGAAGTGATCCTGGAGCGGGTGCTGGAGCGCTCGGGCCTGGTACGCGACCAGGAATATCGCATACAAGCCGCCATGCAGGCCACTGACGGCACGCGCTACCAGCCCGATGTAATCATTGACCTGCCGGATGAAAAACATCTTGTGATCGACTCTAAGGTGTCATTGATTGCTTACGAGCGTTTGGTTAATGCCGATACCGAAGAGGACCGCAAGCTTTTTGCCAAGGCGCATGTGGAATCCATCCGCGGGCACATCAATGGGCTGTCGTCAAAAAAATACCATGATCTGTATAAGATCAATTCGCCCGATTTTGTATTGCTTTTTGTGCCGATCGAGTCCTCATTCAGCATTGCTGTACAGCTCGACGGCGAATTATTTAATTATGCCTGGGACAAAAAAGTGGTGATTGTAAGTCCGTCAACCTTGCTGGCTACCCTGCGCACCATTGCCAGCATGTGGAAACAGGAGCGCCAAAACCGCAACGTACTGGAAATTGCCCGCCTCAGCGGCGATATGTACGATAAATTTGTAGGCTTCCTGGGCGATATGGACAGCATTGGTAAAAATATAACCTATACTCAAAATGCCTATAACAGCGCCATCAACAAACTTTCGGACGGTCGCGGAAATTTAACCTCCACCGCCGAGCGCATCAAAAAATTAGGCGCCAAAGCCGATAAACAAATTGATCAGAAGTTTATTGGGGATGAGTGAAGAGGGCGGCGTGAAATAGGTATGTCGTCCTGAACTTGTTTCAGTATCCCACGCGACAGATCAGCCTCACTTTACACCCTGTTCATGTGGTGCCGAAACATGTTCGGCATGACTTGAAAACAAGCGTGTCGTCCTGAACTTGTTTCAGGATCCCACACGACAGATAACCAGCCTCACTTTACACCCTGCTCATGGGGTGCCGAAACAAGTTCGGCATGACTTGAAAATAAGCATGTCGTCCTGAACTTGTTTTCAGGATCCCACGAGACAGATAACCAGCCTCACTTTACACCCTGCTCATGAGGCTTGGGCACTTATAATTCCAGTTCGCTTTTCAAATCCCTCATATCAGGATTTACAGATTTAATCAAGTTGATCTTCCAATCCCGGTGCCATCTTTTCAATTGCTTTTCGCGGTCAATTGCATCAGTAATTCTTTCAAAATACTCAGAGTATAACAAATAATGGAGGTTATATTTTTTAACAAATTCAGATCCCTCTCCGTTGATATGTTGCCAAACCCTTGTCCGCAAATCGCTGGTTACGCCAATGTAAAATGTTGTACGGTAAAGGTTCGACATGATATAAACATGCCCCTGCTTATAAAGCATATCGGTTAAAATTGATTAGCCAATATAAAATATATTCTTTGCTTATAAGGTGCCTAAATAAATGAAGTAAACAAAGCGGGCATCCTTTTCACCCTGCTCATGGGTTGCCGAAACAAGTTCACTGTTGTCCGGGGAAAATAATTTTCCAGGACAACCACTAATAAAAAAGGCCGGAAATATTTCCGGCCTTTATCATGTTAATATATTTGAGT
>NZ_JACHBZ010000033.1 GCF_014200575.1 Mucilaginibacter saanensis | reverse complement strand
GCTGGACCGGTAAGGTTTGCCGTAGTAAATGTTGAACCATCTGTATAGGTAATCGTAAATGTTCCATTACCATTATCTACTGTAGACGAAACTCCTTTGCCCGCTGCGCCATCGGCTCCTTTTGCTCCGGCTGGACCGGTAAGGTTTGTTGTAGTGAATGTTGAACCATCCGTATAGGTAATCGTAAATGTTCCATTACCATTATCTACTGTAGACGAAACTCCTTTGCCCGCTGCGCCATCGGCTCCTTTTGCTCCGGCTGGACCGGTAAGGTTTGTTGTAGTGAATGTTGAACCATCCGTATAGGTAATCGTAAATGTTCCATTACCATTATCTACTGTAGACGAAACTCCTTTGCCCGCTGCACCATCGGCTCCTTTTGCTCCCTGAGGACCGACAGTGCCCGGTGCGCCATCAGCTCCTACATCACCTTTAGCTCCCTGAGGACCTACAGCGCCCGCTGGACCGGTAAGGTTTGCCGTAGTAAATGTTGAACCATCTGTATAGGTAATCGTAAATGTTCCATTACCATTATCTACTGTAGACGAAACTCCTTTGCCCGCTGCACCATCGGCTCCTTTTGCTCCCTGAGGACCGACAGCGCCTTGATCCCCCTTAAGCCCACTAATATTGGTCCAAGTATTTGTTGTTGTATTATATAACCATGTTCCACTATTATTAGTCACAATCGTAACTCCAGCTCCGGGCCCCCCGGCCTGTCCTGGAGTACCAGGAACACCTGTCTTACCCGGTTCAGCTTCCACAATTATACTTCCCGGATCACCTTTAGTTCCTCTGACAAAAACCCATTTAGAACCATCATTATAATAAATACCTGGAACAACATCTTTACTTGTCGCCGTATTATAAACCACCATACCAGCAACATGGGCTGACAATGGATGTGTATCAGTTGTTTCAACTAAAGCAACTCTTACTAACAAAAAGCCTTTATTATTACTTTCTAATTCAAATAATGCATCCCTATTAGGAAGATTACCATTATTTATGGTTCCATCTTTGAGCTTCTGTTGTGCGCTAAGAGTTAACACTAACAGCGTACCCGCTAAACTTAAGAAAAGGTGTTTCTTCATTATATTATAATTTACAAATAGCCATTGACCTCATGCCTGTGTAGTTTTACTACAGACGCCAGTATGATATATCCGATGCAACGACTGCTATAAACTTCCCCTCTAACATGATATAATTAACCTGCGATATATGAATCCTATTGTCTTTTTGCTTATAGGGAAAATTCATTTAGCAGCTATTTGCTTGTATGGGAATGAAAGCAAATGTGATTTTGATTATTTTGGATAGCTATTAAGACTAATAAAATTCATCGTCAATTACAATGTTGGGAGTGAGTAATATTTTATCATTTAATTCGTTTAATCACGTAACTATATCTTCTTGTTGCGTTAAATAATTCGCAAATAAATGAATGTTTAAATCCAACTTTGCAGTGGTATCGACATACATTAATCGAATACCGACAGAAAGAAAATTTCAATAGACGGAGAATTACTTTTTGCTTAACAGCCTATGGTAAAGGAAATTATAATCCTTTCATTAATTTCAAACGGCTTCTGTTCAAAAAAACAATTTCCCCAAAACACGACGCCACTAATTGAAAAACAGATAAATACAAATAAATACACTTAAAACTCTCATGTCGAACCTATTCACAACTGACATCTTAGGTTTTTAATTACTGGTATCAATTTATCGGTCAATTTAAGTTTCTAATCGACAAATATTTAAATTATGCCGATGGCAGTTTAAAGTAGATGAAAACTACCCCATTTACCCAACCTTTCTTATCATTTACTTTATAACCCTCTATAATTATTACTAATATTGGTTCAGAATCAGATACAACTCTTACAACCTATTTATCCTATTTTCTCAGGCATAAAAATATTAGTAGTTATATCATTAATTGAACTATCAACCTCTTGTGGAATCAAAAGTTACGCCTAATACGACGTGATACAAATAGATAGCCCCATGGAAACGGCAGAAGATCGAACAAAGAATTAGACAAGGTATTATGCTTGCCATACATCAAAAATTATAGATTACAGAAGCGGGATGGCAACAAGTCTAATGATTTGTGTAGGTGGGGCTTTAATTCGGGTGGTATAAAGATGCCTTTGAATATACCGTTAACGCTGAAGATATAGCCAGAAAATCAGATAGCTATATATAGTTCAGTTTGCAACAAAGAGGGCATGGTTTACTGCAAGTTGTGTTTTTATAAAGAGCGGCAATAAACACCGAATAGCATCATTCTATTTGCTTACCAAATTAATGATTTTAATCAGTAGCTTTATTGGCTCAGAAATATTTAGGCTACTTTTAAAGTCAGAATAGTCAAAAAATTCCTGAGAGAACCTTAAAAATATCCTTTCTTTTGTTCAAAAAAGCTATTCCAACTTTATCCAGATTGATAACCATATTTCATATGTAAAGGGGCTCACCCCAGCTATAATTTATATAGCTCATTTTTTGGAGCTCAAACGATATGATTCGCACTATCTCATCTAAATAATACGGTTTTACCTGCAGATAAATACAAAAATATAATGTACATCTCTCTGCACTTAATTCATTGGGAGAAGTCTATTATCAGAAACAACATTATTTTACTTCCGAAAGTTATTATAAAAATGCGACAGTAGAAACATTATCTTGATTACACTTGTCATAATATTAATCATATTTGTTTTTAGGGACTGTTTTAAAAAGAAACTAAAGATTACTCAGAAGACTGTCGATGGCTAAGATTAAATTATAATTCTTCTCCTAACGAATCAAAAAAAAGAGCTGAGCGAGATCTTACAATTACCTGTGACCAGCAATCCAACTTCTTAATGAAATTTAATATTTTTGATTCTGAACTCACTAAAAAGTTACTCGATTTATCGTCGCAACACATGCCTTCCGAAATTGAGTTTGTGCACTCTTGAGGCTTGATTTTGAAACCAGCGAGATTCCCCGTCATACAGGTTTATCTTTATGCTCAGAAAAAAAAATCAAACATCCACACTAATTAGGATATGAACATCTGGATAGTTGATTTATTACCTCCTCCTTTGCTGTGTTTAAGCTTTCATTATTATTTTTCATTATCCCAGCAGCTTCACCTACTTATCTAAAGTAGATGTGAGTAGATAATTATAAGCATATTTTAACTTTTAATTACTCTTTTTGCACCATAAATCGCACTTGAATATTTTTTTTAAATTAACAAAACTGACATTTTTCATTAACCGAGATGATAAATCGAAAAAAGCTTTTCCCTTTTGAGCATACCGGTGCAGACCTGTTTGTTACCAATCCCCCCAAGCTGAATTGCAAAGCTACCATTCTCTTTTTGCGGGATATTATTTACCAATACAAACCCCGTCGAATTCCTTTCAAGCCGATGTTGTTGTGGCAGAAATGCTATTTGATTTAACAGATGGCTTCAACACGAGAACCGGAATTATAGATCATACCTCTTTAATCACTTTTTAAACTTTTGGCTATAACGCTCAATTAATTATTCATAAGCAACTTAATCATCATTTAACATATTTAAACCTTTAATTACATTTATTAACACTATTTTTTATGGAAGTAAATATCAATTCAAAACTTCTCGCTGAATTTTTTGGCACCTTGGTGCTGGTTTTATTGGGTTGCGGTAGTGCTGTAATTGCCGGCACCAACGGATCTATTGGTGTAGGTTTATTAGGAATATCCTTTGCCTTCGGTCTATCAGTTATTGCTATGGCCTACGCCATCGGCCATATTTCTGGTTGTCACATTAACCCTGCTGTTTCAATTGGAATGGTAATAGCTGGTCGTATGAAGTTAAACGAAGCTGTCCTATACATCATCGCCCAAATATTGGGAGGCATTGCCGGCGCCTGGATTTTATTCTTAATTGCTTCAGGAAAAAGCGAATACAACCTAACCAATAACGGTTTGGGTCAAAACGGTTATGACCTGTTCTCGCCTATGCATTATAACCTATGGGCAGGGCTTATAGCTGAAATTATTTTTACTTTCATTTTCCTGTTGGTTATTTTAGGTTCAACCTCCTCCAAAAACATCAACGGTGGTTTTGCAGGTTTAGCCATCGGTTTAAGTTTAGTGCTCATTCATATTGTAGGTATACCGGTTACCGGTGTATCTGTCAATCCAGCCCGGAGTATAGGCCCTGCGCTGTTTGTTGGAGGAGCGGCGATCAGCCAATTATGGTTATTTATCGTCGCACCAATAACCGGCAGTATTTTAAGCGCCATCGTTTGGCGTTTTTTGTTGGAGAGAAAATAGAAAAACCTACCGACCTAAATCAACTATAACCTCACAAATTATCTTTAATGTGCGATTTAAATAAAAAAAACAAAGCCATATCTGTAGGTACGAAAATTAGAAACTTGCGGATACAGCGAGGCTGGAATCAGAAACAAATGGCAGATATGCTGGGCATCTCTATTCCAGCTATTTCTAAAATTGAAACGGATTATACAGATATTAACTTATCGCGATTAGAGCAGATCGCCCACATTTTTGATATAAGTGTGGTAGAACTCCTGACCACAGACCCGGAGGAAAGAGAAGCTATTTTATCCCCCATAGCTATAGTTCAAAGAAAGATTCTCATTCGTGAAAGGGAAATTTCAGCCTTACAAGAGCAAATCATTGAACTATACAAGACACTTAAACAAAACCTAACTTTTACAAACCCCGATAAAAAAGTAACAGATTACACTGCCTATTGAATTACAGATTGACCAGTATTTAACTTGCAACAATCAGAAGATTTTTTGCATATGTGTACGTCTTTAATCAATGTGCGGAATGGACACTTCATATTCTATAGCCTGCACTTAGTGAACACATAAGCTGTTTTTCTTTTGCATGGTACTATGCGGAGAAATAAACAATATATCATCTGTAGCCCCAACTTACATCCATGAAAATAACCTATAGCAAAGCTTTATCAAAGAAGATATTTCTCATTTTTTTAACAGCTATCATCATCCTGATGGCAGCTGCGTTTTATGTACATCGAACAATTTCAAATAAAATAGAACAAATCACAGAGATATCTCATTACCTAGACCAGGATCAGTATAAACTCGAACATGTCTTCCAAGGATTTGCGCAGACAAAAAAAGATTTCCAGCATGAACCATTAAATGCCGGTGATACCTCAGGCATTTCTGCTGAAATAAAACTGATAAAATCTTTTATTCAAATTACCACACAGGTTGGTGTGAGCAAGCATCCAATCGACGCTGAAAGTAAACAATTGCTCTTCATACAGCGCTATCATGACAAAACATTACGATTATCAGGCAGACTGCTTATCTTAAAAAATGAGTTTGATTCCCTGCTTAACGACGACCGTTTGAATATTTTAAGAAGCCAAAAACGATCATCGAGCAAAGCCGCCATTAATATTGGCATTGCAGCACCCAAATTCATCGCTATAGCAAACACCACTCATAAACCGAATATTACAATCCCCCTATTGTCAAAAAAATTCCGGTTGGTTCCGCAAAAAACACCGGATACCACAACATACATAAAGCGAAACCTGCATTTCATTCTTGACGTAGAAAGCGTGATAACCAGTTGTAGAAATGGTACGCATGAAGCGGAAGCGGAACTTAAAGATTTAACCTTTAAAAATTTTCAGGAGGTTGGACTGCTGCTTAGGCGATTTTATCTATTGGTATTTTTTCTACTGTCTACACTCACTATATTGATGTTTGTATCTGGCGTTAAACTCAATCAATCCGAAATTCGTTTAATTGAAGCCAAGGAACTGGCTGAAACCTCCGTAAAACAAAAGATGGATTTGCTATTACAGATGAGTCACGAAATACGGACTTCCCTTTCATCCATTAAGGGTTTTTTATATCTATTCAGCAAAACAGGTTTCTCAACCGGGCAAGCCAAAATGATGAATTCCATACACTTTTCCTCTGACATGTTGATGCAAACATTAAATAACACCCTTGATGCTGCGAAAATGGCAAATAGTGCGTTTAAGATTCATCATGATACCTTTAATCCATATTCCCTGTTAAAGGAGTTAACTGCAAGCATGGAGTTGGGTGCTACAAAAAAGAAACTCAATATCTACTACTACTTTGAGGGCAATAAAAAAACGATGGTTTCTGGAGACAGTTTTCGGCTCAAACAGATCGTGGTCAATTTATTAAGTAATGCTATCAAGTATACTGATGTTGGCGGCATTATTGTCAATGCTTATTTAAATCATAAAAATGTCCTGCAGGTAGACATAATTGATACTGGATCCGGAATCAGCGCGGAACAGCAGGTCAAGCTGTTCTCTAAATACTACCAAACTAATTCTATCAATGGAAAAACAGGAACAGGTCTTGGATTATACATTTGTAAACAATTAGTTCTGCTTCAAAACGGACAAATTAGCGTAAAAAGTAGCGCCGGTATGGGTAGTACCTTTAGCTTTTATATCCCGTACTCAAACGATACAGATGTTGCTAAAAAAAACGACTACCAAATACCTAGTCATCAATTATCCGTACTTCATGATATAAAGATACTGGCGATTAATGTCGGTAAGTTGAATGTAACGTATCTTCACAGCATGATGAATAAATCGAATATCCAGTTTTATCATACCTCTAAACTTAGGGAAGCATTAGAAATTCTTTCCAAGAAAGAAATATCTGTGATATTAACCTGTAAGCGGCAGCCTGGGATCAATAACAATAAATTACTCACTATAATTAAGCGATTAAATTCGCAGCGCGAAATTCCTGTTGTTTTTATCGAACCAGATCATATGGTTACTTATGTTGAAGAGCCTTTGAAAAACAGATTTTTGGACCCTATCATCACTAAACCTAATTTCGAAGCAGATTTGATTAAACAAATTCTATTAATCCTGAAACTTTAATTCAATGTTAACTTAAAATAACGACCTATTTTTGCCTCCCCGATCAACTAAAACACGACACCGGTTTATCCATATTACTTTAGCTAATTACCCATATATGTAACTTAACCAAACAGCTAATCATTGATTTTTCTACTTATAGAGAATGACCGACAGCGGACCGTTAAACATCGGTTAATTTTGCTTGTATTTCAACGCATTTATAGTTAACTTTATAAGAGCCCCATACCAATACCTGATTGTTGCTTAGTTACTAAGGCAATCATTGATAATACTTTTTTATTATGTCCATAAACTGTATAGTTGTAGATGATGATGAGGCAGCGATGGCTTATCTTTGTGATTTAATAAATCAAATCCCATTTTTAAACCTACTATCCTATCATAATTATCCCACTGAAGCCTTAATTGCTATAGAAAACAAAGACTTACAACTTGTATTTCTTGATATCAATATGCCTGGTCTCAGTGGTATTGAGTTAGCACGTCTGATCAACAGTAAAAAGGGAGAAAAGATCCCCCGCATTATCTTCACATCCGGCTATGATCGCTACGCGCTGGAAGGATATAAAGTAGAGGCCTTAGATTATCTACTGAAGCCTATTAGTCAGGAAGATTTTATCAGCTCCGTCTATAAAGCAAAAATTAATATAGAAAATAGGACCAGGGCCTCCAGCACATTGGACTATCCCGAAAATAACTTTATTTTTTTAAGGGTCGAATATGAACTGATCAAAGTTTATTTGAAAAATATACTTTATATCGAAGGTTTTAAGGATTATGTAAAAATATATGTAACCAATACCGAGACATACATCAAATCACTTACGACGATGAAGGCTATCGAAGAAAAATTGCCGGCACATGCATTTATGCGTATCCACCGTTCATTTATTGTATCATTAGATAAAATTGACTCCATCACCACCAACACCGTAAAAATCGGTAAAGTAATGATTCCTGTAAGCAGCCAATACAAGGAAGGCTTCAAAAAATTTTTGGATCAATGGTTTTAATGGTAGCAGTATTTTGAATCTAAAAAACAAGCTCTTGAACGCTTATCTGCTCTCTGTCTTTACTTAGTGTGCTTTCTTCAGCTCATATATCGGGGGATCCTCAGCGGCTAGTATTCCGCCATAAATCCAATTGACAATCAATGTTTTATTACATATTTCGATCACAAAATCTTATTATCCACCTGCATTTGTACTCTTTCCACCGATATGATTTTACTATATATCGATACCTATCGAATAAGTTATCTGAATGCATTTTATTTGTATTGATTTCGCCTTAGAACACAGTCATCTGCCCCTTCTTAAATTGAACACAAAAAAACCAAATCAGGAAGGAGCTATGTTAAAAGATATGTCATATATGATTTGTAGTTCAACTGCATCCGTTATTAGATCCGCCGCAAAGAGCAACTATATTGTTTCAACCCGAATAAACATGTTTAATCATTTATTGGATTAAAATAAGAATTTCATCAGATTATGCTTTAGTTAATTAAATGATCATACACTTATATTATTTATGACTGTGATAGAGAATAAACGAACAGAGGCTGTTCACAGATTTTTAAATATTAAAATCAGCAAAAAAAAGGAACTTGATCATATTGTCAGGCTGGCCGCCGAATTCTGCGATACTCCCACAGCCTCGATAACGCTAATAGATCAAGATACCCTTTACTTTAAATTTAAAGTTGGGCTAAATCTTGCAAAAGCTGCCAGACAGGGCACCTTTTGCAACGCGGTAATGGAACGTGGCTTGGCAATGATTATTCCAGACACGCGAAGCGATGATTACTTTAGGAATAACCGCTTTGTTATCAATGAACCACACGTCCGTTTCTATGCCGGTTTTCCGTTAACCTCACGTGACGGATACATCCTGGGATGTTTATGTATCGTTGACCAGTCTCCTAAATCGCTGAATAACTACCAAAAACAGATGCTATACATACTTTCTCAACAGGTGGTCAGCCTGTTGGAAATGGAATCCAATTTCCAAATTATAAACAAACAATATCTCAAAGTTCCGGAATTCAGCCTGCAATCTATTTTTGAAAGTTCAAACTCCTCCCACCTTTTGGTTAATAAAAATTTAGAAATAGTCGCCTTCAATACCCTGTTTGCTGATTATATCAAAAAGCTCTTCTCTAAAACAATAATGATCAACGAAAAGGTAGTAGATTACATACAAGAACCTTATATATCAGCATTCTTGAGCAATTTTCACCAAGCCTTAAACGGTACACCTGTCCAAATTGAAAGAGAAATCAAATTCCAGGATGAGATCATTTGGTCAAGATGCACGTATGTACCTGCACGTAGTCCGGAAGGGGATATTAATGGCGTTATTTTTAGCGGAACGAATATCAATAAGAAAGTCGAACTGGAACAAAAGGTATCTTCTCAAAACCAATCTCTTAATAATATCGCCTACGTTCAGTCACATGAATTACGAAAACCGGTCGCTTCCATCATGGGTCTAATGAACCTCTTCAAACTCGACGGCTATACTGCAACTCAAGAAGAACTATTAATGCTGGAGAAAGCCGTCAATGAACTGGACGAAAAAATAAAACAAATCGTTAGTTGGTCTGCTTAATAAGCCGGTCAACCAACGTCCAATTGCTCCTTTTTTTAATTTAATTGGTAATAATTCGCCTTTAACTATATTACGTTTCGATCCTGGTGAAAAACCTTCGTTAATATGTGACTACCCATTGATTTTATAAAACCCTCAAAATTTCGATGTTTACAAGGATGATTTTATACCTCCTCTTAGCGACGATAAAGTATTAATTAGAACAAAGAAACTGAAATCCACATACCACAATTTAGGTAGGGAACTTATTGATCACCTGTTAATTAAACAGGCTAATATTTTGTAAGTACAACAGATTTGCAATATATCCTTCATCTTAATGAAATAAAAAAAAATACATCTATAGAAGCATTTAACATTATCGGATCATCTCAATAGTATGCTAATGTTCGGGGGTACCGCATGGTTTTCCTCAGCAAATACCTCACACTTGGATCTGCTACAACCTGCGGTTACTAAAGACATGCCTATAGTAACCGCAGGTATGCCAATTGGGAATCCGTGCAAGAAGATATGCTTTATCTTGAAGCGGCATACTGATTTATCCCAATCTCAATGGTTTGTTCGGTGACTTATCTGTCTGAACAAAATCGCCGCCACAAAGTTATTTTTGATCAATTACGCGTTTCAAGCATACCAGATATCATATAGCGGTAATAAAACGAACAATAACTGATGGTATCTAATAATTCATCTCATGCTAAAAATCATCTGATTTTATTTTCATTGTATTATTTAAGAGTTCTATTTTACGCAAAAATAAAGGATCCATGGCTTTAAGTATACGTTTTCGTTGCCCTACGCCGAATACTCCCCCTCCTTTACCTTTATTACATCATATAAAGGATGATCTGTATTTCTATTATTATCCACATAGTTAATCAGAATATTATCAAATGTGTAACGGTAACGCCCTTTTTTTAGTTCAAGTTTAAGTTCGTATTTCAACTTCATTGGTTCACTGCCAATACCTGTCTGTGTTTTAAATGTGGCCGGTTCTTCAATATAAACCACGACCATCCCGTCTTTAGGAGCATCTGTCGTTATTTTGATGCTTGACAAAGCCAGTTTGGCAATAAATAATTTAGTGTTTTTATATAGATCAGAAACCGTAAATGAAGTATCCACCTGAACTACATCGCTATAATAAAAATACCGATCTTCGCTCTTGTAATTGAACGCATCTGACGATTGGGCTTTAGAGATAAATGGCAAAAAAAATATCGCTGTAAATAGTAATTTTTTCATAGATAATGCAATCTTGCTTAACACGCATTTTTTTTAACCAGGTTAGTCACCTTTTACAAGCCGTACAATCCACACCAGCAAAACAGCCCCTAAGAAAGCAGTAATGAAATAACTCCAAACAGGAATATGAAGTCCCAGGAGGCCTAATACCCAACTTCCCACCCAACCTCCGGCGAGGCCAAGTAAAATATCTACTATAAATCCGTAACCTTCGCCACGCATTACTTTACCCGCCAGAAAACCGGCAAGGCAACCTAAAATTAAATGAAAAACCATGTTTATTGGTGTTTAATTTGCTAAATCTGTTTTACCTACTACAAAGGAATAACTAAAGATAGGTTTTCAATAAATTCAGACTACGCACATCTACGCAAACCACCAAAAAAGCTACAAATCAAATACTTAAATCGGCAATCATTACGCTTAGCTTGAAAATTGGATTAGAGAAATCAGCAGCGCTGTTAACTTACCATCGGCCAAAAACAGCTTTGGTCAATGAATTTTACATAATGGTCAGAACCAATTGATTCTCCACTTTAGCTCCCGGTTTTGGTCGAAATGATATTGCGCAAATTCAGATTCCACAAATCTATTTTTCTATTGAGGGATGAGTATTATTTAAAAACCTAATATTCCTTTCACTTTTTTTTTCGCGTTTATAGATGTCCATTATCATATACTGGTATGATCCGGTGAAGTACTGTTTTAAGTCTTGAAAAAGTTATTGTAAAATTAATTTATTTAATTCATCAACAAATTTTCCAGATGGCACATCGATTATTTTCATTAAATCAAGTGTATATACAGCTATAAATATAATATCCTTGAAAATATAGACGTTAAAAAAAGTTTTTACAATACCGTTTTCCATACTTCTAATTGATAAGATCCCGTCTATAAAATCATTGCTGTTGCTTTCAAATTCTATTACATGCTGATTCAGAAGATATTGTTTACCAATTAAACTATTGGCAACTTTGTTTCTTTCGTCCGTAAGTTTAATATCAACTTCCGTAGAAAGCTTTTTTAGGAAATTTAACATGATTAATTAAGGTTAAACTATATAAACAAGGTTCACTACATTATTAATGTGCAAGTCACTGCCTCCGTTTTAGTATTTACAAGTTCATAAAATGATATAAATACAAATAAAGGACTAAACCAATTAAGTTGCATAAGGTCATGAACTCGGTACTTAATATCGCTAATATTAAATAAAACGTCATAAATCACCTTATGCGGAGCCAAACAACGAATGCCGCTTTATCGGAGTCTTTTTTCAGGACAAACAAGATATCGTTATACCTCACCGATAATGGATCATTTTGCATCCTTTGTAAAATATTCTGAAAAACCGGAAGCTTTCTGACTCCCGAGCTTAATTTATATTAATTTATTGGGACCCTTCAGTAACATGGCGCAAAGAAAAGATTTAGTGACACCATTAAAAAAAAAATATTACTCACATCTACTTTGTTAATTTAAAAATCTAACTATCAAACAGATATACAAAAAATCAACATTAAACAACATTGAATTTACCCGTATAGCTCTTTATTTTGAGGTAAGAATGATATTCTTTTTCTTTTAACAACTGATTAAATTGACAATTGCCAGTTCTGGATGCCGTGTCGGCTGTATCTTTTATTAGCCAATCAATCTACAATAGAGTTATTGTAAAAACTTTTCTTTCCTTACGGAGCGCATGGTAAAACCAAAGAGTAAAAACATTATACTTATTGAAATGAAAAACAATAATGTGTGTCACCTTCCTTCACTTTGAAGGATTTGACAGTTCAACTACCATCAATTGACCTTATGTGAAATGTCGCGAATGCCCAAAGAATGGTTACCGTGGTGTTATTTTTGTGTCTTTAACTTTTTCGATTACCAGTTAAGTATGTTATTATTAAATTTCGTTATCTATATTGGAATTACACTGATCCTGCTTTCCAGGAATTAGGGGGCGTTGGTCTTCAAGGGGGTACATTTAACCCGATCATGCGTATATATAATTATAAAACGGGAACTGAGATTGGAAATTTCGACACGGTTCGGAGGATGACCTAAGCAAAATCTCTGGGCTTGGTTATCACCGTTACTCTGCATTTATTCAGTTTCCGGCAACTAACCAAGTCACTTTAATGGGTATAACGACGAGGGCAGCGGCATAATTAAGAAAAGGGGCAGTTTAGTCTCATATCACCTGACTGGGATGAAAAGCACCCAACGCTTACGATCGGGAAGAAAAAAAGGGAGTTTTGAAGGTTGATTAGCCAAAACGTTTTTTTAATCTCGTTGGGCTAAAAAGGGAGACCGGAATATCTGAATCAAAGTGGGCAAAATTAATCAGATACGCCAGAAAAAAACCAACAGTTAAGAGAACTAATTCAGGTTGTTTTATGGTATTATTTATTACACGCTGGACACATAATTGTACGATGTTCGATTAGCTTGAATTGCGTTAAGCTCTTTTAATAACCATATGTGACAGTGCCGGATCGCTTAATAACCGCTCCATTTCCATTTCAATAAGTTGTTGCACGTCTTTTTTGATCTGCACGTAATTATGCTGAATAATAGCATTGTCTAACTTACGCACCATAGGAATTTGTTCGTAACTATCGATTTCTTTTTTAAGCGCATCGTGGTCGTTGATAATCTCACAATGAAAGGCTTTCAAATCAATCTTACAATCCGGATTATCCGACACCATGCCGACAAATTCGCCGGAGCTGAGGGAAGAAATTTTAGAAGGCGGAACGGCGGCTTCCAGTTGCTTAGATTTACTAATCGAAGTATCCGAACGATTAATGGACAGGCTTACGCGATCCTGCATAATCTTCCCGATACGTTCTGAGATTTGCTTGGCCGTATCTCCCGATACCTGTCCTGCAGCAATATTTCCTACGATATTCATGATTACATCTGCCTGTTCACGGCCATAATCTTTACGCAACTGGCTGGCATCCTGAATGCCTAAACAGGTAGAAATTAAATTGCTTCTTCCCGTGGAGATTGTCGGTATGATCTCCGTCGTCAGGGTAGGAAATTCGTCAAACACCAAACTACATTTGAGCTTATTTTTCTGATTAATGATTTTTAATAACCTGTTCGTAAAAAGAGACAATACCGCACCGTAAATCTGTATCTTTTGTGGATTATTACCCATGCAGACAATTTTCGGTTCGTCCGGGTTATTGATATCCAGTGTAAAATCATTACCTGATAAGACATAATACAATTGAGGCGATGAGATCCGCGCCATCGTAATCTTAGCCGAGGCGATCTGTCCTTCCAGTTGTTCCACTGCATCCCGCATATAGGCACTGACAAAAGGATTAATCAATACATCGATTTCTTTTTGCGTGCGCAGGATGGTGAACAGCTTATCATATTCTATCTGCATCAGCTCGATGACATGGGGCAGCGTACAAAACTCTCCGTTCTTGTATTTTCGAAGGTACCAGATGATGGCGGTTAAAAAATTGATCGGACTTTCCACAAAGAAATCGCCTTGTTTTTTTATCCATTCACGATTTAGCCCCAATAGAATAGTACGTGCCGATTCCACCGCATCGGTAATATCCAGCATGGCAGATGGATCCAACGGATTACAGCGATGACTGTGCGAAAGATCATCGAAGTTGATTGAATAAAATTTGGGTGCAACCTTGTACCTATTCTTGTTATGAAGCCAGGTATTGTAGGCGATGACCGAGAGATCGGGCATTTTGAAGTCATAAACAAACATGGCAAAGCCCTTCCGGATGTGCTGCGTGATGACATGCCGGATGATGAAATAACTTTTACCGGACCCGTGGATCCGGGCGAACCCAATATGAGTAACGCCCGAAACATATTGATATAATTAATGAAGGAATTGCGTGTTTTTCCTTTGAGCTTATACCTGGCGACCAGGTTAACCGAGTATTCATTTTCGATCAGCCGTTCCTCCTGGGGGAAGGTTTCATTTTCAGAATTGAAGATATCATCCTTCAGCCGATCCCTGATGATGCGGGACAGCATGGTGCCGCCGCTCAGGAACAGTAGGTAGCCAAGGGCGGTTAACCCCATGTAGCCGGTGGCGACCCAGCTTATTTCTCCTTTCATCAGCAACACCAGGCCGCTGATGAAATAAAAGATCAGTCCGGACAGCAGGTATATTCCTGACGTTTTAAAGTTTTGTTTTTCGTCCTTTTTTCCCTTCACCCCCATCAGGGCGATCACCAAAAACCCTAAAGCGATCAGCTTGGACTTATAAAAATTACTGAAGAGTCCCGTATGCAAAATATTGTCCAGTATCCTGTCCGATAGCGGCGCTGCCAAATGCCATCCGGCAAACGCGCCATAACACGCTGTGTAAAAATGTATAGCCAAAATAGCTATACTGATCAGCCTGGTCATATCCAGGATCTTGCGCATGGCCTGATCATTCTCTCCTGTCTGCATCTTATCTCCCTCACATTAAATAATCATTCATTACAATCACAACTACGGCTCAATCCGCTGCCGCTTTTTTTTCTTTCGCTTCCTTTTCAACTCCCAATCTATTCTCTCCGGCTGTTCTTCCAGCTGTAATAAGGCATCGTTTAACCGTCCGAAATCCTGTAGTTTTTCACTGCCGTGAAAATCATTCGCCGGCTGTTTCCCTGTCTCGTAACCCGGCTTTTGCACTTTAGCACCTGACTCTCCGACCCGTTCTTTTTCCCCCTTTCCGATCTTTATTTTTCTTTCATCGGCTCCCCTGCCTGCACACCTTTCCAGAATAGCTTTAGCGCTATAAGTCTTTCTGTGGCACTGCCATTAAATACACAGCGGCTGCGGTGATCCACATAGGTAATTCCATAGATTATGCCCCCTGCATTTTGCCGGAGTACCATATCAATTCCCTCTTTCTGCAATTTCCTTATCAATTCTGACAAGGACAGATCACCTCCAAGTAAAGCAAGGTCAATGGTGTTCCTTAATCTTGCTTTGTACTGATCCCTGCCGATAGCATTGACCACAAATTTTTCAGTCAAATATTTAAGCGTGGGCTTGAAATGAAAGTCAGAAGCTTTTACCGGAACCCCTACCCTGTTACCCTGCCCGTCAAGGATACGGTACACCAATCCCTTGTGCCGGAAAATCCTGGAGTCTTCGCTGCCCCGGTCGGCGGTCACGTTGTACAGTTGCAGCACCGCGTTCAGCTCGGCCAACGATCCGTATTTGTAATTTTTCAGCACGGTGGTGATGACATTTCCCATCGTCCTTTTGCTTTCCACCCGGCCGTAAACCACCTTCCGGGCATCAACCGGCTTCAACCGATAAGCCTCCCGCTGCCTGCTTTCCTCTGCCTTGATTAAGCCAAAGGCAATCTCGATTTCCTTACGTGCTTTTCCCGACTGGTTTCTACCCAAATTGTGCAGCTCGATCCGTTTTCCATCCGGCTTAATATTGGTCGTAACCAAATGAATATGCGGGTGGCCTGCATCAGTATGCCGGTACAATAAATACGGCTGCCCGGTGAAACCGATCTTATCCATATAGACCTCCGCGAGCTCCTTTAAAAGTCCCTCAGAAAGTTGTTCCGACGGATCAAAGTTCAGCGAGATATGCACGCTGTTCACTTTGGTTTGCTGATTCAATTCCGTCAACTTTTCCAACCGTGAAAGCTTCTGATAAAAATTCAGATCGGCAACATCCTTCGGGTATTCAGCCGCCTCTAAACAAGTTGCTAAACCCTGCTTTACCTTCTGCTCGTTATAGTTTAAAATATTGTGCAGGCTGTTGCTGGAATGGATCACTGCAACCATTGGTCACTGATTAAATTGATCCGTTTTTTGATCTCTTCCACCTTATCAAAAAGCATCTCCTTGTCCCCTTCGAAAACCTTTAACCAAGCCTCTATTTGGGGCAAGTGATCCAGCGTATGCAGGCGGTGCACCGCCTGGTTAAAGTTGACACCAATCGCATTCAGTTCCTTCCGTAGCAGCACCATCTCCGCCATGAATTCATCCAGCGATTGATTGCGCACATAGCCGGTAATGGGCTTGTTAAAAATGAGCCTGCGCAGGTATTCGCTTAGCCTCCTGATCGTGGTTTTCTTCCAGCTGGCTTCCAATTTATCATATTCATCAGGCAGCAGCCTGAACGGGACAATCCGCGTCCTCACCTGTTTCTTTCCTTCCATCACCTATCCCTTTCTATCTATCAATTCATCAAAAAAACAAGAACTTTCTCCACCGCCCCCGACTTCGGAGAGGGGCGGCCAGATTTCGGTTGTAACACAACCGTACATCTGGCCGATTGCGGTGGAGGCAATCTCCTATAGCTACCGGTAACCGGCTGCTCCTATGATTCTATAAGCTATGTTTCAGCTAATTTTAGGCTTTAGCTGCTTTTTAAGGGCCAAACCTTTATTCATCAACCAGTCATTCAGATCCTTATGTTTTGCATATAGACCACTTTCATCCCGATAGCCTTTATTCAGCGATAAGGCATATTTCGTATAGGACAAACCGGTAGTATCCCTGTCCAGCCAGAGACCGATATCTTCATGCCCCTCCATAAACGGACGAGCCCTTTCAAACAGGCTCGCGCCATTTAGTATAACAAAATCGGAAGCTATTTCCGACACCTCCGGTTGCAGCGTTTTGTAGGTCATGAAATCAAAAAATCCCTCGAAAACCTGCACTGTTTTCGCACCGTTATTGATGGTGGTGATATCCTTTGGTGAGCTGCTTTGTTTGAAAATTTTGTTGCGCAGTTCGTATCCTCCGGCATCATTCTTAAACCCGATGGCATAAAAGGAATGATCATTTGATTCATAAGTAACCTCCCTGCAAAACAGCTCCGCAACGGCTACCGGAATGTGCCGTTCATGAAGGTAATTCTTCAGCGGGTAAGACCAGAGCGGCCGCTCGCCCTTAATCGTGATTGTGCTGCTGCTTTCGTCCATTTCCCGGTGCACGATAAATGGACGTTCATGCGCCTGCTGAAAGGAAAAATCAATGCCAAATTTATCCGGCAATTCCTCCGCCGTGCAGCGAAAATAGCGTATGCCGAAATCGACGAGATTCCCTCCTGTTCCCAGGCCGTGATCATACCAACAATTCTTCTTGCGGTTCACGTGAAAGCTTGGATCACCTTCGTTCCGCAACGGTGAAAGGTAATAGAAATCGATCCCGTTCCTACTTGGTTTTTCCGGCTCATAACCCAAGGATGCCAGGTAGTCCACCATATCCAATTCCCTGATCCGGGCCAGGGTAAGCCCTTGTTTGCTGTAGTCCATCATGCACAAATCAAATTCACAGTCAGTAATTCAAAAGCGAAATTAAATACCCAAAATGGCATTCACCTATCCACGCTAAATTTTGATGAGGATCGAAAAACAGCTAAAGCTTAATTTTATCGCTGTTTATTAACCTTTAAAATTTAATATATGGCAACGAATGTGATGGCCCAGGTGTACGAAACGTTATTGTGCAGCCCCGGGATGAATGAGGCAGTAAAGATCGACGTCAAGATCAATCGTAAAACAGTATTATTATTAAACAGTGTTGTTGAAAGGGGGCTCTCAGCAAAGGAAGGCGAACAATCATCAGGACTGTTAGAACTCATCCCTAAGGAAAGTGTCGAAGAACTCAAACAGTTCTCTGAAGAATGCCTGAAGAAGGCGGGACTAACAGAGTTGAGCGAAAAGATCAAAAGCTGGAACCTTAAGTAAGCAATTCATTGATGAAGTCAATGCTGCGGTCTGCCCGAACCGGCAGGCCGTTTTATTACATCAAATTGGTATCGAATAGAAACAGGCAGCGACAAATAAATATATTACCGGTGTTGAAGCATCATTATCCTCCGGTTTGCTGTTCTCATTGGAGCAACAACAATATTTTAGCTAATTTATTGGAAGCCCTCGGTTAAAAAGATTACCAGTATAAGTTTACAAGAGACAAAATCATTGCAGTAGAAGAAAACTATTACCGTCTTAACGCCTACGCTTTGAAACGTTACTGAATAATTATGAAAAAATCCGGAACTACGATACCCCGCTGCCTGGAATATAATGCAATAAACAGAAGAGAACTTACAGCAACTATTAGCTAAGATCGCTGAGAACAATATTACGATCACATCGGCTGATATTTTTTTCGGCTTTTCAGGAGTAGAAAAAGCGACTGAGTTAACGCAAGCGCTAAAATGCATAAGCATACCTTAAAGAGAAAATGGCCGTTGGCTACTCTCCTGATGGAATTACAGACCCGATAGACCGGGTAAATAAAATATTGCAGAGCTGCATTCAACAAACCAAGAATGACCGCTTTAAAATTAAAAACAGGATCACTGAAATTTTAAATCTTAATTCAAAAAAGCTGTTGAATTAATCCCACAAGTATACGGAAGCAAAACCTGCAAGTGCCAGGTGTTTGGCGGGATCGCAAAGGATGCGTTCCGGCATAGCCGGGTAGCGTCCCGGCGCGAAGCGGAGATCTCCCCAAACACGCGGCTTTTTCAGCGGCAGAATAAGCGGGTGAACCGAAATGAGGTGCGCAGCGCGCGTAAAATGCAGGTGAACCGGCTTATCCTGCATTTGAAGCCTATTACCGATGAAAAAGAAAAAGCAAGGCCGGTGACGACCTAAAAGAGTTTATGGTCCTATCGTTAAAACAAGGTTAGCTGAACCAGGCTGACTTCATGAGAAACTATCGCTCTTATTGTCTTCTGCAACACATCCTGTTTGTAATTCGTGGTGTCAGAATTACCTAAATACTTTGTCATTTCCCCTTTCATTTCTGCCAGCGCGGCGGTTAAAGCCACATCCCGGTTAGCATATTTTTTACAAAAAACACCTAACGGTCCGCTGCTTCCGGCGGTACCGTAATTGCAGTTCAAAGCATAAGCCCAAACTCCGTTAGGTCCACGCCTGATGCGGATACTGCTTTGTTCCAGTTTAATTTTTTCGAAGTCCAGGAATTTGGGTACGGCAAACCACCCATACTTGTTAAAGGCTATTTCAGTAAAGCCAAACTCCATTGCCCTGCGATGCTCGTTTACATTCATTAATACCTGTCTGAAACTATCGCCAAAACCGCGAACCAGGCCAGTTGCTTTGCATCCCGATTTTCTATTGTACCCGCAATTTCTGCTAATATTTCCTGTTCATAGCGCATCAGGTGGTTTTCAGCCAGGTAATCCTTAATGCTATCTGGGGACTGAAGGGTTAACGCAAACTTTTCCATAAAGCTGTCAAGGGCCCCGGCATCGCCCGGGTTTATATACCCGCCCTTATGAAAAGCTTTTTGTGATTTTTTTTAATTTAAAGCATTATTTATATTTCATCCCTCAAAAGTCTACGAAAAAGACAATACCATTTCACTGGCAGTTTAACTGCCATTTCTTTAAAGATCACCCCGTGTTTCTCATCCTCCTATTTGCGATCATTCAAAAGAAGCCACCAGCATTAATTATGGGTTTGTATAAAAGGTGTTGCCTACTTGACGTTGCAAACTAATTAGTTGCAGGGTATACAATGCAGTCACCTCTTTTTCTTTAGAACACAAAAGGGCCTCTTGTTATTATTGTTTGTCGTGTTAGTACGTGTGTAAACTCGAAGAGTTTTCCATATACTAACACGTAGGCGCTGTGTTATCCGGTTCTTTATTGCTCTCGCTATGTCCGGTTTTATAACCATCCCCTGATTTAACTACATGCCATATTCTTCGTAATCATTTATGGGCTACTTTAACGATTATCTTATTTGGTTGTTTTCCCACATGGGTCCTGTAATAGTTTTGCATAGTTGGATCTCTTCTCACAGATACCCAGGCGCTTTCAATCAAATAACTTCTGATCAGCGTTTTACTTCGATGAGTTTGCTTATCATTCTTGTACAGCAAAGATAGATTAAGCACATCCCCAGTTTGGCCCTGTAATGACCTGCTTTGTAATTTAGGGACTGATGTTGATACTCCATTAGCATCTGTTGAGGTATAAACTTTAGTGGATTTTATATTTGAATAGGTATACGTATAATTAGCTGATACACCAATATTGACAAAGTACCTGCTATATACTGCTTCGGCACCATATACTTTTGCTGTTCCAAAGTTTTGAGGAGTGGTTTTAAGCTGCCCCCCGCTTAATGAGGCGGTTGTATCTAACGCAAACTCGATTGGATTTTTAACATTTTTGTAAAAGCCACCTATAAATAATTGTTCTTCCTTCCCCGGGTATAGTTCATAACGCAGATCATAATTGTCGGCCTCTGTATGAAGTACATACGGGTTACCTGTAACATCTGTACTTTCGCCAAAGGTTTGGGTAGGTACCAATTCATATAAAGCCGGGCGGGCAATTGATTTAAAATAAGATGCACGCAGGTTTGAGTTTTCACTTAATTTATACCTGATGTTTAAGCTGGGTAAAACATCAGTATAAGTTTTTTTTGCAATGCTCTTAATATCTAACACCACCGGGTGAGTATCGTAACCCTGTTCGGTTCCTTCCACACGTATACCACCAATTACATCCAGCTTATCAAGGGTAAGTTTAAACTCTCCGTATCCCGCTGTAACATTTTCATAAGCCGTATAGTTAACCTTATCACTTGCGGTGCTCCCGGTAACATTATACACTATCCAATCGGCTGCATAAATATCAGTAAAGGGGCTTTTTACGCCGTTTGAAGCAGCAGATGGTCTTAATTGATACTCATTTTGAATATTATAACGGGAGCTGTGCCTGTACAAACCACCAATTTTTAGTTCAATGGAATTATTTGCTCCAAAACCGGTTTTATATCCCAGATTAGCAAGAGCGCTAAGGTCTTTATTCCCACTTTTTTGCCATATCCTGGATATATTATCAAAAAAATCAGGAGTACTTGTAAAATCAGGGTTTATCAAATGATTGATAGAAATATCGGCCCGGTCTAGTGCTTTTTGAGTAGCATTGGAATAAACCCCTGCCCAGTCAAAAAGAAAATGATTGGCAAGTACATGTTTACCGCTTACTTTAAGATTCTCCACATACTGGTTTTGAATGTAGGAACGGTTGTCATTAAATACAGTGCCTGTACCCGGGCCTATTCGACCGCCATGCCACCCAGTATAGAGGTATCAATACTTAAGCGGGTTTGCGCTATATGGGTGTAAAGAAAAACATTATCAATACTGATCTTATTTTTATCATCAAACTTATAATCTAAATGGGTAGACAAGCCATTGTTTAGCTGTTGTGTTGAATATGCTCTGTTGGCAACATCAGATATAATTGGTTTAAAGTTACCTGATTTGGTATCTATCTGGGCAATATTAAATTGCGAATTGGTACCATAAAACTGGTTCTGGTAGCTATCGGCAATAATAAACCCTAATTTATTCTTTAAAAACCGGCGGCCGTAAGTAAAACCTAATAACGAAGTTACGGGTGCATTTTTTTTGGTAAAATCAAGATTAGGACAGGTAAAATATCCTGGTGGGGCTATATATCCCGGCCCGAATCTTTTAGTTGGACTTTTTATAACGGCTCCGTGAACAAAATCATCAAACTTGCGGTTAAAAAACAAGGCGCTGTATCCAACAGAAGCATTGGCTTTAAAATACTCATATTCCAGGGCGTCCTTAAATACCCGGTTTACGGTACCGCCAATAGCATCACCTTCCATTTCAGGAGTCAGGGTTTTACCTACTTCTACCCGGTCTAGCAGGTCGGAAGGAACAATACTTAATGATATAAATCTGGAAACTGGATCTGGGCTGGTAACTTTAACACCATTAATTAAGGTATTATTATAGCGGGGCTCCAATCCACGGATAATGGCGTAAGCTTCATCAGAACCGCTGTTCCGCTGGATAGTTACTGCCGAAATGCGCTGAATGGCATTTGCCGCATTAATATCCGGCGATCTTTGCATGGCCTGTGCCGAGAGTACATTTAACAGATTATTCGCATTTTTTTCTGACCAGCGGGATGAGGATTCAGATTCCGCATTAGTCTTTGCATAAACACTTACGGCTTTTAGCGATTCTGTTTTTTCGGTAAGCGCCATATTTAAAGTGACCGTTTTTTCTGCAGGAAGGTCAATATGTTGCTCATATTCTTTGTAACCTATATATTTTACTTTTATTTTATAGGATCCGGGCAATATCCCGCTGATCTAATAATGTCCGAAGGCATCGGTTATTGATCCCCCTTTAATGCTATCAAAATGCACGTATGCACCGCTTAAAGGTTCTTTAGTGGTTTCATCAGTTATTTGTCCCTTCAAAGCCGCATTTTGGGCCGCAGCTACGGAGGAGATAAAAAGAAAAACAGCAATCAGGTAAAATCTATTCATCATTAGGATATTTTTGCCACAAAGCACCTGGTGAAATCTGGAGGAATATTGAATAAATCATCCAAATTTAATGACTTAACCTATTGATAATGAAGTGTTAATAGTAGTGTTATTTAGGGAGCCGATTACGTTGTTGGGTAACTTTAATTTAATAGTCGGGGCGCATTACCTTGCATTGATTATGATTTCTCTTTGGACTAGTGAAGTGTTACCATAAACACATTAAAACTATTGATTATCTTTACAGAGACCTATTTCATACGGTGCAACCAACTAGAGTTCTAATTGGTTGCACCGTATGAAATAGACTTTAAATGCGTTTGTTTAAACCATAGAAAAGCTAACCAGAGAAATCAGCTATGCGAAATATTTTTAAGATCTGCTGTATCATTTTGATTGCATTAACTATTTCAGGGGTAAACCTGGATAGTTTTGCACAGGTTAAAAACAAAAAGCACCATAGGTCACTGAGGGACTCATTACGGGAAAGGGTATTACACAGAGACTCTGTTATCCGTTCCTTCAAGCACTCCAATAGCTCCATCAACAATCTGTTAGCTAAAATTGAGGATTATACGACCTCTTACGTCGAAACCAACAATGATCTCTCCCGCGGATTCGACACGTTGGAGATAAGTCAGCACCTGCCACCTTTAGAAAAGCGAATGGCGTTAATGCGTAATACCATCAATAAATCGACTACATTAGGCAACCTGGTTACTATTCGTGGTATGATTGATCATCTGAAAGATCAGATGAGCCAATGGGAGGATCAAGTGACCGTTTATAACAACGAGTTAGATGACATTCATACGAAAGTGTCAGATTTTAAATCAGACACGGGCTTGCGCACTATTCCTGCTGACAGCGGTTTACGGGAAAGGTGCTTTATTGAAGTTCAATCGTTGGAACGGAAATGGAACGACTTGGATAATAGTGTCCAAAAATCAATCATCAGGATTGGTGTTTTGGAAAACAGGATTTCTGCTTTGTCTATTTTATTGATAGATCTGGATGATAGGATAGATCTGAAGGTACATGAATTTACTTTAAAATCGGTGACTAATGAATATGGCTTTATCTGGGATAGGAAAAAGGCACACGCATTAGACAGGTTAGACTCAACACTTGTTAAAACCGTACGTTTGAATGCGCTGTTATACAGCTATTTTTTAACGAGTAAATCAAATTGGGGAGGGCACTTGGCCAGCTTGTTAACATTAATTGTTTTTTTTGCCTGGATATATCATTGCAGACGAAAGGTGATACGTGACCATGAAGAGCATAACGTCATTTTTGATCAGATACCTTACATAGCTAAGCATCCTTATTTATCCACATTGATGGTTATTAGTATACTGTCACCATATTTTTATGATCATCCAATGCAAGTATTCGCGCATACGATGCTGCTGATCATGATGGGGAGTATGGGTATCCTGATAAAAGAAAACTCGCCTATACCTTTATTCAAATTTTGGAGAATATTGTTTATTGCGGCAATTATCTTTTGCCTGAGTAGTTTACTGGTGACAATCGCTTATGAAGACAGAATCATATTGCTCTTGGTATCCGGTCTGATAATTTACCAGTCCATTAAATTATTACGGCAAATTAAAATATCCCCGGATACATACCCAATGCACCTATCGCTGATATTAAAGATATATATTGTATTAAACTTTGTTTCCATGTTGCTAAACCTAACGGGAAGATTCAGTTTGGCCAAAATAGTGGAGATTAGCGCAACTTTAAATATCTGCCTGGCCGCAGGGTTTTATTTACTAGTGCAGATATTAATGGAAAGTTTGTTTTTACAGTTGGAAGTTAATAAAAACCCGGATCAGCATCCTATAACCTCTTACCTTGATTTTAAGACACTTCAAAAGAAATCCAAGGGATTCCTGGTTAAAATTACCGCGATATTATGGTTGGTCGCGTTAGCCAAGAACCTCACCATCGATGATTATTTATATGATCAGGGCAATGATTTTCTGAACCACCCTTATAAGATCAGCAGCACTGCTTTCACTTTCAGGAGCGTGTTGGTTTTCATCATTGTGATCTGGACTTCCGGTCTTGTTGCACGTGTGATTAGCTATTTTTATGATTTTGCCGGGCAGCAAACCAAACTTACACCTCAGGCAAAGAAAACCCGGTCATCTATACTACTCATCAGGTTAACCATATTCGTGGTTGGTTTTTTTGTGGCCATAACGGCTGCAGGAATTCCTATGGACAGGGTAACCATTGTTATAGGAGCTTTGGGTGTCGGTATTGGATTCGGCTTACAGAATATTGTTAATAATCTTGTCTCTGGCGTGATATTGGCTTTTGAAAAACCGGTTCAAGTGGGTGATATCATTGAAGTAAGCGGAAAATCAGGCACTATCAAAGAGATAGGGATCAGATCAAGTAAAATAGAATGTGGTGATGGATCAGAGCTGATCATACCCAATGGAGATCTGATATCTCAGCATGTCGTAAACTGGACCTTAACCAATAATCACCGCCGGGTGGAGCTCCTTATTCGTGTGGCTTACGGCACTGATGTAGAAAAGGTAGAAAACATTCTAAATGGAATCGTTCAGAACCATGTTGATATCATGAAAACGCCTGCCGCTTCTGTTTTTCTATATAATTTTAGTGATACAGCAATAGAATTTCGGGCTTTGTTTTGGACCGCGGATATTTCCAAGTGGCTAACGTTAAAAAGCAGTGTCATGCGTGCCATATATGTGGCATTTGAACAAGAAAAGATAGAGATTCCACAAGGACAGTTACAGGTATTATTTCCCGAAAGCGGGATTCACCCTCCTGCTAATATTAACGCGCCCGGTTCTGATGATCATCCCGATCCGGGTAAATAAAATCACAGCTTAAAATAGGGCTTTACTGGCATCGATATATTACTCAGTTTTGCTTCACAGTTATAAACTTCCTATTGGTTTATATAAATGGAACCTTATAAGAAAAGTTATTCCATCGATACGATCAAAAATCGAGACTGAAACTGAATTTAATACCGTATTGAGAAACACTCGGGTGATCGAGATAATTAAATCTCCGGATCACATCAAAACGGAATACCTTAAAAATATTCCCTATGCCAGCTCCGGCCTCCACGTATGGTGTTTTGCCTAGGGCATAGGTGCCGGTGCCTCCGTTTGAACCCATAGAGATCTGATATAGATTGGGAGCATAAAGCGGGTTGTTTTTTCATTACGCAAACCACCGTATAACATTTTGAAAGACAGATACTCTCGCCATTTAAGGTGTTCAATCAGCGGGATCTTATTCAAAAAAAAACATTAAAACTTTGAGTCATGTTAAACCCTACGTAATGATCGCTTACAAATTCCAGGTAGTTCATCTTATTATAGGCATCGGGGGCATAGGCAAGGGATTGATTGGCCGGACTAATATTCAGCAACTGAAAAGGAACTTTTCCGGCTAACATATTGCCCAAGATTGTTATGTCTGAATACCCCAGCTGTGATAAATAGAAGCGTTTAAAAATATTAAAACCAATATTGGTATAAGAATACGAGCCGTTAAACACGCCTTTAAAACCATGATTAATCTGTAGATTAAAAATAGGGTATTTTACTATAAATGGTATGTCGTTCCTGTGTACCCTGTATAATTTTCTCGTGTGGTGCAAATCTCAACCCCAAATCAACCTCACTGGTCGTCAGGTCATGAATGATACTGTTGTCAGGATCATTAAGCCGGTATACCAATGTTCCGGCCGGTTTTGGTTTCAGTTTTTGAGTGCTATGTTATACGAAAAGTGATTTTCAAAATCTTTTACATAAGCTACTGTGAAAATATTTATTATAAACCCAGTAATCAGTTTTTCCGGTATGAAAAAAAAGATGTTAGCGCACTTTCATCTGGCAAAAGGGACCTTTTTGAGTTGGCCGGAAGGGGCATTTTCATGTGTTTTATCCAGATATACCACTATTAATAGTATAAATCGGTACGTTTTAACCGTGTTGAAAAACCATGCGTTTGCATCTTTAGTTCCAATATCACCGCCAAAAACAACTTCCTTGATGCCTTTTTTTAATGTCATCAAGAATCGATATGGAATTTTCTTTATGCTCATCAGGACTATTGATGTCGCTCATTTTACCATTTCTGAGTTCATTTTCCATTTGCAATTGCTGCCCCAATGGATGTCCGTTATGTATGCGATTGTCTTAGATTCTATTTGATTCATACTTGTGATGATATATTGTCTTAACCCAACTTATTTCCGATATGCGGTTGGCGTAACCCCTTCTAGTCGTTTAAATAGTTTAATGAAATAATTGAGGTTATTAAAACCGGTTTCATAGCATACATCGGTAATGCTAACTTTCGTATCTGCAAGTATGTGTTTGGCTTTTTGTATTCTTTCTTGCTGAACATATTCCAGCGGTGTTATACCCAATTGTGCTTTAAATGCCTGAAAAAATGCGGAACGGCTCATACAAGATTCACGGGCCAGTTTATCAATGCTTATTTTTTCAGCAAGGTGATC
>NZ_JACHBZ010000032.1 GCF_014200575.1 Mucilaginibacter saanensis | reverse complement strand
AAACGCTTTTACAGCTCTCGCTGCTATCGTTCGCCAGCTAATTGCCTGGTCACTTTGCCACGGAATCCCCTGGTCAACATCCCCGGAATATCAACCCTACAATTCGAGAAAATCCAATCAAATGTGCGGAGGAAGGGACTTGGAAAATTTAAAAATCTAACAAATCTTTTGGTTCGATTTATAGCCCTTTGGCTAATTCAAAAATTTTTGTGAGCTGAAGATTGAAGTAGCACCAGTATAAATACAACTCTTAGCATTATAGCTGTTGTTCTTTTACGTACTGCTCGTGTAACTCCGATAATAACTTCTTTTGTCCGGGTTCTTCTCGGATACCGCTTTTTTCAGGAATTTGAAAAAAATAGGTTTGTTATCTTTTGCCTGAACAAGGACTATACTGGCAAAATAGATCCCTTTGATCTTCTTGCTGAAAAAGAATTGCAGAATTAATGATTGTTGGCTATAGGGTAGAGGAGAGGGAGAGTTTCGAACATTTGTACTTATTGAATTAATTATCAGTGTTCATCGAAAGGTCTAATCTTGAACTCTACGAATGGCGCTATGATTTACAAAACTTAATATTTCAAGAGAGATTATGCTAACAATGGTAGGAGAGAGGCTACAACTTAAAGGAAATGGGGCGTGATCCCGCTGGGATAATTTTTGATCCTTTTGCGAGTCAGTTATATGCTATTAGGCGCTTTAAAAGCCTTTTTTTTTCATTTGAAATCAAAACTGGGCACCATTTGGGGCACCAATTATTATTTTGACATGATTTAATACAATTTAAGAACGTTTGGTTATCCCATATCAAAGATAATAATTGTATAGTATAATACATAAAGTTTAGATTAAAAAAAAACTGTTTTAGTCGAATCTGCATCCATGCAAGGTCATCGGTTCGACTTCAATATTCTCCACATTGATAATCAACACACAGTCAACACAGATACGAATTCGGTTAACCCTTTTAAAATCGAGAAAGGAGTTTAAATCCTTTAATTGTTCACTAAAATTTCTATTTAGACCCCACAAGAAGACAAGAAGAAAACTGCTTGGTGCAAAAATTTCTTCAATTGATAGTCGGATAATTGATCTCCGCCTTTCATATCTTATACCCAATAGTGATACCGCTCCCCCGATTTCTCAAATGACCTCCCAGTTGGGATCCGTTGAAGCTGGGTATAAGATTAGCTAGACCGAATATTCCATTAAGCTGTAAGGTAAAGTGTTCCCGAAACTCATATCCCAATATTGCAGTAAACCCGTAATCCACCGGCCTTCCGTAAATATATTCTGAATCATTTCGAATTGAGCCGTTGTTTCTAAAGGCTACGCTGCCCTCGCCCTTGGATCTGATATCTCCCAATACTATATCACCGTCGGATTTCCAGTTTCCTCCGGTTCCATAGGCGAGGTACGGCCCTGCACCCAGTAACAAATGTCCCATTCCGAGCTTCCGCTTATAAAGTAAATTCACAGGTAGTTCTATGTAGTCAGCCTTGACCTGCAAATTGATTGCTGCACCATAGAAACCGCCGCTTTCCTGTTTGAATCCTTTACGGGCATAAAATAACCCAGGCTGGATATAAAAATCGCCGGTTAAAGGAACATCCGCAGTAAGCCCGACTCGCAGACCTGGCATGTTTTGTGTATTGGCCTTATCTCCGTCGGCTGATTTTTCGCTGATATTCGAAAACCCTATTCCAGCAACCTCGCCTATTTTGATTTGGGCCTGGGCGACGACGCCTGTCATAATTAGTAAAGGCAGGAGCAATGAAATTTGTAGCTTTTTATTTTTCATAGGTTGTAGTTAAATGCTCAATATAGTTTTTTGATTCGACTTCTTCAGAATTTTTAATGCTTCTATACTGCCAAACAATAATCGATAAAATTTGTCACCGCCATAATTGCAAAAAACAGTGATTTTTAATCTTAATGATTGGGATCACTTTTTCACCTGTTTATTGTCATTGCCGAATTACCTGACAATTATGAAATTTGTTATGCTGATATCGACTGCGCAAATTACTGTAGATTAATTATTTGTGTTGCACAGTTGATAATATGTTACATTTGATATACTTTCCTTCATTCTTTGTCATTAAACATTTAACCAGGCGTTAGTCGACACTAAAATCAAACAGCAGTGCAAGAAAGTAAAAGATCGGTTAAAGTGCCTGCAACTGTGGCAATAGTAGACGGTTCAACCGCCATCCTCGAAGCTGCAGGGCTGAACGGCGTTTGCACGGACCAAAACCTGACCGTGGTCAAGGCGTTTGGCAATACGACGAACTATTTGAAAGATGAAAATTTCATCTCTGACCTTTGCGAATTACTGCCCGATGACGTGTCCGTGATCGTTAAAGCCGCAGCGCACGAGGCCCTAAAGTCAAACAAGCGGGTCACATTAGGTGAGCTTAACTTCGGCAGAGAGCCGTCCGTCAATATCGTCATTACACCATTTTTTGGCGGAGATGCCGCAGGCCTGCAATTACTTATACTGTTTACATCCAATAAAAGAAAAAGCAAGCATAGCTCGCTGAACACGCCCGGTGACCTTCAGCTGCTTACCCGGCAACACTTGACTAGCCTGGAGCAGGAACTGGCCGAGGCCAAAAATAACTTACAGGAGGCATATGGCGCAATCAATTCATCCAATGAAAACGTTCAATCCTTTAATGAGGAGTTACAATCCGCGAATGAAGAAATGCATAGTGCGAATGAGGAACTACAATCGGTGAATGAAGAATTACAAACCGTTAACAGGCAACAACAGCAAACAAATGCCGAGCTGGTAGAGTCAAACGACGACCTGAACAATTATTTCCGGAGCAATACCAACGGGCAGTTATTTGTTGACCACAATTTGCTGCTCAAAAAATATTCACCCGGCGCGGTAAAGCATATCAATCTGCGGGAAAGCGATATTGGGCGCCCCCTGACACATATTACGACAAATATTAAATTTGAAACCCTGGTAGCAGACATTCAAATGGTAATGAAGGACGGGCTGACCATTACCCGGGAGGCCGAATCTTCAGACGGAAGAATCTACCAGGTGATGACCATGCCTTACATTCGGCAAAACACAAATAACACGGACGGCGCAATCATCAGCTTTTATGACATTACCGAACTCAAGAAACTGCTGGCCGCGCTCGATATCAGTAATCAAGGCCTGACCGATTCCGTCGCAGCTATCGAATTGAGCAGGGAGCAGGTCAGGCAGTCCCTTGAAAAGGAAAAGCAACTGAACATGATGAAAAGCCGGTTTGTATCCATGGCTTCGCATGAGTTCAAAACCCCGCTTACCTCTATCCAGCTTTCTGCGGAACTGATCGGCAGGATCGCGCTTGAACTGGACCACCCCATCGTCAAAAAATATACCGAGACGATCAAAAATGCAGCAAAAAACCTCACCAATATTTTAAATGATTTTTTATCGCTTGAACTACTGGAAACCGGTAGGATAAATCCAATTCTAAACGAGTTTGACCTGGTCAATTTTGCGGCGGACGTTGCCGAAGATATGCAGTCCCTGGCCAAAAAGGAGCAGCAAATCAATTATCGCCATTCAGGCCGTGGCCGGTTAGTTACCCTTAATCCGTCGCTGTTAAAAAATTGTATTATCAACCTGATCAGTAATGCGATTAAATACTCAGGCCCTAATTCCCTCATCGAATTTCGTACGAAGATCACCGGCAGCTACCTGACCATTACGATCAGCGATAACGGCATCGGCATACCTAAAGAAGACCAAAAGCATCTCTTCGAAGCCTTCTTCCGCGCACATAATACCGGCAACATACCTGGAACAGGCCTGGGCTTGAATATCGTCACACGTTATACTGCATTAATGAACGGGAAGGTCAGGTGTAGAAGCCAGCTAAATGAGGGTACAACTTTTACGATCACGTTCCCGGTAAAACCGAATTGATAGCTAAATACCTGAAAATAAATAAATTAATACCCTTTAATAGCTTTACCTTTACCCACTTCTTTTTAATCCTCATCAGTCATGGCTAAAATTGTCGATCAACAGTACATTATAGCCATCGGCGCATCGGCCGGCGGACTAGAAGCTATATCCGCCTTTTTTGATTACACCCCGCTGGACTCCGTATCCTATATCCTGATCCAGCACCTTTCGGCTGATTTTAAAAGCCAGATGGTACAGATCCTAGCCCAGCACAGCAAACTGCAGGTGGTCGAGGCCATTGAGAACGTGGATATTAAAGCCAATACTGTTTACCTGATCCCAAGCTCTAAGTTCATGGCTGTAAAAAAAGGCCGATTGATCCTTTCCGACAAAAAGGACCAACCCCGTCCTCATATGACCATCGACTATTTTTTCAGCTCGCTGGCTAAGGAACGCGGGAACAAGGCCATCGGCATTATTTTATCCGGTACCGGTAATGATGGTTCCAAAGGGATCGAGGCCATCAAACAGGCCGGCGGCATTGTACTGGTGCAAGACCCGGTTACCGCGAACTTTAAAGGTATGCCGGAAGCCGCTATTGCTACAGACTGCGCAGACCGCATCCTTTCCCCGGAGGCAATGCCCCAGACCATTGAGGATTATGTCAGGGACGGAGTCCTGGAATTACTGACAGACCAGCCCGCCGACCAGATCAGCGAGGAGGAGCTTGGGCAAATATTAACACTGATCAAAGGTAACCTGCCGTTGGATTTTACCGACTATAAACGTCCGACCATCATCCGCCGGATCAAACGGCGGATGGTAAGCCATAATCTTAACAAAGTCGATAAGTATTACCACTTCCTTAAAGGAAATGCGGCGGAGATCGCTTTACTTGCAAACGATTTCCTGATCAGTGTGACCTCCTTTTTTCGGGATCCGGAAGCCTTTAAGATCATTGAAGAAACCGTTATCCCGGCTATCGTCAAAAAGAACAATACAGAGGTGCTGAAGATGTGGGTAGCCGGCTGCGCTACGGGAGAGGAAGCATATTCCATGGCTATACTGATCAAAGAGTATTTAAATAAGCATCCTAAAAACATTGAGGTTAAGATATTCGCCTCGGATATTAGTAAGGCTGCACTGGATACAGCCTCTAAAGGAATTTACCCAGAGAGCATTATCAAAACCGTATCCAAAGAAAGACTGCAGCAATTTTTCACCAGAGAGGGTACGGATTATAAAGTAAAACATGAGATTCGCAAGATGCTGATCTTCGCGCAGCATGATCTGACCAAAAATCCCCCTTATTGTAATATCGACCTGATCAGTTGCCGTAACCTGCTGATCTACCTGAACGTAGCCTTACAGCAAAAGGTATTTTCCATGCTGCATTTTGGCTTAAAAGAAGGAGGCTACCTTTTTTTAGGACCCAGCGAAAGCGCCTCGGTCATTAAAGAGGGTTTTAAGGAGATCAGCGGCAAATGGAACATCCTGAAAAGTAATAAGATCGGTCGTGCTATCCGTTTTGATGCCTTTTCCTCGCACAGTATCGGCGAACTCAAAACGACGACCATAGAAGTAAGCAAAAAACATGTCGTGCCGGTTTCCAAAACCGAACTGGCCGATCAGGTCAATTCTGCCTTATTAAAGGAGTCCGCGTTCAACGGTGTTTGTACCGATGAAAATTTGTCGGTTGTCCAATCGTTCGGCAATACCAAGGCTTACTTAAAAAACATCAATTTTAACCATAATCTGAACGACCTGCTGCCTGAACATATGGCCATAGGTTTTAAAGCCGCTGCCCACAAGGCGCTGAAGCTGAACGAAAAGGTCGTGCTCGAAGGACTTAGCCTGGAGGGTACGGGTAAAGTAAAAAACAAGCTGATCAATATCGTCCTCAGCCCGTTTGATTTAGCCGGGTCGGAAGAAAGACTGCTGCTGGTACTGTTTACGGAAAATCAAACCGCTGCCGCTGAGAAAAATGTCATCCATATCGAAGATATCAACGAAGTGACCCGGGAGCACGTCATCAGCCTTGAGCAGGAGGTGGCCCAATTAAAGCATACCGTGGATGTAGCGCAGGAACGTATCGCTTCCTCCAATGAGAACATGCAGTCTTTTAACGAAGAACTACAGTCAGCCAACGAGGAAATGCAATCCGCCAACGAGGAAATGCAAAGCACGAACGAAGAGCTACAGTCGGTGAACGAAGAGCTGCAAACCGTCAATAAGGATCACCAGTTGACCATTGATGAACTGACTGACCTCAATGACGACCTGAATAATTATTTCCGCAGCAACACCAACGGACAGTTATTCGTTGACCGTGACCTGCTGCTGAAAAGATATTCCCCCGGTGCAGTTAAGCACATTAATATCCGCGAGGGTGACATTGGTCGGCCGCTCAGCAATATCACCACCAATATCAAATTCGAAACGCTGATCGATGACGTAAAGAAAGTCATTCTCGATGAGCAGCCTATCACCCGCGAAGCAGAAGCAATTGATGGAAAGGTCTACCAGGTAATGACCATGCCTTACCTGAAAAAAAACAGCAAAAAGGCTGATGGCGCCATTATCAGTTTTTATGATATCAGCGAACTCAAAAAGTTACTAAAGGAACTGGACATCAGCAATAAAAGCCTGGACATCAGTAACCGCAGCCTGGATCACAGCAATAAAAGCCTGCTGAGAATCAACGCCGACCTGAATAATTTTGTTTTCGGCGCCTCACATGACCTGAAAGCTCCCATTGTAAATATTGAGATGTTACTGGAGATCCTCAATGATAAGCTGGATACCCAGGACCCGGAGGTTATGCAATTATCCGGTATGATGAACAAGGCGGTGACCAATTTTAAAGCGATCATAAGCGACCTGGCGAGCGTCGGTTATATTGAATCGGAAGCCGCGGATGATAACCTGGAAAGCTTCCCTGCGCTTTTTGATGAGATCAAAGTACTCCTGTCGGAAAAGATCAAAATTTCCAAGGCCATTTTCCATACCGATTTCCGGAAAAAGGAGGTCCGGTTCGCCAAAAAGAATTTGAGAAGCGTGATGCTTAACGTCATTACGAATGCGCTGAAGTTCAGTTCCCCTGACCGTTTACCGGAAATCAGCATCAAAACCGAAAAAAAGGATCAGTTTATTCTGTTGACGATCACCGACAATGGCATTGGTATCACCAAAGACGAGATCGACCATATCTTTAAAAAATACAAACGGGTCAGCACGGCCACAGAAGGTTCCGGAATCGGGTTGTACCTCATCCGGAAGATCGTTAACGCATCAGGTGGCAAGATAGAAGTGGAGTGCGCTGCGGGCAAGGGCTGCGCTTTTAAGATATTTTTTAAAATATAATAGTCTTCCGCTCAGTTGCGTAAAATTGCCAGCCACCCCAGTTAAGTGACTACCCTGGGTTCACAATTCCTTTACGCCGGTATACCTTTAATTTCTTAAAGTGCGATGGCGTTAAGCCGGTTATCTTTTTAAACTGGTTGGATAAATGCGCCACGCTGCTATAATGCAGTTTATAGGAAATCTCAGTGAGCGATAGCTCGTCATAAACCAGCAATTCTTTCACCCGCTCTATTTTATGCATGATGATATAGTGCTCTATGTTTATTCCTACGGTTTCGGAAAATAAATTGGCTAAGTAGGTATAATTATGGTTTAGTTTTTCACTTAGGTAATCAGAAAAATTAATTTTCTCCGGCTCATCAGCATAGTGGATAAGCTCAACAATCACTTTTTTGATTTTCTCGATCAGGATACTTTTCCGATCGTCCATTAGCGCTAAGCCATATTTCAAAAGTGCGGTATCAAGCGCTTTCAATTGTCCCGGAGAAATGGTTTCCAAGACCTCTATTTCACCTAATTCAACGATCACACAATGTAAGGAAAGTTTTTTTAGTTCCTGCTTGACGATCATTTTGCAACGGATACATACCATATTCCTGACGTAAAGTTTCATGGTAATTCCTGTTGATTAGTAAAGTAGCTGTTGAAAATAATGAGCAGAGCAAGCGATTTACCTGTCTTCAAAACGGCCGGTTTTTTTACTGATGATGATCTTATACATGATTAATTCAACAGTTGTCCCGATGTCGCTTTCCTCGTCAACAAAACCGTGTTCGCGGGTAACTGAATCATCGATCATATAGGGCGTTATTCTATCGGTAAGTTTTTGTAAAACCGATTGCTTTTCGGTCATATCAGTTATCTCTTCGAATGTCCCCCAGGCGATAACACTTTCCCAGTTGGTGACATCTTTGATATGATCGATCTCAAAACATACCTGGGGATTCTCCCGCATCATATCGATCTTCATACCTTTGGCAGAATGGCAATAAATGTTAATGCCATCATAAACATAATTTACCGGAACGATATAAGTAATACCGGCAGCATGGCACCCGATGCGACCAATTACCTGATCTTTCAGTAACGCCTCTATCTGTGTATCCTTCAATTCTCTTAGCATCTTCTTGTCTTTAAATTAGTTTTAATGTCATGAGGAGTGCAGACAGCGTGTAGCTATGTTGTATCGATCACTCTTGTTGAAGCGGTAGACAGCCTAAATGTTTCATTTTAAAAAAGTTAATTCTTCGGTCCTTTTCCAAAGTGTGAATAATGTAACTTATTCATAGAGTTGTGTAACTCTCCCGCAAAACAGAACCGCACCTTTATCCTGCTAACAAATCCATTTAAGAAACGGCTCATGGAACAAAAATATGACCAGCCTGAAACTGCCGAAATAGAAAAGGCAAAGTCGCATATTATCGTGGAGATCATTGAATATGTGCCCAATGCCGTGGTCATCAAAACCATTATAAAAAAATCGACCGGAAACATCAGCATCATGTCTTTTGATAGCGGAGAAGGGTTGACCGAAAAAACGACTCCTTTTGATACGTTCGCGCAGATCATTGAAGGCGAGGCGGAAATTGTTATCGACCAGGTTTCCAATCATCTTAAATCCGGCCAGGGTATTATCATTCCGGCACATCTATCCAGTTTTATCAAACCCAACGGCCGGTTCAAAATGATCCAAACTATTATCAAAAGCGGTTACGATTAATTTTGGTGATCAACATCATTTATTAAAGCAATAAACATCAGTTTTTTATGGAGAGCAGTAAGATAGTTTTGTATTGAATGCTGTTTGCCTTAATCAAAACTACCTATGAAGAAAGAAAATCGCATAACTACATTATTCCTTGATATTGGAGGCGTTCTACTCAGCGACGGGTGGGATCGTAATTCACGCAAAACCAGTGCCGAAACATTTCATCTTGACCACCTTGACATGGAGGATCGGCATCATCTCAATTTTGAAACTTACGAGTTAGGCAAAATGACTTTGGATGAGTACCTGGACAGCGTTGTATTCTATAAGAAACGGGATTTTAACCGGGATGAGTTCAAGACATTTATGTACGAACAGTCGCGGCCTCAGCCTGAGATGATCACCCTTATCATTAATTTGAAAAAGAATCACCATTTAAAAATTGCCGTTATCAGCAATGAAGGCCGTGAACTTAATGAATACCGGATAAAGAAATACAAACTAAACGAATTTATCGATTTTTTTATCTCTTCCTCTTTCGTTAATTTGAGGAAACCAGACGCCTCCATCTTTCGGCTCGCATTGGACGTTGCGCAGGTCGATCCGGCTAAAAGTATTTACATTGATAACCAGCCTCTGTTTGTGAGTATAGCAGAACGCTTTGGTATAAAGGGTATTTGGCATACCGATCTTCAGTCAACGACTCAGCAGTTAAACGCGTTCGGATTAACGTTAATCCCCATGATTCATGAATGACACGCCAAAAAACTGCCTGCTGACCATCAATGGTGGTTCCTCCAGTATTAAATATGCTTTGTTCGAAATAGAAGGTTCGCTTAATCAATTGCTTACCGGTGAAATAGCTAATATCGGAAACGGCAGCGCTACACTCCAGTTTATCCATTCGGGAAAAGAACAACAGCACCAGATCGATATCAAGATAGCTAATCATAGCGAAGCTGCAGACTGGTTGGTTAATTGGCTGGAAAAGGAGGCTGAGTATATCCATATAAAAGCCATCGGACACCGGATAGTCCAGGGGATGGATCACGCATCGCCCGAGCTCATTACTGCTAAATTAATACAGGAGTTAAAAGCGATTAGCGCTTACGATCCCGAACACTTACCGTCCGAGATCAGATTGGTGGAAGCCTTTAAAAAGCACTTTCCGAAGGTGGACCAGGTTGCCTGTTTCGACACATCTTTTCATTCATCTATGCCCGCTATCGCGAAACTGCTGCCCCTCCCTCGTAAATATCGGGACAAAGTCATTAAACGATATGGTTTCCACGGCCTTTCCTATTCCTATCTTATGGAAGAATTTGAACGCCTTGCAGGCACGGACGCTTCGCAGGGCAAAATCATTATGGCGCATTTGGGCAGCGGGGCAAGCCTTGCCGCCGTGAAAAATGGCAAAAGTATGGATACCAGTATGGGTTTTACCCCGGCATCCGGTTTAACGATGAGTACCCGCACGGGCGACATTGATCCCGGTATAGCCTGGTATCTAATGAAATCAGAAAAGCTTACGCCTAAAAAATTCAACCACCTCGTAAATCATGAATGCGGGTTGCTCGCTATTTCTGAAACTACAGCGGATATGCAAAAGCTCCTTAAACTACAAAAAGAAGATCATCGGGCTGCCGAAGCTGTTGATTTTTTCTGTTACCAGGCCATTAAGTGGATAGGTGCTTTTACCGCTGTACTTGGTGGGCTGGATACGTTGATATTCTCCGGCGGCATCGGGGAACATTCGTCCGAGATCCGTAAGCGAATATGCGATGGACTTCAATTTTTAGGGATTGAACTGGATGAAACGAAAAACTCAGCTAATGAAACGATCATTTCGGCAGAGGCTAGCAAGGCATCTGTTCGGGTGATCAAAACCAACGAAGAATTAATGATCGCGAGATCGGTTTGTGAAATTTTGAACTATAACATTAAACACTAAATACAATGGAAACAGTATTGATCAACCCCGAGGTAGAAAGACTTTCACCAGAACTCTTACAAAAGATAAACGCCTACTGGCGGGCGGCTAATTATCTGTCTGTGGGGCAGCTCTATTTGCGCGACAACCCTTTATTAAAAGAAACGCTGAAGCTGAAGCATGTCAAAAATATGCTGCTGGGGCACTGGGGAACCACCCCCGGCCAAAACTTTATTTACACGCATTTGAACAGGGTCATTAAGCAATATGACCTGAATGTGCTTTATATGTCCGGCCCCGGTCATGGCGGGCCGGCGGTAGTAGCCGGCACTTATTTGGAGGGTACCTATACAGAAATTTATCCCAATATTACGCAGGATGATGAAGGTCTGAAAAGGCTGTTCACCCAGTTTTCCTATCCCGGCGGAATATCCAGCCATGCCTCACCCCAGACACCCGGCTCGATCCATGAAGGCGGTGAGCTGGGTTATTCGCTGAGCCATGCCTTCGGCGCGGTGCTGGATAACCCGGACCTGGTGGTGGCCTGTGTGGTGGGAGACGGCGAAGCCGAAACCGGGCCACTGGCTACCGCCTGGCACTCTAACAAATTCCTGAATCCCATCACTGACGGTGTAGTTCTTCCTATACTGCATTTAAACGGCTATAAAATATCTAACCCGACTGTTTTGGCGAGGATCAGCCACGAAGAACTGGAGCAACTCTTTATGGGCTATGGATGGACACCCTATTTCGTGGAGGGCGATGATCCTGAAGTGATGCATCAGGCTATGGCTGCCATATTAGATAAGGTAATCGCACAAATCCACCAGATTAAAAGTGATGCGCTTGCTAAAAAAGATACAAGTCGTCCCCGCTGGCCCATGATCGTGCTGCGTTCACCCAAAGGTTGGACCGGGCCGAAAGAGGTTGACGGTTACAAGATCGAGGGTAATTTCCGGGCGCACCAGATTCCGCTTGCGGTTTCGGTTGCTGCACCGCCGGAACATTTGCAAATGCTGGAAAGCTGGATGAAAAGTTACAAACCCGAAGAATTGTTTGATGAACAAGGAAAATTGATACCCGAACTGCAAGCTTTGGCGCCGGAAGGCGAACGCCGCATGGGGGCCAATCCGCATGCTAACGGTGGTAACTTATTGCGCGACCTGCGACTGCCCGATTTTCGCAACTACGCGGTAACCGTAGATATACCAGGAGCCGGCGGTGAGGGCGACACTTATGTTAGCGGCCGCTTCCTGCGCGATGTGATCAAAGAGAACCAGGAAAAGCGCAACTTCCGGATCTTCGGCCCGGATGAAACGGTATCCAACCGGCTGGATATAATCTTCGAAGCGACAAATCGCCAATGGGACGCGCCCATCGCCGAGCATGACGAATTTCTGGCCGCCGATGGCAGCGTAATGGAAATGCTGAGCGAGCACCAGTGCGAGGGCTGGCTGGAAGGCTACCTGCTCACCGGCAGGCACGGCCTGTTCAACTGCTATGAGGCTTTTATCCATATCGTTGATTCGATGTTTAACCAGCATGTCAAATGGCTGAAAGCCAGCTCTGAGTTGTCGTGGCGGCGTAAGATCGCCTCGTTGAATATTTTGTTAACTTCCACCGTATGGCGGCAGGACCATAACGGCTTTACCCACCAGGACCCGGGGTTCATTGACCATGTCGTCAATAAGAAAGCAACCATTGTCCGGGTGTATCTACCGCCGGATGCAAATTGTTTATTATCGGTGATGGACCATTGCCTGCGCAGTTATCATTACGTAAATGTCATCGTGGCTGGTAAACACCCAGCCCCGCAATGGCTGAACATGGAACAGGCGGTAGCGCATTGTACCCGTGGTATCGGCATCTGGGATTTTGCGAGCAACGATCAGGAAGCTGAACCCGATGTAGTAATGGCCTGTAGCGGTGATGTGCCTACGCTGGAGATATTAGCAGCCGTCTCCATCCTACGGGAGCATTTGCCGGAACTGAAGATCAGGGTCATCAACGTAGTCGACCTGTTTAAGCTGGAAAAAAGCACCGAGCATACGCACGGGCTGACCGATAAGGATTATAATGAACTGTTCACCACGGATAAACCCGTGATCTTCGCCTTTCATGGTTACCCCTGGCTGGTACACCGCTTAACGTATAACCGCGCGAATAACGTGAATATGCATGTGCGCGGTTACAAAGAAGAAGGCACCATAACGACTTCTTTTGACATGACCGTGCTAAATGAAATGGACCGGTTCCACCTGGTGATGGATGTGATCGACCGCCTTCCGCAAACCGGGAGCAAAGGGGTTTATCTTAAACAATTATTGCAGGATAAGCTGATTGAACACAAGCATTATATCAACACGAATGGCAAGGATATGCCCGAAATTTTAAATTGGAAATGGAGCGTTAACCCATGAATGAAGCCCAGTTAATAGACACCGCCAGGTCCCTTGTTGGTGATCACAAGGGCCTGCTGGCGATGGATGAAAGCGTTGGCACCTGCAATAAGCGTTTTGCAGCACTTGGGATACCGCAAACTGTGGAAATGCGACGAAAGTATCGGGAAATGATCATAACCACCCCGGGACTTAACGAAAGCATCAGCGGAGCGATACTATTTGATGAAACTATCAGACAGCAAAATGCAGATGGTACTCCTTTCATTAAGTTGCTTATTGATGCGGGCATTATACCAGGGATCAAGGTAGACATGGGTGCCAAACCACTGGCGGGTTTTCCGGGCGAGAAAGTAACGGAAGGGCTGGACGGTTTACGCGACCGTTTTGCCGAATACAGTAAAATGGGCGCACGATTTGCCAAATGGCGGGCGGTGATCGTTGTTGGCAAGGACCTACCGAGCAGGGCGTGTTTGGAAGCAAACGCGCACGCCTTAGCCCGCTATGCGGCATTGTGCCAGGAAGCCGGATTGGTCCCGATTGTGGAGCCCGAAGTGCTGATGGACGGCAGCCATACTTTAGCGCAATGCCAGGCTGTGACCGCCGAAGCGTTGCACACCGTATTTGAACAGCTTTACAAACAGCATATTTTATTGGAAGGTCTGCTCTTAAAGCCAAATATGATATTACCCGGTTTAGATTGCAGCATTCAAGAAGATAAAGCGGCAACGGCTGAAGCTACTGTTAAGCTTTTGCTAAAGTCGGTACCGGCCGCCGTGCCGGGAATAGCGTTCTTATCCGGCGGACAGTCCGCTGAACTGGCTACTTTGAGATTAAATGCGATGAATCGTGTATTTAAGTCAAAGTTGCCCTGGGCGCTTAGCTTTTCTTTTGGCCGCGCTTTACAACAGCCGGCTTTGGAAATTTGGAAGGGCGATAAGGCCAACATAAAGGCTGCTCAACGAGCGTTATACCACCGGGCTAAATGTAACCGGGCCGCCTGTATGGGTGAATATAATGAAACGCTTGAACATTCGGTTTGACCGTTGTTAATATAAAAAATATGGAACATCAGCATAAAATGAACAAAGATTCTGACAACGCCGGTCAGCACATGGGAATGTCGGAGCATGATCACCACGCCATGATGATCGAAGATTTTAAAAACCGGTTTTACGTGGTATTGGCGCTTACAGTTCCGATCATGCTGCTATCCACCATGATCCAGCATTTCATGGGCGTCAACTGGCAATTTACCGGGTCATCCTATATTTTGTTCGGACTATCTTCGATTGTATTTGTATATGGCGGCTGGCCGTTCCTGACCGGTTTGGTTGGCGAGGTGAAAGCAAAAACGCCGGGAATGATGTTCCTGATCGGCTTTGCTATTACCGTTGCTTACAGCTATAGTACGGCTATCGTGTTCGGCTTAAAAGGAATGGATTTCTTTTGGGAGTTGGATACATTGATCCTGATCATGCTGTTAGGCCATTGGATTGAGATGCGGTCAGTGATGGGCGCTTCCAATGAACTGGAGCTGTTGGTTCAGTTAATGCCCGCCGATGCACATCTGGTGACGGCTGATAAGGTACAGGATGTAAAAACTGATACCCTAAAAGAAAAGGACGTCATCCTGGTCAAGCCGGGTGAAAAAGTTGCAGCCGACGGGATCATATTGGAAGGGGAAAGTTACCTGAATGAAAGCATGCTGACGGGGGAATCGAAACCGGTAAAAAAAGTAAAAGGAGATAAAGTAATTGCCGGTTCCATCAACGGCAACGGCTCTTTTAAAGTTACGGTATCCCATGGGGCGAAGGACTCTTATCTCTCACAGGTAGTCAAACTGGTGGACGATGCGCAAAAGTCAAAATCACAAACGCAGCTGCTTGCTGACACCGCTGCAAAGTGGTTAACCATCATCGCCCTGGTAACCGGTATTTCAACGTTCCTGTTTTGGTTTTTAACCGGGCATACTTTATCATTTGCGATGGAACGAATGGTTACGGTTATCGTGATCTGTTGTCCGCATGCTTTGGGGCTGGCCGTGCCCTTAGTGGTGGCTAAATCAACAACGTTGGCCGCAAAACATGGATTGTTGATCAAAAACAGGAACGCATTTGAAGATTCGAGAAAGATAACTACGGTTGTGTTTGATAAAACGGGGACGCTGACGGAGGGGAAATTTGAGGTTTCAAAAATAATTTCCCTAAACAAAGATTTAAAGGAAAACGAACTCATCCGAATGGCTGCTGCCTTAGAACAAACTTCCGAACATCCAATTGCAACGGGCATTTTGCAAAAGGCGAAGGAGCTAAAGATAACCATTCCTTATGCGGAAGGTTTTAAGGCCATTACCGGCCAGGGAGTTCAGGCTACAGTATCGGGTAAAAAAGTATTAGTTGTTAGTCCAGGTTATTTAAAAGAACACAAGATGGTTTTGCCGGACGGTTTTACAGCCGACGATACAGAAACTGTTGTATTTGTCATCATCGATAAACTGTTGGCCGGATATATGGCGCTGTCTGATAAAATAAGGCCCGAATCGGCAGGAGCCATCAAGACTTTAAAACAAGAAAATATTAAATCCATATTGCTTACAGGCGACAACAGCAAAGTTGCGGCAAGCGTAAGTAAAACTTTGGGTATGGATAGTTTTATCGCCGAAGTATTACCCGATCAAAAGTTGAAAGAAATAAAAGCAATGCAGAAAAAAGGCGAATTCGTAGCGATGACCGGTGACGGGGTAAACGATGCCCCGGCGCTGGCGCAGGCGGATATTGGCATAGCTGTCGGTTCAGGGAGCGATATAGCGGCAGCAACTGCAGGAATTGTTTTGGTGAACAGCAATCCAAAGGATATTGTGAGTTTGATCTTATTTGGTAAAGCAACTTACCGAAAAATGATCCAGAACCTTGCCTGGGCAACGGGGTATAATGTCATTGCATTACCATTGGCTGCGGGGGTTTTATACAACCAGGGTATTGTTTTAAGCCCGGCCATGGGGGCCGCATTAATGACGGTTAGTACGGTGGTGGTGGCTATCAATGCCAGTATGCTCAAAGTCAACTCGAACAGTTAAAGGTGTGAATGATGTAACTTTTGATTGGAGTTATGTAAGATCCACCAGTATCAAACGCCGACCTTTATCAGGGACGAATTTAACATAATATGGAACGCAATATTAAAAGTTTAATCCCCTATAGCATAGGAGCGACTGATGGCATGATCGGTGAAGTTGAGGAATTTTATTTTGATGATGAAAGCTGGAAAATACGTTACCTCATCGTTAAAACCGGCGACTGGTTAGCGGAAAGAAAAGTACTGATCTCGCCCGAGGCAATAGTTAAACAACCGTGGAAAGAAGGTTTCTTCCCTGTTTCATTAACAAAAGAACAGGTACAGAACAGCCCTGATATCGATACCGAAAAACCGGTTTCCCGTGGCATATTGTTAAAGCGGACGAAAAACACGAAACGCATATCAACCTGATCAGTCATTTATTGAGTCATTGTGATTATAAGCACAAAGATGAAAAAGCGTTGGCACATACGATTGACATCGTTTATCCGGCTACACCCGAAAATATAAAAGAAAAGCTCTTCTAAAATGATCATCATAAAATGAAGGCAGTCTTAAAACAGGAGAAAGAGGTATTAAACTATGGCAAAATTGTCTCCGTACGGGGCAGCGTTATAGATGCCTGGTTCGATCATCCTCTGCCTGCGGTTTATACCTTGCTTCGTGCAGGTGAACATGAGGAAATCGCCATCGAGGTGCTGGCACAGCTGGACGACCACCGGGTCAGAGGCATTGCCTTGACCCCCACACAGGGGCTTGCCCGCGGTATGGAAATAGTGACCAACGGGCAAGAGTTAAAAGTACCTGTCGGGAAACGGACATTAGGCAGAATGTTTGACGTTTTTGGGAACACCATTGACCATTTGAAACCATTGGCAGCAGGCGAAAAACGGAACATACACCAATCGCCGCCCCCGTTGGACAAACGTTCTACCCAATCCCAGGTTTTTGAGACAGGGATCAAAGCGATTGATGTATTAATTCCACTGGAACGCGGCGGCAAGGCGGGATTGTTCGGCGGCGCCGGAGTCGGTAAAACGGTTTTACTGACAGAGATGATCCATAATATGGTGGGCCAGAACAAAGGCATCAGCATGTTTTGCGGCATTGGCGAACGTTGCCGTGAGGGTAATGAATTGTATGAGGCCATGAAAGATGCCGGCTTATTGGAAAATATGATCATGATGTTCGGGCAGATGAACGAGCCGCCCGGTGCGCGGTTCCGTGTAGGCCATGCCGCCTTAACGATGGCAGAATACTTTCGCGATGATGAGCATAAGGATGTTTTATTGTTGATCGATAATATTTTCAGGTTTATACAGGCGGGTATGGAAGTATCCGGCCTGATGGGGCAAATGCCCTCACGGCTGGGCTATCAGCCGACGCTGGAGACGGAATTATCCGAACTGGAAGAACGTATCGCTAATACCGATGCCGGTGCCATTACCTCTATACAGGCGGTATATGTCCCGGCAGATGACCTGACAGACCCCGCTGCCGTTCATGCTTTTTCACACCTTTCGGCAACGATCGTACTTTCGCGTGAAAGGGCCGCCGAAGGGCTTTATCCCTCTATAGATTTTCTGCAATCTAATTCTAAGATGGCTACTCCCGGAATTATCGGCGACAGGCATTATCAGCTCGCTCAGCAGATCAGGCAAACGCTGGCACAATACGAAGATCTGAAAGATATTATTTCCATGCTGGGCATGGAGCAATTATCTACTGGTGACCGTCTTGTAGTCAACCGGGCCAGGCGACTGGAACGTTTTCTGACCCAGCCCTTTTTCGCTACAGAGCAATTCAGCGGGGTTAAAGGCGAAGTGGTAAGCTTAAAAGATGCCCTGGATGGCTGCGAACGTATCCTGGCGGATGAATTTAAAGACCTGCCCGAAAATGCTTTTTATATGATCGGGAATATTGATGAAGCTTTAAAGAAGAAGGATAAAGGTGATAAAAAGGATGGGCCGGTTGCGGCAACGACCTCAAAGCCTGTATTAACTCATTAGAAAGATTATGGACCTGAAAATATTGCTCCCTTATAAAGTATTCGCCGAAATAAAAAATGTGGATAGTATTGTTGCGGAAACCAGTGAAGGTTCTTACGGTTTTCTGCCGCAACGGCTGGACTGTGTGGCGGTACTCGTGCCGGGAATTTTCGCTTACAAAACAGATAAGATGCATTATTTGGCGGTAGACGAAGGATTGCTGGTAAAAGCAGGTGACGAGGTCATGGTGTCCGTCAGAAATGCAGTGGGCGGGGTTGAACTGGGTAAACTGGCCGATACTATACAAAACGAGTTTAAAAATATCAGTGCCGATGAGGAAAAAGTGAAGTATATGGCATCAAGACTGGAGAACGGGTTCCTTTCCAGGCTAAAGAAGTTCCAGGAGGTATGAAATGGATGGTTCAGGAAAGGACGATGGCGATATTTTTCACCGGCTGATCTCGGAAAAGGAAAACCGGAAACTAAAGGCGCTTAGCGAAAAAAAGCGGGCAGAATGGTTTGGCTTGGGCATGTTCGGAATGGTCGGCTGGTCGGTGACAGTACCCACATTTTTAGGTACGATCGGCGGACTATGGCTCGATAAACATTATCCCCAATCCTTTTCCTGGACGTTAACCTGCTTGATCTCGGGTTTGGCAGTCGGTTGTTTGATCGCCTGGAATTGGGTAAATAAACAAGATTAATAAAAGAAAAAATGATACTTATAGCATTGATAAGCGGAATAGGTTTAGGGGTGGTATTCTTTGGTGGGCTTTGGTTCACTGTCAAAAAAACATTGGGGAGCAGTTACGCCGCCCTTTGGATATTAGGTAGTTCACTCGCCCGTACAGTGGTGGTACTAACCGGGTTTTATTTTGTTGCGCAGGGAAACTGGCAAAGACTGTTATTAGCCGTAGCAGGATTCATTGTCGCGCGATTTATAATCATGCGGTTCACCAGCAGGCTTGACCAAAAACAAATCCTGTTAACAACAACAAGCCAGCCATGAATTTAACACCGGATCAAACCGTTTTTTGGAGCCGTGGCTTTATCACTATTAACCTCACCATCGTTACGAGCTGGGGGATCATGTTATTTATGGTTATCGGCGCGAAGCTGGTGACACGCAAACTAAAAACAACGCATAAGATATCCCGCTGGCAGTGTATGCTGGAAATGATCGTAACCGGGATCAAAGATCAGATACAGGAAGTGGGCCTGGAAAATCCCGGGGAATATATCGGCTTTATAGGTACGCTTTTTCTATTTATAGCTATGTGTAATTTTTGGATCATATTGCCCTGGTATGAGCCGCCAACCGGGTCGTTGTCCACCACGGCAGCATTGGCTATTGCCGTATTCCTGGCGGTCCCCTTTTTCGGAATTCAAAAGAGCGGTTTCTTGGCCTATCTGAAGACCTATGTCAAGCCAACCTTTATTATGCTGCCCTTTAATATCATCAGTGAACTGTCGCGGACCCTGGCCCTGGCCATCAGGCTGTTTGGCAATATCATGAGCGGCGGGATGATCATTGCGATCTTACTAAGCATATCGCCATTATTTATCCCCATCGTGATGAAAGCGCTTGGGCTGCTTACCGGCATGGTGCAGGCTTATATATTCAGCATCCTGGCCACGGTTTATATCGCAGCAGCTGTGCAGGAAAGTATCAAAAAGAAAAAATTAATACATCAAAAAACAAATTAAAGGAGGGAAAAAAATGGATAATGTATCAGCAATAGCAATAGCTTCAATTATAACGGCAGGGCTTACGACGGGAATCGGCTGTATGTTTCCAGCCCTGAGCGAAGGCAAAGCGGTTGCTACCGCTTTGAGTTCAATTGCCCAGCAGCCCGATGCGGCGCCAACCATCACCAGGACATTGTTTGTCGGGCTGGCGATGATCGAATCAACAGCTATTTATTGTTTCGTGGTATCTATGATATTGATATTCGCCAATCCGTTCTGGACGCACATCATCGCTAAATAATCACCTCATGCAAATTAACTGGTTCACGGTAGTCGCCCAGATCCTCAATTTCCTGATTTTGGTATGGCTAATGAAAAAATATCTTTATAAGCCAATTCTACAGGCCATCGATGAGCGCGAAAAAAAAATAGCGGCCGAACTTGCGGATGCTAAAAGCAAAGTGGCGAAGGCCAAAATCGAGCAGGATGAATTTCAAAAGAAAAACGATGCCTTTGACCAACATAAAAAGAAAATGATGGACGGGGTCACCGGCGATGCTGAAAAAGAGCGTCAAAAATTATTGGATGCCGCAAAAACGGAAGCCGCAGCGGTAAAGCATAAACTGGAAGAAGCGTCAAAAGAATTGCAGGAAAGTTTGAATGAACAATTCTTGCAAAAAACGCAGGAAGAAGTTTTATCGATCACCAAAAAAGCCCTATCTGAACTGGCTTCCACTAACCTGGAGGAGCAAACCGTTCATGTTTTTATCAGGAACATTAAAGCAATTTCAGCAAAGGACAAAAAGCAATTTACCGACGCCTTTCATGCAGGATCAGCATTATCCATCAAAAGCGCCTTTGAACTACCCGAAAAGGAACAAAAAAGTATCAAAACAGCCATAGCCGAAGTGCTTGGCCCTGATATTAAATATGCGTTTGAAACCGATCCGAAAATGGTTAGCGGGATCGAATTGGTGACAAAGGGTTATAAACTATCCTGGAGCTTTGCGGCGTATATCAGTTCACTCGAAAAAAGCATGGCTTCAAGCGCAAAAGAACCACTCAAGGCGGTTAAGAAATAACGATATGTCATCAACTTCTTTAAAAAACAACTTAGCGCATACGTTCGAACACCTGGACATTGCTATCTCGGAACATGAATTTGCATTTGCGCCCCGCGAGGTTGGCCAGGTGACCAGCGTAGCTACGGGAATTGTAAAAGTTTCGGGCCTCGAAGGTGCAGGGTTTGAAGAACTGCTGAAATTCTCCGAAAACCTTTATGGCATAGCCTATAACCTGGACGAAGAAGAGATCGGCGTCATCTTGCTGGGAGACGATGCGCTGTTGAATGCCGGCGACGAAGTTGAACGTACCGGCAGGGTAATGGATATCCCGGTAGGTGATCACCTGATAGGCCGGGTGATAGACCCAATGGGGATACCGATTGATGGCAAAGGCGCCATCCCAACGGGAAAAAGGCTACCTATTGAAAGACCCGCACCCGCTATTATGGACCGGATGGCGGTAAATGCGCCATTACAAACCGGTATCAAGGTCGTTGACGCACTGATCCCAATAGGCCGAGGCCAGCGCGAATTGATCGTCGGCGACAGGCAAACCGGGAAAACACAAATTGCTATTGATACGATACTTAACCAGCAGGGGAAGAACGTGCTATGCGTGTATTGTGCTATCGGGCAGCGTGCTGCGGCTGTCGCCAAAGTAATTGCCAACCTGGAAGAAAAGGGGGCTATGGCCTATACTGTTGTTATGGTTGCAGAAGGTAACCATACAGCCGGGCTAAAATATATCGCGCCTTATGCCGCTACCAGTATCGCCGAATATTTTATGGAACAGGGCCGTAATGTATTAATTGTGTATGATGACCTTACGCATCATGCGCGCGCTTACCGCGAGTTATCGCTGTTGCTGCGCAGGCCTCCGGGGCGGGAAGCTTTTCCGGGTGATATTTTTTATATCCATTCCAGGCTGTTGGAAAGAGCCACGCACCTTAGCGATAAATTAAAGGGCGGCTCGCTCACCGCGCTGCCGATCATTGAAACGGAAGCTCAGAATATTTCCGCTTATATTCCTACCAACCTGATCTCCATTACTGATGGCCAGATCTATCTTTCACCTAAACTGTTTGAAGCTGGGATCTTACCGGCGGTTGATGTGGGAAAATCTGTTTCGCGTGTTGGCTCCAATGCGCAGTTACCCGCCTATAAAGCTATCGTCAGCCTTAAACTGCAATATGCTCAATTCGCAGAACTGGAAAACTTTTCCAGGTTTGGCACCCATTTAGATGAAAACACAAAGAAAATAATTGACCACGGAGAACGTATCCGAAGCGTTCTCAAGCAAAACGAACTTCATCCCTTAACGGTGCCACAGCAAATAGTGGTATTGCTTGCCTTAACCAGCGGTCTTTTTGACGAAATTCCTGTTGACAAAGTACAGGAAGCAGAAGCAACTTTGCTGAAAAGTACGGATCAATTTCCCGGCGAAGTACTCAAACGACTATTCGCCGCCCAGCCTTTGAACGATACGGATCATGATGTCATCTTAAAGACTGCGGGGGAACTTCTTGCGCCGTTTAAGCAAAAGGCTGAGCCGGATCAGGATCAAAAACCAAATTAATGGATACATTAGAAGAGCTGAACCGGAAACTGGAAGGTGCAAAAGACATTAAGTCGGTTGTGAAAGCGATGAAGGCTATGGCCGCTTCCAGGATAACGCAATATGAAGCAGCGGTAAAGTCGCTTGGGGATTATTACCATACCGTAACACTGGGGATCAAAGCCTACCTGACAGCAGAAAAAATTCAAACGGTAATTGAAAAACCAGTACTTCAGAAATCTGATGACGAGGTTATTTGCACTATTGTTTTCGGCTCTGACCTAGGCTTGGTTGGGCAATTTAACGATCAGATCTCCGGCTACGTGCAGCAATCATTACGGTCGATACCCGGTAAAAAAGAGGTCTGGGTGATCGGCGAACGAGTGCAGGCACTTTTGGCTGATGCAGGGCTTGCCGTCACGAGATCTTATCCGGTCCCCGGCTCGATAGATGCGGTTACGCCGCTCGTTCAACATATTTTGATTGACATGGAAGCGATGCGGGAAACCCACCATATAAAGCAATTTTTCGTGTTCCACAATCAGCCGAAAACCGGCTCCGGGTATGATGCTGTTATGCAGCATTTGTTACCGCTTGACGAGCAATGGATGCAGGACATCATAACTACACCCTGGCCGACTAATAAGATACCCGAAGTTGCCGGAAATGCGGCAACAACCTTGACAGCGCTTATTAGCGCCTACCTGTTTGTTTCGGTTTTCAGGGCTTGCGCAGAGTCTTTGGCGGCTGAAAATGCAAGCCGGCTGGAAGCCATGCAGCGTGCGGAAAAAAGCATAGGTGATATGCTGGACAGTTTGGGTAAGAAATTTCAAAGTTTGCGCCAAAGTACGATTGATGAAGAACTTTTTGATGTCGTTTCCGGTTTTGAAGCGATGAAAAAAGCATACCATTAACACAAATATTCAGCTAACTAATCGGTTAGTCCTTTAATGGGAATGGGAAATAAAAAATCTTCCAGCACATTATGATGCGCCTCAGACACATGTTCTTTAAATGATTTCATACTTTGGTGCATCGCATTGGCGTATGCCGGACTGAATTTTTTCAATAATTCTTTTATCTTGCTTAGTTCCGCCTTGATCGCCACATCGCGCTGAAGTTTGTCTTTCGGCAGTTCGTTGTCGATCTGTTCGAAATTTGATCGGAAAAGTTGGTCGGCCCGTTCATAAAAACCGAGTAGCAGCGCGTTTGCGGTATAGGTTTTGGTATGATCGAAATCAATAGCGCTATTTTTTTCTGCCTCATCCGTTTCACCATTTGCATTGGCTGCCAGCAGCGATATATAAACAGGAAATTTTAGCAAGGCCTTTTGATCTTCTTCAGATAGTTTTGTAGGTGTCCATAATGTCAAATTTCGATCTTAATTAAGTTTAAGACTTAGAATAGACCCACAAAATAGGAAAGTATATATAAAGAACCTTTGATTTGCTGATTTGTTTTTATCAATAACCTGTTTGGTATTATAGCTATTCCAGGTTTTCGGGAAGATCGAGACGTGCTACCCCGATCCGGTTATCAGCCATGCCGTAATAAACGTCGATGCGGTTGGGCTTGCCGATATCGTCGCGGCGGTCTGTTCCGGTTGGGAACACCACATTTGCTATAGTGCCAACCATTTCTTCAGGTAATTCAGGCTTCAATATGGGTTCAGAAGATCGGTATAGTATTTTTTGTGGCTCTTTTTCTGATAAGATCATCACCCCCGCCGAATAGCATAATTTAGGGTCGGAAACTGTGGACCCATTTAATGCATGTACACCGTGATAAATAACCAACCAGCCATGTTTGGTTAACACGGGCGGAGCGCCTGCGCCTATTTTTAATTGTTCCCAGGCTTGCTCCGGGATAGCTAAACGGTGATGCGATGTAAACCGGTCATACCTGAGCGATGGGCCGCTGTCTTTCAGATTATAATAAGATATCCAAATGCTTTCCTTATGATCGTCAATTTTACGGTTTCCCAACTGTTTAACAATTTCCTCCGGTCTTGTCCCTGGAAAAAGTGGCCGGTGCAGCATGGCAATCGAGATATTTCCATGGGGGCTGGGTATATACTCCGGAAAAACACACGCATCTTTGTTATTGATACCATCAAAATCAATATGTTTATAGGTTAAATAACTGACCAACCCCAAACGTTCCCAATTAAAAAGATCCGTTGACTTAGCCATCGCTATGCGTGGTCCATTTGGGCCAAACGCGGTGTAGGTCATAATATAATACTTTAACGGGGCTAAATAAACTACCCTTGCATCTTCGCAGCCTCCGGCCCCATCGGGACGTTTCTCGTAGTCTGCTTCGGGCTGAAGCGCAATGCCCAGTCGTTCCACATCTACAGGGTCGCCCGCCTCATTAAATTTCACCCTCGCTATCCCGATGCGTGAATAATTATTTTTGGCTACCAGCCGGGGGAACAGATATAAATGGCCGTCAGGGCCACGGGTCACGGCAGGATTGAGCACACCCTCGACCTCCTGCTCATTGCCGGGTTTAGGTTCCATGATCGTACCTAAGCGAGTCAACTTGAATGGCCTCATTTCGTGTGTTTTTCAGATGGGATACCAATTTCCAGTAGCGTGACAGCGCCTCTTGGCAGGCACGAACATTCACCTAATATCGCCGGCAGGAGCATAACCGAACCTTTACGCAAAGGATAGTTAACTCCCTCAAATTCAACCGATCCATACCCTTCAATGCCAATCAGGATTCTTGGCTCATTTTTAGCGCCAACCATAAATACATCCCCGCTTTTAACCCGCCAAAGTGTAAAATGATCGTTATCAAATAGCTTTTCTTTATTTAAGCCGGGTTGTTCAGCAACTACCCGTTTTACGGGCCCGATGTTCACTTGCTTAAAATCGATACAGGCTAAGGCCTCCTTTACCTGCAACTCTCTTGGCTTACCGGTTTTGGCATCGGTGCGGTCCCAGTCATAAAGTCGGAAGGTCGTGTCGCTGTTTTCCTGTACCTCGAAAACAACAGCCCCGCCAAGCGTATGTACAGTACCCGATTTAATAAATATACCATCACCGACCTTCGGCGTAAAGCTATGCAGATGGTCAGCTACGTGTTTATCTGTAATAGATCGCTTTAAATTCTCCGCCGTAGTTCCCGGAGTAAGCCCCGCATATATACGGGCTTTTTTTCCGGTTTCCAGTACCACCCATGCCTCGGTTTTGCCAGAATCGCCTTTGGGAATATATTGCAGCTGATCATCTGCCGGGTGGACCTGAACTGACAGTACCTCCTTGCAATCCAGAAACTTCAGTAATAAGGGAAATCGTTCATAGTGATCTGCAAATTTCCCCATTAATACGGCCTGGTAATGCTTCATCAGATCCGTGATTGTCATTCCTTTCAGGCTGCCATTTAAAACCTGGCTGGCATGATCCGCCCGGTCGCTTAATAACCACGCCTCTCCAATGGGATCGCCTTTTGGAAGGGGTTTAGCTAATAGCTTAGCCAGTTTCCTGCCGCCCCATAAACGGTATTGATATATCGGGTCAAACAGCAGCGGATAAATGGGGGGATTGGTCATAAATCGAAGCGTAAATTTAGTTGTGCTTATACAACACTAACAAATGGGGCTTGTTTGTTCTACCATAAAAACAAGCAGATAACGGCATTTTTGGCTGTTTACTCTAACTATCAATATCTTCTGAGAACCGCTCAATCAACTGGTAGCAGTTCGACAATGCAGTTCCACCTTTGAATACAGCGTGGCCCGCCATATCAGATTTAAAAATAGTTTCTAACGCTACGGTGTACCCAATAATCTTTTTCAATAAAGATTTCCTGAAAGCCAAACTGCTGCGCTGTCGCAAGAACGGCGTCGCGGAAAAGTTCCGTATTTTCGTGCAGGTGCATCATAAAATGTTCCAGTTCGTGTGTGTTGGTAAAGCCTCCGCGCTGATTCCGTAGGTATAAGCAGATAAAGGGTTAAGGCTTTTTCCGAGCAGGGCAACAATTGCTTTAAAGCCCAGTTGCTCTAATAATGACCCGGCCAATGCGCGCACCCTCGGCGGGTATTTCAATGCCAACTTAACCAGCTTTGATTTATCAGTGACATCAGTTAACTGCCGGAGCAAATTCTGAACCGCACGATTATGATCCACGTCAGGGATGATCTTTAGATCTTTAGTAGCATATAGTATTTCCAATAAAAGATAGTTCTCATTGGTCACATCCACATGGCTTTTTACGGGCCTGAGCTGTATATTCCCGATAGGTGTAAGTACCCGCTTATCCCGGCTGGCTATACTTATATTATGCGGCACTTTGTTTGTCAGTCCCATCCGGTTATATAAAGCAGTTCCTGTAATATATAGGCTGCCAAACAATCAACGTGAATGGAAGCCAAAAAAATGGGAGTTCCAACTTTGATTTAAAGTGCTATTCCGCTTTCTCATGACGGTTGGCAAGCCTCACAATATACCATTGAATTTTGATAATAACCTCCTGCATGGAAATCTTGGACACGTTCAGTCGGATGTTCGTGGGCAATGATGCAATGTGGGGATATGTTGTTTTCGATGATAATGGTATAGTTAGAGAAAATATCATTTAACATTTGATTAAAAGTCCCATTGGTATCTTTTATCCTATCGTATAAGCTTATTAACTCACTATTATTTATCAGGTCAAATGGCAAATCACAAGTAAAAATAGTTGGTGTTCCTATCTTCTTTAAATCATCCTTTAAATGGTAGGCCGTATTTTGCGCCAAACATAACATAAATTCACTGCCATATATCCAATAGTGCGGTGCCTGATCGATAAAATCATATTTATCTAAAATAACATAGACAAATCGGTCACTTTTACCTTTAAAAAGTTCAACAGTTTCCTGTACATCGATCTTACCCACATAATTAACTGTTTTTAAAAAATTATGGAATGATTCCAGCGCTTGGTTCAAGTTATTTGGCCGAAGCCCATGTTCAAAATAAGTGGTTAAATCTATTGGTCGCCCAGCGTGATAGCAACGTATAGCCCGAAAATTATCAGTTAGCCAAGTCGCAAAATTTTCACGGCTAACATTTTTCTTTATATAAAACAATTCTTTTCGAGTGAGGGTATCTTTAGTAAATACGTTTAGCGGCTTTGGCATATCGAAAGATACAAAATTGTAAAGATAATTACTGGAACGCGATTAATGAATTAGGTAGGGTTCAACGGTCTGTTGTTACACTTGTTATTATATTCTTATTGCCAATCAAGCCTAAACGCACAGACGAACATATTACCGGTACAAAGCTAAGTAATTTTTAGATGGACACTTGCCCGATGAGTGGCTTTATACGGTTCCAAGTCTTGATTTCCAAGTTTAGATCGTGGTTAATAATCAGGTAACCGGGCTTAAGTTTTCTATACAATTAAAGGACATGCCAAAAGCAATAAAGGAGATTTTGCCAAAGCATCGTACTTTCCAATGTTATTTTTTAATTGATAACTTTTTTAAATACAAAACACTCAGAACATATAAACATATCAGGCCCAATAAAAAACCGGCAGCTACATCAGTAAACCAATGCGCACCCAAGTAAACACGCGAGTAAGGTATGGTAAAAATAAAAAGCAGGCTGATTACAGAAACCGTCACTTTGATGAATTTCGGAATGGTTTTGATTTCGTACATAAGAAATGTCAAAAAGCCAAAAAACAGCACATAAAAAAGCACGTGCCCACTGGGGAAGCTTTGCTGTTGAGTTCTAACGATTATCCTTACCAATGGCTCCGAAGGCCTGGGACGATTGATCAATAATTTAATGATAGAACTTACGACACCTGATAGGAGTGTAGATAAAAGGAATAATGCCTCTTTTTTATATTTAAAATAAAAAAATATCAGCGCGATGCTTGTAACGGTAATGGGTGCATTGGGCAAATAACCAAACCAGCTAATCGCCTTCATTATAGTGTCTAAAATCAGGTTATGGTGCTCCTGCACCTCTTCTGAAAATTCGCGGTCTATCAGCGATGATGGGAAGAAAAAAACAAATGCCGTAAGCAACAGAAACCCTATCGTTAAAGTTCCCATCACATAAAGCATAATGTATTTTCGATTAATATAACGGTGCATTAATATTTAGTCCTTTTTTATAAAGTTGCCTTTCTCATCAAAAATCAGATCTCCGCCTTTAATTTCGGCTTCATACATTGTTTTCCCGGTAGCATCAGTAACCTTACCCGCCTCTTTAATTTTTTGGCCTTTGTAATGTGCCGCAACATAAGGAGCTATTGATGCAGGTAACGAGCTAACCGGTATAGCTTTAACAATTTCAACAAATACGGCTGCCGGGGTAAATACTACCGAGTTATCCTCGCCCGATTTGCCGCCCCAGTTGGCTTCGTAGTTTCCTTTCTCTTTTTCCCAGCTAACTTTAGCAGCATCAGGATATTTACTCATTAATGCCGTTTTAAGGGCCTGGTGGATATACCGCTGATATTGACCACCCAATTCCGGCGGAATGTGACCAGTGATTCCGCGTCAAATTGACCACCCCATTCCGGGGCAAACTGACCA
>NZ_JACHBZ010000031.1 GCF_014200575.1 Mucilaginibacter saanensis | reverse complement strand
ACTCAAATATATTAACATGATAAAGGCCGGAAATATTTCCGGCCTTTTTTATTAGTGGTTGTCCTGGAAAATTATTTTCCCCGGACAACAGTGAAACAAGTTCAGGATGACACGATCTTAATAAAGAAGAGCAGCCAAGAGCTGCTCTTCTTTATTTGATTTAAGAATCTATGTGGATTCTTAAACAGTTAGGGGACTCAAAAATAATTCTTCTTGAATAGCTGGAATGGTATTGTTTTTCAAAGCGGTATCAAACAGGAGTTTAATGGCTTTTCGGCCTTCATCGCCCAGTTCAACAGAGTATTTATTTACATAAAGTTCAATGTGTTTATACATTACCTCCTCGCTCATTTCCTGGGCATGCGAGCGGATAAACTCCAGTCCTGATTTGGGATTGGCAAAGGCAAACTCTACAGATTTACGCAGCACACGGTTCAGTTTGTGCTGACCATCCAACGGCAGGTTACGGTTTGCTACAATGCCACCTAATGGTATGGCGCATCCGGTTTGTTTTTCCCAGTAATCGCCCAGGTCAATAATTTTTTTAAGGCCTTTATCCTGGTAGGTAAAGCGGTTTTCGTGAATAATAAGGCCTACATTTACCCGGCCCTCCAGTACGGCATTCTCAATATCTGAAAACACCAGCTCCACTTTATTGGTAGCCCTGGGGAAGGCATAACCTAACAAAAAGTTGGCAGTGGTATATTTGCCCGGAATACCTACTTTAAGCTGCGGGTTGCCGGTTTCTAGTTGTTCACGTAACTCGTTTTCATTTCCCTTACAAATGAGCATGGGGCCAACGCCATAACCTAAAGCGCTGCCCGAGTCAAGCAGTACATATTTATCGGCCACATAGGCAAAAGCATGATAGCTTAGTTTGGTAACATCCAGCTCGCCGCGAAATGCTTTTTGATTAAGGGTTTCCACATCATCATAAAAAACCTCAAACTCCAGGCCTTCGGTATCTATTTTATGATGTATCAGTGCGTCGAAAATAAAAGTATCATTGGGGCAGGGTGAAAATCCGAGTGTTAGTTTCATAAGTATACGTTATGTGGCCCGTGCTGAGTGTTGCGCAATTCATTTATCATGTTATGCTTCTTTTTTTGCAGTGCAAATTTCAGGCGACATAAATCCCGCTCTCTGCAACACGAACCAGAAATTTAATTGTTGCCGATCCGGTTAACCAGTTCAATGGCAAAGTTATTCAGATTTTTAATGGCAAGTTGTATGTCCCAGTTGTCGCGGTTACGTTTTTCTACATAATTTGACACTGCCCTGATCTGCAGGCATGGCATGTTAAACTGCCGGCAGGCATAAAAAAAGGCAGCCCCTTCCATGGTTTCTATTTGCGGGTTTAAACGCCGCTGTACTTTTTTGATAGATTCCTCGTTACCATGAACAGTATTTACAGTAATGGCTCTTGCTTTTTCAAGGTAAAGGCTATTACAAACCTGGTCAAGCGAGGTGGTGGGCCTAAAGGTATTTTCGCCAAAACCAAGGGTGGTAATCGGTATAAAATCCTGGTCGTCCTCGGCGCCGGTTTCGGCAAAGGTATCTTCGGTTATTTCAACTACGTAGCCGGGCGTAATTCCCCGGTCAAAACTGCCGGCTATACCCAGGTTAATTACCAGGTCGTATTTGTGCATGTTAAACTGACGGCCTAAGGCAAAGGCGGTTGGCACCATGCCAGCGCCGGTTATTAATACATCAAGCTTATGGCCAAAATGGTTTACTAAAGGCTCAACCTCAGGAGCCGTGGCGGCAACTATTAATATAAGCATATTGCTTTTTTTTGACTGCTAAGATAAAATAACTCACGTATTTTTGTTTTGTATATTTGCACCCACAAATATTATGATGATACACATAACGCGCAAAGAACATTTTAATGCCGCTCACCGGATGTACCGTGAGGAATGGAGCGCTGAAAAAAATAATGAGGTATTTGGCAAGTGCGCCAACCCCAACTGGCATGGGCACAACTATAACCTGTTTGTAACGGTTAAAGGCGAAGTTACACACGCAACCGGTTATCTGATTGACCTTAAGGAGCTTAAAATAATTATTAACGATTACGTTATTGAAAAGCTTGACCATAAGAACATCAATAAGGATGTTGCCTTTATGGAAGGTAAAATGGCATCAACCGAACTGTTGTGTATTGAGATATTTAACCAGCTTAAGGCGCCTATTGAAGCTTACGAAGGCGTTTTTTTACACTCCGTTAAATTGTATGAAACCGAAAACAATTCCGCAGAATATTTTGGCGGGTAATTTGAAAAGATGAATAACGACCACACTCCAGCCCGCGACGACGACGATGATGAAGTTTACGGTTACACCAAGGTTGACAGGTACAACCCCGAACTGATCATCAATCTATCAGCTAACTACCATGACGTTTTAAAACAAATAGGCGAAAATCCTGAGCGTGAAGGTTTGCTAAAAACCCCTGAACGTATGGCCAAAGCCATGTTATACCTTACACACGGTTATGATCTGGATGCAAAACAGATTATGAACTCGGCCATGTTTAAGGAGGAGTACAGCCAGATGGTAATTGTAAAAGATATTGAGGTGTACTCTATGTGTGAGCATCACATGCTGCCTTTTTTTGGTAAAGCGCACATTGCTTATATTCCAAACGGATATGTGGTTGGCCTAAGCAAGATACCGCGTATAGTTGACGTTTTTGCCCGCAGGCTGCAGGTACAGGAACGCCTCACCAATGAAATACGTGATTGTATACAGGAAACCCTTAATCCTATTGGCGTAGGGGTGGTTATTGAGTGCCGCCACCTGTGTATGAGTATGCGCGGTGTACAAAAACAAAATTCGGTAACTACCACATCAGCATTTACCGGGGAGTTTTTAAAAGAAAAAACCCGCACAGAATTTTTAAATTTGATATCGGCCAAATTAAGCTGATAGCCAATAAATATTTACTAAAACAAAAATTAAGAAATCGGCTTATTAATGATTGAGTAAAATTCTTTCTGACATAGGCTGCATAAGTTTAATATCTAAACCCTAATTGAACACTAAATTGAAAGCATATATTTTTCCAGGGCAGGGTGCCCAGTTTCCAGGTATGGGTAAAGATCTGTACGAGCAGTCAGACGTAGCCCGTGAAATGTTTGAAAAAGCCAATGAAATATTGGGCTTCCGTATCACCGACGTAATGTTTGATGGTACAGCCGAAGATCTTATTCAAACAAATGTTACCCAACCAGCTATATTCCTGCATTCAGTTATTTTAGCCACAATTTTAGGCGAAGATTTTAAACCAGATATGGTTGCCGGTCACTCTTTAGGCGAATTTTCTGCATTGGTAGCTGCAGGTGCATTATCATTTGAGGATGGTGTACGTTTAGTAGCCGCACGTGCCAATGCCATGCAAAAGGCCTGTGAGCTGCAGCCATCAACCATGGCGGCAATTTTGGGTTTGGACGATTTTACGGTAGAGGATGTATGTCATCAAGCTACCAATGTAGTAGTTACCGCAAATTATAACTGCCCGGGGCAGCTGGTAATTTCTGGCAGCATTGCCGGGGTTGACGAAGCTTGCGAAAAACTGCTTGCCGCCGGTGCTAAAAGAGCCTTAAAACTTAAGGTTGGCGGTGCATTCCATTCGCCGTTAATGGAATCGGCACGGGTTGAGCTGGAAGCCGCTATTGTTGCTACGGCAATTAACCAGCCGGTTTGCCCTATATATCAGAATATTGATGCTAAACCATACGTTGATCCTGAACTCATCAAACAAAACTTAATAGCTCAGCTTACCGGTCCGGTAAGATGGACGCAAACCGTAAAACATATGCTCGAAGACGGTGCAACCGCCTTTATTGAAGTAGGTCCCGGGAATGTATTGCAGGGGCTTGTAAAAAAGGTTGACAGGTCGGTTGAAACCAGCAGCGCTGCTTTACAGCAATAGTTTTACAGGCACTGAAAAGTGCCTTTTATCGTTATTAATAAATTATTTATATAAGGCCATTTGACTACCTCCGGAAAAATACGCTTGTTGCTGACCCTGATAGGCGTTTGTTTATTATTTACGGCTATCATTGTTCAAAAAACATATACCCCCGTAAATAACCTGGCGCAAACCGGTATTACCCTTGAAAACAACCTGCACAAAAAGGAGGCTTATATAAATGGGCAGATAAACGATAAGGCAAAGTTTAACAAGCTGAAAAAGCTGCCCGATAATGAGGCGGATGCGCTTAATGATATTAACGAGTTTACTACCGAAAATCATATATGGTTTGTTACGCAGCGTAATAACCACCTGCAGTTTTGGAGTGGTATCAAGGTTATTCCGGATAGCCTGGCAGATATAAGCGAAGGCTACTCATTTATTAAACAGCCCAACGGTTATTATGAAACCATAAAAAAAACGGAAGGCGATTTCGCCGTCATTTTTTTTATCCCGGTAAAAATTAATTACGCGTTTGAAAACCAGTACCTCCAAAACACATTTGACAAGGACCTGGTTAAGGACGACAATATTGATATTGCCAATAATGGCGATTATAACGTATATGAGGTACATAGCAGCAATCATGATTACCTTTTCTCCATAAAGTTAAAGCCAAGCAGTATTAACTATGCCTTTGTTTACTATGAGCTGCTATTCTGGATCTTAACCGTTTTAACCTTATGTATCTTGATGCATAACGTTTGCAGCTATGTGGCTTCAAAGGACTATGCGCTATTATCGGTGATTTTTTTAGCGTTGTTTATTGTACTGTTCAGGTACATTAACCTGCATTATAATCTGCCCGATTTTGCCTATACCCTGCCTATCTTTAATCCGGCATTTTACGCCTCAAGTGTGGTGTACCCCTCCCTGGGTGATTTTTGCATCAATATTTTAAGCATATTCTGGTTTGTTACTTTCTTGTATCTGCAGCGGCAACGCCTGTTTAAAACAGTGCCTGTTGGTAAGGTTGCCAGCTATTCCATTGTAATTGCCTGTATATTAATACTCCTTGTAGCATCAACGCTGCTTTTAAATTTATTTTATGGGTTGGTTATTAACTCAAAAATAAATTTTAACGTAAATAATGTACTTAGCCTGTCGGGCTTTAGCCTGTTGGGGGTGTTAATGCTATGCTTTAGTTTTTTAACATTTTATATTATTGATGAGATTGCCCTTTTTATATGCCTTAAGCTTTTAATACCACGGTCACATCAGGCATTTTTGCTGGTGATTAGCGTTATTTTAACCACGGCCGTTTTTGCATGGTATAAGGAGTTTACGTCCTTTTATATTTTGTGGGTAATACTGGTATTTATACGCGGCTACAGCTTTTTATACTATAAAGGCCGGCTTAATGCCATCACCTTTTTAGGTATAGTGTTAATATGTGCGCTTATTTCGGCTATAAAACTTAACCAGTTTGAAAGTGTAAAGGAGCGGGAAACGCGCGAAGCCCTGGTTCAGAAACTGGAAATTCCGGATGATGCAACAGCCGATTATATTTTTAAAAGGGTAGAAGGGCAGATTATAGCCGATACCGCCATCAGCAGGTATTTTAACGAGGCTACAGTGCACAACAACGAATTTTTGAAAACCCGTTTCCAAAAGCTTTACTTTGATGGATACCTTTCAAAATATGAGTTTAAAGTACATGAGTATAATGAAAAGGAGCAGCCCGTAGCCGGAGATAATTACTCTTTAGATGTTTTTAAGGATCTGGTACTATACAGTTCATTTAAGGTATCCGACTATTTTTACCGCGAAAATGAATCATTTGGGTTTCAGAACTATTTTGCCATACTGCCCATAAATCACCGCGGCAAACAGCTCGGTACCCTGGTAATTGAATTAAAATCAAAGCCGCTGCAATCATTAGGCTCGTTCCCGGAGTTGTTGATTGACGGGCACATCAAACCCGAAGATGAGTTTAAGGATTACTCCTACGCTTTTTATATTGATAACAAATTGCTGAGCCAAAAGGGTAACTATGTGTACACCCTTGATAATACCGAGTTTGCCGGCGACATTAAAAAATACCTGGTAAAAACTACCCGAAGTAATAATTCGGCCTGGTATGATAATTTTACAACCTATAATCACCTCATATATAAGCCCAGCAAACGTAATTTAATTATAGTAAGTAAAGAGGAAAATTCCTTATACAGCGCTATAACCACCCTCACCTTCTTTTTTGTGGTAATGCTGATATTTAGTGCAGTTATTGTAGCCATAAGATGGCTATGGGTGCGCATTAGGATACTTAGCATTGAGGACAATAAGCTCAAATGGTACTTCAGGTTAAATTTCGACAGGATATTATACCGCACCCGCATCCAGTTTTCAATGATATTTGCGGTAATGATCACGCTCATTATGGTGGGTTTTATCACTTTCGTATCCATCAGTACCCAATACCACACCCAGCAGGACAAAATGATCCGCGATAAAATAACCCGTATAGTTACTGCATTTGAGAGCGGCGTTTTCAACAAATACATTTATAACGTTAATGACGAAAGTCAGGTAAGCTTTAACGAACTGGCCAACAACTACTCCACAGATTTAACCTTGTTTGATACCAACGGGGTGCCGCTGGTAACCACCCAGCCTAAAATTTATGAGTACGGCCTATCGGCCAAAAGGATGAATGCCCGCGCCTTTATTTATTTAAGCAAGCTGCAAAAATCCGAGTTTGTAAATGAAGAAAAAATAGGCGAGTTAAGCTACAAGGCTGCTTATGCACCCATATTGAGATCAAACAAAACGGTAGCCTATATCCAGCTCCCTTATTTTTCAAATGAGGCCGATTACCGGGAGCGCATCAGCGCATTATTAAATGTAATGATTAACGTATACGCCCTGGTTTTTATAGCCATTGGGTTGTTTGCCATTATTATAGCCCGGCAAATTACCGCCCCGTTAAACTTTATACAGGAAAGCTTGAGTAAAACCATATACGGCAAGAAAAACGAACCTATTAAATGGGCCCGTAATGACGAGATTGGGGCGCTGATAAAGGAGTACAATAAAATGATATCGGCCCTGGAGAATAGTGCGCACCGGCTGGCCCAGTCAGAGCGTGAAAGCGCCTGGCGCGAAATGGCCAAGCAGGTGGCCCATGAAATTAAAAACCCGTTAACGCCATTGAAGCTGGGTTTACAACTGCTTGATAAATCATGGAGGGATAAAGACCCTAAGTTTGATCAAAAGTTTGAGCGTTTCAGCAAATCATTTGTAGAGCAGATCGAAAGCCTTTCGTCAATTGCTTCGGAATTTTCGGCCTTTGCCAAAATGCCGGATACCCGTATTGAGCAGATCAATATTTTTGAAATGCTGGGGCAGGCAGTAACCATTTTTAAACAGATGGATAATATTTATATTGCCTATCAGCAGCCCGAAACACCATTTATCATCAGCGCCGATCGCGATCAATTGCTGCGCTGTTTTAATAACCTGTTAAAAAATGCCATTGAAGCAACCCCGCCAGACAGGCAGGGTATCATTGAAATAAATTACTTGATCACCAGTAAAAATATTTTACTTACCATTAAGGATAATGGTAACGGCATACCGGAAAACATGCGCGAGAAAATATTTGAACCCAACTTCACCACCAAAAGTTCAGGAACAGGTTTGGGGCTCGCGTTTGTTAAAAACTCTATTGAAAATGCCAATGGCAAAGTATGGTTTGAAACCACCATGGGCAGCGGCACCTCTTTTTATCTGAGCTTCCCGGCCGCTGTTTAAGCGGAAACCTTAAAGCTTAAAGCAAAAAGCTTATTATAAACCTCCGAATCGCTTTAGGCAAAATGAATTGTCATGCGCCAGGAGGCTATCTGCTTTAAGCCTTTCGCTTTAAGCTTTCACACCGAATTTCTTAACCGTTTCGGTAATGTGGGCCAGGTGGTGCCTGCTATGCCATGCATAAGTAGCCAGGCCCCTGACCAGCGAAATGGTTTCGCCCGATGCGGGATGAACAAACGTGCGGGCCCATTCATTTTCTGTAAAGCTTTCAAACAAGGCAACAAAGTGCTGATGTATGCCTTCCAGCATTTTTAAAGATGGTTCAACGGGCAACCGGTAATCAGGCAATAACGCCCAGTCGGCTTCCTCGTAAGGTTTTATAACGGGATTATTTTCGGTTAATGCCAGCTTAAACCGGGTAATGGAGTTCATGTGGCTATCGGCCAGGTGATGGATCACTTGCCTGAGTGTCCAGCCGCCGGTGCGGTACGGGGTATCCAGCTCCTGGTAATTTAACCCGGTTATGGCGTGCCTTAACTTGCCGGGCAGGGTGCTTATATCGGCTATCCATTGGCGTATATCCTCATTAGTGTATGATGCCGGAGGGGAAAATTTCCCTATCGGGTATTTCATTTGTTCGTCTGTCATGAGCTAAAAAAAAATTAATTTAGGTATAATTTAAAACTACCACAAGCTTTTGCCCTAATTTAGCGTTTGATAGCTACTTACTAAATCAATGGCTAAGAAGATATTTTTAATAATATTCCTGTTAAATAGTTCATTTATATATGCTCAAGCCATTAAAACCGATATACTGGTAGTAGGTGGCGGAGCCGCCGGTACAGCGGCAGCCATACAGGGAGCACGCAGTAAGTTAAAAACCTTGTTAATAACACCTGATACGCAGCTCTGTTCGTCAATGACCTCACAAACAATGGTAGCCGTTACCCGCGGAGCAAGTTTGCCATCAGGTATATGGGGCGAGTTTCGTAAAAGAACCATAGCATTCTATAAAAAAACGCCGGGTTATGATACCACCGGTAATGCCGGTATCAGTTTTGAGCCATACACCGGAGCAGCCATCCTCAAAAAAATAACCGATACCGTTAAAAACCTTACCGTAAAGCTCAATTCCTCGTTTACTGCAATAAAAAAAGACGGTGATATATGGGAGGTAACCATTAGTCATGATGGTGAATCGCAGTTGATAAAAGCGAAGGTTGTTATTGATGCAACCACTGGCGCATCTGTAGCCAAAAAACTGGGAATAAATGTTTTCCCATTTGATTTCAGTACCAATAGTCAGCTTACAACCTTATACAGAACCAGCATTGCCGTAGGCGAGAGCCTGCCCGGGCAGCCGGCTTATTTTGTGCCACTAAGTGCCATTGTTGAAAAAACGGCCGATAATTTATTAATAACTGATAAGGTTATTCCCGGCGATGATTTACAGTACCTGCCAAATCAGCTTACCCTTGGGCAGGGGGCTGGAGCAACGGCAGCATTTTGTGCCTTTTTTAAAACCACTACTAAAAAACTGAATGTACGTATCATACAGGGCGAGCTGCTTGATTTTAAAGCTTACCTGTTACCCTTTACCGATATGAAGCCAACCGACCCTTATTTAAGGGCTATGCAGCAGGTAGCAGTAACCGGTTTGTTAAAAGGTAAGCGGCCGGTAAATGATGATGGCGGACAATTACTTTTTATGCCCGACTCCGTAGTGAACACAGCCGAAGTGGAGCCGTTTTTTAAAGAGATATATTCCCGTGCGTTTTTATGGTTCAATAAAGAAAAGCCCACCGGGAAATTTACGCAGGGCAACCTGTTATCGTTTATTAGCGAAATTACCTTAACAGAGCCTAAAGTTTTACAGATCAATATACAAAAGGCCTGGAAAGCACAATATAAGTTTACATCTGATTTTGATATGAACCGCCCGGTTACCAGGCGGGAGTTTGCCGTTTTAACTAATAAATTTTTAAACCCTTTTGCCCGCACTGTTGATACGGCCGGCCGCATGGTTAATTAGCCGGGTAAAATTGCCGTATTAATTAGGAATTAAAGTGAACAGAATGAACGCTGTTAATCATGATATAGTAGTTAATTTTACTACAAATCATTGGTTATGGTAAGTGTTATTAATAAATCGGAAATAGAAAAAAATCTTTTCAATCATGTTGATGGTAGCGTTTTTGAAATCCCGGGATTTTTTGAAGGTGTTTTAAAAGCCACAAACGTTTTTCGTTATGATACTGTTGAAAACCTGGAACTATCCTGGCCGGTAGTTAAAACCTTCCTGAAATATTACCAATGGATCTTTTTATCAGCCTCTGCTGATGAGGGCAAATGTCTTAAAACGGTATTCCCTTTTAAAACCGAAGAAGATTTTGAATCGGCAAGGCATATCATGAGATATTTGTACCAGTAACCCGGTTTCATGCCATTTGGGTATCTGTAAAAAAGCATCAGGGCTTAAGGATGGCATAAATATGTTCGTCAAGTATCTGGTTGTTTTTTATAATGGAGTTTCTGAGTATACCCTCTTTGGTAAAACCGGCTTTTTCAAGCACCCGCATTGATTTGGGATTGTTACCCAGTACCCCTGCCTGTATGCGTACAATATCAAGGTGGGTAAACCCATAGTTGGTTACCAGGTTTACGGCCTGGGGCATGATGCCTTTCCCCCAAAGCTGTTCGCTTACCCAGTAGCCAATCAGCGGTGCTTTACGGTAAATGTCTGCTCGGAAATCAATACCTATCACACCCACAACCTCGTCATCAATAGTAATAGCAAAATTGGTAACAGGTTCCTGGTTTATTTTAGAGTTGATGAATTGTTCCGCATCAGTTAAGGTATAAGGGGAGGGGAACCTGTCAAATAAAAAATCTGATATATTGGTGTTGTCGGCATGTTTTTGCAGGGATGCTGCATCGCCCGGTTTCCATTGGCGTAAAGTAAATCCTGTGCCCTGTAGCTCCATTTTGTAACAATAAGGTGCTTAAAAATAGCAATCATTACCGAAACTGCTAAATTGCGTACATTTTAATTGCATTTAGTGGTTTACACCTATATGAAAAAACTATTTACCTTACTGTTGCTTATTAACACCGGCGGCGTATTTGCTCAAAAACTGGATACACTTACCATCGAAAAAATTATGCGTGATCCGCAATGGATAGGCGTATCCCCATCCAATATCCGCTGGAGCGATGATAGTAAAAAGATATATTTTAAGTGGAACCCGGAGAAAGCGGATCAGGATGCGCTATATGCCGTAACCACCGCCAATAATAAACCACAAAAGGTAAGTATTGCCGAACAGCGCGATTTAACAGCTGCCGAAGGCGCCTGGAATAAAAAACACACGCAAAAAGTTTACGAGAAAAATGGCGACCTGTTTTTGACCGATATTAAAACTGGCAAAGTTATACAGTTAACTAATACCGAACAGCAGGAAGAAAGCCCGGCTTTTAGTGGCGACGAAACTGAGGTGATATTTAAGCAGGGAAATAACCTGTATGCTTTAAAACTTAACGGGGGGCGGTTGCAGCAGTTAACCAACTTTGTAAGCGCCGAAAAAAACAAAAAGGACGGTGGATCGCTTAACGAACAGGAGTTATGGTTAAAAAAGCAGCAGCTCGAACTTTTTGACATCGTCAAAAAAGAAGCCAAGGGCGATAAGCTTGACTCTACCAAAAATGCCGCCCTGCAACCTGCGGAGTTAAAGGAACTGGTTACCGGCGGCAACCGGGTAAATGGCGTTGCTATAAGTCCGGATAATAAATATGTTACCTATAGGCTAATTAAAACGGCCAATGGTGTAAAAAATGCCATTGTGCCCAATTATGTAACCGCGTCGGGGTTTACGGAGGATATTCCCAACCGGTCCAAAGTTGGCCGTCCGTCGTCAACTTCAGAGAGCTTTATTTTTGATACCAGGCGCCAGTCTGTTTACCCCATTATCACCAATGATATCCCTGGTATAAAAGACCTGCCCGATTATGTTAAAGATTACCCGAAGGAGCTGGAGCAGCGAAAAAAACTAAACGCAGACCGGGAGGTTACCATTGAAAGGCCATTTTGGAGTGCTGATAGTAAAAATGCAGTGGTGGTGATCAGCGCACAGGATAATAAGGACCGCTGGATCATGCGCCTTGACCCGATAACCGGCAAACTGACCTTGCTTGACCGTCAGCGGGACGAAGCCTGGATAGGCGGCCCCGGTATTGAGGATTCTGCAGCAGGCAATATAGGTTGGACAGATAATACTCATTTTTATTTCCAGAGCGAAGCCAGCGGTTACTCGCACATTTATTTGGTTGATGTGGTAAGCGGTACAAAAAAACAACTCACCAGCGGCAAATGGGAGGTGCAGACGCTGCAACTGTCAAATGATAAAAAAACATTCTATTTCACGGCCAATATTGATCACCCGGGTATTGTCGGTTTTTATAGCATCCCGGTAAGTGGTGGCAAACCTGTTAAAATAACCGGTATGCAGGGAGGTAATGATGTAAGCCTCTCGCCCGATGAAAAATGGCTGGCTATTCGTTATTCGTATTCCAATAAGCCTTGGGAGCTGTATATGCAGGCTAATAAACCGGGAGCAAAAGCGGTGCAGATCACCAATTCGGTTACCCCGGAATTTACGTCCTATCCGTGGCGCGCCCCCGAGATCATTACTTTTAAAAACCGCTATGGAAACGATGTTTACGCACGCCAGTATTTACCCAAACACCCTGATCCGGCCAAACCAGCGGTTGTTTTTGTGCATGGCGCGGGTTACCTGCAAGAGGTAACTTACTCATGGAGTTACTATTTCAGGGAGTATATGTTTAATAACATGCTGGTCGATAATGGCTATACTGTACTTGATATTGATTATACCGCAAGCGCTGGCTATGGCCGCGACTGGCGTACCGGCATTTATCGACACATGGGGGGTAAGGACCTCACAGATCAGGTTGATGGTGTCAAATACCTGGTTGAAAAATATGGTATTAATCCTAAACATGTGGGTTTATATGGTGGCTCGTATGGGGGGTTTATTACGCTAATGGCCATGTTTACCGAACCGGATGTTTTTGCGGCAGGCGGGGCCATCCGTTCGGTAACCGACTGGGCGCATTATAACCACGGCTATACATCCAATATTTTAAATGAGCCTTTTACCGACGAGCAGGCTTACCGCAAAAGTTCGCCTATTTATTTTGCCAATGGCTTAAAAGGCAATCTGTTGATGCTGCATGGTATGGTTGATCAGAATGTGAACTATCAGGACATCATCAGGCTTACCCAAAAGCTTATCGAATTGCATAAGGAAAACTGGGAGCTGGCATCGTACCCGGTAGAAGATCACGGGTTTGAACAACCCAGCAGCTGGACGGATGAATATAAGCGCATATTTAAACTGTTTGAGCAAACGTTGAAGAGGTAGTTTCATTCATTCTGGGGATACACACAGTGGGAATTGGGAAAATAAAAACCATGTCATTGGAATAACGTAATCCCTCAATAACTTGTCATGCTGAGGAACGAAGGATCTATTCGTAGAGCAGATCCTTCGTTCCTCAGCATGACAAAATAATAAAAGAGCCTCATCTACCAACTACGACCTGACGACGCTTGTTGAATTAACCATGAATAACATTCCCATGAAAAAAATATTATGGATACTGGCTTTATTCGGCATAGGCTGTAGCAATAAGCAAGGTGCGCCCGTAATTCATGTCAGTATGATGAATAACAGGCAATCTGTTCAGATAACCGGGCTGGATAATGTCATGATGCAGGAGATCAGCCGCGATTCTGCGGGAGGTGCCTGGCAAAGCCTGCTGCCCGTTTACCGGATGCCTGCCGACACCGATTTAAAAAACTATCAGCCTGTACAGCCCGGTAAATACCAGGTTAAGGATAATGCCGTTATTTTTATGCCGGATACACCTTTTATTGCTCATGAAACCTATTTTGTAAGGTACTATAAGTTTGATGCCGGCAATAAGATTAATGATTTTATAACGGGGCATAACAGTCCGGGTAGTTTGCATTATTCTGATTTAACATTTAAGTAATAAACTACGGGGAATTGCTTGAAAATCAAATATAATTATGTATATTTGCACCTAATTAAAAAAAGAGGGGGCGATTAGTCCCCTCTTTTATTTTATCAATCAAATTATCAATCAAAAACACCGAAGGGTAATGAATATTGAAAAGAGAGTAAGAGAGCTGGTTGAAGAAAAGATAGCCGATAAGCCGAATTTGTTTTTAGTGGATGTTAAAATGCACTCAAACGGCAAGCTTATAGTTCTTATTGATGGTGATAACGGGCTGGGCATTGATGATTGCGTACAGGTAAGCAGGCATGTGGGTTTTCATCTGGAAGAGGAAAACGTAATTGAAACGGCCTATAACCTGGAAGTGTCATCGCCAGGAATTGATTTTCCGCTATCGTCATTAAGGCAATACGCCAAAAATATGGGGCGTACCCTGGGCATAAAGATGGCCGACGGAAGCAAAAGAGAAGGTACACTAACAGCTATCACAGAAGATGCTGTTATTATTGAAGAAAAAATTAAGGAAAAAGGGAAAAAAGCAGAAACTGTTGAAAGCGTTATCCCTATTGATCAAATAACAGAAACAAAAGTTTTAATATCATTCAAGTAGAAAATGAGCAATATTAATTTAATTGATTCTTTTCAGGAATTTAAAGATTTCAAGAACATTGACCGCCCAACCATGATGAGCGTTCTGGAAGACGTTTTCAGAAGCATGATCAGAAAAAAGTTTGGCACCGACGAGAATTGTGACGTAATTGTTAATACGGATAATGGGGATTTGGAAATCTGGCGTACACGTGCGGTAGTGGAAGATGGTTTTAGTGAAGATGATGACCTGGAAGTTGAACTGGCCGAAGCTAAACTTTTTGATGCCGACCTGGAAGTAGGTGACGAGCAAATTGAGCAGATCACGCTGGAAAGCTTTGGTCGCCGTGCTATTTTAGCTGCCCGCCAAACACTGGTTTCAAAAATTCTGGAACTGGAAAAAGACGAAATATTTAAAAAATATAAAGACCGCGTAGGTGAAATTGTTACCGGCGAGGTTTACCAGGTTTGGAAAAAAGAAACTTTGGTATTGGATGATGAAGGCAACGAGCTTTTATTACCAAAAACGGAGCAGATCCCGGCTGATTACTTTAAGAAAGGCGACAGTGTGAAAGCTGTAGTATCTAAGGTAGATATGCTGAACAGCAACCCTAAAATTATTATTTCACGTACCGCTCCTGAGTTTTTACAGCGTTTGTTTGAACTGGAAGTGCCTGAAATTTTTGACGGACTGATCACCATTAAAAAAATTGTACGTGAACCGGGCGAAAGAGCTAAGGTGGCCGTAGAATCATATGATGACCGTATTGATCCGGTAGGTGCCTGCGTTGGTATGAAAGGATCACGCATACACGGTATAGTACGTGAACTTAAAAATGAAAATATTGATGTGATCAATTTCACCAACAATATTCAGTTATATATTCAGCGTGCATTATCACCGGCCAAAATAACTTCTATTAAGCTTGATGATGAGAAAAAGACGGCTGCAGTATATTTAAAGCCCGATCAGGTGTCATTGGCTATTGGTCGTGGCGGTCATAATATTAAGCTGGCAGGTAAGTTAACCGGCTATGAAATTGATGTTTACCGTGAGGCCGATGAGCATGATGAGGATGTGGATATCGAAGAGTTTTCAGATGAGATTGATAGCTGGATCATTGATGAATTTAAACGTATTGGTTTAGATACAGCTAAATCGGTGCTTGCTTTAACAGTAGGAGAATTGGTAAAACGTACAGATTTGGAAGAAGAAACTGTAAAAGAAGTGCTATCAATATTGAATGCTGAGTTTGAATAAGCATAATAACCAAAATTAAAATCGTATTTTTGCGATAATTAGCAGAGAAATTATAATAAATGTCAGAAGACAAATCAATAAAATTAATTAAAGCAGTAAAAGAACTCAACATTGGTATGGGTACCATTGTCGATTTTTTGGCTACAAAGGGCTATAAGGTAGATAAACAACCTATGGCAAAGCTGGATGGCGACATGTACACCGCATTGTTGAAGGAGTTTGCTGTTGATAAAAGTATTAAGGAGGAAGCCAAGCAGATCAGTATCGGTAAGATAAGAAAAGAAGAGCCTGCGCCGTTTCCTGAAAAACCACTTGAAAACCGCCGTTCAAGGGATTTTGAGAACGAAGAAATTTTGATCAAGAACACTGGTCATTATACTTCGCCGCAGCCAGATAAACCAAAACCGGTTGAACCTGAGGCTGCTGCCGAAAAATCTGAAGAACGTAATGACGTATTGCCAGGCGTTAAGGTGGTTGGTAAAATTGACCTTAATAACTTAAATGCAAAGCCACAGCCACCTGTTGAGAAACCTGTGGAGGCTAAGCCCGTTGAGGCTGTAAAACAGCCCGAAGTGGTAGCTCCCGAGCCAAAACCGGAGCCTAAGGTTGAAGCGCCTAAAGAGGTGGTTGCCGAAGCTCCGAAAGCTGAAGAGCCAAAACCAGTAGTTGCGGAAGCACCAAAGGCCGAGGAACCAAAACCAGTAGTTGCAGAAGCACCTAAAGTGGAGGAACCAAAAGCACCGGTTGTTGTACCTGCGCCTACGCCGGCACCAGCACCAGTTGCTCCTGCGGCGCCTGTTGCAGAAACTCCGGCAGCCGAAGAAACCAACCATGAACCTGATGTGATCAGGGCAAAAGCCGAGCGCCTTACCGGGCCAAATGTAATTGGTAAAATACAGTTACCGGTTAATGCACCCAAACGTAACCCTATAGCATCATCATCAAACGCTAACAGCGCTGATCATAAACGCAAAAGGAAACGTAAAGATAGCCAGGGAAATCCTCAGCAAGGAGGAGGACAACAAGGAGGTGGTGGCAATCATCCGCACCAGCCGCAGCAGGGGCATACGCAGCCGCCAGCAGGTGGAACCATCAATCCAAACCGTCCCGACTTCAGGAACCGTGGTAACAACCCTAACGCAGGCGGCCCTAACCAGGGTGGCGGAGGTGGTAACCGTCCTGACTTCAGGAACCGGAATGCCCCTCAAAACAATGGTCCTAAGGAAGAACCATCAGAAAAAGATATACAAGACCAGATTAAGGCAACACTGGCCCGTTTAAGCGGCGCTGGTAAGTCAGGTAAATTTGCACAGCGTGCTAAATTCCGTCGTCAAAAACGTGATGATGTAGCCTCTACCGCTGAGGAACTGGCATTAGAACAGGAATTACAGTCAAAAGTATTAAAGGTTACAGAGTTTGTAACTGCAAACGAATTGGCTTTGATGATGGATGTATCTGTAACGCAGATCATCTCAACCTGTATGAGCCTGGGCATGTTTGTGTCTATTAACCAAAGGCTTGATGCCGAAACACTGAGCATTGTTGCTGATGAGTTTGGCTACCAGATAGAGTTTGTAAAACCTCAGGATGAGGAAGCTAACCTTGACCAGCAAGATGATCCGGCTGATCTGATACCGCGTGCGCCGATTGTAACCATTATGGGGCACGTTGACCACGGTAAAACATCATTGCTTGACTTTATACGCAAAACCAACGTAATAGGCGGCGAAGCGGGAGGTATTACCCAGCACATTGGTGCTTATGAAGTAACACTGCCTGGTGATAAAGGTAAAATAACATTCCTGGATACTCCGGGTCACGAAGCGTTTACCGCTATGCGTGCAAGGGGTGCACAGGTTACAGATATTGTAATTATAGTAATTGCCGCTGATGATAGCGTGATGCCGCAAACCCGCGAGGCCATAAACCACGCACAAGCTGCAGGTGCTCCTATTATCTTCGCCTTTAACAAAATTGACAGACCAGGTGCTAACGCAGATAAAATACGTGAGCAATTATCGGCCATGAACATTTTGGTTGAAGAGTGGGGCGGTAAATACCAAACACAGGAAATATCGGCCAAAACAGGTTTGAATATTGAGCTGCTTTTAGAAAAAGTATTGCTTGAGGCCGAATTACTTGAACTGAAAGCTAACCCTAATAAACGTGCCGTAGGTACGGTTATTGAAGCAGCCCTTGATAAAGGCCGTGGTATTGTTACCACTATCCTGGTACAGGCTGGTCGTTTAAAAGTAGGTGATCCTATACTGGCAGGCTGTTACAGCGGTCGTGTTAAGGCATTAACCAATGAGCGTGGCCAAAGGGTTGAATCTGCTGGCCCGTCAACACCGGTACAGGTATTGGGTATGCAGGGCGCACCTACTGCAGGCGATAAGTTTAACGTACTGGAGAGTGAGGTTGAAGCCCGTGAAATTGCCAACAAGCGTTTACAATTACAACGTGAGCAAGGTTTACGTACCCAGAAACACATCACCCTTGATGAAATTGGCCGCCGTTTGGCAGTTGGTAACTTTAAGGAACTTAACATTATTGTTAAAGGTGACGTGGATGGATCAATCGAAGCATTGTCTGATTCATTACTGAAATTATCAACCGAGCAGATACAGGTTAACATTATATCCAAAGCCGTGGGTCAGATCTCAGAATCTGATGTATTGCTGGCTTCAGCATCTGATGCCATCATCATCGGTTTCCAGGTTCGTCCGTCAGGAAGTGCCCGTAAATTGGCCGAGGCTGAGCAGATCGATATCAGGTTATACTCTATCATCTACGACGCGATCAACGAGATCAAGGCGGCGATGGAAGGTATGCTTGCACCAACCTTTGAAGAGAAGATTGTGGCTAACGTGGAGATACGTGAAACCTTCAAGATCAGCAAAGTGGGTACTATTGCAGGTTGTATGGTACTGGATGGTAAAATTAATCGTAACAGCAAGATCCGTATTATACGTGATGGCGTGGTAATTTACACCGGCGAGCTGGCTTCATTGAAACGCTTTAAGGATGACGTTAAGGAAGTATCAACCGGCTATGAGTGCGGTTTAAATATCCAGAACTTTAATAACATTGAAGTAGGTGATATTGTTGAAGCTTACGAAAACGTAGAGGTTAAACGCAAGCTATAATCATACTATAATATTTATTAAGTAAAAGGGGCCTTCTTTATAAGGCCCCTTTTTTATTTTTACATCTTGTGATGCGCGTGATGATGAACCACATGGCGGTGGTGGTGGTGATGAACCACGCGGCGTGGGTGATGAGTTTGTGCGTTGGCAGCAGTGCAGGCAAATGTTGCAAACAATGCAACTGCTAATACTTTTAATGCTTTCATAAAACGTTGGTTATAAATAGTGAATTATTTTTTGTTTATACATCATAGACTAACGTAGGGGCTACTGGTTTAATTCCTTATCTATAACTTCTCCTTATTTTATTTAATTGCCACTGTTACAAATGGTTTACACATTGCGTAATGGTAGTTAAAGCGTTTTAATCACAGAAGTATTATTTGTAACATAATTATTACCGTAAGTATTTTTGGTGTGTATTTTCATAAACGTTTGATTTTTAATGAAAAGTAATGTACTTTCATTCACTAAATAAACCTAAATGATAAAAAAAGTACTGCTAAGTGCTATTTTTTTTGCCTGCACATTTGTAAGTAACTATACTTTTGGGCAAGCCGTTGCCAGTGATACTACTTTGCAAAAAGTTGCCGTGGCAAATATTGCAGATGCTTATAACCAGGCCATTGGTCAGCAATCGCGTTTATTTAACGGGCCTGAATATAATCTGTATAATCCCATTATCAAGGGTAATGCATGCTTTGCCGACGTTAGTACTTTTACTCCCGGCACAGTGACTTATGATGGTATTTTCTATAAAAACGTTCCCATGCTGTATGATCTGTATAAGGATGTTGTTGGTGTGCTGCTGTATAATAAATTCTCCAGGTTTGCGCTGCTCAATGAGCGGCTTGAAAGCTTTGACTTATTAGGTCATCATTTTATATATCTCAAGACCGATTCGCTGAATACAACAAGCCCCGGCGCTGGTATTTATGATCAGTTGTATAAAGGGAATCTAGAAGTGTTGGTTAAGCGTTCCAAGTCAATCCAAAATGCTACTACTACAACTACTATTGAGTCCTTTTTTACATCAAAAGTAACTTACTATTTAAAAAAAGGCGACAGTTATTATAGTATTGGAGGGCAAAGTACTTTATTGAAGGTTTTAAAAGATAAAAAGAAAGAACTACAGCAATATATCAAAGCCAATAAGATCAAATTTAAGAAGACTCCTGAGGAAGCTTTAGTTGCCATAGCGGCCCGCTATGATGAGTTGTCGAGGTGATATGATGTTCCTGTATATTAAGCTTAAATAAAATAACAGCGATACCGGTACAGGGGAAGTTCCCGGGGTATACAAGCTGAAAAAATAAAAGTGCTGATGAAAAAAATTTACTTTTTGAGTTTTTGCTTTCTGTTAATGTTTAAGTTGGGCTATACCCAGCAAAGCACATCGGCACCTATTAGCGTAAACTTTCAGCAAGTCGGCATCGGTGAGTTTGTAATCGAGCTGGAAGCAAAAACAGGCTATCATTTTTATTATGATCCTATTCAGTTTGACAGTTTAAAGATCACTGTTCAGGTGAATAACAGGCCCATTGAAACCGTACTGGACCTGGCTTTCAAGAACACCCGGTTTCACTATGCCATTACGGCCCAGCAAATATTCCTTACCCGTGGGCGCGAAATTCAAACCAAGTTGACCGCTGGCTTTTTTGGGCAAAAACAGGAAGGCAGTCAGCCGGTAAATGCAAACGCAGTTGTCAGTACGTCATCAACTGCTGATTTTACCGAAGAGAAAGAGAAGAAAGTGCCCGAGGCCACTACCGAAAATAAATTATATGAAATAGGGACAAAAACAAACACTATATCAGCAGGCAATGCCACACTATCGGGTTACGTACGCGATGGCAAATCGGGCGAGTCGGTAACGGGAGCCAGTATTTACGTCACCAACACCAAAACAGGGGTGGCTACAGACCAGTTTGGTTATTTTACCATCGTACTGCCAAAAGGCAGGCAAATTTTAAGTGTAAGAGGCATCGGTATGCGCGATACCCGGCGCCAGATTGTGCTTTATGCCGATGGTAAGCTGATTATTGAAATGCAGGAGCAGGTAACCAGTTTAAAGGAGGTTAAAATATCGGCAGAAAAAGTTGCCAATGTTCGCAATGTGCAGCTGGGTGTAAACCGGTTAGATATAAAAAGCATCAAGCAGGTGCCAACCGTATTTGGCGAGGCCGATATATTGAGGGTAGTATTAACGCTGCCGGGTGTGCAGTCCGTAGGTGAGGCTACCACCGGGTTTAACGTTCGCGGGGGTTCGGCCGATCAGAATTTGATTTTATTAAATGATGCCACCATTTATAACCCATCGCACTTCTTTGGCTTTTTCTCATCATTTAACCCGGATATTGTTAAGGATATTGAATTGTATAAAAGCAGCATCCCTGAAAAATTTGGCGGGCGCCTATCGTCGGTACTTGACGTCACCGACCGTGAGGGTAATAAAAAGAAATTTACCGGTTCGGCAGGTGTTGGTTTAATAACCAGCCGTTTTAACATTGAAGGGCCAATAATTAAGGACAAAACCTCTTTTATATTTGGCGCCCGCACTACCTACTCTGATTGGTTGCTAAGCCTGCTGCCCGATGCCTATAAACACAGCTCGGCTTCATTTTATGATATCAACCTGGACATAAGCCATCAGATTGATGAAAAAAACAACCTTTACCTCACTACCTACATGAGTAAAGATAAATTTAAGTTGAACAGCGATACGGCCTACAACTATAGCAACCGGAACATCAATATTAAATGGAAGCATAATTATAACGATAAGATGTTTAGCCTGATTACCGCAGGTATGGATCATTATCGATATGGTATTGCAAGCTTTGATAATGCTGTAAATGCGTATAAGCTTAATTTTGACATAAATCAAACCAATTTAAAGGCCGATTTTACTTACTATTTAAACCGCAAAAACACCATCGACTTTGGGGTAAGCTCCATTTATTACAAACTGCACCCGGGTAATTTGCAGCCCAACAATGTACAGTCATTGGTAGTTCCTGACGTGGTGCCGGCGCAGCAGGCATTAGAGAGCGCCGCTTATCTGGGTGATAAATATGACATCACCGATGATTTGTCATTAAGCGCCGGTATCCGGTATTCTTTGTATAATTACCTCGGCCCCCAAACGGTGTATAATTATGGCCCTAACCTGCCTAAAACAAGCTCAAATCTGATTGATAGCACCACCTATACCAAAAATAAGGTAATTAAAACCTATTCAGGGCCCGAGTTCAGGGTGTCGGCCCGCTATAACCTTGGCGACAATACCTCGGTAAAGGCTGGCTATAATACCTTGCGGCAGTATATTCACCTGCTGTCAAATACCACAGCTATTGCACCTACTGACGTATGGCAGCTGAGCGATCCTAACATTAAGCCCCAGTATGGTGATCAGGTATCGTTAGGTTTATATCGCAATTACAAATCAAATACAATTGAAACCTCTGTTGAGGTTTATTACAAACGGCTAAGGGATTATCTGGATTACCGCAGCGGTGCCGATTTGGTGCTGAACCATCATATTGAAAACGATGTGCTGGGTACGCAGGGTAAGGCTTACGGCATTGAATTTTTGGTAAAAAAAACAACCGGTAAAGCCAACGGGTGGATAAGCTACACCTACTCGCGCACATTTTTAAGGCAAAATGATATTAACGAAGGGGAGCTGATCAATGGCGGTGGTTACTATCCGGCTAACTTTGATAAACCGCATGATTTTAACTTTATTGGTAACTACAGGTTTTCGCACCGTTTTAACGTATCCTTAAATGTTACCTATAGTACCGGCAGGCCGATCACCTTACCTATAGCCAAATATGAGTATGCGGGTTCTGAGCGTGTATATTACTCGGACCGGAATTTGTACCGTATACCTGACTATTTCAGGTCGGATTTGTCGATGAATATTGAAGGCAATCACAAAGTGCATCAAAAAACACATAATTCATTCACTATAGGCGTTTATAATCTTACCGGGCGGCAAAATGCCTACTCAACCTACTTTACTGCCCAGGGAGGGGTAATAAGCGGCTATAAGCTTTCCATATTTGCTAAGCCAATACCGTTTATTAACTATAATATCAGGTTTTAACAGCTATGGGTAGTAACAATCGGTATCGAAATAATTGTATTAAAATATATAAATGGGGTTTTATGCAGGTTAGGTGGTCCATCTCAATTTATTAATATGATGAAAAATATTTATATAGGGTGTTTAGTGTTTATGGCAGCTGCGGTAGTAAGCTGTAAAAAGCCATATAACCCGCAAATCATCAGCAGTGATAATCATTATCTGGTGGTAGAGGGGGTGATTAACAGTGGCAACGATTCTACCGTGATCAATTTGAGTAAAACGGTGAAATTGTCAGAGAGCGTTACCTCACTGTTGGTAAGTGATGGCACAGTAACGGTTGAAGGGGAGCAGGGCGGTGTTTACACGTTGCAGTCAGAAGGCGGTGGGAGATATGATATTGGCCCCATGAACCTTGATGCTACAAAAAAATACCGGTTACACATTAAAACGTCTGATAATAAAGAATACGCGTCCGACTACGTGGCGGTAAAACCTACCCCGCCCATTGATAGTATTGGATTTACACCCAAAGGGAGTTATTTGCAGATTTATGCAAATACACACGATGCAAGTAACAATACCCGTTACTACCGTTGGGATTATGCGGAAACCTGGCGGTTTCATGCCAAGTTTCAGTCAAGTTATATAGTTGATAACGGAGCGGTAAGGTTGAGGAAGGGCAACGAGGGCATATACTACTGTTACGCCAATGATAAATCAAGCAACGTGGTTTTGAGCTCCTCCGAAAAGCTTTCGCAGGATGTGATCTTTCAGGCCCCCATCAACACAATATCGTCTGATGCTGAGAAACTGGAACTAAGGTATTCCATTCTGCTTAAGCAATATGCGCTAACCAAAGAGGGGTATCAGTTTTGGGAAAACCTGAAAAAAAATACGGAACAGTTGGGCAGTATATTTGATGCCCAGCCAAGTCAATTGCAGGGAAATATACACTGTATCAGTAACCCGGCGGAGCCTGTTATTGGCTATATCAGTGTTACCAACCCACAATCAAAACGGATATTTATTGATAAATCGCAATTGCCGATCAGTTGGATAGAGAAATACCCTTATGATTGCGGTCCGCCTGATTCTGCATTTTTTTCCCATCCTAAAACAGGCGTCAATGACGTTCAGTCTTATATTATTGAAGGCGGCGGCCTACCGGTAGCTGCCATATATGGCTTGTTTAGTATAATAGGATATACTTTTTCATCAGAGCAATGTGCTGATTGTACCATAAGGGGCCGGGTTCAAAAACCATCATTTTGGATAGATAATTAATTGCATTGTTGCATGAAAAACAATACTCAACAACCAGGTACCGGTTATGGAAAATATTAAAACAACTGCTAAAACTATAGCCATATTAATTGGGGTTTTATGGCAACTGCATACCAGTTGTTTTGCGCAGGCAATAAATCAAATTACCAACAGCTTTAATCAATACCGGCAGACAAGTGTTCAGGAAAAAATATTTGTTCATACCGATAAGGATACCTATCTACCCGGCGAAATTTTATGGTTTAAGGTTTATACCGTTGATGCCAGTTTTCACAAGCCGCTAAACCTAAGTAAGGTTGTTTATGTAGATGTGATTGATGCCGGTCATAATGCCGTGCTGCAGGCAAAAATTGCGCTTAAAAATGGCATAGGCAGCGGGTCATTATATATTCCGGTACCAACCAACAGTGGTAATTATAAGTTAAGGGCCTATACCAGCTGGATGAAAAATTTCAGTCCGGAGTATTATTTTACCAAAGATATCGTAATTGTTAATCCGCTAAAATCACCCGAAATAGTGGCTAAAGAAGTTCAGGCAAATAATGATGTGCAGTTTTTTCCGGAAGGGGGAAATCTGGTGGCGGGTGTAGCGAGCAAAGTGGCCTTTAAGATAACCACACCGGGGGGCAAAGGTTTAGCTGCCTACAAAGGTGCTGTTGTAGATCAGCATAATGACACTGTAGCGCGTTTTGAGCCATTAAAGTTTGGCATGGGTAGTTTTGTGTTCACGCCGCTTGCAAACGGTGTTTACAGGGCTGTTATTAAAACAGGGTACGGCAATCCGGTTACTAAAGATCTGCCGGCCATCAGTAGCCAGGGCTATGCAATGCAGTTAAAGGATAGCGGTGGTCCGCAATTGCAGGTAACGGTAAGCAATACCGGGGCGGCAAATGGCGAAGTTTATCTTTTTGCTCATACCCGGCAGGTAATTAAAATAGCCGAAAGCGCCAGCCTGAACTCCGGAACTGCAAGCTTTACCATTGACAAGGCCGTGCTGGGTGATGGTGTATCACATATTACCATCTTTAACAGTGCAAGGCAGCCGGTTTGCGAACGGCTTTATTTTAAACGCCCGCGCCCGCAGTTGTTGATCGAGGCTTCGGCAGATCAGCCTCAATATGCAACACGTAAAAAAGTAAACATAAATATACTGGCTAAAGACGGTGCCGGTAAGCCATTACCTGCCAATTTATCAATGTCTGTTTATCGTATCGACTCCTTACAGCATATGGAGGGCGGCGATATTGTGAATTACCTGTGGCTAAGATCGGATCTTCGTGGAGATATTGAATCGCCTGATTACTATTTTAAAAATGTAAATGCTGAAACCGATGCAGCTATAGATAACCTCATGCTATCACAAGGCTGGAGAAGGTTCCAATGGAATAATGTTTTAAACAACGCAGGCCCTATATTTAACTTTTTACCAGAATATACGGATCATTTGATAGCGGCGAAGGTGTTTAACGCCGCAACCAACGCCCCCGCAAAAGATATTGTAGTTTATTTGAGTGTGCCTGGCAGGAGGGTGCAGTTATATGCCGCGAGAAGCGACTCATTGGGACGGTTGATATTTAATACCAAACAGTTGTTTGGCCCCGGCGAAGTGGTAGCCCAAACAAATTCAGAACGCGACACAGGCTACCGGATAGATGTTTTAAGTCCTTTTTCTGAACAATATTCGAGATATGCACCCCTGAAGTTTGAACTAAAGCCGGGCATGCAAAAGGCAATAGAGGAGCACAGCCTGGCCATGCAGGTGCAAAATATATATGCAGGCAATAAAATAAAGCAGTTTTATGATCCGGGTGTTGATAGCAGCGGCTTCTACGGAAAACCGTACCAGACCTACCTGTTGGATAATTACACCCGTTTTACTACGATGGAAGAGGTATTGCGTGAATATATAAGGGAGGTGAATGTGGTACGGTCGCAAAAAAGGTATCATATTAAGGTGCTAAACGAAACAGGCTTTCTGGATGGCGATCCGTTGGTTTTGTTAGATGATGTGCCGGTGTTTAATATGGATAAGGTGATAGCTATTGATCCGCTGAAGGTTAAAAAGCTGGAGGCAATAAGAGATCGGTATTACTATGGGCCAACAGTACAGGAAGGGATATTGAGTTACACAACCTATAAAGCAGATCTGGGGGGAGTTGAAATGGACCCACATGCAGTGGTGCTTGATTATGAAGGCCTGCAGTTGCAGCGGGAGTTTTATTCGCCCGTTTATGATACCGATGGAGCTGTAAAAAGCCGGGTGCCTGATTTCAGGAGCTTGTTATACTGGACTCCGGATGCCAGTACAAATTCATCGGGTAAAAATCAATTATCATTTTATACCTCTGATCAAACTGGTAAATATGTTGGTTTTGTACAAGGGATAACCACCGACGGCAGCGCGGGGAGCCAATATTTTCGCTTTGATGTGAAATAAATGGAAAAAAATAAAAATATTTCAAAAACGTACTGCTTGTCCTTTTAGATTTGATTTTTAGGTATTTAAGTTCTTTTAGAGTGGCAAAAGCGTACTTTAAGGTACTTGAAAAGCCTCAAAAAAGCACAATAATCAACTTTTTTTTAAAAAAGACTTGTGTAATACAGAATGCTGCGTATATTTGCACACCCAAACGGAGTGGTAGTTCAGCTGGTTAGAATACATGCCTGTCACGCATGGGGTCGCGGGTTCGAATCCCGTCCATTCCGCCAAAAGCATTTTAAAAATGTTCAAAAGCCTTTAAATCATATGATTTAGAGGCTTTTTTGGTTTTAAGCCCCTCCAAAGCGAACCGAATTATTCAATACTTAAGCGCGTCATTCATGACGTCTTTAGAATTGAAAAAAAAGACGCGCTGAAATCAATGTAATTAACTGATTAACAACCTATTCAAATATTAAACATCTTGATTTAAAGACGCTGCATTTCGACATTTGTTTAACCCTTTAATGTTCGTTATGTTAGAAAAAAGCTTCGGGCTGTTCTTCTTTCTGAAGAAACCCAAAAATGAAAAAGGAAATGCCAGGTACATATACCTGCGTTTAACAGTTGATGGCATATCAAAAGATGTAGCCACTAAAAGGCAATGGGATAATCTGCGCTGGAATGCTTCGGCCGGACGGGCAACCGGCTTAAAAGAAGATGCAAAAGCACTTAACAGTTATTTGGATGTGATATGCGGTAAGGTATACCAGGCCAAGAAAATGCTAATGGATGCCGATAAGCTTTTGACTGCGGAAAACCTCAAAAATGTCTTAACGGGTCAAGGCGAAGAAAAGCGGATGATCCTTGCAGCGTTCAAGCACCACAATGAACAAATGAAAGCCTTGGTTGGCCAAGAGTTCGCACCTTCTACATTAATGCGTTACAGGACAGCACACGATCACACAGCAGCCTTTATAAAATGGAAATATCAAGTGGATGACGTTGATGTTAAGGACCTGGACTATGAATTTGTCTCACAGTTTGCATTTTGGTTAAAAAGCGTTAGAAAGTGCGGGCACAATGCGACGATGAAATACCTGGGTAACTTTAAAAAGATCGTATTGGAGTGCATTAAAAAAGGCTGGTTACTCAAAGACCCTTTCGCGGGATTTAAAACTAACAGGAAAGAGGTGATTCGTACTGCGCTTACTAAAGACGAACTGAATGATATTGCTTGCAAAGAATTTGGAACCGACAGGCTCAACCATGTACGTGATATTTTTCTTTTCAGCTGTTATACTGGTTTAGCCTACGTAGATGTTTACCAACTGAGGCGGTCTGATATTGTTACAGGCGTAGATGGTGGCAAGTGGATTGTAACCACCCGTCAGAAAACAGAGTCTGCTACACGCTTGCCCTTGTTGCCTGCTGCATTGGAGATTATGGGTAGATATGAGAATGACCCTAAATGTGCCAATAAAGGTTTAGTATTACCAGTGCTTACCAATCAGAAAATGAATTCTTATCTTAAAGAAATCGCTGACGGATGCACGATCAATAAAAACCTCACCTTTCATATCGCTCGCCATACGTTTGCAACAACAGTAACATTAAGTAATGGAGTGCCTATCGAAACGGTTTCCAAAATGCTTGGTCATAAGTCGCTCAAACAAACACAGCATTATGCCAAGATTGTTGATTTGAAAATCAGCGAGGATATGGAATTATTAAAAACTAGGCTCCAACAGTCAATGGCTGTTGTATAAGGAAATGGCATTAACTAAAAAGCTACATAGTTTGTACTTTTTAACCTTTCACACGATTATTAATATTCAAGTAAAACACTAATTTTAGAAATCATGACTGACGATCAAATTATCATATATAAAACAGAAGACGGGCAAACATCAGTTGATGTCAAAATAGAAAATGACGATGTATGGCTTACACAAAGCCAGATGCAGGAACTTTTTGGTCAGACCAAACAAAATATAAGCCTTCATGTCAACAACATTTTCAAGGAAGAGGAGCTGCACAAGCTTTCAGTTGTCAAGGAATCCTTGACAACTGCTAAAGACGGAAAGAAATACAATACCAACTACTATTCGCTGGATGTGGTTATTTCTGTTGGTTATAGAATTAAATCTAAACGAGGTACACAATTTAGAATCTGGGCCAATAAGATCCTGAAAGAATACTTGGTACAAGGTTACGCAATCAACGAGAACAAATTAAAAGAGCAAGCAGCGCAATTCAACGCCCTGAAACAGACCGTTCAGCTATTGGGCAACGTGTTAAAAAACAAAGAGCTGACTACAGACGAGGCAACCGGATTATTAAAGGTAGTTACAGATTACAGCTATGCGTTGGACATACTTGACAAATATGACCATCAGCAATTAACAATTGAAGGAACAACCGATCAGCAACTATTTGTTGCAACTTATGAAGAAGCTATGGATGCCATCAAAGATCTAAAAGATAAGTTTGGTGGTAGTTCGTTATTCGGAAATGAAAAGGATGATTCTTTCAAAGGCTCGATTGGCGTAATATATCAATCATTTGGAAATGTTGATTTCTACCCCACTATAGTGTATGTTATGGAGATGTTGACCACCTGATTCCGGGCCAAACTGACCAGGCAATTAGCTGACGTGGGGCGTGCAGCAAACGCTATAAAAGCGTG
>NZ_JACHBZ010000030.1 GCF_014200575.1 Mucilaginibacter saanensis | reverse complement strand
ACACGCTTTTATAGCGTTTGCTGCACGCCCCACGTCAGCTAATTGCCTGGTCAGTTTGGCCCGGAATCAGGTGGTCAACATCTCCATAACATACACATGTTGCCCCTGCACTGGATTGGCGATGAATGAATCTATCACCATAATTTCTGGTTAAATAACGGACTAAAGTATCATAAATAGCTCATTTGATGCTAAATACAAATTGCTCGTTAGTAAAATACAATTCATTTCTACGGAATCGTATTATCAAGTTTTGAGTAACAGATTAATAAGTGATTCGAAAAACGTATATTTGAATTATTGTTAAATGAAAAACATCAAAGATGAATTACAGAATATCATTCTCGGAGATGAACAAACTGGCTCAGACAGTCAGCTCAAAAAAGCCCAAAATTTCCTTAGAGGAAATGAGAAGGCAAGCATCTCAATTGAAAAACAGCAGCATTTCAAAGATGAAGAAACAACAGCACTTATAGCTTTTGCCAAACAAGGGAATCTTTTCTATGATAATACCATTCCTGTAAATGACTTTATCAGTGAGGGTGCTGAACAAAAGGTTTATAGGTTTGACGACACTCATGTTTTAAAAACAAATCAAAGTATTTTTTATGGAAGCTGGCTTGATTATTTCAATAGCCTTTTAATTCATAATTTTTTCTTTCCGGCTACAGCGTATACTTTTTTGGGGTTTCAAATAATTAATGATGAGTTGCACGCTGTAGTTAAACAGGAGTTTGTTCTATCAAATGAAAATACAGATCTTGAAACTGTAAAAGAATTCCTGGAATATAATGGCTTCCGCCATAAAAAAAACAATGATTACTTCAATCTGGAAATAGGTTTAATTTTCGAAGATCTCCACGACGAGAATGTGCTTTCTTATAATGGAGTTCTTTATTTTATTGATACCGTTTTTTATCTGACCCAGGCCTTTTATATTAAATAGAAGCAAACGGCCCTTTGACAAAGCCTTCGATTTGTAGGTTCAGATTGTAAATTAGGATCTAATAATTTATCAGCTCCTTTATTTGCATTTTTGACCTAGACCAAAAGACCCCGGTTTATTTCCTATCCTTGCCACAAATATTCCACAGTCCAAATTTTGAGTATTTGAAAATTACCTGTAAATTGGCCTTTGTAAATCAGAAACGATGATTTGCCTCATGGTAAGGTGGTTACCGAAGAAAGACTCATAATCTTTTGGTCCCTGGTTCGAGCCCAGGTGGGCGCACTGAGTAAAAAAGGCCATTTTGATAATCAAAATGGCCTTTTTTCGTATATTTGATCAGTTTTTACCGAACACGGATCTGACGCCGTAAATCTGCACAAAGTCGGGACTTGCATAATTTTTGTTGAACTTCACGTAAAACCGTCACCATTCCGTCACGCCGTTTTACGTGCCTAAAAAACAAGATTATGGCAACTGTAAATGCTGTAGTTTATGACCAGTTTAAAATGGACGATGGGACTTACCATGTCCAAATCAAAGTTTTTCACAAAGATGTTCGCCGGTTTATCGAAACCAAACATTATGTAATCGCCCGGCAACTTGATGAGAACTTAAAAATTAAGGATAAACATATCCTAAAACCTTGGACGAAACCTTGTCTGATAAGTGTTTGAATGGCTTTATAAATGCTGTTTTATCGAACATACTTAGGCGCTCTAATAAAATAGCATTACGGGGTTCTATTAAGGTGGGTAGGCAGGTGTTGAGCAACCTCAGGAAATTTACCTGCAAATCAGTGGAGCTTTGTCCTGCATTCCGGAGGCAGATTAGTGGTAATATCGTGGGCATAAAATGCGGCACATTTTCCTGAAAAAATCGAGGGAATTGAGTATAACTATCCTAAATTTAGCGATTGGTTATTTGTGATGATGATATTGTTTTATGTTTTCTTAATCAGCTTTTTAGCTACGTTGGTGCGCTCTACTTTTGGTTTTGGTGAGTCTTTGGTTGCAGTGCCGCTTTTTAGTCTTTTTGTCCCAATAGAGGTTGCTGTACCGCTGTCCGTTTTAATTTCCATTTTGGTAGCCCTGGTTGTAGTTGTTCAGGATCATCGCCAAATTCATTTTAATAGTGCTAAATGGCTTATTCTTTTTGCTTTGCTGGGTATCCCCATTGGCATCTTGATATTGATATATGGCAATGAGTTGTGGGTTAAAATTAGTCTGGGGCTGATCATTATTTTATACTCCATATATGCATTAGCGGGTAAAAACAGTATTGTATTGGAAACAGATAACAAATACTGGCTTTTTATTTGTGGTTTTTTATCGGGCGTGCTTGGTGGAGCTTATGGCGTTAACGGGCCACCTTTGGTAGTGTACGGAAATATGCGAAAATGGAATGCCAGGGATTTTAGGGCAACACTACAGGCTTATTTTCTGCCGGCCAGTTTTATTGGTGCTATAGGATACTTAGCTAAGGGATTGATAACCGTTATTGTACTTAAATATTTTCTGATCTCCTTACCCGCGGCAATTCCTGCTATTTATCTGGGCAGGTATTTAAATCATCAGCTTAAAGAAGGTGCCTTTTTTAATATGTTTATTGGGGATTAATATTCATAGGCGTATTTTTAGTAGTCAATTCTGTTTACAAGCTTTATTATTAAAAGCAACGGTTTTATATGTAGATAAAGCCCTTCCTTGGTTGAGGAGACTCAATACGAGGCGAAAACGAGAGGATATTGAATTATAGATATGTTAGCTTAGGAAAGCAAAAGTAAACCGGGCTGGCTGGATACCGTCCGGTTATGATGATCAATTTAAAGTAATGCTGATCTTAGATTGACGCGCAGATCAATTCACTTAAACCCTTTATTTCCACAAATTCGTCATTAATGCAGTGTACATTCACGTGCGAATCGGTGCAGATCAGTTTTTTGATCAATCCACTGTTTTTTAATTTGTTGATGCCGTCATTCACAAATAAACCATGTGTGGTAATCACATAAATATCGCCGGCTCCGGCGTCTTTGTAGGTTTTTGCCGCGTTGATAATGCTGCCGCCTGAACGAATCATGTCATCATAAATAATCACTGTTTTTCCGGCAACATCGGCATTGATGGCGCTCACTTCGGTGTGGTCACCTTTTAAACGTCTTTTTAATATAAATGCTGCATTTACGCCAAGGTCATTAGCTAATGATTCTACCCATTTGGCCCGCCCTGCATCGGTGCTGGCCATTACAAAATTATTACCGCCAAACTCACGTGCGGCCGCAATAACAATATCTTTACAGTAAACATGTACTGGATACAGATCCTGCTCAAAATAATACTGGATACCTTCGGAATGCAGATCAAATAGTAAAACCTTATTACCCCGGTTTGATTTTGGAATGCTTGATAGCAATCGGGCCCGCGTTTTGGCCGTTACAATTTCGCCCGGCAATACAGCGCGTTCCATAGTGGAATAGCCAAAATAGGGGATCACCAGGGTTAATGAATTAGCACCGTAACTTACCAGCGACGATGCCAGATCATACAATTCCAGCGTGGCCTCGTCTGTAACTGTGCCGCCGATAATTACTACATCCCGACTTTCAACAGCTGATATAATACGCTGATAACGTTCGCCATCGGTAAAGTGGTTTACTTCTATATTACCTTTTTCAAAGTCGCCGCAAGCCAGTATCTTTTTGGCCAGGTATTCATAATCTTTTATGGCAAATAATAATTTTTTCATGTCAATTTTAGTTGGCGTTTGTATTGGCCTTTACCTGCTCAAAACTAATCGGGGCGGTCAGGCTGCCGTTTTCAAACACAGTATGCAGTTCATCAGCTAATTCCCAATGCTCGTGCTGATTTACGGTTTTAAAGATGCCATTTATTTTTACCAATTTTAAGCGGCCGCCTTTGCTCTTTTTAAAACTTGAGGTAATATTGCCATTGGCATCCATTTCAGTGGGACTTTTTTCTACCGCAACTTCCTTGCCGTTGATAACGGCACTACTGCATTTGAGGGCGAATTTTTGTGTGTCGCGGTCAACCTTTTGCAGTAAAGCACCGCCCATGCCCAGTACCAGGTTTTCGGCACTGATGTCGTTATCCTTTAATGCTTTATAAATGTTCCTGATCCCGGTATAATTAACGCCATCACCCTGAATTACTCGTAACTGTGGCGGCAATACTTTATAACCTTTTGCATTGGTAGTAAAACCAAATTTGCTGAATAGTATTTCAAATATTTCAAGCAGGGTCATAACCGGGTCGCCGCTATCAGGGCGAATCACCAGGGTGCCTTTACGGCTTAGTATCTCATCGCGCAGGGCAGTTCCCCAGTATTCATTACAGGCTTTAAAAATGTTATAACTGTCAGACACGCAGGCGATGGTGCCTGTAGGGAAGGCCTTTAATACATGCCTGAAAATCTCCAGTTCGCCTTCGCGGCCAAGCAGCGTGCAAATACTATGTTCTGTTGCCGGGATGCTCAGGCCATATACTTTTTTGGCGTCATAATAATGAAGGGCCATGCCACTGCCGGCCAGGTTATCGCTGCCGCTAAAGCTTAATAAATGCGCTGCACCGCCTATTTTGGCACTTTCCACACTGCTTACCCCGCGGAAACCAAAATCATTCAGTACAAAGTCTATTCCGGCCTCAGCGCCTTCGGTTGCTGTTTCCCGGTAATATTGTGTGATGATTCTTTTTATCTGCTTGCTTAACGTGGCCACCGTACAAGGGTACCACACCTGCATCAGCAGGGTTTCTAAAAAGTTGGTAAGCCAATAGCATTCAGGATCAGTGTTCTCAATGGTCATGAGCACATTGCCTGTAGGTACGGTTGTGCCCTCGGCAATAGCCTTTATTTTAATGGGAAGGTAACCGTTATACTTATCTAAAATATATTGAAACTTAGCTTTGTCAAACACATCATCGCGACCGAATACCTGTTGTAAAAAGCCTTCTGCTTCGTCCAGGTCCTGCTGATCAAAGGCCTGACCTTGCAGGTATTGCTTTAAAAAATATTGTAGCCCGAAGAATACCGTTTCATCAAACATACCACCGCGGCTTTCCAGGTAACTATATATCTGAGTAGTGCCCGGATAGTAAAATTTGTGGTGAGCATACTTATAGGCATCTGCCAATAGAATCAGGTTTTCACGTTTCATGGCTTTAGTTTTAATAAGAAAGGTAAACCGACAAGCCCTCTTTGGAGGTGTATCCAAATACTACGGCATCAACAGCTACTTTAATATTTTGTATGGCTGGCATGTTGCAAAGTTATTAATCTGAGTGTATGTTAATGTTTATACGATAATAAAATGTCAGCGATTTAATTCCTGTGTCAATAAAATCCTTTGTTATACTTGCCAAGAAAATAGTTTCAGATCAATGCCCAATGGAAACAAAATCCGGGTTATAATTTAATATTTTAAAAACAGTTGTTAATAAAAAGGCAGTGTAGTGATTGCCTTTTTATTAATTTGGCTAAAAATCAACAGATGTAATGGATAGAATTTTTCAAGAAATAAAGAAACTTACCGATATACCTTCCTATTCAAAACACGATAGATTTGTTCAGGGTATGATTAATGCCATTGATGAAAAAATAATTGGTCAGGATGAAATGCTGCCCTCTGTAAACAAGCTGATAAAAGAGCTTGGCTTTTCAAGGGAAACTATAATTAAGGGATATAAGGACCTGATAAGCCGTGGTATTGTTGAGTCAAAAAACCGGTTGGGCTACTTTGTTGGTAATAGTAACATTGGCCAAACTTTAAATGTGGCTTTGCTAATGTATAACCTGGATACTTTTGAGGAGCAGTTCTATCGTAATTTCAGAGAGGAATTGGGGCAGCAGGTTCGTTTGAGCACTTATTTCCATCATGGTGATATTGAAGTATTTGAAACTATTTTGGCGCAAATAAAAGGTAAGTATGAGATGTATGTAGTAGCGCCAATCCCTCATCCTAAAACAAAGGAGTTATTAGATACCATCCCACGTAATAAATTCATGATGTTTGACCGTTATGAATCCCTTGAAGGCGATTTTAACCATATCACCCAGGAGTTTGGACAGTCATCATACGAGGTGTTTTCAACGCTTGCACCCCGGATAAAGCAGTTTGAAGAGATCATATTTTATCATTCCCCCAACTCATTGGATCCTAAGGAAATTGTACACTCTTTCAATAAGTTTCTTAAAGACCATAACATTAACGGGCGCGTGATAAATGAATACAAATCTGGATCTGTTGAAAAAGGAAAAGTATATTTTACGTTAGATAACTTTGCCCTATGGCAAATAATGCGCGACTGTAAAAGTAAAAATCTGAAGCCAGGTAAGGATCTGGGCGTGCTTTCGCATAATGACGAGCCTGCTAAAGAAATTATAGGGATAACTACTTTTTCCTCTGATTTCTCCAACATGGGTAAAATGGCCGGTCGTGCCGTTTTAAATAGAGAAAAAATACAAACCACTGTTCCCATGATTTTATTTGAAAGGTATACGCTTTAAAGATTCACATAAACCGGATCATTATAACAAGCATTGTGTTTAATGGATTGCTGGGCAGGATAATCAAATGAGGCAGCGTGCGTACAAAGATGGCCAAATGGTTCACGTTGTGTTATAAACACGGTAAAGGCTTATGGGGTGTAGCGTTATTTACTATCCATGAGCCTTTTTAACTCTTTTTTGTGCCTGTGCAATTATTTTGAGTTTTTCGTTCGCTTCAATAGCTTTTAGGCCCTCTTCATAGCCTATCATATAAATTTCTTCTGCCGCGTCAGTATCAAATATGCCGTAGCCGCCTAAGCCATGTGGTTCGATAACTATATCGCATAAATTTTTGTGCGTATTGAGGCTTGAGTTAATGGCTATCATTGCTGCCCTGTCAATCAGGTTTCCGAATGATTTGATCTCGGTAACAGCCGGTAAATGATTACATGACGAGCCAATAATGAGGTCACAGTTGCCTACGAGGGGTTCAACCGGGAAATTGTTGAGGATACCGCCATCTACATACATGTGGTCGTTAATAATGATCGGTCTAAAAATACCCGGCAGGCAGCAGGAGGCCAAAATTGCCATGTCCAAATCGCCATCGGTAAAGTAAACAAGTTTGCCTTCCCCCAAATCAACAGATGCAATAGTAATATGGGTTTTAAGTTTTTGAAAGGAGTTATGCGGTATATATTTCTCAATCAAAAAACGGGCATTTAATATCGAAACCAAACCGGTACTGCCAAATGCAGGTCTGAGCAATTTTAAAAGCCGCGTGTCTTTAATAATCTGCAGTATTTCTTTTGGCGTATACCCTTCTGAGAAAAAAGCAGCAGCAATTGCTCCCGCGCTTGTACCTGATATATGCGAAAACGTAATACCATGATCTGTTAGGGCTTGTATTACGCCTAAGTGAGATACCCCCCTTACGCCACCACCTGAAAGTGCTAAGCCTATCTTTTTTGGGTTATTTTGATCAGTTCCTGGATTCATCTGTTAACTTTTTATTCAATCTTGTTGGCCATTAATTATGCCAAAGTTAAAAGTTATATGATAATCACCATCGGCGCATATTTTACAGTTTAATTTTGCTCAATGCTAACTACATATATTCATAACGACCAATTATTACAGTTAAAGTAATAGTTGGTCGTTATTATTAAGTTTCTGATTATTTGATATTTATGGTTCTTTCTTTTACGGAAACTTAACCCCCGGATAACTGGAAACATCGGCCAATGGTACCGAGCAACCGTATTTACTGTTAATTGCCTTAATGTATTCATTGGCTACTATTGCGTAACCACGTGGAGTTAAATGTACACCATCTAAGGAAAATATACCACCACTAATGTAGTTGGAGTTTAAGTTTATTCCATCAACAATTAATCCGTTTGCTTTAACATTGTTTAAAAAGGTAAAAGCATCAAATACGGCCAGATTGTTTGCGCCCGCTATTGATTTTATAGTGGTGTTATAGGAGTTTACATAATCCTTGGTTAGGGCAATTTCATTGACATCCAAAACATACTGTGTTTCGATAGGGTTACGCGGATCTAATCCATAAGGATAGCCATTGTCATTAGGTACACCCATCTTACTCGTCGGAAAAGTTAATACCAATAAGTCGTTAGCCGTTGCTATTCGGGGAGCATAAGTATTGCCTGAAACCAGCGCATTAATATAAAGTGCCTGTACTGCCGGCGCTGCTTTTTGTACTGCAGCCAATACGGCCCCCACGGTTACTGTATTAAAATACGGTATCGATGTTACATCAGGTACGGTAGCTACCGCACCTTTTTGGCCGGCTGCTGTTAATTTACTGATGGATAAGGTATAAAGCTGTGCAAAGGTAGCCTTGTCAGTCAGCACATCTCCTGAGCCTCCTGATGTGGCATAACCCAACGCATCGTTATTACCCAGCCAATCGGTAAAAAAAGTAAATGGCTTTGCGGTAATATAATCAAGATAGGTTGTGCTGTTAGTTGGTGCCGCGCCCGGAAGCAACCTTTCAAAATAGCCATTTAAATTGCCATAAGGTGCATAAGTAATGTTCAACAGCTTAATGCCCGGTACGCCGTAGTTATTATTATCGCCGGCATATTTAGCATACAAGGTTACATTGCCAAAGCCCGGAACCGGCAAAATACCTGTTATGGCCAGGTTTGTTGTAACCGGTGCCGTAATGGGAGTGCCATCCGGATTAAATCCCATTAATTTTAAATAGCCAGATCCGTTTGCCTGTGCCTCAGTAAACAGGGGTTGTGTAAATGTACCACCACCAACTTTCTGCAATTGTTTTGCGATAATGCTGGGGTAGGAGTTTAACTGTCCGCTGCGGTATAAACCGCCGTCGGCATAGCCCGCAGTTAGGGAGTTACCTACGGCAATGTACCTTGAAAAGTTAACAGAGCCTGCAGAGGGTTTTGGGTTATCAATGTTGGTTCTGCAGGCTGTAAGCCCAAGCAAACCCGCTGATAAAAATATATAGGAGTATAGTTTAAAGTTTTTCATCTAATTAAATATTAATTTTTACCAGTGATAAGCAAGTGACACGCCCGGGATGTACACATCGGTTTTAAATGTGCCTGATAATTGCGACTCAATATTGGTTTGAGTACGCGACATCAGGTGCTCAAATTCAAATGAAAGATCCAGGTCAAGATGGTTGGATACCTTGTAACCCAGGCCGCCTGTTAAATAATAGCGGTTAGCATCCGGTGCTTCCGGGGTAACGTATCCGTCAAGTACAGCCGTACTGGCATAACCGCCACCAAAGCGCAAGGCAAGCTTTGACGAAGCCAGATATTGGGCACCTGCACGTAAACTCACGGCATCCTGATAGTTTCTGGGTGAATAAGTGTCCTGCAGCGCAGGCGTGTTCTTAGCATAGTCAAATGCCAAAACCTTATAAACACTCCAGTGAATTAAATTAGCATCAAATGCCAGTGTCCAGTTTTTTGAGGGGTAAAAACCCAAACCAATTGATGTTGTTGAGGGCAGCGGAATACTGGCCGTGAATGTATTAGGCTGCGGAAAATTAGGTTGTACAGAAGGTGCAACACTAAACATAGCATTGCCGTTGTTAATGGTCGTATTAACCTTTGATCGGTAATCAAAACCTATGGTGATATTTGATTCTGTTTTAAAAAACACACCGGCATTCCATCCGTATCCCTTGCCCGTGCCTTTAAGTTCGGCTTGCCCGTCCTGACCTGTTGCGTTGGCCACCGGTATGGCGCGCGTAAGGTCAACACTGCCGCGGTTGTAAACAAAACCACCGCCAATGCTAACAAAGTCTGCCAGCCTGATACTTATGGTAGGCTGAAAGTATATAGCTTTTAAATTCAGGCTTTCCAAGGAGTATTTACCGGTCCAGTTGTTTCCCCAGTTTGTTAAACCACCAAAAGGTGTATAAACTCCCAGTCCCAGTTTCCAGAAAGAATCTTTTGGGCCCCATACCGCATAAGCAGTAAACGGAGTAGCTACCTGGTTACTATTATTAAATTGGGTGCTGGTACCACTGGGATTAAATGCTGATTTGAATAATAAAGGGCTGATACCCGCCTGGATGTAATTTTGGGGCAGCATGGCCATTGCGCCTGGATTAAATAGTACAGAGGCACCATCCTGTAATAAGCCGGTGCCGGTATGGCCCATGCCTATTTGCTTCTGTCCGTGTAGGTTAACCTGGAAACCCTGGCCAAATGCCATAACAGGTAAAGCTGCCAGGAGCAAGAATAATAATTTTCTCATATCAAAAATATAATTGGTTTATACGTAGTTTGCATTGGAGGGCTCAAGCAAACGCTTTATAAAAAATAAAATTAGTGCGGATTGAAAGGAAAAAAAGGGCTATAATGCGGAGATATTAGTCAAAAAGTCGGAGAAAACTTATTTTTATAGAAGCAACTTTAATAACGTGATTGTTGAAGTAATAAGCTTGTAGTTGGATTTATTAAATTATAGTTAATTATTTACATGGGAAACAAAGTAGGACAATTAAGTTTATCAAAATTTGCAGATCTGTATGCCGATAGTTTAGTAAGCACTGATTTTTTTGTAGCCGACGAAAAACAATTGCTAAGTTTAAGTGAATATCCCTATCGGTCAGATGGTTATATTATAGGTATCTGTACCCGGGGTACCGCTCAGGTCGAGGTGAATTTGCAGATTTACGAGGCCCGTCCCGGTGCTATGCTTTTGGCAACACCTTTCCATGTTTTAAGGATCTATAATAGCAGCGACGATTTTTTATGCCGCTTTCTGGTTTTCTCCAAAGCATTTTTAACCGAGAGCAATGTGAACAGCCACTTTTTAGAATCATTCGGTTATTTTAAAAGCGCATCTATTCCCGTTATTTATACTTGCGATGCAGATGCTAAAATGATTCTTGACATTTATTTGCTGATGCAGCAAAAGTTGGAACGTGGCCATCATCCGTACCGCATGGAAATATCCAGAAGTATATTAACCACGCTGCTGTACGAAATTCAATCAGTTTATGAAAAACAGCATACCATTATAAAAGGCAAGCAAACCCGCAAGCAGGAGTTAAATATGCTGTTTCAGGAACTGGTTTTTCATCATTATAAAGGCCACCGTAACGTACAGTATTATGCCGATGCGCTGTATGTATCGCCCAAGCATTTAACTGAAACCATAAAAGATGTAACGGGCCGCACGGCCGGCGAATGGATAGACGATGCCGTAATACTGGAGGCCAAGGTATTGTTAAGAAACCACGAAATTAGTATTGCGCGTGTTGCTGATGATATCCATTTTCCTGATCAATCCTCATTTGGTAAATATTTCAAGAAACATACAGGGATGTCCCCATCTGATTACCGGGAGGTATCAGGTAACTGATACCTTATTATGCAGCCTGCTTTTTGGCTGTTTTTCTTTCCGACTTTTTGACTAATCTCATTTGGTAAATATTTCAAGAAACATACAGGGATGTCCCCATCTGATTACCGGGAGGTATCAGGTAACTGATACCTTATTATGCAGCCTGCTTTTTGGCTGTTTTTCTTTCCGACTTTTTGACTAATATCTCCGCATTGCTGCCCTTTCTTTTGGTTGCGCACGCTTCTAATTTTACTTCAGATTATAAAACTTAATAAAGCTGTTACCAGGGCTTGTCATCTATCTAAAATAGATATCTGCTGTTTAATGGCAATTGCCATGACCACATTGTTGTTAAAAAAAGATAGAATTCGGCCATAAAAATTAAAAATATGAACGCCACTGAATCTGTAAATGCCATTAAGGGGGGGGAGTTCCTGATCAGGGATACGCCGGCTGCCAGTATTTTTATTCCGGAAGAATGGAATGAGGAGCAATTAATGATTGCCGAAACGTGTACTAATTTTCTGGCACAGCATGTTGTGCCAAATCTGAACCGTATTGATGAACAGGAAGAGGGCCTGATGCCTCATTTAATGGAAGAGGCCGGTGCGCTGGGATTGTTAAGCATATCCGTACCCGAGGAGTATGGCGGCTTTGGGAAGGATTTTAAAACATCAATGCTGGTAACTGAAAAGTTGGGTGCCGGCAATTCGTTTTCGGTAGCTTTTTCGGCCCATACAGGTATTGGTACTTTACCCATATTATATTACGGTACCGAAGCCCAAAAGGCAAAATACATTCCTAAGCTGGCCAGCGGCGAATGGAAAGGTGCTTATTGCCTTACCGAGCCGGGAGCAGGTTCTGATGCCAATTCGGGCAAATCACGCGCCCGCTTATCTGAGGATGGTAAATATTACCTTATCACCGGGCAAAAAATGTGGATCACCAACGCGGGTTTTGCGGATGTGTTTACTGTATTTGCCAAGATAGATAATGATGAAAACCTAAGCGCCTTTATTGTAGAAAAAGGTTTCGAGGGCCTTTCATTAAATACGGAAGAACATAAAATGGGTATTAAAGGCAGTTCAACCCGGCAGGTTTTTTTTAATGATTGCAAAGTACCGGTAGAGAATCTGCTTTCTGAACGTCAGAATGGATTTAAAATAGCTGTTAATATATTAAATCTGGGGCGCATTAAACTCGGGGGAGCAACCATAGGTGCCAGTAAGGAGATCATTACGCAATCGGTTAGGTATGCTAATGAACGCGAGCAATTTGGCCGGCCTATTTCAAAATACGGCGCTATTCGTTATAAACTGGCTCAACAGGTTATCCGCACGTATGCATCTGAATCGGCTATTTACAGGGCAAGCCAAAACATGGAAGAAGCCACCGAGCACATGGTAGCCACCGGGATGGATGAAATAAAAGCCAAGCTAAAAGGTACCGAACAATATGCCATTGAAGCAGCCATCATTAAGGTTGATGCTTCGGAAACATTAGATTATGTAGTTGATGAGGGAGTACAGATATATGGTGGCATGGGCTACAGCGCCGAAGCTCCCATGGATCGTGCCTATCGCGACTCACGTATTAACCGCATTTTTGAAGGTACCAATGAAATTAATCGTATGCTAACGGTTGATATGATGCTTAAACGCGCTATGAAGGGTGAGCTTGACCTGATGGGCCCCGCCCAAAAAGTTGCCGGCGAATTAATGAGTATTCCTGATTTTAATGCAGTTGATGAAGAAGGTTTGTTCGTTAAAGAGAAAAAATATATAGCTAACTTTAAAAAAGCGGTACTGATGGTGGCAGGCTCAGCTGTGCAAAAATTAATGGCCCAGTTAGGAAAGGAGCAAGAGGTATTAATGAATCTGGCCGATATGCTGATTGAATTGTATGTAAGTGAATCGATACAACTCAGGGTTGAAAAGCTGGTAGGTATGCGCGGCGAAGAGGCTTGTAAAGAGCATCTGGATATGATGCGCGTTTATGTTAATGATGCCGCCGAAAAGATCAATAAATCGGGTAAGGAGGCACTCAATGCTTTTGCAGAGGGGGATGAAAGAAGAATGATGCTGATGGGATTACGTCGCTACACAAAAACAGAGGATTTAAATACTACCCAGGCCCGCAGAAACATTGCTGCAAAAGTAATTTCCGAAAATAAATATTGTTTTTAACCATTCCTGAATCCCATTAAAATGAGGGTTTAAAGCCTTCCTGAGTCTTACCTTACCCGGTTGGGCAAGGCCCGGGCTGGATTAATATTACCTATATGAAAATATTAGTGTGCATTAGTCAGGTGCCTGACACCAGTACTAAAATTATATTAAAAGATAACAACACCGCCATTAACAACCAGGGCACAACCTGGATAATAAACCCTTACGATGAATGGTACGCATTGATCAAAGCTCTTGAGCTAAAAGAGAGCGGCATAGCCACAGAAGTACACCTGGTAACCGTTGGCAAAGCTGATGTAGAACCCGTAATCAGGAAAGCATTAGCCTTGGGTGGAGATGAGGCTATCCGCATTGATGCCGATAGTACCGACAGCTATCAAACTGCAAGCTATATTGCTGATTATGCCAGATCTGTTGGCTATGAGCTGGTTTTATGCGGTAAGGAATCTATCGACTACAATAATGGAACCACCGGGACAATGATTGCCGAACTGCTTGATGCAGATTATATTGGCTTTGCTACCCATATACAAACAGAGGGTAACACGGTTATCGTACAACGGGAGATAGAAGGTGGTGAAGAAACAGATAGCTGCAGCCTGCCCGCGGTAGTTTCTTGTCAAAAAGGTGTTGCTGAGGCGCGTATTCCCAATATGCGGGGCATTATGGCCGCCAGAACCCGTCCCTTAAAAGTAATTATACCAACTGAAGTTGTAGCAGTTACAACTATTTTATCCTATGAATTGCCCCCGGCAAAGGCAGGCATCAGATTGATTAACCCTGATAATATGGATGAACTGGTGGAGTTGCTGCATACGGAGGCAAAGGTTATCTAACTATAAAAACAACAACATGGCTGTAATAGTATTGGTAGAACATACCGAAGGAAATATCAAGAAGAAAAGTTTTGAGGCGGTACAGTATGCCGCAAATATTGCCCAAAAAACAGGTACGGGGGTAACAGCAGTAGTATTAGGTACCGTTGCCGAAGCGGAGATGACTGCACTGGGCCAATATGGTGCCCAAAAAGTATTACACGTTGCCGATGCCCGCTTGGATGAGCTGCATGCCCGGGCTTATGCCAGCGCATTAATGACAGCAATTCAAAAGGAAGATAGCAAAGTAATTGTAACTCTGCATGATATTAATGGCCGGGCAGTGGCACCGCGTTTGGCTGTAAAGTTAAAAGCCGGGTTGGTTGCCGGAGCATTATCTTATCCGGATATGGCTAATGGGTTTGTTATCAAAAAGGCGGTTTTCTCAGGCAAGGCGTTCGCATTTGTAAACATCACCAGTGATGTTAAGGTAATTAGTGTGATGCCAAATACCTTTCCGCTGCAAAGTATTGATGGAAAGGCCACGATAGAAAAGTTGGAAGTTACTTTTGGAGATAAAGACTTTGGCATAAAAGTAAAAGAAGTTAACAAGGTAAAAGGTGAAGTTTCCTTGGCCGATGCTGAGCTGGTAGTTTCCGGTGGCCGCGGCATGAAGGGCCCCGAAAACTGGGGCCTGATAGAAGATCTGGCAAAGGAAATGGGTGCTGCCACCGCTTGTTCGCGCCCGGTAGCGGATGCAGACTGGAGGCCGCACCATGAGCATGTGGGGCAAACCGGCGGTACCATACGGCCTAATTTATATGTTGCGGTGGGTATATCAGGTGCAATACAGCACTTGGCCGGGGTTAACGGTTCAAAAACAATTGTTGTAATTAATAAAGATCCGGAGGCTCCATTTTTTAAGGCAGCCAATTACGGTGTGATAGGGGATGCGATGGAAGTTTTACCCCGGCTTACCGAAGCTGTTAAAAGATTCAAGGAAACCCATAAATAAATACAGTGATGACGAATGTATTTTATGAAGGGCAGGTTTTATGGGCGCAGATAGATGCCAACATGCACATGCGCCACTCCGCTTATGCAGATTTTGCCGCCCAAACACGCTTAACCATGTTGGAAAGCATTGGTTTAAAACCAGCCACGCTGTTTGAACATAAGATAGGGCCGGTATTGTTCAGGGAAGAACTGTTTTATCTGCGCGAGGTGGGATTTAACGAGTATATCAAAATAACCTGCGAGGTTATTAAGTCAAGGGCAGATGGCTCGCGCTGGTCTATCCGTCACGAGTTATTTCGTGGTGATGGTGCAAAAGCAGCTATCATTGTTGCTGACGGTTCCTGGATAGATATGGAAAAACGTAAACTGGCTGTATTACCTGCAGAAATAAACAAGCTATTTGCAATGGCGCCTAAAAGCAGCGACTACGCGGAGGAAGCTTCAAAATCCTAAAATATAACAAATACCAAATGACTGATCTGAAAAATACCTTTGAACAAGCAGTAACCGAAAGTAAGGAACTAACTAAAAGACCTGATAATGAAACCTTGTTACGTTTATATAGTTTATATAAACAGGCAACGGCCGGAGATATCAATGATGATGCAGAGAAACCTAAAATGTTTGATTTTGTAGCACAGGCAAAGTACGATGCCTGGAAAAAGCTGAAAGGTATTACCGCTGATGAAGCTATGCAACAGTATATTGATCTGGTAACGCAACTTAAGGGATAATTTATCGTTATTTCAACATTGGAAACAACCGAATTTATGACAAATGTTTCCGCCTTATAGACCTTTCCGCAACCGGATAAAAAAGGATATTTGCTAATATAACCAATACCAAATTATAAACCCATCGGGTAATTTTAGTTGTGCTGACCTTATTTATTTGCTGCTGCTTATGGCTTGCAGTCAATTTTACGTTTGCTGAAATAACCGATCAAAATCAAAAAGCAATGCCTGTATCCAAAAAGTATTTCACTCGCCTGGTTATCGTTTTATTAACTGTGGTTTCCGTTAATATTACTGCTAAAGCGCAGACTGATAAAATTGAAGGTCTTTGGTATAATGCCGAGAAAACTGCAAAAATAGAGATCACTAAGGATGCCGATGGTAAGTTTAACGGTAAGGTGGTGTGGTTAAAGGAACCCTTAAAAAATGGCAAACCCAAGGTTGATGAGCTAAATACCAACGAAAAACTGCGTAGCCGTCCGCGTCTTGGTTTACTTGTGCTCAATAATTTTGTAAAGGATGGTGAAAATAAATATGGAGATGGAACCATTTATGATCCTTTAAACGGTAAAACCTATTCATGCAATATCACCTATAAAGGTAAAACACTTGCTATTCGCGGGTATATCGGCATTTCGCTTTTTGGACGTACCACAACCTGGGAGCGGGCAGAGTAAATTAAAAGTTTAATAAAAACAAGCATATACTAATGGATGCTAAACGAATTATAAGAAAAGTAGCCGTACTCGGTTCAGGAGTGATGGGCAGCCGTATAGCCTGTCATTTCGCAAATATTGGCGTGCAGGTATTACTGCTGGATATTGTGCCGAAAGATGCCGGAGCCGATAAAAAGAGCCGTAATAAAATAGTAGACGATGCACTTAATTTCGCACTGAAATCAAATCCTTCGCCCATTTACCTAAAATCATTTGCCAAACGTATCACTACAGGTAATTTTGAAGATGATATGCCCAAAATTGCCGATTATGATTGGGTGATTGAGGTAGTAGTGGAACGGCTGGATATTAAACAACAGGTTTTTACTGCGGTTGAGAAATTCAGGAAACCCGAAATGCTTATAACTTCCAACACGTCAGGTATTCCCATACATTTAATGGCCGAGGGTCGGAGCGATGATTTTAAACAACACTTTTGTGGTACTCACTTTTTTAATCCACCACGTTATTTAAAGTTGCTTGAAATTATCCCTACCCGGGATACTTTGCCGGAAGTAACCAGTTTTCTGATGAAATATGGTGAGCAGTTTTTAGGCAAAACCACTGTGTTAGCTAAGGATACTCCCGCCTTTATAGGCAACCGCATTGGGGTTTTCAGTATTATGAGCATACTGCATTATGTGGCTAAAACCGGTATGACGGTGGAAGAAGTGGACAAGCTAACAGGCCCGGTCATTGGTCACCCTAAATCGGCAACTTTCCGTACCAATGATGTGGTAGGACTGGATACGATGGTGCATGTAGCCAATGGTTTACGCGAAAACGCACCCAGTGATGAAGCTAACGCCCTGTTTAATATACCGGAGTTTGTAAGCGGAATGGTGAAAAACAACTGGCTGGGTAGCAAAACAAACCAGGGCTTTTACAAAAAAGAAAAGGTTGACGGGAAGAATGAGTTTTATGCCTTGGATTTAAAAACATTGGAATACAAGCCATCGCAAAAAGTGAAGTTCCCGGTATTGGAACTCACCAAGACGGTGGATAGCCTGAAAGAAAGGCTGAAGATATTGTTTGCCGCAAAGGACAGAGCTGGTGATTTTTATAGGGATACTTTTTATCAGCTTTTTGCATACGCGAGTAATCGCATTCCTGAAATTGCCGATGAACTATACAAAATAGATGCCGCCGTTGACGCCGGGTTTGGTTGGGAAATGGGACCTTTTGAAAAATGGGACGCGCTGGGCGTAGCGGATACTGTGAAAGCCATGGAAACCGCCGGGCAGAAACCGGCCCAATGGGTTTATGATATGCTTGCAAGTGGTGCAACATCCTTTTACAGGATAGAAAACGGATATCGGCAGTATTATGATATTCCTTCCAAATCGTATAAAATTATTCCGGGTACCGAGCAGTTTATCTTGCTGGATAACATCAGGTCATCAAACACGATATGGAAAAACAGTGGGACAACCATTACCGATATTGGCGACGGTATCCTGAACCTGGAGTTCCATACCAAAATGAACACGATTGGTGGCGAAGTAATAGAAGGAATTAACAAGGCCATTACCCTTGCCGAAAAAAGTTATAAAGGCTTGGTTATCTCAAATGAGGGAGCCAATTTTAGCGCCGGGGCCAATGTGGGGATGATATTTATGATGGCTGTTGAACAGGAATTTGATGAACTGAACATGGTGATCAAAGCATTTCAAAATACCATGATGCGTATCCGCTACTCATCAATCCCAGTGGTAATAGCACCGCATCAAATGGCTTTGGGTGGCGGTTGCGAAATGTGTCTGCATGCCGATAAAGTGGTAGCGCATGCCGAATTATACATGGGGTTGGTAGAGTTTGGCGTTGGTTTAATACCAGGCGGCGGCGGCACAAAAGAATTTGCCCTGCGCTTATCTGACGAGTTACAGGAGGGCGATATCGAAATGAACAATTTCAGGGAACGTTTCCTGACCATTGGACAGGCCAAAGTGTCAACTTCTGCTTATGAAGCATTTGAGTTAGGCTATTTAAAAAAGGGGCGCGATGTGGTGGTGGTATCGAGGGATCGTTTGCTGGCTGAGGCTAAACAACACTGTTTAATGTTGGTAGAAGAAGGTTATGTACAGCCTATTCCCCGTGCAGATATCAGGGTGCTTGGTAAACAGGCTTTGGGCCTGGGTTATATTGGGGCAAACAGTATGTATAGTGGTAATTACATCAGCGAGCATGATGTAAAGATTTCTCAAAAGCTGGCTTATGTACTGTGCGGAGGTGATCTGTCGCAGCCATCCATGGTAAGTGAGGAATATCTGTTGAGTTTAGAACGGGAGGCTTTTGTGTCGTTATGTACCGAACGTAAAACGCTGGAGCGGATACAGTCGATTATAACAGGTAGTAAAGTATTAAGAAACTGATAGTGTATCCAAAATTGTAATAAAATGAACGCATATATAGTAGCAGCCAGCCGCAGTGCCATTGGAAAAGCAACCCGGGGAGGTTTTAGATTTACCCGACCGGATACACTGGCTGTAGATGTGATCAAAGCCATGATGGCCGCGGTACCAAATGTGGACAAGGAGCAGATAGATGATGTGATAGTGGGTAATGCTACGCCAGAGGCGGAGCAAGGCTTAAATGTGGCCCGTCTTATTTCGTTAATGGCGCTTGATACCGATAAAGTACCAGGCATGACAGTTAACCGTTATTGTGCCTCCGGTTTGGAAACCATTGCTATTGCTTCGGCCAAAATACATGCCGGAATAGCTGATTGTATTATTGCCGGTGGAGTAGAGAGTATGAGCCTGCTGCCAATGGGGGGCTGGCGTATTATACCAAATACGGATATTGCCCTGTCAAATCCCGATTATTACTGGGGTATGGGTTTAACAGCCGAAGCTGTTGCCAAAGAGTATCATGTTGGGCGGGAAGAACAGGACTTGTTTGCCTTTAATTCGCATCAAAAAGCCATTAAAGCGATTGCAGATGGTAAGTTTAAGGATGAAATTGTGTCTGTAAATATTACGGAAACTTACGTTGATGAAAGTGGGAAGAAAAAGAAGCGGGAATATAAGGTAGATACCGACGAGGGGCCGCGGGCAGATACTTCGCTGGATGCACTTGCCAAGCTTAAACCTGTATTTGATGCCAAAGGTATGGTAACTGCCGGTAATTCATCCCAAACCAGTGATGGGGCTGCCTTTGTAATGGTAGTAAGCGAACAGTTTATGAAAGCCAATAACCTGAAACCAATTGCCCGCATGGTTAACTACGCAGTGGCCGGCGTACCACCGCGCATTATGGGAATTGGGCCGCTGGTGGCTATTCCTAAAGTACTAAAGGCTGCCGGTATGAAACAGCAGGATATAGAATTGATTGAGCTGAATGAGGCCTTTGCTTCGCAATCATTGGCGGTAATTAAAGGCTTGGATCTGAATCCCGATATCATTAATGTAAATGGCGGTGCTATAGCATTGGGGCACCCCTTGGGTTGTACAGGAACAAAACTATCCGTTCAGCTTTTTAATGAATTGAAAAGAAGAAATCAGAAATACGGCATGGTTACGATGTGCGTGGGCACCGGACAAGGGGCCGCAGGGATATTTGAACTATTGTAATAATTGCCGTTAAACTAAACTTATATACCGTTGCACACATGAAAAAAGCGACAAGATTGTTTGATTGCATGGCTATTCAGGCTCAGGAGCCCGTAGCTGCATTGTTGAGTGCCAAAGAAAATGGTGTATGGAATGCTTACAGTACCCAGCAGGTGCATACCATGATTAATCAGTTATCCACTGCATTGATCAATTTAGGTATTTCAAAAGGTGATGGCACAACGGAGGGCCGCGACAAAATAGCCCTGATTAGTAACGGCAGACCGGAATGGCTGATAACCGATCTGGCTGTTCAGCAAATAGGCGCAATTTTGGTTCCGTTGTATCCCAATAGTAACGCTAAAGAGGCAGAGCAAATACTGAATGAGGCAGAGGTTAAATATGTATTTGTAAGCAGTAAAGATCTGTGCGATAAAATAACAGGTGTAAGTGAGCATATTCCGTCGTTAAAAGGGATTTATACATTTGATGAGGTGGCCGGCTGTAATCACTGGACTACCTTACTCAAGCCTTTGCAGGATACTGATATTCAGCGCATAGCAGCCATTAGCGATACCATTACTGAGCGTGACGTTACTACTATTATTTACACGTCCGGCACTACCGGAAGGCCTAAAGGTGTAATGCTTACCCATCAGAATATTTTAAGTAATGTGATAGCATCTGGTAATGTATTAAAACAAATACCTGTTGAGGAAAAACGTGCCTTAAGTTTCTTACCGCTGAATCACATTTTTGAAAAAATGTGTACCTACATTTATCTCTTCTTTGGGTTTTCCATCGCTTATGCCGAAAGCATGGATACCATTGGCGCCAACATGAAAGAGGTAAAACCATACATCTTTACTGCTGTACCACGTTTGCTGGAGAAGGTATTTGAGAAAATCATGATAGAGGGTCAAAAGCTGACCGGCATTAAAAAGAAAATATTTTTATGGTCAATAACGGTAGCAGAGGAATTTGAGATTGAACATACAAGTCCATGGTACAAAGCTAAACTGGCCATAGCCGATAAACTGGTTTACAGTAAATGGCGGGCCGCCATCGGTGGTAACGTAAAGGCGATTGTAATTGGCAGTTCAGCCACTCCTGTCAAGTTAGAAAAGATATTTACCGCAGCCAATATTGTTATTCTGGAAGGCTATGGCTTAACAGAAACCTCACCAGTTATTGCCGTAAACCGGTATGATAAAGCTAACCGGAAATTTGGTACCGTTGGTCCCTTATTAGACAATGTACAAGTGAAAATTGCCGATGATGGGGAAATACTTTGCAAAGGCCCCAATGTAATGGCCGGATACTACAAAAATCCGGAGTTAACAGCCGAGGTAATGCAGGATGGCTGGTTTCATACCGGTGATATTGGAGTATTGGATGGCGGTAAATTCCTGAAGATAACAGATCGTAAAAAAGAAATATTCAAAACCTCTGGCGGTAAATATGTAGCACCTTTACCCATTGAAAATAAGATGAAAGAAAATCATTTTATTGAACAAATGATGGTGATAGGAGCGGAGCGTAAGTTTGTGTCGGCCCTTATTGTACCGTCTTTTACCAATCTGGTACCCTGGTGCAAAGCAAATGACGTGCCGGTCAGTAACATGAAGGAGTTGATTTGCAATAAACAGGTAATTGCTCTCTATCAATCCATCGTTGATCAGTTTAATCCGGAATTTAATCATGTAGAGCAGGTGAAAAAAATAAAGCTGCTGGCCAATGAATGGTCTATAGACAGTGGAGAACTTACGCCAACCGGTAAAATGAAACGAAAGGTGATCATGGAAAAATATAAAAACGAAGTGTATACCATGTATCCGGACGAGATCAATGAAAACCCAGCCCTGACACATTAATCCCATAACTGAATGAGGACACTTCAAATAACCATTAACGAAGGCTTGGCTACGCTTACCTTAAACAGGGGGCGTTCTAATCCCATTGACCAGGAAATGGTTACTGAACTTATAGCTGCTATACATGATTTAGAAAATGACGATAACGTACGTGGTTTGTTACTAACAGGTAAAGCAGGCTTTTTTTCGTCAGGTATTGACCTGATAGCGGCTTATGACTATAACCGGGAACAAAGTAAAGCGTTCTGGAGCGATTTTATGCGTATGCAAACCGCACTTGCTTCGTTTAAAAAGCCATTGGTTGCGGCCATTAGCGGGCATAGTCCTGCCGGAGGATGCGTACTGGCCATCTGTTGTGATTACCGTGTAATGGTCGAAGGATCGTTCATTATTGGTTTAAATGAAATTCCTGTTGGAATTATTGTGCCTGATAGTGTTTTTAGTTTGTACGCTTTTTGGTTAGGCCAGCATAAAGCATATCAATATTTAATGGAAGGGCGTCTTTTTAAGGTAGCCGAAGCATTGGAAATTGGTTTGGTAGATGAAATAGCGCCACAGGAAGATCTGATAACAACAGCCGAAAAAAAACTTAGGACTTATATGCAGTTTAACCCGGTAACCTGGAGCCAGAGTAAACTAAACCTGCGCCGGGAACTGATAGCTAAGTTAAGCGCAGATCAAAACGAAACTCTAAATAAGATGCTTGAACAATGGTGGTCGCCTGGGGTTCGTGATGGTTTGCAGGTGATCATTCAAAATTTAAAATCCCGGAGTAATTAAATATAGATGAATTATGGGTGCTGATGTAATTAATGGAATGCTAAAAGAGGATGCCTTAAAAGGCAAAACTATTATCATTACAGGTGGGGGTACCGGGCTTGGTAAAGCTATGGGTATTTATTTTTTGCAACTGGGTGCCAATTTGGTAATTACCAGCCGTAAGCTGGATGTGTTACAGCGTACGGCTACAGAAATGGAAACAAAAACCGGTGGCAGGGTATTGGCAGTTGGCTGCGACGTGCGTAATTATGACCAGGTAGAAGCTATGCTAAAGCAGTCTGTCGCGGTTTTTGGCCGGGTTGATGTATTAGTGAATAACGCTGCCGGTAACTTTATCTCGCCCACCGAGCGCTTGTCGGCCAATGCGTTTTCGGCAATTATCGATATTGTATTAAAGGGTTCGGTTAATTGTTCCTTAGCGCTTGGCAAATACTGGATTAGTGAAAAACTACCCGGCAACATACTAAATATTGTAACTACTTATGCATTTACAGGTTCTGCGTATGTGGTGCCTTCGGCCTGTGCCAAAGGTGGTGTGCTGGCAATGACCCGTTCATTAGCGGTAGAATGGGGGCGGCATGGCATTCGTACAAATGCCGTAGCACCCGGGCCGTTCCCCACCAAGGGGGCCTGGGAACGACTACTCCCGGGCGAGATGGCGCAAAAATTCGACTTTAAGAACCGCGTGCCGCTTAAGCGGGTGGGCGAACATCAGGAATTGGCCAATTTAACCGCATTTTTGGTGTCTGATTTTTCAGGTTACATTAATGGCGAAGTGATTACTATTGATGGGGGAGAATGGTTACAGGGAGCCGGCCAGTTTAATGCTCTTGAAATGGTACCGGCAGAGATGTGGGATAATATAGAACAAGCTACCCGTTCGGCATCAACCTGATTAAATATAATTAACCCTGATATTATTAGTATATATGGATAGTTTACTTGTTAATCCAGGCTCCTGGCTGATGGAAATGGATTGGCCGGTACTGCAATAGGGAATGCTGCCTCGTGCTTACACTCTTTCATCACAAATGTACTTTGTACAGAACCTACCTCTATAATATTAAACAGACGGTTCATCAAGAAGTTATGATAGGCTTCCAGATCGCGGACTGCTACCCGAAGAATAAAATCATATACGCCCGACATGTGGTAACACTCTAAAACTTCAGGAAGCTGTATAATAGCCTTTTCAAAAATCTTTAGGCTTCCCTTGGAGTGATCCTTGACCTGTACATGGGTGAAGGCCATTAACCCGCGATCAATTTTCTTGGGATCAAGTACGGCTACATAATTTTTTATATATCCTTCCTCTTCCAAACGTTTAATTCGCCTGAAAATGGGAGTAGCGGTTTTATTCAGTTTTTCGGCAATTTCCTTGTTAGTGAACCTTGCGTTTTCCTGTAATAATTTAAGAATGCTGATGTCTGTACTATCTAAGCTGCTAAACATAAAAGTTATTTATTTCAATTGATAGGTTAAACTTATTAAATAATGCAATAAAAATCCTAATAAATTAATAATTATAGTTTTTTAATCTAAATAAAATGTTTTCCTGTTACCATAATGTCTAAAATGTCAATTTTGAGGGAATTATTAACTATTCCATGGCTGACAAACAAATGATCCTTGTGACCGGCGCCTGCGGTCAAATCGGTACTGAGCTGGTAAGCGCATTACGGGTAAAATATGGCACACAACAGGTAATTGCAACAGACATACGTGACGCAACTGTTGATGTTTCATTGCACGGGCCCTATTACCGGCTGGATGTGATGGATAAGGATGCATTGTATAAATTAGTCAGTCAGCATCAGGTTACGCATATTTATCATTTGGCGGCAGTATTATCCGCAACCGGGGAGAAAAGCCCGCTTACGGCCTGGGATTTGAACATGCGGAGCCTGCTTAACGTATTGGAAGTAGCCCGTACCGAGAAATTGAAACAAGTCTTTTGGCCCAGCAGTATAGCTGTGTTTGGTGCCAAGGCGCCAAAGGAGAGTTGTCCGCAATATGCCCTCACTGTTCCGTCTACGGTTTATGGTATCAGTAAAGTTGCCGGCGAGCAATGGTGTCAGTATTATCATGAGCAGTATGGTCTGGATGTACGCAGTATACGTTACCCGGGGCTCATTAGCTATTCGGCCAAAGCAGGTGGAGGAACCACTGATTATGCAGTTGATATTTTTCAGCAGGCGGTTAATAACAGTTATTATCATTGTTACCTGCTTGAAAACACAAGATTACCCATGTTATACATGCCCGATGCCGTAAGGGCAACGCTGGAATTGATGGATGCCCCCGCAGAAAAAATTTCTGTAAGGACTTCCTATAACCTAGCTGGTATCAGTTTTACCCCTCAGGAGCTGGCAGCAGTAATAACTGATTATATACCAGATTTTAGAATCGATTATCAACCTGATAAGCGGCAACAGATTGCTGAGAGCTGGCCATCTTCCATTGATGACCGCCAGGCCAGAGAGGAGTGGGGATGGAAACCTGCATTTGACATAAAAGCCATGACCGCCGATATGTTACTGCATACGGAGCGTGAAGTAATATCCACTGATTGTTTGGAGAGTTAGCCAGACAGTTGATATAAGAAGCATAGTAAATAAAATTTAAGCGCCTTCCCTTTTTGACTTAGATCAATGTGGGGCTAAAACCCCTAACATATCTTTGCGGCTTAATTTATAACTATGTTTACTTTTTCTAAAAAAACAATTAGTCTTGATATTCAAGAGGCTGTTGAAAATAATGGCATTTCAACATACCTGCTAACTATATTTGGCATAATCTTTCTGGAGTTTTTAATTATGGGGATATCCCTTGGGGTATTGCCTGCCTATGTGCACAGCACCCTTGGCTTTAATAACCTCGTTGTGGGTTTAGTTATTGGCATACAATATGCTGCCACGCTTTGTACCCGTCACTTTGCCGGTAAAATGGCCGATTCAAAAGGGGGGAAACGGGCAGTTACCTTAGGAATCATCATTTCGTCAGTTTCGGGCCTGTTTTGTCTTATTTCACAGATGCTTGCTGCAACGCCATTATTGAGCCTAACTGCGTTAATTGCCGGGCGAGTATTGCTTGGTATTGGCGAAAGTTGCCTGGTGATCGGCATTTTTGCATGGGGGTTTATATTAGTTGGCCCTAAAAATACCGGCAAAGTGATGGTTTGGAACGGTATGGGAATGTATGGCGGTATGGCTTGCGGTGCACCATTGGGTATTTTGTTACAATCAAGTTTCGGTCTTACAACAGCGTTTGGTGGAATTGTTTTGTTCCCGGTGATCAGTTTTCTGGCAATGCTGCTGCTACCCGAGGTGTCATTACTTAAACAAACTGTTAGGTTGCCTTTTTATAAAGCCGTAAATTTGGTATGGAAATCAGGTGCGGGGCTTGCTTTTGCCAGCATTGGTTTCGGTGGAATTGCATCGTTTATTACACTTTACTTTATACAACAGTCATGGACAGGAGCATCACTGGCTATTACGGCTTTTGGTACAGGATATGTAGTTATGCGGATATTTTTTGCCGGCTTTCCTGATAAATTTGGTGGGGCAAGGGTAGCTATGGTATCTTTATTAATAGAAATTGCCGGTCAGTTGTTAATATGGGGAGCACCTACCGCGTTTGCCGGAATCATCGGAGCTGGATTAACTGGTATAGGTATGTCATTGGTTTTTCCTTCTTTTGGTATTATTGCAGTAAAACGTGTTGCTGCTGAGAACAGAGGAATGGCTATGGCGGCTTATAATGCCTTTTTTGACCTTGGAATGGGACTTACAGCACCTATGCAGGTTTGATAGCCGGAAGGGGACATTATAATAATATTTATATCCTTGGGGCATTCGCGGCAGCGGTTAGTGCCATACTTGCTTACCTTGAATATCGCAGGGATGGTGTAAAGGCGGTTTAACAATAAAACCAAACCAATTATTATTTAAAATGACAAAGGAAAAGCTGTCGGAACACATTAGGAGTATCGTTTTTCTTACTGAAGAGCAGCTTAAATTGGCTTTGAGCCACTTTAAACCGGCTAATTTTCAACGGAATGAGTTTTTGGTAAATGAAGGGGAAGTTAGCAAACACATACATTTTGTTGTTAAAGGGTGTCTTCGCATATTCTTTATCAGGGAAGATGGGCAGGAAGCTACCCGGCACCTCGCATTTGAACAGCAATTTGCGACCGGACTGGCCAGTTTTATTACCGAAACACCGTCAAGAGAGTACATCCAGGCAATGGAAGAAACAGAGCTGTTACGCATTACCCGTAAGGACTTTTATTATCTGCTCAACATTATCCCGGCTTGGGAAAAGTTTTATAGAAATTATCTGGAAATTGCTTATATCAATAATTTACAGATATATCAAAGAGAGGTTACCAAAGATGCTGAATTACGATACAAAGAACTGCTTGATCATAACCCGGAAATAGTTCGGCGCTTATCAAATAAAGTGGTAGCATCCTATCTTAACATGTCGCCAGAAACGCTGAGCCGTATTAAGTCAAGGCGTTGATGTTATACAGATAACTTATAACTGCAGCTGTTTAGCAAACTCAGATGGTCTGATTTTAGTTAACTGATAAAATATATTGCTGAAAGCAGACACATTATTGTATCCTAAGGTATAGGCGATTTCGCTGATGGACTTATCTGTCTGCAGCATCATTTCTATTGCTTTAACCATGCGTAACAGCTTAAAATATTGAAGAAAAGAGATGCGCATAGTAGACTGAAACAGACGGGATAAGGTACGCTCACTGAACCCCATTTTGCTGCTTACAGAGGTTAAGGTAAGTGTATCAAACAAATGTTTGCTGATATAAGCCAAAACGGGCTGCATGCGTTCATTTTCGGTTGTGGGCAGGGCTATGGGTAAAGCCTTCCTGCTGATTTCCGGGAGTATATTTTTTATACCCGCCAAAAAAGGGAAAGCCTTATCTCCCGGCAACACATCTCCTTCCCATTTTTCAGAATACGCCAGCATCTGCATCAATAGGGTATTAATGGGATATATACCACCTTTATTAAAAAACGGATGATCATCATCGTCATCAGCGTAGAAATATAACGATATGATAATCACAGATTTATGCATTTCTATAAAGTGCCTTAACCCTTTAGGTATCCATACATAATGGCGGGCCGGAATAATAAGCGTTTTATTTGTAAGGTGAATATAAGCAACACCGCCTTCAATATAGATAAGCTGCCCCTTGTTGTGCGCGTGTTCAGGTAACCTGAATTCGTTTTTCTCATGCATCACGTATACCGAGCTGGGGATACGATCAATGGCGAAAATAAAATCGGCAGCAGGAATCATGAATATGCTTGGCTGAAATGAGTAACAGTTTGGCAATTTACATAAAATTACCAAGCTGTAAAAGAGGGAACTTTGCATATCAAAGTTATGAAATCTATAGTTAATTATTTTTTACTATTGCTGCCGGGCATCATACCGGTGCAATCAGTTGTTGCACACCCAATCAAATCAGATTCCCTGCAGCGTGTGCCGCTAACCCTAAATCAGGTTTGGGAAAAGGCCGCAAGTTATAATAAAGCGGTTCAGATGAAAGAGTTGCGCCTGCAAAGCAGTGCCGAACAAATTAAAGATGCAAAAGCAGAACGACTACCTGAAATAAGCGCAGAAGGCGAGTACGCCAGGATTAGTAATATGCCCGTGTATGATAATGGTATTTTTAAGGCGCCATCGCAATTTGAAGTGTTACACAGTACTTACTCTGTGGGGGCCGACGCTTATTTAAATCTTTATAACGGCAATAAACTCAATATTGAAATTGATGCCCGGAAAAGCGAAAATAAAATTGCTGCCGAACAAAAAAGAATGACCGTTTCTGAGGCAAAGCTGAGAGCCGCTGCTTATTACCTGGATATGCAGCGCAGCATAATTTTCAAAGACCTGTTATTGAAAGATATTGCGGCGCAGGAAAAACAACTCCTGAAAATTGAGGCATTAAAAACCAACGGTGTTGTTTTAAAAAGCGATGTTTTAAGGGCTGAGCTGAAATTGTCAAAACAAAAGCTGTCATTAGTTCAACTTAATAATGACCTCGCAATAGCCAATCAGAAGTTAAATATACTTATTGGCCTGCCTGACGATGAACAGATTGATCCGGTGACTGATAACGTGCTGGATTCCATTAACCTTAAATCTAATCAGGATTATTTAACAACAGCAGGTAGTAATTCCTACCAGATTAAAATTTCTGCAGAGGAAACCGAGCTTCGGAAATTGCAACTTAAAAACGTCAAGGCAAATGTATCGCCAAAGGTTGGCCTGTTTGCCGAATATAAATATAGCTATCCGCAGATATTTCTTTATCCCTATTCGCCTTATATCTACGGTATTGGAATGGCCGGGGTAAAGGCGTCTTTCTCTATATCCTCATTTTACCACAATTATCATAAAGCAAAAGTGGCAAAGCTGGAATATGAAAGCCAGGAAATAGAACATGCGCAAACACAGGACAATGTTCGCCAGCAGGTTAACGAGGCATATCTTAGGTTTAAGGAAGCCCTGAACCGGGTTGATGTTAGTAAAACGAATATCAGGCAAGCCCAGGAAAACCGCAGGATAGTTAGCAACACTTACTTTAACCAAACCTCGCTAATAACGGATTTGTTAGATGCAGATACACAGTTATTACAAACCCGATTTGACTTGGCCGCAGCAGAGATAGCTGCTCAATTACAATATTATCAATTACAAAATGTTACCGGCAACCTTTAAAATGAACACTCAAAATACATACACCACCACGGATAAATTAATTACCAAAATAACTTCATGGATAGCTGGCGCCATCGCGCTGGTATTACTGGCATGGGGCATTATATCACTTTATCAATTTTACACCAGCGAACAAACAGATGACGCGCAGGTTGAAGAATACATTAACCCGGTTACTTCAAGGGTAAGCGGCTATATTAAGGAAATTAAGTATGATGAAAACCAGGACGTAAAAAAAGGCGATACCCTCCTTATTATTGACAACCGGGAATACGCTTTACAACGGGAAGAAGGGGAGGCCGGGCTTCAAAATGCCAGGTCGCAGATTCAGGTGTTGGAAAGTAATGTACAAACGGCAACAAAAATTGCGCAGGTTAACAATGCCCAGATAGCGGCGGTTAAGGCAAAGCTGGTAAAACAGCAACAGGAGTATGATCGTTATCAAAAGCTGTACGATGTGGAATCGGCTACAAAGCAACAATTGGAGAATGTAAAAAGTGCGCTGGATGTTGCCCAGGCCGATTATCAAACCGCATTGAATAATTACCAGGCATCCTTGTCAAAGGTTAATGATAGCCGGTCGCAGATATCACCTGTGCTTTCAGAAATAAAACGAAGAGAGCTGATGCTGCAACGTAATCAACTTGATGTTTCTTATACAGTTATAACCGCGCCTTATGACGGCAAAATGGGGCGTAGAACAATACAGGCAGGGCAACAGATACAGGTTGGGCAAACACTGGCATTTATTGTTGACAAAGAAACCGGCAAATGGGTAATTGCTAACTTTAAAGAAACACAGTTAAAAGATATCCGCATAGGAAAAAAGGTAATAATCACTACCGATGCCTATCCAAACACAAAAATTGCGGGCGTTGTGGTTTCGTTTTCACCGGCTACCGGTTCAAGGTTCTCGTTATTACCGCCAGATAATTCCACCGGTAATTTTGTGAAGATTGCACAGCGCATACCCGTTAAAATTAAAATTACAGACAACAATGCAATAGTTAGTCTTTTGAGCGCAGGTATGAATGCAAGCGTAACCGTTCCTAAAAACTCTGCCGATCATGACTAACATTATCCCTGTTTTTAAAAGCTGGGTGCCTGAGTGGCTTATCCGTTTTGCATTGCTCATTGTGGTATTGCCTGGGGTAGTGCTGTTTGCACTCTCCGTAAGTAACGTTAGTGCGGCGGCAGGCTATTATGGCATTACACCTAATGACGTGCAGTATTCCCTTATTATTTTGTACGGTTCAATGGCCAGCTTTATAGTTTTGGAAGGCCGCTTTTTTAAAAATATAGCCAGTAAGGAATATTTGCTTATCGGGGTTATTATTTTAATAGGCACTTGTTATCTGTGTTATGTTACGCATTCGTTTTTTGTCTTGCTCATGCTCCGGTATGTGCAGGGAATGTTAACATGCGGAACTATAAGTATTACCCTTACCCTGATGTTTAACCGCTTGCATGGCGAAAGGTCACGGGAGATAGGTTACTCGGTTGTTTATTGTATCCTGCTTTGTGTTGTGCCTTTTACCACGCTTATTACCTCGTCTATCATTGATACCTTTAACTATAATGTGATATATAAATTTGCAATATACTCCTATATTCCGGGAGCGCTGATCATGTTTTTTATCATGAATAACGTAAGGCTTAACCGTAAACTGCCGCTTTACCGGCTTGACTGGCCCAGCTGGATCATTTATTCTGCAGGCTTATGTTTTATTGGTTATGTGCTGATATACGGACAGCAATATGATTGGCTCGGCGACAGGCGCATAGCCCTAAGCATTGTTGCCATTGTGGTGCTTTTAACTATATTCCTGATCAGGCAATGGAATTTGAAAAGACCGTACCTGTATCTTAAAGTATTCAGGCAGCCTAAATTTGTTTTAGGTGCGGTATTACTTTTTGTATTTTACATTGTAAGAGGTTCATTTGGTGTTACCACATCGTATTTAGGCAGTGTTTTGGGTATGGATCCCATACATATTAGTTATATGCTTATTTATAATATCGCCGGGATCATTGTTAGTGTAATTATATCCTCCAGGCTGGTATTGTTAAAAAAACCAACAAGGCTCATTTTTATTTACGGATTTGTGATACTGCTGATATTTCATGTGCGTATGTGCTTTATTTTCGGTACGCAGGCTGATAGTTCAGACCTCATTATCCCTTTAATTTTACAGGGCTTAGGGGCCGGCATGTTAATGGTGCCTATTATTCTTTTCATCATATCATCATCGCCGGCAAAGTATGGAAACACAGGTTCGGCTGTTGGTATATTTGTGAGGTTTTTAGGTTTTTGCAGCAGTATCGCCCTAATCAACTTTTTTCAGCTTTACGGGCAAACCAATCATTACAACAGGTTTCAGGAACAATTAAGTTCATTAAACCCGCTTGTGGTTCAAAAGCTGACAACCACCAGCCAGGCATTGATGAGTCGCGGTGTAGCTGCTGATCAGGCTGTCAAGATATCAAACGGGCTTTTAAATAAAAGTATCAGTGTGCAGGCACAACTGCGCTTCGCTATTGATTATTACCAATTGATTAGTTGGTTATTGTTAGGCACAATATTGCTCATTGCTTTATTCCCTTCAATTAACCGCACTACCATCGGCGTTAAAACCAATCAGCCGGCGCCCGTAGCTTTTTAACTAATATTTATTTCTGATGCTCAATAAGGCTGTTTTACTTATAAGTAAAATGCCGGTAGTATGCCTTTTACCAGAGAGTTTATATGGTTGGTTTTAGCGATAGGAAGTATTTTAGTAAGAGTTCAAGAACAATACGGAAAAACACAGATAGAATTCATTGACTAACTATCGTGTATTAAATAACAAACGGAAATATAGACTCTCTTGGTGAAATCTTGTACCTAAGCATATGTAAGCTTGATATCTCAACCTGTATTGATACAAAATGGACTATACGTTATAATATAATGTAAGGGGGCAGGCTTAACGCTGACTGCATATTGGGTTAATGGGAAAAATGGCAGTTAAAGGGTAATTGAGTTGGAGAATGGAGTATAAGATAATGGTTGGT
>NZ_JACHBZ010000029.1 GCF_014200575.1 Mucilaginibacter saanensis | reverse complement strand
ATAAATTGTTTGGGATGCGATGAACGGCTTATCGGCCAAAAACGGCTGCCGATACCGCCAGCCATAATGATCGCATAATTGTTTTTATTCATAGGTATTTAAAAGAGTTTTTATACAATGTAAAACGCTTATTATGATAATTTAAAGAACATTGTTGCCATTTACAGTGTAAATATGCCAACTAAAAAAGCTCAGGGCTAAAATACACTATCCATCTGAATTTTGACGTATTATATCTATATATGATACATAATTTAGCAATAAACAAAAGGAAATAATTTCTCTCATCTCTGAATACCATTGCTGATTGCAGCAGCCGGTAAGCTGTTGCTTTAAAGTCAAAAACAACACATTCGTACCAATGCAGTACAGATGTGCTGTTCTATTTGACTTATTGAATAAACAGCTTCAAACAACGTTGAAGCAAATTATCCGATTAAATATTGGTACCGATTGATCTTACCTGGAACCCAATGGCTCTTAGTTTATCAGCATCAAGTAAGTTACGACCGTCAAACACCTTAGCGGGTTTTAACATGTTGTCATAAATCCGTTGCCAATCATAGCTTTTAAATTCATCCCACTCGGTTAACACGGCAATGGCATGGGCGCCTTTACATGCTTCGTATGGATCTTCAATGACCTGAACACCTTTTCTGTTTTCTTCTGGCTCCCGGCTTTGCAGGTAATCCAAATCGCCGTATACCTGATTTTTGAATACCTTAGGGTCGTAAACAGCAATATCTGCCTGTTCATACAATAAATGATCGGCAACATAAATAGCTGCTGACTCACGGGTATCATTGGTATCTTTTTTAAACGCCCAGCCTAAAAAAGTTATTTTTTTACCATTAACGGTATTATACAAATTCTTGATGATCTGATTTGCGAAACGCCTTTTTTGATGATCATTCATAATGATCACCTGCTCCCAATAATCAGCAACTTCCTGTAAACCATAACTCCTGGCTATATAAACCAAATTTAAAATATCTTTCTGGAAACAAGAACCACCAAAGCCAACAGAAGCCTTTAAAAACTTAGGACCAATACGGCTATCGGTTCCTATTGCACGTGCAACCTCATTTATATCTGCCTCAGTTTGCTCGCAAATTTCAGTAAGCGAATTGATAGAAGAAACACGCTGAGCTAGGAATGCATTAGCAGTTAATTTTGATAACTCTGATGACCATACATTGGTTGTCAATATCCGTTCTCTTGCAATCCAGTTGGCATAAATATCAACCAAAGCCTGAACAGCCATTTTACCTTCTGGTGTACTATCACCACCTATTAATACGCGGTCAGGAGCATCCAAATCTTCCATGGCAGTTCCTTCAGCTAAAAATTCCGGATTGGAAAGAATTTGAAACTGAACACCGCTGCCGGTGTGGGTAAGAATATCCCTGATTGCGCTTGCTGTTCTCACAGGTAGGGTTGATTTTTCTACAATGATTTTATTGTCTTTGGCAACACTGGCAATTTGCCTGGCGCAAAGTTCAATCCATTTTAAATCTGCTGCCTGTCCTTTACCAGCCCCATAAGTTTTAGTTGGGGTATTAACAGATATAAATATCATCTGGGCTTCGTCTATGGCTTTATCTACCTGGGTAGAAAAAAACAAGTTACGACCACGGGCTTCGGCCACAACTGCACTTAAACCTGGTTCGTAAATCGGGATGTTATTTACATCTTCGTCATTCCAGGCAGCTATTCTGGCCTCATTCAAATCAACCACAGTAACCTGAATATGAGGGCATTTTTTAGCAATTACAGCCATAGTTGGTCCGCCTACATATCCAGCTCCAATACAGCAAATTTTGGTGATATTTTCCATTTATAAGTTAATATTTTTTATGTTAAACGTAACAGGTATTGTCCGTATCCGCTTTTTACCAAGGGTGTTGCAACAACTTTTAGCTGTTCTTTATCAATAAAACCCATTCGGTAAGCCACCTCTTCGATACATCCAATTTTTAAGCCCTGGCGTTCCTCAATTACCTGTACAAATTGCCCTGCCTGCATCAATGAATTAAAGGTACCTGTATCAAGCCAGGCTGTGCCCCTGCTTAATACGCCTACTTTAAGCTTGCCTTGTTCAAGGTATACTTTGTTCACATCTGTAATTTCGTACTCACCACGTGGCGATGGTTTGATATTTTTTGCAATTTCAATTACGGAATTGTCATAAAAATATAATCCGGGAACTGCATAATTTGACTTAGGATTTTCAGGTTTTTCTTCAATAGAGATCGCCTTTTTATTTTCATCAAATTCCACAACACCATATCTTTCCGGATCAGATACCTGGTATGCAAATACTATGCCTCCTTTAGGCTCGCTTAATTCCTGAAGCAGGTGTGACAACCCATCTCCATAAAAAATATTATCACCTAATATTAACGCTACGCTGTCATCGCCAACAAATTTTTCGCCAATTACAAAGGCCTGAGCCAAACCATTAGGCTCTTCCTGAACGGCATAAGAAAAACTGCACCCGATACGTGATCCATCACCCAGCAACTTTTCAAAATTAGGGAGGTCATGCGGGGTTGAAATAATCAAAATTTCCTTTATCCCCGCAAGCATCAGAATAGACAACGGATAATAAATCATCGGTTTATCATAAACCGGCATCATTTGTTTACTGGTTGCTAAAGTTAGCGGATGCAACCTGGTTCCTGAACCACCTGCTAATATGATCCCTTTCATTTTATATTTATATGTTTGATAAGATTGTTTATATCTGAATTGAAACTGTTTCCCCAATACGAAATTTCAACACAAAATGTTCTTCGATCGGTGTTTAATTCAAAGAAAATTTGTGTTTTACGTTTTTCACTATCCTTTAATATTGCTTTAATTGTGATACTGTTAACTGCCGGCCATGGCCCGTAAAGCTAATATTCATTAAAGCAATATTATGGAATTATTATTCATTATTATACTGATAATCATAATAGCTGGCGTAAGCTCCACTGGTAACATTGTCAAGCCAGGTTTTGTTTGATAAAAACCAGTCAATGGTTTCTGAAAGCCCTTCCTCAAAAGTTACTGACGGTGCCCATCCAAGCTCCTTATTGATCTTATTGGCGTCAATGGCATATCGCCTATCATGACCGGGTCTGTCTTTAACATAGGTGATCAGTTCTTTGCTTGTACCGGGCTCTCTTCCTAATTTCTGATCCATTTGCTGGCAAAGCAGTAGTACCAGATCAATATTTTTCCATTCATTAAAACCACCAATATTGTAGGTATCCCCTATTTTGCCTTCGTGGAATATAAGGTCAATAGCAATAGCATGATCTTTCACGTATAACCAGTCGCGGGTATATTTTCCATCTCCGTAAACAGGAAGCGGCTTGTTATTAATGATGTTATTGATCATCAGGGGGATCAATTTTTCAGGAAAATGATATGGGCCATAATTGTTGGAACAGTTAGAAACTACTACCTCAATGCCATAAGTATCATGATAAGCCCTCACAAAATGATCAGAGGCGGCCTTGCTTGCGCTATATGGCGAATGCGGATCATAACGGGTTTCTTCGGTAAACAAACCTGTATCACCAAGTGCCCCATAAACCTCATCTGTTGATATATGATAAAAAAGATGATCCTTATAATTACCGGCCCATTTTTTCTTGGCAACTTCAAGCAAGCTCACTGTGCCAATTACATTGGTGTAAACAAAATCAAGCGGACTAAGAATTGACCTGTCCACGTGTGATTCTGCAGCCAAATGAATAACGTCTGTTATATTATGCTTATCAAAAACTTCGGCCAAATGATCCTGATTTTTGATATCCACTTTTTCAAAAATGTAGTTTTTTTCATGCTCAATATCAGCCAGATTTTCCAGGTTACCGGCATAGGTAAGCGCATCAGCATTAATAATAGTACAATCAGGGTATTTGGTTACAAAACGACGTACTACATGTGAACCAATAAATCCGGCACCGCCGGTGATCAGAATGTTTTTCATAATTTTATAGGAGTATTTAAGCAAACATAGCAAATATGCCACAATGTAATTAAAAAAAACACAATACTTTAACGAATTTATTAAAATATTGATACATAACACAACGGTTAGCACACATACAAGGCGTGGTCAAATAACAGTTAACTAAAAGAGGCCTGTTAAGTTAATATTAACTTAACGGGCCTCTTAACACATCTTTCTGAACTAACACCAAAAGATATTAATTGCTGTTATTTCGCTTAACCATATTCAGATCGCTTACCTCTAATGAATTGGATGTACCGGCAGAATTCATACCTATAGAAAGTTGTTTGATCATGCCCGGACTTATAGTATAGTTTGATTCGTCGTTATTATACGGGCGCATATCTCCAAAATCAACGTATATCACGTGCCAGTTGCCATCGGCCGGGAAAATATTATTGGCCCAATACGTTTTGTTATCCTTGGTAATTATAAACAAGGCAACATTATGCGATTTGGTATCAATTTTAGCACGAACCAATATTCCTGTTGATGCGCTGTTGGTATTTTGCAGATCAAATCTTGGATAAGACCAGTTATCGCCGCTATTATTGAAACTCATATCCATGTGAAAATGATTATCAACAACCGAAAAATTAGCGGTGCCGTTACCATTATTATTTTTATGCCATTTGGTTAAATCAGTTAATGGTGCTTTGAAACTAACTCTTTCCATAGCCAGGTTAGTTTGCATATTACCTTCAATTAAGAATGGCAAAAAGATGGACTGTTTATCACCTGCCGAATTGGCATCAACCTCTAAATATTTATTGGACCCTGCTCCTAATACTTGCGACAGATTAATTGTCCAGTTGATATCCTTTGACTCGCCGCCATTTACGGTAACATTTTGTTGTCCATTAGTCGATGTGCTTGAAGCATCAGCTGCCTTCCAGGTTAATGTTTCAGTAACAGCACTGTTTGATAAATTGTGTATCCTTACAGTAACCGGAAATGAGCTTGCATTTGATTGACTTACAAAGTATCTGTTGGTAGTTGCCGATACATTGGAGTTTTGATAGATGTACTGCAAAATAACAGGTGATGGTTTACTCTGAACTATTTTTGATGACCCTTTGCTGGCCAAAAGCAATTTACTTGCTGTAGTATTGGTATTAATTGCGCCGTTTGCTGTTGCAGGGTCAAGATATACATAGGTTAAGCCGTCAGATATAGGGATGCTGTTACCATTTACAGTAAAGTTCCTGCCATCAATACCTACTGCTTTTTTTACAGGGATATTTAATTGCACGGTACCGCCCGGATTAAAATTATCATTGTAAAGCACAGCAATATCAGGCAGGGACGGATTGGTTGTTGATGCAAACACGCGCGCCAGTTTTAATGAAGAAGGCACGTTTTGCAAATCACCAATATATTGATAGCCCGATAGTATTTTTACGGCATTGGCATAGGCAGCAAATGAGCGTAACGGGGTACCATCCTTACCTACCATGCCAAAGTTTTTTGTACCTTCTTTATAATAGCCAAAAACGAAAGGCGAATAGCGGCTTATGCCACATGCTTTGGCCTCGATACCTCGCATAGTAATTTCTAATGCCGATATACCATCCTCTTTCATCACAGGCCTGCCAGTACCACTCCAGGGCATTCCTGACTCTGTGATCCACAAAGGCATGGCCTCTTTATTTGATTTTTTTAACCAGCTCCTGAAATTGCTAACGGTTGATTGTAGCAATGCAGGTTTGTCATAGTTATGAAAACTGATATAATCAACATTGTTAAGCAAGCCATTATAAGCGCAAGCATCATGAAACTGGCCTGGCGCTGTGCCAAATGCACCACCAACTATGGGCGCGTTGATACCCGCATTGTCAAATATATATGCCGCTGCTTTTACTACCGCTGTGTACTGGTCGCCGGCAACACCCTTCAAATCAGGCTCGTTCATTATTTCAACCCCGCCCCATGAATAATTGTACTTTTTAAAAAGGTTTGTCCAGCTGTTTTGCATGGAAACAAAATTCTGCGGAAATGGCACCCCGGGTATTGTTGCACCGTAGCCGCTTTGAAAAAGCTCTAATATGGAAACGTTATTTTGCTTGTATAACTGATGTATGTCATCCAATGCTTTATTGGGGCCCGAGCCTGAGCTTAAATTATCATAAGAGGTGGGCTTATAGTTAAATAATCTTTCGCGCGCACTGGAGATTCCGGTTCTCTGCAAGGTTTTTATCATATCCCCACACGCTCCCACTGTTGACTGCAATTGGGCCATTGCAGCATCCATTGAAAAAAATGTATCGCGGTTACCTGTAAACGGAGCTATGGAAAGAATACCAAAGGCTGCATTAGCATCAGGCATGCTAATTTCATAATAACCCTCTGGTAAATTTACAGTAGCTGTTGCTGTCCCACCGCTGAAATTAAGTGTGCCTGAGGATACATTACTGCCGCTATAGCTTTTAATAACATAATTAACATTTGATCCCGAACCGGAGTTTTGTTTAAATGTTAAGGAGCTATTGGTACGGGGAGTAATTATAAAATCATTTGATTTACCGCTAATAGTAATTCCGGCTGCATCATCCTGTAACCTGGTGCTTGCCGGTGATTTTTTAGTGGCATTAATAAAAAGCACTGCGCTAAATAATAATACAGCCAACGTTAGTAGCTTGTACAGAAAACTGCTTGATTTGGGTTTCATGGTTTAAGAATAAAAATTCGTTGATACTGATTTTTTTACAACACTTAACAATTGCATAAGTTTTAGCAATCATTTACTATATAAAATCGAATTTCGCAGGCAATTCATTCTATTAATCCGTTGTGTTACTTATTTAACTAAACGGTTTTTTATTGAAAAAAGTTTTTTAAAGAAAAAGATAAAAAATCCTGTTAAGTGATATCGTGTTTTTTTAGAGAATTTCATGATGCTGTTTCGCTGGTGATGGTGCAGTATCCGGGTGTACGGATAGTATCCTGTTTTCCACCCATGCATTTTAGCCATAAAACATATATCCTGATCTTCAATATACATGGTGTAAACTTCGTCAAAGCCACCTTTTATATCATTTATCACCTCGCGTTTTACAAACATAGCCGCGCCGGTAACCCAATCAACATCAATAACCTTATCAGTAACCAGGCCGTCATAAAAATACGTACGCATAGCCTGGGTGTCAACATGGTCCTGTCCCTTGTTCATTATACGCACTAAAAACAATTTAAGCGTGATAAATTTACGGGCCGAGTATTGAATGGTGTAATCAGAGTTCAGTAACCGTGGGCCTATAATACCATACGAGCTGGTTTTAAAATATTCCACAAGCTTATCAAAGCTATTTTCAAGAAATACAATATCGGGATTTATAAATGCCACAATATCCCCGGTTGATTTGGCTAAGCCGTAGTTACAATTATTACCAAACCCGTTGCGCACCTTGCGGTCATAAAGCTTAATTTTATCCGAAGTAAAGCTCCTGATTATATTTACTGAATCGTCATTTGAATAATTGTCAACAATAATTAATTCATAATCAAGCGTAGGCTCAAATTCAAAAAACGATGTTAATAAAGGGCCAATGTCATGCGCACTATTGTGGGTTACTATGATAAATGAAAGGGTCATGGTAAATTATCAGATTAATTTTTCTTTAAATTATTCATAAAAATTGTTGCAACGAGCTTAGCCGACTCGTTCCAGTCAAATCTTTTGATGTTATTATATCCTTTGGCCACCAGTTCGGTTGCCAGCGCCTTGTTTGTTATCAACTGCATAATGCGTTCATAAAGTTCCGCTTCATTTAACGGATCAAAAAACAAGGCTGCATCACCGGCAACTTCCGGAAGTGAAGATGAACCAGCACAAATTACCGGGCAACCACAAGCCATAGCCTCAATAACAGGCAATCCAAAACCTTCATACAGGCTTGGATATACAAAACACTGTGCATATTTGTATGCGCAAGTAATTTCTCTCATAGGCACATATCTTTTGATGATAATATCACTTTCCAGGTTTAACTCCTTAGCCCTGTCAGTTAATGCTTGCATGTAAGCTTCTTTACCACCTAATATATACAGTTTCAGATCACTAAATTCAGCATTATCCTTTACTTGCTTAAATGCATTTAATAACCTGTCAATGTTTTTATGCGGCAAGGTAGCACCAATAGTTAATATAAATCTACTATTAGTGTATTCATTATCCTCAAATTCATTTTCAGGGTTAAAACTTTCCTTATTATACCCATTATGTACCACCTGAATTTTATCTGGCGAAACGTTTAAATATTGTACAACATCATCCTTGGTTTTGTTGGATACCGAGATGGTAGTTAATGATTTATCAACCAGTTTTTTTAAGAACAACTTATAATAATATCCCTGCAATGAATAGCTCTTATAGGTTTTATTAGGTATGATAGAAATTAAATCATGTACGGTGATAATTTGGTTCTTTATAAAAACCGAACCATGTGGCGTTGTTGAATATACCAGATCATACTTTTTACTTATAAAATATAAACTTACCTGGTTCCAGTAAAACCGGTAAAAGCCGGCAACTTTTTTAAACCTTGAAGGCTGTAAAAGTTTCGACATCTCTTTTACATTGATGTTGCTGTTTAACCCGGCTTTGGTTGACGAGTAAACATCAATATCGACATTGGGCAGGTATTGCTGCAAATTGTTAATAATGTTTAAGGTAACTACTCCTAAACCCGAAGGTTTTTCATCAAGGATTGTTGCGTTTATAGCAATTTTATAGCGTTTAGTCATATTTAAATTATTGTGTCTTGTATGATTTTATTATCAGGAAACCACCAAGAACCGTATTACCGATATGTATAGAAAACGATTTGACACCGCCCTTAAAAAACTCACCGCAAGTTGCAGCCTAAATTGCCTTTACGCTGGCCTGTCTTTTAATAAGAGGCCGTTCAATAGCAATATGCGATAAAGAACAAATTACTGTTACAAGAATAGAACCTACAATGATTAATAAGTCGCCAGGAACATGTTTAAAGAAACCTTTCTTCAGCATTGCACCAAAAACCATTATAAAAAAGCCATGTGTAAGATAAATAGAGTAAGAAGCATCACCCAAAAAATGAACAAATTTGTAAACAGCAGTTTCTTTAAAAGGCCTGTACTTTTCACAAAATACAATTCCTAACACTATAGCAAATGCAGGAATACCATATTTAATAACACGATACTCTACAAATTGGCCCCAAAAAACAGTTGATAAAAGCGCAATAATACCAATTACCAGCAAGTAGATTCCGGAACGGTATATTTTTTCATTAGCATAGTTAATGATATACACTATAAGCCCCCCAAATGCAAATTCAATTACCAGGTTGTTACAAGTAATATACTGAACAGGCTCGGGTGCATTAAAAAAGTAACTTATTAAACTTATACCCACTAACGACGATACAACTATCAATCCTATTTTTATGGCATTGTAACTAAATAATAGGCTTAGTGCAAATACCAGGTAAAAATACATTTCAAAAGATAAGGTCCACCCCTGATCTAATAATGGGTGCAGGTTAGCTCCCGGCTGTGGCCATGGAATTAACAGATATGAGGCGATAATGTATGGTAATTTATATACGTGCGAGTTAAGGGCCATTTTAAGCAGCCACATACCTAACAACACGGTAGTCCAAATCCAGTAAAGCGGATATATACGTGTAAAGCGCCTTTTAAGAAACTTAAGAGAATAGGTTAATTTGTTTTCATGCTTGTAATTGTTCTGGGTATAAAACATAATAAACCCGCTAATTACAAAAAAAATATCAACCCCGCTGGCACCCAAAGCCCCAAGTCCGGAATGACTGATAAAAGTTGGCGCGCCATTAAAAGTATCAAATGATATAGAAAGATGGTGTACAACAACAGCAAATGCCGCAACAGCACGTAATAATTGTATTGACTCAACCTTCGTTCTCACTTTAATATTTTCCATTATTAAGGGGGTATTTAAATTCAAAACCTTTACTGCTAAATTATATTAGCTTGCTGATCTTCCGCCTACAGCAAATGCATATAGCTTCGGTAAATTTTTATTAAGGAAAGTCCCAACTATTAAACTGGCCACCAAAATAAACAGCGGCAAAAACAAGTAAATTGCTAACGCAGCCATGCCCGATTTTCCGGCTACTGCAAACGAAACTTTTTTGAGAATAGTTAATAGCGGCTCATGGAACAAGAAAATAAAAAAAGTAAAATTGCTCCATTTAAAAACCTTGCTTTCCTGAACATCCTGTATATTTTTCTTCTGAAATACGCAGTCATACAGATACCATATAGATATTAAGCCCAATATCATATCTGATTTCAATAAAATCAGATTTAAAATAATCGAATCTTTCTGTGTTACGTTAAAAAACGTATACAGAGTACATATTAAAACCCAACCGAACACAGCCACTGTTCCGTACTTTTTAAAGCTGATGTTATCCAAACGCCTGTCCATGGCACAAAAGGCTCCAAAAACAAAGTAAAAAACAGCTTCAATATCTTTTCTGACAGCTATAAACCTCACGTCAAAAAACCACAAACCAAACACAGCGGCTACAAAAACCATACTTACCCATTTATTTTTGAGCAACAGGTATATAAGCGGCGTGGCTGCAACAATAAAAATCAGATCTCTTATAAACCATAACGGATAAGTAAACGGATCTAAAAACAGTATAAACAGCAATTGGCTGATGTTGTAGTCAGCAATATGATGCCCGGTAAAAAAATGCTTTACATACGGCAGCTGTTGCAGTATATAAAAAACAAGTATCCCCCAAAATGACCATAAGATATAAGGATATACCAATGACTTTACACGCGATTTGTATTTTGACAATACGCCCTCAAGGGTAAAATCATATTTCAAAAAGAATAAGAATCCCGAGAATAGAAAGAATAGCGGAACAGCCGTACGGCATAACCCATTTGCAATAAAGTTTTGTACGTACGCATTTACAAAACCAAGGCTGCTGATAGGCGGGGTAGCAACGTCCTTATTGATATTGTATGAATGGATGTATATCACCAGCACTATTCCAATAAAAGACAAAATTTTAATCTTCTGACTTAAATAAATGCTAATTTTTAAACTCGGCATATAATCAATTATAGTTTAATGGGATGTTTCGTAAGCAGGATTTAATTGCTCATCCTTTTTAACAAGATTAAACGGAACAAAAAATATAATTGCCAAAATCAATTGACACAGGGTTGATTCAACTATGTTTGCCGTAATACCATAACTTAACAGGTAAAGCATCAAGTAAATAAAAATGTTATGGTTAACGTTTAACACCCGTCTGTAAACCAGAAAAAACAATCCAAAAGCAAGCGCGCCTATATTGGCATATAAGTATAAAAATATGTTATCGCCGGTGCTCATCAGGTTAGGGTTTCCGAATAGCTCCTGGCTGGTACCCACCGAACCTACTCCCAAACCTAATATATACTGAAAGGTAGACGTGAACTGGTTGATAACAAATGGCCAGGTGTTTAATATACGGTCCTTAAATGATTCATTACTTAAAAACGGAATCTGCAGATTAACTACCAAACCGAGCGGTAATACAACAATGAAACAGGACAGGGCTGTCATTAACCAGTATATAATTTGCCTGCGACCGCGATATTTAACAAACTCAACCATGTATACAACGTAAATTAACGCTACCGATATCAGACAGCTTTTGGTTGTGGTTATATATACACAGACAAAAGTTATAACAAACAGGATATGATTAAGGAGCACATTTTTTGACCTGTATAAAATTAAAATAAGCAGCAAAATCACTCCCGTAGCAGCATCATAGGAGGTTCTGAAAAAGCCGGCTACCCGTTCCACACTATCATAGGTCCAATCTCTTGACAAGTCAATATCCTTACCGGCAAAGCTGTATGACAATGCTTTCCACGGAAAATCGTCATAATAATCGTAAGCAATTCCGGCTACACTGAGTATAAATGTTATTACGATGAGTTTCTTATTGTTAAGAATGGCTTCCGATACATCATCCCTAAAAAACATGTAAAATATAAGCGGAAGGATAAGATAAAAGAAGAAACCAACCATTTTTGTATTCTCAAAGGTTAGCGAATACAAAATAATGATCAGGAAGGATGCTGTTAAAAATATATTCCTGGTCATTGCCGCAAGAAGTTCCTTTCTTTTATAAAGGACGATGAGCGCAACAAAAATTCCGTTAAGCGAATAATTTAAAAAATCTGCCTTTAAGATAAACGAAAATAAAAAACGCAAAGGGGCACCAAAAAATAAATTAATGACAACGAATACAACAAGGGAATTCTTTAATATTTTACCCATAAAGTAATTTCATTAAGTAAGAGTGCTTTCAATTACCTTCTTATAGTCATTAATCATCCGGTCAACTGATAATAAATTCTCCACTGTTTTACGGGCGTTATGAGCCAGTTTATTACGTAATTGAGCGTTATTATACATCAGCATTATGGCTTCTTTTAATGAAGTTCTGTCGGTAGGGTCGCACAATATACCATTTTCACCGTCTTTAATAATCTCTGGCAGCCCTCCTATCTTGGTAGCTATAGCAGGCACGTGATAAGCACTTGCCTCAAAAGCCACGCCCGGAAAGGTATCAGGCCATAACGACGGAATTACAGATACATCAATACTGGTATAAAAATCCTTTGAATTGGCGTAACCTATAAACTTTATTTTATCGCTATGGGCAATGCTCTTAAGATGTGCTTCATAATCGTCCTTACCCTTACCGGCAATAGTTAGCGTGGCGTCTATATCCAAAGCCTGAAACTCTTCAATCAGCCACTCCACTCCTTTTACTGCCGCCAGGGTACCAATATAACCAAACTTAAGCGGTTGTTTACCGGTTACCGGTTCCTTCAAACCTGTATCAGGAATTTCGCGGGCATTGTGAATGGCATATTTTGCACTTTTAGCAAAATATCCCATCCCGGTAAGCTTGTTTAAAATAAAGTTACTTACCCCTACTACGGCAGTAACTTTATTGGAGGCTATGCTGTGCTTGCTACGCAAAACCTTGCATGTTGCACATTGCTTTTCACAGGCATGACCATTTTTAAACATCGTAAAATTTGAGCAGGCCAGATACAGATCATGTAATACCTGTATAATGGGTATATTCTTACTGCTTATTTCATCCCAGGCTGATATTGACCAACCTGCAAGGTTATGACAAATAACAACATCCGGGCGTTCTCTTTCAATAACCTCCCGAACATGTTTACGCATGCCACTATTATAGCGGTCGTTTAAATGCCATCCCAACCTGATCAGTTTGCCTGGTTTACGATCATTAAAATGCCAGTACAGATTTTTTAACCCTGCCCGGTATACTTTTACATTATCGATAACTTCCTCATGCAAGCCCTGGTCAGGGCCTGTAGCAAGTACAGCTACATGAAAACCATGCGCCTGCAAACCTTCTACCTGAATTTTTGATATAATTTCTGCACCACCGCCAATATGCGGCGAGTAAAGAGAATTAATTACAAGAATCCGTTTTTGAACACTCATTTTGGGAATTTAATATAATTAGCATTATTACATGCCTGCTAATTGAGCCTGTTAACTTATTAAAACGGGCTTATTGATTTACAAAATCCTGAACTTTTTTCTCCAATGCTTTAGCATAGGTTACATGCGAGTCCTGGTTGGTAATTTTGCTATCGATACCGATTTTGCCATCATGTTTAAAGGATAAATGTCCTTTTCCTGATAAATCAACATCAATTCTGTTAAAGAAGTCAACAATACCATCAAAACGGCAGTTATCTACTTTTGCGGCAAAGCCGCCCTGAATAAAAATAACCGGCACACCCATAGCTAAACATGGCAGCGCACAATGTATTCTTGAAGTAATTACAAGTTTTGCGTTGCGTAGTTTGTTCAGGTAATCTTCTGCAATTTTAAAGCCTTGCTCAGATGGGGCATCCTCGGCTAATTGCGTAATATATTTTGCTTTGGTTAAAAGCTCTTTGGTAAAAAATGAGTTTAAAACATTCTCTCTCCAGTTATATTCTTTTAAACGCCTTCTGTAGATTCTTCTTAATAATTGTACAGGTGATTTAAGCAACTCAGAGATAGTGTAACTATCAAACATGGGGTCAACAATGTAAATTTCATCGTTTGGTTTATCCCTTTTAAAGGTTTTGCCTAAAGTTAAGGTCATACAGGCTGTAAAATACGCCTCTACGCCCTTATCTCTTAACAGATTGGCGGTATACTCATCCCGGCAACCAATTGGCTCATGCTTTTTAAAATGGGCAATAGTTTCAGGAGAAAGCATTACATCTTTTATCCGTGAGTTGATATGTATCGATACATAAAGAGGATCAATTTTAGGTGATGGCGGGAAATGGGTAGGGTTTGCCATATACCACGCATTCATGATCATCTTGATATTTTCACCGTTATAAGATTGTAAACCTTCGCGGGAAACCAAAGTATCAACCTGTGGCAAAAACTGCCTGGCAGCAATACTCTGTATATAGTCACCAACGTTAACTATATTGGTTTTTGGATAAGTGATCCCTTCGTAAGTTATTAATCCAAATTTGTTTTTCATATGTAATATCTAATTATAAATCCTTTAATAATTCTAAACTGTCACCAATTGTTATCCTATTTATATAAAATAACCAGCCCGCTTTATTAGGCCGGTTGTTTTTTCACAGCGAGTTTTTTTACAGAATTAAATAAATAAGTGAACAATGTTTTGTTGAAAATAAGCACTATAGCTACAGCGGCAACAATTGATAAAATTTCAACATAGGCATTTCTGATCAATACCAGTTTCATGAAAAATCCGCATAATACCAATAATGATATAAACATTTTATAATCAATTTTAATGGTAAAAAATTGCCTTGTTTGGTAAGTTCGTACAACCCACATCACCATAAAGCCCAGTAAGGTTCCAATTGCTGGCGCAAACAAGCCAATTTTGGATATGAACAAATAGCTGATGATTAAATTTAAAACACTGCCGCAAACAGTTGTAGCAAATATACCTACCGTTTTTTTTGCACCCAGATATCCGGCACCCAGGAAAGCGGCAAATGATGAGAATGCAACGCTCAGGTATAACACTGGCATATACATCCATGACTCATAAAATTGAGGCCCTACCAGGTGCTTAACCATTAAACGTGATACAGAGATTAACAGGATCACGATGGTTAGCTCCAATACCATGTATATGTTAAACACCTTGGTGTAAAAAGCATCTTTATCCTTATTATCATGATTGCTGATGGCATGATCCTGCCAGGAGAGCATAAATATAGAGTTGAGGATAAGTATAATAGCCGGGAAACGGTTCGATAAGGCAAATATCCCGTTTGAGTCGGCACCTAATTTAAATAGTATAATAAACCTGTTAACCTCATTAATAAGCCACCAGCTAATGGTATTAGGAATTAATGGCCATGAATACTTAGCCATTTCCTTAAGCTCATATTTATTGATGGCTGATATTGAAACGTATTTATATAACTTGCCTGAAAACAGGATAAGCAAAATTGAAATACAGTTTGCTATAGCTGTTGACATCAATACGCCCTCTAACTTATATTTTAATACAAGCAGAAAAAAGGTATTAAATATTACCAGCAAAAATGTATTGATGATCCCGATAATAGAGTATAGCTTATTATTACCTAATCCCCTTACAATTTGCTGCAGGTAAGGAAATATAGAGGCAAATAAAAACAGCACCAGGAAATACATGGTGTATTGCACATGGAATATGTAGGATGCAGATACGCAAATAATAAAGAACAGTATAAAGTTGATTATTATAATAAACATACCACTGCTAACGGCCTGCTTAATTTTAAGCGCATCATTCTTATATTCAATTAACCAGCGATAGGTAGCATCAGATATTTGTACCGTAACAAAAGGCACCAATAAACTCATGGTAGTTATGATGAGATCATAATAACCAAGATCTGATTTTGAGAGATAAAACGAATATAGTGGTACTAATAAAAAGGATAATAATTTAGAACCCAAATTACCTATGGAATAAATAATTGTGTTCTTCAATAATCCAGCAGATGTATTACTCATTTACTTAAGGGGCGAAATAAAATTAAATACTAACTATCAAAGCAAAGTGCCTTATTCAAACTATTTAGGCGTTATTAACGCTTAAATAGTTTGCTTAGGAATGCTTCTTTCTCTGGCTTTTGTCCGTAGCCATAGCCGTAGCCATACCCGTAGCCATATCCATAGCCATATCCGTAGTAACCGCCTTTGCTTGCCTTAATATCATTAACAACAAAGTAAGATCTCTTGAATTTACCTTCTGCTACTAAATCATTAAGAATATGCAATTGTGATTTGAGTGTGTACTCCTGACGAATGATATAAAGGCTAACATCACAATATTTTTCAACCAGCTGCGCATCTGATACTAAACCGATAGGCGCACTATCAATTACGATATAATCGAATTTCGTTTTTAGCTCTTCAATCATTTTAGCAAAACGCTCATTCAGCAACATCTCTGACGGGTTTGGCGGAATAGGTCCTGATGGTATTACAAAACAGTTTTCAGAAAAGAATGTCGGTTTTATAATTTCCTCTACCGGCATTGTTTTTGACATCATGTAGTTTGTAAAACCAAATCCGTTATCTAAACCTAAGTTTGAAGATAACTTGGGCTTACGTAAATCCAATTCAATCATTAACACCTTTTTGCCTGTTAAAGATAAAACGCTGCCCAAATTTACGGTGATGAATGACTTACCCTCACCACTCATACTTGAGGTTACCAGTATAACATTTGCCGCATCCGGATTTAAAACAAACTGAAGGTTTGTTCTGAAAGCGCGGAATTGCTCAGAAATTATTGATCTTGAATTATTCAATACCACTAAAGAATCACCTGCTGCATTATTTCCAATCTCACCTAAAACAGGGATATGGGTATTTTCAGCAATGTCATCCTTCTTCATGATCTTAATATTCAGTAATTCTTTAATATTAAGATAACCTAGCGGTACAAGACAACCTAAAACCAGGCCCAATAAATAAATAACCGGTTTTTTGGGCTTAAATGGCAAATAATCAGCCTTAGCCACATCAATTATTCTTGCGGTTGAAATAGTTGATGTTTTTGATATTGCGGTTTCTTCCCTCTTTTGCAACAGGTATAAATATAACTGCTGTTTAAGATCCTGCTCCCTGGAGTAGTCAAGGTATATCCTTTCCTTTTTAGGAACGTCACGCACTTGGTTTGTTAATACGGTATTCTTAGTTTGTAATTCTTTAATACCCGATACTAACAGGTTTTTGTAGGCATTAAAACTGCTCACCAAACTTGCTCTTGCTGTTTCCAGATTATCATCATAATTCTTTAATACCGGGTTATCATCTTTATAAGTCAGTGCCAATTGATCCCTCTGCACTAAAAAATCATTATACTTACCCAAGGCGGCCAAAAACACGGGATCCTGTACCGAAAAGGTGTTAGGAATTATTCGCTTATTCTTGGGATCATTAATATATTTTTCAACATCCTTAAGTACTGACAACTGCATCTGTTGTGCATTAAGTTTGTTATAATAATCAGAAACGTTGCCAACCAATGCTTTTCCCTGTTCATCAATATCCGCAATCTGATTTTCTTCTTTATATTTTGTCAGCTTACTTTCTACGCCTGATAACTGGGTACCTACTATACCCAACCTGGCATCAATAAAAGTTAAGGTACTGTCGGCTATTTGCTTTTTATTCTGCAAGTTGGTTTGCAGATACAAATCCATTAACTTGGTAATAATGGCCTCTCCCTTTTTTGAATTAGGGTATTCAAGTGTTAAAGCTAAAGTAGTACTTTTCTTATCTGTTAACTGAACATCAAAAGCTTTTGACAATTCCGTAACCTTATCATCAACAGATTGAATAGTTAACTTATAACCGTTTTCGCTTTTTATTTTACTTGGCTTAGGTGTAAAAATTAAATCATATTGCTCCAAAGGAACCACCTGATTGTATTTAACCTTAACATCTACATCATCGGCACTGTTTGTTAAATGAATGCCGTCTTTCTCGATATCAACATTATAATTATCTGCTTCAATAGAGTCTTTTTTATTGATAACCCTAACTTCAAACGGGCTTTCATCATACAACTCCACCTTTTTGATGCGGTTTTTCTGGTAAATGATCACATTTAAATTCATTGCCTTTACCACGTTGGTCATTAACGAATTTGATTTTAATATATCAATTTCATTAAAGGCGTTGCTTGACAGATCCAACAGATCAGAAAAATCCATCATTGAACTTCCACCGCTTTTACCGCCCAGCATGCTATTTGACTGGCTGTCATCAACAGTTATTTTACTATTTACTTTATACGCCGGTTGTGCATACCGAGTGTATAAAAAGGCTAATACAATAAATACTATAATGCTTACTAAAAATAAATACCAACGACCTATTACCTTACCGATAAATTTCTTGAAGTCAATACTACCCTCAGTCTTGTTATTATCCCTGAATTCCTTATGTTGAATACCCATTGTATTAAATTATTTCCTGGTTAAAAAAACTATTATAACAGACAGCAAAGAACCGACTAACGTATAATATCTTGCTTGAGAAGCATCCGTAGCCGCCGCTTTTCCCTGACCAGGCTCCACATAAATAATGTCATTTTGACGTAGATAATAATAGTCTGTTGACATTATATTACTCTTTTTTAAATTAATTCTATAAGGTGATTTTGTTCCATCAGCATTTTCTCTAATTAATAAAACGTTATCCCTTTTACCATAAATGGTTAAATCACCGGCCATAGCCAATGCATCAAGTATACTAACCTTTTCATTTGGCATAATATAAACGCCTGGTTTTAAAACCTCGCCGGTTACACTAATTTTAAAATTGGCAAACCTTACATTGACGGTTGGGCTTTGATAGTATTTTGATGCCAGTGTTGTTAAAATATCCTTTAGCTCAAATGTTGTATGCCCTATTACTGACACCTTGCCAAGAACAGGAATATCAACAAAACCCTGCTTATCAACCAAATAACCTGATGTTGCCTGTTGCTGGCTTGATGCAGCAGTAGCCGCAGGGCTTAAGCTCATTGATGAGGTTGTAGCGCCTGCTGTACCCACAATAGGGATGTTTCCCGAATTGATCATTTGAGTTGCAGATGGGTCCAGCGTTTGAACAACAATGGTTAATATATCGTCAACCTGAACCTTAGGCTCATAATATTCAGCTTTGGCTATTGTTTTTAACTGTCCTGAATCAGCAAGATCCTGAAAATACTTAACTTTCTTCGTTGAAGAGCAGGAAAAAAGAATTAGTAAGGGAAGGGAAATTAAACAAATTAGTATGAAATTTTTTCTCATAAAAGATTAATAATTACACATAAGAGTATACATGTTATAAATCACTGCAATCTACGTACTTTTTTTTTAATAAGTAAGTTATAAATAAAATATTTTCAATAAATAACGTGTTTACATTGCCAATCATCAATCTTAACGGTTATTTTATATAAAATTGTTAATTATCTATGCTTGTCCCATTGTTCCGCCAAAATTCATCGGGAAACCTGATGGCTCCTGTTGAATTTTGATTCGACCATTTATGGCCTCAAATTTTTCCAGATTATCCTGTAATGCAGATAGTAAGCGTTTAGCATGTTCGGGAGTTAAAATAATTCTTGACTTTACTTTTGCCTTAGGCACACCGGGCATAACCCTGATAAAATCCAATACAAACTCTGAACTTGAATGAGTAATTATTGCCAGGTTTGAGTAAATACCCTCCGAGATCTCTTCAGAAAGTTCAATGTTAAGTTGATTTTCGTTTTGTTCTTCCATTATAGTAAATAATAAAGCCATTCAATTATCGAAAGGCTTGTCAATAATAATAAATATTGTTCGGCTGTTAACTTTTATTACCGTCAATTACCTTTAAATGCTTCTCCGAAACATCGAAAACCCTAAAACAGCAATAGTTTTATTTTGTTTTATTCTTTTCGTTTTTTTTAACTTTCTTTTATCACGCAACAAAAAAGCCCCACGGTAAACCGCGGGGCTTTAACAATATTTATTGTTTAAATTAAGCTTCTATTTCTTCGGCTTTTGAAGCCATTAAGCGGTCAAACTCCTCTTGTGAGCCTACGCGGATGTTTTCATACTCGCGTAAACCTGTACCTGAAGGAATCAGGTGACCAACAATAACGTTTTCTTTCAAGCCAAGCATTAAGTCCTTTTTACCTGCAATTGCGGCTTCATTCAGTACTTTGGTGGTTTCCTGGAATGATGCGGCTGAGATAAACGATTTGGTACCTAATGATGCCCTGGTGATACCTTGCAGTATCGGGCTTGAAGTTGCAGCGATAGCATCACGTACTTCAACTAATCTTAAATCTTTACGTTTCAAGATAGAGTTTTCGTCACGTAATCTTCTCAATGACACAATCTGACCGGCTTTTAAGCTGGTTGAATCACCTGGCTCAACAACAACCTTCTTATCAAAGATCTCATCGTTCTCGGTCATGAAATCCCAGCTGTCAACAGCTTCGCGCTCTAAGAAACGGGTATCACCAGCATCTTCAATAGCTACTTTCTGCATCATCTGGTGAACAATCACCTCAAAGTGTTTATCATTGATTTTCACACCCTGTAAACGGTAAACCTCTTGTATACCATTTACCAGGTATTCCTGTACTGCAGCAGGGCCTTTAATAGCCAGGATATCAGCAGGAGATATAGAACCATCAGACAATGGCATACCGGCTTTCACAAAGTCGTTATCCTGTACAAGGATGTGTTTTGACAATGGAACAAGGTATTTCTTGATCTGACCATCTTTTGATTCAATGGTCATTTCGCGGTTACCACGTTTAACACCACCTAAGGTCACCACACCATCAATTTCGGTTACTACAGCCGGGTTAGATGGGTTACGTGCCTCAAATAACTCAGTTACACGTGGTAAACCACCGGTAATATCCCGGGTTTTACCTGTTGAACGAGGAATTTTAGCAATAACCTGCCCGGTTTGTAGTTTTTCACCTTCTTCAACAGCAATGTGAGCTCCTACCGGAATGTTATATCCTTTTATTACGTTACCTTTTGTATCGGTAATCTGAATAACAGGGTTTTTGGTTTTATCCCTGGTATCAATAATTACCTTTTCACGGTGACCGGTTTGCTCATCAGATTCTTCACGGAAAGTGATACCTTCTAATACAGCATCAAATTGTGTTAAACCGGCAAACTCTGATATGATCACCGCATTGTACGGATCCCATGAACATATACGATCACCTTTGGTTACTTTGCTGCCATCTTTGATGTATAGGTATGATCCGTATGGAATGTTATTGGTAACAATAATTTTGTTACTTCCTTCCTCAACGATACGGAACTCACCAGAACGACCTAATACAACATCAACATCACCTTCTTCTGTTTTGTATTGAACGGTACGTACGTTTTCAAATTCAATGATACCATCAAACCTTGCATTGATCTGAGATTCAGCAGCAATGTTTGAGGCGGTACCACCCACGTGGAATGTACGTAATGTTAACTGTGTACCCGGCTCACCGATTGACTGTGCGGCAATTACACCAACAGCCTCACCTTTTTGCACACGTTTACCGCTTGCAAGGTTACGACCGTAGCATAAAGCACAAACTCCGCGTTTACTTTCGCATGTTAATACCGAACGTATTTCAACTCCTTCAATTGGAGAGTTTTCTATCTTCTTACCTACTTCTTCAGTAATATCCTGACCGGCTTCTGCAAGCAACTCGCCTGTAATAGGGTCATGAACATCATGTAATGAAGTACGACCTAAGATACGATCATATAACGGCTCAACAATATCCTCGTTATCTTTCAGCGCTGTTGTGTAGATACCTCTTAAGGTACCACAATCAACCATACCTACAATCATATCCTGGGCAACATCATGCAGCCTACGTGTTAAGTAACCAGCATCAGCTGTTTTCAACGCCGTATCAGCCAAACCTTTACGCGCACCGTGAGTTGAGATAAAGTATTCCAATACTGACAAACCTTCTTTAAAGTTTGAAAGGATCGGGTTTTCAATGATCTCACCACCTGAACCAGATTTTTGAGGCTTAGCCATCAAACCACGCATACCTGCAAGCTGACGGATCTGCTCTTTAGAACCACGGGCACCTGAATCAAGCATCATGTACACCGAGTTAAAGCCCTGGTTATCGGTTGACAGGATCTCCATTACGTTTGCGGTTAAACGGTTGTTGATACGTGTCCAGATATCGATAATTTGGTTGTAACGTTCGTTGTTGGTAATGAAACCCATGTTGTAGTTACCCATCACCTCTTCCACTTGTTTAGAAGCTTGTTCGATAAGTGCAACTTTTTCAGCAGGGATGTTGATATCTTTCAGGTTAAATGATAAACCACCCTGGAATGCCATTCTGAAACCTAACTCCTTAATATCATCAAGGAACTGGGCTGCACGTGCCATACCGGTAATTTTCACAACTTCACCAATAATATCACGCAGTGATTTTTTGGTCAGCAATTCATTGATATAACCAACTTCAACCGGTACATGCTGGTTAAACAACACACGGCCTACAGTAGTATCAATAATTTTGCTTACGATGTTGCCATCTTTTTCTTTAGCAAACGCTTTAACTTTAATAAAGGCATGCAAATCAAGTTTTCTCTCGTTGTAAGCAATAATTACTTCTTCGGCAGAGTAAAAAGTTAAGCCTTGTCCTTTAACAACCCTTGTTTCATCAGTTTTACGGCCTTTGGTTATGTAGTACAAACCAAGTACCATGTCCTGAGATGGAACTGTAATAGGCGTTCCGTTTGCAGGGTTAAGAATGTTGTGCGATGCAAGCATCAAAATTTGGGCTTCCAGAATTGCTGCGTTACCAAGTGGTACGTGAACAGCCATCTGGTCACCGTCAAAATCCGCGTTGAAGGCGGTACAAGTTAACGGGTGTAACTGAATTGCTTTACCTTCAACCAATTTTGGCTGGAACGACTGGATACCTAACCTGTGCAGTGTTGGCGCACGGTTTAGTAATACAGGGTGTCCTTTTAATACGTTTTCCAGAATGTCCCAAACTAATGGGTCTTTACGGTCAACAATTTTTTTGGCAGATTTTACTGTTTTAACCACACCACGCTCAATCATTTTGCGGATGATAAATGGTTTAAACAATTCAGCAGCCATATCTTTCGGTAAACCGCACTCATGTAATTTAAGGTTTGGACCTACAACAATTACCGAACGGGCAGAGTAATCCACACGTTTACCTAATAAGTTTTGACGGAAACGGCCTTGTTTACCTTTCAGGATGTCTGAAAGTGATTTCAGGGCACGGTTACCTTCAGTTTTAACCGCGTTTACTTTACGTGAGTTGTCAAATAACGAATCCACAGCTTCCTGTAACATACGTTTTTCGTTACGTAAAATAACTTCCGGCGCTTTAATCTCGATCAAACGTTTTAAACGGTTGTTACGGATAATTACACGACGGTAAAGGTCATTTAAATCTGAAGTTGCAAAACGACCACCTTCCAGAGGTACCAACGGACGCAATTCAGGAGGTATAACCGGAACAATCTTAACAATCATCCACTCTGGGTTATTTTCAATCCTGGTTTTTGCATCACGGAAAGCCTCAACAACTTGTAAACGTTTTAAAGCTTCGTTTTTACGTTGTTGTGAAGTTTCGTTTGCTGCCTGGTGACGTAAGTTGTATGATAACTCGTCAAGGTTAAGGCGTTTTAATAATTCCTCCAGAGCTTCGGCACCCATTTTGGCAACAAACTTCTGAGGATCTTTGTCATCAAGGTACTGGTTTTCTTTTGGTAAAGTATCTAATACATCAAGGTATTCTTCTTCAGTAAGGAAATCCATTTTCTGGATGCCATCTGTTTCTTTAATACCCGGTTGTATAACTACGTATCTTTCATAGTAAATGATCAGGTCTAACCTTTTTGTAGGTAAGCCTAACAGGTAACCAATTTTATTTGGCAATGAACGGAAATACCAGATATGCGCAACAGGAACAACAAGGTTAATGTGGCCCATACGCTCACGACGTACTTTCTTTTCGGTTACTTCAACACCGCAACGGTCACAAACAATACCTTTATAACGGATACGTTTGTATTTACCGCAATGGCACTCATAATCTTTAACCGGACCAAAAATACGTTCGCAGAATAAACCATCACGCTCAGGTTTATAAGTCCTGTAGTTGATGGTTTCTGGTTTTAAAACCTCACCACTTGAACGCTCAAGAATGGACTCAGGCGAGGCCAGGCTGATTGTAATTGTGGTAAAATTACTTTTGATTTTATTATCCTTTTTGTAAGACATAGTCTCCTTTGTTTTAAAGTTGGGAGGTGAAAGGTAAAAGGTGAAAGGTAAAAGGTTGTGACTTGCGCCCTAACCTTTCACCTTTAGCCTTTAAGCTTTAACCTTATTCTAATGTGATATCTAAACCTAAACCTCTTAATTCATGAACCAATACGTTGAATGATTCAGGAACTGATGGCGTTGGCAGGTTTTCACCTTTAACAATAGCCTCGTAAGTTTTGGCACGGCCAATAACATCATCCGATTTAACGGTTAATATCTCTTGCAGTATGTTTGATGCACCGAATGCTTCGAGTGCCCAAACCTCCATCTCACCAAAACGCTGACCACCAAACTGGGCTTTACCACCCAATGGCTGTTGTGTAATTAATGAGTATGGCCCAATTGAACGTGCGTGCATCTTATCATCAACCATGTGACCTAATTTCAGCATGTATATAATACCTACTGTGGTCTGCTGGTCAAAACGATCACCTGTTAAGCCGTTATATAAATAGGTACGGCCTGATTCTGGTAAGTTTGCTTTTTTAACCCAATCTTCCACTTCTTCATGGGTTGCACCATCAAAAATCGGAGTTGCAAATTTAATACCAAGCTCTTTACCGGCCCAACCTAATACGGTTTCATAGATCTGACCTAAGTTCATACGTGAAGGTACACCCAGTGGGTTCAACACAATATCAACCGGTGTTCCGTCTTCAAGGAAAGGCATATCCTCGTCACGTACAATACGTGCAACAATACCCTTATTACCGTGACGACCGGCCATTTTATCACCCACTTTAAGCTTACGCTTTTTAGCGATATAAACTTTAGCCATTTGAACTATACCTGATGGCAGCTCATCACCCACGCTGATAGCGAATTTATCACGACGGTAAGCACCTAACTCCTCATTAACCTTGATGTTGTAGTTATGAAGTAAGATTTTTATCTGGTCGTTTTTATCATCATCAGTTGTCCATTTAGTTGGGTTAATATTTTCATAACTAAGCTCAACTAATATTTTCTGAGTGAATTTAACACCTTTAGGTACATGCAGCTCTTTGTAAACGTTGTAAACACCTTGTGATGTTTTACCGTTCACAATCTCAAATAACTTTTCAATTAAAGTGTTTTTAAGATCTTTTACAGCTTTATCATGTTTATTATCTAATTTTTCTAACTGTGCTTTTTCTTCAGCTTTTGAAGTTTTCTTGGCACGGCTAAATAATTTAGTATCAATAACCACACCTGCAATTGATGGTGGAGTTTTCAATGATGCATCTTTAACATCACCTGCTTTATCACCAAATATGGCGCGTAACAGTTTTTCTTCCGGTGATGGGTCAGACTCACCTTTTGGAGTGATCTTACCTATCAGGATATCGCCTTCTTTAACCTCGGCACCAACACGGATAATACCGTCTTCGTCCAGGTCTTTGGTAGCTTCTTCAGATACGTTAGGAATATCCGGTGTCAATTCCTCTTCACCACGTTTGGTATCACGTACTTCCAGTTCAAACTCTTCAACGTGAAGGGAAGTGAAAATATCCTGTGATACTACACGCTCAGATATAACAATCGCATCCTCAAAGTTGTAACCCTGCCAAGGCATGAATGCCACTTTAAGGTTACGCCCCAAAGCAAGTTCACCAGCTTGTGTAGCATAACCTTCGCAAAGCACTTCGCCTTTTGATACCCTTTGGCCCTTTTTAACAATAGGCTTAAGGTTCATGGTAGTACTTTGGTTGGTTTTCTTGAACTTGGTTAAACGGTAGCTTCTTGAATCGCCATCAAAAGAGATTAAACGGTCAAGATCATTACGGTCATATTTAATACGGATCTCGTTTGCATCAACATATTCAACTACACCATCGCCTTCGGCATTGATAAGTGTGCGTGAATCTTTCGCCACACGACCTTCCAGTCCGGTTCCAACAATCGGCGCCTCAGGGCGTAACAAAGGTACAGCCTGGCGCTGCATATTTGATCCCATCAAGGCACGGTTAGCATCATCATGTTCCAGGAACGGAATTAACGAAGCCGCAATTGAGGTAATCTGGTTTGGAGCAATATCCATCAAATCAAGTCTTTCAGGCTCGATGATCGGGAAGTCACCCTCAAAACGTGCTTTAACACGCGGAGTAGCAAATACACCATTATCATCATAATGTGCATTTGCCTGACCTATTGTTTTACCATCCTCATCCTCAGCAGACAAGTAGATAACAGGCTCCTCAACCTGTACTTTACCTTCAACCACACGTTTGTACGGTGTTTCAATAAAGCCTAAGTTGTTGATCTTGGCGTGTACGCAAAGTGATGATATCAAACCAATGTTTGGTCCTTCAGGAGTTTCAATGGTACACAACCTACCGTAGTGGGTATAGTGTACGTCACGAACCTCGAAACCAGCACGCTCACGTGACAGACCACCGGGCCCAAGGGCTGACAGACGACGCTTGTGCGTAATCTCTGCCAGTGGATTGGTTTGGTCCATGAACTGTGATAACTGGTTTGTTCCGAAGAACGAGTTGATCACAGATGATAATGTGCGTGCGTTGATCAGATCTGTTGGGGTAAACACCTCGTTGTCACGGATGTTCATACGCTCACGTATAGTACGTGCCATACGAGCCAAACCAACACCAAACTGAGCATATAACTGCTCGCCCACTGTACGAACACGACGGTTTGACAAGTGGTCAATATCATCCACCTCAGCTTTAGAGTTGATCAGTTTGATCAAGTACTTAACAATGGCAATAATATCCTGCTTGGTTAACACCTTAGTTTCTTCAGAGGTGCTCAACTTTAATTTACGGTTGATGCGGTAACGGCCCACATCACCCAGGTCATATCTTTTATCAGAGAAGAATAAACGATCAATGATACCACGAGCTGTTTCTTCATCAGGTGGTTCAGCGTTACGTAATTGACGGTAGATATGCTCAACCGCTTCTTTCTCCGAGTTGGAAGTATCTTTTTGTAAAGTATTATATATAATAGTATAATCACCACTGGTTGAAGCATCTTCTTTGTTAAGAATGATGGTTTTAACGCCAGCATCAATGATCATATCAATATGGTCATCTTCCAGTACGGTTTCACGCTCAAGAATGATCTCATTACGGTCGATAGAAACAACTTCACCTGTATCTTCATCCACAAAATCTTCAACCCATTTTTTAAGCACTCTTGCAGCAAGCTTACGGCCAATAAATTTCTTCAGGCCTGATTTGCTTACTTTCACTTCATCGGCCAGTTCAAACAGCTCTAATATATCCTTATCAGAGTCATAACCTATGGCACGAAGCAATGTGGTAACCGGGAATTTCTTTTTACGGTCAATGTAAGCATACATCACGTTGTTAACGTCAGTAGCAAACTCAATCCATGAACCTTTAAAAGGTATAACACGGGCAGAGTATAATTTTGTACCGTTGGTGTGGCGGCTTTGACCAAAGAACACACCTGGCGAACGGTGTAACTGCGATACAATTACACGCTCGGCACCGTTAATAACAAAAGTACCTTTTGGAGTCATGTAAGGGATAGTTCCCAAATATACATCCTGTACTATTGTTTCAAAATCTTCGTGCTCCTCATCATTACATGACAGGCGAAGCTTGGCTTTTAAAGGTACACTATAAGTTAATCCGCGCTCAATACACTCTTGTATATCATAACGTGGCGGATCAATAAAGTAATCAAGAAACTCTAAAACAAAGATGTTTCTTGAATCTGATATAGGAAAATTTTCGGCAAACACTTTAAACAAACCTTCTTTATAGCGGTTGTCTGAGGTAGTTTCCAATTGAAAAAATTCCTGGAAAGATTGCAACTGCACATCCAGAAAATCCGGGTAATCAAGTACCTTTCTACTGGTTGCAAAGTTTACTCTTTGATTATTTTTGTTTGCCAAGGTATTATAATTTTAGTTTATTAATAAACTTATACTTGTTTGATTAAAGTTTTTCCTGAACTTCAAACAAAAATGGGGGTAATATAAACAGCAATAGACCCCGACCAAAATAGGTCGGAGTCTCAAGCTATATTTTATTAGGTTAAATTATTTAACCTCAACTACTGCTCCGGCTTCTTCTAACTGAGTTTTCAGAGATTGAGCTTCTTCTTTAGTAACACCAGTTTTTACTTCTTTAGGTGCACCATCAACTAAGTCTTTAGCTTCTTTCAAACCAAGACCGGTTAAGTCTTTTACTAATTTAACAACTGCTAATTTTGAGCCACCTGCTTCTTTCAGGATAACATCAAATGCTGTTTGTTCAGCAGCAGCAGCAGGGGCATCATCGCCACCAGCAGGAGCAGCAGCAACAGCAACAGCTGCAGCAGCAGGCTCAATACCATACTCATCTTTTAAGATCTGAGCTAATTCGTTTACTTCTTTTACTGTTAAGTTTACCAACTGTTCAGCAAACGCTTTTAAATCCGCCATTTTATTTAAATTTTACTTTTAATTCTTTGTGTTTGTTAATATCGAACTTTAATAAGGTGTTCGTTAGCCTCTTTCCTGTAATGTTTTTACAACGCCTGCAATGATAGTTCCGCCTGATTGTAGGGCTGAAATAACGTTCTTCGCAGGTGATTGTAGCAATCCGATGATCTCGCCAATCAGTTGTTCCTTTGATTTCAATTTGATCAAAGTATCAATCTGGTTGTCACCGATAAATATCGATGAATCAATATATGCCGCTTTTAAAACTGGTTTGTCACCGGCTTTCCTTAATTGTTTGATCAACTTTGCCGGAGCAGTTGCTGATTTTGAAAAAAGGATTGATGACGAGCCTTTTAATACATCAAATATTGGAGTATAATCGCCGCCTGCAGCTTCCATAGCCTTTTTAATTAAGCTATTTTTTGCCACCTTCATCGTAATGTCGCTTTCGAAACATTTACGACGGATGTTATTGATCTTTGCAACCGATAGATCAGAAGTATCAGTAATATAGAAATTACCGTATTCTTTCATCTGTTCAGTAAGGGCAAGAACAAGGTCGTGTTTTTCTTCTTTATTCATGATTAAATCCCCGCTACTGTTTTAGTTTCAATTGCAATTCCCGGCGACATAGTAGAAGAGATATGAATGCTCTTGAAATATGTTCCTTTTGCTGCAGATGGTTTTAATTTTGAGATAGTTTGCAATACTTCTAATGCATTCTCATAAATTTTATCTGCAGGGAAAGATGCTTTTCCTATTGAGGTATGGATGATACCTGTTTTATCAACTTTGAAGTCGATTTTACCACCTTTAACCTCAGTTACAGCTTTTCCAACTTCTGGAGTTACTGTACCTGATTTAGGGTTTGGCATAAGGTTACGTGGGCCTAATATACGACCTAAACGACCTACCTTAGCCATAACGCTTGGCATAGTGATGATAATATCAACATCAGTCCATCCGCCTTCAATCTTGGCAATATAATCATCCAAACCTACGTAATCTGCACCTGCGTCTTTTGCTTCTTGTTCCTTATCTGGAGTACAAAGCACCAGTACACGTACAGTTTTACCGGTCCCATGAGGTAATGTTGCAATACCACGTACCATTTGATTGGCTTTACGCGGGTCAACACCTAAACGAACGTCTATATCAACTGATGCATCAAATTTAGCAAGGGTTAATTCCTTTACCAAAGCCGATGCAGCTTCTAATGAATACGATTTGTTTGCCTCAATTTTGGAGAGTGCCACTTTCTGATTTTTTGTTAATCTAGCCACTGTCTTAAACTGATTTTAATATAAATTAATTAATTCCAGGGAGCCGTACCTGATACGGTTATTCCCATACTACGGGCAGTACCTGCCACCATTTTCATGGCTGATTCAATTGTGAATGCGTTAAGGTCTACCATTTTATCTTTCGCAATAGTTTCAACCTGTTCCCAATTTACATTGGCAACTTTTTTACGGTTTGGCTCTGCTGAACCACCTTTTAAACCTGTTGCTTCCAATAATTGAATTGCAACCGGAGGAGTTTTAATGATAAATTCGAAAGACTTGTCAACGTACACAGTAATCAAAACAGGCAACACCTTACCAGGTTTATCCTGGGTACGTGCATTAAACTGCTTGCAAAACTCCATAATGTTCACCCCTTTGGCACCCAATGCAGGGCCAATTGGAGGTGATGGGTTTGCAGCGCCGCCTTTTACCTGCAGCTTTACCATCGCACCGATTTCTTTTGCCATTTTAATTTACTTTAATTATAACTCAATGTTAGTAAGTGGAAGCTAAGTAACATTTAAGATTTTGTGAGTGGTTGATCTCGTGAGTTACATGAGCAGTTAACTCTTTTACACTATTTTCAAACACTCGTTTATATTTTTTCATCGATTAGATTAGTTGACGATTGACTATTCACTTAATCAACCACTCTCCATCACTAACCTATTCTTTCTCTACCTGCATGTAATTCAATTCAAGCGGCGTGCGGCGCCCAAATATCTTTACCATTACTTTTAATTTTTTCTTCTCTTCGTTAACCTCTTCAATCACACCGCTGAAACCATTGAACGGCCCATCCATTACCTTAACGTTTTCGCCTATGTAATATGGAACGTTCATTGTTTCACCCTGGGCGCTCATTTCATCAACCTTACCTAAAATACGGTTAACTTCGGCCTGACGTAATGGAATAGCATTGCCGGCTTTATCACCTAAAAATCCTATTACACTATTTATATTTTTTATGATGTGCTCAGTTTCACCGTCAAGCACAGCTTCCATCAGCACATAGCCGGGGAAGTAATTACGCTCTTTGGCAATCTTTTTACCATCGCGCATCTGGTAGTACTTTTCAGTAGGAATTAATACCTGTGGTACCAAATGCGTAATGCCCAAACGGCTAATTTCGGCATCTATATATTGTTTTACCTTTTTCTCCTTGCCACTAATGGCTCTCACTACATACCACTTCAATTGATCACTCATCGCTATCTCGAATATTATGTTAGTGAACTATAAAATATTTTAAGCAAATAAGCTATAATCTGGTCCATACCTAAAATAACCATAGCTATAATAATTGCAGCAACAAGCACCAACACGGCACTGCTTTGCAATTCGCGCCAAGTTGGCCAAGTTACCTTTTGAGTTAACTCGATGTATGATTCTTTAATATATTCGCTTACGTTAGCCATTTTTATTGCTTGCTTATGCACGGGAACAAGGATTCGAACCCTGATCAAAGGTTTTGGAGACCTCTATTCTACCGTTGAACTATTCCCGTGTATATTTATAATAAGAAAACATAAGTTTGCTTTGAGGGCAAACTTATGTTTCCAATTAACCTTTTTGAAATTCTTATTTCAAAATTTCAGTTACCTGACCAGCACCTACTGTTCTGCCACCTTCACGGATAGCGAAACGTAAGCCTTTTTCCATAGCGATAGCGTTGATCAATTTTACAGTGATGGTAACGTTATCACCTGGCATAACCATTTCTACACCTTCGGCTAATGAAATCTCACCAGTTACGTCAGTTGTACGGAAATAGAATTGCGGGCGGTATTTATTGAAGAATGGAGTGTGACGGCCACCTTCTGCTTTTGATAATACGTAAACTTCTGCTTTAAAGTCAGTGTGTGGAGTTACTGAACCTGGTTTGCAAATAACCATACCACGACGGATATCAGTTTTTTCAATACCACGTAACAATAAACCTACGTTGTCACCAGCTTCACCGCGATCAAGGATCTTACGGAACATCTCAACACCAGTTACAGTTGATTTCAAGTTTTCAGCACCCATACCAAGGATGTCAACTTGCTCACCTGAGTTGATTACACCACGCTCAATACGACCGGTAGCAACAGTACCACGACCAGTGATTGAGAATACGTCTTCAACCGGCATTAAGAAAGGAAGTTCAGTTAAACGTGGAGGAATTGGAATGAAGTTATCAACTGCATCCATTAATTCCATAATTTTGTCAACCCATTTAGGGTCAGCATTTAAGCCACCAAGAGCAGAACCCTGGATAACTGGGATATCATCACCTGGATATTCGTAGAATGATAATAATTCACGAATTTCCATTTCTACTAATTCTAATAATTCCGGATCATCAACCATGTCAACCTTGTTCATAAATACAACAAGTGCAGGTACACCTACCTGACGTGCCAACAGGATGTGTTCGCGGGTTTGTGGCATTGGACCGTCAGTAGCAGCAACAACAATGATTGCACCATCCATCTGAGCAGCACCAGTAACCATGTTTTTCACATAATCCGCGTGACCTGGACAGTCAACGTGTGCATAGTGACGGCTAGCAGTTGAATACTCAACGTGGGCTGTGTTAATAGTGATACCACGCTCTTTTTCTTCAGGAGCTGAGTCAATTGAATCAAATGAACGAGCTTCTGAGAAACCTTTATCAGCTAAAACTTTAGTGATAGCTGCTGTTAAAGTAGTTTTGCCGTGGTCAACGTGACCGATTGTACCGATGTTTAAGTGCGGTTTACTGCGGTCAAACTTTTCTTTTGCCATGATTTATAATTATTTTGTAGGTTAATTTATACTTAAAAATGTATTCTGTTTTATTCTGTTATTCTATTGAGCCAACAATGGGATTTGAACCCATGACCTCTTCCTTACCAAGGAAGTGCTCTACCCCTGAGCTACGTCGGCTTATTATCCTTAGTTTGCAGTTTTAATCTCCGTTTGCAGTTGTTAAAATCTTACTGCTTATGGCTAACTGCCTACTGTAACCGAGCGGAAGACGAGGTTCGAACTCGCGACCTATAGCTTGGAAGGCTATCGCTCTACCAACTGAGCTACTTCCGCTTTTTTAAATTCCAAAAACTAAATCCTAAACTCTAAGTATTTTAGAATTCAGAATTTAGTTTTATGCTGGAATTTTCCAGTGGGGGGAGAAGGATTCGAACCTTCGTAGCCGAAGCAACGGATTTACAGTCCGTCCCATTTGACCGCTCTGGTATCCCCCCATTTGTTAATTTCGGATTTGAAATGTCCAAAGTTGAAGCTAAACACTCCACTTCCGAAAAAAACAGAGCCTCCTATCGGGATCGAACCAATGACCTACTGATTACAAGTCAGTCGCTCTACCAGCTGAGCTAAGGAGGCTTATATTTATTTAACTTTTCCTCTTTGTAAACCCTAATGAGTTTAAAAATTTGGAGCGGCAAAACTAATAACCTTTTTTATATTTTAAAGAACATTCCCAACTTTTTTTTTAGTGCTTAGCACCTCTCTGAAAGGGATTGCAAATCTACAAAAATTTAAACCTCTTCAAAATTTTTTATCAAAAAAAATCGACGAGTTTAAAACTCGTCGATTTTTACCTTAAAAAAGGCCCTTTTATGCTTATAAACCTTCTTCTGCAGCTATCAATATAGCCTTCTTGGCCGCGGCATCAGCAATGGTTTTCTTCTGTTTATGCTTTTCAATCTGCTTGCGCAGGCTTTCAATCGTCAAATCAGTTGCTTCCTCAAAACTTTTGCATTTCTCTTTGGCAAAAATCTGATTCCCGGGCAGCAACAGTTTTATTTCCGTTATCTTATTTGCCTCATCTTCCACATTCTCAAGCTTTAAGTAAACCTCACCACTAATTATCTGGTCATAAAAAGTATCAAGTTTATCAGCTTTTTTCTGAATAAAATCTAAGAGTTTCTTGTCTGCGGTAAAATGAATTGATTGCACTGTAATTTTCATGTTTCCTCCTTGAATTACGCCTTTGGATGGGCTTGTTTGTAAATAGACTTTAATCGTTCAACTGAATTGTGTGTATAAATTTGGGTGGCACTTAAATTAGCGTGGCCCAAAAGTTCTTTGATTGAATTTAAATCGGCGCCATTGTTTAGCAAACTGGTTGCAAACGTGTGCCTGAGTACGTGAGGGCTTCTTTTATTCTGCGTTGATATGTTGGAGAGGTATTTCTGCACTATTAAATATATTAGTTTCGGGTAAGCATCTGCTCCTTTACTTGTAACGATCAATGTTGCGGAATTGTTATGAAAATTTTGATTTTTCTTTAACTCCAGGTATCTCCCCAGTAATATCCGCAGCTCTGTATTGATAGGGATAATGCGCTCTTTATTGCGCTTACCCAATACTTTCAGCGTACCTTCATAATCATTAATATCCTGATCCTTAAGCCCCAGCAGTTCAGCCAGGCGCATACCGGTGCCAAATAACATTTCAATGATCAGCTTATCGCGCAGGCCATCAAAGTCATCGGCAAAAATCTCGTTATCATTTAACATCTGGGTAAGGCGGGCGTCCTCAACTACAACCGGCAGGTTCTTGGGTATTTTTTGCGAACGGATCCTGGATGCCGGATTTTCTGTGATAACCCCCTCCTGCAACAGAAACTTAAAATATTTACGCAGGGTAGCCATTTTACGGTTTACAGAACGGGCAGTAAGTTTTTGGCCAATGAGCTCAACCATCCAATTACGGATGTCATGATAGCTTATTTGATTGGGATGGGTTACAACAGACTCGGCAGTAGTGCCCGCATCAACCGGGCTGTTCAGAAAGCGCATAAACTGATCCAAGTCTGATTCATAAGCAGATACCGTATGGGGCGAGTACCGCTTTTCGAACTTAATGTATTGGATAAAACGCTCTAAAAACATAAAAACTATTTGAACATCCAGAGATTGAATGTACAAATAGTTTTAATATAGTGTTAAGAAATCTGAAAAAAATTCTTTTACAAAAATTAAACAGTTTCTAAGTTCATATTTTGCTTGTAGATAGCATGTTTAACAACATGACGACGAGTTACAGATTTTTTTTCGAAAGCCTGACGACTGCGAAGTTCTCTTAATACACCTGTTTTCTCGAATTTCTTCTTGAAGCGTTTCAATGCTTTATCTAATGATTCGCCTTCTTTTACGTTGATAATGATCATAATTCCTAAATACCTCCTTTCAAGGAGGGTCAAAGGTACGCACAATGTTTTGAAAATCAAATAGAAATTTAATTAATATCAAAACTCTACGCTTTGTTTAAAAGCAGTATTTCATATTGGCAGTAAAGGGGTTACCTATTTTGTTATAAAAGAAAATCCCTTAAACAAAAAAAGGGCAGCCCTGCTGTCCTCTTTTTGTTTCTTAACCGGATTATAATACCCTAATTATTTTGCAACTTTTTTTGCAGGGAATAATGGAAGGATGATAACAGCTAATAATGCGGCAACTTCTAATACAACTAACATAGTTTTAATTTTTTTGATGATTAATATATAATTTAACAGCTCTCCGAAAAACAATCATTATTCCTTCAAGACTTACCATAATCTTTCAATGCAGGCTTAGGATTCTAAGAATAACTGAACTCTTTCTGTCCCGTAACCGACTAAAAACATGCCATACACAAAATTTAGCTTTTTGTTCAAAAATGCTTAAAATCCTAATTTGTCAAAATCAAAAAAATATTGAAAAACACAGCCTCTTACTACATTTTGATGTTGATTTTCAGCTCAATGAGAAAAAAAATAGTCTTTTAAAGGCAATAAATCTTCATTATTCAAAAAATACAAGTACTTTTTAATAATAAATCTGCCATGCGCCCGTATAAGGTCCAAAATCAAAAAATAAAAAAGCAGTTAATAATTTGGCGAAGGCTTTCGAAAAAGATTGAGGCATTTTACATTTTATTGTAAAATAAAGATTCGTTATTTAGCGGCATTTAGATCGTTAGTTATCAGCAGGTTAAAATTGTCAATTTGTCAGCAAACATGACAAAACCCCAATTACTGACAAATATACATACAAAAATGCCTGACAAATTACTGCCAGGCATATCTTATAGCTCAAAAGAAATTCAAAATGGCCTGTTTTAGCTACGTGCCAAAAGTTTTTCCTCCAAAAACCCTACTGTTCCCTCAACACTTCCCGGCCAATTACAATCTTTTGAATTTCTGACGTACCCTCGCCTATGGTACATAGTTTAGCATCGCGGTAATATTTTTCAACCGGAAAATCCTTGGTGTAACCGTATCCGCCAAATATCTGTACGGCCTCCGTTGCAGTACGCACCGCTACCTCTGATGCAAAATACTTGGCCATAGCCGATTGTTTGGTTACCGGTAAATGCCGGTTCTTTAAATCAGCAGCTTGCATCACCAATAATTCAGCCGCTTCAATTTCTGTTGCCATATCGGCTATTTTAAAAGCTATCCCCTGAAAATTGCTGATAGCCTGCCCAAACTGCTTGCGTTCTTTTGAATAGGCTACGGCAGCCTCAAAAGCGCCTTTGGCAATCCCTAATGACAATGCAGCTATCGAGATACGACCGCCGTCCAGTACCGTCATGGCTTGTTTAAAGCCCTCTCCTTCGTTACCTAAAAGGTTCTCCTTGGGTACGCGGCAGTTATCAAATATAAGTTCGGTAGTTTCAGATGCGCGCATCCCCAATTTATTTTCCTTTTTACCATGAGTAAAACCAGGCGTACCTTTCTCAATAACCAAAGCAGATATACCGTGCGAATCGCCTTTTTGACCGGTGCGCACCATTACCACAGCTACATCGCCCGATTTGCCATGCGTAATCCAGTTTTTAGAACCATTTACTACATAATGATCACCATTAAGTACGGCAGTAGTACCCATACCTAATGCATCCGAGCCTGTATTGGCCTCTGTAAGCCCCCAGGCCCCCAGCCATTCGGCAGTGGCCAGCTTAGGCAGCCATTTCAGCTTCTGCTCCTCGTTGCCAAAAGCCAGTATGTGCCCCGTGCATAATGAATTGTGAGCTGCAAGGGATAAACCAATAGCACCACATACCTTTGCTATTTCTGAAATCACAGTTACATACTCCACATAGCCAAAGCCCGAACCGCCGTATTGTTCAGGTACAACCACCCCCATCATACCCAAACTACCTAATTGCTTAAATAATTCAATTGGGAAGTGCTGTGCCTCGTCCCATTCCATTACATAGGGCCTGATGTTTTTTTCGGCAAAATCTTTGGCCATTTGCCCTACCATTCGCTGGTTTTCATTTGCAGAAAAATCAAACCCGGCAGGTATATCAGTTAATAAAGAATCCATGTTTTTATAATTGGTTATTACAAAGTAACGGATTAATTATCAGCTTAGTTTTAACTTAAATAGGCCCAACAAAAAGTACAAATTGGTATATGGTATAATTATCAGGTTTAGTTAATTTAAACCTGATAATGTGGGCAAAATATTGTTGAAATTTATTTTTGGCACTAATACCAGCACTCAAATATTCCTTTTGTTAAGACACATCATTTTACCAGCCGGCAATTTTTCTGTTGTGAAAAGCAGGCTATCCATCTTATGGGTAAGCTTTTTTGCCCCCAGATCATCTAAATGGTCGGCATCGTAAAAATCAACCTGGGTAAATGAATTATCGTTAAGTAAATTAATGTACGACACATTATTGTACTTTTTACTTATGGCATAAAGCATATTTATAGTGCGCCCCAACTGCTCGCGGTTTAAATTTTGAACATAGGTTTTATAAGCAGGCGAGGTATATAATATCACTTTAACATGGTTTTTATCTGCATACTTAATAATAGATTCTAAAACGGCCACGTTTTCATTAAAATATCCCCTATTAATTAAAAAATGCCGTTTAGCTGCCACTTCGCCGGTACTTTTAAGATCCTTTCTTTTTTGCGAGGTATACTCTGTTCCCCAGCCAAATTCTGAACAAAACACTGTTGATTCGTGGTTGATATAGGTTGATTTGATCCGGCCTACGTTTGACAGCAGCTTATTGCTCAACAACTCGCTGTTGTCTGTATAGTTACAACTGCGTATACCATAGTAAATATTATAGTTTTTAACCCGCCAGCTTTCTATCCCATTTTCAAGTCGCCCGTAAAATGAAAAGTAATCAACCGGCAATACGATGTATTTTAAGCTGTGCCAGCATCTGTCATACTTTTTTATAATTTGCCAATCATAAAATAACGACTGTGCAACATAGGCTGCATTAAAGCTCCTGTAAGTCATCAACTGCGGATTAATGCCATAATAGGCATGCGAAGAACCCAAAATAAGTACACTAATATCATTAGAGTTCCTATCAAGGTAATAGCATTTGTATTGATAATCATTAGGAATCCTCCTCAAGAGCACCTCCATCAAAATGCCTGATGAAATTATGGGGGATAAAAAAAGCAGCAGGTTGGTGATAAACTTTTTCATGACTAAAATTGAAAATAAATAAATTGCTGTTCGGAGCCGGCAAAATACCATATACCAAATACCAGGGCATAATAGAACGACCACTTTATAAATTTCGGAAACCCGATTTCAGGTAGCTCCAGAGCGTATTGATGTTCGCGCCCGAGCCATTCTATTATTAAGAAAAAACAAATGATCAGTATAAAAGGAATACTCAGCTGTAATTGCCCCGAACGGGTAAAAAATGAGGTGGAAAATATTTCGGTTATATACCTAATAGCATCCCCAACGCTTGCGGCTCTAAAAAATATCCAGGCAAATACGGTTAAGCTAAAGGTAAGCACGATACTTATCACCTCCCTGCCACTCGGTAACAACCGCCCCTTTGCAGCAATTTCAAGATGTGTCCGGTTTTTGTTTAAGATAAGTAAGGGCAAAAAGTAAATAGCATTTAGCAAACCCCATATAATAAAGGTCCAGTTGGCGCCATGCCAGAAGCCGCTCACCAGAAATATGATAAACGTATTCCTGATCTTCATCCATACACCACCCTTGCTACCACCTAATGGTATGTACAGATAATCTTTAAACCATGATGAAAGCGAGATATGCCAGCGCCGCCAAAATTCAGCTATATCACGCGAAAAATAAGGAAACGCGAAGTTCCTTAACAACTCAATACCAAATAACCGGGCAACGCCCAATGCAATATCTGAATAGCCAGAAAAATCACAATAGATCTGAAAAGCAAATAAAACAACCCCTACCACATGTTCGCTGCCTGAAAAATGCGCCGAATTATTGAATACCATGTTAACATAATGCGAACACTGGTCGGCAATTACCACCTTTTTAAATAACCCCCATAAAATTTGCCGCAAGCCATCAATTGCTTTAGCATAGTCAAAAATCCTCTTTTTCTTAATTTGAGGTAACAGATGGGTGGCTCGCTCAATGGGCCCCGCTACCAATAACGGGAAAAAACTTACAAATACAGAATAATCTATAAAGCTTTTTTCGGGCCTGATGCGGTCCTTATAAATATCAATTACATATGATAAACCGTGGAAGGTATAAAAAGAGATACCTACGGGCAAAATAACCTTGATAGTCCAGGGATCAACCCTGAAACCTAATTGCGCAACCGCAGCCGAAAAAGATGCAGAAAAAAAGTTGCAATATTTAAAAAATGCCAAAAAGCCCAGATTGATACCTATACTGAGCCAAAGCCACATCCTTTTGTTTCCTTTATTAGGAGCCGCTGCTATTTTTAAGCCAGTAAAATAATCAAGCAGGGTTGAGAAAATAAGCAGGAATAAAAACCGGTAATCCCAGCAGGCATAAAAAAAGTAGCTCGCGCCTAAAAGCAACATGTTTTGAGCCTTTAAACTTTTACTGGTAGCAAACCAATACAGGATAAAAACCACCGGTAAAAAGAGGGCAAAGCTAATGGAGTTAAACAGCATCTTAATAAATTAATTAGGGTAATTTATATGGCTTTTTATATTCCGGTCAACTGATCAGTTTTACTTTAAAGCTTTTTAAAATTAAGGCTATATCTGAGGCAACAAAATGACGGCCGTCACAATTAAGGGGATATTTTAATTGCTTATTTTATACCCACTGCAATTACAGAGCACTTAAAATAAAAATAATATAAAAACAACTGCGATTAACCTATCCAAAATTTGTTATATTGTAAGCAACAATCATAAGCGCCATAAACCTTAGTATTAATTATCATGATTTAGGAAAAGTACAATTTACAGCGTATGGATATTCAAAAAATTGCCCCCGATTTGAATACGATTGACACCTTTAACCTGGAACTTTTTTTTGAATTATCACCTGACCTGCTATGTGTAACCGGGTACGATGGTTATTTCAAAAAAATTAATCCTACGGTGTCTAAAACATTAGGTTATACTAATGAGATTCTGTGTTGATATACAAGTAATCTGCATAATTTATTTACATTTGATTTAAGGCGGCTTTATGTTAGCCTGTTTAGAGCGGTTGCTTTTT
>NZ_JACHBZ010000028.1 GCF_014200575.1 Mucilaginibacter saanensis | reverse complement strand
CTTTAGCCTTTAGCCTTTAGCCTTTAGCCTTTAGCCTTTAGCCTTTAGCCTTTAGCCTTTAGCCTTTAGCCTTTAGCCTTTAGCCTTTAGCCTTTTTTATTCGCCGCCCTTACGGCTTTAACCTGCGCCATGGTAATGGCCGGGGCTTTGTTGCCAAAACTATTACGAACAAAGGTTAATACATCGGCAATTTCCTGGTCCTTTAAAAAATCGTGGGATGCCATGGTGTTGGAGTAGGTTTCGCCATTGATCTCTACGTCCTCACTAAAGCCGTTCAGCACAATTTTTATCAGTTTTGTTTTGTCGCCTAATACGTAGGTGGTTTTAACCAGCGGCGGGTTCATGTGCGGCACACCTAATGCATCGGCCTGGTGGCATGATACGCAGTACTGTGTAAAAACCTTTTCGCCGGCAGCCATGGATGCCTTTAAGCCAACTGTGGTATGTTTTTTTACCGGGGCCTTATGTTTGGTTTGCGCATGCAGCAAGCCGGTTGTAAATAAAAGTACGAATGATAACAGGAGCGGGGCTTTCTTAAAGTCCATTATTATTTTTTATAAGTTATTTTGTAAATAGTTCCCTGGTTGTCGTCGGTTACATATAATGAGCCATCAGGGCCCTGTGCCAGTCCGCATGGGCGGTGTTCAGCCCGGCCAGATGCTGTTTGGGCGGCGGTGCCTGCAAAGCCATCAGCAAATACCTCCCATTCGCCGCTTGGCTTGCCATCCTTAAACGGCTGAAATACTACAAAATAACCAGCCTGTGGTTCAGGTGCGCGGTTCCATGAACCGTGAAATGCTATAAACGCACCGTTCTTGTATTTTTCAGGAAACTGGCTGCCGGTATAAAACAGCAGGCCGTTAGGCGCAAGGTGACCGGGGAAAGCAACAGCAGGGTCAATGGCATTTTCGCCGCCCTCTTTTTTGCCATCGCCGCCATACTCAGGCATTAATATTTTTTTATGTTGTTCCTGGTCATAATACATATAAGGCCAGCCGGCATTGTCGCCCTTTTTTATGGCATACATACACTCGGCAGGTAAAATAGCCGATTGTTTGGTAGTGTACATATCAGGGAAAAGATCATGTAACTGATCGCGGCCATGCTGCATTACAAACAGCTGGTTGTTTTGCTGGTTCCAGTCAAAACCAACCACGTTGCGCAAGCCGGTTGCATAACGTACGCCATCACCGTAATGTTGGTTCAGCTTGTCGGCCTTAAACTGCCATATACCACCGGCCGAGTCTAAAATAGGGCATCCCTTGCGGCCCATTGAACCTTTTTTACGATCCTCAACCTGGCATGAATTAGAGTAGGCACCAATGTTTACATACAGGTTACCATCGTTATCAAGCGTAATGGCCTTTGCTTCGTGTTCGCGGCGACTTAACAGGCCGGTCACAATTTTTTCGGGCTGATCAGGGTTGATCACCTCGTTTTGATCATTCAGCTTATAACGAAATACCTCCTCGTCTGACGATGCATACAGGTAGCCGTTTTTTACATAAACACCTGTACCGCCAAAGGTTCCGAAACTGGTTTTTACAGTTGCCTTATCGCCGTCCTGATGTAAAAATAAGATGCCCTTACCATTCTTGGCACGACTTAGCTTTACATAAATATCATTTTGCGGGGTAACGGAAATTTCTCTTGTTCCGCCCAGCTTATCGGCAATAATTGCGGCGTTAAAACCGGTGGGTAATTTTAAACCTGCACCGCCGTCAATAACATGAGTGGTGATGGTGGTGGCATTTTTTTGATCAGGACTATCGCCGCTTTTACATGCATTAAATAATATAAAGCCGGCTATTGCCCCTATAGGCAATAATGCGGAGAGTAATCTTCTGTTCTTCATGGTGATTGATTAATGGTTATCAAATTAAATAAATATACAGTGAATACGGAAATCTGTTTTGTAGTAATACTATGACAAATGCTTTTTAATCAGGATCATAGCATCAACTTGTGAACCCTCATTTGCAGATAATTAATGTGTTTTGAGGTTGTGTGATATTTAATTCCTTATTTATATGTAAAAATAAAATTAAATTCTGTTTTATAGCTGTTTAAACATAGATGTATAAAACGGATTAAACCATTGCATTGCAGCATCGTCATAGCTATATAAATTTTAACAATTATGAAGAAGTTAATCATATTATCAGCAATAGCCGCAGGCACCGTGTTTTTTACTAATAAAGCCCAGGCACAATTATCTATACAGTTTGGTATTAACGTACCTGTACACCGTGTGTATGTGCCCGCTCCGCGCCCTGTTGTAGTTGAGCAGGCTCCCGAATATGATGACGATCAGGATATACCAGCCGATTATAATGATGATTATTACTATTTACCGGAGGTAGAGGCTTATTACAGCGTTCCTAACCATTGCTATTATTATAACGATGGTAACAGCTGGGTAACAGCAGCCTACCTGCCAGGTGCATATCGTAATTACGACTGGCGCAGCGCTGTAAGGTACGAGGTACGTGCGCCACGCCCTTACCTTCACCATGACATTTACAGGTCAAGGTGGGGTGGTTATGCCGGCGACCGTGGTAACTGGGGCCACCGTTTTGACCGCAGGTTCAATGGCGGAAGCTATGCTTACCAAAATCATGATAACCGCGGCTGGGGCGGCTACAACCAAAACCGTGGTAACTGGGGTGGCAGGCCAAACCAGAATGATAACCATGACCGTGGCAACTGGAACCAAAACCGTGGCAACTGGGGCGGCAGGCCAAACCAGAATGATAATCATGACCGCGGCAACTGGGGCGGTCAGCAAAATCAAAACCGTGGTAACTGGGGTGGTCAGCCCAATCAGAATAATAACCAGAACCGCGGTAACTGGGGCGGCAGATCAAACCAAAATAATAATCAGAACAATAACCAAAACCGTGGCGGCCAGCCTTCAGGCAATCATGACAACAATGGTCATGACCGTGGCAACAATGGCGGCGAGCATTTGGTTGATAACAGGGGCGGGTTTGGTTTCCGTCACTAAGCATCAGTTTGCCGGTTAGCTTATTAATATTCAATTCCCTATATATATAACTGAAAAGGTTGCCTGTTACGGGCGATCTTTTTTTTTGCACGCCAAGGCTCAGCAATCAATTTGCTGTATTGTACTGATTTAATTTTTATTCTGTTTATAGCGAAACTTATACAATTAAGGCTCTTTTGTATAACCTTTATATCATATATTTGGATAAATAACATCTGGAAATTTGAAGAAGAAACTATCTATTGTTGATATAGCCAACAGCTTAAGCATATCTAAAACTACTGTTTCGTTCATATTAAATGGCCGGGCGCGCGAAAAAAGAATAAGTGATGAACTGGTTGAGCGTGTTTTAAAATATGTAAAAGAAGTTGGTTATAAGCCAAACTCGCTGGCTAAAAGCCTGCGCACGGGCAAATCAAATATTATTGGTTTATTGGTGCAGGATATCTCCAATCAATTTTTTGCTACCATAGCCCGCCAAATTGAGGACAGGGCGTATAAGAATGGTTATAAAATTATTTATAGCAGTACCGATAATGACACGCAAAAAACCCAGGAGCTGATAGCCATGTTTCGCGACAGGCATGTTGACGGGTATATTATTGTACCGCCCCAGGGTATTGAGGAAGATATCAGTTCCCTGATCAAGGATGGTTTGCCCGTAGTGTTGTTTGACAGATATTTGCCCAATGTTGAAACTGATTACGTCATAGTAGATAATTTATTCAGCACCTATAATGCTACCCGGTACCTGGTTGATAAGGGATATAAAAATATTGCCTTCATCAGTTTTAATTCGCCGCAAACGCAAATGGTTGAACGGCTTGGTGGCTATAAGAAGGCCATAGCTGAAAGTTCGCTGAAATCACTGATTAAAGAGATTGACTTTTACCCCGACGAAAAGCTGATCATAGCGCCCATATTAACGTTTTTGCAGGAGCATACCGAGGTTGACGCCATTTTGTGCGGCAATAACCAATTGGGCACCTGTATCCTCAAAGTATTTAGGAGTCTTGATAAAAAGGTGCCTGATGATATTGCCCTGATAGCTTTTGATGATTATGAGGTTTTTGAGCTCAGCAATCCGCCGGTAACTGCCATAGCGCAACCCATTGATGATATTGCCGACCAGGTGATCACGATATTGTTAAATAAACTGAACTCCACTGTGGAGGTGGATGCAAAACACCAGGTTACTCTGGCAACCGAATTAAAGATCAGGAACTCGACAAAGTAATACCATCGAAACAGGTTGAATGGGTAGCTAAGGCGACTAAATAACTAAACGTTGTGTTAAATATGATGGAGAAAAAAAATTTACTCTTTTTATTATTTATAGCCTTTAGTGGCAGCGTTTGGGCACAGGATAACACCTTGCAGATGGGTAATCCCGTAGCTGAAAGGTTTTCGGTGGAGCGGTTGCAGCGTATTGATAACCTCATAGCGCAGAATATAGACTCGGGATATATCAAAGGAGCTGTTGCGCTGATAGCCCGCAACGGTAAAATTGTTTACAACAAATCATTCGGTGTTGCCGACGAGGAGCAGAAAAAACTGATGAACAATGATGCTATATTCCGCATAGCATCACAAACCAAAGCCATTACCAGTGTTGCAGTAATGATGCTTTTTGAAGAGGGCAGGTTCCTGCTTGATGATCCTATTTCTAAATATCTGCCCGCATTTGCGCACCCTAAAGTGGTTGACCAGTTTAACCCCAAGGATAGCTCTTATACAACTATCCCCGCCAAAAGGGAAATCACCATCCGCGATCTGCTTACCCATACTTCGGGGATTGAATACGCACAGATCGGCTCGCCGCAAATGAATGCCATATACGGTAAGGCAGGCATCCCCGGCGGCTTTGTAAGTAAAAAAATACTGCTGGCCGATGAAATGAACAAATTAGGCGCTATGCCCTTGCTGCACCAACCCGGCGAACGCTGGACCTACGGCTTAAACGTTGATGTATTAGGTTACCTGGTCGAAAAAATATCAGGCAAAAGCTTGGATCAGTTTTTTAAGGAACGCATATTTGAGCCGCTGGGGATGAAGGATACCTATTTTTATATTCCCGCAGCCAAGCAAAACAGGCTGGTAGCAGTTTATACGCCGGATAAGCAGCAGCATTTGGTAAAATGGAGCGCGTCAACCTTTCCATCAATTGATGTGGATTACCCTAAAGTAGCGGGTGGTACCTATTTTTCGGGCGGGGCGGGTTTAAGCTCAACCATTAAGGATTATGCCATTTTTTTACAAATGATGCTGAATAACGGTGTTTATAACGGGCAGCGTTTACTTGCCCGCCACACGGTTGAGCTAATGACTGAGAACCAGATAGGCGATCTGTATCTTAACGCCGATAAAGATAAATTTGGCCTTGGCTTTGGTATTACCACAGCAGCCAGTTCGGCAAAGCTGGGCGTAAGCGAAGGTTCATTTGCCTGGGGCGGTTTTTACGGAACACTTTACTGGGTTGACCCTAAAGAACACCTGGTTTGCCTGCTTTTTGTTCAAAACTGGCCCTTTCCGCATAATGCCATCCAAAACAAATTCAGGGCTATGATTTACCAGGCCTTAAATGATTAACAAAGCAAACCCGCCTTTATAACAGATCTTTTAAAACTACCCACACGTTTTGGGCGGCAATTTTAGCACCCTGAACGCTAGGATGTATGCCATCTGCCTGGTTTAAGGCCGGTACACCTGCTACATCCTTTAAAAGAAATGGCACCAATGATACCTTGTTTTTTGATGCAAGGGCAGGGAATACCGCTTTAAATTTATTGGAATAATCGGCGCCCATGTTGGGTGGTACCATCATACCCAGCAACACAATTTTGGCATCGGGGTATTTGGCTTTTACCTTGTCAATAATGCTTTGCAGGTTTTTACTCGTTCCATCAACCGGAATGCCGCGTAAGCCGTCATTGGCACCCAGTTCCAGTAAAAAAACATCTATCTTTTGTTTCAGGAGCCAGCCAATACGGCCATTGCCCCCTGCGGTGGTTTCGCCGCTTAAACCGGCGTTAACCACTTTATAAGGCAATTTTAGTGAGTCAATCTTATTCTTGATAACCCCAGGGAATGAGTTTGACGGATCATCGAGCCCATAACCCGCAGTGAGGCTGTTGCCAAAAAACACTATCGTTTTTTGCGAAGATGAATCGGCTGTGGCTACCACAGCGGCTGCCGGTGTCTGGTTGTCGGCCGGTTTCTTTTTTTGGCCGCATGCGGCAAGGGCAACCACTGCAAACAGCAGGAATGTTATCTTGAATTGATGCATACAATTAAGCGTTGGTCCGTAAAATTTCAAGCGGAGGTTTATTTAAAACGCCCCGGCTATTTAACAAGCCAATGATAACGGTTAGTATGGATATAATGAAAAATAATATTACCGCAGGCAAATAGCTTACGGTATAAGGTATCTCAAAGCTATATTTAGCCAACAGCCAGCTGCCTGCAAAAGCGATCAATATCCCGGTTAGGGCCGACAGACTGCCTAAAAACAGGTACTCCAGCGCAGTAATGGTGAAAATTTGTTTCCGGCTTGCGCCCAGGGTACGCAACAGCACGCTCTCCTGTATCCGCTGGTATTTGCTGATGCGTACCGAGGCTATTAATACCACAATGCCTGTAATGATGCTGAATGCGCTCATGAAACGGATCACGTAGCTTATTTTGCTAAGTAATTCATCAACCACACTTAAAATAAGCCCCAGATCAATCACGGATACATTGGGGAAACTATGTACTATAGCCTGCTGAAAGGCAGCCGATACCTTGTTTGAGGATACATGCGTAAGCAATACCTGGAACTGCGGGGCATCTTCCAGCACCCCGGTAGGGAAAACCACCTGGAAATTAGTTTGAACCTTGCCCCAGTTTACCTTGCGGATGCTGGCCACATAAGCGGGCATTTGTAAACCCTGCACGTTGAAAACCAGTTTATCGCCAATTTTTAGGCTGGCGCGTTTAGCCAGGTTTTCCTCCACTGATACGGGTACGTCCTTACCTGGTTCCGCCTTGCCTATCCAGGTGCCGTCGGTTAGTTTCTCTGAATCAGAGAGCGAATCGCGGAACGTTACCCGGTATTCATAAGCAAAAACGCCATGTGGTATTTTTATAGTAGAGTCCTTTTGTAGATCGGCAGCTGTTTTCCCCCTGATCTGTTCAATCCGCAGGGTTACTATGGGTACCTGCTGCAATACAGGTAAACCCTGTTTGCGGGTTAGGGCCGCCACCGCATCCTTTTGGCTATTTTGGATATCAAACAAGATCATATTTGATTGATTGCCGCTGCTTGACAGTTTAACCTGCCCGATCAGGATACTCTGGATAAAGAACAGGATGCAGATAAACATGGTACTTAATCCGATAGACACCATCAGGATAAGGGTTTGATTGTTGGGGCGGTACAAATTTGCAAAGCCCTGTCGCCATAAATAACTCCATGAACCATTGATCAGCAACCGCATTGCCCGCATTAAAAGCCAGGCAACTGCCGCCAGTATCATAAAGGCTATCAAAATACCGAGCGTAAAAAACAGGCTGCCGAGCCAGCTATCCAGCTGTAAAAAGGTGAAGGCTACAATAAACAGTATGATGAGTGCATACACCAGCCAGCGTAAGGGATCGCGCGAGAGGCCCGCCTCGTTAAACGATAGGCGCAGGGTATTTAACGGTGATATATTACGAACCGATATAAGCGGCAGCAAAGCAAAAAGTATGGATATAATAATGCCTAATAAAATACCCTGCCCAATAGCCATCCAGGAGATCTGTACCGATATGGTGAATGGCAGAAAGTCTTTAAATAGTACGGGCAGCAGGTGTTGTATGGCGGTGCCCAAAGCGGCGCCCGTTACCGAGCCTATTAATCCAATGCCAACTATCTGTATCAGGTATATCAGGAAAGCCTCCGAAGCTTTAACACCCAAACAGCGCATAATAGCAATGGAGGTAATTTTTTCGCGCACGTAGATGTGTACGGCACTGGCTACACCCACGCAACCCAGCAATAAAGCTACAAAGCCCACTAAAGATAAAAAGCGGCTCAGATCGCCAAAGTTACGACCGGTACTTTCTTTACGGCCCTCAATGGTTTCGTACCTCATGCCCGCTTTATCAAGCATGGGATCAATTTTTTTGGTGAGCCTGTCCATATTTACAGGCTTGTTGTATTTGTAGTAAAAGCTATAGTTAACGCGGCTGCCAATTTTTAACAAACCGGTTTGCTCCAGGTATTGCATGGGGATATAAACCACGGGGGCAATACCCGCTACCACGCCGCTTTGGCCGGGTGCGCGGTTCAAAATGCCATTAATTAAAAACAAGCTATTGCCAATTTTAATGGAGTCGCCTACATGGGCATTAAATTGCAGCATCAGGGTTTTATCAACCAAAGCCATCTGGCCTTTTTTAAAGGTGGTGCCTGCCTGCTCGGGTGTGGTTTCAAGCGCGCCGTAATAAGGAAAATTGCCCTGCAACGCACGTACCTGAATTAAACGGGTGCCCTTGCTCTTCGGGAAAAAGGCCATAGAGGCAAAGCTGCGTTCCTGTGAACGCTCATCACCCAGGGAATCGAGTAGTTTGGTTAAAGAGGCATCAACCGGCTTATTGCCCGATATGGAAAGATCGGCACCGATAAGGGTAGCCGCCTGCCCGTTAATGTCATTTTGTACATTGTATTTAAAGGCATAAATAGCTACCAGCGCAGCTATACCAAACACAATGGCCGATATAAACAGGAACAAACGCGACCGGTTTTTACGGCTATCGCGCCAGGCCATGGTGAACAGCCAGCCGATGTTCATTTTTCGTTTGTAATTAACAGCGAGGGTTTCCATGGCAGCCTATCCGTTAATTGTTTTTTCGTCGGCTATCAGTTGGCCGCCTTTAATCCTGATGATGCGCTGGGTTTTGGCTGCCAGGTCAAGGTCATGGGTTACCAGTACCAGGGTTGTGCCAGCTTCCCTGTTGAGGTCAAAGATCAGCTTAACCACTTTTTCGCTGGTTTCGGCATCCAGGTTACCGGTAGGTTCATCAGCAAATAATATCTGGGGGGCATTTGAAAATGCGCGGGCCAATGATACACGCTGCTGCTCGCCGCCAGATAGTTGTGATGGGTAGTGGTGACCGCGGTCGGCCAGGCCAACCTTGTCGAGCAGGTCAAGCGCCCTGAGTTTAATATTTTTTTCGTTCCGCAGTTCCAGCGGAACCATTACGTTTTCCAGTGCGGTTAGGGTAGGGAGGAGCTGGAAATTTTGAAATATAAAACCAACATGCCGGTTGCGTACCTGGGCGCGTTGGTCCTCGGTTAAATTACTCAGGTTGATGCCGCTTAGCTGTACCGAGCCCGAGCTGGAGCGGTCAAGCCCCGCGCACAGCCCCAGCAAAGTTGTTTTACCACTGCCCGATGGCCCAACAATGGCATTGGTTGAGCCTGCGGCAATATCAAAATTAATATCATGAAGCACGGTAAGTGTACGCCCTGCACTTTGATATGTTTTACTCAGATCTGTAATCTTCAGTATTGTTTCCAATGGTATAATCTTTTATGATATAGATGTGCAAACGTTCGGGTTGTTACTCAAACAGCTGGTGTAAATATTCAAGTATTATGCCATTTACAGCGGGAACTGTTGCTGTTTGCCAATTTAATGACATTGCGGTGTGATTTTGTTTCCTTGGTGAATATTGATTGTCATGCCAAACGGAGTGAAGAATCTGTTTTACGGTATGTAAGTTCGGGAAGAAGTGCTTAGTTACGCTCCGTTAAGAATACTTAAAAGGGCTTGTCAGTCTGAGCTTGTCGAAGACTCGCGCGCAGGGACTGCCCACCATGGTTCGACAGGCTCACCATGACAGCCTGTTTTTCTATGTTTATTTATTCGCTACAACTTAGCTTTTAACCGTTCCTTTAATTCCTGCTGCCATTCGTGTTGTAAAATACTTAAAACAATTGAATCACGGCGGCCATCTGCAATGGGTGTATGGCTTCTTAAAACGCCCTCTACGGTGCAGCCAATGCTTTTCATGGCGGCTATGCTGCGCTGGTTGCGGGCATCGGCCCTAAACTCAACACGTTTTATATCCAGCTGGTCAAAGGCAAATTGCAGCAATAAAAACTTACAATGTTTGTTAAGTCCCGTACCTCTGAATTTTTCACCATACCAGGTATAACCTAATTGCAGTGTTTGGTAAGCGGGTTGTATATCATAAAAACGGGTGCAGCCTGCGTATTGCCCGCTCGTTTTATCAAAAATTATAAAGGGGTATTCTTTGCCCTGGCTGCGTGCAGTTAAGGCCACATCAACATAATTTCGCATACCATCGGTACCTTTTGCGCTTACCAGGGAGTAATCCCAGGTGTTGGGTTCCTGAATGGCAAAGGGTAGCAGGTTGTCATAATCATCGGCCTGTAGTGGTCGTAACAGTACGTGGGCGTCTTCTAAAACGTAATTGGTTGCCGGGTTAAATATGGGAGTCATTTGCGGTGCTTTTTGTAAAGCTACAAAATGTTAAAGCCTGCCTTCCATTACCTGCTCGTACATTTTATCAAAAGGTTTGTTTTTTACTTCGATGGCCATGGCCGAGTTGCGCTGCTCGCAGTATTTAAGCATTTCGTAACAGTCCACAATAACATCGTCATCCAGATCCTTAAAGGCCATTTCTACTACCTTGGCCGATACTTTGTAATATTCTTCCAGGGCTTTGGTGCCTTTTTCTGTGATCTTGATCAACTTGGCGCGCTTGTCATCAGGCGATGTACGTTCGGCTATCTTTTTTTCACGGATGAGCCGGTTTATCACCTCCATGCCGGTAGTTGTTTCGGCAAACATCTGGTTAATGAGGTCGCTTTTTCTTACCTCGCCCAGGTGCATTAAGGTGTTTAAGTAGTAAAAACTTTCGGCGGGGGGCATCTCTATATAATTTACCGCCGCTCTGAAATAAAGGGAATAAGCGCTTAAAATACGACCAACGGTTTTCAATAAGCTAACGCCGTTCATGATACGTTCGCTTTTTTTACCGGGATGTTTGGGCTTAGGCCGTTGTTTCTGAAGGTAATACCGGCAAAATGCTTCTACGCTTTGGTTCTCGCTAACCTCTTCAAAAGCCGTCCATTCCTCAACTAATTGTACTATGGGCTTCATTTTATTCCTGTTTGGTTGTAAAATTAAAAAATTATTTCCAAATAGTTTTATTTATTACAAAATAGGAATACATTTGTAAAAGTGTTTCTAAACAGGATTAATTGAAGCGAATGTTTAATTTGCGGGCATAGCAGGCTTACTTATTTTTTAATATTAAAAATGTTTTGCCTGCTCAATCGTCAGCATTTATATATGATAAACTTAACAGTGGCTTATACTACTAATTGTTATTTTTACTAAGCCGATAACCCGTATCCACAAAAAACAAAATTTTGAAACATCAGCAATTGTTGTTCATCTAAAAAAATATGCAAGCCAACGATCCTCAAAAAACAAATAAAAAGCCACCCGGAGTTTTTAGTCTGCTAAAGCCATATATGGGCCTGGTTACCTTACTGCTGTTATTTGCCTTGCTCAGCAATGGCGTTAACCTGTGGCTGCCTAAAATAATAGCAGGCGGTATTGATGATTATGGTCAAAAGCACTTTGTGTTTAATACCATTATCAAGAAATTTTCCTTTGCGGTGGTGTTCATCTTTATTTTTGCCTACCTGCAAACCATTATCCAAACCTACGCCTCGGAGCGTGTAGCGCGCGACCTCAGGCAGCGGCTTTCAGACAAAATATCGCGCCAGAGCCATGCCTTTATTGAGCAGGTGAATCCGTCTAAGTTGTTAACCAACCTTACTGCCGATGTTGATTCCATTAAGCTGTTTGTGTCGCAGGCACTGGTATCTATTGTATCGTCGTTGTTTATTATTATTGGGGCCAGTATATTGTTATTTACCATTAACTGGCGTTTGGCCCTTGCGGTGGTGGCCATTATTCCCATTATTGGCGGTACATTTATTTACGTGTTAAAAAACGTACGTGCGCTGTTTATCAAAAGCCGCGGGGTTATTGATCAGTTAAACAAGGTTATCAATGAAAGTATCCTGGGGGCTGCGCTTATCCGCGTTATAAATTCGCAGCAGCTGGAGTACGATAAATTTTTACAAGCCAATACTACCGCTAAGGACTATGGCCTGAGGATATTGGGATTTTTTGCAGGGTTAATACCCATAGTAACCTTTACGGCCAATATGGCGGCACTGGCTATTTTGGTAATGGGCGGCCATTTTGTAATTACCGGCAGCATGAGTTTGGGAAGTTTTGCAGCATTTAACAGCTACTTGTCGCTGCTTATATTCCCAATATTTATACTGGGTTTTATGAGTAACCTGATAGCGCAGGCCTCGGCTTCATTTACCCGTATCAGCACCGTGTTGGATGCGCCTGATGTTGCTGCACCTGGCGTATTGCAGGAAACCCTGCGCGGCGATGTTGAACTGAATGATGTATCGCTTTTTTACGGACAAAAACCAGCCCTTAAAAATGTATCGCTTACGGTAACTGCGGGTTCAAAAATTGCCATCATAGGGCCTACCGCGGCGGGTAAAACACAATTGCTTTACTTGCTCACCAATTTAATTAAGCCTACATCAGGCGAGGTATGTTATGATGGTGTTGATATTGATGCCTACAACAGCGAATCGTTTCATAGCCAGGTGGGTTTTGTTTTTCAGGACAGCATTATTTTTAATATGAGCATCCGCGAAAACATTGCCTTTAGTGATACCGTAACGGACGAATCATTACAGAAAGCTATTGATACGGCGGAGCTGGGTGATTTTATAGGCAGTTTGCCCGATCATTTGAATACCATAGTATCTGAACGCGGATCGAGCTTATCGGGCGGGCAAAAACAGCGCATTATGCTGGCACGGGCGCTGGCAGTAAACCCCAAAGTGTTGTTGCTGGATGATTTTACGGCCCGGGTAGATAATAATACCGAGAAAAAGATCCTCACCAACATTCAAAAAAACTATCCGGGATTAACGCTGATATCGGTTACTCAAAAAATTGCCTCGGTTGAGCATTATGACCAGATCATCCTGCTGATGCAGGGCGAAATTGTTGCGAGTGGTGTACATGAGGATCTGATGCATACCAGTACCGATTATGTACAGATATTTAACTCGCAGCAAAGCACCAGTAATTACGAATCGGGCATTGCTCATTAAAAAAATATTCATCAATGAACTACGATCTGAACAAGCTTAACCAGGCACAGCAAAAAACATCAACCCTTGCCGGGCTCAAAAAGCTGCTGCAACTAATAGCCCACGAAAAGCGAACGCTTATACTGGCATTAATTGCCATACTAACCAATTCAACCCTTAACTTATTAGGGCCGCTTATTATTGGGCATACCATTGATAAATATGTGCAGCATAAAGATTTTAGCGGGGTAATTCATAACGCTATTATATTGCTTTGTATGTTTCTGGTGGCCCTGTTTACCAGCTATAAACAAACTACCCTGATGGGCGGCGTAGGCCAGCGAATGCTGTTTACGCTGCGTAATTCTATATTTAATAAGCTGCAGCAACTGCCGGTAGGCTTTTTTAACCAGAACAAGGCCGGCGACCTGATATCAAGGGTAAATAACGATACGGATAAGCTGAACCAGTTTTTTTCACAATCGCTGATGCAGTTTATCGGCAATATATCAACCATGGTTGGGGCGGGCATATTTTTGCTGCTTATTCATATTGAACTGGGTGCCGCAGCACTGGCACCGGCTTTGGTTATTTTGGTGCTTACCATTGTGTTATCGCCCTGGATAAAGCGGAAAAATGCCCTTAACCTGAAAAGTACGGGAGGCATGAGCGCCGAAATTCAGGAAAGCCTGAATAATTTTAAGGTGATCATCGCCTTTAACCGTCGTGATTATTTCAGGAAACGCTTTGATATTGCCAACCGTGAAAACTATAAAACGGCTATTGGCGCAGGTTTGGCCAATAATATATTTGTGCCGGTTTATGGTTTATTTGCCAGTATTGCGCAATTGATTGTACTGGCTTTTGGTATTTATTTAATCACGATAGGGCAGTTTTCCATAGGTTTGCTGGTGAGCTATTTGTCATACGCTACTTACTTCTACAATCCGCTGAGGCAACTGGCGGCATTATGGACAAACTTTCAGCTGGCCATGGCCGGGTGGGACAGGATATCACAGATCCTATCGCTTGAAACTGATCTGCCTTTGATACAGGAAGGGGTTTCCGAATCAAATGCTGCGCTGCTGGAATTCAGGAACGTACATTTCAGCTATGCCGAAGACAAGGAGATATTGCACAACATCTGTTTTAAGCTGGAGCAGGGTAAAACCTACGCGCTGGTTGGCCCAACAGGTGGCGGTAAAACTACCACGGCATCATTAATTGCCCGGTTGTATGATCCATCAAAGGGCATGGTGATGCTGGATGGTAAGGATATCAGGACCTATAGCGCCGAGGAGCGCAGCCAAAAGATAGGATTTATTTTACAGGAGCCGTTTTTGTTTACCGGCACGGTAAAGGAAAATATTTTGTATGGTAACGATCTGTATAAGAACCACACCAATGAGCAGCTGGAAAAGGTGATCATGGATGCCAACCTGGGTACCCTGCTGGCCATTTTTGAAAACGGACTTGAAACCAATGTGCTTTCGGGCGGCGACAGTATAAGCCTTGGGCAAAAGCAGCTTATAGCATTTATGCGCGCCGTATTGCGTAACCCGCAAATACTGATACTTGACGAAGCCACCGCCAATATTGATACCATAACCGAGCAGTTACTGAGCGATATTTTAAACAAGCTGCCCGCCACCACTACCCGGGTTATTATTGCCCACCGCTTAAATACCATTGAAAACGCCGACGAGATATTTTTTGTAAACTCTGGCGAGGTGAGCCGCGCAGGCTCATTAAACGATGCTATGGATATGCTGCTGCAAGGTAAAAGAGTTAGTTAACCAGAAGTTAACAGTAGTATTATTGGCCCGCCATTGCACCGTTTATTTGCAATGGCGGGCTTTTTTTTACTGGCAGGGCGCTGTATTGTTATTTTAGTTTAAGTAATCGTTAAAATTGTTGAAATAGTTGTCTGATTAACACTAAATAATTGCATAATTATTTTTACACTTGTAAATAAACTTTAACCAATTATGCAGAAGTATAGCGGCGAAAAACGCATCTTAGTGGCAACCGATTGTATTATTTTTGGGTTTGACGGCTGGAATATAAAATTATTGCTGGTACAGCGTGGCCTTGAACCTGAAAAATACAAGTGGAGTTTGATGGGGGGATTTATCCAGCCGTCTGAGTCGCCGGATGATGCTGCTAACCGCGTGCTGGAACTGCGTACCGGTCTTAAAAATGTTTATATGGAGCAATTCCAGGTGTTTGGCCGTCCTGACCGTGACCCGGTTGAGCGTACCTTATCCATTGCTTACTTTGCCTTGATTGACATTCATCAATATGAAAAACAATTAAGTGAAGAGTATCATCCCGAATGGTTTTTATTGGATGAAATGCCCGAGCTGATATTTGACCATGCCGAAATGGTAAGGCTGGCTAAAAGACAATTGCGCTACAAGGCAGCCCTGCACCCAATATTGTTTCAGCTGTTGCCCGAGAAATTTACCATTCCGCAATTGCAGGCCCTGTATGAAGGGGTGTACCAAACCAAGTTTGACGACCGCAACTTTAGCCGTAAACTGTTATCAACAGGGTTACTGGTAAAACAACCTGAAAAGGATAAACAGTCCTCCAAAAAAGGCGCATTTTATTACAAGTTAGATCAAACTCACTACGTGGAGAATTTTGAATCGTTCCTGAACCTGGTACCTAATCCCGAAAAGTTTTTTTAGAAGCCCCTATATCCATCAGCCTAAATTTTTAGGGATCGATACGATAAAGGTTGCGCCCTTACCCGGGGATGATTTTACCTCGATGCTGCCACGGTGTTTTTCAATAATGCCAAACACAATGCAGAGGCCCAGTCCTGTGCCTTCGCCAATAGCTTTGGTGGTGAAAAAGGGTTCAAATATCCGTTGCTGTGTTTCTTCGCTCATCCCTATGCCGGTATCTGTAATTTCAATAGAGATGTGATCGGCATGGTCGTGGGTAATGATCATTACACTTTCGTCGGCATGGTGCTCTTTGGCTTTAATGGCATAAATGCTATTACTGATAAGGTTAATAATCAACTGGTTGAATTTTCCGGGATAGCAGTTTAAAGGTTCCAGCTTGTCAAAAACCGGCTTAATTTCAATGTAATAGGGGATGGTGCTCCTTAAAATAAGCAGGTTGTTCAGGATTGATTTATTAATGTCCTCGGTTTTTAATACCTGTTCATCGGTACTGCTAAAGGCACGCAGACTGTTTACAATTTCGGTGGTGCGGTTGGCGCCATCTTCAATACCGTTAAGCAGTACGGTTATTTCCTCTTTAACAAAATTAAGGTTTATGGCCTGTTTATAGTCGTCAAGGGCTTTTAGTAATGCGGGTTGTGTGGGGTTATTAATGGCTTCATCATATTTATTAAGCAATACTAAAAGTTCATTAAAATCAAGCCGTAACGGTGCAATATTGGAGCTTACAAAGTTTATCGGGTTATTAATTTCATGGGCCACGCCGGCTGTAAGCTGGCCCAGGGATGCCATCTTTTCATTATCAATTAGTTGTTTTTGGGTGGTAGTTAAATGATCAATAGATACCGACAGGTTTTTGTTGGCGTTGATCAGATCTATGGTGCGCTCTTTCACCTTATTCTCCAGCAAAATATTTTGCTGGGTTATCAGCCGCTGGTTTTCCTTGGCAACGGTAAGCGCAAAACTCTGCGACTCGTTTTTTTGATACCGGTAAAAGTTGATCTTTTCTGCCAGCGCTGCCGAAAATAATATCAGCTCAAAAACTGAGCAGTAAATTACAATATCGGCTGTAAAGGTATTATAGGGAATGAGGCCTTTATTGCGCGCAACAGAAAACAGGATGCCCGTTAAAAACAGGCCCCAGCCCATCATGAAAAACTTGGCAGGTTTAAAGCCATTCAAATAAAGGTAAACACCTACAGAAATCAGGCTTACTGCAGTAATAGTTATGCTTAGCGTAATTAAATTATAAGCAGTACCCACCATACCGCACAAAATAGCTATCGGTAATAAGGAGTATAACGCATACAGTAACAGGTAATATTTATACCACCGTTTTAAATTGTGTTTGAGCTGTAAAAATTCGCCGATGAAAAGCAAAATGGAATACCCAAACAATACCCTTACTGCCGGTATCACATAGTTATTTAAAAGGGTGATGTTGTTTGTAAACAGGTAATTGCCATAGCCGCGTTTAAGTATTTGCGATAAGCCGAAAAAAACAATATAACCCACATAATACAGGTAACTGCGGTCGCCAACTATAAAAAACAACACCAGGTTGTATATGGCCATTACTGCAAATACGCCTACTATAAGCCCCAGCGTAATGTTTTCGGCCCCGCGGTCCTGCAAGAAGGCGGTGGAGCTATAAACTTTTACAGGTATTACGGATGATGCATTGCTTTTAAGGCGCAGGTATAGCGTGTTGGTAGTGCCGGGCAAAAACGGACAATTTACAAACGTGGTATTCTGCAAAAACAAATCATTTTGCAAATGATCAGGACTGATGTGCTCAACCTTGGCTCGGGTACTGTCAGTAAAGTACAAATCAAATTCATCAATAACGCTGGCGCCTGTACTAATAACTATCAGGGGCTCCTTACAGTTATTTTTTACAATGAATTTTAGCCAGGTAACAGATTTTGTATACTTTAAGCTGGGCAGCTCGCTTTTAATGGTGTAAAATTTATTGCTGTTTAAAACCTCGTTTATGGTGGTGCTGCCGGCTGGCGCCTCTAACTCCTGAAAATACCTGCTGGTTAACAAGCTGGCCTGATTGGTGTTAATAACAAGTGTGTCTGTTTTAAAGGCAAAAGCCATCATGCTTAGCAGGAGTAAACACATTGTTAATAATGTTTTTTTCATAGTAAGATTGTTACGCTGTAGCGCACAATAATTATAATAAAAATGCGCAGTAAATTAAACTTTGTATAAATTTACTTTTGAAACCAATTATATATACCTATTTTCCGTTTTACCTAAATTAGTTTGCCATGTCCGTAGGAGTGTTGTATGTTGATGATGAGATAAATAACCTGAATAGTTTTAAGGCAGCTTTCAGACGTGATTTTAATATATACACGGCCAGCTCCGCTGCCGAGGGACGGAAAATTTTAGATGTTAATGAAATTGGTGTCATTATTACCGACCAGCGGATGCCTGTAACCACCGGTATTGAATTCCTGGAATCTATTTTACACATATATCCCGACACCATCCGGATATTGCTAACCGGTTTTTCAGACATTAATGCGGTTATTGATGCCATAAACCGCGGGCAGGTTTACAAATACCTGGTAAAACCCTGGCAAAATGATGAGCTTAAAATTCAGGTGCAAAATGCCATTGAAATTTATAACCTGCGTAAACAGAACAAGGAACTTAATTACCGCCTGCAAATAGCCAATATGGAGCTGGAAACACTTGGCAAGGCATTCAAATAATTTTTGATATTTATCACTTTCCAAACCTAATGCTTTAGGTACATTTAGCAAGTAGTTTATAGTAGTACCTCATAATAAGCAAGTCCATCAAAACACTCTTCAGTAGTATAGTTTGGTTACGGGTTACAGTTACGGCCTTTGTTTTGGTATGTTGTAATTTTTGCGCCTGGTCGCAGGGAGGCTTCTCCAACCAGGGCACCGAGTTTTGGACGGCTTATATGGATCATATTGACGGTGCCAGTGGTGGCTCCGGAGCGCAGCAGGGCGGCAGCCAGATGTACCTGTATATCACAGCCGATGTAAATACTACCGTAAAGGTTGAAGTTGCCGACGGCAGCTTTTCGCAGAGCTATAACGTAGTTGCACGCGGTATTTTGTCGGTTGCTATTCCTGCCAGCGCTTTTTTAGATTCGCAGGGACAGTTTTTGAAGGGGATACATATTACCTCGCAAAAGCCGGTAGCCGTTTATGCGCACATTTTTGCCCGGAGTGTTTCGGGCGCCACACTGTTACTGCCGGTAAATACGCTGGGTAAAAGTTACTTGTCAATTAATTATACCCAGCTATCAAATTCACAAACGGGGCAGGGGCAGGAGGGAAAGCCATCTTACTCCACTTTTAACATTATTGGCACCGAGGATAATACCACGGTTGAAATTACGCCAACCCAGCCGCTTATTGATGGTAAGCCAGCCAACGTGCCATTTAATATCACGTTAAAAAAAGGCGAGGTTTACCAGGGACTTTCGGTAAATGACCTTACCGGCACGCGTATACGCACCTTAAGTAATACCGCCGGTTCATGTAAAAAGGTTGCCGTTTTCTCGGGCAGTTCAAAAATAGCTATCGGGTGCCAAACTGCAAACTTTACGTCTGATAATCTTTTTCAGCAGGTTTATCCAACCTCGTCATGGGGCAAAAACTACATCACCGCTCCGCTCAGGGGGCGCAACTATGATGTGTTCAGGATCATCCTAAGCGATCCTAATACTACAGTCAATTTAAACGGGAGTAACCTTACGGCTGCACAGTTTACCGGCGCACTTTATTACGAGTTTAACTCAACCCAGCCTAATATTATTACTGCCGATAAACCTATTCAGGTGGTTCAATACGCGGTAACGCAGGGTAAAACAATTAACTGTGTTGATGTGGCACATGATGTGGGCGATCCGGAAATGATTTATCTTAACCCCATTGAGCAAACTCTTGATCATGTAACCCTGAACTCAACTAATAACTATGCCATTATTGATAATTATATTAATGTGATCATCAAAGCTGCCGCTGTACCCACCTTTACGCTTGATGGTGCGCCATATACCACGTTTACGGCAGTTCCCGGCAACCCGGTATATGCTTATGCGCAAATTAAGGTTTCCTCCGGCGTACACCATATCAGTGCTGCCGATGGGTTTAACGCTATTGCCTATGGCTTTGGCAATGCCGAATCATACGGTTATGCTGCTGGTACCAACCTGAAAAACCTTAATGAGTTTATTGCCCTTGAAAATCCCGCAACCCAAACAACGCAGACTAACGGCTGCACCGGAGCACCCTACAAGTTACAGCTCACCCTGCCGTTTATGACCAATAATATTAAATGGGATTTTAAGGACGGAACAACCTTTACCGATGCTAACCCGGTTGTTAAGGGCACGGTAACAAGGGCCAATCAAACCTTGTATATTTATGAGTATCCAAACAGTAAAACGTTCACTACCGGCGATTATAGTATAGTTGCCACGGTTTTTAACCCGGTTGCCGATGAGTGCGGTTCTTACGATGATGTGGAGTTTGATTTTAACATAGCCCCGCCGCCGGTTTCAAAACCCTCGTTCAGCGGTACGTGTATAGGCGAGCCTACTTTGTTTACGGATATGTCAGAAACAAACGGGGTAGATATAAAGACCTGGTTATGGGATTTTGGCGACGGGCAAACCGCAGTGGTGCAAAATCCGTCACATACCTATGCGCTGGCCGGCAATTATAATGTACGCCTCTCGGTTGGTAATCAAAACGACTGCAGCGATATATCAGCCGCTATACCGGTGCATATAGGTGCCAAGCCAGTAGCCGATTTTAAATTTTCGGCACCCGATTGCCCGGCTGCAGATATTACCTTTGCAGATCAATCAACCCAGACTGACGGCCTTATCACCAAGTGGCTATGGGATTTTGGCGACGGAACCGCGATAGTAACCAAAACGGATAATACCCCCTTTATACATACCTATCCTTCGGTGGGTAATTATGTGGTTAACCTCAGCGTAAGTAATGCCAATGGCTGTACCAGCGCTGCCACCACAAAAACCGTAATGGTACATGAATTACCCCTGGCCGATTTTACAACGCCCGAGGTATGTGTTGACGATGCCTTTGCCCAGTTTACAGATAAAAGCACCATTGCCGATGGCACCGCCACAGACTTTACTTACCTGTGGAATTTTGGTGATGTGCATGCTACAGCCGCCAATCCCAATACATCTGCAGATAAAAATCCTAAACATAAGTATACCGAGGCCCGTGATGATTACCAGGTAACTTTAACCGTAACATCAAAATATGGCTGTACGTATACCAAAACGCAAACGTTTGCTGTTAATGGCAATGTTCCAAAAGCTCAGCTGGAGGTGCTTAATCCCAATGATCTTTGCAGTAACCGGGAAGTGTTTTTTAAAAATCTGTCTACCGTAAATTCAGGTGTTATTACCCGTTTGGAAGTTACCTATGACGCCGTCGATCCGGCATCGCTGCGGGTATATGATCATCCGGTTTACGGGCAGCAGCTGCGTTATACCTATCCGCAGTTTACCGATGGTACCCGCAATTATAATATACACGTTGTTGCTTACTCGGGCGGCGTTTGTGCCAATAGTGAAGATATGCTTCCCATTGTTTTAAAGGCAGTGCCGCTGATCACATTTGCGCAAGCACCTCCGCTTTGCCCGGATAATATGCCGGTGCAGATAACGCCGCTGTCTGTGCAGGGCCCGGCGGGTTCGGGAGTATTTTCGGGTACGGGGATAAGTGCGGGCGGTTTGTTTAACCCCGCGCAGGCGGGTACAGGTACATTTGATATCAACTATATTTATACCTCACAACACAGCTGTGCCGATACGGTAAAACAGCAAATCTCAGTTTATCCATCCCCAACAGTATCGGCAGGTGATGATATGACCGTACTGGAAGGGGTGCCCGTAACCCTTAAGGCTACAGCAGGCGGGGCGGCTACTTACAAATGGTCGCCGTCAACAGGTTTAGATCATGATGATGTGTTAAACCCCGTTGCGAGTCCGTCAGAAAATACCACCTATCAACTGATCGTTACTTCGGCAACCGGTTGTTCGGCTATGGATGAAGTAAACATTTCCGTATTAAAAACCCTGGTTATCCCTAATGCCTTTACACCCAATGGAGATGGGTATAATGACCTCTGGGAAATTAAATATTTGACCACATATCCAAATAATACGGTTGATATATACAATAGATACGGAGAAAAGCTATATTCGTCTATTGGTTATAACATACCCTGGGATGGAAAATATAAGGGAGCTAACGTGCCTCCCGGAACCTATTACTATATCATCAATCCTAAAAATGGCCGCAAGGTTATGTCGGGTAGTGTAACCATCATTAGATAAATAATGAAAAGATTTTTTTTAATAATTCCTGCTTTTATTTTTTGCCTGCAGTGTGTTAAAGCACAGCAGCGCCCCCAGTACACCCAGTATCTTTTTAACGGATACCTTTTAAACCCTGCCCTTAGCGGTATTGAAAACTATACCGATGTAAAGGCAGGCTACCGCAGCCAGTGGACTGGCTTGCAGGGTGCCCCGGTTACAGGTTATTTATCGGTAAACGCCCCGTTAGGGAAAGATTTTGTACAGGGCGATGCCACCGCTTTTCCGGCCAGCGGAGGGCTTAACCCGCTAAGCAGGTTATATACCCAGCAATACCAGGCTGCCGAACCGCATCATGGCATCGGTTTAACCATTGTATCTGACAAAACCGGCCCTATCACCCAAACTAATATTGATGCTACCTATGCCTATCATCTCGGTATAACCAGCACGCTGAACCTTGCGGTTGGGGTATCGGCAGGGGTAAGCCATAATGTACTTAATCAATCACAGATAACGCTTGCAGATCCCTTAGATCCCGTATTTAATAACCTGGATAATAACCAATGGAAACCTGACCTGGGCGTAGGCTTATGGGCTTATTCCGCAAACTATTTCGTGGGGCTGTCTGCCCAGCAGATACTGCCTCAGAATATGTTTGTAACCAGCACTAACAGTGCTTACCAGAATAAAACGGTACCGCATTATTTTTTAACAGGCGGTTTTAAGGTTTTCCTGTCAGACGATCTTACCCTGGTGCCATCGGTGATGTTAAAATATATTAAACCGGTACCTACTACTTATGATATTAACATGAAGCTGTCTTTTGCCGATAAATTCTGGATCGGCGGCTCGTACCGGCACAATGACTCCTACGCCGGGTTGGTTGGCTTTAACCTGAGCTCGTTTGTAAACGTTGGATATTCTTATGATTTTACCACATCGCAGCTGAATACCGTAAGCAACGGAACGCATGAAATTGTGATAGGGCTTTTACTGAATAACCGCTATAAAGTAAGCAGCGCCCAACACACGTTTTAGTGGATGTGCAGATGTGCGGATATCTGAATGTGCAAATGTTATTTATGACACTTACAACATAAAAAGAAACGCCCGGTCTAAATAAACCGGGCGTTTCTTTTTATAGCATCATTCGCATCCCTTCACATCTGAAATATCCACACATCTGCACATTCGCACATCCGAAATTCGCATATCGAACTACAGTTCCCTTCTTAGCCTTGCTACTGGGATGTTCATTTGTTCGCGGTATTTGGCAACGGTGCGGCGGGCTATATTGTAGCCGGCGTCTTTTAATATGTCGGTCAGTTTTTCATCGGCCAGCGGATGGCGTTTGTCCTCCTTGCCTATATGCTCTTCCAATATTTTTTTAACCTCTTTGTTGGATACTTCCTCACCGCTTTCGGTTTGTATTGCTTCAGAGAAGAAGGATTTTAGCAAGAAGGTACCAAACTCTGTTTGTACATATTTAGAGTTGGCCACCCTTGATACGGTCGAAATATCCATGTTTATCCGGTCGGCAATATCCTTCAGGATCATGGGTTTCAGGTTTTTATCATCACCAGTTAAAAAAAACTCGTACTGGTACTGCATAATGGCGTTCATGGTTTTCAGCAGGGTTTGCTGGCGCTGTTTAATGGCATCAATAAACCATTTGGCCGAGTCAAGCTTTTGCTTTACAAACTGTACGGCCTCCTTAAGTTTTTTATCTTTCTGGGCTGCCTTATCATAATGCTGAAACATTTCCTGGTAAGAACGGCTCACCCGTAGCTCGGGCGCGTTTTTTGAATTAAGCGTCAGTATAAGTGTGCCGTCGTTATTGGTGATATGGAAATCAGGTATCACCTGCATTTGCTTAGTGTTCAGTTCGTTTGAGTCGCCCGGTTTTGGGTTTAGCTTTAAAATTTCATTGATCACGCCACGCAGCTCATCCGAGTCCATGTTCAATGATTTTTCGAGCTTATCATAATGTTTACGGGTAAACTCATCCAGGTAGTGTTCAACAACGTTAATGGCTTTACCTATTATAGGGTCAGCAGGGTCTTTTTTACGAAGCTGTATCAGCAGGCACTCCTGCAAACTGCGTGCGCCAACACCGGCAGGATCGAAGCCCTGTATCACCCTCAGCATATCCTCCACCTCTTCATCTTCGGCCATTACATTTTGTGAAAAAGCCAGATCATCGGTAAGTGACATAATAGGGCGGCGCAGATAGCCGTCATCATCAAGGCTGCCAATGATTTGCTTGCCAATCCTGAAATCCTTGTCGCTAAGCGGCAACAGGTCAAGTTGTAGCTGCAGGCTTTCAAAAAATGAGCTTTGTACTGCTATAGGTATTTCTTTACGTTCGTCCTCATCGTCGCCATTTTGGTCATAGCGCGATCCATAGTCGTTTACGTTATCTTCCTGTAAGTAATCGTCAATATTAAATTCATCCATCTCGCCCTTTTCTTCGTCACCGTTATAGGTATCTTCGTCAGGGTCACGGTCAGGGTATTGTTCTTCAGGTTCGTTTAAATTAGTCAGGCTCAGATCTTCAAGTGCGGGGTTGTCTTCCAGTTCTTCTTTTATACGGGTATCAAGGGAAACAGTAGGCACCTGCAGCAATTTTATAAATTGTATTTGCTGCGGGGAAAGCTTTTGTAAAAGTTTTTGTTGAAGGTTCTGTTTAAGCATAATTAAGATGTGTTCAAAAATACATCAATTACCATTAACTTTAAAATATCTTATGGTATATGAACAATGGTATTAAATACTCAAAAAAATAATTTGTTTGAAACACATCAAAATTTATTCATTACTTTAGATAAACCAAAAACCAGTATTACTGGTTGTCTTTTTTAATAAACTAAAATTAAAACTATGGCAATAATTAAGGAATTTAAAGAGTTCGCCATGCGCGGCAACGTTGTTGACCTGGCAGTGGGTGTTATTATCGGTGCGGCTTTTGGTAAAATAGTTACCTCACTGGTAAATGATGTTATAATGCCGCCAATAGGTTACTTAACCGGTGGTATTGATTTTAAAAACTTAAAAATACTTATAAAACCCGGCGATCCTGCAAAAAAAATAGCAGATGTGTCTATCAATTATGGCAACTTTATTAATACCGTGATTGAATTTCTGATTGTTGCATTTTGTATTTTCATGGTTGTTAAGGCAATCAACTCCCTTAAAAAACCAGAAGAAGTTGCCCCGGCAGCTGATCCGGTACCTACTAATGAAGAAACTTTACTTACCGAGATACGCGACCTGTTAGCTAAAAAAGCATAGTCTGGTTCGGGGAGCGGGTTTCGTGGTTCGAAGGGTAAAAAACTTGAACACGCATCCCGCTCCACGCCACCGGCACCCACTCTTATTCTTTCGACGGCTTGGGTTCGGTTAAAATAACATAGTCGGCCAGTGGTTTAAGTTTGGCCCAGTCGTGGTTGTTAAAATTGTCATCGGCATAGCTGGCAATGGTAAGTATGCGTACATTGGGCGCGTATTTTTTTAACTGGGCAACTGCCCCCAGTTTTTCTTCGCTATGAAAGCCTCCGTTAAGTTGTAATATCTTATAGTCGGGATGGCTTTTATAAAATTGTGCTATTGACCAACCCATGGTAGCATCCCACAAACTCTGCGATTGATAGATCTGCATACCCGCTATAGCTTCGTGGCCGCCCATTATCTTAACAAATTTATCATAATAGGCCCCTGTAGCCGTATCAATAGGAAGCGGGGCAAGGTAGGCTTTGGCCTGTGCGCTTAATTGCTGCAGGCTGCCCAAACCGCCACGGGTAACCATATTGGTATAGCGCGAAGGTGCATTGGCAGCAATAACGGGTAACTGGTTGGTTTTGGCCAGCTCCACCATTGGCCGGTAATCGTTATAGTTTGGCCAGGCGCGGGCATCGCTGATCAGGTTTTTTTCGCGGATGAGGCCGCCGAGGTATTCGTTAAGCACTAGCTGGCAATCGGTTTGAAACATCTCCATGGAAAGAGCTGTATGATGGGGATATTTGTCTGCCAGCCCCTTAAATAAAGCAAATTCCAGGTTATGCGCGGTGGAATCATTATGCTCTTCGCCGAAAAATAATACGTCGGTTTTGGCAGTTTTGTCAATAATATCGGCAATTGTTACTTGCTTTTGGGTAGCGGTATTGTATATTTTATAATGAACAGCCGGTATATCCTGACTAAAAGCAACTGACGGTAAGTGTATTAGGAGCAGCAGGACTAATGATTTCATATTGTGGTTTTAAAATGCTTAATTTACAGTAAGAAACATTGACGATCAAATAAGAAAAATAGTATTTGAAATGTTGTAAAATATTACTACATTTGCGCTCTTGTTTTTAAAACGACGAATAGAATAAATAGCCATGAAAAGAACGTTTCAGCCTTCTCAAAGAAAAAGAAGAAATAAACACGGATTCCGTGAACGCATGTCAACTGCTAACGGTAGAAGAATATTAGCAGCCAGAAGAGCAAAAGGCAGAAAAAGATTATCAGTTTCTGACGAGGGTCGTCATAAAGCATAATTCCGGTTGCTTGGTCCTTTCATAGGGACATGGACCGTTTATGTGCTTTAATTCCGGTTCAACTATGGCAACTATGTATACTTTTAAAAAAGAAGAACGGTTATGTAATAAAAGGCTCATTGATAAGCTTTTTCATAACGGCTCTTCTTTTTTGTGTTACCCCTTCAAAGTCTCGTGGTTATATCATACTGATCCACAGCTGTATCCTGCACAGGTTTTATTTTCGGTTCCGAAAAGACGGTATAAACATGCTGTTGACCGTAATTTAATAAAACGGTGCATGCGCGAGTCATACCGGCTGCAAAAGCAGCTGCATCTTTATAACTTATTGCAGGCTGCCGATAAAAAGATCATACTATCTGTTGGGTATATAGGCAAGGAAATTGTTCCTTACAGCGTTATTGAAAAAAAAATGCTGAAGCTGCTCCATCAGCTTGCAGAGCAATTAACGGCCGTTGCCAATAACATCCCGGTTAAATAGTATGAATGCAGTTGTCAGGATATTTAAAGCGCTTATTGGAGGCATTTTTATATTGCTGATCAAAATATATCAGTACTTTATTTCGCCGCTTACGGGTGCTTCATGCCGGTACACACCTACGTGTTCGCAGTATGGGGTTGAAGCTATTAAAAAGCACGGTGCCTTTAAAGGCGGATGGTTAACTTTAAAACGCATTGCCAGCTGCCACCCCTGGGGCGGCCATGGTCATGATCCAGTACCTTGAAACTATGAGTGTTATTTTGCAAATTGAAACCGCAACAACATCCTGTTCAGTAGCATTAGCTGTTGATGGTAATGTTTTGGCTTTTAAACAAATAAACGAGCGTAATATACACGCGGAGGTTATTACACTTTTTATTGAAGAGCTGATAACCAATGCCGGTTTAACTTATGATGACCTGGATGCCGTTGCCGTAAGCTGCGGTCCTGGTTCATATACGGGTTTGCGCATAGGCGTATCAACAGCCAAAGGTTTGTGCTTTGCCTTAAATAAACCCCTGATAGCCATTGAAACCCTTGAAGCTATGGCTTATGCCATTATAGGCGAGAAGGTAGTTACCGTTGATGCCGATACCCTTTTATGCCCTATGATTGATGCCCGCCGCATGGAGGTTTACTGCGCCTTGTTTAATACCGAAGGGGTAAAAGTGCGTGCAACAGCTGCCGACATTATTGACGAACATAGTTTTAAGGAGTTTTTAAGCAGTCACAAAGTTTTATTTTTTGGCGATGGAGCTGATAAATGTGAGGCTGCATTAGGCGGTAACGCTAATGCCAAGTTTTTACCTGGTTTTGTAAATTCGGCAACATACCTTACTCAAAAGGCGGCCGAAAGATTTAATAACCAGGAGTTTGAAGACGTAGCCTATTTTGAACCTTATTACCTGAAAGATTTTATAGCAGGCAAAAAAGCTCTGTAAGCCAAACTACTTATTGGTTTTAAACAACCGGCCAAACAGGCGGCCCAAAAATCCCTTTTCGCCCATAGGAATGCTGCTGGCGTTCATGGGGTGCTCAATCACATGGCCAAATTTTAAGCTGAATCCTAAATAAATATCCCCGCCTGTATAATTACCGTTATGGGTTATCTGCGTATCGTTATGCAAGGCCGATAGCCCGAGCCGGGCGGTATTGGTTAAGCGGTCTGTACCTATAAAAAATTCGGCATTTGGCGATTTGATCATGAACTGCGTGCCCAGGTTAAAAAACTTCATATCATCATAACTGGCCGTAAGCGAAACCGTGTAGTTATGGTACTGGAAATGGTTAACCAATGCCCCCGCAAAGCCCGCATAAAATAACTCTTTGGATGCGATAAGGGTAGGCGAGTATTTGAACTGGCTTTCATCGTCAAGCCAGTAGCTTTTGGTGGCACTTAGCTCTGCACGGCCATCTATAGGCGTGGTAAATGACTGCATGATGCCATTATTTCTTAACAGCTGGTGTGTCCGGTTGTAAATGGTATCCTCACGGTGCAGGGTCGAGAGGCCGTTTAAAACTTCGGTATTATCAAAATTGTAAACGCTTGACCGTTTGCTCCAGTGAATAAATCCCAGATCTTTAATGTTGGCCTGTATGGTGATATGGTCATCAGTTTTGTATGATCCGCCTAAACTAATGGCCGCACCCGGGTTACGAAAGGTGGGCAAATAATCATGTGCCGTGGTAAGCCCGGGGATGTAGCTGTCATAATAGCGCCCCTGTAAGGCAAGTACCGCATTATCCTTTTGATTGTCAAAGGCAATTTGCGAGCGGTTGATATTAATTTGCTGATATTGGATGCCGAGCAATCCGCTTATTTTAAAACCCAGTGCAATTTTGCTGTTGATGCGCTCACGGTATGAGAAACTTATCTGATGATAAGCCTGGTACTGGTAATTGTCATTAAATACATTGCTGTAAATGCTGTTCGGAAAGTTTGTTGCGCCGTTTAGCAAAGCAAGCGACTCATCAGAAAAATAGCCCCGGCTCTCCACCTTGGTTTGTGCCGAAAATCCCATTTCCACATCACCGTTAAGGCTCGAAAAAAACTTGAACATAATGGAGTAGGCGTTGGCATTGGCATTAAAATGATTGTACTTTCCCTGGCCAATTTTTAAATCGTTGGTATTATATAAGGCATTGGTTGAAAATAGCCTGGTTTTAATACCCGTTTGCATGTTGCCGGTTAAGTAGGTGTTGATATCAAAATTTGGTATCAAAAAGTTAAAGGCATATTGCCGGCTGGAGTCTGGTATAAATGATCGTTGGGAAGGGTTCTCGAAAGAGTCAAAAAGTGTACCTGTATTGTACTGTGAAAATTGCTGGGCTGAAACCGAAAAAGAGAAAAGAACTAAGCAAAAAACAAGTAAGATTTTATTCATATGGTGTTTGCCGGGCTTCAGTTTATATTGCTTTACAGATACAAGTTAAAAGTAGGTATCGTTATCATAAAAGTGTGCGAAACCACAATATTTATTTTAACGAAATTTATGGTGTATGGTTGTGTAATAACTTAATTAATTTGAATTTTTTACCGCGGTAGTGTCAGCGCTGTTAAGGCGCATACAAAAATTGGTGTAAAAATTCCGGTCTGATGCGGCAAACTGGTATGCAGCTCCATAAAAGCTTTTCCAGCCCGGCTCGTTGTTTTCAAATGCACTGTAAAAGGGTTCTTTAAGATCTCTTTTTAGTATAGCCTGGGTGTTTTTAAAGTTGATAAAAAATGCCACGTTACTTCTTTCGGCCAACAGGTCATCAAACTGGTTATACTGGTCAATCTTGCTCAGGAATTTGCGGTTAATATACGTATCGGTGTAGCTTGTAAGTTCAGAGGAGGTGGTAGCCAGTATCAGGTAGTTGTCCTGTATCATAAAATAAGGCTTCCTGAAAATACTGAATGCATCGCCCAATAAATAAAACGGAAGCTTGTTGTAGTTAAATTGCCCCACCTTATCATTGGTCATGGTACTGATGTTCATCATGAGCGGCAATAGTTTTGAACCATCCTTAACGGCCACAATGGCATACTTTTCCTGGTAGCGGGTGGTTACTATGGCAAACTCATTACCCAGTAAATGTTCAAATTCGGGTTTTAAGAATAGCCCGGTTTCGGCTTTTATTTTGCTGAACAGCTGGTCCTTTTCATTGCCGATGCCTGCCTTGATATGCCACTGTGAAAGTCCTGCCGAAAACTTCTGAGGGTCTGATACTGCAAAATTGATGCTGTACGCCGTAGTTGCCGGAAAAATATCCTTTAAGTGATTAACAACGGGCTGCTGCGCGGCAAACAGGTTTAAATAGCTGGCCGCATGGTTGTACTGCATGTTGGTAAAGCCATTAAACATCAGCACATCATTTTTATAGTTTAGGCTTAAGGCCGCCACGGCGGGCAGCAGCTTAAAGCTTTTAAAAATATCGGTGTTCTTGTTTTTAAACAACTGGTCCATCAGGGGCGACAGCTGTTCGTAATTAATATACAGGTTGGCCAGCGAATTTGAGTTTTGCTGCTCGGGCAACGGGATAAAAACATTTTTGCTCTTATCATCGCGGTATAAAATACTTTGGTCAATAAGCTCTTTAGAAAAACTGCCCGCAAAAACATTGTCTTCCTTTTTTATGATATAAAAATGTTTGTTGATAGCCTTTACCAGTACATCATATTCAATGCCAACGGTATTACGTACGGTACTTATGGTTAAACCGCCGATGGGCTGGGTACTTAAACGGGCAAAAGCGTCGGCTTTAAAGGCGCTTATTGCGGTGGTGGTTATGAGCAGGCCAATATCATTACTGTTTGACGGATGTATGGATATGAAAACGTTTTGCCCGGTAAAAAACTGATCTAACTGGGGTGATGCCAGCAGGAGTTTGCGCAGGGTGTCCAGATCGGCAAGTTTTTCTTTACCGGCAACGGCACATAACAGCTGGCTGCCCTTAAAAATATCGTAAAAACCTTTCTCATTATTAAACTCAAATACGGCTGTGGCATTGTCAGGAATGGTGCGCATTACCTGGCTGGTGCGTACCCCCGGCGGACTTAAATTTTTGAAATAAATAACCGTTACGGTTATGGTAGCGGCAAGTAAAATTAAGGTGGTAACTATCAGTCGTTTCATGGCGGGTTGCTTTACAAAGATAGAATTTTACCCTGCGGCATTAAAGTAATACTTTCAATTGGTTAACTTAGCTTTTTATATCTGCATGAACAAACAAATAATTATTACAGCATCAGTTTTTGGTATGCTGGCCGTAATAACCGGAGCCTTTGGCGCGCATGGTTTAAAGGCCTTATTACCAGCCAGTCAGCTTGAGGTGTGGCACACGGCAGTTCAGTATAACTTTTATCATGTATTTGCATTGCTTTTCCTGTCAACATTTGCCCGGTTTAAAAACAAGCTTATTACAGCATCTTATTACCTTTTTACCTTTGGTATTGTGTTTTTTTCGGGCTCGCTTTACCTGCTGTCATGCCGCAGTATATTAGGCTGGGACTGGCTGATTGCCCTTGGGCCAATTACTCCGCTGGGCGGTTTATTGTTCATTTTGGGCTGGCTGATGCTGGCACTTGCTGCTTTACGTAATAAATAAAAGGGGCTTTGAATAAAGGATTTTTGGACAAAAGATCAAGGATTAGGAATTAGAGTTTAGGATTTAGAAATTAACACCTGACATTTAGAGTTTAGAAATAAGGACCTAACATTTAGGATTTACAAATTAGGATTTATAAGTTTAGAATTTAAAATGTTAGAGTTTGCTGAAATTGAACATACCGACCGTAAAACGCTTTTTGCCGAAGTGATTTTGCCGCTCGCAATTTCAAAAAATTATACCTACCGCGTGCCTTATGATCAAAATGATGCCATTGCCATTGGCAAAAGGGTGGTGGTACAATTTGGCAAAAGCAAGCTGTATACAGCCATTGTAAAAGAAATAAGTACCCTGGCCCCTGAAAAATACGAGGCCAAATATATCATCGAGGTTTTGGATGACAGGCCCGTAGTAACGCCGCATCAGCTGCATTTTTGGCAATGGCTGGCCGATTATTACATGTGCAACATTGGCGAGGTAATGAATGCCGCCCTGCCTGCTGCCCTGAAGTTGGCCAGCGAAACCCGGATAGTACTCAACAAGGAGTATGATATTGACCGCTCAACCCTGCACGATAAAGAGTTTTTAATTGTAGAGGCGCTGGATATACAGCCCGAACTAACTATAAGCGATATTGCCAAATTGCTGGGGCAAAAAACTGTAATGCCTATCCTGAAACTGATGTTTGAGAAAAACATCATCCACATATCAGAGGAGGTAAGCGAGCGTTACAAACCGCGTAAGCGTACTTTTATAACCCTTAACCCGGTTTATAATAACCCGGAAAATTTACGTGAGCTTTTCCCGATACTGGAGAAACGCGCGCCTAAGCAGGCCGATGCTTTGCTTGCCTATATTAAGCTGGCCCGCCACCAAAAAGCCATTACCAAAAATGAGCTGATTGAGGAAAGCGGTGCAGGCGAATCAAGTATCAAATCGCTTATTGAAAAAGAGATACTTTTTGCCGAGGAAAAAAATGTAAGCCGCCTTCATTTTGAGGAGGACGAAGATTTTAACACCAATTTTGAACTGAGTGAACAGCAAAGCAGTGTACTGCAAGGCATTCGCACCCAGTTTAAGGAGAAGGATGTAGTGCTGCTGCACGGGGTAACATCGTCGGGCAAAACGCAGGTATACATCAGGATGATTGAGGAAATGATGCGTAACGACAGGCAGGTGCTTTACCTGCTGCCCGAAATTGCGCTTACTACCCACATTATTGAGCGGCTGCGCATGTATTTTGGTGCCGACATCGGCGTTTATCACTCACGTTTTAATGATAACGAAAGGGTAGAAGTTTGGCAAAAAGTACTCAATAATGATTATAAGGTTATACTGGGGGCGCGGTCGTCGGTATTTTTGCCGTTTAATGACCTTGGCCTTATTGTGGTTGATGAGGAACACGAAACCTCCTATAAGCAGTTTGACCCCGCCCCGCGTTATAACGCCCGTGATGCCGCTATATTTTTGGCCAATATGCACCAGGGCAAAGTGCTGCTGGGTTCGGCAACACCATCCTTTGAAAGTTACTTTAATGCCCGCAACCATAAATATGGCTTTGTTGAGCTAACCGAGCGTTATGGCGGCGTACAGCTGCCCGAAGTGCAGGTGGTGAGCATCAGTCATGAAACTAAACAGAAAACCATACAATCGCACTTTACCAGTGTGCTGATGGAGGGTATAAACCAGGCGCTGGCCAATAAGGAGCAGGTGATATTGTTTCAGAACCGCCGGGGGTATGCTCCTGTACTGATGTGTAAAATATGCGCCTATACCCCCAAGTGCATCAATTGCGACGTAAGCCTTACCTATCATAAAAGCAGCGGCAAATTGCATTGTCACTATTGCGGGTATAAGGAAGATTCGCCGTCTATTTGTCCGGCCTGCGGATCAACGCACCTGGAATATAAGGGTTTTGGTACCGAGAAAATTGAGGATGAACTGAGCTTGTTGTTACCCGAGGCCCGCATAACCCGTATGGACCTGGATACCACCCGTGCCCGTAATTCCCTGCAAACCATACTGAATAACCTGGAAGAGAAAAAGATAGATATACTGGTGGGTACCCAGATGGTAGCCAAAGGGCTTGATTTTTCGGACGTTACACTTATCGGGATCATTAACGCAGATAGCCTGCTTAAATTTCCGGATTATAGGGCCAATGAACGCAGCTTTCAAATGCTGGCGCAGGTGAGCGGCCGCGCCGGTCGCCGGGGTAAACAGGGTAAGGTAGTGATACAAACGTATGACCCGCATCACCGGGTAATAAAACAGGTAATAGCTAACGATTACAATGACCTGTATTTTACGGAAATGGAGGAGCGCAAAAGCTTTAAATACCCACCATTTTACCGAATCATTAACCTTGATATCAAACATAAGGATCCGGAGGTATTATATAACCAGGCCAATTACCTGGGTAACGAGCTGCGCAAACATTTTGGCGAGCGGGTAGTTGGCCCGGAGGCACCCCTTATTAGTCGGATCCGTAATTATTATATCAAATCCATCATGCTTAAGTTTGAGAAGGATGGTATCTCCATTGTTAAGGCAAAGGCGATTTTGCGCGATGTGATTGTCCAGTTTCAAACCACCAAACTAAGCAAGGGCAGCATCATCCAGCCCGATGTTGATCCGTATTAGGGGGGAGATTTAATTCACGACGTCATTGTGAGCGATAGCGTGGCAATTTCACAATATGCAGAGTGGTAATGCACAGTTCGCGGTTGCTTCGTTCCTCGCAATGACATGGCGTTGCATAGCCATAAAAAAATTACCTGCTATGCTATAATGAATTACCCGCCGCTACGTTGTCAATCCCCTTAAATGCTGAAATTCCTGCTAACTTTGCCTTATAAATGGCTTATAAGTATATAGATAATTACCGCGAGAAAGGTGCCCGCAAACGATTGGTTGACATCCTGCAAAAAAAAGGTATTCAGGATGAAGAGGTGTTGCTGGCTATTGGAAAAGTACCCCGGCATTATTTTTTTGACGAAACCTTCTGGAACCAGGCTTATAACGACATTGCTTTTCCGATAGGCGAGGGGCAAACCATATCGCAGCCCTACACCGTAGCATACCAAACCGAGCTGCTGCACATCCGCAGGGGCGATAAGGTGCTTGAAATTGGGACAGGCTCGGGTTATCAAACCTGTATTTTAATGGAGCTTGGCGCCACAGTATATACTATTGAAAGGCAAGAAAAGCTTTACGAACGTACTAAACACATCCTCCCGGAAAAAATGGGCTACAAACCTAATTTCTTTTGCGGCGATGGCTCTATTGGTAAAGCGGACTATGCGCCGTATGATAAAATTATTGTAACCGCCGGTGCGCCTACCGTGCCCGATGTATTATTAAAACAATTAAAGATAGGTGGCATCCTGGTTATCCCCGTGGGTGATGAAGAAACCCAAAAAATGGTAATCGTACTTAAAGTTGCCGAGCATGATTACGAAAAGATTGTGCTGGATACCTTCAGGTTTGTACCGCTGGTAGGGGATAAGGCTTGGTAGAGGAGCCCCCCGGCCCCCTAAAGGGGGGCTAAAAAACAAAAGCCCTGCTTTATGATGAATAAAGCAGGGCTTTTGTTTTAAATGAATTTCCTAATCAAAAACTCCCCCTTTAGGGGGCAGGGGGGCTCCTATCTTTTCAATGCCCGGTCCATTTCTACTTTGGTATCGCGTTCTTTGAGGGTTTCGCGTTTGTCAAAGGTCTTTTTACCCTGGGCAAGACCTATTTCTAATTTGGCAAAGCCACGCTCGCTGATAAATAAGGCGAGAGGCACTATGGTTAAGCCTTTTTCTTCGCCGCGGGTAAGCAGCTTTTTGAGTTCTTTTTTGTTGAGTAATAACACACGGTCGCGCTTGGCTTCGTGGTTGTAAAATGAGCCGTATGAATATTCAGAAATATGCAGGTTGCGTACAAATAGCTGGTTACTGATAAAAGTGCAAAAGGCATCGTTAATATTGGCCTTCCCCTCCCTTATCGACTTAATCTCGGTACCCAATAATTTGATACCGGCAGTATATTTATCCAGTATATGGTATTCAAAATAAGCTTTTTTATTCTTTATATATATTTTATCCTCAGACATTGTTTACTTTTCCTTACACTGCAAACTTACATAAAATTTTGCCTCCTGTCATCCTGAACAAAGTTGAAACAGACTAATAGATTCTTCGCTGCGCTCAGAATGACAGGTTGATTTGTAAATACCTGCAACAACTACAGTTGTGGTTTTACCACCAGTACCGGCACGTTCACCATGTGCCTTACGGAGTTTACGGTGGTGCCAAAAATAAGGTCCTTAATAGCTTTGTGCCCGTGCGATCCCATCACTATAAAGTCCACATTTTCCTCATTAACAATTTTGGCTATGGAGCTGGCTGCACTGCCGTAGCCAATTTGTGCCTGTGCTTTATAGCCCAGATGTTCCATGGCAACAACATATTTGTCAAGGTTGTCCACATCGCTCTGGGTTTCGTTATCCATTACCTGCTGGCCATAGTAACGGGCACCGGCGGTTTCTACCACGTGTATCAAGGTGTAATTTGCGCGTTTGCCACCCTGCATAATAGCATGTCGCAGGCAGTCGTTATCGTTTTTTGAAAAATCAATAGTGATGGCAATATGCTTATAGGTAATGGCGTCAAGCTCGGTTATGGCGGTGGCAATACCGTGAGGTACATAGGCCGGCTTATCGGCATGTTTAAATAACATCGGCCTTAAAAATACATATATGAGCAGTATGGCAATGGCGATAACAATAGGTACAACAACAGCATAGATCCATACATCTGCCGATGGATTGCCTTTGAGCCAATCAAGTATCTGCTCATATACCAGTTTAGCGTTAAGCCCTACTATGAGTACGGCACTGGCCCAGGCCAGTATTTTTACTTTGAGGCTGATGGCGAAATTACCCATCCGCTTTTTATCAGATGTGAAGTGGATCAGCGGAATCACCGCAAAGCCCAGCTGCAAGCTAAGTACTACCTGGCTCAATATAATCAGGCTGCCCAGCGCATCTTCGCCAAAGTAAATAATGGTGAACACGGCGGGCAAAATGGCCAGCACACGGGTAAGCAAACGGCGCAGCCAGGGCTCAATACGCAGGTTAATGTGTCCCTCCATGATGATTTGCCCGGCAAGGGTACCGGTGATGGTGGAGCTTTGGCCCGATGCAATTAATGCAATAGCAAACAGTATTGGGGCTATATGCCCAAAAATATGTTCCAATAGTTTGTAGGCGTCCTGTATTTCGGCTACTTTAAAATAGCCATTTTTAAAAAAGGCCGTAGCGGCAAGTATCAGGATGGCTGCATTTACTAAAAATGCCAGGTTTAGTGCTATCACCGTATCAAACAGGTTAAACCTGATGGCCGATTTAATACCGGCATCTGTGCGGGTTATTTGCCTGGTTTGCACGAGGGACGAATGCAGGTAAAGATTATGCGGCATTACGGTTGCCCCAATGATACCTATGGCAATGTATAGGCCTTCGCCGGATAGGTTACCGGGTATAAAGCCTTTGGCAATATCAACCACATCTGGCGATACGATAAACATCTCCACTAAAAACGATAGGCCGATGATAAATATCATGGATATAATAAAGCCTTCCAGCTTGCGCATACCTTTGTTCATGAGGTACAGCATGAGCACGGTATCCGTGATGGTGAGCGATACGCCCCAGATGAGCGGCAGGTGAAACAGGAGTTTTAAGCCGATAGCCATCCCGATGATCTCGGCAAGGTCACAGGCTACTATGGCAATCTGGGCCAGTATATAAAGCCAGAAATTTACAAAGCGGGGGTAAGCATTTTTTGAGGCCTGTGCCAGATCGAGCCCGCGCACAATGCCCAGCCTTGCGCTTAATGATTGCAGCAGCAGCGCTATCAGGTTTGATGCAAACAGGATCCAGATGAGTTTATACCCAAAGGCACTGCCCCCCGCAATATCGGTAGCCCAGTTTCCGGGGTCCATATAACCTACGCTTACCAGGTAGGCAGGCCCCAGGAAAGCCATTATTTTGCGCCAGCCGGTTTTATTGTCGGTAGTAACCGAGCCATGTACATTACCTAAAGAATGGTTATTGTCGTTGTTACTCATAGGGCTATCAGTAAGTTATTGGCCACTTCGCGGCTGATGTGTACTTCTTTTATGTTTTCAACTTGTAAAACCACAGAATGATCAAAGGATATAATTTCGGTTATGGCTATTTTTTTACCGATAACCAGCTGTTGTTTTTCGAGGTATTGTAAAAATGACGAGGTATGGTCGCGCACGCCCGATATGATCCCGCTGTCATTAACCGATAGTGCCGATATGGGTTTAAGCTCATGCGCTTTAAACCGGCCGTTACAATCGGGTATGGGCTCGCCGTGCGGATCATGCTGGGGGTAATCCATAAACTTGTCCAGCCTGTCAATCAGTTCTGCCGATGATATGTGCTCCATTTCTTCGGCCATATCATGCACCTGGTCCCACTTAAAGTTTAGCTTCTCTACCAAAAAATATTCCCACAGGCGGTGTTTGCGAATGATGTTGATGGCAATTTTTTCGCCCGATGGGGTAAGGCTTACGCCCTGGTACCGGGTATAGTTAATAAGGGCCTTATCCGCCAGCTTTTTTAACATGTCAGTTACCGACGAAGCCTTGGTTTTTAGTGAAGCCGCAATTTGATTGGTACTTACATTACCTGCATCCATGGATAGGTGATAGATGGATTTCAGGTAGTTTTCTTCGGCTAAAGTGTTCATTTATACAAATCTAATAAAAAATTTAGACTTATCTAAATTATGAGGCTATGGGAAATATATTTTTGTTGAATTAGTTTTGGGAAAAATATAATTTTGTGAATTGCGGAAAACTGTATATTTGCGTACATTATTGTATACCCAATGGGCGCCGAATTAGATAAAATAGATCTTCAAATACTTAAGATATTACAGGAAAACGGAAGGATAACCAACCTTCAACTTTCAAACGAGATAGGGCTTTCGCCGGCACCTACCTTAGAGCGTGTCCGCAAGCTGGAAAATGCAGAATATATAAAAAGCTATCATGCCCTGGTTGATGAGGAAAAACTAGGCCTGGGTATCAAGACGTTTATCCAGATATCGCTTGATTTTCATCAGAAAAATACCATCCAGACATTTTTGGATGAGATTAAACATATTAAGGAAGTTACCGAGTGCCACCACGTAACAGGGCAGTGTGACTTTTTACTAAAGGTTTACGTGCGCGACATCAAATCGTACGAACAACTGATCATGGAAAAGATAAGCCGTATTACGGTTGTTAAAACCTTCCAGACCATGATGATCATGTCGACCAGCAAAAAAGAGCCGATAGTTCCGTTGGAATATTAGCGCCCCGGCCCCCTGAAGGGAGAGTTTTTGATTAACAAGTTTGTTTAAAGATAAAAGGCCTGCTTTATTTTATAAAATAAAGCAGGCTTTTTATGTTTTTTAATTCCCCCTTTAGTGGGTTAGGGGGCTATCTGCCAGTTAATTTCTGGTTTTCCTTCTTTCTTTAAAATTTCATTTGTTTTGGAGAATGGCCTGCTGCCAAAAAAGCCGCGGTCGGCCGAGAAAGGCGAGGGGTGGGCCGATTTGATGATGAAATGCTTCTTTTCATCAATAAGTACTGCTTTTGATTGTGCAAAAGCTCCCCATAGTATAAATACAATGCCTTCTTTTTTATCAGATATGGTTTTAATTACTTCGTCTGTAAATTCTTCCCAGCCTTTTTTCTGGTGCGAGCCGGGGCTGCTGGCCCTAACGGTTAGCGTAGCATTTAACAATAGTACGCCTTGTTTGGCCCATTCTTCCAGGTTGCCGTGTGCCGGGATCTGAAAGCCGGGGATATCCGTTTTTAACTCTTTATAAATATTACTGAGCGACCGCGGTACAGCGATGCCTTTTTGCACCGAGAATGACAGCCCGTGAGCCTGGTGTGCGCCGTGGTAGGGGTCCTGCCCCAATATTACTACTTTAACATCATCAAAAGAGGTATTGTTAAAGGCATTAAAAATGTCGCTGTTTTTAGGGTAAACCACCTGGCCCGCAGCTTTCTCATCCAGCAAAAATTGTTTCAGTTGTATCATGTAATTCTTGCCAAATTCGTCTTTCAAAACTTCGTGCCATGAGGGGTCTAATGCATTTGCCATAAATATTGATATAATGTTGATTAAGCGTACAAATAAACGGATATTTGCACTCAATATATAGTATCATAAATTATGTCAAATATTGTTAGGTTAATTATTGCCTGCGTATTATTCGGTGCGGCGGTTGCGCTTTGTGCATTTGGATTTTGGGGCTGGGGTATTTTAGTGTTGTTTTTGGGCGGTATAACGCTGCTGAGCTTCTTTTTTAACGAGAACATGATCATATCGCAGTTTTATCTGCGTAAAGAAAACTCGGAGAAAGCCGAAGCATGGTTAATGAAAATTACCGATTACGAAAAACAGCTGCATAAAAATCAGCATGGCTATTATAATTTATTGATTGGATTGATCGAGTCGCGCAAGGCTCCTATGAAATCAGAGAAATACTTTAAAAAAGCATTACAGCTGGGAATGAAAATGTCGCACAATACGGCTTTGGCTAAATTGAGCCTGGCAGGTATATCTATGGCCAAACGCAACAAACGCGAAGCGCAGATGTATTTATCAGAAGCAGCAAAAGAGGATAAGAATAAATTACTGGCCGATCAGATCAAGATGATGAAAGGACAACTGGCCCAAATGGATAAACAAGTAGTAAGGGGCGGATATCGCCAGTTCTAAGAAGCTAAAGGGACGGGAATAAAAAAGAAGAAAAAAAATAAAAGGAGGCGAAACATCGCCTCCTTTTATTTTTCCTCAATAGAGCTGTAATAGTCAGCTTCGGCAGAGTGGTTCTGATACGGTTGGATGATACGGTCTTTGTAAGCATCGCCTTCGTCTGAAGGGTTAGAAACCTCAACAAGCTTCAATAAGCTTCTGATAAATGATAAGTTGAAGTTACTCCTGTTCAGCTTGATCAGGTATTCATTTTCGGTTATCTCCAGAATTGAATTAGTCATAACTTTTATAATAGTTGTTTATTACAATGATAATCAACATTATTAAACCTAAAGTACGGTTTGCTTTAAGCTTTCATTAACAAATTGTTATGGTTTGGTTTGCTCTTTTTTGGCTCAAGCCGGCTGCAGCCCGTGCGAAACATAAGTTTCAGCTTTCAGTTGAATATATAAGCCGGAGGCTTTAATCATGTAATCCACGAGATACGCTACGCTAATCTCGCGGGAGCAAAGCCATAATCGTTCGGAAGAATCAAAATGAATATTAAATGTCGAGTTTTGGCTAAAGCCTTATGATTTTTTATTTGCAATCCGTTGGCTAAAGCCAACGGCAATGATAAATATAAGCGTTTTTAATATTTTTCATTCATTGCCGTCCCATTTATGGGACGGATAGAGAAGTTGAAAAGGAGGCTTTAGTCAAAACTCTAATCTTCCGAACACTTATGGCTTGCAGCCCGTGCGAACATAAGTTTCAACTGAATATAAGCCGGAGGCTTTAATCATGTAATCCACGAGATACGCTACGCTAATCTCGCGGGAGTAAATAAAAAATGTCATTGCGAGATTCTGTGTTGATATACAAGTAATCTGCATAATTTATTTACATTTGATTTAAGGCGGCTTTATGTTAGCCTGTTTAGAGCGGTTGCTTTTTA
>NZ_JACHBZ010000027.1 GCF_014200575.1 Mucilaginibacter saanensis | reverse complement strand
CAGTTTTAAAACCTAAATCCTTCATTTTATGTCCTAATACAGTCTTTTAATAACAACAAAAAACTTTACCGGACAACAGTGAACTTGTTTCGGCATGACGATTAGAAACTCAATACAACAACTGATCATACGGATATCTTTCTGTATGGATAGCTTTTACTTCCTCATACAGCAGCTCCCTGAACTCATCTACATTTTCCTTTTTGGTAGCCGATATAAATATAGCCGGGCTATTGTTCTTAGCCATCCAGCTGTGCTTAAAATCGGCTAAGGTAAGCGGCTCGGCCTGTTGCTCTAACTGGTGCTGTTCGGGTTTAAAGGCATCAATCTTGTTAAACACGGTAATCATCCGTTTATCAATAGCGCCAATATCCTTCAGGGTTTCGTTAACGGTACGTATCTGATCTTCAAAATTAGGGTGCGAAATATCTACTACGTGCACCAATATATCGGCTTCGCGCACCTCATCAAGGGTTGATTTAAAGCACTCTACCAAATGATGGGGCAGCTTACGGATAAATCCAACCGTATCTGATAGCAGGAACGGTACATTTTCAATAACCACCTTGCGTACCGTAGTATCCAGTGTAGCAAACAGCTTATTCTCAGCGAACACTTCTGATTTGGATATCATGTTCATGATGGTTGACTTGCCCACGTTGGTGTATCCTACCAATGCAGCACGTACCATCTGAGTCCGATTTTTGCGCTGTGTTTCGTTCTGCTTATCAATCTGCTTTAACTTTTCTTTAAGCAACGATATTTTATTCAGGATCAAACGCCTGTCTGTTTCAATTTGCGATTCACCCGGTCCGCGCATACCGATACCACCCTTCTGACGTTCAAGGTGCGTCCATAAGCGGGTTAGGCGGGGCAGTAAATATTGCAGCTGAGCCAGTTCCACCTGGGTTTTAGCCTGGGCAGTTTGTGCTCGGTTTGCAAAAATGTCCAGTATCAGGTTATTGCGGTCAAGTATTTTTACCTGCAGTTCGTTCTCAATATTACGCAGTTGTGATGGCGATAGTTCATCGTCAAAAACCACCATATCAATTTCTTCTTCTATTACAAAAGCCTTAATATCCTCCAGTTTACCTGAGCCTACAAAAGTTGCCCTGTCGGGTCTTTGCAGTTTCTGGGTAAAGCTTGTTATCGTTTCGCCACCGGCAGTAGCTACCAAAAATTCCAGTTCCTCTAAATATTCTTTTTCCTGCTCATCAGTTACGTGCGGTGTCATCACGCCAACCAGAACAGCTTTTTCCTGCTTCACAGCAGTATCATAAAATTTTTGTTTCATTAATTATATGTTATCAATCAAAGTGCCAGTAATGTTAAATGGCATATAAATACCTACCGGCATGGCTTATCAATGCCAAAATTACAGTAAGCAATATATAAATTAATATCCTCATTTACAGTTATCACCTTAAATGTTTAAAAAAGAGCTTCGGTTACGCGCAAATGCCCCAGCGCACAATCAAATTAAAATTTTGTTTTAACTATTTTAAAAAATCGATTGCTTATATTACATTCGTACTGTAATAAACCTTATCACATGAATAAATTATTTGCCCTGCTCTTTTTAGGGTCGATGGTGTTAGGCGCAAAGGCGCAAACATCTGCTCCAATACCAACCGCACAATCTTTTGGCAAAGTTGATAAAGCTGACCTCGAAATGACGGCCTGCGATTTTGAAAAAGATGCCAATGCCGAAGTTCTTTTTGACAAGGCCGATGTATATTTTGATCCTAGTTACAATATAGTAACAGAGATACATAAACGCATTAAAATTTTTAATGATAATGGGAAGGGGGAAGCCAATATCCGCCTGGAATATTACAGCTTAAATCACCTGGAGTATATTACCGGATTACAGGCGCAAACCATCAATTCAGCCAATGATGCTGTTGAAATTGTTAAGGTAGATAAAAAACAAATATTTACCGAAGTAGTTGACAAATACCGCTCGGCCATGGTTTTCTCATTTCCCAACGTTAAACCAGGTTCAATACTTGAGTTTAAATATCGTTTAACCTCGGCGTCTGTCGGCGATTTTCCTGACTGGTATTTTCAAAGTAATTTGCCAACCCGCTATAGTGAGTTAAACACCAATATACCTGATGTACTTTATTATAAAAGACTGGTGAATGTACATTACCCTTATGTAGTTGACAAAACCAATTCCTCAAATGTACATACCCAGGCGCTGGCAAATATTCCATCATTGCATGACGAACCCTTTATGGGCGCACGTAATGATAACTCTGAACGTATACTGTTTCAGCTGTTAAGCATAAAGCCTGAGGGTGGTTTCACACACACTTTTTCAGACACATGGACAAAGGTTGGTGAAGACATGAACGATAACGATGATTTTGGAGGCCAGGTAAACCGTAAACTTACCGGCGAAGAGGCCATTATTACTAAAGCTAAAACCTTAAAAACCGATGACGAAAAAATAGCCTATATATTCAACACTGTTAAAAACACCTTAAAGTGGGACGAATCTTACGCCCATTACACCAATGATGGCACCGTAAAGGCATGGGAAAAAAAAGCAGGTAACTCTGCCGAAATAAATCTGGCACTTACTCATTTACTAAAAAAAGCAGGCTTAAAGGCTTACCCTATGATGGTGAGTACCCGCAAACATGGCCGTATCAATCCAGCCTATCCAAACTCTTACCAGTTTAATAGTGCAGTGGCATATATCCCTGTTGACAGCAATAAATATTACGTACTTGATGCTACCGGCAAGTATAACATCTACAACCAGATACCGGATAATTTTTTAAACTCCTTTGGCCTTTATATTAACAAGGAGGACAAGGCCTACGACCTTGTTTTTTTAGAGGATAAAGACCCGGTAAGGCAGGTAGTTTTAATTAATGCCGAAATAAAGCCCGAAGGCAAAATGAACGGGTCGGCTGATATCAGTAGCTTTGGCTATAACCGCATGAGCCGCGTTAAAAAGTATAAAACCGATGGCGAAAAAAACTACATCGACTATTTGCGCGACGATAATAATAACTTAAAAGTAGCATCAGTAACGTTTGAGAACATGGATGTGGATACCCTGCCCCTAAGACAAAAGATGGACTTTAATCTTGACCTTACCGGTGCCGATGATAACTACATTTATTTTAACTCGAATTTATTTACCGACCTTAAAAAGAATCCGTTTTTAAGCGAAAACCGCACAACCGATATAGATTTCGGCTATCGCGATAATTACGCTATAACCGGTGTTTTTAAACTGCCCGCAGGATATAAAGTTGATGCCTTGCCCCAAAGCATCAGCATGATGATACCTGACAAGAGTGTCACTTTCAGACGTGTGGTTGCCGAGCAGGATGGTTCCGTTTTAATAAGGCTGAGTATTGACTTCAAGAAATCAATGTACTTTAAAGAGAACTACCCTGAGTTTCATGAATTTTGTAAAAAAATGTACGAGATGCTGAACGAACAGGTGGTACTCAAAAAATCCTGATAAATTTATGTTTACTAAAAATTATAACAGGCTGCTATTTACCATAGCAGCCTTATGTGCGCTTTACACCCAGGGTTATAGCCAGGATAAGAACATCCCTAAGGATCTTTATATAGCATCAACTATTCCAGATTCGTTAAAGGAGGATGCTAATGTGGTTATTCGTTATGAATCTCGTGAAACTACAGTAAAAGCCCCGGGCAAGCAAACAACAAAGGAGCACAGCATTGTAGCTGTACTTAATGAAAAAGGTGACAATGAAGCCACTCTTATATTGTATTATAACCGTAAATACGACTCATACAGTAACATAGAGATGAACATTTATAATGCTGCTGGTTTACTTATCAAAAAATATCACAAAGGTGATATGTATGATGGCTCAGCCTCTGATGATGAAACCATAGTAACTGATGATCGTTATTTGGGCCTAAAGCATGCAATTGCTGCTTACCCAGTAACAATTGAGCTCATATATCAGGAAAACGAAAGTAGTTTTATAAGCCTGAACAGTTGGTATATCCAGGACAAAATGGAACAAGCCGTACAAAATGAATATTGCAAAATTTATGTGAGCCCAACCCTTGGTTTCAAATATAAAAGCAGTAATACTTATGTTAAACCCGAAAAAGGCAATGTGGATGGACTTGATACCTACGCATGGACCATTAAGAACATGAAAGCCATAAAAAAGGAAGAAAATGTTATGTTCTGGAATATACAATCTAAAATCTCCTTTGGTTTAGCAGCTTTTGATTGCTATGGTTATCCGGGTGATTTTACCAGCTGGCAGTCTTTTGGCAAATGGATAAAGTCATTAAACGATGATGTTTGCACATTAAGTCCAGAACGTATAGCAGATATCAAAAAAATGACGGATACCATAAAAACCGATAAGGAAAAAGCTCGTTTTTTGTATAATTACATGCAAAAAAGTATGCGTTATGTAGGCATCCAGTTAGGTATTGGGGGGTATAAACCATTTCCTGCTACATTCGTTGATCAAAAAAAATATGGTGATTGTAAAGCCTTATCAAACTACATGAGAGCCTTACTTAGTGCAGTTAATATACCTTCAAACTACGCCATTATCAGGGCTGGAAATAATGAAGAACCTGCTGATCTTTCGTTTCCACGCAATTCATTTAACCACGCCATATTATGTATCCCTTTTAAAAATGACACTACATGGTTAGAATGCACCAGCAACACTACGCCATTTGGTAAACTAGGCCCATTTACGGAAAATCGCAACGCTTTAATTATAACCGATGAAGGAGGTAAATTAGTAAATACACCAAAAAGTTCATGGAAAGACAATCAGTTTAACAGCCAGGCACATATAATACTTGATGCCGATGGCGGGGCTAAAGCACAAATAAAAATTTCAAGCAGCGGTCAGTACCGCAGTTTTTTTGTTGACAAATTGCCTAATTACAAAGTTGATGAACAAAAACAATTTCTATTGAAAGAGCTACATATTAAGCAGCCATCTGTTTTTAACTTTAAATCGGCCGATGATAATAACGATTTTAAAGAAGTAACTATAGATATGGAATATGATAAATTTAGTGATATAACAACAGGGAATAAGCAATTTTATCGTCCGCTGGCATTTATACTTTGGGATGCTACCTTGCCGCCTGAAGATAAAAGAAAAACCAATTACTACTTTAAGACCCCGACTTTAAAATCATGTGTTACCACTATTGATCTCCCTCAGGGCTTCGAGGTTGAGGCCCTGCCGACAGACCAAAGCCTTAAATTCAGCTATGGTACCTATGAGGTAAAGTATGTGTACAATGCCGCTAAAAACCAGGTAATAAGTACTGCCAAATTTAACCTTACCAACCAGGTAATACCGGCTGCCAAATACACCGAAATGCAGGTATATATGGATGCTGTTGCCAAAGCACAAAATAAAAAACTGGTGATACGCCGCAAAGCGTAAATTTGCCCCTGATGATATTCAGGCTTGATAAACATTTATTATTTCCTGAGCCCGATCTGGCAGAACCAGACGGGCTTTTGGCTGTTGGTGGCGACCTGTCCGTCCGCCGCCTGGTGCTGGCCTATCAAAACGGCATTTTCCCATGGTATAGTGACGATTCACCCATCCTGTGGTACTCGCCGCATGAAAGGTTTGTGTTATACCCGCAGGAACTTAAAATATCTAAATCAATGCGGCAGGTGCTGCGCTCCAGCAGGTTTACTGTTACTACCAACACCTGTTTCAATGAGGTAATTACGGCCTGCTCCACCGCCCCGCGCGAGGGACAGGATGGCACCTGGATCACCGATGATATGAAGGCAGCCTACAATAAACTGCATGCAGCAGGATACGCGCACTCTATTGAAGTGTGGGACAACCAGGAATTGGCAGGCGGCATTTATGGCCTGAAGATGGGCCATGTTTTCTGCGGCGAAAGCATGTTTAGCCGCGTAAGCAATGCATCAAAAACAGCGCTCATTCATTTGTGCCAGAGTGGCCTGTATCAGCTTGTAGATTGTCAGCTTCATACGGAACATCTGGAATCAATGGGTGCACGGATGATCAGCAGGGACCAATATATGGCCGTTTTAAAAAACAGCTCCGTTTGATTCGATGGCTCCCTTTAGTTTTTATACATAAAATTAAAAAGAGCTTTTAGCTCCCATATAATTACCTTTGAGCTGTGCAGCAAGCAAACACCAAAGAACGTATAATTTTAGGTATCGACCCGGGTACTGCAGTTATGGGCTACGGCCTCATTAAAGAAACCGGCCCCAAAATGGAGCTTATTGCCCTGGGCGTAGTTAAAATGAACGTAGCCGATGATCACATGCTGAAACTACAGCGCATATTTGAAAAAACGGTAGCCCTCATTGATAATTACCACCCCGATTGTTTAGCCATTGAAGCGCCGTTTTATGGCAAAAACATACAGGTAATGCTTAAACTTGGTAGGGCGCAGGGAGTTGCCATAGCAGCTGCATTGTCGCGCAATCTGGATATTACAGAATACGCCCCCCGCAAAATAAAACAATCCATAACGGGCAATGGCAATGCCACCAAAGAACAGGTTGCCGCTATGCTGCAAAACTTACTGAGCTTTAAGGAAACACCCGATTTTCTGGATGCTACTGATGGACTTGCCGTAGCGGTTTGTCATTCTTTTCAACGCATAACTACCGGCAGCAAATCAGGCTCGGGCAGCAAAAAGGCATACTCCGGCTGGGATACTTTTGTAAAAGATAACGCGAAAAGGATTGTGAAGTAGAGGTGCGAATTTCAAGCGTGCAGATATTTAATTTTCCTTACCTGTCATGCTGAATGCAATGAAGCATCTATTAGATACCATACTTACTCTACGAATAGATCCTTCGTTCCTCCTGCATGACAAAGCATTTTTACAGCCATCTGCGCATTTAAAATCTGCTTATCAATCCTTAAACGCTGCTTTGATTTTATCTTTGGTAGCGCTAAGTTCTTCGGGAGTAAAGCTCAGCTTGGGGCGCGAGAAGTTAAGATCGTTCACCTCGTTCATCGGTATAAGGTGAATGTGCGCATGAGGCACTTCCAACCCAATTACTGCCACACCAACCTTCTTGCAGGGGATAGCCTTTTTTATGGCCGTGGCTACAATTTTTGCAAAAATCTGCAAACCGGCATAAGTTTCATCATCCAGGTCAAATATATAATCAACCTCCTTTTTGGGTATTACCAGCACATGCCCTTCGGCCAGCGGACTAATATCAAGAAAAGCCAAAAACTCATTACTTTCAGCCACTACATGCGCGGGAATTTCCCCTGCTATTATTTTCGAAAAGATGGTCATTTTGTTTTTAGATTGGTTGCAATAAATTATTTAAAACAAACTGGCTGATTAAATGATGACCTCAGTATATTATTTATCCCGGTATAACTTAATCAACCACCTACTCATAAACTACCGGCTTATCTCCAGTATTTCAAATTCAATTTTGCCGGCAGGTACGGTGATCTCTGTAGTTTCACCAACCTTTTTACCTAATAAGCCTTTGGCAATGGGCGATGCCACTGATATTTTACCAGATTTCATATCAGCCTCGCTCTCTGCCACCAACTGATAGCTCATGGTAGCGCCATTCTTCAGATTTTTTATTTTAACAATAGAAAGCGCAAGCACCTTTGATGCATCCAGTTTTGATTCATCAAGCAAACGGGCATTGGCCAGCGTTTCCTGCATTTGGGCTATTTTAGCCTCGTGCAAACCCTGTGCTTCTTTTGCTGCATCATATTCTGCATTTTCTGATAAATCACCTTTATCCCGGGCTTCGGCAATAGCTTTTGATATATCCGAACGTCCGGTTGTTTTTAACCTTTGTAATTCCTCTTTTAATTTTTCTAAACCATCCTTGGTAAAGTATGATACCTCTGCCATAACACGTAATTTATTTAATGTTTATCCTTGTTGGTCATCCAAAAAAAACCGCCCCCCTTGTTTTAAGAAGGACGCTATGACTATAAAAACAAACAAGACTACACGGGCTAATGCCTACATAGTCTTGCTTTTGTATTAAACGAAGATAAGCGATTTAAATTTTAATATCCAAATTTTTTACCCGCTCATTTTTTTTTGATTCCGTTGATCTTGCTGATTTTGCCTCAACCGGAATTTTGACTACCTTGCTTATCGCTTTTTCAAAACCATTCACCATTACAACCGAATCAGTTTCTCCGCCATTACTTCACTTAGTTTACGGTAGGAGTCAAATGTCCAGCCGGCAACATGCGGACTTAATATCACCTTACCGCTCTGGCGTAGTTCATTAAACCAAGCCTGCTCTGCAAGGGCCGGGAATTTTTCAATCTCCAGCACATCTAAACCTGCGCCTAAAATTTTACCCGCTTTGATGGCATTAAGTACAGCCTGGGTTTTAACAGCCTTACCGCGGGCTGTATTGATTAAAAATATAGGCTTTTTAAAATGAAACAGGTACTCATCATCCACCAGTCCGCTGGTTTCGGGAGTTAGCGGTATATGCAGGCTCAGCACATCGCTGTGTTTCACAATATCCTCCATACTCACCTCGCGGGCATACCTGTCGCTAAAGCCTGTTTTATATTTATCATAGGCAATTACATCAACCTGAAAGCCCGAGAGCTTGCGGGCAAAGCTGTGCCCCATGTGGCCGTAGCCAATAATCCCTACTGTTTTACCTTTAAGTTCGTAACCACGGTTAGCTTCGCGCAGCCAGCTGCCATTGCGTATTTCGGCGTCACCGGGGTTTAAATTGTTCATCAGCGATAGCAACAGGCCAACGGCGTGTTCGCCAACGGCATCTGAGTTGCCCTCGGGTGCGTTAATCAGATCTATCCCCTTTTCAGCAGCGTAAGCTTCGTCAATATTATCCATACCGGCACCGGCACGAGCTACAAAGCGCAGGTTGACACCGGCATCAAGCACCTTTTTATCAACTTTAAATTTTGATCGGATAACCAAACCGGCGTAGTCGCCAATTATTTGCATGGCTTCGTCGGCTTTTATAAGCGGTTTGTAATCGCAATGATACCCCTTGGCTCCTGCCATTTCCATAAATATGGGATGAATATCATCAACAATAAGAATGTTATTTTTCAAAGTTCATTATTTTATTAAAGGGCGAATTTACAAAACCGCAGGCTATTAGCCGTCTGAGTTTTACGCTATTGAATAATTTTTACGCTTTAAATATATTTATGTGGAAACATAGCTCGTTAACCGGTTAAAACCAACTTGTTACTGAACTGTTGACTGCCATAAGTACTATGGTACCCCGGCACGTTTTTGGCGGTTTTATAAACTGGCACGGGAATGGTACTGTATTAAAAAGGAAGCTGTTACTCCAATAACCAACAGGCAAATGAAACTCATAAAATTTAAAAAAATTGGTGCCGACATCAGGGTGCAGGCCGAAAAACTGGCCAACAATGGCTTTAAGCAGATATTTGACCATATTGATCAGCTCAAGATTAAAAAAGGGGTTGATACTATAGGGCTCGACAAGTTTATTAACCAGTGTGCCTACATGGCCGCAGGCTCGGGTGTTATATCAGGTAGCGGTGGTATGGTTACCCTAGTTGCCGGTATGCCAATTGACTTTGCAAATCTGATTACCCAACAATTCAGAATCACAATGGCCATTATGTACTATAACAAGGGCAGTTACCACATCGGGTACGAGGAGTTTATGGGACTGGTAGCCACATCGCTCCGGGTAGAGGCAGGTGTAGCTATCACTAAAACCATGATGGAAGGCATAGCCGAAAAACTGCTTATGGTATTAGGCACCCGCACTGCCGAAAGAATGGTACCCGTAGTGGGCGCCGTAATTGGCGGCACCGCCAATTACCTGTTCATAAAACGCATGGCCATTTCCATTAAAAATATGCAAGGTGAACCTGTGGTGATACAGGTGGTGTAGTTGTCGGTATATTTATTTCAAAACTACTGTTCCGCAACAGTGCGAGGCACCCCGCAAACAGTAGCCGAGGCCTCCTGTTTGTGCTTTTAAAGAGCAACTTGTCATCCTGAGCGAAGCGAAGAATATATAATAGGCTATGGCATTCTGCATAACAGATTCTTCAACCCGTTCAGAATGACAAAATTTCAAATCACAGCATACCAACCTATCTGTTAGCCATTACCTCATTGGTGAGCCTTACAAAATCTTCCACACTCAGGCGTTCGGCGCGTAGGTCAAGCGTGGTATTGTCGGTCATTTTTTCTTTATTGATGAGTGATGATATGGCGTTGCGCAGGGTTTTACGCCTTTGGTTAAAGCCCGCCTTTACAATTTGCCAGAATAGTTTTTCGTCACAGTTCAGGGTTTCGGCCTGGTTGCGGGTAAGCCTGATCACGGCCGAAAGCACTTTGGGCGGCGGATTAAACACACCCGCTTTCACCGTAAATAAATACTCCACCTTGTAATAAGCTTGCAAAAATACGCTGAGTATACCGTACTCCTTACTGCCGGGTTTAGCAGCGCAGCGTTCGGCCACCTCTTTCTGAAACATGCCTACTACCTCCACTACCTGCTGCCGGTTATCCAACACCTTAAAGAGTATTTGTGACGATATATTGTAAGGGAAATTACCAATAATGGCAAAAGCCCCTTCAAATACACCTTTAAAATCCATCTCCAGGAAATCGGCATTAATAAGGCGGCCGCCCAATTGCGGATATTTTTTTTGCAGGTACTGGTATGATTCCTCGTCAATATCAATCAACGAAACCTCGTACTCCGGTTTCTGCAATAAAAAATCAGACAGGATACCCATACCCGGCCCTACTTCCAGTACATGATGGTACCTGTCAGCCGGTTTCAAACTGTCCACAATTTTAGCGGCAATATTTTTATCAGTAAGAAAATGCTGCCCTAAATGTTTTTTTGCCCTAACCAACGTCATTATTAATCAAATATTTGAGCAAATTAAGTCATATTTGTGCTTTAATCAGGAACTATAAGCTTAAAATCTTTTATTTGCAGTAAAAAAAGCTGACAGTTTAAAGCTGAAAGCCCGAAGTAAAGGCATTAATAATTGTAAAACCAAGAGCCGTGATAATCAGTGAGATCAACCGAAAAAACGGTGTAATCACTAAAATAAACCGGCGTAATCATAAATAATAACATGAGCGAAAAAATTAAAGTAGGTATAAGCATTGGTGATGTAAATGGCATAGGTTTAGAAATTATTCTTAAAACCCTGGCCGATAATCATATTTATGATTATTGTACACCTATTGTTTATGGCCATACCAAAGTGGCGTCATTCCACCGCCGTGCAACTCATATTAATGAGCTTAATTTTCATGTGATTAATGATCCATCACAGGTTCAGCATAAAAAACCCAACATGATCAACTGCTGGGAAGAGGACGTAAAGATTGAGCCGGGTGTGGTTACCGAAGCAGGCGGCAAATACGCTTTCATATCCCTGGAGCGTGCAACCTATGATTTAAAAGAGGGTTATATTGATGCCCTGGTTACTGCGCCTATTAATAAAGACAATATACAAAGTGAGCAATTTAACTTTCCGGGGCATACCGAATATTTGCAGCAACGCGATGGCGCCGCCGAATCACTGATGTTTTTGGTAAGCGACACGCTGCGGGTTGGTGTGGTTACCGGCCACATCCCTATTGCTAAAGTTGCGGAAAGCATCACTACCGAAAAGATACTGGCCAAACTTAAGCTGATGAACCATAGCCTGCAAAACGATTTCTGGATACGCAAACCAAAAATTGCCGTACTTGGCCTAAACCCACATGCCAGCGATAACGGACTGATAGGCAGCGAAGAAAAAGAAACCATTATACCTGCTATTGAAGAGGCCCGCAATAACGACATTATGGCCTTTGGCCCCTACCCGGCCGACGGCTTTTTTGCAAACGGAACTTATTTACAGTTTGACGCCGTACTGGCCATGTATCATGACCAGGGTTTAATTCCTTTTAAGCAAATAGCCTTTGAATCGGGAGTTAATTTTACTGCAGGTTTGAGCTTTGTACGTACCTCGCCAGACCATGGCACCGCGTATGATATTGCAGGCAAGAACCTGGCTTCGGAGATATCATTCCGTGAGGCATTATTTACCGCAATACATATTGTAAAGCACCGCCGCGAAACATTAGAGCTGAATGAAAACCCACTGGTGTTTACCAAACTGAGTCGCGACAGGGACTAAAATATGCTCTGTAATAATAATGTTTCAATTTAATTAACGTTAGATTAAAACATTTGCTCAGATAATGCATTTACAAGTTTAATGAATGATTTTTTTGGTCGTGTCCGCTCGATAGACGCTTTTCGTGCCGTAACCATGTTCCTGATGATATTTGTGAATGACCTTGATGGTATTCCAAATACACCTAACTGGCTTAAACATGCCGCCGAAAACGTTGATGCACTGGGCCTTGCTGACACTATTTTCCCCGCGTTTTTATTTATTGTAGGTCTTTCCATACCATTTGCATTTCAAAACAGGTTAAAACGCGGCAATTACAAATTATTGTCGCGCATAGTAAGCAGGTCATTTGCTTTGGTATTTATTGGCTTTTACCATGCCAATATGGAAACTTATAACGAGGTAACCACCGCCCTTCCAAAACCTGTTTGGGAAAGCCTGGTAACCTTTAGCTTCTTCTTTATATTTTTAGATTACAGCAAAGAAACCACCAAACTTAAACGCTACCTGCTCCAGGGCTTTGGCGTTGCCTTACTGATAGCTATGTCCGTACTATACAAAACCAGCGACCCGGGCCACACCTGGCTGCATTTTACGTGGTGGGGTATATTGGGGCTCATTGGATGGTCATACCTGGTTTGTGCGTTAATATACTATTACTCAGAGGGGCATTTATGGATACAGGCCGCCGCCTGGATCTTCTTCATGTTCTTTAATATGGATTTCCACTTCGGTTTTCTCGATTTTTTAAGCGGCCTTCAAAGATATGTATGGATTGCCGGCAACGGGGCCATGCAGGCATTTACTATGGCCGGGGTGTTTGTATCGGTGCTGTACATGCGTCTTAAAGCCAATAACGAACTTAAAATGCTCTGGGCAGCCCTTATACTCATGGCCATTATATTGTTTAATCTGGGCTTTATAGTGCGCTATTTTAGTGGCGGCATTTCAAAAGCACGTGACACCCCTTCATGGGTGCTCATTTGTACAGGCATAAGCCTAATTATGTATGCCATATTTATTTTTGTGGTTGATTTTAAGCATAAATATAACTGGTTTAAGATTATTGAACCGGCCGGTACCAATACGTTTACCTGCTATATTGTGCCGTTTTTGTTTTATCCCATTTATGAAATGAGCAACATTGGCTATCCTGAGTATTTAAGCCAAGGCACGGGGGGCCTTATCAAATGTATTGTGTTTGCCTTTGTAATGGTTTGGCTTACAGGCCTGCTTGATAAAATTAATATCAGACTGAAAATATAGTCTTCAGCTAAAGGCTTAAAGCACAAAAAAATAGAAGCCAGCAACATTGAACTGCCGCGGCTGGCGATATGGGATGCCATTAAACTTAAAATGCAACAGATTGATATGCCCTCCTCTTTTCCTCACAAGGGTTGTTGGTAGCCAGGAAGAAGCAGACCTGTTTTTGGCCGGAAAAAACAGGTCTGCCGGATGGGGCCCTTCAAACAATTTCTGATCTGCTATTCATACGTATCCCCCTTAATGATCAAAGCCTGATCAAATAAAACGAGAGCTTTAGGGCTGTAAACAGCGGCTTAATAAAACATTAAAATTAAGTGACCATTACGGTATTTGGTATATATTTGTATGCTGGTTATTCGAAACCCAATATTTTGAGGTTCCATATTGATGCAGAGTCTTTAATCGTCAGCATTTTACATTTTTGAAAAAACAGTTTTCAATTGTAGTATTTTTCCCCTACATTTGCAGGCTAATTGTTGCTCATTGAAATCGCTAAGAAATTATTCGATTCCTTTTACGGGGCTCAAACTGGGGAAACACCAGTTTGAGTATGTTGTTGACGATGCTTTTTTTGACGAATTTGACTATTCGCTGGTTAAAAAGGCTAACTTACAATGCCAGGTAGAATTGGACAAACAGGAAACAATGCTGATCCTGAACTTCCAGATCAAAGGCACCGTTGATGCTAACTGCGACAGGTGTTTGGCACAATATCCACAAACGCTGGATATTACCGAACAACAGATTGCCAGGTTTAGCGACGAGGTTATTGACGAGGATGATGAGATCATCACCCTGAGCAAAAATGATCATGAGATCAATATTGCCGGGTTAATATATGAATACATAAACGTTGCTATGCCATTTATATCGGTATGCAGCAATGAGGGTAACACCGCATATTGTGATAAGGAAATGCTTGAAAAGTTAAACAACCTTTCGGCAAATGATGAACAAAGCGAGCATACAGACCCACGGTGGGATGTACTCAAGAAAATAAATAAATAACAAAAAAGCAGGATCATGCCACATCCAAAACGTAAAATATCCAAATCAAGAAGAGATAAGCGTAGAACACACTACAAAGCTGTAGCGCCATCTTTAACTACTTGCCAAACTACCGGTGCTATCCACTTACCGCACAGAGCTTATACTGTTGATGGTAACGTTTACTACAACGGTAAATTACTGATAGAGAAAGCAGCTGTAGCATAAGTTTAATTTTCTGAAAATGAAGATTGGCTTAGATATTATGGGCGGTGATTTTGCTCCCAAAGCAACCGTTTTAGGGGCAATCGAAGCTTATAAAGCTTTAGCTGCCGACCAAAAATTGGTGCTTATTGGCGACAAAGATCTTACTGTCAGTATTCTTCAGGAAAATAATGTAAGCCCGGATCATTTCGAATTTGTGCATACAAGCGAAGTGATAGGTATGGGCGAACACCCTACAAAAGCTATTGTTCAAAAGCCGGATTCAAGTATCGCGGTTGGTTTTCAGCTGCTTAAAGAAGGTCACATTCAGGCCTTTGCATCAGCTGGTAATACCGGCGCTATGCTTGTTGGTGCCATGTTCAGTGTAAAAACCATTCCAGGCGTTATACGCCCGGCAATGACTACTATTGTACCCAAACTTAAAGGAGGTTTGGGTATTTTGTTGGATGTAGGTGCCAATGCCGACTGTAAACCAGACGTGCTGGTGCAGTTTGGTGTATTGGGCAGCTTGCTTGCGCAGTCGGTATATAATATTGACAACCCGCGCGTAGCACTCATGAACATAGGTGAGGAGGAAGAAAAAGGCAACATACTTTGCCAGGCTACTTACCCTTTAATGAAAGAAACATCGCTGTTTAACTTTGTAGGTAACGTTGAAGGACGTGACCTGTTTAGTGAAGGGGCCGATGTTTTTGTATGTGACGGTTTTACAGGCAATGTAATATTAAAGCTTGCAGAGTCGTTTTATGTTATCACATTAAAGAAGAAGCTAAAAGATGAATTTTTCGACAGGTTTAACTATGAACAATACGGTGGCAGCCCTATCCTGGGTGTAAATGCTCCCGTAATTGTAGGTCACGGTATTTCGAGCCCGGAGGCTATTAAAAACATGGTGCTTTTATCAAAAAACATGGTTGAGAGCCGCCTGGTTGATAAAATTAAACAAGCTTTTCAGTAAAAAAATAAAAGATGAGTAAAATTCATGCCGCTATTACTGCTGTACACGGCTACGTTCCAGATTATATTTTAACTAACCAGGAGCTTGAAACCCTGGTTGACACAAATGATGAATGGATTGTAAGCAGAACCGGCATTAAAGAGCGTCGTATATTAAAAGGCGAAGGCTTGGGTACATCTGATCTGGCAGTTCCAGCGGTAATCGGTTTGTTAAAAAAACGCGGTATAGGTGCCGAAGAAATTGACCTGATTATTTTTTGCACCACTACTCCTGATATGCCTTTCCCGGCAACAGCCAATATACTGGCTAACAAAGTTGGTGCAGTAAATGCATGGGGCTTTGATTTACAGGCGGCCTGTTCGGGCTTTATTTACGGCCTTACTACAGGAGCCCAGTTTATAGAAAGCGGCAAGCATAAAAAAGTACTGGTAATCGGTGGCGACAAAATGTCGTCAATTGTTAATTACCAGGACCGCGCTACCTGCATTATTTTTGGTGATGGTTGCGGCGCAGTACTGCTTGAACCAAACACCGAGGGTAACGGCATTATTGATGCTATCCTAAAAAGCGATGGCTCAGGTGCCCAGTACCTGCACCAAAAAGCCGGAGGCTCTGTAAAACCGGCAACTCATGCAACCGTTGATGCCCGTGAGCACTTTGCTTACCAGGAAGGCCCCGCGGTATTTAAATTTGCCGTAACCAATATGGCCGATGTAGCCCATGAGGTAATGGAACGCAATCATTTGGTTGGCGATGACATTGCCTGGCTGGTACCGCACCAGGCCAATAAGCGCATCATTGATGCCACTGCCAACCGTACCGGCTTAAGCGCAGATAAAGTAATTATTAATATTGAACGCTACGGTAACACGACCAATGGCACCATACCACTATGTTTGTGGGAGTGGGAAAACAAATTTAAAAAAGGCGACAACCTGATTTTAGCTGCATTTGGCGGCGGGTTTACCTGGGGTTCTGTTTATATTAAATGGGCCTATTGATTTGCCGGTGTATTAATTTTCAGCATTGCCGGTTGTAATACCAGCATACAACAAAAAGTTAAAACATCTGCCTGTTAATAAATGTTAATTTGCTTACACAGTAAAACAATTAAAAAAATGCGCACCTCTGCATATTTGCATATCTACGCATTAATTAACAAAAACATTTGCACATTTGCAGTCTGCACATTTGCATATTGCCAGTTTGCACGTTATCATATAACTTAGATAATAAACTTTATCCAAAACCAATCAATCCCTAAGTATGGATATTAAACAAATTCAGGACCTTATTCGTTTCGTTTCAAAATCAGGCGTAAATGAAGTGTCAATTGAGCAAAAAGATTTTAAGATCACTATAAAAACTAACGAGGTACAGCCGCAGCTTATTCATGCCAGCATACCTGCGCAAACAGCACCGGCAGTATTGCCGCCAGCTCCCGTAGCAGCAGCACCGGCAGAACCAGTGGCCCCTGCAGTAGCAGGCCCGGACACTTCGAAGTATCTTACTATTAAATCGCCAATGATAGGTACATTCTATCGCTCGGCCAGTCCTGACAAACCATTGTTTGTAAATGTTGGTGATGAAATAAAAACCGGCAGCGTGGTTTGTATCATTGAAGCTATGAAGCTTTTTAATGAAATTGAATCAGAAATTTCAGGTCGTATAGTAAAAATACTGGTTGATAATGCATCACCGGTTGAGTACGACCAGCCTTTGTTTTTAGTAGAACCTATTTAGTAGCTGTGCAGATATGCATATTTCAGATGTGCAGATATGCATATTTCAGATGTGCAGATGATTAGTTTTAATTCATCTGCACATTTATAGTTTGCACATCTTCATAACTTAATTTATCATCTGCATATTTGCACATTTGTAATCTGCACATTTAAAAAAAGATGTTTAAAAAAATATTAATAGCTAACCGGGGCGAAATTGCCCTGCGAATTATCCGTACCTGTAAAGAGATGGGTATTAAAACCATAGCTGTATATTCAACTGCCGACCGCGATAGCCTTCATGTACGTTTTGCTGACGAAGCTGTTTGCATAGGCCCCCCTCCAAGCCGCGATTCTTACTTAAATATTCCTAATATCATATCGGCTGCAGAGCTTACTAACGCTGATGCGATACATCCGGGTTATGGCTTTTTGTCTGAAAATGCTAAATTCTCAGCTATCTGTGCCGATTATGGTATCAAATTTATTGGTGCCACTGCCGATCAGATCAATAAAATGGGTGACAAGGCTTCGGCTAAAGAAACCATGAAAAAAGCCGGTGTACCTATCGTTCCCGGATCTGAAGGCTTGCTTTCTGATACAAAGCAAGGTATTGCAATAGCTAATAAAATAGGCTATCCTGTTATACTTAAAGCTACTGCCGGTGGCGGCGGCCGTGGTATGCGTATTGTTTGGAAAGATGAAGAGTTTGAGAACGCATGGGATTCTGCCCGTGCCGAATCAGGTGCGGCCTTTGGTAACGATGGCCTTTATCTTGAAAAATACGTACAGGATCCCCGTCACATCGAGATCCAGGTAGTGGGCGACCAATATGGTAAAGTATGCCACCTTTCTGAGCGCGATTGTTCTATACAACGCCGCCACCAGAAGTTGGTTGAGGAATCACCATCGCCTTTCATGACCGAAAAACTTCGTAAAAAAATGGGCGACGCCGCCATAAAAGGCGCAAAAGCTGTTAAGTACGAAGGTGCCGGTACCGTAGAGTTTTTAGTTGACAAAGACCGCAACTTTTACTTCATGGAAATGAATACCCGTATACAGGTAGAGCATCCGGTTACCGAAGAGGTAATTAATTTTGACCTGATCAAAGAACAGATCAAGGTTGCAGCAGGTATCCCTATCTCAGGCAAAAACTACGAGCCAACCATGCATGCCATTGAGTGCCGTATCAATGCCGAAGACCCTTACAATAATTTCCGCCCGTCACCAGGTAAAATAACCAACTTCCACTCACCGGGCGGCCACGGCGTGCGTATTGATACACACGTGTATACCGGTTACGTAATACCACCCAACTATGACTCGATGATAGCCAAGGTGATCTGCGTAGCGCAAACCCGCGATGAGGCCTTAAGCACCATGGAAAGGGCGTTAAGTGAATTTGTGATTGAGGGAGTAAAAACAACTATACCTTTCCATCTAAAATTACTGCAGGACCCTAATTTCCGTGCTGGTAACTTTACAACCAAGTTTATGGAAACTTTTGAGTTTTAAAATAAAATTCAAACTATCTTCATACAATAAAACGTACTTAGCACAATAGCGTCAATAAAGCGGTATTCATATACACAATGAGCGACAACAAAATAATTAAAGCCATTAAAGACAAAGGCAAAACGATGGAGGCAGAAATGTCGTTCTTCGGCCATTTAGAAGCTTTGAGATGGCATTTGGTAAGGGCTTCCATAGCTATTGTAGTATTTACCTGCGTAGTTTTTTACTATTACGACTGGATATTTGATACCGTTATTATGGGCCCCAGTAAGCCCACATTCTGGACATACCGCATGTTATGCGATCTTGGCGCAGCTCTCCATCGCTCAGGTTTTTGTATTGATAAGATTAATATACAGCTCATCAACACCGAAATGGCCGGGCAGTTTACCCTGCAAATTAACTCCGCGCTGTTAATTGGTATCACCATGGGGTTCCCTTATTTATTATGGGAATTATGGCGCTTTATCAGACCAGCTTTGCATGAAAAAGAACGCAAAGCGGCATCTGGTTTTGTAATTTATGCAACCGGGCTATTTGTGTTAGGTGTAATGTTTGGCTACTATGTAATCACTCCGGAGTCCATCAACTTCCTGTCGGGTTATACCGTGAGTTCAAAAATCCAGAACTTGTTTTCCATTGATTCCTACATCTCATCAGTTGCCACATTAACGTTAGCAACAGGTGTTGTATTTGAGCTGCCTATTTTAGTTTACGTGTTATCAAGTTTGGGCATACTAACAGCCAAGTTTATGCGCGAAACCAGGCGCTATGCCATCGTAATTATATTGATTGTAGCAGCCGTTGTTACCCCTACCCCTGATATGCTTACCATGACCATAGTAAGTATCCCGCTATTTATTTTATATGAGGTAGGTATCTTGGTATCTGCCGTAGTTGAAAAAAGAAAATTAAAGAGAAGTGAGGAATCTGCGTAGTTTTAAATGCACAGATGATTACCAATAAAATAACAATAAAAGCTGCCAATGGCGGCTTTTATTGTTTAATATAAAACAACTATAATTTGTCATTCTGAGTGTTAGACTTTACATCCTGTAGAACAGATCTTTCGCTACGTTCAGGGCGACAGGTAGGATGTTGTGATTCCCTTTTCACAAACCCATAATACCCCCTATTAACTAATCTCTGCATTTAAATCCGCTTGCAATCTGTCAGCAGAAATTTGCACATTTGCAGCTTAATAAACTTAAACTAATGAAAGAAGGGCTAAAGATTGCCATTGGTGCCGACCACGCCGGTTTTGATTATAAACAGGCTTTATTGGAGGCTGTACAACAAGCAACCGAACTTAAGGATTTTGGTACTTACTCCAACGCATCTGCTGATTATCCTGATTTTGCACATCCTGTTGCTTCGGCGGTGGAGAGCGGCGATTTTGATTTTGGCATCCTGGTTTGCGGCAGCGCCAACGGGGTGGCCATAACAGCCAATAAACACCAGGGTATACGCGCAGCTATATGCTGGAATGCCGAACTGGCCGAACTGGCCCGCAAGCATAACAATGCCAACATTGTATGTATCCCAGCCCGTTTTATCAGTATTGATGAGGCCAAAAAAATTGTAGACACCTTTTTAAGCACCGATTTTGAAGGCGGCAGACATGCCACCCGCGTTGGTAAAATTTCCTGTTGATATAGTAACATCGGGCACATAAAATTTTGAAGTAAATAGGTGCACACACGCGCCTATTTTTATGTAAATTCAAATTTAAGTGGCGTAAATATGCGTTCCTGCAAAACAATCTAATCAAAAAAATCTTATTTTCGCATATATGGGAAGCACTGCGGAAGAGTTTTTAGTTACTTCTGAACAAAAGGCATTTGATGTTGATCACCGTCGTATTATCAATAATAATATTGATAAATACAGCACGGCTGTGTCACGCGGTCTTTCCCGCCTGGTAAACCTTGACAACGCCAAACGCAAGGGCCACGTAATTAAATGGAAAGTGATGGAAAACCTGGATAAGTTCTTGCCAGAGTTTGAAGCCAATTTTCAGAAACGCGGCGGCAAGGTGATATGGGCCAATGATGCCGAAGAAGCCAACCGCGAGATACTGAACATCATCCAGAAAGTAAACGCCCAAACGGTAGTAAAATCGAAATCAATGGTTACGGAAGAAATTCACTTAAATGAGTTTCTGGAAAGCAATAACGTAAAATCATTAGAAACCGACCTGGGCGAGTATATTGTGCAACTGCTGGGGCAAAAGCCTTACCATATTGTTACCCCGGCCATGCACCTCAGTAAGGAGGATATTGCCAAACTTTTTCATGAGCGCTTTGGCACCCCCATTGATGCAACTCCTGAGCAGCTTACCTTAAAAGCCCGCGAGCTGCTGCGCGATAAATATTTACAAGCCGATGTAGGGATAACCGGGGCCAACTTTTTACTGGCCGATACCGGCAGCATTGCCATTAGCGAAAATGAAGGCAATGCCCGCTTATGCACCACATTTCCTAAAATACATATTGCCATTGTAGGTATCGAAAAACTGATCCCATCAATTACTGATCTTGATTTGTTTTGGCCCATGCTGTCAACCCACGGCACCGGGCAAAACCTCACCGTTTATAATACCATTTTAAGCGGCCCAAGGCAGCCCGACGAAACCGACGGTCCTGATGAAATGTATGTGATATTGCTTGATAACGGGCGCACCAACCTGCTGGCACAAAAAGATCAAAGACAGGGCTTATATTGCATCCGTTGTGGCGCCTGCCTTAATGCCTGCCCTATTTATAAAAACATAGGCGGGCATACTTATAATACTACCTACAGCGGCCCTATTGGCTCCATCATTACCCCGCATACCAAAGGGATGGACGAGTTTAAACACCTGAGCTATGCCTCAAGTTTATGCGGCAGGTGTACCGAGGTTTGCCCGGTTAAAATTGATATTCACAAAATGCTGCTGCTTAACCGCCGCGATGCCGTAAATGAAAACCTGGTTACCAACAAAGAGCGCTGGGGTTGGGCTATCTGGAAAAAAGGAATGCTTAAACGGAGCCTTACTGATTTTTTTGGCGGTAAAATGAAAAACTTTTTGCTTAAAACCTTCTTTAAAAACTCATGGGGACACCTGAGAGATATGCCTAACGTGGCCGAAAAATCATTTAGCAAACAGTGGCAGGAAAAAAATCGCAGCACCGAAGAATAAGCCAAATACATCATACCCAAATATTGAAACCATGCGGAAAGTAATTTTAAACCTGGCCGTGAGCCTTGACGGATATATTGAAGGCCCGAACGGCGAATATGACTGGTGTTTTGCTGATCAGGACTACGGTATGACGGAATTTTTAGGCAACAGCGATGCCATTTTTCTGGGGCGTAAAAGTTATGAGATGCTAATGAGCACAAGCACCGAAGTATTTTCGGCCTTAAAACTGTATGTTTTTTCAAATATGCTAACCCATGTAGAGGGCAATGCAGAACTCATCCGTGAAAGCGATTTTAAAGCACGTATTGAAGAGATCAGGAGCCAGACCGGTGCAAACATCTGGCTGTTTGGCGGAGCAAGCCTGGTATCGGCATTTATTGCTCAAAACATGATCAACGAGTTGTTACTATCTGTACATCCCGTAATTCTGGGTGCCGGCAAGCCTCTGTTCACTGATATTAAAGAGCGTACAGAGCTGATACTTTTGGGCAGCGAGCAATTCAGCAGCGGATTGGTTCAACTCAAGTATACCCTTAAACCCAAATTTGATCTGGATATGCTGGATAATCTGTAGACAGCGCTCGATGTCATGCCGAACTTGTTTCGGCACCCCAAATCTAGGGTTCACAACGTACCAGTTGCCTTTCATGAGAGATCCTGAAACAAGTTCAGGATGACCAGTTACTGATTAAGCTTAGCAATAAACCCAGGTTGGCTGTCATCATTATCCTGATGCACCAACCTTCGTGAACCCGGTTCAGGTGTCGCAGCTCAACCTCCGTTGTTGCGGCAATAGTGCCGGCCAGGGCAAATAAAACCTCAAAAGGGTAATGTTTTATGGTGTTAGCAGCCCCTTCGGCAAGGCTTTTTAGCGATGGAAATTTCATTGGTATAAGGTTTATGCAAGCAATATACCAAATTTCGTTATCGATAATTCAACACCGCTGTTGCCTCCTTTATTTTTAGGGGCATTTTGTGGTGAAATTTTTTAAAATAAGCCTTATAAATATCGCTGGTCATGTACCGTTAATAACAAAATTAACAATGGCTTTACGCTAAATATCTTTACTCAACTTACTGTTTAGCAGCATATCACCATATTATGTTTGGAAATGCCAATTTGTCTAAAAACAAACTGCAGAATTATGCAAAAAGCCCGCACTTATACAGCTTTGGGGGCATTGCTTTTTACACATTAGTGTTTATATTTGCGATCGCAAAAAACATCATTTTATATAAATATAATGAGAGAAATACAATTCAGAGAAGCGCTAAGAGAGGCCATGGTCGAAGAAATGCGCAGCGACGATAAAATATACCTGATGGGTGAAGAGGTTGCCGAATACAATGGTGCCTATAAAGTAAGTCAGGGTATGCTTGATGAGTTTGGTGCCAAACGCGTTATTGATACGCCCATTTCTGAATTAGGCTTTGCCGGTATAGGCATTGGCTCGGCCATGAATGGTTTACGCCCCATCATCGAGTTCATGACCTTTAACTTTTCGTTAGTGGCTATTGACCAGATCATTAACGGCGCTGCCAAGATCATGTCAATGAGTGGTGGACAGTTCTCTGTTCCTATCGTTTTCCGCGGCCCAACCGGTAATGCAGGTATGTTAAGCTCACAGCACAGCCAGTGTTTCGAAAATTGGTATGCTAACTGCCCGGGTTTAAAGGTGGTTGTGCCATCAAACCCTTATGATGCAAAAGGTTTATTAAAATCAGCAATTATTGATCCGGATCCGGTTATTTTCATGGAGTCGGAATTAATGTATGGCGATAAAGGCGAAGTACCTGAGGAAACTTATTATATTGAAATAGGTAAAGCAAAGGTTGTTAAAGAAGGTACAGATGTTACTTTAGTTGGCTTTGGCAAAATCATGAAAGTGGTTATTGCTGCCGCTGCCGAACTGGAAAAAGAAGGTATCCATGCCGAAGTGATCGATTTGCGTACTGTACGTCCTATTGATTATCCAACAGTTATTGAATCGGTTAAAAAAACCAACCGTTTGGTAATTATTGAAGAAAGCTGGCCTTTAGGTTCTATTGCTACAGAGGTTGCATTTAAAGTACAAAAAGATGCATTTGATTACCTTGATGCGCCAATACTACGCATTATGGGTGGCGATGTACCTTTGCCTTATGCACCTACTTTAATACAGGAATACCTGCCAAACCCTGAAAGGGTTATTAAGGCTGTTAAAGAAGTAATGTACGTTACTAAATAAACGCTACAGCTTATGATATAAAAAGCCTGCTCTTGTGGCAGGCTTTTTTATTGCACAAAAAATTCAAATCGCCCCTATAATGGAACCATCAACGTAAAAGACAGCAACGGCAACATCCTGAATGATGGCGATTCGGTAACACTGATCAAGAGCTTAAAAGTTAAAGGCGGAGGCACCACGCTAAAACAAGGCACGCTGGTAAAAAAGATCCGCCTTACTGACAATGACGAAGAGGTTGACTGTAAAATTGACGGCATGAGCATTGTACTCAAAACCGCTTTTTTAAAGAAACGGTAAGCTTACATACAGCACAGTTCACCTATTTTGAACTGCCATCGGCCATCATCGCTATATAGTCGGGCGTTTTACGAATATTATCAAAGTCCTCGTCATTAGCAGCAAATTTTTTTGAATAGCCCGAATCGATAGCCCTTTTTAAGTAGATATTGGCTTCATCTGGCTTGTTCATGATGGAGAACATGCAGGCAATATTATAGTAATGCGTAAGCACATCATCGGGGTTTGGCGTACTTAACACCTGTTGCTGCAGCATTTGAAGTGCCTGGTCAGTATGCCCTGTATAAAACTGCGAAAAAATGTAGCTTACGGATGATTTTGCAGTATCCAGCTCAATCACCTTATTAAAATCCTTAACTGCCTGCTCCTTATTTACAATTCTTTTTAAATAAATCTTGCCCCTGGTAAAGTAAGGCGATGCCAGGTTGGGATTTAAGGCGATAGCAGCGGTACATTCATCTATTACCTTCTGGTTTTCATTCAGGATATACAGGTTTTCGGCATTGTTGTGATGCAGTATAGCTAACGCAGGTTTATTACTCTTATAAAAATCCATGGTTTTGGTGTAGTCATCAATAGCCAGTTTACACTCGCCGGTTTGGCTGTAAACAATACCCCGGCTCCAATATAAATGGCCCCGCTGCGGATCTAAGGCTATGGCGCTTGTAATATCTTCAATTGCTTTTTGGGGCTGCCTTAAAGCAATTTCGTTTCCGGAGCGGTTATCATACAATATAGCCAGGTTCCCTTTGTCGTCCTGATAAAAGGGCATCGCTTCAGTATAGTCATTAATAGCCAGCTGATAGTCGCCATTATGCTGATAAGCCAGCCCGCGTTCCCAATAAATACCTCCGTTTTGCGGGTTTAAATGAATACCGGTGTTAAAATCATTAATGGCTTCCTTATACTGTTTAAGCAGCCTTTTATTAACACCCCGGTTCTTATATAAAATGGCCAGATCCTTAACATCTTCCTGGTTGTAGAACATAGCCGTGGTATAATCATCAACGGCCAGCTGGTAATCGCCATTATTGTTGTATGCTATACCCCTATGCCAGTAAGCATCGCCATTTTTGCGGTTTAATAAAATAGCCTGCGAATGATCTTCGATAGCCTTTTTATAGTTCTTCAGCTTTCTTTGGTTGATACCCCGGTTATCAAACAGGGTCGAAAGATTATCCTTATCATCTTTATAAAAAGACATTGTGCGGTTATAATCATCAATGGCCAACTGATAGTCGCCATTATTACTATAAGCCACCCCGCGGTTCCAATAGGCATCGGCAAAACCGGGGTTCGCTAAAATTGCTGCATTTTCGTCCTGAATGGCCTTTTGATATTGTTCAAGGTCGGTTTGGGCCTGGGCACGTTTATCATAAAGCTGTGCCAGTTTAATTTTATTTTGCTTGTTAACATTGATGGCCCTGGTAAAATTATCAACTGCACCTTTATAATCCTTATCAGCATAAAGAGATTCGCCAATTTTTTGATAATCGGTTTTTACTTGCTGGGCAAATGCCGACGCGGCAGCTATAATCAAAACAGACAGCAATGACAAGGATAATCGTTTTTTCATACAGGTTTAAAAGTGATAAGTAACAGTAGATCAATATAGGTATTATGCTTTGTTTTAAACAAAAATATTATTCCATTTACGATGCCGTGACCAAGTGGAATACAGCCTCCATCAAAATAAAAAAAACAGATTATTGTAACTTACTGACGCGAATAGATGCGGTTTTATATAAATTACTTATTTTTAGGCGACTTAATACTTTAGTATGCAATACATCAACCTTAAAGCCATAAAACCGGTATTTTTCATGGTAATTGCCTGCATTTTTTGCAGTGGCGCCTACGCACAAACCCAGCCTGCACAACCATCGGCAGCAGCTGTTATTGGAGTAACCACCTATATTGATAAGTTTTTTAAAACTTATGAGAAAGACGGTACTTCCAGAGCTATCATCAATATTTTTAAAACCAACCCGCTGGTTGATTCTACCAGTCTTAAGGGATTGATAGCTAAGATTGATACTACCCGTAGCTTAATTGGTTTATATATAGGAAAAGAGCTTATTGTACAACGCAAAGCCTCAAACAGCCTGGTACTGTACAGCTACCTGGTTAAGCACCAAAAACAACCGGTAAGGTTTACCTTTATGTTTTATAAACCTAAAAACGATTGGCTGATATACCGCCTGTATTTTGATGATCAGGTGGATAACGAGCTGGAAGAGTCGGCCAAGATAAGCGGAAAACAACAGTAAAGTTGAAAGCTAAAGGCTTAAAGCTTCTATGTGCTTTGGGTGCTTAACCTCAACTTTTGATAATAATAAAACTAAAGGCCTGAAGCAGGTAAAAAATGCTTCAGGCCTTTTGCTTTCCTCTTTTTGCTTGTATAACTACGTTGCAGAGCATGGTAACCATTAAAGCCACCAGGCAGCCGGCCACAACGCAGGCTACCCGCTCCAGGGCAATATACCAGTGTTTTTCAAGCTCCTCCTGTATAGTAACAATAACAAGTGCTGCGAGTGCGCTTCTCAAAGTATTGGTAATTTGAAACGTGATGCCCAGTCCAATGGTTACAGCCACACCCAGGCACAATATTAGTAAATTGGGCAAATGCAAAGGGTACAAGCAGAGTCCCACACCGCAACCCAGCATATTGGCTTTCATCCTGTCATACGCCAGTTGATTACTATTATCGGGCGATAAGGCTACTGCTACCGAAACAATAGCCCAATAAAAAGGATATTGAGGAATGTATTTATATAATAAATAGCAGATGGTAACCCCTGCCAGACACTTTGTTAAGTAAACAACATTGGCTAAATAAACAGCCTTGTTTAGTTCTATTCCTCTCATGTGCGGTTAACTGCTAATTGCTTATTCGCCTTAAGTCCGAACTCGTTAATCTATCAGAATATTCTCCCCAAACTTTTGCGACACGGTAGTATTTTCCTTGCCACTGATGCTGATCACCAGCGAATTATCAAACGATATTTTTTCAACAAGTTGTATACGGGTGCCTATGCCTATATCCAGTTTTTGCAGGTATTGCAAAAACGAACTGCTGGTGTCGCGCACCGCAGCCACCCTGCAGGTATCGCCAGCTTTGAGGTTGGTAAGTGTAACCGAATAGGGTTTGGGCACCTTGCCGTTAGCCTTAGGTATTGGATCGCCGTGGGGATCATATTCCGGGAAATCCAGAAATTTATCCAACCTATCGGCCAGGGTTGCATCACTGATGTGTTCCAGTTCTTCGGCAATATCATGGATCTCATCCCAATGGTATCCCAGTTTCTCCAATAAAAAAACCTCCCAAAGCCGGTGGCGGCGCACTATCAGTACGGCGTCCTTTAGCCCCTGTGCACTTAACCTTACCCCGCTTTTTTTATCATAGGCAATAAGTTGCTTTTCGGTAAGCTTCCGCAGCATGTCAACCACCGACGCAGGGTTGTTGCCTAATGATTCGGCAATTGCGGTAGGTGTTATCTTAAAATCGGTTTGCTGGGCAAGCCTGTAAATAGATTTTAAATAATTCTCTTCTGATAATGTATACATCCCCAATTTGATTACACACAAAAATAAATAAAAACATCTCATTAAACATAAATTAGATAAGACTAATTATTTTAATTTGATTAACAAAATTATTTAAATACGTTTGTACAAAAATTAAATACTATGCGAATCATACTTTTACTATTCATATTACTTACAACCAACCATTTACTTGCACAAACAGGCGTTTTAAAGGGGCATATCACCGCCAATAATGAGCCCTTGTGTTATGCCTCAGTGAATATAAAAGGTACCGGAAAGGGATCCAGCACCAACAGTAAGGGCCATTACGAGATAAAAAACATCCCGGCAGGTACTTACAATATTCTGGTTACCTGCATTGGTTATGAGCCCGAAACTATCAGCGTTGCCATTAACCGCGATGAACCGGTTGTTTACAACATCAGCATGAAAGAAAAGCCATCTAAATTAAACGAGGTAGTGGTTACCGGGGTGTCACGGGCCACGCAATTGCGCAGCAATCCTGTACCCATTGCCGTAATGACAAAAAAGGATATTGAGCAGCATGTAAATAACAACATTATTGATGCCATTGTAAAAGGCGTACCGGGTGTAAGCGCAGTTACCACCGGGCCCAATATTTCCAAGCCTTTTATCAGGGGACTTGGCTATAACCGGGTTTTAACATTATATGACGGCATACGGCAGGAAGGGCAGCAATGGGGCGATGAACACGGCATTGAGATTGACCAGTATGGCATTGGCCGGGCCGAGGTTGTAAAAGGGCCGGCCAGCTTAACCTATGGTTCAGATGCCCTGGCAGGTGTTATTAACCTTATCCCCTACATTCCAAATGGCGATGACGGCAAGTTGAATGGCGATGTAATAACCGACTACCATACCAACAATGGGATGATTGGCACCTCGGTGGGCTTATCATACAAAAAAAATAACTGGAAGTACGCCTTTCGCGCTACCACCAAAACAGCACATGATTATCAGAACAAAATTGACGGACTGGTTTATAATACCGGTTTTAGGGAGTTTAACTTATCGGGCATTGCCCGGGTTGATAAATCATGGGGTTACTCGCAAATAGGGGCCACACTGTATGATAATCGGCAGGAAATACCTGATGGCAGTCGCGATTCACTTAGCCGAAGATTTACCAAACAGGTATATGAGGCCGGTATGGACAATATTAAAGCCCGCCCCATAGTATCTGACGATGAACTGCGCTCCTACCAGATTACGCCGCTGCATCAGCGTATACAACATTATCGGGTTTATAATATCAACTCCTTTAAAACGGGCGATGGCAGCAGCATTAATACCACGCTGGGCTTTCAGCAAAGTATCCGGAGGGAGTATAATCATCCTACCATGCCGGAGCAGGCCGGCTTATATGTGGTGCTGAATACCATTAATTACGACATTCATTACAATCTGCCCACCTTCGGCGGCATTGAAACCACCGCGGGCATCAATGGTATTTTCCAAACCAACCGCAGCAAAGCCGCTACCGATTTCCCGATACCCGATTATAACTTATTTGATGCAGGTACATTTCTTTTTGCCAAAAAAAGCTGGGGCAAGGTTGATATATCGGGAGGTATCCGTTACGATAACCGGCATATTACCTGGAATAACTTTTACGTGGGTACCAATGCAGAAACCGGCTTTGGCCAGCAAGTACGCTTGCCTGATACCTCTGGTGCAAGCCTGCAGTTTCCGGCGTTTAAGCATACCTACCAAGGTTTTTCGGGCAGCCTGGGACTTACCTATAATATTAGCGACCGCCTGTTGCTTAAGGCCAATATTGCACGGGGTTACCGGGCGCCCAACATTACCGAAATTGGATCAAACGGGCTTGACCCGGGTGCGCATATTGTTTATCTGGGTAACCGCAGCTTTAATCCGGAGTTTAGCCTGCAGCAGGATATTGGCTTTATTGCCTACCTGCCCAATGTGGACATTATAACCGAAGTTTTTAACAATAATATTGACAACTATATTTACCAGGCCAGGCTTAATGATGCCAACGACAACCCGGTTATTATTGTTCCCGGTAACAGCACCTACCAATACCAGCAATCAAAGGCGTGGCTTTACGGGGCCGAGCTTACCATAAACCTGCATCCGCAAAGTATTAAATGGCTGGGCTGGGACAACAGCATTGCCTACGTAACCGGCATCAACAAAAACCAGCCGCTGATTGCCCAATACGGCGATGCCGCCAAATACCTTCCCTTTATACCACCGCTGCATATCCGGTCGGCATTAAAGGCAAATCTGCCTGGTACATATGGCGTGTTTACCAAACTGAACGCCCGCATTGAGGCTGATGCCTACACCAATCAGAACCGTTTTTACGCTTTAGACAATACCGAAACTTTTACCAAAGGTTATACACTGTTTAACGCCGGTTTGGGCTTTACTATTAAACAGGCAAAAACGGCTTCGTCTTTCTATGAATTTTTTATACAGGCCGATAATGTTTTTGATACTGCATACCAGGCCAATTTAAACCGGCTTAAATACTTTGAATATTATAAAGCATCGCCCAACGGGCATACCGGCATTTACAACATGGGCAGGAATTTAAGTTTTAAAGTGATATTTCATTTTTAGCATTGTCTACTTTGACAATTGTCCGGCGCATCGGTGTCAGGGAGAAAATAAATAACGGCGTATATTCCCTCCCGTTGGAACGATGAGCCGGTGCACGATGGCAGGGAGGGGCTTATAAGCGCGAAGCTGCAAGGTGGTGCACCCCTACCTTCCCTTCCCAAGGGAAGGAATCGCACATGCGCCTGCTCTTTTATGTTCCGACGCCTGTTGCCGTTATACCACAAACAAAAACAGGCTTCCTTTTTGGGAAGCCTGTTTTTTTATAATAAAATAATAATTAATGTCTGCCGTGATCACCACCGCCGTGATTTTCATGTCCACGACCGCCACCGTTTCCATGTCCCTGATTGCCACCACCGTGGTTTTCATGTCCGCGACCGCCGCCGTGACCATCAAAATGACCGCCGCCATGGCCATATCCCGGACGTGGACCACCACCATGACCGTATCCCGGACGACCGCCACCATAAACGCGGGTGTGGCTATAGGTAGTTCTTCTATTATAATTTCCTCTCCAGTAATTGGCATACCTTGCATCATGACTGCTGCGGATAAACACCTGGTCATGACGACCTCTGTAACCGGCATATCTTGTTCTGTAAACATCATGCCTTAGCCATGGGTCACGATCATTGATAACTACTTTGTAACCGTGGTATAAATCATAGTTGCGGTAACGTACCGGCAAATAAGTGCGGTGTACCCAAACATTGTTATCATAATAAACATATTGATGGGTTGGTACCGAATAATAGGCATCAATATCGGGCATATAGTAATAGTTGGCATAATCATATCCAACCGGGCCCCATGCGGGCTGGCTGCCAATGTTAACCCCTAAGCTTACGCTTACCTGGGCACTGGCCGTTTTTACAATAGTTACGCAGCTTAATAATATTACTGCTGACAGGATGAGCTTTTTCATTAGTTAGTTTTTAAGTGTTAACGGGGTTACCGTGCCGGGATTATATTAAGCCCTTTACTTTGTGGTAACCTCATTTGCATGTATGACACCAATTATCGCAAAAAGTTTAATTTTTTAATAATTTAACCGTTGTAGCTGAAGGCCATAATTAAAAAAGCAGGCTACCCGAAACCGGATAGCCTGCATGTATAAAAAATTAACAATATAATTAGTCCCTGTGGCCTTGGTGATCGTCGCGATGATCATCACGGTTGTCACGGTTATCCCTGTGAACAGTTTTGGTTTCATGAACCACAGCCTTACGGTTTTGTCCGCGATTATCACCATTCCAGTGGTTACGATATTTCACCTCTTTAGTATCTCTGATGATAGTTTGGTTGGTACGCCCCCTGTAAGAAACATATTTCCTCCTGATCACATCATTATGAACCCATGGAGTAGGTTGATTTACTACCACTTTGTAGCCATGGTACACATCATAATTACTGTAGCGTGGTGGCAATCCATTGCTATGCACCCAAACGTTGTTGTTAAAGTAAACGTACTGATGAGCATTTATGTCATAATAAGAGTCAATATCCGGCATATAGTAATAGTCGGCATGATCATAACCTGTTGGGCCCCACTCTGGCTGGCTGCCAATATTAATACTTAAACTTATTTGAGCACTGGCTATTTTTACTGATAAACAGCTAAAAAATATGGCTGCTGTTAAAATTATCCTTTTCATAGTTTTATCGTGTTGATTGATTGTATGACACTAAACTACGTGAAAAGTTTAGTCAACACCCGGCTATGAGAGGTAACTAATCAGTTACAATATTTTAATATGATGATATTAAGCAGCTTGGCTACTGTTCGTCGTCGGTGTCTTTATCGGCAGTTTTTTTACCGGCCATGGCCAGCATAGGTTTGCCAATTACTTTGTAGTTACCCTCGCCTTTTAGTATGGATGCCAGCTGGGCTTTGTCCTGCATGGTTTTTACAGCCTGGGCAAGTTCTTTATCATACTTAAAGTTGGTTTCGTAACGGCCGCGTTCAAAATAATAGCGGGAGGCTATTTCGTTTTCAAGCACTTGTTTAATTTCGGCTTTGTGCAGCTGCAGGTCATTCTTTTTGCTGGTGAGCAGTTTTGATTTCAAAATCTCGTATTCGCTTTGAATATCTCCAAACTGTTTTTCTTTAGTAGCTTCGGTTTTCAGGCTGCCCAGTAGCTTTTCAGAAGCCGTGGTATAGCTGTAATTTTTATCAGCCAGGTATTTTACAAAATCGTTATAATCAGCATCTGATAAAGTGAAAGATTTGGTTTCGGCAATTTTAGGATGCGCATCACGGTAAACCGTGGCATAATCAAATATCAACAGTTTGCCTACCAGTGCCTGGGTTACATTAGCAAATTTTTCCTGCTTGATAAAAAGGTCAGGATAAATACCGCTGCCGTCATAAACCGACCGTCCGTTTTTGGTTTTAAACTCATGCATCAGCGAGTCGGCTACCTTCGCTACACTGCCATCATCCTTACGGTGCGTATAATCAAGTGCCTGTATGCAACGGCCCGATGGTATATAATATTTGGCAATGGTAATTTTAACCAGACTATTATAAGGCAGGTTAAATGTTTGCTGTACCAGGCCTTTACCATAACTGCGCTGCCCGATAATAATAGCCCGGTCAAGATCCTGTAACGAGCCCGCAACAATTTCTGATGCCGATGCAGAATGACTGTTTACCAGCACTACTAAAGGCAAATTAGGCTCAAGCGGAGTGGTTATGGTACTGTACGTGAAATTTTTATCCTTGATCTTTCCTTTTTGCGATACTATCTCTACATCCTTTTGTACAAAAAGGTTCACAATTTTAACAGCTTCCTGCAATATGCCGCCGCCGTTTGAGCGTAGGTCAAGTATAATACCGTTTGGATTGTTCTTTTTCAGGGATACCAAGGCGTTGGTAACTTCGCTGGCAGAGTTTTCCAGGAATTTATCAAGCTTAATATAACCCATATTGCCGTCAACCATACCAAAGTAGGATACGTTGGGCTGCTTGATCTCGTCACGCACCAGATTTTTTTCAAATGGCTGCGGCGTATTATCTCTTTTGATAAGCAACTTTATGGCGGCGCCTTTTGAGCCTTTAAGCAGCAGGCTTACCTGATCGTTATTTTTGCCGTTAAGGTCAACGTCATTTATTTTAACAATCTGATCACCGGGACGGATGTCGGCCTTTTGGGCAGGGAACCCCGCAAACACATCAGAAACGAACACTTTGCCATTGCGCGAAAATATACTGGTACCAATACCACCATACTGCGTGCTTACATAGTGCAGCTTATAATCTTCAATCTCTGATTCGGGAACAAACTCGGTATAAGGGTCAAGGCCGTCAAGCATGGCATCAACCCCGGTTTTCACCAGCTTTGCCGAGTTAATATCATCAACGTAGTTAATATTAACCTCTTTGTATACCGATGCAAACACATCCAGATTTTTTGATATCTGGAACAGGTCATCATTAAAAGCCATCACCCCGACAGCCAGCAATGCAATCCCGGCAAATAACCCTATCCTTTTGTATCTTTTATTGATCACCATACCCTGTAACGTCATTAAGCCTATAAAAATACAAAAAGCTTATCGTTTTTTACAAGCACAGCCTTATTTACAGCCTGTTATTATCAATATTTACCAGTGCTTTTTTCAAAGTAAACACTACATATTCCCTATCGCGGTTCACCAGCTCCATTAATTTGGTTATCAGGCTTTCTTCCTGTCCTTGTGTGTATTGCAATTGCTCGTCGGTAAGGCGGTTATATTTACGTTGCACCTTGATTTTTACACGCTCCCACTCTTTGTTTGTGATACTGATCTCAGCCATGCTTAATTATTTTCAGCAAAAATATAAAAAATACACGGCAGCAAGATTTAAAATATCAGGTACGGCCTTTTAGTTACATAAAAACGCTAAATATGCTTAAGGTGAGCCGGTAATGGCATATCCTGACTAAATTTATCGGGCAACGGGGTCAACCGTTTGGCCTGCAAGGGTATCAGTCCCGACCATATCGGCAGCGCTTCGTCCTCTTCATCATCAACTGGCATCCCGGTGCGGATCTTGGCCGATGCCTCATCAATTTTAAAGGCCAAAGCGGTTGTTTTACGCACTTCGTTTTCCTTAATCGGGCGCAGATAATCCCAGCTGCCGGGTACAATTTTATTGGTAAGCCATTTAAAAGCTTCTATCTTATCATCCAAGCTCTCTATCTTTTCGGCCTGTGAAAATATGACAACAGAACGATAATTAACCGAGTGATGAAAGGCAGATTTTGCCACCACCAGGGCATCCATCAACGTTACAGAGATACAAACAGGTATGCCTTTTTCCAGCTCGCGCATCAGGTGGCTGCCTACCGAACCATGTATATAAATCTTGTCATCATAACGCACAAATGCCGTAGGAATAGAAAATGGCTTATTATCTGCCGAATAGCTAATGGTACAATAAAGCGCTTCGTCAAGAATAGCGTTGATGGTTTCCGGTTCATAATTAGCCCTTTTGGCCGACCTGCTCGGAATAAGGTGTGATTGTGGAGTTGCCATAATTTTGTTTTTTATAAAATTATGCGTTTATTGGATTATCACTATCACCCAATTGTTATAAAACAGATAGTCCAATTTAAGATGCAAACACTTTCATCGCGTTTAAATATAGATAAAAACGCCGCCCTGCCCGTTTACCTGCAACTGAGCAATCAGCTCATGGTGCTGATAAAGGCCGGCACCCTGCAGGCTGGCTACCGGCTGCCAAGTACCCGGCAGCTGGCATATTTGTTAACCATCCACCGCAAAACCGTGATACGTGCTTATGACGAATTACTGGCGCAGGGCTGGTTGGAAAGTAAAACCGGTAACGGCACTTTTGTAGCCCATCATTTACCGGTATTTAAGCCGCAAACATTGGCTAACAAAGCTCCTAATACTGCTCAGGTGGCCGGTTTTAACATCAATACCCCGGCACATCTTTACCGTAAAACAGCTGATATGCAGGCATCATTTCACCTGGATGATGGTTTTCCGGATGTGCGCATGGCTCCTGTGCTTGATATGTCAAGAGCCTATCGTACCCAGCTTTTAACTGGCAATCCGTATACACGCCTGGGTTATGGCGATACCAGCGGCTCGGCCTGGCTGCGTGACGAACTTGCGGCTTATCTAAATGTAACGCGTGGCTTGCACGTAACTGCTGCTAACATCCTTATTGTACGCGGAACGGTAATGGGCCTGTACCTTGCCTGTACCGGGCTGCTGCAAGCGGGCGATACCGTGGTAACCGGCGAACCGGGCTGGACAGGTGCGCAAACAAACTTTTTACAGGCCGGCGCCAACCTATTAACAATACCCGTTGACGATCATGGGCTAAACGTTGACCTGCTTGAGCAGCTTTGTCTTAAACAAACCGTACGGTTGGTATACGTAACCTCGCACCATCACTACCCTACTACGGTAGGGCTGCGGGCCGACCGCCGGGTGCAATTGCTGGCACTGGCACAAAAATATGGGTTCATCATTTTTGAGGACGATTATGATTACGATTTTCATTACCAGAATAAACCGCTGATGCCCCTGGCCAGTGCCGATGAGGCCGGCATGGTATTATATTGCGGGTCGTTTTCAAAAACCATTTCGCCGGCTATAAGGGTTGGATATCTGGTAGGGCCTCAAAATGTTATTGAACACTTATCACGCCTGCGCCGCCTTATTGACCGGCAGGGCGATACATTACTTGAAAACGCCATGGCCGAGCTATTGCAGAACGGCATTATTCAACGGCACCTGCGTAAATCATTACGCGTTTACCGGCAACGGCGCGATATTTTTTGTGATTTAATGAAAACATATCTGGGCAACCAGGTACAATTTAAAATTCCGGACGGCGGGCTGGCCGTATGGACACACTTTGATCCGCAGATAAACCTCACCAGCCTTGCTCAAAAAGCATTAAAAAAAGGTTTGTACTTTCAGGGTGAAAACAGCGCTGCAACACCAAATGCTACCCGGCTTGGCTTTGCATCCTCCACACCCGATGAACTGCAATTGGGTGTAGAAATACTGGCCAAACTATTGCAAAACCCTTAACTGCGGCGCATGTTTTGTTAATTTAATTGCCTTCAATTATAAAAAATAACCAAAAAGCAACGTTTAAAACTTTGGCGTGTCAATTGTTAAACAGCATTGGCTTAGTAACAGCGCCGTTTTTATAAACTAACTAAATTTTTAATCTGCAGTTTAATACTCCATAAGAGTAATAAGCGGCACTACCAACATCAAGATTATGAAAAAGTATTTATTAAGTGCAGTGTTACTGATAGCGGTAAGCATCAGCGCAAAGGCACAATTCTCATTAGGAATCAAAGGTGGGGTCAATTTTTCAAAGATCAGCACCGACAATTTAAAGGAATCAACCCTTACAGGCTACCAGGCCGGGCTTTTTGCCCGCGTGGGTATCAGCCTCTATTTACAACCTGAGCTTTATTTAAGTGGTACCGGCGGTAAGTTTAATTCTGATAACAACAATACCGATTTTAACGGCAAAGTAAGGTTTACCAATTTAAACGTCCCCCTGTTGGTGGGCAAATCATTCGGCCAAAAGGATTTGAACTTCAGGGTTATGGCCGGCCCCATTTACTCTTACATACTTGATAAAAATGTGAGTTTAAGCAACAATGCATCAGGCGCCATTGCCGATTTTGGCAATTACAAAAACAGTACCTTAGGTTACCAGGTGGGCGCCGGAGTTGATATTGGCTCCATAACCGCCGACCTGCGCTACGAAGGTGGCCTTACCAAAGTAAACCAGAATTTTGGTCAGCGCCAAAATCTTTGGGCGCTTAGCGTAGGTTTTAAAATACTTTAAACAGATATTTATACCAACGCCTGTAATACTAAAATGGCCCGGCAGATGATCTGCCGGGCCATTTTAGTATTAGTAAATTGAATTTTACTTAGCATTAAACTGTAGTCCGGTTACTCCGGCCTGCATAGCAACAGGTTTTGCAGGTTTGTAAATGAAGTATAGCTTATGCAGCTTACCATCCGTTAACGGGTTAATTACCACATGCGTTACACCCGCCTTTTGGTCTTTTGTAGGTATAGGCATGCCTCCTTTACCTACCAGTTTACCGTCAAGTGCATCAATATGTACCTCAAAATCAATACTGATGGTTGGTGGCGCCTGCCAAAAGTTGGTCAGATTCACTGAACGCACCCCAGTGAGGTCAATGTTATCTACCTCAAACCAGCCACCGTTTTGCGGAAGGATCATGAGGTTAATGCCATTGTATTTAAAGGCTGTAAAGCCGTTAACCTTTTCGGTACCGCTAAACAGATAATTACTGCTGTTTAAGGTAGCCACACCAGCTCCTGTTAATGCTTTAATGTCGTTTCCGCCATCATCTGTATACCTTGCAGAAAGCACCAGCGTTGCGGCAGGCTGCTTGCCTGGATCTGGCGAAATGGTGCCCGATGCCGGTAACGATTTTTTCTGACTGTCCTTAGCAAGTGATAATACCCAGCCTATAATCTGGTCAAGATCGCCCTTTTTAATAGTGGGGTGTGCAGACATAGCTGTTTCGCCCCAAACACCGGCACCCCCTTTAATTACCTTTTGTGATAATTTGGTCATCGCGTTAGGATCTTTCTGGTATTTGTTACTTACATCCACAAAGGCAGGCCCTATTGATTTACCAACTTCTTTATGGCAGCTTTTGCAATCCATGGTAAGCATAATGGCTTTACCGCTGTTTTCAGGGGCTGCCTGCTCCAACTGACTTGCAGATAACGGCTTTTTATACCCATCAATGTAATTAACCTCTACAAAAATGCGTTTCGGATCAATCTTCTTGGTGTCGGCACCGTCAGTTACCGTTACCGAATAACTAACCGGCACACCTGCTAAGTAAAATGACTTATTACCACCGGTTAATTTCACGGTTACCTCCGGCTGCTCGTTGCCGGCATAAATGCTTACCGGCGAGCTGGTGCTTGCGGCACCTTCACTATCCTTTGCCACAACCGTGATCTTATAATCGCCTGGTTTGGTGTAGGTATAATCTAACTGAGGCTCCTGGGTTTCTTTAGTAGTACCATTACCTAAGTTCCATACATAGGTAATCTTATCGCCTTCAGGGTCTTTGGCATCAGTAGTTAATTTTACCCTAAAAGGCAGCAATCCTGATGTTTTATTAACCTTAAGACTTGATATAGCCGGTGGTCTGTTACCTGAAATGTAATCAATACGGAATAAGCCAGCATCCGGATTATGTGAGAACCAGCCGCTGCCGTACTCCAGTCCGTATAATTTCCCATCGGGTCCAACTTCCATATCAATCATGGAGTTTACTTTAAGCCCCGGAAAAAATGGTTCCATCTTATCAAAATCACCCTCCGGTGTCATGGTAACGGCCTTTATCCATCCCCGCATCCAATCGTATGCTAAAAATTTGCCGTTATAGTAATCAGGCAAACGTGTTTCGGCAGGAAACATATCGGTATAATAAACCGGACCAGCCATAGCGTTACGGCCACCAGTACCTACCTGCGGAAAATCAGCAGACGGACCATAAGGGTACCATATAAATGCCGGTTGTGCCGGCGGCAGGTCTTTTAACCCGGTATTGTTACGCGATTCATTAACCGGATGTTTAGGGTCAAAGGCTTTACCATAAGCGCCTGTTCCGTAATCATAAACGTGGTAAGGCTTATTGTCGCCCACAAAATATGGCCAGCCAAAGTTACCAGCCTTACGGGCCTGATTTACTTCATCGTAACCCATAGGGCCGCGGGTGTCTAAGCTATCGTTATGTGCATCAGGGCCAACTTCGCCCCAGTACAGGTAGCTGTTTTTCTGATCTACCGAAATACGGTATGGGTTCCTATCGCCCATTACATAAATTTCAGGACGTGTTTTTGGTGTTCCTTTCGGGAAAAGGTTTCCTTCGGGAATATCATAAGTACCGTCATCTTTAATCTTAAGACGCATAATTTTACCGCGCAGATCATTCGTGTTACCTGCCGAACGGCGGGCATCAAACTGTTGGTGTCCCGGCCTGTCATCCAAAGGAGCATAGCCGCTGCTTACATATTTCTGTCCTTTTTCATCAAAAGGAGTGGAATTATCACCCGCCGAGAAGAACAATATTTTATCAGGCCCCGGACCAAAAGCTATGGAACCGCCGGTATGGCAGCAAATTTCGCGCTGCGCTTTTACCTCCAGTATCACTTTTTCGGTTTTCTTATCCAGCGTATCATTCACAAAAGTGAACCTTGATAAACGGTTAACCGAGCTCTCGGAAGGACTGTAATAGATATAGATCCAGTTATTTTTAGCAAAATCAGGATCTTTGGCCAGGCCTAGCATCCCTTCTTCGGCATTTACGTTAGGCGTATGCAGTGTTTTATAGTACACATCAAAAAAGCCTACCTGTTTTACCTTTTGAGTATCGTGCTTATACAGCATAATTTCCCCACGGCGCTGTAATACCAATATATCAAGGTTTGGCAAAATGGTCATCTCGGTAGGCTCAAAGAACGTACCTACTGATAACTGCGTTTTTTTAAACCGGTCTTCATCTGGTGGCAATTGTGATTTTGCCTTAGAGTAATCCAGCTCATTATTATCGCCTATGGCATATTTAATACCAGCAAGCAGCATTTTTAGGTAATTATCCTCTTTATATGATTCGTCGGTATGGCCCATGGCGGTGTAAAATGCACGACCACCATCAAAATCATGATACCAGGTTGCCGGGTGATATCCCATTCGCTTACCACCTTTATACGTACTCTCATCAAGCGTTACCAGCACATGAACATCGGGTGCCAGCGCTTTTTTAAAGGCATAAAATTCGTCAGTACGTTTCCAAACCTTAGGTAAGTGCCTGGTGGCGTCGTTATTGGCGTCAACTACATTATAAGTACCCGGCTGCACATTCGGATTTTTATCATGTATACCAGGATGGTCATAAAACCAGGCACCTACCAGGCGACCGTACCATCCCCAGTCATATTCGGTATCGGTAGCGGCATGTACACCCACAAAACCGCCTCCGGCCTGTATGTAACGTTCAAAAGCGGCTTCTTGCTTGTAATCAAGCACATCGCCGGTAGTACTTAAAAAAATAACTGTAGCGTATTTCTTTAAGTTGTCTTCATTAAAATTAGCTGAGTTTTTGGTTGTATCCACATCAAACCCATTGGCGGCACCCAGCTTTTGTATGGCGGCAATACCGGCATCAATAGAGGCATGATGAAAGCCCATGGTTTTTGAAAAAATAAGTACACGGGGCTTACCCGCGCGCTTTTTATTACAGGATAAAATTATACAGCAACAGGCTGCAAGAACCATCAGTACGATTTTTTTCATATAAGTGCTATTATTAGGTTGGTATATATTGGATATTTGCTTACAATTCAGGTTTACTTCGCAATCGATTACAATTGCACTGTAGCTACCAAATTTATAATTAAATATTGATCTATCAATACCAATGTGTAAAAATGACACAGTAAAATTTGTAATACAATTTTATCATTTCGCCAGTGCAGGTTAAAAACAAACAACTGTTAATAAGACAATTAAGTTTATTGATTGATGTTTTTAAAGATTTTATTGTGGTTGCTTGTATTGAAGTAAAAAAAGCCTTAAAAACAGCAAAGCCCCTGATGGGCAGGGGCCTTTACTAACCAATTATAAACCTAAATTATGAGAAGAGCTGTAGGAGAAGGGGTCGAACCTCCACGGAGTGGTTATTTTTATTGCTAAAAGTTTCCCAATTTCTCCGCCACCGCGACAAGGAGGTGTGTCTGCCAAAAATTTCACCATCCTACAGGATATAAATTCCACGACTTGCTGTGGAACTTGCTGTTGGGGAAGGATTCGAACCTTCACAGAGTGGTTAGCCCGCTTCGGGTTTTCCATGATCTCCGCCACCGGGACAAGGAGGTGTGTCTGCCAAAAATTTCACCACCCAACATTGTTTTTTTATTTAAAGAACGATAAGCGTTTGTCATTTGCTTAATACAAATTTAATAGACCTATCAATTCCTTGCAAATATTTCAACAAAAATATTTTATTTTTATTCAAATTTTAATTAAACTTGTATTTCAATATAGATATTCAAATTTATGTCCCACAGAAAAGCTCAAAATTTAGAAATTGATAATCTAGATATACAGATTTTATCAATATTAATGAAAAATGCTACCACTCCATACACCGAGATAGCTAAAGAGTTAATCGTTTCTGGCGGAACCATACACGTGCGGATGAAAAAGTTGGAGGAGATGGGTGTAATTAAAGGAGCCAGCCTGGAAGTAGATCCTCAGAAGTTAGGGTATGACATTACAGCGTTCCTAGGTATATACCTGGAAAAAGGCTCGCAGTATAATGAAGCGGTTAAGCAGTTAAAAACCATAAAAGAGATTGTAGAATTGCATTACACTACCGGCGAATGGAGCATTTTTGCCAAAATTGTATGCCATGATACCACTCATTTGCGCGAAGTTTTAAACGAACAGATACAAGGTGTTAAAGGTATCCAGCGTACAGAAACCTTCATTTCGCTTGAAGAAAGCATCAGGAGGCAGATCACTTTGGAATAACTTTTACTTTGATATAATACGAAATTGTCATCCTGATTTCTATGATAAAAGCAAATGATTTTGATAAGGGATTTGATTTTTTATAACTGCGAATATCCTATGGACAATTTTGTTTCTGACGG
>NZ_JACHBZ010000026.1 GCF_014200575.1 Mucilaginibacter saanensis | reverse complement strand
ATTGAGCTATTGCAGCAAGTTAAACCCCAGCAGATATTTGCTGCCGGTGACTTTGCTGACCCGAACGGTACCCACCTGGTGTGTTTCAACATTATCATTGCTGCCCTGGCCCGCTTGAAGGGCAAGGAGGCCTGGGTGGATGATTGCTGGCTGTGGATGTACCGCGGTGCATGGCATGAGTTTGAAACCTATGAAATTGAAATGGCCGTGCCTTTATCACCCCAGGAGGTGATCCGCAAGCGTAACGCTATCTTTAAGCACCAGTCCCAAAAGGACAGGCCGGTGTTCCCGGGCGATGATGCCCGCGAGTTCTGGGTACGTGCCGAGGACCGCACCCGTGATACTGCCCAGCGGTATGACCGGCTTGGTCTGGCTGAGTATGAAGCTATGGAGGCGTTTAAGCGGTATATTTTTTAAAAAACACAAGTTATTGCGAGCGTAGCGATGCAATCGCGTACTTTACAGGGAGGACTTGCACTGTTCGCGATTGCTTCGTCGTTCCTCCTCGCAATGACGTTATATGTATATGTTCCATCGTCTGTGCCTTCACAGACGATTCGCTTATCTGTTGGAACGGCAGAAGCTGCCTGTGAGGACACAGGCAACTGGAATATTTTTTAACCGGGAGAATTATGTCTTGCATGCTTAGAATATGGGGTGAGAATTTTGACGTGGACGATTTTATCTTCCAAAGTAAAATATCGGCATACAATATATATTACAAAGGTTCGCCAAAAATCAAATCTAAACCTGAAGGAAAAAAGATAGAATCCTCTGGTTGCAGCCAGGAAGTAAGCAGTGCCGATTTTGATAATTTTAAACAGCAAATACAGGATGCGATTGATTATTTAAATAACTATCAACAAGAATTACAGCATATAAACACCACCCCCGAAATTCAATATGCGATATTAGATTTTGGTGTAGAGTATGATCCAAACAAGTTTACACAAACTCAATATTTGCCAACCGAGTTATTAAAACTTAGTTCAGATTTGGGTATTGGCATCGAGATCTCTATTTATCAAGGAGATAAATAAATTAGAAGCTCAAATAACTATCAATCGGAATAAGAAAGCTACTATACACGACACAGGCAATGATAACCAAACAAGCGCGTTAAAATATGAGTAATACAATTACAGCCGAAAAACCAAAACGTCTTGTTTCCCTCGATGTAATGCGTGGTGTTACTATCGCTGCTATGATCCTGGTTAATGATCCCGGCGATTGGGGGCATATTTATCCGCCGCTGGAACATTCCAAATGGAACGGCTGCACGCCTACCGACCTGGTGTTTCCGTTTTTCCTGTTTATGGTTGGCGTATCCGTGATTTATGCCATGGAGAGTAAAAAGGCAACCATGCCGCATGGTAAATTGATATTGAACGCCTTGCGCCGTACCGCTATATTGATCGCCATTCCATGGATCACGCAACTTATTCTGCACCCCGATGGTGGATTGGCTCATTTACGTTTACCGGGAGTATTGCCACGTATTGCGCTGGTTTATTTTATTTGTACCGTATTATTCCTCAAAACCTCACAAAAAACCCGCGACTGGATATTTGCATCGGCATTAATTGGTTATTTTATCATCATGACCTTTATCCCGGTACCGGGGGTAGGCTATGCTAATCTGGAACCTGCAACAAACATGGGCGCCTGGATAGACAGGCTGGTATTTACTCCCAATCACCTCTGGCGCGAATCCCATATCTGGGATCCGGAAGGTTTACTGGGGACCTTGCCCGCAGTGGCTACCGGTTTGTTTGGTATAAGGGTAGGCAGCTGGTTAAAACGTAAGGACCGCGACGACAATGTTAAGGTGAGCTGGATGTTTACCTATGGCGTGTTAGCAGTAATAGCCGGCTTAATCTGGGACCTGTTTTTCCCTATCAACAAGGCATTATGGACCAGCTCCTTTGTGTTGTTTACCGGTGGTTTGGCCACCATTGCACTGGCCTTAAGTTACTGGCTTATTGATGTGCAGGGCCGTAAAAGGTTCACTTATCTTTTTATAATTTTTGGCGCCAATGCCATTACGGCCTACGTACTGTCGGGTTATATACCGCATTATATGAACCTGATAAAAATTGGCGGCTCGTCAATTTATCAAACACTTTTTGCACCTTACTTTTCACCCGTAAACGCATCATTAGCCAGCGCCGTATTTACGGTAGCCGTATTATGGCTGGTGATGTGGTTACTATATATCAAAAAAATCATCATCAAAATTTAACAATGAAATTAAACCTTATCACTCTTATCACATTACTGTTGTTATCTATTGGCGGCCTCAAGGCCCAAACCGCTGTACCGGAGCCAAGTGCATCACATTTAAAGGCCGCGGAGCAACTCCTGATTGCCACGGGCGTAAATAACCTGTTTGGTGGCATGATGGACAAAATGATTGTTACCTCAAGTAACCAGATGCCTGAAGAACACCGGGCTTCCTATATAAAGGTGATGAATACTTTTATAGCTAAATATTTTACCTGGGACACGCTTAAAGACCGTATTGCCAAACTATATGCCACTGAATTTACGGAGGATGAGCTGATCAGGCTATCTGCTTTTTACAACACACCGTTGGGGAAAAAAGTGAGTTCAAAACTTCCTGCACTTACAGAAAAAGGAATGCTTATTGGTCAGCAGGCCGTTGCTGATCATCGCCCCGAGCTGGAACAAATGATGAAAGACGCCTTTCAAAATGACGCCCCGCCAGCAGTAAAAGAAAAAGTCAACTAATCAACATTGCAGATAACTTGTAACTAATAGTTTCGTTTTGCATCTTAGCATAAAATATCCCAATTAATTATATGAAATTAAACCGCCAGCTTTCTTTAGCTGCCTTAGCTTTGATCATCACTTCTGGAAGTGCCCTGGCTCAGGTTAAAAAACGACCGGCTTCATCAACAAAAAACAAACCTGCCGTTGCACAACCGGCATCAAAGAGCACACCGTTGCCGGTTGATGACCAGGTGATCATCGGTAAACTACCTAACGGGTTAACTTATTACATCAGGCAAAACGTTGAACCTAAAAATAAGGCCGAACTATACCTGGTATCTAAGGCGGGATCTGTTCTGGAAACCGACGATCAACAGGGCCTTGCCCACTTTACGGAACACATGGCCTTTAATGGCACACGTGATTTCCCCAAAAATGAAATGGTTGATTACCTTCAGAAATCGGGTGTAAAGTTTGGTGCCGATCTGAATGCCTATACTTCATTTAACGAAACTGTATTTCAGCTGCCTATACCATCTGACACGGTTAAGATTTTTGAAAACGGCTTTAAAATATTAGCTAACTGGGCCGGCTATGTAAGCTTTGACCCTTCGGAAATTGATAAGGAGCGCGGTGTTGTTTTAGAAGAAGAGCGCTTGCGCGGCAAAAATGCCCAGGAACGTTTACAACAACAAATACTGCCTGCATTGCTTAATAACTCACGCTATGCCTTGCGCCTGCCTATAGGTAAAGAGGACATTCTGAAAAACTTTAAGCCCGAAACCATTAAAAGTTTTTATCATGACTGGTACCGTCCGGATCTGCAGGCGGTGATTGCCGTTGGTGATTTTGACCCTAAACGGGTAGAACAACTGATCAAACAAAACTTTTCGCAACTGCAAAACCCGCCGGGCGAAAAACCGCGTGTAAAATATACCGTGCCGCCTACACCAGGCACTGTAGTTAAAATTGCTACGGATAAAGAGTTCCCGTACACCCTTGCCGAAATTGTTGTAAAGCACCCCGGCACTGCGACCAAAACGACTACTGATTACATGCAGCAGATCAGGGAGCAACTGTTTAACCAGATGCTTAACGCACGTTTAGGCGAGCTGATGCAAAAGGCAACCCCGCCATTTTTGTATGGTCGGTCCAGCTATGCCGGCTTTTTAGGTGAACAGGATGCCTTTACTTCTTTAGCTGTGGCCCGTCCCGGTGAACTGGAAGGGGCTATTAAAGCTGTAGTTGCCGAAACAGAACGTGCCCGCAAATTTGGCTTTACACTTACCGAACTGGAAAGAGCCAAACAGGATGCGCTGGTACAAATGGGAAATGCCTACCGTGAAAAAGATAAAACCCGGTCGGTAAATTTTGTACAGGAATACCAGCAAAACTTTTTAAGCGGCGAAGCTATCCCCGGTATTGAGTTTGAGTATAATTTTTACGTGAGCAACATTGGCAAAATAACCCTTGCCGAGATGAACGCCCTTGCCGGTAAATTCATCAGCGATCAAAACAGGGTTGTAGTTGTAGAGGCTCCTGATAAGGAAAAGGACAAACTACCTACCGAAAAAACATTGCTGCAATGGATAAGTACCGCAGGCCAAAATGTAACCCCTTATGTTGATAATGTATCATCAGACCCATTGTTGAGCAAATTGCCTGAAGGTAGCAAGGTTACAAACGAAGTTAACGATGATGCCATTGGCACAACTACCCTTACACTGGGTAACGGAGTAAAGGTGATTTTAAAGCCAACCGAATTCCGCAATGATCAGATACTGATAAATGGCTATGCCTTTGGTGGTACATCATTAGCAAGTGACGATGATTTTACCTCCGCAAACCTGGCGGCATCAATCATCAGCAGCAGCGGTATCGCTCAATTTAACCAGGGACAGTTGGATAAAAAGCTGAGTGGCAAAAACGTTAATATTTCGCCTTACATCAGTGAATTTGCACAAGGCATATCGGGCAGCGCATCGCCGGCTGATTTTGAAACGGCTTTACAGCTGGTTTACCTGTATTTTACGCAGCCACGTAAGGATAAAGATATATGGCAATCACAGATTGATCAAACAAGATCACTACTGGCTAACCGCGGCCTTGATCCCGTAAGTGTATTTCAGGATACGGTATCGGCAGTGTTAAGCAGCCATAACTTCCGTTCAATGGTTACCACCCCTGCGCGGTTAAATGCGGCATCGCTTGATAAGGCCTATGCTTTTTATAAAAGCAGGTTTGCCGACGCCAGCGGCTTTACCTTTACCCTGGTGGGTAATTTTAGTGTGCAAACTGTTAAGCCTTACCTGGAGCATTACCTGGGCGCACTGCCATCTACCAATGGTAGCGAAACCTTTAAAAACATGGACATCCATCCCCCAGCAGGACAGCTTAATGTAACCGTGAATAAGGGCGTTGCCGAAAAAAGCAGTGTTCAGTTGGTTTTTAGTGGTGATTATGATTACAACGATGCCAATAATTTACAAATGGACGCCTTGGAAGAGGTACTTAATATTAAACTGATTGAGCGTTTGCGTGAGCAGGAAAGCGGTGTTTACGCCCCTGGTGTAAGAGCCGGGTATCACAAAATTCCGGGTGGCAGATACTCCATTTCTATTTATTTTGGATGCGCCCCTGAAAATGTGGATAAAATGATAAATGCCACGATAGAAGAAATAGGCAAGATCAAACAAAACGGAGCTCAGCCTACCGACATTCAAAAATTTGTGGCTAAAGAAGCACGTTCAACACAGGAACAACTGAAAGAGAATATCTTTTGGGCCGGATACCTGGCTTCTTCATCACAAAACAAGGAAAACCCCGACCAGATCCTGAGCCACGTGAGCAGCCTGGATCAGGTAACCGTACAAAGCACCAAAGATGCTGCCAACAAATATCTGAATGGCAAAAATCTGATCAAGCTGATATTGTTGCCCGAGAAAAAATAAATTTTCGGGCGCTGGATATCACTTTACAAAAACGTTCCGCCGGGTAATCCAGCGGGACGTTTTTGTTTTACAGGCCTTTACACAAAACCTTTCGCTGTCGCTCAAGGATGACAAGTTTGTTTTGATGACTGCCTTTCACCGCAATAGGCACCCGGGACTTACTAATTAAATTAGTATTTTATCTGTTGATTTCCAATTAAATCTGCATATTTGCGCATCTAAAAAATCTGCACATTTAAAGCATGGCTAAAACCAAAATTGCATACTTCTGTCAAAGCTGTGGCTTTGAGTCGGCCAAGTGGCTGGGCAAATGCCCGTCATGCCAACAGTGGAATACCTTTGTTGAAGAAATTATTGATAAAGGCAACACCGTCGCCGTACCCACCTGGAAAGTTACCTCCAACACCCAGCAGCGTGCTAACAAACCGGTAGAGGTGGCAGATATTACCTTTAGCGAAGAACTCCGCATGTTAACTCCCGACAAAGAGTTTAACCGGGTTTTAGGCGGGGGTATTGTAGCCGGTTCATTGGTATTGATAGGCGGCGAACCCGGAATCGGTAAATCAACGCTGATGCTGCAGCTGGCGCTCAATATGCCAAACCTGAAAGTGCTGTACGTATCGGGCGAAGAAAGCGAAAGGCAGATAAAAATGCGTGCGGAAAGGTTAGTTCCTGATGCGGTAAATCCCAAATCAGAAGCCAGCAAGGGCTGTTTTATCCTAACGGAAACATCTACCCAGAATATATTTAAACAGATAGAGGCACTGGAGCCTGACTTGGTAGTAATAGACTCGATACAGACTCTGCATTCTTCCCATATTGAATCAACTCCCGGCAGTGTATCGCAGGTACGAGAGTGTACCGCAGAAATGCTGCGCTTTGCCAAGGAAACTTCTACACCGGTGTTCCTGATAGGGCATATCACTAAAGACGGTATGATTGCCGGCCCCAAAATACTGGAGCACATGGTTGATACCGTTTTACAGTTTGAGGGCGACAGGCACCATGTATACCGCATATTACGTACCGTGAAAAATAGGTTTGGTTCGGCGTCAGAACTGGGCATTTATGAAATGCTGGGCGAGGGCTTGCGTGAAGTGTCCAACCCGTCAGAGATACTGTTGTCACAGCGGGATGAACCATTAAGCGGCATCACCATTTCGGCAACGCTGGAGGGCATGCGCCCGATGCTGATAGAAACACAGGCCCTGGTAAGTACATCGGCCTATGGCACGCCGCAACGTACCGCCACCGGCTTTGATACCAAACGAATGAGTATGCTGCTGGCCGTTTTAGAGAAACGCTGCGGATTCAGGCTGGGTGCAAAGGATGTATTTTTAAATATAACCGGAGGCATCAGGGTAGAGGACCCGGCTATTGACCTGGGTTTGGCGGCTGCCATTATCTCGTCGCATGAGGATATGCCTATACCTTTTAAAACCTGCTTTGCCGGTGAAATAGGACTATCGGGCGAGATCAGGGCGGTAAACCGGGTAGAGCAGCGTATTGCCGAAGCTCAGAAATTGGGCTTTAACCAGATATTTATATCAAAATATAACCTGCCATCAGGCGGACAGGATAAAAAACGGATGGATCTTTCGCGTTATGATATCGAAATAAAAATTGTGAGCAGTATTGAAGAGGTTTTTGGCCAGCTGTTCGGCTAAAAATGTCTGATAATAAAAAGGCCCCTGCCTGCATGATATTCATGCGGACAGGGGCCTTTTACGTTTATCGTTAACGGTAATTATTCTGCAGGTAATACTACTTTACGGATGCGGTTGTTGTTACTATCCGCTATCCAGATGTTTCCGCTGACATCAGCAACTATACCTTGTGGTGCATTAAACAAGGCACTTACACCTTGTCCGTCGGCAAAGCCAGGTGTGGCCAGGTTTCCGGCTAATGAAATTAACACTTTGTTGGTGTTGATCTCCAGTACGCGGCCATTTTGATCGGTTATAAATAAATTGCCTTTAGCATCAAATAAAATAGCTCCCGGATTGCCTATGATGGTAGTTTTTTTAGGGCCGCCAATATAAGTGGTAACCAGACCTGCCGTGCTTATTTTGCGTATAGCATAGTTTAACAGGTCGGCAACGTAAATATTACCCTGCGCATCAATGGCAATGCCATTGGGCTGGTTAAACTGGGCACTTAAAGCTGTTGAGTTATCAAGATAGCCTGCTGTTCTGTTACCGGCAATAGTAGTTACTACACCTGCTGTGGTAACCTTACGGATAAGGTTATTACCGCGGTCGGCAACAATTATGTTTCCCTGACTATCAAATGCCAGGCCACGTGGGGTGTTAAAGGTAGCGTTGGCACCTGTACCATCGGCATAACCAGCTTCGCCACTTCCGGCAAGGGTACTTACCACACCAGCCGGTGTTATTTTGCGAATCATGTTATTACCCAGGTCGGCAACGTATATATTGCCGGAGGCATCAACTATGAGGCTTTGCGGAGCGTAAAAACGGGCATCGGCAAGCAAACCATCCGTATAGCCTATGGTGCCGTTACCCGTAAGGGTAGTTACTACGCCAGCCGGTGTAACTTTTCTGATAGCGCTGTTAAAGGAGTCGGCTACGTAAATATTACCGCTGGCATCCATAGTTAAGCCCTGCGGGCTGTTAAATGAAGCACCGCTGCCGGTACCATCGTTAAATGCGCTGGCAGAGTTACCAGCCAATGTGCTTACCGTACCGCCTATAGCAGATAAATCTGCAGGGGTGGTAAACTGTATCACACCACCATAACCTGTACCTAATGCATTGGTAGCATAAGACCTTAGGTAATAAGTAGTTTTAGGAGTTAGCCCGGTAATTTTGCTCGAAAAGCCAAGGGTACTAAGCGTATCTGATGTTTTGGAGTCGGTAATGGTTGGGGTTTGATTGGTTGCGCTCCAGCATACACCAATGGCCGATAAGCCGTTGGTAAGTGTTGCGGTAATAAAACCGCCGCTATAAGCTGTGGTGCCCGCTGCGCCAATGGCTACATCGGTGGTTACTAAAACCGGGATAGTGCCGGTAACATCTGATCCGCCTTTATTACATCCGGAAAAAGTTAAAATAATAGCCAATAGGAAAGCCGAAAATGAAACTGCTTTAGTCAAGGTTTTGTTCATGTGTTATAAATTAAGAAGTAAGTATGTCATTGCCATCAAAATTAACTCAACGCAATGCTGTATGTTACACGTATGTGCTGTATTTAACATTCATTAACACGATTTAACATACATTAACATATACGCGCATTATACGCTAAATGATACTTAAAGAAATTATTTTTTAAGTAAAAATGTCATTACGAAACTAATAAATAGCATAGCAGGCACAAGCAACATTTTGCTGTGGTAATTGTTATACAACAATAAGCAATGTTATGAAACTATTTGCATCATTATTTTTCCTGATTATACCCGCTATAGTGCTGGCACAAAAGCATACTCCTTTGCCCCACGGCATGGTTTACGGACAAAAACCTAATATAACTGCGCTCATGAAAGCCGATACCCTGGAGGCGTTTATGGGTAAAAAAACGCGCATAAGCACTACCATACGGGGAAAGGTGACCAAGGTGCTGCACCAAAAGGGAGGCTGGTTTGAGTTGGATGCCGGGAGCGGCAAAACCATAGCGGCACATTTTAAAAATTATGATGTTACCATTCCTGCTGACCTTGTGGGGCGCTGGGTAATTATGGAAGGCGTGGCCCAAAAGCAGTTTATAGCCGACGACCTGCAACACCTGGCTGGTGATACCGTTACCGGGAAAAAACAACACCAGGTTAAAACAAATGATAAAAGACGGTTAACCTTTGAAGTAAAGGGGCTTTTTGTTGATCAATAGGATGATGTATTTAGCTAATCCAGCTTGCTGAACGAAAAACTGTAGATTAACCGAAAACCTGCAACAGGTGTGTTGCGATGGTCTTTCTCCATATAATCGCCATGAAGGTTAAGATCTAAAACCTGTTTGCGGGCTGATAGCAATATAAAACCTACGCCGGCCGAGCCGCCCAAGCCACCATTGTCACCATCGTAATGGGCAAAGCCGCCGATGGAGCCATATACTTTTGGTGTAAAATAATACCTGCTGCCAAGCCCGAGGTATATAACGTAAGGTATTTCGACCCCGAGAGAGGGTAACAGGCTTACTGATTTTGACAGCTTTATTTCGCCCTGAAAAACACCGCCGAAGCCCTGGCTGTTTTCCTTGGAAACATTAAGCCCCAGGCCAACGCCTATCGCATTTTTTGCCTGGGCGTTTACAAAGTGGGTACTAAAAATAAAGGCGCAGCTAACTATAACTGTTTTAAAGATATTGTGCAGGATATCCATAAGGCTTGCAATTTAACAAATCCGTATCAGGATTGGAAGTGAATTGCAATTGAGCGATAACGCTGATGTTAAACAAGACAGGTCATCCTGTTATGGATGACCTGTCTTGTTTAACAATTATGGTGGTTTTTTTATTTAAAATTTAGCATCGCGGGTTAATACGGATGGCTCCAGGTAAAGGTCGGCAGTGAAAAGTTCTTTTATTTTTTGCGCAATCTCGGCCCTGTTTATGGTGGCCGCATCGCGCCTGCATTTGATATGATGTTCTTTGGCAACTTTCTCGGCCAAATCACCCAGGGTTTTTACTTTTAGCTCTTTACCAAATTTGCCGGCAAGCATTAAACCGGCGGCAGCAACTACAAGGCCTATAAAGGCCATTACAGGCTGAAAAAAGAAACCAGCCAGTGAGGCCAGCAATACAAACAGAAAGGCACCTACAATGCCTTGTTTAGGCTGTAAAAGGTTAATCTTAAACCCCATTTCTTTTTCAATCTCAGCTATTACCTGTAAACGGGTATCCCTCGGGAAAATATCAGCTAATTTGGTTTGGGGCTTTATTAAATCTTTAGGCGGGGAAATGGTGGAGTTAACGGCGTTGCGTATTTTATAAAATGCCTGCTGTGTGGTACAGCTGTCGCTATTGGTTTGCTTTACTTTTTCAACAACGATGTCACAAAGCTTACCGAAGGTTTTAACATCCTTAAAGGATGTATCGTCTAAACAGATATTAAAGGATTTTTCAATTTTTACAAGAACGTCACCTATATCTTCAGGATCAACAGTATTCAGGTTGATGGCCTGTGTATTATCAGAATTAACTCTCAATCTAAACTAACTAAGTACAACAATAATTTACCTGTAACCGCGGGGCTACAGGTAAATGTTTATCAGTAATTAAACTACAGCTGTAATTTAATGTTTTAATTATTTGCTCAGGTACATTGATTTCTCTTTGTACAAGTGTCTGAAATATGGGTCTTCCAGGTTAGGGATAAAGCGGATAGCTTCGCCGGTCGACTTCATTTCAGGGCCAAGCTCTTTGTTTACTTCAGGGAACTTATCAAAGGAAAATACAGGCTCTTTTATAGCATACCCTTTAAGCTTACGCTCAATGGTGAAGTCTTTGAGTTTATTGGCGCCAAGCATAATTTTGGCCGCGATGTTAATGTAAGGTACATCATAAGCTTTGGCAATAAAAGGTACCGTACGTGATGCACGCGGGTTGGCCTCAATTACATATACCTTATCATTTTTAATGGCAAACTGGATGTTAAGCAAACCGCGCACATTTAATGCCTTGGCTATTTTAACCGTGTATTCTTCCATCTGGCTGATCACGTTTTCTGACAGATCAAACGGTGGCAATACCGCAAATGAATCGCCTGAGTGGATACCGGCAGGTTCAATATGCTCCATTAAGCCCACAATATGCACATCGTCACCATCGCTGATGGAATCAGACTCGGCCTCAGAGGCACGATCAAGGAAGTGGTCAATCAGTACACGATTGCCCGGAAGGTTTTTCAGTAGGCTTACTACCGCTTTTTCCAGGTCCTCGTCATTAATTACAATGCTCATGCCCTGGCCGCCTAATACATAGCTTGGGCGTACCAGCACCGGGTAACCTACCTGGTGAGCTACTTCAAGCGCTTCTTCGGCACTTTCGGCAACACCGTATTTAGGGTAAGGGATGTCAAGTTCTTTCAGCAAGTCTGAAAAGCGACCGCGATCCTCGGCGATATCCATATCATTGAATGATGTACCGATGATTTTGATGCCATGCTCGTGCATTTTTTCGGCCATTTTTAGAGCCGTTTGACCACCTAACTGAACAATTACACCATAAGGTTTTTCCAGTTCAATAATCTCGCGAACATGCTCCCAGTATACCGGCTCAAAGTACAGCTTGTCGGCCATGTTAAAGTCGGTTGATACGGTTTCAGGGTTACAGTTTACCATGATGGCCTCAAAGCCTGCTTCTTTAGCGGCCAATAAACCATGTACGCAGCTGTAATCAAACTCAATACCCTGACCAATGCGGTTAGGGCCCGATCCTAATACGATTATTTTCTTTTTATCAGATGAGATAGATTCGTTCTCGCCATCATAAGTAGAGTAGTAGTAAGGTGTTTTTGCCGGGAACTCCGCGGCGCAGGTATCAACCATTTTATAAACGCGGTTAATGCCCAGGGCTTTGCGGCGCTGGTAAACATCCTCTTCGGTTACGTTACCTAAAATGTAGGCTATCTGGGTGTCAGAGAAACCTTTTTGTTTCAGGGTGTAGAAAAACTCTTCAGGGATGTTGGTCAGCGAGTAGCGGCGTAATTCGTTTTCCAGGTTCACCACATCCATGATCTGGTTCAGGAACCAGCGGTCAATCTTGGTTACTTTACGTACCGACTCAATAGGAACGCCTAAGCTTAAAGCATCATACACATGGAAAAGCCTGTCCCAGCTTGGGTGCTCCAGGCTGTGCATAATTTCGTCCAGGTTGCGGCTCTGACGGCCGTCGGCTCCTAAGCCGGCGCGGCCAATCTCTAAACTCTGACAGGCTTTTTGCAGTGCTTCAATAAAGCTGCGGCCAATACCCATCACTTCGCCTACTGATTTCATTTGCAGGCCCAGCTCGCGGTTGGCACCTTTAAATTTATCAAAGTTCCAGCGTGGTATTTTAACAATCACATAATCCAATGTTGGCTCAAAATAAGCCGAAGTGGTTTTGGTGATCTGGTTCTCAATTTCATCAAGGTTATAACCTATGGCCAGCTTGGCAGCAATTTTAGCAATTGGATAACCTGTTGCTTTTGATGCCAGTGCCGATGAGCGCGATACGCGCGGGTTAATTTCAATAGCGATGATGCTTTCATCGGCCGGGTTTACAGAAAACTGTACGTTACAGCCGCCTGCAAAGTTGCCAATGGCACGCATCATGCGGATGGCCTGGTTACGCATATCCTGGTAGCAGCGGTCGCTCAGGGTCATGGCCGGGGCCACGGTGATCGAGTCGCCGGTGTGGATACCCATCGGGTCAAAGTTTTCGATAGAGCAGATGATGATCACGTTGTCGTTATTATCACGCAACAGCTCCAGCTCATATTCTTTCCAGCCTATTACAGCCTGCTCCACTAAAACCTCGTGCGATGGTGATGCCTGCAAACCGCGGCTTAAAGCAGCATCAAATTCTTCTTTTTTATGTACAAAACCTGCTCCTTTACCACCCAGCGTATAGCTTGGGCGGATAACCAGCGGGAAGCCAATTTCCTGTGCAGCTTCTTTTCCTTCCAGAAAAGAGTTGGCAATTTTTGATGTAGCTACCCCCACTCCTATATCGACCATTAACTGGCGAAAAGCCTCGCGGTTTTCTGTTTTTTCAATTGCGGCAATATCAACACCAACAATTTTTACGCCGTATTTTTCCCATATACCGCTTTCTGCAGCCTCAATACAAAGGTTAAGCGCGGTTTGGCCGCCCATAGTAGGCAGTACAGCATCGATTTTTTGTTCGGTAAGTATCTGTTCAATACTTGCGCAGGTAAGTGGCAACAGGTAAACATGATCGGCAATTACCTTGTCGGTCATGATGGTTGCAGGGTTACTGTTGATAATGGATACAGAAATCCCTTCTTCTTTGAGTGATAGCGCAGCTTGCGAGCCGGCATAGTCAAATTCACAAGCCTGACCTATAATAATAGGGCCTGAACCAATAATTAGTACGGATTTGATGGAGTTATCTTTGGGCATAGGGCTTTTATTAAGTCAAAAGTTCTAAGTCAAAAGGCAAAAGTCTGTTAAGACGATAACGATTTTTCCTATGCACTGGGAGCGAAGAAATCCCGACCTCAGTGTCGGGGTGCAAAGATAGAGTTTTGTGAAAACATTTAATATTTTTTTTAGAATTAATGTATATAATTTATACACATCTGTTAATTGGGTTATTTGACCAGGTTTGAGCCGGGTTTATGTTTTAAATTTTTATAGTGTATAATATAGTGATTGTCTGCCCCTGAAACTATTTGTTTCCATAAAATCTTGATATATTTATATAACTAATTAAACTTGTAATTGTAGTATTCATCAATTACCTTACAACTGAATTATGATGAAGAAACCTGTATTTGTTTTACTTGCCTCAATTTTATTTTTTGGCAGCTGTGCCATGATGCAGTCCATCGTAAAGTCAACCTTTCCGTATACGGCTAATATGGTGATCCCGGCATCGGCAACGGTGGGCGAGGCGCACACTGCCTTGAGTACAGCAACCAGTTTTGATCAGGATTTTACAAAAGATGGTAACAATGCAGGCAAAATAAGCGAGGTGAGGGTGATATCGGCCAAGTTACTGTCAAAGGATCCTTCTAATTATAACATTGGCAATATTGTTTCTTTAAGGGTTTATATGGGCAAGGCCGATGGCAGCGATGAAGTACTGGTAGCGGTGCGTAAGGATATTACACCTACCGTTGGTAATGATATTGTGCTGGATATTGATAATTCGCACTTTTTAGACGATCTGGTGCGCCAGCCAAACGTACGCATCAGGATGGTTTACCTGCTGCGTAAAAGCAATAATGTTGACGTAAGTTTAAAGGTATCGCTTAGTTTAGGCGCTTATCCGCGTAATTAGTTTCCGTTTAAGGCAAAATTAATGGGTACGCTGTAAATTACCCTTACCGGTACTCCAAACCTTTTGCCAGGCACCCATATTGGCGATTCTTTTAAAACTCTTATGGCTTCATTATCCAGTTCGGGATTTACAGCTGTTTGTACTTTGATCTCTGTTACCTGTCCGTTTTTTTCAACTACAAATGATAAAACAACCCTACCTTCTATATTGTCCCGGCGCGCTGTATAGGGATATTCAATTTTTCTGGAAAGGTATCTGCCAAAAGCCTCAATTCCGCCTTTAAATTCAGGCGCTATCATTCTTGCTTTGGTGTAGGTGTTTATTTTGCCACCGTCAAGCGTGGCTGTACCTGAAATAAGTACGCCGTTGGCGTAATTTTCTTCGAAACGAGTGTGCACCTCATCAAACCGGCCTTTCCATAAACCATCGCGTTTGCCATTTTTTATGTCGCCTTCTTTGGTTGTTTTTTTGAAGTCATCATCATAACCAACATAGTGCCCATTGCCGTTGGTCACCAGTTTTGTGCCCAATGAATCAAGGCATTCTGTGAGCAGGAAATTGTTTTCGAGCTCATTGTAGTATTTTCCATCAGCCGGGAATTGTTTTGCCTGGTAAAGTTTGCCGTTGGGGTAATAATCATATTCATTATTAATCAGCTGGCCATTTTTGTAGGTGCATGTTTTTTGCTTGTGCCCGTTTTTGTAATAAGTTATACATTGCTCTTCCAGCCTCAGCGGGTCAATAAATGAACTTTTTCCGATCAGTTTATTTGTACCATTAGGATAAAATTCAAATACATTGTAAAATGCCGACGCTGAATCGGGCTCGCGTACTATCCGGATAAAATCGGCACTATCGCGTAAATCAACATGTTTACCATTGTTTTTCAAAAAGTAAACATTTTGCCGTTGTGCAAAACAGCTTACTTAAGCAAAAAGAAGCGAAAGGATAAGAAGAGGTTTCATCAAGTAAAATAGCGACGGTTTAGTGCCCATAAATTACTTTAATAATTTATTATCCGCATCAGGAAATACCAATATCGGCTCATATTTGCGGGCCTCATCCATTTCCAAATAAGTGTATGACATGATGATCACAATATCGCCTACCTGGGCCAGCCGTGCGGTTGCGCCGTTAAGGCATACAGTTCCGCTGCCGCGCTCGCCTTTTATAACGTAGGTTTCAAAGCGTGCGCCATTATTATTATTTACAATTTGTACTTTCTCATTGGGGATAATATTAGCCGCATCAATCAAGTCTTCATCAATTGTAATACTGCCCACATAATTCAACTCAGCCTGTGTTATTTTAACCCGGTGAATTTTGGACTTTAATATCTCAATAACCATGGCGCAAAGTTATAAATAATTAATAGTAGGTGAAAGGATAAAGGCGAAAGGTCAAAGGTGAAAATAGTTAGGTGAAAGGGTAAAGGCAAAAGGTGTTATTGCCGAGTTTTAACATTTAAGTAAAAATTACCTTTACCCTTTTACCTTTCGCCTTTAACCTTTATCCTTTCACCTCCTTTTCCCTACGCTATCAGCATATTATCTATTAGTCTTGTTTTGCCTGCCCTGGCTGCTACAAGGGCTACTATGCTTTTGGTGTTGGCTGTAGCGGGGTGCAGGGTTTTGCCGTCAACAATTTCAAGGTACTCCAGTTCAATTCCGGGTTGATTACTAATCATTAGTTCGGCTTGTTGCTTTAGCGCAGGTATATCGTCTGCATTAAAATTGTACTTAACCCAGTTTAGGGTTTTGGATAGGATGAGGGCATTGCTGCGGTCGGCGGGGGTTAAGTGTATGTTTCTTGAACTCATGGCCAGGCCGTCGCTTTCGCGTTGTATGGGGCACATCACTAACTTAACCGGCATGTTTAGCAGCTCAACCATTTTACTGATCACCATAAACTGCTGGTAGTCTTTCTGGCCAAAAAAAGCAACATCAGGCTTAACAATGCTGAATAGTTTGTAAACCACCTGCGTAACTCCCTGGTAGTGCCCTGGCCTGAACTCACCTTCGAGCAAATGTTCCAGATCGCCTATATTTAAATGCCATTTCTCATTATCATCATATATTTCATTAACTGTGGGGTTAAATAAAATATCGCAGTTAACCTGCTCAAGCATAGCTATATCTGCAGCTATTGGCCTGGGGTATTTTTCAAGATCTTTGGGATCATTAAACTGGGTAGGGTTTACAAAAATGCTGCACGCTACTTCGGCACTGTTTTGCTGTGCCTGTTTAATGAGCGACAGGTGGCCCTGGTGCAGGGCGCCCATGGTTGGTACAAAGCCCACTATTTTGTTCTCTTTATGAGTAAAATACTGTGCAATTTCTTTTTTGGTGGTAAATATCTTCAATGTAAATACGTTTACAAAATTTGGTAAAGGTGTGCATTTGCCCAAAAAATACCAAAAGTTACTTGCATAATTCGTTGACAGTTCATATAATAATGATTATATTTGCAGACTCAAATTTTTTGACTTCTTTACATATTTAATACTGATTAAGTGATGGGTAAATCTAAGCTTTTGTTTATAACTCATGAAATGTCTCCCTTTCTCGAACTCACAAAAATTGCTGAAATAACACGCCAACTTCCGCAGGCTATGCAGGAGAAAGGTTACGAAATTCGTATCCTTATGCCGCGTTTTGGTAATATTAATGAGCGCAGGAACAGACTTCATGAAGTGATTCGTTTATCGGGTATGAATATTATTATCAATGATAATGATAACCCGCTGATCATTAAAGTAGCATCTATCCCGGCGGCGCGTATGCAGGTGTATTTTTTAGATAATGAAGAATATTTTCAGCGTAAACATGTGTTTGGTGATAAAGACGGTAAGTTTTATGCCGACAATGATGAGCGAATGATTTTCTTTTGCAAAGGAGCATTGGAAACAGTAAAAAAATTAGGATGGGCTCCGGATATTATTCACTGCCATGGTTGGTTAAGTGCATTGGTACCGGCTTATTTGAAAACTACTTACAAAGACGATCCTACGTTTAAAAACTCAAAAATCATCTACTCTATTTACGAGAATGATTTTAAAGAGAAAATGAATGGCGAATTTGTGCGCAAAGCTGTGATGAATAACATGACCGAGCAGCACGTTGAAGCTTACAAAGAAGGTACTAACTCTGCCCTGTACGCAGGTGCCATTCAGTACTCTGACGGGATAGTTTTGGGCAGCGAGCATATAGACGCAGATGTGTTAAATAATGTTAAAAACAGCAATAAATCGGTTTTAGAGTTTGATTCTACCGCAGATTTCGAAAATTATTACAATTTTTACGACGAAATTACCAACGACGAATTGGTGCATGTTGCATAATCTTTAATATTATATATGAAATTTTTAAGATTAGACTTATTGACACTGTTAATAAGTCTTTTTATTTTTAATAGTTGTAAACGCCAGGATGGAATTGGTTTAGGTATCGATTCTTCAAACCAGATTAACGGAAGCTTAATTGTTGACTCAAACATTGTGATCAACACCGTTGCCGAAGATTCTGTGGTAACATCCTCCCTTGCAAAAACACCCCTTGGTAATTTTGATGACCCTGAATTAGGATCAACCAAATCAAGTGTGGTACTTGCCCTTTCGTTACCAAACAATGCGGCCTATACCGTGCCAGCAGGTACTTTAACTATTGACTCGGTTGTAATGGTGTTACGCTATGCAAACGGCTTTTACGGCGACTCTGTAGCTACCCGTTATATAGCCAATGTGTACCAGTTAAATGAAAAGGCCGGCTCACAGGTTTATTATAACACCAAGCGCTGGCAGGTTAATACCGGTACTTTACTGGGTACAAAAACCTTTACTCCCCGCACACATGACAGTGTAACCATTGTTAATATCAGGGATGCTAAGGTAGATACCATACAAAAGGTAGGTCCGCAGGTGCGTATCCCGTTCAGCAAAAAATTTATTTATGACAACCTGTTTAACGCAAACGGCTCACAGCTTGCATCAACCACACTTTTCCAGAACTTTATAAAAGGTTTATATGTTAGGCTTGACAAGGCACAATCAACAGATGTGGGTGGTATTATGCAGCTTGCGGTTGATTCATCACATATAGACGTATTTTACAAGTCTGTAAGTGGTACCACTATAGATACGGCTACGGTTTCGTTGCCATTCTCGTCGCATGCGGCGGAGATTGCTTACACACGTTCTGCAACTATTACTGCGGCATTAAATAACCAGTCTACCTCACAAAACGTTGTTTACCTGCAGGGAGCCGGTGGCTTAAGAGCTAAGATAAGTTTCCCGGGGCTGGATAAGTTTAATTCAGATTCTATTGTATTGAACCGTGCCGAACTGGTAATTACACCGGTAGCAAACTCCGGTATTCCGTTTGCACCCTTACCTAAGTTAACCATGTATCAGTTAGATCTGGCTCATGCACGTACCTATATCCAGGATGCCTCAACGGCCGATGCGCGTAGTGCAGGAGCTGCTGTATTTGGTGGTTTCTATAATAAAACACAGAAAGAATATCATTTTGTGGTAACTGCATACATTCAGGATCTGATACGTAAAAAGACCATTGATTATGGTACTTATATAGCACCTGTTGATACTACTGTAATCAATACCACAGCGGGGGTTGATATAGCGCAAACCGTGGCAACCGCAGGCCGGAGCATACTGGTTGGAACTGATAATACAACACCTAACAAGGTAAATCATATTAAGCTAAATATCATTTACACCCGGATACGCAAGTAAAAAGAAACTCCTTTTTATATACAAAGAATCCCCGTTAAGGGGATTTTTTTGTATAAGCCAATTGCACTTCTTAAAATTTGCTTTTAAGTTGGTAAGAACTGCGGTCTTTTCTCAAAAAATTAAAATAATTAACTATGAATGATGTTATATAGCTAACTATTTTTGCTCCATTTACATTTTATTATTTTTATTATGTGCGGAATTGTAGGTTATATAGGTTATCGGGATGCTTATCCCATAGTTATTAAAGGGCTTCATCGTTTGGAATACCGCGGCTATGACAGCGCCGGTATTGCATTGTTGGATAAAGAGCTGAAGGTTTACAAAAAGGCCGGTAAGGTTGATGACCTTGAAAAGTTTGTTAAGGACATTGATTTGAAAGGATCATTAGGCATGGGCCATACCCGTTGGGCTACCCACGGCGAACCAAGCGACAGAAATTCGCACCCGCACTCATCAGGCGATCGTAAGCTGACCATCATTCATAACGGTATTATTGAAAACTACGGTATTATTAAAGAAACCCTGCTGGCTAAAGGGCACGTTTTTAAAAGTGATACCGATACCGAGGTTTTAATACACCTGATTGAAGATATACAACACCAGGGAGGTCTTGACTTGCGCGATGCCGTACGCGTAGCCTTAAATAAGGTAATAGGTGCTTATGCTATTGTGATCATGAGCGCCGATGAGCCTGATCAGTTAATAGCAGCGCGTAAAGGCAGCCCAATGGTAATAGGGGTAGGTAAAGGCGAATACTTTATTGCCTCGGATGCTACTCCGATTGTGGAGTACACCAAAAATGTGATCTATTTAAATGACAACGAAATAGCCTACATTAATCGGGACAGCCTGCTCATTAAAAATATTGATAACTCGGTTCAAACACCCTACATACAGGAACTTGACCTAAAACTGGAGATGCTTGAAAAAGGCGGCTATGATCACTTTATGCTTAAAGAGATATACGAGCAGCCCCGTTCTATTCGTGATTGTTTACGCGGACGCATCTATCCAAAGCAGGGCAAAGTGCAGTTGGGGGGGATAAAGGAGTATGCCGAAAAACTAAAAAATGTTGATCGCATCATTATTATTGCCTGTGGTACCTCATGGCACGCCGGTTTGGTTGGTGAGTATCTGATTGAAGAATATGCCCGTGTACCGGTTGAGGTGGAGTACGCATCTGAGTTCAGGTACCGTAACCCTATTATTACCGAAAAAGATCTCGTGATAGCCATCTCCCAATCGGGCGAAACGGCAGATACCATGGCCGCTATTGAGCTGGCGAAGGAAAAAGGCGCTACTATTTTTGGCGTTTGTAATGTGGTAGGTGCGTCTATACCGCGTACTACACACGCTGGGGTTTATACTCACGCCGGTCCCGAAATTGGGGTAGCCTCAACCAAGGCATTTACTGCACAGGTGAGTGTATTAACTTTAATTGCTTTTTACATAGCCCAGCAGCGCGGCAAAATAACACAAAGCAAGCTGGTGGAGTATTTGACCGAGCTTGACGAAATACCGCAGCTGATAGAGCAGGCCTTAAAATCAAATGATCATGTTAAGGAAATTGCTGCCAAATTTAAAGACTCCACCAATTGCCTGTTCCTGGGCAGGGGAAGTTCATTCCCGGTAGCTTTAGAAGGCGCTTTAAAACTTAAGGAGATATCTTATATCCATGCCGAAGGCTATCCTGCTGCCGAAATGAAGCACGGCCCTATCGCTTTAATTGATGATGATATGCCGGTTGTATTTATAGCCACCCAGCATTCATCATACGAAAAGGTAATTAGTAATATACAGGAGGTAAAAGCGCGTAAGGGCCACGTAATAGCCATAGTTACCGAAGGTGATACCGAGGTAAAAAGTATGGCCGACTATGTGATTGAAATACCCCAAACCAATGAGGCCTTTGTGCCTTTGGTAGCTACCATTCCATTGCAATTGCTGGCATACCATATTGCCGTAATGCGCGGCTGTAACGTTGACCAGCCGCGTAACCTGGCTAAATCAGTTACGGTGGAGTAAGGTTTTACCTTTATCTACAAATAAGCTTAAACAAAACGCCAGGATACATGATGTATCCTGGCGTTTTTATAGGTGATTAATAGATCACGGAAACCTGTTGCCTGCAACTAACTTAAACTCCCTGGGGCATTTGTTTCATGGTTTCGCTAAGGTCAAGCTCAAGGCCTTTGGCAATTGCCATCCCTAAATTAATATCGGCCCTGAACCAGTGGCAAAGCTGGCGATTAACTATCTGTTCTTTTTTAGGTCCACCAATACCGCTCATAGAGTTTACGATATTATTGATCAGGTCCTGCTTGGCCTGCGCATCCATTAAGCGGTATAAATTACCCGGTTGTGTGTAATGATCATTTTCGCCCTCGGCATTGCGGTCATACCAATCAGCAACCGAGCTGCCAAAATCCCAGGCCGGTTCTTTATAACTTTGATCGGCCTCGATATCATCAAAGCTGTTTGGGAAATAATTAGGGCCCGAGCCATGATTGCCATCTACCCGCATCTGGCCATCTCTTTCATAATTGCTTACCAGGTAAGGGCATTTATTTACCGGGATCTGCTCGTAATTACCACCCAAACGGTAGCGGTGTGCATCAGGGTATGAAAGGATACGGCCCTGTAACATTTTATCGGGCGAGTAGCCAACACCATCCACTACGTGTGCCGGCGCAAAGGCAGCCTGTTCCACATGGGCAAAATAATTGTCGGGGTTTTCATTAAGTTCCATTACGCCCACATCAATCAATGGGTAATCAGCATGTGGCCATACCTTAGTTAAATCAAACGGGTTGATATGGTATGTTTTGGCATCAGCTTCGGGCATTACCTGTATTTTCATATCCCATTTAGGGAAATCGCCGCTATCAATAGAGGTAAGCAGATCATGCTGGGCAAAATCAGGTGCCTTCCCGCGCATTTCACCGGCTTCGGCATCGGTAAAGTTTTTAATACCCTGTTGGGTTTTAAAGTGGAATTTCACCCAGAATCTTTCGTTTTGTACATTTATGAAGGAGAAGGTGTGGCTTCCAAATCCATCCATGTGGCGGTAACCGTAAGGGGTTCCCCTATCACTCATCAGTATGGTTACCTGATGCAGGCTTTCCGGATTTAATGCCCAAAAATCCCACATCATAGTGGCGCTTTTACAATTGGTATAAGGGTCGCGTTTTTGTGTGTGTATAAAATCGCTGAATTTTTTAGGGTCCTTAATAAAGAATACAGGAGTGTTGTTCCCAACCAGGTCCCAATTCCCGTCTTCGGTGTAAAATTTTATAGCAAAACCGCGTGGGTCGCGCTCGGTATCTGCTGATCCTTTTTCGCCGCCCACTGTTGAAAAACGAATAAATAATTTGGTTTCTTTACCTATGGTATTAAATACTTTGGCGCGGGTATATTTTGAAATGTCATGCGTTATGGTTAATTTTCCATAAGCACCTGAACCTTTGGCGTGTACAACACGTTCTGGTATGCGCTCACGGTTAAAGTGAGCCATTTTTTCATGTAGTATAAAGTCTTGTAACAGAATTGGCCCTCTTGGTCCGGCGGTTTGGGAGTTTTCATGCTCCACATAGGGGATACCGGATGCAGTAGTTAGCTTTTTTTTATTAGTTTCCATATTATTTGGTTTTGTTAGTTCAAACTTCACCATTATATTTCAATAGAAAAAATCAATAATTGTTATATTTGAATAGAATTTATCTATATGACCATTACCCAGCTTGAATATATTGTAGCTGTTGATACCTACCGGAGTTTTGTATTAGCAGCCGAAAAATGCTTTGTTACGCAGCCTACGCTGAGTATGCAGGTTCAAAAGTTAGAAGATACCCTTGGGGTTAAAATTTTTGACCGCAGCAAGCAGCCCGTAACGCCTACCGAAATTGGCATTGAAATAATTACGCAGGCGCGCATTATGCTGTCTGAAAGCGAAAAAATAAAGGAAATTATTACCGACAGGCAAAAGGAATTATCGGGCGAGTTGAGGGTGGGGATTATACCTACCGTATCACCTTATATATTACCTAAAATTATACATGGTTTTATTGAAAAATATCCGCAGGTTAAATTGGTGGTTTGGGAACAGACAACTGAGGAAATTGTACAGCAGTTAAAGTTAGGAATGATTGACTGCGGCATCATGTCGACCCCGCTGCATGAAAATACCTTAACCGAGATCCCGGTTTTTTATGAAAACTTTGTGGCCTACGTATCAAAAAACAGTAAACTCTCCAAAAAGAAAAACATTAACCCGGAGGATATTGATATGGAAGAGATCTGGGTACTTAACGAAGGGCATTGCATGCGTGAGCAGGTTTTAAATATTTGCCAGCGCCGCAAATCAACCAAGGGGTTTCAGCACTTTGAATATAATACGGGTAGTGTAGAAACCCTGAAGCGCATGGTTGACCAAAATAATGGTGCCACCATATTACCCGAACTGGCTCTGGCCGATTTGAATGACAAGCAGTTGGACAGGGTACGTTATTTTAAATCGCCGGAGCCTGCCCGCGAAGTAAGTATTGTAATACAGCGTAATTTTTTAAAACGCCGCATGATTGAGGCTCTGAAAAATGAAATACTGGAGTTTGTTCCCAAGCGAATGAAAAGTAAAAAGAAAAAGGAAGTGATAGATATTTGATATACTAAACCGCCTGCTCATTGGGCGGTTACGTTCTTGATTATTTATAATTGTTCTAAATAATTTGGATTGTAAGGTGTTGTGTTTTATTTTTGGCCATTATTTGTAATTAGTCTAAATAAAATGCTTCAACACCAACTTACATTTCGTAAAGTATTCTCTCTTTCCATTTTTACAATCATACTGCTCTTTCATTCGGGTTTTGCTATTGCACAGCAAACAAAAGGTACTGTTAAAGGTCATGTGGTGACCGCCGCTAATGAAGCGGCCGAAAACGTTTCGATAACAATTAAAGGTACCAAATACGGCACCGTAACTAACGAGGACGGCGATTTCATAATACGGGTACCACAAGGCAAATACACCTTGCTGATATCGCGGGTAGGCAGCAAAAGCCACGAACAGCCAATTGATATAACAGCAGGGCAAACCCTTAACCTGCCAGCCATCACGGTAAGCGCAGCCGACAACAGCTTAAAAGAAGTAAGTGTTAATGGCAGTAAGGTAAATAAGTTTAAAACTAAAAGAAGCCAGGATGTGGCTAAAATGCCTTTAAGCAACCTGGAGAATGCGCAGGTTTACACCACCATAACCAACCAGTTATTACAGGAGCAACAAATTTTTTCTGTTGATGACGCCTTAAGAAATGCGCCTGGTATACAAAAAATGTGGGAGGCAACCGGTCGCGGCGGCGATGGCGGCAGCTACTACAATTCACGTGGTTTTATTGTACAAAGCCAGTTACGAAACGGCATAGCAGGTAATGTAACCTCCACTATTGATGCGGCTAATTTAGACCGCATAGAAGTAATCAAAGGTCCTTCGGCAACTTTATTTGGTAGCACCTTAACCTCGTATGGTGGTTTAATTAACAGGGTTACTAAAAAACCTTACGACTCATTTGGTGGCGAACTTAGTTTTGGCGAGGGAAACTATGATTTTCATCGTGTTGCACTTGATATCAACACACCGTTAGATGCGCAGAAAAAAGTGTTGTTTAGGTTAAACACCGCTTTTAACAATGATGGTAGTTTTCAGACCACAGGTTTTAACCGCAGCTGGGCTGTTGCGCCAAGTTTAATATACAATGCTACCGACAGGTTAACCATTTCATTTGATGCCGAATTGTTTTATAGTAAAAACATAGGTAAATCCATATTCTTTTTCCCATACAACCAAACCGTTGCTGCTTTAGGGCATGACCGTGCAGATGAGCTTAATCTTGATTACAAGCAAAGCTATGCCGGTAACGATCTGACTCAAACTTCAAGAAGCGCTAACTTTTTTGGCCAGGTAAAATATAAAATATCTGATGCCTGGACCTCAAGTACCAATATCAGTGCCACCCACAGTTATTCAAATGGTTTTGGCCCTTATTTCTACCTGCTTCCCGGCGATTTAATTTCCCGCAATGACCAGTCAACCCGCAACAGTACGGATGATATGATCGAGATACAACAAAACTTTAATGGTGATTTTAAGATAGGTAAGTTCCGGAACAGGTTTGTTGGCGGTTTGGATTTCTTTAGGGATAATTCTAACCAGTTCTTCTTCGGCAGTACACTTGATACGGTATCTGCAAAAGGTAACGGTAACTATGCCAACTTCAATAAGGCAGCTATGGATGCGTTATACGCCACAGGAAAGTATGACTTTACTTATCCGGCAATTTATAAAAGGAATACTTACAGCGCTTATGTTTCAGATGTTTTTAATATTACCGACCAGTTAATTGCATCGGCTGCCTTACGTGTTGACAGGTTTGATAACCAGGGTAATTATGATCCTACCACTAAAACAACTACCGGCGCTTACAAGCAAACCGCATTTTCGCCAAAATTTGGGTTGGTTTATCAGCCAGTAAAAGATCATGTATCCTTATTTGCAAATTACCAGAACAGCTTTAAAAACGCTCCGGGTATCAGAGAAGATAATAAACCGGTAACACCAGAGCAGGCCAACCAGCTAGAGGGAGGTGTTAAGATTGATTTGTTTGATGGTAAATTAAGCAGTACGGTGAGTTATTATGACATCAAGGTAAAGGATATTGTTCGTCAGTCTACCCTTAATCCGGTGCTATCTGTACAGGACGGCACCCAGGTAAGTAAGGGAGTTGAAGCCGAAGTTATTGCTAATCCGCTGGCTGGTTTAAACGTAATAGCCGGCGTTTCTTATAACAGCTCTAAGTTGGTAAATACAACAGATGCTACAGTTATTGGTTTGCGTCCTTCAACTGCAGCGTCGCCTTATACTGCCAATTTTTGGGTAAGCTATCGTTTACAACATGGTATAGTAAGAGGCCTGGGCTTTGGTTTTGGTGGTAACTATGCCAGTGATAACAAAATTATAAATAGCAGAAGTTTAGGCGTGTTCACACTACCGGCATACACGGTATTAAATGCATCCACATTTTACGATACCAGCAACTACAGGATCGGGTTCAAAATGGATAACCTTACCAATCAAAAATACTGGATTGGTTATACTACCGTTAACCCGCAAAAGTTAAGAAATTATGCACTTACGTTTGCTTACAAATTTTAGTAATGACTTTTAAAAAGATCATCTTGTTTTGTCATCGCTGGCTCGGATTTATATCCGGGCTGGTGGTGTTTATTGTAAGTATTACCGGCTGCCTGTTTTGCTTTCAGGATGAGATACAGGATGCCATACACAGCTACCGGAAGGTGGAAATGCAGCACAAACCTTATCTTGATCCCTCGGTTTTAAAGGCCGAAGCACTTAAGGGCCGCGCAGGTGCTACGGCCAGCTATATGTATTATTATGGTGCCGACCGCCCTGCCGGGGTATTGGTGAATTTGCCAAAGGATGGCATGTTGTATATTTATTTAAATCCTTATACCGGCAAAATAACCCATACCGAAAACCCTGCCCGCAACTTTTTTATTATTGTGGAGTACATACACCTTTACCTGTTATTGCCTGCCAAGGTTGGTGGGCTTGTAGTAGGCATATCGGTCATTATATTTATGGTGATCATGATAACCGGGCTTATACTCTGGTGGCCAAAGCGCAAAAGTGATCGTAAGCGCAGTTTTAATATCAAGTGGAATAGCCGCTGGCGCAGGGTAAATTATGATCTGCATAATGTGCTTGGGTTTTATGCCACCTCCATAGCGCTTATACTGGCTATAACAGGCCTGTCAATGGTTTTTGAATCGGTGCGCGATGGTATTTATGCAACGGCTAATCTGGGTAAAGCACATCCAACGGAAAAGCTGGTTGCCAAATCTGATTCGCTTTTGAACGGCAAGGTTGATAATAAAAACGTTATTGATCAGGCATTTGCATCGGCGCGGCTCACCTCGCCGGCTGCCGCCATGTTCCTGATTAATGATGATGCAGCCAAAGCCGGTACCATTGGCATTACCGCCTATGCCAAATCATTACGTTACTACAACAGCGACTCTTATGATTTTGATAAATATACCGGCAAGCTGATCAACGACCTGCCGCAGGCCAAAAAGAGTGCCGGATTAAAGATGAATGAGATGAATTACGACATTCATGTGGGGCAGATCCTGGGCCTTACCGGTAAGATCATCGCCTTTTTAACCAGCCTTATTTGCGCATCGCTACCCGTAACCGGTTTTATTATATGGTTGGGTAAACGCAAAAAATCCAAATCAAAAAAGGTAAAAGAGGTAGTGCATCGCAGGGTGCATAAACAGCATAATTTGACATAACACCAGTTTATCATGCAGCGTGACAGGGCGTCAAAAACACAGAAGAAATAATGCCATCCTCCATCACGCTCCGTGGGAGCATCGTGTTTATAGCAATCATGGAGCTAATATCCCCGATTTATGATGCTATAAACACGGTACCCGATGGGGGTATGGCTTTATTGTTATAAAAAAAACTTGTCATGCTGAACGATAGCGAAGCATCTGTTATTCAAGAGGCATGTTCGCTAATAGATCCTTAGTTCCGGATGACAGTTATTGTTAATGGTCAGTTATATACCCATTTACTCTCCAAACGATATCACCACATCATCGCTAACCGGATGCCCTGTGCAGGTTAATATCCAGCCTTTGGCTATATCGGCATCGGTGAGCACATCATTTTTTACCATTTCAATTTTGCCGCTGTTGCATTTGGCAGTACAGGTAGAGCATATACCATTGCGGCAACTGTAAGGGAGGGGCACATTGTTTTGCAATGCAGCCTGCAGTATCGACTGGTTTTCGCCAACGGCAAGATTATGCAGTTCGTCTTTAAACCTGATCCTAATGTTGCGGGGCGGAAAATTGGTTGCCGGGCTGGTTACCGCTACTGTTTCCAACACAAAGTTCTCCCTGCGGATCTGTCCGGGATCAATACCCATATATATCAGTGCAAACCTGATCATGCGCATATACGGAAACGGCCCGCAAAGGTAAAACTCGGCTTTTGTTAAGTGATGCTGTACAATTTTTCGGGTAAGCATTTCAACCTTGTCGGTATTAAGCCGGTTGGCCTGGCTGCTGAGCAGGTAAACAATGGTAAACCTATTGGGGTGCTGCAAGGCAAGGGTATCAAGCTCATTCTTAAATACAACAGAGGCGGCATCCTGGCTGCTGTAAACAAGGGTAAGCCTGCTTTTTCCCGGGCGCTTTAAGATGTACTTGATCTGCGAAAATATTGGAGCGATGCCCGTACCACCGGCAAACAGCAGGATATCTTTTTCCTGCTCAAACCCGGTAACGGTGAATCTGCCGGCAGGTGCAAGGGCGGTTAATATATCGCCGGGATGTTCCTTAGCCAGCATAAAGCGTGAAATTTCGCCGTTGGCAATGCGTTTTATCGTGATGGATAAAAGTTCCTCATCCGGCGACGAGCCTAAGGAATATGACCGGCGGATCTCCTCATTACGATGATTAAATATCAGCGTAATAAATTGTCCGGGTTTGTAATGTACAGGCTTGCCGCTTGTATTGCTCAAATAAAATGTTGCAGTATCGGGCGTTTCCCAGTTTATCCGTTCAATTTTTAATTTTAATATATCCTCGTTCATGAAAACTATCCCTGCTTTGCTGCAAGCCTTTTTCGTATTACACTGTTTTTTTTACCGTAGGTGAAATATATCACTAAACCAATTGCCAACCAAATTAATAATCTGAGCCAGGTATCGCCGGGCAAAAATGTCATCATGGCAAAGCAAACCAATATACCTAATATAGGTACCAGCGGCACCAACGGAGTTTTAAACGGACGGTGGATATTGGGTTGCTGTTTACGCAAAATAAGTACTCCGGCACAAACCATTACAAAGGCTAGCAGCGTACCAATACTGGTCATTTCGCCAACTACCCTGATGGGTACAAACGCTGCAAACAGGGCAATGAAACCGCAGAGTACGATATTTGATTTCCAGGGCGTGCGAAATTTGGGGTGTATATCAGAAAATACTTGAGGCAATAAACCATCTTTTGACATGGAGAAGAATACCCTTGACTGTCCCAGTAAATCAACCAGGATAACCGAAGTGTAACCAATGAGTATGGCCAGTACAATGGCCTTGCTGAGCCATTGGTAATGTGTTTTTTCAATAGCGATGGCAACCGGTGCGCCCGAGCCTATAAACTCTTTATAGTTGGCCATTCCGGTCATTACGTGGGCAAATATTACAAACAGGATGGTACAAACCACCAGCGAGCCAATAATACCTATAGGCATGTTGCGCTGCGGTTTTTTAGCCTCCTGGGCTGCTGTTGATACGGCATCAAACCCTATAAATACAAAGAAAACCAGGCCGGCACCGCGTAGTATGCCCGACCAGCCGTAGTTGCCCCACACGCCCGTATTTTGCGGTATATAGGGGTGATAGTTCTGCGGATTAATGAATGACCAGCCAACAGCTATAAATACCAGTACCACACCTACTTTTAAACTTACTATTATGGCATTGATAAGTGCTGAGCCCTTGGTACCCCGGATAATAATGCTGGTTACCACAATAACAATTAAGGCGGCGGGCAGGTTAATAATACCGCGTACTACATCGCCATTGGCGGCTTTGGCGGTTTCAAAAGGCGATAGGATAAGCTGCGGAGGCAGATAAAGATCAAACCACGACAAAAACTTGGTGAGGTACTGCGACCAACTGATGGCTACCGTAGCAGCACCTACAGAATATTCCAACACCAGGTCCCAGCCAATGATCCAGGCAAAAAGCTCGCCCATGGTGGCGTATGAGTAGGTGTATGCACTGCCCGCAACCGGTATCATGGCCGAAAACTCGGCATAGCACAAAGCTGCAAAAGTACAGCCAACAGCAGCTATCAGGAAGGAAATAGTTACAGCGGGGCCAGAATGCTGCCCGGCTGCTATACCTGTTAATGAAAATAAACCGGCCCCGATGATGATGCCTATCCCGATCAGGATAAGATTAACCGGGCCGAGTGAGCGTTTTAATGAGTGTTCTCCTTCTTCTGCCGACTCTTTCAGCAGCAGGTCTATGGGTTTTTTGATCATGCCTAAATAAAGTCCACAAAATTAGTAGATTATAGGGCAATCACGCTACAAACCTTAATTTGAATGTGCAGGCTTACAGGTTTTGCAGTACAATTTTACCAAACTGTGAGGATGCCTCCATTTTATCAATGGCTTTTTGTGCATCCTTTAAAGCAAATACCTCATCAATTACAGGTATTATCTGGTGCTTGTTTACAAAGCTTATCATGGCCGTAAAATCATCATGAGTGCCCATGGTAGTGCCCAGCAGCTGTAGCTGTTTCCAGAAAAACTTGCGCCCGTCAAGCGGGGGAATATTACCGGCTGTGCCGCCAAATATCACGATGCGCCCGCCGGGGTTGCAAAGATCGGGGAACTTGGCGAAACCATTCCCCAGCGCGCTATCAATAATAATATCAAAACCATGGGCCATTAATTTCAGTTGCTCGGCCCAGTCCTGTGCTTTATAGTTTACACCGGCTGCTGCACCCAATTGTTTGGCACGTTCAATTTTTCCGCCACTGCCCGATGTTACAAACACCTGGCAGCCGGCGGCAACTGCCCATTGCAGCGCAAAGGCACCCGTACCGGCACCAACTCCGGATATCAATATCTTGTCGCCTTTTTTTGCATTGCCTTTGGTAAATAATGCCCGGTAAGCAGTTAATCCGGCTAAGGGTATGGCGGCAGCCTGCTCCCAGGTTAAATGGGCTGGTTTTGCGTGCAGGTATTCTACACGGGTTTTCACGTATTCAGCAAAGGTGCCGTCATCAGGCAAGCCTAATATCTTAAAGTCTGCCCCCTGGTAATTATCACTTTTGCCGTAATTATTGCTGGGGTTGATGATCACCTCCTGGTTAAGCCAATGGTTGTCCTGCTCGCTGCCCACTTCGGCAACCGTACCCGCCCCGTCTGATCCTAATATGGTAGGATACTTAATACCTGCATACCTGCCCACCGTTATCCAGTAATCGCGGCGGTTTAATGCCGCGGCCTTAATATGTACCAGAACCTCGCCAGGGGCAAGGGTTGGCTTTTCAACTTCTTTGCATACCAGTGGTTTGTCGGCGGCTTCTAAAACGATGGCTTTCATGGGGCGATGGTGTTTTAAATTTTCTTTGTCATTCTGAGCGCAGCGAAGAATCTATTTTGAACTTGTTTACTCCCGAACAGATCCTTCGCTGCGCTCAGGATGACAAGTTTGAATAATAGCTTCGCACCTCGTAATAATGTGGTAAAATAGTAATTACTGTTGCTAAATAAAATTAAATAAAAAAGCGGCAGAATCATCAAATCCTGCCGCTTTAAATTTATGTGCCTAACAAAAATTAAGCAGTTGCTTTTGCGTAAAGTTCAGCAACGTGTTTCCAGTTGATTACGTTCCAGATAGCCGCTAAGTAATCCGGACGACGGTTTTGATATTTCAGGTAGTAAGCGTGTTCCCAAACATCAATACCTAAAATAGGAGTACCTTTTACTTCGGCAATATCCATTAAAGGATTGTCTTGGTTTGGTGTAGATGTAACAGCCAGTTTTTTATCGGCAGTTACAATTAACCATGCCCAGCCTGATCCAAAACGTGTTGCACCGGCTTCAGATACTTTGGTTTTAAAATCAGCAAATGAACCAAAAGTGCTTTTTATGGCTTCATCCAATGCACCTGTAGGCTCACCGCCTCCGTTTGGAGAAAGCAAAGTCCAGAATAAAGAGTGATTGTAGTGACCACCGCCATTGTTACGTACAGCAGGCGGAAATTTTGAAATATTTTTAATGATATCATCAATGCTGCTATCAGCTTCAGGTTTACCTTCAAGGGCTTTATTTAAGTTGGTTACATAAGCCTGGTGGTGCTTGCCATGGTGAATTTCCATGGTCAGTTTATCAATGTGCGGTTCCAGTGCATCGGTAGCGTAGGATAACGCCGGTAGTGTAAATGCCATAATTATTATTTTAAAGTTTAATGATTGTGATGAAACAAATATAAGAGATGAATACTGTTTTTGTTCTAAAAAAATTGTCAGGTTTGTGTATTAGTTCGGATTGTACACGGCTTGCCGGCTATGTACAATTTACCTGCGTTTTGCCTTAAAAAAGTTCTTCACCAGATCTGAACATTCGTTTTCGCGGATGCCCCCGGTAATTACTGTTTTAGGGTGGGTTATCTTTTGGTTAAGCCTGCCAAAACCCAGTTTGGTATCATAAGCTCCAAACACAATGCGGCTCACCTGAAACCAGTACGATGCCCCGGCGCACATGACACATGGCTCCATAGTTACGTATAAGGTACAGCCCGGTAAATATTTGCCACCCATGGAGTTGGCCGCTGCCGTTAGCGCCTGCATTTCTGCATGGGCCGATACATCGCTCAATCGTTCGGTTAAATTATGCCCTCTACCTATAATTTTACCGCCATACACTACAATAGCGCCAATAGGTATCTCGTCTTCTTCCAGGGCATAGCGTGCCTCTTTTAAAGCCTCACCCATAAAAAACTCATCGGGCGAAATAGCCGGCTCGTCCTCAAAACTAATGTATCTCATTTAAACAAGTTTACTGCCGTTGGGCACAGGTTTATCAACAGCGGCTAAAACAATGTCGCCGTTTTCATCGGCGAAGCCGGTAACTAAAAACTCCGACATGAATTTTCCGATCTGTTTTTTAGGGAAATTAATAACTCCAACAATCTGGCGGCCGGGCAATTCCTCCTTAGTATAATGTTTAGTGATCTGTGCGCTCGACCATTTAATGCCAAATTCTCCAAAATCAACCTCAACCTTAAAGGCAGGTTTACGGGCCTCCGGAAAATCCGTTGCTTCAAGTATGGTACCAACTCTGAGCTCCACTTGCTCAAAATCATGCCAGGTGATAGTTTCCATAAGGGCAAAGGTAAAAAGCCTGTCGTAATTTTAGGTGTGGATATGCAGAAATAACAAATGTGTAGATGGGAATAGATATAACAATAGGGAATAAAAAGATTAATATTCCGGGGATAACGCTTTCTGTTGAATAATAATAGTCTGTGAAAGGACAGGTAAATTATAGAAGCAAAGGAGGTTGGTGCGATTCCCTCCCCACGGGAGGGTGCAGGGAGGGGTTTATGCATAAACAAGGTGAATAAACCCCTCCCTGCCACTTCACAACCCAACACACCCCTCCCGTTGGGAGGGAAAACATCAGGCAGGTTTACCTTTTGTCACATAATTTTCTATTACTTCTTGTAGAGAGTTGTAGGTTATTGCATTGGTAAAATCCTTGTAAATGTGGAGGCCGTTTAATTGTATTTTACTGCATCGGCCCTTACCATTTCTTTACTTTCATGGCCGTCATTCTGTAAAATGATAACAGCATCGGCACCTATTGATTTGGCTTTATCTGTCATTTTGTTTTTGTAATAATCAGAATCATAGGCGTTGTAATATACCATAGATAAGTGGCCTATTACCTTAAAGCTTTGTTTAACGTCCTTAGCGTCATAATAAACATCGGTTTTGGTGGTTGGGTCATACTTATCGCCCAGGTAATCGGGGGCGATGGTTCCACATGATGCCAGGAAAAGACTGCAGGCTATAGCCAGGCGGTGTAGTTTTAAGGTTGTCATAAAGGTAAAATTGTTTAAGGTAAGAGCCCAAAAACGCGATATGGTTTAACCGTTGCGGATATTTTTTTGCGGTAACAAATTTGTTAACTAAAAGCCCTTTTTCCTGGTGATGCCGGGTTTGCGGCTTTTTCGTTTGTCGTCAGGCTCGGCAACGCCTTCTGCGCCGTAACGGCGGGCCATTTTGGCTATACGCTCTTCCATTGTTTCGGTAGTCAGTTTTTCGCGCCCTAAACTATCAACCATAATGGGGAAGGCAAAGGGGGTAGGGCGCTCAATCTCTTTCAGGATGATGGTTTGTGTAGCTATACGCTGCAGGGCGGCTCTTAGCCTGAACTCCTCTAGCTGAAAGGCAAGGGCCTCGTTATAGGCCTGCCTTACCAGCAGATTATCGGGCTCATACTCGGTAAATACTTCAAATAATAAAGAGGTAGATGCCTGCAGGTGCTTGTTTTTTACTTGCTGCCCCGGATAGCCGGTAAATACCAACCCGCCGATGTGTGCAATATCCCTGAACCTGCGGCGGGCCATTTCATTGGCATTTAAGCTATGCTGTATATCGTCCAGGAGGTTATCTATCGAAAAAAAGCTGGCATCTTCCAGCACCTGTTCAATCGGTACGTCCTCGTCGGTAAGTAATTCAAACCCATAATCATTCATGGCTATGGAGAAGCTGGCCGTTTTAATTTTGCTGATGCGGAATGCCAGCAGCGATGCCATGCCCTCGTGTACCAGCCGACCCTCAAACGGATAAAATAACAGGTGGTGCCCCTCGCGCGATTTAAATGACTCTATCAGGAACTCGTGGCTCTGGGGCAGATGCGAAAGTTGCTGCTGTAAGTTGAACAACGGCTTCAGCGCTATAACTTCCTCGTCCTTTTCAATACCATGAGCAACCTCATCCAGCTTATCCCTGAACACTGCCGACAATTGTGACGATAAAGGCATACGGCCACCATTCCAACTGGGGATAAGCCCTTTGGTGGAGTTTGATTTTTTGACGTAAGCCGTCATTTCCTTTACCCTGATAAACTCCAGGCTACGGCCCGCGAACCAAAAAGTATTACCCGGTTTTAATTTGGATACAAACGATTCTTCAATAGTGCCCAGGCTGCCCCCGCTTAACCATTTAACACGGATGCTTAACTCGCTGGTGATGGTGCCTATACTAAGCCGGTGACGCATGGCTACGCGCCTGCTGTTCACCTTATACAAACCATCTTCAACCTCCACTTTCAAAAACTCATCATATTGTGCCAGGGTTTTGCCCCCGCTGGTAATAAAGTCAAGCAACTGGCCAAATTCATTGCGGGTAATATCGGCAAAGGCATAGGTGTTTTTTACTTCTTTAAACAATTCGTCGGCTCTGAAACCGTCAGATACGGCCAGCGTAACCATATATTGAATTAGCACATCCATAGTGAGCAGCATAGGGTCGCGGCTTTCAAATATTCCTTTTTTAATAGCCTCTTTCAGCGCCGCACCTTCCAGTAGTTCCAGCGAGTGGGTAGGGACAAAGTAAGCCCTTGATATGGCACCGGGATGGTGCCCGCTCCGACCGGCACGCTGCATAAAACGGGCAACACCCTTAGGGCTGCCTACTTGTACCACGGTATCTACCGGACGAAAATCGACCCCCAGATCCAAACTGGAAGTGCATACAACTACTTTCAGCGCCTCGGCATGCAGGGCCTGCTCCACCCAGTTGCGCAGTTCATTATCCAGCGAGCCATGATGCATGGCCATAATACCTGCATACTCCGGGTAGTTATCCAGAATGGCATGGTACCAGATTTCGGATTGCGAACGGGTATTGGTAAATATAAGCGTGGTTTTACTGCGCGCCACTATCTCCATTACCTGGGGCAGCAGCTTTAAACCAATATGACCTGCCCAGGAGTAATTCTCCACATTGTCAGGAATGATAGATTTTATTTCGAGCTTTTTATCCAGGTTGGCCCTCACCATTTTTATCCGCTCCGGCGGGAAATCATTACCCAGCAATACTTCCGCCGCCTGCTCCAGGTTGCCGATGGTTGCACTGATGCCCCAGATACGAACCCCTCCCCAACCCTCCCCGAAGGGGAGGGAGCTTTCTGTTATGGTAGCTATTATATCCTGAACCACTTTGAGGTTTTTCAACCTTGATAGCCCCAACTCCACCTGTACACCGCGTTTGGTGCCTAACAGTTCATGCCATTCGTCAATAACCACTACCTGCAGGCTGTTGAACATTTTGGGATAATCTTTTTGGGCCAGCATCAGGTGCAGACTTTCGGGCGTGGTGAGCAGTACTTCGGGCAGTTTCTTTTTGAGCGCCTGTTTCTCTGCTGTCGATGTGTCGCCGGTGCGGGTGGCAATGCGCCAGGGCAGGCCAATTTCATCGCACGTTTCCTGCATGGCTTTGCGGATGTCATTGGTAAGCGCGCGCAGCGGGGTGATCCACAGCATGAGCAGTCCATTATTTTTTTGAGTGGTATACGTATCGGGATGCTTGTTAATAAACGCGGCCAAAAAGGGCAAAAACAGCGCAAAGGTTTTTCCGCTGCCGGTAGGCGCGTTCAGCAAGCCGGAATAGTCCGAAAGATAAGCGGCCTCCATTTCCTGCTGAAAGGGGAACTGGTGCCAGTTTTTTTGCTTGTACCATTGCTGTATAACCTGTTGACCTTTGGATATCATTAGTTAGCTAACAAAAGAATATTGATTTGGTTATGCCCATTGTAAATTACCATGGCAACAAAATAAATATAATACTGTTATGTTTGATACATGATGAAGAACTGCTTTTTAATATTATTGCTGAGCACAGCTTTACTGGCCTGTAATCAATCTGCCCAGAAACAAAATGTTAATGATACCACCCGGCAGGCTGCGGATACCGGCGCAACCAAAACATCACCGGCCGACCGGCTCATCACTCCCGGCCGGAGCATTGGGCGTATTTTATTAAATGAAAATGTTGCCAATGTGAGCGGGTTACTGGGTCGGCCCGATAGTTCAGATGCTGCCATGGGGAGTTCATTAATGGTATGGTACGCTCATCATAAGGCATCCGGTTACCGCACAAGTGTGTTTGCGCATCGCAAAATGGGCACCAAGGATGAGATCATCAGCCGTATTCAAAAAATCCTGATCACCTCGCCTGAATTTAAAACTGCCGAGGGCCTGGGTGTGGGAAGTGCCATGGATGCTATTAAAAAGTACTATGACCTGAGCCCAACCAGCGATTATAAAAATAAGGATGGTAAGGTGCAGGCTTATACAGATATGAATAAAGGTATCTCTTTTGAAATAGATGTCAATAACAAATGCGTAGGCGTAGTGGTACATCAGATACATGATACTGCCGCGGCGTATTTGGACATGCATTGAGAAGATGGCATAAAGCACTATAGCATGGCTGTCATCCTAAGGAACGAAGCAATCTTCAATTGTCAATCTTGAGCGATAGAAAAGGATCTATTTGTTCGTGAGTATGTCGTATACCCGCTCTTGACCGCGGGAGGGCCTTTACTTTGTTGTGACAAAGTAATCAAACCGCTTTTTTCAACTGACAGGGAAAGCCTGGTGGCACTTATTTGTGGTGGAACGCAACAAAAAACACTTGTCATCCTGAACGGAGTGAAACATCTATTTCGTGAGCTTGCACAGTTCACCATACCTCATCGACATGTCATTATTTTTCCAAAAACCTATAAACAAAATAAGCAGATGTTAATTAAAACATCTGCTTATTTGAGATTGCATTGCTGCATATCTAATTCCTTTACAGTTTTATTTCTTCGTCTTTTGACGAGAAGAAATGAAACTCGGTGATCTGGTAAGCGGGGTTGCTTTTAACCTTGATCCATTGGCCATATTTTACAAACCACTTCATTTGGCGGTTGTATATGCCTTTTTTAATATAAGCTTCAATATAAGGGTGCACGCACAGGGTAATTCCCTTTTCGTTTTGCTCATCCAATATATAATTGAAGTTGTTCTCGATATCATCAAGCAACAAAATAGTTGGCCTTATGGTACCGGTACCGTTACACGTAGGACAAACCTCGCTGGTAACGATATTCATTTCGGGCCTTACGCGCTGACGGGTTATCTGAACCAAACCAAATTTACTCGGAGGTAAAATGGTATGCTTGGCCCTATCCAACAGCATTTCGGTACGTAAATAATCAAACAGTTCCTTGCGGTTCTGTGGTTTGTGCATGTCAATAAAGTCAATAACCACAATACCACCCATATCGCGCAGGCGTAACTGCCTGGCAATTTCTTTGGCCGCTTCTTTGTTTACCTGGTAGGCGTTCTCTTCCTGGTTTTCTTTACTGGCAGTACGGTTACCGCTGTTTACGTCAATAACGTGTAATGCCTCAGTATGTTCAATCACCAGGTAAGCGCCACCGGCAAGGTTCACTGTTTTGCCAAAGGCTCCCTTAATCTGTTTATCAACACCAAAATGTTCAAATATAGGCTCCTTATGCTTATGCATACGGACTATACTTTCCATATCTGGCGATATCTCATGAATGTATGACCGAATTTCTTCGAACATACTGTTATCATTTACATAAATATGCTGAAAATCGGGGTTCAAAATATCCCTCAGGATAGTTGATGTACGCCCAATTTCGCCCAGAACCTTTTTTGAAGGCTCCACAGACGGCAGTTTAGTAATAAATAACTCCCACTTTGATATCAGATCAAGCAGGTCCTTTTGTAACTCTTCAACCCCTTTACCCTCAGATACCGTACGGATAATAACACCAAAATGCTTTGGCTTAATACTTTCAACAACCTTCCGTAACCTGTTTCGCTCTGTATTGCTCTTTATTTTTTTTGAAATAGAGATAGCTTCCGAAAATGGTACTAATACCACATAACGGCCAGCTATTGAAAGATCAGAGCTTAGTCGAGGTCCTTTGGTTGATATAGGTTCCTTGGCTATTTGTACTGGGATAAGCTGATTTTTTGACAATATCTCAGAGATTTTTCCTCCCTTGTTAATATCGCCTTCCAGCTTAAAGCCATCCAAAAGCTTCGATTGGTATCCCCCGCTACGAACTTGCTTGGTTAATTTTAACAGGCTTTGCACCTGCGGCCCAAGATCAAGATAATGCAAAAAGGCATCCTTCTCATAGCCAACGTCAACAAAAGCAGCATTTAAACTGGGCATAATTTTTTTTATGCGCCCAAGGTAAATATCACCAACAGTATAATTGTTGCTGACTTGCTCTTTATGAAGCTCTACAAGTTGTTTGTCCTGTAATAATGCAATAGTAGCCCCGTTTGGGGATGAATCGATAATTAATTCTTTTATCAACTGCTACTCCATTTCTTAAAACGGTATAAACCGAATGTTAATAAGTGGGTAAAAAAACACTATTAAAGCTACCTGCCTGTAAAAAAGCAGGTAAGCTGCTTTAAAAAAGCAGCTTATTTCTTTTTATGTCTGTTTTTTCTTAAACGCTTTTTGCGTTTGTGGGTAGCCATTTTGTGTCTTTTACGTTTTTTACCGCTCGGCATAATAATAATTTTTAAATGTGATTAATTCTTTAATTCCTTGATGTATTCATCAATGCGCTGCCCAAATACAGGATCGGGCATCATTTCTTTACATTTTTGGTAAGCCTCAATGGCTTCCTTTTTCATGCCCAGTTGCTTGTAACTTTCTGCCAGATAAAAAGTAGGCTCCAGTTCAGCTTTTTGGGCAAGTAATGTTTTAAACCTGCCTACTGCCTTTTCATACTGACCAGATTTCATGGCAAACATTCCCAGATTAAGGTTTGCATTCCAATTGTTCGGGTCTTTCTTAACTACGTCAAGCAGCAAAGCAATACCTTGCATAGGGCCGGCGGCGCCATTTACATACGCAACACCTAATCCTGTTTTACCCTCAAGGCTTTCGGGTTTTAATTTAAGGGCATTTTGAAACGCTTCCGCAGCATTAGTTACAAATACGGGTTGCGTTAAAGTGTCCTGTGTAAGTTTGTAAGCATCATTAAAACGGTTACCTGCATTTAACCAATCTTCCAGTGTATTTTCCTTACGGGCCATGGCCTGGTAGTAAAATGCTGCCGGAGCTGGCTGGTTAACATCATCCCACTGGGTGGCCAATTGCTTCTGCAATTTAAGCTCGTCAGCGCCTGATGCGTTTTTTAATTGCCCTTCAAGATCATTTATCTTAGCTGTTAATGCCGCCCCAATTGCGGCTTTAGCAGGTGCAGATACCATATCAACCGTTACGGCAGCAGAAGCCTTGCGGTTCGCTGTCATTACATTTGTTTTATCGGTTTTTGCCTCTTTGGATTTTATTAAACCTTTAACAGGTAAATAGTACAAATAGCCCATAATAACAACTATGGCTGCACTAATGGCTATCTGTTTCTTATTCATGCTTATAATTATTTACTGGTTTTGTTACCTGTTTTAACTTTTTCAACAAAAGTTTTAGCTGGTTTAAAGCTTGGTACAAAATGTTCTGGAATGATGATGGCAGTATTTTTTGAAATGTTACGTGCTGTCTTTTTCGCTCTTTTCTTTACAACAAAACTTCCAAATCCTCTAACATAAACGTTCTCGCCGCCAACCATTGAGCTTTTAACAACTTTAAAAAATGCCTCAACCGTTTCCTGCACGTCTACTTTCTCTATACCTGTCTTAGATGAGATTTCAGTTATAATTTCTGCCTTAGTCATATCTGATTTACTTTTATTTAATTATATAAATACTTAACTGTTTTGGGGTTGCAAAAGTATCGCTTTATAATTTAAGAGCGAAATATTTATCCGATTTTTTTTATTCAATAACTAAAACGGACATTATCGTTACATATTACAGTTAAAAGGCTAAGGGTGAAAGGTAAAAGTTGAAGAATAATATTTAATCAGGAACACCCGATAATGCGCCGATATTTCCCGTTGCAGCATACCGGTATCAGGTATTTAGCACTCAGCATTAACCCCCCTTTTTATTGCAAAAAAGGCATTCACTATTCGATATTAAAAACCTTTCGCCTTTTACTTTAACCCTACTTAGATTTACACCAATGAATTTTACCGACGAATTGGTACAGTGGTACCTTAAAAACAAACGCGATTTACCCTGGCGAAACACTACCGATGCTTATGTGATATGGCTGTCTGAAATTATTTTACAGCAAACGCGCGTAGAGCAGGGCCTGCCATACTTTTACCGTTTTGTTGAACGCTACCCAAATGTAAGCAGCTTTGCCGCCGCTAATGAGGATGAAGTACTTAAATTATGGCAAGGCCTCGGTTATTACTCACGGGGCCGCAATATGCTTAAAACAGCGCAACTGGTACAGGAACAGTATCATGGTAAATTCCCTGACAGTTATGATGAGCTTATTAAACTGAAAGGCATCGGCGAGTACACAGCTGCCGCCATCGCTTCGTTTTCGGCCAATGAAGCTAAGGCTGTTGTTGATGGCAATGTATACCGCGTGCTTGCCCGCTATTTTGGTGTTTATGATCCTATTAACTCCACTACGGGTAAAAAGATATTTCAGACACTTGCCAATGATTTGCTTAACAGGAAAAACCCGGCATTACATAACCAGGCCATGATGGAATTTGGCGCCATGCTGTGCAAGCCTAAAAATCCGGCCTGTGGCATTTGCCCGGTGCATACCAGCTGCAACGCATTTATCCACAATGCCACTACTGCCTTACCTGTTAAATTAAAAACAGTAAAAGTGCGCGAGCGCTTTTTAAACTACTTTTTAATTACCGATGGCGATGCCGTATTAATGAATAAAAGAGGCGATAAGGACATCTGGGCCAACATGTATGACCTCCCCCTGGTTGAAACCGAATCGCTGTTACCCTTAAACGAACTACCGGCCCTGCCCCAGGTAAAGGATATGTTAGGCGATGACATCCGGATAACGGGTGACGTAGCGGTGCATAAACACATCCTCACCCACCAGCGCTTATATATTAGGCTGATACAAACAAGTACCAAACCTGTTAAATTAGAAGTAAACTGGTTTTACACCACAGTTGAAAACCTGCATAACTTGGCACTCCCAAAAGCCATTTTTATATTAATAAAAAATATTTTTAATTTATAAATTAATTTTCCGTTATTTTATGCCATGTCAGGAATTAATAAAGTAATACTTGTAGGGCATTTAGGCAAGGACCCAGAGGTGCGCATTTTGGAAGGCGGCGTATCGGTTACCAGTTTCCCCTTAGCCACTTCTGAAACCTATAATAAAGATGGCCGTAAAGTGGAGCAAACCGAATGGCATAACATTGTAATGTGGCGCGGATTGGCGGATATGGCTGCCAAATTTTTACAAAAAGGCAAGCTGGTTTATATTGAAGGCAAGTTGCGTACCCGCTCATTTGAAGATAAAGAAGGCGTTAAAAAATATACTACCGAAGTGGTGGCCGAAAACTTTACCATGCTTGGCCGCAAAAGCGATTTTGATCATGAAGGCCGGACAATAGTAAAACCAGAAGAACAGGTGAATTATTTAGACAGCGCCTCGGAAACTAATAACCATGCCTATTGATATACAAACCTACCTATACCTCATCAAAAAAGGGCAGTTTTCTGACACATACATCAGGAACTGCCCTTTTTTTTAACATTTTGCTCCCGTAATTATTGTTTGTAGTAGTATACCAGGTGCGATGGGGTACAATCATCAGCCGGACCGCATATAAATAATAGCGACAGCATGTTTGCTTTATCATTTAGTGTTACCGAGTAATTTAACGTTTTAGGGCCATCTGTAACCATCAGTTCCGATACTGCACCAAATGTGTAGTTCTTGTTGGCGTAACTCACTATATCGTACAAATTCAACTGGGAATTTTTGAGCGTGTATTTGCCCGTTGTTTTTGATAATATGCCAACAGGCTTCTGAGTTGCAGAATCAATGCCGGTTACACTGGCCTCAAAGGTTTGATCGGCCTTAAACTCATAATGTACCGTTAATTTTGGCGCGCCTACGGTTGCCCACTTGCCGTTGATGTTAAGCCCAGCCGATGATTCTTTTTTGCACGCAGCAAAGGCCAATAACAAAACGCAGGAAAAAAAGCCAAAAGCAGTGGTAAGGTTAAGTAGTCTTTTCATGAAAGTCAGGTTAATATTTTTTGTATTAACCCTTACGCAGCAATCCATAAGAGTGCAACAGTCTATAAACAAAATCTCCCTGCATTAACCGCCAATGAGCGGGCAATACAGGGAGAGGTCATTAAAGTGCACACAGGCTTTGCCTATCTGCCGCCCGGCGGGCAATGCTCTTTAAGGTATTTGGTAAACAGGGTTCTTAAATGCAGATCGGTACCCTCGCCTTCAGAAATACTGTGTGTACGGTTAGGGTACGACATCAGCTCAAACTGGCGGTTATATTTCACCAGCTCATTAATCAGCATTTCGGCATTTTTATAGTGTACGTTATCATCCCCGGTGCCATGGATGTATAATAAATTACCCTGCAGGTTTTTAGCATACGTAACCGGCGATCCCTTGATAAAATACGACCGGCCTTCGTCATCAATCGGTACGCCCATGTAGCGTTCCTGGTAAATATTATCATACGTTAACTGGTACCCTACGGCTGCAACAGCTATGCCTGTTTTATAAATTTCAGGGTACTGGAACATTAGGTTAAGGGTTGACGAACCACCGCCGCTCCAGCCATGAACCGCTATACGGGTTGAATCAACAAACGGCCATTTCATGATCTCTTTGGCTGCCATAGCCTGATCCCGGATATTGATGATCCCGATATTCTTGTAAATAGCCTTGCGCCATGCAGCCCCTTTTGGCGACGGAGCGCCACGCCCTTCAACAGACATGTATATGTAACCGTCATCGGCCATACTGCCCACATACAGGCTGTTAACACCCGCTCCCCAGGTATCTGTAACGGTTTGCCCGGCAGGCTCGCCATAAACCATAAATACAACAGGGTATTTTTTATTCGGATCAAAATTGGTTGGCTTCTTCATCCAGCCATCCATTTCAATACCATCAACAGTTTTAACCTTAAAAAACTCCGTTTTATTTTTGGCATCCTTATCCAGCACAATTACTTTACCACCTATATGCTTGTGCAGGGGTAAACTTACCACCTCGCTTATACGCGGGGTATAACTGTTTGAAAAATTATGCAGGGCCACCTTTCCATTTGGTGAAATATCATAGCTATGCGTTCCCGGTTCATCAGCCGGCGAAACCAGTTCAGGCTTTTTACCACCGCTGATCTTGATACGGTACAAGTACTTTTGAGTAGCATTTTGCGGCGAAGCCATAAAATAAATATATCCGCCAGCCTGGTCAATCAGGTTAATGCTGATTACGTCATAATTACCCTGGGTAAGCAGTGTTTCTTTGCCGCTAAGCCCTACGCGGTAAATGTGCTTCCAGCCGTCTTTTTCGCTCACCCATAAAAAATCCTTGCCTTTGTTTATCCACTCCCATCCTATCGGGTCGCCATTGTTCCAGCGCTCCTTACCATCAATCCAGGCATTACTTTTTTCTTCGCGTACCAGGCGGGTAGCACCGCTTGTTACATTCCCTAAATACACCCGGCTCTCGGTTTGTGCGCGGTTCAGTTGCTCCAGGATAATCTCATTGGAGTTAAGCGTCCACTCCATTCTGGGTATGTAATGCTGTACCGCATCGCCGGGAGCGTTTATCCAGTTGGTTTTACCGGTACTGATGTCAACAACACCCACCTTACATGAACTTGGATCCTCGCCCGCAACCGGGTACTCTACCGGTACCACATAAGGGTAAATAGAATCGGTAGTATTCAGCATCAGGTAGCTTTTTATTTTGCTGGCATCTATTTGCCAGTATGCTATTGATTTACCATCTGGCGACCAGCGGAAACCATCGCGGCAGCCAAATTCCTCCTCGTAAGCCCAGTCAAACGTTCCGTTGATCAGCTTGGTACTGCCATCGGTTGTCAGTTGTTTAATGTTGCCGTCAGCAAGGTCTTCTACATAAATATTATGCCCGCTAACATAAGCTGCCCTGCTGCCATCGGGCGAGAATTTGGCAAACATCAGTGATGATGCAGGCAGGTTTTTGCCCAGCTGCCATAATTTTTTGGCATTGGTGTCATACACCCAATAGTCGCCTCGGGTATCATACCGCCAAACTTTTTTGGTATTGCTGTTAACCAATACCTTTTGCCCATCAGCTGATACCGAAAACCTTTTAATATCTACCGGTGGCTGCCCCTGCGGGGTAAGCATGGCTTTACTTATCCACAATGTTTTTTTACTGGTATCGCGGGTGTCCAGTATGTTGATGCTGCCATCTGTAATTTTATAATACTGATAGCCATCCTTTGTCCAGGGCGTTGGTGCTCTTTGGGCCTTGGCCGTATGCCCGCCCAGGATGAATAATGCAGTTGTAAGGAGTAATAATCCCGAACGGAAAAACTTCATATAAGATGTGTTTTAATTAAAAATATGGCGTTATTGTATATTAAAAATGTTCAGCTGCAAATTTTAAATTAAATTGGCACATTTAAAGTGTGTAAAATCTGTGTAATGAAAAAAATATTTCTTCTGCTTATTGTTTGTATTTCATTAACCACGGTAACCCAGGCCCAACATGCCGATCGCAGCAAGTTTATCAGGGATAGCCTCGACCTGTATATAAGCCGGGCCCTTACCAACTGGCGCGTACCCGGTATAGCTGTTTGTATTGTTAAGGATAATAAAATTGTGCTGATAAAGGGTTATGGCATTAAAGAGCTGGGCCTCCCCAACGCTGTTGATGTAAATACGCTGTTTATGATTGGCAGCAACACCAAGGCATTTACGGCTACCGCTTTGGCTATGCTGCAGGCCAATAACAAACTATCACTTGATGATAAGGTAACCAAATATATCCCCGAATTTAAACTCGAAAATAAATTTGCCGGGCAGGAAGCCGCCATCCGCGACCTGCTTTGCCACCGCCTGGGTTTCCAGACCTTTCAGGGCGATTTTACGTTTTACAACACCAACCTTACCCGCCCGCAGATCATTGAAAAACTGGGGCAACTGAAGGCGCCTTATGGCTTCCGCACCAAGTGGGGATATACCAACGCGGCATTTTTAACCGCCGGCGAAATTATACCCCGCGTAACCGGCAAGCCCTGGGAAACATATATCAAGGAAGCCATTTTTGCTCCCCTGGGCATGACCAATAGCCTGGCATTGAGCAAGGATCTGCCTAAATCATTAAACCGTACCGTACCCCATACCCTAACCGCCGATGGCCGGCTTACCCCCATACCCTATTGCCAGGTTGACGGGCTTGCACCAGCAGGAGCCATCAGCTCATCGGCAAGTGATATGAGCAAATGGGTAATGGCTTTACTCAACAATGGCAAGGTAGGTAACCGGCAAATTATACCGCAGGCTGCCATACAGGCCACGCGCGAGCCGCAGGATATTGTTGGCAGTGTATACCACCTTAACGGTGAGAATAGTTTTGAGCTGTATGGCCTGGGCTGGTTTATTCAGGATTATTCAAACCACCGCCTGGTGATGCATGACGGCGGCGTAAACGGATACCTGTCATCAGTAACCCTATCGCCACAGGACAACCTGGGTATTGTTATTTTAACCAATACCGACCAAAATGAGCTATACGAAGCCCTGCGCTGGGAAATTCTGGATGTCTATTTTGGCCGTGGTTACCGCAATTACAGCGAAGCTTACCTTAAAACCTACAAGGCACACGCCGCAACTGAACAGCAAAGCGAAAGAAAGCTGCGCGATTCGGTAGTGTTAAACCTGCGCCCAACCCTACCCCCTACGGCCTATACCGGTAAATATGCAAACAGTTTTTATGGCAGCATGACCGTTACCCAGGGTGAAAACAACGACCTGGAAATGCGCTTTGAACACCACCCTACCATGTTTGCAAAATTGCAGCCATTGGGCGGTAATCGTTTTTACGTAACTTTTTCTGATGTAACGCTGGGCAAGGCCATATTTCCGTTCACTGTACAAAACGGCAAAGTTACCGGCGTAAAAGTAAAAGTTGCCGACTTTGTGGAGTATAACTCCTACGAGTTTAAGAAAGAGTAGCGAGGAAAGCCCAAAACTAAAGGCTAAGCGCTTTCAAAAGAGAACATCAAAGCTTTTAGTCTTCGGTTTAGGCTATTAAAATTTCAGATTGGCTTTAAGCCAGTCTTGCACATCTTGCTGTACAATAATTTCAGATGGTAGTTTATCATGTATAAGTTTCTCCATCTTATTGCCGGTATTTGCAAAACGGTAATCCCAAAGTATCATGAGCTTATTAATCAGGTACACTACCTCATTACCTTCGTCCTTAGTAAAAGGAGTAGCATCAGGCTTACCGTTTACACGCGGATCGTTTTGGTTATATGCGCTCCATTTGTAGTCGGTATAAAGCAAATTTCTTCTTGAAAAAAGGATCATGGGTTACTAATTTCTTTAAAGATACGCATAATTAACATGGAATTGGTTTACCCCCCCGTTTTACCTATGTATGCAAACCGTCAGGTATTAACTTTGATATAATAATTTTGCCCGATTAGTTGTAATTTCAGCGCGATTAATCAGGTTTACATGAAAAGATTATTTTTAATTACCATTGCCGCATTATTTACATCGGCCGCTATTGCACAGCAGCCCATTGCACAAAAATTAATTTACTATTCTATCTCATTCCCCAATGCTGCACATCATGAGGCCGAAGTGGTGATGACCATACCCCAGGCGCCCGAAACCTTGCGTTTCCGCATGAGCCGCTCATCTGCCGGCCGGTATGCCACCCATGAGTTTGGTAAAAATATTTATAATATTAAAGTAACAGATATTGAGGGGAATCCGCTTCCTTTTACTCAACTGGAAGGCGATCTTTATGAAGTAGGTGCACACCCGGCCAATATTAAAGTTAGCTACACGCTTTTTGGCAACTGGACCGATGGAACTTACACCAGTATTGACCCCAGCCATGCCCACCTGAATATGCCCGCTACCTTTATGTGGGTAATAGGTCAGGAAAAAAGACCACTTAAGTTTGAATTTAATGACCTTGACAAATATGGCTGGAAAGTAGCCACACAGCTCAAACCTGAAGGCTCAAACATTTACAGCGCACCTGACATGCAGTATATGATGGATAGCCCAACCGAGCTTTCCAACTACAAAATAACCAACTGGGACGTCACCAATACCGATGGCAAAAAAGAAAAGATCAATGTAACCATACACTCTGACGATAGCCAGAATGTGGTGGATAATTTTGGTAAGATGGTACAAAAGCTGGTGCAGGAAGAGAAAGCCGTTTACGGCGAGTTTCCAGCGTATGATTATGGTGAATATACCTTTTTAACCGATGTTTACCCAACCACCTCAGGCGATGGTATGGAGCACCGTAACTCCACTTGTATTGTTGACCCTTTGGATAAGGTAGCCGGTAATGAAGGTGATCTGCTGGGCATATTTTCGCACGAGTATTTCCACAGCTGGAATGTAAAGCGCATCCGTCCAAAATCATTAGAGCCCTTTAATTTTGAGCACGCCAACATGAGCAGCGAGCTTTGGTTTGCCGAGGGCTTTACCCAATACTATGGCGAACTGCTGCTTACACGTTCGGGCTTTAATACCCTTGATGATTATACGCAAACTATCGCGGGCCTCGTTAACCAGATTCTGAATACGCCCGGCGCATCAAAATACCCGGCAACACAAATGAGCCGTTACTCTGTATTTGCCGATGCAGGCGTATCTATTGATCCAAACAACAACGTTAATGATTTTACCAGCTATTACACTTACGGTGGGGCTATAGCGCTGGCGCTTGACCTGCGCCTGCGCAGCGAGTTTAACCTCACGCTTGATGATTATATGCGCCAGGTTTGGCTGGCACGTGGCAAGGTAATGAAACCTTATACCATTTCTGATCTGCAAAACGATCTTGGCAAGGTTACCAACAACCCAAAATTTGCTGCTGATTTCTTTAAACGCTACATTAACGGTACTGATAAAAACAATTACGATGAGCTGCTGGGCAAAGCCGGCCTGGTATTACGCAAAATGCAGCCGGGTATAGCGTGGGTTGGTTCACTGGCTACTAAGCCGGGCAGGGGCCGCGCAGGGCAACAGCTTGCTGCCGGGGCCGAAGGCTTACCAATACTATCAAGCACCATCATTGGCACCCCGGTTTACAAGGCAGGGCTTGATGCAGGCGATATTATTCTGAAAGCCGATGGCCAAACCATAACCGACACCAAATCGTTCTCGGATGTAATTGCAGGCAAAAAACCGGGGGATAAGGTTACGGTAAATTATAAAAACCGCACCGGCGCACATGAAACAACCATTGTGCTGGAAGAAAGCCCGTACTTTGAAGTTGTAACTTTTGAAAAAGCAGGCAAACCACTAAGTAAAGAACAGGAAGCTTTCCGTACCAACTGGCTGCAATCAAAAATTAAATAAACAATAATGAAACGATCTTTAATAACAATTGCACTATTAGCCGTTTCGGTAAGCGGTTTTGCACAGGACGTAAATACACTCATCAACCAGGATGATGTAACCCGCATCATAAAAACCCTATCGGCAGATGATATGCAGGGACGGGCAACGTTTACGCCCGGCATTGAAAAAGCAGCCACTTTTATTGAAAACGAGTACACTGAAATTGGATTAAAGCCCCTGGCTGGCAACACAGGCTACCGGCAAAATTTCAGCATGATACACACTTCACCTATTAGTACGCTGGTAAGCATTAACAATACTCCCTTAAGTGCTGAAAATATTTGCATCGCTGCCGGGAAATCATTTAACTGGAGTAATGACAATGACGTTGTTGTAGCTAAAATTGATACACAAAAAAGCTTCCAGAGTGCTTACAGGCAGTATATGACCAGTGGTAAAAAAACATTACTGTTTATAAGCCCCAAATTTAAAAGCAACTACAAACGACTTCATGATTATATTAATCGCGGTAGCACAGCCTTTAGTGAGATCAATAATCCCCAGCAAATTGTATTGATATTAGGAACTGTTGACAGTGTTAAATCATTTGAGGTCAAATACGAATCAAAATCTGAGCAGTTGCCCCTGTTTAATGTTGCCGGCATAATTCCCGGTAAGTCAAAACCAGATGAATATGTTGTCTTTTCGGGCCATTATGATCATTTAGGAATATTAAAAGCCATGAAAGGCGATAGCATTGCCAATGGAGCTGATGATGATGCATCGGGCACCACAGCGGTAATTGCCTTAGCTAAATACCATAAAAAATTAGATAACAATGCCCGTACACTCATATTTGTAGCCTTTACCGCAGAAGAAATCGGCGAATTTGGTTCGCAGTATTTTGCAACCCAGGTTAATCCGGACAAGGTTGTGGCCATGTTTAATATTGAGATGATAGGCAAAGCCTCAAAGTTTGGCAAAAACTCAGCCTTTATAACTGGCTTTGACCGATCTAACTTTGGCACTATATTACAACAAAACCTACAGGGAACTGTCTTTAAATTTCATCCCGATCCGTACCCGGAGCAGGATCTGTTTTACCGGAGCGATAATGCATCATTAGCCGAAAAAGGTGTACCAGCGCACACCATATCAACAGACCAGATTGATATTGACAAACTTTACCACACCGTGAAAGACGAATTTAGCACCCTTGATGTGAGCAATATTACCTCAACCATCAGGGCCATTGCGCTCAGTTCGCGCAGTATCGTATCAGGTAAGGATACCCCTACCCGGGTACCAAAATTAGAAAAATAATAAATGTGGGATGCTGAAATAAGTTCAGCGTCCCACATGCTATGCAACAGGTTATCAACGTTAACTCAGCATGTGCGTTCCCGAAATAAGTTAGGGATGACTTGCAAATTACCATGAAACACATCCCCAAAATAGCTGTAGTAGGCCCCGAGTCAACCGGAAAATCAACCATGTCTGATTACCTGGCTGCGCACTACAACACTATTGCCGTACCCGAATACGCCAGGGGCTATTGTGAAAAACTTACCGAACCCTGCACCTGGCAGGATGAGATCAATATGTTTTACGGGCAGCTGGCTCTTGAAAAAGAACTATTGCCAAAAGCCAACAACATTTTGATATGTGATACCACCTTTATCACTGTAAAAATATGGAGCGAGGAGATGTTTGGCCAGTCGCCGCAGCAGGTACTGGATGAATTACCCAAGCACCCTTATGACCTTTACCTGCTGCTCAACATAGACCTGCCCTGGCAGGATGACCCGCTGCGCAATTTCCCAACCATGCGCGAGCACTTTATGAATGTATGGTACAAAGAGCTAAATGCCCTGCAGGCACGCTACGTTGTAATATCGGGCACCGGCCAGGAAAGGTATAACAGTGCCGTAAAAGCTATTGACGATTTTTTGGCCGAATAATCCCTTCTAAGTTTGTCAAGCTGAACGCAGTGAAGCACCTATTTGCTAATTTGCATATCATACCGGAAACAAGCAGGTTGCAGAACAGATCCTTCGCTATCGCTCAGGATGACAAGTTTGTTTGTTTTATGGGAGAAGTGCGGGGGAGGCCCGACTTGTGGGGTGCCGAAACAAGTTCACTGTTGTCCGGTAAAGTTTTTTGTTGTTATTAAAAGACTGTATTAGGACATAAAATGAAGGATTTAGGTTTTA
>NZ_JACHBZ010000025.1 GCF_014200575.1 Mucilaginibacter saanensis | reverse complement strand
GTATACAACATCAATATTGATATTTTTAACCAGATACAGCATACCATTACCGGCTGGCCGGGTGGCAAGCCGGATGCTGATGATTCCCAAAGGCCGGAAAGGGCTTTGCCTGCCAAAAAGCGGTCTATCATCTTTTCACCGCATCCGGATGATGATGTGATCTCCATGGGGGGTACGTTTATCCGCCTGGTAGATCAGGGGCATGATGTGCATGTGGCTTACCAGACTTCGGGCAATACCGCGGTTTGGGATGACGATGTGTTACGCTACATGGAGTTTGCCATTGATTTTACCAACAGCATTGGCGAGGATGCCGCTCACCTGAAGAATTTGTATGAGCAGATGCGGGCGTTTTTCCCGCAGAAACAGCCTAACCAGATCGATACCCAGGAGATCCGCAATGTGAAGGGTTTTATCCGCAAAACCGAGGCTATCTCGGGTGCCCGTTACGCGGGTTTACCCGATGACCATATTCACTTTATGGCTTTGCCTTTTTATGAAACCGGCAAAACCAAAAAGAACACCGTGGGCGAAGAGGATATCCTGCTTACCATTGAGCTATTGCAGCAAGTTAAACCCCAGCAGATATTTGCTGCCGGTGACTTTGCTGACCCGAACGGTACCCACCTGGTGTGTTTCAACATTATTATTGCTGCCCTGGCCCGTTTGAAGGGCAAGGAGGCCTGGGTGGATGATTGCTGGCTGTGGATGTACCGCGGTGCATGGCATGAGTTTGAAACCTATGAAATTGAAATGGCGGTGCCTTTATCACCCCAAGAGGTGATCCGCAAGCGTAACGCTATCTTTAAGCACCAGTCTCAAAAGGACAGGCCGGTGTTCCCGGGTGATGATGCCCGCGAGTTCTGGGTACGTGCCGAGGACCGCACCCGTGATACTGCCCAGCGGTATGACAGACTTGGTCTGGCTGAGTATGAAGCTATGGAGGCGTTTGTAAGATACCGGTTCTAACATTTAACCTATAGCCCCAAATAATGGGCTTCAAACAAAAAAGAGCGATGGTTAAAACCTGTCGCTCTTTTTTTGTGCCGAAATGATAATTTCACCAATAATGTCTGCATCTTACCCAAACCTTTTATAGCAAAGGAGGTTATCATATTTCAAAGTTTTTTTAATTTATTGTTCATGAGCAGCCCGGCCCACTCCTTAAGTAACCTACAATTATTAGATGTTTTATCCCTGTATCACAATGGGGTAGCTATACACGCATCAGAAGATAGCGTTATACAATATGCCAATGATGCCATGATAAACATTTGGGGTAAAGACAAAAGCGTTATTGGCAAATCATTAGAGGATGCCTTGCCAGAGCTAAAAGGGCAACCATTTATTGATATGTTTAAAAAAGTATGGAACGAAGGCATTACCATATCAGGAACTGACACCCCCGCAGATCTTGAAATTGACGGCATTTTACAAACATTTTATTTTGATTTTGAGTACAGGGCGATAAAGGACCAGGAAGACAAAACTTATTGCATACTACATACTGCCACCGATGTTACAGCGCGTTACATGAGTCAGCAGCGCGAACAAAACATGGCCGAAGAGCTATCGGCCATGAACGAGGAACTTTCGGCCTCCAACGAAGAACTCATAGCAAGTAACGAAGAGCTGGTGGAGTCGCAACAACTCCAGCAAAAGCTTTATGAAGATTTACTGGCCAGCAACAGCCGTTTTAGAAGCATGGTAAAACAGGCCCCGGTAGGTATATGCATTATCAGGGCCGATGATTTGTATATACAGGAAGTAAATGACGCTTACCTGGAACTTGTGGGCAAAAAACGGAGTGAGTTAGAAAAACTTTCCATCTGGGATGCCATACCCGAAGCCGCTGATACTTATGCCCCTATAATGAACGAGGTAATTAGTTCCGGAATAGCATTTTCTGCCAAGGAGCATGAGCTTTTACTTATCCGCAAGGGTATACCAGAAGTGGTATTTATCGATTTTGTATATGAACCCATCAAAAATCATGATGCCATTGTAAACGCCATTATGGTTTTAGCCATAGAAGTTACCGAGAAGGTCAGGGCCAGACTCAATATTGAAGAAGCCGAAGAACGGGGCAGGCTTGCTGTGGAAGCTGCCGAAATTGGCACATTTGACCTTAGTCTGGAAACTGGTATTATGTTAACCTCTGATAGATTCAATACCATATTTGGCTTTGATCATCAGGCATCGTGGGAAACATTTGCTTCTGTTATTCATCCACAAGATCAGGAAACCCGCAGACTGGCTCATGAGGACGCGCTTAAAAACGGGAAACTTTACTATGAGGCCCGCGTTATCCATCCAGATCACTCTGTACATTGGGTACGGATTCAGGGTAAAGTTTTTTTTGATATTAATGATAACCCGCAAAGAATATTGGGCACTTTGCTTGATATAACCCAGGTACAACATTTAAATCAACAAAAAGATGATTTTATCAGTATTGCCAGTCATGAGCTTAAAACCCCGATAACCAGTCTTAAAGCATCATTACAATTGCTTGAACGGATGAAGGATTCACCCTCGCCGGTATTATTACCCAAATTAATTGAACAATCAAGCAGGAGCATGCAAAAGATAAGCTCGCTGGTCGAAGACCTGCTCAATGTAAGCCGCACCAACGAATCACAGCTAAGACTGAACAAAACAAATTTTGTGATTAGCGATATGTTAAAGAATTGCTGCAACCACATACGGGTAACCGGCAAGTATACGCTTAACATCCATGGTGACGAAGATTTACAAGTTTATGCAGATGAACATGCCATTGACCAGGTTATTGTGAACTTTGTCAACAATGCAGTAAAATATGCTCCCGATTCCCTGGAAATATCTTTCATGGTAGAAAAAATTGACGGTTCTGTAAAGGTATCTGTTAAAGATTCGGGACCAGGGATTCCTGCTGATAAAATGCCGCACCTGTTTGACCGCTACTATCAGGCCGAAGTTAAAGGCTTCCAAAATTCGGGATTAGGCCTGGGTTTATATATCAGCGCAGAGATCGTTAAGCGCCATGGCGGTAAAATAGGCGTTGATAGCGAAACCGGCAAAGGGAGTACTTTTTGGTTTACACTCCCATTAAATTAACCCGGGCCAATACTTCAAAAAGCTAATTTCTGTCATTCTGAGTAATAAACTCCAAGCCCTAAAGAGAAATGGCATACGCAACAACACTCCGTAGGAGTATTGTGTTTATAGTAAATCATGAAATAAACGCTTAGCTCCATAGGAGCTTCCTATTATAATCGCAAACAGGCATTTATCAGGAAGCACCTACGAAGCTAATGCCAGAATTTATTATACAATAAACAGGGTACCCCGATGGGGTTTATGCCTTTATTAGGGTATCAAACAAACATGTCATTCTTAGGGACGAAGAATCTATTTTACTATAGGCTAATTCGTGGACAGATTCTTCGCTATAGCTCAGAATGACAAACTATTATCACTTACTGACTAAAGGATTTCCCCGTTCACCAACTCAATAATCTCTGCTTCCAGCGCAATTGCTTTACGTTCAATCTCATTACCCTGGTAAATAATATCAACCACAAAATCCTTATCCTTATAGCCCGAGGCATTAATTTTTACATTCATAAAAGCGCCCAATACGGCGGTACGGGCACAGAGGGCCGCAACACCCGCGTCCGTTACCGAATTAGGGTTTCCGGTAAGTACCATGGCCTTAATCACATCCATACTATTTAATCCGGCTTGCATTACTTTAAAGGGAATTTCAATGGCGTATCTCGTAGCATCTTGTATAGTTTTTTCCCTAACGGCTTTTTCCTCATCGGTTGACTTTGGCAAACCGAACGATTCCATGATGCGGTTAAACGCTATGGTATCCAGATCAACCAGGCTCATCAGCTCGTCCTTATAAAGCTGTGCCTTTTCGGCCCAGTCGCTAAACTCTTCCCAGCGATTATCCCATCCTTTTTTGTGCGAACTCAGGTTAGCCACCATCCCAGCCAGGGATGCACCCAAAGCTCCCACGTATGCTGATATAGAACCACCACCCGGAGCGGGACTTTCACTGGCTGTTTCATCAGCAAAAGCAGCAAGGCTCATACTCACAAGTTTGTTATTTGCTTTATCTTTTAAAAGGTACTCAATGATCCGCTCTTCCGGAATAAACGGGCCCAGCTCATCCAATCCCATTGATTTAATGGCAATCTTGATCAGTTCCTTTTCACTCACACCCACCGAACGTTGCTGTTTATGCAGAAAATATTTCCCGGCATCAAGCATAGCCTTCAGCGGGATTAAACCCACCAGTTCGCTACCAGTTACCCGCATGCCGCGCTCAGCCGCCTTGGTACAAACCTCATCAAATGCCTTATGTACAGGAGTTATTTCAATATTGGTTAAATTCATGGAGATTTGTGCTACATCATACTCCTCAATATACCAACCAATAGCTTTTACTGCCTTTAATGAGCCGGGAACAGACCTTGGCTTACCATTTGCATCAGTGATGATTTTGCCGGTAACCGGGTCGCCCTCACGCAAAACACGGCCAGCCTCGCGCACATCAAAAGCTATGGCATTTGCCCTGCGGGTGGAGGTGGTATTAAGATTCACATTATAGGCCACCAGAAAATCGCGCGCACCAATTACAGTAGCACCACGCTTTACATCATTCTCCGCCGGACCAAAATCAGGTACCCACTCCGGTAATTTGATCTTCTTAAAAAAGCCTTCATACTCCCCCGCCCTGATCACAGACAGGTTACTGCGGCCTTTGTTGGGCTGTGCCTGCTCATATAAATAAACGGGGATCTGCAATTCCTCGCCAACTCGCTTAGCCAATTCACGTGCATACGCAGCGGTTTCTTCCATACTGATATTGCTAATGGGTATCAGCGGACAAACATCTGTTGCTCCCATCCGGGGATGTTCGCCCTTTTGTTTGCTCATATCAATCAGTTCACCGGCTTTTTTGATGGCCAGAAAGGCAGCTTGTATCACCTTTGCAGGTTCGCCCACAAAAGTTACCACGGTGCGGTTGGTGGCCTTCCCGGGATCAACGTTAAGCAGGCGTACGCCTGCTACAGATTCCACCTCGTTAGTAATCTGTTTAATAATATCAAGGTTTACACCCTCACTAAAATTGGGTACACATTCTATTAGTTTCTGACTCATTGGTTATCAGTTTATTTATTCATTGGTATTGTTAATTGACCGTTACTCCAGCATCTTTTTTAAGTTCCCCCTTCCCTTTGGGGAGTAATAGCCTATTATTAGGACAGCAGGTAAACCCACTATTGTTTTACCTCCCCACGGGAGGGAATCGCACAGCCCTGCACTTACCTGTCTTTTTTAAGGTTATTCCTCCTCTCCGGGGGAATCGCCCCCCGGCTCTCTTTAATTTTTTAATCAACGTTTGTCCATATTTTATCCGGCTTCAACTTTCCCTGTTGGTATAATATTTCGCGGTAATCATCACAGGGATAGGTCTGCATGTCTGCCAGTTTACCTTTAGCTAAAACACCACGATCATTCAGTTTTAAGGCCGATGCTGCCCTAAAAGTTAAGCCCGCTAATATTTCGGCGGTGCATAATTTTTCAGCAGCACCCATAACGGCAGCCTGCATCAACAGGTCGCCCATTGGAGCCGAGCCGGGATTCCAGTCGCTTGCAATGGCAACACAAGCGCCGGCATCCAATAGCTTGCGGGCCGGAGCATAAGGCATTCCCAAACCCAATGACGCACCGGGTAAAGTTACAGCAACGGTATCTGATTTGGCAAGCATATTTATTTCATAATCTGTGCTGGCCTCCAGGTGATCGGCAGAAACCGCCCTGGCCTTAATAGCCACCTCGCTGCCTCCGGTAGTAAACTGATCGGCATGAACAGTTACATCAAAACCCAGTTGTTTGGCTCTGCTCAAATAATAAAGGGCGTCGCTGCTGTTAAAAGCACTTTCCTCAATAAATATATCAACACGATTGGCCAGTTGCTGTTGTTTAACAACCGGCAGCAAGTTTTGTAAAACATGGTTCAGGTATTGCTGATGTGTATCGTCAAAATCTTTGGGTAACATGTGGGCAGCTAAACAAGTAGCTATTAAACTGGCATGTGTTTTATCTGAAGCCGCCTTAATAGCTTTTAACTGTTTCAATTCGGCATTAGTATTTAATCCGTAGCCGCTTTTTATTTCAATAGTGGTAACCCCTTCGGCCAAATGGCGGTTTATGCGTTTTGTTAAAAAATCGATCAATGTTGCTTCATCCGCAGCGCGCGTTTGGGTAACCGAATCCCAGATACCACCGCCTGCTGTGGCTATTTCCAGGTAGGTTTTACCAGCCGTACGCATGGCATAGTCCTTTGCCCGGCTGCCGGCAAAACAAATATGAGTGTGGCAGTCCACAAAACCTGGCAGCAATACGCGGTTGCCTGTAATTTCTTCTACCTGCACCGATGGATTAGCTGATCTTAATTTACCAAAATCTTCAACAGCCACAATCAGTCCATCATCAACCAACACCCCTCCCTGCGAAATGATGTGTAATTGATCATCCGTCAGCGCACCTTTTAATGGCAACCCGCTGAGCGGCAGTATTTGTGTAAACGGACCTATTAGCTTTTTCATTTATTACGTACGTTTTATAAGATATGTCATTGCTGTATGAAGCCTCACCCAACCCTCTCCTTTAGAGAAGGCTTTAAAATGCTTTTGAAGTCCTCCCCTTTGGGGGAGATTTAGAGGGGGCTTATGCTTCGCACCTCGCAATGAGATGTTTTTTTATCAGACTTACGAAGTTTTAAAAACTTCGTAAGTCTTTTATCAATAGCGTTTTTTGCTTTAAGCTTTGCGCCTTCTGCTTTCTACCACACCTTTAACCCAAACTTATCGGCCCATTCCTGGGCTTTATTATAACCGGCGTCGGCATGGCGAAAGATACCCATTGCCGGATCATTATGCAGCACACGCTTCAGGCAGGTATCGGCCCGTTCGGTACCATCTGCTAAAACTACCATACCGGCATGCTGCGAATAGCCCATACCTACCCCGCCGCCATGATGAAAGGATATCCAGGTGGCCCCGCCAGACGCATTGGCCATCAGGTTAAGCAGCGGCCAGTCTGACACAGCATCTGAACCATCCAGCATTGATTCCGTTTCGCGGTTGGGTGAAGCTACCGAGCCGCAATCCAGGTGGTCGCGGCCAATCACGATAGGGCCTTTCAGCTTCCCTGTTTTTACCAGCTCATTAAATAACAGACCGACCTTTTCCCTGTCGCCCATGCCCAGCCAGCAAATACGTGCAGGCAGGCCCTGGAAAGAGATTTTTTCCTGTGCATTTTTAAGCCACTTAATAAGCGGCTTATCATCAGGAAATAACTCCATTAATGCCTGGTCAGTGGTATAAATATCTTCCGGATCACCAGACAGGGCCACCCACCTGAACGGCCCCTTACCCTCGCAAAAAAGCGGACGGATATAGGCCGGGGTAAATCCCGGAAAGTTAAATGCATCCGGCTCGCCGCCCTGTTTGGCAAACTCACGTAAATTGTTGCCATAATCAAAAGTTATGGCACCTTTGTTTTTTAGCTGCAGCATCAGGCCCACATGCCTGGCCATGCTTTTCAATGATAGTTTTTTATATTCTGCCGCATTATTTTTACGAAGTACAGCCGCATCTGTCAACGACAGACCGTTTGGTATGTATCCATTCAGCGGGTCATGCGCCGATGTTTGATCGGTTAAAATATCAGGAATAATATTGTCCTTTAATAAATGCTCCAGCATATCGCCTGCATCACTCACCAAACCTACAGACAGGGTTTGTTTTTTGGCAATGGCCGCTTTTATCCAGGCAATGGCTTCCCCGTAGGAGTGGGTCATCCGGTCGATGTATTGTGTATCCGCCCGTTTTTGTATGCGTGCGGCATCCACATCGGCACCTAAAAAAACGCCGCCAGCCATGGTAGCTGCCAGTGGCTGCGCACCACCCATGCCTCCTAAACCGGCACTTACAATAAGCTTACCAGCCAGATCGCCGTTAAAATGCTGATTGCCGCATTCTACAAAGGTTTCGTAGGTACCTTGTAAAATGCCTTGTGTACCTATATATATCCAGCTGCCTGCGGTCATCTGCCCATACATCATTAAACCTTTGGCACGCAGCTCATTAAAATGCTCCCAGTTAGCCCATGCAGGTACCAGATTACTGTTGGCTATCAACACCCGCGGTGCTTCTGGATGGCTACGGACGATACCTACCGGTTTACCCGACTGGATCAGCAGCGAGTGATATTCGTCCAGCTCCAGCAGCAGTTCAATAATTTTCCGGAGCGATTCCGGATTTCGGGCAGCCTGACCAATACCGCCATACACCACCAACTCCTCAGGGTTTTCGGCCACCTGACCATCGAGGTTGTTGAGCAGCATCCGCAACGGAGCCTCTGTTTGCCAGCTTTTAGCATGCAACTGCATACCGCGCGGTGCTTTATACACCGGGTGGGTGGCGTAGGTTTTAATAAATTCCGAACTCGTCATGGCTGAGATTTATATTGTTGCTGATGGCCGCCTCGCTGGCTGTTGCCAGTAATGAGCCATCGGTAATTATGTGATGTAAACTGTTAATATCATCTGCAAAAACGCGGTCGTCCTGTATATGCGGAACATGCTCCCTTACCCTGGCATGAATAGCCTCAATAACCGGGGTAGATTTAAGCGGACGACGGAAATCAAATGCCTGGGCTGCATATAACAACTCAATAGCCTGTATGTATTCCAGATTATCAATTACCTGGTGCAGCTTGCGTCCGCTGATGGATCCCATAGATACATGGTCTTCCTGCCCCAGCGAGGTTGGCACACTATCGGCACTGGCCGGAAAACACAGGGTTTTATTTTCGGTGACGAGCGCCGCGGTGGTATATTGAGGTATCATTAAACCAGAGTTTAAGCCCGCATTATGCGTGAGCAGTTTGGGCAGCCCATAACGCCCTTCGCTCATGAGGTAACAGCGGCGGTCGGCAATATTGCCCAGCTCTGCGGCAGCTACGGTGGCATAATCCAGCGGCAGGGCCAGCGGTTGCCCATGAAAGTTGCCACCACTAATGGTGTCATCAGCATTAAAAATTACGGGATTATCAGTTACGGAGTTAAGCTCTATTTCGGTTAGTTCCTTTAAGTGCATCCAGGCATTGCGCGATGCCCCGTGTACCTGCGGCATACATCGTAACGAATATGGGTCCTGTACCCTATCGCAATTAACATGCGATGAGTTGATCTCCGAACCATTTAATAAGGTGAACAATCTGTCGGCCACCATTTTGGTACCCTTAAACGGGCGTATGGCGTGCAGCCGTGCATCAAATGGCCTTGCCGAACCCATTAAGCCTTCCAATGATAAAGCGCCGATCAGATCGGCCCGGTTAAGGGCATCATTTAAGCGCTGAACTGCCTTTACCGCAAAAGCCAGTATAAATTGTGTACCGTTAATTAATGCAAGCCCCTCCTTAGGGCCTAATACCAATGGTTGCAGCTGATGTTTTTTCAGTAATCCGGCGGCAGCTATGCGTTCACCGTTTTCATAAACTTCGCCTAAACCAATCAAGGGTAAAAACAAGTGGGATAATGGGGCCAGATCGCCCGAGGCCCCTACTGATCCTTTTTCGGGAACTATAGGTATCATATCATGATCAATATGCCACATAATACGCTGCAATGTAGTTAGTGCAACACCCGAATAGCCTTGCGCCAGCGCCTGAACTTTGGTGATCAGCATGAGTTTGGCTATTTCCTGCGGGATGGGTTTACCTACCCCCACACTATGGCTTTTGAGGATATTGCTTTGCAGCAAGCTGGTATCGGCCTCAGATATGCGGGTATCACAAAGCGGCCCAAAACCTGTATTGATACCGTAAACCGGATGCCGGGCATGTACAATTTTCTCCACCTCGCGCCACGATGCGCGGATAGCTTTTTCTGCTTCTGTATTAATAACCCCTTTGGTTTTTCCGGCTGATATATCCAGGCAAATACCGATGGTTAAATGGTCGGTACCATAATTAAATGTATTATTCATGGCTGGCGGGTTTTAAATCTCTAACCAATTTTTGGTTGATGGCCGCCGCAAGGTCTGCGGAGCGGAAAGCTGTTTCAAGCGCGGTTATGGCAGGTAACAGCTGTTGTGCGGCTTCGTCGCCCTCAACCAATTCGGTCATGGCGGCACTAACTGCGTCCCATACGGGTATAATTTGAATTAGTAATTCGCGTCCGCTTTCGGTTAAGGTAACCAGCTGGCGGCGGCCATCATCGGCACAGGTAGCTGAGGTAACCAGCTTGCGGTTCTTTAAATTAGTAATAAGCTGACTTGCCGCCGGGTGCGACACCTCTATTTGCTCGCTTAGCTCTTTGATAGATAGCGCATCGTTTTTTGACAATAAATAAAATACGGGAAACCAACTGGCATCAAAATCAATACCCTCATTTTGATAGGCACGGTTAATTTCGGCCAAAAAGGCTTCGCTCAGTCGGCGCAGCCGGCTGCCCAAAACCAGGTAACCAAGGCTTTGATATAAATTCATGATGCAATTTATATAAGTGCTTATATAATTGCAAGTTTTATTTTATCTCTTTTCATTCCGCCCCCTCTTTTAACATTATAGCTACCTCATAATACCCGGTATTTCACAGCGGTTCACAACTGTTATACAATTTACCAAATACGTGTTAACACCCTATAAATAAGGTAGTTTTACGTAGCATAGTATTTATTTAAATATTTAAATTTATACCAACAAAACCATAGCTCCATGGCAAATATCCCTGTACCCGACAATAAAGCTGAAACCAAGCTCCAGGTTGATCTGATAAAACCATTTGAGAATATAGCGCTTGCATTTTCGGGCGGAGGCTTCCGGGCGGCATCGTTCTCTTTGGGCGTACTGTCATACCTGGATAAGGTAATTTTTACCGACGATACAGATGAGCTTAACGGTCAAACGCTTTTACACCAGGTGCGCTACCTGTCATCGGCATCGGGCGGTACTATTACCACTACGCTGTATGCCTTATATAATGCACAGGGCAAAACTTTTGGACAATTTTACACCAAACTATTTACTGGCCTGAGCGGTGATGACCTGCTGCAACATGCCCTGGAAATTTTGGCGGATAAAAAACGCTGGGACAAACGGCCTCAAAAAAGCCGCAATATTATCAATGCTTTTTCGCTTGCTTATGATGAGTTTTTGTTTGACGGCTCAACACTGCAATCGCTCATTCACCAGGTATCAGACAAGGCCCACCTGCAGGAGGTTTGTTTTAATGCCACAGAGTTTTATACAGGGCAATCATTCAGGCAAAATGTAAAGCTGGTACCTGACAACGGCACCGATAAATATTTTAATTATGGCAACGAGGTAATATTTGTAGACAAGGACACCGCGGGCAAAATAAAACTGGGCGATATACTGGCGGCTTCTTCGTGTTTCCCGGCCGGGTTTGAGCCCATCATATATCCTAATGATTATGCACACCAGGAGGTAACTGAACAACAACTCAGAAATGCACTTACCCTGATACCGCAAACCGGCGATAAACAGGAAAGTGATTTTATAAAAAGAAAACAATTTGGACTGATGGACGGCGGGATTACGGATAACCAGGGCCTGCAAAGCATGATGGAAGCCGACGGCCGCAGACTTAACCGCCAATCAGATTTTCCGTTTTTTGAACTGATGCTGGTAAATGACGTTGGCAGCCATTACATACAACCGTATGAATTGCCCAAAGTAAAAAAGGGCTTTGAACTAAATTTATGGGGCGTGTTTTTTATAGCAGCCGCGTTTTTAGCAGGTGCCATTGCTTTAACCTGGTGGGGAGCATGCCACCACTGTATTGTAGCAACAATTGCGGGTGCATTGCTTGTACCTGTCCCGCTGATATGGGTGTCAACTGTTTTGTATGTGCGGTACCAGCTATTCACCGTTTCTAAATCGTCAATGGGTGTTAATCTTCAAAGAAATTTCACCATAGATATTATACGCCTGTTGGTTGGCTATTTTACTAAAACCCCTGTGAGCGTGCTTAAACAAATGCTTACAACCCGGGCACAATCTGTACTGATGCTGAATACGAGCATATTTTTAAAACGGATAAGGCAATTACTTTATGATAAGTTTTACGGTACCGCCCAATGGAAAAACCGTGGCAAGGGCAATCACGTTTACGACCTGTCGTTTTCCAATGATATTAACCGCAAACAAGGCGACACCGATACGCCGGTTGCACCATCAGACCTTGACCCGAGCGAGGATATACAGATAGTTACACAAACTGCCTTTAATATGGGTACAACCCTATGGTTTGATAAAAAATCAACCGAACAGGAGCATTGCGAAGCTTGCCTGATTGCCTGCGGCCAATTTACCACCTGTTATAACCTGCTGGAGTATATTGACCGACTGCTGGCGCAGGATACCGCTGATGCCCCTTATGATCCTAAATATCAGAACCGCCTGTTGAAACTCCGGGCACAAATGATGGACGACTACAATCACTTTAAAACCGATCCGTTCTTTTTATATAATGATTCGGGCACTAATTATCAAATACCGGGCTTTATCAATATTACCATGTTTGATATCCCCTTCCCTGAAAACTGGAAGGAAAAAAAGCAGCAAAAGCCAGCCCAATAACCGTACCAATGCCAAAGTGTGGAATGCGCAGCAAATAAAACAAGCTCGAGGTGCTATTGACCGTATAGCGGCTTTAAACCCGAGCCCGAACACCAACAGGGAGATAGCTAATTTCAGGTCATTGTTAACACTTGCGGCAAAGGGCAGGTAAAGGCGCGCGATGACGCTCTGTGCAGTTTTCTCTTAGTTAACTATTAGGCAGAAAAAGAAGTATTACAAAAATAATAGCGAAGGTAATAACAACGCCAATTAACGAAATCCCTATAGCCCTCCACCAACTATAAATTTCCCCTCCTGCTTTAACATGGGTATCTATCTGAGCTCCCTGTAACTGCTGCACAAGATAATAGGTGGCCCAGGAATAAATCAGCGGAATAATGATTTTGGGGATTTTAACCGTTTCCGGCACTAAAAATGCGCCGGCAAAAATAACAGCGGTTGCAATTAAGCAATAAACCCATGTCATTTTTACTTTACCGGGCTCGTTAAAAACCTTGTAGTTTTGGGCAATCATATAGCCCGCTACAAAGGGGGCCGCCTAAAAATGTGGCTACCCTGATTACCTGGTTCCTATAAATTTTTTGATCTATGGCTGGTTCAAGCCATGTTTGGTCTGCTGTGGTCATAAAGATTTAGGTTATATATTTCGCAACTTGTATAAACATAAAGCAATCAAACGATATAACTATAAAAAGCGACGAAATTTTTTCGTGATGTTTTTACTCGCGTGCTTTTTGGAGTGCCCTTAGCATTTGCGGGTATCCCTGCCGCCGCACCATCGCATTTATGGTGTTGGCTATACGATTGGCACGTGTTGCCTCCGTTTTGGCACTGTCAATCCATTTTATAAAATAGCCCCGGTGGCTTTCCGTAAGCCTATCGAAAAACTCCCCGGCTTCGGGTTCAAATTCAAAACACTCCAACAGATCGGCAGGTATATTAAATTTAAAATCGTCATCGGGTTCTATCCGTACACGCAGCATAGCCCCGCGGTGTTTATGCAGCGCTTTACAGATTTGTTTTTTTAGCGCCAGTATAAAATTACCATCGCCCATTGGCATGAGCGCCATACCTGCAATAGGCAATTCGTCAAGTTTACCCTTTACCCTGAATGATTTTTTATTGCCGGGTTTCATTTGTTGGGCTACATCGGCGGGAATTTCAATATATGTCCAGCCGGTTTTTTCGCCCTGCTCTCCAAATTGTAATATAATAGTATTAAAATCAATCATAAATATTTTCTGGCACAACAATCAAACACCTCAAAAAGAGCACTATATGTTAAATAATAGTTAAATATTAAAAATTTACACATTTAGTTGTAACGTAGGGCATACTGTTGATGTCTTATGAGTATAAAAAATTAATAACCTAAAAATACAACAATATGAAAACTTTAAAATCAATTATGCTTGGCTTAGCTTTACTGATCGTATGCAGCGCTGCAAAAGCAAACACTTATACAGATGGCGATAATTTAACAAAAACTTTTGTAATCAATACATACATTGATGCCATGACCCATGGTAAAATAAAAGGACTTAGTGACGTGATTGACCAGGATGCTAAATTCAGCATGTTACGTGGCAAAACGTTACTAAACTTTACCAAAAGCGAAATGATTGAGTCATTAAACGCCAGTAAAAACATTGACCAGGCTTGTACTACCACTACAACTACAGTTGAAAGTAACGATGCCCTGGCCGTTATAAAAGTTGATATGCAATTTGATGGCTTTGTACGCAGCAACTTTGTAACCATTTCAAACACCAGCGACGGCTGGAGAATTACTAACGTGTACAGCGTTTTTAAATAAAGTTAGTTTTAGTTTAGTGTTAATATGTAAGTAGAAGAGCCCCGCCAAGCGGGGCTTTTTTATTTTAATTGGTTTTGATACCTGTTACCATTTATTCCCGTTTGGCGATCAGGTGGTTAATCTTTCCTCAAAAAACAAAAACGGCAATTGGTTTTCGATGCCTTCTATTACCCATACCGGCCCTTGCGGCGCATATAATATAACCCGGATGGCCTTGCTTTGCTTTTTTTCTACCTCGGCCAATACCTGCAGGCATGAGCCACAGGAGGTAACTGGTTTGGTAAGCATAAATTCGTCTGTTTGGGCGGTAATTGCCATGGCCTCAACCGGATCGTCGGGATGATTGGCGCCCCAGTAAAACAGCGCCACACGCTCGGCACATAAGCCAGATGGGTAAGCTACGTTTTCCTGGTTGCTGCCATAAATAATTTTGCCGCTTTGCAAACGCAGCGCTGCCCCTACCCGGAATTTTGAATATGGTGAATGCGATTTTTTTAAAGCATTAGCCGCCTCGAGGCACAAATCATAGTCGGCGGTGTTTAATTCCTTTAATGAATCATATTCGTCAAAGGCTATTTTTATCTCGTGGTTAGTCATAAACATTCCCACCGTTTTAAAAGCGGGGGAAACAAGATAAGGATTATTTCGCAATTAAGTTTGATTGGCTGGTGAAAAGAGGCACAAAATTGTAGCAACGCATTAAGTATATCTCCCAATAGGCACAAAACAAAAAGAGGCACATGTGATGTGCCTCTACGGTTCAAATTTCTTTTATTACAAAATCAGGAAATCTTCCTTCTCAAACACTATACCGCCACCGGCAAACTCACACCATCTGCTTCTTCGGCAACCAGCGGATTAATACTTTCATCGTCTTTTTCAACCCGCAGGTTGTTAACAATGTGCATTTGGCGGGTTGGCGTGTTTTTACCCATAAAATATTCCAGCAAACCTTTAATATTTGCATCCTTCAATATCACGGGGTCAAGGCGGATATCCTTACCTATAAACAGCCCAAACTCATCCGGAGATATTTCACCCAAACCTTTAAAGCGGGTAATCTCAGGTTTGTTACCTAATTTGGCAATGGCATTTTTACGCTCTTCATCACTATAGCAATAAATGGTTTCCTTTTTATTACGCACCCGAAACAGTGGTGTCTGTAATATAAATACGTGCCCGGCCTTTACCAGATCAGGAAAAAACTGCAAAAAGAATGTCATCAACAGCAAGCGGATGTGCATACCATCCACATCGGCATCGGTAGCTATCACTATATTGTTATACCGCAGGGCATCCAGGCCGTCCTCAATATTAAGGGCATGCTGCAACAGGTTAAATTCCTCATTTTCGTACACCACCTTTTTGGTTAGCCCGTAGCAATTAAGCGGCTTACCCTTTAAGCTGAATACAGCCTGGGTTTGTACATCGCGCGATTTGGTGATCGATCCGCTGGCCGAATCCCCTTCCGTAATAAACAGCGTGGTATCCTGGCGGCGCTCATGCGTATCCTCAAAATGCAACTTACAATCGCGCAGTTTACGGTTATGAAGCGATGCCTTTTTTGCACGCTCGTTGGCCAGTTTTTTAATACCGGCAATGTCCTTACGTTCACGTTCCGATTGCAGGATGCGTTTCAGCAAGGCATCGGCAACGGCGGTATTTTTATGCAGATAATTATCTAATTCCTTTTTAACAAAATCATTGATGAACCCGCGCACCGATGGCCCGTCCGGACCAATGTTTTGCGAACCCAGCTTGGTTTTAGTTTGCGATTCAAACACAGGCTCCTGTACCTTGATGGCAATAGCCGCTACGATAGATGCGCGGATATCGGCCGCATCGTACTCTTTTTTATAAAACTCACGAACAGTTTTTACCACAGCCTCGCGAAAAGCAGCCTGGTGCGTACCACCCTGGGTGGTATTTTGTCCGTTCACAAAAGAGTAGTATTCTTCCCCATAAGCCTGGCCATGGGTCATGGCTATCTCAATATCTTCGCCTTTAAGGTGAATAATGGGATAACGCAGCGTATCCACATCGGTATTACGCGTAAGCAAGTCATAAAGCCCCCGTTCTGAAAAGTATTTTTGCCCGTTAAAGTTGAGGGTTAAGCCCGAATTCAGGAACACGTAGTTCCAGATCATGCTTTCTACAAATTCCGGTATAAAACGGTAATGCCTGAAAATACTATCATCTGGCGTAAAATTTATAGACGTACCGTTACGCTGAGTAGTTTCCTTTTCTGCCTCATCCCTGATCAGCTCGCCTTTGGCAAACTCTGCCTGTTTGGTGCGGCCATCGCGGTATGATTGTACAATAAATATGTTCGACAACGCATTTACCGCCTTGGTACCCACACCATTCAAGCCCACCGATTTCTGGAAAGCCTTACTATCATATTTACCCCCGGTATTTATTTTTGATACGCAATCAATTACTTTACCCAATGGTATCCCCCGGCCATAATCACGTACGGATACCTTATGATCGCTCATGTTAACTTCAATAGTACGGCCCGATCCCATTACAAACTCATCTATGGAGTTATCAATGATCTCTTTCAGCAACACATACACACCATCGTCATAAGCCGATCCATCGCCCAGCTTACCAATGTACATACCAGGACGTAAACGGATGTGCTCTTTCCAATCCAGCGAGCGGATACTATCTTCACTATAATTAACTGCTTCTGCCATTTATAAAGTAGATTTTAAAAACAGGTGCAAGTACGCACCCTTTTGCAAAAATATAGTTTCAGTTTTGAACTTACGGCCCAAAACTGTCAACTTATTAACATTATGTTATTACGATTTAAATTTAAGGCAGTTAGTAGCCTTATCAATGTTTTTGAAAAACTCGGGGTCTTTCTCATTGGTAAAACAAACCATTACAATAGTACCTGTACGGTTACGCTGCAGTATAATGAGCAACGCATATTTATAATGCCTGGTAGTAGGTAAATCAAGCAGGTTAAGCAGGTATGACTTGCCTGCATCGGCATTATAACGGTCAAGCACGTTTTGCGGCATGTTGCGTACAAAATAATTCCTGTCACCTGTAAAAGCGGTGGCGTGCGCCTTGCCCATGTCTATATACAATGAATCGGGGTTTGCCAGCTGCCGTCCACTATCATTTTGCGAACGTTCATAACTGGCCCAGTTTTCTTTCTGTGATTTTACCTGGAACCAAACTTCAAAATCGCGACCGGGCATCTCCATCGCATAATCAAAAGAAAAATCCTCGTTGTTTACGGCCGCTATTTCTTTAAACCCGTTCGGAAAGGTAAATGTAACGCTGGCCTGCGCCAAAAGCTGTGAAAACTCCTTATACTGGGTACTGCCCTGAACTGTATTTTTACTATGCGCGGTAAGGTTTTTTTTCTTAACCTGCGCCAGCATCTGCGGACGTTTTACCTGCGCCCCTCCATTGGTAACACAAAACACAAGCGCAAGCTGCAGTAATATTTGCTTAATGTGTTTAACAATAGCTTTCATTTTCAGAAAAAATACAAGGTGGCTTAAAGTAACTTTATAAAAGTATAAATACAAATCAAAACTAATTAAAAATTTAAACAAATGAACAAAACGCCAAAGCATCTAAATGAACTGTTCAGGCCGACTTATTTAACGTATTATTAACTTATTTATTTAATTTCAAACAAATATTGCGTTAAAATCAGCAGCAATCATTGTTATCAATACTTGTTATACCTTTATTTACATAAAAAAGAACCGGCAGATAGTCAGACAGCCAGGTAAACATGTTGTTACACATTTATAAATTATATTATAAGCAATTGGCAAAAATATGAAATATGAAGACACCCCACTTATAAATAACGAAGCCATACACAATTTTGAGCTTACGGTTGATGGCATACGCTCCTTTATTGACTATAAACAACGAGGCGACAATGTATACCTGATACATACCGAAGTACCTGAAGAACTGGAGGGCAAAGGCGTTGCTGCTGCCCTGGTTGAAAAAGCATTTACTTACCTGGAACAGCACAATTTAAAAATAGTGCCGCTTTGCTCCTACATACAAACCTACCTGAAACGCCATCCTGAATGGAACCGGCTCAGGGCTGTTTTTGATTAATAATCAATAGCCTAAATGGTAGTATCAGCTCCGCTACCGCGGGCTTGCTACCCGTAGTTAGCATGGTTGCAGCTTTCAGCTGCACATGGGGGCAAACCGGAAGCTTAAATCTAATGCTGCCGTAGTTAATACGGCGAAGTGCTTACGGCCGTCCAACCGCCGTCCACTACTATATTTTGTCCGGTGATGTGTTTTGCCTGCGGTGATACCAAAAACAATACAGCATTGGCCACATCCTGCACATTGGCAGGCCTGCCCATTGGTGTAATGCGCGACCACGTATCCTGATAACTTTCATCCTCCAAGGTACGTTCTGTGAGGGTAGCGCCGGGAGCCACCGTATTTACGGTAATTTGCAGGGGCGATAGTTCAACTACCAAACTTTTAGCCAGCATCTCCAGCCCGGCCTTGGTCATGCCATAAGCCGCCAGATCTTTATGCGCCTGATGCCCCGTTACTGATGACATGAATAAAATGCTACCCCCGCTTTTTTGCTTAATAATTTGCCTTGCCGCACGCTGGGCCAAAAAGAAACTCCCCAACAGGTTAAGGCTCATAACGCTTTGTAATGACGATGCCGGATATTCCAGAAAATCGCCATATAGGGTGATACCGGCATTGGCAATAGCAATGGTAAGCTTGCCAAATTGCTGTACGGCTGTATCAACCATTTGCTGTATAAAATCAATATCGGCTGCATCACCGACAAGGGCTATGCAATTGCCTCCAAGGTTTTTAATAGCGGTAACGGCATTATTCGCCAGCTCCTGGTTAACATCATTAATAAGCACTGCCGCGCCTTGCAAGGCTATTTGTTTAGCAATTTCAAACCCTATACCCTGCCCTGCTCCTGTTATAATAGCTACCTGTCCGGTAAAGTTTTCAGCTGTCATATATTATAATTGATGTATAATTCCTTTTCAAAAATCTCCCTCTCAAGGGGCGCATTAAATAGTGTGGCTGCAGGGATCAGCTACCGCGGGCTTCCTGCCCGTGGTTCGCATAGTTGCAGCTTTCAGCTGCCCTGCGGATAAGCCGGAGGCTTAAGTCTGCACTACCACGAGATACGCTCCGCTAATCTCGCGGTAGTGGGATAGCGGGAAGAAAAATTGCGCTCCCGCACCTTATCCCGCTCTCTTCACTGTAACATCAATGCGAATCCCTCACTACCTCGCTGCCCGAGCCGCCTTTTAAAAAGTCAAAATCGGCACCGAGGTGCGCCTGCTCAACATGGGTTTGGTACAAATGCACATAGCCCCGTTTGCTAATATTGGTGTTCAGCACCAATTGCTTTTTCCGGGCTGCTATTTCTTCATCACTTACCTCCAGGTGCAGTGTACCGGCATAAACATCCAAACTAATGATGTCGCCATCCTGCACAATAGCCAGCGTGCCGCCTACAGCAGCCTCCGGCGATATATGCAGTACCACCGTACCAAAACCGGTACCGCTCATGCGCCCGTCAGATATGCGTACCATATCCCGTATACCTTTGTCAAGCAGTTTTTTGGGTATGGCCATATTACCTACCTCGGGCATACCCGGGTAACCTTTAGGGCCTACGTTTTTTAACACCAGTACATTGGTTTCGTCAACCTCCAGGTCCGGGTTATTTATTTTGTGTTTATAATCTTCAATATCCTCAAATACAATGGCCCGCCCGGTATGAATCATCAACTCGGTACTTGCCGCCGATGGTTTTAGTACGGCACCGTTCTCGCATAAATTACCTTTTAAAACCACTATGCCGGCCACTTCATTAAATGGCTTTTTCCAGGTAGCAATCAACTCCCGGTTAAAACACTCGCTGTTTTCATAGTTGTGCTTAATAGGTTTGCCACTTACGGTAATGGTTTCAGTGTGCAATACCTCATGCAGTTCTTTCATTAAGGCGGGCAAGCCGCCGGCATAATAAAAATCCTCCATAAAATATTGGCCCGATGGCTGCAGGTTAGCCAGCAGCGGGATATGTTTTGCGGTCGTATTAAAATCGTCCATATCCAGTTTCACTCCAATGCGGGCAGCTATGGCCAGCAGGTGGATAATAAAATTGGTTGACCCGCCAATGGCGGCATTTACACTGATGGCATTTTCAAAAGCCTGATTGGTAAGTATGTCTGACAGTTTAAGATCCTCACGCACCATATCAACAATGCGGTTACCCGACAAATGAGCCAGCACCTTGCGGCGTGAATCAGCAGCCGGAATGGCCGCATTCTCTGCCAGCGACAGCCCTAACGACTCCACCATACAAGCCATAGTTGATGCCGTACCCATTACCGCACAATGCCCGCGACTGCGGGCCATGCAGGCTTCGGCAGTATACAATTCCTCGTCGCTCATGTGGCCGGCGCGGTGATCTTCAGAAAAACGCCAGATGTCTGACGTCCCAATATCATGCCCACGGTATTTACCGGTAAGCATGGCACCGCCCGAAACAACAATAGTAGGAATATCAACACTACAGGCGCCCATTATTAATGCAGGAGTGGTTTTGTCGCAGCCGCAAAGCAGCACTACGCCATCAAGCGGGTTGGCCCGTATTGATTCTTCCACGTCCATGCTCACCAGGTTACGGTACAGCATGGCAGTAGGTTTTATTAAAGTTTCGCCTAATGACATTACCGGAAACTCTACCGGGTAGCCCCCAGCCTCATAAATACCATTTTTGACAGATTCGGCCAGTTCACGAAAATGCGCATTGCAGGGTGTTAACTCAGACCAGGTATTGCAGATCCCGATAACCGGTTTACCCTGCAATTGGTGCGCTGGTATCCCCTGGTTTTTCATCCAGGCCCGGTATATAAAACCATCCTTACCTGTTTTACCAAACCATTTCTGGCTTCTAAGCGGTTTATTGTCCATAAGTATAATTGGTGTATTGAAGGTTCAATAAGCAAATATAAATTTCTCTAAATCGTTTTAGGAAATTAAATACAGATAAAAAATTCCATGCAACGCAGGTAAGTATGCATACGGTCGTGCGGTGTACACTTGTGGTTTTTATTTATATTGCAGCTGCTAAATCAATACGCTAATGCGCAAAATTTACTTCCTCCTTTTTATATCTCTACTCAGCTATAACTGCTTCGGGCAGGATTATAAAACCCAATTAGCAGAGCACCGCAAAAGTTATATCGATGATTTTCTGAAAGATGACCATTCTCCGCTTAAAAAGGATGACCTCCCGTTTTTGCGCTTTTATGATGCCGACAGCACCTACCGGGTTACGGCCACTGTTGAAGTTTTAATGAATCAGGCCGCATTTGTAATGCCGGTGTTTAGCGGCACAGCGCGTGAATATGAGCGTTATGCCACCATAAAATTTATACTTAAAGGCAAACCGGTACAGCTTGCGTTGTATAAAAGCGTAGCGTTGTCAAAGAACCCGTTGTATGCGGATTATCTTTTTTTGCCGTTTACCGATGATACCAACGGAACCATTACTTACGGCGGCGGCCGGTATATTGATTTGCGCACAGGTGATATAAAAAACGGCTCCATAGTGATAGATTTTAATAAGGCCTATAACCCATATTGCGCATACAGCAGCGGCTACTCCTGCCCCAAACCACCTGATGAAAACCGCATAGGTATGGCTGTAGAAGCCGGTGAAAAATTATTTGAGGGAGAAAAGAAACATTGATCAGGTAGTTATGCCACTGATAGGCAACTTCCCTCAACTGCCCGATCCATCAATTTTTTCCTTCAAAAAAACTCTTTTCATTTTAAAAAAAGTAAGTTATATTCACCCCATCAAATCAAGTGTTGATCCTACACTAATTATAAACCAATTTATTGACATTCAATATGCCCAAAAACTTACTTCATTTTAAAGCAAAAATAAAACAATCGATTGCGTTGTTATTTTTGCTGGCCGGCTGCCTTGCCGCAGTTCCGCTAAAAGCAGCCGTTAAATCCTTTAAGAAAGGCACCGATGGCGTTACCTTTTCGTTAGATAAAGGCTTCATGAAAGTGCTGGTACGCCGTGATGATATTATTGAAGTTAAGTATACCATCTTTAACACATTTGAAACCAAACCATCGCTGGTGGTCAATAACAGCTGGAAAGCACCTACCCCTTACCAGATTGCCGAAAACAAGAGCGAAATAACCATCACCACCGCCAAACTCAAGGTTAAAATAAACAAGGCCACCAACGCCATTACCTATACCGATTTAAAGGATAACGTTATTACTGCCGAAGACAGTGATAATAAAACCATGACACCGGCTACCATTGCAGGCATCAGCACGTATAACGTAAGTACGCAGTTTACCTCGCCACAAAACGAGGCGCTTTATGGCTTAGGCTGTCATCCCCTTGATTCTTTATCCCTTAACTATAAGGGCCGTAACCAGGAAATGCTAATTAAATACCTTACAGGTGCCATACCGGTGCTGCTGTCAACCAAAGGTTATGGCTTAATGTGGGATAATTATTCGGCATCAAACTTTTACGGCGCCGAGGGTGATAACACCAAATTTAAATATGTATCTGAAAGCGGTAAGCAGGTTGACTATTACTTCTTTTACGGCCCCACGTTTGATCATATTATTGATTTGTACCGCACAGCTACCGGTCGTGCACCTATGTTTGGCAAGTGGGCCTTTGGCTTGTTCCAATCACAGGACAGGTATATGAGCGAAGATGAAATCATCGGCGTTAAGGATAATTACCGCAACAACCACATCCCTGTTGACGTAATTGTACAGGACTGGTACTACTGGGATCCATTGCCTATCGGTTCACATGTCATGAAACCCGAGCGCTACCCGCATCCGCAGCAATTAATTGATGAATTGCACAAAGCCAATCTTCACGCCATGATATCTATCTGGCCGGTATTTGGTAAGGGCACCCCTAATTATGACGCTTTGCAAAAAATGGGCGGCTTAACCGATATTACCTGGGATAACGTGGTTACCCATACATTTGACACCTATTACGATGCCCATAACCCCAAAGCCCGTGAACTTTACTGGGACCAGGCCCGCGACAGCCTCATTAAGCGTTATGGCTGGGATGCCTGGTGGATTGACCAGTGCGAACCAGACAATGGCGCCCTGCTGGATGCCCGCCGCCAAAGCAACTTTAGCATAGGCAAGGGTATTGATTACTTTAATACTTACTCCTTACAACATACCAAAGGTGTTTACGAAGGCTGGCGCAGGGACATCCCCGGCAAAAGGGCTTTCTTTTTGGTGAGGCAGTCATTTGCAGGCGAGCAACGCAATGCAGCAACCTTATGGTCAAGCGATATTCAGTGTACTTTTCATGATTTTAAGGACCAGGTGCCGCAGGGTATCAATACCGGTGTATCAGGCATACCGTACTGGACCTCAGACATCGGTGGTTACCATTTTCACTGGACAGTACCAGACTGGTCGCAGCCTGACAAGCGCGAACTGTTTACCCGCTGGTTCCAGTTTGGCACATTTTGCCCTATCTTCCGTATCCACGGTAAAGGCGAACGCGCTCTGTTCAGCAAAAACTGGGATGACAATACCAAAGCCATCCTCCTTAACTTCGACAATCTGCGTTACCGCCTGCTGCCTTACATTTACTCGCTGGCCGGCCGTGTAACTACCGACAACTATACCATGATGCGCTCACTTGCCTTTGATTTCAGGAATGATGACAAGGTTTACAATATCCCAGACCAGTATATGTTTGGGCCTGCATTTTTGGTAAACCCCGTTACCGAGCAATTATATACCTCGGCCGATGCTGACAGAAAAGCCAAAGCTCGCCAGGTGTACCTGCCTGCCGCCAGCAAATGGTACAACTTCTGGACAGGTGAATTGCTTGACGGCGGACAAACAATCAGCGCTGCCGCTCCTATTGAGATATTGCCTTTATATGTAAGGGCAGGCTCTATTATTCCAATGGGTCCTCACATGGAGTATGCTACCGAAAAACCGGCCGATAATATTGAGCTGCGCGTTTATCCGGGCGCCAATGGCTCATTTAAGTTTTACGAGGACGAGAACGATAACTATAACTACGAAAAAGGCCAGTATAGCACCTTTACCCTTAACTGGAACGACAAGACCCACAAACTAAGCATATCTGACACCAAAGGTAAATTTCCCGGAATGCTGAAAAGCCGCACATTTAACATAGTATTGGTTAAAGGCGCACACGGATCAGATGTAGGCGTTACTGCTAAAGCCGATAAGGTTGTTAAATACGCCGGCAAAGCAATGATAGTTAGCTTATAATCATATTCCCACTTAAATAAAAAAAACCGCTGTGAACCAATTGTTCACAGCGGTTTTTTTTATTTACCGCCCCGGCGGTTTTCAGTTGCCTGCGATTTGTTCTCAACTGGCGCTTATTTACTGTCATTTATACAACTTATTAAAATTATTTAAAAAGTATAAGTTTCATTTTAAATTTTGAAATGTTAAACTATATTTACGGGACGGTTCATTATCAATCAAATAACTACTATGCGTAAATTTTTTACAACGGTGCTTATCGCAGCGTTTTTTATGGGCACCGCCTTTGCAACAAATAAGGAGATAAAATTTAAAGTGGCCGATCTGCACATGAGCTGGCAGGTGGTTGATAATAACTATCAGAACAAGAACCAGGCACTTACCGCTCTCGTAATCACCAATGCAGGGCATGATGTACTGCCTGCCGGCGGATGGAAATTTTACTTCAACTCGGGCCGGGGCTTTTCTGAAAATGCCGTGAGCGGTAACGCTAAAATAAACCAGATAAACGGCGATTTGTACAGCATAACTCCAACCGATGGTTTTAAAGAGCTAAAACCTGGCGCATCTGTACGTATTGAATATATTAACGATGACCCGGTAGTAAATGCCACGGATGCCCCCGAAGGTATCTACATGGTTTGGGACGCACAACCCGAAAAGGGCTATACTATTACTTCTTTTAATATTGAGCCCTACAAACCCACCTACCATGGCCTGGTGACCCCCGAGATTGTTTTTGACCGGAATAAGAACACCATTGATATACCTGCAGAGCAATTAACCAAAGTTTTCCCTACACCGGCAACCTATCAGGAAACAAGCGGCACCATTACCCTTGATGACAAAATAAACATCATTGCCGACAAAGATTTCACCAAAGAAGCAAATTACATCAAAGAAAGTATTGCCGATTTACTGGGCAAGCAAATTATAAACGCAGCAGCGCCAACTGGTACCGCTATATATTTAACCAAAGTAGCCAGCATTGCCCCTGAGGGCTATGAACTCCGGGTAACACCAAAAAGCATCACCATTAATGCATCAACTAATACCGGGGTATTTTATGGTATACAGTCATTAAAAACATTGGTGCCCGCTGCGGCGCTTGCCAAAAAACAAAAAGCTATACAAATACCTTGTGTTGATGTTAAGGACCAGCCACGTTTTGGCTACCGCGCCGTAATGCTTGATGTTGCCCGCAACTTTCAGCCCAAAAAACAGGTATTGAAACTTATTGAGGCCATGAGCCTGTACAAACTAAACGTATTGCACCTGCATTTAACTGATGATGAAGGCTGGCGTTTAGAATTACCCTCACTACCTGAATTGACCTCTGTTGGCAGCAAACGCGGCCATACCCTGGATAGCAAACATTTTTTACCCCCATCCCATGGTTCGGGCCCTGATTTGGATAACGCCGCAGGTACCGGGTTTTATAACCGTGCAGATTATATAGAAATATTAAAATATGCTACCGACCGTCATGTTACCGTAGTACCTGAAATTGAAACGCCGGGCCACGCCAGGGCACCCATCAAGGCTATGAATGCGCGGTATGACCGCCTGATGGCCGAAGGCAAAAAGGCCGAAGCCGAGCAATACCTGCTTAACGACCTGAATGATAAATCAGAATATCGCTCCGTACAGTATTGGAACGATAACGTAATTGATGTATCGCTGCCATCAACCTACAACTTTGTGCAAACTGTTGTTAACGATGTTATTGGTATTTACAAAGAAGCCGGGGCTCCACTGGCAACCATCCATTTTGGCGGCGACGAAGTGCCACCCCATGTTTGGGAAAAATCGCCTGCTTACCTGGCGTTAAAGGCAACTCACCCCGAAATACAGGGCACTAATGATCTGTGGTACTATTTTTACGGCAGGGTAAGCGATATATTAAAAGCCAAAGGTTTACACCTTTCGGGCTGGGAAGAAATGGCACTGCGTAAAACCGTACTTGATGGTAAACCAGCCTATGTACCCAATCCTGATTTTACAAAAGAGCATTTACAGGCTGATGTATGGAACAACGTTTTAGGCGACGGCCAGGAAGACCTGGCTTACCGCCTGGCCAATGCAGGTTACAAGGTAGTGCTCACCTGCGTTACCAACCTGTACTTTGATATGGCCAGCTACAAATCATTTGATGAACCGGGATATTACTGGGGCGCCTTTTTAGGTATTGATAAATTTTACTCGTTTATCCCTTATGATTATTTTAAAAATGCCGATGTAGATAAAAATGGTAACCCTATTAACCGCTCGCTTTTTATAGGCAAGCAACGCCTTACTGATTATGGCAAGGAAAACATCATTGGCCTTCAAGGTGCATTATGGGCCGAAACCGTAAAAAGTCCGGAGCGGATGGATTATATGATATTTCCGCGGCTGCTTGCCCTGGCCGAACGCGCATGGGCCAGGGACCCGCAATGGGCTACCGACCCCGACCCTGTTAAAGCGCAGCAGAGATATCAGCAGGCATGGTCGGGATTTTTGAATGTGCTGGGCAAACGCGAACTGCCACGCTTAAGCTATTATGCAGGCGGTTATAACTACCGTGTGCCCAAACCGGGCATCAGCCTGCAAGATGGCAAGTACCTGAGCAATGTAGAGTTTCCGGGCTTAACCATCCGCTATACTACCAATGGCAAGGAGCCTGAAGAAAGTAGCAAACAATATACCGGCCCGGTGAACTACAATGGCGGCGTGATCAAATTTCGCGCCTTTGACCCCAAAGGCCGTGGCAGCAACGTGGCCGAAGGAGGAAGCAATAGTTTAAATCCGTAAACTACGGATTGGCAGCTTCTGGTTATAGCCAGCTGATATTGCTATAGTATAAGAGAAAAGGCTCATTAACGCGCCTTTTCTCTTATGTCTCTTTTCTATTCCCTCCCTTGGGAGGGACGCGGTTGACTTGTGTAGTAGCAGGGAGGGGTTTCACCGCGCCATCCCCGTACGAAGTCCCCGTCCTCTCTTCTAAAGAACTATCCCCATCCCTACCGTATAATTCCGCAAAGGCGATGGGTTGTAGTAACGGTTACCAACTGCATTAAGGTCATTACCCAGACTATACTTTTCGTTCAGGATATTATCGGCACCGCCATAAATTTCCAGATGGGTTTTACGGCCAATGATTGGCTGCCAGCTTACCTTGGCCTGCAACAGATTATAATGCCCCGCATAAACCGTATTGCCATCATTAAGCGGAATTTTGGAAGTATAGTTATGCTGCACAAATACCGACACATCATAAGGGATCTTTAATTGCAGGCTGCTTACAAAAACCTGCCGGGGCACACCGGTAAGGTTATTGCCCGAGTAATTGGTAGTAGCATCGGCATAATCCCTGAAAGTAAACTTGCTGAACGTGTATGACTCGTTGAACTGCAAACCACGTACAAAATGAGTTTTGTTGCGACGGATAAACCAGTTGGTAAATGACAATTCAAAACCCGGCTGGTTGGTACCACCGGCATTGATATAATGCTCCGTTTCGTTGGCGTTTACCCGGCGTACAATGGCGTTATTAATGCGGTAGTAAAATACCGATGCATCAAGCAGCATGGTTTCGTCCTGGTTACGCAGACGAAAACCGGTTTCATAATTCCATCCGGTTTGGGCCTGCAAGGCCGTATTGATGATGTTATCAGTTGGCCTGACCTCCGCCGTAGTTGGCGTGGAGTAACCCTTGCTCACTGATGCACGCCATATAAAATCATTGGTGAGCTGGTAGCTGAGGGCCAGCCTCGGCATTAACTGCGGGGTAAAATTGCGGTTGGTAAACCCGGTTTGATTGAGCGGATAAATGTTTTTAAAATCGTACTCATACCAATTCAGGCTCAGGGCAGCTTCCACGTGCAGGCGTTTATCAATATCGGCAGCGTAACGGCCAAATATAAAATGCTGATTGGTGTGTATATAATCGCTGGTTTGGGTGGTATCCTTTACACCCCGGTTATTACCATAATTACTGATGATGGAATTGGTTTGCTGCCACTCCACCCCCAGGTTCACTTTCCAGTTTATATTTTCATGGGGTAATCCGGCAAGTTCAAAATAGGTACGAAAACCGTAGGTATTTTCGCTGCGCTGTTCAAAATTGGTAATAAATGGGTTGGCAAAGTCAACATGATTACCAAACACCGCCAACACGTTACGGATGCGATCACTAAAATGGTATTCATTGACCAAACCACCCAGATACATTTTGGTGGTAATACCAATTTTTTGCTGAATAGCTCCCGGGATAGTAGGGGTAGGCTGGCGCGCCAGCGTTGGGTCGGCATTGAACTGAGCCAGGTTTAGCCCCCCGGGAGTTTCATAAGCCAGATTAGAATACAAGCCTAAAAACCGAAGCTCATTTTTGCCGTTATAGTTCCATTTATGACTTAATTGCACATAGTTACGGCTCATGTTGCTGTTTTGCCTGTAACCCTGGTAAGCCTGATAGCTCTGATTAATGTTCAGCAGGTTTTTACCCATTTGCTGCTGTAGTGCTACCTTTTCATGAAAAAGCCCATAAGAGCCAGTATTAATACCCGCCGATAGATAACCGCTGTCGGCATAACGGTTAGTGGGACTTAGCAAAACAACTCCGCCGGAGTTGGCACCAAACAAACTACCATCCGGACCTTTTAAAATTTCAATAGCGGGTACACTGGCAATATCAATGGAGTTTAAATAGGTATTGCCTCCGGCATCGGTAAGCGGGATCTCGTCAAAATATATTTTCACATCACGCACCCCAAATGGCGACCGCAGCAAGCTCCCCCTGATGGATAACCTGTAACTCCCTGGCGATCGTTCTTCGGCCCGGATCCCCGGAACCGTGTTCAGGGCACTTACAAATGAATTGTCGGGTTGTAATTTTAACTGCGCGGCACCGAGTACACTTACCGAGGCGGGCACGCTTAACACGGGTTGCTCGCTCAAGTAACCTTTTACAGTAACCGTTTGCAGATGTGTAACGGTATCTTTTTTAGTGATTGTTTTTTTGCTTTGTGCGTTGGCACTTATAACAATACCAAAGGTTAAAACCAGTATTGCGGAAATTGTGAGGGCTTTTAACATGGGTAATGGGTAGTGAACCAAAATTATGCGTTTTAACTCATAAAAGCACACGGTTAGGTATAAACAAATTGTGACCCAGTTTTTATTACAAGCCCGCCCTGTTGCCGCCCTATAAATTACACCAGTAGGTCCATTTAACAACCAACTGACGGTTTTTAACCATAAATGGCGATGGTGTAGAATTGTCGCCATAAACAATAAAAAAGTCAGATGCGGGTTTATAGCGCCACTGCATACGGATATTGGTATTAATATTTCTGATTTGCCCATTGTACTGCACGTAGGCGGTAAAATAAAGCGTATTGCTGACGGTGATATCCGTACGCGGACCAATGAGCCAGAAACTGGTATTACCATAAGGCTGTGGCAGGCGCAGGCTATTGTATGAACTGATCACCGAGATATTGACATAGGGCTGAAACCTATATCCCAGTTGGTTGCTAATACTCAATTTACTTCCGTTTTGGTAATATCCGCCATAAGCAATCTCACCCAAATAAGTAAACAACGACTGCGGCTTTGATACAAATTGGGCATCAATAGTATTCCAGTGGTTTTGGGTACCTATAGGCAATGGTGTTTTACCTGTATTTGTTGGATCAAATGGAACCAGCAGCTTAATATAAGTGTCCACTGCCGAGAGGGTAAACGTACTGCGGTTGCGCAGCGTGATCAGATAAGCCAGTGTACTCTCGTTATCGGTACGTTTAAAGCTCTCATCAAAATAATAGTTGGAGGTAAGCTGTATACCATGACTTAAAATATCACCCGATTTTGGGAAAAAGTTACGCAGCAATAGCGGACTTATTTTATTATAGCCCGTTCTGGGCACATAGCCAACACCGGCCGTATAATTTTTACCCACATATTCATCCTGCAGATAAGCGGTCCAGTATTTACTGAGGTATTGCAGGTGCGCGGCCGCTACTACATCATGCCCCTTTAAACCGGGTGTAAATGATTTAAGGCCCAGCAACTTACCCGTCCACAGATTACTTGACGACGCCAGGTTGTACTCCATACCAATATTACGGTTGTATTGATTGCCCGGGGTAGCCGCCCCGGTTGCATCCTTATTGATGAACAGAAAACCAATATTTGACCGGCTGAATACGCGGCGTTGCAGGGTAAGCACTCCAAAATTTTCGGCTGGTGTTGCAGCGGCTTCTGATGCACCGGTTTGTATGTCCATTAAGCCTACGCGCCAGTCCTTATCAATTTTACCGGTAAGCCGGGTGCCAAACCTGATGGGGGCATTGAGCCCGATACGACGCGAAAAAAATGGCCTGATATCAGCATAACCAAAGTTGGCAAACAGATCGCCATTTTCTAAAAAAAACTGGCGTTTCTCCGGGAAAAAGAGTTCATACCGGTTTAAATTAACCACTTGCTGATCTACATCTACCTGTGAAAAATCAGGATTTACCGTCAGATCCAAATTGAGTGATGACGTAAGACCGATCTTGGCATCGCCGCCGATTTCCCTTTTCAGGTCGGTTTTGCTGTTCGTAGTGTAATCCTTAGAAATTCCGCCAAGGGTATAAGGAATAATGGAAACATTGGTACCGGCATTGGGTGGCGGCTCATCCCACACCAACGATCCTGTGTAAGCCAGCGATGCAGTGGGGAATTGCCTGGGCACGGGCGCCCAGCTTGATTTTTCGGAAGTCTTAAGATCGTTACGGCTAAAATTGATGCCCCATACATCAACGCCCTTTTTATAACGGATACTTTTAAACGGAATAGCGGCCTCAAACACCCACCTGTCAGGATAATTTTTCACTACCGATACCCATTTATTATCCCAGCTCAGGTCAACCTTACCACCTTCATACATGGTGCCGTCCCACTGGCCACCCGCAGCATTGGCGCCAAAGCTAAACCCGTCGGTGCGGGCGTCAAAAGGGTCAAGGAAGAAGATAAAATTATCATTTTTCAGGAAGCTGAAATCGCGCTTCATGGATTCCACCGTGTATTGTCCCGGACCACTGGTATAACATACGGCAATAATGTAAATGTTATTATTATCGTAGGTCATCCGCACCTCGGTTTGCAGGGTGGCACGGCTGGTATCCATGGGGAGCACCATAAAAAAATTAGCGGCCGAGTCGGCTTTGTGCCAGGCCTCATCCATTACACCATCAATTGTTATTGGTCCGGCTGCCCGGCGTATGTGATATTGGAAACCTGCATTCTTTTTTTGTGCCAATGCATGGTAGCCAAAAAAGCAAAAAATAATAAGTGCAAGCAGAATTTTTCCTGGTGATAAGGGACAACTAAGGTTCAAGATTATGGCTTTATAATTGGTTTGTTAAATCGATTTACCTATACAACCCTCTTATATAGCATAACGAGCAGATAGATTAATCCTGAATTACTGCAAGCGCCCTCCCCGTTTCTTCACCTTCGGCAGAAAAGCGAAATTTACCTAATCGCACAACCAAAAAGAAACAAAACAAAAAATAAAAACAAGCGTATCAGGATTGTTATAGTTCACTATCTGACACCCCGGCTTGGGAGCAACCGGGGGTAAAAATCAGCAATCATTTGTGCTGTAAATACTATACCCCAAATTTGATCCAACCCTCACCTTCGTAGCCAAAGGCGAACTGTTTAGGGCGTAATATTTCGGCAAGTATCTCTATGGAGTCAACAATACGCGGACCGGGGCGGTTAAAATACTGGTTACCGTCAACAATATATAGTTGATTGTTTTTTATGGCCTGTATATCCGCAAAACCGGGTAGCTGCATTAAAATATCTATCTCTTTCAGGGTACGTTCAATAGAAAAGCCGCAGGGCATTACCACTATCACCTCGGGGTTTTGTGCCTGAATATCGCTCCATTGTACATAAGGCGAGTGTTTGCCATCCTGCGCCAGTATGGGTGTACCGCCGGCAATGCTCACCAGGCCGGGTACCCAGTTACCGGATATCATCATGGGGTCAAGCCATTCAATACAGGCAACCGTAGGCCGGCTTTCGCTGAATTTTAGTTTATGCTTAATAATGTCAACACGCTCTATCAGGCGTTCCAACAAATCGGCACCGGCTTCGGGTACGTCAAGCGCCTGAGCAATATGGGTTATATCACTAAAAACATCCTCCAAACTGTTGGGCTGCAGCGAAATGATCCGGGCTTTTTTGTCCAGATAATCATCCAGCGCCAGCTCAACATCGGCCAGGGAAACGGCGCAAACCTCGCACTGGTCCTGCGTAATTACTACATCAGGCGCCAATTGTTTTATCTGATTGCGCTTTACGGTATAAACCGACAGGGCATCAGCCAGAATCTCTTTTACCTTAACATCAATTTGCGCGCTACTCAAATTATCAGGGAAGTTGGCTTCGGTACATACCGGTAATTGCTTTACCGATGCCGGGTAATCGCACTCGTGTGAGCGGCCCACCAGGTTAGCCTCGAGCCCAAGGGCGCAAATTATTTCGGTAGCAGACGGTAATAAGGAAACTATTTTATCAGTTGGCATGTTGTAAATGTGCAAATCTGAATCAGATGTGCAGATTTCAGATGTGCAAATGTGCAGATGATTTTTTTGATGTGCAAATTCAAGGTATGCAGATTTGTAATCCTCATATTTGAAATCTGCACATTTACAACTTATCTTTACCGCAATGATATTCCTGACCTTTTTTATAGGGCTGATTGCCAATTTTATTGGTTACATACCGCCCGGAAACATCAACCTTACATTAATCCAGATCACCATAAACCGTGGCATAAAAGAAGCGGTACGTTTTATTATAGCGTTTTCATGCGTGGAGTTTTTCTTTACTTATTTTATTATGCATGCGGCCAGGTGGCTATCAGGCGAGTTAAGGCTAACCGTTATTATTGACTGGATAATGGTTATTCTGTTCGGTGTTTTAGGAACCATTACCTGGATAAACCGCAATAAACCGCCCGAAACCAATTATTCTGAACATGCCAGTATTAAATATGGCATACTGCTGGGCTTTTTAAACCCCATGCAGGTACCTTTCTGGATGGTAACCGGCACTTACCTTATTACACATGAATGGATCCTTGACGGTAAGGTAGCATTAGTCATATTCAGTATTGGCTCGGCTGCCGGTGCATTCCTTTGCCTGTTTTTGTACGCCAAATTTGCCAAATACATACAGGGTAAGTTTGCATTAAGCACCCGGTTTATTAATACCGGTATAGCTATTTTATTTTTCGCTTTTGCAGCATATCACATTGTAAAGCAAATTTACCTGTCGTTTTTTAAGCATTGATTATTCCTGCCGCTTGATTTTTGTAAATAATTCAGACGGATACACACCCTGGCCCTTTGCTTTTTTGCTACTTATTATTACTTTAACACCATGCATCATCCCGAAAAGAATCCCTGGAAAATCACCTCAGAAAAAGACGTTTATAATAATCCCTGGATTGGTGTTACCGAATACCAGGTGATAAATCCTTCGGGCAATCCGGGTATTTATGGCAAGGTGCATTTTAAAAATATGGCCATTGGCGTGTTGCCGCTTGATGATGAACTGAACACTTACCTGGTAGGACAATACCGTTTTCCGATAGATCATTACAGCTGGGAGATGCCTGAAGGCGGCGGCCCCGAGGGTACCGATCCGCTGGAATCAGCCAAGCGGGAACTACTGGAAGAAACCGGCCTTAAAGCCAGTAAATGGACCGAAATACAGCGCATGCACTTAAGTAATTCTGTAAGTGACGAGCTGAGTATCATATACCTGGCTCGCGGTTTGGCCCAGTTTGAGGCCGAACCGGAAGATACCGAACAGCTGATCATCAAAAAAGTTCCCTTTGCAGAGGTATACCGCATGGTTTGCGATGGCGAAATTACCGACTCGATGACGGTAGTTGCGGTACTTAGGGTGCAACTGCTTTTGTCAGAAAACCGTTTATAAAAACCATGCGTTTAAGTAAAAAAAACTAAATTTGGTGGTCGATGAAAAAGTTTTTAGGCTACATTTTGTCCCCGGTTGCTATTGCAGCATTTTTTTTAGCGCTTCTGGTTTTTCACCCTATACAGTGGGTGTGTTATCGTTTATTTGGCTACTCGGCACATAAAAGGGCTGTTGATCTGTTAAACCTTTGCCTGCTGAGCACCGTTTACATATTGGGTAATACGGTTACATTTATCAATAAACAAAATTTACCCACCGGGCGTCCCATTATTTTTTTAGCCAACCATCAAAGCTTGCTTGATATACCACCGCTTATCTGGTACTTGCGTAAGTATCATGCTAAATTTATTTCAAAGGTTGAGCTAACCAAGGGCATTCCGTCTATATCCTATAATTTAAAATACGGCGGCGGCGCTAATATTGACCGTAAAGATTCGCGCCAGTCCATTACCGAAATTGTGAAGCTGGCCATTCGCATGAAAGACAACAAGTGGTCGGCAGTAATATTCCCTGAAGGCACCCGCTCTAAAAATGGCGATGTTAAAAGCTTCCAGGTAGGTGGCATAGCTACCATTTTAAAAAAATGTCCCGAAGCTTTACTCGTACCCATAGCCATAAAAGATTCCTGGAAAATGATACGGTACGGCCTGTATCCGCTCAATACTTTTACCCCCATGACCTGGGAAGTACTTAACCCTATTGAACCCGGTAAAGCCCCTATTGAAGACCTGGTACTTGAGGCCGAAAACCAGATTAAGGCAGCTTTAAAAGCCTAATCTATATTTCTTTTAGTCTGCATATATGATCAGGAAGCTCCTACGGAGCTAAGGGTTTGTAAATTTTTCTATAAACACATTACCCCCTACGGGGTTCTTGTCGCTATACGTAGTGATACGACTTGCTTCTTAACATGACTTATAGCTCCAAAAGTCATCCTTCGGGAATAATGGTTTATAGTAAATCATGTTTAGCTCAATGGAGTTTCTATACCTATTCCATATTGTCTATCAAGAAGCACTTGCAGAGCTAACGAAATTCGCTAATTCAACTATTATTTACATCCCCCAACCCCATAGGGGTAACGTGTTTATAGTAACTATTGAAAGCAGTCTTCAACTCCATAGGAGTTCCCTCCATTCTTCATCATCACTTTATCAGTAGGTTTTTATAGCGCCAATGGTCTGTTATGTTTTTACATAAACCATAACCGATCATTGGCTCATATCATCATGGTATTGATTAAAATTTACTCCTTAATGTAAACTATAGCCACAAAAACAACACAACCTATTAATAATCAGCCTAATGTTAACAAATAAATCATATCTTGTTTACGTTAATATGAAACCTTATCGCTTATTTTTATAGACCCATAAAAAGGTCAGCTAAAATTAACTTAAAACAATTTTTATGACCTGGAGAAAATTCAGCGGAGAGGTGATCCAATCGCCCATTATGGAAGAGGTTGAAAAGGCAATTGAACGCGAAGCCGCCCTCGGTAACAAGCTTAAAGTATGTATCGGTACAGATTCACAGGTAAAGGGCAGCGTTACCGATTTTGCAACGGTTATTGTTTTTGTGCGTGAGCAGCGCGGTGCTTTTATGTTCATTCATCAGGAGCGCACATCACAAAAAATGAGCATCAAGGAACGTATGCTGAGCGAGGTTCAAAAATCAATTGACATTGCTTACAAACTTTGCGACCTGCTTGACCTGTATGATGTGGAACTGGAAGTTCATGCTGATATCAATACCAACCCCATGTTTAAATCAAACCAGGCGCTGCACGAGGCTATGGGTTATATTTTAAGTATGGGCTTTGTATTTAAGGCTAAACCCGAAGCATTTGCAAGCTCCTACTGTGCCAATAAAATAGTGCAGTAAAAAGCGCAAAAAACCCGTGGTGTATTTATATTTGATTTTCAAATAAATCGAATGTACCTATGTCGCCACTAATTGAAATTAACGATCCGGCTTTGTCCGGCGCGAACACTATTCTTATCGACGCCCGTGCCGGTCAAAACACCCACCAGCGCTATCTTGCCGGGCATTTAAAAAACGCCGCATTTGTTGATCTGGATAAAGATCTGGCAGCCCCGGTTACCGATGCTTCACAAGGCGGCAGACACCCTTTACCCAACATTCATGATTTTGCGGCTCTGCTGGGCAAACTGGGTATTACCCCCCAAAGCCATGTAATTGTTTATGATGATAAGGCAGGCGCATTTGGCGGCGCCCGTTTATGGTGGATGCTTAGAGCAATTGGCCATACCCACGTACAGGTTTTAAACGGCGGCTTACAAGCGGCTATAAACGCCGGTATTGAACTAAGCACCGATGAGCATACACCAACTCCAACAAACCCTTACCCCGCTACAGAGGGCTTTAAAAACACGGTTAACATTGAAGAAACCGGCATTGCGGCACATGATGAAAACCACATAGTAATTGATGTACGCGAAACTCCCCGTTACCAGGGCCAAACCGAACCGATTGATTTGATTGCGGGGCATATTCCGGGCGCGTTTAACCTGCCCTATATTTATAACCTGGATGTTGATGGCAGATATTTGCCTGCCGAAACTTTAAAAAATCTGTATACCGATGCCATTGGCAATGTACCGAACGCTAACATTATTGTACACTGCGGATCGGGCGTTACGGCCTGCCATACCCTTTTGGGGTTGGAGTATGCCGGCATTAGCGGCGCCAGGCTTTATGTTGGCTCCTGGAGCGAATGGTCAAGGCGCGATTTGCCAATTGGAACTACTAAACGATAAACTGCTCAGCATTTAAAACAATTAGCCCTTGCGGTTTGTCAGCCATTTGTGAAAACATACGTATTAAAAACAGAACAGGCCATCCCCATTAGTTTGGAGGAGGCCTGGGACTTTTTCTCCTCACCACTTAACCTTGCCAGGATCACTCCTGACGATATGAAGTTTGTGGTAACATCTGATTATACTGCCGATACCAAAATGTATGCAGGGATGATCATCACCTATAAAATATCGCCGCTGCTGGGTATCAAAATGAACTGGATGACGGAGATTACCCATGTTGCGGACAAGCAGTATTTTGTGGATGAACAACGCTTTGGCCCTTATGCGCTATGGCACCACCAGCATCATTTTAAGGAGATTAAAGGCGGCGTGCTGATGAATGACATTTTACATTATGCCATACCTTACGGTGTACTGGGCCGATTGAGCAATAGCGTTTTTGTGGGTAACAAAGTGAAGCAAATATTCGCTTTTCGTGAAAAAGCTATTGAGCAGCTGTTTGGGGTTTATAAAAAATAATAAAACAGACTTATTGCTGGTTAACCACAAAGTTCATCTGAACAAAGCCATCAACGTTTTCATGATTATTATCCAGTATCCAAGGGCCATAAAACAGCTCAAAGTCCTCTTTTATTTTGTCGGCAAAGTGGTATAATGTGCGCTCATCAATGTTTACGCGTTGCAGGTGGTTGCTATACTCAGTAAAAAAGTAAAAATCCATCCCGGTCTTATACCTCATGTTTGATTTTTTTACACGTGATATAGTAACATTACCAAATGAGCCTGTTGATGAAATTTTATAAGTGGCAAAATAGGTTTGCGATACATAGGTAAACCAGATATCCTGCGGTATCTCAAAGTTTTTGGCAAATAACTCTTTGGTTTTACGGTATCCGCCCAATGGCCTTGCTCCGGGAGCCGGTACGTCAATAACTTCGCGGTAACGATAACTTTTGCCCATATAATCACTTTGAAATTTAATCTCGTCATCGCTGTAATGTAAAGCGGCCCGGTTATCTGCCAGTTGCTTTTGCTGATCAAAATCATATTCTTCAATGATGCTTTTCCCATCCTCGTCATAAAAAAACCATACACCTTTTGGCACCCCCTTGCTGTAAATACCATTTTTTACAATTTTATTCTTGTTGTTGTAATACGTCCAGGCACCTTCTTTTAACCCATTATCGTAAGCGCCGGTAACACGCGGCTTACCATCGGCAAAGTATAGGTTTATCTTACCATCGGGCACATCGTTTTTATAGGTAAGCTGCTTAATCACTTTACCCTGTACGGTGGTACTTGTCCAAATGCCGGTTTTCATGCCGTTGGTGTAGGTCCCTGTTTCTACCTCGTGCGCGTCATAGGTGCGTTCAAACTTTCCATTTAAATTACCATCCTCGTTCACAAAAGAATTTTCGACCGTTTTACTATACCTGAAATACTTTTTCTCGGGCTTATCAGTAGCAATAAAAGCCAGGCACGATACGGCAAGTACTATTAAATATCTTTTCATTTATTCAGCATCTATAATTAATACACCAGCCTGAAATTTTCGCCAAGCCAAACATTTTGCAGCATGTAATACTCAAATGCAACCTCATGTGTAAGATCGGGCGAGGAGAACCATTCCTTTTTCCTGCTCGCAAAGTGATTGAACAACGAAAAGCTGCACCGCGGCGGGCAAAATTTATCAAGCAAACCTATCCCCATAATAACCGGACAGCTTACCATGGGCGCAAAATTCTGTGGGTCATAATAATCCATCACGTCAAATATCTTATCCCATGAGGTATCATTGTTATTGTTGATGTAGCGGGTAAAAAACTTGATCGGAAACTCAGGGGCATCATACTTTAAGCCAATTTCCTTATCAAGCCTGAAATTTGAATACAGCGGAACCTGTATAGCCAGCAACTTAACCCGTTTATCCATAGCTGCAGTTATTACCGCCAGCGTACCACCCTGGCTGCTGCCTTCCACATATATTTTTGAGGTATCAATTCCCAGCTCGGGATGGCTGTATAAAAAATCAAGGCCGCGTAAACAATCCATATACACGCCCCGGTATATGTATGTTTCTTTACTCTGTATCCGGTTATAGCAATAATCTTCGGTACCAACGTTTACCACATCCTGGCTGTTACCATTGCCCCTCACGTTTAAATTAAAGGTGATAAAGTGGTTGGTATCATAATTAGGGTTAAGCCCCACCACATAGCCCGGTAAGCGGTAATGCACCGGCTGCTTATAGCTTTGTTTAGGAATAACCAACCAACCGCGTATCAGCAAGTGGTTGTATGATTTCATCTCAACCAGGTAAACCTTGCGGTCGGCGTCTGATAGTTCCTTTTGTAAGGTTACTTTGTATTGCGGCGGTATTTGCGCCAGCTCCTGACGCGTTTTACTCCAGAACTCATCAAAATCAGCCGGCCGGCTCAGGGGCGATTTCAGGGTTTCAGGATCAACCCCAAATACCTTGCGCAGGGTATCATCGTACGATGTAAGGTTAAACCTCAGGCTCAGGTTATAAAATCCTGCTTTTTGCGGCGGTATTTTAACGGTGATGCTTTTCCTGGTGTTTTTGCTGATTTTAAAATCCTGTGATTGTTCCAGTACCTTTTGGCCAAGGTCGGTTTTAACAAGATATGAAAAATGGCCCTCCTGAGCTTCGTTGTACATATTATGCACGTCAAGCTTATAGCTGATGCCCTGGCTGCCCTTAAAAATGGCGTTTTTATTACCTGGTGTAACTTTAATAACCACGTCACCCTCTTCTTCTGTACCCTTATCATCATTATCCTGTGCGCGTACGTTTATGCTTGCGCCGAGTATAAAAAGGATAAGGAACGTTAAAAAAATATTATATGTCTTCACGCTGTTACTTATTAATCAACTATAAATGAAAAATGCCCGATACGTTGGTACCGTAACCAATGGCCGTATTGCGCCCTGCAACGGTATAATATCCGCCCACAAACATAGAAAACCGCCTGGTGAACCGATGCCCGAAATTTACCGACGGCTTAATCAATGAAAAATCTTTTATTGATGAAATATTGGCATTAAACTCGCGGTTTGTTGATACCGATTTTATGGCCGTAACATCGGCCGTGATCTGGTTGCTTTTTGACAGTATAAAGCCCAGAAAGGCAAATGCGCCATATTGATTAGGGCCGTCGCCGGCAAAATACCGGCGGTAATAAATTTCGGTATTAAAATAACAGCCCTTGAGTATCCGCTTGGGGATATTGCCGCTATATGAAAACTTAAGCTCTGAGCCTAAAGAACCGAAGCCGACATCAGAGTTCGGGTTGTTTTTGTTGTACAAAGGCACAATAGCCGATGCCTGTACCGACAAAAACCGCTCGTAATTGGAATTTATCAAATTATAACTTAAACCCATGTTTAGATCTGTAGGACCGTAACCTTTACCTGTACCGCCAACGTATTTGCTGGTTTGGTACACTACAGGCAGCGAGGCTATAAAATCAAGCCGGCGCGATATGCCGTATCCTTCAAATAAATTAAGCGCGTATGATTCAAAACCGGTACCAGGTGCCCCTTTTATTTTTTTTCCGTTAACATCCCAGGAGTCTGTTGCTTTAAAATAGTTAAATGCGGGTACAAAAAGATCGCGGTACTTACCTATAGGCCAGCCTGCAAATGCTTTACGGGGAGTTATAACACCCGTAAAAAGTAAAATACATAAGCAGGATAGTATATGTTTTTTCATCAGTTGATTTAGGTCGTTCTTTAAATTAATCTGCTTTTAAACAATTGATTTAGTTTGGGTTGGCGTGTACTTAATCAAAAAATCAGATTTGCGAATATAATGATTGAGCGGTTCTTCAATTAATTTAAACAGGGTGATAGCTACAATATTTAATACGATAAACGCATATAGAAGGTTAAGGCTATCATACTCAAAAGGCGAATGCCAGGCTACCCCCCATTTGTCATATAGCTCAAAAGCATAGTCGTTTAACTGGTTAAACCAGTTGTGCATCAGGTTATACATCCACCCCAGGTGTATCAGGTAAAATATATAAGAGCTTTTACCCAGCAGCTCAATAAACGGCAATGCCAGGAATTTTTTAAACACTGTATGCTCGGTTAATATGCCGTAAAAGAAAAGCGCTACGGCTACACACAAAAAGTAGTTGTTAATGATAATTCCTACAGGGCTCTCCACCCCTGCCACCCAACCTTTGGGTATTGGCTGCAGCGCCATTATAAATACGCAAACAAAAATTAATAAAAAGCCTGTATATGTATAATTCACTTTGTTGGTACGTGTAAAACCCTTTTTAAGCACATAGCGTGCCAGCTGCATCCCTACAAAAAATTCAAAGCAGCGCCCAAAAAAAGTAAACAGCATAATAAAGGTAAAATTGCCGAAAAACCCATGCCAGTTAATATGGCTAAAAAGAAAGTACAATAAAATACCCGTACCGGTAATTATAACCGGCTGTATGTAAAACTTACCAAAGCGTTTGGCTATTAAAAATATAACCGGTGCCGAAAAGTAAAAGCACTCCTCTACCGTGAGCGACCAGCCCTGCGCTATGCCTGTATCCCAGAACTGGTAAAAAAAACCGCGTACAAACGTAATGTTCATCAACATTAAGGCTACCGGGTGTTCGTAACCTTTGGTAATGGTTTGATCCTTGGTAATAAAATAATAAACAAATGCCGCTACGGTAAGTATAAAATACATGGGATAAATGCGGGCAACCCTGTTTTTCAGATATTGTTTAAACCAATTTTTACTTAAACCATTAAAATTATTGTAATACCTGAAAGTGATTAAAAAGCCAGAAAGCACAAAGAAAATGCTTACACCGATGTGGAATTCGCCCAAAAAGCGTTGCACAATGTGAGGAAAACTTTCATCAAAAACGTAAGCAAAATGTGATATAAAAACCAGGTAAGCAGCCATTGCCCGTACACCGGTTAAAGCAGGAATGTAATTTTGTTGCGCTCGTTGTGACAAAGTAGCTATAAATTTAACTATTAAACCAATACATTATAACTATTGGTTTACAAAACTAATACCAAACCTAACCCTCTCCTTGGGAGAGGGAACTAAAAGCATTTTTCTTAAAGCCTCCTCCATTGGAGAAGATTTAGAGGCGGTAAGCTGAGCCTTGCACTACGCCGCGGCTTAGTATCCTTTGGTCAATATAGTATTGGATCTCTGATTTTTTGAGGCCCCAGTTAGGTGCAATCAACAACTCCCGGTCGCTCAGGCCAAAAAGGCGCTGTATCACAATATCGGGACGCACACGGGGTAAAAGCTCGCATAAAAAGTCGGCATATTCATCAATGCTGAAAACCTTAAAAGGCTCACGTTTGTATTTTACGCCCATTACTGAACCTTCTACAATGTGCAGGTGATGGAACTTCACAAACCTGATCTGCGGGAAACGGTTTATTTCATCGGCATATTTCAGCATCATATCATGCGTTTCCCAAGGGAAACCAAATATGGTATGTACACAAATATCAAGCTTGGTGTTTTCAACCAGTTTAAGGGCCTTTATCAATTCTTCATGATTACAGCCGCGGTTAATCTGGTTCAGGGTTTCGTCATAGATTGATTCCATGCCCATTTCCAGATCAACATCAAAACGGTCGGTATAGCTCTCTAACAGGGCTATCTTTTCCATATCAATGCAATCGGGGCGTGTGCCTATGCTCAGGCCCACAATATCCTCAGTACCGTAGCTCAACGCCTCATCATACATCATTTTAAGGTAATGCGCCGGGGCGTAAGTATTGGTATTGGGTTGAAAGTAGATGATAAATTTATCGGCCTTGTTGCCTTTGCGGGCTCGCTCCATACCCTCCATTACCTGCTGCCGCACAGTAGGTGCGTTACGGCTTACAGATGGGGTAAAGGAATCAACATTACAATACGTACAACCACCATAACCTTTGGAGCCATCACGGTTGGGGCAGGTGAAACCGCCATCAACAATAACCTTAAACACCCGCTGGCCCTTATACTTATCGCGCAGCCAGGGACCATAATTGTTATAGCCCTTTTCCCAGGTTGGTGTTGTTGATTCTGTTAGTTGCATTTGCTGCAAAGATAGTGATTTTTTCTGTTGCCGCCTTTGCCGGCCGCTGCTAAACCATTATCGCTGTTAGCATTGGCCGTATACCAAAAAAATAAAGCGCCCGTTTAAAACGGGCGCAATACATAGGGATATTAAAATGGTATCCTCAATAATGTTTTATGTTGTGGTAGATGGAGGGTCAGGTGGTGGATTGTCATTGTTAACGGTGCGGCTTATACTGGTATTGTCACCGCTGATAGTGAGCTGTGGCGATTCAGGCCTTTTAGCTGTTATACCCGGACTTAGCAAATTAAAACAGTAGCCCACCAGCGTACCTATAAAAAATATCAATACCTGCCTGGCCGTTTCTGAATTCTCTTTAGGGATGGGAACAAAGGTTATTAAAAAGCAGTATATGATAACTGCGCCAATTACAAAAACACACAATTTAAACAGCTTATCCCAATGGTTATTATCTGTTTGTAACTCGTTAACGGGGTCAAGGGGCATAACAGGATAATTTAGTGTTAGGTTATTAATAATCAACTCATAACGCAATTTAACAATTAATTAATTCGAATACAATTAGTTGTATAAATTGTGCAATATATTGTGCAATGTGTGTAAAGCTGTAAAGTTGATAAAAAGGGGCCTATCGGGATAAAGCCGGGCGGAGTTAAGTTACCCATAGTCTTTGTTATTATGCATGCATAGCATCCACTTCAAAACAATTGCTAAATTTGTGTTGAACCAATTATTGCCTTCATGGAAAGTATTACCCCCTATCAGTCGCAGTACAAGATCCGTTTTGTAACAGCTGCTTCGCTATTTGATGGTCACGATGCCACCATCAATATTATGCGCCGCATATTGCAAAGCAGTGGGGCCGAGGTGATACACCTGGGGCATAACCGCTCCGTTGATGAGGTAGTGAATTGCGCCATACAGGAGGATGTTCAAGGCATTGCCCTCACCAGCTACCAGGGCGGGCATCTGGAATATTTTAAATACATGCATGATTTGCTGGCCCAGCGCGGTGCCGGCCATATCAAAATATTTGGCGGCGGCGGTGGCGTGTTTCTGCCACATGAAATTGTGGAGTTGCAGGCTTACGGTATCAGCCGTATTTATTCGCCTGATGATGGCCGTACCATGGGCCTACAAGGCATGATCAATGATATGCTGCAACATTGCGACTACCCTACTGTTACCCGCCTCCATAACGAATTGGAACATTTGCATGAAAGAAACCAGGGGGCTATTGCAAGATTGATCACTATGGCAGAAAGTGACCTCATCCCGACCCTCTCCAAAGGAGAAGGAGCAAAAAAAGTCGCCCCCTTTGGGGGAGATTTAGAGGGGGCCATAGTTTTAGGCATTACAGGTACCGGCGGTTCAGGAAAATCGTCATTAGTTGATGAAATTGTACGCCGTTTTTTGGCCGCTACTGATAAAACCCTGGCCATTATCTCGGTTGATCCCTCCAAACGCAAAACCGGTGGTGCACTGCTTGGCGACAGGATACGGATGAATGCCATTAACAATCCACGGGTATATATGCGGTCGTTAGCTACGCGGCAGGCCAACCTGGCCTTATCCAGACATGTACAGGAGAGTATTGATATATGCAAGGCCGCAGAATTTAACCTCATCATTGTGGAAACCTCGGGCATTGGCCAGTCAGACACCATGATCACCGATTACTGCGATGTATCCCTTTACGTAATGACCCCGGAATTTGGCGCGGCTACCCAACTGGAAAAGATAGACATGCTTGACTTTGCCGACCTGGTAGCCCTTAATAAATATGATAAACGCGGTGCCCTTGATGCCTTGCGCGATGTGCGCAAGCAGTACAAGCGCAACCACCAGCTGTTTACTGCCCAAGATGATGAACTACCTGTTTATGGTACCATGGCCTCCCAGTTTAATGATCCGGGGATGAACACCCTGTTTGCCGCCATCATGAAAACCATTAAGGTAAAAACCGGGGTTGATCTGTTTGAGAGAAAAGGTGAAAGGCTAAAGGAGAAAGGCGAAGAATCTGAAAAGATATACATCATCCCGCCTGACCGCATCCGCTACCTGGCAGAGATTGCCGAAAACAGCAAGGCCTATGACAACTGGGTAAACGAGCAATGCAAAATTGCCCAGCAAATGTTTCAGGTAAAAGGAGTGATGGAGCTTAACCTCACCCCAACCCTCTCCAAGGGAGAGGGAGCAACCTTGCGAAGCAAAGTCCTCTCCTTTGGAGAGGGTTTAGGTGAGGTTCTTAAAACCCTCGAAGCCCAACTTCATCCCGACTGCAAACGCCTGTTGCGTGAGTGGCCCGAAACGGTAAAAAAATATAAAGCCGAAAACTTTATTTATAAAGTAAGGGATAAAGAGATTAAACAGCCGCTGTATTATACCTCACTATCGCAATTGCAGATACCTAAAATTGCACTGCCACGATACGAAGCCTGGGGCGATGTATTGCGCTGGCTGCTTACCGAGAATGTTCCCGGCGAGTTTCCATACGCCGCAGGCGTGTTCCCGCTGAAACGTGAAGGTGAAGATCCTACCCGTATGTTTGCCGGCGAGGGTGGCCCTGAACGTACCAACAAACGCTTTCATTACGTATCGCTCGGTCAGCCTGCACACCGGCTGTCTACAGCCTTTGACTCGGTGACCCTTTATGGCGAAGATCCGCACATTCGGCCAGATATTTATGGCAAAATCGGTAACTCCGGCGTAAGCATAGCCACGCTGGATGATGCCAAGAAACTTTATTCAGGTTTTGATCTGTGTGCTGCATCAACCTCCGTATCCATGACCATTAATGGCCCGGCTCCTATGTTATTGGGCTTTTTCATGAACGCCGCCATTGATCAGCAATGCGAAAAATATATTACCGAACACGGGCTGCAACATTTGGTAGAAGCCCGGTTTAAAGAACTATATGATGACAAGGGGCTGGCGAGGCCAGGGTATAATGGCCTCACCCCGGCCCTCTCCAAGGGAGAGGGAGTAAACAAGCAAAGCGAAGTCCTCTCCTTTGGAGAGGATTTAGGTGAGGCTTATAAAAGCGAAGGAATAAAAAGACCCGGATATGAAACGGCCGATCTGCGCATTTGGGAAATATTAAAGACCAACTCAAAAATAAACAGGCAAAACCCAACTGAAGCTGAAAGCATCTTATGGCAGCTGTTAAGGAATAATCAAACAGGATATAAAATAAGAAGACAACACGCAATTGATGGTTATATTGTTGATTTCGTTTGCTTGTCTAAAGGTTTGGTGATTGAGATAGATGGAACTTATCACGACTTTACTGTAGAGCAGGATGAAATCAGGACCAGGGTTTTAAATGATGAGAGCTTCGAAGTTATCCGATTTACCAATAATGACGTATTACAGCATCCTCAAAAAACACTTGAAACCATCAAACAAATACTGGCTAAACAACCGCAACGAAAAACATACCTCGCCCCAACCCTCTCCAAAGAAAAGGAGGATAAAAGCGACAAGCAAATCACCCCCCTCTCCCTTGGAGAGGGCTGGGGTGAGGCTTCCCTACCCACCGGCAATAATGGCCTGGGCCTGATGCTGCTTGGCTTAACTGGCGACCAGGTACTCCCTGCCGATGTTTATGAACAAATAAAAGCCTATGCCATAGCAACGGTTCGCGGTACGGTACAGGCCGACATTTTAAAGGAAGATCAGGCGCAAAATACCTGTATCTTCTCTACCGAGTTTGCCCTCCGCATGATGGGCGACATGCAGCAGTACTTTATCCGTGAAAAAGTGCGCAACTTTTATTCGGTATCTATATCCGGGTATCACATTGCCGAGGCAGGGGCCAACCCAATTACCCAGCTGGCTTTTACGTTATCCAACGGTTTTACCTATGTAGAGTATTACCTGAGCCGTGGGATGCATATTGATGATTTTGCGCCCAACCTATCGTTCTTTTTCAGCAACGGCATCGACCCTGAATATTCAGTGATCGGCCGGGTAGCCCGCCGCATCTGGGCCAAAGCCATCAAGAACAAATACAAAGGGAATGACCGCTCACAAAAACTAAAATATCACATCCAAACCAGCGGGCGATCATTACATGCACAGGAGATAGATTTCAATGATATCCGCACTACCCTGCAGGCGCTTTATGCCATTTATGATAATTGCAACTCACTGCATACCAACGCTTATGACGAGGCCATAACCACCCCTACTGAGGAATCTGTACGGAGGGCTATGGCCATACAACTCATCATTAACCGCGAGCTAGGTTTGGCCAAAAACGAAAACCCTATCCAGGGGGCCTTCATCATTGAAGAACTTACCGATCTGGTTGAGCAGGCTGTACTTACCGAGTTTAAGGCCATTAATGACCGTGGCGGCGTATTAGGAGCCATGGAAACCATGTACCAGCGCGGTAAGATCCAGGAAGAATCCTTATACTATGAAACCTTGAAACATACCGGCGAGTACCCCATTATTGGCGTCAATACCTTTCTGAATAAGAAAGGCTCGCCCACCATTATACCATCAGAAGTGATTCGGGCTACAGAGGACGAAAAACAATACCAGATTGAAACCCTGCGTGCGTTTCAACTACGTAACCAGGAGCGCATTCCCGAACTGCTCAAAACCCTGCAACATGCTGCCATTGCCGGTCATAATATTTTCGAAAGTCTGATGGAAGCCTGCAAATACTGTTCGCTGGGGCAAATCAGCCATGCGCTGTATGAAGTTGGCGGTCAATACCGGCGAAATATGTGAGCCCCCCAGTTCCCTAAAGGGGGAGTTAATAAGCAAAAACATCTTGCTAATTTGTTTCTGCATACCATCTAAGGCAATAATAATTGGTTTAACCCTGCAAAACTTTAGGCACAAAAACTAAATTTGCTGCATGCAATCCCAACATCAGGAAGATCAAACTTTTGCCAAATTAACCGCCGATCAGCTAAGCGGGCACAACTGTACCTATGAAAACTGTAAGTTCGTTAACTGCAATCTTTCCTATGCCAACCTTTACAGTATTGTTTTTATTGATTGTGTATTTGACGGATGCAACCTGTCATTAGCCGATGTGAGTAATGCGGGTTTTCAAAATGTAACCTTTAAACACAGCAAGCTTAGTGGCGTAAATTTTGGCAAGGCACTTGATTTTTTGTTCGAGGTGCATTTTGAAAGCTGTATTCTGGACAATGCTGTTTTCTATAAAAAGAAAAACAAAAAAGCAAAGTTCAACGACTGCTCCATGGTAGAAACCGACCTTACGGAATGTGACCTTACCGATGCTAAATTCAGCAACTGTAACCTGAACCGGGCGTTCTTTAGTCGCACCATATTGAAGGGCGCCGACTTGCGCAGTTCCTATAATTTCACTATCGATCCGGATAATAACCAACTCAAAAAAACACAATTCTCCTTACACGGCCTGCCCGGGCTGCTCAGCAAATACGATATTAAAATTGAAGGATAATATTTTGACTAATTATTGCATTAGCAGCTCCTTCGTATCTCAGGATGACAATTATTACCTTTTCTCTACCCTATCATAAAACCCACCGAAGGAGTTATTTTTAACGGCATCCTCGTTAAAGAAATCGCCGGGGAAACCGAGCTCGATAGCGCTGGCATCATTTAATCTTTTCACTTGATCAGGACTTAAAGTAACATCAACCGTTTTCAGGTTATCCAGCAGTTGGTCTACTTTGGTGGCGCCTACTATCGGGATGCAGGAAAAACCTTGCTGGCGGGTCCAGTTTAACGCCACATGGCTTTCTGATACGCCCAATTCAGCAGCAATATCAACAACGGTTTGGGTAATTTTCTTACTACGTTCGTCCAGTCGTTTGCTTTCAGACTTAATACGTCCGTGGTCGCCGCGCAGGTATTTCCCGGTTAGCGCACCACCGGCTAATGGCGCCCAGGGGGTAACCGTCATTCCAAAATGTTTAGCCATTGGTATCAGCTCGCGCTCCGCAGTGCGGGCCAGTAAACTATACTCCACCTGTAAAGCAATAAACTGGCTCCAGCCCATTAACTCGGCCAATGTATTGCCCTGGGCTACCACCCATGCAGGCGTGTCGCTTATAGCGGCATAATTTATTTTACCCTGTTTAATCAAATCGTCCATGGCGCGCAGCACTTCATCTATCGGGGTAATATTATCCCAGATATGCAGGTACAGCACATCTATAAAATCAGTTTTTAAACGCTTCAGGCTTTCCTCAACACTGCGCATTATATTTTTGCGGTTATTGCCCGATGCATTGGGGTTGGTTAAATTATCCTTCAAGGTATATTTGGTGGCCAGCACAAAATAGTCGCGGTCATGGTTGCTCATGTACTCGCCAATTATTTTTTCGCTGGTACCCAGTTTATAAATATTGGCAGTATCCAAAAAATTACCCCCGGCGTTGGCGTAGGCATCCATAATTGCAAAGCTGGTATCCTTATCGGCACCCCAGCCGGCTTCGGTACCAAAACCCATGGTGCCTAAACATAACTCTGAAACTTTAAGGCCCGAGCGGCCCAGTAATTTGTAATTCATGGTGATGATGTATTGGTGTATTAATTAATTAGTCCCCTTACTCCCAGGCGCATTCACACAGGAGGCGATTGCCGCACTATGCCCGAATGACACCTATCGCCGAAACAATAACAAAAGTGCTTTGTAATATTAAACAATGCAAATGTATTACCATGAAAATTATAACCCTGCATACCGCCATTGACTTAAATAAACTGTATCACCTGCTACAGCAAAAACTTAACCCGCTTTTTCATGAACGCAGACAAAGCGATATTGATTTTGAGGTTGAACTGAAGGATGATACCATCGAAATAAACGGCCCCGAAATATATGAAGGCTTTTTATTCAGCATAACTATAAATGGTACTGAGCTATTGATTACCCGGTCGGAACATTACGTAGATGACGTTAACGCATTAACCCTTGAATCTATACTTAATGATCTGTTTAATGATTTGTCTGGCAACCACGGTACCGATCTGGTTCAGGAGGGTTAAAAGAATTGAAATATAATTTTTAGCTTTAACAGAAAATCTACCGTTATGCCTAAAAATTATTACCTGCTGTTCTTGCTTTTGCTGACTGCGTTTACCACGCAGGCTCAAAAGAAAATTACTACGCCTGGTTATCCGGTAATTATTAACCGCGATACCCTGTTTACTTTTTACACAGGGCAGGGATTATTTGAACCGGCAGAGCGGGCGGGCATAGTAACCAAACGCATTGAAGCCCTGGTTAACCGCATTGATTTTAATCCCGACTCCCTTACCTTAAAAAATGACACTTCGGTTTCGGTAATATCCTATAGCTCACAAATTATACTGGCTGTTAACAATAAGGATGCTTCATTTTCTGAATTAAACCGCCCCCAGCTAGCTGCCGCTTACCTTGATATCCTAAAGAAAAAGCTCGGCAACTATTTTAGCAACAGCAGCACCAAACAGGTTGTTATTAATATATTGGAAGCCGTTGCCGTTATTATACTGCTTATTGCTTTAATATGGGCACTCAACAAAGGCTCCAGGTGGGTAAAACTCAAAGTGCTCAGAGCCTGGGAAACCCGTATGGACAAACTCGCGGCACAAGGGGCACCTGTGGTATATGCCAAACGTTTGCTGCCGCTTATTACCAGTTTACTGCGCATAGTTAGGGTGGTATTGATCATCTTTTTGGTTTACCTGGCCTTACCTGTACTCTTCTTTATTTTTCCGTCGTCAAAACCTATTGCCGTACAGCTGCTGAGTTATGTGGTAAACCCATTCAAGAGTATTTTACTGGCTTTACTGCATTATATCCCCAATTTGCTTACCATAACGGTTATTTATATAGTAACCCGTTACATTGTAAAACTGGTTAAGTTTATTGCCAGCGAAATTGCATTGGGCGCTATCACCATTAACGGTTTTTATGCGGAGTGGGCTATGCCTACCTATAATATAATCAGAGTACTGTTGTTTGCCTTTATGTTTGTGGTGATCTTCCCCTACCTGCCCGGGTCCGATTCAAAGATTTTTCAGGGGGTAACTGTATTTTTGGGGGTGTTGTTCTCCCTGGGTTCTTCATCGGCCATATCCAATATGGTATCGGGTATTGTACTTACCTATATGCGCCCATACAAAATTGGCGATGTTATAAAGGTTGGTGATGCCATGGGGGCCGTGGTTGAAAAAAATCTGCTGGTAACCCGGTTACGCACTATTAAAAACGAGGACATCACCATACCTAACGCCACTATATTAAACGGACACACGATTAATTATTCTACCGTAGCTAAAACCATGGGCCTTATATTAAACACCACGGTTACCATTGGTTACGATGTACCCTGGCAAACCGTACATCACCTGCTTATTAGCGCAGCCGAAGCTACCGAGGGCGTATTAACCGAACAAAAACCTTTTGTGCTGCAAACGGCACTTAATGATTTTAATGTGAGTTACCAGGTAAACGCTTACACTGCCCTATCGGGCCAGATGGCAAGTGTTTACTCCAGGCTGCATCAGCATATACAGGATAAGTTTAATGAGGCCGGGGTCGAGATCATGTCGCCGCATTACACATCGCTAAGAGATGGTAACCACATCCAGATACCTGAAAACTATGTGCCTGCTGATTACAAAAAGCCCGGGTTTAAAGTAGAGGGAGAGCAATAGGACGCACCTATAGAGTTTATCATGCTTCACTGCGTTCAGCATCTGATAGGCAGCATACGCCAATACATTATAGTTCAATAATAGATCCTTCACTGCGTTCAGGATGACAAGTTTTATTTGGGGAGTCTTAACAAAAAGAGCCGCATCATGATGCGGCTCTTTTAATAATTTTAAATATGATGAACTTATCCGTTTATCCAGGTAAATTTGTACTCAAGCATCGGGTTTTTCATACGCTCGGCAACGCGCAGTAAGCGGTTGGGCAGGTTCATGATATAATCACGGGCTTTTTCACCGGCCTCGTTCAAATCGGTAGTGCTTTCAATGTGCCAGTCCTCTATCAGTTCTTTCAGTATATCCACATAATCAATAGCGGTGTAAATACCTAAACGCTGGGCAGCATCAGTGAAGTGGCCAAAAGTTTGACCTATTTTTAAACCTACCTCACGTAAAAAGTGAGCTGGCATTACAATCTTTTTACGCATCATATCCTCAAAGGCAATCATAGCCTCGCTCGGATCAACTTCAAATACCTTTTCAATAAAGTACTTGTATGCTTTGGCATGGCGGGCCTCGTCACCGGCAATAACACCGCACATTTTTGACAGCAAAGTGTCACCATCTTTTTTAGCCTGTGATGCTACGCGTCTGTGTGATACATTGGTAGCCAGCTCCTGGAAAGATGTATATATAAAGTTACGGTAAGGATCAGTACCGGTACCTATGTCAAACCCATCGGCTATCAGGTACTGGGTTGATACTTCCATCATGCGCATATTAACACGGCCTGAGAGGTAAAGGTACTTGTTAAGCAAATCACCATGGCGGTTTTCTTCGGCAGTCCAGTGGCGGGTCCATTTCATCCAGCCCCCTTCTTCGTCCCTTGAAACTCCTTCAACCATCGTAAGCCATGATTCATAGGTTGGCAGCGCTTCCTCAGTAATGGTATCACCAATTAACACGGCAATAAGATCGTAGCTTAAGCCTTGGGCGCTTTCCTGAAGTTCCTTTATTTCGCTAAAAAAAGAATCTCTTGAAGAATCGGGTAAAAAATCAGAAGGCTGCCAAATTGTATCAATAGGCTTTAAATATTCATGCATCTTTTCAAGCATAAATTGTTCAATATGCCCCATTACTTCCCGACGTTTTTCTTCAAAAAATTTCATAACAGTATATTACTTGTCAAAGGTAATCAATTAAAAAATAATAACATTATTTCATTTTACAGCATTATATCCAATTTCATCACTCAGGTGGTCTGGGGCGGCAATTATATTGGATTTCCCGGTGAAAACCGAAAACCAAGAACTGGAAAATTTTCCGCATTATAAGGAAATGATACCCCGGTGCCGCTATATGATCGTTACCCCAATGTGCATCTTGATGAGTAAAGGCGGAATATGTTGCCCATTATAGAGGGTTTACGCGTATTTAAAAATCAGCGGTTGTACCTGCTGCATTTTTGGACTGCTTTTTGCAAATGCAACACCTGCTGTTAATATTTAATATTAACAAATAGTTTAAGGATTGCGTAAAAGATATAGTTTTACTAATCAATATTTTATAAGCCGGTTAATAAGAGCCTGATTTTAATCATAATTCAAGATAACGAATAATGTTTGTTCAAATAGCTAAAGACGAATTGATAAAGGAAACCTCAAAAAAAGCATGGTTTCAAACTAACAATATTATTTGGCTTATTATTTTGCTTTACCCTGTTTTCAGTATAGTTGACTATGTGTATGCCCCTGATATTTGTCTTCAGTTTTTTATCATCAGGTTAATTATCAGCGGCGTTATTTTTGGTTTACACGGCATATTTACCACCAAAAAGTATGATTACCGGCTGCTGCTGCACATCAGCTTTTTAATGCTTTCCATAACATCCGCAATTTTATGCAACATTGTAAAAATCCAGGATCTGAATATATACTACCTAGTTTTTGCAGCTATCGTGCTGTTTTTTAACCTGCAAGTGTTTTGGGAACCCTTTAACTCCTTTATACAGGTATTGATAGCCTTATTATTACTGGCTATATTTTTCAATTTACTCAGTGATTATAATTTAGATATTGTGATCAGCAACGGCGGGCAATTCTTTTTTATAACCGCACTCATCTCATGTATTATTCCAGGCACCCGCTATAAAGTAATGCAAAGGGATGTACGCTCACAAATCCTCATCGAAAAATCAAACGAGCAACTAAAAAGGCAAAATTCAGATATCAACCTTAAAAACAACCTGATTGATGCCCAGTATGAGCAATTACGCAAGCTCGACGGCCAAAAGAACAGCTTTATTAATATTGCCGGTCACGATCTTAAAAACCTGATTGGCTCCATAGTAATGAGCAATAACATGATCAGGGAAGAAGAAAACCGCCTTAGTACCGATCAAAAAGAGTATGCTGGCTACATTGCGGAATCGGCCGAAAAGATGCAATACATGCTTAACAAACTAATGGACGTTAGGGAGATCGAATCGCCGGAGATGAAATTTAACCTGGAAACATTTGATGCTAACCTGGAAGTGATGCATGTTTTCAGAGGTTTATATGAAACAGCACAGATGAAAAACATCCATCTTACTGATAACATATTAAAACTGCCCCTGAATGTAAAACTTGACCGCGTGTTTGTTGGCCAGGTGTTTCAGAACTTATTATCAAACGCCATTAAATTTTCACAAACCAATAATGACATTAAGGTGGTTACCAGCCTGCAGCGCCAAAAATTTGTTTTTGAAATTATTGACGAAGGTATTGCCATTGGTGAGCAGGAACTGGATATGATGTTCAATAAGCTAAAAACGCTTAATGATGCATCACACACCAACGAGAGCCGCCTTGGTTTGGGTCTGTCCATTGCTAAACTAATGGCCCAGGAACTGGGCGGCGAACTAACCTATCGGAGTAACGATAATGGTAATTATTTCAGAGTTGAATTTTACGTTATAAATTAATATTTACAGCCAGATGAATAAATTTTTATCCCTATTAGCCTTTGTATTTTTATTTGGTACAGCGGCAAAGGCACAAAGCATCGTAACTTTTAAAGCGCTTGGGCATGAGGACGATGTGCTATATGGAATGAGTGGTGCCAATTCATTCTACGTTAAAATTACGCCGCTTACCGAAATGAATGGCAGCAAGCTGGTACTGTACTTTGAGCCATCACAGGCACTGATAAAAGATCGTTCATTTATAAACATTGTTATTAATAACAAACCTGCGTTTAGCGGCCACTTAACCAAGGATTCTATACAAAGGATTACGCTGAACTTAACCCGCGCCGACTTATCGCCAGATAAGTTTTTAAAGATCCAGGTTAAAACCTTACTAACCATAACAGATGACGAGTGTAAGGATCTGGACAACCCCGCGCTATGGTTAAAAGTTAAAAATTATTCATACCTGTCATTAATTAAAAGCAATAAAAACTTTTTTGATAACGTAAATATCAGCAATTGCTTTGACTCAAAAAAAGCCATAGTATACCCTTCAAACCCATCTCTGCGTGATCTTAAAGCTGTAGCCTGGGCTTACTCCAGGTTAAAAAAGACCCAAACCAGGAACATACAGGTATTTGAAGAAAATAAACTGCCGGATAGTATCCACAATTATATCAGGGTGGGTAATATAGCAAGCCTGCCCGCAGCTGCACGTGCTTTGGTAAAAGTAACTCCCCAAAATGACCAGGGCTTATTTTATCTGCACAAATCAGTGAGCCTGGTTACAGATACCAATACCCGCATGGTTGAAGCGCCAAACGGCACCCTTACTCCCGTTAAAACCGTAAGCCAGGAAAACGTATCCAAAGAAATACTATTTGTTACCGGCGGCGATGATAATGGTTACGAAAAGGCAATTACTGCCCTAGGTAACATGAACATCCTTAACTCAACCTATGGCGACTACCTGCTGATTGAAAAAGCGCAAAATACCTTCTTTAAAAGTATTGACGAAAACCGCTCAAAATTATCATTAAAACAAATAGGCGGTGTAAGCGATTTTTTATCAGGTGTTGGATCGTTAAAGAGTGCTTACACATTTAAAAACAGCGATTTTAGCTTTACCCCTAAAGAGGTGGAGATACATTTTGTAGCCAACTACAGCGGCCTGAACCCTGGCGATCGTGGTTTCTTTAACATTTATCTGAACGGATTACTGATCAGCAGCGAAAAGCTGGATGCATCGGGAAAACTAAATACCTCAATAACTATTAACCGTTACCAACATCATAAGTACAATACCCTGGAAGCCGAGTTTAGATTTTTCCCTACAACCGGCCATTGCCGCGATAGCTTTATTAACTTTTTTGCCGAGATTGACGTTGATAAATCATACCTGGAATCAAAAAACCCATTTATTACCAGCAACCTGAGCTTTTATCAGTATCCCGAGGCATTTAATACCGGTACTACGCGCATAGCCATAAGCAGGAATTATGCTAAATACGCAGCAGCTGCGCTGGGCGAAATTATTTATGAATTAAATAACAACATCAATGCTAACAACTTCCCTGAGTTTGTTTATTCCGATGAAATTAAGCCCGATGAGCTTAAAAAATATAACGTTATTGCACTGCTTTCAAAAGATGACAAGCTATTGGATGAATTCCCTGATGCACCTATTAACTTTAAAAAGAACTTCAGGTTATATAATACCGATAATAACACTCCGGTTTATTCCCTGTCTGATACGGTATCAAACGGTTTGGCCCAGATATTTTATGGTCGCAGCAATAATGCCACACTGGTACTTACCGCAACGGGCAAACACATATCTGAGGCATTTTTAGCTGCATCAAAATCAATTACCGAGCAGCTTTCAACCCTGTCAAGCAACGTTTGTATATCTGATGTAAACTCTAATAAATACCTGTTCAACATCAACAAATCAAGCGAAAACCTGGAGTACATTGACACCAAAAGCGGCTTAACCCGTTTCTGGGACAATTACAACCTGTACATACTGTTAGGCATATTGATACTGATCTTGCTTTCGTTCCTGTACGTTCGGTCAAAAGTTCAAAAATCACAGGAGCTGTTTAATGATTAATCTTTTATAGTATCAAGTAGTTAGTATCAGGTATCACGACTTTTGGGGTGCCTGATACTAACTGCTTAATATCAAAACCCGGTAATAAGCACCATGTATCACGATTTTTCTGTAATATTTAAAATCTGTACCTGACACTAACTACCTGATACTTAAATAAAAAAATAATGAGTATTTCTATTCCTGAACTTTTGGTTAACGATGGTTTTATATCACGAAGCGATCAGGAAAAAATTAATGATTTTTCGGAAAGATCAGAGATGTCTTATATCAAGATAGCCCTGAACTTCGGCTATATATCCCGCAAAAATTATGAACGCTCATTAATCAATGCCGGCTTTACGTTTGCCCCAATCAGGGAAGAAAAATTTGACACTGAGGTACTAAAAAAGGTTGAACTAAAATTTGTTAATAATCATATAGCATTACCGCTGCGCATCGAGAACAATAAGGTAATAACGTTAATGAGCGACCCAAGCAACCAGTTGTTTATTGATTTTATAAAATCCACCTACAACGTGGAACCTGAAATTATTGTTGCCAATGACCTTGATATTACCTGGCTTAGCCACAAACTTCTGGGCGAAAAATATGTAAAATCGTCTGTTTACGAACTGTTAAGGCGCGATCCTACAAGTTCGGCATCAACCACATTTACAAGTCCGCAGTTAATTGCCATTTTTATTCTGATAGGTATTGTTGCCATAGGGCTGTTTCTGAATTTTAAAGACACCTCTATCATTATCAACGTTATCATCAGTTCATTTTTCCTGATAGCCATTATTTTTAAATTGTTCCTGGCACTGATAGGCTCACGCTTTGAATTGCACCAGGCCGTTACTAAAACCGATGTGCGGAATATTGTGGAAGAAACCCTACCTGTTTACACCATACTGTTACCGGTTTACAAGGAGGACAAGCTTATTAAAAAGCTGATCTGGAACCTGCAAAGTCTTGACTACCCCCGCGAACAGCTGGATGTTAAACTACTTATTGAAGAAGATGACGATAAAACACTTCAGGCCGTTCAAAACCTCGATTTCCCGGGAGTTTTTGAGGTAATAATAGTGCCTTTTCACATGCCTAAAACCAAACCCAAGGCCTGCAATTACGGACTTCACTTTTCAAGAGGCACTTATTTAACTATTTACGATGCAGAGGATATTCCTGATACCGACCAGTTAAAAAAGGTAGTGGCCCTGTTTGCCAAACTGCCTGAAAAATACATCTGTATCCAAAGTGCTTTAAACTACTTTAACCGCAACGAAAACTTCCTGACCCGTATGTTCACGTTGGAGTATTCCTACTGGTTTGATTATATGCTGCCAGGGTTGGATACGCTTGATATACCTATCCCCCTGGGTGGTACCAGTAACCACTTTAAAATGGATGTGCTTATTGAATTGGGCGCATGGGATCCTTTTAACGTAACCGAAGATGCCGACCTGGGTGTACGTGCTTACGCTAAAGGCTATAAAGTGGCCATCATTAATTCAACCACGTACGAAGAAGCAAATAACGAACCCATTAACTGGATACGCCAACGCTCCCGCTGGATTAAAGGTTATATGCAAACTTACCTGGTACACATGCGCAACCCGGCAGCCTTGTTAAAAAAAATTGGATGGCGGGGCTTTTTAGGATTCAATTTCTTTATAGGCGCCACATCGGCAACATTTTTGGTTTACCCCCTTTTACTGGGCATATTTATCAGTTACCTGGTATTTGATTTCTCAACTATACACACCCTCTTTCCGGACTGGGTGCTGTTCATGTCGATATTTAACCTGATGGTTGGCAACATCCTCATGATATACATTAACATGATGGCAGTATTTAAACGCAGGTACTTTGAGCTGATATTATTTGCCATAGCAAACCCGGTTTACTGGCTAATGCATTCCGCAGCTGCCTATATGGGGTTGTACCAGCTTATAGTAAATCCATTTTACTGGGAAAAAACAAATCACGGATTAAGTAAAGTTAATAACCCAACAAACGTTATTAAATAAGATTGTGCTGATGAAGATCTCAAAAAATCAATACCTCTTTATTTTAACCCTGATACTTGGCGTTTACTATCTGGTGATCGGCATTTACCTGAATCATCTGGGGTATTATAACCGGGAAAGTATTTTTTATATCGAAAAAACTAAAATTGTTTTTGAGGGATTGGGCAACCGGATTAAGGTAATGGGGCTTACCTCGCCATTGCTGCCGTTTTATACCACCTTTATTTTTAGCGCTATAAATTCATACCTGGCTCCTGTAATAGCATCGGCCGTGGGTACCTCCGTTTTGTTTTATATTATTGCCCGCACACTCACTAAACGCATTACTGATGATTTTTATCTGTACATGCTGTTAGCGTTATTTTTTCTGCATCCCGGTATATTATATACGGCCTGTTCAGGAAAAGCCATTTATATGGCGCTCATTTTTTTCTTCCTGTTCTTTTTTAACCTGCTTAAATTTTACCGGTCAAATACAACCTTCCACGTATCGCTGGCCAGTATATGCCTGGTCATTCTTATTTTTTGCGATTACAAGTTTATATGGCTCACCTTGTTTTTTGTCCCGCTGGTGTTGGCCATTACGCTTCAAACCTTAAACCTGGGCGAAAAAGAATCCATCTTTAGGCTGTTTATCAGCTTTAACAGCCCGTCATTACGCCGTAAGCTTATCAACAAAACGTTTGCTATTTATATAATCCTGTTTATTTTACCGGTAGCGTCCGTTATTTGTTACAAACTGCTAAATCTTACCCACGCTAATGATTTAGATTATTTTATTGAAAGTCCCTACGCCACCTGGAACGTACTGGTTGATAAACTCAACTATGACATCATGACCACCAGCGCCAACTACCAACTACCCGAGCTCTCCATCATGGTATCAGTAAGGGTTATTTATTTTTGTCCGCTTATACTGATAGCCATTTATCTTTTCAGGGAAAGTACCTACCAGGCCTTAACCATTTTAACACCATTTGCCTTTGTCGAGTTTTTGCATATCAAGTATGATAAGCTGTTCCTGAACTATGAGTATTACCTCATTTTCTTAATCTTATCATTACTATGCCTGGTATTTAAGGCCCAAACTATACGCAACCAGTTTATATTTAAAGTGATACTGGCCCTTGTGGTTGCGCTGCAATTGTACACTGGCTATATCTTCCTCAGCAAGTCATTAATAACCGACGAAAACCGGTTTATAACAACGCTGGCCGATAGACAACCCAATACCGATCAAAGCGAAACTATGGAAATGGCCGACGTTATTAATAGTTTGCCCCAGGATGCACATATACTCATGGATGACGCGGTATCATACCCTATTGTAGCATTTACCGGCGACATGAAGAAACTGATATTGCCTTATCAGGATGTTTTTTTAAGCGCCATAGAAACGCCTTATAGTTACGCCAATTATATCCTTATAGCCACAGCCAAAAACCCGTTTACAGGCTACACCCAACTTAATAACAGGTATATTCCATTGATCAGGATTATTAACAGCGGCGTAAACTACCGAAGAGTTTACGAAACTAATAACTGGGTTTTATACAGGATCATCGCCACACAATAAACAAACCTTATCACCCATATCAAGAAAACCCACTGGAAACACTGGGTTTTTATTTTTGGAAGAATAAGCAATGCGGTTATAAATCGGGTGAACTCTAAAGGAGGATATGATGTTTTAAAGAGTAAAACAGGATATCATGATGAGCGCCATCGAAGCATGGTGAGCCGGCCGCTGCGCAAGAGTCTTCGACAAGCTCACACAACACCGACAGTTCTTTTCAATTATTTATACAGTTCCTATAACACGCCATGGGCAGCAAACAAATACAACTAACTGAAAATCATCTAAATAATACCAATAAAACAAACGCTGCATTAATAATCAGGAGCTATACAAGCTGTAACCACAGTGGGGTAATATCTCATCGTCTAAAATCGATAACTAATTTAGCACACTTTTTTTTCGGAAATTTAATATCTTCTGACGATATTTATTGACCCCAACTTAATTTGCACATCTCTGTTTAAAATGAAAATTATGTACCGAATAGCTTTAGGGCTCATTTTATTATTTAGCCATCCCTTGTTTAGCCTTGCGCAAACTACCAAGCCGGATATGACTGTATTTGGATATGTTATGGGCGGAAAATTATCTATACCGGAATGCCCTTGCAAGATTGCCGAATCAAAAACCGGTAATGGCCTCTTATACACTAAACACTTTAAAGGTTATGCTTACACAACAGGAATGTTTACCCCTGTTAGCAGTACCTGTTTTGAACGTTTAGACATCGGAAAATATATAGTAAAAAAAGGTGAACAATTAGACTCCTTACCTGCGCTTACCAACGGACTAATCAAGGTTCGGTTTGCACCTAATGATGCCCCCGCACAGGATTTGTGCCCTTTGGGCGTTTTTAATGCAAAAATTGAAGATTCAAAATTAGCGATGATTTCCTTTGATATACGTACAAGCGACGCGGAAAATGTAGTTGAAAAGCTTAAAAAAAAGTATGGTCCTAATGTAGCCGTAAAAAATTATCAAATACAAAACGGTTACGGGGCAACGTTAAATTATTATATGGCTGTTTGGGCTTTCCCCAATTTAGGAGTAGTATTAGAAAGCTCAAAACATAGAATACTTTCAGACTCATTTGGCACCGTATACATTGAACTGCCACAAAAAGCTGAGCAGCCTAAAAACACCAAAGAATTATAGCGCCCCCGGCTCAGGGTAACGTTGTACGTGCTGCGGTTACAACACCGGCTACAGGCTAAAACTCTAAAGGGATATGATGTTCTGAAAAGTAAAAACACGGTGTTATGCGGAAGCTCCATCGAATCGTGGGCGGGCCTCTGCGTACAAGTCTTCAACAAGCTCAGACTGACGGTTCTTTTCATAGGCACCTTCTTTAAACTATCGGAAATAAAGCAATGACAACTTTATTCGTTTTTAGATGGCTCCTTAGCCCAATACTAAACGTCATAGAATCTATTTATCAACTTGACATCAATTTATTAACCAGGCCCAAAGAAATATAAAGTTCACGGCCGTTATGGCACTGACTGAAGCCTTTGGTAGAGAGGTCAGCGACCTTTTGGGCTAATAATTTCCGGTTTAGCATGCTGCGGGTACGTAGGTGCCGGCGTTCGTGGCTAATGCCATCAAAATGAGTATAATCGTATATCAGAATCAACTGGTGCCAATATTTAGTCAGCAGGGCTACATATCTACAACTAACTGATTACCAATTATTCCATAGTGTTCATCGGGGTATGCAGGAGAACAGGAGCCGGGGGGCAGTAGCAGGAAATTGATTGTACAAAAAAGCCCTTGACTGTTACCAGCAAGGGCTTGATTTAAGATTGGGCACCGACCTACTCTCCCACGTTTTACCGCAGTACCATCGGCTCTGG
>NZ_JACHBZ010000024.1 GCF_014200575.1 Mucilaginibacter saanensis | reverse complement strand
ATTTTGATAAAGGTGCGGCAAAGAAATTTGTTATTGATCCGCATGGAATGATTGCAAATTAAATCCTTTCTGAGCCTTATTGACGAGGCAAGTTTTTCCTTTGATTTATTTTCGCATGAAATTTGCTTTTTTTTAATACTTACTTTAAATATTTGTGAATAGTAAATTATTATAAAGATGTTTAGTGAAATTCCAATAGCATTAAGGGAGAGGATGCGCCAGCTTGAAACAATAGACAAACAAGATCGAAGCGACGATACCCCAAGGAGCAAACGTTTAAGGCAAATCAGTTATGACACCGGGCAATTTTTGTCTTTGTTGGTTGTCAATCTTCCGGAAGGAAAAATTATAGAAATTTTCTTCCGGGGTATGGTTTAGCTACGGGTCAAATTGTTTTTGCATCATTAACATTTTCTTATTGGTTCCATACAACTAAAACAAGAGCAAGAATAGAATCAGGAATTGACACGGGCATAATTTACTGTTATACAGGAAGATGGTTTATCTTCAAATAATTCTAATAAAGCGAAATATCTTTTAAAAGTCTTCTATTTTGATAGAGGATATCAGGATTAAAGGGTTGTTGAAGAAGATATGATGTTCTTAATTAAGCATTTTTTGAACCATTTGTAATTCAATAATTGCAATATTTAGCAAAGAGCATAATGAAGTTTCTCAGAAGAGGGATGACAATATATGGAACATATAAAGAATTATTATCCCGGGTAATATCAATAAATTTACCATAAAAAAGCTAACAACTAAGTTGTCAACTTGCCTAAAATAGTACACTAAGTAGGAATCAAACCGTTATACCACCAGGCTCGTAAAGAACTTCACGTCTCGAAAGAAATAGTTCGAGTTTTACCAATTTGGGGTCGGAATTCTATAGACCTTCAAGTTATGGCAGCCTGTAGGGGAAACCTTTCGGTCCCTTTTTAGCCGATCTAAGGTCGTTGTCCCTTTAAAGTATTTGGTTCGAACTCTGTTCGAGCTTCAAGGTAGGTCAAAAGATTTGAGGCTTTTACATTTTGTTCCTTATCTCTCCTAATTTGTAAAATTTAACTCCACCATGAGAGTATTTAATACTATGAAGAATTTCATTTGGGTTATTCCAGCAGATGACTCGATCGAACACCCATATGATCTGTAAGTACTACAAAGTATTCCTAAGTGTGGTATCCTGTTTGGAAGACCTTGTAGTACTCACAGAAGCATTAGTCTTAAATGTCAACACTGCCGGAAAATTGGCTAAGGTTAACACAGGTACTAAACACCTCCTTAAGAATCTATTATTATGGAGCATACATTTTTTAACTGATCCTATCGCATTAGAAAATACAGCGTAAATGGCGTTGGCGTCAACACGTGCAGGGTAACCCTTCCATTAACCATTCCCTGCCTTTTTATCTATCAATTACATTTCTGATCGTTTGTTTGTTCACTACCTTGTCCAACCAAGGTGAAGCATCAACAAAACCTGCTCCTGGCCTCTGCGATGGAGTGCAGATCGTAACATGTGGCATAAAAATAATATCCGCTCCTAATAATGCTGCATCTTGGGTCTTATATTAAAAAATCTAAATAATTAGATCAACTGCAAAAGGGGTAGTGAATTACTGTTGAGTGAAAGGCTTGTTATGAATTGCCCGACCCGACAGCGTTTAAATATGCCTTTTTACACATGAATAGGTAAGGTATGGCCGACGATAAAATTAACATTTGTTGATACTATTTTATCATATCGCAACAACGTCAATTAAAATTTCGTTAAACAATGATAAATAACTTATTTACAATTATAGCCCCCTCCTTTAATTAATGAAAACCAAGCAACAATATTTTTTAAATAGTAAATGGCAAGAATTGCCTTCGGATTTGAACTATAATAATTGCCAGTTGGTTTTCGTATTCGGTCCATCGGCATGTGTTGTAGAACCTGAGATATACCAATACCTGAGAAAATCTTACCCTGTTGCAGATATTGTACTTTCGTCAGCAGCAGGGGGAGTAATTGATGATCGTGTTTATGACACCAGCGCTATTGTAACCGCCGTTGAATTTGAAAAAACTAAGGTCAGGTGTATTAAAACAAATATCAGGGATCATAAAAATAGCTTTGAAACAGGCAATTATATCATGAAACAGCTTGATCAAAGTGACTTAAAAAATATTTTCGTAGTTTCCGACGGAACTTGTATAAACGGTAGTGAGCTTGTAGAGGGCTTTAATCACAGCAATAAACAGCACATACCTGTAACTGGGGGATTAGCTGGTGATGATGAAAGGTTTGAAAAAACTTTCGTTGGGCTTAATGAAATACCTGGTCAGGGAAATGTTGTCGCTATCGGTTTCTACGGAAACGATTTGTTGATCGGGCACTCTTCGTTGGGAGGATGGGATGAGTTTGGCCCCGAACGAACTATAACCCGGTCAGACAAAAATGTTTTATACGAAATAGATCATAGAAATGCACTTGACCTATATAAAGAATATCTTGGCGATTTTGTAGATGAATTGCCCGGTTCAGCGTTACTTTTCCCAATTTCCATTAAGATCAACGGATTAACTAAAAGCCTGGTGCGTACTATATTGAATATTGACGAGGAAAAAAAGACAATGATATTTGCAGGGAACCTTCCCGAAGGAAGTAAAGTGAGGCTAATGAAAGCTAATTTTAATAAATTGATCAGGGCGTCCTCAGAAGCGGCAACAAATTCATTCGGCGATAAAGAAATTTATGAGCCCGATTTAGCGATCCTGGTTAGCTGCGTTGGCCGGAAATTGGTCCTTCAGGAAAGAACTGAGGAAGAGTTGCAAGGAGCTAAAAGAGTTTTTGGTCATAACACCGCAATCGCAGGCTTTTACTCCTATGGTGAAATTTCGCCGATGAATATAGGCTCTCAATGTGAATTACACAATGAAACGATGACCATTACTACTTTTACTGAATTGATAAATTGACGAATGGATTATAATGTTACTTTAAATACCCAAATTAAAAAGTTACTTCCGGAACAATACCTGGCAGATGAAAATATATTGGCTTTTTTAGACTCGATCAATAAATCATACAATTCATTTGAAAGGGCACTAAAAATAACTGAGCATGCCTTTAACATTAGTGAAAAAGAATACCAGAAAATTAATACCGTCCTTACCAAATCAAAGGAACTTGCAGAAAATAGCACATCAGCAAAATCACAATATTTGTCGACCATGAGTCACGAGATAAGGACTCCTTTGAACGCAGTAATTGGTTTTACGCAATTACTTCAGCAGCTTGATCCCAGGTCAGATCAGGTCGAATACCTTAGTTTATTAAAGTTTTCGTCAGAAAACCTGTTGGTACTCATCAATGATATTTTGGACTTAAGTAAAATTGAAGCAGGGAAAATAAAACTTGAAGAAGCGGATTTTAAAATTACCGGGCTTTTGAACAATATCAGGCTCACTTTATCGCAAAGTGCTAATGCAAAGAATATTCAGCTTAATCTGATAACTGATCCTCATTTGCCTGATATGCTTATCGGCGACCCCGTGCGATTGGGGCAAATATTCACGAACCTGATCAGTAACGCCATAAAATTCACAAATGAAGGAAGTGTGACCATCAACGCCTCTCTTTTGGAAAAAAAAGAAGACCACACACTTATTGATTTTGAGGTGGCTGATACCGGCATCGGGATAGCTGCCAATAATCTGGAATTAATATTTGAAAGCTTTACACAGGCTACCGCAGATACAACAAGAAAATTCGGAGGAACCGGTTTGGGGCTTTCTATTTCGAAAAAACTTCTACAGCTAATGGACAGTGAAATAAAAGTAAAGAGCGAACCAGGTAAAGGGTCGGTTTTTTACTTTAGGCTCCGTTTAAAAAACAGCATGGCACAACCTGAAAGTCAATCCGAAAAGGTGAGCCCACAAGAAAAAGCAAATTTAGCGGGGTTAAAAATCTTAATTGTCGATGATAATAAAATAAATGTTATGTTAATTAAGCAGTTCCTGAAGTTGTGGGCTGTTAGAAGTGACGAGGCTGCGAATGGAAAAATAGCATTTAAGATGGTCCGGAAAAATGATTATGACATGATTTTAATGGATCTCCAAATGCCGGAAATGGATGGGTATGAAAGTACAATTGCAATAAGAAACCTGCCGGATGCAAAGTTCAAAGATTTGCCTATTATAGCGCTTACAGCCTCTGTGTTGCACGATGTAAGAGATAAGGTCATTGAGACGGGAATGAATGACTTTATCATTAAGCCTTTTAACCAGAAGGAATTGTACCAGAAAATACTGTTGCACTCTTCTTGCTCTGTTTCTGTGAAAAAAAATAATTTATAGTCTATAAATGGATTGCGATGCACCTGATTCATTATCCTGCAGATCAATGGCGCGTATCGTAACCTGTTCCTTTAGGTAATGCTTGCTACTCAACCGAGTACCAGGTGGTAAAGCGGTGTAAAAGCGATCCGTTTACTGTTCAAATAGATGTTGTACAACTTGCGCCAAAATAGTGTTGTCTCATTCATCATAATCTCCATCCAAGCGAACCAAACACGTGATTACCATTCCTGGAGTCAACTTTGTTACGGCAATTACGGTTATTGCTGAAACCGGTGGTTTTGCAAATGTCGGTAACCGGCGGCATCTGGTTAGTTATGTGGGGCTGGATGTGATCATGAAAGAATCGGGAACGCTGACATTCCGCCGGAATCAGGTGGTCAATACCAGCGGTATATCCACGCTGACAGGTGGTCGTTATGATTTAAATTGTCATTTACAATTATGGCCGGAGAAAATTCGCTCAAATCGGCATCATCCATTTTCTTCTTATTGGCTTTAAAATGATTGCCACAAGTATTGTAGCTGTTATCATGAATGTGGTAGATACTAAGGGTGTTGATTATTATTTTCATGTCGAAATTGTTTTCCTAAAATTCAAATCTCGGCATGAGTATCGTTGTAACAAACCAATAGCATAAGTAATTTACACTCAAACCTGTTATATTTACCCTTGCAAGCTTCAATTGATAGCGGCGTTCCTATTGAAGAATTGGTATCCGATTATTATATTACGGAGGAGCAAGCAAAAGAAACGCTAATTGCGACACTTTCTCAAAAATATGACCTCACCCATATAAGATGCTTTGCACGCAAAGGTGGATATTCCGCTGAAATAGACCAGTGATTCATAGGTAAAGGCGAAGCTTATTTGCTATTAATTGTGTGCTTTTTGAAAACTGAACACGATGAATGTTTTCCACCTTATAAAATGACGGGCCAGGAATTAATAACATACCTTGAAAAAAGGATTTGCCGGAAACGCTGCGTATCGACAGAGCTACTACTCCATTTGAGGTTAAGGAGGCCGTTGAAAAATATCGGGTTAACACTTAAAGGCCAGAAAGATAGCAATGCAAAGCGCCGGTTTATGCAAATTCAAAATGCGTTGGAAATCCTTAAAACCTTACCATGTATAACTTTTTCGGGCAATACACGTAGCGCTCGCTGAGCAAAAAATCTTAATAAGAAAATTCCAGTTTGTTTTTAATATGCTTGCTTTCTTCATTCCTGGCGCCGGAATTTGTCATGATTTCATGTTCTTTATCCTTCTGTAATAACTTATACCAGGTCACTGCTGGTATCATACCATTAGAATGTAATTCAAGCCTAAAAACGATCTTTTCAGGGGGGGTCCGGTAATTGTTAAGATACTGGCTTAATACAACGGGTTTAATATCGATCTCGGCTGCAAAATCTTTATCCTTCTTATCCTGCCGGTTAACATATTCACTCAGGAAATAACTAAAATTCAGGACATCCTGATATTGGTTACTGCTAATATAATCTTCTATTTGAAACTTCAACTGCAATAACTTATCATATATCTGTTGCTGTGACGTTCTGTTCGCGAATTGTTTTCGACGTGTCTGAAAAAACGCATCTTCTTCCTGTTTTTCTTTTGCTGTGACAGGTGCTTTTGATGGAAATACAAAAGCTTCGGCAAGCTCTTTATCGCTGAGTTTCGAGAAATTCGTTAACTCGTGCTTTTTGTTACTACTCCTGGTCTTCATAATATTTCTTAATTAAAGATAACGAATTAGATCCGTCTGTCACCAAAAATAATTTCGTGGATTCGAATCCATAAATTTCCTGATAGTGACCTCTTAGATCAGTCTTGGGCTTCAAACAAACGTAACCGCCATATCGAGCAATAAACGCTTTTCTACAGGCAAATGCGATCATACAGCCAGCGATTCTTTGATAAAATTTTTTATCGCCCACATTTTCCAAAGATGATGCCAATAGCCTGATTTCAATTGCAATATCTTCCGGGCGATCTGCTAATGATATTAATCCAATGGGTTCGTCAACGCCCTCGGCTGTTAACTTATAAACTTCATAACCCTTTTCCTTATTCCAATTAAAATCAAACCGTTTCGTTTTATTGATTTGAGCAATTTCTTTGGTGTCCAGTTTACTAATAGCAGCTTGAAGTTTCTGACCGCTTTCGGCATGTATTACATACATAATTCAAATATACGTAAAAGTTTACACAAATTGTAAACTTTCAATCAGTTGAATTTGTCAAAACCAGGAAGTACCCCCTTCCGTTTATGCCTCTTAAGCACTATCATTCAATACCTTACAATATCAAGGATGAGATAATGGTTATTCTTAAAAATCCGACTGCAATATTTCGTCTTTAAGCGGATAAAAATTGCGTAGCAACAATGACCCGGAATTGATATGGCTTAAAATTTTATTGTTCTTGAAAAAAGTTATAGGGTATAGCAGTTCCATCAATTGTTAATACAACTACCGCATGGGGCAAGACCTCCATGTTTTGTACGGCCTTATAAGTAATTGGGGTAGTTGTTTTTCTCCAAACATCATGCATTGTAAACCCTTTTTTTGCGTCTATGCCAAGCGCGTTCACATCGAAATTAATGATTTGTTTTTTCGTCGACCGGTTCAACAAAGCAACTGCAATTTTACCGCTGACAGTAGATTGCAAAGGCCTGGCCCATACTTCTAAGTCATCGGAACTTTTCTTCACACGCCTGGCCTGATAAACCAATACATCCTGGTCTATGGCAATCATTTCGGCGTTGGCAACTATGGATTTTGTTTCGCTTGACATGGTGGTTAAGTCGTTACCCAGTAATAACGGCGACGCCATCATACACCACATCGAAAAATGAGTCTTATCTTCTTCAAAGCTCATCCCACGTCCTACTTGCAGCATATCCATATCATTTACATGGCCCGGGCTGGCATATTTCCACAAATCCGCATTTAGATCAATAATTTTCAATATGCTTTCAAACTTGTTGTATATATCATCCGAAATACGCCATGAATTGGCTACGGTACAGACCCATTTGCCAGGAAATTTCCATCGGCATACATTGTATAACGCGTCCGGGCGAATTTCATGAATCATCTTTCCGATTTGGGTATAGCGCATTTCTTCATCAAGGCCCATTTTTTCACCGCCACACCAGTCCACTTTTAAAAAATCGTAACCCCAATTTTGCAGAAATTGTGTAATGTCCTGCCTATCGTGGCCAAACAATCCCATACCACTACCAATAGTATCTTTATCATACATTGATCCACAAGTGTTAATGCCGGCATCCGAATAGATTCCTGCCTTCAAACCCTTGCCATGAATATAATCAGCTAACCTTTTCATACCATGGGGAAATCGGATAGGATGTGGTTGTATATTGCCACTCGAATCCCTTCCTCCAAAATAACCGTCATCAATGTTTAGAAACTTATATCCGGCCTTTGCTAATCCGGTTGCCACCAGCGCATCTGCTTGCTTTTTTATTAAATTCTCGTTTATATCGATCCTGTAGTTATTCCAACTTGCCCACCCCATTAAAGGCGTGCTTTTCAAAGGGGCTTCCCTGGTGTTTTTTTGAGCATAGGTGACATACCAAAGGAAAATACCGGGGAGCAACAGGATTATTTTTTTTAAAACATTCATAGCGTTAAAATTAATTTAAGTGGACAAAATTGGTTTTGTTATTTTAGACAGTTAAGATTGGTTTTTATCGACAACCAGTTCTCGCAGGTGATGCCTTGTTGTTCCGAATAGCGGCGGTCCAAAAGTGCTTGCGCTTTCGCCGTACTTTGGTCAGGTTTATTTTATCCGGTAAATCCTGGGCTTGTTCCCTGGTCATGGTTATTCAGTGGTTATTCAGGATAACGGCTGCCAGGGCTGGAAGTAGTAGACGAAAAGAAAAAATTGCAATTTAGATAATAATTATAGCCATTGAAAAATGCTGCAGCTTAGGACGATTATCCCGATGGCATTGCTGATTTGTCTTTTAACCGTTTTGTTTAATATGTTGAGTTTGTAGGCGAGTCCATATAAGTTAAGTGCTCATTAATTCGCATTTCAAAATCTCCCTCATTTTTGCAGGTAATTGCTGAATTTCACTCCGGAGCGCCTGTAGTAATTCTTTTTCTTCAATGCTGGCCAATGTCTGGTTACTATGCTCCTTGGCAAAAGCGGATAAAGATCCTAAATAATCCAAACGGACACGTTTGTGCACTATCAGGTCAAAAACCTCAATTGTTGTAGAAAAATCGTTCGAAAAAGTTTCAGTACTTGAACCATGGTAGATCATTTCTACTGCCATAGCTTTAATTGGAGACTATTTTGTTTTGACGGAATGATGTGCTCGGCAAAAGAGTTTTTTATAATGCAGGAGACATTACTATCGATATTCCCTGATCTTCCTGATTAATTTTTCAAGCGCGGCAATAGCCATCTCTTTATCCCTTTCTTCGGGATGATAGGAGTTACTACGCATGCTGTCCCAGGATAATTCTCTCTTATTGGCCGTTGACAAGTGGGGAACAATGGACTTGAAGATCATGCTCAAAGATCGCGAGACAATCAGTTTGATATCATCAGCAGCCTTCAGGATGATGCCCATCTGGTCAATGCTAAGCTCGCAGATGATTTTAGACATGCCTGCCGGAATTGACCGCGTTTCTTCCGTGTCAGCCTGTTGTTGCAGTTGGCTCATATACCGCTGTTCAATGCCACGGGACAACTCATTTAAGTCATTCAGGATGGCTTCCCCGGTGTGCTGTAATGTGCTATTCACCAGATAATGCTGTTGGTTAAGACTTGCCTGTTTTTTTAACAATTGAACAGCCTGCATATATTGCTGTACTACCGCCCTTCGTTTTTTTGCTGACAAAATCCAAAAGGTATGTGTTTTCAAACTCCTTAAAACCTGTCGTGTTTCTGTACCGAACTGCTCATGCAGATCACTCACTTCATCCGTTGTCAGGAAACTGCTCTCTTCTTTTAAGGGGTTCAACATCCATTCTGTTATCTCATCCAACCGGGCGAATGGATAAGCTGTAACCTTCTCATATCGCTTTCGCATATCTTCTCCAATACTTATTCCGTGACGATGCCACGTATGATGGATGCTGTGTTACCGGGCCACACAACAGGCACCTTGATTTATTTTGACAAATAAATAACCCGGAATGAAACAAAAATGCGCCGGAAAAATATGTTTATAAATAGGGATTCCACCTTATTTTTCAGAATAGGGATAAATCCTTATTCCCGGTTTACAAGCAAGTAAGTGTGATAATTATCAAATTTGTAATTTATGAAAGAGGGACAATTTATTCTTCACCTGTGTTTTTTCGTAGATGTTTTGCACGTGATTGTCCACCGTTTTTCCGGAGATAAAAAGATCTTCCGATATCTGCCTGTACGTCAGTCCCCGGCGCAAAAGCAGTATGATTTGAATTTCCCTGTTAGTCAGCCGATAGGTCTTGACGTTTTCATTAAACGCCCCGGACCGGAAGCCATAATTCCCAGTCTCTACGTTACGCGCATAATTCTGCCGCTCTTTTCTAATGGACGTCCAGATAAAAAGAACCGTAATCATCACGATACCGCTATTCGTACACAGCACCTCCACCAGTTGGTTTTGTTCCACCACGCCAAATACGGCCAAAGATGCCCAGGGGCTTATGGCGCAGTAGGTGACTATTTCCTCCAGATAGACATGACTGCTCCTTTTTGTCCGGTGTTGATGTTGTATTGCTCTGAAGATGACCACGAGTAAAACCAGGGCGTAAATTAATGGCGCGACCATCCCCAGCTTGATATCGACGGGAAGATTACCGTTAATGGAATAAGCCAGCACAAAGAAAATCACATAGGGCAGCCACAGGAATAACGGCACGCCATATAGGGCGTGCCAGCGAAGGCTATTTAAATTAAAAGCTTTATAAAAGTAAAAAGGAAAGTAGGAGGCCATCAGAAAGCCACTCCCATACGCGATCATTTCCTGTATGGGAACCGCCAACCTTATTTGTGGGTCAGGAAAAAGACCGCCGGTAATATTATAAAATAACATCAGGGATAACAGGATCAGGTACCAGATCCTGCTGGGGTCCCGGGGCCGCAACAAGTAATAAGCGAGCTGAAAAACCAGCATGAAGCATTCCAGCAGGATAAAGATAAACGTAACCACGTGCATTTGCGTTCCGAATACCAGCATAGCCTTAATGCAGATTACGTTTAAGAAAGTACAGGGAATAAGTCAACGACAAACGGTCGTAACTTTCAAAACCGAATTGTTTATACCAGTCCAGGTTTTCCGGCACGGACGTTTCCAGGTATAGCGGAAGGCGCTGAGCCGAAGTATAGCTGATGATCTCGGACAATAGCCGACTTCCGATTCCCCTCCCCTGCATGACCGGTTCTACGCCAATGAACCACAGGTACGCCATGGCCACAGGTGGCTGTATCGCCTTAACCTGCGCTTCTCTCCTCAGGGTTTTTAAAATTCCTTTTACCCCGATTGCCCTAAATATTAATTGAACATTAAGCCATAAGGATTTGATAGAACTTTTCTGCCGTTGTGGGTATAACAGCAAGGCGCAGCCCTGGCGGTCATCAGAAAGGAATACGTCGCCAAACAGCTGACAGACCTCGTAGGAATAGTTTATCAACGCATATATGCCTTTTTCCAGGGAGTAACTGCTGCCTACGATATAATGAACACTTTTGTTCAGGGCAAAGGATTTACACAGTATATCCAGAACCAGCAGCTTGTCTTCGGCAACAGCTTTAATCATAAATAACACTTATTACAATGCCACTGATAATAATACGGAATATTCATAAAAAAAGATACATGATATTAATTAATACTAAATATTATCATTTTAAGATAATTTTATAATTATTATTATTTAAACACTTGCAGTCATCAGGGAGGTGGTCGATACGGATATTTGTATTTTATTTCAATAAATGACATCATACTCGTGAGCATTAGCCGAATGATTTAAGTTCATCTTGTCGCGAAAACCTGGGTTCGTCCCCTATTATTAACTTATTATCAGTAACTTATAAATAAAATCAATCATCAGGTGCTTCGTTACTTACTTTACCTGGGTTTTAATATTTCTCTGGAGAATCTGCATTAGGTAAGATACTCGCTGAAAAGAGACTCATAATAAAGAGTTTTCAAATGCTGCCCTTTCTTAATGAGCCTACAACGCTTTGAAGTGGGCGCTACACATTTGATCACCAGGGTAACCATGGAAGACATAGTGATTGTAATCGGACAATAAAAATTTCTCTCTCCGGGTAAAGCCCCATTTTCCAAAAATGGCAACGCCTGATTTATGATTAGTTGATTTGGTAAATAATTAGATACCTGGTTGAAGACCCGAAGTAACGTTTAAAGAACCTATTCTCGAAATTCCGTATCATAAATACAAAAAATTGGAACGTTCTGTACAGGTATGATAATGCAAGAAAAAAAGGAATATTATACCTTTAACATCCATCTAATTAATCAAGCACACCGATAGATTATTTGTACAACCAAAACTTCTCTATAGAATCGGATCAAATGGCAGCCGGCGGTCTTATGAAAAAAGATTACAGGCTTATACCGATATGCCTTAAAGTGATAAAGATTTGAATTGAAAGGCAGCACATCTTTACCTAAAGGTTACCCTATCATCTATCCCCTTTAGAAGTTATCGAGATTCATATTATGCCAGCCAATATGGGCATCAACGAAAATCCTAAAACAATAAACCCAACAATATCTAGGCGAGAAAGAAATTCTATATCCTTTTGTTTAGCGATTATTTCATAAGCTCTTTTATTAACTTCTCTTAGCCGCTCGTCTTCAGTCCTTGGGAGTGGATCCATTCAATCCGATTGACGTACTGCCAGGCAAGACAATGCAGATTCTTACCCTTGTGCGGTATACGATACTCCCGATAAGTTTTCTTGATCAATCAACCGCGGAAAGCTAAGGGTATAACTAAAAACTCACAGCTACGGTTAAGCTAAAAGATAGGTATCAATTTTGATCCTTAGATTCAAAGAAGCTATTGATTGACACTTTCAGCGCTGCTGCCAAAGCACCTATGGTGCTTAGTGTAGGGTTATTCTCGCCTCGCTCGATCCTGCCGACCTGCGAAATGGGAATATCGGCCAAATTGGCGAGTTCTTCCTGTGATAAACGTTCAGAGATACGCAGCTCCCGAAGCCGCTCCCCAAATGTTTTGATAAGTTTTACATTTTTGATGTTTATCACGACATCGAAAATGAGGCATATATGTGTTTTTTATTGACGCATATATGTGCTATTTACTTTTATTTGCTTACATTTAACTTGTAAAAACAATCAAAAAGCTTCGTTACTGTTATGGATGTTTCTGCACTCCTTGATTCCCCTATCCCGCGGCTTGATTTCAGCCCGGAGTTTAAAGAAGTCTCTATAAAAATGCACGTCCATACGATCCGGGAGATTATCGATACACTACCCGGGGATTTATTGGAACGAAGTGGTTTTACTTACACCTGGCTCGGAGAACTGAGCGCCTTTCTTATGAAATACCAATCACTACACTTGCTACAGCCAGCAGGGGGAAAAAATTACGCTTAAGGTTGGCCAGCATTTTTTGCAGCATGGCCTCTATTTTTAGTGCCGTAGACTGGGTAATACTATAAAACTCTTTATTGATGCTGCCCGCAGAGATCTGCTCCTGCATTTTCGAGCTGTAATATATCGACACCAGTTTAAATATTTCCTCCAGAGACGAAGCGGACAGATAATTTTCTTCCCGGAGTAAACGGATGATACAGGCGATCTGGGCCACAGACAGGTTAATGGCAATTTTTCCGGCGGGATCGTGAATCGGGGAACCGGAAGCAGTCAAATTATCCTTTACCTGCCTTTCCATCTGTTCTCCGAGCCAGCCTTCCAGCATGGTCGTCAGATCGGGGTATTGTTCATGACACTTCAGCTTCCCCTGATTGGTAACGAACAGCAATTCTATTTGCTTTTCCCGAAGAAATTCCATTTGGTTAGTAGCTTGAACAATTTTCCCACATGCTTGTCTAACCTGATTTTGCCGGTAAACCAGATAGCTGAGCCGGTTAAAGTTCAGCCCCGAAAGTAAGCGATCAAGCAGCTCATCCGTGTGCTCCGTTGTCGCCAGACCTTTCGTAAGCTCCGCGACAAAATATTCAAAATAGCGGAGGGCATGAAAAGAACAATAGCCGCCCTGCCCGGTATCCAGGATATCTTGTATATAGGTATTGACACAATCCTTTAACAGGTGATCCGTAACAGAAACGTGTAGCTTCGCTATCAGCAGCTGCACAGCCCCGGACATCCTTTGGAAACATGCCTGACGCCAGGATAGTGGTGCACTAAGCTGTGTATCGAAATACCTTCCGTGATACTGCTGCATATGCCCGATTAGAGACAACAACACTTCGCTGATCATTACCAGTTGATCGTTATCCGCAGACGCAGTGATTCTGTCCTGACTAAACAAATAGAGGGTATTCGCAAGTGCCGTGATACCCTCCAAATGAAAATTAAAATAACGTTGTAAGGTATGATCTCCAGCCTCGGAAAAAAAAGCGCCTAACCAGGCGCTCCTGACCCGGTCGCAGGCAGCCTGAACAACCTCCACCCGTGTGATGCCACTGAGAACGGTTCCCGATTCCGGTTCCTGCCCGGTCAAGGTCAGCTCACTGACGATTATTTTTAATGGTCCAAGCTCATCCTGTAACATACCAAAGTCCTTCTAAACGTTATTTACGCCTTAGCGTTTACTTTTTAAACACGTGGGTTGTAGCCACCGTAGTCAGACTCGTCGGATCACTGCCCATTACTAAAGCTTTGCCCGCAGGTACATTAAACGAACTTACTGACCTGATTTTTCTCTTAGGATTTTTGTTTAAAGTATGCATATGATTATTTTTTTTATTAAATTAATACCTATAAGAATAAAATAATTATTTATTATGCCAACGACCATAAAAACTATATCAACGACCTGGAAGACGATAAATCAATACATTGCCAACCTAAGTAAGCGATTTTCCAGAACGACTTTGATACATATTTCCGGCTGGTTGTTATTCATCTGTTATGAAATCAGTTTAGTTTATCTGTCCTCCGGCAAGCTCGAACCCCTCTATTCCTATTTATTTTTTTATACTTTTAATATTCTCTACTTCTACGGTCATATCCGCATCCTTGATATCATATTCAAAGACACACCAAAAAAATATGTAAAAGGATTGTTGTTATTTTGTTTCCTGTTCGGTGGTATCCTGACTATCAAATACCTTTACCTTTTTATACTTCCCGGTGACGGCCCCGCCTTACCTATCCAAAAGCAATCCATATCCACATTCTTCATCACCAATATATTCCGGACCGGGTATTTTGCCACCCTGGCAACTTTTTACTGGACGGCGGATCATATCGCTTTTTATCGTAAACAAGCCCTGGAAGCGGAAAGGCAGGAGTTGATCGCCAGGCAGGAAAGGTTAGATCTGGAAATCCGGCTGGCGGAAACCCGGAATGCGTACCTGCAACAGCAGCTCAATCCACATATGCTGTTCAATTCCCTGAATTTTATTTATAATGCCATACAACCCTATTCCGAGGAGGCCTCACGAGGTATTCTCCTGTTATCAGATATGATGCGCTTCAGTTTAGACCCCGCCGCAGCCGATGGAAAAACTACCCTGGAAGCAGAGATCGCGCAAATCCAAAATCTGATCGAAATTAACCGCCTGCGATACGAGGGGATGCTTTACCTGACCATGGAAAACTCCGGTGCCATGGCGGCTTACCGGATCATCCCCCTTATCCTGTTCACCCTGACCGAAAATCTCTTTAAGCATGGTAACCTGACGGACCAATCAAACCCGGGCATCCTGCAGATCCGGCTCAGTGACCTGGGCGAACTGTACTATTATACCCGCAACCTGAAAAAGGCTCCCAGTAATTTTCAGCGCAACAGCAAGATTGGGATCCAGAACATCCAGACCCGGATGGATTTTGCCTATCCCGGACAGTACCAACTCCACCTCAGTGACCAGGGTGATTATTTTGAAACTAAGTTGACGATCATTTTATGAACCATACTTGTTATATTGTAGATGATGAGGCCCATGCCATCCGGATATTGAGCGAATTTATCTCGCGGACTCCAGGCCTGGAGCTGATTGGTTCTTCTACAAACCCGCTTCAGGCCCTGGAAGCCGTCAGTTCTGGAAATCCGCCGCACCTGATCTTTCTGGATGTAGATATGCCTGCGTTATCTGGTCTGGAATTTGCAGGACTGGTGAATAGCTATTCTACCGTTATATTCACTACGGCCTACCGGGAGTATGCGCTGGACGCCTTTGAGCAACAAGCCATGGATTATATCCTGAAGCCGATCAGTTACGAGCGCTTTCTGCAGTCCATCGAAAAGATCAGGGCACATCTTCATGTCCGGCACCTACCGGCACCGGCCGTGGAACCTTTCTTTTTTGTTAAAGGTGGTGCCGGCAATAAATTTATCCGGATCGACGCCGCCGATATAACTCATATAACTGCTGCCTCCAACTATATCGAGATCTATCTCCAAGAACAAAAGATCCTCACCTATATGAGCCTGGGCGAGGTAGCGGCCAAATTACCTGCTGCCGGTTTTTCAAGGATACATAAGTCTCATATCGTCAACCACCACTTTATCAAAAGTTTGACTTATGGACAGCTTACCCTGAACGATGATATGAAACTACCTATAGGCCGTGTATACCGTAAAGCATTTCATCAACTACTGAAAAGCTCTTTTCGCGGCGGGAAGCAGAATGGCCGGACATAAACCTTTATTCCCTGGCCAGACGACCTGTAATATATTTATGAAGGCAATAATAGACCAGGAACTCCTGTTGCCGCTGATTATCCCGGAATGCCCGGTTCAGGTGCATATGGATCAGGTCGCCCGCTAATCTTGTCTTTTCATCCGCTGTTTTATGGCCGGCAGCTGCAGCGATATGTTCTGTCCAGGCGATCAGCTTGGTCAAAAGATCCCCCCCGATTTTAATTAACCCACTTCCTTCTCCCTGTAGCTGGAAGATTGCCGTAAGCCCTGGCTTTAAGACACGGTATTTCGCATCCATCCCGATCTTCAATTCTTTTGTCCCGCCAAACTCTGCCTGAAAAGCGTCTACCATGAGGCCAGTAAACCGCTTTGCCCCGGGTAAATCTTCCTGGAAAGCCATCAGCAGGTGATAAGCTGACAGAAACGCCACTTGAAATTCGGTCAGGTTAGCGGTTTCCTGCGCTTCTTCGTCAATACATTGTAAGAGCAGTTCGCTGCTGCGGTAAAAATGATGCTCGGCCAGTTCGATCAGGTCCGGCCCGTACCGTTCCAGTTCCCGGCGGTAGGTGTCCGCCTGGAAAACCCTCACCATCTTACCGTTGGGGGCTGAATCCACGTGCGCCTTTACGGCAACAAGTAAGCGGCCGGCCAACCCATCCCGAACATTGATCCGGATTCTTAAATGATGCGCCTGATCGTAATACCGGATAAAGAACCATTCCCTGACCGCCGAAGCGTTCTTTTCCAGGGACGGTTTCAGGATCAGCAGCAAGATCAGGTTCGCAGATTCCGTTGTACAATATATTTTCAGGTACAGCCAGTTACTACCGGGTAGAAACTCACGGGTAACGCCCGCATAGCTTACCCTGTTCCTGGCAGGAAGATCGTCATATATCTTTTCTCCGTGTTTTAAGAAAGCAATGAACTGCCCGGCCAGTGGTTTATTACCATTTTTCACGGAACGGTCAGGCAACAAGTACTCCTGCAGGGTGGCTGTTTTCAGGGGCTCGATGCATTGCAGGAAAAAAGCTGCCTCCCGTCTGTCACCCAGGTCAAAAACAAGTTGCTGGTCACCAGTCCCCATGCTTAACCTTTGTGGCAGGTGGTGCTGTATCCGGAAGTTCCGAACCTTCGTCCAGGCATCATCTTCCCGCTCGTCCGATAAAGCTTTCAGTACCGTTTCATCCAGTTTCCATTTCGCACAAGCCAGGATCACCCCCTCAGCAACTACCCGCGGATAAAAATCCATACCCGGAAAAAACCGCTCCAGATCCATGAACAACCCGGTATGCAGTCCCTGGTACTGCAGGTCACCAAGCAGCCGGAAAACAGCCAGCTCATTATGATGAAAATTGTACGCTGTTGCCAGGCGCGGCATCACCCGTTTCCCAAGCCTTTTAGACTCCAGGATCAATTCATCATCCACAACGGATACATACAGGTCGTCCGGCCGGATCACCGCCGGATCATTGGTTTCCGTATATACATTCACCGGAATGGTATATGGATAGATCTTTTGCCGCCGGTTAATATTATCCACGTGGAGATCATTTAACTGGGCGATATCTGCGAAGATCAGCCCGGGATGATACCTTTGCTCCTCCGCGGCAAGCGACCTCGCCAGCTCGCCAACCTGCTCGCTGAACACGGAAAAACGCCCGATCAGCGCTGCCGCAGTCACCCCACCGGCCTGCTCCAGCAGCAGGTGATCTTCGGTCCTGCGATACATGACGGCCATAGTCACCGGCCAACGCCGGGGATGCCGCGACGCCGGTAATGGCAGGATGTCCTGCTCGTTTAACTGCAGCGGCGCGTGATCGTCCCTTGCCGTATCCCGCCAGAGCCGAAACAACACCTGATGCGCCTCGGTCCATTCCGCCATGTTATTTGCGGCGACCGGGTCCGGGAACCGGATCTCCGGGAGTGCTTCAGCCGAAGAGGGCCCTCCGCCCAGGTTCGCATAACTGATTCCTGCATCCGGGTCCAGTGCCAGCAGTAGCGGCACTTTCTCCAGGTCGAATTTAGCTTTAAACGCCCGGATAAACCGCTGTAGATCGGCCAAATCTGCCGGCAAAGCAAGTTGCTGCAAAATACGGATCGCCTTTTGCAGCTCCCGCTGATCTGCCCGATCCGCCCCACCTGATTGCAACGGTCTTTCCAAAGCCGCATAAAAACATTGCTGAGGTGCCTGCTTTTCCTGCGACTGGTTACTAACAGGCGCAGTCCATGCTTCCAGCGGTCCCGCTGCGGACAACAAGACAGTGCCAAACATTTTCTGCCCAGGCACCCACCCGGGAAAAACAGAACGCATAGCGACACTTCCCAGCCCGATGATCTGCCCTGTTTCCGGCCCCAGCAATACCTGTGCTTCCAGCAAAAAATGAATATACACCATGGCTTCATTCTCCGTACACGAAAGATGAGAACGTACCCATTGCCGGAGCTCGGTAACCGGGAGATTATTTTTCCGTAACCGGGCGATGAGCCGGATATAAAAAACTTCCGCCTCCAGCGCCTCTATGGTAAAATGATATTTTCCCCTGGCGTCTGGTACCGACCGTATAAACCGGAACTCCCTTTCCAGCCGGTATAAGGTAGGGTTGAGACTGACTAAACGATCCATCGACTGTGCACCCTTCGTCGACCAGAGATAGGACAGCAGTGCCTGGTCGGGCTCCAGGTGCAGGCTTGCCTGGTCATCAGGCTGCAGGTACAGGGTCCCGGTATCACTCCATTCCAGGCTGGTAAAAGACGCAAAACTTCCGAACGGTGTCGGTCGGAAACACATCCGGTTATAATATTTATACAGCGTATGCTGTTGTTTTTCCGTCAGCTTCTGAAAATCAAAACCCCGGGCGGACAACTGCCGATACAGATCGGGGCTGGCCAGCCATAATGCATTGCGGAACACCTGTTTCTCCAGCACCTCCGGCAACCTGTCAAGGTCATACCGCGCGAAGCTATACAGCGGGGACCTTAAAAAAAGCCGGGGCAAAAATTCATATTTCACATCCATCAAAAAATTATTTGGGGGTATACTACCCTTTGACTACTGTTTTACCCTTCCCTTATCCTGTTCCTTTGTCTCATCAATCACAGCGATCATGAAAACATTCAGCACCATCCTTGCACCTGCCCTGCTCCTCCTGCTCTTCCTGTATGCGGCCGTCAGCAAACTGATCAGCCCGGAAGATTTCCGCCACCAGCTGTATTTACAACCTTTTCCCCGCCAGCTGGCAGACCTCCTGTTTTATGCCCTGCCATCGGCGGAACTCCTCGCCGTCCTGCTGCTTTGCTTCCAACGGACACAACGTACCGGTCTGTTTTTCTCCGCCGGGCTGCTGGCCGCGTTTACCGTATACATCTCCATGGTGCTGCTCCATGTCTGGACCAAAGTCCCCTGCTCCTGCGGCGGTATCCTCAGCCGGATGTCCTGGACCACGCACCTCGTCTTTAACTGGTGCTTTGTCCTGATCAACCTGACCGCCCTCCTTTTCCGGCCCTCCGGCCGGAAACAGGACTCCCCGGTCTAACTATACTTACCAAGATCCTACAGGGAAAAGCCGAAAACCTGCGAAAAGAGTAGGCATCATATTTATTCAACATTTTTCGTTCGTTTTTTAGCAAAAAAGCGTTCTGCATCATGAAAAATTCAAGATCCATCTTCATCGCCCTGGCCTTCGTATTAGGTATCGGCGGAGCCCTGGCCGGCAAAGCCGCCCAGGCAGCACCAAAACCTGCCGCAGTATGGTGGAACTACAACGGCGACCAGACACCAGCACAGCTCAGTGACCCTTCCAAGTACAGCTTCAGCGCTTCCGACCCAGGCTGTCCGGGACTGACCGACCGCTGTGCCGTACAGGCCAGCCGCAGTACCGGCAACCCCAACCAGCCCAACCTGAGTACGATCACCCAGGAGGAGTTCCAGCACTAAGCTGTTCCGCAGGAAAGGCCGCTGGCCTTTCCTGCTCTTAATTCTGGGCGATCCCCGTATTGGCAATCACCTCCTGCGGAATCGGCCATACATAACGCGGATCCCCCGGCGGTAACTCATACCGCTGCGCACCGACCACCTTCACCAACGTCCGGGCCTCAGCCGGCTCTTTGTTCAACCGCCGCAGGTCCGACCAGCGTAATCCCCGCAGCAATAATTCTTTCCGACGCTCCGCCAATATCCATCCCAGCACCTGGCCGGCATCTGCGGATGCCAGCGGCACGTAGGTCGCCGCCTGGTAACGGTTCTTCCTCAGCAGGTTCAGATCCGACAAAGCTTCTGGCATGTGCCCCGTACGGGCATTGCCTTCCGCCCGTACCAGGTACATTTCATCAGTCGCCAGCCCGTTGAACAAACTGGCCGTCCCGTCATAACTGCCGTTGAAGCTGACATAACTGGTTCCCTTGACCGCCTTAAAAAACAGCGTCCGGCGCAGGTCATTCCCCTCATAACTGCCATACAAAGCCGTATCGACCATGTATTTCCCCGGCAGCAACATCGCCACCGGCACCATGATCGTATGGAACACGACTTCCGGGTTAAACCGCTTAAACGGAGGTCCCGCAGCAGCCACAACCTGGTTATAATCCGTCAGTCCGGCATTCAACTGCAGGCTCGAATCGGCATATAGGGCTGCCCGGTCATATTGCGCCATCACCAGGCAGGTACGAGCCAGCATCGCATAGGCTGCCGCTTTTCCGGGCCTTGTCTTGGTCAGCACCGCCGCCGGCAGCAGCCGAACGGCCAGCGAAAGGTCCCTGATGATCTGCTGGTAGGTCTGTGCCACGGTTGACCTGGAGGACGCCGCATGCAGATCGGAGCCGGCCCGCAGCACGATCCCCGGATCCGTTTTTGACGCCTGTTCGTCATAAGGCCTGCAAAACTCCTGGGCCAGCTGGTAATAGGCATAAGCCCGGAAAAAGGATGCCTGCCCCCTGATATTCTGCCATTCCGCCGTCGGCTGCCCGTAGCGCGTTGTCCCCTCGAGGACCACGTTCGCATAAAACACCGTCGTATACGACAAGGACCAGTCATTCCGCGGCAGGTCATTGAACACATTGCGGTCCCAGATATAGGCGTTCCGCGACGTGATCGCCGCAGCCGACCAGGTCGCCTCTGTTACAAAACCCTCATCCGCACCGGCCGTCGGCGCATAAGGCCAGACCTGGGAAAATATATTGGTATCATCCATCACCGCCTGAAAATCCGCCGCGGTCACCGGCACCTGCAGGGTCGAAGCAGGTTTTATGTCCAGCTGTTTTTTACAGGCCGCGCCTTCCAGCACCACCAGTAATACCAGCCATTGATATTTAAAAAATGTGTTCATTGTTCTATTCATGAGATCAGGTTAAAAATTACCGCTGAAACCCAGCGCAATCGTTCTGGGCGGGCGGATAGTATAAGGATAGTCCGGGTCCAGGGCCGTGCGCGTCGCTTTCCAGACCAGCCCCAGGTTAGCCGCGTACACAAAAAACTGGATATGTTTCATCGGCAGCGCCTTGTACCGGGAGCGGTCCGCATCAAAAGCCAGCCGCAGGTCCTGCAGGCGGATATTGTCTCCTTTCTCGACATTCACCGAGGACTCGTTATAAAACTGGTCCCGCTGGCTGTCCGCCGGGTACACCAGCGAAGGCACGCTGGTCCTTTTTTCATCTCCCGGCTGCTGCCAGCGGCGCGCATAATCATCGCTCGCCGTATTCCGGTTATTAAACAGCGCCGTATACGAGATGCCCTGCCGCATAAAATAATAGCCCAGCTTATAACTCAACAAGGCAGAAAGCGACCATCCCCGGAAGCTGAACGTATTCCGCAGCGTACCGAAAACCTGGGGTATCGCCGGACCGCTGTACTGCAGGTCCCCGATCCGGGTATTGTTCAGGATCGTCGCATAGTCCTTGCTGACCTGCCCGTTCACATACCCCCGTGGATCACCCGTTTCCGGATCCAGCCCCGCCCATTGATAGGTCAGGATCGCATACAGCGGCTTCCCCACCAGCGGCGCGATGCCCTGCCCGTTGGCCACGTAATTAGCCCCCAGGTCATTGTACCGGTAATAATCCGTCACTTCATTGGCCGCATAGTTGAACAGCAGGTCGGTCTGCCAGCCCAGTGCCCCTTTCAGGTTATCCGAATGCAGGTTCAGCTCCAGCCCCCGGCCCTTCATCGCCGCGACATTCCCCTTGTACTGGAATAGCCCGGTTGCCGGGTTCTGCACGCCGGTCGTCTGGTCCAGCGGCTCGAAGCCAATCAGGTCCCGGCTTTTTTTCCGGTAATAATCTACGGCCCCTGAGAACCGCTTTCCGGCGGCCGAAAAATCCAGCCCGATGTTCCAGTTCCCCGTTTTTTCCCAACCCAGTTCCGGGTTGGGCGGGTTATTGATAAACGCATAGGGCAGCCTGCTTAAGGCGCTCTGCCCCGCATACCGGATCGTCGTCTGCGCGGACAGCGTATTATCCACATTGCCACTGTACCCGTAACTTGTCCTTAGCTTCAGGTAAGGGAGCCAGTCCATATGATAAAACGCCTCACTGCTGGCCGTCCAGGCCGCACCCAGGGCATACAGGGGTACTCCCTTCTGGTTCGCATTGACCCCGAACAAATTGGATTCGTCCTTTCGTGCACTGGCCGACAGGCTGTAGCGGTTGTCATAGGCATACCCCAGGTTGGTGTAATAAGACAGGTTATAATTCTGCTGTGTCGTATACGTATTCACGTACGGGATGGGGCTATCGATAAAATAAGAATAATTGGACAGCAGGTAACTGCTTACATAATCCACGGGCAGTCCCGACTGGATGTCCGCGTTATAGCCGTAATCCCGGGAAACCCGCGAGCGCGTCCGGTCGTTCCGGTATTCATAGCCCCCCAGCGCGGTCAGTTGGTGACGGCCCCAGTCCTTCCGGTAATTGAGTTGCGCCCGGAAACTGTTGGACAGCAGCCGCTGGTCCGAATCGTCCATGATGCCCCCCGCCGGGACCGGCAGCGTCAGGCTGCCATCCGTATTCACCTGCGTATACTGGTTCACCAGGTTACGGCTGTAATAACTATCCTGCCCGTACAGCCAGGCCCCCTGGGTCTGCCCCGATTCCAGCTGGTAACGCAGCTCCGCATCCAGGCCCGGCAGCAGCGTATAACGCGCAGCCGCATGGAACAACAGATCCAGGTTATTCGTCCGGTTATCGACATTCCCCTGCTCCAGCAGCGGGTAATCGTTCCAGTCCAAAAAACCCTGCGCCATCGAGCTGCCGATAAAGGAGGCCCGGTAATCCAGGTTCAGCGGCAGGGCATTTCCATGGGCATCCGCCAGGCGCGCATAAGGATACACCTGCTTCCCATCCAGGCTCTGGAGCGAGGAAGGATCATCCCGGCCGGCCACCGTCCTGCTGTCGGTGACATACGCCCCGATCTCCAGCTGCAGGTTCTTCAGGGGATAAAAACGGTTATCCGAGCGCAGGTTCAGCCGCTGAAACGTCCCTGAAAGCGCCGACAGGTCATGATCATATCCCAGAGAAAAGAAATAAGCAGCCTTATCCGATCCCCCGTTGAGGCTCAGCGTATACTGCTGGTTCAGCGCCTTACGGTACCAGTACCGCTGCAGGTCCTTGCGGACATCCTGCGTCCCCAGGGCCGCCAGGCCCGAACTCAGCGCCGCATCCCCCAGCTTCCCGTCCCGCTGTGCGATCAGCAGCTCCACCGCGGGGGACAGCGCCACGTGGGCATAGGAGTTTTCATCATCATCGTAAAACCCCTTGCTGAACAGCAGCTTTTCGACCCCGACAAAGTCCGCAGCAGACATCCGCGGCAGGTAGAATACATCAGGTTTATCCGCCACGGTTACATTGGCACTGAAACCGATGGACAGCGCCTTGTTCCGGGCCCCTTTTTTGGTGGTCACCACGATCACCCCATTGCTGGCCCGGACACCCCAGATCGATGCCGCCGCCGCATCCTTTAAGATGGTGATACTTTCCACATCATTCGGGTTCAGGTTATTCAGGTCGCCGTTATACGGAAAATCATCCACCACCACCAGCGGCGCCGCATTGGCGAACAGCGTACTCCTGCCCCGGATCATCAGCGTATTATCCTGCCCGATACGCCGGTCGAACAGCACGCTGCTCACCCCATCCAGCCTGGACAGCACATCCGTACCCACCGAACGGTTGAGCAGGGCGGCATCCACTTTTTCAAAAGCCCCCGTAGCCTTTTCCAGCGCCAGGGTCTGGTATCCCGTGGACACCACGTTCACCTCGCGCAGCTCCTCCACCGCCCGCCGCAGCGTGACCTTAAAAAAGGTGTGCTGATAGACCACCACCCCGAGGTTAATATACCCCGTTTTCACAAACAGCAGCGTATCGCGGGGCCCTGCACCGATCACAAAACGCCCTTCCGGGTCCGTCAGCACGGCCCCGTCCTGCCCGCGGATGCTCACCTGCACACCCACCAGGGGATGGCCCTCCATATCCTGCACCAGGCCGGATACCCCCACCGCAGCATAGCCCTGCCGGACAGGCAGCAGCCGCCCGGTATCTCCCCGGGCATCCTGGCTGCCCGGCAGCCAGCACCATAACAGGAGCATACCACAATAATATATATACTTCCAATCAATAAATTTCATCATCAGATTTAGGGATAAATAAGCAGTTATAAAGTAAAAGGCTCCGCCGTCACAGCCTCGGGAAAAGACACCTGCAATTCCCGCAAATGAACCCGCCTGCGGACCAGGCACAGCCCGTAAGCTGACAACTCCCGGTTCAGCACATCCAGCCTGAGCAGCCCCCCGTCCAGGGCCAATGGCCGGTCCAGGTTCCGCTGCGCGCTATCTATGACAACCATGCCACCCGGCACATTCAACCACCGAACGAGTTCCGCCGTCGACGCAGCGTGCCATGGCCGGTCCGGCAGCTGCAGTTCCCCTGCCGCAGACAGCGCTCCCGCCCGCTTTTGAGCTACCGGCAGCAACACCAGCCCTAAAGTATCCCGGTCCACCAGGCCGTCCGCACCCGGAAGAACCGGTCCAGGTCCTCCCGGATCGCCTGCCGCGCCAATGCCGCCGAACACCCCGGCAGGCAAAGGTCATACCCGTAGACATGCGCAGAGTCCAGGTCCGTTCCGGCCTGCACGTCCGGTAGCAGGCGTTTCCTCGCCGGTCCCGTGATCCGCGCCTCCGGCAGGAGCCGCAGCCCCCGGTAAGCCAGCGTATACAGGTAACGCGCCGTCACATTCGTCGCCCGCACCCGCATCAGCCCCCGCAGTGAATCCGTCTCCACCCCCATCCCCGAGGGCAGCCCCCGCAGGTAACCCGTCAGCAGCGAACGGTACAGAAAAGCACTGTCATTCCCCCCGTTGCCATTGACCAGCAAAGGCTTCCCCCGGTCATAATCCAGCACATCCTGCTTCATCACCACCTTCAAAGCCCCGCCCCTCATCACCGCCTTAACCCGCTCCCCCGTAATATCCCAGACCTCCGTAAAACCCAGCACCCGCCCATCCGGACCGATCCACACATCATGCGGCACCATCCGGTGCGGAAACAATTCAGCCAACACCCGGTCCTCCAGCACCAGCGGCAAGCCCAGCCCCTGCAGTAACTTATTCCGCCGCCGCATCGCCAGCACCCGCTCTTCCCCCTCCACCGTCACCGGCAGGATCACCAAACCATGCCCCACCGCCCGCTGCAGCGAATCCAGCCGCGGCATCGCCCGCACACAAGTCCCACAGTACGTCGACCAAAAATCAATGATCAGCAGCTTCCCCCGGAACCCCGACAACCGCAAAGGCAAACCCGCCCCATTAAATACCCGCCCCAGCGCCACATCCGGCACCAAGTCCCCGATCTTCAAACCCACCAAACCCCTATTTTCCTGAGCCGCCCCACCAAAAAAAACACAAAGCAAACCCAGGAAGCAAAAAAAATGCTTCATAACACCTTATTAAGCCGTAAAAAATTGATTAATTTAGTTAATACCGCACCAGACTACAATTTCACAACATCGACTCTGCCACATACCACACACTTTTCCACAGTTCTAACTGTACGTAATATTTCAATCGCACCCACCAGGTCAATCAAGTGATCAAAAAGCAAAGCTACCCGTGTTTCATCTTTATCCAGCGCAGCAATCCCGTTCTCATCATTAACCGTATACCTCCTGAAAACCTCCCACAACTGTTCCCTTACCGACACCACATCATACAACTCAAAAAAGATACGAACCACTTGTTCCGGCGTTCGGACCCCAAAATCTTTTAAATTAATAACAACAGCACCCATAAAAACAAAATGAAAATCTCATAAGACAACAAATGACCAGTACGAAAAGGATTAAAAACGGCGACCCGCGTTTAACTACTAACTGAAAATGATCGCCGTTAAGCGCACTTACTCAGGCGCACAAATCACCAAGATCAAGAGATTCGCGTACCCTGAAATAACGGCAGATAAAATCGACAGATATGAAAACACCCACATCAGGGCGGGTCTCCTTATCTCATTACTGAGCGCTGAAAAACCGGCTCTAAGCAAAAGAGAACCCGCACCTGATGTCAGTGTATGATTTTTTTTTTCAGACATATCTCCATTTTCTTATGTTTTTCAGGCCAGAAATGAGACTGTCATATTTAAAGAATAAATATAGAGAATATATTATTTGTATGCAAATAACCCTACAATAAAATTTCAAATATGTCTTCCTTTTGTAGCAATGGCTGACAAGAAAGATATATTTTTAGTATCCTTTGGTAAACATTTGAAGGAAATACGAGAAGGTAAAAAAGTCCGTAGTGGAAAGAGTATTAGTCTACGGAAATTAGAACAGCTTTCAAATGTTGATTTTAGCCAAATTCATAAAATAGAAATTGGGCAAAGTGCCCCATCTTTAACAACTCTTAATTCTTTAGCTACTGGCTTGGATATTACCTTGGCTGAATTAGTAACCTTCAACGTAGAAAGATAAAAGCTACGATTTACCATATTCATCTATCCTCTTAATACATATTAATTTCGTAATACGTATCATTTTTTCGACTCTTATACTCATGTCTTTTACTTCGGAAAATGAAACCTCAAAGTCTATTTTGTATTTTGCACCGATATAAGCTCTTTTCAATAAATCGAATAAATTATATTCGTATTTATCTTTTGTTGGAAAGGGGAAGATTGAATCTAATTCCGTAGAAAACCCTTTAACAGAATTTCTGTACTTATATAAATTATGAATTTTTGGTTTTTTTCCTGTAAAAACTAATAATATTACACTATATATGCCTTCAATAGCCTGATAAAGCATTGAAATTGCCACATTTGGCTTTTCATTTTTATCTATAGCCTTTTGGAGACCAATTAAGGCAAACTCATAGTATTGATCAACTTGTGTAATCCAATGATTATAATTATCCAAAGAGTTTCTACGCACTTGTTCCATCGATAAAGCAGCCGGATGAACTAAATCAACCTGGTGATTATCATAAATTAATATACCATCTTCATAAAGAGTAACAAAGAAATATTTCCCTTCTTTTAATGCCTTATTGAAATAATCAATATCATACATCACAACATTAAGATCGGGTCTAACTTTTACTTTTTTAAGAACCTCATTCTCGACTTCGTATTCCTTTAAGTTTGTTTTATTTGTTATGATAGCTACATCATAATCACTTATATAGTAATATATAATACCATTCTTTTCATATTTATCCTCAGTAAATGTACCCGAAGCACGGCTCCCATAAAGTATTATTTTTTGAGGCGCGACAAAGTCTTTAATTACTTCCACAATTTCATTTATCTGCTGCTGCCTAAGTTCGGGAAGATGATCTATAGAGGTTTTCATAATTGCAATATCTTCAAAAATACAAAACAAACCTATAATAACAGAAAAATTGCCAAGAGTGGCAAACAACTGATCACACGCTAAACTAAGAGGTTCAAATACCGCCAGTAAAAATTATTATCCCGGAAAACATACGTTTCTGCAACTCCTCTCAGTGATGGCGTCTGAGCTGTACCAAAATAAAAGAAAAGTCCTAGCGCTTCTACAATTGAATGGTCGTATACGGTAAAATGCAGCTATTATAAGCACTTATTCGCTAATCTCCAAGCCAGCCTAACGGTATGTTCTTGTTTCCGCCAGGCTCACAAGATAAACCTCATGGCGCCGTTAATTTTATAATAACAAACAAAACCCGGTTGAACAATGAACTTCTACTTGCCACTTCTGCTCCCCGCTGAGACTAAAAACAGTTAATCTTCTATTGGATAGTTTGACAAAGCGGAAATCTGGTTGATGATATCTTATATGCATCCATGAGGCTGACTGGGGATATGTCTATTTGCACGCCATATCAGATACAAATCTGCATAACGCTTATTTTGCTCTATCACGGCCTTTTTATCTACATTTTTTTCGGGACATACCTTATGCGATCTTGGGTCGTAACTATGAAACTTAAGCGAACCGGAAAAATGTTAAACTTCTTCTTCAGAATTGCAATTGCAACAACGGCATTATCCTGAACGGCTTTGCCGCGTCCTGTTTCAACACTTTCTGTATGACAATCCCCCAGCATTGATATACTTATAACGGTTTTACTACAGGACGGACTATGTATACTCGGTTTGTTGAGGGGGTTAAGTTACGCCGGCTGGCGAAATTTCTTAATTTTTTGAAAACAATATAGCATTATTCGTGCGTCATCGAAAAATCAAGAAAAGGAGTCGCCAACGTATAGTATTGGATATTTAGTCCATTAACAAGCCGGCAAAGCAATCCTCCGGCTTGTTAAATGATACTTTAGGCTAACACGGATCTTTTCTCCAATGATCAGGAATATCCCTGTTTTGCAGGTGGCGTTCCCGTGCAACATGCACCGGATGGTAACCCTCTTTGCACGCATAGTTCTTTGCTGCAAGTTGGGTTGAAAATTCACCGCCAACCGAAGCGCCATTAACGATGACTACATGATGGTCGGTAAGCGTATCCTTACTTGAGGAAATGGGCCTGTGTTCTACATAAGCTGCTGACATGATAATTAATTAAGTTAATGTTAAAGAAATCGCAGGTGGACAATCTTTGTCCAACATCCTTTTGCTATTTGTAAATCAAATGTAGCAGCTGATCCTGTCGTTTTTTACGGTTTCCCGTAATTGAAAAATGGGTTCAAAAAATCATTGGTTTTTTAGTTAATCTTACGGGAACTGTAAAAAAACGCCCCTTAAGAACGAGTTACAAGGCGGTACACCGCGCCAAGTTATCACTACTTAAAAACTCGCTCAAACCTTCAAATCATAAAACGTTTGTTTCAACTATACACGCTGCAGATTTGCCAGAAGATAAGCATCCCACATGGACGGTGACATGTGAAATGGGTTGACCGTAAGTAACTCATTACAATTCTTTAAGGGATGGCAGAAAAAACGAGTAAATCTTTTAACTATGTAGTAGGGCAGATCATCAGGGATATGAAATGAGCTGTTTGGCGGCTCGTATTAGATAAGCATTGTTGGGGCACGACCAAAAAGAAATTCCTGTAACCGACTTACCTCCGTACTCTTAAAATTAATAAGAAAGCCAGAGGAGCTAAGTAAGTCATCAACCGAATAAAACAAAAAAGTGTATACTGATCACATACAAAGTTTATAATGTAGTGAGATCCCCTATTTTGGGAACGATCTGGATCAGAATCCGTTGATTTTTTTCTTCGATCGGATCACGTCCGACACCATTTAACCCGGAACCTGAAATTTGCAATTCACAAATCGCCGGATCGAATTTGATGTGGTGCCTAATCCATAACACCCTGATGGACTGCGCACGGTCATAACTCAACTGAAAATTTTTAATATATTGATCTTTGGAAGACATTCCTTCAACGATCACGATATAACGAGTATTTTCCGTGCCGGTGAGTTTATGGAGGTTTTCGATTAGATGGCTGATAGAAAGGCCTGCACCGACAAGGTAAGTGGTGTCTTCCGCACTGATGACCGATTGCTTGGAAGCATAGTGTATGTTCCGAGTGAGCTGGTAGCGTTTATAGACGGGATCATAGCGAAAATAGTGTTTATCGAGGGCTTTGACCGCTGCTGTGATCTGCTTGATTTTATTGAGTTGTAGTTCTGACACACGCTGCTGATTCTTCATTTTAATATAAGTCAGCACGTAAAGTACTAACATGATGAAGAACAAGCTGGTCATTAAGTCTGTAAAACTTGGCCAAAAAAGAGCTTCTTGATTTTTCTTTTTCATGTGATCAGCTTTGTTTGCGGAATAGCCTTTTCACAGCGCCGCCAATTCCTGAATTTTTCTCTTCCACCCAATCTGCATGTACCTGCTCGATCAGGTTTACAGCGGAACTCATGTTGACGTTCAGTTCCTGGAGCAGGCTGGTCGTTTGCGTTTGGAATACTGCGTTTTCGTTGAATATGGCTACTCCTTTGCTGATTTGGGTCAGTTCGGATAACTGCTTCAACTCGCTCAGCGTATCCAGAGATTTTAAACTACCAAGCTCGTCAAGACGTTCTAAATTTACCAATCGCTCCAACTGATCCAGCTGCTTTAAGAACTCCAAGTTGGAGAGGCTCGTACGGCTGTCAGCAAGGGCGACTTTTAAAGCTAGCAGTTCTTCCGTGGTATGTAGCCTGAGATTCTGGCCCGTTTGTTTAAAATGCTCCTGCAATTCACGAAATAGGTTCGCAATGTAAATTGATGCATCACCCACTGCGGTCACTACCAGATCTTTGTGTTCAGATAGCATGGCAAAGTGGTCGCCCAAAAACCGCAATAATTGCTCGCTGGTATCGAGTCGGTCTCGTAAGGTATTTGCGATGCGTTCAAAGTTGGAGGAACGGTTCATTAAATCAGTTACACGTTCCGATAAATCCTTGGAGGTTGCTACAAAATCGTTCAAGTGCGCCATACCGATGTTGAATCTTTCAAACTCTTTCACCGACTTTTCTACCGCTCCAAACATATCCAGGTTAAAGCGAGATAGTTTAACCATATCCAGGTTATTAATCTCCTGCAAGATATTTTCCTGCATGACGAGCGCTTCATAGTTTTGCTTGAAAATTCCCGAAAGGGTCTGCAGGTTGCCGGCAAATTCATCATTAAACCGCAAAAGGTTATGTTGTAAAGAATTAAGCGAAGCGCCAATGCTTTGGTTCATGACAGGTAGTAAAGCTGTCTGTACAAATGAGTAAAAGGTGTTTTTACGTTTTTCAACTTTGTTTTTCGAGCCTTTAAATACCCAACCGGAACATATGATGGTCAGTCCCAGCCCGAAAAAGCTGGCGATCATGGCAATCTTTACGCCGCCTATCAGCATGGTAATTCCTTGATTTAACAACATATCCTTTCCTGAAGGATCTACTGCCAAATCAAGGCTCGGCATTTTAAATAAACCGATGATGATCCCTATCATCGTCGACATCAGACCCAAATATAATGGCACGGAAATCGTTTGATTAATATCTTCTTCGGCTGCATCTATGTTGCGTTCCGCGATGTCCTTGACCAAGTGAAAATCGGCCGCTGCCATATTATTATGCAGCAAATAGCGATTGGTAGCTGCCAGTATGTTTTTCAGCAAGGCTGACGCACCTTTACAGCCAATCAGATTTACGGTTGCTTGAACGTCATTGTCGAGCAAATTTCGCTGCGGTAGCTCAATATCGTCGGCATAAAAGTCTTCGGACTCAGATTCGATGATTAGGCTTTGCGTAACTTCTACCGGAATTAAGCGAAACATCGCATTCGACGCGATAATATGTTCATAAATAATTATCTTTTTGATGTTCCAAAAAAACACGCTAAACTGAAATATAAGAAAAACGGCAAGAAGCAGGTATTCTGCAGATTCACTATTCATAATAAATTTTAGCTTTTTTGGTCACGATCCATTTGTCATCTAATAATTCAGCAACTCCTTCATTGCCCGGTGGCGTCCTTACTTTTTTCGCATTCATATAATAGGCATTTGCCGATTCACAGACTGGGTCGATGTTTTTATCCGAGTACTGCAGCGCAAGTTTTATGGAAGTCTCTCTTTCGTCAATTTTAAAAATAGCCTTGTCAGGCGACGTTTTTTTGAACAAGTAAATTGATGCTCCTGGTCTGAAATTAGGTTGGGCCGAATTAACGTTGAAGCTGCCCTCCGAATTTGGTGTAGATAAATAAAACATTTCTTCGACAGGTGGTGCTTCCTGCGGCTGGGGAGATAAAACCGGTGCAAGTGCAGCTGTAGGCATAGGTTCTGGTTCTCGCACTGGGACGGCGCTTCGCTCAATATGTTGCGCCTTAGGTGTGGGGTTGAGCATCCTCATCTCCATTCTCATATCGGCGATTTGATTTTTAAGATTGTTTAAAGCTCTGGAAGAATCCGCGTTTAAAGAATGGGAATATTGTGACTGCGCTAAGGAATTAGCTGTACTTTCTACATCTTTTATCGATTCTTTCAGTCTTTTATGTCGCTCATTCTGTCTTTTTTCAAATAATAAAACATAGAAAAATAACACGACGATGAGCATTAAACATAAATAAGGCAAGAAGTACGCAATCAATTGCATCAGGTTATCTGATGTGTTTAGTTTAGCGTTACTTTGGGCCAGCACAGCCAAAGCGCATAATATCAGGGCACCGGTTATAGTGATCTTCTTTTTCATTTCAGACTGCTTAAATAATTAGTCATATTGTAAATCACGCCAATAAACGGTAGGAAAAACAGACTTTCTTCCAATATTTTGTCTTTGTCTTCATCTGCATCTAGGTTCATATTAAACTGAATACCATCCGCGAGATAATCGGCGAGAGAATCATCAGCATGCATTTTAAAATAGTTGAATGACCTTGTAGATACACTGAATTTATCAAAGAAGAATCCATCGTCATTCAGGTGAATAAAGATGTCGTTAAAACGCTCAACTTCCTTAACTACCGCTGTTTTGATAATGTCATTAACCTGATCATAACGGAGTTTACCAACGGATGGGCCGTTTTCGTTGTAATTCAAAGCGCGCTTTACGTCATCTAATTCAAAATCTGAAGTTTGCCCCATACTCAACAATCCACCTTTGCTCGTCGCTTCCTTTGGGATTTTGGAATCTGTAATGATTTTGACCTTATCCCGTATAGGAGATCGGTAAACCGCCGAAAAGATTTTGGAGGCCAACTGCTCGATATACAACATTTCCGGCGAAAGGATGTTCAATACTTTTGATCCGGTGCCGCTCATAAACACATAGGTCGGCATTTCGACTCCACAGACTTTCATCCACGCTGCAACATGGTAAATGATGGCTGAATAAAAATACAGGAATACGATTTTGAGCTCATCATCATTGTTGAGCATTAAGTCATAGGAGAACAAGTTCGTGTCGGCGATCTTAGGATTGCTTTCCAGCGAGAATAGAAATGCATTGATGTCTGCGGATTTGCCACGCATGCATACCTGTTCCAATGCGGTCAGCACTTTCTTGTATCTACTGTTTGCCCCCAGTTCCTTTTTAAAATGCGGAAGGTGTTTGCCCAACATGCCCAGATCATCTTTCCTAAGCGACAAAAAGGCATCGCCGAATAAGGTATTGGCGGCGAATTTGAACGAAGTTAGAAACAGCGGCACGTTATTTTTGAAAATAACAACATCCGAAGTCCCGCCACCAATATCGATCGACACCGCTGGTGTATGGTTGCCACCTGGTATGATATTTGAAAATTTATAATAATAAAATGGCGCTAATGATTCCGGCATCGAGAATACTTCTACTCCACCTGGGAAATAGATTTCGACAGTTCTTTCCCAAAGCTGGTTTAAGGTTGCCACTCTGCTCGGTTGCATGCTTGTCGGATAAAACCAAATGATTTTTGTCTCATTTAACCGGCCTTTGTTGATCAGAATTTTATTTCTGATCAGGAAAAGGAGCTCTTCAAAATAGGCCTTGATTTTATTAAAGTTTTCAATGTTGTGTTTTGACCACTTCAAGTCGGTTTCAAAGTCGCTATTGAAACGAAAATCATTTTTTTCGTAGATAAAAGGGATATTATAATCAGCCAACGCAGCTGTTTCGTTACTTGCCAAGTTCGGAGTTATGGCCAGCACCGTTCGGTGCGGAAAACTAAATTCGGAATGCGGTCGTCCTATAGTGAAAGGAACAAACTCTTCATTGATCGACTCGCGGATCGCGATCGCTCCACTGCCGGAAAAGTCCTCACTTGTTGCATCAGGATCAAAAAGCGTCGCGATTTGTATTTCATCTGCACCAATGTCGAATGGCTTTGGAACGGGATTTTTTGAGGTGCGGTATTCGACATGAGTATTGGTCGTTCCAAAATCGATTGCGAAGTCATAGCTGGTATTGCCTTGATGAAAAGGCTCCCAATCCGGGATGATCAAACCACTCGCTGTATTTGATTTCACACTAACGAAATCAAACTCATCGTTAACAATATAGTATTTAGTACCTACATCATGTACTTTTTTGTCACTGCGTATCTTTTCCCGGTTATCAACCAAACAATAACCACGCGGTGTATCTGTATAAAACTCCAGTCGGTAATCTGAACCAGCATAATTATTTTGCGTATTTCGGTCTACCAATTGTACCCTGTATAATGCTGACAACTCAGGAATTCGGGTCCTGAGAAAAGGAAATAAGGTAAAGCCTATTTCGTGTTCCTGTATGACGCCGCGGTTCGCTTCTTCCAATTGAGTCGTCGTTGTTTTGTTCTCGACATCATAATAGGTGCGTTCGATCGGAAGGTACTCACCATTCTCCAACGGTATGTGAAGTTTAACACTTACGGCACCAATCGTTTGCAAAATTTCAATTTTGGGTGTTTTAGGCTCACCCGATTTTAGCTGCTCTATGGTGAAATAATCAAAGAATTTCAGTTTTAAAGGGATGAGATAGCCCTTGTTTGAGACGCCGGCTTCGGCGTGATAATTACCGTTAAAGAACCGCTTGCTGATCGGGTAGACAACCCTGATCAACACAGGCTCCAGCAAATCACCTACAACCAAATGTGGATAAATGACACATGAGCCAGGCAGCGGACGATCGTTAACCGGCAACTGATAAGCATTCGGCACTTTTAGATCATTGCTCCAAGGGGAATCCAAATATTTGTGCGCTGCGTATAAGTCATTTTTAAGAATCAGCGTTGGGTTAGTCTCGTCCTGTTTCGCTGAAAAAATCCGCAAATCAGAGCTTCTCGCCATTGTTTTGATGGCATCGGTTTGCGCCCTCTGCTGTGCATTATTGGCTTTTTGCTCGATTTCGGGATTCAGCATCAGTAAAGGCAAATTTTTATTAACCGAATCGAAAATCTTAAGGCTGGCAATACGGGTATATTCCATTTCGGCTATTACCGGATTATCTTCGATCTGGTTGATCATCTGGAAAATACGCCCCGCTGTATCATTATTTAGGGATTTCAGGCAAGCCTTACTTTTTGACACATAAACAGATAGCCAAGCCATCCGGTCTTTCAGGATCGTATACTTCTTAAAATAGAAATGGACAAACCGTTGAAACTTCTCTGACCGCAGATATAACGGACGAGGCTCGCTGAATAATAGTTGCCCACCAATTCGAATCTCCAGTTCTTTCAAGCCATTTTCTCCGGGACAAAACAAGGTAAGCGGCGAAGTCGTACCAATGACTGTATACTTGTATTTTATGATGTATAAATTAGCGGTCAAATCGAAATTATATACCCGTGCGTCCTGTTGGATAAATAGTTGCAATGCATCGCCGAAATCATTTGTTTCTGGATTGGCGATCAGCGTGTTCACATCATTCACCAAATTCCAGGAGACGATTTTCAAGTCATTGCTTATCGCTGAATAGTTAAAAAATAATTCAAGAAAATCCAGCGTATAAGAGACCAATCGCTCATCTTCTGCGCTCGCAATCACTTCACCGCTGGCTTCCGACATCTGGAGCTTACCAGTACGGTTGATGTGTTCAAAAGCAATTCGAACCAAATCAAGCCGCGCAAACGGACTTGGTATAGCCGTAGGCAATTCGACCTGACCACCCCCCTCGGGATCTTTTATCTTTTCGATAATATTATCATCGTATATGACAGAGTTGAACCAGTGTCTGCCGTCCTGTCCGGAAAAACCAAATATTTCGCTCATAAATCAGGCTTTTATCTTAAAATATTTTTGAAGTGTATCTCGCGTTGCCTGGTAAAAAATATGCACCAGTTTTTCTTTGCTGTTTGAGTACTCGCATTTCTTTGAGACTGCGTTCAAGCTACTATTAAGGTGTTTATAGTTGAATTTATTGAAAGTGTACCATGGGGTTTTTGCCGCATGCTCCTTAACAAAAGTGCGCACATCGGCTTTTAAGTCGAATGGGTCGAAACCGCGCCTGTTTTCGGCCATTTCATCAACCCATATGGTAAACGCGTCAAGAAATTCTTTCAAATGAGTGTTATAAAATCCGTCTCTCAATAATTCAGGTTCAACCTTTGGCGCCATTATCGCCCATGTGGTTTTTTCCATGGCGTTGGTCAACTCCTCATCAAGGTATTTTTTAAAGAGCAGCAATTGCGCTAGGCTCTTTCTAATTTTACTTAATGTATCGTCTTCTAGATGTCGAAATTTAAGTTTGTCTGCCTTGAGTTTAACGCCAAATTCCTTGTAAACGGAGCGTTGGACGACGCCATTTGAATTTTTCATTTGGGAATCGTTCATCGATAAGAAGTCGAAAATCCCCAAGGCAGACGCGAGCTCTGCAAAGTGGGCATTATTTTTTTGCCCGCCATTTCCTGGGTCATTCTTATAAGCCTTGCCATTAAGCGAATCAGCGAAATAATACATGACATTTATGATGCCGTCGAGATTGGTTTGATAATAAGAAAGGGCCGCTCGTGTTTTCGCTATAAAAACGGACTTTTGGATAGGTGAATTCGGATCTTTGGCAATATTAAAATATGGCAATACTGTCAATGCACCAATTTTGGCATCTCTTAAAAAGCCACCGCTGTCGACATCCGCCTGCATGGCATTACGAATATTCTTGAAAATAATGGGCGCGCCAGCAGCGCCCGTTCCACCAAAAATGGAACTAATGACCATAATGCGGTCGTCATTTGTAAAACTGGAAGCAAACTCCCGGAACTCGTCAGAATTTTTGAACTGATTGAGCACTACACTGCCAATATTAGGATTACCGATAAATCCAATATCCATTTCGATATCGAGCAAATCGATTGGCTGGTTCCGCTTATCCACTGTACTGCCGGAGAATAACACTTGGGCTAAGCTTTGGCTGGCCTCATTCATTTGATTATAGCCGATGTAGTCCCTGAATTGGCTGCCCGAAACTTTCTTTAAATCATAAGTGAATGTATCCGGAAGTGCTGAGGTTTTGGGATTGAGGCCTCGAAGATTAGTAATTGGGGTGCCGAAAAATCCATTTCCCGTACCTACAGCTTTGATGATTGCCATATAATTTTCCAGCAAATTCGTTGTCCGCTGAAAATCAATGTTCGTACTGTGCGGGTCCATGATAATAGGGACGATCTGGTATTCTTCACTGGATTCCGGTTTAACACCTGCGGCCAACAGCATTGTAAAAGCCTTTAACACGCGTGATCCCGTACCTCCTACCGCGAAAATGTAGAGTTTCTTCATTGCTTAGTCGTTTTTGAAAAAAGTAGTAAAAACATTGTTTGTACTCAGTCTGCGTAACCACGGCAGTCCAGTGATTACCATCGCTAAAACCAATCCACACAATAAGTTAAAAAAGGAGACGCCAATGACATCCAGCCCGGTCAACATGAGGTCTTTGCAGTGATGCCCCGGCGCTGTGGAAGATCCAAGTATAATATAAGCTGCGACGAAGTTGATCAACCCAATGATCAGCGCAACAAGCCACCAGGTGCCGACAGGACGTTTCGGGGGACTATCGATAATAAAATACTGGAGCGCTAAACCGCCAAGCGTGATCACCAGTAACGCAATACCCAGATAAGTTGCGTATGGCGTGCCATAATAACCTGAGCAACGAAGGTCAAAGCCCTTCAAATGGTTGAGCATATCGCCTGTGACGAAATGGAGATCCTTTCCTATGGAGTAAAGCCAGTCAAACATGGTTTATTTTTTTATAGTAATTTCTACTTCAGTTATTTTGTTCTGATGTGGGGTCGTATAAAACGCTTCATATAACCCTTGGATCAAATATTGTAATCCAAAAGTCTTGTTCATTTGTGAGGGATCTTTGCCAATATTCGTGTCGTTTTCTGAGTCATGTGCAGTTACCCATGTTGGAACCTTGGCGACGGTAAAAAGCTGAATTTTCTGCTCTTGCAGGGATTGGGTTGACAGGTGCAGGCAGTGTGTATAACCAACCGATGCAGGGTCATCGTTTTCCTGGAGCCGGCTGATAGTCAATTTATAATTTGGGTTGTGCGTATAATTATTGGTATCATCAAAGAAGGCTATGTCCTCCATCTCCTTTTTATAATTTACCAGCATATCAAAACCGAAGGTGTTGTTTACATCATTAGGTTTGGCAGTACTCATGTCCCCTGATGCACCGCCCTGTATTTCAAAATCGCCATCCTTGTGGGAAAATAATATCTTATGCGAGTGTAGCGATGGGCCGGATTGTTTATAGAAGACTAGCGTATTGTCCACACCTCCTTTGATAGTGGTCAGCACGCCGCTTTTCCCAATCGCTTTGATTTTCTTTTTTGAACCAATCAACCATATATAAAAAGGACGGTCACCTGTCAATGGAACACGCTTATCATGTTGATCAAAATATATCCCGGAAAAATGAGAGTGCATCTGTAAAATTTCGATGGCGAGGTCATACTGCTCTATTTTTTGTGCGATCGCGATTTTAATGCCAGTGCTCTGTTGTTGAAGATATGATGTAGCATCCTGATGTTGACCAGGTGAGAACACAAAATCTGAAATTAGTACGTTGACGTGACGGTCGTCTGTGCTATCCAGCACTTGCTGCAATAGCCCTCTCATATCAGATGATTTTCTGTTGCCGCCGTTATTCCTAAATGTAGACGGATCTAGGTTTTGAATAAACTGCAGAAGCGTATTTGCGTCTGCAGTTTGCCTTCTGAATTGAATAGCATTATTAATATAATACAAATTAATGCCCTGCGTAAGAGTATCGGCGGTTATGATGCTGCCCGCCAAAGAATATATAGCGTCTTTGAACCCTGTAACGCCGCTCACATAGGCATCCATACTTTCAGAGTCCTCAATATAAATACTGAGAATAGGTTTAACAGAAGGTCGAACTAATTTTGCAGAACCGTTGTAAATATCTTGTCGGTTAATTTTGATGCCGGCTGTCAAACATGTGTTATAAATAAAGGATGCCACTTTATTTGTATCGAGTTTGTCATAGGTGAAAAAATTGGGATCATCTGGCTCAACTTTGTCCTTAATGACATCTAAGAATGCTGACATTTGCGCCTTACCTACTTTTCCGCTACTACCCAATTCCGTTGCTTTATCCTGAATATTTACGCATGAGCTAAGCAAGACGGCCATGCCGGCAAAAAACAATACTAGTACGACGCACTTATGGCGTAAATAAAAATCATCCATGGACTTGGGTTAAAATTATGAGAAAAATAGACGCTTGATCAACCAGGGATCAAGCTTTTCAGGCTGTTTAGGTTTTTAATTTTATATGTTCATAGCGCGAGTCAGTCTTCCCATTTGCATCGTGTTTTACCCTCTTTTCTTGCTTCTTCAAGCGTTATTTTCAGTGTCCGGAAGGAACAATTGCTCAGTCCCCTGCAATTTTCTTTGAGATGATACCTTTTCGAATTCCTGCTGTCGCAGACATAAACCCATGTGGCAGTACAGGTGCAGGTAGCATCGTTAAGGAAAAGAAAACCGACCAACAAAACTCTTTTCATAACTTTAACTGAACGATAAGATCACTTTGCAAGAGTTTCAGGCAAATCTTTTACGGGATTACTAACCCCGATGTATGATAGCCTGGTTAAGGGCATTAACAATCTTTTGTATATATAATTTATCTTTAGATACAATGCTGTTGGCCTCCCCGGAATTAGTGCTGATCCTGACCGAGAATTCATTTTTGATCAGGGACAGCACCGTGACTCCCAAGAGGAGGATAATAAAGCCCATGATCCGCAGCTCATTGGAAAACAACATCAGAAAGCCGATGATGATCATCAAAACAGGCAGTTTTTTACTTTTAACAATCTCGAAAATGTGGACCGAAGAAATGTTTCTCATCGCATAAGTCTTTGAGTGCGTTACATACCTCGATTGCGTAACGGTAACGTCCATATCTTGATAAAAAGTGATCTCGTTTTGTACAGGTGTTTCCATGTTAATAACTGTAATTATTTGCTATTCAAAAGTAGATAGCCGCAAACTTCTTTTTTTACGGGAAACCGTAAAGCAAATAATTATTTGGAATGGTTGACATATTAAAAATGAATCAAATGCCAATTAGCATAAAAATTCAAAATAATGAAAAGAGTTATTAAACGATCTGGCAAGCTAAAGCCTAAATGATGCCCTTATCTTTGCAATACGCGACCAATTGTTCGTTCTTCGAGAACGACAACGCCTCTTTGATCAGGTTAAGCCGCTTCTCCAGGCTGCTCAGACCTGATGGGCGGATTTGGTTTTGTTCTAAATAGTCCGGAATGTCCTTTTGTGCCATCCCGCTGGAAAGAAGCCTGATGATCGCGGTATCGTAGCTGGTAAAATTATGCGCATTATTTTGCCTGATGTCCTGCCTGAACTCCTGCGGCAGGTGCCGTTTATCTTTATAAATACTTTCAATCGCTTTTTTCAATTCCTGTGCGTCACGCCTCGCCTTGCGAACATAGCCATTGACCTTCAGATCGTTGAAAAGCGCTCCAATGACCGCGGCCCTTTGTTCTGCCGAAAACACCAGTATTTTCAGGCCGGGCTGTACTAACCTTGCGGCTTTGATCAACGCTTCTCCGCTGCTGATCTTTTGCTGGCAGCCGTCGTCTTCAAAAGAAAGGTCAGTGATAAGCAATTCGTAGGGTTCGCTACCCTGTGCTTTTGTTATCCGGGTCAGCGCGTCGTCACAATAATAGGCATAATCACTACGAACGATACTTAGGTCTGCCAGTGTCTTTTGTATGGAAATACTGGCGCTTTCGTGGTCTTCGGCTATAAGTACGTTTTTGAACATAATGATCTGTTTATACGGTTGGAAAAGAAAGTTGAATATAAAGTCCCTTACTCGTTTGGGTATCAAAAATAAGCTGTCCGTGGATGGCTTTTATACGGTTTCCCGTATTCCTCAACCCGTTTTTATATACTACATCTTCCTTCATCCCAACACCATCGTCGGTATAGTGAATATGATGGATTCCTGCCTGCACTTCGAATCTAAGGACCACGTTACTGGCAACACTATGCTTTTTCATATTAACCATCAATTCCTGCAGGACAGTTTCGATCTCCTGTTTGGCCTGCATACCGGTTTTAATCCAGAAGGCCTCATCATTGCCCACCAGCACCACTTTTGTCTGTGGGGTAGCAAAAGACAGCAATAACTCCGCTATTTTTTTGTGGAATGCCGGGTATTCAACTTGTGGCACCTCATAAGAGATATCACGTGATCGCTCGTATAACACCTCGATCTTATCCAATAAAAGATCCTTATCCACCTGCACCTGATTTTCAACTTCCGACATCATACGATATAAGCCATTGGCCACCACATCATGCACTTTTTTGGATAGTTTCAGTTGACTTTCCTGTACCGCATGCTGTGCCTCTAATTCCAACCGTCGTTTTCTTTTCCGGTACCAGAAAAATGCAGTCACAGAACCTCCTATCAACAAAGCGAGTGTGATGGAGAGGAATATATATTGTTTCAGGAGCTGCAATTTGCTCTCAGCGTTGCCTTTCTGGAGCCTGAGGTTTTCCGCTTTGTTTTTTTCGGCGTCATAGCGAATCAGTGCAAACTGGTTCCTGGCCGTGCTGCGCGCTGTCTGCACGCTGTCATCCAATTGTTGATAGATCTTAAAGTATTCCTTCACCATATCGACCGGCCCCACGCGGATAAGTTTCTGCAAGGCTTCCAGTTGATCATCAGGGCTGTTGAGCTGGCTGGCAACCGCATACATCTTAGTAGCAAACAGAAATGCGGAATCTGGCTGCAGGCGGGTATAATAATCAGCCAGATGGGCATAACTTGAATTTTGCCCCCAAAGGTCATTGGTCCTTTTGCGGATCTCCAGTGCGCTTAATAGTTCGGGAGCAGCATGATAGCCTGGATCCTGAAGCCATTTGGTGTTGGCCATATTGGTCAGCAGTCTGGCAAACGCCGTTTTATCCCTGTTAATCTGGGGACCAATGGCCTTATAGATCTTGATGGCCTGAGCATAAGCGCCTTTTTTTTGGTAGGCAAGTGCTTTATTGTTCCATATGACCAATTTAAAGTTATTTTCTTTGGAAGTATTCCATGCGGAATTAAAAAAAACGATAGCCGCATCATAATGTTTCAGGCTGATACTGTTCAGCCCCAGTTCATTGTAATTGGATGAAAGACAATTGGTATTAGTTTCTTTGCTCACATCCAGAAATTCCAGCGAGGTCAACAGGCTTTCCTGGCTTCCGAAGTAATCCCCTGCCTCTGACTGGATGACAGCCATATTATTATAGGACATTGCGATCTGCAGGCTGTCTTTAGCGGTAGAAATGACCTTATTGAAATAATAAAAGGCAGAATCATTATTCCGGTCTAAAAATGACTGTGCTTTATGAAAATCAGGGGCTTCAGTATAAGGAATCGGCGGTGTATGCTTCCGGCAGGAGAAAAGGCCGGAAATAATCGAGAGCAAAATAAATATTAGTTTTTTCAAGATTAATTTTTATTTAAAAATAGAAAAAACGACCGATCAATCTATATTTTATCCTGTTATTATTCCTGACCATGCACGGTTATATCCTCGCCTGATAAAAAGACTTCTAAATATTTTGAACGAAGTAAGCCCCAATAACACCCCCTTAAAAAGTAAGGCAAGATTGCTCTTGCCTTACTAAACTCCCAACTTATGGTTTAGGTGTCGTTGGATTAGGAGGAATATGACCTCCGTCCCCCCCCGTGTCCAGGGTGCTTATTGTTGTACCGCCATTATGGGGCGTTGTATGAGGTTTTGGGCATGCGAATGCCATAAAGAGTGCAAAAAACAAGTTAAACATTTTCAAAAAATTTAAAAGGTGAATCAATCCTGCAGTTGCTCTCCGAACTATTCGGGGAGCGGTACTGCAAACCAGATAAGAAGCGCTTCTTACAATTTTTTGGGAAGTATGAGCATCAAATACGGAAGCTGGTAACTGCTTCCCAAACCGGCTACTATCGACCGTATTCTCCGCTCCTGTTGAAACCCGTTTGTACATTGACCCTGCTAGCAAATGGAGGTCGTTACTGATTTCGAAAGCAAATGTATGGGAGTGTAAATCACTTAGCAGCAAGCGTTTCCGGTAATTCCGATCATTCCGCCGGAATTCCGGAAACGCCTTGAAGATTCCGAAAATTCCATTAGATTTACCTTAAAAAAATTTGACATGTTTGCTGATTATCAAAAACAAGTCCTCCTGACCTATCACGAAATGAAAGCTGCGAATGCGATTTCGCTGAATTTAATGCACGCTACGCCAGCCAAACTGAAGCGGGAATGCATGGCGGTTTTGAGTGAGCGATACGAGCATCGCCAGGATGAGAAAACACTCAGCATGTTTTTTGGGCCCAGGGATAGCGCGGGCGCATATATGCAGGCGATCAGTACAGTGGATGCTGATAAGTTCAAACCACTGCTTACTTTTCTGAGAAAGAATATTGTTACTACGGATAAGAAAAACATTGAGCTCCTGGCCTGGCTGATTGACTTCCAGCCTAGACCCTTTCAATGGGACCATGATTATCACAAGGTGTACACTACCGCTGAAGCTAAGATCGGGATCAAAGAAGTGGTTGATCCGGTATTGGAGGAAAAACAGGTAAAGCAAGGCGAAGAATCAAATGAAGCCAATGTTGCTGACGTATTCGGAGCGTCTGAGGAAATCAGGGAAGATGTGGTCGTTACGCTTCCGGAGGTTGCTGAACCGACATCCGGAAGTAAAAGTCCGGCCTTTGCGTCCAGAAGGCGGAATATTTTGGTGTTATTATTGATACTTGCTATCTCCGGCGCAGGATTTTACATTACCAGGAATAGGACGGTGGACCCAGGTATTCAGAAATGTATGTTCTGGACGGGGGACCATTACCAGCCTGTTTCCTGCAATCAAAATATGGATGAGACACCGGTTTATGCTCTGGATACGCAAAAAACACAACGGTTTAAAAAGATCACTAAACCGGATACGCTCACGAGCCGCTCTATAGGCCACGTCTGGTATTCTAAAATTGATGGAACAGTGGAGTTTTATACTGCTGCCGGGTTTCACCCGGTTCATACGGAAAGAAAGCTGAAACCGATGACCGAATTTATCCTAAATAAATATGCTAAGAGAAATCCTTTTTTGCAAGCCGGGAATAACTAAGATTAAATGATCTTGAAGTAAGATTGAACACTCTGATCCATTTAATGATACTGTAAAACAACCTGGACATTCGAAGGTATGATTAACCGATTCCGGCGGTAAACCTTCTTTGCGCTATTTATTGAAAGCAATTGACCATTCTATCATTATTTAAGCCAAAACCCTATTATTGACTATGTCCTTTATGGAAGGCTGTTTAATATTGATGTTTCCATGGCTTTTTGTTTAAACCAAAGATGGCGGGGTTTATACGGGTGGCTGCAATGGAAATTGGGATGGGGAAAGAAAAATAATGGTTATTACAGTAAATCAAAATGTTAATGAATATATTTATATAACTTAAAACTTTATTGTGACAATAATTTCTTCTTACCGGAAGAAAATTGATTTCTCGAATAACAAGCACTATCCGGCTGATCAGTTCATTTTTTTTACTACCAAATCTCCTTATGAAAAAAATAAAAGAAAACGAACCAATCTTTTACGTCGGCCTATGTATGGCCGGTGCGGTTTCAGCAGGTGCATACACCTCTGGGGTTATGGATTATTTAATAGAAGCTTTAGCAGAATGGGAAAAAAGAAGGAACGAACCTGGTGTGCCCAGCCATAAGGTGCAGATCCCGGTTATGGGTGGGGCCTCCGCCGGGGGGATGACAAGTATCATGGCAGCAACTTCATTCAATAATGAGTTAACGCCCATTGATAAACCAGGTGATGATCTACTTGCTGAGCACCCTGAAAATAAGTTATATCACTCTTGGGTCGATCTGACCGACGCTGATATGTTTTCCGTGATGCTCGGTACTGCTGATATTAAAAACGGCAAAGTTCTATCAGCGCTTAATTCGGATTTTATAGACGCCATTGCAAATCGCGTTGTCTCTGTGGATACGAGGCCCGAAAAGTGGAAGGACCTTCCACCTTTCATCGCGCGAGATATGAAGATATTTACTACATTAAGTAATCTTCAAGGATTTGATTACAATGTCGCTTTTCGCTCGGATCTGCTGCAAAAGAGTTAATTCACCATGGTCATACATAGTGATTATGCTTGTTTCCGGCTTGCAGACGGCTTATCCGCGTACTTACCCGGCTGAATCCCCCTTGATCTGAAAACGGGAACGAACAAAGATGTCGTAGCCAATGCAGCAATGGCGACCGGAGCATTTCCAATCGGTCTGAAGTCCCGAACACTTAACAGGGCGACTACCGACGTAATGGCTATTCCCTGGCTGGCTGAATACCTGGCCACTAACCCGCTTGACCCACGCGATAACAATTACCACTCGCTCAATGTTGATGGAGGACTGATTAATAATGAACCCTTTGAAAAAGTGCAAGATATTCTTTTGGCCCTGACCGAACAGACCAAACAGGAACAACAAAGTTTTGCAAATACAAGATCAACGATACTAATGATCGAACCCTTTCCAACGAGCAAATCAGCTCAAATCAATAAAGATCAGGCGATAAGTAATGTCATTGGACTTACTTTATCAACAATGCGGAGCCAGATGAGATCTAAGCCCGTTCATTTAGAAGATGCGTTCAGCGAAGACTGTGCAGCACAATATTTGATAACACCCTCGAGAAAGTTAACGAAAGATGGCGATACCGAACTAAACGGAGAGTCTGCCATTGCCTGCGGGGCTTTATCCAGATTTAGCGGCTTTATCAATAAGGAGTTTCGGGTTCACGATTATTTCCTGGGCCGGTATAATTGCAAAATATTTCTTAGAGATTATTTTACAGTTCCAAAAATCGCTTTGGAAAAAAACAAAATATTCCGGGAAGGGTATGAAAATGCCAATCAAAATTCATTCTGTTCGCAGGTCGACGGAAGTCTTCAGATTATCCCAGTATTCGAAGATTCAACTGACTATACTTTTCCTGATTTTAAATTTAGCTCCGGCACCAATTGGCCTACTTTAACAGATAACGATATCGACCAATACAAGGATAAGATGAAAAGCAGGGTCAAAGCAGTATTACCCAACTTGCTTTCTTTAAACCTGATCTTACGGATCATATTGGCAATTGTCAGTTTTTCGGAGTTTACAATAAAATTACAAACATCGTTTTGGATTCCATAAAAGAAGAGCTGCGTTTATGGAAGTTATTACCTAAGCGAAGGGAGTAGCCGTTTGGTTGTTTATCGCTCAACCATTGCGGTCGTTCGCGCGTTAAAGTTATATGATGTTTGTCAGTCGAATTTGTTTTGGTGTAGTTTATAATGGATTGAGTAGAATTTCTACCTGCCTGTTTTAAAGGAGCCTTTTTATCCCCTCCATGTTGAAATTTTATCCAGTTGCTCTTATCGATCTGCTATAATCGTTTTTTCTCCTATATAGCCTTGGATTGCTCAGTCTCTTGAGGTATTCACCAGAGCCCGTACGTCCTTTGACGCTATTTGTAAGCAAGATGAAAGAATGATACAGAAAGTGACGCGAAAAAACGTTCGTGCAACTTTTCTTGTCTTGATACCGGTTTACTTCTTACAAACCCCACAAGTTAAGCCTTTCTTTAGTGCAGCGCTTACAGTATTTGCAGTTCTTACAAGCTTTGCATGGGTTTGCACCAACACAGGTTGCGGCATTAGCGGTTAAATGTCGTTGCTATAGGTTTAACACTGCTTGCGCTTACTAATGATCCGGCAGCAACGATCAGCAGGAGGATGTATCTTCTCATGATAGGTTAGGTTAATAAGTAAATATAACTGATTTATAAAACTTTAGCTACAGGTATCCCATTTTTCTAAGCATTGGTGATATACACAATCTTTCCCAATGGAAAAGTCAGGCCAGTGACTTACTTCTTTTATGAAACTCAAACAGGCAATTGAGGTTATACGCTGTAATCTTATGGATAAGCTTCTTATTGTCTAAACCAATCAACAAGATCCTTTGAAATATATCGTAAAGCTCATCTACCAGGTAATCATTCATTGCACATCTATCTACGAAACAAAAAAGCTAATTAAATTAGTAAAATATCAAATAAAGATTTCAACCTTTCAATTGCTTTTATACTTTTGCCTTATGAGAAAACAATTCTTAACGCTGGCCCTGCTTGGCCTTTCAGTTGGTTTAATATCCTGGGGTTTTAAAGGCCATCAAGCCGTTGCTACCATTGCACAGAAACATTTAACACCTCATACGGCTTATGTCGTTTCTGCTTATCTCCAAGGGGAAAGCATGGCAAATGTAAGTACCTGGGCAGACGAGCACCGGAACCCAACGGGTAAGTGGCATTTCCTGAACCCTCCTTTAGGATTAAGCCACCAACAGTTTGTTGATTTCGTAAGCCAGCAAAGCAATGACAATGTTTACGGTGCCATACTTAAAGAAGAGGCTATACTGAAGGATAATGCTTCATCCTTCGAGCAAAGAAACCTGGCACTGAAATATCTTATTCACCTCATTGGCGATGCCCATCAACCGATGCATATCAGCAGGAAGGAAGATAAAGGAGGCAATACGATCCAGGTACGTTTTGATAACAAAGACACCAACCTGCACAGTCTTTGGGATAGCAAGTTAATTGACCATGAAGGATTAAGCGAAGCGGACATGGCTAAACAATATGACTGGGCCAATGAAGCCCAAATCAAAAAATGGCAGGCTGACAACCCTATGGAATGGTTATGGGAAAGTTATCAAATCAGTACGGAACTATATGCTGATGTGAAGCCAGGTCAAACTATGGACGAGGCATACTACAAAAAGTATATTCCTACTATTCATTTAAGGATCGATCAGGCGGGCATCAGGCTGGCTGGAGAACTCAATAAATTGCTTACTGATACCAAAGCCAAGATCGTTAAGCAAGCATTAATGCCCCAAAAAAACACCCCTCATTCTGGTGAAAAAGTAGCTGCTGTAAATTTAAATGATATCGGTAAATACATTGGCGACACGGTAAAGGTCGTTGACAAGATATATGGATACAAAGAACTGGCCAATATGACCATGCTTAACATGGGTGGAGCATTTCCTAACCAAAGACTGACCGTAATACTTAAAGGAGATGCCAAGAAATATCTTGCGGCCATGATTCAGCTCGATAGTAATAAGAAGTCCAAATCCATCAATGGCCGACAACTGCTCGCTATTGGTCCAGTCACGCTTTACAGGTCAAAACCCCAGATTGTTATTTCAGACCCCAACAAGTTCGGCTTATATCCCGATAAGTGATTTGATTTGCTGAATGGTTATTTATCAGTTGCTGACCAGTTTAAAGGGAAACCTGAACTCATAGTGGATATTGTGACCAGGCAATTCCGTGCTATTTGGAGCACCGATTTGTGTTATCACTTTAAAAAATGACAATTATTAATCATTGAATTGATATGGTCAAAGTGTAGCAGAACTAAATGGTTCGCTATTCCGGAACGTAGCGATCAATGGCTCCGGAATGTCTACTGCATCTGTCTAACCAATATTTAACATCATGCCATACCTTTTGCCATTTTTTGCGCCAGGTGAAAGATCGGTCACAGGTGATGCAGATCTTTTGAGGCAGGTCCTGCTTCTTAACCCCTTTCATTCTTCCATTCCATTTTTAAATTTGCGTATCGTACATTCGATTCCGCCTCTTTATAGCGCTTATAGAACATAGCGGCCGCCTTTGCTTTTTCAGGTTCATCCGTACCTTTTTCTACTGAGCATAACCCTGCTCGGCATCATATTTCTTACCACTCTTGTAATTAGCATAGCGCCTTGCCCGGGTAAACCCATTTGCAAATATTTACGCGCCATATCCGCCCCTACAAAATCGTTCGCTGATAGGTATTCTAAAAATAAATTATAGATTTTATCGCTGCTTTCTTTCGCGATGTCTTCCGTTTTAAATCGCCAGTACTGGCCGATCTCACTATTGTAGGGCTCACAAATTAACACGCCTTGTTCACAAGATATTTTTTAGGTTCAGCCCGGTAATCAATATCGGGATGCCAGGCATACTTGTCCTTTTCAAAATGGAGATAACTGGGTTGATCCGACATAAGCTATTCTTCCTTCAATTCCATCCACACCGGTGCGTGGTCGCTCGAATGCTCCCGGCCGCGAACATCTTTATCGACGCCGATTGCCTTCAGACGACCTACCAGCAACTCATTTAACAGGAAATGATCAAGCCTTAAACCTGCATTCCGTCCATAAGCATTTCGTAAGTAATCCCAAAAAGTGTAAATAGGTTCATTGGGATGCAACTTTCGGATCGCATCGGTCCATCCTGATTTAATTAATTCGCGCCAAAGTTTGCGGGATTCAGGACCGAAGAGTGCATTGTCTTTATATTTCTCTGGTTTGTAGATGTCCAGATCTGAAGGCATAATATTGTAATCGCCAATAAGCGCCACCGGCAAATTAAAACCTTGTAATTTTTTCCCATGTGCAATTAGCCGTTTGATCCACTTTAAGTTGTAGAGGAATCCCTATAATTGCTCGACCGCTTGAAGAACGAGCCCTCGCCCACGATGTTGCCCAAGCTGGTGGAGCAAGCGAATAAAAGTATCGATAAGGTGAGTACTTTGGTCGAAGATCTGCTCAATTCGAGTAAAAGCTATGCAGGCAAGCTCCATTTGAACCGGACGATCCTTACCGTCGCGCAGGTGGTGCAGGATTGCTGCAATCACGTTCGTTCGGAGGGAAAGTTCGAGATCATTACCACCGGAGAAAATGGAACTGCAGGTCTTCGCTGACAGCGAAAGGGTCGACCAGGTGATGGTCAATTTAGTTAACAACACCGTCAAATACGCAGCGAATTCGCGGGAGATCAGCGTCCATATCACCCGCGAAGGGAGGATGGCCGCGTTACGGTGACCGATCAAGGACCGGGTATCACTGCTGAGAAGCTGCCGCATTTATTCGAGCGCTATTACCAGGTCGACAGCAGCGGCAAACAGATCTCCGGCCTGAATATCAGTGCCGAGATCATCAAAAAACATGGCGGGCAGATCGTAGTTGACAGTGAACTGGGCAAAGGTGCCGCATTCTGGTTTACGCTGCCGCTGGCAGAAGGCCAATAGCTGAAACCTGCCCCCCCCCACTCATCACTGCGGTCGCCCAGTCAGTATGCTTTGACCAATCTCAGAAACGCCTTATTGGGTTATTTTATGCTTTTTGTCCCATGCTGCTAATAGCTGCATTACGTCGTTGAGCGACATCCCCTTTTCGGTGAGTGTATACTCCACCTTCGGTGGGACCTCGGCATATACCTTCCGACTGATGATACCATCGGCCTCCAGCTCTTTTAAGTGCCTGGACAATACCTTTAGCGCTATTCCCTGTATTCCTTTATGGAGCTCACCAAATCGCCTGGGGCCTGATAATAACATCCAGATAATTACGGGTTTCCACTTGCCACTGATGATATTGATCGAGCCTATGATGGAGCAATCGCAATCCGGCTCCACTTTTTTTTCATTTATTTTCTCTGCTAACATGCTGATAGTGTGTATTAGTATCTTTAATGTCAATACTTGACAAATGTGCCATTACTTGACAAAGGTAAAGTTTTGGATGACTTTTGTTAAAAAAGCATATGAAAATACTCATTTTAGGGGCCACTGGGAGAACCGGTCGTCTTATCGTTGAAGAGGCGCTAAAGCAAGGCTACGATCTGAATGTCCTGGTACGGGACAAAAACAAACTATCCTTTAGCTCAAAATCAATTAACATATATCATGGGACACCTACCCGCAGAGCAGATTTAGCGGCTGCCATGCAAGGCTGTGATCTGATCATAAGTGCTTTGGGTATCGTCAGGGCCTCGGATGCCCCCTGGTCTAAGTTAATAACCGCCCCAAATTTTATATCTGAAAGCATAAAGAACGCGATAGCCGAAGCGGATCAACAAGACTTAAAACGGTTAATTACAGTCTCTGCGTGGGGTGTTGGGGACAGCAAAAAAGATATCCCTTTTTGGCTCAGGTGGTTAATTGACTATACCAACATGGGCCCTGTTTACGCGGAACACGAAAGGGAGGAAAAACTATTAGCAATCTCCAACTTAAACTGGACTGCTGTACGACCTGTTGCCTTAAGTGATTCCAAAAAGACAAAAACCTTGAAGGTGAGCTTTAATAACTCCCCTAAACCAAGTTTACAAATCAGCAGGCGAAGTGTAGCGAAATTCATCGTTGATATCGTAGCATCTGCCCAGTACGATAGAAAAAGCCCAACTATTTCTGAAAATTAATATGAAAGCTGTAAAAGTAATTGGATTTATCCTGCTCGGGTTGTTCGTAGTCGTGGCTGCGGCCTGCACTTATGTAAAAGTAGCATTACCCAACACAGGCGCAGCGCCTCAAATCAAAATAGAACGCACTGCAGCACGAATAAAACGCGGCGGTTACTTAGCCAACCACGTTGCTGTTTGTATGGACTGCCACAGCACCAAGGACGAAAGTTTGTATGCAAGTCCGGTGGTGGGCGGCTTAGGGGCCGGAGGAGAAAAGTTTGATCAGCAGATGGGCCTTCCCGGCAAGTTTTATGCCTCTAACATCACCCCTTATAAATTAAACGGTTGGACGGATGGCGAACTATTCAGGGCGCTGACTACCGGGGAGGATAAATTTGGCAAGGCCATCTTTCCGCTAATGCCCTGGGGGCATATTGGGCAGATGGACAGAGAGGACGTCTATAGCATTATTGCATATCTGAGTTCAATTCCTGCAATAAAAAAAGACATACCGGCATCAGCAATTGATTTTCCTGTTAATTTTATTATGAATACCATGCCGCATAAGGCAGATTTGAGTAAGCTACCTTCGGAAAATGATACCATCAAATATGGCGCTTACCTGGTTAACGCAGCAGCTTGTGTAGATTGTCATAGTAAAAGATATCACGGGGATATCATCCCCAGAACCGAGTTTGGCGGTGGAATGGAATTTAAACAGCAGGGTGGTGTGGTACGTTCTGCAAATATCACACCGGATAAACTAACCGGTATTGGTTCATGGAGTAAAGATATATTCATCGGGCGGTTTAAAAGTTTTGAAGGTAAAGAAAAGCAAGCGGCTAAGCTTAGCCCCGGCGATCCGCAAATACCAATGCCCTGGTATATGTATGCGGGAATGAAGGCCAACGATCTTGCGGCAATTTATGCTTATTTAAGAACTGTTAAACCGATCAAAAATCAGGTTGTTGCATTTCAAAAGTTTTGAGCTTGTGAACCTCCGCCGTCAAATATATTTTTTAAGTACAATGAAGGCCACTTGTTTTATCTTTAACCCAAAACTGGTTAGCGAATAATTGCAAACGTTCCCTTTAAAAATCAGAATAGTCAGCAGGATAAAGAAAAAAACTTTCGCCTTTAGATACATTATGCTGATAATCGGGCATTTTACCTAAGGCAACAAATTGCGGATCGTTCATAAATTGTTTCCATTTGTCAATATTATCCTGTTTGGTGTTATAGGTGGTCATGTACATCAAATTGGGCATATGGCCACCTGCGATCACTTCCGAATAGAAAACACCATTCATTTCATACTTCTTAAATATGGCCATTTCATCGCCTACATTAAACATTTTAACTTTGCTGGCATGCAGTTTTTCGGTCGCACCTTCGTAGCTGCGTAACTCATATATCTGGTCTACTTTTTCCCCGGTTAGGTTGGGCAGGTTTGGTTCGGGAGCATTAATAAATGCACGTGTTATAATCGTTTCGATACGACTATAAGGAGCATCATCATAAGCAGCATCTATATAATCTTTGCCCGCATCCAGGTATGTTTGATCTTTTAGTATATTCTGATCCGTGTTTTCTAAGGCCTCCCAGCTGCGGTAAGGAACAAAAACGTAGATCTTTTTGTCCAGGCTATCCTGTTTGACCGGCTTAAAAACACCAACATTTTTAACGCCTGCTTTATGTAATGCGGGAAGGTAGGCCTTTTGCAGGTAGGCATCTAAACGGCTCTCTTGCGTGGCATTTTTAAAATGGTAGATCTTTAGCTGGTAGTAATACCTTGCCGGCGCGGCCCCGGCACTTAAAGCACTGGTTAAAATGATGGAAAGAAAAAGGCAAATAATTCCGGGTGTCTGGTAAAATCTCATGGTGCTATTTAGTTATGTCTGTCACAAAATTAGACTAATGCATCTTAAAAATAAAAGCCAGGCAACTAGTAAATCAATTATCTATTTTTTCACGGAGTTTTTGCAGCCTCGCCGGCGAAATCACTTGTTTGGAGAATAATTACAAATAATGTACCTTGCAAAACACCTTTCCGGTTTTGGCATCGGGCTTTACCTGAGCGCGGAAATTATTCAGCGACATGATGGCCGGATTTTGGTGGAAAGTAAAATTGGAAAAGGTTCAACATTTTATTTTCGCCTGCCGTTAACGTAGGCTATGTAATATTAAATGGTTACCTTAGCGCGACCCCAGAAATTGCGCTTGTGCGCTTAGGAACTGTTCCGTCCTTTTTGGTTTCATTAAACCCGCCAAAAAATGGAGACTGTCATTATACAGGATACCGACCAATCAATTCTTGACATCCTTACCATCGCTTTGCAGATGGAAAATTACCAAGTTTATTCTGTACAAGATTTTGAAAGCAATTTTATGGATATGATCAAGAAATTGAAACCGCACGTTATCATGCTGGATTACAAGCTTGATGGCAAAATATGTGTTCAAATCTGCCACCAGATCAAAGCGGTCTACCCGCATTTGCCGGTGATCGCCCTGAGCTGCAACAGCAACATCAATGATGAGTATGACGGGCATGGGTTTGATGATTACATACCCAAGCCTTTCGATTTGGATAATCTGTATGCGGTGCTGCGCAAACATATTCCAAAGCAGGAAGCAAAGGATATTGCTCAAAAGGCTGGTGACAAGCTTTAATACAGCAGGATTTTAATCAGTTATTTCAATCCAAACAGGAGCATGGTCGCTGCTATGATCCCAGCCGCGCACTTCTTTATCGACCTGCGCGGATTTTAACCTGTCTTTCAACACATCATTTAGCAGGAAGTGATCGGCCGGGCTTTGTTTATATTTGCACTGTAATGGCAATGAAATTATTTTTCGGGGGATCCCATTAGAAATGGACGAAATGGCACTTGCCCAATTGGTAGCGCCTCACGGTGATATCAGGGTGATGAAAGATCGTACGGGATAAGAAAACCTGCATCTGTAAAGGCTATGCGTTTATCGAAATGGCAACGGAACAGGATGCGGTAAAGGTAGTGGCGGCTCTGCATGGCCAGCCAATGGGAGATCGGGAGTTAAGCGTAAAATTAGCTGATACGCTACAATGCAACGGATAAAGGTGGAGCGTCTGTCTATTTATAGTCCAACAACCAAAATGCTTACATTGAAATAGTTGGGTTCTAGTGGCCCGCATTTTCCGCGGATTTATCAGGTTCCTTATTTTCTATAACCGGTATCTGTTGTACCAATTCCTCCGAAGAAATTATTCACTTAACCTGCCAAGATCAAAAAAATAAAATGGGTAGTTATGAGTGAGCCTATCGTGTACCTTTTTTACTACAACCAATGTATTGCCAATCGTGATATATCGGAGGATATCACTGTCTTGGAAATTACCTCAAGAACACCTCTTTTAACAATATCAAAAGAATGAATACCGGCGAACTTATCCTGAATTAAAATGAGGAATTAAAATTGCTAAATGAAGAGTTCAAGACACTTTTGAAGTCCGTTAAAGTAGAAAACTAATGGCTTATTCCTTCGTATATTCTGTATCTATTCCTGGATTTTAATTTAATCTTCCTTAACTCTTCAATTGGGTGGTATTCAGTACTCGAAGATAGTCAGTCATAGAGAATATTTGTTTCACAAACACAGTCCTACTTAAGCTTACAAGATAACCATTTTTGTGAAGCCAAAATTAATCCTTAGCGAGGGCTTAATTCAATAATCTCGCTGCCGAAAATTATAAATTTTTAATTAGCGAGTCAATGGACAACCGGCATTTTTTGGTTTGAATCAGGTTTGCTCGTGGGAATTGTATCAATTGAATGCGCAGTATCACGCGCTGTAGGTATCTCCCGTATGGTGTCTTTCAAACCTTTCATAAATAACCGTTGATTTGCTACGCTATCATTTTTCTCGTGATTCTTCTTATCGGATACATGACAGGCGTTTAATAAAATCAGCGTCGATGACAGTAAGATTACAAGAATACAATATTTCATCCATTGTAAAATTTTGTTTATAAACATGGGAGATGATTTAAAGTTTATTATTTCTATTTTTGGAGTTTTGAGTCTCTTTTCTGAATGCATAGCAAAGCAGAGTACGATCATTATCTTTTATGCTACAATACCGCCAATTTAAATTAAAGTACGGAATAATACATTTTTAAAATATAATTATATAACTATGATATTAAGTAATCTATTGTGTTATAAAAGTTATTAATTAATTCGATACTAATAGACGAAGTTTTGATATTATTTGTATCATCTCCAATATCTCGACATCTTTCCACGCATATCGCACGTATCTTGTTTTCTGATACATCCGCAACGATATCCGTCAAAACCCTAAAACGATATCTGGAGTCCACACGATGTAGTACACGCAATAATAAAGCTATGTGATAATTTTTTATAACTGGTTAAAAATACTAAGATAACAGTTCTAGCATAGCCTCCACCCTAAGCTACCGCAAAAGGCGATGGTTTAGAATTAGAATAAAAGCCCCAATCTTTCGGTTTGAGGCTTTTGCAATTTAATATTTAAAGGTGCTTAGATAACCAGGTTGAAAAATCTGCTACAGCATAAAATAAATGATCTGGTTCATGTCTTTTCAAAAGCTCAGGTTCCGCCGTTTCAGCCCAGGCGGCAGCCACAACCGGAATTCCCACTTTTCTACTGGCTATTATATCGCCCGGTGCATCGCCTACATATATAAACTCATCTTTTTTGATACCGGGCAGTGCATTTAATATCGCCTGAATGCCATCTGCTTTTCTGGGTCCGGCTGGAGAGCCTGTTTCGATGAAGTTAAAAAAGCGTTCAAGTTTTAAATATTCTAATGAAATTACCGTGCTGTGAAACCCTTTACCCGTAACCATCGTTGTTTCAATATTTTTATCTTGTAATAGCATAAGCAACTCAGGTATTCCATCAAATGGAGCTGGGCACATTTCATGAAAAGCCTTATAGTACCTCAAATAATGAGAAATACCCATTTGGTAATGGTCAGGCGCCAGCGCCATAATTGTTCCTTCTTCAGAGGGGCCGAATGTGGCCATGATATCTCCGTCCGATATCTGGCGGTTGATGAGAGGTTGTACGGATTCCCTAAAGGACCTGATACACAAGGGCAACGTATTCGCCAGAGTGCCATCTAAATCAAATATAACAGCCTTGATCTTTTTCATCTTTTGATGGATTACATTAATGAACTCACATCCCTGTCACCCAAAGAACGGATTACACGGCAAGGATTCCCAACTGCAACCGAATTATTAGGAATAGATTTAGTGACAACGCTACCGGCGCCAATTACGGAATTCCGGCCTATGGTTACGCCGGGTAAGATAATCACGCCGGCTCCAATCCAAACATTATCATTGATCTTCACCGGCAACGCATAGGTCCTAAAATAGGGGATGTCATCAGTAGGCATCCAGTTTTCAACCAGCCGTTCAATCATATCTACCGGATGAGTTGCCGTGTAAATCTGTACATTGGATGCGATCAGTACATTATTACCAATTTCAATGCGGTTGCAATCAACAAAAGTGCAATTGATATTAATAATCACGTTATTACCTACAGAAATATGCCTGCCATAATCGCAGTAAAACGGGGTATCAATATTAACGTTGTTACCTAAAGTTGCGAAGAGCGCAGAAAGAATATCTGTGCGTTGCTGCGCATCCGTACTAATGGTGTTATTGTAGGTTTTAGTTAATGCCCGGGCAGTGTGAATCAGGCTTTGAAGATCAGGATCGGAAGTGTTGAATATTTCGCCTGCCAGGCATTTTTCCAGTTCAGTTTTCATTTACCAAAGTTTATGCGGCAAATGTATCAATGCAAAAGCATTAAAATTTTCATCTATCTTAAAATCGTATTTCTGCACGTAAGGTGCTTAAATATTGTTGGGTCATCCCTAGATATGAGGCTATAAAGCCTAAGTTTACACGATTGATCAAACCGGGATTCCCGATAATAAATCTTTCATAACGCTCCTTTGCTGTTAATGATAAGCGCTCTATCCGTAACGACTGCATCCTGAGTAATACTTCCTGATGAATGACCCTCCCCCAGTTCGCAATTTCGATATTGGTTTCATAGAGCCTGTTGAGTACCGGGATGGGTATCGAATAAATAACTGACTCTTCCAGTAATTCAACATATTCAAACCCCTGCGTTTGATGATAAAGCGAATTGGAAGAGAAGGTAAAGTCGCCCTCTACGCTGAACCAGTTTGTAACTTCCTTCCTGTCGATGAGCAGGTACGTGCGGGTACAACCTTTCTCGATGAAATAAGCATTTCTATCCTTGTGTCCGACTTCAGTAAGAAAGTGGTGTTTGGGAAGTTGATGCAGGGTCAGATGCTTGATTAAGACATTGATAGAAAGATCTGAAACAGGATAGTAGCGCCTGATCCCATTTACAATATTAGTTATATGATTAAAATTCACTAAGAAAATTCAACTGCAAGGTATATAATTCCGAATTCGAACAAAGATACAGGTTATTGCGTATGAACAATAAATTTCTCCTGGCTTTATGATATTTATAAATAAGTGCAAAACAATTTAAGCCCCTAAAGCCTCACTTCCTTTATGCACTCACCTTTACTGATTTTAGCTAAGGTGTAAAGGAGAGGACGCTTGTATCAATGAATTGACTTAGTGTATACCTCTCCTGATATACTTGAATAGTTGAAAAAGCATATCACAGTTAAACAAAAATCTTTTTAAATTATTAAATATGGTACTCATAACAAACACTGTTCAGCAAAGCGGCAGAAGTATCTGGCATCCTCGTCATTGGTTGCCAGGCTGCACCGGATGCGCCTTGCTCTAGTATCCGGTGCAGCGGTGAAGGTTCAAAGATCCTCGTTACGGTCGATTTACTTTCTTTTAAGAAACTTCAAATGCATAACCCTCCCGCTATTGACCTCAAAGCCGATAATCTGGTGTGCATTATTCCTGATCATTAACAAATGATTCATCCACCAATTTTCATTGAGCAGATGATCAGTGCCTGTTAGGGTCAATTTGGTATCATTATATTTGTTATTTGTTATTTGTTAAATAAAGCTGGTTATCCTTCAGCTTTATTCCGTAGCTGCAATCGAGTTCGGGACTATAATAATTACCGGTAAATTCCCGCATACTTTTATTATCCAATGCGGACTCTTTCTGATATTTGGCAAAGTGAAATGTTTCATCATATGCGTGCATTATTACCGTTTGATCCTTGAATGACGGGTCGAATTTCAATTGAATATCGTGTGCATACAGCATGGAAAAAGTATTATCCGAGTCTTTCATCATTAGAAATGTATTGTTCCAGGTGGTACAATATAAATCACCCTGTTTAAGTTCTAAACTTAACGTATTTCCTGTTTCGCTAATATAGTTACCCAGTTGTTCCTTTAACATTGCCTGGTCTTCAGCGGATACTTTTGACTCTCTCTTTTTTTCTTTTTCCTTTGGAATGTTTTGCGAGATCTCATCATTTATCAAAAGGTCAGCTATTTGGTTGGCCTTTTCCTGAGAGCTAATTTCGCTTAAATTGCTTAAAACAATGATACCCATTTTTAGATCCGGAAAAAATGCTTATAAAGGTCCGGTAGCCGGCATCCGCTCCGTTATGCCAATATTGTTTCCACCCTTTGTAGGTTGCCGAAAAGATCCCTTCCCCATAACCTAATTGTTGCCCGTTATTGAGTCTGCCCCGTTGAGTAAGATTTGCAATCGCACGATCTCCCCCTACCTTTGCATTATAAAAGTTCATGATCCATTTAGACAGATCGGGAACATTTGAAAAAAGACTGGTAGGCCCGTCAGTCGAATAGCTTAAAATACTGTTTTTAAAACCAAAAGCCCCTTTCCTGTCATAAGAATAAGATCGATTCTTTTCAATCTCGGTATAATCATCATGAAAATGCGTGCTTGTCATTCCCAAAGGTTTAAAAATTGCTGAGTCGGTAAATTTTCTTAGGGACAGGCCGGATACCGATTTTACAATTTCCGCTAATAGAGTAAAACCGCTATTAGAATAATTAAACGCATCTCCAGGGTTAAAATTAAGCTCCTGTTGTTTACTTAGTATTTTAATGATTTGGTCCTGGGTAATTACATCATCCAGTCTGGTACCTGTTATGGCGAGTAATTGCCACTGATCCCTTATTCCGCTTGTATGATTTAGGAGATGATGAATGGTTATTTTTCTCCTGAGATTTGGAAACCACGGGAGATATTTGCGGATGTCATCGTCTAAGTTAAGCTTACCTTGTTGCGCAAGCAAAATAATGGCATAAGCTGTGAATTGTTTAGATACAGATGCCAAATGGTATATAGTTTCTGGTAAATTGGGTATAGTATATTCCAAATTTGCCATACCATATCCGTTGGAGAAAATAAGTGTGTCGTTTGACAATACCTACGACGCCGCCGGGACTTTGAGTTTTGTCCCAATTTTCAAAAAGGGCATTAACCTTTTTAACAATCGGCTCAGAGAGTGCCTGGGCCCACAATTTATTACCTATTAATAAGAAAAAACAAAGGAATAGATAAGATACGCGTGCTTTAAATCTTTGCATCAGTAATTCAGTTAACGTACCGGTAATAATTGCGGCACTCAGAGCTGGGATAAATTTTAAAAAAAAGCTCAAATCCCGCCACTTGAACGTCTTAACTTTATCGGTTGATTTAACTAAGTATAGTACTAAAATGTACTTAATAACCCAACGACATAATTCCCGCAAAAATGGTTCAAGCTACGCAGACGACTAGCAATAATATCCTTTGGCGAAGGGATACGCCCGTAGGGAAAAGATATCGAACCGCTTTTTGGATGATTTGAAACGATTAGCAAGTTAAAACCCAATCGCTACTTTTCATAAGCACTGACCCTCCAGGTTCGTGAATACCTCCCCAATAATAGATGACCCAAATTGTATTTTTATCGTCTACGGTAACTTGATTTATTACCGGAAACTCTTTGATTGAATGCCAGCTTTTGCCTGAATTTGTAGTTAACAAAATTCTTGAATCTGCAATTACTAACGTTGTATCCTTTAAAATATCACAAACGTATTCTACCGAAAAAGTAGCAATATTTTTCATCGTTTCACCTCTTTTATAATGCTTTTCTTGGGAACTGTCGTTATCGCAGGAGCCGAATATTAAACTAAAAGAGATAAGGGTCAAAAGTGTTTTATTTTTCATTTTTTCTACTCGTTTGTTTTCAATTAATCGGGAGTAAGAACTACTGCAACTAATGAAGCATGGTACGACAGTTTCGTTCGTTACATTAGCCTGTTCTTTTAGGGTTACTTTTAGCCTATAAGCCAATTCAGATGATAAAAAAGGTAACTGCTCAGAAAATTTAAGAAAACTACCTGAAGATTAAAAGAAATATTGAAGATCTCATCGATAGTGAACTATCGCTATTGCAGGCAAAAGAAATTTCGGAGGAATCACTGCACCAGTTACCAATTATGGATCATAAAAAACCTGATAAAGCAGCCTAAAATACAGGTCATAATAGTCCAATTATTTCAATGTAATGACCGTTTTTTTTGGAATAGGTTTTATTAAAATTATCAGAAACTATAACGAACGCTAACCGATGTAATTTTACCTTCATTATTAATCTCCATATACTCAACGGCATAACGAGAATTAATGCTTTTGTAATAGAAGACAACTGAATTTACGCCACTTAAACATGAATTCAAAGTATAAATTGCTATCATTTTGTAATCAACATTGTAATAGTCCTCAGTGATCACTTTGTTATTGAAAACAGTTGGAGAGCGGATCGATCATATCAAGTTAGGGATAGCTCTTTTCTAACGTCTCAAAAAATCTTTGAATTTAAAAAGTTTTATATAGAAAACGCCAGGTGTGATACCCTGGCGTTTCATTGCTTAAATTCATAATTACTTGTTTCTTTTTCCAGCGTTTGGATTATTAGCTTTATACCTCATATCAGGCATGCCATTTTTGGTGAGGTGTTTCTTATTCTCTTTAAAACGCTTATCGGATGTGCCATCCTTTTTTTAATGTTTCGAATCTTGAGTAGATACGGCTAATGTATAAGATGTAGCGATTGTACCAAAGCTCATTCCTGCAAGCATAAGTACGGAAAGTATTTTTTTCTTACATTTATTAGTTTATATTCAACTGGCTAATTTGCATTGGTTTAAGTGCAGAATTAATTATCTTCTTTATCGTCATTATCCGAATCCTCATCTGCATCATTACTGCTACCATCATCAGTTTTATCATTCGATCCAAAGAAGCTTTTAAGCGAATCCATAATTTTTCCTTCACCCTCATTCAAAGCATCCTTCGGACTCGTCTTACCCTCAATTACATCAGAACCTAAGTCTTTAGCGTCATTAAATAATTCATCTTTAATGCGATCAAAGCCGTCTGTTAAGTTAGGAAAATCCATTTTGTTTAAATTTTAAAGTAATATTTGTTGTTTCTATGTATAAGTTGTACTGCTTTACTATTAATAGCGCTGTTATTATTTATCGTGTTAAGTACTAATTATTGCCTTTTATAAGCCGTCCTACCCAAACAAGTAAAACTGCGCCTAAGAAAGCAGTAATAAAATAGCTCCAAACCGGGATATGAAGCCCGAGCAAGCTTAATACCCATCCCCCAATCCAACCTCCTGCAAGGCCGAGTAAAATATCAACTATAAATCCGTAGCCCTCGCCACGCATTACTTTGCCTGCCAAAAAACCTGCAAGTCCCCCTAAAATTAAATGTAAAATCATGATTCTGTTTTGGTTTAAATCTTTGGATTTTTTTGAGCCACAAAGAAATAATTAAATAGCGGCTTCGATGAAAATAAAACTACGCACATCTACTCAATAAATTAAATATCTATAAATCAAATACTTACAGTCAATAACGAAAATACCTTCGCTGAAATTTTTTTCATCTAGAATCGTAATCGTGCATGTTGAAACTGTCAACATTTATAGTTCATTAAGACGGTCGTTTTTAATTTTAACACAGTTATTAAGCTGAACACCAAGCCGAAGCAAGTTATTTTTATAAATAAATTCTTTGCTTTTTTACAATAATAATATTTTCCTAATCCAGGAAATCCGAGCACCATTTACGGGAATTTTATGCTGCTTCGAAAGCTAAATGACATGTTTTAAATCCAATCACATTATGACGATTACTATTGTCGGATAATTCAATCCTTATTTCCGATATGCGGTTGGCGTAACCCCTTCTATTCGTTTAAATAGTTTAATGAAATAATTGAGGTTATTAAAACCGGTTTCATAGCATACATCGGTAATGCTAACTTTCGTATCTGCAAGTATGTGTT
>NZ_JACHBZ010000023.1 GCF_014200575.1 Mucilaginibacter saanensis | reverse complement strand
TAAAGGCTAAAGGCTAAAGGCTAAAGGCTAAAGGCTAAAGGCTAAAGGCTAAAGGCTAAAGGCTAAAGGCTAAAGGCTAAAGGCTAAAGGCTAAACAACAAAAGCGGGCTTTGCCCGCTTTTGTTGTTTAAGGATCGTTACTCGCTCCTTAAACTTTTTACCGGATTGGCAAGCGCGGCTTTTATTGCCTGAAAGCTTACGGTTATCAGCGTAATGGTAATAGCACCAGCCCCGGCAAACACAAATATCCACCAGGAAATAACAGCCCTATACTGGTAGGCCTGCAGCCAGCGTTCCATAAAATAATAAGCCAGCGGAACAGAAACCAGCAACGATATGGCAACCAGCATCACAAATTCTGTGGATAGCAGACGCCATAAGTTAGCAACCGATGCCCCCAGTACTTTACGTACGCCAATCTCCTTGGTGCGTTGCTCCGCTACAAACGATGCCAAACCAAACAGCCCCAGGCAGGAGATAAAAATAGCAAGCACAGCAAATACGGAAGCCAGATTACCTATCCTTTCCTCGTCAGAAAACTTGCGGGCATATTCGTCATCATTAAATTTATATTCAAACGGGCTGCCCGGATTATACTTTTTAAACACAGGTTCAATTTTGCTCAAGGCATCATGTATGGGCATGGTTGGTTTTATACGCACGGTCATAAAATTAACCCAACCAGGGTTCATTAAAAAAACTGTTCCCACCGTTTTGTTATAGGGCGACTCCATCACCATATCCTTTACAATACCGGTAATCACATGATCTTTGCCGGACCAATGCATTATTTTTCCGATGGGGTTTTTAATTCCACTCATTTTCAGGGCCGTTTCGTTAAGTATAAATGCTCCGGTATCAGTAGGGAAGCTCCTTGAAAAATCGCGTCCGGCCACTATTTTCCAACCCACTGTTTTGCCAAAATCATAGGTTACGGCTATGGTGCCAAAGGTTGGATCAAAGTCCGCAGGCTTTCCATTCCAGTTAAAACCTGAGTTATTTGACCATACCTGTGTTGTTGTGCTATTTGATTCGGCCATATTCTCAACCGCTCCGGTTTGTATCAGGTCATTGCGCAAGGCCTCATAATGCCCGTAAATTTCAGGAGTATTCATCTCCAGGGTAATCAAACCTGCGCGGCTATAGCCAACCGGTCGGTTCTTTGCAAATCTTATTTGCCTTAAAACAACAACAGTACCGATAATTAAGATAATAGATACCGTAAACTGCAACACAACCAATACTTTACGTGGTACCGATGCAAACCGGCCTACCCTGAATGTGCCTTTTAAAACTTTCACCGGGTTAAAGCCAGATAGATAAAATGCAGGATAACTACCGGAAACAAGCCCGGTAAAAAGGGTAAAGCTTAAAGTAAGCAACCAAAACAGGGGGTTGCTCCAAGGCAAAGCCACCTCTTTATCAGCTATGTGATTAAAATAAGGAATTGTGAGTACAACCAATAAAATGGTTATTAGTAACGACAACATTACCACCAGTAATGATTCGCTCAGAAACTGCCCGATAAGCTGTTTACGTACCGATCCAATTGCCTTACGAATGCCCACCTCCCTGGCTCTTTTTTCGCTTTTTGCAGTACTCAGGTTCATGAAATTGATACAGGCCAGCAACAATACAAATAAGCCAATGGTACCAAACAGCCAAACAAACTGTATGCGACCACCTACCGAAGCTCCGTTTTTAAATTCACTGTATAAATGCCATTTGGACATGGGGTGTACCAGCAAACTTTCATCAAGCATTTTAAAATGGGGCCTGGTTATACCTTTTATTTTAGCAGATACCTTGTCAAAATCGGCATGGGCGTTCATCAGCACAAATAAATGGGCGCCATGATTATCCCATGCAGCTGACTGTGTTTTCCACCAGTTTGCCGGATTGTTCCAGGGCATCATAAATTTTATTGCATAAAAGGTGGTATTATGAGGCAAGTCCTGATACACACCAGCTACCTTCATATTGGTTTTATTATCAATGAGTACCACTTTGTTTACCGGATCAGCATTACCGAACAAAGCCCTGGCAACAGATTGGGATATCACCATGGACGACGGATCATTAAAACCTGTATAGTTACCCTTTACCATCACCAGCGAAAGTATAGCCGGCAAGTCGGACTCGGCCCACATCCCATTTTGTGATATCTTTTTATCGCCAACAGCCAGTATGTGGGCACTTTCCCAGGTGAGGGCCGTCAGTTTAAAATCTCCTGCGTATTTAGTCCGTAGCTCGTTACTAAGGGGCACTACAATTGAAGGATAGGTTCCCGTTTCGCCATTGGCGGTTTGGGTAACCATCACCTGACCCACGCGCTCATAACTTTGATGATACTTATCAAATGACAGTTCGTCCCATATCCAAAGACCAATAAGCATGGCTATAGCCATACCCACAGATAACCCCACAATATTTATGGCCGAGTGCGTCTTGTTTTTAACCAGATTGCGCCATGCGATTTTTATATAGTTCCTGATCATCACTTGTAAGTTTTAAGTTATCTGTAATGTATTATGACTTTACGTTCAGCCTTAATTAGACTTATCTACTCACTCCTTAAACTCTTTATCGGATTTATTAATGCCGCTTTAGCCGCCTGGAAACTTACAGTTGCCATAGCTATAAGCAAGATGAGCGCACCCGACAATGCAAACATCCACCACTGTACGGGGGCACGGTAGGCAAAGCTTTGCAGCCATTTATCTGCAGCATACCACGCTATTGGCGATGCGATGAATAAGGCAATTACCACCAGCATCAAAAACTCTGATGACAGCAAGGCAAAAAGCGACCGTACATTGGCACCCAGTACCTTTCGGATACCCATTTCCTTAACGCGCTGCTCGGCGGTAAACATGGCCAGGCCCAGCAACCCAAGGCATGATATAAAAACAGCCAGAAATGCAAACCCGTTGGATAGCTTGCCAATGGTTTGTTCATTTTGATAGAGTTTCTGGTACTCTTCGTCTGAAAAATTGTAAGTAAACGGAAAAGACGGATTGATTTGCTTACATAAATGCTCCATGCTGGCCAAAGCCTCACGGGTTTTACCCGGTTGCGTCCGGATAAGCATATAGCCAAATTCTGTTCTTTCGCCGGCATTTATGATCAACGGCTTTATTTGTTCATGCAATGAATTAAAATGAAAATCCTTCAGCAAGCCAATAATTTTGCCCGGCTTACCAAATAAGGTAAGTGGTTGCCCTATTGGGTTTTTATACCCTATTCTTTTTAATGCCGCCTCATTGATCAGGTAGCCCACAGAGTCGGTAGGGTAGTCCTTTGAAAAATCGCGCCCTGACAATACTTTCAGCTTCATCGTATTCACAAAATCATATCCTACAGAAACCTGGGTAAACTGAATGGTCACATTTTCATCTCTGCCTGGCCACTCCACCGCGCCGGTACTACTGGGGAAATTTGTTGGTGATTTACTGATTTTGCTAACAGATTGTATCCCCGACATGCGTAAGGCTTCGCCTTTCAAAATATCATATTTAGATAGTAGTTCCCCTTCTAACGGAACGTAGATAAGGTTTTCGCGATCATAACCCAGGTTTTTTGATTGAATATAATTCATTTGCCGCGAAATGATTATGGTACCGGTAATAAGCACTACCGACAGTACAAACTGAAAAACAACCAACCCCTTACGAAATATTGCCGACCCTGAATTTACTTTAGTAGCCCCTTTTAGCACCTTAACCGGGTTAAATGACGATAAGAATAAAGCAGGATAACTACCCGATACCAACCCGGTTATTAAGGTGATACCGACCAGTTTTAACCAGAATGATAACTGGTTAAAAGGCAGACTGATTTCCTTTTGTGTAACCTGATTAAATAGTGGCAACAATAAAACCAGTAATAGCAACGCAATGATAACTGCTATAGAAGTAACCAGTAACGACTCACTGATAAACTGCTGAATTAATGACGAGCGTAATGCTCCAACCACTTTGCGTACACCTATTTCCCGGGCACGCTTAACGGAACGCGCCGTTGTTAAATTCATGAAATTGATGCAGGCTATCAATAAAATAAATATGGCCACAATGCTAAAAAGGCGCACATATTCTATACGTCCACCTGAAAACTTGCCACCTTCAAAATTGCCATGCAGGTATCTTTGATCAAAACGTATAATACCCAGATCAATAATAAAAGTGGCCGTTTTACGGTTTACATTACTGTAAGTATCTAAAAAGTGGGAGATCTTTTTTTCAAACTTTGCCGGATCAGCATCGGCCCGCAACATAATATAGGTAGGCGGCCCTTGATTACCCCATTGCCTGGCCCAGCTATTCTCATCTAAAAAATTATACCAGTTAACCAGGTAATCAAACTTTTGCGACGAGTTTTTGGGAAGATCCTCAAATACGGCAGTTATCGTAAAATTCTTTCTGTTTTCATACCTTATGGTTTTACCGATAGCCCCTTCCGGACTGCCGAAAAACACATTGGCCATTTTATGAGAAATAGCTAAACTTACAGGTGAGCTTAATGCCGACCGGGCACTACCCTGCAATAGCCTGAAACTAAACACGCTAAAATAATCAGGCCCTGCCGATGTACCTTCCTGTTTCAGGATCCTATCGCCAACCTGAAACGTATTGTTTTGACCAAACCCTAAATTAACTGCATGTTCAACTTCGGGCAATGTTTTTTTCATTTCATCGGCAGTAATACCGGGCGTGTCATAGGATCCAAAAACTTTATGATCATAATACTGCCGCTCATATACTGAATATAAACGGGAACTGTTTTTGAAAAACGCATCCGTACTCAGCTCGTTTTGCACCCACAACAAAATAAGCAGGCTGCAAACCAAACCTACCGAAAGCCCGGCTATATTAATAAAAGTGTGTGTCTTATTCCTGATAAGATTACGCCATGCTATTTTTAAATAATTCCTGATCATGCTGCAAGTTTTAAATTATCTGCAATTTGTTTCCTGCCTTCTATTTTCCATTATCTACTCGCTTCGTAAACTCTTTATCGGGTTAACTAAGGCGGCCTTAATTGCCTGGAAGCTTACCGTTACCATAGCAATTACGATGATAATGATCCCCGACAGGGCAAACATCCACCATTGTATTGGCGTGCGATAAGCAAAGCCTTGCAGCCAGTAGCTCATGGCATACCATGATACCGGGAGCGCTATAAACAATGCAATAATCACCAGCACCAAAAACTCTGATGACAATAAAGAGAATAACGACGTTACACTTGCACCTAATACCTTACGAATTCCTATCTCTTTAATGCGTTGTTCGGCAGTAAACATGGCCAGCCCCAGTAAGCCCAGGCATGAAATAAATATAGCCAGGAAAGCAAAGGCATTTGACAGGCGGGTTATAATCTGCTCGTTTTGATAAAGCTTTTGAAACTCCTCGTCAGAAAAAGTATATGAAAAAGGAAATGCCGGGTTAAGCTGCTTGCACAAGCTTTCAACACTGGCTAATGCCTCGCGGGTTTTGCCGGGTTGGGTTTTTAACAATATGCTGCCATAGCCTTCCTGTTCGCCAAACCTGATCACCAGCGGCTTAATTTGCTCATGCATGGAGGCATAATGAAAATCTTTTAGCAAACCAATAATGGCTCCCTTTTTACCCCAAAAAGTAAGCGGTTGGCCAACCGGATTTTTATAGCCTATTCTTTTTAAGGCAGCTTCATTCAATATATAACCAAGAGAATCAGTCGGATAATCCTTGGAATAATCCCGGCCTTCGAGCATCTTCAATTTCATGGTTTTCACAAAATCATAACCTACCGATATTTGTGTAAACTGGATATTTAAATTAGGATCCTTACCAATCCAGTTAACCCCACCGGTACTGTTTTGAATATCAGTGGGTGTAGTGGTTATACGGGTAACAGATTCCACGCCCGGCATTTTTAATGCCTGATCCTTAAAAGTGTTGTATTTGGATACCAGCTCCCCGTTCATGGGAATATATATCAGATTTTCGCGATCATAGCCCAGGTTTTTTGACTGAACATAAGCCATTTGCCTGGAAACTATAATAGTAGCCGTGATCAGGATAACCGATAATACAAACTGAAATATAACCAGCCCCTTCCGAAACAATGTGGTACCGGAGTCTAATTTCATGGTGCCCTTTAATACCTTAACCGGGTTAAATGACGATAAAAACAAAGCCGGATAACTGCCCGATATTAAACCGGTGACTACCGTAATACCTACCAGCTTTAACCAAAAGCTTAACTGGTTAAAAGGCAAATCAATCTCTTTTTGGGTAATGTGGTTAAATACCGGCAACAGCAGTACCAGCAAAAGCAACGCAATTGCTACGGCCAGCGAAGTGATAAGCATTGATTCGCCTATGAACTGTTTAATTAAAACCGAACGCACCGCCCCTACCACTTTACGCACGCCTATTTCGCGGGCGCGTTTTACCGAACGGGCGGTAGTAAGGTTCATGAAATTAATGCAGGCTATCAGTAAAATAAAAATAGCCACAATGGTAAACAGGTGCACATACTCAATACGGCCGCCATCAATTTTCCCATTAACAAAGTTGCTGTGCAAGTAGCCATCGCCAAACTTTTGCAGACCCAGCTCTACGGTAAAGGTTCCATTTTTTTGCTCTTTGTTCAAGTTATCTAAAAAATGGGTCAGCTTTTTTTCAACAAGTATAGGGTTGGCATCCGCGCGCAGCATAATAATGGTAGCCGGGCCATTATTCCCCCAGCTTTTTGCCCAGCTATTTTCATCCAAAAACGAATACCAGTTAAGCAGGAAATCATACTTCTGCGAAGCAATTTTGGGCATATCCTCAAACACCCCGGTAACCTTAAAATCCTTTTTATTTTCGTAACGGATGGTTTTACCTATAGCCGCCTCGGGACTGCCAAAAAAAGCCACAGCCATTTTACGGGATATGGTCATGCTAACCGGCGAGTTTAAAGCAGTTTGTGCATTGCCCTGTAACAGCGGGATACTGAACATTTTAAAGCAATCGGCCCCGGCCTCCGTACCGGTCATCTTCAGTATTTTATCGCCCACCTGAAAAGTGCTTTCACTTCCGTATGAGATACCGGTGGCATATTCAACTTCCGGAATCTGTTTTTTCAGCTCATCAGACAATAAACCGGGAGTGGCGTATTGCCCGTGAACCTGATGATCAAAATACGACCGCTCATATATCGAATATAAACGGTCACCATTTTTATGATACGAATCAATACTCAGCTCATTTTGTACCCATAGTAAAATAAGCAAGCTGCAAACCAAACCTACCGAAAGCCCAGCAATGTTAATAAAGGTATGCGTCTTGTTCCTGATCAGGTTACGCCATGCAATTTTTAAATAGTTCTTGATCATAAACACCCCCTAACTCCCATTTAAGGGAGGTATTTTGCTAAATAACTTTAGCTTATTCTGTTTTTAAACTTTTTACCGGATTCATTAGCGCCGCTTTTATACTTTGGTAACTTACGGTAGCTACTGCTATTACTACTGCAACCATGCCAGCCAGCGCAAACATCCACCAGCTTATGTTTATGCGGTAGCTAAACTCCTGCAACCATTTGGTCATGGCCCACCATGCAACGGGCGATGCTATAATAATGGCAATAAGTACCAGCTTTATAAAGTTGATAGATAGCAGTGTTGTAATATTACCAATGCTTGCACCCAACACCTTGCGGATGCCTATTTCTTTACTGCGCTGCTCGGCCATAAATGCAGCCAGCGCAAATAAGCCCAAACAGGCAATAATAATAGCTAATACAGCAAAGCTGGTAAATATGCGCCCCATGCGCTGCACATCGGCATACATATTGGCAAAGCTTTCATCCATAAAGGTATAACGGATAGGCTGGTTGGGCGAAAAGCTTTTCCAGGTTGCGGTAATCTGCTCAAGGGTGTTTTTAATATTGCCCGTTTTCAATTTGACCGATACGATGGAATTACTATTACTCAGGTGCATTACCAGGGGTTCAATTCCGTCACGTAACGATTCAAAATTAAAATCCTGAACCACGCCAATGATCAGCATTGGGGCACCATAATTAACTATCCGTTTGCCTATCGGATTTTTAATATTAAGCTTTTTAACTAAAGTTTGATTTACAATAACCGCCTGTGAATCGGTTTTCATTTCAGGATTAAAATTACGGCCGGCAACCAGTTTCATTCCAAAAGTTTTTAAATAATCGGCATCTATATCCCAAAACTGTCCGCCAGCACCGGCTTCTTCCTTCACCTTTCCTTCGTTATGAAATTCATTGCCATTTCTCTTGGTACCCGATACCGGTAAAAAATCGCTGATGGATGCGCTTTCAACTGCCGGTAATTTTAACAATTCGTTTTTAAAGTTCTTTACTTCGTTATCCAGCGTATTGGTTCCCTGTATCATCAGCACCTGGTCTTTTTCAAAACCTACCTTTTTATTAAGGATATACTGCATCTGGTTATAAATAACAATGGTACTAATGATGAGGATGATGGAGGTGGTAAATTGAAAAACAACCAACCCGTTTCGCAATACCGAACTTTTACTGCCTGCACTCAGCTTACCCTTTAAAACGTCCGCAGGTTTAAAGCCCGACAGATAAAACGCCGGATATATACCGGCCACTATGCCTATAATAAGTGCCGACGCAAGTATAATAGGCAATAGCCACCATTGTTGCCAGGGTATGGTTAATGATTTTGATGCCAGCATATTAAAATAAGGCAACAGTATCCAGGCTAATATTAGTCCAAGCGCAAATGAGAAAAAACTATATAATAGTGATTCGGTTAAAAATTGACTGATTAATCCGCTGCGCTGCGAGCCCACCACTTTACGCAACCCAACCTCCTTGGCCCTGTTGGCTGATTTTGCTGTTGACAAATTGATAAAATTAATGCAGGCTATCATCAATATAAAACCGGCAACGGCCCCAAACAGCCATATAAACCTGATATCGCCATGTGACATGTTATCATGTATATCATAAGACCGCAGATTGATATCGGTGATATTCTGCACATACATTTTTAATTTAGAAATAATACTTTCGGCATTTTTGTCGCCGTTTTTTAGCATACTGCCGACATAGTATTTTTTTATGATGACATCATTCAGCTTTTGATTAAACCGGGCAATATTAGTTCCTGGCTTCATTGTTATATAAACGCGGTAGTTGCTTGCACTCCAGGTGGTCTGCTCGCCATTCCAAAATTGAACTCCGCTAAGCGTCAGTAAAAAATTGTATACATGCAAATGTGATGTAGCCGGAAAATCCTGCATAACGGCGCCAATTTTATAAGGCCTGCTTTTATTATTATTCAGGTACATCACCTTACCAACGGGATTTTGACCAGGGAAATATTTATCGGCCTTGCTTTTTGAGATCACCATGGTTTGCGGCTCGGTAAGCGCATGGGCAATATCTCCGTAGGCCATGGGAACTTTTAATATTTCCAATAACGATTGATCGGCATACGCAAACCCTTCTTCATGGCTATTTTCCGGATCATCGCCGCGTTTTAGCTCATTACTGCCTGCTCCCCAAAACAACGAGTTAGGCATTAGCCGTCCCGCTTTTTCAACCTCAGGAAAATCAGACTTAACAACTTTGCTCATTACTGCGGGCCAGTCAACACCTTTTTCATGAACACCAATATCCTGGTATTCGCCAACAATCCGGTAAATACGGTCGGCATCTGGATAACTACGGTCATAACTTAATTCGTTATGAATATATAAGGCAATTAACAGGCAGGCGGCAATACTCAGTGCAAACCCACCAACCTTAATGGCCGCATACATTTTTTGCTTCCGTAATTGCCTTATTGCAATTTTTAAATAATTTTTGATCATATCGATACTATTTAAAAGCGATTGCCTAATTATTTTTTTACCACATCCCGCGAGGCGGCTTTTACCTGTTTCTGTATTTTTTTATACAATGAACGGCTTTCATTTTCAACCTTTTGTTGTTTCCCATTATCCCACAATTCAAATACCTGCTTTAACGTATCATTTAAATCCGGGTTTGCCTGCATCAGCGTATTTAACTCGCTCAACTCATCCCCGCTTGCCTCATCGGCCAATTTTTTTGTTACCAGGTTCCAAACATGATCTGCCTCATTCATACCCATTTATACTGTTTGCTTGTTATTATTGATTGCTACCGCGCAGTGCATAGAATAAAAGATGTGCCATTCATTTAACACGCTAATTATCAGTTAATTATACAATTAAAACAATCACTACTGTACGATACCGAACATCTGGTGTTCGGTTTTACACAATTTTGGATGTTAAATAAAATTATCCTAACCGTAACATCACGCGTTTAAGACCGTCAAAGGGCCTTTACAATACTTCGTAAAGCGGTATATAATTGGTAATTATCCCCTTAAGTATACCAAATTACGGAGCAAAATATTATTATTGCCAAATGACTGATCTCAAACCAATTTCAACATTAATGTTGTCGTGTTTATTCGCGGCTGCAATCACTTCTTCCCAGGCGCAGGAGGCGCTCAAACCGGAAGATCCCGCACTAAAAATTTATCGTGCAGTGCCCACCAAGGTCAACGATCTGGTGCACACCAAACTTGATGTACGCTTTGATTATAAAAAGCGCTACCTGTACGGTAAGGAGTGGGTTACCCTCAAACCACATTTTTACCCAACTGACAGCTTAAGACTTGATGCAAAAGGCATGGATCTTAAGAACATATCGGTAGTAAAAAACGGCAAGAACATTCCGCTGAAGTTTACTTACCAGGATAGCCTCTCGGTTGCCATTAAGCTGGATAAAGTTTATCACAACAATGAGAGCTACACTATTTACATTGATTATACCTCCAAACCAAACGAGTTAAAGGCCAAGGGCAGCGCGGCAATTAATGATGCCAAGGGGTTATATTTTATAAACCCTGACGGTACAGAAAAAGATAAGCCAACCCAGATATGGACACAAGGTGAAACCGAAAGCTCATCGGCCTGGTTCCCTACTATTGATAAGCCAAGTCAAAAAACTACCGAAGAACTTGTGATGACCGTACCAGCAAAGTATGTTACGCTATCAAACGGAAGACTGGCTTCGCAAAAAAACAATGCTGACGGCACCCGTACCGATACCTGGAAAATGGAACTGCCACACTCACCATACTTATTTATGATGGCCGTTGGCGATTTTAAGATTTATCATGATAAATGGCGCAACAAAGAGGTAAACTATTACCTGGAACCTAAATATGCGCCTTATGCCAAAGAAATTTTTGGCTTTACTCCTGAGGTAATTGAGTTTTACTCTAAAACCTTGGGTGTTGACTATCCGTGGAACAAATACTCACAAATTGTAGCCCGCGATTATGTGAGTGGCGCCATGGAAAACACTACAGCAACCCTGCATGGCGAGTATGTACAGGCCACACACCGCGAGTTGATTGACGCTTATTTTAACAATGGCCGCAGCACCATTGTGCACGAGCTGTTTCACCAATGGTTTGGTGACTATGTTACTGCCGAAAGCTGGAGCAACCTTACCGTAAACGAATCTTTTGCCAACTTTAGCGAAACTCTTTGGGCCGAGCATAAATATGGCAAGGACGCAGGCGATGAGCATAACCATGATGATATGTTGAGCTATTTACGTAGCGGTGATGCCAAAACTAAAAACCTGGTGCGTTTTCACTATGTAGATAAGGAGGATGTTTTTGATGTGGTAACGTATCAAAAAGGCGGTCGTATTTTAAATATGCTGCGCAATTATTTAGGTGATGCAGCCTTTTTTAAAGGGCTTAATATTTACCTGAAAACAAATGCATTTAAAAATGGAGAGGCTCAGCAACTGCGTTTGGCTTTTGAGGAAGCCAGCGGGCTTGATCTTAACTGGTATTTTAACCAGTGGTACTACGGTGCCGGTCACCCGGTATTAAACATCAGCTATAAATGGGACGATGCCACCAAAACCCAAACTGTTTACCTGCAGCAAAGCCAGGATGGCCAAACCTTTAAATTGCCTATAGCGATTGATATTTATGCAGGCGGTAAAAAAGAACGACATAAAACATGGATGAATGATAAGGCCGATACCTTAACTTTCCATTCAGCCACCAAACCTGATCTGGTAAATGTTGATGGCGAAAAAATATTGCTGACGAAAAAAACTGATAATAAAACACCGGAGGAATTTGCATTCCAATACTTTAATGCCCCATTATACCTTGACAGATACGAGGCTATTGAAGCAGCCGCGGCTAATCAAAAAGAAAAAATTAATCAGAAGGTATTGATAGCCGCCTTAAAGGATAAATATTATGGCCTGCGTATTAAAACTATCAAAGCACTAAATCTTACCAATGATGATGTGCGCAATGCAGCCACCCCCATATTAACTTCATTGGCACAAACAGATGATAATACCCTGGCTCGTGCTGCTGCAATTACAGCTTTGGGTAAACTTAAGGCCGCAGGTAATTCAACCCTGTTTAAACAGGCACTCAACAGCGAGTCGTACGCTGTACAGGGAGCCGCATTAACAGCGCTTAGCTTGCTGGAGCCTGCACAGGCCCTTTCATTGGCTAAAGGTCTTGAGAAGGACAATAAAGGCGCCCTGACCACTGCCATATTTAACATTTACGCTACAAGCGGCGGCTCGGAGCAATGGCCATTTGTAATTGATGCCTTCAAGAATGCGCCTGTCCAGGTTAAATTTAACAGCGTAGGCAAATTAGCTGAAATGACCGGCCGCGTTGAAAAACCTGAATATGCACAACAAGGTATTGATGAACTTAAAGCCTTTGGTATTAAACACAAAGTATACGGCGCCGCACAATTTGTTGGCGGAGTTTTAGATGGAGTAAAAGCACAACGCACCCAACTGAATGATACAGCATCGGCAAAAGCAGCTGATGACGCTATTAAACAACTGGCAGACGCTAAGTAGTAACCCGTAATTTCTTATAAACAACAAAGGCCGCTGTTACAGCGGCCTTTGTTGTTTATAATCATGGCAGTTTTGATATTATTGCTTGTGTTATCAAATGGCTTTATGCTGCTGCGATACCAGTTTTTCAACCGGGTACCCCATGGCTTTGCAGCGGGCAACTATTTCGGTATACTCTTTTTGAGGAATGGATGGTTTACGGCTCATGATAAATAGATATTTATAATCCGGATGCCCTACCACTACCCAGGAATAATCATCGGCCAGGTCAATAACCCAGTAGTCAACCTTTATGGGCCATATAAACTGGGCCTTCATTTCGGCATTGTTATTTGTCCTATCCGGAAAAAGCTTTGATTTATAGGTGTGCAGCTCATCGTCTGTTCCTTTTTTCGCACAGGTTAACACATTATAATAGCCATCGGCATTCAAAGTATAAGTGGTAGTGGTTTCACGTGTGCCCTTGTCAAACATAGTTGGGATTGAGTATAGGGAATACCATTTACCCGAAAACTTATCCAGGTCAACCCTGGCTACCGGCTTATTAGCCGTACTTAAAAACGTAGCGAATAACAGAAATACTGCGGTGCAAATAGCTTTCATATCCTTAAAAAATAAAACCCTGTTATATCCGAATTACGGAATAACAGGGTTTTGAGTTTTTTAACGACGGTATAAGTTGCCTGTAAAAGCAAAACTTTGGGGAATACCTTAGTGTACTAAAGTACCAATAGGCTCACCCTGGGCTATCTTCATAAAGTTGCCCGATTCATTCATATCAAACACAATGATAGGTAATTTATTTTCGCGGCAAAGGGTTATGGCTGTCATATCCATTACGTTTAAACCTTTGTCATACACTTCCTGAAACGATATCTCGTCATAACGTGTTGCAGACGGGTCTTTTTCAGGATCGGCAGTATAAATACCGTCAACACGGGTGCCTTTCAGCACTACATCAGCTTTAATTTCAATAGCGCGTAATGATGCTGCAGTGTCAGTAGTGAAGTATGGGTTACCGGTACCGGCACCAAATATCACAATTTTACCAACCTCTAAGTGGTGCATGGCACGGCGGCGAATATAAGGCTCGCAGATCTGCTCCATTTTAATGGCCGATTGCAGGCGTGTTTCAACCCCAATGCTTTCCAGGGCATTTTGCAGGGCCATACAGTTAATCACGGTAGCAAGCATACCCATATAATCGGCCTGAGCGCGCTCCATACCTGATTTCTCTGCACTTAATCCCCTAAAAATATTACCGCCACCAACAACAACCGCAATTTCTATACCCGCATCATATACGTTTTTAATATCATGGGCGTATTGCAAAACCTGATTATTATCAATACCATATTGCCTGTTGCCCATTAGCGATTCGCCCGAAAGTTTTAGTAAGATTCTTTTGTATTTCATCTGGTGTGGTTTGTTGTTAATAGAATAGATGGAACTCGCTTGTGTTTATTATCATGATTTGATAAAGCTCTGTTCATATGGAGGAGTGATTTATCAAAAATAAAGATTTAAACTCAGTGTTAAAATTTTATATTGTCTTTGTTAAAAAATCACCGTGTATAACGGTGTTCTTCACCTTAAAATCGGCGTCAAAAATTACCAGGTCGGCATCAAAGCCTTTTTCAATTTTTCCTTTTTTAGTTTGTTTTGCCAGCTCGGCAGGGTATAGCGACGCCATATTTACAGCCTCGGCCAAATCAATACCTACCTTTTTAACACAGTTTTCAACCGCCTTAAGCATGGTTAAGCATGATCCGGATAAAGTGCCGTCAGGCATTACATACCTGCCATCCTTTAGCTGGTGCTGGTATTCGCCCTCGGTAGTAGCAGTAACCGCGTCTGTAATTAAATAAAGTTTATCGCCAAGTTCGCGTTTGGCCAAGCGTATCATGGCAAAATCAACATGTACACCATCTGCTACAACGCTGGTATACGGGCGCTCTTCAAAAATAGCGGGTATGTAACCCGGCTCGCGGTGGTGCATTTGAGGCATAGCATTAAACAAATGTGTTACCGCCTGTACAGGCTTATTCAAAAATGCTTTCCCTTCGGCATAGGTGGCATTGCTATGGCCCGATGAAACAATGACACCCTGGTTGTACAGATAATCAATTACTTCCTGATCCTGTAATTCAGGCGCTATAGTGATCATTTTAATAACGCCATCGGCCTTTTCTAGCCAGCCTTTAACCTCGGCAAGCGTAGCCTTTTTAATAAACTTTGCCGGGTGTGCTCCTTTTTTTGCAGGGTTTAAATATGGCCCCTCCAGGTGAAGTCCCCAAAAAGCCCCTTTGCTCTTAGTACGATAAATTTTAGCAGCTTCAATTCCCTTTTCAACAATATCATTGCTGTTAGTGCCAATAGTTGCAAACACACCAATGGTTCCTTGTTTAAGCAGGTCGTTCTCCAGTTGTTCAAGTGCTTCAACAGTAGGTGTACCGGCAAATAACTGCCCGCCGCTACCATAAATTTGCAGATCAATAAAACCGGGGGCAAGGTAGGCGCCATCCAGATCAACTTTTTTGGCATCAGCCGGAATGGCATCAGCTGCAATTACGTCAATTACCTGGCTGCCTGATATTAAAACGGCCTGTCCTTCGGTGATCTGGCCACCTGAAATAAGTTTGAGATTGTAAAGCGCTGTTATCATCATCGTAATAATTAACATTTACATTATTGCGAGCGAAGCGTGGCTATTGGTTGGATAAGTAGCAAACCGTGCCTATTCGCTCTGTACAGTATGCGATAGCTTCGTTGTTTCTCTTCGCAATGAGATAGCTTTGGGAAACAACATTGCAAAAAAAATCCCCCTCGTTTAAAACGAGGGGGATAAAATATTTAAGCTCCTAAAGCTACTCGCTTAAAGGCAGTTACTGTTAACCCCTTTTCAACAGTGCTCAAAAACTGAGCAACGGTTTTGGAAGAATCTTTTACAAACTCCTGATTTAACAGGGTTGAGTCTTTGTAGAATTTATTCAGTTTACCTAAAGAGATTTTTTCAACCATCTCTTCTGGTTTACCTTCTGCACGGATCTGATCTTTTGCAATTTCAAGCTCACGCTCAATTGTAGTAGCATCAACACCGTCTTTATCAATAGCAATAGGGTTCATGGCAGCAATTTGCATTGCTACGTCTTTACCTGCTTCTTCAGCACCGGCTGCATTAGCGCTCAAAGCAACCAATACACCTAAACGGAAGTTACCGTGTACATAAGCAATAACTTTTTCGCCTTGAACTGACTCATATTTAGATACACCAATTTTTTCGCCGATCTTACCAGTTTTATCAATGATAGCTTCGCCGATAGTAGTAGTGGTGCTATCAGTATCGATAGAAAGAGTATAAAGTTCTTCGATTGTTGCAGGTTGTTTTTCAACTGCTGTATTAGCAATTAAATTAGCAAAAGCAATAAATTCAGCATTCTTAGCAACGAAATCAGTTTCGCAGTTAAGTTCAATAACTACACCAATTTTTCCATCTTCAGAAGTGCGTGAAATAACAACACCTTCGTTTGATTCCCTGTCCTGACGGCTTGCTGCAACTTTAGCACCTTTTTTTCTTAAAAAATCGATAGCTGCTTCAAAATCACCGTTAGTTTCGGTTAAAGCTTTTTTGCAATCCATCATACCGGCACCAGTTTGCTGGCGCAGTTTGTTTACGTCGGCTGCAGATATTTGTACTGTAGACATGTTTTTAATTTTTTGTTGTAAGTTGTGAGTTATAAGTTGCAGGCAAAAGTAAAGCCATACTATAACCTGTAACTGTTTTTATTATTAAAATTATGGGTTGTAAATTGCAGATATAAAAACTTATAACTCACAACCTACAACCCACAATTAATTTAATTACTCTTCTGTTTCGGCAGCAGGAGCTTCGGCATCAGTGTCAGCTACAACATCTGCTACATCAGCAGTTTTGCGGGCTCTTTTAGCACCTTCAGCTCTGTCAGCTACTTCAGGAGAATCTGCTTTAGCTTTCGCTACAGCTGCTTCTTTTTCTGCTTCGTCTTCTTTTTCGCGTTTGCGCTCATCTAAACCTTCTTCAATTGCTTTGATGATAATGCTGGTGATCAATGAAATTGATTTGGTAGCATCGTCATTCGCCGGAATAGGGAAGTCGATGTTTGAAGGATCAGAGTTGGTATCAACCATAGCAAATGTAGGGATGTTCAACTTTAATGCTTCTGAAACTGCGATATGTTCTTTCTTAACGTCGATCAGGAACAATGCTGCAGGTAAACGGTTCAGATCAGAGATACCACCTAACAGTGTTTCTAATTTGATACGCTCACGTTGTATCATCAGTCTTTCTTTTTTAGAAAGGTTGCTGTAAGTACCGTCTTTAGTCAATTTATCGATGTTTGACATCTTTTTGATTGACTTGCGCACAGTTGCAAAGTTAGTTAACATACCACCTAACCAACGCTCGGTGATGTATGGCATGTTTACACTTTTTGCATAGTCAGCAACGATATCTTTCGCTTGCTTTTTAGTAGCTACGAATAATACCTTACGGCCTGATTTTACAATTTGTTTGATAGCTGCAGCAGCTTCTTCAACCTTAGTTAAGGTTTTATTTAAATCAATAATGTGGATACCGTTGCGCTCCATGAAAATGTACTGTGACATTTTCGGATCCCATTTGCGGGTAAGGTGACCAAAGTGTACACCTGCATCCAGTAAATCCTGATATGTTGTTCTTGCCATTTTGTTGTCCTCCTTTGATTAACGTTTACTGAATTGGAATCTCTTACGTGCTTTCTTGCGTCCTGGTTTTTTACGCTCAACCATACGGTCATCACGTGTCATAATACCTTTAGCGCGCAGTGCTGGTTTCTTTTCAGGATCCAGTTCAACAATGGCTTTAGCAATAGCTAAACGAACGGCTTCTGCCTGTCCTTTTACACCACCACCTGCAACATTTACTTTAACATCAAATTTTCCGGTTGAACCAGAAACCTCAGTGCTCTGAGTTACGATGTATTGTAATGGCAATGTTGGGAAGTACTCTTTGTAATCTTTACCGTTTACGATGATCGCACCATTTCCTTCTGAAAGGTAGATGCGGGCAACGGCTGTTTTTCTTCTGCCTGAAGTGTTAGTTGTTGGCATTTCTTTTCTCCTTTAAAATTAAAAGTTAAATGGTTGTTGGGTTTTGTGCTTCATGAGGATGCTCTGCACCTGCGTAAACGTGCAGGTTACCAAATAATGCTTTACCCAAACGATTCTTAGGTAACATACCACGCACGGCTTTTTCAATTACGCGTGTTGGATGTTTCGCCATTAACTCCTTAGGAGAAATGAAACGCTGACCACCTGGATAACCAGTATAAGAAACATATTGCTTTTGGCTAAATTTGTTTCCGGTCAACTTTACCTTGTCTGCATTGATAACTATTACATTATCACCGCAGTCTACGTTCGGGGTGAAATCTGGCTTGGTTTTCCCCCTGATGATCATTGCGATCTTAGTGGACAAGCGCCCCAAAATCTCGCCTTGTGCGTCAACAACAACCCATTGTTTGTTAACGGTTTTTTTGTTGGCTGAGACAGTTTTGTAACTTAACGTATTCACTTGCTTTAAATTAAATTGTTTAAACGTTTATTATACCCCGCATTTTCGGGACTGCAAAGATACAGGTATTTATTTTATTAACAAATGGTTTTAAGGAATTATTTAAGAAATGGGAATTAGTGATTTGAAAAGGTAGTTAAGCGCATTCTCAAACCAATCCATATTTTGGTGAAAATAGTTTCCCCAAATCAATTACAATCCATGATGATAAAAAAATGAATAAAACTCTTTATAGATTTCTATCAGGTAGTAAATCCCAGCGATACAGCTTGCAATCGCAATCCAAACGGTCAGATTCTTTATACTTTTATCTCTTTTTATTTGGTCGACTTTTAAGGTATCCATTCGGGCGCTATTATAGGAAATTGACTTATTCTCTTTAACGTAACCAGAAGTTAAAATAAAAAACCTTCCGTCAAAGGTAATTATGTAATAACGTATTTTTGAAGTATACTCACCTTCCTCATCTACATAAACAACTTGCCTATCTTCAAATTGAGCATATCCATCGCTGATCAATTTATTAAGAATTAAGAGCAACTCACTTTCATTTGTCAGGCTAATTAAATCCCTCGAGATCTCGCTAATACTTCTAATTGGCGGTTGTTTCTGTTGTTCAAGATATATTAAAACACTATCAAGCTTTTGGAGCAGTGTGTTTTTATTCATAAATAGACCTGATTTGAACTGTTAATATAGTAACTTTTATCTGCTTTATTCTTGCTTTCATAATTTCCAAACCTAAATAATGACTATACCGTAGTCCTTTGCCTGCGACCGGATTAGCCGATCATGCTACACACCACAGCCACCTATCGATATTCATTACTGTATCTAATGTTCAAAATAAACTAAAAATTTAACAATCAATTATCTCCATGCTATTCTAATCCTGCTCATATAATTTTATATTAGCGGTGTACTCTAAATTTAAACCTAATTGATGCGACTGATTTACAGGTATGCCCTTATAGTTTACCTGGTAATTTTAAGTGCCGGCAATCTGTTTGCTCAAACAGATGTATATCCTGCAGATTCGTTAGAGTCGCAACAGGATGCCAATGGCATTTTAAGCTCAATTTTCAGCGGCAAAAGCAGCCTTGCCGATACCAGCAAAAAAAAGAAACATTCCACCTGGTCGGTACTACCCTCGGCGGCCTATAACCCAAGTGTGGGTTTTGCAGTTGGCGTAATTACATCTGGCGGTAAATATTTTGGTAACCCTGCCAACACCACACTATCTGTAATTAATGCGGGGGCCTACATATCAACCAACGGGCTGTCAACTTTTGAGTTTAAACACAACGCCTTCTCATCACAAAACCAATGGAACCTGCAGGGGGTAATGCAAATTGGTAAAACCATTGCCAAGGATAACGGCCTGGGTACCGGGCGCCGGAATTTCGGCGACGGCGATTTCCACATGAACGACGAGCATTTTCCAAACAACCCTAATGAGTTCCCGGTAAGATACGTTTATGTAAAAATAAATGAGCGCATTTACAGAAAAGTTGCCCGGTATTTTTATGTAGGTGCCGGGCTTAGCTTTAATTTATACAGCCATATTGATGACGACCGCAAAAATATTCCTATTACTGAAACACATAATTACAGGTATAGTATCAGAAATGGCTATCCTACCAATGCTTATCAGGCCAATGGGGTGCTGGTAAATTTCCAGTTCAATAACCGCGACCAGCCTAACCGCCCATTCAGAGGGATCTATGCAGATGTTATTTTAAAGGAGAATGAAACCTGGCTTGGCAGCAACCGCAGGGCGCTGCAATTAAAAGTTGAGTTCAGAAAATACTGGAGCCTCTCTGACAGCAACCCCGAAAAAGTATTGGCCTTTTGGCACTGGGCCAGCTACCTGCTTGATGGCTCCGTGCCTTATCTTGATTTGCCCGGTACCGGCAGCGATGCTTACGGCCGCATAGGCCGGGCGTTTATCATTGGCCGCTTTAAAGGCCTGTCATTTGTGTACAACGAGGCCGAGTACCGTTTCCCGCTTACGGATAACAAACTATTAAGCGGCGTTACCTTTGTAAATATGGAATCGGCCAATAACCAGCGCAACATCAGCCTGTTCAGATACTGGGAGCCCGGCGCGGGAGTGGGGCTGCGGTTATTGTTTAATAAATATACCCGCTCCAACCTTTGTATTGACTATGGCAGGGGTAGTTATGGTTCAAGTGGCTTTTTTTTAGGACTTAACGAAGTATTTTAAACGCGCAGACCTGCTTATCAGTTCCTATTATTACCCGCACGCTCACAAGTGGTGTCATTTTTGCAGGGTTTAAACAAACAGTAACCTTAAATAAAATGCGTATTCCACTAAATCCAGAGCTGCTTGGCAACCTCATTGAACAAGGCTTTACCTACGTTTTAGTAAATGTTACCAATGGGCTAAGTAATGATACCATTGATATAACCATGGTACCTATAAGGTATAAACCCGAATTAAACAAACTACCCGAAGGCTACGAAACCTTTTATAGAATTACCCGCGAACCTATGCAGCTGGCCTGTGGCGTTGATAGTTCCAATATTTTTATTGAATACCACACCATGGATAAAACCATAACCAGCAATGATATTTTTGAAGATCGCTATTTTAGAATGAGCGAAGACTTTTTTAGGCAGGTGCTGGATAGCCTGGAAGATTATGCTGTGATTACAACCGATAAAAATGGTGACATCAACAGTTGGAACAGCGGAGCCGAAAGAGTTTTGGGCTATAAAGAAGAAGAAATTATAGGCCGGTGTGCCGAAGTATTTTTTACGCCTGAAGATGTTGCCGCCGGTGTGCCGGAACACGAACTTAACACATCTATCAAAAATGGCCGGGCTGTTGATGAACGCTACCATGTACGTAAGGATGATTCCCGTTTTTGGGGCAGCGGCTTGGTTTTTCCACTATATGATGAACAGCGCCAACACAGGGGCTATACTAAAATTATGCGGAACCTGCGCGAGCAGGAGCAAGCCAATGGACGGGGCCTGTAATAACAAGAAGGGCGCAAATTGCGCCTTTCTTGTTTTATACCGTTATAACAGATAACTAATCCGTTTAATTATTCGATAACTGATGCAAGGCCGGCATCACGATGATGAACTGCAGGAGTTGTAAATCTTGAGCCGTGAGTAAATGCACCCATGATTACTAATAAACCACCTAAAATAAGCTGTGGTACAAACTCAATATGCGCATATCCGTAAATAAATGGTGAGCATAACAGGAACGAGCCTGAAAGAACATCTAAAAAGAAATGCATTTGCATAGGGAATTGCTTAATAAAGCCCAGGCTGTTATTGCTAAAAATAGCCATAATAAGCTGAAACCATCCTATAATCATAGGCAGCAGTAAAGCGGCGCCCACTTTATGACCTTCAAAACCAAATAACCATGGTGAAGCTATCAATGTAAGAGCTAATACATAGTTTAAAACTGCATAAAGTGTTGTTGGAATAAAACTTTTCATTGCTAACGAATTGTTGTAATTATCTATATAAATATGTGTGTATCAAAAATTGTTTCAAAGTTAAGCATTTATACAGCAGTTTGACACTTAAATGTGCATAATAAAATTAACCCGTATCGTGCTCATTATTAATTAATAAAAACTACCTTTAATTGATTGCCGCAATAATTGGTTTAAATTATGCGTTCAAAAACTAAAGCAATCCTTTTTCTTTCTGCCAAGCCGGGCATTCATTAAACCGCCTGCAAACCACAGCAATAATACAAACTAACGGGTACCAATATCGGTAAACCCTGTTTTAATTAACATCAAAAAACATAAAACTATGAGCAAGGACAGACAAGCCGTAAAAGAAAAAAAGAAACCTGCGGCCGAGGGCAGTAAAAAAGCACCTTCAGATTATCAATCAGGTAAAAAAGATTCGGTTAAACCAATTACCGATTCTGCCAAAAAGAAGAAGTAATTCAGCAAAATACTTTAATAACACAAACCCCTTTCATATTTACAATGAGAGGGGTTTTATTGTTTGAAATAAGATTAGGTCAATTATCTTTAGATGTCGTAGTAGTTTTATTCTTTTTTCCCTTAGAGGTTACTAAAACAACTCCGTTAGCTCCCTTATTACCATAGAGGGCAGTGGCCGATGCCCCTTTTAGCACAGCTATACTCTCAATTGTGCTGGGGTTAATGATTCCCATATCATCTCTCGCTATTATAACACCATCTAATACATACAACGGCTGCGGGCCTTGGCTATCTTTATTGCGGCTTACCGTAATGGATGAAATACCACTATATGTTTTAGTTGTATCCCTTATTATGGAACCTACCGACGAAGCCGCATCACCATTATACTTGTTTGTTTCAACAACTCCTACGGTGTTAACAGCCTTTTTATCAACCGGCGCGCTATTATTCAATGTGAACTGAATAGGCACTGAATATTGAACTCTTACCGCCTTGCCATTCTGGATACCAAATTGCCAGTTTGGCGAAAGGCGAAGCACCCTTAATGATTCATTATCCAAACCTTTGCTAATACCTCTCAAAATCTTTAAATCAGATAAAGAGCCATCCTTTTCCACAATAAAAGCTACGATAACCCTTCCCTGTACGCCTTTCTCGCGGTCGGCTTTTGGATATTTGATATTATCACTTAAAAACTTACCAAAAGCTTTTAATCCTCCCGGAAATTCAGGGACACGCTCAACAGACGTAAACACCCGCGATGATGTATCCACAACAACGGCTCCCATTGCTATCACTTTCGTTTTAACAGTCGTATCCCCGGTTACCGGTATCCTTTTTTCTGCCGAAAGCACTTCTAAAGCCACTGGTCCGGCGGGGGCTAAAAATATTTGGTTGGCTTTACTATTAATAACGGTGATGGTATTACTGTTATTAATAGTTGCTGATGATAAAATGAGCATTAGTATAAAAAGAGGCGCCGAAAGACCATACTTAATAAGCGATATGCGCTGTGACTTGTTTTTTTGTAACATGATGATACGCTGTTTTAATAAACTATGATTAAAAAATGGATTTACCAGTTGATGTGCCGGCGTATTAAATGTTTGGCTCAGCAGCAGCAAGGCGTAATCGGCTTTGTTGGTGCCGGCCTGTACGGCTTGCCTGTCAGCAATGTATTCATGAATGTGCTTAATGGCAAAACGGTACAGATACACCACCGGGTTAAACCAGTTGACAATCATCACCAATTCTATAAGCAATACATCGGCCGAGTGCCACTGCTGTGCATGTACCTGTTCATGCGCAGCTATAATCTCATTATCGGCATTATCTGTATCCAGCTTAATTTTATTAAAAAACGAGTAAGCGGCAGTTGCCTGCGACTGATTGATCACCTTTTTTAATTTAACCAGCTGCCATATCAACCTGACTGATAAAAACAATATGCCTATCGCATACAAACAGGCAATTATCTGTCCAATACTAACACCGGTAGCTTCCAGCGGCTTAAAACCATGTATCATTACCGGGTTACTGTAAATAGTATATTTTACCTGTTGGGTAATAAACAAGTTCCGCACCCATTCTACCTGTATCAATGGTATAAAGAATGATAGCAATGCAGCCGTTACCAGGTAAATCCGATTAAGCTGAAAAAATGTCTCTTTCCGTAACAACAAAACATAAAATGCATAAAACAGCACCAGGTAAATATTTACCAGTAATAAGTATTGCCACCAGATCATAACTATTTGTCTTTAAGTTTTTCTATCAGTTTCATAATGGCATCAGCCTCTTTCAAATCTATTTTTTCCTTTTTCACAAAGAAAGATAACATCCGGTTTACCGAGTTATCAAAGTACCCGCTTAATAACTTATCGGCAGCAAAGTTCTGGTATTGATCTTTACTCACTGCCGGATAGTATTCATGACTTTTCCCAAATGCCGTATGGCCTACAAAACCCTTTGTTTCTAATATCCTGATAATGGTTGATACTGTATTATAGGCAGGCTTTGGTTCAGGTAACACCTCTATCACATCTTTCACATATCCTTTTTCAAGCTGCCATAATACTTGCATAATTTGCTCTTCGGCGCGTGTTAACTCTTTAATTTCCATGATATTCTATTTAAAATTACTACTACAATAACCAATCCTGCATCCACATATCCTATTGGTTAACCGAAGTTAAATAGTATAAATCAAAATAACAACTAAATTCTTAGTTTATTTTTAATAAACTTTTATTGTGCATCTTGCGTTACCAATTATATACCTTTTATAAATGACTATAACCTTTCATGGTGCTGCCCGTAACGTTACCGGCAGCAAGCACCTTATTAAACTAAAGGACGATACTACCATACTATTAGATTGCGGCATGTTCCAGGGCATGGGCGAGCAATCAGAGGACATGAATGAACATTTTGGCTTTAAACCCGATAAGGTTGATTATCTGATACTATCGCACGCCCATATTGACCATTGCGGCTTAATACCCCGCCTGGTGGCCGAGGGGTTTAATGGCCCCATATTTTGCACATCGGCCACGATGGATCTGGCCCGCATCCTGCTGATGGATTCGGCACATATACAAATGCAGGATGCAGCGTACAGCAACAAGCACCGCGCACGCAAGGGCCAGCCCCTGCTAACACCCTTATACACCGACGAGCAGGCAATAGCGGCACTAAGACTGTTTAAAATTGTGGAATACCATCATGAATATGAAATAACGCCCCGCGTAAAGCTCACCTTTACCGATGCTGGTCATATTTTAGGCAGCGCCGCTGTGCACCTGACTATATTAGAGGATGGAAAAATCACTCATATTACCTTTAGCGGCGATGTAGGCCGCTATGGCGATATGCTGCTGAACAGCCCCGAGATATTTGAGCAGGCCGATTATATTTTACTGGAATCAACTTACGGCGACTCCCTGCACAAAGAGCTTGGCCCCATTGAGGATGCCTTGCTTGATATTATCAAGCAAACCTGCCTTATTAAAAAGGGAAAGGTAATTATACCGGCCTTTAGCGTTGGCCGCACACAGGAACTATTATACGCGCTAAATTCCCTTGAACTAAAAGGCACATTGCCCGATGTGAACTACTATGTAGATAGCCCGCTATCGCAAAAAGCAACCGAAGTGCTCATGAACCATCCGGAGGTATATAACAACGAGATAAAGGAGGTATTAAAAACCGATGCCAATCCGTTTGGCTTTAAGGGACTGCGGTTCATACAGTCAACCGAGGAATCAAAGGCTTTAAACAACGACCTGCGCCCTTGTGTTATCATCTCATCATCGGGTATGGCCGAGGCGGGGAGGGTAAAACACCACATCAAAAACAACATTAACAACGACAAGAACACCATATTAATGGTGGGCTATTGCGAACCAAACTCCCTGGGTGGCCATTTATTAAAAGGCGACCATGAAGTACATATTTTTGGCGAAATGTATGAGGTTAAAGCCGAGGTACAATCCATCAGATCAATGAGCGCACATGGCGACTACGAGGATCTGCTGCACTTTTTAGCCTGCCAGGATCCGTCAAAAGTTAAAAAAATATTCCTGGTTCACGGCGAATATGAGGTACAACAGCATTTTGCCGGCAAGTTAAAAGAGAAAGGTTTTAGCCATATCGAAATCCCTTATCAACATCAGAAGATTGAGTTGGAATAAAAAGGCAACGTAACTTAAAGAGAAGTATATTGTAAGGGGAAACAATGAAGCAATCGCGGATTACGCAGGTTTGCCCTGTATAGTATGCGATTGCCGCGCTTCGCTCGCAATGACATTATCTTGTTTTTTGATTTAGTGCTAATGGTTTTTAATTTATCAGCAGTTTATATCCGCGACCATGTACGTTAATGATTTCCACATTAGGATCATCCTTTAAATACTTACGGATTTTGCTCAAAAACACATCCATACTGCGGCCGTTAAAATAATTATCATCGTGCCATATATTCAGCAGGGCTTCTTCGCGGGTAAGCACCTCGTTTTTGCGCATACAAAGTAAACGCAACAATTCAGCCTCCTTGGTTGATAGCTTTTGGTTAGCCTCGCCAATGGTGATAATTTGTGAAGTATAATCAAAAACATACCGGCCTATTTTAAAGGAGGTTTGTTTTTCTTCTTCCCTTTTATCCGTGTTCTCGGTTCTTTTAAGCAAAGCATTTATACGCAGCAACAGTTCCTCGATCCGGAAAGGTTTGGTAATATAATCGTCGCCACCCAGGTTAAAGGCTTGCATTTTATCTTCTATCATAGCTTTGGCTGTGGCAAAAATAATAGGCACGTGCGGGTTTATCTTCCTGATATCCTTACCCAGGGTAAAGCCATCTTTTTTGGGCATCATCACATCCAGTATCAACAGGTCATATACCTGCTTGGTAAAGGCGCGTAAACCTTCTTCGCCATCTTTACACAAAACAACGTCAAACTTGCCCTTTAACTGCAGGTAATCCTGTAACAGCAAACCCAAATTAGCATCATCTTCAACCAGTAGTATCTTCTTCATGTGTTTTTTTTAGTCCGGAAGTCCGCTAAGTCGGGAAGTCCGAAAGATCATTTTTTATTTGAGAGCCCAGAGATTTTAAATTTACACCAGGCTTTTACTTTCCGGACTTCCCAACTTATCGGACTTCCGGACTCATCTCTTTTACGCCAGCGAAAATTTAAGTTCAAACTCCGAGCCTTTTTCTCTTTCAGACCTTACGCCTATAGTACCGTTAAGTCGTTTCACTATGGTATTTACATAGCTTAACCCTAATCCAAATCCTTTAACATCATGAAGGTTACCGGTAGGAATACGATAAAACTGCTCAAATATTTTTGTTTGCTGATCGCGGCTCATACCTATACCCTTATCGGCCACCCTGATCAACACCTGCTCATTTTTAACCTGTGTACTGATGGTTATTTCGGGGGCGTTAGTGCTGTATTTTATGGCATTATCAATAAGGTTGTATAACACGTTTGAAAAATGCAGTTCATCGGCTATGATCGTAGTATTTTCATCTACCAGATCAAGCGTGGTTTTAGCGCCGCACTTGTGCAGCTTAAGGGCCATGCTATCCAGTACCACCGCTATCATATCGTTTACATCAAGCGGTTTTTTATCCAGCTTAAAATCGTTCTTTTCAATACGCGCTATATTCAGCACCCGCTCAATATGGCTACCCAAACGTTCGTTTTCTTCAAAAATGATATTAGCCAGGCGCGATACCCTGGTTTTATCTTCAGCAATCTCCTTGTCTTTTAAAGCTTCGCTGGCTATCATGATGGTTGATACCGGGGTCTTAAACTCATGGGTCATGTTGTTAATGAAATCGATCTTCATTTCTGACACCTTCTTTTGTTTCAGGATAGAAAAAATGGTATAACTGAAACAAAATATCAATACGGCAAGCAAACCACCTGTAGTGCCCATGGTGGCAGTCATGTTTCTTAATATCAACGAGTTTTTTTGCGGAAAAGATAGCTTGATTTTACCCGGGTCGTTAATGACGTCTTTACTGAAAATTGGGGTTTGATAGGTATTGGCCGCTATAAACATGGGCTTATTCCCACTATTATCAGTAGCGCTTGAAAATATAAGCGAATCGCTATTGGCAGTGGTTACTTCATAGCTAAAAGGCAAACTAATACCCTTGTTATGTAACTCAAACCGCAACAGGGAGTCTATCCAGAAAGGGTTAACACGTTTATTTAAAGGCTCTCCGGTTTTACGATACTCTTCGGCCAGGTTTTCAATTACAGTTGTTTTACCGCTGCTCAGGTTTTGAAGCGAATCGGTTTCCAGCATTTTTTTAATTTGCGAAACCTGCCTTTCTTTCTGCTTGCGTTGCTGCTCCTGCTGCCATAGCGGGTTTATCTGCGGAACAGAAATAAGCTGTTTACCAAACTGCGGGTCAATATATACATACCGTAAAGTATCATATTTATGCAACCTTTTGCGCCGGCTAACGGTACCCGTAACCCGGGTGCGTACTATCTGCGGAGTAAAACGGCCGTGTACCACACCAAGGTCATCGGTATACTCTTCTACCCGAACCTGAAAATCAACCGTGCCTTCCTGTTGCAGCAAATTGGCCAGTTCATCATCCATTTTTTTATGCATGATCATCCGCTCCAGGCTATCGCGTAGCAGGGCAATCTTCTTTTGGCGCAGGGTTTGCCTTTTTCCTGTTTTGGTATTATAAAGCTTATTGTTGCTGCTTTTCACAATCTTAAGACCAGCTGCATCAACAGATAAGGGGCCATCAGCTTTGGCAGCGTTGCTTTGTGCTTTGTTACTTAAAAAGTTAACGGCATCCTGTTTGGTAACTTTTGACACCACATTATTAAGCGCCTCGTTAACGGAACGGTCAAACAGCTCAGACTGCATCTGGTACGATTGCCTTAAAAAGTACAATTGCATGGCCATTACACCCAAAAGTGCAAACCCCATTAAGCCAATAATCAAACCGATGCTTCTTTTCTTCATTTATTAACAAGCAAAATTATTTTAAATAACTGTACAATAGTTGCTTTTAACAAAATTTAACAATTACCAGCCTACAATAACCATTTGAAATTTAACCCTTTGCTATCCTTCAGCAATTTATTCACGGCTGCAATTATACAATATACAAAAAATGAAAAGGAATAGCTTTTTGTAAATGCCTGTGTGTTGTATTACCGATGCTCTCAAAAAAGCTAACTAAGCAAAAGGCCCTTCTTTTGAGTTAAAGAAGAGCCTTTTTATATTGATTAAATACCTTATTGTTCAGGTAAATTAAAATGGCAGATCGTCATCATCACCTGATGAGCTGATATCAGCAGATGGTGCTGCATACTCCGGTGTAGTAGCACTGCCTGCACCTGCTGCCAATGCGTTCACTCTCCATAACTGCAATGAGTTAAAGTAACTTTTTTTGCCTGTTTTATCGGTCCACGGGCGGCCTTTCAGGTTAAAGAAAACTTCAACGTCATCACCTACCTTAACGGCGTCTAACAGGCTGCAGCGATCCTGTATAGCTTCAAACTTTAAATATTCAGGATATTGAGGATTCTCAACATACTCAAGTATTAGTTCGCGCTTTTTAAGTGACTCAGTTACCTGTACTGTTGGCGACACTTCGTATACTTTACCTTTAACTTCCATAATAATCTTCTCAAAAAAATTTAAAATGTAAAGTTAATAGATAAGAAATTAAAATAGGGTGTTTTTAATTCATAAATTCGCAAAATATCATGCAAGTTTTCCACACCGAGAGTAAAATCATCATTACCTGTAATAAAAGGCTGTCATCATACCTTCAACAGGAAGTAGAAGCATTAGGCTTTACCGCAACCCGTGTTTTCCAAACCGGGGTTGAGCTTAAAGGTACCGTTACAGATACCATTGCGCTTAACCTTAACCTGCGCTGTGCAAGCCAGGTGCTTTATTTAATAAAAAGTTTTAACGCGGACGACCCTAAACAGCTTTATGATGAGCTGGTAACCATTGAATGGGAAAAGCTTATTGATTTTTCGGGCTATTTCTCCGTAACGTCAAATGTAAATAACGAGCATATTTTGACGCCGTTGTTTGCCAACGTAAAGGTAAAAGATGCCATTGCCGACCGCATAAAATCAATAAAAGGTATCAGACCAAACTCCGGTGCCGAAGCCAATAAAACATTAATACACCTGTACTGGCAGGATAACGAGGCCGACATTTTTATTGATACATCGGGCGAAACGCTGGCTAAACACAGTTATCGTAAAATACCCGGCAAGGCGCCTATGTTGGAGGCCCTGGCCACATCAACCATTATGGCTACCCATTGGGATAGGAACAGCACTTTTATTAACCCCATGTGCGGCTCTGGCACATTGGCTATTGAGGCTGCATTGCTGGCTACAGACAAATGCCCGGGCTTATTCAGGATGAACTATGGCTTTATGCATATTTTAGGCTATGATGAGACGGTATTTTTTACAGAACGCCGTAAGCTCAAAGATAAATCGAAGAAAGAAACAGGCTTTAAAATTATTGCTACAGATATATCTGCCGATGCGGTTGACATTGCACAAAAAAATGCAAAAACAGCCGGTGTAGAACATTTGATTGATTTTAGCGTTTGTGATTTTGAAGAAACTGAAGTGCCGGAAGATGCAGGCGTGGTTATGTTTAATCCCGAATATGGTGAGCGTTTGGGTGTACACTCCAAATTGGAGGCAACCTATGCACGCATGGGCGACTTTATGAAGAAAAAATGCCTGGGATACAGGGGCTATATTTTTACCGGCAACCCTGATCTGGCCAAAAAGATAGGTTTGCGCCCGTCGCGAAAAATTGAATTTTACAATGGCAAGCTTGATTGCCGCTTACTGGAATATGAGCTGTACGAAGGCAGCAAGCGCGAACCGAAAGAAGTATAAATGATCGTTGTCAGCTTCAATAAATGATAAAACTGATGACAGCTCATAACCCTAAAAATAAATTATCTTGATGAAAAAAATCATATTATTTGCCGTAGCTATTTTATCGTCTGTTTGCAGTATGGCACAAACCGAGCTTGCATTTCCTTTTCAGGGAGGAGCTCCCGTTATGACCCGCTTTTTTAAAGATAGCCTGCAGGTATCGCCCGAGATCATCAAGAAAAAGGCTACCGGTACAGCAGTATTTAAGTTTACAGCTGATGAAAAAGGAACCATCAAAAAGATAATTATTTATTATGCCGATGATTATATTTTAACGCAACCCATTATTGATGCGTTAAAAAAATCAAACCATAAATGGGTTATCCCTGACCATGAAAAATTCCATGATTTTATTATCCCTTTTTCTATCAGCTTTAATCCGCCTGCTATGGCCAGTAACGCAACCATTAAAGAAGCTTATAAATACTACAGCCAGCGCAAACCCATTATATCCTATAACCAGGTGCCTTTAGAATACGCTACCCTGTTGCCAACGGTTGTGGTAAGTTACGATGTGCCTGAATAAATTACTTTACTTGTTTATCATATAATAAAGGCCTTTTATCATGGATAAAAGGCCTTTATTATATACTTATATGTATCTTCCCTAACTCCCCCAATAAAAATATTTTAATTTAAACTAAAAAACAGAAATCCGTTTGGTCATTAATCTCGTTAATTATCGTACAACCAATACGATAAATGGATGAAAGAGATGCTGAATTTCAAAATAAAAGCAATTGCAGCTAACATCAGGAATACAAGAGAAAACCTGAATTATACTCAGGAATATCTTGCTGCAAAGTTGAGCATATCACAAAATGCTTACAGTAAAATTGAGCTGGGATATACTAAAATAACTGTTGAAAGGCTATTTCAGATAGCGGCCATATTAGAGGTAGATGTTCACGACCTGATAGATGCCGAAAAAGTGCTTGCAGTCTGAAACATAAAAGGCTTATTAAATCCCAATATACCTGGCTCAAAGTAAAATGTAGATAATTCGTTTTGCTTTGAGCTTTCTGCTTTAAGCTTTTCGCTTAATTTTGCAGCAGATGGAAAACGGTAAACTTATTGAAACAACCGTACAATTTGTACGCGAAACCCTTAAAAACGCCGAAGGTGGGCATGATTGGTGGCACATACACCGCGTTTGGACCAACGCCAAACTCATTGCTCAAACCGAGGAAGCGCATCTGCTCACTGTTGAACTCGCAGCCTTACTACATGATATTGCCGACAGCAAATTCCATAATGGAGATGAAGAAATAGGCCCGTTTACCGCAGGCCAGTATCTGCGTAGTGTGAATGTTGATGCAACCGTTATTGAGCATGTGCAGCAGATCATCAGGAACATGTCATTCAAATCAAGTTTTGGCAAAACGGTATTTCACTCTCCCGAACTGGCCATAGTGCAGGATGCGGACCGTCTTGATGCCATTGGCGCTATAGGCATTGCCCGGGCGTTTACCTACGGTGGTTTTAAAGGCCGGGAATTATATAATCCGGAAATTAAACCTAACCTGAACATGAGCAAAGAAGAGTATAAAAACTCGTCGGCTCCTACCATTAATCACTTTTACGAAAAGCTTTTATTGCTTAAAGATAAAATGAACACCGCCACCGGAAAACAGTTGGCCCAGCAACGACATGATTTTATGGCCGCTTATTTGCAACAGTTTTATCAGGAGTGCGGGCTGTAAACTAAATAAAGTTTGCTTTCTTTGCGCAAAAATTGGGCTTATGAAAAAAACCTTATTGATTATTGTTCTGTTCCTGAATTTCACCTTGCTTGTGCAAGCACAAGATACTCTTAAGCAGCAACGCTTTAATTTCCATTTCCAGCAAACTGTTATTACTCAATATAAGCCATCCTTTGGTGCCGACTATACCGGAGCCAACAGCTTACTTACCAAATCAGAAACACAAAGCTCTATCACTACAACCCTTTTTGGCGCAGCGCGTTTGTGGAAAGGAGCCGAAGCTATTTTTAATCCGGAGCTTTCTGGTGGCTCAGGATTAAGCAAAACACTTGGCTTAGCGGGTTTCCCTAACGGCGAAACTTTCCGCGTAGGGGCTACCGAACCTAAAATATATATTGCACGCCTGTACTTTACTCAGAATTTTGAGTGGGGTACAGAAAAAGACACCCTAACCGATGATAATAACCAACTGGCCGGCCTAAAAAGTAAACGTTACTTTTCAATTACGGCAGGTAAATTTGGCATGGCCGATTTTTATGACGGCAATGAATTTAGCCATGATCCGCGTACGCAATTCATGAACTGGGCATTAATGGATAATGGCGCCTGGGATTATCCGGCCAATACCAGAGGCTATGTTTTAGGTACTCATTTAGAGCTGGGACAACCCAACTGGACGCTGCGCTTTGCCTTCACCATGTCAACCACTACAGCCAACGGCGCCATTTGGGATGCCAAAATAGGCAAGGCAAACACGCAAACCATGGAGTATGAGCGCCGTTACACCATCAATGGCAATAAAGGAACCGTACGTGTACTGGCTTTCAGGAATAATGGCAAAATGGGTGTTTATAGCCAGGCACTGGCTATAAATCCGGTAAATCCTGTAGTGGATACTAATCTTACCTATGGTAAACACAAATATGGTTTTGGCATCAGTGCCGATCAGTATCTGAGTAAAGATTTTGGCGTGTTTGCCAAAATAAGCTACAACGACGGCAAAACCGAAACCTGGTACTTTACGGAGATTGACCGCTCCCTGAGTTTTGGCGGGGTGCTTAAAGGCAGTTCCTGGAAACGGGCAGATGATGAACTGGGGTTGGCATTTGTAGCCAACGGTATATCGCAACAGCATCGTGATTACCTGGCTGCCGGTGGTTACGGTTTTATTATTGGCGATGGTAAGCTCAACTACGCCCATGAGCTTATTGCAGAGCTGTATTATAAAATAAATGCATTTCAAAAGAAATTCTGGCTCACACCTGATTATCAGTTTATCCTGAACCCTGCTTATAATAAAGACCGCGGCCCGGTGAACGTATTTTCATTAAGGGCACACGTGGAGTTTTAGGAAGTTTGAAAATAATGTTGGGATAATTACCACGGTGTAAAAGCAACGCCATTATCGGTCTTAATAGCAACAACCTATTAATATTTGGCTAAAACCAACAGGGGTTTAGCTATCCGCTCCATAAATGGGACGGCAATGAATAGAAAATCATCTACTTTATCATTCCCGTTGGTTTTAACAAACGGAATACAAGGTTATCCGCTCCATAAATGCGATGGCAATGAATAGAAAACCATTTAATTTGCCATTGCCGTTGGTTTTAACCAACGGAATATAAGTAAAACATATAGGGCTTTAGCCAAAAAAGGGGCGCAGGTCATCTGTTTTGATTCTTCCGAACACTTGTTTTGACAAAGCCGGGAAGCGGACAAAGCCAAAGTTTAAATAATTATTGTAAATATTATCACCAGCAATAATTACCTCCCCCACACCGCCAACACCCCAAAATAAACCAGCATACAGCCAGAGCTCAGGAAATTCATGCGCATGGCATTTTTATAATTAGCATTTCCGGTTGATTGGCCAACCTTATAAAACCAGTAATTAAAAAACAAAAATATAGGCAGCGCGCAAAGTAGAAAAAAGTAAAAATACATCATCATCTCTTTAGAGTGCCAATAATACCATGATAAGGCAATCCCCGCTGCAAATAGTATCCCCGAAAAAATGAATGATCCTTTATAACCCAGCAACAAGCTCAGCGTGCGGTCGCCACGACGGCTATCCTCTGCATGCTGATAAACCTGGGTTAAAGGATAAGAGGCCCCGATCAGGCATGAACATATAGCGCCTGCAACAATAAACCCGGTATCCCAGTGCCTCAGCAGGCTTAAACCCATCAGTGCCGAATAGGTGGTATAGTAAATAAACGCCCCCTGGAAAAAGAAAACAGTAAGGAAACTGATGATAGGATACTTTTTTAACCGCGTGGCGGGATGACTATATAATTTTGACATAATGCCATATAACAACACGGCAAATGCAAATTGCCAACCTACCAAAAAACCTAATAAAAAAGCAACGGCCTCCAGTAATATAGAAAAATAGTACAGGCTTATATCCACCTCAGGCGGCTTGGCCAATAAGGCAATACTCTCCTCGTCTCGGTCAAAATAACTATTATAACCATTACTTGCCGGGAAAGCCAGCAAATGCCATATCAAAAATATAAGTATAGCCTGTGCAGCATGAATAACCGGCGCCTGGCTAAAGGCAAACAGATATACCGGCAACAAAAAAACCGAAAAAACAAACCGCAGGTGAGCCCAGGCCGACGGAGTAGGTACAATTTGCTTCCATTTCATGCAGTAAAGTTTAGTTTTTTAAGCAGGAAAATTATGGTAAATATTATATAATTTTTTAAGGCAACCGGGTATACTCCTAGTAACGTATATACGTAAAACATACCTGCTTGTAGAAATTATTTTTTAAAATTAGTATTACATAATATGTTATGTTTGAAAACAACGTTTGTATTCCATGATGAAAAGAATTTATACTGCTGCTATTTTAGCCATATTAGTAACCAACGCCTTTGCACAAGTAAAAACAACCATTACCAAATCGGTAATTACTTTTAAAATTAAAAACCTGGGTATTAATACCAACGGCAATTTTAGCGGCTTACAGGCAGATATACAATTTAAACCTACCAATTTAACAAGCAGTATTATTGCAGCTTCTGTTGATGCCAGCTCCATTAATACCGACAACAACATGCGCGATACCCACTTAAAAAGCGATGATTATTTCAATGTAACTACCTATCCAAAAATCACCTTGAAATCAGTATCATTTAAACATAAAAGCGGAGACAACTATACCGGCAGTTTTAACGTAACTATAAAAGATAAAACAAAGTTGATTGAAGTACCTTTTACCTATACAGAAACCGGGAGCACCGCGGTTTTTAATGGTAGCTTTAAAATAAACCGGAGCGATTTTGGCATTGGAGGCAAAAATATGATCCTGGCAGATGAAGCTACAGTTGTGGTAAATACCGAGATCAGCAAGTAGCGTAGATTAGTATCAGGTATCATGACCGAAGCAATTTTTATGCTGGGCTACAAAAGTCATGATACCTGATACTAATTACCTGATACTAAAATAAATTATAAATGGATAGTTGCATAAGTGCTATAGGGATAGCCAACCCCGACAACCGTATTGCGCAAGATGATATTTACCATTTTATGGTGAATGCCTTTGGGTTGGATGCAACTAACGCTGCGCGGCTCAAAAGCATATATGATCATTCGGGTATTGATTACCGCTACTCCGTGATTCCCGATTTTGGCTCCAATGATCCTTCTCAATATACCTTTTTCGAGCAGACAGCCAATCTGGAACCCTTTCCAGACACACAAAAACGTTTACGGTTTTATCAGAAAGAAGCTATATCCATCGCTGTTAATGCCGTAAAAAATTGCCTGCAAGGCTTTGAGGAGGGTACCCTGCAACAGATAACCCATCTTATTACCATTAGCTGCACCGGCATGCACGCGCCTGGTATTGACATTGAGCTGGTTGAACAGCTACAGTTAAACCGCGATACCGAACGTACCTGTATTAATTTCATGGGCTGTTACGGTGCCATAAACGGCTTAAAGGTGGCCGATTATATTTGCCGGGCCGAGCCTAATGCCAAAGTGTTGATTGTAAGCGTTGAACTATGTACCCTGCACTTTCAAAAAGAGAACACGCTGGATAACTGGGTGGCCAACTCCCTGTTTAGTGACGGGGCTGCGGCAGTTCTGGTCGAAAATACGGCTAACAGATTAGGCAAGGGAACACACTTATTACTAAAAAACTTTTATACAGAATTTGTGACCGAAGCCCGTGACGATATGGGTTGGTATGTGGGTAATACCGGTTTCGAAATGAAGCTTACCTCACGGGTATCCAAACAAATTAAAAAACATATCAAAGCGTTAAGCACCCGCTTTTTACAAAAGGTAAAGCTTGATGCCGGGCAAATCACGGCCTATGCCGTACACCCCGGCGGCCGTAAAATACTGGAAGCTGTGGAACAAGCTCTTGAACTCCCCGAGGAAAGTAACGCCTTTGCCTATCAAACTTTGCAGGAGTATGGCAACATGTCATCGGCTACTATATTATTTGTGTTGCAAAAAATGCTGGCAGCGCAAAATCTACAAGGCCAAAAAATAATGAGTTTTGCCTTTGGCCCCGGTTTAACGGTTGAAGGTATGATACTGGAAATGCATTAACCGATGAGCGATGTAATTGTAATTGGCGGCGGCCTGGCAGGCTTATTTAACGCCATATTGCTCAACAGGGCAGGGCTTAAAGTTACAGTGATCGAAAAAAAAACTTACCCCATGCACCGCGTATGCGGGGAGTATATCTCCAATGAGGTAATCCCTTTTCTCAGCAGTCTGGATATTGATCTGGAAGCCTTAAATGTTGCCCGCATTAACAGGCTGGAGGTTACCGCAGCATCAGGCACTAAATTTTCGCAACAGCTTGATTTAGGTGGCTTTGGTTTAAGCCGCTTTACGTTTGATAACTTCCTTTACCAAAAAGCCCTGGCCGAAGGGGTAACCTTTATGACTGGTACCCGGGTTGAGGATATACGCTTTGTGAACAATCATTTCGAAGTGGTTACACCAGGTAGTGTATTAACCGCTCGATTGGCTATCGGCTCGTTTGGCAAACGCTCCAACCTTGATCAAAAACTTAAACGCCCTTTCTTTTATAAACGCAGTCCATACCTGGCGGTAAAGTTTCACGTGAGGATGAATTTTCCGGACGATCTGATCCAACTTAACAACTATAAAGACGGCTACTGCGGGGTAAGTAAAACAGATGGCGACCGCTATTGCATGTGCTATATGGCCCACCGTGACGATCTGCGCAAATATGGCACCTTGCAGGCTCTGGAAGAAAACGTGATCCGTAAAAACCCATACCTCAATGATATTTTCAGCAATGCCGAGTTTTTGCTTGACAAGCCCGAAGTGATTAACGAAATATCTTTTGAAAAAAAAGCCCCGGTTGATAACCATATCCTGATGAGCGGCGACACGGCCGGAATGATAGCCCCTCTGTGCGGTAACGGCATGACCATGGCTATCCACTCGGCCAAAATACTATCCGAAAAAATCCTCATCCATTACCAAACGGGCAAATTTGACGAGCGCACGCGGGCGAACCTCGAAACAGATTACACCCAAAGCTGGAACCACCAATTTGCTCAACGCCTTTGGATAGGGCGGCAGTTACAGCGTTTATTTGGCAATAATAATACTACTGCACTTACCCTGCATATTTTAAACGGGCTGCCCCCGGTATCCCGTTTTTTAATTAGTAAAACCCACGGCAAACCTTTTGCCTGATGTTGGCGTATCTACTACATGACCGATTTAAGGATACGCGCCTTTGACGCCGAAATAATGGACGACTTTGACCTACCTGTAAGCGAAATTGCACCCGTTTTAGCCGGATTAGGCAAAGTAAACGCCTGGTTTGGTGGGCACAAAAAATTAATCAAAGCCTTAAAAAAATTCCCTGTCCGTTCTGGTTATTCCGTAAGTGATTGGGGCTGCGGTGGGGGCGATGCCCTAATTGCCATTGACAAATGGGCTGCCCGCAATAAGCTCCCATTAAAACTCACCGGGCTTGATGCTGCACCGGCCGCCATTACCTTTGCCCGCCAGGAATCTGCCGGGTTCTATAATATCAATTATCTGCTTACCGACGTTATCGCCGATAGCAATATCAATTGCTACGATATTATTATCAGCAGCCTGTTTACACATCACTTTAACGACGAGCACTGGATACAGCTTATCAAAAACATGCAGTCATCGGCACGTAAAGGCATCATTATTACCGATCTGCACCGCCATTGGCTGCTTTACTACGCCGTTATTGCCATTACACACATTTTTACCCGCAACAAAATGGTACGTAACGATGGCCCACTTTCGGTAAAACGTGCCTTTAAAAAGCATGAATTAGTAACATTATTGAAAAATGCAGAAATTGATAACTATAATTTAACATGGCATTGGCCATTCCGCTGGCAGTTAATCATCTACAAATCGTAACTTTACGATATGAATTTGCGCGTACTGGTTTTAATAACCGCTCTTGGCGTAGCTATAACGCTGTCGGCCGTTAACTTTTACTTTCAACACAAATGGTATGATGTAATGGTAACCTTTTTGGCTACGCTCATTACCAGCTACGTTGTTTTTTATTACCTCATTGAAAAATACATTTATTCGCGTATAAAACTCATTTACAAACTTATTCACAATTTAAAGCTGGGCCGCGATCTGCGCGATGCATTGGGCGAGCATGTAAGTGCCAACCCAATCAATGATGTGGAACAGGAGGTAAAAGAATGGGCCAAGCAAAAGAAAATAGAAATTGACGAGCTGCGCAAACAGGAAAAATTTCGTCGCGATTTCCTGTCAAATATATCACACGAGTTTAAAACGCCGCTTTTTGCTATACAGGGCTATATTGAGGCCCTGCAGGACGATGACTTTGACGACCGCGAAATGGCCCGCCAGTTTTTAGATAAGGCATCAAAAAATGTTGATCGCTTAAGTTACCTGATCAAGGATCTGGACGAGATCTCCAAATTAGAATCGGGCGAAATACCTATCAATTACAGCAAATTCAAGATCAACGACCTGATTAAAGAGGTTTTTGAATCATTAGAGATCAAAGGCAAGCAATACCATATTAAATTAATATTTAAACAAAAATACGACGAAGGCATTTTAGTATATGCCGACCGTGAAAAAATACGACAGGTATTGGTAAACCTCATTGACAACTCCTTTAAGTATGGTAAAGAAGAAGGCAGCACCTCGGTAAGCCTTTTTGTACTGCATGACCAGGTATTAATAGAGGTAACTGACGATGGTATAGGCATTGAGGAAAAGTTCCTTCCACGCTTATTTGAGCGTTTTTACCGCACAGATACTAGCCGTTCAAGGCAAATTGGCGGTTCGGGTTTAGGGCTGGCTATTGTAAAACACATCATTGAGGCACATCAGCAAACCATCAACGTGCGCAGCACCGAGGGGCTGGGTTCAACATTTGGTTTTACATTGCAAATTGTAAAACAAACCTTACCTTTCCCGCATATACCAGTGTTAAAAAGTTAACATTAACTTAACATAGCAACCGTACCTTTACCCCAATTTAGAGCATTATGTCACTTAACAGTATTTTCCAGTATTTTGTACCCAAGGATAAAAAAATATTTTTTCCTTTATTTGAGCAGGCAGCAAGCAATGTAGTTACTATGGCTACCGTACTGGTTGAGGCCGTTAACTCCAATAACCCTGCAACCCGGGAAGAACTGTATAAACAAATTGACAAATTAGAGAATAAAGGCGACGAGCTAACCCACCAGATATACCTGGAGCTGGGCAAAAACTTTATTACGCCTTTTGACCGCGAAGACATACATGCACTGGCTACAGCTATTGATGATGTAGCCGATTATATACATGGGGCTGCTAACCGCATGAGCCTTTACAAAATAGACGATTTTAATGAGCATATCCGCAAACTGTCTGACCTGATATTACAGGCCAGTATTGATCTGGAAAAGGCCGTAAAGGAATTAAAAGACTTAAGGAACGTACGTAACATTGCCGATTCCTGCATCAGGATAAACAGTGTAGAAAACCAGGCCGATTACGTGTTTGACCGCGCCGTTGCCGACCTGTTCCTGTACGAAAAGGATGCTATCCGTCTTATAAAATATAAAGAAATACTTGCTGCTCTTGAAACTGCAACCGATATGTGCGAAGATGCAGCAAACGTAATGGAATCAATTTTAGTTAAAAACGCTTAAGCATACCTAATCATCATTAAATGGTTACCTCCCTACTTGTTGTTGTTGTTGTTCTTGCCCTTGTTTTTGACTATACAAATGGTTTTCATGATGCGGCCAACTCTATTGCTACTATAGTATCTACCAAGGTATTAACACCATTTCAAGCCGTTTTAATGGCTGCGGTATTTAATTTTGCTGCTTACTTTGTTATCAAAGATCATAAGGTTGCCAATACCGTATCAAAAATTGTATTGGAGCACTATGTTACCATACATGTTATACTGGCCGGTTTAATAGCTGCCATATCCTGGAACCTGATCACCTGGTGGTTTGGTATCCCGTCAAGCTCATCACACACGCTTATTGGTGGTTTTGCAGGCGCTGGTATGGCCAATGCCATTTACATGCATGCTAACCCGCTTAATGCTATTGAAATGCATTACGTGCTAACCATTATAGCCTACATTGTTCTTGCTCCATTTATAGGTTTAATTATAGCTTACATTGTAACCATACTTATATTGCACTTGTGTAAAGGTGCCCGGCCTGCGGTTGCCGAGCGCTGGTTTAAAAGAGCCCAGCTGGTATCGGCCGCGGCGCTTAGTTTTGCTCATGGTGGTAACGATGCTCAAAAGGTAATGGGTATATTATATGTAACCCTGGTTACCTCAAACGTAATTAAAAGCGGGGCACCAATGCCCGAGTGGATCCCGTTGGCTTGCTACTCGGCCATTGCAGCAGGTACCATGTCTGGCGGATGGAAAATTGTTAAAACCATGGGGTCAAAAATCACCAAGGTTACCCCGTTAGAGGGTGTAAGTGCCGAAACCGCCGGTGCCATAACCTTGTTTATTACCGAAAGATTTGGTATCCCGGTATCAACAACGCATACTATTACAGGTTCTATTATAGGGGTAGGTTTAACCAAAAGGGTTTCGGCTGTACGTTGGGGGGTTACCATTAACCTGGTTTGGGCCTGGATCATAACTATTCCTATTTCGGCCCTTATTGCTGCGGGTGTATTTGCCTTGTTAAGGGTGATAGGATAATATTTTTGTGGCAGCAATTTTTTACTAAATTTAACCACTATGAGAGCAAAAATTTTAGCCATAACTACCTTACTGGTTTTTATCATATTTACCAGTTGCGACACCCTTAATCAAACCGTACAGGCAGCTTCACCTTCACAGGGAACACCATCAACTTCAGAGATCGGCAATGGCCTTAAGCAAGCCCTTGAGATTGGAACGGGCAAAAGCTCAGATCAGCTATCGGCCGTGAATGGTTTTTTTGGCAATGCTGCCGTTAAAATACTTTTTCCACCTGAAGCACAAAAGGCCGAAAAAACATTACGCGGACTTGGCATGGGCAAACTATGCGATAACGTGATCCTGTCGCTTAACCGCGCCGCAGAGGATGCAGCGGGCCAGGCAAAACCCATTTTTGTGGCCGCTATTAAGCAAATGACCCTACAGGATGTTACCAATATTTTATTGGGCAACCAGGATGCCGCAACTCAATATTTTAAACGTACAACTACCACTCAGCTATCGGCTAAGTTTAAACCGGTTATACAGGGTAGTTTGAATAAAGTTAACGCAACCAAGTACTATGCAGATGCCGCTAAAGCCTATGATAAAGTACCGTTTGTATCAAAACTTAATCCTGATATCAGCGATTATGTAACGCAAAAAGCCATCAGCGGTTTGTTTGTTGAAATAGCCAAAGAGGAATTAAATATCCGCTCAAACCTTGGTGCACGCACCACGCCTTTATTGCAAAAGGTATTTTCATTTGCCGACAAGAAAAAGTCATAACCGGAATTATATATCAACAAAAAGAGCGATGAAGGAAACCTCATCGCTCTTTTTGTTGATATCATACCTGTGAATTTACATCCGGGGCTTGGTTATTTAAGCCCACTGTTCAGGATCAAAAAGCAGATCAATACTTATTTTTGCTTTTGAAACTTCACCTTAACGGTAACATTTTGTGGCTTTTTGTTATTGTTACCAACCCATGAAGGCCCGTTTTTTATCAGGTCAATAGCCTTTTGATCGGCAGTAGGATTCAAGCTCTTTTTAACTTTAAAATCACTTAAGCTGCCATCGGTGTCAACCACAAATATTACGCTTACATTGCCGGTTGTACCATCGGGCAAAACGGCGTTATTTTGCAAGTATTTCTTCAAACTGCCCCAGCCATCCTGCGGATGTGCACTTTCGGCGGTTGATTCTTCATCAGCATCCTTTTTTGATCCGTAGCCTACTACAACAACCTCGCTCAGCGCAGCCTTATCCTGGTCAAGTACTACTTTTACACTGTCGCCGCCTTTGGCACTTATTTGTTTACGCTCATAACCAATGGAGGCAATATCCAGGGTTTCTTTGTTGCCAAATGCTCCTACTGGCAATACAAAATATCCGCTGGCATTGGTAACAGTACTCTTGTTAGTACCCCTAACCCGTATGGCCGCCCCAATTACCGGCGATCCGTCATCTTTTGACAGGATAACCCCCGCAATACGGTTAGGATCAAGCTGTGTTTTTGAATCTTTCGAGGTTATCACCGTTAAACCCTCAACCTTTCCCTGCAGCCTTGACTCTACCGGAGTCTTTTTCTTAAGCATAGCCACATTGTTAATACTATCCTTTTTACCTTGCGAGGTATAATTCATCACCACCACCTCGCTCAGTTGCTGGGTTTTATCCTTTTTATCTTCTTGTGCCTTAGCTTCACGTAAAGTTACAGGAGGTGGTTCAACAGCAGCTACACTATTATTATTGGCAGAAGCAGGCACATTGGCATCGGCAGCAGAAATTTCCTGCTGATATACCGATTTATCGGTAGGCTTTGCAGCAGGTTTTTGTCCTTGCTTTAATACTGGTGCAGGTTTTATATTTTGTGCCACAAGCGGAGCCGGCGCCGCAGCAACCGGTGCTTTCAAAGTATCTGCCGGTTGTGGTTCTTCAACTACAGTTTTATCGGCCTGGGCAACCTCCCTTACTTTCTCTGTACCCGGTGTTTTTTTTAACCATAAACCACCGATGGTTAACACCACTAACACTGATGCCGCTATTGACCATACTTTCCATGGAATGATGCGCCCTTTTGTAACTACGGTGCGTTGCGCTAATCTGCTATGGAGTTCATCCAGGTTAGGCTGCTGATCTTTTCCGGCGGTATTTTCATATCCTTCCAGGGCATCCATTAAAAACGGATCGTCAATAGCTTCCCGTTCCAGCTTGTGCATAGCCCCGGCATCAAGCTCCCCGTTAAGGTACTTTCTAATCTGCGATATGTCGGCTTTCTTATTGCTCACTGTTCTTCTCCAGGCAAATTTTCAGGTTCCTTTTGCCATTTTGTATATAACTCTTCACCTCGTTCAAACTAAAACCGGTAACATCGGCTACCTCTTTGTAGCATTTTTCTTTCAGATAAAACAAATCAATGCTTTGCTTTTGTGCCCCTGCCAGTTTATCAATACAACGCTCCAACGCCTTATAGGCTTCTTCGCGGTTATTACTATCATGATGCAAAAGCGGGGCAAATTCCATAACGTCATCAAAAGCAACCAGTTCCACCTTTTTACCGGCTCTTAACTGCATCAGGCAATAATTGCGCCCAAGTACGTATAGCCAGTTTCTGAAAACATGAATATCGTGCTGTTTAGCTTTAGTTACCAGCTCCTCAAATATCCCCATTACTGCATCTTTGGCCAGCTCTTCATCTTTCAAATACTTTAAGCAAACTCCATAAATCAAGGGCATATATCTTTCATATAATTGCCCTAAAACCGTAACATCACCGCTATTACGGTAAATAGATAGCAGTTCAGCATCTGTTGAGGTACTTAGTTTATTTGGTTTGATAAAATTGGTCATTAAAAGCTGCAAAATAAATTTTTTAAACCGTTTATGGAAATAAAGCATGTTTTACTCCATTATAAAAAACAACCCTGTAAACTGCGGGGTTTCAGTACCACCGGTTTTATATGTAATTTTACAGCACATTTATACATTGTGAAACTCTACGTAAAAAACATGGTATGCAACCGCTGTAAAATGGCGGTAAAAACCGAGCTTGAAAAAGCTGGCATTGAGCCGCTTGGCATTGAGCTTGGCGAAATCACGCTTAATACAGCTCCGGAAGCCGCGCAGCTTGAACAATTGGAAAAAGCGCTGAACAGCCTTGGTTTTGAGGTTATTGACAACCAAAAAAGCCGATTAATTGAGCAGATTAAAACACAGATCATTAAGCTGGTTCATTATACCGAAGATGCTACCCCCTTGAAGCTTTCGGCCATATTAACAGATAGCCTGCATCATGATTATAGTTACCTGAGCAATTTGTTTTCGGCAGTTGAAGGCACCACTATTGAGAAGTATTACATAGCCCAGAAAATTGAAAAAGCCAAGGAACTGCTGATCTATAATGAACTGAGTTTGTCAGAAATTGCCTACCAGATGGGATATAGCAGCGTCGCCTACCTGTCGGCCCAGTTTAAACAGGTAACCGGGATGACACCCTCACAATTTAAAAAACTGCAGGGCCACAAGCGTCAAAACTTGGATGATCTGTAAAGTATCTCCTCAATAGCGAAAAATCTTATAACATCCATCAATAATTCCGTAAAGTATCAGGGCGCCTCCAGAGGTAAATTTGTGTTATCAATTTAATTATTTAAATCAATGACACATACCTATCAAATAACCGGCATGACCTGCGGCGGTTGTCAGCATAAAGTTCAAACACTGCTTTCGCAGGTAAAAAATGTTCAAAAAGTAGATATTTCTTTAGCCGAAGGCACCGCCGATATTACGATGGCACAGCACATCCCGACAACAACTTTACAGGATGCCCTAAAAGATTATCCAAAGTATCAGCTAAGTGAGGCGCAGCATTCCCATGAAATGAGCATGGAAGCCGATGCAGAAAAACGTACCTGGCTGGCTACCTACAAACCCATATTATTGATATTTGCCTATGTTTTAACCATTGCAATTATTGCAGGCTACAGCACGCAAGGGTTTATGGCGATGACCGCCATGCGTATATTTATGAGTGGCTTTTTCCTGGTATTCTCCTTTTTTAAACTGCTAAATCTGCAAGGTTTTGCCGATAGTTATTCCATGTATGACATTGTAGCCAAACGCTTTAAATCATGGGGCTACATTTATGCCTTTATTGAATTGGGGCTGGGTTTAGCCTTCGCGCTGAATATAGCGCCGTTTGCCGTAAACTTAATTACATTTATAGTAATGACCATAAGCCTGATAGGTGTGTTGCAAAGTGTATTGAACAAACGTAAAATACAATGTGCCTGCCTTGGGGCTGTTTTTAACCTACCCATGAGTACGGTTACCATAGTTGAGGACGCACTGATGATATTGATGAGCGCGGTTACTTTGCTCAGCATATTTTAAAACTACCTCATTATCAATTAAAACAAACCCTGTAAAACGCAATGTATTACAGGGTTTGTTTGTTTAGAATGGTTATCTATAAACCGATTTGTATGTCATTTTTTAGGTTGTAACCCGTAAATTACATTTAAAAAGCATCTTATTCCCTACATTTGCGGCTTGCCCTTGATAATAGATAACAATGGGGTAATTTATCATTAATAAAAACTTCATGTACGATATTTGTTGCATAGGGCATATTACGTTAGACAAGGTGGTGACGCCACAGGCAGTTAAACACATGGCCGGTGGTACTTCTTTTTACTTTTCAAGCGCCATCCGTAATATGGATGTAAGTTATGTTCTGGTAACTTCATTGGCTCAAAGCGAAATGCATACTGTTGAAGCGTTACGTGCCAAAGGAACCGAGGTACATGCCTCCACCTGTGCACATACCGTATACTTTGAAAATATTTACTCGGGCAATCAGGATCACCGCACGCAAAGGGTATTGCAAAAAGCCGATCCTTTTACCATTGACCAATTACTTGGCGTCGATGCTAAAATATTCCATTTGGGCCCGTTATTGGCTGATGATATCCCGGTAGAACTGATTAAGGAATTGAATAGCCGTGGAAGGGTATCATTAGATGCACAAGGTTATTTACGTAAAGTAGAAGACAAAAACGTTGTGGCTGTTGACTGGCCTGCAAAAAAAGAAGCACTACGCTATATTGATATTTTAAAGGTTAATGAACACGAATTGGAAGCCCTTACCGGCCTTACAGACATCAAAAAGGGTGCAGAAGTACTGGCAGAATGGGGTGTTAAAGAAGTGGTTATTACCTTAGGCAGCATGGGATCTGTGATTTATGCTGATGGCCTTTTTTATAATGTCCCGGCTTATATCCCTACTGCTGTTGTTGATGCCACCGGTTGCGGCGATACTTACATGGCGGGTTACTTATACCAGCGCACTAAAGGCGCTTCGTTCCAGGAAGCCGGAGAGTTTGCGGCGGCTATGGCCAGTTTCAAAATAGAATCATCAGGACCGTTTACAGGCAGTAAAGAGGATGTATTGAATTTGCTGGAGATAGGACAAAAAACGTTTAGCTACTAAGCCAATATAATCCACAGTCCGGAGCTGCTTATTAGAAGTATAACGTTTTTTCAAGTAATACTTTAGTAGAAGTATTACCATCCGGAATGTGTTTGTTTTCAACAAATACCCCCATTGGGGTAAAAGCATATTATTTTACGCTGAGTGAGCTTAATCGCTGTTACGATTTGACAGATGCAGGCCTGCGTAGAAAATGCTTAGCTACCATTTCAAGATAGGATTTATCGTTCCGATTGTTAATCAAGCACCATTATTGAACAATGCCCACCTGGACAGATGCATCACGGCGTTCGTTCGGAGCAAGGAACAGTGATGTCGAACTGCTTATATTTCCCTGATATCTGTTGCGCCAATCCAGCCCTCGTTGCCATTGGGCAACTTGATTTTTACCCAGTCGTTATTGTGCTCCAGAATATCAACCTTGGTACCATCGTGCAGTACAAAAAGATCTTTTGAGGCTTTACCCCCCGGCTCGCTTTTAATAGTTACCGAACTGCTAAAAACAATGGCCTGATGATGCGTATCAAAATAATCTGCCTGCCTGCCTGCTACAAAAATAGTAACAAGCCCAAAAAACAACAGCAGGATAGCACTATAAAACGAAACCTTTTTAACCACTACCGAATTGGTGAACCGGTAAAGAATAAAAACCAGCGAACCAGTCAGCAAGAAAAGCACACTCAATACAGCCAGTGCATTTAATGAAAATCCTAAAATAAACCCATGCCACCATTTGGTGATAAAAAACTCAGGAACTTCATCCAGCTTATCCGTTATTTTTGAATTAACCAGCTGATTATTAAACCTGATATCTTCGTCGCCCGGTGAAAGTTTATGCGCCTTTTCATAATATAATATGGCCGACGTATTATCCCCTGTTTTATAAAAAGCATTCCCCAAATTAAAAAACACCGCCGATGATTGGTAGCCACCATCAATCAGTTTCTCATAAAATGTGATGGCCTGTTTATATTGCGCTTTAGCATACTGGCCATTTCCTTTTTTAAACAGGGTAGCTGCACCGTTATCGCAAAAAGCCAATAGTGGTGCCCCTATGAGCAACAACAGGTATATGATGCGCCTGAGCATGTTATATTTTATTTTCAATGTCATTGATCATATTTTTTGCTTTGTCAAAAATCTGTTGTTCAGACAGGCCTGACACAGGTGCGTAGCGGGCCATATCGCAAAGGTCAAGCGTATCCAGCAACTCATTAATGAGCACTTCATCCAGGGAACGAACCTTTAGTTCTGTGGCAATCTTTTCACGGTTTAAATCTGCAGCGGCAATATTCAGCTTATCACTCAAATAACCATATAAACCTTTAAACACATTTTCGTAAAATGCTTTGGTATTATTGGCAGACAACTGCGCCTGCGCGCTTGCCAAATGTTTGGCTGCTATTTTGCCGGCCTTGCGGCTTTTTACTTTAACAATATCGCTGTTATTCTTTTCGTCCCATTTACCGTAGACTAAGGCGCCTAAAAACAATAGCGGACCAAAGGCAAGCAGACTGTAATATAAGCCCGACCCATAAAAGCCTTCACCCTTTTTGGTGATGCCATCGGTATTGGTTTTAATGTAGCGGATATCTTTGTTTAAAAGTTTAACATCCTGCTTGTCTGCACCGGAGTAAGCGGTAACATTATTTTCTGACAGGCCTTTATTTACTTTTATCGGGAACGCCTTGGTTGGCAAGATTACATATTTGCCGGTTGACGGATCAAAATAAGAAAACTTAATAGGTTCAATGGTAAAATTACCCTGATGCCGCGGTATCAACAAATAGGTATAGGTACGGGTGCCCGATACGCCATTTTGTTTTTCAGCAATAGTGTCAACCGTTTTAGGATCATATTTCTCAAAATCGGCAGGAAAAACCGGGCTAAGTGGTTTTAATAATTTAAGGTTCCCGGTGCCCGAGATCTTAATTTTATAATTAAGCGGCTCGTTTGATTTCAGCTCCTGCTTATCAACCCCGGTGCTGATAGAAAAACGGCCGACTGCACCGCCAAAGCCTTCAGGCTTACCAGCCCGGGGCAGGGGTTTTACATGTACAATTACCGGCGTGCTTTTAATTTTATACTTAACGTCGTTATACGAGTCAAAAAACTGATCGAAAGGATCGCGCGATGCTCCGGCAGATTCCCTTACCACAAAAAACATCGAAATTGGGTCGATCGTGATATCGCCCTCATGCTCAGGGAAAAGTATAGTTTGCTTCATATCCGCAACGTTATACTTTGCGCCCTTATAAATCTCAGTGCGCCATTTCACATTCTGATCGGGATTTTTAATGTCCTGACTATAAAATCCATTCAGATCAGGCAGCTTTTCGGGCTCGCTGCCTACAAGCGCAACCCGGGTATATAGTTTGTAGGTAAGCGTTATCTGTTCGCCCAGATACACCCGGCTTTTGTCTACGTCTGCCCTGATGAATAATGATTTGGAAATATCTGTACCCGCCTGGTGCATGGTAACCCCATTATTGGGGCCGGTTTGACCCTGTTGAGTCTGAACATTGTTATTTTGTTGCGCTCCCTGACCCTTAACCACCTTTATTTTAATAGGTTTGGTGCTTTGCTCTTTACCGTTTACCAAAATAGTAGCAGCCCCAATGGTATAGGTACCTTCTTTTACCGCAACCAGATCATAACTGTAAGACAGGCTTGACGATGCATTGCCGTTAATAACCGTCATGCTGGTTGATACATTGGGTCCCGACACTACCAGAAAACCATTGAACGACGGAGGTGTAAAGCGGTCGCCATTACCATTTATGGCAAACGTAATTTCAAATTGCTCTGTTGTACCCACCTCTGTTTTACTCACCGATACTGTAAATTTTACATCGGCAGCAAAAAGCACACTTACATTAAGCAGTAGCAGCAATAATAATATGCAATATTTTCTTTTCATTATCTATAACAATATCGCTTACCAGTCTTTTTCAATGTGTACTTTGGCACCTTTCAGCTTTTTATTTTTAAGCTTGTCCTGTGTTTGCTTTTCATCATTGCTCAGGGCCTCCAGCATCCGTTCAGCATCGTCTTTTGATACATTGTTAGGCTGTGGCTGCTGCCCATTTTGCTCATCTTTTTTATCCTGATCGTTTTTGCCTTTGTCGTCTTTATTCTTATCGTCCTGGTTCTTTTTGTCCTGGTCTTTCTTATCCTTGTCTTTATCTTTATTCTTATCGTCCTTCTTTTTATTCTGATCCTTCTTATCCTTGTCCTTATTCTTATCGTTCTTGTTGTTCTTATTATTCTTATCCTGATTTTTCTTTTGCTGTAGCTTTTTTTGCGCGTAGGCCAGGTTGTACCGGGTTTCGTCATCCTGTGGGTTGTTGAGCAGCGACTTTTTGTAGGCCTCGATGCTCTCTTCCAGCTTTTTTGAATCCAGTAATGAATTACCTAAGTTATGATAGGCTTTGGCCAATACTTCCTTGTTGGTTGATGAGGCAGCAATCTTGTTGAACTGCTTACCGGCTTCATCATATTTTTTTTGCTTATACAAGGCATCGCCAAGGTTAAAATTACCTTCAACTGTTTTATCCTTTTTACCAACCGACAGGCGGTAGTTATTTTCGGCATCCTTATAGTTTTGCTCCTGGTATAGCTCATTACCCTTTTTAATGAACTTTTTTTCTTGCTGGGCAAAAAGGAAAGAAGCCTGCAGTACTAATAATACAACTATGATAAATTGCTTCATGACTTTTTTACTTCAAATAATTTTAACCCGCTTAAGCGCATATTTTTGCGGTTCGATATAAAAAACTCTACCACCAGCAACACCAGTGTAATGCCCAGGAAAAACTGAAAACGATCTTCGTAGTCCTTATAGGTCTTACTATCATACATTTTACGCTGTATTTTACCTATCTGATCCATTACAATGCTTAAGCCACTGTTGGAGTTATTGGCTCTTACATAAACACCGCTACCGGCAGCCGCAATCTCCTTACACATATCCTCATTCAGCTTACTGATCACCTCTTTGCCGGTTTCGTCTTTACGATAACCTGATTTTGTATCATTTCCATTAACGGGAATAGGTGCGCCAGCCTCTGATCCAACTCCAACTACATTTACAACTACATCCCTGCTTTTGGCCCTTGTAGCGGCTTCAACAGCGTTGTCCTCATGATTTTCGCCATCGGTTATAATGATCATGGCCTTCCCTGTTCCGTTCTTAAAATCAAATGATTTCATGCCCAGGTCAATAGCCGCGCCAATGGCAGTACCTTGTGTAGGCACCATATTGGTGTTAATGGTATTTAAAAATAATTTGGCGGCAGAGTAATCAGTAGTAACAGGTAACTGAACATAGGCCTGACCTGCAAAAACAATAATACCTATACGGTCGTCATGCATTTTATCAATCAGCTGCGCAATGGCTTGCTTGGCATTTTCCAAACGGTTAGGGGCAAGATCCTGCGAGAGCATACTGTTCGACACATCCAGCAAAATCATCAGATCTGCACCTTTGCGTTTTACCTCTTCGGTTTTTGAACCCAGCAGCGGATCGGCCATACCCACTATTAAGCTGGCATAAGCTATCAGGAAAAAGATAAATTTAAGCCACGGCCTTGAAAACGAAACCTGCGGCATCATCAGCCTAACTACGTTTTTATCTCCCAATGAGGCAACAGCCTTTTTTTTCCAGCGGCTTACCAGCAAGAACAGCAGGATAAACACCGGAATTACCAGCAGTCCCCATAAAATATCTATATGTGCAAAACGTAGCATTTTATTAAGTTAAAGCCCCCTTAAACAGCGTGTTTTTTAGTAAAAATTCAAGTGACAATAATATCAGCGCAATAATGGCCCAGGGTAAAAACATCTCTGTTTTTCTACGGTACTGGGTTACGTCAATTTTAGCTTTTTCCAGTTTATCAATCTGGATATAAATTTGTTTCAGTGTTTCATTATCAGTTGCCCTGAAGTATTTACCACCGGTAATAGTGGCAATTTTTGATAACGTACCCTCATCAATATCAACCTTCATGCGTTGGTATTGTATCCCTACAGGTGTTTGAACCGGATACGGGGCATACCCATTAGTACCAAGGCCAACTGTATATACCCTTACGTTAAATTGTTTGGCAATTTCGGCAGCGGTAATGGGCGGTATTGATCCTGAATTGTTTGAACCATCGGTAAGTAATATCACCACCTTACTTTTTGCCTCACTACCCCTTAAACGGTTTACAGCTGTTGCCAATCCCATACCAATTGCGGTACCATCTTCTATCATCCCGTTCTTGATATCGGCATACAGATTAATAAGTACATCGTGATCAATAGTGAGCGGGCACTGCGTAAAACTCTCGCCGCTAAATATTACCAGCCCTATACGGTCATTGGGGCGGTTCTTGATAAAATCAATGGCAATGTTTTTACCAGCTTCCAGGCGGTTGGGTTTAAAATCCTCAGCCAGCATACTGCCTGATATGTCTGAGGCTATCATGATATCAATACCCTCGGTGGTGCTATCCTGCCAGCTCAATGATGATTGCGGCCTGGCCATTGCTACTATTAAAGCGGCCAAAGCCAGTGAGCGCAATACAATACCCACATGCCTGAAACGGGCCACCTTACTCTTTTTCAATATAGTGAAGCCTTTAAGCGTAGGTACGCTTAAATTGCCTTGTAACTGGCGCTGTTTCCAGATGTACCAGCTTATCATTAAAGGTATAATGATCAATAACCAGAAAAATCCCGGATGGGCAAATTCTATTCCCTTAAACCAGCTCATTTCTTATCCTCTTCCTTTACAACGGGTGGTTGAACATATTGCTGCGTTTTATTTACAAAAGCGATAGCATTATCCATACTTTGCTCATTTTCATAAGGCAGCGGTTTCTCTTTGGCAAATTTTACCAAATCGGCCAGGATCAGCATCTGGCGCAGCAAATTCCTGTTCTCTTCGGCAATATCCATATACCGCAAACTGGCAAAAATCTCGTCGGATGTTTGTTCCAGTGCCTGTATAGCATAGCGGTTTTCCAGGTACTCGCGTATTACATCACTTAGCTCTGTATGGTATTGCTTTATCTGCTCCTGCTGCCATAATTTTCTATCACGCAGGTCAGTCAATTTTTGTAAAGCAGCAATATGCGGTGGAATCACAGGCTTAGGCTCCTCAACCACTTCAACCTTTTTAGGCCTTTTGCGGAGATAATAAATAACACCACCAATAATGAGTATAGCTGCCAGTATCCCGGTTACCAAAACCCAATTATCACGCAGCCAGTCCCAAAAGGTATACTTGATGGCAAGCGGCTGCTTAATATCATAAATGGCTTTGGTGGTATCAACCGCAACGGGCTCCACCTGCAGCCTTAGCTCCACAGTTTTTGAGTCGCCACCCTGCGCATGAAATGCGTACGATGGTATTACATAATCGCCGCTATCAAACGCGGTAATAACATAGGTTTTACGGATGGTTTCCAGGCTTACATCGCTCTTGTCAAAAGAAGTATCGGCCTTGGTGCTTACCACTTGAATTTTACCGCCAATGGTATCAGTTACCAAAGGAAACTCAACTTTATCCTTTGCGTTAAACTGTACACTGAGATGAAATTGTGTTTGCTCACCTATCATGATCACCGCGCGGTCAAGCTTGGCTTCGGCCCGGATACTCTGGGCGCCGGCTTTATAAAAAGAGCCTATCAATATTACACACAGGATCAGGATGTATTTAAAGTTCCTTATCATCTTCTGCCTTCGCGTTTTTTAAATAATGTCATTAATGGCTTTACGTATGATTCATGGGTACCTACGCTTGTAAAGTCAACACCCGATTTACGAAACGTTTCCTGCAGCGTTCCGTTCCTTCTCAAAGCTTCGGCCTTAAAAGCGTTGCGCACGGCATCATCGGCAGTGTTAACCCATAACAGTTCACCGGTTTCTTCGTCTTGCATCGGTATCAGCCCCAGGTTTGGAAACTCTTCTTCATGTTTGTCGTACAGCCTCAGGGCAATAATATCATGTTTTTTATTGGCAATCTTTAATTCGTCATCAAAACCCGGACTTATAAAATCAGAAAGAATAAAAGCGGTGCATTTCTTCTTGATGACACGGGTAAAATACCGTAACGCTTCGGCCACGTTAGTACCTTTATTTTCGGGCTTAAAATCAATCAGTTCCCTGATGATCATCAGGATATGGGTACGGCCTTTTTTGGGCGGAATGAATTTTTCTATCTTATCGCTAAAAAAAATCACCCCCACCTTATCATTGTTCTGTATAGCCGAAAACGCCAGTACAGCGCAAAGCTCCGTTGCCAGATCCTGCTTTTGTTGGTTTAGGGTACCAAAGTTTTCAGAACCGCTCACATCCATCAGTAGCATTACGGTAAGTTCCCGTTCCTCATCAAACACCTTTACATAAGGGTGGTTAAAACGTGCCGTAACATTCCAGTCAATTGTTCTAATCTCATCGCCCAGCTGGTATTCACGTACCTCGCTAAATGCCATACCACGGCCCTTGAAAGCCGAATGATACTCACCTGAGAATAAGTGGTTACTTAGTCCGCGGGTCTTGATCTCTATCTTCCTTACTTTTTTAAGTAGTTCCTTGGTATCCTTAGCCATTATGAGCCCCCTCTAAATCTCACCACTAAAGGGTGACACTTTTGATCAGCATTTTATAATTATTTGTATAACATTTTTAAGCCCTCTCCCTTTAGGGAAGGGTTTGGGTGGGGCTCTTTACGGTACTTCAACCGCGTTAAGTATCCCGGTAATTATATTTTCAGTGGTGATGTTCTCGGCCTCGGCTTCGTAGCTTAGCCCGATACGGTGGCGCAATACATCATGGCAAATAGCTCTTACATCCTCAGGAATTACATACCCTCTGCGTTTAATAAAGGCATAAGCCTTGGCCGCCAGTGCCAGGTTAATACTTGCCCTTGGCGATGCACCATAGGTAATCAAATTTTTGTAATGCGCCAGTTTAAACTGTTCAGGGAAACGGGTTGCAAAAACGATATCAATAATATATTGCTCAATTTTCTCGTCCATGTATACTTCCCTTACAATTTTACGGGCACGTACAATTTCATCAGGCTTAATGATCGGCGTTGGTTTGGGCATACCATTAGGCGATATATTAGCACGGATAATTTTCTTTTCATCTTCCTTATCAGGATAGCTGATCACTACCTTCAGCATAAAACGGTCAACCTGTGCTTCGGGCAGCGGGTAGGTACCTTCCTGCTCAATAGGATTTTGTGTAGCCAGTACCAGGAAAGGGTTTGGCAGGGGAAAGGTATTATCACCAATAGTTACCTGACGCTCCTGCATGGCTTCCAGCAATGCACTCTGCACCTTTGCCGGGGCACGGTTTATTTCATCGGCCAGGATAAAGTTGGAGAATAAAGGCCCTTTACGAACTATAAACTCTTCCTTTTTTTGATTGTATATCATGGTTCCCAGCAAATCTGCAGGTAAAAGATCGGGGGTAAACTGGATACGGCTATAGTCGGCCTGTATGGCTTTTGCCAGTGTATTAATAGCCAGCGTTTTTGCCAGCCCCGGCACACCCTCTAACAGGATATGACCATCGGCCAGTAAACCGATCAGCAATCGCTCCACCATATATCTTTGCCCGATAATCACTTTATCCATCTCCATTTTAAGCAGATCGATAAAAGCACTCTCCTTTTGTATCATTTCATTCAGTGCCCTGATATCGGTTGAATACGATAAGTTACCAGGAATTGTGCCTGATGAAACATTTTCGGTATTACTTTTTAATTCTTCCATGCAATCTTTTTTATTCGGTAGGCAAACTTAAACACACAAACTTTTTTTAGCTAAAAAAATTCCGCGTTCAAATGTTAAATTTTGTTAAATTTTTGTCTGCAGGGGTAAATATATTGGTTTTTACGCCGTTAACAGGGTTGTACGGCAGCGCGCCGCGTTAAAAACCATCAGAATTAAATGCAGCATATTATAGCTCAATTTATTAACCTTATACCTAACTGCAAAGTAAAACGAATTAACTATTTTTAAAGTATCATTTATTATTCAGGCATCATGTATAACACATATCGCTTTTTTGTTCTGCTCAACATTTTGACCATCTATTTTTCTGGCACTGCACGCGGACAAAATGCTTATAAAAGCATTCCCCTGCCACAAAGCATTAATGGGATAAATGAGGAGTTTTCAGGTATGACGATATACAATAACCGGGTTTACCTTGAACCTCAATACGGCAATCATAAAGAAACCAAACTCGACGGCGATTTTGTTATATACAGCATAGCCGCTGACAGTATTGGCCGGGTGATTGACGGTAAAGATACCGCGCTAACTGCCTACAAAACCATCAGTGTCAAAAACCTGAATAAACTACCCGATTCTGTAAAAACCTACTACGAAGGCTTTGAGGCTATAACCATAGTTAACCAAACAGCGTACCTATCTATTGAAACCACTGATACCTACAATTATTGCTTTTTGCTTAAAGGCGTACTTGACACGGTTAAAAATGAAATAGTAATTGACCCGCTGCATTTTACAACCCTAAAAAGATACCTGCAGATAAACAATGCCGGTTTTGAAAGTGTGACCTGGCTGCCTAAAGAAAAAAAGCTGCTGGCCTATTATGAATATAACGGAGAGCCCAAGGGGGGCCGCGGTTACTTAATAGATACCGCCTTTAAAAGCGCTCCTGAACAAATTAAAACGCCTTTCCTTTATTTTAGGATCACGGATATTGCAGCTACCAGCGACGATAAGATTTACGGCATCAACTATTTTTGGAACGGCGATTATAATGCTTACCTCAACAACAAGATGCTTAACCATCAGGAACAAAACATCAAAAAAGCTGTTCCTGACCTTAAAACCGGGATAGACAATGATCCGGGTTATTTACAGCAAAAGTCTACCAGTTATGGTCGTATTGTGATGCTCAACAACCGTAATGACACACAATGGAAACAAGTTACCTCGGCTTTTCCGGCACAAAAAAATAATTGGGAGGGTATTGCCTTATATCGTAAGGGCGCCCTCATTATTACGGATGCCAACAGGAGCAGTAAGCAACTTAGCACATTTGGATATGTAGCGTTTTAATAAGCCTTTCCGGTTATCACAGAATTGAAACCTATTAATGCTTATCACCTAAACCAAATTCCCGGTAAGTATTAGGCATGCTGTCTGCGTTGCTAAATGCAAAGGTGTAAGTAGCTCCCCAGCTTTCAAAATCGGCGTCTTTATCTTTTGATACTTCTACATGCACCGAGCTAACCATATAGATACCTTCGCGGCTTAGTTTAAAATAAACCTGGCCCTGTGCATCGGAACTTAACTTTTGTGGAAAAACATTTCCGTTTATAGATTTTACGTAAACTATAACAACGGCATCCTTTATGGGCTTGCTTTTAAATAATATCTGGGCGGTTACATCATCGCCGTAGCTGGCTTTGTAAGGATTTTGCTGCAAAATTATTTCGTAATCCTCGCCCAATGGCTTATCAAAGTCTTTACCGTTAGGTTTATCAACAGCAATTAGTGTTTTTAAATAGCGGTTTGATTTTTCAACAAAATACTGCTGGTTGCTATTTTTGGCATCCTCGGCAATGGCATCCAAACCCTCATTATCCAGGTATTTTAAAAACTTATTCCTTTCAGACTCTATATTTTCGCTTTTTACCAGCTCAATTAAGGCCAATCCGCTGTTTTCAAGCGAGTAGTTGAGCACATTACTTGCCGTATCTTTTGAAACACCACTCAAGTCTGTTTTTTTTGACCCTTCATACAATGTAAACTTTGAAACCTTTTTTGCCTCGTATTTATACTCTGCATCTTTTTGAAACTCGTTACCGCTCAATAAATGCAGATTAAGCTTCTGGCCTTTCTTCATATAAAAGCTTCCGGGCAGTAAAAAATAGTCCTGTGAGCTGGCAGCAAAACCGATAATCAATAATAGCGCAAATAATAAAAATCCGAGTCTTTTCATAGTTTTTTGATAGGATTACCAAACATACAAAGTTTTAAAAACTTCAGTAGTTTTACAGTATGATTTTTGACCGTAAAAGCCTTGATAATGAAAATTTAACATTTTTTTACAAAAAATTGTTAACGCCCCGTCTGGTTGAGGAAAAAATGCTGATCCTTTTACGACAGGGACGCATTGGCAAATGGTTTTCAGGAATTGGGCAGGAGGCTATTGCCGTTGGCAGCACGCTGGCCATGCAAAGAGATGAATATATTTTGCCCATGCACCGCAACCTGGGTGTTTTTACATCAAGGGATATTCCGCTTTCGCGGTTAATGGCACAGTGGCAGGGCAAGCCCTCAGGCTTCACCAAAGGCCGCGACCGCTCTTTTCATTTCGGCACGCAACAATATAAGATCATCGGTATGATATCGCACCTGGGGCCGCAACTGGCCCTTGCAGATGGCATTGCCCTGGCTGATGTTTTATCGAGACGAAAAAAATCAACCCTGGTGTTTACCGGCGAGGGTGCTACCAGCGAGGGCGATTTTCACGAGGCCCTCAATATAGCTTCGGTTTGGAAACTGCCGGTCATATTTTTAATTGAAAATAACGGCTACGGCCTGTCAACCCCAACCAATGAGCAGTACAATTGCCTGAAGCTGGTTGATAAAGCCATAGGCTACGGCATAGAAGGCCGCCGTATTGATGGCAACAACATCCTGGAGGTTTACCATACTATTAAGGACATTAATAACAGCATACGTGAAAACCCGCGACCGGTATTACTGGAGTGCGTAACATTCCGGATGCGCGGACACGAGGAGGCATCAGGCACCAAATATGTTCCGCAAAATTTAACAGCATGGTGGGCCGGTAAAGACCCGGTTGATAATTTTGAAAAATACTTACTTGATGAAGGCGTGATCAAACCGGAGTGGATACCGGTTATTAAAAAGGAAATTACCGCGCTTATTGAATCTGAATTTGAAAAGGTGTATAACGAGGCCGATGTAGTGCCTGATATAGCAACCGAAGTAGCCGACATGTATGCGCCATACAGCTTCCCCGCGGTACAACCACCAGCCACACCGGCAACCAGCAAACGCTACATTGATGCCATAAGCGATGGTTTGCGGCAAGGAATGCTTAAGCACCCCAACCTGGTAATTATAGGTCAGGACATTGCCGAATACGGAGGCGCATTTAAAATAACCCAGGGATTTGTGGAGGAGTTTGGTAAAGATCGCGTGCGTAATACCCCCATCTGCGAATCGGGCATTGTAGGGGCGGGTATGGGCCTGGCCTTAAACGGGTATAAAGCTATTGTTGAAATGCAATTTGCCGATTTTGTTACCTGTGGTTTTAATCAGATTATTAACAATTTGGCTAAAACGCATTACCGCTGGGCACAAACTGTTGATGTGGTAGTACGTATGCCTACAGGTGCCGGCACGGGTGCGGGCCCTTTTCACTCGCAAAGCAACGAAGCCTGGTTTACCAAAACTCCCGGCCTTAAGGTAGTTTACCCGGCTTTCCCGGCTGATGCTAAAGGATTATTACTGGCCGCTATTGATGACCCTAACCCCGTTATTTATTTTGAACATAAATATCTTTACCGCAGTATTACCGGCAATGTGCCGGATAATGATTGCCTGATTGAAATAGGCAAGGCCAATATTATAAAACAGGGCCAACAGGCCAGCATTATTACCTTTGGCCTTGGTGTGCATTGGGCACTGGAATACGCTGATAAGTATCCTGAACGGTCTATTGAGATCATTGACCTGCGGAGCCTGCTGCCCTGGGATCAGCAAGCGGTTGAAGACAGCGTAAAGAAAACCGGCCGGGCGTTAGTTTTACATGAAGATACACTGACCAATGGTTTTGGAGCGGAGATAGCAGCGCATATTGCCGAACACTGTTTCAAATACCTTGATGCCCCGGTAATGCGTTGCGGCAGCTTAGATACAGCCATCCCCATGAACAAAGCATTGGAAGACCAGTTTTTGGCTAAAGCAAGGCTGGAAGAAACGCTGGATAAACTGCTGGCGTATTAGCCCCCTACCCCCCTAAAGGGGGAACTACAAAGATAATGATGCTAATCAAAAACTCCCCCTTTAGCGGGTTAGGGGGCTGTCCATTTAAAGCTTTTGATCATCACTTCCATATCTTTTTTTATGAAATTAAGTACCGGCTGTATGGAGTCAAGACGGGGTTCGGTGTTAAAGTAGAGCGCCCCGCGCAGGTAATTCTTAGTACTATCTGTCAGGAAAAACTGTGCAGACGATGCCGCATTACCATCAATGGTGTAATAAATACCGTAAACTTTGCGGTCGGCATAGCCAATAATTCCCTCATCTATTGATGTAGCTTTTACGGTATGTTTAAAAGCAAATGTACGCGCATCCTCAACCAGCTCATTAAATACCTTTTTGGAGGTAATGGGCTGATAGCTTAAATGCAGCGTAGCCCTAAACTGCGGAAACTGCATATTTACCCAGCATGACTTTGCTCCCCTGGTTTTATCGGGTTCAATAATGGCATATTTAGGGTAGCTAAATGTATACGGGCAGCCGGTATTATAATCCTGGTATTCCTTTTTTGGGAAAGCGATACGATAATACCCCCGTGGTTTTGGAGAGTAATCACGATTGCCGCCACAGGCAGAAAAAAACAACGCGGCAATGAGCAATAAACCTATATATTTCATAGGCGGTTATCTTTGGCGTTCCAGATTTCCCATGACCTTTCAGCCTGTAAAATGAGCATCTCGTAGCCATTCTTTGTTACTGCCCCTTGCTCGCGCCCTTTTCTTAAAAACATGGTTTCTTCTGGGTTGTATATCAGGTCATACAATAAATGCTCGTCTGTTATAGCTTCATAGGGTATAGGCGGGCATTCATCAACCTTGGGCGATGTACCAACCGGAGTGGTATTAATAATGATCTTATGCTGCTTAACATGATGCGGTTTAAGATCGCTGAATAAAATATGATCGGCATGCGGCTTACGGGTAACTACCTTATACGTAATACCCATATTTTCCAATACACATTTAACGGCTTTTGCAGCGCCGCCATCGCCCAGCACCAGGGCCTCCTCATTGGTATCTTTAATCAGGGGTTTTATTGACATTTCAAAACCATACAAATCTGTGTTGTACCCTTCTAACCTGAAGTCGTGTCCCTTAATACCCACCTCACCAGAAAAAGCGGCCTGTACCGGGCTTTCTGCAATTACGCAGATACAATTTACAGCGCCTGCAGTCCGGGCATCGTGCTCAATCCAATCCAGGTAAGGTAATACTGCAACCTTGTGCGGTATAGTTACATTCAGCCCGCAAATATTAGGATACTGATCAAGCAGGTCCTGCAGATCCTTGATGTTTTCAAGCGGATACACATCATAAACTGCGTCTTCAATATTTTCGTTCTTAAACTTTTCGGTAAAATATTTCTTTGAAAAAGAATGTGAAAGCGGATAACCTATAAGCCCGTATTGTTTCATTCATCAATTATTTTGGTACTGCCTGCAAAAATATAAAGATATACACCAAAGCCCTCTGTTATTGCTGAAACTTTCGGCATGTAATATTATAAAGAAAACCACCAATTTTAATTATTGATTTAAAATCAACAAAAAAAGGAGATGCACAAAAAGCAATATTCAAACACCTTAACAACCTACAGGAATAAAACTTGGATTAACAATACAAACAACATGTTGCAACGGCTTTTATCAAAAAAAAATCTTTAAATACCCAAAACGCCTTTTAACTACCCATACTGGCAGTTTTGTAACATAAAATGGCAGTTTTGTTAAATTGCTTTAAGTGAGTTTTGTTGCAAATGCCCCTGTTAATTATGAACGTAATCGTTAATGAACAAAAGTTAAACGAAATAATAAATACGCCCAATAAAAAAGCGATAAGCTGCCCCCGCTGCAATAACAATTATTGCCAGAGGATACCCAGGGGCATCTCCGTTAAGTTAACGCTATCATGGTTACCACTCAAGCATTATCGTTGCGAAAAGTGTTTTAAACAATTTTATAAGATGGTGAGGTAGTACGTCATCAACTGGATGCCGCCACTTTATAATTACAAAGCTCAAATACTAACCAATTATTTGCCCCCTTACCCCGCCGGTTTCTGGCTTAATCGGTAAATATCCCACAGCCACCCGGCTGTGGCGATATTGGGGTAATTCATCACTTTAAAGCATATAAAAAAAGCCTTCAAAATAAATCTGAAGACTTTAGCAACTTATAGTAAGATCAGTTATAAATTCAAAAAATGATCGAAAGTATCGCTCCTGATTCCCAGTCGCAATGTTTCGAGGGGTATAATATCAGCAGGGGCAATATTGCCTAAGCTTACGTTGGCGCCAATCAGTTTAATAAACCAAACCTGCTGCGCTTTTTGCGGAGCTTCCCAAATAATGGTACCCTCCGGTATCTGGGTTAATATTTCATCAACCAACCCTTGCCTTACCTCGCCCGAGTCGCGATATATGCCTACATTACCACTTTCGCGGGCTTCGGCTATTACCTTCCAGGAGCCGGCTTCAATTTCGGCATTCATCAGTTTGATCCATTTGTAAGGAGCAAATATCTTTTGCACATCTTTTGAGCCCACTTCTGATATCACGGTTACCTGTTTGGCCAGTTTACTAATGTATTCGCACTTTACTTCGTGCTCAATAGTAATTGATCCGTCAGATACTTCGCAATGCTCCAGCTTGTATTTATCCAGTATACGACAGTAGTCATCAAATTGTTTCCTGACAATGAAAGCTTCAAATAAAGTACCACCAAAGTATACAGGAATACCAGCATCCTGGTATAATTTTATTTTTTCGCTCAAATTTGGTGTAACGTATGATGTTGCCCAACCTAATTTAACAATATCTGTATAAGCGCCACCAACCTCAATAAAATCTTCAACCTCTCTTAAACTTAACCCCTTGTCCATCACCATAGTAATACCTTTATCGCGAGGTTTGGCTGTACGTTCCGGAAGATCATTGATAGTATAATTCATATAAGTAGTTGGTTATAGCCTATAACTAAAAGTTCTAATGCCGCAAATGTCGGAAAAAAAATCAAAATCTGCTATACAAGTGTGCAGATTTCAGATGTGGAAATGATGAAGTTTTTGTAAATTCTGAATTACAAAAGTACCTGTATGTAAATTTCAGGTTGCCAATTACAGATGTACAAATTGCGGGTGCCAATAAATTCAAACCGGTTGTAAAAAAAATGCGGATAATATATGATGTTAAATCACACATTATCCGCATAGCACCTGAAATTTGCACTTCTGCAAATCTATTTGGTATATCTGTTGATAATATCTACTATTACTTTGTTCTTTTGAAGCTGGGGCAGATAATCAAAAAGAATATAATGTTTTTCCGGATCGGCTGTTAAGGCCATTTCCAGTTGGTTCAGCGCCTCATTATATTCGCCTTTGGCAAATAAATAAGCTACCATCCGGTAATAAAGCTCGGCTGCTTCAGGGTTGTTTTTTATAGCTTCTGATATAATCTCAATGGCTCCAACCAGCCGGTCCTGCTCATATAATATTGACGAATAGTCTAACCAGGCATCAATATCCAGTGGGTTAAGTTCAACCACCTTTTCATAGGCCTGTTCGGCCTCGGTCATGTGGCCCAGCTTGTACTCTGCATCAGCAATGGCAAACCAGTAATCGGCATTGGCAATGTCAAGGTCAAGCGCTTTTTTATAAAAGTGCAGGGCCTCAAAATAACGTTCCTCAAAATCAAGGGTAACCCCAATCCCAAACCAGGCATCGGCCAGTTTAGGATCCATCTTAACAGATTTTTTATAAAACGCCCGGGCATCATCCATTTGCTCCAGCTTTTCATAACACTCGCCTATGGCACAATAAGTATCGGCATTAGGCTGCTCATACTCAAAGGTATGGCGATACACCTCAATAGCTTCGGCATATTTTTCCAGGTTAACCAGCGCATTACCTTTATTGAAGTAAGCCGATGCAAAGCTATCCTTGATAAGAATAGCATAATCATAAGCATCAATTGCTTTTTCAAACAGGCTTAGCTTGGTATAGGCATTACCCAGGTTATACCACGCCGCATAGCTGTAGGGCTCGTTATCAATATACTGCTGATAAAACTGTACGCTCTCTTGCTGATTGTCCATTACGTCATAGCAAAAAGCCAGTTCGTAAAGGGCATCCTGATTTTCCATATTTTGCTTAAGGCAAAGCTTAAGGTAAGTTATGGCCGTATCATAGTCGCCCATGTTTTGGTATACGTAGGCAATATGCAGCAGTATCTCGTCAGTTTCCTCAGCAAGACCCAATGCTTTTTCATAATTTTCCAAGGCTTCGCCAAAGCGCTCCATACTTTCGTATAAATTGCCGCGGATGATATAAATATCCGCATCAGAGGCCTCAAGCATAGCAGCCTTGTCTAAAGCAGCAAAAGCCTCGGTCACCTTATTGGTTACAACCAGTAACTGGGCTTGTTTAATTAAAAAAACAGCGGCAAAAGGGTGCTGGTTACGTGCATACTCTGCTACTTGCAGTGCTTTGGCAGGATCATTTTTTTCGATGTAATAGTCGATAATGTTCTCAAACGCCTGGGCATCAAAAAAGTACTGGTCGTGATTCCGGATCATCTCCTCGTACCGTTCTACCGAAAACTTTGGATCTTCGGTAAAACCAAATTCAAATTCTTCTTCCATTCAATTTTGTTTGCAGAACATCCGCTTTAGGTTAACAATTGTTATTGCTTTTTAAAGACTTATTGAGTTCAAAATACAACAACTATGTGTCTAACCGGCAATTTAGTTTTCAACATTCACACATTTTTAACACTATTTAAGTGCAAAGCATTGATAATTAATGACAATCAATTAGCGGGCCAAAGATGAGTGAACAAAAAATTGCCTTAAGATTTTTACCTTTGGCAAAAGTAATAATTATGAGCCTCGATATTTCAGATATTCTAAAACGTTTACATATAAACGATATTAATGAAGCTTTTAGTACTGGCAATACCTGGGGCAGCAGCCCCGGAACTACTATAAAAGATATCATATCGCCGGTTGACGGTCAAAAAATAGCATCGGTAAAATTTGCTACCGAAACCGACTATAACCAGGTGGTTGAACAGGCTGCCAAAGCTTTCAAAACATGGCGCACCACGCCTGCCCCAAAACGCGGCGAAATTGTGCGCCAGATTGGTGAGGCCCTGCGTGCCAGCAAGCAGGATCTGGGCGCCCTGGTATCCTACGAGATGGGCAAAAGCCTGCAGGAGGGTTTGGGCGAAGTGCAGGAGATGATTGACATTGCCGATTTTGCCGTTGGCCTTAGTCGCCAGCTGTATGGCTTAACCATGCACTCCGAAAGGCCGGAGCACCGCATGTATGAGCAATATCATCCATTGGGTATTGTAGGCATTATTTCAGCATTCAATTTCCCGGTGGCGGTTTGGAGCTGGAACTCCCTGCTGGCCTGGGTTTGCGGTGATGTTTGCATCTGGAAACCATCTGAAAAAACACCGCTAACGGCTATTGCCTGCCAGCACATAGCTCAGGAGGTATTTAAAAGGAATAATATTGACGAAGGGGTATCAAACCTGATCATCGGCGACCGTAATATTGGCGAACTGATGGCCGCAGACACCCGTGTGCCTTTAATATCGGCCACCGGATCAACCCGCATGGGTAAAGCCGTAAGTGCGGCGGTTGGTGCCCGCCTGGGTAAAAGCCTGCTGGAGCTGGGCGGCAACAATGCCATCATCATTACCGAAAATGCCGACCTGGATATGTCATTAATAGGCGCCGTATTTGGAGCGGTAGGCACCGCGGGCCAGCGTTGCACCAGCACACGCAGACTTATCATTCACGAAAGTGTTTATGAAGCCTTCAAGCAAAAGTTGGTAAGTGCCTATGCACAGATCCGTATCGGCAACCCGCTTGATGAGCATAACCACATGGGCCCGCTTATTGATCATGATGCCGTGAACCTATACCTTGATTCTATTGAAAAATGCAAGGCCGAGGGTGGTAAATTTGTAGTAGAAGGCGGCAAGCTACAGGGCGACGCATACACCTCAGGCTGTTATGTAAAACCATGTATTGCCGAAGTGGAAAATCATTTTAAGATTGTACAACACGAAACCTTTGCCCCAATACTTTATTTAATAAAATATAAAACCATTGACGAGGCTATTGAACTCCAAAACGGCGTTCCGCAGGGCTTGTCATCGGCTATAATGACTAATAATTTGCGCGAGGCAGAACAATTTTTGTCTTACGCTGGTTCTGACTGTGGAATTGCCAACGTAAACATTGGTACATCAGGAGCAGAGATCGGCGGCGCATTTGGTGGTGAAAAGGAAACCGGCGGTGGCCGCGAGTCGGGATCTGATGCATGGAAAGTTTACATGAGGCGCCAAACCAATACTATTAATTACTCAAAAACGTTGCCTTTAGCGCAGGGGATCAAATTTGACCTCTAAATTTTTTTATTACTAACTTTTGTACATGTTTAATTTCCGTAAATACATTACCAGCACTGCTTTATTAGTTTCATTAACATTAAGTATAACCGTTTCCGCACAAATAATCCCCAAAACAGAGCCTGATCCCCCAAAAGGCTGGCATTTGATGGATCAGAAAGAAAACGGCTTTTATGGCATAAGCCTGAAACCGGCTTATCTTTTTTTACAAGGCAAAAAAAGCAAACCGGTTGTGATAGCCACTATTGACAGCGGTGTTGATACCTTACAAAAAGACCTTAAAAGCGTGTTATGGATAAACACCAAAGAAATTCCGGGTAATGGAATTGATGATGACCATAACGGTTATGTAGATGACATACACGGCTGGAACTTTTTGGGCGGGCCCGACGGAAAAGCAGATTTTAATGAAACTACCGAAGAGGTTAGGGAATATAATAAGCTTAAAGGCAAATACGAAAACCTTACCGATACCAACACGGTGGATAAAAAGCAATATGCTTACTGGAAACGCGTAAAAACCGTTTACGATACCACCGTTAACAAGGCCCGTACCGAAACCCAGCAATTGCAGCCTATAATGAACGCGCTGATGGTAACCAGTGGCTACATTAAAAAAGGACTTAATTTACAGCCTAACGCCACCTTTACACAGGCCGACCTGGTAAAGCTTAAAATGACCAACGATACGCTTAACCAAAGTAAATATGTGTGGGATTCTATATTTTCGCAGGAGGGCAGTAACATGAACAATGCTGCTGTTATTAAAGACCTGAGCGAATATCTGGCGAAATTAAACAATGATATGTCGCCTGATTTGGAGGCCCGTAAACGCATAGTTGGCGATAATCCGGATACGATGGATCACAAACCGTATGGCAATAATATACTTAAATATGCCGATGCATCGCACGGAACAGGTGTAGCAGGCCTTATTGGTGCAGTACGCAATAATGGCTATGGCATTAATGGTGTTGCCGATAATGTAAAGATCATGGTTATAAAGGCTGTGCCTAACGGCGATGAATATGATAAGGACATTGCCAACGCCATACACTATGCTGTTGATAACGGCGCTAAAATTGTTAACATGAGCTTTGGCAAAAAAATATCGCCGCATAAAGAATGGCTTGATGAAGCCTTTAAATATGCCGCATCAAAAGATGTATTGCTGGTACAGGCCGCAGGAAATGACAGTGAAGATATGGACGCCAATCCGGATTTTCCGAATGATACTTTTTTAGATGGCTCAACCGATGCAGACAACCTGATCAGTGTTGGGGCGTCGGGACCAAAGCTTGGTGAGCACCTTGCCGGCGATTTCAGCAATTACGGCAAAAAAAATGTTGACGTTTTTGCGCCCGGCGTTAAAGTGACCTCTGTTGACACTGATGCCGAATTTATGACCGAGGATGGCACCAGTTTTTCTTCGCCCATAACAGCCGGAACGGCTGCTTTAATACTGGAATATTATCCAACCTTAAGCGCTAAACAACTTAAGCAGGCTATCCTGGAGTCGGCTACGCCATTAACAGGCACTATGGTATACAAACCAGGCAGCAAAACCATTAAAGTTGACTTTAGCACCTTAAGCAAAACCGGAGGCATTGTTAATGCCTATAAAGCATTGCAGATAGCATCAAAGATGAAAGGCGAGCGGGTTAATTAACAACTAACAACAACTTTTCATTCTGAACGCAGTGAAGAATATAATCGCAGATAGATCCTTCGTTACTCAGGATAACAGGTTTGCTTTTTATGTTATATATGCCCAAGTCATGCCGAACTTGTTTCACTGTTGTCCGGTAAAAAGATTTTTTGATAAAAGTTAAGGGGTAGCCGAAAGACTACCCCTTTGTGTTGATATTTG
>NZ_JACHBZ010000022.1:72524-72888 GCF_014200575.1 Mucilaginibacter saanensis | reverse complement strand
GGTCAGTTTGCCCCGGAATGGGGTGGTCAATTTGACGCGGAATCACTGGTCACATTCCGCCGGAATTGGGTGGTCAATATCAGCGGTATATCCAATCTACCTTGGCGGTTTTGACTTCAACAATAGAATAAGTGTAATCCGGCTCCTGTTTCCACTCCGTAACGACTATCCAGCAACCCAATGCCCCTTTAGCATGGCCCTCAATACCCAAAGCGACAGCGATAGAGTTTGAACCCTTAACACAAGCGTGGGCATAGTAACCTGCTGTGTTAGCGTGGGCATAGTAACCTGCTGTGTTAGCGTGGGCATAGTTACCTGCTGTGTTAGCGTGGGCATAGTTACCTGCTGTGTTAGCGTGGGCATA
>NZ_JACHBZ010000022.1:0-72427 GCF_014200575.1 Mucilaginibacter saanensis | reverse complement strand
ATAGTTACCTGCTGTGTTAGCGTGGGCAGACTCACCTGCTGTGTTAGCGTGGGCATAGTTACCTGCTGTGTTAGCGTGGGCAGACTCACCTGCTGTGTTAGCGTGGGCATAGTTACCTGCTGTGTTAGCGTGGGCAGACTCACCTGCTGTTGTGGTTGTTTCTTCGCTAGCCTTTATTTTTTCTATGGCAGTCTTAACTTTATCAAAAACCAAGTCGAAATGAAGTTTGAACAAGTTACCAAGTGATATTTTTGCGTTAACTCTTAACTTATTGGTTGCAGTCTTATCACCTTCTTTCTGAACAGCGCCGAACGCTTCAACTTTAGCATATTCCCTACCAATTTCAGGCGGATAATAATTAAAAACGTCTAAAGGATTCTCACAGAAATGAAAGCCATGATTACATAATGACGGATTCCGGTTATGTAGAAATTCTGCATTCTCAGCATATTGGTAGCCACGGCAATTTAATCCTTTATCAAAACCTTTATATCCTGGCACAGTCGGCTCTTTACTTAGGGACAGTACATCAATAAAGGATTGAGGAAAGGAAACATTAGCTGGATTACTTTTAAACAACTCCTCAAATAGTGGAGCAATTTCAGCCGCACTAAATCCTGCTATGCCGCAACCAATCTCAGTAACTAGAAATTTCAATTTTGGAAATAACTTAGCTGACGATGTCAAAAGAACAATACCATCTTTAATTACTGATAAAGACGCTTTTTCCATAGATTCATCGAGAGTTGGTATAGCAAACGATTGTCCTTGAATACCCAAAGCGTTACCCATTTGAGCGCCAAACTGATCAACAGCCAATTTTGCAGCGCCGCCGGCATGATTCCCTAGGAGATTTGATCCAAATACGAATACCTCGTTCTTTTTAAGCTTGGTAATGTTGGATGGTGTAATTTTAATTTTCATTTGAGTTTGATTAGTGATTTTTTAATATTGGTATTGATTGAAGCGAGGTTATTTTTGATGTATTCTCTGAGCTCTCCGTGAGCCTTATTCTCAGTGTAGAGCCAGAGCAGATAACTATCAGGGACATTCGCAAGAGTCTTGCCCTTATGCATGCCCCATGGCATTGGTGTGTTATCGGTGAACATTATGCGGCCCTCCTAACGTTAGATTTTTCGTCGACACGTTCCAGTATCAATTCAAAATCAATTAATGCTTCAGAGTCATGCACGTGCTTATCTCTAAATTCAACCAGCATATCATATAGCCCCAATTGTTTGGCAACGAAATGCTTTAACCTTTTAATGGCAGAGGCAAAGAAGCTGTCACCAATTAATTGCTCCTTAACACTTGGGTTTGAAATTATTTTATCCTGTCCCAAGGCATCTGTATGCTTAAACTCGATCGAGTTGCCAACCAAAACCGGCTCAACAGTTTCTTTTATTGAATCCGGTATTTGGGTAATGAATGAGGTATCACTCATTGAAAGGTCATCAACTGTATACTTACCTTGTGCCTCATTAATTTTAGATGAAGCATAGTTAAGATCGAAAGAGCGCGGCACCGACCTATCCCGGTCGAGCGGTAAGTATTGAGGGTTGATGTTATATGCTTTGCTGATATTCTTTGCAGCGGTCACAAATAAACCACCGGAATAAATGTTGCCAGCTGGCTTTTCAACTATTTGACCCCAATATTTATCATCAAATATTACATCTTCTGGCTTAATGATGCTGTGCAAAAACTCATTGTGCACAGCCCTGTCACACTCAAATGTTAAAGTGTAAGGGGTTGGCATTGGCTCGTCGTGTATAGTGTACTTCAAACAAAAGCACTCTCCTATTTCCTGATCAATGTAAAAATCTGGCCACACTTCGTAACGAGGCGTAAGAATGCTGCTTTTTAAACCTTCCCTAAGTAGAATCAGAAATGCCATTTTCATACCTTCGCCGTGTTTGCCTACAGCATTGGCTTTATTCTTTTGGCTGTTACCGATCCGTAAAAAATCTAAACTTTCAGGATCCCAACCATTTTGAACTGATATGATCAGTTTTTCAGAATCGCCTATAGGACTATCGTTTACTTCATAGTCGCCGTAGTCAAGGAAATTCTGATATATTTCTCTCAGGGCTTCTTTGATGCTCCATTGTGGCAGGTAATCTTTACCAAATCCGTAGTGAATAGTTCCGTGTTGCATTTTAATTACCTCCAAATATTTTAGTGTCCGTAATGTGATTTTTAAAGTATTCTATGAAGCTGATGAACTCAAATACAGTAAACATTAGCTTTTGGTGCAGCACCTCCGTAGGGATATAGGTTTCCTGATAAACCTTATCAAAATCAGTAGCTAAATATTTGAATGCTTTTAACGGTGCACCATTTCGCTCCCGGATTAATGAATAGGTTCCGTGTTGGGCGTTGTCCTTATACTTGTTGCATTTATATGATGACGTAGTTTTAAGATCAGTGATCATCTCAGGGAAACTGAAGTCAGCAATGCCATACAGTTTGATATTGCCCAGATGTGATGGAATGACAGTTTCCATGTATTCCTGCTTCGCCGTAGCCAGTTGCAGTTTGGAAGCTATCTTATCAACTACATCGCACTTAAACTTAAAGTTATTGGTGATGTAAAAGCCTTCCTCTTCAATGATTGCCAAGTGAACCTTTTGGTTTAATTGACCGATCACATTGTTTACTAAAGCTTCAAACTCAATCCCCATCGCCTGGTGTTCGGTTTGCTCCGATTGAACCTTATTAATCTTATCGAAAACGCTGATAAATGTCTCATCATCATCCCGACGTTTATATCTCAGGAAAGCATCCAGTAAGCTTGGATAAATGGCGTAGTCAACCTTTATCCCTGGTGTGGTTAGTGTTTCCATATTATTTAATAGTAAAGATTAACGACTGTCCACCTGTCTTAACCGGTGGATTGATTACTCTGGCCTCCATGATTACCTCCCCGGTGTCTTCATCAACCTCTTCCTGCACTGCAGTGGGCTTGGTAAATGTTTTTAGCTTAGCCTCGCGCTTGGATAATCTTTCCTTCAAATCCAGCAGCTGCATGTTGAGATCACTCCAAATTGGATCATTGCAGGCATCAAAGTAGTACCGAACACCTGTGGCTTGCTCTCTGATATCGCAGTTATGCTTTTGATAGCTCTTTCCCTCAGGTAACCTTGCTTTACCTTTCATAGATTCGATTATAGAATCGAAAACATAAGCACCTTTCTTTGCCATGATCAGCGTGTTTAGCGCGTCTGCTATGCCATCATCAACGGCCTCAACAATTTTGCTTGCTATTTCTGAAAGCTCAGATTTATCAACTGTTAGCAGTGATTTATCTTCAATTGGGACTACAGCTGTTTCCTGGACCGGGTGTAAGAATAAATTAAGATTTTCCATTGGTTTTGGGTTTGGAGGTTTTAGCTGCCTGCTGTTTTACCACAGCAGGCATTAATAATTCTTGTTTAAGTTTGAATTGCTCACTCGCTTGATATTCTGCTTCCTGGAACTGAATAAAAGCATCTTTTGAGTACGACATTAGGCGGCGACCTGTTTAAGCTCGGCGGGTGATAGTTTTGCCTTCAGTTCGTCCTTTAATTTCATGAACTCTTTTTGCTCAGCTACCGGTAGCGCTTTGTAAACATTAGCCAATTCAACGAGCGTGGTAGCTTCGCGCAACTTAGCGTCACCGGACTTTTGAACAGCGCCATCCTCACACCAGTTTTTAATTTGCTCACCCGTATCTTCTGTGATAAGAAATGGATTTTTGCCTTCAAACAGGTTGGTCCTGTCTTTGCTAGGTATGCACAGGTGAGTATCACGGTCGATGTTTAATGATACAGTCAATTCGTACTCCCATCCTTCGCGCTGCTGATCTTTCATACCAACCTTTTTTACTTTTTTGTCATCACCCATCACGGTTTCCATTTTAGAGCGGGTACAGGTGATGATGTGAGATTTTGACTGTAATACTTTGTTTACAAATCGGTCATGTCTTGGGGTAGTTACAGACCATGCTGACCAAGTGTTCCCTCGAAACTTTGCCTGAGCAAGCAATTCGTTTTCTTCCAGTATGCAGGCCCATTCGTGTGATGTGCTATCCAGTATGATTACCTCCATACCAGCATTCTCACAGATCTCAATAGCCTGTATGTACTTTTCCGGTGTAAATGGCGCCGTTAATCCCAGCGTATTGAATGATCCTAAGTTTGAATACAAGCTGGCAGATTCGTTCTCAGTATCGATAACAGCTATTTTATCCCAATTTCCACATAGCCCTTTGGCCATTCTTAAGGCTGAATATGTTTTTCCGGCACCGCTTGGCGCTGATATATTTAAGCGCAGTTTTACCTGGCTTCTGGTTGCTTTTTTTAATTCCATGATATTTATCTGTTAAGTAATACTTCTAATGCTGATTCGTGTAGTTTTTCCATGGCCAGCTCTGCCTCTATCCGCGCTATTCGCTCATTGCGGTTTTCATATACTGCAGCTGCCCATGGCATTCCTTCAAGGCATTCAAACATTTCAATTCTGCGCAGGTGCCCGGTTGTTAACTTTAACTCCTTATGTATATGGTAAAGCCAGTTGTAGTAGTTTATGCTAGTTAAGCCGCCATTTTTATTATAACTTAATGGATAGACAGTAAGCGCTATACTCGGCCTCAATGAAGACCTTGTTTTCCCCTTTTTAAAAATGCGTTTCGCCCTTCCGATCCATTGATAGGTTATGCGGAATACTGATCTTACAGCCACTTTAAGAGCTGTGAATTCAGGATTGGTAGATAACCATTCCTCGTATTGTTCAACTGTAGTTTCGTGTGTAATGATCATATTATTTCCTCCTTGGTGATTTGGTTTTGAAATAGTTTTGTTCCATGTAGGCCTCCACATCCTTGCGTTTGAATCTCAGGCAGCCGCCGACCGTGGTAAAGCCTATGAACTGTTTGTTATCATTAATCCAGGTTTTGCCGAAACCTGTGATTTGCATTACATCCTGAGGCGTTAGGTATGGCTTTTTTGTTTCTTTGAGTTCAGAAATCGTTGTTACAACGGTTTCTTTAAGGCCTCTAACTTCATTTATCAATGCCTCCAAAGTGTGTGTTTCAATTAATGTTACTCCTTCCATTATCTGTCCTCCGATAAAAAAAGTATGATTTGAAATGGTAGTGTTATGATGGTTGCTGCAACAGTACAGGCAATTAAAAGGCACCATACCGAAAGTGATAATGCCTTGCCGGCAAAAATTAGTAGCGCACTCATATTGATGATTTTAATAATTGGTTTTTAACTACTTCCAGTGCAAATTGCTGCTCTAAGCTGTCAGTATCTTGTTTGAACCAGTTAATAGGTTCGGCTATCACTATGCGATCTGCATAAGCTCGCCCACTGGTAGAATATTTAGTACCTGAATAGCTGTTAAGCTGGTTTACTTCAATGATCTGGGCAAACTTTGAAACCGGTAACTTGTACATCAAAGCATCAGCTAAATCAGATGCCGGGTATTTTTTATCTTCCAGATATAGAGTCAGGAAGTTTTCTGACAACTCATAGTCGGCTATGATGATCCTGCTTTTATCAAAATTTGCAGAGCATAATAATGATAGCAGGCTGATGTTTGTCTTTTGAAGTTCTTTGGTTAAAGTTGCCATTGCTTTATGATTTTCGGTAAACCCAGATAGCTGAAACGCCATTTCTTTCTTCCTTGGTAGCCACATATACCCTGTCAGGGTGCATTGCCTTTACACGGCTGCTAATTGCCGGCCTTATTGAACTTTCCTTGTCTAAAGGGAACGGTCTTGCATGTTCCTCACCTATCAGTTCGATATCTGATATGAGAATGGGCCATGAGGTGCCGCGTTGTGGTGTTAATACTTCCATATCGTTTTAATTGATTAGTCCTTTTTTAATTCCGAAGTAAACCAGCTGCCTGCCGTCTTGAATACCGGTCTTATTTCTAATACTTTTTAAATGCGAAAGCACTGTGTAATAGCTGATATCCAGGTCCCAGGCTATTTGGCGGTCAGGCAATATTGATCTCTCTACGATCTCAATTTCCCTTTTTGTTAATATGCCGACCTCAAAGTTTATAGCTGGCACACCGTAATTATTTACTAGTAGATTCATGGCAGTAGTTATTTGCTATATGAGCGTTTATTGTTTATGTTTATCTTTGTTGCTGTTGCACAATACAAATGTAATGGAACTTTTTCCATTATTCAAATAATTCAATTGATATTTTTCAATTTAAATGGAAGAATTAATTAATAGGCTGAGAGACAGCGATTTAAAATTAATAGAAAAGAAGTTAGGGATTCCTTACGATAGGATGTATAAGTGGATAAAGGGTAAATCACAACCTAAATCTGCGGATTTCAACCTGCTTATGAATTATTTCTTTAATGGAACTAGTTCAATTATAACGGATAAAGATCAATCCACCGCCCGACTCGAGGCAGTCCCAACAAGACTTTATCCTGATCCATTGGAACATGATGATAAAAGTCAAGAAAAATTCACCTTACCTGATGGCACTGCGGCCTTAAGGGTAAAAATTGTTCCGGAGCGGGCCTATGCGGGCTACAGCCGAGGGTTTGCTGATCCTGAATATTATGACGACTTGGAGGATATTTTAATAGGCGTAGATAAAGAGCCTAATGGCACTTATTTGGGTTTTGAAGTTATTGGTGATAGTATGATCTGCCTAGATACTATTGAATTAGCAGAGGAAAGTATATTCCCTGGACGCATTGCTATTGGTCGGGATTTACATAAAGATTCCTGGAAAACAAGGCTACACACCCACAATTATAAAAATTGGATATTCGTTCATAAAACTGAAGGTATATTAATAAAGCAGATTGCTAAACACGACGTTGAGAACGGAACTATCACAATTCATTCACTTAATCCCAAATACAACGATGAAACCCTTAGACTGGATGATATGCAACAAATATTTAGCGTGATCCAAATCGTACAGCGTACAAGACCTAAATTGAAATAAACCTAAACCCACAAATGAAAAAATCACTATTTATTGCCTTTGTTTTAGCTATGGCAGCTACAACTGTCTTTGGACAAAAGGGCCTTTATAAAGCCAGCCTAACAAAAGTAGAGACACAGGGCAAAATAACTGCAGATTCAACAAGCATCAAGATCGATAGCATTGGAAATGTGTTTAACCCACATTATTTGTTTACTGATAAAAATATTGAGGTTAACTGGCAGTACTCATTAAATGACTTTGATTTTGAATTGAAGAATTTCTCTAATCAAACAATTAGGCTTTTATGGGATGAAGCAGCTTATATAGACAAAGATGGTAATACTCATAAAGTATTCCATAAGGGCGTAAAATTTATGGATAGGGAAAATGCGCAGCCGGCAACCGGAATTATAAAAGGCGCAAAGTTGTCAGATCTAATAGCACCTACTGATTATGTTTATTACTCTGAAGGAAGTTATGGCGGATGGAGACAGTTGAATCTATTTGAAAGCCCTAAAAAACATACATTACCAGCATTTGATGGCTCACAGGTAAGGATTTTGCTTCCAATCGTGATATCAGGCGTTACCACTGAGTACATATTCACTTTCACAGTAAAATGGGCCGAAGAAATTAATAAAAAGAAAAAATCGTAACGATGCCGATCCTAAATAAAATTTCCCCAGAAAACCAAGCTGCAAAGCGCGACCTAATAGCGCATGTTTGCGACACAGCGCTTCGTATAATATACGAAAGCTCATTCAACGAATCAGACCACTGGCCCATTTCTGGATTCAAACCATTTGAATCTGCATATGAATTAAATGATTGTATAGGTTACGGGGTTTATGCATATGGTTATGAACTGACGCCCAAAACCGGAAGATTTATAATACAATGGTGGAACTACGACTTAGACAGAAAAACTTCACAACTACAAGCAATTAAATTACTTCTAGATCAGGCCTATTACAATAATTTATATTTTGAAGATGAATTTAGAGATGTAAAAATTGAGCATGATCACAACTGGTTCAAATTCACTTATACACCACAACAATAATCAACAATGCCAACAACAGCAGAATACCAAGATATAGCCGCGGCTAATAGGCTACAGATGTTCCGGATGGAATATATTAACAAAAGCCAGAATGCAGCAGCTAAAATGCTAGGGGTGCCTCAGAGTAATCTTTCTTACATGGAAAGCGGCAAAAGCCCGATAAGGTTTGATTTTATCCACAAGCTAGTTCATGAATACAAACTGAACATAGACTGGCTGAGCACAGGGCACGGTGATAAAATAAGTGAAACGCCGGCTACAACAAAAATATTAACAGACTTCAATAAAGTAGATTTAGAGCTCCATCAATTAAAAAAGTTTGTCAAAATGATAGAGCTTACCCAAAATCACCTAATCAGATTATTGGAGGCCCAGGCGAAGGAAATTGAGGCATTAAAAAAGAAAATTAAATAAAAAACGGCACCCATTAGGCACCGTTTTAAAAATAACTGTATATATATCTGATATATAGCGGTATAATAAATACCTTTGTGCTCCCGACGAGATTCGAACTCATATCGATGGTACCGGAAACCATAATTCTATCCGTTGAACTACGGGAGCAGATGGCGCAAATATATACATTCAATTGTTTAATTTATGGTGGAATATGCAAAAATACGCTACCACGTAAAAGTCCCTATTAAACAGGTGTGTAATTTATATCCCTATATTTGATTATCTAAATATCTACCCGTGTCAGATAATACTGAACTACCTAAAATAATCTGGTTTCTATGGCTACAGGGCATCCACAATGCGCCCGTTGTAGTTAAGAAATGCTACGACTCATGGCTTAAGCATAACCCAGACTGGAAAATTATTTTTCTGGACGAAAGCAATTTTAGCGAATATGCCTTGGTTTCACCTCAAATATTAACCAAACAGGCATTTTCAGATATTTTACGCATCAACCTGCTTGCAAAATACGGAGGCGTATGGGTTGATGCTACCTGTTTCTGCACAAAACCTTTAGATACGTGGCTGCCCGAGCAAATGCAATCAGGCTTTTTTGCCTTTAACCGGCCAGGACCCGACAGGATGATCTCCAGTTGGTTTATGGCATCAGTAACTGATAATTATTTTACCCATGTATTTCATAAAGCGGTTGAGCAATACTGGGGCAGAAACCGCAACCTGGTTTATATTGAAAACTCCAAAAGAAAAATACTTAAGAAATACTTGCCGCGGCTTAGTCCGCAGGCCTGGTTACATCCCTTTATCGGTAAGGTGCTAAATGTGCACCCCTATTTCTGGTTCCACTACCTTTTTGAAAGTGTTTACCTGAACAATGCTAAAGCCAGGCAATTGTGGGATAATACACCCAAAATAAGCGCCGATATACCACACGCTTTACAATCTGTTGGCCTGTTTAACCCGCTAACCAATACCATAAAAGATAATATTGATAACCAAACTGCGCCATGTTATAAACTGGTGTGGAATTATCCTCCCGAAAACCTTAAGGCCGAAACCGTACTGGATTATCTATTAAATGAATCCTTACTTTAAAGGTATCACCCCGGTTTTATACAGGCCAAGAGCTTGTTTTAAGATAGACTGAATGGTTTTAATAGGCAAATCCTTCTCGGCCTCAAAAAGCATAATTTTCATACGCGAACGTTTCTCTATGATCAGGCTGGGATGGTCAAATCTTTTCCCTTCAACAATGCCTATATATGGTTGATGCAGCTTTTTATGAACCCATAAATAGCAGAACATTTTACCCTTATAGCAAAAAAATGGCATCCCATATTTCCAGGCTGCAGATACCTCTTTATCCTGTGCCAGGATTATCTCCCGTAAGGCCAGCAAACAGCTTTTTACCGGCTCAGGATGCTGCAGATAAAAATTATCTGTTGGAGTAAGCATACAGTATAATTAATCCTGAAAAGGTGTAGCCCTGTTTTTAACAACTTTTGAGGCAATAAAGGCAAACAAACCCTGTATCAGTCCCGAAAAAATGCCTATCACTATGCCAATAACGGCAAGCGCAATTTGGGGCGAAATATGCATGGCATTATTGGTATACATAGCCGCCTCTTTAGTATGAGTGGCCATATAAGGTTTAAAAAAAATAAGATGTGCCGCTATGATCCAAACACAATTTAGCAAGCTTAAACAAAAGCCATTGGTAAAATACATGTAGGTGCAATTTTTGGCGATAAAATAAGCGCAGATAATAAAAATAGCCAGCCAAAAAATCCCTTCAATACTGCTGGGAATAATAAACGCGGTAGCAACGCCCATTGCTAAACCAAACAGGGAGAGTTTAAATATTAGTTGCCAGTTCATAAAACAGGATTTTAGGTGATAAAAAGTTTGCACCAGATGAGCTATGCCTATATAAAGCTATCCAAAACAAACCAATAAAGCAATTTAATATCAACGGTTTACAGATTATGATTGAGGAACCAAGGATGTTACAATGAGCATAAGTTTAGCAAAAGGCCATGTGGCATTGGCCATTCCTATTCGGGCGCCACCGGTTTCTTCAATTTCGTGCATATCAGGTTTAGGTCAAATCAATGGATTGAAAATAGCTATAATTACTCAATATGAGTTATCTATTCATTAACTTTAATAAAAAAACACCATGGCAATCCCAGCTAACGCACGTTTAAAAGCATTTGCGGCTACGGTAAATCCGGCTGCAGCCAAAGTATTTTACCAGGATATTTTAGGTTTGAAATTACTGAGCGAAGATGATTATGCACTGGAATTTGAAGCTAACGGAACACGATTAAGAATAGCTGCAGTAAAAGAGTTTACTCCTTTTCCTTTTACAGTTTTAGGATGGGATGTTGACGATATAAAAGGCACCGCAGCATCCTTAACCCACAAAAGCGTTGTATTTGAAAAGTATGGCTTCCTGGAACAGGACGAACTGGGTATTTGGACAGCGCCAGGGGGAGTAAAAGTGGCCTGGTTTAAAGACCCTGATGGCAATGTACTTTCGCTTTCACAATAAACCGGTATAACTTACAGTCACCTATACTTCCAATGGCTTCTGTCTTGTTTCCCTACAGAGCAATTCACAGCAGATAATCAATATTACGGGGAGGGACAAAAACAAGAAAACCTGCTCGGAGGCAGGTTTTCTTTATAGTATTAGTTTAGTTTTGTTTCTGTTTATATCTCAAATGAGAAATCCTCATCGGCAGATGCTTTTGCAATTTCAGAGTTTTCGCTGTATTCATAGCGTTTTTCAACAACTTCCTGATTTGCCTTAATATAATCAACGGTTTCTTTTAAACCCTCAGCAAACTTTTCAAAGTCTTCCTTATACAAAAATATTTTGTGCTTTATAAAAACTCCATCCTCCAAACGTTTCTTACTTTCTGTTATTGTAACGTAGTAATCGTTTGAACGGGTTGCTTTTACATCAAAAAAATAAGTCCTCTTCCCGGCTCTCACCTTTTTTGAAAAAACCTCTTCACGCTCTCTATTGTCAAAATCTCCCATAATGAATATACCTGTAATTAGTTTTGGTTGGCATAAATATAAATCAAAAATTGAAAGCACAAGTATTTTATTCAATTTTATTGAACTTTTTGAAACAATTCAGTCATTTTTTTATGCAAAAGCAAAAAATCAGGCGTCTTGCTCCTCTTCCAGCAATTGTTTTTCATACAACTCAAAGTAAGTACCTTTAAGTTCCATCAAATAGCCATGGTTGCCGTGCTCCACAATTTCGCCATTATCCATGACCAGTATTTTATCGGCATTTTTTATAGTTGATATGCGGTGAGCTATAATAATGCTGGTTTTATTTTGCATTACGCGCCCCAGGTTGTTCAATATCTCCTCTTCGGTACGGGTATCAACTGCTGATAGGCAATCATCAAATATCAATATCTGCGGATGCTTAAAAATAGCCCGGGCTATGGATACCCTCTGCTTTTGCCCGCCTGATAAGGTTACGCCCCGCTCCCCTATCAGGGTTTCAAAACCGCTATCAAGCTCCATAATGTTGCCATATACGGCGGCATCTTTGGCGGCCTGCTCCACAACAGGCATATCTAACACATCGGCACTAAAGGCAATGTTGTTGGCAATGGTATCTGAAAACAGGAAAACCTCCTGCGGTACAAAACCAATTTGTGAACGGTACCCTTCCAGGTTAAGTTGCTTTACTGAAATATGATCAATGGATACCTCACCTGCGGTAGTATCATACATGCGCATAACCAAGTTGGCTATGGTTGACTTCCCTGAACCTGTGCGCCCAATAATAGCCACCATTTGACCGGGCTCTACCCTGAACGATACATTTTTTAAAGCCTGTATACCGGTATCGGGATAGGTAAATGACACTTTGTTAAACTCAATGCCACCATTGATGGTATGTACGTCGGCACTTGGCGATATAATATCAGGCTTTTCATGCAAAAACTCGTTGATCCGTTTTTGTGACGCCGCCGCACGTTGTATGAGCGACGTTACCCAACCCAATGATATAACCGGGAAGGTAAGCATATTGAGGTATACAATAAACTCGGCAATATTACCCGATGTAATGTTGCCCTTCATTACCTCAACCCCGCCTACATACATGGTTATTACGTTACTTAAACCAACCAGCAATAACATAACCGGGTAAAACAAAGCCTGTACCTTTACCAATTCCATCGAGTGGGTTTTGTAATTCTCGCTTTCTGTAGCAAAATTCTGGCGTACAAAACCTTCCCTTACGTATGATTTAATAACCCTGATACCCGAAAAGTTTTCCTGAACAAAGCTTGACAATGTAGATAAGCGCTCCTGAATTTGCTCGCTCCTGAAGTTGATGATATTGTTTACATAATAAATAATACCAGCCAATACCGGTAGCGGCAATACCGAATAAATGGCCAGCCTTACATTTACCGTAAGCATGGCATATATCACCAGTATAAACAGTACCACCGTGTTAATAGAGTACATGATGCCTGGCCCTAGATACATACGTACACGGCTTACATCCTCGGTAACCCGGTTCATAAGATCGCCAGTATTGTGGCGGCGATAGAATGCCAGCGATAGTTTTTGATAATGATGATAGATCTCATTCTTAAGGTCATACTCAATATGCCGCGACATGAGAATGATGGTTTGCCGCATAAAAAACAAAAATAAGCCACGCAGCAATGCCAGCACCAACACCAGAACGCCAAACAGCATAAGGCTGCTGCCAAAAATATCATAGATCATGCTTTGCCTGTTAAAACCGGCAAAAAGTTGGTATGCACCAATGTTTTCAGTAACCAGATCAAAAGCTACGCGGATAACCTGTGCGGGCAGTACACCAAAAATATTGGAGATAATTACAAATAAAACACCGGGAATTAAGCGCCATCGGTATTTGTAAAAGAACTTATTAAGGTATGCGAGGTCTTTCATGCTTCATGGTCCGAAAGTCCGTAAGACCGGAAGTCCGATAATCAAAAGTATTAAAAAGTTGGGAGAGTGGGTTAAAGGATGGTCAGCGAAAAGTCTTAAAATGACCGAAAGGTAATCTAATTAGCCTGGTTGCTTGTCTACTTTATTCACTTTCGGACTTAATACTTGGTCAGAATAAAAAAAACCTATACTTTTGTCGGGCCTTAAAACATTTACTTGCCGTATATAATGCCCGTTCAACAACAACCGGAATCCATATTCAGTCAGCTCGACGCCTTCGGGCATAAAAAAGTTGTATTTTGCAGTGATCCTGATACGGCTTTAAAAGCAATCATCGCCATTCATGATACTACTTTAGGTCCTGCTTTTGGCAGTACCCGCATGTGGAATTACAAATCTGAGGCAGATGCATTAAACGATGTTTTGCGCTTGTCAAAAAGCATGACCTATAAATGTGCCATTGCCGGCCTTAACATGGGCGGTGCTTACTCCGTAATTATAGGTGATTCGCGCCGGGATAAAACCGAAGCGATGATGCGCAAATTTGGCCGGTTTATTAAAAACCTCAACGGCGAGTTTATTACTTCAGAAGATGTAGGTACCAATCCGCGCGATATGGAGTACATCCGTATGGAAACCGAACATGTTACCGGCATACCAGAAAGCATCGGCGGTAGCGGTGATCCTTCGCCTGTGGCTGCCCAGGGTGTTTTTATGGGCATAAAAGCCTGTGTAAAAGAACAGTTTGGCAGTGATAGCCTTACCGGAAAATCAGTAATTGTACAAGGCGTTGGTCACGTAGGCGAGCACTTGGTACGCCTGCTGCGTGATGAAAACGTTAAAGTATACATCAGCGACATACAGGAAGAACGTGTTGGCCAGATAGCCAAAAAATACGGCGCACAAGCCGTATCAAACAACAGTATTTTTGATATCGATGCCGATATTTATGCTCCCTGTGCTTTAGGCGGAACCGTCAATACAGAAACCATTGACAAGCTTAAATGCAGCATAATAGCGGGCTCGGCCAATAACCAGCTACTTGATGAAGCAGAGCACGGCACCCTCCTTTTAGATAGAGGTATACTGTTTGCACCCGATTATGTGATCAATGCAGGCGGCATTATCAACTGCTATTCGGAACTCATGAATTTTAGTAAAAAGCGCACTATGCAGCTTACCGAAAATATTTATGAAGTAACCCGCAATATTTTAAAACTTTCTAAGCTTGAAAACATTTCTACTATAGTGGCGGCAAATAAAATAGCCGAAAAACGGATAGCAGATATCAAAAAAGTAAAATCGTCATATTAATATATTAATTTAAACAGGAGCAATCCTAAAATCGTTCTTACACATGTTAAACAGAAGGCACCTCCGGGTAAAGGTATTACAGGCATTATATGCGTATCACCAATCAGATACGCAGGACATCAAAATACACGAAAAAAATATGCTGAACGGCATTGATCAGGTATATGAAATGTACATCTGGATGCTGTCATTAATTTCGGAAGTGGCTAACTATGCCGCAAATGATGCCGAAGAAAGAGCCAACAAACACCTACCCACCGCCGAAGATCTGAATGCCGACCGTAAAATACTGGGCAACAAATTCATCCTCTCCTTAAATGATAATCGCGACTATCTTATTGCCTTAAAAAGGTATAAAGTAGAATGGCATTTTGAGCCTGAATTATCAAAATCATTATTCACCATCCTTAAAAATGCGCCTGAATATGCCGAATACCTGGCAAAAACAGACGATACGATACAAACTGATAAGGATATCATTAAATTCATTTTCAAAAAAGTAATATTAAAATCATCACTGGCCGAACAGGTTTTTGAAGATAAATTTATTTTTTGGCCGGTTGACCGCGATGTTTTACAAGCGCTTATTGCTAAAACATTTAAAAACTTTGCCTCTGAAGATCCTAAACAGAACCACCTGGCCGAAATTACAGGTAACTGGACCGAAGACCGCGAATTTGTGGTTGACCTGTTTCAGAAAGCCATTAGGTTTGATAAACCTTACCAGGAACTGATAGCTGCCAAAACCCAAAACTGGGAGCCGGAGCGTATTGCCATGATGGATACTTTACTGATGAAAATGGCCATTACCGAGTTTGTTAACTTTACCTCAATACCGGTTAAAGTAACTATTAATGAGTACCTGGAAATATCCAAAGAGTTTAGTACTCCTAAAAGTAATTCATTTATAAACGGTATCTTAGACAAGATTTTATTTGACCTTAAAGCAGACAGTAAGGTTAAGAAAATAGGCAGAGGATTAATAGAATAATTATTGGACTAATGAAGAAATTGTTTTTAAGCTTAATAACCGCAGGCCTCTTGTTATCAGCCTGTAACCACACTCCAGGCAATACCTCAAACGCGGCAGATAGTACCGCAAATAAAACTGCCGGCACTACTACTGCAAATGCGGCCAACGCCCCGCTGATGAAGTTTGAAAAAGAAAGCCATGATTTTGGCAAAATTAAACAAGGCGACAAGGTTAGTTACGATTTTAAATTCACCAACAATGGCAAATCGCCGCTGATTATTACCGATGCAGTTGCCAGTTGTGGTTGTACCACTCCTGAGTGGCTTAAAACCCCGGTTAAACCCGGCGAAAGCGGTGTAATTAAAGTTGTATTTAACAGCGCAGGCAAAACAGGCTTACAGGATAAACAAATAACCATTACCGCTAATACCATACCTGCACAAAACATGGTACACCTTATTGGCGAAGTTTTAACAAAATAATAATAATTAAAAAATGATAGCAACTATTTTATTACAGGCACCGGCAGGTGGTTCAGGAGGTTACGGTATGTTGATACCTATGGTATTAATTATTGTAGTATTTTATTTTTTCATGATCCGTCCGCAGGTTAAAAAGCAAAAAGATCAAAAGAAATACGTAGAAGAATTGAAAAAGGGCGACAAGGTAGTAACAACTGCTGGTATACACGGCAGAATTATTGATCTTAACGACACCACTTTTTTAGTTGAGGTTGATAACGGCAAAATCCGCTTTGACAAATCAGCAATATCATTAGATGCTTCAAAAGCATTAAATACTCCTGCTGTAGCTACAAAAGCATAAGCTTCGGGTAAAAGGCAAAAGGATAAGGGCGAAAGGTAATTGGTAATAGCGCAGATAATCTGTGAAACTTTTACCTTTGTGCTTTCGCCTTTGTCCTTTTTAAGTTTCACCTTTCGCCTTTATCCTTTTACCTAAATAAAATATGGCAATAGTAAAATTATCAACAACAGAACGGCGGCGTTTATCGGCATTTTTTACCTGCCTGGTAGTGGCTGTTCTGGCATGGATATTTACTACACTGTCAAACGTTTACAATTACCCTGTTCAGGAGGTATTAACCTATAAAAATGCCCCTCAAAAACGGGCCTTCCATTCCCTGCAGCCAGATACGGTTAAGGCTACCGTTCAGGGCAGCGGCTGGCAAATGATATTTTCAAGCATGAACGGCCCAAGCAAGCCCATTACTATTGACCTGGCAACGCTTGAGAACCGTAATTTTGTTGTACTAAGTTCGCAGCTTAAACAAATCAACATCAATAAAGAAACCACTCAGCAAATTATATCTATTGATCCGGATACACTGTATTTTGATTTTTCAAACCGGCTGGTAAAAAAGGTACCGGTATTGGCTTTACTGGGCATTAAGTACCGTAAACAATTTGCCATATCTGGCAATATGGTTATTAAACCAGCTTACGTCACCGTCAGCGGACCTACCGACAGGCTAAAGGAAATAATTTCATGGAAAACCGACTCCTTGCTGGCGCGTGACGTGAGCGAGAGTATCAATACCCGTATAAATTTACAATCGGTTAAAGAAGGCAATTTAAATGTGTACCCTAAAACCGTACAGGTAATTATCCCGGTTGATGAGTTTACAGAAAAAACATTGGATATACCCGTTAAGCTCATTAACAATCATAATTATGATAATGTTAAGGTATTTCCGCAAAGGGTTAAGGTAACCTTTACCACTGCCCTGAGCCGGTATCCGGACATGACCGAAGACTTATTTGAGGCTACCGCCGATCTGGACCTTTGGCGCGACCATGATTACAGCTCGCTGCCTGTAAAGCTTACCCGTGTGCCCCCATTCTGTAAAATAGTTAAAGTGAGCCCGGGCAATATCGATTTTATTATTAAAAAATAATGCTTAAAATAGGTTTAACAGGCAATATCGGCAGCGGTAAAACTACGGTGGCAAAAGTATTTGAACTTTTGGGTGTTCCGGTTTTTTATGCCGATGATGAAGCCAAAAAAGTAATGGTTACTGACCAGATCCTGATCAACGCCATCAGGGAAACCTTTGGCGATCAGTCTTATTTTAACGATGGCACACTTAACCGCAAACATATTGCCGGCATAGTTTTTAATAATGAGGCTGAGCTGAAAAAACTTAATGCGCTGGTACACCCTGCTGTGTTCAGGGCATTTGATGTCTGGGTATTAAATAACCGGGGTGCCACCTATGTTATTAAAGAGGCCGCTTTACTATTTGAAAGCAGTTCCTATAAAATGTGTGACCGCAGTTTAATGGTTTCGGCGCCTTTGGCCGACCGTATCAACCGTGTAATGCATCGCGATGGCATATCACAGACCGAGGTTGAAAGCCGCGAAGCACGCCAGTTTACCGAAGAAAAAAAGAAGCAGCTGGCTGATGACATTATTACTAATGACGGCAGGCAGCTGGTAATTCCGCAGGTATTAGAACTGCACAGGCAATACTTATCACTTGCAAAAAATTAATGATACTTGATGATTTTGTTCTGATTGATGATAAAGGGCTGTATTGTAAATACGGCGATTTTTATCTTGATCCAAAACTACCGGCAAAAACAGCCGTTATTTCGCATGCCCACGCAGATCATGCTGTAAGCGGTAACAATGAGGTTTACTGCACAAGGGCCACCGCCAGCATTATGCAGCTCCGGTATGACCGTACCGCCGCCAAGGTTTTTAATATAATAGATTACAACCAGCCATTTACTATTGGCGGTGTAAACATAACTTTGATTCCGGCAGGCCATATTGTAGGTTCGGCACAGGTATTAATGGAGTATAATGGCACCAGGTACCTGTACACTGGCGATTATAAATTACAATCCGACGATACCTGCGAACCTATTGAATGGGTAACAACCGATGTGCTAATCACTGAAAGCACTTTTGCTGATCCCGCCATTTTACACCCCGACCCGGTTGCCGAAATACAAAAGATCAACTCAGTAAAAACCAACATTCTGCTGGGCGCTTATGCCCTTGGTAAAAGTCAGCGTCTGATCAACCTGATCAGCACCTATGCTCCGCAAAAAAAAATACTGGTACATCACCGTATTATGCCTATTAACGCTATATATCAAAAAATGGGGTTTGCCTTAGGTCCGCACCAGATTTATGGCCGTAAACTCATGAAAGTGCAGGATGAGTTTGTATACATTGTACCTCCTTTTACGTTTGATAGTTATATCAGGGCCACAGGGGTTACTCGCATATTTGCATCCGGCTGGAAAAACCTGCAGGTTAATCAAAAGGATACCCTCTTTATATCTGACCATGCCGATTGGAATGATATTTTACAAACCATACAACGCACAAAGCCCCGCCAGGTATGGACACTGCACGGCGATGGAAAGCATCTTAAAAGTTATTTTAATGACGATAATTTTGTAAAAATCCTTAACTAAAATGCTACAGCAAGGCATTGATTATTACATAAATGAAGATGGCAACTTTGTTTTTACAAAGGAGTATCATTTAAAACGCGGCTATTGTTGTAAAAATAAATGTTTACACTGCCCCTGGGGTTATGGAAAAACAGAATCAACTGATAATGAAGACACTTCAGATGTTAATAAAAAGTAATTAATAATATAACAGCAGGCATATATGTAAACAAATTAAAAATAAATAAACATATTTGCATGTTACCTGATTGTTACATATTATGCGTATTGACGACGAAATACAAAGCACCAATTTTGAAGATAATTATCATAAAGTTGCAATTAATATTGCATACACGGACGGCTGGTTAAGTAACTTTTTTAAATGCCATTTTGATAAATATAACCTTACACAACAGCAATTTAATATCCTGCGGATATTAAGGGGACAGTATCCAAAACCTGCCACTATTAACTTGCTGAAGGAGCGCATGATTGATAAAATGTCTGATGCATCGCGGATAGTTGACCGTTTGATACAAAAGGAATTGGTATCACGATGTACCAATAATAAAGACAGGCGTGCTGTTGATATCCGCATCAGCGAGCTGGGTTTACAAACGCTTGCCAAAATGGACGCCGAGTTTAAAACCAAAGAATTTCTGAAAAATAACATCACCGAGGAAGAAGCCAGTGTACTCAGCGATCTGCTGGATAAGCTGAGAGGATAGGTCCTTTGAAAAAGGATTAAGGGGCAAAGACTTTCTTTTCTTTTTGTCATCCTGAGCGTAGCGAAGGATCTGTTCATGAACTATATATGTTGTAAAACAGATGCTTCACTCCGTTCAGCATAACAAAATGATAAACAAAAGACTCTCCTAAAAATGGCCTCTTATTTTATCATATATCTCAGCGTTGTATAGCTCCCTTAAGTCTTTATGAATTGCCTCCGGTAAATGCGGTAAAAATGATGCTTCCACGTTACTGTTAACTTGTGCCATCTTTGATGCTCCTGGTATTACGGTGGTAACTTCCGGATGGTCAAGAATCCATCTGATAGCCCATTGCGGCATGCGATTATCCGGCAGCAGATTTTTTATTTTGTCGGCTAATGTTATTCCCTCCTTAAACTCAATACCAGAAAATGTTTCGCCCGCATTAAATGCATCACCATTAGCATTGTAGTTACGGTGATCATTAGCGGCAAACTGGGTTTGTGCATCAAACCTGCCCGACAGTAAACCACTGGCCAATGGTACACGTACAATAATGGCCACTCCTTTTTTTGCAGCGCGGGCAAATACCTCATCAGCCACATGCTGCCTGAACAGGTTAAATATGATCTGTAACGATGCTAAGCCTTCCTGCTCCAGGCAAATCAAGGCTTCTTCTGAAGTTTCCACACTTGCACCAAAATGAGTTATCAACCCTTGCTGCTGTAAGCTACGCAAATGATCAAATACTTTCCCTGATTGCAGTTCTGTGGTAGGGATGCAATGCAGCTGTTCTAAAAATAACCGCGGAATATCCAGGTGCCTTAATGAATCTTCGGTCTGCCGTTTCATGGCATCGTAGGTAAAGTTCTGTGGCCATCCGTTAGGTGCATCTCCCCTCCTGCCCAACTTGGTAGCAACATAAACCGGGTGATTAACCGCTTTCAGGAATTTACCTATCACCGTTTCGCTCACGCCCATACCATATACATCGGCAGTATCTAAAAAATTACCCCCTGCATCAGTATAGGTTTTTAATATATTAATGGCGTCATCCTCGTTTATATTCCCCCAATCGGCACTGCCCAGTTGCCAGGTACCTAAGCCAACTTCGGCTATTGCAGTACCTTTAAAATCTCTGTAGTTCATAGTAGCGGTTATTGTGCCGGTAAAAGTACAAAGCCATTTTGGTATTCCAAACGGCTTTAAAGTGTCATGGAAAATAAAGTTTGCCGGTTAAAAAATAAAACAGACTATCACGTGAGCTTGTAGAACCATGGCGGTGTGGCCGCTGCGCTCACCCCTTCGACAAGCTCAGGGTGACAACCCCTTTTAACGGTGCTAATGATTAGCTCATGCTTTCATTGCACTTGTTTCCTGCTTCAAAATATCCAGTACCTCCGGCGTAACTTTACCGAAGAAAGAAACACCTGATGCTCCATTTTTTAAAGCATACTGTATGCCTGCACGCACCTCTTCGCCGTTTTTAAAATCAGACAAATAAAGACCGGCATACAACGGAAATTTCCCGTCTAAAAAATGAATACCTTCTGCAACGGCGTTACCTATCCAGCTTACGCCCTCTTTGTAAAAGCCGTGATATATCATTGGGCATACGCCATCGAGCTTGAAGTTTGTCCAGTCTTGCCGCACATTACGGCGTGCTACCTCCGGAGTGGGAAATACCGCCGCAGTAATTTGTTTTTTATGCTGGCGGGCCACTGCCGAAATACTGTTCACCACCCTGATAATGTTTCCGTACCTGAACAAACGCCACGAAAGGCTTGCATCCGGGTACTGAATCGCCTTAACATCCTGTCCGTATTGCTCTTTGAACTTGGCCTGGCAAACCTCGCAATAACAATAATCATACTCGGGCAGTTCTTTAGTTTGCTCAATTTTATATTTATCCCAAAGATTTACTGGCAGTATTACATCGCAATAACGTACATAATCAAGATGTATACCGTCAACATAATCCTTGGCCAAAACCTTATCAACTATATCGGTCAGGTAGTTCTCAACCTCGGGTCGCGAAGGACAAAGCCATCTGTAATATGTTACATAGGGAGGTTTATCGGCACATGAATCGCCATTACGGTTTTTGCTGTACCACTCCGGATGCTCGGTAATCATTTCGGCCCGGTTAAAGGTCCATATCCAGCGGTGAGCCTCTATTCCATTTGCTTTTGCAGCGCGAAAATGCCTTTCACTATCGTTTTCAAAAAATATCCCGGTAATACCAGCGGCTTTGTAAGCTGCATAGTTGGTTTTGAGATCATCGTCTGTATCCTTTAGGTTAGGATTGATCCAGATCCAGTTTTTCATGGCCTTTTTCTTTTTACTTACGGCAATAGCCGCAGCCTTGCCCGTTAACGGTAATTGTGATGCAACGGTAGCTAATAAACCGGCTTTTAAAAATTCGCGCTTGTTCATGGCAGTATTAATTAGTGGTTATAGGTTCAATTAACCCATCCTGATTTAGGGTATAGGTTATTTTATTTTCCTTATCGTTAATTGAAACTATAAACTGGTGTTTAGTAGCTTCAAGACGTAAGTTATTAAAATTTTTTAAAATGTTATAGCCACTTTCAATACCTAATTCTTTTAATGTTTGCGCATACTCATGAGTACGATTAAACCACTCCTTTTGGCGGTAATAAACCAGCCACAAATATTTTTTTTGCTGCTCGGCATAAGGTATTTCAAACACCACATCATCGGCTGTGTGATTGCTGAATAACAGATAGCCCCAGCGCTCGGGGAAATGCATATTGATTACCCCCTGTGCAGACCATACCCAGTTATGCTCGGGCAAGTCGCGGCCAGACGCAGCATCCTTTAGTTTTACATTTTGTCCGTTCTTTATCTCCGTATCATACTCCACCCTTGAAAAATTGATGCGCCATAAACTGCCGTCATGCGGTACAACAGCCATAAACCCTGGATTAACGGCCTTAAATGGAATAGCCAGTTCAACCGTCCAGCCTTCGTCGGTATCAGCAGTATTGTTCAGCGTTCCCTGTATTTTTACTGCACTGCGTAACCCTTTTGCATCCCAGCCTATTACGGCACTCCCATGGCTTCGGTAAGGCTTTGGTAAAAACAGGTCAAAAATGGTGTTCACGGCGTTCACCTCAATTTCATAATAGTTGTGCCCGGTATTGGCCGGATCAATAAATATCTCAAAATCATTATCATGGTAAACTATCTCATCATGGTTTTTAATGCGGGCCCAAACCTGCGGGTCATGTATGCGGGCAGCTATGTACAAACAGCTATCGTCCCAAAGCATTTTAATATTGGTTTGTAATGCCGGGCGGGGTTTTAGGCTACCTTCAATATCTACAAAATCATTAGTCCAGCGGGCTTGCTGCCATACGGCGTCATTAATATCGCCATCAATTGCCGGGGCTTGTGCAGTATGTTTTACCACATAACCTTCGGGTACGGTAAATAGGTTTTCCAATCCTTTAAAAGCATCCTGGGCTTTTGATCTGGCAGGAATAAATAGAGTAGAAACAATTAAGCCTGACTTAATAAAAGACAGGCCTGTTGATTTTAAATGCTGTGTTAAGGTTTTGGTATTCATCATTAACTTCCCAATTCTAATATACGGTCAAACTCCTCGCGTTTTAATCCCATTACTGATAAGCGCCCCTGCTTTACTAAACCAACATCTTTCAATTGTTCATCAGCTTTAATAACTTCAAGCGTTACCGGGTTCTTAAGCGTTTCAACCGGCGACAGATCAACAACAACCCAATTAGGATCGGGCGTAGTTGGATCCTGATAAGCTTCCTTTACCACTTTGGCAATACCTACAACCTCTTTACCCTCGTTACTATGGTAAAACAACACCAGGTCGCCCTCTTCCATGGCTCTTAAATTATTACGGGCCTGGTAATTGCGTACGCCATCCCAAAAGGTACGCCCATCCTTATTAAACTTTTCCCAACTATATTTAAATGGTTCTGATTTTACTAACCAATGCTGCATAAACTGATTCTTGATTATATATTTTGTGTAACTGTAAAGATGTTAAAAACTGACGGTAAACGGAAACAGGCTTTTGTAAAAAGCAGGGGCAAAACTCCCCTCACAAAAAAGCCCCGGTGCACAAGCAACCGGGGACTTTAGGTTTATAGTGGTTAATTTTAAATAAAAGAGATATGCCCTATTGCTCAGGGGCATCATAATGGAACCTTTCAGAAACTATTTTCCCGTCCTTAACTTCATAAACGCAAATCTCGTTCATCTCGCTTCTGCCCATCCCTTTATAAGTTACGTCCATATCCATAGCGCAGGTAAAAAAGTTACCTGTAACAATAGGGTCCGAAATAGTACCACTATGCACTTCTTCTACCATTTCATACCATTGTTGCGTTTTATCCAATACACCTGCTTTACCTTCTGTTAATTCGGCATGTGAACCTTTAGGTTCATAACTCACTACATGATCTGCATAAAGTTCATTTATAGCCTCTACATTCCTGCCTTCGCGGCAAAGCTGTATCAATTTGTCAGCTACTTCTTGTGTGTTCATAATTGGTGGTTTTAATGGTGGTTATTTACTATAAAGTTATTGATAAATAAGGTAATACTATTACCATGGACTTTAAATTTAGATTAAACATTTGCCAACTTTTATGCAATATCCGCAGTATAAACCAGCTTAAAAGTTACCCATTTCCATTGTCAATTATTTGTTACATAAATCATTGTGCCAAACGTTAAATTATTATAAAGTATTTTAGCAAAGAACAATCCGGTTTATTCATTTCCTTTCCTAACTCAACTATGAATCAAAACTACATTTCCAGGGTAAAATATGTCTTTGCTGCGCTATGCATTATGCTGGCAATCACCAATCAGGCCAATGCACAAACCACCGATAATGACCCTCACCTGGGTATTATTCCCGCTCCGGCCTCCTTAACAAAAGCCCAGGGCGTATTTGTTTTTAGCTCGCTCACCCAGATCAAAGCCGATAATATTAACGACAGGAACGTTATTTTCCTGAAAGATTTTTTACTCAACAGCCGCCATTTTAATAATAAAGTATCCAAATACAACGCCCGCACTAAATTAAACACCGGCACCCGGCTTATACTTACAGCCAAAGGATCGGCCAAGCTACCTAAAGAAGGATATAAACTAAGCATAACACCACATCGCATAACCATTATAGGTAAGGATGCAGGCTTGTTTTACGGTATCCAGACTCTCCTTCAATTGTTCCCGGTTGAAGTATCTGTTACTGAGAAATTGCCTTGCGTAACCATTGATGATGCACCAAGATTCGGCTACCGTGGAATGATGCTGGATGTTTCGCGTCATTTTTTCACAGTGCCCCAGGTTAAAAAAGTGATAGAGCTGATGGCGGCTTATAAGCTCAATAATTTTCACTGGCATTTGGTTGATGGACAGGGCTGGCGCATTGAGATAAAGCAATATCCCAAGCTAACACAGGTTGGCGCTTACCGTATGCAAACCATGTTTGGCACTAACCGCGATTGGCCCGACTCCTTATCATACGGTGGTTATTATACGCAGGATGATATCAGGGACGTGGTTAAATTTGCCGCCGCCCGCTATATCAATGTAATTCCTGAAATTGAAATGCCCGCGCACTCCGAAGCGGCATTAAGGGCTTATCCCGAATTAAAATGCCAGCCGCCTGCAGATAGTAAGGTACCTGCACGGGAAATTAATAACATATACTGCCCAACCGAAGAAACATTTACCTTTTTAGAGAATGTACTGACCGAGGTTATGGCACTTTTCCCCAGTAAATACATCCATATTGGCGGCGACGAGGCCAATAAACAACCCTGGAAAGAATCGGCCTTTTGCCAGGCTTTAATTAAAGAAAAGGGCTTAAAGGACGAGCATGAACTGCAAAGCTATTTTATACAGCGCATTGAAAAATTCCTAAACTCCAAAGGCCGCAGCATTATTGGCTGGGACGAAATTTTGGAAGGCGGCCTGGCACCAAACGCCACCGTAATGAGCTGGACAGGCGAAGCAGGTGGTATAGCCGCCGCCCGCCAAAAACATAACGTGATCATGACGCCGCAAACTACCGGCAATTACTTTGACCATTATCAAAGCGGATCGCCGCAGGAGCCGGTATCTTTTGGCCGCTATGCTGCTTTAGATGAAACCTATAACTATAACCCCGTATCAAAGGAGCTTACACCCGATGAACAGCAATATGTAATAGGCACACAAGGCAACCTGTGGACAGAGTATGTGCCAACTGTAGCCAAATTACAATACCAGATATTGCCCCGCTTGTTTGCCTTGTCAGAAGTGGCCTGGAGCAAGCCCGAAAATAAAGATTATACCGATTTTGCAGGAGTAAGGCTGGCAAAGCATTTTGCAAGGCTTGATGCTATACATTATAATTACCGGGTACCAACTGCCCTGCCTGTTATTGATACCATGGTTATTGGTAATCAATTTACTTTTGCGCCAAAATCTGTTGTACCGGGGGCTAAAATTTATTACACCCTAAATGGCCGCGACCCGCTGGATACCGATCTCCAATATGATTCGCCAATTACCATTTATGTTCCGGCAAACGAAAAACGGGAGTTTAAAACCAGGGTTATTACCCCATCTGGCCGCAGAAGTATTGCCACCCGCACGCTAATGTACAATAGGGCACCTCTGCCAGCTATTAACTACACCGCCAACAAACCAGGCCTAAGCTACAAGCTTATAAAAAATAAATTTACCGCACCCGATCAGTTAGATTACGCAACGGCTCCAGACTCGGCCATAACAGACAAGCTAAGTGCCGAAACTTTTAAGAAAGATAATTCAAATTTTGGCATAGTGTACAATGGTTACATCAATTTACCGGCAGACGGCACGTATAATTTCTCCCAGGCCTCCTACGCCGATACCCAGTTATTTATTGATGGCGAAAGGATCACTGAAAGTGAAAATGCGCTGCCACTGGCAAAGGGTTTTCATAAAATCAAAGTAAAATATATTTACAATGCTCCTGTACTTGTACCGGGTGCCTATCGCCTAAGGCAAACACCGCTTCGTGTTTTCGTTACCGCGCCTGGCACACTTGAAAAAAAGGAAATTGATGCCGCAAGCCTGTTTAATTAAGTCCCACTAAGATCTATAAAATGCAGTAACCATTATTAAAAATAATGGTTACTGTTAACAAGTTGCCACTATTTCAAAAAGTAAAATAATTTAACAATCTAATCAGATAATTTATTTAAAATGAGCTTGTAAAAGTCATTAAATATTATATGTTTGTACATTATAACATATTAATAGAAAACACGATTTATTACCCCAAAAGGCATGGAAAAACCATTAAACTTGTTTAAAATTTACCAGAAGCAAAGTATCTACTGCATGAATCCTTTTCGCTTTTTAATTACCCTATGTTTTGCTTGCACACTAACCGTTGCCGCTTATGCTCAAACAGCTAAGTCTGTATTTACCTCAGTAACACTGCAACCCACCGTGGCCTACTTAAAATATCACGGCGAAAGCCGGCGCATGGCAAGGCTGTTGTTTAAAAACGGCAAAAGCTACCAGCAGGGCAGTATGATAATATTCTTTAACAACCAAACAGATACCATGAGCATTCCGGCCAATACCAATGGCTTGGAGGTTTTTGAAGTGGCCTTGCCTGGTCTGCCTGTTAAAATAGCCACACAGGCAACTGTAACATTAAAAAGCGGTAACCAAACCTATGTGGCCCGTTGTATTGTAGAGCCCGCCCGTACCAATTGGAGCGTTTATGTATTACCCCACTCGCATGTTGATATTGGCTACACCAACACGCAGGCTAAGGTGCTAAAACTACATATAGATAATATTGACGAGTCGATTGATTTGGCCGAAAAGACACAGAACTACCCTGTAGAGGCCCGCTTTAAGTGGACTACAGAGGCTATATGGGTGGTTGACAATTACCTGAAACTGGCAAGCCCTGAAAAAAAAGCCCGCTTTTGGAAGGCGGTAAAAAAAGGATGGATAAATCTGGATGGGGCCTACGGCAATATCAACACCAGCATGACCGATTCGCGGCAGTTGATGCAGATGTTTGCCAAATCGCAGCAACTGGCTAAAGAACAGGGAATAGAGATACATACCATGTTCCAGGGCGATGTACCTGGGGCGTCATGGGGGCTGGCGGCACAGGCCGATCAAACCGGTATTCATTATTTTTTATCAGGCCCAAATGCATCTGACCGTATTGGCAACCTGGCTAAATGGCAGGATAAGCCTTTTTACTGGATGTCACCATCGGGTAAGCAAAAGCTATTGTTCTGGCAGTGCCAGCCCTACTCTATTGGCTATGCTTTAAAAGGAACCAAAATACCCAACTTTTTTACACTTGATAACCCTAAGCCTTATTATACCGGTCATCCGACCGAAAATTTCCTGAACCCCTACCTGTTTCAATACCTGGGCGATCTGGAGCAAAAAGCGTTTCCTTATAACATGTCTATCCTTACATGGGCCATGAGCGATAATGCACCTATTGATCCCGAACTGCCTGATGCGGTTAAGGCCTGGAACGAGCACTATGCTTCGCCTAAACTGATCATCACCTCGGTTAAACAGTTTTTTACCGATCTGGAAGATCAATACAAAAATGATATACCATCATTTGCCGGCGATTATACCGAATACTGGACAGACGGTGTTTCATCAGCAGCCAAAGAAACTGCTTTAAGCCGCAACACGTCTGACCAATTAAAGCAAACCGGTGCCATCTGGGCAATCCGTAATAAAGCCAGTTATCCGGTAGCTGCTTTTGATGATACCTGGAAAAACCTGCTACTCTACAATGAACACACCTGGGGCGCTTACAACAGCGTTGGCGAGCCTGACGATGCCAAGGTAAAAAGCGAGTGGGCCGTAAAACAAGGTTATGCCTTGCGCGCAAAAATACAGGTTGATTCATTAACCAATGTGGCACTGCAACCGGTAAACACAAGAGCGAACACCGTTGATGTGTACAATACCTTGTCATGGGTTCGCAGCGGTGTGGTTTATGTTCCTGCAACGTTGAGCCCTGCCGGCGACTTGGTTAAAGATGCCTCAGGTAAAAAGATCCCATCGCAACGCCTGAGTACCGGCGAGCTCGTTTTTGTTGCCGATGCCATACCGCAAATGGGCAAAACCACCTATACCATTCACGCAGGCAAAGCTTATGCAAGAGGCGTTGCAAAAATAACGGCAACCAGCCTGAACAATGGCGTTTATACTATAAGCATTAATGCCGCAACAGGTAATATTACGCGGCTAAACAAAAACTCCACTGCTACGCAAAACTATGTTTCCGCAGATTCGGCCGGACTTAATCAGTATCTGTATATGCCGGGCGATACGTTGAAAAATCAGGTTACCAGTTCGGCTGCCAACATTAGCATCAAGGAAAAAGGTCCGCTGGTGGTGAGTTTGCTCATTAAATCGGCCGCTCCGGGCAGCAAGGGCCTAACGCGCGAAATAAGACTGGTTAGTGGTATTGATAAGGTAGAACTGATCAACATCATTGATAAAACTGCCATCAGGCGAAAAGAGAGCGTTCATTTCGCTTTTCCATTTAACGTTCCTGAAGCACAGGTACGTTACAGTATTCCCTGGGGCAGTGCACGCGCCGAGGCCGATCAACTGCCTTATGCCAACCACAATTGGTACACCATGCAGCGCTGGGTTGATATATCAAACGGCTCTTATGGCATTACGTGGTCGAGCCCTGACGCGCCCCTTTTTGAGATAGGCAGCATCAGCACCGCTAATTTACTGGGCGGTTTACACCATGCACCACAATGGCTGTCGTTTACGCCGCAATCATCCGTTATATATTCCTGGGTGATGAATAACCTTTGGCACACCAACTTTAGGGCAGACCAGGAAGGTCCCGCCACCTTCCATTATTTTATGCAGGTACATGATAGCGGTTTTAACAGTTTTAAGGCTAATCAAGCCGGGCTCGACAATCACCAGCCCCTCATGGTATCGGCCACTGCTAATAGCCCTGAAAAGGGCCTGTTCTTTAAGTTTAATAGCGATCAGGTATATGTTGAAGCCATAAAACCAGCTGATGACGGTAAGGGCGTAATTTTACAACTGGTGAACAGTGGTGATACCGATGGCCCGGTAAGCCTTACCCCTAACCATGTTACGGCCATTAACATCTGGGAAAGTAACCTGATGGAGGACAAATTGAAAACATTAAACAATCATTTTATCATTGCAGCTAAAGGAATAATGAGCATCAGAATTGAGGAATAAGGCCCCTCTCTCAGCCGCCACCGCGAGCCTGTGGCTCGTGGTAAACATGGGTACAGCTTTCAACTGAAGCATAAGCCGGAGGCTTGCCGAATAATACCCACCAGTTACGCTACGCTAAACTCGCGGGAGCATAGAGCATATACCAACAAGAACGCCACAAACTGACAGTTTGTGGCGTTCTTGTTGGTAAATATAATTCCGACTAAATCAGCCTGATCAAAAACTCATTAACCGTGTTATTTATGTTTTGAGCTCATGTAAAAAGTGATCTCGCCGCCATTCATGATATCGGCATGGCTAATAAATAAACCATCAAGTGTTTTACCATTCAGCACCATTTTTTGTACATACACGTTTTTGGCACTTTGATTTTTAACATTAATAGTAAAAGTTTTACCATTATCCAGATTAATCACAGCACCGCTTACAGCTGGGCTGCCGGTTGAATATTGGTCAGAACCCGGAGCAACCGGATAAAACCCTAAGGAGCTAAAAATATACCAGGCGCTCATTTGGCCGGTATCATCATTACCACCCAAACCATCAGGTGTTGGTTTGTACATACGCGGCAATATCATCCGGATACGTTCCTGAGTTTTCCAGGGCTTATCTGTCCAGTTATATAAGTAAGCTACGTGGTGCGATGGTTCGTTACCATGCACATAGTTACCGATGATGCCATCGCGTGTAATATCCTCCGTTTCGGCAAAATATTTATCGGGCAGGTTCATCGTAAATAACGAATCAAGGTAGCCTATAAAGCGTTTGTTACCACCCATCAGTTTAATAAGCCCAACCGGATCCTGTGGTGCAAACAGGGTATAATTCCAGGCGTTGCCCTCAATAAATCCCTCGTTAATGGTAGTTAAAGGGTCAAAACCTTTACGGAACTGCCCATTAGCAAGTTTAGGTCGCATAAAGCCAGCACCCGGATCATAAACGTTTTTATAATTCTGCGAACGTTTAATAAACTCTTCGTAAATATCATTACGGTTCAGTTTTTTTGCCATCTGCGCTATAGCCCAATCGTCAAAAGCATATTCAAGTGTTGAAGATACAGATACACCACTTTTTTCATCAGGGATATAACCCATATCTATATAAGAGCCAATACCCTCGTAATCGCGGTGACGGGCTGTGGTAATACAGGCATCAAGCGCTTTGTTGGCATCAAAGGGGGCATTACCCTTCACTACCGCGTCAGCCAGTACGGTTACGCTATGATAGCCGCTCATACACCAGTTTTCATTAGCTGAGTTTGACCATATTGGCAGCATTTTTTCAGGACTTTGATCAAAATGAGCCAGCATGGACTGTATCATGTCCGCATTTCTTTTCGGATCAATGATATTAAATAGCGGGTGTAGGGCACGGTAAGTATCCCACATAGAAAACGTGGTGTAGTTGGTAAACCCATCGGCCTTGTGAATATTTTTATCAAGCCCCTGGTATTGCCCGTCGGCATCCATGTAAATAGTAGGGTTGATCATGGCATGGTACATAGAGGTATAAAAATTCTCTTTTGTTTCCTTGCTGCCTTGAATCACAATTTTGTGCAGTTCGTTTTCCCATTGCTGTTGGCCATCGTTCTTTACCTTGTCAAAATCCCAACCCGGTATTTCAGTACGCATATTGTTTAATGCACCATCCATACTTACCGGCGACAGGGCAAATTTGATCTTTATCTTTTCGCCCTCTTCGGTTTTAAAATCAAAATAGCTTCTGATTTGCCTGCCGGCTATTTCGGGGAAGTTTTTGGTTTGATTGAACTTACCCCAGAAACCGCCGTACACCTCGCGCTTGCTGAAGTTTTTGTAGCCATGCTGATAAAATGGCTTAGAGAAACTCATGGCAAAGTAAAGTGTACGGGTACGTGCCCAACCGCTGGTTTGGCGATAGCCAACTACTGTTGAATCATTTAATACCTTTAAATAAGTCCAAACATTTTTATCAGGATAGTTATAAATGCCCGCCATGAGGTCAAGTATAATATGCGACTGATCAGACTTGGGGAAAGTGTACTGGTGAAAACCGACCCGTGTACTGGTGGTCATTTCGGCAATAATATTGCTTTCGTCAAGCTTTACTTTGTAGTAATTAGCCTCCGTTACCTCGTTCTGGTGCGAAAAAGCTGATCTGTAACCGCTGCCCGGTTTATCCGCCGTACCCGGATTAAGCTTTAGGGCCCCCACAGTTGGCATAATCAAAAAGTCGCCCAGGTCAGAGTGGCCCGTACCGCTAAAATGGGTATGACTAAAACCAACTATGGTTTTGTCTTCGTACTGGTAACCGGCACAATATTTATATACATCAGGATTATATTTCCCGTTAAGCTCATAACCTACGGTATCGGTTTCCGGGCTTAGCTGCACCATACCAAACGGTACCGTGGCACCCGGATAAGTATGCCCCATGCGCTCGGTGCCAATGATTGGGTTTACGTATTGTACGAGATTTTCTGCTGGGCGTGTTTGCGCATTGGCTCCAATGGTGGCACAAACTAAAAAGGCAGTGAGTAGTTGTTTCATATTATATAGTTAGTTTTCCCCGGATAGGGAAAATGAAAAATCGTTATCATGGGTACCACGGTGTCTATTAGGTGTTGCCCCCATACCTATATTGATCATCGCCCCCTGCATCAAGGCCTGGTGACTAAACCAATTTTGGTTATACGTTTTACCATTAAAATTAAGCGTTTAAATAGAGATATAAAACCATCAGGAAGCCAACAAAGCAGCCCCTAATGGCTTTATATATTAACAATATCAGGCGGTTAATTCCTGACGGTTTATCATCTTCTTTCGTTGTAAACACCAACCTCGGCAATTGAAGCCTGATGGTCTGATGCATCAATCCATACACGTACTTTGCTGCCCCAAACACGGTCAAAACGAAAAATCTTGATCCTGTTTTTATTCTCGCCTGAAAACAAAGGCTTCCAGGTACCGTTATCGCAATACTCCAGGTGTAAATTGGTAATATTTGCTTTTTCTTCTGCAACGGTGATCATATTAAAGTCCTTGTCTTTATCAAAAGTGATCTCATACCATGGCTTTTTTACCGTTGGGTTGGAGATCCATGACGAAGTAAAGTCGTCATCATTGGCAAAATCCATGATGTTTGAGTCATCGCTCCAGCTTGAATTTGAAAACTGATGTTTAGCAATATTAGGCGATATGATAGGCGCATCCGTTTTAGATAATTTAGCTACAGGGCCTTCATTTTTCCACAGTTCGCCTATTTTTTTTAGTGCAGTCAAAGCATTATCATCAATGAGGCCATCACGGTTGGGGGCCACATTTAAAATAAAATTACAATCAACATTGTTAAACGGAATAATATCCTCGTTCACCAGTTTTACCGGATCTTTAACAGCTTCGGTAGGGTTTTTTAATTTCCAGAACCAATTTGATTGTAAAGGATAGCATGAAAGTGCCGGCATGCGGTTATTTTCTTTTGATATATGCTGCCCTGCGCCTTGTTCATAGGTTTTAATATCTGTGTAATACAACGCTTCGGCAGGGTATTTGGCTCCGTTTAAATCCATTACCAAACAGTTGGGTTGTATTGATTTTACTAACCGGTAAATTTCCTCAAACGGCACATCGTCATAAGAAATTCTTGACCATGGTGCATCCCAGCCATCAATAATCAGTGCACCAATTTCGCCATAGTTGCTCAGCAGCTCGGTAATTTGAGCCTTGATCATGTCGATATGCTTACGTGTTATGGCATTGGGCCTTAATTTATGATGGGTGTCTAATATAGAGTAGTATAGAAATACTTTTAAACCGTTTGCTCTGAAAGCGTTAGCATACTCCTTAACCACATCTCTTTTTAACGGACTGTTCATCACATTATAATCGGTGGTTTTGGTATCCCATATACAAAAACCACTGTGGTGCTTGGTGGTGATACAGCCATAGGTCATGTGCGCAGATTTTGCTGCCTTTGCCCACTGATCACAATTAAGTTTGGTTGGATTAAAAATGGATGGCGATGCCTCCGGATCGGCCCAGTCCTGATCCATATAGGTAGGTATATTAAAATGGATGAACATACCAAAGCGCAGGTCAACAAAATCTTGCTGTAGTTGGGCAAGGTCTTTTACCGGCTTATTACTTTGTGCATTTGATATAAACGGAAAGCTGCAAAGTAAAGCCATCCAGATTATTTTTATACCACTGTTAAATTTCATAATATATTTATAGAATTGGTTACACTTAAATAGTTGGGTTAGCTGCATAGGCTGCCCAAAGTTCATCCAATGTTTTCCCGGTTTCTTTTTTCCAGCTGTCATCAGTAAACGAATGGTCACGTAACTGTGCATCCAGATCTTTTACAATTCCAGGTTTAACACTTTTTTCAATCCAGGTTAAAAAACGGGCTGTTATGCGGTAGCTGTTTTCATAGCTCTGGGTAGCTTTAAAAGCTGGCAGTGTCCATTTGGCACCTGCATTATCAACTCCAAATTTTGAACGCGCATAGTCGGCAATACCTTCGGTTAACCAACCCGGTCCGTTACTGTTACCATAATCCTGTACAATGTGCATCACTTCGTGCGTAACCACATCAATATCTTTAGGGTGTTTGGTCATGTATTTTGAACTGAAAACCACCCGGGCATCGGCTGTTGCGGCCACACCATCATAAGCCGTATCAATAACAAAGGTTACATTTTTAGTTGTTTTTTTATTGTATTCTTTTGACAGTTTGGCGTATACTTCAAAAAAAGTTTGTACCAGTTTAGCTTTCAAATCCTTACTAAAGGAGGTATCCTGGTTTTCAAAGGTTAGTTTATAACCTTTTTTACTAAAAACCTCTGACGACGATTGCGCATTACTGTTTTTTGCGAAAGCAGCAGCAAATAATACGCTTAAAATTAATACTTTTTTCATTTGAATAAATAGTTGTTAAATATATGGGTTATGCGATAAGTAATGCTAAAATGATTAAGCATGTTATATGATCCGGGTACAGCCTGGTTGTACTGTACCGGATCATATTATTTTAGTTAAGATTTCTGGTAACGTGCTGAAGTTTAACTGTGATAAGGTAAACACCTTCCTGAAACAACCTGAAGGTAAACCTTGGGTTTGCACTGTAAATTTTATCGGGAGTTGGGGTAAAACCGGGATCTATCCTAACAAACTGGCTTGGGATACGATAATAAATGGTAAAGCCCTGCGCCGCCCCTTTAACCGGGAACGGAGTAACCTCAAAATTACAGGTTAACGAAGTATCTGAAGCTACCAACGGATGAAATTTAGCAAAAGTTTCAAAGCTGCTTCTGTCGCCGCGTTTAATGTACTCTCCATTTTTAGGATTAAATGCTACACCATTTTCGTCAACTATTTTTAAAATAGCCAGCGTGCCTTTGGTTGCCAATTTAGTGATGGTAACCTTGGGTTCGCCAATATCACCGCTGGCTGTTGAGCCATCCTGAAACCATGCACCACCCCCTGCGTCAATTTCTGCAACATCCCCATCAAAAAAGTTAAGGTTTCCGATATTCTTAAAAGTTTTTGTACCGTTCTCGTTAGAAGCACTGATATCAAACTCATACGCTCCTAAAGGTACATTGGCGGTAGTATTGTAAAAAGTAAACGCACCGGTATGTGAATTAAAGTCAAAACTTGGCAGGTTTACATTTTTACGGATACTGTTCAATAACGCTACCGTGGTATCAACATCCGGATCAAACTCCGATGTATATACATACCTGTCCCTGTTTTTGTAAATTGAATCGGCATGTTTGTGGGTTATGGCATCGCGTATATCAAGCAGCTGGTAAGTTACAGGCGCGCTTGAACCATCATTATCAACCGCTATAGATTGATATACGATACCCCTTTGTACCTGAATGGGGTTATCACGATACCTGATCTGGCTGCTTAAAAAACCATGCGGGGCTTTAACACAACCTATAACGCTTGTTGCTATTAAAGCAGCAAAGAGTACTTTATATTTTCTTTTCATTTTCTTAGCTATCTAAAAAAGTTTATTAATTATTCACATCGCCAAAGTAAGTGAACGTGTGGCTGTTACTTAATACATGTAACACCCCCGTTGTGGTAATTATACCCGTTGTTTGGCACAGGGTTGACAGCAATTGCCTTGGATCAACCAGCTGTACTGCGTCAATATCAACCGGTACCGGTCCGCCGGGTACTTTGGGTATTACTTTGGTAAAGTATATATACTGCGGGTTGGTGGTGAAAATATTGTTGGTATAATCTGTTGTGGGCCTGAGCTGAACCAGCCGGTATTCACCATCCTGAGCTTTGGGATATATGCCTTTTTGCGATAAATTATCCCTGGTGATCTTATCCTTGAACATATAGGCCCGCAGGGAGTCCTTAAGCGAATTAAAGTCGAGCGAGTCAAAGGTGAAAGTAAGGTTCTCATCATTTCTGATAATGCCTAACTGCTCTTTTTTTAGTGCCACATAACTGTGTATGGAGTAATTGGTTACAGCAAAGAAAGTTCCGGAGCTATTCACCTCGTTCTTTAATTGCATTTTATCAATCATCATCACTAGGGTATCAAATGCATGGTTGGTTTTCAGATAATCATAGGTGGTCATATTCACCTGCGCTTTAAACAGATCGCCGCCTATGGTGTATTCCTTTTTGCAGGAAAAAAACGCAACCGTTGCAAATAAGGCCAGTATAAATATTTTTAGTGTTTTCATGTTTATGCTATTTAACGGTTAAAGTTTACCTTGCCAGTATGGTGTTTGTCTTAATACAAAATCGTCCTTAAACATATTCGGATCTATAGGCCACAGATAGCCTCCGGCGTTAAGGCGCTTATCGTCAAATTGTGTTGGATAGCGTGTAATAAAACCAGTTGTAGGGTCGCCGATGGTTTTAACGCGCACCATGTCATAAAATGATTGCCCTTCATAAAACAGCTCCCTTAACCGCTCATCCAATATGGTTTGATTGAGATTATCTCCAGTTCCTGAATAGTCGGCTATTCGGGCTCTTTCCCTGATCTGGTTTAATAACACAAGGGCTTCACCGTCACGACCAAGATGGTTTAAAGCTTCAGCTCTTAGCAATATGATATCTGCCAGCCTGAAAATGATAATGTTGTTGGATAAACGCGGATCATTTTTAGCCGATCCATCGGCGTAAGTGATATTGGAATATTTGATGGTTTGTCCGCTTCCTGATTGCGACTGGAAGAAATACTTTTTATACCTCATATCGGTAGTATCACTGTAAAGTTGTTTAACATACAGTGAGTTTACAGGCCATTCCAGGTTTACTTTCTGAGCTACAAAAGGATAAGCTATGGTAGGTGCATAACCACTGCCGTACGGATTGTTTAAAGATATGCCCTCGCTTTGCTGATAATCAATGTTGATCTCAAAAATACCCTCGGCTGATTTACCTATAAATATTTTGCTGAACTGCGAGGTATCAGTAATTAAGTGATACTGGCCATTATTAATTACCTGAGCGGTGGCTTGCTCGCAGCCGGCGTAGTCATGTGTCCATGCTTTAATGTGGGCCTCCAATGCAAATGCGGAACCTTTGTTGGCCCTGACTGCCTGCTGACTGGCATCGGCATAACCAAAAACCAGATAGCCTTCGGCAATTCTCAAGTCGGAAAGGCATTGTTTAAGCACATCTGCAGCGGGGGTTCTGGGTATGTTTATGGCCTGACTCACGTCTAGATCTGGCTGCAACTTTAGTGGTACATCGCCCCAAACCCTGCTCATATAAAAATAAGTGAACGCCCGCAGATAATAGGCCTCACCAATGATTTTGTTTTTGTCATCCTGATTACTGAATTTAGTTATCGGGATACCCGGTACCTTGTTAATGATCAGGTTAACTTGTTGCAAAAGCTGGTAATAGTTTAACCAATTCCAGATACCTGGCCCAACGTTTAGGCCGGTAAACTCGCCATTGGAGATATTATAGTTAGCGTCATCTAAACCTGAATTGATATTAAACTCGCTTGCGGGGACATCTCCGTATACGTGGAAAGAGTAATTACTGAGTAACACCGAGCGCAATAGTGAGTAGGCGCCTGCAATGGCTGTATTAGCATCAGTTCCGTTGGTAAAATAAGCGTTGGTAAAGGTTGAGTTGTGAGGTTCAACATCCAGTATTTTTTTGCAGGATGTTCCGCTTATCAGGCCGGTTATTAACAATAATCCGGTTGTATATTTTAATATTTTGCTTTTCATTTCTTTTTCGTTTTAATTACCCATTAAATATTAAAGAGTTAAATCAACACCCAATGTGAACTTTTTAGGTATAGGGTAACCGCTGCCATTGTAAATACCAAAAGCATCCACCTCTTCGGCATCAGGTACATTTGATTTTTGGAAAATGTGCAGGTTATCAACCATGCCGTAAACCCTTAACCGGGTTAAGTGCAGGCTTCTTAAAACACTTTGATTGAATGCGTATGACAGCGACACCGTTTTTACACGCAGGTAACTTCCGTTCTCAACCCAGGCAGAGCTTGATGCCGCATATTTATACCTTGTTCCGCTTACGGAGCTTAGTGAAGGATATTGGGCATTATCGCCAGGGTTTTGCCAGTAATTAATGCCTGACAGATCAGGAAAAGCGTTATTGGTAATATCATGCAGCGGATCGGGGTTACCATCATCAGTTGGTACCAGGTGTGATAGTTTACCAACCAAATAGTCGTTAAAAATATCACGGCCAAGCGTAAATGTACAGAACACAGACACTCCCCAGTTTTTGTAACTGAAAACGTTATTAAAACCGCCTGTAAATTTAGGGTTAGGATTACCAGCCGGTACATAATCTGTTTGGTCAAGTACGCCATCGCCATTGGAGTCTTTCCATATCGGATCTCCTCCTTTAAATGGATAACCATAAAAACTTAAAGGCTGCCCGGTTACCGGGTTAATAGGTACATCCTTATCTGTTTTGTAAACGCCTGTTTGCTGAAACAGATTCATCTCATTGATAGGCTGTCCCTGACGTAAAACATAGTGGTCTATATAAATGTCGCGGCCGCCGTTTGGCAATGATGTGATCTCATTTTGGTTGTAAGCGATGTTGAAATCGGTTTCCCACTGAAATGCATTCTTTGGATTAAAATAATGCGCTATAAATGAGGCCTCGATACCGCGATTCTGAGTACCTATTGAGTTGGTTGTAATAGTGGTATAACCTGAGGTTACCGGCAGACTTAAGCTAAATATACCTTTGCTGGTATTTTTAACATAAGCATCGGCCACAAAATTGAAACGCCCGTCAAGAAAGGTAAGGTCAATACCAATGTTGGCTTCTTTGGAGTGCTCCCAGGTAAGGTTTTTATTACTTAAGCCTCCATCAAAGTTTGGAGCAATGGCTGCTACCCCGTTGTAAGTATTTGACAGGTTTTGACCAGTTTGCGGGCTGCTGCTGCCTACGAAACTACCGGCACCTATAGTATAGGTATTGAATGAGAGGTAGTTATTACCGCTATCTGGCTGGCGACCTGTAATACCGTAACTTGCCCGTACCTTAAACAAGGTAAGCCAGTTTTTAGCTGCTTTTAAGAAAGGTTCATCGCTGACAATCCAGCCTGCTGATACCGATGGGAAGTAACCTACCCTTTGCCCTGGTCCAAATTTAGAAGAGGCATCGGCATTAAATACGCCCGATAACAGGTAACGCCCTTTATAATCATAATTTAACCGTAGGAAACCGGTTTGTATGCCGCTTTCAATTAAATCAGAATAAGCGTTGGAAGTACTTTTGTTGAGTACTTTAACAATAGATATCTGATCGTTAGGGATGCCGTCAGCCTCGGCATCAGTTGCCCGGTAAGAGTGGTACTCTGTATTTTGCCCCAACAACACGTTGATATGATGATCCTTATTTAGGGTAGTGCTAAACTGAATATTGTTGCTCATTAAGTAGTTGGCAGAGTTATCAACAAAGCTTGATGCATAACCAAAGCCACTTTGCCTGATGTTGCCGGGTGTGTAGGCATCCCTGCGGCTTCCGGCACTTTCATACGATATTACCGTATTGAATAACCAGTGATCAGATATTTTCCAGTCAATTGTAGGGCTAATGGTGATACTGTTATTGGTATTAGCATCTGTTGATACGTTTGTGCTCCCGTACAGAAAATCCTTATTATCCTGTGAAAGGTATAAGTTGGATGGTGGCAGCGGGCTGCTTGCATAATAACCGCCGGTAAACGGATTTACGTTACCACTCAAGTCACTAAGCGATGTAGGGCGGTCAACCCTATAAAACCTGATCTGGGTGCTGATTTTTAATTTGGGTGATAAATTAATACCAACCGTACTGTTTAAGGCATAGCGTTGTAAACCTGTTTTTTTAATAATACCATCTTCATTGTAATAATTTAACCCATAACGATAGGTTACAAGGTCATTACCGCCACTTACAGATAGCTCATAATTATCAATCTGCCCTGTTTGATATATGCCGCCACGGTAATCATTGGCATTGTTAAATGCCGGGTTTAACGTATCGGTTAATATTTGCGGGATATTTTTCAGGTTATCATAGTTTCCATAATGATTTATCAATGCCAGTTTTGCCCTCGTTTCTTCGGCACCTGTAAGCACCTTGTCAAGCTTGGGCTGGTCTGTAATACCATGATAGGTTGAAAAGTTAACCCTGGTTTTGCCAGGAGTACCTTTTTTAGTAGTAATCAGGATAACTCCATTGGCTCCCCTTGAGCCATAAATGGCCGAAGCTGAAGCATCCTTTAATATATCAATGCTTTCAATATCGTTAATCGGGATACCTGCAAGTACATCGGTACCGGTACCGGTGCCATAATTGATAGCGGCTATATCCTCTGTACTCTGCGGTACCCCGTCAATTACATATAACGGTCCGGATAAGGCACGGGCCAAACTTTGTTTTCCTGACACGGAACCCGAATTATTATCAATACTACGGCTAACAGATGTATTACCCCTTAAAACCACGTTGCTGCGCACTCCCGGTTCGCCCGAAAAGTTTTGCACGTTTAAGCCGGCTACCCGTCCCTGTAACAAGGCATCAAACGTTGGGGTAGGAATATCTGCAATATCTTTAGGGTTAACAGAGGTTACCGCGGCACTCACACTCCTGCGTGAAACCTGCTGATAACCGATAACCACTACATCTTTCAAAACCTTCTGATCCGTTTTAAGTACTACGATCAGGTTTGATTTTGCCTCAGTAATTTTAATGGTTTGAGATTCAAAACCGAGCATCCTTATAGTGAGGGAACTGCCGGTTGCAATTTTTATAGAAAAATTACCCGATGCATTTGTTGACACTCCAGACATTGAACCAGTTAAGAAAACAGAGGCACCAGGCAGTGGCCCGCTGGCATCCTTAACTAAACCCGATACGGTAACCTGGCTACCGGAGCTGTTTGTATTCTGGGCACGCAGTGCAGGCATTCCAAATAAAAACAGGATTGGAATTACACAGGTATAAAAAAGAAATCTCTTTTTGTAAAGAATTTTGATCATAATTTTTAATTAAATGAACAGTTAATGATTGTTTGATATGGGAGCAATGCCCCTATCAGATAATGTTGTAAGGTTTTTGGTAGCAGGTTGCTACCTGTTTTAAGCTCTAAGTCTTTGTTTCTCCATTCAGTTGATTTAAATGATTAATAATTTATTTATAATTGATAAAACGTTTTACCAAAACGGACAATATTTAGCCCTCATTTGCAACACATCCTGTTAAAAGCTATTTGCCTGTAAACAAAAGATACATTAAAGAAATGCCTGTAAAGCGTTTTAACCCAAAAAATGAACTTGTTTGCTGTTTTCCAATTGAATACCCACAACAGCCTGATAAAACAAAAAAGTGCTTGCCCAATGGCACTGTATTAAAATATAATATTGATAAAACGTTTTATCAATACATGCATGTTTTACTTTTATAAGATAGAATACTCAAATATAACTTAGTAAATTGTTTTACCAAATTTTTATTTAATTTTTTATCAATAAATCATCTTTATTTAAAATACAGTAATAAAATCAGTAATAAATTACCAATATTTCACAACTTAAATAAATTATTTAAATTTTAGATTACAACCACGCAATAATCATTGAAAATTATCAAAATCACAGTAATTGACCAGAGGTTTTGCCTATTTTTTTATCAAAACCGATTCCTTATCAACAGTAGAGCCCCGTTCAATAAGTTTTGAAGGAATTTGCAGCTTAATTTTTGATATATCGTGCTTATCAACACTCATTTGCGACAATAAAAGATCAATTGCCGACTTTGCTATTTCATAAGTTGGTTGCTGAACGGTGGTAATGCCCGGTGGGTACAGGCTAAATATTTCGTTATCATCAAAACTTACCATACCTATATCTCCAGGAATATTTAGCCCGAGTTCCTTAATGCTTTGCAGGCCCATAGTACCCAGGTAATTGGTAGTAAAAAAAACGGCATCCATTTGTTTATGCTGCGTAATAAAGTTTTTTATACTATTAATGGCTTCGTTTTTATCAATATCAAAAGGCAGTTTAAAAATCATCTTTTTATCATCCTTTAAACCACCTGCCTTTAATGCGCCTTTATAGCCCATCATACGGTCATGCAACTGAATGAGATCCAGATCGGCAGTTATAAACCCTATTTTCTTGTACCCGGCTTTAATCAGACAATCAACTGCGCTATAGGCGCCACCGTAATTATCAACCAGTACGTGCGGAATATCCAACCCCTGGAAATAACCATCTATCAGCACTACCGGTCTTTCGTCAGCTATAAGGCTTTGAATATCTTTTTCTAAGCCCTTCATCGGCGTAATAATATAACCGTCAACCAGCTGATGTGATAACATCCTGATCACATCCTTCCCTTTCTGTATATTGTTATTGGTGCTGCAATAAATAATCCTGTAGCCAACCTTTTCGGCCTCTTCTTCAATAACCTTAGCCATTGCACCAAAAAATGGACCACCGATGGTTTCAACAACCAACCCAATCACTTTTGAAACTCCCGTACGTAAACCAACAGCCATACGGTTTGGTTCATAACCGATTTTGGCAGCTACGTCTAATATTTTTTTCGTGATTTCTTTACTGATACGTCCCTTACCATTTAAAACAAACGAAACAGTTGTTATAGAGGTATTGGTAAGTTTTGCTATATCCTTAATGGAAACTTTTTTATTAATCATTATACACGGCTCTCTTAGTGATTTTCAGGTTTGTACATTATCGGAAATAAATTCAACAATAAGCCAACTTGTCAAAAATATAAATTTCTGATACGGTTGACTCTACAACCGTATTAATCATAAATATTATTAACAATAATTAACATTTGAGGCAGTGGCTACAATACGCCCCTAACCCGGCAGAACAATTTACGTTTTTCTAACTAATTGGTTTATTGAATTGGATTTAACCTGCGCTCTATTGCTAAAACCTTTTACTAATTTAAGAAAATTTGATAAATATGTTTAAATTACCTTTGTAAAATTAATAGTCCCCTAATATTAAACATTGAAATCATCTTATTAACTATGAGCATTACGCCCAAACTTAACCGCTTTGATCTTTCAATGATTGTTATTAGTCTGGTAATAGGTATGGGAATTTTTGCAACTCCGGGCGAAGTTGCTATTAGTTCAAGTAATCCGTTCTTATATTTCGGAGCCTGGTTTTTTGGAGGCGCAGTGAGTTTATGCGGTGCGCTCACCTTTGCCGAAATTGGTGCGCGCTACCCTACCACAGGCGGTTTCTATAAGGTTTTTTCGCATTGCTTTCACCCGGCTTTTGCCTTTATGATTAACTGGATACTGGTTATCAGCAATGCAGCTTCGGTGGCGGCGGTGGCACTTATAGGGGCCGAATATATTAACCCGGTTATTATGCCGCCAAGCCTTCAAAACGATATGGGCATTAAAATAATCACCATAACATCGGTACTTATTTTATATGTTATTAACTTTTTGGGTATTAAAATGAGTGCCAGAACGCAAAATGTGTTAACCATATTTAAAATAAGCATGATCCTGGTGCTTTGCACCGCTGTTTTTAAAAGCAAGGCAACATTAGAGGTTTATAAAACAATTGGCCAGATCAGTGATAATAATTATAACCTGAGTGCGTTCGGAATAAGTCTTGTCGCGGTATTTTTTACCTACGGGGGCTACCAGCAAACCATCAATTTTGGAGGAGATATCATTAATGCCAAGGTTAATATCCCGAAGGCTATTTTTAGAGGCATGGCAACGGTAATATGTTTATACCTGCTTATTAATTTTGCCTACTATTCTGTTTTGGGTATTAAGGGGCTGCAGCATAAAACCGCCCTTGCCGCTACCCTTGCAGGAGCTATTTTTGGCGCTGTGGGATATAAAATTATTTCGTTATTGATGTTTGTATCGGTATTGGCTTTTATTAACGTAAATATTATGGCTAACCCTAGGGTTTATTATGCCATGGCCGAGGATGGGATACTGCCCCGCAGATTTAAACATGTAAACCAGCAAACCCAGGTACAGGAATTTGGGCTGAGTTTTTTTGTGGCCGCCGTACTCATCATTTTATTTTTTGTAAGCTCGTTTCAAAAAATGCTGAGTTACGTGATGTTTTTTGACACCATTGGGCTATCCACAGCGGCCGTTACTATTTTTATTTTACGCAAAAAAACCAGGCACCTCAACAAAACAGGTATTTATACCATAAAGTGGTACCCCCTGGTACCTATTATTTTTATTGCTACTTATTGGTTTGTAACTGTAAGTATTTTTATTGAAAACCCTTTGGCTGCGCTGATATGCCTTTGTGCATTTGTTACCGGCCTTGTTATATACTTTATTACCAAACGTAGCCAAAAACCAATTTCAACAACTTAATTATGGAGCTGTCATTTATTTTAAATGAACTGGGAGAAGAAAGAGAGAATTACTTTAACGCTGTTTCGCCACCCATTATACAATCAAGCAATTTTACCTTTAAAACGGTAACAGCTATCAGACAGGCCATGGCCAATGAGTTTGAAACCAATTTATACTCCCGCGGCCAAAATCCAACCCTTAATATACTGCGGAAAAAGCTGGCGGCGCTTGATGGTGCCGAGGATGCCCTGGTATTTAGCAGCGGTATTGGCGCTATCAGCGTACCCCTGCTTTCCATTTTAAAATCCGGCGACCATATTGTTGCGGTTGAAAACCCTTATAGCTGGGTAAGAAAGCTCTTTAATGAGTTTTTACCCAAATTTGGTATAACCACCACGTTTATTGACGGAACGGATTTTAATAACTTTGAAAACGCTGTTACCCCACAGACCCGTCTTATATACCTAGAGAGCCCCAATACTTTCAGCTACGAATTGCAGGATATAAAAAAGGTAGCAGGCTTTGCGCGTTCGCATAGTATCCTGACTATGATTGATAACAGCTACTGTAGTCCTCTGTATCAGCAACCACACTTAATGGGTATTGACTTGGTTGCTCAATCGGCCACTAAATATATTGGTGGCCACTCAGATGTGGTGGCTGGCGTACTTACAGGCAGCAAGGCCTTAATTAAACAAATATTTGATCACGAGTTTATGAACCTGGGGCCATCTGTTTCTCCTCACTCTGCATGGTTGTTATTACGTGGCTTAAGAACATTACCACTACGCCTGCAACGCAGCTTTGAAAGCACCAGAGTTATTACCCAATGGCTAAATAAGCAGGACGGCATACAACAAGTAATATGGCCATTCAGCGATGATTTTAAGCAGGCCCAACTGGCTCATGAACAAATGCAGGGCTGCGGCGGCCTGTTCAGCTTTACCTTAAAAGACTCCTCGTTTAACCGCATAGAAGCCTTTTGCAATAGCCTGCAGCATATATTACTGGCCGTTTCATGGGGCGGTCATGAAAGTTTGATACTGCCCTCAACCGCGTCAATTACTGAAAATGACTATGTGGTAACTGATGAACGGCACCAGCTTATCAGAATGTATATTGGCTTAGAGGATCCTCAATACTTAATAAGTGATATAGAACAGGCTCTTGGGAAAATATAACATTTTAGCCTATGCTATCTTCACGACCACAATTATTAATCAATTAATTCCAAAATACCAGGTGCCCTTTTATCGTAAACTGGCTTAATCGTATTTTAACCTATCTTACCACTTTTACTCCGGCGGGTGCATTTACAGTAGTTTTCACTTTCCCATCAGCCTGCTTTACATGCTTAATTTTCACAATACCATACGGAGTTGGGAATGTACCTTCGGCAAATTTCAAATCGCCCAAGTGAGGTTCAATTTTAATAACCTTACAGCCAGGAGCCATTATCTGAACACCAAGCACATATTTTGTTAGCCAGGGTGTTGGCCCCGATGCCCAACCATGCGACAGGCTATGCCTGAAACCCTTGTAACAATAAGCACCATAATCGCCGTGGATATCTTTTTTACCATCAGGTACCAGTTCGTCAATACGTGAGGCATTGGGCAGCCAGTCAATATTAAAATCTTCCCAAAAAGTAGTGGCACCTAAATCAAGCATCGGTCCCCAATAGTTCCTGATAGCATCTATCGCACCCTGATAATCGCCAGCCTTGGCTTTTGCCTGCAACATATAATATCCAAAAAAGGTTGAATAATTATGAACACCACCAACAGATAAGGCTTTATTTGCCTCGGCAGCGGGCACTAACCCCGACAGGCTGAGCAAAGCAGTGGCTTGTTTTGAACCGTTGGCATCAGGTACATTTTTTCGGAGTTTTAATACAGCGGCATCACATTTTTTTACCGTCGCCGGATCATCCAAAATCCGGCATAGTTCCGATCCGGCGTTTAGCGTCATCACCAGCATGGCTTGCAATCCGGCGTGAATCCCCTTAATATTCTGGCTCGACGGCCAATCCAGGAAACGTGCCCCGTCATTTAACGCCTCGCTGTTATTATTGTCGATTTTTTTGGTATAGTGTTCCAGCAGTTTTACGAGGTAACTTTTTTGCTGTTTTAAATAAGCCAGGTTACCGGTATGCATATACCAATCGCGCTGGATCAACACCCACCACATCGAGTACGAAACCATACCATTCATGTACTCGGGCAGTGGGGTAATGTCGCGCGCCAGGTCAAGGCTTTTAGGCACCACACTATTGTAGCCAAAAACAGCAGCAATGGTTGATGTTTCGGGATGCATATCACCTACCCAAACCAGGCGGTCGCGCTTAATGCCATCCCATAAATAATCCTGCATGTTCAGATGTACAGTGTACGCCCCGGTGATCCATATTTTATTCAGCACAGAATCGCTGCAATTAAATGAACCCAGATAAGGAATATCCCTGAACACAAAAATGGCATTAACCTCCTTTAGTTTCAATTCAGCGTGCTCATCAACCAAATCAATCCGTACAAAACGGAAACCGGTATTACCCACTTCCAGTTTACCGAGCCACGGTAACGATACTACAAAATCACGCATGGCATGATCATTTGTAGCGTCCTTTGCGGTATCAGCCACGTCAGACATAGCCTCGGCTGCCGATTCACCAAAGCGCAACCGGACCCTGACCGGTTTCCCGCCTCGTGACTGATCGGTTATTAACTGCAAGCCGCCGTGTAACTCCTTCCCAAAATCAAATAATATAGCGGGTTTACCCTTTTCGTTACTGGTGAGTACACACAAATTTTTCCCTGACAAATCAGCCTGCCCGATGCCCTCTTTAAGCAATGTTTGAGCATTAACAATATTGGTTTGCGCGTTGGCTGATTGCCATAATATTTTAACAGGGGGCAAATAACGCCGCACCGTAGCCTCGGTACGGGCCTGCTGGGCCCTTGCACTTGAAAATACCGGCGGAAGCTGCGCATTGCCTGTTATTGAAAAAGCGGTGATTAATATAAAAAGGATAAAGCTGTTTTTCATATCGTAACAATTGACCAAATCGTTTTAACTGAACCTGTAGAAATGAATAAGTTTAATAAACTACTGTGCTTATGGTAACCGGCCCTGTAAGCCCCGATGCTTCCAGCGTGCTTGCGGGGGTATACGGATTTACATTTGTCCAGGTGTTGCGCTGCCCTTCAGGCAATTTGCTATCACCAATTAAACGGTTAACCCAGGTATTTACCAACTTAACATCAATACTATTGATGCCCGGTTTTACAGCAGCCGTAATATCCAACTGGTAAGGTGCTGTCCAAACGCCGCTAACATCAACACCATTTATTTTAACTTTGGCCAAGGCTTTCACCATACCCAGATCAAGCAATATATGCTGTCCCTTTATGATTTTAAAGCCATTAAACGTATTATTGTACACCGCCGAACCTGAATAGTATTTGATACTGTCCTCAGGCCGTTTGCTCCAGTCTGTAAGTTTATCAAAAATTACCGGTTTTGCAGGTCCCCACCTTTTGGTATCAAAAGTAACTTTCCACGGTGTGTTTAGTTCGATCTTGTTTTTTCCTTCTGGAAAATTTAAATGGCCATTAGGTTTTGTACTTCTGTTGCCAGGTTTACGGAAAAGGATAAACGCGCTTTGGTATGCAGACAATTTAAGCGGCACTTCTGTAGTATTTGCTGTTTGCTTATAGGATGGCAGGTTGCGCGTGGTACCGGTTACTGCATCCCACAATTCGGGCATTTTGCCTTGAATCCTGAAAGTGGCATCCAGCTCAATATCTTTGTCGGTTTGGTTGGAGATAAAATAGATATCACCGTTGTCCAACTTTCGGTGGATAAATAGCGCCTGATCATCTTTACTAAATTTACAGTCGGGTATTACTTTAACCAGGTCAAGGGCTTGCTGCATGTCCATTCCATTAATCACCAGGCCTTTGCCATATTGATGGGCTTTTACACTGATTTCATTTATATCTCCCCAAAGTTCGGCAGTCAACTGCCTAACTTCCTGATCAGCATTCCCATAGTTTTGCAAACTTGGCGATCTGGTTGGGGCCGGCCCCAGTATGGTTAAACCCTGCGCCACCAGTTGTTTTATCTTTTTCAATAACTCCGGGCGCATGGTGGCCAATTTAGGCAGCACCAGTATTTTATAGGCCATACCACCGGGTAATACCAATTTGCGATTAACAACGGTTGCCCGGTCATTAATTATTTCGGCGTTGATGTAATCAAATGAGTAACCTTTGGGCAATTCCGGATCGCGGATACCCGTCATTTTGGGAGCATCCTCGCCAATAAAATAGGCCACATCGGCAATGTATTTACCCTGACGCAGCATAAAGTTGCACCTTTTAAGATACGTTACAAACATATCCATATCATAAAACCAGGTATTTAAGCGATTAAACTCATTGGAGAAACCGGCATTAACGCCTGGTACCTTGTCAGCATAAGGTTGTTCAATATATACGTGCAGCAGGGTGTTGTTTATCCCTTCGGTAAAAAAACGGTCGCCCCTTTGTTTCATCATAGCGGGGTAACGCGAATACGCCCCGCCACCACAAGTAAATGACTCTGCAGATACCTTGTTTTTCCCATAAATATGGGCACATGACGATGCCGCCCTGTTTTCAATATTTCCCAGATCGCCTTCGCTCCAAAACTCACCACCAATTTCATCAGACTGGCCGCCATACTGCAAAAACTCCCCCGGAAACCCCCAATGCCCGTAATTTTCCAGCCAGGTGGTTAATCCGTTTTTATGGCTCACTTCACGTAAACCTGCCACATACTGGTATGCAACCTCATTGGCTATAAACCTGCGCATATCCCATAAAAAACGGTCAGACATGTCCTGACTGCCAACAACATTGCCGCTCATAACGGGTATGTACGGTGTAGGATCATAGCCAAATGAAGTCTTAAACTTTCCAATCAAGGCATCGGTCCAGTTTTGGCCACCAGTTTCGTAACTATCCTCTACCGTAACTTTAAAACACTTACGATCAGCAGCGGGTATGCGGCGTAAAATTTCGCCCAGGAATGCGTTAAAATGCTCTGCGATATGTTTTTTGCTCATTTTATCGGTTTCCAGACCGCGGCCTTCGGGTGATGCCGGGCCGTTGGTTACCTGGGTTGGCGTCATCCCGTTGCGCATAATGATCCAGTTACCAGCCGGAACGTTCCATTTCAGTGAGCCATCAGCACTCATATATGCAGAAATATCAATTACCTTCTGTGGGTCGATCACATAGCTTTGATCGTCAACAACCGGCTGAGGCGCCCATTGATACTCTTTCCAATAAGGGAAAGGTGTCTGGAACATTTTTGCCAGTGTTTTTTCAATATAGTTTTCAACAGCAGGCAGGGCGGTTATTTTTAGCTCGGCAATTCCGCTGTTGGCGCTCTCCTTGCTAAAAACTATGCGGAAACTTTTGGAAGTTGTTGCGGGTATAGATACCGCCGCCGGACCATAAGGACTAAAACCAACGTTTAATTCGCTGTTGCTTCTATCAACCACAAAATGTTTAATGGTTTTATAGCTACCATCAATTTCGGCCTCTATATCGCCCTCAAAACGCATAGCCCTTTTTGCAGGGTATATGGTTAAACTACGAGCAGTATAAGGCGAGTTTGTTTTAATATCAACGGCCAACGGAGCGTTAGCCGGCAAATCAACCAAGGTACCCCCGCTACCATCCATCAGGTTGCCAATATTACTAACCGATGGCACCGAACTAATAACGGGATTGTAGTTAATGATAGCAGAATCAACACTTTTAGGGGCCGGATAAGCAATAACATTTACATCCTGAAACTGGGTAGCGGGTTTAACAAGCTTTTGGTTAAAAGTATAAGGGCCTTTTATCTGCCGGCTTGAGGAGATCATGTAACGCATCGCCTGTTCCGGTTTAACCCAGGGCCCACCAGACTGGCTCCAGCCGGGGCTGTTAAATATCCCTATCTGGATTCCCAGTTTTGTTGCGGTTTTTAATGCAGTATGTAAAATATCCCACCACGCTACAGAAAACAGCTTCACCTTTCCATAAGCGGTTTCCGGGGTACCTATGTTACCTATAAATGCCCTGTTAATCCCAACCTTTTTCATGGATTCAAGGTCTTTTATAACCCCTTCTTTAGAAATATTGTCAGATATCCAATACCAATATACGCTGGTTTGAATAGAATCAGGAGGTGTTATAAACCCTGAATATAAGCTTTCATTAGTGCGTTGTACCGGCTGTTTTTGAGCCATACCAGTTTTATGCATACCCAAAACGGTTGCAAAAGTTAGTACTAAATAAAAAGTGCGTTTAAAAATACCGGACATTACCGTACTGCTATAGGTTTACGAATAGAAACGATTATTTAAAACAAATACTATAGATACATACTTTAAAGGTATACTGCAAAACGAATTTATTTTATCATATCAGTTTCTCAGATTTATAATTACGCTATTTTAAAGCATTAAAATAAGCCTGGCAACCCGTACCGTCATGCTCTATTTAGCAACTAAGCAACCGAAATAAATATAACCGCTATGATAAGGTTTATGAATGATTATAAAACCCTTTGAGTCATATCTTGAAGGCATAGTCACCAAAATCTTCTTTTCTATTGAAGGGGCAGATGCCGTTTACCGGGTTATGAACAGTGCCAAACCCATGTAAACCATTATTAAAAGCCTGAAAAGCGAGCTGGCCCTTTACGCAGGGTATTTGGATAATTAAACGTTATATCTGCATAAGTCCCCTTATTCATCAAGAGGTAACACTGTAAACATCCATTTTACGGGATTGCCCCAATCTTTTGCCTTAAAGCCGGTTACAGGCACTTTAACCAAAATAGTATTCCAGCCGCTCTTTAAATAAACTTTTGACGGAGCACGGTATTCATATCCTTCGTCAATAAGCGGTGTTTCCATGTTGCCTTTACTGCCCGCATATTTCCAATTTGGCGGATTCACCGGTTCCCCATTAACCCAAACCACACTTTTACGACCATCCCACGTACCCGGCGCAGGTGTATCCGTAGCGTAAGAGCGCGACAGATTATTAAACCCTATCCAAAAATTTTTATAGCCATTGTCATTACTCCATACACGTGTAGCAGCATACCATGTTGTATTTTCTTTTGCATCGGTTACCACCCCCTTTACCAAAGGTTGCCACCAGTGCCTTAATATCATAGTGCCGCCAGTTGCTGTAAAAGCCGCTGTATCATTTAGTACAATGTACTCAGGCTTAAACTTTGCCCCAGGGTCACCATGGTTATCATACGGCCCGTAAAAATTCCAGGTAACAGCCGCTTGTTTATAGTACGGGAATAATAAAGTTTTAAAACATTGCTTTTTTTGATCAATCAGCCGGTTTTCAAATTCGGCAAATTCAGTTGCCCCTGCCGTGTTTAGCGCACCAATGATTGTTGTCCATCCCGGTTCACCACCTCCCCGCCAACTGCGTTCGGCAAAGGCAAGCATGGCCGGGTAAACTGGGTTCATTAATAAAACATCATCCTGCCTGCTCACAGCCCTATCATTCCAAACACAAATTTCGCCGCCCAGCATGGAATTATCACCTTTTTCATGATCACCTATCTGACGGTTAAAAATGGTAACAACGCTCTCCAATGGATCCATGTGATTGAGATACAAATGACGTGAATCGATATATCTTAATTTTTTATCAATTGCGCCTTCTTTCATCCATAACTGTTTTATGGTATTGGCAAGTACATTGCCGCCCGGACTCCAGCCAATGGTTGTAACATGAAACTGGTTCACAAAGCGACATATCTCCGGTAAAAAATCAGGATTATTGATCTTGACCTCATCCCCACCAATATGCAGGTAGTTAAATTTATAAGTTTCGCATATCTCCTTAATTATGTCTTTCATGATCCTTATGCCGGTATCACTCTGCATATCGGTATTAAACGTTCGTTTAAAAGCGGCACTGTGGCCGGGCATATCTATTTCGGGTATAAACGTTATAAACCTTTCTTTACAAAAAGCCATCAGGTGCTGTATATCCTGCACGGTATAGTACATCCCTTTATCGCGCAGCATAAACTGCGCAGCGGTAAGCTGCGGGTATTTTTTAATAAACAAGCGCCAGGCAATATCTTCGGTCAGATGAAAATGGAACACATTGAGCTTGTAACGAGCCATCTGATCAATCTGCTGTTTCAATAGCTCAACCGACTGATAGTTACGCCCCACATCAACCATATAACCACGCCATGAAAAAGCGGGCCAGTCTGTAATGTCACAGGCATCTACAATTACGTTGTCCCTTAATAATTGCATCAGGCTTTGTATTCCATTAAAAATACCATGTGGCGTATTTGCCGTTACAACTACACTCCTGGCAGTAACCTGTAAATGGTAAGTTTCGTCTGCCGGTTGAGGGGTTTTAAGTTTGGCAATATGCAATTCAATATATGACTTGTTGCCAGTGCTGTCATGATCTGTAATCTGAATACCCTTTGCCGCCAGTAAATTTTGCAGGTAACGTTGTTCATTATCCAGCTTTGCGTCTGCAATAACAGTAGTGCATTTATATGCCGTAAAAAAACCGGCGTTCCACTGTAAAGACCGGGGCAATGGCAATAAGGAAGCTTTGGGCTGCAGATTAAACAGGTAAGGATAAAGCAAATGTTTCCACAGTAAATAACCCTCTCCTTTTAAATGCAATCCGTCGTTAGTAAGACTGGGTTTCATTTTACCATCCTGATTACAAAATGCAGAATGAATGTTTATAAAAGTGTAATTATTTGCCTTTGCCAATTGCTGCAACAAGGTGTTAACCGTATTTATCTGCGCTGCTTTATTGGTATGGGTCTGAAACTTATTGTAAACGCTATTAACAGGCAAAATACTCTGAACATATAACTGTGTAGCCGGGGTTTGCTGGTGCAGATATGCTGCTATAAACAATATATTTTTAACCACACTGTCTGGCGTAATATTACGCGAAAGATCATTTACTCCGATAAGTAGAAAAACCTTTGCCGGTTTACGATTGGTAACCTCATTAAGCCGGGCCATAACGCCGGTGGTCATATCGCCGCTTATACCGCGGTTTTTGATGTGGCTATCTCCAAACAGTTCACTCCACTCGGCACCATCAGTTATACTGTTACCCAAAAAAATGATATCATTTGGTGTTTGTGGCAATGTTTTAAAATGCGTTACCCGCTGTTGATAATAGGTAGTAAATGCAGTATCTGGATAAACAGGTAAACGCAACTGTGCATACCCCGCAGCACACAGCAAAAGCAGGCAGCAACTTATTACAACCGCCCTTTTCAATTTACCAGCCATGTACCGTAAATACTATCTGTTTATAATTATCCTTTTCATAAATGATACCTATCTGCTTTTTGCTAACCAAAACCAGATCAGAGTAAGCGCTGTAATCACCCGTAAAGCCTACTGGACTTTTTGCGATGGTATAATTTTGCTGCCAGGTTTTACCCTCATCCTTGCTGATACGTAACGTCAGGTTATCCCGGTTCAGGGTATCGGCATCATTACATACGGCCAGTACTGCCTTATTGCCATATTTCCCCAGGTTAAGGATGCTTCCCTGGCAAACCGGATCGGGTAGCTGGGCATCAAAACAGGTACTATCCCAACTTTGCCCGCCGTTGTTGCTAATGGCAATTATCCTTTGCTTTACGTTACCCAACTGGTTGCGGATATTCATCATCAACTTATCGCCTGATAATTGCGCCGCCATATTCTCATTGCCGCCGGGCATATTTACATCATCGCTCAACTTAAAAGTTTTACCATGATCATCTGTGTAATAGCCAAACGCCCGGCCATCAACATAGTGCTTTTGTGGCTCGCCTGCGGAATGATTGGCGGCTACATACAAACGGCCCTTATATTGCCCCGCCGTAATTTGTATAGCATGACCTGGGGTATTGGCATAACTGCGCCAGTCTTCGCTAAAATTGTAGGCCTTGTTTGCCTGGGGTTGTTTGGGTTTATGTACCTGTAAAGTAATATTAACTGGAGCCGACCAGGTTACGCCATTGTTCACCGAAGTTTTATACCATACTTCACGCAGCCCCATTCCTTTACGTACTTTATTTTCAGGGGCATTACCCGTATTGTAAAATAAAAACAATCGCCCCTTAGGATATGCCGGATCGGTCATATCAACTACCGGCGCTGCATTACCTGCCTGTAAACTATCGTTAGCTGCTATAATTTGTATCGCGTTCCAGGTTTTGCCTTTATCCTTACTCCGTTTCATCACTATTTGTATATTACCAAAGTCGCCTGCACCGTTTACACGTCCTTCACAAAAAGCAAGCAAATCGCCATTAGGCGCCTTTGTAATTGCCGGGATCCTGAATGATTTATAGCTGTCTGACCCCGAACTAAAAACCGTAACCTCTTTTTGCTGGGCCTTTACCACCGAAAAACACATTACAGCGATAAAAGCATATATCATTGTCCACTTTTTCATAACCATTTTATTTCTTTCAATAATTGCATACAATACCATTCCTGCCGCGGTAGGTGGAATGGCCCCTTAAATAAATTTCCTTTGGCAGTTTGCGCTATGCTGCCATCGCGGTGCAGGTAACCAAACCACTCACCATTTTTAGGGTCGTGAAATTTGGAGTAGGCGTAATGATGCACCATTTTGTGCCAGTTTGCATATTTTTCATTACCGGTGAGGGTGTAAGCCAACAGCGTGGCAATAATCACTTCATTATGCGGCCACCAGAATTTCATATCCTGCCAGTACTCCTGTACCGGCTTGTCATAAACATCCCGGTAATATAAAATGCCGCCATGTTCTTTATCCCAGCCACGCTCCCACATATAATCAAGCATGGTACATCCTAACTTAATCAAATGCGGATCATGATTACGATATTTTGCTTCGTGTAAAATAAACCAGGCGCCTTCAATGGCATGCCCCGGGTTTAAGGTACGGCCATCTATATGGTCAATAATGCTGCCGTCGGGTGCAACCTGTTCCATCACACATTTAATGTCGTGCTTTACAAAGTCGGTTTCAATTTCTTTGATCCATCCGGCTATATATTCGTCACAACGGTCGTCCCCAATGGTTTCCCTTAATTGCTGCGCCGTATTAATCATGATCATCGGTACACCAATACCTTTAGCCGGACGCGTTGATGTAAATTTGGGAGGCAATAAACCCGGTGTAGTAGCATACTCAATACATTTCCCAAACAAGTACCTGGCTTTTTCAGCAACCGTTTCATCGCCCGATGCTTTGGCATAGGCTGCCATGGCAATTACAGCAAAGGTTTCAGAAAAATAATACCTGCGTTTACGGATCGGGCTGCCATTACGTGTTACATGAAAAAACATCTGCCCATCTGTATCAAAGCAATGTTTATTTAAAAAGTCGATGCCCGAACGGGCGCCATCCAACCATTCCTGCTTAGGTTCAACCGTATTATATAAGGTTGATAGCAGCCAGGCCGCGCGACCTTGTATCCAAACCGCCTTATCATCATCAAGCAAGCTACCATCCTGGTCGCGCATGAGCAGGTAGCCGCCATATTCTTGGTCAATTGACCGCGGGAACCAAAAAGGCACCGTGTCATTTAGTAACTGATGAGTATAAAACTCCTTTAATTTCAGTAAATCAGTATCAGCGTAACTCATTTGTACATGTTTTAATAAAATAAACTTTCCTTTTCATGAAGTTGCATAGTAAAGGTTGAGGCCGGCAAACCGGCCTCATTAATTAAATTGGCCCTTGTAAAAGGTTGCGTGGCGTAATAAATTGCCTTTATTTTTTCGCCCTGAGGCGCCGTAAGCAATACCTGGTTTTTTTTAAGCTTACCAGTGCAAACCAAATGCTGTCCTTTATCATTAATCAGCTCAAACCCGATCAAAGGCTCATGATCCTTAGTTTTTAGCTGTACAGCAAATGAAAAGCGAATAACAATCTGATTACCCTCCTGTTTAGCTACAGTTGGGGCAGGGCCATCAGCTTTAATCTGTTTTTTATAGGTATAGCGCTCTGCCAACAAGGCAAGCCTGTTGCCGATTTCCTTTTTCCGGGTAGGGTGCACGTTCAATGAATCGCCAAGGTCAAAACTTACAGCCATTGCCGTATTGGGGATTTGCTTTTGCAGTTTGCGCTGTGCATCCCTGAAAGCAGGCCATGGCGGGCGATCAATACTTGACAATTGCACATAATAAAAAGGCAGCTCATATCCCCATTTTTGCCGCCAGCTGCTAACCAACGTTTTAAAAAGGTGTTCATACAATTCCACATTATGCGTATTGCTTTCGCCCTGGTACCATACAACGCCTTTTACCGGGAAGTGGGTTAAGGGCTCAACAGCCGCTTCATAATTGTAACATGGCTCATAAGTATGGCGCTGTTTAACGTGGGTGGCATTCTTTAAATTAATAGCTGCCCTATCTCTGCAAAACTGCATCTCAAAATCCGACTTTTGCCAGTTGGCGAGCATATCTACCAGTTTATCATCGTGCTCCATGGTATACCTGTCAATCCATGACTCGGTGGGCGAGCCGCCCACAGCAACTTCAATTAAGCCAATTGGAACACCCTCGTCCTTTGTAATTTGCCTGCCGAAATAATAAGCAACTGCAGAAAAATCAGCAGCTGATTGTGCATTGCTTTGTTTCCAGGAACCTGAAAAAAAAGTTAAGCGGTTAGCCTTAGCCAGCGAAACTGAGTCCCATACAACAGGATCTGTTTCGGCCTGTAAATTCAGTTTATATAAGTGCAGGTTTTTATTCTCAGCTGCCGATACTATTGCTTTGCTACCTCCGGCCGATCTGTTCAGCGGAAAATACATGTTGGATTGCCCGGCGCATAGCCATACATCACCTATTAAAACATTTTTAATAACAATAGCTGAATCCTTAGTGGTTACCTTTATTTGAAAAGGACCGCCAGCTTTGCTTGCAGCAAAAACAACGTTCCATCGCCCGCACCGATCGGTTTTTGATTGAATTGATTCACTCTTAAATTGCACTTTAACTACGTCACCGGCGTTTGCTCTGCCATAAACCAGGACAGCCCTGTCACGTTGCAGCACCATATTATCGGTAAACACATCAGGCAGTTTTAACCCACCGAAATCACCCGTGATACGCTGGTAAACTGTTTGAGCCAAGATAGAAGCCCCTTCTTTATCGGGATGCAGATTATCAGCAAACAGATCGGGCCGGTTATAAAGGGGTTCATGCAGATCAATTAAGCCGGTTTTATTTGCTTTGGCGATGGTGGGGATAAGACCTTGAATTTGCCAGTACCAATCCCTTGTTCCTGATTTAAACCGGGGATGCCCACTAAAAATTGGGGTAAGCCTGCATATAAAAATCTTGACATTTGGATTTGATTTTCTGACACTTTCGATAAGCCAGGTATAATCGGCCTCAAAATCCTGGCGATGATCTGGCCAATCCCTGGGGTCGGTATCGTTCAACCCTAAATGAATAATAGCAATATCCGGCTTATACGCAAGTACACGTACAAACTCCTGTGTTTTGTAATACGGATTATGCCCCTCTTTTAATAAGGTAGCACCACTGTGCCCAAAGTTTTCTACCCGGTACTTATCGCCCAATAACACCTGCAATTGGGCGGGATAACTATCCTGCGCCGGATTGGTCAAACCATAACCATACGTTACCGAATTACCAACACAAGCTACCTTTATGCCCTGGCTTTGGGCAAAATCAGGACCATTTAGAAACAAAAATATAATTAGTGTTGATACCCAAAGGTACCCGTTCTTTGATCTCATAACCTTTCTCTTTTTTTTGGAGTATCAATGCTATGCTTCCACATATTCATCACTAATTGGTTTCAGGAAATACAGCTGCATTATTAAGGCTATCAGCACAACGCCGGCAAGCATGGCAAAATCGGCACCCAAGTGCCCTGCATCAGATGATTTGCCCAACATATCGGTGATAAAAGCACCAAAAAACACTCCGGTCATATTCATAATACCATAAGCGGTTGCCCTATATTTTGCCGAAACAAACTGGCAAAGTATGGGCATATTATTGGCGTCAAATAGCCCGAAACCCAGCCCAAAACAAACCCCGGCCCCAACAACGTTAAAAAGGGAGTGCCCAAATCCAAGCAGTAGTAACGAGGGTATAGTTAAAGCCAGCCCTATGGCACTGGTAAACACCCTACCGCGTTTGTTTTTTTGAACCCATTTGTCAGATAATATCCCCCCGAATATGACACCCAAAAAAGATGAAGCTGCAATAGTTACTGTAGATAGCGGCCCGGCCTGTGCCATGGGGATATTTAAATTTTGAGCAAAAAGCGTGGGCAACCAGTTTTTTGTAGCCCAACCTGGTAAACTTGATACTGCAAAGTAAAAAAGAATTACCCAGAACGCCTTGTTGCTTAACAAGGCCGCAATACCTTTAAACAGCGTAGCTTTTGCCGGTAAAGGGTGTGCAGTGGTAATTACCGTATCTGCAGATTTTTCTTTCTCTTTTAAAAAGAAGATTAATACCAACGAGTACGCCATACCCACCACTCCAAATGATTGAAAGGTAGTTTGCCACGAAAATGCCGCGGCGGCTGTTGCACCAAAACCACCTAAAGCCTGCCCTACGTAAAGCCCGGTCATGTGTACGCCTATAGCCAACGACCTGGTTTTAGCAGTATGAAAATCAGCTATTAATGATAGCCCTGCCGGAATATATAGCGCTTCGCTGATCCCCATGATAGCCCTTAACCAATAAATTTGATTAAAGGTTGTGGCATATCCCATAGCAAACGTTACCCCCGACCAAACAAACAAGCTATAAACAATAAGCCATTTGCGATTAAATCTATCGGCAATAATGCCCGATACAGGACTCATTAAACCATAGATCCATAAAAATATGGCCATTAAATAACCGAAATTGGTGGCCGAACGCAGCTCGGCTATATTCAATTGCATGGCAGGTTTCATTACCGAAAGCATTTGCCTGTCCATGTAGTTTAATAAGGCAACTACCCATAGCAAGCCAACTAAAACCCAGGGATAACTTTTTGAATATTTCATTTAGCGTTGAATTTACCCCTGGTAACAGCAAGTGTACGCGTGCCAGGTTTTATTTCTCCTCCCGGAATAAAAATTTCATTCCCCCATTTTACAGCGGTAGTGGTTACCTGTCCATAAAAGGGCAGTGCGCCCAGTTTTCTCCAGGAGTTAGCCACGGTATTGTATACATAAACATCTTTGCTAAATCCGGGATGATGATTTAACAGCTCTATTTTTTCTTGTTGAAGGCACTTTTTTTCCTCTTTATCTGGGGCATGTGCAATAAGCGAGTTATAGGTTTCTATCCGGTGAAAAATATCTCCTTTGTCGCCTCCTATCAGCACTATGTCTGTGGCACCACTGGCTACCCCGGTGGCTGCCGAAATGTTGGTTATTTGTAACCCGTCGCCAACATTTTTAAGCCTCATCCACTTTTTATACTCAGGATCATAGCAAAAGGTACTATTATGCAACGTACTGATACCTGATGCCGTACTGCTGCGCCCACCTATCACATACACGCAGGGATGCTTACCATTTGACTGCGTTACCGCAACTGAATGTGACATGGCTAATGGCAATGGCGGCAATGCTTGCCATTGTGCCCCTTTAGCAGCAAGGTTAAGCGTAAAGCATTGTGCCGTAGGTTTGCCTTCACTTTCTCCGCCTATTAAGTAAATCACCTCGCCAATACTAGTCATACACGCATTAGCCAGCGAAACGGGTACTGGCGGCAGATCGGCAAACACCACCTCTTGCCTTATAGCATCCCAGCGCATAATAAAGGCATGCTTGCTACTTGACGCATCTTCGGTTTCGCCTCCGGCACATACCACACCGTTATTTACGGTGGTGCTTGCTCCATAAGCTGTTTTCTGTTTCAGGTGAATTGCCTTTGCGGGTTTAAGCCAGTTAAAAGCACCTGCTGCATTTTTAGCTAATAAATAAATATCGTCAAAATGCAACTTTTTGCCGCCTTGCCAGGGCATAGCCCCATCCGCAAAGTTGGAGCCGCCGGCAATTAGTAAAACGTTATTGCTTACACCAGTAAAAACACCGGCCAAACCTAACTGCTTTTGCATACCGGCGGCAGCCGGTAACTGAGCCGCAACAGACCAGTCAATAGTATTTAATTTTTCTTTTTGTGCAATGGCTTTGCCAGGCATTAACATAAAACTGTTTATAATTAAAAGTAGAAGGATAAAGGGTTTCATAAGTTAAAGACTTATGGCCTGTGAGTTGATTTAAACTCATCAAAACCTAATTCAGAAACATCTAATTTAAAGCTTTCAAACTGTTGTTTGCTCATATTAGCTACAGGCAGCCTAAATTCTCCCAAGTCTATCCCTACCAATTTCATATAAGCCTTACCAACCGAGATACCGCCATATTTACCCAATAAGCGAATCATATCAATAGATTGCTGCTGCAAGCCTTGTGCCTTATCAAGCTCGTTACGGTTAAAAGCATCAATAAGGGCATGATATAAGGGGGCAGCGTAATTGAATGTACTGCCTACTGCTCCCTTAGTACCCAATGCCAGGGCCGAAAGCATATTTTCGTCACGGCCCCAAAGCATATCATATTTACCGTTCTGATAAGTTAAACAGCTTTGAAAATCCATAAAATCCTCGTGGGTATATTTTATGCCTGCAAAGTTGGGAACGCTGCCATCCAATGCCTTTAACAGATCAATCATTGGGATGTTTACACCTGTTAACACCGGGATATGATAGTAATAAACGGGCATATCGGGTACGCTGGCGGCAACTGCCGCACAAACTTTTGCCAGCATTTGGGCATTAGCCGGTTTAAAATAAAAGGGTGCTGTTAATGATACGCCATACAGCCCAACCTGCGCAGCATGTTTTGCCAGATCAATACAATCGGCAATGCAGGTACTGCCTAAAAGAGCCATTACTTTAAAATCCGGATCGTGGTTAGTTGCAGCGGCCCAGGCTTTGGTCACCTGTTTTTTTTCAGCTAAGGTTAAGGAAACCCCTTCGCCGGTTGAGCCGTTTATAAATGCGCCGGTTATACCATTTTGTTTAAGAAAGGAGTAATAAGCTGGAATAATATCCACATTTAATTCACCCTGGTCATTTAATGGTGCAAATGGAGCGCTTATTAGTCCTTGCAAGTGTTCAATTTTCATGTACTGTATTTTTAGATAGACGGGCATTTAAATAGCGCCCGGTTATATTGATGATAAATACCCTTACCGGGAGTAAATTTCCGGTAAGGGTGATGGTTTAGTTAAAATGATGCGTAGCCTGTTGTTTGTTTCAGATCGCGGTTATTGGTGAGCGATGTTCTGTCAATTGGCCAATACAATGCGTATGCTTGTGAAGGTAACAGCGTAGTATGTTCATAAACATAGCTATCGCCCATACGGCGCAAATCATACCATCTTTTTCCTTCAAAAATAAATTCAAGCAGGCGTTCCTGTAAAATGGCTTCCTTAGGGTTAACATCAACAACCTGGTTAGGATATCCCTGAACTCCGGCGTTATAATTGGCACCATAAGCCCTTGCCCTTACCTGATTAATTTCTGCGGTTGGGTCCTGGCCCAAAGCTACTTCGGCTTCGGCCTTCATCAGTAACAGATCGGCATAACGGTAAACCGGCCAGTCGTTGTCAATGGTTCTTGACCCGGCATTTTGCTCACCTGCAAACTTGTCAACAAAGCAACCGGCTATTTTATAGCTATCGCCCGTTTTGGTATACGCAGGTTGAATAGTAGCCAATGCACGGGTATCATTAGCCTGAAATTGCCTGAACGTAGCAATTTTTACCGGCGCCCTTAACAGCCCTCCCCAGTTATCTGTGGTAACGTTAAACTGGCGGTTGGTTAATGAATCGCTAAAATTAATAATGAGCGAGGTTTGAGGCACAAAACTGCCTGAAACAAAACTCATGCTTGCCTCATTAAGCTGATAGCGAATAGCGAAAATTATTTCATTATTACCACGGTTTGTGGTAGGGAAAATATTAGCATACGATGGCAATAATTGTAAAGCGGCAACATTACTTTGTATATCAGTTAAAGCTGCTTTGGCTATAGTTGCATCAGCTGCGCCGCCGCCGCGATAGCTTGTCCATAGATAAACATCGGCCTTTAGCATTAGTGTAGCCGATTTTGACCAATAGCCTTTTGCATTTCTGAAAGAATAGTCGGCGCCAAAACTGGTAACGGATTTATCAATATCGGCCTTTATTAAAGCCAGCACATCATCGGCGCTTGAAGCCGCCTTGGCCAAATTTGAAATATCAATTGATGCACCTGTTGTAGGTTCTGTTTGAATAACTACCCCACCCCATGAACGGTATAAATGGTAATAGTAAAAGGCACGCATACCATAAGCTATACCCAGGTAATAATTTTTGTTGGCAGCTGATACTACCGCAGTGCTGTTTAACTTAGATATCAATAAATTAAGCTGGCTAATATTGGTATAAAAACCTCCAAAACTGCTTACTCCGGGATTATCCAGGTTCAGGTTTTGTGTCCAAAGGCGTTCAAATCCCTGGGTTGCTTCTCCGGTAAAGGTGGAGCTGGAACCCGGGTCGGTTGCAAATATATCTGCACGCATCTCTCCCAGCGTTTGAAAAGATGAATTGTTGTTGCGGAAAAGTGTGTGTACCCCGGCAACAAATGAATCAAACTGATCGGCTGTTTTCCAAAAGTTGGCATCACTCACACTGCTTACCGGCGACAAATCCAGCTGCTTTCTGCATGATGTTGACAATATCAGTATCCACAGACCTGATAATATGATAGTTATATACTTTTTCATACTTAATTGATTAAATATTTTTAAAATGATGCCTGGATACCTAATACAAATGTTTTTGGAGTTGGATAAGTTCCGGCGTAAATGCCATTGATTGTTGTACCACCGGGAGTGATGGGAGGCTCCGGCGCTGCGCCCGAAAACTTCTTGATATAAAACAGGTTATCGGCACTTACATACAATTTTGCCCTTGACAAAACCTTACTGCGGCTAACCAACGATTTTGGAAAATCATAAGAAAGAGTAATCTCCCGGCATGCCAGGTAATTTCCGCTTTCATACAAACTGGAGTTATTACCATTTAGCACACCACTTGCATTATTGCCACGGGTATAGTTTTGTTTTGACCCTACAACCTGATCGGCATAATATGCTTTAGGTACAGTGGTATTGGTGTTGGTTGGCGACCAAGAGTTTAATATCTGGGTAGTATAATTAAAAGTTCCCTGATATCCACCCAAAGTACGCGCCAGTAAATCATTATAAATGGTGTTACCAGTGTTATACTCAAACCGCGAATAAAATGAAATGCCTTTGTATGCTGCGCTAACATTAAAGCCGCCGGTCCATTTTGGATAGATATTACCCAGGTAAACTTGATCACGGGAGTCAATAATGCCGTCATTATTAACATCCTGCCAATTTACATCACCCGGGGTAATATGGCCTCCAGGGCCTGCTGGTAAATTTGGCCCGGTAATGCCCGCAATATTATCTACACGGTTACCGGCAACAGATGAAACCCCCGCCGCATTTTTAAATATGGATACTTGTTTATAGCCATATATATCGCCAAGGGGCTGTCCTTCCTGTATACCGCCTACCCAAACCAACTGGCCACTTTTAGGATTATATATCTGAATACCACCCTGACGGTTATTGGCATTGCCATTATAAGGCAGTTTTAACACCTTATTTTTAACATAGGAAGCATTAGCACCTACATCTAACCTAAAACCATTGGGCTGATTGATAATGTTGGCTTTGATGGAGAACTCGTAACCTTTGTTTTGTAAGGTACCCAGGTTGGTTTCAAGCGTTGAGAAACCAGAATAACTTGGCAGCGGTAAGTTGGTAAGCAGATCGCTGGTTTTTCTGTTGTAATAATCAAACAGCAAACTGATTCTGTCATTAAAAAAGCCAATATCGGCACCCACGTCAAAAGTTTTACTTTTTTCCCAAACCAGGTTTACATTCGTTGGCGCAGCATTGTAAAATGCTCCATTACCATTATATAAGGTAGTTGAACTGTATAAACCCTGTACATCATAGTTACCCAATGGCCCTATATTACCATTTGAGCCATAGCTTACGCGTGGTTTCAATGAAGATACAATTTTTCCGATCCCAAGATCTTTATAAAACGTTTCGTTGTGCACATTCCAGCCGGCAGAGAAACCCGGGAAATAACCGATACGGTTTTGCGAAGCCAATTGCGAAACACCATCTTCACGTAATACCGCAGTTAACAGGTAGCGTTGATCATAATCGTAATTTACGCGGGTAAATGACGAGATGATACGGTTTTGCAACTTATAACCAGTATTCGATCCGACAGGAAAAAGTGTTGATGCATTTGCGGTAGAGATATTGTCAGTTGCCGCATTTTGCCCGTCAATCTGAAAATACAGTTCTTTCTGATCATAATATTCAGTACCTAGTAATACGCTCAGGTTATGTTTACCAAATGATTTGGTATAGTTAAGGATAGCATCATACGTTTGCTGAAAAATACGGTCATAATTAGTTATAGCGTCCCTTGCTGTACTGCTGTAGGTATTGTTAAGCAGGTTAGCATAAGTTTGGGTAGCTTCCTGGAAAGACTGATTGGTTTTTTGGTTCAGATAACCGTTACCCGAAACTTTTAAATATAAATTGGGCAAAATATCCCATTTTAATGCCGCATTTACGGTAATACGGTCTACCTCGTTAGTACGTTGTAATTTCCCTAACCAGTAAAGCGGGTTACCGTCAGTTACAGAATTACCCGGATTAGGTTGTGTTTGTGCAGCATCTAACCAGGGGTTAAATGTTGGCCACAGGGCTTGCGTTCTGTAAAGTGAGCTTACTTCTGAATTGCCAACCACGCCAATTTGTGACGAGGTTGAAAGTGTGGTACCGCTGCTGATCTCCAGGTTTGGTTTTATTTTATAAGAGCCGTTAAAATTACCCGAGTAGCGGTTATAATTGGTTCCTATAATGGTACCGTCTTCATTGTAGTAATCCAAACTGGCAAAGTATTTTCCTTTCTCGTTACCTCCCATGGCACTCAAATAGTGGTCTTGGGTATGGGTATTTCTGAATAAAAGTTTTGAAATTTCTTTGCTGTGATCCTTAAAAATGATCTTATTACCCGGATTAGCCGGGTCATCCATATCCTGCCAGCCCTGTTGTAATAAGTTAACGTTAGATGAGTTTTCGGCCCGAATATCAAAGGAAGCCAAACTTGCAGCATCGGTTAATAAACCATATCCGCGGGTAGCGTTAATTGCAGCCAGTGTACGGCCTGAATTGATACCACCTAATCTGCCGTAATAGATATAATCCTTAGCATCCAAATATTGATAGCCTTGCCTTTGCTGGTTATAGCCACCGGTAAACTTATAAGAAAGCTCTGAGGTACCATTTTTACCTTGTTTGGTGGTAATTAAAATTACCCCATTATTTGCGCGCGCGCCATAAATTGCTGTGGAAGCCGCATCCTTTAACATATCCACAGAAGCAATATCCTCGGCTGGTATATCATTAAATGCCCGGATGATACCGTCTACCACCACAAGCGGCGCACCAGGACTATTAATACTCGCCCCTCCCCTTAGCTGTATAATAGGCGTTGCACCCGGCGTACCGCTGGGGCTTACCACCTGCAAACCAGATATAGTTCCCTGCAAGGCGCTTCCTATATTGGCACGCGGGGCAGTAGCAAGTACCTGGTTATCTAATTTAGCAACGGCGCTGGTAACGCTTTTGCGTGATTGTGTTCCGTAACCAACAACCACAACCTCATTCAGGGCCTTATTATCAGGCTTAAGCGCAACATTGATAGCCGTTTTATCGGCAACCTTAATTTCCTGGGTAGCATAACCTAATATACTAAATACCAGCACATCATTGGCAGATGCTTCAATGGTATACGTACCATTAACAGCAGTGGGGATGCCTCTGGTAGTTCCTTTTACTATTACGGTAACCCCAGGTAACACGCCATGATCATCATCAGCGGTAACCTTACCGCTGATTTTTTTTGTTTGAGCCTGCACAACAGCAAAAAGCAGTACGCCTATTACTGTATACAAAACCCGGTGAATGGTAAAATTTGGCTTCATATAAGTTTTAATTTATTGTATTATGTTATACATAATACAATTATAAAGAAATTAAATTTATTTTTACAAACTAATTCCGGATATATTTTAACATTGATTATCTGAGTGTTACTAATACACTAAAGGAATTTGAGTAATTATTAACAGCTATTTGTATGTTTGTAAGGATTGAAATATGAAAACTAACGGCCTCATTGAAAGCATTAAAAATATTGACACCAGCTCACTTGTTGACCGAGTTGAAAAAAACTTGATTGAGCTTTTTATTGAAAAAAACTTTAAGGTTGGCGACCCTATACCTAAAGAGCTGGAATTAACTACTGCATTGGGTGTTAGCCGCACGGTGATCAGGGAAGCTTTGCTCAGGCTGCGAATGATGGGTTTGATAGATTCCAGAAAAAAACGCGGCGCAGTACTGACCAGTCCGGATCTGGTTTCTATTCTGGAAAAAAGCATGAACCCCCAGATCCTGGATGTTTCAACCCTGAAAGAAATTTTTGAGATGCGCCTGGCGCTTGAGATTGGTATGGCCGATTTTATTATTGAAAGGGTTACACCTGAGGACATAGCCGAATTAAGGTCAATTGTGGCTATTGAGCCCTCCAAGTCACAGGCAGAAATTTTTATGGTTGAACAGGAGATTAAGTTTCATGGTAAACTGTATGATATTACCGGGAACGAAACCTTGCGAAAATTTCAGAAGCTATTACTCCCTGTTTTTGATTATGTGCATCAAAGCGGCCTGCTTAAAAAACAGGTTAAACTTAAAAAGTTTGTTTCGCACACGGGCCTTATTGATCTGATAGAAAAGGGCTCGGCAGAGATGCTCAGAAACGGAATGCGGAACCACCTGGAAAATCATTTTGCCAGATTGTTTGAGTAAGCATTGCTCGCAGCAATGATGCTCTTTTTTGTGCAATAATATTTTGCGAAACTATCCTTAAACAGCTCCTTAGTATTAGCAGTAATTATCTATATAAATTTTATGCAAAAAAGGGTATTGATTTACGTCAATACCCTTTTTACTATTCGGTTGCCAGGTAAACAACCATGCTATATACCTATGATTACTCTTTTTAAGCTCATGCTACGCGTTTCATCAGGAAACGTTTTCTGAGCCATTCCCTAACAGGTTCATCATAAAGCTTAAGACAGGCATAAGCTATAGCAATGCTGACAATAAATAACAGCATACCTATCGGAATACCATAGCTAACCGGAACTTTATTATCTACCGCCCAAGCCGTATACAGATAAATCAACGGGTAATGGGTGATGTAAAGCGGGTAAGAAATATCGCCAAAAAACTTGCATACCCTGAGCGAGTATTTGCCTTTTATACTACCTCCGGCCCCTATCGAAACAATGAGGGGGAAAAGAATAATAATGCAGAATGATTCATACAAACCATTCATCCACAAATGTTTTTCGTCCCCAATTCTTGGAATGCAAAGGATAACGATAACCAACAGGCTGCATACCCAAAATGCCCCTTTGATATGGATTAATTTGCCCATGCGTGAAAGCAACACACCGGCAAAAAAGGGATAAAGCAAACGTGTAAAACCAATATTGAGCTGGGTTTTATCAATACTCCATCCCCCTATTACATCCCCTTGCGGCCCCATTACGGTATAATGAATAAGCAAACAGGCCGATAAAAAAACAAATATAGAAAGTACAGGCTTTGAAAACTTGCGGATAAACAATGCATAAAGAATGTTAGCAATATATTCAAAAAACAACGACCAGGCGGGGCCATCCAACGGATGCATCTCCTGCCAGCCGCGAATATCCATTGATGGCAATATCGGAATCAAAGTAAAACCCACCAACATAACGATCAGCATTTTCCAAACGGGCGTTTGGTTAATGAGCGAAAACATGGCGCCTCCCTGGAAATAGAAAAGTATGGCGCCAATTATAGTTCCCATAATAACCATAGGCTGTAAACGAATAAGCCTGCGTTTGTAGAAATCCCACTGGGTCATTTTGCTCCAGCGGTCGTCATAAGCATAGGCCACCACAAATCCTGACAAAAGAAAAAAGAAGTCGACCGCTAAATAACCATGATTAATAATTTGCTTAAAGCGGTTACCATCGGCATAGGCCTCAAAAGTGTGAAAAATAACCACAAAAAGAGCGGCCACGCCGCGCAAACCATCCAGAATTTCGTAATGGCTTTTTGATTCGAGATATGTAGAATTTTTAGTCATCGTATATATAGTTAGCGCAAGAAAAAGCCGGACTCTGCAGTTCGGCTCCTCCGTTTACTAATCCAGAAAAATATTGGTATAAAATAGATTGTTTAATTAACTGCAATTAAGCAATTTATTTTAACTTAAGAAATACGGTGCTCACAGTTTTTTTTAAGGCGTGTATTTTCCATAGCCCCAATAAACGAGTACGGAAGTGTTGCGGTGATCACTACTCGCTTCTTAAACTTTTCACCGGGTTTGCAACCGCTGCTTTTATAGACTGAAAGCTTATGGTGATCAAGGCTATCAGTACCGATACAAACGCTATAATAGCAAACGTTATCCAGGTAATATTAATGCGATAGGCAAAACCTGACAGCCATCTGTTCATTGCATACCAAGCCAATGGCCACGCGATGATATTTGCCATTAAGACCAGTTTTAAGAAATTGCCGGAAAGCAATAGCACAATTCTTTGCACAGATGCACCCAATACCTTTCTTACCCCAATTTCTTTCACTCTCTTTTGGGCAGAATGGGATGCCAGGCCAAACAAGCCTAAACAGGAAATAAATATTGCCAATGCTGCGAGGATGCCCACGATCTGACTTACCTGGTTATCAGCCTTGTAAACCTCATTAAAGTGATCATCCAAAAACTGGTATTCAAATGGATAATCAGGATAAATGCCATCCCATTTTGATTTAATAAATGCTATAGCCGCGGCGGTATTACTACCATTGATCTTAACTGAAATATTCCTGAAATCCCATTGATGCGCACTTACCATAAACATGGGCTCAATTTTGTATTGTAAAGAGTTAAAATTGAAATTTTTTGCAATACCCTTGATCGTTCCCAATGAGTCAAATCCAAACTGTTGTCCTAACAATGAAGATAACGGGGCCTTGGGGTGATCTTTTAACAATTCCTTTGCCAACGCCTCGTTAACAATATATTCCCTCCCATTGAGTGTTTTATCGGACGAGAAGTTTTTACCGGCTGCCAGTTTTATTTTATACAGATCAAGATAATTATCATCTACTACCAGCAGGGTGGTACCTAACTCCTGCTTCGGTCCGTCGGCAGGTTTAAATGTTATCCCTGTTTGATCTAAATGACTTCCTAAAATATCCTGGGAGGCCGTTACGCCCGACACTAATGTACTGCCCGACAATTCGTTTTTAAAGAGTTCATATTTCTTAGTAGTTACCCTATCTAATGGAATATTAACTATCTGCTCACGGTCATATCCGGGATCCTGTTTTTGCATATACCTCAATTGCCTTAACACAAATATGGTGGCTATCATCAGGAAAATTGCGCTGGCAAATTGAGTAACTACTAAAATATTCCGGAGCAGACCTTTATCTTTTCCAACTTGTATAGAGCCTTTTAAAACCTTAACCGGCTGGAAAGAAGATAAATAAATGGCAGGATAGATACCCGAAACCAGGCCGATAAGCACCGTACCCCCAAATACAATACATATAACGGTAATACTGCTAAATACACCGAAATTTATATCCCTATCACTCAAGTCATTAATATAAGGCAGCGCCAGTTCAGCCAATCCAATGGCAAAAATTAATGCGATAAAAGAGATCAAAACCGTTTCGCCCAAAAATTGAATAGCCAGCTGAAAGCGATGCGCTCCTATGGATTTGCGAATACCAACTTCTTTGGCCCTCTCAGCCGAATGGGCCGTTGAAAGATTAATGAAATTGACACAGGCTATCACCATTACAATCAAGGCGATAATGGCAAACAGATTAGTTGATTTTTTATCGAATTTCTGATGATTTATATAATCCAACCCAATATCAGCCGAGTTGGAATGCACATCTTTTAAAGGTAAAACAAACAGCTTCATGTATTTAGGCCCATCCTTGCCCAGGTGTCTTGTAATAAAGGCCGGAAATTTCTTTTCAAACTGTGCCTGGTTAGTGCCAGGTACAAGATCCAGATAGGTATTTAACCAATTACGACCCCAATTAGTAAACATCCAGGGTTTGTAAATACTGCTAAACGAGAATAGGGCATCAAATTGCAATTGTGAATTGTGGGGTACATCAGCAAGTACACCTGTAACGGCAAATGTAACGGTATCATCGCCGTAATGGGTCACCGTTTTTCCTATTGGATCATCATCGCCAAATAATTTTTTGGCCGTTTTTTCCGTAAGCAAGATACTATGAGGATTTTTAAGCGCCGTTTTTTTGTCTCCGCTGATGAGTTTAAAATCAAAAACCTGGAAAAAAGTAGAATCGACAGCAAAAGCCTCCGGCAAAAACAGCTTCTCGCTGTTGTAAGTCATTTGGTATTTTTCATGCCAGCTTATTCTTGTAAAATTCCTTATTTCCGGAAACTCCGCTTTTAAAGCCGGCCCCATCGGGAACATTGATAATGCAACCTTTTGCGTCGCGCCTTCCTGACCAACTGTCTGCACTTCATTCAGGCGATAAATATTTTTAGTATGAAAATTATCGAAGCTTTTTTCATAAGCAACAAACATCATAATGACCATAAATGCGGCCATACCCACCGCAAGCCCTATAATGTTGATGGCTGAAAAAACCTTGTTCTTCCATATATTTCGCCAGGCAATTTTAAAATAGTTCTTGATCATGGGTTTAATGTTCTTAAGAGTTGGGAAAACTGAAACAATATCTTAAAATACATGCCAACTTTACAAAAAACTAATAATCAATAAGTTACACAACAAACAAGCTATGATGGTGTATCAGAAACGAACGAATATTTCTTGCTTTGTATCAAAAACGGATAGATTAAGCTTATGGATGGAGTTATCAAGCTAACCGATAATATATTCCAAGTATCCTCAGAATCGCATACAAGCAATCTTTCTCAGATACCTATCCTATTTCCTTCGGACAGATCGAATTGACCTGGTTGTACAGATGAACCGTGAACAAGATCTGAATTTGGCAAAATAACCAACTATCGACATCAGCAAAATAACCAGCGAGATTGTATATTATGGAGATAGTGACCACCCTATTTCGGGCCAAATTGACCCAGGGGTTAGCTGACTTTTGGGTTGCAGCAAATGCTATAAAAGCACGT
>NZ_JACHBZ010000021.1 GCF_014200575.1 Mucilaginibacter saanensis | reverse complement strand
TAGCCTTTAGCCTTTAGCCTTTAGCCTTTAGCCTTTAGCCTTTAGCCTTTAGCCTTTAGCCTTTAGCCTTTAGCCTTTAGCCTTTAGCCTTTAGCCTTTAGCCTTTAGCAATATTGTTCAAATGCGCCAATTAAGTTATCGGCTATCATTTGTGCTGGGCGACCTTCAATTTGATGGCGTTCAATAATGTGTACCAGTTTACCATCTTTAAACAAGGCCATAGCTGGTGATGATGGAGGGTAAGGCAACATGTAGTTACGTGCAGCATCAACCGCTTCTTTTTCCATACCTGCAAAAACAGTTACCAGTTTAGTAGGGTGTTTTTCATTTGCTGCTGCAATTCTTGCTGCAGGGCGTGCATTAGCTGCTGCACAACCACAAACAGAATTTACCATAACAAATACGGTGCCTTCGCTTTCAATTGCATTTTTTACAGCATCAGCATCTTTCAACTCCTCAAAACCAACTCTTGTCAAATCTTCCCGCATTGGGGCAACTAAATATTCTGGATACATAATTTTTCTATTACACTAAATTTACCTGAAACAAAAATAAGAAATGATTAACAGTTTATATCTAAAAAACACAATAATAACACTTTGCTGACGCGGGATACCCCTATGAGCCACACCGTTAATAGTTAACTGCTTAGGCTTTTATTTAGAATGGGTATTGATTTGTTGTTACTAATAACTATATTGCATACCCTAATTAATGAATTTGATGAACAATAAGCCCTCAGACGTTAGTACGGTTGTTATAATTAACAAAAACCATCAGCACACCAAATCATTACAAATAAAAACAAAACACCTGAACAGAATAAAGCACTATGCCTATAGCATACTGTGCGTTTTATTGGTGTTGGTTGGTGCTATATTTTATTTAAAATCTCAAAACTCCAGGCAGGAACAGGAAAAACAGCAATTGCTGGCGCAAATAGTAAAGCTTAAAGGTGCTGTACCTGTGGTTACAGCAACGGATGCTAAAGAAGGCAGCGCCCAGTCATATATTCAGGCTATAGAAGGCAAGCTTAAAACTATTAACGGCTATTTAAAAAGGCGTGGGTTAAAAGGTTTTTCAACCAAAGGGCTTGGCGGCGATAATAATACTGAAGGTGCAAAATTGTCTGACAAGGAGGTGTATTCCCTTTATAACGATTATCTAAACCATCTGGTAGGTACCATTGCTTTTACGCCGATGGGGTATCCGCGGGTAAGCTCATTTACATCTTTCTTCGGTTATCGCAGCGATCCTTTTGATGACGGACGTGCCGAGTTTCATCCCGGCATTGATTTTAAAGGGAAAAAAGGTGATGAAGTAAAATGTACTGCCAGCGGTAAGGTGGTATTTGCCGGTTGGAGTGGGGGCTATGGTAATTGTATCCGCATAGCACATATCAATAATTTTGAAACTGTATACGGGCACCTTTCACGCATTAAAGTAAAGGTGGGCCAAGAGGTAAATGTAGGTGATGAAATTGGATTAGTGGGTTCAACAGGGCACTCAACCGGTGCACATCTGCATTATGAGGTACGCAAAAACGGTAAGCCGGTAAACCCGGTTAAATTTTTAACGCTCAATAAATAATTTAGTGAGTAGTGAATGGAGAGTTTGAGTATTCCTTAATTAATGGAACCACTCAAACTATCCATTCGCCACTCACCAATTCATTAAACAAAGATGGCTATTTTTGGTAAAAAAGATAAAATTGCACTTGACCAGCAGGCTATATCTACGTGGATAAGCGATGGCAGCATTTTTGACGGCAGCCTTAAGGCGCCGGCCTTTGCCCGCATTGATGGCCAGATCAATGGCGATGTAACCGTTGATGAAGGCTTGATACTGGGCGAAAAAGGAATGGTTACGGGTAATGTTATTACCAAAGAGATGGTTGTTTATGGTATTGTTAAAGGTGATATTGAAACGGGATCATTGGAGATAAAAGCAAGCGGTAAAATTACCGGGGATATAAAAACCCAAACATTAATAGTTGAAACCGGAGGGGTATACAATGGCCGCCTGGCCATGCAGCAGCCCGCTGAGTAGCTGGTAATAACTCCCAAATTAGTCAGTTTGTGCCGCCCGGTATCATGGTGCCGCATTGTATTCCCAACGCCATATTTATTTGCTTTAATCACACTACCCTTAACTGGTGTGGCGTTCTATTTCGTTTTGATAAACATATAAGCTAAATTTGCATAAAAAATAAAAGAAACTATGTCATCAGTAGAGACCGTTTACACAAAATACAAAGTTAAAGACTTTTCACTGGCCGAATGGGGCCGTAAGGAAATTGAATTGGCCGAAGCAGAAATGCCGGGTCTTATGGCGTTACGTAAAGAGTACGGCCCGTCAAAAGCATTAAAAGGTGCACGCATTGCAGGTTGTTTGCACATGACCATCCAAACAGCTGTATTAATTGAAACTTTAATTGAACTTGGTGCCGAAGTAACCTGGTCGTCATGTAATATATTCTCAACCCAGGATCATGCTGCTGCTGCTATTGCTGCTGCAGGAACTTCTGTTTACGCCTGGAAAGGCATGAATGCCGAAGAGTTTGACTGGTGTATTGAGCAAACATTGTTCTTTGGTGAAGACCGCAAACCATTAAACATGATATTGGATGATGGCGGCGATTTAACCAATATGGTCTTAGATAAATATCCTGAACTGGTTGCCGGTATTAAAGGCTTATCAGAAGAAACAACAACTGGTGTTCACCGCTTATATGAGCGCATGAAAGCCGGCACGTTACCAATGCCTGCCATTAACGTTAATGACTCGGTTACCAAATCAAAATTTGATAACAAATACGGTTGCCGCGAATCATTGGTTGATGCCATCCGTCGTGCTACTGATGTAATGATGGCCGGCAAAGTGGCTGTTGTTTGTGGTTATGGTGACGTAGGTAAAGGTTCTGCCGATAGCTTACGTAATTCAGGCGTACGTGTTATAGTAACTGAAATTGATCCTATTTGCGCATTACAGGCAGCTATGGAAGGTTTCGAGGTTAAAAAATTAGGTACTGCTATTAAAGAGGCCGATATTGTAGTTACTGCAACCGGTAATAAAAACATTGTTCGCGAAGAGCATTTCCGTGCATTGAAAGATAAAGCCATTGTTTGTAACATTGGTCACTTTGATAACGAGATTGACATGGCCTGGTTAAACGGAGCTTATGGCAACACCAAAATTGAAATTAAGCCACAGGTTGATAAATATACCATTGATGGCAGTGATGTTATTGTACTGGCCGAAGGTCGTTTGGTAAATTTAGGTTGTGCAACCGGTCACCCAAGCTTTGTAATGAGTAACTCGTTCACCAATCAAACTTTAGCTCAATTAGAGCTTTGGACTAATGGTGCTGCTTACGAGAACAAGGTTTACACTCTGCCAAAACATCTTGACGAAAAAGTAGCCCGCTTACACCTTGCCAAAATTGGCGTTGAGCTGGAAGTTTTAGACCAGGATCAGGCTGAGTACATCGGTGTAACTGTTGAAGGTCCGTTTAAACCTGAATATTACCGTTACTAAGGTTAAGTCAAAATAAAAAATTCAAAAGGCATGGTTTTAGGATCATGCCTTTTTTATTGCGGTATTCAGGGCATTAATATCAACTTGAATATTTTATATTTGTTTTAGCAGTTTCATCACTCTTATCCTAAACCAGCGTATATGATCATCCTTAGTCAAACTACCAATATTTTGTTTTACTCTGTTAATGAGGGGTATTTTGATAAGCATAATGAAGCCGCATGCGATACTTCTATGTCATACCCCTGGCAACGGATCACAAAAGATACTTTTTCTTTAAATTGTAACTTATCGCTTTCGGCAAAGGACAGTAAGGATGAGGATATTTTTATAGAATATAAGAGCAGATCGGTGATTGTAGTGAAATTTGAGGATGAAGAAAAGGATGCCTTGCAAGCCTTGGATATTTTGGAAGGGCTGCGCGTATCCATGTTGTCATTTATTGAAAATAACAGTCTGTCCTATTACTCCAAATTGCTTGCGCCGCAATATGATGTGCCTGCAGAAATAGTGGAAGACAATCGGATAAGGATGAAAGCCAATATAGCCCAGATCAAAAACGCAACTGCTTTTGAAGATCAATCCGATGACGAAAAAAGGATGCACTTACGAATCCAAAAAATGATCAACAATACAGTTGTTAAAACAGTGATTAACAAGATTGAAGAAAAGGGTTGATTTTTTTTTCAATTACTCCCCTCAAATTCATCCTCAACAGTTTCCCGCAAATCATACAGCAGCCATTGCTTTTTGGCTATGGAGCCAGCCTTTGATTGCAGCAGTTTTATAAAATCATTTACTCCCACAGGTTCGTTTCCATTGCCATGTATCAGTACAATACTGCCGGATTGTGGTTGTTGCCCTTTGGCAAGCCAGGCATCTGTACCAATCGGGATCAGACCATAGTCGGTTAATTTGTATACCAGTTGCTGATCGGATACCAGGCCCGGGAATCTGAAAAACACCGATGGCAGCAAACCGTTTTTAAGCATCGCCTTTTCGGTTTCCAGTATCTCATAATTCATGTCGGTACCGGGCTCCAGTAAAAAATTTTCCTTTAGCGGAGCTTTCAGGCTTACGTGGTGATTAAAAGAATGATTAATCCAGGTAATGTAAATTTCATGTTTGGCCTGCATCTGTTTAAGCCATTCCAGATCCTGTGGATGCTGGCGCATCCATACGCCGGTAACAGAGAGTGCAACAGGTACGGGACGCTCTACCTTTTGAAATTCGGTAAAAATATCGGTGAAGATCCGCTTATCTAGCGGACGGTGCGATGGACATAAATCTGCAGTTAGGCTAATGCCAGTTTCTTTCGGAATACCGCTTTCAATACCTGCATCCTGCAAGGCAATAGATTGCTTCTCGGCTCGGCGCAGTGCTTTTTGGTAAGGCGTGTTTTTAAAAAAGGTACGTGCCTCCGCTATGCTCATCAGTTTAACCTGGTAAAAATCAGGTTCATCAATTTTGGTTTCTAGCGTTTGTGGGTTCACCAGCAAATAATAGCTTTTGCCCTCGTTCTCAAACTGTCGTAGTATCATCCAATCTTGCGGGTAATGATGTGCCCAGCCGTAAAACGTTTTATAGTTTTCTATTTTGCGGTAGTTAGCCTGGGCGTTTGTTAATTGATGTGCGCAGGTTAATATAAAAATGGTGAGTAAGTATTTAAGGGGTTTGGTGTTCATGTTTATGGATATTCCAGTTTTTGCCGGTAAGTATAGCACTTATAACTAATATCAGCATAAAAATGATGATCATGCCTGGGGTTATTTGCTTAATAAAGAAGAATGCCCTGACGTTTTGGTTATAAGACAAAGACGTTGCCTTTGGTAAGGCCGATAGTGGCGGATATAATGTCCATGCGGGTTTGGGTATCATATTAACCAATGTTGACAAGGGGTATAATGCAATAAGAAATAAGAGATTAGCGATTATCAGAATTAGGTTTTGCGCTTTTCTTTTATAGTGATAAAAGCCCTCTTTAAGGAGATATACTATTGTTGTGAGCATTAAAAAAGCAGGAATAACAACTGATGTTTGACCTATAACAAAATAGGTGTCAAGTAAATCAATATCAATGGTAGCATTGTTTCGCCAGGTGCCGGTCAATAAAAAAACAAATAATCGTATTGCTATGTAAATAATAATCAATGTAACAAGCTCAGCAATAATAGATTTAGGTTTCATGATTTAAATATAAACTTATCAATTAATAATAGGTTTATATTTAAGTAAATGATGTATTAACTTTGAACCATGACCCGTTTATCTGTCAATATCAATAAAATAGCTACGCTGCGCAATTCGCGCGGGGGCAATAATCCCGACCTGATACAGGTTGCTAAAGATTGTGAACGCTTTGGTGCGCAGGGCATCACCGTGCATCCGCGGCCCGATGAAAGACATATCAGGTATGATGATGTTTTTGAACTAAAAAAAATAGTTACCACCGAGTTTAACATTGAGGGTAATTGCCAGGAGCAAAAGTTTATTGATCTGGTGCTGGCCAACAAGCCCGAGCAGGTAACCTTAGTGCCTGATGTATTGGGGCAAATTACATCAAACCACGGCTGGGATACCATTACCAATTATCATTATTTAAAGGATATGATAGCGGTATTTAAAGAGGCAGGCATTCGTGTTTCTATTTTCGTTGACCCAATTGCCGAAATGGTTGAAGGTGCCGCTAAAACCGGCACCGACCGCATTGAGCTATACACCGAAGGCTATGCCACACATTTCTCCCAAGGGAAGGAACTGGCCATCGCCCCTTATATTGAAGCTGCAAAAGTAGCTCATGATGCTGGCTTGGGCATAAACGCCGGGCATGATCTTGATCTGCACAACCTTAAATACTTTGCCGAAAACATACCCGCATTGGACGAAGTGAGCATAGGTCACGCGCTCATCAGCGACGCATTATATTACGGGTTGGAAAATACTATCCAGATGTATTTGCGCCAATTGGCTTAAGTATTTTCGGGGCTAAATATTATAGGCATAGGTCTTTTTGATTTCTTTTAGAACAAAGGCACTGTTTAAGATCCCAATATTGTTGATTTTTGATAGTTTGTACCTTATAAAATCATGATATTCATCAATACTGCCTACATTTATCTTCAATAAAAAATCTATTTGCCCGGCTATGTGGTAGCATTCCTGAACCTCGTCGAGCTTTAAGATCTCTTCTTCAAATTTATCGATATACTCTTCGTGATAGCGCATGGATACTTGGCAATAACTGGTAAAGGCCTTTCCAATAGTTTCTTTATTCAGGATAGCAACGTATTCTTTAATAAAGCCCATGTTTTCCAAACGCTTTATCCGCTCATAAACCGGTGAGATGGTAAGGTTTAGTTTTGAGGCCAGTTCTTTAGTGGTGATCTTCGCGTTTTTTTGCAGTTCGCGTAAAATGCCTTTATCAATTTCGTCTATGGGTTCCATTAGGATAATTTTTCTTTATAAATGAGTGAATATGGTATGATTAAGATTTTTTTTATAAAAATAACATCTTCTACAGAAAAATTTACCAATATACCTTTGGTTATAAAATAAAAATTCTTTATTACGTAAATTTGGGCGGGATAATATTTAAGTAGCAAAGCATGAAATTAGATACGCAATACCAGGAAAAATTCGAATATAGGCACATAGCACCAAATCAGGCAGACGCCGAAAAAATGTTAAAAACAATCGGTGTAAATACGCTTGATGAATTGATAGACGAAACCGTACCGCTTAAAATACGATTGAAAAATCCGTTGAATTTACCACCTGCCAAAAGCGAATTTGATTACCTGAACACATTGAAACAAACAGCTTCAAAAAACAAGGTGTTTAAATCATATATAGGCAAGGGTTATTATGATGTTATCGTACCGGGCGTTATACAACGTAACATACTGGAAAACCCAGGATGGTATACCCAATATACACCCTATCAGGCCGAGATTGCTCAAGGCCGTTTACAAGCATTGCTGAATTTTCAAACCATGGTTATTGATTTAACCGGAATGGAAATTGCCAACGCATCGTTATTAGATGAAGGCACTGCCGCTGCCGAGGCTATGTTTATGCAATACAGTTTGCGTAAAAATACCGGAGCCAACATTTTCTTTGTTTCAGAAGAGCTGTTCCCGCAAACTATTGATATCTTAAAAACCCGTTCAGAGCCTTACGGTATTGAACTGCAAATAGGCGATCACCGCACTGTAGAACTAACCGACAGTATGTTTGGTGCCATAGTTCAATATCCTGCAGGTAATGGTGCCGTATATAACTACGCAGATTTTGCTGCAAAGGGTCATGAAAAAGGCATTAAACTTACCGTTGTTGCCGATATTATGAGCCTGGTGCTGCTAACGCCGCCGGGCGAGTGGGGCGCCGATATTGTGGTGGGTTCAACCCAGCGCTTTGGTGTGCCAATGGGCTTTGGTGGTCCGCATGCTGCATTTTTTGCAACCAAGGAAGAATATAAACGTTCCATCCCCGGCCGCATTATTGGTGTTACTATTGATAGTGCCGGTAATTATGCCCTGCGCATGGCACTGCAAACCCGCGAGCAACACATCCGTCGTGATAAAGCAACTTCAAATATTTGTACTGCACAGGCATTACTGGCCATTATGGCTGGTATGTATGCCGTATATCACGGTCCGCAGGGTGTTAAACTGATTGCCGGGCGCATTCATTGTTTAGCTATTCTGTTAGCCAAAGCCCTTGGCGAATTGGGTTACAAGCAACTAAACGAATCATACTTTGATACCTTGAAGTTTGATGTTGCCCACCTGGCAGGCCCCATCCATTCCGAAGCGTTAAACAACGAAATGAACTTTCATTATGAAGGTTCAATTGTTACCATATCGCTTGATGAAACTACATCGCCAGAGGATATTAAAAATATCGTTAGGTTTTTTGCAAAGGTTATTGGTAAAACCATTAATGATGTAAACTTTGATGAACTGAAAGCCAACCTGCAAACGGTTATCCCAACAGAACTGCAGCGTACATCAGCTTACTTAACACATGCCTTATTCAATACGCATCATTCAGAGCATGAAATGCTGCGCTATATCAAATCACTTGAAACCAAAGATCTTTCGCTTTGCCATTCCATGATTGCTTTGGGTTCATGTACCATGAAACTAAATGCTACCACCGAAATGGTGCCTGTTACCTGGGCTGAGTTTAGCAAGATTCACCCATTTGCTCCTACCGATCAGGTTGGTGGCTACATGCAGCTGTTTGATGAAATCAACAACTGGCTAAGCGAGATCACCGGCTTTGCAGCCATGAGCTTACAGCCAAACGCAGGTGCACAAGGCGAATATGCGGGCCTAATGGTTATCCGTGCCTATCATCATGACCGTGGCGATCATCATCGCAATATAGCTTTGATTCCATCATCTGCACATGGCACAAACCCTGCATCTGCAGCTATGGCGGGTATGAAGATAGTGGTTGTTAAGTGCGATGATAACGGTAATATTGATGTTGCCGATATGAAAGCTAAAGCCGAGCAGTATAAAAATGAACTTTCCTGCTTAATGGTTACTTATCCATCTACCCACGGGGTATTTGAGGAGTCAATTATTGAGATCTGTGATATTATACACCAAAATGGTGGTCAGGTTTATATGGATGGTGCCAACATGAACGCACAGGTTGGACTTACCAGTCCGGCTAATATTGGTGCCGATGTTTGCCACCTTAACCTGCACAAAACGTTTTGTATACCACATGGCGGCGGTGGTCCGGGTATGGGTCCTATTGGTGTGGCTAAGCACCTGGTACCTTATTTACCAGGCCATGCTGTTGTAGATATTGATCGAGGTAAATCTATTCACGCTGTATCGGCAGCGCCATGGGGATCAGCATCTATCCTGATCATATCACATGCCTATATAGCTATGATGGGTGGTGATGGCTTAACCAACGCTACACGTTATGCTATTTTAAACGCTAACTATATTAAAGCCAGGTTGCAGGATCATTTTCCGGTACTGTATACCGGTGCCAACGGCCGTTGTGCGCACGAAATGATATTGGATTGCCGTTCATTTAAAACGTTTGGTGTTGAGGTTACAGATATTGCCAAACGACTGATGGATTATGGTTTCCATGCGCCTACAGTATCGTTCCCGGTTGCGGGCACGGTGATGGTAGAGCCTACTGAATCAGAGCCGAAGCATGAGCTTGACCGTTTTTGCGATGCAATGATAGCCATACGCCATGAAATTGCTGATGTTGCCAATGGTCTGTCAGACAGAGCTGATAACCCACTGAAAAATGCGCCGCATACAGCAGCTGTAATTACCGCCAATGAGTGGGAACATGACTACACCCGTCAAAAAGCAGCATTCCCGCTTCCTTATGTGGCTGCCTATAAATTCTGGCCGTCAGTTGGGCGTGTTAATGATACCTACGGCGATCGTACACTAATTTGCTCATGCCCTCCGCTGGAGGATTATGCTTTTGAAGAAAGTGTAATAGAATAATATATAGCTGTTATTAAATACAAGTTTCAAATGATAGATGAGGGTTTAAGTACTCTCATTTATCATTTGTAGTTTTAAACCCTTTTTATTTCATTCGCCAGGCTTTCGCCGGTTCTTCTTTTTGGTCAGTTGGTTAATTTGTAATCATTTTATTCACTGCTTTATTGACTGTAAAAGGAGTCTTACACAGGTAACTTTAATACACAATTAAAAAAGAGGCTGCAAAAAAGATGGCCGAAATATTATTAAAAATGCTCGTTTTTTCGGGTTATTGCTTATTTTTATAGGGCAATTTTGTGATTCGAATCATTCAAAGCGAATTTATGTTCGATACACTTTAATTGCTGATTTTGATTGGGAGTTTTTGATTGGGATGAAATAAATAGGTTACTTCCGTGGTATTCTTGCGGTAATTAAACAATATCCGCTTTTACAACTTATAGGAATATAACTTTTTAATTTATTGCCGCGTATAAGTAATCTGTTTAAAAAAAATACATCTATTCAAATTGCCTTATGACAATAAACAATAAGCCTGTGAGTGTGTTGTTGATTGATGATGATGAGATCAACAACTTCATCTCAATTAAATTAATAAAGAAAGCGTTACTGAATACAGAGATTATGGCTTGTGTAAACGGAAAGTTTGCCATTGATCAATTGTCAGAAATTCAGCGGAAAGATCCTGATAAAATGCCCGATTACATTTTATTGGATATCAATATGCCTATCATGAATGGTTGGGAATTCTTAGAAGAATTTAAACGCCTGAATATTGATCCCGCAGGAAAAAGCCAGATCTATATTATTTCGTCATCAGTATTCAGTAATGATATCAACAAGGCAAAGTCATATCCGTTGGTAAAGGATTTTATATCGAAACCGCTTAATGTTGAAAAAATAAAGGAACTGTTTGAGGTAGAGAACCAGGATTAAGCCGGTGTTACCTTAAAATGTTCTTCATTGCGCGATACATTGCCTATAGCAAATGATTTGGAATGATAAAATAGGCAGATCCTGCCTTCCCCTGCTGCCTTTTTTCCATACTCTTCGCGCAGTTGCATGGCTTTTCTTCCGTCCATATCATATTTGGCTATAAATTTCCTGATGAGTTGCTCAGGTTCAGGTAGTTCATCGCCGCCAAAAAGTGCCTTTTTGCCTTCTATATCAATCCAGAATACCTGGTGATATGGGCAATGCCCTCCGGAATGTTCATATCTGATACCCGGCTGCAACTCGCCGCTGCCTTCTACAAAAGTAATATTGGCTCCTTGTAGTGCTTCAAATATCTCTTTATGGTATGAGGAGGATTTACCAGCGAGGCCGGTTTCCCATTCCTGGCGTTGTATAACGTGCCTGGCTTGCGGAAAACTTGGTTCCAGTTTTCCATTACGTTCAACCACCAAACCACCAGAGTGATCATAGTGCAGATGCGACATCAGCACCAGGCTTACATCGTCGGGGTCAAAACCGGCGTTGCGTATGTTTTGGTGTAATAATAGCTCGTCGCGCGTATCTTTAAAACCAAGCCCGGTATCCAGCACTATAAGGTCGTGATCTGTTTTGATCAGGAAAGGATTAACGTGGATAAATAATGACCCGGGGCGGTCTTTGGTGTTATCGGTCTGAGGATCAAAGGGAATGAATTTTTTGCTTGCATCAACCGAGTATGAGCCTTCACCTAACGCGAAAATTTCCATAGTATATATTTTTAGCAGCATGTAGTTGATACTAACTACATGATACCTGATTTAGTTATCTTTACTGTTTTTAAGCAATACAAAGATATGAATAAACGTTGGGCGATACGAGATAATGCTGACGATGATACGGTCAAAAAATTAGCCTCCGAGCTTAATATTGATACTGTTTTAAGCGCACTGCTCGTTCAACGGGGAATAAATACCTTTGATGAAGCACGTTTCTTTTTCAGGCCCGATCAGCGGCATCTGCATGACCCGTTTCTGATGAAGGATATGGAGAAGGCTATGGCACGTATTGACGAAGCCATTGCTGCCGGCGAAAAAATACTCATTTACGGTGATTATGATGTGGATGGCACAACTGCCGTTGCCACCGTTTATGGTTTTTTCAGCGAGCGTTACTTAAATCTGGAGTACTATATACCTGACCGGTATAAAGAAGGTTATGGCATATCAACCCAGGGTATTGATTATGCTGCCGAAAATGGTTTTACATTAATTATAGCGCTTGATTGCGGTATTAAATCTGTTGATAAAATTGAGTATGCCAATACCCTGGGAGTTGATTTTATTATTTGTGATCACCACCTTCCGGGTGCGGAATTGCCTGCTGCTGTAGCTGTGCTTGATCCTAAACGTGCCGACTGTGAATATCCTTATAAAGAATTATCAGGTTGTGGCATAGGTTTTAAACTGATACAGGCCTATGCCGAAAAACATGACATTGCTTTTGAGGAGGTTGCTCGTTTCCTTGACTTGGTTGCCATTAGTATAGCTTGCGATATTGTTCATATTACCGGCGAAAACCGGGTATTGGCCCATTTTGGGGTGCAAAAGATTAATGCCGACCCATGTATTGGTGTTAAAGCCTTAATGCAGATAGCCGGACGCACGAGCAGTTTTACTATATCAGATGTGGTTTTTTCACTCGGGCCCCGCATTAACGCTGCCGGGCGTATTGACGATGCCAAACATGCTGTTGAACTTCTTATTGCCAGCGATGAAGAAGTTGCACGGGCAAAAGGGCAGATGATAAATACCCGGAACACAGAGCGTAAAGGCCATGACCTGAGCATTACTGACGAAGCTTTAGGAATGATTGATAATGATGAAATGCTGATAGGTCGTAAATCAACCGTGGTTTTTAATGAAAACTGGCATAAAGGGGTAATTGGTATAGTAGCATCCAGGCTTACCGAAAAATATTACCGGCCAACTATTGTGCTTACCCGCTCCAACGGGCATGTGGCCGGCTCTGCCCGCTCGGTTTTAGGGTATGATTTGTACGAGGCCCTTTGTGAATGTAAGGATCTGCTGATACAGTTTGGCGGTCATAAGTATGCTGCCGGTTTAACCATGGCTCCGGAAAATGTGGAAGCCTTTAAGCTCCGTTTTGAAGAGGTGGTATGTGCAACCATTGCGCCCGAACAATTAATACAACAAATACAAATTGATTCAGAATTACGTTTAAGCCAGATAGAGCCCAAGTTTTTTCGCATTCTGAACCAGTTTGCGCCATTTGGGCCCGAAAACATGGCGCCGGTTTTCATAAGTAAAAATGTGTATGTTAGCGGTAATGCCGGCCTTGTTGGGGCAACACATATAAAAATGACGGTGATGCAGGAAGGCTCGGCCGCGTTTGATTGTATTGCGTTTAATCATGGCGAATATCTGCCACAGCTAAAAAGCGGTGCACCTTTTGATATTTGCTACAGCATTGAAGAAAACGTATGGCGCGAAAGACGAACCATGCAACTGAATATAAAGGGAATAAGATTTTAACCCCACCCAACCCTCTCCGAAAGGGAGGGGTTAAAAAAATAAGAAGATCAAAAATCTCCTCCCTAGGGGGAGATTTAGAGGGGGTAATTGAATTTGCAACATGATACTAAGAGCAGAAAATTTAGTAAAAAAATACAAACAGCGTACGGTTGTTAATGATGTGTCGTTTGAGGTAGCCCAGGGCGAGATTGTGGGTTTGCTGGGGCCTAACGGAGCCGGTAAAACCACATCGTTTTATATGATTGTGGGATTAATAAAACCAAATGAAGGAACTATTTTTCTGGATGATAAAGATATAACCGGCGACCCAATGTATCGTCGTGCCCAAAAGGGCATCGGTTACCTGGCGCAGGAGGCCTCTGTGTTTCGCAAGCTTTCTGTTGAAGACAATATTAAGGCTGTGCTGGAAATGGGAGGAATACCAAAGGAAAGGCAGCGTGATAAGCTGGAAGAGCTCATAGATGAATTTAGCTTGCATAAAGTACGCAAAAACCGTGGCGACCTGCTATCAGGAGGCGAACGCCGCCGTACCGAGATTGCGCGCGCATTGGCAGCTGAACCTAATTTTATTTTACTGGATGAGCCCTTTGCCGGAGTAGATCCTATTGCTGTGGAAGAGATACAAGCCATGGTGGCTAAACTAAGACACCGTAATATTGGTATCCTGATCACTGACCATAACGTACAGGAAACATTATCTATTACGGACCGCGCTTACCTGCTTTTTGAAGGTAAGATACTGGAGTCGGGCGTACCCGAGGTATTGGCTGAAAACGAAATGGTGCGGAAGGTATACCTGGGCGCTAACTTTGTACTAAAAAGAAAAGTATTTCCTCAATAAGAACCTATGACGATCTTTAACTCTGTATTTACCTGGTTCATGAAAAAGCGTATCCACCAGATAGAGCTTTTTATGAAATACCCTAATGAAGTGCAGGAGGAATGGTTTGAGCAGCTCATATCTGGTGCCGAAAGTACCGAGTGGGGGCGTAAGTACCAATATAAGAGTATCGAGAATCTTAACCAGTTTAAGGAGCGGGTGCCTATCCAGAACTATGATACGCTTAAGCCTTACATCGAGCGGATGCTCAAGGGTGAAAAAAACGTGTTATGGCCGTCAGAGATCCGCTGGTTTGCCAAGTCGTCAGGTACTACGAGTGACCGAAGCAAGTTTATCCCGGTTAGCGAAGAGTCATTAGAGGAATGTCATTTTAAAGGTGGTAAGGATCTCCTGACCATTTATTTTAATAACCAACCCAATGCCCGCATGTTCACCGGTAAGATATTGACACTGGGCGGCAGCCACCAGGTAAGCCAGTTAAGCGGCGATACCTCTTTCGGCGACCTGTCTGCGGTGATCATGAAGAACCTGCCGCTTTGGGCCGAGTTTCACCGTACCCCTCACCTGGATATAGCACTGCTTGACAACTTTGAAGAAAAGATAGAAAAGATAGCACATGCTACTAAAGATGTTAACGTAACCAGCATTAGCGGTGTACCTACCTGGAACCTGGTGCTGTTTAAGCGCATCCTGGAAATTACGGGCAAAAAGAACCTGCTGGAAGTATGGCCAAACCTGGAAATGTATTTTCATGGAGCCGTTAACTTTACGCCATATCGCGAGCAATTCAGGAATTTGATTCCCAGTGATGATATGTATTATCTGGAGAATTATAATGCGTCTGAGGGCTTCTTTGGTATACAGGACACGAAAGAGCCAGGTGATATGTTGCTTATGCTTGATTATGGCATATTTTACGAGTTTTTACCGCTTGAGCATCTGCATGATGAAAATCCCGTAACATTAACACTGGACGAGGTAGAGCTGGATAAAAATTATGCGCTGATTATTACTACCAATGCCGGGCTTTGGCGCTATATGATAGGCGATACCATCAGGTTCTCTTCTCTGTCGCCTTTCCGTATACAGGTTACCGGGCGTACCAAGCATTACATTAATGCTTTTGGCGAAGAGGTGATCATTGACAATGCCGAACGTGCCCTAGAAGAAGCCTGCCACCAAACAGGTGCCATTATCAGGGAATATACCGCTGCTCCGGTTTATTTTAACGGCGACCAATGCGGTGCTCACGAATGGATCATTGAGTTTGAAAAAAAGCCTGCCGAATTTGACCGCTTTGTTGATTTGTTAGATGAAACCCTGCGCCGCATCAACTCCGATTATGATGCCAAGCGCTTCAAAGACCTGGCCCTGCGCCGCCCGATAGTGCGCCGCGCCCCGGAAGGCACTTTTTTTAATTGGATGAAAGAGAAAGGCAAGCTGGGCGGTCAGCATAAAGTACCCCGCCTGGCCAATAACCGGGAATATATTGATGCCATTTTAAAAATAATGGAACCGGTAGGGGGATAGTTATTGTTGGTGTGAAGCCTGTTATAGCCCCAACAAAAAAGCCTTGCATAAAATATGCAAGGCCCCATAGTAATATGATAATAGGTCTGTTAAGACATTTTTAGCTTCTTTTGAATGTCTGCAACGTAGCCTTTAAATTTCTTGTCAGTGTCGATAAGGTCTTCAACGGTTTGACAGGCATATATTACAGTAGAGTGGTCACGGCCGCCAAAGAAGTGGCCGATTGATTTTAATGAACTTTTGGTATGGGCTTTGGCCAAATACATGGAGATTTGCCTTGCCTGTACAATTTCACGTTTGCGGGTTTGTGATTTTACCATTTCAATAGGTACTTCAAAATACTCGCAAACCAGGCTCTGGATGTATTCCATCGAAATTTCTTTCGACGAGTTTTTCACAAAGTTCTTCAGCATTTGCTTGGCCAGGTTGAGGTCAATCTCCTTGCGGTTAAGGGTTGATTGTGCCAGCAGGGATACCATGGCTCCTTCAAGCTCACGTACATTGTTGTCAATGTTATGGGCTACATACTCAATTACATCATTTGAAAGTTCGATACCGTCCTGGTATATTTTGTTTTTCAGGATGGCCATACGGGTTTCCAGATCAGGGATCTGCAAATCTGCCGACAGGCCCCATTTAAATCTTGACAGCAGGCGTTCTTCCAAACCAGCCAGATCCTTTGGAGCTTTGTCTGATGTAATGATCAGTTGTTTGCCTGATTGGTGCAGGTGGTTAAAAATGTGGAAGAAGAAATCCTGTGTTTTTTCTTTGCCGGCAAAATTGTGTACATCATCCATGATCAGTACATCAATGGCCTGGTAAAAATTCACAAAATCATTAATATTATTATGCTTAAGTGCGTCAACAAATTGTTGGGTAAACTTTTCGCATGATACATAAAGTACCAGTTTATCAGGTAATGAGCGTTTTATTTCGTTGCCAATGGCTTGTGCCAGGTGGGTTTTACCCAAACCAACGCCGCCATATATCATTAAAGGATTAAATGAGGTGCCTCCGGGTTTTGCAGCAACAGCATAACCTGCAGAGCGAGCCAAACGGTTACAATCACCTTCAACAAAATTTTCAAAGGTGTAGTTCCTATTCAGCTGTGGATCTACATTTAATTTTTTCAAACCGGGTATTACAAAAGGATTTTTGATGTCCTTATTAATTGAAATAGGGATCGGCATTGACTGATGTTTTGACTCGGCTCCATTTCCGTTTGAAGGCATGTTAGTTGTGTATGGTTTACTTGATGATTGCTCAACAACAATGTTATACTCTAAACGTCCTTCGTCGCCTAATTGTTTTTTTATTGTTTTGCGCAGTAAACCTACATAGTGTTCTTCAAGCCATTCGTAAAAAAATAAACTTGGTACTTGTATCGTCAAGACGCTTCCTTCCATACGCAAAGCTTTTATTGGCTCAAACCAAGTTTTAAAGCTTTGTGCTGGTATGTTATCTTTTATGATCTGGAGGCAGCTATTCCAAACGTTAGTACAAGTTTTTTCCATATAGATAGTAGTAAGATATTGATTTCCAACCCCCAGCGAAACATCTTTTGGGCTTGCTACGGAACATCGAATATTGCCATAAAAAAGCTAATAAAAAAATTAAATTCTCACTTTTTTGACAATTAAATTTATGATATAATAATTGATTTTTTGATAGGAAATCCACATAAAATGTTATATTTCGCGTTAAGAATCATAATTATATTTCCATAAGTTCCGGTGATATTATGTTGATTAATTTAATAAAAAATTAACATAAGTATCAGTGTTATAATTATTTATTATACGGGAATGTTGCCACAATTGTTAAGCCAATAACTTAATAGTGCTACTGTTAAAGCTTAAACGACTGTAATTGTGGCTAATAAAATTTGAGAGGCCCTTGTCTTATTATTGCCCCAGTTTTGGAGTATTCCTAATAGTTTTAATATTCTCCAAAAACGTGTCGCAGGGTATCTGCAATTTCGCCTAAGGTGGCGTAATGCTCTACCGCAGTAAGTATTAAAGGCATTAAGTTTTGGGTGCCGGTTGCGGCTTGCTTGAGCTCTTGTAAACTGTTGTTCACCGCCTTATTGTCCCTGCTGTTTTTTAGCATTACAATTTTTTCAATTTGCATTTTGCGGATAGCATCGTCAACCCGGAACACGTTAGTGGCTGCTTCTTCGGGTTGGGTAAAGCGGTTTACCCCAACCAGTATTTTTTCGCCGCTTTCAATATCGTTTTGGTATTGATAGGCCGATGCCGCTATTTCCTGTTGAATGTAATCTTGCTCAATTGCTTTAACGGCGCCACCCATAGCATCTATCCTATCTATATATAGTTGGGCTGCCGCTTCAATCTCATCAGTGAGCGCTTCTATAAAATAAGAGCCTGCCAGCGGATCAACGGTATCCGTAACCCCGCTTTCAAATGCGATGATCTGCTGGGTGCGCAAAGCTATTTTTGCGGCCGCTTCGGTAGGTAACGACAGCGCCTCATCATACCCGTTGGTATGTAACGATTGCGTGCCGCCCAATACGGCTGCCAGCGCCTGGTTACTTACCCTGATAATGTTGTTAAGCGGTTGCTGTGCCGTTAAGGTTGAGCCACCTGTTTGCGTATGGAAACGCAGTTTTTGTGCCCCGGCATCGGTAGCACCAAGTTGTTTGGTAATATGCGCCCACATGCGGCGGGCCGCCCTGAATTTGGCTATTTCTTCAAAAAAGTTATTATGGCAATTAAAAAAGAAGGATAACCGTTTGGCAAATACATTAATATCAAGTCCCTTGTTAAGCGCTGCCTTTAGGTAAGCCTTGCCGTTGGCCAGTGTAAAAGCCAGCTCCTGTACAGCGGTTGAACCTGCCTCGCGTATATGATAGCCCGATATGGATATCGTATTCCATTTGGGCACTTCTTGGCTGCAATACTCAAAAACATCGGTAATGAGCCGCATGGAAGGGGCTGGCGGGTATATATAGGTACCACGGGCGGCATACTCCTTTAATATATCGTTTTGTATAGTGCCCGAAATTTGCTGCAGATCGGCTCCCTGTTTTTTGGCCAGGGCTATATACATAGCCAGCAATATGGGGGCCGTGGCATTAATGGTCATGGAGGTAGTGATATCCTTAAGCGCTATGCCATCAAACAATATCTCGATATCTTTTAACGAATCAATGGCTACACCTACTTTGCCTACTTCGCCCTCGGCAAGCTCGTGGTCAGAATCATAACCTATTTGTGTGGGCAGGTCAAATGCTACCGATAAGCCCGTGGTGCCCTGGCTTAGTAAATAGTGATAGCGTTTATTTGATTCTTCGGCTGTAGAAAAGCCGGCATACTGACGCATGGTCCAGGCTTTGCCGCGGTACATGTCTTTTTGTATACCGCGGGTAAACGGAAATTCACCGGGCAGCTCATCCATTGATGATGGCTGGGTATACACTGTCTTAATTTCGATACCAGAAGTAGTGGTGAATTTTTTTTCGGCCATGGGGTTAAAATAATTCTTCCATATCCTGCCTTACCAGGCCTGTGGCAATTTCATAAGGCGCCTGTTCCAGTTGGCCTAAATGAATAAGAATGGTTTTGCTGAGATCCATGGCCGATGCGTCAGGCGGCAAAGCCTTAACGGCGTTGTTTACCAGGCTCAGCGTATCATCCTTTACCCGTTTAACCACGTTCCATACGCGGTTGCTCACATAAATTTGCTGTGTAATATTATGCTGAAACTCATTCCTGATCTCGGTAATAACCAGCATCTGTAATTCAGCGGCTGATAAGCTGGTAGCGTTTAACCTAACCAGCATATTGGCTGGGTTAACCCTTTCAATAAACAAAACCACCCGTTCATAAGCCTGTAAACGTAAGGGCAATGTTTGGTTGCTGATGGTTCTTTTCAATTCAAGCAATTGCACATGCTCTGCCCTGTCAAGATAGGGCTTAAACAGGTATAGCGCTACCCATACAACGCCAATGCCGGCAACGGTATATTTTAAAATATCAAGTAAATAAGGTAACGTTTGCATGGTTATTTAAAATGTTAAGCAGAGGTCATAAAATACCGGTTACAGCAAAAATCCACATTTTACATTATATTTGTATAGTTAAATAAAAATAAGATGAGTACTGCTGTTGAAATTGCACCGGTATCCTTTACTGAAGGGGCCGTTAAAGAACTTTTTAAATTAAGAGATCAGCAAGAAATAGGTGAAGACTTTGGCTTGCGTGTTGGTGTTGAAGGTGGTGGCTGCTCAGGCATGAACTACGTTTTGGGTTTTGACCAGAAAAAGGATGGCGACCAGGAATTTTACATTGACGGATTGAAGGTATTTATGCATAAGGCCCACGGTTTATACCTGATGGGTATGCAGATTAATTTTCAGGATGGCTTAAATGCCCGTGGGTTTACTTTTAACAACCCTAATGCTGCAAGCACCTGTGGCTGCGGAACATCGTTCTCGGTATAAATTACTCCAAATAAAAATATTGAATTCAAAAGCAGCTTTAGGGCTGCTTTTTTGTTTTAACACTATTTACACACACTGCTGCACCTCAGAGTTAAGTAAAGCGCTTTAGGCTCACCTAATGCGGCAATGCAACTGACCTTACTATGTGCGTTATTTTATGCTGAAATTACCGCTGATATAAAATAATACTTACTGAAATAGTTGATTTTCAGATATTTTATACTTAAATTTATTATACCAATAAACTTAAATCCCCAATTTATGAGAAAGGAAACCCGACGTCTTCTATAGGCCTGTCATGAGCTTTTTTTACTCCGGTAAACGTGCAGGCACAAACAATACCCTCATCAGTACTTCAGATCAAAATCACTATTAACTTAAACAAAAATGAAAAAGAATATAATAGTTGCGGTTTTGCTAATTGTTATCATTGCTGGCTGCAAATCGCCCAAAACGGAAACGCCAACCCAAGCGGGTACATACAAATTGGATAAACAAATGGTTAGTGGTGGGGGGAAAGATACCGTTTATGCCAGAAAACAGATGAAAATTTATACAGGAAGCTATTTTATGTATGCTGCTATGGCCCCTGACTCTTCCGTTGGGTTTGGTGTAGGCACTTATAAAATGGATTCTGTTAATAAAATTGTGGAGCACAATATTTACAGCAGTCGTTTACTTGATTCATCCGTGAATTTTAATCTGGCTATCTCCAGAACAAATGATGGATATACCCAAGTAATTCCGGGTATTGTAAAAGTGCATAATGTAAGTTATAAAATGATTGAAAATTATACCAAAGTGGCGGCGACAGATACCTCTGCTTTGGATGGTTTGTGGAAAATGGATGCGGCTTACTCCGTAACCGGAAAAGATACCGTAAAACAAACACCAACCCAGTTTAAGATATTTGAGAGCGGGCATTTTATGTTTATACACCGTTATCCGGTGAATAAGGAAGGCAACAAATTTAAAAACGGATTTGGTTATGGTGTTTTCAGCTTAAAGAACGATACGCTGAGGGAAGAAGATCAGCTGTCTAACCATGCGCAATTGCAGAACAGGAAATTTGTTATCAAGATTACTTTTAATGGCAATGACGAGTATTCGCAGGTTATAAAAGACTCTACAGGTAGATCAATAGAAGTGTATAAACGTTTAAAATAGGTATACATAAGGAGCTATCTTAAATCATGATGTAAGCTCGCTAACGGTATAGCGGGTATTGTATGATTTTGTGCTGATTGTGGTGAGGTATATACACGGGTATTCTGCCGGGGTTGCCAATAGTGTTTTGGGAAGCGGTTACCCGTGAATAAGTTCTTTGTATTCATTGCTGTAACAAATTGGTATAGTACACAGTCAAACGGCAAAGTTTTTTTATTTTTATACCATGCCGGTTAAAACTTCGTACAAAGAAAATATTTCTATAGCGTTACAATCCATAGCCGGCAACAGGCTCCGTACATCGCTTACTTCATTAATAATAGCCATTGGTATTATGGCCTTGGTTGGTATTTTAACCGCTATTGAAGGTATACGGCAGTTTACCAATGATGCGTTTGCTGACCTTGGAGCTAACTCATTTACTATTCAAAACCGCGGCGAGGGGCTTAATTTCGGAAACGGTGGCCATCGCAAAATGTATCCTTCCATTACTTATGATGAGGCCGAGCGTTTTAAGAAAACTTTTAAGCTACCGGTATTAACGGCCATTAATTTAGATGTTACTGGTACGGCAGTTGCCAAATACGGTAATCAAAAAACAAACCCCAATATTTCCATTTCGGGTTCCAATGAAAATTACCTGGCCACCAGCGGTAAAAAATTATCCTTCGGCCGTAATTTTTCAGCATCAGAGCTGGAGCACGGTGCTAATGTGGTTATCATCGGTAATGAAATAAAAAACAAGCTTTTTAAAAATGAAGACCCGGTTAATAAATCACTTTTTATAGGCAATAATAAATACCGCATAGTAGGTGTAATTGCTTCAAAAGGGTCAAGTTCTTTTGGGGGCGATAAATTCTGTATTATCCCCGTACTTAAGGCCAAACAAATTGATACGGTACGCAACCTGTCGTTCACAATAACGATTAAAGTAGGCGGTCCGGGAGCCTTGGATGCTACTATAGGTGAAGCTACCTCATTATTCAGAAATGTCCGTAGCCTTAATATTGCCAATACCAACGATTTTGAGATAACCAGAAGCGACTCCATACAACAGGAGCTCTCCGGACAATTGCTGGGTATTACCATAGCTGGTTTTGCCATTGGTATTATTACTCTTATTGGCGCCGCCATTGGCCTGATGAATATTATGCTGGTATCGGTTACCGAGCGTACGCGCGAAATAGGCGTGCGCAAGGCCATTGGAGCTACTCCGGCAGTAATACGCAAGCAGTTTTTGATTGAGGCCATTGTAATATGCCTTATAGGTGGCGTAGCCGGAATAATACTGGGTATGGCTGCAGGCAACGGTATCTCTTACTTAATAAGCGGGGCATTTGTTATACCTTATGGCTGGCTCATATTTGCCATATTGCTATGTACCTTTATCGGGCTTATATCGGGTTATTACCCGGCAAAAAAAGCATCGAAGCTTGATCCGGTAGAGGCATTGCGGTATGAGTAAGGGGAAAGCGTGAATATGAAAAGAGAATCAAGAGATAAGGAAAGGGTTTATTGATTTATCTTTCTGTCTTATCTCCTGATTCTTATCTCCTGTATCCAGAATTAAAACAGCATCGTGTTTTTTAGTGGATAATCAAAAAGCAGTTTTTCAATATATGACGTACGCAAGGCATCCTTAAATGCCAAGGCATGTTTTGGATGGTGCATATCGCTTGATATAAAATCAATCAGCTCATTATCAATCAAGGTTTCGGCGAGTTTTTTTGATTCCTTGCCATAATAACCTGTTAATGAAATGGTATTGAGCTGAAAATTACAACCCCAATTATGCAGGTTTTTAAACTGTTCCAGGTCAAGGTAAGGGTATCTTTCAGGATGCGCTAAAATAGGTTTGTACCCCATATCGTTCATTTTTTGAATAACGGATATGGCATTGGGAGGCTGGTTGATGAAAGAAAACTCAAACAAGGCGTAGTTATCGCCCATGGTCATCAATTTACCTTCGGTTACGCGGGCCTCAAATGTTTCATCAAAGTAATGCTCGGCAGCCGCCTCGATTGGTATATCAATGTTTTCTTTTACCAGTTCAGCCTTTAGTATCTCCAGCGCGTTGTTGATGGTTTCGGGCGTATTCCTGTAAAAATCAATCATAACGTGGGGTGTGGCAATAATTTTCTTTATGCCAAGCTCCATCATTTTGCGTATCAGTATCACGGAATCCTGTGGCGTTTTGGCGCCATCATCAATACCGGGTAATACATGCGAGTGCATATCAACCATGATTGACTCATAGTTAAAGTTCACATGTTTTTTTTCTGGTTTCTTCTTAAATAACCCAAACATAATTACCTATTCGCGTACTGATCGTTATAATACTCTTTGTAGTGACCCGATGTTACATTTTCAAGCCACTCTTCATTGGCAAGATACCAGTCAACAGTTTTTTCAAGGCCTTCTTCGAAGGTTATGCCCGGTACCCATCCCAAATCGTTTTTAAGTTTTGAGGCATCGATGGCATAACGCAGATCATGTCCGGCCCGGTCTGTTACATAAGTAATCAGTTTGGCCGATTCCCCTGCTTCCCTGTTCAGTTTTTTATCAAGTATGCTGCACAGTAAATTAATCAGATCGATGTTTTTCCACTCGTTATGGCCGCCTATATTGTAGGTTGACCCGGTTTTAGCCTTGTGGAAAATAACGTCGATGGCACGGGCATGGTCTTCCACCCAAAGCCAGTCGCGTATGTTTTCGCCCTTACCGTATACCGGCACGGGTTTACTTTGTTTAATATTGTTTATAGCAAGCGGTATCAGCTTTTCAGGAAAGTGATACGAGCCATAATTATTGGAGCAGTTTGAAATTACGGTATCTAAGCCGTAAGTATCCTGGTAAGCCCTCACAAAATGGTCAGAACTTGCTTTCGAAGCCGAATACGGTGAATGTGGATCGTATGCAGTTTCCTCGGTAAACATACCCTCATCACCAAGTGTGCCATATACTTCATCTGTTGAAACATGGTAAAAACGGGTTTCATCATAGCGTCCTTTCCAGTTTTCGCGGGCAGCATTCAACAAATTAACTGTGCCTACTACATTGGTCATCACAAATTCCAGCGGGTTTGTGATAGAACGGTCAACATGTGATTCAGCCGCAAGATGTATCACCGCATCGGGTTGTTCATCGGCAAATAGTTTATTAACAAATTCGATATCAACAATATCGCCTTTTACAAAACGGTAATTGGGTTCATTCTCAATATCCCGCAGATTGGCTAGATTACCTGCATAAGTAAGTTTATCTAAATTAATAATGGTGTAACCCGGATAACTTTTTACAAAACGGCGCACCACATGCGACCCTATGAAACCAGCTCCACCCGTAATAATGATTTTTTGCATCTGATAAATATTAAATTACAATGGGTTTTGAGAAATATACTTTTCCCAATCCCAGGCTGATGACATCATTTCATCAATACCCAGTTGGGCTTTCCAGCCTAATTTGTTTGTTGATTTAGTTACATCGCCCCAAACCTGCTCCACATCACCACCACGGCGCGGACCTATCTGATAATTTACCTTTACACCGGTAGCGCGTTCAAAGGCATGTATTACACCTAATACGGTGTTCCCCTGCCCTGTACCAATGTTAAATACATCGTATCCTTTAAAATCAGGTTTTTCTAATAATTTAAGCGCGGCTACGTGTGCTTTAGCCAAATCAACCACGTGTATGTAATCACGTACGCAGCTACCGTCAGGTGTGTTATAATCGTTACCGAATACGGTAATTTTTTCACGTTTACCTATGGCTGTCTGGGTAATAAATGGTACCAGGTTTTGTGGTACGCCTATTGGCAGCTCGCCTATCAGGGCGGTTTCATGTGCTCCTACCGGGTTAAAATAGCGTAATGCTATTACCTTGTAGTTGGAGCCTGATGTAACCATGTCCTGTAGTATCTCCTCGGCTATCTGTTTGGTATTGCCGTAAGGCGATTGTGCAGGCTGTATAGGTGCAGTTTCAGTAACCGGTAATTGCTCAGGTTGCCCATAAACTGTACAGCTTGATGAGAATACGAAATTTAATGATTTGCCGTAATAGGCTTCCAGTAAATTAATTAAAGAGTAGAAATTATTGCGATAGTATTTCAACGGTTTTTCTACTGATTCGCCAACTGCCTTAAAAGCTGCAAAATGTATAATACCTTCAATGTCGGGCTCAGCAATAGCCAGTTCTTTTACACTTTGTTCAACACTAAGGTCAAGCTTATGAAAAACAGGTTTGTAGCCAATAATGCGGGCTATCTGATCTAAAATTTTAGGATCTGAGTTTGACAGGTCGTCAACAATAACAGGTTCATAACCTGCATTTACCAATTCAACAACAGTATGGGAGCCAATAAAACCCAGGCCGCCGGTTACTAATATCTTCATTTTTAAGTAGTGTATATGTTTATGTTATCGTTTATTATAATACGCAAAATCCTTGTGGTTTATTTCCTTTTCGGGCAGTGATTTAAAGTATTCAAATGTGATCTTTAATCCCTCGCTTCTGGAAACTTTAGGCTCCCAGCCCAAAATGCTCCTGGCTTTGGTAATATCCGGACGGCGCTGTTTAGGATCATCAACCGGCAATGGCAGGCTAATCAGTTTTTGATCGGTTCCTGTTAGTTTAATAATTTCTTCGCCAAATTGTTTTATTGTGATCTCATCAGGGTTACCAATGTTCATAGGCTGTGCGTAATCACTATGCAGCAGGCGGTAAATACCTTCAACCAGGTCATCAACATAGCAAAAAGAGCGGGTTTGTGAACCATCACCAAACATGGTTAATGGCTCGCCCCTTAAGGCCTGGCCAATAAATGCAGGTAATACACGTCCGTCATTCAGTCGCATACGCGGGCCATAGGTATTAAATATCCTGATGATGCGGGTTTCCAAACCATGAAAAGTATGGTAAGCCATGGTTATAGCTTCCTGGAAACGCTTGGCTTCGTCATAAACTCCCCGTGGGCCAACCGGGTTTACATTACCCCAATACTCCTCTGGTTGCGGGCTCACGTTAGGGTCACCATAAACTTCAGATGTAGAAGCAATTAACATACGGGCTCCTTTGGCAAGCGCCAGTCCCAACAGGTTGTGCGTTCCTAATGAACCAACCTTCAGCGTTTGGATAGGTATTTTTAAATAATCTATAGGGCTCGCCGGCGAGGCAAAGTGAAGGATGTAATGCAGTTCGCCTGGTACATGTACAAACGTGGATACATCATGGTTGTAAAACTCAAAGTTTTCCAGTTTAAAAAGGTGCTCAATATTGCGCAGATCACCTGTTATCAGATTGTCCATACCAATTACATGGTAATCTTCCTTTATAAATCTGTCGCACAGATGCGAACCTAAAAATCCGGCGGCTCCGGTTATTAATATCCGTTTACGGTTTGGGTTTGCCATAGGGGGTTATTATTTTGCTTGCTATATTGTTGTAATGGTTTCAGTATCAGGGCTACGTTGGTTGTAGATTTAAATTTGACAAAAATAGCCTTATTTTTTAATAACATCCTTATATGCTTAAAGTTGGGGCGCTATAAGCCATTAATTTAGTTAAACAAGTTGCAGCACTTGGGCGGGCCATAAATTATTTATTGTAATTATTGTTATTACTTTTATGCCCGGCTAAGATAATCATTCATACTTAAATTGATGTTTTTATATAACATTGGGATCAAATTATATTACTTTACCGTATGGCTCGCTTCATTTTTTAATGCCAAAGCTAAATTGTGGATAAACGGCCGCAGGCAACAAAAACTGTCACATTTTAACAGCAGTATATGGTTCCATTTTGCCTCATTGGGCGAATTTGAACAGGGACGTCCTATTTTGGAGGCCGCTAAAACTTTGCATCCTGATAAAAAAATAGTAGTTACTTTTTTTTCGCCGTCGGGGTACGAGATCAGGAAAAATACTCCCCTTGCCGATGCTGTTTATTATCTGCCGCTTGACACTGCAGCCAATGCCCGCAATTTTATTGATACGGTGAAGCCGGCTATAGCCATATTTACCAAGTATGAATACTGGTATCATTACTTTAATGAGCTGCACGGGCAAAATATTCCTTTGTACATTGTTTCGGGTATTTTTAGACCCGGGCAGGTGTTTTTTAAATGGTATGGCGGTCTGCACCGTAAAATGCTGCATTTTGTTACACACTTTTTTTTACAGAACGAAGCATCAAAGCTACTGCTTCATGATATTGCCATTAACACTACCTCGGTAAGCGGCGATACCCGGTTTGACAGGGTTTGGGCCAACGCACAACAGCCTAAGCCTGTACCTGGGGTAAATGAATTTAAAAATGGGCAGAAAGTATTTATTGCAGGCAGCACCTGGCCCGAAGATGAAAAACTGCTGGCCACGCTCCCGGCTTTATATCCCGGGTGGAAATTTATTTTTGCACCGCATGAAATTTCGGAAGAAAAAATAAACAGCCTGATAGGTTTATTGCCGGCAAATTCTGCTGTCAGGTATTCACAAATCACAAATCACCATTCACCATTCACTACTTTAATCATCGATAATATCGGTATGTTGTCATCATTGTATGCCTATGGGGATATTGCATATATAGGCGGTGGTTTTGGCGTGGGCATTCATAATACGCTGGAGGCTGCCGCGTTTGGGTTGCCGGTAATTTTTGGCCCTAATTATTTGAAGTTTAACGAGGCCCGCGAGCTGATTGCCTTAAAAGCCGGCTTTAGCATCAGTAATGAAACCCAGTTAAAAGGCATAGTTGATACCCTAATTACCGACGAGGCTTTTTACAGTATCACCAGTAAAAAGATAAAGAATTATGTGGAAGAGCATACTGGCGCAACACAAATGATTATTGATCATATAAAATAAAACCTGTCGCCCTTAATATTAGGCATAATTGTTAATATTGCCTTAATGGGGTTTTTACATCTGCCCGGCTTGGGTAAAGCACATTTTCATGAATATGGTACTGGTCAGAAACCATTGCTGGCTTTTCATGGTTATGGTATGACGGGTAAGCAGTTTCATGTACTCGAAAAATCAATATTGCCCAAATATCATATTTACGGGTTTGATCATTTTTTTCATGGCGGCAGCACACTTGACGGCTGGACCGAGAAGCAGATCAGAGATGGGATGCCTAAAAATATGGTGCGCGTATACATGCAGGAATGGTTTAAAATGTATGGTGAGCAAAGATTTTCGGTGATGGGGTACTCTATTGGTGCAAACCTGGCCCTGATACTGCTTGAGGAATACGCCCACCTTATTGATGATGTTATATTAATGGCTCCCGACGGACTTTCGGTATATAAAGGATTCCATTTTTTGCTGCATAACCCCTTTGGTAAATTATTTTTTAGCACCGTTGCCAAAAGCAAATGGCTGGCTCCTTTTGTACTTAAATGTGCAAAAAAAGCAGGGATGATTGATGATAACCTGTACCAGATAGCCTATAATGAAATTGACACCGAGAAAAAGCGATTGGATACTTACTATACCCTGAATTTAATAAGGCTGTTAAAGCCCGATGTGGTAAAAGTGGCCGCGCAGATAAATGAGCATAAAATTAATTGCCTGCTGATTTTTGGTAAGCATGATCAGCTGTTCCCAAAATCGGCAGCTATGCCTTTTATTGCCACGTTAGATAATGCCGAGGTGCATGAACTGGCCCTGGGGCACTGGCTGGTTATTAAGGCGCTTGATGAATATCTGGTGCGGTAAATACCGCAGCGGGTACTAAAAATAAGGTTTAATGCGTGCAACTGCCCAAACTTTACCTTATCAATCAGTATCTTGCGGCGCATGATACGGCCACAAAAAAATAGCATGATCCATTGGTTTTTCCATCATTACATTTTGTGGATAGCGGGGCGTAGTTTTTATAAAATCAATTACAATCATGTAGCTATAGCCCGTGATAAGGCCGTTTTACTGCTGGCCAATCATTTTAGCTGGTGGGATGGCTTTTTGATGTATTATCTGAATCATAAACTGCTGGGCAAAAAATTTCATGTCATGATATTGGAAGATACTGCGCGCCAGGTATCATTTTTTAAGTATATGGGCGCATTTTCTGTTAATAAAAGCTCAAAAGATATGATGGCTTCGCTTAACTATGCTGCAACGCTGTTAAATGATCCGCAAAATATGTTGCTTGTTTTTCCACAGGGTAAACTTTATTCGAACTTTACCAATGAGGTAATTTTTCAAAAGGGGGTAATGAAAATTATGAGTGCGGCACAGCACAACTTTCAGTTGTTGTTTGCCGCAACATTTATTGAGCATTTTAAATATAAAAAACCCGGAGTAAACGTTTACTTAAAAACAGGGGGCCCCGATTTAGTGTATCATCATATAGATGAGCTACAGGCGGCGTACCAGGAACATTACAATTCAGCAAAGCAACAGCAAACCGAAATAGTATTATAAAAAGTGATCATTGCCATATCAATAACCCTCTTTTTTATTATCCTGCGTTTTGCGGTAACCTTGTTCAATTTTATATCTAACCCTAAGCTACACCGGGTAGTTAAACAATATAATGACAAGGTATCAATACTAATACCTGCCCGTAACGAGGCTGGCAATATATTAACATTGCTGCAGTCTGTTCATGAACACGATTATCAAAATTATGAGGTAATTGTGCTTGATGATGAATCCACCGACGATACTTATGCGGTTTGTTCGGCCTTTGCAGCGAATCATCCGCGTTTTAGGGTGATAAAAGGGGGGAAATTACCTGAAGGCTGGATAGGTAAAAATTACGCCTGTGACCAATTGGCTAAACATGCCGACGGTAAATACTTACTTTTTTTAGATGCCGACGAGCAAGTTAAACCCGGGCTAATCAATAGCGCCGTGCACCGGATGCACCTGCATCAGCTCGGTTTGTTAAGCTTGTTCACCAACCAGCAAATGAATACCCCGGGCGAGCAGGCAGTAGTACCACTCATGCATTTTATATTATTAAACCTGTTGCCGTTAAGATTAATTTATCTGGTAAAAAATGCTTCGGTAGCCGCAGCCAGCGGTCAGTTCATGTTATTTGATGCGGCTATTTATCATAAGCACCAGTGGCATAAGGCCGTTAAGAACAAAGTGGTTGAAGATGTAGAAATTATGAGGCTAATTAAGACCGAAGCCTATAATGGCGAAGCGCTACTGGCTAATGGCATGATCAGCTGTCGTATGTATAAAGGTTATTATGAAGCTATCAATGGTTTCGGTAAAAACTTTTTGGCTGCTTTTAATTACAGTATTATAGGCTTTTTAATATACATACTACTTATTATAGGCGGCCCTATGATTGTTGTAATGACCCTAAACCTGCCGCTGCTGTTTTTTATGATTGGGTTAATTTTACTTACCCGTATCATGATCTCGCTTCTGGCCGATCAAAGTGTGCTTAATAACATCATTATGCATCCGTTTCAAATGCTAAACATGCTGTTTATTGCGGTTATATCCATCCAGAAATACCTCACCGGAACTACAGTATGGAAAGGGCGGAAAATTTGAAAACATTATTTGGGGTTTCCGTAACGCCTGCCCATCGCATCGCCATCATCATTATTGTTTTATTTCATGCGGTGGGGTTAGTTGGCTTTATCACCCCCTCGTTAGATGTGCTGTTTTTGAAAATTGTGCCCTGGCATTTACTGTTGATGACGGCGGTATTAATAGGTGCTCATAACCGGCCCGATAGCCGTTTTGTACTTTTTGCGCTGATGGTTTTTATCATGGGTTTTGCAGCTGAATATATTGGCGTACATACCAGCTTGCTGTTTGGCAATTATGCTTACGGCGAAACCTTAGGTATTAAATTGCTTGATATACCGCTGATGATTGGGGTAAACTGGTTTTTACTGATCTACTCAACCGGGGTATTGTTGCAGCGCAGCCGGATTAGAAGTATGCCTGCACGGATAATAACCGGCGCCATCATACTTGTAGTACTTGATATATTGATTGAACCTGTTGCCGTACACTTTGATTATTGGCACTGGGTAGGAAATGGTATCCCGCTGAAAAATTATGCCTGCTGGTTTTTAGTAAGCGGGCTGCTGCTGTTTGTTTTTGAGAAGTTTAAATTTAAACCACAACCTGCCGCAGCCCCTGTGCTGCTTATGATGCAGTTTGTGTTTTTTATGGCATTAGGAATTGCTGACTGATAATTCATGGCTCCGGTAAATAATAGGTGTAATAAAAAATCAACATAATGATTACTATCAAAGGGTATTTTTGCCGTAAATTTGTAACACAATGGGAGAGTATCAGTTAAAGGTTACTATTGATCAGGATTCGGGCTTTTGCTTTGGAGTGGTGTATGCTATTGATATGGCCGAAGAAATTTTGGCCGATGAAGGTTACCTGTACTGCCTGGGCGATATTGTGCATAATGATGAAGAAGTGGAGCGGCTTAAAGCCCTTGGCCTGCGTATTATTGAACATGCTGAATTAAAAAACCTGCGTAACGAAAAGGTATTGATACGCGCGCATGGCGAAGCCCCTGATACCTACCGCACAGCTTTAGAAAATAATATTACGCTGATTGATGCATCATGCCCTGTGGTTCTGAAGCTTCAAAATCGGATAAAAACATCATACGATGCCAATGAGAAGATCCTGATATTTGGCAAGCACGGCCATGCCGAAGTTATTGGACTGGAAGGCCAAACTAATAATGAAGCACTGGTTTTTCAGGACATTGCCGAACTGGATAATGTAGAGTTGCCGCAAAACATAACCCTGTACACCCAAACTACCAAAAGCATGGAGAAGTTTTATGGTGTAAAGGATGAGCTGATAGCGCGCGGTTACAATCTGAAAGCCAATGACACCATTTGTCGCCAGGTATCAAACCGGGATAAGGATTTGCCCAAATTTGTAAGTAAGTTTAATAAAATTGTATTTGTATCGGGTCGTAAATCATCAAATGGCAAGGTGCTGTTTGAGGTATGCCGCAAGCATAATCCTGATACCTATTTTATATCATCATCAAGCGAGTTGGATAAGGCTATGTTTTCTCCAAATGATGCCATTGGCATAGCGGGGGCTACATCAACCCCCATGTGGCTCATGCAGCAAGTAAAAGCCGAACTGGAGAAATTTTAACAGCACGTTTTTTGCTGTATAGTTTTCACATGCAAAAAAGTCCGTCAAATACAGGTTTATTTGTTGCCTTGCTGGTGCTGGGCAGTTGGGTAACTTCAATTATATTGCTGATGCAATGGCATTTCAGCTTTGCAAACCCCCTGGTTTATTTATTTGTGCTGGTGCAAATGCATTTGTACACGGGTTTGTTTATTACCGCGCATGATGCCATGCATGGTACAGTATCACCCAGTCGCACATTAAATAATCTTATCGGGTATATCTGCACTTCTTTATATGCCTCGTTCTGGTATCCTAAACTGTACACTAAACATCATTTACATCACGACCATGTGCATGGTAAGCTTGACCCTGATTATCACAATGGTGGTTTTTGGAGCTGGTATGTAAGGTTTATCCGTAACTACCTTTCGGTGTGGCAAATTGTGGTGATGGCTGTAGTGTTTAACATTCTGAAAATGTGGATACCTCAGCCCAACCTGATCATGTTTTGGGTAGTGCCATCGCTGTTAAGTACGTTGCAGCTATTTTACTTCGGCACATACGAGCCACATAAGGGCGAACATGATAATCAATATTTTGCCCGCAGCCAACCCCGTAATCATATAGCGGCTTTTTTGAGCTGTTATTTCTTTGGGTATCATTATGAACACCATGATTCGCCGGGGACGCCCTGGTGGTTATTGTGGAAGGCCCCCCAACCCCCTAAAGGGGAAGCTACTTAGCAGATTGGTAATCATTAGTTTGTAATTTGTTCCCCCTTCACGAGATTAGGGGGCAATAATTTTATATTTTTGCGGCTGAAATAGTTATGGGTAAAAAAGCAGTTTTATTGGTGAATTTGGGTACACCTGATAGCCCCTCAACGGCAGATGTACGTACTTATTTGAATGAATTTTTAATGGATCCACGGGTAATTGATATTAACCCTATATCCCGCGCCCTTTTGGTTCGGGGGATCATTGTTCCTTTCCGGGCTCCAAAATCGGCCAAATTGTACCAGGCTATCTGGGATAAAGAAACCGGATCGCCGTTAATGCACTATAGCTTACTGCAACAAAAAGCTTTGCAGCAGCGTTTGGGGAAGGAGTACATTGTTGAACTGGCCATGCGTTATCAGAACCCATCTATTGAGAAAGCCCTAAACAGACTTAAAGCAGCTTTGGTTACTGATATACAGGTTATTGCTTTGTTTCCGCAGTATGCATCGGCAAGTACCGGTTCTGTTTATGACAAGGTGATGGAGCTGTTATTGCAGTGGCCAACTAAACCCAATATCTCCTTTGTGAACTCCTTTCATGATAACGAAGGTATGATTGCCACCTTTGCCAACAATGCGCAGAAATACAAGCCCGAAACTTATGATCATGTACTGTTCAGCTTCCACGGGTTACCTCAAAGGCAACTGGTTAAAGCAGATCATACCCATCAGCATTGTTTAAAAGTTAATGACTGCTGTCAAACTATAACCGAAGCCAATAAATTCTGCTACTCGGCGCAATCGCATCATACTGCGCAGCTGATAGCTCAAAAGCTAAATATCCCTAAAGAAAAATATACCATTTGTTTTCAATCACGCCTGGGTAACGACCCATGGGTACAGCCCTACACCAGCGAGATTGTAGCTAAACTGGCCAAAGAAGGCAAAAAAAGCCTGCTGGTATTTTGCCCCGCATTCGTGGCCGACTGCCTGGAAACGGTTTACGAAGTAACCACCGAGTATGGTGACGAATTTAAAGCATTAGGCGGCGAAAAAGTACAGCTTGTTGAAAGCCTTAATGATTCGCCAATATGGATTGACGCCCTGGAGAAGATGGTACGGGAAAATCACGTAGCCGCGTAATTACATTATCTCACCACATCATTGCAATAATGCGTGTGAGTTTGATACTTTTTTTACACTTACGAAGTTTTTAAAACTTCGTAAGTGTGGTAATAAATACCTCTACCCCTTCAATCCTTCAATTTCTTTTAAAGTTTTTGGCAAATACTTACCAAGCAGGTGGCTGCCGGTATCTGTTATTACAAAGTTATCCTCAATACGGATGCCGCCAAAATCGCGGTAGGTATTCAGTACATCGTAATTAATAAAGTCGGCATATTTGTTTTCAGCCTTCCAGCGGTCTATTAGTTCAGGTATAATGTAGATGCCAGGTTCAATGGTAAGTACAAAGCCGGCTTCCAGTTCGCGCCCTAAACGCAGCGATTTTAATCCAAATACAGTTTCCTTTTTCAAAGTATCGGTATAGCCAACGTATGGCTCGCCAAGATCTTCCATGTCGTGGGTATCCATGCCCAGCATGTGGCCCAAACCGCACTGAAAAAACATGGTATGTGCACCTGCGGCAACCGCCTCGGCAGGATCGCCTTTCATCAGGTTAACCTGCTTTAAACCTTCAACCAGTTTTTGACAGGCAGCCAGATGAATATCCTTATATTGTGTACCCGGTTTTAACATGTCAATAGCATGATTCATTGAGTTAAGTACTACCTCGTACAGTTCCTTTTGCCTGTTGGTAAAGCTGCGCCCCACCGGGAAGGTACGGGTAAGATCGCCGCCGTAGTGCATACCGTTCTCTGCGCCAATATCGCTTAATACCATATTGCCGTCTTGCAGGGTATTCCCGTAGTAGTGGGTATGCAGGGTTTGGCCGTGTGTAGTAATAATAGCACCATAGCCTAAACGGCCGTTGGCTGCCATGGCTACCTCGTTGGCTTTGGCCACCAATTCATATTCCTTGATGCCGGGGCGAGTGGCCTTTATAACGGCCAGCTGCATATCTACGCTAATGGATACTGCTTTTTCCATTTCAGCTATCTCCAATGGTGTTTTTATAACCCGCTGCGCAATTACCGCTTTAATGAGTTTAACCGAAACATGATCCTGAACATCCTGCAAACTCACTTTAAACCAGGTAGCCAGTTTCATCCGGTTCTCCGGGCGGTAAGGAGGCAAAATATGCACTTTTCTGCCGGCAATCAGCGCTTTATGCACATAGTGGATCGCCTGATCAAAGGGTTTGGTTTGGGTAATGCCAATCATCGAGGCCATTTCCTGTACAGTAGGCAGGGTGCCGGTCCAGATGATATCATCCAGGCTCAGTTCATTGCCAAAAACCACCTCTTCGCCGGTATCGGTATCAATTACGGCAGCCAGGTTTTGCACATCAAGGCCAAAGTAATAAAGAAAGGTACTGTCCTGTCTGAAAGGGTAGCAATTATCTTTATAATTCATGCTGCTATCCTCGTTACCTAATAACAGGATAATGCCGTCTGACCCGACATTTTGCTTTAAAACCTTCCTGCGGTCGGTGTAAACCTGTTGATCAAAAAGTTGAAGTTTCATAGTAGTATTTTTCAAATATGGCTGTGTTATGCTATCCAGTCGCTCACAATTTTGGCGGAGAGCAAGCAAAGCGGAATGCCGCCGCCAGGATGTACACTGCCGCCACAAAAATAGAGGTTTTTAATTTGGGATGCCTTGTTGGCATGTCTTAAAAATGCAGCAAACTGATTGTTGGAGCTTGTGCCGTAGAGCGAGCCCTGGTATGATGATGTTTTACTTTCAATACTCCGCGGATCAAGGATGCTTTCAGAGATAATAAGACTGCCGATGTCCTGACCCAGGATTCGGCTTAGTTTGGTTAATATGTGCTGGCGGGCAGCAACTATCAGTTTATCCCAGTTTTGCCCCGTGTTGGCAGGTACATTAATCATGGTAAACCAGTTTTCGCAACTTTGTGGGGCATCATCTGGTTTGTATTTGGAGCTGATGTTAAGGTACACGGTTGGGTCATGGTAAATAGCTTTTTGTTGCCAGATATGATCAAACTCGGCCCGGTAGTCTGCACTGAAAAAGATATTATGCAGATGAAGCCCTGCAAACTGCTTGTTGATACCCCAGTAAAATATTAATGCCGAACTGCTGCGTTCCTGTTTCAGGATTTTTTTTGGGAATAAACGAGGATGATCTTTTAACAGCCTATGATAAGTGAACCATACATCCATATTGGATACAATCACATCGCCCAGCATCACATCATCCTTTATCCTGATGGCTTTTGCCGTTTGCTTTTCCAAAATGATCTCGTCAACAGGCGAATTATAATGGAAAACTACGCCCAATGACTCTGCCAGCTTTACCAGGCTCGTTACGATGCTATACATGCCTCCCTCCGGAAAATAAGCGCCATAATGCTGCTCCAGATGCGGTATTACATTAAGTGTAGCCGGAGCCGAATAGGGGTTGGAGCCGTTATAGGTAGCATATCGGTCATAAAGCTGTGTAATGCGCTCATCTTTAAAAAAGCTTTCGTTTGCCTTGTGCACGCTGCGGAAGGCATCTATCTGGGGGAATCTGAAAACAGATTGCACCGTGCCCCAATTTAAATAAGTTTTTAAACGATGCAGTGACTGCTCTAAAAAAACATGGCTGGTAATACTATAAATATTACTGCTGTTTTTAAGATATTTTTTAACTGAAGCTTCCGGTTCGCCCGTTTGCTGATTTATTTCTGCGGCAAATTTTTCAGGATCGGCATAAGCGTTTAGGCGGGTGCCGTCTTCATAAAAGTAACGGCAAACCACATCCAGTTTTTGATAGCTGGAAAATTCGGCAGGGTTTTTACCGGCCAGCCTAAACAGTTCATCAACATACTGTGGCATGGTGAACAGGCTCGGGCCGGCATCAAACCTAAATCCCTCCTGCTCAAACTCAGATAATTTACCTCCGGGATAACTATTGGCTTCAAAAACATTAACCTGGTAACCTTTTACCGCCAAACGGATAGCCGTAGCTATCCCGGCAATTCCGGCACCAATAATCAACGCTTTTTTTACAGGCATGCGGTAAATATAAAACCTCTGGATATAAAAAGGGCAGAACCACGAATGATTCTACCCCCAGTTAGGTTATTGTGCTGAATTTGTCCTGAATGATAATTAGCAGACTTCACAGCGTGCTTATTGACAAACTCGGCATAACAAGCCTAATATTGAGTGGCCCATTTTTCAGCGGGACAAGGTGCTTACGCTTCATGATGTACATCTTTGCCAATTTCTTCAATAACTTTTGCTGTTAAATGCATTCACCTCAGGGAGGATTGTTAATTTCTATTACTTAAACCTGTTATAATTATTCATTTTTAATTGTAAATTATAAAAATTAAGTATAGTATAATTACAGGCGAACAGGCAGATGGTTTTAAGTAATTGAAAAAAGGAGGTAAACAGCTATAAAAATCGACTTAGATACTTCGTTTATTATTTTTTATGCGTTATATGGCCCAATGCGAAATTGATAAAATTACTGGTGAGGCCATAATCCTCGGTTCCCTTGCGGCGGATGAAGAAGAAGTCGCGGGTAATTTTTAGTCCTTCTATAGGTACTTCTACCAGATCACCTTCGGCCAATTGCCTGATGATGGATGGGCGCGGCATAAAGCCAAGGCATTGGTCGGCCAGCAAGAAATTTTTTAGGGCTTCGGTACCACCCAGCCTGATCTTTACAGATAGGTCGGCCGGTTTGATATGTAATGCAGACAGGGCTTTTAATACCGCATTTAAGGTGCCCGATCCCCGCTCCCTTACAGCCAATGGTGTTTTTATCAGCTGCTTTAGTGTCAATGATTTACCCGCCAGCGGGCTTTTAGCCGAACATACCGGAATTACCTCGTCGCTTATAAAAGGTTTGTAGGATACAGTAGTGAGTTTGTTATCTACCTCTATAATACCGATATCCACCTCATGGTTAAGCAGCGCATTCAAGATATATTCGGAGTTGCGGTTCACCAGCTGCACGTCTACATTAGCATACTCCCGCTGAAAGCCGGAAAGTATTGACGGTAAAATATACAAGGCAATAGTGGTACTGGCTCCCAAACGCAGATGCCCGGCAGCTTGCGATAAATTACTGAGTACCGAAAGATCATATTCTATTTTTCGTTCAATTTCGGTTGCCTGCTGCAGGTATTCGTTTAGTTTGTTGCCCGCTTCGGTAAGCAGTATGCTGTTGCCTTTACGCTCAAACAAGGGTACTTTATACTGATCTTCCAGTGCTTTAATGTGCTTGCTGATAGCCGGTTGTGTTACAAATAGTACCTGTGCCGCCTTACTAAAGCTAAGGTTGGCAGCAACTTCCATAAAAACACGGTGAGCGAAGGAGATCATGCTGCTAAGTTATCATTTTACCTTTTCAAAAAAGCGACCTGTGAATTTATAGGTAATAAATTTACGGGTCATTTTATGATTAAAATCAACAAGCGGGGTGCGGATGGTTTGGGTCGGCTGGTCGAAATAGATGGCCGGGTACGATTTCCAGTCGGCTATGGAACTTACATCAAACTCATAATGCAACTGGCTATAAACGCCGGTTGGGGTTTTTATCAGCGGAGGGTTGCCAATTAACACACCTTTTTCAATGGTAAATATCTTTAAGCCCTGCCCTGCTTTGGTAGCTGAATAAACGGAATTATAAGGGGCTAAGTAATAGGTTTTATTATTAACTGTAAACGTGAATATTTTAGGGTACCAGAGTGATTGGTTTGCTCTTTTACCAACCGTATCCATTTTTAATAGGGAAACGGCCTGGCCGTTGGTTTTGTATTGCAGTACATTATAAATATCAAAGCCGGTAACACCCAACTGAGTATTCCATGAATAGGTACGGAACATGCCATCGGCAGAGGTTGCTATAACCAGGCGCTCCTTTATTAGCGAAATGAAACTTTGGCTAATGGTTGCCGGGTATTTGGAGGTATAATACTTGAGCTTAAATGCAAATATTCTGTTTTGTTTTTGCAGCGAGTCAATAGCTTTCCACTCCTTTTTGTGGGCGCCGTAATAGTTTACTTTTTTTAATATCCGGAGTAAATCACTTTCAATTGCCTGCGGACTATTTTGCGCAAACAAGTTTGATGTAATTAAACAACTGAATAAGAGGATAAACAATTTAACGGTCTTCACTTTGCGCATAAAAAAGTTCTGAAATAAAAATAGGGATAATCAATTGATCATCCCTATTAAATTCTATCTAAATAAGTTGTTCTGCTTATGCCTCAACAGCCTGACCAATTAAGTGGGCTGCTGCAAGATATTCTGCAATTTGCACGGCATTGGTAGCAGCCCCCTTACGCAGGTTGTCTGATACTATCCAGCAGTTTAATGTATTTGGTTGGGTTTCATCGCGGCGGATACGGCCTACAAATACCTCGTCTTTATCATGCGCATCAAGCGGCATTGGATATTTAAGGTTAGCAGGATCGTCAACTACTACAATACCCGGCGATTTTGCCAGTAGTTCACGTAATTCGTTCAGATCAAAGTCATTCTCAAACTCTACGTTTACTGACTCTGAGTGACCGCCCATAACCGGGATACGTACCGTTGTGGCAGTTACCTGTATGCTGTCATCGCCCATGATCTTTTTGGTTTCCAGGATCATCTTCATTTCCTCTTTGGTGTAGCCATTTTCAGTGAAAACGTCAATCTGAGGAATCACATTCAGGTCAATGGTATAAGGATAAACCTTAGGGCCATCAATACCTTTACGCTCGTTAAACAGTTGGTCAACGGCTTTAACACCTGTACCAGTTACTGATTGGTAGGTTGAAACAACCACCCTTTTAATTTTATATTTATCATGCAGGGGTTTTAAGGCCACTACCATTTGTATGGTTGAACAATTTGGATTGGCAATAATTTTATCCTCTGCTGTAAGTACATTGGCATTAACCTCAGGTACAACCAGTTTTTTGGTTGGATCCATGCGCCATGCCGATGAATTGTCAATAACAGTTGTACCAGCAGCTGCAAATAAAGGAGCCTGCTGTAATGAAGTGCTGCCGCCGGCCGAGAAAATAGCTACGTCCGGCTTCATCTTAATCGCATCCTCAACAGAAACTACCTTAAATTGCTTACCCTTAAAAGTAATTTCTTTACCAATACTTTTTTCTGAAGCTACGGGAATTAATTCTGTAACGGGGAAGTTGCGTTCTGCAAGAACCTGCAACATTTTGGTGCCTACTAATCCTGTAGCACCTACTACTGCGACTTTCATTGATTGTTAATTTGTTATATAATAAAACATTAAACTCCAAATATGCAATTTTTTTTGGTTATCTCAGCTATAATCTATTAAACTGGTAGTTTATGGCTATGTTTTGACTGTCAGTCTGTACTTGGCAAAGCCTTGTTCTGCTACTGTTACATAAGTATATAGCAATCCACCGGGCGTAATGATGGGCCACAAGTTCAATCTGCTATACTCTGTTATCAGCTATCAAAACATTGCGCCCAAATTTTTACCTTTGCCTAAACTCAAATTACATGAGCGAAAAGATTTTAGTGATTGGTGCCAACGGCCAGATAGGGACAGAACTGGTAATGGCTTTGAGAAACATACACGGCTCCGATAGCGTGATAGCGTCCGACATTAATGATCCGGGTTATGCTATACGCCATAGTGGCCCGTATGAGCTTGTTAATGTGTTGGATAAGGATAACCTGCATCACATTTTTGATAAGCACCGCCCTACGCAAGTATACCTGCTGGCAGCCATATTATCGGCCGTGGGCGAACAGAAACCTAAAATCGCCTGGGATTTAAACATGACCGGCCTGCTGCATATACTTGATTTTGCTGTAGAATTTAAAACAGCCAAAGTTTTTTGGCCAAGTTCTATAGCGGTTTTCGGGCCTAATTCGCCCCAGTTTCATACACCGCAATATTGTGTGATGGATCCTAACACCGTTTATGGTTTTAGTAAGCTTGCCGGTGAGCGCTGGTGTGAATATTATTTTACTAAACATGGGTTGGACGTGCGCAGCATACGTTATCCTGGCCTTATAGGCTGGCGGGCCAATCCGGGTGGCGGTACAACCGATTATGCGGTGCATATATTTCATGAGGCCTTAAAAAAGGGCAAATATCAAAGCTTTCTTTCGGCCGATACCGCGCTGCCTATGATGTATATGGATGATGCTATAAGGGCCACCATAACATTGATGGATGCACCTGCTGATGAGCTTACCATCAGATCAGGATATAATCTGGCTGGTATAAGTTTTACGCCTGCACAATTGACGGCCGAAATACAAAAGCTAATGCCCGGTTTTGAAATAAGTTATGCCGAAAATGATCCGCGGCAGGCTATTGCAGACAGCTGGCCAAAATCAATTGATGACGGTTATGCCCAAAGAGATTGGGGCTGGAAATTAGAATATGACCTGGCTGACATAACCAGGGATATGCTTACCAACCTGAAAAATATGATATAACAAGCATAAAACTTAAAACGGAAAGCAAAAAACTAACCGTTTTGAAACATATATAAAACAAATATTATATTCGCTAAATCCATGGTTTGTAGCCCATGGACGATGGACAAAAAAAGAAATATGGGAAGAGCATTTGAATTCCGTAAAGAAAGAAAGTTTAAGCGCTGGGCCAAAATGGCAGTGCAGTTTACCCGTTTAGGGAAAGAGATTGTAATGGCTGTAAAAGCCGGTGGTGGCGATATCAATACCAACTCGCGCTTAAGAACCGCTGTGCAAAACTCTAAGGCAGTTAACATGCCTAAAGACCGTGTGGAAGCAGCTATCAAGCGTGCCACCAGCCGCGATGAAAAAGATTACGAAGAACTGGTTTATGAAGGATATGCTCCTTATGGTGTTGCCGTACTGGTTGAAACCGCTACCGATAATACCAATCGCACAGTAGCCAACGTGCGTAGTTACTTTACCAAATATGGAGGTTCTTTAGGTAAAACCGGATCACTTGACTTTATTTTTACGCGTAAATCGGTATTTACATTTGCTCCCGGCGAACGCGACCTGGAAGAACTGGAGTTTGAATTGATTGACGCCGGTTTGGAAGATTTGTTTGTGGAGGCTGATGAGGAAGGGAACGATATTGGTGTAATACATACTGCCTTTGAAGATTTTGGTAAAATGCAAAAAGCATTGGAACAATTAGGTATAGATGTAAAATCGGCCAAATTGGAGCGTATACCACAATCATTCCATGAGGTAACTGAAGAACAAGTTACTGATATTATGAAATTGATTGACCGCCTTGAAGAGGATGATGATGTGCAGGCTGTATATCATAACATGGCGGAATAAGTTTATCTCGGAATTTTAATAATTGTCATGATGAACGGAGTGAAGCATCTGATCTGCATTATACTAATTGGCTAACAGATCCTTCGCTCCGCTCAGGATGACAATCTAATAAGAGGAAATATATGCCACTATTCAGCTCACGTAAGGAAGAAAAAAAAATCAAGGTAACTTTTGCCAACGGTTTGCTTTTTGTTGAAAAGGCAGATGGTAAGCAACAGGCATTTCCGCTGGAGTGGTTTCCTAAACTGATGAATGCTACCGACGAAGAACGCGAAGATTGGAAGCAAACGGATAAAGGCGTGCACTTTAACCAGCTGGATGTGGACGTAGCACTTTAAGTAAATATGAAATATCAGCCGTGAGATAGTTTTGGATTACTCATCGCTGATATCTCAAATCTCAGACCTATAACAATGACCTTCGAAGAGTTTTTTAAAAAGAAAAAGATTGATCTGGTAGCCTTGCAACAGGGTGAGCAATCGCTGTTTTCGGAATTTAAAACTCATTACGAGCAAATGGGTGAGAAAAGCTTTGATCATACTAAAAAATATTGGTTCAATAAATTAAGGCGACAGTTCCCGGCTGCACAGGAAATAAGAACGGAAAAGGTGCGGATCGAAAACCCACTGGCTGAGCAAACGATTACCGAAAGCCTGACAGAATCTGCCGCTCCGGCTCCCAAATTAGGTTTCGCACCTAAGTTTCGTGCGGTGAAAGTTGCCAAACCTACTGAAGAAAAGCCTGAGGCTAAAGTCGAAGAACCGGCATCAACTACAGAACAACCTGCCGCCAAGCCCACATTTAAACCTCGTTTTAATCCCGGCATGGTGAAACCCAAACCGGCAGAAGGTATTGCAGATGAGGATAAAAACCCCGAGGTAAAAGCAGAGGATAGCATCCCTGTTACCGAAACACCCAAACCTGCATTTAAACCTCGCTTTAACCCCGGTATGGTAAAACCAAAACCTGCGGAAAGTGAACAGGCATCAGCGGAACCACAGGAAACTAAGCAAGAACAAGGCACAATAACAGAAGCGGAGGCTCCAACGGAAAAGCTTGGATTCAAACCGCGTTTTAATCCGGGTATGGTGAAACCTAAGCCAACAGAAAATGTTGCAGAACCGGATGAAAAGCCTGATGAAAAATCAGATAATAGCGCAGCTGATATTATAGAACCTACAATGCCTGCCTATAAACCACGTTTTCAGGCAGGAATGATGAAGCCCAAGCCCGCGGAGAGCGAGGAACCAGTAGTGGAACAACAGGAAGCTGATCAAGACCAGAAAGCATCAACAGAGGCAGATGCTCAGGAAGTAGCTAAGCCAGCTTATAAACCACGTTTTCAGGTAGGTATGGTAAAACCAAAGCCAGTTGAAAACGAAGAAAAAGTGGAAGATAAACCGGAGGACAAGACTGACGTGCCACCAATTACTGAGGAACCTGCCGCCAAACCCGCATACAAACCCCGGTTTAATATGAAGAACTTGCCCCCAAAACCTGACGAGGAATAGGAAGTATTTGTGAATAATTAATATCACTTACTAAAGCCATCCTGAACTTGTTTCAGGATGGCTTTAGTAAGTGTTAACTGCGTGATGAAATATCTTTCTATTTACTATGCGAAAATAGCCAGCTCAGTAGCTCCGGCTCCCGAAAGGCGTTTTCCCAGCTGTTATGATCAACTCCCGGATAGAGGGTAAAATTAGGGTTACCGCCTGCATCCTTAATGGCCGATACCATTACCTCTGAATGTTCAACCGGTACTACGCTATCCTTGGTGCCGTGGAAAATCCACAGTGGTACTTTTTTAGCGTATTTTTTAGCATTCAGGGTATTGTCGCCGCCACATATAGCAAAGGCGGCAGCAAATATTTTAGGCTCGCGGCCTATAATTTCAAATGTACCCATACCGCCCATGCTCAGGCCGCCAATATAAACCCGTTGTTTGTTAACAAAAGGTTTATCTAAAAATTGGTCAACAAGGCCCATTAACAGCTGCATAGCCTTTGTCGGCGGTTCATTGATCTGAAAAATGAATTTTCTTTTTTGAGTAACAGCATCGGTTTCCTGTTTTACGTTTGACCAATAGCTGTTGGCCGGGCATTGCGGGAAAACTACAATGGCTTCGTACTTTTCGCGTACGCTATCCTGTAGTAAGCGCTCGGGGCCATATTTTAGCTGCGCCTCGTTGTTATTGCCGCGTTCGCCGGCACCATGTAATACAAACAGCAGGGGATATTTTTTTGCAGGATTAAAGTGCTTGGGGAATAGTAAGCGGTAGGGTAAGGTATCACCTTTAACAATATAGCTGCCACGGTCAAAAGATGATTGGGCATGGGCAGAAAAAGAGAATGCTAAGAGTAAACTTAGCATTCCTATAATGATTTTTTTGGGAGTCATTTGATGCGTTTAAAATTTGTTTGTGCCCGCTTAATGTGTTTTATTAAAGCAGATGTTACTTAAACAAATTTAACGCCTTTTGATTTACATTTTTTAATATTTTTTGCCGGGTACTGCACGGGTTAGTTTTTTGTAAGTGCCGGACTGGTAAAATTTAGCTTTTTAAGGCCGTTTTCTACTTCAGGGCAACTCATAAACAGTTTCCATAATAATCCGGTACGATAGTTCTCAATCATTACCACAATTGGGCCCTGATCAATAGCCAGGTATGATTTTGCGTACCAGTTATGCGATTCGCTAAAGGCATCGGTAAAACCGTATTCGCCCCATATCTTATCGCCAAGGTCATAATAAAAATGGCGTAATGCTTTCATAGAGTATTCCGGAGTATACGGAAAGGCAGATAAGGCTGCTGTTGGTGTTATGACCCCCAGATCATTGGTAGGTGAGTGGGCATTATAACCTTCATAATTATCGCTTGCGGTAAGTCCCCAGCTGCTTTCGCCATATCCCTTAAATTTTTTAGGGTTATCAACACAGTATGCATGATTAATGAGGGTGTGGTTTTTGTTCTGTTCCCAGTAATCGGCGTATTGGTCCTTTAAACCTGTGGGGTTTAATCCCAGGAACGAGTATTGCGAAAAGAAGAGCGGACCGCCATAATCAAAGCCAAGGGGGAGTTTAAAGCCATAAAAAGTTTTACCATTTTTAAAGAAGTCGCTTTGTGCCCAACCCCGGTGGTAAACGTCGGCGCTAACCGGATACCTATCAGCGGAAGCTGCCAGTACATACGTAATCAGGCATTCATTAAAACCATGTATAGGGAAGTTCATGGCCCAGTCATTATTTGGCGACCAGTGCCAGTATAATGCATCGCGGCCATCGCGGGTATACCAATCCCACTCCATTTCGCCCCACATCCAGTTAATTACATCGCGTATGCGTTGCTCTTTAGGATCATTGGCGGTAAAGTACTGGCGGGCACATAATAATCCCTGAAACAAATAGGCCGATTCAACAATATCACCACCATCATCTTTACGGCCAAAAGGTATCACTTTGCCGGTTTCGCCATTCATCCAATGCGAAAAAGCACCATGAAAGGAGTTTGCTTTAAATAAAAAGTTAACAATTTTAACCATGCGGTCAACCGCCTGGTCATGTGGTATCCATTTGCGACTATCGGCAACTATAAGCGCCATAACGCCAAAGCCAGAGCCGCCGGTAGTTACTACCTCGTTGCCGTAGTCAAATGATTCGTTGCTGCGTTCGCGGGCCAAGCCGCTTACCGGGTGTGCAAAATCCCAGAAATAACGAAACGTTTGTCGCTGTACTACGTCAAGTAGGGCACTATCGGTAAGGTTCTTGATAATGCCGACCGGCTTAATACCTGTAGACGCCGTTTTAGTAACTTTTTGTGCAAAGCAACCTATTGCCCAAAATATTATCAATGGAGTTAAGAATAGTTTTTTCATGGTTATTGGGGGTAATGCCGGGTTATAAGATGGTGTTGATAATAAATGGGGCAGTCTCCCTTTCAAAGGAAGGTCTGCCCCAATGTATATCAATTAACCGGCATCATGTTTTTTAGTATCCAGTGTTTTGTGTTAAAGCACCACCGCTAAGATCAATCTCTGTTTGTGGTATAGGCCAAACTTCGTTTTTGCCAGCTTTCCATCCGCGTATGCCAAAAACCTCGGTTCCTCTGCCCTGGCGTATTACGTCAAAATAACGCTCAAACTCCATGGCAAATTCAACTCTTCTTTCTTTGTAGATGGCAGCACGCAGCGTAGCCTGATCTGTTGAGGTTACTTTAGGTAATATAGCCGCGTTTGCTCCACGTGCCCTTGCACGTACCAGCTCTAACGGACCTATTGCCGCACCTGAATTTCCAAGTTCATTATTGGCTTCGGCATTCATCAGCAATACATCAGCGTAACGCAGCACAATTTTATTTTGCTGACAGCCTTCATTAAAGCCAGATACAAATAAGGCAAATGGAACGTATGATTTTTGGTTATACATAGGGTTATCACCAGTTGCTGGAATTTTATCGCCCTCAGGCGTGGTTTCGCCTCTGAATATGATGGTTGCATCACGACGCGGGTCACCAGTTTCATAAGCGGCTGCCAGATCAGCACTGGGAACATTAAAGCCCCATCCGCCACCGGTTACACCACGAACGCCCTGTACTTGTGAATATTGAGAGTTTGAAGCAGCCGGATTATTAGGTATCAGGTTACATTGGATCTCAAAAACAGATTCCTGGTTGTTTTTATGCGTTGTTCTGAACATTTGCTCATAATCAGGATATAGCGAGTAGCCCATGCCCATAACAGCGGTTGTATAGGTTACTACATCAGCCCATTTTTTAAGATACAGGGCTGCCTTGGCGTGCAGGGTTAAGGCAGCACCTTTGGTTACATGGCCAATTTCAACGGCGCTATAGCTTTGTGGTAATACAGAGGCTGCATCAGTTAAATCTTTTTCAATTTGTGCCCATACCTGATCTTTAGGGGTACGTGGCAGGTTATATTCAGATGCATCCTTAGGCAGGGTTATGCGCAAAGGCACATCACCAAAAGCCCTAACCAGCCTAAAATAGGCATAAGCCCTGATAAATTTAGCTTCGGCCAGGTAGCGGGTTTTTAGAGCGTCATCCATGCTAATGCCGGGAACGTTGGTCAATATCTGATTAGCAAAGTTGATGGTTTGATACTGGCCTTTCCAAAAACCACCTAACTGGGCATCGCCAGATGTGATGGTGAAATTATGGTAATCATTAAAAAAGGTTGCATCGCTGGCGCTGCTGCCTTTTTCTACATCATCAGCACCCATGCTTTCAACAGCGATGGGGGTAAACGCAATATTGTTCCACTCGTGAAGGTTGGCGTACATGGCATTTACAGCCTTTGTAGCATCGTCCTGTGTTTTAAAGAATAAGGTTGCTGCCGTGTTTTGAGCAGGGTTTACATCAAGAAAGCTTTTTTTACAGCTTTGAATGGATATGGTTGATGCGATAAGGCCTAAAATAATGGCTTTACGCACGAATAAGTTTTTACTGTTCTTCATCTTTATATTGATTAAAAAGTAACGTTAACGCCAAAATTATAGGTTGCATATAGCGGATAAACATTGGCATCAATACCACGGCCGCTAACAGCGCCGTTTGTTGTTGTGCCGCCGATTTCTGGCGAGAAGCCTTTATAGCCAAACAGGTTAATAGCATTTTGAGCATTGGCAAATAATCTCACTTTGGCTATTTTCCATTTGCTGAGCAGGCTGCCCGGCAATGTATAACCCAATTGGGCATTTCTCATCCTGAAATAAGAGCCGCTTTCAACATAAAATGAGTTTGGTGCAGAGTTGGCCGTTTTACCTACGTTTACTGAAGGGTAAGTATTTGAGGTTCCGGCACCATGCCAGCGATTATTATAGAAATCCTGTGTGAAGTTCTCGTTACCAAAGCGGTAAGCAATATTGGCATTATAAACGCTAACATCTGCCACTCCTTGAAAATCAAGTGCAAGATCAAAGTTTTTGTAGGTAAAAGAGGTATTAACACCGTAGCTGTATTTTGGAAGCGGACTGCCTAATACTACACGGTCGCGGCTATCAACGATACCATCATGATTGGTATCCTGATAAATAAAATCGCCGGGGCTTGCACCAGGTTGTTTTGACGCTACTACTTGTTCTTTAGTTTGGAAAATACCAGTTACTTTATAGCCGTAAAACTCGCCAATAGGCTCGCCAACAACAGTACGTGTTGCAAGTGCACCGTTGGTAAGACCTGTACCGCCATCATAAATAGGGTTTTTACCTGTAATTACATCCAATACTTTATTGGTGTTGATACCAAGGTTGGCGCTGATGCTGTAGCTGAAATCTTTAGATGCCTGGTCTTTCCAGCTTACTAAGAATTCAAAACCACGGTTTTGGATACTTGCCTGGTTGCCAATAATTGAGCTGTTACTGGTTCCCAGTGAACCCGCAACCGGGATGGCAAAAATGGCATCCTTCGTTTCGCGGTTATAATAGTCGGCCTCAAAAGTTAATTTGTTGTCAAGCAAACCACCTTCTAAACCAAAGTCGGTTGATACCGTTCTTTCCCACAATATAGATGGAGGTACTACGGAGTTGATACTTGCTCCCTGATAAGCTACCTGCGGGTTACCAAATATGGCAGTAAGATATGGATCTGTTGCTATGGTTTGTACTGATGGGTTAATAGGTACTACAGAGTTACCTACCGCACCAAAACTGCCGCGAAGTTTCAGGTTGCTGAATACTTTTTGGTCTTTCATAAAATCCTCATTGGTAACAACCCAGCCACCACCTACAGAAGGGAAGTAACCGTAAGTATGCGCACCATAGAATTGTGAAGCACCATCGCGGCGGATAGAGGCATTTAATAAGTATTTGTCTTTGTAAGAGTAATTAATACGTGCAAATTGTGATAATGCGCGGTTATGCACCTGGTTTGCCGGAGTAGCAAAGTAAGTTACCTTTGCTGTATCAGGGAAAGAAGTTTGCAGGTTACCGCTGCTTTTGTAAGGCACATTATCTGATTGTGCATTCATTTGGCGGGTTACGTTATCAATAGCGCTATAACCTAATAATGCAGTGAATTTGTGGTCGTTTATTTTAACGTCATAAGTTAAGGTGTTTTCCCATATCCAGTTGCGTACATCTGTATGGTCAACATTTAAATTGGTTTTGTTGCTGAATTGTTTAACAGTAGCCTGGTATAAGGGCACGAATGATCGTACCTCAGCCTGACTTACATCGCCGCCAAAGCTCGATCTGAATTTCAAGTGTTTCAGTAACGAAACTTCGCCATACACGTTATAGGTTACGCGTTTGTTTTTGGTACGCTGGTTGTAAAAATCAAGCGTAGCCTGTGGGTTGTAGTTATTTCCGTCACCTGTACCATAATCGTTAGGGTCGCCATAGCCACCATCGGCTTTGCGTACAGGTAAGGTAGGTGCCGCGCCATACAACTGACCGAAAATTGTGGTAGGAACATCTCTTGATGTGCTGGATAACCCGCTGGCTGTGTAACCCAGTTTAACTGCTTTACCCAATTTGAAATCATTTGACAGGTGTAAGGTATAGCGCTGATAATTATTGGTTTTTACCAAACCATCCTGATCAAGGTAGCCAAAGGAGTAGTTGTAGGTATATTTATCAGTACCACCGCTTACAGATAGCTCATGATTGGTTACCAGGGCATCGCGCAGGATCTGCTTGTACCAATCAGTACCAGCACCATAGCTTGATGGATTACTGAAAACAGGTTTGCCGTTATTAAGTGTAGCAAGCTCATTTACAGCGGTAGCATATTGTGTGCCATTGGCCATTTTTACCTGGTTGGTGACTGATTGCCAGCCTGCGTAGCCGTTATAGTTAATAACAGGTGCGCCTTTTACGCCGCGTTTAGTGCTGATTAAAATAACGCCGTTGGCTGCCCTGATACCGTAAATTGCGGTGCTCGAAGCGTCTTTAAGAATGCTGAAGCTTTCAATATCCTGTGGGTTAAGGAAGCTGATATCATCATACCATACCCCGTCAACCACGAAAAGCGGCTTGGTGTTACCATAAATGGTGCCTAAACCACGAATGGTAATATCCGGTGCTTTGCCCGGTGTACCGTTATTAGTGATCTGAACACCGGCCACCTTACCCTGAAGGCCGCTAATGGCATTTGTAGAGGCTTGTTTGGCAACATCTGCACCTTTTACAGTAGCTATTGAGCCGGTTACATCAAGCTTGCGCTGCGTACCGTAACCAATTACCACAATCTGTTGCAGTTCGTTGGTTTGTTGTTGTAGCATAACATCAATATTGGTTTGTCCGTTAACCAGGACTTCTTTGCTGGCGTATCCTATATACGCAAATTTTAAAGTTGAATTGCTGGGGGCATTAATAGAGAATGCTCCGTTAACATCTGTTTGAGTTCCTGTTGCTGTTCCTTTTACCGAAACGGTTACGCCTATAAGGGCTTGTCCGGTGTTATCAATTATTTTGCCTTTTACTGTAACGCTTTGTGCAAACGAAGCGTCATAACAAAATAAGAACAACAACATTAACCCTGAAATAGTAAAAAATTTCTTCATCGTGGTTAATTAATAAAAATGGGGGTGAATAAATAATTGGTTTATTTGATTGCAAAACTGAATAGATAATAACTGTTTATCAAAAAAATTAACTCAACATTAATACATCAACAAAAAAACACTTTCTCAAAGTTGTTTTTTGGGGTTTGTAATTAATTGAATTACAGATTATTGATTAGTTTACATTGGCGGGGTGTATACTACATTGCCATGGCATACGCATACCGTGTATAGGATGCTTATGAGAGGTAATGATGTAGTATTAAAGCTCAATGAGAAACTCTACCAGGTTTTTATCATGCTCCAGATTGAGCTTTTTACGCAGGCGGTAGCGACGGATTTCTACCCCGCGAAGAGATATATTTAAAAGTGAAGCCATTTCTTTACTGCTCATGTTCATGCGCAAATAAGCACATAGTTTAAGGTCATTCGGAACCAGATCCGGGTGGTCTGACTTTAGTTTTTTAAAGAAGTTTTCATGAGCTTCGTTAAAACTTTTTTCAAAAACGTTCCAATCCCGGTCATCATTCATGCCTTCGTTAATTACCTTTTGTATGCGGCGTAACTGATCATCGGCCAGTTTTTTACCTGAGCTATCTTTAAGGTGTGTTATTTCCTCGCTAATCTTTTGCAGTAATTCATTTTTGTATACCAGGTTCATGGCCGAGTTGGCCAGCTCACGGCTTTTGCTGGCCAGATCTGCCTGCAGTTTTTCGTTTTTAATACTGATGATGTGCTGTTCATTGGCTATCGCCTCCTGCTTTAAAAATTCCTCCTTTTCTGTCTGTAGCTTTTGATGTATAAAATATTGGTGACGCCTTAATTTAAAGCGGTAATAATACCTCATGAGGTAGTAAGCCAAAATGAGTAACAACACATAAAAAACTAAAGCCACATTACTGGCATACCATGGCGGTAACACCGTAAAGGTTAAAGTAGTAATGGCCGATACATTTTGATCGTTTATTTTGGCGCGCACTTTAAAATGGTAAGTACCCTGGTTAAGGTTGGTAAACTCTTTCTGACTTTGCTGCGACCAATCAGACCATTGCCTGGAATATCCTTCCAGGAAATATTGGAATTTGATTTGAGCCTGTTTATAATAAGGTAAAGAATAAGTGATGCGGAGGTTGTTTTGCGTATAGGGTATCTCGATGTTGTTGATACGGCTGTCGGTTTCGCTTAGTTCCGCAATTTTATCGGTTATGTTTTCCACCCGGCGTATCAGCACTTCCGGTATTTTTATTGGGTTGGCTAAAAGAGCATCGCTATCATTCAATATCACAAATCCATCATCAATACTAATGAGGTAGGTTGAGTTATTAATGCGGTTTATGGTTTCATAATGCTGCACCATTTGACCGTTAAGTATGGTGAACCGGTTGGTATCAATACTCAGTTTGCCGGGTACAGAAAGATCGGCAAGGGCTACACGCCCCTGGTTAATAAACCAGTACTTTTTACCAATTGCCTTTATTATTTTACTTGATGAGGCAAAGGTGCCCAGTTTTTTGTTGAGCTGTGTGTATTTGAAAAAGCGGTCGGTAATATCGTCATAAACGTAAAAGCCGGAATCTGAGGAAAAAACTACATGGTTATCCAGATCAAACACGTTAACGTTGTAACTGCCTGGCAAGCCGTACTGTTTATCATAATATATTTTGGAGGTTACCTTTTTCAGGTCGCTGCTTAGGGTTAGTCTATAAATACCCTTATAGGCGTGGCTTACCCATATCCGGCCCTTATTATCCTGCTCTACATAGCGCGATGGCTCATCAAAACCACTTATTTTATGGCTGAAAACCCAGTTTCCGGAGGCGTCCTTTTTATAAACTACTAAGCCTGTATAGCTGCCTTGGATAAGCATATCCTGGTTTAGCTTTTTGATGGTCCATCCGCCGGTTACGGTTGATATTTTGGTGATGGCGTTGCCGTTTACCTGATAAGTGCCGTCATTATGCCCGCAAAGTAAGCGCCCGTCCTGTAATGATAAATCCCATACCTGGCCCTGTGAACCCGGTATCAGTTTAAAATCAAACGACTGGAAAAGACTATTATCCGGTATCCAATCACTGTAAAAAAGCCCCTGGTTGGTGCCCAGGTATATTTTATTATTGAAAATAATGCTGGCGTAAACAGTACCAAATTTCCCGGTTTTATCAAAATAATAGTACAACGGGGAATTCATTTCAATGCGGGCAATTCCGTTATCCAAACCCGCCCACAGGTTTTGTTCACTATCGGTATACAGGCTTAAAACGGTGTTGTTTTGCAAGCCATTTGCCTTGTTAATGTGTTGTATAACATGCCCTGCGGTATCAACTATAACAATACCGTTTAATATGGTTCCGTAGGCAAAATATTTGCCCGGAATAATGGCGCCGTTATTAAGCTGATAGGTTTTCAGAAATTCATTGGCCTGGTTGGCCCAGGGCTTTATGCTTGAGCCATCATAAATAAACAGACCGTCTTTTGCTGTACCTATAATATAGCTGTTACCTTTAAAAGGAAGTATTGACAATACTCCGCTATTGCCTAAAATGCTACTACCCTGCACATACGCTAACTTATTACCCTTTAATTCAAATAAACCTATGGTAAGTTTTTCTACAAAAAAGCGCTTATTGGCCTTAAATAAAAAAAGGAAGGGTTGGGTGCTTTTTACAACTTCAATGTGATTGCCGGAATAAATATACAGCGCACCGAAAGACTGAAATATCACCCTTTCGCCGTCAACATATATTTTCCAGATCTCCTCAGTAATGGGGAGGTGTTTTTTGGGCACCAGGTTTATGAGCGAATTGTATTTTAAAAAACCCCTGCTATCATTTTCCCAGTAACCAAATTCGCCAAAGGCCCCTACATAAACTTTGCCCTTGCCATTGGCAGATACAGAGCGAACAATGAGCGCGTTTGGCATGTGGTATTGTTGCCAGTATTTGCCATCAAAAGCCAGTAAGCCTTCTGCATTGCCGAAATACATAATGCCATGCTCATCCCGGGTGACAGACCAGTTTTGATTGCCCGATTGATAAACAGCCTTGGTATAATTTTGTACATAAGGCACACCTATGCTTTTAATATCGGCCGCCTTTGTATACCAGGTGGTTAAATAAAAGATGCTCAGAACAATCAGGACAGCTTTACGCATAGGTTAATAAAAACAGGTCAGCTAAAAACAACTCAATTTTACAAAAGTACGGGTTGTTTTGGATAAAAAATAAAAGCTTACCATTAGGGTAAGCTTTATGTAATATGGTATAAGAAAAATATTAATCGGCTAATTGCAGATTGTTCTTTTTTATTGTGTTTACCGGCTGCGGTACTTTTACATAATAGCCCGTACCGTCATATACCCGTTTACGGGGATGGCTTTGACAGGCATCACTACAACAGCCTTCCATTTTGGTGCCGCACTCATCACACTGGGTAAAATGCTCATTACACTCCGGATTAGCACAATTGATCATTTTGGGCGTTGTTTTACCGCAATTGCGACAGGTAGATATCACCACAGGGTTTACGCTGTTTACATCAACCGAAAGACGATTGTCAAAAACATAACATTTACCTTCAAAGTCTTCACCACCGGCTTCTTTACCATATTTGATAATACCGCCATGCAACTGGTATACATCCTTAAAACCCTCATGCAGTAACAGGGCCGATGCTTTTTCGCATTTGATACCGCCGGTGCAATAGGTTAATATTTTTTTATCCTTGTATTTGGCCAGCTCGTTGATCATATCGGGGAAATCCCTGAAGTTTTCAATATCAAGTGTTACCGCATTTTTGAACTTGCCCAGGGAGTGTTCGTAATTTGAACGTACATCCAGAACTACCACATCGTCACGGTCTTTCATGGCTAAAAACTCCTTGGGATCAAGGTGTTTGCCGGTTTGTTGCTGCGGATTGATGATATGTGGATCGCGCAGGCCCGAGTGTACAATCTCAGATTTATAACGCACATGCATTTTTACAAATGAGGGAGCGTCAACTTCGTCAATTTTAAAATCGATACCGGCAAAGCGTTCGTCGGTATGTATGGTGTCCATATACGTTTTACAAGCCTCTACAGTACCCGAAACCGTACCGTTAAGTCCCTCGGTTGCTACAATGATGCGACCGGTTAATCCTAAGCTTTTACAAAATTTTAAATGATCGGCAGCAAATTGCTCCGCATCGGCTATTGTTGAATAACAATAGTAAAGTAGTGTGTTATATAATGCCATAAACCATTGATACTGTTGCAAACAGTGTTAAATGAGGTGCAAAGATAAGTTTTTGAGCCGAAAGCTGAAAGAATAAGAAAGGTAAAAGGATAAAGGCCAAAGGTGTTTTAACATTTTAAAATAGTATTAGCCATTGCGGCTATAAATTTCACGCTCCTTTTCACCTTTCCCCTTTATCCTTTTACCCTCCGCCTCAGCTTATCTGATACCGTAAAATATCCTGAATCCCTGGATGTATTTTTGGTTGCCGGCGTATGATATACCATAATCTACCCTGAAAATAAGGCGTTGTATACCTACATAAAACTCGCGGTAATTGGTATTGCTTTTGGTAGTGAGATAATTGGCACCAATGATCTCTTCCAGCTTTAAATTTCTGAGGAATGGTATTTTGTTAAATATCGACCCGGCAAAATTATGCTGGTAATGTGCCTCCAGAAAAGCCCCGTTGGTGCTGTAAGTGTAAAACGGTAAAAAATGGAAACTGCCTACGTAGGTAGGGTCAAATGTTAAACCCTGGTTACCTAAAAAGTGATTATAATCCATGTAGTACAGGCTTTTGTCGTTAAAGAAATCGCCGGCAGTTATTTTAAATGACGAGAAACCGGTTAAGCCCACCTGTATGTGATCCTGGGAAATATCGACCGATGCAAAATCATAATCTACATCTGAGCCAAACGCGCCCTTGATGCCCTTACGGTAATTTACCGTTACCGTAGGGTATTTTGATGGCATATTGAATTTGCCGGTAGGCCTGGTTTCATATTGCTGATCAAATGTAATAATAGCAGAGGCCGCAAAGGTTAAGGCCTGGTTTTGAGGGAATAAAAGCGAATGATCATCGGGCGGAGTACCTGCCGGGGCTAAGGGGTTGTTTGAGGTAAACTCGCGGTCCTTAACATCTTTAAGACGTCCGAATGCTGTATTATACAATTGGCTTCGGCTGGCATAGTTGAGGCTTCCGTTAAGTAAAATACCATTTGTTACTTCGCGCTGGTACCCAAACATACCATATTGCGACCGGTAATATTTTACATAATTGTTTTCGCTCAGTAGCGTACTCAGGGTATTAAAATATAACGATCGCGTGCCTACGTTGTTAAGGTCAAGTATGTCGCTGCCAAAGCCTGCAAAGAATTTGGCATTATGAAAGGGATCGTTTTTGTACTCGTTGTATATATTGGCGCTGAATAGCTTGTTTGAAAACCCATAACGTACATCTGGTGTGACGCTGAACGAATGGAAATCATCAATAGTACGCGTGTACCGTACCTTGGCATTAATACCAAAACCTTCTACCGTGTTATAATAAAGGGTTTGTATAAAAGGAAATATGTATAAGGAATCCTTATTACTACGGTTGCTGGCGCTGTAACCAAATATCAAATAACCGGGATAGTTGATATGGTTTTTAGTATGCTGAAGCGAATCAAGGTACTGATCTGTTTTTTGATAGGCGGCCACGCTGTCCTTTTTATGATAATCACGGGCTTCCTGCTGGGTTAAAGGCACAGGGCGTACAGAGGCCCAATAATTCTCTTTTTTGATGTTGGCAGCCGTATCAACTTTTAAAATTTCGCCGGTAAAAAAGTTATCCGGGAAGGTTGGGTTAATTTTATAATTATTATAAATGGCGCTGTAATAGCCCCCGAATTTAAAGCCGAATACCTTGCCCTTAAAGTTAAACTGTACGGAAGCTGGCATCCACACACTATCAGTAACGGCTATATATTGCTGGCGTACCTGCAGGGTATCAACCAGGTTAAGGTTATTCATTTTATTGGTAAGGTAAAGGTCGGCACTGTATAACCGCCAATCGCCCTCAACCACGTATATATTACCTTGAAAATACTGACCATGCTGGCGGCGCGGTATCACCTGTATTTTGTCAATAGTACGACCGTTCTCAATTGAAGTGCCTAATAATCTATATCTGTAAAAAAGATTAGCATAGGATGCCAGGGGCGATACATATCCACGTGTACTTAAGCCATTAATAGTAAATATATTCTGGTAAAAATTTACCTGCAGGTCCGACGCCTTGTTATAGCTGAACGCGGTGTTTAAACCTACCGTGCGGTTGGCAATGGTAACTTCTTTAATTTTATCGGGCTTTTGAAAGCTAAAATCAGACAGCGATTCTGATTGGTACAGTATGCCGCGGCCACTGGCGTCAAGGTCAAGCGTGCGGGTAACCTCTTTTGATAAAAGCGCTTTTGGTGCGCTTAATAATTTCTGCACACCCTTTATATAAACAGCACAGGAGTAAGAGGTGGCTTCTTCTACATAGTACTTGCGCTTTTTGATAACCTGTTTCATAATGGTATCAGCAGCATCGCGGTTTTTGCGATAGGTGACAGCTACCCTGGTGGTATCAAAAACTTCATCGTCCATCTGTACATTCAACTGTTCGTCATGGTCGGTTACTGTTACTTTAACTATTTTTTCATTATACCCAACAAAACGGTAAATAACATTATATGTGCCGGCTTTAAGCTTAAACTGGTATATCCCATCCTCATTTGCGGTAGTGCCGTAGGAGGAATTTCTGATATATACCGATGTAAAGGGAATTACATTGTTTTTTTGATCGGTAATGCGGCCCGATAGCAGATACTCTTGTGCAGATGCATTTATGGCACATAAAGTAATTAAAATCAATAGTATGTGTTTTTTCATATTCTATAATCATTTAAATACTTTTTAGCTTCAAAATGTTTTATTATCTATTTAAATAAATATTTAAAGCTTAATAAGCCTTATCAAATGCGCATGAATGTTTAATTTTGCACCCTTTAAACAGCATATCATATGTATAATACACTAAAGCCGGTTTTACAGCAGGAACTTGCTGATATTGAAAACGCAGGATTATATAAAAAGGAACGCATCATTACATCGGCCCAGGGTGCCGATATTACTGTACAGGGTGGTGCAGCGGTAATTAATTTTTGTGCCAATAACTATCTGGGGCTTTCAGGTAACCCTAAAGTGATACAGGCTGCAAAAAATGTAATGGATACCCATGGTTATGGGTTGTCCTCTGTGCGTTTTATTTGCGGTACCCAAGATATTCATAAAGAACTTGAAGCAAAAATATCAGCATTTTTGGGTACTGAAGATACCATATTATATGCTGCTGCATTTGATGCCAATGGCGGTGTATTTGAACCTCTGTTTAATGAACAGGATGCTATAATATCTGACGAGTTGAACCATGCATCTATTATTGATGGCGTGCGTTTGTGCAAGGCCCAGCGCCAACGCTACAAGCACGATGATATGGCCGATTTGGAAGAGAAGTTGAAGTCAACTCAAAACCTGCGTCATCGCATTATTGTAACCGATGGTGCTTTTAGCATGGATGGCACCATTGCCCAGCTTGATAAAATTTGTGCATTAGCAGAGCAATACAACGCCCTGGTGATGATTGATGAAAGCCACTGCTCTGGTTTTATGGGTAAAACCGGTCGTGGTACACATGAGCATCACCATGTAATGGGGCAGATAGATATTATTACCGGTACTTTGGGTAAAGCATTGGGCGGCGCATCGGGCGGATTTACATCAGGTCGCAAAGAGATCATTGATATGCTGCGCCAGCGCTCCCGCCCTTACCTGTTTTCAAATACGCTTGCTCCGGCTATTACCGGCGCATCTATTGCGGTGCTGGATATGTTGAGCGAAACCACTACCCTGCGCGACAAGCTGGAAACCAATACTCAGTACTTCCGCAAAAAAATGACTGAGGCCGGTTTTGATATCAAGCCAGGTGTACACCCTATTGTGCCGGTTATGTTGTATGATGCTAAACTGGCACAGGAGTTTGCGGCAAAAATGCTGAACGAAGGTATATATGTAATTGGTTTTTACTATCCCGTAGTACCGCAGGGAAAAGCGCGTATCAGGGTGCAAATATCAGCTGCACATGATATGCACCATTTAGATAAAGCTATAGCTGCCTTTACCAAAGTAGGTAAGGAATTAGCTGTAATTAAATAATAAGTACTGTTTTTTTATATTTGCACACCTGTTGATAAAGTAACTGCGATTTCTAAAGCATCATAATCAACAGGTACTCCGGTTTTTACTGCCGATAATTTTAATAACAATTAACAATGCAAGCTCAAATAGACCAATATACTGCCGAAATAAACGCTTTTTCGCCGGCTAACGCTGATGAACTGGAAACGTTTCGTATCAAATTTTTAGGTACCAAGGGAATTATAAAAGATCTTTTTGAGGAGTTTAAAACTGTTGGCCCCGAAGAGAAACGCACCTTTGGTAAGGTGCTGAACCAATTTAAACAACTGGCCGAGGCTAAATACAACGAGTTAAAAGAAAATTCAGCGACCGAAACCGGAAGCTCAAAATCAGAGATAGACTTAACGCTACCTGGTGATGGTTTTGCTGTTGGCTCACGCCATCCGCTGTCATTGGTGCGTAACGAGATCATCGATATATTTAAACGTTTAGGTTTTGTAGTTGCCGAAGGCCCGGAAATTGAGGATGACTGGCATAATTTCTCGGCCTTAAATTTTCCCGAGGAGCATCCGGCAAGGGATATGCAGGACACTTTCTTTATAAAAAAGAACAGTGGCAAAGATGATATTGCCCTGCGTACGCATACCTCATCAGTACAGGTAAGAATGATGGAGCACGGCAAGCCACCGTTCAGGGCCATTATGCCGGGACGGGTTTACCGTAACGAGGCGATATCTGCCAGGGCGCATTGTTTTTTTCACCAGGTAGAAGGTTTATATGTTGATGAAAACGTATCATTTTCTGATTTAAAACAAACGCTTTATCACTTTGTACAGGAATTATACGGCGAAGGCACCAAAGTACGTTTCCGCCCGTCATACTTTCCGTTTACCGAGCCATCTGCAGAAATGGATGTATCTTGTACCATTTGTGGTGGTTCAGGATGTAATATGTGTAAATACAGCGGTTGGGTAGAGATTTTGGGTTGCGGTATGGTTGACCCGAATGTGTTGGAGAACTGCGGTATTGATAGTAATAAATACACAGGCTTTGCCTTTGGTATGGGAATGGAAAGAATTGCCAACCTGAAATATGTGATACGTGATTTGCGTTTATTCTCTGAAAACGATGTTCGTTTTTTAAAGCAATTTCAAACTGAAATGTTATGAGGAAGCTCACACTGATATTACTAACTGCCATTTGTTGTTTTTCATGCGGAAAAGGTGACCCGGTGCCAAGTGTGCCGGTTGATTTTTCTGCCGCTTTTAATAGTCCCGCAATGAGCGGGCTTAACAGTGCGGGTGGCGTAGTTTTAATTAGTGGTTACGGAGTAGCAGGCTTAATCATTTACAGGACAGCCAGCGGTAATTATGTGGCCTATGACAGGTGTAGCAGTTATCAGCCAGAAAAAAAATGCGCTGTAACAGTTGATGCTACCGGGTTTACAGTAACAGACCCATGTAGCGGTTCAAAGTTTTCATTGGCCGATGGAAACCCGGTAAAAGCTCCTGCAACAAAGGCCTTAAGGTCATACATTGTATCTTATGACCAATTTACAATTCATGTTTATAATTAATTAATGGAAGCCGATAAAATAAAAGATAGTATAAAACGTGCGGCACAGGATCTTTTCCGCAAATTCGGGTACCATAAAACCAGCGTTAACGAAATTGCTAAAAAAGCTAAAATAGCCAAGGCTACCATTTATAAGTACTTTGATAGCAAAGAGGCTGTTTTGCATATACTGTTAATGGATTATATCAAAGCCAGTGTTGACGATCTGGTGCATACCAATACATCTGAAATGGAAGAAGAGGTTTATTTGAACAACCTCATCATGAAAACCTGCCGCTTGTCATATACTATATGTAATGAATTTATTGGCTGGGATTTTATTCGTGAATCAACCAACTCACAGGATTTTTTGAAAAATCTATCGAATGAGCTCGAAGAGTTGTTAATGGCTTCCTTTATTCAGCTGCCGGGTATCCGGATGCACGAAACTTATCAGCAGAGGTTGCGCTTCTTGATCAAATGCAGTAAGAGCATCGTATTTAGTTTTGCCTTTACCTCCGTAAGTGATTCAGATGTACGCAAAAACTTTGTTTCTTTTCAAAAAGAGATACTCCCCTATCTGGTAAAGGCTGCTATTTCGGTTTAGCCGGTTATTTTTATATTTATCGATCCGCCTTCTTCCACCTCCCAGATGGTGGATTGTGCAATATTGATTGCATTTAGATTTAAAAAAGTTTCCACTTTCTGTAAATAATCGTCCTCGTCATTTCCAAATCTGGGAATAGCAACGATGTTATCATTAATTGTAATTCTTTTTATTCTGTCTGTTAGTTGCTTTAAAGTATTCTCTGAGTAGGAAGCGGTTGCCTCCTTTGTTAAATCTCCGTGGTTGTCAAAGAGAAAGTAATCCGTCATTAAGATAGAAAAGAACTGATCGTCGCTTTTATCATAGTAAAATACTTCCGAAAATTTTACAGGTGATTGCTGAAATCCGATAACTAACCAATTATATATTTGCTCCTGTGAGGTCATTTTATAAAGGTATTGAACTTTATAAGTAAAATATTTTGAAAGTTGAATTATTTTAATTTGCTTTGTATCGCAAAGTACTTTATTAAGAGGTATTTTGCAGTGGGCTATACGCCCATTCTTTTTAAATTTATACTTTGAATTGCAAAGTACTTTATATTGAAAAAAATGATTGAAGAACAACCACAAAAACGCAGCGCAATGGATTGGCTCAAGGAGTCGGTAACCATTAAATTAATTTTTATCGGGATACTTATCCTGGTATTGCTTATACCATCTTCACTGGTTGAAAATTTGATTACAGAACGGGCTACCCGGCAAGATGATATGATGCGGGATGTATCTGAAAAATGGTCGGGCAGCCAGCTTATAAAAGGTCCCGTGCTTATTATCCCTTACAAAAAGGCGGTTAAATATATGGATGCCGCCAGTAAGGAAAGCACACGTGAGATCATTGAAAATTTATACATTTTACCTGATAATTTGCATATCAGAGCAACGCTTAACACGCAGCTTTTGCACCGTGGAATATTTGACGTAGCTGTTTATAATTCGGTAGTAAAGATATCAGGTAACTTTTCAAAAGCCGATCTGGGTAGTCTTTCCCTCACAGCAGATCAACTTTTGTTGAATAAAGCCCATATTGCTTTTAGCATAAGCGATCTGAAAGGTCTAAAAAATAATCCGGTTTTAAAAGCAGCCGGCCAAACCCTTCCTGTCGAACCTATATTTGATAATAGATCATTATTTGGCAGTGGTTTACAAGCCGGTATTGATCTTTCAAATGCGGCGGATGGGGAAGTGCCCTTTGATTACACGCTTGACTTAAAGGGTAGCCAGGAACTTAGTTTTTTACATTTGGGTAAACTACTGATGTAGAAGCCAGCGGGAGCTGGAGTAGCCCAAGTTTTGATGGCCGTTACCTGCCTGATGAGCGCAAAGTTGATAAAAACGGATTTACGGCTCGCTGGCAAATGTTATATTATAACAGACCATTTCCGCAGCAATGGGTAAACAATGATACGCTGCTAAGCAATAACCGAAAGCTTGGCGATGCCGTATTTGGCGTAAAGTTGCGCTTACCTGTTGATCAGTATCAAAAAACGATGCGTACCAGTAAATATTCGCTGCTCATCATTATGCTTACGTTTATTTCGCTGTTCTTAACCGAAGTGATCCGTAAACAAAGGATACATATATTTAACTATATACTTATTGGGGTAGCCATGATCATTTATTATTCGCTGCTACTCTCTTTTTCTGAGCAGATTGGCTATAATAAAGCTTATCTGGTAGCCTCGGTATCAACCATTGCATTAGTTGCGGTATTTATAGCATCGCTGTTAAAAAATAAGATGGCTGCTCTGCTGTTTGCATTTATCCTATCGGTATTTTACACCTTCATTTTTGTAATCATTCAATTAGAAGATCTGGCGCTGATGATAGGCAGTATTGCCTTGTTTAGTATCGTAGCTGTTTTGATGTACTTTTCGCGCAAAATTAACTGGGATAAACATTAAATTATTAAGGGTAAGGTTATTAACCTTACCCTTAATAAAAATATTACCATATACCAATTTGGTTTTTGGTATAATAATTACTATGTTAGCATAATAAAATTATGGTTATGAGTCCCGAACTGACAGAATTTTCAGACCTGATTGATGAGCAATTTGATATAGCCGATATGGATACAGCTGATTTTGTATCGTACATATTGGGGTTGTTTGCTTAGCAGGTGGTTCCATTAATTATCATAACTCGCTTTTAAAGCGGCATGGTAAGTTATTGCCTGTTCATTTCTTAACCCAACTCCTGATTCTCGCCTCTTTTATCTTGATTCCTTGTCATCATTTCAGGATTAAATAAATACGGTTAACTTTGCAGCCTGATGAATAAAGTTGCTAAACAGAAGTTTTTTGAAGATGTTCGGATCATTGATATTGCCGAAGAAGGCAAAGGCGTAGGTAAAACTGACGACTTTGTATTGTTTGTTGATAAAGCCATCCCTGGCGACGTTGCCGATGTGCAGGTTTATAAAAGTAAAAAAAACTTTGGCGAGGGCCGCATCATTGCGCTTAAGCAACCATCAGAATATCGTGTTGAGCCATTTTGCGAACATTTTGGCACCTGTGGCGGCTGCAAATGGCAGCACATGGATTACAAAGGGCAATTAAAATTTAAACAAAAATCTGTTGCCGACGCCCTGGGCCGCATAGCTAAAATTGATGTGGACGGTATCATGGATATTATTCCATCACCTGCCGACCGTTATTATCGTAACAAACTGGAGTACACCTTTAGCGACAAACGCTGGTTGTACGATGGCGAAAATAAAGAAGATGAAACCCTGAACATGAATGCACTGGGTTTTCACATACCCGGCCGTTTTGATAAAATACTTGATGTAAAGCATTGCTATCTGCAGGCCGAGCCATCAAATAATCTGCGTAACAGCATCCGCGATTTTGTGATTGAGCAGGGTTATTCTTTTTACAACCTGCGTAACCATGAAGGTGCACTGCGTAACCTTATTGTACGCACGTCATCTACCGGTGAGGTAATGGTGATTGTGGTGTTTGCTTATGTGAGCGAAGAAGAGGTGGATAAACTGATGAGTTTCATTGATGTTCGTTTCCCGGAGATCACCTCTTTGCTGTACATCATTAACCAGAAAAAGAACGATACTATTTTTGATCAGGATGTGGTAGCATTTAAAGGCCCTGAATATATCCATGAGGAAATGAACGGGATAAAATTCCGTATCGGCCCAAAATCATTTTACCAAACCAACAGTATACAGGCCCTTCGCCTGTACGAAATAACCCGCGATTTTGCTGGCTTTACCGGCAATGAACTGGTGTATGACCTTTACACCGGGGCCGGTACTATTGCAAATTTTATTGCGGGTCATGTAAAAGAAGTTGTTGGCGTGGAGTATGTGCCTACAGCTATTGAGGATGCCAAAGTGAACTCGGCTATCAACAATATTACCAATACAAAATTTTATGCCGGCGATATGAAAGATGTGCTGGTAGCAGATTTTGTAGCAGAACATGGCAAGCCTGATGTAATTATCACTGACCCACCGCGTGCCGGGATGCACCCTGATGTGGTTAACCGTTTGATGGAAATTGAACCTGAAAAGATAGTTTATGTAAGCTGCAATGCCGCTACCCAGGCTCGCGATTTGCTGGTGCTGAAAGAAAAATATGATACAGTAAAAATACAACCCGTTGATATGTTTCCGCATACACAGCACGTTGAAAATGTAGTGCTCCTGGTGTTAAGGGATAAAGGGCAAGAAGACTAAGTGAATTAACGGAATCAAAAAATCAACGGTTAAAATATATACGGAATGCAACCCGAAGAATTATTAAACGAAGGTAATGACAGCCAAAAGCCGGCAAAAGAAAGTCCGCTGCTGAGCCTGGAACGCGAGCTTAAACTTTTTAATGAGTCTATCCGCGAGGTAGCTGTTGAGATTATGATGGAAGGTCTTTCATCGTATCCTATTTTTATAGCACACCAGCACGAGCTTAAGCTGGGCGAGGTAATACTTGACCGTAACGATCTTAACTCCGAATGGAGCATACATGCATCAACCCTTGAAGAATTTGGGGAGCGTAGTGTAATTAAACCAGAGTTGAAGGACAGATTCATTAACACCTACAAAAATCCCAATGATTTTATGTGCGTTTTTGTAGTGGTACCCGAAGGAGCCAACTTTGTTTATTTTCCGTACGCTAAGTAAATATTGAACCCCTTGTTGGAAAGTTAATTTTATATATTTACCTCAGTATTTTTATAGTGTGCCATGTCTGAAAAGAAACTCCTGATATTAAACAAACAGCAGATACAACAAAAGCTTGACCGTATTGCCTACCAGATACTGGAAGATAATTTTGACGAACAGGAAATACTGATAGCAGGTATATTACCCCGCGGCAACCATATTGCCGAAAGAATTAAAGTAATATTGGACAACATTGCCCCTTTTACCAGCAAAATATTAACTATTGAACTGGAAAAACAAAGCAGTACCCTGCAGGCCAATATTAATTTTGATATACAGGACTGCAATAACAAAGTTGTGATACTGGTTGACGATGTATTGAACAGTGGCAAAACCCTGGCCTATGGTTTTGGTATTTTTTTAGATGTTCCGCTTAAAAAGTTACGTACCGCGGTATTGGTTGACCGCAACCATAAAAGTTTTCCTATTACAACTGATTTTACCGGTGTGGCCCTTTCAACCGTAATCAAAGAACACGTTGATGTGGTACTTGGGGAAGAAGGCGAAGAAGATGCGGTTTATCTACGGTAGAAAACTAATTTAATAAATAGGCCATTATATATTAAATGGCCGCAATTCCCAGTGCATCTTCCAGCTTTTCAACAGACATATCAATACCTTCAACAATATGGCTGGCTTGTAAATAATAGCTTTCGCGCTCGGCCAGTTTACCCGTTATAAATTCCACTAATTCATCACCTTGTTTACCCTGTAACACCGGGCGTACTGTTTTGCTGTTTGCTAATCTGTCGGCAAGGGTTCTGGGCGATAGTTTGATGTACAAGGTTTTGCCATTGGTATTCATCCAATTCATGTGGTCAAAAAAGCAAGGCAAGCCCCCACCGGTTGATATTACTACATTATCGGGATATTCAGTTTGTTTCAATACCTCCGATTCAAGCTTGCGGAAAGCATCTTCGCCAAAACTCGAAAAATACTCGGCTATACTCATCCCGGCCTTAGCTTCAAGTGTATGATCAAGGTCAATAAATTCGTAACCTAATTTGGTGGCCAGCTTACGGCCCCAGGTGGTTTTACCGCAGCCCATAAAGCCTACTAAAAAATACTTTGTCATTATATATCAGCTTAATTTTACCCGCGGATCAATCCAAACATAAATAATATCAACCAAAATACTGATCACCACAAAAATAAAGGCGATGAAAAGTATAGAACCCATTACAACCGGAAAGTCCGACATCTCTAAGGCGTCAACCGTAGCTTTACCAAGGCCGTTGTAACCAAAAATATATTCTACAAAAAATGATCCGGCCAATAAGGATGCAAACCAGTTGGCAATAGCTGTGATCACGGGGTTCAACGCATTTTTGAGTGCATGACGATAAATGATGGTGCGGTTTCCCAGTCCCTTTGCCTTCGCCGTGCGTATATAATCTTGTCCCAATACATCAAGCATGGCGTTGCGGGTGAGCTGCACAATAATTGCCAGCGGTCGCAGGCCCAAAGTAATCATGGGCAATACCAGGTTTTTGAGGGTAATTACCTCTCCCTTAAATGGATCATAGCTATACAAACTGCCTGACATGTTGAGCCCCGTATACTTGCTTAACTCAAACCCAAATATCCAGGCAATAATAATACCGGCAAAAAACGAGGGTGCCGATATGCCCAATGTTGATAAACTGATAGCCAGCTTATCTATCCACGTATCTTTATTTACGGCACTTATAACACCTAAAAATACACCAGTAATAATGGCAAATATCATAGCAGTGGTAGCCAGTACCAGGGTATTGGGAATAACTTCTAATAATAAACTCGCTACATCTTTGCGGGTTTGGTATGACCTGCGTAGGTAAGGCCATTTTAATGCCAGCACTTTAGCCTTGCTCACCGCAAACAGTTTTACATAATGATAGCGTTGCTGTTCTTCGGCGGTATTAAGGTGAATGCCAACGGGCGAAAGATCATTCAGATAATAGGCAAATTGTACGGGTATGGGTTTATCCAAGCCAAATTCCTTACGAACCGCTTGTAAGGATTGTACATCAGCGCGTTGGCCCTGGGTCATGCGGGCGGGGTCAACGGGTAAAATATTAAACAGGAAAAAAACCACCAACACTACACCCAGCATTACCGCCAGTCCATAAAATAATTTGCGGATGAGGTAGCTGATCATGATTTATTGATGCTGAAAATATTTTTTTACCAGATAATCATAAGTAGGTACCGAATGGTAATGCCATTTATTAACAATGGTGCCGTTTTTTAACAACAGTATACCCGGATTGGCACGTACCATACTTTTAAGCGGTACGCCATCGGCATAAAATATCTCGGTTACCAATTTGTGGGTTTTGGCAAATGCCTGTGCACTTTGTGCCGAGTTCGACGTAAGCAATACAGTACGTATGTTATAATTTTCGGTAGCATTTATTGCCAGCGCATTCAGGCGGTTCATGGCCTTGCCGTTGGTTTTATCAAGGTCATAGGCTACTATAATAATGCTGTAAAAAGGGTTTGAAAGTAGCTCCTTGGTATAATCATTGCCCTGCCCGTCCTGTATAGACAGGTCACGGATCTTGGGTTCAAAACCTTTTTTAATCAGTCGGCTTTCCGGATTACCCACTACTTCCCAGTTCGCATCTTTCCAAATGTTGGTTTTAAGATATTCCTTATCGCTCATTACCTTGGTTGCGCCGGTCTTTTTATTTTTAAGGTTATAGGTAACTTCAAAAATATCAAGCGGGGCACCGGGCGGAGTTTTCATTTCATCCAGTATATTGGCTCCCACCTTGTAAGGTAAAAAATCAATAATTGGCATAAAGTTGTAGGTATAAATACCAAAGCCTACTGATACTATAGCAGCCGCAATTAACCATTTATCGCCTGTTTTAGGCTTAAATAGCGGTTGTATTTTGGTTCGGTTAATAAATAGTACCAATACCAGCACCAGCAAAACCATATCCTTGCTGAACGATTGCCATGGTGTTAACGGAATGGCATCGCCAAAACAGCCGCAGGTTTGTACCACTTTAAAAAAGGCGGAGTAAAAAGTTAAAAAGCCAAAAAAGATGATGAGTAGTAATAAGCCCCAGGTAGTTTTTATAGCACGTACGCCAATAAGGAGTGCAAAGCCCAGCAGCATTTCTAACGCGCATAACAAAACGGCCATACTGAGGGCAAAGCCATTTAAGAACATGATGTGGAAAACCTCAAAATATTCTTCCAGCTTATAAGAAAAACCTAATGGATCATTGGCTTTTATCAGGCCCGAAAAAATGAATAGCAAACCAACTGCTATTCTGCAAAACCAAATAAGGCCGTTTTTCATTATACTCCAAGTTTAATTAAGGCAAATACCGCGTAATTAAGCATATCCTGGTAATTAGCCTTTACGCCTTCAGATGCTTCTGTAAGTCCCAGGTTATCCTCAATTTGTTTAACGCGTAATAATTTCATTAAAATAAGGTCGGTTAACGAGCTGATGCGCATATCGCGCCAGGCTTCGCCATAATCATGGTTTTTGGCAAACATGAGTTCTTTTGTTTCAATTACCTTCTCATTAAATAATCTTTCCACGTGATCAGGGGCAAGCTCCACAGGCGTATCTGAACTGCATTCCAGCTGCATCATGGCAATAACGCAATAGTTTACAATGCCAATGTACTCGCCGGTAATATCTTCGCCTACTTTTGAAACCTTTTTTTCTTCAAGCGTGCGTATGCGCTGGGCTTTAATAAATATCTGATCGGTGATTGATTGCGGACGAAGTATGCGCCAAGCGGTTCCGTAATCGCGGGTTTTTTTCATGAAAAGACCCTTACATATATTAATAACTGCGTCGTATTCTGCTGCTGTATTGCTCAATTTATTGATATGTTTTTAATGTAGCGTTGTTTTAATTTAAAAGCTGTTAGGGCTACGTAAAGTTTAAAGTAACTTTGTATCATTAACCTTAAAGCGTTTATATAAAACAGTGGCTAAAGATACATTTTTTCATAAAAAGGTTACCCTAAATGCAGGTGGGAAACTTATTGACATATCATCGCCCCAAGTTATGGGGATTATTAACATTACTCCCGACTCATTTTACGTAAACAGCCGTAAGCCCTATGTAGAAGATGCGCTGCAACAGGCCAAAAAAATGCTTACAGATGGCGCTGCTTTTTTAGATATAGGAGCCTATTCATCGCGCCCGGGGGCTACAGATATTTCAATAGCCGAAGAAACTGATCGCCTGCTGCCCGTTGTGGAGGCCATTGCATCGGCCTATCCCGAGGCCATAATGTCTATTGATACCTTTAGGGCGCAGGTTGGCGAAGCTGCTATTAAAGCAGGGGCTCATATAATTAATGATATATCGGGCGGACAATTGGATGCCGATATGTTTGCCACCGTTGCCCGTTTACAGGTGCCCTATATTTTAATGCATACCAAAGGCACTCCCCAAAATATGGTAAGCCTGGCGCAATATGATGATGTATTTGGCGAGGTACTTGATTATTTTGTATTACGATATCAGCAATTAAAGCAGTTAGGTGTTCATGATGTTATCATTGACCCGGGTTTTGGCTTTGCCAAGAACCAGCAGTATAATTATATGCTGATGAACAGACTGCATGAGTTTGATATATTACAGCTACCGGTGCTGGTAGGTATATCCCGGAAAAGAATGATATACAGTTTACTTGGTAACACTGCACCCGAAGCTTTGAACGGAACCACTGTTTTAAATACCATAAGCCTCATGAAAGGCGCCAATATTTTAAGGGTGCACGACGTGAAGGAAGCTGTAGAGGCGGTGAAGATATGGGAAACTGTAAAAGGAGCTCAAAATATATAGAGTGCGATGGCGTGATGTATTTTTCAACGGATATAATTTAAATATATTAGTATTGCAAATAAAGCCGTGATGAAAAAAGCACTTCTCTTAAGCATCGTTTTGCTCCTGTCCATCAAATCCTTTGCCCAGCAAACAGATCAGGATGATATCCGGAAAATCATAAATACTATGTTTGATGCTATGCGAAAGGGAGATAGTACCTTGTTGCGATCTACCTTTGCAAAGGGTATAGCTTTTCAGGGTGTTGCCAATAAAAAGGATGGTTCCGTAGTTTTAGTGACCGAAAACCCTGATGACTTTATCAAGGCGGTTGGTACGCCGCATCAGGGTGTATGGGACGAGCGCGTAACCTTTAAGGATATTAAAATTGATGGTGTCCTGGCAAGTGTTTGGGCACCGTACAAATTTTATTTAGATGACAAGTTTCATCATTGCGGTGTAGATGTTTTTCAACTCATGAAAACCACGGGTGGCTGGAAGATCATTTATATAGTTGATACCCGCCGCAAGGATAATTGTCCTGAATAATTTATAACTCGGCAAGCTTAACCATACCATAAAATAGTCCCGCGCAATGCATGGCTTGTACTACCTTGTTGTCCAGTAATAATTGTTTTACCTCGGCTATAGTATATTCTTCTACAATTAACTCCTCGTGTTCATCCAATGATTGCCCTTGCACCTTTTTGCCTCCTTTGGCCAGGTAGGTAAAAGTTTGGTTGTTGGCAGTTGATGGATTGCCATAAACTGTACAAAGCAGTTCAAAATCATCAAACTGATAGCCTGTTTCTTCCAGCAGTTCACGGCGCAGGGCCTCTACTGGTTTTTCGTCACCGTCAACAACGCCGCCGGGTATCTCCAGCGAAATTATGCCTGCCGCGTGGCGGTACTGTTTTACCATTAAAACTTTATTATCCTCGGTAATGGCAACACCGTTAACCCAACTGCCATATTCTAAAACATAGTAGTCGTTAACAATACGCCCGTCGGGCATTTCGCATTTATCTATTCTTAAGGTAGCCCAAGGGCCTTTATGTATATAGGACGACGAAAGTAATTTCCAGGTAAGATCCTTACTCATAGGTTGTTTTGTACAAATTGATGGATGATTTTTCTTTTATTAATATGCTCAAATGATGACTGGTGGTGCTTTTGCTCTAACAGATCAAAAATGATAAGCACTTTCTGCAGGGTAGCCAAAGTTTCGGGATCAGGGCTAAATGGCTCGGTATGCATGTATAACAGTTGCGCTAAAGTATCCAGTTTACCGACACTGTAATTTTCTTTAGCCAGTAAAAGCTCAAAATTATCAGTTGTTAAATCAAGCATATCCTGCAGCTTAATATTATACTCGTTTGGGAGCATATTATCAGCCAGCTGGATATATTCCTTTGATTTATCCGCTTTTTTCAGGCCTATTAACCTGGCTATGATGAGTGTAACTTTTTCTACTTCGTTAAGAATACGGTCTTCAAACATTTTAAAAGATTAGCTAAATGCACAAATAACCCTGTTAGCAGTTGGTTACCAGCTCCCGCCTGATCCGCCACCCCCGAAGTCGCCACCACCAAAACCACCAAAATCACCACCACTGCCGCCGCTATCATTACCGCCGCCGCTAAAGCCGCCCCAATCATTACCACCACTGCTACGGCCAAGCATGCTGCCGGCTAAAAACCACCAGAAAGGACTTGCACCGCCACGGCTGCCAATAATTTGCCGTCCTCCGCCCCCGCCGCGGTTACGAAAAATAAGCACCAGGATAACTATCACAATAATAATGATAATCAATGCGCTGCCGCCCCCGCCTTTATGGCTGTCTTGCGGTTTTTTATCCGCCTTGTATTCCCCTTTGGTATATTTAATAATTTGGTCAACACCGGCATTTAATCCGCCATAATAATCACCCTCTCTAAAGCGCGGGTTAATATCGTTAGTCCGGATTTGCTGGGTAATAATATCAGGCAAAGCGCCCTCCGCACCATAACCGGTTTGAATGCTAAGCTTACGATCTGCAAGGGCTACCAGTATCAGTATACCGTTGTTTTTCCCTTTTTGACCAATTCCCCATTTACGGCCCAGTGCTGCGCCGTACTCGTTAATATCATAATTACCTATCGATTTAATGATCACCACCGCTATTTGGGTAGAAGACGAATCGTTAAAGGCAACCAACTTATTTTCCAGCTTTTGCTTATCACCGGCCGACAGCGTGTTGGTATAGTCAGTAACCAGTGTGGTTGAACGTTCAGGAAAGTCCTGTGCAAACACTATAAAGGTGCATAGCAACAGGCTAAAGAACAATATGATTTTTTTAAACATAAATTTAATAGTTAATCGCCATCCATAAAGGCAATGTCATCGGGCAATTCATTGTTGTTATCCTGCGTATGCGGAAAATATTTTTGCAGCTGTTCCCCGGCAATTTTTAAGCCGGTAACAATGCCCTCTACAATGTCGCCATATTTAAAATGCTGCAGCATATCTTCTTTGGTTGCATCCCAGAAGTTAGCTGGCACTACCTGGTTGATACCCGCATCGCCTATAATGGCAAACTTTCGATCAACCGTAGCCACGTAAATCAGTACACCATGGCGCAGCTTTGTTTTGTGCATATTAAGCTGCTGAAAGTATTTGGCAGCCCGGTTAAGTACATCCTCGCTGCATTTTTTTTCAATACATACACGAATTTCGCCCGAACTGCGGTTCTCAGCTTCTTCAATAGCCCTACGGATACGTTGCTGCTCTTCTTCGTTAAATACTGCCATTGTTCAATTAATGAATTAGTGAGTTGTTGAATTATTGATTTTCAATGTTGAATTAGTGAGTTAGTGATTGTTCAAAAGCCTTAGGCTGATAATTGCAATCACTAACTCGATAGCTCAATAATTCATTAATTAAAATTGAACTTTAGGAGCCTTGTCGGCGCCAGGTTCGGCAGTAAAGTAGCCTTTCTCGGTAAAACCAAACATTTTAGCGGTTATGTTAGCCGGGAACGACCGTATCTTGGTGTTAAAATCCTGTACAGCGGAGTTAAAATCCTGACGGGCCACCTGTATACGGTTTTCAGTACCTTCAATCTGAGCCTGTAAACCCAGGAAGTTTTCGTTGGTTTTTAAATTTGGATAGTTTTCAGTTACAACCAGTAACCGGCCCAATGCCGAACTTAATTCACCCTGCGCAGACTGGAATGCTTTAATTGATTCTGGTGTTAGCTTTGTTGGATCAACCTGTACAGCGGTTGCTTTAGCGCGGGCCTCAACAACTGCGGTAAGTGTGCCTTTTTCAAAATTGGCAGCACCTTTTACGGTATTTACCAGGTTAGGTATCAAATCGCTGCGGCGTTGATACTGGCTTTGAACAGCCGCCCATTTGGTTTTTACATTTTCGTCCATTTTAACCATGCTGTTATAACTGCATGAGCTTAATGACATGGCCGCTGTTATTATTAATATTACCGATAGTAACTTTTTCATTTAATTATGTTTTTAGAGATGTGTTTGCTGTTTAGATTACAAAACGCGTACCGTTGTTACAACTTATAATAGTTATGACAACATGGCAAGATATACATCTTTAAAGATAACTAAAACTTTAAGCAATCAGGAAGATTTTATGAGTGTTGACGAGGTGACAATGCTATCCTGATGCTTATTGGGCTAAAAGAAGGGTAATAGAGAAATAAATACCCCTCTCTATCAGGAGAGGGGCAAGTAAAATCAGGCTAAACAGTGCTGCTCACGCATGGTGAGCTGGCTAATCATGTCTTTCAGGATATTGCGCGCGCGGTATAAGGTGGTGCGCGATAGCAGTTCAGACATACCCAGCGAGGTGCCTATTTCCTGGTGCGAATAGCCTTCAATAGCATACATATTAAATACGGAGCGGTAGGTTTTAGGCAGCTTTTGAATCATTTTCATAATGTCTTTTGCTTCCAGGCCATTGTCATTATAAGCTTTGTTCACAGGCATGGTATTTTCAGCAGCAAAATCATCAACCAAAACCATTGGTTTTAATTTACGATAGCGCGAAATAGCACAATGTACCATAATGCGGCGTATCCATCCTTCCAGGCTGCCTTCGCCTCGGTAATTATTCATGTTCCGGAACATTTTTATAAAACCTTCCTGTAGTATGTCCTGGGCTTCGTCTTTATCTGTGGCATAACGCATACAAACGGCAAGCATTCGTGGCGCTAATAATCTATATAATTGTTCCTGTTGCTTGCGCTCATTTTGCAGGCATCCTTCCCAAATGGTCATCAAGCGGTCTTCGGCGATATTCATCTTGTATTATTATTGATATGATGACCTCGTGCCAATATGGATGCCATATTATAAAGCATTAATAATTAGGTGTTTATATTTAATTCAAAACTTTTAACTGTTCGATAGCGGACGGTTGTACCGAACAGGAGAACAATTTGTTACGCCCTAACCAATAAAAAGCTGAGCTTGTTTTTTATACCTTTGCAATAATCTGGGATAAAAACCCGGCACATAATATGATAAAGGAAGTAGAAATAGTATGCCCTCCCGGGCAGCAGGAAGATGAAGCCGTAATAACCCGTTTGGTGGCTGCTTCATTAAATATCCAACCCAAAAACATTTCGGCAGTAAAGGTTTTAAAGCGCTCCATTGATGCACGCGGCCGCAAAGTAGTTTATCGTATGCAGGTACAGGCGTTTTTAGATGAAGCTTATACGCCGGAAATATTTGCCGTAAATTATCCCGATGTACAGTTTGGCCGCCCTGTTATTATTGTAGGTGCCGGGCCTGCCGGCATATTTGCAGCATTGCAATGCATCCAGTTAGGATTAAAGCCGGTTATTGTTGAACGCGGCAAAGATGTAAAACAACGCCGCCGCGATTTGGCAAATATTAATAAACAAGGGTTGGTTAACCCCGAATCAAACTATTGCTTTGGTGAGGGAGGTGCAGGTACCTATTCTGATGGTAAATTATATACCCGTTCAACTAAGCGCGGCGATGTAAACCAGGTACTGAAAATGTTTGTGGCACACGGAGCAGACGAAAGTATTTTGATTGATGCACGTCCGCACATTGGCACCAATAAGTTGCCGCAGATTATTACCGCCATGCGCGAAACCATATTGAATGCAGGCGGCGAGTTTATTTTTGATGCTAAGGTTACCGCCTTATTGGTTGAGTTTGGTAAAATAAAAGGTGTAAAACTGGCCAGTGGCGAAAAAATTACGGCCGATGCCGTGATATTGGCTACAGGGCACTCGGCAAGGGACGTTTTTGAAATGCTGCATCGTCAAAATATTCTGATCGAAGCAAAACCGTTTGCTTTGGGGGTGCGAATAGAGCATCCGCAAGAAATTATTGATCGTACGCAGTACCATTGTGAATACCGTGGCCCCGATCTGCCTCCGTCTTATTATAACCTGGTAGAGCAAGTGGGTGATCGCGGGGTATTTTCATTTTGCATGTGCCCGGGGGGTATTATAGCCCCTTGTGCAACAGAAGCCGACGAAATTGTGGTGAACGGATGGAGTCCGTCAAAACGTAACAATCCCTTTGCAAACTCAGGTACAGTAGTACAGATCAATATGGAGGATGTTGCCGGTGATGACCATGATCCGTTTAAGATGTTGCACTTTCAGCAGCAGGTAGAGCGGGCCGCTTTTGTAGCAGGCGGCGGCAACCTGGTTGCCCCCGGGCAGCGTATGGTTGATTTTGTGGAGGGACGGCTATCAAATGATCTGCCGGTAAACTCTTATTTGCCCGGTACCAAAAGCACGGAGCTTAAAGAGGTATTGCCCGGTTGGATACATCAGCGTTTGCAAAAAGCATTGCCTGCATTTGGCAAAAAAATGAAAGGTTATTACACCAACGAAGCCATTTTGGTGGGTGTGGAGTCGCGCACATCATCGCCGGTAAAGGTTCCGCGCGATAAGGAAACACTGCAGCATCCGCAGGTTCAGGGGTTATTTCCATGTGGCGAAGGCGCAGGTTATGCCGGTGGCATTATTTCTGCTGCTATTGATGGAGTTAATTGCGCAGTGGCAACATTAAAAATATTAGGATGAGTATTTCTGAAAGAATTTCAAAACAATTACAGCAGGTTTTAGCGGGCGATCCCTGGTACGGATCATCGGTTTATACTATTATAGAACGTATCAGCTTTGAGGCTGCATATGAAAAACCGCCAGGATCGGTACATAATGTGGCAGAGATAGTTTTACACATGGTAGCCTGGACAGAGGAGGTGATGGACCGGATGAACGGTTTACCATCGGGCGTGCCCACCAGCGGCGACTGGCCCGAAACCGGCAAGCCCGACGAACAAAAATGGCAAAATTATGTTGAAGATCTGAAACTGGTTAACGTAAATTTGATAGGCATTATCCAGAAATTTTCTGAGGAACAATGGATTGAGCCAACGTTGGATGAACGAAACAGCGATTCTGGGATTGGAGTAACTTATGAAGAACTGATCAACGGACTGGTACAGCATCATATATATCATTCAGGCCAGATCGCCTTATTAAACAGAATAATCAATGGCTGATAAAAAAACATTGGTACTGGGCGCAACACCCGATGCCAGCAGATATGCTTACCTGGCTGCAAACAGATTGGTGAGCAAAGGGCATACTATAGTAAATGTAGGGATAAAAACAGGCGAAGTAGCAGGAGTACCTATTGAAAAGCCTGAAACCATTCATGACGATATTGATACGGTGACCTTGTATGTGGGTCCGCAAAATCAACCACCGTTATATGATTATATATTAAACACCAATCCAAAGCGCATTATATTTAATCCGGGAACAGAAAACTCGGAACTGCGCCGAATGGCCAATGAAAAAGGTATCGCAACAGAAAATGCCTGTACGCTGGTGTTGTTGTCTATAGGCGACTATTAGCCCCCTAAAGGGGGGATTTTTAATTTGCAAGTTATTTATAAAAGGACACATCACTATGTGTCCTTTTTTGTTCTGTAGTTTTTGACATTAAACAATGGCTTGGATTCTTAGAAGTTATACCTAAAACGCTATACTAATCAGAAACTCCTCCTTTAGGGGGCTGGGAGGCCAATATTCTGATCTCTTTAGGATAATAATTATTGATACGGTTAGGTAACAATTTGGCCCAGCCCAATGCGTGGCCTTCAAACGTCATCAGGCTCCATCCTTTTTCTGTCGGATTAAGATCAATGTTGTCCCTGCGCAGGTATTGTATGGCTTGGTCATAGTCCAGTGGGGTTTGTAAAACAGCGTCCTTATTAATAATAGTACTCAAGGCCAGCTCATGGTCAGGTATCAGATCTTTCCCCATCAGCTTACCCACACGCACTCCCGACTTTTTGAGGTATAAGTGCCGCTGTAAAATGTTCAGGCTTTCCTTATGCTCACGATTAATGGCCAACCAGTCATCAGTTACTTTAAAATAGTAAAAGCTATCCGGATTGTTGATATAGGCTTTTACCTGGTCAATTTCCTTGCTGCTTATTTTTTGCGACATATTGTTTTTAAAATTGCCCAGCTCGCCGGTGTTGTTCTTCTTTTTTAAACAGGCGGCAAATAATCCCTCACCCTTTACCTGGCCGGGATAAAAACGGTAACCCCAGGCTTTTTGCTGTGCCGATTCGGTTTCTACAATGCCCCACTCCTTATATATAGGTATGCGGATGCTTTCCAGTTCAAATTCCTGGCAAAGCCAATCCAATATATCTTCGTTTTCCTGGTGCGAATAAGAGCAGGTGCTATATATAAGGTATCCATCCTCATTTAAAGCCGGTAGTATGTCGGCAAGTATGCGCTCCTGCCGCTGATGACAAAGGTTTACGTTAGCTTCAGACCATTCATTCATGGCCTGTGGATCTTTCCGGAACATACCCGATCCTGAACAAGGGGCATCAACCAGCATAATATCAAAAAAGCTTTTGAGTTTGCCAATATCTTTTGGGTCGTTGTTGCTCACAATAACATTGGCTTGCCCCCACCTGCTCAGGTTGTCAGTTAATACAGGTACGCGTGTTTTAATAATTTCGTTAGCTACTAACAGATCATCGGCGTTAATAGCCGAATTGAGCAGGGTACTTTTGCCGCCAGGAGCCGCGCAAAGGTCCAGTACTTTTACTGGTTGTTGCTTATTTTGCCTGATGTGTTTTAATATATGATCGATAAACATTGATGATGCTTCCTGCACATAATAACATCCGGCATGAAAAAGTGGGTCGAAAGTGAACGATGGACGGGTATTTAAATAAAAACCATCGGCACACCAAGGCACTTGTTCATCGGTTTTTAGGGTCGATAGCTTAAAAGGATTTAACCTTATAGAGGTAGGTGTATCCGAAAATTGATGGGCTTTTACGAAATTTTGCTCATCAAATCCGTTTTCTGCGCTTAATGAGGCCAGGAAGTTTTCAGGAAATGTGGTTTTGTTCATATACTTTTCAAATATACAAATAAGGTAAATGCTATTATTTATAAGATAAACTGACGTGTAACTACCGAATTTAGGGTTAGTTTACAAGTACTTGCGAAATTGTTTTAATTATTTGATAATTTCTCTTGGTAGGTAAGTAGTTTTCTCTGTACATTTGTGACCGCTTAAGGAAAAAGGGCGTTGTTTTTTGAAGATTTAGCAGATTAAAAAAGGTTTAAAAAAGTGAAAATTTCACTTGATAAATTGAAATAAGATTTGCATCTTTGCAACCCGCAAGAGGGGGATGAAAGAAGAGAGGGAAAAGGGTTAGAAAAAGCTTAGAAAAATAAAAAAAAATAAGTTTTGGAA
>NZ_JACHBZ010000020.1 GCF_014200575.1 Mucilaginibacter saanensis | reverse complement strand
GGTCAGTTTGTCCCGGAATCCCCTGGTCAGTTTGCCCCGGAATTGGTGGTCAGCTTGCCCCGGAATCAGGTGGTCTGGTTCATCAGAATCTCCACTCTGATAATCATTGATATATTAAAATCTAATTTAAATTTCAGCCTAGTCAAATGTGTTTATTTAGCCATCACTAATGTAATTGCCATTAGTTTAGTGGTAGAGTTTTTATTAGTGCTCTTAATGATATTAAAAAGGTTCTTCTTAATATTTAAGAATGAGATAGATTAATCGAATCGGGATTTTAAATCTCGTTATGAATAATTATTCTGTTATAGAGAAATAGTTATCACAAAGACAGTGGATTTTCAGGGGTTATACACAGATATTTTACTGTCTTTTTCTGCCTGTGTAATCGGTTCATTCTTAATTTATAAAAAGAAATCGAAGGAGTGAGATAATAATTATTCGGCAAAGTTAAGTGTGAGCCTGGAATACAAGGCAAGGAATTTCCGGCATAAACACAACCCTGCGCATTACCTTACATTTATTCCGTTCCTCCTTGCATTTAATTCAGCCTTGCACTTGTTGGGCCCCATAATTATTTATTCACTTAACAATTAAGATTATGGAAATGCAAAACATGCTTCAATGCGCCGAAATTCAGTTGACCTACTGGCCAGTTATTAAGGCTCAACACAGACCTAAGGTAGAAACGGGTAGGCAAGCTTACAAGTTACTGTTATCGTCTTGGGATAAAGGTAATATTGAGTTTATAGAACAATTTAAATTGATATTACTAAGTAGGTCGAATAAGGTACTTGGTATTTATACGGTGAGTACAGGAGGAATGGCAGGTTGCTTTGTAGATTTAAAACTAGTCTTTGCATCAGCTTTACTAAGCTGTGCTCATAATGTGATCTTAGCACATAACCACCCATCGGGTAACATTCAGCCGAGTGAGCAAGATTTAAATATGACACGAAGAATAAAAGAGGCTGGGAAGGTTTTAGATATTCAGGTGTTAGATCACATCATAATAACAACAGATAGTTACTATTCATTTGCTGATGAAGGCATCTTATAATAAATCTTATTTTTGTATTAATTAACAGAATCTTTAACAAAGATCAGATTGCACGCAATTTGCACGTGAAAAGAATAGAATTGATTGAAAAAGTTGATTTAGATGCAGTGAGAGTGGTTTGGGGTAAGCATGCCATGCAAGCGCTCTAGCCAGCTGAGCTAATCCCCCAAATTTGGATTGCAAATATATGCAATTCGACTATTAGAGCAAGTTTATATTAAAAAATATTTTCACGTAAGCATCCCAGGCGTTATTTTCCTCTTTTTCAAATAAGAAGTGAGCTTTTATAGTATCTGTTTAACACCTATTTTTATTATTTCCGGGAAATTAGTCAAGCATGTAAAACTCTTTTAAACAAGTAAAGCCCCTGATGGGCAGGGGCCTTTACTAACCAATTATAAACCTAAATTATGAGAAGACTTTTTTGTGTTTTTATTATGGTGTAAAAGTAACACTAAGTTTTCAAATACACCAATTTTATTTTGTAATTTTTTTGTAACATTTATCAAACACAGTCACATTCTTTATTTGATTCTCAAAAATACCAATTAATTTTTAATAATGTGACAATTTTTTAATATTTATTGAAAAATATACATAAATAACATTTTTACAATTAAATTATTTCATTAAATCATTTTATTACCATAAAAATTTAATATTTACTAATTTCAGATAGAAAACACGAGATAAAAAACAAATAAATCAGAATTTAAATCCCAAAACAGAATAAAACAATATAAAAATTAAATTTTCTGACTAAAACAACGCCACAATTAACAATAAAATTAAAAAAAACACACAAACACTTTCAATTTGTTAAAATATAGAACTCCTGAATTTTGATCTTATTGTTTATTATGAGATAAAAATTACCTTAAACAGGCTTCATTTTAAAAATGCTTTGTCACTTTTGCAGCAGATTTTATTTATTCAAATAATGACTGCTACTCCTCCTTCTAAAAACCACCCTCATTTAACCCAGTTGACGTTATGGATCATGACCGTAGCAACCGGACTGGTGGTGGCCAATATATACTACAGTCAGCCTTTACTGGCCGATATTGCACACACATTTAATATAACCGATAAAAAAGCACAGCAATTGTCCCTGTTTACACAAATTGGTTATGCCAGCGGCTTATTGTTTATTGTCCCTTTGGCTGATATGGTGAAGCGCAAACGGCTTATCCTCCTTGATTTTGCGCTTATTATATTTTCGCTGTTAATTAGCGCCATTGCACCTTCTATTATTATATTGACTATAGCTGGTTTTTTACTCGGCCTGTCATCAATAATTCCACAACTGCTTATACCAATGGCGGCACATCTGGCAAACGCACATGAGCGTGGCAAAAAGTTAGGGGTTGTTATGAGCGGTCTTTTAATAGGCATATTACTTTCCCGCACCCTAAGTGGCTTTATTGGGCAGCATTTTGGCTGGCGATCAATGTATTATATAGCTACCGGCCTAATGTTATTGATGTGGATAATGATATTTTTCTTTTTACCGGAGGTTGAGCCCGATTACAAAGGCAATTATAAAAGCCTTATGAAATCACTGATCCACCTTATTAAAACACAACCTAAACTACGCATGGCGGCGTTCAGAGGAGGTTTATGCTTTGCAGGATTCAGTGCCTTTTGGACCACATTGGTATTTCTACTAAAACAACCCCAGTTTAACGAAGGTAGCGCCGCTGCCGGGGCATTTGGCCTGGTTGGTGCATTTGGAGCGCTCGCAGCAGGATTAATGGGCAGACTGAGCGACAAAATGGACTCCTACAAATTATCGGGCTACACTTTATTATTAGTAGTTATCTCCTATATTATCTTTTACTATTCAAGCCACAGTATAGCCGGGTTAATTATAGGTGTAATTATATTGGACATGGGTGTTCAAGCCACACACATATCCAACCAGTCCATCATTTTTGCATTGATCCCCGAGGCGCGTAACCGTTTAAATACAGTATACATGGTGTCTTATTTTATAGGCGGTGCCTCCGGAACGTTTTTAGCCAGTTTGCTCTGGAAAAACTACCAATGGAACGGAGTATGTGCTATAGGCGGCGGCTTTGCTATGGTTGCGCTAGCTGCACACCTATTTAATTACCGGAAAAATGTACGGATTTAGCATACTACACTTCAATAATTGACCGCTTTGTACACCACTCTTCCATAAAACATTACACAGCTGTATAAAAAAACCAAATTTTTATTTGGTACAAAAACCTTTAAAAACAGGCCCTTACATACTATTGTAAAAAAATCCGAAAACTTTACTGACTTTTTTTCCTCTTAATTAATTTTTTGGCATTGATTTGGAATAGTAGCTATCAAACGTAACTGTTATGAAAACTATAAAGAAAACGGTTAAGGAAGACGAAAAGGAATGGGAAAATCCGGTAGAGCCTACAAAGACCTCGGACGAGCGAGATAAGGAACAGATATTAAGGCAATATAAAGAAGCCAAACGACGGAAAGATAACCTCACCGAAAACGAGGAAACTAAAAAGAACGATTAAGACATTTAAAATATACAAAAAACTAAAACTATGAAAACCACAAAAAAACCATCAATCAGCAAGTTAGTTGCAAGCTTTGATAACCAATTAAAAAACATTATCATGAGCGACCTGAAGAACTTAAAAGCTAAAACTCAATTTTTACCGAGCGCAGCCTAATATATAATATACGCTTACCTACAAAAACATCTACCTATGAAAACCTATAAAACACCATCAACAAGTAAATTAGTTGCCCGCTTTGACACCGAATTGAAAAACCTTTTATCGGAAGATCTTAAAAACTTCAGAGCGAAAAATAAAATTATGAACATCAATCAACAGCCTTCTGCGCAACAAACACTGTCAGCAGCCTGATCAACATATTACACATCTACCTACAAAAATTTAAAACATCACCTCACCCTATGAAACAAATAAAGCCCTGTTAAAACAGGGCTTTATTTGTTAGTGGCGTATTTAACTATCAAAGCGGCAGTTTTGGCAGAAGCTCCCGGTTGCCCCATGCGCTCATCAAGCTCATCATAGCCTTTCAGCATATCTTCCCGGTATATCCTGTTATTGATGATAAGATCCAGTTCAGCAATGATCTTAGCTGATGTGCAATCTTCCTGAATCAACTCCTTTACTACCCCGCGGTTCATAATGAGATTAACAAGGGATATAAAATCCAGTTTCACAACTATGCGTGCTACTGCTATTGTAAGCGGATTGCCTTTATAAACCACCACCTGGGGCACGTTGAACAAGGCTGTTTCAAGCGTGGCCGTTCCTGAGGCTACTACAGCCGCATCTGCATGGCTCAACAAGTTATAGGTTGCGTTAAAAAGTACTGGTATGCTTTTATCTGCTAAAAACTGGTTGTAATATTCCTGGTTAAATGATGGAGCTCCGGCTATTACGAGCTGATGATCAGGAAAATGGCCCGCAACACCCAGCATTTGCGGTAACAGGTGATTAATTTCCTGCTTACGGCTACCAGGAAGCAGGGCGATGATCTTTTTGCCTGCAAGCTGATGCCGTTGCAAAAAATCAGGCTCTGGTTCAAAGGCGGCTACTGCATCAAGCAGGGGATTACCGACATAGTCAACCTCCATGCCCCAGCTTTTATAAAAATCAACCTCGAATGGCAGTATGCAAAACAAATAATCAACTATCTTTTTGATTTTCAGAACCCTTTTCTGATTCCAGGCCCACACCTTTGGCGATATATAATAATTTACCGGCAAACCTATACTTTTTGCATAAGCCGCAACCTTTAAATTAAAGCCAGGAAAATCAATAAGTACCAAAACATCGGGCTGCCAGTTATTGATGTCCTGCTTGCATTGTTTCAGGTTCTTTAAAATAGCAGGCAGATTTACGATTACCTCCACAAGGCCCATGTAGGCCATATCGGCATAATGTTTTACCAGCGTACCGCCTTCGGCCTCCATCAAGTTGCCGCCAAAAAACCTGAACTCGGCATTGGTATCAAATACTTTAAGGGCTTTCATCAGGTTGGCTCCATGCAAATCGCCCGAAGCTTCACCGGCTACCAGGTAATATCTCATCGTATAGGTTGCAATTTAAATATAAATATGGCCAGCATAAATACAAAGGTGACTAACACCATCCCCATAGTAGTTTTATCTAATCTCTTTTTTGCACAGTACCTAATAATAAAAAGGTTTAAGCCGGTAGCTACCAGATAAGGCACGCCCGGCTTATTAAATATTAAAAAGCTACCTTTTAACAGGTACAAAAAAACAAACAGGCTAATGGCTGGCAATATTGAACCAGCTATTATTCCGGCTACCACGCTGTTATATTTAGACATTAAATTTCCAGTTATTTAAAATTGGGATGGCGTGGTGGGCGGTCATATCAAACTGTACAGGTACAACTGATGCATAGTTACGTTCTAATGCCCAAACGTCAGTATCTTCGCCGCCATCATTCAGCTGAAATACGCCGGTTAACCAATAATATGGTCGTTTATGCGGATCTATCCTTTCATCAAACTCTTCGGCCCACTTAGCAGCTGCCTGCCGGCATATTTTGATCCCTTTTATATGAGGAGTATTGGGAAAGTTTACATTGAGCAAGGTAGCTGGCGGTAAACCATTTTCCAATACCTGCAGCGCCAGCTCTTTCACATATTTGATGCAATGACTAAAGTCAGCCTGCAACGTATAATCATCCAGTGAAAAGCCGATTGACGGAATACTTTCAATTGCGCCTTCAACAGCGGCTGACATAGTGCCTGAGTATAAAACATTGATGGAGTTATTTAAACCATGATTAATACCCGATACACAAAGGTCAGGCTTTTCGCCTTTGAATATCTTGTTTACTGCCAGCTTTACACAATCAACCGGAGTACCAGAGCAACGGTACATTTCAATCCCCTCGTATATTTCTACTTTGTCTAAACGCAACGGTTTGCCAATAGTGATGGCATGCCCCATTCCCGATTGAGGACTATCTGGCGCAACCACCACTACCCTGCCAATCTCGCTCATGGCATCTATTAGAGCTTTTATACCGGGGGCCGTTATCCCATCGTCGTTTACAACAAGTATAGTTGGTTTCGCTGTTTTCATTATGCGAAATTACTTATATTTTGATTGGTGTAGGGGAATAAAAAAAGGGGATCTGTATCAATCATGTCATTGCGAGGAGGAACGACGAAGCAATCGCGAACTGTACAAATCAGATCTGCATAGTTCGCGATTACCGCGCTGCGCTCGCAATAACATAATTATTAAAGATGAGGGCCTACTCTTCCGTCAGAATAGTAAATTCAAAATCAAGAGGCTCAAAATGGCGTACAAGCTCATCAATAAATAATTGGCCCCATTTTACATACATCAAACCAAAGTTTTCGGTACGCTCCTGCAGGCTGTCTTTAGGAAAGAGCTCCGCTTTAACTGCCGATAACTGCTCAAGCCTTACCTGGTAATTGCGTTTTTCGGCTCTGATCAGTTTTTTTTCAAGGCTATCAACAGCATTTTTAAGGCGAGCCTGTACAGCAGCTGCGGATGGTGATAATGTGGGATCAATTTTATAGGAACGTAGTTTTATTTTTTCAAAAACGCAGGTCAGTTCACGCCATTCCTCTTCTAAAGACAACCGATGTTCGCTATGATTCTTTACCCATTCGGTTTGCAACGCATCAGTTTGTTTAAATAAAGCTGCAACATCCAGGTCCATGCGTTCAATTTTGGCGGCCTGCTCTTTACGTACTACTAAAGCTGAATTACGCAAAATCAGGATAGGAAAATCCACGTCATAAAAGTCAAAGTTTGATTTTAACTCCAGCCAGTACACCACCTCGGCGCCGCCGCCTATATAAGCAATGTTGGGCAATATACATTCCTGATACAAAGGGCGCATCACCACATTAGGGCTAAAGCGCTCCGGGTAAGTTGCTATTTCCTGCTTTAATTCGGCTTCGGTAAACCGGGTGTTGGTATTCATTATCTGGTATGCATCATCTTCAAAAACTATACGTTCCCGAAGCTGATCCTGCAGGTAAAAAAAGTTTATCTCCCGGGGATTAACCTGTATGTGTACTCCTAATTTTTGTAATTGCTCATTAGTGGCATTAATATTTTTAAAGCTGTTTTGCTTTATAATATCCTGCTGCATAATTGGTGCAAACTGGCGTTTAAATTCGTGGTCATCGGCATCAATAATAACCAGGCCATATTGACCAAAGAGTGCGTTAACTAAATAACGCGTGGCATCGGCCAGTTTATCAAAGCGGGTGTAGGCAGTTTCAACAATTTCGCCCAGCTCTTTGGAGTGGCCCTCCATCCCTAAAACACCTTTGTACTGATTTAGGGCCTGGCGCATGGTATCCGGGTTTATACGACCTGTGGCACCAGACGCCTCATACCACCAATGCACTTTTTTACCACCAATATTAGTGTAGCTGATCTCGGCAAAATCATGATCTTCGCTGGCCATCCAATATACCGGAACAAAGTTTTTATCAGGATGAGCTGCAGTTAACTGCTGTGCCAGCTTAATAGCCGTAGCAATTTTATAAAGGAAATATAACGGGCCAGCAAATATATTAAGTTGATGACCGGTTGTAATGGTATAGGTATTATCGAGCTTTAAAAGCTGTAAATTCTGAGCTACGGGCGCCTGAACGTTGTAGGTTGTAGATTGTGTATTAGTTTCGTTACTTCCTGACTTTTCAACTTCCGGGCTTCCGGCCCCGATACCGTATTGCCTGGTTAATACACGCGTCAGAATTTCCCTGTTGGCAATAACTTTTTTATCTTTTAACAGGTCGGTAAAACCCGCCATATTAGGCTGATGGCCATAGAAAGGTTTTAGATCGGCCCGATTTTCGAGGTAATCGACAACCGTTGGCGAAAAAAATCCGGTATTTTTATAACTTGTACAGGAGGCTTCCATTCTTGATTTTGGATTTCGGATGTTCCGTTTCGAATTTAAAAAATTCAACTATAGAACATGTAATCAGCATCAAATATTAGATACTGATTTCGAATTTAGATTATTAAATCTTAAAATCAACCATCAGGAAATTACAAATTATATTATTTTACAATTTGTCCATAAAGGTCAAAGTCCTCGGCGCTGTCAACCTTCACACTCACAAAGCTCCCGATAGTGGCATAATCAATACTGGCATCAATTAAAACCTCGTTATCTACCTCCGGTGAATCAAACTCTGTACGACCAACAAAATAATCACCGTCCTTTTTATCAATCAGCACCTTAAAGGTATGTCCTATTTTTTCCTGGTTCTTATCGAATGATATTCCCTGCTGAATTTCCATTATGGCGTCAGCACGTTGTTGTTTTACCTCATCCGGTACATCATCAACTAAAGAGTAAGCATGTGTTTTTTCTTCGTGCGAGTAGGTAAAACAACCTAAGCGGTCAAACCTGGTTTCTTCAACCCATTCCTGCATTTCTTCAAAATCGCGTTCGGTTTCACCGGGGTAGCCGGTTATTAGCGTAGTACGCATGGCAATGCCCGGTACTTTATCGCGAATTTCGTTTACTACGTCTATTGTTTTTTGCTTGGTGAGGCCACGGCGCATTGATTTCAGCATATTATCACTAATGTGCTGTAGCGGCATATCCATGTATTTGCAAATATTATCGCGCTCATTCATCACATCCAGTATCTCCATCGGGAAACCGGAAGGGTAGGCATACTGCAGCCTGATCCACTCTACTCCATTAACATCACTCAAACGGCGCAGCAACTCGTCCAGGTTACGTTTGCCATATAGATCCAGGCCGTAATAGGTAAGGTCCTGGGCAATCAGTATTAATTCTTTAGTACCATTTTTTACCAATGCCTGTGCATCCTTCACCAATTGATCAATCGGTGTACTCAGGTGCTTACCCCGCATCAGCGGAATGGCACAGAATGAACACGGACGGTTACAGCCCTCGGCAATTTTAAAGTATGCAAAATGCGATGGCGTAGTTAATAAACGCTCGCCAATTAGCTCATGCTTGTAATTGGCCCCTACTGATTGCAATAAGTTTTGCAGATCATTAGTACCAAAATAGGCATCAACGTTAGTAATCTCTGCTTCCAGCTCGGGTTTGTAACGTTCGCTCAGGCAACCGGTCACAATTACTTTACCTACTTTTCCCTGTTCTTTTAATTCACTGTATTGCAGTATGGTATCAATAGATTCCTGTTTGGCATTATCAATAAAACCGCAGGTATTAATAACAATAATATCATTGCTGTTAACTTTATCAGCCTCGTGCACCACATCAAAGTGATTGCCCTTTAACTGCCCCATCAATATTTCAGAATCGTATATATTTTTTGAGCAGCCCAAAGTAACTACGTTTACACGCTGTTTAACTGGGTTTGCTACCGGTCGGGAAATTTCTTTTGTTTTCATAACACACTAATCATTGCAACAACAATGCGTTATTCCGATGAGTCAAGCGATCTTCTGCTTTATACAGTTAAAGGTTGCTCCATACCCCGCAATAACGTTATTTTTAAATTTATTCTTTAAATAGGCTATTTACAAATGCCTGCCTGTCAAAAAGCTGCAAATGCTCTACTCCTTCGCCTACACCTATATATTTTACAGGAATCTTAAACTGATCAGATATGCCTATTACCACACCGCCTTTGGCTGTGCCGTCAAGCTTGGTTAAAGCAAGGGCGTTAACGGCAGTAGCTTCGGTAAATTGCTTGCACTGCTCAATGGCATTTTGCCCGGTTGATGCATCAAGCACCAGCAAAATTTCATGTGGCGCACCGGGAATTACTTTTTCCATCACATTTTTGATCTTAGTAAGTTCATTCATCAAACCTACCTTGTTATGCAAACGGCCGGCAGTATCAATAATAGCTACGTCATCGCCATTGGCCACGGCCGAGCGCAGGGTATCGTAAGCTACAGATGCCGGATCAGAGCCCATAGCCTGGGCAACTACCTTAACGCCAACTCGCTCGCCCCAAAGTTTAATCTGGTCAACCGCTGCAGCGCGAAAGGTATCTGCGGCACCTAAAACAACCTGATTACCTGCTTGCTTTAATTTATGAGCCAGCTTGCCAATAGTAGTAGTTTTACCAACACCATTAACACCCACTACCATAATTACATAAGGTTTGTGGTTGCCATATTCAAAATTTCTGAAATCATTACTGTTATTTTCGGCCAGCAATTGCTGAATTTCGTCCTTTAGTAAAGTATTCAGCTCGCTGGTACCAACGTATTTATCACGGGCTACACGGGCCTGTATGCGTTCAATTATTTTTAGGGTAGTGCTAACACCAACATCTGATGTTACCAGTACCTCTTCCAGCTCATCAAGAACATCATCATCAACGGTTGATTTACCGGCAATTACCTTGGTGATCTTTGAAAAAAAGTTGTCTTTGGTTTTTTCCAAACCAGTATCAAGCGCTTGCTGTTCCTGCTGCGTGTTGTCCTTTTTCTTAAAAAAATCAAATAATCCCATAGTTTTTTAAGATATGCAGATTTTAGATGTGCGGATGTGCAAATTTCAAATATGCTGATTTTTCGATGTTTATGTTTAGTAGCCCAAATATGCTGATTATCGCGTTAACGGATATCAAATGAATGTTATATTGTATCCGTCACTTGCAAAAGTCTGTTTGGAGCATAGCTATCAACAAAAAAAGCCCTCTCGTAAAAACAAGACGGCTTCCGTATTTTGATCAATAATTATTACAGGGTTTTACCTGCAATTGCATCCTTAACAAAATCGTTAGGAACAATTTGTGTTCTGAATGAATAAGCACCTGTTTTTGGTGATTTATTCATAGTGATCACTTTTGAATATTCTTTTCCTTTACCTGCTACTTTCAGTGTTGCAACTACTTTCTTTGCCATGTTGTTTTTGTGTTGTACGTTTTACGTGATACGTATTACGTAATGTTAAACAATTAGTTATAAGTTGATTTGCGTATAACGTAAACCGTTAACGTAAACTTATTTAATCTCTTTATGAACAGTTACTTTCCTTAAAACCGGGTTGAATTTTTTCATTTCCAGTCTTTCAGTTGTATTTTTTTTGTTCTTAGTGGTAATATAGCGAGACATGCCTGGCATACCGCTTGTTTTATGTTCAGTACATTCTAAAATTACCTGAACTCTATTGCCTTTTTTTGCCATTTTCTTTTTATGTTGTACGTGTCACCCTCTCGGCTTACGTAATTTTTTAATTATACACTGTACGTATTATATCTTGCCTAAAAGGCAAAACACTTAACGTACAACCTACTAAATGTATCCTTTTTTTACAAATTTATTGATACAAGCAGTTATACCATTCTTAGTGATGGTTTTAACAGCTGACGTAGATACCTTTAAGGTAATCCATTTATCCTCTTCAGGGATATAAAACTTTTTCAGTTTTAAGTTAGGATGAAACCTACGTTTTGTTTTAACGTTTGAGTTAGAAACGTTGTTACCCACTAAAGATCCTTTTCCTGTTAGATCACAAATTCTTGACATGACAAATATTTTTAATTATCAACCCTTTATTCAAAAAGAGTTTGCAAATATCAGACTTTTTAATCAAATATTCAACAGTGTTTTCAATTATTTTTAAATTCTTTTATTGAGCCCCAAACTAACCTTAGTTTAACATCCTCAATACATTAAGTAAACTTTTTAAAATTATTTAAAAAGGCCTGTTTTTAATTTACACTTAACACATAAATTGCTAATTTACGCCCACCATTATAAACACCATGAAGATTACATCATTTGAAGAGTATAAACAGGTTTACCAGCAAAGTGTTGAGCAGCCTGAACAATTTTGGGAAGGCATTGCCAATAACTTTTTATGGCGCAAAAAATGGGACAAGGTGCTGGATTGGAACTTTAAAGAGCCCCGGATCAAGTGGTTCCAGGGTGCCAAACTTAACATCACTGAAAATTGTCTTGACCGCCATTTGGAAACCCTGGGCAACAAGCCTGCTATTATATGGGAGCCAAATGATCCGCATGAAAACCACCGCATTTTAACTTACCGCCAACTGCATGACAAAGTTTGCCAGTTTGCCAATGTGCTTAAAAATAACGGTGCAAAAAAAGGCGACCGTATTTGTATTTACATGCCTATGGTGCCTGAGCTGGCAATTGCAGTTTTGGCCTGTGCCCGTATAGGTGCCGTTCACTCGGTAGTATTTGGCGGCTTCTCGGCACAATCAATTGCCGACAGGATAAATGATGCAGCCTGTAATATTGTAATAACTGCCGACGGTGGCTTCAGGGGCACCAAAGAGATCCCTTTAAAAAACGTGATAGATGATGCATTGGTGCAATGCAAATCTGTTAAAACAGTAATTGTACTTACCCGCAGCCGTACACCGGTATCCATGATCAAGGGTCGCGATGTTTGGTGGGAAGATGAAGTAAAAAAAGTAGAAACACAAGGCAATCCTGAATGCCCCGTTGAAGAAATGGACGCAGAAGACATGCTGTTTATCCTGTACACCTCCGGCTCTACCGGCAAGCCTAAAGGCGTGGTACATACCTGCGGCGGCTATATGGTTTATACCGGCTACACATTTGCCAATGTATTTCAATATAACCAGGGCGAAGTATACTTTTGTACTGCTGATATCGGCTGGATCACCGGTCACTCCTATATTGCGTATGGCCCGCTATCGCAGGGCGCTACTACGCTAATGTTCGAAGGTGTGCCAACCTACCCTGATGCAGGTCGTTTTTGGGAGATAGTAGATAAATATAAGGTAAACATCCTATATACAGCACCAACAGCCATCCGTTCGTTAATGAGCTTTGGTGAAGAGCCTCTTAAGGGTAAAGATCTGAGCTCGCTTACCAAACTGGGCTCTGTAGGTGAACCTATTAATGAAGAGGCATGGCATTGGTTTGATGAAAAGATTGGTCATGGCAACTGTCCTATTGCTGATACCTGGTGGCAAACAGAAACCGGCGGTTTAATGATTTCGCCAATTTGCAATGTAACACCTACCAAACCTGGCTACGCTACCTTGCCACTACCTGGCATACAACCTATTTTGGTTGATGAAAATGGTAAAGAGATTGAAGGCAACGGCGTGAGCGGTAACTTGTGTATCAAATTTCCGTGGCCGGGTATGCTGCGCACTACTTATGGTGATCATGAGCGCTGCCGCACTACTTACTTTGCCACTTATGACAATTTGTATTTCACCGGCGATGGTTGCCTCCGTGATAAGGATGGCTATTACCGTATAACCGGCCGTGTTGATGATGTGCTGAACGTATCAGGGCATCGCATAGGTACTGCCGAGGTAGAGAACGCCATTAACATGCATAGCAGCGTGGTGGAGTCGGCCGTGGTTGGTTACCCGCATGACATTAAGGGGCAAGGTATCTACGCCTTTGTGGTATGCCCTAAACACCATGCAGAGGATGATCTTACCCGCAAGGATATCATGATGACCGTATCGCGCATTATTGGCGCCATTGCAAAACCTGATAAGATACAGTTTGTAACCGGCCTACCTAAAACACGTTCGGGCAAAATTATGCGCCGCATTTTACGTAAAATAGCCGAAGGAGATACCGCCAACTTAGGAGATACTTCTACCCTGCTTGATCCGGCCGTGGTGGATGAAATTAAGGCAGGGGCTTTATAGTAGACTCAAAGCAGCGAAAGCCATTTTGACAATCAAAAAATAAAACACATGCAGGCAATCAGGAGCAACCAGCGGGAACATAAGCGCCGGCCTTTACTCCTGATCGCCTGCATTCTTTTTTGTACGTAACTCCAAAACCAATTCCCAGTCCCGCTGTTTATTTAGTACATCTAAATAAAAAACATCATGGATAAATTAGAATTAAAAGGCGGATGGAATGAATTGAAAGGCAAAATCAAACAGGCCTATGGCGATTTAACCGATAACGATCTGATACACGAAGAAGGGAAAGACGACGAAATGTTAGGGAAACTTCAGCAAAAAACGGGTAAATCCCGTGACGAGCTGGTAAAGTGGATCAACAGTTTATAAAACACAAAAGGCCTCATTAATGAGGCCTTTTGTGTTTGTAGCAGTAAGGATAATGTTAAATTATACATTCATTTCGCACTTTAATATTCTTACTTTCCAGATCCTTTTGCAATGACACCCACTTTTTATTCCATAGGGTACCGGCCATATATAAATCACTTTCAAAATCAGCAGTTATTATTCTTAATGAGTACGGCAGCTTGGAATGTTGCTGTTCAAAAACCACTTCTTTAATATCGTTAAGCCGATATGCTTTTTTTATCCAAAATAAATTGGGGTTACGGACCACCAAATAATTATCCGACAAGCCAAAGCTATACATATAGGCGGATAGCCACAAAAAGCAGCTACCGCTCAAACCAAGTAAAAACACGGTAAATATTACATTATTATTCATGATGATACCATACAATAAAAGCGCCAGCATACACCATAAAAGCACGCCACGATAGTTAAGAAGTTGATTACCACTATAAGCTATGTATTGCTCCTGCAGGGCATCTGAAATCTTGGGGCCTATTATACTGCTTTCCGTATCTCGTGTTTTTTTGACAACATGGCAAGTTATAAAACGTTTAACGGTGGCTGTACTGGTGTACATATCGTCAAATAAATAAATTTCATTGCTGCCCTTAAATTTAAGCATCATACCTTCCCGGGCGTAACTAAGCATATATTTAAAAGGTCTTTTACCCGCCAATTCTATGCGCTCCAGATCTTTCCAGAAAAATACAGTATTGCCTTTAAATACTATGGAATCCGCATTCATATAAAAACCAGGGACATTTTTGTAATAGCGAATTACTGTATATAAAGCCACACCAGTAAGACATAGGCTCATGACAATCATAAAAACACCCCCTAAAACTGTAATTGCCGATTGATAAAGAGAAGCAACAATAATTGCGAGCATCAAAAAATAAGATGCTAAAAGAAATACATTTAAATAGAATTTTTTCCAGTGCCTGCGGCTGGCTACTCCCTCCATCAAGTTATTCCTTTTTATAGTCTTTATGCACAATTAAAAAACTGGCACGCTCCTCTTTATGGAAGGGAATATTCCAGTTGCCCTGATAGGTTATTTTGGTGGGCAGCAACTCGCCCTGAAAGTTATTGAGTTCGATGTTCATCTGTACGTTAAAATCAACAAACATGTTGCTAAACTTCATATCAATATAGCGGCCCAATATTTGAAATGTACGCTCATCAAAAATGGTGGTCATCTCTTTGATCATGGTATCGCCATCAGATGTACTTGGCTTGCACCTTACCTTAAACCGGTAAACAGGAATGGTATCCAGATACTTACCGCGTGCAAATTCGTAATAATAGTAATCACGCATATCGCCCGCAAATATCTCGGTTTTACTGCTGATAAACGGAATACCCTTTACCTTACGCCCGGGTGTAAAAATGAGCGTTTTCAGCTTGTCTTTATACGATTCATTTTTACCGCCGGAACCCGGCAGTGCATCACCTTTAACAAAATCAGAGTTGTAGGCATTCATAAAAATGTAATCGAACATTTCTACCGTATATAACTGATACTTACCGTTCTTTTTAAACATATTGCCGCTGTCAAGCTTGGCCAGATATTCTATTTTATGCTTACCGACGCTATTACTGTGCAGTATTTTCCGATAGATCTTACCGTCGACCTTGTTTTTTTTATCATAGGTAAAAATCCGGTTCTCCGCCGTAAAGCCATATCGTTTCATATTTTGAAACGCCTTATAAAAACTGGTATCGGCCAGTACGGCATCAATAAAATCCTGTGCATTCAGTTTATGCGACTTAATATCAACCAGGGAGTCAATAATAATAGTACGAATGGTATCGGGATTAAAACGATTGATTTGCTGCGCAAAGGATGCAGAACAACAAGCTATGATTAAGGCAGGTAGTAATAATAATTTCTTCATCAAACTATTGACGTTTATATTGCAACAATTGCTGCACACCATGTTAATAGGAGTGCAGCAACCTCATGATGCAGATTTGCCACCTGTGCTATTGGAGATGGCTTCGCCTTTCCTCGCAATGACGGCTGTATATTCTGTTTTAGTTTCCCAGTTGTTTAACCGCCAGATAAGCCATTAACCCGGTACTTATACCAAAAGCACTTTCTTCAATATCAAAAGTTGGTGTATGTACCGATGAGGTAATGCCACGACTTTCGTTACGGGTACCTAAACGGTAAAAACACGCGTCAGCTGCCTGTGAATAATAAGCAAAATCTTCGGCAGCCATCCAGATATCAAGGTCAACTACATTCTCTTTTCCTAAATAATCTTCGGCATGGCTACGGGTAGCCGCGGTCAATTTTTCTTCGTTGATCAGGAACGGATAGCCGTGCATAATATTAAACTCACAGCTGCCGCCCATGCTTTCGGCAATGCCTTCAGCCATTTTCTTCATGCGTTTGTGAGCTTCTTCGCGCCATTTTTCGTCCATCGTGCGGAAAGTACCTTCCAGGTAAACCTCATTGGGTATTACGTTGGTTGCACCATTGGCTATTACTTTACCAAATGACAATACAGACGGGCTCTTAGGATCGGCAAAGCGACTCACCACCTGTTGCAAAGCTGTTAATATATGAGCAGTGATAATTACCGGGTCAACGTTTTGCTGCGGTTGGGCCCCATGCCCTCCCTTACCCCTCACAGTAACATATAATTCATCTGTTGAGGCCATGTATTTACCTGAACGGAAACCTACCTTACCAGCCTCTATTAAAGGCATTACATGCTGCCCTAATACGGCCTGTGGCTTAGGGTTTTCCAAAACGCCCTCTTTTATCATAATACTGGCGCCGCCAGGCAGCTTTTCTTCCGCTGGTTGAAATATCAATTTTACAGTGCCTCCAAACTCACTTTTAAGCTCAGTTAAAATACGTGCAGTACCGAGTAATGATGATGTATGCGCATCATGACCGCAAGCATGCATTACCCCAACATTTTGTGATTTATAAGGTACATCATTAACCTCGGTAATAGGCAAAGCATCCATATCGGCGCGTAAGGCTATTACATTATTTGATGGTTTATCTCCCTTTATAAGGGCAACCAAACCAGTATCGGCCATTTTTTGATATTCCAGACCCAGTTCGTCAAGCTTTGCAGCCACAAAAGCAGAGGTTTGAAGTTCATGGAATGATAATTCGGGATGGCTATGTAAGTGGCGGCGATTGGCTACTACATCATCAAATATTTTCCGGGATAATTCCTGTATTTGCTCTTTAATCATTATCGGGATCTGTTTTAGGAGGATTTATTTTTTCAGCTATGATGAACAGGCTCGGGAATGAAGACTGGAGTTCCTGCATCAGTTTTTGGGCTTCCAGGCGTGTTCTGAAATCACCGGCACGAACTTTAAAGTTCGGTTCGTTATAAATGATATATGTACGCAGGTCGGGATACTGATCCTGCAATTTAGCTTGTGCGCTATAGGCAGCTTTACGGTTTGAACCGCTGAATATCTGCACCCGGTAACCGTTTGATGAGAATGCCGTGGAAACACCGCTTGCATTATTCAGTTCAAATCTTTTCGCTATCAGTGTATCAACCAGCGGGTCTTTAATTACTTCAACCTTGCCTTTTATTTGTTGACCAAAGGCATGTGTCGACACAATTATTAACGCACAAAAAAAGCAGTATTTGATGAAGGCTTGTTTAGCTTTATGATCAAATACTGCTTTTTTCATTATTTATTTTTATAAAACCGTCATTGAGAGGAACGAAGCAATCTCTACATAGGCAGGTCAAACATGGTTCGCGCTGTATGGAGATTGCTTCGTCCCTCGCAATGACGTGGTTATATATTATCTTAATTCTGCCCCACGCCGTGACAGTTTTTAAATTTTTTGCCACTACCACATGGACAAGGGTCATTACGGCCTATCTTATTTTCAACCCTAACAGGGGTCGCTTTCTGGTGTTCCTGAAAATCATCCATAGGGATGCCGTTGCTTTCGCTAACCATCTCGGCTTTGGTAGTTTTCATTTTACGCAGGTCAAGCTTAGGTTCCGGCTTTGCTTCCTTAATTTCATCGGGAGCCTGCTGAACCGGAATTCCTCCCCTGAACAGGAAGCTTACAATCTCCTTGTTCACATTAGCCAACATACCTCTAAATAGTTCAAAAGCTTCAAACTTGTAAACCAACAGTGGATCCTTTTGCTCATAAACCGCGTTTTGTACAGATTGTTTTAACTCATCCATTTCACGCAAATGCTCTTTCCAGGCGTCATCAATCAGGTATAAGGTCACGTTCTTTTCAAACGATTTAAATACCTCAACACCATGATTTTCTACTGCTTTTTTCAACGGAACCGAAACCTGTATGCCATGTATACCGTCGCTAAACGGAACCACAATATTTTCTACATACTGGCCGCGGGTATCAAATACATCTTTTATAACCGGGTAGGCCTGATGTGCAACGGCTTCAGATTTACGTTTGTAAAAATCCATCACCGTTTGGAAGGTCCTGTCGGCAAGTGCAGTAATTGACTTAGCCGCAAACTCATCAATACTCAGTTCAATATCAACCGAAAACAAACGGATCACCTCAAGGGTAAAGCCTTCATAATTGTTAGCTTCTTTGTATTCAGTAACAATATCTTCAACAACATCAAAAATGGTATTGCTCAAATCAACATCAAGGCGTTCGCCAAATAATGCGTTTTTACGTTTGGTGTAGATAACCGTACGCTGTGAGTTCATCACATCATCATACTCCAACAAACGCTTACGGATACCAAAGTTATTTTCTTCTACCTTTTTCTGCGCACGCTCAATTGATTTGGAGATCATAGAGTGTTGTATCACTTCGCCCTCCTCGATCCCCATACGTACCATCAGGTTCGAGATACGCTCTGATCCGAATAAACGCATCAGGTTATCCTCCAACGATACAAAGAACTGTGAAGAACCCGGATCGCCCTGACGACCGGCACGACCACGCAACTGCCTGTCAACCCGGCGGGATTCATGGCGCTCTGTACCTACAATGGCCAAACCACCTGCATCCTTAACACCGGCACCCAGCTTAATATCCGTACCACGACCGGCCATGTTGGTAGCAATCGTCACTGTACTTGTTTTACCAGCTTCGGCCACAATATCAGCCTCTTTCTGGTGCATTTTAGCATTCAGTACGTTATGTTTGATACCGCGCAGTTTAAGCATACGGCTCAATAATTCAGAAATTTCAACCGATGTGGTACCTACCAACACAGGTCGGCCAGCTTCCGTCAGTTTAACAATTTCATCAGCAACGGCATTATATTTTTCGCGGATGGTACGGTATACCAGATCCTGCCTGTCTGCGCGGCTTGCAGGGGTATTGGTTGGTATCTCTACCACATCCAGCTTATATATTTCCCAGAACTCACCCGCTTCGGTAACGGCAGTACCCGTCATACCACAAAGTTTGTGGTACATACGGAAGTAGTTTTGCAGGGTAATGGTTGCAAACGTTTGTGTTGCATCCTCTACTTTTACATTTTCCTTAGCTTCAATAGCCTGGTGTAAACCATCAGAGTAGCGGCGACCATCCAGTACACGACCGGTTTGCTCATCCACAATTTTCACCTTACCCTCGTCCAGGATGTATTCTGTATCCTTTTCAAACAAGGTGTAGGCTTTTAACAATTGGTTAACCGAGTGGATACGCTCAGATTTGATAGAGAAATCGCGCATCAGTTCATCCTTGCGGGCAATTTTTTCTTCGTTGCTCAGGGTTGATTTTTCGATCTCCGCAATTTCAGTACCTACGTCAGGCATTACAAAAAAGTGAGGATCTTCTCCCGATGAGGTAATCAGTTCAATACCTTTTTCGGCCAGTTCAACCTGGTTATTTTTTTCGTCGATAACAAAGAATAATTCGGCATCAACCTTCGGCATATCCTTGCCCTGATCCTGCATATAGTGATTTTCCACCTTTTGCAGTACTGACCTGTTGGCACCTTCGCTCAAAAACTTAATTAAGGCCTTGCTTTTTGGCAAACCTCTAAAGGCGCGCAATAAAGCTAAACCACCGCCTTCGGCGTCAGTATTACCTTCGTTAATTGCTTTTTTGGCTTCGTTTAATACGCCGTTAACATAAGCTTTTTGTGCATTAACCAGGCGCTCAATGCGTGGCTTCAGTTCATAAAACTCATGCTCATCGCCACGTGGAATAGGGCCTGATATAATTAAAGGTGTACGGGCATCATCAATTAAAACTGAGTCGACCTCATCCACCATTGCATAGTGCGATTTACGTTGTACCAACTCTTCAGGACTACGTGTCATATTGTCACGCAGGTAATCAAAGCCAAACTCATTGTTGGTACCAAAGGTAATATCTGAAAGATAAGCTTTGCGGCGTTCGTCAGAATTTGGCTCATGTTTATCAATACAATCAACCGATAAACCGTGGAACTCGTACAACGGCCCCATCCACTCGCTATCCCTGCGGGCCAGGTAATCATTCACCGTTACAATGTGAACACCTTGTCCGGCTAAGGCATTTAAGTAAGCAGGCAGCGTGGCTACCAGCGTTTTACCTTCACCAGTGGCCATTTCTGATATTTTACCCTGGTGCAATACAATACCACCAATCAGCTGCACATCGTAATGTACCATATCCCAGGTTACCTCGTTACCGGCGGCAAGCCAGGTATTATGGTGTGTAGCCTGATCGCCTTTTATAACTACGTTGCCTTTACTTGCGGCAAGCTCACGGTCAAACGGTGTGGCAGTAACTTCAATGGTTTTATTACCGGCAAAACGGCGGGCTGTTTCTTTTACAACCGCAAAAGCTTCTGGCAAAATATTTAACAATATATCTTCCAGCTCCTTATTGCGGTCTTTTTCCAGTTTATCCAACTGGGTGTAAAGCTCCACCTTTTCGCTTACGTCCATATCCAGTTCGTTTTCTGTACGGTCTTTAATAGCTTGTATCTCGCTATCAATACCTGAAAGGCCCTGTGCTATGGTTTCTTTAAAATCTATGGTTTTAGCTCTAAGCTCATCATTGCTGATGTTTCCGAGTTTTGCAAATTCAGCTTTAATTTTTTCAACTAAAGGCTGTATTGCTTTTACATCCCGTTCTGATTTGCTTCCAAAAAGCTTACTGATAAAATCTAACATATTAATTTGATATGATCCTACAAACTCAACAATTGCGCCAAGGCAACTGATAGAGCCATATTGACAGGTAAAGGTACGAAACCCCCTCTAAATCTCCCCCGATTGGGGACACTTTTTAAAAAAACTTAGATTATTGCTTAAAAGCCCCCCTTCAGGGAAGGGGCCTGGCGGAGTTATAGCAATGCCAGTACGTCTTCCTTATCCTTTGCCAGCTGAACTTTCAATTCATCAAGCGATGCAAATTTGACATCGCCGCGCACATAATGGTGAAACTCCATGCGGATAGACTGATTATATATCTCCTGGTCAAAATCAAAAATATTAACCTCGATATTACGTGTAAGGCCATTTACCGTTGGGCGGCTGCCTATATAGGCCATCCCCTTATGCTGCCAGCCTGCTACATTTACAGTTACGGCAAAAATACCGTCAGATGGTATGAGCTTATATTTTTCCTCAACCACGATATTGGCCGTTGGATACCCCAGTTGTCTGCCAATCTGATCACCGCGGATCACTGTACCGGTAATAAAAAATGGATAACCCAAAAAGGAATTAGCAAGGTCAATCTGTCCGTTTAACAATGCTGTACGGATACGGGTTGAGCTGATGGCCACCTCGTTAATATCCTGCTCGGGTATTTCTACCACATCAAAGCCATAAATGGGACCAAGCCTCAGTAAATCATCCAGACCACCCTGCCTGTCTTTACCAAAACGATGATCGTATCCTATCACAATTTTTTTAGTGCCTATTTTATTAACCAGCACATCGCGGATGTAACTCTCAGCAGTCTGGTTTGAAAAATCCCTTGAAAACGGGGTGATGATCAAATGATCAACTCCTAAGGCCTCCATCAGCTGCGCCTTTTCATTAATAGTGGTAATCAGCTTCAGGCTCTCATCCTCAGGATGCAATATCATGCGCGGATGGGGAAAGAAGGTTAAAATAACCGTTTCGCCATGGGTACTCTTGGCAAGGTCCTTTATTCCTGATATAATTTTGCGGTGACCAATATGTACGCCATCAAATGTGCCGATGGTAACTACTGCATTTTTTACCGCTGTAAATTCGTCAATATGATTATATACCCTCATTTTATGAGTAAAAACACAAAGTTAATTTTTTAGTTGACTGAGTTAAACCCGATCGGTATTTTGACGGAAATATGTATTTTTATTTTGCCAACGGGTCATTAACCGTCTTTAATCCCCTGATCTCATTTACCAGTTCCATTACCTCCCAGGCATCATCTACCCGGTAATTGCCGCTCCGTGTACGTCTTAATTTTGAAAGATATGCCCCATTATTAAGCGTAGCTCCAAAATCATTTACCAACGAACGGATATAAGTGCCCTTACTGCAAACCACCCTGAAATCAACTTCGGGCAGTTCAATACGGGTTAGTTCAAACTCGTTGATGGTAACATTGCGCAAGCGCAGTTCTACTTCCTCGCCCCTGCGGGCTTTTTCATACAAACGCTCCCCATCAATTTTTATGGCCGAATGTGCTGGCGGATATTGCTGTATGTCGCCAATAAACTGCTCGCAGTTATTACGCAGCTGCTCTGCGGTAAGTTGGCTGGCATCAAATTTTTTATCTGGTTCGGTTTCCATGTCATACGATGGGGTTGTGGCTCCCAGGATCATGGTACCGGTGTATTCTTTTTCTTCGGCCTGAAAAGTATCAATCTGCTTAGTCATTTTACCCGTGCAGATAATGAGCAGCCCTGTAGCCAGTGGGTCAAGCGTACCTGCGTGCCCTACCTTTAACTTAAGCGGTTTAAATGAGTTGCGGATTTTGCCAACTACGTCAAAACTTGTCCAGCTGTAGGGTTTATTTACTAACAGCAGTTGTCCTTCGGCAAATTCGTCTATTTGGGTGTAAGATTTTTTCAATACGGATAATTATAAACTTAGGCAAAGGTAGGCTTTTTGTACGAACGGTAAATAAACGACAATGCGAGGAGCGAAGTAACTCCCTAACTGTACAGAATTGCTCTGCATACAGGATATTACTTCGCTCCTCGCAATAATGCGTTATTAATATTTTATGTTGCCTATACCGTTTGTAAAGGATGGCCGCTTATAATTAGCCCGATGATAACTGCACCTATAACAATGCGGTACCAGCCAAAAATGCGGAAGCCTTTACGTTCTAAAAAGCTAATAAAGGTTTTAATGGCCAGCATTGCTACAATAAAGGCTATTACGTTACCAATGGCCAGCAGTTTAATTTCCTCACCCGTAAATATGTGGCCTTCTTTATGAAAATCATACAGTTTTTTCGCCGTTGCAGCAAACATGGTAGGCACGGCCAAAAAGAAAGAGAACTCAGCAGCAGCAGTACGTGTCAGCTTTTGTGACATACCACCAACGATGGTTGCTGCTGAGCGCGAGGTACCGGGAATCATGGCCAAACATTGGAAAAAGCCAATTTTAAGTGCCGTTAAATAACTAATGTCCTTTTCGGCTTTTACTGTGGGTTTGTTAAACCACTTGTCAACAAACAAAAGTATAATACCGCCTACAAATAAAGTAACGCCTACGGTAAGCGCACTCTCTAATAAGGCATCAATTTTTTTGCTAAATAACAAGCCAAATATAGCTGCCGGTATAAATGCCACCAATAATTTGGTATAAAAATTAACCGATTGTAAAAATCGTTTATAGTATAACACCACAACAGACAATATAGCGCCCAACTGTATAGCAATAGTAAATAGCTTAACAAACGGATCGGCAGCTATGCCCATTACTGACGATGCAATAATCATGTGTCCGGTTGATGATACCGGTAAAAATTCTGTTATCCCTTCAATTATGGCAAGGATAATAACGTGGATAATATTCATTGGGGTAGATGATATTGAGTTAGGTTAAGAGCTTATAACGCTATTTGCAGAAATAGCCGACCGAGTAATTACCCCTGCCAACTGATTCTTGTTAACAAACCAGCTAAAATTAATTAACCGAAGGTTTTTTTAATATGGCAAAAAAGCCTAATGCAAAGCCTGCCAATACAACAATAGGTGCAATTACAATTTTGGTATTGCTATAAATATCAGTAGTGCCGGCCATTAACACAAAGCCAAAGGCTACCACGGCAACGCTGATGATCAGCAACCTGTAATTACTTTTGTCAAATATAAATTGTACCGACTCGGTACCTGTTGCTTTGGCTGCCGGTGTGCTTTTTGCAGATGTAGCTGTTTTAACTTGTTGTGCCATATTTTTAATTATTAAATTAAGGAGTGCATGAGCAGCTTTTGTCAAGCTCCTGTTTTACCCGCTATAATATTATCTGTATAAATCGTATATTTTTAAACGTAAAAACTTGTTAACTGCAAGGAATGTGCTAAAAGCCGAAATAAATATGCCTATACCTATAACCCCTAAAAATACTATACCAAATTCGGTATAGTTTTGCAGTATCACCAGATCAGGTACTTCCCGGTAACCCAGGTAAAGCGTACCTATTAATATAATAATGGCTATCAGGCCGCCTAAAAGGCCATGCCATATCCCATATAATAAAAATGGCTTGCGTATAAACCCTTTAGTTGCCCCTACCAATTGCATTGATTTGATCAGGAAACGCTGAGAGTAAATAGCCAGTCTGATGGTATTATTGATCAGCGCAACTGATAGTATAACAAATATGGCTGCAAATACCAGTATCACTAAACTAATTGAAGTGAGATTCTGGTTCATTTGGTCAACCAGCGATTGCTGGTATTTTACCTCTTTAACCAATGGATTTTTTAGCAGATCGGTTTTAAATTTCTCGATATCCTTATTGTTAGCATAGTCTGCCTTTAGGTACACATCCAATGATTGTGATAGCGGGTTATATCCTAAAAACTTCACAAAATCTTCGCCCAGATCTTTTTGCAGATTGCGCGCTGCCAGTTCTTTACTCACATACTGGGTTTGTTTCACCATCATGTTAGCATCTAATTGCTTTTGCAATTGCAATACGTCGGTTTCATGCGCGGCATCATCAACAAAAATATTAAGCACTATATTTTCTTTTACATAGCGCGAAAGATTATTGGCATGTACCAGTATCAATCCTAAAAGCCCGATCATTACCAGTACCATGGCAATACCAAATACGGTAGAGATGTATATAGTTTTAGTCTTTTTTGCCGATGCGCTTGCTTCAAATTCTTCCATTCTTTATAGATATGAGATTTGAGATATGAACTATGAACTTTTTACCGCTCACTTACAATTCTCCGATCCGGATTTGTGCGAAATTAAGAAACCCGCCTTAAAGGTAAAAGTTTATTAGTTATAAATATTGTTTAATGGCTTATTAGGCTGACAGTTTTAACAATTATTAACGATTTAGCTTTATAAACCGTTATTGGGCAACTATAAACAAAAGCCCGACCGGCTTGTTAAATAAATATGACAAAGCCAGCAAATTCACCCCAAAAGCCTTCGCCCGCGGACACCCCAACCAAACGCCCCCATGACAATGGCGGCAAAAGCAAGGTGCGCCAGGAAGATAAACAATACCATGCCGATAATCCGCATGGCGGCGATATTGCCAAAAAGCATGAGCGCGAAGAACAACCTGTTGATCCGATAAAAAATCCACCTAAAAAACAATAAGGGTTGAGTGCGGGGAGCCGGTGCGGAAATTATAATGAGGGTCGGCGTATGAGTTTCCGGGGCAGGGAATTGTTGTAGTTCTCGATCTTACTAACTTGCTACCCGCAACTGACTACCGTGCTATTCCGGCAGAATTAAACTGCAAATCGTAGAGCTTACGGTAATGACCATTCTCAATTTTCAGAAGTTCCTGATGGGTGCCGCTTTCCATGATCTCCCCATGGTCAAGCACAATGATCCTGTCGGCGTTTTGTATAGTTGACAGGCGATGGGCAATTACAATAGCTGTACGCCCCAGCATTAGCTTATTAATGGCATTTTGTATCAAAATCTCGGTTTCGGTATCAACAGAAGAGGTGGCCTCGTCCAAAACTAAAATTGCCGGATTATATACCAGCGCCCTTATAAATGATATTAATTGCGATTGCCCGGCAGAAAGTGTTGCCCCGCGTTCCATTACATTGTAATCATAACCACCAGGAAGGCGTTCAATAAATTCATGTGCGCCTACATCTTTGGCCGCTGCTATAATTTGCTCACGGGTAATGGCCAGGTTATTAAGGCTGATATTATTGCCTATGGTATCGGTAAATAAAAAAACATCCTGAATAACGGTGGCAATCTGCGAGCGCAGAAACTCTACCCGGTAATCCCGAATATCATGTCCGTCAACCTTTACGTTCCCCTGGCCAATTTCATAAAAACGGTTGAGTATATTAATGGTGGACGATTTACCTGCCCCGGTTGCACCTACCAGCGCCAACGTTTCGCCGGGCTTTACATGAAAATTAATGTCCTTTAAAACCCAGTTCTCATCATTATATGCAAACCAAACTTTGTTAAACTCAATATCACCCTGCAACCTGCCTGTGTTGATATGGCCGGTATCCGCAGCTACCTCATCAGTGTCCAGCACTTTAAATATCCTGTCGGCACCTACCATACCCATCTGCAGCGTGTTAAACTTGTCGGCCAATTGCCGTATAGGCCTGAACAGCATATTAAGCAGCACAATAAAACTTGTAATAACACCCGGGGTAATGCCTCCCGGTTTTGCAGATAATACAGCCAGCTGATTGTCTGACAGCATTCGCTTACATCCGTACCATACCAATAGGCCCATACAAATGGCAAACAAAATTTCAACCACCGGGAAAAATATGGAGTAATACCAATTAGAGCGAATGTTGGCATCCCTGTATTTGAGGTTAACCGCTTTAAACTTGCGCATTTCCTGATCCTCGCGGGCAAACAACTGGATAATACTGATACCAGAAATATGCTCGGCCAGGAAAGTATTGAGGCGGGCCACCTGCGTGCGTACCTCCTGAAATGACGACTTGATAGCCTCCTTAAACACATACGTTGAGGCAAACAGGAACGGCATGGGGATAAGGGTAATTAGTGCCAGTTTCCAGTCCTGATACAGCATAAATCCAATTACGGCAAATACCAGCAGCATATCGCCCATAATAGAGATCAGCCCTTCTGAAAATATATCGGCTATGGTTTCCAGGTCAGACACTGTACGGGTAATCAGCATCCCGATGGGTGTACGATCAAAGTATTTAAGGCGCAGACTGGTGATATGGTTAAAAATATCAATACGCAAATCGCGGATAACCGATTGCCCCAGCGCATTGGTTAAATAGGTTTGATAATATTGCGCCACCGTTTGTATGATAAGCTGCCCAATCATGAGCCCTACCATAAATACCAACCCGTCATAATTATCATTCAGAATATCCACATCAAGTGTACGCTGAATAAGGATAGGCTGTATTAATGCGCTTACCGCCAAAAAAATGGTTAAAAACGCAGCCACCACAAATGTTCTGTTATAGGGTTTTACATAATGCATTACCCGTTTTAACAATTTCCAGTCGAGCGCTTTCCCGGTTACTTCTGACATATGGCCCCCAACTCCCTAAAGGGGGAGTTTTTGATTTGCTAATCTACTTATTTTATAATATCATAAATCATTTTTGACTATCGTCTTTAAGAGGTAGTCAAAAATGGATATTTCACCTCTGTTAAATACAAGCCACAGGCAGGTACACTGGTGCCTGCATTTGAACGGTTTTTACTTTCAATAATAGCACGTACAGCTTCTGGTGGAATTTCGTGTTTACCAACCATCATCAGGGTGCCTACTATTGCCCGCACCATATTGCGTAAAAACCTATCGGCCGAGATATGGAAAACCATCCCCTGTTCGGTTTTTACCCATTCGGCCCGGCTTATTTTACAATTATTGGTTTTAACCTGTGTGTTTGATTTACTGAAACAGCTAAAGTCAATATACCCCATCATGATGGCAGCAGCCTGGTTCATCAGTTCCATATCGGGCACATCACGTATCTGCCATGAATACCCGCGTAAAAACGGATCTTTATTAAAATGAATATGGTATTGATATGATCGCAGCATGGCATCAAACCGGGCATGGGCCCCGGCCCCAACAGGAATAATATTCTTGATGGCGATATCAGCCGGCAAAATAGAGTTAAGCCCCCGTACTTTTTGCCCGTAATCCGTTGGTGTTATTACATCAGCATTAGTTTCGCCAGCGTTCATCACTGCTGAACTATTTTCCACAACATCAACATGGGCAAAAAACTCACGGGCATGTACTCCGGCATCGGTACGCCCGCAACCGGTAGTTTCAACAGGCTGGCGTAAAATAGTACTTAGGGCCTTATTCAATACCTCTTGTACACTTACCGCATTTTGCTGTACCTGCCAGCCATGATAGCCGGTGCCGTCATAAGCCAATTCAATAAAATAGCGTTGTATACCCGTCACGCAGCAAAGTTAGTAATATGCCCGGTACGGTAGTTCATTATTTGGTCAAAGTGTTGAAACGTCCGTATGGAAAGCGAGTCTGTTAAAATAAAACCCAATCTGCCGGGCCAAATAAAGCAATAAAGTTCTTCCAGGTTACGGGGCGGGTTCGCTGATGTATTCTTTATATATAGACTCAAACATGATCCGGTCTTCTACTGCCTGATTAAAGGGTTTGTCTAAAAAGGTATTGCTGTAACCAATGGCTTTTGCCAGATTTTTTAATACTTTAAAATAAGTAACCTCAATACCTTCAATTAGCTGGAGATAAAAAAGAATAAACACATCGCGCTCCATAGGCGTTTTACCTGCTTTAATAGCGGAGATATAAGCTTCAAGGGTCATGGCTTTCATGCCCAAAACACTAATTTTTGATTGATCCTCATTAATGGAGTTAAATATGCCATCTAAATGCTGTAACTGACTTTGGGCATCATCGCAACATTCCTGTATGGCATTTTTTAAAAACTTCAGGGTTGCCAGGCTTTGAATTTCCTCAAAAAAATGAATCAGGTGTTGTTTACCACAATAAATGCTGTTCAAATGTTCCAGGAATATTTTTTTTAGATGCGCGTCTTCAAACTTCACCTCCTGGGGCGATAGGTTATTAATTGGGGTTGGGGTCATTACACTTTTATTGATCAGAAAATAATTATAAATATACAGTATTAATTTTCATAAAAAGCAAATGAGTATCGTCAATAAAAATGCGCCACGGCAATAACTAAAACAATTATATTTGCCCCTATAATTTTAACATTATGTTGCAACGAATACAAAGTATTTATCTGCTTTTCGCCAGCCTTGTGCTGTTTGCTCTTTTTCTTTTCCCATTAGCGCATAACGTTTATATAGCCGACAAACCGGTTAGCATTATGGTTACCGGCATTTTTCAGGATATAAACGGTGCGCAACAATATACCGAGCACTTTACGGCCCTTACGGCCGTAACTGCAATTGTGGCCATACTTCCACTGGTTATTATATTTTTATTTAAAAACCGTAAACAGCAAATTGCACTTTGCTACAGCGCTATACTGGTATTAATTGGCTATAGCTTTTGGATGGCACAAACTGTTAAAAAAGCTGTAGGTGGCGTTCAGCTTGATACGCGCACTATGGGTATAGGGTTGTTTCTTACTTCGTTAAGTATAGTGTTATTAATACTCGCCGCTAAAAGTATCCAGCGGGATGAGAAGCTGATCAAATCAGCAGATAGGCTGAGATAGAAACCTCACCCCAGCCCCCTCCAAAGGAAAGGGAGTTATAGTCTTTTTGAAAAAGCGTAAAGTAAAGTCCTCTCCATTGGAGAGGATTAGGTGAGGTTATCCAGTATAACTTTGTCTATTAAGAATAATCGAAGCTCCCTTTTTTAAACGGCAATTTAAAAAAGGCAAGTACCACATTGGCTATATGTTTTAAACGATAGCGCAGGTTCTTTTTAACCAGGGCAACACCATGGGCTTCCAGGTTCATGAACGGTGTAGTTACAGTTCCTGTTTTTGACGAAGTTGGCTGGGGTGTTGGCCGTTTTTCAACCACTACAATTGAATCATAGTAATGAATGGAATTTACCGACCTGGTAAAGGAGCTAACCGGAAGTGATTTTTCAACCGAGTGATAAGCATTGAGCTGATCAATAAAGTTTTTAGAGTATTCAATAAAGCTACCTTGCCTTTTATGGCCGCCGCCATATTTTAACCAGTATGAGGTATGTATATCTTCGCACAGGTAAACACCATCGGGCTTTACGTGGTCAAAAAGCTCCTCATACGATACTATTTGCTGGAGCATGGTATGCCCGCCATCGTCAATCAAAATATCAATGGGAGGAATTTCCTGCTTAACTGTTTTTAAAAAATCCCGGTCTGTTTGTGAGCCGATCAAAATTTTGATGTTCTCTTCCTCAACAGCTTTGCAATTGGGGTTTATGTCAATTCCATAAATTTTGGCCTTATCGCCAAAATAGTTTTTCCACATTTGCAGGCTACCACCATGCAGGGTACCAATTTCCAGTATCACTATTTCCTTGCCGCGGTATTTGGCAAAATGCCTTTCGTAAACATCAAAGTAATGAGCCCACTTATATATTACCCGTTCTGTATTATTCTTAAAATATATTTCAAGATCATTCATTTCTGCTTCAATTAACGGGTTTAAACCTACATAAAAAAAATCGACTGCCCAAAGCCAAATTCAACTACAATGGTAACATATAACGCTACAAATACTTAACTCTCAAATTATCATATCATTACCCGTTTTTTTAAATTTTCACAAAGCATTGCTTTTGAGAAAAATTGTCACTATCTTTGCGCCCGATTTGGCAATGTTGCCAAATTCGTTATTTTAATTCATGAACCCTTTTATTGAACTGGGAATCCGTCATGATATTGTTAATGCCATCTCTGAGTTAGGGTTTGAAAACCCTACACCAATCCAGGAACAGTCAATTCCGGTATTGTTAACAGGCAGCAACGATTTTGTCGGATTAGCCCAAACCGGGACCGGTAAGACTGCTGCCTTTGGCCTACCATTATTAGAGCTGTTGGATTTCGAAGAAAATCATCCACAGGCACTTGTTTTATGCCCAACACGTGAACTTTGTTTACAGATCACGAACGACATTAAAAATTACGCCAAGCAAATGAACAACGTTCACGTTGTTGCCGTTTATGGTGGTGCAAGTATTTCTGATCAGTTACGCCAGATTAAACGCGGTGTACAGATCGTAGTGGCCACACCAGGCCGTATGCTTGACATCATTAATCGCAAGGCGATAGATTTTTCGCAGGTAAAATTCGTAGTATTGGATGAAGCTGATGAAATGCTCAACATGGGCTTTCAGGAAGACATTGATAATATTTTATCTACCACGCCCGACGAGAAAAAAACATGGTTATTCTCGGCCACCATGCCTACTGAAGTTCGCCGCATAGCGAAAAAGTACATGAATGAGCCATTTGAGCTTACCATGGGTACCAAAAACACCGGTAATGCCAACATTGAGCACGAATACTATATAGTACGTGCCCGTGATAAGTATGCCGCATTTAAACGTATTGTTGACTTTAATCCTGACATTTTTGGCATTGTATTTTGCCGTACCAAAATTGAAACCCAGGATATTGCAGAAGCCCTGATCAAAGACGGCTATAACGCCGACTCTTTACATGGTGACCTGTCACAACAACAACGTGACAAAGTAATGAAACGCTACCGCGAGCGTAACCTGCAATTATTAATTGCTACTGACGTTGCTGCACGTGGTATTGATGTTAATGATGTTACACACGTTATTAACTACTCATTACCTGACGAAGTTGAAAACTACACCCACCGTAGCGGTCGTACTGCCCGTGCCGGTAAAACAGGTGTATCAATTGCCATTGTTAACGCAAAAGAATTAGGCAAAATACGCCAGATTGAACGTGTTATAGGTAAGAAATTCATTAAAGCCGAAATACCAACAGGTTTTGATGTTTGCGAAAAACAATTATTCTCGATAGTACATAAAGTACATAACGTAACTGTTAATGAAGAGCAGATAGAACAATACCTGCCCCGCATTATCGAAGAATTTAAGGATATGACCAAGGAAGATTTTATTAAGCGTTTTGCTTCAATTGAATTTAACCGTTTCCTTGATTATTACGAAAATGCTCCTGACCTGAATGCAGGTGTTGAAGAAGGACGCCGTGACCGCGATGATCGTGGTGAACGCGGCGAACGTGCTCCAGGTGGCAAATCAGCATTTACGCGTTTATTTATAAACTTAGGTTCTGTTGATGAATTTAACCGCGGCGACTTGTTGGGTTACATTTGCAACACAACAAAAATAAGCGGCCGTACTGTTGGTAAAATAGATGTTAAAGGTGTTTATTCATTTTTCGAAGTTCAGAATGAGGACGTAGAAAAGGTGATGACCAGCTATAAAGATATTGAGTTTAAAGGCCGCCCTGTAAGGATAGAAATATCTGGCGAGGGTACCAGTGATAACCGTGGTGGTGGCGAACGCCGTGAAGGTAGTTACCGTGGTGGCGAGCGTCGCGAAGGTGGCGGTGGTTACCGTGGTGGTGAACGTCGCGAAGGCGGTGGTGGCTACCGTGGTGGCGAACGTCGTGAAGGCGGTGGCGAAAGAAGCAGCAATGGCGGTGGTTTCCGTGATTTTTCAGGCAAACGCCGCGAAGATCGTCAGGGCCAGGATCGTCCGGAACGTCGCAGAAGATTCTAATTAAAAGAACCAGGAATAAGAATCAGGAGTCAGGCAAAGTTTGTCTTGATTCCTGACTCTTATCTCTTGATTCTAAAAGATAGTTTTCATGAAGCTTCCTTGGTAAAGAAGCATTAGTTTTAGTTTAGTTTTGTTAACAAAGCCTTCAACTGCCGCCAGCAGCATGAAGGCTTTTGTTTTTAACGCGAAAATTCTACAAGATCAGAGTCGGGGTAAAAAAGCGTAAGCTGATGATCATCCAGCTTTTTTATTTCAAACCGGGTATAGGGCCGGCTGCCTTCGTATGATGTAAATATGGTGTCTTTATTTACAAAATAATCTTCGGTAACAGGCTTACCATCGTCCATAGTAAATCCCTTATCCGTTATTTCAAGCTTGGTATTGCCATCCTTTGATTTCCATTGACCAACCAGTTTTTTATTAACCTGATGTTCAGGAGCAGTGTTGCAGGCAAAGGCCAGTAATATCAATCCAATTACCGGGACCAATAAAGCTTTCTGTGTCATAGTTTGTTTTTTTACCCTCAACAACACTGTTGAATATTGTAATTTATTTTACAGGCTTATCTTTCAGGTGTGCTTTTTTAACGTATACCCTGTGCCCCTTTTTATTAACATAAAAATAGTGCGAATCTTTGTCAATATAAATAGTTTGTCCGCTCGGCCCCATTTTTCCGTCATACTTTTTATCGGCTACTGTGGCGGCGCCCTTGGCTGCTATTTCTGATGTTTTATGACCAACCTTTTTTGCAGTATTACCTATTTTATGCCCAAGGGTTGAGTCTTTATGCGTTTGAGCAAAACCAGGTGTTATCATAAATGATCCCGCAGCAAATAAGGCTATTTTGAATAAATTTTTCATAATGTGAGTTTAATTAAGTTTGTTTTAAATAATTAGCTCAATTTTTCTGCCAAATTCCGCATTTCAACCAACGGGGAACTTTTCTGGTATAAAATAGCATAAACGGCATTGCAAATGGGCATATCTACATTGTACTGTTTATTTACCTGATGTAGGCAATTTACTGCATTATACCCCTCGGCTATCATATTCATTTCTAACTGGGCCGATTTTACGGTGTAGCCCTTCCCTATCATATTACCAAACGTGCGGTTACGGCTAAACTGCGAATAAGCAGATACCAGCAAATCGCCAAGGTAAGCCGACTCTTTAATATCACGGTTAATAGGGTGCACTATATCAACAAATCTTTCCAGTTCACGTATTGCGTTTGATATTAACACCGCCTGAAAGTTATCACCATAACCAACGCCGTGGCAAATACCACTGGCAAGGGCATATACATTTTTCAATACAGCGCCATACTCCGTACCATAAATATCATCAGATACAATGGTTTTAATATAACGGGTATTGATCATCCCCGCAAATTCAGCAGCCAGCGCTGTATCGCGCGATGCAATGGTAAGGTACGATAACTTTTCAAGGGCAACTTCCTCCGCATGGCATGGCCCGCTGATTACCATAAAATCATCAAATGAAACCCCCATTTTTTGGTTCAAAAATTCACCAATAATCAAGTTTTCATCAGGTATCATCCCTTTTATAGCTGATACTACCTTTTTGCCAGCCAAATCAGCGGGAGTAATACCGGTAAGGGCTTCTTTCAAAAATGCTGCCGGTACATTAAGCAATACAATATCAGCATGTTGTACAAGTTCCTTTAAATTATTAGAGATGTTTTGTTGAGGCAGCTTTATTTCAACCGAGCTTAAATAATGTGGGTTATGCCCAAACTTATGCAAATGGTCAACCGCCTGCACATTGCGCATCCACCAAAAAATTTCCTTTTCCGTAGTATTATCAGCCAATATTTTAACATTGGCGGTAGCCCAGCTCCCCCCACCAACAACTACAATCTTTTTCTTCTGTTTATTCATTAACTAATAAAATAGTACTGCCAGGTTTTAATTGACGAAGCAAATTAATGAAATATTATGCAGATTTTTTGAGTAACCACAGATACGCAAAACACAAAGGATGAAAATGAACTAAATTAGTTAAGTTTGGTTATACAGTATCTCAACTAATAACACCTATGGATGCATCCATCAGAAAAATATTTAACCAGAATTTCACCAATCAAAAATACCAGGAGTTTCTGAACCGACTGAATGATGGCCAACCCAACCCTGTTTCGTTCCGCGTGGCCGAAACGCCTATTTTCCTGACAGCTGATTTCCGTGATAAACTGATAACTGCAGGTAACGGCATTATTGACACCATTTTACAACCTGGCTTTAAACAGCTAACAGAGCGGGCCATCCCCCATAAATGGCGGATACCTAATGAAAACGATCATCCGCATTTTATAGCCCTTGATTTTGGCATCTGTAAAAACGACGACGGTGAAATTGTACCCAAACTGATCGAGCTACAAGGCTTTCCCTCTCTGTATGGCTTTCAGCTTCACCTGGGCGATACCTACCGCGAAACTTTTGATATCGGCGCTAACGAAACCAATTATTTTAGTGGGTTAGATAAAACTACCTACCTGGAATTGTTAAGAAGAACCATCCTTGGCCCAAACGATCCAGAGGAGGTAATATTAATGGATGTAAACGCCCACGAACAAAAAACAGCCGTTGATTTTTGTATAACCAGGCAATACCTGGGTGTCCCGGTTATTGCATTAAGCGATCTGCAACAGGAGGGCAATCAGCTTTTTTATGAGGCCGATGGTATAAAAAAACGGATCAAGCGCATTTATAACCGCTTGATATTTGATGAAATTGACGGCGATGATACCATTTTTGACAAAATAGTTGATATACGCCAACCGCTTGATGTAGAGTGGATAACCCACCCCAATTGGTTTTACCGTATCAGTAAGTTTACTATGCCTTACTTAAGCGGAAATGATATACCCAAAACGGAGTTTCTGCATGAACTTAGCGAGATTCCTGCCGACCTGGAAAATTACGTACTTAAACCCCTGTTCTCCTTTGCGGGCCAGGGCGTAATTATTGACGTAACTGAAAATGACATCAATAATATTACCGACCCGGAAAACTGGATATTACAACAAAAGGTTAATTATGAGCCGGTAGTGCAATCCCCGAATGGTGGCGTAAAGGCTGAAATACGCCTGCTGTATTTATGGCCCAATGGTGATAAAAAGCCTACACTGGCCATTAACCTGGCCCGGCTAAGCCGCGGTAAAATGATTGGGGTACGTTATAATAAAGATTTTGACTGGGTTGGCGGAACAATTGCGTTTATTCCCCGTTAAACTATATACTATTTATTGCGTCTATGCGTATATATTAAAAATGTAGTATTTTTGTGACATGTATATTCAAGCCATAATTATAATAATCCTTTTTGCTGCTGCAATTTTCTACATCGGCCGTATGATGTATAAGAGCATAGCCGCAAAAAAAGGATGCGGTGGTAATTGTAAATGCGGTGTTGATTTTTCAGGCATTGATACCGGAAAAACACATAAATAATAGCAATTCCATTCATTAAATCTTCATCTGTAACCAATACTTTTAAATACAAGGTAAACTCACTTAATGTCATCTTCAAACAAGCAAGTTTTTCAAGCCGATTCCCCGGGTAGATGGAATAAATTCAAGTGGCTAAGCCGCGTACTCCTTGCAATACTTATCATTGGCATAGTAGCCGTAATTGTTACTATTAAATCAACCTACTACCCTGATCTGCCAAACCTTAACCCGGCACCCAAAAAAATGTCGAAGGAGGAGCTTGATCAGTTAAAAAAATCAACCCGGTTCAAATCCTTCAAGATCCAGAAATCCGAGATCGAAAAAATGGAACGCGCCCGGCGTTTACATCAGCAAAAGCACCCTAATAATAAAGATCGTATAAACGCAGCCTTTTACCGGGCATGGGAACCACAGGCTTATAATTCGCTGGTTGTAAACCTAAGTCACCTGGATATGGTTGTAAGTGAGGGCTTTTCTATTTTACCTGGGGTTGATACCGTTATTAGTAAAATAGATACCGGCCTTGTTAATCTTAATAAGAAATATAATAAGCCTATTTTAATTACGCTGTCAAACTACGTCAACTACAACAATGTAAAAGGTGGGTATGACACTAAGGATGTTGAACGTATTATTAAAAGCAAAAAGCTAAGAACAGGCTTTATCAATAGTATCATCCGTGCCCTTACCAAAGGGAAGTTTAAAGGGATCAATGTTGATTTTGATGATGTTAAAGACAGGAAAGGCAAAGTTTACATGACTTTTTTGCAGGAGCTTTACACAGCCCTGCATGCTAAAGGTTTTCTGGTAACCCAAAACGTTGTACCCGAAGACGAAGCTTATGACATCGTAAAGCTACAACACTTTAACGATTTCCTGTTTGTTATGGCCATTGATGAGCATAACGAGTCAAGTAATCCAGGCGACCTTTCTAATCAGCATTGGGTTGAGCAGATACTTGATGACGTATGTTCAAAAATACCGAGCGAAAAGGTTATTTTAACTTTTGCAGGTGGCGCTTATGACTGGACAGAGAATAGTGTGGGCCGGTCAATAGGCTACCAGCAGGCCATCAGTACGGCAGAGGAAAATAAAAGCAAAATTACGTTTGATCCATTGTCGGCCAATTTACGTTACAACTATATTGACCGCGATAGCCTGGAACATACCGTTTACTTTACCGATGCCGCTACTAACTTTAACGTGATCCGCATGGCCGATGATTGGGCAACTGGTGGCGTTTCATTGTGGCGTCTTGGTGCAGAGGATCCTCGTTTATGGTCATACTTCCAGAAAAATCTATCTATTGACTCTTTAAGAAAAACGGGGGTCGATCTTAAGAGATTAACTTCCGTAGGTTTAAATAACCGTGTCAATGTTGATTATGATGGCGATGGCGAAGTACTCGATTTGATCACCACCCCTACCACTGGCGAAATAAATGTAAAACTGGATACCAGCACCTTTACCATAACCGATCAGCATTACATCAAGCTGCCTACAAAATATGTGATACGCCGCTATGGCTACGCACCTAAAAAAGTGGTTTTAACTTTTGATGACGGCCCCGATCCGGATTACACGCCACGCATTTTAGATATATTAAAAAAGGAAAACGTACCGGCTGCGTTCTTTGTGGTGGGTTCCATGGCCGAAAAAAACATGCAACTGGTGCGCCGGGAGTACGAGGATGGCTATGAAATTGGGAACCATACCTTTTTCCACCCGGATATATCAACCATTAGCCTTGACCGGGTTGTGCTGGAACTTAATGCTACCCGCAAGCTCATTGAATCAATAACCGGGCGCAGCACCATATTATTCAGGCCACCGTTTAACGCTGATGCCGAACCACAGACGCTGGCAGAGGTTATACCGGTTGCGGAAAGCCGCAGACAAAGCTACATCACCATTGGCGAATCAATTGACCCATGGGATTGGCAGCCAGGTGTAACGGCTGATAGTATTATAGCGCGTACTATCAGGCAAAAGGATAACGGTTCTATGATATTACTGCATGACGCAGGTGGTGATACCCGCGAAGAAACAGTAAAAGCACTGCCAGAGATTATACATTTCTTCAAATCGCACGGATACCAGTTTACCACCATTGCCGATGTATTAGGCAAAACCAAGGCCGATCTGATGCCGCCTATCAAAAGCGACCCTAACGGTGGTATAATGGGCCCTATGTATGACGTGTTTGTACATGGCTACTTCTACATTAACTGGATACTGATCTATATATTCCTGTCGGCTATTTTCCTGGCTATTGGCCGTATAGTATTAATTGGCGTATTGGCAGTAAGGCAGCACAGCGAAAATAAGAAGATGATACAGGCACGTGGCATCGATATTCCGCTGCCTGCAGTAAGTATCATTGTACCGGCATACAACGAGGAAGTAAACGCTGTTGCCACCATACAAAGTTTATTAAAAACTGAATACCCGGTATTTGAGATCATTTTTGTTGACGACGGCTCAAAAGATAAAACTTATGATGTTGTTAACGCGGCCTATGCCAATAATCCACTGGTTAAAATATTAACCAAACCAAATGGTGGTAAGGCATCAGCCCTCAACTTTGGTATTACGCACGCCCAAAATGATTATGTGGTTTGTATTGATGCAGATACTCAGCTAAAAACAGATGCTATTTATCATTTGATGACCTATTTTACCGATGAGGAAATAGGCGCCGTAGCAGGTACAGTAAAAGTAGGTAACGAAACCAACATTATTACCCGCTGGCAATCAATTGAATATATTACGGCCCAAAACATGGATCGCCGTGCTTTTGACCTGATCAACAGTATCACCGTAGTACCTGGAGCCATCGGTGCATTCCGGAAATCGGCCATATTTAAGGCTGGCGGCTTTACCTATGATACCCTTGCCGAAGATTGCGATTTAACCATGCGCATTTTAAAACAAGGTTATATCGTTAAAAACTGTGCCGATGCCATAGCATATACCGAAGCTCCTGAAACTATTAACATGTTGTTAAAACAACGTTTCCGCTGGAGCTTTGGAGTTATACAAAGTTTCTGGAAAAACCGCGATGCGCTGTTTAATAAGAAATATAAGTTCTTTGGAATGGTAGGTATGCCAAATATTCTGATCTTCCAGATCATATTGCCGTTATTTTCACCGCTGGCGGATCTGATGATGATATTTGCCCTGTTTGGCGCCAAACCGGAAAAAATGCTAATCTACTACGTGGCCTTTGTTTTGATAGACTTTATTGTAGGTATCATCGCCTTCCGTATGGAAAAAGAGGATTACAAGAAACTTATTTACATTATACCGCAGCGTTTCATGTGGCGCCAGCTTATGTACTATGTACTGTTTAAATCTATTCGCAAAGCCCTAAAAGGTGAGTTAAGCGGCTGGGGTGTATTGAAACGTACAGGTAATGTGAAGGTTGAAAAAGAAAAGGAAAACACGGTATAATACAAGCTTATACGCAAATCGTACAAAAGGCCAGGATCACGATCCTGGCCTTTTGTATTTTATAAGCGCTTATCTGTCATGAAGCACTAAGCAGTTAATCCCTTTCTATCAAACAAACCGCATAAGCTACTACGCCTTCTTCGCGGCCAATAAAGCCTAACTGCTCATTGGTAGTAGCTTTAATAGATATGTCATCCTCACTTATAGAAGCTGCTGCCGCAATATGCATTTTCATGGCCGGTATATGCGGGTTTATCTTAGGTGCCTCCAGGCATACCATTGCATCAATATTGCCAATGGTAAACCCTTTCTCTTTCAAGAGCACAACTACCTTCTGTAACAATATCAAACTGCTGATTCCCTTCCAGCGGTCATCAGTATTGGAAAAATGGAAGCCGATATCGCGCAAATTGGCTGCGCCTAACAGGGCGTCGCAAATGGCATGGAGCAAAACATCAGCATCTGAGTGACCATAAGCCCCCGAATGATGTTCTAAATTTACGCCGCCTAAAACAAATGGATGCTGCTCTTTTAACTGGTGCACATCAAACCCAAAACCTACTTTTATTTTACCCATTACCTTTTACTTGCGTTTGTTGTACCACCAAAATTTGCCGACAAAGTAAAACGCAGCGTATTGGCCAAAGCACTGCTTTGCTGGCTGGCTGCCAGGTACGAAAAGTCAAAATTAAAAATATCATACTTCATCCCAAATCCAAGGGTTAAGTAATGTCTGTCGCCTTTGGATGGATTTTCATAAAAATACCCCGCCCTTAAAGCAAACTGCTGATTATACCAATACTCTATACCCGGCGAAATACTTATCTCTTTAAGTTCCTCGCTAAAGCCCCCGCGCGCATCTGTAAATGACCTGAAGATACCAGATGGTACCGATACATCAGTGATAACGCCCGTTGAATCGCGCCCTGTAGGCACCAAAAGTTTGTTCAGATCAACAGTAACCGTAAGCTGGTTCACATCATCAAGGTTCCAGGTATTAGCCGCGCCTATTTTTAAATTGGCCGGCAAAAAATAACTCGGCTGCACATCGCTATAACTTATTTTTGAGCCTATGTTTGAGATATGTGCGCCAAATGCAAAAAGGTTATCGTTACCATAAGGCGCCTTATAATAAAGAGATACATCAGCAGCCACGGCGTTACCCGCTTTATCAACCTGTCCTGTTCCCTGGGAGAATGATATACTTGATATACTTGAATGGATGTAACGCATAGTTAAACCCAATGAGAAATTTTCGCCAAATTTACGGGCAAAGGTAGCATCTAATGAAAATTCATTTGGGGTATAAGTACCCAGATCATTAGCCGTATTATCTGTCAGTTGGGTAGAGCCATAGTTAAAGTAACGCAATGATGCTCCAAATGTATTACGGTCACTCAGTTTATGAGCGTAACTCAGGTATGACAAGCTGATATCGGGTACCAAATGCCTTAACCATGGGCTGTACGACACCGAAAGCGCATCATTACTTTCTAAAAAAGCCAGCTTTGACGGATTCCAGAAATTTGCATTCACATCTGGTGATATCGCCACCCCTGCCTCGCCCATTGCACCGGAACGCGAATCGGGAGCTATGTTTAAAAATGGCACCTGTACTGGTATGGCACTGGTGTTACTCCCATTGGTATTGGTGCCTGACGGGGTTTGTGCAAACCCTGCAAGCGGCAATAAAAGCAATACGGAATAAGTGATATGGTGAAAAGTAAAAAACTTCATTGGGTGCAATTTAGCTTTATTAATTTAATTGGTATACTGGCAGGCTTATAATTTACTGCGGATCATTCAGAAATTATACTCATAATTGGTTAATCAAAAAAAGCGAACCAGTGCAACTAATTTCATCAATTTTTCGTTAAAATGCCTGATAATAGTTTGATTTATTTTGAATAATGGCCTATGTGCATTAGCATTATATCCATTTTTTTCTAAATTTACCTCTTAATATAACTGTAAAAATATGAAAATACTTTTTACTAAAACTGCTTTAGTGCTGTTGGCTTTAGGCGCCGTGGTAAGCAGCTGCAGTAAACACGAACAATCGCAAAAGACCGGAATAACATATAACGACAAGACAAATGGCGGTTATGTGCGTTTCAGACAAACCCACCCTTCGCCGGGACCGGGCCTGGTGCCTATTGAGGGCGGTACTTTTGTAATGGGCGGTAGCGCAGATCAGGATGTTGCTTATGATTATAATAATGTGCGTCGGAGAGTGACCGTTCCGTCGTTTTATATGGACGAAACAGAGGTATCAAACCAGGACTGGCTTGATTACCTGCACTGGACAGCCATCACCTTTCCACAGGATCATGAGTTATACTATGATGCCTTACCTGACACCCTGGTTTGGCGTAAACCACTTTCATACAATGAACCTTATGTTGACAACTACCTGCGTCACCCTGCATTTCAGGATTACCCGGTTGTAGGTGTAACGTGGGATCAGGCCCAGGATTATTGCCAGTGGCGTACAGATCGTACCAATGAAAATATTTTACGTGAGTCAGGAAAAATGGTAGCCTGGAAAGATTTAAATGGCGGTAAAAAAGGCGCTCCGGCTACTGAAACAGGCTCAGGACAACCTTTTAACACCGATATTTACTTGAATGGCCAAATGAAAGGCGCTGGCGTAGATGGCAAAAAAATGATGCCTGATCTTAGCCCCAATGCGCAAGCAGGTACAGGCAAAGGCGGCAAGCCGGTAAGGCCTGTGCGCATGGAAGACGGTATATTAAAACAGGGATACCGCCTGCCTTCAGAAGCTGAATGGGAATACGCTGCTTTGGCTTTGGCCGGCAACACCCAGTTTGAAAATATCGACGACGGTAAAATGTATCCATGGAATGGCCTGGGCGTACGCTCGGCAAAAAGCAAGACCCGGGGTTTAATACTGGCCAACTTTAAACGCGGCAGTGGTGATAATGCGGGCGTTGGCGGCTACCTGAATGACAAGGCCGATATTACTGCTCCGGTAAGGTCATTCGCACCAAATGATTTTGGTTTGTATAACATGGCAGGTAACGTTAATGAGTGGGTAGCAGATACCTATCGCCAAACCTCTTTTGAAGAGTTTGATGACTTTAACCCTTTCCGCGGTAACGAGTATACCAACAAACGCTTATCTGATCCATCAAAAGGTCTTTACGCTAAGGATAAATATGGTCGTCCTATCAAGGACCCTGCAAAAGCAAATAAGAAATTAAAGTATAGTGAACTTTTAGCCTTACAAGGTCAAAGGGCCGACTCAACCGGCGCCGTGCCTGCGGCTCCTGCTAATGGCATTGCAAATGGTACCGCTGCAAATGCCCAGCTTGCCACTAAAAACTCAGGAAAGGCCTTTAACCCTGACATGAGGGGCGAAAAAGATACTGTTAATGCTGCCCTATATGGCACTACAACTTTGGTAAATAACCACTCTAAAGTTTACAAAGGCGGTTCATGGAATGATATGGCTTATTGGTTAAACCCGTCAACCCGCCGCTTTATGGATCAGGATGAATCAAGTGCCGAAATTGGTTTCCGTTGCGCCATGACATTGGTTGGTGCACCTGAAATTTACCCTACAGGCAAACCACACTACGGTGTTAAAAAAGCCAAAGCATTTAAATCAAAATAAACATTGCTTAAATAAAAACAGCGAAGGCCGTTCAATAACTGAACGGCCTTCGCTATTTAGTATGGTTACCTTTGCTTATGGAAAGCAAGCAGAGGCATTGTAAATTTGCCATTCCGATACGGCCCGAATAGGCTTAGACTTCGTGCGAAAGCAAATCCATAAAGGATGCAAATTGAATATGGTGAGTGCCGTAAGATTCTCGCTATGCTCCTTTTTCCCCTTTCGCTCTCCATGTTGTTATACCAAGAACTAAGCTCTCAAAGCTTAAAGGATATAGCATCTCACATTAAATATCACCTACGTTAATAATACCCCTTAAAGCTATTTAAACTTTGGCCATAAAAAAACCGGCATCATTACTGATACCGGTTTTGCTTTACAGCAATATTTGGTTAATAACCCTGATTTTGTACCAGATTTTTATTAGCCAGCAACTCCTGTTGCGGAATAGGGAATATCAGCTTTGGCGAACTGTATAGCAACCCATTTACAGGCTGTTTTAATCTTTTAGCGTCATGCAGCGCAAAACCACCTTCAAAGCATAGCTCGTGTATGCGCTCGGTTAATATAGCGGCCAAAGTAACCGTGGTTAGCGGGGTAATACCAGCGCGTGCACGTATTTTATTTACATCGCTTAATGGTGAGGCGCCTGTTGCGCTACCTTTAGCCAGGTTGGCTTCGGCGCGTATCAGGTACATTTCGGCCAGCCTTACAACGTGTACATTACCATAGGTATTATCAAATTTTTTGGTGCGGTAAAATGCTACACTGCCATCATCATTTGTTCTTGCGGTAAAAAACTGCCCTCTGGTATCAGTAGCAGCAAAACCGGCGACAAAATCAGTATGAACACGTAGATCACCACGACCGCCATTACCCGTTGAAGCATAAAACTCATTAAGGCCATTGGTACCCTGCTGCTCAGTAACCTGCATAGCAAATATATCTTCAGTGGTATTATCCACGTGCGTTGGCTTGCCCGGAATTGGAAACTCATCACTATACTTTGCGGTTAAGCTGTACTGCGCCGATGTAATAACAGTATTAGCTTCCGTCAATGCATTGGCATAATCACCCTGTTGTAAATACAGGCGGGCCAGAATAGCCGATGCCGCGTATTTACCTGCATAAAAGCTATTGGTTTCAGGAAGCTTGCTTTCGGCTGTTTTTAAGTCGCTTATGGCCTGATCATAACATTGTTTAACAGTTGCCCTTGACACGTATGATGCGCTGGTTACCGTAGTAGTTGGGGTAGTCACAATAGGCACACCTAAATTAACATTAGGATCACCATCATTCCAGGCTCTCCCAAATTCGCGGGTAAGCTCAAAATATAACGTTCCACGTATAAATTTTGCCTCACCCTCCATCCTGTCGCGCTGATCTGCATCTGCTTTAGCCAAATTGGCTATAACGTTATTAGCAAGGTTAATTGCCTGGTAGGAGTACTGCCAGGTATATTCAACAAAAATATTGTTATTGGCAATATTCTGCCCTGTCATCTGGGCCAGTTCAAGGTAGGTTCCGTTAAAATCAAGGATGTTCTGGGTAGCCAGTAAATCCTGCTCCATTTGCATACGCCCTCCTAATACATCAACAACAGCTGTGCGGTTATATGCCCCTACCAGGGTACTCTGAACATCGTCAGATGTTACAATGGCAGTGCTTTGATCAATTGTTTCTTTTGGTTTAATATCCAGCACCTTATTACATGCACTTAAGCTAACAGCTAATGCAAAGGCGGATATATATATATATTTAGTTCTTTTCATATCTGTAATGTTTTAATATTATAAGCCTACGTTAACGCCAAAGGTTATAGTACGGGGTTGTGGCGCCGAGTAAAAATCATTACCCAGATTGATGTTACCAGATTGATAATCGGAATTTACTTCCGGATCCCAACCTTTATACTTGGTAACCACAAACAAGTTATAGGCATTCATAAACACCTTAACCCGCTCCAGCTTTGCCTTGCTTACCCATGCTTTTGGCAGGTTATAACCCAACGATACAGTTTTGCAACGCACGTATGTTCCGCTTGACAGATACCTGCTTGAAGGATCAGAACCGTTTGTATAACCCAGGCGAGGCTCAGGAACATTAGTTATATCACCCGGCTTGTTCCAGTAGCTTAACTGATCAATAGTTTGGTTATCATAACCGCCTCCCGCACCATTACTCATATAACGGCCCGCGCTATTATATATCTTGTTGCCAAATACACCCTGGAAGGTTACAGAGAGCTCAATACCGGCGTAGCCAAATGTATTGGTTAAACCGCCAATATATTTTGGTGTAGGGTTACCCAATATTACATTTTGTGCCGCATTATAATCATTGGTTTTGGTACGGATAAGTTTACCGTTTGCATCCTTTGTATTTAAATAATACAGGGCATCTCCATTTGCCGGATCAACACCTGCATACTCACGACCGTAAAACACACCTATTGGCTGGCCTTCAATAACCCTGTTCAGGTCATTGGTACCTAAAACCTGGCCATTAAGATTGGTTACTATATTTTTATTGTAAGAGGCATTAATACTTGTTGTCCATTTAAACTTACCAACCAGGTTATCTGATGATAGCTCAAGCTCCAAACCTTTATTGTACAATTTACCTAAATTTTGCAACTGTGTTGATAACGGACTTGGAGAAATGTTACCTACTCCCAGTGTTCCGGGTAAATTAACATTCAATAATAAATCCTTTGTGCTTTTTTTGTAGTAATCAAAAGTACCTGTTAACCGGTTGTTGAAAAATCCAAAATCAACACCAATATCAAGCTGTGCGGTACTTTCCCATTTCAGGTTTGGATTACTGATCTGTATAAATTGCTGCCCGGCTGTACCGTTGTAGTTGGCATACCTGTATAAACCTAAAGATGAATAATTACCTATTTCAGCATTACCTGTTAAACCATAACTTACCCTTACCTTTAAATTATTTAATACGCTGCTGTTTTTTAAGAACTCCTCTTCAGACATGATCCAGCCCACAGAACCTGAGGGATAAAAGCCATATCTATTGTTCGGTCCAAATCTTGATGAACCATCTGTTCTGGCACTACCCGAAAGCAGGTACTTACCCTTGTAAGCATAATTGGCTCTGAAAAAGTACGACAAAAATGTGTAACCGTTATCATAAGATGCACCTGAAGTTATAACAGCTGCTGCCGATAATTTCTTAAATGCATCAGACGGAAACTCCTGACCCTTTACATCATTACCTACATTTCTTGAATTTTGATAACTGGTACCCAGCGTCATATCCAAAGAATGATCGGTGCCACCGAAGAGGGTTTTATACGTAAAGTAATTGTTGGTATTGAAATTTAATATTTGCGTAGTTGTATTCTCGCCTAAACCATGGTTAGTACCGCTGGCGGCAAATGTTAAACGGCCAGAATAACTATCCTCGGCCTGGTTTAACTGATCAACACCAAACTCTGATCTGAAACTAAGCCCTTTAATAATTTCCCAGTTGGCATATACGTTACCTATAGTACGATAAACTTTTGTTTGATAATAAGCATTGTTTATGTTGAGCAATGGATTATAGTATAATGGAAAATCTTCAGCTTCGCCTGGCAGGCTACCACTTAACAGGCCACTACGCGGATCAATTAACGGGGTAATCGGCGATAATGCCACCGCCTGCAAAGGCGTATCAAACTGATCATCATCAGATACCCTGTTGTTAATGGTATTCATAAAGCTCATATTCATACCAATACTTAAGCGGCTGTCAATCTTGGTATCCAGGTTAACCCTGCCTGAGTATCTTTTAAAACTATTGCCTATGATTATACCATCCTGGTTAAGATACTGACCACCGATGTAATAGGTTGTTTTTTCGTTACCGCCAGATATATTTAAATCATACGTTTGTTGAGGTGCTTTTTGAAAAGCCTGCTCCTCCCAGTTGGTATTTACTTTTCCCGTTTTCCAGCCATCAGTACCTGCCGAAAGAAAAGTAAGCTCATCCTCTAACGATGATTTTTCACTGGCTAAAGCATCATTATAATCGCCTCCGCCAACGGTATCCTGTTTAGCCGCACCAACAGCCGCACGTTCTTCAAACTGAACAAACTGTTTTGCGTTTAAAAACTGGCGATGTCTTGATGGGGTACTGGTACCAAACTGTGCGTTAAAATTAATTTTAGCAGCACCCGCTTTACCTTTTTTGGTAGTAATTACGATTACACCATTTGAAGCCCGCGCACCATATATAGCTGATGCCGACGCATCCTTCAGAATCTGTATCGACTCGATATCATTAAAGTTAATATCTGCAATGGGGTTTGTTGGTGCATTGGTGCTTGATAAGTTATCGGTAGTAATTGGGATGCCATCCAATACATAAAGTGGCTGCGTACCTGCTGATACCGACGATGAACCACGTACCCTGATCTGGATACCCTGACCAAGTTTTCCGTTGTCTGACTGGATAAAAACACCAGCGGCTTTACCTTGCATAGCCTGTTCTAATGTAGTAGCAGGGGTCCCCTCAATTTGCTTGGAGGTAACCGTTGCAATGGCCCCGGTTATATTCTGACGCTTTTGAGTTCCATACCCAACCACAACAACCTCGGTCAGTTGTTTTGAGTCTTGTTCAAGCTGAACGTTATGAGATGCACCGCCTACAGTAACGGTTATATCTTTATAACCTAAAAACTTAAAAACAAGTGTCTGTGGGCCTGCGGGTACCGATAGGCTATAAGAGCCATTAACCGTAGTTTGAGTTCCCGTTCCGGATGATCCTTTGAGGGTAACGCTTACCCCGGGTAAAGGCGACCCATCTTTCTGATCTGTTACTTTACCTGTTATAACATGGTTTTGCGCAAACACGAATGAGATACAAGAAAATAACAACAAAATTGTTAGTAAATTTTTCTTCATAAAGTCAATATTTAATTAAAAGAAGTAAGCTATTAAAAATAATATGCAAAAACAATAAAAATCTTAAAGATTAAGGGTCTTCGTTACAATTTTTTCATAATTTATACGTTAGGTCACGCATAAGGTTATCAGAATTCTATTAAAATCTGGCCTTTTTCTACCTTGTCTCCGGCCTTTATTTTCAGCTTCTTGATCACTACATCGGCAGGCGATTTAATAATGTTTTCCATTTTCATAGCTTCCAGTACAAAAAGATTATCACCCTTTTTTATTTCATCGCCCTCGGCAGCAAATACCTTTAGTACCATGCCGGGCATAGGGGCCTTTATTTCGCTCACTTTTGTACTGTTAAGATCGCTTAAGCCAAGCTTATCCAATAAAACATCAAACTGATCTTTAGCCGAGATGGAATAGATGGTGTTATTCACCTTAATTTCGGCAGTTTTTGCGGTGTTATTAAAACTAACTACTTCCACCTGGTATGACTTATTGTTTTCAATAATATGATAGCGGCTACCGTCAATATGTTTAATATCGGCTACCGTTTTAATGCTATTGATCAGCAAATCATTTGTTGCCCGGTTAATTTCAAAATCATGCTTATCATTTACTTTTAACTGGTACATAGCAGGTGGGGTTGAGTGATGGGTTTAGAATGTTTTTATAAAAAGTTTACAATACTACAAACTACTACTGGGTAAATATATACTGAATTAAATTAGCGCCCATTTTTAGCGCTTTTAAGCGAGCTTCTTGTGTGTCGCCGGCATAAGTGCCATAATCCTCCCAGCCATTCCCCAAATCGCACTCATAGGTATAAAAACACACCAATCTGCCTTTGTAAATCAGTCCGAAACCTTGCGCCCGCTTGCCGTCATGCTCATGTATCTTAGGCAGTCCGTTAGGGAAACTATATTTTTGATGATAAATGGGATGATTAACCGGCAGTTCAATAAAATCAATCTCCGGGAAAACCTTCTTCATCTGCGGGCGAACAAATTTATCAAAGCCGTAATTATCATCAATATGCAGAAAACCGCCACTGGTTAAGTATTTGCGCAGATTACGAGCTTCCTGATCGGTAAATATCACGTTGCCGTGCCCGGTCATAAAAGTAAAGGGATAATTAAACAGCGAGGCGCTGCCTGCTTCAACTACATCGTCTTCGGCCTCAAAATTTGTTTTTAAATTTTCATTGCAAAACTTGATCAGGTTTGGCAAAGCAGTGCGGTCACCATACCAATCGCCACCACCACTGTATTTGATGCGGGCAATTTTATAAGCAGGCGCACTAAAACCGCTCATGACCATAATGGCAGCAAAAGCAACTATAACATATTTAGCTGTTTTCATACGCGGTTTAAAAAGTTTACCTCAAAGCAGGCCTCAAGAGCGGCAGTTTCAGTACGCAGCCTGCTATCACCTAAAGTTATGGGTTTAAAACCGTTTTGCAAAGCAGTTTCAATTTCAGCAGGTGCAAAGTCGCCTTCAGGGCCTATCAATATTAGGTAGCGCCCTCCTAAAGTTAACTCATCTTTAAGGTTAAGTTTTTCGCCGGGTTCACAGTGTGCTATAAACTTTTGCCCGTCAAAAGGCTGAGTTAGTAGCTGGTTTAGCTTTATGGGCTCGTTTAAAACAGGATGGTAAGCTTTTATAGATTGTTTGATAGCTGCGGTAATGATCTTGTTCAGCCTGTCAACCTTGGCCTCTTTGCGCTCAGACCGATGACTGATGATCAGGGATACTTCGTCGATACCAATTTCCGTGGCTTTTTCTAAAAACCACTCCAGCCGTTCTATATTTTTTGTAGGAGCAACCGCCAGATGCAGGTAATGATTACGCTTGTTAAAAGCAGTGGTAACCGAAGTAATATTCAGGATGGTACGCTTAGGGTGGGCATCCTGTATAACTGCATTGTAAAAACCACCCCGGCCATCAATAAGCTGTACCTGGCTACCTGCTTCAAGTCTTAGTACACGAATACAGTGTTTGCTTTCTTCTTCGCTAAGAAAATATTGCGGATGCGTAGGTTCAATATCAGGAGTATAAAAAAGCTGCATTGGGTTTTAACGTATCAAGTAGTTGGTATCAAGTATCACGACAGCTGCAATTGTTTATGCTGCATAAAAAGGCTTGACATCTGATAATAACTGATTGATACTAAGATTTTGACCTTAATGTAAATCTACTGTATCTTCTTCATTTATCAGCAATTCGAGCTTAACTGATTCTATATTCTGGTCAGATTTCCGCAGCACAGTAATGTTGTATCCGTTTGACTCCTTTTGTTCGCCAACATCAGGGATCTTACCAAATATATCACCCAGCCAGCCAGATACAGTATCAAAGTCCCCATCTTCGGGCAAGTCATGTGGTAAATGTTCATTCACATCGTAAATGGATGCCAACGCATTTATAATAAATTCACGGTCATTCACTCTTTCAACAATAGGCTTTTCCTCGTCATACTCATCCTGTATCTCACCTACCAGTTCTTCTACAATATCTTCCAGGGTAACCATGCCGGCAGTACCCCCGAATTCATCAAGCACAATGGCTATCTGTATGCGTTTTTGCTGTAGCTCGGCCATCAGATCGTTGATCTTTTTGGTTTCAGGAATAAAGTATGGTTTACGGATAATATCTTTTAGTATGATCTCTTCATTGCGCGCCAATAGCGGCAGGATATCTTTGGCATGCACTATACCAATTATCTTATCAATCACATCATCAAAAACCGGCATTCGCGAATAACCTTCGGTAATGATCATCTCCAACAGCTCTTGTGTAGTTGAAGCAACATCGATACCTGATATTTTTGTACGCGGCACCATGATATTTTTAACAACACGTTCATTAAAATCAAATACGTTTTGTATCAGTTCATGCTCGTTTGAATCTAAAGCACCTGATTCTTTACCCTGTTCAAGCAGGTATTGTAATTCTTCCGAGCTGTGATGAGCCTCCCCACCCTCTAAAGTATTAATACCTAAAAGCTTCAAAATAAAATTAGCGAACCCATTTAGCAGCCATATCAAAGGCTTGAAAAATACAAAGAAAAACCTAAGCGGAAGAGAAACCGCCAGCACCGTACGTACAGATTTTTGAATGGCTATTGATTTGGGGGCAAGTTCGCCAAACACAATATGCAATACGGTAATAAATGTAAAGGCCAAAATATGGCTTGCAGTGATAAAACCATTGGAAAGATTTATACCTATGGCCAAAAAGCCTCTGATCACAATGTTAGTGGCTACCTCTTCGCCTACAACACCAAGTGCAAGTGATGCTATAGTAATACCTAATTGCGTTGCCGCCAGGTAACCATCAAGATTATGCAATATACCGCGGGCAACCTTGGCAACTCCACTTCCTGATTTGGCCTTTATTTCAATTTGTGAACCCCGCACCCTTACCATGGCAAACTCGGCGGCTACAAAAAACCCGTTGAGCAAAACCAGCAATACGGTTGCAATTAAATAAAAGGTACTTATTTCGTAATGCGCGGGGTCCATCTATTAATTATTTATACTCAGGAAAAGTAGATTTGTATAATTCTAAACTTTCCTGTATTACTTTATGTGCATAACGTACGCCTAACAAATGTTCAATGGTTACGTTTTTGCCTTCCAGTTTTTTATAATCTTTAAAGAAACGAACTATCTCTGTCATGGCATGCGGCGGCAGCTCGTTAAGATCATTGATGTAGTTTACAGACATGTCATTTTTTGCTACCGCAATGATCTTGTCATCCTGCTCGCCATTATCAACCATGTGCATTACACCTACCACCTTGGCTTCAATGATTGACATTGGGAAAACATCAATGGAACAAAGAACCAGGATATCCAATGGATCTTTATCATCGCAATAAGTTTGCGGGATAAAACCATAATTAGCAGGATACATTACTGACGAAAATAAAACGCGGTCTAACTTTAATAAGCCGGAATCTTTATCAATTTCATATTTTGCTTTTGAACCCTTTGGGATCTCAATAATAGCATTAACAATTTCAGGAATGTTTTCACCGGGAGAAACCTGGTGCCAGGGGTGCTGTGTACTCATTTATTATATTATATTTATTTAATTCTTTTCTTTTACTTCCGAATATCTCTTTTTTATATAAGCTATAACAAGCGGAATTGTTGTAACTAAAATAAGGCCCAGAACTATATATTGCAAGTAATCCTTTAACTGCGGAAACCTTTTCCCCAGGAAAAACCCGCTTAAAGTAAACACACATACCCACGTAACACTGCCAATAAAGTTATATAAGGTAAATCTTTTTATATCAACCTTAACAACTCCTGCAAATATAGGGGCAAATGTTCTAACTATCGGGAAAAATCTACCTAAAATCAAAGCCATGCCACCATACTTGTTATAGAACTCACTGGCAAGCGTCACATATCTCTTTTTAAAAAACAGCGAATCGTTTTTATTAAACAGCACCGGCCCCGTTCGATAGCCAAACCAATATCCAGTAAAATTTCCTAATATTCCTGCTCCTATAAGCGATAACACTAAAGTAGATATAGTTACATCAACCTTACCTGCCGAGCATAGCAGGCCTGCCATAAATAGCAAATAGTCTCCTGGTAAAAAAAAACCAAAAAACAAGCCGGTTTCAGCAAAAACAACTATAAGCAAGAGATAAAAGCCTCCCCTGCTTATGATGGATTGAGCGTCCGTTAAATTTTGAAGGTGTTCCCAAAAACTTTCCATTCACTATATCTGTAAAACTACAAATATTAAATCAATTTGCAGTTATCCGTTTACCGATTAAATGAACCGAGCGATAAAATCAGGGTAGATGCCGATGATAATAGTTACTAAAGCCGAGATGACAAATACAATTTTATAATAAGCCGGCACAATCAGTTCGGCACGATCTGCTGAGCGGAAATACATGGCTATAATAACCCTGAAATAGTAGAATATGCTAATAATAGCGTTTACTACAGCTATAATAACCAACCAAACCTGGTATTTTGCAATAGCGCCTGAAAACATGAAAAACTTACCTATAAAGCCTGCAGTAAGTGGTATCCCCGCCAATGAAAGCATGGCTATAGTAAGCACAAACGCCAGGAAAGGATTCTTTTTAGCCAAACCATTAAAGCTCTCAAAATTATCGCTACCGCTTTGTTGCTGTACCAGAATCAAGCTACCGAATGCAATAATAGAGGCTATTGAATAGGCAGTTGCATATACAAATACTGAATTAGCCGAGCTTGAACCTAAAGCCACAATAGCAAAAAGCAAGTAGCCTGCATGTGATATACTTGAAAATGCCAGCATACGCTTAAAGCTTTGCTGATACAATGCGGTGATGTTACCTATAAATAAAGTGATAACGGTGATAACCAATAATACCGGTACCCAAAAGTCAGACAATGGTGCAAAGCAAGCCGAGAATAACCGCAGGAAAGCTGCGAAACCAGCAGTTTTAACTACTGTTGACATGAATGCCGTAATCAGTGTTGGCGAGCCTTCATACACATCCGGTGTCCAGAAATGGAACGGAGCTGCACCTACCTTAAAGCAAAGACCAACAATAATGAGGGCTATACCTGTATAAAACATAGGGCTGGCATGTGGGTTAACTAAAACCCAGTCGCGTATAACCTCCAAGCTGAAAGACCCGGTGGTACCGTATAACAAAGTAATACCAAATAATAAAAAGCCGGTAGAAAATGCTCCCATCAGGAAGTATTTTAATGCGGCTTCATTTGATGCAAAATCGCTTTTTTTGATACCTGCCAATATGTACAAGCTTACCGACATAATCTCGATACCGATAAACAGCATGGTAAGGTTATAAAACGAAACCATAACAATAATACCCGCCAGCGAAAACAAAATAATGGCATAATACTCAGCCACATTTTTGCTGATCTTTTCAAAGTACCCGCCAGATAACATCAGGATAAGAATAGTTGCTATAATGGTGATGCCCGAAAACGCAATTGAAAAATTATCAAACATCATCATACAATGGTAAATAGGCAAGGCAACATTATTCCATTGAGCAATGGCCAAACCTAAAGCGGCTAACAAGCCAACAATGGTAACCGGCAATAATGATTTTGTAGCCTTATAAAGGCCGAGGTACAAAAGCACTATAGGTAAAACAGCTATGATGATTAAAGTATTCATTTTATATTTTAAAAGCTCCTTTTAAGATTTATGTTCTTATGCCAGAGTTTAGTAAACAGACTTTTATTAATAAACCTTTGCGTTTATTGAATGTATTAAATTATTAACGGCCGCTTCTGATATATGCATAATAGGCTGCGGATAAACTCCAATGCCAATTATCAAAATGCAGATTATGATCAGTACCAGTTTCTCAGAACCTGCTATATCGGTAAAAGTAGCAGTCAGTTCATTGGTTTCGCCTTGCATTACATTTTTGTACATGCGCAACATATAAACAGCACCAAAAATTATGGTTAAACCTGCAATTGCGGATAATGCGATACTGGCGTAATGATAAGCGCTATATTGAAAAACGCCATTCAGCAATAAAAACTCTCCAATAAACCCATTTGTTAAAGGTAAACCTACTGTACCCAATAAAATAATTAAGAAAGCTATGGAAAACTGAGGTGCTACCTTGGCAATACCGCCAAGCTGGTTGATATCGCGGGTGTTTAACCTCCTGCTGATGATATCCCATATAAAAAACATACCTACTACGTTAATACCGTGGCTAAGCATTTGTATCATGGCACCTTGTACACCTACAGCATTCCAGGCAAATATACCTGCAGCTATTAAGCCAACGTGTGCTATAGATGAGTAAGCTACCAAACGTTTACCATCTGTTTGTTTAAAGGCAATAATGGAAGCATATACAATACCAATTACCGAAAGTATAATCACCAGGCTTTGCCATTGTAATAAACCAAGTGGCGCATTAGGTATTAACCAACGAATTACCCCGTAGATACCCATTTTTAACATAATACCTGATAATAGCATGGTACCGGCAGTTGGCGCCTCGGTATAAGTATCGGGCTGCCAGGTATGAAAAGGAAACAACGGCATTTTAATAGCAAACGCCAGGAAAAATGCCCAAAACACCAACGATTGATGGTGTGCATCTAAATGCGAATTGTAAAATGTGTGCAGGTCGTAAGTTTTATCAGGAGATTGCAGATATAGGTAAATGATACCTATCAACATGAATAAAGAACCGGCAAACGTGTATATAAAAAACTTAATGGTAATGCGGATACGGTTTTCGCCGCCCCAAAGTGCACATATAAAATAAATAGGGATCAGTGCGGCCTCCCAACCTACGTAAAACAAAAATCCGTCTAGAGCGGTAAATACTACCAGTAAACCGGCCTGCATAAATAATATCAAAGCATAAAAGGCACCTGCATTTTTGTGTTCGTGCTCAAAAGTCGATAAAATAATAAGCGGTACAAGCAAGGTAGTAAGTAATACCATGATCATACTGATGCCATCAATGCCGGCGCTAAAATAAATGCCGAATTTTGATATCCAGGGAACATCCACACCAAACTGGGTACTGGCATCGGGAGTAAAATGGCATAGGAATATGCATGCTATTACCAGTTCTGCAACAGAGAAAAACAATGCAGCGTATTTAGCAACCCCATTTTTTAATAAGGCAACTATGATTGCGGCAACTATTGGTAAAAAAATTAATATACTAACGGTCATGTTATATGGTAAACGATTATCGTTTATATTTTAGTTAATCCAAATATGCTATATGCTAATATGGCAATAATGCCCAGCACCATTATAAATATGTAGAAACCGACGTTACCGGTTTGCAACAGGCGCAAACCCTTACTGGTTTCAATAGTACCTTTACCTAAACCATTCACCAGGCCATCAATACCCAGGCGCTCCACCACGTTGTAGAAAAATGTGGAAAGGAAATCCAATGGTTTACGAACCAGGAAATCGTAAAGCTCATCTACATAAAATTTATTGTATGATAAACTGGTTAATGCCGGGCGCTCTTCGGTATCAGCTACCGGAACGCTGCCATTTTTAGCATATTTAATGTAAGCGTATATCAACGCTACCAAAGCAACACCAACTGAAACACCCATTAGTATAAACTCTGTACTGGCTTGTAAATGATGTTCGCCCATAATGGCGTTTGATTTTTCAAATACCGGCGCCAGGAAATGCTCCAGTTCATGGTGACCGCCCAGTACTTCAGGCACGCCAATTAAACCACCAACTATGGAAAGAATGGCCAGCACTATTAATGGAATGGTCATACTTGCCGGCGACTCATGTACATGGTGTTCCTGCTCATGTGTACCGCGGAACTTTCCGTAAAAAGTAAGGTACAACATCCTGAACATGTAAAATGATGTAAGCATAGCCGTAAATACACCGATTACATAAAAAGTAGTGCTATGTGCATAGGCATGTGCCAGAATTTCGTCTTTTGAAAAGAAACCTGAGAATGGAGGAATACCCGATATGGCGATAGTACCTATAAGCATAGTACCAAAGGTTACTTTAATTTTACCTTTCAGGCCGCCCATCTTGCGCATATCCTGCTCGCCACCCATAGCGTGAATAACAGAACCTGCACCCAGGAACAATAATGCTTTAAAGAATGCATGGGTTAACACGTGGAAAAATGCCCCGGTATAAGCGCCTACGCCTAAACCTAAAAACATATATCCCAATTGCGATACCGTTGAGTAAGCCAGTACCTTTTTAATATCAGTTTGTGTTAAAGCTATCAGTGCAGCAAACAAGGCCGTCGCCAAACCTACTATTGCCACAATCTCCATAGTATCTGGTGATAGGGTGTAGAATATGTTGGAGCGGGCTATCATGTAGATACCTGCAGTAACCATGGTTGCAGCGTGTATCAATGCCGATACTGGCGTTGGACCAGCCATTGCATCAGGCAGCCAGGTAAACAAAGGCAACTGTGCCGATTTACCTACCGCACCTACAAACAATAATATGGTAATAGAGAAGAACGGTGCTGCACCCACATGCATGGCTGCCGCTTTCGGAAATATCTCGGCAAAAGAAATACTACCAAAGCTGTAAATAATAATGAATACCCCTAATAAAAAGCCAAGGTCACCAATACGGTTCATAATAAAGGCTTTCTTAGCAGCATCGGCATAGCTTGGATTGGTATACCAGAAACCTATTAACAAGTATGAGCATAAACCTACGCCCTCCCAGCCAATAAACATGATAAGGTAGTTTGAACCCATCACCAGCAAGAGCATAAAGAATACAAACAGATTAAGGTAAGCGAAGAACTTGCCGAAACCATTATCGTCATGCATATAACCTATCGAATACAAGTGGATCAGGAAACCAACGCCTGTAATAATGAGCAGCATGATTGAACTTAACTGATCAACCAGGAATGCGAAAGGGATTTTTAATAAGCCAACTGAGATCCAGTCGAAGTAAGTAACATTGATAGGGGCACCTGTTGATTTGATCTGGAAGAAAACTGCCAGGCTTAAACCAAAAGATACCAGTACCAGCAGGCTGCCAATAAAGCCAATTACGTTTTTAGATAATGAATTGCGGCCAAGTCCGTTAATAATAAAACCGGCTAACGGTAATATTGGAATAAGCCAGATGTATTGATTCATGTTTTATACGTTGTACGTTTTATGTTGTACGCGTTACGAGCCTGTGCCCGCAATACGTTTATATTATATATGTAACAAAATCCGAAGTTGAAATTCCGGAATCTGTTGTTACCACTTCAGCCTGTTCAGCACGTTAATATCAACCGAGTTTGTATTACGGTATATCATTACGATAATGGCCAGCCCTACTGCAACCTCGGCCGCGGCAAGTGCCATAATAAAAAACACGAAAACCTGTCCTGTTGCATCGCCCCGGTAAACGGAGAATGCCGTAAGCAGTAAATTAACCGCGTTAAGCATCAGCTCAACCGACATAAAGATCACGATGGCATTACGGCGGATCAATACGCCAATTACACCTATCGAAAAAATAATTGTGCTTAATAATATGTAGTGATTAAGCGGCACCGCCTGTATGGTATTTGTTAAACTTTCCATTATGCAGCTTTAGGGTCTTTTGTAGCCAACAGAACAGCACCCACCATTGCTGATAACAACAATATAGATGATACTTCAAATGGCAATAAAAATTCATTGAACAATACTTTACCTAAGTTTTTCACCAAACCCAGATCAGGATTTTTCAACACAACCGGATCAGATATGCCGATTGATTTTAGTGAGGCCACCAGGGCTATTATTAAAATACCTCCACCAAATACACCTGCAAATTTCACCATAAATGGCTTTACCGGCTCACTCTCCTTATTCAGGTTAATAAGCATCAGCGTGTACAGGAACAATACAAGGATAGCCCCCATGTATACAATAAAATTAACAATTGCCAGGAACTGGGCATTCATTAAAATGTAATGTACAGTGAAGGTAAAAAAGGTAAGTATCAGATAAAGGATACTATGTACCGGATTTTTGGCCGAGATAACCAGTATCGAAAAGAATATGGACAAAAATGCGATGAAGTAAAATGTACTCATGTTTATATTTACAAAATACCCTTGCCTCACAAAAGAGTTGGGCAAAGGTATAAAACTTCTTTATTGATTTAAGGGCGCCTCTACTAATTTGTCTTTACCGTAAATAAAATCCTTCCTCAAATAATCGGCAGGTACAATATCACCGTCAAGATAAATAGCTTCCTTAGGGCAAGCCTCTTCGCACAAACCGCAAAAAATGCAGCGCAGCATATTTATTTCATAAACTGCAGCGTACTTTTCTTCACGATATAAATTCTCTTCACCTGGCTGGCGCTCAGCAGCAGTCATGGTAATGGCTTCGGCCGGGCATGAAAGGGCGCATAATCCGCAAGCTGTACAGCGTTCTTTACCATCCTCATCCCGTTTAAGCGAGTGCATACCACGAAAGTTCTCAGAAAATTCGCGCTTCTCTTCAGGATAGCTGATGGTAACCGGTTTCCTGAAAAAGTGCTTCATGGTAGTGGCCAAACCACCAATGATAGCCGGCAGATAGGCGCGCTCCATAAAATTGAGCGGCTTTACTTCCAGTACTTTTTTCTTATTGCTTAATGATTCCATTTAATTAAAATCCAAAGTGTGTAAGTAATGTACTACCTATACCGGTAAGTACAATGTTGGCAATAGCCAATGGTATCAATATCTTCCATCCCAGATCCATCAACTGATCGTAGCGGAAACGCGGGATAGTCCAGCGAACCCACATAAAAAAGAAGATGAACAGGCATATTTTTATAAAAAATATAGCAACACCAAATAGCGGTCCCCAGGTCGTCCCTAACAATCCATTCATCCAATCCATACCCGGATAGTTGTAACCACCCCAGTATAAGGTAGCCATAACCGCCGATGATATAAACATGTTGATATACTCAGCAAACAGGTAAAAGCCCAGTTTCATTGACGAATATTCGGTATGATAACCACCTACCAACTCGGTTTCGCACTCGGGTAAATCAAATGGTGTACGGTTAGTTTCGGCAAAGGCACATACAATAAACAATATAAAACCCAATGGCTGGCGCAACACGTTCCAGTGCCAGCTATGCTGCTGCTCAGCAATTTCACGCAAACTTAATGTACCGGTTAACATCAACAGCGCTATTATAGATAAGCCCATTGATATTTCATAGCTGATATTTTGTGATGCTGCACGAATAGCTCCCAACAACGAGTATTTGTTGTTTGATGCCCAGCCGCCTATCATTACACCATAAACACCTAATGACACTACACCAAAAATGTACAGCACACCTACGTTGATATCAGTAACCTGTAAGTCAACTATATGACCGCCAATAGTCATTTTTTGTCCCCATGGAATAACTGCCGATCCTATACAGGCTGTTAATATAGCCAGCGATGGACCTACAATAAACAGGAACGGTGTGGCATTGGTTGGGATGATCTCTTCTTTTAAAAACATCTTACCACCATCGGCCAAAGGCTGCAAAATACCCCACGGTCCTGCACGGTTAGGACCTATCCTATCCTGAAAAAATGCCGCAATTTTACGCTCTGCATAAGTAGAGTACATGGCCATCACAAGGCTGATAACGAAAATGATCAGTATCAGTCCAAACTTTATTAATATATCTGCTAATCCCATTATAAGCGTGTATCTCGTTCAAATTGTTCTTTGTTCGCTTCCATCAGCACCGGGTTGGTTTTAACCACCGGCAGCGGTGTAAATTCGTAATGATTTGAGCTGATAACCGATTTGTGCGACACTTTGCGCGGGCCTTCAATTACCCAGTCGGCGGTTTTCTTTTTATCAAAACGGCAGGTGTTGCAAATAAACTCTTCTACCTCACCATACACATCCTTACGACCGGTTACCCTGATCACGTCTTCGCCTTTATACCATAATGTTGTTTTACCACAGCATTTGTCACAGTCGCGATGTGCATCAACAGGTTTGGTAAACCATACCCTGTTTTTAAAACGGAAAGTTTTATCAGTTAAAGCGCCTACAGGACATACATCAATGATGTTACCTGAAAAATCATTATCAACAGCTTTGGTGATATAAGTTGATATTTCAGAATGATCGCCCCGGTTCAGGATACCGTGTAAACGGGTATTGGTGATCTGATCGGCAGTGAAAACACAACGATAGCATAAAATACAACGTGTCATGTGCAACTGTATCTTATCGCCAATATCTATCTTTTCAAATGTACGGCGGTCAAACTCATAACGGGTTTTAGCAGCACCGTGTTCAAAACCAAGATCCTGCAAATGGCATTCGCCGGCCTGGTCACACACCGGGCAATCCAACGGGTGATTAAGTAATAACATTTCAACCACACCTTTACGGGCTTCAACAACTTCGGGCGAGGTAATATTTTGTACTTCCATGCCATCCATTACCGTGGTACGGCATGAGGCCACCAGTTTAGGCATAGGGCGAGGGTCTTTTTCAGAGCCTTTACTTACCTTAACCAAACAGGTACGGCATTTACCACCACTGCCTTCCAGCTTGGAGTAATAGCACATAGCAGGCGGAACAATATCGCCCCCTATTTGCCTTGCAGCATTAAGGATGCTTGTTCCTGGTTCTACTTCAACGGGTATCCCGTCTATTGTTACTTTCATTGACATTTTATATAACGTCCTTGTATAAACTCTAAATCCTAATTTCTAAACCCTAAGGTTTAGAAATCTTCATTATTCTTTAGTATGCCATTGCGAGCGTAGCGCAGCAATAGCATCATGCATATTCGTCACCTGTCATTTGAGATTGCTTCGTGCCTCGCGATGACATGATGTTTTTTAGCTTATGCTACTTTTTCTTCCAATTTAGGTAGCGGATCGGCATAATGAGCCAGTCCATAATTACCAGCTATTGCTGCCGATGGATTTGTTACATGCCACTCAAATTCATCCCTGAAATGGCGGATAGCGCTAGCCACCGGCCATGCAGCCGCATCACCCAGCGGACAAATGGTATTTCCTTCGATTTTTTTAGATACATCAACCAACAAGTCCATGTCACTCATTTTACCATGACCGTACTCTAAGCGATGCAAAACCTTTTCCATCCATCCCGTACCTTCACGGCAAGGCGAACATTGTCCGCAACTTTCGTGGTGATAAAAACGGGTAAAATTCCAGGTATTACGAACAATACACTGATCTTCATCATAAGCAATAAAACCGCCCGATCCCATCATGGTACCACTCACAAAACCACCGTCAGCCAATGATTCATAGCTCATCAGTCGGGGTTCGTTATTAATAGTTTTCAGGAAAAGATTTGCAGGTAATATCGGTACTGATGAACCACCTGCCACAACAGCTTTTAAGCGTTTGCCATTAGCTATGCCACCGCAGTATTCATCAGAGTATAAAAATTCTTCAACTGGTAAACCCAGGTCAATTTCATAAACACCGGGTTTTTTAAGGTTACCACCTGCCGAAATCAGCTTAGTGCCAGTACTACGACCTATACCCAATTTAGCATATTCGTCGCCTCCTTCGTTAATGATTGGCACTACGGCAGCAATTGATTCTACATTGTTTACCACAGTTGGGCAGCCATACAAACCAGCAATAGCCGGGAATGGTGGTTTTATACGCGGATTACCACGTTTACCCTCTAATGACTCTAACAGTGCGGTTTCTTCTCCGCAGATGTAAGCACCACCGCCTGGTTGTACATACAGCTCCAGATCATAGCCTGATCCTAAAATATTTTTACCTAAAAAGCCTTTTGCTTTTGCTTCGGCAATAGCTCTTTCCAGTATCCTGATCTGCGGCATCATTTCGCCGCGAACGTATATGTATGATGTATTGGCGCCCAATGCAAAGCTGGCTACTATCATTCCCTCAATTAATAAATGAGGGATGTAAGTCATCAGGTAACGGTCTTTAAAAGTACCGGGCTCTGATTCATCAGCATTACACACCAGGTAACGTGCTACACCTTCTGGCTTAGCCAAAAAGCTCCACTTCATACCGGTTGGGAAACCTGCACCTCCACGACCGCGTAAGCCTGATTTTTTAACCTCTTCAACAATCTCCTCAGGAGACATGTTTTTTATAGCTTTTTCAACAGCTGCGTAACCACCCTTTGAGCGGTAAACATCAAATGTATTGATGCCGGGTACGTTTATATGTTCTAAAAGTAATTTCCGTCCCATGATACTGTTAATTTTTTGCCTTTGCTTTCAAATCCCCGATCAATTTATCTACCGAATCGTTAGTTAAATTCTCGTAAAAAGTATATTCAGGACCTATTTGTAAAACCGGGCCAAAACCGCAAGCGGCCAGGCATTCAACACCTCTCCAGCTAAATAAGCCGTCGGCTGTAACTTCACCCTCTTTTACACCCAGCTTTTGCTCAATATGATCCATTATCTTATCGGCGCCTACTATACCACAAGGGCCGGTACGGCACACTTCCAGTACATATTTACCACTTGGGCGCAATAGATACATGGTATAAAATGTAGCAACTTCATACACCTCTATAGGCTGTATATCTAAATAGGCTGCTACTTTATCCATTGCCTGTGGGCTAACCCAACCAAATTCCGCCTGTACATAATGCAGGATAGGCAACAACGCCGATTTTTGTTTCCCAGCAGGATAGCGGGAAACTACATCGGCAAATTTATTCAGCAGTTCCGGGCTAAACTCAACCGAAACCTGAGTATCTTCAACTCTAAGCATCTAATTCTCCGGCAATAACGTTTAAACTACTCATGTTAATAATCGCATCAGACAATAACATTCCCCTGCTCATTGGGGCATACATCTGGTAATTGATAAAACTTGGTCTGCGGAAATGCAAACGGTATGGGCTGCGTCCGCCATCATTTACCAGATAAAAGCCCAGTTCTCCATTAGCACCCTCTACTGAGTGATATACTTCGGTATTTGGGGTAGGTATTTCGCCCATCACTATTTTAAAGTGATAGATGAGGGCTTCCATGTTATTATAAACTTCTTCTTTTGGAGGCAGGTAAAACTCAGGCACATCGGCATGAAAAATATCAGTTGGCTCTTTCTCCAATTTTACCAGCGCCTGTTCAATAATGCGCAAACTTTGCCACATCTCTTCGTTACGTACCAAAAAACGGCTGTAAACATCGCCATTGGTACCAACTGGCACTTCAAAATCAAAATCTTCGTATGACGAATAAGGATTCATGGCCCTTACGTCATAATCAACACCGGCGGCACGCAGTAAAGGGCCTGTCCAGCTATAACTTAATGCATCTTCGGCAGTAACTGCAGCCACATCTTTTGTTCTGTCAACAAAAATACGGTTACGGTTAAACAGCGATTCAAATTCTCTTAGTGTTACCGGGAAGTTCTTTAAAAATGCACGCAGCTTAGCAAAGGCAATGGTATTGAAGTTACGTTCAAAACCTCCTATACGGCCAATATTGGTAGTAAGGCGCGATCCGCAGATCTCCTCATAAATTTCATAGATAGACTCACGGTGCTCCATCATATACAGGAAGCCTGTAAATGCTCCGGTATCAACCCCTAACACACCGTTACAGATGATGTGGTCAGATATACGGGCAAGCTCCATGATGATTACGCGTAGGTAATCAACACGCTTTGGAGTAGTAATACCCAACATTTTTTCAACCGTCATGTGCCATCCCATATTATTAATAGGTGATGAACAATAGTTTAAACGATCGGTAAGTGGGGTTATCTGGTAAAAAGGCCTGTGTTCGGCAATTTTTTCAAACGCACGGTGTATATAACCAATAGTTGATACGCCGCTTACAATTCTTTCGCCATCAAGCTGAAGCACATTTTGAAACACGCCATGGGTTGCAGGGTGTGTTGGCCCCAGGTTAAGGGTTGAAAGTTCGCTTTGCGGATCGTTGTCTGTATATACAGGATGATTTTGCATCAGTATAATTGTTTAATCAGTATCAAGTAGTTAGTATCAAGTATCAAAACTATTGTCCTGTCCTTTTTTGAGTATTTCAAAAATCTTGATACTTGATACTAACTACTTGATACTAAATTTTATATATGTTATCTTCCGAAGAAGTAATCCTTTTTATCAACACGGTTAGGATCCTCCAGCGGAAATTCTTTTCGCATCGGGAAAGCCGTCATGTCGTCAACATTTAATATTCTGCGCAGGTCAGGGTGGCCGTCAAATATAACTCCAAAAAAGTCATACGTTTCACGTTCCATCCAGTTAGCACCTTCCCAAAGCACCGTAGCTGTAGGAATATGTACATCGCCATCAGTTAAAAAAACCTTTATCCTGATGCGGGTATTTGTTGTAAGGCTGTGCAAATGGTAAATGATACCAATCTGTTTTTCCTGCTCAGGATAATGTATAGCAGTAATATCTGTTAAAAATATAAACCGGAGAGCATCATCGGTTTTTAAAAAGCTTAACAGATCAATGATCTGTTCGCGGCCGGTTTCAACAGTAAGCAAACCATAAGGCTCACCTACAACCATTACCTGCTGATCAAATTTTTCAGCAATTCTTTTTAAAAGCTCTTCGTTAGGTATCTGGGCCATTATTGAATTCCGTATTTAGCTAACAATTCCTGGTATTTAGGTTCGTTTCTGCGACGAAGCGATTCTGTTTGTACCAATTTTTGAATATTAATAAAGCCATCAATAATAGCTTCGGGACGTGGAGGGCAACCTGGTACGTAAACATCAACCGGTATTACCTCATCTATACCCTGCAAAACAGAGTAAGTATCAAATATACCTCCGCTTGATGCGCATGCACCTACGGCCATTACCCAACGGGGCTCGGCCATTTGCAGATATACCTGCCTTAACACGGGAGCCATTTTTTTAGCAATGGTACCCATAACCATTAAAAGATCGGCCTGACGGGGAGAAAAGCTCAAGCGCTCGGCACCAAATCTTGACAGGTCATAATGAGATGCCATAGTAGCCATAAACTCAATACCACAGCATGAAGTGGCAAATGGCAGGGGCCATAATGAATTTGAGCGTGCTATACCTATTACTTTATCAAGCGAGGTAGCAAAAAATCCAGCGCCTTCTATTCCTGCAGGGGCATCAACTATTTGAATATCACTCATTGAACTATTTTAATAGAAATTGACTATCCGGAAAAGACGGATAGCGAGCGCAAATTTACAATAATAACGCTGTAAAAGGTACACTATGGACACTCAGGAGCTATATTTAGAATCAATCTAAACTTAATCCCAGTCTAAAGCGCCCTTTTTTATTACGTATATAAAACCTAATAAAAGCGTAGCCATAAAAATGAACATTTCAATCATTCCATCTTTACCCATTTCCCTGAAATTAACAGCCCAAGGGTACATGAATATTACTTCCACATCAAAAAGCACAAACAGGATGGCTACCAGGAAGTATTTAATAGAGATTGGGGTACGGGCGTTACCCACCACCTCAATACCTGACTCAAACGGAGTCAATTTATCTTTAGTAACACGCTTAGGGCCTATTTTATGTGTTACAAACATTGTAGTTACCACAAACCCTAATGCTACCAGCATTTGAAATATGATGGGCAAATAATTAACCGGTAAACTTTGTAATTCCATGGTGCAAATATACTAATGCAACTATAAAAAAAAAGGCCTCTTTTACAAGAGGCCTTTAATCTGTTTAATATTTTTTATTATTTGCTTTTACCAGCGCCACCTTTGCGGGCAAAGTAGGCTGCAGCTTGTTTATTGGTTGGGTCAGCTTCGCGGGCTTTGGTATAATTATCCGCAGCTTTAGCTTCATCTTTCTCTTTAAACTCGTAGTAAGCGCCTAAGTAAGCATAACCTTCTGCTAAATATGCTTTATCAGCATCAGCAACCGGCTGTTTAGCCAGTATTAGCTGAATATACTGCTCATAGTAAGGCTTAGCATAACCATTGGTAGTATTTCTGCTTGGCTCCCTTAAATCGTTAGCACGGGCCTGGTAAAGGGCAACTGCCGCAAGCGGAGCTGCTGCTTTATGTTGTATGTAGCTAAATGCGGTATCCGCTTTTATTAATAAGGTAGTATCAGCTACCGGTTTTGGAGTTGCAGTGCTATAGTACTGTAATTTAAATGCATTGTAATAACTTACACCTTCTTTTAAATAATCATTAAGTGTAGCTGTATGTGATTTAGCAATAAATGTTTTGTAAGCATCACCTGCCTCAGCATATTTCTTTTGGTTGTATAAGCTTTTTGCTATTTCACCATACACATCAGCCTGCGTAGTATCAAGCGTTAAGGCTTTTCTTAAGGTATTGATACCTACTGAATCCTGACCTGAAGCTAACTGCAAACGCCCCATATACAAGTAATCACGAGGGATGATACGTTTTGCATCGGCTTTCTGGAACCATGTATTCATGGCAGTCAAACCTGCGGGGTAATCCTTATTTTCATAAGCAGAGTAAGCAAGGTAGCGGTAGATTTTAGGGTTGTTACCACCTGACTGTGAAAGTGCAGTAGCTTCCTGTTGCAGTGTTTTATAATCACCGGCATAAATCAGGAAGTCGGCATAACGCATTCTTGACTCAACAGAAAGATCTGTTAAGCTTAAATATTTCTTATACTCATCAGTGGCTTGTTTAACTTTAACTGAAGCCTGTTTAGGATCAGTTAAAGCCCAGCGAAGATCTGTTTCGGCCCATTCGCGGTATGCGGGTCCGTAGTTAGGATCGATAGCCAAAGCATCCTGAAATTGTTTTTCTGAATCTTCAAAGTTATTGGCAAATTTCCACAAAACACCTGTAGCTACTTTTGCTCCCGGGTTTTTAGGATCAATAGTTGATGCATCAGAATATGCCTGGTAAGCCTCGTTGCTCTTTAACTGTGAGCGGTAAGCATTACCTAATGTAATAAGCAATTCAGCATCTTTTGCATTCACAGCTTTACCTTTTTGTAAAACAGCGATAGCTGCATTAGCATCAGCCGGAGAAACTTTTCCGTCAGCTGTAATTGGCAATAAATAAGCTTCGCCAACATACTGGTATGGTTTAACATTTTTACCAGCAAGTGCTATAGCCTGGTTAAAGTTAGTGGTAGCACCGGCGTTATCTTTATCCAAACGCGCTACTGCGCCTAAACCGGCATAGTTTAATGCAGATTTTGCATTTACGGCTATCCCTTTATTAAAAGTAGCTTTTGCAGAGTCAGCATAGTCCTGTTTAAGGTACACCCATCCCAGGTAAAAAAAGTTTTCGTCCTTATCGGCTTGTGTAGTCGTAAGGTTTTTTAGCATCGATTTTGCTTTCTGATACTGTTCGGCGTCAATAGCTTTTTTGGCGTCGGCAAGACTTTGCGCAAAAACCGATGAACCTACTAATACCAGTCCCAATGATGCCGTGGCTATTTTACTGATCATTTTCATCTTTAATTGAATTTATTTTTTAAACTTATCTCTCTCGTGGGTATTGAATCAGGCAATAAACCCGATTTTAATATTATACGTTGTCCTGTTTGGCTGCCTAAAAATGTGGCAAAACCAGTTGCTAATCCCACCTTGCTTGAACAGTTTATCATATAGAGCGCCCTGCTTAAAGGGTACTGTTTTAAGACAAGTGTTTCCTGCGAAGGTTTAAAGTAACCATCTGCGTATGGCTTATTAGCCTCATCCCTTACGCCTACTATTTTAACTTTGTTTACGTAGGCCTTATAATCCTCGTCAGGATCATTAAGCCAGCTAAACCCGGTTATACCCAAGGCACCCGGATGTTCGCTCACGTATTTGATAACTTCTTTATTTGATTTTAAGGCGTAAATGTTTTTCTGTGTGAAACCTTTACTGCCTGATAGGTCCTTCAAATATCTTACCAAACTTGAGTTTGGATTGTCAAAAACTATAGTTTTATTTGGATCGCCCTGCCCGTTAAGCATTTTTTTTAGCTCACTAACAGTAATAGTAGTATCATTTGATGCAGTATTTACAATTAGTGTAACTGCATCAAAGGCAAAACGTAAAGATTCGGCAGTTAATGATCTCCTGGTGATGATGGCACGCTCCTCGGGAGTAAGATCCCGTGACAATATGGCCACCCTTACGCTATCATTCAGGAGCATGTTTACGGCTTCATTCTCAGTCTTGTACAGCATGGTAGGCTTAGCCTCGGTATTTAAGCTGGTATATACATACAGCTCCTGGCTTACAATGGGCGAGAACGACTCATCGGCCACAAAGGTTGCCGTACCTGATTTAAAATTATTATCAGTTGAAAATTTTGCAGGCTTGCTTTTGCAGGCTTGTAAAACAACTATTAAAACCAATACAAAAAATAAATAGGCGATGTTAAACTTAATCCTCATACTGATCTTTCTTGAACAATCTTGAAAACCGTAGAATGGCGTATCCGACTACAAATGCTCCAAAAAGCAGCCGCTGGTAATGCGGTAGTTGCAGTGGCAGCTTGTCCCAAAACATGATCATCATGCCTAAAACGACAAAACAAACAAACGTGACAGCTCCTAAAATAAACAAAAACCGCCTTTTGGGCGATTTTTGTTTGCTATTGAAATTAAATGGCATTATCCTAGTTATCGCTTGCTAATGTAAAGCTGATCGGAACGCTGTATTGTACACGTACCGGACGACCATTCTGTATACCTGGCTTCCATTTTGGTGAAGCTTTTAATACACGAACTGCTTCTTCATCACAACCGCTACCAATACCTCTGGTAACTTTAATGTCAGTTAATGAACCGTCTTTTTCCACAACGAAGGTAACAATTACACGTCCTTGTGTACCGTTTTCACGGGCTACGGCAGGATATCTGATAGCTCTACCTAAGTAAGCACCAAATTTATCCAGACCTCCCGGAAACTCCGGAACCTGCTCAACAGAAGTAAAGATCTGGTTAGGGTCAGCCTCAACTACTTGTTTAATGTCTGAGTTACCTACGGGCTCATCAATCCTGATATCAGCATTCGGGTCACCTTTTTGATCTTTCTGACCAGGGTCAGCAACCTGAAGTTCCTTTACTGTTGGCGGATCTTTTTCTTTAACCTCGTTATCTGGTTTTACAACCGGAGGAGGGAAACGAACCTGATCAACTTTTGGTTTAGGTGGTTCTGGTGGCGGCGGAGGTGGTTTTTTGGTTTGATCCACGGGTGGCGGAGGTAACAGCACTACGTCTGTTATCTTCACTTTGTCGTCAGCTTTAGGGATAAATCCCTTGATCTTCGCTATTATAGTAGGCATCGAAACAACAAGCACAAAAAACACAATTGCGTAAATAAGCGCTCTTGAAGTATTTTTTGAGTTGTCCCTTCTCAGTTCATAAGCCCCGTAGGCCTTATTCCTGCTACTAAAAACAACGTCGATCCATTTCTGATCTAATATGTCTAATTTTGATCCAAACATCTTTTAAGATTTAAATGGTTGTTACGTTATCGGATATTATTTCTTAATCTCGTTGTATAAACCATCTTTTTGCAATAAAGCTACTTCTGACGGAGTAATATCAACAATACCATAACTTGTTATATTAGTTATGTTGATCTCATCAAGTACACTAACCATGTTCTTGTATGTTGATCTGTCACTTGGTTTAATTACCACAAACATAAACTTACCTGTTTTTTCCTGAACTTCTTTACCTTTTTCAAGAAGGGTTTTACGTAAGCCATCTTTGCCGTAGTTATCAATTGTAGGGGCCGATTTACCAGGCTCGCCCAGGTACCACTCCAGTTTATCATCGCTGCCCAGTAACAAGGTTAATGAACGTGACGCTGCAATAGGTAACTGATCTTTGGTTTTCTCATCTTTATCAGGCATGGCAAGGTCCATCGCTTTTGACTTGGCCAGTGTTGTTGTCATGATAAAGAAAGTGATCAGCAAGAATGCTAAGTCAACCATCGCGGTTAAATCGACGCGGGTAGATTGTTTTTTACTCCTTACCTTCCCGCCTTTATGTTTGCCTCCCCCGGAGGTGTCTAATTCTGCCATGATTTCTTATTTTTTAGCAGTAGCATCGTAGCCACTAAAATTCGTTATTAAACTAAACTTGTTAACTTTTTGCTTTTGCAAAATGCCAATAACATCCTTAATAACCGGGTACTCTTCTTTGCTATCACCCTTAATGGCTACACGCAGCTGTACATTATGCAATGCAACAGTAGCTTTACGGGCCTCACGGATCCAGTTAAACAATTCATTACTTACCGAGTCACGTGGTATACCTGGCTGGTTAAGCTTTTTTTGTTGTTCTGCTGATAAGGCAATAAATTGGTGTATCTGATTAAAAGGTACACCAAATGATGTAATGGTCGAAAACCGGGTTAATTCATCGGGCGTAAAAGTAGTTTTATAAATTTCGCCCATTTGAATTAAGGTCTGTTTACGTAAATCTGTTCCTTCAAGTCCAAAAAACGCTTTCTGAGAACCTACAGATACGGTGGCAAAATCAGCCTCAGGTACCGGTTGCTGTATCGATGTTTTTGGAATATCGATAGGAACCGGATCGTCAGTCTTTACTTTTGCAGTTAATATAAAGAAAGTAAGCAAAAGGAACGCCACGTCGCACATGGCGGTCATGTCAATTGCCGTACTTTTCCTTGGGACTTTTATCCTTGCCATATTTAAATTTTTTAAAAATATATAGTGTTATGAGATATTAACAATTTCCGCCTTATTGTTGTAATGCATAAGGCGGAAAAAACTAAGCACTAATATTTTTATCTGTTGCTTTTGTGTGATGCAGCAAATGTTTGAACAATGCTGAATCCGGTTTCGTCAATAGCATAAGTCAGCTTATCAATTTTTGATGTAAATACGTTGTACATGATAATTGAGATAGCTGAAGTAGAGATACCAAATGCAGTGTTGATCAAGGCTTCAGAGATGTGTGAAGAAAGTTCAACCTGGTTAGGTACACCAGCTGTTGCTAATGAAGAGAACGCACCAATCATACCCACAACCGTACCTAACAAACCTGTTAATGTACCGATAGATACTAAAGTAGCGATGATAGTTAAGTTTTGCTCTAACATTGGCATTTCCAATGCAGTTGCTTCTTCAATGTCTTTTTGGATAGCCAAAGTTTTTTGGTCAACATCAAGATTTGGCTCTGCTTCCATTTCGCCATATTTTTTCAATGCCGATTTGATAACGTTTGCTACTGAACCTTTTTGTTTGTCGCACTCTGCAGATGCGCCAGCAATGTTACCTGCATTTAGTAAACCTGTTATTTTTCTAACAAAAGCATCTACACTGCCGGTACCAGAAGCTTTTCCGATTACTACAAAGCGCTCAATTGAGAAAACGATAACCATTAATAAAAATGACATAATTAAAGGTACAATTACTCCACCTTTATGAATTGTTCCGTAAATGTTTGCTGGGTAGCCGTTTACAACGTCGCCACCTTTAAAGTTACTTGGATCACCTAATATGAATACGAAAATACAAATTGCTACTACTATACAGATTGGAATAGTTAAAGAAGCAAACATGCCCGATGCACTTGAGCTTTCTTTCTTAACAGGAGTAGTTGGTTTTGTTGGTGCGTTTGCCATTACTTTTAAATTTTAGTTTTAGTTTTTGTTTATATTATAAGTTAGTTAAATGTGCGTTTAATTAGCGAATAACAAAAATAGAATTTTAATGAAATAAAAAAATCTTTTATGTTATTCTTTACAATTTTTTAATACCAAATTACATTTTGTGGTCAACTGGTCATTATTAACGTAACAATGCTTAAATATTGTGTGTTGCCACTACAATTATTTGCAATGAAAACCATTTTTTTTTATATTATCAAGCAATCCCTAATAAAAATTATGTTACTAATTTGTTACATGAACGTTTTTAACTGCATTTATAAAGCCTGTAGGGCCTAAACAACAGGCTTATACCCTTTTTGTTTTAGTGTACATTATACGCTTAGCTGCTGCAATAAAGCTATTTATGTGCCATTTTTGAGCTTGAAAAAATTATCCACCGGCTTTTTTTGCCTTGTAACCATCTGTTTGCAACAAGGTTAAAATTTTATCCCTGAAATCACCTTGTATCAGTATTTCGCCATCCTTTACAGAGCCTCCTACACCGCATTTTGTCTTCATTTTTTTACCAATAACCTCTAAATCGGCATCGGTGCCCATAAAGCCGGCGATGCGTGTAACCACTTTACCACCACCTTTGCGGTCTAAATAAATTTTAAGATTTTGCTGTTGCGGCGGTAGTGTTTCTGATGTGTGCCCCGCATTTTCCTGGTATTGAAAGTCGGGATCTGTCGAATAAACTACGCCTGTAAAATTCTTCTTAGCCATAATATCAGTTTTTATAAGATTGGCCTACAATAACTTTTAATGAATTGGGCACTATATTAATATGTATAGCTTTCCCCATTACCTGCGGTTCACCATCTAAATGTATGGGACCATCTGCCTCCCGTGTTACATTAATTTGCCGGCCGCGTATAATTTCAACATAGCTGGTACCTTCGGATGTTTTGGTGAGCATCCTGATACCCATTTCTGGAAACCGCCACAGCGGGAACTTTTTAATTACACAAACATCAAGCAAACCGTCCTGCACCGAAGCATTAGGCGATATATGGGCATTGTTGCCATATTGCGATGAATTGGCAATGCTTAGCATAAAGGCCTGGCGGCTGTACACCTTACCGTCAACCTCTATTTGATACTGCTGGGCATCGTATTTAGCTATCTCCTGTATGGATGATTTGATATAGGATATAAAACCCCGCTTTTTACCATGCGAAAAAACCTCGCTGATGTGGGCATCAAATCCCATTCCTGCCATGTTAAAGAACGATTGCCCGTTAACTGTACCCGAATCAATACTTTCAATATTACCGGTTCCTAATACCTGTATAGCCTGTTGCGGATTCATGGGTACCCCTAAAAACCGCGCCAGTCCGTTGCCAGATCCATAGGGCACTATGCCCAGTGCAGTATCGCTGCGTACAATGGCCGATGCTATTTCGTTCACCGTACCATCGCCGCCTACGGCCACTACTATATCATATTTACCCACTGCCTCTGATGCAATGATGCGCGCATGTGATACGCCATCACTAAAAACAATGGTAGTATCAAACTTACCTTTATCAAGGTTTTGATCTATCAGCTCAGGTACACCGTCCTTCTTCTTGCCGCCCGATATGGGGTTTATTATAAATAACGCTTTACGTTTCAATTATATGTATTATTTCAGCCATCAAAAGTAAATGTATTTTCGGCTTTGTGAAATTTGTTTTATTTTTGCCACCCGAAAGTGGACTGATTTAATTGCCTATATATACCAGGCTGGATTGCAACCACGTAAAAAAGTGCTAAAACCAACGCTTCTTTTTACTACGATCCGTTTAAAACTCTCCTTTTCGATTTTACGTTTATTTATACAAAATTTTATATGCCATATTTATTTACGTCCGAATCCGTATCAGAAGGACATCCGGATAAAGTTGCAGACCAGATATCAGACGCGCTTATTGATCATTTTTTAGCTTTTGACCCTAACTCAAAAGTTGCCTGCGAAACCCTGGTAACAACCGGGCAGGTAATTTTAGCCGGCGAAGTAAAATCAAAAGCTTACTTAGATGTTCAAAAAATTGCCCGCGAAGTGATCAATAAAATTGGTTACACCAAAGGCGAGTATATGTTTGATGGCAGCTCATGCGGTGTGCTATCAGCCATACACGAGCAATCACCGGATATTAACCAGGGTGTTGACCGTACCGCTCCTGAAGAGCAGGGTGCCGGCGACCAGGGTATGATGTTTGGCTACGCCACTGTTGAAACCGATAACTATATGCCACTGGCTCTGGATATTGCCCATGCCCTTTTAATTGAACTGGCTGCTATCCGTCGTGAAAACAGCGAGATCAAATATTTAAGGCCCGATGCAAAATCACAGGTAACGTTAGAGTATAGCGATGACAACAAACCGCAACGCATTGATGCCATTGTAATATCAACCCAGCATGATGATTTTGATGAAGAAAAAGCCATGCTTGCTAAAATAAGCAAGGATATCATCAGCATCCTTATTCCGCGTGTAAAAGCTAAATATCCAAAATACGCTCACTTTTTTAACGACCAGATCAAGTATCACATTAATCCAACCGGTAAATTCGTTATCGGTGGCCCACATGGCGATACTGGTTTAACAGGCCGTAAAATTATTGTAGATACTTACGGCGGCAAAGGTGCACACGGCGGCGGTGCTTTCTCTGGTAAAGACCCATCAAAGGTTGACCGTTCTGCTGCTTATGCTACCCGCCATATTGCCAAAAACCTGGTAGCCGCCGGCATTTGCGACGAAGTACTGGTACAGGTATCTTACGCTATTGGTGTAGCACAACCTATGGGTATCTATGTAAATACTTATGACACAGCCAAAGTAAACTTACATGATGGTGAGATAGCTCAAAAAGTAGAGGAAGTATTTAACATGACCCCTTACGCTATCGAAACTCGTTTTAAACTGCGTAACCCTATTTACAGCGAAACTGCTGCTTATGGCCACTTTGGTAAGCCAAACGAGGTAGTAACCAAATCATTTATCGCCCATGACGGCAGCGAACTGAAACGCGAGGTAGAACTATTTACCTGGGAAAAGCTGGATTATGTTGATAAAGTAAAACAAGCCTTCGGTTTATAAATTCAACTGAAACACATAGATTAATTAGAATTTATAAATTTAAGCCACCTAACAAGTGGCTTTTTTTATTAAAAAAATAATGACATTCAGCAAAGCCCGAGCTATTCTTACATCTATTGAATCGAACGTAGATGGACGAATGAAATACACGTATGATTTAATCAAATCAAACAACTTTAGCTTGAAAATGCAGGATTGTGTAAGTGGCAAAATACGTTATATGGATTTTGAGCTTAAAAAGGGTAAGGATAACTCTGTTGAAGTGAAATTTAGTTGTCACGGGTTTAGTTTCAATTTCCCGCTAATAAAAAACGTTACAACCATGACTTTTGACTTATATAATTTCGAATTGTTAATAACGTACGGGATAAAGGTTGACGAAAACTCATTAAATCCTGAATTGGATTTAGATGTAGAGTTTTAAGCTTTTAAAAAATCCGTCATCCTATTATAAAGCAATTTAAACTGAAACAATACTCCATAGCGGCGGGTGATACCTGCCGCTTTTTTTGTATATATACGTTTTTACCATTTGTTAGGTGCATGGCACCTTTTGTACCCGAACTTTGTTATCATCAAACAAAAGCACAAAACATGTCACATATATTTATAACAGGATCAGCAGACGGGCTCGGGCAAATGGCCGCTCAACTATTGGTTAAAGCCGGCCATCGTGTAGTATTACATGCCCGTAATGACCAAAGAGCCCGGGAAGCTATGGCAGCTGTACCGGGGGCTGAAACCGCAGTGAGTGGTGATTTATCCAGCATTAAAGAAACTATTGCCGTTGCCGAAAAAGTAAATGCTTTAGGCTTATTTGATGCAGTGATTTATAATGCGGCTGTAGGCTATACCGAACCACGTCGTATAACCACTGCCGATGGTTTATCGCAATTGTTTGCGGTGAATAGCCTGGCACCTTATATATTAACCTGTCTTATTCATCAACCCAGGCGCCTGGTATATATCAGTTCGGGTTTGCACCGCGACGGAAATGCCAGCTTGAATGACCTTAACTGGGAGCACCGCCCATGGAATGGCTTTAATGCTTATGCCGACTCCAAACTTCACAACGTGATACTGGCCTTTGCCGTGGCCCGCAAATGGACCAGCGTATATGCCAACGCACTTGAACCCGGTTGGGTGGCCACCAAAATGGGCGGCCCCGGTGCACCCGATAGTTTGACGGATGCCCCTCAAACACAGGTATGGCTGGCAACAAGCAATGATCCACAGGCTTTGGTTTCGGGCGAATATTTTTACCACATGCAGCACCGCCAGTACCTTACAGCCGCGGCCGGGCACCTGGTACAAGATAAATTTATGATGGCATGCGCGCATTTATCGGGTATTATATTTCCGGCATAATAAAATTACAATCCGTAAAGAAGATTTTACCATTTGTTTGGTACGCTACCGGCATTGTTTGTGAAACTTTGCGATACAAAATTTAAAATCAGCATATATCATGAATACAACCAAAATAGGCTGGATAGGCCTGGGAAATATGGGCATCCCAATGTCGCAGCAATTAATCAGGGCAGGCTACTCTGTAACTGTTTACAATCGCAGTAAAGAAAAAGAGGTATCGTTAAAAGGTATGGGCGCTGCTATAGCCTCCTCGCCAAAGCAACTGATTCAGCAAACCGATGTGGTTTTTATTATGATATCAAATGATGAAGCCATCAGCCAATTATTTAACGGACCAGATGGTTTACTTAGTGCCGGGGCCTCGGGCAAAATCATTATCAACATGAGCACGGTATCTCCGGGCATCAGCAAAGAAGTGGCCGCTTTAAGTCGCGAACAAGGCAACGAGTATTTAGACGCACCTGTATCGGGCAGTGTAAAACAGGCCGAAGATGGCGCTTTAGTAATTATGGCTGGTGGTACACTCGCCGCTTTTGAACATGCTAAACCAATATTGGACAAACTGGGTAAACTAACACTATTGGTAGGGCAGACCGGTGCCGGCAATACGGCCAAGCTGGCTATCAATACATTGCTGAGCTTTCATGCTCAAGGTTTGGCCGAAACGATATTGTTTGCCCGGCAAAATGATATTAAAACCGAAGATATGCTGGCCATTATTAATAACAGCGCCCTGAGCAACATTTTTGCCAAAATAAAAGGCGATGCCATATTGAATGATAATTACAAGGCTGCCTTTGCCCTTAAGCATATTGCCAAAGATTTGCGCCTTGCCAAGGCCGAAGGCCTGAACTCTCCGCTGGCGCAAGTAGCTTACCAAACCTTTCAGGAAGCCGAAGCAACTCATGGTGAAGAAGATATTATTGCAGTAATTAAGCAGATCAGTAAGTAATTTCCTTTATTGAAACAGATATTTTCAGCCCTCAGACATGCCTGGGATGGCGAACCATTTTTAAGAGCAGTCTTACGAAGTTTTAAAAACTTCGTAAGACTTTATACAGCAGATACGTAGCTGCACTCACGATAAAGAATTACTTACAACTTTCCAAATACCACAATACCATTATGGCCTCCAAAACCAAAGGTATTACTCATGGTTAAGTTAACCGGATAACTGATGGCCTCCTTTAAAACAATGTTCAGACTATCGGGCACTGCGGGGTCTAATACGGTGGTATTTATGGTAGGCGGAATAACGTTGTCGCGCATGGCAAGTAAGCAAATAATGGCCTCAATAGCCCCGGCTGCGCCAAGTAAATGCCCGGTCATTGATTTGGTTGCGCTAATCTGGATTTTGTTCTTTTCTTTTTTGGTAAGGGATAATATAGCTTTCAATTCCGACAAATCGCCCACCGGGGTTGAGGTGGCATGCATATTCACGTAATCAACATCGGTAATAGCAACACCGGCCTCCTGCAGCGCAAGCTGCATACCTTTGGCTGCCCCCAGCCCTTCGGGATGTGTGGCTGTCATGTGGTAGGCATCGGCTGTCATGGCGGCACCTCTTACTTCGCCATAAATATGCGCGCCTCTTGCTACGGCATGTTTGTACTCTTCCAATACCAAGGCACCTGCCCCTTCGCCCATTACAAAACCATCCCTATCCGCATCAAAGGGTCTTGAAGCAGCTACCGGATCGCTGTTCCGGGTAGACATAGCTTTCATCGAGCTAAAACCGCCAAAAGATGCAGCCGTGATAGGAGCTTCGGAACCACCGGTAATGATAACCTTTGCCTTACCGAGCCTGATGTAATTAAAAGCATCCATAATGGCGGTATTGGAGGTAGCACAGGCAGAAACCGTTGTATAATTAATACCCATATAACCATGGCGGATAGAGATCATGCCCGATGCCATATTGGTAATAAGCTTAGGCACAAAAAACGGACTAAACCGTGGATGGCTATCGCCAAGCGTATAATCCCTTACCTGCTCTTCAAAGGTTTCCATACCTCCCTGGCCCGAGCCCCAGATTACCCCCACATCAAATGGGTCCATGGTGTTAAAGTCAAATCCAGAATCTTTAATAGCTTCGTCTGATGCTACCAGGGCATATTGAGTAAACGGATCGGTACGTTTCAGATCGGCCCTGTCCAGGAAATCAGCAGCATTAAAATCTTTCAGTTCACAGGCAAACTGGGTTCTGAATAAAGCCGGATCAAAATGGGTGATTTTTGCGGCCGCGCTTTTGCCCGCTACTACATTTTTCCAAAAATATTTTACGCTGTTGCCAAGTGGGGTTAGTGCACCCAAACCTGTTATTACTACTCTTTTTAACATAGCTTAATAACCGTTAAATAAATTGCCGCAAAAGTAATTATAAATATACCAAGTGGTATATTTATAATGTAAAATATCTTTCTTAAAAATACCCCGCACTGGCATCAGGACATATATTTATCTTGTCGTTTAGCCATAAAAACTCATTCTTTTTTCGTTTTTACCATTTGGTAAGTGGATACGCCGCTATTGTGCAGAACTTTATGTTATCAAATAATTTATATCATGAACACACAAAACAACAACAGCAAATTACAGGATAAAAGAGTAATCATCATGGGCGGCACATCAGGTATTGGTTTAGCCACAGCACAGGCCGCTGCTGCCGAAGGAGCAAACGTAATAGTAGTATCAAGCAATCAGCAACGTGTTGACGATGCCCTAACTACATTGCCCAATACGGCCAAAGGTTACGCAATTGACCTGAGCAGCGAGCAAAATATCAAGTCTTTTTTTGATGGCATAGGCAGCTTTGACCACCTGGTATATACCGCCGGTGAAAACCTTAGTTTAATTTATCTGAGTAACTTAGAACTGGAAAATGCACGCAGCTTTTTTAATTTGAGATATTGGGGTGCCCTTGCATCTTTAAAATATGCTGCGCCGCATATTAATCAGGGAGGTTCTGTTTCATTGATGAGCGGCACAGCCAGCGCACGCCCCGGAGCCGGCTGGTTGCTTGGTGCAAGCATTTGCGGGGCAATGGACGGCCTTACCCGCGCCATGGCAGTTGAGCTTGCCCCCATACGCGTTAATGCAGTTTCGGCCGGGGTAATCAAGACAAACCTTTGGAACGGCCTCACAGAAGCCGACCGCGAGGGTATGTATAAATATCTTGGCGACAACTTATTGCTAAAAAGAGTAGGCGAAGCCGAAGATATTGCATTAGCTTTTACTTACCTCATGAAACAACAACATGGAACCGGCCAGATATTAGCAGTTGAAGGAGGCACCTTGCTGGTTTAACGGTATTTTTATTTAATACTCCAGGCATTATAAAATAAGATATAAACCGTAATCATTTATATTTGCCATCCATTAAATACAGCATCTTCAGCAACTAATATATACATACATGACCATCAGAGAAGCTACTCCGAATGACCTTGACGGTATTTGGGAAATTTTTGAAATTGTTATTAAATCTGGTGATACTTATGCTTTTGATCCCAATACCCCTAAAGAAGATCTGCCGAAGCTTTGGCTGGCACCAACCATGAAAGTTTTTGTTGCCGAAGAAAACGGACAGATCCTGGGCACTTACTTTATAAAACCTAATCAAGTGGGTTTGGGAGCGCATATTGCTAATTGCGGCTACATGGTGCACCCGGAAACGCGTGGCCGTGGAGTGGGTAAGCAATTATTTGACCATTCATGGCTTATAGCAAAAGAGGCAGGTTATACGGGTATGCAGTTTAACTTTGTGGTAAGTACCAACACCTCCGCGGTAAAACTCTGGGAAAAATGCGGGTTTAAAATTATAGGTACTATTCCTAAAGGGTTTAAACACCAACAGCTCGGGTATGTGGATGCCTATGTTATGTTCAGGGAGATTGATTAGTATATGCCTGGGATATTGTTCATTTAATGTTTTTGCGTATCCGGCTAAGTGATTGCGGGGTGATACCCAGGTAGCTGGCCACATCTTTTAGCGGAACCCTAAGCGCAATGTCGGGCTGCTGCATAATAAATAATTTGTATTGATTTTCGGCGTCTTCACCAAGGTAACTGTTCCGTACCCGCACTTTCTCAATCAGGTGTTGCTGGTTTATTTTATCAATAATCCCCTTCATATAAGGCAGTTGCTGATATAATGCCAGCAGTTTACTTTTGGTGATCACCAAAACCTCCGCGTCACAACAGGCTTGTATACCTGGTTCTGTTGGTGTGCCTTCGTTAAAACTCTGGAGTATAGTACTTATCTGATTTTCCTTATAAAAAAAATGAGTGATATCTATTCCCTTTTCGTTGGTAGTTACAATGCGCAGTACCCCTTTACAAACAAAAAACAGTTCATTGCAAACCCGGTGTCCTTTAAACAGATAATCACCCTCTTTAAAATACTTGTGTTCAAAATGTGATGTGATGATAGCCGAATCCGCTTCTGAAATGTACCTTAAAAGTTGTAAAAATTTAATCAGCGGATTATTCATAGCCGGATGTAAAATATCAATCAAATATATCAAAGGTTTTTATTTCCTTTTCCTCACCATTAATGATTACAGAGAGCTGATGTTTTCCGGAGTAAAATCTCCGGGTGGTTATTAATTTAAACGATTGCTTACGAGTAACCTTTACCGTTTCCCCGGGCTGGTATAGTCGCTCACTGATTTTGAAAACCTTTCTGGTAAGCTGCCCCTTTGCCTTGTTATAATAAACGCCATACTCCAGTCTTACTGTTTGTGCACCGGTATGATCATTCCTTACTCCAAAGGTAAATTCCAGGCTATCGCCTATTTTAACAGCAGGTGTCAGAACTTTAAATCCATTTATGGTTATGCTCTTGCTTTCCAACCCATAATGATCCATTATTTCGGTATGCCCTTGTTTTAATAATGTGCGGCAGCCATGTTTAATAATGGCATCCGTTTCTTTACTGATCCCTTGCCATTTGCGGGCCATAGCCATGGTTACCGCCGGATGATCTTTGGAGATATCATTCAGGTTATTGGCCACACTTCTTCTTACCCATTCAGACGGATCACTTTTCAGGTTCTCTAAAATAAGCAATACAGATGTGGGATCCTTTTTAAGGGCCGGTATATCCATAGCCCATGGCAGACGCGGGCGACTCCCTTCACTGGCAAAACGCCTTACACTATCACTTTGATGTGTTGACCACGTTAGCATCTGCACCATCATTTTATCGTGGTATTTCAGCAAAAATGGCCTTACTGCAAACTCGCAGCTTACAAACTGGGTAACAAATTCAAGCGCTTTTACCGAGTGCTCATAATCATCAATCCCATACACCGCTATATAATCAGGTAAAAACATCATGGCCAGGCTATCAACACCAAACCGTTCTGCACGCAGGCGGGTAATAATTTTTTCAATAACACTGGCGGCGGCGGGAAAACTGACAGGCATAAATTCATGCAAAACGGTAGCGTTATGCCTCATGCGTTCTTTCAGCGCCATGTTTTGAAACCTGTCAGTAAAAGTAAGATCCAGGTAACGCTGTCTGTTAAAATCAGGAAGTATATCGGTTAACACTGCTGCAAACCTGTTATAAAATTCAACCGAATAAATATCTTTTAGTAAACTGCTCATTTGTTAATTGATCTTACTTTAATATGTTGTGGCGATGGTTCCGGGATTGTCTTCAAGAACCATCCGTTGAGAATGTTCATTGTTGACTAAGGATTATTTGATACGTATAAATAATACGAAAATTGTTGTGAAATAACCATAAAATGTTAAAATAATATCACACCAATTCTCCCTCTAAAATTATAAGGGCAAACAATCGCTTTATTATCGCGTCAACAATTATTCTACTCGCTATCACCTTATAAAAACCATAAAGGTTGTATACGAGCTAAAAAAAAGCTATAAAAGGCCTCAGAATTTACAAATCCTGAGTAACAAAATGAATACACAACCTATATCCACTTTTTTTAATTATTTTTGAATCAAGTAAACCATTGTGGCACCAATTTATTAATAATTGCCCTTTAGTGCTACCCTTTAGTTGGAATTATCGCTTATTTTAATATATTACTGTGGTTACTTAAACGCACAAAAAGCATATCATTTAGATATTAATTCTTCTTTGCTGAATGATTTTAATTGTTAAAACAACAATTAAAATCATAACAATCTAACTATCAAAAAAATAGGCTTAAAAAAGAATTGTAAATTACTGCTTTCGCCCCTAACCTACTTATCACTGCAAATAACGTTAAAACTTTTATACTAATTGAAGCTTTGTTATTTGTTGCACTGCAATGTCAAAACCACTGCAGCTTAAATTGGGCTGATACAAACATTTAGTCCTTACAAACCAATACATTGTGTAAAATCAAATGGATGCAAGTGCTAAAATTTAAGCTGTAGCTGGTAATATTACCCTCTTTTATACAGATGTTTTTTATTTAACATCAACAATATTCACATTGTATATTGGTTATTGTTTTACATTGAATAAATTGCCGCCGAATTTACCTTTGCCTTAAAACATTGCCCAATAAATGAATAATTTAATTTTAACAACTAACAATGAGTGGATTACCGTTGACGGAGAAAATGAAGAAACACTATTTCTTTTAAAATTCCGCCCTCATCTTCAAGGTTTTATATACACGGCAACATATAATACCAGGTTGGTTATACTTTGGGACTACAAGCCCGAACCAGGCAGTTACCTACCTGCAGCAACCGATCTTAACTTAATGAAAAAAGTAGAGAACAGCCTGATTAATGTGCTTGAAACAGATTTACAGGCCATTTTAGCCTTTGTTTACACCGGCAAAAACCAACGTGAATGGCATTGGTACTCCAATGATACAAAACAAACCGAAAAACGGCTCCATCAGGTTATTAAGGAACTGGGCAAGTTGCCAATAAATATCATATCAGAACATGATCCGGATTGGAGTGAATATCATGCTGTTTTAGAAGGAACTGCCGAAAGCGCCTCTAAAAAAATGCTGCTTAAATAAACCCACCTGTAACTAAAAAGCAATAAAGCAAAAACTATGCTTTTATTGCTTTTTAGTACATATAAAATCAGTTAAATAGTTCTACAATATCATTACTCATAAAACTTGGGCGCTATGGCCAATAGCAGTAACTCGGCTTTGTGTTTGTTTAACAACTTTTTCCACCAAAACTGAAATTTACGGGGATATACTACTCTTTCTGTAAAATCAGCCTTGTGAAGATCCTCCATTGCCAGCAACTTATACATTACCTTACGCGAATGATCAACAACCGCGTGCGATCGTTCTGTATAACCCAGTAGCCTGTTTATTTCCCTGTTAGTTTTACCAATTAAAATATGTTCAAATACCTGTAAATGTAATGTTGAAAACCCTTTGGTTTTAAGTAATGGCCTGCTTACTGATAATCTATCCTGCTTCATCATAACCGTATTTTAAAATCCTTATCTTAATTACACTGTAAATTTCTGTGGGGTTACCTGATCATAAACATTACTGAACAAATAGCTATTACACTTATGGCGACATTAAAAAAACCAATTACCAACTTATCTGACTGTTCAATATCTGACCGATAGTAATTTGGCACCCCGAATACAACACTACTCAGGTTCATAAACCCATAAGCTCCGCTCGCCATGGCCAATACCACTATAATAATCAAATACCCATTTGGAAAGCTATGCAGACCATCTATTGCTGATTTCATATCCCTATATTTTTTTGTTCAACTGCCTAAAACTATTATCACTCTAATTTTAACACGGTAAACTCAGTTCGCCTGTTTAACTGGCGTCCCGCCGGATTATCCTTACCGTTAGGAAGTGAATTATGCGCTATCGGTTTCCTTTTTCCGTACCCTTTAGCATATATCCGGGTTTCATTAATTCCTTTTGATATAATATAGTCAACACATGATTGCGCGCGGGCTTGTGACAACTTATCATTGTACTTGTCTGACCCAATTGAATCGGTATGTGCACTTAATTCAACCTTTATTTTGGGATTGTCCTGTAATACGGTAACCAGTGTATCTAAAACCAGTTTTGATGCCGGTCTTAACGTAGCCTTATTAAAGTCATACAGGATATTGTTAATAACGATAGGTTTATCTGGAGTAAAGGCCTGTAAACAAATGTCAGGATTGTAAAGGGTATCGTTACTCATTTTACCGCTTGCAGGTACAGGAACATTTTTTGCAAAATAACCTGCCTTTTCCAGCCTTAAGCTGTAAGGGCGTTTAGTAGTCACATCAAAGCTGTAACGGGCTGTTTTGCCTACTACAACCTGTTTTATAGTATCTTTTGATAATGAATCAATAAAACTCACCTTAGCTCCTGCCAATGGTGTATGGGTATCGCAATCAAATACAATACCTGATAGCACGTGTCTTTTATCAGTGGCTCCGAACAAGCCCAGGCAACAATCCGATTCACGATCAGAGCTGATATAAAACTTATTCGCATCATCCTGGTTAGGCAAATAGTACAGATCATCTTTTGCCGAGTTCATCGGATAGCCCATATTTTTAGGGGTTGTCCATTTATTTACCTGGTCAAAACTTTCAAAAAAGTCAAATCCACCCAAACCAATAAATCCCTTTGAGCTATATATCAGGCGCTTGCTTAACTGATCATAATACGGGGCCTCTTCATCAAATGCGGTATTAATAATGCCACCCAGATTACTGGAATTAACAGCGTCGCCGGTAGCATCCAGGTCGCTTACCCAAATATCGTCGCCGCCTTGCCCGCCCGGTTTATTGGAGGTAAAAAACAGCCGTTTACCGTCAACAGTTACGAAAGGCTGTATAGCGTTAAATCCATCGGCATTTACATTACTGTTTAACTTTTTAGGAGTGCTCCATGCATTATTGCTCCAATCGCTATAGTAAATACCATGTAAGGTTTTATTACCCTCTTTGTACCAGCGGGTTAAATACATCCTTTTTCCGTTTTCGTTTAATGACGGAGTGCCGTATTCAAGCTCTTTCTTATTTTCGTCATTTTTAAAATCGATAACAGCCGGTGTTCCTGGTTTATCTTTAGCTATAGTGTATATACGGTTCAGATGTTTTTTATCATTTTTAACAAACCGTGATGAGGTAAAATAACTATTACCATCGCGCTGAATAAGTGCATAATCCGATCCATCAGAAGCAAAGGGATCTTTCAGCTTTTCCACATCAATTAATAGCGGATACTGGTATTGCTCTTTGGCAAAATGACAGTTCCGGATCTCCTTTTGAGCCAGGTCTTTATATTTTGCGTCGCCGTTATAAGCTGTATTAAATTGCTCCAGTTGTTTTATAGCATCATCAAAATGCTGATTGGCCCTAAGGCATACACCATACCAAAGCCGCGACAATGGGTACTGCGCTTCGTAATTTTCGTTAATTACCTTATAGTACCAGCCTTCGGCCTCCAGGTAATTTTCGTATAACCGGTATGACTCCGCCAGTTGATAACAGATATATGCCCGGTCTTCTTTTTTACCAACCTTTTTGGTGCTTTTTTCACCTGCATGATAAGGGATAGCCTGCAGCGTGGTCAAACTCAAACCTTCGGCGGCCTTTTTATAATAAAAAGCAGCTTCGTAATAGTCTTTATTGCTAAAAGCCTTATCGCCGTAAGCCCGTGGGTTATCCTTACTATATTGGGCATTAACCCCTTTAAATAAAATCAGGATGAGTATTGTGATAAATGTTTTCTTCATGTTGATAAAAATTTAAAGCCTTGGGCAAACTGCTTCCGGTTCCTGAATTCGTTTACGAAAAACATAACTTATGGACAATTCTGCTCCACCCTGGCCAGCTGTAGCCCGGTTTAATGATGAAGTATTAAAATCATAGCTGGCACCGATAATAAGGCTGTTAACATGGTAGCCCACATTGGCAATTGCAGCATCCTTAAAACGGTACATACCACCCAATATTAAACCTTTATCATCCTGTATTTTAAATTCAGTGTAGGCACCTACAGCCTTTTCTTCGGCCTTTTGCTGCCGGATATAGATGGCATGCGGAATGATATCAAAATAATCAGAAGCCTTTATGCGTACCCCCGCGTGTACGGTATACCGAAGAGGTATTTTGCTGGTACTGCCATCAACTGCAAACGGGTCTTTTGAACGGGAAAGGTGACCAACGCTAACCCCACCAAATAAATTGGCATTATGCAGCGGATCGCCGTCATAGTAAAAAACACCCGCGCCCGCATCAAATACAGTTGCATTGGTGTTTAAAAAATTCTCATTACTTGGCAAGGTAGGATCAAAACCGCTGCTTGGATTAAACTGACTGCCGAACTGCGCTTTTGAGGGATCAAAACTGCGGTTAATAACACCGGCCTGTACCCCAAAGCTTACCTTTTTATAACCGTCATTTGATACGGCAATGGCATAGCCAAATGATCCGTAAGCGGCAAAATAATTATAGCCCACATCACCTGCTGCCTGGTTAAGTACGTTAAAACCCACTCCAACCTTATCCGTCGGCCTAAAGTCAACAGATACGGCGCCGGTTTGATAGGCATTGTTAACTGTCGCATATTGGTTTTTAAAATTCGCGTTTATACGCGTATCACCGTTAATTACTCCGGTTAACGCCGGGTTTAAGTATAATGGATAGGCGTAATATTGCGAGAAATGCGGATCAATCTGCGCTTTTAATTGGCTAATTGCCCCAATCTGGAGCAGTATTGCCATGATAATTATAATTCTTTTTTTCATAGTGTAGATTATTAATTGTGGTGTGGTCATGATGTGCTGTATTACACATTTCTGCATAATACAGCACCTATGAAAGCCTTATCTTAATAGCGTAACTGTACCCTTTTTCTTAACTACCTGACCATCATTCAGCGTAGCTTCAACATAATAAACATATACACCTACCGGCTGCTTAGTACCCTTGTAGGTACCATCCCATCCGCTCGATTTGCTTGTTGACTGGAATTGCAGCTCGCCCCACTGATCATATATCGACATGGTTAAACTCTTAATAGTATTACCGTAGGCATACAGTATATCATTGTTTCCATCGCCGTTTGGCGTAAACACATTTGGTATAAATATTCCGTTACCAAATGGATTACTTGCCGTTCCGGTTACCGCTGCCGAGTTGGCGCTTAACTGACAATCAGAACTGCCTGTGGCACGCACTATAATAGTTACACTTTGACCCGGTTGCAGGTTGCTTACCACGTGTGTTAAGCCTGTAGCACCCGAGCTTGGAGCAACAAAGTTTTGTCCGTTGTCAAGACTGATCTGGTAGCCGGTTGCTCCGGTTACAACACCCCATTCAAAGCTTACGCTTGATGTGGTAGTAGCGCTTACAGATGGCACTGGTGCTGCCAGCGGACTTAAAATAGTTACCGTTACAGGAGTTCTCACCGCTGATGCACATCCTGAACCTGTTTCTGCCTGGGCATAATAAGTAGTGTTGGCTGTTAGTGCAGGCGTTGTAAAGCTTGTGCCTGTAGCCAATACGCTACCACCTATATCATTGGCGTACCATGTTATGATGGCTCCCGGCGTAGCACTTGTAGCCGACAGTGTAGTTGTTGATCCAGGACATATTGATGTACCCTGCGTACTGGCCTGTGGAGCTACCGGCGATGAGGTTACCGTAACGGTTGCACTTGTGCGTGTAGCAGATGGGCAACCTGTACTATTTACTGCCTCAACAAAATAAATAGCGTTGGTGGTAAGCACCGGAGTTACAAAGTTAACACCTGTATATAAAGCTGTACCGCCGCTTGCTGTGCTGTACCAGTTGTAGGTAAAGCCTGTTTGAGGGTTAGATATGCTTAGTGTTACTTGTCCGCCCTGGCAACCTGATATGCCGCCATTGTTGACTAATACAGGTGCACCTGGTGCATCGGCCACATTTACCTTAACACTGGCTAAAGCCGAGCTGGCACATGAACCGTTTGATGCTTCCACATAGTAGGTGGTGCTGGTGTTAACCGGCCCGGTTACAAATGTTGGCCCAGTAAATACCAGGTTAGTTTTTGAAGCCGAATCATACCAGTTATAAGTAAGAGCCGCCTGTGGTGACGCCACTGAAAGTGTTGTTGAACTACCACGGCATACCGGCACTGCAGTAGCTGAAAGCGTTGGCGTATTAGGCTGTGCAGTTACTACTACATTTACTGCTAACCTGGTTGATGGGTTACAGCTTTGTGGGTTAGTGGCTTCTACATAATACGTTGTATTGGCCGTTAACACTGGTGTAGTAAAGCTTGACCCTGTACTAACCGAACTACCGCCGGTTGCCGCAGTATACCAGTTGTAAATTGTGCCGGCAACAGGGTTAGTAATATTAATAGTTGTTGCACTATTTTGGCAGGTGGTTAACCCTGCAGCATCAACTGTAGGCTGAGGAGCTTTGGTATTATCAATGGTAATTTGTACAGCCGTACGTGTAGCTGATGCACAACCACCGGTATTGCTCACCGCTTCAACATAATAGGTGGTAGCCGTTGTAATAGGTTGTGTTGTAAAGGTTACACCTGTAAATACAGGAGTGCCGCCTGTTGATACAGTATACCAGTTAAAGCTTACGTTAGCCGTTGTACTTGTTGCTGTTAAAATAGCTGCACCACCTAAACATACTGTTGGAGTTGTAGAACCACCCTGTGCTGTTACTACCGGAGCAACAGGCAATTGGTTAATTACCACATCAACCCTTGTACGACTTGATGACGAGCAACCTGTAGTATTTACCGCTTCGGCATAATAAGTAGTATTAGCTGTTAATACAGCGGTAGTAAAGCTGATTCCGGTTGATATTGCGTTACCGCCGGTGGCCGTAGTATACCAATTGTAGGTAAACCCTGCCTGCGGATTAGATATGCTCAATGTAGCAGTAGATCCTGTACAAGTTGGCGCAGTTGCTCCGTTGGCAACTACAGGCGCTTGCGGTGCCGGAATAACTGTTACTTCGGCCTGGGCTAAACCATTACTGCTGCAACTTGAAGCATTGTTAGCCTCTACATAAAAATCAGTTGTTGCTAATATTGGCCCGGTTACAAATGTTGGCCCGGTAAATAATAATTTATTCTTAGTGGCCGAGTCATACCATTTATAGGTTATGCCAGTCTGCGGTGTTTGTATTGATAGCGTTGCGCTGGCACCTAAACACACGGCCGGATTATTAGAGGTCAATATTGGATCGGCAGGCAGCTGATTAACCGTTACGGTTGCCGACGTACGTGCTGATGGATTACAGTTACCAGCAATTGCTACCTCAACATAATAAGTTGTATTGGCAGTTAAGGCAGGCGTATTAAATACTGTGCCTGTAAATAAAAGCGTACCGTTAACAGCAGCGTCATACCATCTGTAAACCAATCCAGCTTGCGGATTAGCAATACTTATGGTAGCCGATGATCCTGAACATACACTCAGGCCGCCCGCATTTGTTTGTATCTGCGGAGCGGTTGGTATTGGCAATACCGTAATATGTGTTGATGTCCGGGTTGTACTTGTACAACTGGTTGCACTTACAGCTTCAACAAAGAATGCTGCGTTGGCCGTTAAATTGTTCACGGTATAAGTTGTACCGGTAAATACCAAGTTACCGCCTGTAGCTGCAGAATACCAGTTATATTGTATCCCTGCTATCGGATTGGTAACACTTACCGTAACGCTGCCGCCGTTGCACACCTGAGTTTCTGTAGCGCTCAATGTTGGCGCTGCCGGCAAGCCGTTGGTAGTTACGTTAACCGAAGTGCGGCCGCCGCTATTGATACAACCAGTTGTACCATTTGAGGCCTCAACATAATAAGTTATGTTTTGCGTAATAGCGGCAGTAGTATAAGTTGCACCGGTATGTACAGATGCACCGCCGGTTGCTGTAGTATACCAGTTGTAAACTACCCCTGTTTGAGGAGTGCTTACGGCAAGTATAGCAGGGCTGCCTGCGCAAACGTCAACCGTGCTGGCTTGTACACCTGGTTTTAACGGTAATGGATTAACTTTTACAGTAGCTACCGTTCTTGCAGCACTCACGCAGCTGCCATTGGTGGCTTCTGCATAATAGCTGATGTCAGATATTGGAGATACAGTAAAGCTTGTACCGGTAAATAATAAGTTACCATTTGTAGCGGCATCATACCAATTGATGGTTGCCCCGTTAGCATTGGTTACCGTCAGGGTAACGCTTTCGCCTGCACATATTTCGAAACTGGCTTTGGCCAATACCGGATTTACTGGTGAAGGCGTAACGTTAACGGTTGCCGCTACCCTGTTCGGGTTGGCGCATCCGCTTGTGGTACGGCTGCTTTCTACATAATATGTGGTAGTTGCTGTTATTCCGGTTGGATTAAATGTGGCGCCGGTATGTACCAGAGTACCACCTACAGCTGCACTATACCATTTGTAAGTTACGCCTGCACGCACATTGCTCACGCTAAATGTAGCCGAACTACCGGAACAAATATTTGCCGTATTAGTAGCCAGACGTGGTGCCTCTACCTGTTTACTTGCATAATAAACATTAAGTGTATTAAATACTGATGCTACGACGGAGTTCAAGCGGATCTCAACCCTGTCAAACGCGGTCTGTGGCGCGAATTTAACTAAAGCAGTTTGCCCGCCCGATAGTATAGTGATCTTCAATAAGCTGTTGCTTAGATTGATCCGGTCATTATTATAAGTAGCACCATTGAATGAAGCTATTTGAATCTGGTTAAGCACACCCACACTTGCCAAACTCACCGGAATACTTAACCTTACGGTCACGGTATCCCCTACAGTTCCGGCATCGCCAAATATTAATTTTTGTGATACGTATGAGCCTAATACTGCTACCGGCAGATTTAACTGGCTAAAGTTGGTGGTGTCCTGATCTACGGCATTATCCGGTGTGTTAACCGCACAGCCAACACAAAGCAGACCGCCGTTCACATCAAAGGTTTGTGTTGATGCAAAATCGCATGAGGTTGAGAATATTGGGTTTACCTTAACAGTTACCGCGGTACGCATTGGACTGATACAGCCTGATGCTGATAATACGGCCTCCACATAATAAGTTGCATTTGATGTTAAGGCAGGTGTGGTAAATGACGCACCCGTAAATATTGCAGTACCGTCAGTTGCCGAAGTATACCATTTAAATGTAGCACCGGCTGTGGTTGAAGTAGCTGTTAAGGTTGCTGTTTGCCCGGAGGTTATTTGTCCGCCTGGTGTATTGGCAGTTACAACTGGCGTAACAGGTGTTGGATTAACTATCACATCTGCTTTAGCCCTTGTGGAGCTGGTGCAGCCACCTGACGCCGCTTCAACATAATAAGAAGTATTGGCAGTAAGCGCTGGCGTGGTAAACTGAGCACCTGTAAATACAGGTGTACCTCCTGTTGCAGTGGTATACCAGTTAAAGGTAATACCAGGCTGGGTTGATGTTGCCGACAATACCACAGATGAACCTGAACAGCTTTGTACCGGTGTTTGTGATATAATTGGCACCAATGGTGTTGCAGTTACATTAGCAGTTACCTGTGTACGGCTTGAGCTACCACAAGAACCTGCACCTGTAGCCTCAACATAATAATTGGTTGTTGCGGATAGCAGACCAGTGGTGTAAGTGCCTCCTGTAAATACAGGAGTACCGCCACTTGCCTGGGTATACCAGGTAAAGGTAACCCCATTTACCGCCTGTGCGGTGAACGTAGCAGGCTGACCTGAACATACGGTTACATTTGGCGCATTAACAACCGGGGCAGCAGGAGCCGGAGTAACGGTAACTGTTGCCGGTGTGCGTACGCTTTGGGCACAACCATCAGCTGTGCGGCTGGCTTCGGCATAGTAAGTTGTATTGGCGGTTAATGCAGGGGTAACAAATGTTGCACCCGTAAATATTGCGGTACCACCAGACGCGCTGGTATACCACCTTACGGTTACATTAGATGGAACAGTTGCCGTTAAGGTAGCTTGTGATCCGCTACAAACTGCTACGTTGGCTACACTGATAACCGGTGCAGCTACAGATTGATAGGCATCATAAATATTTACGCCGTTAAGCACACCGGCCACACCTGAGTTAAGCGTAATTTCTACACGGTCAAAAGTATGAGCGGCTTTGAATACCACTTTGAAACGCGTTGTTCCGTTTAGTACGGTAATGCTCAGCAATGCTCCGTTTACTGCAAAACGGTCGCCGTTATAAGTTGCACCATTGTAGGTAGCCAGGCTGATCTGTGAAAGTACACCTACACTGGCCAATGAGCCCGGTATACCTAAGTCTACTGTTACGCTATCACCGGCAATACCGGTAGTAGCAAAACGTAATGTTTGCTGAGCAGATCCGCCCAGTAAACCTACCGGTACGTTTAATTGTGAAAACGAATTTTTGTTATTATCAACTGATCCAGCAGCGTTACTGATTCCGCACAGCAAGCAAACACCATTAACGGAGCTGGCCTGATCAATAGCGGCATCGCAAGGAACCGGGTTGGTTGAAATAGCATTTACATTAACTACTCCGGATGCCCTTGTAGCCGATGTAACACCGGTAGCCGGTATGCTTGACTCAGCATAATAAGTTGTTTGACTAAATGCCGGTGGAGTTACAAAAGTTGCACCGGTAAATATACTTACACCACCGGTTGGTGTAGTGTACCAGTTAAATACGGCACCCGGTGTGGTTGATGAAGCTGTTAAAGATCCTGATGTACCTGCGTTAACTGTTTGTGTTGGTGGATTAACGGCAACATCAGGTATTATTACCGGCTGCGTTACCGTAATAATTACCGCGGTACGCTGAGGGCTCACGCAACCTGATGTTAATGAGCTTTCGGCATAATAAGTTGTAGTAGCATTTAAAGGCGGAGTTGTAAATACAGAGCCGGTAAATATGGCCGTTCCGCCGGTTGCTGTACTGTACCATTTAAATATGACACCCGCAGTAGCCGAGCTGGCTGTCAAAGTAGCGGTTGCACCTGTGGTAATATGACCTCCTGCCGGATTTACCGCAACAGTTGGTGCCACCGGTACAGGGTTAACTATTACATCGGCCTTGGTACGGGCCGGGCTAACGCATGAACTTGAAGATGCTTCTACATAATAAGAAGTATTGGCAGTTAGTACCGGTGTTGTAAACTGGGCACCGGTAAATAAAGGAGTTCCACCGGTTGCAGCTGTATACCAGTTATAAATAACACCTGTCTGGATTGGCGAAACGGTTAACACTGCTGGTGAACCAGAACAAGCCTGTACCGATGCCTGTGCCAGAACCGGGTTAACCGGTGCCGGTGTAACATTGGCCGTTGCAGCCACCCTGTTAGGATTAGCACATCCGCTTATTGAACGGCTGCTCTCTACATAATAAGTAGTAGTTGCTGTTAATGCAGCAGTAGTAAATGTTGATCCGGTATGTACGGCAGCACCACCGGTTGCCGAAGTATACCATTTATAAGCTACACCTGCACGGGCATTGCTAACTGTGAAGGTAGCCGTACTGCCTGAGCAAATATTTACAGCATTAGCGGCCAGTTTTGGTACTTCTACCTGTTTGGTGGCATAATAGATATTGAGTGTATTGAACACTGATGCTAAAGCACCGTTAAATCTGATCTCGACACGATCAAATGCAGTTTTCGGTGCAAATTTAATCAATGCAGTTTGTCCACCGGATAGGAGTACCAGTTTTAACAGGCTGCTGCTTAAATTAACACGGTCATTATTATAGGTTGATCCGTTAAATGAAGCTATTTGTAATTGATTTAAAACGCCAACAGTAGCCAGGCTTGCAGGCACCGCAATTTTTACGGTTACTGTATCACCAACAACTCCTGCATCGCCAAAAATTAATTTTTGTGATACGTTTGATCCAACCAAACCTATTGGTACAGATAACTGGCTGTAGTTAGTAGTGTCGCTATCAACAGAATTGTCTGGTGTATTTACCGCACAGCCTATGCAAAGCAGGCCGCCGTTCACATCAAAAGTTTGTGTTGATGCAAAATCGCACGAAGTTGAGAATATCGGATTAACTGTTACAGTTACCGGTGTACGTGTAGTACTTGTACAACCTGCTGCTGTTGAAGCCTCAACATAATAAGTAGTGTTTGATGTTAACGCAGGTGTTGTAAATGGCGAACCTGTAAACACCGGGGTACCGCCTGATGAAGATGAGTACCATTTAAAGGTTACACCTGCAGTAGTTGATGATGCTGTTAAAGTTGCTGTTTGGCCGGAAGTGATCTGTCCGCCGGCTGGAGTAACAGCAATAGTGGGCGCAACGGGTGTCGGATTAACCGACACATCCGCTTTTGCCCTTGTTGAACTGGTGCAGCCCCCTGTCGACGCAGATTCAACGTAATATGATGTACTGGCAGTTAATGCCGGCGTAGTATATTGATTTCCTGTAAATACCGGCGTACCACCTGTTGCAGTAGTATACCAGTTAAAGGTAACACCTGGTTGAGCTGATGTTGCAACTAATACCGCTGATGAACCAGCACAGGTTTGTACCGGGGTTTGTGATACCACAGGCACGGTTGGCGCTGCTGTTACATTTGCAGTTACCTTGGTACGGGTTGAATTACCGCAAGTACCTGAAGTAGCCTCTACATAATAAGAAACAGCGGTAGTTAACGCCGGAGTAGTAAATTGTGAACCTGTAAATAGTGTTGCACCGCCGGTTGCATTTGCATACCAGTTAAAGGTAACGCCACTAACAGCCTGCGCTGTAAAAATAGCTGGTTGACCAACGCATACAGTAGTGGTTGGTACGGCGACAACCGGTGCGGCTGGGGCCGGGGTAATAGTAACTGTAGCCGGTGTGCGTACACTCTGAGCACAACCATCAGCTGTGCGGCTGGCTTCGGCATAGTAAGTTGTATTGGCAGTTAATGCCGGGGTAACAAATGTTGCACCGGTAAATACCGCTGTACCGCCGGTTGCGGTAGTATACCATTTAACAGTTACGTTGGCAGGTACTGTGGCCGCTAAAGTGGCAGTTGTTCCCTGGCAGGTAGCCACATTTGCAACACTGATAACCGGTGATGCTACTGCTAACCTGGCATCATAAATATTTAAGCCACTTAACACGCCGGCAACGCCTGAGTTTAATCTAACCTCAACATTGTTAAAAGCAGCCTGTGCTTTAAAGGCAACTCTGAACCGGCTTGTACCGTTCAGCAAGGTAATGCTCAGTAAAGAACCATTTACTGCAAAGCGATCATTATTAAAGGTAGCACCATTATAAGTGGCAATATTAATTTGCGAAAGTACTCCCACACTGGCCAATGACCCTGGAATACCCAGTTCCAGTATTACACTGTCTCCTGCGGCAGCAGTTACCGGAAAAGTAAGTGTTTGCTGTGCATAACCGCCCAGTAAACCTATCGGCACATTCAGCTGTGAGAATGAATTTCGGTTATTATCAACCGATCCGCCCGGGTTAGCAACTCCGCACAGCACACATAACAATCCGCTGGTTACATTACTTTGTGTTGTAGCGGCATCGCAAAGTACCGGATCAGTACCAATAGTATTTACGTTAACTACGGCAACTGCCCTGGTGGCTGATTTTGCTCCCGTGGCTGTTACAACAGCTTCGGCATAATAAGTTGTATTGGTAAATACCGATGGAGTTACAAAAGTTGCACCGGTAAATACAGGTGTACCCCCGGTTGGGGTTGTATACCAGTTAAAGGTTGCACCCGCACTGGTTGAACTTGCTGTTATGGTACCTGATGTACCTGCGTTAACAGACTGAGTTGGCGGATTAACGGATACGTCAGGTATTACTACCGGGGTCACCGTTACAGGTACCGCAGTTCTGTCTGGCGATACGCAACTGCCTAATGATGCTTCTGCATAATAAGTTGTATTGGCGTTTAATACGGGAGTAGTAAAGGTACTGCCTGTAAATACAGGAGTTCCGCCGGTTGCTACGGTATACCATTTTATAGTTGCGTTGTTAACAACTGTAGCCTTAAGGGTAGTTGTTTGTCCGGCAAGGATAGTTGCATTTGCAGGCGTTACCACAGGTTTCGCCGGTGGATCGTCAACAATAACCTGCACCGGGGTGCGTACTGGACTAACGCAGCTGCCGTTACGGCTATACTCTACATAATAAGTCGTGTTAGCCGTTAATGCCGGTGTGGTGAAACTTGTGCCAGTAGTTAAGGCTGTGCCACCTGTTGGTGTAGTGTACCATTTAAAAGTTCCGTTTGCAGGAGTAGGTGATGTAATATTGATAGCAGCAGTACTACCTTTACAAATTTCGGGAGCTACCGGGTTAAATACAGGTTTAGGATATTGCTGTATAGCGTAATAAATTTTTAACGACGTTAATAAAGTTGCTGCACCTGAGTTAAGGGTAACCTGAACACGGTCATAACTTCCAACAGCTGGTATATATACTGCGTAGCGGTTGCCGGCACCTAATAACCTTAAAGTGATCAATGAATTATTGAGTGCATAGTTACCTACCAGTGTAGTACCGTTATAAAGTGCTACCTGTATACTACCCAGCAAGCTAACATCGGCCAGGCCTACGGGAGTTTGAAGTACAAGCTTAACGGTATCACCTTTAAAACCTGGTTGCTGAAATTGCAGGGTTTGCGAAGCAGATCCGCCTAACAAACCAACAGGTACGCTGATGGTTGATGCGGTTGTTGTATCGGCATCGGCTGCCAGGGCATCATTTGTAACAGTACATAATACGCATAAGCCATTTACCGAAGCTGATTGCTGATTAGCAAACGTACATGGCGAATTATTATTGATAGTTACATTAATGGTTATCGCCGTACGGTTTACAGACTGACAACCCGTGCTGTTAACAGCCGATACGTAATAAGTAGTATTGCTGAACAGTTGAGGTGTTAAAAAAGGGTTACCTGTAAAAACCGGCGTAGCTGCAGCAGCCGAAGTATACCAGTTATAAGTAATACCAGTTTGTGCATTGGTTACCGTAATAGTAGCTGTTTGCCCGGCACTTACCGTTGAGTTATTTATAGCCAGAACAGGATCTGCCGGTTTAGGCTGTACTGTAACTGTTGCCTGAACGCGGCTACTGCTTGCGCAACCTGATGCATTTACAGCTTCGGCATAATAAATGGTGTTGGCATGTAAGGCAGCGCTGGTAAAGTTTGTTCCTGTAAACACGGAAGTACCACCAGTGGCGGTACTATACCAATTGTATGTTTGGCCTGCTACCGGATTTGAAATGGATAACACCGCTACATCGCCATCGCAAATGGTTGCATTGGCAGCGGTTAATGTTGGTGTTGCCGGTAATGGGCTTATGGTTGCGGTTACCTTGGTACGCGTTGTACTTACACAAGTACCGCCGGCTACAGCCTCGGCATAAAAACTGGTGGTTGCAGTTAAGGCAGCTGTAGTATAATTATTACCTGTAAATAAAGGAGTACCACCGGTTGCATTTGCATACCAGTTAACGGTAACTCCGGTTACGGCCTGTGCCGCAAATATGGCTGACGAGCCGGGACATACAGTAACATTGGCATTGGAAACAACAGGTGCTGCTGGTATTTGGCTCACCGTTACAACAATCGGAGTACGATCTGAAGCCGTAGCACAACCCGTGCGTGTTGCCGATACATAATAAGTAGTGGTTGCCGCTAAGGCTGGTGTAGTAAATGCAGCTACGGTTGATAACGCTGTACCACCGCTTGCCTGGGTATACCAGTTAAATGTAGTACCCGGTGCATTTGATGTGGCTGTTAAGGTAATAGTGCTGCCTGCACACAAAGTAGCATCAGTTACAGCTACGTTATTAATTTTTATAATAGGTTTAGGTATAACAACTTCGCCTTCGTAAAGATCAAGGGTTGATAATACACTGGCTACGCCGCCCAACCGGAGCTGAACCCGGTCAAATACCTTTGTGGGAGCATACGTAACAGTTAACCGCTGCCGGTTATTCGTGAGATCGAGCAGTCGCAAACGCAATAACGAGGCATTTAATGTCTGGGTATCATTATTATTAGTATTACCGTTAAATGTTGATATGGCTATGTTTGATAAAACGCCGACATCAAGCAGCGCTTTCGGAATAGATAAGGTTAAACGTACAGAATCGCCAACTATTGATGACGACTGAAAAATGATAGTTTGCTGTGCGTAGGCACCCAGTGCGCCAACGCCTGCATTTAATGTTGATGCTGTATTAATATTACCATCTATAGCATTTTGAGGATTTGCAACTCCACCTACATTTAAACCAAGACCAAGCAGGGCAGATGATATGCCATGCAATTCATCATAAGCAGTATTACAAATAGCTGGCCCGGGAGTAGTATAAAAAGCATCGTATAAATATATACTGCTTAAAGCACCTAAAAGGCCTCCGCTAAGTGTTACCCTTACCCTGTCATAAGCCTGCGTTGGCGAAAATATCAGCTCTAACTGATTATTGCTGCTGGCAACACTCGCCAGCGTAGCAGCAGTAACCGGAGTACCGGCTGTACTACCATTATATGGAGTTACAACAACACCACCAAGGGCGGTTACATCAAGCAGGTTATCACCAGTTCCTAATTTAATGGTTAAAGGTGTATTGGCGGCAACCGGTCCGGCAGGAAATATCAATTCCTGGTAGGTTGAAGCCAACAGAGCAACCGGTACGTTTAAAACAGAATAAGATTGCAGATTTCCATCAACGGCATTTCCCTGGTTGGTAACTACACAGCCTAAACAAAGTAAACCTGTTGAACCGCTTTGCTGGGTAGTTGCAAAATGCCGTTGTCCGAAGATTTTGCTGGTAGCACACAATAACAGGCATAACACTATTATGTACCTGCTATAAAAGGTAAAGGTTTTCATGCAAATATAGTTAAGGTAGGTGTAAATAGTTACACATTCAAAACTACACAGCACTTGAAGAATATCCCCAATACATCTTATTCACTTATTTAGGTCGGCTTAAAATATATTCATTTATTAAAATATTGTTCATTTTGTTCATTAAATATTATCTTAAAACCTAAAGCTCTACAGTTTTCGTAAGTACAGCAAAACACAGTTAAAACCCATTATTTATACAAAATATGATTGCAACATTAATTGATATTACCACCGTATAATAATAACAGTCACATTAATTGTGCGAATAACAACAACCTATTTAAGACTAATTGCGTAAATAACGAACCTAAATTGTTTGAGCCTATGATATCCTTTTCACCAGTTCAATTTGAAACGTTGAAATCCCGTGTACTTACTATTGCCAACATCAGAAGTATCACACCGGGTGACTGCAAGGCACTTGCATTACATATTTATAATAAAACAAAACTAACCGTAAGTGAAACCACATTAAAAAGGGTTTACGGATTTGCATACAGTAAATTCAAACCCTCATTGTTCACTATTGATGTGTTGGCTAAATACTGCGGCTTTGAGGGCTGGGATGATTTTTGCGATCAGGAGGGTGCACCAGCTTCAAAATTGCAAAACGAGCATGTTGACTGGAAAATACTGAGCAACAGTGCTGCAAAAATCACTCACTTTACCTTACAGGCATTAAAAAACCGGTCGGGTATTCCTTTTAATCAAACTATACGCCGTAAATTCATTGATGATCATTTCGAAGAGTTTTTAAGGGGCGATTATACTGCAACCGTATTTGCGGCGCCGTCTGGCTATGGAAAAACTATTGGCCTTTGCCATTGGATAGATGAAAAACTGGACTCGGATAGCAATGATATTATTTTGTTCTTTAGCAGTAGCGCCTTAATGAATGTATTTTTAAGCGGCCGCGATCTTAACGATTGGCTGCTGGCCCTGCTTGGCTACTCGCAGGAAGATGATATTGAAGCCCTGTTTGATATCAATAAACGCAATGGGGGCCGGTTTTATCTTATTATTGACGGCTTTGACGAACACATGTTCAAAAATGACCAGTTTGAGCTGGTACTTACCCAGCTGATGGACATTTTCTCCTTTTATCAGTCGCATGACTGGTTTAAACTGGTGTTAACCATGCGATCTGCTAACTGGATCAATAATAAGCACAGCATGGAGTTTGGTTTAAATGACTGGTTCACCGGCTTTATAACGGACCACGACCTAACTACCAACGTACCCTTATTTAATATACAGGAGATCAAAGAATTGTGCCGAACCATAAATCCCGGCATAGAAAACTTTATAGCTATTGATGTAGCCAACAACTTTAATCATCCCTTATATTTTCAGTTTTACTACAAGCAGCATAAAAATGATTTCTCGCTGAACAATATTGATCATATATGCATCTATGAGCTGATCTCTATATTTATATTGAATAAAGTTTACCTGGGACATTACGCAACCGAAAAAATATTATTGCTGAAGGGCCTGGTTGATGAAATGGATTTTAAACGTGCCGTATATGAGCTGGATAAATTTAAATGCAACGACCTGCTAAAACAATACAGTCATGCCTATAACGAATTGTTGAGTATTGGATTTTTAAGAGAGATAAACTCAAGCAGCGATTTTCAGTTTAAAACCATCGTTCAGTTTGGTAATAATAACTTTTTGCACTTTACCATCGCAAAAAAACTACTGCTCGATAATAATCAGCGGTTTGATCTGCACCTGATTAAATTAATCAATAATGCCTTTAATAATAGCGATCATAAACTACCGGTATTAAAATGGTGCATTATACATGCGGTGAAAAACGGGCAACAGGAAAGCTTTGAACTTTTAGCACAAACGGCCCTTAATCCTAAAGAAAAATCAGATCTGATCATTTTTTTAGGGGACTTGCTCGAAAAGGTTTGCTTTGGGGGGACCAATAACGAAGCAACGGTAAATTATTTTAAACAGGATTGTAGCGACGGCTTATTTTATTACTTTTTTGGGTTAGAATTAATTCAGGCTGATTATAAAAATGCATTACAGACGCTGCTGAAGTTTGAACTGTCTGACAATAAAAAAGCGCTTACTTATACCGCACTGGCAACCATAGCAGTACTTCAGTTAGACCTTAAACAACTGGAAGATTATTTGTTGAAACTTAAAAACTTCCCGCAGCATTATTTTCAACAGCTTGCTATAAACCCATTACACTGCCTCAATGCCATATATCAATACTTAAAATATGGTTTGGTCAGAAAAGATTTTTTTACCGAAGTAACGCGTTTTTATTTTAACCCGCCTAAACAGCAGGAGAGCATATATGATAAAAAGGCCAGCAATCTTGTTTATTTACTGGCTGCCTATGCTACTTTTATATGCCAGAGGCCGGTTAAAACATTACGATTTGTGAATGCGCTTGATAAAATAAACAAACAAGGCGCTGAGTCGTCATTTACATACAATTTCTTTTCAAAAATAGCGGCATCTGATGCACACTTCTTGCTTGGTAACAGTGCAGAGCTGTTAAGTAACAACGATACCATTTCCGCATCATATAAACAGGAGGAATATTTATTTACTCCTTTTATGAAATCATTGTTTTATGGCCTGAAAATAAAAAGCGCCATCTTAACCGCCGATTACGCTGCCGTCAACGGATATTTAAATTGCTTAAATCAGGTTTCTGACGAATCAGGAAACAGGCTATCTAAATTATTTATAGCCGCAACCATTTTAGGCAGCGAACAATTGATGGATATTGATCCACAATTATATAAGCAGGTAGCCTATAACCTGAGCAAATTATTAAGAGAATGCGGCTTAAATTCAGATGCGATTATAAGGCAAAAGAACCAGGCAGGCGTTATAGCCCAAAAAATAAAAGTAAATCACTAAGCTTAAATTTGGAAAAACTATTTTACTCCTAACTCTGCCCGTATTTTTTTAACCTCCGATGCGGTAACCAGGCTACTGTTGTTACCAAAGTTATTACGGATATAGGTGAGCACCTGGGCAATCTGGGTGTCACTTAAAAAGCTATGTTTAGGCATCACACTATTATAAGGTACATTTTTAACCTTAACCGGACCTTCGAGGCCATTAAGTAATACTCTTATGGCCAGGTCCTTTTCCATGTATTTCCCCCCCGTTACCCATTCAGACCCACTTAACGGTGGAAAAAGATTTCCATCACCCTTACCATTTTTCTGGTGGCAATTTGCGCAATACGTGGCGTAAACTTTTGCACCTCCGGTTAGCATCCCGCTCGCCAGGTTATTACGCATTACATCAGGCAGTTTAAACCCGGGTAGTTTCTTTCTCAATTCCATTTTAGCTAACTGGGCAGTTGTAAATTTAGTCCGGTCGCCCTGGTAAAATATGCGCCATACCCTACCCTTTTCGGTATCACTTACATATAATGAACCATCGGGGCCCATGGCAACACCCATTGGCCGGTAAACGGCATCGCTTACACTGACCACCGTATTATGGCCAGAAAATCCGTCAGCAAAAATTTCCCATGATCCTGAAGGCTTACCGTTTTTAAACGGTACAAAGCAAACAAAAAAACCTGCCTGCGGATAAGGTGACCTATTGGTTGATCCATGAAATGCAATAAATGCGCCGTTCTTATAACGTTTAGGAAACTGATTGCCGGTATAAAACATTAGGTCATTAGGAGCCCAATGTGCCTGGAAAGCCATAATGGGTTGTGTGTATTTAGCGCCATTCCCTTCTTTTTTGCCATCGCCGCCATATTCAGGGTTTAACAGTTTCTTCTTTTTAATAGGGTCATAATAATAGTAAGGCCAACCGGCATCGGTACCTTGTTTTACTTTTAAAAACTCTTCGGCTGGTAATACAGCACTTTGCCAGGCACTAAATTTTTTAGGGAACTGCAGCCGCAGGTCATCGCGACCGTGAGCTACAACGTACAGGCAGCTATCCGCCGTATTCCAGTCCATAGCCACTACGCTGCGTAGTCCCGTGGCATAGCGCAGGCCATCCTTTTGCTGTTGATTTTGCTTTGCCTCATCAAACCGCCAAATACCGCCATACTCCTTTAATAATGGGCAGCCCTCAATTCCTTTTGATCCGGGAACCCTGTTTTGCACCTGGCAAGCGTTAGAGGGGGCGCCGAAAGCCACAAACATGTGCCCCTTATTATCAAACGCAATTGGCTTGGCATCGTGTTCATGAGGGCCATTGGTGTCATGTACAATCAACTCCAGCGCACCATCCGGAACCAAGGTAGCCGGGTTTAATTTGGTACGATATACGTTAATCTCCGAACTAAAATACAGGTAACCGTTATGGATGCGCATACCTGTGCCATAACTCCCCTTGTCTTCGTAATTGGCGAATTTTTTAATAATATCAGCCTTGCCATCGTGGTTCGTATCGCGCAGCGCCACATTACCTCCGGTAGAATCAGGAAAACGAAGTTTCACATAAACATCGCCATTGCTGTTCACCGCAATATGGCGTGCCCGGCCGACAAGACTATCAACCACTACCACAGCCTTAAAATTACCGGGCAAAAATAATCCACCGTTATTTTTATCAGCAACCGGCAGCTGGCTTTGTTTAACTATTACAGTAAAACCGATAACAAAAAAGGCAATTATGGCTGTAAAAAATAAAATGGCGCGTTTTTTCATTACATACTTAAGGCTGATGTATCCTGCTATAAAGGATTTTAAGCTTTAAATGTTTAAATAAAGGTTTTATTTTTTGCGTAAATTGATCAATGAGGCTGTCCCGAAAGGGATAGCCTCATTTTATTTGGAGTGCATTTTTATCTGGGATTGATTTGTTACGAATACTTTTTAAAGGCTAAAGCGCCAACAGTGACCTTTGAGCAGCTTGTTTAACAAAATTGTATTCGATGTTCGAAAGGATTTGAGATGCTACGCAAGCTTTTTCCGTAACCATTTACGAACTGGCTCGTCGTACCATTTCAAAGTGATATACGCCAGGATAATTGCACCAATCAAAATAGCTAACGCATAAGGCCAGGCCTGTATGATGGTTATCCCTTTATGATTGCTGATCCAGGCCACGTAAAAATAAACCAGTGGGTAGTGTACCAAATAAAGCGGATAGGATATATCACCTAAAAATTTACATATCCTGTTCTCTCCTTGAGTTTTCAGCACGCCGCTTGCACCAAGGTATACGACAAGCGGGAAAACGATAATGATGCAAACAGATTCATAGATTCCGTTCATCCAAAGATGCTCAGCGCCGCCAATGCGCGGCATATAAAGTACGATAGCTACTAAAAGGCTGCACCATAAAAAGGCATTTTTAATTTGAGTCGGTTTTACTACACGTGAAAGTAGCAGACCGGCAAAGAAAGGGTACATGGTACGGGTTAGCCCAATACGCACCTGTTCCACATTCAGTGTCCAGCCACCGCTGACGTCGCCGTTCGTGATTGCCATGTGTGCGAGCGCAATAGCAGCGATGCCGACCAGGATACTTAGTGCCGTTTTGGAAAATTTCCTGATCCAGGTAGCGTAAAGAATGTTGGCAATGTATTCGAAGAACAATGACCATCCCACGCTATTCAGAGGGTGCATCTCTTCCCAGCCACGTATATCAAGCGATAATGGGACAGGAAGGATAGTATAACCGATCAGCATCACCAGTAGCATCTTCCAGACAGGAATAGTATGAATGAGTGGCCATAGCGTAGAATCCGTAAAATAGAATCCGATAGCACCGAGGGTCATCCCCAAAACCACCATTGGTTGAAGACGTTCAATACGGCGTTTAAAGAAACTCCCGACCGTCATTTTATTCCATCTGTCGTCATAAGCGTAGCCTATCACAAAACCCGACAATAAAAAGAAAAAATCGACAGCCAGGTAACCGTGATTAACAAGTTTATCTAAATTACTGGTAGATAATGGCTCACACAGGTGAAAGGTAACAACGATAATGGCTGCGACACCACGAAGGCCGTCCAATATGGGATAGTGTGGCTTGGTGGCCAGTTCATTATTATTCATTGGTAAAATTATATATGCAGGTTATAAATCAAAACTGGCGCAAAATATAAAAAAAACGCATCAGTGCCCAACCGGACCAGGCCGCAAATCTGGGAAAATAACCATATCGCTCTTTTAGGGCAATTGAAGTTAGTTCACATCTAATAGGATTAACGTTTGTGTTATTTATATAAATTAAGATATTAGTTTCAGCCAGTTAGCAAGAAGCTGCATACGGTCAAGAAATTGGTGTGTAAGCTGTATAAACGGGATCACATAAAAAGAGGCTGCCCTTATGAGATAGCTTCCTTATAGTTTGTGAATGTCGTTAACAAAACATTTCCTTTTATAATCCTGGTAGCTATTTTTTATATAGTTGACAAGGTCATAATCACTCATTCTATTGAGTTGCTTTAGGGTAGGAGCATAATCAATTCTGAAATCATCAATTTCGTTAGTCTTAATCGGAACAACCTGTTTTATAAGTGAATTGTTAAACCGTTTGTTGATCTCATTAGCCGTTAACTCCCGTTTGGCAAAGCGATTAAACCTGCGCGCATCTTTAACCTCACTTTTAAAATTCTCATAAATAAAGGTCATGGGTTTTAAAACCAGGTAATAATAATGAGGAGTGCCCGTATAAAAAACGCTTTTCTTCCTATATCCCTTCTGGGCCTCTCGTATTTCCTGGATAAGGGACTTCTCTTTGATCACTACTTCTGCCAGTTGTATCACGGGCTGCAGATACACTACCGTATCGGCAAGGTCGGTAACAACGATATCAGTACTCAAATAGCTATCGTTTACAAATTGTAAAGTGTCCCCCTTTATAGCGGCAATGGTAAATACGCCAACAGTATTTGATGTTACCGCAATTTTGCTTTGTTTGTTTACTACGCGCACGCTTCCGAGCCTTACGGCAGTGCCGCTTTTAAAAACCAAACCCTGCTGCACTTTAACAACCTGCCCTTTAACAAAACCAAGCGGCATGAGGTAAACGATAAACAATATGGCCGTTTTAAGTTTCATAGGCGATATAAACTTAGCGTAACCAATTGACTATTAATAAATTTTAACCTTTTTTAACAACGCCAGCCTCCTTTAATAATTTTAATGTGCTTACCAATAAATATCCTATCTTATCACCCATAAAATAGTAAATAGCTATGTCGGCACCTACTTCTACAAAAAACAAATTAGGCTTATGGACCAGCACATCACTGGTGGTAGGCAATATGATAGGCGCCGGGGTATTTTTAATGCCCGCCGCTATGGCTTCATTTGGCAGTATCGGTTTACTGGGTTGGATATTTTCGGCCGTCGGCTCTTTCTTCTTAGCCAAGGTTTTTAGTAACCTGAGCAAGCTGCTGCCTCATGCAACGGGCGGCCCTTACGCCTATACCCGCAGCGGCCTGGGTGATTTTGCAGGTTTCCTGGTAGCCTGGGGATATTACCTGGCCGTTTCTTGTGCCAACGCCGCTATAACTATTTCATTTGTAAGCGCACTGAGCACATTTTTTCCGGTACTGGCATCAAGTGCCGTTATAGCCGTTACCACAGGTTTATGTACTATATGGTTGCTTACCTATATTAATACCCGTGGAGTAGTTACCAGTGGCAAATTACAGCTGGTTACCACTATTTTAAAAATAACTCCATTGATACTGGTAGCCATAGGCGGACTATTTTTTATACAGGCCAAAAACTTCAGCCCGTTTAATGGCAGCGGAACCTCTGTATATAACGCACTAACTGCTACCGCCACCATGACCATGTTTGCCTTTATAGGTATTGAGAGCGCCACCGTACCAGCGGGCAGCGTAGCCGATCCGGAGAAAACTATTCCCCGGGCTACTTTGCTGGGTTTGTTGATTGCTACGTTGGTTTATATCATGAGCAGCTTTAGCGTTATCGGTATTATACCTGCGGCAACGTTGCAGCACTCACTTACTCCTTTTGCTGATGCAGCTGTAGTAATATATGGCAGTAATGCCCGCTACTGGGTAAGTGCCGGTATAGCCATTGCCGCATTTGGTTCCCTCAACGGCTGGACATTATTACAAGGACAAGTACCCTTTGCCATTGCTAACGACAAACTATTTCCGGCTGCTTTTGCCCGGCAGAATAAAAAGGGAGTGCCTTATGTAGGCATTTTGGTAAGCAGCGTAATGGTATCTGTTTTTATGAGCATGAACTATACCAAAGGCTTGGTTGAGCAATTCAAATTTTTGCTGTTGCTATCTTTATTATCCATACTCATCCCGTACTTACTATCGGCAGCGGCTTATCTTATTATCCGGGTAAAACAAAAGCAAACACACGGTTTAACCGGTGCGGTAATACTGGCAATTTTGGCATTTGGCTACGCCCTGTGGACCATTGCCGGAACAGGTAAAGAGGCCGTTTACTACGGCTTTTTATTGCTGATGGGCGGCATTCCTTTTTATGTATGGCTGGCTTATAAAAAGAATAATACTGACGGGCAGTAAGCGGTTTATTATTTTTACCCATAAAACCGCGTCATTACAAGACACAAAATAGTTTGTGAATCTGAGCGCAGCGAAGAATTCAATCGATGAATAGATCCTTCGCTGTCGCTCAGGATGACAAGTTTAGAGAACCACTTAGTCTGTACTTCACAATGATGCAATTGTAAGCCATAATAAAAAAAAGCCTTACGAAGTTAACTTCGTAAGGCTTTTTTTTATTATTAAGTTCTACAACAGATGCTTCACTTCGTTCAGCATGACAGGTTGCATTTTGGATGTTTACTCTTATTTCTCGTTCGACATGGAATAAGGCACATCCTCGGCTTTGATACCACGTTGTTTATTAGGCGTGGCCGACATATCAAAATTAAGTTCGGCTCCGTTCAGCAGCGCTTTGTGGCTAAGCCAGTTAAAATCATAAGGCTTACCATTTATGCTCAGGCTATTCACGTATTTATTATCTGCATTGTTTTTAGGAGCATTAATGGTGATAGTTTTACCATTTTCAAGACTAACTGTTAATTTTTTAAACAGCGGCGCACCTAACACGTACTGATCGCTGGCCGGAGTTACCGGGTAAAAGCCCATGGCCGAAAATACATACCAGGCAGATGTTTGCCCGTTATCTTCATCTCCGCAATAGCCATCGGGTATTGCTTTGTATAGCTTATTCATGGTTTCGCGTGCCCAATATTGGGTTTTCCATGGTTCGCCGGCAAAGTTGTACAGGTATATCATGTGTTGTATAGGCTGGTTACCGTGTGCATATTGCCCCATACCGGCTATCTGCATTTCGCGAATTTCGTGAATAGTAGTACCGTAATAACTGTCATCAAAAATTGGCGGTATAGTAAATACAGAATCAAGTTTGGCTACAAACTGCGGTTTGCCGCCCATCAGGTTTATCAAACCCTGTATGTCATGAAATACGCCCCAGCTATAATGCCAGCTATTGCCCTCGGTAAAGGCATCGCCCCATTTAAACGGATTAAATGGAGTTTCAAACGAGCCATCTTTGTTTTTACCACGCATTAACTTGGTTTCCGGATCAAACAGGTTACGATAGTTCTGGCTGCGTTTTTTGTATACCTCGATCTCTGATTTTGGTTTGTTAAGTGCTTTACCCAACTGGTATATAGCAAAATCATCATAAGCATACTCCAGTGTACGGGCAGCGTTTTCATTAATCTTTACATCATAAGGCACATAACCCAGGGTATTATAATACTCCACTCCCCTGCGGCCTGTAGCGTTAGGGCCTTCGTTATTGGCACCATGTTTAAGTGCCTGGTATAATGATTCAATATCATAACCACGCAAACCTTTCAAATAAGCTTCAGACACTACCGAGGCAGAATTATTACCTATCATACAATCGGCATAACCCGGGCTTGACCACTCCGGCAGCCAGCCGCCTTCTTTATAAGAATTTACCAGTCCCTGCTGCATCTCTTTATTTATAGATGGATAAACCAGGTTTAAGAAAGGATAAAGCGCACGGAAGGTATCCCAAAAACCCGTGCCGGCAAAATAATACCCCGGCAATATCTTACCATTAATTGGGCTGTAGTGCATGGTTTGCCCCTTGGCATCAACCTCATACAGTTTGTTTGGGAAAAATAACATCCTGTACAGGCTGGAGTAAAAAGTACGGGTTTGGTCAATAGTACCACCCTCTACCTTTAAATGACTTAAGGTTTTATTCCAGGTATCTTTTGCTTTTTGTTCGGTAACCTCAAATTTATCGGTACCTAACTCGCGTTTTAAATTCAGTTCGGCCTGCTCTGCACTTATAAACGACGACGCTACCCGAAGATGCACTTGCTCGCCTTTAATAGTTTTAAAACTGATTACGGCACCGGCATGATCACCGGTATACTCCAGCGAACCATCTTTTTGGCCATTGTGCCAGGTTGACGCCAGCGCAAAAGGTTTATCAATATAAATAACAAAGTAGTTTTTAAAGTTGGCAGGTACGGCACCGCTGTTACGGGTACTGTAACCGATAATCTTTTGCTCACCAGGAATAATTTTCACATACGATCCTTTATCAAAAGCATCAATAATAATATGTGAACTATCGCTTTTAGGGAAAGTGAACCTGAAGTTGGCTGCGCGCTCGGTTGGTGTAAGCTCGGTAGTTACATCATAGTCGGCCAGGTAAACGCTATAGTAATAGGGTTTAGCAACCTCGGCTTTGTGCGAGAACCAGCTGGCACGTTTACTTTCATCAAGCTTTAAAGCGCCGGTTTCCGGAAAAATGGAAAACATACCATAGTCATTCATCCAGGGCGATGGCTGGTGGGTTTGCTTAAAGCCCAGTATTTTATCGGCATCATACGTATACTGCCAGCCGTTACCCATTTTGCCGGTTTGCGGCGTCCAGAAGTTCATGCCCCAGGGCAATGCTACGGCCGGATAGGTATTCCCGTTAGATAGGGATGGTTTTGATGCCGTACCCATTAGCGGGTTTATATAATCAACCAGGTCAGTAGCTTTACTGTTTTGCTGAGCAATAGCTGCTACCGGTAAAAGGGCAAACGCCAGAAGAAATATTCTTTTCATTATGATTTTTAGGGCTTTTTGGTAATCATTGCTAAAACGTTTAATCACATGTGCAATATACGGGCAGATTCTGATTTTTTTGCTACCAATTTAAATTTACTTTAATAGCATCAGCACTATTGTCAAAACCCTGGTAAAGTGTTTTGACAATGCATCACAGGATGTTTTCACATCGGCTATGTTTTGGCTGGTGCTATTAATCACCTATTACTTGTCAGTAGGCAATTGCGAAAGTTCCTCCTCCACGTAAGCTCAATCCGTTTTAAAACTCATTTCGTTTCTTAATTATGATATTATCATTTATGTTGTGCACCTTAATTTATACTCCGCAAATATTATCCGATGAAAAATACACTCCGGCTTTGCTACATCCGGATAGTAATACTCAAGCAAATACGCCCCCTCAAACCACACAGATAATCAAGTAATTATATCACACATTAGTTAATAAATGTTAAAACAAATAGTACAATTGTTAAACCTCTTTGATTACTAAAGTTTTAGTTATATCTTGGTTTCCATAAACTACCTTATGAAAATCACAATTCCTGCACTAATAATACTTTGCATAAGTACGGTTTCTGTATTTGCGCAAAGTAATTATTCCATCAAAGGTTCGGTAGCGGATACCGCATCAAACTCCAGGCTCACCAACGCCACAGTTAGCGTACTAAATGCCAAAGATTCCACTCTTCAAAAATTCACCAGGGTAAATGATGGCGCTTTTGCTATAAACAATTTAAAAAAGGGCAAGTTCATCCTGCTGCTTACCTATCCCGGATATGCCGATTATGTGGATCGATTTACACTTGATTCGGCGCATACCGTTCATGATTTTGGGCATATAACAATGATCCTCAAAACGCAGCTGCTTGCCGAAGTAATTATTAAAGCCAAGGTTGCCGCGGTTAAAATAAAAGGCGATACCACTGAATTTAATGCCGCTGCATTTACGGTACAGCCCAACGCAAAGGTGGAGGATTTGTTAAAGGAGCTACCGGGTATACAGGTAGATAAGGATGGCAAAATTACGGCCCAGGGCCAAACGGTAAATAAGGTACTGGTTGATGGTGAAGAGTTTTTTGGTGACGACCCAACTCTGGTTACCAAAAACCTGCGTGCCGATATGGTTGATAAAGTGCAGCTATATGATAAAAAAAGTGACCAGGCAGCATTTACCGGCATTGATGATGGCGTAAAAAATAAAACCCTCAATATAAAACTTAAGGAGGATAAGAAGAATGGCTATTTTGGTAAGATAGATGTTGAGGGTGGTACCGACAAATATTACCAGGAACAGCTGATGTTTAACCGCTTTAAAGGCAAGCAAAAATTCTCTGTTTATGGTACTATTGGCAATACGGGCAAAACAGGGCTGGGTTGGGAAGATAACTCCAAGTATGGCAACTCGGGGGGCCTTGAATTTGGCGATGGAGGTGAGATTTATTTTTATGGCGGCGGGGGCGACGATGGTCTTGACTCCTTTAACGGCCAATACAACGGCCAGGGTATTCCACTGGCCCGCACAGGTGGTGTTCATTATGATACCAAATGGAATGGCGACAAGGAATCTATCAATACCAATTATAAAATAGGATCATTAAATGTTGATGGCACCAAAAACACGGTGACCCAAAATAACCTGCCCGAAACCTATTTCAACAGCAACACCGACCAAAATTTTCACAATCACATTTTCAGGCAAAAACTGGACGCGGTTTACCAGCTAAAGATTGACACGTCATCAAACCTCAAGGTTTCTGTTGATGGTACCACCAAAAATACAGTTACCGATGATGATTATAAAACTAATAGCCTGCGTAGTAATGGCTCCATGCTTAACACCAACAACAGGAGCATAATTAACAACGGCGATCAAAAAATATTTAACGCCACCGTTTTTTACAACAAAAAATTCAAGAAGGTTGGCCGCAGTTTCTCTGTAAATATTAACGAGGCTTATAATCAAAGTGAAAGCAAAGGCTTCCTGAAATCTGAGATAGATTATTTTAACGACCAGGGCAAGTTGGATAGCACCCGTAAAATTGATCAGTACAAAACTGCTCTTAACCAAAGCTCCATCCTTAATACCAATTTCACTTATTCTGAACCTTTTACAAAAGCGTTTTCAGTTATCCTTAATTATGGCCTCAATATCAATAATGGGCGGTCAGACAGGCGCTCATTTAACAAATCCCCATCGGGCGAGTATAATATACTGGATGACACCCTGAGTAATAACTTTAAATTAAACCAGCTATCAAACCAGTTTGGAGCTATCTTTAACTATAAAGGCAAGAAAACCATCATCAACTTTGGCTCAAAAGTATCAACCGTAAATTTTAAACAGATAGATGAGTTTACCAATAATACGCTTACACGCAACTTTGTAAATTGGTATCCGCAAGCGAGCTTTCAGTATAAATTTTCGCAGCAGCAATCATTCCGGTTAAATTATAACGGGAATACCTCGCAACCAACTATTGACCAGATACAGCCCGTAAAAGTAAATACCGATCCCTTAAACATTACCTTGGGTAACCCTGATCTAAGACCATCGTTTACCAACCGCATCAGCGCGAGCTATAACTCTTACAAGGTAATAAGCGGGCAATCCATCTGGATAAACGGATCATACTCCCGTACTATAAATCCTATAGTAAACAACGTAATGACCGATTCTGCCGGTGTAAGCACCTATCAGTCATCAAACCTTAAGGGCCACCAAACCTCCAACTTATATTTCAACGCCTACTTTGATCAAAAAATACCAAAGGCGGATGTAAATGCAGGTATCGGGCTTGGTGTTAACGGCAGTAATTATTTTAACCTCACCAACAGCCAGCTTAATCAAACCAAGGCATACACCTATTCAGCAACTTTAAGGCTGTCCAAATACAAACAAAAAAAGTATGATTTTTGGGCTGGTGCAGGTCCCACCTACACCGTAAACTCGTCATCGTTACAGCAACAAATTAACAATAACGGCCGCGGATTTAATGCCTATGGCGGATTTAATGTATACCTGCCTGCAAAATTCCAGATCGGCTCTGATGCCAATTACGTGTTTAATGCAAAAACACAATCCTTTAGTGAGGATTTCAGGCGCACTACTTTAAATGCCACCATCAGCAAATCATTTTTTAAAGATGAAAGCCTGAAACTGGGCATTACCGGCAACGACCTGCTTAACCAAAACACCGGGTACAACCGTACGGGATCAGCCAATATACTTACGCAGGAACGTTATACCACTATCAAAAGATACTTTATGCTTTCGCTTGTTTGGGACTTTAACCACATGGGCGGCGGAGCACCTAAAAAATAATCACGATGAAATATATCATATTATCGGCCACCTTTTTGCTTGCAGTTTGCAGCAGCCGGCTGTTTGCTCAAAACAAACACTTTACCGAAAACGGCAACATCACGTTTGAAAAAACCATTAACATGTATGCGCTGTTCGAAAAACAGATCACCAAGGATAATGAGAGTTTTTTACGACCAGCATTTGACTCTTATAAAAAAACGCAAAAACAATTTAAGGTTTTAAAAAGTACATTAGCTTTTGGTAACAACAAAACCATGTTTACGCCCATTGAACCGGAAACAAATACTGGCGGCTTTTTTAGTGACAGCCCTATGGCCAACCAGGTAAATACCGTTTTTACCGATCTTACAACCAACGCAGTTATCAATCAGAAAAAGGTGTTTGAAGAAACTTTTTTGGTAAAGGACAGCACACGCAAAATAAACTGGAAGATAACAAGCGAAACGCGTGAAATTGCGGGTTATACCTGCCGCCGGGCCAATGCCCTGGTGCTTGATTCTATCTACGTGGTAGCCTTTTATACTGATGAAATAGCGGTGTCAGGCGGGCCCGAATTATTTAGCGGCTTACCTGGAATGATACTTGGAGTTGCACTGCCGCATGAAAATATTACTTGGTTTGCTACCAAAGTTACCGATATACCGGTTGATGAAAAAGCTTTAATCCCACCCAAAAAAGGCAAACTGGTCAATAACAAATCATTGAATACTACCCTGTCATCTGTAATGAAAAACTGGGGCGAGTATGCTCAAATATATTTAAAGGCTTTTTCTTTGTAACCATGTGTTCATTGCCCCGGCTCCTGTAGCCGGGGTATTTGATCAATTCCCATTTCAACCAACCTAAACATTATATCAATCAGTTTTTGGCTTATGGCCAAAAATAGAAAGCCATGCGCAGATCATCCGCGTATGGCTTTTCAATGATAATCGGATTCAAGTTCAAATCCGGTCTGTTTTAATACTTTATATGATCAGGCGTTTGCCAGCGCCCTATCCAGGTGCACATAACCGCCATCAACATAAATTAACTGACCAGTGGTGTGGCTTGACCTTGGCGACAATAAAAATGCAACTGAATTAGCAATCTCCTCGGCGGTGGTCATGCGGTTCTCCAACGGTATCTTTGATTCAATTTCGCGCAGTTTTGCTTCCGGATCTGGCAATGTTTTTATCCAGTTGGCATAAAGCGGTGTCCAGCACTCGGCTACTACTACTGCATTTACGCGCACACCGTATTTCAATAACTCCACTGCCCACTCACGAGTTAAAGCATTACGGCCTCCGTTTGATGCGGCATAGCCAGAGGTGTGCCCCTGCCCGGTATCCGCCGTTTTTGAGGTTATATTTAATATGGCACCTTTTGATTTTTTTAACTCAGCCAATGCATGGTGAGCCATCAGGTAATAATGCACTACGTTTTTATGTAATGATGCCATAAAGCCTTCATAGTCGCCGCTTTCCAGTCCTACACCATCATTCACACCAGCATTATTTACCAGGCCATCAATGCGTCCGTATTTGGTAACAGCGGCTTTAACAGCCCTTTCACAAGCCGCCGGGTCTGTAAGCTCAGCTTCTACCTGGAAAGCTCTGCCACCGGCTGCCTCTACCTCGTGTACTACCTTAAGATTATCAGCCTCAACCCGTCCTACAATAACCGGTATAGCACCTTCGGCAGCCAGCACCTTTACAATCCCCTCGCCAATGCCTTTGGCACCGCCTGTTACTATAATTACTTTATCTGTAAGTTCTAAATTCATCTTATATATGTTATAATTATTCAATACTTATTAATGCGAAACACCCAGTTTCACTTCTTTTACATTCAGATTTTTTACCGCAAAATAAAACACAAAGAGGAAACATGCGGCCGGCACCAGGTAAGCAACCTGTATGTTGGTTAAATCAGAAACGCGGCCCATAATTGGTGGGAAAACTGCACCACCAACAATAGCCATAATTACCAACGACGAACCCTCCTTAGTTTTACCTCCAAGCCCACGGATACTTAACGAAAATATGGTTGGAAACATGATCGACATGAAAAACTCAACGCCAATTAAAGCAAATACCGGGAACTTTCCATGTAAAAAAATGGATAGCACAATTAATACTACATTGGTAATACCATAAATGGCCAGCAATTTTACCGGGTTAATAAAGGTCATTAAAAATGTTCCTACCGCTCTGCCGGCCAAAAATGCAAACATGGCAGCCGTTAAATAATAAGCCGCTAATTTTTCATCCATCCCGGCAACACGCTCAGAAAAACGGATAAAAAAGCTACCTACACAGGCTTGTGCACCCACATAAAAAAACTGGGCAATTACCCCCGACCTCAGATTTTTCTCTTTAAACAGCGAACTCAATCTTTGAAAAAGCGACAGGCTTTCATGGTGCTCCATGCCTTCGCCTTCTTCAACTATCTGCGGTAAATGGGTTCTGAATAATAACAGCGCTACTATCAATACGCCTACCCCTATAATAATAAAAGGCATTTGTACCGATGAGGCTTCCTTATTCAGGTAATCATTTAACTGTCCTGGCGACATGGCAGCTTCCTGTGCAGCTGTTAATGTTTTTCCTGATAAAATAACCAGTCCGCCAACAAATGGCGCCAATACTGCTGCCAGCCCATTAAACGATTGTGCAAAGTTGATACGTTGTGTAGCACCAGCGGGATCACCAATAACGGTGATATATGGATTAGCAGCAGTTTCCAGAAAAGCAGCTCCGGAAAATATGATGAACAGCGCACCCAGGAAAAACGCATAATTCCTGACTATTGATGCCGGATAAAACAAAAATGCGCCTACCGAAAACAGTATCAGCCCTAATAAGATACCGCCTTTATAGCCATAACGTTTCATGAACTGGGCGGCAGGTATAGGTAATAAGAAGTAAGCAAAATACGAAGCAGAATCAACCAGCGATGATTGCAGATCGCTTAACTGGCAAGCTTTTTTCAGGTGCGGTATCAGGATGGGATTAAGGTTTAACGCGAACCCCCAGATAAAAAACAGCGAGGTGATGAGGGCTACTGCAAACAGGTCTTTATTTTTGGCCATTGTTAGGTCTATTGGTAATTGGTTTATAATTAGGGTTTAAAATAGTTTATTTAAATGTGGTGGTAATATCATTAAGAGAAATGCCCAGCGTTTTAAGAGCAATCTTGTTCAGTTCGGGCTTTTCGCCGGTAAAATGAAACACACTGTGTTTATGTGACAGCTGCTCGCCGGGCTTTAAAAAAGCAGCCGGAGATACGCTTTCAATTTCATAAAATGGCCCCATCTGGGTACCATTAGCCAAAGGTCCGTCATTATATGCGTTCACGGCATCCCCGGTAAACGGTTCGGTATCGGGTTTCCATTCCTGGTTTAAATAATCGGCTTTACTATCCAAATCAAAAAGGGTAATGGTTAATACCTGGCTGACATCATCATAGCTTCCTGTAATATTTTTAGCCCTGTTTGGCGGTATGCCCAGCTTACCGCGCGATTTGCCATCGGCCTTAAACAACAGTGCGCCATTTTTATAGGCAATACGGTCTTTAGCTATCTCGCCAAAGTAATCAGTAGTAGCTATTTTACCCGCAACACCTTCCTGATAAGGCACCACAATGACCGTTTTGGGCGATGGCGTAAACATATCCAAATTCCATAAACAAGGTGCACCACCAATTTTATCCCATGCGTTGTTGCCACTGTTGATAATTGTGTTAGTGGTGCTAAACCCTACTGACTTTATGGTAGTGCCTAATTCAATATTCAGCAACTGTTTGATAACTTCGGGCTCCAGTATCTCAATATCGCGCTGCAGCTTTATGGTTAATTCCGTCCCCGCGTAATTCTGCATTTGGGTATTGTTAACAAGACTCACCTTTTTATCGGTTGTCGAAACCAAACCCCAGCTCTGGTTATCAATTGCCGGCGGGGTATGCCAGTTATCAAATTCCATTTTGGTACCGGGCTTAAAGAACAGGGAGAACCTGCCACCCTCCGGGCCAAGCCATAAACGGTCTTCGCCGCCATAGGCGTTCATGTGAGCATCAGGTTGTTTAGCTAAAAACGTTTTATAATTTATCCAGCCAAAGCTTTTACCGCTTAAGCCCTCGGCTGTTGATGTAAATACCTTAGCCTGGTATTTTGGCGAAACTATAACCTGGCCATTACCATCGTTGCTCTTTAAAACAATAACGCTGTCCCTTGCCTTCAAAAATTCCAGATCATACCTAAAAGTTCCTTCGGCGGTTATATCCGTTTTGGTATTACATGCATTTAAACCAGTCATCAACAAAGCAATAAATGAAACTTGAATAGCTTTCATACCCTATTATTTATGTTTGGGGTTAAGCCCGATGGTGTTTACCAGCGTGCCTATCCCGTCAATGGTAATCTCTACCACGTCGCCCTGCTGCAAAGTAAAAGTAGGTGGCGGCACCAGGCAGGTACCCGTCATTAAAAAGGCACCAGCTGGAAAATCACACTCGCTGTATAAATATCCCACCAACTCGTTTAAGGAGCGTTTCATGCGTGATATCGTTGTGGCATCCTCATAAGCAATCTCGTTATTCCGCTTAATGACCATTTTTATTACCGCGTCTGCTGATATAGGTTCAGCTGTTACCAGCAAACAAGGGCCAATTGCAGCACTTTTTTCATATATTTTTGCCTGCGGCAGATATAGCGCATTCTCGCCTTCGATGCTGCGCGAGCTCATATCATTACCTATGGTGTAACCTTGTATGATCCCTTTTGAATTGATGAAAAGGGTAAGTTCAGGCTCGGGTACGTTCCATTCCGAATCTTTGCGGATATAAACCTCCGCGCCATGTCCTGATACACGTTGAGCCGTAGCCTTAAAAAACAGTTCGGGGCGCGGGGCATCATACACTTTGTCATATAAACTTGCTCCGCCCGATGTTTCCGATTCTTCCATCCGCGCATCACGGCTTTTTAAATAGGTAACGCCCGCTGCCCAAACTTCCTGGCTACCAACCGGAGGCAATATTTGTCCGTTTAAATGTTCTTTTTTTACCTCGGCACTTATAGCAGTAGTATCAGCAGATATGAGTTGCAGGTATGAAGCCAGATCATCACGATTAATCAGGCTGTCCCATTCATCATCAATAATATATGCTGCATCATGATGCTCCAGAAGAATGCCTTTAGCTATTTTATATAATTTCATCGGGTAGTTTTATATTCAACATTAATTAACTTCCAATTCGTCACGTGAGGGGAGTTTAGGGAAAGGGCCATGCGGGCCGCTCTGATACCAGAACACTGTAGAAGCAATATCATCCTGCAAAGGCATATACCGGCCATCATGCCGCCAGCCAAGGGCTTGTATGGTAACCTTCAGGCTTTTCTCAAAACGGATAGGATCGGCAATATGCCAGCGGTATAAACCAAAACGCTGCGCTACGTTATAATGTCCGTCGCCGCGGATCACCTGGGGTAAACCGCTATACGGGCTGCAAAATTCGGTGTATTCAGTTTTGTCTTCTTCTTTACCAGCAGCATCCTTATGGTGGGTATCAAAGTCATACGATCCGCAAAAATAATCCTCGGTACCGGTGCCATTAATAGTAGGGAACTTAGTATCGCCATCCATAAAAAACTTAATCTCCCCTTCGCCCCACCAGCCGTTTTTGTTGGAACCATACGCCAGGTACGTACCAACATACTGCCCCTTGCCTTGAATACTATCTACTAAAACAAAATCTTTTTTATAAGGCAGCGGATTCACCCGCCTGAACTGTGCATGAAAATAAGCAGCATCATCAGGCACTTGTGTAAGGGTATAATCAACCTGGTAATAAAGCACCATGTCGCGGTCGTCAATATTTTCCATGGTGATACGGCATTTTTTACGAAAAGGCATAGGCCAGTAACAATTAAAGGCACTGCCCGGATTAACAGCAACAGCCAGTGATTGCAGAGGCGAATATTTACCCCAACCCATACAAAAAAAATCACCAACCGGTACTTCAACAGATGGTGTTGTTTCGTTGTCCCAATAAAATCGTAATATAGAATAACGCCAGTTGCCGGTTGGTGTCATCCAGATATGCTGAACCGCTCCCGGGCCATCAATTTCGGCAACGGTATATGTAGTACCTTTTTTTATTACCACACTTGGGCTTACTTTCCAGCTTTGCCCCAGATCACGCGCGGCATTGGCGCCGGTACCTGTGGTGGCCATACCTCCTTTTCCTTTTTCACCGTTAAAATTCTCCGGACTTATAGACCGGGTTTTAGCGTCAGACAGGCGATAGAGATTACCCAGGTTAACATCTAAGCCATTAAATTTTTGTTGTGCAAATGCAGCCGATGATGTAGCAAGAACAAACATCCAGATTATTAAAGTATAATTCTTCACCATAAGGTTATCTATTAATAATTGCAGTAATGCATTAATTGGAAATGCATACCCGGTTTACATTGATTGCAAATTACCATTCGGCCTCAGGCTTAAGGTATTTCACAATCATATTAATAATTTTCAATTTATCTATCCCGCTTTATCAGCATAACATTACCTTTATTTTGGCATATAGAACTGACATACAAATAGCGGGTGTTATATTGGTTTACTAAGCTAATTTACATTTTATTAAAAAGGAGATGCCCAATTTGATAGAATAATTAAAGATATTCTGCCTTTATAAATCAAATAAAATTCATTTTTGCATATGTCTTTTACACTTATACTTGATAACCTTGCCAAGCATATTCATTTAACTAAAGAGGAGCAGGAAATTTTCAGCAACTATCTGCAGTTAAAACAAATAAAACGCAAGCAGTTTTTGCTTACCGATGGCGACATATGCAAATACTCTGCATTTGTTATTACGGGCTGTTTAAGGGGGTATACGGTAGATAAAGGTGGCATTGAACATGTACTTAGCTTTGCTCCACCCGATTGGTGGATAGCTGATATGTACAGCCTCTTATCGCAAAGACCTGGCATTTTAAATATTGAAGCTTTAGAAGACACGGAACTCTTGCTATTGTCAAAAGCTAATCAGGAAAACCTATATCTGCTGATTCCAAAATTTGAGCACTTTTTCAGGATACTAACCGAAAACTCGCTGGTGGCAAGTCAGCAACGCTTAATTGATGGTCTGAGTTTGACCGCTGAAGAACGCTATCACAACTTCTGCAAGCGCTACCCTACCCTGATTGACCACCTGCCGCAAAAACAAATAGCATCATACATTGGCGTAACTCCGGAATTTTTTAGCCGGATGAGAAGCGTAATGGTAAGAAAAAAGTAAAGCTTGTCCCTTTCTTCAAGAGGTAGGAGTTAGGTGCTATCTTAAATAGATATATTTTCCAAGTTCTCTCCTCTGGCAAGGATTTAGGTGGGGCATCATTTCTCAATCTACATTAAGTGCTATCTTAAATAGATATATTTTCCCAAGTCCTCTCCTTTGGAGAGGATTTAGGTGAGGAGGCTTTCATTTCTTAATGTACATCAAGTGCAGGCCATTCTTGTTACCCTAAATTTGTTATATAATTTAAAAGGTAAACATTATGGCACAAACCATTTTACATAAGGCCGAAACCCGCGGTCATGCTAACCACGGATGGCTGAGCAGCTATCAGTCATTTAGTTTTGCAGGCTATTACAATCCTGACAGAATGCATTTTGGTGCATTACGGGTATTAAATGACGATACCGTGGATGCAGGCATGGGTTTTGGTAAACACCCGCACGATAATATGGAGATTATATCTATCCCATTGGAGGGTGATCTGGAACATAAGGATAGCATGAATAATGTTGCCGTTATAAAAAATGGAGATATACAAGCCATGAGTGCAGGCACTGGTATTTACCACAGCGAGTATAATAACGACAGAGCCAGTCAGGTTAAGTTTTTACAGATCTGGATATATCCTAACAAACGGAACGTTACTCCCCGTTATGACCAACTCACCCTTAATTTGGCAGACAGGCATAACAAATTACAACAGGTATTATCGCCCAATGCTGATGATGCCGGTGTATGGATACATCAGGATGCCTGGTTCCATTTAGGAAAATTTGATAAAGGAATAGAAACCGACTACAATGTCAAGAAAGCGGGTAACGGTGTATACGTATTTGTATTGAGTGGCGAAGTTAAAGTAAATGACGAAAAACTTAATACAAGGGATGCATTAGGTATTTGGGATACTGATCAATTTAAAATAACAGCGCTTACCGATGCCGAGTTTTTACTGATTGATGTACCTATGAGTTTTTAAGATTTTTAATGATGATTGATAGATTTTGTTCGCCACCCTATTTCGCTCCAGGCGGAAAGAGGGGCCCGGGCAAGATAACAAATGAATGTAACAATGAGCCAAACACAAATATTAGTAATAGGACGCCACCCGGAAATACTACAAACCGTAGTACGCCTGGTAAATAACAACCCCAGCTGGAATGCAACAGGCTGCCTCACTGACCAGGAAGCAATAGCTTCATTTGATAAGCAGGAGTTTGCTTTGGTACTGCTGGGTGGTGGTATTGAGGAAGAATCAGAAGATGCACTTTGCCGATACTTCAGCGTAAATAAGCCGGATATTAAAATAGTGCAACACTATGGCGGAGGCAGCGGGTTATTGAGTGCGGAGATTTTTTCGGCAATTGGATAGTTATATATAACTAGACGTACGTTGATACTTCATTAATTCGTTTAATAAGGTTTCTTTATTTAAGGTTTCGGGTAGAATTACAATCAAGCCCTTGCCATACATACTTCTAATAAAAGCCGAAATATTTTTGTCGTATAAATTAATTGTCCCATTTGATTTTGCCTTAACTATAATATTTTCTCAGTTAATGCTTTTATAGGGCATCATTTCGGCTTTAGTTTCTACACCGTTATCATTTAATATTATTTGAAGTGTTTTGTAAGGCTTTACTAATTTATTAGTTGCTTTAAAAACCAATAATATTGAAGTAAGTACACAAAAAGCCATTATTAATATAATAACTATTGTTCCCCCTTTTTTGCCTGTATAAATTGCAATACACCTATAAATAACATCATTAAAGCCATCCACCTTAACCCTCTAAATAAAAGCCTTCTCCTTAAATTATCAAATTGACTCTCATCAATCATATAGATTTGGTTTTGTATCATATAGTTTCTAAAGTAGAAACGAGGAAAGCAAAAATTTTAATGTCTATTAGAAAATTGGCTCCTAATAAATAAAGCTATTCTCCAAGTAAAGATAGAATAATTCACATCCATACAAAAAAGCTCAATGGCTAATTATTTTTTCAGTTCCACATCATAGGAAAGCTGAAGTAATTGGTGACAGTGTATTGTCAGTAAGGGAATATAGGTAAGCAGGTGATTACGAGGCGTTCAATGATGTTCATTCATGTTCATGGGAGCGTGAACGTG
>NZ_JACHBZ010000019.1 GCF_014200575.1 Mucilaginibacter saanensis | reverse complement strand
TAAAAAGCAACCGCTCTAAACAGGCTAACATAAAGCCGCCTTAAATCAAATGTAAATAAATTATGCAGATTACTTGTATATCAACACAGAATCTCAGAATTGACAATGTGTAATGTAAAGGTATCACCTCAGTAATATCAACTACAACTTCACCCCCCTTAAAAAGTCCTCAATGCCCATGCGTTTTTTGCCTTCCAGCTGAATATCAGTTACGCTGATAAAACCATCTGAGGCAGCAAATTTCAGGTAAGTTTTATTGTCTGTCAGGAAACCGCCCGGTTGTATGGCCGGTTCTTCCAGTTGTAGGTCAGACCCGTATACTTTTAAAACTTTACCATTCAGGTCTGTGTAAGCGGTAGGGATAGGGCTTAGGCCGCGTATTTTATTGTAGATCTGCTGGGCGGGTTCAGCCCAGTCAATCAGGCAATCCTCTTTAAAAATTTTTGGCGCGTGTCTTAGTTCTTCGCCGGTATGCAATTGAGCCTGCGGATGTTCATGGTAACGGCCGCTTTCCACTGCTTTTACCGTTTTTACCAAGAGTCCGGCACCTTTGTTCATGAGCCAGTCATGCAGGGTGCCGGCAGTTTCATGACCACTTAGTGTTACTTTTTCGGTAAACAGCACATCGCCGGTATCAATTTCATGTTTCAGGAAAAATGTGGTGGCACCACTTTCTTTTTCACCGTTTATTAGTACCCAGTTAATAGGAGCAGCACCGCGGTATTGAGGTAACAATGAAGCATGTAAGTTAATGGTACCCTTTGGCGGCATGGCCCAAACTGCCTCAGGCAGCATACGGAAAGCCACTACTACCTGTAAATCGGCATGTAATGCTTTAAGATCGGCTAAAAATTCAGGACTTTTTAATTTCTCGGGTTGAAGCACTCTCAGGCCGTTAGCCACCGCATATTGTTTCACAGCCGACTCGCTTACCTTTTGGCCCCTGCCGGCAGGTTTATCCGGAGCGGTAATTACACCTACAATATCACTACCTGCTTTAATTAATGCATCTAATGATGCAACGGCAAACTGGGGGGTGCCCATAAATACAATTCTCATGTTATTCTATATTTGATAGTGCTTCTTTCTGTTACTCGTACAATAAATATTTGCTGCGTACGGCATTAAACTTCTTTAAGTCCGGCTGCCAACTACGGCGTATTTCGGCCTCGGTTTTTCCGGCTTCAATTTGTTCACGCAGCTTGGTGGTACCTGCCAGTTTGGTAAAATAAGCATTAAAAAAATGTGCCTTATCTGGAAAAGCCTTATAAAAAGCTATCAGTAATGACAGGTCAATACGGCCTTTAGCCCTGATTTGGTCAGCACTTTTGTCTTTTAAATTAACGCCATAACACAGCTTATCTTTTTGCGGCGGGTTCTCGCTCATACCTGCTATGCTCACCGGTGTAAAAGAGAAACTGTATTTGCCCTTTAATGCCGGATGCCCAACCTCCAGAAAAGGAAAAAAAGTACCCCGGCCCAGGCTGCAGGTAGTGCCTTCAAACAGGCAAATACTTGGATACAGCAGTACCGATTGATCTGTATTTAAATTGGGCGAGGGATTTACCGGCAACCTGTAAGGTAACGAATGTTTGTAGTTGGCCGCCTTGATAATGTTAAGCTTGCATTTTATGCCATTCTTTAGCCAGCCTTCGCCGTTAATCATCTGGGCGTATTCGGCAATGGTCATGCCGTGGCTAATGGGTATGGGGTGCATACCCACAAAAGCATGGTTTACGGTAACGGTATCAAGTACAGGGCCATCAACCAGGTATCCGTTAGGGTTGGGCCTGTCAAATATCATTAACTCCACATTATTTTCGGCACAGGCTTCCATAACGTAGTGAAGGGTGGCTATGTAGGTATAAAACCTGGCGCCAACATCCTGTATATCAAATATCATGAGGTCAATACCCTTCAGGTCATCGGCGGTGGGTTTGTAATGTTTGTTGCCATATAGGGATATTACAGGAAGCCCGGTTTTGGCATCAGTAGCGTCATTAACACTGGCGCCGTTGCTGGCATCACCCCTGAAACCGTGTTCGGGGCCAAATATCTTTTTTATGGTTATGCCTGCTTTTAACAGGGTGTCAACACTGGGCGTAAGGGTTTTACCAATAACAGAAGTTTGATTTACAACCATCCCAATATTTTTTCCCTTAAGATAATCAATATACAGCGGAATCTGATCGGCCCCGGTAATTATTTCGGGAATTATTTTTTCGTGTGTTTTGGCGATAACCGAATCTTGCGGGGTATAAGCGGCCGCTTTGTGATAGGTGGTAGCCGCACATAAAATTGTTATTAAAGCACATCGGAAAAAAATGCGTGTTTTTATCATAAAATATTATGGTTAAACAATTTTAAAAGTAGCAGGTTTAGTATCAAAACCGCATATTTGCGAAGGTACAAAAAATCATTCTGCATTGAGTTTCGCCTCTTTTATATCAGCCCGCATAACATTTAAGTCAAAACGCACTTTTTCAAAATTGATAGTGCGCATAGCCATTATTGGTATTATGCTTGGGCTGGGGGTTATGATACTTTCCTTAGCTATTGTTAAAGGATTTAAACACGAGATACGCGAAAAAGTTCGCGGCTTTGCTGGAGATATCCGCGTGGTGAAGTTTGACCTGAATAGCTCGTATGAAAGTTCGCCGTTTGAGGCTGACAGTAACTTTGTAAAACGTGCGCTGAAAAGCCCGCTGATTACCCATGTAATGCCCTTTGCCACCAAGCCGGGTATTATTAAGGCCAACAATGAAATTGAAGGCGTGGTATTAAAAGGGGTAGATAAAAGTTACGACTGGACCTACTTTAAAAAAATGATGGTGGCTGGCAGTGTAATTGATTTTACCGACTCAGTAGAGGCCCAAAAGGAGATCATGCTATCACAGACCACGGCCAACCGCCTAAAATTAAAGGTGGGTGATAAACTGCTGATGTATTTTGTACAGGAGCCGCTGCGTAAGCGTCAGTTTAAAATAAAAGGCATATTTAACATTGGGGTTGAGGAGGTTGATAAAACCTTTGTGGTAGGCTCACTGTCATTAATTAACCGCCTTAATAACTGGAAACCGGGCGAAATAGGCGAGTACGAATTACGTGTGTCTGATTTTGATGACGTAAACTATGCTGCCGATAAACTGGATGATATACTGCCAGTAAAATTAAAAACATATACTGTACTGGAAGATTATCCTGCCATATTTGAGTGGCTTGGCCTGCTTGACGTTAATTCGGTTGTAATGCTGGTGCTGATGGTTATAGTGGCAGTAATTAATATGATATCGGCCCTGCTTATCATGATCCTGGAACGAACCGCCATGATTGGTATGTTTAAAGCAATGGGAGCAACTAACTGGAACATTCAAAAGGTATTTTTGCTAAATGCCACTTACCTGATAGGGCTTGGCCTGTTGCTGGGTAATGCATTGGGATTAGGCCTGGGCTTTTTTCAACAGCAAACACATTTTTTTAAGCTCGATCAGGCGTCATACTACATGACCTTTGTGCCGGTTGAATTTGGTATATCTGACATTTTAATGCTTAATGCGGGTACACTGGTTATTTGCCTGCTGGTACTCGTTATCCCTTCCATGCTGGTGAGCAAAATATCGCCGGTAAAGGCAATTAGGTTTAAATAGGTTAAAATATGCGGTAACTGATGCCAAACCTGATCAGTTGGCTGTGGGCCTCAATTTTGACATCTCCAAGCATATTACCTTCATAGTTAGTTAGGCCACGGGCATAGCTGGCGGTTATACCAAATTGGTTGTAAGTGGCCGCCAGGCCAAGTCTTAAACGGATGTCTGTAGATGGGGCGTTTATTTTGTTGTTAATGATGTAAACTTTATCATCGGCATCTTTAACGGTGCCCTTGTCATAACCGCTTAAATTAAAGCCAATATCTATCCCTGGTAAAATATCTAACTTAACCTTTTGCAATTGTACCCTGTATCCAATATAAGGGTTAAGGTTAATGAATCGGGTTTGCAGGTTGGTTGAGCCCTTAACAGCCATGTTAGCGCTGGGGGCAGTGATGTAAGAAGCATCAGGATCATTATCAAATACGGCTGGCGAATATGGGGTATACTGATTGATATTTACCTTACTTGCTAAAAAGTCATACGTGGCCTGTAAGCCAACAATAAAATTACTTTTTGACACGGCCTGTACCTGTGCACCAAAGCCGTAACTAACAGCATTACGGCTGCCGTAGGGGTTATTGGTATAATTTTGAGTGGAGCCGGTTACCGAAGACTGAATAATGCTTGAATTAGCAGTAGCAGACAGACCGCCAAAGTGAAACAGCCCCGAGTTGGCTTGCAGCGATACCTCGATTTTTTGGGCAAACAAAGGCAAGCCTGTAAGCAAAACCATCAAGGTAAGTAATAACCTTTTCATTTTTTTTGCGACGTGAAATTAAGTTTCAGGTTTAAGCCGCCCGCGCCAAAACGCAGTTGCTGCGAACCCATTCCATCAAGCGGGTATTTTAAAAACGGTTCAATAATAAGCCTGTTGCCCTTGCCTACAGGATAGCCCACCCCGAACGAAACATTCAGCGTTTTTGCAAAGTAGAAACCACTGAAACTTTTTCGGGTTACATCGTCAGTAGTTTGCTGTGGCGCCCCGGCCGCTACTGATGACGGCGCAAAACCATAAACCGACGTATAGGCCTCGTTTATAAAGGTACCGGAACTTAAACCGGCAGAAACATAAGCATCACTCTTTTGCGGATTAAACTCGTATTTAAGATTCAGCGGAATATCCAGACCCACTAAATTGGCATTGTAGTTTTTAAGGATAGGGAAAGCCGTAGCGACAGACAGCATATCTTTTTGCTGATAAGCAACCAGCGCCTGTGTTTTTAACACCGCGTCGGCAGTAACCGGAGGGGCGCTATTATAGCTTAACGTATTTTGAGCCAATGCCAAACCTGTAGAAAGCTTTATGTTTTTGCTTAATTTAATGTCAGACGTAAAACCGGCTCCCGCGTTAATCTGGTTGTTGCTGCCTTTGGCATAATTGAAAAATGTTGCGGCATATACGCCAAAACGTACTTTTCTGTCCTCGTCGTATTTTTCGTCGGGCTTTTTGGTTGCGGGTTGTTCGCTGGCAAACAAGGCAGCCATAGAATTAGGTGCCGGTTTGGTCACTTTAGCAGTTTGCTGAAGCATGATGCTTGAACCGGCAGTTACAGGCGTATTAGCCGTATTTGCCGGAACTCCTTTTCCGAAACCGGTAACAGGATTGGCAGCATACTGCGGCGTATTTGTTTTAACCACAGCAGCAGGCTGATTTGCATCTGCGGGTTTGTTATTTTGAGCTACGGCAGTACTGTTTACATTGGCTGTAGCCGGTGCATTCACGGTATTGTGCTGCTGCATAGTTGTTTTAGCAGCAGGCTGGGTAATAGCAGCCGGGTTATTATTTTGACTTGTGATTGTAGTGTTTGCATTGGCAATGGCCGGTGCATTAACAATATGCTGCTGCGTGTTTGCCTTAGCAATAGCGGTGTTGATGCTATCGTTTAGCTGGTTGTTTTTTACAGGGTTAATGCCTGCATTATTTAAATGTTGTGCAGTGCCGGCATTTGTATTGGCATAAGCAGGTGTTTTATTCGCTGTTGCAGGAGTTGCAGCCGTATTTTGTGCCAGTTGATTTGCAGGTGCTGTTATTGCACTGCTATGAGCAGCACTATCAGTTGCCGTATTAGCGGTGTTGTTTTTAATAACAGGGGTTTGCTTTGTTGCCAATAGCTTATCGCTATCGGTTAATGATTGCTCCTGATGTTGCTTTGTTTTTGCGGCCATGGTTTCCGGGTGTTGTTTTTTATCGGTAACCCATAAGCCTATGCCAATAAATAATAATATGGCCGCAGCCATGCTGCTCCACCAAAGCCAGGTTACCGGGCGTTTCTTTTCGGCCGGGCGTACCTCTTCCATTTCAGGGAATTTCTCCCTGAGCATTAACCATCCTTCATCAGCAGAGGGGTAGGATGGGTCATCAAAATTATCAAACACCTCCCTGATGCGGCTGTTTAAGTCGTTATCCAACTGCTCATCCATGGCTTTGTGTTTCTTTCCTTAACATTTTTCTCAATTTTTCTTTAGCTCGGCTCAGGTAAACCCGTGATGAACTTACGGGTATAGTGAGCATATTTGCAATTTCGTCGTGATTGTATCCGTCTATTTCGTATAAGTTAAAGATGGTGAGCTGTATAGCAGGCAGCTCCTTCATCAGTTTTAAAATATCCTGCACGTTTAAATTATCAACCGTACCTACGTGGCTGCTTAAAGGCGAAGCGTTGTCCAGCTCAACATTGAGCTGAAACTTCAGATCCTTACGCCTGCGGTCAATGGCGGTGTTTACTACAATGGTGCGCAGCCATGCTTTAAATGGCTTATCAATGTGGTAATTATGTATAGCATTAAATACTTTAATAAAAGCGTCATTTACGGCCTCCAATGCATCGTCGCGGTTTAAACTATAACGTAGACTTATCCCCATAGCATAGCCATAGAATAGCTTATACAGCATTTCCTGGTATTTAAGACTGCCTGTTTTGCATTGGCTGATGATTTCTTCTTCAGTAATGCGTGGGGGTAGAGACATTAAGTATTTTTAATTCCGCTTAAATATTGTTGTTGATTTTTAATCCTTTACGCAGTAAAGAACATATTTGATACAAATAAAAAAAACATTTTTTTCAGATGATCAATTTTGCCTGTTTCAATTTATCATTCTTGTTACTTCACCATATCGGGTTTGTTTATAAACATTAATAACCGGCGGTTATTTTCCGCCGGTTATAATTTTACACAGGTAGATGGTGTTGATGATAAAAAAACCGCCGCCCTAAAAAAAGCGACGGCATAAATTAAAACAATAATTAATTTGAAGTTTTGTTAAAGTCGTATCTCAATACAGTATCGCCGGTTGCATTGGTACGTTGCAGCTGCAATAGGGTACCGTTATAGAAATACTGATAAATACCAACCAAATGGTATTTAACTTGCGGTCCTGCTTTGTAAGTACTATCTAAGAAACTCATGTTATAGCCATCATAGCCAAAGTTTCCTTTGCTGCCTGCGTGTACTTTGATAGTATCACCGGTTATTGCAAAGTGGTAAGGCGATGTTAATTTGATAACAAGAGCTGTATCTTTTAATGTATCGGCCCCGCCGGTAGCTTTTCTGGTAACTAACCTGAATTTTCCTTTAAAAGTACCCGATGGAACAGGGATCGGGGTGTTGTCTGATTTTGGCGTACACGCTTCGCCAAGTATTAGTAATAGTGGTAATAAGTAAAATAAATTGCGTTTCATAATCTTGTATTTTTAGCTATTACGACAATAATTATCTAAACGCTACAAGGGTACCTTAATATTTTTAAAGTTTTTTTGCCTCGTCCCAAAATATATCCATTTCGGCAAGGGTCATGTCCTGTAATTGTTTGCCGTTTTCGCGGGCTTTAAGTTCCAGGTATTGAAACCGTTTAATGAATTTTTTATTTGTTTTTTCAAGCGCATTTTCCGGGTTGATATTGATGAAACGCGCATAATTGATGAGCGAAAATAAAAGGTCGCCAAATTCACCTTCGGCCTTTTCATGGTCAATGGCACTTTCGTCTTCGGCGTTAAATTCATTTTTAAACTCCTGCATTTCCTCTTCAACCTTGGCCCATACCTGGTTTTTTTCTTCCCAGTCAAACCCTACGCCCCGCGCTTTTTCCTGTATGCGTGATGCTTTCACCAGTGCCGGTAATGATGCAGGCACTCCACCCAGAACCGATTTATTGCCCTCTTTTAGCTTAATCTGTTCCCAATTGCGCTTTACATCTTCCTCGTTTTGTACCTCAACATCACCGTAAATATGCGGATGGCGGTTAATCAGCTTTTCGCATACGCTATTCAATACATCGGTGATGGTAAAATCATTAGTTTCTGAAGCTATTTTGGCATAAAAAACCAGGTGAAGCATGATATCACCAAGTTCTTTTTTTATTTCCTGCTTGTCATCGCCTAATATGGCATCGCTAAGCTCATACGTTTCTTCAATAGTGAGGTGCCGCAGGCTTTCCAGTGTTTGTTTTTTATCCCACGGACAATTGGCTCTCAGGTCATCCATAATGCTGAGCAAACGCTCAAATCCGGTTGCAGGGGTAGCAGCAGTTGCTGGTGCTTGTAACGGCATATTTTTATATTTTTTTAATGTTGTAAAGATAACAGATTTAAGAGGCCCGGAAAAGATGCAGAAGGAGAAGATAAAACTAAATCACCGGAATGGTCACCTGTCGTATTTTTTTAATAAGCTCCCAGGTCAGCATTTGTAACTGAAAGTACGCCGCGCAGCATTTCGCGTTTGCCGGCTGCTCCGGGTACTTTTTCTATTTTTAAACCCAGGGCTTTCAGCATTCTTTTCAGGTTGCCGGTTATGGCATAGGTTACAAACACGCCGCCTGGTTTTAAAAAGGTAATCACGTGGCTGATGGCTTCCTGTTCCCACATTTCAGGCTGGCGGGCAGATGCAAAGGCATCAAAATAAATAATGTCATACCGTTCGTCGGTATTAAACTCCATCAGTTTGATATGGGCAATTTGCAGCTGGCCGTAAGCATCAAGAGTTACCTTGTTTGCTAATGCCTGTGGATAATTTGTTACGTAGCTTTCCCATAATGTTGCGGATGTGTATTGCTCATACCCGGTTTGGGCCATCATTTCAGCATCCAGCGGATAGGCTTCTATACCTGTATAATTGAGCGCTATATTATTTGCGGTGCATACATCGGCACTCAATAAAAAATTTAACCCGGTACCAAAACCAACTTCCAGTATGCTTACTTCTTTGGCGTTGTTCTGTGCTAAAAAATAGTGTAAGCCCGAGTTTACAAACACATGCTGGCTCTCCTGCAAAGCCCCGTTGCGGGAGTGATAAAGTTCGCCAACCTCGGCATTGTAAATGGTTTTAGAACCATCGGCAGTGGTAACTATTTCCAGGTTTTTATCGGCCATGCGTTGCGCGTAATTAATGTATAGTTTTATGGTAAATGGATTATGAGTTAACGGCCATCATAGCTACCACGGCTTCGCCCAGATCAAATACAGGTGTCTGTTGTATTTTTGCTGCAATGATGCTGCTGGCCGCTGCCGAGCGGTAGCCTGCTGCGCAATGCACTACAATGGGTTTGTCGACAGGTATTTCATTAAGGCGTCCGCGCAGCTCGGGTAGCGGTATGGCGATGGCATTTTTAAATACCAGTCCCTCATTAACTTCGCTTACGTTGCGTACATCAATAATATGATAATCATCCGGATTGGCCCTGAATTTATCCAGATCAAGGTTGGCTGATATCTCGGTTGCACCCAGTGGGGTTACCAATGCTGCTTTTATATTGGTTTCATAACCTATTTTGGCAGCTTTTTTTATCAGGGTATTTATAGCGTCCTGATTTTCAGCTATCAGGTAAAAAGGCTCATCGGGTTTTAATAATGATCCAAGCCAGGTTTCAAATTTATCGCCATCCTGCAGGTTAATAGCGCCATGCAGGTGTCCATTTCTGAATTGCTGTTTAGGGCGTGCATCAATAATGGTAATGTCTTTTTCTAAAGGAGTTTCGGATTTAAACCTGACAACGGCATCAACGCTTTGTTTAAATGCCTGGGCACCGGTTTTATTCAAATCAACATCGTAACCAAAATAATGCGGCACAAAAGGCTGATCGGTAGTTAAGTTTTTTACAAAGGTAAACTCGTCCATGATTTGCAGTGCATAGTTTTCGCGCAGTTCGCGGCCTATGGTGCTTTCCAGATCGGGGCTCATGTTTTTACCGCATAACGAGCCGGGGCCATGTGCCGGGTAAACCACCACATTTTTGGGCAAAGTCATTAATTTATGACGGGTGCTATGGTACATTTGCTTAGCCAGTTCTTCCTTTTTAGCCGTGATGTTGCCAACATTCTCGCGCAGATCCGGGCGACCAACATCGCCAACAAACAGGGTATCACCGGTAAAAATGGCTTTTTCATTTCCGTTTTCGTCCTCCACCAAAATGCAAATAGAATCGGGCGAATGGCCGGGGGTATTAATAGCTTTGAGCTTGATGTCATTAAGCTGTATGGTATCGCCATCATCAAAAGTTTCATGCGGGTAGGTGGCACCAGTAAGCCTGCTGCAATAAATGATGGCATTGGTGGTTTCGTGAATTTCCAGGTGCGAACTCACAAAATCAGCATGGGGATGCGTTTCAATAACGCCCACAATATCGGCATCATGCTGGGTTGCAAAATCATAATAAGGCTGCGGGTTGCGGGCTGGATCAATCACAATCATTTTGCCTGTACGGATCACTGCATAAGATGCATGTGCCAAACCCTTATCGTAAAACTGATGAACTATCATAATATAACAGCAAAGGTAAGTGTTTGAATGTAATAGATAGACGCTGTTAAGTTTGAGCAAAGTAAAATGATGGGGTACGATTACTTAAAAAGAGTATTATTTCAGGTGTTCATAACTGTTCACCGGGCGTGAACGTGAACACTACAAGGTCTTTCCTGCGGTCAAGAGATAGTTGTGTAGGTTAGATGATGGTCGGGTTTAATGAAAACAACAAAGCCCGGCTTTCACCAGGTTTTGCAATAATGTAATTAAAATTACCAGACTTTTATCCGGTCCGCAGGCTTTTTGTATAGCTTATCGCCGGGTTGTATGTTAAATGCTTTATACCAGGCATCAATATTGGTAATAGGCGCATTGGTGCGGTATTGCTCAGGCGAGTGCGGATCAGTCAGGATACGTTGCGCAGCAGCCTCGGGACGTTGCGAGCCGCGCCAAACCTGTGCCCATGACAAAAAGAAACGCTGATCGCCTGTAAAGCCGTCTATCTTTTTATTTTCCTGGCCTTGTTTGGTTTTCTTGAAGGCTTCGTAAGCAATGTTTAAACCTCCTAAATCGGCAAGGTTTTCGCCAAGGGTTAGCTTGCCGTTCACGTGCAGGGTATCAAGCACGGTAAAGGCATTATATTGGTCAACCACCTGGTTGGCGCGTACTTTAAACTTATCGGCATCGGTTTTGGTCCACCAGTCGCGCAGCGTGCCATCGGCATCATATTGTCTGCCCTGATCATCAAATCCATGGGTCATTTCGTGGCCAATTACAGCGCCTATGCCGCCATAGTTCACTGCATCGTCGGCCTTAAAATCAAAAAACGGGAACTGTAGTATTCCGGCCGGGAAAACGATCTCGTTGTTAGTTGGATTGTAATAGGCGTTAACGGTTGGCGGTGTCATACCCCAGCGAGCCTTATCAACAGGCTTGCCCAGTTTACCTACCGTAAAATTATAACGCCATACTGATAGTGTTTTCAGGTTGCCGGCATAATCATCGCGATTAATGGTAACGCCGTCATATTGTTCCCATTTATCAGGATAGCCAATTTTAACGGTAAAGGCGGCCAGCTTTTTAAGGGCGCGTTCTTTAGTTTCAGGGCTCATCCAGTCAAGCCTTTTAATACGGTCGCCCAGGGTTACCTTTAAATTGTTCACCAGGTCAACCATGTATTGCTTTGCAGCTGGGGTAAAGTATTTTTCAACAAACAGTTGACCAAGCAATTCGCCTAAAGTACCATCAACCAGCCCAGACATACGTTCTGTACGTGGGGTTTGCACTTTTTGACCGCTTAATGCTTTGGTAAAATCAAAGCTGGCATTTACAAAAGGCGAGCTTAATGCCGTTGCCGAACCTTTAAGTATATTCCATTTCAGGTAAACCTTCCAGTCGGTAACAGGGGTAACTGCCAGTAGTGAGTCCGCTGCTTTAAAAAAGGCAGGCTGCCCTACCAGAACGGTATCCTGGCCGTTAGCTTTCATCTGCGGCAATAACTTTGCCCAGTTTAAGTGCGGCGTGGTTTTGCTAAAGGCATCAACAGAAAATTTATTATAAGTAACGTTAGGATCACGCATGGCCACGCGGCTTAGTTGTGCTTTGGCCAGTGCGGTTTCAATATTAACAATAATACCGGCGTTTTTGGTTGCCTCGTCATTACTGCTGCCAGTTAAGGTAAACAGGGCAACTATGTATTTTTTATACGCACTTTGTATACCTTTTGTACGCTCGTCGTTTTTTAAATAATAATCACGATCTGGCAGGCTGGTACCGCCCTGGTCAAGGCCAACAACGTATTTGTTTACATTTTTTTCGTCCTGGCCAACACCAAATCTGAACAGCGGGCTGCCCTCGCCATTCACACGCTGGTAAACCAGCTCGGCGATAACGGCGTCCAGGTCGGCTATGGCGTCAATACGCTGCACATCGGGTTTAATAGGATCATAACCGCGTTTTTCAATGGTTACGCTATCCATGCCGCTGGCATACAGGTCGCCAACGCGTTGTTTTAAACTACCTTTGGGTTGTGTGGCCGATGTTTGGCTTACCTCTTTAAGCAGGCCAAGTAATTTATCGGTATTTTCCTGACCTAATATGTTAAAGCTTCCCCAGCGGGTGGCTTTGGCCGGAATTGCGTTGCGTTTAATCCAGTTGCCATTGGCGTAGTCAAAAAAATCATCACCAGGCTTAATGGTAGCGTCCATATTGGCCGGATCAATGAATTTTTTTGGAGCCGTGGGCTTTTGTTTGGGTTTGGGAGAGGTGCTACCATCGGCAGCAAAACTATTGGCCGACAGCATGATGGTGCCTGCCAGCATTAAATACGAGAACTTCAGTTTCATGTTAATTTATAAAAACTAAAGTTAAGAAATTATAGTAAATGCACGCAAGCTGCTGAAAAAGCCGGTTTAGCGGTTAAACCAGTTTATAAAAAACGAAAGCTTTGATCTTTTTAAAATATCAAGCCAAACGCGGTGTAAATGCATTGATTTCATGGCTGTTAAGATTGAATAGTATAAAAACGACCCAATTGTAAAATTATTGTGATAAAGAGTGGTGAGTGGTGAGTGGTGAGTGGTGAGTGGTGAGTGGTGAGTGGTGAGTGGTGAGTGGTGAGTGGTTTAGGAAAATAGCTAAACAAGATAGTTCAATTTGCCGGACATGCAGATGTTTTTTTCGATCACATTATGTGATTAAATCATTATTTTTGCGCGTTATGAGTATTTCTAAAACATACCTGCCTAAAGAGACCGAAGATAAGTGGTACAGCTACTGGTTAAAGCACGATTTTTTTAAATCGGTTCCTGATGAGCGTGAACCTTATACCATAGTTATTCCGCCGCCAAATGTTACCGGGGTTTTACACATGGGGCACATGTTAAACAATACCATACAGGATGTACTGGTACGCCGCGCCCGCATGAAAGGAAAAAACGCCTGCTGGGTTCCCGGAACAGACCATGCCAGTATTGCTACCGAAGCTAAGGTAGTGGCCATGCTTAAGGAGCGCGGTATCAGCAAAAAAGATCTTACCCGGCCTGAGTTTTTGGCTTATGCCTGGGAGTGGAAAGAGAAATATGGCGGCATTATATTAGATCAGCTTAAAAAGCTGGGCGCTTCATGCGATTGGGACCGTACCCGGTTTACCATGGATGAGGAACTGTCTGATGCCGTTATTGATACCTTTATCCATTTATACAAAAAGGGCCTTATATACCGTGGCATACGCATGGTAAACTGGGACCCGCAAGGAAAAACTGCCGTATCTGATGAAGAAGTTATCCGTAAAGAGGTTAATCAGAAACTTTATTATATACGCTATGCAGTAGCGGGTGATGAGCCATCAGCTTTGAGTGGAAACTATTTAACAATAGCCACCACCCGCCCTGAAACTATCATGGCTGATGCCGCAATCTGTATTAACCCTTATGATGAACGTTACCTGCACCTGCACGGTAAACGGGTGTTTATTCCATTGATTAACCGCGAAATACCGGTTATACTGGATGAGTATGTGACCATGGATTTTGGTACCGGCTGCTTAAAGGTTACCCCGGCGCATGATCTGAATGACTATGAACTGGGCCAGAAACACAACCTGCCGGTTATTGATATTTTAAATGACGATGGTACGCTGAACGAAAAGGCGCAGATATTAGTTGGCGAAGATCGTTTTGCGGCCCGTAAAAAAATTGCGGTATTGTTAGAGGAAGCCGGCGCATTGCAAAAAGTAGAGGATTATAAATCACAGATAGGTTTTAGCGAGCGTACAGATGCGGTTATTGAGCCCAAACTATCTATGCAATGGTTCTGCAAAATGGAGGAGATGGCTAAGCCTGCCCTTGATTATGTATTAAACGGTGAGGTGAAGCTCATTCCTGAGAAATTTGTAAATACCTACCGCCACTGGATGGAGAATGTAAAGGATTGGTGTATTAGCCGCCAGTTATGGTGGGGACAGCAGATCCCGGCATGGTACCTTCCTAATGGTAAATATGTCATTGCTAAAAATATTGAGGAGGCTTTGGCTGAAGCCCGATTGGCCGACCCATCACTTACTGCTGCCGATCTGACGCAGGAAGAAGATGTGGTTGATACCTGGTTTTCATCATGGTTATGGCCAATATCTGTATTTGACGGATTTAAAGATCCTAACAATGCCGATATCAATTACTACTATCCAACTAATGATCTGGTAACTGCACCCGAGATCCTGTTTTTCTGGGTAGCCAGGATGATCATGGCGGGGCACGAGTTTAGGGGACAGGCGCCGTTTAAAAACGTATACCTCACCGGTATTGTACGGGATAAGCTGGGCCGCAAAATGTCGAAATCATTGGGTAACTCTCCTGATCCGCTGGACCTGATTGAAAAATACGGTGCCGATGGTGTTAGGGTAGGGATGTTATTATGCTCACCTGCCGGTAACGATTTAATGTTTGATGAAAGCTACTGCGAGCAAGGCCGTAATTTTGCCAACAAAATATGGAATGCCTTTAAGCTGATCAAGGGCTGGGAGGTTGATGACAGCCTTGAAAATCCAAATGGTATAGCCATTGAATGGTTCGGCGGTCGCTTTAACCAGGCCCTTAGTGAAATTGAAGATGATTTTGCACAATACAAGCTGTCAGAGGCATTAATGGCCACCTACAAGCTGGTATGGGACGATTTTTGTGCCTGGTATTTGGAAATGATTAAACCAGTGTATCAGCAGCCGATTGATAGGGCCACCTACACTGCTACGGTTGAGTTCTTTGAAAATATTTTAAAGGTGTTGCACCCATTTATGCCTTTCCTTTCAGAGGAGTTATGGCATGACGAACTGTTTGGCGAACGCGATGAAAAAGATTGTTGTATTGTTGCGCTATTGCCAAGCGTTGGGGAAATAAGTCCCCAGGTTTTGAGCCATTTAGAGATCGTAAAAATAATTATTACGCAGATCAGGAATATTCGTAACACCAAACAAATATCTCCTAAAGAGGCATTGGAGCTTGCTGTAAAAATAAATTCAGGATTGCCATATCAGCAATATGAATCTATTATAGTTAAGCTTGGAAATATCAGCCAGTTTAATGTTGTTGCCGATAAAGTGAATGGTACTATCAGCTTTATAGCATCAACAGACGAGTTTTACGTGCCATTAAGTGAGAATGTTGACCCGGTTGCTGAGCGTGCCCGCTTAGAAAAGGAAAGAGAGTATTTAACAGGTTTTCTTAAATCGGTAAATGCCAAGCTTTCAAACGAACGTTTTATGAGCAACGCCAAGCCCGAAATTATTGATATTGAACAAAAAAAGAGGGCCGATGCAGAGGCCAAATTAACCATACTCGAGGAAAATCTGGCCGCTTTGGCTGATTAATTGCTTAGCATACTTGTTGCAAACTGCAGTTATCTGTAACCGTTTATCATCTTTTGAGCAACGGTTACAGATAACTGCATTACTAAAATGTTTGCGATTTGAATATGCCCAAAAAAGTAAGTTTTTTTAATTTTTCCATCTACCCTATAATTTCCCGGGAGCAATCCTATCTTGATCAGGCACGAATACGTTTATTGTACTATGGTTTTTTCCTGGTATTTGTAGCCTCAGGTGCTTTATTCTTAAGCGTTTATTTCCAGGGGCAGCGTTTGCTGGCTTATACCGCCGGTTGCTTAATGTTTAGCGTTGCTATATTATTTAAGGCATTAACGTACAGGCCCAACTGGAGCGCTATATCACATATTTTGCTTGTTATAGGTACTTTAGTTAACATTAGTATTGTGTATGTATCGCTGCAATCCATCAATATTGTAACGGTGCAGGTTATTATAATTGTTATAGTATTTAGCTATTATATGCTTGGGCAAAACTGGGGCCTAATATATTCGCTGCTAAATACGGTGCCGGTATTGCTATTTTTGCTTATTGAATATAATAACAGCTACGTGCTGCGCATTAAACCCGACAAAATTGATCAGGCTACCATTATTATAAGCCTGTTTGCCAATTTTATAGTGCTGATATTTATTCAAAGCCATTTTTATAACTCTTTTTTAAAAAATACCAGGCAGCTTAAAGAAAGCCGGGACGAGCAGGTAAAGCTTAACCTGGAGCTTGAAAAGGCTATTGAAAAGGCCGAAAAATCAACGCGGGCTAAGTCTGAATTTCTGTCTACCATGTCGCACGAGATTCGTACCCCGCTTAACGCGGTAATAGGAATGAGCAATTTGCTGATGATGGGCAGCCCACGGCCCGAGCAAAAGGAAAACCTGGAGATATTAAAATTTTCTGCAAATAACCTGCTGGCTATTGTAAATGATGTGCTTGATTTTAACAAGATAGAATCGGGCAAGCTGGTGTTTGAAAATATTAGTTTTGACTTACTTGAGCTCATGACCAACATTTGCGGAGGGCAAATTTTAAAGGCCCGCGAAAAGGGTTTGCAGTTTGGGCTGGAGCTTGACCATCAGCTTAAAAACAAGGTGTTCTTTGGCGATCCAACCCGTATAACGCAGGTGATTTTTAACCTGGTAAGCAACGCCATAAAATTTACCTCGGAGGGAAACGTATGGGTTAAAGTAACCTGCATGGAAGATCGGCATAATAAGGTAATGGTTAAGTTTTCGGTAAAAGATACAGGCATAGGTATACATCAAACAAACCTGAGCAGTATATTTGAGCCCTTTACGCAGGAGTCATTAGCCACTACGCGGCAATACGGTGGAACAGGTTTGGGGCTGGCTATAGTAAAAAGGCTGCTTGATATGCAGGAGCTGCATCTGGATGTAGCCAGCAAAATTGGTGAGGGATCGGAGTTCTCATTTCAGATGGAGCTGCCGGTATCAACCGTGCTGCCGCTTGTGCCAAAAATTGATAAGCCGACAGAAGAAACCCACGAAGGTAGCCTGGTGACTTTAAGAATGCTTATTGCCGAAGATAATATGGTAAATGTGATGCTGATGAAAAAGCTGCTGTCACGATGGGAGATTATACCGGTTATAGCCGAAAATGGCGAACGTGCCGTGGAGTTTATGCAATACGGTAACTTTGACATTATATTAATGGATTTACAGATGCCCGTTATGAATGGCTTTGATGCAGCACGCGAGATCAGGAAAATGGCCGATCCCAAAAAGGCCACCGTGCCCATTATTGCACTTACGGCCTCGGCCATGGTTGATATTAAAGATCAGGTGTATGATGCAGGAATGAACGATTATGTATCAAAACCCTTTAAACCTGATGAGCTTATTGAAAAAATACAAAGCCTGGTAGCCTTAACCTAAACCGGGTTTGTGTAAGCAGGCAAGTCGGTTATAAACTGATATTGCCGCTTATCAAGATCAATGTTGCAGTAATAGTGCTGTAAGCCATTGCTAACGGCCAGCAACGATACCTGATGTACCATATTATAGCGAGCTATCTGGTCAAATGTTTTTTGATCAATGGTTACTGATGGTGCTTTACATTCTACCATGAGTATTCTTTTTCCGGTGTTGTCAAATACAACAATATCAGTCCGTTTCTGTAGTCCGTTAAGTTTCATGCCGCCTTCCAGTTTAATAAGCGAGCGCGGGTAGTTTTTTTGTTTAATGAGATATTGCACAAAATGCTGGCGTACCCACTCTTCGGGCGTAATGATGATGTTTTTCTTCCTGATCTCATCAAACAAGCTTAGCTGCCCATTATGGTCGCTTATTTTAAAGGGGTAGGGTGGTAGGTTAAGCGGTTGCAGCAAATCCATTTTTTAAATTCAAAAGTCAAAATTAAAAAGTAAAACCGATAAGCTTCCCTGTTTTTAATTTTACTTTCCACATTCCGCATAAAACTCCGGCTTTGCCATTTTGAATTTTTAATTTTGAATGCAAAAGGTTTTTGGCTTTTGAATTTTTACTTTTGAACTGATAAAATGACCGCAGCAGATATATTAAAAGATATTAAGAACCGAAAGTACAAACCCTTGTACCTGCTGCATGGCGAGGAGCCTTATTTTATTGATCTGGTAGGCAACTACATCGAACATAACCTGCTTAGCGAAGCCGAGAAAGGTTTTAACCAAACCGTAGTGTACGGTAAGGATACCGAGATGATGGCCGTGCTTAACGCAGCCAAACGGTACCCTATGATGGCCGATTATCAGGTTGTACTGGTAAAAGAGGCGCAGGACATGAAATGGGGTAAAGATGATGACGGTAAAAAAGGCATCGACCCCTTGCTGAGCTATCTGGAAAAGCCGCTGCCCAGCACCATATTAGTGTTTTGTTATAAATACGGCAAGTTTGACAAACGGAAAAAGACCTATAAGGCCATTGAAAAAAACGGACTTATTTTTGAGTCGGCGCCGTTATATGACAGTAAAATACCAGCCTGGATTGAAGGTTACATCAGCGATAAAGGCTATAAAATAAATCAGCAGGCATCTGCCATGCTATCGGAGTACCTGGGTAACGATCTGTCGAAGATTGCAAACGAGCTTGAGAAACTGATGCTGAATGTTGCTGCCGGGCAGGAGATAACCTTAAAACATATTCATGATAATATTGGCATCAGTAAGGAGTATAATGTATTTGAACTGCAAGCTGCCCTTAGTAAAAAGGATGCCTACAAGGTAAACCAGATTATCAATTATTTTGAAGCTAACCCAAAGGCTAATCCTATTGTATTGGTATTGGGTAATTTAAATAATTATTTTAGCAAAGTGCTGGCCTACCACTATGTAAAGGATAAATCGCAACAAAACCTGGCACGGGAGCTTGGTGTAAACCCCTATTTTGTGAAGGATTATGAGCAGGCCGGCCGCAATTATAATTACCCAAAAACCATGCAGATCATCAGCTATCTGCGTGAGTATGATTTAAAAAGTAAAGGCGTTGAATCAAACGCTCCTCATGGCGAGTTGATGAAAGAGCTGATGTTTAAAATACTGCACTAATACTTCCCTGCAAGGTCATATTGTGTTGAACCTGCCATTAAAAAGCGTAACATTTTTGTTAGGTGTAGCATTTTAAAGGTTGTATACGTAGCCAGGCTTGAAAATCGAAAATCAGCTCTACTGTACTTGTTTTAAGCGATTTTGCCGCTAATTATTTATTTTAACGAAAGTATATTGACTGTTTGTAAAGGATAATTTACACAGAGGCTCATTATAACGGGCACGTAATTTTTTAAGTTCACGTTCAGAAAGCGTCCTGCAGGGCTTTCTGATAATGTTACTTAAACATAAATTATTGGCGTATGATACTTTTATTTTGCGGATTATCCGGAGCAGGGAAAACAACATTAGCAAAAAGTGTTGCTACCGAACTTACTGAACTTGGAATAAAGATTGAAGTAATTGACGGTGACGAATACCGCAAAGAAATTTGCAAAGATCTTGGTTTTTCAAAACATGACCGGTGCGAAAACATCAGGCGGTTAGGCTTTGTAGCCAGCCGGTTTTCGGCTCATGGTATAGTTACTATTGTGAGCGCCATAAATCCTTATGATGAAGTAAGGCGTGAGCTTGTTGAAAAATACGACCATGTAAATATTGTACATGTTGATTGCCCGGTTAACCAGCTGATTAACCGCGACACCAAGGGGCTTTACAAAAGAGCACTTTTACCCGAAGGTCATCCCGATAAATTAATAAATCTTACTGGCATCAATGATCAGTTTGATGCGCCTTACGATGCCGATCTATATATAAACACCAGCGAAAGTACCGTACAGCAAAGTACCTCTTTATTGCTTTACTATATCTTAAATAACCTTCATCCGGCCGAAAAAGTACTAAGTAAAATGACCAATAGTTTTTAAGCTGCATCACGCATTTTAATCATTTGTCCTTTTATAATATATGCAGAAAAGAACACTTATCATTGCCGGGATGCATCGCTCCGGTACCTCGCTTATTTCGCAATGGCTGGCTAGGTGCGGCTTGCAATTGGGCGAAAGGCAGCTGGGTCCCGGCTCTGGAAATGCCGACGGGCATTTTGAAGATATGGAGTTTTTAAAAATGCACGAGGAGGTGCTGGCCGATCATAACCTGCCTACATCGGGCCTAACCGATGCTCATATTGATCATCTCTCCGTTTATGAAAAGGAAAAATTAAAAAGTATCATCAGGGTTAAACAGCGGCTTTATGACCAATGGGGGTGGAAAGATCCGCGTACTTGCCTGTTTTTGGACGTGTACCAGGAGTTGTTACCTGATGCCTGTTACCTTATCATTCTGCGCGATTACCAATCAGTAGTAAGCTCATTATTAAGACGCGGCTTCAAGGTGATTGATAAAAAATACATGGCCCGGAAATACCTGTCCAGGTTGGTATGGCAAAAGTTCAGACACGTCCGCAGGCAACAGAGTTTTTATATTGAACATGCCCAGGAATTTCTGAAAGTGTGGATAGCCTACAATCAGGATATTTTAAATTGCATTAAAACATTAAATACCGATGCCTTTGTGGTGATAAGTTACACCATGTTAAACCAAACCGATGTCCGGCTTTTTGAGCATTTGGAAAACAACTGGAAATTTTCTTTAAAATACTCCAGCTTTAGCGATATTTTTAAGGAAGACCACATAGGCGAAGACATAGATATAAAATCATATATAACCGACAGTGTGCTTATTGAATCGGCCAGGCAGCTGCAGGATGAATTGATGACCTATATGCTACCTGCTTAGTTATTGCCTGCTGATTAACCATACATCGGGCGCTTTTGTCTATATATAACAAAATCTCTTTTGATATTGCTTAACTGTTGTTTTGTTAAACATATATGCGACTGTTGGGTTACACAAATAGAATTTTATTTATTTTATCTTTGTTATTGAATCAGGCTGAGTAACAGGGACAAGGCTGCAGTAAATCAATATACTGATGAGTAAATTTACCATACCGGATAAAGTACTGTATGTATGCACCGGCAGCAAATGCGGAAAAAGAGGCGGTAAGGATATGTATAAGCTGGCGCGTAGTTATGCCAAGCACCATCACGGCCCGGAAGAAATTGAAGTAATAGAAACAGAATGTACAGACAGGTGCAAGTTTGCACCGGTATGCAGTATACAGCCGGGCAATACCTGGTTAAAAGAATATCATGCCAAGGATGTACTAAAGCTGCTTGATCTGATATAGCAGCGGTCTTAAATAAGAAAGCCCTTGTTATTTAGAGGAAGGGCTTTCTTATTTATGAAAAGGTTAAGCTTAGGCTTCGCTATCGTATTTGATTTGGCCAACATGCTTATCAATCTGCCATCTGCCGGTACCTTCTTCGCCAATAACTTCAAACAGTTCAAGGGCACGGCGGGCTTTGTATTCTTCTTCACGCTGCTCTTTCAGGAACCAGTTTAAAAACTCCATGGTTACAAAATCCTGCTCTTTCATGCAGCGGGCGTATATGTTTTTTATTGATTGAGTAACGCTGATTTCCTGGTCCAAAGCTTCTTCAAATACTTCGCGGAAAGCGTTATATTCTTGCTTAATGCCGGTAATTTCTGGTGATACAGCGTTGCCGCCCATATCCAGTATATATTTATAAAATTTTAATTGATGGTGTCTTTCCTCTTCGGCTTGTTTAAAAAAGTAGTCAGACGAAAAATCATAACCATTACGGTTACACCATGACGCCATTGATAAATATACTGATGATGAATATGCTTCTTTTTTTACTTGCTGATTTAAAAGCGTTTCAATTTCACTTGAAATAAGGCTTTTTATGCGGAGTAGGTCTTTCATAGGAGTGCTAAATTGAGTAGTTAAATAAACTTATAATCAATATTATAAACAATAATAGTGCTATAAGTTTACATTAGCTCAATTTAAAAACAATATGAATTTAATCTAAATAGCTATACGTGAATACCGCAGAGGCGGTCATGTAGTATGTGGTTCAGTTCAAGCATCACAAAGGTGCCTTCCAACAGCTCCTTAAGTGCTATAATTTGTACCAGAGATAGCACGTAGCAATGATCGCAGGCGCATATAAATATGATCTCAACGTCAGGTGCCTTGGAGGAGGTAAGCAAAACCTGTTCAATATCAATATGATAAACCGCTTTGCGCAGCTTTAGCAGGCAGCGGTAATCAAATTTAGCCACCTTACCTGCAAAATCAACATACCAGCAACGTTCTTCGTCGCTTTGGTAAATGGCACCTGCCGATGTGCCGAAAACATCTGTCCATTGATTGATTGCTGTAGTAGTGGTGATCATATAACAGGGCAAAGATTATCATTATTTATAATTAATCCAAATAAAGTGAAAAATAATAATTATTGTTGGCTGGGTAGGTTACTGGTGCAGGCAATGTTATAATTGTGTGTTTTATATACATTGTATTTAGTTTTTAATACTTTAGGGTCTGTATACATAGCGTAAAAAGATGAATGATATAAAAGCCTGTATTTTTGACCTCGACGGTGTAATTGTTGATACGGCTGTTTATCATTATAAAGCCTGGAAACGCCTGGCTAATGAGCTGGGTTTTGATTTTACCGAAGCCTATAACGAACAGTTAAAAGGGGTGAGCAGGGTGCGCTCGCTGCAACTGATATTAGGATGGGGAGGTATCACCAAAACCGAAGCAGAACAGGAACAACTGGCCACCCAAAAAAATACCTGGTACATGGAAATGGTAAACCAAATGACCCCGGCCGAAATTTTGCCCGGAGCCCGTGAGTTTGTTGAGGCCTGCCGCGCTGCCGATATTAAAACAGCCCTGGGCTCGGCCAGTAAAAACTCCATGACCATATTAGATAAATTGCAGATAACCCACCTCTTTGATGCCATAATTGATGGTAATAAGGTAAGCAAGGCCAAACCCGATCCCGAAGTGTTTTTAAAAGGAGCACAGGAGTTGGATGTTGAACCCAAATACTGCGTAGTATTTGAAGATGCCATTGCCGGCGTTGAGGCAGCCAAAGCCGGCGGCATGAAAGCCATAGGCATAGGGGATCCTGAAGTGCTGCATGAGGCTGATTTGGTGGTGAGCGGGTTAGATAAAGTCCCCCGGCCCCCTAAAGGGGGAGTTGGAGAGTGGGTATTTAATAAAATATAAATTTAAAATACTCCCCTTTAGGGGATGCGGGCTAATGAAAAACTACATAAAAGCAGATGAGTGGAGCATCATTGAAGAAAGCTTCGATCCACATCATCACCAAATATCTGAGAGTATATTTAGTTTGGGTAACGGCCGTATGGGGCAGCGTGCCAATTTTGAGGAAGCTTATAGCGGTCAATCGTTATTAGGTAACTACGTGGCTGGGGTATATTATCCCGATAAAACCCGTGTAGGCTGGTGGAAAAACGGTTACCCCGAGTATTTTGCCAAGGTATTGAATGCCGCCAACTGGACTATTATTGATATTAATTTAGATGGTGAACAGCTTGATTTTGATAAATGTGTGGTAAGCAGCTTTCGCCGTGAACTTAACATGAAAGAGGGGTACCTGAAAAGAAACTTTGAAGCCCAAACAACAAGCGGTAAAATAGTTAAGGTAGAAGCCATACGTTTTTGCAGCATGGTTGATGACGAAGCTGCGGCCATTAGTTATACCATAACGCCGGTAAACTTTAGTGGTACCATTACCATAACCCCAGCTATTGACGGCGATATTGCTAATAAAGATTCCAATTACGATGAAAAATTTTGGGACGAGGTTAGTAAGGCCAGCCAGTCTGATGGTGGTTATGTAGTAATGCGTACTAAAAAAACTGGCTTTGAGGTAGCAACCGGTATGAAATGCAGTATCGCGCAAAATGGCAAGCCGGTACAGCCACAGGTTAAACCTGTTGTTAAAGAAAAGTACGTAGCTTCGGTAATTGAGTTGCAGGCACAGCAGGGGCAGGCTATCAGTATTATTAAATATGTAGCTAACTTGTCGTCGCAAAATTACAAGCCCGAAGATCTGGTTAATCAGCTTAATGAAACGTTAAGCCGCGTTAGCCAAAAGGGCTTTGACACGATGCTGGCCGAACAGGCCGCCGCCTGGGCTAAAAAATGGGAGCGTAATGATATTATTATCGAGGGCGACGTGTCGGCTCAGCAGGCTATCCGCTTCAATATATTCCAGCTTAACCAAACCTATACGGGCGAGGACGACCGCCTGAACATTGGCCCCAAAGGGTTTACCGGCGAAAAATACGGTGGCTCAACCTATTGGGATACCGAGGCGTATTGTGTGCCTTTTTACTTGGCTACCGCTCCGCAAAAAGTTACCCGTAATTTGCTGTTGTACAGGTATAAACAATTGGGCGAAGCTATTGAAAATGCCACCCTTTTGGGGTTCAAAAACGGCGCTGCCCTTTACCCTATGGTTACTATGGATGGCACCGAATGTCATAACGAGTGGGAAATAACCTTTGAGGAGATACACCGTAATGGAGCCATTGCCTTCGCCATTTTTAACTATGTGCGTTATACCGGCGATGAAGCATATCTGGCCGATTATGGCCTGGAGGTGCTGGTAGCCATTGCCCGTTTCTGGTCGCAGCGCATTACTTGGTCGCAGGATAAGCAGCAATATGTGATGCTTGGCGTAACCGGGCCAAACGAGTACGAAAACAACATTAACAACAACTGGTACACGACCACCATGGCCACCTGGTGTATGGATTATACCATGCAGGTGATAGAAAAAGTAAAAGCCACTGCCCATGAAAAATATACCGCGCTGGCAGCTAAAATAAATTTTGACGAAGCCGTGGAAACCTCCAGATATAAACACATTATCGAAAAAATGTATTATGGCTATGACGAAAAGCAGCAGGTGTTTTTACAACAGGACGGTTACCTTGATAAGGAACAGATATTGGTAAAGGATCTGCCCGCCGCAGATCGCCCGCTGAACCAGAAATGGAGTTGGGACAGGATTCTCCGTTCCTGCTATATCAAACAGGCCGATGTATTGCAGGGTATCTACTTTTTTGAAGATCGTTACGATACGGAAACCATCCGCCGTAATTTTAATTTTTACGAGCCGCGTACGGTGCATGAGTCATCCCTGTCGCCCTGTGTACATGCTATTTTAGCCGCTAAGCTGGGCGATGAAGCCCGTGCCTATGAGTTTTATCTCCGCACGGCCCGCCTTGATCTGGACGATTATAACAATGATACCGAAGATGGTTGTCACATCACCTCCATGGCGGGCACCTGGATGTCAGTAGTAGAAGGTTTTGGCGGTATGCGCGTTCGGGATGGCAAGTTATTGTTTCAGCCCTTTATTCCTGAAAAGTGGACATCTTTCTCATTTCATATCGGGTTCAGAGGATCGTTGCTTAATGTAAAGGTGAGTAAGGATGGGGTACAATTAAAAAATCTGTCAGAAAAGCCTGTAAGCGTGATAGTTTACAACGAAGAACAATCTGTTGGTGCAAATAGCGAATTATTAGTAAAAGGGTAACAAAAATGGACACCACAGATCATAAATTGATTATATACCAGTTATTGCCGCGCTTGTTTGGCAATACCCAAACCCTTAATAAGATAAATGGCTCTATTGAGGAAAATGGGGTTGGTAAGCTGAATGATATTAATGATAAAGCCCTGCAGGAAATTAGGGGCATGGGTTTTACCCATGTATGGTACACCGGCGTTATTGAACACGCCACCATGACCGATTATTCTGCCTTTGGCATCGCCAATGATGATCCGGATATTGTGAAGGGCAGGGCAGGCTCACCGTATGCTATTAAAGATTATTATGACATAGCGTCTGATTTGGCCGTTGATGTTAACAACCGCATATCCGAGTATGAAGCGCTGATACAGCGCACGCATAGTAACGGCCTTAAGGTTTTAATGGATCTGGTGCCCAATCACGTAGCTCGCACTTATGCATCAGATGTAAAGCCTGCCGATGTACGGGATTTTGGGCAGGACGATGATACCGGCAAAGCTTTTGATGCCGCTAATGATTTTTATTATATCCCCGGGCAGTCCTTTGTAGTACCGGCGGGTTACAACCCCGGTGGCGACGAATTTATAAGCCCGCTTAAAGATGGCCGTTTTGATGAAAATCCGGCAAAAGCAACGGGTAATGATGTATTCAGCGCTACACCATCTATTAATGATTGGTTCGAGACCATGAAACTGAACTACGGGGTTGATTATATGGATAACCGTTATGGTCACTTTAACCCGATACCTCCGCTGTGGAATAAGATATATGATATTTTGACGTATTGGAGCAAAAAAGGAGTTGATGGTTTCCGCTGCGATATGGTAGAGATGGTGCCTATTGAATTTTGGGCATGGGTAATACCTAAATTAAAAGAAGCGTACCCCGGTACCGTGTTTATAGGCGAGGCGTACGACAAAAACAAATACAACGATTACATTTTTAAAGGCCACTTTGATTATCTGTATGACAAGGTAGGTTTGTATGATGTTATTAAACGCTTAACCCGTAATGAGTACGGCGCAAGCACCTGGGAAATAAACAGTGTTTGGAATCATCACTGCTGGGATATTGACCAGCATATGCTGCGCTTTATGGAAAACCATGACGAGCAGCGCATAGCCTGTAATGATTTTGCCGGCAACCCCTGGCTGGCCGTCCCGGGCATGATTGTGACAGCAACGCTGAATACCGGCCCTGTAATGATTTACTCTGGTCAGGAAGTTGGCGAACCTGCTAACGGCAACCAGGGTTTTAGCGGTAACGATGGCCGCACCTCTATTTTTGACTATTGCGGTGTTCCTGAGCATCAGAAATGGCTTAATAACGGTGCGTTTGATGGCGGCCGCTTATCAGATGATCAAAAGAAGCTGCGTGGTTTTTACCAAACACTGCTAAACACGGTTAATAATAACGATGCATTAAAAAGTGGTAGTTTTTATGAACTGATGATGGCCAATGAGCACCAACCCGGCTTTGACCAGTTGCTGTATATCTATATGAGATATACCGATAAGCAGCAAATACTGGTGATCACCAATTTTAACCATGATTATCGCAGGATACGTATTAAGCTGCCCGATGATTTACTGGCTAAATTAACGCTGGCTGGTAAAAAACAATTTAAGGACCTGTTAAGCGCAACCCAATTTGATACCGGTAACGTACAAGATGGTGTGGATATAGAATTGCAGGGTATGAGCGGGATGTTGCTGGAACTGATTTAATGGTCACAATCCTGATTCACAATTGTTAACAAAAAAAATAAATTTAATGCGTCAAATTGCTTTTAATGGCATGGTTAATGATTTTTCATTAATTCAATTGTTGTATATTGCGTAGTAAGTACACATTATACATATTTACAGAACCACCTAATAAATTTGAATGGAAAGTAATATACCAAACGAGGAGCTGATAACCAGCAAGTTAGTTGAAGCCGAAAATTTACTTGAGGAAGAAGAGGAGTTTCACCACTTAAATAATCCCGCTGATGGCATTAAGCCCATCATCAAAAAATATCTGGGCGTTCCCAATCACGCCGACCAATTGGGTAATAAATTCTACTTTACTGATGGTGATGCCAAGGTTGAGGTTGTTGTTGTAACTGACGAAATTATACGCGTAAGGCTCGCACCGCACAGTGTTTTTCTGGAAGAGTTTTCTTATGCAGTACCCAAGCTGGTGCATAACGCAGCGGAATTTACTTTATATGAAGATGATACTGAATTTCGGGTAGCCACTAAATCGATAAACTGTCATATCCGTAAAGAAGACTTTTTTATATCTTTTTCTGATAGTAACAACCACATAACCAGCGCCGATGCAGTGCCTATGCACTGGGAAGAGAATGTGAAGTTTGGCGGTTACTACGTTTTTTGTACCAAAACATGCAGCCCGAACGAAAGCTTTTTTGGCCTGGGCGATAAACCAACCGAGTTTAATCTGCGCGGTAAAAGGTTAAAAAACTGGAATACCGATGCCTATTCATTTCAATGGAACCAGGATCCGCTTTATCGCAGCATTCCGTTTTATATCAGCGTAAATGAGGGTATTGCACACGGTATTTTCTTTGATAATACCTTTAAGGCACAGTTTGACTTTGGCGGCGAGGATGCCACCAAAACAAGTTTCTGGGCCGATGGCGGTGAGCTGCAATATTATTATATCCACGGGCCGCACATGATGGATGTGGTTAAAAGCTACCATATTTTAACCGGTACGCATCCTATGCCACCTCTGTGGGCACTGGGTTATCACCAATGCCGCTGGAGCTACTATCCCGAGGCCAAGGTAAAAAAGATCACCAATGGTTTCCGCGAAAACAAGATCCCTTGTGATGGCATTTACTTGGATATTGACTATATGGATGGGTACCGTTGTTTCACCTGGAACCGCAAGTATTTCCCTGATCCTAAAAAGATGATCAGCGAACTAGCTGCCGATGGTTTTAAAACCGTGGTGATCATTGATCCAGGTATACGGGTTGATGATAATTACGAAGTATTTAAGCAGGGTAAAGAGAACAGATATTTCTGCCGCCGCAGTGATGACTACTTTATGGAAGGCCACGTATGGCCGGGCCGCTGCCAGTTTCCTGATTTTACCAACCCAGAGGTACGTACCTGGTGGGGTGGTTTGTTTGATGAGCTGGTACAAATGGGCGTAGCCGGAGTATGGAACGATATGAATGAACCTGCTGTGTTTGGCGCCGGCACTTTCCCTGATGATGTGCGCCACCAGTATGACGGTTTCCGTGGATCGCACCGCAAGGCGCATAATGTGTATGGCATGCAAATGGTGCGCTCAACCTATGAGGGATTACGCAACATTATGAAAAATAAACGTCCGTTCACTATTACCAGGGCAGGTTATTCAGGTGTGCAACGTTTTTCATCTGTTTGGACGGGCGATAACGTGGCATCATGGGAGCATCTTAAATTAGGTAATATCCAATGCCAGCGCCTGTCTATATCAGGTATACCGTTTTGTGGTACAGATATAGGCGGCTTTAGCGGCGAGCCCGATGGTGAGCTGTTTACCCGCTGGATACAAATGGGTACATTTTCGCCATTTATGCGGGCGCACTCTGCCGGCGATACCAAGGAGCGTGAGCCCTGGAGCTTTGGTGAACCATTTACAGCCATTAACCGCAAGTTTATTGAGCTGCGTTACCGATTGCTGCCTTATTTATATTCTACTTTTTGGGAGCACCACCGCTATGGTTTCCCTATTTTAAGACCCATAGTGATGCATGAGCAGGATTTGATGTTAAATCACTTCAGGCAGGATGAGTTTACTTATGGTGATAAAATACTGATATGTCCGGTAATGGAACCTGGTCAAACCAGTCGTAATGTATATTTGCCTAAAGGGAAGTGGTTTAACTTCTGGAGTCATGAAACAGTTGATGGTGGCAAAGAGGTATTGGTACAAACACCGCTGGAAACACTGCCGGTATTTATCAAGGCAGGTTCTGTAATACCCGAGTATCCGGTAATGCAATACGTAGGCCAGCATGAAATTGAAGAGGTTAAGCTAAATGTTTACTATACCGATTACGAAGTTAACTCCTTCCTGTTTGAAGATTATGGCGAAACATTTGCCTATGAGCAGGATATTTATCTGGAGAAAAAATTTGTAGTAAACGGAACTTCACGTCTGTTTAGTATAAGTCAAAGTATGGAAGGTTTGTATACCCCGCGTTATGAGGGCTACCACCTCAATATTATTGGCTTACCATTTAAACCAGGCAAAATAATTGCCGATGGCAAGACAGTGAGCGACTTCAGCATCAACACCGATGGTACGGTAGAGTTTAAATTCAGTAAGAATTTTAAGTATATCGAAATCACAAAATAATCAGAAAGGCTCCGGTAAACGGAGCCTTTTTACTTAAAAGCCTTTTGGGTAAGCAAATGATCTGAGTAGTTGATTTTCCCAATGTGAGCCTTATGCATCAGGTATGGCGGAGTAGGATTAGTTTACCAACTGATAATTTATGGCCAAATCAAAAATAAATCCCTAAATATTGCATAATCCTTTGATCGTGTTGGGATATTAATATATTTGATATTATATAAACCAAACTCATTCCCGTAAATTGGGTTATTCTAACATACCTTAACCGGTTATTATATCATGGCCAAACAAACTAAGAAAACCGAACCCTCTTTACCCGAAGCAAAGCCCGTAAAAGAAAAAAAAGCTGTAAAAGCAAAAGCAGCAGATAAAACTGTTGCACCCGCAGCAGAAGTTGCTTCAACAAAAAAAGTGGCTAAGCCTAAGGTAAAGGCTGCCGAAGCCGAAAAAACTGCGGCGCCTAAAACCAAAGCAGTTAAAGCCAAGGCTGCAGAACAAAAAACGCACGTAATCTCAAAGGCGGTTGAGCCTTACAGTCGTTTTACTGATTTTGATATTGGTTTATTTAAATCGGGTAAACATTATAAGCTGTATGAGAAGTTTGGTTCGCATGTAGAGGAGTTGAATGGAGTGGTGGGGACCTATTTTGCAGTTTGGGCGCCAAATGCGCAGTATGTATCAGTTATTGCCAATTTTAACGGCTGGAACCGCGGTTCGCACAGCTTAAATGCCCGGTGGGACTCGTCAGGTATCTGGGAGGGTTTTATACCGAACATTGGTGTTGGCGAAACCTATAAATATTACATTAAATCATCAACTGGCGAGGACCTGGAAAAGGCCGATCCGTTTGCGCTGCGCTGGGAAGTACCCCCGAGCACAGCATCAATTGTTGCGGATACCTTTTATGAATGGAAAGATAACGACTGGATGGCTAACCGTCATGAACACAATGGGCTTGATAAACCCTACAGTGTTTACGAGGTACATTTAGGCTCATGGGCACGTAGCCCCGAAAGCCCTGATCAGTTTTTAACCTATACGGAACTGGCACATAAATTAGTACCCTATGTGAAGGAAATGGGCTTTACGCATGTAGAGTTTATGCCTATTATGGAGCACCCATATTATCCGAGCTGGGGATACCAGATATCTGGTTATTTTGCCGCAGCTTCACGCTATGGCTCGCCACAGGAACTGATGTACCTGATAGAGCAGTTTCATGCTGCAGGCATTGGGGTTATACTGGATTGGGTTCCTTCTCACTTCCCGGGTGATATACATGCCCTTTACAAGTTTGACGGCACGCACCTGTATGAACATGCAGATGCCCGTAAAGGCTTCCATCCCGACTGGAAATCATACATATTTAATTACGGCCGTAATGAGGTAAGGGCTTTCCTGATCAGTAACGCCCTGTTTTGGCTTGACCGTTACCATGCCGACGGCTTACGTGTTGACGCGGTAGCCTCTATGCTTTACCTCGATTATTCGCGCAAACATGGCGAGTGGGAGGCTAACATTTACGGCGGTAACGAAAACCTGGAAGCCATATCTTTCTTAAAGGAGTTTAACGTAGCCGTTTATAGCCATTTCCCGTCAACACAAACCATTGCCGAAGAGTCAACCTCCTTTACAGGTGTTAGTCGCCCGGTTTATTTGGGTGGTTTAGGTTTCGGTATGAAATGGATGATGGGCTGGATGCACGATACTATAGACTATTTTAAAGAAGATCCCATCAATCGTAAATATCATCAAAACGAAATTACCTTTAGTACCATATATGCCTTTACCGAAAACTTTATGCTGCCCTTCTCGCATGATGAGGTAGTGTATGGCAAGGGCTCTATGCTGCGTAAAATGCCTGGCGATGAGTGGCAGCAATTTGCCAATCTGCGCTCCATGTACGCGTACATGTTTACGCATCCGGGTACCAAGTTGCTGTTTATGGGGGCCGAATTTGGCCAGGGCGAGGAATGGGATTTTGGCCAGTCGTTACAATGGCATGTAATGGAGTATGCCAATCACCAGGGGATGTCAGCAACGGTTAAAGCCCTGAACCATTTATACCGTGATGAACCGGCATTATACGAAAAAGGCTTTGACTTTACCGGTTTTGAATGGATAGACGGCGGAAACGCCAATGATTCTGTACTGGTTTATGGCCGTATGGGGCATCATGAAAAAGATAACCTGGTTATTATTTTAAACTTAACACCTGTGCCACGTCATAACTACCGTATTGGCGTAACAGCTGCCGGTAAATGGAAAGAGATATTTAACTCCGATGCTGAAAAATTCTGGGGTAGCGGGCTCATCAACTACGATCCGGTAAATACCGAACCGCAAAAGTGGCATGGCAAAGAAAACTCTGTAAGTATTACCTTACCGCCGTTGGGCGCCGTAATATTAAAAAGAGTAAGTGATGCGCCGCCAAAATATGAGTTGAAACGCTGATAATTCCAACATATTCTTTAAAACAATGTAACCAGGCTAATGGTTACGTTGTTTTATTTATTATCCATGAATCCTAAATTTCGTTACCTGTATATCGTTATAGGTTCAATTTTATTGATTTCGCTGATAGTGGAGGTTATTGTAACCTACCCCGACGTCAGCCCTAAAGCGGTGTTGCTTAATGCACTGCCCGCCCTGTTGTTTTTTTACCTGGCCTATAAAACCTATCACGAAAAGAAAGATAGCGAGTTGATGTGATATCATTTAAAAAGTTGTCATCCTGAGCGAGAGTGAAGAATCTATCTATTGATACCGAGGTTTACATACACGCTGCATAATAGATAGTTCGCTCCTTATAATAACGAGTTTTTGATTTTTAAGTTCGTCGCTGTTACAACCGGCTGATATGATTTTCCTATAAATTTCGTTATTTTAACGTATGTCAACGCTAACAGCTGCCGAAAAACCGACAATACCTACTTATCCGCTCACGCAAAGTAACGGCGTTGGCAACAGCATGATTGAGGTGCACCAAGCCCAGGCAAGCTGTGGTGAGTTTAGACTGGATCCTGCTTTTCTGCTACCCCATCGTAAAGATTATTACCTGTTTGTACTGGTAAAGCAAGGAAATAACCGTCACTGGATTGATTTTATGCCCTATACTGTTAAAGCGGATACCTTTTATTTTACCGTTCCGCAGCAGGTGCATCTTAAAGAACATGCGGGCCCCATGGAAGGGCTTATGGCCAGTTTTACCGACGAGTTTCTGCAGCTGGAAGAGAACCGCACTTTAAAACAGCTGCCCATTATACAAAATCCGGCAGCGGGGCACGAGTTGTTGCTAAGTGCAGAGGATATTCGCTTTGTTGAAGAGGTGATGCTTAAAATGGTTGCCGAATTTAACGCAGATAGTAATTGGCGCAACCAGATGCTTGGCTCATGGCTGCGTGTACTGGTGATATATCTGAGCCGGTTGTATACCAACCAATTTGCCAAAAGTCGCGTCAACCCCAATCATTTTGTGCTTAAAAGCTTTCAGGAGCTTATCAGCAGGCATTATCATGAGCTGCATGAGGTAGCAACCTATGCAGATAAATTGAACCTAACACCGGGTTATCTGAATGACCTGGTGAAGCAGCAGAGCGGCAAAACGGCTATTACCCATATCCATCACCGGCTTATTGTGGAGGCCAAACGAAGGCTGTTACATACGGAACTTTCGGTTAAGCAAATTGCAAACGAGCTTGGTTTTGAAGATGCCGCTTATTTTAACCATTTTTTTAAGCGTATTGCCGATACTACCCCGGTAAGTTATCGCCAGCAAATCCGGGAAATGTACCAGTAATGCCGCGCTAAGTACAGCAGCTATTGAAAATTGCCACTGTAGCTTTGCTATATGAATAAACAAACAGTTTTAATAACCGGAGCCAATAAAGGTATTGGCCTGGAAACCGCACGCCAGCTGGCAAAAGCCGGTTACCATATTTTTTTAGGAAGCAGGGATCAGGACAACGGCAAAAAAGCTGTTGAGCAATTACAGTTAGAAGGATTCGCGGATGTAGAATTGCTGCTGATTGATGTTACCGACGAACAATCAGTAAAGCAAGCACATGATAGCCTGGCAAAACGCACGGATAAACTTGATGTATTGATCAATAACGCGGGTATCCCGGGTATATTTACGGAGGTTGCTTCGGGTGCTTCTGATGCTAATCTTAGAAAAGTGTTTGACACCAATTTTTTTGGCGCTATACGTACGGTACGCATATTTATGGATCTGCTTAAAAAGTCTGCAAATCCAAGAATAGTGAATGTAAGCTCTGATCTTGCTTCACTTACGTTACATAATGATCCTGCATGGGAGTTTTATCCTTATAAATCTGCAGCTTATGGTCCGTCAAAAACAGCACTAAATGCTTACACCGTTGCTTTGGCTTTTGAATTGAAGGATACCTTTAAGGTAAATGCTGTAAACCCAGGTTATACTAATACCGAGTTTAATCAAAACAGAGGGTATAAAAAGGTAGAGGATGCTGCTGCTCCAATTGTTCAATATGCTATGCTGGCTGCCGATGGCCCCACCGGTAAATTTGTAAGCGATTACGGCGAAACACCGTGGTAGTTTGAACGGGAAAAGGTATATAGGAAATGAAAGGATGCCATTGCATTTTTTTCAAAAAACAACAAAGCCCCGATTATTACCAGGGCTTTGTTGTATAAATTAAAGATTGATGAGTTAAGATTAGATCTTACCAAGTTCCTGAACAAGGTCAATCAGTTTGTTTGAGTAACCCCACTCGTTATCGTACCATGATACTACTTTAACGAAGTTATCATTCAGGCCGATACCTGCTTTTGCATCAAAAATTGATGTGCGTGCATCGCCTTTGAAATCTTCAGATACAACGTCATCTTCGGTATAACCTAAAATGCCTTTTAATTCGCCTTCAGAAGCTGCTTTCATAGCTGCTTTGATAGCTTCGTATGATGCACCTTTTTTCAAACGTACAGTTAAGTCAACTACAGAAACATCTGCAACTGGTACACGTAATGACATACCTGTTAATTTACCTTTTAACTGAGGTAAAACTAAACCAACTGCTTTAGCGGCACCTGTTGATGAAGGGATGATGTTTTGGTAAGCACCACGGCCACCTCTCCAGTCTTTAGCTGATGGGCTATCAACAGTTTTTTGAGTAGCTGTAACAGCGTGTACAGTTGTCATTAAACCTTCTTCAATACCAAAGCTATCATCCAATACTTTAGCGATAGGTGCTAAACAGTTGGTAGTACATGAAGCGTTTGAAACGATGTTTTGATCGGCTTTCAATTCCTTATGGTTAACACCCATTACAAATGTAGGGGTATCATCTTTTGCTGGCGCGCTCATTACTACTTTTTTTGCACCGGCGTCAATATGTTTTTGAGCAGTTTCCTGAGTTAAGAATAAGCCTGTTGATTCAATGATCACTTCAGCACCTACTTCGCCCCATTTAAGGTTAGCAGGGTCTTTTTCAGCAGTAACACGGATAGTTTTACCGTTTACAACCAAATGTCCGCCTTCAACAGCAATAGTGCCTTTGAATGCTCCGTGAGTTGAGTCGTATTTTAACATGTAAGCCATGTAATCTGGCTCAACAAGGTCATTAATACCAACAACTTCAATGTCGGATCTTTCAATTGCAGCTCTGAATGCCAGGCGGCCAATACGGCCGAAACCGTTAATTCCTATTTTCATGATTTTTTAATTTTTATTTGAATAGTAGGTTAATAAATTATTTATGGGTTCTTTTATAATGTTTGCTATTTGAAGGTTAGCCTCGGCAGCAGCTTCATATAAATGTTCCTGAAAGTTAGCAGCTACCGTGCCCGCAAAATGAATGGAGGCTCCGGGATGTTGCTTAGATAAAGGTAATAAATATGTAGAAATTAGCTTGCTAAATCCTTTTTTTATGACGCTTTGCAGATGATGATCATCACGGTTTTCCAGGTAAAAATCGGTAAACGAACTTAAAAACAAGGCGGGTTGTTTTTGCCTGTAAACTTTTTCAAGCAGCGTTTTGCGGTCTGCATCGTATTTATGGATGAATTTTTTGCGGATGTTGGGCGGCAGGGTTTCATTCATAAATCCTTTGATCAGCTGCCGGCCCAGCCAGTTGCCCGAGCCTTCATCTGCCAAAATATAGCCCAGGCCATAATTGTTTGGCTGCACTTTTCTGCCATCGTACCAGCCCGCGTTTGAGCCGCTGCCACAAATGCTGATAATGCCCGGTGAGTTTTTACAGCAGGCAATTGCAGCCGCGGTAATATCATGTTCAACAGTTACTTTACCAAACTTAAAAAAGGCCGAGAGTGCATTATGAACAATTTGCTTGCGCTCATTTGATGATGCACCGGCACCAAAAAAATAAATACGTTTTATTTCTTCGGCATGGTGTATGAGGTTAATGTTTTTGTTGAGCAGTTGCAGTATGTGCTTCTCGTCGTTAAAATAGGGGTTTATGCCATTGGTTTTAAAAGAGGCCACAGTTCTGCCCTTATCGGCCAGGCGCCAATGTGCAAAATACGAACCGCTATATACAACTGCAATCATTAACTATATTGATAATACCTCAACCATCTGCAACAGATCGGCTTCCAGCTTAAATTCATGATTGTTAAGGGCATCTTCTAAACTGGTAAGCAGGATGTGGTTGGCCTGCAAACCTACCATTTTTTGTGTTTCGCCTGCAATTAACGCATTTACAGCGGCAAAGCCAAGTCTGCTGCCCAAAATACGGTCAAAGCTTGACGGGCTGCCGCCTCTTTGCAAGTGGCCTAATATAGTTACTTTAATATCGTAGTCATTAATTTCTTTTTGAACCGCCTTGGCTACGTCATAAACACCGCCGTTTTTATCGCCTTCGGCAACAATCACTATGCTTGATGATTTTTTGTTTGATTTACCCTCTTTCAGGTTCTTGATCAGATCCTCAATGGCAGTTTGTTTTTCAGGGAGTAAAATGGCTTCAGCTCCGCATGAAATGCCCGCGCGCAGGGCAATAGCTCCAGAATCACGACCCATTACTTCAATAAAGAACAGGCGGTCATGTGCATCAGCAGTATCGCGTATTTTATCAATAGCCTCGATAACGGTATTGGTTGCCGTATCAAAACCGAGGGTATAGGTTGATCCGCAAAGGTCATTATCAATAGTTCCGGGTACGCCCATTACGGCTATATCAGGAAATTTTCTGGAAAAGCGTAAAGCGCCGGTGAAAGTACCATCACCGCCAATAACTACCAGGGCATCAACACCACGTTCTTTTAAATGTTTGTAGGCCGTGTCCATACCTGCATCTTCTTTAAAAGGCAGGCAACGGGCCGTTTTTAAAATAGTACCGCCCAAATTAAGTATGTTACTTACCGAACGGGTACTCATGTCGTACATGTCGTTTTCGATAAGCCCTTTGTAACCTTGCCTTACACCTACAACCTCAAGACCGTTATATAATGCTGTTCTAACAACCGCCCTTATGCAGGGGTTCATCCCGGGGGCATCGCCGCCCGAAGTTAAAACTGCAATTTTTGAAATTTTATGCATCTTTACACCACTTAAATTTGTGCTACGAAGATACTGTGTGTAACTTACACCATTAAATTTTATTTATTTTTTTTTGGATTAGGAATTAAGGCCATATATTTAACAATTAAACTTAAATCCCCGTATAGTTTTGGAAGTGATGCTACCCAAGTTTGATTCCGTATTCTCTATTGACTGCGTAATTTTTGGCTTTGAAGCCGGCGAGCTTAAAATTTTGCTGATTGAACGTAACGAAGAGCCGTATAAAGATTGGCTGGCGTTGCCCGGTTATATTGTTGAGCAGGACGAGAGTATTGATGATGCTGCCGAGCGTATATTGTATGAGCTTACCGGTTTGCGAGATATGCACATGCAACAGTTTCATACCTTTGGTGAGGTAAACCGGCACCCGCAGGGCAGGGTTATTACCGTGGCCTATTACGCACTGATCCGCATAAACGGGCAAAAGGAATTAAGGCCGGTTACCCAATATGCAAAAAAGGCATTTTGGCACCCGGTTAGTGAATTGTCAAAACTGGCATTTGATCACAGCGAAATCTTTAATACCGGATTTAACAAAATTCGCAGGCGCCTGCATTATCAGCCAATCGCTTTTGAGTTGCTGCCCGAGAAATTTACGCTTACCCAGTTGCAGTCGCTGTACGAAGCAGTTTTAAATAAAAAGCTGGATAAAAGAAATTTCAGGAAAAAAATGCTGAGCTACGGATTTTTAAAGGAGCTTGATGAAAAGCAGAAAGGTGTATCATACCGGGCTGCCAAATTGTACAAGTTTGACAAGCGTAAATACGGCAAGATTTTTCAGGGCGAAATGAATATTGTTTAAACCGGGAAGAAGCTTCTAACAGATTAAAACATAAAAGGGCCGGAATAATTTTCCGGCCCTTCTTTTTGTGCCCTTTTTTGAAAAAGTACTTTATTTAAGTGTCTTTTATCTTACAAAGAGCTTGGGGCTAAGTCTAAGTGATATTTAACCAGGTTATCTATAGGCGAGCGGATGATGTTACCAACTACCATTCCGTTTTCGGTAACAACCTCTTCCAGCACGTTGCGGAAGTTGTAACCAACCGAACCAATACAGTTAAATGTATATTTTTGATAATCTGGGTAATGTGTTACCAGGTTGCGGAAAAAATCCTCAAATGAGGTACGTACCAAATTACGTGAGTATTCAATATGTACATTGTTGTCATAAACAAACTTGCTGAAACTTGCGCAAAAACGGTTTGCACGCGGCTGGGTATAAACCTGTTCATTTATATCATCAGGTGTAAGTTTAAAGGTTTCCCAAAACAAGGCGCGTACCGGCTCAGGCATGTAGCCGCGCAGATAATCGGCTAATAATTTTTTACCAATGTAGCATCCGCTGCCTTCATCACCCAGGATGTAAGCTCCTGAATCAATATTATTAACTACTTCTTTACCATCATAAATACAGGTATTGGTACCTGTGCCTAAAATAGCGGCAAAACCTTCATTGTTACCTAACAGGGCACGGGCTGCGGCAAGCAGGTCATGACCTATGTTCACCTTTGATTTGGTGAAAACGGCTTTCATGGCTTCTTCAACAATTTTACGCATTTCGGGTGTTGAACAACCAGCACCGTAATAGTTTACTTCGGTTATTTCGTCTTTTTCAAGGTCGGTTGGCAAACTTTCATTTAAAGATTGTATGATATACTCCGTACCAGAAAAATAAGGGTTATAGCCCTCAGTGTTAAAATACACTTTTTTACCTTCTTCGGTAACCAGACACCAGTTTGTTTTAGTTGAGCCACCGTCAGCAATTATGATCATAAATTAAGTTTTATTAAAAAAATTGGGTTAAAAGTATGATTAACTTATTGTAAAAAAAACACTTTCTATTTTAAAATATAAAAAATGCCGTTTTTGTATCAATTATACATACTTTTTGTACAAAAAATGTTTAAAATACCTCAATCAGAGGCGCTCACAATCACTTTATCAAAAATTGTATAAATATTAACAACTGTATGATTAACATGTTATTAGCAAGCCTGCTATTAAAATATTTTATCTGCAATTGTACGTAATGTTAAATTATTTAACAACAAATATGTTTTATAATCCATACATTACAGGTTATAGAAATGACAAGGAGTTATTAGAGCGGATGTGGGTTGTTTTGATGCCCGGTACTTTTTCTTTTAGCCAGGCAGCCATAAATTCTGAACCGGGTTCTTCACTGGCGATATGGCCCAGTACTATCAGCGATAATTTTCGCCCTTCTGCCCGCGCGTCACGGATATACTCTGCGGTTTCCCATTCCTGTATTTCGCCGCATATTAAAACGTCAGGTTTCTCTTTACTCATGGCCTGTATCTGACTTGTACCGCCCGCTGCGCCAGGCATCAGCAATATTTTATGGCAGTTTTGCTGTAGGTTACCTATGTACCTTACCTTGTCTATAAACAGTTTCTGCTTTAAATATTTAATGAGTGAACTTAACGACCTTGCCGGAAGCATTAACACATTGCTTGCTGCAGGGTTGTAGTAACCAGACCAGTTAAGCTGTTTTAACAGCCCCATTCTCACGCCATCGGGATTTAGATGGTGTATATGGTCATGATTGCGCCATACGGCTATGTTGTGTTGTTTTAATAAGTCGGCTTTGTAACGATAAACATCATCATGGGCCAGCCAGTCGGTTTCGTCCTGATGATTGTAAAAAGTAGGCTCATGGGCTATAATAAAATTGGCTCCGAGGGCTATGGTTTGCTTTATAACATCAATAGTAGCAAACATGGTGGTTACAATGCCGGTAACTTTAATGTCGCGGTTGCCGGCTTTTAGGGTGTCAACGGTATCGGTTAAGGGCCCACCCGGTACCTGGCTCATAAACATATCCATGATCTGGCCCACGGTGATCTCGTCCTTGATATTTAAAAAGGTGCCTGCTTTGCCAGCGAGGGGCAAGGTTAAAAACGCGGCAGCGCCCGCTACCTTGCTAAGGTTATAAATAAACTTTCGCCGGCCAAGGTCTGCAGCCAATGGGAACAGTGTTTTTGTTGTGCTCATGATGTTTATGGGAATTGATCAAATATAAAAAATCTGAATGGCACTTTTAAGTATTGTTAAATGTGATATTACTAACGAATACGTCTTTTTTTTATTAAAATAATGTGAAATTAACAGTTATTGTATGTACGGCCGTGGTTTATTATACAATTAAGTATTATCTTTATTTCGTCTAACCCCTGCTGCCCCTATGAATGCCTTAAGCCCCTATGGTTTATCTCTCGCTAAGCAATTTAGTGTGGGTAATTGGTATCAAAACTTATTTTTTTATGGCCTGATAAGTGCTTTAGTTTATATGAATTTTTATTTTGTTAAACGGAAAGATAAGATCGGAAAAGCTGCTGTTCTTCCATACAATATTGACTTTTCAAAAATATTGTCGGGATCATCAAGTGCTATAGCCATATACGCTACTGAAGATTTTTGTATTGAATATGCCAACGATGCGATGCTGGCTTATTGGAACAAGGACCGGCGTGTGCTGAACAAATCAATTAGCGAGGCGCTGCCAAACCTGAAATACATGCCACTTTTAGGATTACTGGAAACTGTTTGGGACAACGGAGTTACACTAAATAATAATCATGTTGCCAATACACTACTTGTTAATGGAGTGCAGCAAACCTTATATTTTGATTCGGAGTATAAAGCTGTTAAGGATGCTGATGATGAAATGCTTTACATACTGCAAATTACTACTGACGTTACCGAAAGTTATTTGAACAACAAAAAGTTAGTAGATATTAACAAAAGTTTAACTGCAAATTTAGTCGAAGTAAAAGAGGAATTGATAGCTACCGGGAGTGAGCTGGAGCTTGCATACGTAAATGCCGATAGGTTGAGCACCAGATTATTAGAGGCCCTAGACTATTTAAGTGTTAAAATTGAGCTGAAAGACATTGGATTTTGGTCGGTAGATCTGGAAACACAAGAGCTAACCTTTTCTAACAACGGAATGGCCATGCATGGTATTAAAAATGAAATTAAATTAACACTGGCAGATGGCTTAAAGATAGCTGCCGAGGAGTATCAGGAAGAAATTGCCAGGGTTATGGAGGACGCAATTAAAAACGGCGTTAGTTATATTAAAGAGTTTAAGATAAATCCGCTTGACGGCAGTAAACCCAGGTGGTTAAAGGCGTCGGGTAGTATTGTTTATAACAACAAGGGAGAAGCATCAACCCTATCAGGTAATATTGTAATAACCAATGACTAAGTAAGCGGTAATGCCCTGATGGTACCAATTAATTTACCTTAAATACCTGCTTAAGTTTGTCCTGGCTAAGAGGCTTTGATATAAATTCTTTAACAATAGGATACTGCAGCGATTTATCTTTATCATGTGCAAAAATTGATGAACTTACTATGTAAATTTCAATTTTACCCCAGGGGTCAATCTTTAAACGATTAAACTCATCCAGAAAATCCCACCCATTCATAACCGGCATGTTGATATCTAATAAAATGTAATCGGGTAACTCATCCGCACTGCTTCTGTTAAGTAGCTCATTGATTGCGTCTTTACAATTAATGAAAGTTGTAATTTGTGGATTTACTAAAAGACTGTTAATATATTTTTCAGATATATAATGATTTATATTATCGTCATCAATGCAAAAAACCTTGGTAAATAAATCGTTAATAGTCATGTTATTATAAGAATATTAATATTAAAAAATCAATTTATGCCTACAATAAAGTTATAAATAACCCGCGTGGGTAAAAATATAAATAACTATTGGAGCTGAAAAGAGTGTTTTCACGGTATTTTATGGTGGTTTTTACGCATAATAGTTGTAAAGCTTGTGTTAACAAGCTAATTTTGTTTCTATAATAGGTTGTAACGGATAACTTTTTCATGACTTATTATTATAGTTTAATATTATTATAACAAAATATTTAATGTTAATATTTGTTTATTAATGTGATAATCATGAAACCTATATTTATTACGATTAAAAACAGCCTTGACTTAATAATAATACCTGACAGCGAAGCCCATCTTGACGGCCACGTTGCTATTACCGCCAGTTATAGTATTTATCGTAACAGACATCAAACAGGCGATTTACTGATACGGAGAGAAAGCAAGTTGCATCTGGAAAAGAAAAATGACCCTGATTATATGGGAACTATTTTTTTTGAGTCGCCACAGGAGTCATTGAGTTATATAGCTGATGGCTCCCAAAGGTTATCCGTATTTGAAATACAGGAGCTTGTTGAAAAGATAATTAATTACCGTAATACACCGTCATTATGGTGAGATTTTGCATAGGATAAATCATGCTTCAATAAAACAATCACAATTTTGATTGGTAATTCAGCTTATTTTTGCATCTTTGCACCGCGAAAAAAACGCGATGGTCTCATAGCTCAGCTGGATAGAGCAACTGCCTTCTAAGCAGTAGGTCTCTGGTTCGAATCCAGATGAGATCACCTGGTAAAGCCTCCTGATGAAAATCAGGAGGCTTTTTTGTTGGAGATAAGTATTTTACTTCATGGTTCTTTTAACTCTTTTAACATCGTACTGATGGCATCCAGACGTTGCCAATCACACCCTGTAATTATACTTGATTCCAGGTTAATTATAACGTATTTGTTACATGGTTAAACTTGCTTTTTATCAGTGTTTTACATTAATTTTATAAAAGAAAGATAAAAAGATATTTACACCCCAGTCATAGGTTCGATTCCTTTTGCACTCCACTCATTAAATAACAAGTACAATTTGGGGGCATAGCTTAGTGGTAAAGCGGGGGTGTGGCATTTAAAGGAGAAGTTCTCACTTCTCTTTTTTGTTTTACGCGGCTTGGATGGGGTTGGAAATGCGGCATTGCAGTGGATTTTCCGACTGTTTAATACTCCTCATCTTATATTGTCGTGCCATTTTATCGGTAAATACCTGCTATTCATCGATTCTTATAAATTTTTAAGTAATGATATTGTACGTTAGTGCTGTTAAGGCAACTGTCTTGACTTGTGATAAGGTTTAGGTAAAGCCTCTGAGCTGCGAGAGTAAGGGGGCTTTAATTTTACCATACACCAGTTAACTAAGTATTTTTATTGGCATAAACTTTTAATGATTGTATTTATAATATATGCTGTGTTGGTTTGCAGCTGCTTAATATGCTTATTCGCTGTAAGGATTCTTCCCAGAAAATAACAGGCTAAAGTACCCTATAAAGTAAAAGCCCCCTGAGGTAATCAGGAGGCTTTTGATTTTATCAACGTGAATTTTAAGCAAATCAATAATAAAAGGCGTTAGTTTGTATGTCTGCGGCCAACTTGGTTTGGTCTGTAGCGGCAGTAAGGCCATGTAACCATACGGTGTATATTGAACCACTGCGGAGGGTGATATTGCTAAGGCTTACTAATACGGTAGCGGTGCCCGCTTTGCGTACTTCTAAAGTATAGGTAGCGTCACCTTGTACTGGTGTAAAAAGTGAGTATCCTTTGTAGGTTTTATTGGCTGCCAGCACAGCGCCGCCTTTTATTCCAAGGTCAACAGCAGGTGCATCCGGACTAACATTTACAAAACGGATAGTTGCTTTACCTGCATCCGGGCGGGCAATGGAGTCGCCCAGTAATATAATATCAGGTTTGCTTACCAGGTTTGTCAAGTAAATAGAATAGAATTTTTTGTCGACCAGGTTTATCGTGTCCGACTTGATTTTTGTTGAGCTGCCAGCCAGGGTGAAAGTGGCCACACGCTTGCCGTTGAAGGCACGAAGATAATCCAGTCCGTGCCCGTAACGGATGGGAAACTGATTGGCTTGATTTTGGTCTAAAAAGAAATTTACTGGTTGCGCATCCGGCGAAGCATTGATTACCGATAATAGCGCCGCTGGAGGTACTACATAATTGTTGTCGTGACGATCTTTTGAACAAGAGGTAAGCAGCCCTGCCAGCAAACATACCATCCCGACTATGCCTGCGCGCCTTTTTAAATTTTGCTGAACGTTTTTCATAAACTGAATAATTAGTATAACTTTAAATGACTTTACGTAGCAAACAAACAGTTTGCTACAGTAGCTAAAATATTAGGTAATTTATTCAGCAGGAGTATAAGCAAATAACGTTTAGCCACACCAAATATTATGGGATAACAGGCAAGTAAAAGGTGCTGGTTTAAAGTGCGGTAAGTATGTTTTGATAGCTGATATTATAAATACAACAGAGCTTGTTGCGTTTTTTGATTGCCCTATTTCTGTGGGTTTGCTTAATTAGCTCCAATGGCTTTTGGGCGATAGGCAGAGGAATAATATAGTTTCCGTTTTTAAGCGTTGCACCATTATTTATCCAGAATTGGTCATAAATAGAATAAAACTTTTCGGCCTCTGGTTCCATATAGGTAGATAGCTGATTATCGCTTGAAATTCCTATGCAGGTGTGTATGTGCAATGCTGCCGCCACCGCCTCAAGAACTTTCATCAATATAACCGAAGGGATAATGTCATTAAAGTACTTGATGGCAGTATGAATGTTTTGGTTGTGGTTGCCCGCCCTTTGCAGGCGCGATATGTAAATGACATGATCATCTGCCAGGCCAAAGAGCTTGCCCGGTGCTATAGTGAATGACAGGGTAGAGATTTTTATCTCATTCATGGTGAAGAATAAGGATAACGATCCCTCAAACTCAAGTGTTGCACTGGAGGCAAGTATCAACTCATAGTGGTTGGAGCCGCAATTATCGCTGTAGCAAACAATTCCGCTTTTAAATAATTTGTTAAGCTGAGCAGGCGGGAACCTGTCTTGCAGCAACTGGTAATGATTAATGAGTATCTGCCGTTTGGTATCTGTATCAAAGGCCCGTGACAAATAGGAGAACAGATAGATTACATAAATACGATAATGGATGTATTTATCCTGTATAAAGGGCTTCAATACATCTATAACTTTTAATTGCTGATTAATATTGACGTACGCACTGCCGCTAAAAAGCAGTCGTCTTACAATCTTTATAATATTTTGCACCATTAAGTTCAGAAACTGCACGTTTATCTATACATTGGTTATCCGGTTGGGCATTTGTATATATAGTAAACCGGTAATTACACCTAATTATTCTAAAAAACATGCCAAATGCTTTGGCGGGTATTATTCAGTGTATTTACCCCCGTTTAATTAACCTACTGGTAAGTAATGTGGGCATGTTTTAAGCATTGGTTAAAAAAGGCGTTAAGTAAGCATAATAATAATTTCATCCGCTACACTTAGCTTTTATCGTTATCTTCATACCGCCTTGTCAGCAATTATTTATATGCCGATGCCGATCAAAAAAATACTATTTAAAACGCTTAAAATAAGCGCGATAACATTTGTAAGTTTATTGTTATTGATGTTCTTGTTGCCGTATCTCTTTCCGCAAACGGTAACCAATAAAATAAAGCAGTGGGCTGCCGGCAGCATCAGCGGTAAGCTTTCGTTCAGCAGTACGCGGCTATCCTTCTTTAAAAAGTTTCCGTCACTTACGCTTACGTTAAATGATTTTTCGCTCAACGGTAGTGCCCCTTTTCAGAATGACACATTAATTGCGGCCAAAGAGGTTTCGTTAGCCATTGACCTTTCTTCGGTATTTAAGAGTAAAATCAATATCAATAAAATTTACCTGAGCCAGGCCGTTATTAATATACAGGTTGACAGCAGTGGTAAGGCCAACTATAACGTATACAAATCAAAAGCGGCTAAGCCGGCCAATACTGCCGATACAAGCAGTGCTTCGTTGGGTATTGAGCAGATATTGATTGAAAAGAGCCATTTGGTTTATAACGACAGGTCACTACCGATGCTTGTTAATGCACGTGATTTTAACTACAAAGGCAGCGGCGATTTAAGTAAAGATGTGTTTGATCTGCATACCCATACCGAGGCTTCGTCGGTTGATTTTTATTATGGCAATAAACCTTATGTGTTGCATAAAAAGGTAAATGCCGATCTGGTTACCAGTATCAATACCAAATCATTAGCGTTTGCTTTTCAAAAAAATGATTTGCTGATCAATCAGTTGCCGGTTAAGTTTAAAGGTAAATTTGAGTTCCTGAAAGAAGGTTACGACATGGATTTTCGTATCACATCTGACCAAAACGACCTGAGTGATATTTTTACCGCCTTGCCTGCCGAGTATGCCAAATATGTTGATGATACCGAAATAGATGGCAATGGCAATATACAAATAGCCCTTACGGGTAAATACATTGCTTCTAAAAACATCATGCCCGATCTTAATTTCAGCATGAAGGTACGTGACGGGTATGTATCCAATAAAAAAACACCTGAGCCTGTTAAAAACCTGTATATTAATATGGAGGCCAAGCTGCCCGGGCTAAATCCGGATAGCCTTAACCTTAATATAGATTCTATATACTTTAACATAGGCAAGGATTATTTTGGCTCGGTGATTAAAGTGAAGGGAATAAAGGAACCCGAGATTTTTGCCAAGATTAATACCGAGCTTGACCTTGAAAAATGGAACCGTGCCTTTGGCATTAAAGCTGTTGACCTGAAGGGGCGTTACTCGTTGCATCTGCTTGCCGAAGGTAAATATGCCAAAGGGATAAAAAGGAGTGGTCTGATCCGTAAAAAGGTTGATACCGTAATTACCAGCATCCCTAAGTTTACGCTTCACTCTACTTTCAGGGACGGGTATTTTAAATATGCCACTCTACCAGAGGCCATTAAAAGTATCAGTTTTAACCTGAATGCCAGCTGCCCGGATCATGACATAGCACACGCCACCATGCAGGTTGATAACCTCAACGTTATAGCCCTTAATAACTATTTAAAAGGTTATTTGAAATTAAGCAATACTGCCGGCGCGTTGATTGACGCAGGTATAAAAGCTAAATTTCACATGGCCGATCTTAAACAATTTTTACCGGCCGATAGCATCGATATCCGTGGCGACCTAACAGCCGACGTACAAACCAAGGGACGGTATATCCCGGCCCGGCGGATTTTTCCGGTTACCAATGCACAGCTAAGTTTGCAAAACGGATATATACAAACTAAATACTATCCGCACCCGCTGCAGGATATACAGATAAGTGCTGATATTCATAACAATACCGGCTCATTAAAGGGGCTTAAGGTGAATATTAAACCGGTATCCTTTAAGTTTGAGGGACAGCCGTTTTTACTAAAAGCCGACCTCCGCAATTTTGACGATCTTGATTACCGCGTAGCATCGCGCGGCAGTTTGGATATTGGTAAAATTTACCAGGTATTTGCCTTAAAAGGATATAACGTAAAAGGGCTTATCACCACCAATTTTTCATTAAAGGGTAAACAAAGTGATGCTACCGCTGGCCGTTATGACCAATTGGCTAACTCAGGTACCATGAAGGTAAAGGATATTACCCTTACATCTGAGCTTTTCCCTAAGCCTTTCCTGATTAAAACGGGGGTGTTTAGCTTTAACCAGGATAAAATGAAGTTTGACCAGTTCAGGGCAAATTATGGTAAATCGGTAATTGTGCTTGATGGCGCGCTCTCAAATGTTATTAATTATGTAGTTAAGCCAAACTCGGCCCTTAAAGGTCAGTTTAACCTTAAAAGCGATTTAATTATAGCAGATGATTTTATGGCATTTGCCGGTACGCCTGCTGCCGAAAAACCAACAAAGGCAACCGGGGTTATCCTGGTACCTGCCAATCTTGACCTTGATTTTACCGCTGATGTAAAAAAGGTAAAGTATATGGGTTTGGACATCAGCGATGCTAAAGGACAAATGAGTATCAGCAACGGGCAAATATTGCTTAAGCAAACCGGTTTTACTTTGATAGGTGCCCCGGTTGTTATGGATGCGACTTATGGCAGCACTACTCCGCAAAAGGCATATTTTGATTACCATATTGCCGCAAAGGAATTTGATATTCAGCGTGCCTATAAAGAGGTGAAAATGTTTCATGACATGGCTACCTCTGCGGCACATGTGCAAGGTATTGTATCGTTAGATTATAAGCTGAACGGTAAGCTCAACGGTGATATGAAACCTATTTATCCATCTATAAAAGGTGGGGGAGTACTATCGGTTAAAAAAATAAAAATGTACGGCTTTAAACTGTTTAGTGCGGTCGGTAAAACAACCGGGCATGATAGTTTAGCCAAAGGTGATGTTAGCAAGGTGGATATTAAAACCACCATTGCCAATAACATCATTACCATTGAACAAACCAAAATGCGGATGGCAGGGTTCAGACCTAAATTCAGCGGTCAGGTGAGCCTTGATGGTAAGTTGAACCTGCAATTCAGACTCGGATTGCCTCCTTTTGGCATCTTCGGCATCCCTATGACGGTGACCGGCACCCAGGAAAACCCTAAAATAAAACTGGGTAGGGCTAAAAAAGAGGATGAGCTGAAAGAAACGACTGATGAAGAATGATAGAGCAAGTTATTGAACTACATGAAGAAACGGCTCAGCAGCTCACTCAAAGCTACTGAGCTGTTTTATATTAATTGGCGCTTACAGTTACTTTTTTTGCAAAGTGGCTTAGCAAAAATAAGGATGCCCCAAGAATACTGATATCCTTTATCAGGAATGAGCCGGTACCCGATGGAGCCCAAACGCCATCTACCCTGGCAATGGTTTCAGGAGTGGTCAGGAAAAACGTGCTGGTTACAAAGAAAATAACCACGCAAAGCAGGCTTCCCCAAAAACCAACCCTGGGCAAAAAGTTACCAGCCAGGATAGCCAGGGCAGCAGTAATTTCCATCACGCCAATAATTGCCGAAGTTGTAGTAATGCTAAAAATGCTATACATCCAGCTCAAAAACGGACTGTTTTTAACCAGGCCCGCAATGCCGTTACTTTCTGTAGGTGTAAATTTAAATAGCCCTATCCATAACAGGATTATGGCAATGCCGAAGCTTGATATTATAAAGGCTACATTTTTCTCGTCGAGCCATTTGGCTAATTTTAATACTTTCATTTTGTTGTTTGTTTGATGATCTGATATGTTGTTTTGCAACATTAGTCGTGGCATCAGGGAAAAACTTACAAAATGTTATAGGTTTTTATCAGCAGGTAAATAAAAACCGGTTGCCTGCGGGTATGGCAATAAAAAAAGAGGCACGCTGTTAAATGTGCCTCTTTGGTTGTTTATGCATTTGCATGTAAATTAAGATCGTTTATCGTAGCCACTGGCCAAGCTCGTAGCCTAATTTGCCGGCTTTAATTATAAGCAGCATAATCAGTATACCCATTAGTGTTTTATATACCGGTTTGTTTTTAAGCTCGCTGAAATCAGGTGTGATCATATCGTAAAAGGTTATTGGTTAATGGCAGGCAATGTAAGTAAAACCTCCGTATTATTAACCACATGTGGGCGCAAATTTTAATTTCACTCATTTTAAACGATAAGCATTTTAAAATCTTAATTTTAGCGCCTCAATATTGATACATCGTTATCAGTTATTATATGGTATAACAGTTATAAAAATGAAAGTTTTAAAATTTGGCGGAACATCAGTGGGTAGCCCCGCTCGTATGAAAAATCTGCTCGACATTATTAATCCCTCCGAACGGCAAATTGTTGTGCTTTCGGCAGTATCAGGCACTACCAACAGCCTGGTTGAAATTGGACAAGCTTATCTTACAGGTGATAAGAAGAAGGCCGTAAGCCTGATTAGCACCCTGAAGGATAAATACGAGCTGTTTATAAAGGAGCTGTTTACTAATGACGAATTTTTAAAACAAGGTAAAGAAGTAATTGATTATCATTTTTTAGTACTTACTAACCTGGCTAATGATCTGTTTACCACTATCGAAGACAAGATCATACTGGCACAGGGCGAACTATTGTCGACCACGCTGTACCACGTTTATCTGAAAGAGATTGGTGTGCCATCGGTTTTGCTGCCGGCGCTTGATTTTATGAAGATAGATGAAGACAATGAGCCGATAGTTGATCACATCACTGAAAAAATTACTCCTTTACTGGATAAGCATCCTGAGGTTAATTTATTTATTACCCAGGGCTTCATTTGCCGCAATGCCTTCGGCGAAGTTGATAATCTGCGCCGCGGAGGCAGTGACTACACCGCATCATTAATAGGCGCCGGTATCCGCAGCGAGGAAGTACAGATCTGGACCGATATTGACGGTATGCATAATAACGATCCGCGGATAGTAAAGGGGACACAGCCAATTGCCCAGCTATCATTTGATGAGGCAGCCGAGCTGGCTTATTTTGGCGCAAAAATATTGCACCCTCAAAGTGTGTTCCCGGCGCAAAAATATAAGATTCCGGTACGCCTGCTCAACACCATGGATCCGCAAGCCCGTGGTACCCTGATTACGAATACCAGCGAAAAGGACAAAATTAAATCAATAGCCGCTAAGGATGGTATTACTGCCATTAAGATACAATCAAGCCGCATGTTGCTGGCTCATGGCTTTTTAAGAAAAGTGTTTGAGGTATTTGAACGTTACAAAACGTCAATAGATATGATCACCACCTCAGAAGTGGCTGTATCATTAACTATTGATGACACCACTTACCTGGGCGAAATTACCAGCGAACTTACTGCTTTTGGTTCGGTTGACCTTGATGTTAACCATACCATTATTTGTGTAGTAGGTGATTTTGGTGCCGAAAAGCATGGTTATGCCGCACGGGTTCTGGAGGCAGTAAAGCACATCCCCTTAAGAATGATATCTTACGGCGGCAGCGATCATAACCTATCGTTACTGATCAAAACCGAAGATAAGATTGAGATTTTAAGGAGTTTACATAACAGGCTGTTTTAACAGGCCCGGTTATAATTTGGAGTGCATGAGCAGAAATGCTCCCAGGGCAACAAAAACAACGGACAGACAGGCAAATAAGACGAATGATTTTTTGGGAATTTTTCCCGCTTTATAATTTTTCCAGCTTATTGAAAGCCCAGCTGCCATAATAACAATAAAACAAATAAAGAAAACCGGACTCATATTAACATGATTAGTAAAGCTAATATAAATAAATTTAAGGATTTAGAAACCCCGTTTTATTACTACGATATGGAGGTATTGCGCCAAACGCTTGATGCCTGTCGTGATGCATCGGCAAAGCATGGTTTTCATGTACATTACGCCATGAAAGCCAATTTTAACCCCAAGGTGATTGATATGATACAGTCCTTTGGTTTTGGTGCCGATTGCGTGAGCGGTAATGAAGTAAAGGCAGCCATTGATCATGGTTTTGACAAAGGAAAGGTTGTTTTTGCGGGCGTAGGTAAATCAGACCGGGAAATAAACCTTGCTCTTGATGCCGGTATCTTCTGCTTTAACGTGGAATCTATTCAGGAACTGGAGGTAATTAATGAGCTGGCCGGTGCCAAAGGCACCAGGGCCAATGTGGCTATCCGCATAAACCCTAATGTTGATGCACATACCCACCACTTTATTACTACCGGGCTTGACGAAAATAAGTTTGGCATTAATATATGGCAACTGCCCGATGTAGCCGTGGCTTTGCGTGCTTGCAGCAACCTGCAGTTTTTAGGTATCCACTTTCACATAGGTTCACAAATCACCGATCTGGAAGTGTATAAAAACCTGTGTACCCGTATTAATGAAATGCAGGACTGGTTTGAGGATCATGGCTTTCAGGTTAAGGTGCTGAATGCAGGCGGCGGCCTTGGTGTTGATTACTACAGCCCGGATAATGACATTGCCGACTTTGAGAACTATTTTCAGGTATTTAAGAACTTTTTGAATGTTAAGCCGGGCCAGGAAGTGCATTTTGAACTTGGCCGAGCATTGGTGGCGCAAAGTGCATCACTCATATCAAGGGTACTGTATGTGAAAAACGGACTAAAAAAGAATTTCCTGATCTTAGATGCCGGTATGACCGAATTGATACGGCCGATGCTGTACCAGGCTTATCATCAAATTGAGAATTTAAGCAGATCATCCGAAGCCGGTAACCCGGACGCTGCGACGAGCATAAAATACGATGTTGTTGGCCCTATTTGTGAAAGTACCGATTGTTTCCAAAAAGATGTTGACATGCCCGAATCATTCCGTGGCGACCTGATAGCCGTACGTACTGCCGGAGCTTACGGCGAGGTGATGGCATCGGGCTATAATCTGCGCGATAGAGTGGGGAGCGTATACTCGGCTTAAAAGTTATTAAAATGTAGTTTTGTCATTCTGAGCGAAGCGAAGAATCTATTAGCGACTTTAACTAGTTCGTTAGCAGATTCTTCGCTCAGGATAATAAATTGTTAGAGGGCTATCCCAGCAACTCTTTAAAATATTCCTCCGTAAAATCGGCAGCAAACCTGAGTACGTTGGGCAGGCTCTCAAACTCCTGGGGCTCATGCGTAGTGGTGATCACTACGGCGTTCATGCCTGCATTGGCTGCGGCCTCGGCTCCTTTAGGTACGTCTTCAAATACAACACATTCTGCAGGCGTTGCATTTAATAATGACGCGGCCTTTAAAAAAGTTTCGGGGTGCGGCTTGCTCAGTACCACATCATCAGCACTTACAATGGCTTTAAAGTAATGCCTGATATTCAAATTATCTAAAACAAAATCAATATTGAACGGGATTGCTGCTGAGCCAATAGCCATGGGAATATTTTTTTGATAAGCGGCCTCCAAAAACTCATGTAAACCGGGTATAAGAGCCAAATGTGGTAAAAACTCTTCCTGATATTTTTCTTCTTTCTGGTACGACAGGCTGTTCATTTCTTCAAGGGTGAAATGGTTGGGGCCAAACATCCTTACCAATACTTCCGGGTTTTTGCCGTACATCTGCTGTTTTACTTCGTCCCAGGTAAAACTGCCGCCCAATTGGTCGTTTAAAAGGGTTTGCCATGCTTTGGTATGATAGGTCATATCGTTGATCATGGTTCCGTTAAGGTCAAAAATAAAGGCTTTCATGTGTAAATTGTTTTTTGCGCAAACTTACATTTTTATAAAAATTAAAAATTCCAAATGGCAGTTTAATCCTAGCAAAACATCAAATTTTTTAATATCTTCCAGCGTAGAAAAAATCATAAAAATATTTGCTGTGTAATGTGAATTTTACACCACTATAATTATATTTATTGCAGTAATGGCAACTCTTATATTATTTATTACGTAATATTTACAAGCTCAAAGTTTATTTAATCACCTCCCTTTTTTATTAATAATGAGTAACAAACAGCAGCGTTTGCAAAAAGTGAATAAACTTAAAGAGCTTGAAGGCCAATTTGTTGCTGATTTGAATGAGATTATAGACCTGGCCATTCAAATGTGTAATGTGTCTTTAGGCTTTGTGACTTTATTGGATACTAACAGGCATTGGTTTAAGGCTAACCCTGGTACCGATATTGTTTTTACAAAAAAAGAGGCTGCATTTTGTAATTACGTTGTTGAGCAGAATGACGCAGTTGTAATTCCGGACACTGCCGCGGATGAACGATTTAATCAGGAACAACAACCGGTAAACACTAAATATGCCAGGTTTTATGCGGGCACTCCCTTAGTTACTAAAGATGGTTTTGTAATAGGCAGTTTGTGTATTGTTGATTTTGAACCCACCCAGCTCAGCGCCGGGCAGGTGAAATCATTAAAAGTATTAGCCAAACAGGTTGTTAATTTAATGGATCTGAACCTGAGCTTGAGGGCCCTGGAGCAACATCACGAGCAAACCCAAATTCAAAAAATGACCATAGGCGAATCAGAAATGAAGCTTAAGGCCATATTTGACAGCTCAAAAGATACCCATATTTTAGTGGGCCGCCAATTGGAGGTATTGGCGTTTAACAAATCGGCATCTGTTTTTATACGGAATACTTACAACAAGAAACTTAGCCATGGTGATAACATCATGGACTACACCGACCCATACCTGACAAACCAGTTTGCCAAATATTTTGCGATAGCCATGGCCGGCAGGTCAATTAAACGGGAATGGATATTGAAACGCGACTCGGCACACGCATGCTGGAAACAAACTTCATTTATACCTGTAAAAGACAACACCGGGGTGGTTATAGGCGTTGCGTTAAATTCCACTGACATTACAACCCGTAAAAAACACGAAGAGCAGATAAAAATACAAAACGAGGCCCTGCAACGTATAGCCATTATACAATCGCATGAGTTGCGCAGGCCGGTGGCATCCTTATTAGGTATGATGGATCTGATGCGGATAGAAAAGATTGACTTTGGATACTTTAAAATGATGGAGCATACCATCAATGAACTTGACGAAAAGATAAGGGATATTGTTAAGGATTCTGAAGATACCATACAGGTCCGGCACTTAGCCATAGTTGCTTGATATTTGGGTTACTGCTGTGTTTTTATAGCTAAACAATGTGCTTATAGCCAGTGTATTACTGCTTTACTAAGCTTTATATGACTTAATGCTGTTCGGATTTTTGAAAAATTTGCCTACCTTGCCGCCTTTAATAAATAAAATAATGCAAAAAGAAGGAACAGTAAAATTTTTCAATGAAACAAAAGGTTTTGGTTTTATTACACCAACAAGCGGTGGTCAAGACATTTTTGTTCATTCAACAGGCCTGATCGATGAAATCCGTGAAAATGATAAAGTGGAGTTTGAAGTAGAAAACGGAAGAAAAGGCTTAAATGCGGTAAATGTAAAAGTTATTTAATTATAATATAATCATTAAGCATACAGGCATTCACTTAGTGGATGCCTTTTTTTATGCATTATAAATTTTATAACATCAAAACTGGCATTGTTGTTGTTTGTATGAGTACAGGTTAAATCATCTATATAAAAAACTCAAAATGAAAGATCAAGCAAAAATTATAGCAGCACTTTTGGTAGGCGCAGCAGCGGGTGCTGCATTAGGTTTATTACTGGCCCCTGAAAAAGGTGGTGAGCTTAGGGACGATATTGCTGATTACATCAATGATTTGGTTGATACAGCTAAAAACAAAGCGCAAACAACTGCCAGTGATTTAAAGGAATATGGCAGCAGTGCTATTGACAAGGCAAAAGCAAGGTTTAACGGTACCGTAAGTGATTTATATGACCGTGGCGACGAAGCTATTGACACCGCAAAATCAAAAGCTAAAGATGTTGCTGACAGAGCGAAGGATTTAGGTGAGGATGCTGTACATGATGCAAAATCAAAAGTTAAAGGCACAGCTAATGACTGGAACAATTCTATACAGAGCGCATAATATTTAGTACTATATAAAACAACAAAAGCCCGTGATTTTCACGGGCTTTTGTTGTTTTATAGGCTTTTTAATTATTTAACAATAAATTTATTGTTGTTGGTATCAGCATCCATAAATATACCGCCGTCTAATACCGCCGACTTGATGGTTTTAGCGGTTTTGATGGTTATAGTTGCCTGTTTCTGATCTTTTTCCCAGATAGCCGGGGTTTGGTGCAGGCTTTCTGTGGTGCCATCCGTGTAGGTGAGCTTAACATCAAATGGAACAACAAAGCCACCGATGTTTTTAACAGTTGCTATGTATCCGCCGTTTACTTTACTTACACTTTGCAGCCCAAGGTCAATATAGTTGTTGGTGAAAAACCAGTTGGTAAAGAACCAGTTAAGATTACGCCCTGATACATTGCTCATGGAATTAAAATAATCCCACGGAATTGGGTGTTTACCGTGCCAGCGATCCATATAACCATGCAGCGCTTTTTTAAATAGTACATCGCCCAGCATATCTTTTAAGGCAAAATAACTTAAAGAAGGTTTTACATAAGAGTTATTACCATAGCCGGCCTTTAATTCACTTGAGGGGGTTATAATAGGGAGATCCTGGGCGGTAGATGCATCATTGATCCACCTTACTACTCTGAATTTTTTATACAGCGAATCTGCTTTTGCAGCACCAACTTCGGCGGTGCCAATTAAACGTTCAAATGTAGTTGCCCAGCCCTCATCCATAAAGGCATAGCGGCTTTCGTTAATACCCATGTAAAACGGAAAATAAGTATGCGCAATTTCATGATCCTGTACAAATTGAGAAAAGTGAATGTCATCGGTATGGCTGTCATTCACCATCATAGGATATTCCATATCCGCATATCCCTGGAATGCTGTCATTTTTGGGAAAGGATAGGGGATACCCGGCCAGTTGTGCGAAAGCCAGCTCAATGAGTTGCGGCCATTTTGCACGGCATGTTGAAAATCCTTACAGGTATCAATGTAAGCGGCCTGCATACTGGCGCGGCGGTGTGTGGCATCGTCAACAACAGTACTCGCGGCATCCCATACGTAATGGTTACTTAAACCAACCGTCATATCGCTGATATCATTAGCTTTCCAGACCCAGGTATTTACATCCTGTTGGGCGGTTACATTCTTTTTTGCCAGATCGGCCATGGTGGCAACATGTATGGTAGAGTCGCTGGTCATTGATGCTTGCAGGCGTTTTGCATACTCGGGCTGTAATACCTGATTAGGGTTTTGCAGGGTGCCGGTAGCCCAAACAATATAGTTTTTTGGGGCCTTTACCTGTAGGGTGTAATCATTAAAGTCGTTATAAAATTCCTGGCCATCAATAAAAGGCAGTTTATCCCAGCCATTATAATCATCATAAACAGATACCCTTGGATAAAAATAAGCCAGATAATAAGTGGTTGAATCAATCATCCCTTCGCGCCCGCTTTGCAGAGAGAGCTGAAAATGCCAGGTAATATCAAGTTTAACAGAATCGTGCGGCAACAGCAGAGTTTTTAAACCGACCATTTGGTTTGTTGTGGCATCGTCGCTGCTAACTTTTTGGGCTTGTCCGTTAATTAAAAAAGTATCAATTTTTACGCCGGAAGTTAAATAGTCGGGCCCTGCATTGCCATACCTTGCAGCACCGGGTTTGTGTGAGTTTAGTATCAGCTTCATATTAAGCCCTTTGAGAGTGTCAGGACTATTATTAATATAAGTGATCTGTTCGGTACCCGTAATATTGCGACTTGGGGGGAGTGCGGTTACGGTAATGTTGTACCTGCCATAATTTTGCCAGTATTTTTTACCGGGTTTACCATCTACCGAGCGTGTTTGGTTTTTATAGGCTCGCTGTACATCTCTGGGAACATACAAGCTTTGGCCCTGCGCCTGTACCAGTAATAAACTGGCGAAGGCAGTTAAAATAAAAGATCTGATCATGTTGTTAGTTAATTCAGGTGCAAATTAATACAAAAGCATTAAAAACACAGAAAACAACGGCATTTTGGAGGCGAAACACACTTGCATTTCTATAATGAAATAACGGTTATTTATGGATTTCGTAACAAATTTGTAACAATAATTGATTTAAGATTAATTATTTTGCTTGTATCCGATATATTTTTTTACTTTGCTTAAGTTATTTTAATAGGGGTATTAAATAACTAATATTAAGCCATTCGCGCTATGCGGATGGCTTTTTTTATGATCTATATCGCCTAATGCGTTAATTTTCAGCTAAGTATTCTTTAGATATCAGTATAAATAGCTGGTCGTTATCTATAGATTCGTCAAAACATTCCGTAAGCAATTGTTGCGCTTCGCTGTAATTTAACTGCTTTGCAACCATTATCAGCATTCGGCATGAGGTAATGTTGATATGTTCAAGCAACTGCAGGTACATAATCAGGTCCATATCGCCCATTATGTGCATGGCTTGTTTTTCATCCAGGCAAAACTCGTCTTTAACTATTGCTTTGATCGGATTACAGTTTTTATCAGACGGGGTTTCGTCAATAAGTTTATAAACCTCCTCCATGCGCGCTATCTGTTTCTTTATATCATCCCAAAACTCCTGTATAGCCAGTTGCAGGGCATTAAATGATGCAAGCGGTATTAAATGGGCAAGTTTACTGTTCAGGTAACATTTGCCAAAATAAATACGATTGAGGTTGTGTATAAATACCTGTCTTAGTAATTGTGGTTCCAGGGGGGAGGGGTAATGTTGCTCATGGTATGAATATAAAAGCCGTTAAGTGTGGCGGTAATTTCAACTGAAAAAGAACCCAAATGTTTGATCAAATGTAATATTAAATAGGGTGGGTTTTTATTTATATTCTGATTTGCGGATATAAGCTAACTTTGCCAACTGAAATATACAGCTATGAAATATAAATTAGGCGACTTTGTACGGTTTGTTGATGAAAAAATGGAGGGCTTTGTAACCCGTATTATTGACGACCAGATGATAGGCGTTACCGGCGAAGATGAGTTTGAAATACCTGTATTGGCCAGTAAGGTTACTACAGTACACGGGTATGAGTCCGCTGGTACAAAAACAGCTGTTGCCGATGATAAACCAATAGCATTAGGCGAATTTGAAGAGAAAGGTATTTATATAGGTGTAATTGCGGATGCCAAAGCCAGTTCAGTAGTCCATTTTTATCTGATTAATAACACCTCGTTTCAGCTGCTTGCAGCTTTAACAACCGAAAAACAACAAGTGTTTAAAGGTGAATTTGCGGCTGCAGTAGGGCCAAAATCAGAAGCAAAAATGTACTCTGCCCAACTGGCCGATCTGCAATTGTGGCCCCGGTTTATCTTTAATGTTATTTACAGTACCAAACAAAATATTGAACCGCCTGCTCCGCTAATTATTAACGAGAAGTTTAAGGCAAAGGATTTTTCGACCACTAAAAAGGCAATACCGCTGCTAACTGAACCGGGCTGGATGATACGGCTTGATGAACCGGAAATGGTGATAGATGCGCAAAAATTAAAAGAGAGCTTTTTTAAATCGCCAGAAGAAAAAACGGTAATTGACAAACCTGCGAGTGAGGTTGACCTGCATATTGAAAAACTGCGGGATGATTACCAGTTTTTGCAGAGCAGCGAAATGCTGAACATACAGATGGCCCATTTCCATAAGGCCCTTGATGCAGCCATTGTTCACCAATTGCCCGATGTTGTGTTTATTCATGGTGCGGGTAATGGCACTTTACGACACGAATTGCATAAAGTATTGAGTAAACACCCCAAGGTGCAAACATTTATGGACGCCCGTAAAGAGAAATTTGGCTACGGGGCCACCAAAGTGATTCTTAAATAAATAAACAAAACCCTGGTTCCTCAGAACCGGGGTTTTGTTTTAATGCCTATTCCAGATTTGGCAGGGCATAACAAAAGGCGGCCCCTTTTTCGGCGCCATTCTCAACCCAGATGCGGCCGCTCATTTTTTCAACAAAGTCTTTACAGATCATCAGGGCAACACCAGCTCCTTTTTCCTTTTCGTTGCTGTATTGCATCTCGGCCTTGAAGTTGAATATATGGCCAATTTTTTCGGGAGAGATACCTTTGCCCTCATCAAGTACACAAACGGTAGTTTCGCCCGGACGTACGGAGGAGGAGATGGATATGGTGGAATACCTTGGCGAAAATTTTATAGCATTATGTATAAAATTACGATGGATAAACTGTACCAGTTCTTTATCAGCATGAATTACGTTGCTGCTGTCAACGTTATTAATAAATTTGAGCTGATACTCTTCGGCAATAAGTTTGAAAGGCTGCAGGGCTTCATCTATCAGATCTTTAAGCGGCAGCGAAACCGGTTGATAGCTAAAACCAGAAAGCTGCTGCTTAATCCATTGTAATATGTTTTCGAATATCTCCAGTGAAATGCTGGAGGAGTGTTCCATGGTGTCAACCAGTTCCATCAGTTCCTCACGCGTAAAGGAGTCGGCATCTTTTAAAACAGTGGCCAGCGTTTTTAGGGTACCAATGGGCTGTCTGAAATCATGTGCCAGGATAGATACCAGGCGGTTGTTAAATTCGTGATCAATTTCGAGTTGTTTATTACGCAGTAATACCGATCTGTTAAGTGCTTCCAGGGTTACTGTATGCTTTTGCTTAAGGCGGTACAGGCGATAAATAATAAGCATGGTTACGGCTGTTAACACAAACAAAATACCTAATATAACAACGAGTATTTGCCGGTTATGGCTTCTGATATTGGTGGCTTCCAGCTCCTTATCTTTTAAGGCGTAATCAATATAATCAAAGCCCGAAGTGTTGGTGAACTTTTCCTCGTCATCATAAAGCTTTAATAGTTTAAAGCTATATTGTTGTATCGCCGATAGGTCATGCTTTATTATATAAATATCAAACAGCTTTTTCCCGAATACTTTTTCATAAAAGTGGTAGCCTTTTAAATCGGCAATACGCAGGCCCTGTTTGTAATAGGTTATGGCTTTATTAGTGTCCGCAGCGCTATAAAAATCACCCAAACTCTGAATCATATCTAAACTAAGGTAATTCAGGTCCATCGCTATACCCTCTGCGGCCGTTTTTTGCAATAGGTTAATGCCTTTATCGGGCTCATTACTTTTAAAATATAGTTGCGCCTGTATCTGGTCTGTAACCAATAGAACACGGTTGTCCTTATATCTGGTGGCTATTTCTCTTGCCTTGTCAAGATAAATACTCACAGAATCTTTCGGGATCTCTTCAGGATAAGTGAGTAAATAATTGCATAACAAAAGCGACATGATGGAATCTTTTTTAAGATTGCTACCCAGGTACATGGCTTTGTTTAGTATTTCAATAGCCTTATTATCCTCTTTATTTTCATTAAACACCAGGCCAATGTTCATGAGGGTTTGTACTACGTTGGCCGTGTCATGTATGTCCTGATAATGATTATAGGCATCATTATAGTAGCGCAAGGATAATTGCAGGTTGCCTTTCAGATCAAAAACTATTCCTATGGTATTTAATGCATCCGCGTAACCATGTATGTACTTTAATCTTTCGGCAATGGTTCTGGCCCTTGTGGCGTAGTAAAAAGCGCTATCAACGTTGCTCTCATACATGAGTATCCCTAAACGATTCAGCGCATCTACGTATTTAATACTATCAGTAATATAAGGAAGCTTTTTTCTGATGCCATTAATATCCTTTACCTGGCCATAACCGCAGGTAACAGTGAATATCAATAACATAAAAAATACTAAAAGTTGCTTCATTAATTAATAGTTACACGGGTTAGTCGTTTATTGCCGGGCTAAGGTTTATAATCCATTTGTTGTTATACGAAATAAAACTACGCCGAGTTAATTTATTATTAAAACGTGTTTGGTATAACAGGAACAAATAGGTTTTTAAGTATTGTGCTAATAGTTAAAGATAATTATTTAATTGGTTTTGATATTTTAAATTAATAACAGATAATAATAAAAAAGTGATATATAGCTATTCGCCCCAGGCTGTGATCACCAAACTACGCGGGCCGCCATAATTACGGTGTTCACATAAATAAATGCCCTGCCATGTACCAAGCGCCAGTTTACCATGGCGTATAGGTATCATAACCGAGCAGCCCAGTAAAGCTGCCTTTAAATGGGCAGGCATATCATCCGGGCCTTCGTCATCATGTAAGTAATCGGGATCATTTTCTGGTACGGTTTTGCTAAAATACATTTCAAAGTCCCTGCGTACGGCTGGGTCGGCGTTTTCATTAATAGTTAATGATGCTGATGTATGCTGTATAAAAACCTGCAATATCCCTGTTTTAATATGGCCAATTGCCGGTAGGGCATATACTATATCATTGGTGATCAAATGAAAGCCGCGTTTCCGTTCTTTGAGCTGAAGTGCTTGCTGGTATATTTGCATGTTGGTATAAATTATGCTTTAGCATAACGGCACGGTGCTGTTATGGTTGCTTAATGTATGATATTTTTACTTACATCTTTTATACTAATTAATATGCTCATAAAATAAAAGGAGCTTTGACGGCTTTTGCACCTGATTGGGTTACTGTTACGCATCTGCGTGCTGTAGTGTTGTATTAATCAGGAGCATTTTGCCCCTACATTACCTCTCATACTTGCTTTAGGTATTAAACGTTCTGCAAAAACAGGTAGTTTTATGATTGTAATTGTAAACCAATACCCATTTTAACCATGATTGCTCGTACCCGTATTCAAAAAATTGCTGCATTTGTGACGGTAATTGTATTATGTTTTAGCTTTTATAATGCTAAAGCACAAGACCATAAAGCCAAGTTTAAGGTAATAGCCTTTTACACCGGCCGAAACGATAAGGCGCATATCAGCTTTATGCATGAGGCTAACCGCTGGTTCCCTGAAATGGCTAAGAAATATAATTTTACTTATGACTCCACCAAAAACTGGAACAATATGAATCCGGAATTTTTGGCCAAATACCAGATAGTGATATTTTTAGATACCAGGCCCGATGATGCTTCACAAAGGGCTGCATTTGAGCAGTACATAAAAAAAGGCGGCGGCTGGATAGGGTTCCATTTTTCGGCATTTGCACTTACACCGTCAGACTATCCTCAAAACTGGGATTGGTATCATGATGAGTTCCTGGGATCAGGACAGTATAGTAGTAATACCTGGCACCCTACATCGGCTATTTTAAGAGTTGAGGATACCAAACATCCGGTAACCAAGGGCTTGCCTAAAACCTTTAAAGCATCGCCCAATGAATGGTACAGATGGGAGCACGATTTGCGTACCAATCCGGCTATTGATATATTACTGGCTATTGATTCAACAAGTTTTCCGCTTGGTACGGGGCCAAAACAAAGCGAGATATGGCATAGTGGCTACTATCCCGTGGTTTGGACAAATAAGAACTACCGCATGGTTTATTTTAACATGGGCCACAACGCCATTGATTATGATGGTGGAACCGATAAAGAACAATCCCAAACATTTGATAACGATATTCAAAATAAGCTGATCATCAATACACTGCTATGGTTGGGAGCCGGTAAAAAGTAGCACCTGGATCTTTTTAAAGCTGATGTCATTTTTTTTAAAGACTTTACTAAAAAAGAAGGACTTTGGATGTGGGTTTATACCTTTGATAGTTGCAACCCATCTATGAAAAAGCTTAAAGAAATTATTGCCCAGGTTAAAGAACTACAATATACCAATGAAAAGGAGGTAGCCAGGTTACTGTGGCAACTGATCTGTTATTCGCCAAAGTTTCCGGTAAGGTTACAGCAGCAAGAGCTATTGGATAAAGCGGAGCCATTCAGTTTACAGGTTAATGATCCACACTTTAGCGGTTCAGTGTTAAAATTTAATGGTTTTAAATGGGGTAATGGCAGTTGTAAGGTGGTTATTACACACGGTTGGGGATCTAAGGCGGCTGATTTTGCCGATCTGATCAACACGCTTAGAACTATTGAAAACCTACAGATCATCGCTTTTGATGCACCGGGTAACGGTAGTTCGGAAGGCGAATTATCGAACCTGTTGCTTTTTTCCAAAGCTACAGAAGCAGTTATTGATACCTATGGTGCGCCTGATATATTGATAGGGCACTCGCTTGGCGTAATGGCTAATGTGCTTGCTATTAACAATACGGCTGTTAAACCGTCATTATTGATAAGTATAGCTCCTTTGGTAAGGTTAAAGGAAAACTTTATAGCCAGTATGGAGGCCGCCGGAACATTACAAATAGCACAGGACCAATTTTTTGAAAACTTTGAATCATTATTTGAAATGCAGGCAGCGCATTTTAACCTCTCTGATTTGTATCCGGACAACGCGGCTGTAAAACATTGGCTGGCCTATGATAAGGAAGATAAAACTGCCCCTTACGCTTATTTGCAAGAGTTTTTGAGCACTCACCCTGAAATTTTAATTAAGGAATGTGAAGCTGTAGGGCATGAAAGAATTATAAAAGACGCCGGAATGCTGGAGGATATTTTAACGTTGGTAAGGCAAGTGGCATAAACACCGGAAACAGCAAAAAGCGCGTCATTATAATGATGCGCTTTTTGCTGTATGATATTAATTTCTTATTTCCTGTATCTAAAAGTTGTGACCTTTTTACACTACTTCGTTCTGTACACCTGAATAGTATTTCAGTTCTATCAGATCATGTGGCAAGGCTTTGGTATTCCAGGCCTGGTGAATAGCAAGGGCCGTGCCCACCGCAGTGGCCTGAGCCATTGATGCAGCATAAACCTCCAGATGCGGAAATGCAAAGGCCAGCAAGTGCATAAATACAGTGTTTTTGCTAAATCCGCCATCAACAAATATGCGTTGGATTTTGCAGTCCTTCAGCACGTATCCTGTTGATTTGGTCTGTTGCTCAACAATATCAATCATCAGCTGGTGATAGGCTTCTACATCGTCACCAAAATCGGCAAGGTTACGTTGTTCAAAAACAGATTTCTGCAATTGCCCTTCCTGCTGTTTGGATTGTAAAGCCGCTTGTGCCTGCAATTTGGCTACTATAGCAGCGTCATAATTGATGGTGCGGTAACGTATCACATCCTGGTTAAAATGTGCAGCTATGCGTTTTATTTGCTGCTCATAATCATAACCGGTAAACAGGCGCGAAGCCTTAACAGGACCCCCTTTATATTGCAGGTAGTTCAGGCAATCGTTTTTAAGCTCCTCTTCGGTGAGTGGTGTTTGATTAAAGGGATTAAGGCTGATTGACCATGTTCCCGTCGATATCAGCACAAATGGCATATTAAAGCTTACCAAGTAGGGTATAAGCGCTGCCGAACTATCATGCAGGCCAATACCCACGCTATAGGTACTCCCCGGGAACACCGGCGAAAGTACACTGTCAGCAGGTTTCAGAGGTGCCATTTTAGGTAATATATCTTCGCAGGTTACCCATTCATGGTAGTTGTTTTTTTCAAAATCCCAAAGGGCAGTATGGCAACCAATACTGGTCAGGTCTGTTACCATTTGGCCGCTAAGTAAATAGCTCATATACTGCGGTAAGTGCAGCGCGTATTTTAACTTTTTAAAAACCTCCGGCTGCTGGTATTTAAGCCTGTAAACCTGTAGCCCCGAGTTTAAATTACCCAAAATGGGCGAAGCAGTTTCGCATGCAAACCGGGCTTCGTCGCCATAGGTTTCATAAAACTGCCTGCCCAGCTCTGGTGGATATGGTTTAAGGTAATTATACAAAGGTGTAAGGGGCCTGCCGTCTTCGTCAACAAAAACAAAGCTTGCCCCATAGGTTGAAAAGTTAACCGCTTTAAGGTCAAACTCCTGGTGTTTAAATATTTCCCTTAACGAGTCAAACACAGACAGCCGCAGGCTATCCAGATTTTCGCAAGGGTCACCATCCTCGTCGTGGGTTTCCGTAAAGCGTGCCGTTCTTTCAAAAACTATTTTATAGTTCTCGTCAAAAAGAAACAACTTTTTATTGGTTTTGCCTACGTCAAAAATAGCTATAACGGGTATTTGCTTCATAGTTTACAAACCAGTTGATACTGTCAATGCTCCACGTTCCTTGATCAATTGATTGCGCACCGCCTGTTGCCTGTATAGGGTTAATGGCTGTAAGGCGCCACCATTTCTTAAACGGGCTTCAGCAAGTAACGGGCGAACATCGGTGCGGTAAGCCTGTTGTAAAATTTCCTGTGCCAGTACCACATCATTTTGCTGCTGTGCCTGTACCAGGGCAGGTTGGTTAACCAGCAATGCTTGTGCATAAGCTATTTTAATGGCTTCAACAGATTGCAGCAGATCCTCAATAGGGTCTTTTACGTTGTGCGATGCATCAATCATCCAGCCTATGCCGGTAGCATGGTTCATGCCGCGGGCGTCCATGCCCTCAACCAGTTCATTAAATATCAGGAATAACTGGTATGGGTTGATACAGCCTACAGTTAAATCATCGTCGCCGTATTTAGAGTCGTTAAAGTGAAAACCGGCAAGTTTGCCTTCCATCAGTAATAATGATACAATTTGCTCAATATTGGTGCTGCCCAAATGGTGACCCAGGTCAACCAGGGTTTGAGCCTTTTTGCCCAGTTTTGATGATAGCAGGTATGATTGTCCCCAATCGCCAATAGTGGTAGAGTAAAAATTTGGTTCGTATGGTTTGTATTCAACCCAAACTTTCCAGTCGGCAGGCAGGGCTTCATAAATTTCCTGTAAACTCTCTAATGTACGCTCAAAAGCGCCGCGCATATTTAACTGTCCCGGAAAGTTTGAGCCATCAGCCAGCCATACAGACAGGGCTTTCGAATCAAGCTCTACACCGTATTTAATTACTTCGATATTGTGCTCAACGGCCTGTTTACGCACTGCTTTATCAACATGGTGCAGTGAGCCGTGTTTGTAGCTGTGCTGCTGCGATGGCTGATCCTGAAACGTATTGGAGTTTACAGCGTCAAAGTGCAGGCCATGCTGGGATGCCAGAGCTTTAATGGCTGCTGCATTTTCTGGAATATCCCAGGGGATATGCAGGGATATAGAGTTACTGCTTTTATTTAAGGCATGTATTAAACCTACATCATCGATTTTTTCTTCGAGGCTGCGTGGTTCACCACCGCCAGAGAAACGGCCAAAACGTGTACCGCCGGTTCCTAAGGCCCAGCTCGGTATAGCTATCTGAAAGGCTGCCAGTTTTTGGAGTATAGTATCCAGTCCATCGATATCAGCTGCAATAAAATCTAATTTGCGCTGGTGATTATTTAAATGCTGATGATTATGCTCATCTACTTTATATTTCTCTAATTGCATAACTTATCGGTTTGTATTGGTTATGGTAAATAAAAAACCTCTTTAAGGGGCAAACTAACAGGCGAGTGGTCTGGGTTACTTTCCATAATATCGCCCATGTATGCCCACCATTTTTGCATAAGTGCCTTTGCCGGTAATGTATCCATTAAGGCTATATCGGTCACTTTTAAAACACCAAAGAGGCTATTGGTTTCTTCATCTAAAAATATAGAATAGTCGCTGATGCCTGTTTCTTTTAACAAGGCTGATAACTCGGGCCATATCTGGTCATGCCGCTTTTGGTATTCGGCTTCATAACCTTTAAACAGTTTCATTTTAAATGCTACTCTTTGCATGTTTATATTTTGTTTGCTATCAGCACTTGTCAGTCAGACTTACGAAGTTTTAAAACTTCGTAAGTCTTTAATTTTACAAGGGTCATAGCATTGCAAGGAACCAAGCAGGTTGAGTTGTATAGTTCGCGATTGCCGCGCTGCGCTCGCAATGACATATATATTAGTTGCATTCTTTTGTCCTTGATCTAAAAATCTTTCGTCCAAAAGTCCTTATTCCAAACTATCGTACAAATGCCATAGCCACACCGCCATCAACATTTAACACGTTGCCGGTTGATTTGTTGAGCAGGCCGCCGGTAAAGGCAAAGCAGGCATCAGCAATATCGGCAGGTAATATAATCTCGTTTAATAATGTACGTTTGGCGTAATAAGCAGGCAGTTCGGCTACGGTAACTCCGTATGCTTTTGCGCGGCCTTCGGCCCAGCCACCAGCCCAGATATTGCTGTCGCTAATTACGGCATCAGGATTTACTACGTTTACACGGATATGATCGGCACCAAGTTCCGCTGCATTTAAACGGCTCAGATGCAATTGTGCCGCCTTTGCTGACCCATAGCCTGCATTGTTTGGTCCGCTTACTAAGGCGTTTTTGCTTACAATGTTAATAATATCGCCGCCGATGGCTTGTTTTTTCATTACTTCAACAGCTGCCTGGGTAACAAAGAACTGGCCCTTTACCAATACATCGTACAGCAGGTCCCAATCCTTATCGGTATGGTCTGCAATGGATTTGGATATAGATAAACCTGCGTTATTGATCACAATATCTATCCCGCCAAAAGCTAAAGCAGCTGTTTCAAGGGCTGCACTAATTTGCTGGTTGTTAGTAACGTCAAGCACTGCAGTGGTGTATGAGTCTTTACCATATTGCTTTTTAAATTCCTCGCCTGCGCCATCTAAACGCTCGGTGTTCATGTCGTTCAGGATTACCACAGCACCTTCATCCACAAACTTTTTGGCAATGGCTTTACCTATACCACCTGCGCTGCCTGTTATAAGGGCAATTTTGCCAGATAAAGCTTTTGGCTTTGGCATACGCTGTAACTTGGCTTCTTCCAATAGCCAGTATTCAATATCAAAAGCCTCCTGGCGTGGTAACGAGGTATATTCGGATATAGCCTCGGCGCCTTTCATTACGTTAATGGCGTTGGTATAAAACTCAGCAGCTACACGTGCAGTTTGTTTATCTTTTGAAAAGGAGAACAAACCAACACCTGGATAAAGAATAATTACCGGGTTGGTATCCCTTATAGCCGGGCTGTTATCATGTTTGCAGGTATTATAGTAGTCGGTATACATTTGGCGGTATGCCTCAAAAGCCGGGGTAAGGCGTTCCTGCAATGCTTTAACATCGCTCAAATCTTCGCTTGGTGTAAGATCAAGTACCAACGGACTTATCTTGGTGCGCAGGAAGTGATCCGGGCAACTGGTGCCTAACGGTGCCAAACGGTCAAGGTCATTGGAGTTGATAAATTCCAGTACACGTGCGTCATCAGTAAAATGACCTATCATGTGTTTCTGGCTTGAGCAAAAGCCACGCAGAATAGGGGCTATGGCCGCAGCTTGTTTTTTACGACCTGCCTCATCTAAACTTTGTACTTTTTGGCCACCAAAAACGGGGCCTTTTTTGCCATAGTTCTCTTCCAGGTATTCGGCGCAGCGCTCAATTACTTCCAGGGTGTTGATGTAGCTTTCGTAAGCAGTATCGCCCCAGGTAAATAAACCGTGCGAACCCAGCATAATACCACGGATACCCGGGTTTTCATCAAGACATTGTTTTAACTGCAGGCCCAGTTCAAAGCCTGGTTTTTTCCACTCCACCCAGCCTATGGTGCCGTTAAAAAGTTCTTGTGTTATCTTTTTACCGTCCTTGGCGGCTGCAATAGCTATCGCAGCATCAGGGTGCAGGTGATCAATATGTTTAAAGGGCAAAAAGCCGTGCAGGGGTGTATCAATCGATGGAGCTTTTGATGCCAGATCATAAATACAATGGTTAAACAGCTCCACCATTTCGTCTTCATGCTCCACGCCACGGTAAACGTTTTTAAGGCTGCGCAGCCTGTCAACGTACAGTGCGGCCAGGCCACTCTTTTTTAGCGTACCTATATCGCCGCCCGAGCCTTTGATCCACATTACCTCAACCTCACTGCCGGTTAACGGGTCTTTCGACGTTAATTTACAGGATGTGTTGCCACCGCCATAGTTGGTTAACCTCAGATCGGCGCCCAATAGGTTGGAGCGGTATATTAACAGGGCAACTTCATCGCCTTCCAGTTCGGCAGCTTTGGCATCATCCCACAGGTAGCTTACGTGCTTAAATTGTGTTGTTTTGACAGACATACTATTATTGAATTGTGAGTTATTTTTAATTGTTGAATTACTGATTTATATTTTTACTTGATAGAGTTACCATAACCTACTACCAGCACCGACAGGATAATGACAGCTATACCTGCTAATATGGTGGTAAGTGTTTTTTTGCTTACGCCTTTCCATTCCTTTAATACAAGGCCCCACATATTGGCTATCAGAATAATAAATGCCATGTGCAGTATCCATGAGCTTGCTCCGTTGCCCATTTTACTTTCGCCCATACCGTAAAAAAAGAACTGCAAAAACCACGTGGTGCCAGCCAGTGCGGCAAACAAATAGTTTTTAAGGAGCGGTGTTTTTTTATCGGTATAATTATCAAACGTTTTGTTGCGGGCATTAAGCATCATGCACCATATAAAATTGGTAGTAAGGCCCCCCCATAGTATAATAATGTAAGTTACATTGTTCTGATACAGGAAATTTCCTTGTCCCGGATGCGCGGCTTGCCAGATCTGGTTAGCGGTATCGGCCATTGATTTGCCGGCTTCGATGCCGAAATTAAAGCAAGCACTTAATACACCTGATATAATGGCTACCAGGATACCCAGGCCAAAGCGGTAGTCCTTATTTTCCTGCTGATCAATTTGACCGTTTGCAGATAGTTCGCGCTCCTTCATCATGCCCGCCTTACCGCAAATAACTATACCCGCTACACATAACAAGACTCCGAGTAACACCATTTGCCCCCATGGGGTATGCAACAGCATGCTAAAGGTGTCCTTACCGGCCTTCGGAAAAATATCATAATAAACAGAGGGTATCAGGGCGCCAAAAACGGAGCAAAGGCCCAGTATAATGGTGCTGCCTAATGATACCCCGAGGTATCGCACGCCCAGGCCATAAGTGAGCCCACCTATGCCCCAGAGCAGGCCCATTAAATAGGTCCACCCGATAACGGAGGTGCTGGTATGGCTAATAATATCTGCAAAACCCGGAATGGTTAACCATGCAGCCAGCGGCGGCACAATGAACCAGGAAAAAATGCCGCCTACAATCCAGTAGCTTTCCCAGGCCCAGCCTTTAATTTTTTTATAGGGAATGTAAAAGCTCCCCGAGGCAAAGCCACCGATGAAATGGAAGAAAACTCCAAAAATTACTTGCATAGATTAATTGGTTTATATTGGTAAAGCTAATTTAGATAATAAAAAGAGTGGAACTGTCATGGTCTGTCATGGAAACATCAGCTCCGTATCTTTTTAAAGTGTTGCAAAATCAGGCTCAGAGATGCTTTTTGCAGGGTTGCGGGTATTGATTTTTATTGTCCTCAAGCCAAAGATAAATCTTATTTTGTGGCCTTATTAAACCGTAAATGGTAAAGTACCGGTGGGAGCTGACGAACTACACCTGTTAATTTGAATAATATGCAACCATATATTGTAGGGATTGATATAGGCACCGGCAGCACTAAGGCAGTGGCACTCACTTTAACCGGGCAGGCATTAGGCGTGGTACAACGTCATTACCCGATTAATAGCCCCGAACCGGGTTATAGTGAACAGGATCCTTTATTGATATGGGATGCGTTTGTAAGGTGCCTGAAAGATATTGTGGCCCAGATTGGCTACGCACCGGGGGCGGTAAGCCTGAGCAGCGCCATGCATAGCATTATTCCGGTTGATGAGCTGGGGCTACCATTATCAGCCATGATCACCTGGGCCGATTCGCGGAGTGAGGATATAGCACAACATCTGAGAGATTCGGCCGAAGGAGAGGAAATCTACCGCACTACAGGTACGCCAATACATGCCATGACACCTTTATGCAAGCTGATATGGCTGCGAACCAATAAATCTGAACTGTTTACCCGTACGTATAAATTTATATCAGTAAAGGAGTTTATATGGTTTAAGCTATTCAGGAGTTTCCAGGTTGATTATTCGATTGCTTCGGCAACGGGCTTGTTTGATATTTTAAAACTGGAGTGGAGCACCACCGCGTGTGTCTTGGCCGGAATAACTGCCGACAAGCTATCACAACCTCAAAATACCACTTACTATCGCCATGATCTGGATGCGGTAACGGCCACGTTGCTGGGTATTCCGCAAAAAACTAATTTTATTATTGGCGCCAGTGATGGGTGCTGTGCCAATTTGGGCAGCCATACCATGGGTGCCGGCATAGCTGCGCTTACCATTGGTACCAGTGGTGCGGTACGCATCACCAGCCCAAATCCGGTTTATAACTTTGGCGGCATGACCTTTAATTACCTGCTTAATGAGCAAACTTTTGTTTGCGGCGGCGCGGTAAATAACGGGGGAATAGCAATTAACTGGCTGCTGAAAAATTTTCTGCAAAAAGAAGATCTGACGACTGCCGATTATGATGAACTGTTTAATATCATAGAAACAATTGCGGCGGGAAGTAACGGTCTATTGTTTTTACCTTATTTATATGGCGAGCGAGCGCCCCTTTGGGATACCAAAACCAGTGGTGCGTTTTTAAATATTAAGCCCGCCCATACCCGGGAGCATTTTTTAAGGGCCGCCCTTGAAGGTATTTGTTTTGCACTTTATGACGTGCTTAAAACAGTAGAGGATGCCTCTGTAAATATTACCCAGGTTAATATTAGCGGGGGCTTTGTAAGCTCCGGCACATGGACACAGATACTGGCCGATATTACTGGTAAAAAACTGGTGGTGCTGCAACCCGAAGATGCATCGGCAGTTGGGGCTATTTATTTGGCTATGCAGGTGTTGCATCCTCAAAGCTACAACCAGCTTACACGCACCAATAACGAAAGGGTTATTGAGCCTGATATGCAGAAACATGAACGGTACAGCAAATTATTTGTGGTATTTAAAAAGCTGTACCGCGACCTGAAAGACTCCATGCACCTGCTGCATGAACAAGGTATTTAAAAACGTTAATGAGGTGGATTGTTAAATGGATCGGTAAAGCTTTTGCCTGATAAAAAATCACGGACTTCGGCATCGGTTGTGAGGCAATTGTTAAGCTCGGTGGTCAGCGATGCTTTGTCCAGATGCTCGCCGATAAACACCAGTTCATTATGCCGGTCGCCAAAGTCCTTTGACCAGCTTTTTTCAATAAGCTCACGGTTTTCAACAAAATCATTATACCTGATGCGTTGCTGATATGGCATACTTGCCCACCAAACGCCGGCGTTCTCCAGCCGGGATGATCCGCCAGCCTGTGAAAAGTTCAGCGCATCATCAGGTGCCGAGGCTATCCAGAACAAACCTTTTGAACGGATAATATTCTGCGGAAAATCATGGTGCAGGTATTTATAAAACCTTTCGGGGTGAAACGGCTTTTTTGATCTGAAAACTGTGGAGCTGATGCCGTATTCTTCTGTTTCGGGCGTATGGTGTCCATTCAGTTCCATTATCCACCCGGCTGATTGGGAAGCTTTGTCAAAATCAAACAAACCGGTATTCAATATTTCGGCAGGGGCAATTTTCCCAAATTCGGTATGCAGTATTTTTGCTCCTGGATTGAGTTTCCTGATCAATGCTTCCAGTACCTTTACCTGTTTGGGTAGTACAAGATCAGTTTTGTTGAGCAGTATTACATCGGCAAACTCAATTTGATCTGTAAGCAGATTAACAATGGTGCGGCGGTCGGCCGGGTTATTTACCAGGTTGCGGTTAAGCAGCAGCTCAGCACTGCCAAAGTCCCGGTAAAAGTTAAAGCAATCTACCACGGTAACCATGGTGTCCAGTACAGCAAAGCGGCTCAGGTCAATACCTGCCTCTTCATCAGCAAAGTTAAATGTCTGGGCAATAGGTATCGGTTCTGATATGCCGGTGCTTTCAATAAGCAGGTAATCAAACCGGCCTTCCTTAGCCAGTTTTTCTACCTCTATCATCAGGTCCTCGCGCAGGGTGCAGCAAATACAGCCGTTGCTCATTTCTACCAGCTTTTCCTCCGTGCGCGATAATGTTTTTTGATTGGCTACCAGGCGGGCGTCAATATTAACCTCGCTCATGTCATTAACTATCACGGCTACCTTTAAATGCTGCTTGTTGTGTAATATATGATTTAACAGGGTTGTTTTGCCGCTGCCCAAAAAGCCACTTAGTACGGTTACCGGTAATTTCTTTTCCATCTGCAATTATTTTATGCAAACATAGTAGATTCATTTTTTAAATGCAATTATGTTGCATTTAAAAAATGAATAAAGAAATCATATATAAATAAAAAAGTACTATAAAATTACAAATCGAGTGCCCGGGCAAACCGGTACAGGCAGTAAACAATTACGGGGGCAGCCAATACATCCATGGTATAATGGATGTGCTGTATAAGTAATAAAAACATCACTACCGCAGCGGCTATAAAGCCAATAATACGGTCGGTCTTTTTTTCAAGATTCAGGTAAATGAGTACCATAGTTGAGGTGTGGCCCGAGAAAAACAGATCTTTGGTAATGGCAGCGTGCCCATAAAAGTAACCTGTAAGTGGATCAACCAAAGGCACCATACCTGCGGGCGGATCAAGCTTAACCAGTGTGATAGAAATAAAACGGGCTATACAAATCAGTATCAGTGTCCAAATGTAGGTTGCACAAACAGATGGTTTATAAAAAGCTCTAACAGCCATGAGCAGGCCCATACCCCATATAATGGCAAAAATAGGGACAGATACATCATAAGCCGGTAAATGCGCCAGCACCCAGTCATTAAGTACTACGCCGTTCCTGGCTTCGATGGTTCTGAAAAACGACGGTAATATATTGATAATGGCTACTATTAATATGGTGCCAATAAGCAATTTAACGCGTTTTAAACTGGTATCATAAGCATTTAGCCAGTTTTGTTTTAATTTATATAGAGCAGCTATAGTCACAGTTTATAAAAAGTAATAAATGCAAAAATAATTATTGACTTCAATATTAAGTAGTTGTTACTAAAAAGTTAAAATAAAATGTGACAAAAATAGGAATAAAACTAATGCAATTATGTTGCGTTTGTTTTATATTTGCCCGATGGATTTTCAAAAAGCATCTTCGCGGCTTGATAGTATTGGTATAACAGCTTCAACCTTATGCGCCATACATTGTGCATTAGTACCCGTGCTGTTTACCAGTTTACCGTTACTGGGCCTTGGTTTCCTGGCCAATGCCTGGGTAGAGTGGGGGATGATAGTTCTGGCACTCATGATAGGTACTTATGCCATAGGCTTATCACATCTGCGTATCCATCACCGGGTGCTGCCCTTAATTTTATTGGTTAGCGGCTTTGCAATTATTATGCTGGGGCACGCCTTTGCAAAAGACCGGGCCGAGGGCGTTATTGTACCGGTTGGCGGCTTGCTTATTGCTGTTGCACATTTTGTAAACTATAAATATACGGGGGTTTGCAAGCATAACCGTAAGGAGTTTAAGTTGAGGCGGGTTGTTTAATCAGTGGTTGAACGTATAATCGCAAACTTTTAGCAATAAACCTTTCCTTATTTTAAACCATTGGTTATTCTTGTTAAATTTGTATCCTAATATTATATCCTTTTAAATTAAATGGCACAAACCCGCAATAATTTTCATTTTGAAGATTTGCTGAACAAGCATCATTTAAAAAAAACTGCTCCACGACTCCGGGTTTTATCCATGATGTCATCAAGAAGCGCCGCCACTTCCCAACCCGATCTGGAAAGTGTAATGAATGATATTGACCGCGTAACGCTTTATCGTATTTTGAACGCATTTGAAGAAAAGGGGATTATACACAAGGTATTTGATTTAAACGGAACTGCAAATTATGCGCTATGCACCTCTAACTGCGACGAAGGTCATCACCATGATGAGCACTTACATTTTAACTGCACCAATTGCAAAAATGTATACTGCCTGAATGAGCTGCACCTGCCAGCCATAAACTTACCCCAGGGATTTGAACTGGAGGGATTTACTTTATATGCTACCGGCCTATGCCCAAAATGCAGCAAAAAGGCAATAAAAAAATGATCTTTAATACCAGAATTTTTTACATAGCAGCCATTAATAGTGGGCTTGTAGCACTGTTTTTTTGTTTTAGTGCTTTTACCCCCGTGCGTGATACGGTGCCTTCGCTTTCAACCTTTAGGTTTAAAACCATTATTATTGATGCCGGGCACGGCGGTAAAGATCCTGGTGCACGGGGCTCTTACTCGGTTGAAAAAAATGTAACGCTGGCTATTGCCAAAAAACTAAAGGCAGCTATCGACTCACAAATCACCAGTGTTAATACTATCATGACCCGTACAGATGATACCTTTATTGAGCTTAACCATCGATCGGCCATTGCCAATCAAAATCATGGCAACCTGTTTATCTCCATTCACTGTAATTCATCGCCAGAGGGTAATGCGGCCATTGCACACAAAAGAAAAGGAGTACTATTACTGGTTTATGGTTTTCACAGGTTAAAGGAGCAGGAAGAGGCTGTTCGTGAAAACTCATCTATTTTTATTGAGAAAAACTATAAGCAGAATTATGAAAGCTATGACGAAAGTGACCCATCCAACCTCATTATATTAAATGCCTACATTCAAAAATACCGTAAGCAAAGTATCCTTTTTGGCGATTTATTGAATACTGAATTTGAAGACACCAATGGCCGCGAAAGTGCCGGTGTAAAAGAACAGGGCGTATTGGTGCTTGCCCATAGCGCTATGCCTGCCGTACTCATTGAAACAGGTTTTATCAATAATCCCGAAGAAGAAGATTACCTGAACTCCAACGATGGGCAAAACGAAATTGTGCAATCCATTATCAGGGCTATTAATAATTACCGCAAGGCTATAGGGGCCATATAACACAAAAGACAATTAAAATCAGGAAGTAACGTGCGATTCTCTTTCAAAGGGGGAACTTATCTATGCACATTACTTAATTATTCCTTTTCAGCATAAACAACTATATTCGGCTTTAACAATAAATAGCCGATGATCAGTCAGTTCAATCCCCGCAAGTTTCTGTTAACCATATTATGCCTGATATTTATTATCGGCCATATATCTGCCCAGATTAAGGAGCAGGGTATTATACCGCAGCCATTTAAGGTTCAAAAAAATAATACTGTATTCAGTTTTGTCGCAACAACTTATATATCGGTAGATAAAGGTATTAACCCGAGTAATCTCATCTTTTTTAATGGTTACTTTAAATCGCTTTCGGGGCGTAACTTGCCGGTGGGTAAATATGCAAAATCATCAATTATTCAATTAAGTATCGATTCTGTAGGCGTTCCTCAACCAGAAGGATATATTTTATCTGTAACATCAAAGCAGATCAGCATTGTGGGGCATGATCAGGCCGGGGTGTTTTATGGCTTGCAATCGCTGATTCAATTACTGCATAAGGCCAACGGAAAAATAACGGTGCAGGGCGGTGTTATTGAAGATCATCCGCGTTTTGCGTACCGGGGGATGCACCTGGATGTGAGCCGCCATTTTTTTAAGGTGGATGCCATTGAAAAATGGATCGATCTGCTGGCGCTCTACAAGATCAATACTTTTCACTGGCACTTGACTGATGATCAGGGCTGGCGTATCGAAATAAAGAAATATCCATTGCTGCAAAGCATTTCGGCTTGGCGCGACGAAACCATTATCGGCCATAAAAAGGATAGCCCGCACCGTTTTGACGGTAAACGCTACGGCGGTTATTATACACAAGCCGAAGTAAAAGCAATAGTAAAATATGCCACTGAAAGGCACATCAATATTATTCCTGAAATTGAAATGCCGGGTCATGCGCTGGCTGCATTAGCGGCTTATCCGCAATTGGGCTGTACCGGCGGGCCATACAAAACCGCAACGTTCTGGGGTATTTTTGATGATGTGTATTGTGCAGGCAACGAAGAAACTTTTACCTTTTTACAAAATGTGCTGGATGAAGTATTGCCGCTTTTCCCATCAAAATATATCCACATTGGTGGCGATGAATGCCCTAAAACTAAATGGAAAACCTGCCCTAAATGCCAGCAGCGTATGAGGGATGAGCATTTGAAAGATGAACATGAGCTGCAAAGCTATTTCATTGGCCGCATGGAAAAGTATTTAAACAGCAAAGGCCGGCAGATTATTGGCTGGGATGAGATATTGGAAGGCGGCCTTGCACCTGGCGCCACTGTGATGAGCTGGACAGGTGAGGAAGGGGGCATTGTTGCAGCCAAGCAACATCATGATGCCATCATGACGCCCGAAAAATATGTTTACCTGGATTATTACCAGTCGCTATATCCCAGCGAGCCACTGGCTGGCGGCGGCTATACCCCGTTAAGCAAAATTTACAACTACGAACCTACAACTACGGCACTTAATGCCGACGAAGCCAAATACATCAAAGGTGTACAGGCCAACGCCTGGAGCGAATATATGGCCAGCCCGGCCCAGGCTGAACATCAGCTGTTTCCGCGCATGCTGGCACTGGCCGAAATTGCCTGGACGGATAAAGGCAATAAAGATTACGCCGGATTTTTAAAACGCTTACGATATGAGCAGCCGCTACTAAAACAACTGAATATCAATGCCGCAAATACCTTTGATGAAATAACCGATGGTGTAAGCCAATCACCCGATCACCGGGAGCAATTGGCTTTAAGTAGTACATTACCCGGTGCCCATATCTATTATACTACCGACGGTACCGCACCAACTTTAAAAAGTAAAAAGTATAATCAACCAATTATTATTACGCAATCGGGCCTGGTTAAAGCAGCAGTGTTTAGTGAAGCAAAGCTTTATGGCAGGGTGTATGAAAAGGATTTTCACCTGCATAAAGCGGTTGGCAAAACAATAATACTTACTAACCCGCCGCAGGGGGCTTATAACTCCGGCGATGTTTCGGAGCTGGTAAACGGCGTTTTTGGTAATAAGTTGTATAACGATGGCCAGTGGTACGGGTTTAACGGCATTGATTTTGAGGCAGTGGTTGATCTTGGATCGGCGCAGCAGGTATCACAGTTAGGTGTTAATATTTTAAAATATCACTGGCAAAAAATGTGGGAGCCCCAGGTGCTCACTTTTGAAACCTCGGCCGATGGTAAAACATATACCGAAGTTTACCGCCAGACCTCCTTTCCGGCCAACGGAATTAACCAGGTAAGGGCAACGGTTAAACCTGTACGGGCAAGATACATCCGGGTAAAGGCAACCAATAAAGGCATCATTCCGCCCGGCGAATATATTGCCGGTGCCAAAGCCTGGCTGCTGGTTGATGAGATCATTGTGGAATAGGAACTACAGATGTGCAGATTTTAAATATGCAGATGATTTTATGATTCATTGATTAAAAATATTTGTCATCCTGAGCGTAGCGAAGGATTCGTTAATCGATAAGAATTATTGAAGCGAATCCCGGCCGTCTTTTAATCCGTTTAATCTATCTAACCTCCGGTGCAGACTTAATCTGCACACTTGAAATCCGTACATCTGCAATCTAAAATCTCCTTCCGATATTTTTTTTCCTATTTTTATACCAAACACTAATGAGTGCGTTATGTTGACATAACTGAATGTTTAATATGATGTTATTTTACGCGTATAGCACCGAAAGTACAACTACTCAATGAGCAAAGTATTTACAATAACCGAGGGTTTGGAGAATATGGGGGCTTTGCGAACGGGCGGGCAGGGCTCCGTTTATAAAGGCCGGCGTTATGGCCCTATTATTACCGCAGTAAAGTTATTGCCTACCCCCATACATACCGAAAGTACCGACGATAAAAATTTCCGCAATTTTCAGAATGAGGTTGAAAAACTAAAAAAGGTAAATGAAGAGCCCAACCCCAATGTAGTTAAGATCCTGAATTCGGGGATCACAGAAAGTGGTTCGTTCCCGTTTATTGAGATGGAATACATTGATGGGCCCGATCTGGAAGATCTCTTGAAACCTCCGCATGAGGCCATTTTTACCATAAAGGAAATCATTAAACTGGCCGACCAGCTGGCTAACGCCCTTTCGCACTGTCATAAAGTTTCGGTAAAACATGGCGACATCAAAAGTAATAACGTAAAGTTCAATATTCATACGGGAAACTACGTGCTGCTTGATTTTGGTCTTTCGGCTATGTCTGATGATCAGCGCCGCACCAGCATCAGGCATGCCGGGGCTATTGAATTTATGGCACCGGAGCAAAATGAGGGCCTGATGTATTTCCAGACCGATGTATACAGCTATGGTATCATATTGTATGAATTGATTGCAGGGCAGGTGCCTTTTCCGCTGCGTGATAATGGCGAAACTGCCCGTAATGCGGTAATGCTGGCCCACATGGAAACGCCTGTGCCCGATGTAATGGAGCTGCGTAAAAACAACCTGCCACAAAACTGGACTGACAAAAAGAAAGAGCATGAGATGCTGGTGCCTGCATGGTTACTGCAAATTGTAGCCAAATGTTTGGAGAAAGATACGGCAAACCGCTTTACCAACGGCATGGAGCTGCAGGATACCCTGATGCATAGTAGCATAGCCACTGTAAGTAATAATCACGAAGATAACGGTTGGAACGCATCGGTTTTACTGAAGGAGAACGAACGTTTGCAGGGCTTACTCCTGTATTATCAGGAAGCCGAAAATAATAAGGTGCAAACTTTGCCGTTAGCCGATGCTGACCTGGTTCAGCATAACGGAAAGCAGATACGTATGTCAAAACCGGTTTTTGTGTTGTTTATGGTTTTGCTTTGCAGCTTTACTGTTTTTTCGGCAGTGGTATTAAGCAAATTTGGCGACAAGATATACCATGGCGTATACAGCAGGCTTTTTAAACCATCAAAAAAAACAATTGATAGCATTCCGCATATTACCAACCCGCCAAAGCAGGAAGCGGTAAAACAAGATACTACACCTGCCAGGGATGAATCGGGTATCCCGCCGGAGGTTGATTCGCAGGCCGACTCAATACTTAAGGGGATGAAGTACAATAAAACAGGTAAGGAAGAGCCGCAGTTTTATCGCGATAGCGCAAAAACAAAGGATACCTCCAATTTGAATTTTTAATGACAGCGTTAACCAGTTAATAGCAAAAAGTATAACTGAATGGAATCAAAATCAACGTTTTGGCAAAAGATAGGTCTGCAGGACTGGTTTTTACCTAATGGTAAACCCGTAACTGCCGCTGCTGCAACCATTAAGGCACTTACTCCCGATGATGTATATCTGTACATCATTGAAAAATTTAAAGAATCTATCGGTCAGCTTTCCTTTGCCGACCGCGTAGTGTTTTATCACGAATATATTATCAGTTTTAACGAAGAAGATTACCAGGATTTTATCAATAACCGGTCAGGGCTTTTTGGCATCATCGTGCATGAATCCGTAAAAAAATTTTACGAGCTGCTGCGCGAACACCAGGAGGTGGGTAAAAAGGTAGAGCCATCCAGTTCAAAATGGGTGTTCAGGTTGGTTTCTCATCCTGATTATGCCAAGGGAGATAAGGGCTTTATAGGCAAGCTGTTACCTGGCAGCAATAAAAAGGAAGAAAACCTGCGGGTAACGTTTATTCCGCGCCATACCGGTGTGGCCCAAACGCTTGATATCAGTAATGATATACTAAAGGGTTTTACTTATTACAGCGAGGGCTATTACGAATTGCCTTACGCCAATGACCTGCATTATAATGAAAAGGAAGTAGCCAAACCCGGCGAAAAGGTGTTGGCCCGTCTGGATACCATTATGCCCGATAAACAGTTTGTAGGTCGTAAAGTGGAATATCTGATGAAGGATGATGACATCGTGGTATCAGGTAACGAAGAAACAAGGGAGGAGCAGGCCGTATTTAAAATACCGAGTGATTGGGTAAACACACCGCATCTGCGCATCCGCCTTAATAAGGCCGATGGTAAACTTTACATGGCTTCGTTTGGTGAGCGCACGCTGATTAACGAGCAGGAAGTAATACAAAGCGATGTAAATTCACCGCAATGGGTTCAGCTGCCGTTTAACTCCAAAATATTACTGAATGGTATAATCGGCATCAACATATTTAAACCAGAAGCATAATGTCACAAATATTATCATTTGGGCTGTTAGCAATATGTGTTTTATTATTGGCGGCTCACTTTATCGACATAAAAAATTCCAGTAAAAACCATGGCAAATAATTTTTTCGGAATAACAGATATTGGTAAGCAAAGGGATAATAATGAGGATACCTTTATTGCCCAGAAAGCCGATGATGGCAATTTTATTATTGCCTGTGTAATTGACGGGGTTGGTGGCTATGTAGGCGGCGAGGTTGCGGCTGAAATGGCACGCGCTTGTATTGTGCAGCAGCTATCATACATTGCCGGTGATGTTTTGCCCTTATTGGTAAATACCATTGCCATTGCTAATGAGCGTATCTATAACCGTAAACAGGAAGATAAAGAGCTGCAAAATATGGCCTGTGTATTAACGCTGGCCGTAATTGACATTCAGAACAATGAGTTTTATTACGCCCATGTAGGCGATACGCGTTTGTATTTACTGCGCGATAATTCCCTGATAAAAATTTCAAAAGATCATTCCTTTGTTGGTTTCCTGGAAGACTCGGGCCGCTTGAGCGAAGAAGCCGCGATGGATCATCCAAAACGTAACGAGATCAATAAGGCCCTGGGCTTTAATCCGCAGATAGCCAAAGATCCTGATTTTGTAGAAACCGGGCAATCTCCGTTTTTACCCGGAGATACCTTGCTTGTTTGTAGTGATGGCCTTACCGATCTGGTTGATAAAAGCCTAATCTCGGGCATACTTACAGGCCGCGGCCAGCTTTCAGATAAGGGACAGAAACTGATAGATGCGGCCAATAGTAAAGGCGGTAAAGACAATGTAACCGTGGTGCTGGTACAAAATGATAAGGCCCCACGCCAGCATAGCGCTACACGTCCTGCCGCTGCTACCAAAGTAATGGACGAAATTGTTGACCCATTGGCACAACCCCGGCTGCCTGATGGCCCTTCAACAGTGCCTGTAAAGCAAAAGAGCAGTCGTGGTACTATGGTAGTGCTCTTTATATTATTGGCCTTGGCGTTAGCCGGTTTTGTTTGGCAATTTTGGCTCAATTACCAACTAAAACAGACCCCGGTAAGTGTAATTGCTGCGCCCGTAAAAGTGCATAATGCAGCGGAATTGAAACTACAGGACACCATTAACAAGCTAAAGGGAAACACCCTGATACTTTCAGACGCCGATTTTAAAGAACCGATTGTATTGAGCGATACCCTGCACATTAATCGGGACAGTTTATACATAAAGGCTAAAGGCAATATTGTGTTTAAACGCGATTCAACCTACAACGGGCCGGGGATTGCTTTGGCTGCAACCAGTAAATACATTGTATTGGATAGCGTAACATTTAATGGTTTTAAAGTAGCCGTGGCCACCCATAATGATGCGTTGGTATTAAAACATGTGGTGTTTAATAATTGTGTTGTTCCGGTGCAAACATCTTATATCTTCCCTGGTAATAAACAGGTTTCTGGCCGGCTGTTTGGCGGCATGTTTAAAATAGATACCTTATCAAAACCAGCAAAAAAATAATGGATAAGGATACACCAAAAGCACCCGGCAGGGGAATGGAGCGGCTTTTTTTATTGCTGACAGGTATTGTACTGGCTATACTGTTTGTTAAGTTATACTCGGTACTGCAGCAAAAATTTACTGATGTTGATAAACGGCTTAAGGATGGCACTATTGTAAACCTTAATACACCCAATACTGCTGGCAATGTGGCTGCCCTGCTAAAAAAGGGTTATTATTTTGATGATCCTAAAGATGTTGATTACATCCGGGCAACCATTGCTTCCAAGGCACGTGCGGGCCAGGAGTTTGATAATGCTGGGGAGATCAATAAGCGCAAATACTATGTAAATGCCGACGATGCCTTTGAGAATGGCGGCGAGTCATTTAAAAAAAGGGTATTGGTATCCCGCTCTTTGCTGGGTTATACCGGCGATGATTCTGTCAGGTTTACGCAGGAAAAAAATCATCCGCCGCAAATTCCTCCACAAACCGATCTTAACCTCGGGCAATACAGTATCCGAGGTACCATTAAGCATAAAGAACAAGCCGTAGCGGGTGTATTGGTGCGCCTGGCCATGATATTGCCGCAGGATAGCATTTATACCGATGAGGAAACGGGTGCCAAAGGAACAACAGTTCAGGCCACGGCAGCCTTTAAGGAGGTTTACGTGATCAACGCTGATAAAAAGCGTCAGCTGCAATGGCTCACTGCCTTTGCCCGCACCGATGCAGGTGGTAATTACGAGTTTAAAAATCTGCCCACGGGCAAAGCCTTTGAACTGTTGCCCTTGCAGCCTGGTTTTGAGTTTGGCCGCTCGCAGGGTGTGGTGGAGTTGGATAAAGACAAAACGATCAATTTTTCGCAGGCACCGCACAGTATAAAACTCCTGTCAACCCGCGATTTTAATATCCTTAAAAAAGAAGGGGCGTTTATTGTACGTACCCAGGATGATTTTAATGAATGGTACTGGATTATTGCAGGCAGCTTTTTCGCCGGTTTCATCATTATTCACCTGTTGCTCAGTAGTCGTTATCCGCAGGCCGATCAATTGATACTGCCGCTTATAATGCTGCTGACCGGTATTTCGTTCCTTACACTATTATCGCTGCAAGATCCCCTGCGAGATCGTTTTTTGGCCAAGGATACATTGGTGTACCTGGGCATCGGCGTTGCAGGTATTTGCATACTGCAGTTTTTTAACCTGCGCCGTTTTAACGCCGATTCAACTTTGTACCGGCTGCTGCTGTTTAAGCGGATACGCAGTGCTGCCAATGGCTGGCCCTGGGCTATAGTGGCTATGGCTTTACTGTTCAGCACCATATTATTTGGAACAGGCCCCGAAGGGAGCGGTGTAAAAGTGAACCTGTTGGGTGTGCAGCCCAGCGAGATTGTGAAATATCTGATCATGATATTTCTGGCGGGCTTTTTTGCCGCTAATGAAAAATTTATAAGTCAGTATGCAAGCTTAAGTAAACGCTGGTCTTTTTTTTCATTTGCATTAATAGCAACCGTGCTTACGCTGCTTCTGTTTTTAGTACTGGGCGATCTGGGGCCGGCCATGGTGATCTGTTTTACATTCATTATCCTGTTCTCCTTTTCGCGCGGTGATTTCCTGTACATGGCAGGTTACATCCTGCTATTTGTACTGGCCATGTGGTTGTTTGAAAATGTTTGGCTTAGCGCAATCATCACCTTTGGAATATGGGGCCTTGTAGCATTTTTAAAACCCCGCTTGCTGAGTGAGTCATCATTGATGGCACTTATTGTGATCACCGCGTTTTTAACTATTGATAAAATTCCCGGTCTGGATAAGATTATCCCCGGGCCGGTGGAGCGTTTAGTGGAACGTAAAGCGATATGGCAGGATCCCTGGAACAATGAAGTATATGGCGGCGACCAGGTAGCTAACGGTCTTTGGGCCATGGCCAGCGGAGGGTTAAGTGGTACAGGAGTGGGGCAAGGCTTTGCCAAAACCATTCCTGAGGCACATACCGATATGATATTACCCTCCATAGGCGAGGAGTTTGGCTGGGCCGGTATGGCGGGTATTTTTATACTATTCTTACTCTACCTACATCGGTCTATTATTATTGGGCGGCAAACAGGTACGCCTTTGCTGTTTTATCTCAGCGCCGGTATAGGCACTTGTACGTTTGTGCAATTTTTGCTTATTGCAGGAGGCTCTATAGGGGCCTTGCCTCTTTCAGGCGTATCATTGCCTTTTGAAAGTTATGGTGGTTCTTCGCTGGTTATTAATATGCTGGCTGCGGGCTTTTTGCTGTCGGTATCATCAGTAAAAGGTACCGCGGTGCAAATGAGCTTTATCACCAAACAACAGGATAAGAACCTGGTTCCTGCTCTTGCTGCAGCCCTTGCGGCAGTTATTTTGCTCACGGTAAACGTATCGCGCTATAGTACCGACAATAAAAAGTGGGTAGTAAAGCCATCGTTAGTGGCAGACAAAAGTGGGCTGCGCATGTTTAGCTATAATCCGCGCATTGCCATTTTGATGAATAAACTGCAGGCAGGTTCGCTGCTGGACCGCAATGGTTTAATACTGGCTACCAGCAAGCCGGAACTGATTGAAAAGCAAAAAGCTAAAATGGATGCTACCGGTTCAATGCATTATGACCTGGATTCGGCCATGCACAAGCGACTGGACAGGTATTATCCGTTTGAAGAACAAATGTTTTTTTGGACAGGCGATGTAAATACCGGTGTATTTAATGGCAGTACCAACGGTTATTTTGCCGAGTATGAACACGCGGCCGAGCTGCGGGGCTTTAAAATGCCTGTAGCCAGTTATAACGTAAAGGCATCACGTTACCAGGAAGATCGCTTTTTACCACGCGGGGTAAAGGAGATGACAGTGAATAAACGCGATTATAGCGCACTTGCCCCTTTATTGCTGGCCGATATCAACGGCCCTGAAATAGCTGCCTTTAAAAACAAGAACCGCGATGTGCAGCTTACGGTTGATGCGGAACTGCAAAGCAGCATACAGCAATCTATAGCTGCCGATACTTCGTTATGGGATAACAGGGTATCGGTTGTGGTAATGGAGGCCAATACCGGCGATGTATTGGCATCGGCACTGTACCCGCTGCCGCCGGTGCATAACTGGGATCAACTGACCATGTCACAAGCCGATCAGAATAAATTATCAACCTGGATGACCACGACCGACCTGGGCTTTACCTATGCCTCGCAACCGGGCTCAACAGCTAAGGTATTAACGGCCATGTCGGCATTTAACAAACTGGGCATAGGCGCTGCGGACGTAGTTTATCACGTAAGTACCCAGGAGCGGATCCGTACCAAAGGCATTGAACCGGATGAAACCGGTATGATCACCATGGCCAGGGCTATTGCCAAGTCAAACAACGTATATTTTATAAAACTGGCCAACCAGCAGCACCTGGAGGAGTATATGGGTAACCTTTACCTGGAAACCGGGATGTTCCTGCATGGCGTAGGCGGCTACTATTATAATAAGCCTGTCGAAAATGCTGCGCAGGAAGAAAAATGGCGTAACCTTTGGCGTAAAACCGAATTTAATACCAAGCCCCGATATGACCCTAATAATATCCATAAAACAAGGGCCAAAGGTATATCGGGTATGGCCTGGGGACAGGGCGAGCTGATTGCTACGCCGGCTGCTGTGGCCCGGCTTATATCGGGCGTGGCTAACGATGGGGTATTAAGGGCTAACCGTTTTGTGTTGCGGGAGAACGACACGGCAACATCAGTAAAGCCTGGTATAAAATTGGCCGAAAAGCCGGAATATGCCACCCTGCTTAAGCAATATATGATTATGCAAAGTGCACCAAAAGTGCCTATATTGCATATAGCTGTAGCTGGTAAAAGCGGTACGCCGGAGCGTATAGTAAAAAACAAAAGTGTAAATGATGGCTGGTATGTGTTTTTTGCACCGCAAGCCAAAGGCACAGGTAATATGGTGGTTTGTATTCGCATTGAGTCAACCCGAGGGTCATCAGATGCGGTAAGGCTTGCCGGAAACCATGTAATACCATTTTTGCTGAAGAAGGGTTATATGAAAAGCTTTGCCCCTGAAAAGGTGGTGATGCCACAAAAAGTGCAACCATCCGAAGAAATTAACCTGCCCGAGGATACCACATCAACAGAAGAAACAAACCCATAAATAGTATTGAGCATGGCATTTAATTTATTCAGAAATAAGGGCGAGAAGCGGGAATGGGATGTAAAAAGCCTGCGTGATGCGCTGTTACGTTTTATTAAGGAAGCCTTGCAAAAGGTTGAAGGGGGTGAGGGCAGCCACATTAAAGAACTGTTACTTTTTATAGCCACCACCCCTGATGATAAACACCTGTATGAAGGCGCTGTTTATGTGCACGAAAAAGAAAAATTCAGGAACGAGATACAGAAAATAGCTGATGACTATGCCCTTGATTTACCCAGCGACTGGACCGTTGAAGTAACCTTTACCGACGATCTGCCTGCAGAGGCAACCAAAATTCCTGAACTTGACGCTGCATTTTTGATGCATACCCGCAGGCAGGTGATGCATAATGCGTCGTCGGCCGTAGCTTATATCCGTATATTGAGCGGAGAGGCTGAGCAAGATGAGTATGTGATTAAGGCAACCGACGATAAGATTAATATAGGTAGGGATAAAAAAGCGGTCACCGAAAATGGATCATACCGGCTAAATAAGCTGGTTTTCCCGGCTACCAGCAATGACGAAAGTAACAAATTTGTGAGCAGGCAGCATGCCCATATTGAATGGAACAAGAATGGGGAGTGTTTTATGATATTTGCCGATGAAGGTGGTGTACCGCCCCGTAACAAAACCAAGATACATATTGCGGCTGATGGCAAAATGATAAAACTAAACTCTACCCAGATAGGGCACCCGATGAATGAGGGCGACCAGGTAATACTGGGTGAATCTGCTGTGTTCCTGTTCAGTATTAAAGCAGAGGGGTAGTTATAAACGTATGTCCGTAGTCAGATCATTACTCATTTTTATATTAGCCGGTCTTTTTGAAATTGGCGGCGGTTACCTGGTATGGCAATGGCTTAAAGCCGATAAACCTTTATGGTACGGCTTATTGGGAGGCGTAATACTTGCGCTTTATGGTGTGGTGGCTACCTGGCAAACCGCCAATTTTGGTAGGGTGTATGCTGCCTACGGCGGTATATTTATTGTGCTTGCACTGATATGGGCCTGGAAAGTAGACGGCTTCCGGCCAGATAAGTATGATATCATAGGGGCACTGGTAGCGCTGCTGGGTGCTTGTATTATTGTATATATGCCCAGGAATGCAGGGTAAGTATATTTCATCCTGAACAACAATAAGGATTGTCATGCTGAACGAAGTGAAGCATCTGTTTTAGATCATCAGCAGATCCTTTGTTCCTTACAATAACAATTAAGAGGACTGCCTCGTCATATCTCAAAAAAATATCCCATCTCTCTTTTTCTTATCCTACATCAAGTGTAAACCTTATTTTACAGGGTAAATTTGAATCATCAATTAAAACAAATATTAATTTTTGATTAGCAAAGGAACACAATGGAAAATACAATAAACGGCATACACCACATTACTGCTATTGCAGGCGGCGCCAAAAAAAACTATGATTTTTACACTCGTGTATTAGGTTTAAGAATGGTGAAAAAAACGGTGAATTTTGATGATCCGCAAACTTACCACTTGTACTATGGCGATAAGGTTGGCACCCCCGGCACCATCCTTACATTTTTCCCATGGCAAGGTATTACAGCAGGGAGGAGAGGTGCGCGCCAGGTTACCGAAATTGGTTATAGCGTACCAGAAGGCAGCCTTGATTTTTGGTTGAAAAGATTTGAGGACAATAATATTTTATATAACAAACCCGCCGAAAAGTTTGGAGAGCAATACCTTACCTTTCTTGATCCTGATGGTTTAAAACTGGAGCTGATTGTGCCAAAAACAACAGATACCCGTTTGCCATGGGAAACAGCAGATGTTAAGGCCGAAAATGCTACCCGCGGTTTTCATAATATTACCATCACTACCAATAAAATGGATGCAACTGCCAAAATATTGACTGATGTATTTGGTTACCGTTTGCTGGAGCAACACGTAAACCGTTACCGGTTTATAACTGATGCGGTAGACAATGCAGCTATAGTTGACTTGGTTGAGGTAGCCGGAGAAGTAGCCGGGCATGTAGCAGGAGGCTCTGTTCACCACGTGGCATTTCGTGTTAAAAACGAGGAGATATTGATGCAGTATCGTGAAAAAATAGCCAATCTGGGTTTACATATAACGGATAAAATAGACCGTAACTATTTCTACTCACTGTACTTCCGTGAGCCAGGTGGTGTATTGTTTGAATTGGCTACCGATAATCCGGGCTTCTCTGTTGATGAACCTGTTGAAGAGTTAGGCAATGGCTTAAAGTTGCCAGCCCAATATGAAAATATGCGTGAGGAGCTGGAAAAATCATTGCCATCATTGATATAAAAGTGAGAATAGCGCGGAAGCAGGGATGTGTTTTTAAGACTGTAGAGAAATAAAGAACACATCTCCTACTCTTCCAAAACAATTCTATCAAAGTAAACAGTATAATACAATCATGTATACACATAGCAAACAAATAATTACAGCAGGTACCCCGGTTGAACAAGCCACCAAAGCCATTATTATGCTACATGGGCGCGGTGCTTCGGCAGCAAGTGTCATCACCCTGAAAAATCACTTGAAGCTTGATGATTATGCCATTTTTGCACCGCAAGCTAAAGAACATAGCTGGTATCCATATAGTTTTATGGCTCCGGTAACCAACAACCAACCGGCGCTTGATTCGGCATTGGAGATTATTGACAGTTTGGTAGCTGATATTATGCAAAAGGGCATAACACAGGAAAATATTTATTTCCTTGGGTTTTCGCAGGGGGCATGTTTAACGCTGGAGTATGTAACCCGTAATGCAGGCCGGTACGGCGGCGTAATTGCTTTTACCGGCGGATTAATTGGTGAGCAACTGATAAACAGTAATTACCAGGGTAGTTTTGACCAAACTCCTATACTCATTACCACCGGTGATCCTGATCCGCATGTGCCGGTAAGCAGAGTAAACGATAGTATGGCCATTATGCAGGCGCTGCACGGTAATGTTACCTTGAAAATATATAAAGGCCGTCAACATACCATCAGTAATGAAGAGTTGGTATTGGCTAACGCCATATTGTAAAGTTATAAAATTGCTCCCCTGAGGGAGTTAATAAAGGAAAGGGGCCATTGAAAAATGGCCCTTTCCTTTTTGGTGAAAAATAGTTTGCCTACTTTAATCATTCGGAAGTTATAATAATAAAATGTTTTTAATTGTATGATTATCAGTGGTGTCGTAACATATAAGCTACATGGAGGCATTTAAAATACATTAGCGCAACTTAAGCTGCCGATAACTGAATTTAAATACTTTTATTTTTATACAACTAATTCCGGTACAAATTGTTGCCGGTATAACTGATTGCTGCACAGGTTTATGAGTGAGATTAGATGTTTATGTGAACATTCAGTTAATAATAATTAAATTTAGCGTATGATTTAACCTTACCCTCATTATAGTATGCCTGATAAAATAGCTTTAAGTGATATACAGCTCATGGATCGCCTAAAACTGGACGATGAAATGGCGCTTTCGGCTATTTATAAAAGATATTGGCAATTGCTTTATACTTCGGCCTATCACGTTTTAAAGGATAAGCAGGCTTGCGAAGATATTATACAGGAACTCTTCATAAAATTGTGGAACAACAGGTATAACATCCACATCACGACATCGTTAAAAGCCTACCTGTATGCCTCTATCCGTTACGAGGTTTACCGGCAGATAAGAACGGGGACAGCCCGGGAAGATATTTACGATGATGCCCTGCAACTTATACACACTCCGGCTGACTATGATAATATTGAATATAAAGAACTAACCGCCCGGGTAAGTTCTGTTGTGGAAACCCTGCCCGAAAAATGCCGCGAAGTGTATAAATTAAGCCGGGAGGAGTGTTTGAGCCATAAGCAAATAGCCTCTCAATTAAATATATCAACTAAAACGGTCGAAAATCATTTAACCAAGGCGCTGCGCCAGCTGCGCACTACTATTGGCAGCACATTCCTGTTGCAGGTTATATATCTCTTATTTAAAAGATAACATCAAATTAATAATTTATAAATTTTTGATTGTTACATAGGGGATAGCCCGGTTTTTATACTCTCCTTAAAAAACCAGACTGTGGAGAAGCAGGAATTTTTACAACTTATTGATAAGTACCTGAACGGCAATGCTACTGCCGGGGAGGAGCAGTTGTTACTTGATTTTTTTGAAAGCTTTCAAGCGGGTCAGGAATGGGATGATTCTGTATGGGGGGTAAAAGAACAGCTGGAAGATAAAATGCTGCGGCGTTTACAGCATGCTGTTCAGGGGGCAAAAGTACAGGAACGGCCCAAAGTTATCGGTCTTTTTAAATTAAGGAGAATAGCAGCCACGGTAATTTTGCTGGCAGCGTTTGGTATAGCGGCCTATTATTTAAAACGAACAGGTAAACAGCCCCTTACAGCCAATAATAAAACCGTTAAGCACGATGTGGAGCCTGGTAACAACAAGGCAATACTCACACTTGATAACGGCACCCGGGTAATTTTGGATTCGGCCAGGATAGGTACCCTTGCCAAAAAAGGCGGTATCAGTATTAAAAAAACAAAAGACGGACAGTTGATATATGCTGTTGAAAGCGACAATACAGCGTCAGTTAATGAACCTGGTACTCATAACACGATCAGCACGCCGCGCGGCGGTCAGTACCAGGTTATACTACCCGATGGTACTAAAGTTTGGCTAAATGCAGCCTCATCGTTAAAATTCCCTACAGCCTTTGCCGGTAACCAGCGCCGTGTGGAACTAACCGGCGAAGGGTACTTTGAGGTTACAAAAAATGCAGCCAGTCCATTTATCGTAACTATTAATAACATGCAGGTTAAAGTTTTGGGTACGCATTTTAATATTATGGGCTACGGTGATGAGCAAGCAATTAAAACTACCCTGCTTGAAGGGGCTGTGCAACTGAGCAGTGGTGGTTTGAGTAGTTTTTTAAAACCGGGTCAGCAGGGTATTGTTGAGGGGGGGGGCATACAGGTTATTGATGTTGATGCTGAACAGGCCATTGCCTGGAAAAACGGCTATTTTGTATTTAACCGCTCAAGCATTCAGGAAATTATGAAACAGCTTAGCCGATGGTATGACACCGAAGTTACCTATGAAGGGAGAATACCCGATGATGAGTTTGTTGGTAAAATTGAACGTAATGTAAAACTATCGCAAGTGCTGCATATACTGGAGTTAAACCATGTTCATTTTAAAATTGATAACAAAAAGATAATTGTTACCCCATAAAAAGATTTTAACACATTTAATAACACAACCTATGACTAAACACCGACGAAGCCACTAACACAACCTCCCCATTGCTTATCCATAAAAAAACCGGAAGTGCGGCAACACTCCCGGGTAAAATGATGGATTAAGCTTACTGAGTATCATTAACAGACACATTAACCCAAACACGACGAAGTTATGCAATTAAACTTTAGGGGTAAAGTATTTTACGTACCCCATACATCAACCTCAAAACTGTTTTTGACCATGAAATTAACGGTCCTATTAGTTATTATTGGCTGCTTACATCTTAGTGCTAAAAGTTTCTCGCAAACTATAACGCTAAGTGCAAACGATGCTGCTATTGAAAAAGTATTTAACGCTATTGAGAAACAGAGCGGGTATTACTTTTTTTACAAATACAATGATATTAAACAGGCCAGGCCGGTTTCAGTATCATTGAAAAATGCCTCAATTGATGAGGCATTGCAGCAGTGTTTTAAAAATGAGCCCTTTACTTACACCATTGAAAACAAAACCATTATTGTAAACAAAAAGGATGCATCGGCTGCTGTTGTGGCTCCTGCACCAATAACAATAAGTGGTAAAGTTGTGGATAAGCAGGGCCAGCCATTGCCGGGTGTAAGCATTAGAATAAAGGGCACAAGTAACGGTGCAATTACAGGTATTGATGGTAAATTTAGTTTAACCGCCGATGATAACGCTGTACTGGTGTTTGCATTTGTTGGGTTTAAAACCGTTGAGCAGGCCGTAAATGAACAAATTACCATTAACGTTACGCTTGAAGATGATGACACTCAACTGAAAGAAGTGGTAGTAGTTGGTTATGGTAACATGGAAAGAAAAGATGTTACCGGTGCCGTAGGGACGGTAAAAATGGCTAATATTAAAGAGATTAAGGCGGCCAGTATTGATCTGAAGCTTGCCGGTCAGCTTGCCGGTGTTACCGTGAACCAGGTAACAGGTACACCGGGAGGCGGGGTAGTTATTAATATACGTGGTGCAGGTTCGGTAGGTGCGGGTGATAATCCGTTGTATGTGATTGATGGCTTCCCCGTATCGCCAGGTTTTGATCAGTATTCCAACCCTTTAAGTACCATTAATCCTGATGATATTGAAAACATTAGCGTACTGAAGGATGCCGCTTCTACCGCTATCTATGGTTCGCGCGGATCAAACGGAGTTATTCTGATCACCACAAAGCGGGCCAAAAAGGGCGAATCAACGGTAACAGTAAATACATCAACAGGCGTACAAACCATACTGCCACAAAGCAAGCTTAAAATGATGACTGCCCAGCAATACGCACAATGGCGCATTGAAGCTTTGCAGGATGCAGATAAAGCTGCAGGAAAACCATTTGATATGAGCCAGGTACCAGAGGCATTTCGTAATCCGCAGGCCTTGGGTAAAGGTACTGATTGGTTTGCTGCAGTAACACGCCCGGCTCCTATGCAAAATTATGATGTTACGGTAGCTAATGGTACCGACAAGGTTCGGTCTTTATTCTCGATGGGGTATTTTGATCAGCGTGGTACGGTGTTAAATACAGGTTTTCAGCGTTACTCCTTAAAAGGTAATATGGATGCCGATGTGGCCAAAAATGTAACTGTTGGCTTAAGCATTGCACCTACTTATAGCTTAAGAAATTTACAGCAAACAGATGGGCACTTTGACCAGGCTGTATTAAGCCAGGCTTATCTGGAAAGCCCGCTTACTCCTGTAAAACAGCCCGACGGCTCCTATACCAACGTGGTAGGTTCGCCGGGTAATGAAAACATAGCCGGAACAGCGCTGAATGCCAACCCCGTAAGCGAACTGGTAAATACCGTTAATAAATATACCCAGTTTCGTACCCTAGCCAACGCCTATGCTAATTGGGAGGTAATTAAGGGTTTAGAGATCCGGTCGACCTTTGGAGTTGATTATCAAAACAGTAATGGCAATTATTTCAGGCCATCATACCTGGGTAGTTTTCGCATTCCTAACAGGGATGGTACCCAGGTAAAGGCCACAGGTTCATTTAACTCGGCCAACATATTTAACTGGCTTAATGAAAATAGCATCAACTATAAAAAAACATGGGGTAATCATACCTTAACTGTGTTGGGAGATTACTCTATACAGCAGGAAACTGACCATACCCGCTTAACCTATGGAACAGGTTTTCCTGATGACATTGTGCAGTCACTTGGTGCGGCAACCATAGTTACAGCACCAAAAGACAATAACAATGATGAGGAGTGGAGATTGCTCTCTATTATAGGCAGGGTAAACTACGCTTATAAAGACAAATATTTATTAAGTGCATCAATCCGCCGGGATGGTTCATCCAGGTTTGCAGAAGGCCATCAATGGGGTACTTTTCCTTCTGTATCTGCAGGTTGGCGCATATCTGAAGAATCATTTTTTCCAAAAATCCCCATCATAGATGAGATGAAATTTACCGGTAGTTATGGGCTTGCCGGTAATAACGATGTAAGTAATTATTCGTCCATATCGTCAGTTGACCAAACCAATTATACGTTTGGCGGCGTTCTTGCTCCGGGTGGCTCATTAACCGAGTTAGGCAATAAAGAGGTAGGGTGGGAAACCACCAAGCAACTTGACATAGGGATGGATCTTTCATTGTTTCATGGCCGCATATACTTAATAGCCGAGTATTATAACCGTTATACACAAAGGATGCTGCAGGGTATCCCCTTACCCATAGTTTCGGGGTTTGATTATGCCTTAAGCAATATTGGTAACGTGCGTAACAGGGGTTGGGAGTTTACCGTAACAACAAAAAATATTATTGGCAGCGGGTTTAACTGGAGCTCAGATTTTAATATTTCGTTTAACCGAAACAAGGTGATTAGCTTAGGTATTACACCACAAATATATGATGCGCCTGCTAACGATAACCCAACCAGTATAACTACAGCCGGTTTGCCATTGGGGCAGTTTTATGGATATGTTTTCGAAGGAATTTTTCAGAACCAGGCAGAGCTTGACAAATACCCTCACTTTGATGGTGAGCAGGTGGGCAATATCAGATACAAGGACATTAACGGCGATGGCGTAATTGATGGTAAAGACCAAGGGCCAATAGGTAACCCATGGCCAAAATTTACCTTTGGTTTTAATAACCATTTTTCATACAAAAACTTTGATATGAATATCATTTCGGCAGGTTCGGTAGGCGGGCATGTATTTGATATGTACAAACAGTTTACTACTAACCTTGATGGTATTTTTAATGTGGAGCAGTCAGTAATACAACGCTGGCGTTCTGCAGAGCATCCCGGTGCAGGACTATTACCAACCACAGTTTCAAATACCAACCTGGCCCGTGATTACTACCCATCTTACTGGGTCGAAAGTAATTCGTACCTAATGGTTAAGAATATAGATCTGGGGTACAATTTTAAAACAAAGTTCAGCAAAAATTTCAGGGTTTATTTTAGTGCTCAAAACGCCATCCTCATAACGGGGTATAAAGGCGGCAACCCAGAAGTTGGTATTGACGGGCAGCAGGGTAACCGGTCGCTTTCGCCAAACATAAACTTTAATGGCTATCCGGTTTCTGCTGTATATACAGTGGGTTGTAATGTAACCTTTTAATTAATATGAAAATTAAAGGACTAAGTGTTTATTTAAACAATAACAACTGAAGACATGAAAAAATATACATACCTTTTTCTTATCCTTACCGGGTTGAGCATAGCTGGCTGCAAAAAGGATTATCTTAATCTTAAGCCTACAGATACTCAAAATGCTACTAACTTCTTTAAAACGCCTGCTCAATTTACGCAGGCGGTCAACGGTGCTTATGCTCCTCTACAAACATTATACAACGGCTCTTTTTGGGCGCTGGGTGAAATGCGTTCCGATAATACATCCTATGAATATGATCCTTATGACCGTTCCGGAACCAATAAGGAAGAAATAGATGAATTTAGGGAGTTGAATAATAATGACATGGTCGGAGATTTTTTTTCAACCAGCTATACTGCTATTGGCCGGTGTAATATTATTTTGGGGCGTTTACCGGCAGCCAATCTGAATGCAGCCATTGCAGATACCATAGCCGGGCAGGCCAGTTTTTTACGCGCCTTTAATTATTTTAACCTGGTACGTATGTTTGGCGATTTGCCGCTGGTATTAACCGAAGTACAATCTGTAGGCGATGCTTATAAAGTGGCAACCAAGACTACTGCAGCCAATGTATACACACAAATAATTGCTGATGCACAGACCGCCATTACCAAATTGCCGGTTAAATATGCGCTTGACGGCGATAAAGGGCGGGTAACTAAAGGTACTGCCGAAACCATGCTGGCCGAAGTATATATGACCCAGAAAAAGTTTGACCTTGCAGTACCGTTACTGCGTGCTGTAATAGCATCTGGCGTATATAACCTCAATGCCAATTATGCAGATAATTTTGATATCAGCAAGAAAAACGGTCCCGAGTCTATCTTTGAAATTCAGTATCAGCAAGGTAACAATGGGTTGGGTAGCGATTTTATAGATACGTTTATTCCCTGGGATTATTATGATAATGACATAACCGGGTATTACATCGGCAATAATGCTCAAAACGGCTGGAATATCCCTACTACCGATCTGATCACGGCCTACGAAGACGGTGACAACAGAAAAGATGCTTCATTAACCGATTTTACATCCGATGAATATGGTAATTACCTGCCTTTTATAAAAAAATATCAAAGCCCTAAGCCTGATGTTCAGGGTGTAACTGCAAATGATTTTCCGGTGTATCGTTACGCCGACGTTTACCTTATGCTTGCAGAATGCTTAAATGAACAAGGCTTTGCAGGGGGCGGCGATGCCTTTAAGTATTTAAACCTTGTTAGGCAGCGTGCAGGTTTAGCGAATAAAACGGCCGGTAACCCCAATCCCGCACTTAACGTTTCAAGCCAGGAGGCTTTCCGAACAGCAATCGCACATGAACGGCAGGTTGAGCTTGCCTTTGAAAACCACCGCTGGTTTGATCTGCTGCGTACAGGTAAAGCCGCGTCTGTAATGGCCGCTCACGGAGCCAGGGAAAAAACCGAGAAAAGCCCATACTGGACTATAAACTCAGCTGCTTATACCAATATTCGTTTGCTTTTCCAATATCCGCTAAATGAGCAAAATCTGGAGCATTAACACGGTATTTATGGCTCCGTGAAACTTTTATGGAGCCATAATACGTTTATACTATAGTATTGTAACAAACTGATCATATTATCCTTATTACATTAAATAAATGTGTTATATGTTCAAACAAAAACGTTCTAAAGCTATATTTTAATAGCATGGATTACATGGCAAAAAAGGGCATGCTCAAAAACGTATGCTTAAGTATCGTTATATTATTTTTCTTACATCAGCAGGGCTTTTCACAAGTGCCGGTTGCTCCCGTTAGTTTCAGGGTCGATAATCTGATATGCGAGTATAAGGTTAATCCCATATCTGTTGATGCGGCTAATCCGCGCCTGAGTTGGAAACTCATAACCCAGGACAGGAATATTCAGCAAGCCTATTATGAAATACGGGTTGGCAGTAACGCCGTGTCATTAACAAAAGGCAGCAATTTGATTTGGACATCGGGTAAAGTACCGTCAGATCAGTCGGTGCATGTTTACTATGGTGGCCCAACGTTAACATCACGTCAGAAATGTTACTGGCAGGTTAGGGTTTGGAATAATAAGAACCAGGTAACGCCCTGGAGCATGGTAAACTTCTGGAAGATGGGCCTGCTTAAACCGCAGGACTGGACAGCTAAATGGATCCAGGATAACTATGCATCTGACACAACCGGTGGCCCGAGCCCCATGTTTCGCAAGGTTTTTAAGTTAGATCATAAAATACGTGCTGCGCATTTGTACATCACCGCACATGGCGTATTTGAAGCACAGTTGAACGGTAAACGGGTTGGGAATGATTATTTTGCTCCCGGATGGACAAGTTATAACAAACGCATCCAGTATCAGGTATATGATGTTACTTCGAGTCTTAAAAAAGGTGATAATGCCGTAGGCGTCACTATTGGCGATGGTTGGTATCGTGGCTACACCTATAACCGTAAAAAAGATGTATATGGTAAAAAGCTGGCCCTGCTATGCCAGTTAGAGGTGGTTTATACAAATGGTAAACGCCAGGTTATTACTTCTGACAAAAGCTGGAAGGTTGCCTACGGTGCCATCCGCTCTTCCTCGTTTTTTGATGGTGAGGTTTTTGACTCCCGTAAGGACAAACCAGGCTGGACAAACCCAACCTATCGCGACCTGAATTGGGATACTGTAAAAACCGATGAAACTATTAAGAACAACCTGATAGCAACAGCCGGCCCAACAGTAAAAAAACATGAGAAATTTTTGCCGCTTAAGGTTTTTACCACGCCCGGAGGCGATAGGGTAGTTGATTTTGGACAAAACCTGGTAGGCTGGGTTCAATTTAAACTAAAGGCAAAAGCAGGCGATACCATAAAGCTGTTCCATGCCGAGGTACTTGATCAAAAGGGTAACTTTTATACCAAAAATCTTCGTACTGCCAAGCAGGAGATCACTTATGTGTTTAAAGATGATAGCGTGGAAACCTATGAGCCGCATTTTACCTTCCAGGGTTTCCGGTTTTTGAAGGTGGTGGGATACAAAGGGCCGCTTGATTCCACAAATCTGGCTGCCTACGCCCTTTACTCAGATATGGCGCAAACCGGCAAATTCTCTACTTCAAACCCGCTGGTTAATCAACTGCAGCACAATATACAATGGGGGCAAAAAGGTAACTTTATTGATGTGCCTACAGACTGTCCGCAGCGCGACGAGCGCATGGGTTGGACTGGCGATGCACAAGCCTTTTGCCGCACGGCCACCTTTAATATGGACGTGGCAGGTTTTTTCACCAAATGGTTAAAGGATCTTTCGGCAGATCAGCATAGAGATGGTGCGGTGCCCTATGTAATACCCAATGTGCTGGATAGCGTTTCGTCCGCGGCATCAGGCTGGAGCGACGTGGCCACTATTGCACCATGGAATATTTATCTGGCCTATGGCGATAAACAGGTATTACAGCAACAATACGAGAGTATGAAGGCCTGGGTAGGCTACATTCAGTTCCATAGCCGCAATTATCTTTGGGATACAGGTAACCACTTTGGCGACTGGCTATTTTATGCCGGTACCAATTATGAAGATGGCGCTGCGCTTACGGACAAAAACCTGATAGCGCAGGCATTTTATGCGCACTCTACACAATTACTCATTAATGCAGCGAAAATATTGGGTAAGCCCGATGATGTTCAAAAATATACGCAGCTGCTATACAATATTAAAAAGGCATTCCAAAGTGAGTATGTAACGCCTAATGGCCGCATGATATCAGGCACGCAAACATCATACGTACTGGCACTTAATTTTGATCTGTTGCCCGAAAACTTAAGACAGTCGGCTGCAAAAAGATTAGTGAGCAACATTGAGGATTATGATGAGCATATCACAACCGGATTTTTAGGTACGCCATATATATGCCATGTGCTGAGCCGTTTTGGCCATACCGATATTGCTTATGACCTGTTGATGAAAGAGTCATATCCATCATGGTTATATCCGGTAAAAAACGGAGCTACCACCATTTGGGAACGCTGGGACGGCATCAAGCCCGACGGCAGTTTTGAAGACCCGGAAATGAACTCCTTTAACCATTATGCCTATGGCGCCATTGGCGATTGGATGTACCGCGTAATTGCAGGTATCAATACTGATGACAACTCTCCGGGCTTTCATAAAATACTGATAGCCCCACATCCGGGCGGGAAACTTACCAGCGCACAAGCCGAACTGGAAACGCTGTATGGTAAGGTAAAATCGGCATGGGGTATTGATAATGGCATATTTACCCTTGATGTTATTGTACCACCAAACACTACAGCCCAGATCGTATTGCCATCAGTAACAGATCAGATCACCGAGAACGGACTGGATATTAATACCGAAAAAGAAATTACAGGTATTCAGAAGGTAGGTACTGATGAACAATTAAATGTGGGCTCGGGTACATATCACTTTGTGTATACTTTAAAATTAGGATTTAAGCATAATTAATCAAGGCAAAGGGAATTTGCCGCGGTACTTTATCATCATCAATTAATAATATGGCAAATACCATTGTTGGCGATAAGGCCACCAGTATCAGTCGTCCGAGGTTACTCTCACTTGATTTTTTTCGCGGGTTTACTGTTGCTGCCATGATACTGGTTAATGACCCTGGCGACTGGGGCCATATTTACTGGCCGCTTGAACATTCCAAATGGAACGGCTGCACGCCAACCGACCTGGTGTTTCCTTTCTTTTTATTTATGGTTGGCGTATCTATAGTTTATGCCATGCAGGCAAAAAAAGCCAATGTTGCCGGGCATAACCAGGTAATGCTTTCTATTTTGCGGCGTACTGTTATTATTGTTGCACTTGGTGTATGTTTACCGCTCATTGGCGATTTTCAGTTTACACATCTGCGATTTCCCGGCGTGTTGCAGCGTATTGGAGTGGTATTTGGTATCACGGCCGTGCTATATCTTAAAACCAATACCCGTACCCAAATATATATTGCTGCCGTTTGTTTAATAGGCTACTACCTGGTCATGACGCTGGTACCCGTACCCGGTTTTGGTCACCCTAATCTGGAACCCGAAACCAATTTAGGTGCCTGGGTAGATAGGTTGGTATTTACCTCAAATCACCTTTGGAGCTCATCCAAAACCTGGGACCCTGAGGGGTTGCTCGGCACCATACCTGCCGTTGGCACCTGTTTAATAGGTGTGCTCACAGGTACCTGGCTTAAAATCGGCGAAATAAAAAATGGCAATCAGGTTTTGCGGATGACTTGCACCGGCCTGCTGCTGGTAGTTGCCGGTTTAATCTGGAATATATTTTTCCCTATCAATAAAGCGTTATGGACAAGCTCGTTTGTATTGTTTACGGCGGGTCTTGCCATCATCATCCTTTCGGTATCTTATTGGTTAATTGATGTAAAGGGTTATAAGAAGTTATTGCCGCCTTTCCTGGCCTTTGGGCGCAATGCCATAGCTGCTTATGTACTGGCCGATATTATACCTACCGTATTATCCGTTATCCCGGTTACGGATAAGGGGCATCAAAGTAATGTATGGTCATACTTATATTTTCATCTGTTTACACCTTATTTGTCACCCATAAATGCCTCCTTAGCTTCGGCTATACTTACGGTTATCATTATATTTTTACCGGTTTGGTGGTTATACGTTAAAAATATCACCGTTAAAATTTAAGCTCCTATTAAATGAATAGCATCAGCAAAACACACATATTGTTAAAATACATAGTCGCGGTATTGGTCTGCATGAGTTTGCCAATAGTAAACCTGTGCGCACAAACCCATATTATACCGCAGCCAATGCACCTGGTTCCCCAAAAGGGTAAATTCATTTTGAATAATAAGGCAACTATTGGTACGGATCAGGAGAGCGGGGAAGTGGGTAAATACCTACAGCATTATCTGGCACAGTATTACAACCTGCATTTAAAGCTAAAAGTTTACACAAAAAGCCCTGTTAAGGGCAATATAAAACTGAGCAGCAACAGTGTAGATACTACGGCTGGTTCATATACTTTGAAGATAAGCCCTGCGGCCGTTGGTATAGCAGGTAAGGGGGCGGGAGTATTTTATGGGGTACAGTCATTCATTCAGTTGCTGCCTGCAAAACCTGCTGCGCAGTTAAGTGTAGATGCGTGCAGTATTGCTGATGTACCACGCTTTCAATGGCGAGGATTAAGTTTAGATGTAAGTCGGCATTTTTTCACGGTTGATGAGGTGAAAAAATATATTGATGTAATGGCGCATTACAAGTTAAACGTTTTCCACTGGCATTTAACTGATGATGAAGGCTGGCGCATACAGATAGATAAATATCCGAAACTGACCGAATTAGGTTCAAAAATCAGCTATTACGAAAAACAAGGTAAGTTTCGCAAACTAGATAACCTGATTGATGGCGGTCGTGACGGCTTTTATACCAAGGCCGATATCCGCGATGTGATTAAGTATGCGCAGGATAGGTTTGTGACCATCCTGCCCGAAATTGAAATGCCCGGCCACAGCGAAGCTGCAATTTTTGCCTATCCGGAACTGGGTTGTCAGGACTCGACAGGAGCTAAACACCGCGTGAGAATGCTTGACCCGAGCGAACATACCTTTACCTTTATGGAGGACGTACTTACCGAAGTTATTGCGCTTTTCCCCAATCAATATATTCATATAGGTGGCGATGAGGCCGAAATGGTTGACTGGCTTAAAAGCCCTACCGCCGTTGCCCTGATGAAAAAAGAAGGATTAAAGAGTGAAAAGGAAGTACAAAGTTATTTCATTAAGCGTATTGAAAAATTTCTGCTTTCCAAAAATAAAAAGCTGGTAGGCTGGGATGAGATATTACAGGGCGGTCTGGCTGAATCGGCAACAGTAATGAGCTGGCAGGGTGAGGCCGGTGGTATTGCAGCTGCTAAAATGCATCATCATGTGGTGATGACACCTCTGCCTTATATGTACTTTGATGCACCACAAGCCAATGAAGACCTGGAACCCATAGGCTGGAACCCGCCGGTTACCTGGCAAATGGTATACAACTATGAACCACAATCTGACCAGCTTACCCCTACCGAAGCTGAATATATTTTAGGTGCACAAGGCAATATCTGGAACGAAAAGGTTCCCAATCTAACCCATCTGGAGTACATGGTTTACCCGCGTGCACTGGCTGTTGCTGAGCTTACCTGGAGCTCAAAAGGTAACAAGGACATTAATAGGTTTGAATATAAAATGAAGCAGCAATATGGTTTATTTAAGCTATGGAACCTAAATGCCCGCCTGCCCGATATTGTTGGTGTTGATAATATTGTTACCAACGCCATTGAGTTTAAGCAAACCCTCAAATACCCGTTGCTGGGTGCGCAGGTTCGCTATTCACTTGATGGCAAAATGCCCGATAGTTTAGCCAAAGCACAGGGGTTTCCTGTAAACATCAATGCCCCGCTCAAGGATAGCCTGTTACTAAAAACCTACACCACCTGGACATTAAATAAGCAGCATATTATGCAGGTTGCTGTTATTAAACGCATCAACATTACACCGGCCAACCAAAATTTAGCCATATTAAAAACGGGTTTAGATTATAAGCTCATTAAATCAAAAGAAACTAACTACGCCAAATTGGACACCAGCACCGCAGTTACTACGGCAGTAGTAAATACGGCCAACCCCATGGTGTTGCCGGTAACGGATGGTAATATTACTTGGGTTAAATTCAATGGCTTTATAAAAATTGATACCGAAAGCGATTATGAGCTTACTTCCGGTTTTGAGATTAGTCCAGAATTTTTTATGAATAATGAGCCATTGATCACCAGAGGGAAAAATACCTATGTAGAACCGCAAAAAGCTTTGCTGCACTTAAAAAAAGGTGCCTATGAGTTTAGCGGTTATTACATTGCCGATGGTGCCAACAGTAAGCAAACCTTGTTGCAGCTTAAAACTGCCGGGGGTAAAGTACTTGCACCGGAAACCTATTTGTTTCATTGATAACTGATAGTTTTAACAGGATGATGCAAAAAAAATGGAGTTTATGCCTGGTCGCATTTTTTATATTAACTGCTGCACGCGCGCAGGTTTATAAAGATCCCAAAGCGCCGGTTGATGTACGTGTTAAGGATTTACTCAGTCGGATGACCTTGGAAGAAAAGGTTGGGCAAATGAGCATGAGCTCCCTTAAAGGGTCATTGAGTAATCCGCTGGCCTATGGTGTTTGCGAAAGTCCGTTTATTACCGTTAATGAAATTGCGGCCCTGTCTGTAAAGGCAAAAAAATATGCCCGCGAAAAAACGCGGCTGGGTATCCCGCCTATACAAATAGGGGAGTGCCTGCACGGACAGCTGGCATCGGGCGCAACCATATTTCCGCAGGCCATAGCACAGGGCAGCAGCTGGAACCCGGCGCTCATTAAACAAATGGGGGCCGTAATTGCGTTTGAGGCTTCATCATCTGGGGTCGATCAGGCTTTGTCGCCGTTGTTTGATCTGATCCGCGACCCCCGTTTTGGCCGTGTCGAGGAATGTTATGCCGAAGACCCTTACCTGGTTGGCCAAATGGGTACAGCCTTTGTAACCGGTATGCAGGGTGATGCCAATCAAAGCAGGATAGGCATTGGCCAGGATAAGGTAATGTGTACTGCCAAGCATTTTGTGGCTTACAGCATCCCGGTTGCAGGTATAAACCTGGCGCCCGCATCAATTGGCGAGCGGGAGCTGCGGTCGATGTTTTTGCCGCCTTTTCGTGATGCGGTACAAAAGGCCAATATCTATTCTGTAATGCCCTCTTATAATGAGATGGACGGCATACCTGCCCATGCCAATCATTTTTTATTGGAACAGATTTTGCGAAAGGAATGGGGCTTTAAAGGCTACGTTTTTTCTGACTATGAGGGGCTTAAAATGTTGTACAGTTTTCAGCGTATTGCCAAAAATGCAGTTGACGCTGCTACTATAGGCTTAAATGCAGGTGTTGACCTGGAGGCCCCCAGCCCTGACGTATACAGTAATTTAATACAATTGGTAAAACAAGGCAAGGTAAAAGAGGCCCGTATTGATACTGCTGTTGCTCATATTTTGACTGTTAAATTTAAAGCCGGTCTGTTTGAAAAGCCGTTAATTGATACCCTGCAGCTCAAAAAGCGGGTGCATACCCCAGCGCATATAGCTCTGTCCCAGCAAATAGCGGAGGAGTCCATTATCCTGCTCAAAAATGATAAGCAACTTTTACCATTAAATATAAATACCCTAAAATCGTTGGCTGTCATAGGACCTAACGCTAACCAGGTGCAGTATGGCGATTACAGCTCAACGCGCGATAGCCGCTCGGGTACAACCGTGTTGGATGGCATTAAACAATTGGTGGGTAATAAAGTAAAGATCAATTATGCCAAAGGCAGCACGCTGTCCGGCCGTGATAAAGCTGGTTTTGAAGAAGCCGTTACCGCTGCGCAGCAAAGCGATGCCGTGGTGGTAGTACTGGGTACAACAAGTGTGGTATTCTCGGGTATTGGGTGGAACGGGCACGCTCCAGAAAGCGAACCAAAAGACCCATTTACCTGTGGTGAGGGTTATGATGTTACCGATATAAATCCCGAAGGTGTACAACGTGAATTGTTGCAGGCCATTTACAAAACGGGGAAACCTGTGATATTGGTGCTGATGAACGGCCGCCCCTGGAGCATTACCTGGGAAAAGGAAAATATTCCGGCTATACTGGAAGCCTGGTACCCTGGCGAAAAGGGCGGTGCAGCGATAGCGAATATCCTGTTTGGTAAGGTAAATCCATCGGGGAGGTTAAACGTATCTATTCCGCAATCGGTAGGTCATATTCCTGTGTTTTATAATCATGTGAATACTAGTAAAGGTTTTTATCACAACCCTGGTTCGCCAGATAAGCCCGGGCAGGACTATGTTTTTTCATCACCCGATGCATTGTTTCCCTTTGGTTATGGGTTAAGTTATACTACGTTTAAGTACAGCAACATGCAGGTTTCGGCGGCATCATTTGATAAAAATGAAACGGTACAGGTTACTGTTGACGTAACCAACAGCGGCAGCATACCCGGAAAAGAAGTGGTACAAATGTACTTGGGTAATAAAATAAATTCAGTTACCACCCCAGTAATGGCCCTAAAGGGTTTTGATAAGGTAAGCCTGAAATCCGGCGAAACCAAAACTATAAAGTTCACCATAAAGCCTGAGGATATTGCCATTTGGAATACCGATATGAAACAGGTGGTTGAACCGGGGATATTTGATGTAATGATAGCTCGCTCGGCAGAAGATGTGGTGCTAAAAAAAACACTGGAATATAAAGAGTAACCCATGCAATATAAAACCCTGTTGATATTAACGATTTGTTTAGGTGGATTTTTTAGCACCCATGGCCAAACTTATGGCAAATATGTAAACCCGTTTATTGGTACATCGGCCACGGGACATACTTTTCCTGGAGCTACTGTGCCGTTTGGCATGGTGCAATTAAGTCCTGAAACAGGAAATTTTGGATGGAACTACTGTTCGGGTTATCGTTATGAGGATACAACTATTACTGGTTTTGCGCATACCCATTTAAGCGGTACGGGCGGTGTTGACCTGGGCGATGTGCTTTTTTTTCCTTTCCAGGGTAAAACTCCGCAGCATTTTACCAGCAGGTTTTCGCATCAAACAGAAAAGGCATCACCAGGATATTATGAAGTGGTTTTAAGTAACCATAACATTAGGACGCAGCTTACCGCATCGGCACATACCGGTTTACACCGTTATACTTATAATAATGCCGGTAAATCGCATTTATTGATAGATATGCAAAGCGGCTTGGTGGAGGATGCGGAACAATTGAAAGAGCATGTATCCGAAGGCAGTATTACCGTTGATTCAAAAAGCAGTTTAAGCGGTTACGCGTATTCAAGCCAGTGGGTTGATAAAAAAGTGTTTTTTACTGCCCTGTTTAGCAAACCATTTACAGGTCATCACTTTATTGATGGGAAAACTCAACGGCGTTTGGTGCTCGATTTTGACACTAAGCCAGGCGAAACTATAGAAGCAAAGGTTGCCATATCTGCCGTTAGTATTGATGGTGCACGCAAAAACCTGGTTGCCGAAACACTGAACAAAACATTTGATCTGGTAAAGGCGCAAGCCGCCCGGACCTGGGAAGGTTATTTCAGCAGGTTAAAATCGGAAGGGACAGATGCAGAAAAAATAGCTTTTTACACCAGCATTTATCATGCGTTGATACAGCCCAATAACATTGCCGATATTGATGGTAAATACCGGGCTGCCGATGGTCTGGTACACCAATCGGCTGATAAGGTATATTATTCAACGCTGTCTTTATGGGATACTTACCGTGCCGCGCACCCGCTGTATACCTTAATTTGTCCGGATAAGGACGGCCAGATGGTGGAGAGTATGTTACAGCATTTTAATGTGGCTAAATTATTGCCGATATGGACTTTGTGGGGTAAGGAAAGTTACGCCATGATAGGCAACCACTCCATCCCGGTAATGGTTGATGCCAGCTTGAAAGATATTAAGGGCTTTGACCGCGAGAAGGTATTTGAAGCTATAAAAACTACATTAACCACCAACAAAAATCCCAAATACGACTGGAATTTGTATATACATTACGGCTACCTGCCATCAGATACGGTAAAACGCGAGGCGGTATCCCGTACGCTGGAGGCTGCTTATGATGATTGGTGTGCGGCGCAATTGGCTAAGGCATTACATAAAACAGCTGACGAAGCTTATTTCAGCAAGCGATCCAAATTTTACGTAAACCTGTTTGATAAATCAACCAACCTGATGCGTGGTCGCTTATCAAACGGTGCCTGGGTCAGGCCATTTGCCAACCTGGATAGCGGTCAGCTGGCTATCGGCGGCGACTATACCGAAGGTAATGCCTGGCAATATGTATGGCAGGTACAACAGGATATCCCGAACCTGATGAAGCTGATGGGAGGAAAGAAGCCCTTTGCGGCCAAGCTCGATTCCTTATTCACCATGGATTCAAAGGTGTTTGGCAAAGGTTCAACGCTGGATGTTACCGGGCTTATTGGCCAATATGCACATGGCAACGAGCCTAATCATCATGTGGCTTACCTGTACACACTTGCAGGGCAGCCTGCCAAAACACAACGATTGGTAAGACAAATTGCCGATCAGTTTTACCAGAACAAACCAGATGGTTTATCAGGGAACGATGATTGCGGGCAAATGTCGGCTTGGTACATTTTTACCACAATGGGTTTTTATCCAGTTAACCCTGCCGATGGCTGTTATGTGTTTGGTGCGCCGCAACTGAGTAAGGTAACTCTTTCCTTATATGATAATAAAAGGTTTGTTATCGAGGCAAAAAACCTGTCTGTGGCCAATAAATACGTTCAGAGCATTAGTTTGAATGGAAGGTCATACCCAAAGAACTACATTACCCATAAAGATATTATGAATGGGGGGAACTTGGTTTTTGTAATGGGAGATAAGCCGTTAAAGTAATAGATTGCGTTTGGCTTGAGTGCTTTCCTCTCCCAAGGGGAATTGAGCACTAATCAATTTTGATTGTAAATTGGTAGTTCAAAATTTCTTCTACATTAATACTCTTCACGGTTTTCCATTCTTTTAGTTCAGGTATAAACTGTGGTGTTTCAAGCCCGGATTTGGTAGCTGCCTTTGTATAAAAATCTGAACGGGTAGGATGTTGGGGCGAACAGCCATTGAATAGGTAACCAAATGCACTTTTACTAAGGATAGCCATGCTCAGGCCAATACAGTCATCCTGGTGAATCAGGTTTACCGGTGCGTTTCCGTTAAGTATATCCTTTTTACCTGCAAAAAAACGACCCGGATCACGACCCGGTCCAATCAATCCGGCAAAACGGATAATGGTAGTTTTAAAAGATGATTCGGCTCTGAAACGTTCCTCGGCTTGCAGCAGTATTTTACCCGGTTCGGTATTAGGTTGCGGATCACTTAGTTCATCAACTTCCGTGTTTACATCGGCATAAACACCTATGGAGCTGATAAACACCACATTTTTAACATGGTGTTGCTTTGTAGCATTAATGATGCGCTGTATCTTATAAATATAGTCTGCACCTTCGCCCGATTTGCTTTTAGGTGGGATTGCAATAAAAAGTACTGCGCAGTTAAAAAAAGCATCATCGTAAATTTCCTCACCGGGTAAAAAATTAACAAGATAGGGGGTAAAGCCCTCGGCTATCAGAGTTTCCATTTTTTGCGGCGTTGTAGTTGAGCCATTAACCGGCACACCCTTGCTGATAAGGGCTTTTGCTAATGCCATACCGTACCAGCCGCAGCCTAAAATACTAACGTGTTGTTTTTCCTGAAATTCAAATGTGGTACTCAATTTTAATGCTTTGGTGCAAAGGTAATTAAATATTTAAGGGCATTGTGGGGGCTAATTATGTACTTATTGTTTAAACTTTTTGCATCCTATAATCGTTGTTGTTATATGAAAAAAGAGATTTTGGCAACATCTGTTGTTTTAGGTTTAGCGGCTTTGGCATTGCAAGCCCGCAGTAAACCATTAGAAACTGTTAAATACGTTGAACTGAAAAAATATTTGGGCACCTGGTTTGAAATAGCTGCCTTTCCACAAACTTTTGAGAAAGGGTGTATCTGCACATCGGCAACTTACGGCCTAAATACTGATGGCTCCTTGATTGTTAAAAACCGCTGTATCAGAAACAATAAATTGTCAGTAACAGAAGGTAAGGCTTTTGTTACCGATAACACTAATGCCAAGCTTGATGTACAGTTTTTTTGGCCGTTTAAAGGCAAGTACTGGATTATTGACCTGGCACGTGATTATAGCTATGCAGTAGTAGGGCACCCCAACCGCAGGTTTCTATGGATACTGAGCCGGCGCCCTACCATGGATGATCAGACATATAACGAATTGGTGGTACGGGCAGCTGATAAAGGGTTTGATGTACGCAACCTGGTTAAAACAGAACAGATTGCGGATGTGTCGGCTATTTAAACAAATGGTATAAAAAAGCCTGCCGGAAAACCGGCAGGCTTTTTTTGTGTAATAGCGAAATGTTTAAAAGCGGTATCCTAAAGTAAGAAAACCGTTATTGTTTGTTTTTTTGAGATTTGCAGCCGGACTTGCATCGCCAATTTCATACGGGAAAACGGTTTGTGTACCGCTTAAATGTGCATAAGTAGCGTCAATATAAATGGCCCCTAATCTTATCCCTATACCACCGGTAACTGTTTTAATATCGCCGCTCAGGTCTTTATTTTTCATTGGGCTGCCTTGCAGGCTGTATCCACCGCGTAGGTAAAATATACTGGTTACGCGGGCTTCGGCACCTACATGAAGGTTTACGGCTGATTTGTAATTAGCTTTGATCTGGCTAATATCATACGTGTTATCGTAACTGTCATTACTGCTGATGTGGGTTGTTGAATAATCAATATACTCCACATCGCCAGATATAAAACCATATTTTCCTATAAAAAAGGCGGCGCCACCTGCTAACTTAAGTGGTGTACGCATATTATAGCTCAGCTGGTACGGATCAGAAGCATTAGAAACAGGCGCTCCATTATTAAAGCTGGTTTGCAGTCCTTCGCTATAGGAGTCATCAATGCTATAAAAGGTTGGCGAGGTAAATGTAAAGCCTAAACGTAATGCTTCAACCGGTTTATAAATGACCCCCAGTTTAACGTTGGCGCCAGAACCTCTGGTAACCTGATTTTGCGTAAAGGCTGAGTTGAAAGGCTGCGGGCTGCCTCCATCGGTTATGGTAGCCGTCCCGCTTTCGCCAAACTGACTAAATGAATTGTATTGCAGATCGGTGATGGCAAGACCCAATCCTATGTACAATTTGTTGCTGTAATTGGCACCGAAGGAAAGATCCACTTCTGACTGACCTCCCGTACGTATTGCACGGCCAAGCTGATCAACTCCCGTTATAACATTACTGGCGTATGATTCGGGTTTGCTGGCATCGCCAAAGTTATCAATAAGCTTTTGGTTATATGCCCATCCGTCAAGTCCATTAGGGTTTACACTGCCGTATTTGGTTACTTCGTCCTTGGCAATACCAGTATAATAATCAGATATGGAACTGCTTGGGTTTCGGCCGCCGTAGTTCATGTTTTCATAAAAATTATTGGTACGGCTGTAACCTGCACCATAATTGATACTTAACCAACCTTTTGATTTATCACGACCTTTAGGTGTATTAAGCTGCTGATAATATACTACAGCAACATTATTTAAGTTGACGTTGTTTTTGTTGGCGCTTCCGGCTTGTCCAAAAAAGGATGAGTTTACCTTTGATGAATTATACTCCGGAGTTATGCTCACTTCTGAATGGGTAAAAAATCCCAAACCAGCAGGATTGCCGCTGATGGAACTCAGATCGCCGCCAACGGCAGTACCTGCGTTACCAATGGCCTTGATGCGGGATGTTGACCCGGTTTGGAAAGTAGAGAAACGTACCGCATCCTGCGAGTATTGAGCAAAGCTATCTTTAGTAATAGCTACTATAGCAATTACACTTAGTAAATATTTTATTTTCATAAGATTCAGCTGGTTATAATTTATGGTCTAACTGGTCTGCCGCCACCGCCGCCGCCGCCACCGGAAGATCTTGAGCCGCCGCTTGAGCTTGGTGATACCGAAGTGCGATCAACACTGGCTGGTTGCTGTCTTACTGGTTGTGCATCTGAACGCGAAGGGCGTGCATCTGTACGTGCCGGACGTGCATAGCTGTTTGATGAGCTGTTACCATCAGTTCTTACACCACGGCCACCGGGTATATAGCCTATGCCGGTATTTGATGGATTGCCCGGACGTGTACCACGGCCATAAGGGTTACCCGTACCACGATTAGGACGTGGCGTACCTGATGAAAAGTAACCACCGCCACCGTAATATCCACCGCCACCGTAATATCCGCCGCCGTAGTAACCTCCACCCCAAAAGCCACCGCCATAACCATAGCCTAAGCCACCATAGCCATAGCCTGCACCGTAACCAAGCCCCCAGCCGCCGTAACCGTAGCCTAAGCCCCAACCACCGCCGTAGCCGTAACCATAAGGCGAATAGCCATAACCAAAAGGTCCATAATTAAAACCTAAGCTAAAGCCATTGTTAAAGGCATAATTGTTATACCCATAATACAGGTTATCATAATAACTAAAAGGTGAGTAATAATTAAAACGGTTTATGCGTGATGCATAATCGTCATAATAAAAGTAGTCGTCATCATCATCACTGTACCCCTGATCCTGGGTAGCGTTGGGGTTGTAGTTGTCAGCAGCTGCGTAAATAGGTTCGTCACCGGCCTTCGCTTTTGAAAAATACACGTCATCACTGGTTTCAGTAGATGCAAGTTTAGTAGTGGAGCAGGAACTCAATGTAGCAGCACTGATAAGAAAAATTCCTATTGCAATGTTCCGTTTCATTTCAGGTATGTAAAAAGTTCGGGTTCAATTAACTTTTAAATTTATAAATTTGGCACAATATACAATAATTACATAGTCAAATCTATTTCCAAACAATATGAGTAAAGGTGTTATCAGTAAAGACGAAGATTATTCGCAATGGTTTAACGACTTGGTAATTAAATCCGACATGGCAGAGTATTCGCCGGTTAGGGGTTGCATGATCATTAAACCGTATGGGTATTCTATCTGGGAAAAAATACAAGCCGTTCTTGATGAGATGTTTAAAGATACCGGGCACAGCAATGCCTATTTTCCGCTGTTAATACCCAAGTCGTTCTTTTCTAAGGAAGCCAGCCACGTTGACGGCTTTGCCAAAGAGTGTGCAGTGGTAACACATTACCGTTTAAAAAATGACGGTAGCGGGAATATTGTGGTTGATGAAGACGCCAAACTGGAAGAAGAGCTTATCATTCGCCCCACATCAGAAACCATTATCTGGAACACTTACAAAGGCTGGATACAATCATACCGTGATTTGCCTATTCTGGTTAACCAATGGGCCAATGTAATGCGCTGGGAAATGCGCACCCGTTTGTTTTTACGTACCAGCGAGTTTTTATGGCAGGAAGGTCATACCGCTCATGCCACATCTGAAGAAGCTGTAGCAGAAACCGAGCAAATGCTGGAGGTATATGCCAATTTTGCCGAAAACTGGATGGCGCTGCCCGTGGTAAAAGGCCGTAAAACAGCTAACGAGCGTTTTGCCGGTGCTTTGGATACTTATTGCATTGAGGCTTTGATGCAGGACGGAAAAGCACTGCAGGCAGGTACATCGCACTTTTTAGGGCAAAACTTTGCCAAGGCCTTTGATGTGAAATTCACTAATAAAGAGAACAAGCTGGATTATGTTTGGGCAACCTCATGGGGGGTATCTACCCGTTTAATAGGTGCGTTGATCATGGCTCACTCTGACGATGCCGGTTTGGTATTGCCACCAAAACTGGCGCCTATACAGGTGGTGGTTGTGCCAATTTACAAACACCAGGAAGAGCTGGATAACATTACCGCTTACGTAGCCGGATTAACCAAAGAGCTAAAAGCTAAAGGTGTATCGGTGAAATTTGATAAACGGGATACCCATCGTCCGGGGGCTAAGTTTGCCGAGTACGAGTTAAAAGGGGTGCCATTGCGCGTAGCCATAGGCAGCCGGGATATGCAAAACGGAACAGTTGAACTTGCCCGTCGTGATACCAAAACTAAAGAAACTGTAAACCAGGAAGGGCTGGCACAGCATATTGAGGCTTTGCTGGATGAAATTCAAAATAATATTTACAAAAAAGCGTTCGACTTTAGAGCTGAGAATACCACCGAGGTTGATACTTACGAAGAGTTTAAGCGTATGCTGGATGAGCAGCCAGGTTTTTTAAGCGCTCATTGGGACGGTACGCCAGAAACCGAACAAAAGATAAAAGAGGAAACTAAGGCGACAATACGTTGTATACCTTTGGATAACAAACAAGAAGAAGGTAAGTGTATTTTAACCGGTAAACCGTCTACACAAAGGGTATTGTTTGCAAGGGCTTATTAGCCCCCAGCCCCCTAAAGGGGGAGCTTGACTTGCCGTATGGCAAATAATTTATAATAATAACACAATTTAACAATGTGCTTTCTAACTCCCCCTTTTGGGGGGTGGGGGGCTTCAGGCCTATGAAATTCGCAACTAAAGCTATACACGCCGGGCAGGAGCCCGATCCAACTACAGGCGCTATCATGACGCCGATATACCAGACATCAACTTACTGGCAAAAATCGCCGGGTGATAATAAGGGTTATGAGTACTCGCGTGGTACAAATCCTACCCGCAGGGCTCTGGAAGATTGTTTGGCAGCGTTAGAAAATGCCAAATTCGGACTCGCTTTTTCAAGTGGTATGGGTGCTACTGATGCAGTGATGAAACTGCTGGCTCCTGGCGACGAAGTGATTACCGGGAACGATCTGTACGGTGGTTCGTATCGTATATTTACCAAGATATTTGCTAACTACGGCATCAAGTTTCATTTTCTTGATCTGTCGAATCCTGAGATTATCCGCGAGTATACCAATGATAAAACCAAACTGATCTGGATAGAAACGCCAACTAATCCTACCATGCAAATTGTGGATATTGAAGCTATTGGTAAGATATCTAAAGAGAAAAACCTGATTTTTGTGGTAGATAATACCTTTGCTTCGCCATATCTGCAAAACCCAATTGATCTGGGTGCTGATGTGGTGATGCATTCAGTAACCAAATACATTGGGGGGCACTCTGATGTAGTAATGGGTGCCCTGATGCTAAACGATGAGGAGCTATACAAAAAACTATGGTTCATTTATAACGCCTGCGGTGCTACCCCGGGCCCTATGGATAGCTTTTTGGTACTACGCGGTATTAAAACCCTGCACCTGCGCATGAAAGCTCATTGCGAAAATGGCAGACAGATTGCAGCGTTTCTGAAAACACATCCTAAGGTTGAAAAAATATACTGGCCCGGTTTTACAGATCATCCCAATCACGAAGTGGCCAAAAAGCAAATGCTCGATTTTGGTGGTATGATCTCCATCGTATTAAAAGGAGCCGACCTGCAGGAAACTTTCCGCATTGCATCGTCATTTAAAGTGTTCTCCTTAGCCGAGTCATTAGGTGGTGTAGAATCATTGATCAATCATCCCGTAAGCATGACCCACGGCTCCATACCAAAAGCCGAGCGTGAAAAAGCCGGTGTGGTTGACAACTTGCTGCGTCTGAGTGTAGGGGTAGAAGATATTGAAGATTTACTGGAAGACTTGAAGCAAGCGCTGAGTTAGTAGCCAGTAATTAGTATCAAGTATCAAGATTTTTGACATAATCGAAAATTCTGTACTTGATACTTGATATTAAATCATGATAGAAAACGTAAAAGCCTTCCTTGATGTTAAAGTAGCGCAATATAACCAGTCCGGTTTTATTGAAAACGACCCCATATCCATTCCGCACCTGTTCAGCAAAAAGCAGGATATTGAGATTATGGGTTTCTGGGCGGCTACCCTTGCATGGGGGCAGCGCGTTACCATCATCAAAAAATGTAAAGAGCTTATTGCCTTGATGGATGGCGCCCCTTATGATTTTATTATTAATCATGAGGAGGTTGACCTCAAAAAACTACTCAGCTTTAAGCATCGCACCTTTAATGATATTGATACGCTTTACTTTATAGCTTTTTTCAGATACCATTACGAGCAATTTGATTCATTGGAGGATGCCTTTGTAAAGCCCCCTAACCCCCTAAAGAGGGAACAGGAGTTAAATCAAAAAAATCTCCCTGTAAGAGGCAGGGGGGCTGAAGCTGCCCTGAACTACTTCCGTTCCTATTTCTTTTCCCTGCCCGATTATCCTCATCGTACTAAAAAACACGTATCGTCGCCCTCTCAAAAGTCAACCTGTAAACGATTGAATATGTTTTTACGCTGGATGGTGCGCAAGGGCAATTGTGGTGTCGACTTCGGCATCTGGAATCGCATTAGTCCTGCCGATCTTATTTGCCCCTGCGATCTGCATGTTGACCGTGTGGCCCGCAAATTACTGCTTATTACCCGCAAGCAAACCGACTGGCAAACTGCCGAAGAACTTACTGCCAGGCTGCGTGAGTTTGATCCTTTAGACCCGGTAAAATATGATTTCGCTCTGTTTGGCCTCGGCATCGAGGAGCGTTGGGGGGTACAGTTTTAGGTTTTAATTTTCCAATGCCTAAGGTGGCTAAAAATAACTATCATCATTATAATTTATTGCACTTTTTAATGTGCCGAACACAATTCGGTATACTAAATGGTGCAATTATATGTAAAAATCTCCTTTGAAATTATGCTATCAAAATGATAAAACCTATCAAAATGATAGGTTTTTATAAATATTTATAAAGGATGTTTATCGTATATCTATTTGATTTTAATATATTTATGTATAAATAATTTGCTTAGGCATGTATTTTGGCTATAGTTTTTCATCAATAAAATTAACGTATGATGGTGTTATTTTTAGTAGCTACCAGCCAAAAGCAAAAAAACATGGTGCAAATCTCCAAGGTAGCCTTAACTTCATTATACAAATCCCCTATTAGTTTATCTCATTAAATGAATTCGCACGTCAAGCAACTTTCTTTCGCGGGCCTGATTGTTACCCTCGGTATTATTTTTGGTGATATCGGTACATCTCCGCTGTATGTTTTTCAAACTTTACTGGTTGAGGGGGGTAAAGTTGATCCGGCCCTGGTATTAGGATCTATCTCCTGTATATTTTGGACACTTACCCTGCAAACTACCTTTAAATATATTGTGATAACCCTGCAAGCTGATAATAACGGCGAAGGCGGTATATTTTCATTATATGCACTGGTAAGGCGCTATGGTAAATGGCTGGCTATCCCTGCCATAATAGGTGCAGGTACTTTACTGGCCGATGGTATTATTACGCCGCCTATATCAGTTACATCAGCAATTGAGGGATTAAACCTGGTGCCTGCCTTTGCAAATGTTATTGTACCGGGCAATAATCTTATTTTAATTATCGTGATCATCATCATCATATTGCTTTTCTTTTTCCAGCAATTTGGTACCAAGGTGGTGGGCGCGGCATTTGGGCCGGTAATGCTCTTATGGTTTGTGATGCTGGGTGTTTTAGGAACCATGCAGGTTATGCATTATCCGGCTATTTTTAAAGCACTTAATCCATATTATGGAGCAAGGCTGTTAATGGATCACCCTAAGGGATTTTGGTTGCTGGGTGCAGTATTTTTGTGTACCACAGGTGCCGAAGCTTTATACTCAGATCTGGGGCACTGCGGTCGTAAAAACATACAAGTAAGCTGGATTTTTGTAAAAACCACGTTAGTGCTTAATTATCTTGGGCAGGGTGCATGGGTTTTGGCACAAGCGCCGGGTAAAAATTTTACCGGTGTTAACCCTTTCTTTGAGATAGTGCCGCACCAGTTTCTGATTCCCGGTGTAGCACTGGCTACCATGGCTACCATTATTGCCAGCCAGGCTTTGATCAGCGGTTCATTTACTCTCATCAGCGAGGCGGTGAGTATGAATTTTTGGCCACGTATCACCATTAAATACCCGTCAAACATACGCGGACAAATTTATATCCCAAGCATTAACTGGATATTGTGTGTGGGCTGTATTCTGGTATCGTTATACTTTAAAACATCAAGTGCCATGACGGCTGCTTACGGTTTTAGTATCACTATAGCCATGCTCAGCACTACCATTTTAATGTATTACTTTATGCGTTATGTAAAACACTGGCCGGTATGGCTGGTTACCATTATACTATGCGTATTTTTAACGGTAGAGTTCTCGTTTTTTGTGGCCAATGCAGTTAAGATATTAAAAAGGTTGTTTTTTGTTGGCTTTGAGATTGGGCTGATATTTACCATGTATGTTTGGTTTAGAGCACGTAAGATCAACAATCGCTTCCTGAACTTTATTGATATTAAGGAGCAACTACCTTTATTAAGTGCACTGAGTGCCGATACTACTGTTAACAAATACGCCACACACTTAATTTATTTGACCAAGGCCAACAATGGCAGGCAAATAGAAGAAAAGATCATATACTCCATTATGAGCCGCAGGCCTAAACGTGCTGATACCTACTGGTTTGTGCATATTGAACGTACAGACGAGCCTTATACCATGGAATACAGTGTTGACCAGATAGAACCAGGTAAGGTGATTCGTATTGAATACAGGCTTGGTTTCAGGATACAACCCCGGGTTAACGTGCTTTTCCGCAACGTGGTAGAGGATATGGTTCAGCGTAAGGAGATTGACATTACCAGCCAGTATGAGTCATTAAACAAATATGGTATAGCTGCCGATTTCAGGTTTGTGATCATGGAGAAATTCCTGTCATACAATAACTTGTTCAGCGTATCTGAAGGATTTATTTTGAATAGTTACTTCGCAATAAAAAAACTGGCACAGTCTGAGGCAAAAGCTTTTGGTTTGGATACCAGCGAAACCCGTATAGAAAAAATACCACTGGTAGTGAAACCTGTAAGTAATATTCATTTAAAAAGGATTGATCCGGTTACTCATGCTTTAGGAAGTTTGGCCGAGATTGATTGATGATATCAGCCTTACGAAGTTTTTAAAACTTCGTAAGGCTTTTTACAGCCAACTTATTAATTATTGGTATGATCTACTATAACATAAGGCTTGCGCTCACCTTCGTCAATACGGACTAACTTACCATCAACAAAGTAATAGTAATAAGTAGGCTGTGCCACAAAGGACACAACGGATGTACTTCCTCTTTTATAAACGGTTCTTTCTGCGGATTTCTCAACCAGATCTGTAGCCCATTTGTGATGGGCGGTAAATTCACTTTCCGTCATTCCCAGAGAGTAAACAGGAGTTTTGCAACTTGTAATAAAAAATAATAGCAGAAGGCTTAAAAGTAAAAGCTTTTTCATAAATGCAGTGATAAAGTTTGTGATTATTACTTGATTGCATGTATGACTTATAGCGCTTGAAAAGGTTTATGTTTTTTTACGGATAATAGCCAATAATTAGTCTACGCTTCCTCCTCAAAATAAACCTTATATAGTTCATAGCGCGACCATCGTCAAAACTTTTTTCAATCAGTTCTTTATCGCCATGTATATAAATGTGGAAGTTTTACCCAGTTTTAATGTTAGCAAAATAATGCTGCTATTAGCAGCTTGTAGTGTCTGTTATATTTCTTGCTATGCGAAATCCAAGATCATCAATTTTAAACGAAGTAGGATGACTGCGCCTACGGTTAGTCGCCATGCAACCCCTTTCTTCATCACACCAACCTCCTCCTCTGAAAATACGATATGAGCCGTAAACTGTTTCATCATAAATATCCGAACACCATTCCCAAACGTTGCCTAACATATCATAAAGCCCCCATGAATTTGGCTCTTTGAGTCCAACAGTATGGGGAGTTTTTCCTGAATTGCCTTTATACCAGGCTATCAAATCTAATTCACCGTATCTGATTTCTGTTGTTCCGGCTTTACAAGCATATTCCCATTCGGCTTCTGTTGGTAATCGAAACCCAGCTGCTGTGGGGGCAAAAGTTATCTCTTCACTGTCACTATTAAAATAATAGTATGGTTTTAATCCTGTTCGGACAGATAGAGAATTACAAAAGGTTATCGCATCTTTCCATGTAACCGTTTCAACAGGTTGTTTGTCGCCTTTAAAAGTGCTTGGTGATTCTTTTGTGATTTCAAAATACAGATACTGTGTTACCGGAAATTTTGCAATTAGGAAAGGTTCAAGTTCAACAGTCCATTTCTCCTTTGTTCTATCGTCCCGCATTTCAATTTTTCCACCCGGTATCTGTACCATCTGGTCATTAAGGTCAGCAATGTCGATTGCGTTAATCATATCAGGTTATGCTTCCTCCTTAAAATAAACCTTATAGTAGTTCATCGCCCTACCATCGTCAAAACCCTTTTCAATCAGCTCTTTATCGCCATGTATATAAATGTGGAAGTTTTTATCCAGCTTTAATACGCTTTTGTAATCACGGGCCTGCTTTTTTACAGCGTTGCCCGATATTTCAAAAGTATCTGCAATAGGGCTGTCAAACTCCTGTTCGTATTGGTTCTTGAAGTTTTTGAATGATTCAATAGCATCCGGATTACCAATCACCTCGTTCGAGAATTCATCCATATCAAAGGTTTCCTTCTCTTTAAAATATTTCATGGAGCGGTTAAGCAGGTCAATCTTATCAGCTTTGCTCATTTCAAATTCGTCATCGAGCTTTTGAGTAACAAAGTTTTTGTAGATACCCAGTGTGTTGCTGGTTTGGTTGAAGCTATCATTACGGATCTTCAATTGTAGAAATTCGTCTTTCCAGTATACGGCTGCATCCTGGCCGCCATTGGTTTTATCAACTACTACTACCTTATAGCCGTTCTCCTTTTCAATGTTGAAAATCAGCACACCTTTGTCAAGTTTATTGATGTTAATGGCATCTTGCTCATAATCAACCTGGAAACCGCCTTTGTCCGGGTAAACCTTTAAATAGGTTTCCTTATTTTCCGATTTAAAAATGCCGATAGCGTCCAGCGGATTACCCTCAATTTGTACTTTGTTAAAATATACCACATAAAGTTCGCCGCCTTTAATGTTAGGGTGGGTGGTAACCTTGTACAGGTGTTTGGCAATTTGTTCAGAGGCTTCGTGAAACTTCTCTTTATCCTCAAATGCCTGTGTAGCAAAGTGGTGCAACTCATTCAAATTTAAATCGCCGCTGTGGTGCATCAGGTGGTAAACCTCATTTGCTTTTTCAAAAGGCTTTAAAAAATACTGCATCAGCAGGTTTGGGATAATATCATCCTTAAGTTCAAGTGGATGCTCAGATAGTGCATACATTTCGCTTTGCGTTTGATTACCAACGTGATGTACCGAGATAGTATCGAGCGAAGCTTCAAAAAAAGTTACCATAATTGCCAAATGTAAAGTTTTTTAATGATTGAGGTAGTTACATGTGTGTCATTTGGTCATTGAAAAGTAGTTCATGATGCATGGTTTATAGTTCCTGTTATTTTGTTTTACTTTTGCAATCAGTTGTGCGGCTATACATCATAGCCCGTAACTTAATGCTCAAATAACTCCATGACAAATAATGAAACTATAGTAGCCCTTGCCACACCAAACGGAATTGGCGCAATTGCGGTGATCCGTCTTTCGGGACTGGATGCTATAACCATAGCTAACAGCGTATGGAAGGGGAAAGACTTAACAAAGCAGGCATCGCACACCATACACTTTGGTCATATTGTTGATGGCGACCTGATTTTAGATGAGGTTTTAGTTTCCTTATTTGTTGCACCAAGGTCATATACACGCGAGAACGTGGTGGAAATATCCTGCCATGCCTCGGGTTATATCATTGAATCGATCATTAAGCTATTCATTAAAAAAGGTGCACGCTCGGCTAAGCCGGGGGAGTTTACGCTGAGGGCTTTTTTAAACGGTCAGCTTGATCTTTCACAGGCCGAAGCCGTAGCCGATTTAATCGCATCTAATTCTAAGGCATCCCAACAAGTAGCTTTACAGCAGCTTAGGGGAGGGTTTAGTAACCAGCTGCAAACCTTGCGTGAACAGCTGGTAAATTTTGCTTCGCTCATTGAGTTGGAGCTTGATTTTGCCGAAGAAGATGTTGAGTTTGCAAACCGCGGTCAGCTTAAACAGCTTATTGTTGATATTACCCGAATAATTGGCAGGTTGATACAGTCGTTTGAGTTGGGTAATGCCATTAAGCAGGGTGTTAACACGGTAATAGCCGGAAGGCCCAATGCCGGCAAATCAACGCTGTTGAATGCTCTTTTAAATGAAGAACGTGCTATTGTAAGTCATATCCCAGGTACTACCCGTGATACCATTGAAGAAGTGTTAAATATACAGGGTATTAACTTCAGACTAATAGATACCGCGGGTATACGTGAGGCTACCGATGCTATTGAACAAATAGGTGTACAGCGCACCATGGAGAAAATTAGCCAGTCGGCCCTGTTAATTTACGTTTTTGATGCAGAGCAAATAACCCCCGAAGAACTTAAGAGCGATCTGGAAAGCTTGCAAGGGCCTGGCATTGCCATGCTGATGGTGGCTAATAAAATGGATCTGATAAGTGAGGAAACAGGTAAATCTGAAAGTATAAGTCATTTCTTCAATACCTCCGGACTTCCGGATACTCAAACCATATTTATTTCTGCAAAGGAGAAGCTGCACATTGATGATCTGAAAAATAGAATATACAGTGCAGCCATTAAAGACCAGTTAAGTGGCGACGAAACCCTGGTTACCAACATCAGGCACCTGGAAGCTTTGCAGAAAACAGAAGAAGCCTTAATCAGGATTCTCGGCGGCATTGACGGCAGCATCACCTCTGATTTTTTATCAATGGATATTAAACAAGCCCTGCACTACCTTGGCGAAATAACCGGAGCTGTTACCACTGATGATCTGCTGGATAATATATTCAGTAAGTTCTGTATCGGCAAGTAGTCGATGTAACTTATTGATTGTCAATTATTTATAAAATAAAAACAGAAAGTAAAAATCGCTATTTTATTTTCTTAAATGCCATGTTATCAGGATGTTATAAATAATAACAATCGGTATATTTTTACTTTTTGTTACTATTAGAAAGTAATTTCGTTGCTTTTTTGGTTCCCGAAGCATCTTTTGTTCCTCATTTTTAGTGTCATGTAAGTGATTGTAACTATCGATAACTAAATAGCATTAAATGACACTAAATGTTACAAAATACTACAATTTTATGGAGATACAACGACCGATATCTTTGCGATGATTTGTTGGGACAGGTGTTAATGTGGATAATTAAACTGTGGAAATTTAAAATACATGAGTTCAAATTTCACGATCCAAAGAAAATGTGCGTATTGTAAGCAAACATTCAATGCCAAAACCACAGTCACGCGATTTTGCGGCAAACTGTGTAATAAACGATTTAACGCTACAAAGCAGAGAAATGAAAAGATTGAAGCGGAATACCGACAGCCTAGTATTTTATCCGCTCAAGTAATGCAATTCGTTAAAAACGTAGAGTTTTTAGATACTCAAAAAGCTGCGCTTTTGCTTGGCGTATCGCGCAGTTTTATTTATCATTTAATAAACACGGGTAAACTTGTCGCCTACAATCTTTTTATTCGCCGGACAATCATTCTAAAGAGTGACATCGAGCGATTATTTCAATCAAGGACACTTGCAATTCCTCTTTCTAAAAAGCAGGTACGCAAAATGCCCCGGATTGATGACTTTTATAATATGGGCGAGATACACGAGAAGTTCAAAATCTCAGACGCAGCAATATATAATTTAATCAAAAGAAATAATATAGATAAGTTTCAGGTAGGTCGATTCATCTATGTTGCCAAGAAAAATATTGATTCAATTTTACTTAATCAGATCTAATGGCAAACGTAACAATAAGAAGAAAATCGTTATCAAAGTGGAGATTATGATGAATGAGACCACACCATTTCGGCGCAAGCTGACCCACTGTTTCGGGGCAAATTGACCAGGGCATTTCGGGGCAAACTGACCCACCAAAACTCGTAGCAAATGCTGTAAAAGCAACCATCTTTTGAGGGCAAAAGACCTGTCTAAGATGGCCAATTTGACAATCAGCATGAGTAAGATTAGAAAGATTTTAAGGATGAACAGCCAGGGTCGCAGCACGCGATTTATAGCTGCCCAGATTGATTCATCCCGGAATACCGTAAGAAAGTACCTGGCCGTCCTTAAAAAGAGCGGTTTTACCTTTGAAGAAGTTAATAACCTGAATGATAAGGAACTGGAAGACCTTTTCGGCAAGACCAGGGAAAACAACCAGCCAAGCAGCCGTATGCAATCCATGCTGCGCTGCTTCCCCCACGTCGATAAAGAGCTTAAAAAGACCGGTATGAACCGGCAGATCTTGTGGGAAGCCTATATCAAGGAGTTCCCCGAGGGCTATAAGTATACCCAGTTTTGCACATATTACAACCAGTGGAAGACCAAGGTCAATCCGACCATGCACATGGATCATAAGGCCGGGGACAAACTGTACGTCGATTTTGCGGGTGAAAAGATGAGCTATACGGACAAGGAAACCGGTGAAGTCATTGAAGTAGAAGTTTTTGTGGCAATCCTTGGTGCCAGCCAGCTCACCTATGTAGAGGCTGTCATGAGCCAGCAAAAGGAAGACTTTATAGCGGCCTGTGAGAATACCCTGCACTTCATCGGGGGCGTTCCTGCCGCCATTGTGCCGGATAACCTGAAGGCGGCGGTAACCAAAAGCAGTCGCTATGAACCTACCCTGAACGAAACATTTGAAGACTTTGCCGATCATTATGGCACTACCATATTACCGGCGCGGGCGTACCGCCCGCGCGACAAGGCATTGGTAGAAGGTGCGGTTAAGATCATTTATACCAAGGTATACGCCCCTTTAAACAAGCATATCTACCATTCTTTAACAGAACTCAATACAGCGATCTGGCAGGCCCTGGAAGCCCATAACAGCCAGTTGCT
>NZ_JACHBZ010000018.1 GCF_014200575.1 Mucilaginibacter saanensis | reverse complement strand
TATTTAGGAACGACGTGCTTTCACCCTTTTTCACTTATAGAACTTTTTTAAAGGTAATTCATTAGTATCTTTAAACTTGAAACAAACATAGGAGGTACGAAAGATCTGTTATGCTGCCATGCATATCGAACAATAGATACTTCGCTACGCTCAGCATGACATTTCTAATTACTCCCTCATCAACCTTAAGTCAAAATAAATAAACAGTTTATTAATAATCATGCTGTTTGCTATTTTTGCCGCTGCATAAATTTTTATTTCCCATGGCAAGTTACAGCGACAGAATAACCCTTCTAAAAAACGAGATACAGCCTTTACGTGAACAACTGATACAGCATGAGCTTTATAAAAACATCAATTCGCTTGAGGAGCTTACCGTTTTTATGGATCACCACGTATTTGCCGTTTGGGATTTTATGTCGTTGTTAAAATCCTTACAGCAAAAACTAACCTGTACCGTTACGCCCTGGATGCCTACAGGCAATTCAAACACCCGTTACCTCATTAATGAAATTGTTACCGGCGAAGAAAGTGATGTGGATGAGGCAGGTAACCGTACCAGCCATTTTGAACTTTACCTGCGTGCCATGCAGCAAGCCGGCAGTCAGGCGGTAGCTATTAACAACCTGTTTAATGAGCTTAACTTTGGCAAACATATTGACGAAGCCCTGATTATTGCCGATATACCACTGGCTGCGCGCAACTTTGTACAACACACCTTTGAGGTTATTGGTAACAATAAAAACCATGTACAGGCCGCCGTTTTCACCTTTGGCCGTGAGGATCTTATACCTGATATGTTTGTGAGTATTGTAAAAGAACTTAGCCAGCAATTGCCAGACAAGGTTGATATTTTATTGTATTACCTGGAACGTCATATTGAGGTTGACGGCGACCACCACTCCCGGTTAGCCTACCAGATGACCGCCGAACTTTGCGGTGATGATGACAGCAAGTGGCATGAAGCTACCGCAGCCGTAAAAGAAGCGCTGCAAACCCGCATTGCCCTTTGGGACGGTATCCTGACCGCTATAAAAGCTCCTGTATCTTTAGAAGGGTAATATTTGAAGGTTTGTCATCCTGAGGAACGAAGGATCTATTCAAGAACTGTGCACATTGTAAACAGATGCTTCACTGCGCTCAGCATGACAAATTAATTGAAAGTGCAGCCGCTTACAAATTATTCAACCCATCCATCAACACCTTGCTGATACGGTTAAAATAGCGTCTTACGCCAAAGCCCATTACGGTTTGTATACCGCGGGTGGCATTAGTTAAAAACACTTCATCCGCTTCATATAAAATATCGGGATTTATCTGGGCCTCGGTCACTTCAATGTTATTTTCCTGGGCCAGTTTTATTACTACCTGGCGCATTACCCCTTCAACACAGCCTTCGCTTAAGGCAGGCGTGTATAAATGGTTCTGATAGTAAATAAATATATTAGAGCTGCTTGCCTCGCACAAAAAACCACTCTGATTTAGTAGAAATACATCATCAAGCTTATTTTGGGTTTTATAAATACCCGCCATTACGTATATGAGTGAATTGCAGGTTTTAATGTTCGACAAATAATTGGAGGGCTTGGGCAGCTCCGTAAAAACATCCATGATCAAACCCTTGTCGTTCAGAAAATAGCGGGGTTCATCAGATGAGGTAAGCTCAAGGCAATAACCCATTTTATTTTGCGATGGCGTATACAACCCTTCGGCATCCCGGTAAACAGTAAGGCGCAAGCGGCCATGTTTTACTTTGTTTCTTTTGGCCAGCTCCTCCACAATATCCTTCAAAAACCAGGTATCCATTTGCGAGTAGCCATCAATTTTCAGGGCTTTCATACCGCGCTGCAGGCGGTCGGCATGCAGATCGGCAAATTTGAGCTGCCCCTTCATCAAACGCATACTTTCAAACAAGCCATCACCATACTTAAAAGCCCGGTTGGCTATAGTAAGCAGCTTGCTGTCGGCTGGTAATATTTCTCCATTAAAATTAATAAAAACGGACATCATTTGGACGTGCAGATTTCGGGTATGCAAAATTGCAGATTTTTAATTCGGATTAGTTTTTTCAAGGTATATAAATGCTGCGCTTTTTAAAATTGATCAAATGCTTATCTGCTATGCAAAAATCATGCTTATATCTTACAACCTGTCAGTTAAACTTCTTCGGTATATCCATTTGCCTGATTGCCAGCCGATGTATATTTACGCCATTTTTGCAGCACCGCTTCAAAGTCAGATGGCAGCGGAGATTCAAAGGCAATTTGTTTTTTTAACGTAGGGTGTAAAAAGCCCAATGTTTGCGCATGCAGGGCCTGGCGGGGCATTAGTTCAAAACAATTTTCAACAAACTGTTTGTATTTGCTAAACACGGTACCCTTCAAAATTTTGTCGCCGCCATAGGTAGCATCACTAAACAAGGGGTGCCCTATATGGCGCATGTGCGCCCTGATCTGGTGGGTACGGCCGGTTTCAAGCTGACATTCAATCAGGGTAACATAATTCATACGCTCAAGCACCTTATAATGCGTTACAGACCACTTTCCCTTCTCCGGATCATCATATATCGACATTACCCTCCTATCGTTTACACTACGTCCTATATAGCCGGTTACCGTGCCATCCTGCTCCAGGTCGCCCCAAACCAGGGCAATATATTTTCGGGTAATGGTGTGGTCAAAAAATTGCCTGGCAAGCCAGCTCATAGAGCGCTCATTCTTGCTGATCAGCAACAAACCAGAAGTATCTTTATCAATACGGTGCACCAAACCCGGCCGGCCATCATTACCCGGCAGCGTAGGTAATTGCTGAAAATGAAAGACCAACGCGTTAACCAACGTACCGGTATAGTTATTATAACCCGGATGCACTACCATACCGGCGGCTTTATCAACCACCAGCACATCGTTATCTTCATAAACAACGTTAATGGGCAAATCCTCGGGATAAACTTCGGTATCCCGGGGCGGATGCGGCAATACTACTGATATTATATCAAGTGGTTTAACCCGGTAACTTGATTTAATGGGCTTATCGTTCACCAGCACATTACCCAGCTCAATAGCGTTCTGGATGCGGTTGCGCGAGGCATTCTCAACCCGGTGCATTAAAAATTTATCAATACGCAGCAGGGATTGCCCTTTGTCAACCACAATGCGTAAGTGTTCATACAAATCCTGTTCTTCCTGCTCTATAAGCTCGGTATCGTCTGCCATTTGAGGGCAAAAGTAATTGTTTTTTGTGGTAGGTTAAGATAGTGTCAAGATATTAGTATCAAGTATCAGGATTTTTAGATAGTTTGGCATCTGCAAAGATGTCTTGATACTTGATACTAATATCTTGATACTAAATAATGAATATTGATCTCGAAATTTTTAGTCCGGTTCAGCCTATCAGCAACCCGCTGTTTGATGAACACGGCGTAAAAGTTTTTTTAAAGCGTGACGATCTGATACACCCCATGATATCAGGCAACAAATGGCGCAAACTCAAATACCTGCTCAAAAATGCCCAGGCAAAGCACAAAAACCTGCTGGTAACTTTTGGCGGTGCTTATTCTAACCACTTATTGGCCACGGCCGCGGCGGCGGCCCGTTTCGGCTTTAAAGCTACGGGTATAGTGCGCGGCGAGGCCGTGGACAACAACACCCTGTTTTTATGCAAACTTCATGGTATGCAGCTGATATTTACAGATCGTGACAGCTACCGCGATAAACCTGCCCTTTTCAGTAAATATTTCGGGGATAATGAGGATGCTTTTTTTATTGGCGAAGGCGGCGCATCTGCCGATGGAGCTTTGGGTTGCAGCGAGCTGATTGATGAGCTTACCGAAACCTACGATCATATTTTTTGTGCCTGCGGTACGGGCACCACTGCAGCTGGTATTATTAATGGTTTAACCAAACACCAGCTTAAAACCCGGTTTAATGCCATACCTGTATTTAAAAATGGTAGTTTTATCAAAGAGGAGATTGACCATTTTTTGACCGCCCCTGCCAATTATGACCTGCATACCGATTACCATTTTGGCGGCTACGGCAAAGCCACTGATGAACTGATTGATTTTATAAAACAATTTGTAGCCGCAACAGGCATTGTAATTGAGCCGGTTTATACCGGTAAAATGATGTATGCCTTATATGATCTGATAGCCAAAAATAATTTTAAACCCGGCAGCCGCATACTGGCCATCCACAGCGGCGGCATCTGGGGGCTATTGGGGATGAAGGACAGGTTTGTCTGAGTCAAAATTCACCTTTTTACGCAGCATTTGGAAGTCCTCGTATTTAAAACTTACACACCAGCAACCTATACTATTTTAAGCTTCGGTACAAAAAGTAACTTTAAACAATTTAAAGTTACTTTTTCACTAATCGGTTCAAAAACCGCCTAAATTTTATTTTTGAGGCCTTTTTAGTAGATTTGTATAAACCAGATTTATATGTACAACCTACTTGTTTCTCCCGAAAACGTGCAGGCTTCCTTACAGAAGCACGTACTGGCCGATGGCTTCGACCTCACTTTTGACATGGAAAAAAGTAAGGGTGTTTATATTTACGATGCTAAATATAACCGGACACTGCTTGACTTTTTTACCTGCTTTGCTTCGGTACCGCTTGGTTACAATCACCCCAAAATGGTGAACGACGAAGAGTTTAAGAAAAACCTGATGCTGGCGGCTTTAACCAACCCCTCAAACTCAGATATATACACTACCCAATACGCCCAATTTGTGGAAACCTTTGGGCGGGTTGGCATACCCGATTACCTGCCGCATGCCTTTTTTATTGCAGGCGGCTCATTAGCTATTGAAAATGCGCTTAAAGTAGCCATGGACTGGAAAGTACAGAAAAACTTTGCCCGGGGCTATACCAAAGAAAAAGGCCACAAAGTGCTGCATTTTGAGCATGCTTTTCATGGCCGCTCGGGCTATACCTTAAGCTTGACCAATACCCTGCCCAATAAAACCAAATGGTTTGCTAAGTTTGACTGGCCCCGCGTATCTGTACCCTATATGAATTTTCCGTATAGCGATAGTAACCATGACGACCTGCTGCAGCGCGAACAATTGTCCATTACCCAGATCAGGACTGCCTTTGCCGAAAACAAGGATGATATATGCGCCATTATTATTGAGCCCATACAATCAGAAGGAGGCGACAACCATGTACGCAAGGAATTTTTGGAGAAGCTGCGGGAGCTTGCCGACGAGTACGAAGCCATGCTCATATATGATGAGGTGCAAACCGGCGTAGGCCTTACCGGCAAATTTTGGTGCCATGAACATTTTGGCCCAAAAGCGCGCCCGGATATTCTGGCATTTGGCAAAAAAATGCAAGTATGCGGAATATTGGCGAGCAACCGTGTTGATGAAGTGGAGAATAATGTTTTTAGGGTATCATCGCGCATTAACTCAACCTGGGGCGGCAGCCTGGTTGATATGGTACGTTCATCAAAAATCATGGATATTATTGAAGAAGATAACCTGTGTAATAATGCAGCTGAAATGGGCGAATACCTGCAAAGTCAACTCAATGACATTGCTGAAAGACTACCAGTAATAAGCAACGTACGCGGCAAAGGACTGCTTACTGCATTTGATTTTCCTGATAAAAACAAGCGCGATATGTTTATTAAACAGGGTTTTGAAAATAATATCATGTACCTGGGCTGCGGCGAAAAGAGTGTACGTTTCAGGCCGGCATTGATCATTGAAAAAAGCCATATAGACGTAGGTTTGGACATGCTTGAAAAAATATCACGCACTCTATAATAACCCAATAATATCGCTAAAAGCAAATTAGTTATTCCACTAAAGCCATAGTTTCAATATTTAATATGCTCATGGGGCTGTTTTGGTAAGTGCAAATGGTACTTTAACAGCACTAAACGGTGTAAAATATTAATATATACTATTTTTTAACCAAAATACGCTATATTTTTAATTATTATTCAGAGTAGATTTGTAGTATCCCCCTTTTAAAGTAATTACAAATCAATTCTTTTTTTACGCCATGAGCAAACACATAGAGAAATTAAAAAAACAACTTGTTGAAGTAGCTGAGGTTGTTAACTCGTTCCAATCCGAAGCCGTGCAGGTTAGGATTATTGACAGATTATTGGATGTAATGATTGAATCCGAAAAAGTGGATGCCGACGGATCAGAAATATTCAATAAAAAAGGGCGCAGAACACGCTCAGAAGATGATAATTTCGCTGCATTAGGCCGTAAAAAGCCAGGTGCTACGAAAATTCTGAACCAGTTATTAAATTCAGATTTCTTTGACGTAACGCGTTCTATATCATCAATTGCTAACTACTGTAAAGATCAATTTGATTCTGATTTTAAAACTTCTGAGCTATCAGGCGTGCTGTTAAAGCTTGCCAATGAAAATAAATTAAGAAGAGAAAGAAGCAATGAAAACAACCGCTTTGAATATATAAAAGCCTAACATTAAGCTACTTCATATTAATAAATAAGCCGCAGGTTGTAATAACCTGCGGCTTATTTATTAATAGTTAAACTATATATTATTTTAAATTAAATAAATTATCCACGCCTAAAATTTTACGACTGGTAAACCCTTCGGCATACTTTACCTGTATACTTTTACCAAATTCACTGGCACGGGCAGCAACCACATTAATAAACTCGGGCGATGAAATATAGGTTTGCGGCTCACCTTCCCAACTGGGGTTATAAAACTGCGAACCAAACGCATATATACTTTCAATCTTTTTATCCCAGTAATCGGTAATATCAATCAGTATATCCGGCCTGATGTAATTATCCTGTATAAAATGCAAAACATGCTGTGGACGCCATGCTTCCTGTAGTTCGCCTTGATCATCGTAGGTTTCAATTTTACGCAGACCAGCCAAAAAAGCCGACGCCTCAACCAGTTCATTGGCGCGGCCATGATCAGGGTGCCTGTCATGATAGGCATTGGTGATTATAATAGCAGGCTGATATTTGCGTATGGCAGCTATCACCTTTAATTGATACTCCTTGCTGTTTTCAAAAAAGCCATCAGGCAGTTCCAGGTTCTCTCTTACGGCAAGTCCTAATATTTTTGCCGAAGCAGTGGCCTCCTGCTCCCTAATTTCGGCCGAGCCGCGGGTACCTAATTCACCACGGGTAAGGTCAACAAAACCAACCTTATTACCCATAGCAATATGTTTTAAAACAGTGCCTGAGCACCCCAATTCGGCATCGTCGGGATGAACCGATAAAACTAATATATCTAACTTAAGCATAAATTTGTGTATGAAATTAGTGAGCGGCTGTTAAAAGGCGCTCAATCTTTTTCCTGATTTTTGAGGATGTAGGCTTGGTAAAAGGATAATAAAAATCAGTTACGTGACCCGTCTTGTCAATTAAAAACTTGTGGAAGTTCCACCTCGGTACGGATTTAAGGCGGCCATTATCTTTTTTATTGGCAAAAAACTGATACAAGGGATGTGCATAAGGTCCGCGAACCCGTATTTTATCAAATACCGGAAAATTGCCGGCGCCAGCGTTTTCACAAAAGCTTGCTATGGCAGCACCTTCCAGGGGTTCCTGCCCCCCAAAATCATTTGACGGGAAGGCCAGTATTTCAAAATCTTTGTCCTTAAACTGCTCTTTTAGCGCGGCTAATTCTTTAAGCTGAGGAGTAAAACCACACTGGGAGGCGGTATTTACTACCAAAATTACTTTATCTCTATATGCAGACAGGTTAATCTCATCACCGTTTAACTTTTGAACGTTAAACTTGTAGATACTGTTATTATCCATTATTAATAGTTAGTGGAATTATATCCGGCCTGCTTTAGGATGGCCTCGATATCTTTCTGCTCTTCAGGGTCGTAGGTTTCCTTTAGGTTATGGCCAAATATACTGGCTACTGATTGAAACATAAAGGCTTTAAAGCCACCCTTAAGTTCCTTAACCATGGTATAGCTGGTAGTACCTGTTTCACGGTCAATCAGTTTTATCAAAACCTCACCCTGACTAATTGTCAGATTTTTTATTTCCTTATTAAACAAAGTTTTTATTTCGGTTTCACAGGCCGCCACCAGCTCTTTTTGCTTGTGCTTGTCGGCTGTAAGTGCCAGGTCACGTTGCAACTGGCGGTAGCGTTGCCCGGCAAAACGTGCGTACGGCAGTACTTTAAACACATTATACCTTAACCTCATGTAATTCATACGGTCGGCATCGCTGGCAAAAATGCGGGTATCAACAATTTTAACTTCGGGTGTAACTACCCATGGCACCAATTCGCCGTCAAGATCGGTCATAGCCGTTTTGATGGTATCATTTTTGCCTAAACTTACTGGTGCAGGTTTATCTGTTTGGGCCCTTAGCGTGCCCATGATGCAACAAGAAAACAACAACAGAAAACCAATAAATTTCATAATTTTACTTAATACAAAATTAAAGCAATTTTTTGTGGTATTTTAATATAATCTGTAATAATAGTTTATAATTACAAGTTTATCAAGTAATACCATTAATATCAGCATATGAAAGAGTTAGTGATTGATCTGGAAGCCGAAAAAAATGAGATATTAAAGAGATATCGTGCTTTGCTGCGTGCTTGTAAATCAACCTTGCAAAAGGGCGATAAACGCATGATACGTAAAGCATTTGATATGGCCCTTGAAAGCCATAAGGATATGCGCCGTAAAAGCGGCGAGCCGTATATATACCACCCTATTGCCGTTGCCCAGATAGCAGCTGAGGAAATTGGCCTGGGTACCACCTCTATTGTGTGTGCCCTCCTGCATGATGTGGTTGAAGATACCAACATGACGCTGGATGATATTGAGATGGAATTTGGCAAAAAGGTAGCCAAGATCATTGACGGACTGACCAAAATATCAGGTGTATTTGATACCAACAGCTCTTTACAAGCCGAAAATTTCCGTAAAATGCTGCTTACCCTTGCTGATGATGTTAGGGTAATACTCATTAAACTGGCCGACCGCCTGCACAACATGCGTACCATGGAGTTTATGCCGCGCGATAAGCAACTTAAACTATCATCAGAAACGGTTTACCTGTATGCCCCTCTGGCACACCGGCTGGGACTATACACCATAAAATCTGAGCTGGAGGACCTTTCCATGAAATACATGGAACGCGAAACTTACCAGTTTATTAAAAATAAGTTAAACGAGAAAAAAGCCGAACGCGAAAAGTTTATCCGCGACTTTATTGAACCGGTGAGAAAAGTGCTGGTAGGCCAGGGATTGGATGCCGACCTGTTTGGCCGGCCAAAATCTATCCACTCCATCTGGAACAAGATGAAGAAGAAATCTATCCCGTTTGAGGAGGTGTATGATCTTTTTGCCATCAGGATAATTCTGGACAGCACGCCTGAAAATGAAAAGGCCGATTGCTGGAAAGCTTACTCTATAGTTACCGACCTTTACCGCCCTAATCCTGACAGGCTGCGCGACTGGATATCATCGCCTAAAGCCAATGGGTATGAATCATTACACACCACGGTAATGGGGCCTCGCGGCCAATGGGTTGAAGTACAGATACGCACCAAGCGCATGAATGAGATTGCCGAAAAGGGCTTTGCCGCGCATTGGAAATACAAAGAATCATCAACCGATAGCGGGCTTGATCAGTGGGTGCAAAAGGTTAGGGATATGCTCAAAAACCCCGACTCCAATGCCCTTGATTTCCTTGATGACTTTAAGATGAATCTTTTCAGCGATGAGATATTCATTTTTACGCCAAAAGGCGCACTGATACAGCTTCCTTTAAATGCGACGGCGCTTGACTTTGCCTTTGAAATACATACCGATGTAGGTGCCAGCTGTATTGGTGCCAAAGTAAATCACAAACTGGTACCATTGAGCCATAAGCTCCAAAACGGCGATCAGGTGGAGATCATTACCTCGGGCAAGCAAACGCCCAAGGAAGACTGGTTAAACTTTGTAGTTACAGCAAAGGCAAAAGCCAAAATAAAATCGGCCTTAAAAGAAGAAAAACGGAAAATAGCTGAGGACGGCAAGGAAATATTGGAGCGTAAACTAAAATCGCTTAAAATCACCTACAATTCCGAAAACATACACAAACTGAGCTATTATTTTAAGCTGGGATCAACTCAGGACCTCTTTTACAATATTGCCAAGGGCGTTATTGACATGAAGGACCTGAAAGATTACCAGGCTTCGGAAAAAATAGTGGAGAACAAACCGCAGGACAAAATTGAGCAGGAACAGGTACATAGCCTGCTCCGCAATATCAAAACCAAAGACAGCGACATGCTGCTTATTGGCGAGGATATGCAGAAAATTGACTACAAACTGGCCAATTGCTGCAATCCTATCCCCGGTGATGACGTGTTTGGCTTTGTTACCGTGAGCGATGGTATTAAAATACACCGCACCAACTGCCCTAACGCCGCCAAGCTGATGGCCAACTATGGCTACCGCATTGTAAAAGCCCGGTGGACAAACCAGCAGGAGCTTGCCTTTTTAACCGGCTTAAGAATTACCGGTATTGATGATGTTGGACTGATCAACAAACTTACTACCGTAATATCGCAGGATTTTAAAGTGAACATACGCTCCATAACGGTTGATAGTGATAACGGAATTTTTGAAGGCTCGCTTATGGTTTACGTTAATGACACGCAACACCTGGAAAACCTGATAAAAAATTTAAAACTGGTTAAGGGCATAACTGCTGTTAACCGCTTTGATTCAGTAATTGAAAAAGCATCATAAAAAGAAAGACACAAGAAATAAGAGTCAGGAAATAAGTTGTTAAAAATCAGCTCAGAAACATTTTTTTGCTTATCAGCTCTTGTCGCTTGATTCTCATTTCCTGATTCTATCTTTTATTAATAACTTTGTTCCCTTAATAGACTATTATGCCTCAACAGGATACTATAGCGCTGGTTAAAAAAATTTTCGAAGCTTATCTTGAAAATAAAAACCTGCGTAAAACACCCGAGCGTTTTGCTATACTCGAAGAAATTTATTCGCGTACTGATCATTTTGATGTGGAATCGTTATACATCCACATGAAAAATAAAAAATACCGCGTAAGCCGCGCCACCGTATACAATACGCTGGAGTTGCTGGTATCATGCGATCTGGTGACTAAACACCAGTTTGGCAAAAACATGGCCCAGTTTGAAAAATCATACGGCTATAAACAGCATGACCATATTATTTGTATTGACTGCGGCAAGGTTGTTGAATTTTGCGACCCGCGTATACAGCAGATACAAAGCATGATGGGCGATATTTTAAAATTTGACATCAAACACCACTCCTTAAATCTTTACGGCAATTGCTCAAAATTAAGAGAGGGTAATTGTGACAGAAAAGCATAACTTTGCCACCCTTAATATTATTACTCTGAAATTACATAAATGGCTGTTGACGTATTATTAGGCCTCCAGTGGGGCGATGAAGGTAAAGGAAAAATTGTTGATGTGCTTAGCGCAGGTTATGACCTGATTGCACGTTTTCAGGGTGGCCCCAATGCCGGGCATACTTTGGAGTTTGACGGAAAAAAATTCGTTTTAAATACCATTCCTTCGGGCATATTTTTTGAAAACACCATGAACCTTATTGGTAATGGTGTAGTGATTGATCCAATCACCCTAAAAAAAGAATTAGATAAGTTAAAGGATGCCGGCCATGATCTTTTGGCTAAAAAGAATTTGCTGATTGCAAAAAAGGCACACCTGATATTACCTACCCACCAACTATTGGATGCTGCATCTGAGAAAAAAATGGGCGATGGTAAAATTGGCTCAACCCTAAAAGGTATCGGCCCAACTTATATGGATAAAACCGGTCGTAATGGTTTGCGTATTGGCGATATTACCCTTCCCGATTTTAAAGAACGTTACCAGAAACTGGTTGATAAACATGTATCCATGCTGCAATCACTATACGGAGATGTAGCCGACTTTTCTGAACGCGAAACCGCATTTTTTGAAGCGCTGGAAGTGTTACGTCAGTTTCCGCTGGTTGACTCTGAGCACCTGGTTAACAACTATATTAAACAAGGCAAAAAAGTATTGGCCGAAGGTGCACAGGGTGCCATGCTTGATATTGACTTTGGCTCATACCCTTTTGTTACCTCATCAAATACCACTGCCGCCGGTGCATGTACCGGTTTAGGTATAGCGCCACAACAAATTGGCGATGTAATTGGTATTTTTAAAGCTTACTGCACCCGTGTTGGTGGCGGTCCTTTCCCTACTGAGTTAGAAGACGCAACAGGCGAAGAACTGCGCCGTATAGGCCACGAGTTTGGTGCCACCACCGGCAGGCCGCGCCGTACCGGATGGATTGACCTGCCTGCTTTAAAATACGCTATTATGCTGAACGGTGTTACCCAACTGGTAATGACTAAGGCTGATGTATTAAGTGGTTTTGACAAAATATACGCCTGTACTCACTATAACTATTTAGGCGAAAAAATTGATTATATGCCTTATGATATTTGCTCTGTAAGCCCTGAGCCAGTTTTGAAAGAAATTGACGGCTGGAACGAAGACCTTACTGGCATTACCGAATTATCAGAAATTCCGGCCAAGCTACAATCATATATTGATTATTTAGAGGCTGAGCTGGGTGTTCCAGTAAAATATCTTTCTGTAGGTCCGGATAGGAAACAAACACTGGTATTGCACTAAACATCAATACTCCACAGTATAAACAAAAAAAGCAAATTGAAATTTCAATTTGCTTTTTTTGTTTATACCCTTTTATCCCGCTTTATTATTTTGTTACCGGTTTCAAAAATGTATCAAACATCGGGAACTGCTGGTTCCATAAATTAAAGTAGAATTTTTCCTGGTCATACAATGCCTGGTGGGTTCCCTCCTCAACCACCTTTCCTTTATCCAGTACCACAATCTTATCGGCGTTATAAATGGTAGTAAGCCTGTGGGCAATTACAATTACCGTTTTATTTAAACTCAACAGCACATTAATAGCACTCTGAATGTATTGCTCCGCAGCCGAATCAAGGGATGATGTCGCCTCGTCAAGGATCAACACTTCAGGGTTGCGGTACAAGGCGCGGGCAATGGCAAGCCTTTGTTTTTGCCCTCCTGATAAGCTGGCGCCATTCTCGCCCAGGTAAGTTTGAAAACCATTGGGCAGGCTTTCAATAAAACCGATGATGCCAATTTGGGTGGCTATATCTATTACCTTTTGTATATTGGGTTCATAATCGCCAACGGCAATATTATCAATTACGTTACCGGCAAACAGGTCAATTTGTTGCGGAACCACCGCAACCACCTGGCGTAAGGATGAATTTTTAATATATTTTAAATTGTACTTCCCTATAGAGATATTACCCTTTTGAATAGGATAAATATTTTGCAGTAATGATAATAACGTCGATTTACCCGAGCCGCTCTCGCCCACAATGGCAGTAAACTTTCCCTTAGGTATGGTTAAGTTAAGCTCATCAAAAACCTTAACCCGGGTACCATACCGAAACGATACCTGTTCAAAATAGATATCGCCCAGTTTATCAGGCGTTAAATCAATTTGATTTTCTTCCTGTTCGCGTTCCAGGTCCATAATTTCAAAAAGCCGGTCTGAGGCAATTATAGCATCCTGAACGGTTTTGTTCATATCAATTAATGACGATATAGGACTGGTAAAATAACCTATCAGTGTGTAAAATGATAGCAACTCGCCGGGGGTTATTTGATTATCCAGCACATAACCGGCACCAAACCATAATAAAATAATGGTTAGTAAACGTGATAACATTTCTGACGAGGTTGACGAAAAAACAGTATTTAAACCCGATTTATAAACACTGCCCAAAAGCTTAACGAAACGGGCTTCGGTTTTTTCATTGGCATGTTCCTCCAAACCAAAGCGCTTAATGGTACCTACCGAGTTTAAGCTCTCTACCAGTTGCGCTTCCAGGTCGGCACTCTCCTCCATAAGTTTGCGCTGCGATTTTTTGTTGAGCTTGTTGGTTATAAAATATATAGCGCCATATAAAGGTATCACCGCAAGCATCAGCAGGGCCAGCTTCCAGTAATAGGTAAACATCATCACAAACGAAAAAACAACGATGAAGATATTGAGCAAAAAGTTAATACTTACATCGTTCAGAAAAACCCTGATTTTTACGGCATCATTTATCCTTGATATAATTTCGCCCACCCGCATGGTATCAAAAAATTGTTGTGGCAGTTTTAACAGGTGTTTATAATAACCCAATATCAACTGGGCATCAATCATTTGCCCGGTTCTTATGGTAAAAATAGTTTTTATGGTACCTACCATTAATTGCACCACCAGCAAAACAATCATGGCGATGCTCATCATATTGAGCAGGTTGCGGTTACCCTCAACCAAAACAAAATCAACCAGCTTTTGTACAAATACCGAAGTTGACAAACCCAGAATAGTATATATTAACGCACCAAAAAGCGCCTGTATCAATATGCCTTTGTGCGGTTTTATCAAATTCCAGAAACGGTTTCTGACAGGTATTTTTTGATTGCCGATCTGAAACTCCTCGCCCGGTAGTAAAAGGATCAAAATCCCCGTCCATTCCTTTTTAAAATCATCATGGGTTTTGCGATGCATCTGGCCATCGCCCGGATCCATAATTTCAATATAACTGTCGGTACATTTATATATTACCACAAAATGATGAAGGCCGTTTTTAACAATAACATGTGCTATGGATGGCTTGGGTATTTTAAACAAGCTTTCAAAGGGCCCTTTAACCCCCTTTGCCTCGAACCCCAATTTTTGAGCAGCCTCAATCATGCCGAGGGCGTTGGTTCCTTTTTTATCCGTACCTGCCATCTGGCGTATGCGTGCAACCGGCAGGTTCAGTTTATAATGTGCCGCAACTGATACCAGGCAAGCCGCGCCGCAATCAGTTATATCTCTTTGTTTTACTTTAATACTCATACCAATATGCCGTAAAAAAATCCAGATCTGTTAATAAGCCAACGTATAAGTTAATTGTAAAAGCCCTTTGCCCTCTTAGGGCTATCCCGGGAATAGTTTATTTTGATATGATGTTGGGGTTTACCCAATCATCAACCTTGTCATATAATAATTGATACAGGCTGCGCTCGGTAACGGCAAAACGACTGCTAAAGCTCATTCCCTTTTTCAAATAGCCTTTATAGCCATTTTTTAATTGCAGAAAGCTTTTGTCAAGGCTACACTTTACCTTAAAAACAGGAACATTGTTATTCAAAACAATAATATCGTCTGATATATCAATCACCTTTCCGGTTAATAAGCCCCATTGGTTATAGTTAAAAGCATCAATCTGAAAACGCACCTGCTGCCCTTTGTGAATAAGCCCAATATCAGTAGGTTTGATATAGCAAAAAGCTAATAGATTGGTATCCGGCGATATTTCGGCTACTTTTTGATTGGCAAAAACAAAGGCTCCTGTTTGTAACCCTGTAAGATTTTGTAGCGAACCACTAATGGGCGATTTAAGTATATAGTGCTTCTTTTGATCATTAATATCGGCCTGTTGACTTTGTAGTTGGCGTAATTCGTTACGGTATTGGTTAGCGTCAACCTGCCATTGGGCATTATACCGCCGGCCAATCATCGCAAAGGCAGATTTAGCCTGCTCCAGTTCAAACTTGTATTTTTCGTATTCAGCCGCGGTAAGCACTTTATTCTGATATAGGATATCATAGCGTTTAAAGGTGCTTTCGGCTTGTTCCTTTGCAACTTCGCTGCCCTGCAGTTCTTGTATATATTGTTGCCATGAGGCATTGTATTGTCCGCTTTTAAGGTTAGGGTTAGGAGTTTTGAGCGCAGTATTTGAGTGGCGCAACAAAACATCAATATCGCTTAACAGTGTATTTAACTGCTGTACCCTGGTTTGCAGCAAATCGTTTTGCTCGCGGGGTAAGGCCGCGTCAATAACCATTAGGGTATCGCCCTTTTTTAGCTTTTGGTTATCAAACATATTTAATTTCATTAGCCTGCCGCTTGATGGCACCTGTAGCTCTATATGTTCAAAAGAGCTTTGCAGAATACCTGTACCGGCAATACTGATCTTGGTATGAAAGTAGGGCAAACTGCCTATACAAAGCATCAGGCTTACCAGCACCACAGCATATAAAATTTTACTGCGGGTATTGATCTGGTATTTATAGTTGATGGCATTGTGGGGATCAAACGTGGTTATTGACATAACTGATGACTAAAAAAATCCCTGATTAAATACTGTAGATACATTAGTTACAGGATGTGAATACTCTATTTATTTTCGATAGGCTGTTTACCCATATCTCTGAAAGCCAGATCTTTTCCCAGTTTATATGAAAACGTCCAGACAAAATACATTAAACATATTACCAAAAGTATGGTAACATCTTTCCGGGTCAGGAAATCCTGTAGCTTTTCAGAATTCGTCATGATTGATTTTAGTTGTTCTTTAGTATCCATCATTATTAAAATTTAAAACAGGTTGCCAAATACATGGCAGCCTGTTTATTAACAAATGGTTATTTAGCGGCGTTATCCCTGTTGGCAAGGTCTTTACCAATAGTATAACCTGCAGACCAAACAGCAACTGCTAAGGCAGCCAATGCTATCCAGAAGCCACCATCAATTTCTTCCAATTCATGGTCTGATAATGCAACCAGATCCATGTTAGGATTTAATTCAAGAGTATTCATGTGGTTTTAGTTTTAAGTTTAGGTGTATGATTACTTAGCAGCGTTATCCCTGTTGGCAAGGTCTTTACCAATGGTATAACCGGCATTCCATACAGCTACGGCCAATGCAGCTGCAGCTATAACTACTGGCCAAAAACCGCCTTCGGTTTCTGCTAATTCGTAGTCAGACAAGGCTACAACTTCCATATTGTCATATCTTTCAAGAGTATTCATGGTTTTCTTAGTTTAGTTTTAAAAAAATTGAATTGATTAATAAAGACTATTGTCTGTTGGCTAAATAACCAACGGCGGCAGCAACACCAGCAAGCGGGCATATAACGCCTATTGCACCGATGATAACCCAGGCAGGTACTTTTCCGCCGTCAATTTCTTCCAATTCAAATTCAGACATACTAACAAGTTCCATGTCATTTAGTGATAAACTTTGCATTTTGTATTTAGATTATTTTTTTGCTACCTACTCTTTTTAAGGTTTTCGGCATCCCCTGCTGCTGGCCAAGCATAACGCAATCTACCGGGTTCATTTTTTTTATTTGCCACCTGTTACTTGGCATATTATTTTTTAGGTAAAATTTAACAATTCCATATTTTTAACATATTGTTATTATTAAATTAACCACCTAACATATAGTGTTTAATTTTTAACTACTAAATACATTATATATATATTAAACCAACGAGTGTTTAACTATAACTATTAATAGCCATAAATAGCTTAAACACAACATTGCAGCTTTGTACCGATACAGATTACTTATTATCAAATGTTTATAACTAATTAAAAAAAATCCTTTTATGAGTGCAGGGTGCAACATCAAACTTTTTTATTTTTTCAAAAACAACAATATTCGGAGCTTATTTATACGTAATATATATTTAATACATCCATTTTTTAATAAAATTGCCATCTTTTGCTTGGCATATTGAGATGCAACAAAATATCTACACAGATAATATTTTTAACGTATTGTTATTTCAAAATCAATTATATAAGTTTATGGCAATATTTTTTACCTGTTATAAACATTTGCCTATGTATCACTTAGTTGGAATTGCACTTAGAAAGCTGCGCGTGTCACATAACTATTCTCAGCAATATGTGGCGAATTATTTAAATATCAGTCGCAACGCATATATTGATTGGGAAAACACTAAAACCCATGTTCATATTGATCAGCTAAATGCAATTTGTGAGTTATACAACATTAAGCTCAGCAAGTTCATTGAAACCTATATTGAAGAAAAATATAAAATTGGCCATCCGGTAAAAATTTCGGCTTAACTGGTTAATTTTACCGGGTGATTGTTACTGTGCCCCGTCATTCTATATTTAAACAAAAAGCCCTGCAATGGGCCACAACATTTGATGCGGTTTGCTACCTTGACTCCAACGGCTTTAATGACCCGTACAGCAAGTTTGATACGCTGATAGCCATTGGAGCCAAGGCTTGGGTAGCCGCCCCTGCGGGCAATGCATTTGATGAGCTGGAAGCTTTTCGCGGCCTTAATCCCGGCTGGATAACCGGCTTTTTGGCTTATGATTTAAAGAACGAAATTGAACGGTTGTCATCAGCAAACCCTGATGAATTGCATTTTCCGGATCTTTACTTTTTTGCACCATTGCACCTCATCATCATCACCGGCGATAAAGTGGAGATCATCAGCGACACGCCGCAACAGGTTTTAGATATTATTGACCAGCAACAACTAACAGCCAACAGCCTGCAACAAGCCATTAGCCTGCAACCCCGTTTTAGTAAACAGGAATATATAGATGCAGTAACCGGTATTCAGGATCATATTAACCGGGGTGACATATATGTAACCAACTTTTGCCAGGAGTTTTTTGCCGAACAAGCGCATATTAATCCGCTGGATATTTTTACACAGCTTAACCAGGTTTCGCCTAACCCGTTCAGTACTTTTTTTAAATGGCGGGATAATTATATACTGGGAGCATCGCCCGAGCGTTTTTTGGCTAAACGCGGCAATAAATTAATATCGCAACCCATCAAGGGCACTGCCAAAAGAAACCCGGATATGGAGGCAGATGAACTGGTAAAACAGCAACTGCGCAACCACCCCAAAGAGCTACAGGAAAACGTAATGGTTGTTGATCTGGTACGTAATGACCTTACCCGTTCGGCTAAACAGGGCACCGTTAAAACAGAAGATCTGTTTGGTATTTACAGCTTTCAATACGTACACCAGATGATATCAACCGTGGTATGCGAGCTGCAGGACGGCCTATCAGCCATACAAGCCATTAAAAACACTTTTCCGATGGGGAGCATGACCGGCGCCCCAAAAATCAGTTCAATGCAGCTCATGGAGCAATATGAGCGTAGCAAACGTGGTGTATATTCGGGTGCAATTGGCTATTTAAGCCCCGATAATGATTTTGATTTCAATGTAGTGATCCGGAGTCTGCTCTATAATGCGGCCAATAAATACCTGTCGTTCCATGCAGGGAGCGCTATAACTTACCATGCCAATGCCGAGCAGGAATATGAAGAGTGCCTGCTTAAAGCACTGGCTGTGGTGGAAGTTCTGGGTGGCTTAAAGTAAATATTTATAAGATCATAACGATAATTGGCTTTTGATCAGGTAGCCGCATCTACCACGATCTTATCTCCCATCCTCACCTTTATAGCGGACCCAGCCGCGAAAAATGCAGACACAGGTTGCTTTTTCAGATAAGGTTCAAAGGCTTTGCCATACAATCCGGCAACATCTGCATCAAAAACATAGTCTTTAACCACACCTGTTTGCCAGGCCACATGTTCAACTTGGTACTCCATGGTACTGAGATTACTGAGTTTGTTATATCCCCAGTAATGTTCAAAAATAAATTCCTCGGCACTACCTGGCTTAATATCTGCCAACTGATTACTTACCGTCGCACCCAGCTTGTTCCATTTACCATTAAACTTCCACTCATATAAAAACCGGGTATGATTATCCGGAGCTTCGGTGATAGCGCTGCGCATAGGGAGCGCCTGGTAATGTTCTTTATATAAATTATTAGCGATAAGTGCAATGAGGCTTTTAGGGACAATCTCGCTCACAAAAACGGCACCTCGTTTCCACTCCGTACCGTTAAACCGCCTTACATAAAAACGCAGGTTAACCTCTTCAAAGTTTACATGCCAGGGCCACTTGATGCCTAATACTTTGGTATCGGCAAATAAAAACCCAACCATGCTTACCAGTGCCTTACCCTCCCATAGATCAAGTATGGTTCCCGGTGGCAAATAAGCATCCAGCACCTGCGGAGCAACCTCATAATTGAGCATCACGAGGTTTTTCCATTGCGCTTGTAAAAACTGACGTTTGGGCATTTTCTTGTGCAGTGGAGTAGTGAGTAGTGAGTAGTGAGTAGTGAGTAGTGAGTAGTGAGTTTAAACGCATGTATTGCAATCAGAGTTATTGGTTAAAAGCGGTAAACGTGTAATTTTTATTCACCGCTCTTTATTCGCAACTTACTGTTTGTAATATTTCATGGCTTCAGGAATCCTGTTCTGGATGTCCTGAATACGGGTAGCATCGGCAGGGTGTGTGCTTAAAAATTCGGGCTGGGCTCCTCCCTTATTTTGTGCAGCCATGCGTTGCCAAAAAGCAACTGCGTTGTGCGGATCGTAACCAGCCATTGCCATAAAGGTAAGTCCTAAACGGTCTGCCTCTGACTCCTGGTTACGTGAATATTTCAACAATACCAATTGCCCACCAACACCATATAGCTGGTTAATAATATTTTGCGTGGCGGTTGATTGATTACCAGCGGCTACACCAACCGCACCACCTACTCCCTGTACAGCCATTTGCTGCGAAATACGCTCGGCAGAGTGCCTTGCTATAGCGTGTCCAATCTCATGCCCCATTACCGTTGCCAGGTAAGCATCGGTATTGGCAACGGGCAGTATACCACTGTACACAGCTACTTTACCGCCGGGCATACACCAGGCATTAATTTCGCTGCTTTGTATCAGGTTAAACTCCCACTGAAAATTATATTGATCGCCATAACCGTTATCCCGCAAATAGCGCTCTATCGCAACAGACAGGTTAGTACCTATCCGCCTAATGCGCTGGGCATCGGTGCCGGTGCTGACAACCTTGGTTTTAGGATCAGATAGCAATTGTTTATAACTTGCCGCAGCCGATTGATTTACCTCGGCATCACCAACTAAACTTAATTGCCGGCGACCGGTTAGCGGAACTGTTGAACAGGAATACAGTGCAAAAATAAAGATTAATGCAAGGGCAGGTTTGAACTTTTTCATGGTGATCAGGCAGCTTTTTTCTTAAAAAAATTAACTTTCGACTCTTTGCCCTTTAGTAAGCGTTCAATATTTTTTTGGTGGGTTACCAATATCAGTAAGCATATACACATGCCATAAATTACTACGGACCTGATTGGGGTGGGAAAAATAAAGGATACCCCAATAGGATAAGTAAAGGCTGCGGCTATGGAACTGAGCGATACGTACCTGGTAATTAAAAGCACCACTACAAATACCACCACGCATAATAAAGCGGCATGAAAGTGAATAGCCAAAATCATTCCAAACAATGTGGCAACTCCTTTGCCACCCCTGAAACCCGCAAAAATCGGGAACAAATGGCCCATTACCGCTGCTACGCCTAACGCAAGCGCATAATTAGTATAAGCTGTTGAATTATAAGCACCGGTAGTTGATACGCCTATAAAATAGGCCAGATTGGTGGCTGTCCACCCTTTTAAAATATCGAGCATCATTACGGGGATACCGGCTTTTTTACCCAGTACCCTGAAAGTATTGGTTGCGCCGGCATTACCACTGCCGTATTCTCTTACATCAATGTCGTAAAAAGCCAGTCCTATCCAAACGGCCGTAGGTATAGACCCGCAGAGATAGGCCAGTATAAGTGCTGAAACTGAATAAACGGTTATCATTTCCCTGCAATATTACAAAATTGATATGGTACTAAATTTTTAATCATTCGCTTAAAATGCCAATCAATAATTTAAATATAAAATTTCATTCTATAAATTAAAGTCCTGGTATGTCTGCCAAAGCTAAATAGCTTTTAAACTCAGATCCAAACTTTTTATAGAATGTGTTAATGCGCCAACTGATATGTAATCAACCCCGCAATCGGCATACTCGCGTATATTGTCAATGGTTATACCACCAGATGCTTCGGTAATAAACCTGCCTTGAATAATGTTAACTGCTTGTCTTAAATCGGCAAAATTAAAGTTATCCAACAATATACGGTTTACATGGCCTGTTTGCAAAACCTGGTCAAGCTCTTCCAGGTTCCGTACTTCAATTTCAATAGCCAGTTTTTTATTATTATCTGTAAGGTACTGATTTGCGCGTTCAATAGCCTCTCTTATACCACCGGCATAATCAACATGATTATCCTTGATAAGTATCATATCATACAAGCCAAAACGATGGTTTACACCGCCGCCAATTCTCACAGCCCATTTTTCAAGATAACGCAGTCCCGGAGTAGTTTTGCGGGTATCCAAAACTTTAGTATTGGTACCGTTCAGTAGTTCAACTATTTGGCGGGTTGTTGTAGCAATTCCAGACATGCGCTGCATACAGTTCAGTACCAAACGCTCAGCCTTTAAGATGCTTTGGGCATTGCCCTCCACCTCAAAAGCAACATCTTTAGGCTTTACCGTTGCACCGTCGTTTAAAAATACATTAACCTTAAGTCCGGCATCAACTACATTAAAAATTTCAAGAGCCAGTTCAACACCGGCCAGTATGCCTTCGTCCTTTACCAGAAGCTTTGCCTTACCTAAGGTATCAGCCGGAATAGTTGACAATGATGTATGATCGCCATCGCCTACATCCTCCTTTAATGCTTCAATTATAAAATGTTGTATAAGTTCTTTATCCAAGTTTGTTACCTTTTAAGGCTCAAAAGTAACAACATTTTTTGGATGCGTAGGTTTTAGATATGCAAATTGAAGATAGACCTACAAATCACGAATTAATGTACCGATGGTTAAAACACCTCAGGGGTTGTCTAAAAGCAACCAAGGTAGCTATATAAATCTTCCAAAAACTATGAAGCTTCCCTAACGTCTGAAAAATCGGAATTTATTTACACATTAACTGAGTAGTTATTTAACCTTTTCATTTTCAATACGTAGTTCAATAATATTCATTTTATCATTATTCCCTTTTAGGGTGAGGGCAACGCGGTACAATCCGCTCTCTGTAGTTAAAATAAATACCCCGAACCTGTAATTTGCACTTGAATTTACCTTGTGCAGCAGCTTGATGCTTTTGGGTTTATTCTTTGAAAAAAACTTATCAAGTATCAGTGTAGCCTGCGTTTGCGAATAAATGCTTTCATCGTCAATTATGGCTATTTCAACATTGGCAGCAAATAATTGAGCCAGCTCCCGGGTATTGCCCTGTTTAATAAGGTTAGCTACATTATCTATCGGGTCTGCCGGAGCTATATGCGGCAGGAGCAATAAAATAATAAACGATGGCAGACAAATTAGCTTCATATTATATATTACGAAATAAACGGCAGTTAAGTTTAAGCAGCAAAGGCACTATACCATTTAACATGGTATAACTGTTTTTATATTTAAATATTATTCAAATAACAAGCCCGACCGCTGCGCTAACCTAAATTAAAAAATTTATAATATAAAGTACAGCGTTGCATTTATATTTGCGATGTGGAAAATCAAAAAAAACTTGCATTAATAATTCTTGACGGTTGGGGCTATGGCCGCAATGACGAGTCAAACGCTATAATTGCAGCAAATACGCCATTTTTTGATGGCTTATTGCAGCAATATCCAAATTCAAAATTGGAGGCTTCAGGAACCGCGGTAGGTTTACCAGCCGGGCAAATGGGAAACTCAGAGGTTGGGCACATGAATTTAGGTGCCGGACGAGTAGTTTATCAGGAGTTAGGCCGCATACACAAAGCAGTTGATGATCATGAACTACCTACTATCCCCGTACTTAAGGATGCATTTGAATATGCTAAACAAAATAACCGCAGTGTTCATTTTATCGGGCTGGTATCTGATGGCGGTGTACATTCACACATCAGACACGTAAAGGGTTTATGTGATGCTGCAACCCAGTTTAACCTGGATAATGTTTTTATCCATGCATTTTTAGATGGCCGTGATACAGATCCAAAATCGGGTTTTAATTTTATAACCGATCTGGAACAGCATATTGACGGATCAAATGTAAAACTGGCATCGGCCATTGGCCGTTATTATGCCATGGACCGCGACAACCGCTGGGAAAGGGTAAAGCTGGCTTATGACCTGATGGTTAACGGCGAAGGCGAAGCCACCCAGCATATTGCCGATTCAATAAAAAAATCATACGAAGATGGCGTTACTGATGAGTTTGTGAAACCGTTGGTAAGGGTTGATTCAAATGGTAAACCGCTGGCCGTTATTAAGGATGGGGATGTGGTGATCTGTTTCAACTTCCGTACAGACAGGGGCCGCGAAATCAGCGTAGCCCTTACTCAAAAATCATTCCCCGAGTATAACCTGCACCCATTAAATATCCGTTACATCACCATGACCCCATATGATGAAACGTTTAAAAACGTACAGGTGATATTTAACAAAGAGGACCTGACCAAAACCTTGGGCGAAATTTTACAGGATGCCGGAAAAACGCAAATCAGGATCGCCGAAACTGAGAAATATCCACACGTTACCTTCTTTTTCTCGGGTGGCCGCGAAAAAGAATTTGATAACGAAAAACGTTTACTGGTACCATCGCCTAAAGTTGCTACCTATGACCTGCAACCTGAAATGAGTGCAGCAGGCATACGTGATGCTATCATCCCCGAGCTTGAAAGCGGCTGGCCCGATTTTATTTGCCTGAACTTTGCCAATACCGACATGGTAGGCCACACAGGTGTTTTTAGTGCCGTAGTAAAAGCTGCAGAAACTGCTGATGCCTGCGCAAAAGCAGTAGTTGAAGCCGGTATAGCTAATGGTTATTCTTTTATCATTATAGCTGACCATGGTAATGCCGACTACATGGTTAATGAAGATGGTACGCCTAATACCGCACATACTACCAATCTGGTGCCTTGCATTATTATTGATAAAGATGTGAAGCATGTAAATGATGGTAAACTGGGCGATGTGGCACCTACTATATTAAGTATATTGGGTGTGACTATTCCTCAGGAAATGACCGGTAATGTATTGGTATAAATTGAAATTATTACCCTTAACCGCCATCATAGGCGGTATAACGCTCCTATCCGGCCTGCCCTCATGCAGGCCGGATATTAAGCAAAGCAACGCCTTTTTTGATATAGGCGGCTATTTTAAAGCCGATACTGCAAGGCTTAAAAAGTTAAATCCGGAGGTTAATAAAACGGTAACCCATAACGGCATAACCGAAACCAAAACCGTACATATAAGTAACTGGGGGCAGGAACTCAACCTGTTCATCCAATCAGACATTAACAGGCCGGCCTGGAAAAACAGCTACAGCGTGCTGGCTTCTGATAGCTTGCTGATATACACCGCCAAATATCCAGACCTGCGCACCACCAAAGTGGTAATTAAAAAAGACAAGGACAAGGTGAAATGGGTACTGGTATACAACCATACCAAAAACCTGCTGTATGAAACAAGGGAGAAACTGAGCTACTTTCCTGACTCTGTTTACCTGATTGAAAAATGGCAGCAAGTAAGGTTGATGGGCCGAAATAATTACCGTATTGAAGGTATTTTAAAGGCACCGCAAAAATAGCGGTCAGCCAAAATATTATCTACAAACTTTCGGGTAATTTGATTAATGGTGCGCCACAGTAGGTACCGTGGCTTGTATTAGCTTTTCTTTTGACTGGTCAATTAAACTCGAAATATCGGTTCGGCCAGCGTTACCACTCAACACCTTTTCAAGATCAGTAATAGAAGCCTTTAAGGAGTTGATGCCCCTTGATCTGTCATAAAAATGCGAATTATTTTGCAGCTTAAACATTCCATAATCACGATAGGCTATACCCCTGTTCTGGTAATATTTATTATCATTAGGATCGCTGTTGATGGATATTGCCTTGGTTAAATCAACAATTGCCCCTAACAGGTATAGTTCCTTATCAGCAGCATTAGTTTGGTTATCCCTCCCCAAATAACTTTTTGCGCGGGCCCTGTAGTAGTAAGCAGTAGCATCCGCAGGTTTTATGGCAATAACACGGGTGTAAGCCGCAATTGATTTTTTATAGTTATCACTATGGTAGTAAGAATACCCCAGCATCCACAATGCATTGGCATTGGTTGAGTCGGTAATGCATGCCTTTTCCAGGTGCGACACCGCCGACCTGAAATCGCCATCCATCAGGGCCTGCTGGCCCATTTTAACATAGGCACTTTGCGCTGATGCTGACTCAAGCGAAGACATAATCAAAAAAGATACTATGACCGATAACTTCATCAGGGATTAATGGTGAAAGAAAAACAGTATAACATTAACTAACATTGTACCAAATTATTATGTCAAACAGCGTTTTTATCAAAAAAACATTGTTCGATGAATATTTCAGAAGGCTATAGTATGACTTTTTTTCATCTTTAACAATAAATTCTCATTTAATTAATAAACATTGCCACCATTTACAATAAGCACATAGTGAAACTATTATACTGCCAAATTGCTTGTTTACAATTATTACCATAACTTGGCACAGCTCTTGAAACATAGTACCTGAAAGGTAACAACCGCAATTTTACCTGTATTTAACTTGCCTGTATTATTACAGGCTGACAACATGACGGTTTTTTCTACATATAAAATATAATTAATGACTTTTGATCCATTTGATTTCAAAAATGCTTTACCGGTAATAAACGAAGATTCAGAGTTCTTTCCGCTTATGTCAACTGAAGATGAGGAGGAAATGAACAACGAGGAAATGCCCGAAGTATTATCGATATTGCCTTTGCGCAATACCGTTTTATTTCCCGGCGTAGTAATACCGATAACTGTTGGCAGGGATAAATCAATTAAGCTGATACGCGATGCCAACAAAGGCAATCGAATGATTGGGGTAGTTTCTCAACAAGATGTGGGGATCGAAGACCCTAATTTTAGCCAACTGAACAAAATCGGTACTATAGCGCTCATCATCAAAATGCTGCAAATGCCCGACGGTAACACCACTGTTATCATCCAGGGTAAAAAACGCTTTGTTTTAAAAGACGAAGTGCAGAGCGAGCCCTACATTAAGGCTACTGTTGAGCCTTTTAAAGAAATAAAAGCAAAAGAGGATAAGGAATTTAAGGCCATGGTATCCTCTATCAAGGATATGGCCATGAATATCATACAGCTTTCGCCCAATATCCCGAGCGAAGCCGGTATAGCTATCCGCAATATTGAAAGCACCTCATTTTTGATCAATTTTATATCATCAAACATGAATGCCGATATGACCGCCAAGCAGCGTTTGCTGGAGGTGGCCAACCTGCGCGAAAGAGCCAATCTGGTATTGGAACACTTAACGCTTGATTTGCAAATGCTGGAACTTAAAAATCAGATACAAACCAAAGTAAGGGTTGATCTGGATAAACAGCAAAGGGATTATTTCTTAAATCAGCAGTTAAAAACCATTCAGGAAGAATTAGGCGGCAACTCGCCCGATCTGGAAATAGACAGCCTGAAACAACGCGCACTTAAAAAGAAATGGGCCAAAGAGGTAAAAGATCACTTTGCCAAAGAACTTGAAAAACTGGCCCGCACCAACCCGGCGGCAGCAGATTATTCGGTACAGATCAATTACCTGGAGCTACTGCTTGACCTGCCATGGAATGAGTTTACTAAAGATAACTTTGACCTTAAACGCGCTCAAAAGGTTTTGGATAAAGACCATTTTGGTTTAGATAAAGTAAAACAACGCATTATTGAATACCTGGCCGTGCTGAAGTTAAAGCACGATATGAAAGCCCCTATACTTTGTTTGGTTGGCCCTCCGGGAGTTGGTAAAACATCATTAGGAAAATCAATTGCCAAGGCTTTAGGGCGCAAATATGTACGCATGGCTTTGGGCGGTATTCGTGATGAGGCCGAAATAAGGGGCCATCGCAAAACCTATATTGGCGCCATGCCGGGCCGTATCATTCAATCGGTAAAAAAGGCCGGTGCAGCCAATCCTGTATTTATACTGGACGAGATTGATAAAGTAGGTAACGATTTCAGGGGCGATCCATCGTCAGCTTTGCTGGAAGTGCTTGACCCGGAACAGAACAGCACTTTTTATGATCATTATGTAGAGATGGATTTTGACCTGTCAAACGTGATGTTTATCGCAACTGCCAACTCATTAAGCAATATACAACCTGCCCTGTTAGACAGGATGGAGATTATTGAGGTGAACGGTTACACCATTGAAGAAAAAATTGAAATAGCCAAACAGCACCTGGTACCCAAGCAGCGCGAGGCACATGGTTTAAAATTAAAAGATGTAAGTCTTAAAACTGATGTACTTGAAAAGCTGATAGTTGATTATACCCGCGAATCAGGCGTGCGTTCCCTCGAGAAAAAGATAGGTTCGGTAGTGCGCGGGGTGGCTAAAAATATAGCCATGGAAGAGGCATACAACCCTGTGGTAAATAAAAAAGACATAGAAAAAATATTGGGCGCTCCTATCTTCGATAAAGATCTTTATGAAGGTAATAACGTTGCCGGCGTTGTTACAGGCCTGGCCTGGACATCAGTAGGTGGCGATATTCTGTTTATTGAGGCCAGCCTAAGCCCGGGCAAAGGCCGTTTAACACTAACAGGTAGCCTCGGCGATGTGATGAAGGAGTCGGTAACCATTGCGCTTGCTTATCTGCGCGCGCATGCAAACTACTTTGACATCAATCCAAAGCTTTTTGACTTGTGGGATGTTCATGTACACGTTCCGGCTGGTGCCACACCTAAGGATGGGCCATCGGCTGGTATAACCATGCTTACCGCTTTGGTTTCGGCATTTACCCAGCGTAAGGTAAAACCTAACCTGGCCATGACCGGCGAGATTACCCTACGCGGCCGCGTTTTAGCCGTTGGCGGGATCAAAGAAAAGATACTGGCAGCTAAACGTGCCAACATTAAGGAGATCATCCTGTGCAAATCAAACCAAAAGGATATTCTGGAAATTAAGGAAGATTATATTAAAGACCTTAATTTTCATTATGTAACCGATATGCGCGATGTAATTGCCCTGGCTCTTTTAGATGAAAAGGTAAGCGAACCGCTTGACCTTACTGTTAAAGAGGATCAAAAAGCAATTGCAAACTAAAAAAGAGGGGCTAAATTAATTTTAGTCCCTCTTTTTTTGCTCACTTATAAATCAGTTCAATTTTTTTATATTAGGAGCTTATATATTTAACAACCTAATGCGTCATAAACTATTCCTGACACTGCTGTGCCTGTTTGGTACCATCAGTTTATTTGCCCAAACACGCAGCCACGAATTTGCCATACAAACAGATAATGACTCTTACCTGGGCCAGGGTTCAGACAGGTATTACACCAACGGAATTTTCTTCTATTACCGCAAGGCATTAACCGTTAACAATACCGGCAGCGATCTGCAAAACAAGGTACTCGGTTTTGAGATAGGGCAAAAAATGTACAACCCGCAATCAGGTTTTGTACCTAATGCCTCTTATATTGACAGACCGTTTGCTGCTTACTCCTATATTGGTTCAACCCTTAATTTTCTTTATAAAAACGAAAGCAACCTTAAACTAAGCGCGCAGATAGGCATTGTAGGGCCGGCTGCAGGTGGCGAGCCTGTACAAAAGCTGATCCATAATACCTTTGGCTTTTATCACCTTAACGGCTGGCAGTACCAGATCAGGAATAATGCCGAACTTAACCTGGGCGCCGAGTATAATAAATTACTGGCCCGGGCCTCCTGGATAGATGTGAGCCTGAGCTCGTACGCCAACCTGGGCAACGGTTTTACAGGTGCAGGTTTAGGTCCGCTTTTGCGTTTGGGTAATTTTAACCAGTTGTTTAACTCCATAAGCACCCAAAGTACCGTATCGGCACAGGACCAACCCGGATTACTGCATACGCACGAAATATTTTTTTACTACAAACCGCAAATTAACGTGGTAGCCTATGATGCCACTATTCAAGGCAGCTTGTTCAATAAAGATCATGATCCTAACAGCCTGCAGGTTACTTTAGATAAAGAACCGATAATATTTAGTAATCAACTGGGGGTTGCATTTACTACCAGCCGCTTTGCATTTGACATAGCAGCCATATTCCACACGCGCGACGTAAAAGAGATGCTAAGGTCACATCAATGGGCAAGCATAACAGGAGCTTATCGATTTAAATAATTAATTAAAAGCTGTTGTACAGATCTGCATGGCTGCTTTTAATCAAAATCAACTTTCCGGTTCTCCTTTTTTGCAGCGTGTTTCTTCTTGTTATCAAGGCGCGCCGCTTTTGCACCCTTACTTATCTTGGTAGGCTTACGTACCTTGGGCTTTTGCAGCGCTCTTATAAGCAGCAATATCAGCCTCTCCATAGCTTTTTCCTTGTTCAGGTACTGGCTGCGTTCTTCATCGCAAATTACCTGTACCAAGCCATCTTTATTCAAACGGTTCTGTAATTTTTCATTTAATAGCAGCTTTTCTTCGTCGGTAAATAACGCGGAGCCGGTTATGTTAAATAGTAGTTCAACCTTGCTTGATACTTTATTTACATTTTGACCGCCTTTACCGCCGCTGCGTGATGTTTTATAGCTAACTTCCTTTTGAATATCAGATTTAATAAGGTTCATTTTTCAAAAGTAAACATTTACGTACAAGTTGGTTATCCTGCAAGCTGATGAATAAGTAAGATATTTGATTTAGATATAATATTAGAGCGTTAAATGCGGACTGCTCAACAAAGTAAATTTGGCCTGCTCAGCAAAGTTTATCTTTAATATTATATTGACCTTTGCACCAATTAAATAGCGGTATTAAACTATGGCAATTAAAGTGATCATTACCGGAGCTACGGGTCTTGTTGGCGAAGGCGTATTATTTGAATGTCTGGCACATGCGGATATAAACCAGGTGCTCATGATTAACCGTAAACCTTACCTGGGTGCCAAACATCCCAAATTAAAAGAATGTATTGTGCCTGATTTTTTTAACCTCGATAACATTCAGGATCAGCTAAGCGGTTACGATGCCTGTTTTTATTGCGCCGGCATAAGTTCAAGAGGAATGACTGAGGAGGCATACAGCCACATTACTTACGATGCTACCATGCATTTTGCCCAAAAGCTGGTAAGCCTTAATCCCAAAATGATATTTGGTCATGTTTCAGGCAGCCACACGGATGGCTCCGAAAAAGGAAAGGTGATGTGGGCCAGGGTAAAAGGAAAAACAGAAAATGCCCTGATGGGGCTGCCATTCAAAAAGGTGTACAATTTTCGCCCCGGCTTTATGAGGCCTACGGCCGGGCAGCAAAATATTAAATCGTATTATAAAATCATCAACAGGTTATATCCACTGCTAAGCATGCTATTCCCCAACAATGGTAACACCCTTCATGATCTTGGGCTGGCCATGATTAACAGTGTAATTAAGGGCTACTCCAAACAGGTATTGGAAGTGAAAGACATTAAACTACTGGCAAAAGCATAGCCACGGCTTTTGTGTACAAAAGCTTAATCAAGCAGGCTTCTATTCCGTCTGCTCATCAATCACATATTTTTGTATTTTAGTATCGTTTATGAGCAACAACATTGTAGTAGCAATTGATGGATATTCATCATGCGGTAAAAGCACGCTGGCCAAGGCTTTAGCTAAAAAACTTCATTTTATTTATGTTGACAGCGGGGCGATGTATCGCGCCGTTGCCTTATACTTTCTACGGAATAATACTGATGTGCATGACGCGGAGCAAATAAAAACTGCTTTAAAAAACATTCATCTTAACTTTCACTCGCGAGATTATCAAACCCATATTACCCTTAACGACGAAGAGGTATCTGACGAGATCCGTTTAATGCCGGTTTCTGAAAAAGTAAGTGAGGTATCGGCCATACGCGAGGTACGCAAAGAAATGGTAAAACAGCAACAGCGCATGGGCCATTCTAAAAATATAGTGATGGATGGGCGCGATATTGGCACAACGGTTTTCCCCAATGCACAGGTAAAAATATTTATGACTGCCGACCCTAAAGTACGGGCAGAAAGACGTTACAAGGAAATTGTTGGCAAAAACCCTGAAATTACCTTAGAAGAGATATTTGAGAACATCGCACACCGTGACTACCAGGACACCACCCGCGAGGAAAGTCCGCTTGTAAGGGCCGAAGATGCCATTATATTGGACAATACCAACCTCACCCCTGATCAGCAACTGGAGTTTGCATTGGATAAAGTAAAGCCCTTTATTTTTTAAGCGTTTAACTCCTATTCATTGTGCACCTACTTCATGTACACTATTTTGTGATAAGGCCCTTATTAACCATATCATCAATAATAGATTTACTAAAATCAGAAGACAAGGCTGAAGCGGAACCCGGATCAAAAGATCTTACCTGGGCCGAGTATTGAAGTTCATTTTTATCTGCATCATAAAAATTGGCCTCTAACTCATAATTAGTGGAGGTGGTGTAATAACCGGGAGAATAAACGCGGTCATACAAAACCCGGTAATTTCTTGTCCACCGGCTACGAACTATGGCGTAAGGCGTGCGGCTAACACTTGCCGGGGTATAATTTTCTTCCTGATTTTTATCAAGTAAAGCCAAAATGATAATTCCATCAAATCCATCATCTTTTACCAATTTAGTGGCCTCTTCATCGCTCATGTTCTGAAAAGTACGGGGGCCGTATTTACTGCTGGCGGTTATGGCGTTAATATTATACTCATTAATTTTTTTTGCCACTGCATTTTCAACGCTTTCTCTTATTTCACGGTCTTTGGCACCTGTTAGGCCAATAACCAACACCTTTTTATACTGATGTGCCGTGGCTCCGGGCAACGACCATGAGGATATCAGCCTGGCGCTGCTGCAGGCCATTATTAAAACACTACAAATTGTAAAAACAGCATACAGATACTTCTTCATAATGAATCGTTTATACTATAAATCTACTAAAATATCTTTATCATATAAGTAGTTCAATAAACTTTACAATTATGATATATCACAAATAAGTTTAACTAATCTGTTGATACTTTAGGGCTTCAGAAAATCACCGTCGATAATAAGAAGTTTAACCCCATTGGCTGATACAGACCGGTGCGAGCTCAGATCATCAGATACAACATAGGTCATCCCCTTGGTGAGCGTAAAGCATTCGCCATTCTGCAGTTCACTTACAAACTCCCCTTCCAAACACTGCACAATATGTCCTTTCTGACACCAATGGTCGGCTAAGTAACCTGCTGAGTATTCAACTATGCGTATTCTTAATCCACCAAATTGCAGGGTTTGCCAAAAAGCGGTTCCGCTTTCGCCTGTATGCGCTGTTTTTTCAACAGAGGTCCAATCTATGGTTTGAAATAGTATACTGTACATGACGTTACTTCATTGTTAATGTATATGAATGAATGAGGAAAAATATCTCAGCCCTGAAACTTTTCGGCCTTAACCCCAAAGTGATTTAAAAAGTCAACCCCTTCGTCGCTGGTCAGGCCTTTGTATTCGGCGTATGACTTATCAAAATAAACATGCTTGATACCGGCCGAAAATATCAGGCGGGCACAAGGCAAACAAGGCGATAGCGTGGTGTACAGCGTAGCGCCTTCCAGTTTGGCTCCATTCTTTACTGCGTATAAAATGGCGTTCTCTTCGGCGTGCAAAGCAAGCGAACAACTCCCTTTTGAATCGCGCGGGCAACCGGTTGCAGGCCATTCCTCATCGCAGTTGTGCGTGCCCGACGGCGGGCCGTTATAACCTATAGAAATGATGCGGGTGTCGCGCGTTAAAACAGCCCCTACATGCGCCTTAACACAATGTGAACGCTTGGCCAGATCAGTAGCCAGGTTCATGAAAATATGATCGAAACTTGGTTTCATAAATAAACAATTAGGTCATTAACGTCATTGGGTCATTAAATCATAAAAAATGACCTAATGACCCAATGACCTAAGAGTTAAAAAAATATTAATGTCCGCCTTTTACTTCAACGTGGTCAAGGTCAATACCCTGGCTGCGTAATTCGCGGCTTACTTTCCAAGCAAAATAAGCAAGGTAGGCAAATCCTATTACCGGTACAATATAAGAGAAGTGAATACCGCTCATTCCCGGAACAATGTTATTGGCACCGTCGGCAATTTTACCTTGCAACGGTGGAATGATAGACCCACCCAGGATCATCATGATAAGGAAAGCCGACCCCTGGCTGGTGTATTTGCCCAAGCCGGTGATAGCTAATGAGAATATAGATGGCCACATAATTGAGCAGCATAAACCACCGCTGATAAATGCAAATGTTGCCACTTTACCTGTGGTAAATAAACCAATTAAAATAAAGGCTACACCTAATAAACCCAGTACTGATAACGTACGTGTTGGTTTTTGCTGGCCGATAAAGAAAGCCACAATAAGCACCGCTACGCAAACAGCATAAGTATAAAGGTTGCTCACGTTTACTCCGGTAATTGCATTTACTAATAATACAATGCCGAATGCCAAAAACGGAACAATAATGTACAAGATGTATTTGGTTGTTTTTGAAAGATCAAAAGCACCAATAGAGCCTGCAAAACGACCAATCATTAAGCTACCCCAGTATAATGAAATATAAGGTGCAATGTCCGACTCATTAAATGACCCAAACTCAGGTGTTTTTAATAATGAACCCATGTTACTTTGAATAGTTACCTCAGTACCTACATAAGTAAATATGGCCAGCATGCCTAAAATTAACTGAGGATATTGCATAGCTCCCCAACCCTCTTTGCTGCCTTTTGCCGCGAAAATGGTCCCTACCAACGTTAACACAATAATGGCCAGCGACGCATATACAAAGTATTGGCTTGGAATATGAATAGCGGCACTTAAAGGATCAGCTGCCAATATTAAACAAAAGGCCAAAAACATTACAAAAAGCGGGACATTTGCCTTTTTGCTTGATTCAATTTTTTCATCGCTGGTAACCTTTGGCAGGTTTGAGAACCAAAAGAATATGGCTACAGCTATAAATAAGGCTGCAAGCATATAGTAAAGGTTATTAATTGATGATATTTTAACTTCAGAGGCAGCTGTTTTGGCCGATGCAGAACCAAACAACACCACACTCACCACAATAGGTCCTAAAAGCGCGCCAATGTTATTAACACTACCTGCAAAATTTAAACGGTTTGAACCGCTCTCTGCTGGCCCTAAGGCAACCACAAATGGGTTTGCAGCTGTTTGTTGTAATGAAAAACCAATTGCTATAATAAAGAAAACTGCCAATATTAATCCGAAAGCTCCGCTGGCAACTGCCGGTATCATACCAAGGGCACCTACTGCTGATATTATTAAACCTAATATAATACCATTTTTATAGCCTAATTTGTTCATAATATCCACCTTGCTGGCTTGTGACGCAAAATAGAGTATCAATGAACCAATAAAATATCCTCCGTAAAAGGTAAAATCTATTAATTGAGATTCAAATTGGGTTAAATGAAAGTGTGTTTTACAGAATGGGATGAAGATACCGTTTGATGCAGCTAAAAAGCCCCAGAAGAAAAATACAGTGATCAGCGTGTATAATGCCGAGCTGTAATTTTTTTTGTCGTTTTGTTCCATTTTTAAGTTTAGTTATTCGGGATATTTTTTTGAATCAATAAACATAATCCATTTTTTGTAAATGTTCCTATACTTTTTCAAATTAAATAAATCACAATTTTAAGTTTCGTTGTTTAAGAGATAAAATTGCATATTCGCATTGTTCAAAATTCAGAACAAAAGCCTAAATAATGATAGAAGCTATTATTTCGGGAATAGGGATTGGATTAGTGCTGACGTTTCTTACAGGCCCGGTCTTTTTTGCTCTTATTAAAACCAGCATTGAAAAGGGTTTTCATGCCGGCGTTGCCCTTGCCCTTGGTGTGGTTTGCAGCGATGTTGTTTTTGTAGGTGCCATTTTATTTGGTTCACAATATTTTGATATTTCAAACCATTCCAAAACCATAGCCGGCGTTGTTGGCAGCGTGATACTTTTTACCGTAGGCGTGTACTATCTGTTTAAGAAAGCCGAGGTTAACTACGAAAACAAGGTACCATCGGGTATTAATCGTGCAGGCTATTTTTTAAAGGGATTTCTGATGTGCATTTTTAACCCTACCCTATTATTTCATTGGATAACTGTTATCGGTACCGCAAGTACCGTTTTTCATGAAGGGGTAGCCCATCGCTCATTTAAAATTGCCGTAATGTTTGCCACCGTATTAATAGTGCAATTTGGCATGGACACCACCAAAGCCTTTTACGCCAATAAACTGCGCGACAAAATATCAGTTAAACTGGTACACCGTCTTAACGAGGTTGCCGGTATAGCCCTCATTATTGCCTCTCTGATATTATTAGATAAGCTGGTTACCCATTTTATATTTTCGGCACCAGCGGTTTCGTAAAGCACTAATAAAACAAGCTTATCCGTAATTATTAATTAAAGATATCTTTTAATTCCTGAACGTTACTAAACTGTTCAAATCCTATATTTTTGATACCCATAGTTACTACATGACTTTTTAACTCTTTATAGTTACTATGGTAAAAAGCAGAAAGCTTAGCCACTTTTTTATTATCCATCATTAAATACAAATATTCATAACTACCTCCTTTTGAAGACAGAACGGATGTTTTAAAACCAGATATGTCCAATAAGTTATAATGTTTAGAGTTGCCAATCCCCAAATATCTCCTTACGATAACGTTTTCATTTTCCCTCTCAATCTTAATAATTTTTGTGCGCAATTCACCAAAAAACATCCAAATCCAAATAAATAAGAAAAACAAACAAATGATGACAAACAAACCTATTGGCGTATCAGATTTTAATCCATTTTTCAATAAGCTCATTACCAATATTAATGGCAACAAGAAAGCACCGATGGCTACCAGGTAAGATGAATAACTAAATTTCGATCTCATAATTAACACCTAATTTAAAGATTATCAGCACAAAAAAAGGCGATGGATTAAATCCATCGCCTTAAGTATTATATTCCCGCTTCTACGGACTAGGGAAATTACATGTAAGCCCTTTGGTTTTTACCTTCCATCCAGTTAACAAAGGCGCGGTTAACCACCTTGTTACCACCCGGGGTCGGATAATCACCACTGAAATACCAGTCGCCGGTATGATCTGGACAGGCTATGTGCAGGTTATCAAGTGTTTGGTATAACACCTCAACCTTACATTTGATCTCTTTAGGCGTAATGATCTGTGCTATACGATCTGAAATTTCCTGATCAGTAAACAGCTCATAAATAGCTTTTACATAGTTAGTAACCTCTTCTTTAGGCAAACTTGCGCTATCCTTACATTTTTGATAAACATCCAAAATGATATCTTCACGCTTCATTTCTTTCAACAGGCTGATAGCGGCTTCAAAAGCAACAAACTCACCCATGCGTGACATGTCAATACCATAACAATCCGGGTAACGGATTTGCGGAGCCGAAGAAACAACCACTACCTTTTTAGGGCCAAGCCTGTCCAGTATTTTCAGGATACTTTGTTTTAGCGTAGTACCACGTACAATAGAGTCGTCCAGTACCACCAACGTATCAGTGTCCCTTTTTATTAAACCATAAGTGGTATCATAAACGTGGGCTACCATTTCGCTGCGGTCTGCATCCTGGGTAATAAAGGTACGCAGCTTCACATCCTTAATGGCAATCTTTTCAACCCTTGGGGCAAGCTGTAATACCTCAGTTAATTCCTCTTCACTTATCTTATCGGCACGGTTCAGTAACTTATCGCGCTGGTATTTTTTAACGTATTTATGCACCCCCTCAACCATACCATAAAAGGCAACTTCTGCTGTGTTAGGGATATATGAAAATACGGTATTTTTAATATCATTATCAACCGCATTCAATATTTGAGGGCAAAGCAGTCTGCCTAATTGCTTACGCTCGCGATAGATAGATGCATCGCTCCCTCTTGAAAAATAGATCCGTTCAAATGAACAGGCCTTTTTTTCCTTTGGCTCGCTAAACATATCCTCAGTTATTTTACCGTTCTTTTTAACAATTAAAGCATGGCCGGGGCGTATCTCTTTAATATCTTCAATCGGAACGTTAAACGCGGTTTGGATAGCCGGGCGCTCTGAGGCGGCAACCACTATTTCATCATTGTAATAATAAAATGCTGGTCTGATACCTACCGGATCACGCATTACAAAAGCATCGCCATGACCCAATATACCGGCAATAGTATAACCACCATCCCAGTTCTTGGCCGATTTACGGAGTATTTTAGCTACATCCATATCGTTAGCTATCAGCTTGCTGATCTCCACGTTATCGTCCAGTCCCTCGCGTTTATACTGATCAAACAGTCCCTGATTTTCAGTATCAATAAAGTGTCCCATTTTTTCGAGCACTGTAATGGTATCTGCTTTTTCCTTAGGATGCTGACCCAGATCATAAAGCTGTTGTAACAGTTCATCAACATTGGTCATGTTGAAGTTACCTGCTATAACCAGGTTACGGGTTTGCCAGTTGTTCTGTCTTAAAAACGGATGGCAGCTTTCGATGCTGTTTTTACCATGGGTACCATAACGCAGGTGCCCAAGTAAAACCTCACCAGTAAAGCTCACATGCTCTTTAAGCCATTCGGTATCGGCAAGTTTTTCGGGGGTTTCTTTCTGAATATCCGCAAATTTCTTCTGGATGTATTCAAAAATGTCAGCAACGGCATTTGAAGCCATTGACCGATGTCGGCTTATGTATCTTTTGCCTGGCTCAATATCCAGTTTAATGGTTGCAACGCCTGCGCCATCCTGGCCCCGGTTGTGTTGTTTCTCCATTAAAAGGTAAAGTTTGTTCAGGCCGTACAGAGCTGTTCCGTACTTTTTCTGATAATAAGATAGTGGCTTTAATAAGCGGATAAACGCCACACCGCATTCATGTTTAATCTGATCGCTCATGATTTGGAATGAGGCTGCAAAGGTATCATTTATTACATAACTCCGGCTATACTAATTGTCATTAAACCGTAGTTTGTGGATAAGTTAGCTTAACGTTAATTTTTTGTACACCTGAATAGTGATTCGGGCTTCATTATTCGTCTGATTTTTCGCATGGATTACATTATTTATTGAATTTAAATCAATGTCATCTTAAAAATCTATTTAATCTCAACCCAGTTCAAATATCTCAATATTTAATATCTCTGAATGTAATGTTGATACGTTGCCCCGGTTGCCTGGTGGTTTTGGGCACCTGGTGTAACCAGTGATGCTGCGTTTGCCCCTGCATAATTAACAAACTGCCATTACTAAGCGCAACAGATGTCTTGGCGTTTTTTTGCTCTTTATGTTTAAACTGAAAAGTACGCGTAGCACCAAACGAGGCCGACGCGATCACTGGGTTTCCGCTTAATTCCTTTTCGTCATCACTATGCCAGCCCATGCTGTCCTCTCCATTGCGGTAAAAATTAAGCAACGCCGAGTTAAATTGCTTACCGCACTGGGTTTCTGCGGCCTGTTTTAGTTTGAGCAACAGCGGAGTAAAGGGTATTGGCGTATTTACTACACCCGAATAGGTATAGGTTTTATCGTTATCGGCATACCAGGATGTTAAACGCGGGAAGTTTACTTGCCGACCGTAAATTTTCATTTTGTCCTGTTTCCAGAGTATAGAATGTTTCAGTTCTTCAAACAGATCATAAACACCATCTTCCTGGTAAAAATTAGGGTACAAAAAAACCTCACCATCAAAAGGTAAAAGGTTGTGATGGGTATCAAATATGTTTAACTGATTATCTGAAAACAGATCCATAATATTAAAGAGTCTGAAACAACACCAGCCGTGAAAGCTCCTGCTAAATAGTTAGACAAATAAAAATACAAATCGTTTAACTACATCACCTCGTTTCCCTGATTCTTATTTGCTTGTTCCGAAATTTCTTTAGCGGCTTAAACAAAAAAAATCCGGCTTTGCAGCCGGACTTTCAGGTATAGTTAATTGGTTTGAAATTCGATTTTATAATCTTTCGCCGTGCTGGCTAATATCCAGGCCTAATATTTCGTCTTCAGCAGAAACCCTTAGCGGCGATATCATATCGGTAATCTTAAGCAACAGCAACGAGCCGAAGAAAGAAAATATAGATACACCAATAAGTGCTACCAACTGAACCAGGAATAAATGAGTTTCGCCAAAGAACAAGCCATTGCCGGTAGTATTACCTGCATTTACATGTTGATTAGCAAAAACCCCGGTAAGCATCATACCTACCATACCGCCCACACCATGACAAGGGAATACATCAAGTGTATCATCAATAGAAGTACGGGTGCGCCATTCTACCACCAGGTTACTGATGACGGCCGATATAATACCTATAGCAAGCGAGTGAGGTACGGTAACATAACCTGCCGCAGGTGTAATGGCTACCAAACCAACTACAGCACCTATACAGGTACCCATTGCCGAAGGTTTGCGTCCGCGCAGCATGTCAAAAAATATCCAGGTAATACCGCCTGCTGCTGATGCTGTTGTGCTTGTGGCTAATGCCGTAACTGCTAATGCATTGGCACCAAATGCCGAGCCTGCGTTAAAACCGAACCAGCCAAACCATAACAACCCTGTACCTATCATTACATAAGTTATACGTGCAGGAGCATGGTTGGCCTCGTTACGGCGCTTTAAATACAATGCCGAAGCAAGCGCCGCCCATCCGGCAGACATGTGTACTACCGTGCCACCGGCAAAGTCAAGCACACCTAATTTGGCCAGTATGCCATCCGGATGCCAGGTACAATGCGCCAGCGGCGAAAATATAAAGACAGAAAAAAGGCAAAGGAATATGATATAGGAGTTAAACCTGATACGCTCGGCAAATGCTCCTGTAATAAGCGCAGGAGTAATAATTGCGAATTTTAGCTGATACATGGCAAATAGCAACAATGGTATAGTTGGTGCTGCTTTCCAGGTAGCGTTACCCAGCATCCCCTTCATCATAAAATAAGTTGCAGGATTACCTATAAAGCCATGAAAACTATCGCCAAAGGCAAGGCTAAAGCCAAATATGCCCCACATTACCGTAATAATAACCATACAAACAATACTCTGCAGCATGGTTGATATTACATTTTTCTTATTAACCATACCGCCGTAAAAGAAAGCAAGACCGGGGGTCATGATCAATACAAGGGCTGTAGACATCAACATCCAGGCAATATCACCTGTATTAAAATTAGGATGGCCCGAGTTTTTAAATTCTACGGACGGAAAAATAAAAGTGAGTGATAAAATTATAAGAATTATCAGGAAAGGAAAATACCGCTTCATGGAATATATTAGAATAGCTTTAAAAACGGCCTGAAAGTATGATTTTTATTATAAAAAAACGAAGAATATTAAATTTTTGTTAAAAAAATACAAAAAATAGATAATTAGAGATACCGAAGTACAAAATCAGGGAAAATACCAAGCAAAATCAACAGAAAACTTATGATGCCTGATAAAATCAACAAATTATAAGATTTTTTATCTGCTATTTCTCCCATTTCTTTTCTTTTCAGAAATAAATACAAAGGTATCCTGATATAATAAAACAAAGAAACAACGGTAGTTAGGGCCCCCGTAACCATTAATAACATGAGCCAGATGTTGTGTGTTTGCTGATAAACGCTGTACACCGCCGAAAAAACAAACAGCTTACCGGTAAAGCCCGCTGTTACCGGCAAACCCGTAAGGGATATTAAGATGATCACAAAACAAACCGAAGCTGCAGGATATTTTAAGCCAAGGCCGCGATAGTCTTCCATTTCTTCGGCATGAGCCTCGTTGGCAAAATAATTGGCAAGAGCCAACGCACCAATATTCGCTATGGCGTATACCAACAGGTAATATGTTAAGGCCGATACGCCCTGCAACGATAAAACTACTACAGCCATTAATGCAAAACCGGTATGCCCGATACTGGAGTAAGCCAGCATACGCTTAACATTGTTTTGCATCACCGCAGCAAAATTCCCCACTATCATGGTAATAATACCTGCTATGGATAAGGCAATGCCCATATCAAAGCCCGTCCAGTGGCTGGTGAGTATAAATGGCGGTAAAAAATTGATCAGTAAGGCAAAGGCGGCTATTTTAGGAACCGTTGACAGGTATGCCGTTATTGGCGTAGGCGCGCCCTGGTACACATCGGGTACCCAAAAATGCGCGGGCACAAATGACAACTTAAAACCAATGCCTATCAATACTAATATTACTGCAAATGACGAGCTAACTGGATTAACTTTTGACAGCTGAACAATGCTGCTCTGGAAAACCACATCTAACGAACCGCTAAAACCATACAATAACGAGATCCCATATAACATAATAGCCGACGATGCCGCTCCGAACAATACATATTTTAACCCGGCTTCGGTACTAAATGAGTTTTCTGTACGGTAGGCTACCATCAGATACGATGCCAGCGACACCATTTCAATAGCCAGGTAAATAGAAAGCAGGTTTACAGCCATTACCATCAGGTGCATACCAAATATAGATGCTACGGCAATGGAATAAAGATCAGACAATCCCTTGGAATGTGCTTTCAGTTTATTGTCCCATGTAAAATATAGCAACAGAATAGATGAAAGCAGATCAATAATGAGTTTAAAAAATATGCCGCTGCGACTCAACAGCAGCATATTACTGAATATAAAGTGCTGCCCATCAACCACCAGGGTAAACTGAGTAAGGTCCCGGTACATTACCAATACCAAACCGGCACAGGCTACCGTGCGGCAAAGCCCGGTGGAACGCTTTCCAAATATCAGGTCAGTTATCATCACTATAATAAACAGCAGCGCCAGGTAAACCTCGGGCATAAAATAAGTTATGCTGTCAAAAACATTGGATAACTGACCGGATATATGGGGAAGCAGATCGTGCATTTATTTTATTGAACTATTACTGATTGATTTTTAGGATACTTAACCTGGTACTTTAAACGTACTTTTTTATCATCCTGCGAATTTAGCAGGAAATTCCATGAAAGTTTGCCTGTAAGGGCATCCAATTTTGCACCCGATATTTCCTGGGTATCTACCTCAATGGCCGAATTTTGTGAAACCGGCACCTGATCTTCTATCAGTAAATTAACCGGTTGGTTTTTGCGGTTCTTTACATCAATAAGCCAGTTGCGGGTTTCTTTTTTATTAGAGCCAAATATTTGGCGCTCGGTGAGGTCCTTTTGCAGGGTGCGGGTAACCACAATATTTTTATCGGCTCCTAAGGATAGGTTCAGCGTATCGGCTGTAGCCTGCGTATTGATCAACGACTTGCCGATAAACGTCCCTTCAAAAAACAGGTTGGCTTCTCCCGAAAGAAAATTATATTTATTCCAGTTGGTTAACTGTGCAGTTAAAAACACATCGGTACTTACCTTAGGCGCCACATAATATTGATAACTGGCATCCAGGTTAAACTGACCAATTTCCATTGCATATTGCTTGCCATCACTCGGCACCGAGTAAGGATTGCTGATGTTGAACTCCACATTGGTTTGATTCTCTATCGGCTTAACCTCTATCGGGATAGATTGCACACTGGCCATGCCTCTGATGTTTACACGTACACCCGAAACAGCGCCTGTTAGGTCTTTCCTTTGTTCTGTACCATAATAACCAACAGCAACCACTTCACTTAGCTGACTTGCTGATGGGTTAAGGCTCACATTGATTACAGCCATACTTGCAGGCCTTTCTACCGTTTCGTACCCAATATAGCTAAAGGCAAGGTCGGGATTACCGGCAGGAACCTGCAGATTGTAATTACCTTCGGCATCGCTGGTGGTGCCTATTGATGATCCTTTTACACGGATATTTACGCCCGGCAAACCTTTGCCATCGCTCCTGTCAAATACTTTACCGCCAACTTTGGTAATAGAACTATTGGTACCGGAATAGTACATTCCCAGGTTAAGATAATTAGGATTAAGATCGGGCTTGCTCCCGCTTACCGTAGGATTGCCGGTTGACAAGGTTACTTTGATATTTTTCCAGTCCTCGCCGCTTTGTTGCGATACATTGGCCTTGTAAGTTATACTTACCGGGCTATTCACATTTTTGGCCCTGATATCATAAGTTGGATACCAGCTGGCATTACGCACCACATAGTTTAACGTAAACTGCGATTGCAGCTCACTTTTTGATGAAACCGTTACCAAAACATTGCTGGTAGTTTTGCTGCGGCCTTTAACAATATCGGCTATTTGCTGGTTACATTTCTGTAGTTCAATGTTCAAGGCATCTACCTGGTCGCTAACAGTTTGCTGTTTTTTCTTGATCTCGGTTAAACGCAGGGTTTGAAAATCAAGCGCCTGTTTAAGCTTTACAACATCAAGCCCGTTTTTTTCGCCGCTGCCAACCTGGTTTTTGGCCAGCATATTAGCCTCTTCCTGATAAATAGGAAGCAGGCTGTTTTGCATCGAAATTTTATCATTTATAGTTTTTTGCTGTGCCTGTAAGTCAAGTATCTGCTTTTGTTTCAGTTCATCGTTTGCAAAATCAAGCTCCTGTTTAACAGAAAGAATGGTAAACTCGCCACCCGCATTTACCTGCAAACTCTGCACATCCATACCCGGCGACAGGTTGCTGAAAACCAATGTTGAAGTGCCTGCGCTAATATTAACCATCGCGGTGCGGGTTACTTGGGCACCATTTAAAAACACTGTAACTTTTTGAACTTTTGAGGCAATCTTTTGCACTTCATCGGCTTTTGCTGCAACCGCTATAAAAAGAAACACCGCGGCCACTGATAATTTTTTGAACATAATACTTTCTGTTAAATACATACCTTCTGTTAATTCGCCCGGGGCCTGCCCATAACGGGGGGCCGGGTAAATTAAAGATGCAGTGGTATGCATTTTTCCATAAAAGAATTTATGCCGCAACAATTTTATTTATTTAAGCTGTAAAAACTGGATCAGGGTAAGTACCGAATCATTGATCTTATCAAAAACAAGTGATGGCATAATACCCAGAGCTAATGCTATGATAGACAGCGTAGCCAGGGTAATTTTTTCGCGCACATTTAAATCGGTCAGGGCTGTTTTCCAAACTGCACCGCCTTTTAATGATTCGGGGCCAAAAAACATGCGTTGCAATGTCCATAAAAGATAAGCAGCCCCCAACAGGATACCTAAGGTACCACAAATAGCCATCCAATAGGGTAATAAACCGTTTACCGTTGGCGATTTAAAAGCACCAGCCAATGTAAATGCTTCGGCCACAAACGCCGAAAAACCCGGTAAGCCCAATGATGCAAAAAATGCGATCATAACAAAGGCCGTATATTTAGGCATCAGGTTACCCAAACCCCTGAAATGGTAAATACCCCTGTCATGCACGCGGTTGTAAAGCACGCCCACCAAAAAGAACAGCATGGTCGACAAAAATCCGTGGCTTACCATTTGCATCATAGCTCCGCTTATTCCTTCGGCAGTTTGCGATGCAATGCCCAGCAATACAAAGCCCATGTGTGATACCGACGAGTAAGCGATCATCCGTTTCAGATCACGTTGCGCCAAGGCATTAAATGCACCATATAAAATTGATATAACCCCGAGCAATCCAATCCAGAATGCATCCGAAGTTGCAATTTCTGGAAAAATCCCCAAACAGATACGGATAATTCCATAACCGCCTATTTTTAACAGGATACCTGCCAAAATAATAGATACCGGCGTAGGCGCCTCTACGTGGGCATCGGGCAGCCAGGTATGCAACGGTACTACTGGTACTTTAATGGCAAAAGCAATAAACAATACTACAAAGCCAACTGTACGCGCCGGCATGCCCAATATGGTCTGATGCCCGGCTATTGAGAACACGGATTGTGCGCTGTAGTTAGCCGGATTCATCATTTGTATGATGTTGAATGTATGGTTTCCCGTTGCCGGATCGGTAACTGAAAGGTATAGCCCTACCATCACCAGCAGCATAAACACCGAACCAAACAGCGTATACAGGAAAAACTTGATGGCCGCATATTCGCGCCGTGCTCCGCCCCACATTCCTATCAGGAAATATAATGGCAGCAGCATAAGCTCATAGAACAGGTAGAACAGGAAGAAATCAAGCGCACAAAAAACGCCTATAACAGCCATATCCAGCAATAAAAACAAAAGGAAAAAGCCCTTTAGGTTACTTTTAATTTCCCATGATGATAATACAGCAATAACCAACACCAACGATGACATCACCAACAAGGTTATTGACATCCCATCAATCCCCACGAAATAATCAATCTGCATTTTCCCCATGCTGCCCAGGTTAAGGGCAATCCAGGGAAGCTTTTGCACAAACTGAAACTGATCTTCGTGGTTGATACCGCCATAAGCAGCACCGATTTTAAAATGAAGATACATCCATATACTCATGCCCAACTGCAAAAGGGTAGCCAGCAGGGTAATATATTTAAAACTGCTCCGTAACGATGAGGGCAGCAGCATAATGATGAAGCCGAACAGTACAGGTGTAAGTAAGAGTAAGGTTATTATATTCATCAGGTTCAGATCAGTATTTTTAAAATAAACAGCACCAGCACAATTACCAGCATACTAAATAAATAATATTGCACTTTGCCGCTTTGAAACCTGCGTACAAAATTGCCAATACTTTGCACAATTGCGGCCATTAAATGCAAAAAGCCATCCACCACGTAACGGTCTGTTAAGGCCGATGCCCTGGCAATGTAACCGCTGATGTGTGCTACCAGGTGCAGCAGCCCATCAATAATCCTCCGATCAATCCAAAAACAAGTGCTTCCGAACCGAACCAACGGTTTTACAATAAAACGTTTGTATAGGGCATCAAAATACCATTGGTTATATGACAGGCGATAAAAAAATCCGGTTTGTGAAAACGAAAAGCCATCAGGTTTACCATAAATAACATAAGCTGCATATAATACCACTACACTTAAAACATTAACCAATACCGGAATAATGGTATGATAGCTGCTTTCATGCATCAGGAAATTAGCCGGTTTTAACCCACTAAATAACCAGGCATGATTATACGAGAATGGGTTGAACGAAAATAAAGGGAACAAACAACAAGCCGCCAATAGTATTAAAGGTAACTTGTAAAGCCAACCGCCGTCAGTAAGGTGAAGTTTAATATCGGGTTTACTTTTTAACAACCTGAACTCGCCAAAAAACACTTTTACGATGAGTCTTGCTACATAAAAAGCAGTGAGCCAGCTGGTAAGCAGGGCCAAAACCGGAATAATTTTGAACCAATCGCTTTTGCCCTCACTCCATTCAAAGGCCTGTATTAATATGCCATCTTTTGATAAATAACCCGACGTGAACGGCAAACCAACCAGCGCTAAACCGGCAATTACCGCGGCTATAAAGGTAAGCGGCAATTTTTTACGCAAGCCCCCCATTAGTGATATATCTTGCGGGTCAATGTTCAGCTTGTTATCTTTTTTAACGTGCTGCATCTGGTGTATTACAATTCCGGCCACTAAAAACAGCAAACATTTAAAAAATGCATGTGTAGCCAGATGGAACAATGATGAATCATAAGCCCCTACTCCCATAGCCAGTATCATAAACCCTAATTGCGATATGGTAGAATAGGCCAGTATCCGTTTCAGATCGTTTTGTGTAAGTGCTATAGTTGCGGCCATAAACGCCGTAAAACAACCGATACAAGCCAGGATAGTTAACTCTGTTTGGGTAAACATAGGATAAACCCTGCCCAGCAAAAATACCCCCGCGGCCACCATCGTTGCCGCATGAATGAGCGCCGAAACCGAGGTTGGCCCCTCCATGGCATCAGGTAACCAGGTATGCAATGGAAACTGGGCCGATTTGGCTGCTACTGCTAAAAAGATGCCGCCGCAGGCAACATATTGCCATAAAGCAGGTATTTGCCCGGTTGGAGCAATCCATAGTCCATTTTTTATAACTGATTGTGCTATGAGTCCGTTGCCCGTGAAGATTTGGGCAATATCAAAAGTATGGTATTGTGCAAAAAGAATAATTATTGCAGATAGCAGACCAATATCACCAATGCGGTTCATGATAAAGGCTTTTTTGTTGGCTTGCACTGCCTTTTCCTTCGTAAACCAAAAGCCTATCAGTAAATACGATGAAAAACCTACCAGCTCCCAAAAGGCATAAAACAACACCAGACTATCCACAACCACCAACGCCAGCATACTGAAACAGAAAAAGCTGAGGTAAGTAAAATAACGGCTGTACCTGCCATCGTGCTTCATATAAGCAGTGGAATATATATGCACCGGCAAGGCTATCAGCGATACCAATAACAGCATTAACACCGAAAGGTTATTTAATAACAGGCCCGCGTAAACCTTGGTACTGCCAATAGTGAACCACACCTGCTGTGCATGCACCTGCGGATTATTCCATATAATAGTAAACACCCTGGCCGATAAAACACAGCTTAACAAAATGGCAACGGTAGATACCCAACCTGCAACCTTGCTTTTTACTGGCAGGAAAAAGTTTATCAATGCGGCAAGCAGCGGTAATGCTACAGCTGCAACCGTATAATTTAAACTTTGTATGGATTGTAAAAAGTTGTCCAATTTATTTAGTTTTTATTTCTACCGATGAAGGTATGGGACCAGATCCAGTGACATAGTATAAGTAAAAGCTCGAAAATGCGATATCATCGGCAAATATTTCATATAACTTTTTGATCCTGTCGTCTGTCGACGTTGGATATTTATTACCATTTATCACAAAAAGCAATTTATTGTCATTATCGTCATGAACCTTCAGATAGGCTTTGTATTCTTTTAAAAATGAACTTATCTTTTTCTGGTAACTTTTAATAGCAAAGGACTTACTTGTAGCTATTAAAATATGTTTATCCCTTGATTCTTCAGAAACGGATTTTTCATCGTACTTCAATATGTTAATGCTTAAAACATCATTTACGTCTAAAGCACTTATTTCCCTTTTATTTGACAAATCGCCATTCAGAATATAAATTACACTATCGGATTTTATCGATGTAGCATCGGGCTCTTTCCTAACCTTTGAAGTTATCAATATCGCCCCATCCGCAGCCTGCGGCCTATAAATATTTACCGAGCCAGGAGGGTTTATAAGTGCAAAATCCAAAATATCATTTATATCAAACTGCTTATATGCTTTTTTATAAATTATACCATCTATTACGACCAAACGTCTACCTTTTGCTCCTATCAAAGAATAATTTTTTCCAACAGATGTGTTTTTGACTGAATCCATCTTCTGGGCAAAAACCGTATTCAAAAACGGAGGTTCGGCACAAAAAAAATAAAATATCATCAGCAAACTTCTCATCATCAATCCTTCAAATTAGTGAGCTTATCCGGATCAATGGTTTTGTATCGGCGATAAACGTTTAATACTATAGCCAATGCTACCGCTGTTGTGGCAGCTGCTAGCACAATAGCAAACAGGGCGAAGATCTGTCCGCTGTTGTTTACTTTATCATATTTACCAAAAGCTACCAGGTTTAAAATGGCCGCATTCAATATCAATTCAATACCTATCAATATTTGTATAGCGTTGTGTTTGGATACGATCATGTACAATCCTATACAAAACAACATGGCACTTACCACCATAAAATCAGTTAGTGTGATCATGCCTTTACCTGCTTACGTGAAAGATGCGCTGCACCTACCAAAGCCATGAGCAGCAAAATGGATATGGCCTCAAAAGGCAATAGGTAGCGGGTCATTAAATTAACGCCAATGTTATCAATCATTATGGCATTCGGCGTAATTTCATTTTTTAGGTTGACGGAATCCTTTACCCACGAAAGGTTATCCACATCTGCCTTTAACACTACATTCAGCAACACAATAAAAAACAGGGATGCGAGTAATATGGCGGGCAGCTTTTTAACACTAAAAAGCTTGCTATTTGGCTGTTGTATTACGTTCAACGTTTCCTTTCCCGACAGCATAAAGGCAAACAGAATAAGCACCAGTATGCCGCCAACGTAGATCACCACCTGCGTTACGGCCACAAAATCGGCCAGGGCCAACACATACAGACCCGCCAATGCAAACAGGGTTACAAAAAACACAAAAATACTGCGCACCAGATTTTTACTTGCAGCCGCATATAAAGCTGATGCAATGGCAATAAAACTCAGAAAATAAAACAGTATGCGGACTAAACTCATGCCCCACCCTCCTTTTTTTGCATGGCGGCCAGTTTGGTCGCCTGCTTTTCGGCCTGTTGCTGATCAAACAAAGCGCGCTTTTCGGCAGCAAGCTCCGGCGACATGTCCGAAAACTGGTAGGTAAGATCACTTAGCTGAAACACCGTTTTATCATACTGATTGGTCATGGTAATGCACTCAGTAGGGCACACAATGGTACACAAACCGCAATACATACATTTGGCCATATCAATATCAAATTTAGCGGCATACAAACGTTTAGTGGTACCATCTGATGTTTGTCCAATAGCCTCGGTAGCTTTAATCGCCTCAATGTCGATACAGTTAACCGGGCATACCTTGGCACACAGATCGCATACTATGCAATCGTCCATTTCTACATCCAGCTGGTAGCGGCCCACTTCAGGCACGGGCAGTTGCTGTTTGGGATACTGTATGGTATTGGTACCTTCCAGTTGTTTAAAGTAATTACTGTCACTTACGGTGATGATCTTCCTGTCTGCATTTGACGCAAAAAGATGTTTCATGGTAAGGGTTAGCCCTTTCCATGCCGTAGTAAAACCGTTAATTACTCTTTTTATCATTGACCGTTGATTTGCTTGATTACGTTGATTTCGCTGATTTTTTTTGAATTTGATTTTTCCGATTATCGGATTTTCTTGATTCCTTTTGTTTTTTATCTCCTGATACTATCTTTCGTTGTTTTATTTGTCTTGATTCTTATCTCTTAGTTCTATCATTTGTCCCTCTGTCCTTTGTCACAAAATATTACATCAGCCACAGCCGCCATACGCCAGATATCAGCATACAGGCAAAAGCCAGCGGGGTTAATACTTTCCAGCAAAGATTCATCAATTGATCAACCCTGAAACGGGGCAATGTCCACCTGATCCACATTTGTACGGCAACCAATGCCAGCGTTTTAAGCGTTACCCATAAAATACCCCAGGCCATGCCAGTTGTCCAGGCAGCTAAACGTACTGAGCCTATATTGGGCAACGGCGTGTTCCAGGCGCCTAAAAATAAGATCACCGCAATCATTGATACCAGGAACATCATGGAATACTCGGCCAAAAATACCAACGCAAACCTGATGCCCGTAAATTCGGTATGAAAACCAGCCACCAGTTCTGATTCTGCCTCGGGAATATCAAAAGGGGCACGGTTACTCTCGGCTAGCGAGGCTATAAAATATATCACAAAAGCGACGATGAGATGCGGCGCACGAAAAATGTTCCAGCTAAGAAAACCACCCATGGCTGATACATCCCAAAAGCCTGCAAATTTTATCTTTTCGGTAGCCAGGATACCTTGCTGCGTAGCTACCTCCTGCAAGTTGAGTGTTTGCGCTATCATCACCACCGAAATAATGGCAAAACCGGCAGGTATTTCATACGAAATGATCTGGGCTGCGGAGCGCATAGCTCCTAAAATGGAATATTTATTATTTGATCCCCAGCCGGCCATCAGGATGCCCAGGGTTTCAATAGAGATAATGGCAAAAATGTAATATACACCCAGGTTTATTTTTGATGGGATAAGGTCCGGAGCCCAGGGCAATGCGGCAAAGCCCATATAAACAGCTATGAAAATCACGGCAGGGGCCAGCATAAATAACCATTTATCGGCTGCCGCCGGAATGATCAACTCCTTCTGGATCATTTTTAATATATCAGCCAGCGTTTGGAGCGAGCCAAACTTTCCGGTTTCTGTTGGCCCAAGTCTGTCTTGTATAAATGCCGAAATCTTACGCTCTGCATATACGCCAAACAACGCAAAAAAGGCCGCAAAACTAAACAACCCTATGGCTACAATAAAATATGTAAGATAAAAATTCAAGGGCTCGTTTGCTTTAACTGCAAACTTAATAAATGTTACAATATTTTAGATGATAAGTTATATTAAGTTGATAGGCTAAGTTGGGTGTTTTAGCTATCACTTTTGTATGAGCCAGCACTGAACACATTTTCGGGAATATCGGGATTACTATCGTCTAATTTATTCAGATCGTGAAAATCCATTCATCCTAAATTGCGGTTCAGACAGTTCAGCACTTTACCAGATCATTGGCTGATATAAAGGTTGACTTTACCGGAGCCGAAAAGAATAACGAAGCATGATGATCAAAATCGGCCGTGTCATCGGTTGTGGTATAAAATTCATTAACGCCGTTCTTACTCAGCCGCGTTTCCATTTCGGGATGGCGCTGCAAGTAATCAACCAGGCTCTTAGCCACAATATCTCCCTGCGAAACAACTTTTACGTGTGCAGGCAAATTGGCTTCTATCTTTTGCTGAATTAATGGATAATGGGTGCAAGCCAATAAGATGGTATCTATCTGCGCCGACTTGGCCATGATCTGATCCAGGTATAGCTTTACAAAATAGTCGGCACCAGGTTGGTCGTACTCCCCATTTTCAATAAGCGGCACCCATAACGGACAGGCTTGCTGATAAACTTTAATATCCGGAAAAAAGTTCTGTATCTCCAAAAGATATGAGCCCGATTGCACTGTTCCAGTGGTACCCAACACGCCTATTTCTTTGGTGCTGGTAAAATTGCCAATCACTTCGGCAGTTGGCCTTATTACGCCTAAAACTCTTTTAGCCGGGTCATTATTTTTAAGATCATGCTGCTGAATGGTACGCAGCGCTTTGGCCGATGCTGTATTACAAGCCAATATAACCAATGGGCATCCTTGCTCAAAAAGCCATTGTACGCACTCCCAGGTATATTGATGTATGGTATTAAATGAACGATTACCATATGGAGCACGGGCATTGTCGCCCATATAAATATAATCGTATCCCGGCAACTGTTCCACAATGGATTTGAAAACAGTGAGGCCGCCAAAGCCCGAATCAAAAATACCTATGGGTTGATGATGCATATACACAAAAATAAAAAAAGCGTCCCGTATATACAGGACGCTTTTTTATAAATGACTAATAACTGATTTTTATTTTAATCCAAGTTTTGTTTTTACAGAAGTCATCAGGTCATCAGCATCAGGAGATACCAATAAGCTCACCTGAGATGAATCTAATACATAAGCGTAACCTTTTTCTTTAGCAACAGCGTTTACAGCGGCAGTAGCTTTATCAATAAGTGGTTTACCTAATTCTTGTCTTTTAGCATCAACTTGTTGTTGTGCATTGTTCTGATAGTCAGACATACGTTTTTGCATGTCCTGTAACTCGTTACCTTTTGCAGTACGGATAGCATCAGTCATGGTAGCGTTGTTTTTTTGAAACTCCTGACCTTTTGCAGTATACTCATTGTTCATGGTAGTAAGCTGATCGATGAAGGTTTTTTGGTAAGCCTGCATCTGAGTTGTTACAGTCTTAGTTTCCGGCATCATGTCAATCAGTTGGTTAAAATTAATATGGCCAATCTTGGTTTGCGCATTGGCAAAGTTGCCCGCAAATAACATTCCTACTGCAACTAAAGCAACTTTAAATAGTTTTTTCATTTTTCTTGTCCTGTGTTTAATAATAGTTCTGTTTATATATTCAAAAATTTATTTAGCAAATACTCCGGGTTTAAGCCCTAACTTGGTTATTACATCGGCACTTTTATCATAGCGCGGATTTGCATACAGCATCATTACTTCGCTGTTTTTATCAAAAATCATGTCCAGGTTATCACCTTCGGCAATTGCTTGTACAGCTTTAGACACCCGATCCTGAATTGGTTTAACCAAAGCATTACTCTTTTGTGAAAGCTCGCCATCGGGCCCGAATTTTTGACGTTGAAAATCCTTAGCGGCTTTTTCCTTATCTACAATTTCGGCTTCACGGCGTTTTTTCATATCAGCTGTCATTAAAACCTGATCTGCCTGGTATGCTTTGTACAAACGGTCAATTTCCTGAAAGCGACCGTCAACTTCTTTCTGCCATTGATCAGATAATGCTGCCAGCTGTTTTTGCGACGATGCGTACTCTGGCATGTGTTTTAATATGTACTCAGAATCAACATAAGCAAAACGCTGTGCATACGCTCCTGTAAATGCTGTTAACGTTAAAAACGCTATTAAAATTATCTTCTTCATATATCGCTGTGCAAATTAATTAAATCCGCCGGATAAACTCTGAGAAATTGTAAAATGGAACTGCCCCCTATTTGCATCTGGTGCACCTGGTATTTTATCAAATCCATAGCCATAATCTAATCCAAGCAATCCAAATATAGGTAAAAATATTCTTGCTCCAACACCTACCGAACGCCTAACGTTAAACGGATTGAACTGACTAAAATCGTTCCAAACGTTACCACCTTCAGCAAAGGCTAACAAGAATATTGTTGCCGACTGGCTTGCAATAACCGGGTGACGCAGCTCAAGTGTATATTTATTGTAAATGGTACTACCTGTGTTGGTATTTTGATTTTCTGTTGAACCCTCAGGCACAATAGAGAAGTTTTGATAACCCCTTAAACCAATGATCTCACTACCCTGTAAAAACTGGTAGCTCTGCATACCGTCACCACCTAATTTAAAGCGCTCAAACGGTGAAGGACCTACCTCTTTGTTATACATACCCAGGAAACCAAACCTTACCTGCGACATCAATACAAACTTACCAACCAATTTAGAGAACCACTGTGCATCATATTTAAACTTGTAATACTCCACAAAGTGATAGCGTTGCTCAGGTGTAGCAATTTTGTAATTCACGTTATTAAATAATGAGTATGGCGGCGTAGCCTGTACAGTAAATTTAATATTTGAACCCGAGGTTGGGAAAATAGGCGCATCAATAGAGTTACGGCTTAATTCCTGTGTTAACTTGATGTTGAATGACGTACCATTTGTGAACAGATAACCGGTGTAATTATCCAGGTTATAGTGGTCAAAATTCAGTGAGTAATTTAACTGGAAGTAGTTATCAGGCCATTTTAAGCGTTTACCCAATGTTACACCAATACCATTAATACGCAGGTTGTTGTAGTATGGGCTTGTTTTTGGATAATACTGCCCGGTTGAACTACCTTGTGTATATGCTGATAATGCAAAGTAAATAGGTTTTTTACCACCTAACCATGGTTCAGAGAAGGTGAATGAAAAGTTCTGATAGGTTCTTCCGCTTGACTGGCCTCTTAAGCTTAATTTTTGACCGTCGCCCTTTGGCAGCGGCTTGTAAGCTTTAAGGTTGAATATGTTTCTTAACGAAAAGTTATTGAAGGTAAGCCCCAGTGTACCCACCAGCTGCCCGCCACCAAAACCACCTGAAAGCTCAATTTGATCTGAAGGTTTTTCAACAACATTATAAACTAAGTCAACAGTACCATCCTGTGGGTTGATGTTAACCGGTTTTGGTTCTGTTTTTTGCTCATCAAAATTACCAAGCTGGCCAATTTCGCGCGAGCTGCGGATTAAAAGTTCTTTGTTGAATTTCTGACCCGGTTTAGTTTGAATCTCACGCATTACCACTTTATCGTTGGTTACGTCGTTACCTTTTAAACTTACGCGGTTAATGGTATACTGCGGCCCTTCATACACACGAATGTCCAGATCAACAGTATCATTATATACTTTAACCTGTACCGGATCGGCAGTGTAGGTTAAGTAACCATCATTTAAATAAAGTGATGAAACGTCATCATTGTTAGGCGTTGGCCCAACTAATCTTTTGTTTAACTCATCCTCGCTAAATACATCGCCTTTTTTAACGTGTAGTATCCTGTTTAAAAGCTCGGTGGTGTATTTGGCATTACCAGACCACTTCACATCACCAAAGTAATATTTAGGGCCTTCGTAAACTTTAAGCTTTACGTTAACGGTATTGTCATCATTGCGCCAAACAGAATCGCTTAATAATTCGGCATCACGATACCCTTTGCCTTGCATTGATTCAACCAGGCTTTGCTTATCTTCTTCGTATTTATCAAGCTTGAATTTTTTAGAGCCAAATAAGTTATACCATTTTTTTTCGCGCGTTTTTTTCAAAAACTTCTTAAGCTTAGCTGAGCTAAAGGCTTTATTACCTTCAAAAATAACCTGGTTAATTTTTACTTTGGTCTTTTTATCAACAGCTACATCAAGTATCACGCTATTAGCATCTCCCGGATCTTTGCGTTGGGTAATTTTTACAGTGGTGTTATAAAAGCCTTTTTCGTTAAAATGCTTTTTAATAATTGCTACAGTAGTATTTAATAAATTCTCGTTTACAATTTTGTTTGTCCTGTCGGTCAGTTTCTTCTGCACATCCTCAATTTCGCCCTTACGAATACCGGTTATATGCAATCGCGATAGCCTTGGAAGCTCTTTTACTGCAATTTCAAGATAAATGGTATCCTGGTTAATTTTTGTAATGTTTAATTGTACATCATCAAACAATCCCTGTGAATAAAGTGTTTTTAATACTTCGGCGTTACGCTCGCCTGGCAGGTTGATACGGTCGCCTTTGGTTAATTTTGAAAGTTGTATCAAAATATCCTTATCCAGATATTTTGCGCCACTTACAGAAATACCCCCAATAATATAATCCCGCGGATTAAGATAACTTAAACTATCAGCCGGTATCGATTTTGTCAGTGATGACCTCGGAATATTGGAAACCTGGGCCATTGCTGCGGTACCAAAAACAGAGAGAAGAATAGCAAAAAGAAATTTATACATTCGAATATTTTAGTGGGCTAAAAATAATTTATACAGTTGTTAAAAAGTGTTAAAAGTAAAAATTTAGTTAACTTGCTCACTTGTCATCCCAAAACGGCGTTCGCGTTTCTGATAATCAAGTATAGCTTCGTATAAATCTTCCTTCCTGAAATCTGGCCAAAACTTAGGCGTAAAATATAGTTCGGCGTAGGCAATCTGCCATAATAAATAGTTACTTATCCGGTATTCGCCGCTGGTTCTTATTAATAACTCTGGATTAGGCATATTACCGGTAAACAAATTCTGTTCAAAAACATCTTCGTTAATATCGGCTATATCCAACTCCCCGTTTTGTACCTGCACAGCTATATTTTTAGCTGCCCGCACTATTTCGCGGCGTGAACTGTAACTTAAAGCCAAAGTAAGTACCACCCCGGTATTGCCCGAGGTTTTTTCCATGGCTGCGGTAAGCTCCCGGTTGCATTTTCCCGGTAACATATCCAGATCGCCTATGGCATTAAGTTTTATATTGTTTTTCATAAAGCCGGCAATTTCTTTATGGATGGTGCTTACCATTAATTCCATAATAGCCATAACTTCCAGCTTGGGGCGGTTCCAGTTTTCGGACGAAAACGTATATAGTGTAATATATTTAATACCTAATTTATCAGCACCCTCAACAACATCCCTGACAGATGTTACGCCGCTGTGGTGCCCAAACACTCTTAATTTGCCTTTTTCTTTTGCCCAGCGCCCGTTACCATCCATAATAATGGCAACATGCTGCGGTAATCTTAACAAATCAATCTGATCCAAATATCCCATATTATTCATTATCAAAAGCCGCTCTTGAGTGCCCTGTAAAAGACATGCCTATGTTTAATTTTATCAATGCTATGCCTAATAAAATATTTGTTTTAGACTAATCAACCTCAAAAACAACCTGCTAACCGCTCTGTTTATGAGCCAAATTGCCGGTTTTTTCAGGGTACAAAGGTAAAACTTACTTTGTATTTTTTTAGTATGCTTAACGAAAAGAAAATGTTATTATAAATAATGCAGCAAAATGCTGTCAAAAGCAAGTAAATAATATTTAAAATCGGCTTTTTTTGAAACTAATTATATCTCAAATTAAAAGACCGGATATCAAAAATCAATGACTGATCCTGATATCCGGCCCTAAAATCTGCTTATTCTAAGCTATTAAATTGGCGCTTTTAATAAATTCCCTTTTGCTTCAACATATCGGTATCACTACCGTCTATATCAACAATGGCGTATGATGGTATATGGGTTATGTTGAGCTCATCTAAAGTATTAACCAGGTTATTATATACCGACTGATTGCTGGGTTTTACCAGTACAATCATGCTTTTGCCTGTTTTGTCATATACCAGTTTACTGGTTTCCAACAAGGCTTTGCGAATACCATCCTTACCAAAACTGCTAAGCGTAGGTGCAATCTCCGGATTTTTTAACTCACCCAGGTACCATACCAACTGGTTATTTTTTCCAAGGCAGATGGTAAAACTCCGGCTTGCTGGTATTGGTTCCGATATTTCGTCTGTTTTGTCGGGCATAGCCAGGTCCATTGCCTTTGATTTTGATAAAGTAGTAGTGAGCATAAAAAAGGTGATCAGTAAAAATGCCAGATCAACCATTGCAGTTAAGTCAACACGGGCGTTTATTTTTTTGCGTTTGTGTGCACCGCCTGTTTTTGGAGCAGAAGAATTTAATTCGGCCATGATCGTAAAGTTTAAGGTTAAACAATAAATGCATTGTTTTTTGTACCTGCATTTAAACCTTAAACGTATACTTTATTCTGTTATTATATAATAAACAAAATTAAATTCTGTAAAATAAAAATAAACAGACAAAATTAGAAGTAACAGCGCTGCGTAACAAATGTATAGGATATGGTGAAGCTTACAAAGAAATAGGTGTCGCGTGGCTTAAAATCGCCGCGCTGTGACCCGGGCTCGCCAATATAGATACCATTTACCTCGCCCGAGCGATCAGCTAAAACCCTCGATGCCGCACTCGGCAGCTTGCTCGGATCGGCATATACACCGCTTACATCATCCAGATAGTCGGTAAAGGTATATCTGTAGCCAATATCGGCTGCAGCAGTCCACTTACTATTGAAGTTATACTTTAGCCCCACCCCATAAGGTATTGACACGGTATTTTTGCCGTAAGGTGTGGCCTCCCCCTCGGTTCTCAGATTCCGAAGGCTATACGTTATTCCCTGATAAGTAGTACGCGGGGCATAAGCCGTTAAGCCAATACCTGTATATATATAAGGCGTATACTTATTAGGGCCTGCATCAGGTATGTAGTTCATAAAATTAAACTCCCCAATAAGGCTCAGTTCTTTTAACGGTGTATTAAAGCTTAAATTACGATCACGGAATTGCTGGCTGCTTGATTTGCTGTCGTCTGCAGCTATTTTCCCCATAGTAAAATTTAATTTTGCCGATAGATAACCATCAAAATTACGTTTTACAAATAAGCCACCAGACAGGCCGCTTACTTTTACAGGGTTGTTAGGATTAAGATCACCTATATACCCGGCACCGCCAATGGCACCGCCTACCTCCCAGGTTTGCGCCTGCAAATCAACGGAAATAAATAAAAGGAGTATTACTATTGCAAATTTAGGCATTAAGCAAATTTAGTAATTACGGGCATCTAAGCCCCATAATAATTTGTTTCTTAACGTGGTTAAATAACTTTCATTATTTAAACGGATCAGGTTTAATTGAAAATCGGCTTTTTGAACATGAAATTTAACGGTTGCGTCAAGCACGGCCACGCGCGAATCGCAGGATACCAGATAATTTGAGTTACGGCTCTCTACTTCAAAACACAGCTTGCTGTTATCAGGCAGTACTATTGGGCGTACATTTAAGTTATGCGGCGATACCGGTGTAACTACAATGCTATTTGACTGCGGGAAAATAATAGGCCCACCGCAGCTTAGCGAATAGGCTGTTGATCCTGTTGAGGTAGAAATGATGATACCATCGCCCCAGTAGGAGTTTAAGAATTCATCATTTAAAAACACATGGGTAATGATCATGGCGGCATCATCGCGTTTATGGATGGTTACATCATTAAGCGCAAAGTTATCTTCGCCAAAAAGCTTCAGTTGTGAGTCGATGGTGAGCAGCTCGCGGCAATCTAAAGTAAACTCTTTATTTACCACCGCATGTATGGCTGCCGTAATATCATTTTTGTTTACACTGGCTAAAAAACCAAGGCGGCCAAAATTAATGCCGATAACCGGTATGCCTGAATCACGGATAACGGTCACCATATCAAGCAATGTACCGTCACCGCCAAGCGTTAAAAAAAGATCAATAAAGCCTTTTAACGAATCGGTGCTTTGCAGCACGTTATATCTTACGTTTGTTATTTTGTCCTGCAGATACTCGTTAAGCTGGTGATGCACATATATATCTACACCATGGAGCGTCAGGTTATCAAATACTTGTTGTATATATGGTATTACAGATGGATCATTAAATGGTCTGCCGTAAACTGCTATTTTCATTGGTTGTTCATTGGTTCAATGTTCATTGGCCTGTTGGTTTATTGGTGTAAGGCATTATTTAAAAACCATACTTATAATAAACTGCTGAATAATGAATGGTGAACTATTATAGATTAAGATAATTCATGAGCGAGTCGTAACGATCTTTTGAGTTATCATTATGATCGGTGTTATTAAAAGTAGCCTTTATATCATATTCATAACGCAAAAAGGTGGCAATTATAGCCGAAATATCCTGTTTGTTTACTTTAAGGGTTACTTCCATTTTTGTGGAATCGGGAAAAGTTTGAACGTATGAACTAAGGATCTGGGCATTGTCTGACTCTACAATTTGAGCCATGTGCGCCAGGGAGTTATTTTTATTACTAATTTCAAGTACAATGATGCCACCCGGCTGTACTATACCGGTTATTTTTGCAAAATATTCAGTAATGGCATTGATAGAAATAAGGCCAAGGTAATTTCTTTTTTGATCAAGTACCGGTACAACGGTAAGCTGGCGTTCATAAAACAAGCGTATAACATCATAAATGTGCTGATCTTCGAGCACGTAAGGGTTTACCAGCGATAAGGCCAGCGCGCCAACTGCGGTTTGATAATCGCTTTCGCCAATCAAATCATCCTCGGCAACCAAGCCCAAAAACTGATCTTCGTTTACAATGGGCAAATGCCTGATGCGAAACTCAACCATGCGGTCATACACTTTCTGTATAGTATCAGAAGTATGTACCGGCGGAATTGCATCAGCTATCAGTTCAATTGCTACCATAATGTTAAACTCCTATTTTATTTTGTCCAAAAACGCTTTTAGCAGTTTGTTAAATTCTTCGGGCCGCTCCATCATAGGTGCATGTCCGCATTGATCAATCCAGTGCAACTCAGAATCGGGCAGTAATTCATTAAACTCCACCGCTACCTCTGGCGGTGTTATTTTATCATTTTTGCCCCATATCAAAGATACAGGAATATGCATTTTATGCAGGTCTTTTTTCATGTTATGACGGATAGCCGACTTTGCCATCGCCAATAACCTAACTACACTATGCCTGTCATTAATCAGTTTATATATCTCATTAACCAGATCATCGGTTGCCATAGCAGGGTCATAAAATGTGTATTGTACCTTCTCCCTTACAAAATCAATGCTTTCGCGCCTTGGGAAGGATCCCCCGAATGCGTTTTCATACAAACCGGAACTACCGGTTAATACCATAGCCTTAATATTTTCGGGATGGGCCAAAACATACACTAATGCCACATGCCCCCCTAACGAGTTACCAAGCACCGTAATATTGCTTAGCTGCTTAAACTTTATAAATTTATGTACAAATTTTGAAAGACTCTTTACTCCCGTAGTTAAAAGAGGCATATCATAAATGGGCAATATGGGTATCAATACACGATATTTTGATTTAAATTGTTCAACCACGCCATCCCAATTGCTCAACGAGCCCATTAAACCATGTAACAGTAAGAGTACCTCACCTTCGCCCTCATCGATGTAACTAAAACCGTGTTCCTCTTTAAGCACGAAATCCATATAAAATCCTAATATTAATTTTCCAACTTTAGTATACCGAAATCAAATTCAGTATAAATTCTATTATTCCGCCATAAAATTAGTTTATTGCAGACGAGTTACAACAATTATAGCAATAAATTTATCAATGTTTAATTTAAATATTGACCACCCGTTATTGACTATAGCCGCTTTTGCCGGTTTATTTTTAATTAAAAACGTTCCTCGCAAACCAGCTGTTTTTAAGTATTATGCAATTAAGCCGCGATTAACCCAACAACTGCCTTACAACCTCCGATATTGTTTTACCATCGGCCTGGCCTGCAAGTTCCTTATTGGCCATACCCATTACCCTACCCAGATCTTTTACAGAGGTAGCACCTATTCTGCCAATCAGTTCTTCAAGGTATCCCTCAACTTCAAAGCGGGTCATTTGTTGCGGTAAATAAGGTTCAATAACCCTCATTTCTTCCATCTCTATCTCGTAAAGATCCTCACGGTTTTGAGTTTTGTAAATCTCTGCCGACTCTTTGCGTTGTTTAATCAGTTTCTGAAGCACTTTAATTTCGGCTTCGGCAGTGAGTTCTTCTGCTGCGCCTTTTTCCGTTTTGGCTAAAAGCAATGCCGATTTTATAGCCCGAAGACCTCTTAAACGATCTGCTTGTTTAGCCAGCATAGCCAGTTTTATATCCTGGTCTATTTGATTGATTAATGACATTTTATAATTAGTAAATTGTTGAATTATTAATTTAGTAAATAATTATCAGATATGCAGATTATAATTATTGAAGTTAGTGATTTCTAATTATCATTTTTAAAATCTTACAACCAATCATTTGCATATTTTAAGTTCACCCACCTATTTCCTGAATATAGTACCCGCGGTAGCCTGCGCTGTTGGCATAATTACCAGGTCGTTAATATTTACGTGCGCCGGTCGCGAAGCCACAAACCATATCGTTTCTGCAATATCAACAGCGGCAAGAGGTTCAAAACCTTCATATACTTTTTTGGCCCGTTCTTTATCGCCTTTAAAGCGTACTTCAGAAAACTCCGTTTCCACAGCTCCCGGATGCACAGCGGTAACCTTTATACCATGCGGCAACAAATCAATACGCATACCTTTATTTAACGCATCAACGGCATGTTTAGTTGCGCAGTATACGTTACCATTAGCATAAACTTCCTTACCGGCTATTGAGCCCAGGTTTACAATATGGCCATGGCCGTTATCAATCATCCAGTTTGCCACCACACGACTTACGTACAGCAAACCCTTTACATTGGTATCAATCATGGTATCCCAATCATCATAGCTGCCTTTTTGTATAGGATCAAGCCCCTGGCTCAGGCCGGCGTTGTTAATTAATACGTCTACCTTTTTCCATTTAGCAGGTAAGCCCTCCAGGTTTTCCACTACCTCGTCGCGGTTACGCACATCAAATGATGATACGGCTATTTCAACATTATATTTGTTGTTTAAATGAGCGGCCAGCTTTTCCAGCCTGTCCAACCGTCTGCCGGTTAATATCAGGTTAAAACCTTCGCGGGCAAATACATTTGCACAAGCCTCACCTATGCCGGCTGTAGCACCTGTAATTAAAGCAATTTTAGTCATGGTATGTAGATAACTATTGCAGCGAAATTATGTTTTTTACTTTAATTTATTGTCGTGCAAGGGTAATGATAGTTGGATGGAGCTTACTCGAAAAACAAACTAAACATAATGGTATGTAACGATAATTTATTGATAGGAGCCGAAAAGGGGTTATTGTCCTGAACCAGCACATTACCAATGGAGTTAGATATTTTAATTTCGGGCGAAAGCTTAAAGTACTCAAAATAGATATCGCAGCCCAGTCCGGCTTCGTATGAGTTATAGCCGCTTACATTTTTAACCAGCTTATCCAGCGGGTCGGCATTAGCATCGCTCTTTTTTGAGCCTATAGTGTGCGAATACTTGAGCCCCCCTAAAATATAAGCCCTGAAATCACCAATTCTGTCTGATTTTATTTTGAGCGACAAAGGCACGTCAACCGTAGTTGTTTGTACCTGCCTGGTAGTATTTTGCGAAGGATCCAGATACGTATAAGTTAAATTACGGTCGGCAAAAACCAATGAGGGCGTAAACCGGGCCTCCAGATGCTCCGTTAAGCGGTACCGTGTTAAAAAACCAACCGAAAACCCCGGTAAGCTTTTTGAACTAATACTGTTTAATGCCGTAGTAATATACTGGTTGCTACCAGCATCAAAATACGGATTGCGCCAATCGGGCTGTTTTACAATTTTAAAGTCGCTGCTTACGTAACTAAAACTGAACCCAAAACTAAGGTCCTGCAAATCGGCGCCGCCACCCCATGCCGGTACCCGTTGTGCAAACAATAAATTGCTGCAAAACATCAGTATAAATACTATAAGGTACCTTTTTAAATTCATTTAACGCCTGTATATATAGAACATATACCAAACAACAAAGGCCTGTGTTTAGTATTCTTAAAACCTACTTTATCCATCAAAATAACAAAGCTTTTTCCATCCGGAAAAGCTGCTACCGATTCAGGTAAATAACTATATGCCCTTGCATCTTTACTGAATAACTTGCCAATGCCGGGGGTAATATAGTTGAAATAAAAATGATACAATTGCTTTACCGGGAAAGCTTTGGGTTTTGAAAACTCCAGAACCACCGCCTTGCCACCCGGTTTTAACACCCGCTGTATATCGGCCAGGCCTGTTTCCAGGTTTTCAAAGTTACGTACACCATAAGCAACTGTAACCGCATCAAACGCGTCTGCTTCAAAGGGTAATTTTTCTGAATCACCCAGCTTTACTTCAAATTTATCGCCAAGCTTGCGTTTTTGAATCTTCTGTTCAGCAATATCCAGCATCCCCCTTGAAATATCCACTCCTATTATCTTCTCAGGCTTTAATATTTTCAGCGCTTCAAATGCAAAGTCGCCGGTTCCGGTGGCCACATCTAAAATAAACTTAGGCTTATCCTTTTTTAGCTCATTAATAGCTTTTTTACGCCAGATGATATCGATCCCCAATGACATAAAATGGTTCAGGAAATCATACGTTTTAGATATATTGTTGAACATATCGGCCACCTGTTCTTTTTTGGTAGCCTGCTGGTCATGGTAGGGAGTTATAGTCTTGCTCATTTTTATAGTGATGGCAAAGATAGTGATTGTATACTGATTGAGTTATTTTGATTGGATTAAGTTAACAAGGTTGTGTAAATGTTAAGTCAATTCATTAATTTTAAAAACCAATTAGCATTACAAAACCAGTGCGCAACACCAGGTTATGTTAAAAAACAACCTGCATTTAACACGTTTTATTAATTAATTGTTACGTAATTCATTACCTTATCTATGAAAGAAAAACAAGAGTCGTCCCGCCGCAGTTTTATCAAAAAACTTACTACCACCACTGCAGCAATTGCCGCAGGCAGCAGCATTTTTGCAGCCGAGAGCCAGGTAAAACCATTTGCCATACTCAAAAGGCCGCTGGGCTACAGCCTTAATGACCAGATTAACATTGCCTTGATTGGCGCAGGCGGAATGGGTACACAGGATACCATTGTGGCCCTGCAAATTCCGGGAGTAAAGCTCGTGGCTGTTTGCGATTTGTATGATGGCCGTTTAAAAGACGCCAAAACCCGCTGGGGGGCTGATATTTTTACTACAAGAGTTTATAAGGAGATACTGAACCGAAAGGATGTTGATGCCGTAATTATTGGCACGCCAGATCACTGGCATCAGCAAATTTCTATTGATGCCATGCATGCCGGGAAACATGTTTACTGCGAAAAACCCATGGTACATGCCATTTCCGAAGGCCCCGCCGTAATTAAGGCCCAAAAAGAAACGGGCAAAATTTTTCAGGTCGGCAGCCAGGGGGTATCATCATTAGGGAACGAGAAAGCTCAGGAATTATTAAAAAGCGGTGCCATTGGACAGCTGAATTATGCCGAGGGCTTTTGGGCCCGCCGCGAACCGCTTGAAGTTTGGCAATACCCCATCCCCGCGGATGCATCGCCGCAAACGGTTGACTGGGAAACCTATATCAGCAATACCAAAAAACGGGATTATGACTCTAAACGCTTTTTCCGCTGGCGCAACTATACCGATTACGGCACCGGCATGGCGGGTGATCTGTTTGTACACCTGTTCTCGAGCTTGCACTTTATTACCGGCTCCATGGGTCCCAATAAAATATATGCATCGGGCGGCTTACGTTTCTGGAATGATGGCCGCGAAGTTCCGGATGTGTTATTAGGCACATTTGACTATGGTAAAACGCAGGTACACCCAGCCTTTAACCTATCATTACGCTGCAACTTTGTTGATGGCACCAGCGGCACTACCTATCTAAAACTGGTGGGCAGCGAAGGCTCCATGGATATTACCTGGGATAAGGTAACCCTGAAAAGAAACAAGACGTTTGGCTCCGACGATCCGTTTTATCTCGATAAGCTCAAAAAAGCGGGCAGCGGCTATGCAGAACGTAAAAAAATGCTACCTCCCGAAGAAATTACCTTCGATGCTGATAAAGGCTATCTGGGCGGCCCTTATGATCACATGAATAACTTTTTTACGGCCATTCGCAATAATGGCAAGGTAACTGAGGATGCTGTTTTTGGCTACCGCGCAGCGGCACCTGCCCTGTTATGCAATGATAGTTACTACAATAATAGCCCCATGTTCTGGGATCCTGAAAAAATGCAGATGATCAAAAAATAAATTTAAGGAGCTGACGGGGATTGGTTGATTGAGTTGATTAGTTTTTCATCAACCACTTACCTAATCAACCACCAACTTAGTCAACTCAATTAACCACTCACTCAATCAACTTAAAAAATATGAAACATCAACTTAAAAAAATTGGTTTGGTATTGGCCGCAGCGGGCCTGGTTTGTGTACAAACATCGGGAATCCCGGTAAAAGCGCCTGTACCTGCAAAAAAAACACATCATGCAAAAGGTGGCTGGGTAAGTTTGTTTGACGGCCAAAGCCTCAAAGGCTGGCATGGTTTTAACAAAACTGAACCGGTAAAAAACTGGACCATTATTGATGGCGCACTGGTATGCCTGGGTGCAGCCCAGGGCGATACCGGCGGCGATATTGTTACCGATAAGCCTTACGCCAATTTTGAACTTTCATGGAAATGGAAAATTGACAAAGGAAGCAACAGTGGAGTATTATATCACGTAGTGGAAGATCCGAAATATCATGCTACTTACAATACAGGTCCCGAGTATCAGATCATTGATGATAATGGCTGGCCCGAAAAACTGGAAGACTGGCAAAAAACAGGCTGCGACTATGCCATGCACCTGCCCAATGACAAAAAGAAAGTAATGCCGGTTGGAGAATGGAACACCAGTAAAATTGTTTTTAACAAAGGGCATGTAGAACACTGGCTTAACGGTGCTAAAATTTTAGAATTTGAAGCATGGACACCCGACTGGAACAAGAAAAAAGCAGACGGTAAATGGAAAGATTACCCGGATTATGGCAATGCCAAAACCGGCTTAATAGCCCTTCAGGATCATGGGCACAAGGCTTATTTTAAGGATATTAAGATACGAGAGTTGTAAGAAGGCTTTTGCCTGACCCGCGATTGATAAACGTACTATAAGTTCACCAAAGTTTTATATGGGGACAGATTATATCTGTCCCTTTTTTGTTTGTTTATTCACTCCCTCCGCAACTACTCAAATAGCGGGAAAGATCATCGGTAATTTTTTCTGTTTGGGCGATACATATCTGTATATTTAGCCTCGAAATATCAAACACTTAAACCTTTTTCATGAAAAAAAATCACCTTATCCTTATTTGCTTGTGCTTCCTGTGTGTTTTTAATGCGAAAGCGCAGGATAACTACCAGGCCGGCTTTGCAATATTAAATGATGGAACCCGCATAAGCGGCCTCATTTCGGTATATGATACAGACCCGTGGTTTAACCAGCGATTTATATATCTTAAGGATTCTGCCGCAGTTGCTGCTGATCCTACCAAAAATGTAAATGCAAAGAAATATACTGCCGACGAACTCAAATACTATAAAATAGGCGAACGCACTTTTACCAAAATTCATTATGTGGACGCGGAAAATCTGCAGCTAAAAAGTCTGGGATCAAATGACCACCTGTTAGAGGTATTGGCACTGGGACGAATTAATACCTACCGCTTTTATCCTTATCCTCAGGACGCATTTGCAAGTTTAGTTTCTGAAGAAGATGTTAGACAGCAGATAAAAAGAGATCATGACAACAAACTAAAAAGCTGGAAAATGCTGGCCCAAAAAGGCGATGACGCCAAATACAGAAATGTTTTTGACTATGATCTTCAAAAGTATTTTGAGGATACACCAGAGGTATTAGAAAAATATCAAAAAGGCGGCTATGGCAATGAATCTATTTCAGCAAAAAAGGGGCTCGCTGCAAGAATGATGAGCATGGCCAAAAAGGCAACTTATATGCCTATACAATGGGAATCAATAGTAGCCGCTATAAAGGATTATAATCAAAAGAACAGTGCAGCAAAATAATACTACATATTTATAAAATTTACACCAACTAAAGGGAGATCGACACTCTTCCTTTAGTTGGTGTTTTCATATATTGTAAAATAACTTAAAAATATCGCTTAAGTTAATTCAGCAATCCTAACAATCCTTCTATGTCCAGCCTGCGGGTAAACATGGTAAGCTCTCCATTGGCATCTGTTGGCCATTGTTCTCTGGGTTTGTCCCAATAAAGTTCAACGCCATTTTGGTCAGGGTCATTCAGGTATATTGCTTCGGATACGCCATGATCAGATGCACCGGTTATATGATATTTTGCATCAATTAACCTTTGCAAAATTGCAGCAAGATCTTTACGCTCGGGATATAATATAGCAGTATGATATAAGCCCGGAGCATACTCAGGTGCTGGCAAGGCGCCTTTGCTATGCCAGGTATTTAAACCTATATGGTGATGATAACCACCGGCAGATATAAATGCTGCCTGATCGCCATACAGCATCATTTTTTCAAAACCCAGTAAACCGCAATAAAAATCAAGGGATTGCTGCAAATCGCTCACCTTTAAATGTACATGACCTATACGTGTCTGGGCTGGTATTTTATATTCGCTCATTATATTACATGTTTAAACATCAAATTTAAGTATAATTGCGTTTACAATTGTTTAAGCATTGTAAAACAAGTATTAGCAAATTGGTAACACAAACCTAATCAGTTATAACAACTATAAAACGCACAACTAAAAATATTACCTTTGCAGCATGATTGTTAAATCGGCCGAATTTATTTGCAGCAACACCCAGATATCCAAACTGCCACCACCGGTAAAACCGGAATACGCTTTTATTGGGCGCTCAAACGTGGGCAAATCATCCCTAATCAATATGCTTGTAGCCAAAAAGGGATTGGCCAAAACATCGCAAACACCGGGTAAAACCCAACTCATTAATCACTTTTATATTAATGAAAACTGGTATATTGTTGATTTACCCGGATATGGCTATGCCCGTGCATCCAAAACCGAAAAAGCCAAGTGGGACAAATTTATCCACACCTATCTGGATAAACGCGAAAGCCTGCAATGTGTTATGGTATTGATTGACAGCCGCCTGGAGCCTCAAAAAATAGACCTGGAGTTTTGCAACTGGCTTGGCGAAAAGGGCCTGTCATTTGTGCTGGTATTCACCAAAGCCGATAAGCAATCAAGCATAAAAACAGATCAGAACATTGCCAAATTTAAAAAGGCCGTACTGGCTACTTTTGAAGAAGCTCCCCGCTATTTTGTTACTTCGTCAGAAACGCAATTGGGCCGCGATGAGATACTGGCGTTTATTGATAACATCAATAAGGATTTTGTAATACCGCACTTTGAACCAAGAGATTAAGAATGAAAAAATATCTTTCATTAGTAACATTTGCACATACCATTTTTGCTATGCCATTTGCCTTTATTGGCTTTTTTTTGGCAGTAACAACAACCCAACACCGCTTTGACTGGTTAAAGCTGGCTTTAATGATACTATGCATGGTATTTGCCCGCAACTCGGCCATGGCGTTTAACCGCTATCTTGACCGCGACATCGACGCTCAAAATCCGCGCACCAAACAGCGCGATATTCCTGCAGGACGTATCAGCGCACCAGCAGCTTTAACTTTTACATTGGTTAATTGCGGGTTATTTATTACGGCTACGTGGTTTATCAACCCATTATGCTTTTATTTATCGCCAGTTGCTTTATTTGTGGTTATGGGTTACAGCGCTACTAAACGTTTCACGGCACTTTGTCATTTGGTATTAGGTTTAGGCTTATCGCTTGCCCCTATTGGTGCTTATTTAGTGGTAACAGGCGCTTTTGCTTTAATACCTTTATTCTTCTCGTTATCGGTTTTATGCTGGGTAAGCGGCTTTGACATTATTTACGCCCTGCAGGACGAAGATTTTGACCGCGGCCAAAACCTCCATTCCATTCCGGCTTACCTGGGCAAAGTAAATGCCTTAAGACTATCCACGTTTTTACACGTGCTTTCGGCCATGTTTATCATAATGCCTGTATTTTTTACACATGTTGGCTTTTTGTACTATATAGGTATCGTGTTTTTCTGCGCCATGCTCATTTATCAGCACCTGCTGGTAAAACCTAACGACCTGAGCCGGGTTAATTTTGCATTTATGACCACTAACGGTATTGCCAGTGTGGTATTTGCCGTATTGTTTCTGTTAGACAGGATATGGATACACTAACCGCTCTTAACAAGTTCAGAGAATATGTGGCCATGTTCGTTCTGCTTGATGAAACGGAATGGCAACAATTGGTACCTTATCTGGAAATCAGTATCCTTAAAAAAAAGAAAAACTTTGCCGATCCTGGCAAGGTCTGCAATCAGGTTGGCCTGGTTGTAAAAGGAGCTGTCAGATATTTCAACGTGAAGGATGGTGAAGAAATAACAGGATATTTCAGTTTTGAAAACGAGTTGCTGAGCTCCTACAAAAGCTTTTTGACCCGCCAGCCCTGTGCCAACTACATACAAGCCTTAGAAGATACGCAGATGGTAACGCTAAGCTACAATGCTATGCAACAAATTTATGCCGATGCTTTAATAGGGCATAAAATGGAACGTTTTGGCAGGCTGATAGCCGAGCACTACCTCATTTGTTATGAAGACCGCGTTACCGCTTTTGTAACGCAAACGCCTGAAGAACGCTACAACAAATTATTGGAAACCGGCGGCGAGGTATTACAACGTATTCCGCAGCATTATATAGCCAATTTTTTAGGTATAACACCAGTTTCGCTATCCCGCATTCGCAGAAGGATCATGAAGATAAGTGCTTAGTTTAAGCTGAAAGCATAAGTCCAAAGTTTTTATAAACAAAAGTCGGACATTTGAAATCCGAATCTTTCCAAATTCTTATCTTTTGTTAACGTTTTGATTTACAAAGGCCTGATATCTTTGTTATATACAAAACGAAAAAGATATGCATACTATATTAGGAGCCGGAGGCACAGTAGCCAACATCCTCACCCAGGAATTAATAAACGCCAACGAAACCATCCGTTTGGTTAGTCGCAAACCCTTAACAATAACCGCAAAAGACCTAACCTGGCAAAAGGCAGATTTATTGAATTATGACGAGCTTTTATCTGCATCAGAAGGATCAACCGTAATTTACCTTGTTGCGGGTTTGGTATATGACAAAAATATATGGCAGCAGCAATGGCCGATTATTATGCAAAATGTAATTAATGTTACCAAAGCAACAGGAGCCCGCCTTATATTTTTTGATAATGTTTATATGTATGGCCTGGTTAACGGCTCGATGACCGAAGATACCCCTTACCATCCGCGCAGTGTAAAAGGCCAGATACGCGCCGACATTGCCAATATGATCATGGATGAGGTTGCAGCCGGAAACATCAATGCCTCTATAGCCCGTGCACCCGACTTTTATGGCACCGACTCAACCAACAGCTTTATTGATATGATGGTACTCGGCAAATATGCCAAAAAGCAATCGGCTCAGTGGATTGGTGATCCGGAGAAGAAACACAATTTTATTTACATACCTGATGCAGGCAAGGCTATGTTTTTACTCGGTCAAAACCCCGATAGCGATAACCAGATATGGCACATGCCAACCGCCCCTGCCATAACAGGCAAACAATTTATTGATATTGCTGCAAGCGTATATGGCGTTGAACCTAAATACACGCGCATCAGAAAATTCATGTTGTGGCTGATAGGCTTGTTCCAGAAAGTAGTAATGGGAACTGTTGAAATGTATTATCAATATGATCACGACTACATTTTTGACAGCAGCAAATTTGAAAAGGCCTTTAACTTTAAGCCGACCAGTTATAAGGATGGTATCAGGCACATGTCACAAACCCTGTACAAGTAGATTTTTAGTCGGCCAGGTAAAAGTCAGGAAGTAAAAGGTGTGTCCTCTTCATGCTTCCGGACTTTTCTTTTTTATTTTATCTGCACATTTGCCCTTTTATAATTTGCACATCTGCATCCATAATCTGCACATTTGCATAAGCACATAGCTGCATATTATAAATTATGATCCACAAAAAAACAAGAACATACATCCCGGCTACACTTGATATTAAGTGGGAAAACCTGGAACCTATTTATAAAGAATTACTTGACCGGCCTATTAATTCGGTTGAAGAACTGGAGAAATGGCTGCATGATAAAAGCGAGCTCGAAGCTGCCTTAGAAGAAGATTTTGCATGGCGCTACATACGCATGACCTGTGATACGGCCAGTGAAGAACTGTTACAAAATTTCCAGTATTTTGCTACCGAAATTGAACCTAAAATTGCTCCTTATGGCAACGAGCTTAACAAAAAACTGGTAGCCAGCGAATACGTGGACAAGCTTGACAACGACAAGTACTTTATTTTTTTACGTGCCGTTAAAAAAGCGCTTGAGCTGTTCAGGGAAGAGAATATTCCGGTACAAACCCAGATACAGGTTGAACAACAAAAATATCAATCTATCACCGGCTCCATGTCGGTTCATATTGATGATAAGGAGTTTACCTTAGAGCAGGCTTCGGTATTTTTAAAGGGCACCGACCGGCCTAAACGCCAGGAGGTTTGGGAAAAGATAACCGCCCGCCGCCTACAGGATAAAGAACAGCTCAATGAGCTTTTTGACCACCTGCGCAAATTAAGGCATACCGTTGCCTTGAATGCCGAGTTTGAAAACTTCAGGGATTACATGTTCCAGGCGTTAGGCAGGTTTGATTATACCCCGCAGGATTGTTATGCCTTTCATGAAGCTATAGAAAAAGAAATAGTCCCCATACTGCACGAACAGGCAGAAAAGCGTAAAACAGCCCTTAACCTCCCGGCTTTAAAACCATGGGATATGGATGTTGATGTATCTGGCAAACCGGCATTAAAACCATTTGAAAACGGTAACGAACTGATTGAAAAATCAATACAGTGTTTCAGCAATATTAACCGTTACCTGGGTGAACGTTTGGAGATCATGAAGGACAATAACCTGTTTGATGTAGAGAGCCGTAAGGGTAAAGCTCCGGGTGGTTACAACTATCCGCTGTCTGAAACCGGTGCGCCTTTCATTTTCATGAACTCGGCCAATACCTTCCGCGACCTCACCACTATGGTGCACGAAGGCGGCCATGCGGTACACACATTTTTGACTGCCGATCTGGAACTGAATGATTTTAAGCATTGCCCCTCAGAGGTTGCAGAACTGGCCTCTATGTCAATGGAGCTAATATCAATGGATAAATGGAATGTATTTTTTGATAACGAAGAAGACCTTAAACGCGCCAAACGCGATCAGCTTTTTGATGTTTTAAAAACCTTGCCATGGGTAGCCGTGGTTGACCAATTTCAGCACTGGATATATACCAACCCTGACCATACCGATGCCGAGCGTACCGAAGCATGGATCAAGATATATGAACCATTTGGCGCTGGCTTTGTTGACTGGAGCGAGCATCCTGATGCCGAAGCTAATCTATGGCAAAAACAGCTGCATATTTTTGAAGTTCCGTTTTACTACATTGAGTATGGCATGGCCCAGTTAGGCGCTATTGCTGTATGGAAAAACTATAAAGAGAATCCTGAAAAAGGTCTGCAACAATACCTGGATGCATTAAAACTGGGCTATACCAAAACCATCAAGGAAATTTACGAAACCGCCGGCATCAAATTTGATTTTAGTGCTGCTTACGTAAAAGAACTGGCCGAGTTTGTAAAAACCGAAATGGATAAATTGGTTTAAAACCTTACTCACCCCTCTCCTTTTCAGGAGGGGGTTTTTAATTCCAAATTGCTTTTTTACTATTATCTGTCCCAAATTTATTCCGGCACCCTGTGTTAGGTATACCCATGTCGATAAGCGCCTATTGTGGCAAAGTCATCTCTCTTATTCAATATAATTTCTACGCCCTACCCTCCAGTTACAAAAGTTTACCGTTTTAAAAAACCACCAATAACACTGTAAATCAACACCATACAAACTATAAAAAACAAATGACATAGCTTTTATTAAAACCAAATGCTCTTTTTGGAGTTAATTCATCTATGAAAAAGATCATTTTAAGCTTAACATTTATATTGTTCGCTACAATCGGTTTTAGCCAGGTGTTAAAACCTGTAAAGATAGATAGCCTGGTTACGGTTTCAATACCCAGTAACTTTGTAAAAAAGGATACTTTAGGTCAGCAGATATATTCTGCTAACGGTAGTCTGGGTTATATCGTGGTTATACGGGCCCCAAACGCACCCAACAACAAACCACTAAACAAGGAACGGGATCTGAACCACGTGCTTAAAACTTATATAGACGGGATACAGCATCAATCGCATACGGGCAGCGTTATGAACCCGCGCGATACCACCATTGGATCATTAAAAGCCAAAGTATTTACCCTAAGGATTGATAACAGTGGCTCTACCGGTGAGTCGCCGCAATTAAAATATTTTATATTGCTGTATACCCAGGAGGTTACTTACACTTTTGAATATAATTATCCGGAACAACGGTCAGAATTAGTTAAAGCCGACTTAAAAGCATTTTCGAGCTCCATTAAACTGGCTCCAGACCTAAAACGTAATGATCAGTATATTTCTAATGCCAAAGGTTTATCCTTTGGTGCCAAAGTGGGTATTTACGGCGGCCTCCCCTTGGTTATTATTATAGTCCTGATTGTTGTAAACCGCAGAAAGAAGCGGTTAGCGGAAGAAGCTTAATTGAAAGTAAAAGAGGCCTGGTTTCAAAACCAGGCCTCTTTTACTTTCTTCACATCATACCGAACTTTTTCGGTACCCCATGAAGTCGCCCTGAGAGATCCTGAAACAAGTTCAGGATGACTTGAATATATATTATTTACCCCACGTATGTATTAATCCTTTGCTCCATTTACTGGCATGTATAAACTGTTTACTATCAAGCCAGCTGAGCCAAAAAATGGTTACCATTACCCCTATTACAGATCCGGCCATTACATCTTCAAAAAAATGCTGGCTCAGGTACATTCTTGAATAACCAACCAGCATAGCAATCAGCAATGCAGGTATCCCCCAGCCTTTGTTTTTACACAGATAAGTAACAACCACCGTGGCCGAAAATATAGAAACGGAATGCCCGGACGGAAAACTGTGAACACTTAAAATATACAATCCCTTAACAAAATGGATATGGCTTAGCTCATTGCTGAAATATACCTTTGGTCTGGGAGCATCAAAAATAAACTTTAATATCTGTGCAGCTATACTGGTAACCGCATAACTGGTAGCCAGTAACAGTGCTTTACGATAACTGAACAGGGCCATCACAACCGATAAAATAATAGCCGTAAACCCATTACCGATATCAGTAATGTAAGGCATAATAACATCGGCCCAGTCACTGTTTAATCCATTTACAGCAAAATATATTTCCCTGCGGGTGTAAATAAATTTGATAATTATACAGGTGCAAAGTACCAGCAGATAAAGTATAAAAAACGGCCTTATCCTATACAAAACATCTTTTATACTTTTGTTCATGGCGCAAAATAAGCATATACTTATTCAATGCAAAAAAATGATTATGTTTGAATTGAGTTAGATTAACTGATTAATTAAATGTCGAAAAGTATATTTCGTAAGAAATCTGTAGAAAAAATATTACATGATGTTGAGTGTGGATTTAGTGATAGCGAGCACCCGGGTACAGCAACATCACAACTCAAAAAAGAATTAAATGTTAAGGACCTGACCCTAATGGGTATAGCCGCTGTGGTAGGTGCAGGTATATTTTCAACCATTGGCGAGGCATCATTTCATGGCGGCCCGGCCGTTTCCATTTTATTTGTAGTTACCGCCATTACCTGTGGGTTTTCGGCACTTTGTTACGCCGAGTTTGCATCGCGCATACCGGTCGCCGGCAGTGCCTACACCTATGCTTATGCCTCATTTGGCGAATTAATTGCCTGGATAATAGGCTGGGATCTTTTAATGGAATACGCCATAGGCAACATTGCCGTAGCTATATCCTGGAGCGAATACTTTGTAAACCTGCTGGAAGGCTTCAACATTCACCTGCCCAAATACCTTACGATGGATTATGTTTCGGCACTGCGCGGGCATGAGCAGGTACAGGTCGCGGGCAGTCAGTTAGCCGACATTAGCGATCGCGTAAAAATTGCCGCCCTGGCCTGGAACAGCGCCCCCGGTATTGGTAATTTTAAGCTTATCGCCAATCTGCCTGCTCTGGGTATTGTATTTGTTATTACCTACCTGGTTTACATAGGCATACGCGAAACCAAAAAGGCAACAAATGCCATGGTTATTTTAAAAATTGTAATCGTAATCGCGGTCATAGTTATCGGCTTTTTTTACGTAACACCAGCAAACTGGCACCCATTTATGCCTAATGGCTTTAGTGGGGTAATGAAAGGCGTATCCGGCGTATTTTTTGCTTACATCGGTTTTGATGCCATATCAACCACTGCCGAAGAGTGTGAAAAACCGCAAAGAGATCTGCCCCGTGGCATGATCTATTCATTGATTATTTGTACCGTACTTTATATCCTGATAGCACTGGTGCTTACCGGCATGGTGAGCTATAAAGATTTGCAGGTGGGCGATCCGCTGGCTTTTGTATTTGCCAAAGTTGGTTTGCATAATATCAGTTATGCCATTTCTATCAGTGCTGTTATTGCAACTGCAAGCGTTCTATTGATATTTCAGTTGGGGCAACCGCGCATCTGGATGAGCATGAGCCGTGATGGCTTGCTGCCAAAGGCCTTTTCACGCATCCACCCTAAGTTTCATACTCCTGCCTTTGCTACCGTAGTCACCGGCTTTGTAGTGGCTATACCAGCCTTATTCATGAACCTTACCGAGGTTACCGATCTTACCAGCATAGGTACCCTGTTTGCATTTGTATTGGTATGTGGCGGCGTACTTTTATTACCTCGCGAGGAAGCACAGGCCGGAAGGTTCCACTTGCCTTATGTTAACGGAAAAATTATTATTCCGTTGATAACACTTATCATTTTGGGTTCCTGCATTTACTTTAAACCGGCCCCGCAGGTAGAGATGATGCAGTTTAAAAAAATCAAGGATAAAACAGCAATTATTGATGATTTGAGTGCTGCCGATAATACAGCGCTGCTCAATTCATGTACTACGCTTTATGGTAAACAAACACTGGACAACGCCGGCGCAATCAAATATTTCAAAAACCTGGAAGAAGACAAATTTAACACGGCATTACGAGCCACAAGCTCCATTAACGATGCAAAAAAATATTACCTGGGTGTGGATGGCTTTTTGTACAATTTCCCTAACTACCTGTTCTTTATCCTCATCATCGTTATTAGCATTTACAGTTTCATCAAAAACTTTTCATTGATACCTGTACTGGGGCTAATGAGTTGCTTTTATTTAATGACAGAGCTTGGCTACACCAACTGGCTCAGGTTTTTAATATGGCTCGTGATAGGTTTGGTTATTTACTTTACTTATAGCTATAAAAACAGTGTACTGGGCCGGGAAGTAAAAACGGCATAAATATCGGCCCTATGTGGATATGTCCTGTATGCAATCGTGAATTTACAAGTATTAACCAGATACATTCCTGCCGTGAGCGCAACCTGAGCGATTTTTTAAAGGGTAAACCGGCACATACCGTTGAATTATTTGATCATCTGGTTACTGAATACTTGCAGATAGCCCCAATTAAGGTATATGCTACCAAAAGCATGATAGCGGTGGGTGCAAGGGTAAACTTTGCCTACATTACGCAATTAGGCAAAAACTTTATTGATGTAGTATTTCCCTTTAAAGAGGTATATGACGACAATCTCTGTTTTACCAAAATAAAAACGGTACCGGGTACTAATGACCATAATCACCATTTCCGGATGTATTTTAAAGATGACCTTAACGATGAGATCAGGAAATACATGAAAATGGCCTATGAAAAAGGGAAATAAAATCGCTGGATGAATAAGACGCATTGCATGCATCTCTGCCTTATATTGAACACTTATTCCGGGTACGTTTTATGTTTCTTTTTACCCATAAGCCACTTTTGGGCTTTCCAGGTAATATAAGCTGATCCCGCGCCTACTACGGCCCCAGCCAATACATCACTCGGATAATGCACACCAAGGTACAAACGCGAATAACCTACAGCACTTGCGTATGCAAATGAAGGAGCTATAACATACCATTTAGGTACAGCCAAACTTAATGAAGTAGCTGCAGCAAAAGCAAAGGCCGTATGGCCCGACGGAAATGATGCGTCAGTAGGCCCAGGAAATTCTTTTAGCGTGATTACATCAGGGTGAGCTACAAATGGGCGGGTACGGTTAAATATCTTTTTTAGTACAAAGGTTGATCCGCCTGCCACAAGCAATGATGCGCCTGCCTGCAAACCGCTTATTTTAAGGTCATCATCGTGATTTATAAACCCAGCTATCAGTAAACTTGCAGGTACTGCTGCATCAATAAAAATGGCTTTTTTTGTAACAAATCGCCAGGTTTTGTCGGCTCCGGGATTTACCGGACCATTAATGCCTTTCAGAATATTCAGATCAAGTCCCTGTGCATACAAACCAGTAGCAAAAAGCAGGGTACAAAGGGTTAACTGTATTTTTTTCTTCACTTCGCTTAGTTCAAAACGCAGCAAAGGTCATAAAACATTCTGTAGCAATACTGGATTAATATTAGCTTAACATCATTTTTACCCAAAATGCAAAAAGGACATGTTAACAGCTAAAAAACTGCTAACATGTCCTTTAAACAGGAGCGTAAATTTGTATCCTAATTTACGCGGTGTATTTCTATAGCTTCAGGGATTGATAGCATCAGCGGCACTTTTTCAACCGTAACAAAGCTCAGGTCAAGCCCAAAACCACGTTCTTCTGATAAACTCACCTTTTTAAGCTGCACGTAAAAATCCATGATAAACCGTTCGTAGAACGATAAGCTGTGTGAACGCGACAATACTTTCTCAATTACCACAAATCTAAAATCGCCCACAATCTTGTGTTTGTTTAATGATTTGTAGTTACTGGTAATATCAACCTCGCCCTTTTTAACCAGGTCTTCTACTACTTTTCTGAATAACAGGTTTATTTGCTGCTCAACCCTGAAACCTAATTTAAAGTCTATCCTGATCACCTTATTAGGCACCAGTGATTCTACTTCATATTCGCGTTTGTAGGGCTCATCAACCACATCAACGTGTACCAGCCAGTATACATCGGCACGTTTAGGTTGTTTCTGTAATATAGAGTAAACTATTTTTGATTCAATCTCTGAGTTGAAATTGGCACTGGTCAGATACACCAGTTGCGATGCATATTTAGGCACAGTTTCATCTGCACTCAGCTCTTTCAAAATATCAAAGTAATCATCAATACCAACAAACTTTACATAGCGGTTTCTGATCTTACGGGCGGTATGCCATGTCCACATTACGGTGAACAGTACAAAGCCAATGGATAACGTAAACCAGCCGCCGTGTACAAACTTAACCAGGTTACCGGCCAAAAATGTACCTTCAATAATCAGGTAAACAATTAAAAACGTGGTAATAATATAAGAAGGTACCTTTTTGCGCTTTAAAAATTTAGATACCAATATGGTGGTCATCAACATGGCCACGGTAATACTTAAGCCATAAGCCGCCTCCATCTTGTCTGAGTGACGAAATATCAATACCACACCTAAACAGCCTGCCCAAAGTATCCAGTTAACACTGGGCACATATAATTGCCCCTTTTGCTCTGATGGGTAATTGATACGCACCTTTGGCCAAAGGTTTAACCTTACCGCCTCAGCAATCAGGGTAAATGAGCCTGAAATAAGGGCCTGACTGGCAATTACAGCTGCTACCGTGGCTATACCAATACCAAATATCAGGAACCACTCAGGCATGATCTTATAAAAGGGATTATTAACGTTAAGGTTAATAACGCTGCCATTACGTTGTAACAACCAAACGGCTTGGCCCAGGTAATTTAGTATAAGACAGGTTTTAACATATATCCAGCTAACGCGGATATTATCCTTACCACAATGACCAAGGTCAGAGTATAAAGCCTCGGCCCCGGTGGTACATAAAAACACGGCACCCAGTACAATAAATGCGTTGCTGCTGGTACTGGTGCTGAGTAATTCATACGCATAATATGGGTTTAGCGCCCTTATAATAGTTGGCGAATGTATAATGTAACTGATACCCAACACCCCCATCATGGTAAACCATATAAACATGATAGGCCCAAAGGCCTTACCTACAAGGGATGTACCAAACTGCTGAATAATGAACAGCACCGTAATGATAGCCATTACAATCTCTACAGTAGGTAGCGTAGGATAATACGTTTGCAGCCCTTCAATTGCTGACGAAATGGTGATTGGCGGAGTAATGATACCGTCGGCAAGTAAGGCGCAACCACCTACAACGGCAGGTACTATGAGCCATTTTGCCTTACGGCGTACCAGGGAAAACAATGAAAAGATGCCACCCTCGCCCTTGTTATCGGCACGCAGGGTAATTACCACATACTTTAGGGTTGTTTGCAGTGTAAGCGTCCAGAAAATCAGGGAAACACCTCCGAGTATTAATGTTTCTGAAATTTTTTGCTGACCAACAATAGCCTTAAATACGTATAATGGAGAGGTACCAATATCACCGTAAATTATTCCTAAACTGATAAGCAGGCCAGCGGCCGTCAGCTTTTGCAGATCTTTATGGTTTGACACTTTAACTTAAATAGTTTAAAAGCTGCAAAAATATTAAATTTTTCGGTTAAACTTATATAATCATTAAACGTATAAACAAAAAAAGAGTCTAAACTGTTATACAGGCCGCTTTTGTTAAATTTTGTTAAAAAGTTTTACAAAAACATCATTTTTTTAATAGATGAGGGCTTTATTTATACTTTTGTAGGCGAAACTTAAAAATGAGGCGAAAAATAACTTATTCATTTATTTACACCTATGCGTGGTTCATACTAATTGCAATGACAATTTTTATGAATTTCGCCTTTGCCTCAGAAACCCATTTAACTAAACTCAGGAACGATACTACTTACCTGCGCGTTTCAAAGGGCAAGCAAGGCAAAGCTTCCTACTTAAAAAATGGACTGCATTTAGTATTACCGCCATTAAAGCCAGCCGTAACCTCAAGCGTAAAGGTAAGCGTATCACGCCCCGAAGATAAATTGCTTAATGACGTACAACTGTACCCTAATCCGGTTACTGATCAAATCAATTTAAAATATACCATATCACGCAATACCAATGTTACCATTAAAATAATGGATGTATTGGGTAACGATATTACCACCATGTTTTCGTCACGGGTTGATTCCGGCGATCATAACATCAACTACCCCATCAACAATAAACTTACCAGGGGCTTTTACTTTGTACGCGTTGTAGCCGGTACTGAATCGGTTATTAAACGTATTTCTGTGCTGTAATACAATTTGCCCCCTCTTTTTGACGGTCAAGAAATTCATTTACCTTCTTTGTACCTGCTACAAACCAAGCTATTTTTTTAGCTTTGGCGTTTATAGCTTTCACTTATGAAGATAATTGCCATTGGCCGCAACTATGCCGAGCACGCCAAAGAATTAAATAATCCGGTACCAACTGTTCCGGTTATTTTCATGAAACCCGAAACTGCCATTATAAAGGATAATAAGCCTTTTTACCATCCTGATTTTTCTGACGATGTACACCACGAAATCGAGATCGTATTAAAAGTAAGCAAGGAAGGCAAACATATCAGCGAAAAATTTGCGGCCAGCTATTACGAGGAAATTGCCCTTGGTATTGATTTTACAGCCCGTGACATCCAAAGCCGGCATAAAGAAAAAGGACTGCCCTGGGAGTTGGCTAAGGCTTTTGACGGCTCGGCCCCCATCAGCACTTTTGTGCCCAAAAGCAAATTTGCTGCTATTTATGATCTGAACTTTAAACTGAATATTAACGGCGAAACCCGCCAGCAGGGCAACACCCGCAATCTGCTATTTTCCTTTGAATACATTATTGCATTCGTTTCTCAATACATCACCCTAAAAAAGGGCGACCTTATATTTACAGGCACCCCTCCGGGTGTATCAAAAGTAAAAGTTGGCGACAGGCTTGAAGGATACTTAGAGGATGAAAAATTGCTTGACTTTTACGTTAAATAAAACATGATTAAAAAGAGTTTCCTTATAGCTGCATTATGCCTGGGCTTAAACTGGGGTGTAATGGCACAAAGCCCCATACAAAGCAGGCAGTATCCTCAAAATTATTTTCGTTACCCGCTTGATCTGCCGCCCACCACCGCCGGATCATTTGGCGAGTTAAGACCTGCACATTTTCACTCCGGGCTTGATTTTAAAACTAACCAGCGCACCGGCTACCCGGTACATGCTGCTAATGATGGTTATATTTCAAGGGTACGTGTACAATTTGGCGGCTTTGGCCGGGCTATTTACATTACCCACCCCAATGGCTATACCACGGTTTATGGGCACCTGCAAAGCTTTACACCAACTGTTGCGGCCTTAGTAAAAGCCTACCAGTATGATCACCAGACGTACGAGGCCGATTTTAATCTGGAGGCTACTCAGGTTCCTGTTCATAAAGATGATGTGGTGGCTATATCTGGTAACGCGGGGGCATCAGCGGGGCCACATGTACATTTTGAGATCAGGGATACCAAAACTGAAGAAACCATTAACCCGCAGCTATTTGGTTTAACTATACCAGATAGGGTGCCACCATCCATCAGTTCTATTGGTATTTACCACCTTGACGGCAACCCCTTCAGCGAAAAAACACCGCGTGATTTTTTACAGGTTACTGGCGCTGCAGGCAATTATCATTTAACCAAACCGCAGGTGCTGCATTTAAACGGCTATATAGGCTTTGGCATCAATACTACCGATATGAACAGCACCTCAGCTAATCATAACGGTATCTACTCATTGGAGTTAAAACTGGATGGGCAAACGGTATATACTTTTACGGTAGAGCGCTTTGCATTTGATCAAACCCACGCTATTAACGCTTATATTGACTACCCTGCATTTGAATCATCGCGCAGGTGGATGCAAAAGTGCTTTATATTACCGGGCAGCCACATATCACTATACCCCCAATCTATAAACCGGGGCATTATCACTTTTAATGACAATGCATTGCACGAGGTGGAGTATGTAGTTAAGGATGTTGCAGGTAATACGTCCTCATTAAAACTAAAAGTACAATCGGCTACTTTTAACGTTGCTGCCAACAAAATAGCAGGCACGTTATTCCATTACGATACCAAAAACGAGTTTAGTACCGATAAGGTAAAGGTTACCATTATGCCCGGCAATTTGTATGACGATTTGGATTTTATATACTCCGTATCAGCAAAACCGGCCGGCGGCTTTTCGCAGGTGCACCACATCCATAACAGGCTTACCCCTATCCATGAAAATTATGATCTGTGGATAAAACCCGATGCTGATCTGGGCAAATATGCCGATAAGGCTGTAGTAGTAAGCACTACAGGCGGTTGTCAGGGCGGGTACTATCAGGATGGCTACGTGAAAGCAAAACCAAGCAGCTTTGGCGATTTCTTTATCAAAATTGATACCTTGGCTCCTGTTATCCATCCCCTCAACATCCACAACGGCAGTAATATGGCTTTGGCTAAAAGTATTAACTTCCGGATGAGCGACAACCTGTCGGGCATAAAAAGTTACGCGGGCACCATTGATAATAAATGGGTTTTAATGGAATGGGATTATAAAAGTAAGGTACTAAGTTATACCTTTAACGGCGAAATTGCTCCTGGCAAGCACATGTTTAAATTAACCGTTGGCGATAACAAGAACAATTTTTCGGAATTTACAGCAGATTTTTATAGGTAGTATCAAGTAGTAAGTATCAAGATTTTTTGCTAACTATAAATACCACGTTTAGAAGTCGTGATACTTGATACTTACTACTTGATACTGAATCTTGATACCCAAAAACTAAAACTATGGCAACACTAAAAGAAGGCGACAAAGCCCCTGATTTTACAGCGAAAGACCAAAATGGAAAAACCGTTTCCCTGGCAGATTATAAAGGCAAAAATGTGATCCTTTATTTTTATCCAAAAGATGACACCCCGGGTTGCACAGCAGAATCATGCGATTTCAGGGATAACTATCAATCGTTGCTGAGCAAAGGCTTTGAAGTTATTGGTGTAAGCACCGATGACGAAAAATCACATAAAAAATTCGAAACCAAATACAGCCTTCCCTTTACCCTGATTGCTGATAATGAAAAGCAAATTGTAGAAGCTTACGGCGTTTGGGTTGAAAAAAACATGTACGGCAAACAATACATGGGCACAGCGCGTACCACGTTTATTATTGATGCAGGGGGTACTATCACCCACCTTATCAATAAGGTTGATACCAAAAATTCATCGCAACAGGTATTGGACCTTATTAAATAAGTGTTAAAAACACAATAATAATTTTATTTTAGCGCTCCTAAATTTTATAATGAAAGCAGATATTCAAGAATTAGAAAAGACCGCGTCACAGATCAGACGCGACATTGTACGCATGGTACATGGTTGCCAGTCGGGCCACCCGGGTGGTTCATTAGGTTGTACCGATTTTTTTACCGCCCTATATTTTTCGGTGATGAACCACGATCCAAAGTTTAATATGGATGGTGTTGGTGAGGATATCTTCTTTTTATCAAACGGTCATATTTCGCCGGTATTTTACAGTACACTGGCACATGCCGGTTACTTTGACAAAGCCGAGCTGGCTACCTTCCGCAAGCTTAATTCGCGTTTACAAGGCCACCCAACCACCCATGAGCATTTACCGGGCATTCGCATTGCATCGGGCTCATTAGGCCAGGGACTTTCAGTAGCTATTGGCGCAGCGCTTGCAAAAAAGCTAAATGGCGATAAATCATTGGTATTTACCCTGCATGGTGACGGCGAACTGCAGGAAGGCCAAATATGGGAAGCAGCGATGTTTGCACCTCATAACCAGGTCGACAACCTGATATCAACCATTGACGTTAACGGACAGCAAATTGATGGCCCAACCAAACTGGTGCTATCTTTAGGCGATCTGCATGCTAAATGGGAAGCTTTTGGCTGGGATGTTTTGGAAATGAAAGGTAATGACATGGCCGATGTGGTTAAAACCCTGGAGCTGGCTAAAAGCCGTAGCGGACAAGGTAAACCTATCATGATATTAATGCATACGGAAATGGGTTATGGCGTTGATTTTATGGCGGGCAGCCACAAATGGCACGGTATAGCGCCAAATGACGAGCAACTGCAACTGGCCCTTGGTCAGCTGGAAGAAACACTGGGCGATTATTAAGCCCCCCTGCCCCCCTGAAGGGGGAGCATTAAAAACCAACAAGAATCAAATCACAATAAAAAAATCAAAAAGCCCTCTCCTGAAGGAGAGGGTTGGGTGAGGCTCATGAAAAAATATACTTACACAGAAAAAAAAGATACCCGCTCGGGCTTTGGCGCCGGGTTGCTGGAAGCCGGCAGAAAAAACGATCAGGTAGTGGCCCTTTGCGCCGATTTGATTGGTTCATTAAAAATGAATGATTTTATAAAAGAATTTCCTGAGCGTTTTGTACAGGTAGGTATTGCCGAAGCCAACATGATGTGCATTGCCGCCGGCATGACCATTGGTGGTAAAATACCTTTCACCGGTACTTTTGCCAACTTTTCAACCGGTCGTGTTTATGACCAAATACGCCAGTCAATAGCATACTCTAACAAAAACGTAAAGGTATGTGCATCACACGCGGGTTTAACCCTGGGCGAGGATGGTGCCACCCACCAGATACTGGAAGATATAGGTCTGATGAAAATGCTGCCCGGTATGACAGTGATCAACACCTGCGACTATAACCAAACCAAAGCTGCGACCATTGCCATTGCCGAGTATGAGGGCCCCGTTTATTTACGTTTTGGCCGCCCTGTTGTACCAATTTTTACTGACCCTGATCAAAAATTTGAGATTGGCAAGGCATGGATGGTAAATGAAGGCGCTGATGTGAGTATATTTGCTACGGGCCATTTGGTATGGCAGGCTATACTTGCCGGCGAAATATTAGCCGAGCAAGGCATTGATGCTGAGATTATTAATATACACACCATAAAACCTTTGGATGCCGGGGCTGTTTTACAATCGGTAGCAAAAACAGGCTGCGTGGTTACTGCCGAAGAGCATAACCGCCTGGGTGGTTTAGGTGATAGCATTGCGCAATTACTGGCAACCCACACACCTGCACCACAGGAATACATTGCTGTTAATGATAGTTTTGGCGAAAGCGGAACTCCAGAACAGCTGATGACCAAATATGGCCTTGATGCAGAGCATATTGTACTTGCTGCAAAAAAGGTTATGGAAAGAAAACAAAAATGCGAAATTAGCATTTAACTATAAAAATTGAAAAATGTCGTTGCAGGTTGAAGATTCAGAGATTTTAAGCAAGTTCCAGGACGAGAAAACACGTAACGAAGCGTTTAACCTGTTATTAAAAAAATACCAGCAAAAAATTTACTGGCACATACGCCGCATGGTTATTGATCATGACGATGCGGACGACTTGGTGCAGGATGTTTTTATCAAGGTTTGGAAAAACCTGCTGGGTTTTAGAAATGACGCGCAGCTATACACCTGGATGTACAGGATAGCATCCAACGAGTGCATTACCTTTTTGAACAAGAAAAAACAAAAAAATAATGTTTCGTTGGATGATGTAGCTTATGAGCTGGCCGATACCCTGGCCGACTCAACCTACTTTAACGGCGATCAGGCGCAGCGCAAACTACAGGAAGCTTTGTTAACCCTGCCCGAAAAACAGCGTTTAGTATTCAATATGAAGTATTATGATGATATGAAATATGAAGAAATTTCGCAGGTTTTGGGTACAAGTGTAGGTGCTTTAAAGGCATCTTTTCACCTGGCGGTTAAAAAAATTGAGGCTTTTTTGCTTTCTAAAGATTAATTTTAATTTGCATTAAACCTTTTAGCACTATGTTCATCTATAGTTATGTATGAAAAGCGATATGGACAATAGGGAGTGGCTGGATGATTATGAATCACTTAAACGGATCAATGCCAATAATCCGTTTACAGTGCCGTCTGGCTATTTCAACGAATTAGCGCAGCACATAACATCACGCATAAGGCTGGAAGAGCTAAAAAGCTCATCCACTGGGCTTACTTTGCCTGAAAACTACTTTGAACAATTAAGCAGCAACATACAGAGCCGTATACGTATTGAGGAGGCTGTGCCTACGGAAAACGCAGGTTTTACCGTACCCGAAAATTATTTTGATGGGCTTGGCAGCAACATTCGGAGCAGAATAGCAATTGAACAGGCATTAAACCCGGAGCAACCGCCATTTGATGTGCCTGAAAATTATTTTGAAGAGCTTGGCAATAATATCCTGAGCAGGATAGCTATTGAACAGCACGTAAATAATGAAACTGAAAGCTTTACTGTTCCTGAAAATTATTTTGAAGAGCTCAGTAACAATATCCAGAGCAGGATAACCGTGGAGCAGCACATAAATGCTGAGGCCGAAGATTTTACTGTTCCTGAAAATTATTTTGAGCAGTTAAATCAAAACATTTTAAATAAGACTGTTAATCAGGAGCCTGCCCGGGTTGTTACGATGCCCGGCGCCGTTAAAAAGAAAGGTATTGTACGCAGGCTTTTTGCAACACCCACCTTAAGGTATGCTACAGCCGCTTGCTTTGCCCTTATATTGGGCATTGGCGTAGTTATTAAAAATGCGGATACCCCAGTGGTAAGGCATGATCAGTCTTTTTTACATGAACAGCTTTCAACCGTACCTGTTGATGAAATTAAAAGCTACCTGCAATTACACATGGATGCAGGTGATACCCGTACCCTGATGGATGGCGGACAGCAAATTAACGGCGAAAGTTTGGATGAAGATCTGTCCGATTATTTGGATACTAATTAACGATACATTTTAATGAGTAAATTGATCAGGCATATTTTTTTTATATTATTTATTGTAGCAGCTGGTTATGAATCTTTTGCACAGGTCCCTAACCAACTGGTGCCTGGGCAAAGGAATATGTCCAATGGGAACAGGAATAAAAAAGCCAATATGGGCAAAAGGCTCGAGGCTGCACGCAACAGGTTTATCAGTCATCAACTTAATCTTACCGATGAAGAATCGGCTAAGTTTTGGCCTATATACAGCCATTACCAGCAAGAACTTACTGCTGTAAGGATATTAAAGCGCCTGAATAATTCCAGTTCAGCAACCAATGGTACCGAGCAAATTGATAAAGAAATTTATTATGAAAGCCAACTGGTGGCTATCCGCAAACGCTATAAAGATTCTTTCCTGAAAATATTGCCACCCGAAAAAGTAAGCGAGCTTTATAAAAGCGAACGCGAATTTAACGACGAGCTCATTAAACAACTTAGCGAGCGCAGCGAACGGGCTGGGAATTAATTATCGCATTAGTAAGTTATTGAATCAACATTCCAATTAATTACAGAAGTATTAATTAGAATGTTGATTTTTGCGTTATTACTATCAATAACTCACTAATTCAATATACTGTTACCCATGCCCACCCTTCGTCAGCTTTTTTTGGCCAATAATGCACAAACCACCAATTTCCCGCTTTTGCTTGAGTTTGAACGTGCGGAAGGTATTTATATGTATGATGCAGCCGGTAAAACCTTTACTGATCTGATATCAGGCATTGGCGTAAGCAGCCTGGGGCATGGTAATCCAAAAGTTATTGAGGCCATCAAACAACAGGTTGATAAATATATGCACCTGATGGTTTATGGTGAATATGTACAGACGCCACAAGTTCGCTTTGCCGAAAAATTAATCTCGGTACTTCCTGAAAACCTGCAATCGGTGTATTTTACAAACTCTGGCGCCGAAGCGGTAGAAGGAGCCTTAAAGCTGGCCAAAAGATTTACAGGCCGGCAGCAAATTGTGGCTTGCCAGCACTCCTATCACGGCAGCACCCATGGCGCCCTTAGCATAATGGGTAATGAGGAATTTAAACAAGCCTACCGTCCCCTGTTGCCGGGGGTAAGCTTTATCCGCTTTAATGAACCTGCCGATCTTGATCTGATAACCGAACAAACTGCCTGCGTTATTATAGAAACCATCCAAGGCGAAGCCGGTATCCGCGTACCCAACACAGATTATATGCGAGCATTGCGAAACCGTTGTAATCAAACCGGCACCTTACTGATTCTTGATGAAATACAGGCCGCATTTGGTCGCACCGGTAAATTATTCGCCTTTGAACATTTTGGTATAGTACCTGATATACTGCTACTGGCCAAGGCCCTGGGCGGCGGGATGCCTGTTGGTGCCTTCATATCATCAAGCACCATTATGGATAGCTTGAAGGAAAACCCCATACTCGGCCACATCACCACCTTTGGCGGTCACCCGGTATGTTGTGCTGCCGGTTTAGCGGCACTGGAAGTGCTACTGGATGAAAACCTGGTATCCGCCGTAGCCGAAAAAGAAGCCATTTTCCGCAAGCTGCTGGTTCACCCGGCTATTAAACAGGTTAGGGGTAAGGGACTGATGCTGGCTGTTGAACTGGACAACTTTGACCTCAATAAAAAAATAATTGACCGTTGTATTGAACATGGCGTTATTACCGACTGGTTTTTACATTGCAGCAACTCCATGCGCATAGCTCCCCCGCTTATTATCAGTAACGACCAGATCAAACATGCCTGCGAAATAATAGTAGAGGCCATTGGGTTTTATTCAGTTTCTTAACACTGAATAAAAAAACGCACCTTTTACAAAATGTAACTTTCAGGCTACGGTACTTAAATAATATCTTATAATATTTAGTTTGAGTTAAATTGGTATGATTTATGCATTTATGATGTGTACCATAAAAAATGGGCTGCTAAGCTGTATTTCCTTTTAAAACAGATCACTTTCTGCACTTTTTTATAGTCACTGGTTTAAACGGTTATGTAAGAGTTCCTGCTTATGCCTGCAATCATCAATTTCAAATATTTCTACCCAAATATGAAAATAGCATATATATCCACCTACCCTCCCCGCGAATGTGGCTTAGCCACCTTCAACCAAAATTTAATGCGTGCCATTAATGCAAATTTTCCAGAAAGAACTTCGCTTGCACATGGTGGTTTTGTGGTCGCGCTGAATGATTCCGAAGATCTGCAGCAGTATGAATATCCCGAAGAGGTGAAATACATTATCCGTCAGGATCATCAGAAAGATTACATCAAGGCTGCCAATTACATCAATACCAGCAGTGCCGATGTTTGTATCATGGAGCATGAGTTTGGCATATACGGGGGCGAAAGCGGTATATATATATTGCCGCTGATAAACCGGCTCGAAAAACCATTAATTTCTATACTGCATACCATACTCAAAGATCCCAGCTATGTACAGCGCATCATCATCCGCGAAATTGCAGAGCAGTCATCCAAAATAATTGTAATGAGCCAGCGTGCGGTAGAGTTTTTAACTACCATTTATGATATCCCTACCGAAAAGATCCAGATCATAGAGCATGGGGTACCGGATGTGGAAGCGCCTGTAGATAACCCTGTTAAAAATCTATCGTCATTTAAAAACCACCGTGTTTTACTCACCTTTGGCTTACTTAGCCGCAATAAAGGTTTGGAAACCGTAGTAAAGGCTTTACCCCGGATAGTTGAAAAACACCCAGACGTAATGTATGTGATTTTGGGCAATACGCACCCGGGCGTTATCAAAAATTCGGGTGAAGAATATCGCGATCATTTAAAAACCCTCGCAACCCAGCTTGGTGTATCCCGCAACCTGTCGTTCATCAATAAATTTGTTTCGGAAGAGGAGCTGGTAAATTACCTCACTGCTACTGAAATTTATGTTACGCCATATCTTAATGAGGCTCAAATTACCAGCGGTACGCTTTCTTATGCTGTGGGTGCCGGTGCCGCAGTGGTATCAACCCCTTACTGGCATGCTACCGAATTATTGGCCGACAAACGCGGGCGCCTGTTTGATTTTAAGAACTCCGAAGCACTTGCCGACACCGTAATTGAGCTACTTGACCAGGATCGTGTATTAAAAGAACTTAAGGAAAATGCCTATCAATACGGCTTACACCTACGCTGGCCGGTTATTGGTGCCGAGTTTATAAAAGTGGCGCAGGAATCGAGCGCTCAATTTGACTTTAGCGATAAAATACTGAAAAACAGCATCGTTGATCCGGAGATACTGCCTAAGTTCAGCCTAACTCATGTATTGCGTTTAACAGATGATACTGGCATTGTACAGCATGCTAAATACGGTATACCTAATTTAAAGGAGGGTTATTGTTTAGATGATAATGCCAGGGCGCTTATTATGGCACTGATGGCCTACCAGCGCAGCAAAAGCAGGGAAGCATTTGAACTGCTGCCGGTATATCTGAGCTACATTCACTACATGCAAACTGATGATGGTAACTTCCGTAACTTTTTAAGTTTTGACCGCCGTTATCTTGACGAAGTAGGTTCTGAAGATTCGTTTGGGCGCACCATTTGGGCATTGGGTCATTTAATTGGCTGTGCAGCCAGTAATTCCTACCGGGAATTTGCCCTGGAAATATTCCATAAATCGGTACCGCACTTTGATAAATTAGAACATTTAAGAGGCCAGGCTAATACCATTATTGGTATCAGTTTATACCTACAGGTATTTCCGAGTGATGAGGGTATGGTAAAAATATTGGCAGACCTTACCCAGCCGCTTATTGATGCCTATGAAAAAACACAATCCGTAGATTGGCAGTGGTTTGAAGAAAAAATGACCTATGACAATGCCATACTCCCGTTAGCATTACTACACTCCTGCGAAATTACAGGTAACGAAAATGCCAAACGGATAGCGCTGAACACCATGGCATTTTTAGATAAACTAACCCTGTCAAACGGTTATTTAAGTCCGGTTGGTAACGATGGCTGGTATTATCGTGGTGGTACCTTCCCAACCTTTGATCAGCAGGCTATTGAAACTATGGCTATGGTGCTGATGCATTTTCAGGCTTATCAAATATTCAGAATACCACAGTATATTGAAAAAATGTTCCTGAGCTATAAATGGTTCCTGGGCGAAAACACCCTGCGGGCACCACTTTATGACCATGAAACCAAGGGCTGCTGCGATGGCTTGCTCCCCGGCGGTATTAACCGCAACCAGGGCGCCGAAAGTACTTTAGCCTATTTAATATCGCACTTAACGGTATTAAAGGCATTTGAGCTGGAGTACGAATACAATAAATACGGCGACCAGAAACTGGAAACCTGTTAAATGAAGATAGCCGTATTAGCCCCTGTTGCCTGGCGCACACCGCCCAGGCACTACGGACCATGGGAGCAAATTGCATCAAATATTGCAGAGGGCCTGATAAAGCTTGGTGCCGACGTAACTCTTTTTGCTACAGGTGACTCAATAACCTCCGGTAAACTTGATGCCGTTTGCGCCTCTGGCTATGAAGAAAACCGTAGCCAGGACGCCAAAGTGCTGGAATGCCTGCATATCAGTAACCTGATGGAAAAGGCAAATGAATTTGACATCATTCATAATAATTTTGACTTTTTACCGCTCACTTATTCCGGATTGATAAAAACGCCGATGCTGACCACAATACATGGTTTTTCGTCGCCCAGGATTATCCCGGTTTATAAAAAGTATAATCACACTGGTTATTATGTATCTATCAGCAACGCCGACCGCAGCCCTGAGCTGGACTATATAGCAACGGTATACAACGGACTGGATACTAATGATTTTGAGTTTTATCCCAATCCGGATGAGTACCTGCTTTATTTTGGCCGCATCCATCCTCATAAAGGCACTGCCGAAGCCATTGCTATAGCAAGAAAAAGTAAACGAAAACTACTGATAGCCGGCCTTATACAGGATGAAAACTATTACCGCGAAAAGGTTGAACCCTTACTATCTCACGATATACAATACCTTGGCAACGCCGGACCAAACGACAGAAAGCAGCTTTTGGGTAAGGCATTTGCCCTGCTGCATCCTATCAGTTTTGATGAGCCATTTGGCATGAGCGTAGCTGAAGCCATGCTTTGCGGCACACCAGTTATTGCCTTTAACCGCGGATCGATGCCGGAACTGATCAAGGATGGTGAAACAGGCTTTTTAGTTAACACCGTTGATGAAGCGGTTTATGCAGTTAATAGCATCGGTAGCATTAAACGTGTGGATTGTTACCATTGGGCATCCTCACAATTCTCTTGCGATAAAATGACGGGAGATTATTTTGAATTATATAAGCGAATATTGAGTTAAAGCTTAATGCAAGGTTTATACTTAAAGCTCAAAGAAAAAAGCTTTTAGCCTTTGGCTTTAGGCATTCAGCTTCATTCGCTTACATCTTCTTTCAACTTTGCCAGGAGTTCGTCCAGGCAAACTTCGGCAAAGGCGGTTGAGGAGTCTGATACGCCATAAGGTATAATCAGTTTTTCGTTATGAACAATGGCCCCGCAAGAGTAAAGCACATTAGGTACATACCCTTCACGTTCATCGCTGTTGGGGATCAATAGAGGTTCACGCAATCTGCCAATCTCAACGGCGGGGTCATCCAGTTTCAGTAAGCTTGCTCCCAGCACGTAGCGCCTCATGGGCCCTACGCCATGGGTTATCATGATCCATCCGTCTTTGGTTTCTATCGGCGAGCCGCAATTACCTATCTGTATAAACTCCCATGAAAATTTTGGTCGCTGCAAGGGTATAGGCTTTTCCCATATGTTTATTTTATCAGAGTACATGATGTAGTTGTTGCAACCATCAATACGTGATATCATGACGAACTTACCGTTTACCTTACGCGGAAACAGGGCCAGATTTTTATTCTGGGCACCGGCACCGTATAGCGGCATTATTTTAAAGTTATAAAAATCGGTAGTTTGCAATAGCTTAGGCATAATAAGCGAGCCATCATAAGCGGTATAGGTGGCATAATATACGTAGCTACCATCGTCATTAATAAACCTTACAAAGCGGGCATCTTCAATACCCTTGCGCTCATATTCAGATATCGGGAATATTACGCGGTCAGATATATCGGTATCCAACGAAAAAACAATTTCGTAGTATGAATCTGCCAGCCAAAGCACCTTATCGTATTCCAGGCGCTTCATGTCACTTTCCTGCAGCTTTTGCGAATCAAGGATGATACGGCGCAGATTGGCATATTCAAAGTGATGGTCAAGTTTTGATTCCAGTTCACTTATTACATCAATATTGATCTGGGTGATGGCGGCCTTTTCAAAAAACAGTTTTTTATTATAAACGGCATTGCGCACAATTTCGGCCTCGTCAATATAACTGCCGGATGGCTGTATAGTAATATTATTAAACTTATCAATTAAAGCTCTTCTGAAAGTGATAGACGAGATATGCCCCTCACCTACCGCCCTGAAACTGATAATTACCCGCTTTTGCCCGTCTTCCAGTTCCGTTTGGTCGGGATCTTCTACTATAGATGGATTAAAGAATGCCGCCGACTCAATAGAATATTCATGGGTAAAATACGATCCTATTAACAGTTTACGATAAACTGTAAGTGTATCATAATCAATATGCAGTTCCTGAAAAAGTGGCTTTAGCTTACTGCAATGCCGGTTTAAAACCCGGGTGATATTACGGTGTCTTTTGGAGTACTCCTGCAACAGCGGGGATACAATGCCGAAGGCTACCTCTTCGGTGATATCCATTACCCGTTCAATTACTTCTTTGGCACGATCATTCCCATTAAAAAAGAATCTTGCAATAACACGCTTCGGATCGGGATTAACTCTTATGGGCTTGCGTTCGATAGATAGTCTCATATTAATAGATAGCGTTTAATTGTTAACAGCATTTAAGCAAAATTGATTTCGCTAATTTGATAAAAAGAACCGAGGTAAATATTCCCGGCCAAGGGACTAAAATCTCTAATATATCCCAAGCCACTTGCTTTGAATCGTTTTTATCCTGATTCTTGTATCTTAACCTTTGATTGTACCAAATAACGTAAATTGCGCTCCTGTATGAATGTATTAATTGTTGAAGACGAAAAAGGCTTAGCCCTTGAAGTTGATGAATTTTTAAGCCATGAGGGTTTTACGGTTGAACATGCACGCACCAAAAAATCGGCTGAAGAAAAAATTTTCGTAAACAACTACGATTTTATATTGCTTGACCTTGGCCTGCCTGACGGTGACGGCTTTGACCTTTTAAAAATGCTGAAAGGCCTTGACAAACGTGAGGATGCCGTTATCATATTAACCGCACGGGGGGCCGTTGATGACCGCGTAATGGGCCTTGAACAAGGTGCCGATGATTACCTGGCCAAGCCATTTTCATTAAGCGAGCTTTTGGCACGTATGCACGCTATAACACGCCGCAAACACCGACTGGAGAGTAACGATATTAATATTAAAGGCCTGCGCGTTAATATTCAAAACAGAACGGTAATGTATAATGATGAACGTATTAACCTTACCAAAAAGGAGTTCGAGATATTCAACTACCTGGTATTAAATAAAAACAGGGTAATATCACGCACCAACTTAACCGAGCATGTTTGGGGCGATGTACTGGAAATAAACTCCGACTCGAACTTTGTGGATGTGCATGTTAAAAACCTGCGCAAAAAATTATCGCAATACATTCCTATTGACTGGTTTGAAACCGTAAGGAGCATCGGTTACCGCATTAATATTTAAGTGAGTGGTGAGTGATGAACGCGGAGTAATAAAATAACCTCTAATTACTTACTGAATTATTTTTACACAGGGGCATGAAATCACTAATTCAATAACTCAGTAATTCAATAATTATTCACGGATGAAACTACAGGTAAAACTGGCCTTATATAATACCTTAACCAAGGTGGCTATTATTTTATTTACCGGCTTGCTCATTCTGCTATCCATAGAGAAAATATCCTATAACCACATTGAGGTGCGTTTGGAGGATGATAAGGAAGAAACGCTGAAAAGCCTTTCATCGGGCGATATCAACAGCTTTTTAAGCAGCCAAAAGGTTTACACCGATTATAACATTTTAAAGGAAGAGTACATTACCATAACCCCGGCTATCTATAATGCTGATGTTAGCAATGCTGTAAAATTTACTACTGAAACACGTAAGGTTGATAAAAACATGCAAACTTACCGCATCCTTACCCATCATTTTAACTTTAACGGGCATACCTACAAGCTTGAGATTGGCGAGGCCATTGAATCTGTGGAGGAGCTGAAGTCGATCATCAAAAAGTTTACTTTACTGGTATTATTTATTGCTCTGGTGCTTACATTGATCAGCGATCTGGTGTTTACCAAATTTTTGCTTGCTCCATTTTACAAGATCATTGATCGTAAACTAATCAGGGTGAACGACCCAATGAACTTCGATTACGAAAAAATTAAAACAACTACCCAGGACTTTGAACTGCTTGACGACAGCATAAGTTCGCTGATGAAAAAGATATCAAATCTTTTCATACTTGAAAAACAGTTTATCGCCAATGTATCGCACGAGCTGCTAACCCCCATATCCATCATCAGTTCAAGGCTCGAGAATGTATTGCTGCATGAAGACCTTAGCGAAGGCAGCGAAAACAAAATGCATGCATCGCTCAAAACACTTAACCGCTTAAAATCAATCATCAATAGCTTGCTACTGATTTCAAAAGTTGAAAACAACCAGTTTGATAAGGCTGATGTAGTAATGATTGCAGGCGTTGTGAAGGAGATACATGAAGAACTGGAAGACCGTATGGATGAAAAACAACTAAAATTCACCAATCACCTCAAATACATTTACTCTATACAAGGTAACCGCCCCTTGATGCACACGCTGCTGTTTAATATTATTAACAACTCCATTAAATACAACAACATCAAAGGTTCCATTACCATTAGCGACGATTTTACTGATGACACTTATACCATCAACATTACCGATACGGGTGCTGGTATGGATCAAAAACAGATAGAAAGTGCCTTTAACCGCTTTGAAAAGTTTGATACCGACGAAAAGGAAAGCTATGGTTTAGGCCTTGCCATTGTAAAAAGTATTACTGCTTTTCATGATATTAAGGTTAAAATAAACTCTGTTAAGGGTAAAGGCACATCGGTTAAACTGATATTTAATCACCAGGCATAACTTCACTAAATCTTCATGCTTATTTTATTGCTTTGCAAATAGTTTTAGTAAGTGTTACCCCTATTAAGAGGCTATTTTTTAGTAAAGAATAGCCTTTTTTTATATCATTTTGTTTCTTTTTGCCAGGTAAGCTTTGAGTATATCATGATAACCCTCCTGTATATCCGCATCAATTAAGTCGATATGATACTGTTTACATTTTTGATCCAGTTCGTGGCGGTAAGCTGCCAGTGATGCACGATAAGCATCACGTACCTTACCCGGATGTATCTTTATTTCGGCACCAGTTTCTATATCAACAAAGTGATGCGGGCGATTATCAAAATTAAAATCAAGCTCGGTTTGCTTATCATGCACATTAAAAATAATCACCTCGTGCTTATTAAATTTTAAATGCTGTACTGCCGCAAACAGTGCCTGCAGTTTATCCGGATTAAGATTATTCTCCAGCATATCGCTAAAAATGATCACCATAGAGCGCTGATGAATTTCCTGGGCAATGTGATGTAGCACATCTGCTATATTGGTAACTGTGTTTGGCTTTGGGTTACCATACATTTTTTCGAGCTCGGCATACAAATAAAACAGATGTGTGGTGGTTGATTTTGCGGCACTCAACCAATCAATCTTATCTGAAAAAAGACACAAACCAAAAGCATCACGCTGTTTTTTAAACAGGTGCATTAACGAAGCAATGGCATACGTTGAAAACTGCAGTTTATTTAATCCCTTTTCAGGGAAATTCATGGACGAGGAAGTATCCAGCAATAAGTAGCACCGCAAATTGGTTTCTTCTTGAAACTGCTTTACAAACAGTTTTTCGGTGCGGGCAAACAGTTTCCAGTCAATGTTTTTTACTGATTCGCCATTATTGTACAAACGATGCTCAGCAAACTCTACAGAAAACCCATGAAACGGACTCTGATGCAGGCCGGTAATAAAGCCTTCAACTACCTGACGGGCCAGTAACTCCAAGTTGGCCAGTTGCCTTATTTGCTGATCATCATTTAATTTGGGCATAGGCTAATATAGGGCATAAAAAAAGCGTCACCAAATAGGTAACGCTTTTTGAAGTAAAAAATATGGTGAATTAAGTTATCAATAAACTTAATTTTTGCCTTTGCTAATTAAGCTAATTGCTTAGCTAATTTATCAGTTAATACTGATTTTGGAACTGCGCCAATTTGTTTATCAACAATTTCGCCATTTTTAAAGAATAATAAAGCAGGGATATTACGGATTCCGAATTTCATTGATATGCCTGGATTGTTGTCAACATTAACTTTACCAACAACCGCTTTGCCTTCGTATTCTTTTGCAATATCTTCAACAACCGGACCCACCATCCTACACGGACCACACCATTCTGCCCAAAAGTCAATAAGTACAGGTTTGTCTGATTTCAGCACAAGTTCGTCAAAGTTTGCATCAGTTATTTCTAAAGCCATGATTTCTATTTTTTAAATTTTGTATTACAAATATATACTATTCAAATAGCTTGCCACAAGTTACACCTGACAATGTGACAATTATATTAATATAACTTATTCACCTAACATAGGCCTGACGATTGATTACAGCTGATTTATTAACATTTCATCCACTGCTGACCATTTGAATATTTCGGTCAAAATTATAAAAATCAAACAATCTACTTGAGATTTATTACCTGTAGTAAATATAAAACACATCATTGCTGAGGAGGAACGACAAAGCAACCTCTATGCTATACAGAGCCGATCTGTAAATCGGGAATTGCTTCGTACCTCGCAATGACGTATGGAGTATGAATTCCTTTATAAGCTTAATTCAGTACCGGCTGTGTGTTGGTTAAGTTAAAAATATCAGCCATCAGATCGTCGCTGGGGTTTACTTTAAAGTTTTTAGAGGCCAGCTCAACCAGCATGGCTTCTTCCCTGTCCTTGATCTGGAAACGCAGCTTACAGTTCTGCACCGGGTATTTCTGATTATTGTCATTTATTGCGCGCTGTATATCATCCAGCAGTTTGCTGTTCAGCATATTTACGTCTATACACACGGTTAATGATTTGGTCATTTTATCGCGCATTTCAGACAGCAGACTCATTACCTGTATCCGCAGGTCCCAGTTATCTTTCTGCCTGAATTTTTCTTCGATGTTACCCTTAATGTGCAGAAAATAACCATCCATCATCAGGTTGCGGAACTTTACGTAATCCTCGCCAAACATGGCAAACTCGTATGATTCATTGTAATCTTCCAGCACAAAGGTGCCAAAGGGCTTACCGGTTTTGGTCATTTTATGCTGCACGTTACCCACCAGGCCACCTATCCTGATCTCACCTCGTTTACGCAGCTCATTAAACGCACTCATGATATCCTCGCCACCTTCGCCTGAGCGGGCTTTTTGCATTAACTTTAAATCACTGATGGTGCTATTACAAAAGCGGTCAAGTTCTACTTTGTAATTATCAAGCGGGTGTCCGGTCAAGTATATCCCGATCACCGTTTTTTCATATTTGAGTTTCTCAATCAGCGGCCATTCTTCAGCATCGGGCATCGCGGGTTCAGGAACGTATGATGCTACAGAACCACCAAATAACGATGATTGTGAACTGCTCTGTACGTTTTGATAATCATTGGCGTATTTGATAAGTCGTTCAACACCGGTTAAAACTCCCAGCTCTGTTTTGGCAAAAAACTGTGCCCGGCAAATACCAAACTCGTCAAAGGCACCGCCATACACCAGGTTTTCGTATGATTTACGGTTTACGCTCCGGGTATTGGACCGGCGGGCAAAATCATAAACCGAAACATAAGGACCGTTTTGGCGCTCCTCAATAATACTCTCAACCGCTTTATCGCCCACACCTTTAACCCCTGTTAATCCAAAACGCACCTGGCCCTTTTTGTTTACTGCAAACGCCATGTCCGACTCATTGATATCCGGCCCTAAAACCTCCACTCCCATACGGCGGCACTCCTCCATGAAAAAGGTTATCTTTTCCATATTGTTCTGATTGTTTAAAACCGCAGCCATATACTCTGATGGATAATGCGCCTTTAAATAAGCAGTTTGATAGGCCACAAAGGCATAACACGTTGAGTGCGATTTATTAAAGGCATACTGAGCAAAAGCCTTCCAGTCTGTCCATATTTTGGTGAGTTTATCTTTGGGGTGCCCTTTGGCTATGGCCCCATCCATAAACTGAGCCTCCATTTTATTCAGTATCTCAATTTGCTTTTTACCCATCGCTTTACGCAATACGTCGGCATCCCCTTTACTAAAGCCTGCCAGTTTTTGCGACAGAAGCATCACCTGCTCCTGGTAAACGGTAATACCATAAGTTTCGCCCAGGTACTCTTCCATGTCAGGAAGGTCAAACACAATGGGTTCGCGGCCATGCTTACGACTAATAAAATTGGGGATATACTCTATCGGACCGGGGCGGTACAAGGCGTTCATGGCAATTAAATCCTCAAACTTATCGGGCTTAAGCTCGCGCAGGTACATCTGCATACCGTCACTTTCAAACTGGAATGTACCGTTGGTATCGCCCCTTTGATAAAGCTCATACGTTTCTTTATCATCAAGCGGAATGTAATCAATATCAATGTGTACGCCATGGTTCTGTTTGATCATCCTTAGCGCATCCTTCAAAATGGTTAATGTTTTCAGGCCCAAAAAGTCCATCTTGATAACCCCGGCGTCTTCAATTACACGACCGTCATATTGGGTAACCAACAGATCAGAGTCCTTAGCTACTGCTACCGGAACAATATCTGTTAAATCATAAGGGGCAATAATGATACCTGCTGCGTGTACCCCTGTGTTGCGTACCGAGCCCTCCAGCTTTTCGGCCTCACGCAGTACCTGTCCGCGCAGGTCGTTCCCATTTACTATTTCCTTTAACTCGGGTACCTGTTCAATAGCTTCGCGCAGGGTAATACCCAGCGTGTCGGGCACCAGCTTTTTAATGGCACTCATTTCAGACAGCGGCATATCCAGCACCCGGCCCACATCCTGTATACTGGTACGGGCAGCCATGGAACCATAGGTAATAATTTGTGCTACCTGGTTTTTTCCATATTTATCTACTACGTAATCGATAACTTTTTGGCGGCCAGAGTCGTCAAAGTCAGTATCAATATCGGGCATCGACTTTCGGTCAGGGTTCAGGAAACGCTCAAACAGCAAGTTGTACTTCATGGGATCAATATTGGTGATCCCTGTACAATAGGCCACCACTGACCCCGCCGCCGAACCACGACCCGGACCAATAAACACCCCTATATCGCGCCCGTGTTTAATAAAGTCGGCTACAATTAAAAAGTAACCGGCAAAGCCCATGGTGCGTATGGTGAACAACTCAAAGTTGATACGCTCCTCTACCTCGGGCGAAATATCTATATAGCGCTCTTTAGCGCCGGTAAATGTTAAGTGCTTTAAATACTCCCACTGGTTAAGGGTATCGGCATCCGGCGTACTATGTATCTTAAATTCATCCGGAATAATAAAGTTGGGCAGTAAAATATCACGCTTTAGCTTCAGTACTTCTACCTTGTCAACTATCTCATTGGTATTGTCAAGAGATTCCGGCAGATCATTGAACAGGCTGCCCATTTCTGCCTGTGTTTTAAAGTAAAATTGATCATTCGGAAAACCGAAACGATAACCACGTCCCCCCTCTTCATCGGTAGCTATGGGCGTGCTCTGCATATCGCCGGTATTTACACACAGCAAAATATCATGCGCATTAGAATCCTGCTGATCAACATAATGCGAATCATTGGAGCATATTACCTTTACGTTATACTTTTTAGCATAGGTGAGCAACACCTTATTTACCACATTCTGGTCAGGAATATCATGGCGCTGCAGCTCAATATAAAAATCTTCGCCAAACAGGTCAAGCCACCATTTAAATTCTGTTTCTGCAGCCTCAGGCGTATCTTTTAGTATAGCTTGTGGTACCGATGCGCCTATGCAGCAGGTGGTAGCTATTAACCCTTTATGGTATTTTAATATCAGTTCCTTATCAATACGGGGCCATTTGCTGTACAAACCCTCCATATACCCCAGGGAACATAACTTTACAAGGTTTTTATAACCTTCGGGGTTTTTGGCCAGCATCAGCTGATGGCGGCGCAAATCTTTTTTCTCTTTGGTAAACTGCTTTTTATGGCGGTCTTCCACTACATAAAACTCGCAGCCAACTATGGGTTTAACGTTATGCTTCCCCGCTTCGGCAACAAACTTAAACACGCCAAACATGTTACCATGATCGGTTATGGCCAGTGCTTTCATTCCATCTTTTGCAGCCTTTTTATATAGTTTTGATATATCGGCAGCACCATCAAGTAAAGAGAACTGGGTATGTACGTGTAAGTGAGAAAAATCTGGCATAGTTGTATCCTTTTCAGCAAAATCCTGTAGAAATACAAAGTTATTAAAAAACAACTTGGGGTTATCATGTGTTGAAAAACTAAGTACCTGAATAATTTTTTTAAATCTATAGGTTGCAGAATCTGTTAATTACGTAGGTTATGATGTAACTTAAACCGGACTAAGCAGTACAGCTATTTTTAGCATGTTATTTGAACATGCTAAAAACAAAACGATTATCACCTTTGAAATACTTATACCATTGAAGAAAATTGGACGAATAGCCCTAAAAACAATACTCTGGATAATTGCAAGTGTCATTTTTATGGTGCTGCTTGTAGTTATTTTAATACAGATTCCTGCTGTGCAAAATTTCGCCAAAAATAAGGCTGTAAGTTTTTTACAAGGAAAAATACATACCAAAGTACAAATTGGCCACATCAGCCTGGGCCTGCCTAAACTGTTAGTACTGGAGAATGTTTATTTTGAAGATCAGAAAAAAGACACCCTTATTGCCGGCGATAAGTTAAAAGTCGATATCAGCCTGTTGAAACTGCTTGATCATAAGGTAGAGATCAATGAAATTAACCTGCAGGGCATTACGGCCAATGTAAGCCGCGGCGCCGACAGCGTTTTTAACTTTGATTATATTATGAAAGCCTTTGCCGGCGAGCAAAAAAAAGAAGTGAAGCCCGAGGACACTACATCGACCATGAAGTTCTCTATCGATAAGATCAATCTTGACCGTATCAACATCAAATATAAAGATCTCACTACCGGTAACGACGTACGTTTTTTACTGGGACACTTTGATACCCGCATAAAGGATTTTGACATGGATAAAATGAAGTTTACCATACCCAAAATAACCTTATCAGACGTTAACGCCCGCATCATCCAAACACCAGTGGGCTCATCTGTAGCACAGGCGGCTGCCGTGGATACGGCTACCAAACCACTCAACATGGATCTTAACTTGGGTATTATAGACGTATCAAAAATACGAGTTGACTACCGAAGCAGTGAGATGACCGCCAATGTTGACCTGAACAAGTTTTTGGTTGAAATGGATAAAATAGACCTTAAAAACCAAAAGGTAGGCATTAAAAGTATTGAACTGAATGATACCAAAGCCAGCTTAGGGCTGGCTAAGCCGCAAACTGTGCAAAAAGCAGTTGTAAAAACCGTTAAAAAACTGGATACCCTGGTATCATCAGCCCCGAGCTCAAAATGGGCGGTTACGCTGGGCAAGGTGAGCTTTACTAATGACGATATCAAGTTTGACAATAACGCGCAGAAAGCCATACCAAAAGGACTTGATTTTGGGCACATGGATATGCACAACCTGAATGCCGAAGCAGAAAATATTTCATACAGTCCGGATACCATCTCGGGTAAAATAAACGCTTTTTCATTCAATGAAAAAAGCGGCTTAAAGATCAATAAGTTCCATACAGCTTTCTTTTATGGACCAACCAACGCCTATATGAATGATTTGCTGTTGGAAACCCCGCAAACCGTTCTGCAAAAATCGGTACAGGTCAGGTATCCCTCCATCGATGCTATTACCAAAAACATAGGAGTTTTAGGTATTAACGCCAATTTAGATGGCAGCCGTTTAGGTTTAAAGGATATTTTACTCCTGATGCCAACAATGGCTACCATGGAGCCATTTAAAAGTTCGCCGGGTACGGTTTTTAAAATAAATGGCAAGGTTAGCGGTCAGGTGAATAATCTTGACATCCCTAACCTGGAAGTAACCGGACTAAGCCGCACCCATATTAAAGCATCGGCTAAAATGAAAGGTCTGCCCGATGTAAACAAGGCATACTTTGATGTAAACATAGCCGACTTTACCACCAGCCGCAGCGATATTGCTAAAATGGCACCCTCCGGTAGCATTCCGCCAAATGTAAGTATCCCTGAAAACATGAATCTGAAAGGCACATTCAAGGGTAGCATGACCAACTTCAATACCAAAATGGGCCTGCGATCAAGCTACGGTGCGGTTGATTTGATTGCAGCTATGAAAAATGGCCAGCACAAGGGCAAAGAAACTTACACAGCCAGCATTAAAGCCAATGATTTAAATGTGGGCGCCCTAACTAAACAACCGCAAATGGTTGGTAAAATAACCATGACTGCCAATTTAACAGGTATAAGCCTTGACCCCAAAAAGGCCAGTATACAATTTAATGGTAACCTGGATAAAGCCTATGTTAAAGGTTATACCTACCAAAACCTGGCAATAAAGGGAAGTTCAAGCAATGGCAGCTATACGGCCGTTGCCCGCATGAAGGATCCTAACATCAACTTTAGTTTGGATGCCAAGGCCAATCTCAATAAAAAATACCCTTCAGTTAACGGTACGCTTACGGTTGATAGCATCAATTTGCAAAAATTGCATTTTGTTACCGACGACATGCGTTTCCATGGCAAAATAGTGGCCAATGTACCTACTGCCGATCCCGATTATCTGAACGCCAACATACAAGCTACCGACCTGCTGATGGTAAACAAAGGTCAGCGTATTAAACTTGATACGGTAAGCCTCATTTCAACAGCCAATGCAGACAGCAGCACCCTGAAATTAAAAACGCCTATCATGACGGCACACATGGCGGGCAAATACAAGCTTACCCAAATAGGTGATGCCATGCAGGATGTGGTTAACAAATATTTTAATACGGCTATAGCCGGCGGCCAACAAGTGGTTGTAAAAACTAAAACGGGCAAAAAACTTACAAAAAAGCCTGCGGTAAAACCACAGTATTCGCCCCAGCAATTTGTGTTTGATGCGCACCTGGTTAAAACACCGCTGCTCACCCAGTTTGTACCCGATCTGAAACAACTTGACCTGGTATTGTTAAAAGGTAGTTTCAATAGTCAAACTGGCGAACTTGTTGTCAACGGATCAATGCCAAAGGTGGTTTATAGCACCAACACCGTTAATAATGCAAAACTTAATATCAACACCGGCAACAATGCCCTCAACTATAATTTTACGCTTGACGAAGTTAAGGTAGGCTCATCTTTAGATTTGCTGTACACCAGCATATCAGGCAAGGCGCAGGATAATAAACTGGATGTAAGTCTGCAGGTACGTGACGCGGCAAAAAAGGAGCGTTATCGCATTGCCGGTATCTTCAGCGTTATGCCAGATCAATACCAGTTTAGCTTTGCACAGGATGGTTTACTGCTTGATTATATGCCGTGGGCTGTTAATACCGATAATTACCTGCAATATGGCCCCAAAGGCATACTGGCACATAACTTTACCATCACCAACACCAACCAGGTATTGAGTGTTAACAGCAACCCGCAGGAGTTTAATGCACCTATTACGGTTAACTTTAATAATTTCAGGATAGAAGCCCTTACCAAAATAGCCAAGCAAGATTCATTACTGGTAGGCGGTACAATTGATGGCAACGCCGAGATCAGTAACCTGCAGAAGTCACCGTTATTTACTGCGGCCATTGATATTAAGGATTTTAACTTCAAGGGCGATACGGTTGGTAACATTGCTATTAAGGTAAATAACCAAACCGAAAATGCCTACGCTGCCAACGTAAACATAACCGGTAAGGGTAACCAGGTTGAGCTGACCGGCTTATATTATACCAGCCCCGAAAGCAAATTTGATATGAACCTCAACATTGTAAGCCTCAATATGAAGAGTATTGAAGGCTTTAGCTTTGGCAGCATCAGAAACGCTACCGGTAACATTACCGGGCAGTTAAAAATAGCCGGTACCACCACGGCACCGGCTGTGCGGGGCGACATCAACTTTAATAAGGTTGGTTTTAACGTAGCCATGCTTAACTCTTACTTCCGAATGCCGCAGGAGAGCATTACCTTTAATGACCAGGGTATTCGCTTTAATGATTTCACCCTGGTTGATTCAACCAACAATAAGGCAGTTATAAGCGGGAGCATTTTCACCAAAACTTATACCGATTTTGCTTTCGGCATGGATATTAATGCTGACAATTTCAGGGTAATGAACTCAACCCAGGCAGACAATAAACTTTATTACGGTAAACTGTTCATGGACACCCGGGTTAAAATACGGGGCAATATGGATAAGCCCGTTGTTGATGCCACCTTAACGGTAAATGAAAAAACCGACATGACCATTGTATTACCCACCGACGATCCAAGTGTTGAGGATCGCAAGGGTGTAGTAGAGTTTATTGATAAAGACGCACCCAAGCTGGATTCAATCCTGTTAGCCAAACAGCTTGACTCCCTGAAAAAATCAAATTTGAAAGGGCTGGATGTATCGGCAACCATCAATGTAGACAAAAATGCCGCCTTTACCATTGTAATTGATGAAAGCAATGGCGATGTAGTGCATTTAAAAGGTGAGGCACATTTAAACGGCGGTATTGACCCAAGTGGAAAAACCAACCTTACCGGAACTTATGTGGTTAACTCGGGCTCTTATAACCTGGCATACGCTACCGTAAAACGTACCTTTAACTTTAAGCAAGGGAGTACCATAGTCTGGACCGGCGACCCCACCAGTGCTAATATTAATCTTACCGCTATTTATGTGGCCAACGTACCTCCTATTGACCTGGTTGAAAGTCAGACAACAGGAGAAAATGCAACCATGTATAAGCAAAAACTGCCTTTCAATGTTAATCTGAACCTTAAAAACCAATTGCTTACTCCTGATATCAGCTTTGACATCATACTGCCCGATAGTTCTTACACCGTGTCAAGCGATGTGATCAGCACCGTTAATGCCCGTTTGGCGCAGGTACGGCAGGATCCTAACGAAATGAACAAGCAGGTATTGGGCGTACTGGTATTGGGCCACTTTATTGGCGACAATCCCCTGCAAAGCCAGGGCGGCAGCACCACTGCCGAAGGCCTGGTACGCAACAGTGTAAGCAGCCTGCTATCTGACCAGCTCAACAAACTGGCTGGTAACCTGATTGCCGGAGTTGACCTTAACTTTGGACTAACCTCCGGCGAAGATTACTCATCGGGCACGGCAACCAACCGAACGGACCTTAACGTAGGCCTTTCCAAACGGTTCCTGAACGACAGGCTTACCGTAAACGTAGGTAATAACTTTAATCTGGAAGGTAATCAGCAGGGGCAAAAAGCAACCAATATTGCGGGCGACGTATCCGTAAATTACAAGCTAAGTAAGGATGGCCGTTATGCATTACGCGCTTACCGCCGTGATGAATTCATTGTAATACAAGGGCAAATCATTGAAACCGGCTTAGGCTTTACCCTCACTGTTGACTATAACCGCTTCAGGGAAATATTCAGAAAGCGGACACCGGAAGAACGCGAAATGCGCCGCAAATACCAGGAGCAGCAAAAAGAGAAGAAAAAAGCACAGGACGACGCCAACAAAGCAAAAAATGATGCGGCTAAAACTGAGGAACAAAAACAACAGGAGCAAAAACAACAAACTACTACATCAAACTAAGTTTATGCATAAACACTTTAAATATATATTGATACTATCTGTTTTGCTAAGTGCCTGCAGTAATACCAAATACCTGGCTCCTGGTCAGAAACTGTATACCGGCGGCGAAGTAAAAATTCAGGATAAGGATATTAAAAAAAGTGATGCCAATGCATTAACCGAGGAGTTGGGAGCCTTACTTCGTCCTAAACCTAATAGTTCCTTATTGGGCTTAAGGATTAAACTATGGATATATAACAAAACAAAAACTAAAAAAACCAAAGGTATTGCCCATTGGCTTAACAGCTTCGGCGAGCCGCCTGTACTGGCAAGTGCTGTTGACCTGGACAAGAACAGTAACATATTACAAAACAGGTTACAGAACGAGAGCTATTTTCAGGCACAAGTTAACGGCGATACAGTAAGTAAAAGCAAAACGGCTAAAGCCGTTTATACGGTCGCCACGGGTCCCGGTTATAAAATAAGAAAAGTAATTTTCCCGCAGGGAAAAGAAAGTATTGACACAGCCGTTGCAGGTGCAGCTCCCCTAACCATTTTAAAGCCGGGCAATAACTACAACCTGGATGTGATTAAAAATGAGCGCCTGCGTATTGATGCCCGCTTAAAGGAAGAGGGTTACTATTATTTTTCTCCCGAAAACCTGATTATGCGGGTTGACAGTACCATAACTGGCCATCAGGTGGATATTTTTGTAGCCGTTAAAAATGATATCTCTGAGCGCGCAAAAGAAATATATACTATTGATAATATTTACGTATACCCCAGCTACTCCCTGCGCGATACTTCCCTTAATCTGGATAAAGCTCAAAAATACCGCTGGTACAACGTAGTTGAAAAAAGAAAAACGGTAAACAATTATATTTTCGCCAATACAGTTTTACTGCATCCGGGCGATGTGTATAACCGTACCAATCATAATAATTCACTGAATCGTTTTGTTAACCTTGGGCCATACAAGTTTGTTAAAAACAGGTTTGAAGATGTTTCTGAAGACTCGTCAAAGCTTGATGTTTATTACTTTTTAACACCGTATAAAAAGAAATCGCTACAGCTAGAGGTACTGGGACGCACCACATCGGCAAATTATACCGGCACACAGGTAAACCTTAACTGGCTTAACCGCAATGCTTTTAAAGGCGGCGAGGCGCTAAAAGTAACCCTTTTTGGCAGTACTGATGTGCAGTTTGGCGGCAACAACAACGGGTTTAACGTATACCAGGCCGGTATACAAACAACACTGTCATGGCCGCGCTTTATAAGTCCGGTGTATCCAAAATCTGATAATGCCTATATACCGCATACCAACCTTACGCTGGGCTACACCCTGGTTGACCGCCAAAAACTATACCGGTTAAACTCTTTTAATGCATCGTTTGGTTACCAGTGGAAAGAGTCTGTTCACCGTACACATGAATTGAATATCATTAACTTAACTTTTGTAAACCCTCAGGAAGTATCAAAGCTTTACCTTGACAGTATCAACAACACAGGCAATCCTACTTTAAAGCACGTTATTGACAAGCAATTTACCTTTGGGCCAAGTTACAGCTACACCTTTACTAACACCACCGAAGATTACCGTACCAACACTATTTATTACAATGGTAAGGTAAGCTTATCAAATAACCTATATGGTTTAGTTACCGGTGCCGATACCACAGCCGGTAAAGTGCGCAAATTGTTTGGTGCTGTATTTAACCAGTACGTAAAACTTGAAAACGAGCTAAGATATTTTCATAAAATCAATACCAACAGCACCTTTGCCAGCAGGCTGATAGTGGGCGTTGGTTTACCCTACGGAAACTCAACCCAGCTGCCTTACAGCCAGCAATTTTTTATTGGCGGGCCAAACAGTTTAAGGGGTTTTCAGGCACGCTCGATAGGGCCGGGATCTTATAACCCTACCTCAAAGCTTCATGCCGGCGATTTCCTGCCTGATGAATCTGGCGATATAAAGATTGAAGCCAACATTGAGTACCGGCCAAAGTTGTTTAGTATAGTGCGGGGAGCCTTATTTGTAGATGCCGGTAATATATGGCTACTTAACTCAAACGGCGGGCAACCGGGAGCGGTGTTTACCCGGAACTTTTTAAACGATATTGCCATTGATGCAGGTTTTGGGCTGCGTTTTGACCTGTCTGTATTGGTACTGCGTACCGATCTTGGTGTACCGCTAAGGGCTCCTTTCAGGCAGGCGGGGGATCAGGAATGGAACTTGAACTTCCGCAGGAGTGTGTTTAACCTGGCTATAGGGTATCCATTTTAAGAAAATAACTGCTTAAAACTATGTTTTTTTAATTATAATTTTGGTTCAAGCAATATTTTATTGAAGGCGGTGGGAATCGTAGAAAAATAAAGGATTATTGAATAAAATTACCGATCATTATCGGATGACTACATCTATACCGCTCCAGATCATTGATCTGCATGACGATGGCTTTCACCCTTTGCTCGAAATTTTTTTATTTGGCAAAGCTTTTATCGTGGTATTAGATACCGGTGCATCAAAAACAGCTTTTGACCGTACCGAACTTTTTGAAGCCAATGAAACCACCGATATATTTGCTACCGACAGGGTATCAACAGGGTTGGGTACAAGCACCATGGAATCATTTACGGCCGTTATAAGCGGTATGTTTATCGGCGATATGAAAATTGGCGATTTTGAAGTAGCCGTTTTAGATCTGTCGACCATTAACATTGCTTACAGCCAGATGGGCCACCCGCAGGTTTTAGGTGTTTTAGGCGGCGATATATTGATGAAATATCAAGCGATAATTGATTACGGCAATCAGCTCCTTACCCTTCATGATTAATCAGGGCAGGGTCAATCCCGCAACTTAATGATAAATAAAAACAGTAAAATCCTCGTCAGAATAATCTCTTTTTAAAATGACCTTTGTACTTAAGGTATTACAATAATCAATAATTTTAAGTGCATCGTATGCTACAATAATACCGTTCTCAGGTATTTTACTCAGCAGGTTAAACCCCACCCCCATAGTACAGCAGTCATATATTTTTTTGATCGCTTTAAAAATAAAATCAGGATCATGGCTCCGGTAATTAAGCGAACCACTGGCCATAACATAATCAACAACAGGCAAAGAGTCGGTTAAAAAATTACCTGTATAAAAATGAGTATCCATACAATGACCATAACGGTCCACAGCCACTTTGATCAATTCAGGAATTTGCTCTATTCCCCAATAACTGATACCGGGATAAATATCATACAGAAAAGTTTTCAGATCGCCGTGCCCGCATCCGGCATCCAGTACAGAGTGATAACTCAGGTCGGCAATTTGGGCCAGTATCTCAAAGCGCACCATCTGGCTTTGAGCATCCTTCCAACCCAGGGCGGCACTATCTTTATTACCGTGCATACCTATCATACCCCGGTGATAGTTAAATATTGATAAGGAATCTGACTCGATGTTCATGAGCGCTTTTATAATCATTTAAATTTAAGCTTATTTAGCATAAAACAAAACGGGCTGCCTTATCAGATAATAAGACAGCCCGTTTATTTATTAGCTTTTGGTTATAAAACCTAAAGCCTATGTATCAATTTTAGCGTATTTAGCATTGCGCTCAATAAACTCGCGGCGCGGAGCTACCTCATCGCCCATCAGCATACTAAAGGTATGATCGCATTCTGCTGCATTTTCAATGGTAGCACGTTTAAGTGTACGTGTAGCAGGGTTCATGGTGGTGTCCCAAAGCTGTATATCGTTCATCTCACCCAAACCTTTGTAACGTTGTACGTGAACGCTGTCTTCTTTACCAGAACCTTTGAGGCGCTGTATAGCGGCATCGCGCTGTACATCATTCCAGCAATATTCAGATTCTTTACCTTTTTTAACCTGGTACAATGGCGGCGAAGCAATGTAAACATAACCTGCTTCAACCAATTCCTTCATATACCTGAAAAAGAAGGTAAGAATCAGTGTGGTAATGTGTGATCCATCCACGTCAGCATCCGTCATGATGATGATCTTATGGTAACGCAGTTTGGTCAGGTTAAGGGCCTTGTCATCATCTGGTGTACCGCGGCTTACGCCCAGGCCGGTAAACATATTCTTGATTTCCTCGTTCTCGTATATCTTGTGCTCCATGGCCTTTTCCACGTTCAGGATTTTACCACGTAAAGGTAAAATAGCCTGATACTCGCGGTCGCGGCCTTGTTTGGCGGTACCACCCGCTGAGTCACCCTCTACCAGGTATAACTCGCAAAGTGACGGATCATTGTTAGCACAGTCAGATAGTTTACCAGGCAAGCCTGATCCGGTCATTACGCTTTTGCGTTGCACCAATTCACGGGCTTTACGCGCAGCGGCACGGGCAGTAGCTGCCAGTATCACCTTATTAACAATCAGCTTAGCCTCCTTAGGATTCTCTTCCAGGTAGTTACCTAAAATTTCCCCTACTGCCATGTCAACAGCACCCATCACCTCATTATTACCTAATTTGGTTTTGGTTTGGCCTTCAAACTGGGGCTCCTGTACTTTTACTGAAATTACAGCGGTTAACCCCTCACGGAAGTCATCGCCGGTAATCTCAATCTTCATATTTTTCAACAAGCCCGATTTATCAGCATAAGCTTTTAAAGTACGGGTTAATCCCCTGCGGAAACCAGCAACATGAGTACCACCTTCAATAGTATTAATGTTATTCACATAAGAGAAAACATTTTCAGAATAAGTATCATTATACTGAAAAGCAAGCTCTACCGGAATACCATTTTTTACGCCATCCAGATAAATAGGATCTGGAATAATGGTTGACCGTGTGCCATCTAAAAATTTAACAAACTCTCTTAACCCACCTTCAGAATAAAATTCCTCAGTTAGGAATGAACCATCTTCCAGAGGTTCACGCTCATCGGTTAACGAAAGACGGATACCTTTATTTAAAAATGAAAGCTCCCGTAAACGCCCGGCAAGAGTATCGTATTTATACTCTGTAGTAAGGGTAAAAATGGTAGCATCCGGTTTAAAAATGATGGTAGTACCTCTTTTTTCCGTTTCGCCAATGGTTTTTACATCAAACAAAGGCTTACCTTCTGAGTATTCCTGTGTCCAGATTCTACCTTCGCGGTAAACCAGTGCAGTTAAGTGAATAGATAACGCGTTAACGCAACTAACCCCCACACCGTGCAATCCGCCTGATACCTTGTAAGTATCTTTATCAAATTTACCACCGGCATGCAGTACGGTCATTACTACCTCTAAGGCCGATTTTTTTTCCTTAGTGTGCATGGCGGTTGGGATACCGCGACCGTTATCTTCAACCCTTATCGAGTTATCTTTTAATATAAAAACCTTAATGGTATCGCAGTGACCGGCAAGGGCTTCGTCAATAGAGTTATCAACTACCTCATATACCAAATGGTGCAAACCTTTAACGCCTGTATCACCAATGTACATGGACGGACGCTTACGTACCGCCTCTAAACCTTCTAATACCTGTATATTATCTGCTGAATAATTGGATTTGTCTTGATTTTCTTCGCTCATATTTATTTAATACAACAACCTTCAAAAATACGAAATTAACTCCGAATTAACGATTAGTTGTTGATAAAAATGCAGGTGTGGATAGATTTGAGAATGAGCAGATTTGAGGATATAAAAATGGATGGAAGCCGCCGGAACATACCCGGCAACCTCATTACACAATTACCCCATTCTCCAATTTCTAATCATCAAAAATCATTGCAAACCGTGCCCATATCAATAGTCAGATCATAACTCTGCAGATTAATTTGCTGGCTTACCATATAATTTTGCCCGCCGTAAGTGAGTTGAAAATCATAAGTTTTGCCTTGTGCAAGCGCCGTTACACTAATGTTTCCTTTATCCATATACCCCAGGTATTGATAAGCGGCATCGGTACCAGTTTCCCGGTAAAACACATAAATGCTTGGCTTAATTTCTACATCGGTCCTGCTTTTACAGGTGCCTGTAAAATTTAAAGTCACCGGTTCATAAACAGGCGGCGGTTTAGGAGCCGGCACACTGGTGTTTACCGAACCTGATTTTACAAGACTAATATTAACAACCTGTTGCTGCTGCCCCGCATTAAATGTAACCGGTTGCGAAACGGTAACATAACCCGGCGCCTTAATTTGCACAATGCAACTTTCCGGATCGGCAGCTGTTGGTGTGGCAGCCGGGCCAGGGCCTATGGCAATAATGCCGCCGGTAAGTTTAAACTGCTTTTTACCCGATACCTCATAAATATCATCGGCATTGTTGCCTGTAATACTTATAGTAGCATTTGCAGGCGAAACCCCTGGCTTGGCAGCATCCGTAACATGAATAAGTGCGGTATATTTAATAATATCAGTATTTACAACTATTTTTAAATTTTCGGTAGGTTTTTTACAGGCAGTTACCAGCAACAACACTACAAAAAACGCTCTTTTTAAGGTTACCATAAGGAATAGTTTATATTTTAAAATTGAAGTTTACCTGTACTACCGGCAGAAACCTGTAGCCTTTAATATTTTGCTGAAACTGCCCTGTTTGCGATGAATTACTTTCTAAAATACCCGTACCTGAAATACGTGCCGCAGGCTGCCTGAGGTAATAGCTCCCTAAATCAAGGTTAACGTTAAAGGCGTGGTTAGGGAAAGCCTTTAATAAACCAATACCCAGATAAGGAGCCACACCTTTCCAGTTAACATTCATGTTCAACTTACCTACATCATTTGGGCTTAAAACAATATCGCCATAAGTATATTTATCAGTTGGTTGTACCTGTAGGTTACCGTTGGCATTCATAAAATAAGCGGCGCCCCCTACCAGTCTGAACCCTGAGGCGTTTTCAAAAGGTGTAAAATCGGCCAGTAAATGAATATTGGAAAAACTGGCCGTGAGTTTTGAGGTAGAGTTAAAGCCCGAAATTTCAAATGGGTTATTAGCAGCTACCGGGATAAAGTTTACGCCCAGTCTTAACGCAGCTCGGGATAAAACACCGTAGCTAAACTCGGCACCCAAACCCTGTGTACCGGCGTTAAAATGAAGTGATTTTTGATTTAAAATCGGGCCTGTGAATGGCTCGCCTTGTGCATTTGAGCGCTTAGTGAGTACAAATAGCGCTAAAAAAAACACCAGGAATAGTTTTTTCATGTTCAAAATAGTTTAAATTAAAAGGGGTAATAAAGCAGGCTGGTGTTTACTTTGCACTTTGCCTGCAGCAACCATAGTTAGCATGGAAGCTTTAACAACGAAGTAAACTATTGATTATTATTATTTATATATTTGAAATTATATAAACTAATAAATTAATTTTGACTTAATACGGAAGTAAAAAGAAAAGGTTATGGATTCGGGAATAATCCACTCTTTTTGCTAAACCAGCCTGTTTTATAATCATTCGCAGATACATGCACACTTGTTGATTTTGAAATTCACATCTGCACATCCGATTAGGATACTTGTAATGAAAGATTATCTTTGTCAAAATTTTTACTTAAAAAAGATAAACCTTCGTGTGCAGACTTACAAAATGTTATAATTGCACCCAGAAGTTCAATAAAAAAAACAAAAAAGGCGTCATAAAAATAAAATACGCCAGCTTACATAAAACGAAAAAATCAATTAATTAGATGAAAACTACGGCTTCAACTTTAACAAAATTCACATTAGGGATATTAATTGCCGGAAGCATAGCCGCCTGCAATCAAAATAAAACAGCCGACAAACCGGCCTCTTCAACTGCTGCAACAACTGTTGACAGTAAAGAAACTATCGTTTATATCAATTCAGACTCGTTGCTGAGCAAATATGATTATGCAAAAGATATGAACAAGCGTCTTGAAGATAAAGGTAAATCATCACAGAGCGATCTGCAGGCTAAGGGCCAGGCTTTTCAACGTCAGGTTGCTGAATACCAAAAAAATGCAGCTACTATGCCAGCGGATCAACGTCAGACACAGGAGCAGCTTTTACAACGTAAACAACAGGAGTTACAAGGTTACCAGCAAAATGCTACTGCCGAGTTTCAACAATCACAAGCTACTGAAAACACCAAGCTTTATGATAAAATCTCCGATTTCACTAAAAGCTATGCTAAAGAAAAAGGTTACAAACTGGTATTAACTTTTTCAAAAGCTAACCCAACTGTTTTATATGGCGATGCATCATTAGATGTTACTGCTGATGTTGTAAAAAAACTAAACGACGCTTACGCTAAAGACAAAAAATAATATTGCAGCTGTGGAGATAAGATCAAAGCGGGTGTCAATAAAAATTATAAAATATTAATATGTAAAAACCTCAACAATCGTTGAGGTTTTTTAATTTAGGGGTCTATGGAAAACACAGCACATGAAAAATTTATGCGGATAGCTATTGAGCTGTCTGAATATAATGTAAAGCAAGGTATGGGGGGCCCGTTTGGTGCTGTTATAGTTAAAGACGGAATGATATTGGCCCGAAGTGCCAATCGCGTAGTATCAACAAATGACCCTACCGCACATGCTGAAGTTTCAGTAATACGCCTGGCTTGTCAGGAATTGGGCACCCATGATTTAAGCGGCTGCGAAATTTATACCAGCTGCGAACCCTGCCCCATGTGCCTGGGAGCTATTTACTGGGCCCATATTGATAAAGTTTATTACGCCAACACCAAAGCTGATGCAGCTGAAATAGGTTTTGACGACCATGCAATTTACGGTGAGCTGGAAACGCCCATGACCAAACGCAAACTCCCATTTATACAATTACTGCGCGATGAAGCTTTAAGCGCCTTTAAACTTTGGGATACAACCGAGAATAAAACCGACTATTAATTTAATTAATCTTCTTCTTCATTTTTGGTTTCAAAAAAATTGTCCTTCAGGTCATCAATTTCCCTGCGGTCAAGTTTAGTTGGCCTGCCTGTACCGCGGTCGCGTTTTAGTATCGGCGCATGAAACATGGATTTAAAGGCTGGTGTTTGCTCAACCGGGGTAACATCCAGGTAAAAATCAATCGCCTTTTTGGCATCAACCCGGTTTTCAAGCAAGCCGGTAACGCGAATCACGCGCCGATCAGGCCCCTTTGATACCTGGTAAGTTTCCCCAATCTTAACCTCGTGCGATGCCTTGATATTTTTAGTATCCAGTTTTACGCGTCCCGCTTTACAGGCATCTGATGCCAGGGTACGGGTTTTAAAAAGCCTGATGGCCCAAAGATATTTGTCTATTCTAAGTTTTTCCTTTTCGGGCATAGTATTATTTTGCTCCTGAATTTCTACTGCACTATCTGCATCCAAAATTAACTGATTTTCCTAACATGCGGTAAAACTGTTCAAATAAAGCTGTTTTTAACATGCTCTTTTTTGATAAATTTCATTAAATTGGATAAGCTAATTTAATAATCTGATCAAGTATAATTTTACTACAAATACAGCAGCATATGTACCAACCATTTAATTCACTTGTAATATATGGTGTTAAAAAACAGTTATTTAAATTAACTTTAAACATTTTAAGTTGCAGTTTGTAATTAATAAACCTGTATTATATGTCCGATTTCCTTAAAATTTTAACAACAGAAGCCGAACGCGCGCTGGCTGATAAAAGGAATGAAGCGCTACAGACATTGTTCGGTAAAAGTTATCATCTCAGTACCTATACCGTTACTTTTCACCAGTCTGCAGATGCTTTATATTCGGGTATTGTAAAATTTACAGACGATGATGGCGAAGAATTAAAAGCCATATTTAATGTTTATATATTTGATAATACCATATATACATCATTATTAACATTGGATATGATAAAGCTTATAGACGTTCCGTTTATATACTTTATATCCGAGGTAGAACATTACATTTCTAATTAATCTATTTTTTTAAACTATTATTAATTATTTTTTTTTTAAAATAAGCGCTATGCCTTGTACAAAATAATTTATATCTCATTTTATGTACACACATTTAATTAGATGTATCTTACAGCATAAATTTTATGACTATTCCAATAAACCTTCTTAAAGAAACTGCCGATCCTAAGTTAATCCAACTAAGGATAGATGCTTTAAATGAATTAGTGGATAAAAGTTACCACTTGGGTAACTATGTAGTTACATTTTCAGTAACTGAAGGACAGCCAAACTCTGGTACTGTTGAGTTTAAACATAGTAACGGTTTTATCGCCAAAGGCATATTTGAAGTATATATTAATAACGAAACCATATACGCTTCACTTTATACTACTGATAAAATTAAACTGCTTGACAATCCTTTCAGTGAATATTTAAACGTTATAAAATTGCTTACCTTATCAAAAGGTTAACCACTTGTTATTATTCTACTGCATTTGTTAAAACAATAACCTTGGGGAATTATGACGTACGCGGCAATGGTAACACGCAAATAACCAATCACAACACATTGAGCTAATTTCAAGCATTTCTCCCCAAAATTCCTTTAATTTGCCAAAAGTTTAATTTTACCAATGCAAGATCTTAAAAAACTGATTGAAGATGCCTGGGATGACAGGAATCTGCTGAATTATAACGAATATACCAACGCCATTGAAACCGTTATTGAACGGTTAGATAAAGGCGAGATCCGCGTGGCCGAACCAATTGGCTCACGCTGGCATGTAAACGAGTGGATTAAAAAAGCAGTAGTGCTATATTTCCCCACCCGCAGCATGGAAGAAATTAAAGTTGGCCCTTTTGTGTTTCATGATAAAATGAAACTGAAAACCAATTATAAAGCGGCAGGTGTACGTGTGGTACCTCACGGTATAGCCCGTTATGGCGCGTTTTTGGCCAAAGGTGTTATCATGATGCCATCGTATGTTAACATTGGCGCTTATGTTGATGAAGGCACTATGGTTGATACCTGGGCTACTGTAGGTTCATGCGCGCAAATAGGCAAGCATGTGCATTTAAGTGGTGGTGTTGGTATTGGCGGTGTATTGGAGCCATTACAAGCTGCTCCTGTTATTATTGAAGACAACTGTTTTATTGGTTCGCGCGCTATTGTGGTTGAAGGTGTACACGTAGAGCACGAAGCTGTATTAGGTGCAAATGTGGTTTTAACCGCGTCAACCAAAATTATTGATGTAACAGGATCAACTCCTGTTGAATACAAAGGCCGTGTACCTGCCCGTTCGGTAGTTATTCCTGGTTCATACACCAAAAAATTCCCTGCTGGTGATTTCCAGGTACCTTGTGCCCTGATCATTGGTACCCGTAAAGAATCAACAGATAAAAAAACATCATTGAATGACGCCCTGCGCGAAAACAATGTAGCGGTTTAGTAATTGGTTGATTAAGCTGGATTAGGTGAGTAGTTAAATTTTAACCTGTTCGCCTCATTAATCATTCACTTAATCAACCACTCACCTGATCAACATAACATGAAGATACTGATAAGGCTGCCTAACTGGCTCGGCGATGTAGTAATGAGTACAGCTTTCGTCGCGGCAGTAAAGCAGCTTTATCCTGATGCCCGGATTGATGTTATCATCAAGAAAGAACTGAGCAATATTGCTCCGCTCATACCCGGCTTAACACAAATCCACTCCTTTTCAAAGCAGGAATTTGGCGGCCTGACAGGTGTTTACCGCTTCGGCAAAAAACTAAAGGCCGAAAAATACGACATCTTTTTTAACCTGCCGCAATCACTGTCATCAGCGGTTATGGGTTGGGCTACATCAGCAAAAAAGCGCGTTGGCTTTGGTAAAGAGGGCGGCTTTTTTTTGCTCACCAACTCCTATAAAAAGTCCGCAAACCTGCACCGTGTTGACGAATACGTATCCCTGGTAGAACAATTTACCGGTAAAACTATTCCGCACAAACAGGTTAGGCTAAACGCGGCAGTGCAAGGCCTAAAACACCCCAACCAGGTAATTATCAATTTCAATTCCGAAGCGTCATCGCGACGGATGCCGTTGGATAAGGGCCGCGCATTGCTCAATAAGCTTACCAGTACTTTCACCAATACTACCTTTTGCCTTATTGGTGCGCCAAAGGAGGCCGTGTATGTGAGCCAGCTTATCATCGGCTCTGAAAATGCCGACCGGCTACAGAATTACGCCGGCCAAACAGATCTGCCCGGTTTATGCAGCCTGATGGCGCAAAGTGCCGCTGTACTCACCACAGATTCGGGGCCTGCACATTTAGCCAACAGTGTAGGCAGTCCGGTTATAGCTTTGTTTGGTGCGGGTAATGAGCACAATACCGCGCCCTACAATAAACAAAACTTAACCGTACTGCGTTATGGTAAACTAACCTGCGAGCCTTGTGTACGCAATACCTGTAAATTGTATGGTGTACCCAAATGCATGGAACAACTGGACGAATTACAAATTATAAACACATTAAGCTTATATACCAATCATGCTTAGAGACGAAGTTGCCAAAGCTTTTAAAATATTACAGAACGGCGGAATAATCCTGTACCCTACTGATACCATTTGGGGTATTGGCTGCGATGCCACCAATACCGAAGCCATACAAAAAATATACCGGCTTAAACAGCGCGATGAAGCCAAAAGCATGATCATTTTGCTGGATACCGAAAACAAGCTGGAAAGCTATGTGAGTGAGGTAAATCCCCTGGCTTATGACCTTATTGAATATGCCGAAAATCCCTTAACGCTGATAATGCCCGGGGCAAAAAATGTTTCGCCGGCCTTAATAGCCGCCGATGGCAGTATTGCCATAAGGGTAACCAGTAACCAGTTTTGCCAGCAACTTATACAAAGACTGCGCAAGCCGCTGGTATCAACATCAGCCAATATCAGTGGTAAACCATCACCGCAATATTTTTCGCAGATTGATCAGGAGATCATTGATGGGGTTGATTATGTAGTTGATATTGACCAGCATAGCAAGGAAATTAAAAACCCCTCAACCATTATGAAACTGGCACCCGATGGTCGGTTTGAGTTTATACGCCGATAATACGGCTCAATATGTTAAATTTGCGCAAATCACCCGTTGTTATTGCGCACCGTTTATTATGAAAGCACATCTGCAGCATCCTGTATTTTCTGTAATATCAAAACTCGCGGCTCAACACCAGCTGCCGGTTTATGCTATTGGTGGCTTTGTGCGCGATATTTTTTTAAATCGTCCGTCAAAGGATATTGATATTGTAATTATAGGCAACGGCATTGCCTTTGCCGAGGCCGTAGCAGCTAAACTTAAAGTAAAAGTTGCAGTGTATAAAAACTTTGGTACGGCATCGCTCAAATATCATGACCTTGAAATTGAATTTGTTGGTGCACGAAAAGAATCATACCGCCTGGACTCCCGGAAACCCATCGTAGAAAACGGAACACTGGAGGATGACCAGAAACGCCGCGATTTTACCATCAACGCCTTGGCTATATCCCTCCATCCGGATACCTTTGGCGATTTGCTTGACCCTTTCGGTGGTATTGCCGACCTGGAGCAAAAACTGATCAGGACACCGCTTAATCCCGAGGAAACTTTTTCTGATGATCCGCTGCGTATGATGAGGGCCATCAGGTTTGCATCGCAGCTTAATTTCAGGATTGATGCCATAGCCGTAGCCGCCATTAAAAACAATACCGACCGCATCAGCATCATATCGCAGGAGCGCATTACCGACGAGCTGAATAAGATCATCTTGTCGCCAGTGCCATCTATCGGCTTTAATTATTTGTTTGATACCGGCCTGCTGCACAAAATATTCCCGCAGATGACCAATCTTTATGGTGTTGATTACATTGACGGCAAGGGGCACAAGGACAATTTTTATCATACACTGCAAGTGCTTGACAATATTTGCGAAACCACAACCGATCTTTGGCTGCGCTGGGCTGCTATATTACATGATATTGCCAAACCTGCCACCAAACGTTTTGAGCCCGGTCACGGCTGGACCTTTCACGGTCACGAAGATCGCGGCGCGCGCATGGTGCCTAAAATATTTGCCCAGTTAAAACTCCCCCTGAACGAAAAAATGAAGCAGGTGCAAAAACTGGTGCAACTGCATTTACGTCCTATTGTACTGTCGCAATCCATCGTTACCGACTCGGCAGTGCGCAGGTTACTTTTTGAAGCCGGAGATGACATTGAAGGCCTGATGCTGTTGTGTAAAGCAGACATAACAACAAAAAATGAATATAAGGTAAAAAAATACCGTAACAATTTTGAGCTTGTTCAACAAAAATTAAAAGATGTTGAAGAGCGCGATAGTATCAGAAACTGGCAACCTCCAGTTACCGGAACCGATATTATGCAGCTTTTTGGCTTAAGAGAAGGCCGGGAGGTAGGAATTATCAAAAATCAGATACGCGAAGCCATACTTGAAGGCGAAATTCCGAATACACGCGAAGCTGCCATTAACTTTACAATTGCCAAAGGTTTGGAAATTGGCTTAAAAGTTGTGGCAAACACAAATTAAAATAAAAGATTATTTTTGTCCCCCAAATTTACAAAAACAATGGCACTATACAGGTTTAGGATTACTTTCGAGGATTATGATGATGTGATAAGAGAGATTGATGTAAAATCTAATCAAACCTTCGAGGATCTTCACCGCGCAATACACCAGTCAACCGGGTATAATCCCGATTTTTCTTCTTCTTTCTATATCAGCAATGATCAATGGACCAAAGGCGAAGAGATAACTTATTTACCTAATCAAAAAAGAATTGACCGTGGCGTATCATTAATGAGCAATGTAAAACTGCTGAGTTTTATTGATGATCCGCATCAGAAATTTTATTACACCTTCAATTTCGACCGGCCGTTTGATTTCCATGTGGAACTGATGAAAATTATTCTGGACGAAACACCGGGTACGGTTTACCCGGCTGTTATAAAATCTGTTGGCGAGGCGCCTAAACAATTTGGTAATGTATTTAATCCAACTGTTATACCGCCAACTAACGAGGATTTTGACTTCCTGAATGAGATGGCCTTTAACCCGGAAGATGCCGAAGATTTTTCGGAAGTAACAGATACCGGAGTTGATGAATTGCCTGAAGAAAAACATGCAGAGGAGGAAGAAGAAGATGAATTTGGAAACGAGTTTGCCGATGACGAAGGCTTTGATGATGAAGACAGGCCACACCGCGGTGGTGGCGACGATTATTAATTGATCAATAGAATAAATATTTATATCCGCACGTCATTAATTGACGTAGCACGTCACTAAAGTTTGTCATCCTGAGGAACCAAGGATCTAATCACAAAATAGATTCTTCGCGAAGCTCAGAATGACAAACTTTTTATTTAAGGTTATCACGATGTCACGCCCTATTAAAACCCTTATTATAGTTGCAGGCCCTACGGCGGTGGGTAAAACAGCCGCTGCCATTGAGTTGGCCAGGCACTTTAATACGGTAGTGGTATCGGCAGATTCCAGGCAGTTTTTCCGGGAAATGTCTATCGGCACCGCCAAACCCAACGCCGAAGAGTTAGCAGCTGTAAAACATTACTTTATTAACTCGCACTCCATTACCGAACCGTTTTCTGTCGGAGACTTTGAAAAACAAGGTCTGGCCCTGCTCCATGAACTTTTTAAAACTCATGATCATGTTATTTTAGCAGGAGGATCAGGTTTATATATTAAAGCCATTTGCGAGGGCTTTGACGAACTGCCAACTGCCGATCCGGTTATCAGGGAAAAACTAAACCAGCAACTGGAAGAAAACGGAATCGAGAGCCTACAACAAAAGCTAAAACTTGCCGACCCAATTTATTATGATGAAGTTGACCTCGGCAATCCTCAACGCATCATCAGGGCGCTCGAAGTTTTTGAAGCATCGGGTAAACCGATTTCCTCGTTCAGGCAATCTACCGTAAATAAACGCCCTTTCAACATCGTTAAACTGGCGCTCAACCTGCCGCGCGAGGTATTATATAACCGCATTAATGAACGGGTTGATATGATGCTGCAACAGGGCCTCATAGCCGAAGTAAGCGCACTGGCCTCCTACCGCCATCTTAATGCCCTGAATACTGTGGGCTATAGCGAACTATTTGATTATTTTGATGGCAACATCACCCTTGAAAAGGCCATTGAAATGATAAAACAAAATACCAGGCGTTTTGCCAAACGGCAGCTCACCTGGTTCAGAAAAGATACCACTTTCCATTGGCTGCAGGCCAGCGACCCTGATATTATAGCTAAAATGATAAATACGGTGGCTTCCGAAAGGTAAAGCTTATACTCCCGTTAATTTTAAAGGTTAAAATACATTAGATTACAAATTAATGAGCATAAATTGCTAATATTGTAGTTTGATTGCTAAATACTACTATTTAGGTGGATTTAGCGGGTTTTTCATTGAACATGCACAAATATTATCTTACTCATCTGCAGGAATTAGAATCAGAGGCTATATACGTTATACGCGAAGTTGTGGCCCAGTTTGATCGTCCTGCTATACTGTTCTCAGGCGGAAAAGATTCCATAGTTGTAACCCACCTGGCCCGTAAAGCTTTTTGGCCCGCCAAAATCCCGATGCCTCTTATCCATATAGATACCGGGCACAATTTCCCCGAAACAATGGAATTCAGGGATAAGCTGGTAGCCGATTTAGGTGTACAGCTTATTGTAGGCTCGGTACAGGAAGCTATTGATAAAGGCCGTGCGGTTGAAGAAAGCGGCATTAACGCCAGCCGTAACGAGCTGCAGATAGTTTCATTACTGGATACTATTGAGAACAATAAAATTGATGCAGCCATAGGTGGCGCCCGCCGCGACGAAGAAAAAGCACGTTCAAAGGAGCGTTTCTTTTCGCACCGCGATGAGTTTGGTCAGTGGGATCCCAAAAATCAGCGCCCTGAGCTTTGGAATATTTTTAACGGCCGTAAAAGAATGGGCGAGCACTTTAGGGTGTTCCCAATCAGTAACTGGACTGAAATGGATATATGGAACTATATCCTGCAGGAAAATATTGCCATCCCGTCGCTGTATTTTGCCCATAACCGCAATGCCGTTTATCGCGATGGTACCTGGTTACCGGCATCAGAATTTTTGGTACTGCGTGACGGCGAAACTGTTGAAAACAAACTGATGCGTTTCCGTACCCTGGGCGATATCACCATTACCGGCGGTATTGAATCTGATGCGGATACACTGGAAAAAATTGTAGCTGAAGTATCTGCCACCCGCAGCACCGAGCGTGGTAACAGGAGCGATGATAAACGCTCTGATACATCAATGGAAGACAGGAAGAAACAAGGTTATTTTTAATTTGATCAACTTAGCTGCTTAGCTATAAACAATATAAAGCGTAATATCAGCATTGACATTGCGCCACGCATAAATTATGGAACTATTACGTTTTACAACAGCCGGTAGTGTGGATGATGGCAAAAGTACACTCATCGGAAGATTATTATACGACTCCAAGTCGATCTTTGAGGATCAGATGGCAGCCGTAAAACAATCAAGCGAAAGAAAAGGCTTACAACATATTGACCTTTCCTTGCTAACCGATGGTCTGCGGTCTGAAAGAGAACAGGGCATCACCATTGATGTTGCTTACCGCTATTTTGCCACCCCAAAACGTAAATTTATTATTGCCGATACCCCGGGACACATCCAGTACACCCGCAACATGGTTACAGGTGCATCAACCGCCAACCTGGCCCTGGTACTTGTTGACGCCCGTAAAGGTGTGGTTGAGCAAACCTGCCGCCACTCCTACATTGCGTCCCTTTTAAAAATACCTCACATTATTGTTTGTATTAATAAAATGGACCTGGTTGATTACTCTGAGGAGGCCTTTAACAAGGTAGTTGAACAATACGAGGATTTTGCAGCCAAAATTGATGTTACCGATATTCGTTATGTGCCTATCAGTGCGCTGGAAGGTGATAACGTGGTAAATGATTCAGTAAACATGCCCTGGTATAAAGGCGAAAGCTTGCTGCACACCCTGGAAACCATCCATATAGGGAGTGATGAGAACCACTCAGACGCACGTTTCCCGGTACAAACGGTAATACGCCCGCACGCGGCAGAATACCATGATTACCGGGGCTATGCAGGCCGTATAGCTGGCGGTATATTTAAACCGGGCGATAAAATAACTGTTTTGCCTTCCGGCTTAACATCAGCTATCAAATCAATTGATACATTTTCGGGCCCGGTTGATGAGGCTTTTGCTCCGATGTCGGTTTCTATTACTTTAGAAGATGATATTGACGTAAGCCGCGGTGACATGATTGTGAAAGACGACAGCGAGCCGCAGGTAAGCCAGGATATTGATGCCATGATTTGCTGGATGGGTTCCAGAGGTCCGCGCCCGGGTGCTAAATATCATTTAAAGAACACCACCCGCGAGGTAATGGCCATTATTAAAGAAGTTTATTATAAACTGGATATTAACACGATGGAAAAGCTGGAGAATGGTGGCGACATTAAAATGAACGAGATGGCCCGTGTGCGCCTGCGCACCACCCAACCCGTAGTTTTTGATGAATACCGCAAAAACCGCATCACCGGATCATTGATACTTGTTGACGAAGCTACTAATGAAACCGTAGCCGCCGGAACCATCTTTTTATAAAGACAATTCTTAGGTAATAAAAAAGGCCTTAGCGAATCGCTAAGGCCTTTTTTATTACCTAAGAACAGGACTGATTTCCACTTATTTCAGCTTTTCCAGACATATTGCCAGGCTATCCCGCCAGTATGGTATTTGTATGTTAAATGTGCTTTTGATCTTTGCCTTGTCCATCACCGAAAAAGCTGGGCGCGTCGCCTTTGTAGGGTATTCGCTGGTACGGATAGGATAAGCTTTTACCTTACTGCCAGCCAAATCAAATATTCCCTTAGCAAAATCATACCAGGAGGTTACGCCCTCGTTGCTGTAATGGTAAACGCCATAGCTTTCGCTTCCAGAAGCAATAATATCAAGTACTGCACCTGCCAGGTCAATGGCGTAAGTAGGTGTACCTACCTGGTCGGCAATAATTTTCAGTTCGTCGCGCTCGGTACCTAATTTGAGCATAGTTTTAGCAAAGTTATTGCCATATTCTGAGTACAACCAGCTGGTGCGTAAAATATAATGCTGCGGCAATATGCTAATGATATCCTGCTCACCCTCTAATTTGGTAAGACCGTAAATACTTACAGGTTCAGCAACATCACTTTCAACAAGCGGATAAGGTTTATCACCCTTAAAAATAAAATCTGTTGATATATGAACCAGCACGGCGCCATGTTCCCTGCACTGTGCAGCAAGGTTAGCGGCACCAGTCCTGTTTATTTTGCGGGCCATGTCAACGTCGTCCTCTGCTTTATCAACCGCAGTATAGGCTGCGCAATTAATTACATAAGCAGGTTTATATTGTTCAAATATTTGGGTTATGGCATCCATATCCAAAATATTTGCTTCCGTTTCGGGAGGAAATATAATTGAATTTATTTGTTTTAGCTCCGCTACATTTTTAAGGCACTGCCCTAATTGTCCCGAAGCTCCAAAAACTACAATGTTTTGCATATCAGTAGGTACGTAAGTTTAAAACTTATTAATTGTTGTTATTATTAAAATCCAAAGTCAGCGGCGTCCTTTAAGAATGGCAGCTCTGCATCCTTTTCAGATACCAGCAACTCATCCTGAGGCAACTTCCAGTCGATAGCCAAACCTGGGTCGGCATAGTGTAAGCCACCTTCAGATTGTTTGTTGTAATAGTTATCACATTTGTATTGGAAAACAGCGGTATCGCTCAACACAACAAAACCGTGCCCAAAGCCGCGGGGGATAAAAAACTGCTGGTTATTTTCTGCAGAAAGTAATACGCTGTAATGTTGTCCATAAGTAGCCGAGTCTTTACGCAAATCAACAGCTACGTCTAACACCTCGCCTTGTGTTACCCTAACCAGTTTAGCCTGGGCATGTTCGCCTTTTTGCAAATGCAGCCCGCGCAGTACTCCTTTGGTTGAAAAAGATTGATTGTCCTGAACAAAATTCACTTTGTAACCGGCTAAATCATTAAAAGATGTTTCGTTAAACGATTCAAAAAAATAACCTCTGTCGTCATTAAAAACACGTGGGGTTAAAATAATAAGTCCCTGGATGGGGGTTGGGGTAAGGGTCATATACTTATTGAATATTTATACCGGTTAATAACCGGCGGTAGTGTAAGCTATCAGATTATTATTTAAAACAAATAAGCTATTAGCGCTCGTGATTAGCGGTATGCTTATCTGTAAAATCATTATAGGCCGATAAAATACCATCGGCCAGGGTAGTGTGATGCTGCCAGCCTAGGCTGTGCAATTTTGATACATCCATTAATTTACGGGGTGTGCCATCAGGTTTGGTAGTATCAAAAACCAGGTCGCCTTCATAACCCAATACCTTTTTAACAAGGGTTGCCAATTCAGCAATACTCAGGTCATCGCCTGTCCCTACGTTGATCAATTCCTTCTCATTGTATTGCTCCATCAGGAATAAGCAGGCTTCGGCCAGATCATCGGCATATAAGAACTCTCTTTGGGGAGTTCCTGTACCCCAAATGGTAACCGTCTTATCTCCATTAATCTTTGCCTCATGAAATTTGCGGATCATGGCGGGCAAAACATGTGAATTAGTGGGGTGGTAATTATCACCAATACCATACAAGTTAGTAGGCATTACACTGATAAAATTGCAACCATATTGGTCACGATAAGTTTCGCAAAGCTTTATGCCGGCAATTTTTGCTATGGCATAAGGCTCATTGGTGTATTCAAGCGGTCCGGTGAGCAGGTATTCTTCTTTTAACGGCTGGGGAGCCATTTTAGGGTAGATACATGAACTGCCCAGGAACATTAGTTTTTTTACACCCGCAACATAGGCAGAATGTATAATATTACATTCCATGAGCAGGTTTTCATACAAAAAATCGGCCCGGTAGGTATTGTTGGCTATAATGCCGCCAACCTTTGCTGCCGCCAAAAAAACATAATCAGGCTTTTCGGTTTCAAAAAAGTCTGCAACTGCCTGCTGGCTACGTAAATCAAGTTCCTTAGAGTTTTTGAGCAACAGGTTTTCAAAACCATTTTCACGCAGTTTACGTGTAATGGCCGAACCTACCATTCCATTATGCCCGGCTATATATATTTTACTGTTTTTTTCCATTGTTTGTGATGGTTTTAAGTATGAAGTAGTGATCCTGCTTTTATTTATAACCAGATCAATGCTTTAACCTTAAATATACTTAGTACCAAACTTGCTTTTTACATCAGCCACAACCTGTTTCACATTCTGCTCCTGATCACGCGGGCAAATCAGCAGCGTGTTGTTGGATTCCACTACGATAAAGTCATGCAGGCCCTGTAATATCACCAGCTTTTCGCCCGGTACATTCACCATGCAGTTGGATGAATCATACATGATCACTTTTTCTGAGGGGATCACCGCATTGCCTACATAATCCTTATCCGCCAGCTCATAAATAGAGGCCCAGGTACCCAG
>NZ_JACHBZ010000017.1 GCF_014200575.1 Mucilaginibacter saanensis | reverse complement strand
AAAACGCTTTTACAGCTCTCGCTGCTATCGTTCGCCAGCTAATTGCCTGGTCACTTTGCCACGGAATCCCCTGGTCAACATCCCCGGAATATCAAATGAAAACACAATTCTATATTTTATTAAGCCTGAAGACGCCGCGCGGCTTTGTCGACTATGGACAGTACTTCTTCGGTGACGACCGCGGTACCGCCTATGAGTTATTCGGGCAGTTAAAAGGTCACCAAAATTTAAAAGATTCTTGCCTTTTACATATTGACCTGATGGAAACCGTCGATGAACTACCGGTAAAGGTCAAAACCATCTGCTGTACGCTGGATGAATTGGCTTACAATTGTAAATTGATCGCAAGAGAGGTTTTTCGCTTAAAGAACCTGGAGGAAATGGAATGATGAATAAGTTATTTTTACTTAGAACACTGATCATCTCCATGATGATCTGCATGTTGATCTTTGACGTGCTGCGGATCATGAGCCATTCGGCTGATGCCTTTCCCGAGCATAAAAAGCTATTACTGACCGGGATTTTATTATGGATCGTTTCAGTAATTACTAACCAGGGCAGTAATGACGACGATTGGGCAGGAGAGATTTAGGAAAATCTGGCCGATTAAAAAATTGCAGAATGCGGCAAAGACTAATATTTGTATAAATCTGCGGCATCTCGAAGCAGCCGCCAACAGGTATTATGTCCATTTCCCTCTCAAAGCGTATAGTAGCTGAATGCTTCTACTTCTGTGAATGAGTCACATTTTCCAGTAATTCATTAATTTCAAAATCGCTGCTCCGTCCCAAAAGGGTAAAGGTTTCAGGAATAATTTCCGTAGTGTAACGTTTGATACCTTCTTTATCTTCAAAAGAGCGGGTACGGCATTTACCTTCTACATAAATCAGTTTTCCTTTACGGAGTGTTCTGTAGCCAGCTTCAGCCAGCGAACGCCACATCACGATGTTGTGCCATTCTGTATGCTCTGTTTTTATACCGTTTTTGATGATAAACTCGGACGTAGCGAGCGGAAAACTTAAAACGGCGATATTATCTTGTAAATACCTTAATTCCGGGTCTTTTCCTAAATGGCCGACCAGGATAACTTTATTGATTCCTGACATAGCTTTTGGGTTTTAAGATTGATTCTTATACTTATCCATTTAATAACATTTTTCATTTCATTGGGTTTTAAACAATTAGCCTTCTTGATATTCTTTAAAGCTTAAATTGAAATCTCAGAAATCAGCTCGTCAGCCTTTATACTTCATTGAACACCTCTGTTCTAAATTAATGACACATATAGTTGATTTTAGTACAATTATTAAATTAAAAAGAAATAATTTTAAGTATGGATAGCTAAAATGTAAAATATTTTTATCCATATATCCACTACTGGAATAATATTGGAGGTGATTTATTCAGATTATTTTGCCGCTCCCGCCCGCTTTCAGCCGCCACTAATTTTACACATTTATCAAAAAATGAATCTGTATGACGCAAGCAGTAATTTTTCACAAATCAGGCAGAATTGCCAATAAAGAGGATCGTATTAAAATAGTACTCAAACCAGGTGCGTAATGAAACACACGATCACCAAAAGGAAGAGCTGGAAAGCCATGCTGGCCGCAGCAGACAAACCGGTGCAGCTGCCCGTCGCACATGATGCGCTGACGGCCCGCCTGATTGAGCTGGCCGGTTTTGATGCCTACCAGATCGGCGGTTATGCGCTTTCCGGAGCTACGCACGCGATACCAGATGTAGACCTGGAAAAATTCGGCGAAAAGAAGTTCTCTGCAGACTGGATCATGCAAGCTTCGCCTCTGCCGGTATTGCTTGATGTTGATGATGGCTATGGGGATGTGAAGAATGTTACACGTACCGTTCAGGAATACATTCGCCTGGGTGCTTCTGCCATATTTATGGAAGATCAGCAACCTCCGAAAAAATGCGGGCATATGGGCGATAAAAAAGTGATCGATGCCGAAGTCATGTTACAAAAAATCAAAGCAGCCGTGGCCGCACGTGATGGTATTGATTTCTTTATCCTCGCCCGTACAGATGCCATTGATCCCGAAGGGATCGATAATGCTATCGACCGTGCAAAAAGCTACTTGGATGCCGGTGCGGATGGCGTTTACCTCGAAGGTCCAGAAACGATAGACGAACTGGAAAAGATCGGAAAAGAATTGAAAGGGGTACCCTTAGCTACCAGTGTATTGGAAAATGGGGGCAAAACACCCTGGGTATCGCCAAAAGACCTGGGTGATATGGGTTATTCCATGATCTTATACCCAACTACGGTTATCTTCCAGGTGGCTCACGCCATCCAAAAAGCGTTGGATATTTTAAAGCATGGTAAACCACTCCCTAAACCTAACGCGGTAAGTATGGATGAGTTTATGCAAATAGTTGATCTGCCGTTCTGGGCCAAAATTGAAAAGCAATTTGAAGGAAAAAACATTTGACTGATATGGAAACGAAAACAAAAAAGCCACAAAAACAGGATCGCCAGCCGGGTATTGAAGCGGAGATGGATCCGAAACCGGAATATATTAAGGATAGTTACAAGGCTGCCGGCAAACTCCAGGGCAAGATAGCCCTGATCACAGGTGGTGACAGCGGCATCGGCCGGGCTGTCAGCGTTCATTTCGCCGAAGAAGGTGCGGATATAGCCATCGTTTATCTCGATGAAGATAATGACGCCGAAACAACCAAAAATTTGGTGGAAGCCGCGGGCAGAAATTGCCTGCTTATCAAAGGAGATGTGAAGGATGCTGCCTTTTGCAAAAACGCGGTCGAAAGGACCGTTAAGAAATATGGAAAGCTGAATATCCTCGTCAATAATGCAGGAATGCAATTTCCACAAAAAGATGTCAAGGCGATTGACCCCGAGCAGCTGGACACCACTTTCCGCACCAATATATTTGCTTATTTCTACTTCGCTGAGGCAGCAGTGGTGCATATGCACGAAGATGATAGTATTATCAATACCACCTCGGTAACCGCTTACCGTTCCTCTCCTTCGCTGATTGATTACTCTTCGACTAAAGGAGCTATTACAACCTTTACGCGCTCACTCGCAACAAATCTTGTTGAAAAAAAGATCCGTGTAAATGCTGTTGCTCCCGGGCCGGTATGGACACCCCTAATCGTATCCACCTTCGATGAGGAAAAGATCAAAAGTTTTGGAAGTGAAACAGCCATGAAACGGGCTGGACAGCCTTCGGAGCTTGGACCTGCCTATGTTTTTCTGGCTTCGGATGATGCTTCTTTTATAACGGGCCAGGTCATCCACGTAAACGGTGGTGAAGTAGTCAACGGATAAGGTTATATAATCAACGGAATCGTTTATACTATGAATAACAATTAAATCAAAAAAATGGCAAAGTATTCAGAAAAGGCACAGGACAAGGTCCACAAAGCCTTACATGAGGAAAAAGAAGGAACACTAAAAAGTGGCAAAAGCGGTAAAAAAGTAACGTCCAGAAAACAAGCTGTGGCAATCGGATTGTCGGAAGCCCGCAGGGAAGGCGCTAAGGTTCCAAAAAAGAAATCGTAACAAAATACATCCTACACTACCATGAACGAAGAACATAAAATCACCCGGCGGCAAGCGGTCGCCGGGTTAGGTGCCACTTTAGCTGTCGCGGCAGTAACACCTGTCTTCGCAGCAGGCGGTAAAACAAACAGTATAATGGAAGCAAAAGCATTAGAAGATCCGATCACCAAATACCCCAAGCCGCCTTTTGAAGGCCAGTCACAGCCCTGGCCAGGCTTAGCCAGTAAAATGAACCCCAAACCGGATCACGGCGAAAAAAGCTATAAAGGTTCGGGACGGTTAGCTGGTCGCAAGGCGTTGATCACCGGTGGCGATTCGGGGATGGGACGAGCTGCCGCCATAGCCTACGCCCGTGAAGGTGCTGATGTGGCGATCAATTATTTCCCGACAGAGGAAGAAGATGCCAAAGAGGTGATCGCATTGATCAAAGCTGAAGGCCGAAAAGCCATCGCAATTCCTGGCGACCTGCGTAATGAAGTTTTTTGCAAAAAACTCGTAGACGAGACGGTTAAGGGTTTGGGCGGTTTGGATATTGTAGTAAATAATGCAGGCAGGCAGCAAAGCAACCAGTCTATTTTGGACATTTCTACAGAACAGTTTGACTGGACGATGAAAACCAATATCTATGCTCCTTTCTGGATCATTAAAGCGGCTTTGCCGCATTTACAGCCAGGCTCGGTTATCATCGGTACCACTTCTGAACAGGCTTACGATCCGTCACCCGATCTGTATGATTACGCGCAAACCAAGGCTGCGACAATGAATTATGTCAAGTCACTGGCAAAACAATTAGGGCCGAAAGGTATCCGTGTAAATGGTGTCGCACCCGGACCAATCTGGACACCGTTACAGGTTAGTGGTGGCGCCAGCCAGGAAAAGCTGAAGCAGTTCGGCGGACAAACACCATTGGGCAGACCCGGACAACCCGCAGAACTGGCCTCTATCTATGTACAATTGGCTGCCTCAGATGCCAGTTACGCAACCGGACAGATTTATGGTTCATCCGGCGGCTCAGGACAGCCTTAATACATAGCGGCTCGCCTGGCCATGATCCAGGCATCGAATCCAATTTAAAGAAATTTCTAAATTATTTATCAAAAACAAATATCATGGAAACACAAACCGCACAGACTACCGATTCAAAACTCAGGGAGTTTTTTATCGATCAATTAGAAGACCTGCTTTGGGCAGAAAAAAAACTGGTTAAAACCTTGCCGAAATTGCAGGAAGCCGCTACATCCGCCGAACTGAAGGATGCATTCGGTAATCACCTCACACAAACTCAAAATCATGTTACCAGATTGGAACAGGTCTTTGGTTTGATTGGTGAAGACGTGGACACCACCAAATGCGCAGCAATGGCCGGTATTGTAGATGAAGGCGAAGATATTATAGATGAAACTGAAGAAGGCACCGCGCAGCGGGATGTTGGTCTGATCTTCGCCGGGCAAAAGGCAGAGCATTACGAGATCGCCACTTACGGAGGTATGGTCACACTGGCTAAAACTTTAGGATATAGTGATGCGGCTGACCTCCTGGGCCAGACCCTCGAGGAAGAAAAGGAAGCAGACAACCTGCTGACCCGGATCGCTGAAAATAATATCAATTACCAGGCAAGCACCGAAGCCAAAGAAGACAAGGGATTTTTTTCCTGATCTTTTTGCAGCGCCTGTCATCAGGCAGGCGCTGCTGAATGTAAATGGAAAACGAGGTTGAAATGAAGGCGTATTTAGGAAACATTTAAAAATTAGCTTATGCCATGGTATAACGGAAACTACCCGCCATCTTATAAGAACCAACCTAAGAAAATCAGGAAAAAGGCAACAGAGATCGCCAATGAAGTGTTGCGAACAACCGGCAATGAAGGTGAAGCGATAGCGACTGGCCTAAAGCAGGCCCGTGCTCATTTTGCAAATGAAAAAAAGAAGAAAAGTGATAGCTGAATCACATCAGTCTGTTATTTTTTCTAACTAGTTATTAATACAAACCTCATGAAAGCATTACTTATTAACTGTACCCTTAAACGCCAACCGGATTTTTCCAACACAGGCGCATTGGCTGAAAAGGCCGCGAGCCAACTTCGTGAACGGGGATTTGAAACGGAGGTTATTCGCCTCAATGACTATCAAGTGCTTACCGGTAATTCTTCTGATGAAGGCGAAGGTGATCAATGGCCGCAGATTCTCGAAAAGATCAAATCCTGCCAAGTCTTCATCATCGCTACGCCTATCTGGATGGGACACCTCGCCTCGACAGCTCAAAAAGTGATTGAACGCTTAGATGCTATTTTTCGGGATGAAGAACTGAGTAATCAAGAAAACGGACAATATATGCCCTATAATAAAGTAGGAGGTTGTCTGATCACTGGCAACGAAGATGGCGCGCATAGCTGTGCTGCTCAGGTTCTCTGGGCTTTGCAGGAAGTAGGCTTTACGATTCCGCCAAATGTTAACGCCTATTGGGTTGGCATGGCCGGAGGAGAAAAAGATTATGTGGAAGCCGGTGGCGAACGGTATCTGTACACAAACAAAACACTTCGATACATGACCGCAAATTTGGCCTGGTTTGCCAAGCTACTGGCCGCCAATCCTATCGGCACCAATTTATTGGAAGAGGATAGAAAAGCGGAAGCAGAAAGCGACAAAGAAGAAGGTTAGTACCAAACAGCAAAAAAATATTTATTAATAAACAATACACCTATGACTACGAAAACAAAAAAAACGGCAAAAAAATGGTCCGCAGATGTTACGGAGCACAGTGATGCCATGGACCTGGAGAAAGATATTTTTAAATCCGGAGATCCGGATAAAATCGCGGCATCAGTAAAACATTCAGCGGAGACAAGCAAACGGCGAAAATCTTCGCCTTATCAAAGCGCGATGTCCATGCTGACCTTTTACGAGAACCGGGCCGGAAAGAACTTAAACGCAGACGAAAAAGACACGCTGGAAAAAGCAAAGGATAAGCTGAGGGAGTTATTCGGTAAGGACGATAAGTGATAAGCAGTAGTCGGTTCTGTATACGGAATTTATGATTGTTAGGAAAGACCTGATGCTTGCGCCAAAATGTCTGTATATCCAAACCATTTTCAGCGCCAGATCGTTAAATATAAATGGCGGAAAGCAAGATCATCGTTTGCAGTAAACTCATAGCTCAACGAGGGCTGACTATCGCTTTTGCAGAAAGCGCGACAGCGGGCTGGCTCTGCTCCGAATTTGCGCTGACCGAAGAATCTGGTAAAGTGCTTAAAGGGGGCATTGCCTGTTATGACGCGAGTTTGAAAGTCAGTTTACTAGGTGTACCACAGGAACTCATTGATAAATACACGCCGGAATCGATGGAAGTGACCCGGGAGATGGCTTACCGCTTAAAAACAATAATCGATTCGGATATCCAGGTAACCGTTACCGGCCTGACCACTCCCGGCGGCAGCGAAACACCGGAGAAACCGGTCGGCACCATGTTCGTTTTTGCATTGATCTGTGGTCGTGAAGCCAGCTTCCGTCAAGTGTTTTCCGGTTCCTGCGAGGAGGTCATTCATCAGACCATCGAGGCGACCGCTGAACTTTTGATCGCGGCGCTAAGCAAAACTTAAACAAAAAAAGGGATACCTTCCGGTATCCCCTGAAAGATCACAATTTGCTTCTTTTATTCTACTTCGGCGGCAGCGGCTTCATTCACATAATTTTCGGCTACTTGGGTCAACAGGGTATCGGCATTTTTTTCTTCAGCTAAGGTTTCGTCAAACAGGCTCTGCGCTTCACTATAGCCCAGGGTTCCGGCTAAGGTGCGCAGGGTACCATAAGATGCGATCTCGTAATGTTCTACCTTTTGAGCAGCAGAAATAATAGCTACATCCCTTACTTCTGTGCCTTTGTCTGTATCGGACAGTAGTTCAGTAGCTTCGTTTAGCAGGCCTTCCATGGCCAGGCATTTCTTAGCCACTGCTTTTTCACCGATCGAAGCGAAAGCGCTTTCCAGACGGGTCACATGGTTCTTGGTTTCTTCCAGGTGGTTGCTAATGGTTTGTTTAAGGTCTTCCGAGGTCGCTCCCTTGATCAGTTTCGGCAAAGCGGAGGCTAAATGTTTTTCCGCCCAGTAGATGTCCTTGATCTCATCAATAAATAATTCTTTCAGCGCACTTTCAGCTTCTGGTGTGCGGCTGGCTGCTGCTGCAGACTTTTTGTTGCTTTTTGTAGGCATGATTGTAGATTTTATTTTGGTTAAAACTATAGTGAACAACGTTGTTATTAAAAAACAAGAAGCGTTCCAAACTCCCTGAAAAATCAGAACAATTTTCATTTTTTCCGGATGGCACCGATCTCGCCGTTTCTTTCCATATAAACTTTTTCAATGCCCTCCATATCTTCGGTTAGCGCTGACTTCCGGACACCCTGCATGATATCTTCTTCACAAACCAATCCTTTTTCCATATGGCTTTTAATGAACTTTCCCTGATCAAATAGCAGGATTTTATCGCCCTCCACAAAGCGGCCGAATGCCTTATGATGAACGATCAGCCAGCCAAAGGCCCGGTGCAGGAAAACAATCACAAAACAGCAGACGATTACCGGTACAAAAGCCGATGCACCCACCACCGCCCGGCTCATGATGGCTCCCAGTGAAATGGTAATAATGTTGTCGAGCGGCGTCCGCACGCCAAACGAGCGCCGGCCCGAGACGCGGATGAGCAGGAAGGCAATTATAAAAATGACTACGCCCCGGCTGCTCATCTGCAGGGCATTGAGGTCTTTGCCTTCACCGAAAATTTTTAACAGCAGTTCCATAGCAATTGATTTTGGTCCTTATTTAATTTCTTTTGCCGCAAACAGCGGCAGGTTTCTTTAACACCATTGCCGGCTTACGACTTCCGGCACAGCCGATGATTAACATTAACGCCAGCATGGCTAGTATGAGCCAGTTTCTTTTTTTCTTCATGGATTTAATAATTTCGCGGCCTGCTGGGCGCTTAACCGTGCGGTCACTTTAAATTTCTTGCCGGCCTGTTCGTTATAATTTTTGAAAAAGGCTTCGAGCTGATCAATGAGAACCTGTGGCAGCTCCTCCAGTGTATGGATGTCCGAGTATAACTGGGAAACATCCGGGATACCAATAAAACGGTCATTCCGTACCTTGTGCCCGTTCCGTTCGGTTTGCTCCGCCTTTAGTCCGCCAATAATCCGGCAATCTACCAGGCAGCCAGGGAAAGTGGAACCTTCGGAGATCACGATGATATCCAGCGGGTCGCCGTCCTCGCCTTTGGTTCCCGGGATCATCCCGAAATCAAAGGGAAAGACCAGTCCGGTGGGCAGGATCTTATTCAGTTTAAAACGTTTTTCCGCCGGATCATAGTCGAACTTCTGGTTCGATCCCTTCGGACATTCGATCATCGCGGTGATTGTAGTCGGCTTATTCATGGCTCAGGTCTTTTTAATCGGCTTCCGTGTCTGTGATTTTCTTTTCTGGTTTTCTGCAGCAGCATCTATTGAATGCGTGCGGGTCAGATCATTTTCCTTTTCTGCCAGATCGGACAAGCGGATATAAAATTTATAAAGATGGTCCAGTTCTTCCTCGGTCAGGTCCTCGATATTCACCATGCGGTTACTGGTGCCCTCATGCGAGGCCAGCAATTCATTCAGCTTCAGGTGGACGGCCTTGGAATCTTTATTTTGCGATTTCTGGATCAGAAAGACCATCAGGAAAGTTATGATCGTTGTGCCCGTATTAATGACCAGCTGCCATGTTTCCGAATAATGAAATAACGGTCCGGTAACTGCCCAGATGAGCACGGTTGATGTAGCGATGATAAATGCCGCGGAACTTCCGGTGGCAGCTGTCGCCCAGTTGCTGAAACGTTCGAACAAATTCGTCTTTTTTTTCATAAGGCTTTCCATTTGATATGAATTTCACTGTCACCGGGGATGGTAAACTCCAGGTGGCCTTCTTTTGTTTTTTTGCCTTTAGCAGGCTCTTTATCGTCGTTCAACATCACCGTAAATTCCGGCATTTTACCTTTATCCGTTTTAACCAGCATCAGGCGGCAATTAAGCCGTGCATCTCCCGCCAGCCTGAATCTGGCCGGACGGTGCTTTTTTGGCGAGAAGCCATAAGTGGGGTAATCAGTATAGATCATAAAGGGCTCATCTTCCACCTGCATATAATGGCGTGGGAGGATACCGAAAGCATTTCCCGCGCCGTAAACCTCCTGCCCAACTTCGCCGGATTTCTCCCAGCCGTCATGCATATCCTCCAGCGCGATCCACAGGTTCGGGTCGACTTCACCAGTCTTGACCTCGTCTGACAACATCGCCTTCGGCAGCATCGTCGGATAGTAGTAAACCGCGCGTTCCACCAGGAACCGTATGTATTCGGCCATCAGCAAACGCAGGGAAGGCAGAATATCGAGACCTTCGGCATGCCGAAGGTAATCATGAAAGGCACAGAAGACTTCCTGCTCCTCGTAAACCGCCGTATAGGGAGCATCGTTCAGCGGGAACAGGGCAAAAAACGATGGGAAATTTCGCCCGTAGCCATAATTGCAGTCCCAGAGTTTTACGTTCCTGAACACATTAGCCAGGCATAAATAACTGAGCTCTTTATATACTTCTTTTTGGGTGATCTTATACAGCCGTAATAAGGCACCTGCAGAGAAGGAGGTATTATTCGCCTGGTAGAATAAGTCAAAACCTAAACCTTGCAGTTTTAAAGCGCCTCTTTCAGCTTCGGCCAAATAACGTTTGTTGCCTGTCAGTTCCCAGGCCTGCAGCATCACATGTGCATACAAACCCGGCACATCCTTTTCACCGCCTTTTCCAGGTTGTGTTTCCGCTTTGATCACCTCGAGCGTGTCCATTTTATAAAACACCGGCCACCTGTAATTGAAATGACGGGCCACCTTTATTGCGAATTCCAGCGAATCCAGGAACAGCTTTTCGGCAACTTTATCCCCTTTGAGCGCCAAGCGTGACAAGTTCAGCAGCGGGTGATGCAGATACCAGGAATCCATAACCATTGGCTTTTTGTGTTCTTCTTCGCCTTCCATCTTATCGGCCACTTTAGGGTGCCAGCGCATGATCGTGCCAAATTCCTCATTATAAAAAGCGGGCAAGCCTTCCTTGATCTTTTTCATCACTTCCAGCTGGCCATCGCTCCATTCTACATAATCCAGCAAAGGCAGGAGTACTGCCTGCTGTTCATAAACAGCGGTCAGGCCGGGACTGTTCAATTTTGAATTAACAGCCAATAGCCAGGCTGAGGTTGCATTCATGGTAAAAAAATAATCGTTAACAATTGGTTTAACTACTCTGTGAACGCTTGCGGAAAGCGCTTAAAAGGTAGTACAACAACTATTTTCAGTTAAATATTGTTTTTATATTTCTTTAAAAATTATTTAATTAATTAAAAACATAATGTCAACTCCTGTAGTTTTATCAATATCCATTTACCTAAAACAAATAATATTATGTTTCACCACGTAAAAGACCTACAATTCAATGCCCGGGTATCTCGTCCCGATCCGCGTTTTGCCAACCTGTTATTAGAGCAATTCGGCGGCGAAAACGGTGAGCTGGCCGCTGCCATGCAATATTTCACCCAAGCCTTCGGCGCGAAAGTTCCGCACCCGGATAAATACGATATGCTGATGGACATCGCCACCGAAGAATTCAGTCACCTGGAGATCGTGGGCGCTACCATCCAGATGCTGCTGAAGGGTGTGAACGGCGAACTCAAAAACGCTGCCGATAGTTCCGAAATCATGCAGGTATTAAACGGCAAGGCCGCTAAAGAGGATATTATCCACGAAGCGGTATTTGCTAATCCGCAGTTTGGCATCATCACCGGAGGCGGCGTCACCCCGCGCAACAGCCAGGGCATTCCCTGGTGTGCTTCCTACATCCACTCCAACGGCGACCTGACCGTAGACCTGCGCAGCAACCTGGCTTCTGAATCACGGGCCAAGCTCGTTTACGAGCATTTGATGAAATTTACAGAGGATCCGTACATCCACGAAACCTTATCCTTCCTGATGACCCGGGAGGTTACACACTATAAAATGTTTGAGGCAGCTTTGAACAGCATTCAGCCTAATTTTCCGCCGGGAGTATTGGCTGCAGATCCCCGCTACCTGCAAAACGTTTACAACCTATCCGACGGTACCATTCGCGGGCCGTGGAATGAAGGTGAGATCAAAGGCATGGGCAAAGAATTTAATTACGTTGAAGACCCCATTGCGCAGGTACAGGAAACAGAAGGCCAAACGAAATTGCCGGATGATTTCAGCGCGGAGGTAAAAGAAAGCGAAAAACTCAATAAAGACATGAGCAAGATCAAAAGCGCTGAAGTAAAAAATGCAGAACCAAAAGGTGTCGCTCAATGGAGTGCCTATGGCGCTGAAAAGGTACAAGCATAATGGATGAGCACCTATTTTTGAAAGGACAGCGTGTGATCACCCCTTCAGGTGAAGGCGAGGTCGTTGACGCTATTGGCGATAAGATCGTCGTCAAGCTGGATACCGGATCAACAGAAACTTATCCCTCGGACGACATACAGGATAATAGCAGCGCAGGCTGAACATAAAAACATAACCATGAAAAAAATCATTGTGCCGGTGGCCATACTCATGATGGCTGCCTTATTTACAAGCTGTACCGCCATTGCAGGTATTTTCAAAGCCGGCGCGGTGGTGGGCATTATAGCAGTCGTGATCGTGATCGCCATTATCATATGGATCATCTCGCTGTTCAGGGGGAAAAGCAACTAAGTAAAAAAATGAAAGAGCACTTACAACGTTTTAAAACTGCGCTGGACCGTGATTATGATACCGCGCTGGCGGAAATCAAAGACGGCCGCAAGCAAGGCCACTGGATGTGGTATATCTTCCCGCAGATCGCGGGTTTGGGCATGACCGAAATGTCACGTTTTTACGCCATAAAAGATATCAAGGAGGCGGGAGACCTGCTGATGGACCCGGAACTCGGGCTGCGGCTGACGACTATCTGTAAAGCGCTGCTGGAATTGGAAACAAATGACCCGCATGCTGTTTTCGGTAGCCCCGACGACCTCAAGCTGAAGTCGTCAATGACCCTATTTGATGCTGTGCCGGCGACCTTCCCGGTTTTTAGCCGTGTACTGGACAAGTTCTATCATGGCGAACGCGATGAAAGGACGCTGGAAATACTTGGTATAAAATAGCTTAACGATAAAAGAGATACAAATCAAACACACACACCATGAAAAAGCTCATGTACATCAGCCTGATCGCAGGTGTCGCCTGTATGGTACAGGCCTGCAGCGGCAACAAGGACAGCAAAGCCAGCGCAGACAGCGCGAATACAGCAAAAGCTGATACGGCCAAAAAGGATTCATCCGCATCAGCAGTCGACAAGGACGATGCGAAATTTGCCGTGGCGGCGGCTAATGGCGGTATGGCAGAAGTCGAGCTCGGCACGCTCGCCCAGCAAAAAGCTGCCAACCAAAAAGTTAAAGATTTCGGTGGCATGATGGTCAGTGACCATAGCAAAGCCAACGAGGAAATGAAGGCCCTTGCAAAATCCAAAGGGATCACCTTGCCAGCAACGATAGATAGTGACGAACAAAAGGTGAAAGACAATCTTTCTTCAAAATCAGGCGCGGACTTTGATAAAGCCTATGTTGATAATATGATCGAAGATCACAAAAACGACATCAAAGAATTTGAGGATGCCACTAAAAACCTAAAGGACCCGGATTTGAAAGCATTTGCGGTGAAGACATTACCAACCTTAAAAATGCACCTCGACGCGATCCAAAAGATCCATGACAGCATGAAATAAAGCATAAGCTTATGAAGCGGCCGCCTTTGCCAGGGCGGCCTTTTTTATTTTCCTGCGGTAGTTCGATGGTCCGCAGCGTTGCTGAAGAACTTTCGATGCTAATAAGAAACCAATTGTTCCAGTATTGCACTGATGGAAAAATGCGCGCCGCACACGAACTCATCTGCCGCGCCATAGTACATCGTCAAGCGGTCACCATCAATCAGGTGCCCGTTGGTAAAAACTACATGCCCAAAAAAGCCGCTTAATTCATATGGCTCCGTAGGCACCATAATAGGTTCAACGGTACGTGAAATGATCTTCGAAGGATTAGCCAAATCCATCAGGAAAGCACCCAGGCAATACTGGTGCTCTGTATTGGCACCGTGATAAATCGCCAGCCAACCCTGCCCGGTACGGATCGGTGCCGCCCCGGCACCGACGCGTGCGCTGTCCCAAAGGCCGGGCCGGGTCTTGATCAGGCATTGATGGTTCCCCCATTGCCTGCCGTCGGAAGATTCGGCCAGCCAGATATAATTGCCGCCAATCTCTTTGCTGCTCGGCCGGTGCAGGCAATAATACTTACCGTTGATGGTTTCTTCAAAGATGGCGCAGTCTTTATTATGCGGCGGCAGGATCATGCCCGCATTTTCAAAGTGTTGCCAATCTCTGGTGGTTTGCAAACCTACGCCAACACCACTATCAGATACTGCGGTATAGGTCAGATAATAAGTATCACCTAGCTGGCTCACCCGGCAATCTTCGATGCCGAACCGTTCCAGGTAACCCTGTCCAAATAGGGGAGCATAGTCTCCCGGCTCGGTGAAATGCACACCATCATCACTGGATAATAAGCGTAAATGTGAGATTGTGGTCAGGTAATCCAGGCCTTTATAACTGATTACCCGGGCATCGATGGCAACCAGGTCGGGATCGTTTAATGGTACTTCGATGATCTCGGTATTCCCGGTCGCGTTCAGGGCGGGGAAAAAGAGTACACCTTCCTTTTGCACAGCCCCTTCTGCTACCCTGACCAGGAGCCATATTTTCCTCCTGTAACGGAATACGCCCGGATTCAGCAGACTAATGATTTGTAAACCACCGGCACTGGGCGCAAGGTCTTTCGGTAATAACAAAGGGTTTTCCGGGAAACGTTGGGCCAGATCTTTCTTGTCTTTTTCCGGTTTATTGATGATCTGCAGCATGGTTTACTCTTTTTAAGATTTGATAACCGATCCCGGCGAAGACTGCAAAGACCAGATGAGCCGGAACGAGTTGCAGGTAATATTTATTAAAACTTAACGAAGGTGGCAGCGGGTGCATTTTAAATGTGGCTTTCCAGACTACGACCGCCAGCAAGCCACTTAAGCCACCCAGCCAAAGGTTCGTTTTCAGATCAGGTTTTAATTTTCCGCGCCGCCAAAGCTCCACATAGACTAGTGCAAAAAGCAGGCCTACCCCATAATGACCGAGCCAGCCTAAAGCCTGACTCTGCTGCTTGTCCAGTTTCGGAATGAGACGGCCAGCCAGTTGTCCGAGGCGCTCCGGTTCGCTGAAGTTTTCGCCATCGGCCAGCGAAATGAGGTAGCTGAACAGGGTCATGAAAGTTGTACCGGTAATTCCGCCGGCTAATATTTCCTTAGTTTTCATCGTTGCTGATCTTGGGTAGGTTTTTGGTTGCCGGTCCTGTCAATATATTTCCGTCAATATCATAACGTGCACCGTGGCAGGGGCAGTCCCAGCTTTTTTCTTCACCGTTCCAGTTCACGATACAGCCCGCGTGCGTACAAACCGGACTGAGCGCGTGGACGGCTCCTTTTTCATCCCGGTATGCCGCTATCTTCTCACCGTCTACTTCCAGCACCTTGCCGGTACCTCGCTGAAGCCGTTTTAATGAATCCGTTTCGTGGATATGAAACCTGTCTGCTATAAAGTGGTAAGCTACATCCGCATTTTCTTTAACAAATTCGCTGAAGCTATCCACTGGTTTGATCCGTGAAGGACTGAACAATTCCTGATATCTATTGGGCCGTCTCCTAGCCAGGTCGCTGAGTATTTTGCCGGCGATACTGCCCAGCATCATCCCGTTACCGTTATAGCCGGTTGCGCAGTAAATACCATCCGCCGCCAGCGGCATCTGTCCGATATAAGGAAGGCCGTCCACAGGTACATAATATTGTGATGACCAGCGGTATTTAACCGACGACACGTTATAATATTTCCGGATGTATTTTTCCAGATCGGCAAAGGCTTTTTCCGGGTCGGCATGACCCGTTTTATGATCATTACCACCGGCGATCAAGAGTTTCTCCCCGTCAATTACCTGTGTCCGGAAATAATGATAAGGTTCCTGCATATCGTAAACCAGGGCATCCGGATAAGTATCCGTTTTTAATTTCAGGCCCAGTACATAACTGCGGTAAGGGGCGCACTCAAAATTGAACAAATTGATATTGGGCGGCATATGCGTAGCGTAAATCACCGTTTTAGCCCTGATAACACCTGTTGGCGAATGCGCGGTATGTACGCCATTATCAGTTTCGATACCGGTTACCAACGTATTTTCCAAAACTATACCACCTGCTTCCAGGTAAGCTTTTTGTAAACCCCGCAAATATTTTAACGGGTGAAACTGTGCCTGCCCATCGAAAACCAGGGCCTTTAAATATTTTACCGGTGTCGGCACTTCTTCCGTATAGTTTACAGGCACACCTACTTTTAAGGCGCCATTGTAGATCTCGTCGAGTTGTTTGGCCTCGTCCCCGATTTCTGCATACAGGTAGCCAGGATTGATTTCGTAATCGCAATCAATCTGGTAAGTATCAATGTTGGATTTAATGGTCGTAAAACCTTCGTTGATCGCATCCGCGAAAAGTTGCGCTCCTTCTTCGCCGAAAGCGTTCGCTGCTTCCGCATAAGTAGTATCCGCAAAGGTATTGATGTGGGCGCTGGTCCCGCCGGTAGTTCCAAATCCCGGGTTATGCGCTTCGGCGATCACTACTTTTTTTCCTGCTTTCTGAAGAAACAGTGCCGTTGTGATACCGGTAATGCCAGCACCTACGATCAGCGCATCATAAACGGCGGTGGTATCAAATAAAGCTTTCGAAATTATAGTCGCTGCGCCATACTGCCAGGGAGCCCGCTGTGCTCCGTCACGCGCCAATACGGTATTCGTTGTCTTTCCCATAATTCTATTACAAAAATCAACATCACTCTGTTTGGCAATAGTTTACCTATTTATCAAACAAATCCGCTCATACACCCGATCTTTTATAACCCGGCAACAATGGATGTCAGGCCTTACTCCTCCAGGCTAATAGCTAATTGTTAAAAAATGTTAAAGCTGTTTGAAAATTTGAGGCAACTTTTTTTCTTTGGACCGTCTATTTTTAAATATTGAACCAATTATCGAAAAAAGCATTTTTTGAAAGCTATCATTAACCATTTTAGTTGTTAGATCATGTTACCCCAAATCACTATCACCCGTTTCAGCGCTGCGCGCAGCTTTGCATTTCTCTTATTATTTCTGACATCCGCCTTCGTATCACAAGCGCAACAGCAGCCGGTCACCTGGCCGGCCGGCAAATCAGGCTTTATCGCCAAACTGATCAATATCGAGGCTGCGACCAGCGAAACCTTCCGTTATAGTACAACGCTGCATAACGGTTCGGCGAGTGCTCGCATCTACGAATTGAAAACTGATCTTCCGTTCGGTTGGACAATTGCCTACAAGGTGGACGGCAGCCAGGTTACTTCCATCAACATGGACGCAGGCAAAACACAGGACATCGCCATTGAGATCAATGCTACGGCTACCGCCTCCCCGAAAAAATACAAGATTCCGATCAAAGCCGTATCCGGTTCCGACACCCTATCGCTGAACCTGGAAGCCGTAGTTAAAGGCTCCTACAGCCTGGCACTAAGCACACCTACCGGAAGATTAAGCGACGAAGTAACTTCGGGCAGCCAAAAAGAGTTGCAGCTGACCGTCAAAAACACCGGCACGCTGCCGTTGAATGACCTCCAGGTTACCGCACAGTTGCCTACCGGCTGGGAATCTACTTTTGAACCCGCGAATATCAAACAACTGGAAGCCGGGAAAACCATCGATGTTAAAGCGACTGTAAAAGTGCCGGACAAAACCATTGCCGGGGACTATGCTGCCAACTTTACGGCGACTAATAGCAATACCAACTCACAGGTCGCTTTCCGGCTGGCGGTCAAAACGTCCTTGCTTTCCGGCTGGATCGGCGTTTTGGTCATCCTGCTGGCCGTCGGCATCGTTTATTACCTCATTCGTAAATATGGCAGAAGATAAAACAGCCAATCGATTTTTTACCAATGAAAGATCCTATTATACAATTAAAGGGCTTAACCAAACAATATGGCGCTGTTAAAGCGGTAGATGGTTTAAACCTTGACATAGACAAGGGCGAGATCTTCGGATTGCTGGGGCCTAACGGAGCCGGCAAAACTACCACCATATTGATGATGCTCGGGCTTACCGACCCGACGAGTGGTACCGCTTTTGTTTGCGGGCATAACGCGACCAGCAGTCCGATACAGGTTAAGAAAAAAGTAGGCTACATGCCGGACAGTGTTGGCTTTTATGATAACATGACCGCGCTGGAAAATCTGGTGTATATCGGCAGACTGAACGGCATACCGGAAAATGAACTAAAAAAGCGTTCGGCCGAAGTGCTGGAGGTTGTGGGCCTTGCCGCAGACCAACATAAAAAGACTTCAGCTTTTTCCCGTGGCATGAAACAGCGTCTTGGTCTGGCCGATGTGCTGATCAAGAACCCTGAGGTCATCATCCTGGATGAGCCGACACTCGGCATCGACCCCACCGGGGTTAGAGATTTCCTGGCGCTCATCAAACAGTTGAGCCGGCAGCAGGGGCTCACCGTTCTACTCTCATCGCACCATTTACACCATGTTCAGCAGGTGTGCGACCGCGTAGGGATTTTCGTAAACGGACAATTGCTGGCACAGGGAGATATCGGTGCTTTGTCTGCCCAGTTATTCGGCATCGATAGCCATGTCACGTCCATTAAGACAGCACAACCCGTTCCGCAGCCATGGCAGCTGGAGCCGGAACTCCAGGCATGGGAAGCCATTACCCAGATTAACATCCACGAAAATGAACTGGAATTTACCAGCAGGCGCGACATAACGGCGGCCCTGGTTCGTTTCCTGGTTGAAAAAGGCTATGACGTGATTGGTGTCAATCAAAAAAATTATGGACTCGACGATATTTACCAGAAATATTTTGAATCAAATAGTATTAAAAAAAACAAGCTATGAAAAGTCAATCTCCTGATCCGGGGCCTTTCGGCGTTATGGTTCACAAGGAAATAGCGGATCATGTACGCAGCTGGCGCTTCAGCATACTGATTGCGCTTATTGTTCTTACTTTTATCGCCGCGATGTACGTATCGTTGACGAATATTAAATCAGCAATAGGAAATACCAAAGATCCGGATCATCTTTTTTTATACCTGAAGTTGTTAACCACAACCGATAATTCCATCCCGCCATTTCATGTGTTCCTGAGCTTTCTGGCACCGTTGCTGGGCATCAGTTTAGGGTTTGACGCGGTTAATTCCGAGCAGAACAGCGGAACCTTAACCCGCCTGATGGCGCAGCCCATCTACCGGGATAATTTGCTGCTGGCCAAATTTGTGAGCGCCCTGGTGATCGTCAGCGGTTTGTTTTTTGCATTGGCTTTGCTGATGATAGGGGGCGGATTAGTACTGACTGGCGTGCGTATGGAGCCGCAGGAACTGCTTCGCATACTGGGGTTTATTGTGATCACTATTGCTTATGTGGCTTTTTGGTTGAGTTTATCTATCATGCTTTCCATCCTGTTTAAGCAAGCCGCAACTTCCGCGCTTACGACCATCGGGATCTGGTTGTTCTTTACGATATTTTACCAGATTGTCATTAACCTTATTGTCAAGTCCTTCTTACCTGATCCGGCTTATCTTAGCCAGGCCGAAATCATCAGTTATAATGATCTTATCTTGAATCTGCAACGCATCGCCCCGAATCAGCTTTACTCAGATGCAGTCACGACATTACTGATGCCGTCGGTTCGCAGCCTTGGTCCTGTAACCATGGAGCAAATGGCGGGCGCTATACCAGCTCCGCTGCCGTTTAAGGAAAGCGTCATGATCGTATGGCCGCAAGTAAGCGGTTTAATGGCATCAACAGTAGGGTGTTTTGCATTTGCTTATTACTTTTTTATGCGGCGTGAGATACGTAGTTAATAAAACGATGATGCGCTATCTTTGGGCATCAGGAACAGATCGTAGCAACTACTGGCATAAAATCTCATAAGTAATATGCGACCTGATATTAAAATTCGTGAATTTAAGAAACGGTATTCGGCCAAACACCGCCGGAAGAGGAAGTACTTGTCCGTAAATTTTTAAAGGATGACCGTTTTTTGCTAACCTCTCTAAATGTTTACAACACCCTGGGGGTGGGAACTACGCAGCTTTATAATAAACTAACCGTTTATAATCACAAATGGCACGGTGAATTTATGTTGGGCAACCGTAAGTTCGATTTTCAGATAAAGTCACATTTTCCGACTAAGGCGAGCCCTGAATTTTTAATGGTAGACCTGGTCAATAATTTGGATAAACTGGTAGAAGACAGGCAGGCCGTATTAAAGAATGTACTGAACAAAGCCCAGTCAATGGACAAAAGGAAGCTGAAGCTGTCGGTCAGCACTTATGGGAATGTCCGGGCCAAAAAACTTTTTGAGCCTATCCTGCAGCTTTCAAACGCATAATACTAAAGGGTTTCTTTGGAAAAATGGTTTATTTAATAAATCGGTAAAAATGTTTATTGTAGCCAACAGATCTTTTTTCAACAAGGTCAGCTTCTACCAGCTTTTTTAGCTTCGAATTAAAAGAGCTGATACTTAATTCATGCCCCACGGCTCTCATTCCAAACCAAAGCGTTTCCGCATCCTCTTCCTCCGTAAGATTCTTGATATATGATAAAATTTGATCGGTTATCCGGTTATATTCTTCCTGTTGTTTAGTGATTCGCGACTTGGAGGACCTAAATTGCGATTGATTAATCATTTGATTCTGTTTACTTATATGCTGGATAGTAACTCCCTAAAAGCCACCCTAAGTTAGAGCTCAAATTTGGAGCAAATCTGTAGTTCGCCAATTGACTAATTAAACAAGGATGAGACCCATGTATTTTTACTGTACCAAATTACAGGTAAGATACAATCAACGTCCAATAAACATTTGACAACCGCAATCGGTTAAAGCCAAGCTTGTTAAAATCTGTTAAATGAAGGCAATTTCATGCCAACTACAGAATCTCCTGATATTATTGTTCCTGAAGTGTTATAAAGGCTTCCGGCGCATCAAACTACTTTAACGGGAACATCGCTGAGAGCCCTCTCTTAAAAACAGATTAAAATGAAACTATTAACAGTCTTTCTTTTCCTATTTACAACCAATCTCCCTACGTGGCTTGGCGATTTTAACAAAGCTCAAACTGAAGCGGCAGCAGCGCATAAACTAATCCTGGTGAATTTCTCCGGATCCGATTGGTGCGGCCCATGCATAAGATTGAGGAAGGAAATCCTGGAATCAGAAAAATTCAATGATTTTGCCGCAGATTACCTGATCTTGGTTCGTGCCGATTTCCCCCGGCAAAAGAAAAATCAACTGAGCAAAGAACAGGTAAAGCTAAACGAAACCCTGGCCGACAAATATAACCCCGATGGTAAGTTTCCCTTTACCTTGCTGGTTGATGAGCATGGTAAAGTATTAAAGGAATGGGACGGATACCCTGATGAAACCCCCGACCAGTTTATTGACCAGATTAAACCTTTTGCGAATGCCAATCATTGAAACGATAGAAAAAGCCCAAACAGTGCATAAGCGAATCTTGAAACTGATGGGAAACCGGTTTGAGATCAGTGTGGTAAGCGATGATGCTGATTGGGCAAATAGTCGTATTGACTTAGCAGTGGCTGAGATCAGCCGTATCGAAAAGTTACTGACGACTTTTAGCGATGACAGTCAGACCAATCAGATCAATGCAGCAGCAGGTGTCAGGCCAGTAAAAATTGACCCCGAAGTTTTCCAGTTAATTGAACGTTCCCTTAAAATATCAGAACTGACCCAAGGAGCATTCGATATTACGTACGGTTCGATAGATAAAAGCCTCTGGAACTTCGATGTTAATATGAAAGCATTACCTGATGCTGAAACCGCACGTAAATCCGTTGGACTGATCAATTACAGGAATGTCATTCTTGATCCTGCTAACGTAACAGTTTTCCTAAAGGAAAAAGGGATGCGCATAGGTTTTGGTGGTATCGGAAAAGGTTATGCGGCTGATCGTGCTAAAATTATTTTGCAACAAAATGGTGTAGTCAGCGGGATCGTGAATGCAGCTGGTGACTTAATCACCTGGGGAACACAGCCTAATGGTAACCCCTGGACGATTGCTATTGCTGACCCCGATAAGCAGATGACGCCATTTTCTACACTTAATATCAGCAATATGGCCATTGCTACATCCGGTAACTATGAGAAGTATGCTATTATCAACGGTAAAAAATATTCGCATACCATCGATCCTAAAACCGGCCTGCCAGTAAGCGGCATCAAAAGCGTAAGTATCATTTGCCCAAGCGCAGAGTTTGCTGATGCCATGGCCACACCGGTAACGGTGATGGGTATTCGCGTGGGGCTTGATCTGGTAAACCAACTACAACAACTCGCCTGCGTCATTATTGATGACGACAATCGCCTTTATACGTCCAGAAATATTAACGTCAAAAATTAGCACATGAAAAAGTTACCCCTAATTAAATTATTGCTGGTCGGCAGTATACCGGCTCTTGGATTAAGCTCATGTTCATCAGTAAAAGCTTACCAAAAGAACAGGTTAAACGACGCGGAGATGGAGCTTTCTGCCCGTAAGTCGCAAAAGTTTGAACAAAGTTTTCAACTGTACCGTGAAGGCGGTTCGGGGGCTAATGGTGGAAAAAGTGGCGGTGGCTGTGGATGTAACTAAAAGATAGTTGCCGATATGAGAAGAATATACCTGTGTGTTGCCGCCCTATATTTAGGGATAGTGGCTTCACATGCGCAAACCAAAACATTACCGGTTAAGGACAGCAGTAATTATGAAGCCCGTAAACTTAAAATTGAAGAGATCAACATCATCTCGGCTTACTATCACCAGGATGGCAATAATTCCGCGGTTACTGGCGGTATCGGAACTGAAAAGCTGACCGACTTTGCCAATACCTTTGATCTACAGTTATCAAAATATGGCGCCAGCGGAAAAAAACACACCTTTACATTTGAACTGGGGGTAGATCATTATACTTCAGCATCGTCAGATAAAATCGACCCAAACAGCATATCCTCCGCCTCAAGGCAGGATACCCGTGTATATCCATCTTTGAACTGGACAGTTTCAAACGACAAAACCGGTAATGCTTTCGGGTTAACAGGATCTTATTCGCATGAGTTCGATTATCAGTCTTTCGGCGGTGGGATAAATCTTACACGGGTGTCTAAAGATAAAAATACCCAGTTTGATTTTAAGGGCATGGTTTTCCTGGATACCTGGAAAGTGATATTACCGGTTGAACTGCGACCGCCGGGCTATGGTTCAGGATCAGATCGTGAAGGTAAAGGACCGGTTGACCATAGTCCGCGCAATTCATTCAGTACTTCGTTCTCCCTGTCACAGGTGCTGACCTCGCGGCTGCAGGCCTTACTGATCATCGAACCTTCTTATCAGCATGGCTTGCTGGCCACTAAATACCAGCGTGATTATTTTACCGATGGATCTGAACGGGTAGAAAATCTGCCGGGCAGCCGGTACAAGCTCCCTATAGCGGTGCGGTTTAATTACTTCCTGGATGATCATTTTGTGATCAGGACATTTTACCGGTATTATATGGATAACTGGGGCATCCGGGCACATACTGCCGAAGTGGAAATACCTGTTAAGCTGACTTCATTTGTATCGGTGAGCCCTTATTACCGCTATAATACCCAGCAAGGCACGCGCTATTTCGCTCCTTACGGACAACACAATCCTACGGATACCTATTACACCAGTGATTATGATCTGTCTACCTTACACAGCAATTTTGTTGGGGCTAATATCAGGCTATCGCCTCCAACGGGTGTATTTGGCTGGCAGCATTTCAATTCATTGGAGATCAGGGCCGGCCACTATATGCGTTCTACCGGCCTGAATTCAAATATTGTAACCCTGGCCATGAAGTTCAAATAGTTAACCGAGTGACGATCAGGGTAGCTGCCTTGATCGTCACATTCTTGCTGGCTAAGCTGATCACCAGAAAATGATTATTGATGGTCACCTCCGCCGTTAATCATATCAGAAACGATACCTTTATTATCCTTACGTTCTGCTAAAAAAACACCAGCAAGATGAACAAAGATGAAAGCAAGGATCAGGTACATACAAAACCCATGCACTTCTTTAACGCTGTGTCTGATAGACTTGAAGGGCGCTAACAGATCTTCAAATGCCAAAAACAAACCGGTTACAGCCATAACCAGGAGTAAAATATAAAACACAGCATAGATAGCTTTTACAGTAAGCTCGTGTTTTACCAGCTCTCTTTCCTTTTTTGTCGATTGAAATTGCCTGTAAGCACTTTTCATTTTACGAATGAACTTTTGATCGGCCAGCTGAAAAAACTCAAGAGCTAAGCGGAATAAAAGCAAACCAACTAATACATACCCAAAATAGATGTGTATACTCCAAACCCTATCGCCAAGCGCGTGTGCAACTGAACCAGCCTGCTCATCGCTTACCATGGCACTGGCGTTCTTCAATTCATTTTTGACCAGAGCTGATACGGGCCTTTCATCCGTAATAGTTGAATTGATCAGTACAGTAAGCAGTGAACCGCTGATAACGATGGTATTGGCCCAATGCCATAGACGCAGGGAAGCCGAATATTTTTTAATATGTCCCTGACGCTGTATGTCTTTCCGCACCGGTTCGATTGTTGTCATATTGATTTTGAATTAGTGCAGGCTTTGCTTAGGGATGGAACTTTCTTTTTGAGCATCCCAATTTATCGCACATAGCATTTGAATTGTTTGTAAATTACTGAATGAATATGAAGTAAATCTGTAGTTGCACTATTAATAAAATTACAGGACGCATATACTTCAGGTTCTCTTCAATTTTGGGCATTACATTTGAATAAAAGCAGCCTTGAAAATCCTGGTAATAGAAGACGAGCAAAGTTTACGTGAGAACATCACAAACTATTTGAATGTAGATGGCAATATCTGCGAGAGCTGTAGCGCGCTGAATTCGGCACTGCAGAAACTATCAGACTATGATTATGATTGTGTTTTGCTGGATATCGGACTGCCTGACGGAGAAGGGTTCGATGTACTGGCATACCTTCGGACCAACCAGAAGAACGAAGGGGTATTGATCATATCTGCCAGGAACTCCCTGGAGGATAAATTGAAGGGACTGGATGTCGGGGCAGATGACTACCTGACCAAACCTTTTCATTTAGCAGAACTCAAGGCACGCCTGATGGCAGTTTATCGCCGAAAGACTTTAAATACCAACAATAAGTTAATATTTAACGAGATTACCATCGATGTACAGGGCCGGACGGTTGAAGTTAATGAAACCGCTATTATCCTCACCAGGAAGGAATATGATATGTTATTGTATTTTATTGCCAATAAGGGAAAGGTTATCTCTAAAAATGCTATTGCTGAACATTTATGGGGAGATGAGATGGATATGCATGATAACTTTGATTTTATTTATACACACATCAAAAACCTACGCAGAAAACTACTGGATGCAGGCGGTAAAGACTATTTAACTTCCATTTATGGACTTGGTTATAAATTTATAGGTTAATGAAGTTATCGGCACATTATACCAGGACGAGTATTTACATTACCTTAACCGTTTTACTGGCCGGGGCGGTTATCTATTATTTTGCTATTAATTACATTGCCCAGCAACAACTGGATCAGGGACTACAGCAGCAATTGTCAGAAGCAGAAGAGTATGTAAGGAGCAGTAATCACGACCCTCAACAGTATGATCTCGATAAAGATCATGCAGTGTTTATCAGAACTAATGAGCAGGAATTACAGAAACGTTTTTTTGATACCACATATTTCAATCCAAAAGAGCAACGGAAAGAAGCAGGGCGTGCGGTTGAAGACCTGGTCAAATTAAAGGATGCGAATTACAAAGTTGTTATCACTATTTCCAGAGCGGGGCAAAAATATCTCATAGAAGTTATTACCATCATTACACTAGCCCTGCTTACTGGCTTGTTATTGGTGCTATTTATCACCAATAAGTATATGCTCAACGGACTCTGGAAACCATTTCAGTTAACATTGAAAGAGATCAAGCAATTCAATATCGCCGATGTTGACCAGTTTAAAGGAAAACCAAGCAAGGTGGAGGAATTTGCTGAACTGAACGAAGCCATCCGGGAGATGTCTTTAAGGGTAACTCATGATTATTTGAACCTGAAGCAATTTACGGAGAATGCCTCCCATGAAATGATGACACCGCTGGCAGTTGTCACGACAAAGCTGGATACCCTGATCCAAGATGAAACATTAAATGCAGAACAGCTGGCACAGATCACGGACATTTACAGCTCGATCAATAAATCCAGCCGGCTTAACCAATCTCTATTATTGCTGGCAAAATTGGAAAATAAACTGATCACTGATGAAGTGCCAATAAACCTTGAGGTTGTGCTGTCCGAAAAAATGCTGCAGTTTCAAGAGCTAATGCAAACCAAAGATCTTTCGTTTAAGCCTAACCTGCAGCCCAAGCAGGTGTTAGCCAGCAAATACCTGATTGATATTTTATTAAATAATCTGTTCAGCAATGCGATCAGACACAATAACCCCGGTGGCGTTATTATTATCGAATTGAACAGAGAGCAATTATCCATTAAGAATACCGGGGCTAATCATTCATTAAATGAGCAATTGATCTTCGAGCGTTTTCAAAAAGGCAAGGAATCACAAGGTACCGGCTTGGGATTAACGTTGGTTAAAAATATCTGCCAGCATTACGGATATACGATTCATTACAATTATGAATCCGGATGGCACACTTTTATGCTCATATTTTAACAAATTGTAGTCAATTAGCTTTGGCAATGTTCTTGTTTTGTCACTTTTATCATACAATTAAAACTCAGCGACCAACTTCAATTTTGCTTCAGATTACAGCTTTAGTTTTAGGGCGAATGTGATTTACACGCGTTTTAAAGCCAAATGCTAATGAAATATATATGCTTGCTGATCCTTGTTTTTTCTTTTCTTAATCTTAAAGCACAGGACAATTATGAGATTCAAGTTTATGGATCTGAAACAGTTGAAAAAGGTAAAACCATGGTTGAACTACATAGCAATTTTACAATTAATGGAAGTAAAACTGTAACCAATGGCGAGCTTCCGACAAATCATGTAGAACACGAAACTATTGAGATAACACATGGTTGGACTTCTTGGTTTGAAACCGGTTTTTATTTTTTTAATTCCATAGGCGATGCAGGTCGCTCGGCTTATGTAGGCTCTCATATCCGGCCCAGGGTTGCTGCGCCACAGAGTTGGAACTGGCCTGTGGGTGTAAGTGTTTCAACCGAATTTGGCTTTCAGAAAAGTGCATTTTCGGCCAATACAAGCACGCTGGAAATAAGACCTATAGTAGATAAAAAATGGAATAAATTATATATTTCGGTTAACCCAACGCTGGAGAAAAGCTTTAAAGGCCCGGATGAAAACCGCGGATTTACCTTTTCACCCAATGTTAAAGGCAGCTATGATGTAACCAAAGTTGTTGCCCTCGGATTAGAATATTATGGCAGTACCGGTCCCTTTTTCCATTATGATGCTTTCAAACAGCAGGATCACCAGTTATTCGTAGCAACGGATCTGAATTTTGATCCACAATGGGAATTTAATGGGGGAATAGGTTATGGCTTTACTTCAAGTGCTGATAAGGCTATTATTAAAATTATCGTGGGCAGGAGATTTTAAATGGAATGAACCGCTCAATATCCCCTCTGCGGCAAAGAAAATGAAGTATTGTTAATACAACTAAATTGCGGTAAAAATGGTAAATTGTGCAATGTTTTGTATTATCTTCGTATAGTAAGATTTGTAATTAATCTGCATCAAAAAAAATTGGTTGGTAATTCGGTGTGTAGTGAATTTAAAACCATATAAAATATTGCAAGCCAATTGGTTAAGAATCGTGTTCGATTCCCCTACGGGCTACGAAGCCGCTTTACAAAAGTAAAGCGGCTTTTTTATTTTATATATTTATACTTCTATAACATTAATCAATTAAAATGCTCAGAAGTGAATTAAGATATGCCATATGGGTGGCTCATGGAAAAAGAGATGCATATAGTGGTGATAGGATAGAGAATTTTAAGGATTTGGAGATAGATCATATTATCCCAAGATCGACAGACAAAATATTACTCCAAGAAAAAATTTCTAAATATGATTTAGGTGCTGATTTTAGCCTGAATTCATTAGGTAATTTATTGCCAACTTCTAAGCTACTAAACCGGCAGAAATCACATTCCGCTTTTAATGAATCTTTTGAAAGGTTTTATTTAGCCTATGCTCAGGAGAAAAAAGCAAAAGTTGAAGAAGAATGTAAAAAAGCAATCAAAAATCGTAAACTGAAGGAGAAAGCACAATTTGGGAAAAGCTATTCAATTGTTGACCATAACGAACCGGCATTCAACCCATCATATTTTAACTCTGATACATTAATTGTTCTTAATGCTCTTTTGCCATCGAAATTTATTGAGTTGGGCAGTTGTGCAATTGAGTTTTATGAGGTCAGTAATATGGTTGCATTAAATCATGACCAGATTTTGCATTTAATTGAGCGGAGCAAAGAATATACACTGGAGGAGGTGATATTACATTATTATAGTGAAAAAAGTGAAACAGCATTTGTAATAATTGGCACAAGTTCGCTTCACTTGAAAAATGAAGCATACAATCAATTAGTAACCATTCTGAAGGATTTTTTAAGGGTATATGTAGAATTTTTACCAAGGTTTAAAACGTTTATGGGTATTGGCAACCTTGAATTATACAAATCGAGAGAATGCTATAGAATGATGACAATAACAGCTGCGGAATGGGACTTCCTGGTTTCTTACGCCGCTCAAAATGATCATGATAGCTCAAATAATAATTCGTTCTATTTTAGTTCAACCCCCAAGTGCTTAATTGCCATTAATTCTAACGATCCGATTATCGTATTCACATTATCACCAGTGTTTAAACGTGATGAGGTAACCTTAATATGGCACTTACCGCACAAATACGACCGAAAGTTTGTAGAAGATGACAAAGTGTGGACTGCGCAGAGAACACTTAATTGGCTTTTGCAATTGCTTGAAAATATTAAAAGCCCAACTACACGAAAACAATCAGAAACAATAAAAGGGTCAATATTTTCTAGAATAAGAAATAGTTTTAGGTAAAATGTACAGACTTTAACCCAATAGCCATTCCTTAAGTTGCTAAACCTTTCAAATCTGCAAAAAGGGAGTTCGAAAAGTTTTCCCTATGGGCTACAAACTCTCCCATCCATTTGATAAGCATGGGAGATTCTTTAAAAAGCTTTATTAAAGCTTTCAGATAATTCTGAAGGCTTTTCTGTTGATATTTAATTATTAAATTTAAGCATTATTTTTTCGATAGTGGCCTTCTTAAACCGAACACTAATTGTTTTATCGATCTTATTTTTTTATACCCGCAATAATATCGCTCATGCACAGCTTTGGCGATATTTAAACGATAGTCCTGAAAAGCAGAAGGCAGCGGACAACGAGTTGAAAAAAGAGGCGTTCTCAGTTATTACTAAAAAGACAGTAGCATATGGTGGCACATTCACCTATGATGTAATGGCTTACGCTATAAAGACTTTTGATGGTTTCACAGCAAAAGTTAATTTATGGGAAAAGCCTTTTAGTGGCCATGTGTTTCATATTGAGCTAACTGGTAATAGCCTAGCTATTGGGGACTTCTATTCTTTGGAAAGAGTACATCATCTTAGCGATAATCTTTTAGAAATTGTTTATAGTCCTCGCGGCGGCTCTGATGACGGATACAACAACGTATTAGTATTAGGGGTAAATAAGGGTAAATTCTGCATTATGGCGGAGATTCAATCTATTCATGAATTTGATGATGGGTATTATAATTTAAACCTAAAATTACAAGGTACGGGTATTGATAATTATCAGATAGCGATTAAAGCCCGCGACCTGCTAAAGTCAAAAGATAATAAGTGTATGAAAAACCATGACAAGAGAGCCCATTTTCTATTGAAGTTCGATAAAGATCAACACATATTTTACACAGATAGTCAAAAATTGGATGCTTACATTTATCAGGAAGATATTAAAAAGAAGAAGTATCATGTAATAGGTTTTTACCCGATGATAAATCTTAGTCGGTACCGATATTGCTTTTTCAATAAAACATGGTATTCTGTTTGGAAAAACCAGTATACTGGTGAAGTTACCATGTTTTCCTATTGCCACAGGCCTAATTTACCTTAGACAAGAAGTCGAACAATTAATTTGTTTTTAGTCATATTCATTTATAATCTGCCAAGAAGATACTCTGCAGTATTCGGGTATCAAAAAGTGCAATTTTGGTTCGTTTTGCAGCGTTTTTTATGGGGATGTAATTAATGCACTTTTCTCCATACTTGTATTCAGTACACCTCAAATGTGCTATCTTGCAAAATGCAGCATCAAGAATTTGAACCTCCTGAAGAGCTACGGGATACCATAAAGTGCTTTTGGTACAATAGAAGGGACTCCGGAGAGCTACAATCAAGTTTTGAGGTGCAGCCTGATGGTTACGCTGAAATTATTTTTCATTTCGGAAGTGGTTGTAGCATTGCTTACAATGGAGATTTACAGCCATTACCATCGCCGTTTATGATGGGACTACTCAATCAGCCGGTTACTTTTTACGCTAAAAACCGTTTAGAGATCATTGGTATCAGGTGCTTTCCCTGGACAGTATTTGATTTGCTCGGGCTGCCGTCCGGTAAAGGCGGGGTGCGTATATTTGAGCATCCCATGGCCCAGCTTCAATCCGTGTTGAATAAATGTATTCTCGCAGGCAGGATAGATGAAGCATTGACCCAGATAAAACAGTATTTTCTGAATGAACGGTCGCGCATTGCTCCCAGCAGTATGCTGTTCAAAGCAGGCGTTGCCATGAGAGAAGCAAACGGCGCCATGCCGGTAAGCCAGGTAGCGGCGGCGGCCCATGCAACGGTTCGTACACTGGAAAGAAACTTCAAGCAGTCCTCTGGTTATTCGGTTAAAGATGTGTCTGCTCTGATACGGTTTGAGCAGGTGCGAAACCAATTATGGCTTTATCCGGATACCCGCCTTGCCGGCTTGGCTCACGAGTTGGGCTATACGGATCAATCACACCTAAGCAGGGAGTTTAAGCGCTACAGCGGTACTACGCCGGCGGCATTTGCGCGAAAGGCCAAGAAAGAGAAACCGGCTGTAAGTAGCAATTTTGTCGCATTTATACAAGCCTGACACAGCAACAATCCGGACTTTTGTGTTTTAATCATTCTATTATGACAACAACACTTGAAAACAATAAGTCTGCACAAAATAAATCTATATACGATGTAATCATTTCCGGCGCGGGGCCTGTAGGCTTGTTCCTCGCCTGTGAACTGGCACTGGCCCAATGTTCAGTTTTGGTACTGGAGAAGGCAGAAAATCCGCACTCCCCCCTGAAACAACTTCCTTTCGGGATACGGGGACTCTCGGCACCTACTATTGAAGCGCTTTACCGCCGCGGTTTGCTAAGCGAATTGGAGATCCATAAAAGCCTAAAAAACCCGCATCAAAATGCCAAACAGGGCGCGCAGCGCCAGGTAGGGCACTTCGCCGGTATTCCATTTCATGCCGGCGATGTGGATACCTCGCAATGGCAGTACCGCCTGCCGGGTTCAACCGAAACCAGTTTAATCTCTGAAATAGAGGAGTTGGAAACGTTGCTGGCACGCCGCGCAGAAATCTTGGGGGTAGAGATCAGGCGTGGGCTTGCCATTAACAGCTTCCATCAAACCATGGATGGGGTGACAGTTCAGTCGGGCAATCAGTCTTTTGAAGGTAAATGGCTGGTGGGTTGCGATGGAGCCCGTAGCGCTGTTCGTAAGGCGGGTGGTTTTGAATTTGCCGGTACGGAACCGGAATTTACCGGTTACACTACTAAGTTAGACATCGCCGACCCTGAAAAACTTAACCCCGGGCGTAACGTGACGCCTACCGGTATGTACCTCCAATCGCAGCCAGGTTACCTGATGATACAGGATTTTGACGGCGGGGCGTTTCATAGCTCAGAAAAGTCGATCACGCTTGAACACGTGCAGGAGGTATTGCGCCGGGTTTCGAACACTGATGTTACTATCAGTACGCTGCATGCCGCAACCACCTGGACTGACCGGGCACGGCAGGCCACCACCTACCGTAACGGACGGGTGCTTTTGGCCGGCGATGCCGCACACATTCATGCGCCGCTGGGCGGCCAGGGACTTAACCTTGGGCTGGGCGATGCCATGAACATGGGCTGGAAGCTTGCCGCAACCATCCAAAACAAAGCACCTGAAGGCTTGCTGGATAGTTATTATGCCGAGCGGCACCCTATTGGGGCACAAGTGCTTGATTGGTCGCGTACCCAGGTTGCCATCATGGGCACAGAACCCCATGCCCGCGCGTTATATGCGATTATTCGTGATTTGATGAATACGCGCGATGGTGCCACCTACTTTGCAGGCCGCGTGTGGGGTATTTATACACATTACAATCTTGGGGGCGAACATCCGCTCATAGGACATAGCGTTCCCAATTTTGAGTTTGAAGACGGTGCAACAATTGGCGAGCTAATGCAGGATGGCCAAGGAATACTGCTTGATTTTGGTAAGGATGCTTCACTCAAAGCTTTGGCGGACGAATACAGCGGCCAAATCAAGTACGTTTCGGCCCTTGCTAAGGATCAGTTAGGCTTGAGCGCGGTGTTGATACGCCCAGATGGGATTATCGCCTGGGTTTCTGCAGGGGCGCCAGATTACAGCGAACTTAAAAAGGCAGCCGCCCGGTGGTTTGTTTGTAATTCAGTTGTCGGGCATTAAAAAAGCGGAATATAGGCATAGCGAAAAATGACGAATAATAAGATTCTTGATTTGACAATACTCCATTGCGAAACTATATTCGCAATGGAGTAAATTATCAGCAGGCATTTAAAACAGGTCTGCCTTTATGGTTTTAACCGGATTACCCCGCTCTAATGCATTATGCTCCTGCCATTGGTTTTGCTGCTGCGCCACCAGTTGTTCGGTTTGCCAAACCAATATTTTGGCCTCGAGCCGGACCATACAAAGGTTCTTATTTTCCAGTTGCGACCGGGTATCCATTGCCATTACTTGTAATCCCGATGGAAGGTGTGTTCCGCGAACGGCAGTTTCCACTTTGTTTACATTTTGCCCGCCTGGTCCGGATGAACGGCAGGTTTCCAGCTTAACATCCTTAGGGTTCCATTGCATCAGCTCCTTCACATCAAAAGCGGCTACGCCCACAAACCAGTTTTTGCGCTTGTGATATTTACGATACGGACTTTGCGCTATCCACTGTATAGTGCCTGTCCATTCTTTTATAAACATATCCAGGTTATCGCCTGTAGTCATCATTGTAGCAGATAGTAACGTGCCGTTCAACTCACCAGCCTTATTTTCCAGCACTTTCATTTGAATGCCTTGTTGTTTGGCTTGCTTTATCATCAGGCTTTGTACGCAGGCTACAACCCGGCAGCATTCTGCCGGGCCTTTGCCTGCGGTAATTTGTATTGCCATCTTTTTCATCACTACTCCTTATTCATTCTAACAATACGCGGATAAAACTTGCCTTGAATATCAACCAGGTCATGCTGAGCAGCAATTACCGTTTCAATATCCTTATATGCCGATGGGTTTTCTTCAACCGTGCCGCCGATTAAGGTAACACCTGCATTGGTTAGCAGATTCTTCATGGCCGATACCGTCATGCTGTCCTTAGCCTTTTGCCTGCTCATGGCCCGGCCTGCACCGTGCGATGCCGAGCATAAAGCATCAGGTATGCCCTTGCCCGATACGAGGTAAGCAGGTGTGGTCATGCTGCCGGGGATGATGCCCAATTCGCCTTTATGCGCAGGTGTTGCTCCCTTACGGTGGATGATCACATTGCGACCATCGGCCAGTTGATCCTTCCAGGCAAAATTGTGATGGTTCTGTACCACGTGCAAAGCTTTTAAACCTAAAGCATTTAATAAGTTGGCATGGATGCGCTCGTGACAGGCTTTAGCATAATCACCAGCCAAAGTCATGGTGAGCCAGTACTCCTGCCCGGCCTCGCTGTTCATATCCAGCCAGGCCAGTTGCTGTGCATGTTGCGGCAGCTTGCAGGTATTCATGGCTATCTGCGTATAGTGCCGTGCAATAGCCGAGCCTAATCCGCGGCTGCCGGAGTGTGTTAGTAAAGCCGTATACTTTTTGGCCGGTAAACATAAACTGTTATCAGCTAAAAGCTCTATCTCGCCAAACTCCACAAAGTGGTTGCCGTTACCCGATGTACCTAATTGCCTTACCGCCTTACTGCGCAAGGGTTTCAAAAATGGAATTTGGTTAAACATGGGGCTATCCAAAACCTCATGTTCCTGCCTGATCTCCAGTCCTCCCTCCATACCGAAATGGGTATGGTTTTTCAGGGCCTGCTTAATCTGGTATTCAAACCGCTTCAGGAAACCATCGCTCTCATCAATAACAGACAGTGCCATGCGGCAGCCAATATCCATACCTACCGCATAAGGGATTACCGCGTTTTCCGTGGCCAGCACGCCGCCAATAGGCAGGCCAAAGCCCATATGCGCATCGGGCATGAGTGCGCCTTGTATACTTACGGGCAGCAAATTAGCCAGTTCCATTTGTTTTTTAGCCGATTGCTCAATGCCCTTGCCTCCGTAAGTTTTGCAATAAACGGGCTCATCCCGTAACTCAAACGTTTTAAACAATGGCGCATCCGTTTTGCCGATCACCTTTTCGGCTATTTTGCTTGTTAATTCATTATCCAGAAATGCTTCCGGGTTGTTCTTAATATTCACCAGCATATCCAGCAATTGCTGCTTACTGTGGTGCTTGAAGTTTTTAGCGGCTATGCCAATAACCAAACTTCGCAGCTGATCATTATGGTAACCTATTTTACTTAAATCTTTTGTTCGTAAATTGCCCATGTGGGTTATGTTTCTAATTTCAGGTAAGCTTCTTTTGAGCTATACCTGGGTATGTTTTTAAATTTGTTAATGTATTTGGCGGGGCGCGCCGGTTTGATACGGCACGGCCGTTCATGTGTGTTCATCACATGTATATTTGATTTTTTTGAATTTGATTGTTGATCTCCGTTCGTCCTTGAGTAAGGATATACCCTTTTATAGTGCTCAGAAAAAATCCAATGAAATTAGAGGCAGGCAAAATAATGCACAGATTTTCCATGCAACCATTTAATTATTTAATAAAATACAGGATTTGCCTGCCTAATTAGGCAATGAGCGAAAGGGGCGATATGTAGCGTTGCTCTGTCATGATTCCTTGATATTTAAAAGATTAACAAATCAGGAATTGATACAAAGATAGAATTTTATATTAAATATCAGAAGCGTCACATCGCCTAAACATGATAAATTGTTTCAGCCCATGAAATTCACCTCGCATTTCCCAAGTCTTTGCATAATTGAAAATTTCGTTGGAAGCGGCTTCCCAAGGATCATTGTTAAAAAGACATTCCCCAATAATTTCGCCATTGGCTCTTTTAGAGATGTAAATCTTTAACCAGTTTATTTTATTGGAAGTCAGTTGATCCGGAATTTTGTCTTTTAATAAATCAAAAAAAAGTTCGTCTGGTGGATTTTCATTCCATTGACCCTGAGTACATAGGCTTCCCAATTTTGGATGCCATAACACCACTTTGCCGTTAACAGTTGTCGTGAAATCAAGGTTGGGATTGTGCCTATCTGAAAAGCTCTCAATTATTGTTAGGAATGTTGAGTTGATGTAATTGTTTAAAGCAGAGTTTGCCTGATTTTCAAGAGAATAACCGGTACCCACAACATTCTCAATTACCCCTTTTTGGAAATATTTTGGATGTGATGCAGAAACCGTTAAATGCATTAGAGAGGGGTGGTTACCGGGGTTTTCCACTATCATAAAACTTATTTCTAATTCATCATCTACAATAAGAGTCAGATATTGTGTATGCCTTTTAACACTATACCCCATTTCGCTAAGCCTGGCCTCAAATACATTCAGCACACGCCAGTTTTTGTTAAGCGGAGGTGTATTGGTTTGTTGTTCAGGCTGGTGGATATTAGTCGTCTTCTTTTTAAAAAAATCAAGTAAGCCCATATTACTATCACTTTATTGTTTATTGCAAAGCTCCAAGCATTCTCCCCGCAAGATCTTCGATATCATCTTTGTGGGCGAGTTGGTTTAACCAATTTATACCTATGTAACAATCCTGCAAGACGATTACCGCATCTGTTGTGTCCGTATCCTGTCTAAAATTAACAGCTTTTAAAATGGCATCATTATAGTTGTCGGTACTTAGCAGGCACAAGATACTGACTTCCAAGGTATCGCTGCTCCGAATTTGATTTAATGCAATTCAAACTTTTTCGAATATGTAATTTTACCCGCTGCCGCAAGTCTGTGACTCGTTGTAAAATAAAGGTAAGTTTTTAACTTGCGTATACCCAATCCACATACCGCGTGTGCTTGTACCTAACACGAATTTGACACCCAAAAAGGTCATCCGCCAATATTTTGAAGTAAATAAAAAGGGTATTACGCAACATAATTCCATCTTCACAAGTGCGCAACACAGTTTCCCTGTTTCTTTGTATCAACATTAAAAATAAAGGAGGGGTGCCACGAAATTCAACCTGTTTAGCAAACTAAAAACCCCAGATCGTTAACCGATGCCCGGTCATTTCAGATTAAAATTTAGAAGTTTATTAAATATTGAAATTAATTATAGACCTTCGACAGACCGATTAATTTAAACAGCGCTTCAAAACAAGCGGATAAACACTAAATGAAAGCGTATCCCCAACTTTCAGATGAAGAACTTACGGATTTAATCCAAAGTGATGAACTTGTAGCATTTAAAGAGATATATAACCGATATTGGTATAAATTATATGTTTTTACTAATAAAAGGCTTAGATGTAAAGAGGCTTCTGAAGAAATTGTACAAAATTTTTTCACCAAATTTTGGCAAAACAGGGCGACTATTAAAATTAACGAATCCTTAAAAGCCTACCTTTTTTCATCAATCAGCTATTTGATCATCAATCATTTAAAAAGGGAAGCGCTCAAAAATCAGTATTTACAGTTATCATATACCCCCGTTGAAGAACAACTGGACAATTCAACCGAGGATATGGTGCATTTAAATGATCTGCAAAGCATTATTGATAAAGAGCTGGAGAAACTTCCCGTACGTTGCTGCTCGGTTTTTGAACTTAGCCGCAAGGGTAATAAATCAAATAAGGAAATTGCCGGTATCTTAAATATATCTGAAAAAACTGTCGAAAACCATATCACCAACGCCATTCGCTATCTGCGTGCCAATCTGAAAAGTTCGCTGCTGCTTGCCCTCCTGGTATTCAGGGATCGGATATAACTCCTGTTTATTGCTCCAGTTACTTTGGTCGCGATACCTGCCGCCCTTGCTCGTTTTTAGTAAAATAATTTTTTTTCAAATTTATTTGGGGGGTACGGCTATTTTGATTGACTTCACTTATATAAACCAAGAGTAATCCATTTTTAATAAGTCTTTTTCATGGAAAAAAATATTTCAGTTGAAGTGATTGAAAGATATCTGTCTGGAAATTGTACGCCTGACGAGATCAAAGAGGTATATCAATGGTTCAGATCATTTGACAGTACCCCTGAAAGTCTTGTGGGGCTCTCCAATGATGAGAAAGACTTTGTTAAGGAAAAACTATTTGCACAAATTATAAGCGAAATAGGCAATGGCGATAATGTAGTACAGTTTGATGTTAATACCGTTCGGCAACAACAGCTGCTGGAAGAAGCTAACCCGGCAGAGCAAAACGTTGGAGGTAAAACGTATAGGCTATGGCCTAAAATTGCAATAGCAGCTTCCATTATGCTGATGATATGCTTTTCACTCTATTCCGTACTTACCCGGGATAAGGTAGTACCTGAAACAGTAAAAACACAACTGCATGATATTCGTCCCGGAGGTAATAATGCGGTATTGACGCTTGCTGATGGTTCTACAATTATTTTGAATAATGCAAAAAAGGGGTTGTTAACCAGGCAAGGGAATGTGAAGGTATCTAAAACTACAGAAGGGCTGCTTGTTTATAAAGCCGGTATTGATAATGCTATCCCGGGCAATACCAAACTGAATACCATCAACACGCCTAAAGGGGGCCAGTATGAGGTAATTTTGCCCGACGGAACTAAAGTGTGGCTAAACGCCTTGTCGCATTTAAGGTTTCCGACCAGTTTTAGTGGCAACACACGACTGGTAGAGATCAGCGGAGAGGCCTATTTTGAAGTAGCTAAGAATCCCGCGAAGCCATTTATTGTAAAATCAACCAGGGCCGAAGTCACCGTTTTAGGTACACATTTTAATGTAAATGATTATCCCGACGAGGCATTTTCTAAAACAACCCTGTTGGAGGGTTCAGTAAAAATAAAGGGCAAACAAGCTGTTGGTACTTTAAAGCCCGGTGAGCAGGCCTTGTTGAATGAACGTGATGAAATGAAAATTGCCGTAGATGTAAATGTAGAAGAAGCGGTGGCTTGGAAAAATGGGATTTTTGAATTTAACAGGGCCGATATCACATCAATTATGCGGCAGGCTGCCAGGTGGTATGATATTAATGTTATTTATGCCGGCGCGCCCACCCATATCTTATATAAAGGGAGGATATCCCGGAATGTAAACCTTTCTGAAATGCTTACCATGATAAAGTATATGGGCGTGAATTATACGCTTGATGGTAAAAACCTGACCATAAAAGATTGAGGTGAAATGGATTTTCAAGCAAGCAGAAGCTACTAAAACCAATATAATAAAATTATAAAAACCTGATTTTTAACCTAAAATAATAAGCTTATGAGAGAAGAAATACAAATTTAGTCCCGCTTCAATAGGTCCCCTTCTTTATAATAGCCAGATCCCTTGATCTTGTATTTTATAAAAAAGCCGAAAAGTGTTCGAACCACTTCCCGGCAGCATTTGGGTACCTAAACCAATTGACCAATTGACATTATTACTTACCCAAACATTACAAAAATATGAAATTAAATCATAAGGCCACGCCTGTGGTATGGCCTGATTGTACCTCAATAATATTAACCATGAAACTCACTGCTATTTTCCTGATTGCAGCATTTGTACAAGTGAGTGCCAAGAGTTTTAGCCAGCAGGTGACTATACGTCAAAAAAATATTTCGATAGAAAAGGTTCTTCAATTAATTGAAGATCAAAGCAGTTACCATTTTCTTTTCAAAATAAATGATCTGTCATCTTCGCGCAACGTAAACTTAGAGTTAACTAATGTTTCTGTTGAGCAGGCACTTGACCAATGTTTTAAAAACACGGCGTTTACCTACAAAATTATTAACCGCACCATTTTGGTTAAAAAGGCAACTGACCTGCTTGATCCTAATGCCAATAATAATTTGGTATTGCAAAAGGTACAGGGAGTTGTAACCGACGAAAAAGGTATCCCGCTTCCGGGCGTAACCATCAAGCTCAAAGGCACCACTACAGGTACTGTTACCGATGTTAACGGTAAATTTACGCTGGAGATTCCGGATGCCAACAGCACGTTGGTTATCAGTTTTGTAGGTTTTAACTCGCAGGAGGTTTTAACTAATGGCCGGGATGTACTAAGCATCCATTTAAAGGAAGCCCCGAAAGATTTAAATGAGGTGGTTGTAGTGGGTTACGGTACAGAGAAAAAGGTAAACCTTACCGGGGCTGTCAATACCGTTAATATGGAGGACCTGGGGTCAAGGCCTATTACAAGTTCAAGCGCGGCCCTGGAAGGGCAAGTACCGGGCGTTTATGCCTTGCAGGCATCTGGTAAAGCGGGCGGCGATGGTGCCGTAATTAATATCAGAGGTGTAGGAACGCTTAATAATAGCGATCCTTTGGTGCTTATTGACGGATTACCCGGTAATATGGATGATGTAAACCCTGCTGATATACAATCGTTCTCGGTACTTAAAGATGCGGCATCTGCGGCTATATATGGTAGCAGGGCGGCAAACGGGGTAATTATTGTTACCACCAAGCGGGGTAGTAACAAAAAAATGAAACTATCCTATGATACCTATTGGGGAGTGCAGGACCCCACGGCATTACCTAAAACCATGAACTCGGTACAATACGCCACTTTATATAATGAAGCTGCTATTAACACCGGAATGCAGGCAAAATACACTGCCGACCAGATAGAAAAATATGGCAATGGTTCAGATATTTTATATCCCAACACCAACTATTTGAAGGTTTTTTACAATAAAGCCAATATGCAAAACCATCACCTGAACCTTTCAGGCGGAAGCGATAACCTTAATTACGCTTTCATGCTCGGATACCTTGATCAGGATGGTATTTTGGTGGGTAATAACTATAACCGGTATACTTTCAGGTCAAACTTAGATGCCTACTTTTTAAAAGATAACCGGCTTAAATTGTCTGCTAATATATTTGGCAGCAAAGGAACCACACAATCATCCACTAATGAATGGCAGGCTAAATGGTATGCCAACAACGCACCAATATGGCCGTTAAAAAATGCAGCCGGCGACTATGTAGCTGTGAATGGTGAAAACAATTACTATGGCGAAATTATGGCGGGAAGTTTAAGCACCAACCTTAAAAATCAGGTTAATACCATATTTGGAGCTAACTATACCATAGTAAATGGTTTAACGGCCGAGCTTTCATACGGCTACAGCTGGACACAGAATCATACTAAATCCTTCAATCCAAATTTTACTACTGCCAAACTTGGCGGCGGTTACAATGTAAACGTAGCCAATCTTACCGACTTTAATTCGCAGGATACGCAAACCCAGCTTACCGCTTTGCTCCGCTATGTGAAAACCTTCGGGAAACATAGTTTAAATGCTTTAGCCGGATACTCTCAGGAGGAGTTTGATTCTAATTCTGTGAGCGCCTACCGCAGTGGTTTTGTGAATAACACGCAACAGGAAATTGCCTTAGGAGATGCCTCAACCCAAACAAATAACAGTAGCGCCAACGCTCTGGGTCTGGAATCCTTTTTCGGCAGGTTAGGATATTCCTATGCCGACAAATATTTGTTTGAAGCCAACATTCGCCGCGACGGTTCGTCTCGTTTTGCCAAAGGCAACCAGTGGGGGGCATTTCCATCGTTCTCGGCTGGCTGGCGGCTTGGGCAGGAAGATTTTATGAAAGGTATTTCATGGCTCAGTAATCTTAAAATCAGGGGGTCATGGGGTAAATTGGGTAACCAGAACATTAACTCCAGGTATGCTTCCAGTCAGGTATTATCATCAGGCCAAAATTATTCATTAGGCGGAACATTGGCCCCGGGCGTAGCCATGACTTCGCTGGCGAACGTAAATACTACCTGGGAAACTACCACGCAAACCAACATTGGTGTTGATGCATCGCTCTTTAATAATTTTACCATAACAGCCGATTATTTCTGGAAATATACCGATAACATACTACTGCAGGTTCCAATCCCTATAACCATGGGAGCCTATGCGCCACCTTTTCAAAACGTTGGTAAAGTAAAAAATCAAGGTATTGAGTTTATGGCTTCGTATAAAAAGGTTTTTGATAACCAAATGAAGCTGAATGTTACCATGAATATATCGCACATTACCAATAAAGTAACAGATTTGTATGGCACAAGCCCGATCATTAACGGTGTAAAGGCCCTGGTTGAAGGCAGCCCGGTGAATGCATTTTATGGTTACAAAGTAGCTGGTTTGTACCAGGTGTCTGACTTTACCTGGCAAAACAACAGCGATCCGTCTGTAGCTCCTGGAAGCAGGCAGTATGTTTTAAAACCGGGTGTAGTATCGGTTGATAATTATTCGGCAGTACCTGGCGATTTGAAGTTTGCCGATCTTAACGGTGATGGCAAAGTATCGATGGATAAAGATCGCACCATTATTGGCAAGCAATTTCCTGATATAGCCTATTCGGCACAAATGAACCTGGCCTGGAAAGGGTTTGATTTTACATTATTCCTTCAGGGGGTACAGGGTATTAATGGTTACCAGAGTCTTGAAATTTTTGAAGAGTTTTCGGGATTTAGCAATACCGGAATCTGGTGGTTGAACAGGTGGACACCAGACCATACCAACACCAACATTCCGCGCTTAACATTAGATGATGCCAGAAGAACCATAGCGTCATCCTATTATATGGAAAATGCCTCTTATCTGCGTGTTAAAAGTATTGAACTGGGCTATACCCTGCCTGCAAAATTACTGCAGCGAATGAAGATCAGCAACTTCAGAATTTATGGAAATGTGCAGAATGCATTTACGTTCACCAAGTTTAAAGGGTATGATCCGGAGCAAACGATAGACCAAACCAGGGCCGAGTCTTATCCTCAAACCCGCATTTTCACTATAGGTGCCAATGTGAGTTTTTAAACTGATTGTATGTTAACCGGGATAATCCGATAAGATTATCATCCATAAAAAAAAGATTATGAAAATTAAGCATATCATAGCGGCTGCCTTCATCTTATTGTCGGTATCAGCATGTAAAAAAAATATATTAGATAAAACACCCTTAGATCAGTTTGATACCAAAACTTTCTTTAGCGGACCCACAGAAGCAAAATTGGCTTTAATGGGTATTTATTCGTCTTATAACGATAACTGGTACCAGTATGACTTCATGTCTGATAATAATTATTGCCAGGATAGCTGGCAGGGTTCGCTTGACTTTAGCGCCTGGCAGCAAAACTCAAGCAGCTCGCGTGCTACCGGTAAGTGGACAATAGCTTACCAAACCATTGCACGTGCTAATACTTTTCTGGAAAACGTTGCTACCGTAAGCATGGATGCGACATCAAAAAAAGCTATGATAGGCGAAGCCCGTATGCTACGTGGTGTGATGTATGCAGACCTGGTTCACTTTTACGGCGATGTTCCGTTGGTACTCAAAACGCTGCCTTTAGCAGAAGCTTCAGTAAAGCGCACAGCAAAACAAACCGTATTGGATTCGGCCCTGGCCGATTTTGATTATGCTGCCTCGGTGCTGCCCAACACCTATGTATCAACAGATGTGGGCCGGGCTACAAAAGGCGCTGCATTATCTTTTAAAACCCGCGCGCTGCTATACAATAAAAACTGGGCCGATGCCGCCGCCGCTGCCAAACAAGTAATGGATTTAGGCGTGTATACTCTTTTTCCTGATTACGAGGGATTGTTTACAGAGGCTAATGAAAACAATAGCGAGGTTATATTTGATATCCAATATCTGGAAAACAGCCGTCCGCAGCCGTGGCCAAGTTTTTCTCTTTCATTTGTTGTATGGCCAACGCCTGGGGTTACTGCAGATATTATTGATTCGTATTATACAAAATCGGGGCTTCCTATAACTTCAGGTACATCCGGTTATAATAGCCAGCAACCATTTGTAAACCGCGATCCGCGCCTTGGTGCTACATTTGTTTTGCCAGGTTCGCAATTTGGATCGGTTATTTATATTCCGGCAAGTGATGGGCAGCTTACCGGTGCACGACCAAGAAAATATGCCAGTATAGGCAGCGATCCTTATAATGATGGTCTTAACTTTATATTGATGCGCTATGCCGATATTTTGCTGATGCGTGCCGAGGCTCTGATTGAAAGCGGTAACACATCGCAGGAAGTTTATGACCTGATAGATCAGGTAAGGCAACGCACTTCGGTAAATATGCCCAAAGTTGAGGTTGCTGAAGGAACCGGTTTGTCACAAGCCCAGCTAAGGGCGGTAGTAAGGCATGAGCGCCGCGTTGAATTTGCAATGGAAGGCACCCGCTACTCTGACATGAGGCGTTGGGAAGATGTAAGCACCGTACATGATGTTTACGGATATGTTATAGCAAAACTGTCTAATCCGGCTTTGCCTGCCACCTGGCAGTTTGAGCGCGAGAAGAAAACTACGCGTGTTTTTGATACCTCCAAAGGATGGTTATGGCCAATTCCGCAGGTTGAATTACAGAATAATAAAAATTTGACCCAAAATCCGGGCTATTAATCAATAGTTACGGATAGCCAATAACTGATCGCCGTTTTTTTACCTGTAAGAGCTTTCTTACAGGTAAAAAGATTGGTGCAGGAAGAGAACAGTCTAAACTTAAACCAAATACAACTAACCTTAAACCTAAATCAATGAGAAGAAACCTAATTCTTCAGGCAGCCTGCTGCCTGGTAGCCATTTTAACTGGCTGTTCAAAAGATGCGCTGAAAAAAGCCACCGTTGCAGCAGGTACAGACTCAAAAAGTCATTTATCCGTGGCATCAACCGGAACTGATAATACGAACCCTTATCGGGGTATCAATTGGGCAGATCCTAATGGTAACGAAGGGCCATCAAGGGTTGTATTGCCCAGTGGTTTAACGGCATCAATGACAGCAACAGCGGCGGCTGCCGTTGGTACACGCATTTCTAATGCCGTTAAGGCAAGCGGCGGTACTACCATCCGGATGCCGATAAATCCCTGGACGGCATCAAGCTCAACCTACTGGCCCGTATATCAGGCGGCAATTAACGCCATTGTAGCAAATAGCTGTAAGGTAATACTTTGCTATTGGCCTGTCGGCGTTCATCATGTGCCGGATACGACGCAGTGGAAAACCATGTGGCAAACCGTAAATAATGTATATAAAAACAATGCTTCGGTATTATATGAACCCATCAATGAGCCGGTTGATTATTCCAGTACCGATTTAAATAATTTATACGCCAATTTTTTAACCACATTTAGCCCGGCTAACGGAAAATGCATCCTGGACGGTACCGGCTATGCTGCAGATGTAACCGCAGTTGGGGCCGATTCCAGATTAGTTAATCAATATCTGGGACTGCATTGCTATTGGTGGTTCTGGGGATCTTATAATGTTTGGTCAAGTTACTACAGTGATATGTCAACCAGGACAGGCTCCTACGCATCACGCACCGTGGTTACCGAAATTGGTATCGAGACATTTAGGAACATGAGCTTCTGGTGGCAATGGAATACCGGAGTGTATGTTGATCAGGCATTTTTAACCGGAGCGCTTTCTTACGCCAGGGATAACTCAATGGGGACTATAGCATGGTCTGGTGTTAATGATATTGATACCTATCGTTGGTATAAGGCCAATGATACACTGGTTGAGGTTAGCCCGGGCACTGCCAATATGTATAGGTGGTCATGGAAACTTACCGCATCCCCGGTATGGCTGGGGCCAGTTGCTGATGGCCGTTACAAGCTTCAAAACCGCGCATCGGGGCTTATGCTGGATAACCTTGGCAGTACAACTGATAATACATCCGTAGCTCAGTGGGCAGCTTCTACAAGTTTAAACCAGCAATGGGATATCAGCTATACCAATGGTTACTATACACTAAGCTGTGTAACCGGAAAAGAGTGTCTTGATGTGGGAACAAATACCGCCAGTGGGTCAACTGTTAATCAATATGTGGTAAATACCAATAGTACACAACGCTGGTCGTTGGTTTCAACCGGCGATGGTTATTACCGGATAATTAACCTTTCAACCGGAAAATGCCTGGATACCGGGGGGCAAACCACCAACGGCACTTCTGTGCAGCAGTGGCCTAACGGCACAAGTACTAATCAACAATGGAAGCTAACGCAGCAATAATTGATGGTTTACTATGCTGTAAATAAATGCTGAATAAAAAAGACTGCCCCGAAAGAGGCAGTCTTTTTTATTGTTATCATATTCTGGATATAAAATCCAATAATGAACTTTTTTAAGAATATGGCCTATGGATCAAGCGGATCAAGCGGGTCCATGTGCAGGCTTTCCAGTACTGGGTAAAAAACGATATCATGGTTGGAGATGCTTTTTTTATCGCGGTAAGGCAGATAACCCAGTTCATGCTGATTACGGGTATCAAAAGCATCCTTAGCTACGCTATCATGCTGACTTTTGCTGGTCACAAAAACCGAAGGCTTATCCAGCGGAATACCATACCTGATCATTAACCTGTCGGCATTTCTGATATTGGTAGTGGTATGGCGTGCATGCGGATCAATAATAATAGCATCATCTGCAATATGAAATTTTTGCATCAGGTACTTTTTCATTTCGATAGCCTCGCAATACGGGCCGCGGAACGGGTAGCAATACCCTCCGCTCACAATAATGAAAGGCGCCCAGCCTTTCAGGTAACGCATGGCTGCCACATCGCAATGGATCTTGTTATCCGGGCTTATCGGGGTGGTGAACAGTTCAGGGCCATTACCGGGTATAACGATGGTAGCATAGGGATATTTGCTCCATTGTACCTGCTTTATGCGGTCAAATGCCTTTTTGTTATCCCTTTGTTCCATTGGCTCAAAACGCGCGGGCTCGTCGCGGTCATTGGCGTCCATCAGTTGCATAGCTACCGCCAGTGATGGCTGATAAAAACTCTTGATGCCATCTGTTTGCTCGTCAAGCAAGGCAAACATATCTTTCATCACCATACGATAGTAACGGCTGTTTACTACATAACTGGCCGAGTCAATACGCGGATACCGCATTTTTTTGCCTAAACCAAACTGATCAATGATATAGTTAATACCATATACATACTGGCTCCATGCTTTTAAAAGCAGGTTGGCATTGTTCAGGTTAACAAAACGCTGGTAATAGTCAGATGGCCGCAAATGATGATCGATGAACTGATCAAAATCTGCCTGGTGAGCCTTATACAGGGTAAGCATATTTTCGGCAAGCTGTAATGAGTCGGCGCAGGTATACCTGAAACCGCCAACCATTGACAGTGGTGTGGTGCAGGTATCTGCAACATGGCTTTTTAATAATGTTAACCGGGTATTGTATAATTGCTTAAAATAAGCATCGTTACTAATTAGCTTTTTTACTGCCGGCGACTGATCAATAACCGTAAGCAGGTAAAAATCCTTGTCGGCAACTAAATTACCCGAATGCAGAAAATGATAGCTTTTATCATAGCCTGCTCCCTGCTTTACCTGTGCCATGGTATTAACGCTTATCAACGTCAATACAATAGCCAAGATGGGATAAAAACAGGGCCTTTTTTTGATGTTTTTCATGTAAAATGTGTTAAAATTCATTAAAAACGATCATTAATACCCCGGATTTTGATACATTTTTATAGGGTCTAATTTTGTTTCGTTAAAAGGGATTGGGTAAAACCTGTCTTTAGTTGTAAAGTTTGATAACAACGCCGAACCAAAATCTGCCTGATTTTTACTGTGGAAATAGGCCACCAGTTCGTCGGTGGTAAAGGTTCTTAGCAAGTCAAATAAGCGGTGATGCTCAAAAGCCAGTTCCACGCGTCTTTCATGCAATATGGCCAGTTTAAGGCTTGGGTATTTTGAGCTGTAAACAGGATCAAGTGACGACACCTCATAAGCGGGCATACCGGCTCTGGCACGTACCATATCAATATACTGGATAGCCGCAGTATTATTACCCAGATTCATATTTACTTCGGCAAGCATCAGGATAACGTCGGCATAGCGCATTAATATCCAGTCGTTACCACCGTAACCGTTTTTGCCGGCGCCAGAACTTGCATCCCTGAATTTGGTTACAAACCAATCCTTAACCGTTGCGTCATTGGCATATTTAATAGAGAATGCCATGCGCGGATCATTGGCCTCATAGTCATTTACCAGATCATGCGTTACGTTATTACCCACACTGGTTGATGATTTTTGAGAGTTGATGGTTTCGCCTTTTGCCTGATTATTTGCGGCTATGCTTGAGCTGTAAATTGGATCGCCCTGTATGTTCACTATTTGCCAGATCAGTTCCGGACAGGTAGATTTCTTGGTCACATCAAATATATCGGTATAAGGAATATCCGATAAGTTAGCGAACGTTTTAGCGTTGTAAGCCGCTGTAAGGCTTGTTAACGCACTGTTCAGATTAGCTGTTTTGTTAGCAGCATCCAACGTGGTGGCCATTGTTAAATATACTTGCCCTAACAAGGTATTTGCAGCTGCCAATGAAATGCGGCCTATGGTACCTGCAGCCTGGGTAGCAGGCAGCGGGCTGTTTACAGCATCTTTTAAGTCGGTTACTATCTGGGCGTACACGGCTGCCTGTGGCGAGCGGAAGGTATTTGCAGTAACATCTGCAGTACTGGTAAGTTGTTTAGTAACCAGTGGTACATCGCCCCATTCACGTACCATATGGAAATAGATCAGGGCGCGTATAAACTCGGCTTCGGCTTTATATTGCTGTTTGGTTGCAGGCTTGGCAAAAGTTACCTTGTCAATATTTGACAATACAATATTACAGTTTGATATAACATTGTACATGTTTTGCCAATGCGTATATAAATAGCTGTTGGTAGGTATTAATGAGAAGTTGTTGAAGGCAAACGGTTCGCCCGCGTTTGATTGATTGTCATTAGTTCCGGTATCGTCAGAACGCTGATCAGTCCACAGGTCACTGCCTTCGCCAATGGTATTGCCGCTTCTTAATAATGCGTAGCAGCCGTTAACGGCTAATAATACATCATTTTCGGTTCTGAAAGCGTTGGTTATGGTATTAGCGTCAGGATTAGTTTGCTGCAGGAAATCCTTTTTGCAGGAGCCCAGCGCCAGTAATGCTACCAGGCACACTAATTTTATATTGATATTCTTCATTTGACTCAGAATTAGTTTTTTTAATTAAAAAGTTGCTTTAACACCCAGGTTGTATGAACGTACCAGTGGATACACACCATAATCAATACCAGGTGAAAGATTAGCACCCTGCGAACCGCCAAAGGTGTAATTGTAGTTAACCTCTGGGTTATAGCCTTTGTATTTGGTAATGGTGAAGCCATTGTTGATAGCGCCATATATTTTAAGACCGGATATACCCAGGTTACGGGTTATATAATCAGATTTAACGGTATAGCCAATTGTGGTATTGGTGTTTCTCAGGAAAGAGCCGCTTTGTAAGTAAAAGGTTGATAACCTGGTACTGTTACTTTGGGTGCTGCCACGTGACGCACGGTAAACAGTTCCATTGCCCGGATCACTGGCATTACGGTAACGGTTGGCAACATCTTCGTATTGATTACCTGAACCCTCCATGTTATACAGGTAATAATCTTGCCCGTCAAGTACCTGGTTTCCGTATGAACCTGCAAATGCCGAACTAAAAAAGAAACCTTTGTAGGTTGCGTTTATAGCAAAGCCATAAGTGAATTTTGGATATGGATTGCCGATAACACCCGCGTCTTTACTGTTAATTACGCCATCGCCGTTAACATCTTTAAAATAAAGATCGCCCGCTTGTAATGGTGTGGTTGAAAACGTAGAGATTGGTGGCCCTTTAATTTTATAACCTGCCGGATAAGAGTGCGTAGTTGAGTTGTAGTTTGCTTTATCAGCAGCTATGTTAGCCAGATCGGCCTGGGTAACTATGCCTCCTACCTGGTAGCCATAAAACATACCTATAGGCTGGCCGGCCTGTGTAATACTGGTTAAGTATGAACGCTCGGCACCGGCGCTGATGATGGTGTTGTTACCGCTCAGGCTGATTACCTTGTTACGGTTTATGGAGATATTACCGCTTAAATTTAAGGTGAAATCCTTTTGGGCAATTGCCTTACCGTCAATCTGAAAGTCAAACCCTTTGTTGCTTACTTTTGAATCGGCTCCTAAATTGGTAAGGATGGTTGGGCTTCCTGAAATAGCAGATAATGGTTCTTTAAACAATAAATTATAAGAGTGGCTCAAATAATAATTGGCAATAATGAAAAGGCGGCCTTTAAGCAAGCCCAAATCAGCACCGAAGTTGTACTGAGAAGTAGTTTCCCAACCTAAATTTTTGTCGGTAATATTACCCGCAGTAAGCGCCGGAGATAATGCTCCTGTACCAAACACCGCACTTGATGGTGAATTGTACGTTTGTTGCCAGCCATAATTACCAATGTTGTTGTTACCACTTAAACCCCAGCTTGCACGTAATTTAACGGTTGACTGATCGCCAAGCCAGTTGTGGTAAAATGACTCGTCAGACAGGTTCCAGCCGGCAGATACCGAAGGGAACGATGCATACCTGTTGCTTGGGCCAAAACGTGAAGAACCATCTGTACGAAATGAGGCCGACAGGAAATATTTACTGTTATAATTATAATTTACCCTGGCCAGGTATGACAGCAATGTAAACGTATCATCGCCGGTTGGCTGTACACCTTCTATATAACCGCTGGTAGGCGTAATTAATGTTATTTGACTTGGAGCGGCACCTGTTATATTAGGTACATTGTCATTCTGAAAGCCTGTGCCCTGCAAGGTGAGCACATTGTTAGTAGTTTTTTGAGCAGTGTAACCAAGCAAGCCATCAAAGTGATTTTTACCTAACTGTTTAGTATAGTTCAGGGTAAACTCACCTAATTGGTCACGATAGTCAATAGTTTGCCTGATGGCTTTTGCTGCCTGTACAGACTGTGACGAATAAGGAGGGTTGGCGCCGTTACTAATGCTGGTAGGCAGGTAATAGTTATAATTCTCCGCGTAGGTTTGCATGCCTAAATTGGCATTAAATGTAAAGCCATTTAAAATGGTATAGTTGGCATGGGCGTTATAGGTTGCGCGGTCGCCTATACGGTTTATCTTGATCAGCGTGGCTGTCGCAATCGGGTTTTCAATTGACTGGTAGCCATAAGCCGTTGATTGGGAAGCAGCCACATTGGTGGCAATACTGCCATCAGGGTTATAAGCAGGAAAGAACGGCATATAGATCAATGCGCCAAATGCGGGGCTATGGTCCCAACGGCCATCCTGTGTTTCCTGGTTGGTGTTTTGAGTAAATGCGATGTTGGCCCCTACTTTAAGTTTTTTGCCTATCTGACCGTCTACGTTGGCCCGCAGGTTAATTTTTTTCTGTCCGGTACCCAGCATAATACCTGGCTGATCCTGGTAGCCGGTACTAAAATAATAGCTGGTACCATTAGAGTTACCGGTGAATGACAGGTTGTGGCTTTGCGTTAAAGCATTGCGGTACAATTCATTTTGCCAGTCGGTATTAACGGTTTGGTGAATGAGTGTTTGCGATTGAAAGTTGTACAATGAAGGGGGGATACTTACTGAACTGGCGTTACCTACATTTGCAATACGTGTTGCATTGTTATCTGAATACATGCCGTCGTTCCAGGTATGGCCCGTAGTAATCCAAAGATCATGGTATGAGTCATTACGACCGTCAATTACCAATTGTGCAAACTGGTCAGAATTTAATAGATCAACCTTTTTGGCCATCTGGTTAATCCCGGCCTGGTAATCATATTCAAACTTGCCTTTACTGTTGGTTTTTGAACCATGCTTGGTGGTAATTAATACTACACCACCCGCAGCTCTTGATCCGTAAATGGCGGCCGATGCCGCATCCTTTAATATATCTATCGATTCAATATCGTCAGGATTGATAAATAAATCATTACCTGCGGCATAACCATCAATTACATACAGCGGATCGGAACTGGCGTTAATGGAGCCAACACCGCGTACCGCAATTTTGGTGGTTCCGTAAGGCGCACCTGTTACCTGCGAAACCTGCACACCGGCTACCTTACCCACTAAGGCCTGCCCAACTGTTGGTGCGGTTAAATTCAGCTCTTCTGATTTAACGCTGGCAATGGCGCCGGTAAAATCACTTTTACGTACAGTTTGGTAACCAATGGCCACAACCTCGTTCAAAATATTGGTAGAAGGTTTTAGCTTAATATTTATTTCGGTTTGGTTACCGGTTGCAATCTCCTGATCGGCATAACCTATAAAGGCGAAAACCAGCGTTGCGCCGGGCTCAACAGTAATATTAAATTTACCATTGATATCGGTAGCTGTTCCTTTATGTGATTTTTTTTCATAAACGCTTACGCCTGGTAATGGTAAGCCTTTTTCATCAACCACAGTACCTGTAATTTTTATGGTGCTCTGGTCTGCCTGCGAAAGGTTTTTCAGATTCAAAAGGTTTTTTTCTACCCGGATCACCACATGATGATCATCCACCTGGCTAATTGTTCCCTTGTAGTTTTTTAACAGTTGTTTTAGTACCTCGCTTATAGTTTGATTGCTGACACGAAGTGATATGTGTTTTTTAATATCAACAGTGTTATCATAGCCTATAATGAAATCTGTTTTTTGTTCGATGATGGCAAAAACATCCTTAAGTGTAAGGTTATCAGCCATAAATGATATACGGGTGTTGTTAATAGTTTGCCCATCGGCCGCAAAGGCAGGGATTCCCATTTGTAATAATAATACTATCACAAGCATAGGATGAAGTATTACTGATGTAAACCTCTTTATTAAATGAAATGAAGAACTGATTCGATAAAAAATTTGCATTTTAGAAGAATTTTTAATGATTGTAAAATCGTTTTTAACGCAGTTGCTACTTTAGCACCTTGCTCTAACAGGGGATGGTGAAGCGTTCCCTGTTTTAATAAATTGACTGTTATTTCATGCTTTTACAGTTTTTGAGATTAATTAATACAACCTTGTTGCTGATCTGGTAGCTTAAGCCTGTGAGCTGGCTTAGTACATTTAATACATGATCAAGGGGCTCATTATTAAAGCTAACCGTGTAATGCCTGCACGCTTTGTTACTTTCAAGCTTTACGGTTACATTATACCACCGGTCAAGGGTATGGGCAATTTCATCAATAGAGGCATTATCAAAACAGAGTTTGTTTTGTTGCCAGGCAATTAAATTGGATGTTTGAACCTGGCTAAGCTCATGCCTGTTGCTTTGTTCGTTATATACCAGCTGCTGATTGTGGGTTATTGCCTCGGCAAACATTTCAGGTTTACTATTGGTATTGTTTTTTTCCACCTTTACCTTCCCGCTTTCAACGGCTACACGTATTTGCCGGTCCTCCGGATAGGCCTTTACATCAAATTCGGTCCCCAGGTCAGTAATGAGCAATTTGCCTGAATGAATGGCGAAAGGTTTTGCAGCGTTATGCTTAACTGTAAAGAATGCCTCTCCTGAAAGTGAAATCTCCCGGGTTTTAACCCCAAAATTTGAAGCAATACGGATACTGGAACCCGAGTTAAGACTGATAAAAGTACCGTCGGGCAGTGTCAGTTGTTTTTTTGTGCCTTTGGGTGCTGCAATGGTACTGTAGGTAATGGTGGCGTTCTCCTGATCAGCCGTCTGATAGTATCTGAACAATACTATACCAAACGAAACCAGTATTACTGCGGCTGCGTATAACCATCCGTGATGAAATAAATTACGGGGTTGCTTTGGCAAAAGCAGCCGGTCTATCTCTTGGTCCATTGTAGAAAACAACGCGGTCTTTTCTTTTTGGCTTAGTTCTTCGGCAGGTGCCTTTTCAAAACCGGCAAACCAGTCTTCAACTATTTTACGTTCCTGATCGTTTGCCTGTTCTGATTGATACCGTCCGAATAATTTTTTAACCCTATTGTCCACTATGAGGTGCTTTTAATACAGCTCGTGTGTAAAGGCCATTTGTCCTTTAAGAAAAGGTTAACAAATTGTTACTTTTTACCAATGCTGGTTAAAACAGACTGAAAGGTGATGATGATAAATAGCAGAAGCTCGGGATGGCTGCTCCGCAAATTTAATTTAAGCCGTTTTAAAGCCTCAGATACATTGTTGCGGACCGTTTTTTCTGATATATGGAGGATGTCGGCAATTTCGCCGTTTTTCTTGCCCTCGTTTTTACTCATGTGGTAACAGGAGCGCATGGTTGCAGGGAGTTGCCCTACTAAATGATCTATACGCCCGGTAAGTTCACGGGCAAACCTGTATTCTTCGGCGGAGTGAGCCATTTGTTCAATTTCCTCAATCAGATAGTTTTCGCCTTTGATCCGGATATTTTTTTTCCGGTAGGCAGATACTACCTGGTTACGGCTAAAAACAAACAAGTATATTTTAAAATCTTTAATGTGCTGTAATTGCTCACGGTTTGTCCACAGGGTTATAAAAATATCCTGTGTAACATCCCTTGCATCTTCTGTACTGGTAAGCCTTGAATAAACTACATTAAAAACAAATTCTTTATAGCGATGATAAAGCTCCTTAAAAGCAGCGGCGTCCCCATGGCTGCATTTGGTTAGCAGCAACTGTTCTGACAAATTTATATATACCATTGATTTGCCCCCGATAAACTTGCCAAAGTTAACAAGTGGTTATAGCCCAATTATAAAGTTTGTATTAACAAACCAATAGATTACGAGCCGTATTACCAGCCAATATTCATATAGTTTACATTGTTTTTTCGTGATGATGTTACTGCTATACCTTTTTGGGCATTGCCTGTAAATGCAAAGCCTTCCAGTTCATCATTCCTTTCATTAACATCAACTACTTTAATCACCTGCTGCTGGCCTGTTTCTATAGATTTTTCCAGGTCAACATAGGTAAATTGCCATTTACGGCCTTCGGTCTGATTCTGGATCAACACCAATATGCCCTTATCTGCCATGTAGTATAAATTTTGCACCCACGGTGTACAGGTGAATTTTTTATACAGCACGCCTGCTTCACTGGTTTTCGAGCAATTTTTCAAACGTTCCGGGTCATATAAACGCACTTCGTTGCCATGATTGCCATAGTCGGCAGTGGCTACATACCACTTGTATTTATAACTTACATATTCGGGGCGTGTGCCTTGTATGCAGGCATCATCTTCAATTGTTTTTATCAGGTTTCCGTCAAGGGTGCCGGTTTTCCATAAACCATTCCAGTTAATGTAGTAGATCATAGCTTTCCAGGAACCGCCCGGATGATCCGGTTTTACAGAATTGCCCATAAAAACAGGCTGCGAACCATGATAAGCCAGGCCCGTGGGGTGATTGATCACGTTTTTATCATCAACGGTTAACTTACACTGCCGACGGTCATATACCAGCGTATCCTTGTTAAAGGAAAACTGCCTGATCATGCCTGCTTCACGGTCGCCATATAAAAAGGCTTTTCCATGTTGGTATGATATTCCCTGGCATGCCCCTAATGAATCAATGGTGGTTTCCTTCTTTATATCCATACGGATATCGGGTGTAAAAAGAAGTGTGGCTATCAGGATATTTACGGTGAATATTAATATTTTCATAAGTAAGATTGATCAATTCGCAGCCCGTTATCATATTTTGTTACAGTATGCTTCGGCCTAAGATATACGGGCGGATATTGCATGCGCACAAAAAGAATCACCCTATATTATCCCAGGGTTAATTTTTTGTTATTTCTTAAATCGGAAAAAAATTGGCTTTTAGGATGCCGGGAGGCCCGTGATAGAGGTTTGCTGATAGGATAGCAGCGTTATGGTTTAATAACTTCGGCTAATTGGATATTTGTTTGTGGGTTTTATTTCGGATTAAATGCTGCGCTCAATTAAAACACTGCAACTTTGGTAAATTATATTTTTTTAAAGGCCCGGCTGTTGCCTAATTTTGGCCCGGTATTTTATCGCGGAATAATTAGTTTTTTAAATATTATAACATGTATCCCATAATATTAGCATTGCATTCATTAATAAGGTGGTTTGTATTAGGGAGCTTGCTTTTTGCTATTTACAGGGCTTATTCCGGGTGGCTGCTCAATAAGCCTTTTTCTAAGTTTGATAATACAATCAGGAACGTTACCGTAAACATTGCACATGTTCAATTGGTGCTGGGACTGTGGTTATATTTTATTAGTCCAATAGTTAATTACTTTCTGCACAATTTCCACAGGGCCGTTCATGAACGGCAGATCAGGTTTTTTGGAATGGAACACGTAACCATGATGCTTACTGCTATTATTTTAATTGAAATTGGTTCGGCAAAGGCAAAACGGAAAACTGCAGATGCAGAAAAGTTTAAAACCATGGCTATATGGTTTACCGTAGCTTTGCTGGTTATTCTAAGCTCTATCCCCTGGTCATTTTCACCATTAATAAGCAGGCCATTATTCAGGGCGTTTTAATTACACGGTGTAGTTAAAAGGGGTACCTTATTTTATCAATATTCCGGCATCTTTAAATCCAACCAGGTCTGCAACGGATGGGTCTTTTTCAGTGATCAATACATCTATGCCATTGGCGGCGCATACGTAGTAAGGGTCTGATGTTCCTACTTTGTCATAGGTTGAAAGTGCAATAATGTATTTTGATGTTTCAATCATAGCCCTGTCAACCAGGCTTTCCTGATAATCAAAGTCGGTTAACCCTACCTTTAAATCAATGCTGCAGATACCCAATAGGCATATATCTGCCCTGAAATTTCGTATGGCTTCAATGGTTTCGTATCCCGTGGTTGAAAAGCTGTGTTTATTGAGCTGGCCTCCAATAAAAAATACATTTACGTTAGGATAGTCTTCCAAAACCGATATGATTGGAAAGCTATTGGTTATAACGGTTAAGGTTATGTCTTTAGGTAAAGCTTCCATTACTGCGGTGGTGGTGGTGCCTGCATTTGCTAAAATAACCTGGCCTGATTTTATAAATTCCAGCACCTTTTGAGCAATTACCTTTTTTTGCTGGGTATCAATATGCTGGCGTTCTTTAAAATGAGGGTGCACCTGCGAACCCATGATGGCGCCGCCTCGTACAGCCTTTAATAATCCTTTATCAGATAATTCTTTTATATCCCGTCTCACCGTATCTGTTGATACATTGAGCAACAGGCTCAGGTCATCCAGTATTACTTTATTGTCTTTTGCAATTTGTTCAACTATCTTTTGGAGTCTTTCTGCTTTTAGCATAAACAAATATATAAATAAAATACACGTTGCAGATTATTGCATCTGTTCGAGTTTTATTTGCAAATTATTGAAATATATTGCATAATATTGCAAAATGAAAACATTGAAAAGAATTGCAGTAGATATGGACGGTGTTTTGGCAGATACCGATTCGCACTTTTTAACCTGGTATTACAATGCCTACGGTGTTCAGATACCCTATGAACAGTTGGTGGGGAAGCCCGAAGGAGAAGGTTTTCCTGATAAAGGCGCGGCCCACAAGTTTGCATTTACTCCCGGTTTTTTCAGGTCGCTCCCGGTAATGCCTGGTGCTGTGGAGGTCATTACCGAATTGATGAAGGATTATGAAATTTACATCGTATCGGCCGCAATGGAATTTCCGCAGTCGCTTCCCGAAAAACATGCATGGCTGCAGGAGCATTTTCCTTTTATATCCTGGCACAATATTGTTTTTTGCGGAGATAAAAGCGTAATAAACGCCGATTATATGATTGATGACCATCCTAAAAACCTGGATAAGTTTAAAGGCGTAGCCATTATGTTTAACGCGGCGCATAATGCCAACATCAATCATCACCAAAGGGTAAATTCATGGACAGATGTTTTAGCCCTACTGAAAAGTCTTAATTGAACTCCCCGCCACCGGTGATTTGATTATATAACAAAGCCGCTTTTTGATTGGAAAAGCGGCTTTGTTATCATTGGGTTTAAAGAGATAACCGAAGCTTATTCGGCATCGTAAATAACCACCTTTTCAAAGTAAACCCTGAACTCGTCTAAAAATGCCTTGTGCAGTGGATGAACCTGGTAAACGTCATGTGCAGCCAGATCTTCAAAAAACAATATCAAACTAAAGGTATAGCTGGTATCTACAACGGCGCGCTCAATAGGAGCCGGCGTGCCGATGTGGAAGGTTTTAACAACTTCTATGTTTTCTAAAGTTTGCAGGCTTTTACGAAAAGCAGCTTTTTGATCAGAGGTAGTATCGGCTTTTAGCCAGAATAAAACGTGGTGTGCTATCATGGTGTGAATTTTGGGCAAATGTAATGAATAGTCATTTATAGCCGATTTGAAAATAAAATAGTTTAACAGATTATTTAATCCCAACTTAAGGTAAAATCAAAACAGATAAAGCAAATTTGTAGCTACAGCTAAAAACTATGCAAAGAAGATCGGCACTGAAAAATATTGGGGGACTGTTGTTGGTTCCCTCCTTAGGTTTTGCTAAAACATCGAACCCCAAACAACCGGTTTTACGGATAGCCCATTTAACCGACATACATCTTAAAAATAAGTTTGACGCTCCGGCACGTTTTGTTAAATGCCTGCATCACGTACAAAATCAAAGCCCCAAAGTTGATCTGATATTAAATGGCGGCGACATGGTGTTTGATATGAATAAAGAAAACATCAGCACTATTAATGATCAATGGCAGCTTACAAAAGCTACCATGAAAGCAGATTGCAGCCTGCCGGTGCATTACTGTTTAGGTAACCATGATATTTGGTGGAACGAGAATGATAAGGGCCAAACACTATACGGCAAACAATACTCTATGGATCAGTTGGGGCTTGTTAAGCCGTATTACAGTTTTATAAAGGGTGGCTGGAAATTCATTATCCTGGATAGTGTTCATTTAGATATTGACAATACCTGGTATATTGGTAAGCTGGGCGATGAACAATTTGCCTGGCTTGAGCAGGAACTAAAAGCTACCGACCTCGCGATGCCGGTACTGGTAATGACGCACATACCTATTTTAACGGTCACTAACCTGATTGAGGACGATACGGTTAACAAATGGGTAATGTTAGGCGGCGATATGCATACCGATAATGCCAAAATAATCAATCTGTTTTATCAACACCCTAATGTTAAGCTATGCCTCAGTGGTCATATCCACCTGCGCGATAAAGTGGTTTACAATCATGTTACCTATATATGCAACGGCGCTGTTTGCGGCGCATGGTGGGAAGGCAACAAACGGGAAACAGCCCCCGGCTACGGTCTTATTGACTTGTATGCTGATGGAAGATTTACCGAAGATTATATTAATTACTAATAATCGTTTTCGAAATTAATAAGCCAGTGTATACCGAATTTGTCGGTCAGATCGCCAAATAGGGCTCCCCAGTAGGTCTTTTCGAGTGGATGGGTAACGTGGCCACCGGCAGAGAGGCTGGCATAAAATATTCTGGCCTCCTGCTCGCTGTTGCAGTTGAGCAATAAAGAAACGGAGTTGCCTTTCACCAGGCCCGCATCAGGTACCATATCAGAGGCCGTAAGTATTAAAGTGTTATTGGTGAGCGTGGAGTGCACTACGCATTTTTCCATACATGGCGGCATAGGCTCGGTAAGTGGCAGTTGTAAATCGCCAACTGTTTGAATGATCAGTTCGCCGCCAAGACACCCCTTATAAAAAGTCATTGCCTCGGAGCAATTGCCGTTGAAGGTGAGGTATGAATTGATATTTGCCATTTGATATGCCCTTAATAGTGCAGTTGGGGTGCACTATACAAAAATGCAGGGTATATGGCAATTTTATGAGGGCCTGATACGACAATTGACAGGTAAAATACGACAAAATAAAAACCGCTCCATACTATTGATGAAGCGGCTTTCGTTTTTTTAATGAATGTTGGTGCCTTCCTTCAGCTCGTCGCCGGGATGGTTAACGATGAGGTCACCGGCTTTTAAATTGCCAAAAACTTCGGTCGAGTCATGTCTTGCCAGGCCCTCTTTGATATCAACCAGGGCAGCTTTGCCATTTTTTACGGTAACTATATATTCGCGTTCGGTTGACCGTACTATAGCGTTATTAGGTACCAGTAATGATTTGGCTCCCGACAGCATCGGTATGCCTACCTCGGCGTACATCCCCGGTTTTAACTGGCCATCTTTATTTTGTACATCAATTTCAATAGCCTCTGAACGCATGCTGCCCAGTGAATTGGCCGAGCGGCTTATTTTTGCAGTATGCACACTTCCCGGCATCGAGTTAAAATTAAATTTAACCGGTTGGTTAAGATCAACCTTATCAACGTAATCTTCGGGAATAAAAACCTCCAGACGCAGTTTGCTGATGTCCTGTAGTACCAGCATTGGCAAGTCGGTACCCTTACCCGGCGATACTAATGCACCCGGTGATACATTACGCAATACAATCATGCCGTCAAATGGCGCACGGATACTCAGGTAGCCCTGAATAGTACGTACCGATGCCACGTTTGATTCTTCGGAATGGGCCATGGCATCATCAGCACGCATCCTGGCCTGCGCATTGTCCAGGTCAAGCGGTGATACTGATCCGGGCTCTTTGGCTGCCTCTTTTAAGCGGCGGTATTTTTCTTTACTGGCCAGCGCATTTTCTTGTGCCTGAATAAAGCGGGAGTTAGCTGCTTGTAGCTGTGCTTCCATTTCGGGGGCCTCCAGCGTCATGAGCAATTGGCCCTTTTTTACAATAGAGCCGCGGTCAACATACAGTTCCTTCACAAAGCCATTTACCTTAGGGAAAATGTTTACCTCATTGTAGGGTTTTAACTGCCCCGGCAGGCGGGCGGTGCTTGAAAGGGATTTTTCTGTTATAGAGCCGGTTTCATAGGCTGATTTGCCCGGAGTTGCCGCAGCGGCCATGTCTACCGGTTTTTGGTTCCCTGAGCAGGCTGCCAGTGTACTTACAATAGCAGCTAATAATATGATTGATTTAAATTTCATGATCTTATACAATTGATGGTTGTTCCTCTAATATTTCTGCTGGTTGCACTGCCGTTTCTTCGGGCATTAATGATGGCGAATTAAATGTGCTTTTTTGTTGTACCCATGCAAATACCAGCGGTAAAATAAACAATGCTGCAAGGGTTGATGCAAACAGTCCGCCTATAACGGCGCGGCCGAGTGGCGCAGATTGCTCGCCGGCTTCGCCCATGCCCGAGGCCATGGGGATCATACCTGCTATCATGGCTAAACTGGTCATCAGGATAGGGCGCAACCGGATAGATGCGCTGGTAATGGCTGCCCTGGTGGCATTGCGGTAATCAATCCGTAGTTTTTCGGCATTGGTAACAATCAGGATGGCATTGGCCACCGATACCCCGGTTGACATGATCATACCCATATACGACTGCAGGTTTAACGTAGAGCCCGTAGCCAGCAGCATCAGCAACGAACCTAATATTACCGCGGGCACGGTTGATAGTACTGTTAATGATACCTTGAATGATTGGTAATTGGCTGCCAGTAATAAAAATATCACCAAAATGGCCAGTCCCAAACCGTTCTGTAAGCTGGTTAATGTTTCGGTAAGCAGGTTTGACATACCATTTAATGAGGCTATTAAACCTTTTGGCGGCGCACCCAGCGAGTTAATAGCCTTTTGAACATCAGTAGTGGCCGTACCCAGATCCTTTTTATAAATATTGGCGCTAACAGTTAAAAACCTGCGCGGCCCTGCGCGGTCATATTCGCCTGGCACGTATACGGTGTTAAAAGTGGCAATATCGCTCAACACCGGGCTGCTTTGCCCTTTAACCAGCGGAATTTCTTTAAGCTGGTCCATGGTGTTCATCACATATTCCGGAATTTGCACCTGCACCTGGTAGGTGTATGCACCTTTTTCATCCAGCCAGAGGTTTTTGTCGGTAAAACGGCTTGATGAGGTACTGGCTGTAACTGAACGGGCAATATCCTTAATGTTGAGGCCCAACTGAGCGGCCTTCAACCTGTCAAGGGTAATTTTAATCACCGGGAATTTCAGCGGCTGTGCTATCTGCACGTCGCGCAGGTAACTAATGCCCCTGAGTTTATCCACCACTTTATTGGCATAGCTTTCAATTTGTGCCATGTCCTTACCGGCTACCTGTACCTCAATAGGCGACGATGCTCCCTGGCTCATGATCTTCTCGGTCATGTCAATCGGCTCAAAGATAATCTGAAGTTCAGGTAGCTTGTAATGGATATTTTTGCGCAAGGCATCCTTCAACTCATCCATGTTCACCTTGTATTTTTCGTCAAGGTTTACCTGTAATACAGCTTCCTGCGTACCGGTATTAAATACGTAGAGATTACTGGTACCGTAGCTGGTAGGCACTAAACCAACGTAACCGGATGTAATTTCAACATGGTTATTCACCGTTTGGTTAATAATCTGCAGTACCTGCTTAAAGGCATCTTCCGTACGCTCAAGCCGGGTGCCATCAGGTTCTTTGAGCCTGATCTGGAACTGGCCGTTATTAATTTTAGGCATCATATCCTTGCCTATAAACACAAAGCATGCACCTGCCAGCGCTATCACAGTAACCAGGTATACCAGTACAATCCCCTTTTTACGGGGCATACAGCTATTAAGCACCCGGATAAGCCAAAGCTTTATGCGCTCAAACAGATCATTTTTTTCGGGATGATTTTGCTCTTGATGCAAATGTTTTTTAACCTGTTTTTCTTCGTTATCATCAAGTGCCTCACCTGCATGAGCATGAATGTCATCGTGGTGATAATGCTGGTAGCGCTCGGCCTTGATAAGCCAATTACTCAGGATAGGTACCACAGTTTGCGCCAGGATGTATGACACGATCATGGTTAAACCGATGGATAGCGATAATGGCAAAAACATGGCCTTGGGTACGCCCGTCATCATAAAAGATGGTGCAAATACGGCCAGGATACATAATAATATCAGTAACAGCGGAAATGCGATCTCTTCGCAGGCATCATGAATGGCCAGGCGTTTGGATTTACCCATTTCCAGATGCTGGTGAATATTCTCAATGGTCACCGTGGCCTGGTCAACGAGGATACCTATCGCCAGTGCCAGTCCGCTTAGTGTCATGATGTTGATGGTTTGCCCGAAAAGGCTCAACAGTAAAACCCCGATTAATATAGATACCGGAATGGTGATTACCACGATAAGGCTACTGCGCCAGTCGCGCAGAAATAGCAGTACCATTAAACCGGTGAGCAGGGCGCCCAGGCCACCCTCGGTCATTAAGCTTTTTACTGCGTTTACCACAAACACAGATTGGTCAAACTCATAGCTCAGTTTTACATCATCCGGTAGCAGGTTCTGCATTTCGGGCAGTTTGCTTTTGAGATCTTGCACCACGGCCCAGGTTGATGCATCGGCAGTTTTTACTACCGGGATATATACCGACCGTTTTCCGTTGATGAGGGCATAGTCTACCGTAACGTCGGCAGCATCAGCTACGCGGGCCACATCTTTTACAAAAATGGGCACACCATTCTGTGTTTTTACCGGGATATCGCCAAAATTATCCGGGTTTTTAATGAGCGTGTTCATGGTGGTCAGGAACATGGTATTATCTAACCGGAGGTTTCCTGACGGTGATGTTACGTTGAACTTAGCCAAGGCATCCACCACCTCGTCTGGTGTTAAGTTATAGCTGCGCAGCTTGTCGGGGTCAAGGTTCACGGTGATGGAACGTGCATTGGCTCCAAACGGCGGCGATGGCGACAAGCCCGGAACGGTGGCAAACATGGGGCGTATTTTGGTGGCCGCCATATCATAAATGTCCTTTAAGCTGCGGGTGGGGCTGGAGAATACCAGCTGCCCAACGGGTAATGACGAAGCATCAAACCTAACTACCTGCGGAGGCAGCGCGCCCGGCGGGAAAAAGCTGGATGCCCTGTTTACCTGTAGTGCTACCTGTGCCGAAGCTTCGGCCATGTTGGTGCTTTCGTAAAACGATAGTTTGATGAGGGTTAAACCCTGTATGTTTTTACTGGTGATGCTTTTGATACCATTGATATACAGAAACTGATCCTGAAATTTGGTGGAGAAAAAGCCTTCCATTTGCTGCGGCGACATGCCGCCATAGGCTTCGATAACGTATATAGTGGGCAGGTTTAGCTGCGGAAATATATCTATCGGTATTTTTACTGCGCTGAGCACTGAAAATATCAGCAGGCTCATGGTGATCACTACAGTAGTGATGGGCCTTTTAAGCGCGGAGGTGACCATTGACATAGCTAAATTATTTTAAAAGGTTTAAAACTGTGTTAACCTGGTTATCCGTAACGGCTTTCTGGAACAGTGCCCCCGAGTAAGCAAATTTGGCCTGGGCATAATCTGTTTCGGCACGGTACAGGATATTGAGCGCGGCATCAAGCTCAATAATATCGGTTAAGCCGTTTTTGTACAGGGAAAGCTTTTGCCGGTAACCATCATTGGCCGCCTTAAGTTGATTAGGTATTTCCTGCAAGCGTTGCCGCGCTGTTTCCAGCTCTACATCGGCCTGGCTGGCCCCTATGGATAATAGTTTCTTTTGTTCATACAGCTTTTGGGCGTTATAGCTGCTGGCTGCTTTTTGGGTGCGAAGCTTCAGTTGCCTGCGACGCAAATCAAACAGATTGTACGATACGCCGATGCCCACGAGGTAGTTATTCCTGTCAAACCCCCAACCGGTGGATAGGCTGTGGAAATTATCATTGGCATCCACGCTGGAACCCCGGCCCCAAGCGGCAGCCTCCAAGAGTATCTTAGGGTTATAGCTTTTTTTTACCATGTTCTCGCGTTGCAGACTGTTCTGGTACACCGAACGATAGTAGTTAAGCAAGGGGTGGTTCACGGTATCAGGTGTTAAGGTTTGCAGGGCCGGTGTTTGATTGATAAGATCCATTTCGGCGGTGGTATCGGGCACAATGATTTGGTAAGGTAACCCGCTTACTGCCGACAGCTGTAGTTGCACCTGTTTTTCCTGGTTAGCCAGCTCAATATAATTGAGGCGGGCCTTGGATAGTTCGGCCTCTGAAATACTGGTATCAACCCCTGCCCTTACCCCGCTTTTGGCCAAAGATTGTATGGAACGGCGTATTTCAACATTACGTTGTATGTTGCGGGCTTGTATAGTGAGCAGGTCATGCAGGCGTAGCAGTTGCAGATAATTGCCGATGGTGTAGGCCTGCAAATCATACTTTGACCTGGCGAACTGATTTTGCTGAACCTGGACATCAGAGTTGGCTACTTTGTTTTGCGCGCCATAGGAGCCAAAATTATATATCTCCCAGTCAAGCGCGGCCACACCCACATTAGCTGATACGGCGGTGGTGTTACTTTCGGTACGTACCCCGCGCGAATCAGAGGGGATAATACCGAAGCCAAAGTATGGCCCTGCTACGTTATTATTGGAACCCACATCTGCCTGATAATTGAGGCGTAGGTTGGGCAACCAGTTACTGTGCGTTTCTGTTGCCTGTGCTCTGGTGATAGAAATTGCTGCAGAATCGGTAAGCAGCGTTGGTGCATTTTGATTTACACGGCCAAGCAGCATTTTTAAGCTAACCTGAGGTGGATTTTGTTGAGCATAAGTATTCAGGGTAATGAGCAGGCCCATAGCCATGAATAGTTGTCTTTTTAAACTTTGCATATAAGTTTTCTGGAATGAGCTTATACCGGTAAAGCTAACTTGCAGATTGCCGCCATTGTCAAAACAATAGAACAGCTCAATTACAGTAAGCAAACTGACAGATACCGGTAAAATGATAGATAAACTATTTAAAATGAATTGATCTCTTAAGCATAGCGCTTAAGCCTGAACAGGCTTAGATCAGATTTTAAAAGTGCAGAAAGACAAATAAGAGTATTGGTAGTTAACCGCTGACCAACGGAGCGTGAAAAACTGTTTTGGATTTAACCTCCAGACAAGCCTTGCAAACATCAGCAGTATAAAACTGCTGATAACTATGTTCATCAAGTCAATTGCCGATTTCTTGTCATTAACGATAAACTTATCGGTACGCTGAAAAAAGTTAATATGGTTAACGCTGGTAACCGATGTTTCAGGTTTGCGCTTAAATATGGAGTTGTGGCTTAATGCAGCCTTGCTATTTAGTTCCGTTAAACGCGGAAGAAAAAACATGTGCGATACCGCAATAAAAATATAACAGGCGGATACTAAAAGCACCTGTAATTTTTTAATTGTATTGATATTGCTGTTTTGCACTCCTTAAACTTTTTAATTACAAAGTTGATAAAAATCAAATTGTTTTTATGCAAAAATATTGTTGCAATATGAAGTACGGATGAACTTAGGAGGGTAAAGGATAGCGGATATGCTAAAAAGCTTAAAATAATGCGTCAAAGGAGATATAAAGCACTTCTTATAAATAACAATTTGTCATCCTGAACGAAGGATCTATTCGGTAATTAGATTCTTCGCTATGCTCAGGATGACAAAGTATTTTTTTATCCTTGGCAATGTCCCTTTTTTACTTATTGTTTTGCTGCCCAGGCATCCATTTTGGCTTCAAATACAGCAAGTGGCATGGAGCCATCTTTTAGTACCTGATTATGGAACTCGGCCAAGTCAAATTTACTGCCCAGTTGCTTTTCATATCTGTTACGGAGCTCGCGTATTTTAAGGGCTCCCATTTTATAACCTAAAGCCTGGCCCGGGATGGCCATGTAGCGCTCAATTTCCGCAGTTGCGCCTTGCTCGCTTATGGCTTCGTTATCCATCATATATTTAATGGCCTGCTCACGGGTCATACCTTTGGTATGGATGGCTACATCAACCACCAGGCGTATGGCGCGGTGTATTTCATCGCCTAATGCGCCCATGTATTGGTACGGATCGGTATATAACCCCAGTTCCTTACCCAACGATTCGCAATACAGGGCCCAGCCTTCTACGTAAGCGTTCTCATTACCGTCAAACCTGCGGAATTTTGGCAATGAAGTGTTTTCTTGCGTTAAGGAGATCTGGTAATGATGGCCCGGAATAGCTTCATGTAAAAATAATGACTCCATGCCCGATGTGGTGTTAAACTTGGTGGCATCAAGGATAGGTACATAAAATATACCCGGTCTGCTGCCATCAGCCGAGCCCTGGTTGTATTCTGCACTTGCAGATGCTGCACGAAAAGCCTCTGTCTGTTTTATCTCGAAAGGAGTTTTGGGCACGTGATTAAACATTTTTTTCAGATTTGGCTCCATCCGTTTGTGTATGTCTTCAAAAGCATCCAAAACTTGTTTAGGGGTTTTATAAGGCATGAATTTAGGATCGGTTTTCATGTATTCAAAAAATGCTTTCAGGTCGCCTTTAAAGCCAACGCTGGTTTTAATGCTGTCCATAATACCACGGATGCGGCTTACTTCTTTTAACCCGATCTGATAAATTTCTTCAGGGGTTTTATCGGTCGTGGTTTGCTGTTTTACGAGGTAAGCATATTTTGCGGCACCATCAGGCAATGCAGAATACCCTGATGTGGTACGGGCATGTTGCAGGTACTCGGTTTTTAAATAACCGGCCAGTTTTTTATAGGTAGGCGTTATAGTAGTAGTTATTGCTTTTTTGTAGGCTTCTGTCAGCTGTTTTTTATCGGCATCAGAAAAATCCTTTGGCAGGTTGGTGATCGGTCCGTAGAATAAGCTTTTTGCAGGATCGGTAGTGACAAGACCTTCTAACTCTGGAATAGCTTTTATCACCAACGCCTTTGGTAAAACTACACCGGCTTTAATACCCTTGTTAAAATTACTGATAGCGGTGTCGGCCCAGATAGAAAATGCCGAGGCGCGTTTTAACCAGTCGTTATAATCTTTTACAGTTTTAAAAGGTTGTGCACTTGAGCCTGAACCTAACTGCCCCATGGTAATAGGTAAGGCGAAAAACTGGTTAAAAGGTATGTATTCAAAATGATGTTTAAACCCATCAAGCGCCAACTGTGCTTCGTAGGTAAAAATGTCATACGATAACTGGTCGGCCTCGTTTAGTTCTGCGCGGTTAAAGTGTTTAACCTGGCCCAGGTAATCGGTGTAAAAGGCTTTTGCCTTAGTTAAAAACTGGACGGAGCCATCATTTGGCAATAGGTCATTATAGCGGTTATCGCCAATAAAAGTGGCATTAAGCGGGTATAGCTTTAATGACTCTTCAAAGTAATTGTTAAACACCTTGGCCAGCTCTTTATTATCGGTTTGGGCCGAATTGGTGGTTTTGGACTGGTTACAGGCAGCCAGTGCCGCTACGGCACATAGAAGTAGGAACGTTTTTTTCATTTTTCAGTAATAGTTAATAAGTAAAGCTAAGAAAATGAAATAGAAAAAGAACGGCTGTGCCTGAATCGCTTTTTGACACAAGCAGCCTTACGAAGTTTTTGAAACTATAGAAAAGGAAGTTTAATAATGATACCGGCATTGAAGAATAAAAACGGATTCGTTCTCTACTTTATACACCAGGCGTTGTTCAAGATTGATCCTGCGCGACCACCATCCACCCAAAGTATGTTTTAAAGGTTCTGGTTTACCATTGCCCTCATACGGAGTGCGGTCTATTTCTTTAATTAAGGCGTTGATTTTTTTTAAAACAGATTTATCTGTGGTTTGCCAGTATAGGTAATCATCCCATGCAGGGCTCAAAAAAATAATCTTCACTAATCAATAAGCTTTTTTTCCTGACCTAAGCCTTTTTCATATTCTTCAATACCTTTTAAAAGGTGTGCAGCATTATTGGGGCTTTTGAGCAGGTAAAAAGTTTCCTCCATACTCTCGTAATCGGCTTTTGAAATTACAACCACATCATCGCCAGTGGTACTGGTTACTAATAATGGCTTATGATCATTGCGCACCTTATCCAGAAAGGACTTTAATTGCTGCCTGAAGGCGGTATATGTGGTAATTTCCATTTATCTTTTTAATCAAAATATTGATTAAAGGTATAAAAACAAAACGGCATGTACAATATATTGTACATGCCGTTTAAAAAGCATCAAATAAAAAACTTATTTTATCCCCATTTCTTTTTTCAAAAACTGGCCGGTAAAACTGTCTTTTACTTTGCAAAGTCCTTCGGGAGTACCTGAGTATAATATTTTGCCACCGCCTGAGCCGCCTTCGGGGCCAAGGTCAATCACGTGGTCAACCACTTTTATCACATCCAGGTTATGTTCAATAACCAGTACGGTATTTCCTTTGTCAACCAGTTGATATAAAACACCTAAGAGTACATTAATGTCTTCAAAGTGCAGGCCGGTTGTGGGCTCATCTAAAATGTAAAAAGTATTGCCGGTGTCTTTTTTGGATAGCTCGGTAGCCAGTTTTACGCGCTGCGCCTCGCCGCCCGAAAGCGTGGTTGACGATTGCCCCAGCGTAATGTATCCTAAACCAACATCAAATAATGTTTTTACTTTTCGGTGTATAGATGGAATATGCTCAAAAAATGGCGTAGCATCTTCAATACTCATATCCAGTACATCACTGATTGATTTGCCGCGGTAGCGTACTTCAAGGGTTTCGCGGTTATATCTGCGGCCGCCACATTCTTCACAGGGAACTTGTACATCGGGCAAAAAGTTCATTTCTATCACTTTCATGCCGGCGCCCTGGCAGGTTTCGCAACGACCACCCTTTACATTGAATGAAAAACGACCAGGTTTGTATCCCCTGATCCTTGATTCGGGGAGGGCTACATACAGGTTACGAATATCAGAGAACACACCGGTATAAGTTGCCGGATTTGAACGTGGTGTGCGGCCAATTGGCGTTTGGTCAATTTCAATTACTTTATCAATATTCTCAAGTCCTTCAATTTTTTCGTAAGGCAGCGGGTGCTTTTTAGCCCTGAAAAAATGATGGTTTAATATAGGATACAGCGTTTCAGTAATTAGGCTTGATTTACCACTGCCTGATACCCCGGTAATGCCGATAAGTTTGCCTAAAGGAAAATCGACAGATACCTTTTTAAGGTTATGGCCGCTTGCTTTTTTAAGGCTTAGTGTTTTGCCATTACCTTCTCTCCTTTTTTCGGGGATGGCTATGGAGCGCTCACCGTTAATGTATGACGTAGTAAGCGTATGCTCAGCCATAAGTTGTGCTGGAGTGCCCTGCGCAACAATTTGCCCGCCATGTACGCCCGCTGCCGGGCCCATATCAATTACATGGTCGGCTTCCAGTATCATATCCTTATCGTGCTCTACCACCAATACGGTATTGCCGAGATCGCGGAGGTTTTTAAGTGCATTTATTAAACGCTCATTATCGCGCTGGTGCAGGCCGATGCTTGGCTCATCCAAAATGTACATCACATTCATTAATTGCGAGCCAATTTGTGTGGCCAAACGGATGCGTTGCGCCTCGCCACCCGAAAGGGTTTTGGCTGTACGGTCAAGCGTTAAATAGCTCAGTCCCACATCTAACAGGAACACAATACGTGCCCTGATCTCTTTCAATATCTCTTTGGCAATAACATTCTGGCGTTCAGTTAGCCTGTCTTCCAGGTTAGTGAACCACTCCTGCAGGGTACGGATATCCATACAGGCCAGCTCAAATATATTTTTGTTATCAACTTTAAAGTGCAGCGATTCCTTTTTCAGACGCGCGCCATCGCAGGTAGGACAGGTTTTAAGCACGCGATAGTTTTCCATATCGTCCATCCCTTCATCGCCACGGCGCTCCTGCTGCTCTTCCAGCATCCGGATAATACCGTCAAAAGTGATCTGGTAGCTTTGTACGTTCCATTTGTTATACTCCACGGCAACCGTAATCATATCCGGTGAGCCGTTCAGGATAATATCCAGCTGCTCGCGCGTTAGTTTTTCTATCGGGGTTGACAGGGAGAACTCATATTTTTTAGCTAGCGATTTTAATACCTGAAAAATCCAGGTTTCGCGGTATTCGCCAATGGGGGCAAGCCCGCCATTAAGGATGCTTAATTTAGGATTGGGTATAACAGAGGCTTCATCAACCTCAAAAATATACCCTAAGCCGTTACATTTTTCGCAGGCGCCATAAGGCGAGTTAAAAGAAAATGTATTAGGCTGTGGTTCATCATAAGATATACCCGATACAGGGTCCATCAGATATTTACTGTAATAAGCTACATTATTATCCTTGTCGCCCACGCGGATAATGCCTTTGGCTATTTTAAGGGCGGCCTGTACAGATGTATATAAACGTTTGCTGTCTTTTTCTGATACTACCAGGCGGTCAACCACAATATCAATATCATGTATCTTATAACGGTCAACCTGCATTTTGGGTTCCACATCGGCCATGGCACCATCAATCCACACCTTAAGGTAGCCTTGTTTGCGTATTTGCTCAAAAAGTTCGCGGTAATGGCCTTTACGGGCTTTTACCACCGGGGCCAGGATATTAACCGGCTGCCCGTCGAATTTTTCGGTAATGGTTTTTAGGATCTGATCTTCAGACATGCGTTCCATTTTTTCACCCGTGGTATAGGAATAGGCCTCGCCGGTACGGGCAAAAAGCAAACGCATAAAATCATAGATCTCGGTAATGGTACCTACTGTCGACCGCGGATTTTTACTGGTTGTTTTTTGCTCAATAGCAATAACCGGGCTCAGTCCTGATACCTTATCCACATCGGGGCGCTCCATTCCGCCCATGAACTGGCGCGAGTAAGCCGAAAATGTTTCCATATAACGGCGCTGCCCTTCGGCGTAAATGGTATCAAAAGCCAGTGATGATTTGCCGCTGCCGCTCAAACCGGTAATTACTACCAGTTGGTTGCGCGGAAAAGAAACATCAATATTTTTTAAGTTATGTACCCGGGCTCCGTAAACTTCAACTTCACTTTGCTCGCCCAGATCAACAGGTTTTGTAATCATATTTATCAAGATGGGTTGATTTGGTTGACTAGTATAGATTGCGGTGATTAAGATTAGAATAAGGCATAAATTACCACCCGCTACTCACTTAATCAAGCTAATAAACCAATCAACTAAATTGCTACAAATATACGCAAAAAAGGCCGACGTTCCATCCAGGAAGTCGGCCTCGGGGTGCTCCGTAATGTAATCTTTAACTAATTATGACACTGAATATCAATATCAATTAAAGTTCAGCAATTGTGTAGGTGGGATATAAGCATAATAGTTATCATATCCGTACTTTTTTGGTTGCTGGATAATTGCTTTCATGGCAATAAGCTTGTAGATGTATGAACCGGTTTCGCGGTTCAGGCTCATGCGGAAATAATTATCTTCATTTTGTTTGTTAATAGCCCTTTCAAGCTTAATTGAGCCGTTGTTGTAGGCGGCTGCGGCCAGCGTCCAGCTATTAAATTCACCGTATAGTTCTTTGATATACTTGCAGGCAGCAATGGTTGATTTGCGCAGGTTGTTACGCTCGTCAACGCCATGACCTACCTTAAGTCCATAAGTACGTGCGGTGCCCGGCATAAATTGCCATAAGCCCCTTGCTCCTTTGGGTGAAGTGCCTTCGCAAAGGCCCGACTCAACCAGCGGGATGTACTTAAAATCATCGGGGATGCCGTAAAGCTTTAAAAGTGGTTCAATAACAGGGAACCATTTCTCGGCCTTACGATGCAGTACAGTTGACTGAACATGCTTGTAGTTGTGCTGATAAAGCGAATGTTGCAGTTTTTTTGTAACCCTGGCATCGTTAACAGGTAAAGCTTCGTTTGCAAAATTGTATGCATTTGCATTGCTTGTTATAAAAATAAATTTCGAGCTCCGATGGCTTAAATCTCCAGTTTTTACAACCCTTTCGGTAACGGTTGTACTGTAAATATTAAGCTTTGAAATGAGAACCAGCACCAGCATTACGGAGCACGTAAGTAAGTGTTTTTTGATCATTTCTTTTTTTATCATTAACTATACATTAGGTAAAATGTGCTGCAAAGGTAGTTTATATGGGTCACATTATCAAATACTTAGCTTTTTGCTAACTTTTTTAGTTGCGATTTTTGGTCCAAAAACGGGCTTTAAAACTGCTTAAACACAGTTTTTGAACCCGATAAAATTTTTACTTTTTTTGATTAGAAATTGCCAAAAAAGCGTACCTTTGACCCTCACGCTGCGAAAGCGCAAAACAAAAAAATATGGTATTTAAGAGACCAACAGGTAGTCGCGACGACAAGCCAAAAAGAACGACAGGCCGGAGCTCAAGAAGCGACGATAAACCCCAAAGACCTGCAACGGCTAAAGGCAAAGCCACTCCAAACGGAGAAAAGAAAAAATTCACCAAGCCTGAACCAAAACCTTTCCAAAGCAACAGGTTTAGCGATGATAAGCCCAAAAGCAGTTTTAGCGGAGGTGCATCATCAGGCGACAGAAAAACGTCAGGAAGATCAAAACCTTATTCAGGACGCCCATCCGGCGAAAGTAGTTTCAGGGATGGAGCATCATCCGGTGATAAAAAATCATTTTCACCACGCAGCAAACCTTACTCGGGCAGGCCAACCGGTGATAGCGATGAAAGACCAAAAAGAAGCTTTGGCTCAAGCTCGGCCGGTGAAAGGAAGCCTTACTCAGGCAGGCCATCATCTGGCGGCGAAGGCGAAAGACCAAAAAGAAGTTTCGGAAGCAGCTCAGGCGGCGAGAAGAAACCTTACTCATCCCCACGTACAAGAACATCAGGTTTTGAAGACAGGCCAAAAAGAAGTTTTGGTGCTGACTCAGCCGGTGACCGTAAATTTGATGCCGGTTCAAAACCAAGAGAACGTTCAACTGATAAAAAATTCAGCGACAGGCCATCTGACGGCGGCTTTAAAGACGGCGGCTTTAAAAAACGGGATGGCGCAGCAAAACCATACACGGGCGAAAGGCCACCGCAGCGCAAGCCGGTATATGATAAAATAACCAAGGATCTTGATGCCCCGGTTAAAACATTACGCGGCCGTAAAAAACCTGCGGAATCAAAAACCAAGGATGACGGACTGATCCGCCTTAACCGTTATATTTCAAACGCGGGCATTTGCTCACGACGTAAAGCCGACGAGCTAATTATTGCCGGTGTGGTAATGGTTAACGGTGTGGTGATTGATGAGCTGGGTGCCAAAATTGATCCGATGAAAGACGAGATCAAATACAATGGCGAAACCTTGCGACGCGAGAAAATGGTTTACGTACTATTAAACAAGCCAAAAGATTATATTACTACTACGGAGGATCCGCAGGAACGCCGTACAGTAATGCACCTGGTTGAAAAAGCAACCAAGGAACGTATTTATCCTATAGGTCGTTTAGACAGGAACACCACTGGTTTGCTTTTAATGACCAATGATGGTGAACTGGCAGATAAGTTGTCGCACCCACGTAGTAACATATCCAAGTTATACCAAGTTGAACTGAGCAAAAGCTTAACCCAAGGCGACTTAAATAAAATAGGCTTTGGTATTGAACTGGAAGATGGTTTGATAAAACCGGATTCGGTATCATACGTAGCCGGTGGTTCAAAAAGAGAAGTAGGTATACAGATACACAGCGGAAAAAACCGCATTGTACGCCGTATATTTGAAAGCCTTGGTTACGATGTGGTAAAGCTTGACCGGGTGGTTTACGCCAACCTGACCAAGAAAGACCTGCCGCGTGGCCGCTGGCGCTACCTGGATGAAAAAGAAATCATTCAATTAAAGCACCTGATAAAATAAAAAAAATGCTCCGTTTACTAACGGAGCATTTTTTTTATCAATTTTGTTAACTTGCGCATTCTAATCAATTTCATCTCCTCATGAAAAAAATTGTTCTGATCATCGCATTGTTATCACCGTTATTTACTTACGCACAAAATAAGCCAAATAAAAAGAAAGGCCCGTCAACTTATGATCTGGTCATTGGTACCTACACCTCCGGCAGCAGTAAGGGGATAGCCATTTATCGTTTTTATGCCGAAAATGGCAGGCTGGCTTATTTGAGCCAGATAGACGATGTCAGTAATCCATCGTACCTTACCCTAAGCAAAAACAACAAATTTATTTATGCCGTAAATGAGTCAACCAAAGGCGAAGTAAGTTCCTTTTCATTTGAACCTAAAACGGGCAAAATGGCACTGATTAATAAACAACCCTCTGAAGGTGCCGACCCATGTTACATAGCTGTTGATAAAGCGCAGAAAAATATTTTTGTGGCTAACTACAGCAGTGGAGTAGTTACTGTGCTGCCTTTAAATAAAGACGGATCAATAGGTAAAGCCATACAAACCCTGCATGATGCCGGCCACGGCCCCAACAAAGAAAGGCAAGAAGCAGCCCATGCGCACATGGCTATTTTAACGCCCGATGAAAAGTTTGTATTATATAATGACCTGGGTACCGATAAGGTAAATGTATTGCGTTACCGCCCGTCAAACAAAGAGCCATTGGTGCCTGCATCAACTCCGTTTGTGAGCGTAACCCCGGGCGATGGTCCACGACACATTGATTTTTCGTTAGATAAAAAACACGTTTACCTGATAACAGAGATGGGATCAAACGTACATGTTTTTGATTATGATAACGGTACCTTAAAACCAAAGCAAACGATAACGTTACTGGCCGATGGATTTAAAGGACAAACTGCCGGTGCAGCCATCCACGTATCGCCTGATGGAAGGTTCTTGTATGCTTCCAACCGTTTAGAAACCAATGAACTTATTGTTTACTCCATAAATCAGGAAACCGGTGAGCTTACTTTTGTACAGCGCCAATCATCTTTTGGTAAAAACCCGCGTGATTTTGCTATTGATCCAACAGGTAAGTTTTTACTGGTTGCTAACCAGAACAGCGATAGCATATTTGTATTCAGGATAGACAATGCTACCGGCAGACTGACACCAACCGGCTTTAAGCTGGATATTGGCAATCCGGTATGCCTGAAGTTTGCCCCCGCCGAGTAGGCTGACGGTAATTAGTTAAGCTTAAGGTTTAAAACAAAAAAGCTCAAAGCGAAAAGAATTTCTTTTGCTTTGAGCTTTTTTATTTTTATTTCGCAGCTTTTTGCTTTGCGCCTTAAGCTTTCGGCTTAATAAGCTTAATTAATTGCTTTTGCTAAACGAGTAGATGATGTATCCTGTGCCGCCGCCAATAGCTACCGGTGATTTTAAGGTCATGGTTGAACCATCGTTACTGGCAATATCTAAACGGTAACCTTCCTGAACTTCTTTGGCTTTATCGCCCTGGTAAAGTTTTTTGAACTGGAACTGTGTACCGGTACTGCCACCATTATATACCGACCAGAAAATGGTTTGTGATGTGCCGTTTGATAAGGTATATATACCATTGCCGCTGTTGGTTAATTTCCAGGTGCTGCCAACAAATGCTTCGGGAGGGGCCTGATCGAACACACGCTGTACAGCATTCTGAACTAAGCCGTCATAACTTACATTGTTTAATGTCCAGGTGCCAACAAATTTGCCGCGTGATACATTGCTTGAAACCGTGCCTTTTTGTGATGAACAGGCCGATAAAACAAAAATAAGAGATAAGATTGCGATGGAGGTTTGAAATATTTTTTTCATGACTGAGGTTATTTTAGTGCATATAAGCATAAACCCTGCCAAATATAACAATAGCTTAACGGGTTTTAAGTTTAAGCTTTTTTTGAATCTCCTTTAATCGCTTGTCAATGGTTTCTGTTAGCTGATCTGCCTCTTTAACTTTATTTAAACTGCTTGTAAAACCCTGATTAGCTCGCTTGGCAAATAGGGCATTAGTGATACGGGTAACTGCTTTCATGGGTATTCCTAAAAGTGGTGTATACGATGCCGGAAACGGAAGGTTACGCTTAATGCAAGCTAAATTTCAAATAATTGGAGTTATTTATCATTAGCGGCGCTCAAGAAACTGATCAGTTGGTCCATCGCTTTGGCGCGGTGGCTTATCTTATTCTTTTCCTCTAAACTGATCTCGGCGAAGGTAACGTTGTATCCTTCTGCCTCAAATATAGGATTGTAGCCAAATGGATCATTCCCGCTGGGTTCGGTGCGGATGCTGCCTTCAACTGTTCCGTCAAAAAAATGTTCCTCACCGTTCCACATTAAGGAGATAACCGTGCGGAAACGGGCCTTGCGGTTAGTTTGGCCTGCCAAATTGGTAAGTACCTTATTAATGTTGGCCATCTGGTTGCCGTGTTCGCCGGCATACCGGGCAGAGTAAACACCGGGTTCGCCGTTTAGGGTGTCTATCTCCAGTCCGCTATCATCGCCAAAGCAATTCAGTTGATATTTCTGATAAATGTATTGGCTTTTTATGGACGCATTTTCACGAAAGGTGGTCCCTGTTTCTTCAATATCATCTGTACAGCCAATATCATCAAGGCTCAACAATTCAAACTTACCTTTTATTTTTGCGGCCACTTCTTCAAGTTTGTGGCGGTTATTTGTGGCGAAAATTAATTGCTGCATATTTTTATAATAGTTTGATGAACAGGGATAAAAAGCTGTGGCTTTACAGGGCCTTCATCTGTTCCCAAAAAGCTTTTTTGTTTTCAACGCTGTCCATCATCTCTTTAAAGCCAAAGCTATATAGCGCGGTGTAGCCATTTAATATTTTGGGATTGTTTAATACAAGGGGGGCTATGCCCTGTGGCAGCGCTGTTTGCCCTAATAGTAACAGTTTAGCCGGCTTAAAAAAACTGATTAGCTCGTCAAGCTTCACTGCGCTGTAAGTGGCCATGTTTAATATGGCAACGTCGTTAATTTCAAGGTCTTTGCGTTTGAGTATATTTTGCAGGGCGGTTAAATGCGCTTCGGCAATAAATTCCAATTCGGGGTAGTTAACCAGAATTAAAAAGCGTTTAAGGTTCTGTCCCAGATAATTAAAACTAACAACGGGCGTTTTAACCTCAGGAACAATTTGTTCAATTACAGGTATAACAACCTGGGTTTTAAATTCAGGTATGGGCTGTTCAATTGTTGGGGTGGCGGCTTGGGCTTTAATTTCGGGTTGGGGTTGCTCCATTACGGGTTCAGGTATGGTGCTATGTTCATACAGTTTTTTGTCTGTACCTAAAAGATATAGCTCATCCTGTAAAATGAAGCGTAGGGCAACCGGGTTTTCAACTTTCACTTTAACAAATTTTAACCAAAAGTAGTTAAACCGTTTCACGCTTTATAGCCATATTAGCACAATTATAAGCGGTTGTATTTTAATTGACATTTTTTGTTCAGCTATAATTAATAAATTTTACCGAAATTCGAAGTTTTTAACGGACTATTGTTCCGTTTTATTTAGAGTATAAGAGCATTACATGAGAAAGTTAGGGATAGTTATTTTAAGTTTTATTTTAATTGTATCAGTTGCCGGGGCGCAAACCAAGGCCGATTCAGCTGCTAAAATAGCAGCAGCCAAGGTCGATTCAACTGTAGCAGCGGGCCCTCGCCGTACGCTTGATAAAATTGCGGCCGTGGTTGGTAACAGTCCTATATTACAATCAGATATTGAACTATCTTACGCACAATACCTTGTTCAGGGAAATCAACCCAACCCCGATGTAAAGTGCCGTATACTGCAATCATTATTAACTCAGAAACTTTTAGCACAGCAGGCTATTATTGATAGCGTTGAGGTTAAGGACGATGAGGTTGATAACAATGTGGACCGCAGAATGCGCGAAATGACCCAAAGAGCAGGCGGACAAGAAAAACTGGAAGCGTTTTTAGGTCGTTCTGTTATACAATATAAGGATGAGATTCGCCCGGATTTGAAGGAGCAATTAGTTGCACAAAAGATGCAGCAAAAGATCACTGAAAAACTGAACGTGACCCCGCTTGATGTTAAAAAGTATTTTGATGCCATCCCTAAGGATAGCTTACCTTCATTTAACAAGGAAATTGAAGTTGGTGAAATAGCGTTTCAACCGCAATTGGATAAAGAAGAAAAAGCAGTATACCGCGAAAAAGCCGAGGAATTACGCGAGCGGATAAAAAAGGGAGAAGACTTTGGTACGCTTGCCAGGTTATACTCACAGGATCCGGGTTCTGCACCTGATGGTGGCGATTTGGGCTTTGCTGACCGTACTACCTTTGTAAAGGAATTTACAGCCAACGCATTTAAACTAAAGGCAGGCGAGATATCGCCGGTGTTTGAAACTGATTTCGGTTTCCACTTTTTACAGGTAATTGAGCGTCGTGGTGAACAGGTGCACGTAAGGCACATCTTAATATCACCGGTGGTTACCCAGGCCAGTTTAGACAGGGCAAAAGCAAAAGCAGATAGCATTTATACCTTGCTGATGAAAAATAAGAAAATTGATTTTTCAAGTGCAGCGGCTTACTATTCTGATGATAAAGACACCAAATATAATGGTGGTATGATGTTGAATGCTGAGAATGTTCAAAACCGTACAACCTTTATCCCTACTGATAAACTTGACCCTAAAGTTGCTCTGGTTACTGATACCATGAAGATTGGCTCTATTTCAAAACCGGAGTTGTTTACCGGTGCCGATGGCAAAAAGAGCTATAAGATTTTATACCTTAAATCGGCCACCAATGCGCACAAGGCAAACTTGGATCAGGATTTTCCTAAGCTAAAAGAGTTTGCTTACGAAGATAAAAACAACCGTACCGTAACCCAATGGTTTGAAAAACGCAGAAAGGAAACCTTCATTAAAATTGATCCGGAATACCAAAGCTGTGAGATATTAAAAAAATGGATAACCACACCGCCGGCTACTACAGCGCAAGCTAAACCATAATTTATATATGCAACACCGCTCCGATGTAGAAGCTGCTGATGCTTTAAGGCAGGCATATCAGCAAATACGCTCCGAAATAGGCAAGGTTATCATCGGGCAGGATGAGGTGGTGAAATTTGTGCTCGTATCTATTTTTAGTAACGGGCACTGTTTACTTGTAGGTGTGCCGGGGCTGGCCAAAACTTTGCTGGTACAAACTGTAGCCCGGGTGCTTGACCTGGATTTTAAACGGATACAGTTTACCCCCGACCTGATGCCGTCAGACATTATCGGATCTGAGATATTGGGTGAGGACAGGAATTTTAAATTTATTCCGGGCCCGGTTTTTTCAAACATCATTCTTGCTGACGAAATTAACCGTACCCCGCCTAAAACACAAGCTGCCCTACTTGAAGCCATGCAGGAAAAATCAGTTACCGCAGCCGGGGTTACCCACAAACTTGCGCAACCATTTTTTGTACTGGCTACCCAAAACCCTATTGAACAGGAAGGTACCTATCCCCTGCCCGAGGCTCAGCTTGACAGGTTTATGTTTAACATCACGTTGAACTATCCAACATTTCAGGAGGAGCTGCAGGTTGTAAAAAATACCACCAGCACTATCCAAACAGATATTAACAAAGTTTTAAACGCCAGCCAGATCACCTATTTTCAGCAATTGGTACGCAATATCCCGGTTACTGATCATGTGATGGAATATGCGGTAAAGCTGGTTTCAAAAACGCGTCCTAACGGCGAGTTTGCATCGGCACAGATCAATCGTTTGCTAACGTGGGGCGCCGGGCCGCGTGCTTCGCAATTTTTGATCCTGGGGGCAAAATGCCACGCCGTTATTAACGGCAAGTACTCGCCAGATATTGAAGACATACAGGCCATTGCCAAACCTATCTTGAGCCACCGTATTGTACGGAGCTACCATGCCGAAACAGAAGGCCTGTCGGCAGGTGATATTATTGAGCAGCTTTTTTAATCAGATTGATCAACATCAATCATTCTTTTGGGCTTTACTAAGCCCATACTTTTCCATCTTTTTCCGGATATAGCTTTGCCTGCGCGCGCCTGCTTCTGATAGTGTAGCCGAATCAGAGAACCTTGTGCCGGATATTTTGGGTATCCCTATGCGTTGCGCGCTGTATATGCCGGAGTGCCCGCTAAAAAAGTAAGCCGTAAAACAAGCCACAGCAAAGAATAAAATATACTGACCGCCAAATAACTCAACCCCCATTATGGTGCAGGCCAATGGGGTATTGGTTGCCCCGGCAAATACCGCTATAAAACCCAATGCGGCAAACAGGCCCACGGGGGCATCCATTAAAACAGATAAAGTATTGCCCAGCGTTGCACCTATATAAAAGAGCGGGGTAACCTCGCCACCCTTAAACCCCGTAGCCAGTGTAACAGTGGTATAAATGGTTTTCCATAACCAGCTCCAGGTGTCGGCTCCACCGGCATGAAAAGCCGATGGAATGGTAACTGCTCCTGCGTGTTCTGCGTCAACACCTAAGCTCAGGTAATCAGGCTTACCAATAATGGCGGTAAGGCCAATAATGATCAATCCACCCAAAATCGGGATAAGCCACGGCGTTGGTATCCGTTTAACAAAAAAAGCTTTAATGCCATGCACCATCCAGGCAAACAAATAACTGGCTAACCCAAATGCAACTGAGGCAATGATGATTTTAAAAAGCAATATAAAATCAAATGAAAGGTATGCGGAAAACCAATGCGGCGCGGTTGCAAAAATGTCAATATGATAGGCGGTATGGTGCACACCCCAGGCGGCAACGGTTACATCGCCAATAATGCTGGCTATAAGACAAGGCAGCAGTGCATTATATTGAATGCGGCCAATGGTGAGTACTTCCATCGCAAATATGGCGCCGGTTAATGGTGTACCAAAAACTGCCCCGAATCCGGCTGCAATACCCGATATAAGTACGATGCGCATATCAGCCTTGTTCAACTTAAACCATTGGCCAAACATTTGGGCTATGCTGCCGCCTATTTGCACTGCAGTGCCTTCTCTCCCGGCCGAGCCGCCAAACAGGTGGGTGATAATGGTGGTGATAAGTACAATGGGGGCCATGCGTTTTGGGACGCCGCCACCTGGTACATGAATTTCGTCGATGATGAGGTTGTTACCCTTTTCTGCAGATGCCCCGATGAATTTATATATGAAATAGATGAGCACCCCCGCCACAGGCAAAAGATACAGGATATACGTGTGATGAAACCTGAAATGGATAGCCAGGTTAAGCAGCCATAAAAATAAAGCCACCATACTGCCTATTGCTATGGCAATAGGGATGATGATGCATGTCCACCGGAGCAAGTGTTTGAGTATAGAAAAATGTTCAGACGTAAAGATTTTATTGTTCATTTTATTGGCGACTAATTTAGGTTAATTATAAGATGATTTTTGGGTAATAGAAAACCTGTACCATCCGGATAGATGCGCAGGCACACGTGCCTATAAGGCAATAAGCTTATAAGGAGTAAACAGAAAGAAAAAGCATAGAAAGACACCGGGAGGTAGTTTCCGGATACTGTTGAAATAACGTTATTGGATATTTTTTTCACCTACAAAAAATTAGCGCAGGGTAAACCCCACGAGTTAATTGATTGTAGGCGCCATCAGCTTTTTAGGGCGGTTAAATAGGAAGACACCATTTCCTTGTACAAATATAACTGGTTTTATTTAAAAGTCATAAAATACCCGGGGTAAGTTTAAAACAAACCCAACTTAAACAATATAAGACTTGACTTTATACGGCCAGTTCAACTTCTTTAAGAGAAAGGAATAATAACCGGCCCTGGTATTCAACCCAAACATCGGCGAAGCCACTACCATCATAACCTAAAAATTTGATGAAAGAGTCGCGGCTGATGTTTAAATTCTTCCATCTTTTTCCAATGTACTTAAGTAATTGACCACGTTTTAGGGTTGTGTGCTTTGCCATAAGTTTAATTTTTAAAGGTGAAACAATAGTGTAAGTTAGTTAACATTTGCGATAACTTTTAACCTATAGAAAATAAATTTTCATTTGTATCGGGTATGTTACATGGGTATATTATCAAAATTTCCTATTTACAAGATAGGAAGAATTTGCTTGCAATATGTAAATTGCTTTTAATAAATAAGTTGCAGTGTATTATACCTGCTTTACCTTACCGGGGCACTTATGCCTGCACTTATCAATTACCTCGAGGTAATAATTTTCATACAAAGGCAAAATAGTAGCCAGATCAAACTCTTTGGCGCGTGCCAGTGCATTTTCTTTAAAGGTGGCTAAGCGGGTTTCGTCTTCTAAAATATAGATAGCACTTTCGCCCATGCCCTCCACATCGCCAACATCTTTCAGAAAACCGGTTACACCGTCAACATTTAATTCGGGTAAACCACCGGCATTGGTACTAATCACAGGAACTTTACAGGCCATGGCCTCCAAAGCAGCCAAACCAAAACTTTCTGATTGCGATGGCATCAGGAACAAATCGGCAACAGAAAGAATCTCTTCAATAGCATCCTGTTTACCTAAAAAGCGCACATTATCCGTTACACCCAAATCACGACAGAGCTGCTCACAGCCCGAGCGTTCAGGGCCATCACCAACCATTAATAATTTGGATGGTATTTTTTTAACCACTTTAGCAAATATCTTGATCACATCTTCGGTGCGTTTTACCTTACGGAAGTTAGAGGTATGCACTAATATTTTTTCGCCCGATGGCGCTATGGCTTTTTTAAAGTGATCCTTGGCTTTAAGACTGAAGCGATTAAGGTCAATAAAGTTGGGAATTACTTTAATGTCGTTCTCTATCTCAAAAAACTCGTAAGTATCATGCCTCAGGTTTTCGGATACCGCGGTAACCCCGTCAGATTGGTTGATGGAGAAGGTAACTACTGGTTTAAAGGTTCTGTCTTTACCTACCAGCGTAATATCGGTACCGTGCAAAGTGGTAACCACCGGGATGTAAATACCATAAGTTAACAAGATTTGCTTGGCCATAAATGCCGCCGATGCATGCGGTATGGCATAATGCACATGCAGCACATCAAGTTGTTCGTGGCGTACCACATCAACCAGGCGGCTTGCCAGTGCTAACTCATAAGGCGGAAAATCAAAAAGCGGGTAATTGGATACCGATACCTCGTGGTAAAACAAGTTTTCGGAAAAGAGGTCCAACCGTGCTGGCTGGTTATAGGTAACAAAATGCACCTGGTGACCGCGGTCTGCAAGGGCTTTACCAAGTTCTGTGGCAACTACCCCGCTTCCACCGAAGGTTGGGTAACAAACAATTCCGATTTTCATTAATATGGTTAATTATGGCTGCAAGTTTAACAGCAATTTACGGCAAATGTGTTAACACTGTGTAAAATGATTTAACTAAGTTAACTAACTTAGTTAAATCATTCAATCCCCCGAAAATCAATTATGGAAAACGCTATAAATTTGGTAATCAATAGTATACAGCATATTGGTGTGCCTGTAACAGATGTAAACAGATCGCAGCAATTTTATAACCGGCTTGGCTTTACCAATGTAATGGAGGCCCCGTTTAATGATAATGGCGGCCAGGGCACCTGCGTAATGATGCAGCGGGGCAATATACTTATGGAGCTGTATCAGCTGCCCGAGGCCGGACTAACCGAGATCAGGAATCGCAGTAACGGCCATATTGATCATGTTGCCTTTGATGTAAGTGATATTGACGAAACTTTTAACATCATTAAACAGGCAGGCTTTAACGTGCTGGAGGAGGCCCCGGTTTTTCTGCAATTCTGGAAAAACGGGTGTAAGTATTTTAATATTACTGGGCCCGATGGTGAGCGGCTGGAGTTTAACCAGGTTCTTTAACCCGAGCTGGAATTACGTGGCGTTGGGATTCGGTATGAGGTAAAATACCCCTATACACTTGCGGAACCCCACGCCCTTGAATCGGTTTTCAGATGGGATTGGTTATCCACCAGGTATTACCAAATGGGTCTTTAACGCCGGCGCTGCGGCCGTAGGGTTGATTTGCCGGGGGCATAACGGTATCGGCACCATTATCTATAGCTTTTTTATAGGTTGCGTCGCAGCTATCCACATAAATAAACAGGCCAGCATTTTGCTGCTGGTAGGTATCGGTACAATCGGCAAACATAATGGTGCTGCCTTCAATGTTTATTTCGGCGTGCATAATGGTTTTTTCATCGCGCATTTGCCTGTATTGCTCGGTGGCATTAAATACGTTTTGCATAAACGTTATAAATTTTGAGCCATCGTGTATAATAAGGTAGGGCATTATGCGCTGGTAGTTGTCGGGGATATTTGCTGCTGTTTCCATGTCAATCTGTTTTTTTATCAAAATTAGCAGGTGTATTATCGATAAAATTGTAAAAACCGGACATTCTATAACGGGTTTACCGTTATTAACATAATCAATCTGCATTCCAGTACTCGGTACCTTCGGCTTTGCCCGAAAAGTAGAAACGGGGGTGATAGCCCGTAAACGCTTTCATGTCATGTATAAAGTGCGATTGGTCATAATAACCACACTGCAGCGCTATTTGGGTTAATGATTTATTACTGTCATATTGCTGAATGGCGCTATGCAGGCGTATCAAACGTAAATAGGTTTTAGGGCTAAAACCGGCATACTCTTTAAATCGCCGGTCAAATTGCCGGGTTGAAAGATTGAATGTATCGGCCAGTTGTGCCACCGTGTTATACTGGCTGGAGTGGATGACATGCCTGATGGAAGTAATGATAAGATTGTCAGCAGGTCTGTTGTGCCGTAAACGCATCAGTAAAAAGTCTGACAATATTCCGGCTCTTTTCAGGTTGTTGGGAGCCTGCATCATTCTTTCTTCCAGTTCGCGGCCAGCACTGCCTAAAAAGGTATCATAATCAAGAGCCAGGTTAGTAGTTGCGCTGCTGGGGATATTAAAAAGACGCGGAACAGCAAAGGGATAAATGTAGGCCCCAAAAATGCCGAAGCTTTCTTTAACTATAAACCTGCGGTAAGTATCTGTCTGGAATTGAATACCCGAGGGGCCGCTGTTTTGCTGGCCCTGCTCCGTGATCTCGTCAAAATTTGCCCGGTAATGAAACACCATTTCGGTACATCCGTCGGCTATGGAGCGGTAAACATATTCCGGTTCATCCGGAGATAATTCATGTTCCAGCACCCAAAAAAACCTTACAAAAGGTTTTAATATATCCGGCGGTTGAATAGTGTAATACTTCATTTTCGGATTGGGGAATTTCGGTTTCGGACTTGGTTAGTACTATAAAGTTAAGATTTATTGATCGGATTTAATATTGATGTACAGTAACTTAATCAAGAATAGAGCAATAAAGGGTTACGAAGTTTATAGTGACTTTGTAACCCTTTTTATATTATTTGATCCCCAGTTTGGTTTTAACCGATGGGGTAAGATCAGTACCTTCATTAGATACCAGTAAAGGTGAGCCTTGTGAGGAATCAAGTACATAGTTAATTCCTTTTTCTTTGGCTACATCATTAACTGCTGCACGGGCTTTATCTGATAATGGTTTGATGAGCTGGCTTGATTTGGCATCAACCTGTTGCTGTGCATTAGCCTGATAATCCTGCAGGCGTTTCTGCAGGTCCTGCAATGCGGTTTGTTTTGTTGCTCGCACGGCCTCGGTCATGGTTTTGCTTTGTGCCTGAAAATCTTTTCCCTTGGTTTGCAGCTCGTTGTTCATAGTGGTTAGCTGGTCAACAAATTGTTTTTGGTAAGCATCAATTTGCGGTTTAATGGTTTTGGCCTCGGGCATCTGGCCAATTACTGATTGAAAATCAACATAGCCAATTTTTGACTGCGCATGGGACAACTTCCCGGTAAACAATAAGCCTGCGGCAATTAAGGTAATTTTGAATACTTTTCTCATACTTAGCGTTTAGTTCATAAAAGTATGGAAACGCTATTTTTGGGAAATTGTTTTAATTATTGGTTAATTTCTGTATCATCCTGATCTGAAAACCCAAATCAAACATCCGAAATCTCCCGATCAAAAACTTACATCCCCCTGATTATCGCTTCGTAAACCACATCCTGTATCCTTGGCCTAATGTTCAGGCTGCCCAGTTTGCTGCTGGCTGCCGAAGGGTTTACCCGGTTTGACAGAAATATATACACTAGGTTATATTTCGGATCGACCCATACACAGGTGCCCGTAAAGCCGGTATGGCCATACGTTTGCGGCGAAGCTAATTTTGAGGGGTAATGACGGTCGGCTATGGGGTCCCAGCGGTCAAAACCCAGTCCGCGCCGGCTTACTGCCGATTGTTTGGAGGTAAAAAGATCAACCACTTCAGGTTTAAAGTACTGGTTGCCGCCATAAGTACCCCGGTTTAATAACATCTGGTATAATATAGCCACATCATTGGCGCTGGCAAATAAGCCGGCATGGCCTGCCACACCACCCATTAAAGCGGCAGTTGGGTCATGCACATAGCCATCAAGCAGCGACTGGCGGTATTCCTGCTCATTTTCTGTAGGTACTATCTGATTGGAGCTGAAACGGTATAACGGTAAAAAACCGGCGGTTTGCATCCCCAGCGGATCGTAAAACTGTTGCTGCACATATACATTCTCAGGGATGGAAGTTATATTTTCCACCACCTCTTTCATCAGTAACATACTTACATCACTGTAAACGTATTGACCGCGTGTACGCACCGGCGAACTGAGCATTTCGGGCAGCATTACATCTTTGTAATAGTCTTTTCTCAAAAAGTAATGCTCAGATACTTTGGTTGGATATGCAGCCGATGAATCGGTACTGTGATCTGATGGTTTTAATTTTTCAAAACCCTTGATATCAGGGATCAGCCCGGCCTGGTGCATTAACAACTCGCGTATCTGTATATCGTTCTTATTGCTTTTTCGTGCAAGCGGAACGTAATCGCCCAGGGTGGCCTCCAAACTCAACTTGCCCTGATCGGTAAGCTGCATGGCCTCCACAGTAGTGGCCGATATTTTAGTCATGGAAGCGAGGTCAAAAATGTCAGTTATCTGATCAGGAATGGCCTTATCATAAGTATGGTAGCCGTAGGCTTTATTAAATATCACCTTACCATCTTTAGCTACTAAAACCACGCAGCCGGGTGTGGCGCGTTGAGCTATAGCTTCGCGGGCAATGTCATCAATACCCTTAAGGTTATCGGCATTAATGCCGGCATCTTCCGGTACGGTGTATTGCAGCCTTATTTTATCGGTAATAAACCCCATTCCGGTAGCAAACTGCGGGGTGTAGGTGCGGGTAAGTTTTTGAGTTACGGGCAGACCGCCAAAAATGGCCTGAGCGCTGTAAATTACCGAAACAGGAGTTAAACGCTCGCTCCATAGAATGGGAGCCGTAACATTAGTTAATTTGCTAAAAACGCCACCACCGCCAAAAACGGCTACAATTACATTTTTAAGTTTTTGGTTGGTGTTGATAAAATCGATGATCTGCTGATTATTCAGATCGGCATCGGTTAGCTGCAAAATAATGGTATTATACCATTTCAGATCGGCAGCCAGGTCATTCAGTGTTTTTGCCCCGGTATAAGCATTACCGTCAAACGCCTGCACCTTGTTGTATTTATTGAGCAAGCTATCAAACACGGTTGCATATTGACTGGAGAAATGAACACTGGCAATTTTTAACTGATCGAGCTTTTGCAGGGGGATCAGGTATTGGCTGTTATTGAATAAAACGGTGGAGTGTTCAACCAGCCGTTCTTCATTAACATAAGCTTGTCCGGAGGGGGTAAGGGGTGGGTTTTGCGCACAAGCCGTATTAAATAATGCAAACCCCGACAACACTAATGAAACATAACACCACTTACTTTTTATCATATACATTTACTCCGTTTATATAGGTTTTAATCACTTTTACTTTTGATAATTCTGCACCCTTTACCTTCATAATGTCTTTATCAAGCATTACAAAGTCGGCATATTTACCAGGTTCCAGGCTTCCTTTTTCTTTTTCTTCAAAATTGGCTTTGGCGGCCCAGATGGTTATACCCCTTAATGCTTCCCGGCGGGTCAGCGCATTTTCCGGCTGAAAGCCACCTTCCGGAAAACCTTTCAGATCCTTACGTTCCACTGCTGCATAAAACGTGTATATGGGGTTAATATTCTCCACCGGAAAATCAGTACCCAGGGGCAGCCAGCCATTTTGCTTTAACAGCTGCTGATACACATAAGCTGATTTTAAACGCTCCTCGCCCAGCCTTTTGCCTGCCCAGTACATATCTGAGGTAGCATGTGTGGGTTGTACCGATGGAATGATGCTGTTATCGCCAAAAAGTTTAATATCGGCGGGCGATAATACCTGAGCATGCTCTATCCGCCAGCGTTTATCGTTCTTGCCTTTTAATATCGATGCATAAATTTTCAGCATCACCCGGTTGGCCGAATCGCCAATAGCGTGGGTACTCATCTGAAAACCGTGTGCCGCTATTTTTTGAGCAACCTCCTCCAGGTGTTTTTGATTGCTTAGTAAAAAGCCGTTCCAGTTTTTCTGATCGGTATAAGGTTTTAATAAGCAGGCCCCTCTTGAACCTAAAGCACCATCGGCATATACCTTAAATCCTCTCACATTTAAACCCGGTGTTTTGTATATGCCATGTTTAAACAGGTATTCATAGTTCTCCTCCCTGTCGGCAAGCATTACAAACAGGCGCATTTTGAGTGCTCCTTTGTGTTGCAGTTCGGCAATAGTGCTTATCATGGTATAAGGCAGACCGCAGTCATCAACGGTGGTTAAGCCTACCGCAAAACAATTTTTTTGAGCGGCCAGCAAAGCATCCTCTACTATGTTGGCGGCGGGTTCAGGTATTTTGCGGGTTACTATGCCTACGGCGTTATCAACCAGTATACCGGTAAGTTTGCCGTTAATGGTTTCAATTTCCCCTCCGTTAATGGTTTGGCCCGGTTTTACCCCGGCAATGTTCAGGGCCGCCTGGTTGGCAATGGCCGCATGGCCATCAACACGGCTCAATAATACCGGCCTTACCGGAAATAACGAATCAAGCCTGGCTTTATCAGGAAATTGCTTTTTTACCCAGTGGTTCTGATCCCAGCCGTTGCCTATGATCCAGCCGTCAGTGTTGCGGGTGGAGTATACCTGTACTGAGTCAAGTATCTCGTCCCAACTGTGGGTACCCACCAGGTTAAGCTCCTGTAAGCCCATCCCATAGTCGTAAAAGTGAGCATGTGCATCAATAAAACCGGGGTATACAGCGGCGCCATGTGCATCAACAACTTCATGGGCCAGGTATTTTTGTTCCAGCGTATCGGCACTGCCAACTGCCACTATTTTACCTGCTTTTACTACAAATGCGTTGGCTGTTGTAAAGCTGCTGTCAACCGTGTAAACAACGGCGTTTTTAATTAAAAGGTCGGCATTATATTCTTTTTGCTTGCACGCTACTATAAAAAGGAGCAGCAAAGGCCATAGTTTGTTCATAGAGTAGCTGATAAATAAGAATTAAGGGATCAGGAGCCAGTACCTGGATAATATTAACGGCAGCCTCTGTATGAAGCTATTAACCGTTTTTAGTCCTGATTGTTTATGCCCGTTCCTTACTTCTATTTTATATACAAATATCAAATCATAAAGTTATGCCTTCAAATATTTAATTTAGCATCGAATTCGAAATTGAAGGGAATTTTTTTAAATGTCAGATATAATACAGCTTTTACCGGATGCCGTTGCTAATCAGATTGCCGCGGGCGAAGTAGTGCAACGACCGGCATCTGCCGTAAAAGAATTGGTTGAGAATGCCATTGATGCGGGAGCTTCAAAAATTCAGCTTATTGTAAAAGATGCAGGTAAATCATTAATACAGGTTATTGATGACGGCTGCGGCATGAGTCCTACTGATGCCCGCATGTGCTTTGAGCGCCATGCTACTTCAAAAATACGCAAGGCTGCCGATCTTTTTGCCATACGCACCATGGGCTTCAGGGGCGAGGCTATGGCATCTATAGCCGCTATTGCCCAGGTAGAGTTAAAAACCCGCCGCCATGAAGATGAGCTGGGTACCTGTATTTTTATTGAAGGTTCAGAAGTGATTAGCCAGGAGGCCTGTTCGGCCAATACTGGTACCTCCATCTCCATTAAAAACTTATTTTACAATACACCCGCCCGCCGCAACTTTTTAAAAAGTAACCCGGTTGAGATGCGCCATATCATTGATGAATTTCAACGGGTGGCCCTCGCCAATCCGCAGATATTTTTCACGCTGCATCATGACGGACAGGAAGTTTACCATTTGCCGGGGGCCGCACTTAAGCAGCGTATTGTGCACTTGTTTGGCAATAACTATAACCAGCGGTTGGTACCGGTTGAGGAAGATACTACCATTATTAATTTACGCGGCTTTGTGGGTAAGCCAGAGTTTGCCCGTAAAACCCGCGGCGAACAGTTCTTTTTTGTGAACTACCGTTTTATCCGCGATGCTTATTTGAACCATGCCGTGTTAACGGCTTTTGAAGAACTGCTGCCTGATGACTGCTATCCGTTTTATGTGCTGTTTATTGATATTGATCCGTCAAAGATTGATATTAACGTACATCCTACTAAAACAGAGATCAAATACCAGGACGAGAAGGCCATTTACGCCATTATCCGTTCGGCAGTAAAACGCTCACTGGGCCGGTATAACATTACGCCAAGCCTGGACTTTGATCAGGAGAACAGTATTGAGCACCTGATAACCCCAAAACCACTTGAGGAAATTGTAGCGCCTACCATATCTTTTAACCCGGATTTTAACCCCTTTGCATCCGAGAAAAAAATATCCCGTGAACAGCATCCCTTTTTAAGGGACAGCGGCGAGCATCATCGCAGCAGTAACAGCAGCAGTCCTATCCCAAAAAACTGGGACACCCTGTATGAGATCAGTAAAAAGGAGACTAACCTGCAGCAGGAAATATACCCGGAAGAAAGCATTTCGGTTAACGAGCAGGAGATAAGCAAATCAAGCGAGCGGCAATTGTTTCAGATCCATAACCGGTTTATCCTGTCGCAGATCAAATCAGGCTTTATGCTGATAGGCCAGCAGGCTGCACATGAGCGCGTGTTGTACGAACGGTTTTTACAGCAATTGCAAAACCATAGCGGGGTAAGCCAGCAAAGTTTATTTCCGCAATCGGTAACACTAAACGGGAGCGATTTTGAGTTATTAAGGGAACTTTTGCCCGACATAAAGGCCCTTGGTTTTGACATACGCGAGTTTGGAAAAAATACCGTTGTGGTTGAAGGTGTACCTGCCGATTTGAATAATGTTGATGAGCACGAACTGCTGGAACATTTACTGGAGGGGTTTAAAAACAATATGGCCATTTTAAAGGTAGATAAGCGTGATAACCTGGCCCGGTCATTGGCGCGCAACGCTGCCATAAAAACCGGAACCAAATTATCATTAGAAGAAATGAACCAACTGATTGATCAACTTTTTGCTTGCCAAATGCCAAACCAGGCATTGAACGGTAAGCCCGTAATCAGTACCTTTACCTTGGCCGAGTTATTAGAACGATTTGAAAAATAGCCCACGGGCATTTATTATACTATGAACCAATCTCCTTTTGCAAATATTCCACCGGTTGTAAAAAACCTGCTGATCATTAATGTTTTGTTCTTTATTGGTACTTATGTCTTAGGCAGAGCCGGGATAGACTTGGTGACGTGGCTATCAGCCTTTTACTTTAATTCGCCATTATTCCATCCATGGCAAATTATTACGTATATGTTCATGCACGCCAATATTCAACATATTTTTTTCAATATGTTTGCCTTGTTCATATTTGGCCCAACGCTTGAGTATACAATGGGCTCCAAGAAGTTTCTGCAATATTATTTTATTACTGGTGTTGGAGCTTTGGCATTGCAAATATTGGTACAGGCTATTGAAGTACATGGGGTTATTGGCGCTTTTTCCGTTGCTAACGGAGATATTGGACCTTACGTTAACTATCCGGACTTTAATAAGTTAAAAGAGATCTATTATGGCGCTACTTTAGGAGCATCAGGGTCAATATTCGGTTTGTTACTGGCGTTTGGTTTTCTGTTTCCAAATGTAGAAATGATGATACTGTTTATTCCTGTTCCTGTTAAAGCCAAATATTTGGTGACAGGCTATATAGTTATAGAATTGATAGGTGGATTTGGACAGTTTGCAGGTGATTCGGTAGCTCACTTTGCTCATTTGGGCGGAGCTTTATTTGGTTATATCATATTAAAATACTGGCGCATGCAGCGACCAAACAATTTTTATTAATAACAGTAGTTATCAAATAAACGGACTTTATTATGAGTACCCTTTGGCAAAATATTCAATACAAGATGCTGCGGTCGGGCAATAAGTTAAACCTGCTTATCGGTATTAACGTTATTGTTTATCTGGCTATTAACATACCTGCAGTTATTGAGAACCTTTTTGGTCAGTCGAGCGTAATTGCTTATTACGCCAATGAATACCTGGCAACTATGGCTTATCTGCCCAAATTGCTCACCCGTTTCTGGACGCCATTTACTTATATGTTTATGCATGCGGGTATTTTACATATCCTGTTCAACATGCTTTGGCTTTACTGGATGGGGCAAATATTTGAAGAGTACCTGGGTAACAAGCGTACCATAGGCTTATACATCATGGGTGGTTTGGCCGGAGCCATTTTCTATATTGCCTGTTATAATATTTTCCCTGCATTTACACATAATCCTGCTTTGCAGGCAATTCCAATTGTTGGCGCTTCGGCCAGTGTTATGGCTATCGTAGTTGCTACGGCTACTTTGTTGCCAGATTATACCATATCGCTTATTTTGTTTGGGCCGGTAAAATTGAAGTGGCTGGTGTTTGTTATCCTGGTTATTGATTTTCTGGGTATTGTAGGCCCTAACGCCGGCGGCGAAATAGCGCATCTGGGAGGTGCCTTAATGGGTTTTGTATACGTTAAGCAATTGAAAAAAGGGCATGACTGGATAGGCGCCATCAGCGGATTATTCAAATCAAGGTCAAAATTAAAGGTGGTAGCCAAAAATGGCAATAAAAACTCGGCGGAGTACCCACGGCAGGAAGAAATTGACCGTATCTTAGATAAGATATCACAATCTGGCTATGACAGCCTGAGCAAGCAGGAGAAAGAAATTTTATTTCGCGCAAGCAATAATGAAAGTTAAACGCAAACAAAGCTTTATTGGTAAATTACTTTTATGGATAAACCTGTTGCTTTGTTTGGCTTTACTGATCAGTTATTTAGCCCCGAACGTTAACCCTCAAAAAGTTTGGCTCTTTGCCTTTTTTGGCTTGGCTTACCCCGTGTTACTCATTATTAACCTGGCGATGATGGCCTATTGGTTGCTGCGTAAAAGGTGGCAGTTCATGCTGTCGTTGGTTACCATTTTAATTGGTTATAACGTTTTGTTTAATAACATAGGTTTTCGCTTTGGCAGTGCCGATGTGGCAAAACCCCGGCTTGAAAACACCATCAGGGTAATGACCTATAACGTACATAACTTTAAACGTTACGGATCAAAAAACGATGAATCGACCCGGCACGATATTTTAAAGCTTATTAATGAGCAGCAGCCGGATATTATAGGTTTTGAAGAGTTTTACACCCGCAACAAAGGGCAGTATGAAATGCGCGATTCTATTGTTAAAATTATGGGTGCCAATAACTTTTATTTTGAGCCTTTTAATTTTAACAGCAGCGAAGCCATCGGTATGGCTATTTTTTCAAAGTTCCCCATCATAGCCAAGGGGATGATCCATCTTTCAACCGATAAAACCTCAACCAATCAGTGTTTATATGCCGATGTTAAAAAGGGAAGCAAAACGTTTAGGATGTATGCCGTTCACTTACAATCCATCAATTTTAATCCCGAAGATTATAAATACCTGGATAGCTTGTCAAAAAAAGGGACAACCGATATGCAGTCAACCAAACGGTTGGGTGGCAAATTGAAGATAGCTTTTGTGAAAAGGAGCGAACAGGTTTTTAAAGTAAGAGATCATGCGGCCCAGTGTCCGTACCCCTACATTATTGCCGGTGATTTTAATGATACGCCTACCTCTTATGCGGTTAACCAAATGGCCAAGGGCTTGAAAAATGCTTTCCGTGAAAAAGGCTCAGGTTTTGGCCGCACCTATAATGGCGATTTCCCCAACTACCAGATTGATTATATTATGACCAGCCCGCAGTTCGATATTGCTACCTATAAGATCATCGAAAAAAAGCTGTCTGACCATTATCCGCTGCGCAGCGATGTGGTGCTAAATAATTAATACCGGTTAAAATATGAAGGTTTTGGTTACCGGGGCATCCGGGCAATTAGGTTCAACTACAGTAAATCATTTAAAAGCGTGCGGGCACCAGGTTTATGGTATTGATATCATATCATCGGCCACAACTGATGAATTAATTGATATTAAGGATAAGGATAGCGTTGAAAGAGTAACCCGGGGCTTTGATGCAGTTATACATACGGCCGCGATACACGGCAAGCATTACGAATTGAATTATCCAAGAGAAGCATTTATTGAAGCCAACATTATGGGCACACTTCATTTGTTGAATGCCTGTGTTAAAAATGGGGTAAATAAATTTCTGTACACCAGCACCACCTCTATATATGGCAATGCCCTGGTTGATGATGAAAAGGCCGTTTGGGTTGATGAATTGCTTGGGGAGCAGCCACACGATATTTATGATATAACCAAGCAAACTGCCGAGCAATTGTGCAAGGACTTTTTTTATAAAGAGGGACTTCAAACCTGTGTATACCGTGTTGGTCGTTTTTTGCCCGAAGATGATAATCTTAAAATAAATCATCGCTTATACCGCGGGCTGGATGAGCGTGACGGTGCCGAAGCTTTGCGGTTGGCGCTGCATACTACGTTTCAGGATTTTGAAATATTTAATATTTCAAGTGGTTCACCATTTGGCAAATCTGATCTTACGCAGTTAAAACATTCTCCCGCTGATGTCATTTTGCGCTATTTTCCTGAAGCAAGGGAGATCTATCAGCGTAGAAATTGGGTGTTCCCTAAAAGTATTGACCGGGTTTATGTTTGCGATAAAGCCAGGCAATATCTTGGTTATCAACCTGAATATACCTTTGCTTACCTGTTGCATCAATAATATATTTTATATGATATTTACTTCTCATAAAGATATTTAAAATAAGCCGTATGAGCTTGAAATTGAAAAAATCGTAAGTTTGCGCACATGAAACAAAATTTGTTTGTTTACAATACTTTAACACGTAAAAAAGAAGAATTTAAACCGCTTAACGCGCCACATGTTGGCATGTACGTTTGTGGCCCAACTGTTTACAGCGATGTGCATTTGGGTAACTGCCGTACCTACATATCGTTCGACCTGATGTTCAGGTACCTTACCCATATTGATTATAAGGTGCGTTACGTTCGTAACGTAACAGATGCCGGTCACCTGGAAGGGGATGCCGGGGACGAGGGCGAAGACAAAATATCAAAAAAAGCAAAACTGGCGCAGCTTGAACCTATGGAAATTGTACAAAAGTACACTGTTGGGTTTCACGACGTAATGCAGATACTGAACACCCTGCCGCCAAGCATTGAGCCTACCGCTACAGGCCATATTATTGAACAGATAGAAATGGTGAAGGTGATTCTTGAAAAAGGATATGCCTACGAAGTAGACGGTTCTGTTTATTTCGATGTGGAGAAATATAACAAAACAAAGGATTATGGTGTTTTGAGTGGCCGTAACCTGGAAGATCTACTGAATAACACCCGTGCCCTCGGCGGTCAGCAGGAAAAACATGGCAAGCTTGATTTTGCCCTTTGGATAAAGGCTAAGCCCGAACACTTAATGAAATGGCCATCGCCCTGGGGTGTAGGTTTCCCGGGCTGGCACCTGGAATGCTCGGCCATGAGCCAGAAATACCTGGGCGACCAGTTTGATATCCATGGCGGAGGACTTGATCTTGTGCCTACTCACCACACTAATGAAATTGCCCAGCATGTGGCCTGCTGCGGTAAAAATCCGGCCAATTACTGGGTTCATACTAATATGTTGACCGTGAACGGGCAAAAAATGTCAAAATCATTAGGTAACAGCTTTTTGCCACATGAGCTTTTCAGCGGCGATAACTCTATACTGAATAAGGGCTACAGCCCTATGACGGTTAGGTTTTTTATGCTGCAGGCGCACTACCGCAGCACGCTTGACTTTGGTAATGAGGCTATGGAAGCATCAGAAAAAGGCTTTAAACGCTTAATGAATGCCTTTGCGCTGCTTAACGGGTTAAAAGCAGGCAACAGTACCGAAATTGAAATTGGACCGTTGCTGAGCCGTTGTTATGCAGCCATGAATGACGATTTTAACAGCCCAGTGCTTATTGCGGAGTTATTTGAAGCATCGCGCATCATCAACTCCGTACATGACGGCAAAATGAAAATTGATGAAACTAACCTGCAACTACTTAAAACACTGATGCAAACCTTTGTGCTGGATGTACTTGGGCTTAAAGACGAACAGGCTGATAATGACGACCTGCCCAAAGTATTAAACCTGATAGTAGATCTAAGGAACGAGGCAAAATTAAATAAGGACTACGCCACATCTGATAAGATCCGTGAAGGGCTTTCCCAAATAGGCTTTCAGTTAAAAGATAGTAAAGAGGGCACCCTCTGGAGTAAATCCTGATTTTTAAAGCGAGTTGTAATATCCGAATAATTTGGCCAGGTCAGCATCGCTTTTATAATTGATGGTATTGCTTTTCATATAGCCTTGTAATTCCGCAGCCTTGTTATTAAGGGCCGAAAGTATGGTTTTTTGACCAGGCCTGATTTTAGTAAGCTGATTGTTTACAAACAGATAATAAACATCAACCAATACAAAAGTTTTGGTTGATGTTGCCGAATTAAAGGCCTGATCAATACGTACCACCTTTTTGTAATGTTTTAATAACTTAACTTTTCCATCAGCAATTACCTGATAAAATGATGCTGGTGTTTGACCCTCAACCGGCGGGAATCCGTTGCCGAATATGAGTGGTGTAAGGCTGCTTTCGGCAATTGGAAAATAATTAAAGCTAAACCCCTGTACCGGCTCAATAAAGGTCATGGCCGATGAATCGCTTTTGTTCTGAAACAGCAGTTCATCCTTCATTAAATCATATTTTAGCTTAGCCGTTACTTTTTTGCCGTTACTGAAACTAACAGATCCCGCGGCCCAGTTGGTAATCAGGTAAGGGCTGCCTTCGGCGTCGGCATTTGATATTTCAGTATACGGCTTGCCCTGGTAATCTTTGGTAAACTGGGCCTTTGCAACAAGGCTGCAGCATATCATAACCACAAAAAAACACCCGGTGTATTTGATCATTATATCGTAATTTTTAATAAATATGTACATGACGTTTTTTTATTCAAAACATAATCATGTATCTGAGGTTATTTTATTTTTAACTCAACGCATTAGTTAATAATTTAGCGTCTGGCACTTGTTTTTGCATGTTAAACTTCGCACAACTACAATTAAATATCATCATATCCGTTTCAAATAAAAATATATTTGACTGTAATGTTATAACGTTATTTACTTATAGCAATGGCTCAAATTACATTCCCGACTTAAAATTTATTACTAAATTGCCCAAAAATCTAATATAACATGAAAAAAATAATATTAGCTGCTACGTTTATTGGTTATAGCATATTTGCCTTAGCGCAAACAAGCCCGGTTCCGGTAAATAAAGTAGTTAGTGCCGAAGAAGCTTTTAATAAAATAGTTGAACGTAAAGGTATAAAAGATGGCTTCTTAGCCGTGGCCGATCCTGAAGGTATTGTTTTTAAGCCCGATGCAGTTAAGATAACCGATTTTTATAATAGTATTGATAAACAAGCAGGTAAATTAAGCTCGCAACCTAAATTTGCCCGTATATCAGCCAACGGTGACCTGGCCTTTACCGCCGGCCCCTATGTTTACTCTAATGGTAAAGGCGATGACGAAAAGGTTTATGGCGATTATGTTTCTGTTTGGAGAGCCGATGCTGAAGATAAGTTGAAACTGTTAATTAACCTGGGCATACAACACCCAGAAGCTGAGCAGGATGTAATAACTGATTTTAAAGATCCATCCGGAAGCCGTACTGCGCCGAGCAAAGATCCATTTACAGGCAAAAGCATTATTGTTAATACCGATAAAATATTCAACCACTCTTTAACTATATCTGCATTAGCCAGCTACAAAGAGTTTTTGAGCCCCGAAGGCCGTTATTATTTCCCGGGTTTTGAACCAATGACAGGTCCGGATGTGATTATGAAATTTATTAACAACCAGGCTATCAGCATTACCGCCGAAACTACCAATGCCGGCCGCGCAAGCAGTAATGATTTGGCTTATAGCTATGGTCATGCCCGTATAACCAAAGGCAACGTGGTGAGCAATTACAATTACGTGCGTATTTGGGAGTTAGATAAATCGAAGAAATGGGATATACTGCTTGAAGTATTTTCAGCAATAGAAAACGAATAAGTTTAAGATAATTTTAAACAAAAAGGGGAAGCAGTTAATGCTTCCCTTTTTTTGTTTATTGCCATTAGCACGATCTAACTGCCCGGCTTTTTTGCGACACCTTTAACAGTGTCCCTTAGAGCTGCGGGCGGTACCCCTGCTCCCGTTTTATTGGTGGTATCACTGGTGGCTTTTATAGGGGGCATTTGCCTTGCGCCTGCTTTGCTTACCGTGTCTTTAACAGTTTTACCCGGTTGTAGCCCAGTGCCGGTTTTAACCTGTGCTGTATCTTTACCCAGCTTGAGGAGTTGTGTTTTTAGGCTGTCGGTTTTTGACTTGCTTAAAGTATCGGCCTTACCCTTAGGCGGCGGTTTTACCGAAGCTGGCTTTTTGTGTCTTGACGGAATAATGGACTCTTTTGACACCGGCCTGTCCTTAGGTTTCCAGATAAAGCCTTTCAACTCCTTGTCTTCTTCCTTAACCTTGTTTATGGGTATGTACCGGTTCTCGGGCTTGGTTGAAAATAAAACATCATTTACCTCCCCATTTTTAAAGGATGTGCGTATGCGGCTGCTGAGCGATCGCTGCATACCCGCAACCTTGCCGCTATCGCGCTTAAAGAAAATACTTTCGGCATTTACGGCAATGTACATCCGGTCAAGCTTATCGTTTTTAAAGAAACCTCGCATTTTTCTACCCGACGCCTGGTTGAAGTGTATGGAATCCTGCTTTTCAATATTAACGATGAACGCCGAAGGGAACAGTTCCATGTTATCCAGCTTTTTATTCCGCATTTGCAGGTAAACAGTATCGCCTGATAGCTGGGAGCCTTGGGTCCAGAACATCGGTTTTACATAGCAGCGTATGGTAGAGTCGCTGTTACTGTAAAAAATAGAATCAGCCTTACCTTGCAGGTCCGACTTAAATATTTTAGCATGGTGATGGGCAATCAATATCCTTACGCGGGCCGTATCACTCAGGTTAAACTCCCGTGTAGCAAAAACGGGGTCCTTTTTTACGGCTATTTGTCGCAGGCTGTCTTGTTTTGCTTTTCTTATGGCATTTAGCCTGTCTTTTTTTATTTGCGCAGAGTCAACCTTTGGTTTTCCAAAAAAATCACGGTGTAAATAGCTGCTGTCTTTTTGTATCCTTAACCATACCGTAGGCATCCCCTTAAGTTTGGTATTTAAAACAGCCAGCTTTAGTCCTCTTTCTGAGGTATCTCTGAAATGCAGCAGGCGTTGTTTCTCCTGGTATATCTTTAGGTTTTTGTAGGTCATGATCTGCGTTTCCAGCGTATCGGCAGTCATAAATATCGAGTCGCGCTTTGTTTTTTCGGGTGGTTTTCCGGCAATGGCTGTCAGTTGCAGTTTTTTGCCATCTTTGCCGGGTTTTATGTTTTTGCCCTGGGCAGCCAATCGCTTAAGGGCCGAATCAGCTTTTGCGGAATCGGCCTTGCTTACTACCCCCTTAGGTTTCAGATCATCCATCATTTTGGCCATGTTGGTAATCTTTTTTACATCATCGGGCTTTACCGTTTTGTGTTGTAACGCCAGCGCTTTCACCGTGGAGTCGGCCTTTGCCGAGTCTGCTTTACTAATCACTACATTGGGTTTCAGATCGGTGGCCATTTTAGCCATATTGGTGATCTTTTTGGCATCTGCGGCAGATACTTTTGCATTTTTATTGAGTAACGGAGGCTCCTTAGCTTTTACAGAATCTGTTTGGGTGGAGTCTTTTTGCTCGGTAACCATCACTACATAAGCATACTGGGTAACCAATGTGCGTTCATCGGCCCTGAAGTAGGTACCTAGATCGCCTTTGAGCGTTATCTTCTGTTCATTGTCATTAAAGGTGATGTTTTTAACTGCGCGGCCATAGCCTTTCAATTTATCGTAAAACAAACTATCCCCTTTCAATGATTTGGTACCCTGTTTATACAAATTGTGTTTCCCGAAAAATGCCTGTTCTGTAATAGTGTTATACAAACCGTTTTCGGTGTACAGCGTATCGTTATCTTTTTTGCCGTAAATATTGGTGGGGCCGTAAAAGTATGATATTCGGGTACCTGTATTATACCGCAATGTATCGGTTTTAATAATGGCATCAATGGTAGTAAGCACCACATCATAACGGAAGTAGGAATCGCGCGAAAAGGCAAAGTAATACCCGTTTTTGCTGGTAAGCACGTTATCCTTATTTACCAGCTTACCGCCGCTGGTATAGGTACCTATGCGGGTGGCGGTATTGTAGGTAAGGTAATTGGTTGTCAGGGTAGCGTCCCTGTCAATCATTTTTACGTTATCGGTCAGGATTGCCAGTTTGGTATTACCGTTATAGTTTAGCTTATCTGAGTAAATGTTCAGGGTATCGCCCTGGTTAATGTTAACATTTCTAAAGGCGTCAAAAGCGTTTTCCTGCGGATAAAAGTAGGCACTGTCTGACCGCAGGGTTGAAAAATCCTGTTTAAAAACACCTTTGTAAACCTTAATTACATCGCGGCCATTAATTTTGGTGAATGTGCTACTTTCCGACTGTATTAAATTTACAATTGACTTCTTTTTTTGGCCCATAACCGTGACCGCAATCATCAATAACAAAAGGCCTAAAACATATTTCCTCACGTTGGCAAAATTAGTTTTTTGTTGGGGTTATTAAATTAATAATTTTGATGAATGCTTCCAGTTAAAAAGTTTGTTGATTTTATTGAACAAAATACTTTGTTTACGCCCGATAGCAAAGTTTTAGCTGCAGTAAGCGGCGGTATGGATTCTGTTTTAATGGCTCATTTATTAAAGGCCGCCGGTTTTAACTTCAGCATTGCCCATTGTAACTTTCAGCTGCGCGATGACGAAGCTCTGCGCGACCAGGAATTTTGCAACAACCTGGCTAATCAGCTTCGTGTATCTTTTCATACTATCAATTTTGATACCCGGAATTATGCGGCCGATAAAAAAATATCCATCCAGATGGCCGCGCGCGAGCTGCGTTACGAATGGTTTAACAGCCTTAGCCAGCAATCAGATTACCAGGTTATTGCGCTTGCACATCACCAAAACGATACAATTGAAACAATATTGTTAAACCTTACCCGGGGTACCGGTATAGCCGGGTTGCACGGCATTTTACCCCAAAACGGGGCCCTGGTGCGCCCCCTGTTATTTTTAAACCGCGATGAAATAACAGCTATTGTGACTGCAAACCATTTGGTTTATGTAGAGGATAGCTCCAATGCACAGGCCAAATATGCCCGTAATAAAATACGCCTGGAGGTAATACCCAAGCTAAAAGAATTAAATCCAAGCCTCGAAAAAACATTCGAGAACAACCTGAAACATTTTCGTGATCTAGAAACACTGCTTGAAAACCAGGTTGCCGGTTTAAGGCATACATTGATTAAGCAAGCGTCGGATGGGGAATATTTATTGCTTAATGAGGTAAGACAATTAAACCCTGCCCGCCTGTTGCTGTTTAAGCTATTACAGGAATACGGTTTTAATGAAACCAGCGTTGATGATCTGATTTCTGTTTTGGATAAGCACCCGGGCAGGGTATTTGAGTCGGCGGGGTTTATGATGATACTTGACCGGGATAGGTTGATCCTGAAAAAAAGAACAAGTGGAGGACAGGAACCGGTACTGATTGCCGAAAAAACACATGAAGCGAATTTGGGCAATTATAGGTTGAACTTGCTGCATGATGATAGTGCGCTCATTGTGATGGATAACCCTATGGCAGTATCTATTGATTCGGCCTTACTGGTGTTTCCGTTAACGTTGAGGACATGGCAGGAAGGCGATTATTTTTATCCGTTAGGGATGAAGGGCAGAAAAAAGCTGAGCGACTTTTTTATCGGCCAAAAGATTGCGTTACATCAAAAAAATGAAGTTCCTTTGCTGATTAATGGCAATGGCGATATCATGTGGGTGGGCGGTTACCGGCCCGATGAAAGGTATAAAGTAAACAATAACACTAAAAAAGTTACTATCTTCGAATTGTATAAATTAAGATGAGCGATAAAACAATCTTTGTAGAAAAACAATACCTCGGCAGGGAATTTATACCCATTACTATACGGCTGGTTTTAGCTATGTTTTGCTTTGCTGCCTATTTTTTTACTGACGAACGTGAACGCAATGGCGATTTACTGGTAGTTGTTGGTTTTGCCATCATCATTATATCCATTATCATGGGTTTTTTACTCCATTTTAGTACCCGGGTCGAAAATAAAAGTATCCGGCTTAATGGTTTATGGACTACTCGCCTCGTGAAAATTGACCTGAACGGTATTGTAAAGGCCGAAAAAGGATCATATAGCCGCTATCTTTTTAACAACCCTGTATATAACCTGCATACTAAAGGAACCATTCGTTTTTATGCAGCCGGCAATGATGCCATTCATCTTACCGATAGGGATGGCCTGCAATACATCATCGGATCGCAACATGCCAATGAGTTTTTGAGGGCTATTAAGGAAGAAATGGCGAAGTAATTAAGCCCCCGATTGTCTTCACGTTTCTGCATTTCCTTAGCTTATTTGTAATATTTAAACGCTAATTCAAACATTATACTGCGAAAATTATTTATGAGCTTATTGAATTTATATCTTTAAGCCGCTATGCTTTCTATGAATAATCAGATCAAACACTTTGGAGCATTATTATTGCTTATCATATCAGTTATTAGTGTAAGTTGTAACAGTTCCGGGTCAAATAGCCATAAAAAACAACTCATATCATTCAGACACCTTAACGGTATAAACTACAGCGAAGTGGCAAGGCTGCAAAAAAATGGCCTGTCTTTTAATGAGTATGGCTATCAGTTGGAACCCCAGTGGAAACTGAAATTTGTATCAGACGATTCGGTAAGCATTTTTAGCCCGATAAAAAATCAGTTCATTAATTTCCCGCTTACCCGTGGCTACGACTCTGTTTTTAATGCAGCAAGATCATGGCTTAAAATCAAAAAAATGACCAAAGATAGTTTGGTGATGGAGATACTCAAAGCCAAAGGCGACTCCATTGATATATCGGGGGCAAAGGTTTACATGCTTTTTTATGCCGATGATTACGTGAAAAACGTATTGCACACCGATACCACTACCCTAAGGCACCCCAGCCGTAAGGATACCTTGTATATAAAATCGCTGGTGGCAAAAGCTAATACTGATATTACCAAAGCATTTGCAGCGCGGCAGCCGGTTCAGCTCATTAGCAAAAGCGCTTTGGTAAAGGTTAAGCAGGAGCATACCCCGCCTGATATTATGAACAATTTTGATGCCTCGGACGATTATCTTGACCCAACGTTCAATATCACTATTAATAAGGCTTACCAGGACTTTTATTACTCGTTTTCGGTTTGTGTGGATGATAAAGGCAAAATGCACTACCTGAAACCATTAATTGATTTTGGAATGGCAGGCGACGACGGGAAGCAGGCATACATTCGCGTATCGCAGGGGGTGATGGATAGCTATCTGAAATATTATCTGCAAACCATCCCCGGTACTACCCTTGGTTTTACGCATGCAAGTACTATTACTATCCATGTAGAAGGTAAAGCCGCGGCTTCCGGAACAGGTAAAAAATAATTGCCTGGTAAGCGGTGGCTTACTCCTTGTCCATAATATCTACGAGTTCTTTAATAAATAGGATAGCTGCTTTTTTCCGATAAACACCCTTTTGCCAAAGAATGTATGATTGTCTTTTGGTTTCTTTACCCGCAATTGGCACGGCTGCAACCTTATCCCAGCCTATTAGGGCTTTTTCGTTCAGGATGGTTGCCCAATGGCCATTTTGTACCAGCGATAACAGGGAATGCACATCATTAAGCTCTATTTTTATATTAGGGGTTATTTTGTTTTTATAAAACAGCGCGTTAATGAACTCGCGCGAACTGAAACCCTTACCCGGTAATATGAGTTCAAGTTCTGCCAGTCCCTGCAAGCTTATTTTAGGCAGCGCGGCCAGCGGATTATTTTTAGCAACTACCATGACAATGCTCGAACTAAACAATAGCTGCATTTCCAGGTCCTCATCATCAGATTCGTTGTGAAAGGCCAGGATCATGTCCAGCTCGGCCAGGCGAAGCTTTTTTTCCAACTCCTCGGGGTTGCCATAACTGATAAAAATTTTTATCCCCGGATATTTGGTTGAAAAAGGAGCAAGCGCAGGCAATAATAAGGAGGTAAATGCATAGGATACGCCAAGATTTAATTCGCCGGTAGCTGCGTTGCTAAGCTCGGCAATGGCTTGCTTGCCCTTCTGTACCTCCATTAATACTTTTTTGGCGTGGGTTAGAAATATATGCCCTGCCTCGGTAATACGCACATGCTTGCCTATGCGGTCAAACAACAACATACCCAGCTCTTGCTCCAGTTGCTTAATTTGTTGCGATAAAGTGCTTTGCGTTATAAATACAGCAGCGGCGGCTTCGGTAAAGTTCATGGTTTCGGCAGCCTTTACAAAGTACAGCAATTGTCTAAATTCCATAATCAATCGGTTTTGCTAATCAATATCATTAAAACAATCTATTTTACAAATATATCATCATTGCCGATATTTGTACCATAAAGAATTTCAATAGTCTTGCATTAAGATCTCACCTGAATTGCTTTTGTTATGAATGAATAAATGAATATTTTCCGCTCTTTAAAGTATCGTAATTTCAAGCTGTTTTTTTACGGTCAGTCAATCTCCCTCATTGGCACATGGATGCAAAAAACAGCGGTCAGCTGGTTGGTTTACCGCCTCACCGGTTCAGCACTTTTACTTGGCGTGGTTAGTTTTGTAAGCCTTATTCCATCGCTTATACTGGCGCCTTATGCAGGCAGTATTGTTGACAGGCATAACCGTTACCGCATATTGGTTATTACACAGGTAGTATCAATGGTGCAGGCGGGTGCGCTGGCATTTATGATATTGTTTAAATTTTACAATATCCCGGCCATTATAGGCTTAAGCCTGGTGCAGGGTATTATTAATGCATTTGATGTTACCTGCCGCCAATCATTAATGGTTGATATGGTTGATGATAAGGAAGATTTACCTAACGCTATTGCCTTAAACTCTACCATGACCAATTTTGCCCGCATTGCAGGCCCTGCCGTTGCAGGTATTGTTTTGAGCACCTTTGGTGAGGACTTTTGTTTCTTTGGTAATTTTTTAAGCTATATACCGGTACTTGCCTGTTTGTTCATGATGAAACTGAACACCAGGGTTACCAGCCGTTCAGAAAAAAGCATCTGGGCCGAATTGCAGGACGGTTTTAAATATGTATCAGGCGACCGTGACCTGAGCAGCCTGATCCTGATGCTTACCGTGAGCAGTTTGTTTGTTATCCCTTTTAACACCCTGATGCCAATTTTTGCAAAGGATATATTTAACGGCGATGCCAAAACCTTTAGCTGGTTTGAGAGTGCCGCGGGATTAGGATCAGTAATTAGTGCGGTTTACCTGGCTAACTTGAAAACAGATAAAAATTTAATTAAGATCATGACCACCGCCAGCCTTATATTCGGGCTTAGCGTACTGATGGTAGCTTATGCGGGCAAATTGTCATTTGCATTAATATTTATGGTATTAACAGGTGTTGGTATGATGGCCCAAACATCGGCTATTAATACCTATATCCAAACCCATGCCATACCGGTCATGAGGGCAAGGGCTATTAGTTATTATGTAATGGCTTACCAGGGTATGATACCTATTGGCAGTTTGCTGGTAGGCTGGTTAGCTAATGAGCTGGGCCCACGTCGTGCAGTTTGTATTGAAGGTATTATTGGGGTACTGGCGGCCGCACTGTTTGTTTTATATAAACGGAAACAAGCTCAGGAACCAGCAGTGGCCCGCAAAACAGTGCTTGCAGGATAAATGCCCGGTTTTAAATAAAGGAAAATTCTTGATTCGGTAAAAATTCAATTAAAAAGCCCTTTCCAATTTGGAAAGGGCTTTTTAATTCGTCTACATTTTAAGGCCTATTTCTCTTAACCGTTCGTCAAGGTAGTCACCAGCGGTAATGTCGGTATATAGTTTAGGATGCTGCTCATCAATGCATGACGGCAAGCTGGTTAAATCCATGTTTGATACCGGGTGAAGGAAAAACGGAACCGAATACCGGGAGTTCTTCATCAGCTCGCGCGGAGGGTTTACTACCCTGTGCGTGGTTGATTTAAGCTTATTGTTAGTTAAACGCTGTAACATATCGCCAACATTAACCACCAGATCCTCGCCATGGGCTTTAACCGGGAACCAGGCACCCTCGCGGGTAAGCAGCTCCAGGCCATCGGCACTTGCGCCAATAAGCAGGGTAATTAAGTTAATATCCTCGTGTGCACCGGCGCGTACCGCATCATCAGGTACCGAGTCGGGATCAAGGATAGGGAAATAATGTAAAGTGCGCAGGATGGAGTTGCCATTGTGTACTTTATCATCAAAATAATGTTCATCTAAATTTAAGTAAACCGCGATGGCTTGTAACAGGTGTTTGCCTGCCGCTTCCAGTTTTTTATAAACATCAAGCGTTGTTGGGTTAAAGACGGATAGTTCATCAACAACCAAATTGTCAGGGTATTGATCTTTAACAGCTGAACCATCGGTTACTGTTTGGCCTATTTGCCAAAACTCTTTTAAATCGGGCGTTTTAAAACCTTTAGCGGTTTCTTTTCCCTTGCCTGTATAGCCGCGCTGGCCCGCCAGTCCCGGTACTTCATATTTTAGTTTTGTGGCATCGGGTAAAGCGAACAGGGCTTTAACCTGTTCGTAAAGATCATCAATCAGTTGTTTGCTTAAACCGTGATTGGTGATGGTTACAAAGCCTGTTTCATTAAAAGCTTTGCCAATATCGTCCGAAAATTGTTTACGGTCGGCCGTGCTGCCATTGATATAATTGTTCAGATCAAGCCTTGGAATATTTACTGTGCTCATGGTAATCGTATGGATAATAAAAGCGTAAAATTATTTAATTTTTAAGATAAGTAGGGTATGCAAGATATAAATAAAAGCTTTAGGCTGACGAAATTATACGAAACCCGTTGACATATAAAACAATTTTTAGTTTAAACGTTTTATACTTTATTTGGTCATATAAGTATGTATATTGATCATTTTAAACCTACAAAAAAATGAGATTCATTAATAAAATATGCGGTTTAAGCTTTATAGCATTTTTAATAATGCTGGCCGCTCCAAATAAAAGTAAAGCACAGGAGGGTGGTTATGTTTCTGACCAGGAATTTTATGACCAGCTGCAACCTTATGGTACCTGGGTTGATGATCCAAACTATGGTAATGTTTGGGTACCGGATGCCGAAGACGGGTTTAGGCCCTATGCCTCACGCGGGCACTGGGTAGTTACCGATTATGGAAATACCTGGGTTTCTGATTATCCATGGGGTTGGGCTCCCTTTCACTATGGCCGCTGGCGCTATGATGACTATTATGGTTGGGAATGGATTCCGGGACATGAGTGGGCACCGGCATGGGTTAGCTGGCGCAGCGGAGGCGGCTATTATGGTTGGGCTCCATTAACACCGGGCATAAGTATCAGCGTTTCATTCGGTAGCGGCTACCGCGTGCCTGATTCTTATTGGGTTTGTGCGCCACAGGCTTATATTAACAGGCCTAATATTTATAACTATTATGTTCCGCATACCAGGGTGGTTAATATTATACATCAAACCACCATTATAAATAACACTTATGTTTATAACAAACGCACTTATGTAACCGGTCCCCGGGTAGATGAAGTGCGTAGGGTAACCAGGCAGAATGTACAGGTGTACAGGGTTAATAGCGTTAACAGGCCAACCGGACAAAGCGGTATCAGTAATAACAGACTTAATATTTATCGCCCCCAAATAAAAAAGGCGCCTGATGCACGTCCTGCGCGGGTGGTAAATGCTGCCGAATACAGAAAGGCAAACCCTAATGCAGGTATAGCCAATCGGGCCGGCGGACAGGCAACTGTAAACAGAAATAATGCAACAAGACTCGCACAGGAAGCTAAAGCCAACAACAGTAAGTTTGTTAAGGTTAACCAAGGCCCTAATCAACCTGCTAATGCAAGGCCTGGCCAGGCTAATAATCAACGCCCCGGACAACCGGCAGTAAAACCGAACCAGCCTAATAATGCAAGACCGGCTGACCAAAACAGGCAGCGCCAACAACAAGCCGATCAGCAAAAACAGCAGGCGACTCAAAGACAACAACAGGGGCAACAGCATCAGGACGTTCAAAAACAACAGCAACAACAAGAAGCTCAAAGGCAACGCCAACAAACCCAACAGCAGGCTCAACAACAACAGGCGCAACGTCAGCAGCAGGCGACTCAAAGACAACAGCAGGGTCAGCAGCAGCAAGCTCAGCAACAACATCAGCAACAAGCTCAGCAGCAACAGCAGCAGGCTCAACGTCAGCAGCAGCAAGTTCAGCGTCAGCAACAACAACAGGCTCAACGTCAACAACAGCAACAAGCGCAACAACTGCAACGTCAGCAACAACAACAGGCTCAACGTCAACAACAGCAGCAAGCGCAACAACAGCAACGTCAACAACAGCAACAAGCTCAGCAGCAACAGCAGCAGGCTCAACGTCAACAACAGCAGCAAGCGCAACAACAGCAACGTCAGCAACAACAACAGGCTCAACGTCAACAACAGCAGCAAGCTCAGCAACAACAACGGCAGCAACAACAACAGGCTCAACGTCAACAACAGCAGCAAGCTCAGCAACAACAACGGCAGGAAGCCGAACGCCAACGTCAGCAAGAGCAGCATTAAGTAATTGATAAGTTGCTTTATAAATTAATAGCACATGCAATCTAATAGGGTTATATGTGCTATTTTTATGCCCATATATCACCTTTATGAAATACCTGCATTTTAAATTGTTGTTTGTTTTTTCTGTATCTCTTATTTTATTTTTAACCCCCTTTGCGGTTAAAGTCCAAGGGCATACAAAGGACGAAGGCAAGCAGTCTGCCCAGATTAACTTTATTGAAAACTCCTGGAGTGAAGCCCTGAAACAGGCTGCAGCTCAAAATAAATATATTTTTGTTGATGCTTATGCTTCCTGGTGCGGCCCGTGCAAATTGCTTAAGGCCACAACTTTTAAGAACAAAAACGTAGCTGCTTTTTATAACAGTAATTTTATTAATGTTGCCATTGATATGGAAAAGGGACAAGGGCCGGCTCTGGCTGCGCAATGGGGTTTACGCGCCTACCCTACTTTGATTGTTTTTGATGCCAAAGGAAAACCCGTATACGGAACAGTAGGTTTTATAAAGGCAAATGATCTGATTAAATTCGGGGTGCAGGCACTCAATAAATAATTGTACAAAAAAAAGACCGTTCATTTGAAACAAGCGGTCTTTTTTTATTGCATGAACTTAATCATGCTACGATCATTAAAACTTTGGTTACTTCTTAACTAAGAAAGTACCTTGTAATATAGCAAGTACCTGGTCTGGGCTTAAAGCCTCGTCAAACGCGGCTGTGGCAACTGCAACAGAAGTAGTATTGCCTGTTGCACTTTTTAATGTAGTAACATCAACCCCTCCCTGTACTACGTTTTGTTCGCCATCATAATTGGCGTTTACCAATGAAATACCGGTATCGTTACCCAAACTGCTGGTGCTGGTGATCCATGGCGTTTGGCCACGGATAGAGCGGATAGCCGAAGCATGGCGCGCCTCAACCGCATGTATAGATAAAGCGGCAGTTAATACGGTTTGATATAAACCAGGTTTTATTCCCTCCGCTGCTGATTTATTAGCAAGGATATTAGCTGCCTGGCCTTTATAAGCACGTACGCCGGTATCTTCAAATGCCTGGGCTACAGCTAAAAAGGTAGAGTAGTTGGTTAGTACATCTTTAAATGGTCCGTTACCTGATCCATTACCCGCTGTTAAATCAATTTCGGGAATGGATGCTGGTGTACCGCCTAAAGAGGTAATAACACCTTTTAAGAAGGTTACGTGGTTTTTTTCGTCGGCTGTTACCTGGTTAAAATAGTTTGTTGCGGCTGCGGCTGGTATCAAAGCGGTTCCTTTGGCCTGCCCTGCATTGTAAAAGGTTGATTCCAGGTATTCCAGAGTAAGTGCATAATTCAATATGTCAATTACAGATGGTGTTGCGCTGGTGTCTGCATAGGCTTTTTTAAATATAGTACCTACTGCAAATGGCAAGGCCGCCAGTGCTACTTTTGAACCAAAGCTGGTTATATTTTTGATCACATCACGGCGTTCACTTATTCTGCCGTAAACTTCCGGATCAACATTTTCAATTTCTTCTATGATATTAAATAAATTCATGGTGATGTTTTTTTAAGATGCTGTGTAACCGTAATTTACTGCACTAACTTTAGTTTTTAAGTAGCCGTTGGCTATCTTCAAAACATCTGCTATAGATGCTGATTTGTTTAAGCTGTTTGTAGTGTCAACTACATCGGGTCCTGCAAAAGAGCCTGGTGTGATCAAATCGCGGATCAACGCAGCGTGGCGGGCTTCTACCGAAACAATTTTACCTGCTATCAGTAAGTAGGCTGGAGTGGTAATCAGGTAGCCTGCTCCGTCATAGGCAGTAACGCCTGTGTCTTCAAAAGCTGCTGCTGCTGCCAATACACTGGCGCGGCTGCTAAAGTTTATTGAAGAAAAATCAGGTGTTAAGGCCTGGATGGCGCTTGCTCCTAAAGCTGCTTTAAAGAACTCACGGTGTAAAACCTCGTGATCACGAATGTCAGTTAGCAATGCACTTTCCGAAGAGCTTATGCCACTGTAAGGTGTAGCTGTTACCTGCAGATAAAATGCTGCTTCTAACTGCTCCAACGCGTAGGCGTAATTTAAAATAGCAACATCACCTGTAGCGCCGAGGTCAATTGTGCCTGAAGTGGGGTGAACTGAGTGGTCTTTGTGGCATGCAGCGGTAGCCAGCAGGCCTACTGAAGCAACACCAATACCTGCATAACGCAAGAACGACCTCCTGACCATACCTGCACCCAATATGCTTTCTTGTGATTCTGTTTCCATAGAAGTTAAGTTTTAAAAATGATTCAATTAGTTTCGTTTGTAAATGACATACGCCTAATTGAACCCGCCGGATTGTAAAGTGTTGATAATTAGTTTACTCCAAATAAGAGTATTTTTCTTAGTAGTTAAATAAATGCGGCTAAAGGGTGTTTTTTGAGTAATAAAAAATGGAGGGGAATCTGTTTATCGGGGATGAAATAACAGAATGGCGAGGAGGGCGATTTTGGGATAGAAAAATTTTGGACAAAAAAAGGCCGAAAGACTCTCGCAGTATTTCGGCCCTACATCTACCTATGAAAAACAACCCTTTTAGAGAAGGGTATTAATCTTAAGTCAAATGTGATGCCAGTTGTTGTTTAAGTTAAATTGGAAATTAATAACTGGTTTATAAGGGATAAGAATCAACACGTTGTGGAAAAATGTTCCCAAAATGTGATTGTTTTTTACCCGAAATTTGCTTTTTAAATAAATTATTTCATTTGTTAATATAAATGCCGCAATCAGAAACTATACCTCAATAACATTGTTATTAACTTATGGACTATAATATTTATTTATTGGCTACTGATCCTCAAAACCCTTGTCGGGATGTTATCCACTCGCGGGATACCCGTTTAAAGGTTAGGGTATTTTGTCTTGATCAGGAACGGTTTAGTCCCGATGATAACGAATTGCAGTTATATGGTTATGCTAATAACAAACTATACGCATTTGAAACTATTGATATTGTAGCCGAAGACGCTCTTGATTTAGTAGGCGCTATTCAATGGTATGCAAACTATATCAAATATCCCAAAATGGAAATACTGCCCGAAGATCCGCGCCGGGGGCATAATAACATAGCGATGTGAGGCCGCTAAAGTTTGGTGTGAGATGGTCAAAAAAAACTATTGTTGCTAATAATCAGCACCTTTGAGATAAATTGTAATTTTTTTTTGAAGAATAGATCAGAGTTTCTATATTTGCAGACCCAAAAGCAAGGGAGTTTAGCTCAGCTGGTTCAGAGCATCTGCCTTACAAGCAGAGGGTCACTGGTTCGAACCCAGTAACTCCCACATCTTTTAAGCCCTTCAGATTAAGTTCTGAGGGGTTTTTTGTTGCTCTTGATTTTGTGCCCATTTTGTACCCAGTATAAATAACGGATCAAGCACCCCAATATACCAACATGCATCATTTGGCATACCTTGCAAAGCACAATTAATTCTGATTTAATTGGTGTATAAGTGTGCCGGCATTGGTGGCAATATCATTTACGTTAAATGTTAATATAGATGTACCTAAGTTTACCACGGTTGTAGCAATATCAATTATTCTTTGGACATCAGCAATTGTCTGCAGGGCTGCATTTATTGTTGTTGATGCCTGGTTGATATTGGCAATTGGAGTGCTTAGGTCTTCTACCGTTTGGTAAGTTGCCAAAGCTCCCAGCAAAGTAGCATTATGATAAATAGTACTGATGCGGTTGCTGATATCAATATATTGTAAACTGGTAACGTTGCCAGTATTTTGATTCAGGTAGCTCATTAACTGATCGCCCAGGTTTTTATAATCAAGGGCAATGTTTGTTAAGTCTGTTGATGATAAGGTTCCCATGGTTAATCTATTTAGCGTTCTTTAAAGTATTAAACTCTTGTACTATGGTATACAGATCGGCTGAGTATTTATTAACTAATTGTTTAATGCTGTCTGTTGTAATATTGTCTAACTGGTCATTAATTTCCTGATGCCCTTTTTTAATTTCAATTAAGGCGGCAATAAATCTTTCAGTTAAATCTTTATAGCTCTTTAATTTGGCAACCTTGCCTAAATAATCCTGATAATATTGTGTTTTAATATAGGCCGGTAAATTTTGTTCGGTTGCAAAGTAGCGGTTATACCTGTTGGTGATCTCCATTTTGTCGGCATCAATAAGTAATACGGTAAACTGATTTTTCATGAGTGATATATACGTATCTATCACTATCTGAAAATCGGGATTGGTTTTTTTGATAATCTCTTTAAGCTTTTTTTGCCGGTAAGCACTCATGAGGTCGTTGGTTATAACGGTTGCAATTTTGCCGGCAGAGGATATCTGGGCAGATGTAATAGGTAATATGCTTTTGATCTTATCAACATCTATCGCCTTTACTAAATCGTCATAGTTGTAATTTACCGCGTTTTTGTCAGATAATTTCCCTAAGCCGGTTAGATAGCCAGCCAAAACACTGTTAAGCGTTATCAAAGCTTTGTCGGCCAATTTATAGGTATCGCAGTTGCAGGCAACAGTGTCCTGGAAGTGGCCATATGCCGGAGAGTAGTATAATGATTGCGCACAATCAAAATCAAGGCAATGCTGTGTATATGAATACCCAATGGAGCTTTGCGTTTCGAGCGCTTTATTGGAGATGGCGGCGTAATTGCTAATATGGTCAAGGTTTGCACATGACGAACAAAGTAGTGCCGATAAAAATACGCTGAGGAAGTAGTGATTTAGGTTTTTCATTTTTTAACATTTAAAACTAATGTGTATAACTGTTAAGCAAAAGATACTCATCAAAATTAATGGCACAGCGTTTCACACTATTGACATTTACTTTGATGAGTGTTGAGAGTAAAATGCTGTAATACAATGTATTAATATTTTTTAATAAAAACATGAGGATATGTTTATTGTAAACAAAGTTGTGTAATAGTTGTATAAATATGTAAAGCAGTTAAGGGGTTTTGAGGAAGATGGCAAGATAAAAGCTCCGGAAAAGTTGCTTGCCAGATATAGTGTATTAATCTTTATTACAGTCTGCTGTAGGCATACAAGTAGCCAATAGGCTTATCACTATTGCTTAACCCTATTATTTTCTGCAAATTTGTTGAGTAACCTTACACTAAAAAAATAATTGAGCAACCCTTCGGATGGAGAGAAAAAAAGTATTAATTACCGGTGCAAGTAAAGGGTTGGGTTTAGCCATCGCTAAGCGATTATCAGCAGAATATACTTTGATATTACATGCGTCTAAGCCCGAAAGCTTTGTTGAGGAAATATCAGGCAGCCATGTTTTATGTGCCGATTTTGCTGATAGTGATCAGTTGGCTAATTTCTGCAAACAGCTAAAAAAAGAACATGGTGACGAGTTGTATGCGGTGATCAATAATGCGGGAGTAACTTTTGACAAACCGCTTAATTTTCAACCCGAGCGCGAAATTGATGCCATGCTCAGCGTTAATTTAAAGGCCCCTATCATGATCAGTAAAACAGCCATGAAAGTTTTTGGTTTAAATAAGCGTGGGGTAATCATCAACATCAGCTCGGTTGTGGGCGAAACTGGACATGCATTTCAGTCGGTTTATGCAGCAACTAAGGCGGGGTTGGTGGCACTTTCAAAGTCGCTGGCTCAAGAAGCTGCCGCACTGAGCAACGAACACGAAATCAGGGTGCTGAGTGTGTCGCCGGGGTTTATTGAAACGGATATGACCGCAGTGATTCCCGAAACCGAAAAGGAAAAGATACTCGGAATGATTCCCGCAAAAAGATTTGGCAAAGTTGACGATGTGGCCGAGGCCATAGCCTACCTCCTGTCAGACAAAGCCTCATACATTAACGGAACCAATATTCATATTAACGGCGGCTTAATATAATGTACACTAATACAGCTAATAAAAATGGATAACCTGTTAGGAACCCATCCCAGCGAGGTGCTCTCACACGGCCCTACAAAATTACTGATCAGCAAGTATCACTGGCATTTGCCAAGTAAGGGCATTGTGGTAAGTTATACGCCTAATGAGCTGGATGTGAAAGATCATTTCGGCATCTTCAGAGGGGTTGATCAGATAGAATCATTTGCCCAGGCCAGTATTGTGTCATGTGGCGCATTTAACGAAAAAACAAAGCAAGAAACCACCTTTGCCGATCTGAAAATTAAATTTATACCTGTCTTTATCAGCACAGGCCCGGTACATTTTCATAGTTACCTGGAGGTGGGTGATACATTTATATGTATAGCACAAATAAAATTTTATAAATTCAGGCAAATGACATGTGACGGGCGAATATATAAAGTGCCCAAAAACATGGATTTGGATCAATATTTTAGTGACTTTGATGAAAACAGATTATTAAATTATGATCTTAGTAACGATTTTGTACTTGTTGCAGAATTAAACGATATTACCGGCCGGGCTATAAAGGCCGATCTACTTAAATAAATTAATGCAATATGGAAAGACAGGAAATAATTGATGGTTTAGTTGAGATTCTAAAAACAATCAGAACCATTGATCCCCAAAAATTAGGTGATATAACCGAAGATACAGATTTTATCGCTGATTTAAATACTCCATCAACCGAGTTAATTAATATTGCAGCAAAAGCCGAACAAAAGTTTGATGTTGAATTTGACGACGATGATATCGACGATCTGGGTTCAAAAGTGAAGGATATTGTTGATTTGATCATCAAGGTTAAAGAAAGAGGTTAATATTATGCATGTAGCCGGTAGGAAAGTTGCTGTTGTGGGCATGGGCGGAGCTTTTCCTAACTGCTCTGGCCTGGCAGATTTTAATGAAAAACTGTTTACAGATCAAAGCCTCATACGTGAGTGGGATGCTGCTTTGGCTCATGGTAAACAAATTCGTTCAACGGTATCGGGTTTTATTACCGAAGCGGAGATGGGTTTGGAAACCGTTTACTCTACCCTTGCCGAAGGCTATCCCGAAACTTATATTGACAAACTGGGGCGTATCCCCGATATTAATTTGGCTACTGCCGATATTGGCAGCATCTGGGCTATGCTGGGTGCTTTAGATGCCATTAAAATGGCGGGGTGGACAGATAGTGAAACACAATCTGAACATACCGGTGTGGTTGTTGGCTCAGGCGGTGCAGGGCACGTGGTGCTGAGGATAGCCTGGCACAACTTTTTTGAACTGAACAAAAAATCGCGCACCGCTGGTTCACATACGGTTGACAGAACCATGGTGTACCGGGATGCTGCTAACGTATCTTGTTTAATAAAAAACCAGGGCGTTTGCGAAGCTATTGGCTCGGCCTGTGCAACGGGGCTGGGTAATATAGGTTATGCATATCGCCTTATCAAATTTGGTCTGCAGGATCGCGTAATTGCGGGTGGCGTTGAAGGTACATCTCTTGAAACCTTTATTGGTTTTGACGGCATGCAGGTTTTGAGCCGCGGGTTTATCCCGGCAGAAAGTTCCAGGCCTTTTGATGTGAACAGGAATGGTTTTGTTTGTTCATTTGGTGGCGGTATTGTAGCGCTTGAGGAGTATGAGCTTGCCAAATCAAGAGGTGCCCATATTATAGCGGTTATTGATGAATACTTTAATAACTCTGATGGTGATGGCAATATGTTTGCCCCATCGTTTCCTGGGCAGCAACGGTTATGGCAAGGTTTAATGCGCGATACAGGTTTAAGACCCGATGTAGTTAAAGTACATGGAACCTCAACCCCTGCCGGTGATGCTATTGAGTTATTAAGCGTAGCTGATGCACTGGGCGACAGTGGTTATCATATTTCGGCACCAAAATCACAATTTGGGCACATGCTGGGGGCCGCAGGGGCTGTGGAGTTTATTGCAGCGCTGCTGATGCTGGAAAACCAACAGGTATTACCCTGTCTGAATGCCGAAACCCTTAACCCCGAGCTGGAAACTTTTCAAAAAACGCCTCAATGGGCCGGCCCGGTTAATCCGTTGGCGGCTTATCGGCATCTGTTACCGCAAACCACTTTTGCAAAAGAAATTAACCGCATAGCCTGTTTAAATTATGGTTTTGGCGGTACCAATAGTGCCATATCTATTTCAAGAGATAGCTAAAAATGATTAACAATAACGATAAGGTTGCCATTGTTTTTGGAGTAAGGAACGATAGCTCTATAGCTTTTGATATTGCACTTAAGCTTCACCAGTCTGGTTGTAAGGTAGCTTTAAGTTATGTTGCTGAAAATAAGGAAGAAGTATTGTTTTTAATGCAGCAGCATGGTATAAATAGCCAGTTTGCCGCCGAGGTTGATGTACGTGACGAAGCGCAGCTTACCGGTTTTGTTAAAGCCGTTTATAACGGTTTAGGGCCTGTGGACTATATTTTGCATGGTGTGGCTTTTGGCAACCAGCAGGTAATGTGTTATAGCACACCTGGCAGTAACGAGCCTGCCCCCTCATACCTTAATATCCCGTTTGATGACCTGATGGATTCTTTTAACATCAGCGCTTATTCCTTATTGCGTATTTGCCGGGTGGCAGAGCCGTTTCTGGCTAAAAATGCTTCGGTATTGACGCTTACTTACAATGCCTCACAACGGGTTTTTCCGGGTTATGCGGGCATGGGCATTAATAAGGCCGCATTAGAAAATATTGTACTTTACCTGGCCAGCTATTTCAGGGATCTTGGTGTGCGGGTTAATGCTATTTCGGCCGGTTTGGTCATGACAACATCGGCCGGGGGCATCAATGGAGTGCGGAAATTGCGAAAATTGGGCAAGGTTACCGCTCCGTTGGGTAATATTGACGCCGGTGATGTTGGTAATACGGCACTTTATTATTTCTCTGACCTGTCAAAAAAAGTAACCGGGAATATTCATTTTGTTGATGGCGGATTTAACATCATGGGCGTTGCTGTAGATGGAGAATGAAATTTTAAATCAGCTGGATGAGCTTAACCGCAACAGGAAATTTGCAGTTGGTAACGACCTGGTTTTTATCCCCGATTTTCTTATTTCATTAACAGACCTGTTCCGAAACAAAGTTTACACGCCCACTGAAATAGCTTATTGCAGCCGTTTTAATGATGCCGGTTTGCGCTATGCATCAACCTGGGCAGCCAAAGAAGCTGTTTATAAAGCTTTGAAACAGATAAGCCCCCGGTCAGTTGGCTGGAAAAAGATCGAGATCATCCGCGAAAAAATATCCGGGCAGCCTCAGGTTGTTCTGCATAATTATCCAAATCAGTTTAATATCAGTTTAACCATATCGCACGATGGCGAATATGCCTGGGCCGTGGCATTTATTGCGCTTGAAGGGTAGTTCATCAGTCATCCCGGCAACAAAATATTTATAAAGGCGCACTAAGCAAAAAAGCATTTATAACTTTACTTGCTAAAATCGGCACCAGTTTTTTAAAATGTGCTGATAGTTTAATTATATCATGATCATTAAGGCAAAACCTCTTCCTGTTACTATCATTAAATGGACTGTGCTTTTCCTGGCATGGTTTTTCAGAAGGCGTTTTAATAAAATGATCATTAACGGAGCCGAAATTAAGCCCGGACATTCTTATTTATTTATGAGTAACCATTTTAGCTTTTGGGATGGTTTTTTTGCCCTGTATGTATGTTTTAAGTTTATCAATAAACAACAAAAACTAAAAACGATATACATTATGTCGGTAAAAAAGCAGCTTGAAAAAAATTGGTGGTTAAAATATTTTGGCTCATTTTCAGTAGCGCCAGGCTCCCGGTCTGTTGACGAAAGCCTGGACTATGCGGCCGACAAATTGGATGAACCAGGTAATATACTATTGTATTATCCGCAGGGGAATTTAGAGTCGAGCCATATCAGGCATATTGAGTTTAAGGATGGTGTTTATGAAATAACCCAAAGAATTAAAGGTGACTGCCAACTCATCTGGAGCAGCAATATTATAGAGTACTTTGAAAGCATCAAGCCATCGGTTTATTTTAACCTGCTTGACTGCGGCACTAATAAAACTTTTGATTTTGATGCGTTAAAAATTAAGGTAAATAAACACCACGAGCAGGCTATTCAAAATCAAATCCGCTTTACTGAAGAGTCGGGGTTTTACCGTTAGCGGTTCATCCTTTTTAAACCTTCTTTAGCATCGTTTTCTATACTTTTTTCGTATTCGTGATCCTTCATATCAATAGCCTGATGATAGAAGTTGGCTGCCCTTGTGTAATCCTTTTTTTGTTCAAAAATACTGCCTATGCGTAGCGCCGCATTAGCTGCATAATAATAGGTGGTAGCTTTACCCAGGTTAATAGTTTGCTGGTAGTTTATCAGGGCATCGTTTGTGTTATCCGTGTTTTCGTAAATCCGGCCCAGCCGGTAGTAAAGCTCAATTTTATCGCGTTGTAACCTCAGGCTGTATACATTTTTATTTTTAAGTTGCGCCAGTGCTTTAAGGTAATAACCGCCATCAAAATAAAAACGTGCTTTAAGCAGATCGCTGTCTGGCCTTACATCATTGGCTTCCTTAAGGGCTTGTTTGTCTTTTTCATCGGCAGTGTAACCCTTTGTGCGTACCAGCTTTAAGTAATACTGGTATTTTTCATTGTCGTTATGCAGTAGGTAAAAATAGCCCAGCTTTAAATAAGTATCTTTTATAAAATTGACGCCTTTGTATTCTCGCAAATATTTGTTTAAAGCATTGGGCGCATCGGTATCCATCCGATTTAATTTGGCGTTGCCTAAAAGATAATATATGGCCGGGAGCTTTATATATTGCGCAGACTCGGGGCTATCTTCCAGAAACCGGATAGCATCTTCGTTATGGGCGGTTTTGGCGGCTACGTATCCCTGTAAATAGGTTTTTAGTAAACTCTGATTATCCATACCCGATATATAGGAAATGAGTTTATCATAATTGTTTTTATGATGCAGCAGGTCAATATCAATGTAACATACAAAAAATACCACCTCATCTTTAAGATAGCTGTATTTTGTTTTGGGTAGTTCTACCCTTAGTTGTTCCATTTGCTTAATACCTAATTGGGCATCGCCTTTCATGCCCAAAAACTGGGTTATGCTTTTTAAATTTGAGGGGATAGATCCAAACACCACATTAACCAGCGCAATGCCTTTTTGATTGGGTAAAAAATCAGGAAATTTTTGAGCATTTTCTTTAAAAAGATTACCTGCTTTCTTGATATCAGAAGCTGATGACATGTAATCGCCGAAGCGGCCCTTGCACAGCCCCCACTGCAGATAAACCTCGGCCTGGGCATATAAGTAATAAGGCGATTTCTGATCTGTATTATCTTCCAGTGCCGATATCCTGCCCGATTTATTATCCTTTAGCTTTTCATAATCGGCCTTGCTGTCTGATGCCAGTAAACTAAAATAATCTACGTAATTATCCAGCAATATAGTCATGCCATTTTGGGGGTTCTGCTTTTTTTCCAGTTGAATAATTTGCCGGGCCTCGGTCATTTTTAAACTCAAAATAGCATTATAAGCATCGGCACAATTTTTATTAAATATAAAACTGGCATTTGCAGCCGCGCTGCAAAATAATAAACAGAGGATCAGGAGATGTTTTTTGATCATTGCCCGCTAAGGTAAAAAAATTATTGTTTGGGCATATAGCGTGTAATATACCGGCAAATTAAAATGATTAACCAGCGTTTAAGGTTAAAGTTTAAAATATGGTGAAATTGTTAAGGGGTATGTTTTACAGCAAAAATCAGGCGGGTTGTTGTTGCTGACTGATGGTTTCGTTATGCTGCTGCGGGTTTCTTTTAAACCAATTGAGCAATACCAGGGTTAATAAACCTGCGGTGATACCTGCAATTATAGCAAGGGAGATACTGCCGTACAGGTATTGTTCTAGGTGCTGGCCAACGGTTTTTATAGAAATATTGTCTGCAAAATGAATGTCGGTGTTTTTATTGCCCATCCAGTAGCCTCCTACTTTATAGCTTAGGAAAATAATGACCGGTATCATAGGTGCAAAGCTGATGTGGGCCGCCAAAATAACCAGCGCTTTGTTAAGTTTGAATAGTACCGCCAATGCAAAGGCCACTATTAACTGAAACCCCCAGATGGGTACTATGCCCATAAAAACACCAAATCCTATTGATGAGGCTTTGAGCCGCACGGAGTGTTCCGGATTAAATAGCTGATTTTTTATAAACTGTTTGCTTTTTTCTTTACTGAACAGCGTTTTAAAAAAATGCGCAATACGGCTATTCAATACCTGAAACTTTGACTTTATCTTTTCTGTATTATCCATTGGATTCAGGATGTGCACCTCGTTAACTTTTTTGCCGGTTACTTGAACAAAACTTATTCGGTGCGCTATGCAAATGTATTTATACCAGCGTTAAGCAAGTTTTAACTTTTTAATAAATAACAGCTTATGTTACCGTGGCGGCAAAGGTAATATGTTTGAGGTATCAATTAAAAATAATAGTTACTGCTGTTTTTAGTGAAATATACGTAGCTTTTGTGATTTAGGTTTATCCCGGTTGCCTGAAAAATCGGCAGTTGTTTATATTAAGTTTACGGGTAAATAGGGGCTTTCTACTCCTTTTAGGGGTAAATAAGGTGATGTTGCGTTCATTTTTAAAGTAATATCCGTTAAAATGACAGCTCGGTTAGCTATAATGCACATTATAAGCAGAATACATGTTAAATTTTTATTAAAAAATTAGTCTACTAATATTGTAGTGCATATATTTGTTATAATTGTTATTATCGATCTAACCAATTAGTTCTTTATGATAAATAATGAGGTCAGTCAACTAAAAAAAGAGATGGCCCCCGGCTTTCTCTTTTTTTTGCTTTATGCGGTGCTGATTTGTTTATTTAAATCCTGTTAAGAAAGTACTTCCTCCAGTACATAAGCCGACCGTACGTTTCCAAAACCTTCAATGTGCAGCGCGTAATATTCCAGTAATTTTTGTATCAGATACCGGCGTTCGTCGTTACTCAGTTTTAGTTGCTCTATATTTTCAAAATTGCATTGCAGCAACAGGCTAAAGTTTTGCGTATGCGGGGGCGACAGGTATAAAAGGCTATCGGGCCTGAATTTGCTGAAAATGCCGTTCTTCATGTCAAAGTAGTCGGCGCTGCCAGCCAAAAACCGATCGGGGTAAAAGCCCAGGTAGCGGGTAAGCTGTACTAAAAACAGTAAGTGGAAATTGGCTATATTTTTGGTTTGATGATCAAGCCACTCTATGGCGCTAAAAACAAAGTCAAACAGATTTTCATCAGCTGTTTGTTGTTTAATGGCTTTATATAGTACCTCGTTCAAAAAAATAGCGATGCAGCTTTTAATTACGTCATAAGGCACGGTTTGCAATACCGGCGAATTTTTAAGTTCGACTATGCGTTGTATACTGCCGGTATTTTTATGATATACCACCAGATCAAGCAGGTGTAAAGGCTGCAGCATGTTGCGGCCTATTTTGGCCCTCGGCTTTTTAGCTCCGTTAACCATGTATGACTGCAAGCCAAATTTTTCGGTAAAAATTTGCACAACAACACTGTTTTCGCCATAGTCTGTAGCCTTAAATACAATGCCCCTGGTTTTATGCAGCATGTGGTATTAGTAAAATAAGCCTGGGTATAAAAATAATTAAACCGGTAATAAATGCAAATACAGCGGCAATAACAACAGCGCCGGCACTTACATCTTTCACATGACCGGCTTTAACATTGTAGGTGGGCGAAACCAGGTCCGTCAGGGTTTCAATGGCGGTATTAAAAAGTTCGGCAATAAGTACTAGTGCAATACTGAGGATGATCCATTGCCACTCGGCTACAGAAATATGTAACGCAAAGCCAAGAGCTAAAGCAATAATGGTAGCCACCAGATGTATCCTGAAATTGGCCTGGGTAGTAGTTGCATATTTTATGCCCTTAAAGGCATAGCTAAAACTGCGTATCAGTCTTTTCATGTACAAAAATACGTTGTTATTAAGTTAATATTTACCTGCGGGTAATTAATAAAATTATACCAGGGGTTATAGCTTTGTCACAATATAAATATGAATCGCGGGTGGGTAAATCAATTTTCGTAGTTTAGCGGCGCCCTTAAAACACATATAATGTTCTGGAAACATACTGCTTCTCTTATCCTCAAAAACAGACTCATAGTATTTATTTGCGTTATTGCACTGAGTGTTTTTATGGGTTTCGAAGCTTCAAAGGTAAAAATAACCTTTAATGGAGGTAAGGTACTCCCGGTTACCGATTCGGCTTATATTCGTTACAATCAGTTTAAAAAAACATTTGGTCAGGATGCATCATCTATGGTGATCGGCATCAAATCAGACCAGATTTTTAATAAAGATGTATTTAACGACTGGTATTTGATAGGCAGTCAGTTAAAGCAGGTAAAGGGTGTTAAGGCGGTAGTTTCTGTGGCCAACGTTTATAATCTGCAAAAAGATACTGCGCAGCACCGCTTTGTAATAAAGCCGTTGGTTACCGGCGTGCTGCCATCGGCACAGGCGGTTGATAGCGTAAAAAAACAGCTGTTAAATTTACCGTTTTATAAGGGGCTGGTATTAAGTAACGACAGAAAGTCTACCTTAATGGCCATTACTTTTGATGATAAAATAATCAATACACCACTGCGGGTACCTATTATTAAAAAGATAGATCAGTTGGGCCAGCAGTTTGAAAAGAAGCACGGCATCAAGGTACATTACTCGGGGCTGCCATTGATACGTACAGTTGTGGGCGATTTGGTTGCGCATGAGTTCTCGATGTTTTTGGGTCTGTCAATATTGATCACGGCGCTGATATTGGCGCTCTTTTTCAGGTCGTTTTTTCCAGTTGTATTTCCGGTGCTTATTGTGGTGCTGGGTGTGGTATGGAGCTTGGGTACGCTGGTTCTGATGCATTACGAAATGACCATTTTAACGGGTATCATTCCGCCGTTGGTAGTGGTTATCGGTATTCCGAATACCATTTTTATCCTGAATAAATATTATCATGAGTTTGAGCTATCGGGCAATAAAATGGAAGCTTTGGAAATAGCCCTTGAAAAAGCGGGGATAACTACTTTTATAGCAAATATTACTACCGCCATAGGTTTTGGCGTGCTTTGCTTTACCAATAGCGAGTTATTGACCCAGTTTGGTTTGGTTGCATCGTTAAGCATATTGGCAACGTTTGCCTTAAGCCTGATACTGGTGCCTATAGTATTTAGTTATTTACCTGCGCCTAAAGCAAAACAAACCGGTATCAAGGATAGTAAATTGATGAAGGCGTTGCTTGTTAATGTAGACAATCTGGTGCATTATAAACGCAAAAGTATTTACATTGCTACACTAATACTGATCGTTATTTCGATAATTGGTATATTTCGCATTAATATTAACGGCTATGTGGTTGATGACCTGCCGCAGCATAACAATACCCTGGAGGATCTGAAATTTTTTGAGTCGAACTTTAACGGGGTTCTGCCGCTGGAGGTAAGCATTGATACCAGGCGTAAAAATGGGGTCATGAATCAGGCTGTTATCCGTAAAGTTGAAAAACTGGAAACACTTATTTCATCCTATCCGGAGTTTAGTCGCTCTATTTCTTTAATTCAGGTGTTGAAATTCTCAACGCAGGCTTTTTACGGCGGCAATCCCGATTATTATCGTTTGCCAGATGGACTGGAGCAAAACTTTATACTCAACTATGCAGGTAATTCCGGCAAAAGCTCCGGCGCGCTTAATAGCTATTTGGACAGTACCCACCAGGTAACCCGCGTAACATTTGAGATGATAGATGCAGGATCAAAAAAAATGAATACGGTACTGGCCGAACTGCAACCCCGCATTGATTCTATTTTTAATCCTAAAAAGTTTCATGTGGAGCTTACCGGTTCCAGCATCATATTTATAAAGGGTACCAATTACCTGTTAACCAACCTGTATGAAAGTTTGGCCTGGGCTATTTTACTCATTGCCGGTGTAATGTGGATATTGTTCAGAGGTGTAAAGATGATTGCTGTTTCCTTACTGCCCAACCTGGTGCCGCTTATTATTACAGCCGGTATCATGGGTTTTTTCGGCATCCCGTTAAAGCCGTCAACTATATTGATATTCAGTATAGCCATGGGGATATCCAGCGACCAAACCATTTACTTTATAACCCGTTATCGTTATGAGCTGCGCCATACTAACAAAAGTATATCGCAAATAGTATCAGACACCATTCGTGAAACCGGGGTAAGTATGATATTTATAGCCACCGTATTGTTTTTTGGCTTTGGCATATTTGCGGTATCAAAATTTGGCGGCACAGTAGCTTTGGGTATTTTGCTATCTATCACATTATTGGTAGCTATGATAAGTAACCTTACCCTATTGCCTGCGTTTTTACTGAGTCTTGAAGGCGGTGTTGATCGTAATAAACTCAAAGGGCCGGATATTGAGGAGTAGCGTGCTTTAGTTAAAGCCCGCTTAAATTTGTTTTAATATTTAACTAAAGAGCCCTTTTTCAAAGGAGGGCAGGGTGAGGTTATGGATCTTAAACTTAACAACAAAGTAGCCGTAGTGCTTGCGGCCAGCAAAGGATTAGGTAAGGCAATAGCTACAGCATTGGCTGCCGAAGGTGCCAGGGTAATCATTGGCTCGCGCGATGAGGTGGAGTTAAGCAAAACAGCCAGCGAGATAAAACAGCTTACCGGCAACGAGGTGATTGCTATTGGCGTTGATGTATCCAAAGCCGACGAGATTGAAGCATTTATAGCAAAAGCGGCGGTTGCTTACGGGCGCATAGATATTTTATTGAACAATGCCGGAGGTCCGCCATTTGATAAGTTTGAACATTTTGATGATGAGCAGTGGCAAAAAGCCTTTGAGCTTAACCTGCTCAGTTTTGCCCGTTTAAGCAGGCTGGTATTGCCTCACATGCAAAAAACAGGCAGCGGCCGTATTATCAATATCATCAGTGGTTCAGTAAAGGCGGTACTGGGTAATTCGGTACTGTCAACCAGTATGCGCATGGGCGTGGTAGGTATGGCCAAATTAATGGCCGATGAATTTGGTCCTTACAATATCACGGTAAACAATGTGGCTCCGGGCCTTATTCTTACCGACAGAATAAAACATACCCTGCCAAAGGATGCTGATCCTGAACAGGCACTACAGGAAAAAGCAAAAAGTATTCCGCTTGGCCGTATAGGTAAACCCGAAGAGCTGGCGGCCCTGGTTGCTTTCCTGGCATCTGAGCAGGCCGCTTACATCAGCGGTACAACCATACAGATTGACGGCGGAGCCAACCGGAGTATATTTTAGACTATTTGTTGAATCGGTGAGGGACTGCGACAGCACTGGCACAGCGATAGCAAAAATTATCTCCTGACCGCAGGGAAACCTTATAGTGTTCACGTTCACGCCGCCGTGAACGCCATGAATGTTTGATAATCAGTAGTTTGTGTTTTGTGCTTTACTGACAAGGTACTGTCACCACCAACATATTGCCGGAGTTATATAAACGCCCTACGCCCCTCTTTTGCTCTCTCTTAAATAATCAATGATCAGGGTAATTACACTGATGATGCCGGCAATTGTTAAGCCCAATGCGGCGCCTTGTACAATGTCTTTCCATTTTGAATTATGTAATGCAGGTATGGCCATGGCGGCCGAAAATAGTATTACAGCAACCAATAACATTAATACCGTACGCTTTACTTTATTTTTCACTCCTCTAAATTAAAAAAATCATTTATAAATTCCGTATTTTTGCAACCTCTAAAAATTGAGGTGAACTATATAGATGTACAAGGAATATAAGCAGTTAAACCTATCGCAAACAGGCAAAGAGATACTGGAGTTTTGGCAGCAGAACAACATATTTGAAAAAAGTATCAGCAACCGTCCGGCAAGTAACCCGTATACATTTTACGAGGGGCCGCCGAGTGCCAATGGTATGCCCGGTATTCACCACGTAATGGCGCGCTCCATAAAGGATATTTTTTGCCGTTATAAAACATTAAAAGGCTTCCAGGTTAAACGCAAAGGCGGCTGGGATACTCATGGCTTGCCTATTGAGCTGGCTGTTGAAAAAGCTTTAGGAATAACCAAGGATGATATTGGCAAAAAAATCAGCGTTAAGGAATATAACGATGCCTGCCGCAAGGAGGTAATGCGCTATACCGATGTGTGGAACGACCTGACCGAAAAAATGGGTTACTGGGTTGATCTTACTGATCCGTACATAACCTATAAAAACGAATACATTGAAAGCCTTTGGTGGATACTGAAGCAATTTTACAATAAAGACCTGTTGTACAAAGGTTACACCGTGCAGCCTTATTCGCCAAAGTCAGGTACTGGCCTAAGCTCACATGAGCTTAACCAGCCCGGTACTTACAAAATGGTGAAGGATACCTCTATTGTGGCGCAGTTTCATTTAAAGAACGACCAGCAGCATCCGCTGATCCCTGTTTTGTTTGAAGATGTAAACGAGGATACCGCCATATTAGCCTGGACAACCACCCCATGGACACTGCCCGCAAACTGCGCGCTGGCCATCGGCGAAAATATTGATTATGTAAAACTACGCACCTTTAACCCTTATACCTATGAGCCGGTTAGCGTAGTGCTTGCCAAAGCATTGGTAGGTAAATACTTTAAGGCCGAGGGCGAGAACGCATCGTTCCAGGATTATAAAGGCGGCGATAAGGTGATACCTTGGGAAGTAAGGGCAGCGTTTAAAGGCGTTGAGCTGATTGGCCTGCGATACCACCAATTGTTGCCTTATGTAAGCAATGAGGATCTGGAAGCAAATGCATTCCGTGTGATCCCGGCTGATTTTGTAACTACTGAGGATGGTACGGGTATAGTACACACCGCATCTGTTTTTGGTGCGGATGACTTTAGAGCCTGTAAAGAAAACAACGTGCCATCGGTAATGGTAAAGGACGAAAACGGCAAGGATGTACCCTTGGTTAACAAACAAGGTCGTTTTGTTGATGAAGTGACCGATTTTGCCGGTCGTTATGTTAAAGAAGAATACTACAGTGATGCGGAACGTGCCGAACCTGGTTTTAAACCAACAGATGTACTGATCTCTATCAAACTTAAAGAAGACAACAAGGCGTTTGACGTTAAAAAATATGAGCACAGCTACCCGCACTCATGGCGTTCAGACGAGCCGATATTATATTACCCGCTTGATAGCTGGTTTGTACGTACCACCGCCGTAAAGGATAAAATGGTGGAACTTAACAAAACCATCAACTGGAAACCGGAATCAACCGGTACGGGCCGTTTTGGTAACTGGCTGGAGAACCTGGTTGACTGGAACCTATCGCGTTCGCGCTATTGGGGTACACCGCTGCCTATCTGGCGCGAAGAAAATGGATCTGAAGAAAAATGTATAGGCTCTATTGCTGAGTTGAATGCAGAGATAGAAAGATCAATTGCCGCCGGTTTTATGCCTTCAGGCTTTAAGCTGGAAGATATGCACCGCCCTTATGTGGATGATGTGATATTAACCTCAGAGGCTGGTAACAAAATGTTCCGTGAACCCGACCTGATTGATGTTTGGTTTGACTCAGGCGCTATGCCTTATGCACAATGGCATTTCCCTTTTGAAAACAAAGAGGAATTTGCCGCCGCCTACCCGGCAGATTTTATTGCCGAAGGTGTGGATCAAACCCGTGGCTGGTTTTTTACCCTGCATGCCATTGCAGTGATGCTGAGCGAGTGCAGTGATGAAATAAAGGCAGTTAACACAGAGGTTGGCAATAAAGGTATTGCATTTAAAAACGTGGTTTCAAATGGTTTGGTGCTGGATAAAAACGGCAACAAAATGTCAAAACGTTTGGGCAACGCTGTTGACCCCTTTGCCACCATTGAGCAATATGGCGCCGATGCTGCCCGCTGGTACATGATCAGTAATGCATCGCCCTGGGATAACCTGAAGTTTAACGAGGAAGGCATTGATGAAGTTAGGCGTAAGTTTTTTGGTACCCTGTACAACTCCTACTCGTTCTTTGTGCTGTATGCCAATATTGATCAGTTTAAATACAGCGAGCCTGAAATAGCCCTGGCACAACGCCCGGAAATTGACCGTTGGGTTATATCGCTGCTAAATACGCTGAGCCGCGAAGTTGATGGTTTTTATGCTGATTATGAGCCAACCAAGGCTGCCCGTGCCATACAGGAGTTTGTTGATGCGCATTTTAGTAACTGGTATATCCGCTTAAGCCGCCGCCGTTTCTGGAGATCAGATAACTCTGAGGATAAGCTATCGGCCTACCAAACACTTTATACTTGTTTGGTAACTATTGCCAAATTAATGTCGCCTATTGCGCCGTTTTTTGCCGACAGACTATACAAAGATCTGAATGCTGTTACCGGTAAAGAGGAATTTGAATCGGTTCACCTGGCTTATTTCCCAACCTATCATGATGAGCTGGTTGATGCTGACCTGGAAGAGCGTATGCAACTGGCACAGGATGTATCGTCATTAGTGTTGTCATTACGTAAAAAGATCGAAATTCCGGTACGCCGGCCACTTAGCAAGATATTATTGCCTATATTGGATAAAGGATTTAAGCTGCACGTGGAGCAGGTAAAAGAATTAATATTATCTGAAACAAACATTAAAGATATTGAGTACATTACCGACACCGCAGGCTTTATTAAAAAGAAGATAAAGCCAAACTTTAAGGCCCTTGGCCAAAAAGTAGGTAAGGATATGAAGGCCGTAGCAGAAGCTATCAATAATTTCACACAAGAAGATATAGCCGAACTTGACGCTAACGGAAGCATCCCAGTATTGGATAATAAGTATCAGATATTGATTGCCGATGTTGAAATTATAGCCGAAGACGTGCCTGGATGGCAAGTTGCAAATTTAGGAAAACTAACGGTGGCTTTGGATGTTACCATTACCAACGAATTGAGAGAAGAGGGTATTGCGCGTGAGTTGATAAACCGCATCCAGAATCTGCGTAAGGCGAAAGGGTTTGAAGTTACTGACAGGATAAATGTTCGCATTAGCGACCATGCCTATATTAACGAAGCGGTAAAAAATAATTTATCCTATATTTGCGCCGAAATTTTAGCCGAGAGCATAGTGCTTGACGCTCAAGTAAATGAGGGTGATAAAGTAGAGATTGATGGAAATGAAATTCTTATTGTTATTAGTAAAGTATAAATGAAAGTAGAAAACGAAAAAACCAGATATTCTGAATCGGACCTGCAAGAGTTTAAAACTCTTATTCTTGATAAACTGCGTTCTGCTAAAGAGGAGTTAAACGCCTTGGCAACTTCGTTAAGTTCGCCAAATGCTAACGGAACAGATGACACAGCCGGTACTTATAAAACCCTTGAAGATGGGTCTGCAACACTGGAAAAAGAACAAATTAATCAGTTAGCTGCCCGTCAGAAAAAATTTATTGACCAGCTGGAAGCTGCCCTGGTACGTATTGAAAACAAAACTTATGGTATTTGCCGCGAAACCGGTAAGTTGATACCTAAGGAGCGTTTGCGTGCCGTGCCGCATACTACCCTTACAATGGAAGCTAAATTAAAGCAATAAATGAAGGCTGCTTATACCAAACCTTTTTTAACTGCTATATTTATTATTCTTGCCGACCAGATTATCAAGACCTGGGTTAGGGCGCACATGTTCATGGGCGAAGAAATTCGCTTTTTGGGCAGTCGTGGTATGTTGCACTATACCGAAAATAACGGTATGGCCTTTGGTATGGAGTGGGGCGGTGATGCCGGTAAGCTTGCTTTAACCCTGTTCCGTATTTTTGCGGTATGTGGTATTGTTTACTGCCTTATTTATTTAATAAAGCATAAATACCACCGCGGGCTTATCATGAACGTAGCGCTTATTTTAGCTGGCGCAGTGGGTAATATTATTGACTCTACCTTTTATGGTATCATGTATCACTATGCACCCCTGTTTCATGGTCGTGTAGTTGATATGTTTTATTTCCCGTTGTTCAGAGGCACTTACCCTGCATGGTTCCCGTTATGGGCAAATGAACCGTTTGAGTTTTTCAGACCGGTGTTTAATCTTGCCGACTCGGCTATATGTGTGGGAGTAATTATGATACTGATATTCCAGAAGCATTACTTTAAACATGAAGTTGCCGAAGTAAGCAGCCCCAACAGTGAAATGGTTGAGGAGTAAATCTGCTCTGATAGATATTAAACAGAAAAAGCCGCTTTAGCGGCTTTTTCTGTTTAATAGATTTTCTTTCCCTGGGGTCGCTTTAAAGTTTCCCGTCATCCTGAACTTGTTTCAGGGCCTCTCTGGATATGCAGTCAACCTTGCTTCACACTTTGCGCGTGGGGTGCCGAAACAAGTTCACTGTTGTCCGGTAAAGTTTTTTGTTGTTATTAAAAGACTGTATTAGGACATAAAATGAAGGATTTAGGTTTTAAAACTGATGTCCAAGCCC
>NZ_JACHBZ010000016.1 GCF_014200575.1 Mucilaginibacter saanensis | reverse complement strand
TGGTCAGTTTGTCCCGGAATCCCCTGGTCAGTTTGCCCCGGAATTGGTGGTCAGCTTGCCCCGGAATCAGGTGGTCTGGTTCATCAGAATCTCCAGGCAGATCGCTACTTTAATTGAAACAAAGTTTGCCGAAAGCAAGATAATTTGTCCGGTATCTACTGAACATTTCTTAGAATCTTCCAATAAGACTCAAGCATGGACGAAAAAAATTGACAGGAAATCCCACCATTAGGGCAGGATCGAGTGAGAATTGGGATTATCGAATAATTTTTCGCCTGTCTACGTTTCAGGTTGTATTTTAACGTCAGCGGAAGGAACTATCGAAGATTTTCGGTAGTTCCTTCCGAGTGGGGGTGCAAGAAGCAATGTACACGAAATGCACATACTTTTCACCATCATTACTTTGATAAATATTGATGAGCCGGAACTACATGAACAACTTTACCATTTTTCTCCAGGCGATCGGTTTGATCAAGCGTCACGATAAAGCCTTCATCAGCATTGAAAAATGTAAGCGCTTCAACCACACCATCCAACTCACGGTTGATATTATCAGGGTTTAATTCAAAACAAACCTGAACGGCCTCCACTAATTTGCCGTTATTTGTGATAACGAAATCGCATTCATTCTTTTCAGCAAAATAATAGATCTCCCGGTGTTTTTGACGCAGGTGCAGGTAAACCAAATTCTCAAACTTTCTGCCATTATCTTCTGTAAAAGAACCTGAATTAACATTGATCAGGCCGGTATCTATGGCGTAAACTTTCCTCGGGTTTGCGATCTGTTTTCTTAAAGAATAGCTGAATTTTGGCACGAATTGTAATAGATATGAATATTCCAGGTGCGACAAATACTCCATGACCGTACTGGTAGACCCGATCTCAAACAGCGTTTTGAGCCTGTTACCTGTGATCAACTTTGAAACATTGGAGAGCAGATAAAATGCCAGCCGTTGCAAAGTCTTAACATCCCTGATGCTGTAGCGTACCGCTATGTCCCTGATCAAAATATCCTCGAATAATTGATTTAATATTTCAGGTATCCCTTGCTTTAAATATTCCGGGAAGCCGCCTAATTCTAAATAGTTCAATAAGGAGGGTTTATCGTAAGATAATCCCTTGAGAGCGCAAAATTCGTGATAAGAGAAAGGGAAAAGCTCTTTTGTGATATGCCGTCCGGTTAATCTGGTTCCTAACTCCCTGCTTAATAAAGAAGCATTAGAACCCGTTATTACTAATTTATAATCCTCGTCCAGTTTTTGCCTCGCATATCTTTCCCATTCTGGGATAATTTGGATCTCGTCAAAAAAAAGCACACTACTTCCGCTGGCCTTTATGGATTCATCCAGCCTGGCGAAGTCGGTAGGGCCGAATTCATAAAGCCGGGGATCTTCAAAATTAAGATATAATGCATCAGGATACCTCTCTTTGAGTAATTGGAAAAGCAGCGTGCTTTTTCCGCATCTCCTTATTCCCGAAACAATTAATGCAAACGCCGATAAGTCTGGCAAAGTTGCCAGCGCATCCCTTTTCAGCCCAGGATCTTTTTGCGCCAAGTTCGTTTTTTGTGTTTCGATAACTTGGTTAAGGGCAGATTGAAGTATCATATTTATTCATTTGATACAAAAATACAAAATTGTTTGTTAGTAAAATACAATTTTGTTTGATATCAAAGTGCAATTACGGATAGCCGATAGATAGCGGAGATTTATAGTTATGAAAAATATAACTTTAGTCAGAAGGATTTTTGCTCGCATGTGAAAAATAATATAGCACTCGAATCAGGGCCAAAAGATTTTTAATCTTCGGCAGCTACTGTATAAATAACCAATAATGAATCAGATGCCTTTCTACCGAGGTATTCGGCATGAAAATACGCTATTAATTAAAGATCAAGGGATAATAAATTTCGGCACAACCGCCTCACCATTTTGGAATTCCTGGTGCTGACGAACTGAAACCCTACGACCATGTACGGTCATCGATTTTAAGGTGACGTGCTTCACTTGTTCAATAGGTGTCCAACCGAGCCTTTCACCTTTAGAGCGGGTAAGTTTCACAGGTTTTGGTTTCATCGCTACTAAATTAAACAATAATAATTTTAGCGCCAAAATGAGCTCTACCTCTGGAAATGAAAGGCCAGGGCTTCCTGCCAGTTATCCGCACCATCTTTACAAAGAAAATTGATTGTTCATTTTACAGGGCTTAAACGAAGCTGGCCGGGGTAATTTTGCTCCCTGCCAGCTTCGCAACGGTTTTTGACATTAAGCCCGACTGCTTTCCACAAATTCTCGGAAAGTCCGTGTTTTCCTGCCCAGCAATCGTTCCAGGTCGCCTGGTTGTTCGGCATATTCGCCGCTGTTGATAGCGATCACCCAATCGGTCACAAAACCGGTAAGGTGGGCGGGGATACCTTCGGATGCCCTGAGCTCATTATATGCCTGGGCGGTGATCGTGGTATAAGGCACCGGTTCTCTCTTGACCTCTGCAAGGATTTGGGCGATATCTGCAAAAGAAACCGCTTCGCTGCCGCTTAGGATATAGGTCTTATTTTCGTGGCCGGGTTGGGATAGTACGGCCGCGTGTGCTTCCGCCAGTTCATCGCGGGTTGCCGGTGCCATTTTGCCCTTACCCCCCGGCAATTTAAAGCCATTTTCATAAGGTTTTAACCCGTAATAAAAAGACAAAACATCTGTGAATGGCGGATGGAACAAAATGGTATAATTCAGCCCGGATGCTTTTATCGTTTGTTCGCTGAAAATATCCGATTCGGTCACTTCAGGCATAACCAGCCCGGAGCCCGCTTTACGCATAATAGACATATAAACGATATGCTTCACACCCACCTCGCGCGCAGCGGTGATCGCATTATAATGCTGGGTGATACGATCGGTAAAGGCGTGAGCGCTGATGAGCATGAGCTTATCGATTCCTTCAAACGCTTGCAACAGAGAGTCGTAATCAAAGTAATCGCCAATGCGAATTTCAATGCCTGTATTCAATATTTCTTCCGCTTTCTCCGCGTTTCTGGCGAGGCCTACGATTTCGTTTGCCGGAATGCCCTTTTTTAGCAAATGGACTATCGTTGTCTTTCCGACCACGCCGGTGGCCCCGGTGACTAATATTTTACTCATGGTATACTTGCTGTTAATTAAGCTAATTCGCCCCAGCCACCTGTAACAAAATGGTTGTGCCCGGTAATATAAGATGCCCTGTCAGAAACCAGAAAGGCGATAGGCTCCGCTAGTTCCTCAGACCTGCCGCCACGGCCCTGTAGCGGAACACCTGCAAAGAATTGCTCATCAGTGATGCCCATTGCGCTGGTGATCGTGTTACGAACTTCGTCACCACCGGGCGTAATGATCGGGCCGGGGGTTACCACATTAACCCGTATGCCTGCAGGAGCCAGTTCTTTGGCCAGGTTTTTCGCATAATTGTTCAGTGCCGCCTTCGCAGCGCCGTAATGGGACAACGGGCCGCCGAAAGGGGTCAGACCGCCTGCGGATACATAAACAATAGAGCTTAAAACAGATTCCCGCAGCGCAGGCAATACCGCATGGGTAATGCGCAAACCGGCCAGGAAATTAATGTCTAACGAATCCAGCCATTCCGCTTCAGGGATCTGATCCATACTGGTTAATTGTACACGGGCAGCACCGGCGCTGTGTATTAATATGTCCAGGCCACCGAGGATATTTATCGCCTCGTTGGCGACTGCTTCTGCGCCTTCCTTGCTTCGTAAGTCACCTGTAATAAAAGTCGCTTCAGCCGGAGTTTCTTCATGACGGGAACGTGCGGTTACGACAACACTGGCGCCTCCATCTATCAGGCGCTGTGCGGCAGCGGCCCCGATACCGCGTGAACCGCCGGTAATCAAAACCCGTTTGCCCTTGAATTCATTTGCATAATCTTTCATTTTATCTTGATTTTTATTTGCCTTTATCGACAAAGCAAAAATCAGTTAAGCGGCCGAAAGCAAAAGTGAACCAGGCTACGAAAAGTGCGTGAAGTAGTTCACGTTACTGCTGACTTAATTCTTAGCGCTGATCCTTTGGTTACGTATTTTGGAGAGAAATTCCCTGGACATACCCAGGTAGGAGGCGATAATATATAGAGGGATACGCTGTACGAAAGCAGGGTATCGTTGGGCGAATTCTTCGTAACGTTCTTCCGCCGAAAGGCTTAAATTAGAGATGACTCGCTTTTGGATCATCACCGCCATCCGCTGCCAGCGCTGCATCATTACCATCGGGAATTGGGGTATCTTTTCGAGCAACAGTTGTTCGCTCTCATAGCTCCATTGGACGAGGGTACTGTCTTCGATAGCTTCGATAAATAAAGTGGCCGGTTCCTGGAACAGAAAGCTGCCGGGATCACCGATCCACCAATCATCCACCGCCAGTGAGATCGTATGTTCCTGGCCGTCTTCACCTATAAAATAAGCCCTGAGTGCGCCTTCCACCACGTAAGTACGGTGCTTAGACACAAAGCCGGGTTGTTCTACAAACTGTTTCCGCTTCACCTTTTTCAGCTTCAGCACTGAAAGAAAGAGTTTCTTTTCCTCTTCATTCAGCGTGATGTGCGGAGCAATATGGTTCAGTACAGCCGAAAAGTCTTGCATGGAATTCGAAAATAATAGTTGAAGGTAAGTCTATTATCCCTATGAGTTTCTTTATGATCAAAGCTTTGACACACTACTGATAAATATTTGGAACTCCTGCTGGGTAAATTTTGTGGTTTTTATTTCTATAATCACAAGACATTGTGATAAACGGCTATAACAACAAGATCAATAAAAAAAACCATTGCTTTCAATATGCAACCTCTTTTACCTTCTAATAAAGAATCACGCAATGTGTATTGTTCCAGATTTTACCCTAATTCTGTGCCATTTATCAGCAAATTTTACCCTAATTATATGACATCATGCAGAATCGGCTATTCAAAAAGTAACCTGCCGGATAAACCAGATATTAATCAAACTGAGAAACTTCCGATTAAAATAAGAGAAGAGGATTATCAGTGCTAAGACAGCATTTTAGGTAAATCTTTAAAAATCCGGCGAATAAAATTGCATCAAAAAATATTTTTTTATATATTTGACGTAACTCATTTGCATTCAATTAGTTGCAAAAAATAGGTGAGCATCTGGTGAGCACCAGGTTTTTAGAAAGTAAAAACATTGATTTTCAAAGATATATGGGCGTAGTTCATGAGCCGTCCAATGCCGCTAAGGAGTAAAGGTCTTACTGAAAAGTGAGGCTTTGTTGCGTTTACAGCTTTTTATCAATAATGCTTCAAACCCTCTTGCGTACTGATGCCGGTAGCTATAAAATCAGGCCTGTTACAAGGGAGGCCATAATCCCGGTAATGATTCTTTTTTGTTATAAAATAAATTTGCCGTATTCATGTAATTGTTCTGAAAAATAATTGACATTTACCATGAGCTTTAGGGCTAAAAATATATAAATTGCCTTTTTAGCGGCTTTTATCTATTTTTAGCTTTTTAAATGCGTAATTACATTGTGCATTTTCATAACCAATTGTATTCTAATAAGTCAACTATAATTATAGCCTGTTCAAGTACTTGCATTCATCTGAAAAGTATATAAATGCGATTTATAGCATAGCCGGATTATAATCGATATCGGTTTATTGGTACGCCAAATTCTATTTGGCAGGAATTGTGTTTATATAATTGCAAATAAGTAAGATATGGAGAAACGTTTACCCTCAAAAAAGGGTGTTGCTATTTTAAACCCCCACAACCCTGCATGCTGTAGATATTATCAGTTTTCTTTTTATCGGGAAATGAGTTTACTAAAAGTAAATTAAGGTAAACGTTAATGGCCCACTATAGCACTTATACTGATGAAATGCTAACCCTTCACTTAAAAAGAGGGGAACAGGCAGCCTTTACCGAAATTTATAACCGGTATTGGGAAACTATGCTGTCCATCGCCTGGAACCACAGTAAGGACAGTGCGGTTGCCAAGGATATTGTGCATGATGTGTTTTTTTCATTATGGGAAAGGCGCGATGTGGTAAATATTCAAAACCTGCCTGGGTTTTTGGCGGGCGCTATTAAATTAAGCGTATATCATTATTATCAGAAAGAGCAGCGCCGCACTGAACTTGCCCAAAAGAATTTTGAATATGACGTTGTTACGCATGAGGAGCGCAAATGGGAAGCCCGTTTTTTACAGCAGTATATAGATGGCATAGTGGAAGAGCTGCCAGAAAAATGCCGCCTCGTATTCCGCTATAGCCGAGAAAATGGCATGAAGAACTCCGAGATAGCCGCCCAGATGCAAATTACCGAGAAAGGGGTGGAGGCCAACTTAACCCGTGCCCTTAAAATTATTCGCGGCGGATTAAAAAAATACGGTGTGTTGCTCATCGTCGCCGTTCATATTTATCGCTCTGTTTCCTGAATCTCCCCGGTTTTAGCTGAGCTTTAAAAAAAATTAAAATTTATTTTCATAATGATGTAGGGTAAAGTGGTTTTCGCATAACATGTAACTATAACGCGCAATACCAATTGAACCGTCAAACCATTTACAGCTTAATAAAAAAGGATAAAGAAGGCACAGCTACCGCTTCAGAAAAGCAGGCTTTGGCCAACTGGTACAATAATGTTTCGGGCCAGGAATCAGAATTTCCGGATGACAGGGATACTGTTCGTGAGGAAATTCTATTGCGGCTGATGGACGAGATTGATTTCCCTAAAACAAGATCCTTTAACTATAAAAAGTGGGCGGTTGCCGCCTCTGTATTAATTACACTTGCCGCAGGTGCCGTTTTATTTGAAAGCCGGTACAAAGCAAGCAAAAAAGCCGAAAACAGACTGAGTGAGCATATCCATCCCGGTAGTAACAAAGCAGTTTTGTTATTGGCTAACGGAACTAAGATAAGCCTGTCTGATGCCAGTAATGGTAAAATAGCACAACAGAGCGGAAGCCAGGTTATTAAAACGGCCGATGGTAAGCTGGTTTATAATACCAGCCAGGATGCTGCTGCCAATGGCCAGTTGCAGTTTAATACCATGGAAACCCCTAAGGGAGGGCAATATCAATTGCTTTTGCCCGATGGAACCCGGGTTTGGCTCAACGCAGCATCATCATTAAAATATCCGGTAAGCTTTGCATCATCAAAAACGCGTGAGGTGGAACTTAACGGCGAGGCTTATTTTGAGGTAGCACATGATAAAGCTCACCCGTTCAGGGTAGTTACCAATAAGCAGGTTGTTGAAGTGCTGGGAACACATTTTAACGTGAACGCCTATCCTGACGAGCTGGATACTAAAACCACCCTGTTAGAAGGGTCTGTTAAAGTTGTGGCCGGCAATGACAAAGCCATATTAAAACCCGGACAGGAAGCCGACCTTAAAGCTACTTTCAAGGTTTCGGATGTTGACGCACAGTATGCCATAGATTGGAAGAATGGCTACTTCAGGTTTGATGATCAGGACCTGGGTATTGTTATGCGGCAGATAGCCAGATGGTATGATGTAAAAGTGGTGTATCAGGACGAAAGCGTTAAGGAGGAGTCGCTTGTTGCTGTTACTACACGCTTTGCCAATATATCAACACTGTTAAAAATGATTGAACAAACTACTGATGCCCGTTTCATTATTGAAGGATCCACCATCAGAGTTGCAAAAAAATAAATAAACCCAATTATCAATTACTTAAACTATTAAACCCGAGAAGACAATGAAAGACTATACCTGAAAGAAATGAAGATAGTTTAAAGGCAAAGATCAGGTGCACTTGCGATGCTCCTGATCTGATAGCTTATTAAATTAAATGCCATTGGAGATAACAACTTAACATTAATTAGCCTAAACAAATGTACAAAAACTTTACTACAAACATTTGTACGCATTCGTGCTACATCAAGAAATTCCTTCTGATAATGAAAATAACAACCCTTATACTTTTCCTTGCTTTTATGCAGGTTAGTGCATCGGTTTTTTCACAAAAAATAACTTACAAACAAAGTAGTGTTACCCTAAAACAGTTTTTCAGCGAAATCAACAGGCAAACCGGATATAACGTTTTCTGGTCGCCAAGGGGGCAGCAGGCTAACTATACGTTGAATGTTGACTTTAAAAACCTCGCTATTGAGGAAGTGTTGAAAATAGCGCTGAAAAAGTTTCAGCTCTCTTACATAATTGATGGCAAATCAATTATTGTTAAGGAGCTCCCGACTGCAAAGGCACCCGTTAAGCCTGCCATGATAATGGCTGATGTTACTATAACGGGTTCGGTCAGGGATGCAAAGGGAGAGGTGCTGCCTGGGGTAAACATTGCCGTGGTCGGCAACTCCAGGCGGGGTACGGTCACAGACAAGAATGGTAAGTTTATTTTAGATGTAAAAGACGGTGATGCCATTAAAATAACTTTTGTGGGTTTTAAGCCGCAAACCTTTACGGTTACATCTGAAACCAAGGTATTCAACGTTACCCTGGAAGAAGACGTGCAATCTGCAGACGAGGTAGTGGTGACTGCCTATAGCAGAAAACAAACCCGCGAAGCCCTGGTGGGTTCAGTTACCACGGTAAAGCCGGGTAACTTAAAAGTACCGGCCAGTAACCTTACGAATGCGCTTGCCGGGCAGGTTGCAGGGCTTATTGCCTATACACCCAGCGGGCAGCCGGGGCAGGATAATGCCAAGTTCTTTATCCGCGGTGTAACTACCTTTGGCTATAAACAGGACCCGCTGATTTTGATTGACAACGTGGAGCTTACATCATCAGATCTGGCCAGGTTAAATGTTGATGATATTGAAAGCTTTTCGATCTTGAAAGATGCGAGCGCCACGGCACTATACGGTGCACGAGGTGGTAACGGCGTTATACTGGTTAAAACCAAAGAGGGTAAGGTAGGTAAAGCACAAATTGCTTTCCGGGTTGAAAACTCATCGTCACAATCGGTGCAGAACATTCAGCTTGCCGACCCTATTACCTATATGAGGCTTTTTAACGAGGCGGTGCAAACCCGTTACCCCCTTGATCCCCTGCCTTATTCTGAAAATAAGATCATCAACACCCAGGCATCCATTAATAATGCACCGGGCAGTAACCCCTATGTATACCCAGCGGTTGACTGGCTTAAGTTGCTATTTAAAAATCGCACCAGTACGCAGCGTGGTAACCTGAGCATACAAGGTGGCGGCGGCGTAGCCAAATACTATGTGGCCGGCTCATACAGTAATGATAACGGTATATTAAGAACCGATATCAGGAACAATAACAACAATAACGTTAAGTTTCAAAATTATCAGTTACGCTCAAACGTAAACATCAACATTACCGATAAAACGGAGCTGGTTGTGCGCTTGTCTGGTACTTTTAATGAGTACAATGGTCCGCGTACCAATGATGCATCCTTATCAACCGATTTGTATAACCTGGTTATGCATACCAGCCCGGTTGATTTTCCGGCATATTACCCGGCCGACTCTGCCAACCTTAAAACAAAGCACATTTTGTTTGGTAATGTACCGGGCGCAGGCGGCGGCGCAGGTTCTCTCCAGTATCAGAATCCTTATGCTAATTTGCTGTCAGGGCATCAGAATTTTTCTGAATCAAGAATGCTGGCCCAACTGGAGCTTAACCAAAATATGGGCTTTTTAACCCAGGGGTTAAATTTCCATGGTATTTTCAGTACCAACCGTTATTCTTATTTCCAATCGCAGTTATACTATAATCCATTTTATTATACGGCGTCAAACTACGATAAAACAAGTAATCAATATACGCTGCAATGGATCAATTCGCAGCCGGGCCAGGCAACAGAATATCTGTCATACAATCGCGATCCTTATTCAGATAATCTGCAAACCCAGATTTACCTGCAAGGCGTATTGGATTACAGCCGCACTTTTGGTAAAGACCATACCATAAGCGCAGCCCTGATAGGCACCCGCCAGCAGCAGCTATATTCAAACAACAAGGACCCTAATATTGATCAAACCAAACAAAACCCATATACGCTGCAATATTCGTTGCCTTACCGTAACGAAACCCTGGCAGGTCGTTTAACTTACTCTTACAAAGGTAAATACTATCTGGAAGGTAACTTTGGCTATAATGGTTCTGAGCGTTTTTCGTCAAACCACCGCTTTGGGTTTTTCCCAACCATTGGCGCATCGTGGATAGTGTCTGAAGAAAAATTCTGGGGCGATATGTACAATGTATTTGATCGCTTTAAATTACGTGCCAGCTACGGTTTGGTAGGTAATGATCAAATTGGAAGCCAGCGTTTCTTTTACCTGTCTGATGTAAACCTTAACGGCGGCAACTACGCTTATTTTGGAGCCAACAACGGTTACATGCGCAACGGGGTAAGCATTAACAGTTATGAAAACGATGATGTAACCTGGGAAACATCCAAACAAATTAACCTGGGCCTTGAATTTACACTGTTTAAAAAAATTAACATTATAGCCGAAATTTACCAGAACGATAAATACAATATTCTACAGCGCCGCGATAACATTCCCTCAACAATGGGACTGGAAGCACCTATATCTGCCAACTTAGGCAAGGTAAGATCAAAAGGAGTTGATATATCTGTTGATGGTAAGGAATATATAGGCAAAGATATATGGATACAGGCCCGTGGAAACTTTACTTACTCGGCCAATGAGTATACCCAGTATGAACAGCCTGATTATAAAGAAGGGTACAGAAGCAACATTGGCCAGCCGCTTAACCGTGCCTATGGTTATATAGCCGAACGTTTATTTGTTGATGATAATGAGGCCAAAAACTCTCCTTCGCAGATTTTTAGTACCAACGGAACTCCGCCGCAGGGTGGTGATATCAAATACCGCGATTTAAACGGCGATGGTAAAATTGATGGTGCCGATCAAACATTTATAGGTAACCCCACGGTACCGCAAATAGTGTATGGTTTTGGTATATCAACCGGATGGAAAAACTTTGACCTTTCAGCATTTTTCCAGGGTCAGGCAAAGGTGTCGCTCTTTATTGACCCTGCCCGCACCGCGCCATTTATTAAAAGCCCGGATAGTTATTTTACAGGCAACACCGAATTGCTGAAGGCTTATGCCGATGACCATTGGTCAGAGAGCAATCAAAACCTTTACGCTTTATACCCAAGGCTTGGCCCGGATGGCGGCGTTATTGAAAACAACAGGCAAAACAGTACCTGGTGGATGCGCGATGGCAGTTTTCTGCGTCTTAAGTCATTGGAGATTGGGTATACATTGCCGGCAGGCTTGTCAAAATCCTTGCTGCTTAAAAGTGCCCGTATATACTTTAACGGTTTAAACCTGCTTACCTGGAGCCCTTTCAAACTATGGGATCCTGAGCAGGGAGGCAACGCATTTGCATATCCTGTACAAAAGGTATTTAACATAGGTTTAAATGTTAACCTATAATATTAACCAACCATTATTTTATACCAGAAATGAAATCATATTATAAATATTTATACATGGCCATTTTAGCAATCAGTTGCGTGTCATGTAAAAAGTACCTTGATGTTACCCCTGATAATGTTGGTACAATTGATTATGCCTTCAGGAACCGTAACGAAGCAGAAAATTATCTGTTTACCTGCTATGCTACGTTGCAGCAATTTGTATATACGCAAAATAACGTAGGCTTCACCACATCAGGCGAGGTGGTAGTCCCGAACAACGTAACGGATTACCGAGGGCTTGATCCAACCGGTTTTAACCTGATCAGGGGGCAGCAAAATACCTCAAACGTTGGGCTAAACTTTTGGGATGGCACCAATGGTGGCCAGGCTACTTTTAAGGCTTTAAGAAGATGTAACACCATGCTTGAAAATATTGACAAGCCCGTTGACTTAGCGCCTGATGAAAAGAAAAGATGGATAGCCGAGGTAAAGTTTTTAAAAGCTTATTACCACTATTACCTGTTCAGGTTATATGGTCCTATTCCTATTACTGATATAAACCTGCCTATCAACAGCAGCGAGGAAGATGTAAAGGTTAAAAGAATGCCTGTTGACTCGGTGGTTAACTATATGGTAAGGCTGCTTGATCAGGCGGCTCCTGATTTGCCGTTGGTGATACAAAACCAGGCAAAAGAATTGGGCCGCATTACCAAGCCTATTGCACTTGCCGTAAAAGCCGAAATTCTGGCAACGGCCGCAAGTCCGTTATTTAATGGCAATCCTGATTATGTGAGTTTGAAAAATAAGGATGGCCAGGCGCTGTTTAACTCCACTTATGACGCAACCAAATGGGATAAGGCTGCCGCAGCTGCTTTGGATGCTATTAACATTTGCGAAGCTAACGGGGCACAGCTGCATACTTTTGTTCCGCCTGCTAATATCACCAGTCTTAATGATTCCCTCAAGCTGGAGCTTACCCTGCAAACTGCCGTTACCGAAAGATGGGATATCAATACGGAGCTAGTATGGGCATTAAACCCAACTTTTGGTCAGCAGGGTTTTTGTACACCAAGGTTTACGAACGCATCTGTTATCAATGCCTTCTCAAATCCGGGAACATTTGCTATCCCGATTGCCGAACAGGAGCTGTTTTATACTGATAAAGGCGTACCTATCAATGAAGATAAAACCTGGGATTACACCAACCGCTATACTATAAAAACCGGCGATAATGCCAACAGGTATTACATTAAGCAATCATACGAAACTGTTAAGGCGCATTTTAACCGCGAACCAAGGTTTTATGCCGATGTAGCTTTTGATGGTGGTATTTGGTTTGGTAACGGTATTTATAACCAGGAATCATCATTTTATGTACAGGGCCGCGGGCCATCGTCATTTGCCGGTCCGCATGATAACGTGAATATCAATATAACCGGCTACTGGCCAAAAAAACTGGTTAACTATCTGTCAGTATATGATGATGGCTTTCAACCGGTTGATTTCCGCCTGCCAGTGATCAGGCTTACCGGCTTATACCTGTTATATGCCGAGGCTTTAAATGAACAAGGCAAATCATTTGCCCAGGTAGTACCCTATATAGATAAGGTAAGATTAAGGGCCGGTATACCGGGTGTTGTTGAAGCGTGGTCAACCTACTCAAACAATCCTACTAAGTATACTACCAAGGAGGGACTGCGCCAGATCATTCACCAGGAACGCAGGATTGAGCTGGCATTTGAGGCACAAGCCGGCTGGGATTTGCGCCGTTGGAAGGAAACGCAGAACGTGTTGAGCCAGCCAGTTCAGGGTTGGACAGTTAGCGAAGAGCAATCAGCTAATTACTACCGTCCGCGTACAGTAATTACGCCTGTTTTTAACGTAAGGAATTACCTGTGGCCAATATCAGACGATGCTTTATTGCATAACAGTAACCTTGTTCAAAATACCGGTTGGTAATTACCTCAAAGCATATTAAAATAATTGATTGAAGAATTATGAAAAGACTTAACAATTACGCATTTCTGCTTTTCGCGAGCATGATAATGATAAGCATAATTTCATGTAAGCGGAACGATGGCTATAACCAGCCCGTTTCAACTGATAAAACAAAACCGGGTGTAGTTACTAATATTAAAGTAGATAATTACAACGGCGGCTCCTATATCACCTATGATTTGCCAAACTCGGCCAACATCCTTTATGTGCTGGCTAAATACCAGATCAGGGATAAGGTTGACCGCGAAACCAAATCATCCTACTATACCGATACGGTAAATGTGGAAGGCTTTGCCAAAGAGCAGGACTATAACGTTACGCTGTATACGGTTAGCCGGGCAAACGTGATGTCTGACCCTATTACGGTTAAGGTGCACCCTAAAACACCGGTTTTTGAACTGGTTCAGCAAACTTCTGTTTTGCAAACTGATTTCGGCGGTGTTAACATACGGGCGCTTAATCCTTTAAAAAGGGAAATAGGGGTAATTATTACCGCTTTTGATAAATCAACAAACGCCATGGAAATTCAGGATCAGTATTATACCAAAGAGGATACTATTGATTATTCGGCAAGGGGATTTAATACGGATTCGAGGCAGTTTGGGGTATATATCACCGATAAGTTCGGCAATATTTCTGACACCCTTAAAAAAACCTTAAACCCGCTGTTTGAAGAGCTGTTGGATAAGAGCCAGTTTAGTGTTTATCAATTACCTACCGACTCACCTATAGGCTACGGTTGGGTGCTTCCTAATTTATGGGATGGCAAAACCGACGGAAGTTCGTCAGGTTGGCACACCGATCCGGGGGCGCCTGTACCGTATCTTTGTACATTCAATGTTGGCCGCACTTACAGGCTAAGCCGTTTTATTATGTGGGAAAGGCCTGATACCGATCAGAAATATGCCTTTAACCACGGTAACCCAAAGGTGTTTTCATTATGGGGCTCAAATTTACCATCGCCAAGGGATGCACAATTGCCTATATCGGCACCGGTTGGAGCAGTGGTAGGCGACTGGATTAATCTGGCTAATTACCGTTACCCAAATCCGCCATCGGGCTTACCGGTAGGATCAACCAACGCGGCCGACAATGCATTTGTACTGGCAGGGGTTAATTTTAACGTTCCGTTAGATGCGCCTCCGGTTCATTTCCTGCGCTTGTGCGTATCGCAAACATGGTCGGCAGGTAATATTGCCCACGTCATGGAGCTATCACTTTATGGTCAGCCTCAATAAGTTAATTGTTTATAAAAATAAAAACATGAAGAATATTAAATATATACTATTGGGCTGCATAGCGTTAGCGGTGTTATATAGTTGCAAAAAAACCAATCATGAAACTGATTTTAAGAACTATTTAGATGGTCACGAAATAACTTATACCGGCGCTGTAGGTAAAGCTATTACGCAGCCGGGTAATTTAGAGATCGGTATTAAATGGAAGGCAAGCACCGACCCAAGTATCACCAAATACGTGGTTTATTGGAATAACAAGGCCGATTCACAGATAGTGAATCTGACTGCTAAAACCGATACCATCCGTACGGTTATTAAAGGTCTTGCCGAGTATACTTACTCGTTTATTATTTACTCGTATGATGCTAATGGTAATAAATCAATCCCTACCGAAATAAATAATGCCAAGGTTTATGGTGCTAATTATATAGGAAGCTTGTTAAACAGGGCTTATAATCCAACAACGCCTTATACAGTTAGTAAAGAAGGCTATGTTACGCTTAATTTTAACACGCCCGATACCATTAACATTGGTACTACCATAAAATATACCAACAGAACCGGCCAGGCAATACAAAAAATGCTTAAACCTGATAGCGCGTCAATAACTATACGTGATTATAAGTCGGGTACCGATATTACCTACAATTCGTCATATATACCTGAGCGTGATGCTATTGATGTTTTTAATGCGCTTAAGTTTGATGTGTTCCCTAAAATAATTGGGAATGCGGTTTGTGATAAATCACTGTTCAAAAAGGTGAAACTGCCCAATGATATGAATCCGTATGAGTCGGATACAGATATTGACAGGCTTTGGGATGGCAGTACTGCCCCCAATGGTTTCCCTAATATATTCCATAGTGATGGTGCCCATTCGTTACCGCAAACCCTGACGTTTGATATGGGTAAGGTTTACACCAAACTTACCCAGGTAGAGGAAATTGGCCGTAACTGCTGCCATAACCCTGATGATTTTGAGGTTTGGGGTATTGCTGATATTACCAATGCCGCAACAACGCTGGCACCAAATGATCCCGGATGGACTGCCGAAGCTATTTCAAAAGGGTGGAAGCTGTTAAAAGAAGTTAAGCGGACAGATGATGGACAAGCTCCGTTTAAAACCGATCTGGATAGCAACCTGCCGCCGGTGCGTTATATCCGTATCAGGGTAAAGCATAACTCTGACGGTGAGGGAAGTTATACCAACATGACCCAGATCACCCTGTTTAATGATGTGCTTAACTAATTATAATTAACCAGATATTATTAAAAATAGGCTTGTTAATACCCAACGGGCTTTTAACGGTAACACGTTAAAAGCCCTTTATCATTTCTTCGGCCGGGAAGCCGCTCCCGGTAATTTGTATCTCCAATAAATAATTCCTGTATAGTACTCAACATACATGCATAATACTATTAGAAAACGAAACGGGTTTGATGGGGAAAAACGCCTCAATATTACCTTAAAAACCCTGAGCGAAGCTAAAGAGCGCAAACCGTCACTTTTCCCGGTTTATATTACCCAGATGGGGTATTTTCCCAAAGCTGCATGCCATTACCGCGAACGGAAAAACGGCTGTAAAGACAATATACTTATATATTGCCTGGAAGGTAAAGGGCATTATGTGTTAGATAATAAGCATTACGAAGTAACCAGCAATCAGTTTGTAATATTGCCTGCTACAGAAAACTACCTGTGTTACTGGGCCGATACGGAAACCCCATGGACCATTTACTGGGTACATTTTACCGGCGAAAATATTGATGCCTTTAATTTTGCACTTAACCTCAACAAAACACAATGCCCCATACCGCTGCCTTTTAATGGCCGGGCCAAGGCGCTGGAGCTGTGGCAAAATATATATGAAACGCTTAAAACTGGTTATAAGATAAGCAACCTTTGCCGGGCTAACTTTTGCCTGTACCACTTACTGGCCACATTTTTATTTCCGTTACAGGATATTCAGGCCGGCTCCAGGGATGAGGATTATATTGTTAACAAAGCCGTCCAGATCATGCAGGAAAACATCCACCTGAAACTTACCGTAGAGCAAATTGCGGGCAAGGTAAACCTGTCGCCCTCGTATTTTGCCATGCTTTTCAGAAGAACTACCGGAGCCCCGCCTATTGATTACTTCATCAATTTAAAAATGCAAAAGGCGTGTGAGCTGTTAAATATCAATAACCATAAAATAAGCACCATTGCTTTGGATTTTGGATATGACGACCCTTACTATTTTTCGCGCATATTTAAAAAGTGTATAGGTTTGTCGCCAAGCCAGTACCGTAATAAAGTTCAAAACGCTGGTTAATTTCCGGTAAAACCAAAGAGCGTCAACGGAACCTGTATTGACCGTTAAAAAAGGCAGCCTGTGCTTTTAATGAAAGCTTTATGGAGTTACACTTTTGATATTTTTATCAAAAGTTAAAGATCAAATGATTGATAATCAGAAATCAGTAATGGTAACTATTTCAAACATTATAATATTGCAGTTTTTGCAGTAAAATAGGTTACTTTATAATAAACCCGGGTATTAAATGATTACTCCCGCGGTAAAGTGCTAATTATTTAACGTTCTGGGTATATTATAAGCTTTTTCTTTACCTTCATGCTCCAATTTTAACTGACCATGAGAAAAGCATTCTTAACATTATCCCTGTTATTTGTTTTTTTACTTACATATGCACAGCACCTTACACCACGACAACTGTTTCCGGGTTTGTTTGAGGCCGTGCAGCTAACCGATATATTTCCTGATAATAAATTATTTGTTGATGCTACCCCTAAGCGCAGTCCTGAATTAATTATGCAGGATTATACTGCACAAAAAGATAAGCCCGATTTTAACCTGAAGCAGTTTGTAACCGACAATTTTGATATCCCCGGCACGCATAATGATGCTTTTAAAAGCGATATATCAATGGGCATCCGTAAACATATAGATACCCTTTGGCAGGTGCTGTACAGACGCCATGATACGGTGTCAAAATATTCATCATTACTGGCACTGCCGCATGATTTTATAGTTCCGGGCGGACGTTTTCGCGAAACCTATTATTGGGACTCGTACTTTACCATGCTTGGTTTGCAGGAGAGCCATAAAACCCAGGTTATTGAAAACATGATAGATAATTTTGCCTACCTTATTGATACGTATGGTTTTATCCCCAACGGTACGCGTACTTATTATTTAACCCGTTCGCAGCCTCCGTTTTTTTCAATGATGCTTGATCTGCTGGCAAAAAATAACGGCGAAAAGGTACTGGTAAAATATCAGCCCGAGCTTTTAAAGGAATATGCCTTTTGGATGGAAGGTGCAGGTAAATTAAAGGTGGGGGAGGCTCATCGCATGGTGGTACGCATGCCCGGCGGCGAGTTATTGAACCGTTACTGGGACGATTCTGATAAACCGCGTGAGGAATCATTCAAGAAAGATGTGGATGCGGCCAAAACCACGCAGCAAAAACCCGGCGATTTTTTTCGGAACATTCGTGCCGCCGCCGAATCGGGCTGGGACTTTAGCACCCGCTGGTTTGACTCGTCAGATAAGCTGGAAACTATCGAAACCACCGATATCATCCCGGTTGATTTAAATTGCCTCATGTATCATCTGGAGTTATCTATAGCTCGCTCATACCAATTGCAGGGCAAAGGCAGCCAGTATAAGATTTATCAAAACAAGGCGCTGCAGCGTAAAAAGGCAATTCAAAAATATAGCTGGAGTGCAGGCACCGGCTGGTTTATGGATTACAATTGGAAACTGAACCGTATTACCCCTCACCAGACACTGGCCGGCGTATACGCACTTGAATTTAAAATAGCCGATGCCAAACAGGCCGATATTATGGCGAAGGCGCTTAAAACTAAATTCTTTAAGTCGGGTGGCCTGGTTACTACATTTAGCCGGTCGGGCCAGCAGTGGGATAGCCCTAATGCCTGGGCACCCTTGCAGTACATGGCTATTGACGGGTTAAATAAGTTTAAGCAAAATGCATTGGCCAAATCAATTGCCGAAGCCTGGATCCGGACCAACATTCGCGTTTTTGAAGATACCGGCAAACTGATGGAGAAATATAATGTATTGGATACCGATGTAAAAGCCGGTGGCGGCGAGTACCCGTTGCAGGATGGTTTTGGATGGACAAACGGGGTTTTGCTAAACCTGCTTAACCATTATCAGGTTGATCAGTTATAAATATTATTTAAACACAAACTGCATCCCGGTATTTATTGTATTTAAGTTGCATTAAATCATTTTTTTAACCATCATTAAGCTATAGTTTTAGCAGCATCTACTATAAATTAATTAATTTACTATGAGAATTTACCTGCCAGTTTTATTTCTTGTAATTTTTGGATATTCGGCATTCGCATCTTCAAAAACTGACAGCCTTCTTACCGAACTGAAACGTGAATTAACGAAGAAGAAGTTTTACGACGATCAGAAGGAAACGCATATAAAACAATTAAAGGCATCGTTGTTATCAACCCCGTTGGCAAATTATAATTCGCGTTACCAGCTTTGCAGTAATATATATGAAGAATACAAGGTATACCAGTTTGACTCGGCCTATGTATACATTAACAAAATGCAAAACATCAGTAATATAATCAATGATGTACCCAAGCAAAGTGATTGTAAAATAAAATTAGGCTTTATCCTGCTTTCGGCCGGAATGTTTAAGGAGGCTTTTGACTGTTTCAACGGTATTGATGTACACCTGTTAAACAGTGAGTCAAAAATTGAATACTATTCATTAAAGGCCCGTGCCCATTCAGATCTGGCTGATTATGACAATAATGTTTATTACAGCGAGTATAATAATACCCTATCCATCAAATACCTCGACTCTACCATTGCGCTTTGTAAACCAAACTCCTATGATATGCTGATGCAGCAGGGCAACAAGCAGGTGAGGATGGGCGAAACTCAAAAGCCTTCTGAATATTTCCTGAGTTTGTTAAATAACTATAAGCTAACTACCCATCAGCGGGCTATGGTGGCTACCGGTTTGAGCTCATTTTATGCGCAGCCCTCGCAAATTGAGGAACGGACCAACCTTTTGATCATAGGTGTTATCAATGACATCCGCTCATCAACCAAGGAAACCCTGGCCAGTTTTGAGCTGGGCGATCTGTTATATAAAAACGACAACGTAAAGGACGCCTACATTTTTATTGACCAGGCCATGAATGATGCCGAATACTATGGTGCCAGGCTGCGTAAAATAAAAATCGGGGCGGTTTTACCCATAGTGGCGGCTCAAAAGCTGATGTTGATGGAAAAGGAAAAGAATAAATTTCTGATCTATTTATTGTCGATAGCGGTGGTTTCGGTGCTGGTGTTAATGGTATCCTTTATCATATTTAACCAGCTGAAACGGCTAAAGGCGAAGGAAAAAATAATTGAGGAAAAAAATATTGAGCTGGAAAGCATTAATGATAAGCTGGTTGAAGATACCCGCATTAAGGAAGAGTACATCGGCTACTTTTTTAATGTGATATCTGGCTATATATTAAAACTTGAAAAGCTAAAAAGAAATATCGACAGGAAACTTTCTGCCCGCAAATATGATGATATACAGCTGGCTGTAAATGAAATAAATATTAAAAAGGAGCGCGACCTGCTGTTTTATACCTTTGATCATATCTTCCTGAAGATATTCCCCAATTTTATCACGGTCTTTAATTCGTTGTTTAAAGAGGAAGACCAGATATGGCCCAAAGATCATGAGGTGCTGAACACCGATCTGCGGATATTTGCGCTCATCCGTATGGGTATTGATGATAACGAAACCATTGCCAACATTTTAGAGTATTCTGTAAACACCATATACGTATATAAAATGCGCATCAAAGCCAAAGCCATTGTTCCCGGCGATTTATTTGATCAAAAAATAATGGGCGTAAAAGCTGTTGATGTAGTCAATAAAAGCTGATCTGATTTTTATTAACAGAGCCCTCTGTATGGGTAAAAATCAATCATAAGGCGTTAAAAACGTATTAAAACCGGTTAAATTTAGTTTATACTTTTTTAAGTATGTATTTTTTTAATCGGTTGATTATTATGTTTTTATAAAAAAATAATACCTTTTTTTCTTATATTTTCACAAAAAAAATAGGTAATGCACATTTCTACATATTACTTTGTATTGGGTCATCAGAAGTAGTGTGATTAAAAATACTTTACACCGGCTGTATCCCCAACCAAGCTTAAATATAAACCCTTAATAATAAAATTTTCGTGTAAGCAATCTTGTAAAGGTTGCAACCTACAGTAAGCCGCTAAAAATGTTTTGCTGTAAATGGATTAATTGCTTTGGCTTTGCTTCGGCATTTGTGCATACTGGATTTTTTATGATTTAAAATAACTAACCTATGACTATAAACCACCCCACCACCAGCAACCCGCCGTAATGGCTTGATATTAATGATTTTACGCAATGAATTAATTGAAGGTTATTTTAAATTCATTTAGTAAAATATTATTAATATTTATTTCAATTAAATAAACCAATAGTTATATTTAACAAACCAATTAAACATTAAATCTAAATTTATGCAGCTAAAAAATTTACTTAAAGTAAGCTGTTTTGCCATTTTTTGCTTCTTTGTTATGCCCGCCAGGGCACAAAACAGGGTAGTAACTGGTAAAGTTACAGACTCACATGATGGTTTGCCTATGCCAGGCGTATCCATTGTGGCTAAAGGCTCAACCATTGGTACCAATACTGATGCGGCTGGTGCCTTTAAACTCTCTTTGCCAGCTTCGGCAAATACCCTTGTGGTATCATTTATTGGTTACGCCAAACAAGAGGTTGATATTACCGGTAAAACAACGATAAATATTTCGTTAGTAGGCAGCGCTACTGCATTAAGCGAAGTGCAGATTGTAAGCGTTGGTTACGGTTCACAACGTAAAAAGGATTTAACCGGTGCCGTATCAAACATCAGCGCCAAGGATTTTAACCAGGGCGCCATTATTAACCCGCTTGACCAGGTTCAGGGTAAAGTAGCAGGTTTGGTAATTACCCAGGGAGGTGGCGACCCTAACCAGTCTGCCTCTATTCGCTTAAGGGGGCAAACATCTATTTCAGGTAACCAGTCGCCATTGTTTGTGGTTGATGGTATTCCATTGGATGATCCGAGCCAGTTTCAGAACATAGCCCCGGCAGATATAGCCTCTTATGATGTGTTAAAAGATGCATCGGCAACAGCTATCTATGGTTCGCGCGGTGCAAATGGTGTAATCATCGTAAACACCAAAAAAGGAAGTGCCAGCAAATCAACCGTTGATTATAATGGTTATGTAGGTATCTCTAATCAAAGTAAATACTGGGATCTGTTAAACACTGCAGAATACCTGGCTACGCCACAGGCCAAAGCCAATCCGCAAAAACAACAAGGTGAAACTGACGATACCAATACTGACTGGCAGCGTGCTATTGCCCGTACTGCATTAACGCACAGCAATAACGTTGCAATATCTGGCGGGGCAAACGGTTTTAACTACCGTGCTTCATTAAACTTCCAGAACCAGCAGGGTGTTATTATTAACAGTAACAAACAACAGTTGGGTTTACGTTTTAATGCAGAGCAAAAGGCGCTTAATGACAAATTGGACATTCAGTTAGGTATCTCTAACGTGAATACTAACCGTAGCTTAACCAATTATAATGCTATTGGTTATGTATTTAATGCATTGCCAACCATCCCTGTCAGAAATGCCGATGGTTCATTTAATGATTACGGTGCAGGTTATAATGCTTATAACCCGGTATTGTACTTAACTGATACCTATAACAGGCATAATGAGTATTTAACCAATATCAACGCCAGCATTAACTATAATTTGCTGCCTGAATTAAAAATTGGAGTAACCGGGTCAACAACACGTAACAACGTTCAAACCCATTACTTTATTCCAAGCTTTAAAGCACAGAACAGCAATAGCATGGCGGTTAATAGTAACTACAACAACAACTCCTACAAAGGCGATATTCACATTAACTATGATAAAACCTTTGGCAAGCACAGTATATCGGTAACAGCCGTGGCTGAGCGCAGCGTATTCAACTATGATTACTTTTTTGCTGCTGCACAACAACTGTTAGTACCGCAAAGCTTAGATAATGCCTTGGGTTCAGGCTTAATATTCCCTACACCGGACTCATACAAAGAGCAGTATCAGTTAAGCTCATTGCTTGGTCGTGTAAACTATAATTATGATAACCGCTTTTACGCTACCGCATCTATCCGCCGTGACCAGTCAAGTAAATTTGGTGCCAACTATCAGGTAGGTTATTTCCCTGCGTTTGATTTGGCTTACCGTTTAAAGCGTGACCTGGTTAACGATGTAGAATGGATTAACGATTTGAAGATCCGTGCAGGCTATGGCCAGGTAGGTAACGCAAACGGTATCGGCGATTATAGCAGCTTAGCGCTTGTTGCACTGGGCAAAAAATACTATGATGGTTCAGGCTCAGGTTCATATCCTGGTAGCTACTCACCAAACCAAAATGCAAACCCTTACTTAAAATGGGAAACCAGGATTGGTAGAAATATAGGGCTTGATTTCTCCCTGTTTAATGATCGTTTATCTGGTGATTTTAACTATTACAATGACAGAACCAACAACCTGTTATTTGCCAATAGCGTACCAACACCTCCAAACTTTGTATCTACCACATTATCAAACGTTGGGTCATTAACCAATAAGGGTATTGAGCTTGCGCTTACCGGCCAGATCATCAAAGGCGAAGGTCTTAACTGGACAGCATCAGGTAACATCAACTTTGTTAAAACCCGCATAGCTAACCTGTCTGGTACGCTTGCCGATGGCACATCTGTAAAAACCAGCTTTATTGAAGTAGGTTATGCACAGGGCCAGGGTTTAAGCTCAACAGCTATTACCCGTTTTGTACCGGGATACGCCCCTTACGTATTTTACCTGCCGCACTATACCGGCATCAATGCACAAGGTGTAGAATTGTTTGATGGTAAAACCGTGGCCGATTATCCTGGCCAGGCTCCGCCAAAACACTACATTGATCCAAGTCCTAAATTTAACTATGGCATCAACAACAGTTTCAACTATAAAAACTGGAGCCTGAGTTTCTTCCTGCGTGGTGTGTACGGACAAAAAGTATTTAACAACACCTTGTTAGATTACGAAACCGTTACCCGCCTGCCAACTACCAATACTACCAGAACAGCATTAACCAACGGCGTTACAAGCAACCCAACCCAATCAGACAGATGGCTTGAAAATGCATCATACCTGAGATTGGATAATGCCTCTATAGGTTATACCTTTAAACAAATTAAAGGGTTAAACAGCCTGAGGGTTTTTGTAGCAGCAAACAACCTGTTTGTGATCACCAAGTACAGAGGTCTTGATCCGGAGGTTTCAACATCTGGTAGCACAACCGGCACCAATGCCCAGGGGGTTACTACAGGAAATCAATCTTATATTGATGCTGATTACGGCGGTTATGCTTACTATCCAAAAACAAGAACTTTTACATTCGGTACCAGTGTTTCATTTAAATAATAACTGTTTGTAATTCAAATTTTAAAAGAGATGAAAAATAAGAAAATATTAAGCCTGGTACTATTACTGTCAGCGGGTAGTATTATCATACAATCGTGTAAAAAACTTGATCAGAATACGTATACCGTTGTTCCGGTAGATCAGTTTTATCAAACACCCCAGCAAATAAACGCGGGCATAGTTGCACCGCCTTACACCGCCTTAACGCCATTGCAAACAGAAAACGTGTTTCAGTTAAACGAGGTTTCAACTGACGAAATGGTGATACCAACACGTGGTAATGACTGGTATGACGGTGGCGAGCACACCCAATTATGGTTACACACCGTAGCCAATGACAATGCCAACGTTAACGGCGGATGGACCGACCTGAGTGCAGGTATAACTAAATGTAATTTCAGTATCAGCATTTTAAACGGCTTAAAAAACAAACCGTCTAACTCAGACGCCATTGTGGCCGAGATCAGTGTTTTAAGGGATTACTATTTCTTCCTGATGACTGACTTGTATGGCAGCATTCCATTAATAACATCATACAGTTCTACAGCAAGTTTGGCACCAGTTGCCAGAGCCGATGTATACGCCTATATTGAGGCCGATCTGTTAAAGAACATCCCTTTGTTATCAACAGATAATTCTGCCGGTAACACCGCTATATATGGTCACTTTAACCAGTGGGCCGGTTATATGCTGCTTGCTAAATTATACTTAAATGCACAGGTATATACAGGCACAGCACAGTGGACTAAGGCTTTAAACGCTGCCAATATGGTTATTAACTCCAATAAATATAGCCTTCAGCCAAACTTCCTGGATAACTTTACCTATAGCAACCGTGGTTCTGTTGAAAACATATTTTGTATCCCTTTCAACTATCCCCTTATTAAGGGTAACGTAATTCAAATGTATACGCTTAACTACAATAACAACTTAACCTTTAACTTAACTGCTCAGCCATATAACGGTTTCTGTGCTCCAACTGCATTTTACCGCACATTTACAGATGTTGATAAACGTAAAAAAATGTGGTTAGTTGGTCAGCAGTATACATCAACCGGTGCCGCTATAGCCGGCGTAGTATTAAGCCCTTATGTTAATGAACTGAGCAACCCTGCCGATAGCTTTAAATATGCAGGTGCCCGTAGCGTAAAATACCAGCCGCAACCAGGTACCGGTAGCGATGGTACAAGTAACGATGGTGTACGTTTCCGTTTAGCCGATGCTTACATGATGGTTGCCGAAGCCCAGTTACACCTGGGTGATGAAAGTGATGCACTTGTTAATGTAAATAAGGTAAGGCTGAGAGCAGGCGTGGCTAACCTTACCAGTTTATCTTATGATGATTTGCTGGCCGAGCGTGGCCGTGAATTTGCATGGGAAGGCTGGAGAAGGAATGACCTGATCCGGTTTGAAGTAGCAACCGGCAAAAAGTATTTCACAGGAGCCCGCGCACCTGGTAAATCACAGGATGCAGCAGATAACCATACTTTCCTTTATCCAATACCACAGCCTCAAATTAATACTAACCCTTTGTTAAAACAAAATCCGGGTTATTGATTAATATATTTGATTTATACCAGTTACACAACGGAACAGCTAACAGCTGTTCCGTTGTTTTTAACAAAGTGACTGATATAACCAGAGTATTAATAATAGTATAAAATTCAGGTCCCTTACTTATAACATGAAAAAAGCGGTAATTGTATTATTCTTATTAATAATTATAGGCTTTATTCCATTTCAGCAACACAGCAGTGTTCTTATTAAATCAAACTATTTTGACGTTTGTCAGCAGTTAAATTCGCCCGATAACTGGAAAAGATGGCAAACTGATATCCACAATCAATTGGATAAGGCCCATACGGTTAAAACCGATACTACGGGTTTTTTGATCAACATACCCGGGCGCGCTTTTAGCGTAAAAAATACCGATGGCAATAAGTTTAATGTGATGATATCATCAAACCATATTGATCATCATTATTACTACACGGTAATGCCTGGTGCACTACCCTACAGTAATACCACTATACTTATTGATTTCAAAACCAATGTGGGCAGATGGCTGCTTTCACAATTTACTGTATCAGATAACACTGTTGTTATACAGCAACTCAAAGCTTTTATGGAAGATGCCCGGCTGTACTATGGCTTTAACATCAACCAAAAAAATGTAGCCGAAAGCTACATAGCAGTTAAAAAAGAAATTATTCCGGCTAAAAACAAATACCCGGAAATGGTAAAGGCCGCAACAGAACTGCATAGTTTTATTGCACAAAATAATATTGAGGCAACGCAGGCCCTGTCTGGGGCCTACTACACACAAAAGGCCGATTCATTGCAGATCATGATAGGCATACCGGTAAACAGGCAGGTAAACTCTACCGGCTGCATTACTTTTATGCACATGCCCGGTGGCAAAATGCTGGTAGGCGATTATACCGGTAAATACAGCGACCGGCAAAAAATATATAATGCCATGGAGAAATATCTGCAGGATCATAACTTACTGAAACAGATAGCTCCCTTTGAAAGATATTTAGATAACAAGGTGCCCTCGGGCGATAAAGATATAGTAAACATGCAGGTTAATTATCCGGTGCTTTAATATGGCTCAATTAATACGGTACAAAACTCGCCCTTTTTTATGGCTGCTGCTTTTAAGCTTGCTTTCATGCAGGCATGAACCGGTTGTGCCGCCTCTTTTTGAGCAGTTGCCATCGGCGCAAACCAACATTCATTTTGTAAACCGTATCAGTGATAATGAGCGTCCTGGCATTTTAGACTATCTGTACTATTACAATGGCGGCGGCGTGGCCGTTGGTGATATTAATAATGACGGGCTGCCCGATATATTTTTCACCGCCAATCAAAAAGGGGGTAATAAGCTTTATTTAAATAAAGGCAACTATAAGTTTGAGGATATTACCCAAAAGGCGGGCATCGCCGGTATTGCCGACTGGAGCACGGGCGTAACCATGGCCGATGTGAATAATGATGGTTACCTGGATATTTATGTTTGTGCCGTAGCCGGGAAACTGAACTTAAAAGGGCACAATATGCTCTATATTAATAATCACGACGGCACATTTACCGAAAGGGCCGCCGAGTATGGGCTTGATTTTTCGGGCTACTCAACCCAGGCTGTTTTTTTTGATTATAACCATGATGGTAAGCTCGATTGTTTTTTGCTAAACCAGTCTGACCATTCGGTGGGCATTTATGGCGATACATCCATGCGTAAAAACGAAAATAGGCTGGCTGGCAGTAAACTATACCTGAATACCGGCGGCCATTTTACCGATGTAACCAAAAAGGCAGGCATTTATAGCAGCGCACTGGGTTATGGCCTGGGAGTAGCCGTGGGTGATGTTAATAACGATGGCTGGGAAGATATATACGTAGGAAATGATTTTCATGAAAACGATTATTACTACATCAATAACCACGATGGCACTTTTACCGAATCGGGCGCTAAGCATTTTAACCATTACAGCCGCTTTAGTATGGGTAATGATATGGCCGACTTTAACAACGACGGTCAGCTCGATATTATAACTGCCGACATGCTGCCTTCAGACGAAACCGTACTTAAAAGTTATGGCGGGGATGAATCTTATGATCAGTATAAATTTAAAATAACCCGCAATGGTTTTCAGAACCAGTACTCGCGCAATGCCCTGCAAAAAAATATGGGCAATGGCGAAGCCTTTAGCGATGTAGCCCTGATGGATGGCGTTTACGCTACCGACTGGAGCTGGAGCCCGCTGCTGGCCGATTTTGATAACGATGGCATTAAGGATCTTTTTATTGCCAATGGTATTAAGCGCCGTGCCCTGGATATGGATTATGTAACCTTTGTTTCCAATGGTCAGGTGCAGGGAATGCTGAACAGCGGTACCGGTTATGACAGCGTGGTGCTGGATAAAATGCCCCTGGGTGCAGCACACAGCTATTTATTTAAGGGTAATTTAAATGAAAAGTTTACAGACAAAAGCTTTGACTGGGGTATGCGCGATGCTGGCCTGGCCAATGGCGCAGCCTATGCCGATCTGAATAATGATGGCAAGCTTGATCTGATAACCAATAATGTAAATCACGAGGCGGGTATTTACCGTAACGTGTCAACTGTAACACCTTACCTGAGCCTGAAATTTACCGGGCGGCAGGATAATAGCTTTGGCATAGGTGTAAAGGCCTACGTTTTTTGCAGCGGGCAAATGCAGTATGAGCAGTTAATGCTTACCCGCGGGTTCCAGTCGTCGGTTGAGCCGCGGCTGCATTTTGGTTTGGGTAAAAAACAAACGGCAGACAGCGTATTAATTGTTTGGCCTAACCAAACTTACCAGGTTTTAAAAAATGTAAAGGCTGGCAAACAGCTAACCATTGATCAGCACAATGCCGGTGGTAAGTTTAACTATAGCCAGTTTTTCCCATCGCAAAAACCGGTATTTAAAGAGATAACCAGCAGCATACATACCAACTGGAAACACCAGGAAGATAGCTTTGTTGATTTTAACCAGCAGCCACTTATTCCGCACATGTTATCTGCCGAGGGGCCGCGGATGGCGGTTGTCGATGTAAACCATGACGGGCTGGAAGATTTTTATGTTTGCGGTGCCCGAAACCAACCCGGTGCCTTGTTTATTCAGATTGCCAACGGCGATTTTAAACTATCGCCACAGCCCGCTTTTGTGGCCGACTCTGCCAGTGAGGATGTGGATGCCGTTTTCCTGGATGCCAATCATGATGGCTTTCCCGATCTGTATGTGGCCAGCGGTGGTAATGAATTACCCAATGGTTCTGCAGAACTGGCCGATAGGCTGTACATGAATGATGGTAAGGGTAATTTCACCAGGTCGGCTAATATTCCGTCCATCAAACTCAACAAATCGGCAGTTGCAGTTGCCGATGTGAACCACGATGGTTTTCCCGATATTTTTGTAGGAGGCGCACCTGATAGCTTTGGGTTTGGTAAAATTCCCGAATCATATTTACTGATGAATGATGGCCATGGCGTATATCACCAGGCTGCTATACCCGAAGAACTTAAACATGCCGGTATGCTGCGCTCCGCCGCCTTTGCCGACCTGGATAATGATGGCTGGCCCGATCTGGTGGTTGCAGGCGAGTGGATGCCGGTAAAAGTATTCCTTAACCAAAGGGGCAAACTGGTTGAACGGCATCAGGAAGCTATGGATAAACTAACCGGCTGGTGGCAAAAAATAATATTAACCGATGTGGATGGAGACGGTAAAATTGATATACTGGCAGGCAACTACGGCAGCAACTCCAAGTTAAAGCCCCCCCTTGATGCACCGCTGAAACTATACTTGTCTGATTTAGATAAAAATGGCACCATTGATCCCATAGTTGCCTATGGCATTGATCAAAAATATTATACCTTTTTGGGCAAGGGCGAAATTGAACGGCAGGTACCGCTCATCAAAAAGAAGTTTTTATACTATCATGATTTTGCCGGCAAAACGGTTGAGCAGCTTTTTGGCGATTCGTTAAATGATACCAGGCCATTGATGGCTGCATCATTCCAGTCGGGAGTTTTTTATAACCAGGGGAAAGGTAACTTTGTGTTTAAGGCGTTCCCGGCATCGGCCCAAATGACACCCATTTTTGGCTTGAGTACCTTTGTGGCGGGCCATGGTAAGGGCATACTGGCGGGTGGTAATTTTAGCGGCGTGCTGCCATACGAGGGCCGGTACGATGCCGATTATGGTGACGTGCTGTTTTTGGATGGTAACCGGGATCTGGAAAACATTCCGCCGGCAGCATCCGGTTTTTTGCTTCGCGGCGAGGTAAGGGACATCAAAACCATTAAAACCCCAACCGGTATAATTTATGCCGTTGCCTTTAATAACAAACCTATCAGGTTTTTTAAATTGAATAAATAATATGAATAAAATATACGGGTTACTGATTGCAGTTGGTTTATTAGGCAGTACTACTATACAGGCGCAGGATGCGTGGCAGATAAAGGCCGATAAAATTGATCCGGCTAACTACTATGGTATCACGGTGGCTAACGGCATGATCGGCATTGTATCGGCACCGGAACCATTTAAGGTGAAAAATGTAGTACTTGCAGGTGCTTATGATCTGTATGGCAGGGGTAGGGTGAGCAATTTCCTGAATAGCTTTAACCTGCTTAACATGTACCTGGAGATAAACGGCAAGCGTATTGATGCCAAAAATATCAGCAACTTTAAGCAGGAACTGGATATGCAGCATGCCGCATTTACCACCACGTTTGATTATGGCGATGCCGCATCTGTCAAATACATCTATTACTCCTTACGCCAGCTGCCTTTCACCGTTTTAATGGACATTAGCATTACTGCAAAAAAAGCCATTAATGTTACCGCGGCAAGTGTAATGGAAGCGCCTGATGCCTTAAAAGATGTACAGAACTACTATAATGAAATTGACAGGCCGCATGTAACCATTAGTTTGCTTACCTCAACTGCTAAAAGCCCGACCGGGAAACTGCAGCTTTGTGCATCCAATACCTTTTTGTTTAATGAGCAACATGGGCAGGAGCCGCGCGTGATTCACGAAATGTGGGACAATAACATGCACCTCATGAAATTTAGCAAGAGTATTGCGGCCGGGCAAACCTATCAGTATGCGCTTGCAGGTTCGTCCATTACCTCGGCACATGATGCCGACCCGCTGAACCAGGCCGAGCGCCTCACCATGTTTGCTAAACTGGAGGGCCGTACACGGCTGATACAATACCATGAAAAAGCCTGGGACGAACTGTGGAAAAGTGATATAAAAATTGAGGGCGATGCACAGGCGCAGCAGGACGTACATAGTATGTTATATCATTTGTATTCTTTTTCAAGGGCAGGCACCGCTTACTCGCCGTCGCCAATGGGGCTTTCGGGTTTGGGTTATAACGGGCACGTGTTTTGGGATGCGGATGTATGGATGTACCCCGCATTGCTGGTGCTGCATCCTGAAATTGCAAAATCATTGGTAGAGTACCGCTTTCAGCGATTGGCCGCTGCCAGGCAAAATGCCTTTTCGCATGGCTACAAGGGAGCTATGTATCCCTGGGAAAGTGCCGATAGTGGCGTAGAAGAAACCCCGGTGTGGGCCCTGAGTGGTCCGTTTGAGCACCATATTACCGCAGATGTGGCGCTGGCCGCCTGGAATTACTATTGCGTTACCCAGGATAAGCAATGGCTGTTGGAAAAAGGCTGGCCAATAATTGCCGCCACGGCTGATTTTTGGGCAAGCCGCGTGGAACGTAACGGTGATGGCAATTATGACATTAAGGATGTGGTAGCCGCTGATGAATGGGCCGAGAATGTGGATAATAACGCCTTTACCAATGCAGCCGCAAAAGCAAACCTGCAAAGCGCCATAGCCACCGCAAAAATATTAGGCCTTACCGCCGACCCGGACTGGCAGTTGGTGGAACAAAACATACCCATACTTAAATTTGCAGATGGGGTAACCAAGGAGTTTGCATCATACAAAGGCGAGGGCATTAAACAGGCCGATGTAAACCTGCTGGCTTATCCGCTTAAAACCATAACAGACCCGGCCCAGATTAAAAAAGACCTGGAGTATTACGAAACTCGTGTACCTAATGAAGGCACCCCCGCCATGACCCAGGGTATATTTACCCTGTTATATGCCCGCTTAGGCAATGGCGATAAAGCGTATCACTTTTTTAAGGATGCCTACGAGCCTAATTTACTACCTCCGTTCAGGGTTATTGCCGAAACCAAGGGTGGTACAAACCCCTATTTTGCAACCGGCGCGGGTGGTATTATTCAAAGTTTGCTGATGGGCTTCGGCGGGTTGGATATTACACCCGAAGGCATTGTGCAGCTTAAAAGTAAATTACCTAAAAACTGGAAATCATTAACAATAACCGGTGTAGGTCCCGATAAAAAAACTTACATTGTTAAGTGATAATTGCTAACTGAATTTTATGAAGCCATTAATGGTTTTTACTGCTGTTGTAGTATTGTTTTTTACGTCTTGCGCCAAGAAATCTGATTACAAAGTCATCCTGCATGATCCGGACTTATATAGCCGTACGGTTTATGAATTAAATCGCGTGGTAATGGGGAATAACTTTAGTCCGGTGGTAGCATCGCGCAATTATGCTTATGCAACGGTGGCCGCCTACGAGGTGATTGCTGCCGGTTCTCCAAAACAATACAGCTCACTGGCAGGGCAGTTAAACGGACTAAAAACAATTGCAAAACCACCCCTTGATCAAACTATTGATTATGAATATGCTGCGCTGCTGGCCTTTTGCAAGGTGGGCGAGGCAGTTACCTTTCCGGAAGGGAGCCTGAAGTATTATACCGACAGCCTGCATAACATAGCGGTAACACACGGTATGCCTGCCGATGAGATCAGCAATTCTGAGGCTTATGCCAAAGCCGTTGTGGGCTCTGTAATGGCCTGGAGCAAAAAAGATAACTATCTGAAAACACGCAGCGCCACCAAATTTGCCATTAACGATGTGCCCGGCCGCTGGGTACCCACGGCTCCGCTTTATGGCGAAGCGGTGGAACCCCATTGGGGCGAGATCCGTACTATGGTGATGCATAACGCCAAGGAGTACAGCGTACCGCCGCCACCTGCGTTTGATGTGAAAAATAAGGCCAGCAAATACTATAAGGAGGTGATGTACATTAAAGGTGCCGGTGACAGCTTAACCCATGACCAGGCCCACATGGCGGATTTTTGGGATGATAACCCCGGCAAGCTCAATGTAACAGGCCACCTGCAGTTCATCACTAAAAAGTTTTCGCCGCCGGGGCATTGGTTAAGTATCGTGGGTATTGGAGCCAAACAAACCAATGCCGATTTTAATAAAACGGTATACGCCTATGCTAAAACCGCCATTGCTTTATTTGATGCCTTTATTGAATCATGGACGGCTAAATACATTTACAATACAGCCCGTCCCGAAACTGTGATCAACAAATATATTGATTCCGAGTGGCGGCCGCATCTGCAAACGCCGCCGTTTCCGGAATATACCTGCGGGCATTGTACCATATCTGCCGCGGCTGCGGAAGCCCTCACCAGCGCCCTGGGCGATAATGTGGCTTATACCGATACCTCTGAACTGGAGTTCGGCATCAAAAGCCGGTCGTACAAATCATTTCGTGCCGCTGCTGATGAGAATGTCTGGGCCCGCTTTTACGGTGGCATACATTTTCATAACTCCTGCATCGTATCGCACGAGTACGGCAAAATTGTAGGCGACTCGGTTGCCATAAAGCTGGCGATGAAAAAATAGGTTATAGTTAAATACAAACCGAAGTGTAGCTCATTTATACCCGGTATATTTACGCTGTGGGATTAACCGATAGCATCATGACCAATTTAAATAGTTTTAAACAAGCGGCAACCCTTTTTGGCGAACCCGCCCGGGCAGCTATGATATGGGAGCTGTTTGAGGGTAAACCAGTAACGGCGAGCGAACTGGCTATGGCCGCTAATATTACGCCGCAATCAGCCAGCAGTCACCTCAAAAAGCTGGTAGAGGCCGGTATACTTACCGTAAGTAAGCAAGGGAAATATAAGTACTTTGTATATGCGCGCCCCGAAATAGCCGTAGCTGTTGAAACTTTGGCTAACGTTTTTTCTGCACCCCGCGAGCTTAGCCGGACACAAAAACAGGTAAGGGCCGCCCGCAGCTGTTATGACCATTTGGCGGGACAGGCTGGTGTACAGGTAACCGAAGCTTTTTTAGCCAAAGGGTTTATTGCAGACCATCCCACACAACCCCGGGAATTTGCAGTTACAGCCGAAGGGCTTGATTGGTTTGGTACACTTGGGATAAATACCGGGCAGCTCCAAACAGCAAAAAGGCCGCTGGCCTTAAAGTGTATCGACTGGACCGAGAAAAGACCACACCTGGCAGGCAGCCTTGGTGCGGCATTATTGCAGTGTTATCTAAAAGAAGGCTGGTTCAGGAAAGTTTATCAGAAAAGGAGCCTGCAACTCACCTCCAAAGGCGAAGCGGAATTTAAGAGGCTGTTAAATATTGATGTGAAGCCGTAACAGGCTTCGGCACCATTAATAAGGGCAATAAATTTCATCACTGACTAAGGGTAGATCCATCAAAACGTGTATTGATAGAAAAATTAAATACAATGAACAGGTACCTGCGCATTATTTTACTAACACTGCTTTTATTACTCAACAAGAGCAATATAATTCAGTTAAGCCATTCGGCTATATCCACATTTACCCAAATCAATAAGCGGCCATAAAATCAGGATAGCTTATTGATTGTTCCGGGGCAGAGGATACTTAGGCCTATAACCTGCGGTCTTCTTCTTTGATGGGCACATCATTAATGCTGGCAAATCTTTTTTGCATTAAGCCATGCTCATTAAATTCCCAGTTTTCGTTACCGTAAGCGCGAAACCATTGGCCCGTGGCATCGTGGTACTCATATTCAAAACGTACGGCTATGCGGTTATCTGTAAATGCCCATAACTCCTTTTTTAGTTTATATTCAAATTCCTTTTGCCACTTGGCCGTCAGGAATTGCACAATTTCCTGTCTGCCGTTTACAAACTGCGAGCGGTTGCGCCATTCGCTGTCAATGGTATAAGCCAATGATACCCTTTCAGGATCTTTGCTGTTCCAGGCATCTTCTGCCAGTTGCACCTTTTGGGTGGCCGTTTCAAAATTAAACGGAGGGAGTGGGAGTTTCTGTTCCATGATTATAACCAAAGATAGTTGCTTCCGCAATTTATAAATGGTATTATTCAATGATTTAGTGGTATAAAATATTGAAAATACGGCACTTGAAAATTAAATTCTGGAGGGTGCCACCCCAAATGCCTTTTTAAACGCAAATGAAAAATGCGACAGGTCTTCAAAACCAAGCTCCAGGTAAACTTCTGAGGGGGCTTTGCCTTCCTCTTTAATCTGGTAATGTGCCTCTTGCAGTCTTCTGTGCTGTAACCAGCGACTGGGCGTCAGGTGGAATATTTTTTCAAAGTCGCGTTTAAAAGTGGCCAGACTGCGCCCGGTTAAATAGGCAAACCTTTTAAGCTGCACATTAAAGTGAAAGTTTTTATTCATGAAGCCTTCCAGGTCAATTTTGCCGGGTTCGCTAAAGTCAAATAGTACGTCTTTTAACTCGGGATTAGCTTGTAATAATATCAGGATGGCTTCGCGTAGTTTGAGTGACAGCAGGTTTTTATCACCGGGTTGCTGTATTTGCTCATAAGGCAGTAACGATTCCATGTAGCTTTTGTAAAGCGGGTTGGGTTTAAGGCTGATGATGCTGTCGCTCTCATGATTTTTTTCGGCCCGGTAACCATATTCTATGCTGAAGTTGCGGAGTGTTGTCTGGTCCAGAAAAACGGATACCGATTTAAACTCGCCGCCCGGAGGTGGCTGTTTCAGGAATTTTACCAGGTGATTTCGTCGGCTCAACCGAAAATCGCCGGGGCCCGAGGTATACTCCTTATTAGCATCGGTAAGGGTAAGGTTGCCGGATATCTGGTAGCTGAATGCATGCTCCGGAATAAATTGTTCGCCGCCGCGGCTCCTGGTATAATAGCAGGAGTAATGAATTTCCGATTGGGGGCTTATTTGATTTTTTGTGAGCATATTGATCAAATTTAAAAAATTAGCACAGCATTGCTGTACAAGTTTATACAACAATGCTGTGCCGGTAAATTTATATCCGAACCAAATTAACGCCCCTTGGTATTAAGCAATAACTTACCGGCTGCTGTTTCCAGAAAATTCTCGGCATCGTCATGGTCGGTAGAGGTGCTTACCGGTAACCATTTTTCCAGTTCGGCACTGCGTTCTGCATCGGCATGTTTTAACAGGGCAATGGCTTCGCTTCCCAATACCAGGTGTACCGGTGGCTCAGGATGTTCAACAATATCAATCATTACCCTGGCTGCCTTACCCGGATCGCCCATCGGAACAAATTTTCCGCTCTTAAGAAAATCAATCCGGGCATCTACGGTTGATTCATAACCCGCTATGGTTTCGGTGTAGGTCATGGAGTCGCCCGCCCAATCAGTACGGAAACCACCGGGTTCTACACATATTACGTGGATATTCAATGCTGATACTTCTTTTGCTAAAGCTTCGCTAAAACCGCTCAGTCCAAACTTAGCAGCCTGGTACATGGATAACCCGGCGTTGCCCACCCGGCCACCTACCGAACTGATCTGCAAAATATGACCCGAACGTTGTTTTCGCATGTAAGGTAAAACCACGCGTGTTATTTCAATAGGGGCATACAGGTTAGTTTCCAGTTGGCTGCGCACCTGGTCATCGGTAAAAGCCTCGGCTGCACCTATGATGCCAAAGCCGGCGTTATTTACCAATACATCAATACGGCCAAAATGTTTAATGGTGCTTTCAACCGCAGCTGTGATCTGCTCTTTATTAGTCACATCCAGTTGCATCGGGTATAACTGATCAGGATATTGATCTGCAAGGTCTTTCAGTTGTTCGGGGTTACGGGCGGTAGCGGCCACTTTGTCGCCTTTGGCAAGTACTGCCTCGGTCAGGCTGCGTCCCAATCCGCGGGAGCTTCCTGTTATAAACCAAATTTTTGTCATTGTGTTATGTTTTAATTTTGTTTAACAAAGATCGGTAGTATTGTCATCGCCGGCTTTGTTGAAAAGCTCAAGTTGCTTTGTTAAAACGCTCACTTACTTAAACATATTAAATAAGATTTGTAAGTAAATAAACATTTACTTATTATTGTACTGTGTTTTAGTCTTTTCTGTTGAAAAGAAAAATAAATTGATACATGCGACCAAAGAGTTTAGAAAAAGAAGAAGCCATACGCAGCATAGCCCTGCAGATTATAGCCGAGGAGGGCCTGGAAAACTTAACCATGCAAAAGCTGGCCAAGGCTGCCAATATATCGCCGCGCACCATTTATATCAAATACGACAACAAGGAGGACCTGTTGGTAAAGCTGTTTGTTGAAGAAGTATTGGGGCCCTATGAGCAAGCAATACTGGAAAACTTTAACGCTGATATGGATTTTGCCGAAGGGATAAAAAAGCTCTGGCTTAACGGCTTCGGATATTTGAAAAATAACCGCCATGCCTTTGCGCTCATGAAATACGGAAAGTCATCGCCTTTGCTGCACAAGGCCTATCATGAAAAAAACATTAAACAGGGCGATTTTTTTGCACCCGTTATGCGCTTTTTGGAGCGCCACGCGGCAGTAGGTACCATCAGGAATTTTCACCATGACATACACCGCGCACTATTGTTTTCGCCGCTGTTTGATCTCGTGAATGAATATTTTGATTACCAGGAAAGACCTGAACAGATTATCACCGAGGAAACCATCCTGGCATGCTGCCAAATAGTAACCAGGGGAATGTTGAACAATTAAAACAGAACAAATGGATAGTATTAAAAATAAAAAAATAGCCATAGTGGGCGCGGGTCCGGGCGGTTTAACACTTGCCCGGCTTTTACAAATGCACGGTGCCGATGTAAAGGTGTATGAAAGGGATATTAATAAAGATGCCCGGATGCAGGGTGCCACGCTTGATCTGCACGAGGAGTCGGGCCTAAAGGCCCTTGACCAGGCCGGGTTGATGGAGGCCTTTTATGCCAACTACCGCCCCGGCGCCGATAAACTGCGCATTATGGATAAAAATGCCCGGGTGGTATTTGACGACCATACCGGTGATGAGCGCGTGCTTGACCGCCCCGAAATTGACCGGGGGCCGCTGCAAAATTTGCTGTTAAACTCATTGCAGCCGGGCACGGTGGTTTGGGATAGCCATTTTTTAAATCTTTTACCACAGGATGCTTCCTGGAAACTGGAGTTTAAAAATGGAACCTCCGTTATGGTCGATATTGTAATTGGGGCCGATGGTGCAAACTCAAAAATTCGCCCGTATGTTACACCCATTAAGCCCTTTTTTGCCGGGGTTACCGCTATAGAAGGAGCTGTATACCATTCAGAAACCGCAAGTCCGCAGATGCATCAATTGTTGGGCGGCGGCAAAATATTTGCCATGGGTGACGAAAAAAGCCTAATTGTAAGTTCAAAGGGCGATGGCAGCCTGGTGTTTTATACCAGCTTTAACACAGCCGAAAACTGGATCAGGGAGTGTGGGATAGATTTTGCTGACAAAGCACAGGTGCTAGCCTGGTTTAAAACCGAATATACTGGTTGGGATAGCGTATGGCAGGAACTGTTTGAAAATGCAAGTTCGGAGTTTGTACCCCGTCCGCAGTATTGTATGCCGCTGGATCAAACATGGGAGGCCTTGCCTAATATTACGCTGCTGGGCGATGCCGCGCACCTGATGCCCCCTTTTGCCGGCGAAGGTGTAAATATGGCCATGTTGGATGCATTGGAATTAAGCAAATGCCTCACCAATCCTGATTTTTTTACAACGCAGGCGGCTATTGAGGCTTATGAGCAGGAAATGCGCACGCGGGCATCGGCAACCGGCGCGCAAACGCTTGAAGCAACCGCGGCATTACATGCGCCGGATGCTATTGCCTATATTATCCAGGTAATCAGTTAAAAAACTCATCTGGGTTCCCTCATAACGATCTGTTACCAAAGAGGGAGCACGCATATCCCAGACACCCTGTTTACATACAAAGCAGCATAACGGCAGGCCCCATTTTGCTGCTTTTTTTTTTATAATATGCATGAAGTTATAACTACTGCTGTCGGCAGGTTAATGCTTTTTTAATGTTTTATTAAGTTCATTGAATTTATTTGTACTATCAATTAACCAATAAACCTGTGCCGCCGGTGCAGGCTGTGCCCTAATTATAAGTACAAATATTAAAAAAAAAACCAGCCTTTTAGTATTATGCCTTATGTAAGCCCTAATTGTTTTTTTTGACCCGCCAGCATCCGTTTAAAATAAGCCTGCGGGAAAAGAATTGATGTAAAATAACCGAAGGGCTATTCAAAGGGTACTGTTAATTGACAAAACATACCAATTACCATCAGATAAAACCAATTATCTGCAAATAAAATATGATGAATAACAAAGTTTTTAAATACGCAGGCGCTGCCTTGCTGAGCCTGGCTGCCGCCGGTTTTAGCAAGGCCGGTGCTCAAACCGTCAAATCTCAAAATGTGATAGCCAGCCAGCTTGATGGCTTTAATGTAAAGTGGGATGTTCCCGGTCCAACTTCGGCACAATCCATGCCTTTGGGTAATGGCGATATTGGTCTGAATGTATGGGTAGAGAAAAGCGGCGACCTTGTATTTTACATCAGTAAAACCGATGCCTGGGGAGGCGAGCCTGATCAGCAAAAAGACCCCTGGATGCAGCAGGGTGGCGTACTCATGAAACTGGGAGCTATACATGTTTCGGTAAGCCCCAATCCGCTGGCAAAAAACACGGCCTTTAAACAAATATTGCGACTGAGTAAAGGAGAGATATGGATACAGGAGGGCACCGGCAAAACGGCCGTAAATCTGCGGGTTTGGGTTGATGCCAATCACCCGGTGATTAGGGTAGAGGCGCAAAGCAGTACCCCGGTTAATGTAAATGTAAAACTGGATAACTGGCGTGCCGGTTTAACCGATACCGTACTTAACAATCAAAAAAATCAAATAACATGGTATCATCATAATGCTCCAACTGCCGATGCGCATTTGGCCCACCTCACGTTTGGCGCCGTAATTAAAGGCAAAGGCCTGGTGAGCAAAGATGCATCCACTTTGCAATCAGGTAAAGTTACGTCGCAGCTTATCTCTATTTATCCGCTAACGGCCGTTGCTGGCAGCGGCGGGCAATGGCTGTCTAAACTGCAGCAGCAAACAGCCGGTATCGAAAAACTGAACCTGGAACAAACCCGCATAGCACATCAAAAATGGTGGCAGCAATTCTGGAACCGCAGCTGGGTATTTTTACATGGCGATGAGCAGGCCAGCCAGGTTACACAAGGCTACGTATTGCAGCGTTTTGTTACCGCTTGTGCCGGGCGTGGTGCCGCTCCTATTAAATTTAATGGGTCTATTTTTGTGGTAGATAACCCCGGCTGGAAACATGACGGAAAACCCGATCCTCAAAATGCCGATTTCAGGGCGTGGGGCGGGCAATACTGGTTTCAGAACACCCGGGCCATGTACTGGCCGCGCCTGATGGCCGGCGATTTTGATATCATGTTGCCGCTGTTCCGGATGTATGCCAATATATTGCCGGCCAACACCGCGCAGGTTAAGCAGTTTTACAACCATGGCGGTGCTTATTTTGCAGAAACTGCACCTTTTTGGGGTGGGCTGCAATTTATGGGTCCCGATGTAAAGGCTAACTATACCAACCACTATTTTACCCCCATACTGGAATTAAGCATGATGATGCTTGATTATTATGATTATACCCGCGATGCTAAATTTGCCAAACAGACACTGCTACCTGTGGCAACCGCAGGCCTGGAGTTTTTTGATCAGCATTTTGGTCGTGATAGTTCAGGGAAACTGTTGCTTGATCCTGATAACTCCATTGAAATGTTCTGGAAGGTGCACAACCCCGCACCGGATATTGCTGGTTTACATGCGGTAATATCCCGCATGCTGCAATTACCGGCTACCCTGGTTAACAGCAAGACAAGGCAGCAATGGCAAAAATTATATAATGAACTGCCGCCATTGCCGGTTGCTGCTGATAAAAGTGTGCTGTTGCCTTACACCGGCCCGCAAACGGCCAAATCATTCAATAGCGAAAACCCGGAACTGTATTCTATATATCCCTTCAGGATTTATGGCATGGGTAAACCGGAATTACAGTTGGCGCTTAATACTTTTAATGCCCGCAAACAACGCTCAAAAGGCTGCTGGGTACAGGACCCTATACAGGCCGCCATGCTGGGCGAAGCCGATGTAGCTAAAGATTATGTGAGTTTTGCCTTTACCCGGAAATCGCCCGAGCTGAAATTTCCAGCCTTTTGGGCCTCGGGGAATGACTATCATCCCGATGAGGATAACGGCGGCAACGGCGAAAACGGCCTGCAGCAAATGCTGCTGCAAACCGACGGTAAAAAGATCATGCTGTTACCCGCATGGCCAGCTGATTGGGATGCCGACTTTAAACTGAACGCCCCCTATAATACTACGGTTGAAGGTAAAGTAGTAAAAGGCAAACTGCTGAACCTGAAAGTTACCCCTGCCAGCCGCATGGGCGATGTTGTTGACATGAGCAAAAAATAAAATACCATGAAAAAAATATTTGGCATACTGATAGTGATAAGCCTTGCCGTATCGGCAAGGGCGGTAACGCGCATAACCTGTATCGGCGCAAGCATTACCCATGGTGCAACCCTGCCTGATCCGGCAAGGCAGTCGTTCCCCGGGCAGCTGCAAACATTGTTGGGTAAAAATTATGTGGTTAATAACTTTGGCGTAAGCGGTGCTACGCTGCTGCGCAATGGTAATTTTCCGTACTGGAACGCGCCTGCCTATCAGGAGGCGCTTAAAAGTAATCCCGATATTGTGTTTATTGACCTGGGGGGTAATGACAGTAAGTTGATTAACCGCTCACATTACCATGAATTTGAGGGCGATTATCATGCGCTTATCAACTCCTTCAAGCAATTGCCGTCACATCCGCGTATTGTTTTGCTGCTGGCTATGCCCTCGTTTGAGAAAGATACCACCGGTATTTATGACCCGGTGATTGTTAACCAGATCAACCCGCACATCAGGCAGGTGGCCTATGATGAAAAGCTGGAAGTTATTGATATGCACTCTCTGCTGGTTAATCATGAAGCCTGGACACCAGACAGGGTTCATCCTAATGTACAGGGTTCGGCCCTTGCCGCCAAAAGGCTGTATGATGTGGTGGTGCAGCAGCGTGATACCACCTTTGACCTCTTCGGCAGTATTAAGGAGCCTTATAAAACCGATTCATTTTACGGTTATCCCTGCGCTACCTTCACCCTTAACGGGCGCGAGTGTAAAGTGGTAAAACCTAAATGGGCTGCAAAGGGGCATCCCTGGATATGGCGCGCCCGTTTCTGGGGGCATGAGCCGCAAACCGATATTGCCCTGTTGGAACGAGGCTTTCACGTAGTATACAGTGATGTTGCCGAACTGTTAGGTAATGAGGAGGCCATTTCCCGCTGGAATAATTTTTATAGCATATTGCACAACGGCGGCTTGGGTAAAAAAGCCGTATTGGAAGGTATGAGCCGTGGTGGTATTTATATTTATAACTGGGCGGCAGCAAACCCAACAAAGGTAGCCTGTGTATATGCCGATAATGCCCTGCTTGACCTGCAATTCTGGTCAGACTCCACCTTGCTTAAAACCGATTTTAAACTGGCAAGGGTAAATGACCTGGACGCATTAAAGGCAAGTCCGCTTGATAAGGTGAAGCAGATTGTAGCCGGTGGATACCCCATGCTGCACCTGTCTGCCGATGAGGATGAAGCACTTGACCCTTCCAAAAACACGCTGTTGTTTGAGCAAAAGGTAAAGGAGCTGCATGGCAGCATTACGGTTATTCATAAGCCGGGCTTTAAACATCACCCGCATAGCTTGCCAAACCCTGCTCCAATAGTTGAGTTTATTTTAAACGCCACCGGTTATGCCATCACGCCAAAAGGTTTGTAGCGCGTAAGCATGGTTTTAATTATTGGAACCGGAGGGGGATGGTTTAGTAATCGATGGTGTTAAAATAGTATCATGTTGTTTTTTCAGCATGGTTTAAAAAAGCATCGCGGGGGACGTTATTAACTGTTATTTATTACTTATATAATCACATATCCTTTGAATGTAAACTGATTTTATTGTAATTTAGCCATTGCCGTCAGTAAAAATATGTTAATGTTTTTTTGACCTAATTATAAATTACAACAGGGGTACTTAAGTTATAATACTTATTGTGTACTGATCAACATGAGATTTTTTTTATCGGGAATAATTGCGGTTGTTTTTTTAAATATACTATTGGTACCACCTGTTCGTGCGCAATCATACGGGCTTGGTTTTTATAGTCACGAGGTTGTACAGGATAAGCGTACCACATTAGACCTCAGCCTGAACAACATTACCCCAAAAGATAACCTTGAATTCGCATTTGACCTTTCATTTATAGCCAATCAGCAAATTTACTTTGGCTATATATTAAGGCTTGTTGGCGATGATAAACAAAACATCGACCTGGTGTATGATAACCAGGCAAATACCAAACATTTCAAGATCATCATAGGCGAAAAGCTATCCAAAATTTCATTTAATATAGATGAGAAGCTGTTGTATGACGGTGATAGCTGGAGCAAGCTGAGGATACTGATTGATTTTAAAAAAGATAAGCTTACCGTTTTTGCTGGGAAAGAAGCTTACAGCGAATCGGGCGTGCACTTAAAACAGAGTGCCGGCTACAAAATGCTTTTCGGGGCAAACGCTTATCGTAAATATCAAACTACAGACTTACCGCCATTTAAGCTGCGGGATGTAAAGGTGCTGCAAAACAGTAAGCTGATGGCATTGTGGCCGCTGAGCGAGTGGCAGGGCGATGTAGTGCATGAAACCGTTAACCAGAATGATGGTAAGGTTACCAATCCGCTGTGGATAAAGGCGCGCCACCGCAACTGGCAAATAGAAAAAGAATTTACCCTTGCCGGAACAGCCACCCTGGCCTTTGATCCTGTTACCGAAACGGTTTATATTGTTACACCAGATTCACTGGTATCCTATTCGGTAAGTAAAACGCCGCAGTTAAAAACGGCAGCTTACCAAACCGGCAAGCAACAACTGATTCCCGGCGACCAAACCCTGTTTAATAATGATAAGCTATATTATCTTTTTATTGATCAAAGGGCAGTTGCTACTTATAGTATTAAAGACCAAAAATGGGACAAGAGCTTTAAAAATATGCCGCTGGCTACCAATACGGGGCATTTAAACAAGTTTTTTTGTAAAACAGATACTTCCATTTATACTATTGGCGGTTATGGGCAGCTGGTTTATAAAGACAGCGTAAAGCAATACAAAGTAAATTCAGGCACGTGGCAAAACGTAAAAGTTAAGGGCGATACCTTTACCCCGCGTTATATGGCCGGCCTGGGCATCAACGCCATGGGCGATACCGCTTATGTAATAGGGGGGTATGGCAGTGCGTCGGGCCAGCAAATTGTAAATCCGGGTAATTTGTATGATATGATGCGTTTTAATGTTAAAACTAAAACGTTTAAGAAATTATTTAATATTGATGTAAAAAGAGAGGATTTTGTATTTGCCAACTCGCTCATCATCAATGAAAAAACAAGAACCTATTATGGACTTATTTTTCCGCAGCACAAGTATAACTCCAACCTGCAGCTCATCCGTGGCTCATTAGATAAACCTGCTTACCAACTGGTGGGCGATACCATTCCTTACTTATTTCATGATATACACTCGTATGCCGATGTATATTACTGCCCGCATAGCGGCAAGTTTTTAACCGTTACCCTTTTTAAAGAGAACGAGCAGACCAAGGTTAAAATATATTCGCTTTTGGGGCCGCCCGAGCCTTTGGAAACCCCGGTGATCAGTGATGAAAGCATTAATTATATTTTGTGGCTAAGCGGGGTTATGGTTGTGGGTTTAGGCATAGCGGGGATAATTGTCAGTCGCCGTAAAACGGCGCAGCGCCGGCATCAGGCAGATCAGGTGATAGCAGAGGCGGCAGCGATTAACCACCATCCCGTTCCCGAGGCCGCACCAGCCGAAGTATATACGGATGCCAACCGCCTGCACAGCAATAAAAACGCCATATTCTTATTCGGCGATCTGCAGCTTTTCACTCCCGAAGGTAACGAGATCACCAAGTACTTTACGCCTTTATTAAAGGAACTGTTCCTGGTTATTTTGCTGTATTCGGTTAAGCTGGGCCGTGGCGTAAGTTCCGAAAAGCTGAACGAGATATTGTGGTTTGATAAATCAGAAAAAAGCGCCCGCAACAACCGTTCGGTAAATATTGCCAAGCTTAAATCACTGCTTGATAAAATGGGGCACTGCCATTTATCAAAAGACACGGGTTTCTGGAAAATTGAGATCGATTACCAGGAGATCATGGTTGATTATCATAACTACCTCAACATCGTATCAAACAAAAGCAAGCTCAACAAGCAAAAAATATTGCAGCTTACCGATATTACGCAAAGGGGTAACTTTTTATCAAATATTGAGTACGAATGGCTGGATGCCTTTAAATCAGAAGTATCGAACGAGATCACCGACTCGTACATACAGTTTGCAGGCTCCGTTAAAGTTGCCGAGGATCCTGAGTTTTTAATAAAGCTGGCTAATGATATTTTTTACTTTGACCCGGTAAATGAAGAGGCCATGATATTAAAATGCAAAGCCTTATCATTTTTAGGTAAGCACTCACTGGCAAAAAATACTTTTGAAAACTTTAACAAAGAGTACAAGGTGATATATGGCGAAGCCTTTGAACGCGATTTTCATTCTATTATTGAATAACAAATTGGTTACAGGCAGCGCCTGGGTGTTAATTAATCAAATTTTAATGATTAATTAAGCAAGGGCAACAAATTTGGGTTTTATAACCTTTTATAATAAACCAATGTCCAACAACTCAACAATGCCGTTAAGCACAGGTAGCTTTAACCGGCCATTTAAGTTTATGCGCTTGTTAAAGCCTGTTTTTTTACTGGCTTTGTACAGCCTTACGGGTATTACCAACACCCAGGCACAAACCAATCCCGACGGCAACCTGCAATACATTGATCCGCGGATAGGTAACGTTGGGCAGCTGCTTGAACCCACCCGCCCAACCATGCATTTGCCCAATCAAATGATCAGGATGTACCCGGTACGGGCCAATTATATTGACGATCAGATCTCCAGTTTTCCGCTTAATATGGTATCGCACCGCCTGGGCGAGGTATTTTCAATAAAGCCCGATAGCCAGCCCTTAACAGCGGCCTCCTGGAACCAGCGCATGCCTTATGACCATGACCTGGAAGTTACGCGCCCATGGTATTATTCTACCTATTTAATTGATAAGGATATTACGGTGGAGTTTGTCCCCGGTAAAAAAGTGGGTATTTTTCGTTTTGGTTTCCCGGCAAATACCGCAGCAAAAAGCGTCTTGTTTAATGTATATAACGATGGTAACGCCAGCTGGAAATTTACCAATGGCAACGAGGTTACCGGTATGGAAACCTACCACGGCGATATCAGGATTTATGTATACGGCTTGTTTAATGCCAAAGGCAATGCCGGTGTAATTAAGGACGGGCAACTGAGTAAGGATACCTCAGTTGACGGTCGCGGTGCAAAGTCGTGGATCAGTTTTGCGGCCTCGGCTCCGGATACCATTGAGTTAAAGTACGCCATATCCTATATTAGTGCTGAGCAGGCAAAGAATAATTTTAAAGCCGAATTTTCAGGTACAACTTTTACCGGGCTAAAACAAGCAGGTAAAAATGCCTGGGCCAAGGTGGTTAACCAGATACAAACCGAAGGCGGTACCGAAGCGCAACGCCGCTCTTTTTACACGGCATTATACCGCTGCAATGAGCGCATGGTAGATATTACCGAGTATGGCCACTATTACAGCGGTTATGATAAAAAGGTACATGCCACCAACCGTCCGTTTTATGTGGATGATTGGGTTTGGGACACTTACCTGGCGCTGCACCCGTTAAGGGCCATCCTGAACCCCGGCATGGAGGCTGATATGTTAAACTCTTATGTGAACATGTACCAGCAAAGCGGCTGGATGCCCACCTTCCCGGTGTTATTTGGCGATAACCCGTGTATGAACGGTTTCCACTCCACCATTATGTTTCTGGATGATTACCGCAAAGGCATCCGCGGGTTTGATGTGGAAAAAGCCTATGAGGGTATTGTTAAAAATGCCAATGAAGCCACTATGCTGCCCTGGGAAAACGGACCGAAATGTACACTTGACGATTTTTATCATACCAAAGGCTATTTTCCGGCACTCCCCAAAGGCGAAAAGGAAACCGTAAGCCTGGTACATTCCTTTGAAAAAAGACAGGCCGTTGCCGTAACCCTTGGTGGTGCCTATGATGATTGGGCGGTTGGCCAACTGGCCCAGGAGTTAAATAAACCCCAGGATCAGGAGTTGTTTGGCAAACGCGGGTATAACTACAAAAACCTGTGGAACCCGGACGTTAAAATGTTTATGCCGAAAGACTCGGCCGGTAACTTTATCAACATCGACCCTAAGTTTGACGGCGGTATGGGCGGCCGCGAGTATTATGACGAAAACAATGGCTGGACCTACCTGTGGCAGGTACAGCAGGATATACCGGGATTGATAGGCCTCATGGGCGGTGCCGATGATTTCCAGGCCAGGCTTGACCGTTTGTTCCGCGAAGATCTGGGGCGCAGCAAGTATGAGTTCTGGGCCAAATTTCCGGATGCGACGGGTTTGGTTGGCCAATACTCCATGGGTAACGAGCCAAGTTTCCACATCCCTTACCTGTACAACTATGCCGGTGCCCCGTGGAAAACACAAAAACGGGTACGCTTTTTACTGGATGTATGGTACAAGGATAATATATTTGGTATCCCCGGTGACGAGGATGGCGGCGGTATGTCGGCCTTTGTGGTATTCTCTTCCATGGGTTTTTATCCCATTACGCCCGGTAAGCCGGTTTATACTATCGGTAGCCCGGTATTTAGTAAAGTAACCGTTAACCTGCCCAATGGCAAGCAATTTAAGCTGGTAGCCAATAATTGCTCGGTGATCAACAAATATATCCAGAGCGCTAAATTTAATGGCCAGGTATTAAATAAACCTTGGTTTACGCATGAGCAGTTAACCTCCGGAGGGCTGCTTGAGCTGCAAATGGGGCCCAAACCAAATAAAAACTGGGGTATTTAATTAATCAGCGTTAAACTTTACGGTAATGAAAAAACAACTGCTAACCATGCTGTTGCTCTTGCTATGCGCAACGGGCTACAGCCAGCAACAACTACATAGTAAAACATCGGCATTTAAAAGTTATAAGGGTTTGGTAATGGCCGGTTACCAGGGCTGGTTTAATGCCCCGGAGGATGGCGCGGGCCGAGGCTGGAACCATTATAATTCACATGGAAAATTTGAACCCGGCAGCACCAATATTGATGTATGGCCCGATGTAAGCGAATATGCCAAAACCTATAAAACGCCCTTTAAACATGCCGATGGAAGCGATGCTTACCTCTACAGCTCGCATGATGCCTCATCAACCGACACGCACTTTAAATGGATGCAGCAATATGGTATTGACGGGGTATTTGTACAGCGTTTTATTGCTGATGTGCTCAGGGGGCCGGGCCGCCGCCACAATGATGCGGTTTTGGGAAACGTGTTAAAATCATCGCAAAAATATCACCGCGCCGTTGCGCTCATGTATGATCTGTCTGGTATGCGGGCAGGCGGCGATTCGGTAGTGATAAAGGATTTTAAACACCTGGTTGATAGTTTAAAACTAACCCGCCAGGGCAACAGGCAAACTTATTTGTACCATAACGGCAAGCCGCTGGTGGCTATTTGGGGCGTAGGTTTTAATGATAACCGCAGATACGGTCTGCCTGAAATTGAGCGCATCATCGACTTTTTAAAGAACGACCCCGTTTATGGCGGATGCTCTATTTTGCTGGGTGTGCCTACCTATTGGCGTGATTTTGGGAACGATACTGAAAAAGATCCGCATCTGCATGATGTGCTGCGCAAGGCCGATATTATACATCCTTGGTTTGTGGGGCGGTATAACGAAAGCTCATACCCGCAGTTTCAAAACCGTATTGCCGATGATATGGCCTGGTGCAAAGCCAATAAGCTGGACTATGTGCCGGTGGTTTTTCCCGGTTTTAGCTGGCATAACATGAACCCGCGAAGCCCGCAAAATCAAATTCCGCGTAACCGGGGCCAATTTTATTGGAAACAGTTGTACGGTGCCGTAAAAAGCGGTGCCACCATGCTATATGTAGCCATGTTTGATGAGGTGGATGAGGGAACGGCCATATTGAAGGCTTCAAAAAATCCACCGGTAGGGCTCAGTAGTTTTGTGATGTTTGAGGATGATATCCCGAATGATTATTACCTATATTTAACGGGCTATGCCGGCAAAATGCTCCGGAAACAAATTCCGCTGCAGCAGGATATCCCCTTACCAATTAAGCTTAACAAGTAATGAAATATTTACTATTTCCCTCCTTGGGGAAGGAAGAGGTAGGGGTTTATAAAGTAGAAAAAATCTGTATGCTGCATAAACCCCTCCCTGCCGTTGCACACCAGGCAGCCGCACCCCTCCCGTGGGAGAGAATTTATTTTCTGATTGTTATGGGCTTATACCATATTATTCATTGCCGTCCCATTCATGGGACGGATAGTTCAAGATACCAGGAGGCTTTAGCCAAAATTATTGAACAGATAACAAAGCAAAGCCTGTGCGATTCCTTCCCTGGGGAAGGGGAAGTAGGGGTTTAATAAAATATAAAAGTCTGTATGCTATCCACTCCACATCCAGTGAGTAATCGACAACACTTTAACAAAAAACAGCACAATTACGGGCATAATACCTCATTAAACTAAATAGATTTAGCAATTAATGTTTTATTAATCACTTATTATTTACCTCCGCATAGTTTTAGCCTCAGTTAAAATTGGGCTTACCCTATGGTTGTTTTAACGCAGCCGGCTAATCCTTTTGTGTAAATATTTAAACCTGATAATACCGTACATTTTATGAAGAAAAAGTATGCTGGTGCGCTGGCTATTTTAATAACCGCATTTTGCTCTTTTGAGTCGCCTAAACCACTTGTTAAATATCCTTACCAAAATGCGGCCCTGCCTGTTGAAAAAAGGGTTGCAGATTTGTTAGGCCGCATGACCACCGCCGAAAAAATAAGGCAGCTGGATATGTACCATGGGCACGAAGTTGCTAACATGCAGGGCCACGAGGCCGCATCATATTCTGATAGTGCTAAAATTTCTATCGGTACCGAGGGTATTGGCTCGGTACATGACCTGTACCCGCTAACGACCGAAGTTACCAACCAGATACAACGTTATGCGGTTGAGCATACGCGCCTGGGTATACCTGTTTTGTTTATTGAAGAAGGGCTGCATGGTTACGAAGGCCTGGGCAGTACCACCTTCCCGGTGCCTATGGCCCTGGCCGGTGCCTGGGATACTACGCTGGTACATCAGGCAGGGCGTATTATAGCTACCGAAATGCGTGCACATGGTGTTGCCATGGTGCTGGGGCCTGTGCTTTGTCTTCCGCGCGACCCACGTTGGGGGCGGGTAGAAGAAACCTATGGCGAAGACCCTTATCTGGCAGCGGTTAATGGCGTTGCTATGGTAAAAGGTTTACAGGGCAGTAAGCTGAGTAACCCTGATGCGGTACTGGCCGAGCCCAAGCACTTTGCCGTACACGGCATACCCGAGGCAGGTAGTAATATGGCCCCGGTAAATATGGGTGAGCGCGAAGCCCGTTCATCGTTTTTATATGTGTTTGAAAAAGCAATTAAGGAAGGCGGTGCGCTGGGCATGATGGCCGCTTATAGTGAGCTTGACGGTATCCCTTGCGTTGATAACCAATGGCTGCTGAAAGATGTGTTGCGCAAGGAGTGGGGCTTTAAAGGTTTTGTACTGTCTGATCTGGGGGCTATCAAAATGTCATTAATAAACCACCATGTTGCGGCCAATCCTGCCGATGCAATGGCACAAACGCTTACGGCGGGTCTCGATATGCAGTTTTATGATTTTCCGCATGATGAGTTTATGACAGCGGTTAATAAAGCTTTAACCAGCAAGCAGCTGGCAGTAGGCGACCTTAACCGTGCGGTTGCCGATGTGCTGAGGGTTAAGTTTATGCTGGGCCTGTTTGATCACCCCTATATTGATGAAACGTTGCTTAAAAAGGTTTACCATACGGACGCGAGCCGCCAGGTGGCCCTGAAAGCGGCGCAGGAGGGTATAAGCCTGCTGAAAAATGATAACTCCCTGTTACCCCTTGGTGCCGGTGTACATTCGGTAGCGGTTATTGGTCCGCTGGCGGCAAGTACCTACCTGGGCGGGTATGCCAACAAGGACGGCAAGGGTGTAGCTATTGTTGATGCCCTGCGTCAAAAGGCAGGCAACGATTTAAAGATCGGATACGAAGAAGGTTATACGGCTGATACATCGGCTGCCAAACAGAACGAAAGCCTGCTGAAAGCGGTTAACCTGGTAAATACAGCCGATGTGGCCGTGGTGGTGCTTGGCGAGGATATTGGCGAGGTTGGCGAAGGTAAGGACCGCTCAAACCTGGAGCTTAATCAAAAACAGCTGCGATTGATTGAGGCTGTTCAAAAAACGGGTAAACCTGTTGCGGTGGTGTTATTTAACGGCAGGCCCTTGTGTATAAACTGGGTGGCCAAAAAAATACCGGCCATTGTTGAATCGTGGTTTTTGGGCGAAACCGGCGGCTTGGCCATTGCCGATGTTTTACTGGGCAAGGTTAATCCTTCTGGGAAATTACCGATGACCTTCCCGCGCTCGGTTGGGCAGTTGCCTTACTACTATGATCATAAGCCTACATCAAGGCACGTATATGTTGATCAGGATACCTCGGCGCTGTTTCCGTTTGGGCATGGGTTAAGTTATACCAGTTTTCAATATTCGGGCTTAACGGTTACGCCGGCCCGTATCCCGCTTAATGGTTCGGTTACTATTAATGTTACAGTAAAAAATACCGGCAAGGTTGAGGGTACCGAAGTGGTGCAGCTGTATATACGCGACGTAATTGCCAGCGTTACTACCCCTGTAAAATCATTAAAAGGGTTTAAACGTATCAGCTTGAAACCTGGGGAAAGCGGTAAGGTGCAGTTTAAGCTGAACCATGAGGAACTGATGATCTGGAACAGGCAAATGAAACAGGTTGTTGAGCCCGGCGAGTTTAAAGTACTGGTAGGCAGCTCGTCAGAAGATATCAGGCAAAAAGGTAGTTTTTGGGTGCGATAGTTTTTGGTATTGTACCGCTTTTTTAAAAGCGAAGATCAGCGTCCGGTAAATCGGGGATGCTGCCATAAAGTATTCCGGAGTAGAACAATGTTGATCCGGGATTTAGTTGATGTTACTGATAATAAAAGGTAACCGTAGTGCCCGGGGTGAGATACGGGCACTATTTTTTTGCCCCGATAGTTAATGGAATAAGGTAACCGAATATAATCCCTCACCATCGGAGGTGTGCAAAGACAGGGAGGAATTTATACTATATACGGAGCTTAGCTACTATGTTGATAACCGCTTCCCCGAGGAAGGAATCGCACGTGCATGTGCTTTGTTATCTGTTCAATAATTTTGGCTAAAGCCTCCTTAATGCCTTGAACTATCCGCCCTATGAATGGGACGGCAATGAATTAATATAGAAACGATAAAGATTGTTGAGTATATTCCTTTCCGCAGACGGGGGCATAAATGTATGAAGGGGAGGATATGAGATACAAAACTTAGGCAACTATATACTACTTTACACTAAAAAATTAAAAAATAATTTGGATTTGGTGTAATTAACTTCTATATTTACATTGTAATTCAAACGCAATGATAAATATAGAGTTTAAATCAATAATAGAGTTAATCAAAGCATTCCCCGATGAGGCTACTTGTATTAGCCATTTAGAGCAACTACGTTGGAATGGCGATGTAGTTAGTCCATTTGATGCCACCTCTAAAGTTTATACTACTGCACGTGGTTACAAATGCAAAAATACAGGTAAATACTTTAACGTTCGCACATCTACATTATTCGATAACACCAAAATAGAATTGCAAACTTGGTTTATCGCTATCTATCTTATTACAGGCCATAAAAAAGGCATATCTTCACTACAATTAGGCAGGGACTTAAATGTAACTCAAAAAACCGCTTGGTTTATGTTACAACGCATACGTAATTGCTTTGGTTTAGAAGCGACTGAAACCGATCCTGACAACAATAATAAACTTGGTGGTTCGGGCGTAATAGTTGAAGTTGATGAAACTATTGTCGGCGGCAAGGTTAAGAATATGAATAACAAAAAGCGTAAGGTTATAGCCGAAAATAAAGCAGATAGACACAATAACAAAACGGTTGTACTTGGTTTTATGGAACGTGGCAGTAGATTGCGCTTGCAGGCTGTAAAGCCTACTGATTTCGTTCCTGACTTGGTGAAAGCTAATGTTGATACTGAAAGCGTTTTAATGACTGACACCGCTAATACCTATGTAAAAGTTGGTAAAGAGTATGCTCACCACGGTGTTGTTGACCACAGCAAAAAAGAATATGCACGTGGAGTTTATTACACCAATAGTATTGAGGGCTGTTTCTCATTATTTGACCGTATGGTAATTGGTATCTATCATAACATATCACCAAAGCATATGCAGAAATATGCCGATGAATTTACCTTTAGATATAACAGTCGTAAAACAAGCGAATTACTACGCTTTAATATATTACTTGCAAATTGCACCAATCGTTTAACCTATAAAACCTTAACAAAATGAGTGATATAATTATAAATTATCATGATAGCGAGATAGTCTTATTTTCAGATGAAAGACATGACTATGTAAGTATTACCGATATGAGCAGGGCCTTTAAAGGTCCTAAATCTATTGAGAGTTGGATGCGAAACAAAAACACCATAAATTTTTTAGGTGCTTGGGAAAGATTGTTTAACCCTAATTTCCTACCCCTCGAATTCGAGGGGTTGCTTCAAAAGGCCGGAAAGAAACAATTTAACTTATCTATAAAACATTGGAGCGATACCACTAATGCTAAAGGTATATTCACTCGTTCGGGTTCTCGGGCAGGGACTTATGCGCATAAGGATATTGCAATGAAGTTCGCATCTTATTTAAGCCCAGATTTTGAAATATTTTTAATAAATGAGGTGCAACGATTAAAAAAGTTAGAAGATCAAAAAAATTCTTACGAACTTTTAACCCATGCTCAAATCCTATTCTTGGTACGGCTTAAAGAAGTATTTAAGTATGTTGCTCATCAAAATGCTGTAGAAGATGCTAATAGGGATGTTTTTGCAGCAACAAGTTCAGCGGAAAATTCATTTGCCGCATTTCATAGATGGAGAAACAAAATACTTGATATTGCGCCCCAAACTATCAATGATAGGATAAAACAATATTGCATTGAAAATCATATAGCACTTACTAATAAAATGCTTAGTAAGTCTAAAAACGAAAAAATACTTTTGTTAGATAGTTACGAGTCGGTACGTAATGCTGTTTGGGATTTTCTTAACATCCAGGGTGAGATTAATGCCCTTAACTTAGCAAACCTTGTAGGTGACATGATTAGAACAGAAAAGGGCGAAGTAAGGCGACACAATGAAACCGACTTGTTTCAAGAAAAGCAAAATTTAGGAGAATTAACCGAATTTACAGAGGTATTAAACAATCTTCCAAAAGTAAAAACCGCTCGGCAGGTTTTAGAATACCGACAAAAACAAATTAACGCAAACACTTCAAAGAAAGAAGTTACTGTTTTGTCTGATTTCAACAAAAACCTTAACACTGCACTAAACTACAACCCCAAAAATAAAGAGTAAAAATAAGCCCTGCGACTAACAGGGCTTATTTTATAAAGCTATTGGTGTAAACTTATATATAGTTACCAAAACTTAGCCTCGTTTATACCCTGCTGTTGCTGGCGCACGCGTGCGCCAGCAATAATGCGGTTGATTTGTGCGAAGATAGGGAGGGCTTATACCTGATGTTTAAATAAACCATATAGTAGCATTTAAATTCATTGCCGTTGGCTTTAGCCAACAGATAGCTATATAAACAAATTATGGCTTTAGCCCAATGCCATTGCAAGGCAAACAGGCGGGATTATACCGCACAAAAAAGCCGGTGATCAATAATCACCGGCTTTTTTGTGCGGTAAGGTAATGCAGGGCCTTTATTATGGTTTTGGAACCGTAGGGCGTGTTGGTGTTAAGGCAATGGTGCCTTTGAGCATTTTAGCCCCATCGCCGGTTAAGCGCAGGTAATAATCTGCCGAGCAGGGTGTACCATCATCATCGAGTGATCTAAAGCCTGATCCTGCCGGAACAAAATCCTGTGTTTCGGCGGTTTTTGCAATCTGGTTGCCCTCATTATATTCGTCAAACATCGAAATATAAATACCTTGGCAGCCAGCTCTTTTCATGTTGTAAAATTGCCTCCACATGAAATCACCATGCGCCCTTTGCTGTCCGCTTAAATCGCCAGGTAAAACGCAGGGCTGGTAATCAATGCCATTGCTGTTGCAAAAAGCCTGATCAGGGACGTTAATGGTATTGTAAAAATTGTCTGATTCTATTACGTTACCTATGCGGCCCACCATCCAGGGCGATAACATATCAAATGCTTTATAGGTGCCCAGGAAACCGGCTCTGGAGTCACTTTCCTCTTTACGCCAATGGGTTGGCACGCCGCCAATAACATAACAGCCTTTGCTTTTAAACCAGTTAATAACATCAAGGCAGGCAGCGGCCGAAAAGTTATGGTTATCATCATTAAAACCAAAGCCCCAGATACATACTACCGGCTTACCGTTTTGTTTGGCATAAACTGGTGACGTGGTAAGGGCCGACATTTTATTGGTCCAGTCGGTTTCCATTTCTGTTGCCATGTTTGTCCAGCCGCTTACATCATACATGATATAAAATTTCACACCATTTTTTTCAGCAGCGATCTTTACCTTGGCCGCCATCGCATCACGCACCGGGCCTTCAATGCCACTGGGGTTAAAGCGCTGTAAGGCCGCCCCATCAATGCCGTAGTCTTTCATCCACTTAAACTGTATATCAATTGTTTGATCAGTAAATGACGAAAATACCCGTGCTTCGCTGCCGTTATTCAAATTAGCATAGTCGGTTTTAAAAGTAGTGGTATAGTCACGCACATCCGGCCATGCAGATATGGCCTTATTAGTTGGCGAAAGCGGTTTTGACCAGTCGTTTGACCAATGCCAAAACATGTTAATAGGCGAGCCGTCACCCGTGGCGGCAAACCAGCCCTGGTAGCCAACCACAACTTTACCCACCACATCGCCAATAGGCGAGGGGGTAACATCAATCGGGGGCGTTGTTGGTTTGATAACCACCGGAGGATCTGTTGTTGTTAGATCTGTTGTTTTTTTGAACAACTACTCAGGGAGCAGCTGCTTGCCAAGGCAAATAAAGCCATTAAGCTTAACGTGCCAAACTTATTTTTTTTCATCATTCAGATATTGGTTTAATGGTTTATTGATTAACACGGGCATTTTAAAAACTGATGTTCATGTTATGGTGTACTGGTTTGAATTACCTTTTGAATAGTGCCATCGGCATTGTAATAAAGCCTGTTGGCACAAATTGATCTTAGCCAATCATTATGTGAGAGGGAACTATTGTGGTAAAGGGCATACCAGTTGCCTTTAAACTGTACAATGGAGCCATGGTCGGTAAAACTGTCGGTAGGGTCAATATATACGCCTTTTGATACCCATGGCCCCAGCGGACTTTTGCTGGTGGCATATTGCATGCGGTTATGTTTACCGCCGCTGTCATGATTATCTGCGTAGGACAGGTAATACACGCCATCTTTTTTGTGCACCCAGGTAGCTTCATGAAAATCGTCAAGGCCGGCCATCACGCTCATTTGCCCGTCAATTTCCATCATGTTATCTTTTAGCTTGCCGCCTTTGCAGGTACCACCGCCACCGTAATAAAAGTAGGCGCTGCCGTCGTCGTCAACAAATACGCAGGGGTCAATGAGGGGCTCAAGGCCTTTAATGTAGCCCTGTACCTGGAAATCCTTTGCGGGGCTTTTGCTGGTGGCTACGCCAATTTTCCAAGTGGTATTCCACTCGGTGCCGCTGGGATGCGGGAAATAAAAATAGTAAGTGCCATTTTTGTAGGCGCAATCCGGGGCCCACATAAAGCCGCCCTCGGCCCTGCCCCATGATACCTGGCTGGCGCGCAGTATTTCGCCATGATCGGTCCAGTTCACCATATCATCGGTTGAGAAAACATGATACTGATCCATCAGATCGCAACCCCGCGGCGGGTCAATATCATGCGAAGCATAAACATATAGCCTGCCATCGGCCCATACATGCGCCGATGGATCTGCAGTGTATATTGATGTTACAAATGGATTTTTCATGCCATCCTTTTTATCAATAGTTACCGTTACCGGCGGGGCCGTATTAGTGGCCGTTTTTTTAGAACAACCATAAGCCAGCACCGTGGCTGCTGCAATAGCCAACAGGTTTATTTTTCTCATTTTTGGGTTTGATTAACAGGAGCACTTTTAGCGCTGCTTGTTTGCACAACTTTTTGAATAGTACCGTCGGCATTGTAGTAAAGCTTATCTACACAAACAGATCTTTCCCAATCCTGGTGGGATATGGCACTGTTATGATAAAAAGAATACCACTGGCCTTTAAATTCAACAATGGAACCATGGTTGGTAAAGCTGTCAGTAGGATCCATGTACACGCCCTGGGCTGTCCATGGCCCAAGCGGGCTTTTGCTGGTGGCATACTGCATTTGGTTGTGCTTACCCGCCACATCATGATTGTCTGAATAGGACAGGTAATAAATGCCGTTTCTTTTGTGTACCCAGCTGGCCTCATGAAAATCTCTAAGGCCTTCCATACTCTTCATTTCGCCATCAATTTCCATCATGTTATCCTTTAGCTTGCCGCCTTTGCAGGTGCCGCCGCCGCCGTAATAAAAATATGCCTGCCCATCATCGTCAACAAACACGCATGGGTCAATCATGGAGTCAAGACCTTTAATGTATCCCTGTACTTTAAAACCGCTGGCCGGGCTCTTGCTGGTGGCTACGCCAATTTTCCAGCTGTCGTTCCATTTGGTATCACTCGGATGCGGGAAATAAAAATAGTAGGTGCCGTTTTTGTAAGCACAATCAGGCGCCCACATAAAGCCACCTTCGGGGCGGCCCCATGATACCTGGCTGGCACGCAGTATTTCGCCATGATCTTTCCAGTGAACCATGTCGCTGGTTGAGAAAACGTGGTACTGGTCCATCAGGTCGCATCCGCGTGCGGGCGAAATATCATGCGATGCATATATATACAACCGGCCATCTTTCCAAACGTGAGCTGATGGATCGGCTGTGTACATAGAAGTGATGATGGGGTTACCAGAGGCTGTATCTGCTTTTTTTTGAGCAAGGGCTGGCGTTATGGCTAACAGGCCTAAACCAAAGGTAAGTGCGAATGATTTTGCTGATGTTTTTATGAACTTACGTATTACCATTATTATGCTGGTTCTTTTTTTTAAGAAGGCAGGGAGAAGTTTTCTCTCTGCCATACTTGTGTTTAAAAATTAGGGTATAGGGTTTGGGTTGTATTTATTGTTTTGCCTGGAACCGCAGGTCATCAATACCTGTAACTAAATCAGGGTGAACTTTAGTGGTGGCATTGAAATAGATACGGAAGTGGTTTATGGCTGAATAATCGGCCCCTCCGTCGCCTGTTTTAATTGATTTATCAAAATCAAGTACTACATCGTTCCATCCGCTTTTCCAGGTGGCTGCCAACGGTCCTACGTCCCATGCAGATTCATGATCGTCTGACTTTCCGGAGCTGGTAATTTCTATAGAACCATCTTTAATAAGGGTGGGGTCTGCTACATAGAACCAAAACCTGAACTGACCGTTTGACTCCGTAAGCTTGGTATCAACCGGGGTTGCGGTATCCTTGATAAACTGCATAAAGTCGCCCCCGTTGGTTATGGTGTTTTTAATATAGCCTGCGCCTTCTTTTTGGCCGGCGGTGGTAATAACAACATCACCTACCGTTTGCCATCCGTCTTTTACATCGGCAGTGTCAAATATAACAGGCGGCGGTGGCGGCACTACGGCTACCCTGAAGTCATCAATACCATAATTCTGATCTGTGGCTGCGTTTGCTGCCGTCCAGAAGAAGATTTTTATAAAGTTCATGGCCGTTAAATCGGGCCCGCCATCTCCGGATACGTATCCGTCTGTAAATTTCAGCTCTAAATGGTTCCAGCCATTTTTTAGCGTCGGGATAATTTTATCCATTCCCCAGCCAACACGTTTCTTATCCGGATCGGCGGCGCTGCTAAACTGTATCTGGCCATCTATTTTAAGCAAAGAAACATCCTGCACATAAAACCAGAACTTTAATTCGCCGTTGTTCATGGTTGCCTTTGTATCAACAGGAGCTGGCAGCGTTTTAATAAACTGCATAAAGTTTTGCCCGGCCTTAATGGTACCCTGAATATAACCCTTCCCTTCTTTTTGGCCGGTTGTTATTACAGCGGGATCGCCACCTGCTACCGCCCAGCCATCGGCTTTATCGCAATTGTCAATTACCACAGATGTATCAATAACCGGTGGTTTTGTGGTATCAATTGGGGGAGGAGGTTTAAGGCTGGATGTATCCCGTGATGGGTACTTTTCTTTTTTACATCCGGCAACTATGAGGCCTATTATGAAGATGGAACATACCATCGTTGTTTTAATGAATTTCATTTCCTTTTTTGTTTAGGTTAAATTATTTAGGAACATCTACCTGTACTATTTCCGAGAAATTAGAGCTGTTGAAACTATCGCTCAAACGCACCCCTGCACGCACAAAAAATGTACGGCCCGGGATAAGGTTAGGAATGGTTAACGTGATGGATTTATCGGCATCGCTCAGATCGGTATAGGCCTTATTGATGGCTATGGCATTTACGTCAGAGAAGTCCCTGATAGAAGCACCTGCACCTACCAGCTTGGTGGTATTAACATAGGGCTGTATGTCCTTAATATTGGGTAAGCCCGCAGCTATAGGTGCTGTGATATTAAACTTCAGGGTTAAGGTTGTACCACTTAACGTTGAGGTAAAGTTTTTGATCACGATGTAGGGCGTAACGGTAAAGTCATGCTTGGAGCCCTGGTCAATTTTCACGATAACTGTATCTGTAATTGGCCAAAAAGCACCTCCCGTTGGTACAGCTTTATAATTGCTTTTAAACAACTTGGTATCCTCAAACGTGCCATCAAATTTACATGGAATGGTTTGCGGGGTTGTCCAGCCAATTTGCTGAAGCCAGATTTGGGGGCTGCCGCCTGATGTAAGTAAATTACCGCCTTCAGAAGAAAGTATGTTACCCTGAAATGAGGCGTTTGGGCCATCATAATTATCTGTTTTTGTGCACGCAGAACTTGCCAGTATAGCTACACCTAACAAAAGTTTACTAATCAGTTTTTTCATATCTAAAGTTTTAAATTCTTAATAATTTGGATTGTTAGGGAGCAGGTTAGGGTTCTGGTTTATTTGACCACCAGGAATAGGCTCGTAATAAAACTGTTTCTGGAAAGTATATTCCCGGTTAAAGAGTTCGGTTTCGGCCAGGAAAATGTATTTATTTTCATTAAATACATAATAAGGCATCAGGCCTTTAAAATGTGCGCGGTCAAGTACCACATCGGCTGTACGCCATCTTTTCAGATCCCAGTAATACTGGTTTTCAAAAGCCAGTTCCATGCGCCTTTCCTTACGCACTTTATCCAGATCAATAGAAGAGTAAGGTGTAGCGCCGGCCCTGTCCCTTATCAGGTTAATATCTGTTAATGCATCGCCGGTGTTTCCTAATTCCACAGCGGCTTCGGCACGGTTCAGTAATATCTCGGCATAACGCAGGTCAATCCATGGCTGTATGCTTTTGTATAGGTCAACGTTAGTTTTGGCCGCATTATAGTTAATATATTTACGTACATAAAAACCGGTACGGGTTAACTGGTCATCGCCCAGGTTGTTTGAAATACCAGTAAAGCCAATGACCTGTTTTGCATTGGGATCAGTTTTATTGGGGTACAACACGTTTGGATCGGTTTGCAATTGCCATGTACGTGAATTTGGTGCTTTGGCCACTTCGGCAGCGGCTGTACCGCTGAATGAGGGATAAATACCTCTCTGTGTATCAAAGGTAAGCCCCCTTAGTGTTTCGCCGGGGAAATAAACGGTTGCCCGGAGCCGGGGTTCCAACCCTTGTGTCAGATCTAACAGGTTGTTGAAACGTTTAGGTGTACCGTCACTATTGGTGATGGGCAGATTGCTCCAAAGCTGCACAAAATCCAACGTAGGGTATGAGCGCGAAAGCCCTCCTGACGTCATACGACCTGGTGACATGGTGGCATCCCAACTATGCGGGCCGGCAGGGGTATTAAGATTAAGGGTAATGGAATACTGCCTGATGAAAATGTTTTCCTTACTGCTGGCATCTAAAAACAGGTCAGTGTAGTTCTTAACCTTGTCTGACGAGTTTTGGTTATAAAGCGAATAGTGACCATCTAATAATTTTGCAGCATCATAAGCAGCCTGGAAATATTTGGTTGCCTGATCTGCAGGAATCCCTACCAGGCCCTGACCGCGCGCAGGGCCGTCAATAAAGTTAGTTGAGCCATATTTGGCAACACATGCGGCGTAAAGCATAGCCCTTGATTTTAATGCAACGGCCACATATTTGTTGGCTCTGCCAGCATCACTGATTTCGGACATCATCTGGTATCCTAAGTCAAGCTCTGCACCTATGAAATCCCAGGTGGCCTGTTCTTTATCACGATGTACCTGCAAGGTTGACAGTGGTGCTCCAGGATCCTGCGGAACAGTTATGATAGGAACGCCGCCATAACGCTTGGCCAAGCCAAAATAATAATACGCACGTAGAAAATGCGCCTCGCCCAAAAGTGAGTTTACGGTTGCCTGTGTAAGGGTAGCTACGTGTTTAGGCAGTTCAGATATCAGGGTATTTACATTCCTGATATCGGCGTAGGGCCAGTAACCGAAACCGGAGCCGATATCCATACCGCCAAAGGGACCTACCTCTTCGCCTGTAACAGCTGCCGAGTTATAAAAATTCATCCAGGGGTTTCCTGGGTTAAAGCCCGGGCGTTGCATACCATTATTATCATCACCGCCATCTGGCCTGTATTTGAAATCTTCGATGGGCAAATCTGCATATATGGTGGCCAAAAGCGATTTAACACCGGCTTCGCTGTTGAATATAATAGCCGGCGTAACTATATTGGTTGGCGCAATGTTCAGCTTCTGGCAGGAGGTCACTGTGGCTCCTATTCCTAAAGTTATTGTTATAATTAATTTGTTAATACTTTTCATGTTTCAATAAGTTTAAAAGGAAACGTTTGCTCCGAAGTTAAAGGTCCTGTTCATGGGGTAGGTATATCCAAGCTGCGCTCTGCTGAAATCGCCGTTATCGCTTGGGCTGGGGCCCTGGTGTTCAGGGTCATAATTCTTAAGCCCGGTAAAGGTTAACAGATTGTAGCTGTTTACATAAACCCTTAGCTTTTTTACGCCTATAGTTTTCAGTACACTTGGTGATAATGTATAACCAAACTCCAATGATTTTACACGTAAGTAACTGGCATTCTGTATTGCCTTTGTACCTTGCGCATCCGGCGATCCCATTGCAGGATAAAAGCCGGGCACCCACACGGTATTAGGGTCAAAAACATTGGCAGAAGGATCTGCTGTATGCCAGCTGTCAAGAAAACGGGTAAGCGCGCTCCTGTTATACATCAGCGGCGATCCAAATTGCTCACCGTACTGTACATATACACCCGCAGCGCCCTGCAAAACCAGGTTCATATCAAAGCCTTTATAGCTTAAGCCAACGGTTAAGCCGTAATTGTATAAAGGGATACCGGTAGTGGAAATAGGATGGCTGTCTTTACCATCTATAACGCCATCATTGTTCCAGTCTTTATAGTAATAATCGCCCGGTATAACGTTATTGTTGCCGCCACCGGTGTTTACACCATAGTTATATATCTGTTTATAGGTGGTAAACTGGCCAGCGTATTCGGGACCCCACCAAACATTCTGGTACCTGTTGGTTTGATTTTCTTTCCAGTTTAAATATTCATTGCCCGATTGCGAACGAAGAACATTTCTGTTTTCTAACCGGGTTGTGCCTATATTACCGGCAAGATTTACACCAACCTGCCCAAATTTGTTATGGTATGCCAGGTTAAAGTCAAGCCCCTGCACGCGATCGCTATTATAGTTAATCTGCGGTACAGCTGCCCCTACAGTGCCGGGTATGCTTACCGACGGCGTTGCAGGCAATCCTGTTCTGTCGTTCCTGAAAATCTCGATGGTACCGTCTACTTTTCCGCCAAAAAGGCCAAAGTCTAGGCCGATGTTCTTGATGGTATTTACAGACCAGGTTAACCCCGGATTGCCCAGTTTGGGTGTTGAGCCATTAACGGCGCTTTGACCAAAAATATAAGAGTTAGTGGTAGGGTAAGTATATCCGTTAACATAGCTAAATGCTTGCGCGTTGCCTTCATCACCGGTTTGACCGAATGAAGCCCTTAGCTTTAAGTTGGAAAGAATACGCTCCGGAACAAGCTTGCGGAAAAAATTCTCTTTGGTTAAAACCCAGCCTACTGACCCACCAGGGAAAAAGCCCCATTGGCTTGGGCCGGGCTGATACAGGTTATTACCGTCTCGCCGAAAGCTGAATTCAACCAGGTACTTTTCTTTATAGTCATAATTAAACCGGCCGATGAGGCTTTTGTGCGCGCGATCTGAAAGGGCACCGCCATCCATATAGCCTTGCATATTTGAATTGGAGAGTCCACCAAATAAATAATCTATAGGGATTTCAACATCACGGTGGGCCGCAAAGTTATCGGCTGTTTCGTGGCTCTGCTCATAGGTAAACATCGCCGCCACGTTATGGTCGGTAAAAAAGGTATGGTTATAATTTAATGTTAACTGGCTAAGGGTATTAAAATGAGTATAATACTGCCGGGTTATGCCTGCGGGCGAATTTATCACCGTTGGGTTATAGGCATCGTTTGCCGCGTCATAAGTATACAGGCTGGTTGTCCTTCCAACAAAGTTGTTATCGGCAACGCCATAATCAATATTAAATAAAGCTTTAGCAGTTAACCCGCTTATTCCAGGTATGGTATACGTTAAATTTAACTGGCTTGTGATTGCCTTGTTCTTGAATTGTTTAAAGCCCATTTTGTCTGCATCGGTAACAATGGCAGGGTTAACGTTATCTCCGCCAGGTATCTGGTTAGGATAAAGGGGGTTATCGTTGGCATAAATAGGGTCGGTCGGCTTCTCATTCCAGGTATATTTATAAATGGTCCATTCGTCTGGAAATGGTTGGTTTTTTTCATCCATCCAGCCCGATGTTAGCACCTGGGCTTTTAAACCCTTGGTTATGGTGGCGGTAACGTTTGACCTGAAAGTATACTTATTGTAGTTTAAATCGCCCGATTTAAAAACGCCGTCCTGTTTCAGGTAGCCAAGGTTAAAGAAATAGCTGATCTTGTCATTACCACCGTCAATGTTTAAATTGTGACTTACTTGATCAGCCGTTTTCCTGAAAGCCAGATCTATCCAGTCTGATGATTTGCGGGTTCCGTTAAGATATGGTGCAAAATTGGCATACGTGTATGTTGGGGCTTGATTAGCCACAAAGTTTTGGGTAAAATCACGTTTAGTCTTTTCATTGGTCAGCATCATAAAATCTATGGCACCTACACCTTCTGGCATTCCCAAAAACGTTTGTATTGCATCGTTAAATGAATAATTAATGTTGATCGTCCCGTTTTTAGATCCCTTTTTGGTGGTTATTAAAATAGCACCCCCTGCAGCGCGCATACCATATATGGATGCGGCGGCATCTTTTAGCACGGAAACGCTTTCAATCTCATTGGGGTCCATGCGGCCAATGGTCGACTGGTCGCCGCCAATAATACCGTCAATTACCACAAGTGGCTGGCCCTGATAGCCCCTGATATTAAAATCATTGGCGTAAGACCCTGGCTCGGCTGTTCTTTGAACAATTCGTAACCCCGGTATTTTACCGCTCAGTGAGTTTATTACGCTTTCACTTTTTGTAGTGATGATATCCTTATTCTGAAGCGTTGCGATTGATCCTGTTACGGTAGCCCTTTTTTGAACACCATAACCTACAACTACCACCTCATCAAGGCTTCTGCTGGTAGCTTTTAAGGCAATAATGCCGTCTTTAAGGTCGCTAACTGTGAGTTCCTGGGTTACATATCCTAAAAAAGACACTTGTAACACTGCACTGTTATTGGGTACAAAAAGCTGGAATTTTCCGGCAACGTCTGTAATGGCCCCTTTGGTTGTGCCCTTAATTTTTACACTTACCCCCGGAAGTGTGGACCCATCGGTTAAGTCAATTACTTTTCCGCTAATTGGAATTTGCTGGGCTAACAAACTGAGCGGGAAAAGGAAAAATATTATAAATAAGTATTTAAGTTTTTTCATACTGTTTCTCGTTAATGATTAAGGTTAAATTATTTGATACCTGGTTAGGGTAATAGTTAGGTGTATGCGAGGGCATACCTACGGTGGGTTAAGTTGATAATGATACATGGTTTATTCGGTTTAAATTTGGTACACTAACTGTTGCCGGTGTGCGGCCATAGCAGCTGTGCCTGGTTTATAATTTGATTACAAATCAAGAGCAGATAATTAATAAAAGACAAATAATTGATTAATTTTTGCCCGCAAAACGTTAAAAGATTAACTTTTTCGCAATCGATTGCTTTTTATTGTGGTTTTTTCAAAGTAAATTCATTATCAGTGATTTATATAAATTCGGCTTTGGGCGTACATGATAATGTGAGCATAATTAATGGTATAATGGCCTCTGCCTGCTGGTTTTGCGGCGCAACAGGTAGCCTGCCCCGTAATGAACAGCCAGGTTGTGATGATGTATTTGCATTCCCGATACACTATTAGGATAATGTGCAGATAAAGTGATAATCAGTAAACCAGTGGAGGATAATAAATAACAATGCCCTTTGTACGGTGTTTGTACAAAGGGCATCCCTAAAGCAGGTTGTTTAATTTTTTTAAGCAGGTTAGTTCAGCTTTTCTGTCATATCAAAATGCTCAACTGTTTTCATGCCTGTTGGCAAATCGTTAAAGGCAGCGTAGTAGATGTATTTCTTATTCTTATCAATTCCGGGTAAAGTTTGATCTATCACTTTTTTGATTTGCTCGTTTTCCTGTTTTAAGGCAGTGGTATCTTTTAATTTTATTGCCGACATGTAATAGATCATCGGGAAAACGCCATCGGGGGTGGTTTGATTAAATATCCTGATAATGCGCGGGTGGGTAGCAACTTGTTTAATAGCTATAGGAAACCTGAACCTGGCGGTTGCTTCCTGCAGTACTTTATTATACAGATCGCTAAACTCCGGCTCATTATCATATTTCCAAACAGAACTTGGGCGGGCGCAGTTAATAACCGAGGCCGAAATATTCAGCGCATCAATCAAATAGTTTTTTTGATAACTCTCTTTGGCCTGCTCAAAAAGCTCGGGAGCAGTTTTACCGTTAATGGTATACGGGTTCAAATCCAGCTGGCTCAGTTTCCATCCGTAATCATACTTGCAGTAAATAGCCGTGATCATGTATTGGTTAACCAGGTTTTTGGGCGTAAAAAAAGCCATATACATTTGATGTGTTGCACCCTGAAAATTAAGTGTATGGCTGTTAACGCCTTTAGTATCGGTTTTTACGGTATCGCCATCTTTATAGCGGTTTACCACATAATATTCATCAAGCAGGGTATAGGTTGCTGTTTTTGCCCGGTTGCTCACCAGCTCAACCTGGCGGTTTTTATAGGTGCTCTCAATAAACTCCTTTGACATCATATTTTCCAGTTGCTTAACATCATCAACCTTTAGCTGTTTAAATAATTCGGCATTAAGCAGGTGAAATTTTTCGCGGTCGCTTTTGTCAATTTTATCGTTCTTCCAGCTTCCGGGCTGTGTTGGCTCGCAGCTGCTTAGCGTAAAAACAAGGAGTAAAAAAGCAAGGGCTTTAATGAAATAAGGGTTAGGTTGCATTAGCTAATAAGGGTAATAAGTTTTAGAGTACTATAATAACCATTTACAGGCATACTGCAAAAAAAACAAGTGTAATACTTATAGTTGTAAACTTATCTGCCCGGCGGTTGTTATACAGGTATTGATTTGTAACACTTTACGTACCCCCGATGGAAACTTATAGAGTAGTAGCCCTGAATTTGATGCTTCCGCTGTGCCGTTGCGGATAGGTTATTAAAATAAACCCTGCTTGTATGTCAAAAGAAGAAAAAACCAACCTGCTTAAATTTTTATCTCCGTTTGCTACCGATGTTCAGGAAAAGTCATTATGGCTGCGCAATTTTATATGGGAGCTGTACCCGCAAACCAACGAGTTGGTTTTTGATAATTATAACGACGTAGTTATCAGCTGGTCATCTACAGAAAAGGTAGAACACGCTTTTTGCGCAATTGCCGTTGACAGAACAAGTAACCTGGTGCGCCTGGGTTTTTACGGGGGTATTGAACTTGCCGACCCCGAGGGCCTGTTAACAGGTAGCGGCAGGCGTTATAGATACATCCAGGTTGAAAACACCGGCGACCTCCCGGCTGATTATATTGCCGGGCTTTTAAACAAGGCCTGGATCAACGCGCTTAAAAAGGTTAACGATTATAACCAGATAGTGAAGGGTAAAACCATTGTTAAATCGGTATCGGCCACCAAAAGCCGCCAGGAGCCACGCATGGGGTAAACAGCGGGGTTATAACCATATTTAATTAATAGGGTATGTTTTTTACCCTGATTACTCAACGGCTGCCAAAGTAACAGGTGGCTATTTTGTTACTATATTTTGTCGGCGGTAATTAAAAAAGAGTATATATTAGATTAATATTTTAATTATCAATCAACAACTAAAACAAACTGCAATGCCGCAATATTATAGCGGAATGCAAGTTTTAATAAAATACTTTTAACATGGCTATTAACTTACAAAAAGGGCAAAAAATAGATATAGGCTTATCTAAAATGACAATTGGTTTGGGCTGGAACCCCAACGAGGGTACGGGTTATGATTTTGATCTGGATGTATCGGCTATTATGATTGATGCTAACCGCTTTGTACCCGAAGATGAATTTTTTGTTTTTTATAACAATGTAGATTCTCCCGACTCTGCCGTTCATCATACCGGCGATGATCCATCGGGTGGTAACAGCGATGGCGGCGACGACGAATCCATTAATGTTGATTTGACCAGGGTTGACCCTAAAATTCAGGAAATACTATTTGTAGTAACCATACATGAAGCGCAGCCGCGCAGGCAAAATTTTGGTCAGGTACGTGATTCCTACATCCGCATTATTGATGATCTTACCGGCAGCGAGGTTTGTAAATATGAGCTTGGCGAAGATTTCTCGATTGAAACAGCCATTGAGTTTGGCCGCTTATACAAACGCGGCGGCCAGTGGAAATTTGAGGCATCGGGTGTGGGCTACAAAGAGGACCTGGCATTCTTTTTAAGTAAATACTTTAAAGGACAGATCATTAAATAAATGCCCCTCCCGTCCCCTAAAGGGGATGCTTTTAACGTCGGTGACGGTAAATTAGAACCCTCTCTCCGGAGAGGGCAGGGTGAGGCCAAATAGATTAAATATAAGTATACAACAATGGCAATAAATTTGGTGAAAGGTCAGACTATTGATCTGCGTAAAAATGATAAGGGCGAAAGTTTTGATCTGTCGTCGGTTACTATTGGTTTAGGCTGGGACGTAAAACAAAGCGGCGGTGGCGGCTTTTTAGGTAAGTTGTTTGGCGGCGGTGCCGAAGAAGTTGAATATGACCTGGATGCCATTGCTTTCCTGTTAGATAAAAACGGTCGCGTGGCCGACAGGGGGCGTACATTTCAAAAGCCAAACGGTAATAATGTAAGTTTATATGAAGGCGATGTGGTTTATTTTAATTCGATGAAACACCCATCGGGCCATATCTGGCTTACCGGCGATAACCGTACCGGTGCGGGTGATGGAGATGATGAGCAGATCATTGTGAAGCTGGATTCGCTCGACCCGAAATTCGACCGCATACTGTTTATTGTGGCTATTTACCAAGGGCGCAAAAATAACCAACACTTTGGCATGGTTGATAACGCCTTTATCCGCGCGGTAGATAACCGCGGAACGGAGATAGCCAAGTTTAGCCTGTCTGGTGATTCAACCTACAATGGCATGTGTTCCATGACCTTTGCCGAAGTTTACCGTAAAGATGGCACCTGGAAATTCCGCGCCATTGGTGAACCGCACACTACCGATAACTTTTTAGAATTACTGAAGCAGTATTAAGAACCAGGAAAGAAAACTCCATTTGTCATGCTGAGCGCAGCGAAGCATCTATTTGCCGGCAGGTATAGTTTGCTAACAGATCCTTCGCTGCGCTCAGGATGACAAAGTGTTTTTTTTCTGTCTTGACTCCTGATGCTTAACTTCTTGTTTCTCTTAAAAAAACCTATGCCTTACTACCTTCATTATTCCTTTGATCTTTGGCTTACCCTTATTAAATCTAATCCTGATTACAAGCTTGAGCGCACCCGCATCTTTCACCGCGATTTTAACCCTGCCCATAAAAGTATAGACGAAGTTGCCAAGGCGTTTCGCGTGGTTGACCTCATGTGCAATGCGGTTAATGAACGTACCGGGAAAAATATCGATTCGGATGAGATGCACCTCATGGTGATCAGCCTGATTAATGACAACCAGCTCAATTTAAACCAGGTTGATACCGCCAAACTGTTTGCTGATATGGAGGCCCTGGTGCTTAACTATATGCCGCAGGTGTATGCCCCTGTAACAATTGAGGTGCTTGATCATCTAAAACAAAAAGGCGGCAGCACTATTAGTTTATTAAGTAATACCGGCTTTATTAAAGGAGCATTGTTAAGAAAGATACTGGTGGAATTAAAGATGGATCAATACTTTGATTTTCAGCTGTACTCTGACGAGGTTGGGATGTCAAAACCAAACCCGGCCCTGTTTAACCTGATGCTCCAAAATATAAAACAGATCAATAAAGAAAAAGATATAACTTTAAACAACATTATCCATATCGGTGACAACCCTAAGGCCGATATTGAGGGTGCCAGTGCGGCAGGCATAAAAAGTTTGCTCATTAACTCAAACAACCAATCTATTTTAAGCTTAATCAATTAATGAACACTACCTATTCATTACATCACATCAATAATGCGCAGGCATTTGGGTTTAGCGCCGATGCCTACAGCCGTTTTAAATTTGGCGATGATGCTGTTGCAAAAAGCTTTGGCACCCACCTGGCCGATGGTTTTATTAACGCGCATCTGGCGGCAGGTTTAGTAAAGCAGCAGCTGGTGGTTATATCAAGCCCGTATTCGTTTATCCCAACGGCTACCTTTGCCATGAAAACCTGGTTTGTTTACCGGCTTAACCGCTGGCTGGCCCAGCATGGCTATCCCGTTGTGCAGGAAACAAAGGTACACCGCACCATAACCTATAAGGAAGATTACGGCGAGCTGGATGCCGAACAAAGAATGAGCCTGATTGGTAACGACTCATTTCATATTGATAAGGATTTTTTGCAGAACAAAACACTTGTGTTTTTAGACGATATTAAAATTACCGGCAGCCATGAGCGCATGATCATGAAAATGGTTGATGCCTATGGCCTTAGTAACGATATATTTATGCTTTACTTTGCCGAGCTTACCAACAAAACCATTCATCCCAATATCGAAAATCATTTAAACTACCACCAGGTAAAGTCGATTTTTGATTTGGATGGTATTATTAAAAACGGCAGCTTCTGTATCAATACTCGTATAGTAAAGTATATTTTAAATTACGATTTTGATAGTTTTTGTATTTTTATACAAGATCAATCCTATGATTTTATAAACTTGCTGTATGATATGGCCCTGGGCAATGGCTACCATACCATTGAGGCTTATGCCCAAAACCTAAACTTTATAAAGGAAAACCTATTTTTAAACAATCATAAATTAATTCAGCATGGCAATTAACTTGCAAAAAGGTCAGCGGGAAAGCATTAATGCTCCTAAATTCACCATTGGCCTGGGATGGGATACCAACAGTTCTTCAACAGGCAGCGCATTTGATCTTGACGCTTCTGTTTTTATATTGGGCGATAATAAAAAAATTATAGCCGACGAATACTTTGTTTTTTATAACAACCTGAAATCGCCGGATGGTGCGGTTGAGCATACCGGCGATAACCTTACCGGCGATGGCGATGGCGACGATGAGCAGGTAAAGGTTGACCTGTCACGTATTGACAGTAAAGTATCAGAAATATGCATCGTGGTAACCATACACGAGGCCGAAGCCCGCAAACAAAACTTTGGCCAGGTGCGCAACTCCTTCATCAGGATATTTGACACCGCTACCGGTGCCGACATTTTAAAATACGAACTGGAAGAAGATTTTTCGATAGAAACCGCCGTGGAGTTTGGCCGTATCTACAAAAAAGACAATAACTGGAAATTTGAAGCAGTAGGCGTAGGCATGAAAGGCGGCTTACAGGATTATTTAAACAAATACCAATAAAACTATGGCAATTAATCTTCAAAAGGGGCAGCGTATAAGCCTCGAAAAAAGTAACGGCAGCAAATTACAAAGTGTTTGCGTAGGTATAAACTGGGGCGCTATTGAAAAAAAGGGACTGTTTGGCTTTGGTACCACCAAAGAAGCAGTCGACCTTGATGCCAGCTGCGCCTTATATGACGACAATAAACAGCTGATAGATGTGGTTTACTTCGGTCACCTGAAATCAAAAGATGGTGCGGTGCGCCACAGCGGCGACGATTTAACCGGCGATATGGCTGGCGACGATGGCTTGGATAACGAAGTGATCACCGTTGACTTTGGCGGCCTCGGTAGCTCTATAACTTATGTTGCCTTTGTGCTCAACAGTTTCCGCGGGCAGGATTTTGGTACCATCCCATTTGCATCTATCCGCATTTATGAAGGTACACCAACCCGGGTAAATGAAGTATTTGCCACTTATGACATTGCACACAGCAAAGATTTTGCGGGCCATGTATCAATGGTGATGGGCGTGTTTTACAAAAAGAACGGCGAATGGAAATTTAATGCCATTGGCGAGCCAACCCGCGACAGGAAATTAGAGGAAACTGTTAAAACAGTTACTCAAAACTATTTGTAATCAATGGGATTAATTAGCTTCAGTCTGCCATCTCTAAAGAACAGGACTCCAATTCACTTTTGTGAACCCTCTCCTTTGGAGAGGGCAGGGTGAGGCTAAGTATGCTATAATAATTAACAGGCACCGGGATATTGATTATTGGTTATCCGGGGGCTATTAAAACATGAATTGTATTTCAATAAATAAATTATGGAAAGCGCACCAGGTAATAACGAACTAAATATAACACCGGTTAATCTGGACATTACACCAGTTAACCAAAACGCCGCTACTCCGGTTAAGCTGGATAAAGACGGTAATGTTGATTTGAGCAACATCTCATCGGCCGAGGTACAAAAGTACAGCGAGGCAGGCAAGGCCCTCGACCCTAAGGATGTTAACTCCATCCTGAATTATGGTACCGAGGTGCAGGCATCTATGGAAAAGTACAGTAATACCTTTTTAACATCGGTACGTACTTATAACTCCGGCGAGGTTGGTTTGCTGATCAATGATCTTCTTACCGAGCTTAACTACATTGATGTGGACGAGCTGAACCAAAACGCGTTCACCTCATTTATATCGCATATCCCTTTTGTGAAAAAGCTGGTATTTGATGCCAAAAAACTTTTCCAGAAGTATGATACGGTAATTAACAACATTGATAAAATTACCAATAAGATAAAAGCTGGCCGTGTTAATTCGCTTAAGGACAACAGTTCGCTGCAAACCATGTTTGACAGCAATGTAAGCTACATTCACCAAATGGAAGAGCTTATTATATCCGGTCAGTTAAAATACAATGAACTAAACGAGCAGCTGGCCCAGATGGATGCCAACCCAACCGCTTATAATGATTACGAAATTGCCGATATGCGCGATTTTGTGAACCGCCTTGATAAACGCCTGGCCGATTTGAAAGTGGTGCGGTTTATTATGATGCAATCACTGGCGCAGATACGCGTGGTGCAAAGCAACAATACCACCATTGCCGAAAAAGCACAGAGCATCGTATCAACCACTATTCCGGTTTGGAAAAACCAGCTTACAATTGCCGTTGCCCTCAACAGGCAAAAGGAAAACGTGGAGATGCAGAAAAAGATCTCGGATACTACCAACACCATCCTTCAAAAGAATGCCGAACTGCTGAAACAAAACAGTATTGACGTGGCCCGCGAAAATGAGAAAACAGTAGTGTCATTAGATACCCTGAAAAAAACAACCGCATCGCTTATTGAAACCCTTACCGAGGTAAAACGCATTCATGACGAAGGTACTGCCAACCGCAAAACCCTCAACACCGAACTGCAAAGCCTGGAAGTGGAATTGAAAAAGCATGTAACCAACGCGTAATTAACCGCAAAAGGTCTTACGAAGTTTTTAAAACTTCGTAAGACTAATAATAATTACCATGCCATTGGGAGCAGAGGCGAGGAAGCAATCGCGAAACAAAAGCTTGTCATCCTGGAACGAAGGATCTATTCCACTATTAGATTCTTCGTTCCTCAGAATGACAAATTACTTTCTTCTTACCTGAATAATGCGCTAATTTATTTCCCCCATCGTCTGTGTCCTCACAGACGATTTGCAGGAGCATCGGTAATCAATACAACATCTTATCGGGAATGACATGTTTTTATATTGTCGGCATGTTTGTCCTCGCAAGCAATTTACTACGCTTCCGTTAATTCCTTTATCATCCATAAATTCGTAAATTTGTACTTAACACATGGATGAAAACCGGTTAAATATTTTAAATCAGTCAAACCGAATGCTCAGTAAGCTGCAATTGCTTTCTGTTTTTTTTGGTGACGATGTTATTTATAAAATATATCTGCGCAGCCAGGTTATCCATAAATTGTTTGAAAACAACCCGGAGCTTGATGCCAACAAGCTTGATCTGTTTCACCTCCAGTTTACCCAAAGCCTTATTGATTTGCTCCGGAAGATCAAAAAGAACAACGAAACTAATGTGAGTCTCTTGTTTGACGAGATCCAGATCAACAAGGAAATGATTGATAAGTTAAACGATCCGTTTTATACACAGGCTAATTTTAACCTCGAAAAACAAAGGCAGGCCTTAAAGATCAATCTATCGCTGCGCAAGCTGTTCCAGGTACTGTCAGACAATTCGGCCGACAATCCCTTGTCAAAAAATATCAACGCTTTTAGTGCGCGCTTTGCCTCCGATTTCTTTTTTACCATTGCCCCCGAGCTGCTGCAGGACATAACAGCCTATGCCGATAATGATGTATACACAGACGAGTACGCCACTATACAGCGCAAGCTCATGGGGGTGTTATGCAAATACGACTTTAAAACGGAGTTTTATTGCGGCCTAAAATCAGGCAATCAGATAGTGGAGGTTTATAAGTTTGTAGATGCCGACAGGTATTTTCTGTATGCACCGGCCGATAATCTTTTTGTGTTTGTTGACATAGCAAAAATTGCCAATATTGATTTTTCAAATAACCTGTCAAAAAAAGAACGGCTGATACACGAACTGCGTGATAAGAACGATAAACTGGAGGGTAACGCCGCCGCTATGAAAGCATTTATGCCGCCCGAGATCAAAAACCTGCTGGCCGACAACTATAAAAAGATAGCCGACATTAATTTTATGGAAAATATAAGCAACATTGATGTGCAGGCCAATATTTTAAAAAGCATGTTGAATACCGATTTAATTTAGTTTATTTAACCCTAACATTAATACATTACCTGCTAATATGGATTTTTTACACACAATTTTAGGCCCGGATATTAAAGCGGGCGTGCTCATTATTCTGAACTTGATTGTTATAGAAAGTTTGCTTTCTGTAGATAATGCTGCAGTACTGGCTACCATGGTGCTCGACCTGCCAAAAGATCAGCGGAAAAAAGCGCTCCGGTATGGTATCATCGGTGCTTATGTATTGCGTGGGGTATGTTTGTTCCTGGCCGCATGGCTGGTAAAAATATGGTGGTTAAAACCTATAGGCGGCTTATACCTGCTGTACTTGAGTTTTGATTATTTTAAAGGAAAAATTCAGGCAGCCAACAGCGAGGGTGGCGAAGATGAAGTTGATAAAAGCAAAAACTGGCTTTACCGCTCAACCGTAGGCGTTTTCGGCGTTTTTTGGGCTACCGTGGCCCTGGTAGAGCTGATGGACCTGGCTTTCTCTATCGATAATGTGTTTGCAGCCGTAGCCTTTACAGATCATGTGGTGCTTATTTATATCGGGGTATTTATAGGTATCCTGGCTATGCGTTTTGTTGCACAGGCCTTTGTAAAGCTGATGGAGAAATTCACCTTCCTGGAAACGGTTGCCTTTATTGTGATAGGTGTGCTGGGGATTAAACTATCGGCATCATTGTATGTGCACTTTTATGAAGACTCCCCATTTTCGCATTTTATGGAGAGTGAAAAGGCCGATATATTCACCTCTGTGTTTACCGTAGGCATATTTATAATTCCGGTATTAACATCACTGTTATTCAATTTCCCTAAAAGGCATACCATTGAACCCGAAGTAGCCGAGGCTGCCGAAGATGTACTGGACAAACAATAAGGTTAAAGGCGAAAGGTAAAGTAGGTAGGCGCGATTCGCCTATTGGTTTACACAAGCCAAATCCGGGGGCTGGCGCGAATCCCGTTTGGAGGGGAGCAGGATGAGTGAACGAGGCCGGTATATATTTACATAAGCTGAAGCCAGGGGCTGGCGCGAATTCCCTCTTGAGAGGGGCGGAGGGGTGTGTTATATAAAACATGCCCTGTTAATCAATTTATTAAACAATGAATTTAAATAAAATAATAGCCTCCATATTCGGCATAGGCTTTTTGAAAGGTGGCGGTACTTATGCTGCCATAGTTACCTGCGGCTTTATCTGGTTGCTGTGGCAAAATCCGGCCTTGCAAAACCCATGGTATTTATTTGTTATTACTGTTGTTATCACCTTGTTGGGAGTATATGTTAGTAATAAGGTAGAACCCGATTGGGGCGAAGACAGCTCGCGCGTTGTGATTGACGAAGTAGCGGGTATGCTGATTGCCGTGTTGTTTGTACCGGCCAATATTTACTTTTTACTGGGCGGCTTAATATTATTCCGTTTTTTCGACATTGTAAAACCCCTGGGGATCCGCAAAATGGAAGCCCTCCCCAGCGGAACCGGCGTAATGATGGATGACGTACTGGCCGGCGTTTACTCCAATATTGTACTATGGCTTGGCTACGCAGTATGGTTCAAATTTGGCAGATAATAAACCATAAATCCTATTAAACCCAGGAAGTTATCCCGAATTTATTTCGGGCCCCCACAGGTAAATCTGCATTGTTTTCGAAATAGTGCAATTCCTTTAAAAAGGTATAAAAACGGCCTGTCAGTCTGAGCCTGTCGAAGACTCGCGCAGAGGCCTGCCCACCATGGTTCGACAAGCTCACCATGACAGCCTGTTTAAAACTTCGTAAACTGCTTTGTTTTCATGGGTAGTGCTATTCCTTCCTTGGGGAAGGAGGAGGTAGGGGTTTGGAAATCTTACAAGCTTACTCGGAATACAAAGAAGATATAAAAATGGCCTGTCAGTCTGAGCCTGTCGAAGACTCGCGCGCAGAGGCCTGCCCACCATGGTTCCCAAGCTCACCATGACAGCCTGTTTAAAACTTCGTAAACTGCTTTGTTTTCATGGGTAGTGCGATTCCTTCCTTGGGGAAGGAGGAGGTAGGGGTTAGAAATCTTGCAAGCTCACTCGGAGTATAAACCCCTCCTTGCACCTACACAATCCTGCGCGCCCCTCCCGTGGGAGGGAATGATATTCTGTCAAGACTTACGAAGTTTTTAAAACTTCGTAAGTCTGTTGGTTACAAATTGCCTTTTTTAATCTCGTTTACCGCATAGGTGGCTGCCCTGGCTGTAAGCGCCATATATAATATCGACGGACTTTGATTGCCGGTACTGGTCATGCAGGCGCCATCGGTAACAAATACATTTTTGCAAAGGTGCAGTTGGTTCCATTCGTTAAGGAGGGATGTTTTAGGATCTTTCCCCATGCGTACGCCGCCCATTTCATGAATATCCAGCCCCGGTGCTTGTTTGTTTTCGTGCTTTTCGATGTTTTTGCAGCCTGCTTTTTCGAGCATTTCGGCACTTTGGGTTAAAAAATCCTGTATCATGCGCTCATCATTATCATCATACTCCACAGCCGTGATCAGCAGGGGCATACCCCACTGGTCTTTTTGATCTTTACTCAGGCGTACGTGGTTGGTTATTTTGGGTACGGTTTCGCCCTGCAGATACATGTATACCTGCCAGCCGCCGGGTTCTGTAAGCGCATCTTTATAATCGCCGCCAACGGCGGGTGTGGTTTCCTGCGGTCGCTGCGCCCTGTAGGCACCCATAAACGTGGTGAAGCCTCCTTTGTAGTCGGTTTCCTGTTGCCGCAGGTTACGGTAGTTGGCTAAAATAAGCTCAGTAGGATTTCGGCCGAAATAATATTTATCCAGGAAACCATCCATAGTGGCAGTTACCGAAGCCCGGTAATTTTGAAATGCAACGTACTTACCCATGAGCCCATTGTCATTACCCAGGCCGTTAGGGAAACGGGCCGATGTGGAGTTGAGCAGGATCAGGTTGGTGTTTAGCGCCGAGGCGTTCATGAAAATAACCTTGGCCTTGTATTCAATCACCTCCTTGGTGTTGGTGTCAATTACCTTAACGCCGGTTGCCTTGCCCAGCTTGTCATCATAAATAACAGAATGCACTACCGAAAACGGCCTGATGGTAAGGTTGCCGGTTCTTTTGGCCCAGGGTATGGTTGAACTTACCGAGCTGAAATAGCCGCCAAAGGGGCAGCCGCGCATACACATATTGCGGGCCTGGCATTTGGCCCTGCCCTGGTCAAGATGAATTTGGTTGGGCTTGGTTAGGTGGGCCCAGCGGGCATGCACCAGGTGCCGGTCCTTATAATTTTCGCTTATTTTTTTGCTGATCACCTCCTGCACGCAGTTCATTTCAAAGGGGGGTAAAAACTCACCGTCGGGCATGGCCTCAATGCCATCTTTGTTACCGCATACGCCGATGAATTTTTCTACATGCGAGTACCATGGCGCAACATCGTCATAACCTATGGGCCAGGCAATGCCATAACCAAAGCGCTCCGGATTGGTAAATTCGTATTTGCTCCAGCGCTGGCAAGCCCGCCCCCAGATGAGCGATTTGCCGCCAACCTGGTAGCCGCGTATCCAGTCAAAGGGTTTTTCCTGTATGTAGGGATGATCTTTATCCTTTATAAAAAAGTGAGCGGTATCTTCGCCAAAGCCTGCGGCCTTGCTGATCAGCGGGTTGGCGTCAAGAAAAGCTTTGGTCATGGCGCCCCGGTGTTTAAACTGCCAGGGATCCATAGTGGCGGTAGGGTAGTCCTTATTATGCTCCACATTTCTTCCGCGTTCCAGCACCAGGGTTTTAAGCCCCTGTTCGCATAGTTCCTTAGCAGCCCATCCGCCGCTGATGCCCGAGCCTATCACAATGGCATCGTAGGTTAAAACGTTGGCAGAGGTATCGCTTTTTGATGAATTTGGCATGGGTGTTATAGTTATCTATTAAAACTATTTTTATTTTATTCTATATAGGTTTTATCGATATGATGCTATGGGTGCTTAACTATCCTGATGTTTAGTAAGCTCATTTGCAGCATCATCATCTAAAAATACCTGTGCATTTGGCAGGTTCTTAAAGATAGAAGCAGGCACATCAGTAGTAACCGGGCCATCTAAAGCCCGGGCTATGATGCCCGCCTTTTTTATGCCGCTGGCTATCAAAACCGCGGTACCTGCTTCGGCCAGGTGCCCCAGACCCAGCGTAATACCTTTGGTTAAATGTGTTTGCTGCTTAAAATACTTTTGGGCCACCTCAATAGTTACTGGGGCCAGCGCGGAGTGGTGTGCGTATGAATTAAAACTGGCTCCCGGTTCATTTAAACCGATATGGCCATTCATGCCGATACCTACAATCATCATATCCAAACCGCCGCATCGGGCAATGTAATCGTTCATTTTCTGACATTCCCTGTCCAGGTCATTAACCGTGGCATCAAAAAAACGCACCTGTGTAGGCGACAGATCCAGCTCCGAAAAGAAATGCTCGCTCAGATAATGACTGCAGCTGCCTGCATTGTTCTTGTCCATGCCTACCCATTCGTCAAGCCCTACAAAGTGGGTATGGCTAAAATCAACCTTACCTTCCTCTGCGTATTTTATCAGGTACCTGAACATGGCCGTTGGCGACTCGCCCGAAGGGAGGCAGATCAGGGAATGGGGCTTGTTCTGTACCTGCTGTACAACAAGGCTGGCCGCCGCTTGCGACAACTCATCATAACTTTTATACCGGTGTATTTGCATGTTCGTTTTATTTATGATTTAACCAAAGGTCAATGGGTTTGGCCACCTTGGCCGTAAATGGTAACGCTATTTTTTTACCCGCCCCTGCCGATGCATAGGCGGCGTAAATAATTTCCAGTACGGCCCTGCCATCCTCGCCGGTTACCAGCGGGGTTTTATCATGCCGTACGCAATCAATAAAATGCTTAAGCTCATGCGGATAGCCTTGGTTAAAGGCTTCCTCAAAAATGGTAAAGCTCCAGCCTTTGGTGGTATCGGCCTTTTCCATGGCGTAGCCATATCCTTCGCGGCTGTAGGTAACTGCCGCGTTGCCCATAAACAGGTCGGCGTAAATTACTCCTCCGGTACCATAAATTTCGCAGCGGTCATCCATACCGCCATGTTTGGCCCAGCTGTTTTCGGCTACGGCCGTTACACCGTTTTTAAACTCAACAATAATCACCGAGTTATCCTCGCCCAGGGTGCGCCCTTTATGAAAAACGGTGCCCATAGTAGCGTAAACATTGCTCACCGGGGCATGGTCAAGCATCCACCTGAACCAGCCTAAGGCATGGCAGCCCATATCCATAATAACACCGCCGCCGGCAAGGTTAATATCATAAAACCAATCGCTATGCGGGCCCGAGTGTTTTTCGCCCTGTTTTAGCATAAATATATCGCCCACGGCACCATCTTTCACCAACTGCCTCGCCCGCTCATATTTGGGGGCAAAGCACAGTTCTTCGGCATACATCAGCTTTACGTTATTGGCTTTGCAAACGGCTATCATTTCGTCGGCTTCTTCCAGGGTGAGGGCCAGTGGTTTTTCAATAATAATATGTTTGCCCGCATTGGCTGCCTTAATGGTAACGCTGGCGTGCAGGTAATTGGGCAGGCAAATATCCACCACCTCACAGCCCGATTCGGCAATCAGCTTATCCACATCATCAAACCATTGCGGTATCTGGTATTTTTGGGCAAAAGCGCTGGCTTTATCAGCGTTACGGGCATATACAGCCACAACTTCGGCCTCGGGTATAAAGCGATGGTATGACTCTACATGAATATCGGTAATAAAACCTGCTCCGAGTATGGCTACTTTGGTTCTGTTCATACGGTACAATTATATTAAAGCAGCGTGTTGACCGCTGCCCGTTTAATCAGGTAAATAAACACCGGTAATGGCGGTGTAGTGTTTTAATCGGTTAAATGACGTATTCAGAAAATACTAACTCAAGATTAGCAATTTAAAAATTAAATAAAAAACTAATTAACAGGTAATTGGTGGTTGCCCGCTGTTTATAGGTTTTAAATGGCTGCTCATCTGTATTTATTTATTGCTCATCTGTAACGTTTGGAATTTCAAAAGATAATTTATACTATTGTGTAGTAATGACACATTGATTTAAGTGGCTGTTACTATACCTTTTACAACCAATTATAACGCATAATCTTTTTTAAAAAATTAAACATGAGAATAAGCTACAAACTTAGTGTTGCTGTTGCACTGATGTGTACTGCGGGCGGCCTGCAAACAACTGTGCAGGCACAAACCCAGAAGCCGGTCCTGCAGCTTACTGCAAAAAATGTAAAGCAGATAGTGGCTGCTATGACACTGGAAGAGAAATCAAAACTGGTTGTGGGTATGGGCTTTAAAATGCCCGGTATGCCGCCGCCTGTAAAAGGTAAAAAGCCCGAAGCTATTGACATAGGCGGCTTTAAACTGCCCCCGTCAGATCCTGATGCCTATAATATACCGGAGAAAGTTCCGGGTGCGGCTGGTCGTACACATGGCATTGCCCGTTTGGGTATCCCGTCTATGACAGTATCTGACGGCCCTGCGGGACTACGTATTGAGCCCATCAGGAACGGTGATAAATCAAAAACATATTATGCCACGGCTTTCCCGGTGGCTACCTTGCTGGCCTCAAGCTGGGATACCGAACTGGTAAATAAGGTAGGTGTTGCCTTTGGTAACGAGGTGCGCGAGTATGGTGTGGATATATTGCTGGCACCGGGAATGAATATACACCGCAATCCGCTGGGCGGGCGTAATTTTGAGTATTACTCTGAAGATCCGCTGGTGGCCGGGAGCATGACCGCTGCCATTGTGCGCGGGATACAATCAAACGGGGTGGGTACTTCTATTAAGCACTACGCTGCCAATAACCAGGAAACCAACCGTAACTCCATCAATACCATTGTGAGCGAACGTGCCATGCGCGAACTGTACTTAAGGGGCTTTGAAATTGCAGTTAAAAAATCACAACCGTGGACAGTCATGTCGTCCTATAACAAGCTCAACGGCACTTTTACCTCTGAACGGCGCGACCTGCTGACCACCATCCTGAAAAAGGAGTGGGGTTTAAGGGGCTTTGTAATGACCGATTGGTTTGGCGGTCATGATGCTGTTGCGCAAATGAAAGCCGGTAATGATTTGATTATGCCTGGCAGCCCAAGCCAGTCTGAAGCTATTGTTGCAGCGGTAAAAAGCGGTAAGCTGGGTGTTTACCAGCTTAATGCCAACGTGGAGCGTATTTTAAATGTGATTATTAAATCGCCATCGTTCACCAAATACAAATACTCTGATAAGCCCGATCTGGCGGCCCATGCCAAGGTAGCCCGCGAGGCTGCTGCACAGGGGATGATATTGTTAAAGAATGATGACCATGCCCTGCCTTTAAAAGCAGGTAAAAGGATAGCGGTTTTTGGCAATACCTCTTATGATATTATTGCAGGCGGTACCGGTAGCGGTGACGTTAACAAGGCCTACACCATTTCGCTGATGCAGGGTTTGGATAATGCCGGTTATAAACTGCAGGAAAAACTGTCAAAAAACTATGCGGATTACCTGGCCGATATGAAATTAAAACAGCCTAAACCTAAAAACTTTTTCGACCATCCGGCACCTATTCCGGAAATGGATGTAGCAGGCATAGTGGGTGAGGAAGCCAATGGCGCCGATGCTGCCCTGATCACCATAGGCAGAAATGCCGGTGAGGGTGCCGACCGGAAACTGGATAACGACTACTATTTAACATCAGCAGAAAAGGCCCTGATAAAAAGTACTGCCGATGCATTTCATGCAAAAGGTAAAAAAGTAATTGTGGTGTTAAACGTTGGCGGTGTGGTTGAAGTTGCCAGCTGGCGCGATGAGGTAGATGGTATTTTACTGGCCTGGCAGCCGGGCCTTGAGGCCGGTAATGCTATTGCCGATGTATTGAGCGGTAAAGTTGACCCATCCGGTAAACTGGCTACTACCTTCCCCATGGATTATAAGGATGTGCCATCGGCCAATAATTTCCCGGGCACACCGGCCGAAAAGCCTGAACAGGTAATTTATGAAGAAGGCATTTATGTGGGCTACCGTTATTATGATGCTGCAAAAATTAAACCTGCCTATGAGTTTGGTTACGGCTTGTCATACACCAGCTTTAAATTCAGCAGCCTGAAGCTGAGCTCAGGCAATTTTGTGGGCAGTATTACTGCTACCGTTACTGTTAAAAATACAGGTGATGTTGCAGGTAAAGAGGTTGTTCAGTTGTACCTGAGCGCACCTAAAAAAGATCTGGATAAACCCGAAAGTGAACTGAAGGCATTTGGTAAAACCCGTTTACTGGCTCCGGGCGAGTCGCAGACGTTAAGCTTTGTAATAAAGGCTGCCGACCTGGCTTCGTTTTATACCAGCCGCGAGGCATGGGTAGCTGATGCCGGTAAATATGAGGTTAAGGTAGGCTCGTCATCACGTATGATTGATGAGAACGCCTCCTTTAAACTGGCCAAAGATATTACTGTTGAAAAAGTGAACAAAGCTTTGGTACCGCAGCAAGCCATCAATGAATTAAAGCTGAAATAAGTTTCGGTATAAAACCCTTTATAATAATGCCTTTGCGGCTTTAAGTTGCAAAGGCATTATCATTAACTTTACGTAAACCATCCCATTAAATTTTATGGCTAATCAACTTAAATTTATTACGCTGCTTGCGCTGCTGCCTGCAACAGTGGCTATGGCCCAAACCAAATGGACCGAAAAAAAATCGGGTGATATTGTTTTTGTAACCAATACCGGCGGCCAAACGCTGGGTTATTCCAGCACATCGGGTGTTAAAATATTAACGGTTGATGGCCTGGCTTTTAAAGATCTGAACAAGAACGGTAAACTGGATAAATATGAAGACTGGCGACTGCCGGTTGATGTAAGGGCTAAGGATCTGGCCTCGCAAATGAGTGTGGAGCAAATTGCGGGCTTAATGTTATATAGTAAGCACCAGCCTATACCTGCCGCACCCGCAGGGCCTTTTGCCGGTACTTATAATGGTAAGGTTTTTAGCGAGAGCGGTGCAAAGGCCTATGACCTGTCTGACCAGCAGAAACAGTTTTTAGCAAAAGATAATGTACGGCACGTGCTCATCACTTCGGTGCAAAGCCCGGAAGTTGCCGCGTTATGGAACAATAATGCACAAGCGTTTGTAGAGGGCCTGGGTTTAGGTATCCCGAACAATAACAGCTCCGACCCGCGGCATGGCACCGTGGCCAATGCCGAGTTTAATGCAGGTGCAGGCGGGTCAATATCCATGTGGCCGGGTTCGCTGGGTTTTGCTGCTACTTTTGACCCCAAAGTGGTTGCCGACTTTGGGCATATAGCTGCCCTGGAATACCGCGCCCTGGGCATCGCCACTGCACTATCGCCGCAGGTTGATATTGCCACCGACCCGCGTTGGTGGAGGGTAAGCGGAACATTTGGCGAAGATCCGCAGCTGTCAGCCGATATGGCCCGTGGTTATATTGATGGTTTCCAGACTTCGTTAGGCGATAAAGAGATTAATGGCGGCTGGGGTTTTGGCAGCGTAAATGCCATGGTAAAACACTGGCCGGGCGGCGGCGCCGGCGAAGGTGGCCGCGATGCGCATTATGGTTACGGGAAGTATGCAGTTTACCCCGGCAATAACTTTAAACAGCATTTGATCCCCTTTACCGAGGGCGCTTTTAAACTGAATGGTAAAACAGGTATGGCGGCATCAGTAATGCCTTACTATACCATATCATTTAAGCAGGATACCAAAAACAAGGAAAACGTAGCCAATAACTACAACTCCTACATCATCAATGACCTGTTGCGCAAAAAATATAAGTTTGACGGCGTGGTATGTACAGACTGGCTGGTGACTGCTGATGAAACCGCGGTTGACCAGTTTCTATCGGGCAAATCATGGGGTGTGGAAGGTTTATCTGTAGCCCAGCGCCATTATAAAATTTTAATGGCCGGGGTTGATCAGTTTGGTGGTAATAACGAGGTTGCCCCGGTGGTGGCAGCCTACCAGATTGGGGTAAAGGAACATGGCGAAAGCTTTATGCGGGCCAGGTTTGAGCAGTCGGCAGTACGGTTACTGCGTAATATTTTCAGGGTGGGTTTGTTTGAAAATCCTTACCTGGATGCCGGGGTATCCAAAAGCATCGTCGGCAATCCCGATTTTATGAACGCAGGTTACCAGGCACAGCTTAAATCAATAGTTATGCTTAAAAACAAGCATAATATTTTACCGCTTACCAAAAATAAAACGGTGTATGTTCCGAAGCAATTTACGCCAGCCGGAAAAAATTTCCTGGGGATGGAAACTCCCGAGAAACTGGAATACCCCGTTAATATAGAAACCGTAAAGAAATACTTTAAGGTAACCGATAATCCTGACGAGGCAGATTATGCCCTGGTGTTCATCAACAGTCCCAACAGCGGCGGCGGTTACAGCAGCGCCGATGCCAAGAGCGGCGGCAACGGGTATGTGCCCGTAAGCCTTCAGTATAAAACCTATACCGCAACAGATGCCCGTGCAACCAGCATCGCCGGCGGCGATCCTTTAGAAAAATTCACCAATCGTACTTATAAAGATAAATCGGCAACGGCTATTAACGTAACTGATTTGGGTATGGTTACCGATACTTATGCCAAAATGAAGGGTAAGCCGGTCATTGTTTCGGTTAATATGGCCAACCCTATGGTGTTTTCGGAATTTGAAAAAGATGCGGATGCCATAGTGGTCGACTTTGGTGTACAGGGACAGGCCACGCTTGACGTACTGACCGGTAACAATGAACCATCGGCATTGCTCCCCTTACAAATGCCGGCCGACATGAAAACTGTGGAGGCACAGTTTGAAGATGTGCCCCATGATATGACATGTTATGTTGACGACCAGGGCAATACTTATGATTTTGGTTTTGGCCTGAACTGGAAAGGTGTAATTAATGACGCCCGCACGGCTAAGTATAAAAAAGTGAGTGTAAAACCATAAATTAACCATTTATAAACTTTAATATTTCCCGGATGAAACGCTATTGTATATTACCTGTAATATTGTTGTACTGCTGTTTGGCCATGGCACAAAAAAGTGATTTGGCTGTAGTAAAAACAGATGCAGGGCTTGTGTCTGGCAGTACCAATATTACGGGTGATATACATATATTTAAGGGTATCCCTTTTGCTGCCCCACCAGTGGGGCCTTTGAGGTGGAAGGCTCCGCAACCCGCAAAATCCTGGGCCGGGGTAAAACAATGTACCACATTTGCGGCCAGCCCCATGCAGGGCAAGCCCGATCCGTTTGGAGTGTACACCCGTGAGTTTTTAATTCCGTACGAACCTATTAGTGAGGATTGCCTGTACCTTAACGTTTGGAGCGGCGCAAAATCCGCAGCCGAGAAACGCCCGGTGCTGGTTTACATATATGGCGGCGGCTTTGCCACAGGTGGTGCTGCAGTACCTATTTATGACGGCGAGGCTACGGCAAAAAAAGGTGTTGTTTTTGTGGTGATCAATTACCGGGTAGGCATATTTGGTTTTTTTGCACATCCGGAGCTTACTAAGGAGTCGGGGCACAATGCCTCGGGTAATTATGGGTTGATGGATCAGCTGGCGGCGCTGAAATGGGTTAAGCAAAATATAGCTGCCTTTGGCGGCGACCCGGATAAGGTGACCATAGCGGGACAGTCTGCTGGTTCTATGAGTGTAAACTGCCTGGTAGCGTCGCCACTGGGTAAAGGGCTGTTTCAGCAGGCTATTGCCGAGAGTGGTGCAAGTTTTATTAGTCCGCGCAGCAACCCCGAATTACAGCAGGCCGAGGAAAGCGGCGTGAAAATAGCGCAATCACTGGGTGCTCACTCCATTGCGGAGTTAAGGAACATGCCGGCCGCCGAACTGGTGGGTAAGGGCCAGGCCCACCCCATTGTTGATAGCTACGTACTACCCGAATCCATTGCTCAAATTTTTGCTGATGGTAAGGAAAATGATGTGCCCCTGCTTACCGGCTGGAACGAGGATGATGCCTTTGTAGGCAAACTTAAAAATGCCGAAGAATATAAGAAACAAATAGCGGAACAATACGGCACAAATGCAGCTGCCTTTTTGCAACTATACCCCGCAGCAAATGATGCCGAGGCCGAAACCTCGCAGATCAGGATTAACCGCGACCAGATATTTGGGATGCAGAACTATACCTGGGCGAACGTGCAAAGCCAAAAGGAGCGCTCTAAAGTTTATGTTTACCGCTTTACGCGCCGTCTGCCCGCCAGTGCCGACTTTGTTAAATATGGCGCATTCCATACCGGCGAGGTAGCTTATGCCTATGACAACCTGAAGTTTTTAAACCGCCCCTGGCAAAAGGTTGATCACCAGCTGGCCACAACCATATCAACCTATTGGGCAAACTTTGTTAAAACCGGCAACCCTAATGGTCAGGGCCTGCCTGCATGGCCCGCGTATAATGCAAGTACCAGCCAGATCATGATATTGGGTGAAAGCCCCGCGGCAAAACCGCTGCCCGATCAGGCGGCCTTAAATTTTATGGTAGAGCAGGCACGCGGGAAATAGGCGCTATGCTGAGGATTATTTCTTTTGCTGTTTAATTAGGTTTTCCAATGCCTGCAGGTGTCTTTTAAAGGCGGCCCTGCCTTTTTCGGTAACCAGGTAACGGGTATTGGGTTTACGGCCAATAAAGCTTTTTTGCACCTGCATATATTCCTCCTTTTCGAGTGCTTTCAGGTGCGATGCCAGGTTGCCGTCGGTTAGGTCAAGCAGTTCTTTAAGCGAATTAAAGTCGTAGCTTTCATTGGCAACCAATACGCTCATGATCTGCAGGCGTATGCGGTTTTCAAATGCTTTATCAAACTGGTCTAACGATATTTTCACGAATCGTATTTAAAGTGCATTACGGTACCATAAATAATATGGAGCAGGCCAAAACCTATGGCCCAGAAAATTAATCCGTAGCCGGGTGTCAGCGCAGCAAGCAAACCTAATAAAATCTCTATGATCCCCAAACTCTTTACGCCCGAATAGGTGTAATGGCTGCCCGAAACCAGGGCCAGTCCGTAAAATATCAGCGTGGCGGGTGCAACAATACCATAGTGGCCATGGTAAATGAGTATAAAAGTGAACAGACCGCCGCTCACCAGCGGAATAGCCATATTGATCAGTAATCGTTTACTGCCGGTACCCCAAAACGGCTGCCCGGTTTTTTTTGCCTTTTTAAAGGAGAGCCAAACGCCGGTACCTATTGAAAGAATGAGAACAGCGAAGGCAACTACAAACAGCTCGGTGATAGGCACTATCCGGTTTACCGCGGAGCCTGGGTTTTTGAGCAGGTTATAACCGATGCCCGCGCCAACAAGCGCATAGATCCCAGCCATAACGCCCGAGAGGCCGCTAAGCGAAATGAACTTTGCCGAACGCTCCATCAGGTCGCGGATGGAACTGATTTCGGCATGAATGTCTTTTTCTTCCATTGAAAGTACTTTGTTTATCAAAGTTATAAAGTTATTTTGAAATTGCAAAAGGGAGGGGATAGTTTAATTATCAATTGAGATTGGAAACAATCATCAATAAAGTCACTCTTAAAACAACGCGTCATTGCGAGGCACGAAGCAATCTCCAATAAATTAAACTTGTCATCCTGAGCGATAGCGAAGGATCTATTCTTTCAATAGGCATATCGTATACCCGCTCTTGGCCGCGGGAGGGCCAGTTACTTTGTTGCGGCAAAGTAACCAAACCGCTTGTCATCAGAAATGCTTCTTTGCCGCACATGGCCTTTGCCCCGCAAAACCGGGCAGAACCACGGGCTGCTAAACCTTGCCTCTACTTCGTTCGCTCAACATCCCTGCTTCGGCAAGGTTTGCTAATGCCCCTGCCAACGCACAAGTCCTTCATGTTCTGCCCGTTTTTAGCCCGAAGCTTATCTGCTGACGAGGGAAGCTCGGCGGTATTTGTTTTTTGCATGCCCTAAATAAAAAACCTGTCATGCCGAACTTGTTTCACTGTTGTCCGGTAAACCAAAATCGTAAAACTTTTACCGGACAGCCGGTATCGAAATAGCTACGATATTTTCAGCAAAAAACTTTTTATAACGCTATAACGCAACCATAAGCAGTCAAATGCCAAGAATATCCATGTTTTGGTTAAATTTTTACCGGACAGCCGGTTTTTAAAAATGAGCACACCTTTCCATTTTTTAGAAGGCTTGCTTTTAAAAAAGCAATAAAAAAGACCCTTTGAGGTCTTATGAGATGTTTTCTAATATCAAAGGAACTTTTACCGGACAACAGTGAACTTGTTTCGGCAACCCACAAGTCCAGCCTCCCCGCACTTCTCCCATGAAACAAACCAACTTGTCATTCTGAGCAATAGCGAAGGATCTATTCTTGAAGGAGCATGGCATATACCCGCTCTTGGCCGCGGGAGGGCCTTTACTTTGTTGCGGCAAAGTAACCAAACCGCTTGTCATCAGAAATGCTTCTTTGCCGCACAAGGCCATTACCCTGCAAACCGGACAGAACCACGAGCTGCTACACCTTGCCGCTACTTCGTTCGCTCAATCCCCGGCTTCGGCAAGGTTTGCTAATGCCCCTGCCGGCACAATCCCACCATGTTCTGCCCGCTTTTCATCCGAAGCTTATCTGCTGACAGGAGAAGCTCGGCGGTATCTATTTTGGCATGGCCTAAATAACAGAAAGCTGTCATGCAGAACTTGTTTCGACACCCCACAAGTCAAGTCTCTCTGCACTTCTCTTATAAAACAAACCTTGTCATGCTGAGCGGAGTGAAGCATCTATCCACCGACTTATACAATTCGCGATACCTCCCTTTGTCAAAAATAATCCCCCTTCAAATCCTATAAACTTCTATTATAAACTATATTTTCAATAAATATTGAAAATATAAAATAAACTGTATATTTGATCCATGCAATTACAATAACACAAATTACAACACCATGAAAACGCTCAAAAATCATGTGGTACTTTTCGATGCAGAATGCCCGATGTGCAGTGTATACACCAAAGCCTTTGTTAAAACCGGTATGCTGGATGGCAATGGGCGCTCAGCCTATCAGCAGATGCCTGAAAATACCTGCCCGGTATATGACCGGCAGCGCGCCGTTAATGAAATTGCACTGGTTGATTTGAAAAGCGGCGAAGTAACCTATGGTATAAAAAGTCTGTTTAAAATAATAGGAAACGCCTGCCCGGTATTTGGGCCGCTGTTTACCTTAAAGCCATTTATATGGCTCATGAGCAAGCTTTATGCTTTTATCTCCTACAACAGGCGTGTTATTATTCCGCCCACCAATGCCGGGGCAAATTTTGCTTATCAGCCAACATTTAAAAAACATTACCGTATAGCTTATTTGTTGTTCACCTGGTTTTTTACCGGATTTATATTATCCGCTTATGCGCACCTGCTTACCGGCCTGGTTCCGTTGGGTAATGCTTACCGGGAGTATATGATATGCGGCGGACAGATCATATTTCAGGGGTTGGTGATCTGTGCCTTTGAACGTAAGGAGGCATGGACATACCTGGGCAACATGATGACGATCTCTTTTGCGGGGAGCCTGCTGCTGTTAATTCCGCTGACTGTAAGCAGGTGGTTTACATTTGGTCCCGAAGTATATACGCTATGCTTTTTAGGCGTGGCCGGACTCATGCTACTGGAGCATATTCGCCGTACTAAATTGTTAAACCTGGGTTATACCTTAACAATTACCTGGGTAACCTATCGTATTATTTTATTGGTGTTGATCTTAAACCTGAACTAATGAAAACGTATAAAAAAATAGTGCTCGCCGGTGGTAACGGTTATCTGGGTACGGTGCTGGCAAAATATTATAGTGACCTGGCCGATGAGGTGATTATCCTGGCACGTAAACAGCGACCGGTTAAAGGCAATATCAGAACGGTGGTGTGGGATGGCATAACCGAAAACGGCTGGACAGTGCAATTAACCAATGCCGATATGCTGATTAACCTGTGCGGTAAAAATGTTAACTGCCGTTACACCGAAAAAAATAGGGCCAAAATTATTACCTCACGTGTTTTGCCAACCGAGTTGCTGAGCCATGTGATCCACAAAATGGTTAATCCGCCAAAATTGTGGATCAACGTAACGTCTGCTACCATATACCGACATGCAGAGGACCGTCCGCAGGATGAAGAAACCGGTGAGATTGGCTATGGTTTTTCTATAGATGTATGTAACCTGTGGGAAAACGCTTTCTGGAAAAGCCAAACACCGCATACCCGTAAAGTGGCCCTGCGTATGGGGATTGTGCTTGGGCGCAGCGACAGCGTTTTTCCGCGTTTGCTTAACCTGGTGAAGCTGGGTATGGGTGGCAAGCAGGGTAACGGAAAGCAGTATATAGCCTGGGTACATGAGCAGGATGCAGCGCGCAGTACCCGGTGGCTGCTTGATCACCCTGAACTGGAAGGGGTATTTAACTGTACCGCGCCCCAAGCGGTAAAAAACACGGTGATGATGCAAACCATCCGCAAGGCTTATGGTATGCCTTTTGGCTTGCCCGCACCGGAATGGCTGCTGGATATTGGGGCCATACTTATTGGCACCGAACCCGAACTGATACTAAAAAGCCGCTGGGTAAAACCTAAGCGCCTGCTGGATTCCGGCTTTACATTTCAATATGAACAAGCAGAACATGCGGTTCATGATATTTTAAGTATCAGGGAGTAGGCTCAAGTAAGGTTCGGAAGAATAGAAAAAAGTACGGCTAATGTGCCATTCCGTCCCTGGGGAAGGAGGAGGTAGGGGTTAGGAAACATACAAATCTAAGTAGCATGTATAAATTCCTCCCTGCATCGCCTTGATAAATATCTGTCTATAACCATCGCGAAAGGAGGCTCCTATGGAGCCAAGCGTTTACTTCGTGGTGACTATAAACACGATGCTCCTACGGAGCGTGTTGTGCTGTGTTTTTCGAAGTTTTATCAATCAGCGTAACAAGAGGGTATTATTTTAGGACTCATCCGGGTCCAGCAGTAATTTCATCAACCATTTTACCAACTCGGTATCTTCATTGCTGGCAATAGCGGCAGTACTGCTACTCCCAAAAATGTCATTTATTGTTTTGAAGGACAATAGCTCTTGCCCATCCTGGCCGTTAATGGTTTTGGTTTCATTTCCAAAAATATCAACCGAGGTTTTTATAGTTGAGCTTGTTTGCCCTTGATTGTTATAAATGGTTATTATCTTGTTGTTAAAAATGTCTGTAGATTTTTTGATAGAACCGATGATCTCCCCATTGGGCCCAGTTACTTTTTTTGTTTCAACCCCAAAAATATCGGTTGATGTTTCAATGGCAGCGGCTTTCTGTCCATTTTCGTCAAGGAATAGTGTGGTCTTATTTCCAAAAATGTCTGTAGATTTTTTGATGGACCTTATCTTCTGGTTATTGGCGCCGGTGATTTGTTTGGTTTCAACTCCGAAAATATCGGTTGATGTTTCAATGGCACCGGCTTTCTGCCCATTTTCGTCAAGGAATAGCGTGGTTTTATTTCCAAAAATGTCGGTCGATTTTTTGACGGCCCTTATTTTCTGGTTATTGGCGCCAGTAATTTGCTTGGTTTCAACTCCGAAAATATCGGTGGACGTTGTGATGGCGGCAATTTTCTTTCCATTTTCGTCAAGGAATAGCGTGGTCTTATTCCCGAAAATATCGGTTGATGTTTTTATGGTGGTGGTTGAATGGCTTTTTTCGTTATGCTTCTCTATGATCTCGGCGCCAAATATGTCTTTGGATTTCTTGATATAGCCTATATTCTCCCCCTCGGCACCAAAAAAGGTTTTTATTTTATTCCCAAAAATATCGGTAGATTTTGTGGTCGCGGCAATCTGCTTTCCGTCCTTGTCTTTGTATGTTTCGGTGGTATCGCCAAAAATATTTACACTCTTGGTGATGCTATATGTTTGAGCATTAACGGTTACCGTAATAGTTAAAAAAATCAGCAGGAGGAAAAGGTTCCTTTTCATAGGTGTAAGGTTAGTAGTTCGTGGTAGTATGACACCATTTAAGGCATAAGGTTTAGGGCTCAACTACCTTTTAATGCTACTGCTGATATGTGTGGACTAATAACGGGAATAAGACAGATAAATGCACATTGGTTTGGCTAAAGCCTTATGTTTTTAGCTGTAATCCGTTGGCTGAAGCCAACGGCAATGACGAACAGGGGCAATTGAAATGATAATCGATTCATTGCCATTCGATTATGGGACGGATGTTAACAAAGTTTGGCTAAAGCCTTATGTTTTTAGCTGTAATCCGTTGGTTGAAGCCAACGGCAATGATAAACTGGGGCAATTAAAATGATAATTGATTCATTGCCATTCGATTATGGGACGGATGTTAACAAAGTTTGGCTAAAGCCTTATGTTTTTAGCTGTAATCCGTTGGCTGAAGCCAACGGCAATGACGAACTGGGGCAATTAAAATGATAATTGATTCATTGCCATTCGATTATGGGACGGATGTTAACAAAGTTTGGCTAAAGCCTTATGTTTTTAGCTGTAATCCGTTGGCTGAAGCCAACGGCAATGACGAACTGGGGCAATTAAAATGATAATTGATTCATTGCCGTCCCATTTATGGGGCGGACGATAGGAACTGAATATGGGCTTTAGCCAAAATAACAAGTTGCTCAATGTCATCAACAAAGTTAAAACCCTTAGTATAACTAAGTATTCTTGTCGTTTAGATCGCCAATGCATTATGCATCCCCGTCTGTTTTTTTACCTACCTCTTTGGTCATTTTTAAAGTGAGGAACAGCAACAAACCAGCGGCAATTATAATAGCGATCCAGATAAACGCCGTATAATCGCGACCTGCGGCTGGTTGCACTGCTGCGGGTACATCGTTTTTAACCACAGCGTCATGGCTTATTGTTGGGCTGTTATCTTTAATACTATCTGCAAAAAATTTCAGATCATATTCCGGGGCCTGCACGGTCGAATCGCCGGCCAACAGGTGGTAGCTTTGTTTACTGTCGAGATAGCTGATGAGGTATTGATCGGTTTGGTAGGCATTGAGGCTGCTAATAGTAAGCGGCTGGTTATCGCCGTTTTCAATCTGCAATAATAGTTCCCTGGCTTTAGCTGCAAATAGCAGGTCGTCGTTTTTGGCCGAGTTAAGCTCCGTTTCGGTTACGGCTTCTTTGTAGTGGCCAATTATTTGATAAACAGTAATGTTGCGCTTAAAATATTTAGGGGCGCTGATATTTAAATGCAGTTTGTTTACCTGGTAATTATCATTCAGTTTGATGCTGATGTAAGTGGTTTTGTTGCTATCGGCGCGGCTAAACTTAACATCGGGGATAGGGCTGTAAGCCATGGTGGCCGCGTATTCGGTATAAATACCCGCCTGTAAAAACTTAATGGGTGTTTTATTTTTATCGTTCACCAAAATTTTAAGGTAACGGTAATTGCTGGCCGGGAACGATAATGACTGCATGTAAGTACCCTCGCTGTTTTGCACCGCTTCCTGCAGGGGGATTTCTTCCTGTATGGCAAACCATTGCTGCAGATCATCGCTGCCCATTAAGTTTACCTTACGCTGCACGGCGGTGTTTTGCAGTTTTATCCACAGGCGGTCAAGCCCCAGGCCCGTTTTGTTTTCAACAATATAGGTGGTCCCGGTATCGGTGGTCAGGCGGGCGGCCACGGGGTTAAAAACTACAAAGCTTTTCTGGTTTTTTTGCGGCAGGCTGCCAGCCTGTATGTAAGGCACAAACTTTCCTTTAGCATCGGCAATCCTTACGTCTGATAAATCGGCACGGGCCTTTGCTACCAGGGCGGGTTGCAGGCTGATGCGATAAAAGCCTGCACTGTCGGCTTTGTGCAGGGCTGCCTGGAATTTAAAATTATTTTGTGCCAGTGCTGGTAACATCAGGCTGCAAAACAGTAATGTTAAACCTGCAATTTTATTCATCCTTAGCTTTTGCCTCATCGTCAACAATAATTTTTTTAACCTTTTGATACATGAATGATATAATAAGCAGCAAAATACCCAGGCAAAAGAATGCTGCAATTTTTCCGGCCTGTGGTATATCAACAATATCGAACAAAAATAACTTAAGCAGCGTAAGCGAAAATAAGCTTAATGATACAATGCGCATTACCTTTAATTTATGGCGCATGCCCAGCCACATGAGGGCAAAGGAGAGCAGGCCCCACAGTATGGGCAGGCCAGTTTTAACGTAAACCGTTTCTATACGGTCAATAGAACGTACTTTGCCGTAAAACAGCAGGTTGCTTAACAAGCTTACTTCCACGCTTAAAAACAATACCACGGCTGCGCCAATAAGCCAAGTAAACACCACCTTCATACCGGCATCCAGCGTTACCTGGCAAAGGCGTATAATGCGGTAAAACAATAAGCCAATAAAAATTGCCGCTATCCAATGGGCGGTAAAGTGGCTGGCCGGTGGTTGCTGTTGCATTAACATTGAGCGTTGCAGGGCAAAAAATTCGGGCATTAATGCCAGGTAAACCGTAACACAGATCAGGAGTATGGCCAGCCTTATTTTTTCATGGAACTGTAATGCCTGTACTTTTATAGATACCAGGTAATACGCGTAGACAAAGGCCGGGGTATACAACATGATGTAAAGCGTATTTAAGGAAGTATTAGGGTAGCGGTTTAAAAACTGGTGGTTGATCTCCAGCAGGCCGCTTAAAAATAAAAGCGCAAGCCCCGCAATGCTGAACACCCGCTTGTCTACCGTGATACCGCGCACCTCCGGCGACTGATCGGGGCTCACCAAAACAGATAACAGGTAGGAGCCAATGGCGGCAACCAGCGTGGTAATAAAACCTTTGTTGGCAATAATGGTGAGGCTTATGCCGTGGTAGCTGTATATCTGGTACCAATCCATAAACAGGCTAAGCAGCATGGCGCCCCACAATATTAACGAGGTAAATTTCATTAACGGTATTGCCGACTTTTGGTACAGCCAATACAGCAGCACCGCCTCCGAAGCCCAAAAGAGGGTGATATTATTACCATGGAGCTGGATAGGGGCGGCCAGAGAGATAAACGTTAACGTAATACCAATAAGCAGGTATAATATGTTGGTATCAACCTTGCGGTTGCGGAATAGCGTGTATGATAACACAAGGTTCACTACCGCTAAGCTCACGCAGAATAACCCCCGGAACTGTTCCTCTTTCATCACGGTAAGCAGGTACAAACCGGCGGCAAAATAAAGGGCAGTGTTGGTAAGCAGTATGGTAAAGTCAGATGCGATGAACTTTTTATTCTCGCGTACATTGTGCGCTACGTTAATAATAAAGAATAATACATAAAAAATACTGGCGTACGTAAAGCCAATGCTATAGGTGGCTGCAGTAAGGGTATATAAAACGCTGGCAAAAACCAATACCGTAAACCCAAAGGATACCATGTTCAGTATGCGCCAGGCCTTAAAGTAAGCAATAACCAGCAGGCCGATATTTAATATAAGGAGGTATATAAACAGCGCATTGTAATTGGCGTTGCCGCTGCTCACCATAAACGGACTGGCAAAGCCGCCAACCAGGGCTATTACGGCCAGCTCCTGCTTGTCATATAGCAGTGAAAGCAGCACCGCAAAAATGGTGATCACGATGAGGATAATAAATGATGCCGTTTGGTTAAACAGGTGAAACTGGTGATAGGCCAGCGTTATGGTGAAATAAAACACCGCCAAACCGCCACCAACCAGCACCGAGCTAAAGGCTTTATAGCTGTTGCGCAGCCGGTGTGCTATGGCTATTAAAATACCGCCGCACACAATACCTATACCTACACGACCTAATGGGCCAACCCAGTCATTATCAATGGCAAATTTTACAAAGTAGCCAATGGCCAGCACCAGTATGGCAATACCTATTTTGTTGATCAGGTTTTCGCCGATAAATTTTTCCAGATCGGGGTGGCGCTCAAAAAATGATGGCTCGGGTTCTTTAGGTTTGGGCGGATACAGATCGGCGGTTTTAACCGGGCGTTTAATGGCCGACAGGCTATCACTGATAACTTCCGGCTGTCTTTCAATATTTTCGGGCCTGACAGCTTCGGCCAGGTGCGCTGCTTCCGGTGGTTGTGGTTTACTAAGCGGTTGTTCAGGTGGGGTAACCGGGGTGGGTTCGCTGATTATTGGCTTGGGCACCTCGGTTGCTTTTGCAGGTTCCTCTATGGTTCTTGATACCCGTAATTGCTCAATCAGGCGTTTAAGCTCGGAGGTTTTATTATCCAGATCGCTTAGTTTCCGGTTAATATCTGTTTTGTTGCTTACTATTAAATAAACAACCAAGAGCAGTATAAATACGGTTAAAATATCCATAAATGTAGGTTTGGCAAAAGTTAAAGATAGATGATTTATGAAATAATAAGCCAATGTGTCTCTTAAAACAGCGGATATCTTTTTTTTATTAGTCACTTAAAGCTGAAAAAATGGCGCTGCTTTCATGGGCTGATGTTTTGCCCCTCTTTCCGGGCTGGCACAAAGCCATGGTGTAATCATGTTGTTTTACCTGTCTGCATCCTTTGTTTACGGGAGTACCGCTCATTGGTTTTTAAACAAAATATTGGATGGATAAGCTAAATCAATTAACTACTTTAGCTTTAATTATAAATCAACGGTATGGCTCCCTGCTGTTAACCGTAGCTAACAATACCTCATAATGAAGATATTTTTTAAGTCGGTACTGCTTGTAGCCTGTTTGTTAATTGTCAAAACCGGTATTTCTCAAACTGTTTCTGCTTCCTTATTAAGGGGCCCATGGAAAGCCTTCTGGATCACCGCACCTGATGAATCGCCCAAGGATTATGGGGTTTATCATTTCCGGAAAAACATTCAACTCGATGCTAAGCCAACCTCATTTGTGGTGCATGTATCGGCCGATAATCGGTATAAACTATATGTTAACCAAACGTTGGTATCCTTAGGCCCGGCCCGCGGCGATACCTATTACTGGAACTATGAAACCGTTGACCTGGCGCCTTACCTTAAAGCGGGCAATAACAACATTGCCGCCCTGGTATGGAACGAGGGCGATTACCGCGCCGAGGCTCAGATCTCTGTCCGTACGGCATTCATCATGCAGGGCAATACCGCCAATGAAGATGTTATTAATACCGGCAAAAGCTGGAAATGTATCCGGGATAAAGCCTACCAGCCGCTTACCGGTATAGGTTATCATCCTTATTATGTGGCAGGCCCGGGCGAATGTGTTGACATGAACACCTTTATTAAAGGATGGAACGCTGTTGACTTTGACGATAGCACCTGGAAAAACGCCGTAAAAATTGATGCCGGTAACCCCAAGGGTACAGTAAACGCTTTTGGCTGGATGTTGGTGCCATCATCGTTACCGCAAATGGAAATGAAATACCAGCGCCTGGCCACCCTGCGGCAGGCCGATGGCGTGAGCGTGCCCAAAACGTTCCCGGCTACAAAAACTGCTGTAACCATACCGCCAAATACCGAGGCCACGTTGTTGCTTGATCAAACTTATTTAACCAATGCCTTTGTAACGTTAAACTTTAGCAAGGGTAAAAACGCCGCCATCAAGTTAACCTATGCCGAAGCCATGTTTACCAGTATAACCGGGCCCGACGGAACGGTGAAGGGCAACCGTAATGATGTGGAGGGCAAACTTTTTGCAGGCCGCCGCGACAGCATTACTGCCGATGGATCGGCTAACCAAACGTTTACTACCTTAGCCTGGCGCACCTACCGGTATATCCAGGTAAAAATTAAAACTGCCGCTGAGCCGCTGGTTATTGATGATCTGTACGGTACGTTTACCGGTTATCCGTTTCAGCTGAATGCCAGGCTGGAAACCGGCAACCCCGAAATGCAAAAGATACTGGACATAGGCTGGCGTACCGCACGCCTTTGCGCCGGCGAAACTTATACCGATTGCCCGTATTATGAGCAACTGCAATACGTGGGCGATACCCGGATACAAGCCCTGGTATCGTACTACAACAGTGGCGATGACCGGCTGGTGCGTAACGCCATTAACCAGATGGATCACTCGCGTATTGCCGAGGGTATTACGTTGAGCAGGCATCCGTCATACTCGCCTCAAATTATTTCAACCTTTTCATTATGGTATATAGGTATGCTGCATGATTACTGGATGTACCGGCCCGACAGCGCTTTTATAAAAGACAAGCTGGAAGGGGCAAGGGATATACTGGCGTTTTTTGCTAAATACCAGCAAGCTGATGGCTCATTAAAAGATACCCCTTACTGGACGTTTGTTGACTGGGTGAGCGACAAAGGCTGGGATTTTGGGGCCGCGCCGAGCGCCAACGGAAACTCGGCTGTGCTGGATATGCAGTTGATGTGGGCCTACAACCAGGCTGCCGACATGGAGGCTAAAATGGGGCTGCCTGTTTTTGCCGTACTATACCGGCAAAAGGCCGCACAGTTAAAGGCCACCATTCAAAAAAGATATTGGGATGCAGGCAGGCAATTATATTCAGATACGGAAGACAGGCAGCTGTTTTCGCAGCATACCAATTCGCTGGCTGTTTTAACGGAGCTGGCTACCGGCGACGATGCTAATGCGTTATGTAAAAAAATGCTTGCCGATACCACCATTACAAAATGTACCATTTACTTTAAGTACTACCTGCACCAGGCCCTGGTAAAGGGCGGCCTTGGCGATGACTACCTGAGTTGGCTTGATATATGGCGTAAAAATATTAACATGGGGCTTACTACCTGGGCCGAAATATCAGATCTGGAGCATAACCGGTCTGACTGTCATGCCTGGGGTGCCAGCCCGAATATTGAATTTTACAGAACAATATTAGGAATTGATACCTATGCTCCCGGATTTAGTAAAATAAAAATAGAACCCCATTTGGGCAAGCTAAAAAACGTGAGCGGCGAGATACCGCATCCTAACGGAAAGCTGTTGGTGAAATATGTGTTTGAAAAAGGAAAATTGCGCGTTCAGGTAACCTTGCCCGAGGGTACATCGGGTATTTTTGTGTGGAAAGGCAAGAATTATGTGATTAATGCAGGTAAAAACGAGCTATATATTTAAAAAACTCATAAAAAAATATAATTTAAGTCATAAAAATTAAGAATTTATTAACAAAAAGTACATTTTGGGGTGTTTTTGCCATTATTGGGTAAAATACTTTGAATTTTTGCTTGTAAAGTGAAAAGCAACGCTAACTTTACTTTTGTAATAGAGGCTGTTTATTAGTGTTGTTTCAACAATTAATAATAGGTGTATTACATAAAAAATCTGATATTTACGCGCCGGGATTATTTAACAATAATCACACCTAAAAATCAGTTAGTTTTATGGTAATGAAATCATCAGGGCTTATGACTCAAAAAAATAAAAAACAAAATTCATGATAGGCTCATTACAGTTTAAAAACAAATCATACTGATGAAAAACACCCCATCGCAGATAAAGATCCTCTCCATTGATATTGGGGGCTCACACATTAAAGCCACCATTCTAAATAAAAAGGGCGAGCTTAAAATGGATTATGATAAAATTGTAACCCCGGCACCGGCAAGTCCCGAAAATCTGATTAAGGCTATCAAAACGTTGGTTAAAAATTTCCCGGCCTATGATAAAATATCAGTTGGTTTTCCGGGATATGTAAAAAAGGGAGTGATACAAACCGCCCCTAATTTAGATACCAAGCTTTGGGCCGGTGTTGACCTGAGCAAAAAGCTAACCGAAGCTTTGGGCAAGCCAACACAGGTGGTTAACGATGCAGACATGCAGGGCCTGGGTGTGGTAAGCGGCAAAGGTTTGGAAATGGTGATTACCCTGGGCACGGGCTTCGGCACTGCCTTATTAATGGATGGTCATTTACTGCCTCACCTGGAGCTGGCGCATCATCCGGTTAAGGATAGCAAAACCACCTATGATATGTACATAGGCGAAAAGGCCCTTGAAAAAGAAGGAAAAGAAAAGTGGAATAAGCGGATGCAAAAGGTTTTTGCCATTTTGAAAACCGTATTTAATTATGATACTTTATATATAGGCGGGGGTAACTCTGACAAGCTTACTTTTAAACTGGATAAGAACATGAAAATTGTTACCAATGCCGATGGCATAAAAGGAGGCTCAAGGCTGTGGCTTACCGACGGAGATGAAGAAAGCCCTGTAAAAAAATCAATAACAACACCAACTAAATAAAAACTATACAACACCGACAAAATAATGGAAAATACTAAGGACATTGAAAAATTAGCAATAGATACCGTACGTATATTATCGGCTGATGCCGTGCAAAAAGCAAATTCCGGTCACCCGGGTACCGCCATGGCGCTTGCACCAATGGGCCACGTTTTATGGTCAAAATTTTTAAACTACAACCCTAAAAACCCTGATTGGGCAAACCGCGACAGGTTTATCCTTTCAGCAGGTCACGCTTGTATCTTGCAATACAGCTTTTTATACCTGACAGGGTATGACCTGAGTTTAGAAGATATCAAACAATTCCGCCAGTTAAACAGCAAAACCGCCGGTCACCCGGAGTATGGTTTGGCTCCTGGTGTTGACGTTACTACAGGTCCGTTAGGTCAGGGTTTTGCTAACGGTGTAGGTTTTGCCATTGCGCAAAAACACCTGGCAGCACGTTACAACAAACCAGGCTTTGAGCTTTTTAGCTACAATATTTACGCTATCACCAGCGATGGTGATATGATGGAAGGTGTTACCTCTGAGGCGGCTTCATTAGCGGGCCACTTACAATTGGGTAACCTGATCTATTTATATGATGATAACCACATCTCCATTGAGGGCAGTACCGACATTGCTTTTAACGAAGATGTAAGCGCCCGTTTCCGTGCTTATGGCTGGCAGGTGCAGGAAGTAGCTGATGTGAACGATACCCACGCTTTAGAGCTGGCTTTGATCAATGCTAAATCTGAAACTCAAAAACCATCACTGATCCGCGTTCGTTCATTAATTGCCTATGGTAGCCCTAACAAATCAGGTACTGCAGGCTCACACGGTTCGCCGCTGGGTGCTGATGAAATTAAATTGGTTAAAAAATTCTTTGGCTTTGATCCTGAAAAATCATTCAATGTACCTGCCGAAGTATTGGAATACTACCATGAAAAAGGTGCTAAAGGCGAAGGCAAAGAAGAAAAATGGAATAAATTATTTGCTGATTATAAAGCTAAATATCCTGAATTAGCTGCTGAATATGAAGCCGCTTTCAATGGCGAGCTTCCGGCTGGCTGGGCAGCTAAATTGCCAAGCTTTAAGGGTTCTGATCCTAAAATGGCCACACGTCAGGCATCAGGCAAAGTATTAAATGCTATTGCAGGCAGCTTGCCAAACCTGATTGGTGGTGCGGCAGACCTTTCGCCATCAACAGAAACTAATTTGAAAGAGTATGATTCTTTCACCTCTGAGAACAGGAACGGTCGTAACTTCCACTTTGGTATCCGTGAGCATGCCATGGGTTCGGCTTTAAATGGTATGGCTTTAACCAAAGGTTTGTTGCCGTTTGGTGCTACCTTCCTGCAATTTTCTGATTATATGCGCCCGCCGATCCGTTTGGCGGCCATTATGAAGATCAGCCCGATATTCGTTTACACCCATGATAGTATCGGGTTAGGCGAGGATGGTACTACCCACCAACCTGTGGAGCACTTATCAACATTGCGTGTAATCCCTAATGTAACGGTTATCCGCCCGGCCGATGCCAATGAAAGCGCATTTGCATGGAAAGTTGCTATCGAGAAAAAAGGCGGTCCTACTGTTTTGGTATTCACCCGTCAGGGCTTACCAATTCTTGATCAGGATAAATACGGTAAGGCTGATGGTTTGGAAAAAGGGGCTTACATCCTGTCAGAAGGAAGCAAAGGTCCGGATCTGATCCTGATGGCAACCGGTTCTGAAGTATCGCTGATCATGGAAGCGCAAGCCAAATTAGAGGCCGAAGGCATTTCAACCCGCGTGGTAAGTATGCCATCATGGGAGTTATTTGAAAAACAGGATGCGGCTTACAAAGAGTCGGTATTTCCTAAAGCAAGCAGGAAACGTTTGGCAGTTGAAATGGCATCACCAATGGGATGGCATAAATACACTACCGACGAAGGCGATATGTTAGGCATGACCACCTTTGGTGAATCGGCCCCGGCAGAAGACCTGTATAAACACTTCGGCTTTACGGTTGAAAATGTAGTTAACAAAGCAAAAGCATTATTGTAGTTTAGTATCAAGTAGCGAGTATCAAGTAGCAAGACATCATTGTCTATTTGATACTTGCTCTTATTGTAGGTATCAAAATCTTGATACTTGATACTAACTACTTGATACAAAAGAAATGGATTGGCAAAGTAGTTTAATCAAAAACCTGGAATGGTCGGCCGAGATCATCAACATCAGTGGTAAGCAAAAGGTTGCTGAAGAAATTGCCGCCAAGGTGAAGGATGGCGATATATTAGGGGTAGGATCGGGCTCAACGGCTTACCTGGCCTTAATAGCAATAGCCAACAGAATAAAGAAGGAAAAGCTAAACGTTAAGGCTATCCCTACCTCGTTGGAGCTATCCATGTTTTGCAGCAAGCTTGGCGTACCTTTAACTACGCTGTTTGAAAATAAACCCGACTGGCTATTTGATGGTGCCGATGAAGTAGACCCCAACAATAGCCTGATAAAAGGCCGTGGAGGGGCCATGTTTAAAGAGAAACTGCTCATCAGCTCGAGCGAGGTTAGCTATATCATTGTTGACGATTCAAAAATGGTAAATAAGCTGGGTACTAATTTTCCGGTCCCTATTGAGGTGTTTCCGCAGGCGCTGTTATACGTTGAAAAAGGATTAAAGGAATTAGGCGCCAACAGCATAGCGTTAAGACCGGCCAAAGGAAAAGACGGGCCAATAATTTCTGAGAATGGTAACTTTATACTTGACTGTAAGTTTGATGAAATTGGCAGCAGTATGGAGAAGGATATTAAATCAATTACCGGAGTTATTGAGAGCGGACTTTTTATTGGTTATAACCTGAATATCCTGGTGGCATCAAACACGTAGTTTGAGCTAAGGATAAAAAGGCAGAGAATAAAAAAACAGTGGGCATGTGCGCGATTCCTTCCCTTGGGAAGGGGGAGGAAGGGGTTTATAAACCATGCGATTTTATATCGTACAAAGAAATCCTCCCAGGCAAAAGCCGCCGCACCCCTACGTTAGGAGGAATTAATATAGCGTAAGTGCGCATCAAATGTGTCTTAATGACACTGTTATTAAAACTATGATACTAAGGTTACCAATTTACCATTATAAATTAGGAACTTTAATCTATTAAAACAAATGCAGGCGGTTTGGGAGGTAAAACCGCCATCTGCAAAAAAAAATACATCTGCCTCGTTAATTAAATAATGAACTTTAAAACAACCTAATAATATGGCAACTAATAATGTAAAGCAAATACATGATTTCGGACAAAGCATCTGGCTTGATTTTATCGACCGCGAAATCATTGCTTCGGGAAAATTGAAAAACTTAATTGATGAAGATGGTGTAAGAGGCGTAACCTCAAACCCGGCCATTTTTGAAAAAGCCATAACCAGCAGCTCTGATTATGATAACGATATTGTGGAACTTTCAAAAACCACAGATGATAATGAACAATTGTTTTTTGGCTTAGCCGTAAAGGATATCCAACAGGCAGCAGACCTTTTTAAAGGTGTATATGAGGAGTCAAAAAAGGTTGACGGTTATGTGAGCCTGGAAGTATCTCCGTTTTTAGCACTGGATACCGAGGGTACTGCCAAACAAGCCGAAGAACTTTGGAAAAAAGTTGACCGCAAAAACGTAATGATCAAAATCCCTGGAACACAGCCAGGTTTAGCGGCCATCAGGCAGTCAATTGCTAAAGGTATCAACATTAACGTAACCCTGCTTTTTGGTTTAGAGCGTTATGAAGCCGTTACCGAAGCATACATTTCAGGTTTGGAAGACCACCTGGCAGCAGGTCATGAAATTGCACACATCGCATCAGTAGCAAGTTTCTTCCTTAGCCGTATAGATGTAGTGGTTGATCCGTTATTGGAATCAAAAGGCGAAAAAGCATTAGTGGGTGAGGTTGCTATCGCATCAGCTAAAAAAGCATACGAAATTTACAAAAGAGTGTTCAGCTCTGCACGTTGGGAAAAACTTGCAGCTAAAGGCGCACAGCCACAACGTTTGTTATGGGCAAGTACCGGCAGCAAAAACCCTGCATTTAAAGATACCAAATATGTAGAGGCCCTGATTGGTCCGGATACTGTTGATACCGTTCCTTTGGAAACTGTTGACGCTTTCCGTGATCACGGTATTGCTGCAAACACTTTAGAAGGCGGTTTGGCAGAAGCAACTGCAACATTAGTTAAATTGAAAGATCTTGGAATTGACCTTGATGCCATTACCCAGCAATTGGAAGATGAAGGTATTGAGAAATTTAACAAGCCTTTTGAAAAATTGTTAAACGCAATTGAAGAACAAAAAAGCAAAGTAAGCTAATTTGCTTTTATGGAAGCTGCAAACCTAAAAATACTCTTTTTTGACGTTGGAGGCATTTTGCTCTCCAACGGCTGGGGTCATGAATCCCGCAAAGAAGCATCAGAAAAATTCGGTCTGGATTATGCCGAGGTAAACGAGCTGCACAATTTTATATTTAACGTATATGAAATTGGCAGCGTTACCCTTGATGAATACCTGGATACGGTAATATTTAACCATCCGCGCGATTTTGTGCGGGAGGATTTTAAAGAGTTCATTTATGCACAGTCTGTGGAGTTACCCAACACGCTGGCCTGGCTTAAAGAGTGGAAAAAGGATTGTGGTTTCCGCATTATCTCGGTAAACAACGAGGGGAAAGAACTCAATGATTACCGGGTTAAAAAATTTAAGCTGCATGAGTGTTTTGATGCCTTCGTATCATCGTGCGAGGTAAAAATGCGCAAGCCCGATCCGGGTATATGGCAACTGGCCATGGGTATAGCGCAGGCCTCGCCGCAGCAATGTGTGTATTTTGATGACAGGATCATGTTTGTGAACGCGGCCCAGAAACTCGGTATCCGCTCTTTTCAGCATGTGAACTTCGAAACCACAAAAAAAATATTAGAAGATCTAAAAAATGCGAATAGTGTTCATTAGAACATGGGCCGTTACTTAGCCTCACCCTGCCCTCTCCGGAGGAGAGGGTTCAAAAAGAGTGAAGTTTTTAAAGTCCTCTCCTTTGGAAAGGATTTAGGTGGGGCTAAATAGTTATAGATGAACCAATAAACTAAAAGATAAAATGAGCGCAACAACAAATAAATATGCCTTTGGTATGATAGGCTTAGGCGTTATGGGCCGTAGCTTACTACTAAACATGGCCGATCATGGTTTTGCAGTAGCCGGGCACGATAAAGATGCCGCTAAGGTAGCATCACTAAACGAGGAAGCCGGCGACAGAGCCGCCAAAGGTTTTGGTGATGTTAAGGAGTTTATACAAAGCTTAACAACACCAAGAGCTATCATGATGCTGGTTCCGGCCGGTAAAATTGTAGACAGCGTAATTGAAGAGCTTACCCCGCTATTGGAGAAAGGTGATATTTTAATTGATGGCGGTAATTCGCACTTTACTGATACCAACCGCCGTGTAGAAGAGCTTGAGGCCATAGGCCTGCATTTCTTTGGTATGGGAGTTTCAGGTGGCGAAGAAGGTGCGCGCCGCGGCCCAAGCATGATGCCCGGTGGCGATAAGCAAGCCTACAACGTAATGAAACCTATTTTTGAGGCCATTGCTGCTAAGGTTGATGGTGTACCTTGTGTAACCTACATAGGTCCGGGTGCATCAGGCCATTTTGTTAAAATGGTACACAACGGTATTGAGTACGGTATTATGCAGCTGATAGCTGAAACCTACGAGATATTGAAAAAAGGCTTAAAGCTGAGTAATGACGAAATAGGCGCCATTTTTACCGATTGGAACAATGGCAGGCTGCAATCATTCCTGCTGGATATTACCAAGGATATATTTAAATACAAAGCCCCGGGTACCGATCATTTATTATTAGATGATATTAAGGACGAAGCCCGTGCCAAGGGTACCGGTAAATGGACATCGCAAGTGGCCATGGACCTGCAGGCCCCGATACCTACAGTTGATACCTCTGTTGCCATGCGCGATATGTCAAAATACAAACAACTGCGCGAAAAAGCGGCTGCCCTTTACGCTAAGGACGAGATTGTTTTGGATGCTGATAAAACCGAGCTGATTGCAGCCTTGGAGCAGGCGTTCTACTTCACCATGATCATCAGTTATGCACAGGGCATGCACCTGTTATCAAACGCATCTGCAGAGTACAAATATGACCTGCACCTGGGCGAAATAGCCAAAATATGGCGCGGTGGCTGTATCATCCGTTCAAAATTCCTGAATGATATTTTTGAGGCGTATGAGAAAAATGCCGGTCTTGAGCATCTGTTGCTTGATGCCAACGTACAGGCATTGGTTCAGAGAGCTGTACCGGGTATCAGAAAAGTATTGTCAAAAACTATTGCTGCCGGTATTGCTGCACCAGCTTATGCCGCATCATTAAGTTACTTTGATGCTTTCCGTAGTGCCAGGATGCCGTCAAACCTTACGCAAGCACAGCGCGACTATTTTGGAGCGCATACTTATGAATTAATAGGTAAAGAAGGTACTTTCCATACACAATGGGCGCCAACTGAGGACTAATCAATAAGGAGAGTCAGTATCAAGTAGCCAGTATCAAGTATCAGGACAGGAATGCATAATTTCAAGGAATTAAAAGTATGGAAAGCAGGGATCGAAATATCGAAAATTGTATTTCAACTAAGCAAAACTTTACCTTCCGAAGAAAAATATGGATTGATTTCCCAATTGATACGCTCGGCTATTTCAATACCATCTAACATTGCAGAAGGTTGCGGAAGAGGATCGAATAAAGAGCTGCACCGTTTTTTAAGTATAGCATTGGGGTCTTCTTTTGAATTGGAAACGCAGCTTATTATTGTTAAGGAGTTTAACTATATAAGCCAGCAAAAGCTGGAGAAAGCCTGCGCAATAATTACAGACATACAAAAAATGGTATACGGCTTGCAAAAAAGCCTCAATACTTGAAATAAGTCATGATACTTGATACTATCTACTTGATACTAAAAAAATAGCACAAACATGAGCACACAAACTAAATCAGATCCTACTATATTCATCATTTTTGGTGGTACAGGGGATTTAAATTCACGGAAAATTGCCCCGGCCCTTTACAATCTTTTTTTAGATGGATGGTTGCCTAAGCAGTTCTCTATTATTGGCACCGGTCGTACCAAACTTACTGACGAACAGTTCAGGGAGAATTTACATAAGGATATCAACCAGTTTTCGCGCAGCGGTAAAACCGACGAGAAAAAATGGGCCGATTTTACAAAAAATATTTATTACCAGGTATCAGACGCCAACGACTTTGAAACCTACAAGGAGTTTGGCAAACGTATTGACAAGCACAATGCCGAGTGGAAAGCTAAAGCCAACGTATTGTTTTACCTGGCAGTAGCGCCTAATTTCTTCCCGATAATTGCCTCTAACATATCAAAAGCCAAACTGGCCGAGGATAAAAAACGCGTACGCATCATTATCGAGAAACCATTTGGTCATGATCTGGAAACAGCAAAGGAACTGAATCAATTGCTGTCGAACATTTTTGACGAATGCCAGATCTACCGTATTGATCACTACCTGGGTAAAGAAACCGTTCAGAACATTATGGCTTTCCGCTTTGCCAACTCCATTATGGAGCCACTGTGGAACCGTAACTACATTGAGCACGTACAAATTTCAGTTACCGAGCAATTGGGTGTTGAAGAACGCGGCGATTATTACGACGGCTCTGGTGCCATGCGCGATATGATCCAGAACCACCTGTTGCAATTACTTTGCCACATAGCTATGGAACCACCTGTGAGCTTTAGCGCCGATGAAGTACGCGACCGCAAGGTTGATGTATTAAAGGCCATGCGCAGGTTTACTCCTGAGGATGTACGCAATTCGGCCGTTAGGGGCCAGTATGGCAGCGGCTGGATGAAGGGTAAAGAAGTTCCAGGCTACCGCGAGGAGCCAAAGGTAAACCCGGAATCAAACACCGAAACTTTTGCAGCCATCAAGTTTTTTGTGGATAACTGGCGCTGGCAGGGTGTGCCGTTCTATTTACGCACAGGTAAAAGATTGCACCAGTCATCATCGGTTATTACCATCCAGTTTAAGGATGTGCCGCATTTAATATTCCCTACCGAGGCTGCCGAAAGCTGGCAGCAAAACAGGCTTATCATCAGCATTCAGCCTGAAATGAGCATCCGTTTGCAGGTGCAGGCCAAACGCCCGGGGATTGATATGGTATTAAACGTTGTGGATATGGTGTTTGACTATAAAGGTACTTACACCAACCAGGCTCCTGAAGCCTATGAAACGCTGATATTGGATACCATGCTGGGTGATCAAACCCTGTTTATGCGTGGCGATCAGGTTGAGGCAGCATGGGAACTGGTAATGCCTATACTGAACACATGGCAAACTAAAAAGAGTCTGAATTTCCCTAATTATTCTGCCGATTCATGGGGACCTGAAGCTGCCGAGGCATTAATTGCCCGCGACGGATATAACTGGTTCACATTACCGGTAAACGGCAAAAAGCATTAATTTATGAAATTGAATATATTTAACTCTGCTGATGAGGTGCTTACCTCATTGGCAGAGTATTTTGTTAAAACAGCCAATGAATCGATAGCCGCAGGCGGCAGGTTCACCGTGGCTTTGTCTGGTGGCAGTTCGCCAAAAAAGCTGTATGAATTGTTGGCATCAACATCATACGCCGACCAGGTTAACTGGGAAAAAGTATACTTCTTTTTTGGTGATGAGCGTAACGTACCTCAGGATCATAAAGACAGTAATTACCTGATGGCTAAAAAAGCCCTGTTTGACCCATTGATGATTAGTCCGGCTAATGTTTTTCCGGTTGATACCACCTTTGAGCCGGCAGAAGCAGCAGCCAAATACTGGCAAATGATCACCGCATTTTTTGATGAGGACGAGCCAAGTTTTGACCTGGTATTGCTTGGTCTGGGCGACAATTCGCACACCGCATCATTGTTCCCCCATACCCCGGTACTGCATGATACCAAGCCCGATGTAAAAGAGGTTTGGCTGGAAGATCAGCAGGTATGGCGCATTACACTAAACGCACCGCTGATTAATGAGGCCAAATACATTGCATTTTTAGTTTATGGCGAAGGCAAAGCAATTGCCGTACACCACATACTGGAAGATGCAGAAGATATTGAAGAATATCCGGCCCAGCTGATTGACTCAATAACCGGCGAAACCGCCTGGTTTTTAGATGAAGCCGCTGCCGCTGGTCTGGAAGAACAGGAATAACTGTACACGCAATATTTAAAAAGCGGCTTCATCATATGATGAAGCCGCTTTTTGTTATATACCTATATCATCATAAAACCTGTCATGCCGAACTTGTTTCACTGTTGTCCGGTAAAAAAATTACTTTTGCTCATGTTGCGTATTTAAGTGTGGTAACTCAAATATCAACACAAAGGGGTAGTCTTTCGGCTACCCCTTAACTTTTATCAAAAAATCTTTTTACCGGACAACAGTGAACTTGTTTCGGCACCCCACAAGTCCAGCCTCCCCGCACTTCTGCCATAAAATTAAATTTGTCATGCTGCACCCCACAAGTCCGGCCTTCCTGCACTTCTTCCATAAAATTAAACTTGTCATCCTGAGCGATAGCGAAAGATCTATTCTCCGGCTTGCACAACTTACTATCAGATCCTTCGTGCCTCAGGATGACGACATGATATGTAATCTGTCAGCCAGTACCAGGCAATTATCAAAACATACCATTTGGTTTGTACATAGATGAACTGACCGTTTTGGTCAGGCAAAAAAAACGAGTAATTTTCTTCAAAAAACATGCTTTTTCGATCAAAAATCAGCTGAAATACAATAAAATTATCAAGTTTTAATTAGAAAATTAACCAAAAATGACGCTATTTTAACGGTCAGGTTTGTGGTGAGGTTTGAATTTTGTAACTTTGGGTATGGCATCAGAAACACTCGAGGAATTTTACAAGGATAAATTTGACTGGCTGCCCGATAACCTGCAGCAGAACATAGGTCATTTTAACGTTTTCAGGATAGAGGACTGTATTGGCCCTAACGCAAAGCCTGTAACCTACAGCCGCAGAAGCTTTTATAAAATTAGTTTAATGCGCGGTGATAATATTATTCACTACGCCGATAAAAGTATAGAACTGTCTGGCACCACGCTGATGTTTTTTAGTCCGCATGTGCCTTACACCTTTGAGCACATGTCTGATGACCGGTCGGGTTTCTTTTGCATATTCACCGAGTCGTTTTTTGCTGAGCGCTTCAGAGGCGGCTTAGGCGAGTTGCCGATGTTTGCCATTGGTGCCAAGCCCGTTTATGCCTTAGATGATGCCCAGGGCGAGTATGTGGCCGGTTTATTCCGTAAAATGATAGAAGAAATCAGCTCCGAATATGATTTTAAATATGAGCTGATCAGGAATTATGTTACCGAGTTGGCGTATTACGCACTAAAAACGCAGCCGTCAGAAAATGTTTATAAACATGCCGACGCTAAATCAAGGATAACATCTGTATTTACCGAGCTGCTGGAGCGCCAGTTTCCGATTGAAACACCTGCACAGCGTTTTGCCCTGCGCTCGGCCAATGATTTTGCTCAGCGGCTGTCGGTTCACGTTAATCACCTTAACAGGGCCATCCGCGAAACTACCGGCAAAACCACTACCGACCATATAGCCGAACGCCTGCTGAGCGAAGCCAAGTCGCTGCTCCGCCATACCGACTGGAATATATCTGAGATAGGGTATTGTCTTGGTTTTGAGGAGGCTACCCACTTTAATAATTTTTTCAAAAAGCAAACGCAGCTAACGCCGTCCTCTTTCAGGAATGTTTAAGTTTTGCGAGCCTCACTTGTTTTAAGGCGCGCAATTCGTTATATTTGTTATAACCCGGCTGTGCCTTATACAACAAAAAGAGGGTAAAAATTCATGAATGTTTGAATTTTGTAATTATTGGTTTGATTAGCGTAATGCAAAGCTCCCCCCGCCGCCTTAATTTTGTTCTATCAAAACAGAACAAATTATGGACAACAACAAAAAAGTATGGTTTATAACTGGTGCCTCCAAAGGGTTTGGCCTCAGTTTAGTTAAACAATTACTGGATGCTGGTCAGCTTGTTGCCGCTACTTCCAGAAACCAACAGGAGTTAATAGATGCTGTTAATATCCAAAGCAATAATTTCTTACCGCTGCAGGTTGATCTTGTTAATGAAAGCAGTGTATCACTGGCCCTGCAGCATACCCATGAAGCCTTTGGCCGTATTGATGTAGTTATCAACAATGCTGGCTACGGTATCGGTGGCGCCATTGAAGAGCTTACCGATAAAGAAACCCGCCTGGCTTTTGATGTAAACGTATTTGCCACGCTTAACGTAATCAGGTTTGTAATGCCTTACCTGCGCAAGCAGCGCTCAGGTCATATTATCAATATATCATCAATAGCAGGTATTGCACCGGGCACAGGCTGGGCAATTTATGGCGCCGCCAAATACGCGGTAATTGGCCTGTCAGAAGTGCTTGCTGCCGATGTAAAATCATTAGGTGTTAAAGTTACCGTGGTAGCGCCAGGCGCGTTCCGCACTAATTTTCTTACGCCTGATTCATTAACCCTGACCTCTACCCCGATTGAGGATTATGAGGATGTAAGGGCATCACATGCAAAATATCTGAAAATGGACGGTGAGCAGGCTGGCGACCCTGAAAAGGCGGCGGCATCAATTATAAAAATTGCCGGTGAGGATAATCCGCCCTTGTATTTATTGTTGGGTGGGGATGCTTACAACAGGGCTTTAAACAAGCTGGATACCCTGCATAACGAGATTCGTGAATGGCAGGACCTTACCTGTTCTACCGATTTTGAGTATGATCTGAGTAACAGTTAAGGCCAAACGCCTTACTTAAAGGATCGAGTCGTTATTACTGACTAATAAATAAAAACATCTACCTGAAAAAGAAAATAAAATGGAAAGCAAAAAAGTTTGGTTTGTAACCGGAGCCTCCAAAGGATTAGGGCTCTCCTTGGTAAAAAAATTATTAAGCGATGGATACCGTGTAGCTGCTACCTCAAGAAATTTGAGCGATCTGAGTAAGGCGGTTGATCATCACAGCGACCAGTTTTTACCGCTGGCCGTGAATATCAAAAACGAAGAAAGCGTACATGAAGCTATTGAAAAAGTCATTAGCACCTTTGGTAAAATTGATGTAGTGGTAAACAATGCAGGCTATGGCTTGCTGGGTGGCTTAGAGGAGTTAACCGACGAGGAGGCGCGTGAGAATTTTGATATCAATGTATTTGGTTCTTTAAACGTGATCCGTAAGGTATTACCTTACCTGCGCGAACAGCAATCGGGCAATATTTTAAACATATCATCGGTTGGTGGCTTTACCGGTAGTGCACCGGGCGGAGGCATTTATTGTGCTACTAAATTTGCTGTAAATGGCTTTTCAGAAGCATTGTACTCCGAGGTGAAACCCTTTGGCATAAAAGTAACTATAGTAATGCCTGGTTATTTCCGCACTAATTTTCTTTCTGAGGGGTCGCTTGCAGTTCCTAAAAACCAGATGGATGCCTATCAGAATGTACGTGATATGGTAAACCTGCACCAGAACGATATGGATCAACAACAGGCCGGTGATCCTGAAAAGGCTGCCGCTGCTATGATACAAGTAGTATCAGACCCAAATCCGCCGCTTAATTTGTTTTTGGGCGAGGATGCCTACAATGCGGCAAACAGTAAAATAGCAGCAGTTCAGAAAGATCTGGAGAGCTGGAAAACATTAACAACATCAACAGCATTTGAATAAAATATGGAAAAAGATCAGCATATAGGCGTTTGGGTGACAAAGGATGGTTACATACGCCATGAATTTTTACCAAACGGCCGTTATGATGAGGCACGTGGTAATGAAAAAAGTGCATACACCGGGTTTTATACCATCAGGGGTAAGCATGTAGAATATTTAGATGATACCGGCTTTATAGCCGATGGTGATTTTAAGGATGGTGTTTTTTATCATGCCGGGATGGCATTGTATAAAGAATCTGCTTAATAATCAATAAACCGGAGATATTCCCGGATAAATAAAAATGTCTTTAATGTTGTAACTTCACTCCAATTACAGCATTAAAGACATTGGCTAATGGTATGGCGCAACTTTTGTTTATTTATTTTGTGGATGGGCGCTGCAGGCGCTCCCGCTCCAATATTTGCGCAGGAACAGAATCATACCATAGCCTTCGCCAGTGATACGCAGGAGCCCCTGCTGATTGAAAAGGTGATCCGCAAAACAAATCATAATCAACAAGCAACTAAACTCATTTTTCAGGATATTGTTGCCGGTCAGCCCTCCAGCTTGTTTATACTTGGCGATGTAGTATCATTAGGCTGCCAGGATAGTAAGTGGAAAAGGATGGATGTTTACCTTGGCGCGTGTCGCCAGCATAATATACCGGTTTACGCGGTGCTGGGTAACCATGAACTAATGCTGAACGCAAGCAGGGGAGCTGCAAAATTTCAGGAGAGGTTTCCGATACATCATTCAACCGGCTATGTTGAAAAGGTAGATTCTGTAGCCGTGGTTTTACTAAATTCTAATTTTAGTAAAATGACGGATGCGGAAATAGAGAAACAGGATGACTGGTATCAGCATACTATTACTGAATTGGACCATGATGCCGCTATCAAATTTGTGATTGTTGGCTGCCATCATTCGCCTTTTACCAATAGCAAGGTGGTTGCACCCTCACTAAAAGTACAGCAGCAGTTTGTGCCCGCCTTTGTTAATTCAAAAAAAGGAGTTCTTTTCCTGTCGGGCCATTCGCATAATTTTGAACACTTTAATATCCAGGGGAAAAATTTCCTGGTAATAGGCGGCGGTGGCGGCCCGCACCAACCTCTGCGTACAGGTAAACGCGTAATTCATGATACGGATAGCAGCTATAAGCCAATGTTTCATTACCTGGAGGTAAAAAGAAGCGGCGATTCGCTGCAGGTTGTTTCGCGGCAATTAAAGGCTGATTTTTCTGGGTTTACTGATGGATTAACCTTTTATGTCCATCGCTTTTAACAAAAAATAACAGGATCATATTGCAAACTCTATTAAATTGAAAAATTAATAATAATGGGGTATGGGGTATAAAAACCTTGCTTATAGCAACGGGCTTTTTTTACCTTTATAAAAATCAAACATCAATTAATATATGAGTTTTCAAGACCAGATCAGTTCCATATTTGTAAAGGAAAGCCAGATACCGGCCGAATTTCAAATAGCAGAAGTGCATCAGCGTGAATACCTGTGTGATGGAGAGATGAAGCCCTGGGATGGGCCTGTGAGCGAGGTGTATTCTCCTGTTTGTTTTCCGTCTGCCGATGGATATCAACGTAAATTAATAGGTACTTACCCTGTTTGTACCGAAAAGGAGGCTAATGATGCCCTTGATGCTGCTATAGCTGCCTACAACAACGGCCGTGGCGAATGGCCCACCATGAGCATTGATGGCAGGATAAAATGCATGGAGCGCTTTATTTATAAAATGAGCGAACAGCGCACCCTGGTTATCAAACTATTAATGTGGGAAATTGGCAAGTCATACGCCGACTCGGCAAAGGAGTTTGACCGTACCATTGAGTATATCAATTTTACCATTGATGCCCTTAAGGATATTGACCGCCAGTCGTCAAGGTTTGAAATGGCCGAAGGGCTGATAGCGCAGATCCGCCGCTCGCCATTAGGCGTGGTGTTGTGCATGGGGCCCTTCAACTACCCGCTTAACGAAACCTTTACTACCCTGATACCTGCCCTTATTATGGGCAATACCATTTTATTTAAACCACCTAAGCATGGTACGCTTTTGCATTATCCGCTGTTAAGGGCCTTTCAGGAGTCGTTTCCTAAAGGGGTGGTTAATACGGTTTATGGCAGGGGCGCTGTAGTTACCCCGGGCTTAATGCAAACGGGCAAAATTAATGTGCTGGCCTTTATTGGCTCAAGCAAGGTGGCCAATGATTTGAAAAAGCGCCATCCCAAAATAAACAGGCTAAGGGCAGTACTGAGCCTTGACGCCAAAAATGCTGCTATAGTTACCAAAAATGCTGATCTGCAGCTGGCTGTAAATGAGTGTGTTTTGGGCGCGCTCTCATTCAACGGGCAGCGCTGTACCGCTATTAAGGTGATTTATGTGCATAAGGATGTTGCTGATGAGTTTTTAAAGCTTTTAAGCGCTGCGGTGTCCAAACTAAAATTTGGCTTACCGTGGGACAAGGATGTAAAACTTACCCCACTGCCTGAGCAAAACAAAACCGAGTATTTAACTGAGATAGTTAATGATGCTATTGCCAACGGTGCAAAAGTTATTAATGAAAATGGCGGCGAAACCGTTGCTTCATTCTTTTATCCGGCTATTGTTTACCCGGTAAATGAAAAAATGAGGCTTTATCGCGAAGAGCAGTTTGGTCCGGTAATTCCGGTAATTCCGTTTGAGTCAATAGAGGAGCCGATTGATTATCAGATAGATTCGCCGCATGGTATGCAGGTAAGTATATTCAGTAATGATGCTAAGGAGATCTCATCATTGATTGATCCTTTTGTTAACCTGGTAAGCCGTGTAAATATCAACAGCCAGTGCCAGCGCGGGCCCGATGTATTTCCGTTTACCGGGCGTAAAGATAGTGCTGAGGGTACGCTTTCGGTACATGATGCGCTGCGGGCATTCTCTATCCGCTCATTGGTGGCTACCAAAATGAACGAAACCAATAAACAGATCATCAATGAAATAGTGAATGATAATGATTCCAATTTCCTGAGTACCAAATTTATACTTTAAAGGTTTTTTAAATCCGTAAAAAGCGGCGCTTATACGCCGCTTTTTTTATGGAATTTGAATTTTGCCAGTTGATATTTATCAAATAACTAAAAATGATATAAGTTTATAGTATCTATAAAAAAAATCTATATGATATAGATTTTTAGAATAAAGCGGCTGCCCGAAAAACGTTATATTTGCATAAATAATAAAAAAAGAACACTTATGTTAACGATAGGACAAAAATTCCCTCAATTTTCTAAAACTGCTGTAACAAGTCTTGAAAAAGGAAAAGAGTTTGAAACACTAACTTCTGATTACCTTGTAAACGATGATAACGTTTGGACAGTAATGTTCTGGTGGCCAAAAGATTTTACTTTTGTTTGCCCAACTGAAATTGCTGAATTCAACAAAAACTTTGGCGAGTTCCGTGACCGCGAAACCCGTTTGATCGGTGCTTCTACCGATTCTGAATTTGTTCATGCTGCCTGGAGACGCGATCATGACGATTTGCGCGATTTGAAATTCCCGATGCTTGCTGATACTTCAAAATCATTAGCAGAAGACTTGGGCATATTAGAGCCTACGGAAAAAATTGCTTACCGTGCAACCTTTATCGTTGATCCTACCGGTATTATCCGTTGGGTATCAGTTAATGATTTAAGCGTAGGCCGTAATGTTAAAGAGGTTTTACGTGTACTTGATGGTTTACAAACAGATGAGCTTTGCCCATGTAACTGGGAAAAAGGTCAGGAAACCCTTACCGTTTAATACCCCTATTATTCATATATCCCCGTGCATGTTATATTGTGCGGGGATTTTTTATACCCTTTATAATAGCGGCAAGCTGAAGGCATAAGGCCAAAAGCTGCGCTTAACAGGGTAATAGTAAACACAATATACATATTGCTTTTAGCTTTATGCCTTCCGATTTATGCAGGCTGCTTAGTGCTTTAAGCTCAAAAAAATAAACTCATGAACGAAAGTACCGAAGTGATCCAGGAATTACTGCAAAGTATAGGATTAGATAACACCTACAGAACCGAAGCTCTTAGCCTGCTTGAAAAAGGCGAATCCCGCTATCTGCGCGATTTAAAGCTGAATTTTACCAGCACCCTTACCTCAGCACATTTAACTACTAAGGAGTGTGCCTTATTGGGTTTAAGTACAGCTGTTAACAATAATAACAACCCGCTTACTGTATTTTTTACCAAATATGCCGAAGAGCAGGGAGCCGATGCTGCCGAGATTGCCGAAGCCGTTGGATGTGCATCGTTACTGGCCTCAAACAATGTATTCTACAGGTTCAGGCATTTTACCCAAAAGGAAAAATACACCCAGATACCCGCCCGTATACGCATGCAGTTAATGATGAAACCGGTAACTGGTAAGGAATTTTTTGAATTAATGAGCCTGGCTATATCGGCTGTGAACGGTTGTGAGATGTGTGTTAATGCACATGAAGATTCGCTGATTAAATTATCAACTACTGAGGAGCGTATTTTTGACGCAGTGCGTATTGCTTCATTAGTAACATCTGCCGGAAAAATTGTTTTTTAAGAACATTAACTAAGTTTTTACGAAAAAAAAGACATGAAGTTTATTAATTTCATGTCTTTTTCACAAATAGTAGTTTATTACTGAATTAAATTTGTGTTTGTTAATTAAAAACTTCTAAATTTATGCCTAAGATTAAACAAACCCCGGCTCAGCAAAAACTTTATTAAAAGCAACTGTACCTCCGGGGCGAGTACTTGAATTTTAATTGTTAATTTTTTTTGGGGAAAGCCGTTCCGGGTAATAGTGGAACGGCTTTTATCGTTTTATTAATGCGCGTCAACCGGCAATTTAACGGCTTTTTTGAACGGCTGCAGGTATAATAACGGTATCGAGAATAACATTACTAAACCTGATATCCAATAAGCATCATCATAGGTTAATAGCAGCACTTGTTTGGTAAGTGCGCCTTCAATAGCACCATAAGCCATGCGGGTAGCATCAATCATAGAATGCCCCTTGGCCATAAAGCCATGCATATAGATATTAAAGCGATCAACATACGCCGGATTAGTGGCTGTAATATTGGTTAACAGATTACTGCGGTGCACTCCCTGCCTGATGTGGATAATAGTAGTTAACGAAGCTATACCAAATGAACCGCCCAGTTGGCGCATCATATTGTTTAAGCCAGTTCCCTGCCCAATTTCGGGCCCCTTTAAGTCAGCGATAGCCAAAGTAGTTAAAGGCACAAATAAGAGGGCCATACCTACGCCACGTATTACAAGTGGAATAAAGAAGTCGCTGGTGCCTACTGCTAAGGTTGAATTACTAAGCATAGTGGTAAACACGAAGAACAGAAACATACCTGCCGTGGCCATAAACTGCGCCGGGATGCCCTTATTAAGCATTTTACCAATAAATGGCATCATGATAATGGTACATAGCCCCCCGGGAAACAGGATCTCGCCCGTTTGCTGGGCCGTAAACCCAAGCAGGTTCTGACAGAATACCGGGAACACAAATACCGATCCATATAGCCCGAAACCGAGTATGAACGAGGTAAACATCCCCACGGCAAAGCTCCTGTGCCGTAGTATACTAAAGTTTACTATCGGGTAATCGATGCTCATTTCGCGCCATACAAATAATACCAAACCTAATATGGCCGATATGGTAAGTACCGTGATATAGGTTGTGGCAAACCAATCTTCTGTTTCGCCTTTTTCCAGGATGGTTTGCAAGCTACCAACTGAAATAGCCAGCAGCAGAATGCCCCACCAGTCAACCGGCTTCCCTTTTTCATCCTTGGGGGTTTCGCGTACAAACGTATAGGCGAAAAACGCCGCCAGGGCGCCAACCGGAATGTTTACATAAAATATCCATCTCCATGATGAGTGGTCAGTAATGTAACCTCCAATGGTAGGGCCTACGGTGGGTCCAACTACGGCGCCTAAACCAAATAAAGCGGTAGCTGTACCTATTTGCTCGCGCGGCCAGGTTTCAATCAATATAGCCTGTGAGGTTGATATTAAACCACCCCCGGCAACACCCTGTAGTATCCTGAATAATACCAGCTCATTAAGATTGGTTGCGTTACCGCATAAAAATGAGGCTATGGTAAATACTATAATAGAGGTTATAAAGTAATTTTTACGCCCGAAACGACTTCCCAGCCAGCCTGACATAGGAAGTACAATTACGTTTGCTACAGCATAACCGGTAACTACCCAGGCAATATCTTCCAGGGTAGCGCCAAGGTTACCCTGTATGTCGGGCAGGGATACATTCACAATAGTGGTATCAATAAGCTCCAGTAACGAAGCTATGATAACCGTTATGGTGATGATCCATTTTTTAAAGCCTGTTTCAGCCATGTTATTTATCCTTTAATGTTGTCTGTTTAGCCTCATCCTGCCCTCTTCAAAAAAGGAGAGGGTTCAAAGAGAGTACGGTTAAAGTCCCCTCCAAAAGGAGGGGATTATTACATTTGGGCTCAGCCGTTTAGGTGAGGCTAAATCTTATCCTTTAATTACAGAAACTTTTACGCTCATTCCGGGGCGTAACCTATCCAACACCTCTTTACTGGCGCTTATTTTTATTTTAACAGGAACACGTTGTACAACCTTTACAAAGTTTCCGGTTGCGTTATCTGGTGGCAGTAATGAAAACTTGGCACCTGTAGCTGGCGAAAAGTTGTAAACTGTTCCTTCCAGTTTCATGTCAGGATAAGCATCAACTTCGATGTCAACTTTCTGACCATTTTTCATTTCATCTAACTGTGTTTCTTTAAAGTTTGCAGTGATATATAAGCTGTTATCATTAACAATGTTAAACAGTGTTTGTCCTGCCTGCACCAACTGGCCCAGTTGCACACTTTTCTTAGATGCAATACCGCCTGAAGGTGCCTTAACGGTAGTGTAGCTTAACTGAAGTTTTGCAAAATCAATATCAACCTGCTTTTGTGATACACCCGTGTTGGTAACCTTTAACTGGCTGCGTGTGGTGCCAATTTGTTCAACAGCGGCTTTGTACTGGTCTTTTGATGCACTGTAGGTAGCCTGCGCCACATCCAGATCAGCTTTAGCCTGATCAAATTGCTGCTGGGTTACCGAACCATCCTTAACCAGGTTGGCGTAACGGTCATAATCCTTTTTAACCTTATCTAAACGTGCTGCAGCAGATGTAACCTGTGCTTTTGCACTTGATGAGTTTGCCTCGTTAGCATAAATCTGTGACTGATTTACATTGATACCTGCGCTTGCGCCAACTTGTGCTGCTTGTGCCTGCTCTAATTTAACTTTATAGTCGCGGTCATCAATTTTAACCAGAACCTGGTTTGCGTTTACGTGTGTATTCTCTTCAAAGTATATCGAGTCAACATAACCACCAACGCGAGTAACAACCGGGCTTATATCGCCGTCAATTTGTGCGTCATCAGTATCAATGTGTTTACCGTAATATATATACTCTTTGATCCCGAAAATGATACCGCCAATAAGTAAAACACCTAATATGATGGGAATTACTTTATTTGGTTTCTTTTTAGGTTCTTGTTCCTGTGTTTCGTGTTCCTTTGCCATTTTACTGATTGGTTTAGTATTATTTGTTGATTTTTCCAGTTGATTTTAATAGGGTATAATAAGCAAGGCCTGCATCGGCTTTAGCCAGTTCCAGGTTAATCTGGGCCTGGTAAAGCAGCGTTTCTGCATCGGCACGGTCTGTAGCCGATGCTATATTGCTTTTATATTTTGACTCGAGTATTTTGTTGTTTTCGCCAGCCTGCTCAATTGATGTTTGTAAAAGCTTGATCTTTTCAAGCGCCATGGTATAGTTCTGGTAGTCCTGGTTTACTTCATCTTTAACACGGTCAAACGTGATGCTTTTGTTGATAACGGTTTGCTCACGTTCTATTTTAGCTTCGGTAACCTTGTTTTTGTTGGTCCATAATGAGCCAAAGTTCCATGACAGGGTTAAGCCTGCAGAAAGCGGGGTAATAAAGTTACCGCTTTTAGGTATCGGGTTAATGTTAGCGTCAACATAATAGCCGGCAACAGATGCAGCCAATGTTGGCAGCGTATTGGCCCTGATGCTTTTAATGTTGGTTTCGGCTACCTTGGTGCGCAAATCAAATTGTTTAAACTCAGGCCTGTTGGTAACGGCGGTATCCAGATAATTGCTTAATGGGGCTACCTGCCTGTCGGCTTCTGTAATTTGTGCAATATTTAATTGGGTGCCTTCCGGTAAACCTAATAACACATTCAGATTATAGTTAATGATACGACGGTTGGTTTCCAGATCAATACCGTTAAGCTGTATGTTTGAGCGTTGCAGCTGGAAACGTAACACATCATTTTTGGTTACAATTCCCTGATCAAAAAAGCGCTGAGCCTGTTTAATCTGACCGTCAATGGTTGACAGGTTTTGGTCAACAACCTTTTTGCTCTGTAATACCTTATATAAGCCGTAGTATGAGCTGATGATATCATAAGTGATCTGGTCCTTGTCATTATCCACATCCAAACGGGCAACCTGTGTTAGCAGATCGGTTGATTCGCGGGCATATTTTAATTTATTACCTGCAAAAATGGTTTGGTTTAATGAAAGTATACCCAGGTAGGCATCGGCCCTGTTAGGGAGGTTAAAACTTTCTGCACCAAAGGCCAGTCTATTAGCCGGAATTTCGGCGTGATTGTAGCCATAGCTAACCTTTCCGGTTGGCAGGGCTTGGTCCTTAGCTTGTTTATATTCAGATACAGCCTGATCAATTTTTGATTGGGAAAGCTTTAAAACCTTGCTGTTGTCAAGGCCCAGTTTTATAGCTTCATCCAGGGTGATGGTCCTGTCCTGCGCATTTGCCGTTTCCGCAAATAGCAAACCTGATATTACAAACGTAATAACATAGAGGCACAGTGGATGTACTGCATTAAACAGTGTAAGGTGTTTGGGTTTTTTATTTTGAGTTGTCATTTTCATTAACTAAATAAGCTTTTAAAAGTCTTTTCATATAGGTTTTAACCCTGGGTTTCAGTTCTTCTTCCATGAATTTTTCATCACGAATATCGTGGGCCAGTATTAAGGATGATAACTGCGGCATGTTAATAATAAAATTTTTGGTGCCGAATATGGTAGATATAACAAGGGGAACATCAATATCGCCATTAAAGACGCCAGTTGCAATACCCTCGTCAATTATTTTTTTCAGCTCCAAAACATTTACCATCAATATCTCGGTGATCTTGTCAGAAAGGCTCCAGCGCTTGTTTAATGACAATTCGCGATTAATTAATTTGTGGAAACAGTTATTAACAATAATACGCTCAATGTAATTATCAATGCATTTATCAAGCTTGTCCCATGCAGACATACTTTCATCGTTGCCGATATTTTGAAGCAAGGCGCGGAATGAGGATATCTTACGCTCAAAAATTGCCAGGAAAAGCCCTTCTTTTGAACCGAAATAGTAATTGAGCATGGCCATGTTTACGCCAGCCTCGCCAGATATCATCCGAGTAGAGGCACCATCAAATCCGAGTTCCGAAAAAACTTTTTCGGCAACGTCAAGGATGTGGTCTTTTTTATCTATTTTGTCTTTGTCCATTTTGTTTAACGGTACAAAATTAATCAAACGATTGATTAGTGTATAGTAATGACAGGCAAAAAACTAATCGTTTGATTAATCATTACTATTGAATGACAGAATTGTTTTTAACGGCTTTGAATTTTTTGAGTTTTTCAATTAAATGTTTAAACTGTTATGTTTTTCACAATATGATATTTTACGTGTTCTGTTATATTATTGATACATAAAATCGTAAATATGTATCTTTCAATATATTTGTTTCATGAAGCGAATCAACCTCATTATACTCTTTTTATACCTTTCAAAATTAGTAACCGCACAAACCTCACCACCCGCTGATCTGGGCACCATACAGCAAAACTTTAAAAAGCTGAACACCCTGGGTAGTGTACTATATATAGCCGCACATCCCGATGATGAAAACACCCGTTTGCTGGCCTACCTGGCGCAGGAAAAGCATTACCGCACAGGCTATCTTTCTGTAACCCGGGGCGATGGGGGGCAAAATTTAATTGGTAATGAGCAGAGCGAACTGCTGGGGCTTATCCGTACGCAGGAGCTGCTGGCCGCCCGGAGAGTTGATGGCGCCGAACAATTTTTTACCCGCGCCAATGATTTTGGTTTTTCAAAAGGGCCCGAAGAAACCCTGAAAATATGGGACAGGGAAAAGGTACTGGGCGATATGGTTTGGGTGATCCGTAAATTCAGACCGGATGTGATGATATGCCGTTTCCCCACAACAGGCGAAGGGGGTCACGGGCACCATACCTCGTCGGCTATATTAGCGCAGGAGGCTTTTACCGCTGCTGCCGATCCCAGCCGTTATCCCGAACAATTGAAATATGTACAGCCATGGCAAGCCAAACGCCTATTGTGGAATACCTTTAGTTTTGGTAGCATCAATACCACCGCGGCCGATCAGTTTAAGATTAATGTTGGCATTTATAACCCGGTATTGGGTAAAGGCTACGGCGAAATTGCTGCCGAAAGCCGCAGCAACCATAAAACGCAGGGCTTTGGTTCGGCTAAGCAAAGGGGCGAATCATACGAATATTTTAAAACCATTTTGGGCGATGCTCCTCAAAACGACCTGATGGATGGCGTAACCACTTCCTGGAAACGTGTTAAGGATGGCGAAGGTATTGCGGCCACCCTCGGCATCATTACCCGCGATTTTAATGCGGAGTCGCCCGAAAAATCGGTACCTGCGCTGGTGCAGTTATTGGGCCGGGTGGAGAAAGTTTCAGACACGTACTGGCGTAAACAAAAGGTTAAGGAGCTGAGCGAGCTGATAGCGGCTTGTTCCGGTTTATGGTTTGAGGCCTATGCCACAGAGCCAACCTATGCCCTGGGCGATAAGATAGAGATCCGCTCGCAGGTGGTAAATCGGTATAGCGCAAGGGTAAAGATCAATAGCGTAACTTACCAGAACAATGTTACCAATTTAGACAGCAAGGTAATTCCGGCAAATCAGGTACAGGTGTTTGAACAAACTGGTACGGCCGATAAAATTACACAGCCTTACTGGCTGCAGGTGCCCCATCCTATAGGCAGTTACGTAATACCTGACGATACTTTGGCCGGTAACCCCGAAAACCCTGACCTGCCCAAGGTTGATTTTGAATTTATTATTGAAGGCAAACCGGTACGCTTTGAACGCCGGTTGTTATATAAATATGTTGACCCGGTTAGGGGCGAGGTATATCAGCCGCTTGAAATAACGCCGCCGGTAACCGCCAATGTGGAAAACCAGGATTGTATTTTTAACTCCGAGCAACCACAGGTGGTGCAGGTAAAACTAAAAAGCTTCACCATTGCCAGCGGCAACATCAGCATAAAGCCAATTGCCGGCTGGAAAATAAGTCCGGAGAAAATTGATTTTAGCGGAAAAACCAAGAATGATGAATGGACTGTAGCTTTTACCGTAGTACCAACGGATAACAAACCCCGTACAAATAGTTTCCAGGTAGTGGTAACTGCCAATGGTAGCCCGTTTTCGCTGGCGCTGCGTAGGATCAGGTATGATCATGTACCGGCAATTACGCTGTTTCCCCCGGCAGAAACCAAGCTTGTAAACCTTGATCTGAAAATTGCAGGAAAAAAAATAGCCTACATTACCGGTGCCGGCGACCTGATGCCAGAGGCCCTGCGCCAGGTTGGATATGATGTGCATATACTTTCAGAGAGCGAGATCATGAATGCCAACCTGGCCGTGTATGATGCCATTATTACCGGTGTACGTGCCTATAACGTAAATGAGCGCCTGGCCTATGAGCAAAGCCGCTTAATGGATTACGTGAAAAATGGCGGCAACTTATTGGTGCAGTATAACAATAACGCGGGCCTGGTTGTAAAACAGATAGGGCCTTATCCGTTTACAGTGGTTAACAGAAGGGTTACTGATGAGGATGCGGAAGTAACCGTTTTAGACAAACAAAACCCGGTGCTCAACTACCCCAATAAAATTACGCAGGACGATTTTAAAGGCTGGATACAGGAACGGGGTCTTTATTTTGTGAGCGACATTGACCCGCATTATAAAGCCATTTTTCAGATGAATGACAAAGGCGAACAGCCTAATAATGGTTCATTGATTGTTGGCGATTATGGTAAAGGGCGTTTTGTATACACCTCGCTGGCGTTTTTCAGGGAGTTGCCTGCGGGCGTACCGGGTGCCTACCGTTTGTTTGTTAACCTATTGAGTAAACCTAAGGGACAATAATTCTGGGTGCTGACATGATGATTACCTGGTCACACCCTATAGGAGTATCATGATTTATAGAAAATAACAGCCAGTAGAACTCTATGGGAACTTCCTCTAAATATTTAGGAGTGTGATAAGGAAGCTCCTATGGAGCTAATGATATTATTATAATTGCTATAAACACAGTACCCCTACGGGGTGTAACCGTGTAATGCGATGTAAAATAAATAGATATAATGTGTTTTATTAGGGTTCTGAAAATAAGTAATACAGGTGGAAGATAGATAGTTTGCCCATTCACACCCGTGAGAGATTGCGTTTATGGCAAACTTATTGAGTAAGATAATTCCGGATGCAGATATGATGTATGTCTGTTCACGCCCATGGAGATTGCATTTATATCAAACTTATTGAGTAAAATGATTCCGGGTGCTGATATTATGTATGTCTGTTCACGCCCATGGAGATTGCATTTATAGCAAACTTATTAAGTAAATGATTCCGGGTGCTGTTAGGTAGTTTACCTGGTCACACCCCATCGGGGGTACTGTGTTTATAGAAAAAAACAATGTCAATATTAGCTCCATCGGAGCTTCCTGATCGAACTAATAGAAAAAAAACAAGGAGCTTTAGTCATGGGAAATTGCGCGGTAGGCATAGTACGTAACAATTACAGATTACCGTAAATAAAATATTGGTAAAAATCAATTAATCACCTATTTTTGCAGCGTTATAAAAATAGCAATATGAAAAATCACGAAGAAGACGAAAAAAGCCTGGACTTTGTATTTTACCTTGTAGGATTAGTTTCTGGTCTTTTTATAGGAGCAATAATTGATAAAGGATTTACCTGGATAGCCGTTGGCGGTGTTTTAGGCTTATTAACCGCAGGTTTCTTTGTGACTGTTTTGGTTAAAGGCCGTGGTGAAAAGGCGTGATCCTGATCTGCCGTCATTTATAAGTAATTGGAACCAGTTTTACGGCATTGTAGCTGCATGGCTGGTTTTTTTAGTTTTTGTATTTTGGCTCATTACAAAATTTTTTGAATGAGTTTAATTGATTGGATAGTTTTAGGCACAACGCTGTTTGCCATAGTGCTTTACGGTATATGGAAAAGCGGCAGTAATAAAAATATCGATCAGTTTTTGATGGGTAACCGCTCGTTACCCTGGTATCACGTAGGGCTTTCTGTTATGGCCACCCAAGCTAGTGCCATTACCTTTTTGTCGGCACCGGGGCAGGCCTATTCAGACGGGATGCGCTTTGTACAGTTTTACTTTGGCCTGCCGCTGGCCATGATTGTGCTTTGCATCACCTTTGTACCCATATTTCACCGGCTCAAAGTATATACTGCCTATGAGTTCCTGGAGCAACGCTTTGACCTGAAAACACGGGCACTCACTTCTTTTTTATTCCTGGTGCAGCGTGGCCTTTCAACCGGGGTAACCATTTATGCCCCATCCATTGTATTATCAACCATACTCAATGTTAATACGGTTTATACCACCTTATTTATAGGCGGCCTGGTAATTTTTTATACCGTTTATGGCGGCAGCAAAGCCGTGTCCTACACCCAATTACTGCAAATGAGCATCATTTTTTCGGGGATGTTTTTGGCTGGGGTGTTGGTGGTAAGCTTATTACCATCGGGCATTGGGTTTACACATGCCCTTAAGATGGCCGGTAAACTGGGCCGCATGAATGTGATTGACTGGAAGTTTGACCCTAATAACCGCTATAATATCTGGAGCGGCCTTATCGGCGGTTTCTTTTTACAGCTGTCTTATTTTGGTACCGACCAAAGCCAGGTTGGCCGTTATTTAACAGGCAGCTCGGTAGGGCAAAGCAGGCTGGGATTAATCATGAACGGGCTGATAAAAATACCGATGCAGTTTATGATATTGCTGATAGGGGTGCTGGTTTTTGCCTTTTATCAGTTTAACAGGCCTCCTATGTTTTTTAACCGGTACGAGGTAAATAAGGTAAAGCAAAGCGGCTACGCTACCCAATATAACCAGCTCGACCAGCAATATAGCCGTGCCTTTGAGCAAAAGAAGGTTAAGGCTAATGATTTAATTAAGGCCATAGATAGTAAGAACAGCCAACAGATAGATCATGCCCAGGATGCGCTGAAACTGGCCGATAAACAATCACATGCCATACGGCAGGATGCTATTGCCCTAATGAAAAAGAATAATGCCGGGGCAGATGGTAATGATACCAATTACGTGTTCCTTACTTTTGTTACGCAGTATTTACCACGCGGACTTATAGGATTGCTGATTGCCATTATTTTTCTGGCCTCTATGGGCTCAACCGCCAGTGCGCTCAATTCGCTGGCATCAACCAGTGTGGTTGATATTTATAAACGAATTATTAATCCGGGAGCTTCCGAACAAAATTACTTGAATGCATCGCGCCTGGCTACGGTGTTTTGGGGAGTGGTGTGTGTAGGTATGGCACTTTATGCAAGCCACATAGGTAATTTGCTTGAAGCCGTTAATCAATTAGGTTCCTACATTTACGGAACCATTTTAGGGGTGTTTATTGTAGCATTTTACGTAAAAAAGGTAAGCGGTACAGCTGTTTTTATAGCGGCCATCATCACCGAGCTGTCTGTTTGTATTTGTGGTTATTTTGATGTGATAGCCTATTTATGGCTTAATGCCATTGGGTGTATCCTGTTAATTATACTGGCTTATATCCTACAACAGTTAATTCCACAAAAAAGCCCGGCAATTGATTGAGCCGGGCCGGTAATATTTTAATTAAAATTTATCGATTAGTTTTTAGCCTGATCAAGGGCTTCCTTGTTTAATCGGGCATATTCATCATCCTTACTGTCGGTAGCAAGTTGTATACCTGCTTCGGCCGCGGCAATAGCACCTGCTTTATCGCCCTTTCTTAACAATAAGCGCGATTCCCATAGTTTAAACCAGGGGCCTTTCGGATCTATTTTTTCGGCCTCGGCAACCCAGCCTAATGCTTTGTTCACATCCTTATTGTTTTCATAATAGTATTGTATAGCATTAAAATAATAGGGTTTGCGGTCGCCTTTCATCAACTCGTCAATGTTAGCGGTTATCTTGGCATCATCATCAGTTTCCATATGGATCATACCCGCTGTATGGTCCCATATCAGGTAAAGATCTGTTGATTTAGTAGTTGAATTGGCAAAGGCCATGGTAAAGGTTTCGCGTTTTTCGCTCACCCGTATTGGCTTTATTTTAAACCGGAGAACGTCATCGGCCTGTTTGTAGCTGTATGCACCCCATTGCTTAACGGTTTTGTTGAGGATAATGGTCCATTCGTTTCTTTCCGGAATACTGAAAAGCGAATAGGTGCCTGCAGGTACGCTATTACCTTCAATAAGTACTTTTTCGGTAAAGGTTATGGTGGTAGCGGCGTTGGCACCGGTTCTCCAAACCTCGCCATAAGGTATTATGCCACCAAAAATTTTGCGTTCCTTAACATTGGGCCGTGAATAAGTGATGCTGATTTTACCCAGTCCAAAATCCTGGATTAAGGTTTGCGTTGAACTTGCTTCAGGTATGCGGGGTACCTGCGCGTAGCTTTTATAGCTGATACATGCCAATAGCATGGTAGCTAAAAATAAGTAAGTTTTTCTCATGTTATGTTTTCGATACTAAGATATCAAATGTTTTTAATCGGTAATTATTGTATTGGAGTAATAAAAATTGTAAAAGTTTAATTGGGGCTGAAAGCTAAAAAACAGGATGGCAATACGCTTTATGCTTTAAGCCCTGCACTTTTAGCTTTTTATTACCTTTGCACCCATGATTGATGTTATATTACATAAAGGTAAAGAAAAAGCTGTTCTGCAAAAACACCCCTGGGTATTCTCCGGAGCTATTGAAAAGGTAAAAGGTAAACCCGCCAATGGCGATGTGGTGCGCCTGCTCAATTCAAAAGGCGATTTTATGGCCTATGGATTTTATAATGATCAATCAAGGGTAGCCTTACGTCTGCTGGAGTGGAATGAAAGCGTTGAAATTACCGACGACTGGTTCCGTAATAAGCTGGCGACTGCGGTTAAAAGCAGGGCAAACATATTGGCTAACGGAACCAATACCTGCCGCCTGGTTTTCAGCGAGTCTGACTATCTGCCCGGTTTAATAGTTGATAAATATGCAGGGCACCTGGCAGTACAGGTACTTACATCGGGCATGGAGCGCATGATGCCAGTAATTATTGATGAGTTGCAAAAGCTGCTGCAGCCCGAAAGTATATCTGATAAAAGCGATGCCGCATCGCGGGCGCATGAGGGCCTGGCTGAAACGGAGAACAAGGTACTGGCAGGCAATCCGCCACCCGAAATAGTAGAGGTACTGGAGAATGGTGTTGTTTACGGTATTAATATTACGGAAGGCCAAAAGTCGGGCTTTTATTGTGATCAGCGGGATAACCGGCACGTGCTGGCATCCTACGCCAAAGACAAAAAGGTACTGGATTGCTTTTGCTATACCGGCGGCTTTACGCTTAATAGTTTAAAAAATGGGGCGGCATCGGTAACCAGTGTTGATAGTTCGGCATTGGCCATTGAAACGCTGAAAGAAAATATACTGTTGAATAAGTTGGATGCGACTAAACATCAGGCTATAAAGTCTGACGTAAATGTGCAGCTACGCAAATTCAGGGACGATAACGAAAAGTTTGATGTTATTGTACTTGACCCGCCTAAGTACGCGCCATCGCGGTCGGCGCTAACCCGGGCCTCACGGGCCTACAAAGACCTGAACCGTTTAGGTATGCTGTTGCTGAACGAAGGCGGATTGCTGGCTACTTACTCGTGCTCGGGAGCTATGGATATGGAAACCTTTAAACAGGTAATTGCCTGGGCCGCGCTGGATGCCGGTAAACAGGTGCAATTTATTTACCAGTTTCACCAACCCGAAGATCACCCGGTAAGAGCTTCATTCCCCGAAGGAGAGTATTTGAAGGGGCTGTTGTGCAGGGTATTTTAGAGTGATTTTTGGAGTAAGGATGAAAGATAAAAGACCTTAGTCGTGCCGAATTTATTTCGGCATCCCAAATGAAAGGTGATCATCAGGTGGACTAACTTGTCCTGAGGGATCCTGAAACAAGTTCAGGACGACGTGGTGAATTCAGGCCCGAGTGCTCCCTTGGGAGGGAATCGCACTCGGGCCTGAATTTGTTTTGCAGATTTGCTCCTTGCTCTTTTATCTTTAATCCTTTTGTCTTTTTCCCTTCTTCGCTTTCATTTTCAGGTTCAGCATTTCAACCAGTACGGAAAAAGCCATGGCGAAGTAGATATATCCCTTGGGGATGTGCTGTTCAAATGCTTCGGCTAATAAGGAAACACCAATAAGCAGCAGGAATGACAGAGCCAGCATTTTTACGGTGGGGTGCTTGTTTACAAATGATGCCACACCATTTGATGCCCACATCATGATGCCTACCGCAATTACTACAGCAATAATCATGATCTCGACATGGCTGGCCATACCTACGGCGGTAATCACAGAATCAAGCGAGAAAACAATATCAAGCAGCATGATCTGGATGATGGTGCCCCAAAAGGTATGTGGTTTTACATTGTCGGTGCTTTCCTCGTCACCTTCAATTTTATGGTGTATTTCGGCAGTACTTTTATAGATCAGGAATAGCCCCCCGATGATCAGGATAAGATCCCGGCCGGATATGGCTAATTTTTCTACCCAATCAGCATCAGTCACGTTAAAAAGATGTGCCAGGTTAAACAGCGGGGCAGTAAGCGTCATTACCCAGCTTATTGACAGCAGGAGTAACACCCGGGTGATCATGGCCATACCTAAACCCACCCTGCGCCCCTGGGCCTGCTGGTTTGCCGGCAGCTTGTCTGATAAAATGGATATGAAGATCACATTGTCAATCCCCAGCACTATTTCAAGCAGGGTAAGGGTAATTAATGAGATCCACGATTCGGCCTGTGCAAATATTTCCATAAGGGTAAATTTGTATCGCCCTAAAATAACAAAACCCCTGCCTAAAACAGCAGAGGTTTGTTATCAATGTTAAAATATAAGGAAGTTTAATCAAACTTAACACTGCCGTAGCTGGAGTTGATCACTACTTTTGAATCTGGATTTCCCTTACCAAAATGGCCTTTATAGTTTTTGGTGGGGTTCCAGCCCTTAGTGCCATCGGCAGGTGTTTTACTGGTAATGGTTATTTTGTCATTATTGAAATTAAAGCCCGCGTAACTAACGGTTACATCAAAATCAAAGTTATTGTTATCGGGTATGGTTATGGCCATGCCTGAATAAGAGGAATTGATGTTTAGCCGTTTCAACGAGTTATCTAACTCCCCGATTTTTAAACCACCCATGTATGACAGGTTTAAATCGGCATGACCTTTTATTTTCCCTAATTTTAATGAGCCGTAGTTTACATCGGCTTTAAGGTTATTGCTCTCGGCCAGGTCAACATTGCCGTAGGAAAAATCAAGTTTACCGCCATTCAGCACCCCGATTTTTAAGCTGCCATAGCTGCCTTCAATTTCATTGGCCGGGTTGTTTAAACTTTGGGCAACTACGTTACTGTACGAAGCGCTGATTTTAACAACGCCGTCAAGGTCAGGCAATACAATTGAGCCATAGCTGTTTTGAACATCAAGCTGCATTTTGGCAGGCATGTTTACAATATAGTTCACTTCTATTTTCCGGTTTCTGTTACGGCCGTTAGCCATCCGTTCAATATTTGTTTTAAAAGAAACCACATCGCCATTTTTACTATCAGATATTTGAACCCCGTCTAATAAACTTTGGGCATCATTATCCTGATTTGCACTGGCTTTTATTTGGATATCAACCTTTACCTCGTGCCTGTCCCAGGTATTTACGGTTATGCGGCCGTACTGATTGTCGAGCTTTAATTTATCATTACCATCAACCGGGTAGCTTTTGCTGTAATTTTTAACCTTTTCAATACCGTCGCTTTGTTCACTGTTGGTAACGTTGGTATTGTAGCTGAAGTTCTGATCAAAATCCTTAAAGCCGAAGGCAATCTGCGGCACTATATTGGTATCAAAACTATAGGCAAAGGTTTTTAAGCTATCCATTTTAAGCACCATGTTTTTGCTGAACAGCTTTGCCTGCTTATCAAATTTTTTCATGTTGAGCTTCATTTGCTGATTGAGCTTCTGCATTTTAACGCGGTTTATTTTTACGTGCAGGTTGCTCAGGTTTACATGAACATCATTTAGCTTAAGCTGAAAACTGGTACTGTCTGATACCTGGATTTCCGTCAGGGGAGCCAATTCCGGCGGTTCTGGCGGAGCCGGAGGTGCAACAGGGCTTTCCTGTGCAATGATGGCTGAGCTCATGGTTAACAATATCACCATAGCCAGCAGTGATTGTTTAAATATTTTTGATTTCATTTTTCTGATCTTTTTTCATTTGATTGAATTGCTCTATTACACTTAGTTGCTGATTAAGCACCTCGGTTTGTATTTGCAAGTTCCGGATCATTGCACGTAAAACACGCTCCTGGTTGGGGCTGGTGGCCAAATCATTATTGAGTCTTTTATAGGTAGAGTTCATTTTAGCTATTTCGGCGCTAAATTCTTTATACAGCTGCGGGTCGGTTTTGGCAACTGATTTTAGTTCGGTAAGTTTAGTTTCAACCAATGATGCGTAATGCAATTGCTGTTTGGCATACTCGGGGTTAATGGCAGCCAGGTCAATTTGTTTTGCGCCTTTTTGGCTTTGCAGGTACACACCGAAACCTATACCCATGATCAGGATTACCGATGCCGCGACCCGAAGCACGAAAGCAAGAGAAAAGGTTTTTGTTTCCGGCTTTTTTGGCAATTCCTCCTGAAAAGACAGGTTTTGTTCAATCTTGCTCCACAAGTCTGCCGATGGTTCAACCTCGTCAAATTCATCCTTGTTATGCTTCATGAAATCTTCAAATCGCTTGCTCATGATACTGTTCCTTTCCTTTTTAAAATTTCAATTAATTTTCTTTTAGCTCTCAAAAACTGGGTTCTTGAGGTATTTTCTGATATACTCAGTATTTGTCCTATTTCTTCGTGATCATAACCTTCAAGCAGGTAAAGGGATAGTACAACGCGGTAACCGTCTGGCAGTTGTTTCATGCCGTCTTTAACCATGGCTACCTGGTATTGTATTTCGTCTTCATCAGCCTCGTCCTCATCGGCAATATTTTCCAGGTGGTCGCCTTCCAATTCTATCAGTTCCAGCTTGCGTTTGCGTAACATGTTAATGGAGCGGTTAACTACTATTTGTTTAAGCCATAAACCAAAAGTGGTTTCCTGCCTAAAATCTTTCAGTTTGTTAAAGGCATCCAGAAAAGCTTCCTGCAAAACATCTTCAGCTTCGCCAATATTGCCCACTATTCTAAAGGCGACGTTCAGCATCGCTTTTGAATATAACCGGTACAATTCGTAACTGGCTTTTTTGCTTCCCTGTTTACACTCAACCACCAGGTTGTAATGCTTGTCTATATATATGGCTTCCAAATTATGATCAGCTTTCAAACTAAATGACGCATTGATTTTTACAACGTTGCATCAGGGGCGAAAATAATTTCAAATGTGGGGATAATAGCTTATCGTTTTGTCATCCTGAGCGATAGCGAAGGATCTATTCTTTCAATAGGCATGTCGTATACCCGCTCTTGGCCGCGGGAGGGCCTTTACTTTGTTGCGGTAAAGTAACCAAACCGCTTGTCACCAGAAATGCTTCTTTGCCGCACATGGCCTTTGCCCCGCAAAACCGGGCAGAACCACGGGCTGCTAAACCTTGCCGCTACTTCGTTCGCTCAACATCTCTGCTTCGGCAAGGTTTGCTAATGCCCCTGCCGGCCGCACAATCCACCATGTTCTGCCCGCTTTTCGTCCGAAGCTTATCTGCTGACGGGAAGAATAAAACCACGCGTGAGGAAGCTGGGCGGTATTTGTTTTTTGTATGCCCTCAATAAAAAAACCTGTCATGCCGAACTTGTTTCACTGTTGTCCGGTAAAAAGATTTTTTGATAAAAGTTAAGGGGTAGCCGAAAGACTACCCCTTTGTGTTGATATTTGAGTTACCACACTT
>NZ_JACHBZ010000015.1 GCF_014200575.1 Mucilaginibacter saanensis | reverse complement strand
GGTCAGTTTGTCCCGGAATCCCCTGGTCAGTTTGCCCCGGAATTGGTGGTCAGCTTGCCCCGGAATCAGGTGGTCTGGTTCATCAGAATCTCCAGTTCATAGTGATGTTTTCCGCGAGGAAACCCGCAGGTGCGTGATACGAACAATTTTGCTATTGGACGATATTGTAAGTTTACGTGGCAAACCGTTTCCGATAAAAACAATTCTGGACGATAACTTTGATGACACGATGAACAAATCTGAATGAATAAGTGACATTATTAAGTTTTCTGTAAAACCGCCATTTTACGCAAATCCTCCAAGAAATAGTTCGTGAATTGTCCAGTGTGGGCTACCATTACATAAAAAGCCTTTAAATTTACATTTAAAGGCTTTTTTATTTTTAATAAAGAGTATTTCTAAAGTAAGCCGTTAACACCATTTGAAATGTAAAATAATACCATTTGCCAATATTAATTCTTCACCCTGTCATTTTCGTCTCCAGCCCCCGTTTGGTTGTGCTTCCGCTGGCCGGTAACAGATTTTCCAAAACGCATGCTTAACGTCAATTGCACAGCGCGGGTATCACTTAGTGTACGGAAGCTTGCGTTTGTTTGGTACAGATTCTCAATAGCCCCCTGGTTAATGTTGGTATATAATAAATCGTTGATACTCAATTTAAGCGTAGTAAGCGGTGAAAGTGCTTTTGAGGCAGCTACATTCCATCGCCCCTTGGCCGCAAGCGCAAATTGGGCATCCGATTGTTTGCTCTGATATTTACCATCTGTTTGCAGGTTCCAGCCATTTTTTAGCTTGAATTGCAGCACAGCCTGCCCGGAGAAACTAGTACTATTGGTATTTAAGATTCCTGTGTAAAAATTGCTTACCGAGCTTATGTGGTATACATCCGCACTTAATTGTAAACTAAACCAACTGGCCGGATCAAAACCGGCATCTACATTCAAATCATATAATTTAGTGCTGCCAATATTTCCCGGCTGGTCGTAATAGATGCCATTGCGAATGTCTATAGTCTCTGTAACCCGGTCGCGGATATCGATATAATTCAGCGTCACGCTGATCCTGTCTTTATAAATATAACCTACCTCAAAATTGCCGGAGTAAGAAGGCAACAGGTATGGATTTCCGACATAAAAGGTATACTTATCCAGCGGCGAAATAAATGGGTTCAAGTCCTGGTAGTAAGGGCGCTCGATACGGCGGCCATAAGTCAGTTTTATTTGGTGATCCCCCACCGTATCCAATTTATAGAGCAAATATAGCGTCGGAAATATACTTGTGTAATTGCGATTGAAAGCCGAATCGGGCTTTTGGATGTTACCCAATTGGTGCCCGCGCGAGTCTGTATTCTCCAGACGAACCCCGGCCTGTACACTTAACCGTTTAAAGTCTTTATTTAAATTAAGGTAAACTGCGTTAATAGCTTCCTTATATAAAAAGTGATTGGTTTTGTCATAGTCAGGCACTGCGTTTCCGCCAACAGTATTATAATAATTTGCCTGGTTGTCGGTATTGGTGTAACTGCTCTTCGTACCCGCTTCCAGTTTCCAGCCACCCGCTATTGGCGCGCTGTAATCTGCATTAGCCGAATAAATATGGATAGCTGCGGGCAGGTTACCATTAAGTTGATCGTTTGATATGGATGTCCCGGCTGTGTTAGCCGTTTGATTAAGAAACAACTGGTTATCATTGGTAGAGAAAGCCAGGTAATCCAGGTTAGCGCTAATTTCAGGCCCATCCTTTTTAAAGGTATGTTTATAATTTAAGTTAGCACTCCCATTTTTAAATTTACGCCGCTCATTGTTTCTTGATATCACTGACGAATCGGGCTGGCCTGCCGCGTTAAATAACCCGCCATAACTATTGTTGTTTTCATTTGGCGAACGGATAACGCCGTTTAGCAATACGCCGATAGTTGTCTTTTCTGATGTGTAAATATCTATGCCCAACTTAGTAGTGTACCCGCTACCTGTAGTGCGGATATAGGATTTTTGGCTAAACGCCGCGGATGGTTGCCCGCCATTGTAAAAATACTGCCGGTTGATATCTACATCGTTAAAGCCATTACTTAATGTATAACCAAAAGTACCGAATACATTTACCTTCTCTTTTCGGTAATTGAAATCCAAACTGTTATTGGTTGTGGTATAACGGCTTTGGCGCAGGCTAAGGCTCATGCCCAGGTTAAAACCTTTTACTTTAATCTTTTTAGTTTTGATATTGATAATTCCGGCAGTACCGGCGGCATCATATTTGGCCGGTGGATTGGTCATCAGCTCTATCTGGGATAGCATAGACGAAGGCATTGAGCGCAGGTAATTCTCCAGGTCACTGCCGGATAGGTAGTTGGGTTTATCATCGATGTAAACCATAACTCCGGTTTTGCCATGGAAACTGATAGCACCGCCCTGGTCAATATTTACCCCCGGCGATTTTTCCAATACATCCAGAGCAGTTGTACCGGCATTGCTGATCAGCGCATCAACATAAACTACCGTGCGGTCAATTTTGTGTTCCAGGAAGGGTGTTTTTGCGGTAACAACAACCTCGTGCAAAGTGTTGGTAGCAGGATGCATGATGATTGCCGGCAGTTTTATTAATAAGTGCTCAGCATCAACCGCAATCACCCCGCTTTTATAGGATTGCTTTCCAATGGAAGTAATTAAGAGATAGTAGCTGCCTTCTTTGATATCCAGGTTAAAACTACCGTCTGCAGCTGCCAGTTCATATTTTACGGCTACAGAATCTTTTAGCCGCATGAGGGACACCGTAGCGCCTTCAACAGGGCGCCCGTTTTCATCAGCAACTTTTCCTGATATTTTGCCACTAATCGTTTGGGCAAATAAAAAATGTGGGGCAAAACAAAACCATGTGGCAAAAAATGCCATGATAAATATTTTCATAAAGTGTTTTAATTAAATTGAGACTTGACCGATTTAAGTAATAAAAGGGGCGGGTTAATTCTGGATAAGAATATCACTGATACCCTTGCACATTTTTTTGATGTGAGATATAACCATAGCAGAATTCTCTTGCTTATCTGCCGTAATAATTAAATTCCCATCAGAGATTTTAATATGGAAACTGGCATTTTCCTTTCCAAGTAAGGCGGTGCAGCTATCCATATATCTGGTTACTTTCGGTGTTGCTCCAGAGTAAAAGGAAGCTTTAAAAGTGTAACCGGGTTTCGCGTCTTTGATGGAAAGAACCGTTTCGCCCCTGCGTTCATTTTGAAGGAAAAAGGTAAAACAAACGCATAGCAGCAGCAGGGCGGCAATAATTGCCGGGGTTAATTTCTTCATTTTTTTTATGTGTTAATATTTCTAAAGCAGGCATAGCATTCCCATACCCTTCAGGATTTTCATTTTTTTGACTAAAAAGAATTATTATTTATTCAGTCGACCGGCCAAGAAGAAATGACCGAGGAAACCAACCGCTAAACAAAAGGCTATGGTCATGAGGGCGTAAATATCAGTCATGTGGTAACAGCCAATTATACCAAGACCTACAGCGATTGCAACAAGGGCGAAGAACCATTTAAGGCTATTTTCTTTATCACTTTTTTTAGTGTCTAATAATTGTGTAACTATTGCTTCAGAAGTGCCGGTCTCTACCATCTTCCTTTTAAGGCGATCATTTAAAAAGAGTTTGATCATGTTCAGGATAAAACTTGTAACCATGTAGATCATCAGCAGGATCACTATGTTACGCACAAACTCTTCAAAGGTGGCTTTATCGTTAAGCGGATTGGTGCTGCTTTGGGCATGGGCACCTAAAGTGGCTGATACCAGGAGCGCTAATGTTATTATCTTTTTCATGTTTGATTTTTTAATGTTTATAATGATGAGACCGGCTACCAGCATTATAGTTGCAATGTTTTCTGGCTTAAAATAGTATCTATCCTCTTTTGATGTTCCTTAAACATTTCTACAACCTGGAAGATAAGTATCGTCAATGCACCTGCAGCAGCAATGGTAAGTAACACCCCAGATACAGCCTTAACCGATGCTTCCATAGCCGACCAAAAGAATATCACAGACACGGCAACTATGGCTACAGAAAACACAGACACAACAATAGCAGCCCACGGAAATGCGCGTTTAGGCGCAGGCAATTGTTTCATCACCAATGCAGACAAGTCAAAATCAAACGCTGGCTTTGCAGCAGCCTTAATGTTGTCGAAGAGCAGCACATAGTTGGCAGCTTTAGACTGGCAAATTGCGCAGCCTTGTATATGGTTAGCCATTTGCTGGCTTATAGCGTGCGGCTCAGCTACATAAAGCTGTATCTCCGCGTCGGTAAGATGTGCTGTTATCATAACTCGTTTCTTTTATATTTTAATTGAATATTTTCTTTTAATGCCTTCCTGGCCCTGAAGATGTAATTTTTAACAGTGCCTTCGGGCAATGAGGTAATCTCGGCTATTTCTGCATAACTCAGATCTTCCTGGTGATAAAGGGATATCAGCATTTTGTAAAGGGGCTTAAGCCGTTCTATTTCTAAATGGAGAATGCCGGCCAGCTCTTTATTAAACAATATTTCTTCGGTTCCATTTTGCAGGTCTTCACTGATATGGTCAGCAGGTAATTCACCGTCCTTTCCAAAATTGTCTGACAGAACCAGTTTCTTTTTTTCAATGTAATGAAGACAGGTGTTGTACGCGATCTGGCCTATCCAGGTAGATAACTTGGATTTGAATTTAAAGCCGGGCAGATTCTTAAAAACCTTTAGAAAAACGTCCTGAGCAATATCTTTACGGTCGCCTGGACTGCTGATCATTTTAAAGGTTATCTGTGCAACCAATCCTTCCGTTTGTTTAATGATCAAACCGAAAGCATTGCGATCGCCATTCAGCACGGCTTTTACCAGTCTTTGATCGGCTAAGATATTTTCGTTTTGGATGCTCACTGCTGATTAGACCGGGCATTGCTTTTAAAGTTGCAATTTATAATTTATTTATAGCATCAACAGTGAATCATCCTCATTAGATCAGATCACCCAGGCAACAGATTTATCCTGAGACCGGGAACAAACCTATATAAAGTCAATTCTCTCATTTACAAAAAAGTGCCATTTTCTTTAAATCAGTTAAGAAATAGTTCGGGAATTGCCCAGGGTGGGCTACTTAAGGAAACAACACTTCGGAGTTGTTTCCTTTTTTTATGCTAATAAAAATCTGCCATCAGGCGTTTAGATTGCAATCCTTGTTGTCTATTTTAAGCGTCTTTATTTTTTATTAAAATAGGTTTTTGGCGGCAGCCCGGAAAACCGCCGGAAGTCCTTTATAAAATGATTATCATCATAATAACCATTATCCATAGCAATTTGTAAAAGATCTTTAGAGGTAAAGGAATCTAAATCCATATATGCGTTCAGAAAACGTCTTATCAAGAGGTAGCTTTGAGGGGAAATGCCCAGATGTTTTTTAAAGTTTCTCTCCAGCCATTTATAGTTCAAACGAACCGCATAGCTATCCAAAATATCCCTAACGGTAAGTTTACCTTGCCTATCCATATAATTTTGTATATCGATTAATACCTTTGGATAAGAATAGGTACTCATCTTTTCTGAAAGAAAATTTACGGTTACTTTCATTCTTTCTTCAAGGGAAGAATAATGATAATAGGCTTTCTTAAACTTTTCAAAACCATATCCGGCTATTTCAGAAAAATCAAAAACCTGCTTTTTTTGAAAACAATCTTCAGTAATATCAAATAACTTGAAGAAAGTTACAGCGTAAAAACGAATAACTAAGCATTCCTCAAATTGAAGCTCAGATTCACAATAAATATTCCTTAACACTCCACCGCAAACCCAACTGTTACCTACACATTTTGTATGCCCATCTATACTTACTCTGACATCTTCGTTTCTGTTTTGCATAAGAGCGACCACTGGGTAACCATCGTTAAAAAATAGTTCTCTTTCCCTGGGATAGCCTGCTTTAAATAGGTAAAAACCCTCCACAACCTCCTTTAAATGCTCAGGAGGAACAATTCTAAGAATCTGATCGCCATTTTGATTAGCTAATTGTTTAAAAAAATTGATGGGCATAAAGGCAAAGATATTCGATTTTCTCCCTCGATAAACTTTAAATGTCCAACTTATACTATCAGGAATGTTGCACATCACATAATTTTGGACCAAAAAGTAAGATTTATGGTAATAACGAATGAAGCAGACCTTGCCGGAATGAAAAAAGTTAGTGATGCTGTCGCCTTAACTTTAAAGGAAATGCGCGCATATACCTGTCCGGGAATGAGTACTAAAGAATTGGATAATTATGGCGGGCGATTGCTGGAAAAATTTGGTGCAAAGTCTGCACCTTATCTCACTTATAAATTTCCCGGCCATACCTGTATCAGCATCAACAATGAAATATGTCATGGTATACCCTCAACTGACAACATTATTCAGGAAGGCGATTTATTGAATATCGACGTGTCTGCTGAATTAGCAGGGTTTTGGTCTGACAACGGCGGGTCATTTATTGTTGGTCAGGATATCTATCAGAAAACTAACCTAATTAATACTTCCCGGGAGATACTGAAAAAAGCTATCAACACTATCAGGGGTGGCTTTAAGATAAATGAAATTGGCGGGTTGATAGAAAATGAAGCTAAAAAAAATGGGTATAAAGTTATTAGGAACTTGGGCGGTCATGGAATAGGTAGAGCCTTACATGAACTTCCTGACGGAATTTTGAATTATCGGGATCGGCTTGATCAACGGAGGTTCCGGAAAAATACCGTGGTGGCTATCGAAACATTTATAACAACTGATTCTTCCCGGGCTGTAGAGCTTCCCGATGGTTTTACCTTAGTTGGTGATAAAGGTGGCTTTAGTGTACAGCACGAGCATACGATAGTAGTTACGGATGGGCTTCCTATTATTCTGACAGAGCAAAACGGGATCTGGGATTAAAACCGTAAACGAAAGTTAAAAGGTTCACCGTTTGCATAAGTTATTTAATCAGAACTAACCAATAAAGCTCCCCCCAAGTTCCTTTTATTTGTATGGATAACGCTCTAATTTTCATCATATTGTGCGAAAAAAAATATAGTTAAAAAACGGCATTTTGATGCATTATACCTTATATTTTTGGCTTTTGACATCTACAAAAAGCCTAAAATATGACACCAAAAAACCAACCCAACTCAGTAAATATGAATCCTTATGTCCTGAGTTTTCAGGAGATCGACAGCACAAAGTTTATAGCTGCAGGAGGTAAAGGCGCTAACCTTGGCGAACTATCCAAAATCAAAGAGATACTGGTGCCTGAGGGCTTTTGCGTTACCACCGAAGCGTATAAAAAAACAACTGAAAATAATCAGGAGCTTAACACTTTGCTGGATGAATTAACGAGTATTGGGGTAGAAGAGCGAGGAAAAATCAGCGAGATCAGTGCAAAGATTCGGACGGTTATCGAAAGATCACCCATTGCTGAGGATATAATACAAGAGATCACAGCTTATCTCAAAAAGTTTGATGCCAAAGATGCCTTTGCTGTGCGATCAAGTGCTACGGCAGAAGACCTGCCTACGGCATCCTTCGCGGGCCAGCAGGATACGTATTTGAACATTATCAGAAAGGAGGCAATCCTAAAGCATATCAGCAAGTGCTGGGCATCGCTGTTTACCGAGCGCGCAGTAATTTATCGCCTTCAAAATGGTTTTGACCATCGTAAAGTTCACCTGGCTGTAGTTGTTCAGCAAATGGTGTTCCCCGAGGCGGCAGGAATTTTATTTACTGCCGATCCCATTACTGGTAACAGAAAAGTGTTATCTGTTGATGCCAGCTTCGGCCTTGGTGAGGCTATGGTGTCCGGCCTTGTAAATGCTGATCTTTATAAGGTGTGTAATGGCGTGATTAACGATAAAAAGATCCACATCAAGAAACTGGCCATTTATGCCTTAAAGGATGGCGGAACAAAAGAACAGGAGCTTGAGCCTGACCAACAGCATAAGCAAGCGCTGACGGATGAGCAGATTTTAAAGCTTGAGCGCATAGGCAGAAAGATCGAAACGCATTTCGGTAGCCCACAGGACATTGAATGGTGTTTGGCCGGCAATACATTTTACATTGTACAGAGCAGGCCAATTACAACTTTATACCCGATCCCGGAAACGAATGACCAGCAGAATCATGTTTATATATCTGTTGGCCACCAGCAAATGATGACCGACCCCATGAAACCACTGGGATTGTCTTTATGGCAGTTAAGAGCTGGTAGACCCATGTTTAAGGCCGGCGGAAGGTTGTTTGTTGATGTTGCGGATATAATGGCCACCCCAGCCGGCAGGGAAAGTTTATTAGAGGCCATGGGCCAACATGATCCGCTCATAAAAGACGCGCTCCTGACCATTATAGAACGGGGGGATTTTATAAAATTATTACCCAATGCTGAAAACGCACCGGTGATTGTTAAAAGCACTAAAGGGTTGTCGTCGGCAGATATTTTGGCACCGGTGGGGAGCGCCCCCGCAGTTGTTCGTGAGTTGATCAAAGAAGATGAGGCAACGGTGGATGCGCTAAAACAAAACATCCAGACGAGATCAGGAACCGAACTGTTTGATTTTATCCGGGAAGACATCGAGCAATCCAAGAAAATGATATTTCACACACAGCATATGGGTGTGATCATCGCTGCAATGAACGCTGCTTCGTGGCTTAATGATAATATGAACGAATGGTTAGGTGAGAAAAACGTAGCAGACATACTTTCTCAATCCGTATCAAATAATATTACTTCTGAAATGGGTTTGGAGCTATTGGATGTAGCAGATGTGATACGTCCTTATCCGCAGGTAATTGGGTATTTGCAACAGGTAAAGGAGGACAGCTTTTTAGATGAACTGGTTAAGTTTGAGGGCGGAAAGGAAGCTCGGGATGCTATTGATACTTATCTTGACAAATACGGTATGCGATGTGCCGGTGAGATAGATATTACTAAAACCCGTTGGAGCGAAAAACCCACCATACTTGTCCCGATAATTCTGGGGAATATCAAAAACTTTGAACCCGGGGCCGGCAAGCGAAAATTTGAACAGGGGCGACAGGAGGCTCTGAACAAAGAACAAACTTTGTTGGATCGATTGAAGCAATTGCCAGATGGTGAACAAAAAGCAAAAGAAACAAAAGCAATGATCGACCTAATCCGGAATTTTGTCGGTTATCGGGAATATCCAAAATACGGTATAGTTAACCGCTTCTTCGTTTATAAGCAGGCACTGCTGAAAGAAATCGAACAGCTTGTACAAGCCAACCTTATTCGTGATAAAGAAGATACCTACTATCTCACTTTCGAAGAACTTCGCGAAGTAGTACGCACCAATAAGTTGGATCATGAGCTCATCAGCATACGAAAAGACGAGCATACGATTTATGAAAAACTAAATCCCCCACGTGTTATTACCTCTGATGGTGAAATTATTTCAGGCAAGTACAAACGGGAAAATCTCCCGGCCGAAGCTCTTGTTGGTCTGGCTGTTTCTTCCGGAGTGATAGAAGGACGGGCACGTGTAGTATTAAATATGGAAGATGCTGATCTGGAAGATGGGGATATATTAGTGACCTCCTTTACTGACCCCAGTTGGACACCATTGTTTGTATCCATAAAAGGCCTGGTTGCTGAAGTTGGAGGATTAATGACCCATGGAGCAGTTATTGCACGTGAATACGGCTTACCAGCAGTTGTGGGGGTGGAAAATGCAACCCAACTGATCAAAGACGGACAAAGAATCCGGGTGAATGGAACAGACGGATATATAGAAATACTATAAATTGAGCTATTCTGTTTGTAAGTAAGGCAAAGAAAGCGGCAAAAAGAGTTGCTTCTTCATTGCGAACTATTTTAACGTGTTATTACAGCGTTAAAATAGTTTAATAATTACCAATAAGGGCTACAGCAAAAAGCCAGGAGCCTCGAAATTAATATTTCAAGGCTTCTGGCTTTTACTAAATAATAACCGCTTTTATAATCCAGATTTAAAAGTCAGGTATTTTCTTTTATTTATGATTTGATAAAGGCCAAAAGGTCCTTATTGATGGTTGCGGCTTCTGTTGTAGGCATACCATGAGGGAAACCCGGGTATGATATAAGCTTGCCGTTTTTCAACAGCTTTACCGCCTTTGCCCCCGAAATAGGAAATGGAACAATCTGGTCATCTTCGCCATGTAAAACAAGTACCGGAATATCCACACTTTTAAGATCTTCCGAAAAATCTGTTTCCGAAAATGCCTTAATGCCCTCAACGTGAGCTTTTACTCCCCCCATCATTCCCTGGCGCCACCAATTATCTCTTACTCCTTGTGATATTTTTGCTCCTTCGCGGTTATAACCATAAAACGGTATGGTAAAATCCTGGTAATACTGTGGTCTGTTAAATGCGGTACCTTCACGTATTTCATCAAATACCGACATTGGAACACCCTCAGGATTATTCTCTGTTTGTACCATCAATGGAGTAACAGCACTAATCAACACTACTTTGGCTACTCGGCCTTTGCCAAGGTTAGCCGCATAATGGATGGCTTCGCCGCCACCTGTAGAATGGCCTATATGAATGGCATCTTTTAAATCAAGTGCCTGGGTAAGCTCAGCTACATCAGCTGCATAAGTGTCCATATCATGTCCGCCCGAAGCCTGGCCTGATCTTCCGTGCCCACGGCGATCATGGGCAATTACCCTAAATCCCTGCTTCAGGAAAAACATCATTTGCCCATCCCAGTCATCGCCAGATAAAGGCCAGCCATGATGGAAAAAAAGTGGTTGCCCGGTTCCCCAGTCCTTGTAATAAATCTCAGTTCCGTCTTTAACCGTTATTTTACTCATTTCTATTGATTTTGATTATAGCAATTAATAAAAATTTGGAGATATTGTTCTGTTCCGAGTGAAGTATAGTTATAAATAACTACCTCTTCCTCCATTATAAATGATTCTGGACATAACCAGATCAAGATTAGCACCAAAGCCTGTTGAAAGACTAAAAATAACAAATAAAAGCTGATTTGTACTTCCGTTTTGTTCAAAAAATCACTAAAAATTTATCAATATTTGTTAAATCCTTCAAATAGTTCAGCAATTGGTTTAGGAATCTTTCAAGAACCCTTTACTCTTGGAGGTTTTGCTAATAGTTAAATAAATACATCTACCTTTCAGGCTTCAACGTACATGAGTTGAAACAACCCGGAAAACGATATCTATGAAAAAAAACCGACTTATTCAATTCATGATCCGGCTGGAAAAAAGAACTGTAGAGTGGAAAGCCAGGAATGGTTTAAACATTCTTCGGGTATCTCTTGGATTGGTTTTTATATGGTTTGGTGTGTTGAAGTTTTTTCCAGGAATGAGTGCAGCGGAGGCTATTGCTGGCAAAACTATCTATAAACTGAGTTTCGGCCTGGTCAAACCTCCTGTATCGTTACCACTACTGGCCATTTGGGAATGCACGATCGGCTTTGGTCTTGTTTTTAATCGATGGCTTAATCTTACTTTGCTGCTCCTGTACTTCCAGATGGCGGGTACTTTCCTGCCTTTGTTTTTCTTCCCTCATGAAACTTTTGCGTCTTCTATCCTGATCCCAACATTATTGGGACAGTATATTATTAAAAATATTGTTTTACTGTCAGCAGGTATCGTAATCGGCGCTGCGGTTAAAGGCGGTACGTTGACCGCTCATCCTGAGGAAAAATGGCCGTTAACAAAAACGTCATTATATCCTGTTTTTGAAGAAAACTAAAAGCAGGTTGCCATAATTTAGCATTTATCATAGCTTCAAATCTCCTAACATTAAAGCCCACTCTGCATTAAAACCAACAAAGCCCGGCGAACGTTCAGACAACGTATTACCGGGCTTTGTTTATTTAACACAAGCAAATGGGGAATATCATCGGCTTGTATCAGGCATTAAAATTTAAAGGCCATACTTGCGGTAAAGTTTACCGGACGCTGCGGATTAACTGACCAGTAGCCTATATAATATTTTTCGTTGGTGATATTATTGGCATTAAAGCTAAAGCGGTACCGATCTGCATTATAAAACAAACTGGCATTTAGCAACGTATAGCTGGGCAGTTCAAACACACCAGTTACACTGTTATCAATTACTTTGTAAACGCCGGCATAGTTACCGCCAACTCCAAAGCCGAAATCTTTAAGTGAACCATGCGTAAATTTATAGGTGGCCCATAAGTTGGCCAAATCCTGCGGGCCTTGTCCTCCCGGTGCACGACCTTGCTCAGTATAAAAGTCGTTCCCGTTACTTGATATGTTCTGTATATGATTATGACTGTAGCCCGCAATCAGGTTTAAGCCCTCCACCGGGTTGGCATTCAGGTCAAACTCAAAGCCGTTGCTTTTTACTTTTCCGCGCTGATCAGAGTCATTAATATTACCCACAATCGGTGTTACCTTATTGGCAACCCTGGTATCGTAATAAGATACCGTAGCCGATAACCTATCAGAGAACAGGTTAGTTTTTACCCCAAACTCCACTTGGTTGGCATGTTCGGGCTTAAACGATTTGATGTGCGGGTTACTGCCATCCGCATCAGAAACCTGCGAGGGCTGCACGTTTAAAAACGAATTGAGATAGTTGGCAAAAAGCGAAACCTTATCTAAAACCGGCTGGTACACCAGGCCAAATTTTGGTGATAAAGCAAACTGGTGAAAATTATCTGTCGGATCGCTTTTCTCTCCTTTAGAGTCAAAATAATCAGCCCGTAAGCTTAACATTGCTGATAACGACGGCGTAAAATTAATTACATCAGATACATAAGCGCTGTAGGAGCTATTGCTGGTATTGCTATGGCTGGCGCCGCTGCCGGCTAATAAACTATCAACAGAATTTTGCGTAGTGTAAACCGGGTGAGCCGGATTAGGATAGCTGATTGCTCCTTGCGGGGTAACCATTCTCATTAACGCATAGCCGGTGCCGTTATCAATTACATTCCTGTTAAAATAATCCAAACCAATAAGCAAACGGTTTCTCAGGTTACCTATCTTAAAATCGCTGTTAAAATTTTGCTGAATATCAGTGGTATTGCTGGTTTGGTTTTCTTTATGTATGTACTGGCTAAACTCATTGCTGCCATAATCATTACCATAAATGTACCCATAATACCCTTTTGACTGTGCAGACCCTCTTGAAATAACGGTTTGCGAGGTCCACTGACTGGATATTTTATACTGCATTTGACCCTGTATATTAAATCGTGGGTTTTTGATAGACAAGTCATTACTGGTGAACGACTGGAAATTATCCAGGTTCAGTTCTTTCAAATTTTTAGCCGTAAGCGGATCTGCGCGGTTTGAGTTAAAAAATACCGGCGCTACAGCCCTATCCTCCTGCAATATTTCAGTCATGAAATTAAAGGTAAGCCTGTCATTTGCCTGATAAACTAAAGCAGGGGCAAAAAAGAAGGTCTTTTTATAACCAGCATCCTGAAAACTATTTTCAGTTGAGTAAGCGGTATTTACGCGTAAAGCAATTTTTTCTGTTTTACTGAGCGGCGTATTCACATCAGCCGATATCCTGTTTAAGCCAAAGCTGCCGGTATTGTAGGTAATTTCGCCACCAGTAGTGAAATATGGCTTTTTGGTAACCACGTTAATAATACCGCCGTAACCTACAAAGTTAGCACCAAACAGAGTTGCCGAAGGCCCCTTTAACACTTGTATCTCTTCTATATCTGCCGGGTCAAGGTCGCCATTGGTAAAGCCTGGTAAGCCATTGTATAATGAGGGCTGTGCCTCAAAACCCCGTAATGCAAAATACGATGCGCCATCGCCACTGCGGCCGGTTGATTCCCAGGTACGTGAGATTCCTGGAATGTTCCGCATAGCATCGTCAAAATTGGTAATGCCTTGCTGTTTCATAATTTCTGACGAAACCACGCTGTATACCTGTGCATTCTCCAGTTTTTTGAGCGGCATCTTGGCTACAATATCATTTACCTTATTGGCATTTCTGCCAGAGATGGTAACCTCGTTTAACTGCGCCGAACTTTCTTTAAGTATAAAATTAGTGGTGGCATTTTCGCCTGATTTTACCTCAACGGTTTGTTCCTCTTTGGTGAGGCCAATCAAAAAAGCGGTTAACTGGTAGGTGCCCGGCTTAATTCTGATGAGGTATTTTCCGTTTTGATCAGTCAGTGTGCCCTTGCTGGTGCCTTTAATGGCAATACTTACCGCTTGGGCGGCATTGCCGTCTGATGTTTTTACGGAGCCACTGATGGTTCCTGTTTGTGCAAAGGTAATTGCAGCAAAGCATAAGAACAGGAATGTAAAATAAATTTTTTTGAGGGTAAGTGAGGTAGAAGTATTACTGCATACTAAGTAATTCATGATTGCTGAAAATGTTAATGGATTGAAGGATTTTATTAAGATTGCCCGGTGTAATGTTTGGCGACGGAATTACCGGATTGTTTATTTACTATTTCATGGTGGGCCGTGTGCTTTCATGGAAAGTGTGTTGTGAGCCGCAAAGTAAATTATTATTTAGAATAAATCCAAATAAAAATAATATGAGGTAAATACTCAAACACTAACCTATGCTTGCCCTGTATGTGTTGTGGCCTGCTTATGTGGAGCTTGATATGAAGGGTCATGGCCGCTAACTAACGTCCAAGACGCATTATTCCGGTATGGGGAAGATATTGAGTTGATATACCGGACTTACAACCGGAATGACAATGGCGTAAAACAAGTTTGTTTCTTAAAGAAATTTGAGAAATGTGCCAGATCATCAAACCCTAAAGTGTAGGCTATTTCAGATACACTCCAATTTGTTTGTTTTAGTAAAATTTTAGCTTCCTGAATTACCCTTTGGCTAATGATCACAGTAGTAGTTTGGCCCTTGATTGTTTTTGGTTCACCGTTTGAAGATATCAATCTGTTATTTGCGAATTTCAAACAGGCTTAATAAAATCGGCCACAATGCTGCTTTATTCGCTCTTAATAAAATACCATCTGCTATAAACAAAAAGGGAGCACCAAAAATGGTACCCCCCTCATTAATTAACTATTCTGAACTATTATTATTTTACATCGAAGAACAGTCTGGTTGTCACTTTATCACCACCAATAGCAGCACCAGCCTTGCTAAAGTTAGATTCGTTTACATTTTGCTCACTTATAGGATAAGTAAAACGAACCGGGAAAGCGCTATATGCGTTTTCTGGCGGTACTAATGCCGGATAATCTAACCTCCGGTTTGTTGTCCAGGCATCCCAGCCTCTGTTGTAAAAGGCCAGATACTCCTGAGCTGCAATTTTTTGCAGATCGGTACCGGTAGCTGTAGCAAAATTAACTTTAGGTAAAGCCAAATATGTAGCGGCACTACCACCTGTCCAATAGCTTATTGATGCAGTAATAGCTGCATTATAGTGGCTTTGTGTTGTACCGCTAACAGCAAATCCTCTTGATACGGCTTCGGCCAGGTTAAATTCTGTTTCGGAGTAATCCAGCAACACACCTTTAAAACCAGGATTGGTTACCGATCCGATTGATCCCGGAGTAAGCAACGGTCCTGATGGCAGTGAGTATTTACTGTAAACCAAGCTACCATTACCCGAACCGTTAGGTGCGCCTATATACACACCTGCAGCGTTTGGAGCAAAATAATATGGCACCCTTGGATCGGCAAAACCTGAAGTAACACCAGTGGCCGGAACCTGTAATGCAGCCATAAATTCAGTTGTAGCTATAAAATCGTGTCTTTGGCTCTGCACCAGGTCAACCCAAATTGGATTGGTATTTGGTGGAGTAGTGTCATAATTATATAGGGCATTATCGGCATTTGATGTAAATACGCCTGCTTTAACCGCAGCCTCTACAACTGTTTTTGATTTGGCAACATCAACATCGGCCAAAAGTATACCCATTTTAAGCTTAAAGGTATTGGCAAACTTCGTCCATTGTCCAATATCACCAGCATAAACAAGATCAGAAGAACCAAAACTGCCCGCTGCCGGATCTAATGCTGCTATATCGGCATCCAAACGGGTTAACAGTGCATAATAGATGGTTTTTTGATCATCATATACCGGGAATGGCTTAGTTATGTCCAATGCCTGGGTATACGGAATATTACCAAAGGTAGTAACCAGGTAATAGTAAGCATATACCTCTAAAATATCTGTAATAGCTGTTTCATTTTTGCGGGTACCGGCATCAGCAACATCGGTAAGCATAAATTCTTTTGCCTTTTCAAAGTTGATTAAGGTATTAGTGTAAAATTGTGTCCACAGTAAATCTGGCTGCCTGCGCGAAGGCAACTGATAATTTGTTTCATTCAAATATTGGGTTTCGGTCCATTGCTGTTCAATTAAGCGAAATATATTTGAGTTAACACTTGCAGAAACAACAGTATTGGTTAATACCCTTTGGGCATTGGTAAATAAAGTGTATGATGGTACACTCCCCGGATTTTTGGGGTCGGTATTAAGTTTCGTGAGATCTTTTGTACAGGCCGACAGCAGCGAAACGAGTACAAAAATTATTGATATCTTTTTCATATCTATATATTGATTAGAAGCGTAATTTTAAATTAAGTGAAATGGTGCGTACACTTGGATAAGATCCATATTGTATGCCTTGTAAGTTACCCGAGGTTAAACCGTCTTCAGGATCTGCATAAGGCAGGTTTTTATGAATTATCCACAAGTTTCTTCCAATTAACTGAAAGGTGGCTTCTTTAATAGGGCCCAGTTTACTTATTACGCTTTGAGGCATGGTGTACCCGATAAGTGCTTCTCTTAGTTTTACGTAACTTGCATCATATACAAATGCAGATAGCGGTAATAAACCAGAGCCATCACCAAAATCGCCATAGTTATTTCCAGATACCCTAACGGTATTTGGTTGTCCTTGCTCATTTACACCCGGGCGTATAAAACCACCACCATCGGCAAGGGTATTACGAACCGGTTTACCAAGGTCATTGGTATAAGCTGTTAAAGGATAAATACCATCGGCCAAACCATAAGCCATATCGCCTGAGAACACAGAACCCCCATGACGAATGTCAATCAGGAAGCTGAACGAAAAGTTTTTATAAGTAAAGCTGTTGTTAATACCGCCAGTCCAATTCGGATTGGTGTTACCAATGTTATTGTTTGATGTAGGCGATATTAAGTACTGCCCATCAGAGCCTACAACCTTGCGGTGCTGATCATCATAAACATAATCCGTACCTCTTATAGTACCCAAAGAACCATTAAGCGGGGCATTCAGCGTTTCGCCATTCTGGAAACTTCCTAACTCCAGGTTTTGAGCCTGCTGCCCTGTAGCATCTTTGTATAATGCAGTAACTTTATTGGTATTTTTGCTAAAGTTTACGCTAATCTTCCAGCTAAAATCCCTGCTTAGTACAGGCGTACCATTTAAAGACAATTCCACCCCTTTGTTTCTGATGTTACCTGCATTTAAATATTCATAAGTATACCCTGTTGCTCCTGAAACATTTACAGGCAATATCTCATCAAATGTATTGGTAACATAATAACTTCCGTCAAACCCAAGTCGGCTATGGAAAAATGCCAGTTCCAGACCAATTTCCTTACTTCTTGTTTGCTCAGGCCTTAAAGTTGAATTGTTTTTGGTTGTATTAAGGTTAGTTTGTGGATTTGAGCTGATTGGCGGGTTTATTACATAAGTATCAATGGTTCTGAATGCAGTTGCATCGCTACCCACTTTAGCATAACTACCCCTTATTTTTCCGTATGAAAGCCAGGTTAAGTTTTTAAGCAACTCTGAAAATACAAATCCACCTGATACCGAAGGATAGTAATAAACATTGTTGCCTTTAGGCAGTGTAGAAGACTCATCCCTTCTGATGGTTCCGTCCAAGGTCAGGAACTTTCTCCAGGTAAGTGTAGCGCCTGCAAAAACACCGTCAACTTCCGTTTTAGAATCAATTTCGGCAGGTGATAAAGGTGCACTTAAGGTGTTACTTAATGAGTATAAGCCAGGTTCTATCAAACCACCATTGGTAGCTGCCAGTATACTGTTGTTAGAGTTTCTTCTGATATTGGTACCTAACAGGGCTTTTAAATTTAAATCCTTAGAAATGTCCTTATCAGCATTGGCCAACAGGTCAAAGTTGGTTTCGGAGTAGTTAAGGTTGTACCTGGAGTAATATGGTACACCAATACTGGTTACATCATAACGTTCCTCGTTCAGTTGCGAGTAAGTATCTAATGAAGCACGACCCAAGATATTTAACCATGGAGTTACTTTATAATTCAGGTTTACATTACCCAGATACCTGTTACGTGTATCTGTTTCATAATTGTGGTTGGTTACCCAATATGGGTTGTTCCAATAGGCGGGGTTAGTGTTGCCGTTTTCTGGCGATGCCATATTCCAGGATATGTTTTTACCCGTTCTGTCATAGGCAGCTTTTAAGTCTTGCACATCAACGTTGTTTTCCCACCACTCTCTAAAACCGGTAAGCACGTTACGGTTGTCTGAGTTGGTACCGTCATAACCAGTTCCGCCACGACCTATACCATTTACATTAAAAAAGCTAATGGCACCGCCTGCAGTTAATTTTGATGTAATATTATAGGTTGCCCCAAAATCAAACACATTCTTATTTATCCTGCTATTAGGCAAAACACCATTATCAATATTTTTGGTGTAGCCCAGTTTAAATGAACCTTTATCTGTTGCATTGGTAATGAGTAAGCTTTGATTAGTTGATACTGGCTTTACAAAAAATGTTGAAGGATCATTTTTAGCGGCAACCCATGGCGTAGCTTTACCATAATTTGGAGAAGTTGGATCAAAGGCATCCCATTGATAGATCATCAGTTTTGGGTCAAAGGCAGTACCATTTGAGGCATCATCGCCTGTTGGTGCAATTTGTGCGTTAGGGTTACCAAAAACTCCGCCATCAACCGTATTAAAGTATGCACTGTAACCAGCCCCATACTGTTTTTGATATTGAGGGAAAGTAGATTTATCTATTGAACCTACGCTTACAGATGAGTTAATAGTAATACCGAGGCCTTTTTTAGCTTTTTTAGTTGTAATTAAAATAACACCGTTACTACCACGTGAACCATACAATGCCGTTGCTCCTGCACCTTTTAACACAGTTACACTTTCAATGTCATCTGGGTTAATATCTGACGCCGGACTACCATAATCATAACCTCCGTTACCCAGATTTTGACGGCTAAGTCCATCGCCACCTGTTTGCTGGATGTTGTTGTTATTATTATCGTTACCAATAGGAACGCCATCAACAACAAAAAGCGCCTGGTTATTTCCGAATATGGATTTAGTACCACGGAGCACAACGTTTGTTGAGGCGCCCAGCGTATTATTCTGCCGAATCTCCAAACCTGATACCTTGCCTGATAAGCCTGTAATAAAGTTTGATGAACGTTGCTTGCTAACTTCATCGCCGGTAACTGCCTGGGCGGCATAGGCCTGTTGGTTACGGGTTCTGGTGATACCTAACGCACCGGTTACCACCACCTCGCCGAGCAGCTTACTTGATACTGCCAGTCGTGCGTTTACAACAGGGCCTTTAACCGGAATTTCCTGTGGTGCATAGCCTATAAAACTAATTATAAGCACAGCATTGGTTGGAACATTTAAGGTGTATTTACCGTTGGCTCCGGTTTGCGTACCGGTTGTGGTGCCTTTTACCCTTACTGTTACTCCGGGGATAGGCAGGCCATCTTCTTGGGCCGTGACCGTACCAGATACGGCACGATCTTGCGCAAATAGCTGATTTACAGCCAATAGTAATGCGCAAAAAATGATGAGTACATTTTTTTTCATTGATCAGTTATTAGTTAATGTTTAAACAGTTAATGTTTAAACTTAACATTATTTTTCCCTGCAACCAAATTGGTATTAAAAAAGTTACCTGAAAGGATATTTAATTAATCTAAAATGGCATTAATATTAATACTAATAACAATTAAATTAATCTGAATTAAATCATTTTACCTGACATACATTAAATAAAAATTCAGTTAAATTAATTACCAAAACAATACCACAAACAGTCAATTAAGTAGTTTTCAAAACGATAAGGACTACTAAACAAGGGGCAAACCATATCAAAAAATGCCCACGGTTTATATCTAACCAGATATTGCCAAGAAAATATTAATCATTTTACAATCACCCCTGCTATCGATAGCAAATAAGACTCATGCAGCGCTATTTTATTGATTATGACGAAAGATGCGGATGTAAAAGACGAAGGCCATGAAATTATACATTTCATGGCCTTCGTCTTTTTTTGATTTAAAGTAAAATCAGAACCATCTGGCTATATACCGATGTTGCTCTAATAATTTATACCATCAATTTTTTCAGGAAAGTGCAATGCCGATACTGATGCGGTCTATCCTTTCACCAATGGCTATCAGTAAACCATAATCCAGATCATCTTCATTACGCTGCATCCACAAACTCCCACACTTAAAGAGTATGGCTTCTTTCCCGTCTTGAAATTTCACCTTCCATACTTTCCATTTTTTATAAGTTTCTGCAATAACCTGCAGCGCTTGTTTGTACCCGTTCCGGGATAACACGATCTCATACCGCATTGTTTATTCGTTTAGTAGGTGTAACCATAACAGGATTTACTGCTATTTAAACGACGATTATTATTGTTTGATTGCCTGTAACAGCTTTTTTTACAAAACTATTAATCAAGGGACTTATGCGCCATGCTCTCTGTCAATAATCTAACTATTATCTTATGTATCATTTACCTTAAAATAAACAGAATGATCATTTACCGCCAAACGCCTGGGCCATTTCATTAAGTTTAGTTACGCTGGTAGTTTGGCTGCCGTTACTGATAACGATACGATAACGAAAAGTTACCGACTCGCCTTTTTTAAGTGTCAGGTTCTTTTCTGATTTTCCATTGGTAAAAACCTTTTCGCCAAGCGGGTTGGCAGCAAACAAGCCATACCCCCGTGCATGCCAGAAAGTTGGGTAATTAGGGTTTTTAGGATGATCAATTATGGCTATACTTACCGAATCGACTCCCATTTTACCATACACCTTACACCATACTCCACGGGTACTCCAGGCATCGTTACCCGTTTTACCGGCACTGGTAAGATAGGTGCCGTTAGCCAATTTATCGCTACCACCCTTTACTATGGTTACATTGCCTTTATCGTCGGTAAATTTTTGGTCGGCCGTATCAGGCATCTGTAATTCATGGGCCAGGCGCAGGCCCAGCATACCGTCTTTGGCATCTTTAAACACCGCATCAGCATCGGCCTTTAGCGTTGTAAAGCGATCAATAATACGCTGGTTAGCATCACCGCTAAATTCAAACCGGGTGGTTTCTTCCAGTATCACATCTTTTTGCTGATTAGTCCAGTTGGCATGGTAGCTTAGTATACCTGTTGTTCCACTTGTGGTTTGTAATATACGATCTGTACGGATCCAGCCGTAGCCATTTTTTTTACTTTGCGGAATAGCGTAGGAGTTGTTCCAGAAATCGAGCCCGTTCAGGTTTTCAAAATTAAACCAAAGGCCAATATGATGCGGGTGGTCGGTCGGATCGCCCGGGCGCGGATTAAGCGGAAAACCACGAGTTACCACCGTACCATTTGCCGCACGCAGCGGATATAGCACTGGCTTCTCCAACGTATCCGGATATAGGAAACTGGTAAATGGCTTACCTCCTATCAGCACATCAATCTTATCTTTTGATGTTTTTACTATTTTAACAACTTCGTTTTTTTGAGCAAACACAATTGACGATAACGTTGTCATGACTATGGCGATGCCTAAAGTTTTTAATTGGGGCATGTGGTTTGATGTATAAGATTAAGTAAAAAGTACTCCCTATTGAAAGAAGTACCTATAAAATTTAATATTTAAACACTTTTCCGTTTGCCATTACTTCTTGTGTGCTTTCATCAAACGTAGCCTTATAACCCGTGTGTACCGCGGCATTAGTCATGATGTTGGCTATGGAATGACTGTATCCTGCCTCAACAGGGGCATTAGGTTGTTTACGGCTGCGTACACATTCCATCCAGTTACGCACGTGGTTTGATGTAAGCACATCGCCGCCGGTATTGGCCGAAGCTATGACCTTTTCGGTATTAGCAAGGCTTAGCTCCGGGAGCAGGTTAGCCTGCATGTGCATAGCATCAGCCATTTTTTGAGTTAATCCCCCTTCTGGCGAAACTTTGTTGGTGTTCAGATTGAGTTCGCCGCCGTTGGAGTAATAGATCTCGGCCGGGTGCTCATCGCCATTATGCATACGAGAACCAAAGGTTACCTGAAAACCTGTTGACGGGTCATCCAGCGGTCCATAATCAAAGGCAGCTAAAATGGTATCCCAGTTTCTGCGGCCATCTTTCCATACATATATACCACCATTGGCCACCACGCTACGCGGATGTTTCAGCCCCGTGAACCAGTGTACTGTATCAATCTGATGGCTCATCCATTGCCCGGGGAGGCCCGATGAATATGGCCAAAACAGGCGATACTCCAAATATTTACGCGGATCAAACGCCTCGTAAGGGCGGTTCATAATAAAACGCTTCCAGTCGGTATCGGCTTCTTTTAAGGTACCTAACAATTCTGGGCGGCGCCAACGACCCGGCTGGTTTACATTCCAGGTTAGCTCAACCATGGTAATAGGGCCAAATTTACCCGAGCGAATAAAATCATTAGCAGCATGATAATTGGCTCCGCTGCGACGCTGCGAACCAATCTGCACAATTTTACCAGATTCCTTGATAGCCTTCAGGGCAGCCCGGTTATCCTCCATGGTTTCGGCAAATGGCTTTTCTACATAGGCATCACATCCGGCTTTTACTGCTTCAATGGCATGGCGGGCGTGCTGAAAATCAGCAGTGCTGATAAATACTGCATCTACCGTTTTACTATCATATAACTCCTCGTTATTTCGATAGGCTTTTACATCATTCTGCATCTTCTGTTTCCAGATAGCAGCCCCCTCTTCCCTTCGGTTCTTCCAGATATCAGATACGCCAACAACCTCAAAATTAAGTTCCTTATAGTGGTTCATAAAACTGGGGATGTGTGAGCTTTTATGCCTGTCAGAAAAGCCTACTACGCCAACCCGCACACGGTCATTAGCACCAATGATACGTTTGTAGCTTTGGGCGCTCCACCCGGTTTTAGTAAGCATTACACCGGCACCCGCCAACGCGGCCTGCCTGATAAAAGTACGGCGTGATTTTTCCATGAAGAATAGGTAAATTGGTTAATGGCCAGTTTACGCAACCGGCTAAATCAAATATCGAAGAAATTGCCTGAAAAGCAATATGGTTTTTAATTGTATTTGTAACAATAATGTTCTTAAGGCATTTATCGATACCGAAATTCAACTGACTCTATGTTTTACTCCATCATTCGCCACTACAGGGGTAAAACTCTCTTAAACTCATATCATATTTATAACAAATAGATTATCATATATTTAGATGAAAATACCCGTAACTCCTTACCGTATAAAAAATGAGCTTATGGAACCTAAATAACGCTTTACTATTAACCCGAGTAGCATGAACATTAAACAAGCCTTATTTGCAGCCTTATTATTTGGTATAGCCATGTCTGTTGTTTTTGCATTAAAGAATGGGTTTGAGATTGGGCTTGTCACCGGATTATTTTGTGGCGCCCTGTTTGGTTTAGGGCTTTATCTTTTTTCCAATTCAGGCATGGTAAAAAGACAAACCGCCATTGGGCCGGAGGTTCTTTTTCCGGGCGAACAGATTATTGTAGGCGTACCAGCCAACCTGGTGGTTAAACCCAAGGAGTTTGGCTTAAAACAATTTGCATTTGATCAGTTTTTGTGGACCGTAGGCATGAAGGATAAAGAAGCACTTGGCGGCCGCGTTTATGTAACCAACTACCGGATAATTTTTAAAAGCCATCGGCTAAACCGACTGGTTGGTATGATCAGTGTTTTTCTGCCAACTGTGATGGATGCAAAAAACACATCGTTTTTTATAACAAAAAAGGCAACCATCAAAACCGTTATAACCTCCATGGATTTTGTGCTCAGCGATGTTGATCAGTTTATTGAACTTATAAAAATTCAGAAAGATCAATTAACCGAGCAGGATTTGCACAACATGCAACAATATATCATTGAGTATCCAAACAAATGCAGTGATGGTTTGGTAGCGTGGCAAGCCATAAACACCGTTAACAACCTGTTGGTTTTTAATGATAAAGTACAGGAAAAGATCGAATACTTTACCGACCCGCTGGCTGCACTTGGCGGCCTTTTAATGAAGGAATTTATTGACAAGAACATAGCCGAACGCTGGCAAAAAAACTTTGATAGCCCACTCTGATATTTTTGGAGCTTATACAAATACCCTATAACAAAACCGGCTGCCCTTGATTGGGGCAGCCGGTTTTATTTATAAGGCTATTTATCACTTTATTGTTTTGGCGGTTCTTGTACCGGTGCAGGCTGCGCTTCTGGGGCTTTACCTATCAGGTCCATAAACTGATCAAGTTTTGGTGTAATGATGATCTGTGTACGTCTGTTTTTGGCTTTACCGTCAGGAGTATTATTATCAGCTATCGGGTTATATTCGCCACGGCCACCTGCAGTTAAACGTTTAGGCTCAACTCCATAAGTATTTTGCAGTGCCATAACTACTGATGATGCCCTTAAAGCACTCAAATCCCAGTTGTTACGGATATTTTTCTGCACAATAGGTACATTATCTGTATTACCTTCAATCAGCACATCATAAGTGTTGTAATCTTTAATGATCTTGGCAATTTTGCTCAGGGTTTCGCCTGCTCTGTCAGATATTTCATAACTGCCTGATTTGTAAAGCATGTTATCGGCAAGTGATATATAAACCACACCTTTTAATACCTGTACATCTACATCGCTCATTTCCTGCTGACTTAACGAACGGGTTAGGTTATTGGTTAACACCATGTTAAGCGAATCGCTTTTGGTTTTGGCATTTACCAGTTGCTGAATGTATTTGTTTGAACTATTGATCTCATCAACCAGTTTGGAGATATTCACGCTACCCTGGTTGCTGGAGTTTAAACATTTGTTAAGTGCATCCTGCAAAGCTGCCACATTTGTTTTTTGTAATGCTATTTGCTCTTCAAGACTGGTTATGCGACTGTTTGCCACGGCCAGGCCCTGCGCACTGGTTTGGTATTTCACACTCAGGTCGCGGGTGCTATTTTGCAATTGGGTATAATTAGCATCCAGCTCTTTATATTTTTTTGAACTAACGCAGCTTTGAGCTACCACTGCTACTACAAGCAGCGCTAATATGGATTTGGGGAACTTCATAAACTTTTGTTTTTTTATTTAAATATATAACAATATTGATTAACCAGTGAGCAACTATAAAGTTTTGTTTACACCTAAATACCTATACTTACCCTTAGCTCAATAAATTTACCGGCAAATGAAATAAAGCATGTTTTTTTAGCCATTAAAGCCTTTTATGCTCATGAACAGCGTATGCTTATTTCCTATCTTGGCAAAAACTATCAATCTGTAAAAATGAATCTATCTTATTACAACCTGCACAAAAAAATTAAACTAACTGTTATGATCTGTTTACTGGCAATTACAGGCACCTTTGCCCAGGAGGGGCCAGCTATGAAATGGTTTAATGAACCATCAAAATCAGAAGGCAACGCCGCCAAACTCACCTTTACTGTTGACCCTGGTACTGATTACTGGCAGGTTACCCATTACGGTTTTAAGCGCGATAACGGTCCTTTTTACTACCAGGAAATGGCAGGCAATTTTGAGGCCAGCGTAAAAGTAACCGGCAGTTACCGCGAGCTTTTTCACCAGGCTGGCCTGATGGTGCGTATTGACGAGAAAAACTGGATCAAAACTGGTATTGAATTTGTTGACGGTGTTCAGAACATCAGCGCCGTGGTAACCCGCGACGTGTCGGACTGGTCAGTAGTACCCCGTCATAACAGCACTAAATCAGTATGGCTTAAACTGCTCCGTAAAGGCAATTATGTAGAGATCAAATATTCCTTTGACGGCGAAAAATACGACATGCTGCGCCTGGCCTATTTCCCACCAGATCAAAAGGTACAAATTGGTGTAGTAGCCGCAGCACCCGGCAAACAGAGCTTCCCGGTAACTTTTGAAAACTTTAAGGTTGAAGCGGTAAAATAACCATTTAATTCATCTTCAATAAAAAACGCCACGAGCTTTATTCCGTGGCGTTTTTTATTGATAAGTAGAGCAGTTTAAAACTTATATGTTAAACCTGCACCAAATATCTGTTTAACCTGCAAGGCAATTTTTGTGCTTCCATCCTCAGTAGGTATTCTTGTTTTACCATCATAAATAAGCTGAACACCGGCGTTAACGGTTACAAACTTGTTTACTTTCATAAAAAGATTGGCGGTGTAATCGGTATAAATATCTCCAGGCTTTTTCAGATAATCGGAGTATAGTTTCAAAATATTTTCAAGACTGATATTTTGCACTAAGTTAACTTTGTAATAAGCATCAAATGAGGCGCCAAACTGGAACAAGCTTTTACTACCGGGTGTAACACCAAACGCCCCTATTGATGAAAGATAATCGTCATTAACCATAATGATACGTGCCGCAGCAGGCGAAATATTGATCCTGAAATTATCAGAGCGTTTATAAGCAAAACCAGGCCCAAAGGTAAGGTATGCCGGCGCCAGAAAATTCGAGATCAGCGTTTTGGGCTCTGTACTGTAATCATACCCCTTGGTAAACTGTGTCTGAAAGTTCATATAAAAAGTATACAGCCAGTATTTCGAAGCCTGCCTGCCCAGTAAGCTGTTCAGAATAATGCGGTCATCGTTTTTGCGCAGGCCCACATCCTGTTGCTTACTTAGCCCATACCCCAGGATCACTTTATTATCCCAGCTCCACTTATCTTTTTTATAGTTAAAATCGTAATTAAAAAGCAGGTTGCCCGCAAAGGCATTAACACCACCTGCCGACCAGTTGGAGTACGAGCTTTGATTGATCAAAAAGGTATTTTCGCCATGTATAGTCCACCTTTTGGTAGTATCGGCTTTCGGGACATCCTGCGCATAACCTATCAGGCTAAGGCTTAACAGTGCAAACAGTAAGGTAATTTTTTTCATAACGGTAAATGGTTTATGTAAATAAAAAAAGCTTATCTGCCATTCATCCTTCCCGCCATAATCAGCCCTGTTTAACCAGTACCGGTTACTAAAATACCCGACACCCGACCTATTATTTTATCCGTTTCGGGGCTGTTTTATCTTCAAAACCCTGACAGATGCTTAAGTCAAATATCGTAATTTATTATTTATCATTATTTACACAGCTTCATGTAACCGTTAATTATGCAATTAGTTTATACCAAAAGAACCGGTTCAATGCCAGGTTCTTTTCTTAAGTCACTATCAATTATAGTCAGGACAATTATAATTCAACCACTATTTTTCCCCTGGTTTTGCCACCTGCAATTTCTTCATGAGCTTTTGGTATATCTGCAAAACTATACCTGGCCGATATGTATGATCTCAAAATTCCATCTGCCAGCAATTTGGCAATCACCTCCATATCGGTTCCGTTTGATACCACGCCAAGCCTATGGGTAAATACCTCTTTGGCCGTTGCCTTTGCAGCAATTTCACCTTCAAAAAAAGTAAGCAGGCTTATTACACGGCCACCACCTTTTACGGCATCCAATGATCTTAATATGTGGTCGCCAAAAACGCCGTCAATTACCACATCGGCATCCTGCACTTTTTCCTCAAATTTTTCTTTACTGTAATCAATAAACTCGTCGGCACCCTGGGCTATTACAAAGTCCCTGTTATTTGCCGAACCTGTACCTATTACATACGCACCAAAATGCTTAGCTATTTGTACGGCATAATGCCCAACCCCACCGGCTGCAGCGTGTATCAATACTTTATCGCCCGGTTTTACTTTGGCATAGGTTACCAGGGACTGCCAAGCAGTTAAAGCGGCAAGCGTGGCAGCAGCAGCTTCGCTATGCGAAACATTAGCCGGTTTTATAGTCAGCTGACCAGCTGGGGCGGCAACATACTCGGCGTATGCCTTACCACTCCCCGGAAAGTTTACCATGCCAAACACCTCATCACCATTTTTCAGTCCGGTTACTTCGCTCCCGGTTTCTACTACCGTTCCTGAAACGTCCCAGCCCAATATCATGTCTTCGCCAGGGGTGGGTTGCAGTATGCGTTTTACATAGGCTTCCTTTGTTCTTACAAAACCATCCACAGGATTAATGCTTAAGGCTTTCGTTTTTATCAGCACCTCGTTTGGTTTAATAACCGGTTTGTCAATTTCTTTTAAAATCAGTTTATCGGCACCACCGTTTTCAGTTAATATTATAGCTTTCATATATTTACTTTTTGTATGATCCAAAGATCGGCAGAGCCGGCCCGCAGATTCAGGTACATTTTTGGGATAAAGAAGTAGTTTTAAAGGATATGAACACTCACCACCTTTTTCAGCCCTTTAACATTCATTTGCTAAAGTCAAACGAGTGCCCGCTTAAAACGCACAAACACTCTTACTTTGAGCTGGTTTATATTGTTGAAGGTAAAGGCATACACAATATTAACGGTAACGATTTCAAATACCATCCGGGCAGCCTTTATTTGCTCACCCCCATGATTGTGCATCATTTTCATGTAGAAGAACTCACCTCGTTTGTGTTTATATGCTTTAACAATATTTACCTCCAGGCAATTACCGCCCGGGATGAAAAACACAGCCACGATAACTGGATGCAAAAGCTCGACTATATTTTTCAGAGTAAACAGGATCAGGGCGATATTATAAGGAACGAGAGGGACAAGCCACTTGCAGCTGCCATAATTGCGGCCATTGTAGCCGAATATGAACAGGAACAAAACATGCAAAAGGAGCTGGTTGAGCAGCTGATTAATACGCTCATCACTATTGTGGCAAGAAACATCACCATTAAATGCGATGCCAAAACAGGTGGTGATAATATTGCCCTGAAGATCATCAATTACGTGCACCTGAATATTTACGACCATGAAAAGTTAAAGGCCGAAAACATTGCTGATCATTTTAATATTTCAACCAATTACATCAGCGAGTATTTTAAAAAACAAACCGGCGAAAACCTCCAACAGTTTATCATCAACTATAAACTATCACTGGCCGAGACCCGGCTGCGTCATAGCAATATGCGCCTAAATGAAATTGCCTTTGAACTTGGCTTTACCGATGAGAGCCACCTTACCAAAACATTTAAAAAATATAAAGGCGAATCGCCTGCGCTGTTCAGAAAGAATATTAAAGCTAATAACCCGGCGGCAGAACCTGAAGTTTTATAACAACTACCACTTCAACTAACCCAATGCAAAATGATCAATAAAAGATCCCGGCACATACAGCCAGGATTTTTTTGTTTAATATATTTGCCGCCAGCCTATAAAACATATACTAATGGAATATTCAAAAAACTACGTTGCCAAGGATGAACACATAGATGTTCAGGAAATTATGGATGGTTTATACTACCCGTTTTATATGGAGTATTGCCGCCATGACTACATCAGGGAGGTGCTTGGTTTCGATTTTGAAACAGAAGCAAAAAATGGCGTGTTCATGGTTTTATCAAACTATAGTATCAGTTTTTTAAGGTCGTTAAAAAAAGGCGACAATTTTATCGTTACCTGTGAGTTGTTTGCTGATAAAGCCGGCGCACCCAAGTTGTATTTTAAGCAGTCTATCATCCTTAATAATAAGGTAATGACCAAGGCCGTATTTACCGGCACCTGCGTTCCGGCTACCGGCGGCAGGCCTTATTTGCCTGCATCGGTGCTCGAAAAAATAAAAGATGCGCCGGTATTGGAAGTTTAATGGTATTGCTTCATCATGAAAAAAAGTCTGCCAGCAAAATAGCTGGCAGACTTTTTTATGCAACACCGCTATCCGTCCGAAACTTATCTGCAAATAACTATCTTTGCCGCCATGAATATCCTGATCCTCGGTTCGGGCGGAAGGGAAAGCGCCTTCGCCTGGAAAATATCGCAAAGCCCTAAATGCCAAAAACTTTTTATTGCACCCGGCAATGCTGGTACAAAGCAGTATGGCACTAATGTTAACCTAAAGGTTACCGATTTTGCAGGCATTAAAACCTTTGTGTTAAGCAATGATATTAACCTGGTACTGGTAGGCCCCGAAGAGCCACTGGTAAAAGGCGTACATGATTTTTTCCTGGCCGATGAGCAGCTGAAAGGCATACCCGTTGTAGGCCCCCAACAGGAAGCCGCACAACTGGAAGGCAGCAAGGATTTTTCAAAACAGTTTATGCAAAAGCATAACATACCTACTGCTGCTTACAAAACCTTTACCAAGGATACCTTACAAGACGGACTTACCTACCTGGCAACCGCCGGTTTACCTGTTGTATTAAAGGCTGATGGTCTTGCAGCGGGCAAGGGCGTACTGATATGCCTTACGCTTGAGGAAGCCCAGCAGGAACTCGTTGAGATGCTTGCCGAAGCTAAATTTGGCGAAGCCAGCTCAAGCGTAGTAGTTGAACAGTTTTTACAGGGTATTGAGCTTTCGGTTTTTGTAATGACCGATGGCACCCACTATAAAATACTTCCCGAAGCCAAAGATTACAAACGTATTGGTGAAGGCGACACCGGTTTAAATACCGGTGGTATGGGCTCTGTTTCGCCGGTACCATTTGCCGATGCTGCCTTTATGCAAAAGGTGGAGGAAAAAGTGATTATCCCAACCATAGAGGGTTTAAAGAAAGATAACATTCCGTACAAAGGCTTTATTTTTATAGGCCTGATGAATACAAACGGCGAACCATGGGTAATTGAATATAACTGCCGCATGGGCGACCCGGAAACAGAAAGCGTTATGCCGCGCATTGAGTCGGACTTTATTGAACTGCTTTTGGGTGTTGCCGAAGGTAACCTGAACGAAAAAGAATTAACAATAAGCCCAAAAACTGCTGCTACCGTAGTAATGGTTGCAGGCGGCTACCCCGGCGAATATTTGAAGAACAAAGTAATAACCGGAACCGAGAACGTTCGCGAATCGATAGTTTTTCATGCGGGTACTGGTACCGACGGCGAAAACGTGATATCAACCGGCGGCCGTATTTTAGCAATAACCACCCTGCAGGATAGCATGTTTACCGCGCTGCAACAAGCCACCGCCGATGCCAGCCGTATCTACTACGATGGCATGTATTTCAGACGTGATATTGGATTTGATCTGTTGTAGTTTTGTTGGAGTTCGAAAGCAAGAAATCTATATTATAAAGCAAAAGCTCCGTTAGTCATCAAACTAACGGAGCTTTTGCTTTTATGGCTTTGTCGACTTCCAGACTTCCTAACTCCAATTATATCTTTCCGAATATTTCGGCAAGCTTGTTTTCCAGATCGTCGCCCCTGAGGTTTTTGGCGATTATTTTTCCGTTAGGGTCAATCAAAAAGTTTTGAGGGATACCACGTACAGCATATAAAGCAGCTGCCTTGCTATCCCAGAATTTAAGGTCTGATACATGGTTCCAGGTCAGGCCATCTTTATGTATGGCGTTTAACCATTTGTCTTTAGCATTTGGCCTGTCAAGCGATACACCTAAAATAGTGAACTTCTGATTTTTATAATGGTTGTATACCTTTACCACATTAGGATTTTCCCTGCGACAAGGCCCGCACCATGATGCCCAAAAATCAATCAGAATATACTTCCCTCTGAATGAGGAAAGGTTGATGGTTTTGCCGCTGGTATCTGCCTCGGCAAATTCAGGCGCGGTAGCACCCAATGCCACAGCCTTTAACGTAGGCATCCGTTCGGCAAACTTTTTGCCTGCTTCTGTTTGTTTTAAAGCCGGTGATAAAGCACTGAATAAGGGTTCAATATCCACATAATCTGCACTATAAGCAAATGATTCCAATGCGTTTAAGCTGATAAACGAATCAGGGTTTTCCTGAATGAATTTTTTATCAACAGCGGCGCTTTGCAGGTCGATAGCCTTTTCTTCGGCTTTCATCTGGCTTATAAACTCCGGCGAATTTTGCTGCTCGGGTGTAGCGGCCTTTTGCTTATCGTCCAATGCTTTATAGGCATCATTCACCGGCTTTTGTGCCAGCTGGTATTTTTGATTATCCTGGTTGGTCTTAGGCCCGTCAATTTTGGCATTAGCTATCAGATCTGTAGCGGTGATATTAATAACGCCCGGCTCAAGATAAATGGAACAGTAATCCTGGGTATTGCCAGTACCCGTTCCTTTGGCATTAAATAACAGATAAGCACTTTTGGGTGTGGCGGCATCAACGGTACCGGTAAACTGAAACTTTCCATGCGTAACAACGGCCGAGTCGACCTGTGATTTACCTTTGGCTATCCTATATTCCAGGTAAACTTTGGCAGGGGCATTGTATTCGCCAATTTTACCCTGTACCGTGTATTTTGCATCCTGTGCAAAAGCCATAGCGGGCAAACCCGCTATGGTTAACAAGGCTATTTTTTTAAATATGGTTATGTTCATAACGCAATTTATAAAAATAGTTTAATGGTTAATCAAATTGAATATCAACTTAATTAACCATTTGAAGAGTTTTATATTTTCCCGAAGAGTTCCAGCAATTTAGCATCAAGATCTTCGCCACGCAGGTTTTTGGCAATAATTTTTCCGGTTGGGTCAATCAGGTAGTTTTGCGGTATAGAGCTAACCTGGTAAAGTGCTGCTGCCTCATTGTTCCAGAACTTAAGGTCTGATACCTGGGTCCACTCAAGGCCATCACTTTTAATGGCAGCAAGCCAGGCGGCTTTTCCATCGGGCCTGTCAAGCGATACGCCAACTACGGTAAAGTTTTTTGTTTTATATTTATTATAGTTACGTACCACATTGGGGTTTTCCTGCCTGCAAGGGCCGCACCATGATGCCCAAAAATCAAGCAGCACATACTTACCCCTGAATGAGGAAAGCTTAACAGGCGTACCATTTACATCATTCTGTATAAAATCTGGCGCTTCGGCACCAATGGAGGTTACCTTTAATGCATCAATGGAATGTTTTAAGTTTTTACCCCCTTCTGAGTCTTTTAAACTTGCAGATAAGCCGTTAAATAATGGTTCAATCTCGTTAGGATCCGGCGTAGGGCCGCCTACCGAGTTAATAGCCAGCAGGCTCAGGTAACTATTAGGGTTGTTGGTAATAAAATTACGGAGCACAGCTTTTTGCTCGGCCTGGATATTTTTGTAACGTGCCTGCATCCTGCTTTGAAAATCAGGTGATTGCTGCTGCTCGGTTGTTGCAGTCTTTGCTTCGGCCATTAATGCCTGTGCCTTTTTGTTAATTAAGGCCAGTTGCCCGGTAAGCCTCCTGTTATCGTCATTTAAAACAGAACCCGATATTTGTGCTTTTGATATCGAATCTTTACTGGTGACACCCAGAGTGCCCTTTTCAATAAACAAATTTAAGTCATCGGCCGTTTTTGACGGCCCGCCGTCAGGATAATTAAGCTGAATGTATTTATTAAGGCCTATTCCTTTATAATCAACCGCCAGGGTAGCATTAACCGGGTTAAGTACGGAGCCTTTAAAGTTAAAGACGCCGTTAACAACATTTGAAGAGTCGATAACATTGTTGGCCCCCAATTGGTATATTAAATACACCTTGGCGGGAGCACCTGTGGTACCCAACTTACCGTTAATGGTAAAAGTGTCAGAAGTTTGGGCAAATGCCATTGCCGGCAACATGGCCGCTATATAAAAAAATATTTTCTTCATCAGAGTATAAAAACTATAAGCATTGTTAACGCTAAAATGCTGTTTGAATTGTAATTAGTTTAATTTTTGATAGGTGCGCCACCAAAGGTCAGGCAGTTCGCCGGATGCAGCCATTTTATAATCGGCATAACTGCAGGGTACCAGGTGAAAACGTTCATTACGCGAACCTCCCGAAGGATAAGGTACCTGCATCCACCAGCGGTCTGATTTTTTGCTTTTCACAAATACCACTTCCTGATCCTCATGCTTTAAGCTTGTTTTATAAATAAGGTATTGGCTTTTAGGGTTAAGCGGAAAATCACGTTTGCGATTATAAACACCTTCAATAAAATACCATATCATTTGTGCCAGCAGTATAGCGGTTTGCCCATTATTATCATAAGCCGGATTAAACTCATAAAAACCAATGGAACTTAACTTATCATTAAAACCGGCATAGCGGCACAACTGGCAGGCCTCTTCGCCGTAAAAGCCATTGGGGCTTGCATTGGCATTACCCATGGCATCTGCCGAGCGTATGGCTCCAACATCAAAGCTGATCATACTCGCATTGCGGATGGCAGGCTCTGTAATAGCTACATTTCCGCTCAGTTCACCCAGGCGGTGTACATCAAAATAAAGTTTATCCATTACCCGCAGGCTTTCCTGACTCGCAAAATAGGTTTGATAACCCAAGTTGCTGTAATTGAACAGGTAATTAGGTTCATGCAGAAATATTTTATTCAGGTATGATTGCGAGGTGGTTTCTATGCTATCATGAAAGCCGTCTTCGTCCAGGTCAAAATGCGAATCGATTACCAGCAGGTCAACCTTTTGCTCCAGGTCCTCATATCCAAGATATTGCGGATAGGTAAGATCCTGTCCACCGCCTAATATAATGGGGATAATGTCCTTTTTTATCAGTTCGGCTACTACGGTCTTAAGCGCAAAATAGGTATCAGTAATCGTAGCTCCCGGTCGTATGTTACCCAGATCGGCAATTTTCACACTATAACTGCCCTCATGAAGCAGGTAAAGTTTTTCACGGATATAATCGGGTCCTAATGCACAGCCGGAGTTATCAATGGCATTGCGGTCGTCCATAACACCAATGATCGCCAGGTCGGTTTTTTCTTCCAGATCAGGAAAATCAACTGAATAATGCACAATCTTATCGCCAAGCTGGCTGGTATAATACCCCTTTTTAGGAGCGATCTTTTTAAGATCAATAGGTGTAAAAAAATCAGCTAAGGACATAGTTTTTCAAATGTGCAGATTCCAGATGTGCAAATGTGGTGATAGATGTGCAGATGTCCAAATTTCAGATGGTCAGATTTTCCCATTACCCCCTTTTTGAAATATGCAAATATAAATTTCAAACATCTGCGCATCTGAACATCTGAAATTTGCACATTTGCATATATGATATTAGTTACCGGCGCAACAGGCTTTTTAGGGGCCGAACTGGCAAAACTGCTGGTTAATTCCGATGCACATATTCGTTGTACCAAAAGGAGCAGCTCAAAAACACCTGCCTTGCTTGCACCTTTTCACGATCGCATAGAATGGGTTGACGCCGATATTATGGATATTTTTGCCCTTGCCGATGCGCTGGAAGGCGTTACCCAGGTATTCCATTGCGCCGCCTGGGTGTCATTAAAGCAGGTCGACAAAAAACAGATGATCAACACCAACGTTACCGGAACTGCCAACCTGGTAAATTTGTGTGCCCAACTGGGTATACGCATGGTGCATGTAAGCTCCATTGCGGCAATAGGTATTGCCAAACCCGGCGAACTGATCACCGAGAACCATCACCTGGACCAGGCTACCGAGCATGATGGTTATGCCATATCAAAACTGGAAAGCGAGATGGAAGTATGGCGCGGCATTGCAGAGGGGCTCGATGCCGTAATTGTAAACCCATCACTTATTTTAGGTGCCAGTGCAGGCACATCGGGAACAGGATCGTTGTTTGAAACGGTACGTAAGGGACTAAAATTTTACACCGCCGGCAGCGGAGGTTTTGTTGATGTAACAGATGTAGCCAAGTGCATGGTAGCTCTCATGAACAGCGACATTACAGCCGAGCGTTACATTATTAATGCGGAAAACTATACCTATAAAGCCATGACTACCGAAATTGCACAGGATTTCGGTATTAAGCCACCTGCCTCCCTCGCTAAACCATGGATGATGGAACTGGCCTGGCGTGGCGCTGCCGCAATTGCGGCCATAACCCGCAAAGATCCTGCTATTGATAAGGTATCGGCCCAGGCGGCCTCGCAGATCAGGGCATTTGATAATTCTAAAATTAAAACGGCTATCGGCTTTAATTTTAAACCGGTTAGTGAAACCATACTGGAGGTTTGCAAGGTGTTAGGCTAACCTAACAAACCATCCTTAAAAAGGACGCTTTTAGGCAAAAAACTATATGAGCCGGGATAAATCATTTTAACAAAAAGACCTAATATGTTTAAATACAAACACATTAGGTCTTATAAAAACTTTCCTTGAAGGTTCTTATTTTTTGATTATAATAATGTCCATAAGATTCGTCTTTATATTTTAACGTTATTCTTCTGTGAATGTTTTGTTTTCTGTTGGCGACGGTACAATTTTACAAGTATTACCACTTAAAAAACAACCATCTTCAATTTTTGAAATATGATGATAATTCATTGTTCTAACTGTTGAGAATCCTGTTAATGAATGCCTTGCTAAAACTTGAAATGTTATAAAAGAATTGTTATTAAGTAAATTCTTTAAATTGTCACTCGTTGAGAACTGAGAAGCATAATCAGTTCTGGATTTTAATGTTTTATCGTTTAGCCTAAGATTTTGCAATATATGCTTTAAATTTAACCTATTAATTACCCATTGATCATCGCCTTTAAAATCTATTGCTTTAAACTGAATATCAGATCCATTTATATTGGGAATAGTTTCACAAATAAAACCATTGACCTTTAAATCATACAACCTAAAAATTGCAGATTTATTAATGATCTTAAAGGTATATATTCGTTCTGTTTTGCCATTAATTTTAACGTACTGGCAAGCTATTTTAACGCTAATAACAATTTTGGGTTTAATAAAAGTAAGAACAATTAGAAATATTCCCGAAGCAATAAATCCAGAAATAATTCCCTGAACAATGTTATTTATAATTACTGAACTCATAATAAGGTTAAGCAATTATAAGTATTAATTATTAACAATTAAAGATATGAAATATTAATTTACAAAAACTACTATTCATTTGTCATTTTTTATCGCCACACCTTTATTTAACACCCCTCTTTCACTTAATGAATGCTACACCAAAACCGAATCACAATCTCGCTCCTATTCAGATGGTTATTTAGAAATAGATTATACTAGCAACGACATGGTTCAGGCGATTGATATTGCTTTGACGTCATACAAACAAATATCTCAAACCTTTACTAACAAAATGGTGACAACATTTTGTCAGTATTCAGTTCCATTCAGCTTTGGGACATTGGAACGACAAAGCACATAACATCAACTGCAATCTTATAGTAATCAATCATGATACCCCCTACAGATTCGATATATTATTCGATGTCATCAGCAAAAAAATTTGCACATTTGCACCCAAGATGGAGCAGTACTTTATTATTGATTTCGACAGCACGTTTACACAGGTAGAGGCCCTTGATGAGCTGGCCCGCATTTCTCTCAAAAATCATCCCGACCGGGAAGGCATTTATAAAAAGATAGAAGATTTAACCAACGCCTCTATGGAGGGTAAATTATCTTTTACCCAGAGCCTTGAGGCAAGGGTTAAACTATTAGAAGCCAACCGCGATCATTTAAAACAATTGATCTCGCATCTTAAGAAAAAGGTATCTACCTCGTTTTCACGTAACACTATATTTTTCAAAAACCATCAGGACGAAGTATTGATCGTATCCGGCGGATTTAAGGAATTTATTACTCCCGTAGTAACCGAGTATCATATAAAAAAGGAAAACATATACGCCAACACCTTTGTGTTTGACGAAGAAGGCAATATTATTGGCTACGACAGGGAAAACCCGCTATCGCAGGAAGGCGGCAAGGTTAAGCTGCTGAAAGAACTGCAACTGCCTGGTGATATTTACGGCATTGGCGATGGTTATTCAGACTTTCAATTGAAAGAATCAGGGATGATCAAAAAGTTCTTTGCCTTTACAGAGAACATTGAACGTAAGTCGGTAGCCGAAAAAGCAGATCATATTACGCCGAGTTTTGATGAGTTCTTATACATTAACAAACTGCCGCGCGCCATATCATATCCCAAAAACCGCATTAAATGCTTGGTAGTTGGCGATGTAGATGAGGATGCCCTGGCTCAAATGAAAAAAGAAGGCTATAACATACGCCACCGCGAAAGCATTGAAGATAAATACCTGGAAGAAGCCGGAGTTTTATTTTGCGATGAAGCCAACCAGCCTAACCCAGAGCAGATCCAAAATGCAGGCCGACTTAAGGTAATAGGTATTTTTGGTAAAAGCAACCGCAAACTGGCAGACACCGCCACCGAAAGCGGCATAATCATATTTGACGACCCCAAACATAACCCGCATAATAACGATTTTATTCCGCGCCGGGTTATGGCGTTCATGAACGAGGGCAAAACACATACCAGCTGCAATTTCCCTGATCTGCAGCCGCCACGTGTAAATAATGCACACCGTTTAATACATATCCACAAAAACATTCCGGGTATACTGGCCAAAATAAATGATGTATTTGCCCGTCATAACATCAACATTGTTGGTGAGTTTTTGGTTACCAACCCGCAAATAGGCTATGTAATTACAGATGTAAATACCGGCTACGACCCCCTGGTACTTAATGAGCTAAAAGCTATTGAACATACTATAAAGTTCAGGCTGTTATACTAACAAAGTCTGTTCTTTAAATTACATAGTTCGGGTGCGGTTTGTTTTACCGGCCCCAACTATGTAACATCTCCGTAAAGCCTATCGTTCTACCGTAGGTACTACCATTACCGGCACAACAGAGTGGCGCACTATTTCTTCGGCTATACTGCCCGATATCAGGCGGTCAAAACCCGAGCGTTTATGTGTTCCGATTATAATCAGGTCAGCTTTAAACTCCTTACCACAGTTAATGATGCTATCGGCCGTTGGGCCATACTGGGTGTAGGTTGTTACCTCCAGCCCATCTCCAAGCTCTTTAATGGTACGCTCTATAAGTATTTTTGATTGGGAGGTTTGTATCTCGCTTAATTCCAGTTCCTGTATGCCAAAGGTGGTATCAATGGGTATCCCGGTTAAATTATCACCCGGGCTGGGTGGTATAATAACAGGCTCAATGATATGAACCAAAGCTACGGATGCCTGATAACTTCGGGCTATATCAAAGCCGTAAACAGCGGCATTGCGGGCATAATTACTATCGTCAATGCCAATAAGTATTTTACTAATCTTCATGGGGTTTAAGGTTAAATGGTATGAGTGTTAAATTTAATTCATACATCTATTATAAAGACACTCGCACACCTAAAAAGTTTATATTATTTACACATACTTTAGTTAGCCGGTAAACAGTAAGCCACCCCATGGTGATGCCTCATTTTTGTTAACTTTGATTATGCATTTCCATCCTGAAATTGAAGACAGACTGGCACGCCTGCAGGAAAAATATGAAGCTATGGGGCAAGACATGACCTCCTACCTTGATGGCCTGCTACATGCCGATTTTTTAACCTACTGGGATTATATTCACCTGGATACCCTGTTAAGTTTACAAAACCCCAAAACACCATTTCCCGACGAGGAGATATTTATCATATATCACCAGATTACGGAGCTATATTTTAAACTTACCCTGCATGAGTGCAGGCAAATTGCCAAAACCAGTACGCTTACTCCGGATTTTTTTACAGCACGGCTAAAACGCATTAACCGGTATTTTGGGGCGCTTACCCAATCACTTGAGATTATGGTTGATGGGATGGAGAAAGAGCAGTTCCTTAAATTCAGGATGTCGTTATTACCGGCCAGCGGATTCCAGTCGGGACAGTACCGCATGATAGAAATTTATGCTACCGATTTTATTAACCTGGTAGCACAGGATAAACGCGAAGAACTACGCCATGCCCCTATTGAGGATCAATTTGAATACCTGTACTGGAAATTTGGCGCAACTGAGCTGTCAACCGGTAAAAAAACCTTAACACTTAAACAGTTCGAAAAGAAGTATTCAAAAACATTTATTGAACTGGGCAAGGCTAACCTCAACCTCAATTTTAATGCGCTGGCCACCCAATTTAAGGAAGCGGGTCAACTGACACCGGAGTTACAGCATGAGCTAAAACAACTGGACGTTAATGTAAATGTGAACTGGCCGCTGTCACATTATAAATCGGCCGTACGTTATCTTAATCGCGAACCCGAGGAAATTAAAGCCACCGGTGGTACCAACTGGCAAAAATACCTGCCCCCGCGCTTTCAGAAACGCATATTTTACCCCTCGCTATGGACAGATGACGAAATTACCAACTGGGGCAAGGCCTGGGTTGATAGCGTATTGGGCTAAAAGCGGAAAGCTTAAGGCTGAAAGCAAATAAATAGCGGTAGCTACTAAACTCATGGGCGATCTTGCAATGTCGCATAATTTGCCTACGGGGTGCTGAAACAAGTTCAGCATGACATATATTATACAAAAAAACTTCGGTTTGCCGTCTTGAGCTATAGCGAAGGATCCGTTCATGAACTGTTCATATTGGCAAATAGATGCTTCACTGCGTTCAGCATGACAAATATTTAATATCAAACAAAAATGCCACCTGTTGTGGTGGCATTTTTGTTTGATATATGGAGGCGCATATTTGCGTCCTCCATATTTATTTGGAATCATCACATTTCATCGTTACCAAACTTTCACGCGCTCATTTTCGGGACGGTAAAGTTTGTCGCCGGGTTTTACGTTAAATGCTTTGTAAAATGCAGGAGTGTTTGACAACGGCCCATTTACCCGGTACATTTCGGGCGAGTGCGGATCAACGCTGATGCGCATACGCATGGTTTCATCACGCGTTTTTATGCGCCATACCTGGCCAAATGATAAAAAGAAACGCTGATCTGGCGTAAAGCCGTCGGTCTTTGTATCGCTCTTACCCTGTGGGGTATTTTTAAACGCTTCGTAAGCAATAGCCAAACCACCAATATCGGCCAGGTTTTCGCCTTGGGTAAGGCTGCCATTCACATGCAGGTTATTCAATACCGTAAAGCCGTTATATTGTTCAATCATCACCTGTACACGGCTCTTAAACTTATCGGCGTCCTGTTTAGTCCACCAGTCTTTCAGATTTCCATCTTTATCATACTGGCGTCCCTGATCGTCAAAACCGTGTGTCATTTCGTGGCCAATTACTGCACCAATAGCACCGTAGTTAATAGCATCATCAGCATCCTTATCAAAGAAAGGGAACTGCAATATACCAGCCGGGAAAACAATCTCGTTAAATGAAGGATTGTAGTAGGCATTAACAGTTGGCGGCGTCATTCCCCATTCCGTTTTATCAACCGGTTTGCCGGCCTTTTTAATCATGACACTATACCTGTGGCGTGCTATTGATTGCTGATTAGCGTAATAAGCGTCTTTGCTGATCACCACATCATCATAATTTTTCCACTTATCTGGATAGCCGATCTTTTTAGTAAATGCCTCCAATTTGGCAAGGGCCTTTGTTTTTGTTTCGGGACTCATCCAGTCCAGTTTTTCAATACGTTGTTTATATACGCTTTGCAGATTGTTTACCAGTGTCAGCATACGCTGTTTGGCATCAGGTGTAAAGTATTTTTCAACATACAACTGGCCCAGTAGCTCGCCTATACCGCCATCAACCGTTTCAATAACTGTTTTCCAACGTTCCTGGTCTTGTTTCTGGCCGCTTAATATCCTGCCGTTAAACTCAAAATTGGCATCCCTGAAACTTTTGCTCAGCGCGGTTGAGGCACTCTCTAAAGCGGTAAAGCTTGCTTTATCTTTCCAAACCTCAATGGGCTGGGTTTTAAGCAGCTCATCCAATGCTTTAAAATATAATGGCTGCCCAACCAAAACGGTATCAGCATGCAATTCCATACGTTTAAAAACATCCTTAAGATCAATATCCGGAACTTGCTTTTGCAAATCGGCTACGGCAAACTTATTGTAGTTTTTAACCGGGTCGCGCAGTTCAGTAGGCGTAAGGTGCGATTTAGCAATTGCGGTTTCCAGTTTTAAAATACCGGCAGCTTTTTTATTGGCGCTTGCCGTATCAATACCGGTAAGTGTAAATAACTTGGCTATATATTTTAAATATCCGGCACGTATTTTAACCGTGGCCGAGTCTGTATTGAAATAATAATCCCTATTGGGCAAACCTAAACCGGCCTGGCTAAAATGGGCTATGTTCATGGTGCTTACTTTATCATCAGGCTCCACAGAAAATCCTAATAAAAAACCTTCGCCGTTTTTGTACCCATCGGCGGCAAGGCCTATCAGTTCCTTGTAGTTGGTTACTGCCTTAATTTTGGCAAGCTGAGGTTTTACTGGTTCGTAACCCAATTTTTCGATACCTACGGTATCCATACCGCTGGTATAAAGATCGGCTACCTTTTGTTCCTTACTGCCTGCAGGGTTATCCTGTTTGGTGATCTCTTCCAGTATTTTATGCAAATTTTTCTGGTTGTCGTCATACAGGGTATAAAATGAGCCCCATCCTGTTTGTGTTGCGGGTATTTCTGTCTTTTTTAACCAGCTGCCACTGGCATACAGGTAAAAATTATCGCCAGGTTTTACGGTAGTGTCCATCCCGGTTTTATCAAAAAATACGGTCCGCTTCGGAACATCGTCTGCCGATGATTCCTGTTTTTTATGGCTACATGATGCCAAGATAACAGCAGGAATAGCCGCTAAAGCCCATTTTGTAATTCTCATAAAGTAATTTTTTCTTAAATATATATGTAAAAATCCAAAGCCTGAATTATCAGGCTAAATTGATATTACACTAAGACGCAGCAGACCCTTATATGTTACAACGCCGATTTAACTTCAACAGCTGGCGGTTGTATTTGGTTTAAGGATAGTGGAATAAGTTTTTTGGTTTTAAGATAAGTGATACCTACAATAAGCATGGTCATGCTACCGCCAAATATTACAGCGGGCACCGTACCCAGCAATCGGGCAGCCGTTCCTGATTCAAAAGCACCAATTTCATTTGATGAACCAATAAACATCTGGTTTACTGCCGATACTCGGCCGCGCATGTGATCAGGTGTGAGTAACTGCATAATGGTACCGCGGATAATTACGCTGATGCTATCAAAAGCACCTTCGGTAAATATAAAGAAGAGCGATAAATAAAAACTACGGGATAAACCGAAGCAAATAATAGAAAGCCCAAAGCCTGTTACAGCAATAAGCAAGTTGCGCCAGGGTTTTCCCATAGGCGAAAAACGAGCCATAGCCAGCATGGTTAGCACGGCTCCTAATGATGAAGTGGCACGCATAATACCCAGTCCTTCGGCACCTACTTTTAGTATCTCATTGGCAAACACCGGTAATAATGCAACTGCGCCGCCAAAAAACACCGAGAATAGGTCAAGACTCATGGCGCCTATCATCATTTTATTATTGAACACAAAATGTATCCCTTCTGATAAACTTTTCCAGATGCTTTCCTTAGGCACAAAAACCGGAGGATATTTACGCAGCATAAAAACCAGCACCAGCGATACGATCAGGAAAAAGATGATTACCGCAAATGTGGCCGTAATACCGCTTAAACCCGGTACAATTTTACCGGCATAGCCATAAATAAGCCCACCGGCCGCGGGACCAATAATGGATGCTACCTGCCAGCTTGAGCTGCTCCAGGTACTGCCATTAGGATAAATTTCCTTCGGGATGCTATGTGCGTAAATGGTAAAAGTAGCCGGGCCATAAAATGCACGAGCAATACCATTGCAAAATATCATGGTGAAAATAGTAGGTACTATCCAACTGGTATGAATAATACTGCTCATGCTGCTGAGGGTTACCGTAAACATAACCGACGAGGTTAGGATAACCATACCGAATATAATGAGCAGCATTTTTCGCTTTTCAGACTTATCGGCAATATAACCTCCGTACAATGCAATACCAATTGCCGGTATAGCTTCGCATAAGCCCACAAGCCCAAGGGCAAAAACGCTTTTGGTGATCTGGTATATATAAAAGCCGATAACTACGGCCTGCATTTGGTATGCAAAGGTGAAACAAAAGCGCATCCCGATGTAAGATCTGAAATCTTTATATCGCAATGCTGCAAAGGAATCAATTTTGGGTTTACTATCTCCTTCTTCGGCCACAGTGTTGTTTTAGATGTGCTGCAAATTTACAATACCCCTTTGAGATTATTAAACACGATTTAAGGATTTTATTGGATAAATAATTGTTTTGACAAAATTACGATAACACATCTCTACCGCTGCCCATCCCTACAGCCGGTGTGCTCACAGGCTGTTTTGCTGAAACAAGGCCACGCGTGATAGCATAAAAAAGCCGCCTGTGGGAACACAGACGGCGGGAGTAAATCATTTCATTGTTCAGACAAAATTATAATCCGTGCTGATCAATCAGATAAATCAATGCAGCCATGCCGGCGGCACCCAATTGCAGTTCGCGCTTGTTTACATTTTCAAAAACATCATTGGGACTATGATGAACATCAAAATAACGTTGCGAGTCCGGACGATAACCAATCAGCACTACGCCTGGCAATTTGGCTTTCATGGGTTCAATATCGGTACCGCTACCACCTTGCACCAGGCGGTCAACCTCGTAAGGCTCCAGCAGGGCTTTATATTTGTTATTTATATTTTTTAAAAAGTCGGCTGATACGCCATCAAAACTAAAGCCCCGTGGCGTAAAGCCGCCTTCGTCGGTTTCAATAGCAGCTATATGCTTCTCTTTGTTTTGGGCAGCAAGTTCGGCATATTTGGTGCCTCCCCTGTGTCCATTTTCCTCATTCATAAAAAACACGGCACGTACCGAGTTCTTAGGTTTGTAGCCGGTTGCCTTCAATAACCGTAACACCTCGGCCGCCTGCATTACGCCTGTACCATCGTCATGAGCACCTTCAGCTAAGTCCCATGAATCCAGGTGACCACCTACACTGATAAACTTATTCGGATTTTCAGTGCCGGTTATTTCGCCAATTACATTGTATGACAATACATCGGGCAGCGTTTGGCAGCTTTGTTTAAAGTAAAATTTAACCAGCGGCAACTTGCGCAAACGCAGCATATTGCTCAGCTTGTTTGCCGCCTTGGTTGATATTGCCGCTGCCGGAATACTTTTGGTATCCTTATCAGCAAGTGTGGCACCCGTATGCGGATAATCGTCAATACTTTCAGTTAATGAACGCACAATAACACCAACTGCACCATATTTGGCCGCAGCCGCAGGACCAGCAAAGCGCTGATCGCCTGCATTGCCATAGGCCTCGCCAGCCTCAATAAAACGGGGATCAAACGGGCGGTTAAAGAAAACTATTTTACCCTTTATAACCGTCTCGCCAAGGGTTTCCAATTCTTTTAAACTGCGCACTTCAACCACGTTGGCCGTAATACCCTGCACCGGTGTAGCTACCGACATTCCCAGGGCTGCTATAGGCACGGGTATACGCGTGTTTCCGTCAATAATAAAAGCCGTTTCCTTTGCTCCCCTAACCCAATGCGGCACCATTACCTCCTGCAGGTACACCTTATCAAAGCCATAACCTTCCATCAGCTTTTTACTCCACTCTACCGCTTTTTGCGCGTTGGCCGAACCGCTTAACCGTGGACCAATATCCTTACACAAGTAGTGCAGGTTTTCATAAGCCTTACCATTTAGCAGGGCTTCGTCATAAATTTTACGGATAGTTAAGGAGTCCTGCGCGTGGAGCAGACCGGCTGTAAAAAGTGCAGTGAACAGTAAGGAAAATTTCTTCATGAATATATTAAGATCAGTTTTAGCAAATGTAATATTTTGGTGTAAAAACACACCGGTCAGGAGATCTTATCCCAGCTTAAACCGGCATTTTTTGTTTCAAAAACATGGTGAAGCACCTGATTTTCGGGCAGTGCCAGCTGCGGGTCTTTTTCAAAAATCTGTTCAACGGTTTTACGTACCCGTATCAGCAAATCCTGGTCAGTAGCCAAGTTAGCTATTTTGAGATCGAGCACACCACTTTGCTGGGTACCTTCCAGGTTACCAGGGCCACGTAACTGCAGGTCAATCTCTGATATTTCAAAGCCGTTATTAGTTTTCACCATGGTATCCAGCCTTATCTTGCCATCATTACTCAGCTTGTGGCTGCTCATTAAAATACAATAGGATTGCTCGGCACCTCGCCCTACCCTGCCCCTCAACTGGTGCAATTGCGATAGCCCGAAACGTTCCGCATTTTCAATGATCATCACCGATGCGTTAGGTACATTTACGCCTACCTCAATCACAGTTGTTGCTACCATGATCTGCGTTTCGGCTTTAATAAACCGCTGCATTTCAAATTCCTTTTCGGCAGGTTTCATTTTGCCGTGAACTATGCTGATCCTAAAATCAGGCAACGGAAACTCTCGCGACATGGCCTCAATGCCGTCTTCCAGATTTTTCAGATCGAGCTTTTCGCTCTCCTGTATCAGTGGATATACTATATAAATTTGCCTACCCAGCGCAATTTCCTGTTTCATAAAACCAAACATGCGCAGCCGTTGGTTTTCAAAAAAATGTACCGTTTTAATGGGCTTGCGTCCCGCAGGTAATTCATCAATTACTGATACGTCCAGATCGCCATACAAAGTCATGGCGAGCGTACGGGGTATAGGTGTAGCCGTCATGACCAGGATATGCGGCGGCACAATATTTTTACGCCACAGCTTTGCTCTCTGCTCCACCCCAAACCGATGCTGTTCATCAATTACTACAAAGCCCAGGTTTTTAAACTGTACCTTATCCTCAATAAGTGCGTGGGTACCTATCAATATTTTAAGCTCGCCGTTCTCCAGCTTTTCGTGCAGTACCTTCCGGTTTTTCTGTTTGGTTGAGCCGGTAAGCAGGGCTACCTCAATAAAATCTTCGCCCACCAGGTCCTTCACGGTTTGATAATGCTGATTAGCCAATATTTCTGTTGGTGCCATGATACAGGTTTGAAAACCATTATCAACCGCAATAAGCATACTCATGAGAGCAACAACCGTTTTACCGCTGCCCACATCGCCTTGCAACAGGCGGTTCATTTGTATGCCGCGCTGGGTGTCCTGTCGTATCTCCTTTAAAACCCGTTTTTGCGGAGTGGTTAAACTAAAAGGCAGCTTATGATGATAAAAATCATTAAAGTAGTGCCCTACCGTATTAAAAACATTGCCTTTAAACTTCTGTGTATGCAGCAGCTTATTACGCAGTAATTTAAGCTGTAGTAAAAACAGCTCCTCAAATTTAAGCCGGAGTATAGCCTCGTTCAGCAAATTGGCATCGACCGGAAAATGGATATTGCGATAAGCCTCGGCACGGCTGATCAGTTTAAATTTATGGAGGATATACAACGGCAGATTTTCACGAATGTCCTTAACATGCTGATCAAGCAAAAAGGAAGTGAGCTTTTGAATACCCTTGCTGTCCAGCTGAAACTGCTTCAGTTTTTCGGTTGAATTGTATACGGGCTGTAATGAGGCATTACCCTGCCGCTGCATGGTTGCCGGCGAATAAATTTCCATCTCGGGATGGGCCATTTGGGCCTGGCCGTTAAAAAAGCCGGGCTTGCCAAATACAATATATACACTGCCGGGAATAATGGTTTTTTCGATCCAGTTGATCCCTTTGAACCAAACCAGTTCAAGCGTACCTGTATCATCACGGCTTTGCACCACCAGGCGCTTGCTGTGCTTCTCGCCAATTACCTGTTTATTGGTAATGCGGGCCAGTACCTGCACATAAGGCAAATCGGCCTGAATATCCTTTACCTTGTAGAAACGTGTACGGTCAATATACCTGAACGGGAAATGCCGTAACAGATCCTCGAAATTGGCGAGCGCTAATTCTTTCTTCAACACCTCGGCGCGGGATTGGCCTACACCTTTTAAATATACAAGCGGTGTTTGAAAAGGATCCATAGATTAAACTCAATATTGTACCCATTGCCGTGGCGAGGAACGAAGCAATTTTTACACAGGCAAGTCGGCCATAGGAGTCCTAAACTTTTCTACCCGCTCTGTACAGTATCGAGATTGCTTTGTTCCTCGCAATGACGCGTGGTTTATGTTTTGTTTTATTCACCCGCCACTCCCAAAGGAGAGGGGGAATGAGGCTTTTATTTTACTGCAATTACCGATATTTCTACGTTTACACCTTTTGGTAAAGCAGATACCTGTACAGTTTCGCGGGCCGGGAAGTTGGCGGTAAAGTATTTTCCGTATATATCGTTCACCTGTCCAAAATTGCCCAGGTCGGTTAAAAATATACTTGTTTTTACAATATTCTCAAACCCTATACCAGCTTCGGTTAAAATGGCTTTGATGTTTTCCATCACCATTACTGCTTCATCGGTAATACCGGTTGTTACCAGTTCGCCGGTTGCCGGGTTAAGCGGTATCTGGCCAGATACAAATACAAAGTTGCCGGCTACAGTAGCCTGGCTGTATGGCCCTATTGGGGCAGGTGCGTTATTGGTGTTTATTATTGTCATCATTTTTTAAATATGAACACTTGTATCAGCTTATAAATAATACCCGCCAAAAACATGATAATGGCAATGGCATTAATAATATGCATTGCCCTCAAGTTGAAATTTGTTGGCCTGTTGGGATCTTTTTTTCTAAAGAAATACATAATACAAAACTAATAAAAATTTGCCTCACCCAACCCTCTCCAAAGAAGAGGACTTGAATTGTATGTTAAATAATCAAAATTATTTCTCACTCGTTCCTCATATCGAAATGACAATTAAGGCACTTAGCTCCCTCTCCTTTGGAGAGAACTGGGGATGAGGCAACTACCTACCTGATCGGTTTAGGAAACACCGGCAAACTCTCATGCCCGTCGGCATCAACAGACTGCACGGCAAAAAAATAATTGTCTTTGGAGTAGGCCAGCGTGGTAGTAGTATCGGTTACGTAAAACTTACGTTCCCAGTAAGGGCTTGTGGTTTCGCGCATTAATACATAATAACCGGCTGGCTTTTTACCCGTTGCCGGGGCCTCCCAGGTGAGCTTTGTCTTGTTGGTAAGATCGCTGGTTATAATGCCTACTTTTTGTGGTTCGGCAGGGGCAGATGCCAGGTTAGCTAATACCGAAAGATTTAAACGACTAACTTTTTGCACATAATTAAAATCAACAAAATCGGGTAGATCGCCATAGTCAACCCCGTTTTCTGTACGGATATTCTGATGCTGACGATTAAAATCCTCATTCATTTCGGTAAACCGTACTGCTGTAAAACCCTGCTCCAGAAATGGTAAATGATCGCCACCACGCAGATAGCGGTCACGGCGATAAATGAGTTTTACATCCAACTGATCAACATAACGCTCGCCAATCTCTTTAGTATAACGGGCCAGCTCGCGCGATGGACTGTCATTTTCGCCTCCTAATGCTTTCAGTGCAGCTACCTGCTTATCCGTAGCATCAGTTGGTACACCATCGCTAAAAACGCGTACGCTACGGTTATCTTTCAGGTCGGTTTCCATACCGTGGGTATTGCCCACAATGTCGTTATTAAGCATGGCGTCCACATTCCAGCCCTCGGCTTTTGCACGTTTGGCAACGTTGGTGGAGCCATACAACCCTTGCTCCTCGCCCACTACCGTCATAAAAATAATAGTAGCCGGAAATGATTTTTTAGCCATTACCCGAGCCAGCTCCATTGACAAAGCAGTGCCCGATGCATCATCATTAGCACCCGGTTCAACACCGTTAGCATCCATCACATCATTTATCCGTGAATCATAATGTCCGGATACCAGGTACACCCGTGTATCCGTAGGGTCGGTGCCCTTTAATATGGCCAGTACGTTTTTAAGCTTTACAGGTTTATCAATACGCACTCCCTTTGGCTGTGTAAAAGTGTCAAACTGAACCGTCATCCGTCCACCTGATGCGCTTGCATATTTTTCCATCTCGGCCTTGATCCAATTACGGGCAGCTCCGCTGCCAGTGGTTTTGCTCGTGGTGTCGCTCAGCGTGTGCCGGCTTTTAAAACTTACCAATTTACGAATAGTGGCTTCGATATTTTTGGACGATACCTCTTCAACCATCTGTTTTATTCCGGCATCCTGTTTAATAACTGTTTGTGCCGATGCGGGCAGGGTTAACAAAAAGAGGATAAATAGCTTTAGATATTTCATGGTGTTAATTTGTCGTGTATGTTGGAAGACGCAAATATGCGTCTCTACGTCATTGTTTTTATAAAGACAGATACTTGTGTCTCTATGCTTTATGTTTGAACTATGTATTGGTAGACGCAAATATGCGTTTCTGCGTCATCACTTTTGTAGAAGCGCATACTTGTGTCTCTCTGCATTATGCTTGACCTGCATATTGGGAGATGCAAATATGCATCTCTACGTCATCGCTCTTGTAGAGACACATACTTGTGTCTCCTATTAATCATATTTTATAAATATAAATTTTCAAATCCATCTCTATTTAAAAGCCAATTAACAGGGTTATTATAAATGTATTCCCGAATGTTATTTTACTCCTTCTCATTTCTTATTACCCGATCGTAATACTTCGGTTGCCAGGAAAATTCTATGTTATTACCAAGAGCATACTTTTTAACTGATGCCTTATATCCACGTAAAACAGCTGCCAAGTTATCTCTTTGAACTCCGAATTTATTAACCTCCCATGAAGTTTTACCTGGTTTATCAATGAATAATATAGCATGTATATGATCTGGCATGATAATAAAATCGTCCACTTTAATATAGGAATAAAACTCAGGCACTCTTACAGCAAATTGTTATGCGCTATAATAGCGATATCAGTTTGCTGTAAGAGTGCGGTGTCTGGCAAATCAGATTGAGTAATTTCACCAAAATATGGAATACGGTCTTTTGTGCAGATAGTTACAAAATATAATCCATGTGCTCCATAATCCCAACCTGCTAATCTCGGCGAGGATATGCTATATCTATTTTGAAATTTATCTTCCATTCTGTTGACTCTATATTAGAAGGCACGTTGTTGTGCAAAGACACATATCTGTGTCTCCTATTAAATTAAATCTTATTTTGTTTTCTTGTATAACAGAAGACACAAATATGCGTCTCTATGTAAGTCCTAATTCTCTTCCTCGCTTACTGTTTTAAGTATCTCTTCGGCCTGCTTAAAATTACTTTTTACAAAGTGGCACCAGTCGCACTCTTTTTTACCGCAACCGGTATTAAAATCATGAGCCATTATACGGGCGTAGGTATCTTTGATCTGTCCGGTTACTACTTCCATATCATCCGGGGTTATTACAAACTTTTCGCTGTGGTACTGGCCTTCGCTTACAGGTTCTACAAAATCAAATACGGTACTTACTACTTCCCAGTCATTGGTGCGGTCATGATCAACCAATATTTTGTAAAACACACCTTGTCGCCAGTAATCACCACCAAGGGGGGCATCAAATGTTGGGCGCAGGAGTTTATCCTTGGCATTTTTTAACTTACCCGTTTTATAATCAACCACGGTAACGTGTTTGCCATCAAACTCCATTTTATCCAGGTTACCTTTTATAGGCACTCCTCCAATTTCAATGTTTTTTATAGCGCGTTCTGTTATAGCTACCTTATTCCAATGGCTTACATTTTCCTCATAGTAGGCCGGTAATATTTTTTCGCCATAAGCTACTCTCAGTTTAAACTCATCTTTGGTAAATGAATCCCGGTTTCGGGCCATGTACCATTTAAATTCATTCATAAACTGCTCGGTTGAAAGAAACTCATTATCGTTTTCCTTCAACAGCCTGTAGGTTTTGTTAAGCGCCCAGTGAACAGCCTGCCCAAACGTAGCCGACGGACTTTTACCCGACGGTACCCTTATTAAGCATTGAAAATAGAACCGCAGCGGACAATCCAGGTAACTACTTAAATGCGTTACCGAAAGCGTGTAGTTTTGCAGCAGCAGGTTAATATAGTTTTTATCCAGCAGTTCAACCTTTGGCTTTTCGGCTTCGCTAAACTGGGTTACATAAAAACCAAGCATTACCTCTTCGGTCACTTTTGGGTAAAGTACCTGCAGATCTGTACTGGCCAGTATCTCACCCACAAACTGACTGGCCTCCTGATCTTTGGATTTTTTATCCTTGCCGGCATAAGATATATTAAGATGTTGCTTGGCACGGGTTATGGCCACATAAAATAAACGCCGACCTTCTTCGCGCTGGGCAATATCATCTGAGGCTGACTGTGTTAAGGTATCCGGATAGCTAAAACCTGTATTACGGCCTTTACTGTCCCAGGTGCGTTTGTCACAGCCTATAAAAAACACATGCTCAAACTCCAGGCCCTTGGAGCCGTGTGCGGTTAAAAAATTAACCCCGTTGTCAGAAAATATCACCTGATTCAAATCAAGCCTGATGTTGTTCTTCTTCATCAGCTCAATAGTGGCAATCAGCTCTGCAAGTTTAATTTCTGGATTCTTACGACTTTCATCTTTCAGGAAATCGAAAAAACTGGTCAGCATTTGCATGTGCCCGCCTTTATCTGTTTGCTGCATAATATAACGCAGGATACCCATTTTGGCTATCACATCCTGGAAAAGCGACTGCAAAGTTTTGCTCACTGCCGATTGAAGCAATTCATCAATGTTATTGATGAGGTATTTCATGGCTACATTTTTGCCCGGATCAAAAAGATCGGGCTGGGCCGGCAGCCTCATCTCACTAATATAACGCCTGATGGATGTTTTGGGTTTATTAGCGCTTATGGCACCATAATTTTCTTTTGACACAGCGATGCTGGCCTTGGCAATTTCGATAGGGGCTATGTTAAAAAAATCATAATGCATGATCTCAAACAGTAATTCATCGCCACTATACGGCGAATCGAGCTCCATAGCCAGATAACGTAAAATATTAATGATCTTTTCGCCAAAGGGCTGGGTAAGTATATCGATCTTACGTTTGGTGTTCACAGCTATTTTTTGCGTATCCAGATACTTGATCATCTCCTCTACCTGGCTGTGGTTACGGTATATCACAGCTATCTCGCCCGGCGGCGTGCCGTTATCTATCAATCCTTTTATTTGTGCCGATACATCAACCAATTCCTGGTCAGGGTTTTCATACTCGCGTATCACCGGTTCAACGGTAAGTTCGGTAAAGCGGACATGTGACGCGCGCAGATCTTTATCCAGCTTAAGCTGACTGGTTAAACGCTCAAAGTTATTATTGATGAGCGCTCTTGAAATATCCAGGATATGCTGATTGGAGCGGTAGTTATGTTTAAGTACTACCGTATGCAAGGTATCTACATAGTCGTTAGCAAAATCAAGGATATTTTTCATATTGGCACCCTGAAACTTAAAGATCGACTGGTCATCATCGCCCACCACAAACACATTGGGCACATCCCAGTAGTTCAGTAAAAATCGCAGCAACTCGTTTTGCGAGCCGCTGGTATCCTGAAACTCATCAACCAAAATGTACTGGTAACGTTCCTGGTACTTACGTAATATTTCTTCATTATCGCTAAATGCCCTCAGCACCCAAATAATCATGTCATCATAATCATACCGACCGCGGGCCTTCATTTTGGCATCGTAGTTCTTGTATTCGCGCACGGCGGCCACCAGCTTTTTCATGACCTCGTGGGCGGCATCAATATCTTTTTGCTTAGGGTCGCCTACTTTTACGCCGGTTTTGGCATTGGCCCTTTTATAAATAAACTCGTCGCGGTTGGGTATATCATCCAGGTATTCCTGCACGGCACGCTCTATCAGCTCTGCATCCCAGTTCTCGCGCTTCATGGTCGAGAATAGGTCTTTCAGCCGTTTGGTATCATAATAAATATCGCCGGTAAAACGCTTCAGCAAATGGTCGTTATCAAAATCATCAACCAGTTCCCGAAACAACATGGCCGATTCCAGATCAGACAGCGATTCCAGATTCAGCTTACCAAAATACTCCAGGTTTTCCTGTATAATCTCGTTACAAAAAGCATGAAAGGTATATATGTTGATGCGATAGGCATCGGGTCCTATAAATTCAAACAAGCGCTTACGCATAGCTACCGCACCGGCATCGGTATAGGTAAGGCAGAGTATCTCGCTGGGCAAGGCATCAGTATCTGTTAATATTTTACCGATGCGGGCAGCCAATATCTGCGTTTTTCCGGTACCCGGTCCGGCTACTACCAGCACGGGGCCGTCCATTTTATTTACGGCTGCCAGTTGCTCGGGATTCAACCCGGCTAAGGCCGATTGGAATTTATCGTTGTATTTATGAAGATTCGATTGCATATTGTTGAGTAAAGATAGGAAAGGTCGGGCGGAAGTTCAATTAAGGTTGAGGTAATGATTTTGTGATAAAAATCATCCAAATTGCCTAATTAACAATACAAAAAGAGAAACTCTATTGCAGCCCTACCCCTGTTCCGGTCGGGAAAAATACATTAACGCTTACCGGCAATTTACCTGTAGGTTTTAGGGTACCGGCAATTACTTTGGCTGCCGATTTTTGCAACTCGGGGTTCATTTGGTAACACACCATCAGCGCATTGCTTTTCTCAATACCGGGCAAACCGGCAATAGTGTAGGCATTGGCAAAAACACTCATCACGGTGCCTTTTTTCGAGGCCAGATCGGCTATCATTAAACGTACATCGCTGTTGTAGTCGAGCTTGCTTTGCGGACGCAAACGGGTATCATGTATACCCACTATTACCTGATTATATTGTTTAATCCAGTTCATGATATTCCTGACCTCAATAGCCGGAGCATTTTTGGACACTATAAATATGCGGCAATTAGGAAAACTTTTTGCCATTTCCTGCTGAAAAACGGTAGGCGCATCAACACCAATACTTACTATGGCTGTTTTTAAAAACGGATTGAGTTTTAACGCAGCCGAATTGCCTTTTAATAAAGTTACAGAGGCATCGCTTAATTCTTGCACCAGGTCTTTAGCAGCCTGGCGATTAAGATCCTCGCTTAAATTTACCGGAGAAATAGTTTGGCGGCGGTTAAGCCCGGCCCAGTATTTGGCGGCCAGTATCTTTTTTACCTTTGCCTGAAACTCCTCCGGACTGATCAATCCTTTACGCACTGCCCTGCGGATAAGCTTAATAGCGCGGTCGGAGTTTTCTGACAGTTCAATAATATCAATACCGGCCAGAAACGCTTTTACATCAGCCTCGCCGTTAGGGAAATATTTGGTAACCCCTTTCATTTCCATGGCGTCAGATACTACCAGCCCCTTAAACCGCAATGAATCTTTTAAAATACCGGTAACAATAGGGCGCGACAGTGTTGATGGCAAGTGCTTAGTACTGTCAAGCGCGGGGATGTTCATGTGCGCTATCATTATACCGCTGATGCCTGCATTAATAGCCTCACGAAAGGGATATTCTTCGAGCGAATCTAACCTGGCGCGGCTATAAGGCAGCAAAGGCAGGTCAAGATGCGAATCGACATTTGTATCACCATGCCCGGGAAAATGTTTGGCAGTGGTTAGCAAACCGGCATCCTGCATTCCTTTGAAATAGGCTATCCCTTTTTTGGCTACATTATACATATTATCGCCAAAGGAGCGGTAGTTGATTACCGGATTATTGGGGTTATTGTTAATATCCATATCGGGGCCAAAATTTATCTGGATACCAAGGCGCTTAAAATCATAAGCTACCTGCTGTCCCATTTTATATATCAGGTTGTTATCCTGTATGGCTCCCAGCGTCATCTGGTACGGATAGGATATGGTTGAATCCAGGCGCATACCCAGGCCCCATTCGCCATCCATTGATATCAGTAAAGGTACCTGGGCCAGCTTTTGATATTTATTAACCAATGCAGCCTGCCTGCCGGGGCCGCCCTGAAAAAACACCAGGCCGCCAATCTGTTCATCCTTAATTACCCGGGCAACAGAGTCTTCATAGGCTTTACCCTTATTGGTGTGCGCTCTTACAAAAAGCAATTGTGCCACTTTTTGCCTGCGGCTTAAATGGTTATAAACAGAATCAACCCAACGGTTTTGAGTATTCAGGCTTTGCACATAACTTTCTTTTTGGGCGAAAGCGTTAACAGCAATAAAATTAAGTGCAACAATTAAGGTGCGGCAAACACCGTTATTCAACTTTAGCATAGTGCAAATTTATGTTTTAACAGATAGGGGATATTCAAATATTATAAAAATTAAACTGTTAATAAACCTTTGCATTAATTTTTACTCTATGCATATATAAAACAAACCAAACATGAAACTATAAAGGGCAAAGGTTAAAAAGTGAGAACGCCCGGGATGGTTTCACTACCGTTAAAAAACAATTAAAAAAAAATGAAAAAATTTATCTTTTTGGCCATATGCTTCTTTGCAGTAGGCTCAGTAAGTGCCCAAAGTTATTATGATGGCCCACGCCGCAGGCCACCTCGCCGGTATGTAAGGCATGAACGCCCACGCAGGCAGAGCGACGATTTTTACCAGATTAAAGCGGGCTTAACCGCGGGTATGAACATTTCAAACACGGTGGATGCTTATGACCCTCGTTTTAGCTCAAGCAGTATTGTTGGCTTAAATGCGGGGCTTACACTGGAAGTTCCGTTGGCATATCCTATATCATTTGCGCCGGAGTTGTTATTCTCGCAAAAAGGTTATAGTGCCAATACAGATTACGGTAAGTTTACCCAACGTACCAACTATATTGATGTGCCCCTGCTGTTAAAATTCAGGCTTGCACGTGGGTTTAGTGTTGTAGCCGGCCCGCAGCTTACTTTCTTAACATCGACTAAAAACACGTACGATACCGGGTTTAATACCACTTATGAGGAACGCTTTAACAGCAATAACGGCGACCATAGTTATGTTGCCGGTGTGGTTGGTATAAGTATTGATCTGAACAGGTATGCGGAGTTACGTGGCCGGTACAATTTTGACTTTTCAAAAAATACTTCTACCGATGCTGATCTGCCTGATTTCCGCAACCAGGTTTGGCAAGTTGGTTTAGGCTTTAAATTTCAATAAGGAGGTAGTTAATCACCATCTTTTATATAAACACATAAGCCGCTGTGATAAACCACAGCGGCTTATGTGTTTTGCTTGCTTTTAAATATTATTTTAATTGCATTTTTTATCCTTTACATTTGCATCAATATATGATATCAGTAATTATATGTTCTGCAAACAAAAGCTTGTTGAAACAAATAAGCGAAAATATAGCGGCAACAATAGGCGTACCTCACGAAATAATTGCAGCAGACAACAGTGTAGCAGCACAGGGCATTTGTGCTGTTTACAATCAAGGGATACTAAAAGCACAATATGATACTTTATGCTTTATGCATGAAGATATACTTATAAAGACCGAAAAATGGGGGCAAAAAGTAATTTCCTTATTTCATCAGGACCCTCAACTGGGTTTAATAGGTGTTGCGGGCAGTGCTTATAAACCGTTAACTCCATCTGGCTGGAGTGGGCTTGGAATTAATACCAGTTATTTAAATATTATACAATCCTTCAAGCACACTAACAATAAATCAGCGTTAGTTTATCGCAACCCTAATAACGACAACCTGTTACAGGTTGCCAGCCTTGATGGCGTATGGCTTTGCACTACCAAAAAGGTAGTGCAAGAATTTATTTTTGATGAAACAACATTTAAGGGTTTTCATGGCTATGATGTTGATTTCTCCTTATCTGTAGGTCAAAAATATAAAGTAGCCGTTAGCTTTGAGATATTACTTGAGCACTTATCTGAAGGTGTTTTTGACAAAACCTATTTGGGTGAAAATTTAAAACTTTATAATAAATGGAGTTGGCATTTGCCTGTAAATGTTGAAAAACTTTCGTCAAAGCAAATTATCTATATTGAAAAAACCACTTTTAAAGATTTTATTGATAAAATCGTCGAGTTCAACTATCCATTAATTATATGTGTTAAAGTATTATATAAAAACAAATCTTTTTTTAAGCTTGATCCGAAACTGTTTTTAAAGTTGAATTACTATACACTTAAAAAATATTTAACTGCAAAAAAGGTTAAATATGGTAGCCATAATTCTTAAATATTGGCCTCCAAAAATCAAGGTGTTTATCCCAGGCATGGCAACCGAAGGGAATTTCATTATTATTTAGCTTAAGCGCTTTTTCTGGCAACAATTCAATCGAAAACTTTAACCCTTTTTTGTAGGAAGGGATACGCAAATGATTTCGCTTACGATTTACCTCTACACTCCAAAAAACATCTTCATTAAACCGGTGATGGTTGTTAGTTAAATAAACTTGCATCTGCACTTTCATACTAATACTCAATTCGTAAAATTTATGTACACGGCGTAAAGAAAAACCACCGTTCCCAATTTTACGCTCAAACTGCATAGGCGATGGCAAACCCTCTCTTTGCACGTTAAACCGGGTGTGCCACTTATACTGAATTTTTGATTTTATAGCTTTTACAAAATCTGAATATTTATAATGACTAATCCATGGTGCACCTATATAATCATACCCCTGTTTGCACCAATAGCTCAACTCATCTTTAAATACAAAAGCATCCAACTGGTGTATCAATATATAATCATAAGCTAAAAATTGCCCGTAAAAAGTATCAGCAAGCATCAAGGCATTGTAACCCTGAATATCTTTAAAATACTTATCGTCAAAGCTCATAACATCCGTAAATGGAAAGTCGTTTAACTCATCGGGCAATATCAAGCTTTGGGGTTTTATCGCAATTATCGGATAGCCCGATAATATTTTTTTGGCTTGCTCCAAGGCTATTTTTTCAAGAGCAGAAATATTGTCCTTGTAAAATGGTATAACAACAGATACTTTAAAATCAATCATAATAAATAAACAAATACTACATATTACCAAAGGCCGCTGTAACAACCCATACAGGTATTAAAGCATCCTATAAGATATTATTAAAATATATTGCATATAAGATGTGGGAAAGCAAATTCTTTGATAAGTTTGGCAAAGAAAGAATTGCATACATTTTCATTCTAATATATAAGATACAAAACTATATAAAATTAGCATTGTAAGTGCAGGCATTGTTCAATTGCTGATTATTATATAATTAAGATTTACTTAATTACTTTAAATTCACTTTGTGAATTGGCGAATAAGTGATTAAAACTAAACACCATATAAGGGTAGCAAATTAAGACCTTATTTGGCTACATAATAGCTTAACAACTATTCTAAAATTAATTTTGAAAAAAAAAATCGCATTCATTGTTCAACGATATGGACTGGAGGTTAATGGCGGCGCCGAGTACCATTGCAGGATAGTAGCAGAAAAGCTTAAAAATATATACGATGTAGAAATACTCACCTCATGCGCCAAGGATTATTTAAGCTGGGCCGATGAATATACTGAGGGAACCGAATACATAAACAACATCAAGGTACTCCGTTTTGCTACCAACACCGTACGCAACTGGAAAAAATTCACCCTGATAGACAGAAAATTAAGAAAAAAAAGGCTATACCAAAAAGCACTTCGTTTTTTTGGATTGCTTGATGCTTATGAGCAACGTTTACCTATCAAAAGTATCGAAAAAGATAGTGACGAATGGATTAAACAACAGGGGCCTTATACTCCGGGGCTTATAAAACACCTGGAAGAAAATCATGCTGAATATGATGCTTTAATATTTTTTACCTATTTATATTATCCCACTATTTATGGTATAAAGATAGCTCCCGAAAAATCAATCTTAATACCTACCGCACATGACGAGCAACCGATTTATTACCCTTGGTTTAAATTATTTTTTAAAACACCAGCTGCTATATTATATAATACCATAAGCGAAAAAAAATTCGTGAACCTGATGTTTAATAACCAGGATATATACTCAGATGTAGTTGCTGTGGGTGTTGAGCCTTTACAACCTGCAATAGTGCTACAGGCAAGTGATATTTTAAACTACACCGGCGAATACCTGATTTATATTGGCCGGATAGATGTAGCAAAGGGCTGCAAGGTTTTGTTTGATCATTTTTTAAAGTATAAAAGCTCAACAGGCAAAAATCTGAAGTTGGTATTGGTTGGTCTTGCATTTATGGAAATCCCCCGACATCCTGACATTGTTGTTATGGGCTTTGTTGATGAAGACGTTAAAATAGCACTATTAAAGGGTGCAACAGCCCTCATCATACCGTCGTTTTACGAAAGTTTATCAATGGTTACTCTGGAGAGTATGGCTTATGGCATACCGGTTATAGCCAATGAGCAATGTGAGGTATTAAAAGACCACATTAATAATAGCAAAGCCGGCTTTTTATATCACGATTTTAATACCTTTCAACAGGCAATCAACACCTTAACTAATCCGGGTGTTGATATAACAACACTGGGCCAAAACGCTCAAAAATACGTAACAGAAAACTATACATGGCCGGTAGTGATTGAAAAAATTAACAAAGCAATAAACTTTGTTGCCGGCAAATGATATAAAGGTTAGTCGTTATTAAACGCTTGCATATCTATTAGTTTCCTGTAAACACCGTTATTAAGCATCAACTCATGGTGCGTACCCTGCTCTGCAACCATTCCGTTTTCAAGCACAATAATCAAATCGGCATTTTGTATGGTACTAAGACGGTGGGCGATAATAAGTGATGTTCGGTTTTTCATCAGGTTATTTAAAGCTTCCTGAACCAATTTTTCAGATTCGGTATCCAGCGCCGATGTAGCTTCGTCAAGCAACATAATAGGCGGATTATTGAGCACAGCCCGGGCAATACAGATCCGTTGCCTTTGTCCGCCTGATAGTTTTGTTCCCCTGTCACCAATATTGGTCTGGTAGCCGTTGTCGGTTTCTAGAATAAAATTATGCGCATTGGCAATGCGGGCTGCTGCTGCTACTTCTTCCTGAGTAACACCGGTTTTACCAAATGCTATATTATTAAAAATGCTATCGTTAAACAATATCGACTCCTGGTTAACAAACCCCATTAAACCACGCAATGAGGTTGTTTTTATTTTTTGCACATCCACCCCATCAACCAGAATCCTCCCACTTTGAGGCTCAATAAACCGGGGTAGCAGATCCATCAATGTTGATTTACCGCCCCCAGACGGGCCAACCAATGCTATGGTTTTACCTTTGGGCAGGGTTAGGTTAATATTTTTCAGCACCATACGCTCGTTGTAGGCAAATGAAACATTTTCAAGTTGGATGCTGCTATTAAATTCATCCACAATTACAGCATCGGGCTCATCCTGCATTTGTGGCTTTTCATCAATAAGCGCCAGTATACGCTCGCCAGCTACCAAACCCGAATGTATGTTGCTAAAGGCGTCGCCAATAGCTTTAGCCGGGCGCATTAATTGCGAAAACAACGCGATATAGGCAATGAATTGTCCGGCGTTCAGATCAGATTTTTTATTAAAAATAAGGTACCCACCATACAACACAATAAACGAAATCATGGTTACCGACAAAGTTTCAGAAACAGGCGAAGCCAGTTGCTGCCGCTTAGACATAGCCCTGGTTATTTTTGAATAACGGGTATTTTCATCATCAAAACGTTTAATAATAAAATCGGTAGCATTAAATGCCTTAATGATCTTGATCCCCGAAAGGGCCTCATCAAGATAACTGATCATATTGGCATAGGAATTTTGTGCCTCCACTGCCTGCGAGCGCAATTTTTTCACTATTCGCGATATCAAAAAACCGGCTACCGGTATAATGAGCAACGAGATTAGAGTAAGTTTGGCTGATATGGCAAACAACCAGATAAGATATCCTATCAGCAATAAAGGTTCTTTAAAAACAACCTGCAGTGTACCAGTTACTGAAAATTGCACCGTTTGAACCTCTGATGCTATTTTTGACATGATATCGCCTTTACGCTCATTGCTAAAATAGCCCATGTGCAGGTTCATTACATTATCAAACACCGCTTTTCTTATTTTCAATAAAGTATGGATACGCAAGTTTTCCATAATACGCTGCGATAAATACCTGAATATATTACCCAAAAACACTGCTACTATAATAACAGCGCATACAAATTTTAAGGCCCCCCATTCTCCATAGAGTGTTATAAAATGCCCCGTATAGTATTTGAACCATGCAGATATATCTACTATGGAAATGTCCTTTGTGTTTTTTACAGCCTCATGCGTATCAACCGGACCCAAAGTACCTACATGAAACAAAGTGTTAAGCAATGGCCCCAGCAAGCCTAAAACAGACGTACTAAAAACTACATACAGCAGCGTAAAAATGATATAAGGTATAGCAAATTTTTCAATTGGCCTGGCAAAAGAAAGAAGCCTGAAATAAATTTTCATTTAAAATATTAAGATGCAAAATTATACAAATTTAACAATGTAGGTATGATGTATAATCATTAACCCTTTTACTGCATATTTACAAACTTCTAAACGAGTATTTAATTGCATTGGAGATACTTTGGATACCGCGGGCTTATCGGTCATTGATACAATCCTGGTACAATTGCAGGTATTGCCTGGCAGTATTACCCCAGTTATATTTACTGGCATGCGCCATTACTTTGGCAGCCATGTTATGCTCATTAAAATGCTGCATCCCATTCTGAAATACCTGCTGCATATCCTCGCCGTCAAAACTATTAAAGTAATAGGCGGCATCTCCCCCAATTTCGGGCAGTGATGTGCGGGTTGAAATAAAAACAGGTTTACCAAAATGCATGGCCTCAATAACCGGCAGGCCAAAACCTTCGGCAATTGACGGAAAAACAAAAGCCTCACAGTTTTTATAGTACCAGGTTTTATCATCGTCAGATACAGGCCCTGTCAGTTTTACCCTATCGACGCATCCATATTTTTTAGCCTCCTCCATAATAGTATCCTGATATGGAGAAGTGATACCTGAAATTATCAGTTCCAGATCATTATTAGCCAGCAGGGCGGGCAATACATGAAAGTTTTTTTTTGCGGCAACAATACCTATGGTAAATAAAAATGGCTTTTGAGGTTCGTATGCCGGTTCATGGCCTGATTTTAACTCCAGCTTATCGGCACCATTATAAATAACGCTCAATCGGTCTGCCACATCAGGAAAATAGCCCAGTATATCGCTGGCTGCAAAGTTTGATATGGCAACAATCCTATCGCATGAGTAAATACGATCGCCCAATTTACCAAGATAATGCTTTAAAGCCTTGGCACTTGTATTTTCATGTTTCTGATTGATATCGTGGATGGTTAATATTTTTTTTCCGCTCACCTTTTTAGGACTTAACCTTGAAAACTGATCTGTAAAATGAAAAAGCTTGATGCGGTGACGATTAAAAAAAAACAGCTTATGATACTTTTCAAGATATATTTTCTTAACACCGTCACCATCAAACTCGGTTGTGGCAGTATCATACAAAAAGTAGTTTAAATTAAAACGGGGGTCATTTTCCTCAATCAGCGCTTTACCCAGGCTTTTACCAAAATAATATAACCCGGTATTCGGGTATCTCATTGAGTCAAAAGTTATTAACACATTGGGTTTACTCATTTCCAGCTATTAATTGTTTTCGCCACTATTTCAGCACTTATCTCATCTAAATTATTGGAGCCACTTTCAAGGTAACCTGCCTTTTTGCCCAAGGGTGCCCAGCGGCCGGGATGTATTGGCCGTAACGATGGGAACAATCCTAAGGTATGTATACCCGCCGCAGCGGCCAGGTGCAGAGGTCCGGTTCCCGAGGCCAGTAAACCATCGGCCTTACCTATAAATGCGATGAGCTCATCAAGCGACATCTGCCCGGTCATATCAACAACATGAACGGGCAACGTTTTTATCCAATCGCCTATCAAATGTTTTTCCTTATCTGAACCGGTTATAATGATGTTAAATTTATCGGCTGGCAATAGATTAATCAATTGGGCGTATTTATCCAAACCCCACTCTATACCGCTTCCGTGCGATTTGGGGTGAAAAATAAGATTAAACTTACCGCCTGCAAGCTTATTTGACAATGATACCGGTAGCTTTATAACGCGCGTGAAACTATAATGATCAATAACCTTTTGCAACGATGGTATGCTGACGATGCCCAACGGATTTAATAATATCAGGTTCAATTGCGCTTCATGCAGGTCTGACTTTTTGCGGCTTAGCTTTACCAGTTTATTACAGGTGTACCAGTGATAAAGCCTGTTGGTGGTACCAATTCGTAGTTTAATACCCGCATTTCTGGCTATTGTAGCTACGTGTTTATTGGGGAAAACATGAATTATGACATCAATTTTCTTTCCTTTCAGGTAATTACTTTGTGCAGTTTCCGGCAGTGCCCTGATCTCGTCATAGTTCACAAAACTATCAACCGCTGTACAGGCCTTAACTACGGGCTGGGTATAGGTACGACCCAAAAATGACACTACAACACCAGGAAACAATGCTTTTATATAGGCTGCCATAGGCAGGGTAAGCACTACATCGCCAATGGCATCAGTTCTGCTAATTAAAATGTGCTGTATTCCTTTTTTATCAATACCGGGCATTATACTTTTCAGTTGTATGAGTCTGTTAGCAAATTAACAGCCGTACAATTGCAATAATAAAGATTAAATTAACTTATGTTACGATAATTTTATTCATTTGTACTTATAAATATTAACGTGGCAACTGCTTTTAACAAACCGGCAATAATTAACTGCAACAACTTTAAGCTGGTTGCACGCGCTTTAACTATTATTGAAAATGACCTGCAAGGCAGCACAGAATTATTAAAGAACCTTAACTTTAATACAACAACACCAATAATAGGCATAACAGGGCCGCCGGGAGCGGGTAAAAGCACGCTGGTAAATTCATTAATTGATTTACTTTTAAAGGACGGTAACAAGATTGCCGTTTTAGCTATCGATCCTACATCGCCATTTAACTTTGGATCATTACTGGGCGACAGGATCAGGATGGCATCGCATTTTAACAGTCCGGATGTTTTCATACGTTCATTGGCTACTCGCGGCTCCTTAGGCGGCCTGTCTGCCAAAACCATTGAAATGACCGACGTGCTGCGCGCCGCCGGATTTAATTATGTGTTAATAGAAACAGTTGGTGTTGGACAATCAGAAATTGAGATAGCCGGCCTTGCCGACATTACCCTGGTAGTACTGGTGCCCGAGGGCGGGGATGAAATACAACATATTAAATCGGGCCTGATGGAAATTGCCGATGCCTTTATTATTAATAAAGCCGACAGGGCCGATGCAGATGTATTTGCCAATAACTTAAAAAAGATAATAGGGCAAAAAAAAGGAGAGCAGCCGCCGGTGTTTAAAACCATTGCATCACAGGCGGGGGGTATTACTGAGGTAGCCAGTTTTATTAAAGAAGCTGCAAATACACAGCATCAACGCCGTGAACTGTTAATGACCGAAAAAGCATACAAGCTTATTCAGCAAAAACTAACGCAGCATATTGATAAAAAAAAGCTCCGGCAAGCTATTGCCGAAGCTTTAACAGATAAAAAATTCAATCTGTATAGTTTTGTAGATGCTTATGTATAGTTTATAATCAATTAATGATTTGGTAACGGGCCCGTTTATTTCAATTGTAAATAAACGGTCATAAATTAACTGTTCATAATTTCTTCAATATGTTCAGCCTCTACCGGAATATCAGCCATCAAATCACGGTTACCATCGGCAGTAATTAAAATATTATTCTCTATCCTGATGCCTAAACCCTCTTCGGGTATATATATACCAGGCTCACAGGTTAATATATTACCTACTTCAAACGCTTTATACCTGCTGGCAAAATCATGCACATCTAAACCCAGGTGATGTGAAGTGCCATGCATAAAGTATTTTTTATACAATGGTGCTTTAGTATCCTGTTTTTCAACGTCATGCCTGTCCAGCAATCCTAAATCAATCAGCTCGCCAGTCATTATTTTACCAACTTCGTCATGGTAATCATTCCACCCGGTTCCGGCAACAATCATTTTAACTGATTGGCGCATCACACGTAAAACGGCATCGTAAACGGCGCGTTGGCGTTTGGTAAAACGGCCGTTAACCGGCACCGAACGGCTCATATCTGCATTGTAATTAGCGTACTCAGCAGCAAAGTCAAAAAGTATTACATCACCATCATTACAAACCTGATTATTATCGGTGTAGTGCAGCACTACAGCATTTTTACCCGATGCCAAAATAGGGCTGTAGGCGTGTCCGGTAGCCCGTTGTCTTAAAAATTCATGGGTTATTTCGGCTTCTATTTCATATTCGGCAACGCCGGGCTTCAAAAACTTTAACACCCGTACAAAGGCATCATTGGTAATGTCACAGGCTTTTTGTGTTAACGCTACCTCTATATCAGATTTCACAACGCGCAAATCACGCATTATCAGCGCAGAACGCTCATATTTATGTAATGGATATTTCAGCTTTAATGCTTCATACATACGTAAATCCCGGTAAGGCACCGTATGCGCATAGCGATCATTTTCGTTAGTATTAATATATATATGTTCGGCATAGTTAATAATACCTTGCAAAATAGCATCATATTCGCTCAACCAATATACACTTTCAATACCCGATGCTGCCCTTGCTTCTTCTTTGGTGTATTTATGCCCCTCCCAAACAGCAATGTGCTCATTGGTTTGTCTTAAAAAAAGTACTTCTCTGTATCCTTTATTAGGACAATCAGGGTACAAAACCAGTATACTCTGCTCCTGATCTATGCCTGTGAGGTAAAAAAAATCGGGGTTTTGCTTAAACAAAAAAGTCTGGTCGCCGCTCCTTGGAAACTCATCATTAGCATGAAAAATAGCCAGAGCGTTAGATTTTGTTCGTGAAACGAAATTTTTTCTATTATTTATAAATAGACTATTGTTGATTGCAGGATATTTCATATTTATATGACGATTATCATTTTTTTTTCTTTATTTGTATAACTATTACAATTTTTGGAACAATGTTTGGTCATGGTTTCAAACATAATTACTAAATTTGAAAAAAATCACAATTAAAATCGTTTAATCTTAAAAACTATGAATTATTCTACATTAAAGAAAACAGTCGCATTGTCATTTGCTTCTTTGATGGTTGTAGGAATCGTAAATGCACAAACGGATTCTACTAAAACCACTACAGCAACTACAACATCGTCTGAAGCTACTACTGCCAAGGTATTTGGTGGTTTAGGACAGTACAAAAAATTTAGCATTGGCGTAAACGTTGGTGCTACTTCACCATCAGTTTTCACAGGTGGTTCAAATGACTTTACACACAATAAAGTACAATTAGGTTACGGCTTATCTTTCAGAGAGCAAGTAGCACATTCATTTGGTATCCAATTGGATTTACATGGTGGAAAAGTTGAAGGTGATAACAGCCATGACAATGGTTACAGCTCAACCTACACTGCTTCTTCTTTCCAGACTAAATTCTGGTCAGCTACTTTAGGTGGTGTTGTTAACGTGGCAACTATCGACTTCTTAAGACGTAAAAACTCAGTTAACTTTTACTTTACTGCAGGTGCAGGTTTAGCATTATATGCTCCAACTGTAACTTTCAAAGATGGTACTGTAGTTGATTTTGAAGGTCACGCTGGTAAAGCTGATGGTACAGGAACTAACAAATACGTTAAAGAATTCATCGTACCAGTTGGTGCTGGTGTTAAATTCAGACTGAGTGACGTTGTTGCCTTAAACTTAGGTTACACTGAAACTTTTGTTGATGGTGACAACTTTGATGGTTTAAACAGAGCTTACCCTACTAAAGATAAATATGGTTACGGATATGCTGGCTTAGAGTTTACTTTAGGTTCAAAATCAAAACCAAGCTTAGAGTGGGTAAACCCAGTTGCTATGATGTATGATGAATTATATGATGCAGCATTACGTCAGGAAGTTGAAGCTTTAAAAGGCCGTGTTACAAATGTTGAAACTGCTGTTAACGACCTGAAAAAAGATTCAGATGGTGACGGTGTTGCTGATCAATTTGACAAATGTCCAGGTACTGCTGCTGGTAGCGTAGTTGATGGTTCAGGTTGCGTTATCGTATTCCCTAAAGATACTGTTGCTGCTGCTCCTGCTGCTACTGCTTACTCAAACATCCAGTTTGAATTTGATAGCTCAGTATTAAGAACTTCATCTTACCCAGTATTAGATGCAACTTCTGCTGATCTTAGATCATCAGGTAAAGCTGTTGAAGTAGATGGTTATGCTTCATCTGAAGGTACTGCTGCTCACAACATCGCTTTATCAAAAGACCGTGCTAACTCAGTAAAAACTTACTTAGTTAACTCTGGTGTTGATGCTAAAAAAGTAAAAGTAAAAGGCTTTGGTGAAACTAACCCAATTGCTGACAACTCAACTGAAGAAGGACGTGTATTAAACCGTCGTGTTCAATTCAAACAAAAATAATTTTAATTAAATATTGTTTGCGAAGGCTCCGGATAACCCGGAGCCTTCTTTGTTTTATAGCCTTTTTTTAAAGGCCTCCGGTAATTGAATTGATACATATATACAAAAGAGATAGTAAAGACGACCGGCCTACCTACCTTATTGCTGAGATTTTATTGCTATTGGTTCTTCTTATGACTACTATAATCCGCAAAAATGCCTGCCTGCTAAGTCGGGATTAAGAAGATTAAGAAATCTGTAGGATATAGATTGGCATTAGACTACCTGGCTATGACACGCAAACTTGTGTATCGACTCACTCACTCACTCACTCACTCACTCACTCACTCACTCACTCACTCACTCACTCACTCACTCACTCACTCACTCACTCACTCACTCACTCACTCATGCTACTTCACGCTTTTCTTAAGCACAATTAAATACCCTGTTATAAAAACAAGACAGGATACTACGATACTTACAAATATTTCCCGCGTAAAAAGATCAATAGTAATTTGCGGGATACCGCTTTGAGCACCACTATGAGGCATTAATTTTAAGGCCAGCATAGGATACGAGTACGGAAAAAGATAACAATACTCCCATCCTTTTGACGCAGCAATAACGCCCATTATGGTTGCCACAAAACCCACTCCCATGGGTTTCAGAAAATCGGCCCATAATAAACTCAATAAAAACTGTATCGATAATATGCCCGCCGCCGATAAAAACAACTTAAAATAAAGCCGCATCAGGGTACCTTCCATATGGTAATTATTAAACCGGAGCATAGGTTTTAGCAAGCCAAGCAAGTTACCAAACCCAATGGTAAACAATACAAAAAAAGCCATGCATAAAAACACCAGGAATAAGGCATAGCAATATTTAGCGGCATAAACAGCCCATCTGGAAACCGGCAAACTAAATAAACTTTTCCAGGCATCGGCCTTATGCTCAACACTGTTTACAGAATAGGCAATAAAAATCACAAACATTGGCAACAGTAGCGCCCCCATGAGACCTAAAATAGCTCCGGAAAATTGCAGCCATAACATCATTGGAGGCATGTTGGCAAGGTGCGCACTTTTGGTATAAAAGCCAATAAACAATAACAAACAAATTAGTAATGGTAATAATATGGTAGCCCAAAAGCCCAAAGTTTTGCGGCTCTTAAAAAACTCCGACCTGAAAGATAATATAAAGTCCCTCATCTGATCAGGCGTTTTGAGTTATCGATAAAAACAGTTGCTCCAGATCCTTTTGCTGTTTGTTAATGCTAAATATCGTATACTTATTTTGAGTAAGTAAACTGTTGATGTTGCCCATTTGCATTTTGGAGATGTAGGGCACATATATGTATTCGTCAGTTACATCTGTAACTCTATATTTTTCGCGGGTAAGCAAATTAGCAGCATCAACGGAATTGTCCGTCCCAATACATATCAGCGGATTACTGATGGCCTGAAGATCATTTATACTGCCCTGAAATAATAGTTCGCCATGATTAATAATACCCACATGTGTTGCCATACGTTCAACCTCAGATAGGAGATGACTTGAAATAAAAACTGTTTTTTGATGCTGATTAACCAGTTTCAACAGTAATTTACGCATCTCAATAATACCGTTCGGATCAAGGCCGTTGGTGGGCTCATCCAATATAAGCAGTTTAGGGTCAGCAAGCAGAGCCAGTGCAATTCCAAGGCGCTGTTTCATCCCCAGCGAATATTGGCCCGCCAGTTTGCCGGCAGCATTACTTAGCTGAACCAGATCAAGCATTTGGTCAACCCGCTTTTCAGACACGCGCAAAAGCAAAGCCTTGTTCAGCAAATTCTCTTTACCGGTAAGGTGCTGATAAATTGCCGGCTGCTCAATAAGCGCCCCTATTTGTGATAATATACTGATGCGGTGTTTGTGGATGTCCTGCCCGAAGATGTGGATGTTGCCATGCTGAGTTTTTAGCAGGTTCAACAGGAGTTTGATTGTAGTGGTTTTCCCAGCCCCATTAGGGCCAAGAAAACCATAAATACTTCCTTCGGGAACTTGCAGGGCCAGTGATTTAACTACCTGCTGATTGCCGAAGTTGAAGGATAACCCTTCAGTACGAATTACCATACATGGTTAGTCCGTGCTATGGTGCAAACTGTTTTAACAAGGGTAACACCTTTATAAAATAACGATGTAGCATGAACTGTAGTGCAACCAATCATCGCCGATTCCTTCTTTTGTTCAAACTGATAAGTTACACCCAGTATAAGTGCAAACATTACAGGTATCAGTAACATTACAAAAGGATTCGAATTTTTGATAAGCGTTTTCATTGTGTGTGATTTGATAGAACAAAGAAATACTTATTATTTCATCTGCTAAAAAGTATTAGACCAACACACGGAGTTTATAGATGAACGGTTAATTAAACAAAATAACCAGTTCATCGATATTAAACGCCAGTTCATCGATAAAATAAAATACTATATATAAATGTACAGGCATATCTCAATCAAAATATTAAATTAGATGCCATTACCTTTTGTATAAAGGCAAATAAAAACAAACTGAATGCAGGCTCTGATTTCATCTGAAAAACAAACACGCATCGTAAAAAAGGGATGGCAGGTTTTCTGGCACCTGCTTTTTTGGATGGGTATTATATCGCTGTTTATATACCTTGCCCACAACGATTCTGAACTAACCACCCGCGAGCTGCTGATCATATTTTTACTTTATCCAACTATTAACATTAGCTTGTTCTATATCAACTTTCTGATATACATCCCCAAGTTTTTGGACAAGAAACGATACTGGGCCTACGCCTTTTTTATTGTTGTTACCATTATCATATATGGCTTGGGCAAATACAGTGTAGGCCTGATGTATAAGGACGTGGTGCTAACACACATGAAAGGTAAATCCATCTCGTTTATATCCTATTTTATCAGCACAGTTTTCACCAGCCTCATATTTGTTTTTCTAAGCACGGCACTTAAATTTACTACCGATTGGTTTCTGAATGAGCGGATACAGCGCGATCTGGAAAACCAGCGTTTAAGCGCCGAACTGGCGTTTTTAAAATCACAGATAAACCCCCACTTTTTGTTCAACTCTTTAAACAGTATTTACTCACTGGCCTACCAGCGCTCCGAAACCACCCCCGAAGCCATACTTAAGCTGTCAGAAATTATGCGCTACATGCTGTATGAGTGTAATGATAACAAGGTTGATCTGAGTAAAGAATTACAATACCTTCATAACTATATCGACCTGCAAAAAATAAGGTTTGGCAACAAGGCTTTTATTGATTTTAAAGTAATGGGCGATGTAACCAGTCAGCAAATTGTGCCCCTGCTGCTTATTGCCTTTATTGAAAATGCTTTTAAACACGGCGTGGCCAATGATATAACATGCCCTATTAAATTGTTAATTAATGTAGACGAGTCTAAACTACATTTTTATATACAAAACAAAAAACATACCCATAACCGCGATGCGGCCGGGGGCATCGGACTTAATAATGTACAAAGACGGCTCAACCTGCTTTATCCGGAAAAACACATTTTAAACATACGTGACGAGGCAGACACCTATACCTGCGAGCTATCAATAGTTTTATAAACTACCTTTATTAACTTGTAGGTTTACAATATTTAACAGTAAATAAAAAATTAACTATAAACCATTAGAACACTTATTTTTACAGCATGATCAGATGCCTGGTAGTTGACGATGAGCCTTTAGCGCTGCATATATTGGAAGATTACATTTCAAAAATGCCCTTTTTGCAATTGGTTAAGGCCACAACCAATCCTATTGAAGCCTTAACTCTGGTGCAGGCAGGCAATGTCGACCTGGTGTTTTTAGATGTGCAAATGCCAGAGCTTACAGGTATTCAGTTTTTAAAAATAGCCAACGGCAAAGCTAAGGTGATATTAACAACCGCCTACCCGCAGTATGCCCTTGAAGGCTATGAACTGGATGTGGTTGACTATTTGCTGAAACCCATTGCTTTTGACAGGTTTTTTAAATCGGTTCAAAAAGCGCAAAGCATTATACAACCGGTAATTAAAACCATTCAACAGGCAGAACCGGTGCAGCAGGATGATTTTTCGACCGATTTTATTTTTGTTAAAACCGAGCATAAAATACAGAAGGTTTACCTGCACGATATTTTGTTTATTGAAGGTTTAAAAGATTACGTATCCATATTTACCCCTGCCGAGCGCATAATTACCCTACAGGGAATGAAGAAAATGGAAGATGCATTGCCCGAAAAACATTTTGTACGGGTACACAAATCATACATTGTTGCCCTCAGTAAAATTGATAGCATTGAACGAAGCCGTATACAAATACGCGACAAAATTATCCCTGTTGGTGACACCTACCGCGATGAGTTTTTCAGGATAATTGAAGATAAGAATATTTAGAACTAATACGTTTTGTCATTCTGAGCGATGGTGAAGAATCCGCTCTCCGAAAAGATCCTTCGTTCCTCAGCATAGCAAAATTTATGCTTCACTTCACTTCCACCTCTTCCACACTGTCTTTTTCGCCAATTTGCTGGCGCCACATGGCATAGTAAAGACCTTTTTGAGCTATCAGATCATGGTGCTTGCCTGACTCAATTATACGACCCTTTTCAAGCACAAATATATTATCGGCATGCATAATGGTTGATAAGCGGTGAGCTATCAATATTGTAATATGGTTTTCCTGTTCAGATACGTTGCGTATAGTTTCAGTGATCTCCTCTTCGGTTATGGAATCAAGCGACGAGGTAGCTTCGTCAAATACCAGGATATCCGGCCTGCGCAACAATGCACGGGCAATGGACAGACGCTGTTTCTCACCTCCTGATACCTTTACCCCACCCTCACCTATTACGGTGCTGAGGCCCTTATCTGCACGCGCCAGCAGGGTTTGGCAAGCCGCACGCTGCAGTACATCCATACACTGCTCATCCGTAGCTCCGGGCCTTACAAACAAGAGGTTTTCACGTATGGTACCCGAAAATAGCTGGGTATCCTGAGTTACAAAACCAATTTTTTCGCGTAGCTGATCAAGGTCAATATCCTTGCTTAAGGTGCCGTTATACAAAATATTACCTTCCAGAGGTTGGTATAGGCCTACCAATAGTTTAACCAACGTGGTTTTACCCGAACCTGACGGCCCCACAAACGCAATAGTTTCGCCGGTAGTGGTTTCAAAATTTATATGGTTAAGCGCATTACGATTGGCTGTCAAATGCTTAAAGCTAACATCACTGAAGGTCAAAGTATCTACTTCTTCAAGCATTACCGGCTTCTCGGGCTTTTTATCAATAGGTGTGCTCAATATCCCCTTAAAATTGCCTAGTGAAACCTCCGCCTCGCGCCATGACAAAATAACGTTGCCCAGCTCTTGTAGTGGATTAAACAAGAAGAAGGAATAAAACAAAAAGCTAAAATATTGACCCGGCGACAATGAACCTTTAAAAATAAGCAACAACAGCACAACCACCATTACGCTGCGCACAAAGTTCACGGTTGTACCTTGAACAAAGCTCATGCTGCGCACATATTTAACCTTTTTAAGTTCAAGATCAAGTATTTTATAGGTGGTATTATTAAGTCTTTCTATTTCCTGCTTAGCCAGGCCCAGGCTTTTTACCAGTTCTATATTCCTTAAAGATTCGGTTGTGGAGCCGGCAAGCGCGGTAGTTTCAGATACAATGCGTTTTTGAATAGTTTTTATTTTGCGGCTCATGGCCATGCTCACAAATGTAATAATAGGTATGGCAGCAAAATAAACCAGCGTTACCTGGTAATTAACACTTACCGAATAAACTATCACAAATACCATCCCGATAAGGGATACAAACAATATGCTGATGAAAGAAGTGATAAATTTTTCGCAGTCAAGCCGTACCTTTTGCAAAATGCCCAGCGTTTCACCGCTGCGCTGATCCTCAAAAACCTGGTAAGGCAACTCCAGAGAATGCTTTAAGCCATCGGCATACATTTCTGCACCTACCTTTTGGGTAATGATGTTGGTAAAATAATCCTGAAAGTTTTTTGCAATACGCGATACCATGGCCACACCAATTGCGGCTCCAATCAGTATCAATACCTGGTGCATGTATTCGTTATACTGCAGTGTACTGCGTTTTTCAATAACACGGTCAACAATGCGACCGGTTATCCAAGGGTCAAGCAGTGAAAAGCCAATGTTCATGGCCGCCAGGAAAAGGGCCAGTACAACTATCGAGCGATGTTTTTTTAAGTAAGAAAGTAATATATTCATGTTTCAACAACAAAAATAAAAAAAGGGAATGGCTAAGTAGCTCATTCCCTTTTAATTTGACATAAGGTTAATATTAAACCGTCATAATATCTTTTTCTTTAGCTTCAGAAAGCTGATCAACCTTGATAATATAGGCGTCAGTTAACTTCTGAATCTCGGCTTCCCCTACTTTTATCTCATCTTCAGAAACGCCTTCGGTTTTTAATTTCTTAATTTTTTCGTTGGCATCCTTACGAATATTACGAACAGCTATTTTACCTGTTTCGGCCTCACCTTTGGCTTTCTTTACCAACTCACGACGGCGCTCTTCTGTTAACGGCGGTACGTTAATGCGGATAATAATACCATCATTTTGCGGATTAACACCCAGGTTAGCCTCTTTAATTGCTTTTTCAATAGGAGCAAGCAATGATTTTTCCCATGGCTGAACAATAATAGTACGAGCATCAGGTGTGTTAACGCTACCAACCTGGCTTAACGGGGTTGGGCTGCCATAATAATCAACCATAATATCATCCAGCATAGACGGGCTTGCTTTGCCAGCCCTTATTTTGTTCAATTCATTATCAGCATGTTCAATGGCTTTATCCATTAAAGCCTTTGCCTCAGTTACTTGTTTTTTAATGAGTTCGCTCATTGGTTTTAATTTTTCACAAAAATAATAAAATCTACCATTTTACCGCGTTATCATCAGGAGTAATCATATTTAATAAACCATAGCAAAACAAATATTGCTCACTTTCAAAGTTTAACCTTATAAAATATCAAATGTTAAATAACGCTTTTTAACATTTCAGTTTATTATTTGTGTTTATATTTATGGTAAACCTTTAAACGCTATGAAAAATATCTGTTTGTTTATTTTAATTATTGGCGGTATCACCCAGTTAAAAGCACAGCAAGTAACCGCTTTTCCTTCGTCGCTAAAAACTCCTGATAGCTTTTTTAATCAGTATTTAAAAATAAAACCGGTTAATGGCCCCTTCAAACTCCCTCCGGTATCATCCCAAACAACTGAACCTGCTGAACCAACAACAGTAAAGTTACTTGCGCCAGAAATGACCTATAATATGCCGATAGCCAAACCGAAAGTAACAGATAATATGCCTGTAGCCAAACCATGGGACCCTAACGTGCATTATACTATGCTGATACAGGGATATAACGGCGCTAAGCCCGATTCTGTAAAGGCGACAAATCCCTGATAGGGGTTAAAAATCTTTATTGAGCACTTTTTCGAGCTCAGCAAAGCTGATATTCATTTTAACCCTACCTTGTTTGGCATAAGAGAGTTCGCCGGTTTCTTCGGATATGATAATGGCAGTAGCTTCATTGGCTTCGGTTACACCAATACCAGCGCGATGGCGTAACCCAAATTGTGCCGGTAGATCAGTTTTTTCGGTAAGCGGTAATATACAGCTGGCCGATTTAATTTTATTTTCAGAGATAACCACAGCCCCGTCATGCAGCGGGCTTGTTTTTTGAAATATACTCTCCAGCAAACGTTTAGATATTTTGGCGTCCATTACTTCGCAGCTATTTTGATAAAACTGTTCGTCGTAATACTTGGCAAAAACGATGAGGGCACCTGTACGGGTTTGTTTCAGGCTTTTGCAGGCATCAATAATGGGTTTTATGCGGGCATAGTTATTCTTCTCCACATCGGCTTTACCAAAAAAGTACTGCCACCATGCCTTATTACGCTGCAGCGATGCATTTTTACCTACCAGCAGCAAAAAGCGCCGCACTTCCTGCTGAAAAACCACAATAACTGCAATAATACCTACATCAACAAACTTACCCAGTATTACGGTGAGCAGTTTCATATCCAAAGCCTTTACCACAAAATTGAGGGCGAATATTACCGCGAATCCAAGAAAAATATTGGCTGCAATAGTGCCCCTGATCAGGTTATAAAGCTGGTAAATAATAAAAGCCACCAATACCACATCAAGAATATCAAAAAATGTAATTTTGGGAAAGCTGAGATATATGGATTGCATTTACGAAGTTAATAAGTTTAAAGGTAAGTAAAAGCGAAGTAACGGTTACATACCATGTACCGCGCTTTTTTTAAATCGCTATGACTTTTATTACTCAACCTTTAAGGAATATAAGGGCCACCGGGTACCCCCCAGCCCCATTGCGGCATAGGAACATCCTCGGGCTCGGTAACCTCATCTGTTTTTGAGTTTATTATTGCTATACGGGTGCCCCACTCCAGATAGGCCATAAAAGCCGAGCGAAACTCCGGGTCGTCAGGCAACGAAAGCTCATCGGCGGTTAGCAGCAATAATTCCAGCCATCGTTTGCGGTGTGCTTCGGTCAGACATTTTTGAAGGTGTTTACTGATCATTTTAAAATGGCTCCCCTCCTGCTCGCTGTAGGTTTTAGGACCTCCCAAAACTTCGGCAACAAAATGAGCCACATGTAAACGATGCTGATCAGACATGTGCCTGAATACAGGCTCCAGAAGATCGTCGGCCAGTACTTTATCATAAAACTGATCAAAAAGCTTTTCAAAAGCCTCCATCCCACCGGCCCACTCAAAAAGTGTAGGCACAGCTGGCTTATTCATCATATCCATACGTATATGTATTTAACAATGATAAAGATAACAGACTATGGCTAAAGTTAAAAGCTTATTGCAATGCGACTTAAAATAGATTATTTATTACGTTCGGTAGTGAAGCGTACCAGTTGCTCTAATCCCCGGTGCGAGTCACTGTCAGGGAAGGTATTTAAGATGGCGAAAGCCTCGTCCTGATATTTTTTCATCTGGGTTTCAGCGTACTGTAAACCGCCGGTTTCATTTACAAACTTGATGATCTGTGCAATTTTAGCAGGATCATCATTATGGTTCTTAACCAGGTTTATAATTCTTTTCTTTTCGGCATCTGTAGTATTGGCCAACGAGTAGATCAGCGGCAACGTAACCTTTTTTTCCTTGATATCAATACCCAGGGGCTTACCCACATCATCAGTACCAAAATCAAACATATCATCTTTGATCTGAAAGGCAATACCAATTTTTTCGCCAAACAAGCGCATCTTTTCCACCACCTCGTCAGACGCCCCGGCCGATGCTGCACCACAAGCGCAGCATGACGCTATAAGCGATGCTGTTTTTTGCCGGATCACTTCGTAATAAACAGGTTCGCCAATATCCATACGGCGTACTTTTTCAATCTGCATCAACTCACCCTCACTCATTTGCTTTACCGCATCTGACACAATTCGGAGCAATTGAAAATCATTATTATCAATAGATAGCAGCAAACCTTTTGACAGCAGGTAATCGCCCACCAAGACGGCTATCTTATTTTTCCATAAAGCATTAATAGAAAAAAAGCCCCGGCGCTGATAAGAGTTATCAACCACATCATCATGCACAAGCGAGGCCGTGTGTAACAGCTCAACCAAAGCCGCACCACGGTGGGTTGATTCATTAATACCCCCGCAAATGCTGGCGGCAAAAAAAACAAACATTGGTCTGATCTGCTTACCCTTACGTTTAACAATATAATGTGTTATACGGTCAAGCAAAGGTACCGAGCTTTGCATAGAAGCCTTAAACTTCTCCTCAAACACATCAATATCGGCAGCGATAGGTTTTTTAATGTTGTTGATGCTCAGCATTTAAACTAAACAAGCTTTTATATGTGTAAAACTGCCATCTGGCAATACGCAGCAAACATAAGCTAAAATTATTTATCTGCATTATGGGCGTATATTTTTTACTCAAATTAAACCAAGGGCATTATTTATTGTCAGTACCATAAATGCCATATTTTTTTATAAATTAAGTTAAAGTTTTCGTGAAGCGAGGCCCTGTAAAAAGGGCTTCGCTTTTTTATTGTTAATGAAAGCAATATTATTTTACCTTTGCAATCCCATTTAACAACCGGAGAGGTGTCTGAGTGGTCGAAAGAGCACGCCTGGAAAGTGTGTATACTTCAAAAGGGTATCGAGGGTTCGAATCCCTCCCTCTCCGCAAGAAAAGATAAATGCTACTTATAAAATAAGTGGCATTTTTTGTTTTAATAGTATTCTTCATTAATAATGAATGATAAGTCCATGGTTTATCCTCAATTGTCCATGTGAAAAACTATGCAGAGCCTTAGTTTTGAGTTCTTCAACATAAACTATAAATATCCGATTCGATGAATTACTTGAAAGTTGGCCTTTTCATTTTTATCCTGGGCATTATGTCTGCCTGCAACAAAAAACAAATCGCCAATATTGATGAAGCTGCTTTAATCCACAAAAATTTAGGTGTATTAACCAAGGTCATTATTTATGATGGGTTTACCCCGCCTGTTGCGGCACGTATCTATGGATACACATCGCTTGCAACCTATGAAACAATAAGGTTTAAAGATCCAAAATACCTATCCATTACTTCACAATTAAAGAAATTCGGCAATAGCGCTCAGCCAAGTAAGAATAAACGGTATGATTTTACACTTGCTGCAACTAAGGCATATTTTACAGTAGCAAAGAAGCTTATATTTTCAATTGATACGATAAAGAAGTATGAATACGAAGTTTACGCTCAGTACAAAGATAATCTGGATAGGGATGTTTACGAGCGATCTATAAATTTCGGAGAACAAGTAGCAGCATATATAATTAAACGCTCTAAACAGGATAACTATCTCTCAACAAGGGCTGCTCCAAAATTTCTGGGGAGTATGGACCCCGGACAGTGGCACCCCAGCCCTCCGGATTATATGGATGGTGTAGAAGTTTATTGGGATAAACTGGTAACTTTTTCGATTGATTCTTCAGCGCAGTTTCCACCGCCTGTTCCGCCTCCATATAGCAAAAGCGATAAAAGCCTTTACATTAAGCAGATAAAAGAAGTATACCAAATAAATAAACACCTAACTCCTGGCCAAAAAGAAATAGCAAAATTTTGGGATGACAATCCATTTGTTATAGCCCACAGCGGGCACATGACGTATGCACAAAAGAAAATAACACCAGGAGGGCACTGGATGGGAATTACTACCATTGCCTGTAAGCAAACCAATGCTGATGCAGTAAAAACGGCTCAAGCATATGCCATGGCTTCAATTGCCATTTATGATGCTTTTATATGTAGTTGGTATCAAAAATACAAATACAATTATAACAGACCTGTTAATGAAATTAACTGGCTTATAGATAGCAACTGGCTGCCATTTTTACAAACGCCCCCGTATCCGGAATATACTGCCGGCCACCCAACAATAAGCAGGGCTACGTCTATTATCTTAACACATTTATTCGGGGATAATTTCTCCTATCAGGACACCAGCGAGCTAAAATACATCGGCTTGCAGCGACACTTTGACTCTTTTCTGAAAGCTTCTGAAGAAACAACGATCAGCCGCGTGTATGGCGGGATTCATTATAAAAACACAGTTGATATAAGCGCATTGCAAGGTAAAAAAATTGGAGATTATATCTGGGGGCATATACGGTTAACCAGGTAAAATAATTGCAAATTAATGAGGGGTAAAATGATCATATCCAGGTGGCGGGTCTGCCACAATAGAGATCCCTGTTTTCTCCTGGAAGGTTTATTGGAAAACTTTCATCACTTATTGTTTCGAAGGTGCAACATATTCCAAAAGTCTGGTCATCCTAAAATGAATTACCATGGAACTAACTGGATTATTTACCGGTTTATAAAATACGGGGCCATATTCAAAAAAACTCACAATCTGCCAATATATAGGCTTAGATCTCGAATGGTTACTTTTAACAAAAAAGCCATATTTATATTAGGATTCATTAATGGATTTTCCTATTATTGATAACCAATTATATGAAGTAATGAATTATAAAAGAGATGGATTTAATGGCCAACGAGCTATTGTTTTGCCAAAATCTGTTATCCATAAGTTCTGCTTGTTTAACCAAATCATTAATAAAGCCTATATCACCGATCTGGGTTATTACCCAAAGGCACTCTATCATTACCGTAAAAGACCTCTCGGTGCAGACCAAAATATCTTGATTTATTGCCAGGAAGGTAAAGGTGCGGTAACTATTGACACTGCCAATTACGCCATTGTTCCGGGTGATTATTTTATCATACCCAGCAATGTACCCCACCATTATAAAACCAATGAAAAAAATCCATGGACAATCTATTGGTGCCATTTTAAAGGAGAGCAGGCAGACGCAATAGTACAGCAGATCATTAGCAGAGCTAATTCCTATAAATACAGTATTGATTTTTTAGAGGAACGGATAAACATATTTGATCAATTGTACATCAACCTCGAGAAAGGTTACAGCTACGAAAACCTTACTTACGTCAATCTCCTGTTCTTGCAGTTCTTATCATCTTTTTTGTTTAGTGACAAGTTTACGGTTAACCTTCTTCATAAAACAGATGGTTTTTTAGAAAAAACAATCTGTTTTATGCAAGACCATATTGATAAAAGTTTAACACTTGTAGATTTTGCCACAAATGTTAATTATTCCCCCAGTCATTATTCTTCCAGATTTAAAAATAAAACGGGATTTTCACCTATTGAGTATTTCAACCAAATGAAAATCCAAAAAGCCTGTCAGTATCTGCAATTTACTGATCTCCGGGTTAAAGAAATTGCTTTTAAAATAGGTATTAATGATGCCTATTATTTCACCAGACTATTTGGGAAAATAATGGGGCATTCACCAAAAGATTATCGCCAGTCAAGAACTGCCGTCAGTAAAACATTAGGTGTAACTGAGATGTCTTAGTTCTATTTTTCTATTACCTCTTCGCCAAACCTTACCAAACCCATCCTTTACCTCACCTCCTGAGAAGAGGCTTTACCTGGCCATGAAAGGCTATACAACAGAACCATTGTATATTACATACTACGACGGCATTTCTTGTATTTCGTCACATTGCAAAGCTACAAAAACGGGTCGTACCTTTAACCCGAACATACCGCCTTGCTGTATTTTTAACAAGAATAAAGCAGCAAAACCTACTCCGAAGATACAGGTTCTGCTACTTTGAATTAATCACTTTTAATATCCCGGATTTTGTTTCAATTTCTTGTTTTGATCCACGGCGCTTTGCGGGATTGGAAACAGATAATTTTTACTTGCATCAAATTTCCGGTTTCCGCCAGGCGTTGTAACTGGCGTATAGTTAAACCCGCCTCCGGCATTTGCTGTAATAGCTATGCCATGCAGGGGCTTATTGATATTGACCTCTGCCAGTTTCCAGCGTATCAGATCAAACCATCGTTTATCCTCAAAGGCCAGCTCTATCCTGCGTTCGCGCCGGATGGCGGTTCGCATCTGGTCCTGGCCAAGCCCCGGTGTTAAATTGGGCAAGGCCGAGCGGGTTCGAATCTTATTAATCGCATCATATACGGTAGCATCAGGGCCTGTTGCTTCATTTTGAGCTTCCGCGTAATTAAGTAATACCTCGGCATAGCGGAAGTAATAATAATTTTGACCACCACTGAGTCCGCTCCAGTTGTCTGCACCCAAAGGAATATTCTCATTCACATTTTTGCGAATGTAATACCCGGTTTGTGTAGCGTCATTATGATCAGAAAGATCGATCTCATTAGGACTGTTTATGCCCTGTCGTGTATAAATGGTATCGTTATAAAAATATGCCCCATCATAAACGATACTTTGATAGAATCTTTTTTCCCGGTGAGCATAAGGATGCTTGGGATCGTATCCTGAAGCAGCAGCACCAATAGGCAGCCCGTTATCCATTGCATAATCATCTACCAGCTCTTGTGTGGGGTTCACTCCTCCCCAACTGGTTTCCACCCCACCTTTAGTGAATGTAGGGCCATTAACGCCGGCATAAAAATTCCCCTTTACCCTTGGAATGTACTGACGATAAAATATTGCCTCTTTGTTCGCCGTATTATCTAAGAACAAACTGCTATAGTCCGGGAAAAGATCGTATACTTTACCATTACCCAAATTATCAATAAACTGCTTGTTTGTAGCTGCTGAGGTTGAATAATCATGGTTATATAACTCTACCCAACCTTTAAGAGCCAAAGCTGCACCCTGAGCAACCCTGCCGTTGTCTGCCGGTGTAACAGGAAGATCAGTGGCGACAGCGCTCAGTTCATTGTCAATAAATTTATAGATATCACCTGCTGAACTTTGTTCAACAAACACTTTATCACCTTGTGTGGTTATGTCTAAAGGTGTTGTTATAAGAGGAACCCCACCATAGGCCATCCATAGTAAATGATAAAAATAGGCTCTTAAAAACCGGGCTTCTGCCGTCCGTGACTTTTTGTAATCATCCGGAAGAGCAGATGAGGCTAAATTTGTTATGAAAACATTGCATTTACGTATATAACCGTAATTAGTTGCCCAATCCAAATTTAAAGCCTGCCCAAAATTAATTGTTGCTGGTGTGTATATTGCCTGTTGAGCCTCGTTTCTTGAATTTGGCCAGGAAAAGCCGCAAATGGAATTGTCTGACCAGTTATCAAAAGGATCATACCAATTATTACCATCAGGCAGGCTGTTATAAATATCATTTAAAACAAGATCGGCGGTTGATGTTGATGCAAAAACCACAGTACCCGTAAGACGATCATGCGGAGTGACATCCAAAGAGGTGTCTAAAGACTTTTTGCAAGAGGTGTTAAGCAGGCCGATCATCATAAGCAGTATATAACTGATCGATATATATTTTATTGGAGTTTTCATTTTCTTGATCTTTAAGATAGTTAAAAGGTCACATTAAGGCCAACGGTAACTACTTTTATCTGAGGGTAATATTGTCCGTTACTGGTGCTTACCTCAGGGTCAAAGTTTTTGAGCGGACTCCAGGTTAACAGGTTTTGTCCGGATACATAAAACCTGACAGATTGCAGATGTAAACGCTGCATAATACTTGCAGGTAATGTATAACCTAAGTTGGCTGTTTTTAACCTGAGGTATGCACCGTTTCTGACCCACCAGGAAGATGTTTGCGTATTGTTGGATGTTGGTTGTGTAGTGATACGCGGGTTTGCTGCATTCTGATGGGTGGGTGTCCAATAGTCCAGCGCATCTAAAGTGGCAGAGGATGAATTATCAAACGGATAAACACCATCATAAAAATCGCGACCAGTTGCCCCCTGGAATAAAACGCTCAAATCAAAACCTTTATAAGTTATGCTTGGTGTTATTCCGTAAATAATTTGTGGGTAGGAGGCCGAATTTCCAATAGGAACAATATCATTATTATCAATCTTCCCATCACCATTCACATCCTTGTAGCGTAAATCTCCGGGGTAAACCTGCCCCCAGGGCTGCATCGCAATGCCAGGTTTTAAATTACCTGATGCATCAAAATCAGCCGGTGTGAAAAAGCCAAGCGCCTGAAACCCAAACTGGGTTCCGAGCGGGCGGCCCGTTATACGTCGGTTAGGATTGTCATACGTAGCCGAAGTTTCAAATACCTGTAACTGCTTATTCCGTGAATAAGTGAAATTTCCACTAAGGCTCACACTCAGGTCCTTATTAAAGCGATGGGTTGTACCCAAGGTAAGCTCAAGCCCATGATTGCTCATGGCCCCGCCATTCACCTGTGATAATCCTATACCGTATTCTGCAGGCACGGTTACTGTAGGTGCAACCAGCATATTATTCCTTATTTCGTAAAAATAATCGGCCTCAAAGGTAAGGGCGCCGTTCCAAAGTGTTCCTTCAATACCTACGTCTGTTTTCTTAGCTCTTTCCCAGGTAATATTGGGGTTGGCCTGGGTACCTTCATATAAGCCCTGGGTGGCTGCTCCGCCAATAATAGTTGAGTTGCCATAAAGTTGAAATGCGCTCAGATATTGAAACGGACCATTTTGGGCCAAAGCCCCAGACTCGCCCCATGACCCTCTGATTTTCAGGTTATTTATCCAGGTAAAGTTCTTTTTAATAAATGGTTCTTCTGATATGCGCCAGCCTGCAGCAAAGGATGGAAAGAAACCAAACCTGTGCCCGGGAGCAAAGTAGTAATTACCGTCATAACGCCCAGCTGCTTCAAAAAGATATTTGTTATCATAAGCGTAGCTTACGCGGTAAATGGCCGATTTTTGTTTCTGTTCAAGCGAATAACCACTATTGGTGATATCTGTACTGTTAGAGCTACCATTATTTAATTCTGGTATGGGAACATTATAATTGATCCTGCCAGCGCTAAATAAAGATGCTTTAGTATTCCTGCTTTCTAATACAACAAGACCGGTGATATCGCTTTTCCCAAAAGTGTTATGGTAGTTAATGTAACCCTGATAGGTAAAAGCCTGCGATTGGCCAAAAGATTCAGAATATTGAGGCTTTGATGGCCCGTCGTTTCCTGATTTGGTAATAGCCTTGGTTTGAGGATCATAAGCATAATAATCAATTGGAGTAAGATATGTTCTTGTGAAAGAAGCTATAGGCGCAGCTTGATTTGTCGGGTCACCCGGATTATAGGGGTTATAATCATAGCTTACCACACCTTTTATGCTTAAACCCTTTACAAAGGTTAATTGCTGTTCAATGCTTAACTGGTTCAGCAATGTATAACCCAGGTTTTGATTATACCCGCTGCCGTGTATATTTCCATAAGCTGATCGGCCGATATACGCACCGGGAAGCCCATTTGTAAAAGTAAGAGGAGCGTTTGGCGGTGTGCGAAAGGCCTGATAAAATATGCTTGAAGCAGATACGCCAGGATAGCTGCCATCTTCCACGCGGCCATTCATAGATACATTTACTTTGGTTGTTTTTGTTGCATCCGCTTCTATATTCGCAGTAAGATTATATCTCTTATAATTGGTTGGCCCCCATAACCCATCCTGTGACAGGAAGCCAACACCAGTAAAATACCTTACACTTTCAGAGCCTCCGGATAATTGCAGGTTCTGGCTTGTCATTGGCGTATTCCTGTTAGTTAACTCTTTTAAAACGTTATGATCGGGGTGCCCGTTAGGGTCACTATGATCCTTATATTTTTGCAGGTCATCTGCCGAGTAAGCATGTGGTGCTGCCGGATGTGCATTATCGTCTGCAGCGTTAAATAGTGTTGCAAACTGATACGCATTAACAAATTTTGCTAATCTGGTTGGATTCTGCCAGCCATAATAAGTGCTGTAAGTAAGCGTTGGTTTGCCGATCTTTCCTTTTTTGGTAGTAATCAGTATTACACCATTTGCTCCGCCTAAACCATAAGGAGCTACGGCCGCAGCGTCTTTTAATATAGATACAGATTCTATACTGCCTGGATCGAGTTGTGTATAATTTCTTGGCACACCGTCAACAATAACCAAAGGTTGGGTATTACCTGTTGTACCAATTCCGCGTATCAGGATGTTCGATCCGTCATTACCGGGCTCACCACTTGATTGCGTAAACAAAACACCCGCAACATGCCCGCCAAGGGCATTGGTAATGTTTGCAACCGGCTGAGATGCTAATTCCTTTCCTTTTATTGTTGATACTGCGGCCGTCACAGAAGTTCTTTTTTGTGTTCCGTAACCCACTACTACTACTTCGTCCAGGTTTTTGGATGCCGGTTTCATTTGCACCTGCAGCTTGGTTTGCCCGTTTACAACTATTTCCTGATCAGAATATCCAACAAAACGAAAAATTAATATTCCTTTTCCATCCGGAATACGAATGGAGAATATTCCGTTTGCATCAGCGCTTACTCCATCTGTACTACCTTTGAGCATAATGTTAACACCGGGCAGCGACTCCCCTTTTTCATCCCTGACTGAACCGGTTATTAATTTTGATTGGGTTTGTGCAGATACCATGATACATACCATATTCAACAGCAACAAAATCACAAACATTTTTCTCCTGATCAGGCTTATCTCCCTTAGGGATACAGGTGAGAAAAGGGGAAATTTCACGTTAGTAAAATTTACTTTCATAAAAGGTGGGTTAATTGGTTAATTGGCTTTAACAGTAACAAATATGATACAATGAAAACCATGAATAAATAGACATTTTTACTTTAAAACTGGATTATTTTACTAAAAAAAACAACAATCATTCAATTAGATACAAGCTAAACACGAGTACATTTAAAGGGGCCTGAAATCGAAAAGCCACATGGAATAAAATCAGCAGTTTATTCGCAGCCTATAGCAGGCAACAGGTACATTTACCTATTGCCTGATCCTCCTCAAAAGAAATAAGATTATTTAAAAAGCTTCTCCAGATCAGCCGTCTTAACAAGTGCAGATGGGCTGAATTTCGGGGTATTCATATAAGTTTGCAGGCTATATAGTAATTGCTTGGCTTCCGGGCGTTTTTCCTGATCAGAAAGCAGATCAATACCTGAAACCAGCAAACTTCCCTTTTCAATTTTGCACTCAAAAATTAATCCCAGTGGCCTTGCTGTAAACCAATCATCTATAATCCTTACAATAGGTTTAATATCGTTTGAAAGGCTATCCAGCCGAATTGCGTTACTATTACGCATACCATCCTGCCATTCCCAATTGCTATAGTAATCTGTAGGAAATTGCGCCAATGCCGGATGTGCCGGATCACATAGTATACCCAGTGTATGCGGAGGCTGGTTATTAGTCCATGACGTATTCCAGAAAATACTGGAAAATCCAACAACAACATTGCCGCCCGTGGCTGGCTTTACCGCACCTTTCTTTATAGTAAGTAAAACTTTCCCTCCGTTTTTCAACGTATTTAGCGCTTTTTCGTCCAACTGTTGGGTTACATAAATACCAGCATTCGTTTCCTGATGATGTGAAGGATAAACAAATATATCCCAGGAATTAATATGCCCGCCGACATCAACCTGTAATGTCAATTTTTCTGGTTGATGAATATCAGCCAGGGATTGGCTGATCTGGCCTAATTTAAAACCATTTCCTAATGGAACATCTGTTGTTTTTAATTGCCCCTTGTACAACACTTTACCTGTACGATCCTGCAGTTGCCATAGGGGTGTAATTTGCGTTAATGGAGCACTGCCGTAGTGCGCAATCTCAACAGCAGCTTCCAATTTTTCATTATTCTCATAAATCAGCTTGGCCGTCCTTATCAATGGCACCGTCGAATTACAAAACATGCTATATTCCTTTGCAGTAATATACCCTTTATCGTCCCAAAAGGGATCTAAAACTCCCACAAGCGCGGTCCCCTGCCCCGGAAAATCATGCAAATCCAATAATTGAAAGCCACCAAAATCACGTGTTCTAAGCGCAGCTTCAATATCAGCCTTGTAACAGAGCGCCTGTAGTTTACCAGATGCCATCAGGAAACTATCGGCAAGGCTGGTCAGGTTATGTTCTTTAAGACGGTCATAAAATATATCGAAATTCTTAGGCTTAAGTACGCCGTCATATTTTTTTATCTCCTTAAAATTAGGATAAACACACCATTGCCCAATCTCATGACTCACCGTTGGCTGCGGCCATTTATTAATAATAGATGTCCAATCATAATTTGTACTTGGCGGCTCTGCATTAATAATGCTTTTTACCCCCATACCCCAAGCTTGTATGCGTGGATCAGGAGAGCTGTTATAATCATTTTCAGGAATCACCGGCCAGCCCGAAGCTGTTGTATATAAGCGCCTGGAATCCTTTTGTTTCCAATATTTCACAAAACCAGTGAGGTATTCACGAAGTTTTTCGCCGCCGGGCTCGTTACCATAGGGCATCATACAAAATGAGGGATGGTTACCAAAGGTATTTACAATGCGATTGCTCTCTTCATAAATAAACTTGTCAATAGGTTTACCATTTCCAACCGTTGCCCATGCAGAACATTCTATAGACAAATAAAACCCTGACTCATCGGCTGCCTGAAAAGCAGCTTCGGGCGGGCACCAGGAATGAAACCGCATGTGATTAAGACCATACGACCTGCAGATCCGGAATATTCTTGCCCAGGCTGCCTTATCAGTTGGAGGAAAACCTGTTTTAGGAAAAATAGCGCACTCCAATGTTCCGCGGAGAAAAGTTGGGCGATTATTGATCATAAACTTTCTGCCTTGAGCAACAAATTTCCGCATACCAAAGGTAACTTCCTGACTGTCTGTTCCACTTCCCCCCTTTAAGGTCACTTTCATACGATAAAGGTTAGGACTAAATTCATCCCACAGCAACGGATTTGCGCCCATAGGGTAAGTAAAAGAAACTATAGCCGAATCCTTCCCGGCGGCAACCGTTTTTTGGAGCGCTGGCAGGCTTATATTCTTTTTCTTATTTGCAACGCTAAAGCTCAGGTTCAACTGGCCTGCATTTCCTGATATGTTTCTGATTTTGATTTTTGCCAATACAAGTTTCTTATCAACATCCGGAAATAGTTTAATATCCGAAATGTAAACAGCGGGCCTGGCACTAAGTACCATATCCCCAATTATACCATTCCAATTAGTTTGTGTATTATCCGATATACTGTGTGCATCGGGCCCGGGATTAATATCTTTGATCCGGTTATCGATCCTTAGTGCAAGCTTATGTTTTCCTGGTTTAAGCAGTTTATCCAATTGATAAATATGTGGTGCGCCCAAAGCGTTCTGCATGCCAACTTTGTTGCCGTCTATCCACAATGTTGTTTCCCAATGGCATCTTTCCAGGAATAATTCTATATGCTGACCTGACCATGCCTGCGGAATATCAACCTCTTTCTGATACCAGGCAGGCCCAACGTAATATTTATCTGGCTGCAACCAGAAAGATATCTTAATGTTACCCGGCTCACGGTATTTAGCATAGCTCGAATCTTTAAACCATTGCGAGTTCCAGAAACCGCCGGTCCATGGGGTATGCACAGTAACGTCATCGCCTTTTCCGTTTGTAGTCATTGAACCTGGCAAGTGAATGGTTTCTGATAATTTTTTATTAAACCATTTATCCTTGATCCCGAGATCCAGAGAATCTATGGCAAATGACCATGTTCCTGCAAGGTTTAATTTTTTGTTTTGAATTACTTGCCCGGCGCCGGTAAGGCTGTAACAGGTCAGTATTCCTGAAAGAATAAGGTAAATGATTTTCTTCATGGTGATTAACCGTAAATAAGTTAAATAAATTGGTTAACAAATTTGCCGGTTAACAACATATATAAAAATGAAGATTTCAACGAAAATACTGGACTATCTTATGTTTTTCGACTATCGGTTGCCGAACGACGGGCTGGCGCTTTTTTAACACATAAAAATGCAATGTATTGAGCGCCTCCTTGCGCAACCAAGCGAAACGGCAAAAGGCTTTCACCAAATTCATCAGAATGGATAAATTACTTATAAATAGATAGATTAATGGGCGCAGCCGCCCCCCAATAATCATTGACTTGAAGTTCTGCCGATTTATCTGCAAGTAGAAAGCAATAGTCGGTCGGCCCAGTTTATTAGTTGAAAAGTTCTTTCAGGTTAGTCTTTTTTTTTGGCAATACATTATCATTTTACTATCTACTGATTTACAGGACTGCTATTAAATCGGTGCTAATTTTATATTGTCACAACTAATCGCTGGCCGTCCGGAACATCGAGATTCCAAAGGTCAGCGATATCTTCTAATTTAACCTCCATAGTTTTCACTTTCAGTTTACTATCGGCGGCCAGCTGAAACATCTCCGGTAATATTTCAGAAAAAAGTTTGCGCACCTCATCTTTCGACCAGCTACCCAATCCGGATCCTGTTAGCTGCAAATCAACACTTCTCATGTTTGCAGCAGATAATTGGATCAAATCGCCGGTCATACTACCTACAGAAACAAATCTCGTTTTTTGAGTAAATGCCCCCTTACCCATTAAACTGGCTAATATCATTTCGGCAGTATGCCCCCACAAGTAGTCAATAATTATATCAATTGGCGAAATTGCATTTATGTTCTTCAACTGGGCAAGAAACCTTTCGTCATCCTGTTTTAAAGAAATAATCTCATCTGCACCAAGGACTAATAAATCCTGTAGTGATTCTTGGTTCCTTCCGATCGCAACCACCTTTTTAGCACCATAATGCTTTGCAATTTGCACGGCTACACGTCCGGTAAATCCGGTTGCGCCGTTAATTAACACCACATCTCCTGCCTGGACATTTGCTTTAAACCGTAAACCCATTGCTGCACCAATCACCGCATTTGCTAATGCAGCGGCCGCTGCATCACTAATCCCTTCGGGTAGCTTTACAATTCTATCTTTTTCAATGACTGCTTTTTCTGCCAGCATACCACTCACGCCCATACCATAAACTCTTGTACCATTGTCGAGTAAGCAAACGCCATCACCGCCAATCACATGGCCGCCCTCTTTTGGTACATCACTTGAATAGTGCTTGCCGGTAGCTTTACCTTTATCAAAATGTTTTATGGCAACGGCTTTCACAGTTACTAATACTTCATTATTGTGCTGAGCAATTGGCTCCTGAAAATCTACATATTGGGGTAGTTCGCCTTTTTGATACATTACCGCTGCTTTCATCTTTTTTTATTTTTGTTAAGACAAATTTACAGCCCGGCTAAAGCTACAAGCGATAACAAATGTTACCGAATGCGTGGCTCTTATTTCTTTCGTGCAAGGGAACTTTTTATCCTGCTCAGATGTACCCTGCTAATACCTAAATAAGATGCAATGTAATGCTGCGGAACCCGCTGAATGATATGTGGCTTTTCATTTAAAAGATTCTGATAGCGCTGTTCCGGTGTATCCCTTATAAAGGAAACAAATTCATGCATGTAATGCAATTGCCTTTCGGCAGAAACCTCTAAGATGATATTAAGAAAATCAGGCTCCCGGCTCAATTCGGCCATCAAATTGTTAACGTGTGTTTTGGGTAATAAATAAATTATTGATGGCTCAATAGTTTCAATGGTAAATAAGCTTGGTGTGTTCTTCAAAAAGCTTTCAAAGGAGGTCAAACCATCTTTTTCAAAGAAGAACTGTACTGTTTTATCATTCCCGTTATTGTTAAAAGCCGCTCGCAAACATCCTTTTTCTACAAATATGTAATGTCCCGAAATCTTTCCTTCTCCTAACAGTACTGTTTTTGCAGTAACTTCCACGCGCTTTTGAAACTCCAGATATTTATCCCAATAAGGCGTTAATTGAGGAAATTTATCTTTAAAATGAAAAAGCATAAATTAAACAATATGATTTACTAAGTTAATAGAGTTAGGTATAATCCCTCCCCAATTATTATAACTTAATTGCTTAGGATCCGCCTAACTCAGGCCTTTTGTCATCCTAAAGCCATCTGTTTACAATTTTTGAAATGTTTTAGGCACTCGCTCGTCTTACGTGGTATGAAGAACCGGATTCCCGCCATTATATTGTTTTGGCTCATTATTGATATTTACTTTTTTTCAGCGGTTGCAACGCTAACTATTAATACCTCCGTGTACCTCGCTTACTGGATTTTTGATCTGTTGCTGGCCGGTACCATACTATATAGCGCTATAGCCGGAAAAACCAAACTGATATCCGGAGTAATGGCTTTGATGCTGCTCTCCCTCGTGCCTAAGCTCGTAGGCTCTATCGTGTTGGTGCTTGAAGATATCACCCGTGTATTCAGAGGCTTCCCGCCACGTAATTATGGTGTTAGTGAATTTACCTTAGTTGTTGCTATTGTACTTTTCGGACTATTGTTGTTCGGTATTACGCGCGGACGCCACTATTATAAGATACGCCGCGAAACGCTTTATTTTGATGATCTCCCCGAAACTTTCGACGGTTTTACCATTACGCAACTTTCTGATATCCATTCCGGCAGTTTCAGCGATAAGCAGGGCGTACAAAAAGGGCTTGACCTCGTGAATGCACAAAACAGTGACATGATACTTTTTACGGGCGACCTGGTAAACAACCAGGCCACTGAAATGGATCCCTGGATACCGGCCTTTGCCCAACTGGAGGCTCCTTACGGCAAATATTCCGTACTGGGCAATCACGACTATGGTGATTACATGAGCTGGGAAAGTAAGGAAGCACAACTTGCAAACCTAAACCGACTGAAGCAAGTGCACCAGGAAATCGGGTTCCGTTTATTACTGAATGAATCTATGCCTATCCAGAAAAATGATCAATCCGTTGCCTTAATCGGTGTAGAGAACTGGGGTAAGGGAGGTTTTCATAAATATGGGGATCTCAAAAAGGCTACGGTTGATGTACCGGACGATGCCTTCAAAATTCTGATGTCGCATGATCCTTCGCATTGGGATGCGGTAACGCTTGGTCACCATCAGCCTATCCACCTCACCTTATCCGGCCACACCCATGGTATGCAGTTTGGCTTTGAAATATTTGGTTTTAAATGGAGCCCGATCAAATATGTTTATAAACAATGGGCTGGACTTTATCAAAAAAGTGGACTTTACCTTTATGTTAACCGGGGTTTCGGCTTTCTGGGGCTCAAAGGCCGCGTAGGTATCTGGCCAGAGATTGCGGTGCTCACTTTAAAGCGCAGATCCTTTGTTTAAAGCCGGATGAACTCAGCCACCAACTCGACTTATCGATTTGGTGGCTGAATTGGAAGGCAACCGTAACCCTCAATTGCTTATAAGAAGTAAGCGATTACAAATGTTGACCATCTGCAGAAACTAAGTCTGTAAATAGATACAACAATCTGTTATATTATACGTTCAAACTCAAAAAGTCTTTATTGACTATATAGTACCTGCAGTTTTTGGTTTAAAACCCGCAAACATTTTACCAGTTGATCTCAAGCGCAAATTAAACCCTATTGCTTGCATCTCATCGGGCAGATCAGGCTACAGAGAACAACATTTCAACTGTCATTATCTTCTTTAACAAATACATAGTTCTTTAAAAGAGCAACCCTATCCGTCCTATACCATACTCACTATTCATATACTTTATGTCGATCCTGATTTTTTTTATTGCGCATTGGTTCCTATCCCTGTTTTTTCAAACTTTTTTCCAGCACCGTTATGCTTCCCACCACATGTTCACCACCAGTAAATTCTGGGAGCGTGTATTTTATTTAATGGCTTATTTTTTTGAAGGTGCCTCTTTTTTGAATCCCCGTGCCTACGCAATTATGCACCGGGAGCATCATGCCTATAGCGATACGGAGAAAGACCCGCATTCTCCGCACTTTTTTACGGATATTTTTCAAATGATGAAGGCGACCATCGTGACCTTCAGGGATCATTTAAAAAGAATTAAAGAGCCTGAAGCACACCTTGCTGGTTATTACCCGGAATGGCCTTTGATTGACAGAATAGGATCTTCTATTTTATCCAGGCTGCTCTTTGGTGCTGCTTATACTTGCTTTTATATAGCCTTTGCCACCCATTGGTGGATGTTTCTGCTGCTGCCTGTTCATTTTATGATGGGACCAATTCAAGGTGCTATTGTAAATTGGTGCGGGCATAAATATGGCTACACCAACTTTGACAACAAGGATAAATCAAAAAACACTACCCCTTTTGATTTTCTTTTGCTGGGCGAACTCTTTCAAAACAACCATCACCGGCATCCTAACAATGCCAACTTCGGAAACAAATGGTTTGAAATTGACCCGGTTTACCCGATCATGAAACTGATGCACCGGATAAGGATCATCAAGCTTAGGAAAGTTTCTTAAACAACCGCCTTTAATGTAAACATCCCGCTGTAATACTTACGGTAGCCATATCCTAAAAGCAGGTTAGGCACCATTAGTGTAACCCCCATTAGCCAGCCTGATGGCACTAAAATGGTGTGAAACAATAATACGTTTAAGCTGATAGGAAAAAGCACAACAGCGAAGAAGGGGGCATAAATATTAAATAATAAAGACAATCCTCCTGTTATTTGCAGCACTTTTTGCATTGGGTAAAAGTAACCTGTGCCCTTAAGCCCCGCAATAAAAGCCCCTGCCTTACCCGTATGTAGCGGCTGATAAGGTATAAAATGCAGAAAGTAATCAAGACCGAATATGAGGTAAAGAGCTCCGAGTAAAACGCGCGATATTAATACTATAGTTTTCACGGTGTGGTTGTTAGTAGGATTTATTTAAAACTTGTTAATTAGAAGCATATAGGCAAAGATTAGCGTTGCTTTTGGCAACTATTTTTACAATCATCAAAATAATAAGCAGGGCATTTTAACCGGCTTTCTTAATCCTTCCAAAACAGAGTATTTGGATGAAAGTGTTTCCATGAATGCCAGTATTCCTGATAAGCCTGAATCTTATCTAATTGTTTCCCCTTTAACATTCCTGCGGTTGAGAGGCCATCCCAATCCCATAAGGAGGCGGTTTCCTGGTCAATAAGTCTACCCGTTGTGTCCAGTTTAAAGTGTAATGGCTTGCCATTTACCGAGCAATTAAATGCATGATAGGTAAGGCTATCCTCTTCCATGGTTAATAAAAGCTGGGTTTTATTTATTCTATCATTTAACAAGCGTCTTTTATCCAGGCGCCTCCAATCATAGGCCTTTGCCTGCCCGTTTATAATAAGCCCTACCACCCAGCTTTTCCTGATCAGGGTATCTTTATTTTTCAGGGTACTATCTTTATCAACAACCTGCAGCCGGTCGTAATTTTTGAGATCGTTATAGTTGCTTAGATAATGCTTATCAGGCTGTAAAATAAGTGATGCCGGATATCTTTTTAACCATGCACCCAGGGTTGACTGTTCATAAGGCAACTCCTTAAGATGTGTCCCTTTCAATTTACCAACAGCAGCACTACCAGTACTTTGATACCACCACGTTTTTGTACCGGCATCCTCAATAATAGCGTTATAATGCCTTGCCCCCACAAGCCTGAAATTTTGCCTTACACCATTAATGATAGGGCTGTAAACCCTACCCGTGCGGCACATAGTACAATAAGTAACCAGCAAAGGCTCATTACCAACATTATCCTGTACCTTATGATGATAACCCAGGTAAACAATAGGATATGCTTTGGCTACTCCATTGTTTACCACCCCAATAATTACCGCGCTTTCAGGCACCTTATTAAACAGGGCATTGGCAAAATTGATGGTTTGGGGCTCCTCAAACATGGTTTCGGCCTTAAACATAAAGTCGGTAAAATAAAAACTAACCAGACAAAGTATCAGTAAAGCTCCTTTGAATATTTTTTTGCTCAAAGAATTTTGTAAAAAATACTTTGCCAGGTACCAAACGATCAAAACAGCGCCTGCTATGCGCAGGGGAAGTACCACCTTTTCCAGATAATAAGACACCGTTATAGCGTTTAATTCCTGACTGCCGGGGAACGGCATCAGCAGGTAAGCATGTACCACCCCTGGAACTACGAGCAGCACAATACCTATCCAGAATAAAAATGATCGTTGTTGAATTTTCATTATGCTATGTTTAAACCTGCGTATATATTGGGTAATGCTCTTTCACCTGGTTCATTATGCAGCAATATTTGTTCAGGCCACTGTGCCAATAAGGGCCTGGGCTATAGTTCAGCAATGCGGTGCTAATACCCGATAGGTTTTCATTAAATAGCATCTGAGGCATAACAATTAACTTATCAGCAATCTCCTGCCCTGCAGCAGAAAAGTAAATCAACAAACTAAAAAAACAATGGCGGTTTATAATGGAGTTAAATTTATTAAAATTATACTATTATTAAAATAATTATCACCTAACAACCACTAAATAAAGCGCCTATAAATTAATAAAGCGGCCAAAAGCCGCTTTATTAATGTTGTTTAGTTGATCTTTCCGTTTTATTGAGGAGAACTCCATCCATCGCCCCAACCGGTGCCTGCTGCTCCCTTGGTATCGTTTAGTAGCTTATCATACTTTACAGTTTGTGTTTTGGTTAAAACAGCCTTGATTTTTTGTATGGTAGTTGCACGCAGTGGTTTTATGGCAACTAACATTTTAGCGTTGTCGCCGTGTTGTTCTGTCTTTATTTTTTCAAACTTTTTAGATGACTCATCATAAATAGCCGAAATTTTAGAGGTTTGTGCGTCTGTAAGTTTTAATTTTTTCTGCAATTCCTTTGCTTTTTCGTTAGGCGCCCCAGCCTGGGTTTGGGCACTAACAATCGTTGTCAGTCCGATAAACAGGCAACACATTAATAAAAATCTTTTCATGGTGTAATTGTTAATTTGATTGGTGTTTGATTTAACTAAATGTAACTGATTTTATTCAGATATAAAAGCTAAAATATCATCAATACATTTAACTAAGTAACGGCTTAATTTGTTTTGGCCGTCATGGGCATGCACATAACTGCATTTTTTTTATTAATAAAAGTTAATTTATTCAACACGTTAACTTTAAAGGCCTTGCTACCCTCGGTAACATGCAAAAATTGGTTGGGCTTTACATTTTTAAACCGCTGAATGGTTCTGCTCCCGGCCCATTTTATTTCAATTTCGTCTATCGATTTCGCTTGCCCTATCCCCATTTCCTGCTGTAGAGGTGAGGAACCAAAACTTCCGCCGGAGTTTACATCTTTATAAACACTTCGTTTAACACCGTTTTCGGAAAAGGTTAGCTTAATATGACTCCCGATGGCTGCTCTGTTAGCCTTTACACCTTCTAATTTTAAACTTATCCAGTTGTTATTGCTAACGCCCGGGTTAAGGTATAACGAACTGGTATAGGAGTCGCCTATGTAAGCACCGCCCATTTCGGCAAAAATATCCTGTCGGCCGTTGTTTCTCAGGTCGGCAAAAGCTATCCCATGCCCTTTTTGCAAATTACCAGTGCGCGAAGACGAAGTAATATCGGCAAAGGTTTTACCTCCCATATTCTTAAAGAACTTATTAGGAACCAGCGATCTGAAGTCCGGATTACCTGTACCAAAGTACATATCCAGATAGCCGTCATTATCAATATCACCAAAGTTGCCACCCATGCTATATACCACCTTATCTAATCCGGCCTCTTTGGTAACATCCGTAAAAGTACCATCGTGATTATTTTTATATAAAAACACGTTACCAGCACGCGGAATAGCCTGCCCTAAAGCTTCGGCAGCACTATAATACCCTAATGAATTGCTAAACTGATAATCGCTCACCAGGATATCCTGCCAGCCGTCATTATTATAATCATAAAACCAGGTCGTAAATGTTCGTTCCCGGTTAGGATCAATCCCTGATTTTTCGGTTACATCCTCAAAGTCAACAGATTTTGATGTTTTACCCTTATTTTTGAGCAAATACTTTTTCCCGTCCATTGTTGATATAAAAATGTCTTGCCAGCCGTCGTTATCATAATCGGCAGAGGTTACTCCCTTTACAAACGCACTGATATCGCAATGTGCAGCTGCGGCAACATTGGTAAATGTCCCGTCATGATTGTTAATATACAACGCACATTTTGATTGATTTTCGCCATACATATTGTTTAAACTCTCCGTACCTACGAACACATCAAGCCAGCCGTCATTATTAAAATCGGCCCAGGTTGCGGCTTGGGTTGGATGATAAAAAAGCAGACCGCTTGGTATGGTTACATCCGTAAAAGTACCATCGCCATTGTTACGCAATAAAGAACTGGGCTGATTGCCAAACTCTTTAGAAAGCCAGGCCCCCCTTAAAACAAAAAGATCTGTATTGCCATCGTTGTTATAATCGGTTTGCTGTATGTTCAAGCCGCCAGTTATACCCTTCAGGCCGCTTTGCTCGGTGTGATCACTAAAGGTTCCGTCTTTATTGTTTTGAAAATAATGCATCGGATCACTCAGGTCCCAGCCCGAGGTAATGATATCCAGATATCCATCGTTATTAAAATCATCAATAACAACGCCCCCGGCCCTACCATTTATATTAAGGCCCAAACTGCTTGCAATATCAATAAACGGCTTTACCTTGTAAGCGCTATCGGTATTCAGATTAGGGAGCAGCCATTTTTTGGGCACATTTTGTGGATATTCGCCCAAAGTCATATAAGCAATATTTAGTAACCATCTGGATTCCAGATCATCGGGATGTACCTGCATTATGGCCTGATAAACGTCAATTGCCTTTCTTGAACCGGTTTGTATCCGGTGCACACCATCATTTTTTATTGGGAAGATACAAGATGAACCGGTATGATTAAGCATACAGTTGCTACGCTCGCCAAGGCGCATGTAAGCTATACCTATATCTGGCATCATACGGTCAACCGACATGAAATCTATATGCTGCATCAGTTTTTCATAAATGTCAACAGATTTTTGCTCCTGCCCCTGTTTAAGCAACATAGATGCCTTTGACGATAGTAAATGGGAGTTAACTCCAGGTGGAGTTACACGAAGCGCCGAATCGCAATAAGCTATTTTAGCCTCCTGGTTAAAGGGATTTGCAATACTGTAATTTCGCTTTTTAAGCTGTTGCAAAATTGTGATCATCTCGGTATGCGATGATGAGCTTTGGCAGGATATGATCATCGAGATGCCGAGTAGCAACAATATTGAACCGGTAATTTTTGTTTTCATTATTATATTATTTTTCACTTAACCTTGCTTTTAAAGCTTTACCATTTGAAGCTTAGCAAGGATATAGATGTAGTTTTAATTGATTTTAAATTGCAAACAGACCGTTACGACATAATAAGTAACAGGCAATTTATTTGGCCTGATACTGTTCCAAAAACCCGATAATACCGGGCAAATGTTCCTTAACAGCTATATAAGACATAATAAAATTGTTTAAATTGAATTAGCCAGACAGAAGCAATTGTTTAGATGATACAGATATATACTATTGGATTACAGTAAGTGTTAAAAAAACTGTTATGAAACAGGTTTGCAAAACGCTGGCAATACCAATAAAAACTGGTTACACGGTAAACGGTATGCTTTTCCGGGAAAACAAGAAAAGAAAGATATCAGCAGGAGAGCCTGGGTGGTTGCTCCGGAATATCAGGGTGATGATAAACCAGGTGTTGCAGCGATTCTACAACGTTTTTCTGTATTTTTTTTGAAGGAGAAACAAATTCAAAATGTAAGGCCGTAAAATGGAAGTTATCCAATACGGTTGTTTTTCCAAATGCAACATGATCCTTTTGAGGAACCGGATAGCCTTTAACACCTTTTGCCCGCAGTACATTATCAGATGCAAAACGGGTGGTTTGATAATTAGGAATACACATCAGGTACATGATAGTCCTGGTAAGCTTCATTTTTACGTAATTGTAACTGGTATTATCAAACTGTATCTGGCCCGATATATTCTCGTAGTTTTTCCAGTTGGTGATACCTTTTAAATTTACCGGAATTTTAACCTCTGTAAGGTCATTGATATTGTACAGGTTTTTGTTGACTTGCTCATTGTAAAACCTATTTGACTGGTATACAACATATTGATACATAGCTAAGTGACCACCTATATTAAACAGGTGAATACCAAGTAATATAGTAACAATTAACTTTTTCAATACAGCGGTGAACAATTGGGTCATTAAATATCCATTTAATAATTCAGATTTCAAAATCATAAGGAAAATCCACCTTAATTTTTGAATCATTAACAACTATTAATCAGGTTACTTACTGGTTAATTTATACTCTTTTAACATATTATTGGGGGTGGTAGTTAACCCATCTCAATGATATCTTCAACATTTATCTGTTTTAAAAAATATTCATCATGTGATACTACCAACAGTGTTCCCGTATATTCATTAACTGCGGCAGTTAAAATTTCGATGTTTTGAATATCCAGATTATTGGTGGGCTCATCCAATACCATAATATCAGGAGCTTGGTTACTTATGGTTAGCGAACAAAGCATCAATCGCATTTTTTCGCCCCCACTAAGCGCTTTACAAGGTTTATCCCAGTATGCTTTGGTAAACAAAAACCGGTTTAAACGAATTTTTATATCATGCTCCTGTAATGCCCCTGAATTAAATTGCTGGGCCTGCTGATATACACTAAGCCTGTTATCAATTAATGAATAGTCCTGATCAATATAAATCGCTTTAATATCCGCCCTGTCAATAGTTCCTGACCGGGGTTCTATCCCACCCAAAATCATTTTTATGAGCGTTGTTTTGCCAGAGCCATTAGGCCCTTTAATAACCATACGCTGGCCGCTCCTGATCTGAAAGTTTAAATCTGAGGGCCAGAGTAATTGATCGGCATAGCCAAAATTCACCTCTTTTGCTGTAATTAATACCTTACCCTTATGAAGTGCGGAATTATCAAAATCCATCTTCATTTTGTCGATATCAGGCATCTCCATTCGCAGTTGACTAAGCTCTTGCGAAATAGCACCCACTTTTTCTGCATGAACACCCTTTATACGCGACGTACTTTTCTCGGCATTATTCCGCAATGTATTCATGAAAATAGTGGGCACACCTGCCTTTTCCTGCTTTTTTTTCCCACGGGCATCCAGTTTTTGCTGCCGCTCTACTGATTCCTTTTCAATTTCTTTTGCCTTACGGAGTGCCTTTTCTTTACTCCTTAAATCCTGACTCAAAGCGTCGCTTTCAATCCCCTTCTGCTCTGTATAAAAATCATAATTACCGCCATAAACGGTTATGCCGCGTTTGCTAAGCTCACAAACAGTATTGAGCAGGTTTAATAAAGTCCGGTCGTGACTTACCACCACTAAAGTATTTGTAGTGGTTTTTACATAGCTATACAACATGTTTCTGCTCTGCATATCTAAATGGTTGCTTGGCTCATCCAATAAAACTATTTCGGGCCGGTGAATACTGATCCCCGCCAAAAAGGCCTTTGTTTTTTGTCCTCCGCTAAGGCTCCCCATATTTTGGGTCAAATCCAGTCCACGAAGATTCCAATGTGTAAGGGCTTGCTTGCACCGCTCCTCAATAGCCCAGTCGTCATCAAGCAATGTCAGGTTTTCATTTGTTACATTGCCATCCAGAATTTCCCTTAGTGCAGTTAATTTATCCTCGATCTGCAGGGCCTGGGCAACACTATAATTATTAAACTGGCCAAAAAGCTGCGGTACATAATAAGGTCGGGAGCTGGCTTTTACCTGCCCGGCTGATGGACGTAAATTTGCGGCCATAATGTTTAACAGGGTTGATTTCCCGGTACCATTGTTGCCTATTAATGCTATTTTATCTTGTTTATTGACGATGAGATTTATATCAGCAAATAATAAATCTCTGTTGGGATGTATGTAAGTTATATCTTGAAGAATAAGCATAATTTCTTTCTTTTTAGAGTGAATAATTACAGAAAGACCATCGTTTGGCTTCTGTTTATTTATTTTCCTGAAAGAAATTATTTCTTACATAAAGGTGTCGTTTTAGTTACGTGTGCAAAAGTAAAAAAAATTGCTAATAATGCCATAGCTGAATACCCAACATTGACTTTAATATAAACTCTATTTAAAGCTACTGTTAAAAACAATACATTTTCCACAATTATCTTAATGTGAACACCTTACACAAGCGTTTGCGTAAACACAATTAAAGCATGAGGCAACAACTCTGAGGACAGACCTTTTATGCAAACGTATCTCATTAAATAGCATTGCTTTAATGCTGGCATTAGGCAATTACTATGACCATTTCTTTTTAGCGGGAGTAAATTCAGGCAAACGTTTGCGCTGTGATAAAGGCGGTGTATTCTCTCTTTTTGAAATACATTCACTCCACTAAAGTTAATCCCCTTTTTAAACTTTACCTTTTATAAAGCATTGCAAAATAGATCAATAGATACCGAAAAAATGCTTTTGGCCCAGATAGCCTCTGGTAATCAAAAATCATTTACCATTCTTTTTGAGCATTACTCAAAAATCATCTATCCGTTTGCTTTAAAACTTACCCGGTCTGAGGAGTTGGCCGAAGAAATTTTGCAGGAGGTTTTTCTTAAGATATGGACCAACCGTGAAAACCTGCTGCAGATTGAAAATTTCGGGGGCTATTTAAACCGTGTTACCAGAAATTATTCATACAACGTATTAAGACGCATTGCACAGGAAGCATCCATTGTTTTAGCACTTGGTAAACAACTATCAGAAAAGATAACCGATACCGAAGATACTATACTTTATAGAGATGCCGAGCAATCACTTAATACGGCTATCAACCAGCTTACCCCACAGCAAAAGCTTATTTATACCTTATGCTACCAGGAAGGTTTAAAGTACAGCGAAGTTGCAGGCCGTTTAAACATATCCTCATCAACAGTGCATACGCACATGAAACTGGCGTTGAAATTTATACGGACGTATTTTGTCCAGATTAATATCCTTATCTGGTTCTATCTGCATTTAAACAACCTCAAATAGTACTTTATTTATGTGACTTTCAGATACTTGAAATAAATATTTAAAAAAAAACACATTTCCGTCTCCCCCTATTGTGCTTACCATGTGTCAGTGTATATAAAAGGACTAAAGTGCGCACGTATAACCCGTAAATAATTCCTTTAAATAATATGGATAATAAACAACTCATTAAGTTACTGAACTTGTATATGGACAAAAATAGCTCGGAAAGGGAAACCCTTGAGCTTTTTGATTATATAAGTGACCCTGAAAATGCACAGCAGGTAACGGAACTGCTTGGAGAAAAGCTAAACGAGCAAACCGAAAGTAACACATTGCCTGCTTATAAACAGCAATTGATACTTAACCATATTTTTGAACACAAACCTTTACCCGTAAAAAAGTCTGAACTACGGTCATTAACCTGGGTAAAAATGGCCGCGGCTATATTATTGTTTAGTTTACCCGTATTATATTTCCTGAACAATGGCCGGCACAAAGCCAATGTGCTGGTAGCTCAAAATAAACCCAGCCAAAATGATGTTAAACCGGGCGGCGATAAAGCCATATTAACCCTGAGCGATGGCTCCCGCATAGTGCTCAACTCGGCCAGGAATGGTACAATTGCCCAACAGGGTAACGCCCAAATTATGAAACTCGCCGACGGGCATATTGCTTATAACAAAACATCGGCAAATGCCGCAGCTCCGGTATATAATACCATGACAACTCCCCGTGGTGGAAAATATGACCTGCTATTGTCTGATGGTACTAAGGTGTGGCTTAATGCAGCATCATCAATAACCTATCCTATAGCTTTTACCGGAACCGAGCGCCGGGTAACTATTACCGGCGAGGCTTATTTTGAAGTGGCAAAAAATAAGAAAATGCCTTTTAAGGTTAACGTTAACGGCCAGGAAGAAGTGCAGGTTTTAGGTACCCACTTTAACATTATGGCTTATGATGACGAAGCCGCTGTTAAAACAACCCTGCTGGAAGGATCTGTAAAAATTGTAAAAAACAATATTACCGGTATGTTAAAGCCGGGGCAACAGGCGCAGCTTACCGCTGCCGGTAAACTATCAATTGTTGACGATGCCGATATTACCGAAGTTATGGCCTGGAAAAACGGCCAAACCCTGTTTGTAAACCAAGATATAAAATCCATTATGCGGCAGGTATCCAGATGGTATGACATTGATGTACAATACCAGGGCGATGTACCTGCCCGGTTGTTTACCGGTGGTATTTCAAGAGAGTCAAACCTGTCTGTTTTATTAAAAATACTGGAGCTTAACCATATACATTTTAAGGTAACAGATAAAAATATTATTGTAACACCCTAAACTTTATTAACCATTAATTGACTATTCACTCTTAAACAGCAATATATGAAATAAGAAATACCTTTGAACCACCTTCACGGGCTAACAAAAAAAATCTGACAGTGCTACCAACACTGCCAGACAGTATTTGGTTAACCCCTCCCAATATCATTGGGATAAAAAATCCAGTCTTAGATAATCTATTCAGTTAACCTAACTCCTAAAGTATGAATTTTTATACTCTTTTTAAGCCTTTGTTTTTTAAACGCAGGCAGCTCACCAAAATTTTCATGGTTATGAAATTTGTAGTTTTTTTTATGACATTGGCTTGTTTACAGGCATCAGCTACCGGATTTGCGCAGCAAATAACGCTTTCAGAAAAAAACATATCTATAAAAAAGGTTTTTACCGCCATACAAAAACAAACCCAATACATTGTTTGGTATGAGGACAAAGTATTGCAGGGTACCCACAACATCAGTATCTCCTTAGATCATGCCTCGCTGCAGCAGGCCCTTGAGCTGTGCTTTAAAGATCAGCCATTGATCTACTCCATTATTGATAAAACCATAGTTGTTCGGCAAAAGGAAAACAAACCTGGGTCCCAGATACAGAACATTACCGTTAAAGGGCAGGTAAACGACGAAAATGGGTTACCACTTCCGGGCGTAACCGTTAAATTAAAGGGATCATCTGTTTCTATGGCCACAGATCTCAAAGGAGCCTACGCTTTATCTGTACCTGACGCCACTGGCACCCTTGTTTTTAGCTTTATTGGTTATAAGACTTTAGAGGTTGAGATCAATGGGCGCACAGACATTTCAGTTCAGTTAAAACCACAAAACAGCGACCTTAATGAAGTTGTTGTTGTTGGTTTCGGCACCCAGAAAAAGGTTGACCTTACCGGTGCTGTTGATCAAATAAAAGGTAAAGATCTGCAAAACCGTCCGGTAACCAATGTAGGCGATGCTTTGCAGGGGATGATGGCCAACCTGAATGTAACTACCAATTATGGCGGTGGTTCTCCCGACTCTAAAAAGAGTATAAACGTACGTGGTTTTACAGGTTACGGAGGCCAGCTTGCCGGACCGCTTATCCTGGTTGACGGTGTTGAAACAGATATCAACTCTATTAACGTTAATGATATAGAAAACATCAGCTTGCTTAAAGATGCAGCATCATCAGCCGTTTATGGCTCCAGGGCACCTAACGGTGTATTGCTGATTACTACAAAGCAAGGCAAAAAAAATCAGCCGGCACGTTTAAGCTACTCCAATAATTTCTCCTATTCGCAGCCATTAAATGAGCCTACCATGTCCAACTCCCTCATTTGGGCAAACACCATGAATGAGGCATATACCAATGCAGGCCTGCCACCGTTAATCCCGAATAGTGCAATCAGCAGAATTCAGGCTTATTTGAAAGATCCTCAAAACACGCCGTCCACTATTCCGGTACCGGGCACTAACAACTGGGCCTCTTATGATCCGGTGTTCGGTAATGCCAATAATGATTGGTTTAAAGTTTATCTTAAAAAATGGTCGCCAAGCCAGCAGCATAACCTCAGCATTGACGGTGGTAGTGATAAAATAACCTATTTTATTGGCTTAGGGTCAACCAAAAAGAATGGTTTGTTTAACTATGCCGATGATAGTTACCAGCGTAATAACCTCCGGGCCAATGTAACTGCTGACCTTAATAAGTATGTTACCTTCAGCCTAAAAACTTCCTTTTCCCAGGAAAATGATCACTATCCATATAACGGAGGATCAAGTACCGGCTCTAACTTCTTTCACCAGGTTGCAAGGATATGGCCAGTTATTGCCTTAACAGACCCTAACGGCGGATTAGACCAGGCTTCCTACATTTCCCAATTACAGCAGGGTGGCGTAAATAACAGCCGCACCAATAACAGCCGTATCAGTGGCGATATTACCATTAAGCCAATAACCGGCTGGGATATTACCGGTCATTACAGTTATGATTATAACACTTATAACATAACATCAACCATTTTACCATACTACTACTCTACACCTAATAATCCGCAAACGCTAAGCAACACCATATCTTCCATCAATCAAAACTATGGGTTAACCAGTTACTATAACTATAATTTTTTCACCAGTTATGAAAAACAAATAGGCGGTCATTATTTTAAGGTATTGGTAGGTCAGCAAACAGAGCAAAAAACCTATTCAAACCTGAGTGGCTACAATCAATATCTATATAGCACCAGCCAGCCTTCGCTGGCGCTTACCAGCGGTACTACCCCGTCAACAACAGATGCAGGTGGCTATAGCTGGGCAACCAACAGTACCATTGGCCGTGTCAATTATAACTATGATGAAAAGTATTTAGTTGAAGGTAATGCCAGTTACATGGGCACTTCCTTATTCCCTCAAAACACACGCTATCATTTATTTGCATCGGGATCTGTAGGATGGAATGTTTCAAAAGAAGATTTCTTTAAACCGCTTGAAAAATCAATCAGCAACCTGAAATTCAGAGCATCATACGGTGGTTTAGGTGATATTTCTTATTTCCTTAATGCGTCACCGGCAATTTATTACCCGGCGCTAAGTAATTTACAAACCAACCCGGCAACAAACAGCCAGTGGATATTTAACCCAGGTAGCGGCGGACGCCTGCCCTACGTTTCTAATCCGGGCAACCTGATAAGCCCTACACTTACCTGGGCAAAACCATCTATGCTTGATATTGGTATGGATGTTGACTTCCTGACCGACTTTAACATTACCGCCGACTGGTACAATAAAAAAATAACCGATCAGTTTGCACCTTCAAGCACCTACCCTGGCACTTTAGGTATTGCACCTCCAACGGTTAATAATGCTACCTCAAGCACCAAAGGCTGGGATTTGACCGCTTCATGGAAACATCAGTTTGGCAAGGTACATGTAATGGCAAGGGCCAACATAGGTCACTATTCAGGTAAGATAACTAAATATGATGCCAATCCGCAGCAATTTATTAATCAACCTTATGTAGGCGAGCAATTAGGTGCTATTTGGGGTTTCAAAACAGTGGGCAAGTTTCAAACACAGGATCAGGTTAACAGCGCGCCTAACCAGAATGCTATTAATGCAAGCGGTTATAAACCCGGCGACATCCAATATGCTGACCTGAATAAGGATGGCAAGATCACTTACGGAAGCAATACAGTAGGTGATCCAGGCGACCGCACCATTATTGGTAATACCACTCCTAAATATCTTTATGGCTTTACTACCGGTGCAAGCTGGAAAGGGATAGATCTTTATATATTTATTCAGGGACAAGGCCATACAGATTATGCACCTGGCAATAACTATTTCTGGGGACTTACTTCCGAATATCAAAGTACAATAACACCTAAATTAGACGACAGATGGTCGGCTGCTAACCCTAACGGTTATTTCCCTCGCCTGGATATCAATAACGGAAGCAGCAAAAATCAGATCGCACAATCGGGTTATCTGTTAAACGCGGCCTACATGCGTCTTAAAAATGTACAACTGGGCTATACCTTCCCTAATAAGCTTACCCAAAAGTTCCATGTTTATCAGTTAAAACTGTACGGCAGTGTTGATAATGCGCTCACATTTACCGGCGTTTTCAAACATCAGTACGTTGACCCTGAACTATTGCAATCGGATGAAAAAATATATCCATTACAACGCACCTATTCTTTTGGTTTACAAATGAATATTAAATAACATTTAACTATTTGAGCTATGAAACCGATAAAAATCATATATATATTATTCGCAATTGGCCTGCTTGCTATTGCTTCGTGTAAAAAGGATGGCTTGTTAAACCAAACCCCTCCTACCCAGCTAACCGAATCATCATACTGGCACACTACCAATGACCTTCAGAATTACCTGAATAACCTTTATGGTATCGACGGCATTTTTCCGCATTACCGGGGATACAGCAGTTTGGGTATATACAGCGTTGACGAAAACAGCGACAACATGATTCCCCAGTCAGAGGATGGCCGTTTAAACGGCGAGTACACTGTTGCAAGCAATGGGGGTTATGCCGATTGGGCCAGCATCCGTAACGTAAATTATTTTTTGATTAATTATCAAAAGGTGAGCGCAGCGGCAAGCGATATTGCCCCCTACCTGGGCGAAGCCTATTTTTTCAGAGCGATGCTATATTTTAAAGCGGTTAAAAACTATGGCGATATGCCCTGGATAAATAAACCTTTGAATATAGACGACAAGGACCTGTTAAACGCACCGCGCCTGCCCCGCAATGTGATTATAGACTCCATCATGAATGACCTTAACCGGGCTATTACAAACTTACCTACAAAAGGGAAAGCACAAACTCAGCGTTTATATAAAGAGTATGCTCTTGGATTTAAAGCAAGAGTGTGCTTATTTGAAGGCACTTGGGAAAAATATCACGCCAGTGATGTATTTGGAGTTTCAGGTCAAACAGGTGCTAAATATTTGCAGCTGGCTGCCGATGCAGCAAACCAGGTTATTACATCGGGGGTATTTCAATTAGATAATGCCGGTACGCCTAACGGTTATTTTAATTTATTTAATCAAACAGATTATACCAGCAGTAAAGAGATAATGTTCTGGGGCGCCTATAATCAACAGGCTGGTATAACCACATATTGGCAAAACTATTACCAGTTTGGTTCTGACGGATCAGAAGCAACCGGGATAGCAAAAAGTTTGGTTGATGACTATCTGTGCAACGATGGTAAGCCTACCAGCATAAGCCCTCTATACAAGGGAGATGACTCACTTGCTCATGTTGTTAAGAACCGTGATCCACGTTTAAGACAAAGTATTTTCCTGTATGGCGATACCGTTATATCAAATGTACCCGGAGCTACCCCAATTAAATTATTTACCTATCCGGCGCTTATAGCAGGCGACAATTGCACTACAGGCTTCCAGATCAGGAAAGGGCTCAATACCGACTTTTTTCAGGACAGTCACAATGGCCCTGGTGGTACGGATGGGGTAATTTACATGCGCTATGCAGAAATTTTATTGATTTATGCCGAAAGTCGTGCAGAATTAGGCTCAATAACCCAAGCCGATATAGATGTTACCGTCAACAAACTGCGTGACCGTGTGGGAATGCCACACCTAACCATCAGCACTATCCCTACAGACCCGAAATGGCTGTTCCCGACTCTCTCTCCCGTTATCAATGAGATCAGACGTGAACGCCGGGTAGAACTGGCCTGCGAAGGTTACCGGTTTGATGATATATGCCGTTGGGCAGCAGCATCTGTACTTGTTGTACATAAACAGCCGCTGGGTACCGTAGCCAAACAATTCTTAACAGTTATCCCAACCATTGTAATAGGCAAAAACCTGTTTGTTAACACACAGGGATATATCCAGCCTTATGCACAGGTAAGCAGCATGGCCAACGGCTATAACTTTAACGAAGGACGCGATTATCTTTTACCTATTTCCTTACAGGAAACTACGGTAAACCCTAAAATAAAACAAAACCCGGGTTGGTAAATAAAAAATACTACAATAGCCAGAGTGAGTACTGGTGTAGTTGATTAGTTGGTTTAAGAACCCTTTTTCGGAAGGGTTCTTTTTCACCTATTAACCACCGTATTAGAAACAATAACTTAAAAATTTAGCATCACTCAAATAACATGAAAAGAAGAGATTTAATAAAAAAAATAGGGTTGGCCGCCGGTACCATTGCGTTAGGTAATACGGTTACAGCAGCACCGGTTATTGCTGATCAGAAAAAGAAAAGGGTTTTGAAGATTGCCCATATTACCGATGTGCATATCAGGCCTGAATACAATGCGGTTTCCCGATTCAAGAAATGCCTTGAAATGATAAAAAAAGATAAGGTAGATCTGATTCTAAATGGTGGCGACTCTATTTATGCCGCTGATTATAGCGACATTAAAAAGGAGCGGGTATTGGAACTATGGGCCTGCTGGAACGATAGCGTGGCACTGGTTAAAGATATACCGATGTACAGCGTATTGGGCAACCATGATATGTGGTGGCAGGGAAAAGGTGACGAATTGTTTGGCAAACCCGGGGTGCTTAAAATGCTCAACTTAAAAAACAACTATTATAGCTTTGACAAAAATGGCTGGCATTTTATTATGCTGGACAGTAACCACCCTCAGAATCCGGGAATGCTTGATGAAGAACAGTGGAACTGGTTTGTACAGGATGTGCAAAACAGCGGCAATAAACCAACACTGATCATGTCGCACTATCCGTTGCTTAGCTGCACTGGCATTACTGATAATAAACCAGACTTTATAGGTCCGTTTAAAGTAGGCGGAAGCTATAATCACCTTGATATTATGAAGTTCATATCCGTGTTTGACAAAAATAAAAACATTAAGGTTTGTTTAAGCGGGCATATCCATTTGCTTGACAAAGTTTGGTATAACGATGTAAGCTATTTATGTAACGGAGCAACAAGCGGTTTTTGGTGGGAACCTGGCGATGATGGTAAAAGCTCCTATAAAAAAACCGTACCGGGCTATTCCATACTAAACCTTTACAGTGATGGCAGTTTTGACGATGAATACATTAAATACGAAGCATAATACAATCATATAAAAAACACCAACCATAAAAAACAATCAATTTGAGATGAAAAAACTATCTGTATTATTCCTGTTTGCGCTTTTAACGGCGGCAACCGCACGCGCCCAAAACTCCAATAAGGCAGCTAACATTATTATTGTATCTGTAGATGGGCTACGCTGGAAAGAGGTTTTCCAGGGTGCCGAAAAACAGCTGATCACCAGCAAGAAATTCAATTCGCAGGATTCCGCCGAGCGTATCAATAAATACTGGGCCGAAGACCAGCGGGAACGTCGTGCCAAGCTAATGCCCTTTGTGTGGGGTGTTATAGGAAAAAGCGGCCAGTTATATGGCAACCGGGATTTGGGAAGTAAGGTAAATGTTAAAAACACCTATTGGTTTTCATACCCTGGCCGTAGCGAAAATTTAACAGGCTATGCAGATCCCAAAGTAAATTCAAACGAGTATCCGGATAATCCCAACAAAAATGTACTTGAATTTATTGATCAGCAAAAAGGATACAACAAAAAAGTTGTGGCCTTTGCATCATGGGATGCCGTAGCCAGAATTATAAACAGGAATCGTAATGGCATAATGGAAAATAATCCGTTTGAGGACGTTAAAGGCGATGACCTTACTCAGGCTCAGAAACTGGCTAATGAAATACAGCATTATGAACCCCAAATATGGGGAAATAGCGAACGTTTAGACGCCAGCACCTTTGCCATTGCAAAATCATACATCATGGCAAAGCACCCTAAAGTAGTTTACCTGGATCTTGCAGATACTGACGACGATGCGCATGAAGGTAAATATGATTTTTACCTGGATGCCATTAACCATGTTGATGCCATGCTTAGCAGCCTTTGGACATATTTTCAGAACGATCCGTTCTACAAAGGCAACACCACAATTGTAGTTGTACCTGATCATGGACGAGGTGAAGGAAATCAATGGACCAGTCACGGGTCAAGCATTCCGCATGCCAATGATACCTGGTTAATGGTTTTGGGCCCTAAAGTAAAACCACTGGGCGAAGTGAAAGATAATGGGCAAATATATCAGGATCAATATGCAAAAACCATTGCCCGGTTATTAGGCTTTAATTTTACCTCGGTAAACCCAGTTGGTAACGAGATCAATAGCGTAGTGAAATAAAAAACAATATCATTTTTAAAATCAAAAAAGCGGCTTAGGCCGCTTTTTTGATTTTAAAATACCCCATCTTGTAAACAGGGAATGACCTGTAATTAATTTTTATTCTATCGCGTTAATCCATTGCCCCAATATTAAGTCAAACCATGCGCAACAAATAAGTTAAATATCATACAAGCCAGCGCCAATATTTTCTATTTATTTAAATATGATCGGCATGGTTAAATAAAGTTAAATAATGACCTCGGGCTTACTTTAAATAAGTACGTGAGCTTATATTTTGCTTATTTTTACTCTATAATTTTAAAGTGATGCAAAGGAACTTAATTATAATTGCCGGTTTGCTGATAGGCAGCTTTTACAGCGGCATAGTGAGCGCCCAGCAAACAACAGCTTTGGCGCCAGACCAAAATCCAAGATACCGGGAAAGCGAATACAAATATTTAAAACGTGCCGATACGCTTAACGCCCTGCATGGTACTACTGTTCAAAATACCTATAAGGCTTATGACTGGTATGAGGCAAAACTGGAGCGCCGGCAGCAAAACCGCGAGTGGCGGCATCAGGAACGTTTAAATGGCGGCTATTATGACTATACGCCATCATGGGGCTTTTATGGCAACTACTCCTATCCTTACAGCTATGGAAATTACGGTTATGGAGGCCGCTTTGGTTATGGAGGCCGCTTTGGCGGACGTAGCAGCGTAGGCATTGGCATTGGCTGGTAACAATTTATAAAAACACTGTCTAACTATATCATAAAACCCCGAACAACACACAGATGAAATTCAATAATCTTTTTACAGTTGCTGCCATTGCAGTTTCAGGAATACTTATAACCTCATGCGCTACCAGACAGGTAACCCGCGTAAGCACAGATCAAACCATTGACATCAGCGGTTCATGGAACAACAGCGACTCCAGAATGGTGGCCGAAGACCTGACCGGAAAAATACTTACTGCCAACTGGATCAACACACATCTGGAACAACACCAGGGCCAAAGGCCAACCGTTATTGTTGGTTTTGTACAAAACAAAAGTCACGAACATATTGATGCCGAAACATTTTTAAAAGATGTGGAAAGCTCATTTATACAAACACAAAAAGTACGTTTGGTACAGGGTGGTAAAAAACGTGAAGAACTGCGTGCCGAAAAAGAAGATCAGCAAACTAATGCTACTGTTTCAAGCATGAAAAAATTCGGACTTGAAAACGGTGCCGATTATATTTTACAGGGCTCTATCAATTCAATTGTTGATGCCCACAAACGCCAAAAGGTGGTTTACTACCAGGTAAATCTGGAGCTGACAAACATACAAACCAATGAAGTGGTTTGGATCGGTGAAAAGAAAATAGCCAAATACGTTAAAAACTGATCTGGTAACTTCCATTGCCCTGAACGTTGCATAACAATATTCAGGGCAATTTACATTTCGTAATGATAAACATTCGTAAGTATATTTTTGTGGCATCATCTGTTATCGGGTTGATGCTTTTTTTGTTAGGCTGCGCAACGTATAACGACCGTATTATCCCATACTATAAAAGTGTTTCGGCTGGTAACTACACAGAAGCAGAAAAACAGCTCGATAAAAACAGCCTGATACAAAAACCACGGAATAAGCTCCTCTTCCTGATGGAAAAAGGCCGGGTATCCCACCTGAATGGCGAATACGAAAAAAGTAACGAATATTTTAACGATGCCGACTCCATGCTGGAGCAAGGCTTAACAAGTGTTTCAGATGCGGCAGTAGGCGTGTTGCTTAACCCTATGTCGCAACGGTATAAAGGCGAGGATTTTGAAAAATTCATGATCCATTATTACAAAGCGTTGAACTACCTGTATCTGCACAAAACCGAAGACGCCATTGTTGAAGCCAGGCGCATTACCCTGCAGGCACAGCAACAAGGTGACAAATTTAACAATAAGGATAAACGCTATAGTAATGATGCGTTTTCGCTAATGCTGCAAGGCATGCTTTATGAAAGCGATAACGACATCAACAACGCTTTTATATCCTATCGTAATGCGGCCGAAGTATACCAGGCCAGCCCCGATAAAACCTATTATGGTACGCCCATGCCACTGGGACTTGAGCAGGATGTGATCCGCACCGCTTTGTTAAATGGGTTTACTACCGAGGCTGACCAGTTTGAAAAAGCATTTGGGATCACCTACCAGCCTCAAAAACCGGCTGAAGGCGGCGAACTTATATTTTTCTGGGAAAATGGCCTTGCTCCGGTCAAAACTCAGGTCGACTTGTTTTTTAGCCTGATCAGGAACAGCGATGGTAACCTGTTTTTTACAGATGCGGCCGGTGGTTTAGTTATCCCCTTTAACTACAGCGGTGACAGGGACAAGGTGAACACCAAATCAGTAGAGAGCCTACGAGTGGCGTTCCCTAAATATGTGGCGCAAACACCTTATTATTCAAGTGCTGTAATTACAAACAACCAAAACAAGATACCTCTTGAAAAGGCAGAAGATATTAACGAGCTGGCTTTTAAAACACTGCAACAACGTGCATTAAGCGAAATGGGGAAAACGCTCTCCAGGCTGGCGGTTAAAAAAATGGCCGAGTATGCTTTACGTGCAAGCGCCAAAAGTGATGGCCATACCAATTCATTATTGGAAGGCCTGGGTTACGGAATGCAGCTTTACAGCCTGCTATCTGAAAAGGCTGATACACGTAACTGGCAAACCCTGCCCGCAAGTATTTCCTACGCTCGCATCCCCCTTCAAAAAGGCGAAAACCAGATCACTATCAGCATGAAAAATGCGCAGGGTGCCGATGAAACAAAAACCATTAAGGTAAATGGTACAGGCAGGCTGCAGTTTTACAATTACTCCACATTGCGTTAAAAAATATTCGCAGGTATTTGTTTACGGCAAAATTTTATAAATCACAGACAAAATTTTATAAATCAGATAGTCAGGAATAGTTTAACTTTGTCTTAAATGAAAAGAGCGGCCGTTTTAAGTATAGCAGCATTTTACCTGTTACTCACCACAGGGATGTTTGTCTGTATGGTACACTGTACCGGCGAAAGCTACTTCAGGCCTAAAATGGTTATGAATATGCAGGCTATGCACCATGAGGCACAGCAAAGCAAAAAGCATAAAACCTGCGGAAAAGATTGCGATTGCTGTAAAAAGCATGGCGATTATGTGATCAAAGAAAATATCAAGCCCACATTAGTTGACTTTCAGGGGCCAAAGGTTGCAGTTATACTGCGCCAGTTTCATTATATACCCGTTACAGCGCAGTATTATGCTGGCTTAAATACACCTATTCTGCAATACGGTAAGGCACCACCCGGCATATCAGGCAAAGCTATTTCCATACAATTCCGTTCCCTTCAAATCTGATTATCAGTCAAACTGAACTATGCAGCATGGCATTCTTACGCCCTGTTTTTCTCACTGATATTAATTAGTATTTTATCTTATCAGCGGTTAACAATTTCTGTATAACAATTGTTAATTAACTTTTTATAACCGGTTAATCAATGGTAGCTATGCATTACTGCGCCATGATTGTAAATCAACACGATATCATTAAATAAATTTCAAAAATCTTAATAAATAACAATTATGAAAACGCTTAAAACATTCTTCATACTACTAACTGTTCTTGTTTCCTATTCAACGGTTAAAGCACAGGATAAAACGGCAGGGACAGCTATAAACAACGTACTAAATGCCTACCTTGACGTTAAAAATGCCTTAACTACTGATAATAATACGGCTACAAAAAACAAAGCCCATGACCTGCTTACCGCTATTACTGCTGTACCCATGGATAAGCTAACACCCGAACAACACAAACTATGGATGACCTATAGCGAGAAACTGGAGTTTGACAGCAGGCACATAAGCCAAAGCGATGCTATTGATCACCAGCGTGAGCATTTTACAAGCCTGTCAAAAAACCTGTATGCTGTTGTAAAAGGGTTAAAATTAAACACCAATACAGTTTATGAACAGTATTGCCCTATGAAAAAAGCTACCTGGTTAAGCGAAACCAATGCTATTAAAAATCCATACTATGGCAAACAGATGCTTACCTGTGGCAAAACAACCGAAACACTGCCCCCGGTAAAGTAAAACAGGAGATTTATTTATGAAGATTTTCCTTTTAATATGGATCAATCTGTCGCTGTCAGCTTTTGCTTTCGGGCAGCACCGCATGTCTATGCAAATGGATAAGGGTGCTGCCGAAAAGCACCTCCCCTTTTATACAAAAATTGGCAGCCGGGATATTTATCACTTATATATTGGTGATACCACGGTAAACTATACCGGCAAAACAAGGCCTGCCATGGCTATTAACGGCTCTATCCCAGCACCTACGCTAACTTTTACTGAGGGTGATACGGCCGAAATATATGTGCATAATAACATGACGATGGAAACATCCATCCACTGGCATGGCTTAATATTACCCAACCGGTATGATGGGGTTTCTTATTTAACTACATCTCCCGTTAAGGCTGGCGAAACTCATTTGTACAAATTTCCGCTGGTGCAGCATGGCACCTACTGGTATCATTCGCACACCATGACACAGCAACAAAGCGGTATGTATGGCGCTTTTATCATCAACGAAAAAAAGCCATCAACCATCAAGAACTATACTTTATTGCTAAGCGACTGGACTGATGCCAACCCTGAACAAGTGCAACGTTCATTGCATAATGCTACTGATTGGTTTGCTATTCAAAAAGGCAGCACTCAAAACTACCTGGAAGCTGTAAAAGAAGGCCACTTTAAAACCAAGGTAGCCAACGAGTGGAAAAGAATGATGGCTATGGATGTGAGCGACGTATTCTATGACCGTTTTTTAAGCAACGGCAAACCCGAAAACACAGCACCCCAATTTAAAGCTGGCGACCAAGTGCGGTTACACGTAGTTAATGGCAGCTCATCCACCTATTTCTGGCTTAATTATGCCGGCGGCAAAATAAGCGTGGTGGCCAATGATGGCGAAGACGTACAACCAGTTAAGGTGGATAGGCTGATTATAGCTGTTGCCGAGACGTACGATGTAGTTGTTACCATACCTAAGGACGGCAGTTATGAGTTTTTAGCTACGCCCGAAGATCGCACCAAATACACTTCGTTATGGCTTGGTGGCGGTACCCGGCACAAAGCAACCCATTTACCCAAACTCAAGTACTTTGAGGGAATGAAAATGATGAACGGAATGATGAGCATAAACGGCGATATGAAAGAAATGGATGGCATGAAAATGACCAACCAGGAAATGGACATGAACACCGTAATGTATCCGGAAATTACCGGGGATGTTGAAAAAACAGATCATCAAAAAGATATCAAATCTGGTAAAAAGGATGGTATGGATATGGGTAACATGAAAATGAATCGTAATGATATGGCCAGCATGGATATGGGCGATAATGCATCAACTGATATAGTGACCCTGAACTATGGCATGCTTAAATCAACAAAAGTTACCACCCTACCCTCCGGGCCAACCAAACTTTTGAAATTCGATCTTACCGGCAACATGAACAGGTATGTATGGACCATCAATAACAAAACGGTATCTGAATCAGACAAAATCCTGATTAAGGATGGCGAAAATGTGCGCATCATTCTGTATAACAACACCATGATGCGGCACCCTATGCACCTGCATGGCCACTATTTCAGGGTGTTGAACGGGCAGGGTGAATATTCTCCCTTAAAAAATACACTGGATATTATGCCGATGGAAAGAGACACCATTGAATTTAGGGCTACCGAAAGCGGCGACTGGTTTTTCCATTGCCACATACTTTACCACATGATGAGTGGTATGGGCCGCATATTTAGCTATGAAAATTCGCCGTCCAACCCCGAAATTCCGGATCCCGCGGTGGCTATTAAAAAGATATATGCAGATGACCAGCATTTTTATGCATCGGCAAAAGTAGGCCTCGAAAGCAACGGCAGTGATGGTAACGCCGCATTGGCCAATACCCGATGGAAGTTATCAACGCTTTGGCACCTGGGCCTGCATGATCATGATGGTTACGAAAGCGAAACTATGGTTGGCCGCTACTTTGGGCAAATGCAATGGCTGTACGCTTACGCCGGTTTTGATTACCATTACAAAACGGGCGAGGGAACGGAAAAGAACCTTTTTGGCCAGGTGAGCGATAAAAACAACCGTAAAACAGTAGTAGCCGGTTTGGCCTATACACTACCAATGTTAGTAACGGCCGATGCACGGATAGATGCAAATGGCAAATTACGCTTTCAGCTAAGCCGTGATGATATACCGCTTACCAGCCGTTTGCGCTTTACTTTTATGGCTAACACCGATAAAGAGTATGCTGCAGGTTTCAGATATATTATCACCAAATACTTCTCGCTGTCAAGCCATTATGATAGCGACATGGGTCTGGGTGGAGGCCTGACTCTTACTTATTAAACCGGAAAATATGAAAGCTCCCCCTTTAGCGAACCGGGGAGCTTTGTGCTTTGATAAAGGCCAGTACTTTTTCAGTTTCTTCAGGATAAACCGCAATATGATGGGTACGCAACAGGTAAGGCGTATCCATTTTGCCTTCTGATGATTTTAACTGAATGATATGTGAAGCTTGCTGAGGCATGTGGCAATTGATACAGTAACTGTTAATAGCTGTACCCAGTTTAGTACCAAGCGGGCAAAAATTATGTTTAGCCTCGCTGTGGCAACTCAGGCACTTTGGTGTGTAAATAGCCAACCCCTTATCTTGCCTGGCATGCGGATCATGGCAGGTATTGCAATCCATATTACTCATGATAAAACATTTGCTTGACGATAGCAGGGCCGTTTGGTTGCCATGCACATCAAGCGGCGGATTTTTAAGATTATTGGAATAAAAATCAGGCGTTTTAAATTTAGCTAAGGTATCGCCCATTTTAAATGTATAGGATGACCGCTGAAAAACACCTTTATTACCGGAATGGCACAAAGCGCAGGCATCCATTTTTTGAGCACGGGTCAGCGAGCTATAGGTAGTTATATATTTTGCCTTTTTTTCTTCGGGATATGCGGTATGATAGTTTACGTGATTTGCGGCCGGGCCGTGGCAGCGCTCGCAATCAATACCATATATCAATGTTGCTTTATCAAAACCTATCTCCATTTTTTCCGGGGCCACGTCATCAACAAAGGACGTGTGACACTCCAGGCACTTTTTTAAAATTGGCCGTTGAAAATTGATATACCCCATAGCATAACCAGGGCTATTTGCCCATGCATGCACTGCCGTAAAGTAAGATACCGGCAGCTCAAATAGCTGGCTTCCCTTCCAGTATAAATAGGTTTGGGCCTTAACGCCGCCAATAGCCACATCAAACGGAGCTTCGGCTTGCTTTTTTCCATTTAAATAACCTGTTTGATAAAGGCTGTCACCCCGCTTTTCCATTACTACCTTAAAGCCATTGCCATATTCAAAAACATTAGAGCCTTTGGCAAAACTGCCGCCTATATTATTTAATGATGCCGGGCGCGAGGATTGAAAATGGGCAGTATGTATATAAGAATCATAAACACTACTATGGCATTTAACACAACTCTCTGAACCTGCATATAGTTCTCCGCGGGGATCTTTGGCTGTACTGGTGAAGCATTGTGTTAAAATAAAGCTTAAGGGAATCAACGCAATTAGGAGCAAAAAAAAGGTTCTCTTATTAAGCATATATGAATGAGATCGGGTATAGGTTTAAAATAGTTTGAGGTTTAGCAGGTGTTTATAAAATCAGCAACAATTTACCTCAATAATTAATTAAAACAAATAAAATAAAACGATGCCGCTATAAGTAAATCTCACTACAACGTATGGTACTTAAAACAGAACGGGCACATAGAATAAAGGATCACTTCGTGATGTATATGAATGCCAATCAAAAGCAACATTATTGCATTTGTTGAATATACCGTATATTTACCATTGCTAAAATCAATTACGCCAGGCTAATGACAACAACCAATCCCAAACAGGTTACCATAATTACAGGTTTTTTAGGTGCCGGCAAAACAACTTTCTTAAATGCTTTAATAGCTTACAAAAAGAAATACAAACTGGCGGTAATTGAGAATGAATACGGGCAAGAGGGTATTGACGGTGAATTGGTTATTGGCGCCGATAAAAATCTTTTTGAACTCAATAACGGTTGTTTATGCTGCACACTTAATGACGACTTTTATTCTCTATTAGAGGTATTGTGGAATGGCAAAGAGGACTTTGATGAACTGGTGATTGAAACCACCGGTATCGCTAACCCGGCATCGGTTGCCGCTCCTTTTTTGACCAACGCTTCGGTTCCTTACTATTATAAGCTTAAACTGGTAATTTGTTTGGTAGATGCCCGCAACGTGGAACAACAGCTAAGTGAAACAGAAGAAGCCCGTAACCAGATTAGTTTCAGCGATATTTTACTGATCACTAAAACAGATACAGTTGAGGCCGATGAAATTATGCGTTTGCAAAAATTACTAAGGGCCATTAATCCCTTTGCTGTAGTACTATCAGGCAATCATGACCGTTATCCTTTTGATGAAATATTCAATACACCACGCAAGGCTGTGATCCAGGTTAACTTGCCATCAAAAAAAACTGGTACTTTCGCGGTACAGCACCAGCGTCATCAGCATCATGACCTGGTATCCTTAAGTTTTAATTTTAAGGAGCCATTTGATCTGCAGCTTTTGTCCCACAGGTTAACGGTCTTTCTCAATTTTCAGGCAAAGGATGTGTACAGAGTAAAAGGCATTTTTAATGTATATAACTACCCGCAAAAGCTAATTATACAATCAGTTATGAATGATCTGGCCATTAAACCCGGCGAAGACTGGGCACCTGGTACCGAAAAGAACAGCCGTATTGTGTTTATTGGCAAAAACCTACAGGCAAACGGGTTTGAAAAATTGCTGAAACAATGTTTTCACCGATACAATTAACAACCATAAATAACGCTTTATGAATATACCTGGGTACATTACCTGGAACCCCAGTCCTGACATTTTTAATCTTGGCTTTTATGCTTTACGGTGGTATTCGCTTTTATTTTTAAGCGGCTTTATATTTAGCTACATCATTTTAAAGGGCCGCTTTAAAAAAGCACGCATACATTTGTATCTGCTTGAAAAACTAACCATTTATGTAGTAGTGGGCACCCTTATTGGTGCAAGATTGGGCCATTGCCTGTTTTATGACTGGGCCTACTACAGCAAACATATCCCCGAAATATTTCTGCCATTTCAGTTTAGTCCGGAGTTCCGGATAACGGGGTACCAGGGATTGGCCAGCCATGGCGGCGGCATTGGTATATTTTTGGCGCTTGTACTTTATAACTACCGGTTTAAAAGCTATGTTAACCTACTCTGGATCATGGATCAGCTGGCTTTGGTTGTTCCGCTGGCAGGTTGCTGTATCAGGTTGGGTAACCTCATGAACTCCGAAATTATAGGCAAACCCACCAATTTAAGCTGGGCGTTTATTTTTGTACAGGAAGATGGTGTTCCCCGTCACCCGGCCCAGCTTTATGAGGCACTGGCATACCTTAGTATATTTATTATTTTAAACCTGATTGTGCGTTACCGGCCATCAAAAAATGGCTTTATTTTAGGTCTGTTCCTGGTGCTGATATTTACCGCAAGGTTTTTACTGGAAGGATTAAAGGCAGACCAGGTAGACTTTGAAGCTCACATGACATTAAACATGGGGCAATTATTAAGTATCCCCTTTATTACTGCAGGTATTATTTTAATGCTGATTAAAGGAAAAAGCCTGCCCGTAAATAATGAAGTTTCAGTAAGTTGAGCACTAAAGTATCAAACAAAAAGGCAACCTGTAAAACAAGCTACCTTTTCGTCTTTAAATGATTTTGTTGTTAGTTTTTATGAATATCCAATTCGCTGATCAGGTTATCAGCATGGCCAAGTATATCAATACACCATAGTACATAGCGCACATCAACACATATTGTTCTTTTATACTTTTTATCAAAGGCAATATCGCCGCTCATGGCTTCCCAATTGCCATCAAATGCCAACCCTATCAGCTCACCGTTACCGTTAATAACCGGCGAGCCCGAATTCCCCCCGGTAATATCATCATTGGTGATAAAGCATACCGGAACTGTTCCGTTTTCGCTATATTGCCCAAATTGTTTATTCTTATAGGCCGTAATTAACGATGCAGGCAAATCAAATTCACTATCGCCCGGCTTATACTTTTTAAGTACCTCGTCCAAATTGGTTTGTATATTATATTTCACCCCATCCTTAGATGCATAATCCTGTACGTTGCCGTAGCTGATACGCATGGTAGAGTTAGCATCAGGATAAATGAGTTTGCCTTTGTTTTTTTCCAAAAGGGCTTGCAGGTATATATGGTCGAGCTTTTCTTTTTGAACTTCAAAATCGCTGATCTTAGTACCAAAAACGTTTCTGGCATAAGCCCTGGGGCTTACCTGCTTTGCATATAAGTAAGCAGGATCTTTACTCAACACCTCTAAAGATGGGTTTTCAATAAAGGCCTTAAATTTATCAGGGGTGATGATACTGCTGGTACTCCAAAGTTCATTAGCAAATTTCATAAATGCTTCCTCAACCGTAGCCGATTGATATTTGCTTACAATATCCTCAATAAACTGTGGACGCTGATCTTTTGGAATATCAGTATAATAGGTAGCCATGATCTGCGCAAATGCTTTTTTGTCAGATGGCTCATTATAAGTATTCAAATAACTGTCTGTTTGCTCTTTCAGCTCTTTCTTAATTTCATCAGCGGCTTTAGCATCATCCTTTTGTGCATCCAGCGCGCGCAATAAATTAAATGTGACCAGTGTGTTGTAAATAAAGTTAGGAGCATGTAAACCTTCGTCAACAAAGGTGCGGTGGATGGCATATGGCTCATAAGCAGCGTACAGTTGCTTATAACTATCCATCAAGCCCGCATAAGCAGGCTTATCTGCAGCCCACTTTGTAAATTCAGCCTCCTGTTGTTGTTTTTGAGCATAGATACCTAAACCTTTTAACTGCTCTGTTTGGCCAATAAAGTATTTCCAGTAATTAGCTATTTCGGCATATTCAGAAGATAATTTAAGCCGGGTATCCACACTTTTATTCATTTCCTCTTTCCAGGCTTTAAGGCGTATATCACGCAGCTTTACAATTACCGGATTGGTTTCTTCTGTAGCCAACTTAACACCGTTGGAGGTTAAAAACCTATCCGTACGACCTGGGTAACCATAAACCATAGCAAAATCGCCGTTTTTAACGCCTTTTATAGATACCGGTAAAAACTTTTTAGGTACCAGGGGTACGTTATCGGCCGAGTAGGCGGCTGGTTTACCATCCTTACCGCTGTAGATCCTGAAAATGGAGAAATCACCGGTATGCCTTGGCCATTCCCAGTTATCGGTATCGCCGCCAAACTTACCTATAGACTGTGGCGGTGCACCTACTAAACGCACATCATTATAGGTTTCATACAGGTAAAGGAAATACTGATTACCATCAAAAAAGTCCTTTACTGAACCTTCATAGCCGGTTCCGTTTGTGGCATCGGCAATTAATTTGTTATTTATATCTTCCAGCTTTTGCCCTCTTTCGGCGTCCGTTACGCCTTTAAGTGCCGCAGTAACCTGTGGGGTAACATCTTCCATCCTCACCAAAAACTGCACAAATAATCCCGAGATTGGTTTCTCCTCCTGGTAACTTTTAGCATAGAAGCCATTATCCAAAATATCATTTTGAGGGGTTGAATTAGCAGATATAGCCTCATAACCACAATGATGATTGGTAAAAACCAGCCCCTTATTAGATACCACCTCGCCGGTACAAAAACCACCGCCTAATGAAACTATAGCATCTTTAATACTGGCTTTATTAATGTTGTACAAATCTTCAGGGGTTAGTTTAAAGCCCTGTTTTTTCATTTGATCATAGTTTTTGCCAATGAGCATAGGTATCCACATACCCTCATCCGCTTTGGCTATCTCACTAAATATCAAAGGCAATAACAGTAAGATGATTACAGATTTTAATTTATTCATATTTTAAGTTTAATATTTAAATATAGGCATTGTCTATTAAATCCTTATTGATAAATGCCCCGGCAGACACCCCACCTGATACGGCCAAAGCAACAGACCGCATAGGAGTTATATTATCGCCTGCAGCATAAATACCCGGTACACTTGTCTGGTAAAAACCATCAACCGCCATATACCCCATATCTGTTAACTGGCAGCCCAATTGTTGCGGCAAATTACAATGTTGCGCAAAAGGAACCCGGGCATATAAAACATTGATGTCATGATTCAAATTGCCCGCAAGCGCAATACTTTTCACCTGTCCATTGTGATGGGCAATCGCTTGTACTTCGCTATCAATAATCTTGATTTTTTTTGACTTTAGCTTTTGCAGCTGAGCTGCTGTCAGTGTAGGTTCGCCATTGGTGAACAATGTGAGATCTTTAGTCCAGTTACTGATGAGCTTTGCCATTTCAAAGCCTCCATCGCCGTTACCAATAACGCCTGTTGGCTGATAGCTCACTTCATACCCATGACAATAAGGGCAATGCAATACCGAAATGCCCCAACATTCCGCAAAACCCAGAATATCAGGTATGGCATCGGTTATACCTGTAGCAAATAATAACCGGCTGGCCGTATAAATTTTACCCGATAAGGTGAGCACCTCAAAACCGCGTTTTTGCCTTGCGGCATCAATAGCAAAATCATGAACAAACTTAACCGTTTTATATCTTGTCAACTGATCTTTGGCAATATTAGCAATCGTCGCAGGGGTTTCACCATCCCGGGTTAAAAAATTGTGCGAGTGCGGCGTTTGCCGGTTACAAGGCTTGCCGCCATCAATTACCAAAACTTTACGAAGCGCCCGGCCTAACGTGGTTGCCGCCGATAAACCGGCGTAACTTCCTCCTATAATAATTATTTCGTAATTCATTTATGCTCATTATGATCCCTTAATCAACCTTTTTTTTCATTTCCCAAACATGCTTTGCGCATCTAACGGAGAACTTTTGCCAACCTACAGAATAAAATATTTAAAAGCAACAAAATTGCATTAATTAACATTTTGCTATACTTTTCCTCAAAAAAATACAAGGCTGGATATTAATCTTTGACGTTAGATTACTCCTGTTAAACTATTGTTACAATTATTTGGTAGCGGGGATTACAGTGGTATAATAAGATTCAGCAATACAATACGAGTAAGCACTTTATCATTACAGGCAATTGAGGAATGTTAATGGCATAAAAAACACCGCTCGCTTTTCAACGGCGGTGCAGATATAATTTATGAATAGCCGGGGTAGCTATTTATTAATTAAAGGCTACTAATGCTTTTTGAGGCTATCCTGATATGCCTCTTTCCAGTAAGCTTCTATATTTTCTAACGATCTACCTTTAGTTTCAGGGATCAGTTTCCAGGTGAGCCACAATGCCGGGGAACAGCAAAGGGCAAATAACCAAAACGTCCATGATGAACCCAGCTCTTCCAATAAAATTGGTGTTAACTGGCCTACTAAAAAGTTACCTACCCACAAAGAAAGTGTTGCCAATGCCATAGCCTTACCTCGTATCGCATTGGGAAATATTTCGCCAACTACCACCCAGCAAACAGGGCCGAACGAGAACGCAAAACAGGCGATAAAAGCCAAAATAAAAATCAATATCCACAGGCCCGAAGTAACTCCCAATGCAAACAGCACCCCAATAATAATTAACGAAACTACTGCGCCCCCAATACCGGCAAATAATAACGGCCTGCGCCCCCATTTATCAACGGTGAAAATAGCCACAAAAGTAAATACCACATTAACCAGGCCAATGGTTACCTGGCCGCCAAGGGCGCTGTTAAGTGTAAAACCAGCCTGCTCCAATATGCGTGGACCATAATAAATAACCGCATTTATACCGCAAACCTGTGATAGAAATGGCAGCAACAACCCCACCCACAAAGCGCGGCGATAAACGGGAGTAAACAATTCCCGGAGTGAACCCTCGTCGTTATTGTCCAGAACCGAGTTAAACGCCTCTATTTCTTTTTGAGCCGCTTCTGCCCCGTCAATTTTGATTAATATATTTTCAGCTTTTTGTTGATACCCCTTTAACAACAACCATCTTGGCGATTCGGGGACCAAAAACAGGCAAATTAAAAATATAGCTGCAGGCAAAGCCCCTAAACCGAGCATGGCACGCCAAACTTCGGCCGAAAATATTTTACTGACGCTTACACTGCTATATGTATCAACAGCATGGTTGGCCAGGTAGGCATTTGAAAAATATGCCAGCACAATTCCTAAGGTTAAAGCCAATTGATACAGCGATACCATCATCCCCCGGAAACGCGAGGGTGAAAATTCAGAAATATATAATGGTGATACCATGGAGGCTACCCCTATACCCAAGCCCCCAATTAACCTAAATAGGATTAAAACCGTAAATGAACCTGAAAACATACAACCCAGTGCCGAGACAAGAAACAAAATTGCCGAGATGATCAATACTATTTTACGGCCATATTTATCGCTCAGTTTGCCTGAAAAACTTACGCCTATAATACAACCCAGCAACGCGCAACTTACAAACCAGCCTTCGCTCACGGCATTTAAACCAAAATCATGCTTAACCAGGCTTACCGTGCCCGAAATTACAGCCGTATCAAAGCCAAATAAAAACCCACCGAGTGCAGCTACCAGGCAAACCAGATACAAATAAATATTGCTTGTTTTAGTGCCAATAGTACTTGCTGTTGTTATTACTTTACTCATTTTAAAAAGGCTTTAATCACTTTGGCGCGACTGCCGCCCAGGTTAGTTAAAATATATGATTCTGCGGCGGCGGGTACTACAAAGGTTTCTGCATAGGCAAAAACATGCTCGCTACCATCCTTTGTTTTTATGGACACCGCCGATCCCTCAACAAGCATCATCACATGGCAGTGATTATCGGTGTTAACGGTCAATTCCCTGTCAAACTCTAACCGGTGAACATCATAAAAATGCTCCTGGTGTGTTGGTAAATGAACTATCTGCCAATCTTGCCCCTGCTGAATAACTGTTTGTTTTGAAATGAGCTCCTGCTGAACGCGGTTGCCTTTGCGGCTAAAGTCAAGATTATGAAACGCGTGGTCAATATTAATTGGGCGTGGGTTGCCGTCCAGATCAAGCCTTAGCCAGTCATACATTTTAAAGGTAAAGATGTAGGGCGTAGCACTGATTTCCAGCACCAGATTATTGGCTCCTGCACTATGAACCGTACCATTCGGAATTAAAAATAGATCATGCTTTTGGGCTTTGTGGACCTGCACATAATCTGTAATCTCAATTACCTTACTTTGGGCCCGGCTATTTTCCAGTACCGATTTAAACTCATCATGATCAATATTTTCCTGAAAGCCCAAATAAACCTGTGCATCATCTTTGCAATCCAAAATATAATAGGTTTCATCCTGGGTGATAGTTTCACCGAACAATTCCTGTATATATTTTAATTGTGGATGGCACTGGATAGATAAGTTGCCACCATCATAGGTGTCCAGAAAATCAAAACGGATAGGAAATTCATCACCAAACGTTTGCGCGTGAGCTCCTAAAACTCCATCACGGTTATGAAACATCAGGAAATCAAAGGATACCTCAAGCAAATAGCCACTACTTTCAAAAACCAAACCATTCTCGGGTACTATAAGCTCAAACGACCAGGCATAATTAACCACATCTTTATTTAAATTTTTGATGTTTTCCCTTATCCAATGCCCCCCCCAGGCTCCCGGTTCAAACCATGGCCTAACCCTGATTACCGATTTACTGATATGATCTAAGCCATCAATAAAATCGGCTTTGTGCATCCAGTTAATATCATCAGGCCATTGTCCGTCGGCAATAACGGCTATTTTATCAAGTATCTGCTTTTTGTAAGTATTGAGTAAAACCCAATCAACAAAATAAAAACGCTTATACATATAAAACGGCTCGTTAACCTGATTGGTACCCAGGTTGGTAACCGCACCCGCTCTCATTCTGAACTGTAGTTCGTTTTTAGGTAAATCAATATAGATCAGCGGTACGTTCCAACCGCTGCATGCAGCGGCAATACCTATAATAACATTGATGTCATGATTATTGCTCGGTCTTAGTGTAGTTAGTGTATCCTGCTCATAAAAGTCATGAAGCGATAAGGTACATTTAGTTCCCCATACCGCATCCGGCGCTCCCAGGAAAGGCTCAACCATTGCCTCAATAACATTAACCGGTTTTAAGTACGCCGATGTTTGAATCCAGTTAACGGTTAAACCCTTTATTTCAAAATATTTATTTAACTCAACTTGTATCCGGTCCCAAAAAACACCTTCGTAGCCATCAATGAGCACTGTTTTTTGGCCAACAATATATTGGCCCAATGAATCATAACCATTAAAAATTATATCATTTTTTAATGAACACGTGGGGTAAATATTGTATTCATCCCGCTTTACCTCCGCACCGTTTAATTTTGCAGGCATTAAAAACTGGGAGGTTTTCCGAAACAAGGGTCCAACCACTTCGGACTTAACAGCGGAATTTAAGTTTGTTTGATTAGTATTCATTTAATTGTAATAATGTATGAACATATTAATTTATATTCTTTATCAAAAATAATTAATGGTTTAAAAAGGATATCCGAAGCAGGTTGGATTATTTTATTATGTACAAACATATAAATAATTTCAATATTCAAATAATTTTCAAATTAATTTATTTTTGTACTCAAATAATAAACGACTGATACTAAAAACTATTTCGAACCGTCTTTATGTATTAACAAATAAACTTGTTGAGTAAAATGGTTATTATTGTAATTTATCCAAATAAATGAAATACGCTATAGACCACAAAAGCCCTATTCCTTTACATGTACAGGCCGAAGCTCTTTTAAGAACGTTAATAGCAGAGGATGAATACCAGGCAGGGAAACTTTTGCCCAACGAGGTTGATCTTGCTAAAAAACTGGCCATATCACGCACCACACTAAGACAAGCCATCAATAAATTGGTTTTTGAAGGTTTGTTGGTGCGTAAAAAAAGATTCGGCACCAAAGTTGCCCAGTCGGCAGTTAGTTCAAAATCAAATAATTGGTTAAGTTTCTCGCAAGAGATGGCCTTAAGAGGCATACCGATCAAAAACTTTGAATTGCACGTTACATGGGTATTCCCAGACGAGGCCCTGGCAAAGTTTTTTGAAATAAAAACCGACCGTAAGGTGTTAAAGATGGAACGGGTTAGAGGTCGCTCTGATGAGCCGTTTGTTTATTTTGCATCTTACTTTCACCCGCGCGTTGGTCTAACCGGAGACGAAGACTTTAAAAGGCCATTATATGAATTGCTTGAACAAGATCACTCTGTTATAGCAACCTTATCAAAAGAAGAGATAAGTGCCAAAGCTGCCGACCATTTTGTAGCCGAAAAACTGAGAATAACCTCCGGAAGCCCGATACTATTCAGAAAAAGATTTGTTTTTGACCAGGGCGAAAGACCTATTGAATATAATCTTGGTTACTATAAGGCCGATAGTTTTGTTTACACTGTGGAAAGCTCCAGATAGTTAAGACCGGGAAATCTAGAGTCTGCTACTCTGACTCCAAGCAGCATGATACTGTAAAAAAGTTCCATAAAGGTTATTAATACTCCTGCAGTTGGGTATTAATAACCTTTTGAATTAAACCCGTTTAGTTGATCCCCTCAATATCAATTCGGGCTGTATAATTACTTTACTTAAATCTTTCAAACGAACTTTGTTTTCGAGTTTATCCAGCAGTGTTTTAAACAACTGCTTGGCCATTTCATCCAAAGGCTGCGCAATAGCGCTGATTGATGGATTATAGATCTTAAAAACATCATGATCATCAAAAGCTACGATAGAAATATCTTTAGATATGTTCAGCTCCAATTCATTTATAGCCTTTATGCCGCTTAAGGCAAGGTAATTGGTGGCAAATATAATAGCGTCTAAATCAGGATTGTTCCTAATAAATTCAATGCACGCTTCAACAATAGTTTCCGTATCATTTTCAAATGATACTTTTAAAATTAAAGGCTCAAGATGGTGCTCCTTTATAGCAGCTAAATAACCTGATTGCCTTTCAATCATCTGCGTTTGATCAGAAGAGAGCGTAACAAGCACAATTTTTAACCGGATTTTTCACCAAAAACTCCACAGCATCGTAGGTTCCTTTATAATTATCAAGCCCTACGTAATCGGTAGAAACATTTGGCAAGTAGCGGTCAAACAATACCGGCCCTTATGGCGTTGCCCCGGTTGATGGCGGCACTTTACCTGTTTTGGTTGCCGACCGTTATGGAGTTGCCAACAGCGCCTATGATTTTAATAACGGGGCATACGTTGAAGTACCTTATCAAGGGGCATTGCGCCCAAGCAGTTTTACCATTTGCGCCTGGATTAAACCCCATGTGGCAAGTAACGGAAACTATATATTCTCGTTAGATCGCTGGAATGGATATAAATTTCAGTTACAGGGTGGTAATTTGCCTTTCCTTACCGTAATGACCAGTACTGGTGATCATGACCAGGACGATGGTGGCCCTTCTGTTCAACCGGACAAATGGACACAGGTTGTGGCAAGTTTTACAAACGGTACCGAGAAATTCTATATTAACGGTGCATTAGTAAAAACAGCTAACATTACCGGCGACCCTACCCCATTGGTTTCACCTCCACCCGTTGCCATTGGTAATGAGCTTCCCAAAACAGCCTATAACTTAACAGATTCAAACAGCCCTAATGCATATTATGGTGGTAATTTCTTTATAGGATCAATTGACGACGTACACCTTTATAATAAGGTTTTAAGCGACAATGAAGTAAAATCATTATATACTATGGAGCAGCCATAATAGCGCTATTCAACATATAAAACCTTAATTTATTAGTTAGCACAAAAAACAACTGTCGTTGTCGTAGTTTCGATTTTCAATGCCAAAACCGGATATTATTGGGATGGATACCCACATGCAACGAATGCAAATAAATGGTGTCCAATGGTTAAGCATCAATAAATTAACCGGCCATGATAAAAAATTACCTAAAAATTGCGTGGAGGAACCTTATAAAAAATAAGGCTTCATCATTAATTAATATCGGCGGACTTGCTGTTGGCATGGCCGTAGCTATATTAATTGGTTTATGGATTTGGAATGAGGTTTCATTTGACTCCTGCTTTAAAAACGAGGATCGCATTGCAAAAGTAATGGATAACTCCTGGGTTAATAGTGAAACCCAAACCGATGGCTCATCGGCTTTACCATTGGCACCCGGACTGCGCAATAACTACGGCAATAGCTTTAAACATGTTATTATAACCTCATGGACTAACGATCATATACTGACCTATGGCGAAAAAAAGGTAATTAAAAAAGGAAATTACATGGAGCCCGCCATTACCGATATGCTATCATTAACTATGGTAAAAGGTACGGCCGGCAGCTTAAATGACCCGGCCTCCATCTTACTATCCCAAACTACAGCCAAAGCAATTTTTGGTAATAACGACCCAATAAATAAGTTGATCATTATTGATAAAAAATTGAATGCCAAGGTAACCGGAATTTATCAGGACATCCCTGTAAATTCTTCATTTGGTGATCTTGCCTTTATTGCGCCATGGCAAATGCTGGCTATCAGCGAAAAATATGCCACCAAATTTAATAACCCTTGGGGAGCAAGCTGGTTCCAGACGTTTGTTCAGCTTGCAGACAATGCTGATATAAACCAGGTTTCAGCAAAAATCAAAAACCTGAAACTTGATGCACTTACCAGTACACATAATGCTGATGCCCGCTACAGATCGTTGCTTTTTCTGCATCCGATGAGCAAATGGTATTTGTATGGTGAGTTTAAAAACGGCATAAACACTGGCGGTCGTATCCAGTATGTTTGGTTGTTTGGTATAATTGGCATATTTGTGCTACTGCTGGCGTGCATCAATTTTATGAACCTGAGCACGGCCCGATCCGAGAAACGGGCAAAGGAGGTTGGTATCCGTAAGGCTATCGGCTCTGTCCGCAGTCAGCTTATTATGCAGTTTTACACTGAGTCTTTATTAATTGCCGTACTCGCGTTCTTTTTATCACTAATACTTGTATTACTATCCCTTCCCGCATTTAGCCACCTTGCCGATAAGGAGATAGCATTTTTATGGAGCAGCCCTGTTTTTTGGGCTTTAGGCATTTTGTTCTGCTTATTTACCGGCCTTATTGCGGGTAGTTATCCAGCCTTGTATTTATCGTCGTTCAGGCCAATAAAGGCATTAAAAGGCACGTTCAAGGTTGGCCCTTTAGCAGCTATTCCGCGTAAAATTCTGGTGGTAATACAATTTGCAGTATCGGTGGTACTGATAATCGGTACTATCATAGTTTTTCAGCAGATCCAATTTGCAAAAAATCGTCCCGTAGGCTATAGCCGTAATAACTTATTAAACATAAACCTGCAAACCGACGAGCTTAACAGGCAATATCCGGCTTTAAAGAACGATCTGCTTAGCAGCGGGGCAGTCGTGAATGTAGCCGAATCCGAAACACCTGTAACGCAAGTTTATATTTCAAATGGCGGCTTTAACTGGGCCGGAAAAGATCCGGCTGTACAGGAAGAGTTTATGAGCATGGCCATTACCGCCGATTTTGGCAAAACCGTGGGTTGGCAAATAAAAGATGGCAGGGATTTTAACCCAGCATTCTTGTCAGATTCTTCCTGCTTTATCATCAATGAAGCAGCCGTAAGATTTATGGGCCTGCGCCATCCCACAGGCGAAACCATAGAATGGATTGGCAATGGTAAGTTTAAAATTATTGGTGTAGTAAAAGATATGGTTAATCAATCAGCTTATGAAGCTGCTAAACCAAGCTTTTTTTATTTACCAAGATGGCAGCATTTATCAAACATCAACATAAAAATTACCCCCTCTGTAAGCACCCACGAAGCCATCGGCAAAATCACAGCAATTTTTAAGCAATATGATCCATCAAGCTCTTTCGATATTAAGTTTATTGATCAAGATTATGCCAAAAAGTTTGAAAATGAAGAACGCATAGGCAAATTGGCCAGTTGTTTTGCGGGGCTGGCTATATTTATCAGCTGCATGGGCTTATTTGGCATGGCCTCGTTTATGGCGGAGCAACGAGTTAAGGAAATTGGTATTCGCAAAGTGTTAGGTGCAACCGTATTTAATTTATGGCAGCTGTTGTCAAAAGACTTTGTCGTGCTGGTAATTATATCATTGGTGGTTGCTTCACCGGTTTCTTACCTTTTTATGCACAACTGGCTACAAGGTTACCAATACCGCACCAACATTAACTGGTGGATATTTGCCATAGCTGCAATTGGTGCTTTGATCATTACACTATTAACGGTTAGTTACCAGGGGATCAAAGCTGCACTAACAAATCCTGTAAAGAGCTTGCGTGCTGAGTAAGCAGACATTGGAGTATTAAACAAGCACCCCTACAACATGATCAAACGTATTGTATCTATGTTGTACCATAAAAAAAGGCTTTTAGAAATACATCTAAAAGCCTTTTTTTATCCTGTGGAGAATATCGGAGTCGAACCGATGACCTCTTGCATGCCATGCAAGCGCTCTAGCCAGCTGAGCTAATCCCCCTTGTTTCGGGTTGCAAATATATCACATTAAGTAATAAAATGAAATCTAAAATGATTATTTCCCTGATTATATTCAGGATGAACACGTTAGAGGGCATTTTACACTTAAAAAATCAATCTTTCTTCAAACACGATATCAAAGCACATTAAAATCAAATTTGGCTTTGCGCATGAAAACGCACGTGAAATGCACGTGAAATTGCCGCGATCTGATCACAATTTATGTGGTAATATGGCAACTGTAAAAATCATCCTGGACAAAAGAAAAGCAAAACCAGATGGTACTTATCCAATCTATTTTCAAATCTGTCACAAAAGAAAAACGACAACCCGAAGCACGAAGATTTATATCCCTGAACATGATTGGGATGAAAATTCCAAATCAATTAAAAAGTCAAATCCTTCACACAAAGCATTAAACATTAAATTAAAAAAGGATTATGCAGATTTTCAATCACAGTTATTATTGGCAAATGACGATGAGGTAAAAATATTCTTAAATCCCATACCTATAGTAGAGCCCATTATAGAAGAAAAGAAAACCATTTACAAGTTTGCACAGGAACTAATAAACCAGTTGAGGATTGACGGCCAAATCGGCAACGCTTGGGTATATGAATCCACCGTTAATGCGTTAAAATCGTTTCATCCTGAAGATATAACATTCGAGCAAATTGATTATCAATTCTTAACGAAATATAATAGCTTCTTAGTTGGCAGAAAGATTAAACATAATTCTATTTATCTGTATGTAAGAACGCTTAGAATCTTTTACAACAAAGCAATTAAATCAAAAATAGTAGATAGAAGTCTTTATCCCTTTTATGACTATAAGCTTCGTCCTGAAAAAACAAAGAAGCGGGCTGTAGATCTAATAACTTTAAAAAAGGTAAGCTCAGTTGAACTTCCGATTGATTCGGCAATTTGGCACGCAAGAAACTACTTTATGCTATCATTTTATCTAATTGGGATATCGATAGTAGATTTATCATTACTAAAGAAATCAGATTTAAAAAATGGTAGAGTTAGTTATAAAAGAAGAAAGACAGGAAAGTGGTATGATATTAAGCTACATGCAGATGCCCTTAGAGTCCTTCACTTCTATCAAAACAACAGTGAATACATCCTACCTTTAGTTGATCCTGTTGTATCAACTGAAGAACAAATGATTCGCGGAATTAAGAGCAAAACAAAACTGATAAATAAATATCTCCATGAAATCGTTAAACTGCTAAAAATAGATCAAAAGATCACTACCTATACTTCTCGACATTCTTGGGCAACCATTGCAAAGAAGTCAGGCTTTAGCATAGAGTTAATAGCGGAAGCATTAGGGCATGAATATGGAAATAGAACAACTGCCGTTTATCTAGATACCTTCGATCAAAGTGTAATTGATGGAGTTAATGAAAAAGTCATCGCGCTCTTAAATTAATAGCCTTACAATCCTACTCATTTATTTGGGTAGGATTTTCTATTATTGCGTTCATGCAAAATATCCTTATCAATTGCAATTATGACATTTTAAAAAAATATTCTTATCGAGTTGACTATCTCGTATCAAAAAATATATTCTCTTCCAAATTTACCCACTCCATTCCTGTTGAGTTTAATATTAACCCTGATGTTTCTAAATCAGGTGCGGTCACATTTACTTCGTTTAAAAATATTTTAGAAAAGCACTACCCAACAATAGAATGTGATAACAAACTGCATACAGAAAACCTGTTTTATCTTTTTGATGAACTAAATAAAGAAATTCATGAGCATACTATACAATGGATTCAATATGAGGAAAACATTGAAAGCTTGAAATTTCTACGAGACTTACTCAAAATGCGTGAGTATGGTTTAGACAATCTTGAAATTGTAATTAGGAAAAAAAACAATCCATCAAAAAACGCAACCGCTAGTCTTAATAAACAAAATTTAGTTGACCCTAACTTAATATCAACCGTAATTGATCGATTTAAACTAATGCGGTTTTCTAATGAGCACCTATTTAACTCTATTGAACCAAGCGATTTTAGCAGTATAAGAGTAACCGAAATCATAGATAAATTAGAACCGGTTAATACTCACAAGATTCAATTCCAGATAGCTCATTACTGTATTATACTAATCCAATACTTTAATTATGAAATTGAAGTAAACGAAAGAGACTATAAACCTTCAGCTAAACAATTAAGATTATTGTTTGATCTGTTATCTTTTTTTAACTTTTCTCAATTTGCTATAAAAACTGATGAATTGTTATTTTATAAAGATGCAAAATCTAAGTATAGCGCGATTACAAGAGAATTGAAAAAATATCTTGAAAATCATAGGAACTCTGCAAGTTTCTCCTATAATAAAAAAATGGTATAAGAATATTCGCCTGTATGTTATGGAGATGTTGACCACCTGATTCCGGGCCAAACTGACCAGGCAATTAGCTGACGTGGGGCGTGCAGCAAACGCTATAAAAGCGTG
>NZ_JACHBZ010000014.1 GCF_014200575.1 Mucilaginibacter saanensis | reverse complement strand
GCCACCACAATAATGGCATCAGGGTTCAGGTTCTCTATTTTAAAGCAACCATAAGCCACACAAGGGGCTGTATTGCGCATTACGGGTTCGGTAAGAATCTGCTGCTCGCCCATATCGGGTAGCTGGCTTTTTACCAGTTTGGTATAGTTCTCATTGGTGACTACGTAAATGTTTTCTTTGGGGCAAACTTTCAGGAAACGTTCATAGGTATTCTGGATCAGGGTTTTGCCCGTACCAAGAATATCTATAAATTGTTTGGGATGCGATGAACGGCTTATCGGCCAAAAACGGCTGCCGATACCGCCAGCCATAATGATCGCATAATTGTTTTTATTCATAGGGGGCTAAGAGTTTTATTTGGTTTAGTTAGCGCAAAAGTGTACAATAATCTGTTAATTATGTATTAAATAAAACTAAATAGTTGGATACCTAATTTGTTCACAATTTAAATACATTAAACAAACAAATTGTTTTTCATTCAATAATCATATTTGTATAAAATTTAAAAGTAAATCCATCGTTTATTCATAAAATTTTGTTACTTTAAACTTTTAAATACAATTCAAGATCACGTTAAACAATGATAGAAACTAAGAAGTCGCTATTTGATAATCTCCAGAATTTTTTCGGATTCGACAACTTTAAGGGGGAGCAGGAAGCGATTATAACTAACATACTGGCAGGTAATGATACTTTTGTAATTATGCCTACCGGTGGTGGTAAATCCATGTGTTATCAGTTGCCTGCACTAATGAGCGAAGGCACCGCAATCGTAATTTCACCACTGATAGCCCTGATGAAAAATCAGGTAGATCAGCTAAGAGCCTTTGGAGGTTCAGACAGTGTAGCTCACTTTTTAAATTCGTCACTTACCAAATCAGATATAGGCCGTGTTAAAGAAGATGTTTTAGCCGGAAAAACCAAACTACTATACGTTGCTCCTGAATCATTAACAAAACAAGAAAATATTGATTTTTTACGCCTTAACCAGGTATCATTTGTTGCCGTTGATGAAGCGCATTGTATTTCTGAATGGGGGCATGACTTTAGACCAGAGTATCGTAAAATACGCCAGGTGATCAGCAATATCGGCGAGAATATCCCCATTATTGCGTTAACGGCTACAGCTACACCTAAAGTTCAGCAGGACATACAGAAAAACCTGCAGATGAACAATGCTACTATCTATAAATCATCATTTAACCGTTCCAATCTTTTTTATGAAGTGCGTGCCAAGCGTAACGTGATCAAAGAGATTGTAAAATTTGTAAAGCAAAACCAAGGCAAGTCTGGTATCATATATTGCCTTAGCCGTAAAAAGGTTGAGGAGGTTGCTGAGGCGCTTAACTTAAATGGCGTTAAGGCATTACCATATCATGCTGGCTTGGATCCTAAAGTACGTGCCGATACGCAGGACAAGTTTCTGATGGAGGATGTGGACGTCATTGTGGCAACTATTGCCTTTGGGATGGGTATAGATAAACCGGACGTTCGGTATGTGATACATCACGACGTACCCAAAAGTATGGAGGGGTATTACCAGGAAACCGGTCGTGCGGGGCGTGATGGCGGCGAGGGGGTTTGTGTTGCCTTTTACTCAGAAAAAGATATTGATAAACTTCAGAAGTTTATGAAGGATAAGCCGGTTTCTGAACGTGAAATTGGTACCCAGATATTAAAAGAAGTTATTGATTACTGTGAGTCGTCAGTATGTCGTCGTAAGCAATTGCTGCATTACTTTGGTGAAAACTTTAATGAAGCAGGCTGCAATAACATGTGCGATAACTGCTGTGGCTCCAAAGATCATTTTGATGGCGAGGAACACCTGCACAAAGCGTTAAGCCTGATCAAACACATCGGCGAAAAATTTGATGATCATCATATCATCAGCATATTGATGGGCGAGGAAAACGCTCAGATAAAGAATTATGAGCACGATTTGCTTGATTATTATGGATCAGGTAAAGAACAGGGCAAAAACCTTTGGAACTCCTTGCTAAGACAAGCCCTGCTGAATAATTACCTTTCAAAGGATATTGATCAGTATGGTTTATTGAGGTTAACGAAATTGGGCAATACCTTTATTGACAACCCGCACAGCATACGCTTTGTGATGAACCACGTTATAGAGGGTACCGATGACGATGACGATGCAGACGGACCTAAACAGGGTGGCGGAGCATTAGATACGCAGCTGCTGCAAATGCTTAAGGATTTGCGTAAAAAACTGGCCAAACAAAAGGGATTACCTCCGTTTGTAATATTCCAGGACCCTTCATTAGAGGAAATGTGTACGCACTATCCTGTAACCAATGATGAGCTAAAGCAAATTTCGGGAGTTGGTGCTGGTAAAGCCGCAAAATTTGGTAAGCCATTTACCGATCTGATACAGAAGTATGTAGAAGATAACGATATTGACCGTCCGGTTGATATGGTGATCAAAAGCGCGGCTAATAAATCAGCACTTAAAGTATTCATTATTCAGAATATAGACCGTCACTTGAATCTTGATGACATTGCAGCCTCCAAAGGGCTTACGTACGAGGAGATATTGAAAGAGGTGGAAACAATAGTTAACTCAGGTACAAAACTTAATCTGAACTATTATATAGATGAAGTAATGGATGAAGATAAACAGGATGAGGTATTTGACTATTTCCGCACTGCCGAAGCCGACTCCATTGATGAGGCACTGGCCGAATTGGGCAGCGATGATTATACCCGCGAAGAAGTGCAGTTAATGCGTATAAAATTCATATCTGAAATGGGGAATTAATCCCGATTCGCCATATCACAAGAAAGGGGAACAGGAATGTTCCCCTTTCTTGTGATTAGTATTATCTAAATTCCAGATAATCCAGATTCATGTTGCCATTGCTTACGATATGAATGGTAAGCACATGAATACCTTTGGTAAGGTTTACGGTAGCTAAAGAATCATTTCGGTTCCAGTGGTGCCATTGCCGCCATTGAACGGGATCGCGGTCATCGTGGGTTGATTTTATTTTCAGATCCTTTGCCAATGGTTTATCGTCAAGATCAAGGGCGATAGAGCCATCGCCATTCGAGGTATACATTACCCCAATTTGGTAATTTCTTGATTTATTTACTTTAACGGTGTATTTAATCCACTCGCCAGGTACCGTCCAGCCCACATATAACTGGTTCATTTTTGGAGGTATAACATTGTGCGGATTATTGTCAATACTATCATGAGCCTTGGTATAAGAAATGTCTACACCCTCTTTAAGCCTGAATTCGTTCAGAAATGTGCCGTCGGCAGGATTTAATTTCCCGCTTCCGTTATTAATGCTATCAGACTCGTGATAGGCAATACCTTCGCCGCCGGTATTGTAATATTCACACTCCACTTTACCTGGAATTTGCTGGATCTTATTTTGCCAGGGATTGCCGGCGTTGGATACTGCGTGTTTAACAGCACACGATATGCATGCTATGCAAATGATGCTAAATAGTATTTTTTTCATTTAGAGATGATCTTAAATTCTGTCCGGCGGTTTTTTGCTCGATTCTCTTCTGAGTCATTTGGCGCAATGGGTTGTGTTTTGCCGTAACCTTTGTAAACCAAACGTGCAGCAACAATACCGTTGTTTATCAGGTATTGGTAAACAGATTTTGCCCTGTTTTCAGATAGGGTTTGGTTGATCTGGTCGGGACCGATATTATCGGTATGTCCGGATATTTCTATCCTCAGGGTAGGGTTTGTAGTTAAAAACTCAATGAGTTTAAGTAATTCGGCTTTTGATTCTGATTCCAGTTCAAACTTATTGGTATCAAAGAAAATGTTTTTGAGTATCACTTTATTTCCAACCTCAATTGGTGATAAAGTAACTGTAATGTTAAATGGATTTTTAGCCTGATGACCTACCAATGAAAAATTTTCAGAGTAAAATAAGTAGCCGCTTTTGGAAATATTAATACCGTAGTTTTTGCCCGATGTAATGGTTGCCAGAAAATTGCCATTGTCATCATCACTATAGTCCTGATAAACTGGCTGGTTGTTTTGCAGATCAATTATTTCAATAGCGGCTTCCAGTGGTTGTTTACTCTTAGCATCGCTTACACTGCCTTTTACATAGGTTACCATATGCGGCCGCACGTTTACCGGTAACTCAAAAGTATAAATGTCATATCCGCCATAGCCGTTCAAATTCGGGTTATCTGATGCAAAAAAAGCATAGTTACCATTGGCTGTTAGGGTAAGCCCGTTCTCATCCCCGTTGGAGTTTATCGGGTAGCCTAAATTCTCTGGTTTCTGCCATTTGCCGTCTTTGCCTAAACGACTCACAAAAATATCCTTATTGCCTAACCCTGGCCAGCCATTGGAGCTGAAATAAAGTGTACTATCATCAGGATGTATAAAAGGCGATTGCTCGTTATAGGATGTATTAATATTTGGGCCCAGGTTTTCGGGTTTGCCCCATCCTTTATCTGTTAAGGTAGATTTCCAAATATCATAGCCGCCATAACCGCCAGCACGATTGCTTACAAAATAAAGTGTACGCCCATCCGCACTGATTGATGGTTGTGATTCCCAGCCCGGTGTATTTACCGGGGCACTCAGATCGGCAGGTTTACCCCAGCCATCTCCCTTTTTTTGTGCTATGTAAATATCACACCGACCCATTCCGTCGGGGCGGTTACAGCCCGTAAAAAATAGGTATTTGCCATCCTGCGATATAGATTGCGCCCCCTCATTGTATTCTGCCGTGTTAATCTGGTCACTAAGGTAGGTGGCAGTTTGCCACTCGCCTTTATTGTTAAGGCTTTTATAGAAATCCTCGTTACTGCCAATTTTACGGGTAAATATCAGCATGCTTTCATCTGCGGTAGCTACGGGTAAATATTCGTCATTGGCGGTATTTATTTCGGGACCCATGTTAACGGGCTTAAAAGCCACCGGGTGTTGCATGGCCTGTATGCTGAAAACACAATCCTTAATTAGTTTTTGAGCGTATACATTATTTTGAGGGGTAATATCAGCATAGGTTAAATACTTTTCAATATGCTGCTGGGCCTGGGTATATTTGGCTTCTGTTATTTCAATTTCTCCAACTTTAAGATACACAGAACGGTTAAACTCGGGGTTTAATGCTATTGCATTCAGGTATTGCTCAATAGCTTGTTTGTATTGATGCTTTAAGCGAAATACATCAGCCAATTGCACATGGGCTTCAATAAATTTAGAATCTTCATTTATTGCTTTTTTAAGATTGGCAATAGCATCATCATATAAATGATCATCAAGATTTTGGCTGGCTGCGGCAAAATACTTTAATGCTCCACGGTTAGTGGTAGTATATTGGTTTTGTTGCGACCATGCGGCAACAGAAATAAAAATTGATAAAATCGAGATGATTACAATTTTCATCTATTTTGTGATACGGTAATAATTACCGTAAGTTACAAATATTAAGGAATATTCAAATACTTATGTGTTTGTAAAGATATTTCCCATTGTGGGTTATTCATCACGTAATCAACTATTAGCGGAATCATTTCTTTTGATTTTGACCACTCCGGTTGTAAATACAGTTTGCAATCAGGTGATACCATTTTAGCATGATATTCGGCCCATTCAAAGTCTGATTTATTAAATACGATCACTTTTAATTCATGCGCATTTTCGGCCACGTGAGGCAGGGGAGCCTTGAATTTTTTTGGCGACAAACATATCCAGTCCCAATCGCCCGAGAGGGGGTAGGCACCTGATGTTTCAATAAAGGTTTTAATACCTTTATCATGAAGCTGGGCGGTAAGATAATCCAGATTGTAAATCAGTGGCTCGCCACCGGTAACTACCACTGCTTTTGAAGGGTGTACAGCGGCGTTGGTTACTATCTGATCTGCAGTGGTAAGCGGATGCAGCTCTGCATCCCAGCTTTCTTTCACATCGCACCAATGGCAACCTACATCGCACCCGCCAAGCCTGATAAAATATGCTGCTTTGCCTGTGTTGTATCCTTCGCCCTGTATCGTGTAAAATTCTTCCATTAAAGGAAGCAGCGTGCCGTCGTCTGGAATCTGGTGTGCCATAATATTTTGCGAAGTTACCTAATTAACCCGAAAGCATAAACACGAATGGTAAACGCAAAGTAAACGTTTAGCTTTTTTAACTTTTTACTATCAGTAATAATATTTATTATTACTTAAATTTTGATAACATTAACTGCAATTAATTATATTTTTAGCATAAATTTACTCTTGATGAAAGCGTAACCAATATCTTAAACCACGGGCCATGAAAAAACTTTATTTTCCTTTTATTTTTTTGGCAATGCTTTGTTTGAGTTCATGTGTTGATATTGAAGAAAAATATGATTTCAAGGCGGATGGAAGCTGTAACGTGGTTTACGGTTTTGATATGAGTAAAGCCGTATCGGTATTGGTAAACCTGATGTCTGATTCGTTAAAGGAAACTCCCCAGTTTAGTTTGGTTAAAGATACTACCCTGAATTTTTATAGTGCCATACCTGATAGCACCCAGTTAAAAATGAGCCTGGAAGAAAGTAATATGGCTAAAAGCAGCGACTTATCTATCAATATGAATCTTAAAAAAAGCGTCATGAAGGTAAGTATAAACCATGTTGCTAAAAACGCTGCCGACTTGCAATACTATCTTCAAAACCTTTCAAAAATTGCCCTGAACAGCCAGATCAATGCTTTTTCAAGTGCCGATAAGGCTTCTAAAACATTTGATGCCCGGCAAATGGTAGCCGGACAGGATTATTACTCCTATGATATTACGCCACATAAGTTTTACCGGATAATTGATAAAACTAAGTTCAATGCTTTTTTGAAGAAAACCCAATCAACCTTTATGATGGCTAAGGCTATGCTGATTGATATGCCCTACAAGGTTATCCTGAGGTTTGCAAAGCCGGTTAAAAAGATGAATAACCCTAAGGCAGTACTCTCTGCAGACAGGCGAAGTGTTACCCTGGTCACCAGTATGGATGAGGTGATCAAAAATCCGTCGGTGATGAATTTGAAGATTGATTTTTAAGGAATAATCTCTACTTTGACGCCTCATAACTTTGGTCAGTTTTCATGAAATGGTATAAAATACCCTACATTCAATATACGGATAAACCATTTATTACAAAAGTCAAGGCTGGTGGCAAAAGTGTTTGCCTGGTTGGGTTTGAGGGGCAAATTTATGCGCTATCATCCGTGTGTCCTCATGCCGGGGCTGACCTGAGCGAAGGGTTGTGTGTTAAGGGGATGGTTGTTTGTCCGTATCACCGGTATACCTATAATTTAACTACCGGAAAAGGAGGCGAAGGGCAAAATGATTTTGTAACAACTTATCCGGTTAATATAAAAGACGGTGATATTTATGTAGGTATCAGATCTTTTTGGGATAAACTAACCGGAAAATAAAATGGTTGACCGAGTTAAATAATGAGAGAAAACTTCCGCTTTAATCAACTCAATCAACCAGATTCAATATTTTATTTATAAACCTCTTTATTAGCGGATGAGAGGGTATTTTTAAGTAAACCGATAATAGTCATTAAACCAACACCGCCCGGTACTGGAGTTATCCATGAAGCCTTGGGGGCTACGTTTTCAAAGTCAACGTCGCCATATAGTTTATAACCAGATTTAGTTAGGTCAGACGTTTCGCGGTTCATGCCCACGTCAATCACCACAACGCCATCTTTAACCATATCAGCGGTAATAAAATTCTTTTTGCCTATGGCTACTATTAAAATATCGGCCTGTAAGGTGAAGCTTTTAATATCGGGTGTGCGGCTGTGGCAAATGGTAACTGTACAGTTACCTGGTGAAGCATTGCGGGCCATTAAAATACTCATAGGAGAGCCTACAATGTTGCTGCGACCTACTACTACGCAATGTTTACCCACGGTATCGATACCATACTCTTTAAGCATCAGGGTGATACCGTAGGGAGTTGCAGGTATGAACGATGGCAGGTTGCGTTGCATACGGCCAAGATTAACCGGATGAAAGCCATCCACATCTTTGCGATGGTCAATACGTTCGGTTACTTTTTCCGGATCGATATGTTTAGGCAAGGGAAGCTGTACAATGATGCCGTCAATATCAGCGTCGGCATTTAACTCCTCTACTTTTTTTAATAATTCATCTTCAGTTACAGTATCCTCAAAACGTACCAGGGTAGATTTAAAACCTACTTTCTCGCAGTTTTTGATTTTGCTGGCTACATAAGTTTCGCTGCCACCATCATGACCAACTAATACGGCTACCAAATGCGGCTGCCTGCCGGTTGCTGCCAATATTTTAGCCGCTGCTTCGGCTATTTCAATCTTAAGTTTTTCTGATACGTATTTTCCGTCTAAAAGCTGCATATATTATAAATATTGTTCCATATCATTAACAAACATGGTTAGTAAATCTCCTCGTTTTAATCCTTTATTACTATGGCCAATATCTTTTCGAAACTCTAATAAAAGTTCCTCCATAATAAAAAGATTTTGAATCGTTTTATCACTGCTGTTTGCGGCATTAACAGCTGCACTTCTCCATTTAATAAAGGCATTTAAACTATTATCTGACAGCCAAATGATGCTTTTTTTGTTAAAATCAATCAAGAATTTTTCCATTTCTTTATCGGAAACAGGGGTGTCTGTTTTAGATGACATCATTACATTAAACAGAAAATTAATGAACTCTTCATAGACAGGTAGCTTTTTTTCCCGAATTTGTTGCTCGATTATTTTCTTTCGTTCGAAATTACGACTTATAAAATAACCAGTTACAGTTACCAACCCTGCTATTATGGCTGCTATAATATTAGGACTTACAAGTTGAATGGATTTAATAAAAGTTGAGATTAATATATAACCCAAATAGCCAACAACTCCAAATAATAAAATAAATCCTATTATCGTCCAAAAGCTAATTTTGTTTTTCATTAATCAAGTTTCAAAACAGCCATGAATGCCGATTGTGGTATTTCTACGTTACCTACCTGACGCATGCGTTTTTTACCTTTCTTCTGTTTTTCTAATAGTTTACGCTTACGGGAAATATCACCACCATAACATTTGGCGGTAACATCCTTGCGCAAGGCTTTCACCGTTTCGCGTGCAATAATCTTGGCACCTATAGAGGCCTGTATAATAATCTCAAATTGCTGACGCGGAATAAGCTCCTTCAATTTTTCGCAGATCTTTTTACCAAAATCATAAGAGTTACCCCTGAATATCAGCGACGACAAGGCATCAACTGGCTCGGCGTTTAAACGAATGTCTAAACGTACCAGGTCTGACTGGCGGTAACCTATCTGGTGATAATCAAACGAGGCGTAGCCCTTTGATATGGTTTTCAGCTTATCATAAAAGTCAAACACGATTTCACCCATCGGCATCTCAAACACAAGTTCTACCCGGTCAGATGTTAAGTAAGACTGATTTTTTATAAATCCTCTTTTTTGAATACAAAGCGACATTACCGGCCCAACAAATTCAGATTTGGTAATAATGGTTGCTTTTATATACGGTTCTTCCACATGGTCAATTTTACTTGGATCCGGAAGGTCGGAAGGATTGTTTACTACAATTTCTTCACCTCTTGTAGAGTATGCAAGGTAAGACACGTTGGGAACGGTTGTAATAACCGTCATATCAAACTCACGCTCTAAACGTTCCTGGATGATTTCCATGTGCAGCATACCCAGGAAACCGCAACGGAAACCAAATCCTAACGCCGCAGATGATTCCGGTTCAAAAACCAATGATGCATCATTAAGTTGCAGTTTGGCCATTGATTCGCGAAGTTCCTCATATTCGTCAGTATCAACCGGGTAAATACCGGCAAATACCATTGGCTTAACTTCTTCAAAGCCCTGTATGCCACTTTCGCAAGGGCGGGTGATGGTGGTGATCGTATCACCAACCTTTACCTCGCGCGATTCCTTTATTCCCGATATAATATAACCTACATCGCCGGTTTTAATTACATCTTTTGGTTGTTGCTTCAGTTTTAGTGTACCAACTTCCTCGGCAATATATTGTTTTTCTGTAGCAAAGAACTTTACTTTATCGCCTTTACGGATTTCGCCGTTAACTACTTTAAAGTAAGCCACAATACCACGGAAAGAGTTGTAAACAGAGTCAAATATTAATGCCTGCAATGGAGCTTCAGGATCGCCTACCGGAGCAGGAACTCGCTCTACAATGGCACGTAATATGTCATGAACACCCATGCCGGTTTTGCCCGATGCCGCCAGGATATCTTCCCGCTTACATCCTATAAGCTCCACTATCTGGTCTTTCACTTCCTCTGGCATAGCGCCTGGAAGATCCATTTTATTTAATACCGGGATGATCTCCAGGTCGTTTTCTAAAGCCAGGTAAAGGTTTGAGATGGTTTGCGCCTGGATGCCCTGTGCTGCGTCAACAATAAGCAATGCGCCTTCGCAAGCTGCTATTGAACGCGAAACCTCGTATGAAAAATCTACGTGCCCGGGGGTATCTATAAGGTTCAGGATATATTTCTGACCGTCAAGCTCATAGTCCATTTGTATGGCGTGGCTTTTTATAGTAATACCGCGTTCGCGTTCCAGATCCATATCATCAAGCAATTGCGCCTGTGATTCGCGTTGAGTAATAGTGTTGGTGTATTCTAATAACCTATCAGCAAGTGTGCTTTTGCCGTGGTCAATATGTGCTATGATACAAAAATTACGAATGTGCTCCATTGAACCGCAAAAATAGCTTTTTATGATGATAATTTGATAGGCTGTTTTTAATTAGGTATTTAAAGCCTTCCAATAGTAACCTGTAAAGGTTGGATCGTTATTTAATTTTATAAATAACTGAATGATTTACGGTGTTACCGGCTCTACAAAAGTGGGAGTTTCGGAAACTTTTACCGCCAGCTTGCCGGCAGTAGTAGCCACTTGAGTTTTAAGCGCTACATTGGCGCCAGCCTTTAAGGTATAAATATTTGCTTTTGCCGTGCCGAGCTTGATGGTATAAATTCCGGTTCGTCCTGTTTGATCTGGTATGGTTAAAACGTACATTGATTTTGTACCAGAAACGTACTTGTCAACCAACGGCTCTGCATTGATGGTGGCTTTATACGTATAGCAGCCCATTAATGTATTTGTTTGCAATACAAAATCAGCCGCTGGTCTTCGCTTTGTATTTTCTGCTACACCAGATGTTGCGTATTGTACCTCAGCATTCGGGGTATCATCAAGTAGCTGATAAAAAAACACCCTTTTTATACCATGCCTGATATACAATAAAGATGTTCTTAATATCCAGTCGCCTTGCGTGTCCATTGCTGATTTACTGCCAATAGCTATAGCCTTTTGGTAACTGCCCTGGTTAATATCATACCCGGTTTCTGTTACCCAAACCTCGGGATGTTGGGGTAGTGTATGAGCATACTTTACAAACGTATCGGCAATACTGCCCGCCATTGATAGTTCGGGTGCTACACCTGTTGATGGTTTTGCATGGGTTAGTATATCGCCGTCGTTATTATAATAATGGTAATTAATTACATCAAAACAAAGGTTTACGTTGCCATTTGCCTTATAGCCACGATTTTTTGCGCACCAGGCCACGATTCTTTTAACCCAGTTTACATCGCATGTGGCCAGCCCGCCTATAACTACCTGCATACCCGGATCGGCAATTTTAACGCCCGCATTGTTACCCAATTTACCTTTATCACCATCATAAAATGCCGATAGGTTTGCCGCATATTCTTCAGGAGTTTGCTGGGTTGCAGTACTTTTCCACCATTTGTCGCGTTCGTTATCGCATTCAATATATTTAATAAGCCCCATGCCAATTTTGACCACATTGGGCTGGTCATTTGCCCAGCGGGGGCGGCTGTCTACCTTAACCAGGGCTTTGTTAACAGCAGCATTATAACCGTATCTGGCGGCAAACTGAAAAGCCGTACGTGCCTGATCAGCGTAGCTGGAGGGCAGGCTTTTACTTAAGCCGTAAGGTGCGGGAACATTTTCATTGTCCTGTACATCAGTTGGATATGTGTTCGCCAGCCAGGTAGGGCAGTTCTTTAAATCAGCTAATACCATAATGCCGTCCTGTTTGCATCGGGTATATATCAGGTCGTAGTCCCAGCTGCCGTTATTTGTGGGGTTGTAAGTGTAATTTCCTTTGGTGTTTTCCAGTTTGTTCCAGTTCATATAATGCCTGACAGAACTGAACGCCTTTATGATAGCCATATTGGACTCATAAATATGACTTTTAAGATTTGGGTTGGCCGGATCCTGCAAAAAGTTCCATTCGTAGGCATTGATGCCAAACATGTTTTTTAACGGTATTGAATTTGCCGGTACAGCGTTAGTGTTTAACGTATCCTTAGTGATAGCAATACCATCTTTGCTTGTGTTAACATTGCCTGATGATTTTATCTTATTAGCAGGTTTACAGTTATTAAAAAACAAAGTTGTGCTTGTCAGCAGAATTAGAAACTTACGCGGAAATGCCATGTTTATATATTAGTTACCTTAACGCAGCTTTACGTAAGTTTCAATGATCTCATGGTTAATTTTCAGACTATCTATTTTTTCAATGCCGCGCTGAACAAGGGTGTCGTGATTGAACTTTACAGTAAATTTAAAATCGCGGTTTTCCCAGTCGCGATAGTTGCAATAGGCCAAATGCTCAGCATAATTGCTGTCAACCAGGGTGTAGGTGCCTGCTCCTGAATCAAAAACCGGGTTTGCGGCCTTCCCCTTTTTTAAATCATGTGTAAAAAAAGCAAAGTCAGTACCATTAAATATTTTCACCATTTCCTGGTCTTTAGGCGGGGTGGTAACCACGGTGTCGCCTTTGGTAATACTTTTACTTGATATCAGGTGCCAGCTGCCAATAAGTGGTTGATTGGATTTTTGTTCGGTGGTGGTTTGTTTTTGAGAACAGGATGTAACTGCCAGTGTACAAATTAAAGCAAGAGGGATTAATTTCATGTGAGATTTAGTTTATACAATGGTAAGTAATATAACTAAATAATAAAAGCGCCTGTTTCTACAAGGCGCTTTTGTTTACATGTTTTGCAAGCTATTATTCACCTCTTTTAAGACCGAATTTTTCAATTTTGCTGTATAAATGACTGCGCTGTATATCAATATCGTCTGCCGTTTTTGACACATTCCAGTTGTTTTTTTCGAGTTTAAACTTAATGTATTCGCGCTCGGCAAAATCCTTATATTCCTGAAAGTTATTAAACTGATCAAAGTCTGTTTGTTGGGCTCCGTTATTATCGCCACTTCCGGCAGCTACAGGCGCTGATGGGTTGGCAAAAGCCCTCACATCATTATCTGTAATGGTTTTATCGCTCAATATAATTAAGCGTTCTACCATGTTTCTCAACTCACGTATGTTACCTGTCCATGGCAGGGCCTTAAGGGCATCCAAAGCTGCATCAGATATTTTTTTAACCGGCATGCCATATTCATTACATATTTCGTCCAAAAAGCTTTGGGTTAGTAAGGTAATATCATCTTTACGGTCAACCAATGGGGGCACATGTATTAATATCACGCTAAGACGATGGTAAAGGTCCATCCGGAAATTACCAGCCTCAATTTCTTTAAGCAGGTCCTTATTAGTAGCCGCTACTACGCGTACATCAACGTCAATCTCTTTTTCGCCACCTACGCGGGTTATTTTGTTTTCCTGTAGGGCACGTAAAACTTTAGCCTGTGCCGACTGGCTCATATCGCCAATTTCATCCAGAAAAAGCGTACCGCCGCTTGCGGATTCAAATTTGCCAATACGCTGTTTAATAGCCGAAGTAAAAGAGCCTTTTTCGTGCCCAAATAATTCACTCTCTATCAGTTCTGAAGGTATTGCAGCACAGTTAACTTCAATAATCGGCGCGTTTGATCGGTTTGATTTTTCATGCAGCCAGCGCGCTACCAATTCCTTACCGCTACCATTGGCACCGGTAACCAGTACACGGGCATCGGTAGGGGCCACACGGTCAATAGTTTCCTTTATTTTAAGAATGGCCTGGGAGTTACCTAAAATAGGGCGGACTTTTGAAACTTTACGCTTTAATACTTTGGCCTCAACAACCAGGCTTCCCCTGTCAAGTGCGTTGCGTACGGTAATCAGTAAGCGGTTTAGATCGGGTGGTTTTGATATAAAGTCAAATGCCCCTTTTTTGCTGGCTTCGATGGCGGTTTCAACAGTGCCATGGCCAGATATCATGATAAATGGTAGGTCGGGTTTAATTGCCAGGCCTTCGGTCAGCACTTCCATGCCGTCCATACGATTCATTTTAATATCGCACAATACCAGGTCGTAATCCTTTTTTTCTATTAATTGTAATCCGTCAACACCATTGTCTACATCTTCAACATCATAATCTTCATACTCCAGGATCTCGCGTAACGTGTTACGGATAGACCGCTCATCATCAATAATTAAAATTTTAGCCATTCTGTAATATTTTCAAATAGATTAGTAATGTTTACCTCGCTAATATATAAGATTTGTATAGAAAAATAAACACATTTTGCTTCTAACAAAAATAACCCCTTCCTGTTTGCAGGAAAGGGTTATATAATTTCAGCAGCAAATCTGTAAGCCGGGTTCTGTATTGCCGTTTAACGGGCAACTTCTATCATTAATCTGGCCCTGCCATTGCTGACAGGTTTAAACAACCTACCCATCCAGGAGTGATTTGCCTTGCGGCAAACTGCGGGAGCGAGCAGCTCCGCTTCCTGAACCTATTTGGTTTTTCAACTCCTGAGGTTTACCGTCATCTCCGGTCGCCCGGAAATGCCGTGAGCTCTTACCTCACGTTTTCACCCTTACCCCGATAAATCGTGGCGGTATAATTTCTGTGGCACTTTGCTGTCACCGGCTGCCGGCGCCTTCCCGTTAGGAAGCAGGATGCTCTGTGTTGCCCGGACTTTCCTCCGCCATACAAGATGGCAGCGATAGAACGTTTTGCAAGCGTAAAGGTATGGATTTTTTATTTCAGTTGCCAGGGTGCCTTGTCAAACAGGTATTTGTTAATGACATTTTTCCAGGTTGGCCTGAACTTGCTGCAGGTTTATTAAACCTGTTTTGTTTCCAAAAGAATTGGTAACAAAGGTAAGTACTTTAGCAATTTCAATAGGCGACAGGTCGTCTGCTGCGGGCATTTCGCCTTCAAAAGTGCGTGAGGATATAGTTATTTTTCCTTTAAGGCCATTTTTAACATAGCAGGCCAATGATGTTTTATTGTTTTTAAGATATGCCGCATCGGTAAGCGGAGGAATTAATGCCTGCAAACCTTCGCCTTTTTCGCCATGGCAATTTTGACAATGCGCCAGATAGATCACGCTGCCACCTGAATAATAGCGGTTAAACTCCATCTGCTCGTCGCTTTGACATGAAGCCGCCAAAACAATCAGTAATAAACTTATACCTGTTATAAATTTTAATTTCATTTAGCTCCAACCTGATCCGGCTCGGCCTTTAATACTTTTATATCAGCAATTAATTTAGTCACCTGCGCCGGGTCGGTACCATCATAAGTTCCGCGAATGCGCTTTTGTTTGTCTACCAAAATAAAATAACCGTCGTGTATATATTCTCCCTGTGGGTTTTTCTCCTGTACCGATACCAGGTAGTTTTTTGCAATCTGATAGGTTTCGTCTTTAGTGCCATGCAGTAACCACCAGGTATTGCCGCTGATCCCCAATTTATCGGCATATTTTTTTAATACCGGAACAGTATCATATTTAGGATCAATGGTATGTGATATAATTCTGAAATTATCGTCGGTTTTAAATTCATTATATACTTTAAGCATATTGCGATGCATTACCGGGCAAATAGAAGGGCAGGTGGTAAAGAAAAAATCAGCCACGTATATTTTGCCATCAAGGCTTTTACCGGTAATGGTATCTGCATATTGATTAACGAATTTAAAATCAGGTATGGTGGAGTATACGGTATCGGTAATTGTTTTACCATCAACTGTTTTGGTAACCGGTTCGCGATTACCCAAAATAGGGAGGGCCGATGGTGTTTTATTTGATTTACAGGCACTATAAAACAGAATTATAACCAGTGCACCAATTAATTTCTTCATTTTTTTATAGTTGTAGTCAGGTATTTATTTGAATTGGTAACGGCAACATTTATTTGGGAGTCAATAACCGTTATCTTCTTTTTTTGCTCGGTCAAATAGTCCATAACCTCCTGGTGCGATTTGCCTTTGTTTTCAGCATCAAACTTATGCATCCAGTCGCTCATGGCATCATCGGCATCATCAACCTGTTTTAGGTAGGATTTAGCCGAATCTATATTTATGGTAGTTGAGCCACGCTTGATCAGGCTGTCCAGGATCATTTTGTTTTTCATCAACTGCTCATCACTGGCCATTACTTTATCATGTACGGCAATAACGCTATCTAAAAGCAATTTTTCCTGCTTTTTGGTGTCAGCGCAGCCTAATAATAAACTCGCTGTTAAAATGGTTAAAGCGTATTTTTTCATGTTTTTCTTTAATGATGTAAGCAAGGGCAAATATTGTAAATTATAGGCTTAATTACTGCTTTTTAATACTCTTAAATAATAAATATAGTCAGTAGCTGGTAAACTTTGTACACCTTCAAATTTTAACTGTTGCCCCGCCTGTGCCCTGGAATGCGTGCCATGATTAATTACCTGGGTGAAAATATCACTTAGTTGATCCTGTAGCTGATCACCCTTTAAGTTTTGATATGCAATTACTTTGGTAAAATCGGTATCAGTTAACTCTTTTAAATAAGCTACCCAGGCATCGTGGTTTTCGCTAATGAGTTCGTCACAATGAGCCGCGGTATAATCGGGCCATAAATTATGCGTGTGATTGGGTTGTCCCTTGCACCGCCCCAGCCATACTCTTTCTGCTGTTAGCAGGTGGGCCAGCAGTTGCAATGGCTTTTTAGGTTCATTAGCCGCTATAACAGCCTGTAATATTAAATCATTAGCAAAACGGTTGTAGTTAAACATCTTAATAAAATGTGTTTTCATTTTGCAAATATTAGTAAGACAAGTATCCGGCTTAAAATGCTTTATTCAAAATGTTTGGGTTTAATAATATGATAATATAAGTGTTACAATTAAGTTACGTTGTTGTATTACTTTTAGATACACATAAAAGCATAGTTATGAAACTCATCTCGGTTTTTGCAAGACTAATTAATGGTTTTCGTGAATGGATGATCCTGAAAAGTATGAAATCATCTTTCATACATTAAGTTCACCGTTAAAATTTTTCTTTCGTAAATATAATCGCACTTTTGGGCTTTGCGTAGCTCAATTTAATGGAATTAACGGATCAGGGTACACCACTTCATAAACAACTTTTCGGCACCGGCTTTATCTGGGGGGTGTCAACCGCTGCATTTCAAATAGAAGGTGCGCATGATGCCGATGGCAAAGGCGAATCTGTCTGGGATGCATTTACGGCAAAAAATGGTAAAATACTAAATGCCGACCACGCTAAAACCTCCTGTGATTTTTATAACCGGTATAAAGAGGATATTAATCTTATTAAAGAACTTAACATCCCTAATTTCCGATTCTCTATTTCCTGGTCGCGCTTATTGCCGGATGGTACCGGTGCGGTTAACCAATTGGGTATTGATTATTATAATGAGGTTATCAATTATTGCTTACAGCAGGGGGTTGAGCCCTGGGTTACCATTTACCACTGGGATTTACCGCAAATACTTGAACAAAAAGGGGGCTGGACAAATCGCGACATTATTAACTGGTTTAGTGAGTTTGTGACCCTTTGTGCTAAGAGCTTTGGCGATCGTGTTAAAAACTGGATGGTGATGAATGAACCCGTGGTATTTACGGGTGCCGGCTATTTTTTTGGTATCCATGCCCCTGGCCGCAGCGGAATGAAGAACTTTATGCCAGCCATACACCATGTTGTTTTAAGCATTACTGCAGGTGGTAAAATATTACGAAACCTGTTGCCGGAGGCTCAAATAGGCACCACTTTTTCGTGCTCGCAAATTGAACCACTCAGTGATAAACCCCGTGATGTTGCAGCGGCCGTGCGGGCAGATGCCCTGATAAACCGCTTATTTATTGAACCTATTTTGGGGCTGGGCTATCCGGTAAAAGACCTCCCCGTTTTAAAGGGGCTTCAAAAGTATTTTCAGCCGGGCGATGAGGATAATATGCATTTCGATTTTGATTTTATCGGGATACAGAATTATACCCGTGAAATTGTAAAGTACTCGTTTTTTACGCCATACATCGGCGCACGTATGGTAAAAGCCGAAAAGCGCAACGTGGAATTAACGGCTATGAGATGGGAAGTTTATCCTCCATCCATTTATTACATGATTAAAAAGTTTGATGCCTACCCGCAAATAAAAAAAATCATTATTACCGAAAACGGATCGGCTTTCCCTGATGAGGTTAGGGAGGGTAAGGTTGATGATCCTAAACGGCTGCAATATTTACAAAATTACTTAGGGCAGGTTTTAAAGGCAAAAAAGGAAGGCAGTAAGGTTAACGGCTATTTTGTTTGGACGCTTACCGATAACTTTGAATGGGCAGAAGGATATCATCCCCGCTTCGGGTTAATTTATGTTGACCATAATACGCAACAACGTATTGTTAAAGCGTCGGGCCGCTGGTATGCTGATTTTTTGAAGTAAAAGAAGTAGTTAAGATTTGGTTTTGGGGAGCGAGAAATAGAATGTAGTACCATCTTCGGTATCACTATCAAACCAGATGCGGCCATCATGTTTTTCCAGAATTTGCTGACAAATAGAAAGCCCCAAGCCAAACGACTTTTCGCCTTCTGTACCGGGGCGTTTAGCATCTGTAAACATATTGAATACCTGGCTTTTTAATTTTTCGGGTATCCCAATTCCTTGATCTTTAACTGATATCTGTACCTCAGACTCCAAATTTTTAGCCCAAACTACAATTTGGGTATTTGCCTGACTAAATTTGATGGCGTTGCTAATAAGGTTACTGATAACCCGCCATATTTTTTCCCGGCTCATTAATAGCTCCTGCGTATTATCCAGGAGTTCAAGTTTGATAACCTGCTTTTTTTCTGCAGCTTTAAACCGTAACAATTCTACACTGTTACTTAGTAACGCATTGATGTCAACCAGCTCCTTATTTAATTTAGCAGTGGCGGTATTGGTAGCTTCTAATATTTCGTTAATAAGCTCAAGAGAGTTAAAAGATGTTTCTTTAATTAAATTAAGCTGTTCTTTTTGCTCGGCAGTGTAGTCGTCCTCTGTCATTACGCTGGTTAAAGAAGCAATACCACCTATAGGGTTTCGGAGATCATGTACTACTGTACGTAATATTCTGTCTTTTTCCTGGCTTTTAAGCTTTAGCTCGTCCAACGCGTATTCCAGGTGGTTATTTTGATCGTTTATCTGATCGTTTAAGACTTTAACGGCTACAACATCCAACTTTGATCTTTTTAAATTTCTGAATACCAGAAAAATGATGATAACGGCCATAATTGAAAATATCACCGCCAGATAAATGTAGATGAGTTGTAACTTGTTATGATCTTTAAGGTAATCTATCTGACTTTGCTTGTCAAAATTGGCTTGTTGCTAATTAACATCGGTGTTTTTAAGTGAGTTTATTTTCCGTATTGCCGAATCTTTAAGTGCCGAATAAATTTTCAAATAATATAAAGCCTTTGCATAATTTTTTTTGTGGGCATAATAGGTACTCATTAAATTATTCCAATTAGGCTCGGCATCTTCATTGCTCAAACTATCTAATTGAACCCGAAGGTTTTTAAGTACATTGAATAGCTTTTCATGTTTGCCCTGTGCAAGATATAAGTGCGAGAGCTTAATTTCCGTTAATTGCGCATCATGGTTATCATTTCCCTTTTTTAGGTTAATGGCGATACTTTTCTTAAAGAGCTGCTCAGCCGGGGCATAGTTTTTTGTCATTGAAGCAACTTCACCCTGATCGCCATAAATAACACCACGCGCAATTTCTAACAAATTTGCTACGTCTTTAAAGCGATCATTATTAGCATTGATATAATTAAGGGCAGTGGTAAAATAAAAAGTGGCGCTATCAAGCATGTTGGCATTTTTATAGCTTTCACCAATATTGCCAAGTAACTCCTGCCGTTGATAAAATGCCCTGAATCCATCTTTATAGGCCATGCTTTGCCGGTAACTTATTTTAAAATAATTGGCTGCCTTTATGTAATGGTTTTGTTTAAACAGTATCATCCCCATGCGATAGGTGTATTCGGCCAGAATTTCGTTATTGATCAGGTTTTTACCAATAAAATATCCCTGATAGTAGCATTTATAAGCATCGTTATATTGCGACAGATCAAAATAAGCATCGCCGGTTGCAAAATTGGCTTCGGCAAAGTTTAGTTGGTATTGTTTTTTAGTGACACTTTTTTTTGCCATCAGCATCATGCTATCGGCATACATCAATGTTTTTTTTACGTTATGAGTTACTTTTTTCTCATACACGAAATGGAGTCCATAAAAACGGAACCAATCATTTATAAATGGATTTGGAAGCTTTTTAAAGTTGGAGTCGAGATAGCGCGTATCTGTAAGTGGCTGCTTTCTTATTTCGGCATACCGGGATATTGTGTCGAAGATGGCCTTAAAATGGGGCGAATAGTCACCTGTGTCAAATTTGTTGTCAGTACACGACTGTACTCCTAAAAAAAAGGCAAGGCATAGCCATAAAGCATATGTACGCACAACTATGCGTTTGGGAAAGACAAGGAAATAGGGGTTTAACATTAAATTACGTAACAACAAATATAACGTTCATAAGCAAAATGAACAATAGTTATATACTTAACTGTTACATAATAATTAATCTAAAGTTAACTAAATCAATCCGCTTTATTTAAAGGCATCCTCGCCGGTGATATCCATCCCGGTTATTAATAAGTGAATGTCATGGGTGCCTTCATAAGTAATCACCGACTCCAGGTTCATCATGTGCCTCATAATCGGGTACTCCCCGGTTATGCCCATTCCGCCCAGCATTTGCCGTGCTTCCCGGGCTATATTAATGGCTGTTTCTACACTGTTGCGCTTAGCCATTGATATTTGCGCAGCGGTAGCCCTATTTTCGTTTTTAAGTATACCTAAGCGCCAAACCAGTAACTGGGCCTTAGTGATTTCTGTTATCATTTCGGCCAGCTTTTTTTGCTGTAGCTGGAACCCTGCTATAGGTTTACCAAATTGCACGCGCTCTTTAGCGTAACGGAGTGCAGTGTCATAACAATCCATGGCTGCGCCCAGTGCGCCCCAGGCAATACCATAACGTGCCTGGTTAAGGCAACCTAAAGGGCCTTTTAAGCCGGCAACATTAGGTAACAGATTTTCTTTAGGTATTTTAACATGATCAAATACAAGTTCGCCGGTAGCTGATGCCCTTAATGACCATTTATTATGCGTAGTAGGGGTAGTAAAGCCTTCCATGCCCCGCTCAACAATTAATCCCCGGATTTTACCTGTTTCATCTTTTGCCCATACAACAGCAATATCGGCAAATGGGGCGTTCGAGATCCACATTTTTGCGCCATTTAATATATAATGATCGCCGGCATCCTTTATATTGGTATTCATCCCACCTGGGTTTGAACCATGATCAGGTTCGGTAAGGCCAAAGCAGCCCATCAACTCACCTGATGCCAATTTGGGCAGATATTTTTTACGTTGTTCCTCAGATCCATAGGCATAAATTGGGTACATGACCAATGAGCCCTGTACAGACGAAGCTGAGCGAATACCGGAATCACCACGTTCAATTTCCTGCATAATAATGCCGTAAGCCATGTAATCAAGCCCTGCACCGCCATATTCAACAGGTATGGTTGGGCCAAATGCACCTATCTCACCCAGGCCGTTTATCAAATGCATAGGGAACTCTGCTTTTTGAGCGTAATCCTCAATAACCGGGCTTAATTCTTTTTTTACCCAGTCACGTACTGATGAGCGTATCAATTTGTGCTCTTCGGTAAGTAACTCATCTAATTGATAGTAGTCAGGCGATTCGTAAAGATCTGTTTTAGCCATAATTATTATAGTTGGTGAGCAAATATAGAGCATTTAACAGCGAGATAAACAAGTCGAAATCGGTGTTTTTTTGTACTACAGGGCACTTATTGACAAAAAGCAGGTTTAGATTGTTTAAACCTGCTTTTTGCATTTTTATTTTTTTTAATTATTTCAAAAAAAGCAGCCTATTAGATGGCGTATGCTGAACTTTCCGGTTAGGAGCTTTAAATACCTCAACTAAATCAACTACTTTTGAATTATGATTAACATTGCTTTGCAGGGTGCGGAGTTTTTTTCGCACCATGGTTTTTACCCCGAAGAACAAAAGTTAGGCTGCCGTTTTATAGTAGATATTGAAGTTGCCTTTATTCCGCAGGGAGATATCAACGAAGATGATCTGGATAATACGGTTGACTACGAGCGGCTATATATTATAGTTTGCGAAGAGATGAAGCATCCCCGTAAATTGATTGAAACTGTGGGGCAATCCATCACAGACAGGATTAAAAATAAATACCCTTTTGTGAAAAACATACGGGTAACTATTAAAAAACTCAACCCGCCTTTAATGGGTAAAGTAGCACACTCCAGTATTATTATAAACTATCCATCAGCAAATGAATTATAATATAATTACCAACCCAATTTTAGAGGCAATTACAGCTATTGTTGGTGCTGATAGTGTTATTGCTCAACATAATGAGCTTGAAAAATACAGCCACGATGAAACAGAAGACCTGGTGTACTATCCCGATATAGTTGCCAAGCCTAAAACGCCTGAAGAGGTATCTGCATTAATGAAGTTGTGCAATAAGCACCGTATCCCGGTTACGCCACGCGGAGCTGGTACCGGTTTAAGTGGCGGTGCTTTGGCTATAAAAGGCGGCTTGTTAATAGCTATGGAGCGGTTTGATAAGGTGCTTGAAATAGATGAACAAAATTTGCAGGCCACTGTTGAGCCTGGTGTTATTACTGAAGAGTTTATGAACCAGGCGGCCGCTAAAGGTTTGCTTTATCCGGTTGACCCCGCCAGTAAGGGCAGCTGTTTTATAGGCGGTAATGTGTCACATGGTTCGGGCGGCCCACGGGTGGTAAAGTATGGTACCATACGGGAGTATATTCTCAATTTGCAAGTAGTTTTGCCGTCGGGAGAAATTATATGGACAGGAGCCAATACACTCAAATATGCTTCCGGGTATAATTTAACCCAATTAATGATAGGCTCAGAAGGTACCCTGGGTATCATTACTAAAATTGTGGTTAAACTGTTGCCATTACCAACACTTGATGCGCTGATGCTGGCCTCGTTTCCAACCAATGAGGCGGCGTGCGCTGCGGTATCGGCTATATTCAGGGCGGGCATTATCCCATCGGCCCTGGAGTTTATGGAACGAAGAGGGGTAGAGTGGGTAAAAGAACATGATGATATTGCATTTGACCTGAAAGATGGTATTGAGGCTTTTTTGTTGATTGAAGTGGACGGCAATAATCAGGATGTAATATTTGCCGATTGTGAAAAGATCAATGCTGTTTTGGAAGCTTATGACTGTACTGATGTGTTGTTTGCCGATTCATCGGCACAAAAAGAAGAACTATGGAGATTGAGGCGTACCATGGCGGTATCAGTAAAATCAAACTCAGTTTATAAAGAGGAAGATACGGTTGTGCCTCGCGCTGCACTACCTCAGCTAATAAAAGGAATAAAAGAGATAGGTGTTAAATATGGCTTTGAATCAGTTTGTTATGGCCATGCGGGCGATGGGAATCTGCATGTAAATATTATTAAGGCTAACATGAGTGATAAAGACTGGAATAACAAACTTAAATTTGGCATCCGCGAAATATTTGAACTAACAGTTTCCCTGGGCGGAACGCTTTCTGGTGAGCACGGCATTGGATTGGTGCAAAAAGATTTTATGTCGATAAAATATTCAGACGTGCATTTTGCGCTATGGCGTGGAATCAAAAAGGTGTTTGACCCTCATACCATATTAAACCCTGGTAAGATATTTTAAGGGTAGCTGCGCTTAGATAGATTTCAAATGTGCAAATAATAAAGGGGATGATCTGATTTTAATAATCATCGTTTATGTACATGCATATTTGAAATCTGCATAGTTAAATATTAATTCGTATTCAGGATCAATCTGGGTTCATCATACTCTATCATGCTGCGGCGCTCGTTAGCCGGTATAGACACAGATTTATTGGAAGCGTAGTCATAGCTGATGCAAACAGTTTTTCCTGTAGTCACAATTTCCTCTCCATGTGGTGTTATTTTAACTAATACATGCATTACATCAAAACTACTGTTACCTATACGTATGGTACGCACATAGCAGGCTATCTGGTCGTTAATAGTAATGGGTTTAAGGTAGTTGATCTCCGAACGGCCAAGTATAATGCCTGCATGGCTCCAGTTCCAGTTAATCACTTCTTTCCAATAGCTGGTTCTTGCTATTTCAAAATACGTTAGATACACTGCATTGTTAACGTGCCCGAAGGAATCTATATCCGAAAAACGGATGGGGATGCCCGTTTTGTATTTGTAATCTGTAAGTTTTTCAGCCATTTGTGTCAATTTGTCGCTATAAAACCATTCTTGGTGACAAATTGTCTTCTGAATAATCGGTTTTATCTCTTGGTATAACAGTTGATTAATAGTTTACGAAGTTAACAAAAACAAAAACTTAAGGAGATATTAAAATGACATTAGTAAAATTCAACCACGGTTTAAAAAATAATACAGTAGGTCCATTCTTTAACGACGTATTCGATTCTATACTTAACGATTCATTTTTAGGTGACAAATTAGTTGCCCGCGTACCTGCAGTAAATATTGCAGAAACTGAAAATGAGTTTCAAATTGAGTTAGCCGCTCCCGGCTTAAAGAAAGAAGACTTTAAGATTAACCTGGATAAAAATGTATTAACCGTATCGGCTGATAAGAAAGCCGAGAACGTAGAAGAAGGTAAAAAATTCAGCAAACGCGAATACAGTTACAATGCGTTCACCAGGTCGTTTACTTTACCAGAAAGTGCTGATCATTCAAAAATTGAAGCCGATTATACCGATGGCATATTGAAGCTTATTGTAGCTAAAAAGGAAGAAGCTAAATTTCAATCAAGAGAAATAGCAGTAAAATAATTAAAGATTGTTTTCATAGAGTAGTTAGTTTGGTTTTAAGATGAGGTCGCTTCAATTTGGAGCGGCCTTTTTTGTGATTATTTTATTGATAACTAAAATGATAGACAATAAAAGGTTTGTGATTATTGTATATTTAACAATCTTTATAAACCCCCTTCATGAAAAAAAGGCTTGTTTTTTCAGCAATAATGCTGCTGGTATCAACTGTGGTATTTTCACAAAATGTTAAGCCAATTAAGCTTAATCCTCAAAATCTGCATTATTTCATATACAAGGGTAAGCCGGCATTGTTGGTTGGATCTGGCGAGCATTACGGCTCGGTGATCAACTTAGGTTTTGATTATAAAACCTACTTGCAAACCGTAGCTAACGATGGATTAAATACCACACGCCTGTTTACCGGGGCATATATTGAAAAACCGGGCGACTTTGGTATTAAAAGTAACACTCTTGCACCTTCTGAACAAAATCTGGTATTGCCCTGGAAACGCAGTGATCAGAGCGGATTTGAATTGGGCGGCAATAAATTTGATCTGGATAAATGGGACGAGGGCTACTTTATCAGGCTAAAACAATTCATGGCAGAGGCTAACCGCAATGACGTAATAGTTGAAGTGAACCTATTTTCGTCCTATTATCAGCATGGTTGGGAATACAGCGCGCTGAATACAAAAAATAATATTAACAAAACGGACGAGGTCAGCGCCGGATTAGTTAATACGCTGCAAAATGGTAATATACTGGCTTATCAGGAAAAATATGTGCGTAAAATTGTAAGGGAACTTAATGGCTTTGGTAATTTTTATTTTGAAATACAAAATGAACCTTATGCTATTCAGAAAGATACAGTGATACTGCGCAATGAGTATGGTGATGTGAAAGATTTCAGGAATTTTCTGGAGGTGGTATCGCAACGCTCTAACGACTGGCAACAACGGGTAGCGGGCTGGATCAAAGACGAGGAGAGTAAGCTTGCCAATCAACATCTCCTGTCACAAAATATATCCAATTTTCATTATCCAATTACCAACCCAGATGCTAATATTTCTATTTTTAATTTCCACTATGCGTTGCCAAACACAGTTGGCGAAAACTATTATTTAAATAAGGTAATAGGTTTTAATGAAACAGGCTTTGCAGGCAGTTTAAATACCACTTATCGCAGGCAAGCCTGGCGGTTTTTGATGGCTGGGGGGGCATTGTTTAATCAGCTTGATTATTCCTTTTCAGCTGGAATGGAAACAGGGCAGGACACTTCGTATAAGGCGCCGGGTGGAGGCAGCCCTGAGCTACGCAAGCAGTTTGGTATTTTAAAGCATTATTTTGATGCATTGGATTTTGTAAACCTGCATCCCGATTTGCGGGTAGTGAAAGCTTCACCAGGAGCTATAACGGAGGCGCTGAGCGATGATAATAAACAATGGGTAATTTACCTGGAGCATATCGCCATGAAGCCATATTCCTTAATCCTTAATTTACCTAAAGGAACATATAAAGCCACATGGACCGATGTAGTTACCGGCAATACCATGCAAACATTCACGCTCACAAATAATATAGTTAATATGCCCGCAGGTATAACGGATAAAGTATTGCGGATAGCTGCAATGCATTAAACGAATAAAAGAAAACCATGTCCTGATAAATTACAATAAAGCCCCTTGAGCTCATTTGATGATTTACCAGGACATGGTTACAAATCTTGCCTCACAAGCAGTTAATCAGCAACAACTTTTACGTCTATATTTCCTCTGGTTGCTTTAGAATATGGACAGCCTTTGTGTGCTGCATCAGCCAGTTTTTGTGCAACATCCCAGTCTATACCCGGGATATGGACATGCAATTCGGCGGAGAGGGCATAAGAAGACTCGCCTTCTTTGTTGAAATTTACATGAACATCAACTGTAGCCTGGGTTACATTTACCCCATCACGCCGTCCCACAGATCCTAATGCACCTAAATAACATGCTCCCCATGCGCCTGCAAATAGCAATTCGGGATTGGGGTAGCCGTCTTCGCCGCCCATTGCCTTTGGCGCTTTAAGATCCAAGTCAATAACTCCGTCTTCAGAGTGGATATGGCCATCGCGGCCGCCTTTTGCTGTAACCACAGCTGTATATATTTTTTCCATAACACTATCTCTTTTTAAAATCAACCGGAAATATTGCCTTATGTTTTCCTTTAATGATAAATAATGTCGTGAGCGTACAACTAAAAGCGATAAAATAAAATCTTTTCCTGTAATAAATTGCTAATATTATTAGTATTTTTGATTTGATATGGATGCAGAAAGAATAACAGAGAAATTGAATATTTTGGCCGATGCAGCTAAATATGACGTGTCATGCGCTTCAAGCGGCAGTAAACGTAAAAACGAAAATAAAGGCCTGGGTAATGCCAGTAACGGAATATGCCACAGCTACACCGAAGATGGACGTTGTGTATCACTTTTGAAAATTCTGCTCACCAACCATTGCATTTTTGATTGTGCTTATTGCGTATCCCGCAAAAATAATGATATAAAACGGGCCGCTTTTACCGTGCAAGAGGTGGTTGATTTAACTATCAATTTTTACAGGCGTAATTATATTGAAGGGTTGTTTTTGAGTTCGGGGATTTTTAAGGATGCCGACCATACAATGGAGCGCCTGGTAAGGGTTGCTAAAAAGCTACGCACAGAGCACAAGTTTAATGGTTACATACACCTCAAATCAATCCCCGGGGCAAGTAACGAACTAATGCATGAGGCTGGTTTATATGCAGACCGGCTGAGTGTTAACCTGGAAATGCCAACCGAAGCCGGACTAAAACTATTAGCGCCAGATAAGAACCGGCAGGACATGATCAATCCTATGAATTTTCTGAAAAATGAGATCATTCTACGCACGGAGGAAAAAAAGCTATTTAAAAAAGCACCCTTGTTTGCACCTGCAGGTCAAAGTACACAGGTAATTATTGGTGCCACGCCAGAGAGTGACCAGCAGGTATTGCAGTCGGCTAATTATTTTTATAAAAATTTTAATTTAAAACGTGTTTATTATTCGGGCTATGTGCCCGTGCTGGCCGATAGCCGTTTGCCTGCACTCCATACTGCTGTACCAATGGTACGGGAGAACCGCCTATATCAGGCCGACTGGTTAATGCGGTTTTATGGCTTTCATGTAAACGAAATTGTGAACAGTGAACAGCCATTGCTTGATCTGGATATTGACCCTAAGCTGGCATGGGCTATTCGTAATATGCAGGCTTTTCCGGTTGATATTAATAAGGCCGATCTGCAAATGATATTGCGCGTGCCCGGGATAGGTATGTTATCGGCACAAAAAATTATTGGGGCGCGTAAATTTGCCGGGGTAGGCTGGGAGCAACTTAAAAAAATAGGGGTGGCCGTTAACCGGGCCCGGTATTTTATTGTGTGTAAGAGTAATGAATTTGAACGTCGCGATTTAACCGGTAACAATATCAAGCAGTTTATTTTGGCGGGTTCGCAAAGTAAATACATCAAGCATACCCAAACTCAACTTAACCTGTTTTGATCATGTACACGTTGGTTTACGATGGAACGTTTGAAGGTTTACTCACAGCCGTATTTGAAATTTACGAGCGTAAACTGTTTCATGTAAAATTAATTAAAGGTCAGTGGCGTAGCAGCGCAATGTTTGAGGAAATACTGCAAGTTATTACGGACGAAGACAGGGCTGGCAGGGTGTTGAAGGGTTTAAGGAAAAAGTTGTCGGCAGCGGGTATACAGCGCCTGTATATTGCCCACATGGCCGAAATGGAAAATGAAGAGAACGCCATAGTTGGTTTTATTCGCTATGTTTTTGACACTGATCAGAATGTAGAAGAAGATTATGGGAATAAATATGTGATGCGGATCTCCGAAATTATAAAAATGGTACGGCGCGAAAAACACCGGATGGAGGCCTTTGTACGTTTTCAGAAATTAAAGGACGAAACTTTTTATTCGGCCGTTGAGCCGGATTTTAACGTGTTACCCTTACTCATCAGGCATTTCAAAAGCCGTTATGCTGATCAAAAGTGGATTATATATGACATTAAGCGTGGGTACGGGCTTTATTATGATCTGCATGACACACAATATATATCGCTTGATTTTTCGGAAGTAGATAAATCCGCTAACTTGATAGCTGCATTTAGCGAAGACGAATGTATTTACCAGCATCTTTGGAAAAACTATTTTACCAGTGTAAATATAGTGGCCAGGAAAAATAATAAGCTTCATTTAAGGCATATTCCCAGGCGTTATTGGAAGCATTTAACCGAAAAAATTTAGCGGTATTATAATTTTACGCTTTTCCTTTATTTAAAAGAATCCTGTTTTTGCAGTTTTATGTGGATAAGCCAATTGTTTATAACTGGCTTTTCTTTATGAATTTATAGGTTTATTTAACTGAAATTGCTGTTTATGCAATGTGTATAAAGTGGATTTTATTGTTAATAAAGTGTTAATAAAAAATAAAGAAAATGCTTGTAAAATCATCAATATGTCCCGATATTGAAATCATCAAGAACGACGTACTTTGATAGCCTTTCAGGAAAGCGGAAATTGAATCGGGTTGGCCTTCGGGAAAACTAAAGAACAATGAAAGTTAACTGAGTCACATGAAAAAATGATAAAACGAAAGTCTTTGAAAAAAAGATTGTGATTAAAAGAGGAATTGGGAAAGATGTTGGAACTTCACGGAGAACCGCAACAGAACCAAAGATATAGAAGCAGTTAATTGTTCGCAAGAACAGGGAACGAGGTCATATCGGTCATGGATACACAAAACTTGGTACTACTGGAAAACTACGGTGGAACAGTGGTTGGGAAACGGGAGCTCAAATCGAAAGATGTGACTCCCGTTTTCGTTTTACAGCCTTTTTCTAACAGCAGTAAGCATAATGGCTCAATAACGTTATGCATATTGAGCCATCAGTTTATTTGATTAGTTTAAAACAATACTGTTTATCCCTTTTTCTAAAGCCGCATCTTTTAGTTCAGCTACAGATGTTCCTTCAACCCTGAATACTGAAACATCGGTTAAGCCGATGAAACCCAGTACCGCTTTTAAATAAGGTGTAACAAAATCATAAGCTTGTATAGGCCCTTCAGAATATATACCTCCCGAAGCCATAGCTATATATACCTTTTTGCCTTTTACCAATCCCTCAGGCCCATTCGCATCATATTTAAAAGTCTTTCCGGCTCTAACAACATGATCTATCCATGTTTTTAAGGTAGATGGAATACCGAAGTTGTACAGAGGTGCTCCGATAACTAGAATATCGGCTTCCATTACATCGGCAATGGCTTCTTCAGAATGGCTTATCAGCGCTGTGCTTTCTGCGGTGTGGCTCCCGGCCGGTGTAAAAAATGCATGTATATGCGCTTCCTGGAGATGCGGAATTTGTTTTTCGAGCAGGTTAATTTCTTTTACAGAGCTACCCGGATAAGTATTTTTAAGCTTTTCAATAACAGCATTTCCCAACTGCAGGCTATACGAGCCCGATCCTTTTGGTGTAGAAATAATATGAAGTATCTTTTTCATTTTTTTAATTGTTTTTTGATGAGCAAATCTATTTACATTTGGTTATAAAATATTAGTAGTATACAAAAGGATAGTAGTAACCTTTTGTATAGTTAATGGCAATAAGATCAACAAAATGAAAGAAGGGATTTCTGAAAAAGAGTGCCGCAGCAGTTTAACTGCCATAGGTGATGCGCTTTATGTAATTGGTGGTAAATGGAAACTTAAAGTAATTGTGGCTTTAAGAGAAGGCAATAGCCGCTTTAACGACATCCAACGGGCGGTAAAAAGAATATCGGCCCGGGTGTTGTCAAATGAATTAAAGGAGCTTGAACTTAACGGCTTTGTAAAAAGAAATGTATATACTCAAAGCTCAATAGTGGTGGAGTATGTGATAACCGATTACGCTAACACCCTTGGCAATGTGCTGCAAGCCTTAGCGGAGTGGGGCACTATGCACCGTAATAAGATAAAACAGGAAAGGCACCTGGAAGCTGCCGATGCTTAAGTTTTACACAGCAGCGGTTGAGCATTAATTTGCCGTATTTTTTAGTTTTTGTACTCTAAAGCCAAATCTTTATGCTAAAATGTAGCAACAGATTCCCTAAATTAGTCGGATATGAATAAAGATGGTAAGAACGGGGCTACCGGAAGTAAGAAAATATTTGTTTTAGATACCTCAGTGATCCTTTATGATCATAACGCATTCCAGAATTTTCAGGAGCACGACGTAGCTATCCCGATACAGGTATTGGAGGAGCTTGACAATAAAAAGAACGGTAATGATACCCGTAATTTTGAGGCCCGCAGTTTTATCCGGCTTATGGATGATCTGTCACGCAATAGCCTGGTTAATGAATGGATACCGCTTAATGGTAAAAGTAAGGGCAGTTTCAAAGTGGCCATGGATATTAAAACCACCGCTATTGACGCCGAGGAAGTTTTTGGATCAGATAAAACAGACCATCGTATACTGAATGCAGCTTTAGGCTTGCAGGAAGAAAACCCCGATAAAAAGGTGGTATTGGTATCAAAAGATATTTGCCTGCGCTTAAAAGCCAAAGCCCTTAACCTGCATGCCGAGGATTATGAAACCGGCAAGATCAAAAACCTTGATGAATTATACACCGGCAAAACCGATGTAGATAAAGTAACAGAGAAGTTAATAACGCAACTGAATAAGCATGAAAACCTACCCGCCGATAGTTTGCATGTTGAATCATATACCAATAATCACTTTTATATTTTAAAAGGTAAAAAGAACGACGTTTCAGGCTTTTACAATGCACAAACCCAGCAGCTTGAAAAAGTTACCGAGCAACCCGTTTTTAATATTAATCCAAGAAATATTGAGCAGGCCTTCGCCATTCATGCGTTGTTACACCCGGATATTAAACTGGTAACTATACAAGGCAATGCCGGTACAGGTAAAACCTTGCTGGCATTAGCCAGTGCGCTTGAGCAGCGTAAATATTACAGGCAAATATTTGTTACCCGGCCTATTGTGCCGCTGAGTAATAAGGATATTGGGTTTTTACCGGGCGATATTAAATCAAAAATTGATCCTTACATGGCCCCGATATGGGATAACCTGAAATTTATAAAAGATCAATTTATTGATGACGAAAAGATGCAGGCCAAAATTGATGAATTGGTGAGTAATGATAAAATATCCATTGCTCCGCTGGCTTTTATACGTGGCCGTACGTTAAGCAAAATATTCTTTATTGTTGACGAAGCGCAGAATCTTACACCTCATGAGGTTAAAACAATTATATCACGCGCAGGCGAAAACAGCAAATTTGTTTTTACCGGTGATATTTACCAGATAGACACGCCATACCTGGATGCGGAAAGTAATGGTTTGTCTTACCTGATTGATAAAGCAAAAGGACATCCCTTATATGCCCACATCACTCTGCAAAAAGGCGAGCGAAGCGAGCTGGCTAATTTAGCTACAGAGTTATTGTAAAAGCAGTTGAACGGTTTATAAGCTATACATTAGTAGGACTAATGCGGTCTGTAGATACGCAAGTAGCTATGGGGCAAACAATCCCATATTCTACAGGTTAATTCAGTAAACATCAATCCAAAATGAAAATATCGAAATACCTGCATTCATGCCTTGTGTTTGAACTTGATGGTTATAAAATATTATTTGATCCGGGAGATTACTCTTTTATGGAGGGTTTTGTTACACCTCAAATGTTCGCAGATGTAAATATTATAATCGTCACCCATATTCATGCTGATCATTTTGTGTTAGATATTTTAAAAAACATCATTGATGTTAGCGGTGCAGCTATAGTAACTAATACCCGGGTTGGGCAGCAATTAGATAAAGCAGGCATTAGTTATTCTGTTTTTGAGGATGGGACGAAAAATTTCGGGCCTTTTAAATTACAGGCTTTCCCCGCAAAACATGAACTTATCATGGATAACCCATTGCCGCAGATGACGGGTTTTTTGATCAACGATAAAGTGTTACACCCGGTTGACTCCATGGAAAACAATTTACTTGCCTTTAAAAATATTGAATTATTGATTATGGTTACCATGGCTCCGTTTGCCAGCGAGGTGATGATTTCCGCCTTTGCAGATAAGTTGCAACCCAAACAGATACTACCTGTACATGATGGTTACGCTAAAGAGTTTTTTGTTAAAAAACGATATGCCGCCTATATTAATCATTTTGATAAGCAGGGTATAAAGTTTCATGAAGTATACAAGGCAGGCGATAGTATAACGATTTAATTAAGTTTTTTTGGACAGGGGATGAAATGAATCAGCAGGTAAATGAGCCTTTTTTATAGAAAGAATGCTTGTTTATGGGGTAAAATAAAAAAGCCCCTACCTTTTACGGTAGAGGCCCTATGGAACCAACCTCCTGCTAAGCTGGCCCACATTAACCTTATCACACTGCTAAGGTGAAGATTAATAATGAAGAAAAGATGAACTTATGTTTTATGGATAAGGTAAATTTTACATCTTTAGCAAAAAGCTGATTTGTTTGTATGCAGAAACCCGATAGCCTGATATTTGACATGGACGGAACCCTGTGGGATGCCGTTGATACCTACGCCAACTCCTGGAACCTTGTATTTGAAAAACGAAGTATTAAAAGAATCCTCGGCCGTGATGATCTGATGCAGCTCATGGGTATGGAGGGTAAAAAACTCACCAAGGTTTTAATGCCCGATTTTGATGACGATGCAGCTCAGGGTATTTATATGGATGTTAATGAAACCCGCCGGCAAATATTGCCCACAAGCGGAGGTTTAATGTATGCCGGTGTTACCGAAGGGTTTAGGCAATTGGCAACTAAATACAAGTTGTTTATACTGAGCAACTGTGCCGTTGGTATTATTCCGTTGTTTATAAAATGGGCTGATATTGAAGATCAAGTAACCGACTCCATGGCTTACGGTCAAAATAATATGCCCAAGCATCATAATATGCAGTTGCTGATTGATAAACATCAACTTAAAAACCCTGTGTATATTGGTGATACCAATGGTGACGCTGAGCAGACACGCATGGCGGGCATACCTTTTATATTTGTGACCTATGGTTTTGGCCAAACAGATGATTATGAACTCAAATTTGATGATTTTGAATCGTTAACAAAATATTATATGAGTTTATGAGTTTGTAAAACAGCATCAGCATAATCATGGCCTCAAATTAATTTACAAATGCTAAAATACGGTCTTTTTTTATTGGTATTTACGTTCACCTTTCAGTCATCACGCGCGCAGGGAGTGCGTCTTGACTCGGAGCGTTGGATAACCACCTCATTGGGGCATTTATATTTTATTGATAAAAAGGTGTATTATAACTTCGTTGGCTACGCCGGTGTTAAAGAACATTATTCCATTGTAAATGATACACTGATCATGACCGATATTTATCATACCAGTGCGGATAATTTTAAAAAGGAACGCAGGGATGATTTTAAATTCCTGATACGACACGTAGATCACAACCACTTATATATTAAAGCTATTGACCCCAATGCCATAAAACTGGCAGGCAATACAACTTACGATTTCAAGAACTTTAAAAACAGCTACGATAAAAATATTGAATTTGAAAAAATTTACTTTTTGTCCTCAACCTGTTTTGGCGACTGTCCGCAGCTTGCTATTGAAATTTGGCCCAATGGCGATTATCACTTAAAAGCCGGCGACCATGCCGAGCCTTATAAAGGGGACTATAAGGGTAAGCTATCGTCGTCGCAAACGGATAGTTTAAACTACCTTTTAAAGCATAGTGAGCTTAAAAAAATGAATAACTGGGAGCAGGGTAACCAGGTGGCAGATGCACCTAATTATTATTTTGCTATTGATTTTACCAATACCAAGAAAAAGTTAAGCATCACCACCAATGAGCCACCGCTAAATATTATTGATCTGGTTAATTTTATGATTTCGTCCTATAAAAAGGTGAATCTTGTTCCGGTTATAAACAATAAATAAACTGTGCGGCTTCGGCTGGCGCATGGTGTCGCTTGTTTTATAAGTTTAGTTATATATTGTTTCCTTATTAAGTTTTTGTAGTTTAGATAAAAATATTCATCTATGAAAGCCCGTACCAAAACCATTATCCTGTTAGTTATATTGTTATTAATAGTAGGCTTTGTTTACCAGCGCTATTATTTTGTTTTTGGCGAAGGTGCAAAGGCGGGTACTATGAACTATTTTGTAAAGAAGGGGTACATGTTTAAAACCTACGAAGGCCGTTTAATACAGAGCGGAATAAAAACACCTGCGCAGGGCGGCAGTATAGCTTCAAATGAATTTATGTTTTCTGTTACTGACGAAAAGGTTGCCGCCCAACTAAGCAAAAATGCAGGCTCTTATCTTGAACTACATTATAAAGAGTATTTACACACTTTACCGTGGAGAGGGGTGAGCGTATTTGTTGTAGACAGTATTATATCGGCAAAACCTGTAACCCAGTAATTGTTAAAAAAGCTCATCGGCTTTGCCAGAGTTGGGTATTTCAATTTTGCTCAGGTTATAATTTAACTCACCTTTTTTATTAATGGCTTTTATTAAACCTTTATTAAATAAATAATTGAGCACATCCTCTGCATTTTTTTGATGTATTAAGGGTTCTGTATCAGGATCAAACGAACTTAGTTTTATAGCCACCTCAGCTGATGTTGCTTCTTTCAGTTGCGCTAAAGCGTAAATCACATTATCCTGCGTACAAGCACGCTGATCATATTCATGAGGTACATGCAGGGGTTTGTATTCTTTTAAAAAATCCTGATCGGGGCTATCCATAGCTGTAAATTAATAGTTGTTATACATTAATTGTAGTATCACGCAGGGACTTAATGGTATCGTGGGCTATTTTTAATGACTGCAGATGGCTTTTTAATATAAATACTACTTGTTCATCTTCCCATATCAATTCTTTATCATCCAGTGCGGTGCGGTATGCTTTTTTGGCTATGTCTTCGCCATGTTCGCAATCAGCCAAAATACCATGCCTGTCCTTATTTATAAAAGTGGCTTTAACGTCCATCCAGGCATGGTAAAATTTGCCGGATAGGGTAGTGCCATCAGTTGGATCGCCACCAAGTACCCTGATGTATTCTCTTATTTCCGAAACGTTATTTTTACTTTGATCAATGTATTCATTAAAAAGTAGGTTTAATCCTGTTTCGTCTGTGCTTTCATTGGCTTTTTGATACCCGGCTATCCGGTCATTGTTTATCTTGATCAGATCGTTAAGAGCCGATATCTGGTGCTGTATATGCTGTAAAACTCCCATGATTATTGTTTTTATAAATAATAAACATACTATAAGAGTTAATGTTTTTTATTTATTGGGAAACTAATTCACAAAATGAGCTATTTTTTCCAGCAAATCATTCATTTCAAATGGCTTGGCTAAAAAGTCATCGGCCCCGGCAGCTATGGCAGATTCCCGAATGTCGCGGCTTGCAGAAATCATGATCACCGGAATGTTCTTAGTAGTAATTTCCTGTTTCAACTTCTTGCATATATCCCTGCCATCCTTACCGCTCATCCAGATATCCAGTAAAAGTAAGTCGGGCAAATCTGTCTTCATATCAAGCAGCGTTGTTCCATCAATAGTTGATGTTACTTCATATCCTTCAAATTCAAGTAGCATTTCAACGGCATCAACAATACCCGGATCATCATCGGCTATCATGATTTTTTTGTGTTTTAGGCTCATAGTTAGTGTTCCAGCGGCAAATAAAATGATTTTTCTTTATGGAAAAAGAACTTAATTGCTAACATCATCTGCAGGTAGCGAGAAACAAAAGGTAGACCCTTTACCTTCAACACTGTTTACCCACATGCGGCCACCTTCGCGTTTGATGATCTCTGATGATATATATAACCCTAAACCCAATCCCGGAAATGTATGCTGCTTATTGCCGCTTACACGGTAAAACTGCTCAAATACCTTTTCTTTTTTATCGTCAGGTATGCCTATTCCAAAATCTTGTACGCATACAATAGCCTCGTTGTTTTCAAGTTTGGTATTGATAATTATTTTATTGGTATGCGGTGAGTATTTTATAGCATTGGTAATCAGGTTGGTGATTACCTGACTTATGCGATCTTTATCAGAAAAGATATTACCGGTTTCGGCAAAATGACCTATAAGCGTGTGCTTTTGGGTAGTATGCTGTAGGTCATCCATGGTTTCTTTGATAGCCAGGTTGAAATTAAACCAGGTTTTATTAAATTGTAGCTTGCCAGAGTTTATTTTGGTAACATCAAGTAAATCGCCTATTAAATTGGTGAGCCGGTTTACCTGCGCATCCATTCGGGTTACCATCTCGGCTTTTTTGTGTTCGCCTTCTTTGGTCAGCATAGCACCAAGTACCTGTGCATAGGCCTTAATGCTGGTTACAGGAGTTTTTAATTCATGGCTGGCAATCCCTAAAAAGTCATCCTTTTGCCGTTGTAATTGTTTTTGCTCATCAATATCAGTATTGGTACCAAACCATTTTATAACCTTATCATCAATAATAAATGGTAACGCACGGGCAAGGTGCCATTTATAAACACCATTTTTATCCTGAAGCCTGAACTCAAACTGATACACCTCACTTGTTTGCAGGGAGTGTGTCCAGGCAGCTATACAGCCGGGCTGATCATCGGGGTGTACCCTGGTAAGCCATTCCGGCCCAATAACCTCTCTTGGAGGCATACCAAAAAAGTCAACCGCGGTTTTATTTGCATAATCAAGCTGACCATCCGTTTGTGCCGTCCATAATTGTACAGGCACAAAATTGGTAACAAATTCAAACTGTTTTATCTGGTCATGTAGCTCCTGGTTTTTTAATTTTAGTTGTTGCTCGGCAATGGTTTTATCAGTAACGTCGGCACACGCACCTATGTAACCTATAAATATTCCTTCCTGATCAAACTGCGGGTTGCCTGTAGCCTCGCACCAGCGTATGGCGCCGTCCTTCCGCACCAGCCTGAAGTCAACTTCATAAGGACTTCTGCGGGTAACATCACTGATGAATTTTTCACCTGCGCGCTGCCTGTCTTCGGGTAAAATAGCTTTTGTCCAACCAGCACCAAAATGCTCTTCGTATGGAAAACCTGTCCAGTCAACCCAGGTTTGATTTACGTAAGTTATATTCCCGGCTACATCTGACATCCACAAGGCCGTTGGTGATGCGTTGGTAATACTTCTTAATAAATGTTCGCTGTCGGTAACTGCTTTTTTGTCGGCTATTTCCCGTCTTAAGTCACGTGCTATAGATGCCCTGCCGTGTGGTTTCCCGGTTACGGCATCATAAACCAGCATGGTGGTGCCATATACAGGTATAGGTTCGCCGGTTTCAAAATGGCGGTAATTAATTTCGCCCGACCATTTTCCATCCCGAAGCAGTATTTTGTTTATTTTATTACTCAGTTTTAATAATTCACCAGGCATAATATACTGGCTATTATGCATTTGAAGTTCTTCCTTGCTTTTTATACCCAGCATATTGCGGCCTGCCGCATTTACATAGCTCACGTTACCGTCAAGATCAGACAGGCTGATAAAATCAGAGCTGTGGTCAATAAGTGTCAGTAATTTATATTGTTCGTTATGTGCCGCCTTTTCGGGCCTAAGATCGCGGGCTATTGAAGCCATGCCGGTTGGTTCGCCTGTTACAGGGTCATCAATACGAAAAGCATTCAGATATACCGGTATTGATTCATTGGTTTTAAAATGACGATAAAGTAATTCTCCGTTCCATGAACCTTTTTGTTGCACAAGCGGAATAAGCTCCTCCGTTACACGTTTCAGATCGCTGTTATAAAAGTAGTCAGTGCCTTGTCTAAAGGCATCTTGCTCACTGTCAATGCCAAGCATTTTATAGCCTGCTTTATTGATATAGGTTACGGCCGCGTCCATGCCGCCAACGGCAATAACTTCGTCGGTATTTTCAATAAGCGCTACAAGTTTTTGCTGTTCCTGTTTATCCAGCATTTCGCGGGTAACATCCTGCACTGTTCCTGCAAAACGCCACAACTCATTGTTTGGCGTAAAATATGCCTTTCCTTTACATCTTGTCCAATATTTTATTTCGCCATTATCGTCAATAACTCTAAAAGTAATGTCATAGTTACCACCGGTTTCCCAGTTATAGGCATTTTGAACCGCCTGTCTTAGGCGATCGGCATCATCAGGATGCACATATCTTAGCAGCCCACTATAAAATATTTCATCATTTTTATTATATCCACATAGTTCTTTACACCTGTTGTCCCAGATAACGATCTGTTTAGGAGGATAAAGATCCCAGGTGCCCATTTCGGCTGCCTGTAACGCAAATTGTTTTCTTTCTTCGCTTTCCTTTAATTTTTGGCGGGTAATTACCAGTTCGGTAACATCGGCTGAGGTATTCAAAATTCCCCATACTTTTCCGGTACTATCTTTTAAGGGCTTAAAGCTGTAGTTATAATAGAACGACTGTAACTCGCCATTAACCACGATGTTTACGAGCGCCTCTTTATCTTCATAAGCAATTCCCGTTTCAAAAACATTGTTTAAAAGGTGGTATACGGCTTGTGTTTTTAACTCAGGTAACAGGTCAAAATATAATTTATCAATTACATCATCTCCTTTGCCAAATGCTTTAATTATAGCTTGATTAGCCACTTTTATCCTCATTTCAGCACCAACATACAGGCCAACCGGGGTTGAGGATTCCTCGATCAGCATGCGGAAAATCCCTTCGTTTTCTTGAAAGTTAAGGTCTGTTTGGTTACTCATTATGCCGATAAATGTATAAATATACTTCTTTAATATTCATGTAACCGAATGAAAAAGAAGCCATGATCATATAGTTAACTAATTAGGTTGATTAGAATCAATAATTCCTTTTTATTTTAATATTTTTTACTCAAACAGCATTAAATAATTAAATACGATAAAAAATATATTATTTGTGTATTTACAGATTAAAATACTATGTTTAGAAAACTTCAGATATCAATACCAGTCCAATCTCTTTATGCCACATACACATTGTTCTCTACAAATCACCTTACCACTTTTGAGATTAAACATTGGTGTAAATTAATTTATTGAGGTAAAACAATTTTAGCCCAATCGGTATTTACTAACCATTTAGAACAGAAATAGCGTGTAATTCATATAACATGTTTATTTCATATTGAATAAAAATATTTGTTTACAATGACGAAATCTCATAAAAAACAACAGCACAGCATTGCCCATTTACCTAAAACATCAACCGGAATTACCGGTTTAGATGAAATAACCAGTGGTGGGTTGCCCAAGGGCAGACCAACGCTTATTTGCGGTGAGGCCGGGTGTGGTAAAACATTAATGTCACTTGAATTTATAATACGAGGGGCTACCGAGTTTAATGAGCCCGGTGTGTTTATGGCCTTTGAAGAAAAAGCTGAAGAGCTTGCTATGAATGTGGCATCTTTGGGTTTTGATTTAAATAAACTACAAGCCGAACACAAGGTAAAGCTCGATCACGTACATATTGACCGGAGCGAAATTGAAGAAACCGGTGAGTATGACCTGGAGGGATTATTTATAAGGCTTGGTTATGCCATTGATAGCATTGGTGCTAAAAGAGTAGTGCTTGATACACTTGAAAATCTTTTTTCGGGTTTGTCAGACCAAGCCATATTGCGTGCAGAATTACGCCGCTTATTTAGTTTTTTAAAAGAAAAGAGTGTTACTGCTATTATAACTGGCGAAAAGGGAGAAGGGGGATCATTAACGCGCCAGGGCTTAGAGGAGTACGTGTCAGATTGTGTGATATTGCTTGATCATAGGGTTATTAATCAAATATCAACCCGTCGTTTGCGGGTAGTGAAATACCGGGGATCACAACACGGTACCAATGAGTATCCTTTTTTAATTGATGAGGAAGGTATTTCAGTATTACCGGTAACCTCTCTGAAACTTGAAAAGGAAGTATCGTCAAAGAGAATACCATCGGGTATCCCGGCGCTTGATGAAATGCTTGGCGGTAAGGGCTTTTTTAAGGGTAGCAGTATTTTAGTTTCAGGCACGGCCGGCACCGGTAAAACCAGTATAGCTGCTTATTTTGCTAATGAAACCTGCCAGCAAAAGAAAAAATGCCTTTATTTTGCCTTTGAAGAATCACCAAAGCAAATCATCCGTAACATGGGCTCTATTAATGTTGATCTGCAAAAACATGTTGATAGCGGATTGTTGCAATTTTATGCTTCGCGCCCAACGCTGTATGGGTTGGAGATGCATTTGGTATCGATGTATAAGAACATTAAAAAATTTAAACCCGAAGCCGTAATACTTGACCCAATAACTAACCTGATCACCGTTGGTTCTGTAAGTGAAGTAAAATCAATGCTGGTAAGGCTGATAGATTTTTTACAGGAAGAGCAAATTACAGTAATGTTCACGGCCCTATCCTTAAACACCATAGTGAGCGAACAAACAGATGAGGGGGTATCCTCACTGGTTGATGCCTGGCTTTTGGTAAGGGACATTGAGTATAACGGGGAGCGTAACCGCGGAATGTATATTATGAAATCGCGCGGAATGAAACACTCAAACCAGGTGCGTGAATTTATTATAACTGATAAAGGACTTGACCTGGTTGACGTTTACCTGGGTCCGGAAGGCGTACTTACAGGATCAGCAAGGGAAGCACAAAAACTAAAAGAAAAAACAGGTGTTGCTTTACGAGATTTTGCTGTAACCCGTAAAGACAAAGAAATAATTCGCAAACGTAAAATGCTGGAGTCAAAAATATCAAGCCTGCAGGCTGAATTTGAATCGACAGAGGAAGAGCTGAATAAAATTTATATTGAGGAAGAACTGAAACAGCAAATTATTGAAAATAACCGGAAAGAGATAACGAAGATGAGAAGAGGAATTGAAACCGAAAAACAAATCAGGAGTAAAAAGTAATGGAAGAGGAAGTAATAAATTATGAATTAAGGTTATATGTGGCGGGTAAAACAGCAAAATCTGTTACCGCGCTGGCTAACCTTAAACGGTACTGTGAAGAACATCTGAAAGGACAATATACTATTGAAGTGATTGACCTTTTGGTTAAGCCGCAATTGGCCGAAGGCGACCAGATATTTGCGATACCTACTTTGGTACGCAAGGTACCTGAGCCTATCCGCAAAATAATTGGCGATTTGTCAAATGAAGAGAAAGTATTGGTGGGTTTAAATATCCTTCCCCGTTAAACTGTAAACACAATGTCTGAACAAGATCAATTGCCTTTATCTGACGAAAACGTTATTCATGAACATGAACAGCATGTTTTTCAGTTACGCCTGTTTGTAACCGGAGCCTCACCAAATTCATCACGTGCTATATCAAACTTAAAAGATATCTGCGAGGCCCATTTAAAGGGTAATTATGATCTGGAAATTATTGATGTTTATCAGCAACCATTAATTGCTGAGCTTGAGCAAATTATTGCTTTGCCGCTGCTGATAAAAAAAGCACCGGGGATAGAACGCCGGTTAATAGGCGATATGTCAAATACCACCAAAGTTTTGAAAGGACTCGGTTTACATATAGATAACTAATGGATACGGCTAAAGATACACACCAGGAATTATTGAACCGGAATAATGAGCTTCTGCGTCAACTTGAGGAGGCGAACGATACCATTGAAGCTATCCGGAGCGGACAGGTTGACGCACTTATTGTTAGGGGCGAAGATGGGCACCGGTTGTATACGCTTAAAACTGCCGATCAAACCTACCGTGTTTTTATAGAAAAAATGAATGAGGGGGCGGTAACCCTTAACCGTGGCGGGATTATTTTATACAGTAACTCGCGTTTTGCTGCCATGATGAACTTGCCGCTCGAAAAGGTAATCGGTTTAAATTTCAATACTTTTATTCCCGAAATATCGGCCAGTAAATTTAATGAGGTAATAAAACGGGGATGGGACGAAGATTTTAAAAGCGAAATACTGCTTGCTAATAAAAATTTTCAATTGACGCCTTGTTTGGTTTCATGCACTACACTTGATTTAGATGAAGGGACGGCGCTCAGTCTTATTTTAACCGATCTTACCAGTCAAAAGGAGGCTGAATGGGAGTTGAAAGTAAAGAATGAACAACTTTTAGCAGCTCAAAATGCAGCCGAAAAATTAAACAACGAACTGGAAGATACCGTAAGGGAGCGTACTAATGATCTGCTGATCAGCAGAGAGCATTTTAAACTGCTTGCCAATAATATCCCTCAGATGACCTGGACAAACCTGCCCGGTGGTGAGGTTGATTTTTATAATCAGCAATGGTATAATTATACAGGCCGGCGATATGGAGAAACCGCAGGCTGGGGATGGCAGCACGTTGTGCATCCGGATGATTTGCCCCACACTATGGAAAAGTACATTTCCGCCCTAAAAACCGGGAACATTTTTGAGGTCGAAAATCGTTATAAAAAGTGGGATGATACGTACCGCTGGCATTTAAACAGGGCCATTCCGCTGAGAGATGATAAAGGCGAAATAATTTTTTGGGTGGGTACAGCTACAGATATTGAGGATCAGAAAAAGGAAATGGATCGTAAAGACGAGTTTATAGGGATAGCCAGCCATGAACTTAAAACACCATTGACAAGTTTAAAGGGATATTTACAGCTGATAACCAATTACAAAAAAGAAGATGTGCCACCCGTAGTTAAGCAATATATTGAAAAGGCCAGTGTGGCTATCAATAAGCTGCAACGCCTGGTTAATGACCTGCTTGATGTAAGTAAGATACAAGCCGGCAGACTTGAATATGCAATGGGCGAAGTTGACCTGTCTAATTTAATAAAGCTTGCTATTGAAAATGCAAAGCACATTTATCCGCTTTATGATTTTGATAACCAATCAACTCTTGGGTTGCGTATAAACGGTAATGCTGAGCGGTTAGAACAGGTTTTAATGAATTTTGTAAATAATGCAGTAAAATATTCGCAGGTTAATAAACAGATCATCCTTAAAACTGCGGTACATGACCATGTAGTGCGTGTATCGGTAACAGACTTTGGGATAGGTTTGTCTGAAGAGCAGTTGGATAAAATATTTGAACGCTTTTACAGGGTTGAAGATAAAAAGTTTATGACCAGTGGTTTAGGAATGGGCCTTTATATTAGCACCGAAATTATTAATAACCATCAGGGTAAAATAGGTGTGGAGAGTGAGTTAGGCGTAGGTGCAACTTTTTACTTTGAATTGCCACTGTTATCATAGTTACCTCGCCGGCTATTTTTTTAACAAAAATTGCAGATAAGTTAAATACTTCTGATATTGGACATATAGGTCATTGATCAATTAATCACCTAAAATTAAACCCAGTAATTATGCAGGCTGCCGATAACGGAAATGTATCACTTGTAAAAAGTTTAAATGGTATTGCAACCATTAGCTTTTACCATCCTGCACAGAATTCACTTCCAACCAATCTTTTAAACAAGCTGGCAGATAGCGTTGTTGAGGCGGGTTATGATAAAGAGGTAAAAGTTATAGTTTTAAAAAGCGAGGGTGACCGTACATTTTGTGCCGGTGCAAGTTTTGATGAGCTGTTGCAGATCAAGGACAAAGAGGCAGGAGCATTATTTTTTTCAGGCTTTGCAAGGGTTATTAATGCATGCCGCAAATCGCCAAAGATTATTATAGTAAGGGTACAAGGCAAGGCCGTAGGTGGCGGCGTAGGCCTAGCTGCAGCAGCTGATTATTGTTTGGCTACACAATTTGCAGCTGTAAAATTAAGTGAGCTGGCAATTGGTATAGGGCCATTTGTCATATCGCCTGCTGTAACCCGTAAAATAGGGTTGCCGGCTTTTTCGCAACTTACCATCAGGACGTCTGATTTTCAAACTGCCCAATGGGCTGCAGAAAAGGGATTATATAACGAACTATATGCAGACATTGCCGAACTTGATGTCGCAATTAATGACCTTACGCAAAAACTGGCATCTTACCATCCTGATGCACTTGCCGGACTAAAACAAATATTATGGGAAGGAACAGAAGATTGGGATACATTATTAGCCCAGCGTGCCGCCGTTAGCGGCGAACTCGTATTATCAGCCTTTACCCAACAGGCTTTGCAGAATTTTTTAGGTGGTAAGCGGTAGTATTAAACCTTGCGGCCTGGTTTTTGTGTAACTTTAGCTTATAAGCAGCCCCGCTTTATAGTAAATAGCTTTGGTTTAAATGAATTCAGTAAATAAAATCCCTTTTGCTGATTTTATATTTATTTAATTAGCCGGTAACATCTATTTATCCGTATACGCATAAAGTAATCAGTATTTAATAACCGTAGTTGATGGCATAATTGGTTTAGATGGATAATCCTCAAAAAAATACCATTATAATAGTTACGAGCCTGATAGCCGTAATTATAGCCGCTTTGGTTATGGCCGGAAGGCTTTCGAATATCAATAGTATTGAGGAACTGGTACCGCAATTTATGGGTCTTAAGTTTAATACGGCGTTAGGCCTGGCTCTTATAGGGGCAACCTTATTTTTAACCCAATTGCCCCATTTAAAATATACAAAATTAGCTTTTGTTACTTTATCTTTAATAACAGCCGGCCTGGGGGTAATTGTAGCCTCACAATACCTATTCCATTTTAATAGCGGGATAGATGAGCTTTTTGTTAAAGATGTATTTGCCGATGCCGGTAATAACGCTTATCCAGGACGAATGGCTGTTAATACCACTTGTTGCATATTTTCATTTGGCATCACCTTTATTTTTTTTGCAACAAACAACAATTTTCTCCATCGCGCCGGGCAATACATACTTCATATAATTACTTCAATTGCTACAATATCTATGATTGGGCATTTATATGGCTTGTCGGTATTATACAGGCTCAATTATATCAATTCAATGTCGGTGCCAACCACCACGCTTTTCCTCTGTTTATCAATAGCTGCATCACTTTTGCATCCGCAATACGGGTTTGCAACTCTGTTTACGGGTAATAAGGTAGGTAATCTGATGGCGCGACGACTTTTTCTGCCGTTGGTTTTTATTATCATTATCCCTGGTATTTTCAAGATTGAGGGTGACGACCATTTTTTTTCTCCCGAGTTGCGGATTTATCTGTTTACAGTTTTAATACTATCAATTATAGGTATTACAGCAAATTGGCTTAATAACATTGATGAACAGCGGTTAAATACCAACAATGAAGTACTGGCGCTTAACACGTCATTAGAGAAGAGAGCCGAGCAACGGTCATTGGCTCTTTTAAAAACGGTAGCAAAATTAGAGGCTAGCGAAAAAAAATACCGGTTGCTTATTGAACATGCATCTGATGCTATTTATGTACTTGACGTACAAGGCAATTTTATGGAAGTAAATGCCAGTATGTGTAAAATGACTGGTTATACCCGTGATGAATTATTGGAATTAAGAATAGAACGGCTAATTGCCCCTGACGAACTCATAACTGATCCGATTGATTATAATGCTGTTTCTATGGATAGATCAATAATCAAAGAACGGCGGTTTAAGAAAAAGGACGGCTTGATTTTTCATATGGAGGTTAACATGAAAAAGTTTGCTGAAGACAAAGTGTTAGTAATTGCCCGTGATATTACTAACCGCAAAGTGATGGAAGCCGAGTTAAAGGAGGCCGAACTCAAATTCCGGACTTTGGCAGACAAATCAATGGTTGGCGTGTACATTGTCCAAAAAGGAAGGTATATTTATGTTAACCCCAGGTTTGCTGAAATTTTTGGCTACAGTCAGCGGGAGATAACCGATGCCGATTCTGTTGATATCATTATCAGTGATGATTTTAAAGCCATTTCGTTGGAGCATGTGCGCTCACGCATGATGGGAGAGGTAGATAGCGTTCACTATGAAGTAAGGGGACGATGTAAAGACGGTTCTTTAAACTGGGTGGAACTTTATGGCAACCGGGTAGATATTGCGGGAGAACCTACTATCATAGGCTCAGCCATTGATATTACCAAACGAAAAAAAGCCGAAGAGGAACTACGCCTTTCTGAACAGAAATATAAACTGTTGTTTGATAGCAATCCATTGCCAATGTGGATGATTGCTAAGGATGATTTATCTATTATAGCTGTTAATGCCGCCGCGGTACGCATTTATGGCTATACTGTTGAAGAGTTTTTAAAAATGAGCATAAAGGATATCAGATTAGTGGATGATTGGGATAAACTTGTAGTCAGTTACGCAGAGCATGAGCCGGCTTTGGGCCACATGGGAGCATTTAAACATCGAAAAAAGGATGGTACTATTATTAATGTTCAGATAATTGCAGAGGAAATTGTTTTTGAAGGCAAACAAGTAAGACTTTCGTTAGCTAATGATATTACTGCGAAGATAAAATCAGAAGAATTGTTGCAAAAATCTGAGGCAAACCTTCAAACTATTTTAAATACTACAGATACGGCTTACGCACTGTTTGATAAAGATCTTAATGCATTGGAATTTAATCAAATGGCTGTCAGGTTTGTAAGGGAACAGTATAATCATAATCCGCAAAAGGGCGATAAGCTAAAGGACTATTTCCCGCCAGAAAGATTTCCGCAGTTTATGCAGTTTACCAAAATGGTATTATCAGGTAACGACATCAGTTATGAGGTTGATTACCCACAGCCGAATGGAATAATATACTGGTATTATGTAAGGTTATTCCCGATTATTGACAACAACAAAAATATTCTGGGCTTAATGATGGCGCTGTATGATATTACCGGACGAAAAAACGCTGAAAATAGTTTAAAAATAGCCTATCAGCGTATTCACGACCAGATCAATAGCATTAAAAATATGGCCTGGAAACAATCTCATTACATTCGCAGCCCTTTGGCAAATTTGAAAGGCCTGGCAATTTTGCTGAAAGAAGATCCGGCTAACGAAGAAACACTTGATTATATACTTGTTGAACTTGACAGGTTAGATGCCGTAATTGTTGAGATGGAAAGGGATGCGGCTGATCAACAAGATAATTCCGATTAGATTTGAATAACAAAAAGGGCACTCCTATACGGAGCGTCCTTTTTGTTACCAGTGTCTGTAGTACCGATGTTCACGGTAATAGGGGTGCCGTCCATAATAACGACCTGGGTAATATGGACGGGCATAATAACCTCCATAGCCATAATAAGCCGGACGGCTGTAGTAGGCATATCCGGGATAGCCGCCGGTAACTATTACCCTATGATGCGGATATCCGTAACCATTACCAAATGTAGCACCGATAGATATACTTTGTGCCTTTGCAAACTGAACTGAAAATAGTAAAGCAAAAGCTATAATTGAAAATTTGATCAGTTTCATAAATCGAAAATTTAAGTTAGTACCTCAGTTTCTTTTTATGTATGGACTGTAAATGTTTCCTGAGGTTTAACTCGTATATCAATCACGATAGCAAGATTAGCGTTGCCGGCCTGTGTTATACGTTGATTGATGACTGCGCAGAGCCAGTTATATAAGGAGGGGGGGCTTTGTCTTGAGATGTAGTCTACGAGTGAGAGCTACTCTGTTTCATTTTCATATAGCCTTAAGCGGTTACGTAAACTGCGCATATCTTCCTGTATTTTTTCAACCTGATTTAACAGGTGTGTTATGGCCTCAATCCCGGCTACATTAATATCCAATTGATGTAGGTTAGTTAATTTTTCGAGCTTTTGCAGTTCTTTTTCGGGTATAAAAATAGTTTGGTTAATAATGGAAACCTCCACTAAGCCAGCTTCCTGAAGCAGGTTTATAAAGTTATGCTCAACATTGTGATATAAACAAAAATCACTGGCGGTTATTAAATTTGCTGTTTTCATATCCTTTAAAATTTACATCAGGATTTTGATAATTCCTCAAATAATTGTTTTTGCTTTTCTGTTAGATTTACCGGTACTTGTACATCATAGGTAAGATACAAGTCGCCAAATTCATTTTCCTTTTTGTAAACCGGCATTCCTTTCCCTTTCAGCTTTACTTTGGTGCCATTCTGCGTTTCGGGTTTTATCTTCACTTTAACCTTGCCTGTTAGTGTTTCGGCAGTAATTTCGCCGCCAAGCACAGCGGTATAAAGGTCAAGTTTTAAATTAGTATAAAGATTGCTGCCATCGCGTTTAAAACGCGTGTCATTAGCTATAAAAAACTTGATATAAAGATCGCCCGCGGGGCCATTATTTACGCCCGCTCCGCCATGTCCGGATATTTTGATGGTTTGTCCGTTTTCTATACCAGCCGGTATGTTGATACGGATATTTTTGCCGCCAACGGTTAAGGTACGTTTATGGGTTTCGGCGGTATCCAGTAAGGTTAAATGTAATTCGGCATTATAATCCTGACCGCGATATTTGGTTTGCCGGCTGCCGCCACCTCCAAACATTGATTTAAAAAAGTCAGAAAAATCACCTCCTCCAAAACTTTCTGCATCAGTGAATCCGCCACCAAATCCGCCGTTGCCGCCGTAGTTGCCGGGCCGGTTTTGCTGCTGTCTGGCTTGTTGTTCATAAGCTTCACCATGTTGCCAGTTTTCGCCATATTTATCATACTTTTTGCGTTTTTCCGGATCGCTTAATACCTCGTTAGCTTCATTAAGCTCCTGAAACCTCTTGTTTGCTTCTGCATTATCAGGGTTCAGATCGGGGTGGTATTTGCGAGCCAGCTTACGGTAAGCATTCTTGATATCCTTGTCCGAAGCTGTTTTGGTTAAACTCAGTGTTTTATAATAATCAATAAAGGCCATATCACGGTATAAAAATCAGTAATTACATTAACCCCTAAATATACGGCTTAGTTTTAGGTACTAAAGATTTTTATACAGGAAGAGAGTATTATAATAAATCTCTTGATTAATTATAAAATTAATCAAGAATGCGTAAAATGAATATTTTACATTTGAAAACTGTAACCGGCTTCAGAAATGAAGGGTTTTAATTACTAAAAAAATCAATCATGAACCAAGTTTTTAATCAGTTTTCAGATATCCAAACCAAAGAGATCGCTCCCGGATTTTTCTCCAAAATAATACATACCGAAAACAACACGATCAACTTTATTGAAGTAAAGGCGGGCTGCGTATCTGATATGCACCAGCACATCAACCACCAATGTGCATTTGTTATTGAAGGCACATTTGAGTTAACTGTTGATGGGGTAACACAATTACTTGATAAAGGTAATTATGCGGTTATACCACCCAATGTTATTCATGGCGGCAGAGCTATTACTGATTGTAAGCTGATTGATATCTTTAACCCGGTACGCCAGGATTTTAAATTGTTATAATAACTTCTTTATTAAATACTTAAATGCCAATTACTAAAGCTACACTTGCCGATATACCTGAATTAAATATCTTAATTAACAGCGCGTATCGTGGTGAGGAATCAAAAAAAGGCTGGACAACAGAGGCCGATCTGATTGAAGGGATAAGGATAGACGAAGAGATGCTGACGGAATATCTTCATGATGAAACCATCAGCATATTAAAATATACTGATGAAAGCGGACAAATAACCGGATCTGTTTACCTGGAAGTGAAGGGGCCTAAATTATACCTCGGTATGTTCAGCGTGGCACCCGTATTACAGGGCAAAGGGGTAGGAAGGGCACTACTGCAGCAAGCCGAGGTAATAGCAAGACAATTGAATTGCCATACTATTACCATGACGGTGATTCGCACCCGAACTGAGCTCATTAGCTGGTATGAGCGCCGTGGTTACACTTTTACAGGAGAAATACAGCCGTTTCACAGCAACGGCCGCTTTGGCGATCCAAAACAATTGATAGAGCTCATTGTGATGGAAAAGACTATTTAATTATTACTGTTCATTAACTTCTGAAAACAGTCAATATACTGACCAACATGCAAACCATCCATAAGGCCATGATGTACGTGTATGGATACTGGCATGCTTCTTTTGCCCTTGCTTTCGGTCATTTTACCAAATGAAATCTTGGGGCAGCTGTCAGGGAAAGAAAAACCGCGTGCGTGTGATATACTGGTAAAATCTATCCAGGGCAGGGATGAATAATGAATAATATCTGTATCCGGATTAGGGGCAAAGAGGTTTGTGCTATTTTCTACCCTTTCAATTTCAATTCGTGCTCCGGTCATAAATTCATGAAAAGATTCATGGAAATAAACGTACGAAAAACCAAAAGTGCCATTACTGCGTCCAATAGTAGGTCCCGCATTTATTTGGTCATATACTAATATATCATCTCCGTCAATACGATATTTAAATGGTTCTAAAGTGTTGGCCGCGGTTAATGACTTGTGCAGGTAATACCAGAAAAATGGTAAGCCGTTTTCTCTGGAAAAATTATAGGCTATAGTACAATCAATATTTACTACTACGCCGAAAAACGGCTCTTCAAAGTTTTTAAAAAAGTTAAAGTGCTCTTTACGAGCCCAGGCATCAATATTTAATTTGTGTTTCATGCAAGTATGTACGGCAAAATGTCACCAAGTGTATCAGCCTGTTTAAAATTATCATGGGTTAAATTGGTTTCTACATGTTCATGGGCCCAAGTGGTATGAAAAGGCACATGAATGGCGTGGCCGCCGATATTGAGTACCGGCATTACATCCGACTTTAGGGAGTTGCCAACCATTAAAAACTCGTCCGGGTTGATGTCAAGGTGCCTGATCAGCTTTATATAATCCTCTTCCCGCTTATCAGACATGATCTCGATATGATGAAAGTAATGCGACAGCCCTGATTTTTTTAATTTCCGTTCTTGGTCAAGCAAATCGCCTTTGGTTGCTACCACCAGCCGGTAATGTTTTTTTAAGGTTGCCAGTACATCGTCAACTCCCTCCAGCAGCTCAATGGGTTCGTTGAGCATCTCTTTTCCATATTCCAGGATCAGTTCAATAGCTTCAATTCCTATCTTTTTATCAGATATTTTTAAAGCGGCTTCTATCATGCTCAGTATATAACCCTTAATGCCATAACCGTATAATGAGAGATTTGTAACCTCAACTTTAAAAAGCTCGCTTGATATGTTATGCTGCGGTAAAAAGTCTTCCAAAAGGCTGCAGAACTTTTTTTCGGTGTTTTGAAAATAAGGTTCATTAACCCATAGGGTATCGTCAGCATCAAAAGCTATAACTTTTAGTTTCATGTGCTTTTATTTACAGCTGCAATAATAACTATACGGCGCTAATTATACAGCATAAAGCTTAAGCGGAGTACCAATTACCATTTTAATAATGACTCGTTTTTTATTGTAATTTTTTTTTGAAAATAAAGTATCTACAGATGCAACCTAATTTTTAAAACCGCGTCATATACACAAAATGATCAAAACTTCATTCGTTTAAATGGAAGAGATACTGCCACCCTTAAAAGAATTTATAGTTGATTATTGCAACCGCTATAAACTGCATCGTGTTGATCCGGGCAGTTTAAGCCTTGATACCAGCATTGATCTTGACCTTGATATATTTGATATTGAGATTGATCTTTTCCTGGCTGATTTTGCCGATCAGTTTAAAATAGACCAATCTAAATTTACCTGGTACAAGTACGGCTACCCTAAGGGCTCAACCCGTGTACGTATGATTAAAGTGATGTTTGACTATAATAATATATGGGTAAAACAACTGGCACAATATTGCTATAAACCTAAGTTTAAAGTGCGTAACCTGCAGGAAGCCGTAAAAACCGGAAGGTTGTTGTAAGATAGATCTGCTTTAAAAGCAGATAGGTTAGGGGCAGTCAAGATCGGTTGCTAAAGATCCGTAACCCCGGTATGGCGGCGCTTAACAAAAGCGCGGATATCCAATACAATGCCGGCAAAGAAATAAAAGATAAGCGGAAAACCAACTGCCAGAAAAGAAGAGTAGATGAAAAATAAGCGGATTTTTGAGATGGAAACATTAAATTTTTCGCCAAGATAGGTACATACCCCAAAAGAGTATCGTTCAAAAAAAGTAAGTATTCTCTGTATCATGTCAGCCCAGTTTTAATATTTTATTACCAACGCCACATTGCAGGCATTTCTTATAATTACAATAATTATTTCTCAACTCCAGCAGTGCCTGCGACTCGAATGCATTGTTAATTTTCAGCCCTAAGGTAACAAAATCCTCAGTAATATTGTTGTGTTCTGCCGGTAAATTTTCCAATAACTTTAAACTGCGACTTATGTAATACTGTTGCTGGTGTTGCTTACCATAACTAAACAAGAATAATGCCAGTGTATTTATCAGTAATATATCAATGGACGATTCCCCTAATGTTTTAGCAGCAGGTTTTGACGATAGCACATCAAAACGGTAATGATCAGTCCAGTAGTCATTCACTTTTACCGATGTAAACAAAGCGCGTAAGGCGTTAACATCTTTTATCTCCAGTATTTTTGAAAACAGATGATTGGATTGTACAATAAGGGCTGCAAATTGAGCCAGCCTTACGGTAGGGAAGTTTTGGGGGCGTAAACGCATAAACTTCCACAAATGCTTTTCGATAGGTTTAAGCTGATACTTTTTTTGTAAAAAGTCATATTCTTTTTTCAGTTTGAGTGGGTATTCATCCTGAAAGTCATCATTCAGAAACCCGGCCTGTCCAAATATCATGGCCTCCACCTGCATCGCGTTATTTTTATGCTTAGCCAGGGTAAGCTGTGGCAGCGACATTGCCATTAACTCAAACGGGAGTGCATTGGTTTTGAATCCGAAATTTGCAGCCAAAAACTGATAAAAAGTTTCCTCCCAATCGCCCCGGTTAAGGGCAACCCTTTCTATAACTGCAGTTGAGCGCTTTTCTAAACGTTCCACCAAAACGCGCGTAAGCCAGTTATGCATAATTAAACCATCAATGGCGGCAATACTGTTTTCGCAAGGTATAATGCTTTGGTTACCGAACACCATTTGATGATAACGATTATAAAGTTCATCAGGAACACGATCATGTAGCTGTAATGTGGGCACTTTACGGCCGTTGGGCAAAACAAGTGGCACGTCGTTGCGGTAAACTACATGCAGTATTACATTTTCATAAGCATTATCGGTAGTGTGGCCATGTTTTTGCCAATCAGAGGCTGATAGATGTACCTCAACGTTACCGGCCCACACAGTTTCGCCTATCCTGACGCGGGCGTTATGAAAGTCGGGGCCTGCATCGGTATTATGCATCCCTACCGATAGAATTTCCAATTCTTCACCATCGTCTGTTTGTAAGCCAATACGGTCAAATAGCCTGAATTTCCATACATAGTGCAAAAAGTCCTCAGTAAAAAGCATAAAACAAGGTAAGTATTTTCAATGTTGATTTAAATGGATTTTTTAATAATTGCAATTTGGGGTATTTACAGCCCGTAGTTGCTATAATAAACATCCTAAATTAAAATTATCTTACATTTATAATCATATTCATCACCAATCTTATTATGATAAGCCAAGCCAAAGTAATACCTGCAACAACCGGAGGACGCATTAAATCAATAATTGGGGGATCATTAGGCAACCTCGTTGAATGGTATGACTGGTATGTTTACACCGCTTTTTCGCTTTATTTTTCAGATGCCTTTTTTCCTTCAGATAATCAAACCGTACAGCTTTTAAATACAGCGGGTATTTTTGCTATAGGATTTTTAATGCGCCCCATAGGTGGCTGGCTCATGGGAACTTTTGCCGATAAACATGGCCGTAAAACTGCCTTAACCACGTCAGTGTTATTAATGAGCGTAGGTTCGCTTATTATAGCCGTAACTCCGGGATATAAGTCAATTGGTGTGGCTGCACCCATATTATTGGTGCTTGCCCGAATTATACAGGGCGTAAGCGTTGGCGGTGAATACGGTACCAGTGCAACTTATCTGAGCGAGATGGCGGGCCAAAAGCATCGTGGTTTTTATTCCAGTTTTCAGTACGTAACGCTTATTATGGGGCAATTATTGGCGTTGGGTGTGTTGGTTTTATTGCAGCGTGTATTTTTAAGTGAGCAACAATTACATGACTGGGGTTGGCGCATTCCTTTTGGTATAGGTGCTTTTTTAGCGGTTATCACCATGTATTTAAGACGCAGCCTGCAAGAGTCTGCTTCTTTTGACAAAGAGAATCACAAAACCAATTCTACCCGTGGTACATTAAAGGCGTTGGCCCAGCACCCTAAAGCAGTATTTACGGTTATAGGCTTAACTGTCGGCGGAACGCTTGCCTTTTACACGTTTACCACCTATATGCAAAAGTTTTTGGTGAACACTTCCGGCTTTAGCAAAAGCAGCGCTACGCTGATATCAACACTCACATTGGTGGTATTTATGTTGTTACAGCCGGTATTTGGCCTGTTGTCAGATAAAATAGGCCGTAAGCCTTTGCTTATCGGCTTTGGCGTATTGGGTATGCTGACCACCATACCCATATTAAGTCTCCTAAGTGAAACCAGGGACGTATGGGTAGCTTTTGCGTTAATCTTATGCGCTTTGGTAATAGTTAGCGGATACACATCCATAAACGCAGTTGTAAAGGCCGAGCTTTTTCCTGCTAATGTACGTGCCCTTGGCGTTGGTTTTCCTTATGCTATAGCAGTATCCCTGTTTGGCGGCACGGCCGAGTATATTGCGTTGCTGTTTAAAAATGAACATCATCAGCAATGGTTTTACTGGTATGTTACCATTTGTATTGCCTTGTCGCTCGTGTTATATGTCACCATGAATGATACCCGTAAACACTCTAAAATGGAAGATAAGTAGGTGGCAGCATCTTCTTTTTTGTTGCTGATAAGCAAACAGGTATTCATATTTCATTTGTCATTGCCTGTGTCTGGCATATAGTTGACGAAAAAAGTATTAATTTTGCCCGCCTTACCCACGGGGTAAAAAACGATATATATGGCTGATAGCAATAATTTATTTCAACTGGCAGTAACTTTACTGCAACAGTTAATATCTATACAATCTTTTAGTAAAGAAGAAGACCGTACCGCCGATCTGATCAACGAGCTTTTACAACAGCATGGTGTTAAAACCCATCGCAAAATGAATAATATATGGGCCTGGAATAAGCATTTTGATGCTGATAAGCCTACTATCTTACTTAACTCGCATCATGACACCGTAAAGCCAAATTCAGGCTACACGCGTGACCCGTATGATGCCAAAATTGAAGATGGCAAACTTTATGGCCTGGGTAGTAATGATGCAGGCGGTTGCCTGGTATCATTGATCGCTGTGTTTTTGCATTTTCATGATAAAGAAAACTTAAAATATAACTTCTGTCTGGCTACCACAGCCGAAGAGGAAATATCAGGTGTTAACGGTTTGGAGTTAATTATTCCTGAACTTGGTAAACTGGAATTTGGTATAGTAGGAGAGCCTACGCTAATGCAGCTGGCTATTGCCGAACGCGGTTTGATGGTACTGGATTGTGTGGCACATGGCCGCGCCGGTCATGCCGCCCGTGAAGAGGGTGATAATGCCATTTACAAAGCTTTAACTGATATTGAATGGTTCCGCAGCTTTAAGTTTCCAAAAGAGTCAGAGGTTTTTGGGCCAATAAAAATGTCGGTAACAATTATCAATGCCGGTTCGCAACATAATGTGGTACCTGCCAGCTGTACATTTACTGTTGATGTGCGGGTTACCGATGCTTACCGGAACGAGGAGGTGTTGGAGATCATCCGCCAGCATGTAAGCTGCGATGTTAATCCGCGTTCTATCCGTTTAAAACCTTCATCAATCCCTAAAGAACATCCTATTGTACAGGCCGGTATTGCCTTGGGCCGAATTACTTATGGCTCACCAACTACTTCTGATCAGTCGTTACTTGATATCCCGTCAGTTAAGGTAGGGCCCGGTGATTCAGCACGGTCGCACACTGCCGATGAATTTGTTTATGTAGACGAAATAAGGGAAGGTATTGAGCTCTACATCAAAATGTTAGAAAGCATCAACTAATCAGTCAATCATAATAGAATCCAATTGCAGGGGGTTTTATTAAAGCTCCCCAACAAAGCCTGCAAGCGCTATAGCCACACCTAAAAGTACAGCTATCATTTTGCGCAGGTTGAACTTATGATCGGCGCTTGATTCAAAGAGTATGGTGGTTGATATATGTAAAAATATACCAATAACCACGCCCATGATGCGGTTAAAATAATGCTGTAAATTGCCAATATCGCCGTTGCTTAGTGCTGTGCTGAAAAAATAACCCGCCGGGGCCATAATGGCAAATAAGGCAACAAACAACACGGTATTTCTTTTACTCTGCCTGTTGCTTAATAACACGGTAGCCAGCGCAAATGCAGCAGGTATATGATGCAGAGCAATACCATAAACCAATTGATCCTGATTGCCTTGTGCCAGCGGCATACCTTCTAAAAAAGCATGCAGGCAAAGGCTCACCATAATACCCAGGGGAAAAACCACCAGGTCATGTTTGGGCTTGTGCATGTGCCCATGCTCAATACCGTCAGAAAACTGCTCCAGCACTATCTGAAACAAAAAACCGGCAAGTATAAAAACACCAACCCAATTATCATTGCCATGATAGGCGTCGGGGATTAAATGCAGTACCGTTATGGCAAACAGATAGGCGCCGCTGAATGACAATACCAGCTTGAGCATTTTATGGTTATCGCCCTTGAATAAAAAAACAGAGGTGCCGCCGCAAAAGGCGCTAAAAAATAATATGATAACTTTCCAGGAAGCCATTAAAAGGTAGGTTGTAATTTTTTAAATAAAAACGCAAATAAGCAGCCCGTTAAAGCGCCGTAAATAGCCCCGCAGGTTACGTCAACCGGGAAATGCACACCCACATACACCTGCGCAAATGAAATAGTACCGGCCCATAGTATAGCCCAGAACCATATCCATCGCCATTTTCTAAAAAAAACGAGGCTTAAAAATATAGCCATGGCAAAATGATCGGTAGCATGGGTTGATGGAAAGCTGTACCCTGTTCCGCAGGGCACCCGGCTAATGTCGGTCTGTGAAACTATAGGATCACGGCAGGGGCGTAGTCTTTTTACCTGGTACTTAATAATACTTGCGCTGGTAAAATCGGCAAAACCCGCAGTTAAGGCCAATAATACAATAATCATGGCACCCTGTTTTTTATAGCGATATAGGCAAAAGCCAATAATGAAAATATATAAGGGGATCCAGAATTTAGGGTTACGCAAAAATGGCATGATCCAGTCAAAAAAAGCATTTGACAGGTCATGATTAATAAAATAAAATAAATGCCGGTCGAGTTGTAAAATTTGTTCAGGCATTGGTGTTTTTCATATAATTATTACAGCTTAACAATATGGTGTTAAACTTTACTTGCCAAAGGTATTAATTACTTTAATACAACATTGATGCAATTAGCACTAAACAAACATAAAATTTGTTAAACAAATACGTGCCGGGCTTTTTGTTACGTTATTGACTTGTATAACAGATACTGCTAAAATAGTTAAACAGCAATTATTTAAGTACAAAATTTAAGGCCATAGCTTTTTGTTAACATTAAGAAGACCTAGACAATGCGATTGGAGCATAGCTAATCGGTTAAATATTTTTACTTTTGCCTCACAAAACAAAATCATTTTGACACTCATAAAATCTATTTCGGGGATACGCGGTACCATAGGCGGTGCTGCAGGTGATGGTTTAACACCGTTGGATATAGTAAAGTTCACATCGGCTTATGGCTCGTGGGCTGTAAAAAAATCAGGTATCAAGAAAATAGTTGTTGGTCGCGATGCCCGTATTTCGGGTACAATGGTCAACAACCTGGTTACAGGCACGCTGCAAGGCCTGGGTATTGATGTAATTGATTTAGGTTTGTCAACCACGCCAACTGTTGAAGTGGCTGTTACCGGCGAAAAGGCGGCAGGTGGTATTATCCTTACCGCGAGCCACAATCCCAAACAATGGAACGCACTAAAGCTATTGAATGCCGATGGTGAATTTATAAGTGATACAGACGGTAAAGAGGTGCTTGAAATTGCCGAGAATAGTGATTTCAAATATGCAGACGTAAATGACCTGGGCAAGGTTACGCTTGATAACAGCTGGATGCAAAAACATATTGACCTTATACTGGCGTTGCCGCTGGTTGATGTAAAGGCCATTAAAAAAGCTGGTTTTAATATTGTTATTGATTGTGTTAACTCAACCGGGGGCATTTTTGTGCCTGCGCTGCTTAAAGCCCTTGGTGTTGAAACCGTACATGAGCTGTACTGCGAACCTGATGGTAACTTTCCGCATAACCCTGAGCCTTTACCTGAAAACCTTACAGCATTGTCAAAAGAAGTATTGGCAAAAAGGGCCCATTTGGGAATAGCTGTTGACCCGGATGTTGACCGCCTTTGCTTTGTTTGCGAGGATGGCAATATGTTTGGCGAGGAGTATACCCTGGTAGCGGTTGCCGATTATATATTAAAAAACAATGCAGGTAATACAGTATCAAACCTTTCGTCAACCCGTGCGCTACGTGATGTTACAGAACTTGCCGGCGGCGAGTATCATGCTGCTGCGGTAGGTGAGGTAAACGTGGTTAACAAAATGAAGGAAGTGAATGCCGTTATTGGTGGCGAGGGTAATGGCGGGGTTATATATCCCGAATTACATTACGGCCGTGATGCGCTGGTAGGGATTGCTTTATTTTTAACCCATCTGGCTAAGTATGGCAAATCGGTTTCAAACCTGCGTATGTCATATCCTGGTTATTTTATTTCAAAAAATAAGATTACCTTAACGCCTGAAATGGACATAGATGCCCTTTTGAGTAAGGTAGAGCAGAAATACATCAAACAACCGCATAGTACCATTGACGGCCTTAAAATAGAATTTGACAAAGAATGGGTACATTTGCGAAGGTCAAACACTGAACCGATCATCAGGATTTATTCTGAAGGTAACTCAGAAACAGTGGCAAATGGCCTGGCAAATAAAATAATTGCCGATATAAAAGAGATTTTACAAGTGAATTGATGAATTACTGAATTATAGGGTTATTGAATTATTGATTAATAATTCGATAACCCCATTTTAAAATCAATAATTTATCAATTCAATAATTATAAAAAATGCGTGTTTATTTTGATAATGCAGCTACTACGCCGCTTGATCCTGAGGTTTTAAAAGAAATGTATAAGGTTATGGAAAACCATTTTGGTAATCCATCATCTATCCATTCGCATGGGAGAGAGGCCCGCACATTGGTTGAAAAAGCACGCAAAACCGTAGCTAATTTATTACATACATCGCCAGCCGAAATATTTTTCACTTCAAGCGGTACCGAGGCAGATAATACGGCTATCCGTTGCGGAATTGTTGATCACCAGATTACACATGCCATAACCAGCCGTATAGAACACCATGCTGTTATCCATACCCTGGAGGCAATGGAAAAATCAGGTATCATTAAATTAAGTTTTGTTGATGTGGATGCCCTGGGTAATATTGATTACGATCACCTGGAAACGCTGTTGAAAAACAACGAACGCAGCTTTGTATCAATCATGCATGCCAATAATGAAATTGGTACGCTGTCAGATATGCAACGCATCGGTGATATATGTGAAGCCCATAATGCAATTTATCATTGCGATACCGTGCAAACCATGGGCCACTATGAGCATGACCTACGCAAACTTAAAACACATTTTTTAGTTTGTGCGGGGCATAAGCTTCACGGGCCAAAGGGAGTAGGATTTTTGCATGTAAATCATCGTATTAAAATTAAGCCATTTATTTATGGCGGTGCCCAGGAGCGTAACATGCGCGGCGGTACCGAAAACATTTATGGTATTGTAGGCCTTGCCAAAGCATTGGAAATGGCTTATTCAGAAATGGAGCAGCACCGTAAACATATACAGGGTTTAAAAACCTATATGATAGGTAAGTTAACCGACCAGATACCAGGAATTAATTTTAACGGCGAAACTGACGCTGATAAAAGCTTGTATACGGTATTAAATGTTGCTTTTCCTGAGATGGACATGGGCGATATGTTGCTGTTTAATCTGGATATTGCAGGTATATCAGCTTCTGGTGGCAGCGCATGCAGTTCAGGGACTGACATAGGCTCACATGTGCTTACGGCGATTGGCGCAAGTGCTTCGAGGCCGTCTGTCAGATTCTCCTTTTCCAAGTATAACACCATCGAAGAAGTTGATTATACAGTGGCCAAAATCCGCGAACTCTGCCCGGTAAACGTGTAGGCATTAACTTCGGTCTTCTTCATTTTATCATCGTCGGGAAGCTGTTATTTGCCAGTATTGTATATTGATGGATAATTCCTGCAATAAATGTATTTGCATAAATATTGAAATTAATTTTCTTATTTAGATAATTTAAAAACAATATAGCAACTTGATAGGTTTATTAGTTAACAACTAAAATTAAAACCTATGATTACCAATAATGAAAATGCCTGGAACTCCCAGGATACAAACCGCGACGATTTTGATAATACGAGCAATTCATTCGCCATTCAGAATGAGGATTCATTCAGCAGTAGCGATCTTGATAATGACGAGTTAAAGGAAGATGAGGATGATTATACTAACGACCTGAAACCCACGTTTAATCAAGAGGACCTGAATGATGAAGATGACGAATATGAGCGTCCTGAAGAACTGCCCGACCATGATGGTGATAACGAGATACCTGAAGAAGACGAATCAAAAAAAGAAGGTACAGGTTATCACAGCCAGTCAGAAGTAAATCAGCCTAACAAAAGCGCAGACACATCTTACAGCGAACAAACTGATGTAACGCCACCCAATAAAAAAGAATTTCCATCCCAGGGCCCTGCTAAAACAGATTTCGAAAGCCGTCCGCAGGGACGTACCACCGGCAGAATGGTAGGGCATGAGCCCGGCACTGAGGGTATATAGCCGGAGTAATTTTCTTATTTATATTTATAGAATAGGAGGATAAGGCAATGAATGATTATTTAAAACCTGACAAAAATCGGGACATCAACACGGGAGCCGTAAATAGTTACGGAAACAATTACACCAATCCGGGGCAAAATGAAAGGTACATTGAAAAATACGGCCCCCACAGAGGACATTTCAGGGTATTACATGAAGACGGCAGTTTGGCCGATCTTCCTGATCAGCATGTAGAGGGCGGAGGCGCATTAGCTGGTGCAACAACCAAATAATGTACAGCCATGTACTTATTGATAATAAGAAAGGCTATCCAAAACGGATAGCCTTTCTTATTTATGGTATAAGTAATACTTTCAATTAGCCATCATTTTAATGAACGAAGCCAGTTTTTCTTTCATCTCCCTGCGGTCAACAATGAAGTCAAGGAAACCATGCTCCTGAACAAATTCTGCGGTCTGGAATCCTTTAGGCAAATCTTTCTTAATAGTTTCCTTAATTACCCTTGGGCCGGCAAAACCAATCAGTGCACCAGGCTCAGCAATATTAATATCGCCCAGCATGGCATAAGATGCGGTTACACCACCAGTTGTAGGATCAGTAAGTAATGATATATAAGGGATTTTAGCCTGTGATAATAAAGCCAGCTTAGCCGATGTTTTAGCCATCTGCATTAAGGAGAACGCTGCTTCCATCATCCTTGCACCGCCTGATTTTGATATCATCAGGAAAGGAACTTTATTGACAATACAGTAATCAATAGAACGGGCAATCTTTTCGCCCACTACCGAACCCATTGAACCACCTATAAAGTTAAAATCCATACAGGCTATTACCAAGTCCTGACCGTCAATTTTACCTGCTCCGGCACGTATGGCATCCTTCAACCCGGTTTTAAACTGGGTTTCGGTTAACCTGTCGGTATATTTTTTTGTATCCTCAAAATGTAACGGGTCGCCTGATGTAAGATCAGCAAACAGCTCCGTAAATTCGTTATTATCAAATAATACTGCAAAGTACTCTTTTGAACCTATGCGCAGGTGATAGCCACAATAGTGGCAAACATATTGATTTTCAACCTGCTCAGAATAATGCAGGGGTTTCTTACAATTTGGGCATTTATTCCAGATACCATCAGGGGCTTCTTTCTTTTCCTCAGTAGTCGTAATTATCCCTTTCAACTCTCGTTTAAACCACGCCATATCTATGTCTAGCTCTTTCAATTGACTACAAAGAAACGAAAAATATTAAACAAGTGGCAAGAGTTAAAAAAACTTGTTACAGGATAAATTATTCAGCGGAAATTTCCTGGGGCCTTTTTATATCAAATTCATAATTAAACGGCGTTATTTTTTTTAAATTATATGCTTTTGATGTATTTGCGCCGTTTTGCTGTGTTTTTAATATAAAAATGACAATTTCGATGAACAGAATGGTAATATTCGATCATTAATAATAAGATTTCTTATCTAAAACAAAGAAATTTTATAACTTCGAGGCCCAAATAAAAGCTCATGGATTTAAAAAATTATAAAGGTGTACTGCACGGCGATCAAGTGCAGGAACTATTTGAAGCAGCTAAAAAGCATCAGTTTGCTTTACCAGCGGTAAACGTTATCGGTACTAATACCATTAACGCAGTTATGGAAACTGCAAAAAATGTAAACTCTCCGGTAATTATTCAGCTATCAAATGGCGGCGCACAATTTTATGCCGGTAAATCATTGGATAATTCAAAACTTCAGGCCTGCATTTTAGGTGCGGTATCTGCAGCTAAGCACGTTCATTTACTGGCAGAGCACTATGGTGTTGCCGTAATTTTGCATACAGATCATGCTGCAATGAAATTTTTACCATGGATAGATGGTTTGCTGGATCATGGCGAAAAATTCTTTGCAGAAACAGGGAAACCGCTTTTCTCTTCACACATGCTTGATCTTTCAGAAGAGCCTCTTGAAGAGAACATCGAAATTTCGGCAAAATACTTGGCTCGTATGGCTAAATTAGGTATGACCCTTGAAATTGAATTAGGTGTAACCGGAGGTGAAGAAGATGGCGTTGATAACTCCGACGTTGACAGTTCACGTTTATATACTCAGCCAGAAGAAGTATCATACTCTTATGAGCATCTTTTAAAAGTTAGCCCACGTTTTACGGTGGCTGCTGCTTTTGGTAACGTACATGGTGTTTATAAACCAGGTAACGTGAAATTACAGCCAGTTATATTGCATAACTCACAAGAGTATGTAAAACAAAAATTTGGTTTAACTGCCGAAAAACCTATCAACTTTGTATTCCACGGTGGTTCTGGTTCAAGCCAGGAAGAGATCCGCGAAGCTATTTCATATGGTGCTATCAAAATGAATATTGATACCGATATGCAATGGGCTTACTGGGAAGGCATAAAAGATTATTACATTTCAAAAGAAGCTTACCTGCAACACCAGATAGGTAACCCTGAAGGTGAGGATTCTCCAAACAAAAAATACTATGACCCGCGCGTATGGTTACGTAAAGGCGAAGAAACTTTTGTTAAAAGGTTAGCCGCTGCTTTTGAAGACCTTAACTGCGTTGATGTAAACAGCAAATTATAGTCTGAATTTATACTAACAAAGCGTCAGTACACTTGTTGTATTGGCGCTTTGTTGTTTATATACTTGTATAATAAAATTGATTATAATGGCCAAAAAAAAGAAGAACTTATTTGAACGGTTTGCCAACTGGGCAACCATTGCAACCGGCAGCTCGGCTGCTTTTATAATAGCTATAAGTGTTATTATAGTATGGGGAATAACCGGTCCTATATTTAGATATTCTGATACCTGGCAACTTATCATCAATACAGGAACCACTATAGTAACCTTCCTGATGGTTTTTTTAATTCAGAAATCACAAAACAAGGATTCAAAGGCGATACATTTAAAACTGAACGAACTGCTAGCCTCGCACCAGGGTGCCAGTAACCGGATGGTTGACATTGAAGATATCACTGAAAAGGAACTGGATCAGCTACATAAGTTTTATGTACAGCTATCTGCACTTGCCGAAGAGGAAGATGATATTACCTGCACGCACTCTATTGATGCTGCAACGGAGAATCACGCCACTAAATTAAATATATTAAAAACTAAACCGCATTATACCAATGCCCACAAAGTTAAAAGTAGAAAAAGTAACGGAACAAGCCGACCTGGATAAAGTATTTGCCGTAAGACGCGAAGTTTTTGTAGTGGAACAAAATTGCCCACCTGAGCTTGAATGGGAATTTGAGGAAGAGTCAAATCATTTTTTAGCAACCGTTGACGGCGAATCGGCCGGAGCCTGCCGATGGAGAAAAACAGACAAAGGATATAAACTGGAGCGCTTTGCGGTATTGCAAAAATTCAGAGGCTTTGGTATAGGGCAAGCTCTTGTACAAGCTGTTTTAAATGATCTGCCCGCTGATGCTGAATATGTTTATCTGCATGCCCAGGTACAGGCAGCCTCACTTTATGAAAAATTCAACTTTGAAAAAACAGGCCCGGAGTTTGAAGAAGCTGGCATCAGGCATTACAAAATGATCAGGAAATAAAAGAATTAGGTTTGCCGTGTAACCAATTGGCGTATACGAGCGTCTTGCCTTTAATTCTATACTTCTGCTAAGCAAAACTATGATCAATCAGCCATACACATCCTTAATCAAAACAACCGGCAAAGCATCCAGGTTTATTTTTACCTGTATACTTTGTATTATCACTTTAAAGGGCCTTGCGCAAGACAAAACAAAAAACATAGGTAATAAGTTACGCAAAGGGTCAACCAATAACTCTTTTAATATTGTAAAAGGGGCACAAGTAGGTATTAAAATGAATGCAGGCGGCAAAACTGTACAACTGCTTAAACTTAGTTTTGATGTAGATAACCTGGCCAAGGATACTATTGCTTTTAAAGTGAATGTGTACACCACGGGCGACAAGGGGCCGTTGGACAATCTGGTTAAAGACGAGATCAAGGGAACGGTAATCAGGAACAACCAGGTAACTGGTGAAGTGATCAATCAACTGATCAGTGTTGACCTTGCTCCATACGATGTAAGGGTTAAGGGTAAAATATTGGTATCAGTAGAATTTTTGAATACAAACCCCAACGCCAGTCTCGGCTTTTCATGCGGCTTGCTCAATGGCGGAACCTGGTATAAAAGAAGCCCGGAGCAGGAATGGAAAAAGATGCCGGTAGTTGGTGCGGATTTTAATGTACTGGTAAAGAAATTGAAGTAGTGATGCTGTCACCAGGAACTTGACGAAGGATCTATTTGGTTATAGATTCTTCGTTCAGAATGACCAGTGCGATTTAATCAAATAACGTCTGTTCGCCAGTATAGTAGGTTTTGCGTGCTCCTTCTTTAATTTTTATTTCGGCGCCGCTTGGGCTGTGAGTCTTTTTAGAGTGGTGGATGTGCATGAAGTCCCTGATCTCGCCGCTGATAATATCAGGGTTAGCCTTGAGTATTTCTTTTTCAGCATCCTTTAAAACAGTGTGGATTGAGTTAACCAGATCTTTGATCTTTTCTTCAGGTATTTTATTGCTTGCCGAAAAGGGCGAAATCCCGGCATGCCATAATATCTCGTCGGCATAGGCATTGCCAATTCCACGAATAATCTTTTGGTCAAGCAGTACCGTTTTAATATTGGTTTTTGTTTTCTGCAAACGTGTGGTTAAATAATTAATACCCGCATCTTTTGACAAGGCGTCGGGTGCGGCTTTTTCTTCAGCATTTAATGTTGGGGTGGCAATACCCTGGAAATCTGTTAGCACCAAGCCGCTGTCATCGTTAAAATGAATTTCGATAATGGTGTATTTGTTTTCGTTTTTATCCTGAAACAAAAACAGCTTCCCGTGCAGCATTAAATGCAATCCAAGAATATCACCTTTGCTAAATTTTAAATGGAGCTCCTTACCCTCGCGATAAACCTTATCCAATTTTTGCCCTTTAAGCTTATCCTGCAGCTCCTGATGAGTTACATTCAGCTTTTTGGCATTTATTATGGCAATATGTTTAACAGTTTTTCCAGCCAGTTTTTTGTCGAGATTATGGCTAAATGCTTGCAGATCGGGTAGTTCGGGCATGGTTACAGCTATTTGATTAAGAAACCAAATATAGCAATGATATGTTTCAATTTATACCCGGTTAAGCACTCGCCCGGCCAAAGCCAACAGTATCCCGGTATAGTTGCGGCGATACATCAGCATTGGTTTTAAAAAATCTGCTAAAGTAATATTCGTCCTCATATCCCAGCTCATAGGCAATTTCTTTTACTGGTTTATTGGTTAAATATAATTCGCGTTTGGCCTCAATAATAATACGTTCGGCAATCAGGTTGCTGATGGTTTTGTTAAAATGGGTCTTAGTGATCCGGGCCAAAGCCTTGGCCGATATATTGAGCATGTCGGCATAATGACTTGCGCTGTGCTTAGTTTTAAAATGCTCTTCAATAGCATCCTTCAAATCCTGTAATATATAAGGCTCTTTCATATCCTTATCAGCGTGATAAACAACGGCTTGTTGTTCTGTTTTTAACCGTGATGCCGTGATCAGAAAAATTTTCAGGTAAGATATTAGTATTTCATATTGAGCCAATGCTTTGTTCTGCATTTCGGCTTTCATTTGGGCCAGCAGTATATCAAAAAGGGATTCGCTGGTTTTGTCAACCATTACAAATGGCGGGCGGTATATGTTATCAAACAAAACGCCGCTGCATGATACCTCTTTATGATGTTTTAGGATGCAGAAAAAATCGGGATGGAATTGTATGACAACACCCTTTATAGGTTCATGCGCCAATAACATAAACGGCTGATAAAGAGAAAAGGCTAAAAGTCTGCCTGCCTCAAAATCATATTCAGAAAAATCTGATTTCAATCGCCCGGAGCCTTCCTTGATCCAGATAAGCGAAAAGTAATTATGACGTTGCAAATGGTCAAAATGACTGTTATCGTCAAACCAAAATAGTTTAAAGGCCAGGTTTCCGTTTGGCGGATCAATCAGCGTAAAGGTGTGTTGTGTATCAGTCATTTTATTTTTGAGCCAATTGAGCTTTTAAATCAGCATTCTCTTTTCTTAGTTTGTTAATATACTCATGCTGGGTGGCAAATTCGTCCTGAATTTCCTCAAGTGTATATCTTGGGGTAATGTGTTGTTGGCAGTTCCAGTCGTAGCCTTTAATTTTTAGTAAAATTATCCTTTCAGGTTTAAATTTATAATCTTTTAAATTAAGCTTTTCAAACAGGTCCTCATGGTCATCAATGGATAATATGCTGGCCTCCGCAAATATTTTTAAGCGTGCCTTAGCCGCCTGATCAAGTAAAAACAATGAAACTTTATTATGGGTAACCAAATTACCGGCTGATATGTATTGCTTATTGCCGCCAAAATCAATAAATCCCAGGGTTTCATGATCCAATACTTTTAAAAAGCCTTTTGGCCCGCCGCGAAACTGGATATAAGGATAGCCACTTTCGCTTATAGTTGACAGGTAAAAATTATCCTGGTGGGCTATAAAATCTGTTTCAAATTCAGTAAGGCCTTCAGTGTATCTGAAATTTTCCATCCGGCCGTAGCTTGCCCGGCTACCATAATGCTCCTGAAAATCCTTCACGGCATCGGTAAACGCAATTTTTGAATAGTTCATAAGCTTGTAATATGTAGACTTTAAATAAAGTTAAACAATACGGCAAAAGCCAAAGCATTTGCTGTTGACTTTCACCGTTACCTGATTGGGTTTTATTATTAATTATGCTTCAACAGCCTGCAATGATTTTGCTACCGGAAAATCAATATCGGTATTAACTGTATTGTTAAAGTAATTGGTTAGTATGTTTAAAGCAACGTGGCCCACAACTTCGCCAATTTCGCCTTCGCTTAAGCCGGCTGCTTTTACAGCATCAACGTCACTTCCGTCTACCAAACCTTTTTTAGCAACAAGTACGTTGGCAAACTTAAGTACTGCATCTGTTTTTGCATCGGCGGCGTTGCCGTGGCGGGCGTTTATTATACTGCTGCCATCAATATGAACCAATTTCTCGCTGATATAAGAGTGAGCCGATAAACAGTAATCACAATTATTTTTTTCAGCTATAGACAGGGCTAAAAGCTCGCCTGTTTTAGCGCCAAGTAAACCATGTGCCAAAGTGTTATTCAAATCCAGGTAGCCTTGCAGCAGGGCAGGAGAGTTACCCATGGTGCGCATCATGTTGGGTACTACACCTAATTTACTCTGTATTGCATTAAATAATTCCTTTGTTTTGCCTGTTGCTTCATCAGGACTTAAAGCTTTTAAACGTGCCATTGTTGTATTTTTTAGTTTGTCGTTATTGACAGTACAAATGTGCATACACCTGGCCCGCTGTAAAATGGATGAATTTCGTTAGTACATGGACAATTTTCCCAAGGTTAATATTTATCAATTCAGGATAAAAACTTCCGATATGCTTCAACGGCTGCTTCTACCGCTTTACTTTGTGTTTTATTAAGCTGCCCAAACAGGTTTAAGTTTACTTCGACTGAGTTCTTTTTAATTGTTCGTTTCCACGTACCAGCTACCTGGTCATCAACTATCACTGCCGGATCAAAAATAACGTGCCGGGCTTGTTTTAAATATAATGGATTAACGGCGGCATCACGGTCTTTGTAAGCAATCGCAAATTCATCAAATGCAGGCAGCAGGTAAGCACGGTTTTTCTGAGCAGTAGTTGGTGGGATGTAAGCAGGCATCCAATAGACTTTATTGTAGATAGTTTCGCTTATAAGTTCCGGTTTAATGTTCTCTAAAGCCACGCCAGCCTCTGTAACGGTAAGCCCGGCCCAGATTGCAAAATCATGTACCGTGGCGGGGCCACGACTTGCAAAGTAACCCGAAGCCAGCCTGGTTAAAGCTTCTTCGTGTTTTAGTGTAACAGCAGCAGGTGCCCGATCATCAAGCAGGGCGTAGGTAAATTGTTTTCCGGCTCTTGCTCCGCTGCAAATCACCTGGTCTAATTCAGCCCGCATCAATAAAAGGGTAAATCTTAAATCGTCGGTAACAATACCAGCCCCATTAAACAGATCTACCAGTTCGGGGCGGGTAAGTTGCTTATTGCCTTGTAATGCGTTGGCAAGTAAATCGTTGCTTTTGCTAAACACAGCATCGTTCAACTCGAATTTTTTATTGTATGAAGCATTAATGGCATTAATTCGTGGGGCCGTAAGTGCAAGTATCCAACGAATATCATGTGGCGACACAAAGTGCCAGGTTGGCCTTAGCAAGTGTGTACGCAATATATTACCATCTGTTATAGCTTGTTCAATTTCCCCCTCTTTGGGGTTTTGCATGCGCAGCCCCACCGCCCATTTGGCACCGGCATAATCCTGCGCTTGCATAGCAACCATATATTTTACAACCTCCTCTGGCTTTTTAAATTGTTGATGATAAATTTGCTGATGATATATTCGCAGGCTGGCCAGATGATGATCTTTCATGGTAGTGAACGGTTAACTTATAAAGTTAAAATTAAAGCTGAAAAGTGATAGTTGTATGTCAGCAATAAAAAAGCAAATTAATTTATTAAAGTATTTAACTTATACGTTATATAATGAGTAAAATAAGACCAGGATATTTTATTGGCGGGTTAATAGTAGGTATAGTTATAGGCCTGGTTTTACATAGTTTGCGGGTAGGGATTGTTATTGGCCTGGTAATTGGCGTTTTAATTACTGCCAGAAAAGCTAACGAGTAGGTTTTTAATCATAACTTTATAAGACAAAATCTTTGTAACAAAAATATACCTATTACGCTAATCATACAGCGTTTACATTTGCTTAATTATTAATTAATATTAGGAGGGTTAATTGCACGGCATGAAAAAAGAGCTTTACCTTGTAATATGTTTGTTGTTATTTAACGGGATAATAAGAGCCCAGAATACCGGCGATATAAGACCTTTTAAGGAGTCTTTCACTTCTGCACCGCAACCTTTTTTATTTTCTGTTAATACGCTCACGGGAAACACGCCATTCTGGAGTTTGAATTATTCTGGTAGTTATGGTGAACGGGCATCCACCCCGTTTGGGTATAATGGGGTGGATCAGCAATTTGCAGTTAAGGGTTACCTGGGAAATCAATTTACATTATATGCCAATGCTTCAGTTGGCTTTGCCCGCGATGGCGGTACTACAAGTGCTCAGCAAGCCGAATTACTTCATGATTTTATAGGTGGTAAGCAATTGCTGGGGCCGCGTATTGGTTTAAGCTTAGGTGCAAGCCGTGATTGGACAAACGTTAAGGCCATATTTAGCCGGGTCACCGCATCTTTTGATGCCGCCTCCTGGAAATTTGCAGGTAACCTGCGTTTTGAAAAAGCCTTTGATAAATCAAGGGATGATATTGATCTGGTTACCAGCCTGGGGTTTCATCATCGTATTGTTGGCCAGTTTTTTGGCGGCGTTGAAGCCGTTGGTGAGGACCTTGAAGGATTTTGGGAGGCAGACGAGGCAGAAGGCGGAGCAAAGCTTTTGGTGGGCCCGTCAATTAATTATGTTCCGCCGGGTTCAAGGTTTGCATTTTCGGTTTGTGGCGGCCCTATATTTTATGCCACCCACAGTAATGTTATCCCTTCAGAGGCAATCCGTGATTTGTCAACGCTGGCACAAAATGGTTACACTATAAGAGCTCAAATTTCATTTAATATCCATTAAATAAACTGGTTTAATCCCATGGTTAATTCAATAAAAAAGTTGCTGATTACAACAGGTATCTGTAGCATGGCCTTTACATACGCCTTGGCCCAGTTACCCGGCAAAGAAAAAAGCACAGGGCAAGTGTTACTCCCCAATGGCTGGAAATTAAGGCCTGCCGGGCGTTCGTTAACTCTTGGCGACTTACCCCTAAATATGCAGCTGAGTGCATCAGGGAAGTTATTGGCAGTAACTAATAACGGGCAAAGCACGCAGTCATTACAGTTGATAGATCCACGAAATGAAAAACTACTTGATGAGCATGTACTCGGTAAATCATGGTACGGATTAGCATTTAGCAAAGATGAAAGGCATTTATATGTTTCAGGTGGAAACGACAACTGGATATTGGATTTTCACTTACAGGGTAACAAACTAAACCAAGTTGATACGATAAAATTAGGTTTACCCTGGCCAAAAAATAAAGTATGCCCAACAGGTATTGCGGTAAATCAGGATAATAACAGGTTGTATACCGTTACCAAGGAAGATAGCACCCTGTATATCGTTAATCCGCAGGATAAGGAAGTACTTAAAAAAGTGCAATTACCGGCAATTGCTTATAGCTGTGTGTTATCGCCCGATGAAAAAAAATTATATGTTTCACTTTGGGGAGGCAGGGCGGTAACCGTAATTAACACGGTTACCCAAACCATTGATCACCAGATTGCTACCGGCGATCATCCAAATGAATTACTTTTAAATAAAAAAGGTACTTATTTGTTTGTGGCCAATGCTAATGATAATACCGTTTCAATTATTAATACAAAAACAAATAAGGTAACAGAAACAGTTGCTACCACATTATATCCAACAAAACTTACAGGTTCAACCACTAATGGTTTGGCGCTTAGTGCTAATGAAAAAATACTATATATAGCCAATGCTGATAATAACTGTTTAGCTGTTTTTGATATATCTACTCCGGGTTACAGCAAAAGCATGGGTTTTATTCCCGTAGGCTGGTATCCCACCAATGTAAAAACGCTGGGTAATAAAATATTGGTAACCAATGGAAAAGGGTTAAGTTCTATGGCTAATCCGCAAGGGCCACAGCCAATTTCAAAGGCCGATAACAGCGGCTATCAAACAGGCAGTACGGCCAATAGCAGGTTACAGTATATAGCAGGTCTGTTTAAAGGGTCATTGTCTTTTATTGACAGTCCTAAGCCCGATCAGCTAAAGCAATATACCCGGCAAGTTTATGCCAATACCCCTTTTACCAATAAAAGAACTATTACTGCAGATGGCGAGGCCGGAAATCCGATTCCCCGTAAACTGGGCGAAAAATCACCGATAAAACATGTTTTCTATATCATCAAAGAAAATCGTACTTATGACCAGGTTTTGGGTGATATGCCTTCGGGTAATGGTGATACCTCGTTGTGTTTGTTTGGCGAGCATGTTACGCCCAACCATCATGCGCTGGCAAAAGAGTTTGTTTTGCTTGATAATTTTTATGTTGATGCAGAGGTTAGCGCCGACGGCCATAACTGGAGCATGGCTGCCTACGCTACGGATGTGGTTGAAAAAACATGGCCAACAAGTTATGGTAACCGTGGCGGGAGCACCAGTTTTGAAGGCGGCCGGCCGGTTACCTATCCGCGTGATGGCTTTATTTGGGATTATTGTAAGCGGGCAGGAATTAGCTACCGCAGTTATGGCGAGTTTAGCGATGACGGTAAACCCAACATTAAAACTTTACAGGGACACATTTGCGCAAACTCACCAGGTTTTAACCTTGATATTAAAGATCAGGTGAGGGTAGATGCCTGGCAGCATGATTTTGACTCGTTATTGGCTATACATGCAGTACCACAGTTTAATACCATCCGTATTTCAAATGATCATACCAGCGGACAAAAGAACGGAAAAATATCACCTGTTGCTGCCGTTGCTGATAATGATCTGGCTATTGGAAGGTTTATTGAACATTTATCTGAAAGTTCTATCTGGAAGGAATCAGTAGTGTTTATATTGGAAGATGACGCCCAAAATGGCCCAGATCATATTGATGCACACCGCTCACCGGCTTTTGTGGTAGGCCCTTATGTAAAACGCAACGCCGTTATACATACCATGTACTCAACATCTGGTTTTTTAAGAACCATGGAGCTTATACTTGGATTGCCTCCTATGAGCCAGTACGATGCAGGGGCAATGCCATTGTATGAATGCTTTACCGGAAAAGCTGACACGACGACATATAAGTTGAAACCAGCGCAAGTTGATCTGGAACGACGTAATGTGGCTAATAACGAAAGCAGCCGTCGTTCTGAACTGTTTAATTTTGCAAAGGAGGATGCCGTACCTGATTTGGACTTAAATGAAGTGGTATGGAAATCAGTAAAAGGCGAAAAATCAGTAATGCCGGCACCTAAAAGGAGCGCTTTTGTACTATTGGAACAAAAAAGAAAAGATGACGATGATTAATCGTTTATGATTCTGTAGTTTCATTCATAAACCGGGCAAATATTTAACCGTTTATGAATGAAACTTGAGTCAGCCTGATTCTTATTGAACCTTTTGGTCGGCCCCAATGGGGCAATCTTAAATTCTCTCTCTCAAATTTATCGTGTTAAAAGCGCACCCTGCTGATGTGCGCTATACCGGCTTTCTAAATTGGCGTATACGTAACGCTTAGATCCTGAATTATAGGGCATAGCTTATCCTCATTCACGGGCCGTTAATTAACTCTTTCCTGTTAACTCCTAATTGGAATAATTGATGTTTAAACAGCTGTTATTCAATTGGTTAAAATTGCGTAAAAATACGCATGTATTTGCCTGTTTTTTAGTAAAAGTACGCGTAGTATTTCATAATTAAGCAGTTAATTTTACTCCTATAACAATTCGAGCTGATCAATTATAACGCTACCCCTGGTTGTGACCTAACATAACCGCGAAAAATTTAACCAGTATAAACTTTACACTATGATAGACCAGGTTTTAACATTCTTGAATGCGCAGCTGGATAATTATTTGCGGCTAAAGCTGGATCCTTCCGATAGTAGTTCATTTATCCAGGTTGCCAATATTGCCTGGAATGATAATGAGACATCAAACGCAAACGGAGCTAATAGCCCATCAAACGCTTTTATAACATTAGTAAATATTGAAGAGGACCGGATTAGTAAGTCGCCGGAGAATTATGTCCGTCAGGATAACGGGGCTATTTATAAAAACCCCAAAATATACCTGAATCTATATGTGTTGTTTGCGGTCAATCTATCCTCGTATACTGAATCTCTGAAGCGGCTGTCATTTATTATACAGTTTTTTCAATACCAAAATGTATTTACGCCATTGAGCTGGCCCGGTTTACCAATTGGGATAGAAAAGCTGATCCTTGACCTGAATACGCTATCATTCCAGGATATGAATAACTTATGGGGGATACTTGGTTCTAAATATTTGCCATCGGTTATGTATAAAATAAGATTGGTTAGCATCAGCGAAGAATTTTCGCAGGGCAATGCGCCATTGTTGCAAGAAATTATTATTAACGATAAAACCTCATAGCGTTATGGTAGATGTCAATTTCGGAAATTTGTTTGTTATTGAGCTATTGCATAGTTACTATAAAGATCAATTATGCCCTGACTTTACGATCTTCGTATCAGACGCAACCCTTAGCGTTATAAACGGCAGCAGAATTATTGCAAAGCAATATAACAATCAACTGTTTGCCGGAGTAAACTGCACCGGTAACATAAGTCCGTTAAAACCATTTATAGCGATAGACGAAGGCTTACAGCTTACCTTTTTTATGCAGCTTAACAACCCTATATTCTTTAATTTTACCAATTTGTCATCAACCGTTCCGGGCAAGGTTTATTATTTCAGCAACAGGAATAATAACGTAAGTAACGGCAAAAACTTCCTGTCGTCAAAAATAGCAATCTATAATGGTGCAAACACCTATCTGCCCGGTGACCTTGCCGCTGACGGCTCGGGAGCTATATACAGGGCAATAGCAGGCAGTACTTCCGCCCATCAGTTTAATCTTACCAACGGTGATCATTGGGTAAAAATTGATACTAACCAATACCTGTCAGAAATAGACGGATTGCAATGGTTGCCTTCTTTATCAACTTACCGGTTTGATGCACCCCAGTCATCGGCTGTAATCTCCGTTCAGGGATATGATACCGTTGCGGCTACCTACACTAAAGTATTGATCTCAAAAACAATAGCATTTTCAAACCCGGTTTTATCTTTTGTGCTTGACCTTACCACATTGCAACCTGGTAAATATTTATTGACAGTTAACGGCAAGCAGCAATGGATCTATATCAATGATGAGCTTAATGGCGATAAGGTTTTTGCCGTAATAGATATTTTTAATGAAGCAGCTTCAGGAAAATTGGTTGACGGGAACGGGGCATTGATTAATCCGGTACCAAGGTTCAGTATTAATTTTTTAAGCCGCGCCACTATCTGGAAATATATTCTGGCAAGTAACAATGCCGGCAATATTAATGATACGGCAAACCTGTATCAATTTGCTAACCCGGCAAGTGTTATTACATCGCTTACACCTATACCATTAAGTAATAGGCCCCTGGATTTTAAATTAACACTAAACAACCAGGATTATTCACCGATAGCCTGTGCAGACCCGCAACGGCTTGCCACTATTACAAAAGGAGCAGATACTTATCCGTGTTCAGAGATCTATTTAAATTTTTAAATAAAAACCGATAAAATATGTCACAAATAAACGAAAGCACAATTAAAACTCCAGGGGTTTATGTGAATGAAATTCCATCTTTTCCGCCATCAATTGCGCAGGTGGCTACCGCTGTTCCGGTATTTATCGGATACACACAAAATGCAACAAGAAATGGGAAAAGCGTGGTAAACCAAGCCGTACGCATTTCATCACTGGTGCAGTATGTGCAATATTTTGGTGCTGATTTTCCCAACCTTACTGCCAATGTTACGCTTAAAAGCGACAATAGTGTTGACTCGGTAAGCATATCACCCAAATATCAGTTATACAACGCCATACAGATGTTTTATAGCAATGGCGGTGTTAATTGTTACATTATTTCTGTAGGTAAATATAAAGATGACGGCTCGGTAACGTTGACCGATTTTATTCAGGCCGGGCAAAACAAATGTTTTGAGGTATTGCGTAAAGAAGATGAACCTACACTAATTGTTATTCCTGACGCCATTTTATTTCTGCAGGGTGATTTTAACTCGCTGGCGGCGGCCTCGCTTAGCGCATGTGCTGATCTGCAGGACAGGTTCACCATATTTGACGTACTTAATGGCGACCAGGAAAGAACCTATGATAATACCGATATTATAACCGCCTTCAGAACCGGCATTGGGTCATCAAATCTGAACTATGGTGCGGCATATTATCCATGGTTACGATCAACGTTATCTTACGGGTTTTCATACCAGAATATTAAACTGCAAAAAAGCGGTGTTCCTGCTGCGTTTAAAGACATTATAACCAATAATGTTTTTATAACCCAGCTTGATAAGGCCGGCAGTGATTTGTCAAATCATATTAACACATTTGTAACTTTACCAGCTTTTGCGGCCCCATTCAATGTTGCACCTTATGTTACCCAGTCCATTACCGATGGATATGGTTCTATACCAACCACTAATGACCAGACTGAGTTAGGCCTCAGATTGTCCTATATCAAAGATGTACTATTAGGTTTTATTGCCTTAGATGGCACTATAACCGATAATGATCCCAGCAACGGGCGTACCACAAAGGCTATTCTTTCGGCGTACATCAGGGCCGGCGCTTCGGCAACAGATATTTCATCAATTGATCAGCAGATACGTGAATTAATTCTGATAGATGAAAGCTTTCCGGGTGGCATAATAGGATCGGCAACCGCTGCAGGCGATTTTGCCAGCTTTACCAACGCCGCAATACCCGCAGATGCCACTATTTACGGAACACCTGCCCCAGCTGACGATGCCGCAGCGGTAAATTATATCAGGCCGCGTGTTAACAATCTTTTCTCTAATGTGGTTAACTCTGTACTGGCTTTTATCAGCGAGGTAAACTTACGCGTGACAAATCTTGAAGTACAGCTAAACGACTCGAACGCCGTTTATAACAATATTACCGTAGCTATTAAAAATCAAGGTATTGTAGTACCGCCAAGCGGTGCCATAGCAGGTATTTACGCCTCGGTTGATGGTACACGCGGCGTATGGAAAGCCCCGGCAAACGTAAGTGTAGTTGGCGTAGTTGAGCCGCTGGTAAATATTGATGACAATACACAACAGGATTTGAACATTGATACCGATGCAGGCAAGTCAGTAAACGCCGTAAGGGCCTTTACTGGTAAGGGGGTTTTAGTTTGGGGTGCACGCACGCTTGATGGCAATAGCAACGATTTCAGATATATATCGGTACGTCGTTTTTATATCATGGTTGAGGAGTCGGTTAAAAAGGCCGCCATGCAATTTGTGTTTGAGCCTAACGATGGCAACACCTGGGTGCGCATACGTGCCATGATTGAAAATTATCTTACCAATTTGTGGCGCCAGGGAGCCTTGGCGGGTCCAAAACCTGAGCAGGCATTTTATGTAAAAGTTGGCCTGGGTCAAACCATGACTTTTGACGACATACTTAACGGCAAAATGATCATCGAAATAGGGATGGCTCCTGTGCGGCCGGCTGAGTTTATTATTCTGCGCTTTTCACAAATACAGCAACAGGCTTAATAGTTTGTTTTTTAATTAATTATCAATCAATCTAAAACTTAAATATTATGGCTAATTACCCACTTCCGAAATTTCATTTTAGTGTTGACTGGGGCGGTACCCGCATCGGCTTCACAGACGTAAGCGGACTTGATATAACAAATGATATAATTGAATACCGTGACGGCGCAAGCCCGGAGTATCATAAAATTAAGATGCCGGGACAGCGTAAATTCAGCAATATTACTTTAAAACGCGGCATTTTTAAATCAGACAATGAGTTTTACACCTGGTTCAATACCATTAATATGAACACTGTTGAAAGGCGCGACATCACCATTAGTCTGTTGGATGAAACCCTTGCGCCGGTAGTAGTGTGGAAGGTTAAGAACGCCTGGCCAACAAAGGTTACCTCTACCGATTTAAAGGCCGATGGTAACGATGTGGCCATTGAAACACTGGAGTTAGCTCACGAAGGTTTAACCATGCAAAACGAATAGTCATGTTTGATTATCCTTTTACCGGATTCCATTTTTTGGTGGTGTTTGAGATATTTCCGCAGGTGCCTAATGATTTTCGTTTTCAAGAGGTTAGTGGCTTAAACGTTGATGTTGATCTGGACACGTATATAGAAGGTGGCGAGAACAGGTTTGTGCACCGTTTACCTGGCCGCAACAGATACAGCGACCTGGTTTTAAAACGCGGCATGACACTGGTATCAGGAGTAACGGCATGGTGTCTTGACTCTATCGAGAACTTCAATTATCAGCCTACCAATATGTTGATATCGCTTTTAAACGAAGATCATTTACCGGTATCGTCATGGTACATCACTAATGCCATCCCCATTAAATACTCCATATCGGAATTTAACGCGGAGCAGAACCAGATAGTTATTGAATCGATGACCTTACGCTATGAATATTATAAAACGCTCAACCTGTCGGCAGCCGTAGCGGGCGCTGTAGGGGCGGTAGCCGATTTACTTGGCGGTAGCAGTGCAAGTGCAAGTATTTCCGTAGGATAACCTTTGAGTTTTAATTAACAGCCTAATAATTAAACTGATGCCAGTAGAAATACGCGAATTGCAAATTACCACAACGGTACAGGAAGGTAATACTAATACATCTTCATCATCTCCGGCACCAACTGCGGTTAATGATGATATTATTGCCAAATGTGTTGAGCAGGTACTGGAAATTTTAAAAGAAAAAACTGAACGCTGATGAGCCTGGGTGAATTAAAAAAGATGAAGCTGGTTGCTTATACAGACATCAGCTTTGGCACAAAAGCCGACGGATTGGATTATGAGGTATTAATTAACCCGGAATCCTACGCGCTTACTTACGGAACAGAAATTAACCAGCAAAGTGCACAGGGTGCCAGTGAAAGCATTACGTCTTTTAGTAAAAGATCGCCCCAGTCGCTCTCTTTTAAGTTTCTGTTTGATGGTACCGGCGTGATTAAAAGGGGTGGTGGCGGGCTATTGTCCGGACTGGCTGTACCGGGTTTGCCTGCAGATAAGCCCGATGTAGTTCAGGACTTTGAAAAGTTTAAAAGCGTGGTGTATAATTATGATGGTACTACACACCAGCCACGTTATGTACAACTGCAATGGGGGCCGTTGCTCTACAATTGCCAAATGACCCACATGACACTCACCTTTAAACTGTTTAACCCTGACGGAACACCCTTAAGGGCAGAAGCGGATTGCACCTTTCAGGGAGTGATTGATGAAACCAAACTGGCAGCTATTGAAAACCGCCAGTCGCCTGATCTGACACATATCCGAACGGTAATTAAAGGAGATACCCTGCCTTTACTTTGCTACAAGGAATACGGCGACAGTAAGTATTACTACCAGGTTGCACAATATAACGGACTTGCCGATTTTAAAAAATTAACAGCCGGAACTAAAATTATTTTTCCACCTATTGCAAAATAAATATGTCACTAAGCCAAACATTGCCCGGAACACAAAATACCGATCTGGTTACCTTCACTATTAAGGTAAACGGCAATGTGCTGGGTACTACTTACCAGGTGGTTTCCATGAGTTTCAGTAAGGAAATAAACCGCATTCCGACGGCTAAGCTGATTATCTACGACGGCAATGCTTCGGCACAGGATTTTGCCATAAGTAACCAACCTACATTAGTACCAGGAGCCGAAATTGAAATAGCCGCAGGCTACCATGCAGATGAGGCCACACTTTTTAGCGGCATTATTTTAAGGCACAGTTTAAAGATCCCGAATAATGGATCGCCAGTATTAATCTTGGATTGCCGGGATAAAGCGGTGAAAATGACTGTGGCCCGTAAGAACAAATATTTTTATGACTCAAAGGATAGTGATGCCGCTACCGAAATTATAGGCACCTATGGGCTGGATACCGATATAGAAGATACTAGCGCTACCCTTGAATCTATAGTACAGTATGACAGTACCGACTGGGATTTTATTATATCGCGCATGGAAGCAAACGGAAAGCTTTGTGTGGTTGATAATGGTAAAATAAGCGCCAAGAAACCTGATTTCGGCTCCGCAACTGTACTTGATGCCGTTTTTGGGGCAACTATATTGGAGTTTGATGCTGATCTTGATGCCCGTAACCAGTATCAGAGCCTCACCGCTAAAACCTGGGATTATACCAATCAGGAGATCGCAACCGCCAGTGCTGCGGAACCGGGTTTTGAGGAAAATGGAAATATATCAAGCAGCGATTTGGGCGATGTGCTGGGTATAGCAGAGTATGATCTGTATTCGGGCGAAGATATTACCGCTGATGAATTGCAAAGCCTGGCTGACAGTCGTTTACAAAAAGCGCGGATGTCCAGGTGCCGTGGGCGGGTTCGGGTTCGTGGATACAGCGGCCAGTTAAACCCCGGCGACCTTATCAATATTGGCGGCGTAGGCGATCGTTTTAACGGGAAGGTATTTGTTTCAGGGGTGCGCCATGAAATAGTGAACGGATACTGGACTACCGATATACAATTTGGCCTTTCAAATGAATTGTTCACCCGCCAGCCCGATGTAAGCTCGGCCCCGGCGGTTGATATGCTGCCTGCTATTCAGGGCCTTCAGATAGGCATAGTAACTGATCTGGAAAATGACCCTGACAGCCAGGACCGGATCAGGGTAAGATTACCCATTATTGATGCCGGAGAAGACGGGATCTGGACACGCATTGCCTGTTTGGATGCCGGGAATAACCGGGGCACTTTTTTTCGCCCGGAGATTGGCGACGAGGTAGTTGTAGGGTTTTTAAATAATGATCCACGACACCCGGTTGTGTTGGGAATGCTCAACAGCAGCAACAAACCTGCACCCCTGCAAGCGGCCAACAGTAATGATGAAAAAGGATATACCTCACGCAGCGGAATGAAAATGATTTTTAACGATGATGAAAAATCATTAAAAATAGAAACTCCTGCAGGAAAAAAAGTAACCATCAGCGAAAAGGATGGGTTTATTAAACTCGAGGATGAGAATGGAAATAAGGTTACCATGGATTCGTCGGCTATAAGTTTAGAAAGTGGAGCAGATATCAAGTTAAAGGCGACCGGTGATCTGACTATTGAGGCAGTGAATATTTCACTTAGCCCATCGTCAAGCTTTTCGGTAAGTGCAGGTGGGGCTTCCATCAAAGCCGATAGCGGGAGCGCTTCTTTGTCAGCACCATCCGTAAAGGTAGAGGGTTCTGGTACGGCAACAATTAAAGGTGGTATAGTGATGATAAATTAATGTTTTTAGTTGATTAAGTGAGTGGTTTGTTGGGTGAGCAGTTTCATAAACTTCATCAAACGGCCATTCACCCAATCGGCTCAGTTAACCAATAAACAAAAGAGAATATGCCGTTTGCAGCACGAGTTTCAGATATGCACGTTTGCCCGATGTTTACGGGGCCGGTACCGCACATTGGCGGGCCGGTATTGCCACCAGGAAGTCCAACCGTATTAATAGGAGGGCTGCCGGCAGCTTGCTTAGGCGATATGTGTACCTGTGCAGGTCCGCCGGATGTAATTGTAAATGGTTCATCAACGGTGTTAATAGGCGGCAAACCCGCAGCACGTATGGGCGACCCAACGGCGCATGGTGGTTCAATAATAATAGGATGCCCAACAGTAATAATAGGAGGATAACATGGCAGATTCATTTTTAGGAACAGGGTGGAGTTTTCCACCAGCATTTGATACCGGTACCAATACGGTGGTCATGACAAGCGATGAGGCCGACATACAACTTAGTCTGCAAATATTACTGGCTACGCGCAAGGGGGAGCGTGTGATGGTACCTGATTATGGTTGTAACCTTGACGAAATGGTTTTTGAGCCCATGACCACCACTTTTAAAACCTATATCCGCGAAATGATTAAAACGGCTATACTTTATTACGAGCCGCGTATTGATCTGAGCTCGATACTGGTTGATGACAGCGGTGAAACAGAAGGTGTGATCCTGATCATACTCAACTACACTGTACGCACCACAAATTCAAGGTTCAATTTTGTATATCCTTACTATAAAAACGAAGGAACAGAAATACACTGATGGCAAATAATTGTTTCGATACCAAACTTTTATCCTATAACGGCACCAGCCAGGCGCAGCGTGCTTTGGATGCCTTATTGACTAAATGCGCCCTGGTAGATGAACGTACAGCTGCTGATCTTATCCTGCTTACTAAAAAATACAGTGCCTGGTTAAATTACTATGATAATACAAATGCGGTAGCTGGCGACTGGCAGCAACTAATGGGTAAAGACCTGGCCGTGGTAATTGCCTCCGTTGCAGAATGGAAAACCAATGACTATGCGTCGTTCATCAAATATTTAAATGATAAGATAATTAGTTCCGCTAACGATGCGGATGCCAAAAATAACTTTAAGATCCTGTTTGATTTTGTTTTCTCGGTAACGGCAGCTCTTGATAGTGCCTATAAACACATTGGAACGGGTTTAAGCTATCAAACCTTTCTGTCTGTTTCCATAACTTCAAAGCTGGCTGCACCGTTAAGTATATTATATCAGTATTATACTGATTTTGTAACCGCATCGCTTATTGACCCTACCTCAACCTATACAGATGCGTTAACACCGGTTGACGATGTTGTTTACGCACAAAACTTTAGTTTCTCGGTACCCGATAATGTTTATGTATACACCCAAAATGGGGGTTCGGTAAAGCTGGATGGCATTTTCACCGTTACGCCGCCGGTAACTGCATTTCCCATCACCCTGAGCGGAACTGTGCATGATGATATCAATCACATCCTTACACACAATTTATTTACAGGGGCATTGCAGTCTTTCGTGGCAGCCATCATCAATATAGTGAGCCGTACACCAGCATACCTGGCCGAAACGCTGGATGATTATCCTACCCATGCACCTCACTATGCCTTATACTTAACTTTTTTAAAACTATTTGGCTTTGCACAGCAACACTTAAATCAATATACAAAAAATCACCTTGATTTTTATTACAAGCAGGTTTTACAATTAAGCAATAATGCTGCTGAACCCGATTTTGTACACTTGGTTTTTCAATTGCAAAAAAATATAGACCAGCATTTGCTGGCACAGGACACTTCATTTAAAGCCGGAAAAGATGCCGCTAACCATGATCTTTTTTATTCGCTTACCGACAACCTGGTTGTACAAACAGCAGCAGTACAGGCACTAAAGTCAATTTATTTAAATAAAGATATTGTTCCGGTAGCGCTATACGCATCTCCAACGGCCAACTCCGAAGATGGGCAGGGAGCCAAATTGTTAAGTGCCGATAGCTCCTGGTTTCCGTTTGGCAATCCTAAGAATATTAAACAGGCTGCTATAGGCTTTGCCATTGCCTCAAATGTGTTGTATTTGAATGAAGGTAAGCGCACCATAACGCTAACCTTTTCTTGTGATAGTTTGGCGGGTATTACGGCCGATGATCTTTCAGGTATATTTAATATACAGCTAACCGGTAAAAAAAGCTGGTATACTGTACCGGCTTATACTGCATCGGTAATCAATAACACCTCATTTTCTTTAAGCTTAGTAATGGAAGGTGATGCACCCGCTATTATCCCATATTCATCAAAATTACACGGCGGCAATTTTCAGGTTGCCCTGCCAATGGTACAGGTATTACTCAACAACTATACATCCTACCAAAAAATAAAAATACCACGAGTAAATGCAGTGACCGTATCGGTAACTGTTAGTGCGGTAAAAAACCTGATACTGCAAAATGATGATGGTAAAATAAATCCGGCTAAACCATTTAAACCATTTGGCGATTTTCCTGACGAAGGCGCTTCGTTTATTATTGGCAGTAAGGAAATTTTCCAAAAATCACTTACCAACTTAACCATTGATATTGTTTGGCAGCAGGAGCCTCTGTCTAATACAGTAGTAAATGTATCCTCCCTGGTAAAGGGAAATTGGTCACCCGTTGTAAATGATGAAGTAGGCCTTTACGCTTCAAGTATTGTTATTAATGATTCTCAATTTAATTTATTTGAAAGTCAGTTATTTAATGATTTTACATTAAGTACTACTTTGCTTGATAATAGTTTTTCAATAAATGATACTACCGCTGCTTTTGCAGCTGATAACAAGGTTGATACTGATTTAAAAGTGGCAAGTGCCGATCAACCGGCTGATATAGAAAATACTGTTGAGAAGGCCCTGTCAATAGGTATAGGCAATTTTGTCAGTAGCGATATAGAGGCTACTATAGCAATAACCGACCCCATATACTACTACATCGGGCCTCAGGAAGTTGACATTAACGGATTAGAAAATATTGTACAATCGCCGGGGGATTTTACTGCCAATGAAGATTATGCCATTACCGCTATTGATGGCTATATAAAACTGGATATGGTAGGTGATGATTATAGCCTGAGCACGTTTTTAAGCAAAATCCCTCATCCATCGGTTGATGTAACTAATGACAGCAATGGCAACCCTGTAAGCTATAAAGTAAATACAGGCACTCCACCCGTTGCAAGTCCACCGCTTATTAAATTAATAAGCGTGACTTATTCCGCTCAGGATAATATCAGTTTTAGCAAATCGGGTTTTAACAACCGCAGCAACTTTTTTTATCACCTGGAACCCTTTGGTTTCCGCGAAATGCATCCATCAGTTACTACGGACGCGCTTAACTTATTACCCGTATTTGATCTCGAAGACGGGAACCCGATTGATGACGGCGGCGAGTTATGGATAGGTTTAAGTAATGCAAAACCTGATGAAACATTTTCAATCCTTTTCCAGGTATCTGATGGCAGTGCCAACCCACTAAAAAACATGACTCAAGTTAATTGGTATTATCTGAATAATAACAATTGGCTGCAGTTTAACAAACAATCGGTAACCGACCAAACCAATAACCTGACCAAATCAGGCCTGGTTATAGTTAATGTACCCGCCGATGCAACACTGGATAATACCCGTGCTGATACCGGGCTGATCTGGATAAAGGCGGTTGTTGAGCACGATACCGATGCTATATGTAATTTAATAGCGGTAGATGTTAATGCTGCCAAAGCCCAGTTTGTTCAGGATATTATTGACGGCATTGTATTTACCAAGGCAATTGCGCCAAACACCATAAGCAAACCAGCAGTAGCCGATGCTGCATTGAAGAAAACATTGCAACCGTATACTTCATTTGATGGTCGGGTTCAGGAAACTGACGGCCAGTTTTATCAGCGCGTTAGTGAGCGGCTGCGGCATAAACACCGGGCCATTACTACTTGGGATTATGAGCGCCTGGTATTGCAGTATTACCCGCAAATTTTTAAAGTAAAATGCATTGATCATACCGGCTTTGTGCTTGACGAAAAAACCGGTTTACAAAAATATAGCGAAATGCTGGCTGGTCATGTCATGGTGATTACCATCCCTGATCTTACTAACTTAAATAACGCAAATCCGCTCAGGCCGTATACCAGCATTGGCTTACTTACCGAGATTGAAAAATATATAGGCACGCTCACATCACCATTTGTAAAGCTCCGGCTGTGCAATCCGCAGTTTGAAGAGGTACAATTTGACTTTAGCGTAACGTACCACGAAAATATCGATCCGGTTTATTACGGTAATCTCTTGAGTAATGAGATTGAGCAGTTCTTAACTCCATGGGCTTTTGGCAACCCGCAGGCCATTCAGTTTGGCAACAGCATCGAAAAGTCTGTGGTACTGAACTTTATTGAAGAAAGACCCTATGTTGATTTTGTTACCTGCTTTAAAATGAACCACATCATATTACGCGAGGGCCTCATTGTTAAACAGGCCTTATATGATATTGAAGAAGCCGTGGCAAGTACTGCACGATCAATTTTGGTATCGTATTATAACGAGGAAGCAAAGGTAAAACACCTGATTAATTCACCAGCAAACTGTGATTGCAATGGATAAGCAAAAAACAATACAAAAAGATCCGGGCCTTATTGCCGACCAGGATTATGCTTTTCTGAGAGAGGCTGGCCTGGGCTATATTGAAAAACTAAGCGGCAAAATATGGACAGATTATAATGAACACGATCCAGGTATTACCATTCTGGAAGCGCTTTGCTATGCCATTACTGAACTCGGTTACAGAACAGGGATGCCCATGGAAAACCTGCTCACCGATGCCGACGGAACAATATCTTCATCGCAAACACTCTTCACCGCAAAAAATATCCTTACACAATCGCCGCTTACTGTTAATGATTACCGTAAGCTGCTCATTGATATAGTAGGCGTACATAATGCCTGGTTTCTGTATGACGACTTTTATACCATCAATAATCAGAATATCCCGGCGGGCGAAATTGCACTTTATGCCGACTGTAAAAAGGATGCCTTGTCATATAATGTAACCCCTCATCCGATTTATTTATCAGGTTTATACAAGGTGTTATTAGATCTTGATCTTGATGAACAATTTGGCGACCTGAACAATGGCGAACTACAGGTTTTAAACCCGGCATCAGCTAAGTTTAAGGGTGGGGATGTAAGTTTAACCGTTATTTTCCCAGTGTGGGATGATGTTGCAGTAGCAACGTTGTTAACCATTGATCCTAAAACGGTTACAGGGGCTACCGCAACCTTCCCGGTCGGTAATAATATTACTGTAAACATCGGTATCAGCTATGGTTTAGGTCTTACAGCTACACTTACCGGTATCATTGATATTGATTTGCAGCCATCTGGCCAGCCGGTGCAGCCTGCAGATGTTCAGGATTTTTTTGGAGCAGATTTTACTATGCAAGTAATTAATCTTTATCTCCTGAAAATACAGCAATCGAAACGCATTGTTCAAACAGCTATCCGGAAATTGAATGAGAACCGCAACCTGTGTGAGGATTTTGTGAGTGTTACTACCATAAAGGACGAAGAGATAGCCATTTGCTGCGATATAGACGTTTCGCCATTGGCCGATATGGAACAGATACAGGCAGAAGTGTTTTATGCCATTGAAGAGTACCTGAACCCTTCGGTAAACTTTTATCTGCTGAGTGAATTACAGGACAAGGGGTACACCACCGATACCATATTTGAGGGCCCGATTCTGGCACATGGTTTTATTGATACTACCGAGCTGGAACAAACCCAGCTGCGTACAGAAATATATGCTTCGGATATCATTAGCCTGATCATGAATATTGATGGCGTTTTGGCGGCACGAAACTTTATGATGACCAAATACGGAGCGGATGATAAACCCGTGGCAGGGCAAAGCGGAAAAAGCTGGTGCATGCCGGTAACTAACGGATGTAAACCGGTATTTTCTGAAACCAAATCAAAATTACTATTCTATAAAAATCAGTTCCCTTATTTGCCATCGTTGGCAGAGGTACGTGATACCCTGAAATGGCTGCGCGCAGTAAAAGCCCGCAACAAACTTTCCGGCCATGCTGATGATCTGTCTGTACCCAGCGGCAGCTTTACTGATTTGGACGAATATACCTCGGTTGAATATCTGTTTCCGCAGACTTACGGTATTGGAGATGCCGGGCTTCCGTCAACAGTAAGTGACGAGCGCAAGGCCCAGGCCAAACAGTTACAGGCCTACCTGTTGTTATTTGACCAGCTATTGGCCGATTTCTTTTCGCAGCTAAGTAATGCCAAGGAATTGTTCTCAACTGATGCCATTGTACAAACCTATTACGCGCAATTTTTGGGCGATATCAAGAATATACAGCCAATATATAAGCAAGATGTTGCGGCTAAAACTATTGATCAGCTGGTTATGCAGAACCAAAATTCGGCTACTGGTGCGGCAAACGACTGGCAAAAACTATACGAGTCAAACGAAGTGTTTACTGACCGTCGTAACCGTTTCCTCGACCATTTGATGAGCAGGTTTGGGGAATCGTTTAATGAGTATGTTTTGCTCAATTATTCGCTTGATTATACCACCCAGCAGGAAACACACATCACCCCGGCCGATTTGATTGATAGTAAAATATCGTTTCTAAAAGACTACCCCGTTATCAGCTATCAGCGGGGCAGGGCGTTTAACTATTTTCCGCAAAATTACTTCCCACCAAATCCTGATTTTACGATTGATACCAGCAAGTTATGGGATACTGACAATGTATCAGGACTTGAAAAAAAGCTATGCCATTTGGGCGGTATCAATAATTACTATCGCAGATTTTTGTATTGCATTGGCAATGCCACCATTATTACCACAAGCGATACTCCAGCCAAATATCAGTTTGTGTTCAGCAATCAAAATGGTGGCACACTTACATCGGTAATGGCCTATACTACGCAGGAGGATCTGAATAATGCGTTGCCTGCATTTATGGACCTGGTACTTACCGGGGAAAGCTATACCGTTAAGCAAACCGGTAGCAACTGGAATATTTATGTAACCGACAATACCGATAATAACCTGGCCATAAGCAATGATTTTGCCTCACAAGCCGATGCAAATGCGGCATTAACTCAATTTATAGCAGAGTTTAATAACGAATGCGATGCGGACGGCCTGCATTTGATAGAGCACCTGTTACTGAGGCCGCGCAACAACCAGTTTGCCTTTGCGCCGGTATGCCTGGATATCAATTGCGATTTCTGCGGTGAGCAGGACCCTTACAGCTTCAAAATGTCGGTTGTATTGCCTTACTGGCCGGTGCATTTCCGCAACATGGCCTTCAGGAATTATTTTGAGGATATTATCAGGCAGGAAGTACCCGCTCACACGCTGGTAAAGGTGTGCTGGATAAATGATCAGTCGCTTTTTGATTTTGAGAACGCTTATAAAACATGGATAACAGCCCTGGCTAATTATTCATTTGATAATACAACTATAAATACCCTGCAGGTTACCAATGATACACTGGTACAACTGCTGTTTAATTTACACAGCGAATACCCTGTAGCTACTTTGCATGACTGTGATGAAAGTAAGGACACCAACCCGGTAATGCTGGGCAAAACCATTTTAGGATCTTTAAAAAGTTGATATATGGCAAATCCAATAGAATACATTGTATTCGAACCAGATCAGGTGCTCACCAACGACCACCTCAATGAAACGTTTAATTACCTTGATCAGCAAAACCGCTGGACACGTAACAAGCTTATAGGTATTGGTATTGTTTGCGGGTTGGATATTGTTCTGAATCCGGGTATTATTGAAATCACCAAAGGTTGCGGGGTTACATCGCAAGGGTACTTAATTACGCAGGATACTACTTCGTATACCTATTACATGCCTTATGCCGCTATCGACGTCCCTAACGATCTGCCCTTTGTTTATGATAAAGGTGATCTGCCATTTTACAAACCCTTTTGCACCAATAAAAACATTTGGTTATTGCTCTCAGATGATCAGTTTACCGCGTTGGAAAGCGCACAGCAATTAACGGCAAAAACCATATCGTCTGCAGCAGCTAATTTTTTGAGTGATTACGTGGTAGCCTTGTTTCTGGAAGCACGCGAAACCGACTTGAAAAATTGCGACACACAGGATTGCAATAACAAGGGCGAGAAAATGGCTTTCCAGGTAAAGCCATTGCTTGTTGCCAAAAAAGACTTGCCCAATGTAGCCGCAGGTAATAACCCTACCAATGTTGATGTGCAGGTGAACTTACCTCATCAAATACAGTTAAAGCGTTTCAATGTGCCATATACCGCTTTAAATAATACCGATGATGTGATCAACGCCTTTGTTAAATTGGTTGATGATACTACCTTAACACAGGTATCCAATGCTTACAATTACAGTTTTTTTAAATACGGTTCAATTTTAAAAGTGAGTGCAAACCCGTTCACCAATCTGGTGAATAGTTTGAAAAACTATCGCGATTTAATATTAAAGCAAAGCCCACTGCTCATTCAATATTTTTATGATTTTATTGACGACCTGATTAAAGCCTACTATGAGTTTTCGGTAAAAATAAACGGCATTATATCTACCTGTTGTCCTGACGAAAACTTATTTCCGCTTCATTTAATTTTAGGTAATGCATCGCAGGCCACCAATGTTTATTCAAAGGATAGCTATCGCAATTATTTTATTTACTCGCCATTATTTTCAAAAATGGGTACCGAGTCGGCCGAGGTGATACTGCTGTTTAACAGGATGATGTTGATGGTGACTGATTTTACAGCACAAAGCCAGGAGCTTTTAAAACAGGCAGCCATTAAAATAACTCCCAGCCAGTATGAGTTGCCATGGCTTTCTGAAAGAGCCATACCGTACTACTATAAGGCCAACATTAGCGGTGCCGAACTTTATAAATCATGGAGCTATTATAAAACCAGCAGGGGCAATGCCGCTTTTAATTTGGGATATAATGCCAACTTATACAACACCAATACTGCGGTAACCCAGCCACTTTTATTTGATATTGAACACTATAACTTTTTTAGGGTAGAGGGGCATATCGGGCAAAACTATCAGAATGTTTCATCAAATATCTTAAGCCAGCAATTAAACTATAATCTTCCGTTTGATGTGGTAGCCATATCTGCCGAGCAGCTAAGCGGTACGGCAACCTTACCTGATTGCAGTATCCGTGACCTGGAAACAGACTATAATCTTATTGTAAGCGAGGCCATGTGTAAAATACACGTAACCTTTTGCTTTGTTTCAAAGCTGGCTTATACACCACAGCAACAGCCAGCTACACAGCCGGGCAAATTTATAGACGTAACAAAAGTCCAGGCTAAAAAATTTACCGAATTTAAACTGGAAGCTGTGCAAACTGCCGAGCCAATTATGATGATCCTCAATCTGGCTTATAAAAAAGGAGATTTCCTGCGTAAATATTGTCCGGCTCAGCCTAATACTATCGGCAGTGGCTATTTAGGCGCGCTTAATAACGCCGGGGTATTTACCAATCCAGTAACTATAGATCAAAGCAATCCCTTAACCATCATTTATTTCTACTTTTTCCATTTTATTGATACCGTTGAGGAATTAATGTATGCCCTGAATACCAGTACAATTGATAGTTTGGATATTGATGCATTTGGTATAAAATACCAAAACTATATAAGGGATACTGCACTGGCCATTAATTCATTAATAGCCCTCACCGTAAAAAATACTGCACCTAAGGATGCAACTACGGTATCGTTTATTGAAGATTATGAATTAGATCTTTTAATTGAAGAATTTGGCGTGCTCACCAATATTTGTTTAGATGAACGTTTACAGGTACTAAAAACCGAATATACCAGCAGGCTTACACAGTACCTGCAACAGCTTACGTTCTTAAACTATTATAAAAATCATCCCGGGCTTGAACATAAGGCAGGGGTGCCTAAAGGCGGTACATTGGTGTTGGTGTATAAAAATGTTCCGGCAACTACAACAGTAACAGGTACAAAATTCAACGTGGCAGGGGCGGCGGTTTTAACAAACGTTGCCGATAATCCGGTTTTTAAAGCTTCGGACGCAACGTTGATGAGTGAAAAGGCAGTTCAGGTTACAGATGCGCCTGCAGAAAAGGCCCAGGTTTCAGCATCTTCAGTTATTGACGAAAATACGCTTAATCAGTTCAGGAAAATTTTAACTGATAGCCAGGATGTATCAGCGGCAGAAAAAACAAGACTAATAGATATTTTGACCGGCCGCGTAACAAAAACTCCCAAATACCAGGTAGCTAATGGCGCCGTAATAGCCGACTTTTATATCCCATACCTCTGCTGTTCTGATTGTTCGCCGGTTGCTTACATTATGCCGGCAAAGGAAACTCTTCCGCCGGTGCAGCCAAAACCTACGTTTACTATGGATGCCACATTTTGTGATAATGATACCAACCAGGAACCAATAAAAGTATCAGACCCTAACGGCACCTTTAATGCTATAGCGGGGCTTAACAACGTAAATAAAACCTTTACGCCGGCAACAGCGGGTAAAGGAACATACTCGATAGTTTATACGGTAAATAATGTGAGTTCTGATCCGTTTGAGATTACAGTGCTGCCAACACCCGATAGTGATTTTACCTACAAAACAGAAAAGATCAATGCCAGCGACCGTATTGTGTATGGCACATTTACACCAAAAAATCAGGGTGCGGGCTTTACTTACGCCTGGACGTTTGGCAATGCCGTAAAAAAGCAAAATATGACTGCTGACGGGGTTGTGTCTGTAATGGCGGCTTATGGAGTAGAAAACCGCGACACTGAATTTTCAGTATCGTTAACCGTATCAAATGGTCATTGTCATCAACCAGAGCCAAATACAAAAACAATTCATGTTTCAGCAAACGGGTTTTATGAGCTTAATATAGATCCGATTAAGAAAGTAGTAGGAAACATTGAGAAACTTTTCACCCGGAAGAAAAAATAAGTTAAATCATCAATCACATGTCAAGGCATATTATTCACAGGCAGCAAATCATCTTAAACGTTCCCAATAGGGAGGGCGCATATGCTTTTCAAAATCGTGTAAGTGCTTTGCTGCAGCATGAATTACCGGGCAATATGGAGGCTGTTTTTGATGAATTGTTTCCGTCTGATGATATTATCAGGATTGATTCCCTGCAGCTCAATTTAGGGAACGTCAGTCCGCATAATTTTGAAAAGGAGTTTAAAACACAGTTAATAGAAGAACTCCGGAAAAGCCTGTCGTCAAAAAAGGATAAGCTGAATGATGAAAATAATGAAGAGATATTAAGCAGTGAGCAATCGGTAATAAAAACATTCATTTATTTTCTTGAAAATGGTCATTTACCCTGGTATGGTATCGTAAAACAAATAACTGAATGGGAAGATGAGATTTCAAAAGGCTTATCAGGACGTTATAAGCAAAATTTCAGCAAATGGCTTATCGATAATTATCAGCGTAAACCGGTTGTTTTACAAAGGCTTGTGCACCAGTTTACCGATAAGTTCCTGGAAAATATACTCTTAACTCTTGCATCGGGAACAACTGATGCGTGGAAACTTATTTACGATGATCTTACTACTGTAATAAATCAAAGTGCAAAGGGTAAATCGCCAGACAGGGTAGTGGCATGGAAATGTATTTTCCATACGGTGTTAAACTCCGCGGCGTTATCTGGCAGTTCAAATTTATCAGAGTCTGAAAGTGACGAACTGGTATTAAACATATTGAAATCTTTGGCTAATGACTGTAAAATTTCAGCTAAGGATATTACCCCGTTTATAAAAGATAAGATAGATAAGCAGCTTAAAACAACATCTGTAAAAAATGCCTTACTGTGGCTAAAATCGTTTCCCGAAAACGAAACGATTGTAGATACAGAATCTGATAAAAATAAAAAAGGGAATGACAGACCTGCGGAAGCGTATTCAAAGAGTAGAAAACAACCTGCATTTGCCGAAAACGAATCAATATATATCAAGAACAGCGGGATAGTAATACTCCATTATTTTTTAAACCCTTTTTTTTCGGGGCTGAATTTATTAAAAGAGGGAAAATTTGTGGATGATACGGCCCATCATCGGGCGGTGTTGTTGCTCCATTATTTGGCAACCGGCAATACCCAGGTTGCCGAATTTGAGCTGACCCTGTACAAAATCTTATGCGGCTATCGGCTGGAAGAAACCCTGCCAGCGACCATTATTTTAAGCAAAGTAGAAAAAAATGAATCGGAAAAGTTATTGAAAGCGGTAATAGATCATTGGAAAGCCTTAAAAAACACTTCTGTTGAAGGTTTAAGGAATACCTTTTTTGATCGCGATGGAAAATTGACAGTGAAAGAGAACGGATGGCTATTAACGGTTGAACAAAAAACAGTTGATATTTTATTAGGGAAGTTACCCTGGGGATTTTCAACTGTGCGTTTGCCATGGATGCAACAAATATTAAATGTGGATTGGTATTAAAATAAAGCTATGTTAACAGCAAAACAATCACAGCCCGAAGGGGCCGGTAAAATACCCGGTGCTATGCCTTTTTTTATGAAGCAACCGGTACAGGCTAAATTGGAGGTGAATGAACCAGGTGACAGGTATGAGCAGGAAGCTGATAGTATGGCCGACCGGGTTATGCGAATGACCATGCCATTGGCAAATGACCAGGCTTTTTTTAAACCAGCCCAGACCGGGCTGCAACGTAAATGCCAGCACTGCGAAGAGGAAGAAAAACTACAGCGTAAAGAAAATACGGATACCGAAACGCATGGAACTAAGGAGCTGGATAATTATGTTGGCTCATTAGGCGCATCAGGGCAGGCGTTGCCTGAAAGCAGCCGCCAGTTTTTCGAACCCCGTTTCGGGCAAAACTTTTCAAACGTACGTATCCATACCGATTCGGTAGCTGCAAAATCCGCACAATCAATTAATGCGCTGGCATATACTACAGGTAGTAATATTGTTTTTAACTCGGGCCAGTACTCGCCCGATAGCGAAAGCGGTAAAAGATTAATTGCTCATGAACTTACCCATGTGGTGCAACAGGGTGGTAGCTCAGAGGGCATACAACGGCTGATCAGAACGCCATATCCGTGGCGGGGCATTATTACATCGCCTATAGGCGCGCAACTCCGCAGCTCACCTAATTCAACAGACGCTTCTAACATTATAGGCAGCATCGCTTTGGGTAGAACAGTGAATGTAATTGCAAACTCCGCTAATTTTTTACAAGTCGAGAGCCAGCAAGGCGCATCGTTGGTAACAGGTTATGTATTTCATACCCTTATTGACGATGCCGCTTCACATGCCATGCAGGATACTGTGGGCACAACCATGGTTTGGCGTGGGTCAGGTCCGCATTCCGGAACCGATTTTCAATTATGGGCTTCGGCAGCAACAGAAACACCTTTCCCGGCTGTAACATCAACTACGGTAATGAATTGTTGGGAGGCTGTATTATTGTCGGCGTACCGGTCGGGCGCCCTGCCCTGGAGCAGCATTCATCGCATTTACGTGTCACTGCCAACTGCCGATTGGGTGGGGGCAATGTCAAGGGGGACATTGAACACCTATCGCATTCCGGGGCCATCAACGCCACCGCAACGCGGTGATATTGTATTTTTTAATGGTATAGCGCATGTTGCATTAGCCACTGGAACGGGCTCGCAGGTGTATACGTTTTGGCCACCGCCAAATACCCCTTTTACAGCAGGCGGTACAACAGATAGAGTTAAGGTATATACCATTGAAGATTTAGTAACTTGGTGGACAGCCCACATGGGAAGTACCCCGGTTGTTCAATTTGCTACCCCGGCATGGTAGCAGTCATATAAAAACTAACAGAGGAATGGAAAAAGAATCAGATAAAATAATATTAATTGTAAAGGCATCTTTTACCGGTGTTATCGGCTATGCCGATGTATATAAATGCCACATCTTGAAAAAGATGGACGGGGATTTTAATGACCAGGATATTACGCTGACTATATTAACAGACGATGGCACTAATTCGGCTTTTATAACATCGCATTTGGATAATGCAGCATTTGAAATGGGCTGTAAGAGGTTAAAGGATAATCAGCCTTATTCGTTAATGCCGATCAGTGGTTTTGTTGACAGCCAGAAAACTTCCTGGGAGATAACGTATTTAAAAGATCATCAACAGTGATAAAATGATTTTATTAAACCCGAAAAGCAGCGAAGCAAAAGCTAATAATATGCCTCAAAAGAGCGCATATAAGCCTTTTTTTCAGCCAAAACTTACCGTAAACCAACCCAATGATGTTTACGAACAGCAAGCTGATAGTATGGCTGACCGGGTTATGCGCATGAGTATGCCAATTGGTGACAATAATAGTTTTTTTAAGCCTGCAGCTAACCTGGTGCAACGGGATGATTCGCCCACTAAACCTATTACAGAAGGGGCCTCGGTTGTTAAGGATCAGCTGGATGATAAACCGGGGTTTGAAGAATGGCAGGATAAACAAATAGATGCGCTTAAAAAGGAGCTATGGGACAAGCAGCCCTTGGAGCTTAAAGCCGGTATAATTGGCTTTGGCTTAAGTTCATTGGGCATATTGGGTGCCGCCTTTGCAGGCAACCCCGCATTTAGGGCCAATACCATAAAGCTGTTGGATGATAAAAATATTGCCTTGCCATTATCGCTCATCCCGTATCACGATTATTTCCCATTATCATCTTTCAAATATAAACTGCCATCAGCGGCAGGGGCACCGGTTACATTTGATACCGAATTTGAGTTTAAGCCGTACCTGGAAATGATGCATGAAAAATGGAACTTTATTCCAAAGGCAGATATTACACTGGGTTTAAGTGCTGGCTATTCGGCTTCAAAGGGGTTTGATGTTACGGGTGGCTCTATTAAGTTGAAACTTGGCGGCGGTATAATTAACCTGCAAGCCTTTATCAATGATCCATTGCCGCCTACGCCAATGCTGGTTAGCGGTGCAGGGGAATCGCCAATGTGGATCATGAGGACACTGCCCGGCCAGTACGATGACCAGTTGCCAAAAGGTAAAGGCGTATTTTTAACCGTTGATGTATTACGCTTACCCGAGTTGTGGCATCCTTCGGAAACAAAAAAGACAGACGTACAACGAAAACCGGCATCCGCAGGCGATGGGGTTACCGCCTTTGTGCCTAAAGAAGGAGAAACGGGCGATGCAAAAGATGACCCAAAACCACAAACAGTTGAAACCACCGAAATTAAAGCCAGCAATGATGCCACCTGCGATCCGCAGGGAGTAACTTATGATGAGTTCCTTAAAAGTACAGGGAATGTTAAGGATGCATTCGGGATAACCAAGCTCACCAATAATGGCGTAACATTTCCGCAAATTGTTTTAAGTGGCGGCGTATTGCAAAAAACAAGTGCAGGTATCCAGGTGAGTTCGTTTTATTTAAAACCACAAATATTTAAAGATACCGGCGTAGTTATTTTGCAGGAAGACGACCGTACAGGCGAAAACAATTTTTGCTCCCGGGGTAAGTATGAGCGGTATTGGAATATAACCACACCGGGTGCCAACAAGGTAAAAGAAGGTGAGCAGGAACATTGTAATGATTTTAAACTGGCCTATACTTTAAGCCTGGTTAAATTCAGGGATGCGGTAAATGCCGCCGCCGGTAAAAAGTTTGCCTCAGAAAAGCAGGCTAAAGCTTATTTGCTAAAACAAACCAAAGTTGATCCGGATCATTGGAATGATTATTTCTGGTGCCTGGCCTCTAAAACAGAAGACCGGGATAAGATGAACTGGCACCTGCCTAAAAATATCAAGCCAAGGCTTGATAAAAAATGCGAAAAGGCAATGATATACCTGAACGATATTAATTTACCAGAGATCGGAAAACACTCGTCGGCAGAGGTTGTGGACGGCTGCGACGGAAAGCAATCAAAATAAAATATGCAAAATATGATGCAAGCTCCATCAATAGTTAATTCCTTTAAAGTGCTGCATCAGGTACTTTATAACCGCCTGCAATCACATTTTAAAAATTCAGAAAATAGCAGCTTTTCCATTCAGATTCCTGATGATGGATCGTTGATCAGCAATTTTGCAATTAGCCATCAGCTTACAGTAGAAGAATACATTATACTTTTAACTGCCCTCGCATCGCACGTGCAAACCAGCTTTTTTGAAAATACTATACACGAGTTTTTACCCCAGGGAGGCGATTTTGCCGAGTTTGGCGGCGTAAAGGGCACTAATCACCGCGGCCTGCTGCCCACCGGCGAAACGGTGCAGTTTATACTGGCGGGTAATGACATAGAAAAACGCATTTCGGTGCAGCATTTGCTTACCAATGGCGTACTTGCCAAACAAGGTGTACTTTCTATAGAACCGGTAAAAGAAGGTGAACCCTTAATGAGCGGCCGCATGATACTTGATCAGGAATGGGTTACCCGTTTAATCTCAGGTACCGAAACCACACCAAAATTCAGTCCTGATTTCCCCGCAAAAAACGTTACCACTGCAATGACCTGGGACGATCTGGTACTCAATAATTATACCCGCAACCAGCTTGATGAAATTATGATATGGGTGCAACATAATGATGCCCTCATGCAGGATGACGTATTGAAGCGTAAAATAAAACCAGGCTATCGCGCCCTTTTTCATGGCCCTTCCGGAACCGGCAAAACATTAACGGCAACCTTGCTCGGTAAACAGCTGAATAAAGAGGTTTATCGCATTGATCTTTCACAGGTAGTGAGCAAATACATTGGCGAAACAGAAAAAAACCTGGAAAAGGTGTTTGTTAAAGCAGAAAACAAGAACTGGATATTGTTTTTTGACGAAGCCGATGCCTTGTTTGGTAAACGTACCAGTGTACAAAACTCGCATGACAGGTATGCCAACCAGGAAGTAAGTTATTTATTGCAGCGGATAGAAGACTATCCCGGCCTGCTTATCCTGGCATCTAACTTAAAGAGCAATATGGACGATGCTTTTTTGAGGCGTTTCCATACCATTATTCATTTTTCTACTCCTAATGCAACAGAACGGCTAAAGTTATGGGAAAAGGCATTTCCTGCATCATACAAGCCTGAACCCGCTATTAATTTGCCTGAGCTGGCCAATAAATATGAACTCAATGGCGCAGCTATATTAAACATTATTCATTACGCGGCACTCCAGTGCATTTCAAAGGGCGATCAATATATACGTAATGACGCTTTGGTTGAGGCCATAAGAAAGGAATACCGTAAAGAGGAACGTACAATGACCTAATTAAATATACCTAACCCACATTACTCAGGAGGAACAAACCATGGCCTTAGCACAATTTCACATTTACACGCCCCAGGATTTTCAAAAATACCTGATGAATACTGATTTTTCAAGGGAGATCACTTTTATCCAGAACCATCATACCTGGGAACCCAATTACGGATCAATGAGTGCGGCCCATGGCGAGATGTACTGGCTTGAGTCGATGAGGAATTATCATATCCACGATAACGGATGGAGCGATATTGGCCAAAATATTACCACTTTCCCATCGGGTAATATTGGGTTATGCCGGCCGATAAATATAACGCCTGCTGGTATTTTTGGTGCCAATACCGGCGCAATATGTATTGAAAACCTCGGGAATTTTGATGCAGGCCATGATCAAATGACCCAGGCGCATAAGGATGCCATACTATTTTTAAATGCAGCACTTTGTATCAAGTTTAATCTTAAGCCGGTAAAAGAACAGGTGGTATATCATCATTGGTTTGACAGGAAGGGAAAAAGGTTTCCGGAAAGCAAAGTAAATGACAACCAGGTGGGCGATGAGCAAAAGACCTGTCCCGGAACGGCATTTTTCGGAACAAACACCATTGCTTCGGCCGAGGCTAATTTTTTTCCTTTAGTCAACAGCCGGATCAGGCAGATAACTGCATCAGGCACGCCAGCGGCAACGTCATTGAAAGTAAATGCCGATGTATTAAATGTAAGATCGGGCCCGGGAAGATCGTTCCCCACGGTACGTACCATTACCCAGGGTACGCTGGTAACTGTTTTTACCTCCGGCAACGGCTGGAGCAAGATCAGCAATACCGCCGAAGAGTGGGTATTTAGTATCTATATATCGTAACCTATTTTTTAACCTAAACATAAATTAGCCATGTTCGCATTTTTTAAAGCAAAAATCTGGAGCGGCGCCGGTTGGCTGCTAACCCTGTGTGTAATCCTTGTTATAGTAGGAGTGTCGTATTTGTGGGCTCACAGTTGCTATAAGGGCACCGATCATAAAAAGCTGGATAGTAATCAGTTGTTGAATATTGATAATGTACTGGCGGTTTATCCCGATCCGGATTCTGTTTTTAACCCTTTATTAAAAGATAAAGTGAAGCTAAAAGTTGCCATTGTTAAAACAAGGGGAGAGCGGGACAAGGCATTGTTCAATTTTTTAACGAGCGAGTTTGGCTGCCAGATAGATGAATGTTGCTTAAAGGAGATGGATGGCTTACTGGTTGATCTGAATAATAAGGACGTAAAAACCTATTTGAACACCAAGGAGGTTATCGTAAAAGATTTTTTCTGGTTTGTTGGCCCGGGTAGCTATGTAGAGGTATTGTACTGGTCGCTTATTGGGGTATTGGTAAGTTTAATTTATTATGTGAGCCTGGCAAACCGGCAGCAGTTAAAACAGATTGGCGATGATGATACGGGTATACTTGATACAGCAGGCGTTGGGGCATTTGATAGCTCCGAAATCTCAGGGCAGGTATCTAAACTGTTTTATGCCCCGGTTTGTGCCTTAGTTTTGGTACTTGGATATGATATGTTGAGCAGTAGCGGTAATAAAATGACCGATATTAGCATGGGGAAAGGTTTGATACTGTTTTCATTTATATCTGGATTTTTTTCTGGCAGGGTAATTAAATTCATTGATCAGCTTAAAGAACTTGTTTTGCCTTTAGGCTCAAAGGATAAGCCAACCACAGGCACCCCAACTGCAGACAACCCGCCTGCTGATCAAAAAAATGCTGATATAACTGTTGAGCTTCAGTTAGCGGCAGCCTTATCGGCCCAGGGAGCCGATGTTATAGATGGCGGCTTTAACTCGGCTATTGTTACGTTAAAACCTCAAACCGGTGATGCTATAACATTAACAAAGCCAGTGGATGATCAGGGCGCTATTTTTAACGCGGCCAAGGTGCCTTTTGGTAAATACAACTTGCAGGCCACCATGGCATCAAAAAGCGGGGATACCATTATTAACCTTGCCGCAAGTAAAGATATTGAGGTTAATGATGCCAATAAATCCTTTGAATTGGAATTGGATAAGACCAGCGACGCCGGGTAAAACAGCGTACGGAATTAAATTTTAAAGCCGGGTGGGGAAGCTAATTTCTAATCCGGCTTTAAAATTGACCGGTTGAGGGGTTTATTTGTCTATTTGAGCCTTGATTTAATGGGTAAACGCTTATAATTAAGCAGCTTTGTGTATAAAATATATAACATGAATGCGCAGCACATCCAAAAACCAAATCGAAAAATCCTGATTGTTGCCGGTATTTTATTCATCGGCTTTTTAGCGATCCAATGTATCAGGCCCGAGATTACCCGTCCACCGGTAAAAGGAGATATAGAAGCTCCGGCCCAGGTAAAAAGTATCCTTGTCCGCGCTTGTTACGATTGCCATTCCAACCAAACAAACCTGCGCTGGTATGGTCAGATTTCGCCTGTTTACTGGCGTGTGGCCAATCACGTAAATAGCGGCCGCAAGCATTTGAATTTTTCTAATTGGAAAAATTTGGCCCCTGCCGATCAAAAGGGGATCCTTTGGGAAGCTGTTAACCAGATTGCCGCAGGTGCCATGCCCATAAAAGATTATGAGCTGGTTCATCCATCTGCTGCTATTTCAAAAAACGACCTGGATGTATTAAAAAAATATGTTGCTTCCATGTCGTCGGCTACTAAGCCGGGTGATACTATCAAAATAAATGCTGCCAACAAACAGTATGAGCACTGGCAAAAGGCTCAAACAACTATAGGGAAGCTGCCAACAGCTTTAAACGGCGTAACTTATATTCCGGATTACAAAAACTGGGAAACCATTAGCAGTACTGAACGCTTTGATAATGGCACCATGCGGGTAATTTTTGGTAACCCGGTTGCTATAAAAGCAATTCATGATCATCATATTAACCCATGGCCTAATGGAACCATATTTGCCAAGGTAGCCTGGGATCAGGTAGAGGATAAAGACAGCAACGTGCATGCCGGTGCTTTTAAACAGGTGGAATATATGATTAAGGACGATAAAAAGTATGCAGCAACTGCCGGATGGGGTTGGGCGCGCTTTAAAACAGATAAACTGGTGCCTTATGGTAAAACTGTAATGTTTACGACAGAATGCGTTAGCTGCCATAAACCATTGAGTAATACTGATTTTGTTTTCACTTCACCAATTGAACATTAATAAAACTACCTGATCATGAAAATGCATTATATATTATTGGCAGCTATCGTTTTAATGTTATCTGCCTGTACCGAACATACACCGAGCGAAGATCTTTTAAATAAAAAAGCGGCTATCCCTGCCTCTTTTAATTTTAGCAAAGCGGGTTTAAAAGTGATTACCTCGTCATTCAACAGAAAAAATAAAACCATGTCTACCTTATATGGTAATGACCTGGCGCTAAAAACGGCTATAGCTTGTGGAACAAGTTACCCTGCGGGCGAAAACCTAACGTTGGTTACCTGGAAGCAACAAGAGGACGACAGGTGGTTTGGAGCACGCATACCCGGCGACCTGCAATCAATTGAAGTGGTTAAAACTGCTCATTCAAATACAGACAACGGCACTACCATAAGTTATCAGAAATTTGAAGGGCGGCAACTGGCTATCAATACCGATACGTTGGGCCAAAAGGCGAGGATAAAATATATTTTTGCCCAAAAGCCTTCGGTAATGCCATAAAAGACGGCCGATAAATTTCGGGGTTTTCTGCCGATAGATTATTGTTTAACTCTTTATCACGTATGCGGTATTCATCCGTAATAAGAGTTAAACTTGTAAATATGATACCGTACTATGTAGCGTATTCACGCTGGTATTTATTTCTGTAATCAATAGGCGACAGGCCGGTTATACGCTTAAATGTTGTCCGGAAAGCTTTGGTATCTGTGTAACCTACATTGTACATTACTTCGTTCACATTTTCACGCGAGGTTTCCAGACTTACCTTGGCGGCTTCTATTTTTACCCGCTGTATGTATTCGGCTACGGTATTGGCGGTAGCTTTTTTAAATCGTCGTTCCAGGTTTCTGCGGCCAAGCGCAAACATCGAGGCCAATTGCTCTACCGTGATCCTGTCCTGGTAGTTTTTCTCAATAAATTCCTGCGCTTTTTTAATCGGGTCGTCTGCGTGGTCTTTTTGCCCCTGGAAAATAATAAATGACGACTGGCTGTTACGCTCCATTTCAATCGCAAATACTTTGGAGCTTAAAATGGCCATATCACGCCCGGCAAATTTTTCAATCAGATACAAAATAAGATTCAGGTAGGAGAAAGCCCCTCCGCTTGAGTAAATACCCTGTTCATCAGTAATTATCTTTTCGGTCACCAGGGTAACCTCCGGAAACATTTTTCTGAACTCGTTGGCAGCCATCCAATGGGTAGCGCACTTTTTACCGGTTAATAAACCGGTTGATGCCAGCAAAAATGCGCCCATGCATAAACTGGCTATTTCGGCACCATTATTATACTGCTCAATTATCCAGGGTAAAAAATTTTTATTGTTATCAATGGCGGCAGTTATCTCACCGTCAAGGGCTGGAATAATGATCAGATCGGTTTTTTGCACCTCAGAAAATAGCCTGTTGGCGTTTACGGTAAATAAGCCTCCGCTAACCAGGGTTTCTTTACTTAGGCCAATTAATTCTACCTTAAAAATTGGCTCTTTTCCGGCAGCCATAAAAAATTGGTTAACTTGGGTAAGCAACTGGCGCGAACCCTCCAGGCTCCCCAATATAGCCCCCCTGGGAACCAATATTGATATGTGTTTCATAAGATTAAATTGGTTTTATTAATCATTAACTATCTGTAAAATAGCAACATCGGTATAGGTCTGATTATGCAATGTAACTTTAATTTTACAGTAGCGCAATTATTACTAAGTAAATCAATCATCGGCAAAAACACAAATTATTTATCATATTTTGATCAATTTATTAATAATAACGAGAATGTTTTTTCAAACAAACGTAACAGATCGCTTATCATTTTTGTCAAAGTAAAACAATCATAAACCACGATTAACCATGAAAGCAATTTTAAAAAGTTTGCAGCTGCTGATCTTTACATTTTGCCTTTTACCTTTTTTGTCATCAGCACAAAATACCAATACAAATTATATTGATAGCAGTGCCAAAGCTCAGGTTTTTGCTCCGGATGTAGTATCATCGCCTTATACGGAGTGGGCTACGTCTTTTACGCCTGATGGTAAAACTGTTTATTTTTCAAGGGGATCAATTTTCTGGACAATTGTATTTTCCAAAAACACGGGGGATAATTGGACGGAACCGCAAGTGGCTTCTTTTTCAGGAAAATGGAATGATACCGACCCGTTTATCAGCCCCGATGGTAAAAAACTGTTTTTTATATCAAATCGTCCTTTAGCAAACGCCGACCAAAGCAAGTTTAACAGCCAGTACCACATTTGGTACGTTGATCAACATACTAACGGTGAATGGGGAAGCCCCCAGCACGTTAGTAACCCTGTCAATATAGATAGTTCAAGTAATTATGGTGTTTCCGTAAGTAACAAAGGCACGCTTTACTGGTGTTCGCGGGATAGGGAAGGCCATAAAGGGATGCAAAGTTATTATGCAAACTGGCTTGGTAACCATTACGATAGTCCACAACTGCTTACTATAAAAGGTGTTGACGAAATTCAGGACCCATTTATTGCGCCAGATGAAAGGTATCTTGTTTTTTTGAGCGGTAATGATATTTATATCTCCCTCCGGCAGGAAAATGGTTGGGCCATGGCTCAAAAATTAAGCGCCCAGGTAAATAATGGTGATAGCAATTCTTCGCCATGTATTTCACCCGATGGTAAAACACTTTATTATTCGTCGTCGCGCATAGTGGGATTTTATAAAAGGGACCGTAAAAACCATACCTTGAACTTTAGCGAGCTACAGCGTGAAAACGGAAGCCTATTTAACGGCCAGCCTAATATTTTAATGATTCCTATTCATTTGCCAAAAGGCTAATATATAAGTATCTTATTTTCAGTTATTTATATTATTTATACTAACTCCTTGTTTGCCTTTAAAACCTCGGCCATTTTTATTCCCTGTTTGCGTATTTGCTCGGTACGCACGTAGCGTTTATCAGCCCCTAAATTTGATTTGGTAATAAAGTCGTAAAACATTCTTGTCCATGAGTGGGTAGAGTCCAGGTGTTCATAAAACTCTTTGGTTATTTTATAATAACGTGGTAAAAGCCTGCCCGGAATATTCATAATGTCATGGTGCTCATTATGGTAACCTACATTGAAGCAAACCCAGTTGAGCCAGCCATAATAAGAGTTAGTTTCCTGACCTTCCTGAAACACAAAATGCTCATGTATAAAATGCCCGGCTGAAGGGTGCAGACTAAAACCCCACAAGGTAGAAAGAAAGAGATAAATGATGGCAATTTTCCCGAGGAAAACAAAGATCAGGGCATCAGTGATAATAAGCGTAATGATATTAGCCCATTCCCATCGCGTAGGTTTGGTATCAAAACCGCGCACCAGGAAAAGGAAAAATATATAAAAGAATAACCATACAAATTTTTTGATGCCCGATTTGCCCACCATTTTAACCTCCCAGTGGCTCGGGAAATCGTTATCAACCTGCTCAATACCCAGGTGAGTGTGGTGTTTCATGTGGTGCCGTCTGAATGCAATTGCACCCGGTACTAAAACCGGGATATTGGCAATAATAGATAATGCCTTGTTTTGAGCAGGAGTTTTAAGCATGAGGTTATGCGCCATTTCATGAACTGCCATAGCCGCCCAATGGTTCATGGTACCACCTACAATGTATGACAATAAAATAATTTGCCACCAGTAAGCACCAAAGGAAGGGAACCATATACCTACAGCCCACGCAAAACTTACCTGTGCCACAACAATAAAAATAGTAAGTACCGCGGCCCATGGGTCATAACCCATTAGTTTTTTTACTTCCGGATGCTTTTTAAGTACTTCAATCCTGCGCAGAAAATGGATGTCCGGGGTTTCGATACTTTCAAATGGAGTGTTATTTTTCATGACCGTATGCTTTAGATTGTATACTAAATAACATAAATCATTAAAATATAACGGTAGTAGTTTTACGGATAAGTTCGCGTATAATTACCTGATTATCATTGCGTAATAAAATAATTTTTAAATAATGAAATAAAAAACCAGAAAACCGAAATGCCGGCTTCAATACTTCCTGCAAACATTTACCGTTTGGTAACCAGAGTAGCACAACGAGGTTTCGGTAGGTGTTTTAATCAAAATGCCTGTTATATTGTTTATTTATCAATGTGTTATATTCAATTTAGGTTGAAATCGCGAATATTTTTTATGTTTACAAAAAAACACAATTTAGCTATGAAAGCTTTCAAAACACCCTTATTTCCCTTAATTCTTGCATTATTAGCCGTATCGGTATTATCATGTAAATCAAAAAAGCTGGCACAGAAACCTGCTCCTGTTGAAACGGAACAAACTTATGCCCCAAAGCCTCAGCCAGCTCCGGCGCCCGCACCTGTTAAAAAGGATACACCTCCGCCACCATCTCCAAAACCTAACTATAACTTTAGCAATATTCAATTTGAGTTTAACTCAGCTGTGTTAAAAACAAATTCATACCAGACTCTGGATCAGGCAGCTGGTGAAATGAAAAAAGATAATACTGTAAAATTTGTATTGAATGGTAACGCTTCTGCCGAAGGCACACCTGAGCGTAACATGGAATTATCTATAGAAAGAGCCAACTCTGTAAAATTATACCTGGTAAACAGCGGCATCAGCGGTGATAACTTAACTGTAAAAGGTTATGGCGAAACTAAACCTGTTGCTGATAACAGTACCGAGGACGGAAGGGTCCTGAATCGTAGGGTTGAGATTAAAGTTAATCAATAATCTTTTTCCCATCCTGATATAAAGCCCCGGTAAGATGAACTTACCGGGGCTTTATACTTTTTATGGCTGGCAACCATTATGCTTTATGTGCCGTAATTATGAAGTACGTGATAGCACTATTTTATAAGGTATTTTGAAGCATTTTATTAAAGGAATTTTAACGCTGCTAAATAAAAAGGAGCGGGCGCGGTTGCTCAGGCTTATCCTGGCCGATCTGCTCATCAGCGCGCTTGATATTGCCTTTTTAGGGTTGTTATTGCTCATTGTAGGCTATTATACCGCTAATAAAACAATTGCATCCGCATCCGTTTTATTGCCCGCAGGTTGGTTTAATAAAAACTCATTACTGCTTATAGGCCTGTTTTTATTGCTTTTTTGCCTTAAAAACTGGTTTGGGTATCTGATATTACGCTTTCAGCACCACTTTTTTTACGGCATAGCTTCCCGCTTATCAAAAAAGAACATTCTGCATTATCTCAGGGACGATTACACCCGTTTCGTAAATGTTGATTCATCTGTTCATATCCGGCAGATCAGTCAGCAACCTATTGAATTTAGCCATTATATATTAACCAACGTTCAACAGGCTATTTCCCAAAGCATACTTATTTTGTTTACCGTAGGCGCTATACTCATATATAGGCCGGTGTTGTTTTTGCTGTTGCTGCTATTATTGTTGCCGCCAATTATTGTACTGGCTTTTTTTATCAAACAACGCTCAAAGCAGGTTAGGATGCATACTAAACAGGCCAGCGAAAAAGCCATTCAGCATTTGCAGGAGTCACTATCAGGTTTTGTAGAGAGCAACGTATATAATAAGAGCCCCTTTTTAAGCAACCGCTATTACAATTACCAGGAGCAGTTAAATAACAACCTGGCCACTCAGCAAACCTTGCAGGCACTTCCGTCGCGCCTGGTAGAAGTTTTTGCGGTGTTTGGTTTTTTTGTACTGGTGGCTATTAATCTGTGGTCAACCCGCGGACCGGTGATTGACTTGCTTACCGTTAGTATTTTTATGGCTGCCGCGTATAAGATCATTCCCGGTATTATTAAAATACTCAACAGCGCCGGGCAAATAAAAACATACGATTTTACGTTGACCGATCTGCTGGCTGTGAACGAAGGATCCGTAACAGCGGATGATAAGCATATACCCCATATAGATACTGTACAATTTGACAATGTAGATTTTAAGTATAAAGGTGAGCCGGTATTAAAGCATACTAATTTTAACGTTACCCGGGGCGATTTTGCCGGTATATCAGCCGCATCCGGTCGTGGTAAAACAACATTGATTAATGTGCTTCTGGGATTTTTAAGCCCCGATGCAGGCAATGTTATCATCAATGGTCGGTTGACTGATGTTGCTTCAAGAAAAGGATATTGGAAACGAATAGCCTATGTAAAACAGCAAAACTATTTTATCCACGACACCGTGCTGAAAAATATAACGCTTAGTGACGAAGCGTATGATTATGAAAAATTAGCGGACATTATAGCTTTTTGCGGCCTCAACACTTTATTGAACGGAAATGCCGAAGGTTTAAATAAAATGATCAGGGAAAACGGGAAAAACCTGAGTGGTGGCCAGCGCCAGAGAATCATGCTGGCCCGGGCCCTTTACCATGACTTTGATATGCTGATACTTGATGAGCCTTTTGGGGAGATGGATCAACAGGCGGAGGAAGCCATCCTTGTAAAAATCAAACAACTGGCGGTATTTGGTAAGATCATCATATTTATTACCCATAATACAACAAGCCTTAATTATTGCAACAAACTGATAACGCTTCAATGAACAAACATAAAGCCATAGTGATACTTAGTCCGGGTTTCCCGGCAGATGGTAATGATACAACCTGCATACCGCCTATGCAAATTTTTGTAAAAGGCTTAAAACAAAATAAACCACACCTGCACATTATTGTAGTCAGTTTTCAATACCCTTTTACAGCTTCACGATATTACTGGAATGGGGTAGAGGTAATTGCCCTGGCGGGTAAGGGCAAGGGCCAATTATTCCGCTTAATTACCTGGCGACGCGTTTGGCAAACTCTAAAAAAAATTCAAGATAAATATGAACTCACCGGCCTGCTGAACTTTTGGATAGGTGAATGTTCCTTTATTGGTAACAGGTTTGCAAAAAAGTACAATGTACCGCATTATACCTGGTTGCTTGGTCAGGATGCCAAAGCCGGTAACGAGTATGTAAACAGGATAAAACCTGAAAAGGATGCATTAATAGCCATATCTGATTCGCTGGCAAAGGAGTTTAGTATAAATTATGGCATATTGCCAGAACACACTATCCCTACGGGTATAGATACCACACTGTTCAGCCCCAGGCCGGGCCAACGGAATATTGATATTATAGGCGCCGGATCGCTTATTCCGCTTAAGCAATACAGTTTGTTTGTTAATGTTATTAAAAGGCTGACTGCGGATTTTCCGGAGATAAAAACGGTTATTTGTGGTAAAGGCCCCGAAATGGAGAGCTTAAAAAAACAGATAAGCCGGCTAAGGCTGGATAATAATGTTGAGCTAAAAGGTGAGTTATCACATCCCGAATTATTGGCACTGATGCAGCGTTCGAAAATACTTTTGCATACTTCCTGTTATGAGGGTTATAGCACTGTTTTAAGTGAGGCTTTATACGCAGGTTGCCAGGTAGTGAGCTTGGTTAACGGAATGAATGTGCGCCCTGCCCAACACCATGTACCCGATAATGCAGAGCATATCCCTGGAATCATATCCGGTTTGCTTAATAATCCCGATTTACGGCATGAACCGGTACTGGTTTATCCGGTTGAGGTTATTGCTGCTAAGGTGGCAGCTTTATTTGGCCATTAACTTATTACAGATAGTTACCAGGTCATCGGCAATGTTTTTAAAGCTCAGGTTTTGTTGAAAATAGTTTAACGTATCATCGGCAAGTTTTTTGCGGTTTAAGCCATCAATAGTAGAGAGCAGGGCTGCCAGTGTTAAAGCATTACCCGCAGGGTACAAAAAGCCGCACTTACCATCGCCGGTTATTTTTTTATAGGGTGGAATAGTCGTAGCTACAGGGATACAGCCACAAGCCATAGCCTCCATTAATGCATAGCCGCTACCTTCTTTATGGCTGCCTGAAATATAAAAATCGGCGGCGCTGTACCAATAAGGCAAATCGGCATAAGCAACTTTGCCAATCAGTACCACAGCATTTGATAATGTGGGGCTTGAGGCAAACATTTGCACCACCTCGCGCAGCATATCCTCTGTTTGGTAGATCATATAGAGCTTAGCCTGCGGGTTAACTGCCAGGTATTTATTAAATCCTGATAATACCGTAAGCGGATCTTTATTGGCGTTTAGTCTGCCCACCCATAAAAAAACGGTTGTCCCGGTTATTCCGGTACGCTGCCTACTGATCTGCTTATCCTGTTTTTTAAAGTCGGTTGATGCTTCCAGTAGTTCAAATATTGGGGTGTCGGTTTTGATGATAGTCCTTTTTTTCCATATCAAAGCGTTGCCGGCCGCTGTAAAAATAACGGCACTTAACAGTTTACATGCTAATTTTTGTATCAGACCCTTAAGGCCATGAAATGGTAATTCGCCGTGATGCTGAATAACTATTTTAAAGTTATTACCGCAAAGCAGTCGCAATAATAATACCTGTAAGGGAAAAACAAGGCCCTGTACCAATACTATGTCCGGTTTTAGTTTCCTGATAAATTGGTAGGTTTTAAATGAGACGGACCAAAACCTGTTTCGGCCCTTGAAAAAGAAATAGGGGATGCCATCAACATTAATTTGCTGTTCAAAAGCTGCGTGTTTAACAAAACTAAAATCGAGCTTGTTTTTAAGATGAGGAGCAAATGCCAGTGCCGGTGCATGGTTTTCAATTACCTGTTCTGGCCAGGTATAGTCCAGGTGGGCGTAAAAAGTAAGGTCAACCAGCTTTATCAATTTTATAATATTTGATGATCAATAACTTCAACCGGAAAAACAAACCCGGGTAGCACTGCTTTAATCTGTTCGGTTAATGCATCTAAATTTCCGTCAACGTATTTATAGCCATTGCTTATTTTAATCAGACTGAATTCCCTGCCTTTAAGATGAGGCGCTAAGGGCGGTAGCAACTCCTGATCAAATAACCGGATATTGCCCTGATGAATTACCAATAACAGATCAACTGGGGTAATGGCATAAAATGCATCAAGGCTTGTAACGCCTTCTTTTCGGCGGCCTATAACTAAATCGGCATCTTTTCCTTCGGCTATCTCCCCGGTATTTAACCCCCATACTTTTGCAGCATTGATGTTTAATGATTGATACAGCTCTTTATCAGTCAGGAGTTCTGTTTTATGGGCCATGTTAATATGATCCCAAATGTTCCAGTTGCCGGTAAGGGTGGAGTCTGTACCGAACATGATCCGGGTATGTTGTTTTAACTCCTTTACCGGCGCAGTTTTATTAAGCAGGAAATAGTTTGATTCCGGACACCAGACAAGGCCTTTAAAACTATTGGCCTGTGCTGCAGTCATAGCAACGGCATGTATCCCTATCAAATGCCGCCGCAATTTATTCCAGTATATCAGCTGATCAATCTCGTCTGAGGCAGCTTCGTCTGTACCTTCGCCGGTATGGATAACCACAGGTACGTTCTTTTTGAGCGGATTATTCAGTTTAAGTTTCCAGGCTTTTTCAAACGCAGCCGAATGCAGGTCGTGCGTATCTTCATAAACTGTAATCGGCGAATCCTCAATGGTTAAACGCTTACCATGGTTAACTACCGTTGTTACCCCGCAAAGCAGGTTTTTGTATATCCCCCAAAGTATGCGCAGCTGTATAGGCACTTGCAATACCTCGGCTATCTCATGTTTAAATTGCTGATGAATATAAGCTCCCCACTCGGTATAGTTTTTATAAACTCGGTTACCTAACTGCGGAAAAAGGTTAAAGTCTAAATGGTCATGGGAATTGATAAGCCCAGGGGAAATAATAGCATCATCAAAATGAAGCTGTAAGGCAGTTGTATGATCAGTTATAGCGCCGGATGTTATTTTATCAATTTTACCGTCGTTTACGCTGATGTTAACTGCCTGCCCGGTATCGGCTAATATCAATTGATGCAGTATCATTAATCCTTTTTTAGATGTATACCATATATTACCGGGAAGCCTTTATATTTTTCAAATACATGCAAGGCATTTTGTTTAACATAAAATGGTTTCATGCTGTCATCTATCTTAATTTCTTCCTGGTTTAATAAATGAAAACCATTGTTGAGCAGTACCTCTTTTATGGTGTAGATGGGGTGTACATAATTGCGCACCGCCATTACCGAATTGTTATATTTAAAGGTTCTTTTACCGCCGAATGCAAGCGTATGCGGATGAAAGTCGGTAATGATCATTTCGCCGCCGCTCTTTAATAAACGGCCCCAGGCTTGTATAGCTTCCTCAATATGTTCAATGTGCGCCACGGTAAGGGTTGATACGATCACATCAAACATCGCATCAGGTACGGTTGAAAATAAATTATCGGTGATTAAATGAGTACTTGCCTTGGGATACTTGTTTTTTAGCTTGTTAAGCATTCCGCCGGATACATCAAAACCGGTTAAACCAGCAGGGCGTTTACTGAATATAACCGGCCAGTGCCTGCCGGTACCACAACCAATATCGGCAATTTGCTTATCCGCAATCACTATCTGATCCATAAACGTCGAAAATAGCCTGCCGTCAAGATAAAGCATCAGGTTATCGGGCTGCATATCATAATCAGCGGCCCACAGGTCATAAGCTTCCACAACACTTTTTTCTGTTACAGCCGGGGCGGCAATCTTGCTTCGTATATAGTTTTTTATTGTGGCTAACATGCTGTGATCTTTATAACAATTACGCGTTTACGAGAGCTAAGGTTGCCCGTGCTTTTTTATTATTATCACAGGCAACCACGGCTAATTATGCAGCGTAATATATAGTGAACGGTAAAATTTTTCATAGTTGGGTTGGGTGAGCGATGGATGTAAAAGGCCATCGCTTATCATTTTGAAAAATTGAAACAAGCTGCTATTTAATTGCAGCATCCCGTTGGTTATGAATTATTAATATATAGTAACTGGTATGAATAAGGTATTACTTTACAATCCTAAAAGTGCTGTAGCCAAGCACCGTATTCCTAATTCCATTTTAAACATTGCGGCTTCTATTGAAGGTAAATATGATTGGGTTGTTGTTGATGGCAATTGTGAAACCGACCCTTTACAAAAAATAGAAAGCTATTTAAAAACAGGCGAGTTTGGATACTTGGGCTTTACCGTGATGCCTGGCCCGCAATTGAGGGAGGCCATTCCTTTATCAAAAGTAATTAAACAGAAGTTTCCCTATACAACCATGATTTGGGGAGGCTACTTTCCGTCGAGCCAGCCAAAAGCGGTGTTAACCTCCGGATTTGTTGATTTTATTATCAATGGCCCCGGCGATCATGCCTTTCCACAGCTCATAGATGCCCTTGAAAATCACAAACCCTATGAATTTATCAAGAACCTGATCTATAAGGCCGATGGCAAAATAACCAAAACCATTAAGGAAGATCTGATAGACCAGGATTCGCTGCCTCCTTTACCCTATGATAAACTGGGTACTTTTTACCCTATCAATAAATACCTGGGTAAAACCTATTTAGGAGAACGTACCATGGCTTATCATTCCAGCATCGGTTGTCCGTTTACCTGCTCTTTTTGTGCGGTTGTGCCTATTTATGAGGCCCGTTGGAAAGCTAAATCGGCACAAACGGTTTATAAGGATGTAAAATATATTAAGGATAAATGGGGTGCCGATGCCATTGAGTTTCACGACAACAATTTTTTTGTATCTGAAAAACGCACCGTGGAATTTGCCAGACTCATAGAGCCCGAAAATATGTCATGGTGGGGAATGGCCCGTATTGACACCATGGACAAATTTAGTGATGCTTCACTGGCCCAGATACGTAAAGCGGGCTGTAAGATCATATTTTTTGGAGCAGAGAGTGGCAACGACGCCATATTGGAACAATTAGACAAAGGAGGCACCCAAACCGGTGCACAGATTATCCGTTTTGCGGAACGGTTAAAAAAGTTTGATATCATCCCCGAATATTCGTTTGTGTTAGGTACCCCGGCGCCAACCCCCGAAAAGGTTCAGGCACAGATTGATTTTGAAATAAACTTCATTAAACAAATAAAGGCCGTAAATCCGCGTACCGAAATAGTGATGTACACTTACACGCCTGTGCCTACTGAGGGATCAGAATTATATAAACAGGTTTTAGAGCAAGGATTTGAATACCCACAATCGCTCGAAGACTGGATGAGCCCCGCCTGGGAAAGCTTTGACCTGCGTAAAAACCCGCTTACCCCATGGCTTAAGCCTGAAATGATTGACAAGATCAGAAATTTTGAAACGGTATTGAACGGGGTTTACCCTACAGTAACAGACATAAGGCTTAATGATTTAAAAAGGAAATCAATTAAGCTGCTGTCAAGCCTTAGGTATAAGGCAAACCTGTACAAATACCCTTATGAGATAAAATTGCTGCAAAAATACTGGAAATACCGCCAGCCAGAAATACAGGGTTTTTAATTTGTACAAGCTTTGGAAGAAACCAGAATTGATATAGCCCCCGTTACCCACCAGCAAGCTGATGAAGCCTTGGAGGAAATGTATATTGCCATACGCGAAATAGAGGGCAGGGTTTATACGGATAAGCAGGTTGCCCAGCTACCCGATATGGATAGCTCGCACCCGTATTTTAAAGAGTGGAAAATGCGGCAGCAATCCAGCCAGCGGTTGATTGCCCATCTTCAGATGATAAAACAACCGCTTCAGATACTTGAAGTAGGCTGCGGCAACGGATGGCTTGCTTCCAAACTTGCGCAAATACCAAATGTAAAGGTTACTGCGATTGATACCAACCGTATTGAAATAGAGCAAGCTAAGCGCGTGTTCAGAAAACCTAATTTGCAATTTATTCACCAAGGGTTTAACCGTAACAGTTTTAATAGCCAGGTGAAGTTTGATATTATCATTTTTGCGGCTTCGTTACAGTACTTCTCATCAGTAAGGGTGGTTATTGGCGATGCATTTAAGCTATTAAATCAGGATGGCAAGGTACATATATTGGATACGCCCTTTTATCAGAAAGACAAGGTAGATCAATCTGTATTACGGTGTCAAAAATACTACACTGATATGGGCTTTGCCGATATGGCTACTCATTATTTTCACCACACACTCCATAAGTTCAATGTTTTTCACCATAAAATATTATTTGATCCGGGCACGCTTTGGAACCGGCTTACTAAAAAGGGTGTTTTTTATTGGATAGTGTTAAAACCATAATCATGGTAGGCCAGTCGTTATATCATACTTTTAAGCGCTACCGCACATTGCAAACGCACAGGATATCAGCTTTGCCGATAGTGATTCTGATGCCGCACAGCGCCTGTAACTGCCGTTGTGTAATGTGCGATATCTGGAAGGATAACAAAAATCTGAAACAATTAACAGAAGCAGATATCAGCGGCTTGCTTGCATCACTAAAACAGTTGGATACCATACAGGTGCTGATGTCAGGTGGGGAGGCATTGCTGAATGCCAACTTTTTTATTTTGTGCCGGATACTTAAAAATGTAGGCATTAAAGTAACATTGCTTACCACTGGTTTATCTATAAAAAGCCACGCGGCGCAGCTCCTGGTCCTTGTTGATGACCTTATTGTTTCATTAGATGGGGACGAAGCACTGCACGATGCTATCAGGAATATACCAAATGCTTTCCGCAAATTGAAAGAAGGAGTGGAGCATATTAAACGGATAAACCCTGCTTACCGGATCACCGGCCGCACGGTGATCCATCGCTTAAATTATCGTAACTGGCCGGCTATTATTGCCGAATCAAAAAAAATGGGGCTTAACCAGGTAAGTTTTTTGCCTGCTGATGTGAGCAGCCATGCCTTTAACCGGCAGCAAGCTTGGACGGAGCCTAAGCAGGACGAGATACTGATACCTGAACATGAACTTCCGGAGTTAAATGAGGTGATAAATTACCTGCTAACTGAGTATGCGGTTGATTTTGACAATGGTTTTATTGCCGAAAGCCGGGAAAAGATCAGGAACATATATCACTATTATGCTGCATTTTACGGATTAAATGCCTTTCCTTATAAAAAATGTAATGCTCCCTGGGTATCAACCGTTGTTGAAGCGGACGGGGCTGTAAGGCCATGCTTTTTCATGGAATCAATGGGGAACATCAGAGATGCTGCGCTCGGTGATATTTTAAATAGTGCCGAAGCTGTGGAGTTTCGCAAATCACTGGATACGTTAACACATCCAACCTGTGTAAAATGTGTTTGTTCGCTCAATCTGTCCCCGTTAGCTAACCTTAATTAATTTATGGAACGGTTAAATAATATACTTTTTACGCACTCTTATTTTCTGCGTTTTGACCCAAAACAATGGGCGCAGGGGCAGCCATATCCGCCTTTGGGTACATTGTACGCTGCTTCATTAATGCGCCAAAACGACTACCAGGTATCGTTATTTGATACCATGTTTACACACACTCCTGATGAGGTTGTTGCCGCCATTGATGAAACCCACCCCGGTTTTTTTGTGATATATGATGATGGCTTTAACTATCTCACCAAAATGTGCCTGACCAACATGCGCGAGGCTGCCTTTAAAATGTGTAAAATGGCCAAAGCGCGGGGCTGCAAGGTAATTGTATCCAGTTCAGACTCAACCGACCGCTTTAAAGATTACCTGCAGGAAGGCGCTGATTTTGTGATCATCGGCGAGGCGGAGCATACCTTGCTGGAATTGGCTAATGCCATAAAAGGGGGAGTTGAAGATTTTTCAGGAATACACGGTTTAGCTTACTTGCAGCAGCAAACGCCGGTTAAAACTGCCGCCCGCCCCGTACTTAAGGAACTGGATACTTTGCCACTACCTGCCTGGGATCTGGTTGATATTACGCCCTATCGGGAGTGCTGGCTGAAACACAAAGGCTATTTTTCGCTCAACATCGGTACCACACGTGGTTGCCCGTTTAAATGCAACTGGTGTGCCAAGCCCATATATGGTAATCGATATAACTCGCGCAGCCCCGAAGATGTGATCACCGAGATAAAGCTGTTAAAGGACAATTTTAAAATGGATCACATTTGGTTTTGTGACGATATTTTTGGCTTAAAGCCCGGCTGGGTAACTCAATTTGCACTGCTGGTTGAGCACGAGAATTTAAAGTTCAGGTATAAAATACAATCCAGAGCCGATCTGCTTCTGGAAGAAGAAACTGTACGGGCATTGGCAGCTTCGGGATGTGACAATGTTTGGATCGGTGCCGAAAGTGGCTCGCAAAAGGTATTGGATGCCATGGATAAGGGCATTAGTGTTCAACAGATATTTACGGCTACACAGCTTATGAAAAAGCATGGTATAAAGCCATCGTTCTTTATTCAGTTTGGTTATCCCGGCGAAACCAAAGAGGATATTACCCAAACCATCGGGATGATCAATAATCTGTTGCCGTATGAGATAGGTATCTCGGTTTCGTACCCATTGCCAGGCACTTTGTTCTACGAAAGGGTAAAGGCTGATCTGCAGCAGAAAACCAACTGGACCGATTCTGACGAGATGGCGCTGATGTTTAGTAATACTTTCAGTACAGCCTATTATAAACAGTTACACAGGTATGTACATCAAAACTATCATGCTCATTTGGCAAAATACAACCTCGTGAAACTTTTAAATAGCCCTTTTAAAACTAATATAAAACTGATAAAAAAGGCGGCGTCGGTTTTATACCATGCCCCCGCTATGATAGTAGAGCGATACAAGTTAAACCAATTGGAAAAAGCGTGATGACCAATATCAGCACAGCCAGCAACAATGAAGCAGATGCATCAATGGCGTTTTCAAAGCAGTCGGTGATATTTGATGAAATTTATTCGGGCAATACCATTATCAATTATAAGCGGGCAAGGGTAAGGCAGCATGTTTTACAGCGTTTGGCACCCGATAGCAGCATACTGGAACTAAACAGCGGTACCGGCGAAGATGCTTTGTTTTTTGCCCATGCAGGGCACCATGTTCATGCCACTGATATATCAACAGGTATGCAGCAGGTTTTACAACAAAAAACAGCTTCTCACCGCAACAAGGTCAGCCTGGAGATCTGTTCCTTTACAGAACTTAACCGGTTAAAAAATCAGGGGCCTTTTGATCATATATTTTCAAACTTTGGTGGCCTTAATTGTACCGGCGAACTGGACAAGGTGCTACTATCATTTGATACTCTGCTTAAACCCGGCGGAAAAGTTACGCTGGTTATTATCCCCGGGTTTTGTTTATGGGAAACGCTGCTTGTTTTTAAGGGTAAATTTAAAACCGCCTTTCGTCGTTTTTTTAGCAGCAAGGGGCGTACTGCACACATCGAGGGAACATATTTTAAGTGCTGGTATTATAACCCCTCGTTTGTTATCAATACCTTACAGTCAAATTATAAGGTAATTGGCTTGGAGGGATTGTGCACGCTGGTGCCGCCATCGTATATTGAAGGCTTTGCCGAGAAACATCCCCAGGTCTTTGCCTTTTTAAAGATTAAAGAAGATAAATGGAAGGATAAATGGCCCTGGAAATATATGGGCGATTACTTTATTATATCACTCCAGAAAAAATAGCTTATCGCAGCTTGTCTATTTGGGCGGTTAAGTTTTGTTCTATGTGGCTGGTAAATAAATTATCCCTGATGTTTAACAAAAAAAGGCGGTAATCAATGATCAGTTTGCTACGCTGTGTTGATTTTCCTCAAGCAATTGCGCCACCCGGGTTTCGTACCGGCTGATCAGTTTATACTGGAAATTTTGAGGATCTGGTTTGGCATAATGTTTATCAACTGCCATAGCTAATAATATGCCGTGGTTATTGAGGCGTTTTTGCCGGGTTTTCTGGTTCCAACGGCCAGCTGTAATTTTCATCAGGTGATCGTCGAGCGCGTTACCCAAGCGGTTGTTTAGTAACCATTCTACAGCCCCTTTGAAAAATACTTTACCAATTGATTTGGCTGTTGACATGCGCATAATGTGATTGGGCAGATAATTGCGTGTCCAGGCGTTGGCAGTAAAAAAATCAGCGAATGTGGTATCGCCTTGTATGGGGATCAACGTAACAACCTCTGTAGCCGTGTAAACATTCTTTTCAGCAATTTCAAGCTGTTGTTCGTCAATATAATAGTTCATACAAAAGTAATGCTCACGATTAACTAAAAAGGTGAGTTTCTTGAGGAAATGCATCAGCGTTCGGGCTATCCATAAGCGGTTAGGCGCTGTAATAATAAACAGATCAATATCTGATTCATCATCAGCATAATTCTTTGATAACGAGCCAGAAATAGCTATACCACGTACGTAAGGGAATTTGATTAAGATATCACCAACCTTACGGGCTGTCTTTATCATTTCAAAGGCTTTCCTGTTTCCTTCATTTCGGCGCCGTATCAGGTACAGATCATTTTTTAAAGCATAAAACTTATCAAAGCGGTAAATAAGTCTGCTGCTTACTAAACAAGCCATGGCTTCGTCAAACTGCGCAGGTTCATACCGCGCAGGCAAAAACAAACAGATCTCTTCGCGGGTAAGCGGATAGTTGAACACATCAAAATAGGCCAGCGTTGCTAATATATTCTTTTTCATTTCTGCCAGGTGTTGATGATTTACCAGTGATTTATTGGACTTTTACAGGGTGTTATAATAATATGACGTAACAGGCAATGCGTTGGTTGCCACCGGGCTTAAATAATCATGAGGCTTTTGATTATCCGTAATAACAGTTTCTTTTTCTGCATGATAGAAAATAAAAAAGGAGAAGAAAAAACCATAGAACATTACCCCTTTATCTACATCAAGATAATTCTCGGCAAACGAAACCACGGTAATTACCAGCATAAAGCTGATAAATACTACATCCTTTTTCCTGAAGGACATTTTAAAGCCATAACCCAAAGTAAACAGATAGATAAGCAGCCCCCATATTCCGGATTTTAAGGTAAAACTGATATACTGATTGTGCGCATTTAAGCCATAAAGAAAGGAGCTGTACATTTTGGCCTTATAAAAGTCGTTATGCAGCAAGTTAATTTCTGAACCTGAACCATATCCAATGAATGGCTTCTGTTTGATGCGTTCAGCAGCTACGTGCCACCGTTCAATCCGCGAATCGGAGTTTCGGGGTAGCGTTTTATCAACCGATAGGTCCTGCCTGAACAGGGTAACGTAACGGTCCCTAAAGGTGGGAATGCTTAAAATACCTGCCCCAAGTAATACAGAAATGGCAAGGCCAGTGAATATAAACTTTTTCCGGCTTTTACCCTGAAGCAGGCAATAAGGAAGTACCATATTAACGATGACAAATAATACCAGTAATATAGATTTTGAACTTAGCTGAATAATGCCGGCGATTAGCAGCATACTGCAGGCAATATATAATGCTTTTGTAAAACGCGGGGATGCTCCTATCATTAAAAGGTACAGTAAGTTAACCAGCGCTATTACCAATTGAAACGAGAAAAAAGTGGCATGTATATTAATGGGTTGCGCAAAATTATGATTGGTAAAGCCTTCGGCAAAAAGCGCCCGCAGCGGCAAGTGGTAATACCTGATGGTATAAAGTGCATCGGCATACAAGTAAAAGATGGTGCCGCTGCAAATCAGGGAAAAAGCCAACAAAAGATTTGACCGGTATTTTTTAAGATCCAGCTCAGTTAAGGAAAAAAGTAAAGGAAATAATAAGAGTGGTATCCTGAGTGTCCATTCAGTAAAAGCTGCCCGCATGTTCGTGGTACAAGCAGTTGCCACTATACTAACAAACAAAACCGATGGCAGCACTAGCATTTTTACCGACAGCAAGGATTTTAGCTTCTCCTTTTTTAAATGTATAAAGGTATGCAGGGCAAAGCTGATGAGTATGATATGGCTATAAAACAAATCAAACGGCAAGCTGGCCATTAATAGCATTATATGGTAGTAACTGACCTTATTAGCTTTACTATCGTTGATCAGCAATAACTCTTTCATAGTTTGAATGTTTATAGCTTTCCACAATAAATTCCTCGTATTGGTCAATAACCCGTTCCCAGTTAAACTGGTATTGTATTTTATGCAGGTTATTCATCACCATGCTTTTTTCCAGATCCTTTCTTTGTACATTTTCAACCAGGTGTTTTACTTCTGTTGCGTTTGAAAAATAAAAGGCATCCGTATTCAGCACCGATTTATTGAAGGGGTTGTTATGTGCCGCTATCAATGCCTCGCTGGCCATAGCCTCCAGTAGTGATGGATTGGTACCGCCAACGCTGTGCCCGTGAAAATACAGGTAGGAGTTATTTTGTAATGCACGCACCTTGGGGGTATCAAAAATTGCCCCCTTAAACTCAATGCGTTCGTCATTACTGAATTTATGGGTAATAAACTTGCCGAAACGATTGCTGGTATCGCCCAAAACCTTAAATTTCCTGTTGGAATTACTTTTATTAAAGCCTTCTAAAATGGCTTCAATATTATTTTCGGGTTCCATGCGCGCCATGAGTAAAAAATAATCCTCCTTAATGGCTTCAGTAAAATCATATTGTTCGCGCTCTACATCTGAGTAAACATCGGCCCCGTAGGGTATATATTCGCTGTTGATGTTATACTTATCTGCCAGGTAGGCCTTGATTACCTTTGAATCAGAAATATAATACTGACTGTATTGTACGGCCAGCTTCTCGGCATATTTCAGGAATTTTTGTACCGGTTTGGAGTATTTTGAACGTTTCCATTCCATACCATCCATATTGGTAATAATGGTGCTGTTTTGCGGGTATAGCCTACCCCATACCGAGCTGCTGGTATAACCCATGATCAATACCACATCAAATTTTCTTTTGCGGGCATCAAGCAGGCAGTTCATATCATAAATGAACTGTCCGGCGGTACCTACCAGGTATTCCGGATCATAGCAATGCCTGATCTCCACACCATTCCAGCTGTCATGGGTGTAGGGGTGATTATGCGAATTATAAACGGTTACCGAGTGCCCGCGTTTTACTAAACCGGCCGAAACATATTCAGATATATGCTCAAACCCACCGTAGTAATTTGGTATGCCTCTGGTTCCTAATATGGCTATGCGTAATTTCATGGCTATAATACTGATTGATATGCTTTTAAAGTTTGCGAAGCCGCCTGTTTCCAGGTGTATTTTTTTAATATTCGATGCCTTAATGTTTCGTTATAAGCGGTGCTGCTTGCATTTGTAACCGCTGCCAGGATACTCTCTGGTGATGATGGGTCGCAATAAAAGGCATCATTGGCAAAATACTCACGCACATCGCCTTTGTCGCTGGTTACAATGTTGCAGCCCATTAACGCGGCTTCAATAGAGCTTAACCCGGTAGTTTCAAACCAGCTGGGCAGGATATGCACCTTTGCCTGGCGATAATATTTAACCAGTTCATGCTGCGGTACCTGATCAATAAAACTCACATTATCAGCGGCCACACTGCGGCATTCCTGGTAATAAGCCAACTGATTGGGGGCATGGTTGCCTATGAGCAACAAACGGTAAGGGGTATTATTCAGGGCCAGAATTAAATTCAGCTGATTTTTTATCCCCTCGATCCTTGCGGCACATATCACCAGTTTTTCGTCTTTTTTGATGGATGCATCGTACTGAAACAGATTTTGATCGGCACCATTGGGTATTACCTGGTGGTTTACCTTGCGTTGGTACGATTGAATTACACGGCGATATTCAGATTCAGAATTAGGCAATATCATGGCTGCCCGGCTCAATATGTTTTTGATGCTCTTACGCTGCCCCAGCCAGGTGTAGGACGGGCTTGCCAGGCTATCGCGCCCCAGCACGTACCGGGCAATTGATTTAAGGTATTCAATGGTATCTGTTGACAGGTAACGCAGTAGCCTCCCGGCACCTTTGCGGTGATATTTATCATACTCGCCGTAATTGCATAGTATGGTTGATATTACATAGGGTATCCCGGCTTTTTGGCTGTGGTATAAGATATCGGCGGGGCGGGTAAGATTAAAGAAATGTAACAGATCGTAATTATGATAATGGATATGCTCATTAGCCAGTTTTATTTCGGCTGTTATGCCCATTTCTGTAAGGTGCCGCGCGGTTTGCACTGCCTGTATGGTGTCGCCGCCAGGAACGGTATAAATGGTCGATCGGGTAATAAATGCTACTTTAATCATTGTGCAGCCCTCCCTGAACTCATTTTATGCAACCAGGTGATTAATCTCTCGGGCAAATAAGTAATGGTGTACAACAAGTAATTATCCAGCCTGAGCGGGGATATGCTGATTGCCCTGGCTACATGCAAACGTGCCTTTTGTGGATGGTAATTATTAACCAGCAGCTTTTTGGCACACAATGCATAATAAGAGCCCTGTTTAATTTGAGGTGAATATTGCTTTTCGCCAATCTGCATTAGCAGATCACCTTGGTGCGAGGTGATGTTGCGATTTTTGAGCGTAGCATATTTAATTTCGAGAAACCTGCGCGGCCTCCACTTTTCATCAATGGTAATGGATTCAGGGTTTAACCTTAATTTGATGAGAGGCTGTAAAAAGTTACAGGCTTTTTGATCTTTCAGGATATTTACCCACAAAAAATGATCTTCATAGGTATAGGCATGCTCATTATATCCACCAGCATTCACAATAACCTCTTTTTTATAAAACACGGTGGAGTGTATAAACGGACAAACATCATGTGCTAATTGCTGTATATCCTCATTGGTAGTTGCCGGCGGGGTAGAGGTAAACAGATAGGTGCCATCCATATCCATATAATCGGCAGCTGCACCCACTATACTGTATTGCGGGTTGTTTACCATAAAGTCGTACTGTAATTGTAACCGCTCGGTATGGCATACGTCGTCCGCATCAAAACGGGCTATATAAGGAGCACGTGCATATTGTAATCCCTTATTCAGCGCCAGGGCAACACCTTTATTATCCTGGTATATCATAACTATTCTTGGATCGTTAAATGCCCTGATCACATCTGCGGTATCATCGGTTGAGCCATCATTAACAATGAGCAGTTCAAAATCTGTAAAGGTTTGCTCCAGAACCGACGCTATGGCTTCCTTTATATACTTGCCGGCGTTATACGCGGGCATTAAAACCGTTATCTTAGGTACATCAAAGTTCATTGCTGACAGGATTAAGCGTTTGGTTTTCTTTTATATTGAGAAATAAAAGCAGCTCGAAAAACACCAGTACCGATAACTGCTCAAACCAATAGTCGGTAAATAAAACAGCCATCATTAAAAGTAAAATGGGTATGCCGTAGGTTAGTTTTTTATAATGTTTTGCAAAAAAGCCGATGTAACTGATCATAAAAACCAATAACCCAATTAAGCCGTACTCCGAAACTAACTGGTCGTAAACAGAGAATGGACTATTGGTTAATGAATGAAAGCCTGATCTTTTGCTAAAGAAGCTGAGGTATACATCAAGGTGATTAACCATGAAGCGATGATTGATATAAATATATTGATGCGGATAGCCTCCGTCAAAACCCAGGCCAGCAGCCCGGAAAGCCAGTTTTGACGAAAAATTACCCATGCCCATACCGGTGATACTGCTGGACAAATGATCCTTAAAAAAACTTACTGTCTGCAAAAAGGCCATCGCTTTCCCCGGCAGTGCAGGTACATAATTATCGTTGCCTGATATCGGTAGTGAATCTTTATGTGTGTTAATAAAATTAACCAGTTGGATTTGTTCGGGCGGGGTTTGTGTACTGCTCTGGTAGTTATAGGCATTAATATCATCCGCTGGGATAGCAATGCGGCCGCCCTGTGCCAGGTAAACATTTTTAAAAAGCTTATTGGCCCTTTTCTTCCGTATTATATCCAATATTTTGCCTACACTATCCAGATATAATGTGGCTATTTTTTGTTTCCGCTCCTCTGGGTTTAATGTGCTGTCTGGCCTTAGCGTAATTGGGAGGGTTACGGCTGCAGGTTGCTTTATAGGGTAAATCTCCTTGTGAAACAAATGAGCAAGTGTTTCTGTAGCATATTTATTGTTTTGCGGCGATATCTTCGCCATAAAAATTACCAGGAAAACCAGGCATATCACGATAAGGCTTTTTTGGTAACGGTCTGTTTTAAAAATGAACAGTACTACCAGCGTAGGTAATAGGAGCAGATTAATAAAGTTGCTGCCGGTAAGCAATAAAACTATCATACACACAAAAAGCATGACCGGGTTTCTTTTGGCTAAAAAGTATAATACACCAAAAGCATTAAGCACAGCATTGGTCACTGAGGTATCAAACGTTACGCCTTTTATATAATCGCCGGTACTTATAAAGTATTTTTGATACTGCCCCTGATAGGTATAGGGATTAATGGTATGCGTTTTTAAAATAATAACAGCAAGTGCACAAATTGACAATAATGCATTAATAATAAAAAAGGCTACTATGGTTTGATGGATAACGACCGGGGTATTGCGCTCAACCGAGAGTTTAACCTGATGTGCTGCTAATATACATACCAGCCAGAAAGCAACGCCAGTGAGCAGCAATACGTTATAATTTGCATTAGCATAGCTTTTGGTTACAACCCAATTAATAACGGCAATACCAATAATTAACAGGTAAAAAAGTGGCAGACGTGAATTTTTAAAGCGAAATCCGAACCTGAAATTGGACTGCCATAAACTGAGCACAATGATAACCGGGATTTTTACAACCAGCTTTACATTTAAAAAAAGCAATAAAAAGGTAAGGAGTTTCCAATCCACCTTATCTTTTACCTTGTCCCAATAAAAAGCCGCTGATCTGTTAAACATTACCGGGTTTCTTTACAATCAATACGACCTGAAAATCGGATTGGTTGCCTGCGGAAATCAGAATGTTCGCTATTTAGTTAATTCAATATATGAAGCAGATTTTTACGGTCATCCCGCCTGATTTGCATAGTAAGAGCCAGCATCACAAAGAAAAAAGTAACCGATGTGCCTAAGGTCAGCCACGGATTGTTAAATAACATTTTAGCTGCAAATGCGCCTGCTAAAGCACAAAAGGTACATTTAACCAAAGTAAACAAAGCCCCTTTTAGCACAGGCATTTTATTTTGGCTTATAAATAAAATGGCCTGTATTATGCACGATGCCAGATAAGCAACAGCGGCGCCTTCATTTTTAAAAATCGGGATCAATATCAAATCGCCAATTACGTTTACACCAAGGGTAACCATAAAAACGTAGAGGATCATTTTTAAGCGGTTTTGGACAAAGAAAATAGTCCATAAAAAATTGTTCAGGTACAAAAGCGGCAAACATAAGGACAAGATAAATATAGTGGTGGTATTTACCATCCCATATTTACCCTTAGTGATCAGGTCGATAATGGGGTTCCAGCACATGTTTAACAGCAGCACTGTAAATGCGGCTATGATCATTTCGGCCCTGATGATGAGCTTAAGGTTATGCCCAACGTAATCAGAATTTTTAAACAGTTTGGTAAACCGGGGTATCAGCAGCGGCGCAATGGCCATCAATGGTAAAGTGGAGATCTCAAATACCTTGTAGGCAAAACTGTATTCGGCAAGCTTTGATGCAGAAACCATAAAGCCGATAAATAACCAATCAAACCGGGCCAATGCCGATGTAATAAGCACAACGCCTACCTGTGGTAACGATTGCTTTAACAGCTGTATATAGGCTATCTTATCCCAGCGCGGAAATATTGGAATACCAATGTTTCTGGTAAAAAGAAAAACAGAAAAGATTAACTCTAAGGTATCGCCCGCTATAAATACCAACAGTATATTATTCACGCTTACCAAATGAAAGGCCGCCAGTACAACTAAAGTAGCGCCCCTGACTATATTGGATATTACGAGCATGTATGCCAGTAACTTGAATTTTTCCATACCGCCCGATATTTGTTTCAATGGGCTCGAAAAAAATATCATGAGTTTACCTACTCCAATAAACAGTATAAACCGGTAAAGCGATGAGTGATCAGTAAAAAATATTTTGCCCAGCAACAAAATGCCATAAAATAAAATGCCCGTAAAAAGCACATGGAATACATATAGGGAGAGCACCGTAGCTGCATCGTCACCATGGGCTACCTTTTTTACTACGGTTTGATCAATACCGAATGAGAGGATGTTGAACGAGGTAAATACAATGGTTAAAGCCAGGTTGATAAGCCCAAAACTGGTCTTATCCAAATTGACCGACAGTATATAAAACATAAGTACACCAAACAATTGGTTAATTACCAATTGCAGTGTATTAGCTGAAAGATTTTGAACCAGCTTTTTTTTCATGAATTAAACACCAGCTCTATTTAGCCTGAGCTTCAGCCTTAAACTCGTATGTAATTACAGGTGTTTCACTTTGATAGTTCTTTTTACTGGCGGTTTGTTGAGCGGTACTTAAGTAATGGTACTTTAACCAGGTATTCTTTAAAGCCATTTTAGCAATGTTCCAGCCTTCCTTACCATCTAAAAACCCCAACAAGAACAGGTAGGTTTTCACAAAGTGAAATAAAGGGGCAATGTACAATTTTAAAAAACTGGCTTTTTTGCCATTTTGCAAATACTTTAAAGCGCTAAGCTGTGCATAATGAATGGTTTTGGCCTCATGCTCCTGCGCATTTTTTACCGAAAAGTGATGAAGATAACCACTGATTTTTTTGACGTTAATAACAGGAGGAAGTATCAGTGTTTCGTGTACTGGAGGCTCTGACCATTTAACCAAGCTTCGGTTAAATAAACGGATATGATGATCGCGACCCCAATTGCCAAAGTTAATGGGTTTGTTGCCGTAATAGGCTTTAAACGGAATGTCATACACAATAGCAGGATCATCCAATTTTAGCTTTTGTATAGATGCCAATAAGGTTTCGTCAGGTATTTCATCAGCATCAATACTTAATATCCAGTTATGGCGGGCCAGCGCAATACCCTTGTTTTTATTGGCGCCATAGCCATCCCAGCTTTTTTGATAAACGCGGCATCCGTTATCAATGGCTATATTTAATGTTTGATCGGTACTGCCGTTGTCTATTATAATAATATCATTAGTGATTTGCCTGAGCATGGTGATGCTGCGGCTTATCATTTCAGCTTCGTTTTTGGTAATGATAACAACAGAAAGAGGTACCATGTGCAGATCAATTTAATTTGTTCGTTTGCAGTTTGGTAAAACAGGAAATTACCGTTGCCGAAAACGAATGGATGTTTAATAATATATCGTTGATTTTTGGCAAAGGGTTGCCCGGGAAATAAAAGTATTGTCTTTTTATTTCCATATTTTGCAATAGGGACTGTAAAGCAGTATGATAAATTTAGATTGCAGACATTTTACTTAATCACTGTAAGAAGCCCGGTTAACCGCAAATGATATGAAAACAAAAATAAGAGCCATTATTACAGGAGCTACCGGAATGGTGGGAGAGGGCGTACTGCATGAATGCCTGCAGCATCCGGATGTGGAAGCTGTTTTGCTGATTAACAGAAAAGCATCTGGCGTTAAGCATCCAAAACTCAGAGAAATTGTTCACGCAGATTTTTTTGATTTTACCGCTATTGAAGGCGGGTTGCAAGGTTATAACGCCTGTTATTTTTGTTTAGGTATTTCGTCTGTTGGTGTGAAGGCCGATGAATATTACAGGTTAACATACACACTCACCATGTATGTGGCTCAAACATTGAGTAAACTGAATACCGGGATGACCTTCTGTTATATTTCGGGTGCTGGTACAGATAGCAATGAAAAAGGTAAAGGCTGGGCCAGTGTAAAGGGAAAAACCGAAAATGACCTGATGAAACTTCCTTTTAAGCAAGTATTTGCCTTTAGGCCAGGTTTCATCAAACCTATTAAGGGCCTGGCTCACACGCATAATTTTTACAAGTATATCAACTGGCTATTTCCTGTAGGCCGGGCTTTGTATCCCAGCGGATTTTGTACGCTTGAGGAGTTGGCACTGGCCATGATCAGAGTTACAGAACATGGTTACGACAAGCAGGTTATTGAAGGGAAGGATATTATTTTATTGGCCAAATAATAAATTTAATTACTAAACATAAACGGGCTCATTAATAAAGGGTAACCGGCGTTTAGCTGGCTACCCTTTTTGGTGAGCTATATAGATCAGTCAATGTTATTTCGGTCTGAAAGAATTGATGTTCCAGTTGATACCAAGAGCAACTCCAGTTGATTTAAGATCAACACGGCCATTGCCAATTCCGGTAACGGGAAGTTTCATGTAAGGTTGTATTACCGTACTGAATTTCGAATTGATTTTACGCTCATAAGTGGCATTAAGATTAACAATACCCAATATGTGCTTGTTCTGATTATCTATCTGTATATTATATGAAGGTATCCCGCTGCCGTCAGCATAATCAAAACGATAGTTTTCCCGGAGCATGATATATGATGATAAACCGGTACCCACTGAAAAAGCATTTTTCCCTTTTGAATAAAATTGATAGTTAATATTTACCGGTATATCTAAAACCTTACAGTTAGCAGCTACATTAATTGGCAGGTCAGCCGCAGACTTACCCTGCCAAACGGGAGAACTATATTGGTTGCCGCTTGCCTGATAGGGCTTAATAGCATACGCCGCACCTGCCGATATGCTGAATTTTTTAGATAAATGTATAGCAAGCTGGAACCCTAAATTAGTACCTACCTGGTTTCTGCTAAAAGAGTTAACCGCATTAAGATCGGGTGCTGCCAATATACTCAACGTAAAGCGGGGGCCACGTCTTAATATGGGTTTAAGGGAAGCCTTGTCTTTTTTTACCTGTTGTACGGGCGCTGTTGTTGCATCAGTAGTAGTATCTGGTGGTGTAACGGTTGCCAGGTTATTTTGAGTTTGGTCTGTTGCCGATGCCACCTTATCAGGAGTAACAGCTAAATTATTCGTGCTGTTATTGGCAACATTGTTTGTAGCGGTGTCTTTGGTTACTTTGGAAATAGCAGGTGTTTCCGCAGGTTTATTCAAACCACCCGGTAAATAACGGCCGTTCCGGCCAACTGGTAATGGTAAGCCGGATTTGTTCCCGTGGCTTTGCACCCCGCTACTTCCCAAACGCTCATTACTGCCAACAGATGCATTTACAACTGAATCCTTAAACGACTGGCTGGTTTGGTCGTTATTTGACTTAACAGGTGGTTTAATTTTGCTGTATACTTTATCTTGTTTCGGATTTACTTTATCGTTGTCTTTATTATAGAAAAACAGCCCGATAGCAAGGAGCAAAAGTGCTGCTATACCTGATGCATAATAAATTCTTCTGAGTAAAACAGCTTTTTTGCTTGGTTTGTTATCCAGCAGCCGTTCCATAGAAGTCCAATCCTCCTCACGAAAAGCAATATGATCTTCAGAGCCGGATAATCCGTCTTTGAATAGCTGATCTAATTTATTTTCGTTTTTCTTCCCTTTCATCGCATTATTAATTCTATCAAATATGACATTCCAATACTAATTGCACCTATAGCAATAACTTTGTGCCGGGTGTCCTCAGAATCATTATCCGGCAGTTTGCCGGAATTAATTACCATTGTTTTTAATTTTTCTCTCGCTTTAAATAAGTTTGACTTTGACGTACCTGTGCTAATATTCAACTTGGCCGCAATCTCCTCATGCGAAAACCCCTCAATCGCAAACAAGTTAAACACGGTTCTGTAAGCGTTTGGCAATTGCTGAACCATACCCAACAGATCATCATAATTAAGTTTCTGATCGGGTAGTTCATTATGGCCTATTTCCTCAGCCATTTCAAGGTCGTCAGTAAGCGATAACTTCAGATTGCTCCTGTAATAGTCAACAGAGGTGTTCATCATGATGCGCCCAACCCATGCAATAAAGGGCCGGCCGGTATCATACTTATGCAAATTAGTGAACACTTTGAAAAAACCCTGGTTCATAATTTCAGAAGCCTCATAGCGATTACCGGCATAACGCAGACATATGCTCATAGCAAAGCCATAAAATGCCTTATAAAGCATTTTTTGATCTTTTCGGCTCTGCTGTAAACAGCCCACAATTAATTGCTGTAGTTCCGCTTCTCCCATATAAGGGGGTGTAATGGGTTAATTTTCCTATTTATTTTCAGTTATCACGTTGGTCAAGATTAAAAGGTTGCCTCGGTTGTGTGTTTTTTTTAATAAAAATAAAACAGTGAAAAATAAACCCTTTCAGTAAGTAATTTAACTATAAATAATCATATTGAAAACTATAAACAAAACATAGTTAGTCAGCGTATTATAAACACCTACGAAACCGCATAATGAGTTAACTAATTTAAATGAAAACTATCCAAAAAATAAATAGGCCACTAATATAGCTGTTATGATGCCTGCAAAATCGGCTATTAAACCGGCAGGTATTGCGTAGCGAGATTTTTTGATGCCTACCGACCCAAAATAAAGGGCCACAATGTAAAATGTAGTATCGGCCGAGCCATTGAATATACAACCTAAACGCCCCGCAAAGCTATCAACGCCAAATGTTTGCATGGTATTGATCATCATCGCCTTTGACCCCGACCCACTTAATGGTTTCATATAGGCAACTGGCATGGCATCAACAAAACGGGTGTTCAGGTTTAAACGAATACATACCCATCGCAATCCGTCGTTCATATAATCTAACGCACCGCAACTGCGAAAAACACTGATACCTACCAGCATAGCCACCAGGTAAGGAATTATTTTTATTGACGTTTCAAAGCCGCCTTTTGCGCCCTCGATAAAAGCATCAAATACGTTGACCTTTTTAAGCAATCCTCCTAAAATAAATAATACCGGTATGGTAAACAGTAAAAGATTGCTGGCAATGGTTGATACCGTACTGATTTGCCCCTTGCTTAAATAGTGCGTAAAGCACCAAACCAGCAGGGTTATAAAAGCAGTTAAACTACCCAGCCAGGTAATAATTACCCGGTCAAATAAGTTTATTTTTTGCTTAACGGCCACACAGAGCAGGCCAACCACAGTAGCTACATAGGTAGCTATAATACAGGGGATAAATACATCAGTAGGATTAGCGGCATTGAGTATGGCCCGTTGCGCTATAATAGTAACCGGCAACAGTTGCAGCCCGGACGTGTGCAGCACCAGGAACATGATCTGAGCGTTTGATGCTGTGTCTTTATCCGGATTTAACTCCTGTAAGCTTCCCATAGCCCTTAACCCGAGGGGGGTAGCGGCATTATCAAGCCCCAGCAAATTGGCCGAAAAGTTCATCAGCATGTGCCCTGTGGCCGGGTGATCTTTGGGCACCTCCGGAAAAAGCCTGCTAAAAAAGGGACCAACAATGCGCGCAAGAAAATTAATTGCGCCGGCTTTTTCGCCAATGTTAAGTATACCCAGCCAAAACGCCATGGCACCAACCAGGGGCAGGGCAATGTCAATTACAGATGATTTGGAGGAGCTGAAGATACCATCAACCAGCAGCTTAAAAGCCTCTGCGTCGCCAAAAAAAATCAATTTTATTAAAGCAACTACAAACGCGATCAGAAAAAAAGCTACCCAGATATAATTAAGAGCCATTAGCGGTGTTTAAGGCTTTGAAGTTAATGGTTTTGTAATTTAATATGAAATAACAATATTTAAATACTATTTGAATGTTTTAAAATGACAACGTTACACAGGAACTAACCGATATTATCAGGGAATTTCAGAAAATGAAATCGCAGCCGGTAAACTGGGTTACCAGGCCCTTACCCGGCAAGTGGTCAAAGAAAGAAATTATTGGTCACCTGATTGATAGTGCCCAGATTAACCTACAGCGTTTTATACGCTGTACTTATGAAGAAAACTTCAGGCTTACCTATGAACAGGATGCATGGGTGGCTGTGCAGCATTACCAGGATGCAGATGTTAATAATTTAATTGATTTATGGGTGTTGCTTAATAAACAGATTGTTAGTGTATTAAAAAACTATCCGCTTAACAGGGTTGATGTCCGCTGCGATAACAGCAAGACCGAACCCAACCTGCAAACTGTGGCATGGCTGGCTAATGACTACCTTGAACATTTGAAACATCATTTAAAACAGATCAGGTAATGGCCGGATATTCAGATACACCACTTGCCAAAAAACTGGGTATTAAACCGGAGTTTACCATTAAACTCATCAATGCGCCTGATAATTATATGGCGTTGTTTGCGGACATGCCTGCCCAGGTATATTTTGATGATGGGTGGGAGTCAAAAAAAGACTTTATACACTTTTTTGCTTTACATAAGGATGAATTACTGATCAAGCTACCTCTATTAAAGGGACAAATAAAACCGAATGGCATGATATGGGTATCGTGGCCCAAAAAAAGTTCAAAAGTAATTGCGGACGTAACAGAAAATCTGGTAAGGGACACGGCACTTAAAACGGGACTTGTTGATATTAAGGTTTGTGCTATTGACGAAACATGGTCGGGCTTAAAATTAGTGATACCTGTAAAAGACAGATAACAATCAGTTTAAAATCATTTTTATCAAAAACAGTACAAACCAAGCCGGCTTGCTTTACTAAACGCATACAAATACATAACTTAGCATTTATAATACATTCAATTATGCCTAATAAAATAGAATTAAAACGTGTACACGGTGATTTCGGTTTTGAAGCGGTTGACGCCAACGGCCATACCGTAAAAATGGACAGCAGCCCGGAAAGCGGCGGCCAGGATTTTGGTGTGCGACCCATGCAAATACTTTTAATGGGCCTTGCCGGATGCTCAGCCATTGATGTGATCAGTATACTGAAAAAACAAAGACAAGAGGTAAAAGACTATAAAATGGTTGTTCATGGCGAGCGTGAAGCAGGCAAGGAGCCTTCTTTATGGGAAGATGTAGACATTGAATTTCATTTATACGGAAATATTGACGAGGATAAGGCTACCCGCGCAGCGGAGCTGTCATTAAATAAATACTGTTCAGTTGCAGCTACTTTGGGTAAAGCCGGTGCTGATATCAAATGGAAGGTTTTTGTTCATCCGGCAGAATAAGCTAAAGTTTAGTACCTTATAATTTTATAAAGGGGATGTATCTGTAAAGAGGATACGTCCCTTTCTTGTTTTACATGGATGTGTAAACCCAAAATGGGGGAAAAGCTGACTTTGCTATAAATCTCTAAAAAACAGATAGCTGATGGTTGTATTTATTACAGCTGAACCTACGCTATAAGATTCAACAATAAAGATGATATTTAATTTAAAAGCGATAATATTTTAAAAGCAAATTTTTAACCCTTAATAATGACCGTTATTTAGTAATTATTTATATGTATATAATATTAATAAATAATATAAAATACATTAAACCATATTCTTTATTATTTCAAAAAGCGCCATTACAGCCGAATTTCATCTAAATTTCATCTTGGTTGTTTTATTTATTTAATGAAAATATACTTATAGTTAACCATTGATTGTAGTTAATATGCAGAAAAATAACCTTTTTAATACACAACTGTACTATTTTTAACTCATTAACCATTTTGTACAAAAAGTTAATGTTGGCTGCAATTTCAACGTCAAAATGTGTTTGTTGCCGGGGGGTCAAAATGCCGCATAAAATGTATTCTATCAGTTATTTACGCGACTTTTTCTGGCAAATAAAAATGAAGGATTAAAGAAATGGTTACGTTCCGTTTTATGGCTATTAAATTCTGATGGCATTAATGTTGCCTGTTACGGTTATGATTTACTGAACAGTAAACCATTAATTAAACACAACGATATGAAATCAAATTTAAAAAAAACCACACTGCTACTAACAGGACTAATGGTAGGTGGTAAATTATTCGCTCAATCTCCTGATACTACAGCGGCGGGCAGAGATTATGTAAAACCGTTTTCAGGAGGCAGTCAATTACGCACCTGGTCAGTAGGTGTTAATGGCGGTATGCTAACTCCGTTTACCATTTTTGGAACTAATAACAGTCAGGATTTCAAAAAACCGACTGAGCAGATCGGTTACGGCGCTTACATCAAGGATCAGATATTACCATCATTAGGTATACAAGCTGATTTCATGAGAGGTAAAGTAAGGGGAAATAACAGTTTAGCAGATAATGCCGGTAACACCATTTACAGCCAGTACACAACTAATATCAACTGGTCGGCTGCATTAAGTGCCAACATTACCTTAGCCAATATTAGCTGGCGCCATGAAAAACCATTTATTCAGCCTTATTTAACATTAGGTGCAGGTAATTTAAATTACACCCCTAAAGTTACTCCTCCGGGCGGTCAGGAAACCAACTACAAAACAACGGGTAACGGTTCAATAAACCAGGTTTTTATTCCTGTTGGTCTTGGTTTGAAATTTGATCTTGCGCCAGGTGTAAACCTTGATTTAGGTTACCAGGTTAACTTTGTTGAAGCCGATAACTTTGATGGCTTAAACTACGGATCAAATAACGACCGTTTTTCTTATGCTCACATTGGTTTAGAGTTTGCCCTGGGTAGCCGTAAAAAACCTCAAATGGCAACACACAACCCGGTAGCATCAATGCGTAAAGAATACTTGTGGGAAAATCAACAAACCAAAACTGCATTACAACAAGAAATTGATGCAGAAAAAGCTAAAAATGACCAGTTAAGAAATGATTTGAACACTACTAATGCTAACCTCGCCAAATTAACTACTGATAGCGACGGCGACGGAGTTGTTGATGTTAATGACAAATGCCCTAATACACCGGCAGGAACAAAAGTAGATGGCTCAGGTTGTCCGCTTGCTAAACCAGTGGTTTATGTAACTGAAGAAGACAAGAAAGTTGTTAAAGATGCAATCAAAAATCTGGAATTTGATTTAGGTAAATCAACCATCCGTGAGCATTCTTACCCAAGTTTAGACAGGGTTGCCAATTTATTGATCGACAAAAACTTCAGCTTGAAACTTGCTGGTCATACTGACAACACCGGATCTGCTGACCTGAACATGAGGTTATCAAAAGACCGTGCAGAAGCAATCAAATCTTACTTAGTAAGTAAAGGTGCCAATGCATCACGTATTGAAGCTACAGGTTACGGCCAAACCCAACCTATTGCAACTAATAAAACTGCAGCAGGTCGCCAGGCAAACCGTCGTGTAGAGTTCACCTTATATTAATAGTTACGCTCTTTACAGAGAAAATACTATTACATAAAAAAAGCCGCTCAATTGAGCGGCTTTTTTGTTTTCTGAATAATCTATGTTATTACGATGAGGAACGACGAAGAAATCTCTATAAACAACAATTTATCATCCTGATTTCTATGATAAAAGCAAATGATTTTGATAAGGGATTTGATTTTTTATAACTGCGAATATCCTATGGACAATTTTGTTTCTGACGGCATTTAAAGCACTCATTTTATTTTTGCCTTCAGCTACTTTTCTCAGGTAA
>NZ_JACHBZ010000013.1 GCF_014200575.1 Mucilaginibacter saanensis | reverse complement strand
GCTTTTATAGCGTTTGCTGCACGCCCCACGTCAGCTAATTGCCTGGTCAGTTTGGCCCGGAATCAGGTGGTCAACATCTCCATAACATACAGTCAAGTAGCTTACCAGCCGCTATTATCTATTGATAGTAGGCAAAAGATTGTGGCGGCAAAAGTTTAAAATCTACTTTTAAACTTTTGGGCGTCTGATACATCAGAGTATTTTTAATAACGATTGCATATCCGTCAACCTTTTCTTCAAAATATCTAAAGAAAAAATCTTCTGTTATTCCTGAATATTGTTTAGTCAGTTCCCACAATTCGTTTTTTTCACATTTCAATATCTCATCAAATTCAAATTCACCGATGACTTGCTGTACTGGTGAGGACGCATAGACAATTACTTTTTTTACAGCAGGGTTTTTAAAAATAGCTTTTCTGAATTCAAAGCGCTTTGTGCCGTTAAAAATTTTAAATGCAAATTCGGGTTTTATGGACAAAACAACATTCATTAGCTTCTCGAGTATTTTACAATATTATCAAAATTTTCCTGACTGATATGGGCAAATCCCCTTGGAACGCTGTTAACATCCGCAACGACCTCGTTATCAATCAACCATTTTAAGTTTGGTCTCCTTTTAAACGAGCCCACATAAAGAAAGTTCACTATAAAGGGACGATTTCGCGGCTGATAGTTCCAGTGTTTGACTAAATCTTCGTCAGAAAATACACTTCGTTTTCGACAAAGCTGAATAAAAGTATTCACATCGGGGATATCAGTGATAACCGATTCCACTACACCGACCGTTGTAGCTACACCTTCATAATAGCCCCCCGTACGGTAAAAAACGACCCTGTCGCCAGGTTTAAGATCGCGTTCGTGTGAACGGGAAATGTAAACCTTACTGATCGCATTTCGATGAGGTTCGTTTTCGACAAAATCCTTAGGGCTTTCCGTGCGCAGAATAGAATCTGGAAACAGTTCCGTATGATAATCCGGGTAAATAGGCACCAAGAAAATATCTGTGTCTGTCGCCAAAAACGGATACCCAATTTTGGGATCATCCTTGTTAGTAATATTCCCTTTAAAAAATGGTTTAGTGTAGACTTTTTCTGTGCCATTACCCGTAACCTTTTCGCCATAATAACTGAATCCATAGTCTTCAAGTAAAGAGATAAGCCGTTCATGCTCTGAGGTCTTATCAAATATGGTCACGTAAATTTCCTCCACTTTGTTTATTAGCGCGTTATCAAAAATGATTTTCAGAAAACGCTCGCCTATCTTATACCCATTGGCTGTGACTTTGAACGTACCGATTTTCAAGCGTTTTTTATTGGGAAATGGTGGTACGATATCATTATAATTTTCGCCCGCGCCTTCAACTTTTATATAAAGAAACGCGCTTAGTACCTGATCTTGGTAACATATATAACTAATTTCATCGGATTTTTTGACAAACCAAGTATCGAACTCAGCATAGTCTCCACGAAAAGAATCAAAAAAAGGATCACTGAGATTAACCTCTCCGAAATACAACTTCTTGACTGCTAAAACTTTGTAATCGATCAACCCAGGATTCTCTGTAGATACTTTTTCGAGGTATTCGTCTATCTTAAAAATTTTTCCGCTTATGCCTAAAAGACTGGCCTTGGTATGGATGTTTTTATCTTCGGAAATTAGCAAATCAACGCGGCCTGAATAAACCTCATTGACCAATTGCGTATCAATACGATCGTTTTCTGTTTTATCTAACTTATCGACGACATTTTTTACAGCATCTGCCAGTGGTGCCACTGTCTTCAGCAAATTATAGTTGCCGATTTTAACATTCATTCGCTTTACAGCTTTCTCGTCGCCGAATTTGTTAAGTTCGTCAACCGTTGCCGGATGGATGCACTTTTCAATTTTGAGACGGTCTAGCCAATTGAAAAGAAAGCCGATATCCTCGTTTTGCAAGCGTTCGGCTTCACGGTGAATTATGATATTGGTATCAAGCAATGCTCTCATTGATCTGGGCTATTAATTGGCTTTGTGAGGACATCTGTTTTTGAAAACGGATCAAATGTATGTTTAAATGATCTGCAACTTCTTGTGCATAAGAAATTTCCTTTTCTTGTAGCGCTGATAGTTGTGCTGCATCGTATTCGCGTTCATCACGTTTTTCCAACGCGCCTTTAATATAAGAAACTGCGTTGGTGACAAGTATCAGACTTATCGGATTGATCTGTTCGAAGGTAGTTATCGGGACAGGGATAATTTCTCCTATATTGTTAAACAGACAGAAATGGCCGTCGAGTATATAAATTTTATTTGGCTGGACACTTGCTTTAAGGCCGTCAAGTAACCGTTTTTGAGTACCGGGAATATCAACGACTTTTTTGTTTTTGATGTCAGTGTTAATGTCGCCCCATTTAAGGACCTCACTTGCCGAAAGGTAACCAATGGATAATGCAGATGCAACTTGTCGGCATAAAGTGCTTTTGCCGACGCCGTGAACGCCTCCTGCGAAAATAATTTGCTTCATTAATTTTTGGATAAGGTTTTGTTAAATGTAAATACTTTCGACAAAAAATTAGAATTATGTCGCAAATAATTGATATTCATTAAATAAGGCTAATCACGGGGCCTGCGGAGCTATTTATTAGGCCAACGCAAAAAAAGACAGATATTTTCTTCAATCGGTAAGATCCCAACGAGATTGCCAGAGGAAAAGATTCGGATTCCCTGAACGTTGACTGGAAGCATTTCGATGATATCCGGATTCGCTACAGACCCTGAAGGTAGGATATCTGCAGCCATCATCGTAGCCATTAAATAACCGGGCAACGACGCCAAAAGTTTTTTAACGTAGCCTTTTCATAGATTTACTGATCTCACTGATCCACTTGCGCAATTCATCGGCGTTCCCTTCCGCAGAAAGGATTTTATCTTCCAATCTTAAAAGCCAAAGCTCGTATACTGAATTCATGTAATTAGTGGAACCGTTCGCCAAACAATCTAGTATAATCAGTTTTTGACTCCTGAGTTTAATAAGGTTGGCGGAACTGTGGTAAAGACTGAGTTCTAATTTATCAAGGTTGCCAGACAACCTTTCCCTGACCTCATCATCCATAAAATAATGTTGCTGCCAGTATTCCGTCCAGTGGTTGTCGACAAATTTATTGATGGATATTAAAACAGTTTCCTGCGAATACCTCATTTGTTTGATCTTTTCGAAAGTAGTCAGTTTGTGCTCACGGCTCATATCCTGAGTATGCTCTTTAAAATACGCCCAAACCTCACCGATCAGATGGTTCCGTTCCTCCATCAAATTAATCAGCGAGTCATAATTTTCCTGGAATAGAATCAGGCTTGACCAGCGGTATTCGATTAGTTCAATCTTGCTGCTGATTGCGTCAAAATGGATATAAGACTTGGATTTTGAAGAAGAAAAAATAGCTGTGGCGGCAGCGCCAAAGGCGAATATAAAAGGTATAAATGCACCGACCGGTGTTCCAATTGCTGCTCCGATCCTTTCCTTCATTTCCAGTTCATGCATATCTTCTTTAAAACGTCCAATCTCTTTCATAAAATAACGCTGACGTTGCATAAGCTGCTCTTTCTGAATCTCTTTTTTACTCGTTATTTCCTCAAAGCTGATGCCGAGCATGCCTCTGAGATCCAGAATTAGGTCTGTTTCCCTTATCTTCTCAACAGGGTTTCCCCTGCCCGCCATCAGCGTGGAAAATGATTCTACCATATCACGGACCAACGGATCCACCAATGTTGACAGCAAGCGGATTTTAAGGTAATCGGACAAATCGAAGCACTCATCATAATAGATTTCGATCTCGTTGAATTTAAAGCCGAAAATACAGGCATCACCTTTTCTTCGTTCAATTCTGAACGGTAGCGGATTAGGTGTGATCAGTTTTTGTTCTGCCGGGACAGTCACAAATTCTTCTATGCAGATGTTGTCGTTGCTTACTTGGATAAACAATTCTTCACCAGCGGCAAACACCGGGGTGATGAAGCCCATGTCCAAAGGCACATAAGCCAGGAATCCGTAAAGCTCAAATTTTTGGCTATCGCTCATTGATCAGATTGTTTTTGATTAACAGTTCTTTTGTTTTCTCCATAATCAGCGCATAATACCCCTTGCCAGCAACCCCATAATTAGGAATAGAAATGATCTCGGCACCAAGCTCATCCTTGATTACCCGCTGAACCAGCGGCGACGGAACCAGATTGGATGGCAAAATAACCGCCGACAGCATGCCTGGGGCCAGTACGATCTCATGGTCAAGCTGAATTTCAATACTGGCCTTCCGGTCATCTCTCTTATTTACACTACCGTCTTTGATCAGGTTATGATAGGATTCAACATGAAATTCGATAGGATCATGCTCTACCCGGTCTTTAGGCATACCCGTAAAGTAGTTGAAATTGTCGTCATAGAAAAAATCAACTGCCTTTTGAACGGAAGTTACCTCGGGTTTCATCATAAACTCATTGACTGTCATGCCAGGGTGCATAAACGATTCATAAAGCGGATATCCGCCGGAATCAAATGCACACACCCGTTTAATGCCCGTCACCGCAGCCGGTTTAAACATGAAGCATACTGGCATACGTGATAACAGCGAACTGGCTTCTTCGGCCGCAGATTTATAGGCCGGCCGCCCATAAAACATATACAGCAGCTTTTCATTGTTAAATACTTTGCATTCACGGGGCAGTAGCATTTTGCTTTCCAAGATCCCTTGCAGATAAAAGGCATCAAAGGAATGAAAGAAAGGCAATTCAGGCTGGTTGTTGGAAACCGCTGTGAACCTGTCTTCAAAAAACCTTGGATCTGCCATTAAGCGAATGTAAGCATTTTAGAAAGTAAATAAAATCAGCCACGCTACGACAGATTATCTACCATCGCAATTTATTATCTTCGGGCATCCAACAGCCACAACCGCATACCATGTCAAGATTTGGTCTTTTCACACCCTACACCATACGTTTTCATACCGACCTGTATAATGAACCCGCTAGCGCATTGTTAAAAAGGTCACTCATTCTATTCGACCATAACATTTACCTCGAACCCCGCGGGCAGGACAAAGATTTTGTTAAACAAATCATCGGAATTAATGACGGCAAAGAACAGCGCGAGGTCATGGCACTTTTTAAACCTGTGTCGGAATTCGTCACGGATGAATGGCTGGACGAACGCCGCTTTACTGTTGACCCCGAGACCAATCTCTGGTACGGCCCTCATGGGCAGCAGTTCGGCAAGTTCATCAAACAATTCCTTACAGACCGCTTCGGATTTGACGCCTTTAACTATCAGAATGCCAAAGAATTCGAGATGGTCGACTATTACACCACCGCACTTTCCGCCGATTTTAACTTCCTCCTGCAAATCTCCAACTATAATCCCGATATCTCCGCGCTATTCACCGAACTCCACCGTGATGCCTACTTCGCCACTTACCACAATAGCGCCAGTACACCTGAGCGTGTGCTTGAAAAAGTCTGTTCCGTTAATTATTTCGATTTCGGCAAACTGTCCTGGACCCAGATCCTCGAGCTCAAACGCAGCCACTTCCTCAAAGACTTCCGTGCTAAATTCCTGGAATGGCTTACAGAATTTGAGCAGACGCATGACCTTGAAAAATTCGAACACGATATCGACCGATACATCCGTTCGTCGACCTTCAAATTCCTCGAAGCCAACCGCCCCGCCGTCATTACTGACAGCCTCACCGGTATTCTCGGTAATGTCCCGCTGCCGATACCCCTCAACCCCGTTTCCATCTATTCATCATTTATGAGCGTCCGGAAAGATATCCTGCAGCGCAATAAATTCGGCTGGCTTTTCTTTATCCAGGAAGCTTATCAGCAATATGGCAAAATGGGAAAAACTGTATAATTGAAAGAGGCGTTTAGGTGTTTTTTTTGCCATCTGCAATAGCTGCAAAAGGAGGATACCCTCCTGAAATAAGAGTGTCGCAGGTAAAACGCACCCAGTTTAGCACAATGATGCGGATTTTACATATTTCTCCATTTCTCGATCGTTGGTTGGGGGATTTGGCGCTGATAAATCACAGAAAACGTACCGTTTACGCCAGGTTAGAAACCCGAATCACTTCCGAATTCTGTGTTTAAGTGCTATTAAGCATTTTTGTCACTTACTAAAAAAGTAAAAATGATAAAAACAGAAACTCAAAGAACGATGCCCGAAAAGGCCATTATTATCTTAAACAAACAACGTATTACGGTAAGCCCTGAAGAAGCAACAGCAATTCTTAATTTTATGTATCTATTAGCAGATATTTACCTTGATCGCGATAACGAGGTATGAAAACAGCAGTGTTATACATCCGAGTTAGTACAGATGAACAGGCAGATAAAGGTTATTCGCAGCGATATCAGGAAGAGGTTCTGCTTCAATATTGCCAAATAAATCTGCTAAAAGTGAAAGAAGTGGTCTTTGAAGATCACTCAGCAAAGTCTTTTAACAGGCCGGCCTGGAAAATAATGCTCTCAGATTTTAAAAGAAAGAAAACTCAGCGACCCGATTTTCTTCTTTTCATCAAATGGGATCGTTTTAGTCGCAATGCAGCAGATGCATATCAAATGATCCGTTTACTAAATGAATATGGGATTGATCCCCAAGCTATAGAACAACCGCTTGATTTATCGATACCTGAAAATAAAATGATGCTCGCCTTTTACTTAGCAGTACCCGAAGTTGAAAATGATCGAAGGGCATTAAATATATTTCATGGGATGCGACGGGCAAGAAAAGAAGGACGTTTTATGGGAGTTGCACCACTTGGTTACGTCAATAAAACAGATGAAGATGGGCGAAAGTATATTTGTCCAACAACCCCCGACTCTGAATTAATAAAATGGGCCTTTTTAGAAATTGCGGATGGGAAATATAACACTGAGCAAATTTGGAAAGAAGCCAAAAAGAAAGGATTGGTTTGTTCAAGCAGTAATTTCAGAGAGTTGGTTCGCAACCCGGTTTATTGTGGAAAAATAGTCGTCGCTAAGTATAAAGATGAGCCTATGCATTGGGTTAATGGACAACATGAAGCAATTATCAGTGAAGCTATATTTCTTCGAGTGCAGCAAATTCTGGATGACCGGAAGAAGGGCCAGATTAAAAAGAAATTTATAGAGCATCCGCAGTTGATATTGCGAGGCTTTTTAACATGCCCAGATTGCGGCCGAATGCTCACAGGTAGCGCCTCTACCGGATCTTATGCCCGGTATTACTATTACCACTGTCGTACCTCGTGTAGGTATCGGAAAAGAGCGGATTCGATTAACGAGATATTTGCAGAAGAACTAATCAAATGGAGACCTAATGAAGAGTTTTTGCCGCTTTTTAAATCAATACTTAAAGAATGTTACGAAATCAAAATGTGCTTAAAAATAGAGAAACGGGCTGCCGCAATTAAGCAATTGGTTACAGAACATTCCAAGTTTAATCGTGCTCGGGAACTTTTGTTAAGCGAAAATTTAAGCCTGATTGAGTTCGAAACTATCAAAACAGATTATATATTTAAACTGCAAGACCTTCAGGAAATTGTGGATAATACACCGGATTACATAGAAAAATTCGGATTATCTGTGCATAATCAGGGGAGCTCAATATTGAGATTATATGATTTTTTTAAGATGGCAAATACAAAAGACCAGCGAAGATTAATAGGGCTAATTTCTCCGGCAAATCTCACTTTTAATGGAACCGGTTTTGATATAAAACAATATGGATTAGCAATGAAACTTATTTACCACTCATAATTTTTAGTCTAAACACTATGAAGAATACAATTCAAATTAACAAGTATAAATGGAGAAGAACCTTTAAGTAGAAATGTCGCACTATGTAAATAGTCCTAAATAAGATACCAGCCTGTTTTTTTGAGTTATAATAGCATTTATAATCGCAAAAAAGTTCGAACTTGTAACTGTCTGGTTTGTAGTAAGTTATTTTGGCCTTGAACTTGCTCGGGTAATCGGAGCAGGATCGAACACTTAAGTATTTGTTTTTCAATACTTTGCTTCGATATTCTATAAATCAATAACCCCTGTAGGAAAATGAAAAAGCCTTGTAAGTTGCTGATTCTCAATAGAGAAGTTCGAACTTCAAGGCTTTTTACCTGAAAAGTAGCGGGGAGCAGGATCGAACTGCCGACCTTAGGGTTATGAATCCTACGCTCTAACCATCTGAGCTACCCCGCCTTTTATGTGTAACACTCTTTTATTATGGTTGTTTAAAAGAGTTTTGCCATGCTTTTAATAAGTGGCTCCCTTAAAAAGGTTTGCAAATATAGCAGAAATTCGTTTTCTTTAGAAAAAATGTTAACATTTACAGCTTAAGTGCTTTTCAAGTATAAACCCAGATGTCCGAAAAAAAGAAATTTACCATTGAATACGAGATAAAATCATCTCCAAGAATACTGTTTACCTTTCTAAATGAGCCTAATGGGTTAACGCAGTGGTTTGCCGATGATGTAACTGTAAGGGACCAGGTTTATACTTTTACCTGGGACGATGAACCTCAAAAAGCAAAGCTACTCATCGTAAAAGAGAACAAACTGGTGAGATTTAAGTGGGTTGATGACGAACCGCAGTTCTATTTTGAGATGGAAATTCTGCAGGATGAGCTTACCAATGATGTTGCCCTGAGCATAACTGATTTTGCTACCGAAGATGCTATTGCCGAGCGTAAATTGATTTGGGATAACCAGATCGAGTACCTCATCAGTGTATTGGGTGCCTAAGGGAACTTAATTTTAGCTAATTTTGTATTGTGAAACACCTTTTACGCGTTAATGAAAATTAATTAGCTTAACAGGTAGCTTCCATTTTTAATACAAATTGCTCTGATGAAAAAGATACATCTTTTACTACTTAAATCGTTTATAAGGCCTTTTGTAGTTACGCTTTTCATCGTAATGTTTGTGTTATTGATGTTGTTTTTGTTTAAATACATCGATGACCTGATTGGTAAAGGCTTTGCCTGGTATACCATTCTTGAACTCATGATGTATAATTCGGCTACCAACGTGGCTATGGCGCTGCCTTTGTCGGTGTTGCTCTCCACCATTATGACCTATGGCGCCCTTGGCGAAAACTATGAACTGGTGGCTATTAAAGCTGCAGGCATATCGCTGCGCAGGGCTATGTACCCTATGATTGTTGTTGTAAGTATACTTAGTGTGGCAGCTTTCTTTTTTTCTGATTACATGCTGCCGGTTGCCAATCTTAAATATTTCTCGTTATTGTACGATGCCCGTAAGCAAAAGTCGGCCGATTTGTTGCCTGAGGGTGTATTTAGCAATAGCTTTCCCGGTTATACCATACGCGTTAAGAGCAAAGATCCTGACGGACAACGACTGTATGGCATCATGATTTACAAAAAAAGCGATGATGGTAACAATACAACCGTTACTATGGCTCGCGAAGGCCGGATGTTCCGTACCATGGGTGATAAATTCCTGGTGCTGAAGTTGAAAGATGGTGTAAGCTATGAGGAATCGGCCCCTGAAAACGCCACCTATAATTTCAGGCAGCGTTTAACCCGGTCACGGTTTAAGGAAACCGAGCAAAAGTTTGACCTGTCGAGCTTTAAATTGGCCCGTACCAACGAAAGCGAGTTTAAATCGGCATCGCAAATGATGAATTTAAAGCAGTTAAAATTCTTTATTGATTCGGCCCAGCGCCAGGTTGATGTGAGTATTGTAACTAACTATAAGCTCATCACGCCTTATATTAAATACTTTTCGCTCCCTGCAAAGCCGGGTATAAAGAAATTTATACCTGCCGATAAAACAAGTTTCTTGAAGAGTATGAAGCTGAATGACCAGATTGTAACGCTGTCAAGCGCATCTTCAGAGATCCGGTCAATAAAGGATATTCTGAAAAACCGTACCGACCGCTATAACAACGATTCGATGACCATAAGGCGGTACGCATCTGAGGTACAAAAGAAATACACCCTTTCTGCAGCCTGTATTGCGCTGTTTTTAATTGGTGCCCCGCTTGGTGCCATCATCCGCAAAGGCGGGCTGGGTTTACCGGTGGTAATTTCGGTGATCTTTTTCCTGATATATTATATCATATCAACCATTGGCGAAAAATCAGTAAAAGCAGGTAGTGTTTCCACCTTTTTTGGCATGTGGATAGCCATTATCGTGCTAACGCCAATAGGGCTTTTTCTGTCATACAAGGCTGCCACAGACTCTGTGATTTTTGATATGGAGCTGTATAAACGCTTTTTTAATAAATTAATAAAGCGCAAAGGCAACTAATACACCCGCATTTATCGTATTCATGATATCAGGGTGATTTTTAGCAGCAATTGATTTTACACAGTACCGACCAGAATCAGTTTTATATATCATAAATTTGTTTTATAATTTAAATACTTCATGGTGCATTAAGTTGCGCCATCCCTAATACCCATATAATGCTAAATACGATACAAGAAGCTATTGATGATATAAAAGCCGGAAAAATGATCATCGTTGTTGATGATGAGGATCGTGAAAACGAAGGCGATTTTTTAACTGCCACACGCAATGCCACACCCGAGGCTATCAATTTTATGGTACGCCACGGCAGGGGGCTTGTATGTGCACCTATTACGCAGCAACGGGCCCGCGAGCTGGAACTGGAGCCTATGGTTGCCCGCAATACCACCTCGCACGAAACTAATTTTACGGTTTCGGTTGATTTGCTTGGGCATGGTTGTACTACCGGTATTTCGGCAACAGACAGGTCAAAAACTTCGTTGGCGCTGATTGATCCGGCTACCAAACCTGAAGATCTGGGCAGGCCAGGTCATATTTTTCCTTTAATTGCTAAAGACGGGGGCGTGTTGCGCAGATCGGGCCATACAGAAGCTGCTATTGATCTGGCTGTTTTAGCTGGGTTTGAGCCTGCAGGTGTAATATGCGAGATCATGAAAGAGGATGGCGACATGGCTCGTTTGCCTGAATTACTTGAAATGGCAAAAGAGTTTGACCTGAAGATCATATCCATAAAAGACCTTATTGCCTACCGTTTAAATGCCGAAACACTGGTAAGAAAAGAAGTGTCAGTAAAAATGCCTACCGAATGGGGGGATTTTGACATGATAGGTTATACCCAACTGGATACCGGCGAAAATCACCTGGCGCTTGTAAAGGGTGCCTGGGAGCCCGGTGAGCCTGTTTTGGTGCGCGTACATAGTTCATGCGTTACCGGCGATATATTTGGCTCATGCCGCTGCGATTGCGGCCCACAGCTGCATAAAGCAATGGAGATGATCAGTGCCGAGGGTAAAGGCGTTATCGTGTACATGAACCAGGAGGGCAGGGGGATTGGCCTTATCAACAAGTTAAAGGCATATCACCTGCAGGAAAGTGGTTTGGATACCGTAGAGGCCAACATTAAATTAGGCTTTAAGATGGATCAGCGCGATTATGGTATAGGAGCACAGATATTACGTAGCCTGGGTATTTCAAAAATGCGTTTGATGACCAATAACCCCAAAAAACGTGCCGGACTCATAGGCTATGGATTGGAAGTTGTTGAAAACGTAGCTATTGAAATAGCATCAAACCCGCATAACGAATCATACTTACGTACTAAAAGAGATAAAATGGATCACGCTATCATGCGCGATCATTAATTACTAATCTTCATCATCAGGTTTGGTAGCCGGTTGGCTGCCAGCACCTGTTGCTGGTACCGGAGTAGGGGTAATGGGCGCTGTATTTCGCCTGCTCCTTCTGAATATGTTTCTGATAAACTCCCCAAAAGTGTCAAAGTCGCGGGTGTATACCAAACCAAGCCCGTTCACATATTGAAAATCAAGGTTATTTAAGGTATTCAGCGTGGTGTTGTTTAAAAGCCTGTAAGAATATCTTGCCGTAAGGTTGCCATCTTTTCTGATCTGGTACAATGCCTCAAAATCCTTTGTTAAACTGTTGAATTTTGAATTGAACAAGCTCGTATTGTTATTAAACAGGTCATTTGAGCCGGTATTAGTGAACAAGCTGCCGTTAAACGATAGGCGGTTACTGAAAAACCTTAACGAAGCACTGGCCTCATTAAATGAGCGTATGTTTAAATCAAAGTTTTTAATGTTTGACTGCGATATCAGGCTGTTTAGTTTGTTAAATGCAAACTCGCTTACTGCTTCGCCAGCTGTGCCAATCACCTGGTTAGTTAAGTTGTTATTGTTATTTGACGAAAAAGTACGGCGCACAATAATACTAATAGCCTGTTGGCTGCGGTTGTTATTATCGGCCAGATAAGTAGCCAAATCATCCTTTACTGATGGATCAGTAGGAAAGTTAAAGTCAAAATCAATCACCGGCTGCAATAACGATTTGGTGAGTATCAACTGGGCCTGTACCAGCGTTTGCTGCGCCGATGTTGGTGTTTGCAAGCCCGCTGCGGTATAAAGTGGGGCTTTACTGGTACGTACCTCATAAAGTGCTTTCAGGTTTATCTCGGCATTTGACGGGTTACCCGTCCACCTGATGGTACCTCCCTGGCTTACCGTAAAGTTTTTGCTGATAAAGTTTTTAGCCGTAAATTCAAATTTACCGGTGCTTATCAAAAAGTCGCCGTACATTTCAAAGTCGCCCAGACTGTTAATATTTAGCTTTAAATTATTGGCAACACCACTGCCCTCCAGCAAACCATAGTCGGTGGCTATTTTAACAATGGTTTTTTCATCGGCACTCAAATCAAAATTAAGCGTAACGCCATTAAATGCGCGCTCTTTAGGGGCGGCCTTTACGGTATCTTTATGACTTACAAATTTTATAAAATCATACTCACTGGCAGTTGAGGAAGTGTTGAGTGGTATATTGAACACCGTACCTGCTTCTGTACGGGCGGTAATATCAATCTTCATGTTGTCAACGGGGCCCTTAAAGCTAAATTTTCCGGTGCCAAATGCCGTGCCATAGTATACGTGATTGTCTTTAAAAGTAGTGTTTAAAGCCATGAGGTTACGGGCATCAAGTACTACCTGTATGTCGGGGTTGTTCAGGTTGTTTAAGTTTACGGTTCCGTTTGCTGTTCCGGTGCCCCCCTTAATGTCTTTCAATACCATGTTTTTAATGTCGATAACACTATTATTAACATCTAATTTAGTATTAACCAGGTAGGCGGTTTTTAAATAATTAACGGTAACGCCGGTGTTTTCAAGGGTGATATTACCATTAAGCTGCGGGTTTGACGGTTTTCCTGAAAGTTTCAGATCTGTTGAAATATGCCCCTTAATATCTGATACCAGATCCTTAATAAATGGCTCAAAGATGATGGCCTCGGTCTGGTTCATTTTTATATCAAAATCCAGGTTATCATCGGTGTTTTTCCCAAAGGCATAAGCGCCGGCAATATTCATGGTTTCGAGCCCCCGGTTAAGGATGTTCAGCTTCATGTCGGCCTGCTTACGGTCGTTGCCCAGGGTTGATACCAGCTTCACGTTACCAATAAGCGTTTTGTTCATGGTTAGCGAATCGATGGTTAAATGCGCATCAACTCCGGGCGATTTAACGATGGAGGTAAAGTTAACATCGCCATTTAAACTACCCTTTAAAAATATGCCAGAGGTTCTGGTAAGCTGGTTAAGTGTGCGCATATTAAACTTTTCAAACGAAAGCTTTAGCTGATCGGCAGGGTTATCAGATATAAATCCGTTGATGCGTACCTTTTGCAAGCCGCTTGATAGTTCAAAGCCTGATACCTGTGTTTTACCATCAAGCAGGCGAATGCGTACCTGATCCTGTATGTGCCATTTTTCATTTTCAAGTATCACATCTGATGGCAGTAGCTTAAGCTTGGCGGTAGTATCGCGCCCAAACTCAACCAGGCCGTAAAGGTCAAGCTGGTTTACTGCATTTTTATCAGATAATTTTACGTTAAAGTTTAAACTGTCGTTTTTAAGGAAATTGGTAATGTTAATGTCTTTGATAAATAAGCTGTCAGTAATGTCAACTTTACTTAATGATAAATTGAGGCCCAGCGTGGTTTCAGAAGTGTTTTCATCAATAATAAAATCGTGAAAAACAGTTTTACCATACTTGAAGGTTTTAATATAGCCCGATAGGGTAGCCGTTTTCTTTTCTGAATCAAATTGCCCCACAAATGTTCCCTGCTCCGGTATTTTTAAATCGGGTAAAAATATAGCCGTAAGCGGATCCATATTTTTAAGCGTAAGGTTAAATGCAAACTGCTCTGGCTTAGGGCTAACAATGGTTGTTTTTATTGAGGGTATATATTTTTTAACAATTGTTTTAAAATACGACGGCAAGGTAGCCAAATCAAAAGTACCTTTAATGCTGGCATCGGCAAAGTCAGATTTAAGGTCAATCTCGCGGTTATTTCCACTACCGGTTGATGACAGGTACAAAGAATCAACCAGATAATTATTACGTGGATCAACTACCCTGGCTGGTGACAATAAGATAGTACCTGCAATGTTATTAAGCGCGTTGCCCGAAAAAGCTGTTTTTAACTGAGTACTGATGGTAACTGTATCGCTAATGAGGTTGAGCTTGTTCAGGTTGGCGTCTTTAATATTTGCTGTAAGGTCATACACCGGCAAAGCTAGTTTTAAATTTACCGTTCCCTTTAAGTCAAGCTTTACGTTTTTATCATTAATGGTGATATGCGCATCGGCCAGTTTGTTAATGAACGAGCCATTTACGGTAAGTTTATTATAGGAGTAATTGTTATAATTAATATAATCAATGCGGGCGTCAACTTTTTCGCTCAGGTTTTTTAATTCATCGCCACTGCCCGCTATATCTGCATTAAAGGTGGTGCGGCCAAGTGATTTTTCATCAAGCAGGGTGCCCAGGTCAAAGTTAAAGGCATCTAACTTACCACTATAGCTGGGCTTTCCTTTTTTATCAATTTTAAGGTTGATGTCTGAATCAAACCTGCCCAGGCCGGTTTTAAATACGCCATAGGCTACAAAATCATTTTGCAGGCCGGTAAACCTGCCGGTAAAGTTGATATTACCAAACTTGCTTATAATATCAGGAGCCTTCATATTGGGCGACCCGGAGAAATGGCTAATTAGGTAGTCCATATCCTTTTTATTGGATGCTATCTGGTCAAACTTGAGCTCCAGGAAGGTATTATCCCAATCAGGTAGTCCGCGTAAATTAAAGTCGCCCTTAATAAAAGTGGCTTGTCCGCCGGTTATGGTAACATGTTTGGCTTTTAAGTTATTTACCAGACCTTTAACACGGCCTTCAATACCGAGGTCAAAACTCACTTTGCCCATGCCGCTGGTAAAGTAGGCAATATCTGTTGATGATATGCGCGAGGCTTTAAAGTCGGCATCCATATTTACCCGGTTCTCAAAATCATCAAAGTCATCAAATGATTTGAAGCGCATCCTGAAATAATCTTTTAAATCAGAATGTTTGGTTTGTATGGTAAGGTGTTGCAGTAGTATCTGGTTGGTATCAATGGTGGTATGGGCGGTAAAGTTTTTTACATAAAAACCACTTTTTTCGTGCAGGGTAAGGTTTTGTACGTTGCCTTTAAAAAGGTGGTTTTTGATGTCCATACCGGTTACGGTGGTGCTGAAATTGCTTACATCAATATCATCAAAGTTAACCTTGTTCTCTACAGTGTCAACCAGTTGGTTTTTATAACGAAAATGGAAGTTGCTGATAGCTACCTTATCAAAGTTGATGGTCCACGGTTTACTGGTTGTTTTTTGGGTGGTATCGTCAGAGCTGAAATAATCGATAATAAATTTCAGGTTGGTAGTACTGTCCTTTTGTTTTTTGAGGTAAAAGGAACCATTATCAAGCTCAATAGACTCCAGGTTGATGACCCTTTTTTTGATGCTGCTCAAAAGCGAAAATCCGTCAATATCAACAGCCAGCTTAGGGGTGCTTAGCAAGGTGTCTTTATTTTTGTCAAGCACATACAGGTCTTCAAGCACTACAGAGGTAAATGGCCTGATGTATAGACTTTTAATATCTATTTTGGTATGAAGCTCGGTTGACAGGTATTCCGTAGCTTGCTTAGCCGCCCAGGTTTGTACAGGTTTAAATTGAAAAGCCAGTAAAAGTATGCTCAGTGTCAATAAAATGAACAACACTATCCCTAACGCTATATTGAGTACTTTTTTAATAACTTTGTGTTTTTTAATGATTGATTTACTGAATTGCCGATTTATTGAATAACTAAGATCATGTTACAATTTAAAAGAGTGATAGTTTGCTAATTTTTAATAATTCATTAAATCAATAACCCAATAATTAATGCCGTGCCTGTAATTTTAGGAATTGAATCTTCATGTGATGAAACCTCTGCATCTGTTTGCGTTGATGGTGTGATATTGAGCAATGTAATTGCCAACCAAACCATTCACGAAGCTTATGGAGGTGTTGTCCCTGAGCTTGCCTCAAGAGTTCATCAGCAAAATATTGTTCCTGCCGTTCAACAAGCATTATTGAACGCAAAAGTAAACAAAAATGATATTGATGCAGTAGCTTTTACGCGCGGCCCCGGACTTTTAGGCTCGCTTTTAGTTGGCGTATCATTTGCCAAGGCTTTTGCACTGGCCAAAAAACTGCCGCTTATTGATATAAACCACATGCAGGCCCATATATTGGCACATTTTATTGGCGATCATCAGCCATCGTTTCCGTTTTTATGCCTAACCGTATCTGGCGGCCATACCCAAATAGTTTTGGTGAACGATTATTTTGACATGCAGGTGATAGGGCAAACCATTGACGATGCCGCAGGCGAGGCGATGGACAAAACAAGTAAAATTTTAGGGCTTCCTTATCCTGGGGGACCGCTGATTGACAAATATGCCCGTCAGGGTAATGCTGATGCTTATAAATTCCCTGAACCGCAAATTCCGGGATATGATTATAGTTTTAGTGGATTAAAAACATCCATTTTGTATTTTATACGGGATAATGTGGCCAAAAATCCTGACTTCATTAACCAAAATCTGCCTGATATTTGCGCGTCGGTTGAAAAACGGATAGTGACTATATTGCTTAACAAACTGCAAAAAGCAGCACGAGCACATGGCATTAAGCAAATTGCACTTGCGGGCGGGGTATCAGCCAATACCGGTTTACGCTTTGGCTTACAAGAGCTTTGTGCTAAAAACGGGTGGGAAAGTTTTGTTCCCAAAATGGAATATTGCACCGATAATGCGGCTATGATAGCCATTGCCGGTTACTATAAATACTTAAAAGGTGAGTTTGCCGGGCAACAGATAGCGCCGCTGGCAAGAATGCCGATGTAGGCCCCTAACTCCCTAAAGGGGAACTGGAACGGTTGGTAATTAGTAAACAAACAATTTAAATTCCCCTAATGGGGCAAGGGACTTATGAATATTCCTTCACTTATATTTTGGGCAGTTTTTGTACTGCCGTTAGTTGCATTTTTAATATGGTTAATGCGTCAGGACAAGCGCAAAGGTGTTACCGGACTTATTGTACTGGCCATTACTGTAGTTGGTGGTATAGTTTATATGTACCTGAAAACAGGCGGACAGTAAACCTGACCGCTGATTTTGATGATTGCGTTGATGTCGCTGAATGATTGTCTGAGCCGGAGGGTAGAAGATTAAGGGGACACTCTGTTTTTTAGAAATAGTAGCAATCCTTTAACCTGAAAAACTAATGTTAAGACGGTATCATACCCACCACGTCATTGCGAGGCACGAAGCAATCTCCGAACTACATAGTAGATATGTATAGCATAGAAATTGCTTCGTGCCTCGCAATGACGTGGTGGGCAGAACACCTCGAGTATTTATAACAATTACTTTCCGAATCGTTCTTTTAAATAATGACCGGTATGTGATTTTTTCTCTTTGATCAGGTTCTCGGGTACGCCTTCAAACACTACTTTACCACCACGGTCGCCACCATCGGGGCCAATGTCGATGATCCAGTCGGCACATTTTATCACATCCATATTGTGTTCAATTACAATAATGGTGTTGCCATGATCAAGTAAGGCATCAAATGATTTCAGCAGCTTTTTGATATCGGCAAAATGCAAACCGGTGGTAGGCTCGTCAAAAATGAATAATGTTTTGTGGGTATTGTTGCCTTTAACCAGGAATGATGCCAGCTTAATACGCTGCGCCTCGCCACCTGATAATGTGTTTGACGACTGACCCAATTGTACATATCCCAAACCAACATCAACCAAGGGCTTTATTTTGGCAATGATCTTAGGCTCTTTGGCAAAAAATACCAGGGCCTCATCAATGGTCATGTGCAATACTTCGGCAACGTTTTTTTCATTATAAGTAACGTCAAGAATATGTTGCTTAAAGCGGTTACCACCGCAGGTTTCGCAGGTCAGAAAAATGTCGGCCATAAACTGCATTTCAATCTTCACTTCTCCTTCGCCCTGGCAAACATCGCAACGGCCACCTTCAACGTTAAAGGAAAAAGCTGATGGTTTTAAACCCGCCGCCTTTGATACCGGTTGCGCGGCATACAGGTTGCGGATCTCGTCCCAGGCCTTTACATAAGTAACCGGGTTTGAGCGCGATGAACGGCCAATTGGATTTTGATCAACCAATTCAACCTGCTCAATTTTGGCGTAATCGCCATCAATGCTGTCGTATGATCCCGTTTGCTCGCCGGAGTAGTTGCCCAGTGTTTTTTGCAGGGCAGGCGCCAATATACGTTTTACCAAACTGGTTTTGCCAGAGCCTGATACACCGGTAACTACGGTAAGCACACCTAACGGAAACTTAGCATCAACGTGTTGCAGGTTGTTTTCGCGTGCACCTTTTATTTCAATATAATCGTTCCATTTACGGCGATGCTCCGGTATGGAAATTTCTTCCTTACCGCTCAGGTATCTTCCGGTTAAGCTGTTATCGTCCTGAATTATTTCATCATAAGTGCCGGTAAAAATCAGGTCGCCGCCATGGGTGCCCGCCTCAGGACCAATATCGATGATATAGTCGGCAGCTTTCATGATCTCCTCTTCGTGTTCCACTACCAACACGGTATTACCCACATCGCGCAGCGATTTAAGCACACTAATGAGGCGTTGAGTGTCACGTGGGTGCAAACCAATGCTGGGTTCATCAAGCACGTAAATAGAGCCCACTAAGCTACTGCCCAGAGAGGTAGCCAGGTTAATACGCTGCGATTCGCCGCCTGATAGGGTATTTGATAAACGGTTGAGTGTTAAATAGCTTAAACCCACATCATTTAAAAATACCAGGCGATTGGTGATTTCCATCAGCAAACGCTTACCTATTTTAGCATCGGTTTCGTTAAGTTGCAAGCCCTGAAAAAATTCAAGGGCTTTATCCAACGGCATCAGCACCACATCGGTAATGGAGCGTTCACTGATCTTTACGTAAGACGCATCCTGACGTAAGCGGCTCCCTTTACACTCAGGGCAGGTAGTTTTACCGCGGTAACGCGATAACATCACCCTGTACTGAATTTTGTAGGTCTGCGCTTCCATTTCCTTGAAAAACTCATCAAGGCCACGGAAATATTTATTGCCTGTCCATAGCAGGCGCTGTTGTTTTTCGGTCAGCTGGTTATACTGGCGGTGTATCGGGAAATCAAACTGAAGTGCATGTTTTACCAGCAGATCGTTCCACTCGCGCATTTTTTCGCCGCGCCACGGTGCAATGGCACCTTCATAAATGCTTTTGCTTTTATCAGGGATCACCAGGTCCTCATCAATACCAATCACTTTACCGTAGCCCTCGCATTTTTTGCAGGCCCCGTAAGGGTTATTAAAGCTGAAAAAGTTTGGCGACGGTTCTTCAAATTTTATTCCGTCAAGTTCAAAACGATCGCAAAAAAAGCGTTCCTGTTCTGTATCGGCATCAGGTTCTTGGTAGCGTACGTAACAATCGCCCTTACCTTCAAAAAAGGCGGTTTGTATCGAGTCGCCCAGGCGACTTATGGTTTCGTCTTCCTCATTTTTTGAAATACGATCAATCACAATGCGTACGCCGGGATATTGAGTTGGTGTACCTGCATCTTCAATAACAGCTTCTTCGGTTTCGGCTTTCTGTTTTTTGCCTTTGGCCTTTTTTTCGCCGTGCACTTCTGCTACAAGCGACGTATTTTCGATGGTTTCATCTTCAAGCAGAGTTTCAATTTTTGATAGTTTATTATCATACTCAACCCGTACAAAGCCCTTTTGCATTAAAACAGCCAGCTCCTCTTTTAAGCTGCGGTTATTATGCGGATAGAGGGGCGCCAGGATGGTTACCTGGCTCTCGTTGGGCAGTGATAATATAAAATTCACCACATCGGTAACCGAATCTTTTTTTACTACAAGCCCAGATACCGGCGAAATAGTTTTACCGATACGGGAAAACAATAGTTTTAAATAATCATATATCTCGGTTGATGTACCCACTGTTGAGCGCGGGTTGGAGGTAATTACCTTTTGCTCAATGGCTATTGCCGGAGCTATGCCTTTAATATAATCAACATCGGGTTTGTTCATCCGGCCCAAAAACTGGCGGGCGTATGAGGATAAGCTTTCTACATAACGGCGCTGACCTTCGGCATACAAAGTATCAAAGGCAAGTGATGACTTACCTGAGCCTGACATGCCTGTAACCACCACCAGCTTGTTTTTGGGGATGGCCACATCCATATTTTTAAGGTTATGTACCCTGGCCCCCTTTATAATGATATGTTTCTGCGGATCTTTTTCTGCTTCTTTAGTCATATATAGTTGATAGTCCGTGGTCTGTAAACCATAGCAACAACCATGCAATTACTATGGCTTATAAATTATTGACTATGGTTTTTTTTACGAAGTGCAAAAATCCTAAAATATTTAGCAGTATCCAAATTGGTTTCACTTTGTTTACCGGTTTACAACAAATAAATTACCCGAGTTTACAGTTTGCTGACTTTTAAATACTTAGTGCCATAAATCAATGTACTGCTTATGGATTTTTTTTAGTGGCTTGTTAAACCTTATTGCATATGCGCAGTCAAACCCCTAAGGCATGAAAATTAAGTATGGCAAGGCCATTATTAAGCCCAATGAACCTGATAGACAGAAGTAACAGAAAAATATAATTTGCTTTTTAACAGAGAATTTGTTTTATTTGAAGTAACAATTTCTTAACCCCTAAGGAGCACGCTATAGAATATACTTTACTTCATAAGTTTTTAACTAAAAATTAAGTTTAAGTAGTACTTTCTATGGATTTTCAATTGAAAAGTGATCAGGATCTAATCCATCTATACATTGCCGGTGACGAAGCGGGGCTGGTAGAATTGATCAGACGATATCAATCAAAAATATACACTTCCATTTACCTGCTGGTAAAAGATGAATATCTGGCCGAAGATATTTTTCAGGACACTTTTATAAAAGTTATTAATACCCTTAAAGCCGGAAAGTACAACGAAGAAGGTAAATTTTTACCTTGGGTAACGCGTATTGCGCACAATTTGGTTATTGACCATTTCAGACGCGAGAAACGTGCCCCTATGGTAAGTAATGGCGACGACTTTGATATTTTCGAGGTGCTGGGTAATTATGATGAAAGTACTGAGGACCGCATGGTGCGCGAACAAACGCATAAAGATCTTAAGGCATTGATACAGCTTTTACCATCAGAGCAAAAAGAGGTATTGATCATGCGTCATTTTGGCGATATGAGCTTTAAGGAAATTGCCGATATTACGGAAGTGAGCATCAATACCGCGCTTGGTCGTATGCGTTACGCCCTTAACAACCTGCGTAAAATGATGCAAAGTAAAGAGATGAGCCTCAAAAATTAATATTGAGCCAGTAAATTATTAATACATTTTATTGCCAGATCCGGTTGTTGATTAATTATCAATTAACCGGATTTGCTGTATAAATAATTGTACCTGTCAAATTACCAATCACTTAATGCCTAATACCCAATGGCAGGATAAAAATAATTTCATTTAATTTTCATTTAACAAAATATTATCTTTAAGCCGCCGTTATAAATCATATAAAATTTATTACAAAAAAAGCTTATGGATGAAACCTTTACTACAACGTTAAATGGAATTGCTAACCGAGCTCTGATGAACGAGAATGGACAAGAAAATCTGGATGCCGACGAAGTGATATTTTACAATTCAATTCGTGCTGATTTGGACCTGTTAACCAGGAAACCCCAATTACAGACTATACATCAGATACTTGACTACTCAAAAAGCTTGCGTTAAGTAATTACCAAATCTCACTGGTTCATAGATCATGATTGTGGATTATGGCCGATGCTTTGAAAAAAACATCAACCAAAACCCAATAAATGATTTATGAACCTTTCTATTTTTTTTATATTTTTTTGTGCTTAGTGGGTAGGGGTTAATACATATTATAATATATGTATGCCTGTTCAAATCTCCATTAATTGTGCAACAGATACTCTCATTAAATTATAATGCTCAAGGCCGAACGTTACCGCCATTTTGTTGACTATTTTTCAAAGCAACAGCCTAACCCTGTTACCGAACTACATTATAACAATCCGTTTCAACTGCTGGTTGCTGTAATACTATCGGCACAATGTACTGATAAGCGCATTAACCAGGTTACCCCGGCTTTGTTTGAGCGTTTTCCTACACCTGAGGATTTGGCTGCATCCACGCCCGAAGAGGTTTTTAGTTATATACGCAGCGTAAGCTATCCTAATAATAAAGCCAAACATTTGGTTGGTATGGGTAAAATGCTGGTAGAGGTGTTTAACAGCGAAGTGCCTGCGGGTATAGATAATTTGCAGAAGATGCCTGGAGTGGGCCGTAAAACAGCCAATGTAATTGCGTCGGTAGTGTTTGATGCGCCTGCTATAGCTGTAGATACACATGTTTTTAGGGTAAGTAACCGCATTGGGTTAACTTTTAATGCGCGTACGCCGCTGGCTGTTGAAAAACAACTCACCGAATACTTACCACAGGATTTATTAGGCGTAGCCCACCATTGGCTCATATTGCATGGCCGGTATATTTGTGTAGCCCGCAGCCCGAAATGTGAAATTTGTCCGCTAACCTGGTTCTGTAAGTATTATGAGCGTAATAACACAGAGGCGGCACTACTGAGAGCCGAAGCTGCTAAGCTTAAAAAGGCTAAAGAAGCCAAAAAGAAAAAAGCGCTTAACGCTATCAGTAAAGAGCTCAAGAAACGGAGTGTGGATAAAGATATTTGATTGATACTGGCAGGTTGACTAAGTTTAACTATTAATACCTGTCATCCTCCGCTATGCTCGGGATGATAATTCATTAAATAAATTACTAAAAAAATTAGTAATTTAAAATAAAACATTTATATTTGTTGAAGATAATTTTAAGATGAGCACAGATAAAAATAATTCGGATAAATTGAAGGCGCTGCAGCTTACATTGGATAAGCTGGAAAAATCATACGGAAAAGGTACCATCATGAAATTGGGCGATTCCGTTATTGAACCTACAGAAGTAATATCAACTGGCTCTTTAGGGCTTGATATAGCTTTAGGTGTTGGCGGTTTACCTAAGGGAAGAGTTATTGAAATATACGGTCCGGAGTCATCAGGTAAAACAACCCTGGCCATACATGCTATTGCAGAGTCGCAAAAGAAAGGTGGCATAGCAGCATTTATTGATGCTGAGCATGCTTTTGATCGTTTTTATGCCAAAAAATTAGGCGTTGATGTTGAAAACCTTTTGATTTCTCAACCAGATAACGGTGAGCAGGCTTTAGAAATTGCCGATAACCTGATCCGTTCAGGAGCTATTGATATCCTGGTTATTGACTCTGTTGCTGCTTTAGTACCTAAAGCTGAAATTGAAGGTGAAATGGGCGACTCAAAGATGGGCTTGCACGCACGTTTAATGTCACAGGCATTACGCAAATTAACAGGTACCATTAGCAAAACAGGATGTTGCTGCATATTTATTAACCAGTTGCGTGATAAAATAGGCGTAATGTTTGGTAACCCTGAAACTACCACTGGTGGTAATGCCCTTAAATTCTACGCTTCGGTACGTTTGGATGTACGCCGTATATCACAAATTAAAGATACCGATGAGGTATCTGGTAACCGTGTTAAGGTTAAAATAGTTAAAAACAAAGTAGCACCTCCGTTCCGGATAGCTGAGTTTGATATTATGTTTGGTGAAGGTATCTCCAAAGCAGGTGAGATCATTGATCTGGGTGTTGAATATAACATCATCAAAAAAGCAGGCTCATGGTTTAGCTATGGTGAAACCCGCCTGGGCCAGGGCCGTGATGCAGTTAAACAACTGATATTGGATAACCCTGAACTGCAGGAAGAACTGGAAACTAAAATTAGAGCAACCGTTACCGGAGAAAGCCTGGTTGAAGAATAATAAGATTTCGGGTATCAAAGTCTTGATATTGAAAAGCCTCCCCAATTGGGGGCTTTTTTTGTTCTTTTTGTCATGCTGAACTTGTTTCGGCACCCCATATGTATGGCTTACTATAAGTTTCCCCATTCTGAGAGTTTCTGAAACAAGTTAGGGTGACAATTCAAGAGTTACTTATTTTCATCCATAAGTAATAAATAGATAAAGCAGTAAATCACTAATGCAATAATTATTACATTAGCTTGAAATGAATAAATGGGTATTATTGCTGCTTTCTGTTCTGCTAATCCAACTTACTGCCTGTCATACTGATACCCCCGATTTACATAAAACCGTCTTTAACATTAATCTGGAAGAAGGGCTTACCTCTCTTGATCCGGCTTTTTGCCGTAACCATTATACTATATGGATGGATAACCAGGTTTTTAATGGGCTGGTACAAATCAATGATAGTCTTAAGGTAATTCCTTGTATTGCAAAAAAATGGGATGTATCGGCTGATGGTCTGTTGTATACTTTTCATCTGCGCAATGATGTATACTTTCACGATGATCCGCATTTTGCAGGCGGTTTTGGTAGGAAAGCCATAGCCTCTGATTTCGTTTACAGCTTTGGCCGTTTAATTGATCCTAAGGTGGCCTCCTCCGGGTCATGGATTTTCAGCGATAAAATAACAAGTAAAAGCGCCTTTAGTGCACCAAATGACAGTACATTCCAGATCAAACTTAAACAGCCGTTTGCGCCCTTTTTGAGCATGCTTACTGCACAATACTGCTCGGTTGTTCCACGTGAGGTGGTTGAGTATTATGGCAAGGATTTCAGAAGTCATCCGGTAGGTACCGGGCCGTTTAAATTTAAATATTGGAAAGAGGGTGAGGTGCTGGTGCTGTTAAAGAATGAAAAGTATTGGGAAAAAGATAACAAAGGTAGACGTTTACCATACCTTGATGCTGTTAAGGCCACTTTTATAGCTGATAAGCAAACCTCGTTCCTGGAGTTCATCAAGAAAAAGCTCGACTTTTTGAATGATATTGATGGGAGCTACCGCGATGACATACTCACCAAATCGGGCAGCGTTACGCAAAAGTATAAAGGGAAATTTATTTTAAATACAGCTCCTTATCTTAATACCATGTACCTGGGTATACTGGTAGATACCAACCTGGCTATAGTCAAAAAGTCGCCCCTTAAAATATTAAAGGTACGGCAGGCTATTAATTATGCCATCGACAGGCAAAAGATGATCAAGTACCTCCGCAATAGCATGGGTACGCCTGGCTATGCAGGCTTTATTCCGGAAGGTATGCCGGGCTTTAGTAAAGATGTGAAAGGATATGGCTACGACCCTGACAAGGCCCGCCAGTTGTTAGCCGAAGCTGGTTTTCCTGACGGGAAGAATCTGCCCGAAATTTCATTAGCTACCACTGTGGGGTACCGTAGTTTAATTGAATATGTGCAAGGTCAACTGGATAGGATTGGCATCAAAACTAGTGTGGAGATTACCCAAGGGGCCAGTTTACGCGAATTGGTATCAAAAAATGGTATCAATTTCTTCTACGGTCAATGGATTGCCGATTATCCCGACGGTGAAAACTACATGTCGGTATTTTACTCCAAGAATAAGATCCCTTATGGCCCCAACTATACCGGCTTTAACAATAAAAAATTCGACGCCCTGTTTGAGCAAACTTACCAGGTAAAAAATGATACTGCACGTTATGCGCTGTACCAGCAAATGGATAATTTGATGATGGAGCAATCGCCGGTGGTGGTATTATACTATGATAAACTGGTAAACCTGTATCAAAACAATATCGGTGGCTACAGCCTGAATGGACAAAATTTATTGGTGTTGAAAAGGGTGATGAAGAAGCTATAGTGTTAACTAAAATTATAAGTGATAACACATTTAGGTTTTAGGGTATAATAAAAGAATGACTTTTTATTTCAAAATTGATAGAGAATCATTTTCCTTTTTTATCCTCTTTGACCGTAATGCAGATTCAAAGTCCTTCTTATTAGTTGGAAAACCAGAAGATTTTTTTAGTATCTGCTGATATTTATCATCAAAAAAATCATATTGTTTCAAGGTTTCATCAACAGAAGATTTGTTCATTTTGAATTTTTGATATAATTTATATACTTCATGTTCGATATACAGAAAATCATTACCCAATTTGTCGTGCATTTCTAATCGTTTTTGGTAGTTAAAATATGTTTGAAATCCAGTCAATAATGCAGCTGTAAACGATAAAAATGCAGCTATCCATTTTATATAATCAGGTATCGTTTTAGAAATATCTGCAAAGAGAACCGACCCCAGAGTAATATTTACCAGGATTCCCGGTAAGCCTGTCGCGTTTTTATATTTTTTGAATCTCCCTGCAGCATTGTAATTCTTACATTTCCCAAGATATGCTTTTGTGTAAAGCTCCTTGAGTAAAAGTTCAAGATTTTCCATTTTACGAAATCTAAAAGATATAGCTTAAAGATAAAAAAACAGAAATAAGAATTATTAGTCTCTAAAATAATCTTTTGCTACAGTTGATGAGATTGATTTATTATTTATTTCAAGTGAAGAATAATAGTGAATGCCGGATTCCAACAAAAAAAGCCTCTCCAAAATGGAAAGGCTTTCAAAATATGAGCTTTCAGCTTTAACCTTTCGGCTCTTAGCTTACGATGCCATTTGCTTGCGGATGATGTTTAGCGCACCACCAGCTTTAAACCACTCTATTTGCTGAGCGTTGTAAGTATGGTTAACAAGGAACGAATCAACCGAACCATCTTTGTGGTTTAATACAACGGTTAACTGTTTGCCTGGGGCAAAAGTGGTTAAACCATTGATGTCAATAAGATCATCTTCCTGAATTTTATCGTAGTCGTTGGTATCAACAAAGGTAATACCTAACATACCTTGTTTTTTAAGGTTGGTTTCGTGGATACGGGCAAATGATTTTACCAGTATGGCGCGTACACCCAAGTGACGTGGCTCCATGGCAGCATGCTCACGTGATGAACCTTCGCCATAGTTTTCGTCGCCTACTACTATTGAGCCAATACCGTGTGCTTTGTAATCACGCTGAGTGGCGGGAACCGGACCGTATTCGCCGGTTATTTCATTTTTAACGCTGTCGGCGGTATCATTAAAATAGTTAATAGCACCAATCAGCATGTTGTTTGAAATGTTATCCAGGTGACCACGGAATTTCAACCACGGACCAGCCATAGAGATATGGTCAGTGGTACATTTACCTTTAGCCTTAATTAACAGTTTCAAGCCTTTAATGTCTGTACCTTCCCATGCTTTAAATGGCTCAAGTAATTGTAAACGTGCCGATTTTGGATCAACAATAACCTGTACCTGGCTACCATCTTCGGCAGGGGCCTGGTAACCGGCATCCTCAACGGCATAACCTTTCACTGGCATTTCAATACCTTGTGGCTCGTCAAATTTAACCTGCTCGCCATTTTCGTTGGTAAGAGTATCTGTTAGCGGGTTAAAAGTTAAATCACCTGCAATAGCAAATGCGGTAACAATTTCCGGAGATGCCACAAAAGCGTGTGTATTAGGATTACCATCCTGGCGTTTAGCAAAGTTACGGTTAAATGAAGTGATGATAGAGTTTTTACGGGTAGGATCGTCAGTATGACGAGCCCATTGACCAATACATGGTCCGCAGGCGTTAGCCAGTACCACACCACCCATTTGACCAAAGGTATCCAGGTAGCCATCACGGTCAACCGTGTAGCGTACCAGTTCAGATCCTGGAGTAATGGTAAACTCTGCTTTAGTTTTTAATTTTTTATCGATAGCCTGTTTTGCGATAGATGCAGAACGGGTAATATCTTCATAGGATGAATTGGTACAAGAGCCAATTAAACCAACTTCTAATTTAGCAGGCCAGTTGTTTTCTCTAACTGCAGTGGCAAATTTAGAAATAGGCCATGCCAGATCCGGAGTGAACGGCCCATTTACATGTGGTTCAAGCTCGCTTAGGTTAATTTCAATAACCTGGTCAAAATATTGCTCAGGGTTAGCGTAAACTTCATCATCACCGGTTAGGTGTTCTGCAATAGCATCGGCCAAGTCAGCAATATCGCCACGAGTTGTACCTTTCAGGTAAGCAGCAGCTTTTTCATCATACCCGAAGATAGAAGTAGTAGCACCAATTTCGGCACCCATGTTACAGATAGTACCTTTACCTGTGGCTGATAGTGAACGTGCACCTTCGCCAAAATATTCAACAATAGCACCGGTACCACCTTTTACAGTAAGAATACCAGCTACTTTTAATATAACGTCTTTAGCTGATGTCCAGCCTGATAATTTACCGGTTAGTTTAACGCCGATAAGTTTAGGGAATTTTAGCTCCCATGGTAAACCTGCCATAACATCGCAGGCATCAGCACCACCAACACCAATAGCAATCATACCTAAACCACCTGCGTTAGGCGTATGTGAATCGGTACCGATCATCATACCACCAGGGAATGCATAGTTCTCTAAAACAACCTGGTGAATGATACCTGCACCGGCTTTCCAGAAACCAATACCATATTTATCTGAAACCGAAGCCAGGAAATCATAAACCTCGCGGTTTACATCAATGGCAGTATTTAAATCGGCAACTGCGCCAACTTTAGCTTGTATAAGGTGATCGCAATGTACGGTAGAAGGAACAGCAACCTGCGGACGGCCAGCCTGCATAAACTGCAAAAGGGCCATTTGCGCTGTTGCATCCTGCATAGCCACACGGTCTGGTGCAAAATCAACGTAATCCACTCCGCGGCCAAATGCATTTTGAGCATCGCCCTCAGAAAGGTGAGCGTATAATATTTTTTCGGTTAAAGTAAGGTGTTTACCAGTCGCTTTGCGGGCAGCATCCACACGGGTGCTGTAGCGGTCGTAAACTTTTTTGATCATATCTAAATCAAAAGCCATTTGTATTTGATTTTTAGGTGAAAGTAAAAGAATTGACACTAAACCCATTATCTGAGCCCAGTGCGGCGAATTTACAAAAATTACAGGTAAAAGCTGGTAGTCAATTGGGTAAATGTTATTTGGAGATATTCTAAATAGGGAGTTTTAGCTTTAAAGCTATAAGTTTGTAATTTGCAACAATATTGTGATGAAAATAGCTTACACCGTGGGCTTCCAACTCGTGGCCTGCTCTGGCTTTAACTTTCAGGTAATGTAAGCTGGAAGCATACATCATGATAACCACGAGTTACGCTACGCTAAACTCGCGTTAGTGTGGCAATGCGTTCACAAAATTTAATACTGCGTGCTTTATAGTCCCCTCCTTCAGACAGGCAGGGCGTAAAACTCATACCCCGCGTTGCTCCATATTTCCATAGCACGGGGCAGCACATATTTTACCCGGTCAAATGCTTTCAGGCTGTCATGAAATACAACGATGGATCCCGGTTCGGTATGTTTTAGCACATTGTTGAGGCAGGCTTCGGGTTTAAGATTGATGTCAAAGTCGCCACTTAGCACATCCCACATAACAATCTTAATATCGGGACGTGCTGCCTGCAGCGCTTTAATCTGTTGTTTTTTGATCCTGCCATAGGGCGGACGAAAAAGCGGGGTGTCCAGTACCTTATCGGTCTGTAAAAAATTATTCAGATAAGTTTCTTTATCAGTTTTCCAACCCTTTAAATGGTTGTAGGTATGGTTGCCAATGGAGTGCCCATCTTTTACCAATTGTTTAAAAATGTCAGGATGTTTGCTTACATTATCGCCAATGCAAAAAAACGTGGCTTTTGCATTGTATTGTTTTAAAATATTTAATATGTGTGTTGTAACAATTGGTATAGGGCCATCGTCAAAAGTGAGATAAATACAGCGGTTAGTTTGGTTTACGTTCCAAATTAGTTCAGGATACAGTCTTTTGAGTAGCCAGGGTGTTTTAACCAAATACATATTAAAATAGAATGTTAAATGTTTTATTCAAAAAAATAAACAATAATGAACATTGCAAGGTAATCATCAGTTGCTTACCATTGTATAGAAAAACTCTATGAAACCAACATTATCACTACCCGTTAAAACAACCTTTATTTGTGCTTTACTATTTTCGGCGCTTAGCTTTAATGCTAAAGCTCAGGAAGTGATCACTTTACAAAAAGCGGTTGATCTGGCCCTTGATCGTAACTTAACTATCAAACAATCGCAATTTACGGAGGCTTTGTCTGAAGAAGATCTAAAGCAATCAAAATATAACCAGTTGCCTAATTTAACTGCATCGCCTCAGGCAGCTTTTAATTTTGGCCGTAATATTGACCCATCAACCAACCAGTTCACTAACCAGCGTATTTTTGCTGTAAATGGTAATATTACCTCGTCCATAACTTTATTTCAGGGCGGGCAGCTACGTAACCAGGTAATACAGAATAAAATATTGCTTGATGCCAATAGAACTGCAACTTCAAAGGTCAAGAACGATTTGATATTGAATGTAGTTACCACTTTTTTGCAGGTACTAACCAACCAGGATCTGGTAACGGCAGCACAACAGCAGATAGATATTTCAAAATTAACGCTGGACCGAGCACAAAAGAATTTTGACGTAGGTAACCAGACCCTGGCCGATCTGTCGCAGGCTAAAGCACAGTTATCAACTGCTGATCTGAATTATACCAATGCCGACAATCAGCTGGAGCTATCCATGCTTACGCTAAAGCAATACATGGAAATGAGGCCGGCAACCGATATACAGATACAAAAGCCGGATATCAGTAAGCTAACGGATGTTAAAACAATTTATGATCCGCAGGATGTATTGAAAACGGCATTAGGTGTAAATCCCGATGTATTGCTTGCCGAGGTACAACAAAAATCATACGAGCAGGGTATAAAGGTAGCTAAGGCAGCCTATTATCCATCGGTTAGTTTGTTTGGCCAGGCAGGTTCCTATTTTTCGGGTGCCAAAAATACACCTTACAATACAGTACTTAACGGTACATTTAGCCCGATAGGTTTGGTTCAAAATACACAACAGGTGGTAGTAACGCCCAATTATACGAGTTCGTTCAAGGCTAATCCGTTTTTTACACAGCTAAGTGATAATTTTAACCAGGCTGCAGGCTTAAGTTTACAGATACCTATTTTTACCAGGTTTAGCGCCCGCACTTCGGTACGCAAAGCAAAAATACAGGCTCAAAATGCACAGGTAACCGCACAACTGGCCCGTAATAACCTGAGTAAAATTATTTACCAGGCTGTATGGGATGTGCAGGCGGCTGCAAAAAAATATCAATCAACTATAGAAACCTATCAGGCCAACAAGGAAGCCTTTAACATTATACAACAGCGTTATACCGTAGGGCTGGTAAATTCGCTTGATTATAATACCTCGTTAACCAATCTCAATAAATCGCAGTTTGATATGATTGAGGCACAGTACCAGGTAATTTTCAGGAGTAAGGTAATTGATTATTATCTGGGTAATCCTATAACGCTTTAACTACTAATAAGCTAAATCTTAAACACACATAAAATTATCCAAACGCATAGTCATGGGAAAAACTACTAAATATATTTTGATTGGCCTGGGAGCAATAATTGTATTGCTTATCATATTAAAGGTGACCGGCGTTATTGGTAAGCCGCCTTTAACCCAGATAGCCACCGAAAAAGCCGATGTGCGTGAAGTGAATGAAACAGTATCGGCCAGCGGAAAAATAAAACCTCATATTGAGGTTAAAATAAGTCCGGAAGTATCCGGAGAGGTGGTAGAGCTGCCTATAAAAGAGGGGGATGTGGTAAAAAAAGGCCAGCTGATATGTAAAATACGCCCCGATATATTAAAGTCGGGTTATGATAGGGCTGTAGCATCATTCAGTACCCAAAAAGCTAGTGTAGGCAACTCGCAGCAAATGCTTAAGCAGGCCGAAGCTACTTACACCAACCAGGCTGCTATTTTTAAACGCAGTGAAGAACTTTATAAGAATAAGGTATTAACAGCATCAGAGTATGACAATGCCAAAGCCAGTTACGAAGGTGCCAAGGCCAGTTTAGAAGCGGCTAAACAAAATGTAGTTGGCGCACAATTTGGTTTGGCTCAATCATCTGCATCGGTTAAAGAAGCACAGGATAACCTGGCTAAAACAACTATTTATTCGCCGGTTGATGGCGTGGTGTCTAAGCTTTCTATTCAAAAAGGCGAGCGTGTTTTGGGAACCCAGCAGTTTGCCGGTACCGAGATCATGACCATATCTGACCTGAGTAAAATGGATGTGAATGTAGATGTGAACGAAAATGATATTAACCGTATCGGCTTAGGCGACCCGGCTAATATTGAGATTGATGCCTTTTTAGGTAAAAAATTTACCGGGCAGGTAATTGAAATTGGAAGCTCAGCCAACGTGGTAGGTACCACTGCCGATCAGGTGACCAACTTTACAGTTAAAGTACGTATTGATTCCAGCTCTTATGCTGGTTTATTGAAAAAAACGGTAGATAATCCTTCGCCTTTCCGTCCGGGATTAACGGCTACTGTTGATATCAATACTAACCATGTAAAAGCATTGTCGGTGCCAATACAATCAGTAACTACCCGCGAGGAAAAAAAGGAAACCAATACTGCGCCGGCAAAAGATAATGATCAAAGTAAACCGCAGATCACCGTGCCATCAAAAGAGTATGTATTTGTTTATAATGCCGGCAAGCTAAAACAGGTACAGGTGACTACAGGTATCCAGAATGATACTTATATACAGGTTATATCAGGTTTAAAAAGTGGAGATGAAGTGGTGTCTGCACCATACTCTGCCATTTCAAAAACACTGGCCGACGGTATGGTGGTTGAAAAGGTTGATAAATCAAAACTGTTTACGGCCGATGCCAAACAGTAATTAAAAAACATATAGGTATAACAAAGCCGTAATCTTTTAAGATTGCGGCTTTGTTGTTTTAAGGCTCAGCACGACAGGTTCTTTTATCTGATTTGTGTATTGGGAAGATAATTATGACGGAAGGCGGTGTCATGCTGAGCTTGTCGAAGCATGGCGGGTAAAGGCTTCTGCGCAAGATCCTTCGACAAGCTCAGGATGACGAGCCCTTTTTGCTTGCTTTCGCTAATTCAGGCAACAAATCCCAGCTCCCACTAATTATTGCTTCTTTCTTTTCCCTTCGCCATCCTTTAACCTGTTTTTCAAAGGCTATTGCCTGGTTAACATCATTAAACACCTCGTTAAAAAGAAGTTGAATAGGACGTCGTTTATAGGTATAAGACTTTGGATTTTCACCTGATTGATGTTCGATTAGCCGTCGTTCAATATTATTGGTTATGCCCGTGTAATAAGAGCCATCACTACAACCTAATATATAAACATGATAGTGGTTGACCAATTTCAAAAGATTTTTATATCTAACTCAGACAATAACTGACGTGCTTCGACAAACTCAGGATACCCTTCGTTTTATCCAATTCTCACACTGCGCCGTGCAAGCTCAATATTGCCCTGTCTAAAAAGTTAGGGATGAGTATCTGTTGGGTATGGGTTATCTTATCCGGGTCATTAAGGTGGTTAAGCATTTCGTCGTATTTTACCTCTCCATGCTCGTTTATCACTTCGTTCTTTTTCTCATCCTGTAGCAATAGTGCTTTCATGCCGCCGGCATCAGCTTCCGGGTGAAACTGGGTAGCAAAAAAGTAGTCGTTATAACGTACGGCCATCATAGCGCGGGGCAGTTCAATATGTGGGCGTTCTTTTTCAATGGCAACCAACTGCATACCGAGTTCTTTAAAGCGGTTTTCGTTGGGGTTGATTACCTGCCAGCTGCGCGAATCGACAGCGTAAAACGGGTTAAACAAACCCTCAAAAAGGGGTTCACTGGCACCCGCATCGGTTTGATTAACCGGCAGCACCCCGAACGACGGAGAACGACGCATATTGATATCGCCCAATTTGTAATGACGGCACATCAACTGGAAAGAGTGACACACAAACAGCGTATGTTTTTTATCGGTATTGTTAGAAAGGTTATGGTCTTCCAGTTTTTCTATCAATCTGAAATACTTTTTCTCCCACTCAGTACCTTCTGATATCAGTGGATCGCCAGGGCCACCGCTTGAAATATAGATGTCAAATTTGGCATCCGGCATTTCGCAGCGCCGGCGCACATCAAATATCTGGTAACTTAAATTAAGTCCATGCTGTACTCTATACCGGTTTAAAATATCCTGGAAACCGCGCATTCCCTCGTTAGCTATCCCATCATACAAATCAAGGATCGCTATCCTGATTTCCGGTTTATTTGTTGTCATAATCCCTTTAAAGTTTGCGAGGTAATGTAGTCAACCACGTCTACAAAGCTACTGTTTTGCTGGTAAACGGCTAACTGCCTGTCGGCTCCGGTGCCGTGTTCAAGTATCTTATGTACATATTGCAGGTCGTCTCGCGAGCCTAATTCGTCCACCACATCATCAACAAAATCCAGGAGCTCCAATACCAGCGATCGGGTGTTTACTTCCATTTCTTTACCAAAGTCAATCATTTTACCGTCGATACCGTAACGAGCGGCGCGCCATTTATTTTCATTAATAAGCGCACGGGAGTAGGTAATAAACTTCATGTTCTGTTGCCTTAATTTGTACAATTTAGCACAAAGCGCCTGGAAAAGCGCGGTAAAGGCAATGGTTTCATCAACCAGCATAGGGCAATCGCAAATTCTGAATTCAATAGTTTCAAAAAATGGATGTACGCGGATGTCCCACCATATTTTCTTGGCATTATCAATACAGTTGGTTTTTACCAGCAGCTTAATGTAGTTATCATATTCCTCAATGCTGCTGAAGGAATCTGGAATACCTGTGCGTGGAAACTTGTCAAATACCTTGGTGCGGAATGATTTAAAACCGGTATTACGCCCCTCCCAAAATGGGGAGTTGGTTGATAGTGCATAAACATGCGGTAAAAAATACCGCACCTGGTTAGCTATATGAATAGCCATATCGCGCGACTGGATGCCCACATGCACATGTAAACCAAAGATAAGGTTGGAGCGTGCGGCCTCCTGCATTTCATCCACAATTTCAAAATACCGCGGATGATCAGTAATGAGCTGGTGCTGCCAGAGCGAAAAGGGGTGGGTGCCGGCTGCGCCAATACGCAAACCAATATCGCCGGCCAGTTGGGCTACGGTAGTACGCAATTTGCTTACCTCTTTACGGGCCTCCTGGGTATTGTGGCAAATGTGTGTGCCTACTTCCACTACGGCCTGGTGCATTTCGGCTTTTACCTGATCTTCATGGATCTTCTGGGCACTATCTACAATTTTTTGTTCGTGTGATTTTAACTCCCTGGTTACGGGATCAATCACCATAAACTCTTCTTCAACACCTAAGGTAAACTCGTTCATAATTGGTTAGTGCTTTATTTAATGGGGCCTAATAAAGGCTGTAAATCTTTAATATTCTCGGGCCATTTATCCTCCCATGGATAAATTCCTTTTACAGTTGGATACACACATTGTAATAAAGGAAACTCATCCCCTCTATACCAGCGTTGTGCCTGCCCCATGTAATTGTCCTAGTTTGATTTCTCTACTTTAATCAGGTAGCAATTAAAATTATCCAGTATACCAGCTTCATATTTTAATGACGTGTATATTTTTCCCTTCTTAACGTCATTAGCCATATTGTTTATAAGCTTATGAGCTAATTGTTGTTTTAGCCCAATTATAATTATTTCCGGATGACCATAACTTTCAAACAACCCAATGGAATAACTAAAGCCAGGGCCTGTGTCATCTGCCATTACATGTAATACCTGGAGCCCATATTGTTTAATATTGTTAGATAGTTTTTGATCAATTGTTGGTTTATCGCTCATTGATTTTATTAGTTTATATTATTCGATAAACGTCCCCTCTCAAAAAGGCAAGCGCCACGCAAGCCGGCAACTAAACATGTAGGATTCGGGCCTATCTTTTGTTCTTTATTTCTTGGCGGTAGCTTTTTTGGTCTTCGCTGCTTTCTCTTTCTTCACCTTTCCCTCCGCCCCAATTGCATGGTCAACTTTGCTTACAGATACATCTTCTTTCGTTGGTTTGATTTTGCCCCCCGTCAACGGAGTTTTTGCTGCCGATGTTTTTACAAACTCGCCCCAGGTTAAGTTATCCAGACCGTCTTTTTGTTTTTTTGCGCGTTCAATGGCATAATCTGTAGCGGCTTCCACTACCCAGTCAAAGTTTTCCTGGCCTACGCTGGTTACTTCGGCGTCGGGGGCAGGGTTGCAAAAATCAATAGCATAAGGGATGCCATCGCGAATGGCAAATTCCACCGTATTAAAATCATAACCTAAATACTGGTTTAATTTTATCACATAGTTTTTAACTGTTTCCAGTATTTTTTTTGATGCAGGGGCCTTGCCATGCTCATAACGCAAATGATGCGGATTGCGCGGTTCATACTGCATAATGCGCACATGTTTGCCGCCAATGCAATAACACCGGAAGTAATCGTCAAACACAACCTCTTCCTGCAGCATCATTACGTATTGCTTGGTTTTATTGTATTTGTCAAAAAAATCATCCCGGTTTTGTAATTGGTAAACCTCTTTCCAGCCGCCACCATCAAAGGGTTTCATGTAGGCCGGGAAACCTACATAGTTAAAAATGCCATCCCAATCCAGAGGGTAGGCCAGGTTTCGGAATGATTTATTGGTAGTATCATCAGGAAGTTCTTTTGATGGTAAAATCACCGTTTTGGGTACCGGTATGCCCAGTTTTACGGCTAAGGCGTTGTTGAAAAACTTCTCATCGGCGCTCCACCAAAACGGATTGTTGATTACCGCGGTACCGCATATAGCCGCATTTTTTAATGCAGCCCGATAATAGGGCACATCCTGCGATATGCGGTCTACAATTACTGCATAATCCAGCGGCTCGGCCTGGATCACCTTGTCAAGGCGAACAAACTCTGCCGATATATTTTTCTCGGCCTTTTGATTAATACGGTCAACAAATGCCTGTGGAAATGAATTTTCTTGTCCGAATAGGATGCCTATTTTTTTCATGGGGATGATGTATTTCGGGGGGCGGATTTGAGTACCGGTGCCCGGTTATTGTTTATATATATTCCTAACTCTTAATATCTTAGTCTTTTATCCTTAATCTCATTTAATAGCAGATAAATAATGCGGGAACATCTCGCGCCAGATTGGCCAGTCGTGACTGGCAAAGGGGCGAATATCCAACCAATGATTAATGTTTTTTTGCGTTAAAATGTTTGATAGCTGTATGTTATAATCTTTGCAAATATCATGCTCTGATGTACCAAGTATAATATTCATCTGCCACAGTTCGGGCTTATTGTCGCCAGGCAAGTAATCAACTGGGTTATTGTAAAATATATCGTCGTTATAAAAGCCATCGGTAAACATTTTAATATCAAAGGCGCCGCCCATGGTAAACAGGTGGGCTACCTTTTCGGGATGTTTAAAGGCAAAGTTGGCTGCATGGTAACCGCCAAAACTACAGCCAGCCATGGCTACTTTACCTGCGCCGGTTTCGTGCATGGCCCATGGTACCAACTCGTCAACAAGCATTTTATCATACCAGGTATAGTTACGGGCGCGATCGGCAGGGGAGATACTTTTGTCGTACCAACTGCGGTCGTCAATAGTGTCAGGGCAATAAATTTTCACCAGGCCCTGATCAATAAACCATTTGGCACTATCAATCAACCCAAAATCCTTATTCTGGTAATAACGCCCCTTGGTAGTGGGGAATAGGATTACTGGAAACCCACTGTCGCCAAATACCAGCATCTCCATGTCGGCGCTTAAGTTTGGCGAGTGCCAACGATGATATTTTTCGGTCAAAGCGATTGTTTTTTGGTTTCAGATGGTAAGTTAAGAGGTTTGATTCAAAAAGGCAACAGTCTGATAAATTAAAGGTTAGGCCAAAAAAAAAGGAAACCTCACCCTACCCTCTCCAAAGGAGAGGGTTCAAAAAAGCGTATTTTAAAGTCCTCTCCAAAGGAGAGGATTGGGTGAGGTAAATACTCAAAAAATAAAAACTATTTTTACTTTTGTGCCCTTAAAAATTACGATAAAGATGTATTGGGGCTGGGCTGAAACTGAAATGACGATCATTGAAAAAAGTATAATTATAAGTTCTGATCTGCTGCAACGCGAGGTTACCTGTACATGGTTAATGCCTGATGAACAGGAAATAGACGGGCCGCTAAACCTGTTGCTGCTGAACGATGGGCAGGAGTTGGAGAACCTGGAACTGCGGGGTACGCTGGAGCAGCTTTACGGTAACAACCGCTTAAAACCGACTCTGGTAGTGGCTATACACGCAGCCGAAGACCGCATTCAGGAGTATGGCGTGGCGGGTAATCCGGATTTTAAAGGCCGGGGCTCCCGGGCTGATATTTATACCGCGTTTATAAAAACAGAGCTGTTACCAATGATTGAAGCTGAAACCGGTGTAAATAGCTTTGAAACCACTGCTTTTGCCGGGTTTTCTTTAGGGGGCTTGTCGGCCTTTGATATTGCCTGGAACAACGGTGATGTGTTTGATAAGGTGGGCGTGTTTTCCGGATCATTCTGGTGGCGAAGGAAGGATTTGGGCAACGGATATACCGATGCTGACCGTATTATGCATTCGGTTATTAAAAACACGGGGGATAAACCCAGTCTTAAATTCTGGTTGCAAACCGGTACTCATGATGAAACAAGTGACCGGAACAAAAACGGGATTATTGATGCCATTGATGATACCATTGATCTGATTAAAGAGCTGGAAGATAAAGGCTATAAACGTCCGGAGGATATACAATATATAGAGGTAGTTGGCGGCAGTCATGATACTGCAACCTGGGCCAAAGCTATGCCTAAGTTTTTGGTTTGGGCATTTGGGCGATAATATAAGCTTGGAACTGGACACTGACTTGTTTCAGCATCATACACGCGAGGTGAATATTATGTAAGCTTAAGATAGGGCATATCAGATCTGAAGTAAATTTGCGATAACTTATTATGTACTATCGCTGTTTATAAAGGCTTTAAATAGTATCTCATCAACATTATTTGGTAATCAAATTGTATAAATCTTTCTGCTTTAGTCGATAAAGCTTTAAAAGCTCATATATTAACTGTACCTTTGCGCCAAATTTATAGGGCATATTTCATGCAAAAAATAAGAAACATTGCGATTATCGCACACGTTGACCACGGTAAAACCACCTTGGTTGACAAAATTTTACACAGTTGCGCCATTTTTCGCGAAGGCCAAGAAACTGGTGAATTGATATTGGATAATAACGACCTGGAACGTGAGCGTGGTATCACCATCGTATCAAAAAACGTTTCGGTAATGTATAAAGACGTTAAGATCAATATTATTGATACTCCTGGTCACGCCGACTTTGGTGGCGAGGTTGAACGCGTATTGAAAATGGCTGATGGTGTATTATTACTTTGCGATGCTTTTGAAGGCGCTATGCCTCAAACCCGCTTTGTAACCCAAAAGGCTTTGGCTTTAGGCTTAAAACCAATTGTGGTTGTAAACAAGGTAGATAAAGAAAACTGTCGCCCGGAAGAGGTTTACGAACAAATTTTTGAGTTATTCTTCAACCTTGAGGCAACTGAAGATCAGCTGGATTTCCCGGTTATCTACGGTTCATCAAAACAAGGCTGGATGAGCAACGACTGGAAACAACCTACTGATAATATTTTCCCGCTAATGGATGCTATCCTGGAAAACATTCCACCAGCACCTATAGAAGAAGGTACATTACAAATGCAGATCACCTCTTTAGATTATTCATCTTTCGTAGGCCGTATTGCTATTGGTCGTGTTGCCCGTGGTACCATCAAAGAAAACATGCCGGTATCATTGGTAAAACGCGATGGTACTATCCAAAAATCAAGAATAAAAGAACTTTATACTTTTGAAGGTTTGGGTAAAGTACGTGCTACAGAAGTAAGCTCTGGCGATATTTGTGCCGTAGTAGGTATTGAAGGTTTTGATATTGGTGATACCATTGCCGATTTTGAAAAACCAGAACAACTGGCGGTTATTCATATTGATGAGCCTACCATGAACATGTTGTTCACTATCAATACTTCACCGTTTTTTGGTAAAGAAGGTAAATTTGTTACGTCACGTCACCTGCGTGATCGTTTATATAAAGAAATGGAAAAAAACCTGGCGCTTAAGGTTGTTGAAACCGAATCGCCTGATTCATACCTGGTGTATGGTCGTGGTATTCTCCATTTATCTGTATTGATTGAAACTATGCGCCGCGAAGGTTATGAGTTGCAGGTTGGTCAGCCACAGGTAATTGTTAAAGAAATTGACGGTGTTAAATGTGAGCCGGTTGAAACATTAATTGTTGATGTACCGGGTGATGTTGCAGGTAAAGTTATTGAGTTGGTAACACAGCGCAAAGGTGATCTGTTGATCATGGAGCCTAAAGGCGATCTACAACACTTAGAATTTGATATCCCGGCCCGTGGTATTATCGGTTTACGTAACAACGTATTGACTGCTACCGGTGGCGAGGCTATCATGGCTCACCGCTTTAAAGCATACGAACCATGGAAAGGTCAGATCCCGGGCCGTTTAAATGGTGTATTGGTATCAATGGATACTGGTAAAACTACCGCCTTTGCAATTGATAAATTACAGGATCGTGGTCGTTTCCACATTGATCCGGGAGTTGATGTTTACGAAGGACAGGTATTAGGCGAGCACATCCGCGATAACGATTTGGTTATTAACTTAACTAAAGGCAAGCAGTTAACCAACATGCGCGCATCTGGTAGCGATACCAACGTACGTATAGCACCTGCTATTAAATTCTCGTTAGAAGAGTCAATGGAATACATACAAGCTGATGAATACATTGAGGTAACCCCTCAAAGCATCCGCTTACGTAAAATATTCCTGAACGAAAACGAAAGAAGAATTAACGCTAAGAGATTTACAAACCAATAATTGGTAAGTAAATTAAAATATAAGCTCTGCGGAATACCGCAGGGCTTTTTTTGTGGCTTTGAATGCGGGTTATATAAACTCCCCCATCTTGCGCCCTACGAGCTGCGATTCACTAAACTCGTGGGAGTGGGGATTCATGAAAATATTTTAAAATTTCCCATTTCGGGGGAGATTTAGAGGGGGTTAGCGTCCTCTTCTCACTTTTGCTATCAAACCATCAATAATGCCATTAATATCCTCAGAGAGCTTCATAAAATAAACAGCCGGTAAATAAAGCGCGGTAATAAAAGCCGTACGAACGATAGTATCAATAACAAAATTTTGCAGGTGCGGCACTGTCCAAACAGATAAATAATAAACCAATACCCCTGTGCCAAGGGCCAGCAGGCATTGCATATTAAATGGCTGCATATTAAATTTAACCCATATAAATATGTACCTGAACAGATTAAAAATAAAGAAGGTCAAGGCCGATGCCATTGCCGAACCGGTAATGCCGTATATGGGTATCAGGATGATGTTGGCAGCAACAATAACGGGTACCAGCAGGAGGTTAAACAGGGCCTCGTACCTGAAATATTTTGATGTAGCCAGTATCACCAGGTTTATCCCCGTTGCCGAATCAATGAAATAGCCCAGGCTCACAAAAAATATAGCATACTTACCAGCCTTAAAATCCGGCGGCTCCATGGCAAAAATGTTATCAACACTGGCCCACATCACAATAAATATAAATAAGGCGCTGATGATTTGGTTAATACAGCTTTTGGCATAAACAGTACTGATGTTTTTCAGGTCATTTGTTTTAAATGACTCGGCTACAATGGTATAGGAAATGCTGTATAATGAGCGTGATGGCAATGAAATAATGCTCCCAAAGCTAAAGGCCAGCGCATATATCCCCGTATTATCGAGCCCCAGTTTTTTTGAGATGAGCAAATTATCAATATTTTGAATGATCAGGGGCGATGTACCGGTTAGTATTGTAAAAAAACAAATACCTATAAGTTTGTTCGCCATATCCTTTGTTAAAAACTCAAAGTTGGGCTCAAGCGAAAATTGTTTGTCTTTTATTAGTCTTATTACTATCTGCGCTGTTGTAATAATATTAGCTGTTAACCATAATATCATGAACATTTTAAAGCTTACCAAATGAAAATAAATAAGCAAAAGTGGTATCAGTATAAATATGCGCTTGGTAAACTCGCGCAATATCAGCCCGGTGGTTATATTATAAAGCAGGCGGGCATAAAGGTCAAAAACGTTAAAAAACAGGGTGAAAACGGTAAGCGGTACCAGGTACCAGTAATAATCTTCAAAAAGAACAGTTTTGGCATTTTGCCCCACCAGTTCATTTTTAAACGCCCAGGTCAGTAAAACAAAAAGGATGGTACCCAGTAATGATACCATACAGGCCAAAAATAAATAACCGTGATGCTTCTTTTCTTCACTGCGGAAGTATGGAAAATACCGTGCCGTGCCGTTAAAACCCAGTATGGAGAACTGGGCAAACATTAATGATAACGAAGTTAATATAGTTATAAGCCCTATTTGTTCTTTAGTTAAGGTATGGGGTTGTATAATGCTTACTGTTAAAAAGCCAATAAACACACCCAGGTAGGAATAAAGGGAACCCTTGATAGTTTGTTGTTTTATTATTCCCATTCAATTATATAAGGCTGTATTGTATGATGTAAAATGATAATTTTGGAGCAATCAATGGCAAATATAAAATATAAAGTGTGTGTGTTAACGGTTACCTATGCAAATAGGTGGCAATTTTTGGAGCAGGTGTTAAAGCGGGTACTTTCGTTTGAACAGGTAACACATATTGTTGTGGCCGATAACGCCTCGGTTTATAGTGTTAAAGATAACGTTGCATTGATGGGTGATAACCGCGTAGTCGTTTTGGCCAATGCTGAAAATACAGGTTCGGCGGGGGGGTATAAACAAGCTATAGAATATGCCTATCATCAAACCGATGCCGACTTGATATGGCTGCTTGATGATGATAATTTACCTGATGAAAATGCACTTACCTGCCTGCTGGATAAATGGAGCAAAGTAGCCGGCATCGATAATAAGAAGGCCCTTTACTGCCTGCGCGAGGATCGGCTACCGCATGTTAAAGTAGCGCGCGGCGAGAATCCGGACAGGTATTATTTGGTACCTGATAACTTTATGGGATTTAGCGTATTCAATATCTTAAAAAATCAGCTTTATAAACTGGGCGATAAATTTAAAAAGACTGCCGCTTATAAAGACAAAGCCATGATGCCCTATGTACCTTATGGTGGTTTACTCATGCACCGGACATTAATTGCCGCAATAGGCTATCCTGACGAGCGGTTTTACTTATATGCCGATGATTCTGAATACACTTACCGCATTACCCAGTGGGGAGCAACTATATGGCTGATACCTTCCTGCAAAGTAACAGATATTGACCGGTCGCAGGGTTTAACTTATCAGGCAAAACCTTTTCATTCTCATTTATTAGATCAGTGGAGTTTCAGAACTTATTATGCGGTGCGTAACCGGATGTATTTTTATTCAAAGGTTGCTATACGTTCAGCCTCTGTTTTTAAGTTAAATAAGCGTTTGTATCTGGCTTATTTATGGCTTATCAGTATATGCAGTTCAAAACAAAACGAATATCATAAATTAGTATCGGCAGTAAATGACGGACTTAATAATCGCCTGGGGAAAGCAGATCAGGAAAAGTTTTAATAAACAATAAAAATTCTACCTTCGTAAATAATGCAGGAATCAATTATCAGCGGGAATGTTAAAACCGCTTACGATCATTTTTATGAAAAGCACGATGAAGCCTGGCGTATGCTCGGTGCAAAATATAAGGCACAGCATATTATTGATGTATGCAAAGGGTTAACCTTTAAAAATGTGCTTGAAGTAGGTGCGGGTGATGGCAGCATTCTGAAATTTTTGTCAGATAATAACTTTGCCCCCGAGTATCACGCTGTTGAAATATCGGGCAGCGGTGTTGACTATATTCAGTCGAGAGGTATTAAAAATTTAACATCGGTACAGGTGTTTGACGGCTATAAGCTGCCTTTTGGCGATGATAGTTTTGATCTCATTATCCTGTCGCACGTGCTTGAACATGTGGAGCACGAACGTATGCTACTGCGCGAAATTAAACGGGTGGCAAAGCAATGCGTTATTGAAGTGCCGCGTGATTATAAGGCCGGTGTTGATACCCGCATAAAACACTTTCTGGCTTATGGGCATATCAATGTATACACCCCAACATCGCTCCGGTATTTGTTGCGCACAGAAGGTTTTGAAATTGAAAACGACCTTACCTCGATGATTGAACCCGAGGTAACCCGTTTTAATGCTTACATTAATCAGAAAAAACCTAAAAGTTTGGTGAATAACCTGCGCATAGCGGCCGAGTTTACGGTTAAGCAAAGTTTGAACAAAATTTTCGGAAAAAAGATAAGTGAACAATTTGCAAACGCTTATACCGTTCTGTGTAAAAAAGCCAGCGAACAACCTGAACTATTCTGATTTTTATTACCAATGCAGCAACTTGCCCCAATTGCCTTATTTGTTTATAACCGGCCCGATCATACGCGCCGTACGCTTATTCATTTGCAAAAAAATGTGCTGGCAGATGAATCAAGACTATACATTTTTTGTGACTCCGCCAAAACCGATGCTGACCGTGAGAAGGTGGAGCAGGTAAGGCAGCTGGCTAAAGAAACCACGGGCTTTAAATCGGTAAAGGTTATTTTAAGAGATCATAACCTGGGTTTGGCCGAATCCATAATCAGCGGGGTTACCCAGCTCGTATATGAATACGGCAAGGTGATTGTTTTTGAGGATGACCTGTTATCATCGCCCTATACACTGGAGTATTTTAATGAGGGCTTAGCCCGCTATGCTAACCAGGAAAAAGTGATGCATATAGGCGCCTACATGTATAATTTGAAAGATGAGGAATTGCCCGAATCTTTTTTTTACCGGGCAGCCAGCAGCTGGGGATGGGCCACCTGGGCACGTTCATGGAACCACTTTGAACCCGATATTGACAAATTGATTGCGCAGTTTGATACGCTGAGCATCATTCGTTTCTCGATAGAGGGTAAGATGAACTTTTGGCGACAGGTGCAGGAGTTTAAGGCCGGTAAAAACAACTCATGGGCCATACGCTGGTATGCTTCTATATTTTTAAAAGGTGGTCTTACCTTAAACCCGTCGCGATCTCTCATCAACAATATTGGCCATGATGGTACCGGGGTGCACTCCAATAAAGAGCGTATGTATGATGTGCATATATCACAGCAGCCTGTAAAAAAGTTTCCTGATGTAATTGAGGAAGATGAAAAGGCATATAACGCTATCAAGAACTTTCTGGCACATCGTAAAGGTAGCCTGTTGCAGCGTGCCGTAAGGTTTGTAAAGCAGCGCATGGGCTAAATTCTGTTATTTAGGTTTATATGAATAAATGTATTTTTGAGGCATGTTAAAAGTAGTGCATCTGAATACCTATGATGGAAATGGCGGGGCAGGGCGTGCCTGTATGCGCCTTAACCGTGCATTGCTTAGTCAAAACATCGACTCCAAAGTTATTGTTCATTATAAATTCGGGAAAAATCCGCAGGTTGGCACTTTTAATTCAAACCCCGTTCAGCGGGCTTATACCGCTGCTGCCATTATTCTGGAGCGCATACTGGCTAAAAGATATTTAAAGCCATTATCGCGCACGCCATTTTCCTTTGCCTGGTTCGGGCGCTCTGTTATTCACCATCCCGATGTTAAAAATGCAGATGTTATCCATTTACACTGGGTTAATCACGGGTTTTTAAACCCGGATCATATTGCCGAGATCGCTAAGCTAAATAAACCCATTGTGTGGACGTTTCATGACAGTAATGCCTTTACCGGTGGCTGCCACGTGCGTTATGCCTGTGATCATTATATGCGCCAGTGCGGTAACTGCCCACTGCTGATCCGCGCGTCAGATCACGATATTTCACACAAAATATGGAAGCAAAAGCATCATGCTTACCAGGTTCTTGACTTTGCCATTACTGCACCCAGCTCATGGATGCAAAAATCGGTAAGGCAAAGCAGCCTGTTGCAGGGCCGGGTCATACATCAGATACCCAATACTCTTGAAACAGATATTTTTAAACCAGTAGATAAAAAGCTGGCTAAAGAGCAGGCAGGACTGCCGGTAGATAAGTTTATTTTTCTGAGCGGCTTTATGCCTTCCAGAAAAGACCTGCACAAGGGTACGCAGTACCTGCTGGAGAGTATGGAACTGCTTAAACAGCGTTTGGGTGCAAAAGCCGATCAGATAGAACTCGTGGTATTTGGTAACCGGGGTACGGAGGACGTGCCTGATTTTCCGTTCCAGACAAGTTTTTTAGGTACTATTAATAATGACGAACAACTGGCACGGTACTATGCAGCTGCCGATGCTTTCCTGATTCCTTCGCTCGAAGATAATTTACCTTATACGGTAATGGAGAGCCTAGCCTGTGGTACGCCCGTAATAGCATTTACAACGGGCGGTATACCCGATATGGTGCAACATGAATACAATGGCTACCTGGCTACCTATCGTTCGGCAGAGAGCTTTACAGACGGTATGGAGTGGGTGATCAAACATCCCGGGAGGGAGCAATTGCAGGAACAGGCGCGCCAAACCATTCTGGATACCTTTTCAGAAACCGTAATTGCCCAAAAGCATATTGATGTTTATGAGCATTTGTTGAAACCCGGAACAGGAGGTGAACGTGTTTAATCCCCGGTTAAGCGTTATTACCATTGTGTATAACAATGCGCGCGATATTGAGCGTACCGTGCTGTCGGTTTTGGGGCAAACGTATACCAATATTGAATATATTATTATTGATGGCCTGTCAAATGATGGTACGTTGCAGGTGATCAATAAATATCATGACCGCATCAGTAAGCTCGTCAGTGAAAAGGATAAGGGTATTTATGACGCCATGAATAAAGGACTGGCCTTAGCCACCGGCGATTATGTGATATTCATGAACTCGGGCGATGAGTTTTATGCTCCTGACACCGTAGCTCATGTTTTTGCCGCCGCGGATGATGCCGATATTTATTATGGCGAAACCGAGATGATTGACAATAACCTGCAAAGCCTTGGGCAGCGCAGGCACCAGGCCCCGCGCGCGTTTACCTGGCGTGGGTTTAAATACGGCATGAGCATCAGTCACCAGGCTATATACATCAGGCGGGCGTTAACAGAGCCTTATGATAGCCGTTATCACCTCAGCGCCGATATTGACTGGATAATACGCGCAGCTAAGAAAGCTAAGAAAATTGTAAACGTGAACCAGTACGTGGCCAAATACCTGGTAGGGGGCATGTCAAAAAAGAAACATCGCCAAAGTTTGCAGGAACGTTTTAATATCATGAAACGATACTATGGATTGATTCCCACCGTTTTAAATCACTTTGTAATCGCTTTTAACCTGGGCTGGCACCGCTTGGGCAATAAGCACACAAATGATTAACCTAAATAACGGCAAGCATGGCTCATTTCGAGGTCGACAAACAAACAGTTAATGATCTGCAGATCTTTAATCAAGCCGGCAATAAAATAGCGGTTTATAACTTTTTTGACCACGTAAGTACCTTAGGCGGCAGCCGCAAATTATCTGAAATGATGGCGACACCATCTGCTGATATCAATGTGCTTACCTCCCGCAGAGATTGTATCAAATACTTTTATGATAATCAGGATCATTTGCCTTTAGATAAAAAGGACCTTGATTTTATTGAACATTACCTGGCTTTTAATGTAGGCGCCATGAGTACCAACGTGCTTGATGCTTTTGCCAAGGGACTTAGTTATAAATTTAGTCATAACAATAACTATTATGTGGTATCAAAGGGCATCAATGATGTGGTTACGTTACTACAGGCCGTATGGAAGTTTTACCAGGAACTGCTGAACAAAGAAAAGGAACTTCCTGCCCACATGGCCGCCATAGCCGAAAAATTAAAGGACTTCTTCGATATTAAAGCAATCGGAAAAATAGTGATAGCTGAGGGCGACAAGAAATTAAATTATTTCGAGATCGGTTATTATGATAACTTATTGAGAAAACAGCAAATGCGGGCTGTAAAGGCCTTAATAAATATTGTTTATGAATTGGATGTGTATATAGCAGTAGCCAAGGCTGCCATTCATCATGGTTTCTGTTTGCCGGAGTATGGTGTAGCGGAAGGCGCTTATGTTCATATTACTGATCTGTATCATCCCTGCATAAAAAATGCGGTTAAGAATGATATTAGCATAGATAACGAACAGAATCTTGTTTTTTTAACGGGTGCTAATATGGCCGGCAAATCGTCTTTTCTAAAATCGTTAGGGTTAGCGGTGTACCTGGCACATATCGGCTTTCCGATACCGGCAAGCAGTATGCAAACTAACGTATTTAGCGGGTTGATCACTACCATAAACCTGGCCGACAATATTAATAGCGGTTATAGTCACTATTATAGCGAGATCAAAAGGGTAAAGGAAACCGCCAACAAGATCCTGGAACGCAATAATATGTTCATTATTTTTGATGAGTTGTTTAGAGGAACCAATGTAAAGGATGCTTATGATGCATCACTGGCAACCATTACGGCGCTGTCAAAAATCAGGAATAGTGTATTTTTGATATCAACACATATTGTTGAAATTGCAACCGAACTAAAGCTATACCATAACATATCATTCAAATATTTTGCATCAAAAATAGAAGCTGGTAAGCCTGTTTTTGCATATAAGATTCAGGAAGGTGTTTCAGAAGAAACCTTGGGATTCTTTATATTTAAAAATGAAGGTATCCTGGAAATCCTGGAAAATGCATCAGCAAAGGAAGGCCGGGGATGATGTTTAGAGATATTCATCTTATACCGGATGCCATAAATTATATACAAATTAACCTAAATACACCCCATAAAAAAGCGATGAGTTTAATACTCATCGCTTTTTTTATGTCTGACTAAACGGTTATGATTTTTTAGCAGCCGGTTTAGTTACGGGTTTCTTTTTGGTTTCTGTATAAACGGCACCACCAAGGGCAAGCACCAGCAGTATAGATCCGGCTAAAGAGATATTTTCGCCTGCATAGTATGATGTTGGATGAAATATAAACTCAATTTTGTGGTTACCGGCTGGTATCTGCGCCGCACGTAAAATATAGTCGGCACGGAAATATGGTTTCTCAACACCATCTATCAGCATTTTCCATCCTTTGTTATAGTATACTTCAGAGAAAACTGCTATTTGTGATGCTGTTGAACCGCTCTGGTAAATCATATGGTCAGGAGAGTAGCTCACCAGGTCAATTTTGCCATTTGGATCTGTTGTTACCTGTTTGCCATCAATATCATTCTCATATTGCTTATCAACGATAGCTTCGTCTTTAGGGGCAAAGCTGCTGATAGCCTGCATTTCCTCATCGGCATTTTTTGCGTATTTAACACTTTTTACAAACCAGGCATGTCCGCATGCGGTTGGGTTAACCTGCATGCCCAGATTTTGCGTTTTTGGATCAGACGAGATAATGTATTTCGTATTCAGCATGTCCAATACCTCGTGATTGATGCTTTTGGTAAGCTGCTCATCAACCAACTCTTGGAAACGTTTCAACCTTGCGGCAGAATAACCTCCTATTGATTTATAGAAGAATGGGGTAGTACCGTCGCCGGTGATGGATTGGGTAAGGTCAATAACCCGGAAATCAGGGTCCTTATCTTTCAAAATAAACTGATCAACCTCACGTGGCTGCGGTGTTTCATTGTCTTGTTTGGCAGCAAAGCTATCGTTGTTTAAATAGCGTTTATCTACAGTCCACATATCAACCAATATCAGGCCCAAAAATGCTACAGACAAAACTGTAACGTTTATTTTCTTTTTAATAAATGCCCAGGCTATACCAAATGTGATAGCTATGAAAATTAATGAGCGTATGGCATCGGCCTGTGCAATAGAGGTTCTGTCGGCAACCAGTGCATTGGCTAAAGAACTTGCTGTTGCATTATCAATTTTAAGCATTTGCGACAGCTGGTCAATATAACCTTGCTGGTTGCTGGTTTTGAATGATAATAACAGGCTTGGTACTACAGCCACTATGAGCGCAACACCACCGGTGATATAAAGGGCTATCTTTAATTTTTTAAATAATTCGGTTTTATTCTCGTTGGTAATTATCTCGTTTACGGTTAACATGGCCAGTATAGGGAAGCATAAACCGGCTACCGCTAAAATGGATTCAACCGCTCTGAACTTATTGTATAACGGAAAATAGTTAAAGAAAAGATCAGACACGTAAGGCCAGTTTTTACCAAAGGAAAGCAGTAAGGTGAAAACCACAGCGCCCAATAACCACCACTTGATGCGGTTTTTAACAATGAATAATCCCCATACAAACAAAAAGCAAATAACAGCACCAAAATAAAACGGACCTTCAGTAAAGGGCTTATCTCCCCAGTACAAAGGCATGGCATTTTGTGCAATGTATTGCGCCTGGTTTGCATCGGCACCTTTTTCAGTTAGTGCTTTAACAACGTTTGAATCTTCATTTGCAGGGCCCCTTGAGGTACCGCCGTAAGCGTTAGGAATTAAGAAGGTGATACTTTCGCCAACACCCTGACTCCATTGGTAGGCATAGTCTTTAGGTAAACCATTGCTTGGCTCGGTAGTATGTTGTGTTAGGTTTGATTTACCGCGAATGGTATCCTTACCGTAATCATAAGTGCTCCACAGCATAGATGCGTTTACGGCAACTGCCAGTAAAACGGCCGCAGCTACGTAAGCTATTGATTTAAAAAAGGCGGCAGTTGTTTTGGTTTTTATAGCGTGATACAGTTCAATAGCTACCAGTATAAGCAATACCAGCAATAAATAGTAAGTCATCTGAACGTGGTTGGCCCTGATCTCCATAGCCAATGCCAATGCAGTTAACGCAGCCCCAACAAAATGTTTTCCTCTTAAAATAAGTATGATACCTGCCAGAATTGGTGCAAAAAATGCTATGGCAAATGCCTGGTTAGCATGTCCCGCCGCCAGCAAAATAATATTATATGACGAAAATGTAAAGGCTATTGCGCCGGCCGCAGCCAGCCATGGATTGAGCTTTAATACACAGAAAAGTAAGTAAGCCCCCAGCAGGAAAATTAAGATGGTACCTATAGGATTAGGGAACGAATAATTAACGGCCCTTACTACCCAGGTGGTTAAATTGGCACTGTAAGGCGCCCAGATCTGGAAGGTAGGCATACCGCCATGGATCTGGTTGGTCCATAATATGGTGGTGTCTTTTGCCCGGTAATCGTTAATTTCTTTTTGGGTTGACTGCGCCCTTGTAACGTCATTTTGCCCGATTGTTTTTCCTTGAAATGCAGGAGTAAAATAAATAAAGCATACCACTAAAAATATTGCTGCTATGGCAAAGTGAATGCCGTTACGCTTGAACCAGTTATTCATTTAAGTTTTTTGAAATGGATAATTATATTCCTCAAAAATAGAAATTTGAATGAGAATTAAGCTAAACAGTAATTAAGATATAAGAATTAAGGTAAAAGCCCTGTAAAAAGGTTAATTGAATGCCGCTAAATCCTGATATAGCGCGGCCGGGAATGTTGGTTATGCAGGAAAGAAATAGTAGTTCTGATTGCCTGGTTCTTTTTATTAGCAGGACAGCTCGCGGCTGCGCAACAGGAAAAACAACAAAAACATACCGGCAATACTGATCACGTAGGCTATAATCTGTGCTTTGCCATAGTCAGCGCGGTATTTGCGGATATTAAAAAAGTTATAGAGGGCAAGTGCTGCCAAAGTAACCCAGAAAAATGAATTGATTTTTGTGCAGGCTGCAAATAGCTGCATTGCTACAGCAAACACAATGTAGTTGGCAACAATAAGAATGATGGATTCGGGCGTGTTGTTATGGTTGGGTCTTCTTTTATAAACCTCGTCTGGCAGCATATTAAATTACTTTACTTCCTCATAATCAACAAACTCCCCTTCGGAGTCAGGTACGCTGCTCTTTTTACCTTGCGGTATATAGTCAACCTTAATGGCTCCTTCCGGCTTTCTTGCCTGGCGTTGCTGCTGCTGATATTGCTGCTGCTGTTGCGCTTTGTTTACCACACTTTCAAAAAGTACGGGTATGAGGTAGCGCATTAAACTGCGTATAATGTATAATATGCAAATTGATATGAGTAAAAAACGAATTAGCATCATCTCATTGATTTTAGCCTACAAATATAAGCATATAACGTTAAAATTGTTTTAATATGATGTTAATGCATTTTTTGACATTAGGTTGAATATAACCTGTCTTATACCGAATACAAATTGAATATACTTAATCTGCACATTCGCACACCTACACATTTGCACATCTTAAAACTTCTCCTCCATCATTTTTTCAAGCGCAAACATCTCGTCGCGTAGTTTGGCGGCCTGTAAAAAGTCCATGTTTTTGGCGGCGGCAAGCATTTCCTTTTTAGTGTTCTCAATGGATTTTTTCAGATCGGCCTTGGTCATGTACTGTACAATAGGGTCGGCAGCCAATGATACTACATCTGCTTCTACGTAGGCTTGCTGTACGCCGCCTTTAAAGTCAACAACCGATGTTTGTTCCATAATTTCCTCACGGCTTTTGCCTACAGTGGTAGGTGTTATGCCATGTTTGGTGTTATAGGCCATCTGTATATCACGGCGGCGGTTGGTTTCGTCCATGGTTATTTGCATGGAGTCGGTTATTTTATCGGCATACATAATAACGCGGCCCCTATCATTACGGGCAGCACGGCCAATGGTTTGTATGAGTGACCGTTCCGAACGCAGAAAGCCCTCTTTATCGGCATCTAAAATGGCTACTAATGATACCTCTGGTAAATCCAATCCCTCGCGTAGCAGGTTTATCCCTATCAGCACATCAAACTCGCCGAGGCGCAAACCTCTTAAAATTTCCACCCTTTGCAGGGTTTTTACTTCAGAGTGGATATAGCGGCATTTAATACCCAGCCGGTCCATGTATTTTGCCAATTCTTCGGCCATGCGTTTGGTAAGGGTGGTAACCAATATGCGGTCGCCCATTTTTATAACCTTATCCACCTCGTCAAGCAGGTCATCAACCTGGTTTATTACCGGACGTATTTCGATAATGGGATCAAGCAAACCGGTAGGGCGTATCACCTGCTGAACAACTACGCCTTCGGATTTTTCCAGCTCAAAATCGCCAGGGGTAGCACTTACATATATGGTTTGTGGTGCAAGCCCTTCAAACTCCTGAAAATTAAGCGGGCGGTTATCCAAAGCGGCTGGCAGGCGAAAACCATAATCAACCAATGACATTTTACGCGATCTGTCGCCGCCATACATCGCCCTGATCTGCGGAACGGTTACGTGGCTTTCATCAATCACCATGAGGTAATCTTTAGGGAAATAATCAAGCAGGCAAAAGGGGCGTGCCCCGGGCAGCCGACCATCAAAAAAGCGTGAATAGTTTTCGATACCTGAGCAGTAACCCAATTCGCGTATCATTTCCAGATCGTAATTAACCCTTTCTTCCAGCCGTTTTGCTTCCAGGAAACGGCCGTCACCAATAAACTGTTTCTTGCGGGTTTCCAGTTCTTCCTGTATGGCCCAGATAGATTGTACGAAACGCTCGCGTGGTGCTACATAAAGGTTGGCGGGATATACCACCATGTGGGTCATTTTTTCAACTGTTTTGCCGGTGCTTACGTCAAAACTGCTCAGTTCTTCAATATCATCGCCAAAAAAGGAGATGCGGTAAGCATAATCAAGATAGGCCGGAAAAATATCAACCGTATCACCCTTAACCCTGAATGTTCCGCGTTTAAAATCGGCGGTGGTGCGGGCATACAATATTTCAACCAAACGATGCAGAAATGCGTTGCGGCTAATACGCGTACCAACGGCAAATTTAAAAACTGAATCGGCAAAGTCATCCGGGTTACCCATACCGTAAATACATGATATAGACGATACCACAATAACATCCCTACGACCAGACATGAGCGCTGATGTGGTGCGTAAACGTAGTTTTTCAATTTCCTCGTTTATCTGCAGATCCTTTTCAATATAGGTGTTGGTGGTAGGTATAAAGGCCTCGGGCTGGTAATAATCATAGTATGACACAAAGTAGTTTACTGCGTTTTCCGGAAAAAACTGCTTAAACTCGCCATAAAGCTGTGCTGCCAGTGTTTTATTGTGGCTTAGTATCAGCGTAGGCTTTTGTGTTTGTTGTATTACATTGGCAACCGAGAATGTTTTGCCCGAACCGGTTACGCCCAGCAGGGTTTGAAAAGGATCGCCATTGTTTACACCTTCAACCAGTTGCCTAATGGCTTCAGGCTGGTCGCCGGTGGGTGAGTATTGAGAGGTTAAAGTAAAATCCATGGTATAATGTAAAAATACAAATAATCCAACAATGGGGTTTGCAAATCAAAATAAGTACATGATAATGACAACCGTATGTCAACAGTGTTTTACCCGTGTAAATATTAATCTGCAACAAGTATCACCTGCTTTACTTTAATCTGTTTGGCCTATGCGTTTGGCCCGCTCAAAAAAACTGAGCTGTTTCATTTGTTCTTCCACTTCGCCTATGGCCAGCATCAGGTTATTTTGGGTATTAGTTACTTCTGTTAAGGTGGCTATTATAATTTCCCAAACCGGCTGCATGCGTCCAATAAGTTCCTGACCTTTAGCGGTCAATTGAATCAACCGTTTTCTTTCGTCGGCCTTGTCACGTTTGGAACGTATCAGCTTTTCTTTTTCAAGCTCTTTTAAAAGACTAATGGTTGAAGGGTGGGTGTAGCCTATTTCATTGGCAATTTCAACCACACTTAAAACCGGCCGCAAATGCAGGGTATAGATAACCGGGAACCACTTGGGCTCAAAATCAAGACCATGGGCTTTATATATCAGCGTGCCATCCTTACGTAGCTGCTCGCTAAGGCGCTGTAACCTTGTCGCGATGGCTAAAATACCCGATTCGTCAATAACATTCATCTGTAAACCTGCGGTTAATTGCCCAAATGTAATTGATAAAAAACAGTATCGGCACTCATCACCGGAAATGATTTGGGCAGACCTGCTTTGGCCAGCCGGGTAAAGCCGTTACGCTCATAAAAACGGTGAGCGGCTTTCAGCACGTCAACAGTGCCTAAGTACACATCGGTAATTTGTTTTTGCCGGCAATAGTCAATAAGTTCATTAAGCAGCGATTGTGCTACACCTAACTCCTTACCCCGGTATTCTTTACGCACAAACATTTTACGGATAGCGCCGGCATTACGGTCAAAACCTATCAGCGCTATGGTACCTACCAACAGGTCATGATGTTTGGCACCCCAGAAATGGCCACCGGTTTTATGATAGTTTGTTTCAATATCCAACAGGTCGGGCTGGTCCTGTAAAGTAATGGGAACACCGAATTCAATTTGCTGAATGGGTAAAATAACATCAATAATCTGTTCGCAATAATCATTATTTAAGGGCGTAATAACAGTAATTGTACTCATGATAATAAATTTATGTACAAGTATACGTAGTTAACTACATATATTCAAATTGATTTTTTTACTGCAAACAAAATGACATAGTTTTGAATATTAATAAGTAATGATATTACCATTTAAAAGCATTAATTTTAAGTATGATTTTTATCCTCAATAAAACCAATACCATTGCCAATCAGTTTCTGGCCGAACTGCGGGATACGGATATTCAGCAGGATAAAGCGCGTTTTAAATGCAATCAGGAAAAGCTGGGGCAGATACTGGCTTATGAAATCAGTAAAACCCTTAGGTACGACGTTAAGGAAGTGCAAACATCCCTGGGCACCGCCAATGTAAATATACCCGCAGATGAGCCCGTGTTAGGAACTATTCTGCGTGCTGGTTTGCCTTTTCATCAGGGGTTTATGAATTATTTTGATCAATCGGCTTCTGCATTTATTACGGCTTACCGTAAGGTAAAGCGCAATGGCAGTTTCGTGATACAGGTTGATCATATATCTACCCCCAACCTTGACGATAAAATATTTATTTTGTGCGATACTATGCTGGCCACCGGGCAAAGCGTTGTAGTGGTTTGCAAGGAGCTGATGGCGCAATACCAGATTAAGGAACTGCACATTGCTGCCGTAATTGCCAGTACCGAAGGTGTGGCCCATGTGCGTGCAAACCTGCCCAAGGCAAAACTATGGTTTTGTGCCATTGACGACGAAATGACCAGCAAGGCCTACATTGTACCCGGCCTGGGCGATGCCGGTGACCTGGCTTTTGGCGAAAAGGCCTGAGTGATTTCGGAATTTCGGAAGTTTGATTTCGGATTTGCTTTGCGAATAGTTTAATTTTGGATTTATTTTTTGAGGAGCTGTTGAGTTTTTAATTGAAAAATAAATGGAAACAACTCCGAACAGAACATCCGAAATGAAACAATACAAACACATCTTTTTTGATCTTGACCATACCATCTGGGATTTTGATAAAAATGCCGAGGAAACCCTGCATGAACTTTATCATGTTCATCAATTAAATGCTATTGGGTTAACATCGGCCAATCTGTTCATTGAAACTTATACCCGCCATAATCACCAGCTTTGGGCACAGTATCACCTTGGCGAGATTTCGAAAGACGAATTGAGGGAGGCTCGTTTTAAAAAAACATTTATAGAGCTTGGTCTGCATCCGGATACCATCCCGGCCGATTTTGAGGATGCTTATGTAAAGCTTTGCCCTACCAAAACCAACCTTTTCCCCCATGCGCACGAAACGCTGCAATACCTGCAGCAGAAATACACGCTGCATTTAATTTCAAATGGTTTTAAGGAATCGCAGCAATTAAAAATAGCTGGCTCCAACCTGGCTGGTTACTTTCAGCACATCATCGTATCTGAAGATGCTGGCGTTAATAAACCCGATAAAGCCATATTTGAATATGCTCTTAACCTGGCCGGTGCTGCAAAATACGAGAGTGTAATGATAGGCGATAGCCTGGAGGCCGATGTTTATGGCGCACTTCACTTTGGGATAGACGCCATTTATTTTAATCCGTTTAATGCCCCGCAACCCAATGATGTGCCGGTACAGATTACTCACCTAAAAGAGCTAACTTTAATGTTATGAACATTGCAAAGGAATACAGGGCTATCGAAGTGGCACTCAACAATTACCGCGAACAGTTAAACACTATTCCCGATGAATTATTTACCGAAACCCCGATGGCTGGTTGCTGGTCCTTTGCCGAGGTTTATAGTCACGTAGCCAAGGCTACCCTGGGCGCCTTAATAGCATTGGAGCGTTGTTCGCATAGTAATTGTCCGCCCACCACCGATGGGTTAACCTTGGAGGGGCACTTTGTGTTGTTGTTCGGATGCTTGCTGCCGGTAAAAACCAAAGCTCCTGAAAGTACGGCTGCAGAGAAGATTAGTAAGGAAGATGCCCGTAATTTAATCATCAAATGCCGCAAGCGGGTTGAAGACATTTTGCCTCTTGTTGCCAATGCCCCTGCCGATGTGCGTTATAAACATAGGCGTTTAGGTATGCTTAATGCCAAACAATGGTTTAAATTTACCCGGATACATTTGCAGCATCATTTAAAACAATTGGAGCGGATAAAAGGAAAATTTCGCGCTGCGTGAAACCTTTTACATTTAACAGAGTCTTAACAGTAAGATAATTTAGTTTTCGGACATTTGTTAAAATCATTTTGTGATGAATTTTGAATATGCGTATCTGGTTGTTATGGGGCTGCTGGTGTTAGTAGGCGCCTTTTATATCAGCCCTTATGAACTGAATGTTAATGAAGACGAAGACGACGAGTAATCGTTTGTTAAACCATTCCATTATAAATATTAACCGGTATTATTTGCCGGATGAAAAAATAACCCCCAAACTTTAATGTCGAAACGTGAAGTTGATATCGTAGTAATATCTGACGTGCACCTGGGTACTTATGGTTGCCATGCCAAAGAACTGCTTAAATATTTAAAGAGCATTAAACCTAAAATGCTTATTCTTAACGGCGATATTATTGATATATGGCAGTTCAGTAAATCATACTGGCCCGAGGCTCACATGAAAGTAGTGCGCCGCATACTTAAGTTTGTAACAGATGGCATACCGGTACACTATTTAACGGGCAACCATGACGAAATGCTGCGCAAATTTACCGACTTTAACCTCGGCTCGTTTCAATTGTTAAACAAGGTTGTTTTAAATATTGATGGTAAAAGAGCCTGGATATTTCATGGCGATATATTTGACGTAACCATGCAACACTCCAAATGGCTGGCCAAACTGGGCGCGGTAGGGTATGATACCCTTATCCTGATCAATAGCCTTACCAATTGGCTGCTAACTGCTTTTGGCAGGCAAAAAATGAGTTTCTCGCAAAAGGTGAAGGCCAGGTTTAAAGAAGCGGTGAAGTTTATTAACCAGTTTGAACAAACCGCCGCCGACTTAGCTGTTGACAAGGATTACCAGTACGTTATTTGCGGACACATACATCATGCCGAGATCAGGAAGATATCAAATACCGATCAAACAGGTTCTGTACTGTATCTGAACTCGGGCGATTGGGTAGAGAGCCTCACCGCGTTGGAATACCAGGAAGGCACCTGGAAAATATTCAAGTACAATTCTGATGATTTTAAAACCGATACTGACGAGGATGATAAGACCGATGCGGAAGATTTGGATGCCAAAATGGATGTTAAAAATCTGCTGGAGCGTTTTAAACAGGAACCTTTTTAAAACAGATCATCGGAGTATATAAGATTAATGTGACTATGGCAGTAGGGAAGGGGGCGCTGATCTTTCTGCATATCTCAAAGCTCAATAATCATCTAAAATAAATCATTTTACAACAAGTCGTTTTCTTTGCTAACTTGACCCCCGCATTTAAAACTATAAAAACCTACGTTTTAAACTTTTATTGGGACAGCTCACCAGCCGCCCCAATAAAAGTTTAAAACACGTATACTACCATGAAAATACTTTTTGCCATACAGGGAACAGGTAACGGACATATTAGCCGGGCCCGTGAAATTGTGCCTTTATTGCAGCAATACGGCGAGGTTGACCTGTTAATAAGTGGTACCGAAGCAGAAGTTTCACTGGCACAGCCCCTCAAATATAAATTTCACGGTTTTAGTTTTGTGTTTGGTACCAATGGAGGTGTTGATAACTGGGCCACATTTAAAATCATGAATCTGCGCCAGCTTTGGCGCGATATGCATAGTTTGCCGCTAAATCGGTATGATTTGATCATTAATGATTTTGAACCGGTAAGCGCCTGGGCCTGCCGTTTACAAAAGGTACCATCGGTGTCATTAAGTCATCAATGTTCATTTGTATCGCCCAATACACCGCGCCCGGCCAAATGGAACTATGCCGAATGGTTGTTTAAATATTATTCGCCAACTACACATCATGTAGGTTTCCATTTTGACAGGTATGATGATTTTATACATACCCCGGTAATCAGGAGCGGCATCCGCGAAATGGAAACGGCAAACCTGGGGCATTATACTGTTTACCTGCCTGCTTATGATGATAAAACGCTGCTCAAGCATTTGAGCCTTGCAACAGATGCCAAGTGGCAAATATTTTCTAAACGGCAAAAAACACCCTACCGGTCTGGCAACATTGAAATATTTCCGGTAAATAATGAAGCTTTTAATAAAAGCCTGGCCAATTGCGAAGGCCTGCTTACAGGCGGCGGCTTTGAAGGACCGGCCGAAGCGCTGTTCCTGAAAAAGAAAGTTTTGATGATACCCATGAAAGGGCAATATGAACAGCAATGTAATGCCCTGGCCGCATCAAAAATGGGGGTGCCCGTAGTAAATGAGATTAATGAAAAATTTGTGGGTCGCCTTAACAACTGGATACAGGACGATAAAAAAGTACTGGTAAATTTCCCAGATGAAACGGCCAGCATAGTTGATAATTTAATAAAGCAATACGCAAAGCCACAAAGTATGATATCATAAAAGGTTTTTCTGCTAATTTTACCCCCGCAAAACTTCGCACCTTGATATGATCAATATATTCAGAGCCTTTAATCCGTTGAATGTTGTGTGGCTGATAATAGTATTGTTCTTGTCGCGGGTAGGTTATTTATTTCACGTGCCTGATAAGTTGCAGTTTATTTTTGTTGAGCCATTTGCCCGGTTGCTGGTACCTGTGGCGTATGAGTACGCTTTTTCGCCGGTTTTAAATGTGCTGCTGGCTGCGGTGCTGGTGTTTGCACAGGCCCTGCTGCTTAATTATCTTATCAATTTTTATAATTTGCTGGGTAAGCCTACCTTTTTACCAGCGTTGATGTACGTAACGCTCTCGGGTTTATTTACGCCGTTTTTAATGCTCAGTGCACCACTTATCTGCAATTTTTTGGTAATATGGATGCTTTTTAAGCTGTTTAGCCTGTATAAGGGCGAAGATGCCAAATCAACTGTATATGATCTGGGTATGATAGTGGCATTGGGTTCACTAATTTACTTCCCTTTTATTTACCTGTTCCTGGTAATATGGATTGCACTGGTATTGTTTAAGCCATTTGACTGGCGCGAGTGGGTAGCCTGTATACTGGGTTATGGTACTATATTTTTCTTTTTGGCGGTATTTTACTATTTGAACGACCGGCTGGCCGGCTTTTATACTATCTGGCGGCCTTTGGGTACCAAGTTTCCGGATCATATCAATATAAACTCCTATAACTATCTGTTGCTTGTGCCGGTATTAGGGATATTACTGCTCTGTTTTTTTAAATTGCGGCAAAACTTTTTCAAAAGTTACGTGCAAATCCGAAAATCTTTTCAGCTGTTATTTTTTATTTTTTTAATAGCCGGATTTTCATTTTATGTAAATGCAGCATTCCATTTAAACCATTTTTTATTGTGTATAGTGCCCGCGGCGGTGTTTTTTGCCTATTATTTCCTGTATGCTACCGGTAAATGGTTTTATGAAAGTTTGTTTTTATTGCTGCTAATCAGCATCATCTGCTTTCAGTTTAACAATTTTTAACTTTTACATTCGTTCAAATTTCAGCGGTTATATTAGTTTTGTAACATGAAGTTTGGAGTAGTTATATTTCCCGGATCTAATTGTGATGAAGACATCATATATGTATTAGAAAAAATAATGGGTCAGCAGGTAGTAAGATTATGGCATAAAGACCATGATTTGCAGGGTGTTGACTTTGTTGTTTTACCAGGTGGTTTTTCTTTTGGCGATTATCTTCGTTCAGGTGCCATATCCCGTTTCTCACCAATTATGCAGGAGGTTATCCAATTTGCTGCAAAAGGCGGTTATGTAATGGGTATTTGCAACGGTTTCCAGATATTAACCGAAGCAGGCTTGCTTGATGGTGCATTGCTGCACAACGTAAACCGTAAGTTTATTTGCCGCAATGTTTATTTAAAACCGCAAACAACCAAATCATTACTTACCGCGCAAATTGACCCGCAGCGTGCATTAAAAATCCCTATTGCCCATGGCGAGGGTAATTATTTTGCCGACGCTGATGTAATAAAGGCGCTTAATGATAATGAGCAGGTATTGTTCAGGTATTGTGACGAAGCTGGTAACATTGTTGCCGAAGCTAATCCTAACGGATCATTAGAAAATATTGCAGGTATTTGCAACGCTAACAGAAATGTATTTGGTTTAATGCCTCACCCGGAACGTGCTGCCGATAGCTTGTTGGCTAACGAAGACGGGCTGGCTATTTTTGAATCTATATTATCGTTAGTTAAGGCCTGATGACCAATCTGGTTATCGACATTGGTAACACGTATACAAAAATTGCAGTTTTTAAGCTGGATGAATTGCTGGCAGTTGTGCAGTATGAAACTGTTGACAGCAATACGCTGGATAGTTTTTTGAATAATTATAACGTAAACAGGGCAATAATATCGTCGGTTAAAAAGCAAGTTGAGCCATGGCAAACTGATCTGGGAGTAAAAATTCCGCTCACTTATTTCAGTGCCCTGATAAAAACCACCATACAAAACCACTATTTAACCCCTGAAACGCTTGGTACCGACCGCCTGGCAGCTGTTATAGGCGCTAATCATCAATATCCCGGTGTAAACAACCTGGTTATTAGCGGGGGCACCTGTATAACGTATGATTATATTGACGCTGGTGCAAATTATTTTGGCGGCAGTATATCGCCGGGTTTAAATATGCGTTATAAGGCTTTAAATTATTATACAGCCGGTTTGCCATTAATTAATACCGATGCCACTTTTAATACAGCATACGGTAACAATACAGAAACCGCCATGCGCTCAGGCGTGCAAAACGGGATAAAATATGAGCTAACGGGGTTTATTGAAAGTTATAAAAATAACAACACACAACTGAATATTATACTAAGTGGCGGCGACAGTATTTTTTTTGATACTCTATTGAAAAATAGCATCTTTGCCCCCTATATTAAAAATGAACCTTATTTGGTTTTAAAAGGATTAAACGCAGCTATACAAAAGCATAATGATTAAATATACCAGGTTTTTTATAACACTTTTATTTGCTGTTATTGCATTTGCAGCACATTCACAATCAACTGCAACTTCAAGCTCTCCATATTCAAGGTACGGTATTGGTGATATCGATCCTCAATTAATGCCACAGAATATAGGTATGGGTGGTATTGGCGTAGCTACCAATAAAATAAGTTTGTTTAACAGTATTAACGTTATAAACCCTGCTGCTTACGGGGCTATAAACCTTACCACTATTGACATTGGTATATATAGCAACTTTTTAACCCTAAACCAAACAGGTGCAGCGAGTCAAAAAAATAGTAACTTCAGGCTTAGCCACGTTGCGTTTGCTATACCTACATCAAAACACTCAGCGCTTAGCTTTGGATTATTGCCTTATAGCGAACGTGGCTATAACTATACAAAATCTGTTAAAGGTTTTGGCACTACATCACCTGCTGATACCAATGTTACCAATTATACTTACAGTGGCGATGGTGGTTTATCAAAAGCTTATATAGGTTACGGATTTGGCATAGGCAAACACTTTTTAATTGGTGGTAACGTATCGTATATTTTTGGTACTTTAAAAGATATAAGCACAACCGAAATTCCGTTGCTTGCCGGAACCATCAACTCAAAAATAGAGCAAACTAACTCCATATCTGGTTTAAATTATGATTATGGCGCCCAGTATTCATTTGATTTTTCGGATACCAAGCACCTGACTTTCGGGTATTCTGCATCAGCGGGTTCAAAGCTAAATTCACAAAGCAGCTTTATTGTAAGTCAATATTTTAATGACAGCAACGGTAACCAGAACGTGGCCGTTGATAGTGTTGTTAGCAGACAGGATCCTAAATCAAAATTAAAGCTGCCGCAAACCAATCGTTTCGGTATCTCTTTTCAGGACGACGGTAAATTCCTGGTAGGTGCTGACTATACCATGAGCAATTGGTCTGACCTTAGCATTGGTGGTGTAAATCAGGGCTTGCAAAATAGCAGAACATTTAATGTGGGTGGGCAGTTTACTCCAAATATTGCCACGCTTCGTAACTATTTGGCGTCGGTTGATTACCGTTTAGGGGCCATATATGACGAAACCTACATGACCATTAACAATACCAAAATTAAAAAATATGCAGTAACTGCAGGTTTGGGCTTGCCTTTACGTCCTAACAATGGTAGTTTTTATAAAATCAATATTTCGGCAGAGGTTGGCCAGCGTGGTTCATTAGTGAATGGGCTGGTGCGTGAAAACTATGTGAATATTCACCTGGGCTTTACACTTAACGACAGGTGGTTCCAGAAATATAAATTTGATTAATCAGGTGTTATGTATAACCGGGTAAAACATTTACGTGGCTTGTGCCTGTTGTTATTGCCCGTGTTTGCCTTTTTTATATCATCGTGTGAGAATGATTTAAACAAGGTTAAAGAAATAGCATCAAACGAGGTGGGGGTTATTGTTGAACCCACCACCGGGGTTGATCTGATCATGAGCGACTCGGCAAAAGTTCAGTTACACCTCACCGCTCCCTTACTGTTACAATATCAAACCAAAAAGCCTTACAAGGTAATGCCCAAAGGGGTGCAGATCATATTTTATGATAAGTTAACCCAGAAAGAATCAGGCCGCATTATAGCCGATACGGGCATACTGCATGAAGATACTAAGCTATACGAATTTCGTAAAAACGTAGTAGCTACCAATGCCAAAGGCGAAACCTACAAATCAGACGAATTATTTTGGAACTCCGTAACAAAAAAAGTTTACTCTCACAAGCCGGTTGAGGTTACCATGAGTGGTGGAAATGTAATGAATGGGGACGATTTTGAGAGTGATGACAAGTTTTTGCATCCATCTCTGAGAAATAGCAAAGGGATATTTCACGTAGATGAAAATGCGACACAGTGATGACTTTTTTTAAGGAAAATTTTGTGTTATAGAATTTTACTAAAAATTGTATCTTGCGCCCTCTTTTGAAGAATAGAAAAGTAATTATAAAAAGTATATGGGTATAATGGGTTTTTTGCGCGAAAGGATGGGGACGATTCTCGCATTCTTTATTGGTTTCGCGCTTCTTGCTTTTATTGTAAGCGAGGTAGTAAGGTCTGGTGGTTCTTTTTTTAAGGATGACACTAATGAATTGGCCGTAGTAAATGGCGAAAAAGTGCCCTACGATGAGTTTAATAAAAAACTGGAGCAAAATACCGCACAGTTTAAACAGTCTGGTCAAAATATTTCACCACAAATTACCAGTTACATCCAGGAAACTACCTGGAACCAGTACCTGAGCCAAATTCTGATTAACAAGGAAATTGAAAAATTAGGCATCGTGGTTGGCGGCGACGAAAGTACATCAATGGTTAGCGGTAATACACCTGACCCTCAAATTGCACGTCAGTTTTCTGATCCGCAAACCGGTCAGTTTGATAAAAACAAACTAAACCAGTTCCTGAGCTACTTACAGTCAGGCAAAGCAGATCCTACACAAAAACAAGCCTGGGGCGATTTCTTGATCCAGTTAATTGAGGCAAAAAAAGCAACTAAATACATGGCTTTGGTTACCAATGGCCTTTATGTAAACTCTTTAGATGCTAAAGACGATTACGAAGCAAAAAATAAGCTGGTTAACTTTAAGTATGCCACGCTTGATTACGCTTCGATCCCTGACGCTAAGGTTACCTTAACTGACGATGATTACAATACTTATTACAATGCTCATAAAGCCGAGTTTAAAAATCCACAGGATTTAAGGTCATTTGAGTATGTAAGCTTTAACGCTTCAGCATCTAAGGATGATACTGCAGCTATAAAAGCGGATATTGATAAAATTGCCGAAAAATTCAAGACAAGCACTAACGATTCACTTTTTGTACAGATCAACTCTGAAACAAAAACTCCGCTTGCTTTCCAGAAAAAAGGTGGCCTTGATCCAAAACTGGATACAGTAATGTTTAATGCAGCCAAAGGTTTTGTATACGGCCCGTACGTATCAAACGGTAGCTATAAATTAGCTAAGCTGACTGATGTTAAAACTACTTTTGATTCGGTTAAAACAAGACACATATTAATTAACCCGGCTACCGAAGGCGGTATTGATAAAGCTATAGCCAAGGCTGACTCTATTAAGAAATTAATTCAGGGTGGTAAATCATTTACTGAACTGGCTGCTACTTTCTCTGTTGATAAGGGAAGCGCAGTTAAGGGTGGCGATATCCCGTCATTTGATGTTAACGGTTCAATGGGTGCTGGTGGTCAGATTACTCCTGAGTATACCACTGCAGCGTTTAAAGCCAACAAAGGTGATCTGATTGTAGTTACTTCACAATTTGGTGTACACCTTATTCAGGTAGAAGATCAGAAAGGATCTGTAAAGGTGGTTAAGGTTGCTGTTGTTGATAAACCAATAGTATCAAGCAGCAAAACCCAAACTATTGCTTACAGCAAGGCTCAGGCATTTTTAGGCTCGTTAACAAAAGACAACTTTGATGCCGAGGTTAAAAAAGAAGGTTTAAAGAAAAGCGTTGCTGAAGATATTACCGGTGTAGCTTCAAGCTTACCTGGTTTAGATAACGCAAGGGATGTAGTTAGATGGGCATATAAAGCCGATAAAGGCGACATTACCGATAAGGTATTTACCGTTGGCGATCAATACATCGTAACACGTTTAAGCGAAATTAAGCCTAAAGGTTTATTATCACTTAGCGCAGTTAAAAAACAAATTGAACCGGCTGTACGCAACGAGGTAAAAGGCAAACAACTTGATGAGAAATTCCAGGCTGCTTTAAGCGGAGGTTCATCAATTGATCAGGTAGCTCAAAAAACAGGTAGCAAAGTTGTTCCTGTACAAAACATTGTTTTTGCTAACCCGGTTATTCCTGGTGCATCAATTGAGTACAAAGTTATCGGTTCTATATTTGGTTCACAGCCAAACAAATTGTCAAAACCGGTGAACGGTCAGCAAGGGGTTTATGTGTATGTTGTTGACGGATTCACTAATCCTGCTCCGCTTACTAATGACGTAAGACAGAAACAACAAATAACCCAAACCTTACTGCAACGTTCAGAAGGACAGATACTGGATGCATTGAAAGATAATGCCAATGTAAAAGATAACAGGGCTAAACTGTTATAATCAATTTTTAAAGTAATTTTGTATCCGGGAGCAGCTTCATGTTGTTCCCGGATTTTTTTTACTCTAAAATTTCGGGGCGGCCAGCTCAGAGCTTAATATTTAGTAATTAAAATCTGGTGTTTGAGATTTAGATTTCAGAACTTAATATTTAGAATTTACCATTATGGATATACAGGAAAATATAGTGAATAAAGTGGCTCAAAGTGGTCTGGTTACTTTAGATCCTGCCGCTTTTTATCCTGCCGGCGAGCGTGTTGTTTACGATATTAAAGATAACCTGTTCCACGGCCTTATGTTGCGTGAAAAAGATTTCAGGGAGTTTGTAAAGGAGCACGACTGGACACAGTACGAAGGTAAAAATGTAGGTATTACCTGCTCTGCCGATGCCATTGTACCGGCGTGGGCCTATATGCTGCTGGCCAACCGTATGGCTCCCTACGCCCGCGAAGTGGTTTTTGGTAACCAGGAAGTGCTGGAAACTGTACTGTTTGAAAAGGAAATGTCAAAAGCTGATTTTGAACAATACCGTGATCAGCGTATTGTATTAAAAGGCTGTGGTGATACCGCTGTTCCGGTTTCGGCTTATGTGGAATTAACAAAGAAGCTAACACCTGTAGTAAAAAGCCTGATGTTTGGCGAGCCGTGCTCAACAGTGCCAATTTATAAACGTAAGGATTAAAGCATTTGCTTTTAAATTGATGAACCCGCCTCGGGTATTTGTATGCCAGCGCAATAAAAATGCATTTAAACCATTTATAGTAGCAGTTGTCATATCTTCACCCTTGTAAATGTAAGGGCAGCTTCATTTATACAAAAGCAAACTGTGCTAATGAGAAAACACCTTTTTTATACCCTGTTCTTACTTTTATGTTACGGTAACGTTTTTTCGCAGGAATTAACAAAAATAAGCGAGCCCGTTTTTAAGGTGGGCGAAAAGCTAAGTTACAGAATGAAATACGGGGTTTTCACAGCTGCCGAAGCCAATATCAGGGTAGAGGCCAGTGATAAAAAATTTAATACGCCCGCTTTTCACTTAATTGCTGAAGGCCAAACGGCCGGGTCATTTGATTTTTTTTATAAGGTACGTAACAAGTACGAATCGTACGTTGATCAAAATACGTTAGAGCCTTACTTTTATACCGAAAACCGGCGCGAAGGTAAATGGAAACATACCGATAATGTAAGTTTTGACTATAAGGATAACAAGGTAACAGCCAACAAGGGAGCATTCACCTTTAAAGGGAAAACATTTGATTTTGTATCGGCGTATTATTTTGCCCGTACTATTGATGTTTCAAAGATGAAAGTTGGTGATAAATTTGAAATGCAGTATTTTCTGGAAGATGGCTTTCACTCCATGGGAATAACCTATGTAGGTACCGAGGTGGTAAGCTGTTCAATGGGGAAGTTTAATTGCCTTAAATTTAATCCTACCATTATTCCCGGGCGTATTTTCAGGAAGGATAGTAAATTGTACCTTTGGATAACCAATGATGGCAACAGGATACCTGTAAAAGCGCATGTAGAGGTTATTTTAGGTAGTATAACGATGGATCTGCAGGCCGCTACCGGTTTGAAATATCCTTTAAACCCTATAAAAAGTAAATAAAAATATGATTGAGGTTGGTAATGTATTAGTGCACGAGGATGTAGTGAAGGAAAATTTTGTTTGTAACCTGAACAGATGCAAAGGAGCATGTTGTTTGGAAGGTGATTCCGGTGCACCGTTAAATGCCAATGAACTTGATATTTTAAAAGAGATATATCCCAAGGTAAAACCCTATCTAACCCAAAAAGGCATCCGTACCATTGAAAAGGTGGGTACTTATGTGAAGGATTTTGAGGGCGATTATACTACGCCATGTGTTGATGTGAATAAGGAGTGCGCCTATGTGATATGGGAAAACGGTATAACTAAATGCGGTATTGAAAAGGCCTACGAAGAAGGCGCCATCAGTTGGAAAAAACCCATCTCCTGTCATTTGTACCCTATCCGTATCACTTCATATCCAGAGTTTGATGTATTAAACTATGATCGCTGGAGCATTTGCAGCCCTGCATGTTCTTTTGGCGACGAGCTCAAGGTACGCGTACATGAATTTTTAAAAGACCCGCTTATTCGTAAGTATGGCCAGGAATGGTATCAGGAACTCGAGAATGAAGTTGCCGGAATTTAACCGGAATTATTTTAATCGTAAATTTTACAATATCAATAAGTTAGGCAGGCTTTTTGGGGCCGGTAATTAACTTTGTATAAAAAGCGGGCTTATGTTGCGCTCTTATGTGGGTTTTTACAATTAATTTGGATAATATTGTAATATATAAATTTAGCGTATTAAAATTAATGAAAATAGCTTTAATAACAGGTATAACTGGTCAGGACGGCGCATATTTAGCCGAATTTTTGTTGAAAAAGGGATATGAAGTACATGGTGTTAAAAGGAGGTCGTCATTATTTAATACTGAACGTATTGACCACCTTTACCTTGATCCGCATGAGCCTAATGTAAAATTTAAACTGCATTATGGTGATCTTACAGACTCAACTAACTTAATTAGATTAATACAGGAAGTACAGCCCGATGAAATTTATAATCTGGCAGCCCAAAGTCACGTAAAAGTGAGTTTTGATACTCCGGAATACACAGCCAATGCCGATGGAATTGGGACCTTGCGTATTTTGGAAGCTGTACGGTTATTAGGACTTACCCAAAAAACACGCATATATCAGGCGTCTACATCAGAGCTTTACGGCTTGGTGCAAGCTGTACCGCAAAGTGAAACCACTCCGTTTTACCCGCGGTCGCCGTATGCAGTGGCCAAGTTATATGGCTATTGGATTATCGTAAACTATCGCGAAGCTTATAATATGTATGCCTGTAACGGTATTCTATTTAACCACGAGAGCCCTATCCGCGGCGAAACTTTTGTAACCCGTAAAATTACCCGTGCCGCTTCAAAAATTGCCTTGGGCTTGCAGGATTGCCTTTACGTAGGTAACCTTTCTGCGCAGCGCGACTGGGGACATGCCAAAGATTATATTGAAGCGATGTGGCTGATGCTGCAACAGGATAAAGCCGAAGATTTTGTAATTGCAACAGGTATTACAACCACCGTGCGCGATTTTATAAGAATGGCATTTAATGAACTGGGCATCGAAGTTGAATTTAGCGGCAAGGACGAAAACGAACGTGGCGTAATTATTGATATAGACCAGCAAAAAGCTGCCGAACTTGGCTTAAATACCGATGCATTAAAATTTGGTCAAACCATTGTTAAAGTTGATGCCAAATATTTTAGACCTACTGAGGTTGAACTGTTAATAGGTGACGCCACAAAAGCCTTTGAAAAATTAGGATGGAAACCTAAATATGATTTGCAGGCTTTGGTTACAGATATGATACAATCAGATATGCAATTGGTTAAAAAAGATGAATATTTGAAAAAAGGCGGATTTAAAACGCTTAATTATTTTGAGTAATCTCTATTTATATTATCAACTCTGCACATGAGAAAAATATTTACCAGTATTATATTATTGTTTTTGATAAGCGGAGTTGTAAAAGCACAATCTGTATATCAACCATATTCATATCAGTTTTACCAAAAGCTTAATGAGGATGTTTATTCAACCAAAACCAGGGTACACAGTTCATTAAAACCCGCTTTTGCCGACGATTCCCTGGTAAGACACCATTATGATTCGCTGATGAATATTGGCGGGCTTAATGGGAAGTTTTTTAATGATCACCAGATAGATCTTAAAGGAAGCGGATATACCTTTTATACTGACCTGTTACCTGAGTTTAGCCTGAGCCGTGATTTTTCAGGTAAAAAGAACACCAATTTCGGCTCGCTTGGCATCCAGCTGGGTGGTACCGTTGGCGATAAATTATCTTATAATGTGAGTGCCTATGAAAACCGGGCAATGTTGCCCGATTATTTGTCAACATACGTTAACCAGATAGGTATTGCACCCGGGCAGGCTTATGCCGGTATTTATGGAAATGAGTATAGATGGTCATATATCACGGCTTTGGTATCTTATACGCCTAATAAATATTTAAACATAACAGCCGGTCGCGATAAAACTTTTATTGGTGATGGTTACCGTTCTGAGTTATTGTCTGATTATGCATCGCCTTATCCGTTTTTTAAATTAACGGCCACCCTTGGCAATGTAAGATACATGGCCATGTGGGCATATTTTGATGATCCCTTATCGGTTAAGGTAGAGGCCGGCGACAGAAAAAAATATGGAGTTTTCCACTACCTGGATTGGAATGTGAGCAACCGGCTTTCATTGGGTTTCTTTGACTCTATTATATGGGCCGCTAAAGATGACAACGGTCATGCACGTGGATTTGATTTTACCTATATAAACCCGGTAATATTTTTGAGGCCGCTTGAAGCCACCAACGGTTCGCCGGATAATGCCCTGATTGGGTTTACCGGTAAATACAAACTTACCGATGGTATTACAGCTTACGGTCAGTTTGCTTTGGACGAGTTTGAGGCAAAAAACTTTTTCTCAAGCGATGGCAGCTCGCGTAATAAATACAGCTGGCAATTGGGTTTCAGAGGGGCAGACCTATTTAGTGTAAAAGGCCTTAATTATTTGGTTGAAACCAATAATGCAAAGCCATATACTTATTCTGAACGGAGTTCGGTAATTAACTACACAGAGAATGGCGAGCCACTGGCACACCCTTGGGGAGCAAATTTCAGGGAGGTAGTTGGATTGCTAAACTACTCTTATAAAAGATTTGATTTTTCTGGCGAGGCCGATTATGGCCATTACGGATTAGACATTAATGGTGTTAACTACGGAAAAGATCTTTTTCAGGTTTATGTAGATCCGGCAAGGGCATTAGGTAACTATACCGGCCAGGGTTTAACCACTAATATGATTTATCTGGAAGGTAAGGTAGCCTATTTGCTAAACCCTAAATATAATCTGCGTATTGAACTGGGTGGGCTTTACCGCTCGGAGAAAAATAGCCAGTTTCATGATAAAACCAGTATGCTAACCTTGGGCGTACGTAGTTCCTTCCGCAGTATCTATAATGATCTGGTAAGCTACAGAGCTCATTAATAAGCAAGCAGGATTAAGAGAAATTAATCATAAAACAAAAAGAGCGGCCTTGGCCGCTCTTTTTGTTTTATGATGCTATGGTATGCGCATTTTGCTTTGCACCCAGATTTTTTACCTGGGTAACTATGCCTTTGGCATCGTAGCCGCATTCGGCCCAAAGCTCGGGCTGTTCGCCATGTTCTATAATTTTGTCTGGTATGCCAAGGCGTTTTACTTCGGTTTTGTGGTAGCCATTATCAGCCATAAATTCAATGATGGCGCTTCCCATTCCTCCTTCAAGGCAGCCATCTTCAACAGTGATCACCTTTTCAAATTTTTGGAACACATCATGAAGTAAAGCCTCGTCAAGCGGTTTTACAAAACGCATATCATAATGCGCAGGGTAATAGCCTTCGGCATTCAGGTCGGCAGTGGCTTTTACCACCTCATTACCTATAGCGCCTATTGATAAAATGGCTATATCCTCACCGTCACATATTTTGCGGCCTTTACCAACAGGTATTGCCTTGAATGGACGCTGCCAATCAACCATTACACCGCTGCCGCGAGGATACCTGATCACAAACGGGCCCATGTTGTCTTGTTGGGCAGTAAACATCAGGTTACGTAGCTCTTCCTCGTTCATTGGCGATGATACCGTCATGTTGGGTATGCAGCGCATAAAGGCAAGGTCATAAGCACCGTGGTGTGTTGGGCCATCCGCACCAACTAGTCCGGCCCGGTCTAAACAAAATATAACGTTAAGCTTTTGTATGGCTACATCATGTATTACCTGGTCATATGCCCGCTGCATAAAGCTGGAGTATATATTACAAAAAGGTATTAAACCTTGTGTAGCCAATCCGGCGGAAAAGGTTACGGCATGTTGCTCGGCAATACCCACATCAAAAGCACGGGTTGGCATGGCTTTCATCATCAGGTTAAGTGAGCAACCCGATGGCATGGCAGGCGTAATACCCATAATTTTAGGGTTTTGCTCGGCCAATTCAATAATAGTATTACCAAATACATCCTGGTATTTTGGCGGTTGTGGCTTATCGTATTTGGTTTTTTTAATTTCGCCTGTTATTTTATCAAATAAGCCGGGGGCATGCCATTTGGTCTGGTCTTTTTCTGCCAGTGCATAGCCCTTACCTTTGGTGGTAACGCAGTGTAATAGCTTTGGCCCGGGGATATCGCGGAGGTCCTTAAGTACTTTTACCAAATGATTTACATCATGCCCGTCAATAGGGCCAAAATATCTGAATTTTAACGCTTCAAAAAAGTTGCTGCGTTTAAGTAAAGTTCCTTTTACGCTTTTTTCAATCTTTTGCGCTATTTTAAAAGCATCAGGCCCAATGGCCGATAGTTTGGCCAATACATGCGCTATATCATCCCTGAAGCGGTTGTAAGGCTTTGAGGTAGTAATATCGGTAAGATATTCTTTCAAGGCACCCACATTAGGGTCGATAGACATATTGTTATCGTTCAAAATCACCAGCAGGTTTGAGTTTTCAATACCTGCATGGTTAAGTGCCTCAAAAGCCATTCCCGCGGTCATGGCGCCATCACCAATAACGGCAACGTGCTGCCTGTCGGTTTCGCCCTTGTATTGCGATGCCACAGCCATGCCCAATGCCACAGATATGGAGGTAGAGGAGTGCCCTACACCAAAGGTGTCATACTCGCTTTCTGAACGTTTCGGAAAACCGCTCAAGCCTTTGTATACCCGGTTGGTATGAAATTCCTCGCGGCGGCCGGTCAGTATTTTATGACCGTAAGCCTGATGACCAACATCCCACACCAATTGGTCATAAGGGGTGTTTAAAATATATTGAAGGGCAACGGTTAGCTCAACCACACCTAAACTGGCCGCAAAATGGCCTCCGTTTACTGATACCACATCAATAATATATTGACGGAGCTCCTGGCAAACCTGCTCAAGCTGATCTTCGTTAAGTTGCTTTAAATCAGACGGGTAGTTTATTTTTTGTAGTAAATCTCCGGCCGGTACCTGCATTGACATTTATAAGGATATTTAACTTACAAAGTAAGTTATTTATTTATAAATACAGGACATATAAATGTTATTTATTGTTTCTGGATTGTATCAGGGAGTTAGTATCAAGTATCACGATTATATAAAGAACTATTAACAATGTAAATGTCTTGATACTTGATACTAACTACTTGATACTAAAAAAATCTTATTTTTGGGCAACATTTATGACCGACGACAGCTTTGCCATACGATTACCCCAATTTGAAGGTCCGTTTGATCTGCTGCTTTTTTTTATTGAACGGGATGAGCTGGATATACATGATATCCCGATTGCCCGTATAGCTGATGATTTTTTAAACTACATACACCAGATGACCAGTCTCAATATGGAGCTGGCCAGCGAGTTTATTTTTGTAGCCGCTACCCTGATGCGGATAAAAGCCAAGATGTTGCTGCCCAGGTATGAGGCAGATGCAGCGGGTGATGATACGGATACCAAAGAAAACCTCATCAGGAAACTGATTGAATATAAAAAATTCAAGGAGTTATGCGATGAGCTGCGCCCTTATGAGGATGAGCGATTTAAACAGGAAAAACGCGGCAATATTAAGCTTGACCTGGAGCAGATTGATAAAGTTACCCAGCCCGGCGAAGAACTGTCTGAACTGAGTTTGTACAGGCTGATGATGGTACATGAGCGGCTCATGAAAAACTATATTAACCGCAGCGAGGAGGTAAAACACACCGTAGTGCAATACCCATACACCATTGAAAAGCAAAAGAAAGCTGTAGGCGATTTGCTGAAAATTAATAAAATGCTTGATTTTAAAGCTATAGCAGGGCACTCAGAAAACAAGGTACATTTTGTATACAACTTTTTAGCTGTTTTAGAAATGCTACAGCAGGAATTGATTGATATACAGATAGGGCTGGGGTATAATAATTTCAGGATATCGGCACGGGAAGAGCTTAAAGCCGAAAACTAAAAGCCGGGAGCTTAAGGCTTAAAGCCAAAGGCAAAAAGTTATTGTCGTCAGAAATAAAATTTAACTGTTTGTGATTTAGTCTTTATAGTAAGTTAAAAGTGATTAGTGCCTCAAAGAAAGCTTTATGCTTTTGGCCTTTAACTTTAGACTAATTAATACGCACAGATTCAATCAATAATACAAAAAAGCTTGATGCTTTTGGCGTTTAGCTTTAAGCTTTTTGCTAACTTAGCGCCGTTTTAATAATATATAATGAAAAGAGACAAATTAATTTTTAAACTACTTGATGAAGAGCAGCAACGCCAGGAAGAAGGCATTGAGCTTATAGCGTCCGAAAATTTTGTAAGCCGTCAGGTTATGGAAGCGGCAGGATCTGTTGCTACCAATAAATACGCCGAAGGTTTGCCGGGCAAACGTTATTATGGCGGCTGCCAGGTAGTTGACGAAATTGAAACTATTGCTATTGAAAGAGCCAAGCAACTATTTAATGCAGAATGGGCAAACGTACAACCGCATTCAGGTGCACAGGCCAATGCTGCAGTTATGCTGGCTGTTCTTCAACCGGGCGATAAAATATTGGGATTTGATCTGTCACATGGCGGCCACTTAACACATGGCTCACCGGTTAACTTTTCTGGTAAATTATATGAGCCGCATTTTTACGGTGTAGTTAAAGAAACCGGTTTGGTTGATTATAAACAACTTGAAAAAGTTGCGCTTAAAGAAAAACCAAAACTGATCATCTGTGGTGCTTCTGCTTACTCACGTGATTGGGATTATGAATTTATACGTAAAGTGGCCGATAAGGTAGGTGCTTTGGTACTGGCAGATATTTCGCATCCGGCAGGGCTTATTGCCAGAGGCTTATTAACTGATCCGCTGCCTCATTGCCATATTGTTACTACTACTACACACAAAACATTACGTGGCCCGCGTGGTGGTCTTATTTTGTTAGGTAAAGATTTTGAAAATCCTTTCGGTATAAAAACACCAAAAGGCGAAGTAAGGATGATGTCATCATTACTGGATATGGCTGTTTTTCCTGGTACACAGGGTGGCCCGCTTGAGCATATTATAGCTGCAAAGGCAATCGCTTTTGGCGAGGCTTTAAGCGAAAGCTATATGAAATACATATTGCAGGTTAAGAAAAACGCCAGCGCCATGGCAGAAGCCTTTGTAAAGCGCGGTTATGAAATTATATCAGGCGGTACCGATAACCATTTAATGCTGATTGATCTGCGTAATAAAAACATTACCGGTAAAGCTGCCGAGAATGCTTTGGTAACAGCTGATATCACGGTGAATAAAAATATGGTTCCTTATGACGATAAGTCGCCGTTTGTAACATCGGGTATACGTGTAGGTACTGCAGCTATTACTACCCGCGGTATGAAAGAAAAACAAATGGAACATATTGTTGAGCTGATAGATGCTGTAATTGCTGACCCTGAAAATGAACTTTCTATAAAGAAAATACGTAAAAAGGTTCACAAGCTGATGTACGACTATCCGTTGTACAGAGAGAACGGCTCGGAATAATAAATGACTATTAGGCAGCAGGAACTTATAACTAAAGAAAACGAGCGTTTAGCAGCCCTTAAATCATACTATGTTTTAGATACATTGCCTGAAAAGGAGTATGATGCTATTACCCGCCTTGCGTCTTATATATGTAACGTACCTGTTGCCCTCATCACTTTAATTGATGCCGACAGGCAATGGTTTAAGTCGAAATTTGGCGTCGACATGGGGGAAACCCCACGTGCCGGCGCCTTTTGCAATTATACTATCCTGGACGATGAAATTCTGGAGATAGATGATACCCTGCAAAACGACACCTTTAAGGACAATGTTTTTGTAACCAGTGAAAACGTACGATTTTACGCCGGAGCACCTTTAATTGACCCAAATGGCTACAGGTTAGGGTCGCTATGCGTTATTGATATGGTACCGCGTAAGCTTACTCCCGAGCAACGCGACGCTTTACGTATTTTGGCTGACGAGGTGATGTCGCACCTGATACTTCGCAAGCAAAAAAACGATCTGGAGGAAAGCCTTGCCCGCCATAAAGAATTTCATGACCTTTTTGATAGTTCGCCTGATATTCACTGTATCATGGACAGGGACTTTAAAATTGAGCGCATCAACCAGGCTGTACAATCGGTTTTGGGATATACCGCTAATGAGGTTGTTGGAAAACAGATTTGGGATTTTTTTCCGGAAGAGGAGAGGGCTGCTTCATTAAAAAATCTTCAGGACAGCCTAAGCAGACAACAGCGTAAATTTGAAATAGAAACACCTGTTTATACTACGGTAAGCAAAATCAAGTGGATTAATTGGCTGGTTATCTTTAAAGAGGACAAGTGGTTTGCCAACGGTCGTGATATAAGCTATCAGAAAAAGATTGTGCATGATTTGGAAACATTGTCATTGGTGGCCAGCAAAGTGAGTAATGGTGTAGTGATCAGTAATGCCGCCGATGAGGTGATCTGGATAAATGATGCATTTACAAAAGTCACCGGCTATGCGCTTGACGATGTTGAAGATAAATATTTAGGAGCTACACTAAAAGGTAAACCAATTGATAAAGCCGCTATTGAAAAATTAGAGGCATCGATAAGGAATAAAGAATCATACGAGGTTGAATTATTAATAAATCATAAAAATGGTACGTCGGCGTGGATTGCCGTTGTTAACTCCGTAATTCGTAATGCCGATGGCGAAATTGATAAATTTATAAGGATAATAATTGATATAACATCCCGAAAAAAAATAGAGCAGGAGCTTGAAATTTTATCGTTTGCTGCCAGAAAATCGCCCAGTGGTATTTTTATTCGGGACAACCAGGGTAAAATGCTGTGGATGAACGAAGCTTTGGAAAGTATTATTGGTTATTCATTTGAAGAACTGGAAGGTAAGGCTATGGGCAACGCACTTGTTGGGGAGGATACCGATCTTGTCATTTTTGAGCACGCGGTACAAGCTGTTAAAGAGAATAAACCATACGAGATTGAGCTAAAAATTTACAAAAAAGACAATACGCCAAGATGGGTACTAATCTCCAATAGCCCTTTGTTTAATGAAATAGGTAAGGTTGAACGCCAGATAGGTGTAATGGTTGATATTACTGAGCGTAAAAAAAGCCAGGAGGAGTTAACCAAACTATCATTAGTGGCCAGCAGCACTACCAGTGGCATTGTAATTAATGACAGCAGTGGCAGGGTTGAGTGGGTAAATAATGCCTTTGAGCAAATCACCGGCTATAACATACACGAGGTAAGTGGCAATCATTTGGGTGATGTGCTTAAGGGCGAGCTTACTGATGTTGCCAGTATTCAAAAAGCCCGTGAACTATCCAGAAATAAACAATCGTTTGAAGTTGACCTGCTTATTTATCGGAAAGACGGGCTGCCTTTATGGATCTCGGTCATCAACTCGGTAATTATTAACAGCCAGGGCGATATTGATAAATACATCGAAGTAATCATTGATATAACCGCCAAAAAGAAAGCCGAAATTGAACTGATATCTGCCAAGGAGGAAGCCTTGCAGCTAAGCCGGGCCAAGGATATGTTTATATCGGTAATGAGTCATGAAATACGCACACCGCTTAACGCAGTTATCGGGATGTCGCACTTGTTGCTTGATGACGATCCGTTGGATACCCAGAAGGAGAACCTGGAGATCCTCAAGTTTTCGGCAGAAAACTTAATGACCCTGATTAACGATGTATTGGATTTTACTAAAATAGAAACCGGTAACATTGAGCTGGAGAAAGGAAATCTGGATATACGCGAGCTTATTCTGAGCATTAACAATTCAATGCGGTATAAAGCCGACGAAAAAAATATTTACCTTAGCCAAAGTATTGATAACGGTATACCTGCTACGGTAATTGGCGACCGTGCCCGCCTATGTCAGATTTTATTGAACCTGGTGAGCAATGCGCTTAAATTTACGGAGCAGGGCGGTGTTAATATTGACTTGAAAGTTATTCAGGAAACCGATAAGGATGTGCGAATAAGGTTTTCAGTTTCAGATACCGGTATTGGAATTGCCGGTAATAAACTGAGCACCATATTTGAGCAGTTTAAACAAGCTGAAGCCGATATTACCCGTAAATACGGAGGTACAGGTTTAGGACTGGCCATTAGTAAACGACTGATTGAACTGCATGATTCCCGGATAAATGTGGATAGTGTACCGGGGCAGGGATCTACTTTTTGGTTTACCATAACTTTCAACAAAATTGATAGCCATTTAAACAGTAATAGCAATAACGTGGAAACAGGGTTGAAAATTAATGTTTTAGTAGTTGATGATAACCAGATAAACCGGTTATTGATAAATAAGATACTCAAAAAATGGGGTGCCGATGCTGATTTTGCCGAAAACGGTATCGAAGCTATCAGCAAGATTGAAGCTAACCGTACTTACAATGTGGTATTAATGGATATTCACATGCCTGAGATGGGAGGGTTGGAGGCTACCCAGATCATTCGCTCCAAAGCCGATCCTTATTTTCAGCAATTACCCATTATTGCCTTAACGGCATCAATGCTCAGCAACCAAATGGGCGAAATTGGTAAAGCCGGTATGAATGACTATATTCTGAAACCATTTGATCCCAAATCACTTTTCGATAAATTGAGCAGATACCAACACCAATAAGGTATTTGGGATTTCGGATGTTCAATCTCGGATTTAGATATTAGAATTTAGTTTTTAGGACTTAGAATTTTCTTCTCATTACTGCGCATACGCTATGGTGGCTATACTCAATGTAAGTCCGGGTATCTTTAGCAGTTCCATACCGCATGCTTCAAGAGTTGAGCCGGTGGTTACAATATCGTCAACCAGTAAAATGTGTTTATTCATCAGCCTTTCGGGATGTTTAACCATAAACACATCCTGCATGTTTTCAAAACGGGCAAAGCGCGATTTATGGGTTTGCGTTTCGGTAGCTACTCTCCGCTGCAGGTTATCGTCTTCAACCGCGGCGTTTAACTTTTGTGCCAGCCCTTGTGCAAAACAGGTGCTTTGGTTATAGCCGCGCTCCTTAAGCCGGCTTTTGTGCAGCGGCACAGGTATAATCAGCTCAACGGTATTAAAAACAGGGCTCTCCGTTAATTGCAAGCCTGCTATGTTTCCCAACAGGGTGCCAATCTGCTGCATCCCTTTATATTTAAAATGGTGCATCAGGTTTTGCACTTTACCTCCTTTGGTAAAGTAATATAGTGCGTAGGCGGCGGTTACATTAATTTTGCCATAAAACTGCTGTGCAACAATGTTATCGGCCTGTAAATGGAAATTAGTGAAGGGTAAATTGTAGCGGCAGTCTGAACAGATGATGCGTTCATTAGCCACCAGGCTGGCCTGGCACGCCGGACAAAGTTCTGGAAACAGTAGCGAAACAAAATCGGCCAGGTAACCACGCAGCAATTTCATGCCATGAATTTAGCACAGATTTTTTAAACTTCCGTAACCTTGGCTTTTTCTTTAATGGCAAGCTGCCCGCAGGCGGCATCAATATCCTTACCGCGGCTACGGCGTAAATGGGTGTTAATACCTTGTTTTTGCAGATAAGCGGCAAATGCTTCTACCTTATCTTCGCCGGCATTAATATAGCTGGCAAAGGCAATAGGGTTATATTCAATAATATTTACTTTGCAGGGCAGGTGCTTACAAAACTTAGCCAGTTCAATAGCATCCTGGATACCGTCATTAACGCCGTCAAAAATAATATATTCGTAAGTAACCGGGTTTTTAGTTTTGGCATAGTAATATTTCAATGCCTCGGCCAGGGCCTTTAAGGAGTTTTGCTCATTAATAGGCATTATGGTATTGCGTTTTTCGTCATTAGCGGCATGTAATGACAAGGCAAGATTAAACTTCACCTGGTCATCGCCCAGCTTTTTGATCATTTTGGCAATACCCGCGGTAGATACGGTAATTCTTTTAGGTGACATGTTTAGTCCGTCCTCTGCTGTAATGCGCTCAACAGACTTCATCATATTGGCATAATTCAACAAGGGCTCACCCATACCCATGTAAACAATGTTTGATAATGGCACGCCGTAATTTTCACGGGCCTGTTTATCAATTAGTACTACCTGGTCATAAATTTCATCGGGATTCAGGTTCCTTTTGCGCTCCATATATCCTGTAGCACAAAATTTACATGTGAGGCTGCAACCCACTTGTGACGATACACAGGCGGTCATCCGGCCAGGGGTCGGAATTAAAACGCCCTCAATTAAATGAGTATCGTGTAAAATAAAAGAATTTTTTATAGTTTTATCAGCACTAACTTGCGAAGAATTAATTTTAACATTGTTAATTACAAAGTTTTCATCAAGTTTAGTGCGCAGTTCTTTTGAAATATTGCTCATTTCGTTGAAAGAGAAGCACGATTTTTTCCAAAGCCATTCATAAACCTGTTTAGCCCTGAAACTTTTTTCCTCCATACGGATAAAATGCTCCTGCAAGGCTTCCAGGCTGATGCTGCGGATGTCTATTTTATCTTTTGCATTATTCACAGTGCAAAAGTACTTAAATTTAAAAAAATCTGTCTTATCTTAAAGTCATTCTTTTTTTTGAATGATAAAAAACAATAACTAAAAGTTAATTGTAATTAATTTTGCAGGGTTGTTTTATTGAAAAACGTTGAGTTTGATACTAAGTGATATACATTAATGAAAAGTTTTAGAGCCGATTACGTTTTTCCCGTTCATGCCGATCCTGTTAAAAATGGAATTGTTACTGTTGATGATCAGGGTAAGATCATCGCCGTTACAGACCAGAATAACCCTCCAGATGGACCTATTGAGCATTTAAGTGGTATTATTTGTCCGGGGTTTGTAAATACCCATTGCCACATTGAGTTGTCGCACCTTAAAGATAAGATACAGCCGGGCAAAGGGCTTATCAATTTTATAAAAGATGTACAAGTTTCCAGAAAAGCCGACGATAAGGAAGTGCAGGAAGCTATTCAAAAGGCGGATGAGGAGATGTATAATAACGGTATTGTAGCCGTTGGCGACATCTCCAACAGTAATTTAAGCATCCCCGTTAAGGCCGCCAGTAAATTATACTATCACACTTTTGTTGAAACCTTTGGTTTTTTACCACAGCGGGCCGAAGAGATTTTTAATAATGCGGTGGAGTTGCTGAACGAGTTTAAACCACAGCCCTGTTCTATTACGCCGCATGCGCCGTACTCGGTATCAAAGGAATTATTTAAACTGATCAGGAAGCACAGTGATTCGGGTCAAAACCTCATCAGTATCCATAACCAGGAATGTGAGGACGAGAATAAGTTTTACCGTTATAAGTTGGGTGGCTTTCTGGAGCTTTATGAGTATTTTGGTATGGATATCAGCCATTTTAAACCGCAGGCCCGTAACTCGCTACAATCCATCATTCCTTTACTAACCAACAAACAGCAGGTTTTGCTGGTACATAATACCTGTACCAATTTAAAGGACATTTATTTTATAAAACGTTTTGATCGTAAAATAAACTGGTGCTTTTGCCCCAATGCCAATTTGTATATTGAAAACCGTTTGCCTAAAATACAACTCTTTATTGACCAGGGTTTTAACATAACGCTGGGTACCGATAGTCTGGCATCAAACGGAAGTTTGTGTATTTTAAGTGAGATGCGTACCATTCAGAAAAAATTTCCGGCCGTGAGCACTGCCCAGTTAATAAAATGGGGTACTTTGAACGGGGCCGAATTTTTAGGTATTGATGAGGAAAAGGGAACGTTAGAGCCCGGAAAAACACCAGGGCTTAACCTGATAACCGGTTTAGACGGATTGAACATAACGCCAGAAAGCAAAGTGCGCCGTTTAGTTTAATAGTTGATTAGGTTGGTTGGCTTGTATTGAGTTAATTTGTAAAAGCATTTAACTATTCACTCACTCAACAAATAAATCCAATCAACTTATAATGATCAGGCATCTCGATATCACAGTAAAGGGTAAAGTTCAGGGCGTTTTTTATCGTAAAGCCACTAAGGCAGTCGCTGACCAGTTGGGGGTTCGCGGTTTTGTAAAAAACGAACCCAACGGCGACGTTTTTATAGCGGCCGAGGCTGATGAAACCATGATGGATATGTTTATGGACTGGTGTAATGAGGGCCCCCAGGATGCCCAAGTAACTTCTGTTGAAAGCCATGAGGGCGAATTAAAAAACTATCGTAATTTTGAAGTTGTAAAAAGGAGCCTGTAATACACAGGCTGTATTATTTTAATTACCCTATACATCAACATTGTCAACTGCTAAAAAATTTGCCGGGCAAACGGCCATATACGGACTAAGTACTGTAGTATCAAGGGTGCTTAGTTTTTTGCTAACTCCAATATATACCCGGGCTTATAATCCCGGTGTTTATGGCATATTTACTACCATGTTCAGCTGGGTATCAATGCTTAACCCATTACTGGCATTTGGCATGGAAACCACCTTTTTTAGGTACCTGAACAAACGCGAGGATGATAAGCAGGCGGTTTATGATAATGCGTTTATTGCCATATTTACCCTGTCGGTACTTTTTTTGCTTTGCACGCTTCCCTTTATTGGAAATATAGCAACCGATATCAGTATTGATTCGCACACCCCGCACACCGATTATATACTATATGTAAAATACTTTATAGCCGTTCTGGTGCTTGATGCGCTGGCGGTTATTCCTTTTGCAAGGTTACGTGCCGACGGAAGGCCGGGCAGATATGGCATCATTAAATTGATTAATGTGCTCATTTTTGTAGGCTTTAACTTAACCTTCATATACGGGCTGCCTTTTATTATAAAACATCAAATGGTAGGCGCCGCATGGATAAGCGGATGGTTCAGGCAGGGTTGGCTGGGTTACGTATTTGTATCAAACTTTATATCAAGCGGTATTACCTTATTAATATTACTGCCTGAGTTATTGAAGCTGCGGTTTAAGTTTAACTGGCCCATGCTGTTTGAAATGTTTTTATACAGCTGGCCTGTGCTGGTGGCCAATATTTCATTTGTAATTAATGAAAACCTTGATAAACTACTGCTCGGTAAACTACTGCCCGAAAACTTGAGCGGTACCGCTGTTGGTATTTATTCAGGTTGTGCTAAAATATCCTTGTTCCTGAGCATATTTGTACAGGCTTTCAGATTAGGGGCCGAGCCTTTCTTTTTTAGTCATGCTAAAAATAAAAACGCCACGCAAACCTACGCCCGCATTATGAATTATTTTGTAATTGCAGTTTGCGTAATATTTGTAGGGTTGGTAGCCAATATCGAAATATTAAAACATTTCATCAAAAGCTCCTATTGGTCAGGCCTGGGCGTAGTGCCGGTGTTACTTTTCGGTTATGTGAGTTTAGGTATTTATATGAACCTTTCGGTTTGGTATAAGCTATCTGACCAAACCAAATACGGATTATATATATCAGGAGTAGGGGCTATATTAACCATTATACTTAATGTGGTCTTTATTCCCAAATATAGCTATATGGCTTCGGCATGGATATCGCTGGCGGCTTATGCTACCATGATGGTGTTATCCTATTTATGGGGACAAAAAAATTACCCAATACCATACAACATCAAAAAGAATCTGGCTTATATTGTGGCCTCAATTGTCATGGTGTTTTTATCTTTTACAGTATTTAAACGAAACTTGTTTGCAGGTAACGGGCTTTTGCTGTTATTTGCATTGGCCACCTATTATTTTGAGCGCAAGGATTTAAAAGTTATATTTAGTAAACGATGATCATCCGTATAATTAACAAATCAAACAATAGTTTACCTGCTTATGAAACGGCTCACGCTGCGGGTATGGATCTCCGTGCCAGTGTTGATGAAACTATATTGCTTAAGCCAATGGAGCGCAAACTGATACCAACCGGCTTGTATATTGAACTGCCAGAGGGGTTTGAAGCACAGATAAGACCGCGCAGCGGACTGGCATTTAAACATGGTATAGGTATTGTTAACTCGCCCGGTACTATTGATGCTGATTATCGCGGAGAGATCAAAGTGTTGCTTATTAATTTCTCGGCCGAGGTATTTGAAATTAATACTGGTGATCGCATTGCCCAGATGGTAGTTGCCAAACACGAAAAGGTAAACTGGGACGAAGTAGAGATACTGAACGAAACTACACGCGGCGAAGGTGGCTTTGGCCATACGGGCATTGGTTTAAAATAAGATACAAACCGGGTAGCAATAGAACGATATTCAGGAAGCGAAGCATGGGCAATGAGGTAACATATAATATAAAAGGGAATTATGGCAAATTAAACTATGCTGTAGTTGTATTTTGTTTTGTACCCTTTTTACTCTCGCAACATGTATTGGCCCAAAAGGTGGCAGCCAAACCTTTGGCTCCTATTGACAGTACCATTGTTAAACAGCTTTTTTTCTCCGCCCTGCGCGAAAAAACTATTGATAATACCAAGCTGGCGGCAGATATGTTTGAGCGGGTGCTACAAACCGACCCTTCAAATGATGCCTCGATGTTTGAACTGGCTAATCTTAAAAAGACACAAAATGATTATGCCGGTGCCCTGCCATTGCTGGAAAAAGCGGTAACTATCAGTCCTGATAATGAATGGTATTGGGTGGCCCTGGCCGATAGTTATGAAAAGAACAACAACATCAGCAAGCTTGAAAATGTATTTACCCAGCTAATCCGGATCAACCCTGATAAACCCGACTATTATTTTGATAAGGCCAATGCATACCTGCTTTTAAAAAAGTATGATGATGCGCTTAAAGTGTACAACCAACTGGAGCAGCTTAACGGCCCAAGTGACGATATTTTGGCAAGCCGCCAAAAAATTTATCTTAAACAGGGTAAAATTGATCAGGCAGCTGCCGAACTTGAAAAGGCCATTGTTGATAATCCAGGTCAAATCAGGTATTATTTGTTATTGTCTGAAATTTATAACTCAAACGGGTTAAGTGACAAAGCACTTAACGTTTTACAAAAGGCCGAAAAGTTGGATGGCAGTAATGGCATGGTACACCTGGCCTTGGCCGATATTTACCGCGACAAAAAAAATAACGATGCCAGCTTTAGTGAGCTTACACTTGCATTTGCAAATCAGGATGTGAGTATTGATGAAAAGATCAGGATCATTGCGGGTTATTTCCCCAAGTTTCCTGAACCTAATGCTAAAGCCAGTGCACTTGAACTAAGCCGTATATTAACAATTGCCCATCCGGCCGATGCCAAGGCCTATGCTATATATGGCGACATGTTGCTGCAAAGTGCAAAATACAAAGAGGCTAAGGCGGCATACAAAAAATCAATTGCACTTAATGAGCAGGTTTATGCCGTGCACGAACAGCTGGTACGTATAGAACTAAGCGAAAACGACATGGACGGCACCATTAAGGATGGCGAAAATGCACTGTCGCTGTTTCCTAACCAGGGGTGGATGAATTATATGGTGGGCGTGGGCTGGGCGCAAAAAAAGGATTTCAAAAAGGCACTGGGCTATGCTAAAAATGCAACTTCATTAGAAATTCAGGATAAGGACTTACTTTCGCTAAGTTTTTCGTTGTTAGGTGATTGTTACCATGATCTTAAGGACAATAAAAGCTCTGATGAGGCTTATGACAAAGCACTAAGCTATAATCCGGACAATGCGTTTACGTTAAACAATTATGCCTATTATTTATCGTTAAGAAGTGAGGCTTTGGATAAAGCTGCACAAATGTCGGCACGATCAAATGAATTGCAGCCCAATACAGCATCTTTCGAAGATACTTATGCCTGGGTGTTGTTTAAGCAAAAAAAATATGCCGATGCAAAGGTATGGATGGAGAAGGCATTGGCGCATGATAAGGATAATAGTTCGGCCAAGTATGAACATTATGGCGATATTTTGTTTTACCTGGGTAATACAGAAGGCGCCGTACAAAATTGGAAAAAAGCTAAAAGCTACGGTGAGCAGTCGCCGGTATTAGAGCGTAAGATAAATGAAAAAAAATATAGCGAATAAGTTACTTATAGTTTGCTGCCTGCTGGTTATGGTGAGCTGTAAGGCGCGTAAGCAAATATTGGTTGCCCGTAAATCTGATTCAACAACAAAGCCTGTTGATAAGTTGAGCAGCAAGCTGGATGCCATAAGGGCAAAGCAGGTGAGTTTTAACACGTTTGCCGGCAAGGCAAAAACCAAGTTGGATATTAACGGTAACAGTAATGACGTTACCCTGAACATACGTATTGAGCGCGATAAAAGGATCTGGGTATCCATCACCGCTATTTTTGGCGTTGAGGCTGCCCGCGCCATGATAACTCCGGATAGTATTTTGCTTATTAACCGCTTGCAGGGCGTATATCTGAAAAAACCTTTCAGCTATGTATACAAATTCGCCAGTCAGCAGGTTAATTATAAAACGCTGGAGTCATTGCTGATAGGCAATGCCATACCGGAACTGCTGAACGAAAAAGGAGATTACACTACTGCTGATGGTAATAGCACCTTAAGCGGTAATCTGCAGGATCTTTTGTACAAGCTGGTAATAGGTGCCGATTTAAAGGTTACGCAAACAAACTTGTCAAACCAACTGGCTGGGCAATCATTGCAGGTAGTAAATAATACCTTTATACAAGCTACTAACAGAATTATGCCATCGCAAATAGATATTGCATCAATAGTAAAAGATAAAAAAATACAAGTTAATTTGCACTATACAAAAGCCGACTTTGATGTACAGCAAAGTTATCCTTTTAGTATACCTGACGGTTATGAGCCGGCCAAATAATTAATTATGTTTGTTTGATGAAATTTTTAAAAGCAGTATTCTTTATAATAACGGTATTTATAGCGGTTGATGTGCATGCACAAAGCAGTGCCGAATTAAAGCGCAGGCGTGATAAACTATCAGAAGAACTGGAGCAACTGAACAAGGATTACCAGGAAACTGCCAGTAATAAAAAAGCTACTTTAAAGCAACTGAGCTTGTTAAAGGCACAGATTAACCTGAGAGAAGAAAAAATAAATATTATAAACTCTGAAGTAAGAAATTTAGATAACCAGATCTCCGAAAGCAATAATACCGTACATAGCTTACAAAACCAGCTTGACCAGCTGAAAAAGGAATATGCGGCAATGGTGCTTTTTGCTTATCGTAATCAAAGTGCTTACAATAAGCTGATGTTTATTTTTGCTTCAAAGGATTTTAACCAGGCCTATAAACGTTTAAAATATTTACAACAGTTTGGTACCTACCGCGAGCGGCAGGCCGGCTACATACAAGGAACTCAAAAGGAACTGCATGTAAAAATAACAGAGCTTGACAAAAATAAGCAGGAAAAGAATAACCTGCTTGCTGATCAGGAAAAGGAAAAAGAAACCCTGGGTAAAGAAAAAAATAACCAGGTAAAGGTAGTAAGCGACCTGTCGCAACACCAGGGGCAGCTAAAACAGCAGCAGCGTGATGTTCAGGCAAAAATTGCTAAAACAAACCGGGAGATAGGTGCAGCAATACGCCGGGAAATAGAAGAGGCAAGGCGCAAGGCCGAAGAAGAAGCCAGAGAAGCTGCAAGAATAGCGGCTGCAAAGGCCAAAGCCGAAAATAAAGCACCGGCACCGGTAGCAGCCAAGCCTGTTGTGCGCAGTACTTCAAGTATATTGAATGCTACGCCTGAGGCCGCAAAGCTATCAAATGACTTTTTGGGTAACCGGGGGCGTTTGCCATGGCCGGTGGCTAATGGAGGCATAACCCAGGGATTTGGTGTTTACACTACCCCTGAGGGTATAAAAAGTGAGAGTACCGGGGTTGATATCAGAACCAACCAGGGTAGCTCTGTGAGGGCGGTGTTTGATGGTGAGGTGATTAAAGTGGTAGATGTAAGCGGAACATATCTGGTCATGATCAGGCATGGGGAGTATTTTACGGTGTATGCCAATTTACGCTCGGTTAGCGTGGCCAGGGGGCAAAAGGTAGCTACCAAACAAGTGTTAGGTACAGTTGCAACAGACCCTTCAACCGGCGAAACGGAGGCTCATTTTGAAATATACAAAGGAGTATCGGCAGTGAACCCTAAAATATGGTTAGCACCTAACTAATTAGTTATGAACTTTATGAAATTATAATTGTATATATTTGTAACCTTAAAAAAAATGCTATGTTAAGTTCAGTTTTTTTATTTTTAAATATTGGTACAGGCGAGATGGTACTGATACTTTTTGCAGCATTGATGCTCTTCGGGGGCGAAAAGCTGCCCGATCTGGCTCGCGGTTTAGGTAAAGGCATTCGTGATTTTAAAGATGCGTCGGAAGATGTGAAGCGTGAAATCAATAACCAAATTAACAACTATGAGGACAAAAAGACCGAAACGCAGGTAAAAGAACCTCTGCTTGTTGAAAACACCGTTGAGCATGTAATCCCGCATACAGAAGATGTTACGCATACTGAAGTAGTTACGGATGAGCATGCTGCACTTGTAGTTGAAAATACTGTGCCGCACACAATCCCTATTGCCGATAATCACGTAAGTAGTGAAAATGCTGCTGCCACAGAAACTCATATTGATCTGACAAAGAAAACTACAGAGCCTGTTAAAACAGAACAAGAAGAATACAAATCATAATAATATTATTTACATAACATAAAAACTTAAAAATCATGGGTGGATTAGGCGCACCAGAAATCATTCTGATCATTATTGCAATACTTTTATTGTTTGGCGGTAAAAAAATACCCGAACTAATGAGAGGTTTAGGAAAAGGCGTTAAAGAATTTAAAGACGCACAAAACGGTGAAAACAACAGTACTTCAACCGAAGAAAAGCCTAAAGTTTAACACTTTAAGGGCTAATTGCTTTAGTTCAATTCACCGCTTTTAATAACATATAAACTTATCTGTTGAATTATTTCTTATTTCAACAGATAAGTTTTTTATTTTAGCCCCATGGCTAAATTTTATTCCTCTTTAACTGAAATAAAGAGAGGGTTGCAAAGTGCAGAAATAACAGTTGAAGGACTGGTAAATGGTTATCTTGATCAGATTAAGAAAAACGCGCATTTAAACGCTTTTAATGAAGTGTTTGAACAAGAGGCGTTAACCAGTGCAAAAGAGGTTGACAACCGCCTAAAAAATGGTACGGCTGGTAAACTGGCCGGTATGGTTATCGCTATAAAAGATAACATTTGCTACAAAGGGCACAAGGTAAGTGCATCATCAAAAATACTAAAAGACTTTACTTCTATTTATTCATCAACCGTAGTGGAGCGTTTGCTTGCCCAGGATGTGGTTATTATTGGCCGTTGTAATTGCGATGAATTTGCCATGGGCGGCGCTAATGAAACTTCATGGTTTGGACCAGTAAAAAATCAGGCTGACGAAACCCGGGTTTCCGGTGGCTCGTCCGGAGGTTCGGCAGTTGCGGTGCAGGCCAACATGTGTCATGCCGCTATTGGTACAGATACCGGCGGCTCTGTAAGGCAGCCAGCGTCATTTTGCGGTGTTGTTGGGTTAAAGCCAACTTATGGCCGCATTTCAAGGCATGGTATTATTGCATTCGCATCCTCGTTTGATCAGGTTGGCCCAATAACCCATTCGGTTGAGGATGCCGCCCTGCTGCTCGAAATAATGGCAGGCCCTGATGAGTATGACAGTACCCTGGCCCAAAAGGAAGTGCCCGAGTTTTCAAAACATATAGAAAATACCGGGAAGAAGAAAATAGCCTACCTGCAGGAAGCACTTTCAAGCCCTGGAGTTGATACCGAGGTAAAAGATACCCTGGTAAAATATATTGATAAGCTACGGGCCGATGGGCACACCGTAAAACCAATTGCATTTGAACAGTTAGACTACCTGGTGCCTGCCTATTATATTTTGGCTATGGCCGAGGCATCGTCAAACCTGGCTCGGTTTGATGGGGTACACTATGGCTACCGCAGCCCTTCGGCTGATGATTTGCAGTCTACTTATAAACGTTCCCGCTCAGAGGGATTTGGCAAAGAGGTAAAGCGCCGCATTATGCTGGGTACTTTTGTACTTAGCGCCGGTTATTATGATGCATATTACGCCAAAGCTCAAAAAGTACGCCGTCTGATCAGGGAAAAAACAGACCAGATACTGAGCGAGTATGATTTTATATTAATACCAACAGCTCCGGAACCTGCATTTGCCATAGGCAAAGAGGAGAAAGATCCGGTTGTAACGTATCTTTCGGATATTTTTACCGTACAAGCGTCGTTAGCCGGGGTACCTGCAATTTCATTGCCTGCCGGCAATAATAGTAAAGGTTTACCGTTAGGTTTACAATTGTTAACAAAACATTTTAACGAGCAGGAGTTGTTGAATTTTTCAAAATACTTTCTTGAGCTTTAAAAAAATTAATAATTTAGTAAAATAGCTCACGAAGGGCTATGTCTTCTTTAACCAAATCCCTAAAGAATGAAGAGATTATTTACGCTTACCGTCTGCCTTTTATTATTGCAAATTGTTCACGCAAATCCTTTTTCTTCTGCGAGTTTTAATTTTAAGAGATTAATTAATAATTACAGGGACACCATTGTGCTTCCGGTTTTAAACCAGTCGGCGCCGCTTGTTGGTCCTCAACGGGGCATTTATGAGCGCCGTTTAGATTCCATCCATAAAGATATCCCGCTTGATTATAACGAGTATGTACAAAGTTATATTGACCTGTACATGCATAACCGGGATGAAATGGGGCAGGTTGTGGGGCTATCTAAATATTACTTCCCCATTTATGAAAAGGCCTTTCGTGATGCCGGTATCCCTGAAGAAATAAAATACTTGTCAATAGTAGAGTCAAAGCTTGATCCTAACGCCGTGTCAAGAGTAGGCGCAACCGGGCCATGGCAATTTATGTTTACTACCGGTAAATTATACGGCCTGAATATGGATAGCTATGTTGATGAACGGCGCGACCCTATACAGGCCAGCTACGCTGCTGCTGCCTACTTAAAAGATGCCTACCAGGAGTTTGGCGACTGGCTGCTGGCCATAGCCTCCTATAACTGCGGTAAAAGTAATGTAGAACACGCTGTTGAAAAAGCCGGTGCTAATGATTTTTGGAGCATCCGCCAGTATTTACCGCAGGAAACCAGGGGATATGTACCTGCCTTTATCGCCATGAACTATGTGATGAATTATTACAATAAGCATAACATAGTTGCGCGGGCTTGTAATTTTTCTATCAAAACGGACACCGTTATGGTGAAGAAATATGTGACCTTAAGCAGCATATCCCAGGCGTTAAATATCAATATTATTGAGCTTGCTATCCTGAACCCGGCTTACAGGCGATTAATAGTAAATGGCAGTGCCGCTGCGCCGCGCCGTTTGGTTTTGCCGCAAACTGCTAAGGAAAACTTTGCAGCCTTATATAATGTACTAAACGGCACTGGCGAGGCTGTACCCCCGTCGCAGGTTAAGGCAACTTATGCTTCCTATACCGAGAGTACTCCAGAACGTAAAATGCCTACCCGCCATAAGGTAAAAAGAGGAGAAACCCTGGCAGCTATTGCTGATAAATATGGTGTTGAAGTACAGGATCTGAAAGTTTGGAACCACCTGAAAAGTAACAGGGCACCAATTGGCGAAACTATTAAAGTAGCTTCTGGCGATGATGCATCGGCAGGAACCTCAAGTGATAAAAGCGAAGAAACCTTTGTTACTTATAAAGTACGCATGGGCGATACGCTGAGAAGCATTGCATCAAGATTTGATGGTGCATCTGTTGAAAAAATTAAGGCGCTTAACGGTTTGAAGAGCGGAAGCCTGCAACCCGGAATGAGGTTGAAGATAAACAAAGGTTAATTACCTGAGCAGTAAGAGCCCGGCTTTGATATGTTTCAATGCCGGGCTTTTTTATGCGGGTTACCATAAAAAGAATTGTAATTTTGAACGCTTGAATTTTGAAAAGATGAACAAGAACAACCGTAAACAGGATGCCCTGAATTATCATTCACAGGGTCGGCCGGGAAAAATACAGGTAGTACCTACCAAGCCAACAAACTCGCAGCGCGATTTAACTATGGCTTATTCGCCGGGTGTTGCGGAACCCTGCCTGCGCATTGCCGACAATGTGGAGGACGTATATAAATATACAGCCAAGGGCAACCTTGTAGCCGTGATCAGTAACGGAACAGCGGTATTAGGCTTGGGTAATATTGGCCCGGAGGCCAGTAAACCGGTAATGGAGGGCAAAGGCCTGCTGTTTAAAATTTATGCCGATATTGATGTATTTGACCTGGAAGTGAACGCCAAAAGTGTTGATGACTTTGTAAATATTGTAAAAGCGCTTGAACCAACGTTTGGTGGCGTTAACCTGGAAGATATATCGGCCCCAACCTGTTTTGAAATAGAACGCAGGCTTAAGGCCGAAATGAAAATACCCGTGATGCATGATGACCAGCACGGAACAGCCATTATTTCGGGAGCGGCTTTAATGAATGCCTGCGAGATACAGGGCAAAAAGCTGGACAAGATAAAAATGGTGGTTAACGGAGCAGGTGCCGCCGCGGTATCCTGTTCAAAAATGTACCTGTCATTAGGGGTTAAGAAAGAAAATCTGGTAATGTTTGACATTAACGGTCTGATAACCCCTGATCGTACCGATCTTGACGATATCAGGATGGAGTTTGCCACTACCCGTACCGATATAAAGACACTTACTGACGCTATGAAGAATGCAGATGTTTTTGTTGGTTTATCAGCAGGTAACGTGGTAACGCCGGATATGTTGAAGTTAATGGCAAAAAAACCTGTGGTATTTGCCATGGCCAACCCAGTGCCCGAAATTGATTATGACCTGGCTATTAACGCCCGCGAAGATATTATTATGGCAACCGGCCGGTCTGATTTTCCGAACCAGGTAAATAATGTGCTGGGTTTCCCTTACATATTCAGGGGGGCTCTTGATGTAAGGGCTACTGCTATTAATGAGGAAATGAAGATAGCCGCTATTCATGCTATCGCCGAAATGGCCAAAAAGCCGGTTCCGGAAGCAGTTAACCTGGCTTATAATATCACCAACCTTAAATTCGGTAAGGACTATATCATTCCTAAACCAATGGATCAGCGGCTGATTACTGAGGTGTCGGCAGCGGTTGCCAAAGCAGCAATCGATTCAGGCGTGGCACGTAAGGTAATTACCGATTGGGAGGCCTACCATGAAGAATTAAGATCGCGTTTGGGAACCAATGATAAATTGTTGCGTAACCTAACCAATAAAGCCAAGCAAAGTCCTAAGCGTGTGGTTTTTGCCGAGGCTGATAATTACAAGATTTTAAGATCGGCACAAATTGTAAAGGATGATGGTATTGCAACCCCTATTTTACTAGGTAATATAGAGCGTATCAAACGCATTATGCAGGAGAATGATCTGGATTTGGGAGATGTACAGATCATCGATCCGCGTGAAGGCTGCGAAAATATGGAGGAGTACGCCAACTACCTGTACAAGAAACGCCAGCGCCGGGGCATTACCTTATTTGAGGCTCGAAAAATGTTGATAGACCGTAACTACTACGGTGCTTGTATGGTACAGTTTGGCAGAGCCGATGCGCTTATCTCGGGCTTAACCAAAAACTATGTGACCACTATAAAACCGGCACTGCAAATTATCGGTACAGAAGAAGGGGTGAACCGTGTGGCCGGTATGTACATGATGATAACCGACAAAGGACCTGTGTTTTTTGGAGATACCACCGTGAACGAAAATCCTACTGTGGAGGAACTGGTTGATATTACCGTATTGATAGAGCGTTCTGTTAAACAGTTTAATGTAAGCTCGAGGGTAGCCGTACTTTCGTACTCCAACTTTGGTTCAAATGACGGACCTATTCCTGAAAAAACCAGGGAAACGGTAAGCATACTGCATAAGAAATTTCCGGATATGGTAGTTGATGGCGATATGCAGGCTAACTTTGCCCTGAACGCTGATCTGCTGGCTGATAATTTCCCGTTCTCTACCTTAAACGGTAAGCCTGCCAATACCCTGATATTCCCTAACCTGGAATCGGGTAACATAGCTTATAAACTTTTGCAGGAACTTGGTGGCGCCGAGGCGGTAGGCCCTATATTACTGGGGCTCAAAAAACCGGTGCATGTGCTGCAGTTGGGCAGTTCGGTTCGTGAAATTGTAAATATGGTGACTATAGCAGTTGTTGATGCACAGGCTAAGGCCGGTGTTAGTAAGCCAACGGGTATTTTTAATAAACTTAAAGGAAAATAAAAGCATCAGGTAGCTGGTATCAGGTATCAGGATTTTTGAAGCGGTGTTTGTAAAAAACAATTGCAGCAGTCCTGATACTTGATATTACCTGCCTGATATTTAAATTTAATAAATAATATGTACGATTATATTAGTGGTAAATTGGTATTCAAAAGTCCCTCCTATGTTGTTATAGATGCCGGGGGCATAGGCTATCACATTAATATATCGTTAAACACTTATTCAAGGCTGGGGGATACAGAAAATTGTAAACTATTTATCTGGCAGTACGTAAAAGAGGATGCGCTTACCTTATATGGCTTTGCCGAAGACGGTGAGCGTCGCTTGTTCTTACACCTGGTATCCATATCTGGCATAGGGCCAAATACAGGGCGAATGATGTTATCATCAATAACCCCAGCCGAAATACAGGCAGCTATTGTTAGCGGCAATGTTGCTTTAATACAAAGAATCAAAGGCATAGGTCCCAAATCGGCACAGCGTATTATATTGGAGCTGCAGGATAAACTGCGCAAAGAGGGCCCCGATACTTTAACCGTTGTGCCTGTAAGTAAAACAGTTAAAGACGAAGCACTTTCAGCATTGGTAATGCTTGGTTTTGCACGTAATACTGCCGAGAAGGTACTGGATCAGGAAATGAATAAAAATAATGGAGAATTAACAGTTGAACAGCTAATCAAGTTCGCCTTAAAAACTCTATAATTACGTATAAATTTCTACTTGACCTTTGATAAGAATATTTACTTATAATATTATTATAAGTGTGTTGTTTATTTTGGCATTTGGCGGGCTGGGTGGTGTGTATGCACAACAACGCGTTCCGGGTGGTAAAAGGGATACGACACAAGCAGGCGCCACCGTTAACTTAACCGAACCTAAAAGCGTTAGGATCAGGGAGGGTATTTTTGATCCGGACCCGCCTAATCTGGTACGTACCATTGAGTATGATGCTGCAACAAACCGTTATATATTGTATGAGCGTGTAGGTAACTTATTATACCGGCCGCCGCAGTACCTTACCTTTGCCCAGTATTTAAAACTAAAGGAAAAAAATAACCAGCGTACATATTATCAGCAACTGGCAGATAATTATGCTTATGATTCGCAACAACCTGGTTTTATACCATCTATAAAAGTGCGGAGCCGCACTTTTGACCAGATATTTGGCGGACAAACAATTGATATCAGACCGCAAGGATCGGCAGAAATGATACTGGCCGGGCAGGTAAACCAAAACCAAAACCCATTATTTAATACCAGGCAACGCAGCCAGTTCAATTTTAATTTTGACCAAAAGATACAGCTTAACGTAACCGGAAATATTGGCGATAAGCTAAAAATAACCACCAATTATAATACCGACGCCCAGTTTCAGTTTGAAAACCAGATAAAGCTTGATTATACCGGATCGCCCGATGAAATTATTCAAAAGGTGGAGGCCGGTACGGTAAGCATGCCCTTAAATACCACGCTGATAACCGGTAGCCAGGCGCTTTTCGGTATAAAAACAAAATTGAAATTCGGCAGGCTTGATGTAACCAGTATTTTATCGCAGCAGCGGTCGCAGTCAAAAACCATTACTATAACCAACGGCTCGCAGCAGGGAGAATTCAGGCTTACCCCGGCAGACTATGAGGCCAACAAGCACTTCTTTTTATCGCAATACTTCCGTAATAATTATAACAAGGCACTGGCCAATATCCCCATCATCAGTTCCAATATAAACATTACCAAAATTGAGGTATGGACAACCAACCGTACAAACGTAACTACCGATTCCAGGGATATACTTGCTTTTCTTGACCTGGGCGAAAATAACCCATATAATAAAACCAAGATACAAGGCGGTCCGGGTTTTAGCGGTTTGCCGGCGGGTTTTAAAGGGCAGGGGTTTGCGCAGCAATCAAACTCGTTGCTGAATAATTTACCATCTGATACCCGTTCTACCAACTCCAACTCGGTAGCCAGTTATTTTCAAAGTACGGGCAGTACTGACAACTACTCCAAGCTTACCTATGCCCGTAAGCTTACCGACAAAGAGTTTACATTGCACCCGCAGCTTGGTTATATATCACTTAATTACCCGTTAAATAATGATGAGGTGCTGGCAGTTGCCTACCAGTACACCATCAATGGAGTACAATACCAGGTGGGTGAATTTAGCAGCGATGTAGCCGTTAACCCCAATACGCCAAACGTATTGTTTGTAAAGTTGCTGAAGAACGAATTGCTGAAAACCAATTTACCATCCTGGGATCTGATGATGAAAAACATCTACTCACTGGGTGCTTTTCAGGTAAGTCCTACTGATTTTAAACTGACAGTAACGCGGCTTGATGATAAATCAGGTATCGAAAAAACAGTAATGGAGGAGGGGCAGGCCACTAAGGGTAAGCTTTGGCTGCAGATAACCGGCTTGGATAACCTTAACCAGCAAAGCGACAAACAGCCCGATGGTTATTTTGACTTTTTAGAGGGCATTACAATTGATTCGCAAAATGGCAGGATATCGTTTCCGGTGCTGGAGCCCTTTGGGTCTGATCTGGCAAAGAAATTTAACGCCGGTGAGTCTGATTTGTCTAAGCGGTATGTTTATCAGCCTTTGTATGATTCAACAAAAACTATAGCGCAGCAGTATTTTCCAAACCTGAACCGGTATTTAATAAAGGGTACCTACACTTCAACGGGGGGCTCGGAGTATCAGCTTAACGCAGTGAATATACCGCAGGGCTCTGTAAATGTAACGGCAGGCTCATTAAAGCTGCAGGAGGGTAATGATTACACAGTTGATTATAATGCGGGTCGTATCCGTATCCTGAACCAGGCGCTGCTGTCGTCAGGGCAACCCATTACCGTTAAGCTGGAGAATAATGAGTTGTTTGGCGTTCAGCAAAAATCATTGTACGGTTCAAGATTGGATTATCATGTGAACGATAAGCTGGCTTTGGGCGCTACCGTAATGCACTTAACCGAACAACCGCTTACTCAGAATGAAGTTGCAGGCGACGAATCGATATCAAATACGATATGGGGTTTTGATGCTAATTATAGCTCAGAATCGCGGTTGCTCACCCGTTTGGTTGATAAAATTCCGTTTATCCATACCAAGGTTCCGTCGTCCATTAATTTCTCCGGTGAGTTTGCACAACTGCTGCCCGGTAGCCCTGGTGCCCTCAATTTTGCAGGATCAAAAAACGGAACGTCATATCTTGATGATTTTGAAAACAGCCAGTCCATCATTGACCTGAAGAGTTTCAATGGCTGGCAAATATCAGGTACACCGCAATTGTTCCCGGAGTCGGGAACGTTTAATGATCTGAGTTATGGATATAACCGTGCCCGCCTTGCCTTTTATAACATCGATCCTATATTTTATACCAACGTAGGTACTATACCTATTTCGCGTGCCGAGCTGTCAAACCATTATGTAAGGCAGGTGCTTGAGCAGGAGGTATTCCCGTACAAGCAATCGTCAACCGGCCAGCAGTTAAGTTTGGCTACGCTTAACATGGCTTTTTATCCTACTGTGCGCGGGCCTTATAACTATACAACCACTGGTATCAACAGCGATGGTACGTTGCAGAATCCAAAATCGCGCTGGGGGGGGATGTTCAGGAAACTGGAAACCAATGATTTTGAATCATTAAACGTGGCCTATATTGAATTTTGGGTACTTGACCCTTTTATTTACAAACCCAACTCAGCTGGTGGCGATCTGTATTTTAACCTGGGTAGCATATCTGAAGATATATTAAAAGATGGCCGCAAAAGCTTGGAGAACGCCTTGCCCATTAACGGTGACCTGTCACAAGTAGATGAAACCAACTGGGGCAGGGTATCAAAGTTGCAACCCGTAATTAATGCGTTTGACAATAACCCCGATTCGCGTAAATTACAGGATGTGGGTTTAGATGGTTTAAATGACAATGACGAGAAAGTCAAATTTGCACCTGCTGTTCAACAGATAAAGGGCCAGTTAAATGCGCAAGCGGGTAACAATTTTGCGGCCGATCCATCGTCTGATGATTATCAATATTACCAGGGTAAGCAGCTGGATGACGCCCGCGCCGGAATTTTAGACAGGTACAGTAAATACAACGGTACCGATGGCAACTCAAAAACTGCCGAGCAATCACAGGCAGAGCTGGGTATACAAAATTCGGCTGCCACATCACTGCCCGATGGTGAGGATATTAATCATGATAACAACATGAGTCAGGAAGATTCCTACTTCCAGTATAAAGTATCTATACGGCCCGGAGATATGATTGTTGGGCAAAATAACATCAGCGACAAAGTTACGGCTTCTGTAAAGCTGGCCAACGGGCAAACACAATTGGTTAACTGGTATCAGTTTCGGATCCCTATAAATGACTATCAGAGCCAGGTGGGCAATATTCAGGATTTTAAGGCCATACGATTTATGCGTATGTTTATGACCAACTTTGCCGATACTTCCGTATTGCGTTTTGCAACCCTGCAACTGGTACGCGGCGAGTGGCGTACTTTTAATACCGAAAGAAACCCGATCAATGTGATAGCTGATCCGGCTATACAGAACCCGCCTATTGATAACTCAACGCTTGATGTACAGGCCGTAAACATTGAGCAAAACGGTAACCGCACCCCAATACCTTACGTGGTGCCGCCGGGTATACAGCGCCAGCGTAATTATAACAACCTGCAAACCGATACCAAGTTAAACGAACAGTCGCTTTCATTAGATGTTAAAAGTTTGCGGGATGGTTATTCCAGGGCTGCATTTAAAACCTTTTATAACGATCTGCGCTCCTACAAGCGCCTGCAAATGTTTGTGCATGCCGAAGGTGACCAGTTAAAAGACAACGACCTTTATGGCTTTATCCGTTTGGGTGTTGATTATCAGGATAACTATTATGAGTACCAGGTGCCTTTAAAAGTTACCCAGCCGGGCACCCGTGATCCGGATGCGATATGGCCCAGCGTAAATGACATCGACCTGGAACTTGATTTGCTTATCCGTGCCAAACTTGCGCGTAACCACGCCAATGTGGCCTACACCACTTTATATAAATATGCGGAGGGGAATAATGTAGTATATATTAAGGGACAGCCAGACTTGAGCCGTTTGCGTACCATTATGCTCGGCGTACGCAACCCGTATAAGGGGGATTCGCAATCACCAACTACAGATGATGGTTTGGATAAAACCGGTACCGTTTGGTTTGATGAGCTGCGCCTAACCGATTTTGACCAGCGCGGTGGCTGGGCTGCAACAGCCAGGTTAGACGCCAAACTTGCCGACTTTGCCGATGTAACAGTAACCGGTTCAAAAACCACGGTAGGTTTTGGTACACTTGATTCCCGCTTAAACGACCGGAGCAGGAGCGACGACCAAACCTATGATGTATCGGCCAATGTGGAGCTTGGTAAGTTTTTCTCTGATAAAAGCGGGATTCATATACCGGCCTATATTAATGTATCGGCACAGCGTAGTATGCCGCAATATGACCCAGGTTCGCCCGATGTGGAGTTAAAGCAATCGCTTGCCGCTGCAACCAGCAGCCAGGAACGAGATTCCATAAGGAATGCCGCTGTTGATTATACCGTGCGCAAAAGTTATAATTTTACCAACGTACATAAGGCCAAGACTAACCCCAATGCCTTAAACCATATATGGGATGTTGAAAACTGGAACGCATCATACGCCTATACGGAATATACCCATCATGATTTTACAACGCAAAGTGACCTGGAAAAAACCTATAACCTGACATTGGCCTATAACTACACAAATCAGCCTAAATACTATAGTCCGTTTGCCAAGATCATTAAAAGCAATATGCTTGCCCTGTTCAGGGATATTAATTTCAGCATATTACCATCGCGACTTAACTTTAGCATTAATTTTAACCGTTTTTACTCAGAGAATACGTTGAGGGATAACGATCCTAATAATTTTATACCCATACCCACCACCACCTTTAATAAGTATTTTAATATCACCCGCGTTTATGGTATCGGCTGGAACCTTACCAAATCATTACAGCTGGATATTGATGCAACCAACTTGGGTGTGGTTGATGAACCCGCCGGCCGTATCAATGGCCTAAAGCGCGATACTTTGTGGGACAACTTGAAAAGGCTGGGCCGTACCACCAACTATAACCACACCATTAACCTGAATTACAATGTGCCTCTTAATAAAATACCGGGTATGGACTGGGCAGCGGTAGTTACCCGGTATAGTACCCACTTTAACTGGCAAACACAACCCTTATTCGCCATTAATGACCCATCGTATGATGTGGGTAACAGTATCCAAAACTCCCGCGCTATACAGGTAAACCCAACATTTAACCTGATTGCGCTTTACAATAAGTTTCCGTTTATACGCAAGGCCAACAATCCTAATACTAAAAACAGCCCCGGTAAGTTTTTACTTGGCCTGCTAACCAGTGTTAAAAATCTAAGCGCTACCTACACCCGTACCCAAGGTACATTTTTACCGGGGTACTTGCCACAGTCGGGCTTTTTTGGGTCTAATGCCGATTATAATGCTCCGGGTTTAGGATTTTTATTGGGTAGCCAAACTGATATTCGTGCTAAAGCGGTTGCCAACGGCTGGATAACCAAAGATACCCTGCAGAACCAACTGTACGTAACCACCCTCAATGAGGATATGCATTTCAGAGGAATACTGGAGCCCATTACCGGCCTGCGCATTGAACTTATTGCCTTTAAAACACAGGATCATAACTACCAGGCAAATTTTAAGTACCTGGCATCAACCAACAGCATCGAAACTTTAAGCCCAGTAACTACGGGTAATTACAGCATATCTTTTTTAACCATTGCTACTGCATTTAAAAAAACAACGGGTGTTGATAATACTTCGCCGGTATACCAGCAACTATTGAAGGATCGTAACGTGATATCGCAAAGGCTGTCTGCACAAAACCCTAATTCAACACATGCCATAGATAGTGCAGGGTTCAGGGATGGTTACGGGTCAAACTCGCAAAACGTACTGGTACCTGCATTTTTAGCCGCCTATACGGGTAAAAATGCTTCACGGAGTAACCTTACTCAGTTTCCGGTTATCCCCATACCCAACTGGCAAATTACTTATAATGGGTTAAGCAAACTGCCGTTCTTCCAGGATATTTTTGATTCTTTTGATCTGAGCCACGGCTACCGGTCGTCTTATAACGTAAGCGGATTTACCTCGTTGCTGCAATATCAGGAGGCTCATGGTGCTTCCAGTGTGAGGGATCAGAATAATGACTTTTTGCCCTTGTACCAGTTTTCGCAGGTGACAATTTTTGAACAGTTTGTGCCGCTGTTAGGCGCCAGCATGAGGTTCAAGAACAGCATGACCACCAATATTGAATATCGCCAAACCCGTTCATTAAGCCTGAGTTTGCTAAACAGCCAGCTGGCCCAAGAAAACGAAAGGATAATTGTATTTGGCTTTGGGTATCACACTAAAAACTTCCATTTTCCTTTTGGCTGGTTTAATGGCGGCGGCAAGGATAACGATGTAAACTTTAAGCTCGATTTTTCATTACGTGATAACAAAACCTTGATATACCGCGCCGATGTACAGGAGGCCGAAGTATCATCAGGCGCGCAAAACATCACTATGCGCCCATCAATTGATTATGTAATTAACCAGCGTTTTAACCTGAACCTGTTTTATGATTCAAACATTACGCGCCCTTATACTTCCCAAACTTTTAATACGGCTTATACCAATTTCGGGATCAACCTGAAACTACTGCTGCAATAAAATAGAAAGGGTAAAAGGGGGATAACTGACCGGATATTATTTCTTCTTGTCTTTTTCGCGCTGGCGGTCTGCCTTTCGTTTTTTTCTTTCGGCCTTTCTGGTTTGGTGATCCTGCTTGTTTTTTTTGTGCTGGTCAATGCGATCTTTAGTGGCCTTTTGTGTTTTGGCATCCAGGCCAACGCATGGTTTAATGCCCTCCAGCAGCGTTTTCCAGATGGTTTTAAAAAAAGGAGAATCCTTTGGACGCGGATAAACAACCACGGCAGATCGTGGTGCCTGGCCGGCGTTATCGGGGTTATTATGTTTTATAACAAACAGGTTAGCAAAAATGGATATTAATGACCGTTTCTTGAGCCGGTCATTCGCAGTATCAGCCTGAAATATATTTACCTTAAGGTCATTATATAAAAAGCCCACTTTACCTTTAAATACCTTACTGTTTGCCTGTATATCAAAACTCAGCTGCTTAACCGTACCCGAAGTAGCCTTAACCATAGCCAGGGGCATAATAGCCGGGTTAAGAACCGGCAGGGCCATGGTGCCTAAAGCACCTTTATAGGTAAAGGCGGCATCCTTGTCGGTTAAATTAAATTTGAACTGCACATCAAGCCTGCCGCGGTTCATGAAATACGTACTGAGCTGGGCGCTGGTAAAATTGTTTTTTGCAATGGCAGCTTTGTTGCTTGTTATGTTGTACAGGTGTCCGCTGGTATTATTAAAGGTAACAGTGCCGGTTTTATTTGACTTTGTATTGAACTCGGAGTATTCTATGTTAAAGTGGCGTATGTGTACGGTGTCAATGATAAGATCGGTGCCAATTTTATGTATCATCACATTTGGAAAGCTAACTATCCTATCAATTGTTTTATTACTTACTTTATTAGGGTTATTGAACACACTAATGGTCCCTTTATTTAACAGCAGGCTGGAAGCTGTTAGGCTGCGGTATTTGTGGTAGCTCAGAAAATCAAAATTATTAAGCTGTAACGAATCAATGGTTAAACCAAAACGGTCGCGCTGGCTTTTGGTAAAAAATATATTTGTTTTAGCCGGATCAACAGATAGCCCTACAACATTTAACTGCGATTTTAAAGTAGAGAGTTTGAGATATTTTATTTTATAAGTATACAGACCGCTGGTAGTGCGGCCGGTATAATTATTCAACTCAGTTACTATATCCTTACAATAAAGCAGGCGTGATCTGTCTGTTTGTGTTGCCGAATCAATTAACAGGTCGGTGGCATTCAGGTTCATTTCCTTAAGTTCAGATATGGCTACTTTGTTTCCCGAGTAATCCTGGTATTTGAATTTGACGTCGTTCAGAAATATCTGCCCAACATGAATGGAGTGCAGGCTTTTGGAGATTTTTTGCCAGGCCGTACGATGATCTTTTACAACAGTGTCTTTAGTATGATTAAGCTGATAGCTGATCTTTACCTCCGGCTCATTCAAAATTACACGGCTTATGTTAAGCTTATGCCTGAAATATAAACTGTAAGGATGCACGTGCAGTAGTATAAGCCGCTTTACATGCAGCTCCACCAAATTATTGGGTGCCAGGTGCTGTTTCTTTTTTTGATTATAAACAGCGGTATCAGGAGTTAAGGTAATGTTATATATTACTATTTTGCCCTGCAGTATATGTAATTCAGCATCAGAAAAATCAACTTTATACAAGCTGTCGCTGCTGGTTAAAACAACATCGCGCACCTTATTAGCCAAAATTGGCGACCAGTATACATTAACAATAAATGACAGCAATAAAATTACCGCTACAGGTATTAATACAAACTTGAATGTTATTTTTTGCCACCTGTGCTTTAAAAATGTAAGCTTCATCTAGTTATCAGTTTCCCTTTTGTTCTTGTGATGATGTATTGTCTTTTTGTTCCTGCTCTTTTGCCGCTTTTTTTGCCTCTTTCTCTTTTTTGCGTTCCTCTCTTTTCTGCTTGCGGTCGGCCTTGAATTTACTAAACTTATCCAGTAAATTCCCCACTTTTGTTACGGCATTATTAACTTTGTTTTCTGTTTTTTTATCAAAGCCAACACTTGGCTTTAAGCCGTCAAGCAGGCCTTTGTATAAAAAGCTAAAGAAAGAAACTTTTGGATCGCGCGGCAGGTTAATTGGTCCAGGCCTGAAAACTCCTTTTTTATCGGGATTGTTATCCTCAATTACCAGGTCATTCGCAAGCATTGATATTAAACCCTGTTTTTGTAACCCGGCTTTACCCTCTTTTTTTTTCAGAAGCTGTATTTTCAGGTTCTTATAATAGAATTCAAGGTGCCCTTTGCCATAATAATTGCTGGCATTTACATTAAATGTAAGCCTTTCAACATCGGCCGATTCTACATGTACCAATGCTAACGGTTTCACCAGCTTATCAAGTATACGGCCGTCAAATTTCCCTAAGCTGCCTGAATAATTAAATGCGCCATCCGCAGCCGTCAGATTAAACTTAAAGTTCACCTTTAAATCTGCGGCACCCATAAAACCGGTGCTGATGTGGGCTGTCATAAACGGGTTTAGTTTTTTTGCATCAGCATCATTGGTAACATTGAGTATATAACCATTGGTGTTCTTAAACAAGATGATGCCGGTTTGTTCAGATGTTTCATCGGCCTCCAGATAAGTGATCTGCGTGTTTCTGATATTGAGCCGGCTTAACTTCATATCCAAGGCTACTTTTTGGAGGGCTTGGTGAGGGTCCTTACCAATTTTTATTGATTTAGGACCTTTATAACGGTTATTACTATAAATCTCCACATTGGCTTTGTTCAGGTCTAATGTACCGGCATACAGTTTCTGATCGCGTAGAAAGCGTTGCAGGTCAATATCATTAATGGCGATCTGTTTAAATTTCATGGTAAATATATCGCCGGGTTCACCGGTTTTACGGTAAAAGGCTGCCCTGCTGTATCTTGGTAAAAACGAAACTCCGTCTAAAATGATCTGTCTTTTAACGGTCGAAAATGAGATCTGGTTTAACTCGGCATTGTACAAACTATCGGGTGTGGCTATTTTGTAATTATGCACCATCACCTCAACGCCCTTTGTATAATAAAAACGGCTGGGATCCTGATGTGCCAGGGAATCAATTGCAATGTCGGCTATGCTGATGTCCAGGTTTTTTATGGCTGTTTGTTTAGTTACCGGGTTGCTTTTATTTACATAATTAAGGCTAACGTCCCGTAACGAAATGGAATCAATATGCAGCTGTTTAAATGTTTTTTTAATAAGCTCATAAGGGCTTTTTGGCTTGCCTACCTTTACCGTATCGTTAAAATCGTACCGTTTATTGACGATAGTAAGGTTTGGCTTTTCAATAGATATATTTTTAATGTTCAGGATTTTTTCCTGATAAGCTTTTAATGCCTGCAGCCCGGTTATGGAAAGTTTTTTTACATCGAGCGTAAATAAATTATCCGGTGCTTTTTTGAGGGCAACCAGTTTGTTGTAAATATTGGTATCGGGTATAAGTTTGAAATTAGTAAGCGTGGCATCGCCAGATGCTACGTTAAGGTCAAAATTGGCGTAGTCAATATGGTATAAGCTGTCCGTTGCGTTTAAAACCAGGGTTTTTAACTCTTGCTGCAATAAGGGTTTCCAGCGGTCCTCGGCAATGTACCTCTTGTAAAAATAATAGGCAGTGCCTGCAATTATTAAAATAACAGCCAAAATAATGATGGGCCATTTGCGGACATTTTTTTTCTGGGTACTGCTTTGCTCTGCCATGGGTAGGGTTCAATTTGAGTATATAACAATAAAAGCCCGATTTTGTTAAATACTGCCAATATGTCATTCAGGTATTTAAATTTTGTGTATTTTTGCAAACTAATTTTTAAATAAATGATGGATTTAGTTATTCCGGATAAAGTACATGATGAAAGCAGGCAGGGCGAAGCGTTAATTTTAGAGCCTGCTGCCGGTAAAAATAATGGCCGTAAACTTTATATTGAAAGTTACGGTTGTGCCATGAATTTTTCTGATAGTGAGATAGTTGCATCCATTTTGTCGGAACAGGGTTTTGAAACCACGGCCGATTTTAGCGTAGCCGATGTCATTTTTATAAACACCTGCTCCATTCGTGAAAATGCGGAGCAACGTGTGCGCAACCGTTTAAAAGAATTTACGGTTGCCAAGGTGCGGAATCCGGGATTGGTAGTAGGTGTGCTGGGATGTATGGCAGAGCGACTGAAAGCAAAATTTTTAGAAGAAGAAAAACTGGTCGACGTAGTAGTTGGTCCGGATGCTTACCGCGATCTGCCTAATTTGATTGACCAGGTTGATAGCGGTCAGAAAGCAGTTAACGTATTGCTCTCTCGTGAAGAAACCTATGCCGATATAAGTCCGGTACGTTTAAACAGCAATGGCATTAACGCATTTGTATCCATTATGCGCGGATGCGATAACATGTGTTCATTTTGTGTGGTACCGTTTACCCGTGGCCGTGAACGCAGCCGCGATCCGCAATCAATAGTTGCGGAGTGTACCGATTTGTTCAACAAGGGGTATCGCGAGGTTACTTTACTGGGTCAGAATGTGGATTCCTATAAATGGAAACAATCTGAGGCTGGCCTCGCCAAATCAGAAGGTTCTGAGGAAGCTGGTGAAGCCCTCTCCCTTGGAGAAGATTTAGTTGAGGCAGGAGCTGGGGTTAATTTTGCTAACCTGTTAGAGATGGTGGCCCTGATTAGTCCGGAGCTGCGCGTGCGTTTCTCAACTTCGCACCCGAAGGATATTACCGACGATGTGTTATACACCATTAATCAGTACGATAACATTTGCAATTATATTCACCTGCCGGTACAATCGGGCAATAGCCGGATACTGGAAATGATGAACCGCACGTATGATCGTGACTGGTATATCAACAGGATTGATGCCATTCGTCGTATTATTCCTGATTGCGCCGTATCAACAGATGTAATCACCGGGTTTTGTAGCGAAACTGACGAGGAGCATGACGATACTGTAAGCATGATGGATTATGTAAAATACGATTTTGCCTACATGTTTAAATACAGCGAAAGGCCGGGTACCTTAGCCGCCAAACGTTACAAGGACGATATACCGGAAGAGATAAAACAAAAGCGCCTGGCCCAGATTGTAGCCAAACAGCAGGAGTATTCTTTTTACCGGATGCAGGCACGTATTGGTAAGGTTGAGAAAGTACTTATAGAGGGCTACTCCAAAAAATCAGACAAAGATTATTGTGGCCGTAGTGATCAAAACGCAATGGTAATATTCCCGGTAGGGGATAATTATAAACCTGGCGAATATGTGGATGTGCTTGTTGAACGCAGCACTTCGGCTACTTTGATAGGAAAAGTGGTTTAGCTCTCCGATCTCTTAAAGGGGGGAGGGATCAGTTAAACACTATATAAAAAATTAAAAACCTAAAATTCTCCCTTTAGGGGGTTAGGGGTCTTATGGATATACAAGAAATAAAACAACGCTTCGGGATCATTGGCAATTCGCCATTGCTTAATCGGGCTATAAATATTGCCAACCAAGTGGCACCAACAGATATCTCTGTGCTAATTACCGGCGAAAGCGGTAGTGGCAAGGAGGTATTTTCGCACATTATTCATCAAATGAGCCCGCGTAAACATGGGCCGTTTATTGCTGTAAACTGTGGCGCTATTCCTGAAGGTACCATTGATTCTGAATTATTTGGTCACGAAAAAGGCGCCTACACCGGTGCTGTTGGCGAGCGTAAGGGATATTTTGAAACTGTAAATGGTGGTACTATATTTTTGGATGAAATTGCCGAAATGCCTTTGGGTACGCAGGCACGCTTATTACGCGTGCTTGAATCTGGTCAATATATTAAGGTAGGTTCATCAAAGGTTGAGAAAACAAATGTACGTGTTATAGCAGCTACCAATGTGGATGTTTATGATGCCGTAAAAAGCGGAAAATTCAGGGAAGACCTTTATTATCGCTTAAATACCGTTCCGCTTAAAATACCACCCCTGCGCGAAAGAAAGGAAGATGTTTATCTGCTTTTCAGGAAATTCACTTCGGATTTTACCGATAAATACCGCACTCCGCCTATTCAGCTTGATGACGAGGCTCAACAGGTATTAATCAATTACTCCTGGCCAGGTAACGTAAGGCAGCTTAAGAATATGGCCGAGCAACTGGCCGTTCTGGAGCGCGACCGCATTATTACAGCGCAAACCCTGCTTACCTATATCCCCCATGAAACAGGTAGTCGCAATTTACCTATGCGTGTTGACAATCAGCATAAAGAAGATTTTTCTGAACGCGATATTTTATACAAAGTGTTGTTTGATATGAAACGCGATATGGTGGAATTGAAGAAACTGGTGGCCGATATTATTGAACATGGGGAAGTGGCAGCCAATTACAGTAATCATTCGCAAACACTTAACCAGTTATATCGTGATATTGAGTTGCCCGGTAACGCCGAAACGCAATTTACTTTACAGCAACCCGTTAATAACAATACCGGAGGCAACAGCAATAATAACAGTAACGAAGCCTATAACATAACGCATGAGGCCGAAGAGGTTGAGGAGTCGTTGTCATTAATTGAAAAAGAATCGGATCTGATACGTAAGGCCCTGAAAAAGCATAAGGGCAAACGTAAACTTGCCGCAAATGAGCTGGGCATATCAGAAAGAACATTATACAGGAAAATAAAAGAATTAAACTTATAGGCTAATGAAAAAATTATTGGGGATTATTGTTTGCTCATTAAGTTTAATGTTATCGTCTTGTTATACACTTAAAAATGCTTCTATACCGCCGGCTCTGAAAACTATTGATGTGCAGTTTTTTGAGAATAATGCACCATTGGTAGTTAACAACCTGAGCCAAACTTTTACAGAGGCTTTAAAGGATAGGATACGTACGCAGAGCCGGTTAAGCATTACCCGTAACGAAAGTGATGCAACCATGTCGGGCAGTATTATAGGTTATACTATAGCGCCGGTTTCTATTGAGGCTGTGGCCAACAACGTTGCCCCTATTGCCGACGCTAACCGGTTAACCATAACCGTAAAAGTTAAATTTGTTTACGAAGCCGATAAAAAACTTAATTTTGACCAAACTTTTACCAGTTCAACAGACTTTAGGGGAGATATAGGGGCGCAGGAGCAAAACCTGATACAGGATTTGGTGAAGAAGTTAACTGAAGATATTTTTAACAAAGCCTTTTCTAATTGGTAGGCAATTTGTACTTTCAACCTCGTGGATCAAGATTTGAATAACAGGCAGAACGAAATACTATTGGAATTGTTGGCCAATCCGGCTAATGCCGGGCAAACGTATAGCTACGATTTGCAGCAATTGGTTAATGAATACCCGCAAAGTGGTATATTGAAAGCTATGCTGGTACATGCTGGTGCAGGTAACGGGTTAAAGCAAGTGGCCACCTACTTTGATCCGCATTTGTTATATAAGCTCATGCATGATGCCGATAGCCTGGCTACGGTAACTCCTGAGCAAATTGTTACGGATGGTTACGCTGTTACTTTGGATCACCATAGCCCGCCACCTGTGGCCGAAAACTATTTTAATATCGGCCCCGCTGTTGAAATTGAAACTGCCGAAAAGGAGTATCAGCCAGATGATGATGAGCAGCATTTTTTAAGAGAAGATAATTATCTTGGCGAACAGGTAATTTCGGTTGAAGAATCAGCAACAAGTACGGTGTTACCTGTTGCTGAAGATAAATCATTTTTAGAAGAAAATAAGGCGGCTGTACCTACCCCCTCATCTACCGAAGCCGATATTGAGGACGAAGTATATGATGAAATTGTAGGTATTGAAAATATAAGCTTCTCGGGACCTGCTCATGAAACCACAGCAGAAATGTCGGAAGCCGATGAAAAAGATAAATTTAACGAGCCGGGTATTGATCTTGGATCAGAAAAATGGATCATCGGGAGTATAGCGAGCATTGACTATTTTACATTTGACAACTCCGCAGTTGATCAGAAAAATGCGGGCGAAACCCTAAGCGATCAATCAAACTCAACAGCGGTTGAAATGGTTTCTGTTGATCAAAACGGCACCACTGCAGATACCGAAAGCCAGGATGTATCAAAGTATAACGACGAAAAAATGCCTTATACTTTTATGTGGTGGCTTGATAAAACCCGTAAAGAGTATGCGGCAACCTATCAGCCTTATACCAGTCCGCTTCCATCAGTGCATGCGCAGCCGGCTGAACTTAAGGAGCAGGCGTCTGATGCCTTACAACAGCAATACTTTGAGAATATTTTTCATGTAAAATCATTAGAGGAGCTTGAAAAAACGCCGCAAGCTGATGCGCCCGAAGTACGACGCAAGGAAGATGTTATTATTGAACGGTTTATACAGGAAGAACCGCAGATAAGACCGCCGGCAATGGACAAGCTTGATAACGAGAACAAAGCCAAAAAAAGTGCCGAGGACAGAAACGATCTGGTAAGCGAAACACTGGCCCATATATATGCCGACCAAATGCTGTACCATAAGGCTATTGCCACGTATAAAAAATTGATGGTGAAATTTCCGGAAAAAAGTCGTTACTTTGCCATCCAAATTGAACAATTAGAAAAGAAAACCAATTAATATAAAGAAATGTATTTAGTTTTAATTATCCTTACCATTATCATTTGCATCCTTTTAGGGCTTATCGTATTAATCCAGAACCCTAAGGGCGGTGGCTTGTCATCAAATTTTTCAAGTTCATCTCAGTTAATGGGTGTGCAAAAAACAGGCGATTTTTTAGAAAAGGGCACCTGGGTACTGGCTATCAGTATAATGGTTTTGTCATTGGCAATTAACGTTGCTGTAAAAGGTGGTTCAACAGGTAATGATAATTCGGCTCAGCGCGATCTGATTGAGAAAGCTTCAAAACCAACGCAAACTGCACCATTAAGCGCACCACTTAGTGCACCTGCAACACCTGCGCCTGCTAAACCGGCTACTAAGTAATTACATACTTTAAAACAACAAAAAAGGCTTTGGGTTATTCCCAAAGCCTTTTTTGTTGTAATATATAACTGACATGATGGCACTGGAACGTTAAAATATTGTTAAGCACAAAAAGCAAAATAACGTTTAGCTGACATTACAACAGTTTTACATGCCAATAATTGTAATTGTGTTTGCTTGGCATAATTGATGAGGAATTGCTGTCGAAACTTAAATAAAATAAACAGATATAACTATGTCATTAAACATTAAACCAATCGGCGACAGAGTAGTTGTGGAAGCTGCAGCTGCCGAAGAGAAGACCGCTTCGGGAATTATTATCCCGGATACCGCTAAAGAAAAACCTCAGCGTGGAACTATTGTTGCCGTAGGCGATGGTAAAGTAGATGAGCCTTTAACTGTAAAAGTTGGTGACCAGGTTTTATATGGAAAATACGCAGGTACCGAAATTACTTATGAAGGTAAAGAGTATTTAATTATGCGCGAATCTGACGTTTACGCAATATTGTAAACCCAATTATTGAATTATGGAGGATATGAATTATTGATTCATCCTGCAAAAACTATAGTTCAACAAATCATTAATCAAACTAAAACAAAATAGTTACTGAATTACTAAACAGCGTTGATGATCAACAAATTTTCAGCTGCTAATTCAATAATTCATTAATTCAAACATTAAAAAAATGGCAAAACAAGTTAAATACAATGTTGAGGCACGTGATGCTCTTAAACGCGGTGTTGATATTTTAGCTAATGCAGTTAAAGTAACCTTAGGCCCTAAAGGTCGTAACGTAATTATTGATAAGAAATTCGGTTCACCTGCAATTACAAAAGATGGTGTTACTGTAGCTAAAGAAATCGAACTGAAAGATGCTTTAGAGAACATGGGTGCCCAAATGGTTAAAGAAGTTGCATCAAAAACTGCTGATATTGCAGGTGATGGTACTACTACTGCAACTGTTTTAGCTCAGGCTATTGTTACTGCTGGTATTAAAAACGTAGCAGCTGGTGCAAACCCAATGGATTTAAAACGTGGTATTGATAAAGCTGTTGCAGCCGTTGTTGAAAACTTAAGGTCACAATCACAAACTGTTGGCGAAGACAATAACAAAATAAAACAAGTAGCGTCAATTTCTGCTAACAATGACGAGGTTATCGGTTCATTAATTGCCGAAGCTATGGCTAAAGTTGGTAAAGACGGTGTAATTACTGTTGAAGAAGCTAAAGGTACTGAAACTGAAGTTAGAACTGTTGAAGGTATGCAGTTTGACCGTGGTTACCTTTCTCCTTACTTTGTTACCAATGCTGACAAAATGGAAGTTGAATTGGAAAATCCTTACATCCTGATCTATGATAAAAAGATTTCTTCGATGAAAGAATTACTTCCAATACTTGAAAAACAAGTACAAACAGGTAAACCATTGTTAATTATTGCTGAAGACCTTGATGGCGAAGCATTAGCTACTTTGGTAGTTAACAAAATTCGCGGTTCACTGAAAGTTGCTGCTGTTAAAGCTCCTGGTTTTGGAGATCGCCGTAAAGCGATGTTAGAAGATATTGCTATCCTTACCGGTGGTACTTTAATTTCTGAAGAAAGAGGTTACAAATTAGAAAATGCTGATCTTTCATACTTAGGTACTGCAGAGAAAATCGTTATAGACAAAGACAATACTACCATTATCAACGGTGCTGGTTCTGCTGATGAGATCAAAGGCCGTGTTGGTCAGATCAAATCTCAGATCGAGTCAACTACATCTGATTATGACCGCGAAAAATTGCAGGAACGTTTAGCCAAATTATCAGGCGGTGTTGCTGTATTGTACGTAGGTGCTGCTACAGAAGTTGAAATGAAAGAGAAAAAAGACCGTGTTGATGATGCTTTACACGCAACACGTGCTGCTGTTGAAGAAGGTATTGTTGCTGGTGGTGGCGTTGCCTTCATCCGTGCAGTAGCTGCTTTAGCTGATTTGAAAGGCGAAAACGAAGATGAGAATACTGGTATCCAGATCATTCGTCGTGCAATCGAAGAGCCTCTGCGTCAGATTTGCGAAAATGCTGGTATTGAAGGTTCAATCGTTGTGCAAAAAGTTAAAGAAGGTACTGCCGACTTTGGTTACAATGCACGTACCGATAAATACGAAAACCTGATTGGTGCAGGCGTTATTGATCCTACTAAAGTTGGTCGTGTAGCTTTGGAAAATGCAGCTTCAATTGCAGCTATGTTGTTAACAACAGAAGTTGTATTGGCTGACGATCCTGAAGATGCTCCAGCTGGTGGTCCACCAATGGGTGGTGGCGGTATGGGTGGTATGATGTAATTCCCCCAAGCCCCCTAAAGGGGGTATGTAAAATATATTTCTATACAAGTCCCTGTCTGGTTTTCTAGACAGGGACTTTGTTTTTAGGCCTGTTTACAGTCATTTAAAAGTAAATGGATGGTCATTAATTAATCATTTGATTAATTTTTAACGTTAGCTGAATGCAGGTTATGTATTTTTGCGTAACAAATCTGAAAGGCTGTAGTTTAGGCATAGGATTTGAATAAAGCGTTATCATGAAAAACATAGTTCAAAAATCAAAGTTAGTGCACAGTACCATTGTAGATTGGTTACTGATAAAAGGCCCTGAACTATTTATTACCATTTACGGTAAGTAATTAATTTTTTACCTTTGCCTTTCAGTTATGGAAGTAAAAGGATATTATCAGGATCTTCATAAATGGCTTGTTGCTAACGGGCCAAAATACATAGGCGGACTAATTATATTTTTAATTGGTCTTTGGGTTATCAGGTTTTTACGGTCGCGGCTTCGCAACCGGATGCTTAAAAGAGGCATTCATTCTTCACTGCAACCTTTCTTTTTAAGTTTAACAATTACCACTCTTTACGTATTGCTCATTATCTGGGTAATGAACTTTATTGGTTGGGAGATGACCATTTTCACAACCATTATTGGTGCGTTTAGCGTTGCAGCGGGTTTAGCGTTATCAGGTACATTTCAAAATTTTGCGGGTGGTGTGCTCATCCTGTTATTAAAGCCTTTTGAGCTTAATGATGGCATAGTTGCGCAAGGGCAGGACGGTAAGGTAATATCTATCCAGATGTTTTATACCGTTTTACTTACCGCCGATAATAAGACAGTTATTATTCCCAATGGAAAACTGTTTAACGAGGTTATAGTGAATGTGACCCGCGAGGGTAAACGCCGGTTGGATTTTGAAGTGAAAATAGCTTATACCAATGATATTGAACTGGTGAAAACCATTATGCAAAAGGCCATAGATACTACCAGCAATTTGCTGAAAGACCCTGCATCACGCATTGGTATCAGCAGCCTGGAGATTGATTCTATCCGTTTTTTGGTAAATGTATGGGTGCAGCCAGCCAACTTCTTAACCGCTAAAATAGCCCTGCAGGAAAAAATAATAAAAGACCTCGGAGCCGCCGGCGTTAACTTTCCTAAAGCGGGATAGGGGCTGAAAAGGACGAAAGATAGGCGCCCGAATGAGCCGTTTTCTAACTTTAGTCATGCCGAACTTGTTTCGGCACCACATGTGCTAAAATATACATTGTGCAGGCTAATTGTCCTGTGAGTTCCTGAAACAAGTTCAGGATGACTTAATGCTTTAATCTTGTCTTTTTTTAATTATATCTTTTGCTTTGCCTTTATTTCAAGATAGCGGTTTACCGCATTAACCGTAAGGTTCTGAGGAGCTGTTAAAATAGATTGTATACCATGTTTGGCCAGCTCTTTTACGATGAGCTTTTTGTCGTAGGCAAATTTCTCCGCTATGGTTTTGACGTAAATTCCTTCCACATCTGCAGCGTTTTGCTCACTCAGCTTTTTAAGTTCGGTATTTTCAAAAAATACTACCAGCAGCAGGTGGTATTTAGCAATCCTTTTCAGGAAAGGTAATTGCCGTTGCAGGGCGTTCAGACTTTCATAATTAGTGAAGAAAACTACCAGGCTGCGTTGTTTAATTACTTTGCGTATGGTGGCATAGAGTAACTCCATGTTGGTTTCCAGATAACGCGTTTTCTCCTTATATAAAACCTCCAGTATCTTGTTTAAATGCGTAGGACGCTTATCGGCCGGTACCACGGCCCCCAATTGTTCCGATATGGTGATCAGTCCTGCTTTATCCTCTTTTAATAGCGCCACGTTTGATAGTACCAGGCTGGCATTAATGGCATAGTCAAGCAGGCTTAAACCTTCAAAAGGCATTTTCATGGCTCTTGATTTATCAATTATGCAGTATACATGCTGTGCCTTTTCGTCGGTATAGGAGTTTACCATTAAGTTGCCTTGCCTTGCAGTAGCTTTCCAATTAATGGTGCGATAATCATCGCCTGCCACGTAGGTTTTTACCTGCTCAAACTCAAGGCTGTGCCCAATCCGTCTTATTTTCTTTATACCTATGTCAGTTAAGCGGTTTGATATGGCCATAAGCTCATATTTACGCATCTGCAAAAAAGACGGATATACAGGTAATGTTTCTGCCTCACTAAAATTATACCGCCGCCTGATGAGGCCCAATGGCGATTTAACAAATACCCTGATGTCACCAAACTCATATTCGCCGCGCCGGGTTGGGCGCAATATATAATTAATCAGTTTGCGATCGCGCGGCTTTAAGCTTGTTTTAAACCACACATCGCGTTTTTGAAATTGAAAGGGTATTTCATCAATAATGCCAACGCTGATATTAAAGCCATACCAGTTTTCGATATATATACCCAACTCATTGTCATCACTATTGCTTAATCTTTCGGGTGCATGGCGTTTGGCAAACACGCCTTTATTGGTTTTATACAGCAGCAGCAAATCAATAATAACCAGCGCAGTTAATGCCCAAAATGCCAGTTCGGGTACAACACCAAGCCATGGAAAAAAGAACGATAATAAGAATAATACCGCACTACAGCCCAAACCGGTAAACAGGCGGTTAGTTAAAAAGAGGTTTTTATAAAACAGGCTGATAATGTTTTTCACGCAGCTATGTTATCGTGGTATTTCAATTTTCTGAATAATTTGCGCCACCACATCATCGGGGCTTACGCCCTCCATTTCCTTATCGGGGGTAAGCATAATGCGGTGTCTTAAAACAGGTGCAGCAACATAAATAATGTCTTCGGGGGTAACAAAATCGCGCCCGTTAATAGCAGCCAGCGCCTTGGCCGCATTGATCATGGCCAGTGATGCACGCGGCGAACCACCGAGGTATAATGATTTATGATTACGGGTTTCGTAAACTATTTTGGCGGTAAACTCCAGCAGTTTGGCTTCTACATGTAGGCCTTTTACTTGCTGGCGCAGCTCAATAATATCAGCGGCAGATAAAACCGGTGCGATATGCGCCAGCTGGTCATTCGTGGTTTGTTGGTGTTGCTGGGTTATAATGGCAATTTCCTCCTCAAGCGATGGGTATTTGATCTCTATTTTAAATAAAAAGCGGTCTAACTGGGCTTCAGGGAGGCGATAGGTGCCTTCCTGCTCAACCGGGTTCTGTGTAGCCAGTACTGTAAACGGTTCCTGCATCTTGTAGGTATGCCCATCAATGGTAAGCTGACGCTCCTCCATTACCTCAAACAAGGCCGACTGGGTTTTGGCAGGTGCCCGGTTTATTTCATCTATCAGGATGATATTGCCAAAGATGGGGCCCTGGTTAAACTCAAACTCCGTAGTTTTTGGATTAAATACCGATGTGCCTAATATATCAGACGGCATCAGATCGGGTGTAAACTGTATGCGCGAGTAGCGGGCATCAATAGCCTTTGAAATGAGTTTGGCAGTAAGTGTTTTGGCCACGCCCGGCACGCCCTCTATCAGGATGTGTCCATCGGCCAGTATACCGGCAATCAGCAGGTCAATAGATTGGTGCTGGCCTACAATAATTTGCGCAAGTGTGGCTTTTATTTGATTAACCGCGGCACTAAGCTTACTCAGATCGGTTCGTTGTTCAAAATTCTCATTTTCCATTATATCCGGATTGGCGGTAAAAATTTTCTATAAGTTTATTAAGGTTAATCAGTTCCCAGTCGGTTATCCGTTGCTGGGTGCTTACAAAGTTGAGCGCATTGGTTAGTTTGGTAGCAAATTCCACATTAATGCCTGTTTTTTTTGCTAAGCTATCGGCAAATTCCTGATCAAGCATGTTTGTTTTTAAGCGGTAGTGATCCCTGATATAAGCTAACAGGTAAAGCACTTTTTTGTGGGCAATATTGACATTGTCACGTTTTTCGTAATAAACCTGGCCAACTACGGTTACAAAATCCAAGGTGGAATTTTGTAATGGTTCAACAACGGGGATGATGCGCTGGCGGCGCTTTATCTCAAACAATACGAAGGCAAGCAAACTAAAAATAGAAATGTAATAGGCCCATTGCAGTTGCGGGGTATTTAAAAATACCTTCATTGGTGATTTTGATTCGCCCGATCCTCGGGTATAATACTCATCCCAAATAATCTGTTTGGTGTTTTTGATGTAGGATAAGGCGGTAGCAGCGTATAAAGCACCTTGCTTATTAAGCATACTGTAATTACTTAGCATTTTAGGGTTGCTCATTAAATACAGGTTGCCTTTACCAAAACGATATTTAATAAAATTTGCCTTGTTAAACACATTATCACCCAAAGCAACTGCTTTTAAGGTGTCAAACTTGTTGAAGTAAAAATTTCCCGATCCCCTGTCAATAAGATAAGCGCTTTCAGGGTGAAGGGCTGGGTTCAGGAATTTTACAGCGGTATTTTGCTGCTGTATATTAAAATCGGCCTTGGTGCTGATGTGCAGATTTTTTTCAAACAGGCTGCCAAAATCGGTAGCAGCAATAAAAACATCATTACCCAGCCCAATATATTTCACAAGCTGCTCATAGTCGGGTTTTGACATATCGATGCCGCCACATATAATAATATAGGATGCCTGTTTAGGAGGGGTATCGGTAAGTACGTTGTATATCGGCAACCGCTGTATTTTAATAGCAGCGCCCGGAAACAAGTCCCTGGCCCTGTCATGAACTATGTAGGTACCAAAAGGTATCTTATCGGTATCGCTAAAGGTTTCGGCCCAGTTAACCGGTTTGGGACGGTTTATATTGGCTACTACATAAATTGTAAATAATGCCGTAGCTATAATGATGTATATTTTCAGGTCCTTCATGCCAGTTGTTTTTTAAAGTTTTGAAACAATTGGTTGATGTTCTGAAATGCATTGCCATCTACAGCAAAACCGCCATACCATGCATATTCAAACTGATGGGTAAGCAGTAAAAAGGCTTGCCGTTGCGATGGGTCATGCAGTTCACGGATATATGCAGAATTGGTTTTGTTAACTTGCCAGTGTATTAGTTCCTGATCGCTTAGCTGTTTTAAGCATTTTAAATAAAGCATGCGTACAGCCAGGCGGTAATTATGCTGCGATATGGCTTTTTCTATCTCGCTGTCAAAATTTATTTCGTGAATATTTTCAAGCGATTCGGTGTAGGATAATCCTGTTTTCCTGGACTCGCCCTGCAATAATTTCAGGGCGTCCATACCCATTAGCTTAAAAATAAAGTATACCAGCAACACAACCGCAACAACCAGGAAAGTGTATTTAATGATACCACCCACTACCGGGCTATCGGTAATATTAGCGAATAGCTTATTCCAGAAGTAAGCCCAAAACCTGTCCCAGGCCGGGGGCTCGCCTTCGGCAGCACCATCATATTTAAAGTTTTTGTCTTTATGATAGGCGTTTAAAGCCCGGGCGTTAAAGCTTTTTACAACTACTGTTGAGCTGTCTGTTTGCAGTTTTTCGGGCTTCTTTTTGACCGAAGCTGATGTAGGCCCGCACCAACACAAAGCAGTTATTATTAACGTGAGCAGGAGGTTGAAAAGTAGTTTTGGCATACGCTCAATATTGTTCGGCAGGCAAGTCATTGTTGCCGTCAGTACTTTTTCCAAAAGCATTAATCCTGCCCAAAATACCAATAGCCTCCTTTTGTTCCGAAAGACTAAAGTAGCAAAAAGTGATAGCTATTGCCGACAGGGCGTAAGCAAGCGTTAATAAGTTTTGTAACAAGCTAAATAATATAATAAACGGCAGGGTAAAGCCTTTGAGCGATAGGTATAACCGGGCTGTTACTATAATGCTCATGGGTACGCTTGCAATTGAGCCTAATATACCCACAATTAAGGTGATGATAAATATAACACCAAACACCAGCCACCAGTTGTCTTTAATAAGCGTAAAGCTTTTGTTAAACGCATATCTAAATGATGTGTTTTCCATCACTATAATAGGAAATATCAGGGACATAATAGTCATAATGTAAATGCCCGGAATAACACACAATACAATACCCATTGCAAATAAAATGGTGATTAGTACACCGCTGCCCAATATTCTGAAAAAGTAGTATTTGAAAAATCCCCATACCTCAGGCAAGGTTGGCTTGCCGTCTTTTTTTTCAAGGTAAACTGATATATAGCATAAAGTAACGAGGTATATACTTAGTTGCCCCAATACTATTATAACGGTATTGAACATAATACTTACAAAGTAAGATATAGCGGGTGTTGCCGCCTGGTATGAATTTGTATCTATTTTGGTAGTATACATATTCATGAGGTTTGTTTGGGTTAACACGGTAGTAGCAGTGCCTGCAATTACAAAAAAGCCGCATAGCGCCAACAGTGCTGTAAAAAGGGGCTTAAAATTCTCTTTTAAAAAGGTAAACGTGTCATTAATAATTTCGCCAAAATCGCGGGTGCGTCTTAGCTCAATTGGTTGTTTCATTGATGTAAGGTTTATTTAGGTTTGTTTTTTTATTAATGTATTTGGGATATAATACCACGTACCATATCATAAATACCAGCGAGCCGGTTAATATAGCAATACTTAACCAAACAGGCATTTCTGTATGCCGGGTTACAAAGCTTTCAAAAAAGGCGGCTGTTAAAATGATGGGTATTATTCCGATGCTTATTTTTAAACCATCCCTGGCACCGTTTTTTAACGATACCAGGCGTGTGTAGGTTTTAGGGAAAAGCAGGCTGTTTCCCAATATCAGGCCCGCAGCGCCGGCAATAATAAATGATGATATTTCTAAAGTACCATGTATCCATATAACCAGTACTGATTGCCAGCCCAAACCTTTGCTAAAAAAATAATACTGAAATGACCCCAGCATAATGCCATTCTGTAAGCTTACAAACAGGGTACCTACTGAAAAAAATATGCCGAGCACAAAAAATATCAACGCAACTTTAGTATTGTTGGCCGCTATTTGTACAAACATGAGTGTTGACGAACCTTGTTTATAAACCCCGAAAGGGTCGCCTTTGGCAATATTATCATTGGTCATGTTCACATAATCATCACCCATTATTAGTTTTACAAAGTTGTTGTCGTACTTTGCTGATAGTACGCCCATTAGTGTGAAAACTATGAAAAACAAAAAGGAGTAAAGTACCTGTTTGCGGTGTTTGTAAAATATAAGCGGCAACTCATAACGCCAGAAAGCGATGAAACGATTGGTTTTTTCTTTTTTGTTTTTGTAGATGGACTGGTGAAATCCGGCGGCAAGGCCATTTAAATATTGTGTGGTTTTTGATTTTGGATAAAATGTTTTGGCATAAGCCAGATCATCGGTTATGGCAATAAATGCTGCCGCAAGTTCATCCGGGTCCTGAGTTTTTGACTGCTCATAATCCTTCCACTTTTCTGTACCTTGCTTTATAAACAGCGCTTCACGCATATGTAACAGTAGTTATTTTTTTGTTTAAAATACTCACAATAATTTAATATGCAATCTTATTTTTAAATAACAAATATATCTTTGTTTAGATGCAGACAATAAAGATTCATACCACCCAGAACATTGATATCGATTATGAGATAGCCGGTCTTGGTGAACGTATACTGGCAAAATTAATTGACTATGTGGTTTTTATACCCCTATGGATCATTGGCTTTGTTGTAGCCGTAAATGGTATTAACGATGTGGGCATAGGGTTATATTTTATTATTGTGTTTGTGCTTTTTGTTTTTTATGATCTTGTATGCGAGCAGTTTCTGAACGGGCAGAGCATAGGCAAGCGTGTTATGAAAATAAAGGTGATCAGCCTTAACGGTAACCGGGCAACCTTTGGTCAGTATTTATTGCGGTGGTTGTTAAGATTGGTTGATTTCACGTTAACGGCCTATTTAGGAGCGCTTATAGCAGCTATAGTTACGGAGAATGGGCAACGTATAGGTGACATAGCTGCCGGTACCGTAATGGTTAGGACCGAACCCCGTACAAAAATTGATAACCTGGTATTTAAGCCATCGGATGATACTTACGTACCTGTTTTTAAGGAAGTGGGGCAGATAACTGATAACGATATTGCACTTATAGCCGAGGTTATACAGAACTATACAAAAACGGGCAACAGCGTATTAGTGTATAACATGGCGCAACGTATTAAGGATCATTTGGGTGTAGTACCACCAAGGGAAATGAACGATATGCTTTTTTTAAAGACCATAGTGAAAGACTATAGCCATATAAGTGCTCAAACAGAAAGCTTATAACGCTGGTATAATTCCCATATTTTAATACCGTAATTAATCAGCACCATACTTCCTACAATAATAAAGAAAGCCTTTTTTACTACGAACTTAGAGTTGTCAAGCTTCCAGCGTTTGTCGGCAACGCCATAAGCAAAAAATAGAAGCAGCGGGATAGTGGGTGGATACAGTGCAAAACTTTGTTGGATATCTCCTTGCAGGAGTGCGATCAGCGAGCGCTGGAAACCGCAGCCGGGGCAATCAATACCTGTAAGATATTTAAAAGGACAACGCAGTAAATGATTTTGCAGCCAGTTGATAAAGCTCAACTGGCTGCAAAATATAGTTAATTTGATACAATCTGATAGCATTAAGCCTGTGGAGGAGGTGTGCCAAATGGGTCTTTATAATCTGTTGATGCATCAAAAGGTTTATAACTAATAGCTTCTTTAGCCGATGGTCCTAAATAAGTATAATTGCCAAAGCCCAAAACAGGGAAAAATACAAATGGTAATACTAATAGGCCAACAGTAAAACCTTCGCTTTGACCAAAACTTTTACTGAGTAAATTAATGGCCCACATTGCAAAAATTATATTTACGCAGGGTACCAGGAATAAAAAGATCCACCAAATGGGTTTACCAATAATTTCAAGCAAAACTATAGTGCTGTAGATTGGAATGATAACCGCCCAGCCTGGTTTACCTGCTTTTGTGTATACTTTCCACATTCCAATTAAAGAGATAAGCCCTACAATTAAAGCAGGAATAAGAATAGCGCCTAAAAGGGCTAATACAACGCCTGCCGAGGCAGCCGAGGATGGATCATAGTTGTTCATGTTGTTTTAAGGTTTAGTTAATGAGTTAATAATGGTTTTTAATTAATGCAAAATATAAAATATTTAAATAAAAATTAAATTACATATCGCCTTTATTACAAAGGCACAATAACATATTATTTATAATTTTGACTTGATGCAAAGAGAACAAATTTCGGTATTTGATATGTTCAAGATCGGCATTGGGCCGTCAAGTTCACACACGCTTGGTCCGTGGCGCGCTGCCCAGCAGTTTGCTTATGATCTTGAACAACAGGGCGTGCTGCCATTGGTTGAGCAGGTGAAAATATTATTATATGGTTCCCTTGCCAAAACCGGCCGTGGTCACGGTACCGATATTGCCATATTATTAGGTTTAAGTGGAGATGACCCGGTAACCTTTGAGGTTGATCAGATAACCCCCAAGATATTAAACATCACCAATACGCATAAATTAAAGCTTGCAGGGATACAGGAAATTGATTTTTCTGTAGTGAACGACCTGCTGTTTTTGTTTAACGAAAGTTTACCCTTTCATCCAAATGCGGTTACCTTTCAGGCATTTTTAAGCAATGGTAAGGCTATCTCCGAAACCTTCTATTCCATCGGTGGCGGCTTTGTAGTAAAGGAAGGTGCATCTGGAAAAGCCAAGCAGGAGGTTGACTTGCCGTTCCCGATTGATACTGCCGCCGACCTGCTGCACTGGTGTATTAAAACCGGCCTCAAAATATCAGAGGTGGTAATGGAAAACGAGCTGGCCTGGCGCACCGAACAGGAAACACGCCTGGGCGTACTCAATATTTTTAAAGCTTTAAAGGAATGTATGTACCGTGGCTGCCATACCACAGGACAATTACCGGGTGGTTTAAATGTGGCCCGGCGTGCCTTCAAGCTAAATAGTAAGCTGATTGGCAATAATGCCTATACCAATTACGAGGAATGGGTTGCGGCCATCCGGAAAACCGGAGATGGATTTAAAAATATCCTGGATTGGGTGAGCTGCTTTGCGCTGGCCGTAAATGAGGAAAATGCCTCGTTTGGCAGGGTGGTTACCGCGCCTACTAACGGAGCAGCGGGTGTTATACCAGCAGTATTGCAATACTATATTGTTTTTTGCGAGGGTAACAGTGATGAGCGCATTATCCAGTTTTTACTAACTGCATCTGAGATAGGCAGTATATTTAAAAAGGGTGCTACTATATCAGCAGCAATGGGTGGTTGCCAGGCCGAAATCGGTGTATCATCAGCAATGGCTGCCGCTGCGCTTACTGAGTGTATGGGTGGTACGCAACGGCAGGTATTAATGGCTGCTGAAATAGCAATGGAGCATCACCTGGGTTTAACTTGCGACCCGATAGGAGGCCTGGTGCAGATACCTTGCATTGAGCGCAACACCATGGGCGCTATTAAAGCCATCACTGCATCACAATTGGCCCTGCAAAGTAATCCCGAAAAAGCAAAGGTTAGTTTGGATGCCGTTGTAAGAACCATGTGGCAAACAGCATTGGATATGAATTCAAAATATAAAGAAACATCTGACGGCGGATTAGCCATCAACATTCCTATCAGTTTACCGGAGTGTTAAGGATAAACTTATTTCTTTTTAAACGCATTTAAAACAGATATCCTGAGTTGTTCAACCCACATCAGGTACATGGCTGCCGATGGGTGGAGTCCGTCATCAGCCAATAACGATGGGTTATTGGCTGCCTGTTTTGAGATGCCTGTTATATCAGTATAATTAACGCCAGCCTTGGTGCTTTCTTCTCTGTTAATATTATTAAACTGATCTATTTCGGGGCCTATGCGGGCTTCGTCGCCGTTTGCAAATGGCGTTACCCCATAATCCGGGATCGAGAGTACAAAAACATGATTTTTATTACTACCGGCAAATTTGATGGCGGTATTTAAAACTTGTATAAATTTTGCGCGGTAATCTGTTTGGCTGCCTCCGCCATATTGGTCATTTACACCTATAAGCAAGGTTACGATGTTATAAGTATTGCCATTGATGCTGCTGGCGGCTATGGCATCTATCAATTGGCCGGTTGTCCAGCCGGTTTTGGCAATAATTATGGGTTCGGTTATTTTATGCCCAGGCAGCTGGCTGGTAAGCTGATAAGGGAATGATTCCTGCGCAGATACTGATTGTCCAATGGTATAGGAATCGCCCAGGGCCAGGTAGGTTAATGTATCGGTTACATTGGCCACAGGTGGTGGTGTGCTTGTGTTGGTAACAGGTACAGCAGTCATAGTGTTGTTCTTTTTTGTGCAGGCCAGTAAGGTACTTACCGAAAAAGATAAAATTAAAAATAGTGTTTTCATCATAACATCTCCATATCAAACAATACGGAAATATGATGTTTTAAGATTTTTTTAACTTCATTTATATCAACTATTTGACCCAGCTCTTTTTGCATGGAGGTTACCGCCTTGTCATCAATACCGCATGGCACAATATTGTTAAAATAATCAAGGTTGGTATTTACATTAAAAGCGAGCCCGTGCATGGTTACCCAGCGGCTGCAGCGTACGCCCATGGCGCATATTTTGCGGGCATTTTCATTATCGGCATCAAACCAAACGCCGGTATAGCCGGGATATCTGCCGGCCTTTAAACCATAATCGGCAAGGGTTAGTATTACGGCCTCTTCCAGAGTGCGCAGGTAAAGGTGTATGTCGGTAAAAAAATTGTCAAGGTCAAGTATCGGGTATGACACAATTTGCCCGGGGCCGTGATAAGTAATATCGCCACCGCGGTTAATGGTATAATAAACTGCCTGTTTGTCTTTGAGTCCCTGCTCATCAAGCAGTAAATGTTCGGGTTTGCCGCTTTTACCTAAGGTGTAAACGTGCGGGTGCTCACAAAACACCAGGTAGTTAAAAACCTCATCGGCCACAAAAGGCTCATAGGTGTTTGCAGGTACAAGGGTTTTGGCAGCGGCTTCATAAGCCAGTTCGCTGTTGCGGTTATTTAGTTTTGTTTTTACTGAGGCAGCAAATAACTCTTCCTGTTTATCCCAGGCTTGCTGGTAATCAATTAAACCCCAGTCCTGAAAAAATACTTTCTTGTTCTTCATTACATTGCTCCCTTTACGTAGCCAATCATATAGTCTTCATATTGCAGATAGCCTACCGTATATTCAAGGCTTAAATCATTTTTTTGCAAGCTGGCATTTAATTCGCCCATGGGTTTAAAATCAAAAGGAGATATAAAGATGTTATCTGCAAACGATACCTCTTTTTCGCCGTTGCATTTGTACACGGCCTCTTTGGCGCACCAGCAAACATAAAGCTGTTCAATTTTGTGCTCCTGATCAATAAAGGCCAGCTCTTCGGGGCGCATAAACTTCCCGGCAATACGCTCCACCTTTTCCTTGATCTGCTCAATGTCAATACCCACCTTATGTGTTTTACTGATCATTACGGCAGCATAATCAAACGAGTGGCTTAATGATATATGGTAGGGCAGGTTTACCAGGTATGGTTTACCGTGTGCATCCACTTTGCAGTCAATATATTCATCGGTATGCAGCATTTTGCGTAGCAGCACCCTGGTGCCCAGCCAGTGCAAATGGCGCTTGCCGCTGCTTAGTTTTTCAACGTAAGCTTTTTCCTGCTCGTCAAGCTGTAATTGGTTATACAGGTCGTTAGCTTCCTCCTCAATTTTCCAGAGCGCAAATTCGGTATCATCATCAATACGCTGCCTGTATGCTATAGCCATAATAAGTAAAATTGCAAAATAGGTGGCAAACTTATGTCAAATAAATTTAATTAAAATATATTTAGTATATGGTAATTAGTATCCAGTATCACGATAGCGGCATGGTATGTTGAAAATCCTGGTAGCTGATACTAATTACTTGATGGGGCGTATTGCCTATTGTTATAAATAGTTATAATTTAGGCCCTACCATGATATTATCAGATAAGCGCATTCTCGAAGAAATTGAAAAAGGCCATATTATTATTGAACCCTTTAAGCGCGAATGCCTGGGTACCAACTCCTATGATGTACATTTGGGTAAGCATTTAGCTACCTATCGCGACCGCGTTCTGGATGCCAAGCTGCATAACGAGATTGATGGTTTTGAGATACCCAAAGAAGGCTTTGTGCTGCAGCCGAATACGCTTTATCTTGGTGTTACCATGGAGTATACCGAAACACACCGCCATGTGCCGTTTCTGGAAGGGAAATCAAGCACCGGACGTTTGGGGATTGACATACATGCCACAGCGGGTAAAGGCGATGTGGGTTTTTGTAATACCTGGACACTGGAAATTTCATGCGCGCAACCCGTACGCATTTATGCAGGCATGCCCATAGGCCAGCTTATTTATTTTGTTGTTGAAGGCGAGATCGAAACTTTATATAACACAAAAAATAACGCAAAATATAACAACCCAACAACCCGGCCGGTTGAAAGTATGATGTGGAAGAACAAGTTTTAACCATACTTTGCCTTTTTATGTATTACGCTTAATTATTATTTAACAATATTTTTATTTGAGATTTATTTTTGGCAGCCATTAAACCTTTAAATTCGGCTTTTGTCAAATAGCGGCATTGTGTGCATACATCTGTAATTTTAAATAATTAACTTACAGACGGGTATACACAAGCCCGCTAAATCCTAAAACCTCACAAACTCATCGCCTGCAAGATATTTTGTGTAGATTAATTTTGTTTAATTAATACCATGAAATACAAAAAAGTACCTGTTGTTTTATTGATAGCTTTAGTTAGCACAGTAATATTGGGTTTTAAAGGTCCGGGCGATGATCTGTTGGGTAAGCTGGTTGATCAGCTTTATAAATGGCGGGCAAACCATCCCCAGGAAAAAGTTTACCTGCACCTGGATAAACCATATTACGCAGTTGGCGATGACATTTGGTTTAAGGCTTATGTAACCATAGGCAGCAAGCACCAACTATCCGCTTTTAGCGAGATCCTGAATGTTGATCTGATAGATGAACATGATTCTGTAAAACGCAGCCTAAAACTGCCACTGATAAGCGGTTTGGCTAATGGTGATTTTGCATTACCTGATACCATGAAAGAGGGTAATTACCGCATAAGAGCATATACCAACTGGATGCGTAATGAGGGCGAAGCTTATTTTTTTAATAAAACCATCAGCATAGTTAGTGTTATCCATAATACAGTTTTTACCAAAACAGCTTATACTTACAGTACGCAAAACGGTAAACAAAGAGTAGATGCCCTTATTAATTATACCGACTTAAACGGCAATCCCTATGCAGGTAACGAAGTAACTTATCGGATTGAACTTAATAATAGATCTGTTTTTAAAAGTAAAGGTGTAACTGATGATAAAGGTAATCTTAATGCTTCCTTCAGTACAAGCCTCAATTTGACAGCATCCGGCCATATTATTACCAATATAAAACTTACTGATAAGCGGGTTATAACCAGAACGGTACCCATAAAGGCAATATCAAACAAGATAGATGTACAGTTTTTTCCGGAGAGTGGCAGCCTGGTGAATAGTATCGGCTCAAAAGTAGCTTTTAAAGCTGTTGGTGCAGACGGTTTAGGGACCGATGTAAAAGGGAATATTGTTGACGAGCAAAATCAGGTGGTTACCACATTTAACAGTACACACCTGGGTATGGGGGTATTTACCTTGCGGCCGCAAAGCGGCAAAAGCTATAAAGCACACATGGTATATGCCGATGGCTCCGAAGGGAGTTTTGATATACCTAAAGCGGTTGACAATGCCTATGTTTTAAGTATTGATAATTCAAATAATGATGAACTGGCTATAAGGATATTGCCAGGTGCCGAATTGTCAAATGGTGATACGCCAACCGGCGGCTTAATGCTGGTAGGACAAAGTGGCGGCGAAATTTATTATGCCAGTAAAAGTGCCGACGGTGGTAAAACATTTACTGCCTCGGTTGCCAAAAGTAAGTTCCCTTCTGGCATTGTACAGTTCACGTTGTTTTCGTCAACCGGCGAACCTCTGAATGAGCGGGTAGTATTTATCCAGAATCCTGATCAGCTTAAATTGGCAGTATCTGCCACTAAACAAAAATATGCGCCGCGCGAAAAGGTTACCTTAAATCTGAATGCTAAAAACAGCGAGGATAAGCCGGTTATCGGTAGTTTCTCGGCTTCGGTAATTGACCTGGCGAAAGTGCCGGTTGATGAATCAGCCGAGGAAAGCATTTACTCAAACGTGCTGCTTAGTTCCGATCTGAAAGGTTATGTTGAAAAACCGGGTTATTATTTTGCTGATGAAAGCCCTACAACGCGGGCAGATCTTGATGTGCTGATGCTTACACAAGGTTATCGGCGGTTTGATTGGAAACAGGTTATTAATGACACTTTCCCCCCGGTAGTTTATCAGCCCGAAAAAACGCTGCAGGTATCCGGGCATTTAAAAACTTTTGGCGGCAAACCCGTGGCCAATGGTAAAATAACCTTATTTACTACTGCTGGTGGTGCATTTGTTTTGGATACCGTATCTGATAGTCAGGGTAAATTCACCTTTAATAATTTAATTTTCAGGGATAGCATAAAATTTATTGTACAGGCCCGCACAGCCAAGGATCGTAAAAACCTGGAAATTGAACTGGATAATATTGCCCCGCAAATTGTAGGTAAAAATAAGAACGCACCTGATATACAGGTAAACGTTAACGATGGCTTGTCGGTGTATATGAAAAACAGCCAGTTGCTATTTAATGAACAGGTAAAGTACGGCATTGGCAATCATACCATATTGCTAAAAGAGGTGGTTATTAAAGACACCAAGATCCTGGCTGTACAACACTCATCCAACTTAAACGGAGCTGGTAATGCCGACCAGGTAATTACTTATAAGGATCTGGAAAATACAGGTGGTCAACTTTCAAACGTACTGCAGGGGAGGCTTTTAGGGGTGATGTTCCGGGGCGATACGCCTTACTCTACCCGCGGCGGCGGTCCTATGCAAATTATTGTAGATGGTGTTTACATGGAGGCTGAATTTTTAAATAGTGTGACGGTGTCTGATATTGCGAGTATTGAAGTTTTACGTACGGTTGGCAATACCGCTATATATGGCTCCCGTGGCGGAAACGGTGTGTTGGTGATCACTACCAAAAGAGGCGACGAAGGAGCTGTTTATAACCGTTATGCACCAGGAATTGTAACTTATGCTCCTAAGGGGTATTATAAGGCGCGTGAGTTTTATTCGCCTCAGTATGATGATCCCAAAGTTAACACACAGATGCAGGATCTGCGGTCAACTATATACTGGCGCCCTAATATCATAACAGATAAAGAAGGTAATGCTTCGCTATCTTTCTTTAATGCCGACGGCAAGGGAACCTACTGTGTAGTTATTGAAGGTATTGATGGCGATGGCAAGCTGGGCAGGCAGGTTTATAAATACAAAGTAGAGTAATAATTACTAACCAAATAAATTATAAAACATGAAAACCGACCTTTACACCAAAATTGTATTAACAGTAATTGCAGTGGCGCTAAGTGCTAATCTTATTAAAAGCACTATTAACCCAGCTATGGCCGATAGTAAACATTATGCAACCGTACCTGTAAATGCAGATGGGAGCATCAATGTAAAAATTGCCAAAGCGGGAGATGTTCTGGATGTGAATATTAAAAGTGTTGCGCCTTATGCCTTTTCTTACTGTGATGCAATACCAGTTAAGAATAAATAGTAATGATGCTCCTTGTTGAGTGTTTCAAATAGAAAATAATGTAAAAACAAAGCGGCCGATTATACACCGGCCGCTTTGTTTTATTTATGCTGTTGAGTAGAAAGAGAATAAGTGATGATGAACTTTTATGGATGGTATGTAATAGATCTGTTGTTCAGGAAATAGCTTATTTTGCCAGGTAAAATTTCTCCCAGAAATCAATTGATTTGGACATTTCGGTATGGCCGCCTGCATTTGCACCGCCTCCCATGCCGCCACCACGGCCGCCTCTGCCTCCGCGACCACCGCCGCCGCCACCACCACGGCCGCCTCTGCCACCACCACCCATACCGCCCATGCCACCTTGCTGATCGCCGGCTACAGCGCTGCCTGCCGGTTTTTGTATGCCATTTATTTTAAAGTTAAATGCCCACTCATTTTTGGTAATGTCATCAGTATGGAAAAATTGTAAAGGGATGGCTACTTCATAAACCAGGTTACCATCGGCATCATAGTCAATCGCAGCTTTAATGCCATAGGTATTGGAGGTGGTTATCATATCGCCATCTATATCCTTAAATCCTTCTACTTTAATGTTGCGCAGTTTAGTTACCCGTTCGCGCATCAGTTCATCACGGTCGGCTTTGGTAATTTCGCCATTTTCGTCTTTTAATTTCCCAAATTCAGGAGGCGAGCCTGCGTCGGCGAGGGGGAAAGTAAGTGAAAAGCTTTCCTTTTTTTTGCCCTTTGTATCAATACTTAAGGTGATACCGGCATTTAAGGTACGTATCTGGTCCATGCGGTCGGTAATACGGATGGCCGCGTAAAGGTTAGTCTTGTCATTAGCCAGCGTGTAATGGAACTTTTTTTCGTCGTTATAATAACGCAGGCTGTCGCCCCAGTCTTTCAGGTCGCCATCAATATTAATGGTAGTTGCAGGAGCCTGTAAGGTGGTTTGACCTGTTTTGGCAGCCTGTGCACTAGCCTGGCCGGCAATAAATAATTGTACAGCAAATGCTAAAATAAAATGAGGGGAGGGGTTTTTCATGCGTTTGGGGTTTTGGGTTTTTAATCGGGGATATTGTAACATGATTTTTAAGCCCATTAAACACAATTTTAACACTTTTATTATTGTTTTTAAGTAAATTTGTAGTTACGTATGCCAACTGAAACCCAAGAAGAAACATTCACTCTCGAAGAGTTGCTGGCAGGACTTAAAGAAGTTCACCGCCTGATATTGTGGAATGATGATTTTAACACGTTTGACCATGTGATCCACTGCATGATGAAATACCTTGATTACTCTGAGCCGCAAGCCGAAAAGATAGCCTGGAAAGTACACAACGAGGGCAAATGCGCCGTATTGGAAGGTTCATTTACCGAAATGGAAATTTACCGGAAGATATTGCAGCAGGAAGGCCTTACCGTAAGTGTAGAGTAGCTTTTGAATGATGTATGATAAAGAAGATAGCCTTATTCCCCGCTTTAATTTTACTGGCAATTTGTCTTGCAACCTGCACAGCCTCCGCCCAAAGCAAAAATCTTAAACTGGTGTTTATTCGCCACGGCGAAAAACCGGAGGAGGGGGATAACCTGTCATGCAAGGGTTTTAACCGCGCCATAAAACTCCCTGAGATATTAAAGGGTAAGTTTGGATTGCCCGATCATATCTACGTACCTGCGTTACATTTAGGTAAATCAACCCCGCGGGGGCGCATGTTCCAAACCATATCGCCGTTTGCCATTAAATATAACCTCAGTATCAACAGCAATTTTGAAGAGGAAGATACTAAGGATATGGCCGAGGAACTGGTGGGTAAAAAAGGTACTATACTTGTGGTGTGGGAACACAACGAAATTAAAGGTATACTAAAAGCATTAGGTATGAAAGTTAAAGGCCTGCAATGGCCCGATGACGATTATGATACGATATGGGTGGTAACCTTCAAAAAAGATAAACCCGTTTTAACAATAGATAAAGAGGGTATAAAACCCACTGCTACCTGTAGCTTTTAAACAGGATGTTCTGTTTGGGGTTTTCCAGATACTATCATCATGTTTTGCAATGATATGTGTTTTATTAAAACAAGAAAGGTGCGCCAATTGGCGCACCTTTCTTGTTAGATACTGTTAGTAGTAATTAACCTACCAGGTAATTCCAGCCATGGGTATCAGCGGCGTTACCGTATTTTATGGCATCAAGCGTTTTTAACACTTTTTGTGAAAACTCACGTGTTTTTGGGTCGTTCAGGAAATACTCCTCGCCATCAAGGCTTATAGACCCAACTGATGCAATAGTTGCAGCGGTACCGGCGCCAAAAGCATCGGTAAGTTTGCCGTTTTTGGCACCTTCAATAATTTCGGCAACAGAAACCTTGCGTGTTTCAACCGGGATACCCCATTCTTTTGCTAAAGCAATTACGGTATCACGTGTTACGCCATCTAAAATGGTGTCTTTGGCTTCGGCTGTAACCAGCGTACCGTCAAGTACAAACATGGCATTGGCGGCACCCATTTCTTCAATGTATTTATGCTCTTTGGCATCGGTCCAGATTAACTGGTCAAAACCTTCCTCGGTTGCTTTACGCGCTGGTAGCATGGAGCTGCCATAATTACCTGCTGCTTTTGCAAAACCCATACCACCTTCGGCTGCGCGGGTATAATGTGTTTCGATCTTAACGCGCAGGGTTTTTGAAAAGTATGGTCCTACGGGGCCGGCAATTACCATGTATTTATAGGTTGCCGATGGTGTTACACCCAGGTAAGGATCTGTAGCAAACATAAACGGACGGATGTATAATGCATGGTTATCTTTTGATGGTACCCAATCGCGGTCAATATCAACCACGGCGGCCATACTTTGTAAAAATATTTCTTCGGGCAGTTGTGGCATACACAAGCGCTCTGCCGATTTGTTAAAACGGATGGCGTTTTTATCCGGACGGAAAATAGTTACTTTTCCATCAGCATGTTTATAAGCTTTTAACCCTTCAAAAAAAGCCTGGCCGTAATGCAATGCAGAAATTGCCGGACTAAGCCCAATTTCGCCGTAGGGAATGACCTGAAGGTTTTTCCATTCACCATCAGCATAATCCGCCACAAACATGTGGTCAGAAAATGTTTTTCCGAATGGTAAGTTGTCAAAATCCGTTTCTGCTAAACGGGAATGAGTGGTCTTGGTGATCTTGATGTCCAGCGTCTCTGTCATGGCCTTAAGTATTATATTTTAGAAAATGGCAAGTTAGGGAATTTTTTATTGACTTGATATAAGGAATTGATAGTTAGCGGATATTTTGGAGTTTGTTGAATTTTATGACAACAAATTAACGTTTGGGTAAATGATGAAATGTGTTGTTGCGTAGGTATAAGAGAGGTGTGATTGAAGTTAACCACCAATTAAAATAAAAAAACGTCATTGCGAGGTACGAAGCAATCTCAATACCATACAGAGAGACCCTGTAAGTTGGAGATTGCTTCGTGCCTCGCAGTGACGCGATGGATTTGTGGGAGGTATTAATTCCCTATACCGTCAACTTTTTATACTTGATTCGTTTAGGCGCTACATCGCCCAGGCGTTTTTTGCGGTTCTCTTCGTAATCGGAGTAGTTTCCTTCAAAAAAGTAAACTTGTGAGTTGCCTTCAAAGGCCAGGATGTGGGTACAGATACGGTCAAGGAACCAACGGTCGTGACTGATCACCACTGCGCAGCCACCAAAGTTTTCGAGGGCTTCTTCCAAGGCACGCAGTGTATTTACGTCAATATCATTGGTGGGCTCATCCAGCAGCAATACGTTTGATCCCTTTTTAAGAGTAATGGATAAGTGAACGCGGTTACGCTCACCGCCCGATAGTACACCTACTTTTTTCTGCTGATCGGCACCGTTAAAGTTGAACTTAGATACATAAGCACGGGAGTTTAGTGGTTTGTTACCTACCATAATGGTTTCCAGGCCACCGGTTACGTTTTCCCAAACAGATTTGTTAGGATCAAGATCGTCATGCATCTGGTCAACATAGCCTAAGGCAACGGTTTCACCCACGCGGAAAGTACCTGCGTCGGGCTGATCCTGCCCCGTAATTAAACGGAAAAGGGTGGTTTTACCAGCACCGTTGGGGCCAATAATGCCTACAATTCCTGCCGGAGGTAATGAGAAGCTTAGGTTATCAAATAGCAACTTATCACCGTATGATTTGCTTACACCGTTGGCTTCAATAACCACATTACCTAAACGCGGGCCGGGTGGAATAAACAGCTCCAGTTTTTCTTCGCGTTCTTTGGTTTCTTCTGAGGCCAGTTTTTCGTAATTGCCTAAACGGGCCTTTGATTTGGCGTGGCGACCTTTTGGTCCCATGCGTACCCATTCCAGCTCACGTTCTAAAGTTTTTTGGCGTTTACTTTCTGTTTTATCTTCCTGTGCCAGGCGTTTAGCTTTTTGATCAAGCCATGAAGAATAATTTCCTTTCCACGGAATGCCTTCTCCGCGGTCAAGCTCCAGGATCCAGCCGGCTACATTATCCAGGAAGTAACGATCGTGCGTTACCGCTATAACGGTACCTTTATATTGTTGTAAATGCTGCTCCAGCCAGTCAATTGATTCAGCATCCAGGTGATTGGTAGGCTCATCAAGCAATAAAACATCCGGTTCTTTTAACAAAAGGCGGCAAAGTGCTACCCTGCGGCGCTCACCACCTGACAGTACTCCAATTTTGGTGTCAGGTTCCGGGCAACGTAATGCATCCATGGCGCGCTCCAGCTTAGTGTCCAGTTCCCAGGCGTTCACGGCATCAATCTGGTCCTGCAGCTCGCCCTGGCGGGCCATCAGTTTATCCATTTTGTCAGCATCGCCGTAATATTCTTCCAAGCCAAACTTTTCGTTGATCTCTTCGTACTCCTTTAATAAGGCAGTAGTTTCGGCAACGCCTTCTTCCACCACTTCGCGTACGGTTTTTTCCGGATTAAGCTCCGGTTCCTGGCTCAGGTAGCCTACGGTATAGCCCGGCGAAAAAACAACTTCGCCTATATTGGTTTTATCGATGCCTGCTATAATTTTTAACAAAGATGATTTACCCGAACCATTTAAACCTATAACGCCAATTTTAGCGCCGTAGAAAAATGACAAGTAAATATTTTTTAAAACTGTTTTTTGCGGAGGGTAGACCTTACTAACCCCAGCCATTGAAAATATGATCTTCTCGTCAGCCATTTAGTATTAAAATTAATGAGGACAAATATCTGTTAAAATGAATAATTAATGTAATGGTAAATAATTAAATCCTTAAATATACTTATTTGGAGGCCGCCCGCCTCCGAATGTGCAGTATTGGAGATTTGGTTGATATTTTCATTAATAAAATCTGCGGAAATGCTGTATTAAAGTATGGCATTTAGGCGGCCTTTGTCAGGCTTACTGTTCTTACAAACACTGATGGGATGCGTACATTGGTTGTATCTGTCAGTAATTTATCGTCAATCATGTACAGTACCTTTTTATCGCTGTCTGCGGGGGCAATGTTTGCTTTCCAGATGTCGTTTACTGACAAAAGTTTATCCGTAGAGATTTTCCTGGGCAGGTCATGGTTTTAAGGTAATAAAGATAGTCCCATTGATAGTGCCGGCATCCTTAACAACGTTAATAGATTGAATTTCATCGGGTTAATGTACCTAATGTAGTCGTCATTTACCTTAATGGAGTCAATAAAATAGTCAGGTTTTGGGGATTGTTTTTCCGGTACCGGGATTTTGGTCTGGGCTATACCTGCCAGCGGAGCAAGGGCAAATGAAATTACAGCAAAAAATTTCATGATAGATATGATGGGTTTCTGATATGGGTCTAATAAAAGTAACAAACTAAACCGGCTTTAAAAAAGTTGTGATATACTTGTTGTATTATTATTGCGTTAAACATAGGTGCTGAGCAACTATTAATGATAATATTACGTACATAATTATAAACAGTCAGCAAATTGACTTAATGCCTAAATGTCATGTATGGTGACGAAATGCCTGTTTGGTTGCATTCGTTATAAATAATGCGTATATTGTTTAAACTATTTTGAATAATTTGTATCAAATAGCTGTATTTCATTTGTATATTGTAAAAAAATTCAGCGATTGTTGAATTTTCTGATAAAAATTATTGAATAAAGCTAAACTTTGATAGCTTGCGTATCATATCAATGTCTGTTTCTGCAAAGCATTAAATGTTGGCAATATTGTTGATAAATGTTAAGACAAGCGTCACAGTTTGTAAAAACAAAATTAATAGATTAGGACGTTCATAATAAGAAAGGTATATATGGAAGCTAAATTTTCGCCGAGGGTTAAGGATGTTATTCAATATAGCAGGGAAGAGGCATTACGCCTGGGGCACGACTATATTGGAACCGAACATCTTTTACTGGGGCTTATCCGGGACGGGGACGGTGTCGCAATTAAATTGCTAAAAGGATTGAACGTTGATACAGCAAAACTGCGCCGCGCCGTTGAAGATGCCGTAAAAGGAACTATTGGAACAAACGTACATATTGGCAGTATCCCCTTAACTAAACAAGCCGAGAAAGTATTGAAGATAACTTATCTTGAAGCCAAGATATTTAAAAGTGATGTAATTGGAACCGAGCATTTGCTGCTATCCATATTGCGTGACGAGGATAATATTGCTTCGCAGATACTGATGCAGTTTAATGTAAACTACGAAGTATTTAAAGGTGAAGTTGAATCACACAAAAATGATGTAACTGACGAAATGCCGGGATCATCAACAGGTGGTGATGATGACTTTAAAGAAGAAGAGTCATTTAGCCAGCCTAAAAAGGTATCTGATATTAAATCAAAAACACCGGTGCTTGATAACTTTGGCCGCGATTTAACCCGTGCCGCCGAAGATGGTAAGCTTGACCCTATTGTTGGCCGTGAAAAAGAGATTGAAAGGGTATCACAGATATTATCGCGCCGTAAAAAAAACAACCCTATATTAATAGGTGAGCCAGGTGTTGGTAAATCGGCTATTGCCGAAGGATTGGCCCTGCGTATTGTGCAGCGTAAAGTATCACGTGTGTTGTTTAACAAACGCGTAGTTACATTGGATCTGGCATCATTGGTTGCCGGTACAAAATACCGCGGCCAGTTTGAAGAACGCATGAAAGCGGTCATGAACGAACTGGAAAAATCACCGGATGTTATTTTATTTATTGATGAGATACATACTATAGTAGGTGCTGGTGGCGCTTCAGGCTCGCTTGATGCTTCAAACATGTTTAAACCAGCTTTGGCCAGGGGCGAAATTCAATGCATTGGCGCAACTACTTTAGATGAGTACCGTCAGTATATTGAAAAAGATGGCGCATTGGATCGCCGTTTCCAAAAGGTAATGGTTGAGCCTGCAACTCCGGTTGAAACTATTGAGATACTGAACAGGATCAAAGAAAAATACGAAGAGCATCATGGCGTAACTTATACTCCTGAGGCAATTAATGCCTGCGTTAATTTAACCACCAGGTACATTACCGACAGATTTTTACCGGATAAGGCTATTGACGCCCTGGATGAGTCTGGCTCACGTGTTCACTTAACCAATATTCATGTGCCTCAGAACATACTGGATATTGAGCAAAAGATTGAGCAGATCAAGATTGAGAAAAACAAAGTTGTTCGCAGTCAGAAATATGAAGAAGCAGCTCAGTTACGCGATACCGAAAAGAATTTGCTGGTAGAGCTTGATCAGGCTAAAGCATTGTGGGAAGCTGAAACAAAATCAAAACGTTACACCGTAACCGAAGATAATGTTGCCGAAGTAGTATCCATGATGACCGGTATACCTGTGCAAAGGGTTGGCCAGGCCGACAGTCAGAAACTGTTGCACATGGCTGATACAGTTGCCAGTAAAATTATTGGTCAGGATGAAGCTATTAAAAAATTAACCCGTGCTATACAACGTACCCGTGCAGGATTAAAAGATCCTAAAAAGCCAATTGGCTCATTCATTTTCTTAGGCCCAACCGGTGTTGGTAAAACTGAGCTTGCAAAGGAACTTGCCCGTTTCATGTTTGACACCGAAGATGCGCTGATACAAATTGATATGAGCGAGTACATGGAGAAATTTGCGGTATCACGTTTAGTGGGGGCGCCTCCGGGCTATGTGGGTTATGAAGAAGGCGGGCAGTTAACCGAAAAGGTACGTCGTAAACCTTATGCGGTAATATTGCTGGATGAAATTGAAAAGGCTCATCCTGATGTATTTAATATCCTGTTACAGGTATTAGATGAAGGACAATTGACTGATTCATTAGGCCGCAAGGTTGATTTCAGGAATACCATCATCATCATGACATCAAATATCGGAGCCCGTCAGCTCAAAGATTTTGGTCAGGGTGTTGGTTTCAGCACCAATGCTAAAAATTTGCAAGCCGATTCACACTCACGTGGTGTTATTGAAAACGCTTTGAAACGTGCCTTTGCACCAGAGTTTTTGAACCGTATTGATGACGTGATCGTATTTAACTCATTAGGTAAAGACGAAATATTCAAAATCATTGATATTGAATTAGCTTACCTGTTTAGCAGGGTTAATGGTTTAGGTTTTAAAATTGAACTTACCGAAGCTGCTAAGGAGTTTATTGCCGATAAAGGTTATGATTCGCAATTTGGTGCCCGTCCGTTAAAACGTGCTATCCAGAAATACCTGGAAGATCCGATTGCTGAAGAAATACTGAAAGGTGAACTAAGCGAAGGTGATACTATGGCAGTTGACTATGACAAAGAAGCCAACGAGATTAAGATCATCGACAAAAAAGGTGAAAGTAAAGAGCCTGAGCAGGAAGAACAGAAATAATTGATCTTTCTGAATAAAAAGAAACCCGGCCACAAGCCGGGTTTTTTGTTTAATAATTATTTGACCGGGAGAATAAATCCACCAGCGGTATTTTAACAAAACAGCCGGTATTTCAATAGCGCTCAAAAACAATAAAATGTAGCCGATGTTAAACATAACAGCGCACTACTGACATTTTATTTATACTAAATGGCCTTATATTCGGGGTTATATATGACTATCTATTATTAACTAAAAATAAATTAATGCTAAAAGCGTTAAACCTTTTTAAGAAATTAGTGTCTTACTAATAATAACAAACGCATACTATATGAAAAAAATCTTGACTCTCGTTTGCTGTACTATTTTAATTGCAGCAACTTCTTGTACTAAAAAGTATATTACTCCAGCAAACATTACGGCAATTTACACCATAAACGGCACCACCGGATGGGAAGTATATACGGATAGCGGCGGTAATAAATCTTACAGGTCACCACTTAAGGATTTGCCAGAACAGGATCAATATGCGCAAGAAAACGGCGGGGTATTGGTTTATATTTCTTATGATAAAGGTGTTACTTATGAAGCTTTGCCTCAAACATACAATGGCATAGCTTATAGCTACACTTCATCTGTGGGCGTAGTTACCATATATGCTCAAAATTCTGATGGTACCCAGTTAAGTGCTGCTCCATCATCTGATATTAAAGTAAAAGTTGTTTTGGTTGATTCTTCACAATAAGAATATCAAGCACAAAAAAAGGGCCTTGCAATTTGCAAGGCCCTTTTTTTGTGCTTGATATATCGCGCATTTTATTTCTCCATTTGCTCAATAACAGCCTGGGTTACGCCGGTAAACGAAAAACCGCCATCATGGAAAAGATTTTGCATGGTAACCATCCGGGTAAGATCACTAAACAGGGTAACACAGTAATCGGCACATTGGTCGGCATTGGCATTGCCTAATGGGCTCATTTTTTCTGCATAGTTTACAAAGCCATCAAATCCTTTTATCCCTGCGCCCGCAGTGGTGCGGGTAGGTGATTGTGATACGGTATTAATACGTACGTGTTTTTTTACACCGTATTGGTAACCAAAGTTGCGGGCAATGCTTTCCAGGTAAGCCTTGTTATCGGCCATGTCATTATAATCGGGAAATACACGCTGTGCCGCAATATAGGTTAAGGCCAGTACCGATCCCCATTCGTTTATGGCATCCATTTTCATGGCGGTTTGCAATACACGATGCAGGCTCAATGCCGATATATCTAATCCTTTATGCGTAAAATCGTAATTGTTCTCGGTATAAGGGATGCTTTTGCGTACGTTAACGCTCATACCAATGGAGTGCAATATAAAATCGACACCGCCGCCAAAATGTTCCTGTGTTTTAGTAAACAGGTTGGTAAGGTCGTCGTTATTGGTTACGTCGGCACCAATAATTGGGGCATTACATTCCTCTGCCAGTTTATTAAGTTCGCCCATGCGTAATGCAATGGGAGCGTTTGATAGCACAATTTCTGCGCCTTCCTCCACAGCGCGCTGCGCTACTTTCCAGGCAATGGATTGTTCATTCAAGGCACCAAAAATGATCCCTTTTTTACCTTTTAATAAATTATAAGCCATGTTTTAAGTTTTTATAATTAAGGGTAAATGTAAAGATTTATTTATCAGTTAACAGTTAGAAACGGCTGTACACAAAAAGTTCATCTATACCGTTAGTTGCCAAAATAAATCCGGTGGGGTTGTAAATTGCCGATTATTAACTGTTTAGCAATTCCCTGGCGTTTTGCAGCGCACTTTCGCCCGGTTTGTCGCCGCTGAGCATTTTGGCAATTTCCAATATACGTTCCTGCTTGTCCAGCTGTTTAATGCGGGTGTAGGTAGTTGCAGCCGAATCATCTTTATAAACAAAATAATGATTTTGGCCTTTGCTGGCAATTTGCGGCAGGTGGGTTATGGTGATAACCTGTAGATTAGCGGCCAGTTGTTCCATGATCTGCCCAACTTTATTGGCCACTTCGCCGGATACCCCTGTATCTATCTCATCAAAAATGATGGTTGGCAAAGCCGTGTATTGCGCAATAAGCGATTTAATGCTGAGCATCAATCGCGAAAGTTCACCACCTGACGCCACTTTGCTCATTTCGGCTAAGGCATGACCCTTGTTGGCCGAGAACAGGAAACGGATATGATCGGCCCCATTAGTCCCCAGCCCCCCTGAAGGTGGATTGCGCGCATCTACTTTTTCAACTCCCGCTTTAAGTGATAGGGGAGAATGCTCAATTTGTAATGCTGAATTGCTCATTCCCATTTCGGCCAGTGTAGCCAATACCTGCTTTTGGATAGCAGGAATAGCTTTTACACGATTGGCCGTTAGCTTAGCAGCCAGTTTTTCCAGCTCTGCCTTATCGGCGGTTAGTTGTTTTTGTAACTTTTCTACAGCTTCGTCGCTAAACAATACTTTCTGTATCTTGTCTGACAGGTCGTCCTGGATCTGCAATAATTCGGCATTGGTGTTTACACGATGTTTTTTTTGCAGATTATAAATAAGGCTCAGGCGCGTATTAACCTCCTCAACCCGGGCCTCGTTGGTATGGGTACGTTGTTCAATTACTTCGATTTCGGCAGCAATATCTTTTAATTCAATAATGGTGCTGTTCAGGCGCTGGTGCAATTCTTCAATTTCGGGATCAAATTTTTCTAATAACCCCAGTTGCTGACCTGCTTCGCGTAATTGTACCAATGCGGCAGCTTCGCCTTCCTGCATCAAATAGTAAGCACCAAACAAGTTGCGTTTTATTTCTTCGGCATTATTTAAGGCGTATAGTTCTTTTTCAAGCAATTCCTGTTCGTCAGCATTTAAGCTGGCTTTCTCCAATTCATCAAACTGAAACTGAAAATAATCAAGGTCGGTCTTTGCTTTTTCGCTTTCCTCAATCAGCTCATTAAGTTTAGATGTAGCTTTTTTATATGCCTTGAATTTGCTTTGATAGTCATGCAGCAGCTCATCGTGCTTGGCAACGGAGTCTACCACTAATAACTGAAACTCGGGATCATTGATTTCCAGTGTTGCGTGTTGTGAGTGGATATCTATTAGTTTTTCTCCCAGTTGTTTAAGTGCATTCAGGTTAACGGGGGTATCGTTCACAAATGCCCTTGATTTACCATCGGCCGATATCTCGCGGCGCAAAACAGTTTCGGCCTCGTAATCCAGGTCGTTATCCTCAAAAAACGATTTTAGATGAAATTCGCCAATTTTAAACTGGCCTTCAATAACACATTTTTTTTGCTGGTTAAAAAAGTAACGACCTTCGGCCCGTTGCCCCAAAATAAGTGATAAGGCCCCTAATATGATTGATTTACCCGCCCCGGTTTCGCCGGTAAGTATGTTTAAACCTTTGCCAAAGCTTATTTCAAGGTTATCAATTAACGCGTAGTTATTAATGGTTAGCTTTTGAAGCATAAAAAAAGTATCCTTATTTTATTAAGGATACTAAATTACGAAATTCAATCTATTGGGTTCAACAATTAAAAACTATTGAATGGGAACTGGTTGTATATCCTGAGAATTGGTTTTGTCTTCTAATGCAACTTCCACTTGTTTCCGATGATCGGCCATCCGTTTTTTAAATGCCGGGCTGTTGGTATACTCCTGTAATCGTTTACTGGCTTGTTTTAATAATTCCTGTTCCCGCTTTATCTGTGGGTTGTTTTCGTAAACATGCACCCGCTCCTGGATGATCTTAATTTTCTTTTGCAGTTGCCTGGCTTCGTTATTGTCATAAGCGCTACGCATGCTATCGCCCATTGCCCTTAATTCATCTGTTTTTTTACGAAGCTCCGGCGAATCATAATTGCTGCGCATTTGCTCACCCATCCTTTTTAACTGATCAGTTTGTTGTTTTACTTCGGCAGGGAGCTTGCTTTGCAGTTCTGCCTGATATTTTTTATAGTTTTCATCCTTGCTGTCATCAACATAATTACGGTTGTGGGGTATGCCGTACTTTTTTTCAAGCTGCTCGTTCATTTGCTTAAACTCCGGTGTGTTAAAATATTTCCCGATTTTATCACCCAGCTCGCCCATTTGTTTGCTCGTTTCCTGCATCTCAGAAGTTTGACCCCAGTTTTTTTCAATCTCTGCACCCAACTTTTCCTGATCCAGCTGCATCTGTTTTAACCTGGGATTATTCTGGAAGTCTTCGGTAGCTTGTTTTACCTCGTCCATTAGTTTCTTCTGATTGTTTATCTCCGGGCTATCATAGTACCTGCCTATCACATCAGCATGTTTGCTAACTTCGGCTGTGAGCTTGTTCAGCTCGACATCATCAAAGCCGTCATAAACCTGAGTAGTAGGTTTATGTAAACCTGATTTAGCTTTCGTGTTTCTTTTAACTATCAGTACCTTTTTTACTATTACTTTTTTAGCTGTAGTATCGGTAAGTAATGCGGTGATTGCTTTTGGGTAGGTTACTTTCTTTACGGTGATCCTGCCGTTTTTGATGGTTGGGTTTAGCCATGCTATACTACTTATGCTGGCCGCCATTATTGCAACGGCTACAAGCAGATGGCGTATGTTGCCAATTGGTTTCTTTGTTTTCATGATGCGTTCAATTCTGTTGAGTAAATGGTATTTTTTTCCGGTTGCTGCCAGCGCCAGTTGCATGGCTCCTTGTCGCGATTGTTCCAATTTTAACAAGGCCTGGGCATATATTAAAGGTTGGGCAGTAGTTTGTACTACCAGGTCATCGCACCGGTTTTCGCGTTCCTGGTTTATAATGTGGTTAATTAATTGGGCAAAGGGATTAAAGAAAAGGAGTATGGTTGCCAATTGCTGTACCATATTGAGCAGGTAGTCATGGCGTTTAATATGCGATAATTCATGCAGCAAAATAGCCTCTACCTCCTGGGCAGACAGATAAGTGATTAACGATATAGGTAAAAGTATAATGGGTTTAAAATAGCCAATCATGCAAGGCACATCAACAAGCCGGCTAAAGTTTACGCTTACATATTGACTGATACGGAGCTTTTGGCAAAATTTATCTGCATAAATCTGCACCTGGTCGGCAGGTATCATGGTTCTTTTTATCAGGCTGATCTTTTGCCAGTTTAAGCCCATGCGCAGCAAGTTAAATACCAGGCCTGCAAAGTAAAGCGCCGATACATACGGAAGGTATCCTTCTATAACATAACTATAATAGGTAGCTGGTGCCGTGCGTGCCAAGCCGTTTATTGGAAAGGCGAAGAGCTGAGGTAAGATTGATTCGTTTTTCACAGCCGACAGATCAACCCAGCTGTGCACCTGTAATTGATTCACAAAAGTGTAAATAAACCAAACGCTTATAGTTAGCATAGCCACCATACTCACATTGTGCTTTTTTACCGACGATATAGACGGAAAGCAAGTGAGCAACAAGCGCAGTGCAAACCAAACCAATAATCCCTGCCACAAGGAGTGGATAATGGTGATACCTAAAACCTGGCTTATGTTATAGAACAGATTTTCCATGATGTTTTATTTTTTATGCTGATCAAACTGGTTAAGATAATTTTTGATGGCGTCAATCTCGTCCTGTGATGCGCGGTGCTGCCCCAGCGCCTGTATCACCAGATCGGATGTTGAGCCTTTAAATACAGTAGACAATATTTTATCCAATGCGTTGCTTTGCGCTTGTTCCTGGCTAAATAATGCTTTGTAAAGGTGCGTTTTTGCCGAAGTGTCCCGTTCAACCATACCCTTGTCATGCATAATCTGCATTAGCTTTAGGGTAGTGGTATAACCGGCATCTTTGGTTTTGGCCAATTCTTCGTGCACATCACGTACGGTGCATTGCCCTTTATTCCAGATCACCTGTAATATTTCAAGCTCGCTTTCGGTTGGTTTTATATCCATTTTATTTTAATACGAATTTCTTCGTACAAATATCTACGATGGATTTCGTATTTGCAAGGGTTTTGTGAAATTATTTTTTTGTAGGGTGTTATGATATTATCAGAACTTGTATTTGGGGATAAGATTCTTTTCGCAAAGAATAAAAAAAGACACCTATATGTGTCTTTGCTATTCAAAATCGTATAGTTCTTTAATCTGACAGGTGCTGTTTCAGACCAATAAGCTGCATTTACTTTTGCAGTGTTTGGTATTTGGTGCCGTTAGCCGGATCAGCCTGCAGCAATATATTCATGGCCTGCAGCCGTTCCTGTGGGTCGGCTTTGCTAAATAACGATACCAGTTCATCGCTTTTTGCGGTGTAAAATACAAGTGGGAACATCGCGCCAACCCGTTGCCTGTCTATTTGTTGCAGGTTTGGTAAAATCGAACTGATCTCTTTCCGGCCCTTTGGTACGTTATCAGCCATGGCATCCAGGCCATTGCGGTGGTAATCATACATAAAGCTGCGCAAGGGTTCATAAACCTTATTACCCAGGTTTTCCGATAACCAATACCGGTTAATGTTACTGTCAAAAGCTTTCCAGCCGCGGTATGAGCTCGATTGTGCGTTATTAATTACAGTTTGTGCATTGGCAAAATAAGTAGAGCCGCCGTAAAGCGAAAAGGTGTCATAATCTAAACCTACAATGATATAGGCATAAAAAGCCATGATAGAGCTCAGGTTACTTTGAAAACTTTGGTCGGTATAATCAATGGTTTGTCCTTCGTTGTATATAAAATCAACATCCTTATCATTAATATTCAATAAAGTTGAGCTGTATGCCGAACCATAAACCGGCCTGGATGACTGTACCTGCAGCTCACCGCTAAAGTTACCGCCGCCATCCCAGTTGGTAACGGTCAGTACAAAGTTACAATCTATCCGTTCCTGGGGTAATATAGGGTCAGCACTCCACTTGCGGCCATTTAGAAAATCTTTCATGGCGGTTTCCAGACTCTGAAAAACCCGCTTATTGCTCCCTTGTATTTTAGGCGAAAGCACCTGTACCCGGGCATTCAGATCCTGAGCAGTAGCCCGGAACCCCACAAGGGCCAAAACTATATAAAGCAATAATTTCTTCATTCTTTAAGAAGTTGCGCAATTTTAAGGCAGATATCATGTGCTACAGCATCTTTGCTTTTAAGCTCAAAAACTGTTTTTTGCAGGTTGCGGTCAATAATAGTTATTTTATTGGTATCGCTTTTAAAACCGGCACCGGCATCGTTAAGCGAATTTAATACAATAAAATCAAGATTTTTTCGCTTCAGCTTGTTTATTGCATTCTCTTCTTCATCATTGGTTTCTAAGGCAAAACCTACCAATAACTGGCCTTCTGCTTTCTGCTCACCTAAAAACTTTAAAATGTCAGTTGTTTTTTTGAGCTCGATGTTAAAGCCGGTATCTTGTTTTTTGATCTTTTGCTGGGCAACATGCGTAGGGGTATAGTCGGCAACGGCCGCACTCATCACGCATACTTTGGCATCTTTAAAATTATGCTCGCAGGCAGTGAGCATTTCTGCGGCAGATGTTACGTCAATTCGCTTTACGTTATACTGCTTGCTTACCTGTGCCGTTGGCCCGGTAATCAATATAACATCGGCACCCATTGTTGCTAATTCATCGGCAATGGCAAACCCCATTTTACCTGATGAGTGGTTGCCAATAAAGCGTACCGGATCAATGGCCTCATAGGTCGGCCCGGCGGTAACCACCACTTTTTGATTAGCTAAAAGGAGTTTTTTTTTTAGGGCGGATGATAGATAATCTACGATCTCGTCAGGTTCTGCCAGTCTGCCTTCGCCATACAAACCACTTGCCAGTTCACCATTACCAGGAGCTATCAACGTATTGCCGAATGATTGCAATTTGCTTACGTTATTGCGGGTGGCAGGGTGCAGCCACATATCCAGATCCATGGCTGGTGCAAAATACACCGGGCATTTGGCCGATAGGTAAACGGCCAATAGTAAATTATCACAAAGGCCATTAGCCATTTTTGCCAGGGTATTGGCGCTTGCCGGTGCAATAATAAGCATGTCGGCCCAGATACCCAGCTCCACATGGTTATTCCATTCGCCGGTATCGGGCTTAAAATAATTAACCAGTGCGGGGTTTTTAGAAAGAGTAGATAGTGTAAGCGGAGTTATAAAGTTAGTGGCATCGGGAGTCATCACCACTTGTACGTGGGCTCCTGCTTTAACGAGCAACCTGACCAGCAAAGCCGATTTGTAAGCGGCAATGCTGCCGCAAACTCCCAAAACTATATTTTTACCCTCAAGCATAGTACCCCCTAACCCCCTTAAGGGGGAATGATTATAAAATTTAAAAATAACAAAAAAACTCCCATAAGGGAGTTTTAATTCTTTGGCCTTTACTCCCCCTTTTAGGGAGTAGGGGCTTATGCTTCTTTTGTTGGGTTACGATAGTAAACCTTATCGTCTAAAAACTCCTGAACTGCTACCAATGACGGTTTAGGCAATTTTTCGTAGTATTTAGAGATCTCAATTTGCTCACGGTTTTCAAAAACTTCCTCAAGGTTGTCATTTGATGATGCAAACTCAGACAGTTTTTGGTGTAACTCTTCTTTAATATTGTTTGATATCTGGTTCGCTCTTTTTGACATAATTACAAGCGACTCATATATATTATTGGTGTTCACATCCAGCTCGCGTAAATCACGGGTTACAGTGCTGCTTGCTACTACTGGTTTGTTGGTGTTATTTGCTGTCATATAATTTTTTTTAATATGGTATTTTTTGTTCCTGGTTCTTTTCTGATGGAGCCTGTGTTTTTACAGTGTCCTTTGCGGCTATTTTCTGGGCAACTTTATAGTTGTTTAAAGCATCAGCCAATATATGTTTAGCACTTTGTATGCCGCGTTTGCTCTCTTTTGCAAAATCCTTGGTTTCGTGTCCGTATTTGCTGTTCGGATATTTCTCGTTAAATTGATCGGCATAGGTGATAGCCTGGGTATAACGCTCTTCCTGTTTGTCCTCGCGGCTGTGATCGGCATATAAATATTGTGCTTTAACAGTCAGGTATTCCATTTCTTCGGCATATTTGGTATCAGGATAGTCACGCAGGGCATTATTAAATGAAATCACTGCTGATTGATAATCACTGATAGTTAAATACAACTTAGCATTGGCATAAGCTTTAGTTTCAAGCTTGTCGCGCAGGTTTTGTATCAGCTTACTTGCTTCAGTAACACGGTCACTTTTTGGGTAAAGGTTAATAAACAACTGTAGGGCCTCAATAGCTTTTAGGGTATTATCCTGATCAAGCGAGTATATAGGCGAATCAAGGTAGTAGCAGTAAGCCGAAAAGAAACGGCATTCCTCAGCCCTGGTGCTTGATGGGTACGTATCTGCGAAGGTTTTAAAGTGATACCTGGCGGCAGTATAATCCTTCAGTTTGTAATTGGTGAAGGCATAGTAATAAAACAAATCCTCAGCCTCGGCACGTCCGCGATAACGTTCAACCAGTACATCAAACAAACCCAAAGCTTTGTTATAATCTTTTTGGTTATAGTATTTAATGGCCTCCTGGTATTTTTTGGCGTAATCGTTACTTGCTTTTAACTTTTCGTATTTGCTTTTACAACCGCCAAGTGTGATAAATAACAGAGCTAAAACACTGGCTAATAACGTAAGTTGCTTTTTAAACATTTTGCAAAGATAGGTGAATAATATAAATCAGTCAATTATTTATTTATCGGCTAATATATAACGCGGTTTTGGCTCCTGTTATATATATTAAGGTATTTAACATCTTTTAACTATTGCTGTTCATGAGTGGTTATAAATGTACGATAGTTAATTTGTTATAGCAGCATACTTACTATAATTATACATGCCGTGTATCCCGCAAATACATCAGCAAGCCGAGGATACGCATGTTATTGGTAGGTGATATATTCAGATACTATATATAACAGGTGCGCTTGCCAGTCATTTACAAACTCACTACTATATATAGATAGTTAAAGTGATGCTTATATAAGGGTATATATTATGTATACCTTTATATAAGGTTAAACATTACTAAAGAATCTCCTTTATATAGTATATATCCGTTTAGGCAGGCTTAACGCTGACTGCATATTGGGTTAATGGGAAAAATGGCAGTTAAAGGGTAATTGAGTTGGAGAATGGAGTATAAGATAATGGTTGGTATAAGAAATTAGGATTGATTTATAATGAGTTAGGAAAAGAGAGGTAAAAAAGGCAAAAAGAGTTTGGAAAAGTGGGAATAGTGTCTACCTTTGCAGCCCGCAAACGAGGAAGCGGGAATTGTTCTTAGAAAGGTTAGAGAAGTGTTGGTTTTGAAGGTGAAAGTGATATAGCGAGAAAGAAAAGAGCCATAAAAAAAACTTCAAATAAATTTCGGAAGCCGCAAAATAATTTGCATCTTTGCAACCCGCAAGAGGGGGATGAAAGAAGAGAGGGAAAAGGGTTAGAAAAAGCTTAGAAAAATAAAAAAAAATAAGTTTTGGAA
>NZ_JACHBZ010000012.1 GCF_014200575.1 Mucilaginibacter saanensis | reverse complement strand
GTCAGAAACAAAATTGTCCATAGGATATTCGCAGTTATAAAAATCAAATCCCTTATCAAAATCATTTGCTTTTATCATAGAAATCAGCATGACAAGTTTGTTTTATTGGAAAAAAGTGTGGAGAGCTCAGCTTGTGGGGTACCGAAACAAGTTCGGCATGACAAGTTGGTTTTATGGGAGATTGTTTCGTGCCCTCACAGCAAATACAAGTGGAGAATAAACAAAAAGGGAGTCATTTTTAAAACGACTCCCTTTTTGTTTACTTATCAGATAAGATTATCCTTCGTTAACAACACCCATGTTGCAGAATTTATCAATACGTTCTGTAACCAGTTCGTCTATATTGCGTTCACCAAGGGTTTTCAGATCTTTCAACAATTGTTTTTTCAGAATGGCTGCCATAGCTACCGGATCCTGATGGGCACCGCCAAGCGGTTCTTTAATAACGCCATCAATCAGCTTGTTTTTAAGCATTTCTGTTGATGTAAGCTTTAATACTTCGGCTGCACGTTCTTTATTTTCCCAGGTTTTCCAAAGGATGGTTGAGCAATTTTCAGGTGATATTACCGAATACCAGGAGTTATCCAGCATCAGTACCCTATCGCCAATGCCAATACCTAATGCACCGCCTGAAGCACCTTCTCCTATAATAACGCAGATCACAGGAACTTTCAATACCGACATTTCCAGCAGGTTGCGGGCAATAGCTTCACCCTGTCCGCGTTCTTCCGCCTCTAAACCAGGAAATGCTCCGGGTGTATCAATCAGCGTAACTACAGGCTTGTTGAATTTTTCGGCCATTTTCATCAGCCTTAATGCTTTGCGGTAACCCTCGGGGTTAGCCATACCAAAATTGCGGTACTGGCGCTCTTTAGTGTTACGCCCTTTCTGGTGGCCTATAAACATTACGGTTTGCCCGTTTAATGTTCCAAAACCACCAATAATGGCTTTATCGTCACCAACGGTTCTGTCGCCGTGCAATTCAATAAAATCATCGCACATTAACTCAATATATTGCAGGGTATATGGCCTTTCAGGGTGGCGGGAGATCTGAACTTTTTGCCAGCCGCTAAGGTTAGCATAAATTTCTTTTTTGGCAGCCTCCAGCTTAGCTTCAAGTTCCGCTACCGTTGCAGACATGTCCAGCTTGTTTTTATCCTCAACCTGCTTCACCTTTTCAATCTGCTGCATTAGCTCGGCTAACGGCTTTTCAAAATCAAAAGTAATCTTCATACACTTTATTTGGGGCCGCTAAATTAAATAAATCTAACGGTATATTATCAATTACGGTTTTGCAAAGTTTCCAGCTTTTTTATTTGCTGCGGTGCCAGTAAATCGCCGGTGCTTAAACAAGCCTGCAAAATGGCGTTTCTGAGCTCCCCGAAATATAAACCCGAACGGGTAGTATAAAAAATCACATCCCCATTATTTAATTTTTGTTTACGAAAAAGATTGTCAAGGGTTTGCTCATTGGTAATAATAAATGTACCCATCTCCACCCTTTTGCGGTGCAGCTCGGTAGCTATGGCTCCAATTTTGGTGATCTGAATGGGACTTAAGCCCAATTCCTTCTTATATTTCATCGCCATATCCGGCATGGGATAATGGTTTAATTCGGCGGCCAAGGGCATATCATAAAGGTCGTCACCTTTCAACAAAGCATTGTACTGTTTATCGCTCAGGGTTTTTACCGGCGATTTTTTAAGCGTGCTATCTGCCTGCTGCGCGCTAACGGTATAATAAAAAAACAAGCCTGTTAGTAATACGGGTATTGATTTTAGCATAGGGGCGCATTTTACGAAAAAACCTCAACTATCGGGCCATCGGACGCTAAAAAAATAACTAAAGGTTAATCTTACTGTACCTTGATCACTTTGGTACGCTGTGAAATGCCGCTTTCGTTAAACGCCTCAATCTGAAAATAATACGGCAGATCCCTATCCATCCCGCTAAAGTAAAATTCATTTTTGCCGTACACCATCATGTTATTGTACAACTTATCGGGCGCTATGCCCATATAAATAGTATAGCCTATGGCATTATCGTTAGGTTTCCATTTAAGCCAGGAGTTACGGCGCTCGCTATCGCCACGCAGCACAACCAGGTTTTGAACGGTATCGGGCCTTACTCCGGCTCCTTTGCCAAACACGCGAAAACCCGACAGCGCAAACTTACCGGTGGGCATGTGCAGGTTCTGCATTTTTAGGTAACGTGCCTTTACCGGGGTTTTTAGCTCCACATAATCATGCGGCACATCGGTTTTGTTCCGGCTTTTGTCTATCAATGTTTTCCACGTTTTTCCATCCAATGAGGAGTAAACTATATATTGATGAAAAACACCCAGTGATTTACCCATGAACGCAGCATCCTGATCAGCATAGTTTATTTGTACGGCATCCACCGTACTTACACCACCCAGATCCGTCTTAAACCACTCATTTTTACCTGCCGTTTTTGCACTCCAGTAGGTTTTAATATCCTCGTCGACCGCATTATTAGGTTCATAAGCACCCAGGGTTGATGACACTTCAACAGGCTTATTATAGTTCAGGATCATCCAGCCCGTAAAATTACTTTTCAAATGATCTTCGGGACCACGGGCCAGATACTGCGGATAATCGCCATAGGCAGTATTACAATACAACGTACCATCATTATCAAAACCAGCCGGCCAGAAACCTATGCGGCGTTCAAAATTATTTTTTACAGAAATACCCATGGTAGAGATATGCCAGTAATTACCAAACTTATCCTGCCAGGTGGCGCCATGCCCTGCCCCCTTTGCAAAGCCACCCGGTTTGTATGAAAACGGATTATGCTTTTGATAAGTAAACGGCCCCAGTGGTTTATCACCAATAAAAACGCCATCGCCATAACCGCTTTGCTCGGTACCGGGAGCGCCAAATTGCAGGTAGTATTTACCGTTATGCTTGTTCATCCAGGAGCCTTCAATAAAAGGCAGCAAAAACACATTGTCGCTATGTTCACCAAAACGCTCCCAGCCGTGTATTTCGGGGTTTAACTTTACCAGTTCTTTTTTGGGGCCGATGGGCTCAAACGTTTTGCGGTCAATTTCCTGCCCATAAAGCGGCAAGGTATTACTTGAACCATGATAAATATATACCCGCCCGTCGTCATCAGCAAACATCCCCGGATCCCAGGCGCCCACTTTAAAATAATCCTTAGCCGCTTTCCAGTCGTCATGGGTTGGGTTTGTACTCATCCAAAGGGTAAAATCCCTATTATAGGTAGACCCGATCACCAGGAGCGTATCGCCCAAAACCAATGTTGCCGGGGCGCAAAGCTCATCGCCCTGCACCTGGTTATAAGGGCGCAGGAATTTTCGGTAAACAAAGTTCCAGTTGAGCATATCATTACTCCACCAGTAGCCAAACTGGTTGGTGCTAAACAGATAGTATTTACCCTTAAACAGGGTCATAGTAGGGTCGGCAGTGGCGCGGTGCTTGCCCCAGCCGGCAAAACTTTCAAAGGGTGTGTAACCGTAATCAAGGTTAAGCGGATTACAATAGGTTAGTCTTTTATTTTGCGCATCTGCGTGATACACGCAAATGCCTAACAGCAGCATTAACAAAGCGCGGGTAAATATTTTCATAGATTTATATACTGGTTATAGTTTTACAACCGGGACTAATATCTGTTTTTATACCTGAATAAAAATACGAGATACTACTACATCTATTGCACAAATACTACTTATTCCACCTCCCTTTATCATAAAATGGGCCCTTAGTGCCTATTGATAAGCCTTTTTCGCTTAAACAATTTCATATTGTGTGTTAAAGACACAATTAATTTGTATTTTCATCACCAGAACCAATTTACACCCAAAAGCCCATTTTATGAAGAAGAAATACCTGCTGCTTTTACTGGTACAATTATTTTTTAGTGGCTATACGTTTGCCCAATATCCTAAAATGAATAAGCTGCTTTATGGTGTGGCTTATTATGATGAGTATATGCCTTATGAAAGGCTGGATAAGGATGTACAGATGATGAAAGACTGCGGTATTAACGTAGTGCGCATTGCAGAATCAACCTGGAGCACCGTTGAACCGCAGGATGGCGTATTTGATTTTACCCATATTGACCGCGTATTGAACGCCATGCACAAGGCAGGCATCAATGTAATTATTGGTACACCAACCTATGCCGTACCTACCTGGATGGTAAAAAAGCATCCCGAAATACTGGCCATTACCCCATCGGGGCAAAACCAGTATGGAGCCCGCCAAAACATGGATATCACCAATACCGATTACCGGTTTTATGCAAACCGCGTAATCAGGAAAATTATGGAGCATATAAAGGATAACCCCGCTATTATTGGTTATCAGGTTGATAATGAAACAAAATCATACGGTACCTCGGGGCCAAATGTGCAGGCCTTGTTTGTTAAATACATGCAGGTTAAATATAAAACCCTTGATAACATCAACAAGATTTTTGGACTGGATTACTGGAGCAACCGCATTAATAACTGGGATGATTTTCCATCAATGACCGGTACCATCAACGCCAGCCTTGCATCGGAGTTTGCTAAATTTCAGCGGCAACTGGTTACCGACTACCTGGCCTGGCAGGCTGCCATTATACGTGAATATAAACGCCCAGACCAGTTTATAACTCATAATTTTGATTTTGATTGGAGGGGATATTCCTTTGGCATACAGCCCGATGTTGATCATTTTGCCGCTGCAAAAGCCCTGGATATTGCCGGCGTTGATATATACCATCCCAGCCAGGACAAGCTTACCGGAACCGAAATTTCTTTTGGCGGCGATGTAGCGCGATCGATGAAAGGCAATAAAAATTACCTGGTGATGGAAACCGAAGCACAAGGCTTTCCGCAGTGGATACCCTACCCCGGGCAACTCAGGTTGCAGGCCTTCAGCCACATTGCCTCAGGTGCTAATATGGTGGAGTATTGGCCATGGCACTCCATCCACAACTCGGCCGAAACTTATTGGAAGGGTTTGCTGAGCCATGATTTTGAGCCCAATCCTGTATATAACGAAGCAAAAACCATAGGTAAAGATTTTGGCAGGCTAAGTCCGCAGCTTATTAACCTGAAAAAGAAAAGTGATGTAGCCATACTTTTCAGCAACGAAGCCCTGAGTGGCTTTAAGGCTTTTGGCTTTGGCTGGGGTGTACGTACTGGTTATAACGAAGTATTACGTCAGCTTTATGACGGGCTTTACCGCATGAATGTAAGCTGCGATTTTGTTGACCCTACCAGCAAAAATATAGAGGATTATAAACTGCTGATTGTGCCCCTGCTATATGTTGCGCCTGATAGCTTGCTGCAGCGTTTAAACCGCTTTGTAAAAAATGGCGGCCATATCATTTATACTTTTAAAAGTGGTTTTTCTGACCAAAATGTGAAGGTACGCACTACCCACCAGCCTGGTATTATTGACGAAGCCTGCGGAATTTACTACAGCCAGTTTACCGTACCCGAAAACGTAGGCTTAAAGAGCGACGACTTTGATTTGAAACCCGAGGACAAAAAAATTAACACCTGGATGGAGCTGATTACCCCTACAAGCGCGAAGGTATTGGCTTATTATGACCACCCGGTTTGGGGAAAATATGCGGCCATCACCGAAAACAGTTATGGCAAAGGCCTGGCCACTTATATCGGCTGCCTTACCAGTAGCGCGGTAACCGATAAAATACTGGCAAACGCCGTTAAAAAAGTCGGACTATGGGGTGCAGATCAACAGCTCAGTTTCCCGGTGATCACCAAATCGGGCGTTAACCAAAAAGGTAAAACGGTGCATTATTATTTCAACTACTCAGATAAAGAAACCAGCTTTACTTATCCTTATACCGATGGAAAAGAACTATTGTCAGGTACCGGCATTGCATCAAAATCAACTTTGCAGCTGGCTCCCTGGGATGTGAAGATCGTTGAGGTGAATTGATAAATATTACAGGAAGCTCCTACGGAGCTAATAAATTCACTGATAATAACTATAAACACGATACCCCGATGGGGTAATACTTGTTCTCTGCAAATAACAAACCCCATCGGGGTATCGTGTTTATAGCATAAAATACCAGAATATTAGCTCCATAGGAGCTTCCTGATTTGGTAAGGCAGGCTGATTGCACAAAAAACAGAAAAGTGTTACAAATGTAATTTTGGCTTACCTTGCTTGCCCCTACCTTCCATTCAGTAGGAAGGGAATCGCACCATCGGAGTTATTTAACACCCCTGATTCGAGTTACTTGTTCTGTGGGATGCTGAAACAAGTTCAGCATGACCATCTTACTTTAAGATCTGGGGAGGTAATACCTTTTCTTTAGCCAAAAACACACATTTACCAGCCCAATTAATGCGGGCACTTCAACCAGCGGACCGATCACCCCTGCAAAGGCCTCGCCACTGTTGATACCAAATACACCAATAGCCACGGCTATGGCCAGTTCAAAATTATTCCCCGCGGCGGTAAAGGAAAGTGCTGCATTTTGAGCATAATCGGCGCCCAGCCATTTGCCTGCCATAAAGGTAACCAGGAACATGACGACAAAGTAAATAACCAAGGGAATGGCAATCCTGATTACATCAAAAGGGATTTGTACAATAAGGCCGCCTTTAAGGCTAAACATAATAAGAATGGTGAACAGCAATGCAATGAGCGTTACCGGACTTATTTTAGGGAGAAAATGATTTACATACCAGCTATCGCCTTTTGTCCTGCGTAAAACATACCGTGTCAGAAAACCGGCAAAAAACGGTATCCCAAGATAAATAAATACACTTTTGGCTATTTGCCCTATCCCGATATTTACCTGCAGCCCGCTAAGCCCGAAATATGGCGGCAAAACAGTTATAAACAGCCAGGCAAATAAACTGTAAAAAAGCACCTGGAAAATACTGTTAAAAGCAACTAGGCCAGCGGCATATTCACGGTTACCATTGGCCAGTTCGTTCCAGACCATTACCATGGCTATGCAACGCGCTAGCCCAATCATGATTAAACCTACCATATAGGCGGGATGATGCCGCAGGAATATTATCGATAATAAAAACATCAGCACCGGCCCAACCAACCAGTTCATGAGCAACGAGAGCGATAGTATTTTCACATTGCTAAACACCCTGCCCAATTCCTCAAAGCGCACTTTGGCAAAAGGCGGATACATCATCAGCATCAAACCTATAGCTATCGGTATATTAGTAGTACCGGATTGAAACTGGTTGATAACACCCTTTACCGAGGGCATATAATAACCCAGTGCTATGCCTGCACCCATGGCCAAAAAAATCCATAAAGTAAGATACCTATCTAAAAACGACAGATTTTTGCGCTGTGCAGGACTACAATTATTTGCACTCATAATATTTATATATTGCAATAAAACGATAATTTAAATCAAAAAAAATCAACAGCAGTTTTCAGGGAAGTTTACCGGGGTAAAAAAGGCGTTTAACCTGTCGGCATATTGTTTCCATTTAACCTGGTCAATGCAGTAGTTCATGGAAGTACCCTCAATGGTGACCTTTATTAAACCGGCTTCTTTAAGTTCACGTAAATGTTGCGAAGTGGTGGGCTGGGCCAAACCAAGCACTTCAACCAAATCGCCACCAATGCAGGCGTTGGCCTTTATCAAATGCTCAATAATAGCAATGCGCGCCGGATGCGCCAGTGCTTTAAGCATTTTAGCCAGTTCGTTTTGAGCTTCGGTAAAGTTTTCTGTTTTGGTTAAACCCATTGCAAGCAATATTACGATTAAAGCAGTTAATAATCAACGTTTGGTTTTACACGTACTGTGTTATAAAATCAGCAGCATATATTTTGATCATGTCCCTTACCCTCTTAAACTCTTCCGTGATCTCCTGCTCCGTACCGGCAGCTTTGGCCGGGTCAGGGAAATTTTGATGAAAACGTTGTGCCTTTGATGGGAAGTACGGGCAATTCTCCTTCGCATTATCACAAACCGTAATAATATAATCAAACGGAATATCCATATACTCATCCACATTGTTGGAGGTATGATGGCTGATGTCGATCCCGTCATCGGCCATCGTTCTTACGGCCTTAGGATTAACCCCATGAACCTCCACACCCGCGCTATAGATCTGCGCCTTACTACCGGCGAATGATTGTAAATAGCCATGCGCTATTTGGCTCCGGCAACTATTGCCGGTACATAGTACCAATATATTTTTCATTGATTTTATTTTTAATTAACAGCAACCACCACCCGGTGTACAGCAACTGGCCGATGCCGCCAGGTTTTTTAATTCAACTATAGGTTTTGCAGCGGCTGGCGTACAACATTCTTCGCCAGTATCAGTGGTGCCGCAGCTCCCACCTCTTTCTATCGCTTTACATTGCACAGCATCGGGCCTAAGATCAATCACCAGGCTGTCACCGTCGGCAGTTATTTTGTTAGGAAACATTTGCCGGGTATCAAACTCCGAGTTTCCAAATTCAATTTTAACGGTAGCCAGGGGATTTAGCGGCAATGATTTTTCCACCAGTTCAATGATGGATAAAGCCTTTGCAACCTTCATGGCCCTATCCTGCTGCTGGTTTGTGGGCTCCCATAATTGAATAATGACCTCCGTCCAACTGTTCATTTTGCCGCCGCAATCAACAGATACAATGGGCGCCTGTTTAATTTCGGTGATGTGGTACGAGGCATCAACCCATTTATTTGCGGTGTACTGAAATTGAAGATCCAGACCCTGGTGCATCAACAGATGCTCTTTAAAAGTTACCCAGTTTATTGCTTCCTGATTGTTCATATCAAAATTGATTAAATTGTATATTGCAATATTACGATTAATAATTAAAAAGCAATATATTTTATTTTTAATCGCTCATAAAACAATAAAAGCCTGCAATATTAAACCCGATGAAGTAATTAGGTTGGACTCACCCGCACCATTCTTCATCAGGTTTAGTATTACAAGCCTTGCTCTTTACAGTTTATATTAACCTTTATGCAATTCTTTTTAAGGTAAATGCAAACCTGCTGCCCGAGCCCAATTCACTATCTACCTCTATTTTACCTGATTGCGCCTCAATAAAATCCTTGGCTATGGCAAGGCCAAGCCCGGTTCCGGTTTGGTCGGCAGTAGCGTTCGGTACTTTGAAATAACGTTCAAATAACCGCGACAGGTATTGCTCTTCGATACCCTTACCATGATCCTGTACGGAAAATTCGATCTCATCGCTATGCCGTTTTTTAACCACCAGCTCTACTACCGATTTTTCATGACTGTATTTGATGGCGTTTGACAACAGGTTAATTAACACCCAGGTGGTTTTATCCAGATCGGCATGTACCTCGGGCAAACTTTCATCACATTTAACTTTGATGGTTACCTGCTTTTGATCTGCAATAAATTTAATGGCCCTTACGGCATAATCTACAATATTGCGGGGATGTGTGCTGCCAAAGTTGAGTTGCAGTTTTCCGGTTTCTACCTGTGCCATATCCAGCAGTTCGCCGGTTATTTGCAGCAGGCGGCGGGCATCGTCATCAATATTCTCCAGTAATTGCCTTTGTTCGGTATTTACGTTACCAATGCGATCGTCTTCCAACAGTTTCAGGCTCATTTTTATGGAGGAAATAGGTGTTTTTAACTCATGCGATATGGTAGCGATAAAATTTGTTTTAGCCTCATCCAACTGCTGGTATTCGGTTATATTTTTCAGGATGATAACCTTACCTATTACCTTGCCCTTGCTGGTTACCGATAGCGACTCGCGCGAGTAAAAACTTTCGCGGTTATCAGCAAATATTTTCAGTTTGGGCTGGTCGTTCACCAGCAGGTTACGCAGCAGGTCGTTCTCCAAAGCTACATCTGGTGCATAGCGACCGTTAAGCTGCTCGGCGCTCATGCCAATCAGCGTACAGGCCACCTCGTTGGCAAATATGATCATCAGCTTCTCGTCCAAACCAATAATGGCATCGTGCATGGAGTTAATGATGGTTTCTATCCTTCTTTTTTCAAACAGGATGCTGGCCAGGTTACTGTTCTCAAACTCATCCAGCTTTTTGGTCATGGTGTTAAATGCCTGTCCGAGCTCGCCAAACTCATCATCTGATTTAAAATCAATTTGCTGATGATAGTTGCGGTTAGATACCTCTTTGATACGTGCCGTTAACTCCTTTAGCGGATTGGCTATATATCCCGGAAAATTAACCGCAAAACTAAAGGCTACCAAAAATAAAAATGCGCCGCAAAATGCCACCAGTATGGTGGCACGGGTTGCTGTATTGGTAGCTATATCGTTTTTATGCGCTATGGCATTCATGTTTAGCTGCATAATACCATAAACCAATTGCCTTGCCTGTAGGTGCAATTTATTTTGCAGCGCGGCATCATGATTACTCTGTTTAATTTGTCCATAAACAGCGGTCAGGGAATCTGTGAGCTTACCTTCGCCGGGTTCGGTAATGTTGTGTTGCTCCAGGTTAAGATTAGTATCAATAACCTTGAATTGGGCGTCATTAAGCGGCCCGCCGTTAGCATCAATTGCGGTTAGTATTTGCTGACCGTATTGTAATGATTTATAATTATCCTTGAGGATAGCCCCGGCATCAGCCGACAGGCGGTTTAAGAAATACACTGACAATCCGCAGCATATTAATGCCAGCACAAACAAAAAGCCTATGCCGGTACGGAGTTTATTTTTAATAGTCATGTTATGATAGTATTACAAGGTCAATATCAGTTTTAGACATTTTATTTAGCAACTGGGTAAACACCGCTGTTTTCATGATAAGCTGGTAAAATTTAAACCGGGGCTTACCAATGCAAATGGTAGTGATGTCATGCTTTTCGGCCGTTTCCCAGATCGACTGGGCTATGCGGTCGCTTTTTACTTTGAGCACCTCGCCGCCCAATTGGGTGGCCAGTTTCATGTTATTAATAAGATGGCGCTGCGATGCCAGGTTTATTTTATCGCTGCTCTCCTTTGACGTTTGCACGTAAAGCACAAACCATTTGGAACGATAGTATGACGATAACCGCGCCGTTTTACGGATTATTATTTTTGCCGAGGCATCATTTGTACTGATACAGGCCAAAAAAAGTTCGGGACGCAGCTTAATATTTTTAGGTACCTCGATATCAATTTTGCGCTCAACCTGGTGGGCCACCTCGCGCAGCGCCAACTCCCGTAACTGTAGGATCCTCTCTACCTGAAAAAAGTTATTCAGGGCTAAAGGAACCTTTTTTTCATCATATATTTTCCCCTCTTTTAAACGGTCAATCAGTTCATCGGCAGTAAGGTCAATATTTACCACCTCATCAGCCAGTTGCAAAACCTTGTCGGGGATACGTTCATTAATAGCCGCCCCGGTTATGCGCTCAACCTCTTCGTTAAGGCTCTCAATATGCTGTATGTTCACCGCACTGATCACATTAATACCGGCGTTTAATATTTCCATTACATCCTGCCAGCGTTTTTCGTTACTGCTGCCTTCAATATTGGTATGGGCCAGTTCATCCACCACCACCACCTCGGGACGCAGACTGATGATGGCCTTCAGGTCCATTTCTTCCAGCTCTTTACCTTTATAAAACAGCTTACGACGCGGTATTACGGGTAAGCCCTCCAGTTGTGCATGGGTTTCTTTGCGATTATGCGTTTCAATATAACCTATTTTAACATCAATACCGTTACGCAGCAGGGCCTGGGCCTCCAGCAGCATACGGTAGGTTTTACCTACCCCTGCACTCATGCCTATGTAAATTTTAAATTTACCCCGCCTTGAACGTTTTATCAGTTCCAGAAAATGCTCAACTGATTGCTCCTTATTTTCTTCGCTCATTTAAGTTTCTGTTGTAAAATCCCCTCTTGAGAGGGGGTGTATTAGTTGGTGTGGTGGCAGGGGTGTGTTCCTCATTGCTTTAAAAAACACACCCCTCCACCCCTCTCAAGAGGGGAACCGCACTACCCTACAGTATCTAAAATTATCATTTCCATTTCTAATAACCTTTTATAAAACTAATAAAAGGAGATTCCGAAAAATCCCCTTTTATAACATGGATGTTCATCCAACCAAACTTATAATTAACAACCAAAAATTAATTATAAAAACAATCCATATATTTTTTTATCAAAACCCATATACCGCAGCCAGTACAAACTGTGAGGCCGATTTTGTTGGATCGCCTGAATGGTCTGTAAATGCCTTGGCCGATCCGTTATCTAACCTAACCTCGGGGATCAGTGACAGCGGACCTGCTTTGATATTTGCTGTAAAAGTTACCGCCGTAACATGCTCGCCATGATCCGGCCCTACAATTGCGGAGTAGGTACCTGCTTTATTTTTAAAATATTCGCCCCTTAAACCCAATGTCACATCTTTTGATATGGCATATTGCGGATATAAAGCCACGCCAGTAAAGCCACCGGTTACACCATTGTTGGCTTTATAATCAGCTGCGTTCAGGCCAAGCTTAAAGGCATTGGTTATCTGGTAGGCCGTTGTTAAGTCAAACTCTGTTCCGGCTGTGCTGCCGGTTAGCACGTTCAGGTAAGCTGTCCATCCTTTTACGGGCACTATCATTAACTGTGCGCCAAAGTTGTTTACACCATTGGCAGATTTATAAGCATTCCACTGATCGTTAAATACCCCGGCCATTAAACTTACTTTATCAGAGAATGAGTAAGTTGCCTTAAAGCCAGCATTCTGGAAAGGGCCATTGGTAAACAGGTATGAGGTTGAATAATTAAAATTCCCAACCGGGCTTATTACCTCATAACCTATAAAGGTTGACATGTAGCCACCTGTTAATACAAACTTATCCGTTACATCATATGACATATATAAATTCTGGATGTGGAACGAATCGCCATTGACGCCACTGTTGGGTATCGACTGCTCCTGCCCACGTGGGCCAAAAGACAGCTCGCCCACAAATGCCGCCCTGCCAACTTTTTTCTTCAGCCCCAGGTCAATCATGCCTATTGATACCGAATTTTGATCAGTAGCAAAGCTGGTTGGGATATTATTTTTCTTGTTGGCAAAATCGTATTTATAGTACGCATCTACTGATCCTGATATCACCAGCGAAGGGTTGGCCACTACTTTGGTGGTATCCTGGGCTTTGGTTATCAGGGTAGCTGCTAATAAAATTGCAGGTATTAATATGAAGGTCTTTCTCATTTATATAGTTCTTTTAGTTGCCTGTTGCAGGGGCATTTATATTGATTTTTATAATGGAGGTGTGTTTATTATATTTTTATTCCCCTCACTCAGGGGGGATATACACCAACCAGGTTCTTTTATTTTAATTACCCGCCCCTGAAAGGGCGGATATTGATTTTATGCAATGGCAGGGGCAGATTATTACCCATCCCCTGTCCTATGCACAGTCGCGGTTTATTTTTTTAATTCGTCAAGTGCTACGTTCAGTTTAAGCACGTTTACTTTGGCCGGGCCAAATACACCCCACATAGGTTTTTCGGTATGTTCATTAACCAGTTGTGTTATCTCAGCTATCTGTAAACCACGTATTTTAGCAATACGGGCTACCTGTACCTGTGCTCCAGCTGGTGAAAGATCAGGATCCAACCCGCTGCCTGATGCAGTAACCAGTTCGGCAGGGATCTGCGCGCGGGTTACACCAGGGTTATGTTTTAAGAAATCCTGGATGCGTTTTTCAACATCCTTCAGATAGTCAGGGTTTGATGGGCCTTTGTTTGAACCACCAGATCCGGCTGCGTTATAATCAACTGCCGACGGGCGGCCCCAGAAGTATTCGTCTTTGGTAAACTTTTGACCTTCGAGGGCATAACCCACTACACGGCCTTTGTATGATACGGTTTCGCCGTCACCATGACCGGGAGTTAATTTACCTACACCGGCAATTGCCAATGGATATATGCCTGCAGTTATCACAATTAAAATGAGTGTTAACTTTAATGAGGGCAACAAATATGTTTTCATGATTTTAATTTTTTAATGTTTGAGATCGAGATTTGAGTATGGGTGTCGCACTCATACCCGCACCTCTATTTATAAGAATACACCAACCGCTAAGTCAATCAGTTTTATACCCACAAATGGTATCAGTACACCGCCAAGCCCGTATATAAGCAGGTTACGGCGTAATAAAGCACTTGCACCAATTGGCTTATACTCCACACCCCTTAGGGCCAGCGGAATAAGCAGCGGTATAATGATGGCGTTAAATATTACTGCTGATAATATGGCCGATTCCGGGCTGTGCAGATCCATAATGTTCAGCGCCCTTAATGATGGTATTGATACCATGAATAAAGCCGGAACAATGGCAAAATACTTAGCCACATCATTGGCAATAGAGAAGGTGGTAAGCGTACCGCGGGTCATCAGTAATTGTTTACCTATCTCCACAATCTCAATCAGTTTGGTTGGGTCGTTATCCAAATCAACCATATTACCGGCTTCTTTGGCTGCCTGGGTACCGCTATTCATGGCCACACCTACATCGGCCTGGGCCAGTGCTGGGGCATCATTTGTACCATCGCCCATCATGGCTACCAGCTTACCGCCTTGCTGCTCAGCTTTAATATAGTTCATTTTATCCTCAGGCTTAGCCTCGGCAATAAAATCATCCACACCAGCCTTTTCAGCAATAAATTTGGCAGTTAGCGGGTTATCACCGGTTACCATCACAGTCTTTACACCCATTTTGCGCAAGCGTTCAAAACGTTCGGCAATACCCGGTTTTATAATATCCTGCAGCTCAATAACGCCCATGATCTTTTCGTTTTGAGATACTACCAGCGGCGTACCACCATTTGATGAGATCTTTTTAACGTTATCCTCTACCTCGGTTGGGAAGGGGTGACCTGCCTTAAGCGCTATGTTACGGATAGAGTCAAACGCCCCTTTGCGGATACGTAAACCTTCGGGCGTATCCAAACCGCTTGAACGGGTTTCGGCAGTAAATTTGATGAATACTGCATCTTTTGGAGCAACCACCTTAGGCATTGTTTTATCCTCACCAGCAAGTTCCACAATTGATTTACCTTCGGGAGTTTCGTCAGCCAGTGAGCTTAGCACACAGGCGGCAACGAAGTTTTCACGTGTAATTCCGGTAGCAGGATAAAAGTTAGTTGCCTTACGGTTACCTATAGTAATAGTACCTGTTTTATCCAACAGTAGGGTATCCAAGTCACCGGCAGTTTCAACAGCTTTGCCCGATTTGGTGATCACGTTGGCACGCAAAGCCCTGTCCATACCGGCAATACCAATGGCCGATAATAAACCACCTATGGTAGTAGGTATCAGACATACAAACAGCGATATAAAGGCTGCTATGGTGATAGGGGTATTGGCGTAGTCACCAAATGGTTTCAGCGTAATACACACAATAACAAATATGAGTGTAAAGCCCGCCAGCAAAATAGTCAAGGCTATTTCATTAGGTGTTTTTTGGCGCGATGCACCCTCAACCAGGGCAATCATTTTGTCCAGGAAGCTTTCGCCAGGTTGAGTGGTCACCATTACCTTGATCTTGTCTGACAGTACTTTAGTACCACCGGTAACAGATGATTTATCACCTCCCGACTCCCGGATCACCGGGGCCGACTCACCTGTGATGGCCGATTCATCAATGGTAGCAATACCTTCAATGATCTCGCCATCGGTAGGGATATTATCGCCGGTTTCGCAAATAAACACATCGCCTTTTTTTAATTGTGACGACATTACCATCTGCTCTTTACCGTTAACCAGCAAACGGGCTGGTGTTTCTTCGCGGGTTTTGCGCAGGCTTTCGGCTTGAGCCTTGCCGCGGGCTTCGGCAATAGCCTCGGCAAAGTTGGCAAACAATACGGTTAATAATAAAACAACAAATACGGTAAAGTTATAGGCAAAGCTACCCTGGCCCTTATTGGCCAATGAGTAGATACTCACAATGAGCATTACAAACGTTCCTATTTCTACAGTGAACATCACCGGGTTGCGGAACAGGATGCGTGGGTTTAGTTTGATGAAAGATTGCTTTAAAGCCTCTGTCATCTGGTCGCCCTGGAATAATGTATTCTGATTAGATTTCATGATGAATTCTATATAATTATTTTAGTGAAAAGTGTTCGGCAATTGGGCCTAATGCTAATGCCGGGAAGAATGATAATGCTGCGATGATCATAATAACTGCGAAGATCATTACCCCAAAAGTGGAGGTATCGCTCTTTAATGTACCGGCCGATTCAGGGATGTATTTTTTGTTGGCCAATAAACCGGCAATAGCCAGCGGACCTATAATTGGCAGGAACCTGCCCAGGATCATCACAAAACCTGTGGTAACGTTCCAGAAAATATTACCATCGCCCAAGCCTTCAAAACCTGAACCATTATTGGCTGCGGATGAGGTGTACTCATACAGCATTTCGGCAAAGCCATGGTTACCCGGGTTATTTAACCATGTAGATGGTTTTACAGCCCAATCGGCACCCGGCATGTGTACAATTACATAGGATGATATGGCTGCACCAACCAGGATAATAAAGGGGTGCAACAAAGCAATCAGCGATGCGATCTTCATTTCGCGGGCCTCAATTTTGCGGCCGAAAAACTCCGGTGTTCGCCCTACCATTAACCCTGATATAAATACCGCAATGATGATAAAGATGTAAAAGTTAAGGATACCTACACCGCAGCCGCCGTAAAAGCAGTTCACCATCATACCCAGCAACATCATAGTACCTGATACCGGCATGGCGCTGTCATGCATGGAGTTTACGGAACCTGTAGATATAATGGTGGTCATGATGCTCCAGTAAGCCGAGTTGGCCGGGCCAAACCTTACCTCTTTACCCTCCATCGCGCCGTTGGGCTGGCTGATACCCATTCTGGCTATAGCCGGGTTACCATTCAGTTCGGCATTTATGGTTGGGATCAGGAACATCAGCATCCCTATTGTCATTACCCCGAATATAACGTAGGAGAATTTTTTCTTGTTCAGATAAAAGCCCAGGGCAAATACAAGTGCTATAGGGATTAAACACTGTGCTACCAGCTCGGTAGTATTAGTTAAATAATTAGGGTTTTCAATAGGATGGGCAGAGTTGGCGCCAAACCAGCCGCCACCATTGGTACCCAGGTGTTTAATAGCTACCAAAGCTGCAACCGGACCACGTGACACGTGAACGGTATCGCCCTGCATACTGATAAAGGTATCTTTACCGGCATAGCTGGTAGTCATACCGTTAAAAGCAAATATTACTGCAATTACAAATGATATAGGTAATAATATACGGGTAATGGTTTTTACAAAATAGTCCCAAAAGTTACCCAGCTTATCGGTCACTTTATCTTTTAATGCCCTGAATACTACAACCAGCGCGGCAATACCTGCGGCAGCCGATACAAAGTGCAGAAACATAAACACAAAATGCTGTGTAAAGTAAGTAGCGCCGCTTTCGCCTGAGTAGTGCTGCAGGTTACAGTTTACTAAAAAGCTAATGGCGGTATTAAAAGCAGTATCCGGTGATTGACCGGGATTGGCATCGGGGTTAAGCGGCAGGTGCCCCTGAGCCATTAAACAAACAAATGCATATATAAGCCATACGCTATTAATAGTAAGCAGGGCAAACAAATGCTGTTTCCAGTTCATTTCCTTTTTGGTATCAATACCGCTAAAACGGAAAATGAAGCGTTCAAATGGGGCCATAAAATCAAGCCAGGTTTTTTCGCCTTTAAAAACGCGGGCGATGTAGCGGCCTAATGGTATTGCCAGTGCAAGCGTGAGCAGGTAGGTAAATATTACACCTGAAATTTCAGTGTTCATGGTTTAAATAATTAAAATTTTTCGGGTTTAAGCAGCACGTATACCATGTATATAAACACGGCTATGGCCACAATGAATAATGCGATCATGGTGATTAGATTTTTTCGAAGTAATTAACTGATTTGAAAAAGAGCCAGAAGATGGCTATGAAAGCCACTACGTAAATAACAACTTGTAAAACATCCATAGTATTAGTTTTTTCAGGAGTGTTTACCAAGCAGATGCCACAAAAAACAAAAACCGATTAAACAACTGTTTTACAGCTATTTAATCGGTTTCATAAATAAAATTTAATTTTTTTGAACAAAAACAGCCTATCAAAATGATAGGCTGTTATCAATGTGAAAATTTGCAGCCTGGTTTGGTACAACCATGCCATTTTTAAAGTCTGCTTTAACGCATGTCTTAAAAATGGATGTTATCCATTGGGCATATTACGTTTATGGGCAAATGGCCTTTGGCGCCAAGCCTACAGTTCCCGCTATTCCAGCCCGTACTCTTTAAGCTTACGATATAGTGTAGCAACACCTATGTTGAGCAATGTTGCTGCCTCGGCCCGGTTGCCGTGGGTATGGTTCAATACCCGCTGTATATGCAGTTTTTCAACAGACGAGAGATCAAATGCCGATACAGGACTGCCTGTTTTTACCTGTTGCTGCTGAATTTCATAAGGTAACAGGCTTTCGTCTAAAACGTTATTATCAGCCAGGATCACAGCGCGTTCAATAATATTTTTCAGCTCGCGGATGTTGCCGGGCCAGTGGTAAGCCTCCAGCTTATTAACAAACTCATCGCTCAGGATATTTATTTGTTTTTTAACCTTCAGGGCAAAGTATTGCATAAAATACTCCGCTAGCAGTTTAATATCTTTTTTACGCTCGCGAAGAGCAGGCAGTGTGATCTGGAAAACAGATAAACGATAAAACAAATCTGACCGGAAATGGCCTTCGGCAATTTCGGTTTGCAGATTGCGGTTAGTTGCCGCCAGGATGCGCACGTTAACCTGCGTTGGTTTGGTATCCCCTATCTTTAAAAACTGCTGCGACTCCAGCACCCGAAGCAATTTTGCCTGCAGGTCATGGTCAAGCTCGCCAATTTCATCTAAAAATATGGTACCGCCGCTGGCTTCTTCAAACAGGCCTTTTTTATCTTTTAATGCCCCGGTAAAGGAGCCTGCTTTGTGGCCAAACAGTTCGCTTTCCAAGAGCTCCTTGGTAAAGGCACTGCAATTTACAGCTACAAATGATTTGGTATTACGGTTACTGGCCTGGTGGATAGCTTCGGCAAAAATTTCCTTGCCGGTGCCGGTTTCACCAAGTAACAGAACGGTGGTATCGGTTAAGGCTACCTTTTGAGCCAGCTTAATTACATCGCTAATGGCGGTTGACCGGCCTATCAGCCTGTCGAACCCAAACTTATCATTCAGCTTGTTTTGCAGCTCCATTACCGTTTGTTGTAACAGCGCCTTATCCATTGCTTTACTTACCAGCGGTATTATTTTTTCGTTGTCGTCGCCTTTGGTAATGTAATCAAATGCACCTGCTTTAATGGCTTTTACACCATCGTTAATGGTACCGTAGGCGGTAAGCACAATAATTTCTGTAGACGGGTAATTTTTCTTGATAGTTTCAGAAAGGGTGATACCGTCAATATCGGGCAGTTTAACATCACTCAATACCACGTTTATAGGTTCCTGCTGTAGTTTACGCAGCCCCTCTTTTGCATTAGCGGCCGTAAATACATCATGGCCCTCCAACTGCAGTATACGGGCCAGCAAATTGCGCAGCCGTTCTTCGTCGTCAATAATTAATAACTTACCTTTTTGCATCATAGCCGCAGCAAATATGGTAATTTTTGACCGATGATTTTTTATGACTTAAATATCAGTATCATTCCATCGGCAAAATAAGCATGATCATCCTTATCAACGCTAACAAGCAGGGTTTACCAGTACCTTGCCCTGCGGGTTGCGCGCATTAACTGGCGGTGCCTTTTGGCCTCATAATAATCATTAGTTACCAGTATAGAATGAATAACTCCCGGAATCCAGAAAAACAGGGTTAAAAAAATATTTAATATAAATGCACCTATCCGGCCGGTGGTTAATATGGCAAATGGTGGAAATAGAAAGCATAAAAAGTATCGCATGGCTATGAGTTTAATTGCTGATACACCGTATCATACCCATTAGACCATCAATACAACTTTTTGTTACGCCAGTTTAATCACGCAGATTTAAAGGCAGTTGCTCACCGAAGAAAAGGGCCTTTAGTTCAGTAGCATCATCCGGGCGCATCTTACCGCCCAGTATCAGGCGCAGTTGCCTGCGGCGCAGGGCACCTTCAAAAAGTGCTACTTCTTCATCTGTTTGAGGTATCAGCGCCGGAACCTGTGTTTTTTGGCCGTCATTATCAAGCGCTACAAAGGTATAGTAGGCCTCGTTACTTTTTACCTTGGTACCCGACGGAATATTTTGCGCCCAAACATCCATCCGTACCTCAACCGAAGTAGTGAATGCGCGTGTTACCTTAGCTTCGATGCTTATTACATCGCCCAGTTTAATTGGCGACTGGAACGATACATTATCAACAGAAGCCGTTACCACAATGCGGTTGCAGTGTTTTTGTGCAGATATAGCCGCAGCAATATCCATCCAGTGCAGCAGCCTGCCGCCCATCAAATTATTTAAAGTGTTGGTATCATTGGGTAATACCAGTTCATTCATGATGGTATATGATTCCTGTGGCGTTTTTCCGGTCATGGATGAATAATTTTTATACAAAGATACGAAAGCCCCACTAAAGGCGAGGACTTTATAAAGGTACTTTTACCCGCCTCTCCTTGGGGGAGGGCTGCGGACGAGGTCACTTATTTCTTCACCGTATTGAGCTCCCTGAACCCAACCAGCTCATCCCAGCGGGCTGCGGGCGGGCGGTAGTAAACCAATACCTGGTAATCATTCTCGGTTTCAAAGTGACTGCCCTCTAACGGCACATCGTCGGCCTTTTGGGTTCGGCTATCAACCCAAACGTATTCATAATCATATACTCCTTGCTTTAAAAGCAGGTTTATATAATATTTACCGTTTTCGCCCAGGGTCATTTTACTACGGTCATCCAGTTTATAATCATTAAACTGGCCAACTACATACGGGCTGCCCTCTGTTTCGGGTTTATTGGCGGCGAGGCTAAAATAAACATGTGCATAATCAGCATCCGTTCGCGGATCGCGGCCATCCTGGTTCAGCAAAAAAAACTTACCGTTGTTATCATACAGCAAAATATAATCAGGGCTGTTACGTACCGGATCTGTCAATAAAACCACCGTATTGGAGGTATCCTTTACAATACGTGCTACCCGCTGCGAATTAAGTTTCAGCGTGCGGGTATCAAACAGCCTGAACTCATTGCGGCCCGCAAAATCATTAATGGCAATATCATTATAAATAAGCTGTGAACCACGCACATACGTAGGCTGAATATTCGAGATCCCGGTTTCGGTACGGGCGTTTTGCATAATAAAGGTGCGCACATCCATGGAGGGATTTTGTACCGGCAAACCCGTGTAATCAATAGTGAAATTCACTTTTTGATTAGTTTGCCTGTTCTGCGTATTTGGCGAAGCTACCACATCGGTGGTTACGGCTACCCTTTTACCAACCACATACAACCTGCGGGTAAGCACCAGTTTGGATTGATCGCCATCCTCATAAACTTTTAATATGTAATTGCCTGATAGCTTGGGGGCAATGTTATTATTGGGCACTTTTATTTCGTAATGGGTATATTTTTGAATGGTACCGCTGGAGTACGTATAATCATACAAACGATCGTCGGTAAAGCTTTGCAGGTACTCTGCGGTTGACAGGTTGGAGGAGTTCCAACGGGTATCGCAGTGCTCAATAGTGTAATAATAGTTACGGCTGCCGCCCCGCAGATCGTCAAAGGCCAGCTGTACTTTTTCATCTGATCCTAAGGCAATTACCGGGAACGACCCTTGTTTTTTGGTATTATAAAACTCCACACTTTTGATGGCAGCATTATAAACATTGTTGTTATAAGGCAATTGGGCAAAACCCCGGAGGGCGGTTAACAAGAGCAGCAGCAAGCAGCAATGTTTTCTCATTTTTATACAAATTAGATGGTAGCAGCAACCGGCTCATAAACCGGCCATGTTAATTGGCGAAATTTAAGAAATTCCTGAAGACAAATTATTTGATGGCACGATATTTAAAACGCACCAGCATCAAAAACTTTTTAAAGTGGTCTTTTTTGTGTTAAAAGGCCTCAAAATGTTTTAAAAAACGGTCAAAAATCATCAAAAAAGTGATAAAACCTGATAAAAACGGTTCATTTTGATGCTTTTCAAGGCATTTTTGAAGCTTTAAAAAGTAGTAACTTATTGATATACAAACACAAACAAACCAAACGGTTTGTTTTGCTGCCTTTTACTGTTTAACCAAACAGCCCGGCTTTCTTACTAAAAGAAAGCCGGGCTGCTTATATTATAAATATACAAAAATTAAAGGATATAATTCAATACCCGGTAATTGTTTTATGATTCCAGTTCCAGGATCTGCTCGGCCAGGGTTTCCCACTTTTGCTGAATTTGTTTCAGCTCGGCTTGTTTCTGGCTGTAACTGGCATTGGTTTGCTTAAGCCTGGCGCTGTCGGTATAAATTTTATCGTCGGCCAGTGTAGCTTCCAGTTGTTTTACAGTTTTTTCAAGCTCTGCAATCTGCTCTTCCATTTTGGCCAGGTCCTGGTTTAATTTTTTGAGCTGCTGGTGCTTGTTTTCGCCTTGCGGCTGTTTGACAGGCTCGGGCTTTTTCTCTTCCTTTTTAGGTTGAGGAGCCGGGATTGCTGCTTTAGGCTCTAACTTACGTTTTGACGACCACTCGTCGAACTCAGCATAAGTACCCGGATAGATCTTTATTTTTTGATCCTCGATGAACCAGATCTTGTTGGCCACATTATCCAGGAAATACCTATCGTGTGATACTACGATAAAAGTACCTTCATATTGTTCCAAAGCCTGGATCAGGATATTAACCGAAGCCATATCCAGGTGATTGGTAGGCTCATCCAGTACCAGGAAGTTGGCATCGGCAGTAAGCGCCTTGGCTAAGGCCACGCGCGATTTTTCACCTCCGGAAAGTACCTTGATCTTCTTGAACACATCGTCGCCGGTAAACAAGAACGAACCTAATATGGTACGCAGTTCAGTATCGGTATGTTTTGGTGCAAAGGCCTGCAGCTCCTGTAATATCTGGTGCTCCAGGTGTAACGACTCCAGCTGGTGCTGGGCAAAAAACGTAGTGCTTACGTTATGGCCCGTAGTTACCGTACCTTTATAATCCTTATCTGCCTGTGCAATGATGCGCAGCAGGGTTGATTTACCTTTACCGTTGGCACCAATCAGGGCTATTTTATCGCCTTTTTCAATAACAGCCTCGCCGCCGTCAAGGATATCAATTGCAGGATATTTTTTAACGATATCCTCTAAAGTTACCACGTGCCTGCCCGATTGTTTGGAGAACCGGAAGGCGAAGTTAACCGATGGGTTATCGTCATCCACATCGTCCACACGCTCCATTTTATCCAGCATTTTGATACGTGACTGCGCCATTTTTGCTTTGGAAGCCTTGGCACGGAAACGCTCAATCAAACGCTCTTCCTGTTTTATTTTTGATTGCTGGTTTTTGAACTCGCCACGCTGAATTTCTTCGCGCTGGGCTTTTTCTTCCAGGTAAAAAGTGTAGTTACCCGCGTAAACGGTCAGTTTACCCTTGCGCGACTCTACCGTACGGTTAATTACCTTATCTAAAAACCACCTATCGTGCGATACGATAATGATAGCGCCATTAAAGGCCTTCAAATAATCTTCCAGCCATTGAATAGATGGTAAATCCAAGTGGTTGGTAGGCTCATCCAGCAGCAGGATATCTGGTGCCTGCAACAGGATCTTGGCCAGCATTACCCGCATACGCCACCCTCCCGAGAAGGTGCTTAACTTACGCTGGCAATCAGCTTCGCTAAAACCTAAACCGGCTAAAATTTCGTGTGCTTTGTATTCTATGTTATAACCGTCAAGCAGTTCAAACTCATGCTGCTTATCGCTAAGCTTATGCAAAAGGTCTTCTGTATAGTCGGTTTCCAGTTTTTTCAGTAAAACTTCTATTTCATCATGCAGCTGGTTCTGGCGTTCAAAAGCCTCCATAGCCACATGCACAATGCTTTTATCTGATGAGTATGACAGCAAATCCTGGTTAAGGTAACCCATGGTAAGGTCCTTAGCCATTGATATGGTGCCCGATGTAGGTTTATAGTCGCCTACAATAATTTTTAAGAGGGTGGTTTTACCAGTTCCATTGGCGCCAATAAGGCCAATTTTCTCTCCCGGTTTTATATGCCAGTTGGCTTCATCATAAAGGGCCCGCGCACCAATCTCAAACGTAAGGTTATTTATAGCAATCATTTGCGCGCAAAGATACGGTTTTGAGGTGAAATTTAGGTGAAAGGCTAAAGGCTAAGGGTGAAAGGTTTTATAATAATGACAATTAGACCATTTTAACCGGTCAACTCAATTTATTTAACATTTCTTATTCCTGCCTTAGCCTTTTACTTTTCACATTTAGCCTTTTACCTTTCATCTTTAGCCTCAAAAATCTACGCTCCTACGGCTTTTAACCAGGTTTGCGCCATCAGGGCTTCGCCGGCTACACTTGGGTGTACGCCATCAATGCTCCAGTAAGCAGCAGGTACGGTTTCAATAGCCTTATCAAAGGCAGCCTGGTAGGGTACAAAAACGGCACCAAATTCATGGGCAATATCGCGGGCAGCTTTACTATACTGGGCAAATGCAGGGTACCATTTTTCGTCAACAGCCTTAACGCCTTTGGAGGCAAATGGCTCGCAGATCACCAGCTTAACATCGGGCAGGGCCTGTTTGGTGCGGGTAAGTAATTTTTTATAATCCTCCACATAAGTTTCAATAGTGCCTTTATAGCCTCCGGTTAAGGTATGCCAAAAATCATTTACACCAATGTGAATACTTAATATATTGGGTTTTAAGGCAAGGCAATCAGTATCCCAGCGGTCGGCCAGTTGATAAACTTTATTACCGCTAATCCCTTTGTTATATATCTTCAGGTCTTTATCAGCATGGTCAAGCAATAGTTTTGATGCGGTTATAAGGGTATAGCCCGAGCCTAAGGCGCTGGTGGTATTAGGTTCGGTCTTGCTATGGTCGCGCCCCCAGTCGGTAATGGAATCACCCTGGAACAGGATCACATCGCCGGCATTAAACTTTAATTTAGAAGCGCTTTTTTCTGTAGCTAAAGCAGCCGATACAATTTGAGGGATCCCTATGGCAGCAAGCGTGCCTACCGAAGCAGTTTTAATAAAATTACGACGGCCTGTTTTAAAGATTTCTCTCCGTATTTTCTTGATCATATAGGTTTGTTTTTATGGGTATGCTTATTGGATTCCCCGAATTTACAGATTTAGCTTATTTTTTAAAATTTTGTTGATTTTTGTACCAGCATTTGAATAATTAATATTGTACCGCTTTAATAATTTCGTAAAATTCTGGTTTACACACATTAAGTAATGTGCTAACTTCGCGCCATGTATTTTTTATTAAAACCCATCCTGTTCCAGTTCGATCCCGAAAAAGTACATTATTTTGTAACCCGCAATTTAAAGCGCTTTAACCGTTTTCCGGGTGGCGCGGCTTTAAGCAGGGCTATCTGGGACGTAAATAACCCCCGACTGGAGAAAGAAGTATTTGGACTGAAGTTTAAAAATCCGGTGGGCCTGGCAGCAGGTTTTGATAAAAATGCCGAACTAATGGGCGAAATGGCCAACATAGGTTTTGGCTTTGTTGAAATTGGCACGGTTACCCCCCTTCCCCAACCCGGCAATCCACAACCCCGCATGTTTCGCCTGCCGCCTGACGGCGCACTCATCAACCGCATGGGTTTTAACAATTTTGGTGTTGATGTGGCCGCCGAGCGGATAGCTGCCTTCCGCAGAAACGCAAAAGGCGCTCAAAAAGAACTGATCATTGGCGGCAATATTGGCAAAAATAAGGTTACCCCCAACGAAGAAGCTGTTAATGATTATATCAAATGTTTCGACCGCCTGTTTGATGTGGTTGATTATTTTGTGGTGAATGTAAGCTCGCCAAACACGCCCGGCTTACGGGCGCTGCAGGAGAAAGAACCATTAATGCATATCCTGAACACGCTGCAGCAGCGCAATTCAAAAAACGGCATCAGCAGGCCCATCCTGTTAAAAATAGCCCCCGATCTTACCGATTCGCAATTGGATGACATTGTTGACATTGTGCAGCAAACAGGCATTGCGGGCATTATTGCCACCAATACTACCATCAGCCGCGAAGATTTAACTGCGGCCGAAACTCTAAAAAATGAAATGGGCGGCCTGAGCGGAAAACCGCTCACCAAGCGCTCTACCGAGGTGATCAACTACCTGCACAAAAAATCAAATGGCTCCTTCCCCATAATTGGCGTGGGCGGCATACATACTGCCGATGACGCCGTAGAGAAACTACAAGCCGGCGCATCGCTTGTACAACTATATACCGGCTTTATTTACGAGGGCCCGGGGTTAATAGGCCGGATTAATAAGAGGTTGCTGAATCAATAGTGTTTTTGTTTGCGAGGCAAAAAGCCCCCTCTAAATCTCCCCCAAAGGGGGAGACTTCAAAAGCATTTTAAAGCCCTCTCCTTTGGAGAGGGTTGGGTGAGGCTTCGTACCTCGCAATGACGCGTTTTTTTTTACACTTTCAGTATATTCCCGGAACATTAGGAGTTCCTATTAATCTATTTAATCTGAAAGTTCTCCACCTCACATAAAATCATCGTAATCAACGCAATCAAACAAATCAGCGGTTAAAAAGCGGGGCCTGTCAGTCTGAGCTTGTCGAAGACCCGTGCGCAGAGGCCTGCCCACCATGGTTCGACGGAGCTCACCATGACAGCAATTTCAACTCATTTTTAAATAGATTTTGGGCTTAAAAATACATACAGCGTAAACCGAATAGCCCGCCTACCCTGCCCATCTCACAAAAAATCATCGTAATCAAACAAATCAACGGTCAAAAATATTGCGCATAAAAAAATCCTGCCGGTTTCTGAAACCAGCAGGATTTATAAGACTTTTTAAGCGCTTTGCGCCTTAACTGATAGAATTATTTACCAGCAGCAATAGCTAATGCTGCATTGTTTTTTGTTATCTGGCTGTGTTTTGACTCAGCAGAACGGCTACCGTACTCAATGTTGGTAGCAAGCTTCAAAAACTGTACTTCTAATCTTGAAGTAGTTTTGTTTTTTCTATCTTTTCTTTTTAAACGTGTAACGCCCATGGTGTTGTTATTTTTAATTTTTTAATACCCTTGAGGTCGGGAGCGGATTCGAACCGCTGTAAAAGGTTTTGCAGACCTCTGCCTAGCCACTCGGCCACCCGACCCTATTTTTAAGGATTGCAAAAATAGTAATTTATTTATTGGTAGCCAATTTATTTCTTTTTATTTCTGAACATAGTATAGCCGTAGCTATGGCAACGTTCAAAGATTCGGCATTTCCGGCCCGCGGAATGGTTACCGCACTGGTTATCAACTGCTCAATTTCGGCACTTATCCCATTACCTTCGTTGCCCATTACCAGCAGGCCCTCGCCGCCAAAGTTGGTATTGTATACGTTTTCGCCATTGAGCATGGCACCGAATAAAGGTAATTTAATTTTTGGTAAAACCTCGGCAAGATTTGTATAATGAACATTTACGCGCGATAAGGAGCCCATGGTAGCCTGCACTACTTTGGGGTTATACACGTCAACCGTGTCCTCTGAGCAAATAATATCGGTAATGCCAAACCAGTCGGCAGTGCGTATAATCGTACCCATATTGCCGGGATCCTGTATATTGTCAAGCGCTAAGGAAAATCTTTGTTTCAGGCTGTTATAATTTAATACCGGCCATATTGGTATCTTAACCAAACCAATTACCTCCTGCGGTGTTTTCAATGTGCTTATTTTTTCGAGCTCATTTAATGAAATCTCCTGAAAGTTTATTTTTCGGGATAAATTCAGCAATTTTGGAGCAAGTGCAGGGGTATGGTAAATGGTATCAACCTGGTATGCAGAGTTTATAAATTCCGTAACTGATTTATAGCCCTCAACCATAAAAAAACCATGTTCCCTGCGAAATTTTTTATGTTGTAAGGATGTTAATAAACTGATCTGTGATTTTGAAAGCATATAGTATACCTGCTGTTTACCGCCTTACAATATTAAGTATTTTGCTCTTCATTATAGGGTCGGGTTGTAGTATTACCCGTGGTATTAACAAAAACCAGGCCCTAGTGCGCAAAATTACCATTAAGGGGGTTGATGAGCAATTTTCCGAAGCCGCTGTAAACTACGTAGATAAGGAACAGCAGCCCAATAACTGGCTTAACCTGCAGTTTTATTATCTTTTTAGTAAAAAAGGTAAAAAGAATATTGGGGAGTCGCCATCCATTCTGGACAGTACACTGGTGGAGTATTCACGTTTTCAGATAGAAAAGTATATTCAAAACCGCGGGTACCTTAAAGCTAAAGTAACCGACAGTATCGTTGTTAAAAAACAAAAGGCCGAACTGATTTTTACCGCCCAGCAAGGCCCTATGTTCCGCATACGCAAGGTGGAAGATAGCATTGCCGATAAAAACATCAGGAACCTGTTTTACAAAAACCGCAACAGTATTTCGCACATACAGCCCGGCGGCCGCTTTGATACCGATAGTTTGGCCCATGACCGCGATGAGCTTTACCTGCTCATGAAACGCAACGGTTACTATGACTTTTACAGGCAATACATCAATTTTAATTACGACTCCACCTTTAACAATAGCGTGGTTGATATTAAAATGATCATTGATAACCCTCCCGGCAAAAAGGAACATTCCGTTTATACCATTAACAATACGCTCATTACCGTTTCAAAAAGTAACGGGCGCACCACTGGTAAAGCTGATACCATCCAGGTTGACTCGCAATTCAGGTTTGTGGATTTTTCGGGGCGCTTTAAACCGCGAACCGTGATTGATTATACCTTTCAGAAAAAAGGGCAGCTATACGATATTGATAAACAAACGCTCACTACTACGCGCCTTTCGGAGTTAAATGTGTTCCGTAATGTGCCCAACCCTACTTACGAGAAACTGCCCGACAGTACCCACCGCTTAAATACGCAGATAGATATTGTGCCGCTCAAAAAAATGTCGGACCGGGTTGAAGGGGAGGTCCTGTTTAGCGGGGGGCGTTATGGCTACAACATAGGCAATACCTTTACCGATAGGAATGTATTTAAACAGGCAGCCATACTACAGGTAAAATTTAACTGGAGTATTTTGTTTGATAACGGCCAAACCATACAAAATCAGGAGCTCCGGGGTGGGGTCAATCTTATTTACCCGCGTATTTTAACGCCGTTCTCGTTCCCCTTGCTTGGTAAATACGGCATTCCGCACACCACATTCTCCAGTAACTACTCCCTGTTTTTTCAGAAGGACCTGGTAAAGCGCGAAAGCTTTATCAACTCCATCAGTTATGACTTTTTTGAAACAGGCCGCAAGCAACATACCATTACCCCTATTGATATTGAATTTTCAAGAGGTGTAATTGACCCTGCCGCCAAAGTAATTTTACTACAGCAAAACAGGCTGGCCTACGTAAAACTCATTGGGCGCACCACTTTTACCACCGGTAGCCAATACACCTTTCAGTATAATGCCGTTGAGCTAAACTCCTATACAAACTTTACCTATTTTAGGGGTAGCTTAGATGTTGGCGGTAACTTTTTGAGCCTTTTAAGCAACACCCTTAACACATCAAGGGATTCCCTGGGCGAGCGTAAGATTTTTGGATATACCTTTTCTCAATATACCAAAACTGAGCTCGACCTGCGCATTTACCGCAGCCTTGGCGGCGAACGGCAATTTGTATTCCGCTTCAACCCGGGCATTGGGGTTCCTTACGGCAACAGTAATGAATTAATATTTGAGAAAAACTTTTATACCGGCGGCGCTAATGATATCAGGGCCTGGCTGCCCCGCACATTAGGCCCGGGCCAGTTTAACCGTGGCACCTATTACGGTACCGATACCACCAACCGTACCCGTTTAAAATACCTTGACCAGTTTGGCGAAATTAAAATAATTGCCAATGCCGAGTACCGGTATAAACTGGCCGATAACTTTTTTGGGGCTAAGCTCAAAGGAGCCGTATTTATTGATGCCGGTAACGTATGGCGCTTAGGCAAAAAGCCCGAAAACCCTAACGGCGAGTTCAGGTTTGATAATCTGTTACAGTCAACCGCTATGGGTATTGGTACGGGGTTGCGGTTTGATCTTAGTTTCTTTGTTTTCAGGCTTGATGCGGCATTTAAATTTAAAGACCCCCAGTTTAACGGATCAGACCAATGGGTGCTCATTAAACATGCCAGCGAATTGTTTAACTCCGGCTCATTTAAAAAGGCCTACTTTGATGCCAATGGCGAAAGCTATAACTTTATGCAGCTCAACTTTGGTATCGGGCTACCTTTTTAAAGCCCCCCTACCGCGTCATCCTGAACTTGTTTCAGGATCTGCCGGGGACAATCGCTATGGTGCCCTTTCGAAACAAATCCAATATTAATCATTTTGCTTTCAGCTCCCTTAAAACATCCCCTTTAACCCGTCAATGATGCTCTCAAAAAAGGTGGGGATACTTAAGCCGTTGTGGTAATTAAAATACAAGAATATACAGAAGATGATTATCGCTATAATGATAAAACGCTTAAACATATAGGCCAGCAATACCAAACCAAGCGGTATGGCCAGCAGCAATATCCAGCTGATGTGGATGGGGCTTAGTTTACTGTCGTGCTTATAAATATAATACAGGATGGAGTGCGTACCACTATCATTCATGTGTTTGGCGTACAAAAAGCTCGAGCGGTCAAGCTTGTGCCTGTAAAAGGCGGTACCTTTTTCAAACCTTAGCTCTTCCTGAAAACCATTCATCACAAAGGTGAATACGCCGTTCACGTTTTCCTGTATCACCCCGGCGGTATCCGTGGCAACTACCGCCACCTCATCAACCGCAAACGGATTTTCTTTTACCACAAAGTGATCAATAGCTATTGCATCAGCAAAAACAAAGCTATGGGCAGCCATAAAAAGGCAAAATAACAGTAATAGTTTCTTCATTTTGTAATAAGCCAGTTCAATTACCTGTAAAAAGGTACGCAATAAAAATAGTGTTTTTCCGGGCTAATTATTCAGAAAATATATACTAGCGTTTAACACCCCGGCAAAACTCACCCAAAGCAAATAAGGCACCAGTAGCCAGCCGGCGGTTTTGTTAAACTTATTAAACCACATGATGCTTAAGCCTATACTTATCCACAGCAGTATAATAACCACCAGTGCCCCTGCTACCTGGTGCATCCCAAAAAACACTATCGACCACGAAAAATTTAAAAACAGCTGAATAAAGTAAATGGCACGGGTAACTTTATACACCGGCTTGCGGCTCCGGTGTTTCCATACCAGGTAGGCCGCTATGGCTATTAAAATATAAAGTGCTGTCCATACCGGTGCAAATAACCAGGCCGGCGGATTAAACGGCGGCTTTTTAAGCGTACTATACCAGCCGGCAATTTCGGGCCTGGTAAAAAGTGAGGCTACAAAACCAATGGACAGCGTGATCAGTAAACTGATAACAAATGGAAAAAACTGAAATTTCCTGATTGATGCAGTTGAACTCATAGTTAAATGAACCAATTAAACGCCGGTTAGTTTTAACACGCCATTGACGCATATCCTTTAATAGGGTTTTAGGAGTATAATACATACTGATACAACCTATCATAAGCCCTTTATTAAAATTAGTTTACAATACCGTTATACAAGGCCTACCCCTAAATTATTAAAATATGTTAGCTTAGCTGCCACCGCTTAACGGCGCTAAAAACATGATAAAAGCATATAAACTATATACAGGTGCCGATGGTAATTCGCACGTAAAAACCGGTACCGTTGCCGAGGGGCAGTTTAACCAGGCTATATCCATCAGGTTCCAGGAGTCGCCGCCACATTCATTTTACGACTGGCATAACGCCCCTACCGAGCAATACGTGATCACCCTGTCGGGTACGCTACAGTTTGAAACCCGCACCGGCGAAACCTTCATCTTAAAACCCGGCGAAATATTGATTGCTACCGACACAACCGGCACTGCCCATAAATGGCATTTGATTGATGATGAGCCATGGAAGCGCGTGTATGTTGCCTTTGACCAGGAAAACCAGATCAACTTTATCCCGGATGAAACCGGCGCTTAGTTTACCCTCACGTAGCTGCTGTTAAAACCGTCACTTATAAATATATCGGTAACAAACAGGGTATCGTTCCTGATCTGTAACCACGCACCGGGGCCGTCATTAAGCTTTAATACATTAATGGTTTGCTGATCGGTATATTTATAATTTTTGATGATGGAGTACTTTCCGTGGCCAGCCGGAGAAGCGTTATTTAATATGCTAAAGGTGCTGTCGGCCCTAAATTCCTGGGTTAAATTATAGCCCGCAGTTTGGGGAGTTATGGTGAGGCCTGCTATGCCGCCTACTGACTTTATCCAACGCCATTTGCCAATTACGGCTGTTGAGGGTGATAACTCGCCCTTGCCTTTATTACAGGAGCTTGTACTACAAAAAGCCACCAGGGCCAACAGCAACAGGCAATATTTCATATTAACTGGTTTACATAACACATTACGCAGGTAATTAGCGCTTTGATACAACGCACAGCAGCTATTTTCAAAACATACAATTATTGGTATAAATAATGCCTGTTAGTAAATTACACCAAAATTCTTTGTATCATTAAACCATGATTATTGTTATTCAATGTAAAGACCAGGTTGGTTTGGTTGCCTCCATATCGGCCATATTAGCCCAGCACCAACTCAATATAGTTTCGATGCGTGAGCATGTTGACAAACCTGAGGATATTTTTTTTATGCGCCTGGAAGTTGAGGATGGTGACGGCAGCGAACTTGAAAAAACATTAAGAACAGTACTACCCGCGGGGGCCATGATATCGGTAAACCCAATTCCGCATAAAAAAGTGGTGGTGATGGTTACCAAGGAGTACCACTGCCTGGCAGATATACTGATCAGGAATTTCTTTAATACGCTTGGCGCCACCGTGCAGTGTGTAATTGGCAACCATGATACGCTTAAAAATATTTGCGAGCGCTTTGATATGCCTTTTTACCACCTGTCGCACCAGGAAATGAGCAAGGCACAGTTAGAACAAAACATGATTGATGTTATTAATCAATACGAGCCCGATTATATTGTACTGGCCAAGTTTATGCGCATATTATCGCCCGCCTTTGTTGAAAAGTTTCCCATGCGCATCATTAACATACACCACTCCTTTTTACCGGCATTTATTGGCGCCAACCCCTATAAAAAGGCTTTTGAACGCGGTGTTAAACTGATAGGTGCCACCGCTCATTTTGTATCAAACGAATTGGACGAAGGGCCGATCATAGCGCAGCAGATTATCCCGGTAAATCATTCTTTTACTGCCGCCACCATGGTAAAGGCCGGTCAGGAAATTGAAACCGCCGTGCTGGCCAATGCCCTTAAACTGGTATTTGAAGACAGGGTGCTTGTTTACAAAAACAAAACGGTTGTTTTTGGATAAACCGGGATATAAACCCACTGACATTGTTACTAATTATCTACCTGATTAATGGCTTAATTAACCGCTGATTAATAATCAGGTGTTATTTTTGCTGTTAACATCTGCAATAAAAACATATATGAAAAAGACCCTGCTACTTTTAACCTTCGCTATTGTTTGTTGTACAGCAAGTTTTGCACAACAATTTACGGTAGCTACCTACAACATGCGTAATGATAACGCCAGTAATGACGATTCACTACGCGGCAATGGCTGGAAACAACGCCTGCCGGTTATTGCAAAGCTGATAACAGTTTCATGACTTTGATATATTTGGCACACAGGAGTGCCTTATCCATCAGTTACAGGACCTTAAGGCCACTATGCCTGCCTACGCTTATACAGGCATAGGCCGCGATGACGGTAAAACTGCCGGTGAGTTTTCTGCTATTTTTTACAAGACCAGCAAATTCAGGTTATTGGCTCACGGCGATTTCTGGCTGTCAACCATCACTGATAAGCCTAACAAGGGCTGGGATGCCGTTTTACCGCGGATATGCTCATGGGGATCATTTGAAGAGATAAAAACAGGCTACAAATTTTATTATTTTAACCTGCACATGGATCATATTGGCGTTGTTGCCCGCCGGGAAAGCGCCAAACTGGTATTAACCAAAATTAATGCCATTGCCGGTAAGGCCCCGGTTATATTTTCGGGCGATTTTAATGTTGATCAAACATCTGACAGTTATGCGGTGATTAATACCTCGGGCACTTTAAAGGATGCTTACGAGCTATCGCCGGTAAAATATGCAGAGAATGGCACTTTTAATGATTTTAACGCGAACAATAAATCAACCGGAAGGATTGATCATATTTTTGTGACCCGTGACTTTACCGTAAAAAGATATGGGATACTAACTGACAGCTACCGGGCGATAGCCAAGGGAAGCCAAAAATATGAGGCGAAGCTTCCGTCAGATCATTTCCCGGTAATGATTGTGGTGAATCATAAATGATCCACCACAAAATCAGAGTGAGAAATATAGTTGATTAATATAAAAAAAGCGCGTTACTCTACAATTAACGTAGCGATAGAATGCGGCAGGCTGGTTGTTTTGGCAGCCTTGCCTTTGATCCATAAGCTGTAGTCAATTTTCTCGTCGGTTTTATTCATTACCACAACGGCAAGCTTACCATCCGGATTGATGTAAGCGGTAGTTAACAGCTTATCGCGGCTGGCTACTGCACTGATGCGTTTAGCACCGGGATTAATGAATTTTGAGAAATGACCCAGGTAATAATAAGAGCTGGTATAAATCAAATTGCCGGTTTTAGTATCGGCATGTATGGGTGCAAAGCAGAAATTGCCAACATGGTTGGGGCCGCCTTTTTCATCAAGCAAAACGTTCCAGTCTGTCCAGGCAACGGTACCTGCATTAAAATCGTTGATCATTGATAAGCCGTAACGCTCGCCCAGATCCCAGTCATTGATCTTGGCAAAATCAAATTTTTCGATACAGCCTTCGGTAAATATCAGGTTTTTATCAGGGAACGATTCATGTACGCGCCTGGTACTTTCAAACTGCTGACCGGCACCTGTCCAGGTTTCGTACCAGTGGAAACCAATACCCCAAACATATTTTGCAGCCTCGGGGTCTTCAAGCACAGTGCTGGCGCGTTGGTAAAGCAAATCGCGGTTATGATCCCAAATGATCAGTTTTTTATCGGCCAGACCTTGTTTATGTAATGTTGGCCCTAAAAAGTTCTTTACAAAATCGCGCTCCTCTTCGGCAGTAAATTTACATGACTCCCAGGTTTGCTTGGCCATTGGCTCGTTCTGTACGGAAAGCCCCCACACCGGGATGCCTTCTTTTTCATAAGCTTTTATAAACTTCACAAAAAAATTGGCCCAGCTTTGGTCAAACTCCGGCTTAAGGCTGCCGCCGTGTAATACATCGTTATTGTCCTTCATAAAAGCCGGTGGGCTCCATGGCGAAACAAACAGGGTTAATTTGCCGCCCGCAGCAGCCATAGCTGCCTTTATAAAGGGTATACGATAAGTTTTATCATGGCTGATATCAAAGGTTTTCAGGGCAGCATCCCCCTCTTTGATATAGCTATAGCTTGAGCTTGAAAAATCACAGCTCTGGATGTTGGTACGGGCCATGCTATAGCCTATGCCCTTTTCCTTATCATAATAAGCGGTTAAAAATTCCTTTTGTTTATCTTTTGGCAGCTTGTAAAAAGTTTCGGCAGAGGCATCTGTTAATGCGCCGCCAATACCCAACATGGTTTGGAATGTTTTTGACGGATCAACAAAAACCGAAACATCGGTTTCGCCCGGTTGGGGGCTATCCGTAAACTGCAGGGTTTCGGTTGTGGTAAACTTATACCCTGCTTCTTTTTCAGAAACAATTACCTTAACCGTTTTATTATTGACAGAAAACGGTGCTGCACTTTGGGCGTTTACAATACCAGCCTTTACTAAGCCACCTGCAATAACGCAGGCAATTAAAAATTCTTTCTTCATGATTTATTGTAAATAGAAACCGGGATTGAACATTGCTAAATTTAGCATTACCGGCAATCCAAATTTATCAAAGTTAATTACAATAAAGCAAGCATTATCTATATAAATAATTGATTTATAATAACTTATTACACAATTGATACGGTTTAACCCCGAAGATAAAGCCTTCAAAAAAAGCTCATAATCAATACATTGTGTAGATTATAAAATTAAGGTGGTTAAATTTTTGATGCGCTTAACTACAAATGAATAAAAGTGTACCCCAATTACTTTTGGGCCTTAATTTCTTCCTCAATGCGGAGGCTTTCTTTATGTATGGCGTTCATCAGTTCGGTTATAAAGGTTTCTGAAAGGCCCTCCTTTTTTCCGGCTTCGATGCTCTTTTCAACCACCTGTTTAAACCTGTCGGTCTGCAGCGCGGGGATATTGTTCTGGGCTTTATATATGCCAATACCCTTTACAACACGTTCCCGCTCGCCAAGCAGTGCTATCAATGCCTTATCAAGGGAGTCAATCTTTTTACGGCTTACTTGCAGGGTTTGGTCGGTGCCTTTGGGAGTTTTCATTGGTACTGATTGTGCGCTAACTAAACCGTAATTTAACAGATATACTACAGAAAAGCATAATATCCGGCTATAAAATTTCATATTGATGTATTTTAACAGCATAACCAATTAAATATTCAAGTGTTTTAAATGCCTGCAAAAAGCATGCAGCCAGCCATCCTGATTTGTCCCGGCCTTACCGCCCGCTGGTGTTATGACCATGCTTAATCATATCCCTCACGGCCTGCGCCACAAAATCTTTATCGGCGGCAGTAAGTACGGTTTGTTTGTCGCCGTCATTAAATTCATAGGTAATGTGGACATGGCTGTCACTTTCTGCTTTCAGCTCCCTATCGTTCCGGCTGTATTTTACATAGCCATAGGGCGAAATATTTTCGATTGACGTACCATCGGCACTAAAATAGGTTTGCCCCTGGTATTCAATTTTTACCTTCGAGCCATTATTATTCTCTATAATGGTGGTGTGCCTCTGCATTTTTCCACAGGCGGCTAACAGGGTTGCCAAACATAAAGCGGCAATAACAATTGATGATTTTTTCATGATGTATGTATTTAAGTTGATGAGATCATCACAAAGCTAATACAAAACATGGTACTATACAATACATAGTACTGTTTTTTTACATTATTTTAATAATCAATTATTTACGTGATAGCGCACGTATTATTTATGGTAATTATCCAGTAAATCGGTGATCAATATGCCGTTAATTGTTGCGCCTTCCATATCACAATTGTTAAATGCCACATGTTTAAGGTCGCAGTTGGTGATGGTGCTTCCCTCCAGCTCACAGTCTTCAAACCTTACGGGTCTTTGCTTGGCATTTTCAACATAGGCGGGATTTCCTTTGCGCGGCATACCAATATGATGAATATAGGCACCCCCAATCTGGGCGCCATCAATTTCCAGGTCGCTCAGGTTAGCATCAACTATTTTTAAACTGGCCATCCAAACCTGTTTAAATTGAGCATGGCACATTTTAACGGTTTCAAACTGTGAACCGTCAAGATCGGCATGTTTTACATCAAGAACTTTTTTGGTATTAACAATACTAAGCTGATCATTAGCGTTTTGCATCATATTAAGTTTTAGTGTATTCAAATTTCATCATAAACAAGCCAAGCGGCAATGGCCATCATTGACAATTTAGGGGTGCTTTTGCGACAAAGCTCTTTTTAAACCGGCATCAATAACGTTTAAAACCGCACACCCCCTGTACGAATCCGAACATATTACGCAACAATAAAACACAATAAACAACTCATAATCAAAACATTATATTATGGCACGTAATTTTCTATGTACAAGTACACTGCTTATCAATAAAATAAACCTGCCTGTTATGAATATTGAAGATCACATCTGGAAGCTGGCAACGCGGAAGCTGTGCCATGAGGCCACCGAAGACGAGCTGTTGGAGCTCAGCATCCTGCTAAACGAGCACCCAGATATTGGCCGCGAGGTTAAACTGCTTTTTATCTGGTGGAGTTATGATGATGAACAAGCGGCGGTAAGCCGGAGCGAACGCATGTTTAACAGGATAAAGGAAAAAATAAAGCGCTTTGAGCGGCTCATAAAAAATAACTGATCTATATATAAAAAAGGACCGGTTTTTAATTAAACCGATCCTTTCCTTTTTTTTACTAAGTGTATTGATTAATAACCCGGATTATTCGGTAATAATTGGGGGTTAACATCTGTTTCCTGTTTTGGTAAAGGAAATAGCAATTGCTTTTCAGAAAACGTGCCGTTAAACACTGTTTTATGACCCACAAAGTTGTCCCAGTTACCGGTAACATCATTGTGTACCTTACGGGTACGCAGCATATCAAACCACATTTTATTTTCAAAACACAGTTCATAATAGCGTTGCAGCCAAACTTCCTTTTCAAAGGCGTCTTTTGACAGCGCCCCTATCGGAGCCAGCTGGGCTCTTTGGCGTATGTTGTTTACAAATTGTATGGCATTGCTGTTCGGTCCGTTTTCGGCCTCATTTGAAGCTTCTGCATACATTAACTCTACATCCGCAAGGCGGTACAGGGTATAGTTCAAATCTGATTTTACGGTACTGTTAACCGCTACAGAATCAAACCACTTGTAAATGTATGGACCGCGGAAAGTAATGGTTTTGCCGGTTTTAGCATTTTTATAACTGGTATAAAAAAACTGCTTTTCCTTAACCCTTTTATCGCCCGCCGGATACGATGCTATAAACTGAGGGGTAGGATAAACCGATCCGTACTCATCTGAATATTGCGAAACACCCGAAAAGTTAGGGATAGTAAGCGGCGTAAGCGGATTGGTTGACGGTACCGAAGCCGCATATTGCACCTGTAAAATAAACTCGCCGCTATTTTTATTAGCCGGATTGATCATATCAGTATACTGAGGGAACAGCGTATAGCCACCCTGCTGTATCACAGCCAGTGAGCGCTTGGCCGATTCTGCATAATATTGCGCACCTCCATTGATGGCAGCGCCTGCGTAGGTCAGGTATACATCGGCCAGTAATGATTTTACAGCTCCCATTGATACCTTGCCGCTGGGATCTTTCCATGGCAGGGTTGATTTTTCGGCAGCAAGCAAATCAGGAATGATGATGCCATCATATATATCCTTTGCTGCAACACGAGGAATTTTAAGGTTTAGATCCTTAGGGGTTTCGGTAACCTTAGGCACCGCACCGTACATGCGCACGAGCTGAAAATAGTATAAAGCCCTTAAGGTACGTACCTCTGCCAACATATTGGTTTTGTCGGCATCGGCAAGGCCTGCTGCGTTAATAGCCGGTATTTTCTGGATAGCGAGGTTACAGGCCCCAATGCCCAGGTACATTTGCTGCCACCAGGTATCAATATAAAAAGAGGTATTGCTGTATGACAGGTTCTGGAAGTTTACAAAGCCTGTTTGACCCAGATCGCTGTTTGCTTTACCGGTCATAAACTCCATCAGGTTCCAGGTGTTACCACCGTATGAGCCGCTTTGCGAAGCCAGGAAGCCCTGCATATTCTGATACCCGGCATTGGCAAACGCCCTTGCTACCTTAACACTTGATACATTTGATTCAGGCGTTAAAAAGCTGGTGGGTTTTTCTTCTAAAAATTTCTTGCAGGAGCACGCATTTAATATTACGGCTGCAAGCATTATATTTCTTATTGTTTTCATTTGAATATAATTTAAAATAAAACTTATGTTTTAACCTCTGCATTAAAAGGTTACCTGTACACCCAGATTCCACACACGCGGGTGAGGATTTGAGAAGAAATCTAAATTTTGCGAGAATGCTGAATTTGATCCATAGCTTGAATTGAATGTATCAACCTCGGGATCATAACCAGTGTACTTGGTAATAATGAACAGGTTTTGAACACTTGCATAAATCCTTAAACGGTTTAAGTGTAAATGCTGAACAGCTGCTGTAGGCAAGGTATAACCCAACACAAAGTTTTGGCCGCGTATAAATGATCCGTCTTCAACCCACCAGGTATCAAAGTGCGAATCCTGGGCAAACTTGTAGTTACGCACCTGTGAAACAGAAGTGTTTTGGTTAGTAGGTGTCCATGCGTTAAGCACGGTTGCCAAACTGTTGGATAGTGTTTGCCTGTCTTCGGTAGAGTGTTTAAAGTTGGCAGCAGTGTTTACGCCTTCAACAAAACGGATGTCAAATGAAAAATCCCAGTTTTTGTATTTAAATGTACTGTTAAAGTTACCAGTCCATTTAGGGTAAGCCTGACCTATGATGCTGTAATAGTTACTGCCATCGGCATTGTAAATATATTTCCTGTCACCAGCCTTTAAGCTATGTTTTGCTGCCTCGGCAACGTCTGCAGGCGAATCACTGTAAGTACCCAGCCTTGTCATACCATAAAATGAGCCAATTGGCTGCCCCACACGGATCACGAAGTTTTGACCCAGGAAATTTGGACCAGGGAAAATGTCAGCACCACCATCATTCAGTTTTAACACTTTGTTTTTGTTGGCTGTGAACAAGAAGTTGGTTGACCATTCAAAATCACTGGTTTTAACGTTTACCGTATTCAGGCTGATCTCAAAACCGGAGTTTCTAACCGAACCTACGTTTTTGTAAACGTTGGCACTGGTTTCGCCAGCAGACCATGGAATAGGTGTTTGCAATAACAGATCCTTAGTTACACGGTTGTAATAATCAACATTCAGGTTAATACGATCATGCAGTAAGCCCAACTCCAGTCCTGCGTCAAATTGTACAGAACGCTCCCACTTCAAATCCGGGTTACCGATATAGCTTGGCAACAGGGTTGATTGCGCTGCACCGCCTAATACCGTGGTGTTTGGTTGTATTTGTGCCAATGAGCGGTAGTTACCAATTTCCTGGTTACCAGAGGTACCATAGCTGGCCCTGATTTTCAGGTTGGAGATAGACTGACTGCCTTTCAGGAAATCTTCCTGCGAAACGCGCCAGGCCGCACCTACCGATGGGAAGAAAGCGTATTTGTTATTTTTACCAAACCTTGATGAACCATCATAACGGCCTGTTGCAGTAAACAGGTATTTTTCATCAATGTTATAGGTTAAACGGGCATAGTATGAACTTAAAGCAGATTTTTCATCCTGCGATTCATTGGCACTTTTAACAGAACCTGCCTGTTGGTAATGGTATTGGAATATGTCATCAATGAAATTCTGGGTTTCTGAACGTACCCTTTCATAACCCTGTTGTTGAAAAGACACCCCGAACAAAGCAGTTAATTTTTGCCTGTCGTTTATCTTTTTATTCCAGGTAAGGTAGTTTTCAGTTTGCCAGTAATAATTCATGTATGCATTAATATTGGCAACCCCGCCCTGATCGGCAGATAAATGCTGAAGCGCTAATGAAGAGTAAAAGTTATTTTTTTGTGAGCTTAAATTATAACCGAAGTCTGTTTTAAAATCGAGTTCTTTACTGATGTGGAATAAGGAATATACATCGCCCAGGGCCTGCAGGGTATTGTTAAGCGTATAACGCTCATTAGCAATTTGTACAGGGTTTGGCGCGCCTTCTAAACCGGCTATATCAAAGTTTCCGGCCCAGGTACCGTCAGGATATTTAACAGGTACTAATGGCACTTCTTCTGATACCGCACGCGGCACATTTAAACTTCCGTTACCATCGGTAACTAAGCGTTGCCTGCTGTAAATAAGGTTAATATTACCGCCAATTTTCAGCCAGTCCTTCACGTCGTTATCCATCGTCATTTTAATGGAGTAGCGTTTAAAGCCCGATGTAGGTGTAAGCCCGTTTTGATCAAGATAACCTAATGACAGGCTATATACTGATTTTTCTGATCCACCCTGGATGTTTAACTGGTGATTTTGTGAAAAAGACGGCTTATAGGTTTCCTTTTCCCAATTGGTATCATAAAGCGGGTTATCATTTGCATCAAATAATTTTGGAAAGTTAATGTGGTTTAAAGCAGCAGGAGGTGTCCATACGCCACCAGCCGGATCAAATTTTTGTCCGTTTGCAAAAGCCTGGTTATATACCTGTATAAACTCCTTGGAGTTAAGGGTAGGCAGGTGCCTGTATAACTGGCTTACATTCAGGTTATTTTCGTAAGATATGGTTGCCGCACCCTTTTTACCACGTTTGGTGGTAATCATAATTACACCATTGGCTCCGCGCGAACCATATATAGCTGTTGATGAGGCATCTTTCAAAACCTCTAACGATGCTACATCAAGCGGGTTAATGGAGTTAGGGTCAACACCAACCACGCCGTCAATTACATATAAAGGGTCAATATTGGAGTTAATTGATCCAATACCCCTTACCCGTACTTTGGCAGCAGCACCCGGAGCCGAGCTGTTGATACTTACATCAACACCCGCAATTTTACCTTGCAGGGCCTGTGATATATTAGGAACGGGCTTATCATTTAACTGATCGCCTTTTATGGTAGAAACTGCGCCGGTCAAGTCTGATTTTTTTACCGTACCGTAACCAATTACTACTACTTCATTAAGGGCGCTGGATGTTTCCAGCAATTGAACATTCAGGATGCTTTTACCGGCTGCATTAACCTCCTTGGTGGCAAACCCGGTATAGGAAAATACCAACACCGTTTTGGCATCGGTTAATTGTATGGTGTAATTTCCACTGGCATCGGTAAGGGTACCGCTTGAGGTACCTTTTATTCTTACACTTACAGCAGGCAAAGGCAAATTGTCTTGTGAACTGGTAACCTTTCCGCTGATTTTTTGCTGAGCCATCGCCTGCAAGGATAGCAGGGAGAACAGGATTGAGTAAATAAGGCTTTTCTTCATAACATTGATTGATAATTTAAGATTCGATTCTTTAAGGGGATACCACACAGGATATCATCAGGTGCTGCGGCGGCTAAGGGGGCTGGCAGCGGTTACCGAGGCTTAAATGCTGCCTAAAAAAGCGCATAACTATCCCCGCTGCCTTTACGACATTAATTTTTTTCATCGGTATGTAATTATTTAAATAATTGGTTTTTAAAGTTTTACCCTAATAAGAAGTCTATTTATTTTTAATAGCCCATTGTTTTAAAACTGTAATGGCATCATACAAAACGCCTGCCTCGCCCCTGAAATCGCCAGAGCCCTTTGGGGCTCCGGTTTGCACGTCGTACCATTCATAAAAACCTTTATTGGCAATGGCGCGCTCTATCATAGGTGTTAATTCGGCATAAGCCTCTTTTGCCAATCCGTTATTAACCAGGGCCCAGGTCATGCGGCCGCCAAACCAGGTCCAGTCGCCGCCATTTTGATAGATATAGGGATGCATATTGGGATATTGCGCTGCCGGATAAGGCGGATAAACCGTGATGCCAATTGTTGCATGTTTTTCCTTTGCCGCTGCGGCCAGCATCTGCGCATTAATTTGCTTAATCTCAGCGTTGGTATTAAAACCGGCTAATATGGCACATATAGAACCACCGGTATATAAAATTTCGCTTTCATTAAAATCTTTGGAGAAAGGGCTGCCGTTCAGGTAAATATGGGGCAGGTATTTTTGAGCCGGGCTTACCCACAAATATTTGCGTACATTTTGTTTAATGCCATTAGCCACTACAGTCCAATTTTGTTTGGTTTTATACTCACTGGGTTTCATGGCCATAAAATCATGCAGTGCAATAACGTACATGGCATTATCATAAATATCAATGGCCCACTTGGTTTTATTATTGATGGCTACGCCCCAGCCGGTTTCTGACTGTACATCGCCCCAGTCAATGGTAGTAGCGCCGGTAACCAAACCATACCTGGCCGACCATCTGTTTTTCTGGATATAGATAAATGCATCTTCTATGCGTTGCAGAACCGTTTTAGCACCTATTACCTCGGTAAGTATGGATGCATCGCCTGTAATATCAATATATTTTTTAACGGCCTGTACCAATGATGATTCCTGGTCGGTTTCAACGGTATTTTTGTGTGCCGCCCAACCCGGTAATAACCGCGAGTAACGGTATTTATAGCCTACGCTTGCCCGCGCACTATCAACCACCCCATCAACTATATTGCCATCGTCGCCCTGAATTTTAAAAAACATCAGGAGCATTTCTTTTACTTTTTCTTTGGGGTGTACTTTTAGTGATCCTTTTATAAAAGTATTAAAATCACGTATCCATACCTCGTTATAGGATGTACCTGCCGAAAACCCGGAGAGTAACTTTAAGGCTCTGTTTTGTATGGTATCTAAACGGCTGTCGGTAAGTATTGAGGTGGCCAGTGCGGCCTTGTCAGTTACCTGGGCATTAACATTTAAATAAAACAAGCACAGGAAAATAGATACAGCAGGTACACGTAGCTTCATGCAATATTGGCTTAAGGATGTAAGGTAAAGTGCATTTGATTAGGTCAAAAACACTCTGTAAAAAATTGGTTACTTTTAGTATATGTACAAACATACATACATTGATTGTATTTCCAAATTTTTTTTATTTTTTTACAAATTAATTTATTTGGCCAGTATTTCAATAAGATACCTGTGAATTACAAGAGATTAAATAATGCCCAAAACATACAATAATGAGCATTTTTACTTAAACGTTTAAGTAAAAGGAGTAATAACCAATGTAGCTATGGTTGGATATTATATGTATTTTCATAATAAATATGACCATACATATAACAAAAGAATAAGATATTAAACTATACTTAAACCAACAACCCCAACCTTATTACTTATCGGAGTGTTCTGTTTATTGACCATATTAATTACAGCAATAATAAATAGCAATGAAGACGGGAAAAGGATTTATACAACCAGGAATTGGTTGATTTTTTACGGCCTGCTCAAAATTCTTTTGCGGATGCGCGACAGCGACTGTGGTTTGATACCTACGTACGAGGCTATATAATATTGCGGTATTCTTTGGGTAAGCTCAGGATAATGTGTTAAGAACTGCTGATACCTTACTCCGGGAGCATCGGTGTAAAAAGAATCTAACTGTTGTATTGCCGACAAAAACACATATTCAATAGCCAGCCTGCCAAACCGCTCCCCTTCTTTAACGTCGTGGTAAAGGCGCTGTAATTTATCATGGCTAATGATATACAGCTGTGTAGGTTCCAAAGCCTGTATACTTTTGTCTGACGGTATCTGGGGTAAAAAACTTAAATAGTTACACACAAACTCATGCTCCCTATTAAAAAACATGGTACGTTCCTCACCGTCATCATTAATAAAATAGCGCACCAGGCCCTTATTAATAAAAGCTACGTGCCTGCATACTTTCCCCTCCTCCAGTAAATACTCGCCGGATTGCAGGTTTAGCTCTGTAAACAGTCCTTTAACAATGGCTTCTTCTTCAGTTGTAATGGCTATCAACTGTTTTATGGCTTTAATCAATAACTCCATTTGCTCATATTTTCATCGGTATTGAGTGCGGTAGGCAGGCCATCCAAACTAATCAGGTTCTTTTCTTTTTTATAGGCTTCCAAGCCATCGGCACCTTTATTGGCAGCCCATTTATAAGCCTGATCCCGCTCGCCTTCATAGGTAAAGTAAGGTACGCTAAAACCACATGAGGTTTGTACTTTATCAACATCGGCCACAATAATTTGCCGGGTTGCCAGTAAAATTTCAAAATTTATCGCTAATGATTCCCACTCTTCATCGCCAGGTAACACCGTGTACCCTTTGCCATATAATCGCAAAATATTAGGCGGCCCGTCAAAAGCGCAAAACATGAGGGTAATACGGCCGTTCTCCAAAACATGTGCCGAGGTTTCGTTACCGCTGCCTATAATATCCATATAAGCCACTTTATTGGCCGACAATACTTTAAAACTATCAATACCCTTGGGTGATAGATTTACATGCCCATTAGCCGCAAGCGGTGCCGAGGCCACAAAAAACATTTTCTGTTTTTCAATAAAACTCTGGTGCTGATCCTGTATACTATCAAAAAACTTAGCCATAATTAAGCATTTAGTTTTAACAATTAAGGCAAATGCAGCAACCCGTTATGCAACAGGTTAAGCTCCGCGGCGGCTGTTTACAATGCGTTCGCGGTGCTGCACTCCCCATTTTCTCAATTCATCTACCACATAGTTTAGCGACTGGCTGTAGGCTGTAAGTTGATAGGTAACGGTAACCGGCGTGGTAGAAAAAACCTTCCGTTCCACAAACTCATTTAGCTCCAGCTCTTTTAATTCCTTCGATAATATTTTAGGAGTAATATCAACCAGGGTACGTTGAATATCATTAAATCGCTGCGGCCCGTTTGAAAGGGCCACTATCAGGGGCAGTTTCCACTTACCGTTTAATACATAAAGGGCATCCCGTACTGCGCCAACGCTGGCCTTACATGCTTCGGGGCTGTGTTCAATTTGTTGTACCTGGGCTTCCATATCTGCTAACTACTATCCAAAAGGATACCAGTATCCTTTTGGATAGTAGTATCTTTTTAATAGTAAAGGTAAGTAAGTTTGCAGAAAAAGAAAAATGAAAGCACTAAAAATTACTTATTGGATAACCACTGTAATAGTGGCGCTAATGATGACCTATTCGGCCTATGCTTACTTAACCCAGGCAACCATGCTACAGGCATTTAAACACCTGGGCTACCCCGATTATTTCAGAAGTGAACTGGCCGCAGCCAAAATAGCAGGCGCTGTTTTATTATTGATACCGCGCGCAGCAAAAGCAAAGGAATGGGCTTATGCCGGGTTCACCTTTACTTTTATCTCGGCCTTTATTGCCCACACCGCCTCCGGCGATCCTATAGCCAACAGGGTAATGCCCGTTATTTTCCTGGTTTTACTGGTGGTATCATACGTTACCTTTCATAAAACCACCACACCTGCACCGCAGCAGCGTTAAGACCAAAATCCATGCGCTTTAATTTGTGCCGATGGATAACCCTGGTGCTTGAGTAATTTACGTAGCTGTGTAACCATGGTATTATTACCCACCAGGTAAAAAACGGTATTTTCAAGACTGTACTGTTGCTCAAGCACCCATTCCATTAAGCTGTGGTGGCCAAAAACATCTTTACGGGCAACGGGCTCCAGCGGCGACCAAAAGTATTCATGAAAAAGTTTACGGTGATCTTCGTTGCCAATGATCAGTCCGCCGGAAAAACGGGTATTGGGCAGCACCATTTTTTGCAGGGCCAGCAAATGCCCCATACTGCTTTCATCGCCCAAAGCAACAACGGCCGATGTAGCTACCGGGCGATGATTGGTTGATCCTATTTTAAGATAACTCACCACATCATCTTTTTTTAGTTGCTGCGCCCATTTACTGCCAGGGCCCTGGTGCGCGGCATCAACATAAATGGTGCAGGTACAGGTTTCGGCATCCCAGCCCGATGGGGTATAATCGCGGAAGGTAAGGTCATCAACCTTAAATTTAATGTAGGGTATGTCATGCCATTGTGCTATATCAGCAAGCGGAAGATGCAGGTCAATTTCAACAAGGGTTGTGGGGTTCCAGTGTCTTACTTCAAGCACCCTGCCGCTTTGCAGCCTGCTGTCAAACAGTTTGCCGGCTCTTCTTTTTATTTTTTGAAAAGTGGATGTTTCCATGTATATATTTTTAATAATACAAAGAAACAAGGTGTTGCACCCCATATCAAGGGCATTGTTAGGGTAATGATTGGACTATTTACGGTAGTGTGTACGAAATAGCAAAGGTGTTACCCCTTCAGACTTTTTAAACAAGCGTGAAAAATAAGTATGGTCATTATAGCCTAACGCATGTGCAATTTCTTTCACGTTCATTTGACTGTAGTACAATAATCGTTTTGCTTCCAGCATTACCTCTTGCTGTATGCTATGGCTTACAGAAACGCCGGTAACTTTTTTTAATGCCTCGTTTAAATACGTTTCTGAAACGTTAAGCATACCCGCATAAACCGACGGGCTTTTAACCTGCCGCACATGGTCAGTCAGCAATTTTTTAAATTGCTGTGCCAGTTGCACCGGTCTTGACAGTAAAAACTGCGGGGTATTAAATTCGCTGAAACACCCTGCAGCTATACCCACAAATGATTGCAGCAGCGAGTGCACCACCTGCAGATAAAAAGGCCCGGGAGTATTTTCCTGGTATTTTTCCTGCATGAGGCTCAGCAGATCGGTACATTGCCGCAGTTGTGTTTCATTAAGTATAAAGGGCTGTTGCAGCAATAATTGGGTTTCAAAAACATTTCGGTAGTCGGGCGCTATCAGCAAGGAATCAATAGCGATGAACCAGCCATAACCTACCTCGTTACGGATGCGGTGATGCACCTGCCCGGGCAAAATATAAAACAAGGTTGAACTATGAAAAGTTAATTCATGAAAATCAATCATGAGCGTTGCCAGGCCCTCTTCAATAACAAAAAATATATAATGATCATCACGGTGGGCTCCCATCGTTTCCTCGTCATAAGGCATATCGCCAGCAACAAACCGCCTGATCTCCAGCCCGGTATTGCCCCGCTCCTTAAGCTGATGTAACGGAATATCTTTCATTTGGAGGCTCAATTTATGGTTATTTATATAAAAAGCTATGAAAAATAAAAGCCCCCCAGCTGACTGGGCTATGCTCAGACAATTAAAATCAATTCAAAGAAACCTGCAAGCGCTTACCTGCCGGCTTTTTCTTATTGCGCTTGCCCCACCATATCAAAAACCCGGTAATGGGTAACGACGCACATACTAAAGCAGCTAAAAAAGCCAGTATTTGTGTAGGCCAGCCAAAAATGCGCCCGGTATGTATGTATTTGTTGGAGTTGCGCCATTTTAGCGCCAGCGGTTTGTTCTGGTGCTCCAGTTTGTCAAACATCTTACCTGTGCGGCTATCAAAATAATAATAGCTCATGTTATTCCAGCTATCGGTGGTGTTTTTAACATAGGTAAAAGCCATTACCACATTGCTCTTTTTTCCGGGCAGGTTAAACCCTATCACTTTGTAGTTATCGCCAATCTGTTGTCGTAAATTGGCATATATTACATCTACGGTATTTTTTCCGGTGGTATCAGCAGTAGCAATTGCCGGTACTGTACGCACCAAACTAACTTTACCTGATGAACCCAGCATTTTAAAGACGCCGGTTTCCCACCATTTAAATGCCCATACCAAACCAGTAATGGCTATTATTATAGCAATGGGAAGCACAAAAAACCCAAAACTGTTGTGCGTGTCGTAATTTACACGCTTCCATTTAGCACCCCATTTTATAGTTACGCGTTGTTTAAATTGTTTATAGTTTTTAGGGAGCCACAATATAAACCCGGTGATCATCATGAGCAGGAAAAGCAATACAGCCGTGCCCACTATTACACTGCCTACCGGTTTAACCAGTAAAAGCTGCCGGTGCAGTTGCTCCATCACATTAAAAAACTCATAACGGGTATCAATAATCCCGAGCACCTTACCGGTGTATTGGTTAACGTAAATATCCTCCTGGTATTTAAACTGACTAAAATAGCTCAAGCCAATATCCTGCTTTTTATTAGCCTTACTGGCCGTAAATACGTAGCTGTAATTATCCTCGCTGATCTTGATATCGGTTACCGGCTTTTTTTTACCCACCGCCTTTTGTGCAATGGCAAGCAACTCAGAAACCGGCTTTGTGCTGCCGGTTTTTTCAACCTTAACTAAGTCCCGGTGAAAGAGGTTAAATAACTCTTCATCAAAAACCTGGATGCATCCGGTAATGGAAACAATTACCACTATAATTCCGGTAACCAGTCCTATCCATAAATGCAGCCAGCCCGCTATTGCTTTAAACTTTTTCAATTGATTACCAGTTAATCGTATAATTTAATATGAACAGGTAATTAGATGACACTCCTCGTGAACAACCTCAAATAGTTGTATACTCATTTCGAATGATTCTAAATTGCGGCAAAGAAAAGACAAATTGTTTAGAATCATTCAAAATAAGTTAAAAAAGATGTTCAACCACTTATCCATAATGACAACAAGCAATGGCATCATTTCCGGATTAGCACCCGCAATTATCAGAGCAGATGATCGGTACCTAACCAAAAACTACATTTTTAACCTGTTTTTTTACAAGTTCGCTACCCTCTCAAATCCCGATTTTTGATAGGTGCTATTAAATACGGCACATGTCATCATGAAAAATCACACTTCGGATATTACCCAAACAGCCCTGGTTGTTGGGGCCAACGGCGTTATAGGCAGTAACCTGATCGCTCACCTTTCGGCGCTGGGCAATTGGAATATCATTGGCCTGTCCAGGCGCGGCGGGGTATCATCACCAAATATCAGCTACATTGCCGTCGACCTTTTATCGAAGGAAAACACATTACAGCAACTGGGTTCGTTATCGGCTGTTACGCATATATTTTATGCCGCCTACCAGGACAAACCCACCTGGGCCCAACTGGTAGAACCTAACCTAACCATGCTGGTTAACGTGGTTGACGCCATTGAATCCATCGCCCCAAATTTGCAGCACATCAGCCTGATGCAGGGCTATAAAGTTTACGGCGCACACCTTGGCCCTTTTAAAACACCGGCCAAAGAGAGCGATGCGGGCCATATGCCGCCTGAATTTAATGTTGACCAGCAAAATTTTCTGGAGCAGCGGCAGCAGGGCAAAAACTGGTCATGGTCGGCCATCAGGCCATCGGTTGTGGGCGGTACGGCCCTGGGGAACCCCATGAACCTGGTTTTGCTGATTGCGGTATATGCTTCTATTTCTAAAGAGCTCGGCATACCGCTGCGTTTTCCGGGTAAACCAGGCGCTTATGATAAACTGATGGAAATGACCGACGCAGGATTGTTGGCTAAGGCCACCGTATGGGCCGCTACCAGCCGTAACTGTGCAAACCAGGCTTTTAATATCAATAACGGCGACCTTTTTAGATGGAATGAAATGTGGCCCAAAATTGCACGCTTTTTTGATATGGAAACCGCCCCTCCCCTACAAATGCCCCTGCAAACCGTTATGGCAGACAAAGCACAAGTATGGGAAAAAATACAGGAAAAGTATGGCCTTGAAAAACACCCCTATGAGCAACTTTCCTACTGGGGCTTTGGCGATTTTGTTTTTTCATGGGACTATGATTTTTTTGCCGATGGCTCAAAGGCCCGCCGCTTTGGCTTTCATGAATATGCCGATACCGAACAAATGTTCATGGATCTGTTTACCGATTTGCGTAACCGTAAAATAATACCGTAACCGCAAAAAAGCAAAGGGGCAGGTAATATGTTTTACCTGTCCCTTTGCTTAAACCTGCTAATTATCCATGGGATGATAGGTATACCTTTGCATGGTGATATTTAAGCGCGCTAACATGGCTGCCGGGTTAAAGCCGGTACGCTCATATTCCGCTTGCACGGCTGCTTTGGCCAGGTTCAAAGCCGCTTCACTTTGCCAGCTGGCAACTGTTATGCAAACTAAATTACCGGCCTCGTCATGCCTGCTATAGGCTTCATCTTTGATAAAGCCGGGAAGGTTTTTTATAAAATCCCTGTTGATGATCATCCTTTCGGTAAACTCCTGTTCGGCGTGTTGGGGAATAATGAATTTGTCAATAAATATCTGTGTCATGGTTTCTGATTTTTTAAAGTACTGCTTTTGTATACCCAAAATTCAGTATTACGGCAGCGCGTTAATTGTAAAAAATCATTGATTTACCAATACAACGGCGACTTAAAAAACTCCAGCGGTGCCTTGCCCGTGAATAATTTAAAATCTTTAATAAAATGCGCCTGATCAAAGTAACCGGCAGTTAATGCGGCCGCGGTAAGGCTGTTTGCGGGAATATAAGTATCTATCATGTGCCTCAACCGTACAATAGACGAGAATTGTTTGGGCGATGTACCCGTTAACCGCCTGAATCTTTTTTCAAACGGATCGCGGCTTACCGGCAAGGTGGTTAAGAGCTTTTTGATAGGAACAGCACCTTTGGTCATTTGAATTTGACGGATGGCATCATATACCAACAGATCGGGCCGGGCGGCGGCATGGAGCCGGGAAATCAGGAAACGCTCTATCACAGCCACCCGCTGCAAACCGGAACGAGCCTCTGCCAACTGTTCTGTTATCTCGTTTAATGCTGATACACTTACCAGGGTATCCAGCGATAAGCTTGCCCCAAATAATTCATGAAAAGGTTCCTTAAAAAAGGCTGTTGCACCACCGGGCTTAAATATCACCAACAGCGCTGCCGTTTGCGCCGAGTAATTGATGATGCGGGCTGATTTCCTTAACCCACTGATCAAGGTATTGGGCAAAATACTTTTAACGCCCTGTATTTCATCGGTAATGGTACCCCGGTACCTAAAGGCCATTACAATGGATGTATCAGGCAAGGTTTCATTTTGTATTTCATGTACGCTCTCTATAAGTAAAAAAGCTTTGATAAATGGCTTCAAAATACTTGCCGGAAGATGCTGCTCCATTTTCATGAGCACTAATTTAAATTATAAAACAGATAGTTTGCTTAAATAAGCGTCATAATTATTATTGACACTAGAGCAGGCATCAACCCGGATCGGGCATCGGGATGGCACAGTTAACCCTTTCTCCATAAAATGAATAACATGGATAAAAGTAAGGTGAACAAAATGAACTTAATTTGCTCCTTAAACAGGTGCATTAACCAAGCCCGGTAGCATTTTCTGTAATGCAAGGGAAGCAGCTGTTTTTAGCCGGTATATGCGCTCAGCAGAGCTAAATCTTAAGACACGTGGATAGGTTTGCAGTTTTAAAAAGCAGTATTTATATACTTGGTATATTAGGCTTTTTTATGGCTACCGCGGTTAAGGCGCAAACTCCGGTTGTTACCCCAAAAAATCAGGTTGTTTTAAAGCTTGACAATACCGGTAACAAAACCGTAAGCTATACCGATATTGCCGACATTAGCGGCTTAACAGCAAATTCAACCGTTACGGTTAGTCCCGCCAGCCTTAACTGCTCCTCATTGGGTAACCAAATTATTAATATAACTGCAAGCAACGGGCCGGGGAATACTACGGTACAACCGGTATCGGTTATTGTTGCCACCACGCCAACATTTTCAAGTTACCCTAATGCTACCATAGCGGCAGACAATAACTGCAAAGCTACCCTGCCCGATTATGTAACCAACGCCCACGTTACCGACATTTGCCCTGCCGCAGTGCTTACCGTAAAACAAATACCTGCTCCCGGCACGCCATTAACCGTAAACCAACCAACCGCCGTATCCCTCATAGCTGGCGACCAGTACGGCGGCACTTCGGCCGTTTTTTTTACAGTAACCTCCTACAGCAGCCCGGTAATTACCCCGGTTGCGGGTCCTGTCAAATTCACGCTTGACGTAAACGGCAACTATACCATTACCCCAGCCGATTTAGGCACGGTAACCACTTGCGATAACATTGCACCCACCATTACCATCAGCCCGCAAAACCTTACCTGCGCCAATCTGGGTAACCAAACCATTATATTTACGGCAAGCACTATCCGGCCCAACCCCCAAGCCGTTTCCTTTAGCGTGCCCACTGATGTGGCAACTGATGCAAACGGCGTGATGTATGTAGCCGACGGTTACAGTTGCAGCATCAGAAAAATAACTCCCGATGGTACGGTAACCACTTTTGCAGGAGGAATTTGTGGCTATGCCGATGGCGCAGGAGCCGCCGCTCAGTTTAAGGTGGTTAACGGTATCACTATAGATCAGCAGGGGAATTTATATGTGATTGACGAAAATAACCGGGTGAGGAAAATTACGCCCGATGGCACCGTTACCACACTGGCCGGAAGCGGGCAAAATAAATCAGAAGACGGAACAGGCACCTCTGCAAGCCTTTCTGGCCCGCGCGGCATTACCATTGATGGCTCGGGCAATCTATACATCACCCAAAACGATTTCCTGATCAGAAAGGTGACGCCCGCCGGAGTGGTAACCACCGTTACCGGGCCGCCATCAGTATCCAAATTAAATACGCCCATAGGCATTACCGTTGATGGGGCAGGCAATTTATACGTTACCGACTACACCAGCGCCATAAAGAAAATTGCTCCCGATGGCACCATCACCATTGTAGCCGGGCATGACGGATCGGGGTTTGCGGATGGCACCGGGGCTGCTGCAAGCTTTAACCAGCCCAAGGGCATCACCATAGATAACTCCGGCAATTTATATGTTACCGACTCGGAGAATAATGCCATCCGCAAAATAACCCCTGCCGGGGTGGTTACCACGCTGCCATTACATATTGCGGGCACCAATAAGCCTGCCTTTTTAAATAACCCCGTTGGAATTAAGATAGACGCCTTTGGCAATTTAATTGTTGTTGATGCCGCTAATGAACGTATTGTACGCATAACGCCCGATGGCGCGCTTACCCCCATAGCCGGCAGCGGTGCTGTTGGTAATAACAATGGCAATGCCAATACCCCGCCAACCATTGGCAACCAAACTACTATACCATTTTCGGCTACTGTGGTAAGTTCTATCAACTCTACCTCCCCTGAGGGTGGCATTACGCCTGTGATTACGGCGTTGCCTGCAAATGCCGCGGTATGTGCCGGTCAGCCTGTTCAGTTTAATGCTGCCATACCGCCGGGGAGCGTTGTTAACAATTACCAATGGCAAGTTAATGGCGTCAATACCGGGCCAAACAGTCCCGATTTTTCAAGCAGCGCCCTGGCCGATGGCGACATCGTAAATTGCATTGCGGCCAATAACTCCAGCTGTACCGTACCCAAAAGCGGCGAGCCAATAACCGTGCACGTTAGCTCGATGCCCCGAATCAGTTTTATTGGCAACCCTACCATACTGCAAGGATACAGTGTTATGCTAAGCCCCGAAATCCAGGGTGATATAGCTACTTTTAACTGGGTGCCAGCGGCAGGTTTAAGCAATGCCGGTATACCTAACCCGCAGGCTTCGCCTCCGGTTACCACCACTTATTACCTTACCGCAATTACCGCTGCGGGTTGTGAGATCACCGTACCGGTTACCATAAATGTAATCACTCCCATCAAAGTACCTAATGCCTTTACGCCTAACGGCGATGGTTTTAATGATCTCTGGCAAATTACCGATCTGGCAAATTACCCCAATTGTACAGTTGATATATTTAACCGCTACGGGCAGGCGCTTTTTCACTCAAAGGGCTATGGCAAACCGTGGGATGGCACCTTTAACGGCCAAAATCTGCAGCCGGGCACCTATTATTACATCATTAATATTAAAACCGGTATTAAGCCTTTATCCGGCTGGGTTGCTATTATGAGATAGCGTCCGGGGCCTTTATTTTCAGGCCGAGCGCTATCTATATAATCATCAGCTAAAAAGCAGGGGAACGGCCTCTATCTCGAATTTTTCAGGGTCAAAAATGATTGTCCCGTTGTTAAACTGGCAGCGTGCCGAAGTAGTTAACACCAGTAAAATTGCCAGTTACCATATCGTTTTCGGCGATTTTAACGCCGCTATTAACGCTGTAGAAATTGGTGCCTTTATCAACCAGTCAAGGGCTATTGACTGTTATGCTGCTGACCATGGCCCTGAACCAAGATACAGCCTTGCCAATGCTTTTACTAAAAATAATAAACGTATCTGTGTTGATCATATATTTGCGCTGCCTGTGGCAAACATGTATCCGGCCTTTATAAATTCGGCTGTGGTATTAAATGAGCCGGATAAGCAAAGCGGTTTATATGCCAGCGATCATTTTGGCATCAGTACTACCTTTGTTACGCATAACTTTTAACATGTTGAAACTACTTTATACTTTAGCCATCAGTAGTTTTGCAGTTCATGGTACTGATACCCCGTTTAAGGAATTACTGCAAGGCGCCTTTGAACTGGCCGCAAGCCGAGATGTAGACCTGATCCCGCACATTGGTTACCTGGGCAAGGCCGAACAAGTCGATGCCATGCTGGAGATGATGGACACAGACCAGGTTTGGCAGATCATCAGGAACTCCATTGATCAGGCATCTGACGATCTGATACTGGATATACCTCAACCTTATTAAGAATTACCTGAAAAATGAATAAACTATTTTACGTTATTGGCGCATCCGGCGCCGGCAAAGACACCCTGATGAATTATGCCCGTACCCGCATAAACGGATCGGCAACTGTAATTTTTGCCCACAGGTATATCACCAGACCAGCATTTACAGGAAACGAAAATCATGTTTTTTTGAGTAATGAAGAGTTTAACGCCCGGATAGCTGCCAATTTATTTGCGTTACACTGGGAAAGTCACGGACAGCAATATGGTATTGGTGCAGAGATTAACACCTGGATGGAAAGTGGATTTAATGTAGTGGTTAATGGCTCAAGACAATATTTGCCTATAGCCCAGCAAATTTACCCAGACCTTAAGGTAATCCTGATTGAGGCAAATGCCGAGGCTATCAGTAGCCGGTTGGCTGAGCGCGGACGTGAAAGTACTGCCGAAATAAAAAAACGGATTGCCCGCAACGCCGAAATAAATGCAGACCTTAAAAATTGCATCACCATACAAAACAACGGCACCATTGAAGATGCCGGGGAAGTACTGGTAAACATTATTTCCTTACCGCCAAAGCCGGTTACAACTGTTTAACAAACCCCGAAGACTTAATAGTATAACCAATCCTGTTTCTGATAAAAAGCGTGCGCTGCCTGCCTGTCATCGCGGTTACCGCTATTGATTAAAACGGTGGTAATGCCTTGCTTCAAGGCCCATTGTTCCGAGGCGCTTATCAGCAATTTGCCAACGCCCAGTTGCCGGCTATTTTGCTTTGCCACAAAGGCGAGTACGCGCACGTAATACTTTTAAAGTGGGTTTCCATCTCGGCAAGGGTGGTGGGGTACCCCAGCTCGTTCATTAAAATGGTGAGCTCTGCTATATCGCTAACATCAGCATCCCTGATGAGCACCTGATCTTTTAACATTTTTTGAGTACGATAAATAAGTAATCACCGGCATGGTTATCATACGTTGCCTTAATAGCACTAAATGCATCAGCACTTATATCCTGATGCAGCCTGGCAAGGCCCTGTCCTACCTCGGCAGCATTGGCCAAAGCAGCAAATGAGGAAATGCCTTTACGCACTTCCTCATTAAAATAAAGTTCCGGTTTGTTTTTACCTGCGTATAAAAAGCAGTCTTTTAAATCGTCCTGAATAAAATACTTTTCGGTTGCCGCTATCGTAAAGCTCACCTCCTCAGCTGCCTGTTCCATACTATGGAACGATGGCATTTGCGCTATAGAGCTTGCCAGCATTGCCGGGAAATAATGGTTGAGCCAATAGCCCTGCATTTGTTGGGGCGTGGCGGTAAATATAACTACGGTGCCACCGGGTTTTAATACGCGGTAAATTTCTGTCAGGGCGCTTTTAATATTCGCCCAGTGATGAATGGTCAGCGTTGCTATTACGCCATCAAATACCTCATCATCGGCCGGGATCTTTTCGGCCTGCCCCAAAAGCCAGTTTACCTGTTTATTTTTATCGCGGGCCACGTTCAGCATTTCTTCGGCGGGTTCCACGCCATAAAAATTTAGCCCCTTAGCGGCCAGTGCAATGGTATAATTTCCGGTTCCGCAGCCAATATCAAGGTACAGGCTGTTTGTTTGTGCTGCTAAAAGCCGGTAAAGTGTTTCAGTAATATAAGGATCGGCCTGCCGGGAAAAATTGTATCCGGGACCAATCTTGTTATATAAAACATCGTCCATATTACTCATCCTTCCTATTACCGAAGCGCTAAATTTCAGGTATTAATTTATGCAGATATTGTACGGCATCAGCCGCTTGTTCACCATGATCTTTATGCCAGTTTTTAATGGTTGTATGATCCCTAAAGCTAAGTTCAAGGCTCTCGTGCGATTTTTTCAGTTCGCCGCTGATGTATTTGCAATGGTAAACTATATGTACCGAGGTATGCGGCTGGTTAAACTGCCCCGGCAAACGGGTATAAAATTTGATGATACCCAAAGGCTCAACCACCAAATTTGTTTCTTCCATAAACTCACGCGCTATTGCGGTTTCGGGCCCTTCACCAACATCAACCCAGCCACCCGGCACTCCCCATAACAGGTCATCGCTGCGGTGCTCCAGCAATATTTGCCCATCCTGGTTAAACAATACGCCATTGACACCAACCTTGGGCGTTACGTAACCCAGGTCGCGTTTAAACCTGTCTTTTATTGCTTCAGACGGGATACCGGTAATATCCGAATAACTATCGGCCGACAATTGTAACAACCGGTTATAGTTAACCAGGTCATACGGGTTTTTACTGTAATTTATACCCAATTGCGCTATAGAACGTAATTCATCTAACAGATCAAGATAGTTTTTACCAGCCATATTTATATTTTCTGAAGATATTTAATCCAGTTACCATAGTTAATGCTACGAATTTCGGCCTCATCTTTAAAATATAAGCCCAACTCGTTATTCAGCCAGTTTTCAATAGCGGCGTAGGTATATGCGCCGCTATCAACCGCTGCGATAATATTACTTTGACTTACAAAATAACTAATCAGCTGCGACTTATTAAATTGTACCTGATTTTTAAAGTTTTCGGGTATTTGAAGAGTGAAATTTTTTGAGCAAAGGCTATCTGGCGTCCAGGTATAATTTTTGTTGCGCGGTGGGGACGGAAAACGTTGTATATAAACCTCATTTACCCATGTTTTAAATCCGGCATCTCCATCCATCTCCCCGGCAAAAAAATTTTCATAAATAACAAGCCAACCCTTGCGCTTCAACAAGCGATTGGCTTCAATTAAAAAGGCATCAATATTAAACCAGTGTATACCTGAGCTTACGGTTATCAGATCAAACTCTTCATTTTCGAAAGGCTGGCTTTCGGCGGCTGCAACCTCATAATGTATTTTGTCCTTCTCCAGGGCAAGGTTCAACATTTCTGATGACAGATCAGTTGCATATACTTCCCGGGCAATAGGCAAAAGCGCTTTTGCAGAAAGCCCTGTACCGCAAGCCACATCCAAAGCTTTTGGCAACTTATCGTGAATGTTTAAAAAGGCCCGGATGCGACTAATAGTATTGTCATGAAAATCGGGCCGGCCGATAATATATTTTTCTGCGGATGCCCTGGAAGCGAAGTAATTCATGAATCATTTATTGCTGGTATACTATTTTACCCCCTAAAATAGTAGTATTTACTTTAATATCACGGATCTTATCCGGATCAATTTGAGTTGGATCGGCATCCAGTACTATCAGATCGGCAAAACGACCTGGCTGTATAGTGCCCTTTTTGTTTTCCTCAAATGTGGCGTAAGCGCTGCCATAGGTATAGGCCTTTATAGCATCTTCGGCATCAATACATTGATTGGCGCCAATCACAAAACCTTCCTTTGTTTTGCGGGTAACGGCGCTGCCCAATCTTGGCATGGCATCATAAGGCGATATAGGTGCATCAGAGTGCAGGGCATAAATAATACCCATATCCTGCGCGGTTTTGGTTGGATGCAGCATTTTTAAACGCTCGGGACCATAAACCAGCATTTTTTCGCCCAGCTCATACATGTAGCAATGGAACACCGGTACTATACCATCTTTTTTAATCTTATCCATGATATTTTGATTGGTAAGGCTGCAATGCTCAATCCGGTGGCGGGGATCAGGCCGGGGATCAATTTTTTGTGCATTTTCAATAGCGGCAATCACCATATCAATCTCTCTGTCGCCGTTGGAGTGGCAGGCAATTTGCCAGCCTGCATGATGGATCTTGAAAAACAGGCTATCCAATGCCGCCTGACTGCGGGCTGGCGGTATGCCGTAATAATCCTTTTTACCGCTAACCGGGTTTATCATATCATAAGCATCATACAGCCAGCAGGTTTTACCGCTTAATGAGTTGCCGTGAAAAACCTTTATGGTGGAGATACGCAAATAATCGGTTTGCATCTGCGGTATTTTACCGCTCAATACCTGGTCAAGGTATTCATAACCAATAATGAGGTTAAAACGCATCGGGAAGCCCTCGGCTACCAATTTACGGTATATCTCAACTTTTTCGGGTGCGGTGTGGGCGTCGCCAACACTGGTTATACCACTGGCCAGTACCCGGTTAAAATAGATACGGTATCCGGCCATTTCCTGCCCGGCAGTTGGCTTGGGCGGGTATTGTATATTTTGGGAATGGTGCAAATATCCGGCGGCAGATTCCTTGCAAATACCATCCGGTTTATTGGTGCCCGGGTAGCGTTCAAAGGCGCCGCCGGCAGGGTCTTTAGTATTTTCGTCAATGGCGTTAATATCCATCAAAAACGAGTTGGCTGCCGATAGGTGACCGCTTACGTGACTGATGATGATCGGGTGATCGGTTGAGGCTTTATCCAGGCTGTCACGAACAGGCTGACCGCCCAATTTGGTTTCGTTGTACCCTACGCCACGAATCAGCATTCCTTTTGGCGTAATGGCCGCCTTGCGTTTCAACAAAGCAATTAAATTTTTCATGGAGCTAACGGTATCAAGCTCCAGCGTGGCATAAGGTGCGTCAAACGCATAAACCGGTGCCGGGTGCTGGTGCACATCATTAAAACCCGGCGTTACCGTTTTGCCATTTAACTGAACAACCTTTGTTTGGCTGCCAATATATTTTTTGATAGCGGCATTGGTGCCTACTGCCTGTATGCGGCCATCTTTTATGGCTACGGCCTGGGCGCGGTTACCCTTTTGCTGCAGGGTTATGATATTCCCGTTGGTAAGTACCAGATCTGCCTGCTGGGCTTTAAGCACAGGCGCGGCCATCAGCATTAAAAAACAGGCTGTTATATGTTTAAGGTTCATAAAGGTTTAAGTGTTTAAACTATTCTAAAAACTTCTTTTTCAGCAAACCAATTTTCTGATCGTCAAGACCAACCTGTGTTTTTAAAAAGTTATCAACCGAACCGTACTGATCAGTTATAGCCTTAAATGTTGAATCTAAAAACTCCTTTTTAACACCCGCCATTTCTTTGGCTACCTGCTCATCAATATGGGCGTATTTAACCATCTGGTTTACCATTTTAACATTATCGGCCCGGCGATAGTAGTTTGATGCCAGGTAATCGTTCATAATGGTATCATAAGGTACACCCAGGCTGTATAACAATAAAGCTGCGCCTATGCCTGTGCGGTCCTTACCGGCGGTGCAATGGAATACCAGGCTGTTATCCTGTGGCAATACCAGCAGTTTATTAAAAAACAGTTTATATCTTTCGGCCAAAAACTGGGTGTTGCTATAGTAAGACTGCATAACAGAATCGGCCTGGTTGCCTTTCAGTTTGGTTATGCTTTTTATCCAATCCATATTATCGCTACCGGCCGGACTCAAAATATAATCGGTTCCCGGGTTAAGACGATCAGGCGCCTGGGCCGATTCCTGGTGACCCCTCAGGTCAACATCATAAGTAACTTTACGACCCTTTAATACAGCAAGATCGTCATCGGTTAATTTACTGATATCGGCGCTGCGGTACACCTGTCGCCATTTTACATGGTGGCCATCTGCGGTGGCATAACCACCCAGATCGCGAAAGTTAGATGCTCCCTGTAAAACAACATGCCTTTTAGCGCTATCGGCAACCTGCGCATGTGATGCTGATAAGGCACCCAAAGAAATAAGTAGTAAAAAGTATTTTTTCATAATGTTATAAATTGAAAAAGCAGGGGCACTGTGGTACCCCTGCAATATTTTTTAATGATTGTTACTTAGTTAACCAGGTATCCTTAGTAGGATCATCTGAACCGCCAAACTGAGATGCTATAGCAGCTTTATAATTAGCTCCGTTATAGGCAGACTCTGTAGCCGGATATATCCAGCGGCGCGGTATTAAATTATTAGGCGTTCCGATACCTGCACCACCTTGTGAAAAAGCAGGCACACCGGTGCGGCGGAAGTTAAAGAATGGCTCCCAGCCTGAGTTGTTGAACATGGCAACATATTTTTGAGTCAGGATCTGGTTCAAACCGGCAGCGTTATCGCCGGCATAAGCCACTTTAGCCATAAATTGCGCAATATCAACCGTGGCTGTACCCCAGGTATCGCCTTGTTTAAGTCCTTTAGGATTAATGGTAGGGTCTGTTGATGTTATAGGGAAACCGATATTTAACACCTGTCCGTTGCTTAAACCATATAATGCTAATGAAGCACTGATACCGTTATTGTACCAGGTTGCTGAACTTCCGGATACCCAACCACGGTTGATGGCCTCGGCTATATTAAAGCACATTTCTGAATAGCCAATAAAAACAAATGGCTCGGCATTGGCGCCTGTTGCAGAAACGTAATAACGATTGTAGTTAGCAAATGAGTATTGGCCCTGGTTTGAATTATTTAACAATGACGCCTGTGACAGGTTAATGTCAGAACCCACGTAGGCTGTAAAATCGCTCACTGCTTTACCGCCGTAGACTGGCGTAGGCGCAGGTGTTGAAGTTATAAAAGTACGAGGATCAAGTGTTGATGTAGTAATGTTTAGGTAAGTACTGCCGTTGTTAGCAAAGTTGTTGTAAGGGTTAAAACCTAAAGAATAGATAGGGTAACGGTTTACCGGATTAAACACATATACCATATTATCCGTGTTAGATGTCATGATAGGGTATTGTGTTGCGTTACCTACTATAGTGGCAAACTGTTGTGGAATTTGCAGGTCGGCATTGTCAGCAGCGCGTTTGCTCAGGCTGATTAATATCCTTAAACGGTAGGTGTTGATCAGCTTTTGCCATTGCAGGTAAGTAAGACCAAAAATATCGCCGCTTGCGTCAACTTTTTGATTGGCCAGTGAAGGGTTGGCCTTGATCAGGTTGGCTATCAAAGTATTGGCATTATCTAACAAGGAAAGGCAATTTTTATAAACGTCATGCTGAGTGTCATACTTCGGCGTCAGTACAGACTCATCTCCTGCTTGTGAAAACGGAATATCACCAACACGCTGGGTTAACCAAACACCAGAGTAAGCCTTAAAAAACTGGCTCAGTGCAAAGTATACGTTGGTTTGATTACCCTGTTGAGATGTTGCCTGCTTTTGCAATGCAATAGCATATTTTAAAATGTCATAGCTATCAGATGTATTGCCAAAGTTATAGTTATTGTTGCCGCGGTAATACTGGTAATTAGCAATTACATATTGTGATGCCACGCCGGAAACTGCCCAGGGCTGCTCATCAGAACGTATTAATGTTGCGGTAAGGTGGTTAAGCAATAAGGAAACCGGAACAATGGAACCCGAACCTGCTACGTTGGGGTTATTAATAAGATCGCCTTTTTGGCAACCTGTTATATTTACCATGCCTATTGTTAACAATAAGGCAAATGGAATGAATGATTTTATTTTCATAAAGTTTCTTTAAATCAATTAAACAATTAGAATGTTAAGTGAATATTGAATCCGTAACGGCGTGCTGTTGGACTTGCCAGATCACTACCACCGTTAGTACCCACCAACGTTCTGTCTGATGCGTTATAGCCTGAAGCGTATTGGTCAAGGTCAATATCCTTGCGGGCGGCAAAGTATAACAAGTTACGACCTACTATAGAAAAGGTAGCCTTTTTGATAAATGAGCCTCTTAACAAGTTGCTTGGCAAGGTATAACCAATTGTTGCTTCACGTAATTTTGCGTATGAGCGGCTAATCATGTAGTACTCATCAGCATTACCACCTATACCGCTTGATATATAACTCTGTACCAAAACCTTGGTGCCGTTTGGCGCAAAGGTTAACTGACTTAAGTTGGTGATTTGTCCGTTAGCAAATTGCGGTGTACCGCTGGTAATTACCACACCCTGGCCCACATAAGCCGGTGTTGCCGGTTTAGTACCTTCGGCAGTGCTGTTCCACTCTGCTAAACGTGCTGCACCAAAAGCGCCTGAAGCTGTTTCAAGGTCTGTACCACCGTTCATAGCGTGATAGTAGGTGTAGTCATATATTTTACCACCTATGCGGCCATCAAACTGGAAGCTTAACGAGAAGTTATGATAGCTGAAACTGTTGGTGATACCGAAAGAAAAATCAGGATTGGCGTGACCCAGGAAACCATTATTAGCAATACCACCTGGTGATTGCAATGGCAAACCACCTGCACCGTTAACAATATTTCCGTTTCCATCCCTTACAAACTTGGTACCGTATATGTCATCTAACCTATCGCCAACAACATAGTTATGGCCATTTTGCTGTAAGGTTGACTGACCATTGTAAATTGATTTAAGGGTTTCTTTGTAAGTTGAGTAGTTAACGTTAACATCCCAGTTTAAACCATCGCGGTTTTTTAATACTGAACCCATTAACTCAATTTCGATACCTTTTTTAAGTGTTGTTACACCATTTATTAACTGGCTGCTGTATGTAGTAGCTGACGATACCGGTAGTTGGAAAATGTTTGGTCCGTTGGTGGTGGTAAAATAGGTAGCATTTAAACCTAACCTGTTCTGTAAAAACTTAATATCAAAACCAGCCTCGTACGATTCAACGTCATAAGGTTTGATGTTACCGTTAGGAATAAGGTTTGATAAAGTTACAGATGGGGTACCATTATAGAAAGTACCCTTTGCTGATGGCGACTCATTTACATAAGTTGGACCATTGTACGGAGAATATAACTCAGAGCCATATCCTAATAAACCGCTAACCGGTTTTGTGTTCCAGCCGGTACCTAATGCAGTTGAGTTTAACGCATTGTATGATGTACCGATTGTTGGCGCAGTTAATCCACCTTTAACATCGGCAAATGAACCACGTACTTTTAAGAATGATATAAACTCAGGCAGTTTAATATAATCGTTAACTACGCTGCTTAAAGCTACAGAAGGGTAAAAGAAGGTGTTGTTACCAGAAGGCAATGTTGATAAATGGTCAACACGGTTGCTGGTGTTAATATTGAAATAGTTTTTGTAACCAATATCAAACGAGTAGTAACCGCTATACACCTGCATTTTAGAGTTAAAATTGTAGATGTATGGGTTACCAATAGAGTTGTTCAGATTATAAACACCAGGCAACGCCAGTGATTGTGTTGTACCCCACTGAGAAGTGTAAGTGAATGAACGCTGGCTGGCACCAAATAAAGCACCAACGTTCCAATTGCCAAATTTGTGGTTATAGTTCAGGTTAACGTCGGTATTGTTTTCTAACAGGTTACGCTGATCTTGTCTGTAATCGCCGTACCATCCAAAGGTATACCATGACAGGTACTGGTTAAGGTTGGTTGATGCCGGAACATCCTCTGTAGTTAATTGATTATAAGTATTCAGGGCTTCACGAACGCTTAAATTTAAATCATCAGTAAATTTGTATGATACTTTTAATGATCCGTAGATACCTGTTTTAGTTCTGCCTTTTAACCATTCGTTAGCAATAAACCAGGCATTGTTTTCGCGACCGTACTCTGGTGCGTATTGTACCAATCCCGCAACACCCTGCGGGCCCTGGTAGTAGTTTTTGATGGCATTAATATCATAATCAGCAGAACCGTATACTTTAAACATGTAAGCATAGCTGTTAGGACCATAAGATACATCGGGTACATTAGGCGAATATTGTAAGTTCAGATTCAGGTCGCCTTCAACGCGTAATTTAGGGGTGATATCATAACCTGCCGCTATCTTAAAGTTGTCCAGATTTAATTTTGTGTTCGGGAAATCGCCTTTTTGATAAGTGTGGCCATAAGATATATGAATATCATAGTTTGAACCACTGGCTGCCATCGACAAGGTGTTGGTAGAAGTATAACCTGTTTGAACAAAGTTCTCAAAGTTGTTTACTCCACGGGCCAGCCAAGGTGTTTTTTGTCTGATGCCGGTTGTTGCATCATACGGGCTGTCATATTGTTGTGTTTGAAAGATACCATCAAAACGAGGGCCCCACTCTGGTAAGCGCTGGGTATTATCATATAATACGTTACCATAACTGTACTGGTAGTTTGTTCCGCGGCCGTATTGTACCTGGCTTTGTGGCAATACTATAAAGCCCTTTTCGGCTTCGTTTGTACTGTTGAAATCAATCTGCCAGCCTTTTTTATCTTTAGTACCTTTTTTTGTGGTGATGATGATAGCACCGTTAATACCTCTGAAACCGTAAAGTGCCGCTGCATTTGGGCCTTTTAATACGGTATAGGTATCAACGTCATCTGCGTTAAAATCATAAGTATCGGAGTTTACAGGTTCGCCGTCTATTACATAAAGGATGTCTTTACTACCACGTAAAACAACGGTTGGTGCTCCGTAAAACTCTGAACTGGCACCTATGCTTAAACCAGCTACCTTACCGGCCAGTGAGTTAAGCGGGTTGGCGTCACGCGCAGTGGTTAAACCCTCGCCTTTTATCTGCGATTGAGAATAACCCAGTTTTTGAAATTCTTTTTTTACACCTAAGGCGGTTACTACAACCTCATTAAGTATTTTATTATCAGGCAGCAATTGTACCGAGATGTTGGCTTCATCAACCACTACCTCTTGTGTTATAAAAGCAACTGATTTAAAAATCAGCGTTTGGCCTTTATCAACAGAAATGGTGAAGCGACCTTCAACACCTGTTACGGTACCTTTTGTTGAGCCTTTAATAATAACACTTACACCGGGCATAGGTTGGTTATTGTTATCCAAAACAATACCTCGTACCGGAAGGTTCTGGGCAAACACGTTGCCGCACACCGTTAACGCTGCAATGAGCGTTAACAATATCCTCGAAATTTTGAGTAAACTTTGTTTCATAATGCGATTTTGATTTATCGCCATAAAACTATCCCCGGCATATTACGGAGGTGTTGCTGCCATAACAACAAAAAGTTAATAAACACTAAACAAAGCCTAAAAAATTCAACTTATGTTAAGAAATAATATTCTTAAATGGAATTAATCCATAAAAGACCTTTCTGAGCATTCTGATGTAGCTGATAAAATTTATTTTTTGCTAAATTTCCTAAATAACGAAGTAGTTTTTAACAGTTTAGCACACATACTATCTTATTGCTAACCATTTTGAAAAATGGCGTTAAAAACCAAGGCAATAATTTCCCCAATACCATGAAGTATCGGCACGCGACGCGGCGGTTTTGCCTATAGTTCTGTAAGTTTTCATAACTGACACAAACACAAAAAGCCCCGCATTGCTGCAGGGCTTTTTACCAGGCCGTTGCCGGCGACTGATCGAGGGAATGTATACCTGTGTTAAACAAAAAAAGCGCCCATGTTTTTAAACATGGCGCTCATAACATATTAACGATCTGAAAAAAATCGGAGATATAATTTATCACAGCATCAGAAAGCTATTATACAACGCTTTCGTGGTCTTTTATTTCGTGGCTTAAAACGGCATTAAACTTTTCAAGCAGTTTGATATACCTGTCCATCCAATAGTAAATGGCGTTAGACGGATTCTCTGTACTGCTTTGCGCATCACCTAAATGATCGTCATTAACGTAATTGCGTGTTTTGGCAAACTCCTCCGGAAATTCATTTGAAAAATCATGCCCTATTACAAAGCCTATCTTGCTTATAATATCAATACTCAAATTGTCTGTTTCAAACCAGTTGTAAATAGTTCGCCTGCTTACATTCAATCTTCTTGCAAGTTCGCTTATCCCCATACGGTCCCTCCGCACTACGCGTTCTAATATTTGTCCGTAATTTGAATCAGAGCCGTTAGAAATGCTCCCAGCGTTATTACTATCATAACCAATAACCGGGTAATCTATTTTGCCGTGCATAACTTAAATTTTAATATGATAATTACAATCAAATTTTCCTTTAACAGAAAATGCTTTTACATTAACTCATCAATAAAATATTTTAACTTAACCAGGTTTATTAAAAAAGGTGGCGAAATCAATAACGTGTAGCTATTGCACCATCTTAGTTTTCTTATAATAAAATTAGGCTAAACAAAACACTAAAAAGTGACATTAATCACATTTACCCGTGATTTTCGTCAATAAGATTTTGTGGGTATCAGGGTAGTATTTCAATACAGAAACTGATTGATTTTATACCGCTTCAGTTTTTTCAAGGCGAAGATCGAGCTTTTCGTACTGCGAGTTATTACTAATAAAATCAGGCAGGATCGCCTTCATTTTACGAACCATCAGATCGGTATTATTAAGCATGCTCAATTCAAGCAGCTCCTTAATTACACTGTTAATATCTGAGTAGCACTGAGGGATGGTTTTGGAGATCTTGATGTCCTTATTATAGGTAGGTATAATATGTTCTTCCACATTCAGGAGTTCTTCATAAAGTTTTTCGCCGGGCCTAAGTCCTGTAAAAACAATTTTTATATCCTCATTGGGGATAAAGCCTGCCAGTTTAATCATGTTGGCGGCCAGGTCGGCTATCTTAACCGGTTCGCCCATATCAAATAAAAATATCTCTGATCCCTTACCCATTATGGCAGCCTCAAGCACCAGCTGCACAGCCTCAGGAATGGTCATAAAATAACGGGTAATATCCGGGTGGGTAACGGTTACGGGCCCTCCGCGTTCAATTTGTGCCTTAAACCGGGGTATTACAGATCCGTTTGATCCCAGCACGTTGCCGAAACGGGTGGTAATAAACTTGGTTTGGCACACGCCATTGTCTTTAGCTGCCGGATATAATAATTGGGTATCCTTAAGCTCATTGTTTAATGATTGGATATACATTTCGGCTATGCGCTTGGTGGCCCCCATGATATTAGTTGGGCGCACGGCCTTATCTGTTGAGATCATAATAAATTTCTCTACACCAAACTCCAGCGAAATGTCTGCTATGTTTTTGGTACCCCAAACGTTGGTTAAAACGGCTTCGGTCGGGTTGTTTTCCATCATGGGCACATGTTTATAGGCAGCAGCATGAAAAACAATTTGTGGTTTGTATAAATTAAAAAGTGATTTTATGCGATTGGTGTTTTGAATATCGGCTATAAACATTTTTGTTTTGCACGGGCTTTTTCCATCCTCAATTTCGAGCTGAATTTCATGCAGCGGGGTTTCTGCCTGATCACACAATACAATAAATTCAGGATTGTAGCACATCACCTGCCTCACAATCTCTGACCCTATGGAACCGGCCGCTCCTGTAACCAAAATTCTTTTACCGCTGAGCTCGCTAAAAATATGATCCTTGCATAGCTCTATCGGTGCACGCTCCAGCAAATCCTCAATCTTTAAATCCTTAAACTGGTTTAAATTCGGTTTTCCGTTAAGCCATTGGTCTGATGGGGGAACGGTGATTACCTTAATTCCCAGCTCAATGCATTTTTCCACAGCTGCCCTTTTATCATCACTGGTAAGCTCTTCTGAAGTTATCAGCATGGTTTTAATGCCAAACTTTTGGCTCAGGCTTTCAATTGCCCTTATGGGGTAAACCTGTTTTTGTTCCAGGCATTTATACACCCTGTCAGACCCCACATCTATAAAGCCCTGAACCTGTGTCATTAATCCTTTTTGAGCCTCTACCGCCTGCTTTATTAAAATAGACGATGTGCCGGAGCCATATATCAGGATGTTTTCCTTTTTCACAGTTACGTTAGGCTCTTCCAGATATACAAACAAATCCTTGATCACGATACGCATCCCCATTAGTAATGATGATGATATGAAAAAGTTAATAAGCAATATATCGCCAAGGCCAATAAGGCTAAACCTAAAATAAGGTGCAAACAATATATTGCAGAGCAACATAAATGCCAGGTTAGTTACCAGCACTGCCATAAAAATGCGCAACATATCCTTCGTGTTCGAGTACCTTATAATACGGGTATGGATGCGCATTAACAGGAAAATTAAAATTGCGTTGCCGCAATAAAATATCATGTAGTAAATATTATTCTGCTTCAGATCAAGCTTGTCTTTTAGGGATATGGACAAACAAAGTGAGATAAAAACTATCATCAGATCAATCAAAAGCACCAACCACCTGGAATGAAATCTTTCCTGGAATAGTAAATTTCTAATGTATATCATGACTAATTGAATTATAACGGTTTAACATTCAGGCGTATCTGTATAGTGGAAAAAAATCTATATCAGCATTTTTATCAAGCTCCTTTTCGTCAAGCAGCTCCTGATATATGGCAGGGTTGGCAATGTAGCGCCAGCTTTTGTAGTCAAAACAAAGCTCTGAGAAACCTTGCTTCCATTTAAAAAGGGCATCCTCCTTAAAACCAACCCCACCGCCCAAATTATAATAGCGCATACCCAATGCCCGGCCCATAATTGAAATTTCATCGGCTAAAAACTTAGCCGGGCTATGATGCAGATACGCCGTGGCGGTACCTAACAAATGTGCCTGGATTATGCCATTGGTAAAAGTAATGATGGTACTGCATGCCGGTTTATCATCATGGTATACGGTTAAAACACGGGCATCATACTCCTGGGTATTCAGTATCCTGTTAAAGTAGTCTTCGTCAAACAAATAGTAATCAGAAGCCCCTACCCGTTTCATAGTTTCGGCGTAGATGTTCCTGAAAACAGCAACCGACTCTGGTTTTTTATCATCTTTAATATAAAACCCCATTTTCCAGGCGTGCTTTACCGAGTCCATAGTTGACTGGCGATATTTTTTACGCTGCTCGTCCAAACTCTCGGCCAGGTCAATAACCACCGTACGGCCATTATCATATACGCCGCCAAATTTACCCAGCAACAACTGCTGCTTGTAAAAAGGGTGCATCCTTGAAAAAACAGACACATATTTTTCGTCAGACAGGTAACTCAGGAAGGCTTGTTTAAAGTTTTCCATCAATGAATCATCCAGTACATCCATTTTTTTATTTGAAAACGGACCTGAATAACCATATACACTGGTCAGATCGCTGTAATCCGATCCGGGGATTGCTCTCTTCAGCATCGGAAAGGCTATAAAATCGTCCTGTTCCTCGTAAACAAATAAAGCTGGTGTTCCGCCGGTTTCTAAGGTGTGATAATTCCATGTATGATAAAAATCAAACTCTGCTGCTCTACGGACGTAAGCGATCCATTCCAGCTTATCGTGGATGGTAAGTAACTTTGTCATAAGGTATTTCGGTTTTAGGTTTTTTAGGTTTTATATAGCGGTTACTTGATCATATGTTCAAGTTCCACAAACTTCTTTTTGGAAATGCCCATGCTAACCAGGCCATCTTTTTCGCCGGTAATTTCAAAACCAGCCTTTTCATAGATGTACAAAGCCGGAATATTGGCGGGGTGCACGCGTAAATACAGGCTCTCCAGGTCTTTATAAAAAAAAGCGTATTGCAGTATAAGCATGGTGGCCTGGTAACCAATACCTTTTCCCCAGTATAATTTATTGCCGATAAACAGGTGTAATTCGGCACGCTTATTCTGAATATCAAGCAACTGAACGTTGCCTATGTAGGTATCGAGCTCCTTTACGCAAATGGCAAACCGGCTTTGATCTGCCTTATCCAGGTTGTCCTGCAGCCATGCAGTTTCCATTTTTGGGGTAATGCGCTGGGTAGCTCTAAATTTGGTAAAGGTCCATACCTGGGGGTCATTCCTCCATAAATAGGATGTTTGTGCATCTTCCAAAACCAGGGGGCGTATATATACAGAAATTGTCATATAAACTGCTTTAAAATATTTAACATAAAAAACATATCCTGAAGGTTATACCGGTGATCTATAGGTAAAGCCACCATGCAGCGGGCCAGATAATTTTCATACATCTTGCTGTTTGTCCACTCAAAAACATTGGGCCAATAGGTAGCCACAAATATTTTTTTCTGTATCAGATGCAGCTTCAAATCCCGGTCGTTGCTTAAAAAAGGATAAACCATTGGAGAGGTATCGGCAGGTACTTCAAACTTAAACAGGTTATGCAACTGCAGGTGCTTATGTAAAAAGTCAAAGTTCAGTTTCCTTATCCGGGCGCAGTCGGCATAGTCAATACCGGCAAGTATCCTTTGGGTTAAGGGCGACATGGTTTTGATCTCGTTGTTGATCAAGGCATCATTATTGGCTTTATAATCAGAGTAACCGGCCTCTATTCCGAGCTCAATACTTTTAATGAGATGCGAAAAGCGATTAAGGGATGAGTCAACAGGCAGCTTTTTGTTGAGCTTTTTACTAATCCTGAGGTATGCACCATCCGGAACCCCAAAAAATTTACGGCATGAGTAAAATGTGTCAATACCAGGCAATGGTTCTGAAAAAAAGCCCTGGGAATTATCAACTATCAGATGCTTGATCTGATGGCTCAATTTCTTTATGGCTTCTTGTTTTATGCCAAAATAGTTGGTGTACAAAAAACAGGCATTGGGCTCAATTTCAAAATCAATAACTGGTTCAAGCTGCTCGTTAATGGAATAAAACTGGTGAGCTATATCCAGTTTTTTGACAGGTTCAAGCAAAACATCGCAAGTAAAATAAGGCAAATAAATTTTGGTGTACCCTTTTTGTCTTAATATATACTCTAAAGCGTTGCGGCCGGTGTTTAACCGGATCAAATGGGGGTAATACTCTTTACCGGGGGTGAGCTGCAACTCGCAATACCCCCCCATAGTTTTTGGAGCAATTGTGGTTTTATGCATGGCTAAATTGTGAATGGTTCTTGACTATTTTCAACCCTGATCAAATGGTTCTTGGTTATTTAACCCTGATCACGTTGATACATTCTTAAATGTGGCGGCTGGTAGTATTCATCTAAATTTTCGGGCGTACGGGCGTTGTATCCTATAACCTGGCGCAGGCTGGGGCTTAAACCGGCAACAAAATCATACCCCAAAAACCGTGGGTAATCCATTTGCTGTTTAAAAAACGGGCGTGTAAAGCCCAGGGTTAATGCCCGCCGGGGCGCCGCTGTGGTGTTTTCGCCGGCAGCGTGCCAGATGTTTGAATTAAAAATAATGACGCTGCCCTTTGGAGCAACAGCCCTGTTTGCATGGCCGTAAAAATAATTTTCATCGGGCCTCAGATCTGCTTTATGAGAGCCTGATAAAAAATATGTGGCGCCGTTTTCAACGGTAAAATCATCCAGCGTTACAATCATTTGTACCAACAGTTTGGTATCCTTCATAAATGTCCGCACATCGCGGTGCATGTTACTGAGGTAAGGATGCGCCTGTTTAACATGTATTACCGCATTAATTCCGTTAAGAATATAGTTTCCGCTCAAAAAATAGCTGATCTCATCGTTACAGTACATTTTTTCAAGAAAGCGGAGCGCAAAGTTTTCGCGTTCAAGCAAATGATGCAGGGTGCCATCCATATTGGCACTAATGCCGTTTTTTTCCTGAATGCGGCGGCGGTATTGGTGAGCCACAATTAAATCATCATTAATTTGATCAACAAAATCAGGTTCTAATGCATTTGTGTAAACCACCCATCCATAATCATCCATTGCATCTTTAAAATCATCTAAAGTTCTTTCATCGTAAATAAATTTATTTTCCATTGTTTAAATTTTAGGTTGCTCAGGAAAGGCCTTGTATGCCATTTTAATTCAGCTGCATAATTTTCAGCATTTCGGCATTAACAAGGTGCACATCAAATTTTCTGCGGGCAAAAGCAAGCCCGTTTACACCATAGGTATGTATGGCTGTACGGTTGTGGAGATAAAACTCCATTTTGGAGATAAGCTCCGGAATGTTTTTTACAGGAACCAGAAAACCATTTATTGCGGTATCGGCATCAATTGTTTCGCGGCAACCAACAGAGTCGCTGGTGATAATTGCCCTACCCATGGCCATGCCTTCCAGCAGGCTGCGGGGCATACCCTCGCGGTACGATGGAAGTACAATTACCGATGCATCACGGATATAGGGCCTTACGTCGTCAACCTCGCCCAGGTAATCAACCACATCGCCGCAGGCTATTTTAGCATATAATTCATCACTGATGGTGTCAACATTACTACCATACGCCCCTATCAGCTTAAATTGAATATCAGGAAAGCGCGACCGGATATTTTTTGCCGCCTCATAATACTCCTGAATCCCCTTTGCGTTAATTAACCGGGCAACCATCAAAAAGCTGATGTTTTCAACATCGGGACGGGTATATATGTAATGATCCAGGTCAACACCAGAACCATTAACTATAAATGCCTGGTGCCTGGTGGTTATTATTTTATGCTGCAGCAGGGTTTGGTAATCATCTTTATTATGAAAAATAATTTTCAGGCTCTTGTTTTGCGCCAAACTAAATTTGAGCAGGCCGCGGGTGATATTACTTACCAGCTTTTTTTGCGATGTTGATGTAAAATTGTACCCCAGGCCGGTAAGCATAGGGGTTATGCTTTTAATACCACATATTTTTGCTACCAGGGTTCCGTAAATAACAGGCTTAACAGTGTAAGGGAAAAAAACATCCGGCCTGATTTTTTTCATGAGCTTGTACAGCTGTATGATATACCTGAGATCGGAAAAAACAGAAACACTGCCGCCTTCGAGCTCAATTTCATGAATTTCAACCCTCATCAGGTTTAGTTTTTCACGGAAATGAGCAGGCAACGCGCCCGGTGTATAAACATGTACCTTATGCTGATGAGCAATGGCCTCAACCAGCTTACCTCTAAAATCCATTAATGATTTGGACGAGTCGCAGGCGATCAGAACCTTTTGTGCAATTGGATTCATGATATTGAGAAAAATATCTGTGGTTATTTAATGGTATAAAAAAATACCACCGTTCAGAATGTTATATATATAGGCAAGAAGAGATGCGAACTTTTGCGCTGTTAGCAGCACTGCTATGTTTTGTTAAACACAAGGATTGGCAGCATTAAGTGATATGCTATGCCTTGAAAATAAATATTTATCTATGTAATACAGATAAATTAAGGATCAGGTATTGTATTAGTATTAATGACCCAAACCGCACAAAGGCTGTTTGGGTCATTAAAAATCAGGGTTTTGAAACGATTAATGAATTGCTCTCGGGCCTGTGTATTTAATTACTAACGCAGGTACGTATGAAGCTGAATTCAGGTATTGTTTATAGCTATATTCCGGCACCCATGTTGATGTAGGTGTGGTGATGTCATTAGCAAGGCAATTAACATAAGTGTTAGTATTTGCACCGCTGATGTAACCCGGAGGATCTCCGTCAAGATTGGTAGTGATTGGTTTGTGACAGTTTGAAAAATATTCATTGTCTGTTCTTACCGTACCGCCAGCTCTTGCTGATATCGAATAACTATCGTTATTTAAGTGATAATTGTTAAACATGTGCACGCTACCATAGTTCATAGTAGGCTCCCTTTCGCTGATGTTATACCAGTAGTTGTGGTGCAGGGTAATGTGGAGTTTTCCTTTGTCGGCCTCATGACCAACAATACCACCGCTAATTAATACTGATAAGTTGTTATCATGGAATTTACACCATGATACGGTTACGAAATCAGACTCACGTGTAATGGCAATATCTTTACCCCAATATCCCCATTGTGAACGGTCGCAAGAAAATTCGCAATGATCAACCCAGATATGGTGTGATGAGTACTTGATTTGAACACCAGCGTCATAAACATAGTTTTTAAGACGCAAATCCTGAATGATCACATTGCTAACTGTTTCCATAAAAAGGGTTAACCCCTCAACAGAAGCACTTGGTTTACCAATAATTGAGGTGTTTGAACCTACGTAAACCAGGTCATCACCGGTGCTTTTGATTGCTCCGCTGATGTAAACGATTTTTGGAGAATTACCTTTAACGGCACTTCTTAAACCATCAAGCGTTGTTACCGTAACTGATGTACCACCAACACCACCAGTAGTGGTTCCGTTGTACATGGCGTAGCCAATAAGGCCGGGAACTTCATCAGGCAATGTTGTTGATGGTGTTGAAGCGGGTGCAGATGCTGCCGTACCTAACGTGTAGGTATACTTGCGCCCGTTAGTAGCGGGGTTTGTATTATCCGATGCCGAAAAATACAAAGTTGTTCCCCAATGGCTGTAACGCCCTTTACCCAAATTACGAATATCATCGTGATAAGAGTGTGCGGGCTTTAATTGAACCCCGTTTTCATAAAGCAAAAGTGTAGATGCAGTTTCAGCCGTGTTTGAATCGCCCGAAACGCTTAAGGGGTATCCTATCTTGTAGGAATATCCTCCATCAGACTTTAAGCCTGTTAAATCAACCGTGTAAACGGTTGCGGTGGTTGCGGCAGTAGTAGCAGCTACTGCGCTTGTTTGTAAATTAGTACTGTCTTGTGCAAGGTTTTGGCTCTCTGCATTTTTTTGGCAACTTCCCCACAGGAGAATTACGCTAAACATCATACAGATCACTGCCACTTTTCTAAATAGTTTTGTTTTTCTTTCCATGTATTTTTTTTATTAAGGCCATCAAACGGTACTGAGTTTGAAAAATTGCCAGTAAAAATTACATGTGCAGAATATACCTATGTCATGATAAGTTCAAAAACTGCGTTTAAACACCTATATGAAGTAAAAATGTGTAAACATCTTTGTATATGAAGTGTGCAAAATTGCACACTTCATGACATTAATATGACACTAATGGGTTAAAACACCTATTGCAACAGGCGCTAAATCTTCGTATTTAACGTTGTAAAACTCCTTATACCAGGCGGTAAATTTAGCAACCCCGTCATGTACAGATGTTTTGGGTTTGTAGTTTAAGGCATCATCTAAATGTGACACATCCGCACAGGTTTCGGCCACATCACCTTCCTGCATTGGCAATAATATTTTTTTGGCAGTAATGTGCATCTGCGATTCAATTTCCTCCACAAAACCCAATAAACTGATAGGAGCCCCGCGGCCGATATTGAATATCCGGAATGGCGCTTTCGAGGTAGCCGGGTCAGGGTTTTGCGCATCCCAGTTGGGGTTTGGCTCTGCCGGGTTATCAATCACGTGTACAATTCCTTCAACAATATCATCAACGTAGGTAAAATCACGCAGCATATTGCCGTTGTTAAAAACCTCAATGGGTTTACCTTCAAGCATATTTTTGGTGAAGATAAATAGTGCCATATCCGGCCTGCCCCAGGGCCCGTAAACGGTAAAAAAGCGCAGGCCGGTAGTACGTACATTAAACAGGTGGCTATAAGTGTGCGCCATCATTTCATTGGCCTTTTTTGATGCCGCATATAAAGAAACAGGATGATCGGCAATGTTGTGTTCGTTAAAAGGCATGTTTTTGTTTAAGCCATATACGCTTGATGAACTTGCATAAGCCAGGTGCTTTATTTTAAAATGCCTGCAACACTCCAGGATATTTAAAAACCCCTTAATGTTGGAGTCAATATAAACCTCGGGGTTGGTTAGGCTGTACCTTACGCCTGCCTGTGCGGCAAGGTTACATACGGCATCAAACTGGTAAGTTTTAAAACACAACTCTAATTGTTCTTTATCTAAAATATCCAACTTTATAAAAGTATAGTTAGGGTAGCTATGGCTGTAAACAGGCTTGCCATATTCCATGCCAGCTACCCTTATGCCGGTATCTTCTAACCGGGCATGTTTTAGCTTTACATCATAATAATCATTTATACAATCAATCCCTACTACGGTGTCGCCCCTGTCAAGCAGGTTTTTAACCAAATGGTAGCCAATAAAACCGGCTGTACCGGTAACTAAAATTTTCATAAGAGTTTAAGTTTAATAATGAAAAAAATGAAGCCTTTTGAGTAAAGGCAATACAGAAATATTTTATTATTGCAAGCTTAAAACCTGTATAACAGGTTCATAAATTATTACAGGGTGTAACCCGGGATGGCTTTTACCCTGCAATAATTAACTTAAAATCAGACATTACTTTTTTACCCCGGTAATGGTTAAAACCGGTAGGGACACAAGGCGCCGTTATTGCATAATTGTTTTATTTTGCCGGATATCCGGAGCCATCTAACGTGTAGGCATACTCCCGGCCATTGGCAACCGGATCTGTATTATCGGAGGTTGAAAAATATAGTGTTGTTCCCCAATGGCTAAAACGGCCTTTGCCATAATCGCGGATATCCTGGTGATCAGTATGCGGCGGATGTAATTCAACTCCGTTTTCAAAAAGCCTGAGCTTGGAAACCGAGGGCTGATCGTTTGAATCGCCGCCGTCAAGTACATATCCAATTTTGAAGGCAAACCCGCCATCTGATCTTAAACCGTCAAAATCAACAGCAAACAGTCCCGGTTTTAGTTGCACGGCGGATTTGTTTGCCCCGTTGAATCTTTTTTTACCGTGTCAAGGCTTTCCTTTTTACAGCTGTTAAACAAAACAATTGCACTTACTACCATACCGGTTAAAGCCACTTTTCGTAGAGATTTTAATTTGCTTTTCATTTGTTTTAAATTTTAAAGTGTACGGATAACCTTCGTGTTAAAGGTTGTTCATGGTAGGTAGGCTATGAAAGCTCTTTAATAAAGAGTTTATAAATATTTCAGGTGTTCGGTTATTAAGGTATTGCTGAATGTCTGTTTTATCATCGGCACCTTCATCGAGGGCTTTTTTTATAACACTCACCAGGGCATTCACATTATTGGTTTCGGCCTTTAAAATACCCGGGATGGTTTCGATACCCCCGGCGCACAATGTTGAAACAACCACCGGATTGGTGCTCATCATTTCAAGCAGTACATTCGGAAACCCCTCTTTTATGGATGATACTACGCATACTTTTGCCTGTTTAAAATAAGGCATGGGATTATCAATACGGCCTTTTAAAATTATCCTGCTTTGGAGGCCCAGTGCTTCAATCAACTGGGTAAGCTCATGCCTTTCGGGGCCTTCGCCCAGTATCAGCAACTTTAAATCGGGGTACTGTTTTTCAATATAACTAAAGGCGTTTATCAGTATCAAAAATCCTTTTTCGGGAATTAACCGGCCGGCAGCACAAATAAAATCGGCATCGGTATCCGGGTCATTCAAAGGCGATTCGGCTTTATTGATAATTTGCTGCAGATTAACCGGATTTTCGAGCACGATTACTTTTTGAGCCGGCACAAAACTTACATGCTGTAAAAACTGGTCACGCATCAGGCCGGTTTGGCAAACAACCAGGTTTGCCCCGCGGTAACCTAACTGATAAGCCAGCTGGTAACTCAGCTTTTTTAAACCGGTATACCTGGTAAAAACCGAGGTACACTCCCTTACAATCAGTTTTGATCTTAAATAACCTATCCGTTTTAAAAAACCCAGATAAGCGTTTAAATACGGATGGGTGCTCATGATCACAAAGCCGCTGCGGTAAGGCTTAAGCAACGTAATGAGCTTAAAAAAACCGGCAGACATGCTTTTGTCTGTTGCATATTGCACCTGCTGCCCGGCAGGAATATTCAAGCGGCCACTGGCTCCCTTTTTTAAATATATGGTAGGAGCCTCGCTTGCGCAGGCGGCCATCAGCAATACGTTCTCTGCCCCGCCAACCATATCAGACATTGAAATAAAGACTACTTTTTGATTAACTGCGGACATTGCTGACAGGTTTAGTATGACTCCTGATTTTTCTGACAATTTTCTTGATCGGATTAAACATGCTTTTTACGCTGCGTTTTCCGTCTACAATCAACAAACCATCGGCAAAACTGATGGTATGTAAGCCCCGGCCGTAAGGTTGCTGTGGTAATAATTCAAAAACTGTTTGATACTGAAATTCGGTTTCACTGATGCTCGTAATTTCATTGATCATGATGGAGCCGCCATAACATTGTTCGGGGTTCTGGCTCGGCATATACAATTTTTGATTAACCGTAAATAAGCTCCCGGCAGATCTGCTTACGTTATCGCCAACTGCAATTGGGTTTAAAGCATGTGCCTTAAATGTACTGAGCAGGGTATCTGCACAATAAATATATAAACTCCCCGGCTTGCCTGAAAGGCTGGTAAACAGCCAGTATTTATCCTGATAATATATAATGGAGCTGTCTACAAAATCTTCGCCTCTTAAAATCACCCGTATCTTTTTAAATTTCTGTGGGTTATCCTTATCCACCTGGTACAGGGCCACCTGTTTGGCACCTGAGGTTTCAGGGATACAATACAATTTATCCTTTACGCTAAGCAGGTATGGGTAAGAAAGGTGTATTGAACCATCCATTACACCGGTCACCTTCTTTTTTCTTTTAAAACTCAGGCCCTCCGTAACCATTATTTCGCCCCGGCCCTGCCAAAAATTAAGCTCTTCGTAAAAGATATGGGTACGGCCCTTTATACTGGTAATAAAAGGATCTGCGGCATAATCAGCTTTATCTTCAGCGAGCCAGTTTATCTTATCATTCAGCTTTTGCAAACTGATTAAACTTTCCGGTGTTTGATTAACATAGCCAATATTCCACTTATCGGTTATAAACAGCTTATCAAAGTACAGTTGTAATAAATTGGCCAGTTTCATGACTTGAACATTTTATTAAAAAAGGACAATACCAATGCAGGCATGGGTAAGTAGTCGCTCTCCTGTATTAACGCCCCACCAAAACTATCCTTAAACTGATTGATTCTGATCAGTGCCTCATCGGTAGTTCCTTCGGCGTAGCCACCTAAATCATATACCTCAAAGCCCTGTTCCTTAAAAAAGCACATATCCCTCAAGTGCAGTAAACGGTTTGCCCGGCCTGTTACCGCCCTTAGCTGGGTATCGTTCTCGTTCCGGAAAAGAGAAGCCGAATACATCAGCCTTACCCTTTTTAAACTCATATCGCTGATGTAGGCGTGCATCACAATATCCTGTTCGTTATAAACAGCTTTGGTAATTATTATACGCGACAGGTAGTTGTTAAAATTGGAGCTCAGCTTTGGAAGCTGCTTGGTTTTTGCAAACGAATTATAAAAATCAACAAAGTTCTTAACATCAGTTTCAGTAGTAGTAGTTACACCATCCTTAATGGCCCTCCTGATCTCATAGCTGGTTTTTTGATCAAAGTCTGATTCAAAAACATCAGCCGGGGCGGCAATATTAATAACCTTGGTAAAAAAAGATTCGCGGTAATATCCTACAACCTCACCGCTATAGGCGCTCTGTTTATAATAGCTGTATAAACAATGCCATGTTTGCGGTTTGCCGGCAAACCATATTACATTAACAGGCATTAAACGCAATGCTTTAGCTTTAATCTGGATCATAAAATATCAGGTAGATGTTGATTGTACTATACCATTTGGTATACCGGTAATGCGGTTGCTTTTTGGTTTTTTAACCACTGTTTAAGCACCAACAGTTTCCATATCTGGGGGCCACGGTTCCATTTGCCCGTGATATGGTCATTGATCATATCTGATGCCTTTTGCGCATCAATACCCGGAATGTTTTTTAGCTCATGTAAGGATAAATGATCAAGCACATAATCTTTAAGCTGATGCCTGAACCAGTGGCTCAGCGGCATGGTGAAGCCGGCTTTAGGCCGGTCAAACATATAGGCAGGTACATACTGGTATAAAATATCCTTCAATATTCTTTTTTGAACACCGTTGCCATATTTAAAATTATCGGGCAGCCGTTGTGCGAAAGTAACCACGCGATGATCCATCAGCGGGGCTCTGGCCTCTACTGAAAACGCCATCGAAGCGCGGTCAACCTTGGTATTGATGTCGCCATTCAGGTATGTCTTGATATCAAAAGCCGACATTTTTTGTAAAAAGCTGCCTTGCTCGGCCGATAGCATGTCAACAAAGGGAACATTCAGGCCCAACTCGGGTTGTTGCAGCCAGGAATATTCAAGCCCCCCAAGCATGAGGGCATACAGCAAATCAATAGTAGCCACGCTGATGCCCATTGCAATTAATTTATGCCGGTAATCGGGCGATAGCTTTACAAGGCCTCCCATTACCTTGCGCAAGGCCAGCGGACAATTAAAAAACTGATTGGCCATATTTAACCATTTGTACCGGGAGTAGCCCATAAAGCTTTCATCTCCCCCATCGCCGCTCAGGGCTACGGTTACAAATTTTTTGGTATGCTTACAAAGCAATAAAGTGGGTATAGCGCTTGAATCGGCAAAGGGTTCGTCATAATAATCACCAAATTTTTCAATCAGGGCAACACCGTCCTCTGTATGGCATTCTATTTCATGATGATCGGTTTTCAGATATTTAGCTATGTTGCTGGCATAAACGCTTTCGTCAAAACCTTTTTCGTTAAACTTGATGCAGAACGTTTTGATCTGGCTGGTATTTTTGGCCGCAAGTGCAGCTACTATTGACGAATCAATACCACCGGAAAGAAAAACCCCAAGGTTTACATCGGCATGCATCCGCACATTAACTGCATCGCTTAACAGTTCTTTAAGCTCAGTTTTGGCCTGAAAATAACTGCCTTTGTAGGTATTAAGATCGGTGTGATGAATGTCCCAGTATTTTTCAGTTGTAAACTGCCCGGTGGTTACGTCAAAAACAAACTGGTAACCGGCCTGTAGTTTCTTGATCTCCTGCCAGGCAGAGCGGGGTTCAGGTACGTAGCCCCATATAAAATACTCGTTAATAGCCTGCAGATCGGTATTTACCTGCCTGTTAAGCGCAATTTGTGCCGGCTGACTGGCAAATTCAAAATCAAGGCCATTATGTGCATAGTAAAACGGCTTTTTGCCCAACCTGTCCCTGGCGCCAAAAAACTTTTGCAATTGAGTGTCATAAATTACAAAGGCAAACATGCCGATGAAATGATCAACACAATGCACACCATATTCCAGGTAGGCTGCAGCAAGCACTTCGGTATCAGAGTCGGTATGAAACATGTGGCCGAGCGTTCTTAACCGGGACCTTAACTGTTTGTAATTATAAATTTCGCCATTAAAAACAACCTTAAGGCTGCCGTAAGTAAACGGTTGGTTTGACCGCGTATCCAGATCAACAATAGCCAGCCGGTTATGGCCCAACACAGCCGAACCCACACGCTCAAATCCGGAATGATCCGGTCCGCGGAAATTTACCCGTGCTAATTTAGCCCGAACAATATCGTCGTTATAGTAAACCGTGGATCCGTATATTCCGCACATAATGAATAAAATTTATTGATTAAAAATTTAAACCTCCTGGCATATCAGGCTTTCATAGGCCTGGCCAATTTTATCAAGCGCAAAACGGTTATATACATCTGCTTTGATTTGGTCATGCTGCCAGGTTTGGGAACAGGCTTGTATTATTAATTGCCTTAACCGATCAACGTCATGCTGCTCGGCTACAAAGCCATTAAAGTTTTCACGGATCATTTCCTGTATGCCATCTACCTTAAAACTAACTACTGGTACACCAACAGAAAGCGCTTCTAAAACAACGTTAGGAAAGCCTTCGGTAAAGGAACTTAACACCATCAGATCATGCTGGATGATATACGATGATATGCCGTTAACCTTACCCATAAAGGTAATCCTGTTATTTAATTGTTTTGAGCTTACGTAGCTTTTTAAACTATCGGCCAGTGGGCCGTTACCTACAATTGATAAGGTGTAGTTATCAGGTAACTGCTCCATAATATCTATCATCCGGTACAATCCCTTTTCTTTTGCCAGGCGTACAACAATAATCAGTTTTTTCTGGATGGTTGCCGGTGCGCTATCCTTAATGAGCGGCTGCTGTATAATGGGGTTAGATATCACCTTCATTTTTTTGGTATCTATCCCGTATAATTTTGAAATGGTTTGCTGCATTTCATTGGTCTGGCAAACAACGAAATTAAACGGAGCGAAAAAAAAACGGGTAAAGAAATTATAGAACTTAGATTTATTATCACAAAACTCCTTCATTTGTTCGTGATTATTGGATACCCGCGCTATAAGGATAGGCACTTTCAGAAAAAAACCCACCATGCCTGTTAAAAGATTAATATGATCATTGGTTGAAAAAACAGCATAAGGTTTTTCTTCCTTTAATAAACGGAGCAGCTTAAAAAACGACCGGGACGCCTTAACGGTTTTGAGGTCAATAAAGCGGATACCCTCAATATCCATCGAAAAACATTTATCATTGGCATCCAGGAAAATAACGGATACCGCATATTCCGGTTTGTTGAAATATTGCGATAACAACCAGTAAACCCGCTCAGAGCCACCAGCCCCTAATGAACCTACAATCAGAAATATCTTCTTTTTCATAAAACAAACGGGGTTGTCATCAAACTAAAACAGTTGTTCTTTCTTCTTCAACAGGCACTATCTCTGGCTCCGGCTCGTAGATCCGTGCACCCTGCAGAATAGCAAAGTACAGAAACAAGGTAGGGCCATCGGCAGCTACCAACCACGCATTGTGCGACAGCGCATTGAACGATACCGAAAGAAATGAAAAAAACAGGCACAGCAACAAGGCATTACTTTTTAACCGCGTTTGGTTTACCGTTTTCAGGAACAGCTGAATTATTTTATAATAAATACCTATTAACAACCCTATACCTAAAAAAGGCCCCAGGTAAGTAATAAACATCAAATAAGCATTATGAGAGGTTAACCCTGAGCCAAACACCTGGTTCCTGTAAGTTACATCATCCCAGTTTTTACCGTAAAATATGAGGCCGTAAGGATAGTCAGCATAAATTTTTAAGTTTTCGGCAGCAAGATTTGCCCGGTTAAAATCATTAGCTTCCTTAGCCTGGTCTTTGGCTAAAATGTTGTTTTTATCATCGGCATTTTCCTTTAACACAAAGGTGTAAATGGCAAAACCCATCAACACAACAGCCGCCACCAGGAACACCGCTTTAAACCGGTAGTAAATAAATAAAAAGGTAACAGAGGCAACGCTAAAACTGATAAAGGCCGACCGGTTCATGCCCAGATAAAGGCAGGTCATACAGATACAAAAGGCCAGTATTTTTACTACTATATTTTGTCTGAAGGTATATGATAGCACAAAAACAAAACCTGCAAAAGCTGCAATCTGATAACCAAAGGTAAACTGGGTAATGGCCAACCCGGCGGGGCTTTGTTTAATTGCTTCGCCCAGCATCATTGCCCTGATGGGATCAATTGAACCCGGATCATAATGATCAAGCACCAGTATCACCATTGACAGTAATAACAGGCAGTATATCATTGCAACGGTTATATTAAAACGCCGCTTGTTTGAGCCAACAAAATAATTGAAGTAAAAGGCGCAAACTACAATGGTAATCAGGTTGGCGGTAAAAGATATATAATCATTAAGGCCAACAATATTGTAGAAGAACAGGGCAATCGTAAACAAAATGCACTCCTTATAATAAGCAAAGGGCGGCAACGGCTTTTTTACAAAAGGCAGCATCAGCAGGCCCAAAGTTATAGGCGCCGGTATCCTGAATATATCTGTCATGAAAATGCCAAATACAAGCGTATACAGGTAGGCCACCATTAGGCAAAAAACAATGCACTTTTTAATAAACATAATTAATGGCTAGTGAATTTTTATTTGGTAACAAGCCTTTTTATGGTCTGAAATATTATTTTAATATCAACCCACAAACTCTGCTCATTAATATAATCCAGGTTATACTGAATTTTAGATGGTATTATTTCATTAACATATAGCTTTTCCGGATCGTCGGCGCCTGCTAAAAGTTCGTTTTCATTAAAATACTGAATAGATGCCCGGTCGGTAATTCCGGGTTTAATACTGAGCACCTTGAGTTGTTTAAGGGTATACAGTTCTACATATTTACGTACTTCGGGTCTGGGGCCAACAAAGCTCATATCGCCAAAAAGAATATTGAATAGCTGCGGCAGTTCGTCAAGCTTATACTTGCGCAGCCAGTAACCGCTTGGCGTAATGCGATAGTCATGATACCCGATTGTTAAAAGGCCACCCTTATCTGCATCGGTGTACATGGTTCTGAATTTAAATAGATTAAAATCAATACCATTGCGCCCAACCCTGCGCTGTATGTATAATATGCCCCCCCTTGAGTCGAGCCGGATGAGCAGCGCTATTACCATAAAAAAAGGAAGGAATAGTATAATACCCATTAAGGCAAAGCAAACGTCAAAAGCTCTTTTCAAAATCATGGTTAAAAACTTATGCCTGCCGGCTCTTGTTTATGGTATGCAGCTATTTCTGTGTTCTCTGCACGTTGTTTTTCAACAGCAGAAATAACCGCTTCAATAATATAAGCTACCTCTTCATCAGTTAACTGCGGATATATCGGGAGCGAAATTTCACAGGCGTATTGCTGGTAAGCCATTGGATAATCGACAATATGATACCCCAGGTTTTTAAAGTAGGTAAGCATGGGCATTGGTATAAAGTGTACGTTTACCGCCACACCTTTAGCTGTGATAAGTTCAATGATCTGGTCGCGCTGAGTTTCTGTTATATTTTTTATCCTCAGCGGAAATAAGTGATAGCTTGATTCCCGTTGCTCATCTGTCAGTGGCGGCGCAATAAACCAATCCATGGCCTTAAAGCCATCGCAATATTTTAAAGCGATCTGCTTTCTGGAAGGTAGCAGCTGGCTTTCATATTTTTTAATCTGGGCCAAACCAATTGCTGCACAAATATCGGGCATGTTAATTTTAAGCCCCTGAAAAAGAATATCATATTTCCATCCGCCTCCCTGTGATTTTGAAAAGGCATCTTTTGTTTGGCCATTAAGGGTGTACATTTTAAGGTACTTATATTCGGCTGCTGTATCAAACTGTTGCGGCAGGTTCAAACAAATACATCCGCCTTCGGCAGTGGTGATATTTTTAACCGCATGGAAAGAGAAAATGGTAATATCACTCTTTTTTGCAGCCGCACCGGCACCAAACTTAGCGCCTATTGAATGGGCCGCGTCACTGATCAGCAATATCCGGTTAAGCAGGCTTTGTTTAAACGATTCCGCAACAAACAAACCGGTTATTTCAGACTCATTAATAATGGCATTTAAAGCATCATAATCACAAGGCCAGCCGGCAATATCAACCGCAATAATGGCTTTTGTTTTTGGGGTTATGGCTTTGCGCACCTCATTTGCCGATATGCTGTAATCAGCATTAACATCAACCATTACCGGTGTGGCGCCGCAGTGCAAAACGCTCAGTGCGGTAGCAGCATAGGTATATGCAGGCACAATAACTTCGTCGCCGGCTTTTACGCCAAACCATTTCAGCATCAGGATGGCGCCCGATGTCCAGGAGTTAACACAAATGGCAGCATCTGATGCGGTGAGCTTTACTATTTGCTGTTCCAATGCCACAACCTTTGGACCGGTAGTGATCCAGTTGGAACGCAGGGTATGTAAAACTTCATCAATTACATCCTCATCAATAAAGGGCGGCGAAAAGGGGATATTCATCATGGCGATATTAATTAGCAATAAACAGGTAGGTGGTATATTACCTGGCAAGTTTGTAAACACCAAAACGGCTCAGTAAATCTTTTACAACAGTTTTTAAAAGCCGCAGATAAATGCGGTAGTACTCGCGAGCAAAATCAGTTAAAGTATAATCTTTAAACGTTAGCTGTGACAAGGAAACAAAGTGCTGATGATTTTCGGCTATAAATTTTTCAAGTCTTTCAAATACCTCATCGGTACAGGTTTCAGGGTGATAGTTAAATGTCCAGGTATCTTTGGTTTTTGATACTGCTTCTGATAGTTGTACAGGTACCCATCCAAAACCAAACCTGATATAAGGTGAGTGCAGCAAACCATCGCTAATGATCAATACATCAGAGTGTTTGTCAAGTGCCTTGATGGTGTTACGGTCAAAAGTATGTGCCGGGGCAATAAAAAGCGGGGTTTGTATGCCCTCGCGTTTAAAAATGGCTACAGCCGCCTTAACTTTCTGTTCCTGAACATATAGTGGTAACCCGGCAAACTCTGAGCGATTGTTGATCTTGAATAATCCGGAATTACGGATCTGGTAACGATGCTCAAAACCGTGCATCCCTATTACGTAGCCTTTTTTTTGTAAATGGCGAACCATTGGCCAGTAGTAAGGATTAAAATCGCCGCAGGCATTTAGCTTGGGATCTTGATTATCGGGTATTACAGCAATAATGGGTTTAATATCATAAAGATCAAATAAGTGAAAAAAACGTTCCCATTTTTTGAGGTTATTAGTCGGACACAGGTCATCCAAACGGATTAAATATTGTACCATAAAAATTATAGCTGACTGATGGTTGAATCAATGAACCTTTATTATTTCTTGTGCGGTTTCTGAACTGTAAACGGCTGCTTTTTCAACATGCCTTAAAAGCAGGCCTTCCCATTTGTGAAATATCTGCTCGGTACTGTTGGTGTAGTTAATTTCGTGGGCGTGCCTGCTTAAACGCAATTTTAATTCCTGGTCATGAGCTAAGCGGCCCATAACGGCCGATAAAATTGCCGTTTCGCCTATGGGTACCAACAGCCCATTGTATTTATCTACTATTATTTCCGACGGCCCAAACTCACAATCCATGGCAATGCAGGGGCAACCAAAGCTCATGGCTTCAACAAGGGCATTGGGGTATCCTTCGTTACGGGAGGGCAGTACAAATATTTCTGCCTGGCTGTAATAATCCTGCAGATTATTTTTGGTGCCCACCAGTACCACCCGGTTTGTTAAGCCAAGCTCATTAATTTGGCGTGTAAGGTTTTCTCTCTCCTGCCCGTCGCCTACAATAAGCAGATCGGTATCATCTGTTTTTGCGTTGCTAAAAGCTGTAACCAGCAAATCAAAACCCTTTACATACTCCAGTCGGCCTACGCCCAATATAAATTTACGGTGATGAACCGGTGCGGATGATACGGGTTTAAATGCAGGCACGGCGTTGGTAATTTTATAAATATTGTTAACATCCTTCAAGGTGTCGTGTTCCCGTAAGCAATCCTCAACACCCTGTGAGCCTACTACAATTGCCGTTGCCTTTTTATACAGCAGCGCCACCATGTATTTAAAAAACTGATTAAGCTTAAAAATACTGCGGTTAGGCGATGTTCTTTCCGAAACGATGTAAGGCGTACCGGTAATACTCCCCACCATGCCCGACCATATATTGGCCGAAGTAATGAACGACAGCACGCAAACCGGCCGCTCTTTTAAAAACAAACCCAGCAGCTTAAAAAAGGTAAGCAGAATATAATATATCCGGTGCCATATTTGATTTTGTCGGCGATCTACCAAATAAATTACCCTTACCCCTTCATCAATAACATAAGCTGGCTCGGCATAATTTAAGGCGATAATTACCGGTGCGCAGTTGAGTTGGTTAAAGTGATTGGCCAAAGCAATTAAAACCCGCTCGGCCCCGCCGCCTTTTAATGACGGGATGACAAAAAACAGCCTGGGCTTTTGTGGTAAAGCTGATATTGTTTTCATGAAGTATTATAAGGTATTGGTGTATGCGTGGCCTAAAGCAGATACTTTACAGTATCATAAGCCTTGCGCACTTGCATTCGTCTTAATTCAAACAATAAATATCTTTTAACATAAAGCAGTAAAAGCTTCTTTTTCTGCAAGGCCGGATAAGTGAAGTTTTTAATGATAATATTAAAATCACTGATCATTTTTTCTTTCCGCACGTTGGTATTGATCATGCTCCACACGCCGCCCGAGTGGTTGCGGTAACAGCTCATTACCTCAGGCAGCACGTAAATTTTGCGCCCGGTGTGGTGGGTTGCAAAAAGTTTAAACATTTTATCACCGGCATGGCAGTTAAAAAACCAAGCTCTGTCAAATAACTCATGTACCTCTGCAACGTTGCGGTATAATAGCGTTGCTGTTTTTGTTTCTTCCTGTTTGCCGGCAAGCAGGTCATGGTAAGTGTATATCAGCGGTACGGGATTATGGTTAACGTAAATGGTGTTGCTATCCTCGTCAACCACGTGGGTATAATGACAGCAGATAATATAGTCAGGATTATTCTCTAAAAAATCAACCTGTTTTTGCAATTTGTGCGGGTCTGTCCAGTAATCATCACCCTCGCATAGTGCTATGTATTTACCCTTGCATTGCGCAAGTGTGTTGATCAGGTTATGATGCGAGCCTACATTTTTTTCGGTGGAAATCAGTTTGATCTTACCGGGGTATTTTTTCAAAAAAGGATCAAGTACTTCAAGCGTTTCGTCGGTAGAAGAATCATTGCCGATAACAATTTCAAACTGAAAATCTGTTTCCTGCATTAAAAAACTCTCCATAGCCTGGGCAATAAACCGCCCATGATTATAAGTGATGCAGCATACGCTAACCAACAGTTCCGGATTACTCATAATGAAGCATTTATTTTAATAGCCCCTGTATTTATTTCAGACTCGATCTGGTCGGTGATCAATGTTCCAAAATGAGCTGATTTAGGAACTTCGTTTTCATCAAAGTTTTGTATCCTCAATAAAAGGCGGCAAATAAGATCAATATCAGCAAGTGTTAAAGTATGATACAGCGGCAGGCACATGATGCGGCTGGCAATGGAATCGCAAACCGGCATCTCTACATTTTTAACATAAGGCAGGGCCGATAATGACGGGTAAAAATACCTGCGGCAATAGATCTGGGACTGCTCCAGCTTGGCTTTGCTATCCTTCATCAACTCCTCGCTTTTAAAAAGAATTGGGAAATAAGCGTAGTTGTAATCATCTGCATTTTCCAGTTGCTGAAACTGAACATCGAGCGTATTTAACCTGAGCCTATAGTGGGTTGACAAGATTTTCCTTTTTTTAAGGATCTCGTCAATATGCGGCAGGTTACATAAACCCATGGCTGCATGAAATTCGCAGTTTTTTGCGTTGATGCCCTGTTCTGAGAAAGTATCAACCCCTGAGTACCCAAAGTTGCGCATGAGGGCCATTTTCTTTAACAGATCAGGCTGGCGGGTAAACACTGCTCCACCCTCAATAGTATGGAACAATTTGGTGGAGTGGAAACTGGTAGTACTGATATCGCCATATTCAAATATTGACTTGTTTTTATACCTGGTGCCAAAACAGTGTGCTGCATCATAAATTACCTTAAGCCCATACCTGTCTGCAATTTCTTGAATGGCATCAATATCACAAGGTGTACCATACACATGCGTAGCCAAAATAGCCGAAGTTTGTGAGGTTATAGCCGCCTCAATTTTACTGGGATCGATATTAAAACTGCCGGCATCAATATCAACAAAAACCGGTTTACAACTTTGCCAAACAATAGAACTGGTTGTTGCAACAAAAGAAAATGGCGTGGTAATTATCTCGCCGCTTAACTCAAGGGCCTTAATAGCCAACTGCAATGCAACAGTGCCGTTTGATACATACAGCATGTGATCCAGTTTTAAATACTCCTTAAGCTTTAACTCAAGCGTATTTACAAGCGGACCATTATTGGTGAGCCACTGGCGCTCCCAAATACTTTTCACATAAGCTTTAAATTCTCTCTCGGCAGGTAAAAAAGGTTTGGTTACTGGTATCATTTCTTTAAGATTAATTGTTTAAAATCACTTATTGCGGTTAACTTAATAAGCAGGCTAAAAGCGTAGTAAAGCGAGGTATAGCAGATAGCGATGATGGCTATACGTACCAGATCGGGTGTAAACAGGTGGGCAAGCAGCAGGTCAAGAAAATAGCAGCCTACACCTATGCTGCCAGCCAGTAAAAGGATGGGCAAAATATCTTCAACTTGTTCCTTAACTGGATAAAATATCAGCTTACCGCTGTAAATAGAATTGATGTAGTAGGCTACAAAGTTGAAGAACAACTGAAAGTAGAGCAGTCCGTAAATTCCGAAAGAGATGAATGATAAAATACCGACTACACTTAACAGCTTTTTAACAATCTCCAGTTTCAGGAATAAGGCACTTTTGCCCAGCACTTTCAAAACATTTAAATTGTAGGCATGCAAAGGGTACATGATACCGCTGATGCATAAAATTTTAAAATACGGAACCGACGGCAGCCATTTATCTGTAAGCAAAAACCGGAAAAGCGGTTCGGCAACAACGCATAAAAAAATCAGCACCGGGGCATTCCAGAATAGCACCTGCTGCATCAGCTTTTTATATACATTTTTAAGCTGCACCACATCGTGCGATATTTCGGCAAACATGGGGTAGGTAACTTTATTAACAGCTGCCGATATATTGCCTATGGGCAACTGGCTGATAGAATCGGCCCGGGAGTAAAACCCAAGCTGCACTGCAGAAAAGTACTTACCAATAATAATGAGGTATATATTCTGGTAAACCGTATCCAGTATGCCTGACAGGGTCATTTTGTAACCAAAATTGAAATGCTTGTTAAAGCATTCCTTGTCAAACACCAACGAAGGCCGCCATTTTGAATATATCCAATGCATCGCTGTTGATAAAAATGCTGTGCATAAACCCATCCAAACCAAACTCCACACACCGTAACCCATTTTGGCCAGCACAATACCGAGTACGCCGCCGCCAATAGCCGCAGGCACCTGTATGTTGGTTTGTTTCCTGAATTTCATATCCTTAACCAGCAAGGTGCTCTGCACCCCAAAAAAGGCATTCAAAATCAGTATCAATCCGTATACCCGCACAACTGCCTTTAAAAGCGGCTGGTTGTAAAAAGAGGCTATAAGCGGCGCGCCAAGGAAAAGTATCCCATATAAAATAACGCTCCCGATAAGGTTAAAATAAAATATGGTTGACAGGTCCCGGTCATTGGCATCAGTTGTCCTGATCAGGGAGGCTGTTAAACCACTATCTAATAAAGTGTTCCCGATGGCGATAAAAAGGGCCAGCATCGCAATCAATCCAAACTCGGCCGGTTCAAGTATGCGGGCCAAAAAGATGGAAATACAAAAGCCAACCAGTTTGCCGCTGAGCTGCTGCCATAGCGACCATAATATGCCCGATACGGCTTTTTCTTTTAAACTCATATCAATACAAGCTTAAAGGCGGGCTGTAACTATGCTATCGGGTAAAAAGGCTTTCAGATCATACAGTACAGCATCCGGTTTACAAAGCGACTTCAGATCCATGGTTCTAAATTCCTCATGTGCCACTGCCAGCAAGATGCCGTCGTAGGTACGTTTTTTTGATTCGCCGTTTTCGCAAATTACACCATAAGCGTTTTTGGCATGTTCGGGATTGGCCCAGGGATCATGGATGTGTACTTTAACCTTATACTCCTGTAAGCGGCGTACAATATCAATTACGCGCGTATTGCGTACATCAGGGCAATTTTCCTTAAAAGTAAAGCCCAGTACAAGCACCTCTGCCTCAATAAGCGAGGTACCTTTGCAGATCATTTTTTTAATAAACTGATCGGCAACGTACGCCCCCATGGAGTCATTAATGCGCCGGCCGGCTAATATAATTTCGGGATGATAACCCGCTTCCTGCGCTTTTTGGGCCAGGTAATAGGGATCAACGCCGATGCAGTGACCGCCAACCAAACCCGGCCTGAAATTCAGGAAATTCCATTTGGTACCGGCAGCTTCCAAAACCTTATGGGTATCAATACCCAGCTTATTAAAAATCATTGCCAGCTCATTTACAAAAGCAATGTTGATATCGCGCTGTGCATTTTCAATAACTTTTGCGGCCTCCGCCACCTTAATGGAATCGGCTTTGAACGTGCCTGCGGTAATTACAGAGCTGTATAAGGCATCCACAATCTCGGCCGTTTGGGCATTTGAGCCAGAAGTAATTTTACGGATGTTGGCTACCGTATGGAGTTTATCGCCGGGGTTAATACGCTCAGGCGAGTAGCCTGCAAAAAAATCAACATTGAAACGCAGGCCTGATACTTTTTCCAATACCGGCATACATTCATCCTCCGTAACGCCAGGGTAAACTGTTGATTCATAAATAACGATATCGCCCTTTTTGAGTACCTGCCCAATTAATAAACTTGCGTTAATAAGGGGGCTTAAATCGGGCCGGTTATTTTTATCAACCGGGGTGGGTACCGTTACAATATAAATGGTACACGCCCTTAGCTTTTCAACCTCGTCAGTAAAATATAAACCCTTTGGGGTTGTACATACCGGGGTTATTACGGCATTTAGGTCATGTTCACTAACCTCTTTAGTATGATCAAACCCGGCTTTAAGCTGGTTGATGCGTTTGGCATTGATGTCATAACCAAATACCTTGTATTGTTTAGCAAACTCAACTGCTAACGGGAGGCCTACGTATCCAAGGCCAATGATTCCGATTTTGTTATTTCGTAGCATTTTTATTGTCCTGATTTAAGTTATGTATTGCGATATGTTGAAATGGAATACGGGTTACCAGCGCGCAGTGAATGTTGTCAAAAATCATGAGCACATTTTTGCCATTGATTTGAACAACCTGGCCAAGCTGGTTTATAAAAGCGCCTTGTTTTACCTGAACGCGGTCGCCAATGGCTATGGATTGCAGGTTAATTATCTCTACATCTTTATAGAGGGTTAAATTGCGCCTGATCTCTTCAATAACCTCATCACGTACTACAGCGGGCCGTTGCATGTAATACACATAGCCCAACACCCCCAAACAATACAACACCATGGACTCCTCACGAAGGTTAACCCGCACAAAAACATAGGAGCTGAATAAGGGCAGGCTGATTTCCTTTTTACGATCAGCCCATTGGCTTTCCATATACCTCAGCGGGCAATATGATTCAATACCCTGCCTTTTTAGCAAGCGGTCAACCTTCTTTTCCCAGCGGGGCCTGGTATAAACCACCAGCCATTTTTTTTCATGTAAATTGATTGTACCTAATTTGGTTTCCATAATATTGGTTTTGAAAATGCCGCAGTTTTGAGCTTGGAGTATAGCTTCGCCATATCACTTACATGACTCGTCTACTTAAAAAACACAAGCTTTATTTAGGTAACCGGGCAAGGGGCCTGGTTGAAGATTATTGGTATCGGCTCTTGTATGTTTGTATGGCATAACGCCATACTGTATCGTGATTTTAAATTATTACGGCGTTATTTAAGCGCCGGGTATAGCTTCGCCATACCACTTACATAGTTCTTCTTTTTAAAAAATTATTCTTGAATTAGATATATCCGGTCAGCGGCCGGTTAGTTTATAAGTATTCTATCTGCCGTTTTTCTCGGCAGCATAACCATAGCCGCCATAGGCATAAGCCGGACGGTTTTCTTTTTTTGCATCGTTAAAAACCACCATTGGATTTTTCAATTTCTTATTATCATAAATATCCCGCAGGATATCCAGTTGTTGCGTGCTGGTATAATTGTACCTCACCAGGTAAATACTCAAGTCGGCATAGTGAGCCAGGCTAAAAGCATCAGCAACGGAACCCACCGGCGATGTATCTACAATCAGGTAATCAAACTTATCTTTTAACCAGTCAAAAAGCAGGTCGACACGCTCGCCCATCAGCAGCTCTGCAGGGTCCTGTGGTAACGAGCCGCAGCCCAGTACATAAAGATTTGGCGAACTGTTATAAGGTTGAATACAATCAAACAGGTCATCGGTATCACCTTGTAAAAAATCTGTAATGCCTTTTCTTTGAGATATTCCTAAGCTCTGGAGCAGATCGGGCTTGCGTAGATCGAACTCAAGAATCAGTACTTTTTTGTTAAGCAACGCCAGGGTTAAGCCCAGGTTAATGCTAAAAAATGTTTTGCCCTCGCCTTTCATACACGAAGTAACCAGCATTACCCTGTTTGGTGCATCGGGGTTTAGCACCCCAAGATTGGTACGTATGTATCTGAATAACTCAGATATAATGGAGTTGCCTCCCTTTTGTATAGCTATAGGGCTTTTAACTTCGTTGTGGATCAGCTCGCCTAAAACCCTTACCCCGGGTATATAACTTAGGCTGGAAGAGTCTTTAACTTTTGCGTTAAACTGTTGTTGTATATAAATAAATAAGGCTGGCAACAGTAAGCCCAAAATGCCGCCGCACAGATACATCAATGAATCTTTAGGGTACTCGGGAGTAGGGTCATAGGCAGGCTTATCAACCAGTTGAGAGGTTGGGATGGTTGCCGATAATGACAGCGCTGTTTCCTCGCGTTTCTGCAATAAATACTGATACAAGGTGGTTTTAACGCTTTGCTCGCGGCTGCGTTGCAAAAGACCACGCTCAACAGCAGGCACCGACCGTATCCTGGAATCATAATGAGCAGAGTTCTGTTTCAGGTAGTTGTGTTCTATATTAAATCCGTTTTTGATGTTATTCAAGTTCTCCTTAATGTTTAAACGCAGGGCAGCAATCTGATCGCTCAGGTTTTGAACCAGCGGGTTGCTCAGGTCGGCGCTATGCAGCATCCGGTTTCTTTCCAGTTGCAAATCATTAAAACGGCTTATTAAACTGTTCAGCACGGGATCTTTTAACCCCATGCTGCTGGGTACCACGCTAAACTGATTATTAGAGCTGCTCAAATAATTCTCCATTGATTTTACTATACCCAGCTGCACGTTTGATGCCTCAAGCAACTGGTTATACTCTGCAGATTTTGTTACGCTGAGCTGGGCATCGGTACTGGCATCAACTGTTCCGTTTTGTTGTTTGTATGCCTCTATCCCACCCTCGGCCGAGGAAAGATCTTCCTCCATGGCTTTTAAGCGTTTGTCAATAAACAAAATGGTGTTAACAGCCATTACATTTTTTTTCTGTACACTCTCAACATTATAGGTATTGATGATGTTTGTCAGGATATCAACCCCACGCTCAGGCACCGCATCCACCAGGCTCAAAATAATAGTGTTTGACTCTTTTACTACCGGGTTAACGTTCAACTTTCCGGCACTGTAAGCAGCGGCAAGCTGGTATAAGTTTTTAAATTGTATGCCAATCACCGGCAACACGCTTGAAAATGCAGGCCCTTTGGTTACCTTAAATTCATAGTCATGATGGTTAACGGTTTGCCCATAGCGATAGATCCAGGCCAGCTTTCCGTCCTGCAACAGATACCTGCCGGCTGATAAATTTTTTAACTGTAGCTTTCTTACATAGGCCAGCTTACCCAGTTTTACAATTGATACTTTAAACGGCACCTCATCGCCATACAGCTCGGTAGGTTTAAAACCGCTCATATCAAAATAAGCAATTTCCTGGTTAAGGCTCTTCAATGTTCTGTATATGAGGTCGCGTGAACGCAGAATTTCCATTTCATTATCTACCGTTTTAGTTTCCTGAAACATGTTAAGATCACTAAAAGCAGTAGCCTTCAAAATACCATCGCCTTTTTTATCGTCGGGGATAAGTAGTGTGCTGGTTATTTTGTATTGCGGTGTTGCGTAGCTTAAGTAAAGCCAAACAGTGCCCAGACAAACAATCAGTGTTATTAAAAACAAATACCAACGCTTTATATATGGCATAACTTTATCCATAAAATTATCAGTACGTGTAGCAGATTTAGAAATAAAATTTGTGTCCATAACATCAGTTTTTAACATTGGCAATGGTTTATTGATCTTTATCTCCGTAGTAATACAGCCGCCAAAACTGCTGCGGCCGATATGGAGGCAATTACAATAGGTAGTATGCGGGTATTTGAACTAAACTCTAACGCTTTTGACCGGTCGGGCTCTACGTAAACAATATCATTTTGCCTCAGGTTAAAATATGGAGAGTTCAATGTTTCCTCTTTATTCAGGTTCAGGCGTTTCATAACCTTGTGGTTATCTTCCGTACGGATAATCAATACGTTTTCTCTTTTGCCATATACCGTCATATCGCCGGCCATTCCTAATGCCTCCAACAGGTTAACTTTTTCGTCAGTTATAGTAAATGTCGATGGCTTATTGACTTCGCCTATAACCGTAATTTTGAAATTTATAAGTTGAACTTCAACCGCCGGGCTTTTTACATAATGACTTAAAGCCCCGGCAATTCCCTCCTGGGCTTCTTCAATAGTCATCCCGTCAATTTTAAAATCACCGATTAATGGTAAGTGAACATTCCCCGCTTTATTTACCCTGAAACCCTCTTGTGTTAAGGATGATCCTGACGGTGCATTTTTGCTATTAGCAAATAGACTATTCGATTCTGGACTAAGACTATTCATGGAAACACTTATAACATCATTAGGCCGGATATGAACCTCTTGATTCTGTATATCATTTGCTGCAGTAGCACTTGCCATATTACTAAAGTAAACCAGATCTCTTCTTGGAGCGCAGGCGCTGAAGGCCAGTAGAAGTAAGATGGAACTCCGTGTTAATATTTTTACGATCATGAGTGATAAGTATAATTGGTTTATATTTCCTCTGTTTTGATATATCAAATCTATTTATTTGAACACCAATACTATACGTTTTTTTTCAATTGAAAATAAATTGTGAACAAACCCGATTTTTTTACACAAAACGTGTAGGAAATATGATTGCGGTTTACAAATGCTGTAAAAAAACTGTGTAAATCAGAACTTCACATGGAAAGTTAACACAGATGGTTCTCGTGATTTCAAGGGTAAAATGATTGTTTTAGGAGTAAAAAAAGACCAGGAAAAGCAGTGTTAAAAACAAGTAAAAAAAGCCCTTACAACATGTACGAATAAAAATTAACTAATGGATTATTATACACTTATTTTTGTTAATAATACCTTAACATATTTAGCGCAAAACCAGGTCGATTTTATAACAATTATGTAATAATTATCGGCAATAAATAAAACTTTGCCGCATACCAAAAAAGGCCGGGGATCTGACAGATCCCTGGCCTTTTTTACAAAGTTTATAACGTTCTTTTTTAATTATTCAACAGTTACCGATTTGGCAAGATTACGTGGCTGATCAACATTACAACCGCGCATTACCGCAATATGGTATGACAATAATTGCAGCGGAATAGTTGCCAGGAGCGGTAAAAAGGCTTCATCGGCATCGGGTATTTCAATACAATAATCAACCATCTTTTTAACTTCGGTATCGCCTTTTGTTACTATAGCTATAACAATCCCCTTACGTGCCTTTACTTCCTGTATGTTACTCACCACTTTTTCATACGAGGAGTTTTTGGTAGCAATAAACACTACCGGCATTTTTTCGTCGATCAAAGCAATAGGCCCATGTTTCATTTCGGCGGCCGGGTACCCCTCTGCATGAATGTAGGAGATCTCCTTAAGCTTCAAAGCGCCTTCTAACGCCACCGGAAAGCCACTGCCACGCCCTAAAAACAAACAATTCCTGGAATCCTTAACCTTGGCAGCAATGTTTTCAATTAAATTATCGGCGGCCAAAACGGTTTGTATTTTTTGCGGTATGCTGTTCAGTTCGGTTAAAAGGCTGGTTAATTTTGATGTAGTTAACGTACCGCGCTGTTGCGCAATATAAAAAGCCACCAACGTTAAAACGGTTACCTGCGCCGTAAATGCCTTGGTTGATGCCACACCAATTTCGGGCCCGGCATGGGTATAAACACCGGCATGAGTAACCCGCGGTATTGATGCACCAACAACGTTGCAAATACCAAAAATTGTTGCCCCCTTATCTTTCGCTATCTCAATTGCCGCCATGGTATCAGCGGTTTCGCCAGACTGGGATATGGCAATAACCACATCCTTTTCGGTAATAATGGGATTGCGGTATCTGAATTCCGAAGCGTACTCCACCTCCACCGGCACGCGGGCATACTCCTCAATTAAATACTCCCCCGCCAAACCAGCGTGCCATGATGTGCCACAGGCTATAATCACTATCCGTTCAACATTTTTTAGCTTATCGGCATACTCTTTAATACCACCCAATTCAATACGGCCGGCTTCAGGATTAATACGCCCGCGCATACAATCCCTTATAGATCGTGGCTGCTCATAAATCTCCTTTAGCATATAATGCTCAAAGCCGCCTTTTTCAAGTTCTTCCAGCTTTAATTCCAGTTCCTGTACCATCGGCGTCTGAATCACATTGTCCAGCCGTTTAACTAACAGGCCCTCGCGTTTTACCAGCGCTATTTCGTTATCCTTTAAATAAATTACATTTTTAATGTATTCAACAATTGGGGTTGCATCTGACGCGATAAAATATTCGCTGTCCCCAACACCGATCACCAGCGGGCTTCCTTTTCTTGCGGCAATTAATTGCCCCGGGTTTTCCCTATCCATAATTACAATGGCATAGGCACCTATTACTGAATTTAAAGCCACACGCACGGCCTCCAATAAATCCGTTTGCTCCATTCGCTGCACTTCCTCAATCAAATGAATTAAAACCTCGGTATCGGTATCGCTTTTAAACTCATGTCCGCGATTAATCAACTCCTCTTTAAGCGTGCCATAATTTTCAATGATGCCATTATGAATAATGTGTAAACGCTGGTCATTTGAACTGTGCGGATGGGAGTTAACATCAGACGGCGCTCCATGCGTTGCCCAACGGGTATGCCCCATAGCGATGGTGCCGGTACGGTCCTTATCTTCGGTAAAGCTTTCCAGAACCGAAACTTTTCCGGCTTTCTTATAAATGCTGAAACCATTGTTGTTGATAATGGCAATACCAGCACTGTCATATCCGCGATACTCTAACCTTTTTAAACCTTTGATAACTATGGGCCAGGCATCGCGAAACCCAATATAACCTACTATTCCACACATAAGCTTTATTTTTTTGTATGAATTTTTATATTATTAAATATCAATTTTATTAATAGAACGGAAAAACTAAATAGATTTAAACTATACGGCTTTCAGTGATCGGATAGCTGCTGGTTGCATTGATAAATATCGTGAGTAGCTACTGGCTTTATCGTGACCATTGTCACAATAATTAATGAGATTTATCACAATAGGCAATAATTGCCTTACACAGCAGTAAAATTTCCAGACCAAGCAGCTATTAAAGACGACAAAAAATACAGGGCTTTAATATTTAATCCATTATATTTTATACTGCATCAATAAATCAGCATATATTCTTGCTACCTGTTGATGGGTGCCGGTTACAGACAATACTATAAAATGTTATGTGTTTTTCATCAGTTTATCAGGGACAGGTAAACTATCTGCATATTATACGGCTAATGAACAATAGGGAGCCTTGTTCATTAGTTTTTTATTTTTTCGAGCCGGTTTAGTTCAAGTATGGTAATATGGCCGCTTTTTTTATCTATCAGTCCTTCATCTTTAAAATTTGTTAAAGTACGGCTAACTGTTTCCATAGCCATACCAGCCATGCCTGCCAGCTCTTCCCGGGATATTTTCAACAACCGGGGATCGTCTGATTGTTTGTTGAGGCGCAACAGTACCTGCGCTAAACGTTTCCTTACAGAATTATAGGCCAACTCTAACATCTGATCTTCCTTTTCTGCTATATTATTGGACAGCATTCTTAAAAACTGCTGGCTAATAGCCGGATACCTTGTGAGGAGCGATAAAATTATATCTTTTGGTAACAGGCATACGGTGGCGTCTTCTACCGCTATGGCAGTTTCTTTAAACGCTTCGTTTAGCAACAGGGCATTTACACCTAAATAATTATCAGTTTTGTATAGGCCAGTCATAAACTCGCGGCCATCATCAGAAAATTTTATTGTTTTAATGCAACCATCAAGTATCAGGTATATACCCATTGGCTGGTCACCATCGTAGTACAGTATCTGCTTCTTTTTTACGTGGCGTATTTTCCGGCTCGCTATCAGGGCTTTTAATTCTGCTTTTTCGTCCTTTGAACTGTTTGCAAGATTATCCAGATTTTGCAATGCCTTGGTGAATGAAACTTTCCGGATCTCGTTTTTCTTTAACCTGCCCTGAATTGCATTTAGCAGTTCGCTATGATTAAATGGTTTGATGATATAGTCATCGGCCCCCATTTCCATCCCTTTCCTAAAATCTACCCGCTCTGTTCTGGCTGTTAAAAAAATAAAGGGGATAATTGCTGTTTCCTGGTTTTTGTTTAGTGATTGCAACACATCAAAGCCATCTAACTCCGGCATCATGATATCGCACAATATCAGGTCGGGTTTCATTTGTGAGGCCATGCTAATCCCGGTTTTGCCGTTATCTGCTTGTATTACGTCATAGCCTGCATTTTTTAACATTTTAGCCGCAATGCTCCTCATTAGGGCTTCGTCATCAATGATAAGTATACATTCGTTCATAATCAGCTTGTGATAATAAATTAAAGTTCAGGTTCAGGTTGCTTTCAATTTTTTAACTTATATAGTAAATAAAATATTGAATCTCCAAAAATTCCATGAGCCAAATTTAATAGCTCAAACACAATACTGTGATAATGTATTCTGTCTTGTAACTGATATTGCAGAGGCTACAAGGCGATTCATTTTTATTATATAAATCCACGTTTCCGCATGGAAGCAAATTTCTTATCGGCTAATATATTATCGCCAAGATATTATCTTAACGAATAGGGATATAACTAATTGATATAAACAAACTTACAATTTACAAATTCAGAAAAAACACTCATAAAAGACCAATATGCACCCACATAAGCCCAACTTTGCATCTTATAGTTAAAATCTGTAATATTTATAATTGGCTTAATGATAATTGGAAAGGTAATTTACGATAAAAAAATAACAACTTCCAAATCAAGGTAAAATATCATCAGGTACAATATCTATTTCACCTTGGGCATATTGGAAATATCCTGAAATATACCTTCTATTTTTTCACATACACCATGTATAAACTCGGGATACCCTATTACCCTTACCCGTTTTAAGTTCCCTTTGGCTGTAACTAAGTTTGCCTCGATATCAAATGGCCAACCTTTTTCAAATGCATCCGTAAATGCCTTTTTTACCAAATTCCGACTGTTTCCTGCCTGGTAAAAATCAAAAGCTAAATCTGCTCCGGGTTCAAAACTTTCCGGCAATTCCAACATTTCTTTAGTTATATTGCTCCAGGCAGCCTCATTATTTTTAAAATCCCGTTTCCATGTTCCGATGCCGGCTATTTCATTGGCTTTTTTAAAAATTTCAGATATCTTATTATTTTCCTGATATTTTTGCTTTAAAACAGAGATATCTTCGGTGCAGATTAACAGCCCTCCAATAACATTTTTATAATTATACCAGGGCCTTATATCCCACCTGATCCATACTACAGAGCCGTCTGCCTTTTCAACAAGTTCTTCATCGCATTTATTTACCTCGCCGTTTAATGACGATCTGTAAACATCTTTCAACTTTGATTTTAGCTCCGGAAAAATATGCTCATGTACAGTACCTATCAATTTATCTGCCTGGTAATCATAATCAGTTAGCCACTTGCCTGAAAACGCCAGATACCGCATATCTGTATCAACCATGGCTATGGCAAAAGGGGCTTGCGCTATAAATGTTTTATACCTTTCGTCAGTTTCCTGCTGATCATTTTCATCAAGGTCATCAACGCTTTTGGTATCTTGATATTTCTTATAACAAGCCGAAAAATTTGAAGGATTAGAGAAATTGAGTATAGCCGCAAGCTGTTTCTTACTGCATTCTTTTTCTTCCAGGTATTTTTCAGCCAGCTGCATTTGCAGGTTTCTGTAATATGAAAAAATACCTATTTTGAATTTAGCCTTAAAGTCCCTTTTTAGCTTTGATTCTGAAATAAAATGCAATTTTGCAAGTTTTGTGATTCCCGGAAAACCGGTTAATAAGCATCCCTTCAACGTATTTACAACCTCATCGAGTATTTTTTGGCCAAAATGCAGGTTGTTCTCATAGTCATGAAAACTATTTAACTGGCTAACGGGCGGTTTACTTTTAAGGTCGGTGATATCCTGCACGTGAACAAAAAAACCTCTAACTTTTCCATTCGCATAATCAGGGCTGTAGGTGGTAATTACTTTTCGTACCTCGCCGGATAGGATTTTAATACTGCGTTCAAATCGTTGAACTTTACCTTCCAATACGTCAATAATATATGGCAGGCTCTTTGAAAACAAATCTCCAAACAAATCCGGCATCTTTATTTTATCAATTATCTCATCAGGACTTTTGCCAAACCACTCCACATAAGCTTGATTAGCATAACGGCATATCAAATTCCTGTCCCAATAAGCAAGCATTGCTACAGGTTGGTTTGCCACCTCAAAATCCCATTCAACAATCTTTTTATTAATATTTTCTGGCATAAGCTTAAAAATATTTTGATAAAGTTTTGATGACATAAAAATCAGGCTTAACCAAGAGTAAAAAAGTGACGGGCGTCACTTTTTTATAATGAATTACATTATTTATAATTTATAGTAAAAATTATGCATTACAATTTAGAAAATGACATAAAATCACAAATATTGGCAAATCCCCTATTAACAATTAATAATTGACACAGAACCGTAATAATAACCAGAAGTTTAAATTTATAATATACCGAATGGTATATTTACAATATAAATAAGCGGTTTTAAAAAGCCAGCTGCATAAATAATGCTTATCAGGTAAAGGAAACAGCTAAAAAATTTACGCTTTAATATACCGATTGGTATATTAAAGCGTAAATAAAGATGCTACCAATAAATCTTTCAAAGCATTTAAGCATACAGTTAAAATACACTTATCAGTATAAAAAAATGAGCCCTCTAAAAAGACAAATACTTCTTATTACCGTAATAGCGGCGGCAATTATGGAACTAATTGATACCTCAATAGTGAATGTGGCACTCAACTATATGAGTGGAAACCTCGGTGCAACGCTCGAAGATATTTCCTGGGTGATCACCTCCTACGCCATTGCCAATGTAATTATCATCCCCATGACCAGCTTTTTGGTTAACAACCTGGGGCGCCGCAACTATTACATAGGCTCAATTCTGCTTTTTACCTTTTGTTCATTTATGTGCGGTAACGCTACCGGAATTTGGGAACTGGTGGCCTTTAGGTTTCTGCAGGGGTTGGGTGGCGGTGCGCTGCTTTCCGTTTCGGCCACTGTGGTTTATGAATTATTCCCGAAAGAAAAACAAGCTACTGCCAGTGCCCTATTTGGCATCGGTGTTTTTATAGGCCCCACCATCGGGCCAACGCTGGGAGGGTATATTACTGAAAATTACTCCTGGCCATGGATTTTCTACATCAACATACCCATTGGGATAGCTGCTGCGGTTTCGTGCTTTTTCTTGTTATACGAGCCCCTGATCAAGCAAAAGATGGCTAAAATAGACTGGGCAGGTATCATTTTACTCATCATCGGTATCGGGTCGCTCCAGGTAGTGCTTGAAAGGGGCCAAACTGATGACTGGTTTGCCGCCGGTTATATTGTTTTACTTACGGTTGTTGCGGCCGTATCGCTCACCGCCTTTATTATATGGGAACTATACACCAAAACCCCTGTTGTAAACCTGCGGATACTAAGGTTCAGATCGTTAAGCATAGCAGCTGTACTTACCTTTATTACCGGCATGGGCATGTACACCTCTATTTACCTCACACCCGTAGTGGCTCAGCGGTTATTAGGCTTTACACCTACCCAATCCGGCTTATTGCTGTTACCCGGTTCTATTATAGCAGTATTAGCTCTTATAGTTACCGGTAAACTATTACAAAAAGGTGTTTCGGCTGCTCTAATTGTATTTTTTGGTTTTTTATGCTTTATCTGGTTTAACTGGTCAATGTCAAGAATTACGCTTGAAACTCCGGCTATTACCATCACCTTAAACTTAATTTTCAGGGCCATAGGTATGGCTTTATTAACCGTTCCGCTGGGCACCCTTGCCGTATCATCTCTTGAAGCCAAGGATATGTCACAAGGAACCGCCTTAAATAATATGATGCGCCAATTGGGCGGCTCATTCGGCATTTCTATAATCAATACTTATGTAGCCCGCAGAATAGCATCGCACCGTATGGATCTGATCACCCACATTACGGCTGATAACCCGGTATCTGTCAGCCGCATCAGCAATTACACGGGAGCATTTCAGCAAAAGGGTTTTAGTTTACTTGATGCCAAACAAAAGGCCATGCAGCTGATTGAAAACGTTGTTGTTAAGCAATCATCCTTTTCCAGTTACCTTGATGGTTATCTCCTGATCGGGCTATTTTTTGCGATAGTATTGCCTTTGTTAATTTTTGTAGCCAAAAGGGATAAAAAGCGACCATTGGTAATCCCTTCATCAGACCATTAAAAACTACAATGCCCTGCTACTTTGGAGTAACAGGGCATTGTAATATTCTTTCATAACCCAAGACAAGAACGAGCTTAGTTCGCGCTTTTGGCGGCATTAAAGTGCTGAATAAGCACATTTAATTCGGCACTGGAAACAGGTAGCACCGTACCGTGCCTTATACCTTTTGGAAGCTGCAACTGATCGGATATCTCTGTCCAGTTTTTCAGATCGGTTGACTCAATAGCACCGTATTGATGATTCATATACTTATCAAAGTATACAATCCATTTGTTATCTATTTTAACGGCTGTTGGCCCCTCGGCCCAGTAATTGCCTGTGATAGGCGCCGATGCCTCTCCATATCCTTTAGTCAGATCCTTACTAAAAGCAACCCTGATATTTTTCTCGGCCACCGGCGTTTTAGTTTCGTTTTTCAGGAACATCACATAACCTTTACCATTTTTTTGAATAGTGGCATCAATTACATTAAAGCCATGATCATACAATAATTTGGCCTTGCTGTAAGTTTTAAAATCACTGGTGGTAACATAATATATCCTGTGATTTTTATCGCCATCCACATCGGTCTTAGGGAAACGCCCCGGAATAGTGGTAGCCCAGTAGATCATGTAGTTTTTAGCAGTTTCGTTATACGTTATTTCTGGAGCCCAGCAATTTAAAGCCCCCGGCTCATCCGCCATTACCGGGACAAACTGCTGCTCAGACCAATGGATCAGATCCGGAGAGGATGCATACCCTATTCCCTTGTCCTTCCAGCTCACTGTCCACACCATGTGAAAAAGTCCGTCAGGCCCCTTAATAACGCAGGGGTCACGCATCAGTTTATCCTGGGCAACCATGGGTTTTAAAACAGAACTATCGTTATTAAGCGCCTTCCATTTTAAACCATCAAGGCTGTAGGCCAGGTGCAAACCATCTTCGCCATTGTTTTCAAAATAAGTAAAAACGTAGGCTTTATCTTTTGTTGATTGTGCTTTTGATAAGCAGTTTACACCAATCAGCAAAATGAATGTACTTAGTTTTACAAAGTCATATAAGCAAGACCGCTTTACACGTAGTTTTAATTTATTGATCATATATATTGTTTTTCCAATTCCATGTTTGTGGATTATTCCGTTCCAGATCGCCCGCTTCTATAACTGCCGCTACCGGGCGTCAATACCCATCCCCTTTGGCTGCATATCAACCTTAGCGCCCCAGTGTTTATCCGGTTTTTCCTGTAAATAAACATCCAGCTTGCCGCCTTTTACAATGGCATTATATGTAATATAATTTTTGCTTACGGGCTGTCCGTTCCATTTAACGGCATAAATATATTGTGCTGTTTTTGTTGTTTTATGGGTTATGATCTCAAACTTTTTGCCGTTGGCAATGCTGATGGATGTTTTATCAAAAATGGGCGAACATAACAAATATTGTCCCGATACCGGATTTAAGGGATACAAACCCATTGCCCCAAACATATACCAGGCCGACATTTGCCCGGCATCATCATTACCGCTTAAACCACCCGGGCCATCGCCATATTCATTTGCCAGTATGTTGCGTACCTGCTGCTGGGTTTTCCATGGCGATGCAGTAAAATTATACATAAACGGAATCTGATGGCCAGGCTCATTACCATGCCAGTATTCGTTTTTTGTAAAGATGCTGTCCAAAGCGTTTTCTAATTGGGCAGGGCCTCCCATCAGTTTGGCCAAACCAGGCACATCCTGCGGAACATAAAAAGTGTATTGGCGGGCCGTACCTTCGGTAATGTAATAAACCTTACTATCCGGCGAGTAAGGGCTTACCCAGCTACCATCTGCATGGCGCCCGCGTACCATACCTGTACTTTTGTCAAATACATTACCATAGTAAGCCGCTCTTTTCATCAGCTGATTATAATCTGCGGTTTTACCCAGTTTTTTTGCCATCATGGCTACCGCATAGTCATCATAAGCATACTCCAGCGTACGGCTCACCTGCTCTTTTTTATGAAAGGCATCGGGTACGCTATCCTCTACCGGGATGTAGTGATATTTGAGATAACTATCCAACGCCCGGCGGCCTTTCCCTTCCACGTAATCAGCACGGCTTGCCGGGGTGTCAAAAGCATTCTGGCGAATTAACCGATAGGCCTCCTTTGCATCAAAAGTACTGATGCCTTTTAAATAAGCCGATGCAATAACTGAACTGCAGTGGTCGCCCACCATCTCGGAGGTATAACTGTTCCAGCAGGGAAATACAGGCAGCCAGCCGCCTTGCTGTCCTTTCAGCACCAGCGAATGAGCCACATCATTTACCAGTTTGGGCTGTAACAACTCAAACAAAGGCAAATGCGCCCGATAGATATCCCATAAAGAAAAATCATCATAATAATTACCGCTCTGCAGCTTACCTATCTTATTAACTGAAGCAAATTCTGGATAGGAGCCATCCACATCATTATATAAACGCGGCTGCTGCATAGCATGATAAAAGGAGGTATAAAATATTCGTTTATCCTTTTCAACATCAGTTTTTAAAGTAATTTGCGATAGTGCCTTTTCCCATATCGCCTTATTTTTGGCAGCTACAGCTTCAAAGTCCCAGCCAGGTATTTCGGCTTCCAGGTTTTTACGGGCGCCTGCCATGCTGCTAAATGATGTGCCGATGCGTACCCGGATACTTTCGCCTGCTTTTAGTTTAAAGCCGAGGTATGCCCCAATATCTTGCTGATTACTGATAGTTGCCACGTTAAATGTACGGCCGCCTGCAAACGTGCCGGTAGTGCCGGCTGCTCTTTCTATCCTGATCACAAAATAGCCTTTAAAGCCTGCCTCCTTACCCCAGCCCTGGTAAATACGATGCACCGGATTGTAACCTTGTATTTCGTCGTTGGCAGCGTCTATTTTAATAAAACCCTGTTTATAATCGCTGTTGGGGGTAATAAGCAAGTAAACACTATCTGCCTTAGTTGCAGTAAATTGCATAATAGCGCAGCGCGGTGTTGATGTTACCGACGCCTGCAACGCATACGATTTTAAATTGATGTTGTATTGATAGGGCGATGCTTTTTCGTCGGCATGAGCAAATGGTACAGCATAATCTGTTACCGCGGTTTTTAAATGCCCGCTGATGGGCATCACGGTTAAACTACCATAGTCCTGCGTGCATGACCCGCTTAGCCAATGTGAGCCGCGAATACCGCTAAAATGATCGTCATTGTAATGATACGGAGGGATGCACTTATTTTCTGATGGCTGGGTTTGTGGGGTCCACTGCGTCATGGCAAAAGGAGTAGTAACCGATGGAATGGTATTAGCAAATAATTCGGTTCCGGCGCCGTGTTTTAGAGCGGCCGGCGTAGTGGCCGCACCGCTGCCAGCCATAGGCTGTACATATTTAACCACATCCTGCGCTTTAACCTGGCTGCAAGCCAAAAGCAGCGCCATACTCCATACTTTGCTATTCAATTTTAAAATCATCTTTATAGATAACGACTGTGATTATTTATCTTTTATCATTACAGCTGCCGCCCCTGCCGGAATGGCTAATTCTGTAGCTGATAAATGAGTTACTCCCTGATATATTACAGCCGGCAATGCCACCGACTTTGGCAATGCTACCTTTTTTAAATCTAAACCATCAACATCATCAAAAACCAAAGCCGGGCGAAAATCGTCCTGCTCCAGACTGCATTTAAAATTGGTGATCTTGATGCCCTCGGCATGTCTTACATACAAGCCCCAGGAAGGTAATTCCCCAAACATAGTAAACTCCGGATAACCGGCGGCATTTTCCGGTATTTTACTTAAAGAACCAGGGTGTATAAAAGCAACTTGCTTTTTGGCGCCACCGCCATATACAATTTCAATATTCTGCAGCGTTACGTTTTGTACCGCATGGCCGGGTAAACCTACTATTGAGGCCGGCACCAGGTTATGTGGCGGTACCCTGGGCGGTGGCCCTTCCATGGGATAGCCAATATCGGGCTTGCCCGCCGGCACCTCGCATTTTACATCATCAATTAACACGTTACGCAAGGTGCTGTATTTGCTATCCTTGTTACGATGCCCCAGGCGAATGAAAATAGCGTTGCCCACATTTTTTCCCGTTACATGACTGATATTGATATCCTGCAGATCGGCACCGTCTACGGTTTCCAATGCAATGGCCGAGCGGTAGGTATCAAAAACAGTCAAATTTTTAACGCTGATATTTTTAAAACCGCCAACAGAGCCCGTACCCAGTTTAAACCCGCTGGCGCTGGAACGCAGGGTACAATTTTCAACCTGTATGTTTTCGCAACTACCGCCGGTAATTTCTGATTTAAGGCAGATGGCATCATCGGCAGCATTGAAATAACTATTGAGGATCTTTACATTTTTTGAGTCTACAATATCAATACCATCATTATTCCAGTAAGCGGTGCTTTGTACTTTCATACTGTCAATCAGTACCCCATTGCACTCGTTATAGCTTTGTACCCATGACGCCGAATTTTTGATGGTAATGCCGGTCATTTTTACCTGACTACATTTTTTAAAGGAGATGATCATCGGTCTGCTTTTTTCGCCCGGGCGTTTAAGCAGCCATTCCCTGTCATGCAGTTTACCCTGGCGCAGTAACAGCAACACATTTTCTACCAGATCGCGTCCCTGCCCATCAATAACCCCGTTGCCGGTTATGGCAATATGGTGCTGGTCAACAGCAGAAATAAGCGCATTACCCTCTTGGCCATATTCCAGCCGTTGAGTGCTGCCTAACAACACAGCATCGTTATTTAAATGCAGCTCCACACCACTTTTTAGTACCAACGGACCAGTTAAAAAATTGCCGGCGGGTATAATTACCCGTCCCCCGTTTTTGGCTGCCGCATCAATAGTTTTTTGAATGGCGGTTGTATTGCTATAGCTAAGGCTGCTTTTTGCGCCATAGTTCAATATGCTATAGTTTTTTTGCGCAAAACAAGTTAGGCTGGTACAAATAAATAATGATGTATATAACTGTTTTTTCATGATAGACAAATATAATTTATGGAGCTATTAATATTAACATACCTATCCTGCTTAAAGTTAATACCATAAGCAGGATAGGTGAACGCTATTTTAAAGGAAATTAGTATCCCGGATTTTGAGGAAAAGAGGCGCGGTTTAAATCAATAACCGCTTGTGGAATAGGCCTTAACAGATGTATGGCTTTTAATGCACTTGCGGCCTTGGCCTCGTCATTATAAGCCAGTGTACGCCTTACCAAGGTACCTGTACGCTTTAATTCAAACCATCTGAACTCTTCGCCGGTTAGCTCCCTTAGCCTTTCATCCAGGATATCATCAATAGTTAAGGTGCTTACCTGCATTTCGGTAGCATACGGAATCCCCGTATCCGGGTTATTGCCCGGCTTGGCTGCCCTTGCACGTATGGCATTAAAATATTGAAGCGCCTTTGCCGAATTACCCACTTTAAGATAAGCTTCTGCCGCTATTAAATAAGTTTCAGCTAAACGGAACACGTAAGTATCCCGGGCCCCTCCATTGTCAACATACGAAGTAACAAAAGGGTCCCTGAACTTTTTAAATTGCGGATATGAACGCAGCCCGGCTGAAAAAGGAGAAGTACGATACTCATCAGGGTTAACTACGATATATTTTTTTGCAGCTTTTTGTTCTGGCGTAAACGCAACCGGCGGATAGTACAATAAGGTATCGCCAACAGCAAAGGAGGTATTGTTAAATGAGCCAGCCACTTGTACATAAATAACATCATAAACATTGGCCAGGTAACGGCTATCGCGTGTTTTATCGAAAATACTGAACCAGTAAGGGTCAAGAGCCGTTGAATTATTAGTTTTGCCGTAAAGGGTACTGCGCCCCACCAAACCTGTATTTTGGGTATCCCACATAAAATACTGCTGTAATGAGTTACCAGCACCGTTAGTGGCTGCATTGGTACTGTATTGTACAGAAAAAATCACCTCGGGATTAACTTGAAAATTTGATATGGTTGGGTCAAACAGATCGGCATATTTTGTTTTTAAACTATAAGTCCCGGAGTTGATAACCGCCTCGGCCGTGGTAGCAGCCAGCTGAAAATCAGCTTCACCTGCTCCATAACTTTTATACCCGCGTGTCAAATAAACTTTAGCTAATAAGTGCTGTGCAAAGCCTTTAGTTACACGGCCAAAATCAGTAGTTGTTAAGGGCAGTACCCCGATGGCGTCATTTAAATCCTTGATAACTTGTGTATAAACATCTTTTTCGGGTGTGCGGGTAAAAATCAAACTGATCACCGTTGTACGATCTAATACCAGCGGGACATCTCCAAATGTTTCTGTAAGTAAATAGTAATAATAGGCTCTCAAGGCTTTGGCCTCAGCAACCCGTATATTTACTGTTGCGGCGCTGCCATCTTTTACCTGTGTGGCCCAGTAAACGGTATTATTGGCAATATTTATTGCACTATATAACTGCCTCAAATAACCATCCACATCGCCGTTGGTGGAGTTCAGGTTGTTGTTGTATAAATTTTCACCATTAGAATCATTGATGCTGGGGGTCGAAAATGCGTCAGTACCCAGGTAATAGAGCCCCGTGAAATTGACGATGCCTCTTAAAGGCGCATAGTTGGATTTGCCCAGATCTTCGAAACCGGCAAAGGTGTTGTAATAGGTTTCGGCAGTACGGCTTTGCGGGTTATATTCGTCAGTATATTTTTTACATCCGGTAATACTGAACAGAATCATGGCGACGCTGAGCAGCACATATTTTTTAGTTATATATTTCATAACAAGTTATGTTAAATAATGGTCGGTTATTATAAAGTTACGTTTAGGCCAAGCATAAATGTCCGTGTGCGGAAATCCTGATTCAAAGCAGAATTACCACTTGGATTTTCAGGATCCCAGCCTATAAACTTGCTAAATATGAAAGGGTTAAATGCGTTTGCATATATCCTCAGGTTACTGATTTTCAACCTGCTTAACAGTTTTTTAGGAATGGTATACCCCAGCGTTATGTTGCTTATTTTGGTATAGGAAGAGTTTTGGAACTGGGCAATGGTGTTTGCCGGATCAGAAGGGTTAACCGCCTTATTTGACCATTGATTACTTGGGTTGGTAGGTGTCCAGTAGCTCCTGTCAAATGCACCAAAGCGGGCCCTGTTTTGATCGCCGTTTAACAGCTGTTCTAAAAAAACGCTGTTTTCATAAGTGCCTTGCCTGGTATAAACCGTGAAGCTAAAATCAAAGTTGGCGTAGTTCATGGTGTTGGTAAATCCGCCAAACCAATTGGGGATACTGCTGCCTAATATCTGACGATCATTGGTGGCATCAATTTTACCATCATTATTTACATCCTGAATTTTATACTGGCCCGGTTTGGCTCCGTAAACGGCGGCCTGCGCGGCCTCGCTGGTTTGCCATACGCCTATAATTTTATAATTATAAATCTCCCGTACCTTGCGCCCTAAAAACCAGGCGTTACCTATATCATCTTTACCATCGCCGTACAATTGCAGAATTTTATTGCTGTTTGCCGCGAAGTTGAAATTGGTTGTCCAGCTAAATTTACCATTATTGATATTTACAGTGTTCAAACTAACTTCGATACCCTGGTTCCTAACCGATCCCAAGTTAGTGGTTTGACTTGAATACCCGTTTTCCGGAGGCACCTGCTGATTGAGTATAGATCCCTTAGAGGTTTTACGGTATACGTTTACATCCAAATTAATGCGATTTTTCCATAAGCCTAACTCCATCCCGGCATTATATTCATCTGTTTTTTCCCAGGTTAGGTTTTGGTTACCGAAATTTGGCGCAAAACCACTGGCAGCTACCCCGTTAAAATCATAAGGCGACTGGGAAACCGTGGCTTGTGTAGCATAAGGCATTACAGAAGATGCGTTTCCTGATTTACCATAGCTTAACCGGAATTTCAGCAAACCGATTGACTGGATGTTTTTGAGGAAATCCTCTTCGCTGGCAATCCAGGCAAAAGACCCGGAAGGGAAGTAGCCCCATTTATGACCGGCTGCAAATACCGAGTTGGCATCGGCCCGCATGGTGGCAGTAAAAAGATACCGGTTGTTAAACGTGTAATTGGCCCTGCCAAAGTACGAGGTAAGGTTTTGCTGTGAATAACCACTGTTAACCGTAGTTATAGGGGCAATTGCATTTCCGTTGATGGTGATGGTAGTTGCCGAACCTAAATTATACCATAAGGAACGGTATGGTAAGCCTTGTGCAGATATAGAAGAAAAATCCTGCTGGTGATACTCAAATGTATTTCCCAACGTAACATCAAATTTATGCCTGCCTATTGCCCCGTTATATATCAACAGGTTTTCCCAGGTGTAATTGATATATTGATTAGTGCTGCTTTGGCCCAACGCTGGTTTAGTACCGGCCTGTTGTTTGGTAAAGGTATCATCATATTGTCCCTGCCGCTGAAATGTAAGATCAGGACTAAATGATGTACGGATTTTTAGCCCCTTCATCAAGTTAGCTTCAACATATACATTGGGTAATACGTGCACGTATTGTTGTTGCCGTATTTCGTTGTTAAACTCAAACAGCGGGTTGGTGATCTGCGTTTCGCTTTCGTAAGCAAAAAACCGTGGGGAGCCGTCAGCATTATAAGCGCTCCCGGTAGGGCGCAACCGGTATGCAGAACGGAAAACTTCGGCACTACCCAGGTGATTATTTACAAATGCAGAATAAATAGAAGCACCAGCCTTAAAGGTATTGTTGATAGTTTTATCCAAACCTGCCTTCAGGGTATACTTTTTAGAGTCCTCGCCCTTGGTTGTACCCTGATAAAGCTGATAACCGGCCGAAGTAAAATAGGTTGTTTTATCATCGCCGCCTGTTATGGCAATATTCTGGTTAGATTGTGAACCATTTCTTTTAATCAGGTCTACCCAGTTGGTGTAAGTTCCGTTCTGGATATTTGTTAATTCCGTAGCCGAAAATAATTTACTATCCGGAATAGGCGTATCGGGGTATCCTGCCTGTGCGTTAAAAAAGTCGCGCACATAAGCCACAAATTTAGGGCCGTCCATAACCGGAGGGAGGTGATAGGGGTTTACCACACCGCTGTAGCCATCATAGGTGATTTTGGTATTACCCTTGGTTCCTCTTTTGGTGGTAACCAATATAACCCCATTTGCACCCCGCGAACCATATATGGCGGTTGAAGATGCATCTTTCAATACATCTATCCGTTCAATATCAGCGGGATTGATGTCATTGATAGGATTGGTAGGGCTACCGTTAATAGCAACCGGAACACCATCAATAACATATAAGGGTTGTGTATTACCGGTAATGGAGTTTGCACCTCTTATCTCAATGCTATAATCAGAGCCGGGTTTACCAGAACTCCGTTTGATATCAACGCCCGCTATGCGTCCTTGCATGGCTTCCTGCGTGCCGGTGGCTTTGGCCCTGACAATTTCATCAGCCTGTAATGAGCTCACGGTACCGGTAAGGTCTATTTTCTTTTTGCTACCATAACCTATTACCACCACTTCGCTAAGTGCCTTGGAATCGGTTGTAAGCTTAATAGTTAAAGGCAGGGTACCGCTTGCCGGGATTTCAAGGGTAACAAAGCCGATGTATTTAAAAACAAGTACATCGTTAGTACTTCTTACGGCGATAGAAAAGACACCATGCGCGTCGGTAACGGTACCTTTGGTAGTACCTTTAATACCTACGCTTACACCAACAAGTGGCTGGCCCGTTTCATCAACCACATTACCTTTGATCTGAATATCCTGCATGGCCCCAACTACGCTACCGGGATCATCAACCTGCTGGGTGTTAATCAGTATAATTTTATTTTTAAATACCTGGTATGTAATATGGTACCTGGTAAGTAACTTATCCAAAACCTCCTTCAGGTCCTTATCAGCAAATGTTACTGACATTTTATCACTGGTTTGAATAACGTCCTGGTTATAAACAAATTCAACCTGATGTTTTTGGGTTAGTAGCTTCAATACATCAGCCAGGGTTTTATTTTCAACAGTGATATTGATCTTCTTATTCAATATTGTTTGTGCCGAAGTTGGTTTTGAATAACTAAGGCCAGTCATTAGCATAACTATCAATAACTGACTAAATGTAATCCTCATGATCTTGCACCAGAAATGCGAGTTAAGTAAACAAAAATTCATAAATTTGAAATGATTGTATTTGTAAAAAAATATAATAAAGGGCCCGTCACCAATTTTATTGATGTTATCCAATGGGCTTGAAATTTCCAGGTACAGGAGTGTGACAGCACTCTTGTACCCTTGTGGAACGCGGTGGCTGGCTATGTAGGCGAATCGTATCTCATCATTTTTTGCTTTAGGTTATTTAAAATTAATTGGTTTTTTTGAGCACAATAAGATCATCGCTGATCTCATAATTAAGTTTCATGGAAGTTTTGAGCACTTCCAACACTTCAGGTAAATTCAGGCTGGTTAAATCGGCAGTCATAACTGCTTTATTCAATCCCTCGTCCTGAATTTTAATATCCACATTAAATTTTTGGTTCAATACCGCAACAATAGTTGTAAGCCGGGCATTGTCAAAGGATAGGTCAATATGTTTATAAATACTCAGGGCAGATATATCGGCCTGTTTATTGGTAAGCAACGCATCGGTATTTTTTTCATAAACAACCTGTTGTTTGGGTAGCAGCAAAACCTCATCAGGAGAGAGCTTAGCACCGGCCTTTGCAGCCACGCTCCCCTTTTTACTTACCGAAACCTTACCGGTTACTACCGTTACCATAGCCGCAGCTATATTCATATTATCCAGTACCCTGAAGCTGGTACCCCAAACCTTGGTTACTATATGTGCACTGTTAATAATAAACGGGCGGCGAGGGTTTTTGGTTACTTCAAAAAAGCAATTGCCCAGCATAGCAACGTTGCGCGATTTACTTTGAAAAAACTTGGGATAAGTAATACTGGCATTAGGGCTAAGCCATACCACACTGCTATCTGGCAGTATTTGTTTCACAATGTTTTTGGTGTAATTGGTAATAACAAAATCCCGGTTGGCTGTTTGCGAAAGCTTATTTGACAGTAAGGCCTTATCTATAAATAAAAACTTAGCAACAACCAGCAAAACAGCTGCCGCAGCCACCCTAACCCACCAATTATTAACCAGCGAGCGCACAACCGCTATTTTTTGAACAGGCTCTTCAATTACCGTACGTGCCGATATAGCGTTAAACATTTTTGATTTCAAAAGTTCGCGTTTATCATCCGATAACGTTTTGGTAAAATCGGGTTTACGCTCATACTGATCAAACCATTGATCTATTGCTTCTATTTCTTCGGGCGCACAGGTGCCGTCAAAATACTTATCCAGTAATTCAGATAGTTGAATTTTATTCATTTCAGAGAAAATTTATCTCAGGTTTATAACAGAAAGTCGAAGCAACCCGCCATAACCCTTGCTTAGATTGAAAAAAAACTATTTTATTAAAAAAGCGGCCAGCAAAATCAAAAAGTCGCCCATTCCCAGTTTTATGCGCTGCAATGCCTTGGTAAGGTGACCCTCCACGGTTTTTTCAGAAATATTTAAAATTCCTGCTATTTCCTTATTGCTTTTGTGCTGCAGGCGACTAAGTTCATACACGCTCCTGCATTTGGGTGGAAGTGAGTTAATGATGTCTTCGAGGTATTTTACCAGGTCTTTAACAAAAATGCTATCCTCGGTAGAGTTATCCGATGCAGGGCGATGCTTACTGGCTGCTACAAAGTTATTTTGAAGTAACTGTTTGCGGTAATGATCAATCAAATTGTACTTAACTGCTGTATACAAGTAATTTTTTAACCCTGTAGTTAACGTTAATGAAGCCCGCTTTTCCCAAAGCTTTATAAATATCTCCTGTACAATCTCTTCACATAATTCACTGTGATTCAGTCGTTTATAAGCAGAGTCAAACAGCTTATCCCAGTACCGGTTATAAATGGTTTCAAACGCGAAGGCGTTATCTTGTTTCAACAAGACAGCAAGCTCATCATCAGTAAACTTAGAAATATCGCTCATTGCTCTTGAAGGCTACCGTTGCCCACCTGCTTAAATCGGGACGGGTTGATTAATATTTTCTAAAGTAACAGCTAAATTACATATTAACCAAAGGATATTGCCTGCATTAATATGAAATCAGGAAGCGGGTACAGAATTTAAATCAACCGCTGTCCTTAACTTAAGGTCCCCTCACTGCTAATCTTTACAAGTCCATCTTGCTTAACAACTGAAAGGGCTTGGGCAAAATATTAATGGGAAACCATCAGCAGATAAATTCTTTTCATAAATAGCGAGTTAAATATCCCAATATAACTTTTTGATATAAATTAATCCTGGTCAATAACCTGGTGAGCAGGCTCATCATCGCTTTTAAGAAACCTGTTAATATGGGCGGCATTGTAAATCAGGCACTTGCTAATGGATATTTTAAATGCAGAGCAACGACTGACGAAAAACCCTGCTCCCGTTGTTCAGTATGAACAATTCAGCAATAGTTCCATTGATGTAAAAGTCTTCTTCTGGACAAAGCATCTACGTGATTGTTATGCCACCAGAAGCGACCTGATTATGGCCATTACGGCTGTATTTTGCGGAAAAAGAATTGCAATTCTCTTTCCGCAGCAAGAAGTATACATTCACCAGCCCGATAAAAACAATAACCCAACCGGGAAACAGCATATCTGATAATATATCAGCGGTTAACTGTAAAAGGGGTTAATGTTGATCCGGGGATACCTGTGTTTACACAAAACAACGCGCCGCTTAATGGATATTGCTGTAATTGCTCATCGCTTAAACCCGATTTTGCTGTGGTGATAAATAACTGGCTCATATCATCGCCGCCAAATGCACAATTTGTAACATTTGGCGCATCAACAGTTACTTTGCCTATTAAATTACCTGTAGCAGGATCGTAACGGTTTACGCAATAACCACCCCATATAGCTACCCACAACATCCCCTGCCCATCTATACACATCCCGTCCGGAGTGTAACCGGGCTCTTCTATTTTAACTATAATGCGTTCATTGGAAATATTACCTGATTCCAGATCAAAATCATAGGCTTTAACGTTATAATCAAATGAGTCAATATAATACATAACGCGATTATCCGCCGACCAGCAAATTCCATTTGATACGCTGGTGCTGCTCAGCATTTTTCTTACTTCACCATCAAACAGGTACAAGGCGCCCTCATGTAATTTTGCGTCCACATGCATGGTGCCTATCCATAATCTTCCGGCGGCATCGCATTTCCCATCATTAGAGCGGTTATCGGGTTTATCAGCTTCAATAGATACCAAATTTGTCAACTCTCCTGTTTCAAAATCCAGTTCTTCAATAGAGCCCTGCAATGCCACTATCAATTTACCATTGGTAGCAGGAATAACAGTACCTACCCTTTTGCCAACATTCTTTTCTTCTATTTCCTTTGTTATTGGATTAATACATCCTACCTTCTGCCCTTCAATATCAACATACAGGAACTTTTTCCAGCCGACATGCCAATACGCGCCTTCACCAAGAATTAAATCTGTTTTATATAGTATTTCTGCGTTCCAGATCTGCATATTTTATCATTAAGTAACCAATCCATTATTCTTTAAACCTATTATTTTTCCTGCATCAGGGCGCTTCTGCCACCATCAATTAAATAAGTGGTACCCGAGGCAAAAGCCGCATAATTACTTGCAAGAAAAACACACCAAGCCCCTATATCCTCAACAGTTCCTAATTTTTTAACCGGATGCATATCTATTGTTCGCGTTCTTTCCTGCTCACGGTCAGGAAATGAATTAAACCATTTTTGATTGCCGGGAGTGTCAATAAATCCCGGAGCAATACCAAGGGTACGGATAGCCGGCCCCCACTCTATAGCCAGGCTTCGGACCAGGCCCGTTAATGCTGTTTTGGCAATATTATAAGGAAAACATCCTGGGATAGAGCTGTACGCATGATTAGAGGTCATGATAATGATAACCCCATCATTTTTTTCAAGATAAGGCTTACACAATTTTGCCAGCCGCCAGTGTGATGCCAGGTTCAGATCGATATTTTGCTGCCAGTGTTCTTCGTCACAATTTTCAAGACCTTCAAAAACATTACCGCCCGCATTGGATACCAGGATATCTATCCGGCCAAATACCTTGATCGTATCCTGAAAAAGCCTTTGCAGATCGTCCTTTTTGGTAACATCACATATACTATACAATGCTTTTGCTCCGCCATCCTCTACCGCACTTATAAACCCGCCATCGGTATTTTCTAAACCGCAGCCCGAAACGTTTGCCCCTGTTTTTGCAAACATTTTGGCTATACCCAACCCAATACCCGACGAGGCTCCTGTTATTAGTACCGTTTTTCCGGTTAAATCAATCTGAAACATAATTAAATTGAAATCATTAAAGATTCATTGGTTTTAACATTTATGGCTTGCGGCAGTGTTACCAAAATAGTTGTACCCGTTTGGATAAAATCAGCCGGTATCTTTTTATCGCTCATGGTTACCAAAATGTTGTTTACTTTTTGGTCATCCATTTTTTCGAGGCTAATTTTCTGCACCTGCAGCAACCCGTATTTTAATTCAAAAAGATGGTCTTGTTTGCCACCTGCCTTTGTTTGAGAATAAGTACCCCAGCCCTGAGCCGTTGTAAACGGAACCTTGAAACTCTCTTTACCCCATTTTGGTGCAAAGCGAATAAATCCGTTTGGGCCGTGGTATTCAAAACCACTGGCTGTAATAAAAGTACCATAACTGGCCATAGCCCGGCCGTAATGGTCGCTGCATTCAATTTCATTAAAAGGGTTTCGCTTAAAAGCATGGTACCTGTCATGAACCGCCCTTGTTAACACCAGGGCTTCATCTGCCATCCCTTCGGCCATCAGGTGGCTGCAAACCTGGTGTTCAAAGCCGCTCATACACTCATAAAAATAGCCCAATTGCCACGTTGCCGATTCCCCATAAGGACGGGGTTCATTTTTGGGGTTCGTATTCATCACCATTCCGCTTTCGCCAGGCAAAGCATAGGGGCGCCAACCCGAATGTTGTTGCTCAAACGGACCTACATCCTGCATGAAATTATATTTCCAGAGGGCCTTTAAAGCGCTCATCGTTTTTTCTTTATCATTGATACGGCCAAGCCCTACCTGCCATGCCCAGCTTTGCCCCAGCACCTGATCAATATGACAGGTATTGTATGATCCAATGCCCGCGCGTCCTTTTACGGCATCGGGCCGGTGAATGTAATACTCGCCATTAAATAAAAGATCATCCATGTTTTTCACTCCCTTTACTGCATAATCTTTGCACCGTGCAGCAAAAGCAACATCGCCAATTTCTTCGGCCATTATACCGCCAGCCTTTACAGCCGCAATGCACAACCCCACGATCCAGGCAATTTCTCCGTCCCAAACGGCATCCAGCGTATTTTCCATCGGGGTATCCGTCATACCATCGCCGTTCTTATCCGCGTTGATGATGAACTGTGTTGCCTTTTTAATATTAACCCAATTGCTTTTTAAAAATGTACTGTCGACACTCATCTGGTGTTCGCGCAGGCAGCCTAAAACCCTGCCGGCCTGCCCGTCAATTGCGGGGCGCTTATCGTACTCTCCCCTAAACCATATACCTCCGTCTTCCTGTAAAGATATCTCCAGATCTACCCGCTGGCGGTTATCCCGTTCAATACCCGGAAATATCCGGCCGATAGCCTGTGCATATTGCCATACGTGAGTGCAGTTACCTTCACAGGCTCCAACCCCTTCCCATGCCCACGAACGCCCGGTTTTGAACCGGTGAGAGGTAGTTGTGGCCAATGCAGATATGTTCAAAAATGTTCTTTCCAGGAACCAATGCGGCAATGTTGAGTTGTTATACCAGGTATCATTCCACAGTTGTGTTTGAGTAGTTAAATACTCAAACCTTCCGGCCACATAAGCGGCAACGGCCAGGGCATCAGAAAACTTATTCAGGTAATAATGCCCCGTCCTGGCGTCAGGTACATTGATGCGTGCACCTACATTGGGGAAATGCCAGCTAATGGCAAACTCCTTTTTTGTACTTTGTCCAGGTAATAGTTTTTGTGACGAAACTATACCGGCAATTAATTTCCCATCGGCATCTACAGCAGCTTCACTTGCAGTTTTTGAACCAAAAGATGCAGCGGCAACGGGAAGTGAAAAAGAAGAAATACCCGTGGCATTTTTCCCGATGAATGATAAACACATGGAACCTGTATCACCGGCATCGCTATATTTTGTTTTGTCGGTAGGTTTAAACATTGAAAATACCGATACATGGTCTGCCTTGCTGATCACCGTATTTATCCTTTTACCACCGCCGCTTGCAGTTGCCGAAAATTTATTGACCGCGTTTTCAAGCCAGCCTGCTATTTCTATTTCAATAACAGCTGCACCGGTATTTTTTATCTCAAAAGACTGAATAGTCACCGGGATATTGGAGTTATCCTCATCCAGCGGAATAAACGGCGAAAATGCCGTTAGCTTAATTTCTAACGGCAAATTATTATCGATATATTGAATGGCAGCCATAGGATAGGTGGCTTCAAATTTAACTTCATCCCAATCGTCCTGATGAAAGCGTTTTATAATAGTAGCTCCCTGATATTTAATTTTTATGGCAAAGCCCTGCTCCAACGGACGAATGTTTTTTGATGGTTGTATATAGCAAGCCCCGTCACGTGACCGCACCTTTTTACCATTGTCCTGAACATCATGATCCCATTGAACTACTTTGGGTTCAATCCCCTCCTGGTTTTTATTAAAAATATCCCAAAGCCATAACCTGCCGTCGCCACCCAAATACACCGTACCGCAATTGATACCGCCTACAGGCATACCGATGTATTGCAACTCGTTTTTTGTTTTCAGATACGTTGTTACCGTCCCTCTTTGATATAATGACTGTACCCATTCCGGATCGAGCATTTTACCAAACGGCATTTGCCTGCTGCCCCACGCATTGGGCGCAAAGGGGCCTGCAATAACCGGCATACGCGAAGCCAGCAACCCGGCCGTAAGAAACCCCGTACTTCTTAAAAAATCCCGGCGCCTGATATTTTTCATTATCTGATCATGTTTAGTTATACATAGAACCCTGCTTTGGGTACTAATATACCAGGATGTTTTTCCATCTCCTCATCAATTAAATCAACACCTAACCCCGGGCGGTCGCTTAAATGCAAATGTCCGTTTTTAATCATATCCTTAATAGGATGAGTAATCACCGTATCCCTCCAGGCCACATCATTAAACATAAATTCCTGCCTGAAGAAGTTAGGAACCGATGCACATACATGGGCAGAAGCCAATGTTGATAACGGCCCGTTAGGATTGTGGGGGGCCAGTAAAACATTATACGCTTCCATCATGGTGGCCATCCGTTTCATTTCTGACGGGCCTCCGCAACGGGTAATGTCCGGCATCATTACATCACAGATATTTTTTTCCAGCACGGGACGAATACCGTGGCGGGTATAATGACGCTCGCCCACGCAAATAGACACGTTGGATGGAATACGCTCACGCATGGCCCGCAGCGTATCTGCACTTTCGGGACCGGCGGGTTCTTCATACCAGGTAATATCCAACTCGGCTAAGCGTTGTGCCATTTTTACTGCTACTCGGTAATTGAGCATAGCATGTGTTTCAATCATGATATCAAAATCAGGCCCCACGGCATCACGAACGGCTTTACTTACATTAAAAGCCAGATCCTGCTGCGCTGCGGTAAGGTTAAGATTACTGGACAAGTCTTCGCCATATAAATAATTGGTATGAGCAAAAGGGTCAAACTTTAAGCCAGTAAAGCCCGCTTCCTTCACCTTTTTTGCCTGTGCGGCATAATCATCTGCATTGTGACCGCCGCCAGTGAACCAATAGTTGGCATACAGCAAAATTTCCTTACGAAATGCTCCACCCAATAATTCATAACAGGGTGTGTTGAGCACTTTGCCCTTTAAGTCAAGCAGGGCCATATCAATCCCGCTGATAGCGCACATGCTGGCGCCAAAAGGCCCCATCCAATTCAGGTCGCGATAAAGTTTTGTCCATATAAAGTCGGTTTTCATAGGGTCGAGCCCTATGACGCGTTCACCAACATGTTTTGCGGCATTATAAACAATGGGGCTGCCCGGCCAGTTTGTAGCTTCGCCAACACCGGTATGCCCGGTATCAGTATATATTTTTAATAATATCCAGTTGTATTTAACACCTTCAACCAGCCAAACTTTTACATCAGTAATTTTCATAATCTATTTATTCAAACAATGTTCTTTAATTATTCGTAAGCGTTTTTTAAAACAAGGATAGCACCAGGTTTAAAATTTAAACTAACAAACCCTGTTTCAGATCTGTCTATTTCCACATCCTTTTGCAGGGCAGGCACCCAGGTTTTAAAAGGCAGTTTCAGCTTTGTTTTACCACCTTTTTCCGAAACTATTTTAACCTCAGTAACCTGTCCGTCTGATTTTTTTACGCTCAGCAGGAAAGCCCCCTCGGTGCGTAAATTTTCAAACGAAACATCTTTCCAGGCAGAGGGTACTGCGGGCATTATTTCGATAAACCCGGCATAGCTTTGGATCAGCATCTCCTGTAAACCGGATGCAAATGCAAAGTTCCCCTCGAGCGTAAACGGGCGATACTGGAATTTGGAATAGCCAGATTTGGTTTGATCGCCATTTAAATGGAAGCTGTTAACTGAACAGAATGCCTTTGCAAAAATGGTGAGATCCTTTGCTGCACCCTCGCCATCCTTTGCCCTCGCCTTCATATTTGCCAGCCACGAATAGGAGTAACCGCACCAGTAAGCAGGCCCGATACTGTCAAGCAAATGAATGGAGTTTTTGATGATAGACTGCGCCCTTGGCCCATCTTCCCATTTAATGAGGCCCAGGGGATAAATAGACATCATGTGCGAAAAATGGCGGTGCGATTGATTATAAGCCATGGACGGCGCAAACTTCAACTCATTGGCAGAGGTTAGTGCAAAATCGCTATACTCTGCAGCAATTTTTCTCCAGTGCGAAGCTTCATTTTTAAGACCCAACTCATCGGCCATCTCTGCCGCAGCCTTAAATGTAAATTTCATGAGCGACAGATCATAGTTGGTATTTTGATGAAACCAGGCAGTGATGTCATTATCATTAATTTCGGGACTTGAACTGATGGGTAGCTTGCGGTGGCCTGCACTATCCAAAACCGTTATATTTTCAATAAATGTGGCGGCGTCTTTTACCCAGGGATAGGCCCTCTTGCGTAAAAAGTCTTTATCCATACTATAGCGCCATTGCAAATAATAATGCTGCCCCAGCCATGATGATACGGAGGGAGAAAGCGCATACTGGATCCAGCCGCCCATTTCGGTACCATCTAATGTGGTTACACCGGGTACTGCCAAACCATCGCTGCCAAAATATAACTTTGTGTATCGCTTGTAGTTGGCTTTATTAGCGTCAAGATTGTCAAGATAGGCCATGCCATCCTCCAGGTGATTAGAGCTATAGCTTGGCCAATAACTCAGCTGCGTATTAAGGTCATGGTGAAAATCGCCTTTCCACGGTGGTAACCGGCCATTATCGGCGGTCCATACGGCCTGCAGGGAAATAATTGGCGCGCCGAGCCTTGATGCTGAACCAAACTTGTATTGTTCTAGATACCATTGTTTTTCAAGCAGCGTATCAGGCACGTGAATGGCCGATTTGCTCCAGAAGTTTTGCCACCATTTACTATGCGAAACATAATCTTTTGCATAGCCCTGCGCCAAGGCATTTTTGGCAACAATAGCAGCTGCCGTGTTAATTTTTTTACCGGTATTTTGTGAAGATATACTCCATACCCCTTCAATGGTGGTTGCGTTTATCTTTTTCCATTGTACATTAATTTGATAGGTAAACCCGCCCCAGCCTTTTTGTATATACGTAATATTGTTACCCTGCTGCTTTATGCTTCCCTGCGAATAACCTAATCTCGACAGATCATCGCCACCAACCGGATCAGCCGATATTTTAACTTCACCCTGATATTTTGGCGATATGAGCTGAGGCACCAGGTTTGTTTTCATATTCTCAAATCTGAACCAGCCAACCGGGGCTGTAGCATGTACAAATGTTTTAAGTGTAACTCCGTTTGCCCATTTAACCTGGCACAATGCATTTGCCAAATGCAGGTTTACCGATGTTACCTTTCCCCAGCCTTTGGTATCAAACTCCAATGCTCCACCCGGAATTTTTGAGGGACCGGGTTCTCTATCATAAGGTGCATCAAAATATTGTTGTACCGGCGCATAATCCTTTTTATTTACCTGGTTAACCACCCACTGGTAACTAAACTCCGGCCTGTGCAAACCTTTCATCGGGCGCATATCCCACAAATCGGCACGGTCAAGAGAAAACCGTAAATGGTCTGCCTTTTGCCATACCAGTGCGCCCACCATACCGTTGCCTAATGGAATAGCTTCGTCCCATTGTTTGGCCAGTACATCAAAATGCAGGTCCTGTTTAGCAGTTTGTCCGTACAGGTTGGTGCAGAATATAATAAAGGCCACAAGTGCAATTATCTTTTTCATCTATAGTATTTTATTACTTGAATAATCAGGTATAGGACTTATTTAATCATCATCACTAATCTACCTTTTAAAGTATTGTCTTTTATCTTAATTCTTCCATCTGAGTGAGGTGAACTATAAAACGGCTCTGAACCATTATTACTATAATCGGCAATTAGCCAATTAATACGTTCGTCCTGCAGCCAGCTGCGCGATGCCTGGGTAGCGTCAGAAAGCACCGTAACTATACTGCCATTGTTATCCTGTAGCGATGCCTTTTGAATACAGCGCTTGGTTGACCTGAAATCATTACTTCCCAAATCATTGGCATCATCTTTCCAATCTGTTTGGGGTATAACACCCCATTCTTCTACCCCATTTACATGTTTTGAATTAAGTAAAGCAGTACCTTCTGACCGGGCTATATCGTTTTCAGAATAGCTCGTAAACTCTCCTTTTCGTTTCCAGCTGAGTTTATCAAATGATTTTGGCAATTGTACCATCAACCCGTACTGATACGGTGATATGTCGGCTTTTGCATATTCCACTGCATATTCGGTTATCAGTTTCCCATCACTGGTAAATAAATAGGTTTGCTTGCCCTTACAATCAGCATAGGTAATATCCATCGAAAATTTTACCCCCGAATCAGTCTTCTCTGCCATAACATCACGGGCAAATAAGGTATACAATGGATAGTTCTTGAGCGGATAAATATTGTTTTGGTAAGTTTCACCCGCCACATTTGGTTTTCCGCCATCATCACTGTTCATAGGCACCATGCTAAATACCGGGCCTTGTTTTAAAATTTCTGTATCGCCCTTTCGTACCGAAGTAATGATCCCTGTATTTTTGCTAATGCTGTATTGGATTTTGCCCTGCTCTACAAAATAAGCAGCTTCATTTTCGGTATAGGAAACTTCAACGTGCTGATCATTTATCTGCTTGCTAACATCCTCCGCTTCATATTTTTCTTCATCAGCGATAAAACCTCTCGGATCCTTAAATATCAACTGAAGTGTTTTAATATCCGTTGCCGGAATTTTTATAATTCCGCTGCCATGCGGCGAAATATCGGCCTTTATTGTTTTGCTGACACCATTTAAAATTGCCGTTATACTGAGATTTTGCAGAGAAGTAAAATCGTACCGGTTTTCTACCGTTAGCTCAAAATACTTTTTCCCGGCTGATGGCCAGCTTATACTTTTTACTTTAACGGGAGAATAGGCTTTTTTCACTCCCCAATATTCCGGTTTAGGCCTGCGCCAGGCATCAAGCGGCCCCCAGGGGCCATAGCCAACTATCCGTCCGTCAGGCATATGAAAAATATCGTCAATACCTGCCCAGATAGCCCCGCCAAGGCATCCTTTGTGGTAATACATAGAATCATACATTGCTTCCAGCGGCTTACCATAGCTGCTTCGTATACCAGGGTCGGTCAGCAACTCGCTGCGGTTATAGCAGGAAACATGCGCATATTCGCCAAAAAGTACCGGGCGTTTCATGGTATCTGTTGCAGCCGGACCATTGATTGATGGGTAATGGTATACTGCAATATCTGCCGTGCTGTGTGCATTGTTGAAACCTCCCCAGCACTGGTCATGAAAGGTAGTTGGGCGCGATGGATCCAATTGTTTTACAACCTGATTCACCCTGGCCCATAATGGGCTCCAAACCGATTCGTTCCCCAACGACCAGATGATAATGGATGGATGGTTTCGGCCTGCTAACACATTTTCAACATCTGCCGTAATCATATAAGGTAAAAACTTTTCGTCTTTATAGTTCCACTTTTTCCAGATGGGTGATGCGCCGTGATTAATCCAGCACAGGGAAGCTTCGCTTTCAACAAACAGGCCCAGCTCGTCGGCTGCATTTAAAAACTCTTCCGATGGGGGATAATGCGATGTGCGGATATAATTACAATTAGCACTTCGGAACAGTTCAGCATCTTTACGGTCCAATTCGGGACTAACACTCCGGCCAGTAAGCGGATAGATGGAATGACGGTTTACGCCATGCAACTTCACTGGCTTCCCATTAACAAACAACTGGTTACCTTTTACTTCAACTTGCCTGAAGCCTATATTTTGTGTTATGGTTTCTACTACCTTTCCATTTAACAGCAATGAACTTTTTAAATGATACAGGTAAGGATGTTCAGGATTCCATTGCTCCGGCTGTTTTACACTGATAGCGGTGTTTATGTTACGCGTATTGTTTGAGGCAACATTTTTTACAGCCTCCGATAGTTTTTCAAAAATCACCTTTCCTGTGGCATCTGTTAAAGTATATTGAATTTGTGCGGATGCTCCGGATGCAGCCTCATTTACTATTTGCGACTGCACCTTTAAAACGGCATTTTTAAATTGCGGGTCAAAAACCGTTGTTGTTACATTAGCCGCAATATTTGTTTGCGGCACTGCAAACAGCACTACTTTACGCAATAAACCACCAACTGTATGTACGGCATATTGCGATGTACAGGCCAGCTTATCGCTAATGGTTAGGGCCTGCACTTCTACCTGCAGTATATTGTCGTTCGGTTTAAGCGCATTGGTAATATCGGCTTCAAAGGGCACAAAGCTTCCTTCATGTTCGCCTACTTTTATATTGTTAACTTTCACCAGCGCATGCGAGCTTACGCCGTCAAAACGTATTTTTATTTGCTGGCCTTTCCAATCGGCAGGGATATTAAGTTTCAGGCTATATACTGCGGTTTCTCCCTCATTTACGGTAAACCCCTGCATTTCCCATTCGCCGGGTACTATAATATTTTGCTTTGCCGCGTGGCCCAACACCTGAAAATCCCACTTACCGTTTAACAAAACACGAGGTTGCTCAACACCCACCACAGTTGCCGGCAATGCCGACAACCGGGGGATATCGAGATCCTTACTCACACTTTGTCCGGATGAGTTAAGATTTAAAAAAAGACAAAAAGGTAAAAAGAGCTTATTAATATTTTGCATGATGTATGTTGATGCTATTTTTTTCATCAATATTATTTTAACTGAAGATTGATGCTGTCCTGTATCACATCGCCGGCTTTTAGAGGTCTGTCCATTTTTTCGGCATGCCCCCTAAAAAATCTTTCGGCACCCATGTTGCTGTAACCGGCCACTAAAGTTTTAATATTTTGCTGATCTTTCCAGGCCCTGATGTGTTGTTGCCCGTTAGATACTACATGAAATGATGACGTACCGTTGGTCAATTCTGCCTGATTGATATACATCTTAGTCGACCGGAAATCATTGGTACCTAAATCATTCCTGTCCAAACTCCAGGGGGTGGTTGGCAGGGCAGATGGCCCAGCCGGGCCCGAAACTTTGGTGTCAGACATTAATTTAGCTTTGCCATTTGCACGGCCAATATGATCTGCCGGATAGTAATCCCATAGGGCATTTCTGTTCCAATCCAATTCCTGGAAAGTGCCGGGCAAACCAAAAACCAAGCCCCACTGCCGTGGATTAACATCTTTTTTGATGGTGTACTTATAATCTATTTTCACCGTTCCACCGGCCAGGAAATGGTAGGTAGTTACACCTATTGCTTCGCTGTACGTATCGGCAATACTTACGGTAAATCCACTTTGGGCTTTATCCAGCTTAATTTCCTTTACCACACGGTTTTTACATACATCGGTAAAAGGCTCAAATTTCTTGTTATCACCTGTCATTTGTACACCGTTGCCCTCACCGGTCAGCGGCAAAACCATTAGTCTTGCTCCGGTATTCCAAACGTTTTTACCGTTGTTGGCAACCTGTTCTACATCGCCATTAACCAGGTTAAAACTAACTTGCGTATTGGCATTTTTGGCAATCAGGATGTTCCCATTTTGTTGATAGCTCCATGGTTGTGCGTTGGTTTTAGTAGCTGAAACCACTGAGATGTCCGGAACTACGGCAAACTGATAAATATCAATTAATACCCCTCGCGGGTCATAAACCTTAATGGTTAATTTATCGGTGGGTGATGGCTTTTTGTTGATGGCAATATCGGCCGTTGTTTTACCATCTCTTTTTAAATCAGCCGTTATTAAACCACTTTCATTAGCTATGCTCCATTCTATTTTACACTCATTCAGGTTACTAAAAAGCAATCTGTTTTCAAGTTCAACCGCAACTTTGCCATTAATCCAGTTGCCGGCCAGTTTTATTTTAACTGGCGAATATATTTTTTTCATGTGCCAGTATTCGGGCTTTTCCCTGCGCCAGCCATCAAGTGGCCCCCAGGTGCCGTAACCCACGATTTTCCCGTCAGGTAAAAAGAAGGTATCATCAATACCTGCCCAAATTGCACCGCCTAAAACAGCATCGGTTTTATACATTTTTTCCCACATGGCCTCAAACCCAATTCCCCAGGCATCACGCACACCAGGATCGGTAACCTGTTCTAAGCGGTTATACGCATTCAGGTGCGCATACTCATCAAAAACAATGGGGCGCTTATTATTGCGATATTGTTCCGGCCCGCCTGGCCCAGGGTAGTGATGGTTACATATTTCCAGGTCACCTTCGTCTGCATCAGGCCCGTATTGGCTAAAATTACGCGGACGGGCGGGGTCAAATTGTTTTACCAACCTGGCGGTTTCTTTAAAATAATTTTTATAGTTCTCTGATTCGTTACCTATAGACCAGGTGAGCACCGATGGATTTGACCTGAAATAGTTTACCATATCCAATGTTTGATCAACCATCAGGGTTTGGAAAATTTCGGTTCCTAAAGGCACCGTGGTGCCTTCTGCCCAGCAAAATGGAGCTTCAACTTCTAAAAACATCCCCAAACGGTTGCAGGCATCTACCAATTCTTCGGCTGGCGGATAATGTGAGGTACGCATATAATTTACGTTACCCTCGCGAAACAGCTCCACATCTTTTTCCCACATGTTATCTTTTACCGAACGGCCACGCAAAGGCATGGTTTCATGGTGACAAACACCACGTAGTTTGATAGGCATATTATTTACAAATACACGATTACCCTTTACTTCTATCTGCCGGAAACCAATGCTTTTGGTAATTATATCCTGAACGCTGCCCCCTTGTAAAATACTCAATTTTACTACGTAAAGATTAGGGTGCTCCGGGTCCCACTTTTTGGGGTTTGCTACGTCAAAGCTGATGTTTTGTTGCAAATACTCGCCTTTGTTGATAGCATTTTCAACAGTCACTAATTTTTCGGCCACCTTAGTAGTGCCATCAGCTTTAAATAATTCAGCTTTCAGGCTCAGTTGTTCGGCTTTGGCATTTTGCTCATTGGCAATAATTACATCTGTATTTAAAACGGCGTTTTCATAGTTCTTATCCAAGCTGGTTTTCACATCGGCATAGGCAAAGTTCATTGGTGCAACAGCCATCAGATATACCTTTCTGGAAATACCTCCCAATGGATGTACAGCGTACTGGGATGCACTTGCCAAAGAATCAGCCTTACTATCTGATTTCACTTTTACTACCAACTGGTTATCGCCACTCCATTTTACGAAATTGGTTACATCAACTTCAAATGGCGTAAAACCACCCAAATGACTAGCGATTTTCTTATCATTAAGCCAGATCTCAGATTCGCTATACACTGCATCAAAACGTAATTTTAAACGTTTGCCTTTCCAATTTTCTGGTATGGCAAAGTTTTTCTGATACCCCGCATAAGCTCCTTTATCTACCGTAAAACCCTGCATTACCCACTCACCAGGCACCTGTATATTTTTGGCACAGGGCAATGTGCTGATATTTTCAGAAAAAAGCCAGGTTCCATCCAATGACAACTTGTTGGGTTGTGACGAGGCGGCTGGCGATACCCTGTTAAGTTTTAAAACCTGCTTATCGGCCGTGGTATAATTAATTTTTTGAATTTGAGCCTGTACGGTACAACCCAAAAGCAGTAAACCTATAAGCGTTTTAAAGAAATTTTTCATTTGTATTTTTTAATTTTCTATAACAATTACATGATCCCATACGTTTCGAATGCCTCTTTTGCGCTCATGCCTTCTTCAATTTTCTTCTGCACCATTTTTTCGCCCCGAGCCTTTTCAATTGCAAGTTTAAATACCTCTACCTCAATTTTCTGCGGCACAATACAAACACCATCAATATCGCCCAAAACAATATCTCCCGGGTTTATTTTTACTCCTCTTATTTCCAATGGCACCCTAAAATCTATCACTTTACCACGCGGAGCCTGATCTTGTGCATAACACCCGTAAGAAAAAGTAGGAAAGTTAAGTTCCAATATGCCATTTGTATCTCTCGAATAGCCATCCACCACCGCACCGGCAGCACCAAGTTTAAGTGCCCTGGTGCTCATCAATTCGCCCCATAACGCATAGGTTGGCGACGCCCCCGTGCAAATGTATACCTCATTTTTCTTCAGATCATCCAAAGCTTCCAGCATCAATCCGAATGGCTTTTTTAAGATCGGGTTTTGATTTCCGTCTTCGCCAAACACATCTGCCTCAAGCACCGTCATGGCACGGCCTACCAAAAACGTATCGTGTTTCAGCGGTTTTATTTGCGGCGGCAAAAATTGGTGAAGCCAACCCAGCTTATCCATAATATCGCCTACTACAGCAGTATATAATTCTTTTCTGATGATGCTGAACAGTTCATCATCCGTTTCCCATGATTTTTCAACCATTACATTATTATTATCAGTATTCATCGGTGACATATTTAATATGTTAATTAGATTTAATTACTTGTATGTGATCGTTATTTTTGGCCACAATTATCAGTGTACTACCGCTCCTGGTTTTAACAGAGAGCATATCCCGTACGTCGCCATCAATCACTATATTGTTAATATTTGAAGCTGTAAAGCCTTTTGTTTTATTCCGGTTTAATAAAATTCCTTCTCCCGCGTCTTCCCTTCCCAACTGTACACGAAACGGATAAAAGTTTCCGGCGGCAAGAATTTCTTCCTGCCCATTGCCATAAAAATCTCCTTTTACCGCACCAAACAACGACGAAAACTGTGCCCGTACAGGAAGTTCTTTTAACGTGAATTTACCATTTCCTTTGTTCTCAAGAATTGAATTTTTTAGGGTATGCACCTTTAATTCCAACGCCCCCTTCATTTGTTCTTTAGTAAAAATATCGCCTATTGTAGCATCGGCATATACTGCATATTTTAAAAATTTCCTTTTCAGAACGGGCATGGTTTCAATTATTTCATCCCTTGATGCATAAGGATAACTTTTACCTTGCAAAAAATAGCACAAAACAGGAACGCTCGACCCGGTTTTCAAAAAGTCGTTCACGCACAAAGACATAGGCTCAGTTATTGACGCCTTAAATTGGGTGTTAGGGGCAAGATTGCCTAACAGAAAATCAACATTACCGTCGTTGTCAAAATCATAAGGAAAAATTCTTGTCCATAAGCCCCCGGTGTTACTTAAACCATATTCATTGGTCCTTTCTTCCAACTTGCCATGATTATTGATAAAGACCTTTACGGGCATCCATTCACCCACCACTACCAAATCGGGCCAGCCATCTTTGTTGATATCAACCCAGGCTGCATCAGTAATCATCCCTGCAGTTTGCAAGGCCTTTGCATCTGTGCCGGCTGCACCGCTAAATTTCACGTTACTTTTTACCGATTCATTTTTTAACAAATAACTTTCAGGGGCAGTCCCATATTTGCCCGGCACTACCCTGCCGCCAACAAAAATATCGGGCTTGCCATCTTTGTTATAGTCAGCTATGGCTACGCATGATTTACTTGTTGTTATATGGGGTAGAGCGCTTGTAGCTTTTGAGAAATTCCCTTTACCATCATTTATGTAAAGCCTGTCCTGCATCTCCGTTGGTGATGAGTGTATTTCATTACCGCCGCTTACAACATACAGATCCATATCACCGTCGCCGTCTGCATCAAAAAAAGCCGGCTGAATATCTTCGCACAATTTATCTGCTTCCCAGGGCTGAGATGGTGATAATTTAAACCTCCCGTCGGCTGTTTGCAGATAGAGCCTGGCCGCCTGCCCCATCGGAGCTCCAATAAAAACATCTTCAAGCCCATCGCCATTTACATCTGCCTTTGCCAGTTTGGGGCCTTGTTTGGATAGTTCCCAGGGTAATAAAAACTCATGCTTAAAATCAACGTAGTTATTTTCTTTTTGAAGGAAATCAATACCAGATTGCTTTGTATAGTCGGTAAATAGCGGCTTAGTAGTTTTAGCTTCCGGATATATTGGATCAGTATGCGTTTCAGCCTCATTTACCTGGAGGGTTTGGTTCGCTTTTACGTTATCCATGGCTGAATACCTGCCATCGGGCCAGCGGATAACCAGTTTCTTGATGAAAGGATCTTTGCCTAATCCAAAATGAATAAGCGGCTCAACAGACGATTGAAACCCACGCACCGGCATTAGTTCTGCTACCTGCTGTTTATTATTTGCTGTAGTAATTGTAACTTTTGCACCTATTGCCTGGGTATTTTTCCCAATTGCTTTGAGCTTTATTTTCAGAAAATGCTGTGGGTTAATTTTATCACTGTTATTCTGATATATTCTGGCTGGTTCATTAAGATTATTAGTTATCAGGTCAAGATCACCGTCATTATCAAGATCAGCGTACACGGCTCCGTTAGCAACTGTGGGTTCGTACAATCCCCAATCTTTAGTCACGTTTTTAAAGGTGAGGTCGCCATTATTTTTAAAGATGTAGTTGCTTACTTTGGTTGAAGGTAATTCTTTGATCAGCTGATCAACAGGCACCATTGGCCCGTACTTTTTCTTATATTCTGCAACGGTAAACGTCAAAAAATCAAGACTGGTAAAATCGCGCAAAAAGCCATTGGTGATAAAAAGATCCTTGTAACCGTCATTATCAAAATCAGCAAATAAAGGGCTCCAGCTCCAGTCCGTATTTGATACGCCTGCAAGCTGGCCAATCTCACTAAATGAGGGTTCGCCGGTTGCTGTATTTATACCATTATTTAGCTGCAAGGTGTTCCTCATGTTCTGATGAAAATAGCCGCTGTCTACCAGTAAATTATATTTATTGTATTCATCGGGCCCTCTTAATAGTTTCTGCCGTTTATTATCCTCGGGTAACATATCCATCACCATAATATCCATCAACCCGTCATTGTTATAATCGGCTATATCGCAGCCCATGCCATTTTTTGAAATATGTTTCAGCGCTTTTTTTGTTACATCCCGAAAGGTTCCATCATGATTATTGAGATACATAAAATCCTGCTCTTCATAATCTACGGCGGTGTAAATATCCGGCCACCCGTCATTATTAATATCACTGATAGAAACGCCTAACCCAAAATTGTTTCCACCGCCCTTGATACCGGCTTGTTCGCTTACATCTACAAAGTGGCCGTTGTCATTTCTGTACAAGCGGTTGCTGAAATAAGGATGGCGCTTTGTTCTAAGTTTAGTAGTATTAAAAAAAGGCGAATAAAACATGGTGGCATGATCCAGCAAAAACATATCCAGATCACCGTCCCTGTCATAATCAAAAAAAACGGCTTGGGTTGAATTGGTGCCTGGTGCATCAATACCAAATTCCGCAGCTTCTTCTTTAAAAGATGGTATACCATCTTTAACACCTCGGTTGATGTATAAAAGATTGGCCCTGCTTGCTATATCACCATTGCCTGAGTAACATACATAAATATCCAGTAAACCATCGCCATTTACATCGGCCATTGTAACGCCTGTTGCCCATGATGCTTTACCGGGTACGCCAGCTTTATCCGTAATATCCTCAAACTTCAGATTGCCCTTATTCAAATAAAGTTTATTACCGGTTTGGTTACCTGTAAAATAGATATCCGGTAAACCATCACCATTCACATCACCAACAGCCACTCCCGCACCATTGTACTCATACTCATAGTTCATGATATTTTGCTGGGGCATCTCGGTGATATTGTTGATGAAATTAATACCTGATTCCGTAGAGATATCCGTAAATCGTTTTTGGTCAGATGAATTACATGACATCATCATTACTAATAATGCCATAAAAATTAAAGCCGAACAATTATGGGTATGTTTCATCTGTTAATTGGATTCATAAATCAGGATATCTTCATATTTGTTAATTAAAAGAATGGGGCTTTTGGCCCCATTCCTTTATCAATACTCTCCACAGGCAGCGGAAGTTTCTAAATTAATAGCCCGGATTTTGTGTAATGGCTTTCTGGCTATTGTCTATTTCATGTTGCGGAATAGGGAACAGATTATTCTTATTCGGATCATATTTCCTTATATCCATAATCCCTGCTTTGTATGAACCATTTAACTGCACTGCTCTGTTCAGTTCAACATTTGCAGTTTTCCATCTGCGCACATCTGAAAAATATAAACCCTCTCCTACAAACTCTATTCGTCTTTCATGCATAAGGCGGGTACGCATCTGGCTTTGGCTAAGGCCTGCAGGCAAATCCGGAGGATTAATACCCGCCCTTTGCCGTACCTGCCGCACAGCATCATATACACTGGCATCGGGTCCAACTGCTTCATTTTGTGCCTCGGCATACATCAATAACACATCGGCATACCGCAGTAAAATTCCGTTGATGTATGATTTTTGATAACTAACCATAGCAGTAGGTGCATTATCATATACTGTATACTTTTTGAAGCTAAACCCGGTATATATACCCGCAAAACCCTTACTATCCACCGGGTACGGAAGACCATTATAGTTCACCCCTTTTCTGAATATGGTTTGATCCAACCTCGGATCCCGGTTATTATATTTATCATTTGGATCGGCCAGCGGATTGGCAGCGCTGTAGGTTGAACCGTCCTTCATATCATAGGTATCTACAAAATCCTGTGTTGGTTCTATCGAGCTCCATCCAGGTGTGTAACTTGCATTATACAGCCCGATATAGGTATCCCATGAACTGCTGTATTTTCCTGAACTCTCAAACTGCACATCAAATATTACTTCGCTGTTATTTTCATTAGCCGGCAGGAAAAGCCCGCGGTAACTTGGGAAAAGCGCATAGCCGCTTCCTGATAACGTCATCACGCTTTTTGCCGTAGCGGCGGCATCAGCCCATTGCCCGTTATATAGTAATACTTTTGCCTTTAGGGTAAGTGCAGCACCTTTGGTGGCCCGTCCTATATCGGCACCAGTGTAGGGCTGCGCCGGAAGCACTGTTGTTGCATCATCCAGATCCTTCAATATCTGTTGCCTTACATCGGCCACAGGAGTCCTCGCCTGTTTAGCCTGATTCAGATCAGGAGGTGTAAGAATTAAAGGAACATCTCCATAATAATTGATCAGGTTGAAATAATATAACGCTCTTAAAAATTTCACCTCCCCTGTCATCCTTGCTTTCAGGGATGCGTCCATATCCACTTTATCAATATTGGCTAAAAAAACATTGGCGCGGCCAATGCCTGAATAAGCACCCTGCCAGATATAGTTAATACCTCCCGGGCCATTAGGGGTAGCATTACCCCAGGAAATTGCCTGCCATCCTTCCCACGGATAATTACTGTAGGCATTGGGGGTAAGTACATCCAGGTAGGGCAGTACTTCTTCTGTAATGTCATAAAGATTAGAGTAACAACCCGTAAGACCGGCAGTAGCATCGCTGGAAGTTTTCCAGAAGGAGGCCGGTGATAACTGATCTGTGGGATTTAGGTTAAAGGTATTTTTCTTACAGGAGCCCCCCATCATAATGAGCAGTGCTCCAACTATATAGTATTTATACGATTTCATGTAATTTTCTTTTTTGTAAATAGTTAAAATCTAACAGTTACGCCTCCTGTAAAAACCTTCATATTAGGATACTGGCTGCCTCCAACGGCGCTCTCCGGATCCAGTCCCTGAAATTTGGTGAAAGTGAAAGGGTTCTGGGCGTTAACATAAAACCTTACATATTTCAATTTAATTTTTTCGCTTATGCTTTGCGGAATGGTGTACCCCAGCTGTATGTTTTTTATCCGCGTGTAAGAGGCATTCTGCAGCCAGAAACTACTTGCCATATAGTTATTGGTTGGCGCGTTATATTGAAGCAGGCGTGGCAGCGGAGCATTTGTTTGTGTAGGTGTCCAGGTATTGCCCACCCAGTTGGTGGTGATACCCGCTCCGTTAAAGAACGGAAAATACAAATTGCCTCCTACATAGGACTGTACATCGCCAACCCCCTGTAATAAAACACTCAGATCAACACCATGGTATGCTGCTGAAAGGTTAGCTCCGTAAGTCCAAGTAGGGATGGGCTTACCAACTATCTGCCTGTCATTAGCGTCAATTATGCCATCAGGCTTTCCGTTAGGACCGCTGATATCCTGATATTTAATATCACCTGGCGCTGTCGCGTTGGTTGCAGGTTTAGCGCTATTGTCAACTTCTTGCTGGGTTTTGAAAATCCCAAGGGCTTTAACCATATAAAAAGCATTAATCGGCTGCCCGTTCTCAATTACATTATTACCATTGTATTGCGGGGCAAGAACATCTGATACCTTATTGCGTATATGGGTTAAGTTAAAACCTACATTGAACTTAACCTTTCCAATATTCTGGGCATAATTGGTATTAATTTCCCAGCCTTTGTTATTAACCGAAGCCAGGTTAACCGGTGGTGGGGTAAGATTACCGATGATCCATGGTATGCCAAGGGTTTGAAGGATATTACTGCGTTGCTCATCAAAATAATCAACCTCTACGCTGAGCTTGTTTTGAAGAAAGCCCATTTCTACACCGGCATCTTTTTTGGTAGAAGTTTCCCAGGTAATGTTTGGATTGGCAAGTATGGTTTGTGCAACCCCACCGGCAATCTGGCTATTAAAATCATAGATAGTTCCTAAACTCAGGGTTGGGATGTAACCATAATATATCGGGTTCCCTGAACGATCAACCAGCTGATCATTTCCCAGCTTTCCCCATGATGCTCTAAGTTTTAAATTGCTGAATATATTCTGATCTTTCATGAATGATTCTTCAATCACCCTCCAACCGGCAGAAAAAGAAGGGAAGAAACCCCATCTTCTGCTAGAGGCAAAGCGCGACGATCCGTCATATCGTGCATTAGCTTCCAATAAGTATTTATCCTTAAAGGCATAATTAACCCTGCCGAAATATGACCGGATAGCGTAAGCTGCCGATGTACCTGCAACCTGCGGATTGGTAGAACCTGCATTGAGCTCAGTTAACGAATTGGTTTGAAAGCCCTCAATATAAGATTGAAAAGACCGCTCATTATACTGCTCCTGATTATAGCCAAGTAATGCTGTTATATTATGGTCTGTTGCAATGGTTTTGGTATAAGAAAGTGTTGAGTATAAAGTAGTACGCATGTTATTATTGTACTTATCTGTCAGGGATCTGGATGGCGGCCCGTTGCCAACCTGGTTTTGCTGCGCCCCTGTTAGCGGATTAAATACATAAATAAGGGGATTAAATGTTGTTCCCTGACCATCGCCATAATTTATACCTCCGGTCACGTTCCATTTTAGTCCTTTAATAGGCTCAACATTAAAAAAACCACTGCCCTGCATATTATTGCCTATACCCTGGTTCAACCCTTCGTCAACCATGGCGTATGGGTTATTGATCTGGGCATTAATTACGTTTACCCAGGTACCAGCATATTGGCCGGTTGAGGTATACGTACCGTACATGGGCAGGGCCCTCATTACCTCGCTGATCATGGAGTTAGAGTTACCATACCATGATTGATTTTGTGTTTGATGGATAAGGTTTAGGTTTACCCCAAAATCTACAGCTTTTGTAATACGCGAATTAAGATTCACCAAGGCAGAGTATCTTTTGGCGTTATCATTTTTCACAATACCATCCTGATTCAGAAACCCAAGCGAAACCAGGTACTGGGTAGCATCTGTTCCTCCGGATATTTTCAGGTTATTATCATTAATCATAGCGGGCTTAAAAATCATCTTAAACCAATCATTATTGGGGTAAATAAGAGGATCCTTGCCTGCCTGATATTGAGAAATAGTTGCCGGTGAGAAAAAAGCCGGTTGCCCCTGGTTGGCCAGCGCCTGGTTGTACAAGTTCATATACTGAACAGAGTTGGTAACCTGCTGCGGCAAGTCAGTAGCCGACTGGCTGCCAAAGCTCGTGGTAAAGTCAAACTGGGGGGTACCTTTTTTTCCTTTTTTAGTTTGTATCAACACTACACCGTTTGCAGCTCTTGAGCCGTAAATAGCTGCCGACGCGGCATCTTTTAAAACGGTTATAGTGGCAATATCGCTTGGGTTCACATTGCTCATAGAGCTAATAAGCCCATCCACAATTACCAATGGGGCAGAATTACCAAGAGTACCAACTCCCCTGATCTGAATGGTGGCCCCGCTTGAACCCGGCTGTCCGGATGATTGATTTACCCATACTCCGGAGGCCGTTCCGGATAATGCCTGTGAGGCATCGGTAATTGGGCGGTCGCTCAGGACATCTGCCTTAATGGTACTGACAGCTCCTGTAAGATTGGCTCTTTTTTGAGTTCCGTACCCTACTACTACCACTTCGCTTAAGTTGCCGTTCCCCAGTTGAAGAGTTACTGCAATATTACTTTGACCATTCAGTTTAAACTCCTGCTTTTGAAAGCCTATGTAACTGAATACAAGCACATCTGTAGATGAATTAGCTGTGGTAACTGTAAATTTACCAGTGGTACCTGTTGCGGTAACAAATGCTTTTTTGCCTTTGATTCCAACGGTTACCCCTGCAAGAGGGAGCCCGCCGTTATCTGTTACTGTACCCGTTACCGTTGAAGTTTGAGCATGCAGTACTACTGTAAAAAGCAATAAATACAATAAAATGAGAGTTTGTCTGAGTTTAATCATAAAGTTTTCTTTTTTAGGCGTTGCAAGGTAAAACTCAGATTATCAGATTTCTAACGTTATATTATTCACTTTATAAATTATTTTACCATTCTTTCAACAGATAAATAAAAAAAACAGATAATATAGTTACATAATAACAAAACAAACCAGGAAACGTAATTTGCTAACCAAAAGCGGCCTTTATACCTGAAAACATGATAAATAAGACTATTAGTGCAGTTATCTGTAATCCAATAAATAAACTATTTTACCATTTTTATAAAAAATATTATCAATTTTAGAAAGTATATATTTGAATTATGAAAGCACAACTTATAGACGTAGGTTTATCAGATTCAAAAAACATTCATATCAAAAAGGTGGATAAGTTCTTTCTGGACAGCCCTTTTCATTTTCACCATTTATGTGAATTGGTATGGGTTGAAAAAAGCTTCGGTAAACGAATTGTGGGGGATAATATTGATAATTTTGAAGACGGGGACCTTGTATTAATGGGACCCGAACTTCCGCATATATGGCAAAACGACGATGCTTTTTATCGAAAAAAGAAAGGGTACCGGGTAAAAGCTACAGTAATTTATTTCCCCGCCGATTTTACCTTAGCCCTTACCAATGAGCAAAATATTTTAAGGCCAGTTCAGGAATTGATTAAGCGTGCTTCAAGGGGACTTCATTTTTTTGGCACCACCGGTCAAAAAGTATCTCAGATTCTTTCATCCATATCTAAAGCAGAAGGACTACACAAGATCATTAATTTTCTTGAAGTAATAGAGATCCTGTCACACTCTACAGAATATGAATACATGGCAAGCCTCTCTTTTAAAAATCTGTATGAAGAAAAAGATACCGGACGAATTAATATTGTATACCAATTTCTGATGCAGAATTTTTATCGCAATATTACTTTACAGGAAGTTTCAGACCTGTGTAATATGACGCCTAATGCATTTTGCCGTTTTTTCAAAAGCCGCACGCAGAAATCATTTACCCAATTCCTGAATGAATTACGAATAGGCCATGCCTGCAAACTAATCCAAAACGAAACCTATTCCGTGTCAGATGTGTGTTATCAAAGCGGATATAATAACCTTCCTAATTTTAATAAATTTTTTAAGACAGTTACGGGTTTTACCCCATCTAAATACCGCAAGAAATCAAAATTAGTGAATCCCATTACAAACAATTAAGGCATTGACCCCTCTTTATATCTCTCTAATTACGTTTTCAAAAATTATCACACTCCGTTAAAACAAGCATGAAAAACATTCTTCTAACAACTATTTTAATAATTAGCATTTCATTAAAGGGCTTAGCCCAGCAACAGCCGGAATTGGCTGCACGGATCATGGCTGATAAAAAACTGGATACCGTGTACGCAAAAGCGACTGCCCTTTTAAGTAAGGGCTTTAATGCAGGTGATGGTTACCCACAAGTATGGATACGTGATTTTAATACATTTATTGAAACCTCATGCAAGGTTTACAGCCGCGACAGCATCCGTGCCAATTTGCTTACTTTTCTTCGCCTCCAGCAACCCAACGGTGAAATAGTTGATGGATATGTATTAAAAGGGCATGTAACCTGGAATGACCCGAACATATATACTTCGCCTGATGATAATAATCATGTGGGGTTTAAAAACACGGTTGAAACCGATCAGGAAACATCACTGATACAGGCTGTTGGCAAATACATCCGCGTAACCGGCGACAAGTCAATTTTACAGGAGATGATTGCTGGTAAAACTGCGTTACAACGCATGGAAATTTCCATTGCTTATTTATTAAAGAACCGTTATTCCAGCAAATATCAACTTTTAACCGGGGCTACCACGCAAGACTGGGGAGATGTGCAGATAGAAGGAGGCGAAGTGGTAGATGTTGACAAAAACACCCATTGGGCCATTGATATATATGATAACGCCATGTTTGTAATAGCACTTCATGACATGGCTAATTTTTATCAAACAACAAAAGACCAGCAAAAGTGGATTGATCTGAAAACAACGACGGTAACCGCTGTTAGAAAACACTTATGGGATGCAAAAAAACATAAATTTATTCCGCATTTGTATACTGGTGCATCACCCTTCCCGGCAAGTTTTGATGAAAACAAAATTTATTTTCATGGCGGAACGGCAACAGCTATTGAAGCAGGAATTTTATCAAAAAAGGAGATCAGCCTTGTTAACCAGGACATGTTACGTAACGTTAAGCTATCCGGCGCCCCCTCCATCGGTTTAACCCTCTATCCAATTTATCCCGAAGGGATTTACAAAGGCTCCTCATCGTCAAAACCATACATTTATCAAAATGGTGGCGACTGGACCTGGTTTGGAGCAAGAATGGTGCAACAGCTTATCAAATATGGCTTTATAAAAGAGGCCTATCAGGAACTACAGCCTATGATAAACCGAACTATTGAAGACAAGGGATTTTATGAATGGTATAGTGCGGATGGCAAACCCAATGGGTCTGCTGCTTTTAAAGGCTCCGCAGGTGTATTGGCGAAGGCCATAGATCAATTAAAAGAGTGGGCAATACATAATAATAGCAACTAAGTAAATGGATGTAGTTATCCCTATTTAATTGTTAACCAGACTCAGCCCCAATAATTGCTGTATATTATCCGAATTCTGCATTAATAAAAAAGACCTACTCGGCCGAGTAGGTCTTTTTATTAACTTTTACCATACCCAATCATTCGGTTCTCAAACTCTTTATCGGGTTAACAATTGCTGCTTTGACTGATTCATAACTAACCGTAAGCCACGCAATGCCCAACGCCGCCACCGATGCCGTAAAAAACACCAGCCAGCTAACATTAATATGATAGGCAAAACCAGCCAGCCAGGTATTTACCGCATACCATGAAAGCGGTATAGCTATAACTATGGCAATCAGGATTAACCTGGTGATGCCGGAAGATAATAAATAGACGAGGTTTAACACAGATGCACCTAATACTTTACGTACACCGATCTCTTTAGTACGCTGCTCTGCCATAAAAGCGGATAAGCCATATAAACCCAGACAGGATATAAAAATACCCAGAATAGCAAAAAGATTAAAGATGTTACCCATCTGCTGTTCTCCTTTATACAGGTTAGATAAATCCTGATCAAGGAAATCAAACTTAAAGGGATGCGCAGGGTTAAGCTCACGGCTTATTGTTGATAATACCTGGATGGTAGCGTTGGTTTTACCCGGTTGTGTTCTCACCACTGTGTAACCACCCAATTTATTAAAGGGCATAACCAATGGCTCAATAGCTTGCTGAACGGGTTTAAAATTAAAATCTTTTACCACACCCACAATAGTGCCCTTGTTACCCCAAAGCGTTAATGGTTTACCTATTGCCGTGTTAGCATTTAAACCCATAATGCGCGCCATCTTTTCATTGATCATGTAGTCGTTCGAATCAGTTTTAAACGCTCTTGAGAAACTCCGCCCTGCCGCTAATGTCATCCTGAATGTGTGGGTGAAATCCTCATTCACAGCCATTACAGGAATAGACAACTGTGAATGAGGATCTTTACCATCCCACTCAACGCTGACTGTCCAACCGCCCAGGTTGGTGGGCAAATCCGTAATAAGGGCAAAATCGCTGGTAAGTGGGTTTCGTTTCAATTCACTTTTTAACGCCTGCTGCTTATTCCACATATCCCCCGTCATGGGTACATACAAAAGATTGGCCTTTTCAAAACCGGGATTACGCTCTTTGATAAATTTAAGCTGATTATAAATAACTACTGTGCCCACCAACAATATGATGGAAACCATAAATTGTATTACGACCAAGGCATTGCGAAACAGCAAATTCCCCCCCATTGATTTTATATTCCCCTTGAGTACTTTAACCGGATTAAAGCCGGAAAGAAATAAAGCCGGATAACTACCCGAGATAAGCCCGGTTAACAAGGCAATGCCGGCAAGGCTTAACCAAAGTTTCGCGTCAGATACATTAATGCTGAGCTTTCTGTTGGCCAGGTCATTGAATACGGGCAGGAATAAAATAACGATCCCGAATGCAAGTAATAGGGCCAGAAAGGAAATAAATACCGACTCGCTTAAAAACTGTATGATCAACTGTCCGCGCACAGCCCCGGCAACTTTACGTAAGCCAATTTCTTTGGCTCGGCGGGCCGAACGTGCAGTAGCGAGGTTCATAAAATTGATACAGGCCACTATGAGAATTAAAATAGCAATAATAAAAAAGATGTTAACATATTGCGCGTTTCCGTGGCCAGGTTCATCCCCCAGTTGCATGGGTGCCAGATGAATTTTTGTTAATGGCTGCAAGTGGAATGTGGCTTTCATGCCGTCGTCATGTTTATGAAATATTTGATTCACTTGTTTTTCCAACCCAGATAAATTAGCAGTAGAAGGATCAAAACTCTTGTCTAATAGCAAATAGTCATAAAAATTAAAATTATTCCATACACTATTTTTTAGATCGTCATTTGTTCTGGCTAATGAGGCCATTGGAAGGATGAAGTCAAACTGCAGATCGGAATTAGCAGGTATATCAGCTAAAACGCCTGTTACTGTTACGTTTTCTTTATTGTCTTTTCGTATTATCTTGCCAATAGGGTCTTCATTCCCGAAGTATTTTTTGGCCATTGCCTGCGTTAATAAAGCACCATCTACCTGCTTTAGTGCGGTGGCGCGGTCGCCTTTTACTAACGGAAACGAAAATACGTCCATAAAACTTTCGTCGGCATAAAACAGATTTTCCTCTTCAAATTTTTTGTTACCGGCTTCCAGCAACGTAGTATTGGCCGGTTTTATACGAACTGTATTTTTAATAACCGACATTTCCCCTTTCAATCCAGCAGGCATACCCGCCGGGGTGCCCACGGTTTTAGAATCACCCAAATCGCAGGCGATACGATAAATCTGACCGGCATTTTTATGAAACCTGTCGTAACTTAACTCATTTTGCACCCAAAGCAGGATCAGGATACTTGATGCCAGGCCTATGGCTAAACCTGTTATATTAATAATAGAATAAGCTTTATCCTTTATTATATTTCTGTAAGCAAGTTTAAAATACGTTTTTAACATGGACACACGTTTTGAATGGGCTGTTGAACCTAAAATACCACTTTATTCTATTTAAAACCCGTGCCAACAAGATAACTAAATGATAATTAATAATTTATATAAATTAAATCCACGATACCGTTCGAAAACGTTACAACAACTGTGCGGTTTTGAGAGGCCTTGAATGCTGAGTCAATTGCGATACATCGAAGTTCTTGCAAATGAGAATTTATGTTAACAGAACGCAAACTGACTTCTTGTGCAAATGGTTTAACCCCGCTCTGGGAGGATGATTTAACCTAAGGTAAAATTACTGCCGTTGTAAGTAATTGTACGCACTTCAATATCCGTGATGGCACGTTCATTATCGCGTAAATGCCCTGCTTTGTTTTTTGGGTGGTTTTTGAACTTTTGTGATGAAGATATCGGCATATAATAATTACCGGTGTAACTCACAAATTTATTACCCTATTCATTAACCATCAAAATTATTCCATTATGAAAAAGATCAACTACTTATTGCTGTTATTAACAGCCGGCATACTGCTTGTAACCTCATGCGCTAAAGACGGTGCTGTTGGCCCCGCAGGTGCTAACGGTACTGCTGGTACTCCCGGCGCAGCAGGCGCTACAGGTGCCGACGGTACTAAGATTTATTCGGGTACTGCGGCACCGAACGCAGCCTTAGGCACAACAGGAGATTTCTTTATTAACCTTACTACCAGCGGCTTTTATGGCCCTAAAACAGCAGCTGGCTGGGGAACAGCCTTTAACCTTAAAGGAGCAACCGGCGCTACAGGAGCAAGCGGCGCCAACGGAACAAATGGTACAAACGGCTCAACTATCCTGAGTGGCAACACCGCACCGGCCGCAAGCGCAGGTGTTGATGGCGATTACTATTTAAACACAGTAACTTACTCGTTTTATGGCCCTAAAATAGCTGGTACCTGGCCTGCCCCTGTAAATCTGAAAGGCCCAAAAGGCGATCCAGGTACGGCAAATGTGATCTATTCTGATTGGTTTACGCCTCCAACTTATACCAAAACAGTTGTGTTTGGCCTTAATACTCTGACCTACAACCTTGTTGAACCCAAAATAACACAAGCTATCCTTGATCAAGGTGTAGTAGTGGTATATGCCAAATTAAACGGCTATGTTCCAAGCGTATGGCCTACAGATCAGGTAAGCCCCCTGCCAGTCACCATCAACTACCTGTCTGGCACTACCTCTGAGATTGATACATGGTCTGGCCTATACTCGGTTGGTAATGTGCAGATTAGTTTCAAAAACAATAACAATTTATATAGCAGCCTCGCAACTGCGCATAGCTTCCGTTATGTAATCATTCCGGGTGGTGTAAAGATCAGCTCACTTAACTTAAAAAATTATAATGAGCTAAAGAGCCAATTACATATCCAAAACTAATTGCCGATCTAATACAATCATCAAGCACAAACCCAAAAACGCCGGAAACAAAAATCTCCGGCGTTTTCTATTTTTTTATTGTTGATAATTGATACTAACAACTTGATATTAAAACTCCCATCCTACACGTCTTCCCCGGTAAAAATCTGTTATAGGCCTGCATCTCCATATGGAGCAGATTCATGCAGAGCGTGCTCATAGGTATATTGAGTTTTACTTTACTAAAAATGAGATGTTTCGAAAATCGGCAATTAATTAGTTCGATTTACCCCCGTCCCAAAATCATTGTCACAGAATGCAACATCGAACCGCTCAAACGAGAGAATTGCATATTTGAATCTACTTAATTAACAGTGAAATGTAAGGAAAAAAAGATGGGCAAGCGACCGTTTTACCGTGCTTGCCCATTTGCTCCTGAGGCTGGGCTCGAACCAGCGACCCTCTGATTAACAGTCAGATGCTCCTGCTTGTAACCAATTGAAAACAAATTTATTACGAACAATATTTTAAAACTGTGGCACATTTGTGGCACGATAACTAACGTCGCGTCAATTACATAAGGACATCTTATGCTGTACAATTATACAAATTTTCCTGCCGAATTGGAAACGAATTTCGGTTTCGGGTAAAGGTAATTGCTACTGTTGCTTTTGATCTTTATAATATTGCTGCTTTTGATTATCCTAATGAACGCACTGTTGATTATTATAATTTTGCTACATTTGATTATTATAATTATAATCCTCCTGCTGCTCGTGAGCAGTGGGATCAGCAAAAGATAAAATGGCAACACCAGCAGAAAAGTTAGCGGACGCTTTAGATACACTACAAGCCCTTCAACAAAAGGGACGGATAGCGATCAATACTAAAGACATCAGTACGACCTATAGACAGCGGCTGCTAAAAAACGGATTTCTAAAAGAGGTATTAAAAGGCTGGTACATTCCCTCCAGCCCGGAAGAGCGGGCTGGCGACAGCACATCCTGGTATGCAAATTACTGGGATTTTTGCAGCGCTTACCTGGCTGACAGGTATAGAGAAAGCTATACGGTATCACCTGATCAGTCTTTACAGCTTCATTCTGGTAACCAAACGGTTCCAGCTCAATTAGTGATCAAAGCTCCTGCCGCAACTAATTTTAAAACGGATTTGCCATACCACACTTCTCTGTTTCACATGCGCGGCGAACTACCTGCAAATGAATTTCGCGAGTTAAAAAATGGGGTGATGACGTATAACTTACCGGCTTCCCTCGTTTTTTGTAGCCCTTCGATCTTCAGCCAGAGCCCGAATGATGTCAGGGCTGCTTTAGCGCTCATTAGTGATGCTTCCGAAGTGTTAAGGATACTCCTGAACGGCGGTCACACCACGATTGCCGGCAGACTAAGCGGTGCTTTCCGGAATATTGGCCGCAACCGGATTGCCGACGAAATATTAAAAGCCATGAAAGGCGCTGATTACGATGTTAGAGAATCTGATCCATTTGACACAAAGACCGAAGTCGATCTGTCCTTCAAGGAAAGGTCGCCCTATGCCAACCGTATAAGATTGATGTGGAACAGTATGCGTGCCGCCATCATTGGGGTATTTCCTGAAGCACCTGGCTTACCAAAGAATAAAATCAGTTATCTGAAGGCGGTAGAACAAGTATATGTTACAGATGCCTATCATTCGCTTTCTATTGAAAGATACCGGGTAACCCCTGAACTTATCGACAAGGTACGAAGCGGGCAGTGGAACAGTGAAGGAAATAAAGAAGATCGTCAGCAAAAGGATGCAATGGCTGCACGTGGTTATTGGCAGGCGTTTCAGGTAGTGGAACAGAGTATTAATAAAATATTAGACGGCGCTAATGCCGGCGAGATAGCCGATGAGGAACATCAGGATTGGTACCGCGAGCTGTTCGGCCCCAGCGTAACTGCAGGCATCATCAAAGCGGGAGATCTCGCGGGCTACCGCACGAATCAGGTTTACATTGGCGGTTCAAAACACGTTCCAATAAATGTAACTGCATTAAGAGATGCCATGCCTTTGTTATTTGAATTATTGACAACCGAAACCGAGGCTTCGGTAAGAGCTGTTTTGGGACATTTTATATTTGTAAATATACATCCTTATATGGATGGAAATGGCCGCATGGGCAGGTTCTTGATGAACGTTATGCTTTCCTCAGGCGGCTATCCATGGACTGTTATACCTGTTGAAAGAAGAGTAGATTATACGTCCTGCCTGGAGACGGCCAGCGTTGAAGGGAATATTACTCCTTTCGCCAAATTTATTGCTGGACTCGTACAGCTCGGCATAGAGGGAAAACCAGCTGCAACGTTAAACAATATTCAATAAAATTTTGTGGGTTCGAAATATTAAAAACAGCTTATCACGATACCGGAAAAAATAAACTCATATGACAACGGAAGAAACAGAAGGATAAAAACAAATGGACGATCATTTTGAGAAATTAAAGAAAAATTGCCCGGAAATATCAGAACCTGGAGTGTTTGATGCGCAAGTACGACCCATTCAATGCGAACGCCAATATCTCTTTACGACAGCATATTTATCTTGTCACGAATCCAAAAACACCCCGTAGTTGACCAACTACCCCATTCACGAATAGATTTAGTTTTCTTTTTCTCCACCAAAAAAATATTTATTCGATAACAACCAAAGTGAGCTGTAGAGCCCGCCAATCACAATATTGACACGCGTGTGGTTTTAATAAAGGGATATCTAGTATAAGTTTACCAACGACTATTGTTAAAAATATGAATTGTCATCAAAAATAAAAAAACAGCTTAGATCATCTAAAGGACTATAATGGCAAACTAAAATAAAAAGTCGAGCCCACGCCGCTTTCACTTTCCGCCCACACGCGTCCGCCATGTCGTTCGATGATCTCTGAGCTTAAGTATAGCCCGATGCCAAAACCGGAGATATGTCGGGTATGCGCTGTCTCTACGCGGTAATAACGGTCGAAGATTTTACCGAGATCTTCCGGTTTAATTCCCATGCCTTCATCTTTGACACTGACAATAGCCTGGTCGTCTTTCATCTGGCAGGCGACCTCAATATTTTTTCCTTTCGGCGAGTATTTAACGGCGTTACTGATAAAATTAGAGATCACCGAGCCGATCTTATCCCGGTCGGCCTGAAGCTCCAGCGGGCCGCAGGAGCTAAAATGAATAGCGTGGCTGCTGACCGTCAGCCTGGCCTCACTGATCATATCGCTGATCAGCGTTTCTATATCGAAAGTTTGTGGCTCGATATGGATCTTGCCCGATTCTAAACGGGAGATATTCAGAAACCCGTTGATCATGGCTGTCATGCGCCGCACCTGTATGTTCGATTTTTCCATCGCATCGGCGAGGAATTTATCCGGGCTGTCCTGTAGTTTGCGGTTCGCGACTTGGAGCAAAGCGCTTAAGGAGGTCAGCGGCGTTTTCAGCTCATGGCTCACCATACCAATAAAGTCGCTTTTCCGGGTTTCATCCAGTTTCTTCTCGGTGATATCACGGGCGATCTTGGATAAGCCAATGATATTGCCCTGAAGGTCTTTCACCGGCGAGATGGTCAGCGAAACATCGATTAGCCGGCCGTCTTTGGTTTGCCTTTTGGTTTCAAAATGCTGGATACGCTCTCCGGCGCTTAAGCGCCGGAGGATCATTGGCTCTTCCTCCAGGCGGTCCCCCGGGATCAGCTTATAAATGCTTTCCCCTATCATTTCCGTTTCCTTGTAGCCAAAGATGCGCTGCGCGCCAGCATTCCAACTGGTAATAATACTGTCCAGCGTTTTACTGATAATGGCATCATCCGACGACTGGATAATGGCCGCCAGTTTGGCGCTCTTTTCTTCAGCGTCTTTGATATCGGTAATATCCAAAACGGTGCCGATAAAGCGGCTGGCCACGCCGTTATCAAAATAAACCGAACCGTTGACTTTGACCCAGCGAGGCTCGCGGTTATCAAAACGAATAATGCGGAAAGTCAGGTCATAGTGTCCCCCTTTGATGGGGTCAATGGCCTGTTGTATGGCTGCTTCTACCCAGGCGCGGTCTTCGTCATGGAGCTGCGCTGAAAAGATAGCAAAGGTCACCGGCTGGCCTGCCGGAATGCCATAAATGTCGCGGCATTCTTTTGACCAATATAATGCTCCGGACCGGGGATCATAATCCCAGGTACCCAGGTTCGTGGATTCAATGGCCATGCGCAGCCGCGAGGCGCTGGCAGCCAGTTCCCGGTTGGCATCTTCCAGACGCTGCTGCATTGTCGTCAGCTCTTCGTTAGTGGTCAACAGTTCCTCGTTGGAGGCCGCCATTTCTTCGTTGACGGTTTGTAATTCTTTGGTATACTCACCTTGTTGCTGTTCGGCGAGTTTACGTTCGGTGATCTCGTGCAATACTCCGGTAAAATAACGATTGACACCCTGTTCATCCTGCTGTACGGTGCCGATGCCGCGCACCCATCGGATGCGCCCGTCGTTATGGGCAATGATCGGGTATTCCAGATCAAAAGTTACGCCTTGGGTAATAGCCGCTTCCACCAGGTCGGCCGCCGCCTGCCGGTATTCCGGGTGAATCTGGCCAATGGCTGCCTCGTAAGGTACGTCTTCTTCCGGGCCGAAGCCAAAGAATTCCTTCAATTTCGCTGAAGGGTAAAAAATACGGTCGATCACATTGATATAATATGTGCCCAAACCCGCGGCGTCAATGGCCATACGCAACCTTTCTTCCGCCCGTTCAACCTGTTTAGCGGCTAAATACTGATCGGTAATATCCATTACGACCCCGGTAAAGGCCGAGAACGCGCCCGAAGGATCGGCTTTTAGGTTCCCAATGGCCCGCAGCCAGCGCAAACGATCATCATGCAGGCCGATCACAGGATAGGTGACGTCATAATCGCCATTGTTATAGATAGCGTTTTCTAATTTGTCCGCTACAAAACCGCGGTATTCCTCGGTAATCTGCGCCAGGGCACCCTCAATGGAAAGGTCTTCCTCCGGCCCATAGCCGAACAGCTCCTTCAAACGGGCATCGGTAATAAATTCCCGGGTCACCGAGTGAATGAACCAGGTGCCAAAATTAGCAGCATTGATCGCTAACCGCAGTGCCGTCTCACTTTCTTCGATTTGCTGACGAGCTTCCAGCAATTGTTGATTTACGGTCGCCAGTTCTTCGTTGGTGGCCGTTAATTCTTCGTTCGAAGCCGCCAATTCTTCGTTGGTGGTCGCCATTTCCTCATTGACAGACTGTAATTCTTCCGAAGTCTGGGCCAGTGATTCCTCCCATTGCTTCCGTTCCGTTATATCGCGCGTGGTGCCCGCCACCGCTTCCACTTCGCCCTGCGCATTCAGCACCGGTGTTAAAATATAATCATAGACCCGCCGGCCCAAAGTGGCGTGCGGAAAAGAGACTTCGCCGCGAACAGGCTCTTTAGTCGTCTTTACCTGGTCGATCTCGCGCTCATGCATCTCCGCGTGCCATGGCTCGTAGCCATTTTCCAGCAAGGTTTTACCAATGGCATTATCCCAGATTTTGCCCCACATAGCCAGCAGGGCGGTGTTGGCGTAGGTAAAGCGGTAATCCAAATCCCAGACATACATCAGGTCGGGCGTGTTCGAGGTGATCGTTTCGTAGATTCTTTTTTGCCGGTCAAGGTCCTGCTGCACCTTGATCATTCGGGTAACCTCGATGACAAACACCATAATACCATCCGGCTGTTTATTTTCATCCAGGCGGGCCTGGTAAATAAAATTGAAGTAGCGGTCCTCTACCGCCCCGCCATCCGTCCTGGCCAACGGGATCAGCAGTTCGTTGCCTTCATAAGTTTCCCCACTCCGATAGACATTTTGCAGCACGTCCCAGATCGGTTGGTCGCGCACCTCGGGTACGGCTTCCAGCAGCGGTTTACCTAATAATGCGCGACCGGGAAATAATGCCTGGTAGTTAGGGTTCACCAGCCCAAATACCAGTTCGAGACCATCCAGAATACAAATGCCGGCCGGCGCATTCATAAAGAACCGGCTCAGACGGTCGCGCTCGGCACTGATGGCCAATCGGTTTTTCTCGGTTTCGGCAGCAGCATTTACTTTTGCAGTCGTTTCGACGCAAACTACCAGCACACCATGGATTTCCCCGTCAGCATCCGCAATGGGGCTGTACGAAAAATCAAAATAACAGTCTTCCAAGTAGCCGTTTCGGTCCAGCGGTACCTTGAAATTTGGGAAACCATGGGTTTGCCCGGCCATAACATCGCCGAACATTGGGCCTATGGTCGGCCATATTTCTGCATAGGTAGCGCGGGCGCTGCTGCCTAATGCCTGGGGATGTTTGGTTTCACCGTTGATCGGCCGGAAAGCATCGTTATAGAGCTGAATATAGTCTGGTCCCCAGCAGATCAGTACCGGAAAACTATTTTTCAGCATCATGCTGACAGCATGTTTCAGTAATTGCGGCCAGTTTGCCGGGGAACCTAAAGGGTTGCTTTCCCAATCCAGCGCGCGGATAAGCTCGCCCATCTGGCCGCCGCCGCGTAAAAAAGGATAATCAGGAAATTGCGGGGTTAATGATGCTGCCATTTATAAATCAGTAAGCATTAACAAAAACTGGAATAACCGTTTTTTGTTTGACATTCTGGATTAACGTCTTAACTTTTCCTGGGAATATATTTACGCAGGGTACTATACAGCACATCCAGGTCGAAAGGCTTGGCTATATAATCATCAAAGCCATGACGGCCATATACCTCGTTGATATTAATATTGCAGCTCATAGCAATCACAGGCAGATGCGGATAATGGGCTTTGATCTGGTGGCAGATATTGATACAAGTTTGGCCATCCAGCCGGTAATCCAGCATAATGACATGTGGCCGGAGCTCTTCGATCATTTCCAGGAAATTGCTTTCCCGTTCCAGCACGGCGTAAACACTAAAGTGCTCCTCTTCCAGAGCGAATTTTAAAATGTCCAGAATATCCTGATCAGTATCTTGTATGATAATAGTTTCCATTTCTATTCTTCATTGGTTAAATCCAAAAAAGAGAAAGAAACTTCTGCTAAAAAGCTGGGTGCTGTTTCCGGGATTTGCGCCTAAAATAAATACTTTTTAACGATTATGCAATCCATCTTCTGAAAATTTGGCCGGCTCGCTCCGCTCATTTACTAATTTTGACAAGACGCCTTTAAGCCGGTCGATGTGCACGTTCAGCTCATCGGCGCGCTCCCGGTTTGCGCCAGCGAGTTCGGGGTGCTGCGCTTCCTGTGCCATAAGTAACAAAAGGTTGCGCCGCTCTTCCAGCATCCGGACCGACACCCAGATCGATTCTTCGATATTACTCCCCTGTTCGTCATTCAATAACTGTTCCGTATATACATGCCCGGTATGGCAGCGATAGCGCCTGGTCGGGTCATTCTTAATTTTCCAAAGCCCGCCACCGCATTCCGGGCAGGTAAAATCACTATGATCAGCGATCTTCTTCAATTGATTAATATCGCTCATCATGCGCTCGGTTAGGTCAGCTTCAATTTTTAATTCGTCCGGAATGGATTTTGATTCCGGCAGTGGCTGGTGCAGGATCTCCTGCAAAATATAGGGTATATCCGTGAGCATTGCCGCGTGATCTACATTCACCAGATTCATTACGCTTTGCGGCATATCCGAGTGCTGCGCATCCGAAGGTTCCTGTACAATACATATACCTCCGCATTGTTTAATTGCCCACATGCCCGAAGTACCATCTTCCAGCATACCGGTTAGGATGATGCCGATCACCCGGTTACCGTAATGAACCGCGGCCGAGCGGAATAAAACGTCAATTGAAGGGCGGTACTTGTTTTCATGCGTTCCCTGGTTGACCACCAGCCGGCCGGCTTTAACCATAAGCTGGTGGTTCGGCAGCGCTACGTAAAGATGATTTTTTTGGATCGTTTCGCCATCAGCCGCCGCAGCGCAGGTCAAATTGGTGTATTTTTGAAATGTGTCGGCGATGATTTTTCCGTTTGATTTCCGCGATACATGGATGACCACAACGATAGCCGCATCCATATGCGCAGGCAGCCGCTCCAGGAGTTGTTCGATAGCTGATAACCCTCCGGCCGAAGCGCCGATAACGATCAGATTTTTAAAATCTTCCATTATTTTAAACTGCCCTGTATTTTTTGAATATGTTCCAGGTGCATCTGCACGACCGGCGCGGTTTTGGCCGCAAAAGCTTTTAACTCGGTGTCTTTTCCGCCGGAAGCTTCCGACTGCATCAACGCTAAAGTTTTTTGGTGCCCTTCGATCATGGTTTGCACATAGGCTTTATCAAATGCTGTACCGCTTAGTTTGCTCAGGCTATCACTTTTCGCCTGGTGCTCGGCATCCAGCCCGGCTGGCAATGTGATGTTTTTGGTTTTGGCGATACTCATCAGTTCGGCGTTAGCTTTGCCATGGTCCATCACCATCATATTGCCAAAGTCTTTCACTTGTTTGTCGGTACCTTTGGCGGCAGCCATTTTACCCAACGCCACTTCCGCCATACCGCCCACGGCGGCTTTAGCCGCGAAAGCGGTATCCGGCAATGCCGTTGCGGAATCAGTTTTAGCCTTAGTTACACTGCTGTCGGTTTTAACCGTGCTGCTGTCCGAACCTGAAGTGGATTTGTTGCCGGAGCAGGCTTGCAATAGCGCCACCGCTACGGCGGCTGTCATGAATAAGTTTATTTTTTTCATAAATGGTTGATTAAGCATAATATAATAATATTTCAAACGATGGTTTAGCCAGCGTTGCTGTCATCCTGAATATCAGCCGACGCAAAAGTTTCCGTCGTGCCTTTATCCAATTTCACAACGATCTTATCGCCGATGGCATCGGTGACCTCGCCCTTACCTTCCGGTGTCACTACCCGCTGGCCTTTCAGAAACAATTGCTCATTCATAGGTGCTCCACTGTGCCACGCCTTTAGGCTCAGCATTAATTACTTCGGCACTTTTAGCCTTGCTCATTTCTTTATCCAGCTTTTCCGTGGCCTTCAGCTCTTTAGTGTAATCATCCGGCAATTTGGTCTGGCCCTGGGTTTCCTGCGCCTGCTGCAAAGGTTTTTCGATATAAATATATTCCTTGCCCATGCCTTTGATCTCGCCTTCATTCCACGGGCCGCGAACAGTTCCGTCAGATAAGTTATAAACATTTTGCAGGTAGCGCGGATCGGCTGCCAATACCCCCGGAGGGAAATTCGGCTGGATGCTGTTAAGCGCCGCTTCGAACATTTTATAGTGGGTCACTTCTCGGGTCATTAAAAAGGACAGTGTCTCGTGGATATACGGGTCATCGGTAAACTTCATCAGGTGCTCATAAACCAGTTTGGCCCTTGATTCAGAGGCCAGGTTGCTGCGCAGATCAACAGTCAGGTCGCCGTTGGAATTGATATAAGAAGCACACCAGGGAATGCCCTGGCTATTGCGTGGGGTTACCCCGCCGCCGGTAATTATGCCAAACTGCGGGTTAGCACTCAATGCCTGGTGAATAATGCTTTCTTTAGCGGCTTTGCCGTCCATGACCTGCATGATCTCACTTTGATCAGCCGCGTCTTTTAGTTCGCCGTTAATGCCTTTGAGCAGCATCTGGATAGTGGCGCCGACTATCTCCAGGTGAGAGAATTCCTCGGTTGCGATGTCCATCAGCATATCGTATTTGTCCGGGTGCGGCACCTTAGCGCCAAAAGCCTGGGTAAAGTACTGCATGGCAGCGGCCAGTTCGCCGTTCTCGCCACCAAATTGCTCTAATAGCAGGTTGGCGAAACGCGGGTCAGGGCGTGATACCCTGGCGTTGAATTGTAAATCTTTGACGTGGTGAAACATAAACTATAATTTAATGGTGATTAATAGTGTGCGCGGACCGGCAGAAAAAGAAGTTATCGGCAGAGAATTGTTCTTTATACAACTACACGTGGTGTATAGTTGTTTTCAATTAATTAAATTTTTTATGAAGAAATATTAAAAACAATATTTAATCAAGAATGGTTAGCTTTTTACCTTTTTATGCCGCTGCCTTTTTTTGCTGAGCCGGATACAGCTCAAGAAGTAATTATGCGATTGCTCACCATTTAACTTTTTACGATGAATGCGACCTCAGCCTGGCTGCTAACGGCCAATGCAAAACTGAACAGTGCCGGCCTCTCTGCTGTCTTTGAGCAGGAAATTTCCGGCTATACCTTAAAAGTCCACCTGATCGATGATTCCTGCTGGCTGGTGGCCGCTTGGCCGAAAGGCAGCCGCATCGCCTTCCGGCTGGCTTATTCACCTAATGACCGGCTGGACATCAAAGAGGTGACTGATAAAGATGGTACAGTTAATTTCAGGATCGGATCGTTGATGGGGGAGTACAAAACCGTGGTACAATTGCCTGACGGCGAAATACCGGTGCTCCGTTTAACGACTACACTCCATAGTGCCGCTTCTATCTTATTCCCTTACTGGCCGAGGGACATTGTTCCGCTGGGTGCCGCGGGCAGCGATATATTGGCTGAAGGTGAGGTCAAAGTCAGCCAGATGGGTACCCGGACAGGCCAGCTCTATTTCAGTTATAGCCGGCCAAAAGCCGGTTCAGTGCTCTACCTGCAAAACCTCACTGCGCTGGCCGATTATAATCAAACCACCGAAACCTCGGCGGGTGATACCGTCGGCGGGGAATGGCCCGAGATCGGCTTTGCCTTACCGCCGACTCTCAAGAGCAAACCTTTGGAAGCCAATAAAAGCTATGTACTAAGTGATGCTTTTATCGCCCTTTCTGAAGAAGTACCTGCGGACGAGCCGGCCATGGTGCGGCAATACCTCGACTTGCTGGCGGCTGTTTACTTACGCTTGCCTAAACCGGCTACTAACTACCAGCATTGGCCCGAGATCCTGGATAAAGGACTCTTTGATCTGCAGGACAGCCCGGGCTGCTGGTCGCAGGTGGACGGTAACCATTATTTTAACGCTTATGTCTGCGACTATGCCACGCCGCCGGAGATCATGGTGCAGCTGGCTATTTTACTGCCCCTGTTGGATTACGTGGAATGGAACGACTCCCAACTGGCCGTCATGAAAAAGATCAAAGACGGATTACCCGCTTTTTACGATGAAAAGTTAGGCACGATCATGCGCTGGCATCCAAAGGTGGCCGATAGCTTGCAGGGGGAAGAGGAGCAAAAACAACCGATGGTGATGGATTCCTGGTACCTCAATCACCCTTTACTTAATCTGTCTCGCCTGGCACTTAAAGGCGACAAGACCGCGGAAAAACTATTTGTCGATTCGCTGGACTTTGCCATCAAAGTGGCTCACCATTTCGATTATACTTGGCCGGTGTTTTACAAAATGGATACGCTCGAAGTGGTCAAAGCCGAAACCCAACCCGGCAAGGGCGGCGAAAAAGATGTACCGGGCTTATATGCCCACGTCATGCTGCAGGCCTGGGAACTGACGGGCGAAAAACGCTACCTGGCCGAAGCGGAAAAAGCCGCGCAAAAACTAAGGGGGCTGGGCTTTGAGCTGTTCTACCAGGCCAATAACACCGCCTTTTCAGCGGGGGCGCTCTTACGTTTATATAAGATCACAAAAAAGGAAGTTTACAAGGAGCTGAGTTATCTTTGCCTGGCCAACGTATTTAAGAACGTCAGCTTATGGGACTGCAACTATGGTTATGGCAAAAACTTCCCTTCGTTTTTTGCCTTGTTCCCGCTGAATGACGCGCCATATACCGCGGTCTATGAAGAGCAAGAGGTTTTCTGCGCTTTCCATGATTACCTGCGTCATGCCGAAGGCCAGGATATCCTGCCGTCGTTACGATTATTACTGGCAGAATACATTCGTTACCTGGTAGACCGGGCCGTATTCTATTATCCGACCATGCTGCCAAAAGAGATGTTATCGGAGGAGGTAAAGACCGGGGAAGTAGACCCCAACTTATGGATAGCCCTGGAAGACATGCACGATGGCTGGGAGAAATCCGGCGAGGTCGGGCAGGAAGTTTACGGCGCGGGGAACGCCTTCGGCATTCTGCCGCGACATTACATGCAGGTTGAAGATCAACCCTTTATGATCTATACGGATTATCCGACCTATGGCTTTTCGCCGAAAAAGCACCGCCCTGCCAAATTTAAACTGGCAGGCGACGGCCGGTTGTCGAGCCGGTTAATGCTGGTCAAAACCGATGAACGAAAAATGCCGGCATTTACTCTTAAGTTAAACGGCCACGAAAGTTTAAAAGGCACGCCTACTCAAGCAGGCCATCTGGAATTTACCATTCCCGGTGACAGCGAAATTCACATTAACTGGAAATGAGCTTAGATAAATTTTATGACAAGGCCTATGACTGTATGTTATGGAGATGTTGACCACCTGATTCCGGGCCAAACTGACCAGGCAATTAGCTGACGTGGGGCGTGCAGCAAACGCTATAAAAGCGTGT
>NZ_JACHBZ010000011.1 GCF_014200575.1 Mucilaginibacter saanensis | reverse complement strand
TATTTAGGAACGACGTGCTTTCACCCTTTTTCACTTATAGAACTTTTTTAAAGGTAATTCATTAGTATCTTTAAACTTGAAACAAACATAGGAGGAACTATATGCTAAGCCGGTTAACTCATTTATTTATGAAGATGACAAGGCTGTCACCGAATTGAACCGCGAAAATCTGTTGAAAAATATCCCCCTCCTGAATTTTGAAAACAGGTATATGACAAAAACAGGTGAAATTGTTTGGCTTTCATGGACGTCAATGCCCATAGAGAGCGAACAGGTAGTATTTGCCATTGCCAAAAACGTTACTCATAAAAAGCGATTGGAAGAAGACAGGAATATTTTGTTGGCCAACCTTACCCAGATCAATAATAACCTTAAACAATTAACCTATACCACCTCACATGACCTCAGATTGCCGGTGAGTAATTTGATTTCCGTTTTCCATTTGCTGGATGTTTCAAAAATACATGACCAGGAAACGCTTGAATTCATAGGAATTTTAAAATCATCAACAGAAAACCTGAATAATACCTTAAATAAGTATGTAGATGATTTAAATAAAAAAGATGCGTTAACGGTTGATGTAGAGGAACTGGATTTAAATGATTGCCTTTATGAAGTAAGGCAATCATTAAGATCATTAATATTGCATTCAAAAGCCACTATCCATGCCGATTTTTCTGAGCTGGAAAAAATAAGGTTTAATAAAACTTATCTGGAGAGTATATTATTAAACCTGCTCACCAATTCTATCAAGTATGTTAAGGCCGATTGCTTTCCGGTGATCTCCATATACTCAAAACAGGTAAATGGCATTAATCAACTAATTTTCAGGGACGAGGGACTGGGCTTTGATATTGATAAGGTAAAAGACAGAATTTTTGGACTTAATCAAAAATTTCATGACCATACGGATAGCAAAGGGATTGGTTTATACCTGGTGCACAACCATGTAACCAGCTTAGGCGGCCACATAACCATTGAAAGCAAGGTAAATGAAGGAACCATGTTTGTTATCTCATTCAGGGACTAAACAAGCATTCGTCATTTATCTGACACCAAAATTTCCAGCCTGGCCATTAGTTTAATACTCGGCCAGCACTACCAGTGTGTCACTGATGGGTGTAATGCGCTCACGGCCTTTTAAAAAACCAAGTTCTACCACAAACGAGAAACCGGCTACTATACCGCCCATTTCTGCAATGAGTTCGCTTGCAGCAGTTACTGTGCCCCCGGTGGCCAGTAAATCATCATGGATCAAAATATGCTGCCCGGGTTCAAACGCATCCGTATGGCATTCAATAACTGCCGTACCGTACTCCAGCTTATAAGCTTTTTGTTTAATAGTGAACGGTAGTTTACCTGCCTTGCGTATCGGAACAAAAGGAATACCCAGTTTAGTGGCCAGTGTTAAGCCAAATAAGAAACCACGGCTTTCAATACCAGCTATTACATCTATCCGCGTACCCTTTAACTGCTCAACAAAAGCATTAATAATGTTGTCGCATAAAACAGGATCTTTTAATATGGGGGTAATATCTTTAAAAATAATCCCGGGTTTTGGAAAATCCGGAATATCACGAATGGCTTGCTTTATTTGCTGGGTTATCATTTGAAAACTAAATAAGGCCCAATTTTACGCAAAATTCCGTCATCAAGTATGGCAATATTTTTCATATCATCTATTGACTCGTAATCACCATGCTGGGTATGATACTCCAAAATGGCGTTCATCTGTTTAAAACTCAGATACGGAAAGCGCCTTAACTGATTAAAAGTGGCCGTATTAACATTCAATTTATTAATCTGTTTACCATTAATGGTAATGCCATTTTTAATCTCGGCATACTTACTATCGTCAATACCAAATACTTCCTTAAGCTGTTCTTTACTATAAAAACCACCAAGCCGTTCCCTGTACCTGATAATACGCATGGCAAACGCGGGCCCAATTCCCCGGATACGGGTTAACTTTGCAGAATCGGCTCCGTTCACTTCAATAACCTCGCCTGGCGCAGCCTTTTGAGCATAATGACCACTGCTTTCCGGAATATTTATATAAGGCTCAAGCCGTTCATAATCGGTAGCTGTTATGGAGTATATCTTCTTCACATCTGCCCTGGTATAAAACTTACCGCCCTTTGCCTCATAATTCTTAATCACGCCGATCTGGTGCGGGCTTAAACCCAGCTTACGCCAGGCGGTATCAGGTAAATTATTCGGATTGAAAGTAAACAGCGTAATATTTACCGGTTTTGTATCATCGGCAAAAATAATATTGCCACCATTAACGTTTTTACCCTTGTTTAAGAGGGCAACGGCTTTATCAAACTCTTTAAAATTTATTATCTTATCTTTGCAAAACGTTTGATAAACGTAAGGCGCTGCTAACACCAATGCAATTAAGATGATAAACACTACCATTCCGTTCCATTCTTTTTTGGTTACAGCCAGGTAGTTTTTTACAGGTGCCTTCATTTACAGCATTTATCAATTGTTAAAATAAAGAAAATTTCAGGATATTTATAAGTTAATTAAAACACCCCTTTTATAAAAAATGAAAGTAATAACCACCGAAGAGTTCGCCAAAGCCACCAAACTGGATAAGTTGAAAATGCCGGGCCTGGCCGCTTTATTGATGGAGCTAATGAAAATTAACCAGGTTAATGAACTTTTTGCCCAGGCACAACCCAAGCAGGGCCCCGATTTTGTTGACGCCATTTTAGAAGGTTGTGGTATTGATATTGAATTTGACGAGCGTGAATTAAGAAATATACCAAAAACAGGCAGCTTTGTTGCCATTGCCAATCACCCTTACGGTGGCATTGAAGGCATGGTACTTTTAAAGATACTATGCATGGTAAGGCCGGATGCTAAACTGATGGCCAACTTTCTGCTTAAAAAGATCCCTAACCTGAGTGACTATTTTATAGCTGTTAATCCTTTTGAAAATGTTGATCATTCCTCCAGTATCAGTGGTTTAAAAAACACGCTGGAGCTTTTAAATAATGGCACCCCTATTGGTATTTTCCCTGCAGGCGAGGTATCAACCTTTAAGGTTGAGCAGCAGCAGGTAACAGACCGCCTGTGGCACCCCGTAGTAGGTAAAATAATAGCCAAAGCCAAAGTGCCTGTGGTACCTATATATTTCCATGGCAATAACGGCTTGCTTTTTAACTTACTGAGCCTTATACACCCAGCCCTGCGCACAGCCAAGCTGCCATCTGAATTGTTTAATAAACATGGCCACACCATTAAGCTGCGCATTGGCAAGCCTATCAATATTGAGGATATCCCAGATCATAACAACGGCGCCAAGCTCCTTAACTTTTTACGTGCGCGCACCTATGCCTTAGGTACAGGACTGGAAGAGGAAAAGAAAATATTTAGTCCGCGTAACCTGTTTAAAATAAAACGCTTGCCCGAAGCCGTAGCTACCGAAATTGACAGCGCTATACTGGAAAAGGAAATAGCTCCCCTGCGTGATAATTATAAGGTATGGACCGAGAAAAACTATGAGGTATTTATTGTACCTACCTCCGTTATCCCTAACGTTATACGTGAAATTGGAAGGCTGCGGGAGATAACCTTCAGGGATGTTGGCGAGGGTACCAATAAAAGTATTGACCTTGATGAGTACGATATTTATTATAACCACCTGTTTATTTGGGATATTGAAGCCAAAATGATAGTGGGTGCTTACCGTATAGGTTTGGGCGATGAGATATTTTACAGCGTTGGCAAAAAAGGATTTTACATTACCGAATTGTTTAAGCTTAAAACGCAGTTTATGCCCGTACTGCGTAAAAGCCTTGAACTGGGCCGCTCATGGATCCGTAAGGAATACCAGACCAAACCTTTACCATTGTTTTTATTATGGAAAGGTATCTTAAAGTTCCTGATCGATAATCCGCGGTACCGCTATTTGATAGGGCCTGTAAGTATCAGTAACTCGTTCTCCAAGTTTTCCAAATCACTTATTGTTGATTATATTAACCGCAACCATTTTGATCATGAACTGGCGCAGTATGTAAAACCACGCAAAAAGTTTAAAGTTGATTTTTCCAAAATAGATACCGACTTGCTCATGGCTGGCGAGGACTCCTTTAAAGGGCTGGATAACCTGATATCTGAGGTAGAAACCCGTAACATGAAGGTTCCGGTGCTGCTGCGTCAGTACATTGCACTTAACGCTAAGATCATCAGCTTTAATATCGACCCTAAATTTGCCGATTGCCTGGATGGCTTCCTTGTGCTTGACTTGGAGAAAGTCCCTCAGGATATATTGGAAAAATTAGGAAAGAATTTATAACACACCGCAACACGGGTGATGCATTGCCCGCAAAACAAAAAGCCCTGCCGCATAAACCGGCAGGGCTTTTTGTTTGAAATTAAATTATATTGCGGTAAACAATTTAAAATCGCCCCTTATCATGCAAAAAAACGAGCCTAAACCAGGGCCTTCAAATGCACATTTAAAACAGGTGCTTGGGCTGCCTACCGGAATTTTACTGGTAGCAGGTATTATGATAGGTTCGGGAGTGTTTAAAAAAATTGTCCCCATGTCACAAGCGCTTCACAGCGAAACTTATATTTTAATGGCATGGATCATAGCGGGTATTATTACCATGTTTGGCGCCTTTACTTATGCCGGATTGGCCACCATGACCACGCAAACAGGGGGTGTATACGAATACCTGAGGCTTATTTACGGCAACTTTATAGCTTTTACATTCGGGTGGACTATTTTTACCATCATAGGTAGTGGGGCTATTGCCGCGCTCTCATTTGTATTTGCCCAGTCTGTAAATACCCTCATCCCCCTGCCCGATCCATTATCAGCATATAAAGATATCGGCATTGGTCATGCGATTTTTCCATTTACCAATTCGGGAATAAAACTACTGGCCGTATTTACCATCATACTGCTCACCTGGGTAAATTACAGAGGGGTAAACAAAGCGGGTATACTGAATAACATTGTAACCACGGCCAAAATACTGGGTATTGTATTGCTGATTATTTCCGGACTATCCTATACCACACCTGCAACCGTAGCTGCAATTACAACAGCCGCCACACCTGAGGTTAAAGGTGCGGCTTTATTCAGTGGCTTATTCGGTGCCATGCTCAGCGCCTTATGGGCCTATGACGGCTGGGCTAATATTACCTTTGTTACCGGCGAAATAAAAAACCCGAAACGCAATATACCACTGGCCATTATAGGCGGCGTAGGTATAGCCATGACTTTGTACGTATTGCTGAATTACGCTTATATGAAGGTGCTTCCGGTATCGGAACTGGCCCAGTTAGGCAGCAATAAAATAGCAGCGGCAGAAGTTGCAGGAATTTTGATGGGCAAAACAGGGGCTCTAACCATTGCCTTGCTCATCATGGTATCTACTTTTGGAGCACTCAATGCCTGCATTATTTCGTACCCCCGGGTTTATTTTCGCATGGCACAGGAAAATGTTTTCTTTAAAAAAGCAGCAAATGTGCACCCTGCTTTCAGTACGCCACATATAGCATTGCTTTACTCGGCTATCTGGAGCATTATGCTGGTATGCAGCGGCACGTTTGACCAAATAACCAACCTTGTTATTTTTGCTTCGTATGCTTTTTTTGCATTGGCCACATGTGGCCTGGTACACATGAAAATGAAAAAAGTTATTACAGCTAAAGTAATCGGTTACCCGGTAATCCCTATCATTATAATATGTTTTTGCGTGGCACTTATTATCAACACCATCGTTACGCAAACAGAAGCCTCCATCATTGGTTTGTTGTTAATACTAAGCGGGATTCCGTTTTTTATGTATTTCACTAAGGCCTATAAGGCAAATGCTAAGTCATCTGATCAGCCTTAACCTGATTGATGGTACTTCTCAAACAATTGTTGAGCATTTCCAAAACAAAAGCCCTGCCGGATAATCCGGCAGGGCTTTTGGTATATTAGTTGTTTGGTTTTGTTAGAAACTGTAACGGGCACCAAACTGCATTTGCCAGCGTGAAGCAAACAAATCAACAGAATAAGGCAATCCAGGGTCCTGGAAAGTATATTTTGGATAAGTTGTTGCGGCATTTGCAAATGATGGCGTACCGTTTTTAGCTGGTGTTAAACCAACACTTGCAGTAGAGTTGTAGGTGTTAGCTGAGAAATAGTACTGACCCCATTTTTTGTTCAGTAAGTTAGTAAGGTTCACAATATCATAAGTAAACGTAATTACTTGTTTGTGTTTACCGTTACCAATTTTAAAGTCCTGTGCAAAACGGAAGTCAAGTTGGTTATTCCAAGGAGTAAAGGCTGCATTACGTTGAGTAAAATTACCACGACGTGATGAAAGGTATGCGTTTTTGTCAATAAATGCATCAAAAGCAGCGGCTTGTTGTACAGCAGTTTGACCGCCAACTATATCACTGAAGAATTTAACAGTTTCGCCATTTTTGGGAATATAAGCTAAGCTAACTTGTTGTCCGGTTCCGTCAATGGCATTTGGATAAAAACCATAAGTATACGGGTTACCTGATTGAGAGCTAAAATAGAAGCTAAAGTTAGCTGTGTAGTTTTTAGCATTATCCCAGTCATGTTTAAAGTTAACTGTTGATACAATGCGGCTACGGATATCAAAGTTTGAATTAGCTAAACCCGGATTATTAGGGTTTAAAGCCTGGTTTAACTGCCAGTTTGACTCCATTGAGTTACGGATACCATTGGTAACATCTTTTGAATGACCATAAGTATAAGCAACTGTAGCGTTTAATGAACTTTGCTCATCAAACTGAGTAAATTTACCAACCTGCGCAGTGGCACTGTAACGGTATCCCTGGCTTGTATTTGATAACAGGTAAGCATTGGTGTAGTTTGAGTTTACCTTCTGGTTAACAAATATTGGCTGTTGGTGTTGAGTATCGTAAGGGTAGTAAGTAACCTGATCTACTGTATTTACCTGTTGGAATTTCAAATCATGAATAACCTTGGTGTAAATACCTTCGGCAGTAAATTTCCACTGATCGGGAGTTGTATAATCTAAGGCTAAGCTGCTTCTCCATACCTCTGGCATTTTAAAGTTGTTGTCAATTAAGTCAACCTGTGTTGGACCGCTTGCAACAGTATTGGCACCTTGCTGGTTAACAAAATTTAAACCGCCATTTGAAGATACCTGAACCGGGTTGGTACCGGCAACAAATGCTTTTGATGATGATTTATTGTCATACGCGCCATAAGTTACACCATTGTTGTAAAATGCATAACCAAACCATGCAAATGGTACACGACCGGTAAACAATCCGCTACCACCACGTAAAATAACGCTTTGATCGCCGTTGATATCATAGTTAAATGATACGCGCGGGTTAAATTCAATGTTATTCAGGTAGTTTTGTTTAATGTTTGCTGGTTTAGTGTAAGTAAAGGTGTTACCATAGTTAGGATCAACCGGAGCGCTTGTTGTTTTATCGCTTAAAGGTTGTTTGTTAGGTACACCTGCATAATCTAAACGCAAAGCTGCAGTTAGTTTAAAATTATCAGTCAGTTGAATTTCATCCTGTCCGTATAAGCTTAACAAATTAACATTAAACTTTGCTGACGGGTTTGATAAGATATAATCGCGGGTGTTGTTAGTATAGTTAAAGTTAGCACGTACACGGGCCGGGTTGTTGTTCAGGAAGTCATCGATGCTGTTGTAAGCAATACGCCCGTTCCATGAGTTAACAAAGTTATAGGTAATGTTATAAAACTCATTGTGTGTACCAAAAGTAAAAGTATGCTTACCAGTAGTTAAAGTAAAGTTGTCAGTAAACTCAGTTGTTTTCTGGTGCATATCAAATATAGCTGCCTCACGGTCGGTACCCATAAATATGGTTGTACCTGGCGTACGGCCAACTATTTCAATTTGTGGTAAAGATGGGTCTGATGTAGGGTCACGGAAATCATGTACGTTAGAGTAACCTACAACCAGGCTATTACTTGCACTGTTGGAAAACCTTGTTTTTAACTCGGCAACGGTTGAGGTTGAATTGTTATGTGACACATAATCAATACCACCAAAACGGAAGTTCTGCTGATCACGCTCTAAGTTTGTAGCTGTTGAGGTGATGGTATTGTTACGGATGGTTAACTGGTTGTTATCATCGATATTCCAATCCAAACGGTTAAAGAATTTATTTGAATTAGAGTAGATAGAAGTATTTTGGTAAGTGCCCGGACTTACACCGCCAGTATATTTCTGAAAAGCAGCGGTTAAGTTTTGTGCATCCTGCAAGCTCAATATCTGAGTTGAACCAGTACCATCAGCACCCCTGATCACAGGATCTTTACGACGGGCAATCTCCTCGTTAGTAAAGAAGAATAATTTATTTTTGATGATGGGGAAACCTAAACGGATACCTGTTTGGTAATCATGGAAACTATCAGGTAGTTTTGAACCATCGCCACCGGCAGCTGCTGCTGCATTGTTGGGGCCAACCATAAATGCGCCTCTGCCAAATCCGTAAACAGAACCGGTAAAGTCATTTGTACCGCTACGGGTTACAGCGTTGATACTACCACCCAAAACGTTACCAATTTTAATATCATAAGGAGCTACCAGTACTTGTATATCCTGAATAGCATCTAATGATACCGGGCTTGTACGGGTACTGCTACCCACCTGACCTGATGCATTGTTTTGACCACCTAATGATGGGCTAAAACCAATTGCATCATTATTGATAGCACCATCAAGGGTTACGTTGTTATAACGGTAGTTGGTTCCCTGGAAAGAGTTATTGTTACTTTGAGGCGTAGCTCTGGTAAAATCCTGTAAGCTACGGCTGATAGATGGCAGTGTACGTAATTGATTTTGGTTAATGCGTGTACTTGCACCTGTTTTGGTACCACCGCCGTTGGCTCTAACCTTTACTTCCTGTAAGGTTGTAGTTTCATCGGCCAGTGCAAAGTTAAAAGTAACGCTACCTAAACTTAAAGTAACGTCAGATCTTTGGTCTTTTTTAAAACCTACAAAAGAAGCAGATATAATGTATGGACCACCTGGGTTAACGTTGGCAACGGTGTAACGGCCATCAGCGTTTGACTGAGCGCCATAACGTGTGCCGGTACTTGTGTTGAGCAGGGTAATGGTTACGCCAGGCAGGGTTGCGCCTTTCTGGTCGGTAACTTTTCCGCTTACTACCGAGGTTGTAATTTGCGCATTTGCAACATTTGCAACCCCAATAATCAGCACTGATAAAAGGATAAAGTAAAGCTTTTTCATTTGTGTTTATTTATAACACAAAGGTTCAGCTACAATATTAACAGTATGTTAACACAAGATTATTTTTAACCCTTTGTGTTAACATTAATTAAAAGCCTTAATCAATATTTAACAGATAGTTTTTTTAACACCAGGTGTAGTAGGTATATTGGCCCAATAAGCAAAAACTTAATATCATCTAAGAATGAGGGCTTTTTGCCTTCAATTTTATGACCAATGAACTGCCCAACCCAGGCAACAATGAACAGGACCAGGCAAACCAGCCACAGCGCAGGGCCACCATTTTTGTGCCATTGCTCCAACCCTATGATGCCATAACTAAAGCCAAACAACATAAAAAGCATCAGGTACGATAGCACAGGCGACAGTTTCAGATAATAGTAAATGCTGAGAGCAATTAAAAATGACGCCCAGTTAAAAACACCATTATAGGTGCCCAAAAATTTAAGATAAGGAAACGGGATTGACCATACCAGGCCGACAATACTAAATACAATAAGCGGAATGCAAATGAAATGAAAAACCTCATTGGTTTTGTTTTGATGACTCTCGGCATATTTGGCAAAATAAATATCAACGGGGCGCATACCATTGGTATCCCCTGTTTTTGACGGTGTATTACCCTGCGATGTATCTGATAATTTATTTGAAGCCATTTCCTGTAAATATAAAAACCCTTTCTGTTTTTTTAAAGCAGAAAGGGTTTGTTATTTTATTTACTGTAATTATTACTTGGCAAACGCTACCGAGCGGGTTTCCCTGATAACGGTAACTTTGATCTGACCGGGGTAGGTCATTTCTGTTTGGATACGGTTGGAGATATCTGCAGCCAATACTTCTGATTGTGCATCGGTGATCTTCTCACTCTCCACTACTACACGCAGCTCACGACCAGCCTGTATAGCGAAGGTTTTTTCAACACCCGGATATGATAAAGCAAGTTCTTCCAGCTCTTTTAAACGTTTAATATAGCTTTCAACCACTTCGCGGCGGGCACCCGGACGGGCACCTGAAATGGCATCACAAGCCTGAATAATTGGCGACAACATGGAAGTCATCTCAATTTCATCGTGGTGAGCACCTATGGCATTACAAACCTCAGGATGTTCCTTATATTTTTCTGCCAGTTGCATACCTAAAATAGCGTGAGGTAGCTCCGGGTTATCATCAGGTACTTTACCAATATCATGTAACAAGCCTGCACGTTTAGCCATTTTAACATTTAAGCCAAGCTCGGCAGCCATAGTAGCACAAAAGTTGGCTACTTCACGAGAGTGCTGCAACAGGTTCTGACCATAAGATGAACGGTAACGCATACGACCAACCATACGGATCAGTTCAGGGTGTAAACCATGTATACCCAAATCAATCACAGTACGCTCGCCTATTTCTACTATTTCTTCTTCAATTTGTTTTTTGGTTTTGGCAACCACTTCCTCAATACGGGCAGGGTGTATACGGCCATCTGTTACCAGGCGGTGCATAGCAAGCCTCGCAATTTCGCGCCTAACCGGGTCAAAACCCGATAGGATAATAGCTTCTGGCGTATCATCAACAATAATTTCAATACCTGTTGCCGCTTCCAACGCGCGGATATTCCTACCCTCGCGGCCAATGATACGACCCTTGATCTCATCATTTTCAATATTGAAAATAGACACCGTATTTTCAATAGCACTCTCGGTAGCGGTACGCTGTATAGTTTGTATAACTATCTTTTTAGCTTCTTTGGTAGCGGTAAGCTTTGCTTCGTCAACAATATCCTTTATCTGGATCATTGCTTTAGTACGGGCCTCTTCACGTAAAGTATCAACCAGCTGATTTTTGGCATCATCGGCAGATAAACCGGCAATGGTTTCCAATTGCTTTACGTGCGAATTTTTAAGCACTTCAACCTCTTCTTGTTTTTTAACAACAATATCTGTTTGCTTTTCCAGGTTTTTGCGGGTATTATCCAACTCACTTTCCTTGCGGTTCATGTTTTCCAAACGCTGGTTTAGCGATTGCTCTTTTTGCTTCACACCGTTTTCGCGCTGGTTAATGGCGTTATTTTTAGTGTTTACTTCTTGTTCATGCTCAGCCTTCAACTGTAAAAACTTCTCTTTGGCTTCCAGTGATTTATTCTTTTTCAGGATCTCTGCATTGTTTTCAGCATCCTTTAATATCTTTTTCACTTTGTTCTGCGCGGATGTTTCCTGGTCTTTAAAAAGCTTCCGCAGCAGGAAGCGGCCAATGACGATGCCAATAATGGCACCTACCAACAGGCCAATAATAATGTATAATAATACGTCCATCTTCTTTTTTTAGGGTGTAAGGTTATATAATAAAAAAACCGCAACTAACTTTTAAGTATCATGTATTTAAAAACTTCATTTCGGATATTGGAATCATGGGTTACGTTAATATAAATAGTAACGCATGCCTCTTAGATCCGCTCATATTGAAGCGTTAAGTTTTTAATAGTGAAACCTAAAATTTAACTGCGGTTAAATCTTAAAATGTGCTCTGTATATGTATGTAAAGAACGCTAATTACTTCGAGAAAAATTCAGTCAGCAAATGATCAAGTTGATACACCTTTTCAGCAATATCGGTATCTTCAACCGTGACCTTCTTCTCTGCCTTTAATGATGATGTAGCATAATGCAACACCGCCATTGAAAGCAGATCTTGTTTATCCCTCACCGCATAATTTTCCTGATATTCTTTTATCCGGTCATTAATTAGTTTGGCCGCCCTGCGTATTATTTCTTCCTCCTCCATGTTTACCTTTAATGGGTAAACTCTGTCAGCAATATTTATTTTTATTGAGATTTCTCCCATTGAGCTTTTCACTTTTTGTATTATTTCTTCAATAATACAATACACTTATCAATTTCTTGCACAAAGTCGTTAATTTTTTGCTTTATGTCAAGACTTTTTTCATTTGTTTCTGAAAATGACTTCGCAGCTTTCAATACACGAAGCTTTTCTTCCAACTCTTTTGTCTTCCCTTTGCTGGCATCAAGGGCAACCGTTAAAGCCTCGCTTTCCAGTTTTAACAGATCATTTTCCTCCTGTAAAGCAGCACAAAGCTCAATTAGCCGCTCGGTCTTATCTACAATTTTATTTAACTGTTCTGCTACGGAGGCCATTTATAATTATAAAATTACTGATTTATTAATTAATTTAATTTTAATTATTGATCTGTTAGTTTCTTCCGGTATTTACCGGCGCTAAATTTCATTTTCTTAATCCCGAATCAAATTAAATTATTTCCTGATCTCGGCTCCGGCTTCTTTACCTAAGTTATAAATTAATTTTTGCATAATGGAATCAATGGCCTTATCGGTAAGGGTTTTTTCGATATCCTGTATGATAAAACTAAGCGCGTATGATTTTTTTCCGGCCGGTAATTTATCGCCCTCATAAACGTCAAATACACTAACTTCCTTCAGTAGCTTGCGTTCCGTTCGCTGGGCAATCTGTTTTAACTGACCAAAAGAAATGCTTTTATCTATCAACATGGAAAGATCACGGCGCACTGCCGGAAACTTGGAAACCTCTTGGTAAACGATCTTATTTTTGCGTATAGCCGACAATACGATGTCGAAATTAAAATCGGCATAAAACACCTCTTTTTCTACATCAACTTTTTTCAAAGCAGTTACAGCAACCGCACCAAACTTAACCAACTGTTTACCATTAAGCATGTATTGCAGCCCATAAGCCATTTTTTTGCAAGTAGCATCATCAACCGTGTAGTCGGTGATATTCAATCGCTCCAAAATGCTATCAACTACGGCTTTCAGGTTATAGAATGATACCTGTTTAGATTTCTGATTCCATTGCTCGGCAGCATTGGCGCCGGTAATAAATATCGAAAAACGCTGGGTTTCAATGTATTTATCGTCCTTTACACTATACACTTTACCAAACTCATAAAATTTCAAATCGGCAGCACGACGGTTCTGGTTATAAACTATAGCCTCCAGTCCCGAATACAACAAGGTTTGGCGCATTACATCCAGATCGCTGCTTAAAGGGTTCAGAATCTTTACAGCAGTATCCAAATTGTCTGAATAGGCGGATTTAGTTAGCGAGTTAGATAATATTTCATTAAAGCCATTAGCGGTCAATAAATCTGACAGCTGATTCTGTACCGTATCTTTTTCAGGTCTTTGCGACGTATTTAATGATGCCCTGATCTGGGTTGGTATCTCAATGTTGTTATAACCATAAATACGCAGCACCTCTTCCACCACGTCCACTTCGCGGGTTACATCAACACGGTATGGAGGCACCTGCAATGAAAGCACCTCTTCCGTTTCGTTAACTACCTTAATATCCAAGGCCTGAATAATAGCTTTGATCTCGGTATGCGGAATATCCTTACCAATGAGCCTGCGAATGTTTTTATAACTTACATCAAAAGCAAACGGCGCAACCGGGCCAGGATAAAGATCAACAATATCAGATGATACTTGGCCACCGGCAACCTGCTGTATGAGTAAAGCCGCGCGCTTTAAGGCAAACACGGTCATGTCCGGATCAGTACCGCGTTCAAACCTGAACGAAGCATCCGTTTTTAAACCATGCCTTTTAGCTGTTTTACGTACCGATACCGAATTAAAGTAAGCGCTCTCCAGGAAAATACTGGTAGTTGATGCTTTAACACCCGAAGCAATACCGCCAAAAACACCGGCAATACACATCGGCTCTTCGGCATTACCAATCATCAAATCGTGCTCAGATAGTTTGCGGTCTACATCGTCAAGCGTTTTAAAAACGGTTCCTTCCGGATAATTTTTAACCAGCACCTTATTCCCTTTTATTTCGTCGGTATCAAAGGCATGCAGCGGCTGTCCTAACTCATGTAATACATAGTTGGTAACATCCACAATGTTGTTGATGGAGCGGATACCAATTACTGCCAGCCGTTCCTTTAACCATTTCGGTGATTCCTTTACCTCAAGCCCGCTGATGGTTAACCCTGAATAACGCGGACTGGCCTGTTCATTCTCTACCACTACATTAATAGTCCTGCCGGTATTGGCAACTTTGAATGCGCTTACATCCGGCCTGGTGATTCCTATTTTCAAGAACGCGGCAATATCACGGGCAGTACCCAAATGCGATGCGGCATCCGCACGATTAGGGGTTAAGCCTATCTCGTACATGTAGTCATCGTTCAGCTTAAAATAGTCTTTAGCCAGCGCACCTACAGGAGCATCGGCATCAAGCACCATGATACCATCCTGGTTGGTACCTAAACCTATCTCGTCCTCAGCACAGATCATCCCTTCGGATACTTCGCCGCGTATTTTTGATTTTTTTATGGCAAAAGGTTCGCCTGCTACGGGGTAAACGGAGGTGCCTACAACAGCAACCACCACTTTTTGCCCGGCGGCAACGTTAGCTGCGCCGCAAACAATCTGCAGGTCTTCCGCACCACCAACATCAACCTTAGTTACATGCAGGTGATCTGAATTGGCGTGGTCAGTACACTCCTTTACATAACCAATCACCAGGCCTTCAAGACCGCCGGGAATGGGTTGTACTTTTTCCAGGCTCTCCACCTCCAAACCAGTACCGGTAAGGATAATTGAAATTTCCTGTGGAGTTTTATCTGTATCAATAAATTCTTTAAGCCAGTTATATGATATCTTCATTATTCAGAAATGATAATCGGCAAAGATACGATTTAGGCTGAAAGGTTAAAGCTGAAAGCAAAAAGGTATGAGTAAGATTTTTGACTTTTTAATTTTGGCTTTTTAATTAAATCCCCGCTATTCGCTACCGCGAGATTAGCGCAGCGTATCTCGTGGGTGTCACACAGGTAAGCTTCCAGCTTACTTCAGCCGAAGCTGAAAACATGTAATGCAACCAGCTACAAACTCGCGGCAGCACAAGTATCTAAATTTTAAAAACTGAAATCGAAATCCCCAAATCCCAAATCAAATTATCCCCTCATCCCCAAAGCTGTAATATCCGGTGTCAGTAATAATCAGGTGGTCAAGCACATTAATCTCCAGCATTTTGCCGGCGGCGCTTATTTTTTTGGTGAGGTCAACATCCTGATGACTGGGTTTCAGGTTACCCGATGGGTGATTATGGATAAGGATAATACCACTGGCCTGCTGCTGCAGGGCCATGTAAAAAATGATTTTAGGATCGGCTACCGTAGCCGAAAGGCCTCCTTTGCTCACCAGCTCTTTGGCCAGCACCTTTTGTGAGCGACCAACCAACAATATCCAAAACTCTTCGTGGTTCAGATCCATCAGGTGGCGGCGCATGATATTATAGGCATCGCGGCTGCCGGTAATATATTCTATCGCCTTAACCTCGGTATCGTTACGGCGGCGACCAATCTCCAACGCAGCTATAATGGATATAGCCTTTGCCTCTCCTATCCCCTTAAATTTAGAAAGCTCGCTGATAGAGGCCTTGCCCAGTCTGTTCAGATCATTTTCATAATGGTGCAGTATACGTTTGCTTAATTCCACAGCTGTTTCGGTACGGCTGCCCGAGCCAATGAGTATAGCAATCAGTTCGGCATCAGTCAATGCCCGCCTGCCCTGGGTGCTTAGTTTCTCGCGCGGGCGATCTTCTTCGGCCCATGATTTTATACTGATCTTCTCGTTGTAGTTTTCCACGACATTAAAGTAGACAAAAACATTCGAACAAAAAAAGGGGATAGCACCATGGCACCATCCCCTTTTAATATTTTGTAGCTGATTATTAGCTTAAGCCGTTTACAAATTTAGTAAGCTTCGATTTGTTGTTTGAAGCTTTATTTTTGTGAATAACATTCTTTTTAGCTAAACGGTCTAACATAGAGATCACTTTACCTAACAATGCACTTGCATCAGCTTTAGTAGTAGTGTTTCTTAATTTCTTAATAGCGTTCCTGGTTGTTTTAGCCTGGTACCTGTTACGCAGACGCTTCGCAGCGTTTGACCTGATTCTTTTTAAAGATGATTTATGATTTGCCATTGTATAGCTTTGTTATTCTTTTTTCTATTTATTTTAAGGACTGCAAATATAGGTTGATAAATTTAAATATGCAAGTGGTTTTTTATTAAAGTTTTAAACTTTAATAGAGTTGATTAGCTTATACATAGCCCCTGCCCTTTTGATTCAGTAAAACTTATACCCGGATATAAATAATCAGGGCAAAAACTTAATCTTAACATGAAGCGTTATATTTCATTAATCTGCAATTTGTTTTTTTACCAACAAAACTCCCTATGATTGCCAACAGCACCGAAAGATTCAGCAACCGGGTTGATGATTATGTTAAATATCGCCCGCACTACCCCTTTGAAATTATTACCTTTTTACAGGACAAGTATAACTTAACCCTCGATAAACTAATAGCCGACGTTGGCGCTGGCACCGGTATATCAACCGCTTTGTTTCTGAATGCAGGGTACCGCGTAATAGCGGTTGAGCCTAATGCAGAAATGAGAGAAAAATCCCTGGAATTGCTTATCTCATATCCCGGCTTTTCGGCAATGGACGGCACAGCCGAAAATACCGGCCTGGCTACCGGCGGCGTTGACGCCATTATTGCCGGGCAGGCTTTCCACTGGTTTAATGCGCAAAATAGCAGAACGGAGTTTAAACGGATACTAAAGCCAAACGGCATTGTAGCCCTGATATGGAACGAAAGAAAAACAGCCTCAGCATTTGAAAAGGAATATGACCAGCTGATTATTACCCATGCCCGGGATTATGTAAAAGTTGACCACCGGAACATTGATGCCGCCCACATTGCCGCTTTCTTTAATCCTGAACCGTTTCAGCTCCAAGAATTTCAGAATAAACAGGTTTTTGATTTTGAGGGATTAGCCGGCCGCCTACTTTCCTCATCATACATGCCCACCAAAAACGATGAAGGCTATCACCCCATGATCAACGATCTGAAAACCTTGTTTAACAAATATCAGCAGGACAATGCGATCACTATTAATTATGATACCAAGGTTTATGTGGGGAGGCTTTAGCAGCAATTAAATTTAAAATCCATTGCCTAAAACCCAAAACTAAGAGCCATATTTACGTTCATGAAACGGCGCATTGCCCTGGGTTTATCAGGTACTTGTTTAATTATACTCTGCTCCTCCTGGGGATTTTTTGCGCATTACCGCATTAACAGGCTGGCAGTTTTTACCCTGCCTAAAGCCATGGCGGGCTTCTACAAGAACAATATTGGATTTATAACACAGCACGCCGTTAGCGCGGATAAACGCCGTTACGTTGACTCATTGGAGGCGCCACGGCATTTTTTTGACGCCGACCACTATGGCAAAAAGCCTTTTGCCGCAATGCCGCAAAAATGGGCCGATGCAGCCGCCAAATATTCAGCAGACACTCTGGATAAGTATGGTACCGTTCCCTGGACCATCCAATATCAATATTACAAGTTGGTGCGGGCCTTTAAGGCGCATGATACCACGGCCATACTTAATACATCGGCCAATCTGGGTCATTACATTGCCGATGCTCATGTACCCCTGCACCTTACCCAAAACTATAACGGACAGCTTAGCAACCAAACCGGCATTCACGCTTTATGGGAAAGCCGCATACCGGAGCTATCTGGCAACCGATATAACTATTTTGTTGGCAAAGCCCGCTATATTGAAAATCCGCTGGCTGAGGCCTTTAAAATCTGCCGGTTTTCTTTTAAAAGTGTTGATACCGTATTGCGTTTTGAACGTTTATTGAATAAAACCTTCCCGGCCGATAAAAAATATAGCCAGGTACTGCACGGAAAAAAAATGATCAGTGATTATTCCGAAGCCTATTGCCTGGCTTATCAAAAAATGCTGCGGGGAATGGTAGAGCGGCAAATGCGGGCATCCATACTATCTGTTGGGAGTTTCTGGTACTCAGCCTGGGTAGATGCCGGGCAGCCCGATCTAAACAAATTAATAGCGCAGCCCATCAACACCGACGAACAGCACAATCTGCAACGCGAAGAAGCTCTGTACAAAACGGGCAAGTGCACCTACCAGGTAACAAAATAATACCTGATTATCTCATTAACCTCCATTACCAAGCGCCGGATGCTTACTTCACTGTGCTTTTTTGGCCGACTTGCTTTTTATAGCTGCATATATTGGCGGCACTACTGAAATGAGGATAATAGCCATTACTACCAGCGTAAAGTTTTGTTTTATTACCGGGATATTTCCAAAAAAGAACCCGATAAACAAAAAGCTAAGTACCCAGGCTGCACCGCCTACAATGTTATATAAACTATAACGCAGAAAAGGCATACGCCCTACCCCGGCCACAAAAGGTGCTATGGTTCTGATGATTGGTAAAAAACGACTGAATATTACAGCCTTGCCACCATGCTTGTCAAAAAAAGCCTTGGTTTTCAGGTAGTATTCTAACTTTAATATCTTGTTATCTTCTTTAAAAACCTTTGGCCCTAAATAACTACCCAGCAAATAGTTAACGGTATTACCCACAAAAGCGGCTATTACCAGTATTATGGCGATTAAAGTAATATCCAATCCGGTTTGGCCGGTTGCTATAAGTGCCCCTGCGGCAAATAGCAATGAGTCGCCTGGAAGGAATGGGGTTACTACAAAACCGGTTTCGGCAAAAATAATGGCAAACAGTATGAGGTATGTCCAACCCTGGTAATCTCTGGTGATCTGGCTCAGATGTACGTCAATGTGTAATATAAAGTCGATGATGGTTTTAATTACTTCCACAGTTTTTAAATTTTGGCCAAAAATAGGAATATAAAAAGAATAGCTGCTATTGTGTGGTCTTAAGAAGTAAATTATTAGTCAATACAGCGGCTCCAAATGCAACAGAATCTGTACGGCCTACTATCCCCTGCGTATAAATAGTATAAGCCCGGCCATCCTGTATGGTTACATTTAAAAGCGTAGTTTCAATTTTATCGGGAGTTCTGTTGGCATTTATAGTAAAATTATAATTACCCACAGGCACCTGAACGTATAATGACACTTTATTGAATGGAAGGCTATCGGCTACAGCGGTACCATTAGCTTTCAGGTCAAGGGCAGGTGATGATGGCGATGCGTTTACAAAGCGCACCTTACCGCGTCCTATTGCAGGCAGTGTTGCGGTATCAAGCGAAAGGATTGAATTTTTTATACTGCTATCGCTTTTGAAACCGGTAACAAACAAGGTATATTTAGCGTTTGACAATAATGTATTGGTAATGGTAAGTACGTTTGTGGGGGATGTTGTTGCCGTACGCAGTTGCAACGGCGGCTGTAGTGTTGACAGGAAAAAATAGCCTGAATTATTAGTATAGGTGTAAGTTGCCGTACTTTCCTTAATATAATTCAGATACAAGCTGAGGGGCAGCGCATCCGGACTTAAATTTATAATCTGTAGCTGAGTATTCAATCCCGAAGAATTAGCATTTGCCCCTTTGCCGCATGATGCTATAAAGGGAAGTACCAATACTCCCATGGTAAACAGACACCATGATACCAAAAAATTGCTTTTATTTTGTTTAGCCATTTATATATTTTATTGATTAGCTATTAAGCCTGTACCAAACCCCTGACCGCCAGACGCATTTATCGTTCCGTAACTATATATGGTATATATACCACTTGGGTTAAGGGTTATGGTATCTTTCACAGCATTTAACGGCGCCGAAGCACTGTAAATACTAACATTACGTACCCCGCCCGTAATAGTTACAAATGGGGTTATTGTTTTATAATTAATATTATTAAATTTAATAGTATCCAAAACAGCCTTATTATTATCCATTCCTTCAAAGGCAAGCACGAGTGGCCCGGCATTGGGCGATGCATTTACAAACCGAAACTTTGTTAAGCCTGAGGTATCGGCATTAAGCGTATCGGGCTTGTAAAAATAATCTGAGGCGGTTTTGCCGGTTACATATAATGAATACCGCTTGCCACTATCAAGCGACATTGAAAAGCTAAACAAAGGCGCAGTAGCGCCCGCAATTTTAACCTGGTAATTTTGATTTTGGGCTATAACTGATAAATAACCCAACGATCCGCCCGGAAAATAGCTTGAAGCATTATTGAGCCGGGCACCGTTCTGATAAAAATTAATGGTATTATCTGATGCGTTAACCACGTTAAGCCCAGTGGTTGGTTGACGTTTGGGTGCATCATCATTTTTTTTACAAGCCCACAGGCAGGTAACCCCCACAATAACAAATAAAGCTTTAATCCGGCTATTCATATATAATAAGCTAATAACTGCTTGCCGCAATTTTTGTTATCCACGGCGAACAAAAAAGTCCGGTTTTTAAAACCGGACTCAATTTTGGATTTATAATTTAAGTTTACACTTAAGCATAGCTATTGAGCATTACCGGCATAACCAGCATCAGCACATCTTCGTTTTCATCACCACCCTGAGGCAATAATAATCCGGCACGGTTAGGTGTCGACATCTCCAAAGATACTTCTTCGCAACTTAAGTTCTTCAACATTTCTATTAAAAAACGTGCATTGAAGCCAATTTCCATGTCCTCGCCCTCATATTGGCAGCTCAAGCGTTCATGAGCCTCGTTAGCAAAATCAATATCTTCTGATGATATATTAAGCTCACTGCCGTTTATTTTAAGCCTTACCTGGTGCGTGGTTTTGTTGGCATATATAGCCACACGGTTTAATGAACCCAGGAAGACAAGCCTGTCAATACTTAATTTATTTGGATTAGTTTGTGGTATAACAGCCTCGTAATCAGGATAACGCTCGTCAATTAAGCGACAAACCAGGTTTATATTGCCAAACTTAAAAAATGCACTGGTTGAGTTATACTCAACTGACACGTTCACATCATCAGTAGGTAATGATGATTTAAGCAGGGTTAACGCTTTTTTAGGCAATATAAATGATGTAGTGCTTGCAGCCTTGGCATCCTTACGGCGGTATCTAACCAGTTTATGTGCATCGGTTGCTACAAATGTAAGGTGCTGGGTACTTAACTGGCAATAAACTCCGGTCATGGCAGGGCGCAATTCATCATTACTTACTGCAAAAATGGTTTTATTGATAGCTTCGGCCAAAACCGAGGCGGGTAAGTTTACTGACGATGCATTTTCAACCACCGGTATTTTTGGAAAATCCTCACCATTTTCACCGCTCAGCTTATACTTTCCGTCGCCGGCATTAATTTCAATTGCAAACGTGTTATCATCTACAGAAAAAGCTACCGGTTGTTCAGGCAACGATTTTAAGGTTTCTAATAAAATACGCGATGGTATAGCTATACGACCATTCTCCTTGGCTTCAACAGGTAAGGAAGTAGTCATGCTGGTTTGCAGGTCGGTTGCAGAAATGGTTAAGTTTCCATCCTTTATCTCGAACAAAAAGTTTTCCAGTATAGGCAATACAGTACTGTTACTTAAAGCACCGCTTACTGCCTGCAGTTGTTTGAGTAATGTTGATGTAGAAACAATAAATCTCATATATGGGTCTATTTAATCACTCAAAAATATAAAATTTAATGCGCATACTTTCGCTTACGAATATAATGTTGAAAAATAGCACATATTAACACTAAAGCAAGCGGAAAAATGGTATTTACTACCTGCCAGTACATTTTTTCGCCACGTATACGGGCACGGTCAAGCAAGCGTATCTTTATTTCTTTGGTACGCAGGGCAATCAGGCCTGAGTCGTCGGTCATATAGTCGGCAATATTAAGCAGCAGGTTTTTATTGCCATAAGTTTGCTGTGTATAATGATCATAACCCAGCGGATAAGGCGAGCCGTCTGTACCCACCTGGTTTTTCAGAATGTCACCATCACTGATCACTATCATTTTGGTGGGATTACTCTCTGGCTGTATAGCAATCTGCTCGTTTAAACCTTCGGGCAATGGCCTGTTGCGCCAGTCTGATACAAATTTCCCCTCCAGTAATACACCCACAATTTTAGGCTTACTGTGAAAATACTTAGGGTTGGGTTCCTGCTCCAAAGCCTGTAACGACAGGACATGCGGGGCGCTCACCTTTTTGTTATATGGTGATGAAGTGAGCAGTACGGTTTGTTTAACATTCTTTACATCGAGCAGATCAATAGTACTGGCAAATTCACCGCTGATGCCATCAAGGTTTTTCACCACCGGATGTTTCGACATCGGGATAAATACCGGGTAAAACAGCCAGGGCAGCATTTGTATTTGAGCCTGCTCGCCTAAGTTACCCGTGCTTACCGGTATTTGTGAACAGTTCATATCGGCAATCAGGTCATAATTGATCCGGACACCATACCGGAAAAGCTGGTCGTCCAAATTCAATTGCTTAGGGAAAGCCAATTGTTCGCCGCCATGGCCGCGAAAACTATCCAGTTCGGCATTTACCTGGTCAATAGCCCACAATACACGGCCGCCATGCATAATATATTGATCGAGTTTAAATTTTTCCAGTTCGGTGAATTTCTTATCTGGTTTAGGTATCACCAGCAGTTTTATTTTTTGCAACCCTGCGCTTGTAATATTATTAAGGTTAACCCGGCCCACTTCATAACCATCGGCCAGCGATTTCATGGCATCGTTCAGTTGCACATCGGTAAGTTCATTATGCCCTTCAGTAAAGCCTATCTGAGGTTTGCCCCCACTGGTAACTTTTTTAATAGCTGATGAAAAGGCATACTCCAGGTTTTGGATGGAATTATTCAATACCTCATCAGGCGAAAGTCCTATCCGGCTCAGCAGCAGCTTTACCGGTATTTCTTTCCCATTGGCCGTTACCTGAGCGGCGGGGAATATTATTTTTTGCGATACACCATCATCTGTTTTTACACTAAGATTGGTCGGCTCCACTCCTTTGGCTTCCAGATCCTGTATAGCTTGATTTTGTTGATCGCCGGCAAGTTTTTTCAGGGGATCAACAAATTCAAATTGCAGTTTACCATGGCTGTAGGCCTGCAAATCGCTTAGCATATCGCGGGTAGCCCCCTGCAAACGTTTAAAGCCTCCCGGCAAACTACCTCTCTGCAAATACACGGTAACCTTTACAGGCTGCTGCAAGCCATCCATAATTTGCCTGCTGATAGGCGATATGGTGTAACGTTTTTCGGTAGTAAAATCAAAACGGGTAAAAGCAATATTTGATAGTACGGCTAAAACAAGCAATGCACTTATAAACCCTATCATAGTGCCTGAGAATACCTTTTTTTTACGTTGTTGAATAATCACAAACAGCGTAAACCCTATAAATATACCGGCAACAACAATAAAATAAACCAGATCGCGGGTATCCAGTACACCACGGCTTACAGATTGATAATGCTCCGTAATGCCTAAATTTTGCAAGCCCATATCCTGCAGCGATAACAGCTGACTTAATGAATCAAACCCACTGTAAAAAAAGAAACAAAGAAAAACAGCTATGGTAAATGCAATAATCTGATTTTTAGTTACCGACGATGCAAACAGGCCTATGGCCACAAATGCAGCACCCAGCAAAAACAACCCGATGTATGAGCCAATTACTGCTCCGGTATCAATATTGCCTTGCGGCGTACCCAGTGTGCTTACTGAGTAATAATAAACTAATGTTGGCAGCAAGGCAAAAAGCACCAGCAATACGCTGGCAAAATATTTTCCTAATACTATTTGCCAATCGGTAAGCGGGCGTGTAAACAATAATTCAAACGTACCCTCTTTACGCTCCTCGGCTAACGACCGCATGGTGATAGCCGGTATCAGGAACATGAACAGGTATGGAGCTGTGCTAAACAGGCTTTCGAGCCCGGCGTAGCCATAATCTAAAATACTGGAATCGGGGAATACCCACAAAAACAAGCCCAGCACCAATAAAAATACACCAATGGTAACGTAGGCCACCAGCGAACTGAGGTATGAGGTAATTTCTTTTTTGAGGATGCTAAGCACTTTTTTATACGGGTGTTAAGCGCCGAAATTACAATATTATTGCGCCAAAGCAAAGTACCCGCCGCTTCTTTTAAAATTGGTATTTGCTGTTCAGATCTGATTAGATAAACGATATACCCGAATTGTAAATCCGTAACCTTAATCATAAAAAGCCCGGAAAATATTTTTTCCGGACTTTTTATGATTAATGAGGTTATTTTAGAAACGGTATGCTACACGTAAACCAACCTGGCTAACAGTTCCATTTTTTGACCAGCCTTCGTAACGAACACCGGCTTCGAATCCGCCATCAAAGGTATACCCAATGCCAGGCGAGTATACAAATGCAGTACCACCGCCACTTTCAGTAGAAAATGCAGCACCTAACTGGCCTTCTGCAAAAAATCCTTTGTCAAAATAGTACTTGATACCCGCTTTTACCGGGATAGCACCATCCGAGTTATGGCCAAAGATTTTCCATTCATCTTTTACCTGGAATGAGTTGTAACCGGCAGAAATCGTAAAGAAAGTACTTGGCGCAATGGGCAATTCATATTTAAGTGAACCACCAAATACTGACTTATAAAATGTGTGTGCATCGCCTACGGGTAAACCAGCTTCAAACCCGATACTGAATTTACCGCTGTCTCCTGATTTGGTTTGCGCAAAACTTGTGAATGCTGTGCCTGCAATAATAGCTAAGGCTAATAGAATTTTTTTCATAATAATTAGATTGTAGTTTGTTTAGATACAACACCACAGGATTTTCCTGTAATGCAGTTTTTTGAGAATATAGACGCTTACCATTGCAAAACGTTACATATTCTGTATAATATTATATCAAATAATACGATCTGTATATTGATCAATAGAGAAGAATAAATAAACGCCCCGCACAGATATTGTAGGGAAATTAACGTTTATTTGATACTAAATGGATTAATTAGGTAAGGCAAAATTAAAACATTGCCTGATAATATAAAATATTAATTACCGGTAAGTGATATAAATATCTGCTCAAGTGTAGTATTATTATTTTTGCTACGCAGCTGCTGCAGGGTATCATCGGCAACTATTTTACCTTTGTTAATGATGATCACCTTATTGCATACAGCCTCAACCTCCTGCATAATATGGGTTGACAGGATGATGGTTTTTGTTTTACCCAGCTCCAATATCAACTGGCGAATACCGATAAGCTGGTTGGGATCAAGACCTGACGTAGGTTCGTCCAGGATCAGTACATCCGGGTTATGCAATATGGCCTGGGCCAATCCAACCCTTTGGCGGTAACCTTTTGATAGCTGCCCTATTTTTTTATGCTGCTCAGGGCCCAAACCTGTTTGTTCAATAATATCAGCTATCCGCTTTCCGGGTTCATGTATTTGGTGGATACCGGCAATAAACCCCAACGATTCCTTTACATACATATCCAGATAAAGGGGATTACTCTCTGGCAAATACCCTATATGGCGACGAACCTCCAGTGGTTTTGCACTTACATCAAACCCACATACCGATGCGGTACCCGCCGTTTGCGGAATAAAGCAGGTCAGTATTTTCATGGTGGTTGATTTACCGGCACCATTGGGGCCTAAAAATCCCAACACACCGGGCTCTGCGTTAAAGGTAATACCATCAACCGCTTTTTGCTCACCGTAAACTTTTGTTAATGACTGAACCCGGATACTCATGCCTCAAATGTAAAAGATAGATGTGAGATATGAGCCAGGATATTTGAGATTTCGATCTTTATGTATACCAATCCTTTTATTTCTTAGCCCCAACAGACAAGCTTTGGGTGAAATAGATTCTTTGCTACACTCAGAATGACAATGGCATTTTACATTATCAATCCCTCCATGAGCAGTATTATACCTCTCTACTTTTCAAACACAACAGCCTCGGCATCGGCCCCTAATTTTGTTAATATTCCCGTTATTTCGGCAACCATGGGGTCGGGACCGCAAACGTAAAAATGCTTTTTAAAATCAGTAACCTGCGCTTTCAGAAACTCCTCGTTAATTCTCCTTTGGTCATGTACACTGTCCTTTTGATCACTTATGGTAAATAGCGTGTTTTCACCAAGCATGCTTTTCAGTTCATCGGCCAAAATAATATCCTTATCCGTTTTGTTAGCAAAAAACAGTTTATTATCTGCTAAGTTGCCTTCCTTATTCAATTGCCTTAATATGGCCAAAAATGGAGTAATGCCCGCACCACCGGCTATAAAATAACCCGGCCCCTTGTATTCAATAGCACCCCATGCCTCTCTTAAAATCAGCTCGTCGCCAATTTTTAACTCATTAAGATGATTTGTAACGCCGTTATGATCAGTATATATTTTAATGGTAAATTCGAGGTAATGCTCATCTGTAAGACTCGTAAACGTAAACGGGTTTTTCTGTTCTATCCATTCCGGCTCATTAACAGATAGCTCTGTTGCCTGCCCCGGTGTATAGGTAAACCCATCCGGTTTTTCAATAATAAACTGTTTTACGTTATGCGTAACACTGTTAATAGCAAGTATCCTGACTATATGCTCCATAAATACGGTAAGTTAATTGGTATATGAAATATAAGGAAATTACCTGGTATTTAGTTTTAGCTTTCAGTAAAAAATATAATCAGAAGCGCCCAATCATCTGATAATGGTTACCGGGCCCGATAGCTTTTGAGTACCATTTTTGGGATCAATGATATAATAATAAGTACCGGAAGGCAATACAGAACCACCCGACGTACCATCCCAACCTTGCTGATACCCTACCGATCTGTAAACCATTGCTCCATAGCGATTATAAATATTTATAGTACAATGCGGATAGGTTAACAAGGCCACGATATCCCAGGTATCATTAATGCCATCGCCATTAGGGGTAAAAGTGTTGGGAATAACAATTTTTTCAGGTATGGAAACAGATACCGTAATAGCATTTGAAGGCACAGGCAGGTTAACGATACACGTACCTCCTGATATCATATTACAGGTAATCACATCGCCATTCATTAATGTTTTAGAGGAAAAATTAACGCTGTTAGTTCCCACGTTTTGCCCGTTCACCTGCCATTGAAAAACCGGATTGTTTTGAATATTTACCGAAGGTGTGGCCTTAAATGCAATCGGGGTGCCAATGGTTACCGTTCCAACAGCTGACGAAGTAATGGATAAGGAAAGCGTTATATTAGGATCAGCAGTGAGGCTTGCCTGGTTAGATACCGCCGACGCCACAGGCATGCAGCCATCATTATTAGTAACCACACAGGTAATAACATCGCCTGTACTTAGCGTACTGCTGGAGTACGTAGCAGTGTTATCGCCGCTGTTGATACCATTTACCATCCATTGGTAAGTTGGGTGGGCACCAGCGTTAACCGGCGCTGCCGTATAGGTCAAATTAATACCCTCACAACTTGAATAAAAATCAGGAGTTATACTTACTGATGGGGTTACCAGCCCGGTAACCGTCAGGGTTTGCGATGCCGGCACAGCTGAATTATACAAGGTATTGCCAATTTGCGAAACAGTAATAGTAGCTGTACCCGATCCAACGATATGTACATTACCCGTTGCCGATATAGTGGCCACCGCTGTATTGCTGCTTAAATACGTTAATGGAATAAGTGTGTTTGAACTTAGTGCGCCTGTAGGAAAATCAACGTCGCAAGTGGTTTTGGGAGCAATTGGCGGAAAAGTGATCACCTGATCCTGGGTTATGGTAAAAGTTCGCGTTACAGGGGTAGCAGCGTTATAATTATCGTTACCTGCCTGGTAAGCCGTAATATCGGTTACACCGGGAGCAATCACATGCACCTGACCATCAGCCCCAATATAGGCCACTGCTGGATTACTGCTGGTATAGGTAATTGCCGTTTCAGTATTGGTACTGGTAGCGTCTGGATGCAAAATATTATCAGGATCAATATGTACAACCACCGGCAAAGGGAAAGTGATAACTGATGGCAGCTTAACAATTTCGGCCACAACCTGTATTTTGACTATGGTGCTGCTGCTGCCACCTCCATTATAGGCCGTTACGGTGTAGTTAGTTAATGGCGATGATACAGTAGGTATACCGGTAATAATACCCGTTGTTTGATCGAAATTTAAACCGGCTGGCAGAGCTTTATCAATAGTATAGCCCGTTATGATTATTTTTCTTACATCATTATTAACATTTTCACCAAGGAATAAATTACCCTTTCCGTCTAATGCTAAGCCAAGAGGTCCATTAAATGAAGCTGCCGTTCCAATCCCATTAGTCGCGCCTGCCCCACCACTACCGGCCACGATAGCAACTACCCCTGCGGGACTAATTCTTTTCACCCTATTACTTTGCTGATCAGCCACATATATATTACCAGTACCATCTACCCTAAGCTCACGTGGAAAATTAAAACCCGTAGCAAAAGTGCTAACTATACCGGCAGGCGTTATTTTTCTGATCACATTATTTCCAGCCTCTGCAACATATAAATTACCAGAAGCATCCAGCCCGACTGCCGTTGGCGTGTTAAAGGTTGCTGATGATACCGGGCCATTTGTCGCCCCAGTTGCTCCACTGCCTGCATACGTTGTTACTACACCTGCAGCCGTTACTTTTCTGATCAGGTTATTTGCCTGGTCAGCTACATAAATATTACCTGTTGCATCAATCGCTACCCCCCTCGGACTGTTAAACGTGGCTGCTGAACCTGGGCCGTTAGCCGAACCGGTGGTGTGAGGCGTGCCGGCAAGGGTAGTTACTAAACCAGCCGGCGTTATCTTCCTTATTAAATTACCTATCTGATCGCTAACGTATATATTGCCGGCAGCATCCGAAACTATGCCGTCAGGCTCATCAAAACTTGCCACTGTACCCAAACCATCATCCCAGCCTGCCATACCATGTCCGGCAAAAACTGATAAATTTCCTGAAGGCGTTAACTTGTGGATCGTGTTATTACCCCAGTCTGCAATAAATAGGTTTCCTGCCGGATCAATCGCGACGCTCGTTACCGTATAAAAAAACCCGAGCGTGCCACTCCCTGCTATGGTACTTACCTGACCATAAATTGTTGCAGGTACTGGACCACCGGCGTTGGCGGGTGTTAAAGTGCCTATGGCTGTATTAATGACATACGTGTGTGGCGTTGTGTAACTGATAATGGGTGCCTGGGCGTGGGAATACCCTGCTAAAAAAGAGATTAAAGTAAGTATCAACGCGGTAACGCGTGAAACAAAAAGCAGCGGTGGTACTGTTGTTTTGATCGGAAATATGATAAGGTTAAACTTGAACGAAAATAGACTTTTTCGGCCAATTTTTAAATACAACTTGTAGCGCCTGCATTTTTGATTTACAATAACTTTTCGCTATTGATTTCAGGTCTTGGTAAACAATGGAGAAATAAATTATTTAGTTATTGTAAATCAAACATACAGAGCTTACTCCGCTAATAAATCTGAAATTGAAATTCCCGGTTCAAAAATCCAAAAAAAACTATCTTTGCAGCTATTATGAGCAAATCAACCGACGAAATTTTTAAAAATGTTATATCACACGCCAAAGAATATGGCTTTGTTTTTCCTTCAAGCGAGATTTATGATGGCTTAAGTGCTGTTTATGATTACGGGCAATTCGGCGCGGAATTAAAAAACAACATCAAAACCTACTGGTGGAAAGCCATGGTACAAATGAATGATAACATTGTAGGTATTGATTCGGCCATATTTATGCACCCCAAAATATGGAAAGCCAGCGGGCACGTTGATGGTTTCAGCGACCCGATGATTGATAATAAAATCACTAAAAAACGATACCGTGCAGATCAGTTAATTGAAGGCAAAATTGATGAGCTAAGAGCCAAAGGTTTGGCCGCATATCCAGACAATAAACCTATTGATAATCAAACCCCTCCAAATGAAGATCTTTATCTAAATGAAGACCTCCAAAAAGCTCAGGAGATCGAAAAAAAATTAAATGATCTTTTAATAGCTGAGGATTTAGGTGGGTTAAAAGAGTTAATTATTCAATATAAAATAAAAGATCCTCTTAGCAAAGAAGAGCCTGACTGGACCGATGTGCGCCAGTTTAACCTGATGTTCAGCACCCAGATGGGCGCTGTAGCAGATGATGCTGATGTGGTTTATCTGCGTCCGGAAACTGCCCAGGGAATATTTGTAAACTACCTGAACGTACAAAAATCAGGCAGGATGAAAATCCCTTTCGGTATAGCACAGATAGGTAAGGCTTTCCGTAACGAGGTAATTGCGCGTCAGTTCATTATCCGTATGCGTGAGTTTGAGCAAATGGAAATGCAATTTTTTGTACGCCCCGGCACTCAAAAAGAATGGTTTAACCAATGGAAAGAGGCCCGTTTGAAATGGCACCTTGCCCTGGGTACTGATGCTGCCAAATACCGTTACCATGAGCACGTAAAACTGGCTCATTATGCCGATGCCGCTTATGATATTGAATTTGAATTTCCGTTTGGCTTTAAAGAAGTAGAAGGTATACACAGCCGCACCGATTTTGATTTAAGTCAGCACCAAAAATTCTCTGGCAAAAAACTGCAATACTTTGACCCCGAAGTTGACCCTGATACCAATAAGCCTTACGGCAATTACATTCCTTACGTAATTGAAACATCCATTGGCTTAGACAGGATGTTTCTGCTTACCATGATCAATGCATTTGAAGAGGAAGACCTGAGCACCGAGGATAAACAGGATAGCCGTACTGTGTTACATCTGCACCCTTGCCTGGCCCCGGTTAAGGCAGCTATTTTCCCGCTTACCAAAAAAGATGGTTTGCCTGAAAAAGCACGCGAAATTATGGACCGCCTGAAAATTGATTTCAACATTCAATACGAAGAAAAAGACGCTATTGGTAAACGCTACCGCCGCCAGGATGCCATTGGCACGCCTTATTGTATTACCGTTGACCACCAGACCCTGGAAGATAATACCGTTACTATACGCCATCGCGACAGCATGGAGCAGGAACGTGTAGCCGCAGCCGACCTGGATAAAATTATAGGAGATGGCGTTAGCTGGAGAAACTTACTGAAATAAGCTAAAATTTAAGCTATATAATAATAAAGGGACCCGCTAACATGCGGGTCTTTTTGGTTTTAACAACACGCTGGCATTACCAAAAAAAGTATCCGTAGCATACAGAAGTCTTCGCAGATCTAAAAGCCTGATATTTTCTTCAAAACAATTTAGTGTTTCTGTTCCTTAATTGGTACAACTCCATATCCCGCTGCTATGCCTTCAAAAGAATACCCCTTTTATTTAAAAAGTACCGTGATTTTGTTCGGTCTTATTTTACTGGTTTACGTTTTCTCGGAACTGGCAGATGTGCTGATCCCATTGGCGTTTGCCGCTTTTATAGCTATACTACTAAACCCGGTTTGTAACTGGTTGCAGAATAAAAAGATACCCAAAATATTTTCCATCATTATTGCCATGTTCATCGCAGCGGTGGCTATCATTGGTTTATTTTATTTTCTTTCAACCCAGGTTATACAGTTTGGTGATTCATTACCTATGCTCAAACAAAAGTTTGCTGAAATATCTGTGACCTTTAAACAATGGGTAGCCGGCACCTTCGGCCTTGCCATTCAAAAGCAAAACCAAATGGTAAAGGATGCATTGGATAACAGCCAATCAATGGTAGGTCGAACGCTTGGTTCAGTACTCGGCACCTTTGGGCTGATATTTGTAATACCGGTATATGTTTTTTTAATCCTGTTTTACAAAACACTCGTACTTAACTTCTTTTACGAGGTATTTTCGGAAGAAAACTCCAAACGCGTTGCTGAAATACTCAAAGAAACTAAAATAGCCATACAAAGTTATATTATTGGCCTGCTTACAGAAACTGCTATAGTTGCCGTACTTAACTCTACAGCGCTAGTATTGCTTGGTGTAAAGTATGGTATACTGATAGGCGTTATAGGAGCCATATTAAACCTGTTGCCTTACATTGGCGGTATAATAGCCATTGCGTTGCCTGTATTAATGGCAACAGTTACTAAAGACGGTTACAGCACCCAGTTAGGGGTTATTATAGCCTATCTGGTTATACAATTTATTGATAACAATATACTGGTGCCTCGTATTGTATCATCCAAAGTACAGATCAACGCACTGATGTCGATCATTGTAGTATTGTTGGGCAACATGCTGTGGGGACTATCTGGCATGTTCCTGTCTATACCATTTATAGCGGTATTAAAAATAATTTTTGACCGGATAGACGGCCTTAAACCTTATGGAAAACTTTTGGGCGATACCATACCCACCCGCCATAAAGGCCAGATATGGGGCCGGAGGAAAAAGGTGGTATTACCGGCTGAATAAAGAAGTTTAATGTATTATCATTTCATAATAATATACATTGGTATAACTATTTATAATACACAGTAACCCGTAAATACCTGTGCTAAAGCCGTGCTATGAATAAAATGCGGGGCATATACGCCATAATCCGAACCCACTTAATACACTTACTATCAACATGTTAAGAAAATTTAACTTTTGAAAGTAATTTTCAATTAACAATATTTAATTTCCACTGGCACAGCAATTGTTAACGTTTGACTATTAAAAATCTATTTAAAGTTAAAAAAACGACACTATGAAAAAATTTACATTATTAGCTGTACTGGTATTTATTGGATTTGCTTTTACAGCAAGCGCACAAATTCAAAAAGGAAATGTGCTCATGGGAGGTGACATTGGCAACCTTACACTCGGCTTAAATAGTCCAAGTACTTTTACTGCAGACATTACGCCCAAAGCAGCCTGGTTTGTTAAAGACAATGTGGCTTTAGGTGCCTATGGTCGCTTTGGCATTTCTACCGAAAAAGGTACCGGATCTGATATCAGGTATGGTATTGGTGCATTGGGCCGTTACTACACAGGCTCTGACGTGGAAGTGTTAAAACACGGACGTATATTTGGTGAAGCCAATGTTGGTATTGGTGGTCAAAACCTGCGCGGCCCGGGTGGTTCAACAAATGGTTTAGAATTAGGCTTCGGTCCTGGTTTTGCTTATTTTGTAACCCCGAGCATTGGTTTAGAAACCCTGTTGAAATACAATGGCATAGTAGGTTTCGGTAGTTCGGCTTATCAGCATACCCTAACCTTAAACTTCGGTTTCCAGATTTATCTGCCTGGCCAAAGTACCATGAACAAGGTTAAAAGCGATGCGCGATAATCTACTTTACCATTCATAAAAAAAGCGGGGAGCATTGTATCTCCCCGCTTTTTTTATGAAATTACTACTAATTACTTAATGGCTAACCGGATTATCGCCTTTATTTAAAGTACCATTTATGTACAATACCTGGGTTACCTTTTTAGGATCGCCCTGGTAAACCCAAACAATGTTGTTAATATACTTGCGGAAAGCATCGCTTACCTGCTCAACGGTTAGCTTTTTCACATCATCAACCAGTGTTAGTGAGCGTTTCCAGTTATTGTGTAATACCTCGTTTGATGCTATTGATGATGCCTGTGCACTATTGGTTTCATTTTTGTAGTAAAACCCGGTAAGGTAAGTGATCTTCATATCTGCCACGTCCTCCGCCTTAAAACCTTCGCTTTTTATTTTATCAACCAGCTTATCAAATACAGCTATATATTTATCGGGCTGAGTAGTAGTTACCGAAAATTTAGCCACCGAAGTTTGCCCTACACTAAACCAAGCCTGCGGTGCATACGATAAACCGTTATTGGTACGTACATCTAAAAAATGCAAGTTTGAAAATATACGCATGGCTACGTTAAAGGCATTAAAATCCGGCGTACCAGCCTCGGGGCCGCTTGTTATACCTTCCACATAGTTGGTAGCCAGATCTCTCGCCTCCACGTTAATACTGTTTTTATATACCCTGAAAAACGATTTCTTAAACTCAAACGGAGCACCTTGCTTTACACCATTAAGCATCGCCTTTACTTTGGCCTCAATAGCGGCTTTATCCATATCGGCAACAACTACGATCACTAAACGCGATTTGGTAAACACTGACTGGTAATATGCCTTAGTTTCTTCGGGAGTTAATTTGGTGATAATATCCACTGTACCATTAGGATCTTTGGCGTAATCACGATTGGCAAATGCCACTTTATCGGCATATTTGTCAATAGCATTATCCGGGTCTGAATCCTGCTGCTTTAAATCGCTTATGGCATCATCTTTTATGCGGGCAAACTCCCTGGAATCAAAACGGGGCTGGGTTAATGCCTCTACATACAAAGGCCAAACCACGTCAAAATCGCTTTTGATACAATTCATCCTTAAAACAGAGTAATTTTTATTGCTGCTGCCGGCTATAGTGGCACTAACCTTATCCAGCTGATCTTTAAAACTATTTTTGTCATGTTTTAACGTTCCGCATTCGGTAAGCGCGCTCATGGCCATGGCCTCAATACCCATTTTATCGGCTTTGTAGTTTTGTACGCCACCTCTTATAATGGTTTGTATCTCTACAATCTCGTTACCGCTTGGCTGTACAATTACCTTTACCCCATCAACCGTGGTTTCGTAAGCTTTATCTTGTGCCTGTGCTGTTTTTATATTTCCTATCGCCGCTGCAATCAGCAGGGTGAACACATATTTTTTCATCATGATAAGATTTAAAATTTACTTAGCTACAAAAAATGAAGCTACATTGGTTTGTTTACTTAACTCTGGCGCTATAATAATGCCTGCCGCATAAGGTTTACCTGTAACATAAGTACTCAGGTATTTTTGTATGTCGGCCCGTGTTATTTTCTGATAGTTGTTATCAAGATCGGTATAGTACTCCAGCGAGGTGCTGCACCATTGATAGCTCATTTGACTGGGCAGGCTTGATGGTTTTTCTTTTGCCTGAATATTGCTCCTCAACAAAATGGCCTTGGCATCTTTCAATTGCTCATCGGTATAATAATCTGCATTTCCCCAGCTGTTTATCTGGTTCATAAGTTCATCATAACAGGCCTTTAATTTGTTAGGATTTGGTATTACCGTTACATCAATAGGACCAACATAACGGCTGGTGGAGTAGCTTACGTAAACACCGCTTGCCAGGCCCTTATCAACAAGAGCCTGTTGTAATTTAGATGAGTTTAACGCTAAAATGGTCGAAAAAACATCGGCAGCCACTGTTGATGCAGAGTCGGTTAAATAGGAAGGACCCTGCCATGAAATCTGGATAATGGGTGCACGGGCAATAGTTGATTCTTTTACAAAATACTCCGTTTTAGCCAGGGGTTTAAACGGCGGAATAGGATATTTTTCCTGTGGATTGAATCCGCTGCTGGCCCAATCGCCAAAAACTTTTTCGGCCAGGGCAAAGGCGGCTTCGTGTTTTACATCGCCGCAAATAGTAAGCAAACTGTTGTTGGGGAAGTAGTACTTGTTTTTGATGATCATCATCTTTTCGGGCGTAGCCGTATTGATCACTTCATGTATCCCGATAGCTACTTTACGGGTAATCAGATCGCCCCATAGTTTTTGCTGTATACCATACCAAAGCTGAAAATAAGGACTGCTCTCATTACGCTGAAATTCGCCATCAACAACCGGGCGTTCCTTTTTCATGTCCTCTTCGCGGTATATCGGAAAACGGATGGCCGAATTCATAAAATTCAATCCGGCTTTAAGACTATCCCTGTCAAAAGTAAAAAAGTAGTTTACACGCTCAACACTGGTGGTACCATTCCAGATAGCGCCTAACTCCTGCGTGCGTTTCAAAAATTTTTCTTGGGTTGGGTAATCCCTGTTGGCTTTAAAAAACATGTGCTCAAACAGGTGCGATAAACCGCTATACTCGGGGCCTTCGGTATAAGCACCATTTTTTACAGCAATTTCAATAGTTGCCAGGGGCACCTTACTGTTTTCAATAACCACCACTTCCAATCCGTTTGGGAGCTTTTTCCAGAAGTAGCCTTCCGGTAGCCGGGGTTGTGCAATTGCACAGCAAAAGCTAAACACCCCTGCAACACTTAGTGTTAAAATTTTGATAAAATTCCGGGTCATATACTTATAATATTTTATACACTATAAATATATCGGTATATTCTATAAAACGCGAAGATTTTAGCCGGATAGAATGAGCTTTTGAGATATAAAATATCAAAAGTCATTCTATCCCATTTTATTTAAGGCTGATATTTTTATTTATGAGTAGGGAATATTTAAATACCCGATTTGATACTATTATAAGGCAGGCCCAGATCATCAATAGAATACTGTGTGAGTACACTATCTTTTAAGGTACAATAATCGCCACGGTGAGTTACTATTAACTTTTGAACTCCATCCTTATTATCGAGCATAGGCACTGTTGCCGAAACTACTTTACCAGTGCTATCGAGCTCAATAATATATATTTCGTGCTTAGGATCATTAGGCTCGGTAAACGGAATAATAACGGTGTCATTATAATCGTCAATAAAGCGGCCCAAAATATTTTTACCGGCTATTTCCTTTGGATTTAAACCAAGCAGGTGCTTGGCACTCTGCTCTGTTAATCCGGTAATTTTTAATCGCACGGCGTTTCCATCGGCATCCTTCAAGGTGTCCTGCATGGTAACCCGGTCTTTATTGGGATATTTGGCAATAGCATAAAAGTTATTATCGCCGGTGTTTTTATCATTGTGTCCTGGTAATATATAACAAAGCTGCAGGTTTGGTAATGCCGAACTATCAGTCCTGATCTTAGCGGCGATGTTCAGCAAATCAGCCTGGGTCATGCGTTTACTTATATTCACAGTAAGCTTACTGGCGGTATCACTTTTAACTAATCTTGATATGGTATAATGTGGCACTTCGCGTTTGCTGCAACCAAGGGCCGCAAGTGCTACTAAAAAACAAAACAGGAAATTCTTCATAGGCTGCAAAGATAACCGATGATTTTGATGATTATATTAGCTGCATCAATATTTTGACCGTTAATTGATTTACCTACCTGATCAGCGTAACATATCCGCTTTGCCTGCTGTTTTTTCCGTCGGGCATTTTATATGTAGCTAACCAATAGTACACGCCGTAAGGTACCTGGTTACCTTTATAGGTGCCATCCCAACCATTACTTATACTTTGTGTTTGAAATATCAGGCTACCCAATCTATTATAAATAAATAGCTTAAAATTAAGCGGATCACTTTCCTGGTTTGGTCTGAAAACATCATTGATACCATCGCCATTGGGTGTAAATGTATTAGGGAAAATAACAGGTTCGCAACTATCCTGCGTTATGTTAATGTCCAGTTCGTCTAAAATACATTCCTGCTGGCTAAGTATGGTAAAATGGTTGGGGCCAGGGGGCAGGTTTTTTATGGTTTCGGTAAGCGAAAATATATCATTGCCATGTTTAACCTTGGCTGCTCCCAAGGCGTTGCCATTTATGGCAAATTGTATTTCGCCAAGTAAACTACAAACCGGGTCTTTAATCTTATAAGTTATAGCAGGCTTGTTTAAAGTAAGATCAGGAATGGTGACTGCCTGTTCTACATGATCGCCGCCGGATGAATTAATAATCAAGGTATAAGTACCCGGTGTTAAAAAATCAAATACTCCCGTACTGTTGCTTACATTGTTTAAAGTATAGGTATATGTATCCGGATGAGCTTGTGTAATTACCTTTACACTGGCCTGTTCGTAAGCGTTGCACTCCGCCTGTATCTGCACATCGTTAATAGTTATAGGCGGACAAACATCCTGCTGTAGGGCATAGTCTTTTTCGGCAACGATACAACCATTTTGATTCAGGATAGTAAAATGATAAATACCGGCTGTTAATTCAGTAAATACATGATCAAAAGTAAAAATCTGACCATTGTATTTTACGCTATAGGTTGAATTGAATGAGCCGGCATCGAGCTTAACAGTCCCCTTAGCATCGCATAAAGGGTTAGTTGGCATAACTGATATGGCCGGGCTATTAACTGAAAAATCAGGCACTATAATATCTCTACTTATTGGTTGAGCTAATCCATCTGACTTTATAGTTATCACGTAATTTCCGGGATTCAGATTATCAAAAACTCCGGTTGTATTACTTATGCCATTTAAGGTGTAGGTATAATTATCTGTATGTGCCTGGGTAATCACTTTTACATTTCCCTGGTTATATACATTGCACTCAGGTTGTATTTGTATATCGGTAATGGCTATTTCAGGACAGTCATCTGCCGGTAATGTATAATCCTTTTCGTCGGTTACACATCCATTTTGGTTTAAGATGGTAAAGTGATAATTACCCGCAGTTAAATCAGTAAAAGTATGATCAAAGGCGTAAACCTGGCCATTAAATTTTATATTATGCGTTGCGCCAGCGGCACCTGCATCAAGTTTAATTTTACCCTTGAGTAAACAAACAGGATGCGTTGAAGTGAATGTAATAGCAGGGTTACCAATAGCATAATTGGGCACTGTAAGGCTAACCGGGTTTGGCGGCTCTGTACCGTCAGATGTAATAGTTACCGTATAATTACCCGGACCAAGGTTGTCAAAGATCCCTGTTTGATTGGCCTCTCCCGTATTTAAAGTGTAAGTATAATGACTGGTATGCGGCTTGGTAACCACTTCTACACGCCCTTTATTGAGTACGTCACACTCCTGAGTGATGCTTACATGATCAACTTCGATATACGTCACAGTACCCGCTTCTGATTCACTTGCTGCATCAAGGGTTTGATAAGGCAGAACTCCGACAACGCCTTTAATAACCTTGTTTTGCATATCAAGCTCATAAATTTGCCTTACGGGATATTCAGAAAATGCGTATGCCTTAGTAACTCCGTTTACAGATGCCGCCGTTAAACTGTAAATAGTTTCATTAGGTATGGGTATATACAGCGTACTCAGGGCAACATTTGCCAGGTTGATCTTGGCTATACCCTCGCCTGCGGCCATATACAATTCGTTGTTATAAAACATCAGATCGCCCTGTGCGGTATAAGGCATAGTCCCTATAAAAACTATTTTTCCATCAGCCGGATTAAATGAATACAACAGGTTACCTATGGCATAGTATAGTATCCCCTTTTTGTCAACAGTAAGCGCATTGCCAAAATTACTTACCCCCAAAAAAACACAATTAGTAATGGTAGGAGAATCACCACTCGTTATATCACCAGCGAACATAGAAGAGCCATTACTGTAATATAACTTATTGCCTAATATGGCTATTGAAAAAAAATCATTGGCTCCGCAGCCTCCAACAGATACCGATACCGGACCATTGGGCGTTAAGGTAACCCGTTGTAAAGGCATATTATATGCCGCTATATAAAATTGTTGACTGTATCCTTTAACAATAGTTAAGAAGAAAATAGCAAAGAAAAGTAGTACCCCTTTAATAGGAGTGGTGATAGTGTAAGGCAAGGACTAAGTTTTTACACCCAAAGATAAATATATTACCGCACGGAAATATTAACTTTTTATAAATTTAACTACCTGCACACTTCCTATTTGCCCTTAAATTATTCCGTAAAGTGCACCGCCCTTCTCGCCCATTTTATCAACGAGTTTTTCAACTTCGGGGTCTTTTTCCAGTACCGGGGCATGATGAGGTTTTATGCGGGCATCAATAATGAGCGGCCCTGTACAACCCCAGTGTTTATGCTCGGTAAAGCTGCCTATGCCATATATATCATGCGACGGGTTGCTGCGGGTAAAGGTTACCCAAACAAAATTATTAATATCGGCTGCTGCAAAAGTAGCATCATCACAAAGCACCATCAGGGCAAGTCCCTTCAGGTCATCTTCTTCCTCTTTTAACCGGTATTCAATAATACTGATTACGTTATCAATATCCTTGTGGTTGATATGTTTTGGCACTTCAACCATTAACACACCAGGCATAGCCATTTTGTAATTATTAACCGGCTTAGGCAAATCAAACCATGATGGCAGCTCCGTCCATAGTTCGCGTTTAATATCGCCGGCAACAGTTATGGCTACCTTGCTGCCTGAGTTTAGGTCGCTGCCGCTATAATCAAGCGTATCAATGGTTGTGCGGGTATAAAAATGCAGATCGCGGGTAAAATCAACACGTTGCAGTATATGACTTAAAAATGCACTGATATTGTTTACATCAAGTGCCGGATCATCTTCCTGTGCGGCAATCAGCAGATACTTGGCCAAACTCAGCTGGCTTTTGCCCAGTATATGGTTGGCAATGGTTAATATTTCCTGGGGCTTGCGTTCCTTAATATAGGGCGTATAACGTTCGCTGCCTATGGCAAACAACAGCGGATGTACACCTGCCGCATCAACCGCATTAACTGCATGCAGCCCTGGGATTTCTTTAGGTATAGCAGCTCCGCTAATTTCATGTATGAGCGCCCCAAAGCTGGTATCCTCCTGCGGTGGCCGCCCTACTACGGTGAATGACCATATAGCATCCTTACGGTGGTACACGTTGTGCACCTTTAGTAATGGGAAAGGATGCACCAGGCTATAATATCCGAGGTGATCACCAAAGGGACCTTCGGGTTTATTTTCAAGGGGCATAACGGTCCCGGTGATCACAAAATCAGCATCGGCCGAAATACAGAAACCCTCCTCATCATAAAAATACCGGAAACGGCGATTGCCTAATGCACCGGCAAAAGTCATTTCTGATAATCCTTCGGGTAGGGGCATTACGGCTGCTACCGGATGCGATGGCGGACCGCCCACAAATATGCTCACCTTTAATGGCTTTCCCTTAGCGTTTGCCTTAGTTTGATGCACACCGATACCACGATGCAGCTGGTAGTGCAGGCCAATCTCTTTATTTAAAATATAATCGTTACCGGCCAGTTGTATACGGTACATGCCCAGGTTGGCATCCATAATGCCTGGTTTATCGGCATCTTCGGTATATACCTGCGGCATGGTTACAAACGGGCCACCATCCATGGGCCAGTTCACTATTTGAGGAATATCACTAATAAGGCAGCGACCAAAATTAACCGGAGCGCCAGCCTTACGTTTCATGGGCAGTGCCGATAACGCGGTAAGTGCCACATTGGTATATTTAAACGGGCGCTTAACGGCTTTAATCGGATCGTTTTTAAGCTCAACAAGAGTTTTAATTTTATCAAGCGTATCCCTGAAAATAAACTTTGACCGTTCAAGCGTACCAAAAAGGTTGGACACCGCCGGGAATTTACTGCCCTTTACCTTCTCGAACAGGATAGCCGGTCCCTGGTTTTCAAATACACGCAGATGAATAGTTGCCATTTGCAGGTGCGGATCAACTTCTTCCTTGATTCTGATCAGGTGACCATTTTTTTCGAGATCGGCAATACAGGCCTGTAAACTTTTATACCCCATGCCACGAAAGTAATGACTTTAGCGATTAGGTTATGGGGGCGTTAAGTCATTTTTTTTATTACCGGTAATTTCAGGCCTGCGGCCATGGCATAAATAGTTATGCCATGGTGGTTAATGGATTATTTTTTTAAACTCCCCTGCCGCGGCATCTGCTTGTTGTGTGTCGCCCAAATAACTCCATCTTAAACCCCGGATATATTTATTCAGGGCAGCGTTTATTTGCGATACGGTTACCTTATCAATTGCCGATGGCATGTTCTCGGCAATTTCCCATCCGCCCAAAACTTCGGCCTTGCCTAAACTCAAGGTAATTGCCGATGTGCTTTGCTGTTTAACATAGTTATTGGTGATATAACTGCTTTTAATGTTTTTCAGGCCCTCGGCAGAAAGTCCGTAGTTAAGCACATTGTTCAACACCCTTGTCATCGCTTTTACAGCCTCTTTGGGGTTTGTAGTACTTACATACATAATGGAGTACGGCATTTGACGCATTAAAGAGCTTGCACCCGGGTCATAAGATAAATTTAACCTGGTACGCAGCAAGTTAAACAAAGAGCCTCCAAGAGCGGCTATACCTACAGTATACGGTACATAATCCTTACTGCTTACCGTTGGCGAATTCATAATGGCGTTGATATAATTGGTAGAAAGGTTGCGGCTTTCGGTAACCAACCGGTAATCATTCCAAACGGGCTCCTGCAATTTCGCGGGTGTATAATTTTTGGATGGCAGCGCCGCAAACGAAGCCTTTATTTTTGCAATAAGTTCCTCTTTATTGATCTTGCCGGCAACCACTAAAAACAGCTGTTTTTTATTTAAAATGCTGTTGTAATAAGTCTTCAGCTCAGCGGGTGTCAGCTTGCTTACAATAGCGTCTTCGCCAGCCGGATCAGTGGCATAAGGAGTACCTTCAAATCCGTTTTTTACCACCAGGTCCTCTACATGGTCATCAGGGTCTGTTTGCTGCTGCCTGATCCGGGCCAGCATCTTGCCGCGAAAAAGCTCTACCTCGGCATTATCAAAAACCGGGTTAACTACTGCTTCGGTAAGCAGGTCCCAACCTTCGTTAAAATACTTTGATACACAGTCCATTTCAATATTACCATAGTCAAAATCGGTGCTGGTACTAATGTCGATACCAAATTTATCGGCTTTGTCCCTAAACATGTTCGCATCATATTTTTTTGTGCCGCACTCGGTAGTTGCCTCCAAAGCAAATCTTTCAATACCGGCCTTATCAGCAGGATAGTTGGTTACACCTCCGCGATAAAACATGCGTACATTAATAATTTCCTTTAAGGTAGGTTTAAATATCACTTTGATGCCATCCACATCAAATGATGTAGTTTCTGACTGGGCAAACACTCCCGGCAGGCCAAAGCAAACAAACAGTATGGTTATGAATATCTTTTTCATGGGTACAATTAGTTAGAAGCTGTAAAAAAGTTTTGTGGTACTACCTGTGCCTCTAAATCGGGATTAATGAGTAAACCGGCGCAATAAGGTTTATTTTTTATGTATTTACGTACATAGCTTTGCAGATCGGCCCGGGTGGCCTTGTTTAACCTGTCATTATAAGTAGTAAAATAATCAAGCGAAGCTGATGACCACCAGAAAGAAAGTACCTGTACAAAATCTGAAGCCACTTCCTCTTCCCTTACCCTGATAATACCGAGTTTTTGCTTGGCGGTTTCTATTTGCTCATCTGTTACGTAATTATCATTATCCATTAAGGTAAGCTGCTTTTTCACCTCGGCCATACACTCCTTAATTTTATTAGGGTTTGGCACCACAAGCAAGGTAATTGGCCCAACATGCTTCAAGGTTAAATAATTGATCCTTACATCAAGTGCCAGGCCAGATTGAACCAGTGCCTTTTTCAGCGTTGATGAATTTTGATTTAAAATGTATGAAAACACATCGGCAGCGTAAGTGGAGTTTACATCATTGCGGGTATCAGGCCCTTGCCATTCAATCAATACGATAGGAACCTGGGTTAATTTTGATTCCACAATAAAATAGTCAGATTTTTCAAGCGGCTTAAACTCAGGGATGGGCCATTTTTTAAACGGATCAAAACCTGAGGATTTCCAGCTGCCATAAATCTGTTCAACCTTATTAAACACATCCTCATGCTCTACATCCCCGGCAATGGTGAGTAATGAATTATTAGGGAAATAGTATTTATTTTTAATGGAATCCATCAGATCAGGGGTAGCCATCCGAATCACCTCGTGGTTACCTATGCTGTTTTTGCGGCTATACAGATCGCCCCACATGTGGTGATCCATGGCATCGCTTAAAGCAAACATCGGGCTCGATTCATGCCTTTGAAATTCACCATCAACTACATCATTTTCGCCAGCCATTTCCCTTTTGTCAAACATAGGGTACCGGATGGCTGAGTTCATAAACGTAAGCCCGGCAGCAAGGTTAAACTTAGGGAGCGTAAAATAATAGTTTACGTTTTCATAGGTTGTTGATCCGTTAAACTTAATGCCCAGTTCATTTACCCGGTTCAAAAACTCTTCCTGGCTGCTATAATCTTTATTAGCCTTAAAAAACATGTGTTCATATAAATGGCTCAAACCATTAAATTTAGGCGTTTCGGTATATGAGCCATTTTTGCAGGTTATCATGATAGTTGCAAGCGGCACACTGTTGTCTTCAATCACAAGTACGTCCATGCCATTGGGCAGGGTGCGTAAAAACATATTATCGGGCAGTTTACTTTGTGCATGCAGCAATACAGGGAACAATGCAACAAAAAGGAGGAGCAGTTGATTTTTCTTGTTCATATAAGGTTTAGAATAACGAGGTTAAAATAATAAAACAAATTTATATGCTACAGAATTATATTATTTAATATCAGCCGATATATGTGCCTTAACAAACAGGGTATCTAAAAAAGTTATGCTTACTTTCGCAATTCAATTTGACTGCAAAACATGTCGGTAATTGTACTAACGCTAATCATATTTATCGGCTCCTATTTTGCGGGCCTACTGGGCTCGTTAACTGGTTTAGGCGGCGGGTTTGTTATTATTCCATTGTTAACTTTGGTGCTCCGCGTTGATATTCATTATGCTATAGGTGCTTCGCTGGTATCTGTAATTGCCACCTCATCCGGCTCGGCAGCGGCTTATGTAAAAGAGGGTATTACCAATATAAGGCTGGGCATGTTCCTGGAAATTGCTACTACCGGAGGTGCCATGGTGGGTGCGCTTATAGCTGTTTATATCCCTACAAACTTTATAGCTATCTTGTTCGGTGTTATCCTTATTACATCGGCCATTATGTCCTTACGCAAAAAGGCCGAGCTGATAAACCAGGAGAAAAATAGGCTGGCCGAAAAACTAAAGTTAAACAGCAGTTTCCCTACCGCTGCGGGCATGGTAAACTATAGTGTGAAAAATGTGGGCGGTGGCTTTTTTATGATGCTTTTTGCAGGCGTTATATCCGGGTTGCTGGGTATTGGCTCGGGAGCGTTAAAGGTACTGGCCATGGATACGGTAATGCGCATTCCGTTTAAGGTATCAACCACTACCAGTAATTTTATGATAGGCGTAACTGCTGCGGCAAGCGCAGTTGTTTATTTACAACGCGGATACATTGATCCGGGTTTATCAATGCCGGTTGCTATAGGTGTTTTATTTGGTGCACTAAGCGGATCAAAAATACTGGTACACACCACCTCGTCGGGATGGTTACGCTGGATATTTGCCATAGTGGTAACTTTTTTGGCGTCGCAAATGATTTATAACGGGTTTATGGGTAAAATATAACAGAACATGAGCAATTTTAAAGATAAAGATATGCAGGCTGTTATTGGATGGATATTACGCATTGGCGTAATGCTATCCATGAGTATTATTTTTATTGGCGGTGTTATATATTTATCCAGACACGGACAGGCACATGCCGATTACAGCACTTTTAAAGGCGTACCTGATTTTATACAAACCACCCAGGGCATATTTCACGGTATAATTACACTTAGAGGAAAGGCCATTATACAGGCTGGTATAATTTTACTTATTGCAACTCCCGTAATACGGGTAGTATTTTCGGCCATTGGCTTTGTGCTGGAGAAGGATTACCTGTATACTGCTATTACCCTATTAGTTTTACTTATTATTTTGGCAAGTATGCTCAGCGGGCATGCAGGTTAAATATTTTTAAAACATTTTTGGCTTTGTATATATTATAATATTATGCAAAGACGCATAGTAGAGTCATCGGCATTAAATAGCTTAGGCTATGATTCCTCGGCCAGAATTTTAGAAGTGGAATTCAGGGATAGTGGCGGAGTGTGGCAGTACTTTGGTTTCCCCTCAACAGCGTATAAAAGATTTATCAGTTCCGATTCATTGGGCCATTACTTCGTAACCAAAATTAAAGGTAAATACCCCGAACTGCGTGTAAAGTAATCAGCGTTATTAACTACCTGTTCTTCTCAATTCGTCATCACTGCCGGTATTATGCTTGCTTGCCGATTTAACCGACGATTTACCAAAGCGATAGGTAAAATTAAGCAACACCCTGCGGGTTTCCCGTTTGTTAATGCCCGTTAAATCAACATTTTGATACTGGGTATGGTACCGGTCACGGTCGCTGTTAAAAATATCAATAACAGTCAGTTTTAAATTACCTCGCTTATTAAACAGTTGTTTGCCGATACCTGCATTTACAGTATAGCTCTGTTTCAGCTGGTTTACGCCATACAGTGTTGGCGACTCATACCTGCCCGAAACTTCTGCTGCAATGGTGCTGCTCACTGCAAAATTTTGCGTACTATTAAAAATAATATCCTGTGATCCCTTATTAAAGCTTCCGTTTACCGCGTAGGCCACATAGTGCTGATAAGAAGCATCAAGGTTAAAGCTCGCACTCCACCAATGGTTAAATTGCACAGGAGCATAAAATGAGCCTCCATACACGAATATTTTGCCAAAATTTCTGCGGATGGTGATGTTAACCTTTGATGAGTCATTTTGCTCATAAATAGGGAAATCATAGGCATCCTTGGTCACATTATAATACAGGGTAGTTATAAATGTACTATTATAAGTGTGCGATAACTGTAACGAGCTGGTATATTCTGGTTTCAGATCGGGATTACCTGATGTGTAATCATACAGATCTGTATAGTACAAAAACGGGTTTATATCCTGGTAATCAGGCCGGTGAATACCCCGGTTAAAACTAATGTTAAATCCATTTTTTTTGTCTGCCTGATAATTTACCTGCACCTGCGGAAAAAGGTTAAAGTAATTATTTTCGTTAGTTACCGAATTTAAGTTTAACCCGATTGATCTTCCGGTTGAGTTTGTTTTTTCGGCCCTTAAGCCTGCGGTAATATCAAATTTACCTATCTTATTAAGATAGTTTAAATAACCGGCGCTTACAATTTCAGTATATACAAAACGGTTAGTAAAATTAGGATCGGCCTGGTATGTTTTGTTTACAAGAGGGCCAAATATTAAATCATTATCGCTTTGTATATGGTTATATTTTACCCCGGCCTCCAATCTTGACGTTTTTGAAAGCGGATTCACAAAGTCAATTTTAGACGTCCAGATATGGATCTCTGAAGGCGAAATATTCTCCAACTGCAGCGAATCGCGGTATTTGGCACCGGCAGGAGTATAAAAATTATTTGTTATATACTCGTTGGAATGACGTTTATAGGTTGAATAAGTAACATCGGCCGAGAGGCTTCTGCCGCTTTTATCAAGCACCCCGTTATAATTGATATTGTAATTTAAAAAACTGGTTCCCCTGTCAAGCGTTGATTTGGCTATGATGACAGAATCGAGCTTATTCTGGTTAGAGATCTTTAGGTTATTATCCTTCAAAAAGTCATCCTCACGTATAATACCGCTCACCAAAAAGCCAATAGTTTGGTTGGATGACACTGTATAATCGGCGCCCACTTTAAAGTTATGATTATATGATTTTTGGGTGTTATTATAATCAACATTATAATTACTTAAAATATCATTATAATTAATATCCCTGTCTGTTTTTATATACCGCCCTGTTTTATTATCCTCAAAGGTGTAGTTTCCAAACACATTGAGTTTTGCTGTACGGTTATTAAAAACTATACCTGCGCGGCTCTTATAATACTGACCATAACCGCCCCCTACAGTTACGGTTCCGTTTGTACCTATGTTTTTACCCTTTTTTGAAATGATATTGATGATGCCACCACCCGATGCATCGTACTTGGCCGAGGCACTGCTGATCATTTCAATCTGTTCAACGTTACTGCTTTGCATTCCGCGCAGCAGGTTTACCAGATCCTCATTGGTTAAATTTGTTGGATTACCATCAATGGTGATTAAAGCCGGCTGCCGCCCGTTAATGATCAGGGCTTCGCTGCCGCTGTTTACATGCACCCCGGGTGATTGCTTGAGCACATCATATACGGAGTTGCCCTCTGCGGTGAGGCTATTTTGAACGTTCAGTACTATTTTCCCAGGCTTCACCTCTATATAAGGTCGCCGGGCAACAACCGTGATCTCTTTCAACTGGCTGTTAATCAATTTCAAAACAATATCAGGAGCAACTATACTTTGGCCGGCCGTGATTTTAAATGGCCCCGAATAAACTTTACTGCATCCTATGCTGGTAGCTAAAAGCAAATAGGTTTCAGCGCTAATGTTGGCGAATGTAAAAGCGCCGTTTCTATCAGCCAGTGATGATCGTACTACGGTGGAGTCGGCTGCTTTCAGGAGAACAATGGTTGCTGCTTCTGCGGCATCCTTATTTTCCATCAAAACTTTGCCCTGCAACGCGGAAGGCTTGGTTTGCGCAAAACAAAAACAACACATTCCGGCTAAGAAAGCTGAAAACAAACCCCCGAATAAGACCTTCATTAATAGTTAGTGTAGCAAATACTTGTATTACCCGATTTAGGAATACATCGCAATATAGTAACAAAATATTAAAAATTATAAATACATATTGATAATTTGCGATATATGAATAATAAATACCGATTTAATATTAATTTACTAATTTGAACCCAAAATCGTTATCATCCCCCGCACTTATACCTAACAGAACTTATAAACTCAATTAAATTAAAACCAAGCATTTTTTACTAATTTCGGGCCAACGGATTACTGTACAATATTGAATACTATAACATGAAGAAAATAAGTTTTTTTATCCTGATTATCTGCTTTGCAACAAAACTAACTGCACAACCAGAACCAGCTAATTATACTATTGCCTTAAACAAGTTTAAACAATTGTACAATAACAACCAGCCCGACAGCATTTTTAACATGTTTAGTCCGGAAATGAAAGCTGCCCTCCCCTTGGATAACTTTAAAAGCACCACCTTGCAGCTAAAAAGCCAGCTCGGCAACCTGGTAGATGCCGATTTTGTTAAATATGATCCTCCGTTGGCCTATTACAAGGCAACATTTCAAAAAAGCACTTTCTTATTGAACCTGTCTGTAAATTCACAAAACCAGTTTACGGGTTTACTTTTAAAACCTTACCAGGCACCTGCAGCTACCGCAACGGCTCAGGCAGCTACAGGCATACCTACTGATCCATCTATAACGGAATCACCTATAACATTAAAAACTTTTTCGGGTTCCATTTCAGGTACATTGGCCATGCCTAATAATGCAAACGGTAAAATACCTGTTGTATTGATCATTGCCGGTTCAGGCCCTACTGACCGCGATGGTAACAGTCCTAAACTTGGCCTTAATGCCAATGTTTATAAAATGATCTCCAATGAACTGGGCAAAAACGGCTATGCTTCTTTACGCTACGATAAACGCCTGGTGGGCCAGAGTGTAAGCTCAACCAAAGAAACCGAACTTCGTTTTGAGGATTACATTGATGATGCTGTTGGACTGATCAATATGCTGAATGATGATCAGCGTTTTTCAAAGATCATTATACTGGGCCACAGCGAAGGCTCATTAGTTGGCATGATGGCGGCTAATGATCAGCCGATAAAAGCATTTATATCAGTAGCCGGCGCCGGCGATTCGGCCGATAAAATTATGACCGAACAAATGAAATCGCAACCCCAGTGGATTGCCGATGGATTTAACAGGATGCTTGACAGCTTAAAAAGAGGCAAAACTACTGACAATATTGACCCTGCACTATATTCTGTTGCAAGGCCAAGCGTACAAAAATACCTGATGTCGTGGTTCAGGTACAACCCAGCCCGCGAAATCAGAAAACTAAAGGTCCCTATTTTAATTGTACAGGGTAACACCGACTTACAAGTTACCGTTGCTGATGCCGAAAAATTGAAAAAGGCAAAATCTGAAGCGATACTTGCCATAATACCCAACATGAATCACGTTTTAAAAGAAGCCCCTGCCGATAAGGTTAAAAATATGGCAACCTATAATGAGCCCGATTTACCGCTTAAACCCGAATTTGTGAAAGCAATGATCAGCTTTTTAAATAAGGTAAAATAACACCCTTCCCAACCCGCACCTTCGGAGAGACGTTTTATATTTCTTCCTCTTAGAGAGTACAGGGTTACCATGCACCCTGCAGGCGGCGTATTATAATAATTTCGGCAACGTGATAAGCTGTATGATCTGCGGCCTGTAAAGCCTCACGCAACAGGGTTTGCCCATCACCATGAGGTATTTTGGTAAACAGGTCGCCCGTTTTTACCAAATCTATCAGTTCATTAAGGTCGTCATTTATTTGTTTAACTGATTTATCCCATGCATCGCTGCTCACCGGACTGGTTTCCTTTGGCCAGTAATTATCAGGCCATTTGGGTGATTGATGGTTACCATCTTTACAAAACTCCGGCATATCCCACTGCGCAATACGTATATGCTCAACCAGCTGCCAGATACTGTAAGGCAGCTTATCGGGCTTAGCGCCCCTTAATTCAACAGGCAAGCCGTCCAGCGCCTTTTTTAAATCGGCGTGGGCATTGCCCCCGTTCAACAGGTGCAATAATTCTTCAATCAATATTTCGTGTTCTTTACTCGTTGTTTTCATCATGTTTAAGGTAACAAATTAATCTATGGTTTGATTTATATGCTTTAAAGTTTTAAGTTTATCGCGCATAATCAAATTTCAAAATCACGTGATAAAAAATATTTTCGTACGGCTGTTTCTGGCAGTTATTATTTTCATGGCTGCCTTAATTGGCTGTAAAAAAGAAGGCGGTAGCGGCAGCGGCCCGCTACTGGGTAAGGATGACGCAGCCTTTGCTATTTATGAAAATTCGTTCCTGGATGCTTTATGGAAGTTAAACCCTGATTGGGCCACATCGGTTGGTTATCATAAATATGATAGCTTACTGTATATCCCAAATGAGCAGAGCCGGCAAAAGATGATGGATTTTGCCAAGGTACAAATTGACTCACTAAGCCGGTTTGAACCAAACACCCTTACCGTAGCCAATAGAATTGATTATAAAATGATGCAAAACCAGCTGGATTATGCCCAGTGGCAAATTCAGCAGCTAAAGGCTTATGAGTGGGACCCTTCATCTTATAACGTGATTGGAACTTTTGCCTATATCCTGAATGAACACTACGCTCCACTTGCTAAGCGTTTGCGTAATTTTTATCAAAAAATGGCCAATGTCCCCCTTTACTATAAAGAGGCCGAAAAACAGATAAAAAATCCGGTTACGGAACTTACCAGCCTGGCTATTGAACAAAACCTTGGCGGCGTTAGCGTAATTGAAAAAGATTTTGCCGACTCCTTAAAGAAAACTGACATTCCTAAGGCCGAGAAAAAACAAATGACAGACCGGGCCGCTCTTTGCGCCCAGGCTATAAAGGCTTATGCCGATTGGTTAAAAGCGTTAAAAAATGATCACCCGCGGAGTTTCAGACTAGGTAAGGATCTTTATGAAGATAAGTTCAAATACGAAATAGTATCGGCCAATACAGCACAGCAGGTTTATAATGCTGCAATGAAACGTAAAAAGTATCTACACGGCGAAATGGCAAAAATAAGCCGCCAGTTATGGCCCAAATATTTTGGCAATAAAGCCATGCCTGCGGATACGCTTCAATTAATCAGTGCGATGATAGATACCCTGTCATCAAAGCATGTTAAGCCCGACGAATTTCAATCAGCCATTGAGCAAATTATACCTAAGCTAAACGCGTTTATCAAAACAAAAGACCTGCTTACGCTTGATCCTTCAAAACCACTTGTCATCCGTAAAGAGCCGGGTTATATGGCAGGTGTGGCGGGAGCTTCTATGAGCGGGCCTGGGCCTTATGACAAAGGCGGCAACTCCTACTACAATGTGGGCAGCCTGGCTGGCTGGAGCCCCGAAAAAGCCGAAAGCTATTTACGTGAATACAACCAGTATATTATACAGATACTCAGCATACATGAAGCCGTTCCAGGCCATTACGTGCAGGGAGTTTATGCCAACAAAGCGCCAAGTATCATTAAATCGGTATTTGGTAATGGAGCAATGGCCGAAGGCTGGGCAGTATATACCGAGCAGATGATGCTTGACAATGGCTATGGTAATAACGAGCCCGAAATGCTGCTGATGTGGTATAAATGGCATCTGCGTTCGGTTTGCAATACTATACTGGATTATAGTGTACACAGCGGCAGCATGACTAAAGAACAAGCTATAAAAATGCTTACTACTGAAGCCTTTCAGCAACAGGCCGAAGCTGACGGTAAATGGAAAAGGGTAAGCGTTACCAGCGTACAGTTAACCAGCTACTACACCGGCTATAAAGAGATCATGGATCTGCGCGAAGCCTACAAAATAAAAATGGGTGATAAATATAAATTGAAGGAGTTTAATGAGAAGTTTTTAAGCTATGGCAGTGCACCGGTTAAGTTTATAAAAGAAGCCATGCTGGCTAAAGACCCCGTAAGCAAAGACTAACAAAAATGTTACATAACAGCTAAAAAGCCGGTTCCTTTAATCAGAACCGGCTTTTTGGCTGTTTAACTGAAGAGAAAATCGAAATATCTATTTGATTTTCAGCGTATTAAAAAAAACACTATTTATTAGGCCCGATGGAGTTTTTTACCCAATATTTGTTAATTAAGGATTTACATTAATACTTTTGGGAATATTTAACTATCTACTTGTTACTGCGTATAAGTATGGGTAAAATATACACTAATGCTAATAATTAGCATTAGTTACTTATATGCATTATGCTTTTTAATTCTGTAAATTTCATACTCTTTTATATAGTAGTAACCTCCCTGTATTTTACCCTCCCTCATAAATTTAGATGGATCATACTCTTAGCGGCAAGCTGTTACTTTTATATGGCCTTTGTGCCCATTTATATTCTGATACTGGGCTTTACCATTATAATTGATTACCTGGCGGGCATATACATTGAAAAAGCCAAAGACAAACGGCGCCGAAAGCTTCTTTTAGCAGCAAGCTTAATAGCCAATATAGGTATCCTGGCGGTTTTTAAGTATTTCAACTTCCTGAATCTTAATGTAGATATGTTTCTGGGGAAGTTTAACTATCATGATCCCATACCTTATTTAAGCATCTTGTTACCTATTGGCTTATCGTTTCATACTTTTCAAGCCATGAGTTACACGATTGAGGTATATCGTGGCAATCAAAAGGCAGAAAGACACTTTGGTATTTACAGCTTGTATGTCATGTTTTATCCGCAACTGGTGGCAGGCCCTATTGAAAGGCCTCAGAACATCCTACCACAAATGCATACCGAGCACCGTTTTGATTATGATTTATTAAAATCCGGTTTAAAAATGATGCTTTGGGGGTTTTTCAAAAAACTGGTTGTGGCCGACCGCCTCTCCATCTTTGTAAATTCAGTATATAACAACCCTGAGCTGCATAACGGAACTACCATTGTTATTGCCTCTATCTTTTTTTCGGTACAAATTTATTGCGATTTTTCGGGTTATACTGATATAGCCATTGGCTGCGCCAGAACCATGGGTTTTGACCTGATGAAAAATTTTGAACGCCCATATTTTGCAACCAACATCCAGGACTTTTGGCGCAGATGGCACATATCGTTATCAACCTGGTTTCGTGATTACTTGTATATCCCGCTGGGCGGAAACCGGGTATCCAAAAACCGGCAATACCTTAACCTGTTTATTGTGTTTTTAATAAGCGGTATATGGCATGGTGCCAACTACACTTATATTATATGGGGAATTTTGCATGGTTTGTATTCTGTTGTGTACATGATTATTAAACCTTATTTACGCAAAGAGCCTCAAAGTAAGGCAGCTGCAACAGTAATCCGGATAGGAAATATGGTTTTAACGGGTTTATTTGTAACCTTCGCCTGGATATTTTTCAGGGCCAACACCGTTACCGATGCCTTTACCCTGATTCATGATTTAAGGAGCTTTGGGGCAAAACCATTTTTTGGCGATGGCATAAGCAATTTTGCCCATTCTATTTTGGCCATTTTCCTGCTGTTTGCAGTGGAGTACAAAATGGAATATTACCCTGAAAAGTTCAATTTCTTTACTTCGCCAAATATTGCCTTAAGATGGGGGTCAGTAGCCTTCACCATTATTTTAATATTGCTATTAGGAGTGTTTAACGGTGGTCAGTTTATATATTTTCAATTTTGATGAAAACCATGTCTTTTGCTAAGTTTCTGATTAAACCAGCCGGTTTTCTTGTAGTATTGATACTACTTGACCATTTAGTAGGTGCCGGATTCAGAAAAATGTACTTCAGCCAGCGAGTGGGGCAATTTAGTCAAACAACTTATGCTATTGACAGCTCCCGGCAAGATATCATGATTTATGGAAGCTCAAGGGCCGTGCGCCATTATTCACCATCCATTATATCTAAAATAGTAGGGTTAAGTTGTTATGACTCAGGCCGCGACGGGCTGATGATACCTTACTCAACCGCCATGGAAGAAATTTCACTAACCAGGCATACGCCCAAACTCATCATATTGGACATCAGCCCCAGAGAGTTAGGAATTGATCAATCCAAATACGATAAACTAAGTATTCTGTTGCCTTATTGCAGCAAACATCCGGAGTTTATAAAGTACATCAGGGAAATCAGCCCGTTTGAACCTTACAAACTTTTATCTCAAACTTACCCTTTCAACTCCTCGTTGTTTATACTGGCCACCAATGCCCTGTTCGCTAAAACTGTAAAAAAAGATGATAACGGATATTTACCGCTCGAGGGTAAAATGACCAAACCCGAGGTAGACGACTATAACTTCAGAATGAACAGGCGCTATTTAAAAATCAAAAAGCGTAAGGACATTCCTGAAGATAAAGGCCTGTGGTATTTAAAAACCTTTTTGAATAACAGCGCTAAAAGAAACATTAAAACATTGGTTGTTATTTCGCCAACTGTATTAAAAAACCCTTTTTACCTGGATAATCAAACTGTTGAAAAGGAGTTGATTGTGAAGCTTACCCATCAATATCCTAACGTAACATTTTTAGATTACTCATCAGACCCGCACTTTAATTTTCACCCGGAAAAATTCTCAGATGTATTTCACTTAAATAAGTGGGGCTCAGAGGAGTTTTCAAATAGTGTAGCGCAGTATATCAAAGCTAAGCTTGCTGATAAGATATAAAACACTCCATGAGGTTTATTGCACCTGATTTTAGCAAGACATCAAAAAAATAGATAGCCCATGAGTAACAAGAACCCATGGACTATGAACCATAAGCCATTACCCATGAACTATCAAATTCTTGGTTTACTATTATGCGTAATGATTTTTTATCTGGTGTTCAAGCTGGGTCATTATATTAGCTTCCAGCTTGCCCTGGCAACAAACAAAATCTTGTTCCTGATTAAAATTAACTTCTGCTATAACTTTACCCTGATCAACCACGCGGAATCTCCCTGCTTCGTTTGGTAAAACCGCAATAATGCGTTCATCACCCTTAAAATTGATCAATACATGAAACTGGTGCTGCGGTATAAATGCTATTTGCTGTAACATAAAAACCCCCTTTTCCGTTGTTTAAATATAAAGAGCCTTGATTACTATAAAGTTAACGAAATAAATTTTAATTAATTGTTATGTTTTATTGCATTTTTTGATGCAAATATTATAATAACTTTAGCCCCCGATTACTACGCTATGAAATATCTTTTTAACCTCTTTTTGCTATTAATTGTAAGCGTTTCATGCCAGGCACAAAAGTTAAAGCTTACTTTAAACCTTACAAAAGGCAACACTTACAGTATGGTTACCAACACGGTATCAACCATAAAGCAAACTATAAACGGGCAGGCCAATAATGTTGACCTTACCATTGCCGGCACTACCTCCTTCAAAGTACTTAATGCTGATGACTCGGTATACTATATGGAGGTTAATTACAAAAGCCTGAGTATGAAAATGCAGTTGCCTACCGGGCCTATAAGTTTTGATTCGCAAAAAAAGGATCCTTCGGATATCATGTCGTCTATACTGGCAGGACTGGTTAACAAACCATTTACAGCTACTTTTACCAAAAGCGGCAAAGTACATGAGGTTGAAAATGTGGAGATCATGATAGCATCGGTACTTGACGGGTTCCCGCAGATACAGGGCGAGCAAAAACAACAGATCAAAAATCAGTTCCTGCAATCATTTGGTGCCAAGGCTATAAAAGGTAACATAGAAATGTCGACGGCCGTTTTCCCGGAAGTACCCGTATCTAAAAACGATAAATGGACTATCAACACCATACTTGAAAGCGCCATGACAGCCAACTTAAATACCGTTTATCAATTAACAGATGTAACCCCAACAAGTTATATTATACATGGCAATGCCACAATTGAAACATCCAAAAAGGATGATTTTAAAACGGTGAACGGCATGGGCATGAAATACAATATGAGCGGCACCATGACCATGGATATTAAAGCCGACAAAACCACCGGTTGGATCAGTGAATCAAAAACCAAACAGATGATAAGCGGCACAGTTGAAATAAAAGATAACCCTAAAGTACCCGGAGGCATGACTTTTCCGATGAGTGTAGTAAACGAATCTGTTACTACCGATAAATAAATCCTGTATCAGCAAAAAGCCCTTGCTGCAATATTACAGTGGCAAGGGCTTTTTAACAGGTAATTATTGAGCTACTACTGAGCGCTACTTACCCACACGCCCTCCAGATAAAGCATATAACGGGTTGGTTGAAATTCCCCGTAAGCAAAAACAATTATTGTATTACCTCTTTTACAGTAATACAACCTCAAATTGCTGCTCCCATGGTATAAATTCAAAAAGCCACCATCTATAGTAAAACCTCCAGTTTTAACAATGTTGCCAAAGTCTTCATTTCCAACAACCGCGCGCAGATCTTCAAAACTATTATTAGCGAAATCATTAAACTCAATGCGTGCTCCAATAGCTATAGCTGTAACAGGATCAAAAGACCTGGTCAAAACCTCTGATTCCGCACCATCAAACATTAATAATTTCGGCGTAATATATTTCGTGATCATGTGTTAGTGTTATTGTAATTTCTCTTCTTCAAGATAGCCTTGCTTTTTTAGGTCATTAACCGTGTACGGCAATTCGTCCTGGATACCTAAACCTACTTTGCCAAACCACGGAATAATTTGCCCTTCCCTTACATTGGGTATAGCTTTTAAAATCTTGTAAACCCGGTAAGGCGATTTCAGCGTTTTATCAGGCAATGCCCTTTGCGGAAAAGGTACACTTTTTAAGGATACAAACGTGCCTTTATCCTGAAATACGCTATCGGCGTCATAATAACCGCCGTAACGGTCTATCTCAAGCCCGGCTTTCAATACAACAATTTTTAATGATACCGCACCACGATTTGGGGGCCAGCCGCCGTTAAGATTGTTTGTGGTAAAAAACTGTTCCAATGCATTCCACTTCTCATCCTTCCAAAGCTTCCAGGCGGTGTCTGCAAGTGCTTTTTTTGTACTGTCGGCAAAGTCAGCAACTGATGCTGTAAAATCGGTATGGCTCACGCCCCTGATTAATCCGTTGCCCTTTCCGTGATGCTTTGTTGATCCGGCACCATGATGATGGTGATTGGTTGATTGTTGTGCTTGTGATAAGAAAGGCACAAGCAGCACCGCTAACAGTAGAACTCTTATTGTTTTCATTTTCGTGTTGGTTTAAGTATGATAAATATAACGCCTATAAAACTTTTCGCAAAACGAAATTTAAATTAATTTTTTAAACTATAGTTAATAGTCATTTTTTTAATATCCGGCACTGATCTTCGCCTGGTATTGATATACGTGAGTGCTGCTCCTCCCCTTATTTTCAAACCATATTAACGATACTTATTAGCAGGAAACTAAATGAAATAAAGTAATTTCTTAACTTCGCATCTATGTCATCAGCCGAAGCTAAAAACCAAATCCAGGCATTAACAAGCGAATTAAAACAGCACACTTATAATTATTATGTGCTGGCTATGCCTACCATTTCTGACTTTGATTTCGACAAAAAGCTGGAAAAGCTGAACGCGCTTGAAAAAGAGTTCCCTGAGTTTGCAGATCCGGATTCGCCTACGCAAGTGGTGGGTGGCGATATTACCAAGGAATTTATAACCGTGCGCCACCGCTGGCCCATGCTCTCATTAGGCAATACCTATAACGCGCAGGAACTGCTTGATTTTGATCAGCGTATACGTAAAGCCATTGGCGATAATTTTGAGTACGTATGCGAGCTTAAGTTTGACGGCCTCTCCATGAGTTTAACCTACGAGGATGGCAAACTGATACGTGCCGTTACCCGCGGCGATGGTGTACAGGGCGATGACGTAACTACCAACGTACGTACCATTAATACCATTCCCAAACGCCTGCATACAGGTAACTATCCCGCTTATTTTGACATTCGCGGCGAGGTTTTTATGCATCGTAAAGCCTTTGAGCGCCTCAATAATGAGCGTTTGGAGAATGGCGAAGTTGCTTATGCTAATCCGCGTAACTTTGCATCGGGCACCATTAAAATGCAGGACTCGGCCGAAGTAGCCAAAAGACCACTTGACTGTTTTCTGTACTTTTTGTATACCGAAAAGCCCTTATTTAAAACCCATTGGGAAAGTTTGCAAGCCGCTAAAGATTGGGGATTCCATACCAATGACCATAGCGAACTATGCAGCAATATCGACGAAGTATTGCAATTTATTACCAAATGGGATAAGGATCGCTTTGGCCTAAGTTATGACATTGATGGCATAGTTATTAAAGTAAACAATTACTCACAGCAACAGGAACTTGGCTTCACGGCAAAATCGCCACGCTGGGCCATATCCTATAAATTTAAAGCTGAGCGGGTTGAAACCGAATTGATCAGCGTTAGCTACCAGGTAGGCCGCACAGGTGCAGTTACACCTGTTGCCAATTTAAAGCCAGTGTTGCTGGCGGGGACTACGGTAAAACGGGCCACCCTGCACAATGCCAACGAAATTATCAGGCTTGACTTACACGAAGGCGATACCGTGTTTGTTGAAAAAGGCGGTGAAATTATACCAAAGATCATCAGCGTGAACCCCGATAAAAGAAGGGCAGACAGCATACCTGTATTATACCGTACTACCTGCCCCGCCTGTGATACCCCACTGGAGCGTAAAGAGGGCGAAGCTGCTTTTTATTGCCCTAATGATGAAGGCTGTCCGCCGCAGATAGTAGGCAGAATGCAGCACTTTATAGGCCGTAAAGCCATGAACATTGATGGCCTTGGCGACGAGACCATTGAAACCCTGTATTCCCGTGGGTATATAAATCACATCAGCGATATTTACGAGTTGCATAACCATGCAGCTGAGCTTAAACAAATGGGACGTTTTGGCGATAAATCCATCAACAATATGTTAGATGGTATTGAAAAATCAAAACAGATGCCATTTGAAAAAGTGCTGTTTGGCCTGGGTATACGCTATATTGGCGAAACCGTGGCCAAAAAGCTGGCCTTTCACTTTAAATCAATTGAAAAGTTAATGGCCGCACCTTATGACGAGCTGATAACTGCCGAGGAAATTGGTGAGCGGATAGCTCAAAGCCTCATTGAATATTTTAACAACGAAAAACACCAGCAGGAGATTGAAAAACTAAAGGCTTTAGGTTTACAGTTTGTTGCCGAAGAAAAAGAAGTTAAACTGGACAGCGAAAAACTGGCCGGGCAAAGTTTCATTATATCTGGCGTATTTGAAAAATATTCGCGCGATGAGTTAAAGGATATCATTGAACAAAATGGAGGTAAAATACTCAGCAGTATATCGGCTAAACTCAATTACCTGGTTGCCGGTGATAACATGGGCCCTGCCAAACTTGAAAAGGCTCAAAAGCTTAATATACCGATTATTAGCGATGAAGAATTACTGACAATGCTCAGTTAATTTTTTTTCATTAAAATTTGATAAAGAAATTTTTGCTTGGTAAAAAATACATATATTTATGTATGGTTTTATTCAGGAAAACCGCTAACCAATTTTATACGTAAGTGTTGCAATAAAGTTTCACAACATTTACTATACCAACCATAAATTCTTATCAAATGGCACAATTTATCGAAATACAGGAAAATATTTTTTGTGAACCTTGTAAAGAATGTGGCTCAAGGCCTGTAATTGAGCAAATAAAAGGCGCCTTTTCTGTACGGTGCCCAAAAGATGCATCTCACTACAAAACCAAAGCTGGCTTATTTAATATTGACGACTGGAATTTAAAAAACAGAGCGCACGTTCCACTTGGCAATGCTAAAAATCCAAAAAAAGCATCCTGATTAACATCTCCCACCTTTATCTACCTGCTTATTGCGGGATCAATCTCTCCATGTTTCACATTATTTAACAAATAAGCGTTGTAACATTTAGCCTGTATGCTTCATCTTAGCATATATCACCTGCTAAATGAAATATCTTTTACTACCCCTCCTTATTTTCACATTACAGTTCAGCGCATTTTCACAGCAACTCAGCATCAGCGGAAAAATAACCGACGAAAATAACAAGCCGATCCCCTTTGCTTCGGTTTACATAAAAAACACCACCAAAGGCGTATCAGCAAACAGCGAGGGCGTGTATTTGCTGCAATTAAACACCGGCAACTATGAATTACAGTTTAAAGCCGTTGGTTACAGCCAGCAAAGCCAGCAGATAAAACTTACCGCCAACCAGGTAATTGATATAAGCCTTAAAACCGAAACCTACCAACTAAAAACGGTTGCCATACATGCCGGTGGCGAAGATCCGGCTTATGCCATTATTCGTAAGGCTATTAAAAAGCGTAAAACCTACTTAAACGAGGTTAATGCCTATACTTGTGATATCTACATCAAAGGCCTGCAAAAGCTACTGGCAGCTCCTAAAAAGTTTATCGGTTTTGATGTACAAAAGGCTACCAACGAGGCCGGGCTCGACTCCAACCGTACGGGCATAGTGTACCTCTCAGAGTCCGAATCAAAATATAGCTTTATCAGGCCCAATAAGGTACACGAAGTGCAGGTATCGTCTAAAGTATCCGGCCATAACCGGGCATTCAGCTTTAACAGGGCATCAGACATGGCCGTTAATTTTTACGATAACTTTGAAACCTGGGACGGATTAAGCAACCGGCCGCTGGTATCGCCAATTGCAGATAATGCCTTGTTTTATTACAACTACAAATGGATGGGTATTTCCGTTGAAAATGGCGAAACCATCAATAAGATCAAAGTAACTCCTAAACGCAGCCACGATCCTTGTTTTGAAGGTTACATCTATATACTGGAAGACAGCTGGCGCTTATCGGCACTACAGCTTTACATTACCAAAAAGGCCAATATTAATTTTGTTGACACACTTAAAGTAAATCAGCAGTTTTACCCCGTAAACAGCAAGGTATGGATGCCCGCCACCATCAAGTTTGAATTTACAGGCGGCTTATTAGGTTTTAGGGTAGGCGGCTATTTTATTTCGGTTTACAAAAACTACGATCTTAACCCCAATTTTGAAAAAACAAACTTTGCCGAAGTTTTGCGTATTAATAAAGGCACCGGTAAAGATTCTGTTTACTGGAACCAGGAGCGCCCGATACCCCTAACCCAAGAGGAAAAAACAGATTATAAAAACAAGGAAAAATTAGCCTTAAAGCGCGAATCAAAAACCTACTTGGATTCGTTAGACAAGGCTAACAACAAGGTTAAATTAGGCGAGATCCTGCTTTCGGGCGTTGACATCCGTAACCGGTACAAAAAAGAATCTTTCCATTATGACGGCCTGCTGGGCTCGCTGCTCTACAACACGGTAGAAGGCTTTGCCATTGATTATGGCGCATCATACAACAAACTTATTGACACCGTTAATAACCGTTACCTGGTACTGAACGGAAAGGTCCGGTATGGTTTTTCAAATCATTTGTTTAATGGTACCGTGGGCGCAGCCATCCCTTTAAAACGCCTTACCCTGAGCTTAAACGCAGGCTCAGATATTACCGACCTCAATAACCGGCAACCGGTATCTACCATCGTAAACTCATTGTATAGTTTATTTGAAAGGCAGAATTATCAAAAATTATATCAGAAACGGTTTGCAGCGGCAGCATTATATGGCCGCATAACCGGCGGGTGGAAAGCCAGTGCATCTGTAGAGTGGGCTAATCGTAAATGGCTGCCTAACGCATCAAATTACAGCTTTTTCAGTCCCTCAAATCACCAGTTTACCTCTAACAATCCACTGAACGCGGCGCAGGATGTTGCGCTGTTTCCCGAAAACCAGTCGTTCAGGGTAAGTTTGCGCACCACTTATGATTTTAGTGACCAGTACGAAACCTATCCATCGGGCAGGGTTTATTTACCGTCAAAATATCCAACTATCGGCTTAAGCTATACCAAGGGAATCAAAAATCTGTTCGGGTCTGATGTTGATTACGACCTGCTGAGTGCCGACATATCTAAATCAAACATTGACATGGGGTTTTACGGCCGCACTTCGTTTTTTGCAGGGGTGGGTAAATTTCTGAATGCCAATAAGCTATTTTTTCCAGACTTTGTGCACTTTGATGGCAACCAGCTTTTAGCCTATAAACCGGGCCTCAACCGGTTCCTGTTGTTGGATTATTATAACTTTAGCACACCTGATAAATATGCGGAGGCACACCTGGAACATAATTTCATGGGCTTTATTACCAATAAAATTCCGCTCATCCGTAAGTTTAAACTACAGGAAATAGTAGATGTGAATTATTTGTACACCCCTACCCTTAAAAATTATACAGAACTGGGCTTTGGTTTGCAGTATTTGAACATCAGGGCAATGTATGGCATATCCTATAATAGCGGCAGTAAGGTAAATTCAGCCATCAGGTTGGGGATAAGCCTGTGATTTAATATCAGGTAAACCTCGTATTTTGTGCAAATTCGGCAAATACTTACCTCCTGATACTCGTTACTTGACACGAAACTCGCTATATTAGCATCCTTTAATTTTAATCATGAATAAATTTTACGGATCAGGGGTAGCCATGGTGACCCCTTTTCAGGCGGATGGGCAAATTGACTACGAAGGTTTAAGAAACCTTATTGAACATTTAATTGATGGCGGGGTGCAATACCTGGTATCATTAGGTACAACCGGCGAAAGCGCCACATTGAATGCCGCCGAGCGAAAGCAGGTATGGGCATTTACAGCCGAAGTAGTAAATAAGCGCGTAAACTTAGTTGCAGGTATAGGTGGCAACAATACCCACGAAGTGGTTGAACAAATAAAGGAATTTGATACCAATGGCTACGATGCTATATTATCATCAAGCCCTCACTATAACAAACCAACTCAGGAAGGTATTTACCAGCATTATAAGGCTATTGCCCAGGTTGCAACGCTTCCGGTAATTTTATATAATGTACCCAGCCGTACCGGCAGCACCATAAGTGCCGATACAACAGTACGCCTGGCCCGTGATTTTAAAAATATCATTGGTATTAAGGAAGCGTCTGGTAATTTTGACTTGTTTAATCAATTAATGCGCGATAAGCCGGAAGGTTTCTTATTTATATCAGGCGATGATCCTGTAACCCTGCCGATGATGGCCTTGGGTGCAGTGGGCGTAATATCTGTTATTGGCAATGCATTGCCTAAGCAACTGTCTGCCATGGTAAACCTGCTGCTTGATAACGATTTTAAAGCTGCGCAAAAAACACACTCCAGCTTAATTGAATTTACGAGGCTGATGTTTGTTGAAGGTAACCCTGCAGGTGTAAAAAGTGCATTGAAACATTTAGGCATTTGCGGAGATGCTGTAAGGCTACCGCTTGTACCTGTAAGCGCCAGCACTGCCGAAGCTATTATACAGGAAACTAAAAAGTTGGCTTAAGCAATTTAGCAACACCATATTAAATGAAAAAACCCGGTTAATCAATAACCGGGTTTTTTATTGGAATAAGAAAAATCTTACTAAGCTTCTTTATTTTTAGCTTCCTGAACTTCCAGACGAATAGCCTGAGCCAGGTTTTTAAGATCTTGCATGCCTTTGCGAACACGGGTTCCGGCAGCGCTGTTTCCTTTGTTGTAGAATTTGTCGGCATCAGCCTCCAAAGAAGCTACAAGCTCTTTTACTTCAGTAAATTTTTTCATTTAATTACTCCTTTTAAAATTATTGAGGTTTATTGTTTTAATTTAAGCTAATCTATAATGTTTTTTTTTAATTAAAAATTTTTAGAGCAGAAAAATACTGCCTTAAAAGTGCTTTTTTTCCACATTTTACATAGTCTATTAATATTTACAACTTAGTATATTATATTAAAAACATAAATCAAACAAATAACCTCAATTAAAAAGATTAAATAATTATAAAAATAAAAAATAAACCATTTTAATAATATTATTTACAATTCAAATACTAAAAATAGCATATTTTAATACTATTATATAGTATACACTATCAGATGCTTTTTTGCAATATATCCGGATAATGCTGATGTGTTTTTATAATTAACTCGCCAAATAATGTATTTGCCCAGGCAAACCACTTGCGTGTAAAGTCAGAAGCATCGTCCTTGTTGAACGATTCATGCATAAAACCTGTACCAGCGTGCGTAGTTTTCAACCATTTAAGGCATTCTACTATCTCCTCTTTGTTGTTTGAGGTTAGCCCGCGCATAATAATAGCCATAGGCCATATATAACCTATACCCACATGCGGACCTCCAATACCTTCGGCCACTTTGCCTTTAAAAAAGTATGGATTAGCTTCGCTTAAAACAAAGCGCCTAGTGTTTTGGTACAACTCATCACTTATAGGCAACGAATCAAGGTATGGTAATGCCAGTAAACTCGGTACATTTGAATCGTCCATAAAAAGCTGGTTTCCGTAACCATCAACCTCAAATGCCAGTATTTTTCCGTACTCAGGATGTTGGGCTACCGCATATTTTTTAAGCGCGGCATCAACCTCGTTGGCAAGACCTTTACATGCGGCCGCCGTAGTAGGGTCGTTACCAATGGTGCTGTACATTTCGGCCATTTGATTAAGGCTGGTAACAGCAAAATAGTTTGACGGTATCAGGAACGGATAAATAGTAGCATCGTCTGACGGGCGGAAGATGGAACAAATCAACCCTACCGGCTTAACCGGGTTTCCATAGCCTCTGTTAGGCGCGGTATCACTCGCTGTTTCGGTTTTTCGTTGAAAATGATACGGGCCCTTTCCGTCTTTACGCTGCTGTTCTTTAAAAGTCTTTAAAATAATTTTACCAGCTTTTTGCCAGCTATCATCAAAAAAGCTACTATCGCCACTAATTTTCCAATAATTATAGGCCAGTCGCACAGGGTAACACAGGGAGTCTATCTCCCATTTACGCTCATGCAGTTCGGGCTTCATATCAGTACGGTCAGTATCCCACTCGCTGCCGGTAGGCCCCTGATTAAAGGCATTAGCGTAAGGATCAATCTGCACGCACTTAGCCTGGCGGCTCAGTACTCCCTGAATAAGTTTTTTAAGCGCCGGATCATTTTTGATCAGGGGCAGGTACGGCCAAACCTGTGCTGATGAATCGCGCATCCACATGGCGTTGATATCTCCTGTAATTACAAATGTATCGGGTTTGCCGCTCAGCTCAGAGTAGTTTACTGTAGTATCAAGGGTATTGGGATAACAATTTTCAAATAGCCAGGCCAGTTCCGGATCCTTAATATCGGCCTTTACTTTTTGTATAATGGCTTCAACCGCCTTACTGGTAAATTTACGGTCGGCCAGTTTGGGGCGTTGACTTTCAAAGGCGGGCAAACTGCTGGCAAACAACGATGGTGTAATACCAAGACTAAGGCCCGCGGTGGCAATGCCGTTTATTTTTATAAAATTTCTTCTGGTAAGCATACAGATTTTTTAATGGTAGGCGTAAAATTATAAAAGCCTTTGGTTATCCGAAAGATATTAAATTTTATTTTAAAAGGTTTTAGCAAGTTGATAATTGTCATATTACACCCTCAGCTTGTCATCCTGAGCGTAGTGAAGGATCTATCGGCAGATAAGCCTTACCAAGCCATCTATCAGATGCTTCACTCCGTTCAGCATGACAAAATGGTTTAAAACAAAAAAGAGCGCTAATCAGCGCCCTTTTTTGTTTTAAGATAAATAAAGCGTTGTTATACGCCCAAATCCTTCATGATGGCATCAATTTTTGCATCTAACTGCTCATCGGTTTGTTTGTAAGCCTCTTTACTGGCCAATTTACCGTTCACACTGCAGTAGAACTTAATCTTAGGCTCGGTGCCGGACGGACGGGCAGATATAATGCTACCATCCTCCGTTATAAACTGCAGCACATCAGATACCGGCAACTCAATAGCCTTGGTGGTATTGGTGTTCAAATCAGTTTCAACACCTTTCTCATAATCTTTCAGGGTGGTAACTTTTGATCCGCCCAGCGTAGCCGGAGGATTAGTTCTGAATTTCTCCATCATCGCTTTGATTTCCTCAGCGCCGGTTTTTCCCTTTTTAGTTATCGAGATCAGCTTTTCTTTGTAGAAACCATATTGTACATAAGTATCAATAAGGGCTTCAAACAAACTGCTGCCTTTGTCTTTGTAGTAAGCAGTCATTTCGGCAATAAATGCACTTGAAACAACTGCGTCCTTATCACGTACCAGCTCTCCTATCAGATAGCCATAGCTTTCTTCGCCGCCACCAATAAAGGTTTGTTGGCCTTGCAGCTGGGTCATCAGCTCGCCAATATATTTAAAGCCTGTAAGGGTGTTAAAATAAGTAACGTTTTTGGCTTTGGCTATTTGCTCAATCAGGTTGGAAGTTACAATGGTTTTAACAATATATTCCTTGCCGGTAAGCTTGCCTTTATCTTCCCAGGCAGTAAGCAGGTAATTAATAAGCATACTGCCGGTTTGGTTACCGTTAAGCAGGATAAACTCATTCTCGGTATTTTTAACGGCAATACCCACGCGGTCGGCATCAGGGTCAGTGGCCAGCACCAGGTCGGCATCTGTATCTTGTGCTTTTTTAAGGGCCAGGGTTAACGCTTCTTTCTCTTCCGGGTTTGGATATACAACCGTAGGGAAGTTACCATCAGGCGTGGTTTGCTCATCAACCAATATCACGTTTTCAAAGCCAAAAAGCTCCAGCGCCTTTGGCACAAGGGTTATCCCTGTACCGTGAATTGGCGAGTAAACAATTTTAAGATCTTTTTGCCTTTTGATAGCCTCGGGCGAAACCGACAGCTTGGTGATCTCCTGTAAGTAAAGCTCATCAATAGCTGTGCCGATTACTTCAATATTTTCATCAACGCGGTTAAATTTAACTTCATCAATACTGCTGATAGCAGCTACCTCATCCATTACAGCCTTATCATGCGGCGCCACAAACTGACCACCATCATCACCATATGCTTTGTACCCATTATACTCTTTAGGATTGTGTGATGCGGTAAGCATTACACCACTTTTACAACCCAGATGACGTACAGCAAATGAAAGCTCAGGCGTTGGACGCAGCTCCTCAAAGTAATATACGTGTATACCATTAGCCGAGAAGACCTCAGCTGTGGTGGTTGCAAAAAAATCGGCATTGTTACGGCTGTCATGAGCAATAGCAACTTTGATCTTTTCGCCGGGATAAGTTTTTTTCAGATAATTGGCTAAACCCTGGGTGGCTGCGCCTATGGTGTACTTATTAATGCGGTTTGAGCCGGGGCCCATTATTCCGCGAAGACCACCTGTTCCAAATTCAAGATCCCTGTAAAACGAATCAGTTAATTCTGTATAAGCCTTATCATCAAGTAGTTTCTTAATTTGCTGTTTAACATCTGCATCGTAATTTCCTTGAAGCCATGTATTTACTTTTTGTAGAACGGAGGGGTCTAACTCTTGCATGTGTATAGTATTAGTGAATAATTTTGTTTAAACCAGTTTGTTAACAAATATGGTAATAAAAAGTGTGAGCACAATTGAACAATAAAAAATTATACTTTGATTTTTACTGGTAAACTAAAAAGCATATAAATCAGAAAGGCCCCGGTTTCCCAAGGCCTTTCTGATTTATAAATAAAGTGGAAAATAGTTTAAGCTATTTCCAGTCTATTCTCTTTGTAATAACCTGATTTTAGTTTTTCAGCCATTTCGCTGTAGGCATCCAGGGTACGTTGCACATCTTCTAAAGAGTGTGCCGCGGTTGGTATAATACGCAACACAATTAAACCCTTAGGGATAACAGGATAAATAACAATGGAGCAGAATATACCATAGTTTTCGCGCAGATCGCGGGTAAGGCTGGTAGCCTCAAACAATTCGCCTTTTAAAAATACCGGGGTAACCATGGTGTTGCTGGCGCCCAGATCAAACCCACGCTCTTTTAAACCTTTTTGAAGCGTGCCAGCTATCAGCCATAACTTTTCGCGCAACTCAGGCTGCGACTTTAACATTTCAAAGCGTTTTTTTAAGCCCATTACCATAGGCATAGGCAGCGCTTTGGCAAAAGTTTGCGAACGCATATTATAACGCAGGAAGTGTATGATCTGCTCATCGGCTGCTACAAAAGCACCAATACCAGCCATTGACTTGGCAAAGGTGGCAAAGTAAACGTCAACCCCATCAATACAGCCTTGCTCCTCGTGCGTACCGGCACCAGTGCTGCCCATAGTACCAAAACCATGCGCATCATCAACCAGCAAGCGGAAATCATATTTCTTTTTAAGCTCGATGATCTCTTTCAATTTACCCTGAACTCCCGACATGCCAAAAACACCTTCGGTGATCAGTAGTATACCACCGCCGGTTTGTTCAGCCAAACGGGTAGCACGCTCCAGTTGCTTTTCGCAACTTTCCACATCGTTATGCTGGTAAACAAACCGTTTACCCATATGCAAACGTACCCCATCAATAATACATGCGTGTGATTCGGCGTCATAAACTATAACGTCATTCCTGTCAACCAATGCATCTATGATGGATACCATACCCTGGTAACCGTAATTAAGTAAAAAAGCGGCTTGTTTGCCTACAAATGTAGCCAGGTTGTTTTCCAGCTCTTCATGATGTATAGAGTTACCAGACATCATACGGGCACCCATTGGGTAAGCCATGCCGTAATCGGCAGCAGCCTGAGCGTCCGCCGCCCTTACTTCGGGGTGATTGGCCAGACCCAGGTAATTGTTCAGGCTCCAAACCAAATGTTCTTTGCCGTTAAACTGCATGTGTGGCCCGATCTCTCCTTCCAGTTTAGGGAATGAAAAATAACCGTGCGACCATTTTTGGTGCTGACCGATAGGGCCGCCCAAACTTTTTGTTATTTTATCAAATAAATCCAAAGTAGTACGCTTTTGTAGATGGTATTTTAAAATACAAATATAGCCGTTTATTAAGCTTGCAGCAATAGCTATAACTTTTTAGAATAGGTTATAACTTGAATGGAGTATTAAGTAGTTAGTATCAAGTATCAAGACCACTACAGCATTTATATTTATAAAAAAGCCGCTATGAGATTTTCATTCTATATAGCGGCTTCCAATTATCTTGATACTTGATACTATTTACTTGATACTAATCTGCATTATCATGCAAAAAAGAGTTGTTTTTCCGAATCTCGGTATTGCCTTCGTTATCAGGCATCAGGCTAAACCTTGAGATCTGGCTTTCGTCAGACTGCGGGGTTTCCTGCAAGGCAATCTCTTTGCGTTTGTAAGCCGGCACATTTTCAAGTTCCTGAATGTTGCCGCTGCGCAGTTTCATGCTCAAATCTTTCAAACGCATAATACGCTCACGTGATTTTTTAAGCTGCTCCTCTATTGATTCATTTGTTTTATGATCATCAGCACCAGCTACAGGCTCCGGTTCAGGAGCAGGCGGCTCAGGCATGCGCTGCTCTTCCCTAACGGGAGCGTATGATTCAGGTTCAGCCATTTTAAAGGTAAATCCGGCCATATCCTGCTCACGGTCGTCCTCACTATCCTCATCACCCAGGTTATGCCTAACCATAACTTCTTCCTGTAGTTCTTCTTTTTCTGAACGGGAAGCAAACATATCAAACAAACCGGTTTGTTTCGGCTCATCTTTCTGTTTCATGTAAGGCTCAGCAGTAGCGTTAGCTTTTACCGGGTTAATAAATTCATTTACTACCGGTTTTACCAAAGGTTTTGGCTCAGGCTCCAGCATAGATATGATCTTTTTGTTGCTGTTCTCCTTTTCGCGTTCATCCTTGGTCTGGAAACCGGTTGCGATAATGGTAACTGACAATTGCTCGCCCAGGTTTTCATCCACACAGTTACCCCATATCAGATCAGCAGCCAAACCGGCTTCTTCCTGTATATAATCAGTAATAATGCTTACCTCATCCATGGTAACCTCTTTAAGGCCCGAGCTGATGTTAAGCAAAATATACCGTGCACCTTCAATTTCATTATCCTTTAACAAAGGTGATGACAAAGCACCTTCAACAGCCTTTAAAGCGCGACTTTCACCCTCTGCAGTTGAGCTGCCCATGATGGATACGCCACTGTCTTTCATTACGGTGCGCACATCCTTAAAGTCAACGTTGATATAACCTGGTAAGGTGATAATCTCGGCTATACCTTTGGCAGCTGTAGTTAATATATCATCGGCCTGCGCAAAGGCAGAGCTCATGGTTAAGTTACCAAATATTTGGCGCAACCTGTCATTAGAGATCACCAGGAAAGAATCCACGTGTTTTTTCAACTCTTCCAAACCAGCGTCGGCCTGCATTTTACGGCGTTTCCCTTCAAATGAAAACGGAGTGGTTATAATACCAACGGTTAATATATCCATTTCGCGGGCTGCCTTGGCAATGATCGGGCTTGCGCCTGTACCTGTACCACCACCCATACCTGCGGTAATAAACAACATTTTGGTATTAACGCCCAACATTTGCTTAATATCGTCGATATTCTCAATAGCTGAGTTTTTGCCCACTTCGGGTATTGAACCGGCACCCATTCCTTCTGTAAGACTGGCCCCCAACTGTACCTTGTTAGGTATAGGGCTTAACTCCAGCGCCTGGGCATCAGTGTTACAAATTATAAAGTCAACACCGGTTATTCCCGACCTGTACATATGGTTTACCGCGTTACCGCCGCCACCGCCAACACCAATTACTTTGATGATTGACGATTTTTCTTTTAACATCTCAAACTGCATAATCTTCGTTTTCAGCTATATGTGATTCAACCAATATTTAGATTTTACCATCGTAATAATAGGACTTTTTCAACAAAGGTTTTCCACAAATGTCAACAATGTGGAAAAGTTATTCTTTGTGAATAAATTTGTGAGTAGTGAGCTGTTAATAGTGAATGGTTGATCTTATTGACGGGCATCCTGGCCCAACTACTCACTATTCACCGTTTACTACTCACCATTCACGGCTCACTACTCACTATTTTAAAAAGTCCTCGTCATTAATATCATCCTTAATAAAGGTGATGCTCTTTTTTAATAACCTGTCAAACAAACCACCTTCTTTCTTGGGTTCGTATTTGGGTTTTTCTGTTTTTGTTTCTGTGTTTGATGCCGTATTCATGTATTCCGTTTTCTGGATACCTTTTATCAACAGGCCAATACCTGTGGCAAAAGTTGGGCTTTGCAGCTCCTCATAAATATTTTTCGGCAACACTTCGTTTTTAGCCAAATGCTCTGTTGGGTAACCTACACGGCAATCAAGTCCGGTAACAAACTCAACCAACTGGCGTAAATGTTTTAATTGTGCACCACCACCGGTGATAACAATACCGGCTATCAGTTTCTTCTCATAACCTGATGATTTAATTTCGTAGTACACATGCTCCACGATCTCTTCCATGCGGGCCTGTATTACATAGGCCAGGTTTTTTACAGAAATTTCTTTGGGCTCGCGGCCACGTAAACCTGGTACGCAAACAATCTCATTTTCTTTATTTTCATCAGCCAGTGCCGATCCGAAACGCACTTTCAACTGCTCCGCAATGTTGCGCATTACGGAACAACCTTCGCGGATATCCTCGGTTACGCTGTTACCGCCAAACGGAATCACCGCTGTATGGCGGATGATGCCTTCATGAAAAATAGCCACATCTGTAGTACCACCACCAATATCAACCAAAACCACACCGGCTTCTTTTTCCTCTTCGCTCAATACAGACTCTGACGAAGCCAGTGGTTCCAGGATCAGATCCTGGCTATCTAAACTGGCTTTGTTTACACATTTCACAATATTTTTAATAGCGGTAACCTGGCCAGATATGATATGGAAGTTGGCTTCCAACCTTACACCCGCCATACCAATGGGGTCTTTTATACCCGGTTCGTTATCAACCGTAAATTCCTGCGGTAACACATGGATGATCTCCTCGCCCGGAGGCATCACCAGGTTATACATATCTTCAATCAATTTATCAATATCCTTACGACCAATTTCTGATTGCAGGTCACGGCGGGTTATCAATCCGCGATGTTGCAAGCTCTTAATATGCTGACCTGCAATACCTACAAACACAACCCTGATCTCTACATTTGACTGCGCGCCGGCCACATCAACCGCCTGGGTTATCCCCTGCACTGTTTTATCAATATTTGATACCATTCCGCGGGTAACACCTGCAGATTCGGCCTTGCCAATTCCTAATACCTCAATCTTCCCGTTCTTGCTCCTGCGTCCAACAATGGCGCATATTTTAGTAGTCCCGATATCCAATCCTACTACAATTGGCGAACTTTTTTCTTGTGTTGAGCTTTTGTCCATATTCCTAATTTATTTGAGATGTGTTCTTCTTTGTTTTCGCAGAATCAGCTTTAAGACTTGTGGCCTTACTTGCCTTTATGGAATCTGCTTTCATATTTTCATTTTTTATACCAACCACCTGGCCTGAGTACTTTACGTTGATCATGCGGTATTTATCCCAGCCTACCTGTGGCAGCACCTGCTTGTAAAACGCCAGCAGGTTGGTAAATTTTACCTGCAACGAATCGGCATTACCGATCAGTATCCTTTGGTTTCCTACACGCGGTATCAGTTCAATTTCGTGGTCTTTATTTACATATATCTGCGCTATCTGTGCATCCCAAAGCGAGTCCTTCCGCACAAAGTCAGCCGTCAGGAACAAATCATGGGCCAATTTTGTATGTAACGAATCAACACGGTTGGTAAACAACTCGTCAATAAAACCATTAGCCACCAATACTCTTGCCGTAAAGTTTGATGACAGCGGAATTTTTAACCCATGCTGATCAACATAAAAATCCATATCATAACGGTTCATTATACGCAGTATAGGTTGGCGTTGACTTATTTCAACACGTATAATGCCATCCATTTCGGTATACACCTTAGCAAATTCAATAAATGGATTTGCCTTTAATTTATTCTCCAGATCCTGAATATTGATATCCTCCAACTTACGGCCAATAAGCGTGTGGCTATCGGTTTGCAATATCTGGTCAACCTCTTCCTTATCAATAAAATACTGCCCCCCAGGTATATTAACTTTTACAGCTGTACAAATAACACCGGCCTTTTTAACTTCAATAAAACTCATGAGCGCAACAAGGCCACCCAGGCAAATTACCCAGGCAAATCCTACAAACAGGCGCTTCCAAATGAGTTTCTTATCCATTACTTAGCAATTCTTTTAAAGGGTGTACCAATGTATCAATATCCCCGGCTCCTACGGTAAGCAGTAGCTCCGGCTTTTCCTGTGCTACGGCATTCAAAGCCTCTTGCTTGCTGAGCTTACGCTTATTTTGCAGATGCATCCTGTTCAGCAGCATTTCTGAGTCAACCCCTTCAATAGGCAACTCGCGGGCCGGATATATATCCAGCAGTATCAATTCATCAACCATGTCCAGCACTTCCGCAAAGCCATCGGCAAAATCGCGCGTACGGGTATATAAATGTGGCTGAAAAATGGTAGTCAGCTTTTTTCCCGGGTACAGTTTTTTTACTGATGATATGCAGGCCCTTAATTCTTCAGGGTGATGGGCATAGTCGTCAATATAAATATGCTGCGGCGTTTTTACGATGTACTCAAACCTGCGCTTAACACCTTTGAATGATCCCAGTGCACTTTTGATAGCTTGGGTATTGATATCAAGCCTTAAAACAGCCTCTATGGCAGCAACCGCATTTTCAACATTATGGGTGCCGGCAATACCCATTTTAATATCCGGAATGGTTACATCCGCATTAATAAAATCAAAATAAAAGTCGCCGTTTTCAATACGGATGTTGGCCGCATGAGCGTCAGCTGCCCTATCATTAAGGGCATACGTATAGCCTGTATCAAGGGCTAATCCTTTTTTATGAACCAGCGTACCGCCCTCTTTTATTTGTGATGCAAATAGTTTGAACGACTCCGTCAAATGCTCATGATCACCATAAATATCGAGGTGATCAGCATCCATCGAGGTAATGATGGCCACATCAGGGTATAACGTCAGGAACGAACGGTCATATTCATCGGCCTCTACCACCATCACATTATTTTTGCCGTACAACACATTACTTTGATAATTAGATGATATGCCGCCCAAAAATGCAGAGCAGTCATTACCTGAATCTTTCAAAATATGCGCTACCATGGTTGAGGTAGTGGTTTTACCATGTGTGCCCGCAACAGCTATAGTAAATGAGCTTTTGCTGATGAGTCCTAAAACCTGCGAGCGCTTAAACAGCTCAAAACCTTTATTCTTAAAATAGTTTAGTATAGCCGAATCTTTTGGAACGGCCGGGGTATAAATGATGAGTGTATCGCTACACGGCTCCTGGAAACTCATTGGGATCCATTCGGCCTTGTCATCAAAAACAATTTGTATGCCCTCGTTGTGCAGATCATTGGTCAGATCGGTCGAGGTTTTGTCGTAACCACAAACAATACAACCCAAATGATGGAAATAGCGGGCCAGGCCGCTCATCCCGATGCCGCCTATACCCACCAGGTAAACCCTTTGTACGTTGCGTAGTTCCATGTTTTTGTTTTTAAAATAGGCCCTCCCCTTTTGGGGAGAAGGAGGACCTTAATTTTAATTGTTGTTATTTATTATTATCTTCAGTACTTCCTGAGCAATAACCTCATCGGCATTGGGCATAGCCATTTTGCCTATATTGGTACTCAGTTTCTTTTGCAAATTTTTGTCATTAAAAAGCTCAATAGCCCGGTCAACCAGCTTTGCTTCGGCATCCCTGTCGGCCAAAAACACCGCCGCATCTTCCTGTACCAGTGCCAGTGCATTCTTGGTCTGGTGATCCTCGGCCACATTTGGCGATGGTACCAGGATAACCGGCTTTTTAACCATACACAGCTCAGCAATAGTACCGGCACCCGCTCTTGATATAATAATATCAGCAGCAGCATAAGCCAGATCCATACGACTTAAAAACTCCCTGATCTTAATATCCGGATGATGATCTTCGCCCAGTTTTTCAATAATGCCCTTGTAGTAAAACTTACCGGTTTGCCATATTACCTGTACATCGGCAGCAATCAGTTTATCAAGCCCTGCCAGTATACTGTTATTTAAAGTACGCGCACCAAGGCTGCCGCCGGTTATCAGTATGGTTTTTTTAAATGCCGATAACTTAAACAATTCCAGCGCCTGCATGTGCTTACCGGCAACATTTACCGCATCTTTACGGATAGGGTTACCGGTTTTAATGATCTTGGGGGCAGGAAAAAACTTTTCCATACCATCAAAGGCCACACATATTTTCTGAGCATTTTTGCCCAGCCATTTATTGGTAATACCTGCATAGGAGTTTTGCTCTTGTATGAGGTACGGTATATTTTTTAATGATGCTGCATATAACAGCGGACCGGAGGCATAACCTCCAACACCAACAGCAGCATCGGGCTTAAAGTCACGAATAATTTTCAAGGCTTTTCGCACACTGTTCATCAACTTAACCGGGAACATCACGTTTTTCCAGATGGAATTACGTTGTATCCCCTGAATATCCAGACCGATGATCTTATAACCCGCTGCAGGCACCTTTTCCATCTCCATGCGGCCATTGGCACCCACAAACAATATCTCGATAGCCGGATCAATATTTTTTAAAGCATTGGCAATAGCAATAGCCGGGAAGATGTGTCCTCCTGTTCCGCCACCGCTTATGATGATGCGCAGCGGCCGCCCCCCAGCCCCCTGAAGGGGGAGCTTTTGAGTAGCATCGCTCACATTATTGCTTTCTTTTTTCATTTTCTTTTAATTCCTTATCTATAGTTCCCCCTTTAGGGGGTTAGGGGCATCTACGCTGCCGTCCTGATTTCCCCTACTACTACTTTTTTCGGCTCTTCAATATCCCTGCTAACCGATAGTATAATACCAAATGCCACACTGGTAAACAATATGGACGTGCCCCCCATACTTACAAATGGCAACGGCACCCCGGTTACCGGCCCTAAACCTACAGCTACAGCCATATTGGCAAAAGCCTGTATGGTTAAACTAAAGCTTAAGCCACAGGCCAGTAATGCACCAAACGCCTTTGGCGCCTTGGTTACAATTTTTATACAGCGGTATAATAAAAACAGGTAAATGCCTATCAGGGCAAAACCTCCTACCAATCCATACTCCTCGATAATAATGGCGTATATCTCGTCGGAGTAGGATTCCGGCAGGTAATTTCTTTCGGTACTGTTACCCGGCCCTTTGCCAAACAACCCACCACTTGCTATGGCTATCTTAGCATGGTCAGACTGGAAAGATTTATCAACCTTAGCCAGCTCCGGATGCAAAAACACATTAACACGTGATACATAGGTATGCCTGCGCGGCCCTAAAAAGATAACGCCCATTAACAATATAAAACCAGCTGCACAAACCACCGCTATTTGCTTAATACTGATGCGCCCAATAATGAGCAGCAAAATACTTACACCAAACAGCATCAGCGCGGTTGATAAGTTGGCCAGTGCAATTAATATAAACACCAGGCAAACAGAACCCATAATGGGCAAAAAGGACTCTTTTACATCCTTAATATTTTCCTGCTTGCGCGATAGGGTACGTGCCAGGTAAGTGATCAAAGCCAGCTTGGCCAAATCCGATGTCTGGAAGCTGAGCCCTATTACCGGGATATTGATCCACCGGCTGGCATTATTGATGTGGCTACCAAATACAAGCGTATACACCAGCAAAGGAATAGTAACTATCATCATAATTTTTGACAGCCCCGCATAATACCTGTAATCCAACTTATGCGAAATATACATCAACGCTATGCCGCCAACAACCATAGCCAAATGTTTCATCAGGATCGACTCAACCCCAACTCCCCTTTTATAAGCCAGCGTGCCAGTTGAACTGTAAACAGCCAACAAGGATATAACAGAAAGCAATATGACTATAAGCCATATCCAGCGGTCGCCTTTTGTATTACTGAGTATCCTATGCATAAACCCCCTCTAAATCTCCCCCGGAGGGTGAGACTTTTATTTAATGTTCATTAATAATCTTTTCCTATCATTGCACATCCACACTACAATTCTCTTACTGCGGCTTTAAACTGGTTGCCGCGGTCTTCATAATTTTTAAACAGGTCAAAACTTGCGCAGGCGGGTGACAACAATACGGTATCGCCTTTTTCGGCCAGATGAAATGCTACCTGGGCTGCTTCCTGGGCCGAACCGGTATTTACAATCACTTCCACATCATCCTCAAATGCGTCATGAATGCGCTTGTTGTCCTTACCTAAACACACAATAGCTTTTACCTTCTGTTTTACCAGTTCTTTAAGCATACCATAATCATTTCCTTTATCAACGCCGCCTAAAATCAGCACTACATCAGTGGTCATGCTTTCAAGAGCGTACCAGGTCGAGTTAACATTGGTGGCTTTAGAATCATTAATGAAGCTAATGCCTGATATTTTACCAACCGACTCCAGCCTGTGCTCGATGTTCTTAAAGTTGCCCATGCTCTCTCTCATCGATTCGTTGCGCAATTCCAGCACCTTAGCTACAATACCTGATGCCATGGAGTTGTAAATGTTGTGCTTACCCTGCAGGGCCAGTTCTTTAATTGACATTTGAAAATGTTCTTGTTGTATGTTTATGACAATATTGTCGTTTTCGAGATATGCTCCCGGTTTAATCTTGGTTTCTATTGAAAATGGTAACTGCTGTGCTTCAAAACTGCGTCCGGTCATACCTTTTATAGTTTCCGGATCATCGGCGCAAAAGATAAAATAATCGGCTGCTGTTTGATTTTGCGTAACGCGGAATTTTGATGCCGCGTAGTTTTCCAGCTTGTAATCATACCTGTCTAAATGGTCAGGCGTAATATTGAGCAAAACAGCAATATCTACCTTAAACCGGTACATATCATCAAGCATAAAGCTGCTTAGCTCCAACACATAATATTCAAATTTTTCTGTAGCTACCTGGTAGGCAAAGCTCTTACCAATATTGCCAGCCAAACCCACATTTAAACCTGCATCTTTTAAAATATGGTAGGTTAAACTGGTGGTAGTGGTTTTACCATTTGAACCGGTAATACCTATAATTTTAGCATCGCAATACCTGCCTGCAAATTCTATTTCAGATATAACGGCAATATCTTTTTCACGCAGTTTTTTAATAATAGGGGCCTTTTCTGGTATTCCCGGACTTTTAATTACCTCAACCGCACTTAATATCTCTGCTTCGGTATGCTGATTTTCTTCAAAACGAATATTCCAGCCCTGTAGTTGTTTTTTATAATGATCGGCAATGACACCAAAATCCGACACAAAAACATCATAGCCCTGCTGCTGGGCAAGGTATGCCGCACCAACCCCGCTTTCGCCGGCACCAAGAATGGCAAGACGTACAGCCCCCTCCGCCCCCTGAAGGGGGTACTTTTGATTGGGTATGTTTTTATTCTCGTTCATTCCTTTATTGTCTTTATCCTTTTATCTTTATTCTAATCCTTACTTCTTTTCCTCCCCTTTAGGGGATCGTGGCTATCTTAACTTCAACGTGATGATTGTTATAATGGCCAGCAGTATTCCAATGATCCAGAAGCGGGTCACGATTTTTGCCTCATGGAAACCCTTTTTCTGGTAGTGGTGATGCAATGGCGCCATTAAAAATATCCGCTTACCCTCGCCGCTGCGTTTTTTGGTATACTTAAACCAGCCAACCTGCATAATTACCGATATGTTCTCGATCAAAAACACACCGCATAATACCGGCAATAACAGCTCCTTACGTATCATAATAGCAAACACGGCAATGATACCGCCTATGGCCAAACTACCGGTATCGCCCATGAATACCTGGGCCGGGTAGGAGTTGTACCATAAAAAGCCTACACATGCCCCTACAAAAGCCCCCGCAAAAACCACCAGCTCGCCGGAGTTTGGTAAAAACATAATGTTCAGATAGTCGGCCATGGCCATGTTACCCGATACGTAGGCCAGTATAGCCAGCGTAATACCAATAATGGCCGATGTGCCTGTTGCCAAACCATCAATACCATCGGTGATATTAGCGCCGTTTGATATAAAGGTGATGATCACGATCACGAAGAACAGGAACACCACCAGGGCATATTGCTCATAACCGGGACCCAAAAACTTAAGCACCTTGGCATAATCAAACTCGTTGTTTTTATAAAAAGGCATAGTGGTTTTGGTCGACCGTATATCCTGAGTATAAACCGGTGTATTTTTTTTCATGTGAAAATCAACCGGAACATCAGCCTTCACCGGCAATTTCACTTCCTGCCTGATCACGATATCGGTATTGAAGTACATTGTCCAGCCGATGATCAGTGCAAGCCCAACCTGGCCAATGATCTTAAACCGGCCTGCCAGGCCTTCTTTATTCTTTTTAAATACCTTGATATAATCGTCTAAAAAGCCAATAGCACCCAACCATACGGTAGTAATAATCATCAGTATTACATACACGTTACTCAACTTGGCAAACAGCAACGTAGGGATCAGTATCCCCATTAAAATGATGATACCGCCCATAGTAGGTGTACCTGACTTTTGCATCTGGCCTTCTAAACCTAAGTTCCTCACGGTTTCGCCAACCTGTTTAAAACGCAGATAATCTATCAGCCTGCGGCCATAAACCGTAGTGATCACCAACGATGTTATTACAGCCATAGCCGTACGGAACGTGATATACTGAAATACCCCCGCTCCCGGAATACTGTAGTTTTTACTCAGATATGTAAATAAATAATATAACATCTCTCGTTAAATGTGCAGATGTGCAGATTTCAAATGTGCAGATGGTTGGTTTGCAAATTTTAGATGTGCAGATTTTGCGGTTTATCTTTTGTTGTTTATTTAATTGGTTTATATTTTGTCTGAACGTTGATCAGACGGATTAACTCATCTCCTTAAATTGCGCTTCAAGTTCTTCCATATCATCAAAGTGGTTTTTAACCCCTTTAATCTCCTGATATTTTTCGTGGCCTTTGCCCGCTATTAATATAATATCGCCGGGACGGGCAAGCAGGCACGCTGTTTTAATGGCCTCTTTCCTGTCAATAATATTTACCGTATGCCTTTTAAAAGCGGGGTCAACACCCTCTTCCATATCCTTGATAATTTGTGCAGGATCTTCTGAGCGTGGATTATCGGCAGTAAGTATTACCTTGTCGCTCCACTCACTGGCAACCCTGGCCATAATAGGGCGTTTGGTTTTATCCCTGTCGCCGCCACAACCTATCACGGTAATCACTTTTTCGTTACCCTTACGTATATCATGTATGGTGCTCAGTACATTCTGTACGGCATCAGGCGTGTGGGCATAATCAACTATACCTATAACCTTATTGGGCGCTACTATATATTCAAACCTGCCTTCGGCACCTGTCAATTTGCTCAGGCTGGTTAATACCTTTGCCTTATCCTGATCAAGCAGCATGGCAGTAGCATACACGGCCAGTAAATTATAAGCATTAAAGGTACCTACCATTTTAAACCAAACTTCCTCGTTATCAATATGCAGTAATAATCCGCCAAATTGATTTTCCAGTATGCGGGCCTTATAATCGGCCATGGTTTTTAGTCCGTAAGTTTTTTTATGGGCCTGCGTATTTTGCAGCATTACATTGCCGTTCTTATCGTCGCTATTTGTAAGCGCAAATGCGTTTTTTGACAAGCCGTCAAAAAATGTTTTTTTAGCTTTCAGGTAACTGTCAAAAGTTTTATGATAATCTAAGTGATCATGCGTCAGGTTGGTAAATATGCCGCCTGTGAAATGCAGGTTGGCAACACGGTGCTGTGCAATTGCGTGTGAGCTTACCTCCATAAAACAGTAGTCGCAGCCCTGGGCCATCATCTCGTCAAGCAGGCGGTTAAGCTCAATAGGATCAGGTGTGGTATGGGTTGACGGGATCACCTGACCATTGATCTGGTTCTCCACTGTTGATAGCAAGCCGCATTTATACCCCAGATCACGAAACAACTGATACAACAAAGTAGCCACCGTAGTTTTACCATTGGTACCGGTTACCCCTACCAACTTTAACTGCGCCGATGGATTATCGTAGAAATTAGCAGCAACAATACTTAGCGCTTTACCGGAGTTTGCCACCATTAAAAAATCAACCTCGCCGGTAGTATGGGCAGGCAGATCTTCGCAAATAACGGCAATAGCTCCCTTTTTAACCGCCTGATCAATATAATCATGCCCATCAACCAGGGTACCTTTTACTGCCACAAACAATGATCCGGCTGTTACCTGCCGCGAATCAAATGTTACCGAAGTAATTTCCACATCGGCACTTCCCTGCAATTCAGTGAAGGCCAGCCCATCCAATATATCACTTAAATACTTCATTCCAGATCAATTGTTATGCGTGAACCCTTAGGTATTAAGCTGCCGCCCGTAACCGATTGTGCCGTTACTATGCCGCTACCGCGTACCGTTACTTTATAACCCGCATTGCCCAATACATACAGAGCATCACTAAGGCCCATTCCGGTTACTCCCGGTACGGTGCCGTTCTTATATCTTACTTCTTCAAAAGGGATACCGTTACTGGTATCAACTCCATTGCCTTCGGCATTAGCCGATGCATATAGTGGTTTTACGCCCAACTTGGTATAAACCTTTTTCAATGCTTTTAAATTACCCTGCTTTACTTTTGGCATACTGGTATTACCCACCAAATGCGTAGCAGGGTTTTGGTTTATTTCCATGTCATTGGCATAAACCCTATCGGCTACTTCTCTGAAAACAGGACCAGCCACCAATGCCGCAAGATAAACCCCATGCGGATTATTGATAACCACGATCATGGAGTATTTAGGATGATCTGCCGGAAAGTAACCGCAAAACGATGCCTGGTATGTTTTATTGGCCGTATAGCCCTTTCTTCCGTCCGCAACCTGCGCTGTGCCGGTTTTGCCCGCTACGGTGTAAAGCTTGTTTTTAATTACATTTTTACCGGTGCCGTTAAGCACGACGCCTTCCAGCATACCTTTTACTTTCCCCAATGTAACATCTGAACATACTTGCTCATTAATAACCCTTGCCTGAAACTGCTCAATAGGGTTACCCATACGGCGTATCTCGCGTACAAATATGGGTGCTATCATTTTGCCGTTGTTAGCCACCGAATTATAAAAAGCCAGCATTTGCAGCGGCGTCATGTTCATTTCATAACCATACGCCATTTCGGGTAGGGTGTAATTCTTGTTCCAGCTGCGGTTTGATGGATTTTTAATAACCGGTTTGCCTTCGCCATGTATTTGCAAACCCAGTTTTTCGTTCAAGTGATAACTGTACAATTTATTGATATACTCCCATGGATTACCACTGTAGTATTTAGTAACCAATTTAGCAGCGGCCACGTTTGATGATTCTTCAAATGCGCGCTTAACGCTCATTTCATAATTATCATGCTCGGTATCAGTAATTGTTGGCCCCTTCGGAAACTTATATTTACCACCGTCGGCATTTACAATGGTACTTGTATCAATTTTATGCTGATCAAGCAGGGTCATGTACGATGCCAGTTTAAAGGTTGAACCCGGATCAATAGCATTACTGATAGCATAGTTCATTTTTTCCTGGTAATCGCCATCCTTAGTACGGGTAAAATTGGCAATAGCCCTAACCTCGCCGGTAGCCACTTCCATCAGCACCACGCAACCGTGATCAGCCTCGCTTTTTACCAGTTGTTTTTTCAAGGCGTCCTGCGCCACATCCTGAAAGTTCACATTAAGGGTCGAGATAATATCGGCCCCATCCTTTGCGGCTATTTCATCGTCATCGTTATTTACAGGCATCCATGTGCCACCGGGAATACGCTGCATTAAGCGCCTGCCATTTTCGCCGTTGATGTAAGATGAATAAGCACCTTCTAATCCAACTGCATTTTTAACATTCTCATTTTTATATCCTATGGTACGGGCAGCCAATGAATGGAAAGGCAGTATACGTTTGTTTTGCTGCAGAACAATTAAGCAGTTACGGGTTTTAACCTTTTTGAATATCGGGAACTCCCGCATCTTTTTTAATTCCTGGTAAGTAACCCTGCGCCTCAGCAACTGGTAACGGGAACCGTCTTTACGGGCATCACGAAATATTCGGGAGTACTCCCGGGCCGATCTGTCGCCATACATTTTTGACATGTTTGCCGCCAGCTGGTCAACATTATCATTAAACACGCTGTCATCAGCAATACCACCAGCCAGCATATCCATGTGCAGTTCATACTCAGGCACCGATGTTGCCAGCAAGCTGCCGTCAACAGAAAAAATATTACCCCTGGCCGCTTCCACATCCTTGTACTGTGCAGACATGCTTACCGCCATGGCTTTCCATTTTTTACCCTGTACAAACTGTACCCTGCAAAGCTGAACCACAACAGCAAACGCAAAAAACATGATCAGCCCGAAAGCGATATACACCCGCAGCAGAATATTGGTTCTAATTCCCATTCTGTTCCTCCTCCTTCACGGTTATTTTTTGCGGCGGCTCAACAGACTGCCTTACCCCAAGGGTATCGGCACGTTTGGCCACCTCGGTTAATGTACTTTTAAAGGCCATATCGGCTTTGGCTGTTTTATAATCCCAGCCACGCTCCCTTACCTCTTTACTTAAATTATCAATGTCACGTATGGTTTTTTCAGCAAGGTGCATGTTGCCAATGTATATCATGCCCAATAAGGCTATATACAGCACAAATGGCAATGCGCTGGTAGCCCGCTCCGTAGTAATAAAGCTTCGGGAAAAAAATTGCGTAAAAAAGTTATCGGGGATTTCCCTTGCGGTTTTTTCCTCAACAACAATATCCTGCTCAACTTCTTCCTCTTCCTGAATTTCTGTACGTAAACGATTGGTCATTTTTTTACAGCTATCCTTAATTTAGCGCTCCGTGCCCTGTTATTATTCTTTATCTCATCCTCTGATGCAGTTATAGCTCCGCGGCTTACTGCATCAAAAGGCTTATTATCATTACCGTATAAATCTTTTTCTACCTCGCCGCTGAACTTGCCTTTGGCAATAAAATTCTTTACCAGCCTGTCTTCAAGCGAATGATATGACATTACCACCAGCCTGCCGCCAACGGCCAAAACCTCGGCTGATTGTGCTAAAAACTCTTTCAGAGCCTCCAGCTCCTGGTTTACCTCAATACGTAAAGCCTGGAATACTTGCGCCAGGTATTTATTTTCCTTACCCCGCGGTATGCGGTTAACAATTGCATTTTTCAGATCGGCAATGGTTACTATTGGCGCATTTAAACGTGCAGTAACAATAGTTTCGGCCAGTGATTTAGCATTCTGTATTTCACCATAAATGCCAAAAATGCGATGCAGCTCCGCAGCGGTATAGTTATTTACCACATCCTTAGCAGTAAGCTCACCCAACTGGTTCATCCTCATATCCAACTCGGCATCAAACCTGATAGAGAAACCACGGTCGGCCTGATCAAACTGGTATGATGACACACCAAGGTCGGCCAGTATACCGTCAACCGGAATAGCGCCATGCAGGCGACTAAAGTTTTTGAGATAACGGAAGTTCTGATCTATAAAAACAAAACGCTCATCATCAATTAAATTTTGCTGCGCATCGGCATCCTGGTCAAAAGCCAGTAACTTACCATCAGCACCTAAATGCTTTAATATTTCACGCGAGTGGCCGCCGCCACCAAAAGTTACGTCAACATAAGTGCCGTCCTTTTTAATGTTAAGCCCTTCAATGCACTCATTGAGCATTACCGGTGTATGATACTCACTCATCGTCCCTCCTTGTTTTATTACCCATTACCCTTTGCGCCAGTGCGCTAAAGTTCTTAGGCTCATTAGCATACGCAGCCTTATGAGCCTCTGCATCCCAAACTTCAATTTTATTTAACTGGCAGCTTAATACTACATCTGCCTTAATGCCGGCATACTCCAGCAAAAACTTTGGTAACAATACGCGCCCGGCGGCATCAAGCGATAGCTCAGTAGCGCCGCGCATAAAATATCTTATAAATTCTAAATTATCTTCCTCGTATTCGTTAAGTTTGCTTAGTCCATCAAGTCTTTTGTCCCATTCAGATTTAGTGTAAATAACCAAGTAGTTTTTGAATCCGCGATTGATCACAAGGCCCTCACTTTCAGCTTCAGGAAGCTTTTTTTTGAGCCCAGCAGGTATCATCATCCTTGATTTAGGATCCAGCTTACATTCAAATTCACCGGTTAAATGAGACATTTTCAGACTATGGCATGTTTTAATAGGTAAAAGTAGTTTACTTCTTCCACTTTTTACCACTTTCTACCACCAAAAAGTTTTCAACATTTTTGGAGTATATTTTGGCATACCTATAAAATCAAAAAGCTCCGGCAGCTGAACAGAAAATTGCTTGCAACTGGGCCGGTTAAAACAAATCATGACTTGTTGTTCAAACAATTTGCTTACGCCCCTCACTTCACATAATTTCACATCAAACAGGTAAATGACAGGTACAAACCATACCAATGTGTAATTAATTGTACTTTAATTGTATACATAACTTAGGCCATCACAAAAATATTAGGGGTAATTTTAACGTTAACAACTACAAGTTTTACTCTGATGGTATAAGTCACTGTGTAATAAAGTTTCTATTAACCTTATTCGCTTATTAATTTTAGTTATATAACTTAACTTTGTAAGTTTTAACAGCCACTTAATTCAGGCGGATAAAACATTATTGACCCCTATATAATGAGTAACGTTACCGACAAATACCATAAGTTGATTAAGGACGACAGCAAGCATCTGGACTCACTTTTTGATATGAAGGAAGTACCTAAAAGGTCATACCAGCTTGGCATATCAGCTTTGTTTACAGGGATAGGTTTGTCTATCTATGATTCATTTATCGGCCTGTATGTATCATCATTTTTAGTAGCCTGTTTTTGCTTTGCAATTTTAATGTTCCTGCTGTTAAAATATAACGGGATTATTAAAAACCTTACCATTTCCATTATATCGCTCACCTGCAGTTTACTGATCATTGCTGCCGCTCTTGAAGGGCTACAGTCTGAACAGTTCCTGTTCTTTTTTCCTATCCTTGTTTCGGTGCCTATTATTGTAGACCTCAAACAAACTAAATACCGCGAGTCATTCATTTATATTTCCATCATCATCTTATCGTTTGGCATCTGTATTTTGATTGGGCGTTATGTAACCCCTTTGCAGGATTTTACCCAAAGCCAGATTAACAGGTTAGCCTTTGTTAACCGCATCATTGCCATATTCTCAACCATTGTATTTGCGGTTGCCTATATTTTCTTTGAAAAGAAATACATTAATGAACTGATGACACAAAGCAAACGGGTAATTGATACCAGAACCCAGTTTTTGGCTACCATGGGCCACGAGTTACGCACGCCTTTAAACGGTATTATAGGCGCCATAAATCTGCTTAAACAAGAGCATACCAATGCACAGCATGATGAATACTTACAAGTGCTGAAGTATTGTTCAGACCACATGCTGCAACAGATCAATAACATTCTTGATTTTAATAAGATAGAAGCCGATAAGCTCGAAATCCATCCGGTTGAGTTAAACCTGAAACAGCTCTTATTAAATATAGATACCCCTTTTATTGCCCTGGTTAAAGAAAAAGGCCTGGGGCTTGAACTGGAGGTTGATCCGCGCCTTGACGAAATGGTATTTGCAGATGACCTGCGCCTGGTGCAGATTTTTAACAACCTGCTGTCAAACGCGCTAAAATTTACCGATCGGGGCTATATTAAATTAAAGGCCACCCGTAAGGCCAAAAGCAAAAACAGTATAGAAATAAGCTTTAGTATTGAAGATACCGGCATAGGCGTTAGCGACCAGGACCAGGTTAAAATATTTGATAGCTTTTGGCAGGTTTATGATCCAAACACCAAACAACTTAACGGTACAGGATTAGGGCTTACTATATGCGTAAGACTACTGAAACTTATGAACAGCAAACTTACACTGGTTAGCCAAAAAGGAAAAGGCAGTACATTTAGCTTCGACCTTACCTTTAAATTGGCCAATGCCAAACAAAAAGTTGCAGAACCGAAAACAACAGATGATCAATTATCAGGAATAAGGGTTTTACTGGTAGAGGACAACCAGATTAATATGATGGTGGCCAGAAAGTGCCTGATGGGCTTTAAGGCCAGCGTTACCGGTGTATATAATGGGCAGGAAGCAATTGACGAGCTAAAAAATGACCAGGCATACCACGTAATTTTAATGGATCTGGAAATGCCGGTGATGAATGGTTACACGGCCATATTTAAAGTAAAAAAGTCATACCCGGAAATACCGGTAATTGCCTTTACAGCATCATTGGTGGATCAGGAGATGCTCTCGAACCTGCTCGAAAGCGGCTTTGCTGATTGTATATCAAAACCTTTTCAGCCATTGCAATTGTTATCAATTATCCAAAAGCAGCTTTTAAATTACCCCTTTTTGGCTCATCATTAACTGTTTAACTATTTCGTTACAAATCAATTAATACCATAAATCTTGGGTTAGTGTCGTTATATTAGCTTTTAAAGCCCAACACATGAAAAAGCTGCTGCTACTACTACTCATAATTATTATATGGTATACAAATTTGGTAAAAGCACAACCGGGCAAAACCTCCATTACCAAATGGCAATATGACCGCACAGGAGCTGTATCCATTACCTGGGACGATGGTTCTATCAATCAGTTTAAAGTTGCTTTACCCATCCTGAACAGGCTGCAATTAAAATCTACCTTTTTTATTATTACCGGGCAAATACCTGGCTCACAGTACCATGGCAGGTTTATTGGCCGACCCGTAAAGGATATTATTAACGAAACTGCCACCGTCCCTACTAATAAAACCAATTTTTATGAACGTGCTTCCGCCGCCGGATATCTGGGATTAATAGGCCCCCTTGACTACCACTACCAGGCTGGGTCATTAATTGATGCGGGCAAACCAAACGAGGCTTACAAGGTAATAGATGACTGCTACAGCAAGGTACGCAAAGGCGAATTTAAACCAGGCATACAACATAATACGGAATATACCGATGCGCATGGTACCACCTGGGCCGATATTAAAAAATATGCCGCACAGGGCCATGAGTTTGCCAGCCACATGATAACCCACCCACGTCTGGCCGCGCTTGATGAAACCAATATGCTGTATGAACTTGAAAAAAGCAGGCTGGATGTTTTGCATCATTTAGGTGTCCGGTATACTTTTAGCGCCGAAGGGCCTTTTGGTACCGAGAATGAACGCGTGGTAGCCTATGCCAGCAAAATATACCCGGCGCTGCGCAACCGCATGCCAGAGCCATGGCTTAAGGAAATCAGCCGTTCAAACCCCGCTACGCCGGGAAATACCAATAAGGAGTATGTGCAGTTTCAGCGGGGTGCAACCACCCAAACCCCCTTGCCAGTCATGAAATCATGGGTTGATACTACCCTGAACCGGAAAGACACCTGGCTGGTGCTTACCCACCACGGTGTTGATGGCATTGGCTGGGAAGCCTTATCACATCAGGAACTGGATGAGTATTTTACTTACATTAAAAACCATGAAAATAAACTGTGGGTAGCCTCCTTTGGCGATGTAGCCAAATACATGCGCGAAAGGCAAAGCGCCAAGGTACAAAGCATTATAAAAAGTGGCACAGTCACGGTAACCATCAGCCACCCGCTTAATAAAACCATGTACAATTTACCGCTTACGCTTAAAACCTACCTCCCGGCAAATTGGAAAAGTGCTATCATAACCCAGGGTAATACAAGTAAAACAACTCAGGTAGCAACCGATGCATTGGGTACTTATGTGCTGTACCAGGCTTATCCAAACAGTATCCCGGTTATATTGATCAGCCGGTAACTTATTTATTCAAATATCGCTCTTCTTCTCCCCGTTATTCATTATACAGCAGGGGCGTTATTTCCTATTGCAGATAAACTAAAATACTGTTGGCATAGCCGCTGCTATCCATACTTAACCGCCTCAATTTCACCACTTTTTGGCCCGCAGCAGCTGTAAATAGTACATTACAGATGGTTATATTTATAGTAATGATATTTTACATAACCACCTAAATATCAACAAGAAACACACATTTCTTTTACAGCAATAGTTTTTAATTCAAACAACCAAACCTCCACTAAAATGAAAAAAATAATTCTCTGTTTTTGGGTTATTGGCTTATCAATAAACGTACATGCCCAACAAGACGAAAAAATCACTTACGAAAGTATAAAACAACAATGTTCCGGTATCCCGCTGGCAAAAAAAGCACGGGTGAGCGTTACCAGATTTAGTGTAACCACCAATACAAATGACCCGGCGGTAAGGCAAAATGCGCGCGCCAATAACCGGCTTAAAGCGTTATCCCTGTTCTCGGGTAATGGTGGCAATGCGCCCAGGGCTGATGAAATACCACCTACCCTTGGGGATAATATGAGCACCATGCTCACCAATGCCCTGCAGGGTGTTAATTGTTTCAGGGTTTTGGAAACGCTGAAGAACAATGATGACCTGACTGCGGAAATTAATGCCGGAACCAGCAGCCTGAGCAGTAAAAAAGCCCCTAAGGCTGGCAAACAGCTAGGAGCACAGATTGTAGCCACAGGCGAAATTATAGAGTACAGCGTTAAGGACAAAGGGGTGAACGTTATGGGGGTTGGTACCAGTAAAAAGCTTGTAAAAATAGGTTTCGATTTAAAGATGATCAACCCCGAAACCAGGGATGTCATTGTATCGCACGTGTTCAGGGTGCAATCAAAATCAAACAGCAGCGTTTCCGTACTGGGCCTGGTATCAACCAGTAACAGCGACCCTGCCGTGGCCGCCGTTATGGAAGATGGCGTGATCAAAGCAGTAGAGTTTATGGCGCACGTGCGCGACTCACTGAATATTACATCAGACAACATACCAGGCAGCAGCAGTAACCCTGGCGGGGGCACCGAGATTGAAATAACGCTTAACAACGCCAATTTCAGCAGTTTTAACGCCCTTGCAGGTATTATTGCAGGTATGCCGGGATATAAGGCTATGGAGAAATCCTTATCATCAGGTGTGGGTAGCTATACGGTAACCTACGCAAATTCTGCAGATGAATTTTTAGATGCCCTGAATAAAAGAGTAGGGGTAAAATATGAAGTAACCGGTTTTGATGCCGGAAAAGTGGAACTGAAGGCGAAGTGACCCTTCCTCAAATTCAACAATAAGGCGCAGGAAAAGTGAACCTCCCTGCGCCTTATTTATATCCCATCTATAATATTAATGGAATGAATGATGCTTTAGTTAAACTTAACGGTATCGGGGCCGGATATTTTGTGGATGTGGCAGGTACAGTCACCTCCTATTTTAAACAAGGTAGTTTTTACATTTGACGTAGCTGAATCTGTTGCCGAAACTTCGGTGTCGTCACCCTCTGTCGAGAAATCCTTAATATTACTGTCTGTAGCAATGGTATAAGCTGCGGGTGGGAAACCGGGCGTAATAAAGGGCTTATTGTCAATAACCTGATGGGTTCTTAAATTAGTGACAACAAGTTTTTTAAGGGTTATTTTATTTCCGGCCTGATCCAGATAGAACACATTAACAGAGGTAAACAAGGCTGTACACGCTCCTGTTATAGTACAAGCAGGCTTTTGATGATTGTTTTTGTTACAGGCGCCGCAGATAACAACCATTAACAATAATAGTATTTTCTTCTTCATAATAAAGGTTTTATGTAATTACGCCGCAGTGGGTGCAAATGCTACAGAAACCTTATTTTATTATCATAAAGAATACTTTACTTCCCGGTTTTCAAAACATTGAAGCAAAGTTCAGGTTACATGACAAACACCCCTATCTAATCAAAAACAACCGTATCCGGACCTGATACTTTGGATACATGGCAGGCACAGCCACCCGCTATTTTTACAACAACCGATTTTGTTTGATTGGTAGCAACGTTTGTTACGGTAACTTTTACATCGTCACCATCGTTTGTAAATTCCTTCATATTACCATCAGTGGCTATAACATGTCCTCCTGAAGCGGAGCCGTTGAGGGGCTCACTTTTTACACTTCTGTTTGTTCGCATGTTGATAGCTGTAAAATCTTTTACAGTCACGTCTTTGCCAGCCTGGTCAACAAAATGTATCCCTATCGTGGTAAAAATCATGGTGCACATACCCGGATTGCAGGGTGCTGTTTGACGGTTCTTTTTACTGCATCCCAAACAAACAACAATCAGCAGCACAAACAATAATTGTTTTTTCATGGTTATTGGTTTTATATCGTTAATATCTTGCGAATTTTTTAATGACACCTCTTATCCATATTATTCCATTACCCTAACTTTCAAATAGCTCGCATTATCTTTTGAGGTGTAAACCTTATGTGTTGCCTTTTTAAAATCGGTTTCCTTTGCTTTCATAATATTCTGAAACTGCTGGGTATTACGATCAATAAGCGGGAACCAGGTACTTTGTACCTGCACCATTAAACGATGCCCTTTTTTAAAGGTGTGCAGTACATCCTGCAGCTCAAAATTAACGGGGGTTATCTGGCCCGGCACAAATGCCTCGGGCTTATCAAACCCTTTACGAAACTTACCGCGCATGGCTTCGCTACGCACCATTTGCTGGTAGCCCGATAAGTAAACATCCTTACCAGTCCACTTATTGTTTTTAGCCGAATCGGGGTATACGTCAATTACCTTAACTACCCAATCAGCATCGGTGCCGGTGGTTGATACCTTTAAATTTGCCCAGATATTTCCGGCAATGGTAATATCCTTTTCAAGCACATCTGTTTGATAGGTTAACACATCAGGCCGCTGAGCAGCAAAACGCTGATCGCCGGTCATGTATTCCCGTTTCATATCTATATCAATACCATTAATAAATGGTACCGGTTTATTGGGATCCGATATAAATTCATCATAACTACCATTTACTGCCGCAGGCTTATCAAAGGCCAGCTTACCGCCCGGAAGCAGGTATAAATTCTTTTCGGCAGCCTCTTTTGGCGGCCAGGCATTATAGGTTTTCCAGCTGTTAATACCTGTTTCAAATGTTGATACAGGGGTCAGGCTCAATGCTGTGCCTTTGAGATAATGGCTAAAAAATGCAAACTCAATTTTTTCGCGGTAGAACGGGCCGGTAGCTCCGCCAAAATCAACATCGCCCAAATGATCGCCATCACCGCGCGACCAGCCACCATGTACCCATGGCCCCATGGCAAAATAAACAGGGGTTTTAGGATTTTCTTTAACCAGTGTTTTATAAGTATTAATGGCGCCGTACAAATCTTCGGCATCGTACCAGCCGCCGGTAACCAATACTGCTGTTTTAATATCATGCAGGTGATAAAGCACATTCCTGTCTTTCCAGTGCTGATCATAATTGGGGTGATCAAGCATCTCGTTCCATAAACGGATGGTATCTTTATAATACTTATCGTTCGAGTTTTTTACCGGGCCCATTTTCATAAAAAAATCATAGCCATCTGCGGTACCAGCCTCAAATCCCGGGGCACTGCGCTGGGTGGGCTTATCATCCTGCCGGTTGGTAAAAAACGCATAAAAGCCAAAATTCGCAACCAGCATAAATGCACCGTTATGGAAAGCATCATCGCGGTATAAATCAGCAATGGGCGCCTGCGGCGATGCAGCAACTAAAGCGGGATGCCTGCTCAGCAATGCTGTTGTGGTATAAAACCCCGGATATGATATTCCCCACACCCCTACCTTGCCATTGTTGCTGGGCAGGTTTTTAAGCAGCCAGTCTATAGTGTCATAGGTGTCAGTACCCTCGTCAACATCCTTATTGATTTTATGCACCTCTTTTTCTGGTGTCATTTCTTCATAAATGCCCTCACTCATCCAGCGGCCGCGCACGTCCTGGTAAACAAAAATAAATCCGTCATTCATAAATAGCGGCGATGGGCCCAGGCTTCCCTTATAAGCATCGTTACCGTAAGGTGCAACGCTGTATGGGGTTCTATCCATCATAATAGGATATTTTTTTGACTGGTCTTTAGGCACGTATACTGATGTAAACAGCTTTTTGCCATCGCGCATGGGTATCTGGTATTCGTATTTCTGGTAATTAGTCTTTATGTATTCGGCATCATGTGCATTAGGCTGTGCAAATGCACCAATGGCCATAACCATCAGGCATAAATTAACCAGTAAAAGTTTCCTCATTTTAAATATGTTATTAAAGCCTAAATGTACTTGAATAAAATAAAAGCACCAACCTACCTAAGCTGATTTGGGTTAAACCTACCATTATTAGGAGTAAATAATACCAATGCCCCAATTAACCTCCCGTAACCTGTAACTAAGGCAATTGCAACTTACGTATAAACACCTGCCTGAACTGATAAGCAGCCTAACACTTCGCATATTAAGCAGTTAAACCAATTTCCGTATTAAATATTAACCCGATTTTTTTAACCCCAAAACAGCTATGCCTATGGATAAACCCTCCGTGCTTTACTAACCTTAAATTATAAACCAATCAATAAACTATATGAAATTATCATTAAACAAGTTATCATTAGCCTTACTGGGCTTTACTATGATGTTTACAACCGCATGTAAAAAAGGTGCAGCCCCCGCTCCCGATGCAGTAAACAGCACCTCTACAAAAATGCAAACCAATGCCATTGGCGTAACCGGCCCAAAAGGTGTTTGCTATGTTGAGGTAAACAACAACGACATTCGTAATGTTGGTAATTACACTTTATCAACCGGGCAGCAGCTGTTTGATGTTGCCATTATATTTGCCGCCAACATTAACTACAACACTACAACTCAAAAGGCCGAGTTGTTTTTTAATCCGCAGGTAACTAATGTGCTCAGCAATGCATCAACCTATATACAGCCTTTACAGGCCAAAGGAATTAAAGTGATGCTATCTATTTTAGGCAACCACCAGGGTGCAGGTATCAGCAATTTCCCTACACAAGCGGCAGCCCAGGATTTTGCACAGCTGTTAAGCAATGCCGTTACCACCTACGGACTCGACGGTATTGACTTTGATGATGAATATGCCGACTATGGCACCAACGGAACCGGACAGCCAAACTCCAGCTCATTTGTTTACCTGGTTACTGCACTGCGCCAGTTAATGCCTACTAAACTAATCTCTTTTTATTATTATGGCCCTGCGGCGTCACGCCTGAGCTTTAACGGTGTAACCGTAGGCTCAAAGGTTGATTACAGCTGGAATGCCGTTTACGGGTCATACTCGGTACCAAATGTACCAGGATTGGCCAAAAGCAATTTAGGCCCGGCAGCCATTGATATCCAGAGCACCAGCTCAACAACCGCAGCATCACTGGCTACCCAAACCGTAAATAACAGCTATGGTATATACTTGTATTATAATTTACCTAATACCGATGCACATACTTATTTAACCAGTGTATCAAACAAGCTTTACGGTAAAACAACGGTATTTAATTCAGGTACCACCACGCCGCCGGCTACTACCGGGGTTACCTTTTACCAGGATATCAATTACGGCGGCACGGTAACCAGCGCCATACCAAAGGGCACCTATACGATTGCACAACTCCAGGCCTATGGTTTCCCGGATAATTGGGCATCATCAGTAAAAATACCTTCGGGCTGGACAGTGACCATGTACAGCAATGACAACTTTGCGGGCACATCATGGGTACGCACAGCCAACACGCCTAACTTTACCACCTTGTCGCCAAATGCCAATGATGTGGTAACGTCGATCAAAATTCAATAATCAGAATTGGCTTTCATCTAAAAGCTTATAAAAGCAAAAAGCCCCGGTAAACCGGGGCTTTTTGCTTTTATAAGCTGTATTGTATTACTCGTTAATAGCTTTTACACCTGGTAATTCTTTGCCTTCCATATATTCAAGCAAAGCACCACCACCTGTTGATACGTAGCTTACCTCGTTAGTAAGGTTAAACTTGGCAACAGCCGCAGCTGAATCGCCACCACCAATCAGGGAGAAAGCACCATTTTCGGTTGCTTTAACTACTGCTTCTGCAACGGCTTTGGTACCTACCAAAAACGACTCCATTTCAAAAACACCCATTGGGCCGTTCCATAAAATGGTTTTAGAGTCTTCAACAACCTTGCTAAATAAAGCTACAGTTTCAGGACCGATATCTAATCCCATCCAGCCATCAGGAATTTGACCGGTTTTTGCAACGCCTGTTTTCGCATCATTTGCAAAAGCATCGGCAATAACGTTATCTACCGGTAAATAAAGTTTTACGCCTTTATCTTTTGCTTTTTGCACCAGGCTGGTTGCCAGATCAAGCTTATCGGCTTCAACCAGTGAAGTACCTATGCTCCCACCATCTGCCTTTGCAAAGGTATAAGCCATACCACCACCAATAATCAGGTTATCTACCTTATCCAGCAGTTTTTCTATAAGTTCTATTTTATCGGATACCTTTGAACCGCCCATAATGGCAGTAAAAGGTTTTGCAGCACCGTTCAGAATTTTTTCGGCATTGTTTAATTCAGCGGCCATCAGGTAACCAAAAAATTTGGCCTCTGGGAAAAACTGAGCAATAACCGCTGTTGAAGCGTGTGCTCGGTGAGCCGTACCAAAGGCATCGTTCACGTATACATCACCTAACTTTGAAAGCTTTTGGGCAAAAGCCACATCGCCTTTTTCTTCCTCTTTATAAAAACGAAGGTTCTCTAATAAAAGCACCTCGCCTTTTCCTAAGTTTTGTGATTTTTCAATGGCTTGCTGACCAATGCAATCATCAGCAAACTGCACTTCCTGACCCAGCAAATCAGATAAATGAGGAACAACGTGCTTTAACGAATCCTTTTCATTCGGACCATCTTTAGGGCGGCCCAGGTGCGACATCAGGATAACTTTACCGCCATCCTTTAAAATCTTTTTTATGGTTGGTAAAGCAGCCGTCATCCGGTTATCATCGGTAATATTGTAATCCTTATCCAAAGGCACATTAAAATCAACCCTTATCAGGGCTTTTTTGCCGGCGAAGCTAATTTGATCTACTGTTTTCATATTATTATATGGGTCATTTAACGTAAGGCGCGCAAATTCAACATTTTATTCTAAATTCTTAACGAAAAAATGAAAAAGGTGTTTAAAAATGCCTTAAAATTCATCTTATTTTAACATACATCACATAATGCGGACCTATTCCCGGCACTTCAAACTCGTCGGAAATTACCTCAAAACCAGCATGATTATAAAACTGCACCGCAACTTTACGCGCGTTACACCATACATAATTGGTTTTTTGCCCGCGCAGGTACACTAAAGCAAAATTTACCAGTTGATTACCGAACCCTTTGCCCCGGTACTGCGGCGCAGTGGCCATACCCCGTAATTGATAAGCCTTACCAGTATAACCGGCATAATCTTGAGGATGAAATGATGCAATGCAAGCCAGCTCATTATCCTGATAGTAGCCCAAATGAAATGCACACTCCACAGTATCAGTAGGAAAACGGCATTCATCCAGGGTTAGTAGCCCTTCGCGCAGCACCTCGTTACGCAGGCATAACACGTCATCGGCAGTTATAAATTTGATCATAAGCGAAATATTTTACCCAAAACGAGGGCATTATTACTCTATAGGGATAACATTATCCAGTATTTATTTTTAATAATGATTATAAAACCAATACGATTGCAAAATTAAAATATAAGTATACTACTGTATGGAATTAATTGAGAACAAGGCACATTTATTGCAACTGCTCTGCTAAAAAAAGATAATCTAAGCCAGATGCATAAACTTTTAGCCGTTGCACTTATTATAGTCGCCTTAACAAGTTGCAAGCAATCAAAACTTGGCGACCCTACCCCTACTAAAGGTACCAGCGGAGGAGGCACTACCGATGGCACCACAGGAGGTACTACAGACAACAGCAATGCGGCTCAATATACCGTTAAACTTAACATTGCCAATCAGGTTGTAAACACCTCTGTTGGGCATGACACACTTTTTTTGGTTTATACAGAAAAAGCAGACATTATACTTAATAAAAGCGAATACGAAAGCTCATCGGCCGTACACTTTAAAGAAGATTTTTCTAAGTCGAACTTAGCCAATTTTCATTTTATAGCCTTAAACAGTAATGAAGAGTATGCAACCGATTATGTTGATGATAACTTAAACAATGTTAAATTAAAAACAGCATCAACTGTTGTAATTGACGGAAAAAACTTTGTAAACCTACATCTGGAACGGGTGTTCATCTTCTACAAAGCCTATAAACAGGCTGCCTTAGCTGCGGAGGCACAAGCCAATATTTTAAAGGCAGATAAAGATGTTATCACTTTTTCGTCATACATATATGACAAGAAAAACTATGATACCACCACCGCAACGGCTACAGTGTCATACACAAGGATAGACTAAACCTTATTCAAATAATAAAAATTCAACAGTCCTGCTGACTAATTCAGCCGGGCTATTTTTTCAACCAGATCTGCCAAACGGCTGCTGTATCCCATTTCGTTATCATACCAGCCAACAACCTTTACCAGACCGCCAACAATTGAGGTAAGCTGCGCATCAAAAATACAGCTATGCGTATTATCCAATATATCGGTTGATACAATAGGATCTTCGGTGTACTCCAGCACATTTTTCATAGGGCCATCTGCGGCCTGCTTAAATGCCAGGTTAATTTCCTGTATAGTAGGCTGCTTTTTCAAGCTGCAGGTAAAATCAGTTAAAGAGCCGTTAAGCACCGGTACCCGGATACCCGCACCACCAAGTTTACCTTCCAGATGCGGAAAAATGGCCGTAATGGCCTTGGCAGCACCCGTTGTTGTAGGAATAATGGATGCCGAAGCTGCCCTGGCCCTACGCAGATCCTTATGTGGGGCATCATGTAAGCTTTGATCACCGGTCATGGAGTGTACCGTAGTAATATATCCATCAATGATTCCCCAATTTTTATCAAGTATTTTCACCATTGCAGCAACATTATTAGTAGTGCATGATGCATTGGATAGGATTGGCGCATGCAAGTTAACCTCTTCGTCATTAACAGCCAGCACTACAGTAGGCACACTCTTATCAGTTGATGGAGCCGAGATAATTACCTGTTTGGCACCGGCTGCTAAATGCAGTTCGGCACCGGCCCTTGACGTAAATTTTCCGGTTGATTCAATAACGAGGTCAATATCCAGCGCAGCCCATGGCAATGCCTCCGGGTTACGCTCGGCAAGTACTTTTATTTTATGATCGTTAATAAAAAGGTTGTCGGCATCAAAATTAACGGTGCCCTTAAACCCTCTGTGAACAGAATCATATTTAAATAAATGAGCAAGGGTTTGTGTATCAGCCAGGTCATTTATAGCTATAACCTCGATACCCGGTTTAGCCAAAACACTCCTCAAAAAAATACGGCCTATACGGCCAAATCCATTTATAGCAATCTTCATTATCTGTTTTTAAAAACATTCAAAGTTAATGAAGATGGACGGGTAAATTACAATACGGGTAATTTAGTAATGTTAATACTACGCAGCCATTACAAACTAAACAAACAGGTTTCGGAAAGCTAAATTTTCGCGCTGTTTTGAGCGGATAAAAAAAGTAATGAGCCAGTTAAACACTAAAGGGATTAAAAGTATCAGCGCGATAAGCACCGAATTACTCATATCCCGAAAGAAAAAAACCATGGCTATTGCCGATAAATTGAGTGCCGATAAACACATGGTAGTTTTTAAGTGACCAAAGCCAAGTTGCAACATGCGGTGGTGCATATGATTACGATCTGCCTCAAAAGGCGATTTACGGTTTATCAGCCTGATGATAAATACCCTTAACGTATCAAAAACAGGGCCTATCAAAATAGCAACCGTTAAGGCCGGTGCCGTAAATAAATGCGGGGTTTTAACGTCAGTAAGCTTACTGATCTCAATATATTTAACAGCCATTACAGCCGATACCAGCCCAATTAATAGCGCGCCGGTATCGCCCATAAATATTTTTGCCGGTGTAAGGTTATAGCGTAAAAAGCCTGCGGTTGCCCCAACCATGGCCAAGCAAATTGCAGCCAGCTCATACTGTTTAATGTACATAAACAGCAATGCAAAGGTGCTGTTGGCAATAATGCCTGTGGTGGCTGCCAAGCCGTCAATACCATCTATTAAATTAAAGGCATTAACAATAAGCATAATAAGCAGTATGGATAAAGCGGCACTGGGTATATAAGGCAAATCAAAAATATTAAATATGCCGTACATGCTGGTTATACGTATGTTGCCAAGCAATACCAGTATAGCGGCAACCACAAATTGTATTAAAAATTTGGTACTTGAATTTACGCCCGAAAGATCATCCTTTAAGCCCATGGTAAACAAAATGATGCAAGCAATAAGCAGGTAGCTAAGCGGCAGTGCCTTGTCAATAAGGCTGAATAAAAGCGTTGTAATAATAAAACTGATAAATATAGCCACACCGCCTAAACGCGGTATACCATGGTCATGCTGTTTCCTGAAATGACCAACATCATCATATAAATGCCGGGCCCGCGCTACGTGCAGGATAGAAGGAATTGCGAATAAGGTGATGAGGGCTGATATAACAACTATCAAAACATTATAAACAAAGTGATATGAGTGTAGGATTTCTACCATAAACATAAATTACGGGGGTATTTCAAAACAGGTTTATGAGTGCTTTGAGAGTTCTTATACGGATAAGAAAAATATAGGTTTTAACCTGAGGTTAAATAAATTGAAATATTTTTTGCAAGGGCTTCAGCACCAATGCCAGGAAAGGGAATCTGACCTTGTTTTTTTGCATAGCCTTTAAATCAAATTGCCATGCTTTTACTCTGTTGTTTAAACTTTTACTGCTTACCCCGCCAACCCTCATTTTAACCATCACCTTTTTCAGGTAATAGCTCTTAACCTGATGCAGGTGCATTAGCCTTACCATAAGCTCATAATCAGCCGCAGAACCATAATCCAGGCTATAAAGACCGTATTGTGTAAACAAGCTCCTTTTGCAATAAAAGGTTGGGTGCGGCGGCATAAAGCCCCAATTAAAGGAGCTGCCCTTACACGGCCGGGAACGCCATTTACGGATAATTTTATATTGCTGACTGATAATATCCAGATCGCCATATACCACATTGACAGGGTATTGCTCAAATGCCTGGACTACTGATTGTAAAACCTGGCCGTCTGCAAAATAATCATCAGCATTTAAGGTACCTACAACTTCGCCGGTGGCCAGTGCAATACCTTTATTCATGGCATCATATATCCCGCTATCCTTTTCAGAAACAAAAATATTAATATGTGACCGGTATTGATTAATAACCTGAAGTGTACCGTCTGTGGAGCCCCCGTCAATAACAATATACTCCAGATTGGAATAATTTTGACTAATAACTGATTCGATACATTGCCCTATGGTATCCCGGGCATTATAAACTACTGTAACCAGAGAGAGCTTCAAACCGTACAAATTGAAAAGGGGAATACAAATATATATACCCGCAAATTATGTATTTTTGAAATCAAACCCAATTCTAAATTACTTAGCAGCCCTACTTCTTTATCATATGCGTATTTTATTTTTCACTATTTTATTTTTTGGGATACTTTTTACCTTAACCTCCTGTTCCAATAAACAGTACCAGCCACTTTTTGAACAAAAGGTTGCCGTTAAAGATACCGTAGCACAAAAAACACCGGCAAATACGGTTGCCTACCGCATACAACCCCAGGATATATTACAGATCAGAAATTTACAAAACGTAAAATACATTGTTGATGAAGCACCATCAACCACTGGCAGCACTACCGGCGGCACCACTTCTTCCGGGCAAACTTTCCAGGTTGATGAGGATGGCACGGTGGCCCTGCCGGTTATTGGCCATGTAAATGTAACAGGCCTTACACGCAGCCAGGCGGCAAAACATATTGAAGACCTTTATCGTAAAAGCCTTTTAAAAGACCCTATAATTGAATTAAAAATTGTAAACCTGAAGGTGACCATACTGGGAGAAATTAAAGTTCAGGGAAATTTTCCTTTGGTAAAAGACAGAACTACTTTGGTTGAAATGATTGGTGAAGCAGGTGGCCTTACAGATAAGGCAAATGAAACAAATATTGAAATTATACGTGGCGATCAGGCAAATCCACAGGTAACTGTTATTAATCTCCGTAATATTCAATCCATTAATGATCAGCGTGCTTTTCTTCAAAATGGCGATATTATTTATATAGCCCAAAATAAACGTGCAGTGCGTAATGAGAATTTACAAAACCTGTCAGTCATAACTCAGCCGGTATTGCTTTTACTGAATACGGCCTTAATTATTTTCACGCTTTCTCATCGCTAATGGAAGAGACAGAAAAAATTCAGCGAAAACTACCCAACCAGGAAATAGACTATTTTAAGATTGGCAAAATATTACTAAGCCGCTGGTATTGGATAGCTGCATCTGTTGGCGTAACCATGCTGATATCCTATACCTATTTATGGTATACGCCAAAAACGTACGCAACATCGGGCACCTTAAAAATTGAAGAAAAAAAATCAGAGATCTCTGACCTTATAACAGTAATGACCGTTCCCGAACGTGGCCCCTCAAAAATACAAAGCATCACCTCGGTACTACAAAGCCGCAACCTGATACTAAGCGCCATTAAGGACCTTGATTACCGGATAAGTTTTTACCTGATGGGCCGGGTACGTACCAGCGAGGTATACCCGTCAAAACCACTTAATATTGAACTGATAAAGTTTGATAGTTTAAACTTTTATCATGACCTGATAAACTTTAAAGGGATTAACAAACGTTCGTTTTTACTATCATACAAAATTGGCGGTAAAGAAATTCAAAACACCTTTAACTATGATGCCGCGGTAACCATCGGGCCTACAAGTTTTACTATCAAATACCCGCCGGGGGGAACCGATAAAAATCCGGTTTACCTGTTTAAATTCAACATACCCGAGGATTTTATAGAACGCGTAAAAAGCGGCTTGCAAACCGGCGAAACGGCAAAAAATTCCAATATTATTGCCCTTCAGGAAACGGATTCCAACCCGCAATTTGCATCTGACATACTCAATGCTATCATGAATGAGTACGTACTTTTTGACCGCACGCAAAAAACACAGTCGGCCTCACAGATGATTGATTTTATTGATAGCCAGCTGTCATTCCTTTCAACAGAGGTGCGGGGGTCCGAAAACTCCATTGAAAAGTATAAACAAAAGTCAAAAATACTGGATGTAAGCTCAGCCTCAACAACCTCGGTTGCTAAAGCTGCAGAAATTGAATCAAGTAAATCCTTATTAAAAATACAGCTGATAGCCATTGACCAGCTAAAAGATCAAATCACCCGGGAAAAGGATAATGTTAACCTGAATTTTGCCGTAGGCACATCAAGCAGCACATCATTAGAAACCCTGGTGGGGCACCTTGACAATCTGATACAGGAGCGTAACGCCTTGTTGAAAACCTATAACAATAACTCGCAGCCTATACTTGACATTAACCAGCAAATTTTACAAATTAAACTAACGGCGCTCAACAACATTAGGGTTATCCGCACTGGTATTGAAAAAAACATAGCTTACCTTGATAGTAAACTTACGGAGGTTAACCAAACCATTTTGGCTTTACCCGCCGCCCAGCGCGATCTGGTAAGTCTGCAGCGCGATTTTGAGATTAATGACAAGGTGTACTCGTTTTTATCAGAAAAAAAATTGGAGGCGCAAATAAGCAGGGCCGGCATACTCCCGGGGGCTACCATTATTGAGCCGTCGCAGCCCAACTTAAATGCAGTATCGCCTAATGAGCCTGAAATACACCGCAATGCCATTATTTTAGGCTTGATGATTGGCCTCGGGCTTATAGTTGTGATAAGGGTGCTAAACCCATACATTTATGATAAGGAAACCATTGAAAGCCTTACATCAATACCCATACTGGGCGTTATCAGAAAATTCCCTGAACATATTGATGAAAACAACGGCCAGGTTTTAGCCCTCGCCAAACCAAAATCCATATTTGCCGAATCGGTAAGATCGGTACGTACCAACTTAAGCTTTCTATCCTCAGAAAAACAAAGCAAGGTTATCTGCATAACATCAGAGGTGGCCGGCGAAGGTAAATCATTTGTTGCTGTTAACTTATCAAGCACACTATCGCTTATTGATAAAAAGGTGATACTGATTGGGGCAGATTTAAGACGGTCGCGCCTGCACAAAACTTTCCTCGTTCCTAATGACCTGGGGCTGAGCAATTACCTGGCCCACCAGGCCGAGCTTGACGAGATTATTTTACACTCGGAGCAGTCAAATCTTGATTTTATTATTTCGGGTCCGGTGCCGCCCAACCCATCTGAACTGTTGCACAGCGCCCGGATGACCACCTTAATTGCGCAGCTAAAACTAAAATATGATATTATCATGATTGATACCGCTCCTATTGGCCTGGTATCAGACGCCATCCCGCTTATCAGGATAAGTGATATTAATGTTTTTGTGATACGCTCTGGCCGGTCAAAGTTTTATGCAGCCACCATACCGCAGCGTATTGCTCATGAGTACCATCTTGACAATACGGTAATAGTACTGAATGCATTTGAAGAGGAATTATTACACTCAAGGTATTACACAACCAAATTTACCGGCGACAGTTCCGGTACACGCTATTATTATTACTCTGACTATAGCGGCTACGAAGGTTCAGGCTATTATTTGGATGATGACAAAGCCAAATGGTGGAATATAAAACGATGGTTTAAATAAAAAGTACTTTTTTTTACGGATGAATTTAAAGACAAGTACAACAAATAAGTGGTACCCGGTTTACACGAGTGCCCGCGCCGAGAAAAAAGCGTACGAAGCATTAATAAATAAAGGAATTTCAGCATATCTTCCACTTCACCGGCAACTAAAACAGTGGAGTGACCGTAAAAAGTGGGTAGAAGAACCTTTTATAAAATCATACGTGTTTGTAAACATTGCAGAACACGAACAGGCAGATGTGTTAATGACTAAAGGAATATCTCGCTTTTTATATTTTTCGGGTAAACCGGCTTCCATGCCCGACCGCCAGATCAATGAATTAAAATTGCTCATGGCAAGTTCATTTGAACTGGAAATCACAGAGGAAGATCTGCAACCGGGAGAAAAAATCATTATAAAAGCGGGTCCGTTAAAGGGGATGACCGGCGAGATAGTATCGCACCGGTCGCAAAAACAATTGATATTACGGCTTGAAAGTATAGGCTGCTCAATTATAGTACACGTGGCAGCCTCTTATATTGAACGGTTTTAATTAGAGGCATTATAGCCGATAGTTAGCCGATATGCCCCAAAAAGCAACTTAAAAATAAATACATAAGTTGCTGAAAAATAATAAGTTACAAACACAAAATGTGACTTACGGGGCGAAGCTGTGAAAATACATGAACCATGTGCCGCATAGCAGGAATAGTTAGTAACCAGCTACAACCAGAACAGATACGCCATCAGGTAAAGGCTATGTGCCACGTGCTGCAACATGGCGGCCCTGATGATGAAGGCATGTTTTTTAACAAGACCAACACCCTTGGTTTTGGCCACCGCAGGCTATCTATTATTGACCTGAGCAGCAATGGCCACCAGCCCATGGCCGATACCGGCCAAAAGGTTTGGATAACCTTTAATGGAGAAATTTATAATTACCGGGAGCTAAGAGATACGTTGTTAAAACTGGGGATACAATTCAAATCTGCTACTGACACCGAGGTGATCATTTTATCCTATTTACATTGGGGAACTTCGGCATTTTCAAAGTTCCGGGGCATGTTTGCCTTTGCATTGTATGATAGCACCCGTGACCTCACCTACCTTGTACGTGATACAGCAGGTATAAAACCACTATACTATTTTGCACAAAACAGCTCCCTGTGCTTTGCATCAGAAGTAAGGGCTTTTATGGCAGCAGGCATTACTACTGAAAAAGATGCCAGCTGGCCTATCCGCTTTTTAGCATTCGGGCACATTCCTGAACCATATACCACCTTAAAAAATGTTTTTAGTTTACCTAAAGCTCATTTTTTATGCTGGAACAATACATCATCAACCTACACTATCAACACCTACCGGGAAACACCCGTAAGAGATTGTATTACCGATATTGTTGAAGCGCGGCAACTGATAAAAGAAGCCCTTATAAACGGGGTAAGCCGGCAACTGATAGCCGATGCTCCGATAGGTGTGTTCCTGAGTGGTGGCATCGATTCAAGTCTGATCACGATGCTTGCCGATCAGCAAAAAAAAGAACAGCTTAAAACCATATCCATCCACTTTATCGAAGAAAGTTATAACGAGAAGGCTTATCAGGGTATCATCCTGGACAGGATCAACGGTGAAAGTTTTTCGCATCTGGTACAGCAAAACGATTTTGAAGCCGCTTTCCCTCAAATATTAGCGGCCATGGATATGCCCACTACTGATGGCATTAACACCTGGTTTATCAGCAAATACGCACAGGAAGATGGATTAAAAGCAGTACTGTCAGGCATCGGTGCCGACGAGCTGCTGGGTGGTTATCCATCTTTTGGCAGAATAAAATACCTGAAACATCTGCGCAAATTTCACCCATCGGTATTTGCAGCAATTACAGGCTTTTTGCCCGACCGGTACAAAAAACTCACTTTCCTGGCTAACGATCATCCACTGGCCGATTATCTTTTATTAAGAGGATTGTTTTCGCCGGCTGATATAGCACAGTTATTGGATGCTGACCTCAAAGAGGTTAAGGACGCTCTTTTTGATAACAGCCCGGTTCCTGATTCCTGTACCTATAATGAGGAGCATGCATCATGGTTTGAAACTAACCTGTACATGCAAAATCAGCTGCTGCGCGATACTGATATCATGAGCATGAGCCACGGGTTAGAAGTAAGGGTACCATTTTTAGATGAAGATTTTACCAATACTGTAGCAAGTATTACTGCAGCCATAAGGTTTGACAACAGCCAGCCAAAAAAACTATTGATTGATAGTTTTAAAGACCTGTTACCATCGGCCATCTGGGATCGCCCCAAAATGGGCTTTACGTTTCCGCTGCAACAGTGGATGATGGAGCACAAAGAAATGAGTAACTGCGGCTTTTATAAAAGTAAGCTGGCTAAAAACACCATCAAAAAATTTAAAAACGACGATATACACTGGTCAAAAGCGTTTGCGCTTTACCAGCTACAGCTCAATGTCTAAAAAAGTAATATTATTTACATTACAAACGTTTAGCACCACAGGTGGCATTCAAAAAATGACCCGCACATTAGGACACTCTTTATACCAGATAGCTCAAACAAATAGCTGGAATTTTGAACTCTGGTCGGCCTATGATAAGCCTGCCGATCTGATGAGCTTATACCTCCCGGCAAAAAGCTTTAAAGGTTTTGGTACAAACCGTATAAACTTTGTTTTAAAAGCTATAAGCAAATTAGTCCGTCCGGATGTGGTTATACTAAGCCATATTAACCTGGCCATTATAGGCTCTATTATTAAATTGGTTAACCCTAAATGCAAGGTATGGCTAACAGCACACGGCATTGAGGTTTGGCGACCGCTTTCATTTATAAAAAGACGTTTTTTGAAAAGCTGCGACAAAGTAATTTGCGTAAGCAATTTCACCAAACAACAAATTGTGGACAGGCACCAGGTAAATGAAGGTAACTGCGTGGTACTTAACAATGTAATTGACCCATTGATGCCATTACCTACAAGCTTTACAAAGCCACAGCACTTGGTTGACCGTTATCAGCTTGGTAATAGTCACCCTATCATATTTACATTAACCCGAATGGCCTCGACCGAAAAATACAAAGGCTATGAGCAGGTGATCAGGGTTGTGGGCGAGTTAAAAGCGCAATACCCTCACATCAAATATATTCTTGCAGGTAAATATGATCCGCAGGAAGAAATCCGGATTAACCAGTTAATAGCCGAACATCAGGTAAAAAACCACGTTATATTAACCGGTTTTATTGACGAAGCCGAGCTTGTTGATCATTTTTTACTGGCCGACCTGTTTGTTTTACCAAGTAAAAAAGAGGGCTTTGGTATTGTATTCATTGAAGCCCTGGCTTGCGGCCTGCCGGTTATTTGCGGTAATGCAGACGGCAGTATTGATGCCATACGCAACGGCGAATTAGGAAAAGCAATTAATGCTGACAACCCTGCCGAACTGTACAATTGCATCACAGAATATCTGGCAAGTCCGGTAACGGCTGCCACCCGAAAACAACTGCAGGAACAATGCGTACAGCATTTTAATGAAACCGGTTACATTAATAAACTACAATTACTATTAGCCAGTTGAATACTTTAACCACACAGGAAAACTGGGATATTGAAATAACAGCAAAAAACAATCTGCTGGATTTAAAACTCCGGGATGTTTGGCAATACCGCGACCTGCTTTTACTATTGGTTAGGCGCGATTTTGTTTCATTTTACAAGCAGACCATTTTAGGCCCTATCTGGTTTTTTGTACAACCTGCCATCACCATATTATTTTATACTCTTGTGTTTGGCAACCTTGCAGGCATACCTGTTGACGGACTGCCTAAACCGTTATTTTACTTAGCCGGAACCATTGTATGGAATTATTTTGCGGAGTGCCTCACAAAAACATCAACCGTTTTTAAAGACAACTCGGCTTTGCTTGGAAAAGTTTACTTCCCCAGGCTAATTATGCCATTGAGTATAGTGCTATCAAACCTGGTTAAATTTGGCGTGCAGTTTTTGCTTTTTATTATCCTGTACATTACCTATCTGCTTAAAGGATCAGCTATTGCTCCAAACATATTTTTGCTATTGCTGCCATTACTTATTGTGATGATAGCTGCCTTGGGTTTAGGGATGGGAATGATCATATCGGCCATTACTACGAAATATCGCGACCTGGCCTTTATAGTTTCTTTTGGTGTACCGTTATTCATGTACACTACAACCGTAATATTCCCGCTTTCGGTTGCCGAATTAAAATACCCTGCTTACAGCTGGCTGGTAAAATTTAACCCCATCACTGCCATCATAGAAACTTTCAGATATGGCTTTTTAGGCAAGGGCAGTTTTAGCTGGGACCTGATAGGCTATAGCTTTATAAGTACTGTGATTATTTTAATAACCGGCACCATCATATTTAATAGGGTTGAAAAATCCTTTGTTGATACTGTATAAATGGCTACTGCAATTAAGGTAGAAAATCTTTCAAAAGCATATCAACTCGGCGATTTTGGTACCGGCACCATATCGCGCGATTTAGAGCGCTACTGGGCCAGGTTAAAGGGTAAAGAGGATCCGTTTTTGAAAATCGGAGAAACTAACGACAGAACTACAAAAGGGAACAGCGATGTTGTTTGGAGTTTGAAAGATTTGGACTTTGATATTGAGCAAGGCAGTGCCGTGGGTATTATTGGCCGTAATGGTGCGGGCAAAAGTACATTACTTAAAATATTAAGCCGCGTTACCTCCCCCACCACCGGATCAGTAAAAGTAAAGGGGCGTATAGCCAGTTTGCTGGAAGTGGGAACCGGCTTTCATCCTGAACTTACCGGCAGGGAAAACATATTTTTAAACGGCGCCATACTGGGTATGCGTAAAGCCGAGATCAAGAGAAAATTTGATGAGATCGTGGATTTCTCGGGCGTTGAAAGGTATATCGACACACCGGTAAAAAGATATTCGTCGGGCATGTACGTGCGTCTGGCTTTTGCCGTAGCGGCCCACCTCGAATCGGAAACGCTGATAGTGGATGAAGTATTAGCCGTTGGGGATAGCGAGTTTCAGAAAAAATGCCTTGGCAAAATGGGGCAGGTTAGTAAAGGCGAAGGCCGAACGGTATTATTCGTCAGCCATAATATGGGCAGTATAGCTCAATTGTGCAACAAGGGGATATTATTAAACAATGGCAATTTGCTTTTACAAGGAAACATTAATGAATGTGTAAAAGCCTACACCTATACCGAGAGTAAAAAAATAAAAAACTACTTTGAGGGAGATGGTCTTATAAAACAAGCAACCGCTTATACCATTTTTGATAAATCATCGGCACGTACCAAAATTTTGCTCGAAGTTACGCTGTCCTCAGCCTGTGTAATACAGGATATGGTATTAGGGTTTATGATCAAGGATTTATCAGACACTCCTATTATTGCCTTGAATAACAGGCACTATGAAAACTATGCCTCCAGCTTTAGAAACATAACTCAGGGCAAGTTTCTGATCACCATATCCGACGCGCCATTATTAGAGGGCAAATATAAAATTGATATTTTTTTAGGCGACAGATTAGCCGACTTGGAGGTGATATCAGATGCCTTACTGTTAGATATTACCGAAAGGTATGAGCAACAGACGGCTTTTGCCATAGATAGCAAACTAAACAAACTCTACATCAATAACATTTCATGGGAATCTATCTGAGTCTGAAAACCTCGCTGAAACGGCTTAAAAACGTAACCAATACGAATGAAGATGTCGTTGACATTATAGAGCCGACAGAGGAAGAGTATTACACCCGTTTATTTACCCAAAGTGCAGACTGGAATAAGCCAACACCAAATTACGAAGAACAATTAAGGTGGGTTATTATCGAAAATTTCATGTATTATATTAAGGGGTATAATACTCATGCAAATAATAAAACAAAAGCTAAGCTACTGGATTTAGGATGTGGAAGGGGCTGGTTAAGTAATCTTTTATCTGATTATGGTGATGTTACCGGTATTGAACCCATTAAACCAGTAATTCAGTACGCCCAAACACTATTCCAGGATCTTAATTTAATTTGCGGCACCACAAAAGACTTATTAGCAGACGGTAAAATTGCCTGTTACGACATTATTGTTTGCTCAGAAGTGATTGAACACATACCTGACGATAAAAAGAGTGAGTTTTTAAATGAGATAAAAACACTACTTAAAAAGAACGGATTTTTAATAGTGACAACTCCAAGAAAAGATGCAGAAGAAGAGTGGAGAAAGTATTCTACTCCCGGTCAACCTGTTGAAGATTGGCTAAGCGAAGCCTCATTAGAAGCGTTGTTTAAACAGGCGTCGTTCGGCACGCACAGTATGCAAAGATTTTCCATTCCTCCGGCAGAAAATGCCCCTGAAGTAGAGATATATCAACTATGGCTGGTTCAGAACAACTAACAATTCCTTCAATTTCGGTAATAGTCCCTTGTTATAACCAGGGGGAGTATTTAGCCGAGGCCTTAGATAGCGTACTCGCCCAAACCTATCAAAATTGGGAATGCGTCATAGTAAATGATGGCTCAAATGATAATACGGAAGATGTTGCTACCGAATACTGTAAAAAAGATAATCGCTTCCATTATCTCACTAAAGAAAATGGAGGACTGTCCAGCGCCAGAAACGCAGGCATCCAGCAATCAAAAGGTGAATTCATCCTCCCCCTTGACGCCGACGACCTCATTGCCCCCCAATATATAGAAAAAGCATTGGAGGTGTTTGAGGATAAAAACGGCTTGACACTTGTATATTGTAAGGCAAAAAAATTCGGGTATGAAAATGCAGATTGGGAACTTCCTTCATATTTATTTGAAGAACTGTTATTATCAAATCCCATTTTCTGTTCTGCAATTTATAGAAAATCAACTTGGAGATATGCTAAAGGTTATGATGAAGATATGAAAAAAGGATTAGAAGACTGGGCTTTTTGGATAAAAATTCTAGAACCAAAATCTATGGTTTATCAATTACAACAGGTATTGTTTTATTATAGAGTCAGACAATGTTCGATGATTAATACTATGACTTACGAAGATTATGAAATAGTAAAATGGCAAATTTTTAATAAAAATCTTAAAACATATCAATCACAATTTAATTCCCCTATATCAATCATTATTGATAACAAGTATCAAAGAAAGCTTTCAAATGAGATCTTAAACTCTTATTCCTATAAAATAGGCAACTTTTTACTTACTCCATTTTCTATTTTAAAAATCCTCATAAAAAGGCTATTATAATGAAGCTAATTAATTCTTGCTCTCCATTAGTTTCAATAATAATTCCTAATTATAATCACGCATTTTTTTTAAACCAGCGTCTTGAATCCATTTTTAACCAAACGTACCAAGACTTTGAAATAATAATTCTAGATGATTGTTCTACAGATAACAGCGAAGAAATTATCAACGAGTATCAAGATCATCCGAAAATAAAACAAATAATTTATAATCCAACAAACAGCGGCTCTACCTTTAAGCAGTGGCAAAAGGGGGTTGAACTATCTTCTGGTAAATATATTTGGATAGCAGAAAGTGATGATTATTGTGAGCCTGATTTTTTGTCGACAATGATTAATCAATTTAGAACGACCGATGGGATTGGATTGGTCTATTGTCGTTCTCTACCTATAAACAGTCAAAACCAAGTCTATGATTACTCTGACTGGTGGATGAAAAGGGTGGATAAAAATAAATGGGAGACGGACTATTTTAATAATGGTGAAGATGAATGTTCTAAATATCTCTCCATTCAATGTACAATACCAAACGTGAGTGGAGTACTGTTTGATATTAACTGCTTAAAGGAGATAAATTGGATAGAGCTAAAATATAAAGTATGTGGAGATTGGTATCTCTATGTCACAATATTAAAAAAACATGACATTGCTTATATAGCAAAACCTCTAAACTACCACCGCAACCACGATAATAATGTACGCAGCAGAAATTTTAAAACAAGTATTATTGAGCAATATGAAGTATTAAGTTATTTAAATAAAATTCACAAAATCAATAAAACATCCAATTACTATAGAGCTCTTGATGAAAGAATGTGTAATTTCATTACAATCATAAAAGCCAGAAATATATCAGGAAATGAGATTGTTAATATCTTAAAGAAAATGTATCACATTGATATTTTCTTTATTTTTCGTTTTTTTAAAATAATTGCGTTCAAAACTTTTCAAATTAACTGCAACTTTATTTAATGTATAATATCTTAATTGTAGGAGCAGGCTTTTCAGGAGCGGTTATAGCAAGAGAATTGGCACAAAGCAATAAATACAATATTTTAGTTGTAGACGAACGCAATCATATTGCAGGTAATTGTTATACTCAAAGAGATAACGAAACAGGAGTAATGGAACATGTGTATGGCCCTCATATTTTTAATACTAACAACCAAAATGTTTGGAACTATATTAATCGATACGGTGAATTTATGCCCTATACAAACAAAGTAAAGGCAGTAACAAAATCAGGGATATTTTCATTGCCAATTAATCTTCTTACGATAAATCAACTATTTAAAAAATCATTAAATCCTCAAGAAGCAGAGGCTTTTATTTTATCGTTAGGAGATAAAAGTATTATTGAACCTAAAAATTTCGAAGAACAAGCCTTAAAACTTGTTGGAAGATTAATATATGAGACTTTTTTTAAAGACTATACTATTAAGCAGTGGGGCTGCGATCCTAAAGAATTGCCTGCAAGTATTCTAAAACGCCTACCAATCAGATTTAATTATGATGACAATTATTATAACAGCAAATATCAAGGCATACCTAAAGCAGGTTATACACAGATAATATCCAATTTATTGGACCATCCTAATATTAATGTAAAATTAAACACTAAATATAACAGTGATTGGAACAAAAATTACAATCATATTTTTTATAGCGGTCCCGTTGACGCATACTTTAATTTTTCGAAAGGCAAGCTAGGATATAGATCTATCTATTTTGAAAGAAATATATTTGATGGTATTGATTTTCAAGGAAACGCTGTTATTAATTATTGCAGTAATGATGTTTCTTTCACCCGTATACATGAGCATAAACATTTTGCTCCTTGGGAAGAGCATGCTAAAAGTTTATATCTTAAAGAATTTAGTAAAGAAACAGGATTTGGTGATATTCCTTTTTATCCAAAAAATTTAGCATACGATAAACACCTATTATTGAAATACAAAAAACTCGTTCATATGGAGGAGAAAGTTTCCTTCGTGGGAAGATTAGCTACGTACAGATATATGGACATGCATCAAGTAATTGAAGAGGCATTAATAATTGCTCATAACTTCGTGGATTATAAAAAAAATGAACAATGCGGCAATTTTCGTAGTTTGTCTATTAACATATGAAAATCTATTGGTACAGACATGCACATGAAAATAGAAATGATTTATTAAGATTTGGATTAATGAAACTTCATATGAAAGGGGGAATTACATATATTGAAAAGGATATTTCGCAAGCGATTAAAGCTGGATTTAGTAAAGATATAGCCTTACAGAATCACAAACATATTTCGTTCCTAACAATCGTTAGCAAAGAAATAAACAAGAAAATCATTGTCGATAATGAAGACTCATTCATTCATTGTTCTAATTACATAAAGGAAGTCGATATATATTTTACAGCTTCATATAACAGTACATTTTATAAAAACAAAAACTTTCCAGAAGTATATAAATGGCAAACCCAAAAAGATATTGAATGGTATAAATTCCGAGCCGAAGAGATAATTAACAAACTTGGACTCCATTTTTATAAAGTAAAACCTTTTGTACCTATAGCTCCTAATCTTTTGAGCTATAATAATAAAAAATCTTTATTTAAACAGAAATTCACAAATATTATGAACCGCTTCAGTCGATTATTCAAAGGCAATAATTACTGGCTACCCATGTTAGATGAATTTAATCAAAGATACATTGAACTTGAATCACTTAGGAAAAGTCATTTGAAATATGATGTCACTTTAAATGACACTTTATGGGGCTGGCCAAAACATCGTTTAAACTTGCATTATAAACTTTCGCAATTAGGCGTAAATTACAATATTAATTCTATTTTAAATTGGCATAAACCATACATTAACGATACAAGTATTAACCTTAATATAAATGCAGAACAGTTTCCGATTATCTGTGGTAACCCAATAGTTAATTATGAAAAAATGTTGAGCGAAAGCAGGCTCGCAATTTTTGCCGCCGGTTTTCACTGGGGCTGGAGAAACATCATGACTTTAGCCCTTTTTTGTGGTCTACCCATTTTGACAGATAAACCAATCTTTGATCCTTACTTTCCGTTAACTGAGTTCAAATTATTTTTCAATTCTTATACAAATTGGGAAACAATTGAACCTTTACTAAATGATATTAACGCCGACGAATGGAATAATATTAAACTTTACAATCAAAAAATTTACGATAAATACCTTTCGCCTTTGAGTGTTGCTAATTACTTTTTAAAAACCATACACAATTAAATGAATATAGCCTATGTGTCTTTTGAACATCCATTAGGAATTTCTGGAGGAGGGATAGGCACTTATATAGGTGAAATCAGTAAAGTCATGAGCTCTCGGGGTAATAATGTAGAGGTATTTAGCGCAACTCATAATAGTGATACTACATTAGAAATAGATAACTATAAATTACACCTTATAAATGCAAAAGATAATTTTGAGTTTAGATATAAGGTTGTTGATATTTTTAAGCATCGACATCAGAAACAAAAATTTGATATTATAGAATCAGCGGAATACGGAGCGGATGGTTTAATTATTAGTGAAAATTTCCCTAAAATCCCATTAGTAGTGAAACTGCACACGCCAATGTTCTTGGTTGAAAAGCTTAATAATGTTTTCCTTCCATTAATAAAAAAGGTTCGTTTTATATTTGGTGGGCTGATAAAAGGTGAATTCAACGAACCGTACTGGATATATAGAAAGTGTAAAGACCCAGAATATAAAATCTACATGAGAGCTACCTCTATATCAAGCCCTTCAATCTCATTAAAAAAAATTATTACTAAAAACTGGGGACTCAGCAAATCCATTGAAGTAATACCCAATCCATTTGAACCTAGCAATGAATTATTAAAGCTTCGATATCGTCGATCCTCTTCCTTCATTCGCGTAACCTTTATTGGTAAAATTGAGCCAAGAAAAGGTGTAATAAATCTGATTCAAGCTATTCCCATCATTTTAAAAAAAAACAGCAACATAAAATTTCGCTTTGTGGGTGCAATCCATGAGTCATCTCAAAGAAGTGTACTTTTCAGAAAGTATATTAAAAAAATACTTTCTGAAAACGCTGACAAAATTGAATTTACTGACTTTCAACCCCGCGTCATGTTGCCTATTCTTTTAAGTGATACTGATATATGTATTTTTCCAAGTCTATGGGAAAACTTTCCAAATGTGTGCCTTGAAAGCATGTCGGCTGGTAAAGTTGTCATAGGAACAAACAACGGAGGTATGGCAGAGATGATAACTCACTTACAAAATGGATACCTCATTCCCCCCGCATCTACGAAAGCAATAAGCAAAGCTGTTATTAAATTAGCAGCTGATAAAATGCTTAGAAAAAAAATGGGAGAAGCAGCCAGGCAAAAAGTACTAAACCATTATAATGCTCAAATTATAGGAAAGGCCACTGAGGAACTATATCAGCAAATTATTTCAAACAAACCAGAGTGATAAAACTATCTATAATTATATGTACTTATAACCCCAGGGTAGATTATTTAAATAAAGTCCTCCATTATCTTCAACTTCAAACCTTAGCCACTTCAGAATGGCAACTTATAATTATAGACAATAAAAGTGATATACCAATTAGCCATATAATTGACATAAGTTGGCATTTAAATTCAGCGATAATTCGAGAAGAAAAAATCGGTTTGATAAATGCAAGAATAACTGGAGTTAATAATGCTTCAGCTAATGTTGTAATTTTCGTGGATGATGATAATGTTTTAGACACAAAATACTTAGAAAAAAGTTGGCAGTTGCATCAACGGTATGACCAAGTTGGCAGTTTTGGCGGCAAAGCATTGCCAGAATATGAATCCCAACCTCCCGCATGGTTCTTTAAAACCGGTATTAATTTAGGATGTCAAAATCATGGTGATCAACTTTATGTTTCCGATTACAAAAAAGCAAAGACCCCACTTATCGAATACCCTCCTAAGGCTCCAATCGGTACGGGAATGGTTATAACCAAAGAGGCATTTTTAACTTATTTAACTAATTTAAAAGAAAATGACAGACGTTTGCTTCTCGGCAGGAATGGGAATCAACTAATATCTGGAGAAGATAACGATATCATACTAACTATTATTAAAAATGGTTTCGAAATTGCCTACTTCCCAGAATTAATTGTTTATCATTTAATTCCTCAAAAAAGAGTTTCTTATAATTATTTAAAAGAGATGTCATTTGAAAGTAGCAGATCGTGGATAAAGGTTCTATTATATCACAACATGTGCCCATGGAACGCAGTGCCGAGATGGACCGTAACCCCTCGCAAAATAAAAGCTTGGATTTATTACAGAGCTTGGAAATCGCCCGCCAATTATATCAAATGGCGTGGTGCATGTGGGATGTTCAAAGCTTTATCAGAAATACATGACTGAACGAAATCACATTATTGACCTTTTACGTTTTTTTGCAGCAGCGTGGGTTGCTATATTTCATTTTAACGAAACCATTCCTTACATTAACAATTGGTATCGGTTTTTTTTTAAATTAGGGTATTTAGGTGTCCCAATATTTTTTGTTATAAGTGGCTATTGTGTCTACATGGCATCAAATCAAGCTAAAAATGCCAAACATTTTATAGTTAGACGAATTCTAAGAATATTTCCTCCTTATTGGTTCAGTATAATTATAGTTGGCATTGTTATCATCTGTTCAATAGTCACCAATGGCGCCAATTCTATAGCTATCTTACCAAAAAGTGGTAAAGATATTTTAGCAACAATTACTTTACTTACAACTCCGTTTTCAAGTGTGCCGATCATTAATTGGGTATATTGGACTTTAACGTTCGAACTTTTTTTCTATCTTTTGATATTTATTGGCTTATTAATCCCTTATCATTATCGAGTATTTTGGTTCATTTCGATCTCTATCTCATCCTTGTTATTTCCAATTCACGAACATTGGCCATTTTTTTTTATTGGTCATTGGCCATCTTTTTGTTTTGGCATTGTTACTTACAGATTGCTTCATTGCAAAGACCAATTGTGGTTAAACATATTGTTGCTAACTATAAATGTCTTTGCATTAATGAATATCATATTTCTACCTTATTACTCGCAAACCTGCGTCGTAACTTGTTTGTTAATTATAATAAGTCATTATATCCCACTTAAACAAAACTTTGCAAGTAAATTAGGTGATTACTCTTATTCCATATATCTATTACACGTACCAGTAGCCGTTTACATGTTGGGAAGTGTAAAACAAATCAAATACGTACAAACGCATCTTTGGGCAAATCTCCTTTGGGATTTCTTATTATTAGGTTTGATAACTATTTTATCAAGATGGATGTATTTTAATATTGAACTACCATCAATTATATTGGGGAAGAAACTTACGAATGGGATTAGGAAAAATACTTTATAAAATCTACTATCAACCTAAGAAAATAATTAATGAGGTAATTCTTTTGGGCATTAATAGTTATTTTGAGATAAAAAGAGGGCAACAGCAAATGAGAGCTGGCTCCAAACTTATACAAGGAGTAAATCTTAAAAATAAAAAAATACACAATGTATATTTTTTAACAGGTCAAAATTATTGGTATCAGACTGCTTTTTGTCTCCATTCCCTTCAAAAAGTCTGCTCGGATTACCAAATCAATGGAATATTTGTCGACGATGGAACAATTACTGAGCTATTACAACAAACCATCGAAAACCAATTTCCCGGCAGCAAATTAATATTAAACGAGGAAATAGAAACTTTATTAGATCTCAAACTTCCTCGAGACAAATTCCCAGTATTACGCAATCGCCGTTCATCATATCCGCATCTAAGAAAAATAACTGATATTCATTTGTTATCTGGTGATTGGAAACTGGTACTTGATTCTGATATGTTATTTTTCAAAACACCTGATGTCATTTTACACTGGTTAAAAGAACCAAAAGAATCGTTCTTTCTTCAAGATAAAGAGAACTCATATTATTACTCTAAATCTTTAATGGAATTCTTGACTGGTTCTCCCATTATACCTCGACTAAATGTAGGGGTTGTGGGTTTAGATAGTAAATCAATTAACTGGATCAATTTAGAACTCTGGATCAAAAACCTAGAAGAACAGGAAGGGTCACATTATTATTTAGAACAAGCTTTAAGTGCGATGCTATCTGCGGGTCAAAAAGTGATTATCGCAAATGCATCCGACTATATTGTTTTACCCGATAAAGATGAGGCACTTAATCCGTCTGTCATTTTACATCATTATGTAGCAGGGTCAAAGGAGTGGTATTATAAAAATGCTTGGAATCAATTACTTAAGACATGGCTATAATAGAATTAGATATCAGAATTTGTTACCGACTTTTATATAGCTAAAATATGAACAAGCCTTTAGTTTCAATTTGTATGTCTGCCTACAATGCTGAAAAGTATATAAGTTCGGCTATTCGTTCTGTTATAAATCAATCCTATCAACATTGGGAATTAATTATTGTAAATGATGGTTCAAAAGATGAAACATCAACAATTATTGAATCTTTTGCCGATAAACGAATAAAATTTCTAAATCAGGAAAATAAGGGACAATCTGCATCAGCGAATAAGGCATTCGAATATAGTCAAGGTGAGTTAATTAAATTTTTTGATGCAGATGATATTTTGTCCGTTGATTTTATAAAAAATCAGGTTACACGATTAAATGGCAATTTAGAAAACGTGGTTTCAGCAGCCTGGGGAAGGTTTTATAACGACAATATAAATACCTTCAAATTGAACCCTCAAACCGTATGGAAAGATATGCAGACTGACGAGTGGTTAACAGAGTCATTTATAAATGGCCAGCCAATGATGCAATGCGCTTTATGGTTAATACCTCGACCTATATTACTTAAATCTGGGTTATGGAATGAGAACTTATCACTTATAAATGATTTTGATTTTTTCACACGCGTATTATTAAATAGTAAAATGGTTTTGTTTGAACAAAAAGCCATTCTATATTATCGTTCGGGAATTATCGACAGTCTATCAAGTACAAAAACTCGAAAAGGTATTGAATCAGCATATTATTCAATTGAAGAAGCAGTAAATAATCTACTCAATAAACGGAATGATAAACGTACGAGTCTATCTTGTGCCAATATCTGGCAACAATTTATATTTGACACTTATCCGTATTATCCGGATTTACGTGAAAAAGCAATGATTCATCTTTCAAACTTAGAGAGGTCTTCACTTTCTTTTCCTTGTGGCGGTTACTCCAAACTTCTACTACCGTTATTCGGTTGGAAATTGATTAAAAGAATGCAAATTCATAAACATAATCTAACTTACTCGCGAATAAGATTTAAACCATTAAGAATCTTCATCAAAATTCATCTTCAATAATTGGTTATTATTCTAAATACAGATTTTTTGAAAATTAGCTATTGATCTGGTAAACAAATATTTTAACCTTTTAGTCGATCAAAATCGCGTAACCGATCTAAAGACGGTCCAAATAAAGCTTAGCATATACATATTGATTCATTCAATGAATAACTCCTTACAGAAAATAGATTTTGAAATTTCATAAAACAATAAATACTAATTCCTTTTTAACAATTTGAAAATTGCCGTTACAGCAGATCCAGAACTAGCCATACCTCCAATTTTATATGGCGGTATTGAGCGCATCATTTATATGCTGATAGTTGAATTACTCAAGGAAAAACATGATGTAACTTTATTTGCGCATAAAAACTCCGATGTCCCTTGTAAATTAGTTGTGTATCCATGTACGGGAAATAGCATGCTAGATGTATTAAAAAACTCTTGGACTATATCTAAAACCATATTTGCAGAAAAATTTGACATTATTCACAGTTTTGGTAGACTAGCGTATTTAATACCACTTATGCCTTTGCGTATCCCAATATTAATGAGCTATCAGCGTATCCCAACAATAAATCAAATAAAAAGGGCTATGTGGCTTTCAAAACAAAACACTATTAGTTTCACCGGATGTAGCAATTACATAACAAACCTAATAAAACCATTCGCGCCGGCTTTTACTATTTATAACGGCATAGATATTAATAAATATACACTTGCTGAAGAAGTTTCAGATGATGCACCTCTCATTTTTTTAGGTCGAATAGAGCATATAAAAGGAGCCCATAAGGCCATAGAAATAGCTTTTAAAAGTAATAGAAAATTATTAATTGCCGGTAATATCCCCATACAATATCAAAAGTATTTTGATGAAAATATTAAACCATATTTGGGCAATCAAATTAAATATATTGGTTCAGTCAACGATGAGCAAAAAAATCAACTCCTCCGAAAAGCTTGTGCTTTATTAATGCCAATATTATGGGATGAGCCTTTTGGAATAGTAATGATTGAAGCTATGGCCTGTGGAACACCGGTAATAGGTTTTTGTCGCGGAGCTGTACCGGAAGTTATTGATCATGGAAGATCCGGTTTTATAGGAAAAACTTCGAATAACCTTGTCGACTTCATAAAAATGCTTGAATCTATTGATAGAAGAAGCGTGAAAGAATTAGTCAAGAAAAGATTTTCATCAGGCGTAATTACGGATCAATATATTAAATTATATAAAGTCCTCATAAATAATTGTCGGTCATGAAAAAAAAATGTGTTCTAGTGAGTTGTGGTACAAAATTCCATTCAGATTATGTTAGCGAGCAACTTAATAAACACAACTTATTAGAGAAAACTATAACAGCCCACCCAGCTAATAGGTATTTAAATAGGATTATTCTTCCTAGAAAATTTATCACATGCTTGCCTCCAATATTTGTTATTCCCTATCTATTAAAAAAAATCCCATTAATTGGCAGCTATATTTCAAAATTTATAGAATATAGACTACCTGCCATCTATGATTTCTGTGTATCGAATCTCATTGGCAAATCAAATGTATCAATCACATGGTCATGGGCGAGCTTATATACTATAAATGAAATCCAAAAAAGAAAAGGAGTCGCAATTGTCGAAGAAAGTGGATCGTGCAATTTATATCAAAACCAATTATTAACTGATGAGTATAAAAGATTGGGACTACATTTTTCAACGCCAACACCTACGTTTATAATTGAGCGTGAGTTCAAGGAAGTTAAAGCCGCAAACTATATTTTATGCCCTTCAAAGTATGTGGCAGATTCCTTTATAATGATGGGTGGCTTACCACATGAAAAATTTATCGTAATTCCCTACGGAGTAAACTTATCGTTATTTAAATCACTCAATAAAGTAAAAAATACTTTCAAAATAATTTTTGTAGGAACAATTGGAGTCCGCAAGGGCCTCATTTATCTTTTTGAATCGCTTAAAGAATTAAGGAAAAAAATCAATATTGAATGCATCTTAATTGGAAATATAGAAAAAGAGTTTGAACCAATTTTTAAAAAACATCTATATTTATTTACTTATTTAGGACGTGCTAAACAAACAGATTTACTTAACTTCTATAATGATGCTTCGGTCTTTGTACTACCTACTTTAGATGAAGGGATGGCATTAGTACAACTGGAAGCGATGGCTTGTGGCTTACCCGTTATTTGTACGACAAATTCAGGTGCTGATACTATCATTGAAGACGGTATTGACGGCTTTATTGTACCAATCAGAGACGCTAATGCGATCACAGAAAAAATTACCTTTTTATATCACAACAAAGATAAAAGAGAGGAAATGTCTATTAATGCAGAGAAAAAAGCTAAAAAATTTAGTTGGGATGCATATGGCGAAAAGCTACAACTATTTATAAATAGTTTATAATATCTGCGCCGTAATTTATTAAAATCATCATCAATTTCGACGAAATTAATTATTAACATTTATGATAGTCATAAAGGTGCTGTAGTAAACAGCATTTATTTTTAAATAATTGAAAAAAAAAGTCTGCTTTATCACCCCAGGACATATTTCCAGCAATCCAAGATTGGTTAAAGAAGCCACAACTTTATCTGAGGCTAATTATCAAATACACATTATTTTTACTCAATATATGTCTTATCTTATTCCTTATGATAAGGAGATACTTTTAAATCATTCTCAGTGGACCTATGATTGCCTTGATTGGACAAAATTATCCTTTAAGTCACGACTACGGCGTTTTTATACAGGACTTACTTTAAAACTAATCAATTTAATTATCAAAGTAAACCAATCAAAGGCTCTCGCTTGTATTGTTTTAAATCGTAATTATTATTGGCAACTAAAGAGAGCAAAACTATTTAGGGCTGATTTATATTTCGGTCATAACCTTGGGGCTTTACCTATTGCCGTAAAAGCGGCCCAATATACAAACGCAAAATGCGGATTTGATGCTGAAGATTTTCACCGAAACGAAATAAGTAATGATCCCAATAATGTAGACGTAATATTAAAGATGCTTATAGAAGAAAAATATATCCCTTTGACAGATTTCATAAATGCAGCAAGTCCTCTAATTGCTGAAAAATACGCTAATTTATTTAATAGACAAGTTAATACAATTTTAAATGTTTTCCCTAAAACAAATAAATTCGATAATATACCTAATATCCATGCCCCATTACAAATTTTCTGGTTTTCACAAACGATTGGGCCCAATCGTGGTATCGAAATTGCTATAAAGGCAATTTGCAACAGTGATGTTACAATAACATTCCATTTGCTCGGAAATATTGCAGATGAATATAAAATTCACCTCTTAGCCAATATTAAAAAGAAAAAATCTGAGAATCTTGAAATAATATTCCATAATTCTTTATCTCCCAATAAGATATTTGAATTGGCATCCAAGTTCGATATTGGTTTGGCTGCAGAATCTTACACACCTTTGAACCGTAATATCTGTTTAACTAACAAACTCTTCACCTATTTACAAAGTGGTTTAGCGATTATTGCAACTGATACACTATCACAGCATGAATTTATGTCGCAATATCATAACATAGGGGAATTGTACAAAAACTCCGTTGAATTGACAAATATCCTTAAACGATATAATCAAAATCGAGAACTTCTTGATAAAACCAAGAAACAAAATTTCAATTTAGGTCAAAACACAATAAATTGGCAAAAAGAAAGCATTAAGTATTTAGAAATAATAAATACTTATTTGGTTGAATAATTATAAGCTTATTATAAACTTGGATTTGAAACGTTTACTCATAATCTCGCCCTATTTCCCTCCTTCTAATACAGCAGATATGCAACGGATTAGAACAAGCTTACCTTATTTTATTGATTTTGGCTGGGATGTTGAAATAGTATCTATTCATGAAAACTATACTGATATTAATCAAGATCCTTTATTGATAGAAAGCATTCCAAACTCTATTAAAATACATAAAATCAGAGCTCTAAATAAAAAATTGACCTCTAAATTAGGAATAGGCAGTATAGCATTGAGGTCCATTTTTTCCTATAAAAAAAAAGTTAATAAGTTATTGAGGCTTGAAAGGTTTGACCTTATATATTTTTCAACTACTCAATTCCCGATTTGCATATTGGGAGCATATTGGAAACAACGATTTAATATTCCTTATGTAATAGATATGCAAGATCCTTGGCATTCTGATTATTACAATAATAAACCTAAACACCAAAGACCCGTTAAACATTGGTTTTCACATCGATTAAATAAATGGCTAGAACCTATAGCCATGAAAAAAGTAGACGGATTAATTAGCGTTTCAAAAGATTACATAAATGATCTAAAACAGAGATATCCACAAATAAAAAATATTCCTTCAAAAACAATCACTTTTGGCATTTTTAAATTCGATACCGAAATAGCTAACAAATTTAAAATCAATTTTAATACACCTCTATATTCCAATCATATAAACATAGTTTGCATAGGTAGAGGAGGAGCAGATATGTATAATGCTATAAAACCATTATTTGCCGCATTAAAGCAGGGACTATTCAATGATTATAATCTTTTTAAAAATATAAGGGTCTATTTTTTAGGAACCAGCTATGCTCAATCGGGTAAAGGAAAAAAAATCATTTTACCGCTTGCAATTCAATACAATCTACAGGACTATATTATAGAATCTACTGATCGATTAAATTATTACCATGCCCTATCTATTTTACAACAGGCTGACTCGTTATTCATACCAGGCTCTGATGATCCTAAATATACAGCATCTAAGATATATCCTTATTTACTAACCCATAAACCAATATTATCAATTTTTCATCCTAATAGTCCTGCTATTAAAGAATTAAATAAATTCGCGGCCAATTATACATATAGCTATACCGATACTTTGCTAACAAATAAGATAATTGATTTTCTTAAAAAAATAATAAACAAAACTATAAATTATCAAGAGTATAATATCGATATCATGGACAAATATGCTGCATCAAACTTAACAAAACATCAATGCTTACTCTTTAATTCAGTAATTAATAAAAATCTTAACACTTGAAGATTGTAATTATAATTACCCATCCAATCCAATACTACGCTCCGGTATTTAAACTCTTAAATCAGCAAAAGAATCTTGAAGTAAAAGTATTTTATACATTAGGAAAGAATGCTATAAACAAATTTGATCTCGGTTTTAAGAAAAAAATCAATTGGGACATTCCATTACTTGATGGCTATGATTATGCCTGGGTCGAAAACTCATCTTCAAAACCGGGATCTCATCATTTTAAAGGAATTATTACGCCTAAACTCATTGACCTGATTAAAGAATGGAGGCCCAATGTTCTATTTGTTTATGGCTGGGCTTATGAAAGCCACTTTAAGGTTATGCGTTATTTCAAAAATAAAATACCTATCGTTTTTCGAGGAGATTCTACTCTGCTTGATGAACAACATTGGTTTAGAAATATACTTAGATACATCTTTCTAAGATGGTTATATAGACACATAGATTATGCCTTATATACAGGAGCAAATAATAAAGACTATTTTAAACGCTATGGCTTAAAAGAAAATCAATTACATTTTGCCCCCCATGCTATTGATAATAAAAGATTCTCTGTTGATAGAGCGGTTGAGGTTCAAAAACTAAGACAGTCTTTAGGCATAGAAAAAACCGATATACTTATCCTTTTTGCCGGAAAATTTGAAGAAAAAAAAGATCCTCTATTATTGCTTACTGCATTTATAGAAATCAAAAGAGCAAACTTACATTTACTATATGTTGGTAGTGGGACACTAGAAAATGAACTTCGTAGCAAAGCAAAAAGCATTTGTAATATACACTTTATGCCTTTCCAAAATCAATCCTATCTCCCTGTGATTTATCAAAGTTGTGATTTATTCTGTTTACCTTCAAAAGGCCCGAACGAAACATGGGGACTATCAGTAAATGAAGCAATGGCATCTAAAAAATGTGTATTAGTATCTGATAAAGTTGGTTGCGCAATAGATTTAATTACAAGCGGCCATAATGGGGATGTCTTTGAAGCTAGAAATCTAACCGATCTCGTCAAAAAATTAAAATTACTTACAAATGATAGAATTAATTTAGAACTTTTAGGAACTAATGCTAAAAATAAAATTATTCCATGGAGTTTTGAACAACAGGTAATTTCTCTTTTTAGAATTATCAATCTAAACTATGATAGTTAATAGACCTTTGGCTATTAGGTTATCAGGGCTATTCCTCCCTTTCCTCCTTTCCTTACTCTTTAAAAGCGATCCTGTACTTTCATATTTCATTGCCTGGCTGGGGTCTTTTCTTATATTTTTCCTAACATTAAGCGGCTGGGTAAAATCTTTACCTGATGACCGGAGCATAGCCGAACAGCTGATGCGGCCTATTTTTTTGGTTCAAATCATTTTTGCGGGCTATATGGCGTGTACTTCCATCTTTTATTTTATGGATGTAATGGGCTATCAAAACTTTGTGCGATTAAACTATGTCCTGATAGATCAGGAAAGGTTACAGCTTACTGCCCAGTGCCAACGCTATTATTGCTTGGGGCATGCGGCGTTTGTTACCGGAATCCTGGTTTTCATGGATTATCCTGTTAAAAAAAAATACTATATTGATAAACAAAAGCTGGCCAACTTACTGATGATGTTTGCCGTTATCAGCTTTCCGGTGTCTGTGCTTTTTTTGCGGATTCCGGGGTTATCTCAGTTTTATTTCCAGTTAAACTCCCTTAGCTTTATTGCCGGCACACTGGCGCTTGCATTTGCCATTCCGTTAAAAAAGATCGGCAATACCTTAATTTGCCTCAGTTTTTATTTTTTTAACTTTTACCAGGCCTTACTTTCAGGCTTTAAAGAACCCATTATTGTAAGCGTTCTGGTACTGGGTGTATTCCTGTATCCCAATTACAAAAAAGCTGTTGCATTTACCTTCGTCCCGCTTCTGCTGTTGTTGTTTATGTTTCTGCCCACCTATAATCGTATTTTCAGACAAAATGCCTGGTCTGGCGAAACAAATGCTGATGAAGCAAGTCAGTTAGCTTTAGATGCTGCGTTAAATAACGATTCATCGGATGATGATAATTCAAATTGGGGATTTCTGGCGTTCCGGCTGAGCGAAATTGATATGTTTACCAAATTTGTACAGTCAACACCAAAACAGGTCGACTATTATTATTTCGACCTGCTCAAGCAATCCGGCACAGCACTTATTCCGCGAATCTTCTGGCCATCAAAACCCAGCACGGAGGATTTAATTATGGAACGGGTTTATGACGCTGGAGTAGTTAACCGAGCCTCCAATGTTTCAGCAAAACCAGCTTTTATAGTTGATGCCTATTTATCAGGCGGGGCTTTAGGTATCTTTTTATGCCTGTTTGCTTATGGAGCCATCGCTCAGTCAATCGCGCTTAAGGCCGAAAAACTTTTTGGCGGATACATTTTAGGAACAGCACTCATTTTCAGCGGATTATTCCAGATCATGTGGCGGGGTATCAGTTTTGAGTTTTTGATCAATTCTGTTTTTTGGAGCTTTATTAGTATGTTGGCTATCCATAAAATATTAACCGTAACCAACATTTTAGAGGAAGTTTGAAAATATTACAAATTTCGGCGTCCTACAAACCCGCTTACGTTTACGGCGGCCCAACCATGTCGGTGTCTATGCTTAGCGAGCAATTAGCAAAGGTTGGCTGTTTTATTGACGTATATACCACAACAGCAAACGGAATACGCGAGCTGGAGGTTGTGCCAGATCAATCAGTTAACATTGACGGGGTAACGGTAACCTACTATAAACGCATCACCAAAGACCACAGCCACCTATCGCCAGCGCTGTTGAAAGCAGTATGGCAAACTATAAAAGGTTATGATGCGGTACACATCCACGCCTGGTGGAATCTGGTTTCGGTTTTCTCCTGTATGATTGCTTTGATGCGCGATGTGCCGGTTCTGGTATCTGCGAGGGGTACTTTGAGTCCTTATTCTTTTCAAAATAAAAACAAGAGAATTAAGTCGTTGATCCATTACTTTGTAAGTAAACCCTTATTAAAAAGGTGCCACTTTCATGTAACATCTGACAGGGAAAAAAGTGCAATAAATAGCGTAGTCAGCCCTAAAGACATTACCAATATTCCAAACTTTGTGAGGCTTTCCTCTTCAGATCACATCACTAATAAAAACACAAGTTCACCGTTAAGATTAATTTTCCTTTCCCGGATCGAAGAAAAAAAAGGCTTGGATATATTGATCAAGGCACTACCACTGATAACGTTTCCATACACGCTTACCATAGCGGGCGATGGTGAAGCTAACTATATAGCGGAACTCAAAGCCCTGTCCAAACTAAATAAAGTTGATCATTATATACAATGGGCAGGCTTTCAAAACGATAATAAGTTTGGTTTATTAGCTGCGCATGACCTGCTTATACTACCCTCCCACGACGAGAACTTTGGCAACGTAGTTATCGAAAGTTTAAGTCAGGGAACTGCTGTGTTACTGAGCAAGTTTGTGGGCCTTTCAACCTATGTTACACAAAACAATTTAGGCTGGGAATGCGAACTTGATCCTGCGGATATTGCCCTGCAGCTAAACCTCATCAACAATAAGCAGCAGCAACTGAGCCATATCCGCAAAACGGCTCCTGAAAAAATCCTGGTCGATTTTAACGAAGATCAACTGGTTCAACAGTACATTACCATGTACCATAACATCATCACTAATGGCTGATTATAAAGATTATGGCTTTCAGAATGCCGCACCTACCCATAATTTAGGTTACCAGTTAAAGCCTTTATTACAATTACTTAAGCCAAATGAAAACAAATACATACTTGATCTGGGCTGCGGCAATGGCTATTTAGTAAGCTACTTAATTCAACAAAACTTTAATGCCTATGGCACCGATGCTTCTGAAAAAGGTATAGCCATTGCACAAAAAGAACATCGCGACCGTTTTTTCGTACAGGATCTTTCGGCCGATGCCTTGCCCCTTCAATTACAAAATATTACGTTTGACACCATTATATCAACCGAGGTTATTGAACATTTATATAACCCCGAGGCATTTATAACCTTTTGCGGCCAGCAATTAAAACAGGGGGGACAACTGATCATCACCACCCCTTATCATGGCTATCTGAAAAACCTGATGCTCAGTATTTTTAACAAATGGGACAGTCACCTGAATCCGCTTTGGCTTGGCGGGCACATTAAATTATGGTCGCGAAAAACACTCACCAATGTATTAACCAACGGTGGTTTTACCGTTACGGCCTTTAAAGGCTGTGGCCGTATCCCCTACTTTTGGAAATCAATGATCATCAAAGCAACCTTAAATTGAGAGCCCCTTACTCATTTATCATACTTACCTATAACGAGCAGCTACATTTACCCCGCTTGCTTGACTCAATTGCCGGTTTAAATGCACCTCTTTTTGTGCTCGACTCCGGCAGTACTGATGATACACTGAGCATAGCGCAGCATGCCGGTGCCACCTGTTTGCAGCACGCATTTATCAACCACCCTAACCAGTGGGATTATGCTTTAAAAAACTTTAAAATAACAACACCCTGGGTTATTTGCCTGGATGCGGATCACATTGTTACGCCTGAACTAACAGCATTGCTGATTAGTTTTAATAATGAGGACTATCAACAGGTTAACGGTATTTACTTTAACCGGAAAAACTATTTCAAAGGCCGATGGATAAAACACGGTGGATACTATCCGTTTTATTTGCTTAAAATGTTCAGGTATAATGCAGGTTATTCAGACCTGAATGAAAACATGGATCACCGTTTCATTGTTCCCGGCAAAACAGTTATCTGGAAACAAGGTCATATCCTGGAAGAGAACCTGAAAGAAAATCATATCAGTTTCTGGATAGATAAACATAACCGCTATAGTGATCTGCTTGCCCAGGAAGAGGTAGAGCGCATGCAAAACCTACGGCAGCAAACCCTAAAGCCATCCTTGTCCGGCTCGCCAGATGAACGTACGGCCTGGCTAAAGCAACTGTGGTGGCAACTCCCACGCTATATGCGCCCCACGCTTTATTTTACATACCGCATGATTTTTCAATTAGGTATACTGGATGGGCGCACGGGTATCATATTCCATTTTTTACAAGGATTTTGGTTTAGGCTCGTGGTTGACGTAAAAATTGATGAAATCCTGAAAAGCAAACAAGCAAGCGTTCAAAGCAATCCGTTCTCGCCCGTTAAATTTGCCATTAAATTCGTGGTCATATTCATTATCTTTTACTATTTCCACATTTGGTTTTTAGGCATTACCAGTCCCGGAAATTATTACAGTGCATTTTTAGCCAATCATTTAAATTACATACAAGGCTTGCGCACACTATTATTATCAGGCAGCGCACAAATTTTAAGCTGGCTGGGCTTTAGCGTTATTTACAACCATATTGATTTGCTGGTTGCCGGTAAAGGCGCTATCAGATTAGCTTATGACTGTTTGGGTTTAAGGCTTATGAGTTTTTTCACCGCTTTTATTATCGCTTACCCGCAAAAGCTAAAACATAAAGTTATATTTCTTGCAGCAGGCATTTTTTGCATCCAGTTTTTAAACATTATACGCTTCGTGTTGCTGGCTCTTTTCTGGAATAAAAAGGCTAACCAAATTATTGATCATCATACCATTTTTAACATCATTCTTTATATACTTGTTATGGTCAGCCTGTATTTTTGGGTGAAACAAAACGACCGCTTCACTAACCAATATGCATAAAACCAATCTTGCTGCTTACAACAATCATCCTTTCCATCCTGGTGGCAATGCGTTAAAAAGGTTTTTATGGTATTACGTAAATGCTGTTTTCTTTAAAAGCAGCCTTTTTCCGTCAAGTAGCCTTAAGACATTTTTATTGCGGATGTTTGGTGCAACTATTGGCAAGAAAGTAACTATAAAACCGTGTGTAAATATAAAATACCCGTGGTTTTTGAGTATTGGCGACCAAAGCTGGGTAGGCGAAAACGTATGGATAGATAGCCTGGTCATGATCAATATCGGGGCCAATGTATGCCTTTCGCAAGGCGCCATGCTGCTTACCGGCAGCCATGACTATAAAACAAACAGCTTTAACCTGATAACCAAGGGGCTCACGCTGGAAGATGGTGTATGGATAGGCGCCGGCGCCATTGTAAACCTGGGTGTCATTGCGGCAAGCCATGCCGTACTTACCAGTGGGTCGGTAGCAACAAAAAACCTGGAGCCTTATAGTATTTATCAGGGAAATCCTGCAATAAAGGTTCGGGAACGCTATATTAGCCTAACCGAAGTTTAATTAATTATGCCCTTACAAAAACCTTACACCCATAAATTGATATTAGCCGCCTTAGGCATTATAGTAATCATATTGGGTGTCATGATCTTGCTGTATCCTACCTCGCTTTTTCCTGATCCCAGCTGGGGTTTTCAGGTAATGCGTAAAATGCAAATGGGCAGCGGATTTAATATGGCTGTTAAGCCTGATCCTGCCGATGTAGCCAAGGATTACTCCGAATTTTTATCATGGTGGTCGCCGGGGCAATATCTGGTTCCTTACTTTTTCAAAAGTATTTTGAGTATTAACACCGGCAGGGCCGCTGCTGTTACCACCATTGTTTTTACATTGCTGGGCTTAGCTGGCTTTTATTCCTTTTTTAGGAAGGCAGGTTTTACAGCTACTATTGCTGCCGTAAGCGTGGCTGTTATTGCGTGCCAACAGGGCTTTGTGGTTCCCTACGTGTTTTATAATGGAGGCGAAGTTTTACTTTTCGGGTTTGCGGGGTGGTTTTTATATGGCTGTGTTGCCATTGACAAAACTGGTTGGAAACTGGCTGTATTTCTGCTGCTTTCGGGCTGCATCGGCTTTTTCTGCAAATCATCTTTTTTGTGGATGTACGGCGCAGGTTGTTTTTACCTGTGGCTCAAACTATCGGCAGGCAATACAGCAGTGGTAGCCTGGATAAAAAAGGGGATCTGGATAGGCATACCCGCTGCAATATCCTTAGCAATTATTTATGTTTTTTACCTCTCAAAGGGTATAAACCCGGCATCGGGCGGCATGGGTATAAAACTAACCTGGGAAACCTTCAGCTTCCCGCTGGCATCGCCTCTACTGGCCGGTTTCTCCTTAGATGACATATTACATGGCATAATACTCCATAATGATGTAAGTATATTTAGTCCGTTTTGGTCGTTGGTTACCTTATTGCTGTCGGCAGTAGTAAGTATTTTACTCATTGCAGCCATCACACGGTATGTCCCCAATAAAAGCTACAGCCGCATGGTCATCGTTTTTTACGTAGTGTCTGTAATATTTTTTGGTTATAACTTTTTAAGGCAGGCCAATATCTCTTACGAAGCAAGGCACCTGCGCATTATCGGATTATTAATAACACCGGGCGTTGTTTACCTCATAAGCCGACTAAACGTGTCCTACAGGCTTGCATTTGGCTTGGTTTGCTTTGGAATTGCCTTTTTAAGCTTCCGGTATTTTTTACCGGGTTACCGTCAAAACAAAACGGTAAGCGCGAGGGGTACATCAGGCCTGGCACAAATATTTATTGACCAGCCCTCGTTAAATTATATCATGGACCTGGACAAAAAGAACAGCAATGCGCTTTTTGTATTCGTCAGTCCTGATCTGGGGCTGGAGATAAACCATAACCGTATAGTTACCTTAGATCCTATTGATTCTGATATCCGGATTGATTATGACGATTATGCCCATAAGGGTCATGCCGGGCCTATATTTATTCTGCTACCAGCAAGTTACATGGGACCGAAATCAAATATTATACGCAAGTGTTTCCCCGGTTATAAGGGCTTCAAGATGGATATGCTGAGTAATGATTATGTGCTCTATTCAGCAAAATAGCTTTCGACCCAAAACGAGCGTTTAAGGCCAAAAGCTATTTAAAAGGGAATTATTACTTAAGCTTCCTTATTGATCTCAGCCCAAAGCAGGTCTTTTAATTTATCCAGGTTCCTTTGAGCTACCGATGAGATGAACACCGATGGGATACCCTCGGGCACCTCGTTTTTCATTTCGGCCTGCAGCTCCTCGTCCAGCATATCTGATTTGGTGATGGCCAGCACCCTTGGCTTGTGTATCAGTTCAGGGTTATATTCCTCCAGCTCACGCAGCAGTATCAGGTATTCCTCCTTTATCGTGCGTGTTGTATCGGCAGGTACCATGAACAACAGTACCGAGTTACGTTCAATATGCCTCAAAAATCTGAATCCTAATCCTTTTCCCTGTGAGGCTCCCTCAATAATTCCGGGAATATCCGCCATTACAAACGAACGGTTATTACGATACGATACGATGCCCAGGTTAGGTACCAGCGTAGTAAAAGCGTAATCAGCAATTTCGGGCTTGGCAGCCGATACTACCGAAAGCAAGGTCGATTTACCCGCGTTTGGGAAACCTACCAAACCCACATCGGCCAGTATCTTTAATTCTAATATGTTCCAGTCTTCGCGGCCATCTTCGCCGGGTTGCGCAAAACGCGGAGTTTGCTGGGTTGCCGTTTTAAAGTGCCAGTTTCCCAAGCCTCCCCTGCCACCGGGAGTTAATATTTTAGTTTCTCCGTCTTTAGTTATCTCGAAAATAACTTCGCCTGTTTCTGCATTTTTAATGGTGGTACCCAGGGGTACTTCCAATATTTCATCTCTTCCGGTTTTACCGCTGCGTAAAGAGCTTCCGCCCGAGTCACCATCGCCTGCAATTACGTGTTTACGGTATTTAAGGTGAAGCATTGTCCATAACTGGGCATTCCCTTTTACTATTACGTGACCACCACGACCACCATCGCCACCGTCAGGCCCTCCTTTTGAGGTTAAAATATCACGGTGTAAATGAGCAGAACCAGCACCTCCGTGGCCACTGCGGCAACAGATTTTCACATAATCAACAAAATTGGAACCCTGCGACATAATTTTTTTTTTTAATTTATTCGGAAAGCCCTAAAGTCAGTAAAGTCCGAAAGATAAGAATTTTAAGGTTCCTAACTTCCGGACTTTACTGACTTATCGTCTTTCGGACTTACTTAATATGTTTTGATAATCTTATCAATTGCACCAAATATCTGTTCAATTGATCCTATACCGTTTATACTTTTAAATTTATCTTGTTTTTTATAAAAACCAGCAACCGGTGCGGTTTTATCGTTGTATTCCTTAATGCGTTTGCGGATCACTTCCGGGTTGGCATCATCAGGACGGCCAGAATCCTTACCGCGTAATAAAAGGCGGTTTTCCAGTTCATCATCACCTACTTCAAGCGCTACCATCCGTGATATAGACTCACCTTTGCTGTCAAGCAGCCCGTCTAACGCTTCGGCTTGTGCTACCGTGCGGGGAAAACCATCAAATATAAAGCCTTTAGCATCTTTGTTGGCATCAAGTTTATTACTGATCATCCCGATAACTACTTCATCAGGAACCAGCGTACCTTCGTCCATCAGCTTTTTTGCTTCCAAACCAAGTTCGGTTCCCTGCGAAATTTCACCACGTAAAAGATCACCTGTTGAAAGGTGTATTAAACCGTGTTTTTCAATAAGCTTTTGTGACTGAGTCCCTTTCCCTGCTCCGGGAGGGCCAAACAATACCAGATTTAGCATGCTCTTTACAAATTAAAAGCCTTTCGGTACAACACAGAAAGGCTTAACGTTAATGGTGCACTTGAAGGGAGTCGAACCCCTAACCTCCTGATCCGTAGTCAGGTGCTCTATCCAATTGAGCTACAAGTGCTTTTTGAAACGGAATGCAAAAATAGAATTTTTACCCATCCGTTGCAAACTTTTTTAAAATAACTTTCTAATATAATTCATTTAAGTAGCCAATTGATTGATTTAATGGCTAATAAATTACTTTACAATTTCGGCAATAGCTGCAAAATCAGGTAAACTACCGGCATCTTCCAATACTTCGGCATAAATAATTTGCTGATTTTCGTCAATTACAAACGCGGCACGTTTTGCAACTCCTCTTAATCCTAATACAAATTCGTCATATATGGCACCAAAAGCCGATGACACCTCCCTGTTAAAATCAGATAACAGGTCAAACTGGTAATTATTCTCTTCCTTAAATTTTGCCAATGTAAAAGGCGAATCAACAGAGATGCCTAATATAGTAGCATTTAAGCCATCATAATAACCAAAACTATCACGCATGGTACATAGCTGCGTGGTGCAAACACCGGTAAACGCCAGCGGGAAAAAGTGAATAACTACTTTACGCCCCTTAAAATCGGCAAGTGATACGCTTTTTAAATCTGATGAAACTAATATGAACTGTGGTGCCGCCTGGCCTGGTTGTAATGACATAGTGTGTGTTTTTATTGCAAATAAAAATAAATACAATTACCTAATGGTAATCGGCAGGTAATTAATTGACTTTACTATATTTTTGAGTTATGAAATTATTGTCATTTGCCCTTCTGCTCCTGTTACCTGTTTTAACAAAGGCTCAAACACGCCCCTTTAAAATAAGCACAACGCATTTAACCGGCAACGTGTACGTATATGTATCGTATGGTTTGCCTGATGATAAAACACCTTTCCCGGCCAATGGCCTGTATGTGATAACCAAGGCGGGCATTGTACTCATTGATACTCCCTGGGACGAGGATCAAACCCAGCAATTGATAGATACCCTGCAGCACAAATACCATCAAAAAATTAGGCTTTGCATATCAACCCACTTTCATAGCGACCGTACCGCAGGCCTTGATGTGTTAAAAAAGAACGGCATAAAAACTTACACCAGCGTATTAACCAAAAAACTGGCTAAGCAAAACGGCAACAAACAACCGGAATTTACTTTTAGCAAGGATACCGTTTTTAATGTTGGCGGCGTAAGCGTACAAACTTATTACCCCGGCGAAGGCCACACCCGCGACAATATTGTGATCTGGCTGCCCCAAAGCAAAGTACTATTTGGCGGCTGCCTCATTAAAAGCACAGAAACCAATAGCATTGGCTATGTTGCCGATGCCAATGTTGCTGAGTGGCCGCGGTCTGTAGCGCGTGTTAAGGCCCGTTTTAAAAACATCAGATACGTTATCCCGGGCCACCAGGGCTGGCAGGGCGATACACTATTATTTGGACATACCTTAAAGGTAATTAAAGGAAAGTAATTATGGCAACGCACAGGTTTAACTTTAATTAACAAAATTATAAGCGGGCATTATTTAACTTAGTTGTTACAAACTATCTGTCAATACTTTACAATAGCAAGTATTGATTTTAACCTGTTAAATAACCTTTCCTGCCATGCTTAAAACCTATATCAAAATTGCGTTTAAAAGCCTTTTGAAAAACAAAGGCGTAACCCTTGTTAATATTTTAGGCCTGGCCATGGGCCTGGCTATCTGTATGCTGATTGTATTTTATGTAGCTGATGAACTGAGCTATGACAGGTACAATACCAAAGCCGACCGTATTTACCGGGTTAATACCGATATCAAGTTTGGCGGCAACGCATCTTCATACGCCATTACCCCACCTCCCCTGGCCGCCACTTTGGTTAACGAGTTCCCCGAGGTTGAGAGCGCTGCCAGGTTAATGCATGATGTTGGCGTACGTATTAAAAAAGGTAACGAAAACATACAGGAAGATAAAGTAGCCTACAGCGACCCGGGCATCTTTAACATATTTACATTACCCTTGATAGAAGGCGATGCCAAAACCGCCCTTAAAGATCCCAATACTGCAGTAATTACCGAATCGACGGCTAAAAGGTATTTTAATGATGTACACGTTATAGGTAAAACTCTGGTGGTAAATAGCACCCTCAATTACAAAATAACGGGGGTTATGAAAGATGTACCCGGTAATACGCACTTTAATTTCGATTTCTTTTTATCCATGGCATCCAAGGCTGAGGATAAAAGCCAGAACTGGTTAAATTATGTAGTGAGCACCTATGTACTTATTAAGCCTAACGCCAGCGCAAAAACTTTGGCGGCCCGCTTGCCGGCAATGGTTAAAAGAACATTTAACAGCATGCCAGATAATGGAAGTAACAATCTCGACGTTTTAGAGAAACAAGGTAATTACGTAAGGATGAACCTGACACCCCTTACAGACATTCACTTACGAAGCAACAAGCGATATGAGCTGGGCATCAACAGCAGCATTCAGTACGTGTACATTTTTTCGGCTGTTGCCATCTTTATACTCCTGCTGGCCTGCATCAATTTCATGAATATTTCTACCGCCCGTTCGGCAAACCGGGCCCGCGAAGTTGGTGTGCGTAAAGTACTGGGCTCCTCCAGAAAAAATCTCATCATCCAGTTCCTTACCGAATCAATATTGGTAACCTTTGTGGCCACCATAGTAGCTACACTTGCGGCATGGGCGCTGCTGCCGTTATTTAACCAGGTGGCTAATAAAACCTTGACAGTTACACCACAGCTTATCATGTGGCTGCTGCCTGCACTGGCAGTTATAATTTTGGTTATCGGCACGCTTGCTGGCTCATACCCTGCCTTTTTCCTTTCCGCGTTTCAGCCGGTTGATGTGTTAAAGGGTAAATTATCGGCAGGCTTTAAGGGTAGCAGACTGCGCAATTTTCTGGTTGTTTTTCAATTTTCTATATCTATTTTTCTGATAGTGGGCACAGTAGTTATTTATAACCAGCTGCATTACATACAAAGCCGCGACATGGGTTTTAACCGCAACCAGGTGCTGATCATCAAAAACGCACAGGTATTAAATCAGCAGGCAAAAGTTTTGCAGCTGGAAGTTAAGCAATTGCCGGGCGTAATAAACGCCACACTCAGTGGCTTTTTACCTACCAAAAGCAACCGGGCTCCCGACGCTGTTTTTTCAAGCCGGGCCGTTGATGCAAAAAGCGCCTTATTTACCGAGATATGGAATGTTGATGCAGATTATTTAAACACCATGGGCATGAAGATGGTAAAGGGTCGTAATTTCTCCAAAGCGCTTGCTACCGATTCATCAGGCGTATTAATTAATGAGGCCGCAGCAAAAATGCTGGGTTATTACAATGATCCGCTAACTAAAAACATCTATCGCACTACACCTAAAGGCCCGGAAGCATACCGCGTACTGGGTATTGTAAAGGATTTTAATTTCAATTCCCTGAAAGAAAACATTACACCGGTGGTCATGTTCCTGGGCGTAGATAATGGAGCACTAAGCATCCGGGTGAACACGCGGAATTACCCGGCCTTTGTGGCGCAGGTTGAGCAAATGTGGAAAAGCCTAAACCCCAATGAACATTTTGAATATTCATTTATGGACGAAGATTTTAACGCAGCCTACCGTTCCGAGCAGCAAACAGGCAAACTATTTTTAACTTTTACCACGTTGGCGGTTATTATTGCATGCCTGGGCCTGTTCAGCTTGGCGGCATACGCAGCGGAGCAGCGCAATAAGGAGATCGGTATCCGCAAGGTTTTAGGTGCAAGCGTATCGGCAATTGTAACTATGCTATCTAAGGATTTTATCAAGTTGGTGCTTATTTCATTTGCCATAGCGGCGCCTCTGGCCTGGTTTGCTATGTATAAATGGCTGCAAGGTTTCGCCTACCGCCAGGAAGTACAATGGTGGATGTTGCCCGGCGCTGGTTTGGGCGCAGTTGTTATAGCTTTTATAACCATTAGTTCACAATCATTTAAGGCGGCTATTGCAAACCCTGTTGACAGTTTAAAAACTGAATAGGTCAGTAATGAATTATAACTGCCCGCTGTACATGTAATGCGCAAACATTAGTTATTGGTTGCGGTTACTAATGCTGATATATTAGCCCTATGAAAGCAGTTGTTATAACCCAACCCGGGGAGCCCTCCGTTTTACAAATGGCCGAAAGGCCTACCCCTACCTGTGCAACAACCGAAGTGCTGATTAAAGTTGCCGCGGCAGGCGTTAACCGGCCGGATATTAAACAGCGCGAGGGCAAATACCCGCCGCCTGCAAATACCGTACAGGACATTCCCGGATTAGAAATAGCCGGTACCGTGGTTGAAACAGGCCCGGCAGTTACCCAATGGAAAATTGGCGATCGGGTTTGTGCCCTGGTAGCCGGAGGTGGTTATGCCGAATATTGCACAGCTCCGCAGGAGCAGTGCCTGCCCATACCCGGCAATCTTTCCTTTATAGAGGCAGCATCATTACCCGAAACCTTTTTTACCGTTTGGAGCAATGTTTTTGACCGGGGAGCTTTAAAAAATCATGAAACACTGTTGGTTCATGGCGGCTCAAGCGGTATTGGGGTAACTGCTATACAAATGGCAAAGGCTTTGGGGCATAAAGTATATGTTACCGCAGGCTCTGATGAAAAGTGCCGTTTTTGTGAACAATTAGGGGCGGCCAAGGCCATAAATTATAAAACAGAAAATTTCAGGCAGGTTATTGAACAGCAAACCGATGGTAAGGGAGTTGATGTGATATTGGATATGATAGGCGGCGATTACACGCCTGATAATATACATTCATTGGCAGTGGAGGGCCGGCTGGTACTCATCAACACCATGAAAGGTAAAGATGTACAGGCAGATCTGTCGCAGGTAATGATGAAAAGACTGACCATAACGGGCTCAACTTTACGGGCAAGAGACGCCGGATTTAAAGGCAAAATTGCTCAAAACCTGCAAAAAAACATCTGGCCGTTGCTGGCATCGGGCGCAATAAAGCCGGTAATACATGCCGTTTTTAAACCCGGCGAGGCCGCTAAGGCCCATGAGCTGATGGAGAGTAGCGCACATATTGGCAAAATCATGCTTAATTTTAGCCAAAAAAAAGCATAAAATATCTGTGCAGAAATTATCGTAAAAAATGTTGCTTTAGGTATTTAAATATTTGGATAGAAATCTTAACTTTGCGCCTCTGAAATAGCATCTTATATTTTATTAGTAATAACTATTTCGAAGAAAAATTCTTTAAAACACCAGGTTATATATGCCAAACATTGGAAAAATATCACGGATCATTGGTCCGGTAGTTGACGTAAGTTTCGCTGATGATGCTCATCTTCCCAAGATTTATGACGCGTTAGAAATCACGAAAGATAATGGCCAAAAAGTAATTTTAGAAGTTCAGCAGCATTTGGGCGAGGATCGTGTACGTGCGATTGCGATGGATTCAACAGACGGATTGCTACGCGGCATGAAGGTATTGGATTTAGAATCAGCCATTAAAATGCCTGTTGGCGAAAATATCAAAGGCCGTGTATTTAACGTAGTAGGTGATGCTATTGACGGTATAACTAACTTAGATAAATCCAATGGCCGCCCTATCCACAATGCTCCTCCACGTTTCGAAGATCTATCAACCGAAACTGAAGTATTGTTTACAGGTATCAAGGTTATTGACTTATTAGAGCCTTATGTAAAAGGTGGTAAAATTGGTTTGTTTGGTGGTGCCGGTGTTGGTAAAACTGTATTGATCCAGGAACTGATTAACAATATTGCTAAGGCTTATGCTGGTTTATCAGTGTTTGCAGGTGTTGGTGAGCGTACCCGTGAAGGTAATGACCTTTTACGTGAGATGCTTGAATCAGGCATTATAAAATATGGTGATGCATTTATGCACTCCATGGAAGAAGGCGGATGGGATTTATCTAAAGTGGATAACGAAGCTTTGAAAGATTCAAAAGCAACCTTCGTTTTCGGTCAAATGAACGAGCCTCCTGGTGCACGTGCACGTGTGGCTTTATCAGGCTTAACTATTGCTGAGTATTTCCGTGATGGTGAAGAAGATGGTAAAGGCCGTGATATTCTTTTCTTTATTGACAACATTTTCCGCTTTACACAAGCAGGTTCTGAAGTATCAGCGTTATTGGGCCGTATGCCATCGGCAGTAGGTTACCAGCCAACGCTTGCTACTGAAATGGGTACCATGCAAGAGCGTATTACTTCAACCAAACGCGGTTCAATTACATCTGTACAAGCGGTTTACGTACCTGCGGATGATTTAACTGACCCTGCACCGGCAACAACATTTGCCCACTTGGATGCTACTACCGTACTTTCACGTAAAATTGCTGAGTTAGGTATTTACCCCGCTGTGGATCCTTTGGATTCTACATCACGTATCCTTAGCCCTGCCATTTTAGGTGATGAGCACTACAATACAGCTCAACGTGTTAAAGAAACTTTACAACGTTACAAAGAATTGCAGGATATCATCGCAATTTTAGGTATGGACGAGTTATCTGAAGAAGATAAACTGGTTGTATCACGTGCGCGTCGTGTTCAGCGTTTCTTATCACAGCCATTCCACGTTGCTGAGCAGTTTACAGGCTTAAAAGGTGTATTGGTTGATATTAAAGAAACCATCAAAGGTTTTAACATGATCATGGATGGTGAAGTTGATGAATATCCTGAAGCAGCTTTCAACTTAGTTGGCAGCATTGAAGACGCCATTGAAAAAGGTAAAAAGCTGTTAGCCGAAGCTAACGCTTAGTAGCAAGTATTTAGTATCAAGTAGCAAGATTACTATTTGATACTAATTGCAAAATACTTGATACTTGATACTAACTACTTGATACAAAAAAAATGACATTAGAAATTCTTACACCCGATAAAAAAGTATACGAGGGCGAAGCCACATCGGTAACCGTTCCGGGTGCTTTGGGATTATTTGAAATATTAAATCACCACGCACCTATCATCTCTACCTTACAGGATGGTAAACTAATCGTACGCGGTGGCAGCGCCTCTAAAGAAGAAGTTTTCTTTATTAAAGGTGGTGTAGTTGAGGTATTAAACAATAAGGTCATTATTCTTGCTGAAGGCATTCAGCACAAATAACCTTATACCTACATTTTATAAAAACGTCCGGGTATAAATACCCGGACGTTTTTTTTTGCCTTCTTTTTTTGAATTGAGTTAGCAGCCAGGCAAAACACCCAGTGAACAAACTGAACTACATTTATAATCGCTTACACTTAAAAGTTGTTTAAATTAACAAGGCATAAATTACAGGGGCATGATATCAACAGTAAAACACCTTTATCCGGGGCAACAATCTATAAAGTACAACCAGGCATTTTGGCCAACTATTTTATCAGTTTTGGCAGTTTCAGGAAGAAAATTGGCAATTTACTATGCATGCATAAAACATGTACCGAATACCGTTTTGAACTTTGGTATATTTTATAAAATATTTTATATCTTTAATTTAACATTAAGCAGAATATTAAATTGATTAAATACAAAATATCGATATAATATACTTTTTCAAAAAATAAATCATAAGCTATTGTTATTCTTTATCGCTATATCTACCTTACAGAAACAGATTTACAGCGGTCAGATAAACCAGAATCGACAAGCAGAATTATTTACAAATTAGTCTATCATATACAACAAAATGAGTTCATCATCAGATACTACAGCGGCTATAGAATTAAATAAGTATAGCAAAACCTTCACCCAGGATCCAACACAGCCGGCCGCGCAGGCCATGCTTTATGGTATTGGTTTAACCGACGATGATATGCGCAAAGCTCAGGTTGGTGTGGCAAGTATGGGCTATGATGGTAATACCTGCAACATGCACCTGAATGATTTAGCTAAGCTTGTTAAACAAGGTATATGGGAAGAGGACATGGTGGGTCTGATATTCCACACCATTGGTGTAAGTGATGGCATGAGCAACGGAACCGAAGGTATGCGCTACTCATTAATGAGCCGCGACATTATTGCCGACTCCATTGAAGCCGTTGTTGGTGCGCAGTATTATGATGGCGTTATTACACTGCCGGGCTGTGATAAAAACATGCCGGGTTCTGTTATGGCAATGGGCCGTTTAAACCGTCCGTCAATCATGGTATACGGTGGTACTATTAAACCTGGTCACTGGAAAGGCGAAGACCTGAACATTGTATCGGCATTTGAGGCCTTGGGTAAAAAGATTGCCGGCCAGATAGATGATGTTGACTTTATGGGCGTAATTAAAAATGCTTGTCCAAGCGCCGGTGCCTGCGGTGGTATTTATACCGCTAATACTATGGCAGCAGCAATTGAGGCACTGGGTATGAGTTTGCCTTACTCCTCATCAAACCCTGCTTTAAGTGATGAAAAGAAAGCAGAATGTTTAGCCGCCGGAAAAGCGATAAAAATATTATTAGAAAAAGATATTAAACCGTCAGACATCATGACCCGCCAGGCGTTCGAGAACGCGATGGTAGTGATCATGGTTTTAGGCGGATCAACCAACGCGGTACTGCATTTAATTGCAATGGCAAAAAGCGTTGGCGTAAAAGTAACACAGGATGATTTTCAGGAAGTAAGCAACCGTATCCCTGTATTGGCCGATATGAAGCCAAGCGGTAAATACATGATGGAAGACCTGCACAACATAGGCGGCGTACCTGCTGTAATGAAATATCTGTTGAGCAAAGGTATGCTGCATGGCGATTGCCTTACCGTTACCGGTAAAACCATTGCCGAAAACATGGCGAAGATCCCTGAAATTAATTTTGATACACAAAAAATAATTTTCCCGGTTGAAAACCCGATAAAGGCTACCGGCCACTTACAAATACTATACGGAAACCTTGCCGAAGGTGGCAGCGTTGCCAAGATCACCGGTAAGGAAGGAACCAGCTTTGAAGGTCCTGCCCGCGTATTTGATGGTGAATTTGAACTGATACACGGTATACAAACCGGACTGGTTAAAAAAGGTGATGTTGTGGTTATCCGCAATGTTGGGCCAAAAGGCGCTCCGGGTATGCCCGAAATGCTAAAACCTACCTCAGCCATATTTGGTGCCGGATTAGGCAGCTCGGTAGCGTTAATTACCGATGGCCGTTTCTCTGGTGGTACACACGGGTTTGTAGTTGGTCACATCACACCTGAAGCTTATGACGGCGGAGGTATTGCCTTTGTAAAGAATGAGGACAGGATATTTATTGATGCCATAAACCGCACCATTAATGTAATGATCAGCGACGAAGAATTTGCGGCCCGTAAAGCGGCCTGGGTACAACCCGAGCTAAAAGCCAAAAAAGGCTTGCTATACAAATATGCTAAAACAGTAAGTACTGCTGCCGAAGGCTGCGTTACTGACGAAATGCTGTAGCCCCTACCCCCTGAAGGGGGAACAAGAGGGATACACAATAAAGAATTAATAACAAAATACACACTTAAAAAGCTCCCCCTTTAGGGGGCTGGGGGGTAAAACTATGGAAGTTGCACAGGAAACACTAACTACACCCGCTCCAACAACAGCGGTAGAAGTTTCAGGATCAGTAGCATTATTGGAGGCATTAATTGTTGAAGGTGTTGATACCATCTTTGGCTATCCGGGTGGCGCTATTATGCCCATCTATGATGCTCTATTTGATTATAATGATAAACTGAACCACATCCTGGTCCGCCATGAACAGGGCGGTATCCATGCAGGGCAGGGTTACGCACGTACATCCGGCAAAGTGGGTGTTGTATTTGCTACCAGCGGCCCTGGCGCAACAAACCTGGTAACCGGCTTAGCCGATGCCCAGATTGACAGTACCCCATTGGTATGTATCACAGGTCAGGTATTTGCGCACCTTTTAGGTACCGATGCTTTCCAGGAAACCGACGTGATCAATATCACCACACCGGTAACTAAATGGAACTACCAGGTAACTGATGCCAATGAAATTCCTGAGGTTATTGCCAAAGCTTTTTATATAGCTAAAAGCGGCAGACCAGGCCCGGTATTAATAGATATTACCAAAAACGCCCAGATACAAAAATTTAATTATCAGGGTTACACCCCTTGCGAGCATATCCGCAGCTACAGGCCAAAACCTATAGTACGCACTCAATACATCCAGGAAGCTGCCGAATTAATCAATCAGGCAAAAAAACCATTTATTATCTGGGGTCAGGGTGTAATATTAGGTAGTGCCGAGCAGGAGTTTAAGGCTTTTGTTGAAAAAAGCGGTATCCCTGCAGCATGGACTATCTTAGGCGCCGGCGCTATACCAACCGAGCATCCGCAAAATGTGGGTATGCTGGGTATGCATGGTAACTACGGCCCTAACGTATTAACTAATGAATGTGATGTACTGATAGCTATCGGTATGCGTTTTGATGACCGCGTAACCGGTCGTTTAGATAAATATGCTAAACAAGCTAAGGTAATTCACCTGGATATTGACCCGGCCGAGATTGATAAAAATGTTAAATCAACTGTACCGGTATGGGGCGACTGTAAAGAAACCCTGCCCTTGCTTTCCAAAGCAATAGAGGCAAAACAACATACCGAATGGCTTGACAAGTTTAATGATTATACCCGACAGGAAGTTGATGCTGTAATTCATGACGAGTTAAATCCAACCACGCCTGAAATGACCATGGGCGAGGTGATCAAACAACTAAACGAGATTACCAAAGGCGAAGCCATTATTGTAACAGACGTAGGCCAGCACCAGATGGTGGCCTGCCGTTATGCTAAGTTTAACAAAACGCGCAGTAACGTTACCAGTGGTGGTTTAGGTACCATGGGCTTTGCGTTACCTGCAGCTATAGGTGCCAAATTTGGCGCACAGGACCGCACCGTTGTTGCCATTATTGGCGATGGAGGTTTCCAGATGACCTTACAAGAGCTGGGCACCATTATGCAAAGCGGTGTTGATGTAAAGATCATCATCCTGAATAACCGTTTCCTGGGTATGGTGAGGCAATGGCAGGAATTATTTAATGAGCGCCGTTACTCTTTTGTGGATATTCAAAGTCCTGATTTTGTTGCAGTAGCAGCAGCTTACAGGATAGCCGGTAAAAGAATTGATGACCGTGCCGATCTTCCTGCTGCATTAAATGAAATGCTGAGCAACAAAGGTTCATTCCTTTTAGAAGTAATGGTAACCAAAGAGAATAATGTATTCCCAATGGTTCCGCAAGGATGCAGTGTAAGCGAAATCAGGCTTAAATAAGGCCCCAAAACTTTAACAAAACAGTCATGAGCAATCAAGATACAGAGAAACAGGAATTTAACATCACGGTTTATACCGAAAACCAGATTGGTTTATTGAGCCGGATAGCTATTATATTTACACGCCGTAAAATCAATATTGACAGCCTGAATACTTCTCCATCAGAAATAGAGAGTATCCACCGTTTTAATATCGTGATCAACGAGTCGGAAGAAGTAGTACGTAAATTAACCCGCCAGATTGAAAAACAGGTAGAGGTATTAAAAGTGTACTATCATACCAACGAGGATGTTATTTGGCAGGAATTAGCGTTATATAAGGTATCAACCGATGTAATTGCCGAAAAGGTAAGTGTTGAACGCCTGCTGCGCGAAAACGGAGCCCGTGCGGTAGTGATCCGTAAAGATTACACCGTATTTGAAACCACAGGCCACCGCGAAGAAACCGATAACCTGATCAGCATTTTACAGCCTTTTGGCCTTATTGAGTTTGTACGCAGTGCACGTGTAGCTATTATTAAAGATAGCGATGGTTTTAACCGCAAACTACGCGAGTTTGAAAGACTGGAACCAGGTGAGGATGTTATCGAAAACGAATACCTGAACCAGGGTCAAAAAGTATTTACCATGTAAGAGAGAATACCGAAAGGTTAAAACTCTTTAAAAATTATAAATTTAAACTTTAAATAAAATCGGTGAAATCATTAAAACACCGGTGTAATCAATAAAATAAACAAAACAATGGCAAAATTAAATTTCGGCGGAACTGAAGAAAACGTAGTAACCCGCGAGGAGTTCCCTTTAGCAAAAGCTCAGGAAGTATTAAAAGACGAAGTTGTAGCAGTAATTGGCTATGGCGTTCAAGGTCCGGGCCAGGCATTAAACCAAAAAGACAATGGCATCAATGTAATTGTTGGTCAGCGTAAAGGCACCAAAACTTGGGATAAAGCAGTAAGCGACGGCTTTGTACCCGGCGAAACACTTTTTGAAATTGAAGAAGCTTTAGAAAGAGGAACTGTAATTTGCTACTTATTAAGTGATGCAGCTCAGATTGCATTATGGCCAACTGTTAAAAAACACTTAACTCCTGGTAAAGCATTATACTTTTCTCATGGTTTTGGTATCACTTTTAACGAGCAAACAGGCATCGTTCCTCCTGCTGATGTTGACGTATTTTTGGTTGCCCCTAAAGGATCAGGCACTTCATTACGCCGCATGTTTTTACAGGGCCGTGGCTTAAACTCAAGCTACGCTATTTTCCAGGATGCTACCGGTAAAGCTTTTGACCGTGTAATTTCATTAGGTATTGCTGTAGGTAGCGGTTACCTGTTTGAAACTAACTTCAAAAAAGAAGTATATAGCGATTTAACTGGCGAGCGTGGTACACTGATGGGTTGTATCCAGGGTATTTTTGCTGCTCAATATGAAGTATTGCGCACCAACGGTCACTCTCCGTCTGAAGCATTTAACGAAACTGTTGAAGAATTAACTCAATCATTAATGCCATTAGTTGCTGAAAACGGTATGGATTGGATGTATGCCAATTGCTCAACTACAGCACAACGTGGTGCTTTGGATTGGTGGAAAAAATTCCGTGATGCTACTAAACCAGTATTTGAAGAATTATATAACAGCGTTGCTACCGGTAAAGAGTCACAACGTTCAATTGACTTAAACAGCCAGCCAGATTACCGCGAAAAATTAGACGCGGAATTAAAAGAATTACGCGAAAGCGAAATATGGCAGGCAGGTAAAACTGTACGCAGCTTACGCCCTGAAAACCAGGTTGTAGAAGCGTAAGGTAAGTATCAAGTAGTTAGTATCAAGTATCAGGACTTTTGATTTGCGACTGATACTAACTACTTGATATTATAATGATATACCTGTACCATGTATCAAGGTACACTTACGCAAATTACTTGATACTTGATACTAACTACTTGATACTTTAAAAAACATGGGACAAACATTATTTGATAAAATTTGGGATGCACACGTCGTCAGTAGCAACGAGGGTTTTCCTGATATTTTATACATCGACACACATTTCATACACGAAGTAACCAGTCCGCAGGCTTTTGATGGTTTGCGTACAAGAGGCTTACCGGTTTTTAGGCCAAAGCAAACAGTGGCCACTGCAGATCATAACGTTCCTACAATTGATCAGCATCTCCCCATCAAAGAAGAACTTTCCCGCTACCAGGTTGATATGCTCACCAAAAACTGTGCAGAATTTGGTATTGAGCTATATGGCTTAGGTCACCCTTTCCAGGGTATAGTGCACGTAATAGGTCCTGAATTGGGCATTACACGCCCGGGAGGCACTTATGTTTGCGGCGATAGCCATACATCAACACACGGCGCTTTTGGTGCCATAGCGTTTGGTATTGGCACTTCGCAGGTTGAGCAGGTAATGGCAACCCAGTGTTTACTTCAATCGCGCCCAAAACGCATGAAGATTGAAGTGAACGGCACCTTGCAAAACGGTGTTGGCGCCAAGGATATCATCCTGTACATCATTTCAAAAATCTCGGCCGCAGGCGGTACAGGTTATGCAGTGGAGTATGCCGGCGATACCATCCGTGCGTTAAGCATGGAAGGCCGTATGACCATCTGTAACATGAGTATTGAAATGGGTGCACGCTGTGGTTTAATTGCTCCCGACCAAACAACTATTGAATACGTAAAAGGCCGCGAATTTGCCCCTAAAGGCGAAGAGTGGGATAAAGCAGTAGCTTACTGGAAAACTTTATACTCTGATGCAGATGCTCAGTTTGATGAAGTATTATCCTTTAAAGCCGAAGACATTGAACCAATGATCACCTACGGAACAAACCCCGGCATGGGCATTGGTGTTACACAACATGTTCCTGAAACAGCCTCATTTGAAACAAAAGAGCAGGGATCATACAAAAAAGCCCTTGACTACATGGGCCTGCATGATGATGAACAACTATTGGGCAAACCAATTGATTATGTTTTCATCGGCAGCTGCACCAACTCGCGCATTGAGGATCTGCGCCAGGTAGCCGAGTTTGTAAAAGGCAAACACAAGGCAGATAACGTTACCGTATGGGTAGTTCCAGGATCAAAACAGGTACAGGAACAAGCCATCCGCGAAGGTTTGGACAAGATATTTGACGAAGCCGGTTTCCCGCTTCGCGAACCAGGATGCAGCGCATGTTTGGGGATGAACGAGGACAAAATACCAGCAGGTAAATATTGCGTATCTACCTCCAACCGTAATTTCGAAGGCAGGCAGGGACCAAACTCCCGTACTTTCCTGGCCAGCCCGCTAACCGCGGCAGCATCGGCTATTACCGGCAGGGTAACGGATATACGTGAGTTTCTGAAATCGTCTGAATCAGAATTAGTAAGTTAATAAAACTATGTCATTGCGAGCGTAGCGTGGCAATCGCGAACTATACCAAGCTAATATGCAAGGTTCGCGATTGCTTCGTTCCCCGCAATAACGAAAGAAAATAACATGATATTAGAAGTTGCCATTTTAAATGTGATACCGGGCCAGCAAGATGCTTTTGTGAAAGCGTTTTCAAAGGCTCAGGCCATCATATCAAAAATGACAGGGTATATCAGCCATCAGCTTAAGCAATGTATTGAAAACGAAAGCCGGTACATACTGCTGGTTGAGTGGGAAACATTAACTGATCATACCGTAGGCTTCAGACAATCAAAAGAATACCAGGAGTGGAAAGCTTTATTACATCATTTTTATGATCCTTTCCCTACTGTTGAACATTATAAAGATACAGAGATAGCGGGTGCCGCAAGCCCCTCTGTTTCCTATCAAACATCTCAAATCTAAAAAAAGATGGCAACCAAAATATTTAAACATATACAAACCAGTGTGGTGCCCCTGCCTATCGAAAATATCGATACAGACCAGATCATCCCTGCACGTTTTTTAAAGGCCACAACCCGCGAGGGTTTTGGTAATAACCTGTTTCGCGACTGGCGTTTTGATGAGAACAATGCTCCCAAAGAGGACTTTGTACTTAACAATCCAAACTTTAGCGGCAAAATACTGGTTGCCGGCAAAAACTTTGGTTGCGGCAGCAGCCGTGAGCACGCCGCCTGGGCCATTGCCGATTATGGCTTTGATGCTGTTGTTAGCAGCTTTTTTGCCGATATATTTAAAGGTAACGCGCTTAATAATGGCTTGTTACCGGTACAGGTGAGCGATGATTTTTTAAAGAAAATATTTGACGCCGTTGATGCCGATCAGCACACGGTAGTTGAAATTGACCTGGTTGATCAGTTTATTAAAATTGTGGCTACCGGCGAGCAGGAAACATTTGAAGTTAATCCTTACAAAAAAGCCTGCATGACCAATGGCTATGATGATATTGACTACATCCTGAGCAAAAAAGAATTAATTGAGGAGTTTGAAGAAGCTAAATAATTAAGTCATCCTGAACTTGTTTCAGGATCCCTCAGGACATGCCGGGATGCTTAGCACCCTATTATTTCAAGTGAAATGCCGAAACAAATTCGGCATGACGTATTTAAAAGAACAAATGGGAATTAAAAAACACATATTAGTAATACCCGGTGATGGCATCGGGCCCGAAGTAACAACCTGGGGTAAGGCCGTACTGGAAGCAATTGGCCAAAAATTTGGCCACGAATTTAGTTTTGATGAAGCCCTGATGGGTCATGCAGGTATTGAAGCTACCGGCAATCCGTTACCTGACGAAACTTTGGCTAAAGCAAAAGCCAGTGATGCCATTCTATTTGGCGCCATCGGTCACATTAAATATGATAACGATCCGTCTGCAAAGGTACGCCCGGAGCAGGGTTTATTAAAAATACGCAAGGAGCTTGGTTTGTACGCTAATCTGCGCCCTATCATGCTGTTTGATGAGCTGCTGGATGCATCAAGCCTGAAACCGGAGATACTGAAAGGAACCGACATTCTTTTTTTCCGGGAATTAACCGGTGATGTTTACTTTGGCGAGAAAAAACGCAGTGAGGATCGCAACACCGCGTCTGACCTGATGATCTACTCACGTTACGAGGTAGAGCGCATTGCCATTAAAGCTTATGAAGCAGCGATGGTACGCGGCAAAAGGTTATGCTCTGTTGATAAGGCAAACGTACTGGAAGCATCACGCCTGTGGCGCGAGGTGGTACAGGAAATTGCCAAAAACTATCCGGAGGTTGAAACCGAACACATGTTTATTGACAATGCCGCCATGCAACTGGTTAAAAACCCTAAAAAGTTTGATGTGGTATTAACCGCCAACCTTTTTGGTGATATTTTAACTGATGAGGCATCGCAAATTGCAGGTTCAATGGGTATGCTGGCCTCGGCATCAATTGGTGATGGTACCGGCTTTTTTGAGCCTATCCATGGTTCGGCACATGATATTGCCGGGCAGGATAAAGCCAATCCGCTGGCATCTATACTATCAGTAGCATTAATGCTTGAAATCAGCTTCGGATTAAAAGAAGAAGCTAAGCTGATCACATCGGCAATTGATAAAGCACTTAAAGACGGTTACCGCACCGGCGATATTGCTGATGCCAATACCGATAAGAGCAAAATTTTAGGTACCACGGCCATGGGCCAAAAGGTGCTGGAATATTTGTAGAACCCCATCCAACCCTCGCCTAAAGGAGAGGGCTTTAAATATTGGAGTTATAAGTTTAAAACAAAAAGTCGTCCCCTTTGGGGGAGATTTAGAGGGGGTTAATATGAAATGGAACGCTGATTTGTACGACCAAAAACACGCCTTTGTAGCCCAATACGGCGAGAGTGTGCTGGAGTTACTGGATGTTAAACCTGGTGAATATATACTTGACCTGGGTTGTGGTACCGGCGACTTGACGCAGCAAATACAAAATAAAGGCGCCAAAGTAAAAGGTACCGACCTGTCACCAGATATGATTGCGCAGGCAAAAGAAAAATATCCGGAGGTTGATTTTGCAGTTGAAAATGCTGCCGACTTTTTTACGGATGATAAATACGATGCCGTGTTTTCAAATGCTGCCCTGCATTGGGTACATGATCAAAATGGTGCATTACGCAGTGTTTATAACAGCCTGAAACATGGAGGCCGTTTTGTGGCCGAAATGGGTGGTAAAGATAATATGGCCCGTTTAATTGAGGCTACCCGGCTGGTACTGCAAAATCATGGTTACCAGCAACAGGCTGATGCAAAAATATGGTATTTTCCGTCGGTTGCTGAGTATGCTACCAAGTTGGAAGAGCATGGTTTCCGGGTAACTTTTATGGCTCATTTTGACCGTAAAACTCCACTACAGGATGGCGACCAGGGTGTAGCTAAATGGGTAACCGTGTTTGGCGCGCAATATCTGGAAGGCATTCCTGATGATGAAAAGCAACAAATATTAGCCGAAATAACACAAAGGCTTGCACCCCATTATAACGAAGGCGGCCAATGGTATGCCGATTATAAAAGGCTAAGGTTTGTGGCCATTAAAGAATAGCTTAAGTAGCAAGTAATTTGTGTCAAGTATCAAGACATTTTAACTGTTTTGATTTGAGATACTTACAGATAACGAAATGAATTGAGTAAAAAGTAAACGAATCGGTCTTGATACCTGATACTCGCTACTTGATACAAACAAAAAATTAAAAAACAAAAAAAGATATGTTACACGATCCCAACCGCGTTTATGTTTTTGATACTACGCTCCGCGATGGCGAGCAGGTACCGGGTTGCCAGTTAACAACCCCCGAAAAGATTGAGATAGCAAAAGAACTGGAGCTGCTGGGCGTGGATATTATTGAAGCAGGCTTTCCGGTTTCAAGTCCGGGCGATTTTAACAGTGTTGTTGAAATTTCAAAGGCAGTAAAAGAGCCAACTGTATGTGCACTTACCAGGGCCAACAAAGGTGATATTGATGCCGCTATCGAGTCATTAAAATATGCTAAACATCCGCGTATACATACAGGTATAGGCTCGTCTGATATGCATATTAAGCATAAGTTTAACAGCACCCGTGAGGAAATACTGGAACGTGCCGTTGAAGCCGTTAAGTATGCCAAACGTGCAGTTGAAGATATTGAGTTTTATGCCGAAGATGCCGGCCGTGCCGATGTGGAGTATTTGGCTAAAATGGTTGAGGCTGTAATTGCAGCAGGTGCTACCGTAGTTAATATCCCGGATACCAATGGCTATTGCCTGCCTGACCAGTATGGCAGCAAGATCCGCTTCCTGAAAGAGAACGTAAAAAACATTGATAAGGCCATCATTTCTGTACATTGCCATAATGACCTTGGTTTGGCTACTGCCAACTCCATTGCAGGCTTGCAAAATGGTGCACGCCAAATTGAAGGTACTATTAACGGCATCGGCGAACGTGCAGGTAATACCTCTATTGAGGAGGTTGTTATGATCCTGAAAACACACCAGGTGCTGGGCCTGCATACCAACATCAACTCCAAAAACTTTTTTGAGCTGAGCCGCATGATCAGTACACAAATGCGTATGCCGGTACAGCCTAATAAGGCTATCGTTGGCAGCAATGCTTTTGCCCATAGTTCAGGTATTCATCAGGATGGTTTCCTGAAAAACCGCGAAAACTATGAGATTATCAGGCCCGAGGATGTAGGCTTTCCGAGTGCAAGTATCGTACTTACCGCACGCAGCGGCAGGCACGCACTTAAATTCCATTTGGAGCGCCTGGGCTATAATCTTGATAAAGAAGAACTGGCCGAAGTATATAACAACTTTTTAACCCTTGCAGATGTGAAGCTGGATATAAACGACACCGATCTGTTAGGTTTAGTAACAGCCTATAAGCTGGTAAAAAACTAATAATGCAAACTGAAACTAAAAATCAGCTCGATTTTGACTCGGCTTATGAACGTCTTAAAAGCGTTGTAAAACGTACGCCGCTTGAATATAATGCCGGCCTGTCGGCCAAATATGATTGTGAAGTATACCTGAAACGTGAGGACCTGCAAATTGTACGTTCATACAAATTGCGCGGTGCTTACAATATGATTAGCCAGCTAACTGCAGAAGAATTAAGCCGCGGTGTGGTTTGTGCCAGCGCGGGTAACCACGCACAGGGTGTAGCCTTTAGCTGCAACGCGTTGGGTACTAAAGGCGTAATTTTTATGCCCGAAATTACACCGAAACAAAAAGTTACCCAAACAGAAATGCATGGTCACGGAAGCGTGGAACTGGTTTTGACCGGCGATACCTTTGATGATTGCCTCCGCGAAGCTCTGGCTTATACCGAAGCTCACGAGATGACCTTTATCCCGCCATTTGATAATTACCGTATTATTGAAGGCCAGGGAACTGTTGGTGTAGAGATACTGCAGGATTTGCCCGATGTTGAAGCTGTAATTATGCCTATTGGCGGTGGTGGTTTAGCTGCCGGTACCGGAACTTATTTAAAGCAACAGGTACCGGGTGTTTATTTAATAGGCGTTGAACCAGAAGGTGCTCCATCCATGCTTAAGGCTATGGAACATGGCGAACCTATTACCCTGCCAGAGATTGACCGTTTTGTTGATGGTGCCGCAGTAAAACGCGTAGGTGCATTAACCTATGATATTTGCCGCGAGGTGCTTGATGATATGCTGCTGGTACCCGAAGGGAAAGTTTGTACCACAATATTAAAACTATATAACGAGGATGCTATTGTAGTTGAACCGGCTGGTGCGCTGTCTGTAGCTGTATTGGATGCCTGTAAGGATAAGATAAAAGGCAAAAAGGTAGTTTGTATTGTAAGCGGTGGTAACAACGATATTGCCCGTATGCAGGAGATAAAAGAAAAATCTTTGCTGTACGAAGGCTTGAAGCACTATTTTATTGTACGCTTTCCGCAGCGTCCGGGTGCGTTGAAATTATTTGTGACCAATGTATTGGGTCCGCATGATGATATTACCCGGTTCGAGTTTATCAAGAAAAACGATAAAGAAAACGGCCCTGCCCTGGTAGGTATCGAATTGAAATCGGCAGATGACTACCCGGCATTGCTAAAACGCATGTTAGCTCATCGCTTTACCGTTATTGAGTTGAATAAAGACAGGACTTTGTTTGAATACCTGGTATAAAAATTAAACATTCAAATACTTTTGTCATTCTGAGGTACGAAGAATCTGAGCCCACCTAATAGATCCTTCGTACCTCATGATGACATTTTTATTATTAGGGTGCTCAACTAACTTAACTTAATATTCCAGCCACTTCCCTACCCTTACCGCCACTTTATCTCCCTCGGTATATTTACCTGACTCTTCATTTACTACACGTAACAGGGTTTCATTTTGCTGCAGGATCAGGTCTTCGTAAAAACCTTTAAAAAGCACCTGGTTCACCGTCCAGGCTTTAGTTTTGGTGATCAGTTTAAGCTTGATCCATTCGGGGTATATGACCACATTTGTTTTCGTGGCTTTAAGATCGCACAGGGTGGCTTCTGCAGCCGTTAGCACATTACAGTTGCTGAGTAATTGCGCAGTATACAAATTTTGAGGGTATTGATATAAGACCTTTGGATGCCCCTCCTCTATTATTTCGCCCTGCTTTAACACCACCAGCTTATCAGCCATAGAGAGCACTTCTGCGGGATCATGCGATACCATGATTACAGTAAGCCCAATCTCTTTCACTATCTGCCTTATATCGTGCTGCAGGCCCTCCCTAAACGAAGTATCAACCTGGTTAAAGGGTTCATCCAATAATAATACCTGCGGGCGGGTAATAATGGCACGGGCAATAGCCACCCGTTGTTTTTCGCCGCCGCTCAGGTCGGCCACACGTTTATCCGCCATGCGGGCCATGTTCAGCTGCTTTAATACCTCCTCTGTTTTTTGCTGTTTGGCGTTCAGATCGGTAGCGGGCAGCATAGCTGCTACATTGTCCCACACTTTGGCAAACAGGTTCAAATCGTCGGTGTGCTGCGTAACCATTTTCATGGCATCATGCCCGGGTATCAGTTTTTCTTCCGGGCCCCATATACGCTCACCCTTAAACAGCACCGTTCCTTCGTCGGGCGAGAGTAAACCGTACAATAAGCGCAGCAGGGTACTTTTTCCGCTTCCGCTTTCGCCAATAATGGCCGTAATTTTACCGGGCTCAATAACAATGTTTGTTTGTTTAACCCCGGAAAGCTGTTTACCCGGATATATTTTACTTACTGCAATGGCCTGCAAAAAAGGAGTATCTGACATGGGTGGTAAAGATAAACCGTTGATGGTTATGATGGAATGATTTTGCTGATTTTTTACATTTAATGGCAGGATTCATCCATGCAGAGAAAAATCAGCATGCCTGCTAAAATCCAACCGTCAATCCAAAAGCAAACTCTTTTAACCCTTTTTGCGCCGGACTATTCTCAAACATATCGGTAAAATAATATTTGGCGTAAATACCCATCAGGCCATAGCCCGCACGTATAAACACACCCTGGCGCAGTCTGGTGAAATGGTAATCGTCGTTAAATTTTTGTTTGCCGTTTTCCTGGCTTATTTGTTTTACGCGACCGTTAAGCAGCACACCAATCTCTGGCCCGGCCACCACCCTGAAGTATCCCCCGTTAGCATCTTCATGGCTCCGATAGTAAAACGATAAGGGGATACGCAGGTAACTGGCCGAAAACCGGTTCTTGCTGTAATGAACATCATCTTCGGTATAAGTTAAAACGGGGGCGTTTTTCTGAATAGTGATATCCTGGCGTAAACGGATCAGCGTCCAATCAAACCCGCCCGAAACATATATTTTAAAGGCGCTGTTAAAGCGGTAGCCAAACTGCACCAGATCAAAACCAACATTACTGGTTTTCCACTGCCGGTAGCTCAGAAACTGATTATTGGGCGACAATGTGAAGCTGCCATGATCAAGCAACGTTGTAAGTCCCAGATCAATACGCGAAAAAGTCACGTCGAACGAGAAACCCGGCGCCTTGTGCGCGTGGTATGCAGTATCGGGCATAGTTGGAGCCGTTGGATTGTTTTTAGCGACACTATCAGCTCCTATACTTGCAGAATTGGCTGTTGTTGTTTGAGCAAACGCGGTACTTGCTGCAACGCATATCATTATGGTAAAAATTAAGCCCTTCATATCACGAGGTAATATATATTTTACTTTTCACTTTAACGATACGCTGTCTTATTCACTCACGCAAATTTGTACCTGTTAAGTTACTAACCGGTGCTATAACCCACTTTTTTATCTTTTTGTTTTATCGCATTATATACTTGGCATACTATATACCATCACGCCCAATCCTACCTCGCCAAACATGCTAATCCGGCCATATTTACCCCAGGTTTATTTAGTAGCGTTACGCATCCGGATAAGAGAGAAATTAAGGCTGGAGGCTGCTATTGCCGTTGCCAGTTCGCCGAGCGATGGCATAAAGCGTAATTCTATATTACGGTTCAGTAACTCGGCCATCATATCATGCACAGGTGTTTCTGCAATTGGCAACACCGGTTTACAGGATACATAATATCCGGCACATGCATCTATCAACACAAAATCATCAACCGGAAGCTCATAACAGTATAAGGTGGTTTGCTTTATGCGCTGATACCAGCCGCTTTCAACTGCTATAATATGCCCTGCGGTAGTATTGCCCATAAACCTTTGCTTATCATCTGCCGTGGTATTTTCGGCAGGATAATAAGTTACCCGCGGGCAATCCCTTGGGAGCAGGTAGTTATGTAATAAACTATTGCTGATCGCAAAAACCACATCGCCGGTTATGTTATCAAAATGCGATGGCGAAACTCTTGGTTCAAATATACCGATACCCGGATTTTCGCTGATGTGAAAAAGGCGGTGGATATGATTGGGGCGTGGTAACATCTGATTTATGGGCACAAACAGCACACTTTAACGTGCGTTAGCAACCACGCCAATATAATTAACTCAGGTTAAATTGATATTAACGCTTATTACTTTGTTCTGAAATACTTGTAGATTTTTACCGCAGCCATCAAAATACACGAGAAAAGAATAATGCCTGCCACGCCAAATATCCAACCGAGGGCATTTTTAAGCACCACCAGAAAAACAATCGCGAATAAAAAAATAGTAGCCAGTTCGTTCCAGAGGCGCAGCTGGGTTGATGTCCATTTAAACACGCCATTACCCATTTGCTTTATTTTATGCTGACAAATGAAATGATACGCCAATAAAGCAACAACAAAGGTTAATTTGATATGCATCCACCCAAAATGGAGCCACCCGGGTTGCAGGCACAGCATGGTAACACCGGCAGTAACCGTCAGGATCATAGATGGGGTAGCAATAATATTCCACAGTTTACGCTCCATGATGCTAAACTGGTTTGATAGTATGCTACGGTCTGGTTCTGGCTTTTCCTGCGCTTCGGTATGATAAATAAATAAGCGCACGCTATAAAACAGTCCCGCCATCCAGCAGACTACAAATATGATGTGTATAGCAAGAACGTATTGATACATGCGCTGTATTATAGCATGTCATTGCGAGGAACGAAACAATCGCGAACATGGTAAAGCGACTTGCCTAGTTCGCGATTGCCACGCTTCGCTCGCAATGACATGTAGATTATTTAGTTCCTATATTCTTTAATCACTTCAATTGCGTACTTCACGTTATCAAACGGAATATCGGGCATAATGCCATGACCGAGGTTAAAAATGAATCCTTTCTCGTCTTTCATGCGGTCAAAAAGGCGGTATATACGATCCTTGATCACCTTTTTATCAGCATATAAAACATGCGGATCAAGGTTACCCTGTACGGCAATGCCTTCGGGTAAACGCTTTTTAATATCAAGCAGATCAACGTTCCAGTCAATAGAAACCACATCAGGTTTGGCTTCGGCCATTAAAGGCGCAAATACCGAACTTCCTTTGCAGAAAGATATCACCGGGATATCCTTACGGTGGAGCTTACTGATAATCTCCGCAATATAACGGTGACTAAATTCTTTATAATCATCCCACGCCAGGGCCTGTGCCCAGCTGTCAAATATTTGTACGGCGTTAACACCGGCTGCAATTTGCAGGTTCAGGTAATCGGCAGTAACGGTTGCAATTTTTGACAACAATTGATGGGCCATTGCGGGCTCATTATGCAGCATAAGCTTGGTAAGCTTAAAATCTTTTGACGATCCTCCCTCAACCAGGTAGCTCATTACCGTAAACGGCGCACCGGCAAAACCAATAAGTGGTATACTGCCATTTAAACGCTGCTGAATTACTTTAATAGCATCGGCAACGTATTGCAGCTTAGGCAATACATCGGTTTGCAGGTTATCAATATCGGCCTGGGTACGCACGGGGTTGACAAACTTAGGGCCAATACCGTTTTGAAAGCTCAGATCGCCACCCATGGCTTCGCCGGTAACCAGTATGTCCGAAAACAGGATGGCCCCATCAATACCTAATAAATTAACCGGGAGCATGGTAACATCGGCAGCAAGTTCCGGAGTTTTGCACATCTCCAGAAACGAATACTTGTTTTTTATTTCCCAGTATTCTTTCATAAAACGACCTGCCTGCCTCATCATCCATACCGGTGGGCGTTCTGTTTTTTCGGAAAAAGCTGCTTTTATTAATAACGAATCTCTCATAATGTTTTTTAGTATCAAGTAATTAGTATCAAGTATCAAGACCTCTGAAAGTGATGTTTGATAACTTTAGATTTGAAAATCTTTATACCTGATACTAACTACCTGATACGCTGTATTAGTGTTTTTTTAATTCCTGATGAAGACGCTTGATCACATCTTTCATTTTGGCAGTAGTTTTATCTGTATGTTTTTCTGCCAGTTGTAAATAGGCTTTGGCCTTTTCATAATTGCCAAACCTGATGTTAATATTGGCAACGGTTACCAGTGCCGCAACATGGTCATTAAGCGTATGAAGCGGATATTGCGATGCCAGTTCGTAATGTTTTTCGGCAGCTTCAAACTGCTGTTTCTGAATACAAACCCCACCGTATATATATTCATAAAACCCGCGTCGCTTTTTGCTGAGCCACTCGGGTTTGGTAATCTCTTTTAATGATGCCTCCGTTTTATCATAATCCTTGGCATGAAAATACTTTGCTGCCACAATGAGGGTACCCTGTTTAAAGTAATCCCAAATGAGCAGTATAATCATCATTACGGCAACTGCTGCCAGCTCATAAATGCGCAAATACAGCAATAAGCCTAACGATAGCAGGAAAACAACAGCAATGAATATACGTACCTTATTACTGAACATTAATGCTGATTATCGGTAAATTTATAACCTACACCACGGATAGAGTGAAAATAAACCGGGTTTTTAGGATCTGGTTCAAAATACTTACGGAAGGTTAGGATAAAGTTATCAATAGTACGGGTTGATGGGTATACATCATAGTTCCAAACTGTTTCCAAAATCTGCTCGCGCGAAACGGCATCGTTCCTGCGCTCAATAAGCAGTTTAAGCAGCATAGTTTCTTTTTTGGTAAGCGGAGTTATGGTTTCATCAGCATTTACCAGCTCAAATGAGTTAAAGTGGATGGTTTTGTCACCAATTTTATAGCTGTTAAACTCTTTCAGGTCTTCGCCTTTTAAGCTACGTTTTACCAGGTTGTTTACCCTTAAAATTAGCTCTTCCAGGTTAAAAGGCTTGGTTAAATAATCGTCGGCACCTTTTTTCAGGCCCGCAATTTTGTCCTCATTCGTGTTTTTAGCTGTTAAAAACATAATAGGAACTTCAGTATTTTCAAGCCTGATGGTTTCAGCAACAACAAAGCCATCAATCTCAGGCATCATTACATCCAATATCACCAGGTTAAAACGCTCTTCTTTAAATAACTGTAAAGCCTTTTTACCATTTTTAGCTGTAGACACTTTATAACCTTCCAGCTCAAGGTTTAATTTAATGGCTTCCAACAAATGTTCTTCGTCTTCGGCTAATAAAATTCTTTTTTTGTTTGGCATATTACTTTAATTTAGGTTAATCCAAAAACAACTTCAAAAACACTGCCTGCGGGGCGGTTATCCCTAACCCTAATGCTGGCCTGGTGTTTATCAAGCACTTCTTTTACAATATAAAGGCCTAATCCGGTACCCTTGGTATTACGGGTATCCTCGCTGCCCACACGGTAAAACTTATCGAAAATACGCGATTTCTCATTATCGGCTATGCCAATACCATGGTCGGCCACTTCCAGAAAAATCCTGTCCCCTTTTGAAAACAGCTTTACACCAACTGCAGAACAAGGGCTGGAATATTTAACGGCATTTTCAATAAGATTGGTAACTACAGATGTTAAGGCAAATTTATCACCGGTAATCTCAATTTTAGGTTCAATCTCGGCATCAATGATCTGCTGGTTACAATCGCATTTGGTAATTTGCAGGCGGTTAACAATGCTGTCAACCAAAACCGAAAGATTAAAGCTGGCCTTAGGGAAAGTATATGAGCGGTTATCAATTTTTGATGCCAGCAGCATATTCTCAACCATATCATCCAAACGCTCCACATCATTTAATGATTTATCAATAAAATCGAGGATCTGCTCTTTGGTCAGGTTACGTTTCTGGATGGTTTGCAGCAATATTTTAATGGAAGCCAGCGGCGATTTAAGCTCATGCGTAACCGAAAGTAAAAAGTTCTTTTTCTGCTCCTGCAATTTACGCTCTTTGTTGATGGATGCGTGCAGGCTGTAAGCACCCACTACAAATATCAATATGAACATGGAGCCCTCGCCCAGGATCATACCAATGCGTTCAGGCTGCAGTTTCATGAGCATATAGCCCCACCAAACCAGTTCGGAAACGGCATATATGATTAACGCGTAGAAAATAATAAATGGCTTCTTCATCTTTTTGACCTTCTCTAAATCTCCCCCCTTCAGGGGAGATTTTATTTTAATTTTTTATACTGAAACAATGCCCTATTTTAAGCCCTCTCCTTTGGGGTGGGTTTGGGTGGGGTTTTATTTTCCGTTAAATACCAGATCAAGGCTATCAAAGATAGCACGTTTAGCTTTCTCCAGGTCTATCTTAGTATGGGCCGACGATATAAAGCCAACCTCGTAGCCTGACGGCCCAAGGTAAATACCGCGGTTTATGAGCTCGCGATGAAACTTTTTGAATTTTTCCATACTGGAAGCATCAATATCTTCAGCTTTACGAATATACTCTTTATCTGTAAAAGCAAACCAGAATATAGAGCCTATGCCAAACACTTTAAATTTGTAGCTCCGTGCCGTTGCAAAACGCTGCACCGCATCACGAAACTCCTCTGTCTTATTGTTCAGATCGCGATAGAAACCCATTCTTAGCAACTCGCTCAACTGCGCAATACCAGCAGCCATAGCTACCGGATTACCTGATAAAGTGCCTGCCTGGTAAACCGGACCTTCGGGTGATATATTGCCCATAATAGCTGCCGACGATCCGTAGGCGCCAACCGGCATACCGCCACCAATGATTTTACCGTAGGTAATAATATCCGGTTTAATACCGTAGTATCCCGATGCACCTTCAAAACCGATCCTGAAACCTGATATTACTTCATCAAATATAAGTAGGGTGCCGTTTTGCGTGCATATCTCGCGCAAAAACTGCAGGTATTCCTTTTCCTGCAACAGCAAACCGTTATTAGCAGGTATAGGTTCAATAATAATAGCGGCTATCTGGTCTTTAAAATCTTCAAAAGCCTTGGTTAAAGCCTCTTTATCATTTAAAGATACAACAATGGTTTCATCGGCAAAAGACTTAGGTACGCCTGCTGATGAGGTTTCGCCAAAGGTTACCAGGCCCGAGCCTGCTTTAACCAGCAAGGCATCCACGTGGCCATGATAGCAACCCTCAAACTTTAATATCTTATCGCGTTTGGTATATCCCCTGGCCAGCCTGATTGCCGACATTACGGCCTCCGTACCTGAGCTTACAAAACGCAGCTTTTCAATCAGCTTGTTATTTTTCAGTATCAGTTCGGCAAGTTCATTCTCCAAAGCGGTGGGCGCACCAAATGACATGCCATTCTGCATTACTTCGGTAACTTTTTCCCTTACTTTGGTATTGTTGTGCCCTAAAATAAGTGGCCCCCATGAACAGCAAAAGTCAACAAATTCGTTGCCATCGGCATCCCAAATATGACTGCCATCACCCTTTTGTATAAACAAAGGCGTGCCGTAAACAGATTTGAACGCCCTTACCGGGGAGTTAACACCACCCGGGAAATAGGTTTTGGCCTTTGCATATAGCTCGGCAGATTTCTCCCTGCTGATATCCGGTTTCCCTGTAGTGTTCAGCGGCTCATTTGCCTCGCCCGAAAACATTTTTTTTATTGAATCTAACATTCTTTTTTAGCGTAAAACTGAAAGCACAAAGCTTAAAGCTTGTTTTATATCGTTTAGTAAAACTTTCGGCTTTATGCCTTAAGCTTTTAGCTTCCTAAAACCATTTATTCTCCAGCACTTCCTTGGCATGATAGGTTAATATCGCCGTGGCTCCTGCCCTCCTGATGCTGGTAAGCACTTCGGTAATGGCACGCTGCTCATTAAGCCAGCCGCGTTGTATGGCTGCCTTAATCATGGCATACTCGCCGCTTACATTGTAGGCCGCTACCGGTAATTCGGTATTGTCTTTGATCAGTTTTATTACGTCAAGGTAAGGTAATGCCGGTTTTACCATTAAAAAATCGGCACCTTCCAGCTCATCCAAATTAGCCTCAATCAATGCCTCGCGCTGGTTGGCGGGATTCATCTGATAGGTTTTTTTATCACCAAATTTAGGAGCTGAATTTAAGGCATCCCGGAACGGACCATAAAAAGCACTGGCATACTTGGCCGAGTATGACATGATAGAAACGTTTGTATAGCCGTTTTCGTCCAACACATTGCGAATATATCCTACTCGCCCGTCCATCATGTCTGAAGGGGCAATGATATCGGCACCGCATTGGGCATGGGCTAAAGCCATTTTGCCTAATACCTCCAGCGTTTCGTCATTCAGGATCTCACCGTTTTTAACAATACCATCGTGACCATCGCTGCTGTAAGGATCCATGGCTACATCGGTAACCACACAAGCTTCGGGGAAATTCTTTTTTACCTCGCGGATAGCCCGCAGATACAAACTCTCCTCACGGTGACTTTCGGTAGCAAACGGATCTTTTAATGATTCCTCAATATTGGGGAACAGATCAAACGAATTTAAACCCAGTTTTAAACAGCTCTCGATTTCGCGCAGCAAATTATCAATAGAATAACGATAAATGCCCGGCATTGAGGCTACTTCTGTTTTTTGAAACGTACCATCAACAATAAACAGCGGGAATATCAGGTTAGCAGCGCTAACATGTGTTTCCTGTACCATTTGGCGTATCACTTCACTTTTCCTGTTTCTACGTGGTCTTTGTAACATATGCCCCCTAACCCCCTAAAGGGGGAGTTTTTTTTTAAAAATTCTTATTTTATATTAAGGCCGCCAATCATTTCCCCTTTAGGGATTAGGGGGCCTATAATCCAAACACAGCCTCAGACAGCCCAACTTCATCGGGCGAATAAGGCAGGGTGTATTTTACCCCCATTTCATCAAATTTCTTGCCGGTTGATTTACCTATGGCTATTACCTTTTGGTACGGATCAAGCAGGTTATCGGCAAAGTAAGCCTCTACATTTGAGGGACTGGTAAATACCATTACATCGGCACCGCTGGCTTCTACTTCTTCTTCCAGCACGGTTTCGTATACCGGCAGGTCAATGATCTTGGTATCGGCAGACAGGCCCTGCTGTATGCTCCTCATCGGGCTTTCGGCACCGGGGAACAATACAATTTTACCATTGGCCAGCTTGGCAAATTCCTCAGCTACTTCGGCGGTATCTGTGCCTTCGCCAACATAATCTGTAAAGTGGCCTTTGCGACGCAGCATTTCCTCAGAACCGCTGCCCATTACACCAAACTTTACTTTTTTAGGAAACTGCGGGTTGAGTTGAAAAAAGTACTCTACCGCATTTTTACTGGAGAAAAACACCCAGTCGATATTTTTTAATATATAAGAGTCAAATTTGGTCATTACCGGCACGGTACGGATCAGCGAACGGGCCTCAACCTCAATACCGTGATGCTTTAACGCCTTGGCAAAGTAACTTTGATCAGACAATTCGCGTGATATAAATACCTTTGATGGGAACTTACGTCCTTTGGCAAATTTTGCTACTATCTTTTCGGCCAGTCCTTCGGTAGTCGGAGCCTCTAAAAATAACCTGTCCGGAAATTCATCCCCGGCTTCGGCCTTTGAGGTAAATACCTGAAAAACACCTTCATCACGACGGCAATAGCAACCCAATGGCAGGTGACAGCCACCGCCAAAAAGTTTAAGCACGGTTCTTTCAACAGCCAGTTCCTCGGCCACATCGGGGTGGTGCAGGGTTTGCAGTATCTCAAAAACTTCCTGGTTGCTCTCGCGGATCTGGATAGCCAGCGCGCCCTGTGCCGGAGCCGGAACAAGCTCAGCAGGAGTTAACTCCTCCACATGAAACTCGCTCAGGTCTAAACCCAGGCGGCTTACACCGGCTTTGGCCAGCATAATGGCATCGTATTTTTCGTCGCGCAATTTACCTATGCGGGTGGGTACATTACCGCGTAACTCTTCTATCTCCAGGTCAGGGCGGTAAGCCAATAGCTGGGCCTTACGCCTGTTTGATGAGGTACCCACAATAGCTCCGTATTTTACAGAAAGCTTTTGGTGTACGTCAACACAATCTTTCAAGATCAACAACAGTTCAGCGGGGTCCTCCCGTTCTGAAACTGCTGCGATGATGAGTCCCGGAGGGTTTTCAGTGGGCAGATCCTTGTGCGAGTGTACCGCAATATCAATAGTACCTGCCAATAATTCTTCTTCTAATTCTTTTGTAAAAAAGCCCTTACCCTCTAACTTATCAAAGCTGAGGTTTAGTATACGGTCGCCCTGGGTTTTTATGATCTTGAGTTCGGCAGTTATATTAATTGCAGCAAGGCTGTCTTTTACAAAATTAGCCTGCCATAGTGCTAATTCACTGCCGCGGGTTCCTATTATCAGTGTTCTGTCCAAAAGAATGATTATTTACAGGTGCAAATTTAATTTTTTATAGGGATGAATTTAACATTAATTCATGTTATGAAAGTAGGCTGACTAATGATAATTCAAAAGTTAAAATTCAAAAGTCAAAAAAAGGAGATCAAACAGGGAATTGGGTGGTTAAAGAGCTGCCGCGAGTTTAGCGATAGCGTAACTTGCGGTAATACATGATTAAAGCTTTCAGCTCACATAACTTTATAAAAGAGTTGCCGCGAGTTTAGCGATAGCGTAACTCGTGGCAATACATGATTAAAGCTTCCAGCTTTAAAACAACTTTATTAACTTAACCCAATGAGCAGCAATTATAAATTCCATGATCAGGAGCGCCCGTATTTTGTAACCTTTACCGTAGTAAGATGGATAGATGTATTTACGAGAAGCGAATACAAAGATATACTGGTTGATAGCCTCAAATATTGTATAGCAAACAAAGGACTCCAATTATACGCATGGGTGATTATGAGTAATCACGTTCACCTGATAATGGGTACAAAAGAAAAACCGATGCAGGATATTCTGAGAGATGTAAAAAGGCATACCTCAAAAATGATCACCAAGGCTATAAGTTCAAATATCCAGGAAAGCAGACGCGAGTGGATGTTATGATTCTTTGAACGTGAAGGAAAACGCAACCCTAATAACGAACAATATCAATTCTGGCAACAAGGTAATCACCCTATTGAATTATGGAGTAACGAAGTGATGGATCAAAAACTGGATTACTTGCATCAGAACCTGGTAACTGCAGGATGGGTTGATGAGCCGGAGCATTACCTTTATAGTAGTGCACGAGATTATGCGGGCGGTAAAGGATTAATTGATATTATACTGATGATTTAATTGCTACCGCGTATTAAATGCCACCGCGAGTTTAGCGAAGCGTAACTCGTGGTATAACAAGCTTTCAGCTTTAATATAAAAACAGCTTGATCATTCATCATAAGCTGGAAGCTTATGATAGGGTGACACCACGAGTTATGCTTCGCTAAACTCGCGGTAGCTATATTATAAATATTGTTGGATTAGTTTTCGTTGATCAATATATCCTTGGCCATGATCATGGGTACACTGATATACTTTTTCTCCATGTAATTGATCACCTTTTCCAGTATCTCACGTGACTGTTCATCAAGACCTTGCACCTCATCGGCAAAAACAGAGTTGATAGCTGTATTACGGATCTCCTTAATTTTTTCGGGTACCTGGCGCATGGCCACTTCAATACGGCGTTGTTTTAACTGGGTTAAAAACTCGGCAATGTTTTGCTCAATAATCCCTTCGGCATGTACCAGTTCCTGGTAGCGCTCCTGCAGGTTGCGTTTGGCAACTTCGTTTAGTGAATGTACTTCGATAAAATTAACCGGGAACTGCTCCAATACTTCGGGCGCAGTGTCATTAGGTATAGCCAGGTCCACAATGGTCTTGCGGGTGGTTTCGCCGTTTAGGAGCGATTGATATATTTCGGTAGTAATAATGGGTTCTACTGCCGATGTACAGGTAATAATTACATCAAAACCCTTGTTGTACGTTTTTAAAGCCTCCAGATCAAAAGCTTCGCCATTAAGGTCAACAGCTAATTGCTGTGCTTTTGAAACCGTTCGGTTAAATATCGCAAAGTTTGAAAATTTATGTTTCTGCAGGTATTTAGAAATATTGCGGTTGGTTTCGCCTGCACCGATGATCAATACACGGGCGTTTGAACACAAATTAAGATCTTTTAACTTACGGTAGGCTAAAGAAACCACCGAGATTGGATTTTTTGAAATATTGGTATGGGTGTAAACCTCCTTGGCCGTTTTAACCACGCAGCTCATCACCATGCGTAAACCATCGCCGGTAAGGCCCGCCTCCCTGCAATGCTCGTAAGCCTTACGCAGCTGGGCTAAAATCTCTTTTTCGCCAACTATTAAACTTTCAAGCGAGCATGAAGTACGCAACAGATGCACCATAGCCTCCTGATCTTCATAAATGGATGCACTATCCATAAATGTGCTCAGGGATTCCGGGCAAAGCTCAGTATTAAAAGCTTCGATAAACCGTTTCGCAAAATCCTTATCAACAACCTGTGGGGTTGTCATAACAAATTCAACACGGTTGCACGTAGCCAGATAAAATATTTCTGGTATCCCAAATTGAGTTTTAACTTGTTGAAGTTTCTCCGTCAGATTTTCCTGGCAAATCACCAATCTACCTAATTCCTTCAGTTCAATCTGTTTGTGTGTAAAAGCAATAACCTTTAAATACTTCAAAGCAGTTTTAAATTTGACCCAACAAAAATATCACTATAAAAGCGTTCCAATGTCAACACTTTGTCAAACAGGCGTATTTAGAATGGTTATAAATTACGCGAAATGACTATAAAACCACATTAAAACTGCTTAAAACAATACTTAGCAAAATAATGTATATTAAGCAATGCGTTTTATAAAAAACACAAGTCTTATTATACTAATAGCCGGGTATGCCCTTGCGGGCCTTAATCATTTTATTAACCCGGCATCTTATTATCGCATTATTCCGCATTATTTGCCTCATCCGGTATTGCTAAACATACTTGCCGGGGGCTTTGAAATACTGTTTGCCCTGCTGCTTATCCCAGTAAAAACACGGTGCTGGGCCGTTTATGGAATTATACTAATGCTTATTGCCTTTTTACCGGTACACATCAGCATGATAGCTGATGCTCCTTTAAAATTAGGTAACTTAATAGTAACACCGCTTATTGCCTGGCTGCGTTTAGCTTTACAACCGGTGCTTATGCTATGGGCCTGGTGGCACAGGAAACCTAATATCAGATAATTTAAAACAGACACAATAAATATGGATCTGCAAAGTATTGAAATGCGTAACCTGGAAGTACAGGATTACCAGGAGTTAAAAAAGTCAATGAAATCGGCCTATATGGATATGGACGAAGACTATTGGGATGCCAACTCCATTAAAAAGCTCATCAAATTATTTCCGGAAGGGCAGATCTGCATCACCGTTAATGATGTGGTGGTAGGCTGTGCCTTATCCATCATGGTTGACTATGCCAAATTTGGCGATAACCACACCTATAAACAGATAACCGGCGATAGTTCCTTTAAAACCCATACCGATAAAGGCGATGTATTATATGGCATTGATGTTTTTATACATCCCAATTACCGGGGGTTGCGGCTGGCACGCCGCTTATATGAGGCCCGCAAGGCCCTTTGCGAAAAACTGAACCTGAAAAGTATTATAGCCGGAGGGCGGATACCCAACTATCAAAAATATCAGAACGACCTTACCCCCCGCCAGTATATCGACAAGGTAAAGTACAAGGAGATTTACGATCCTACGCTGTCGTTCCAACTGGCTAATGATTTTCACGTACGCAAAATATTACGCAATTATTTGCCCGAGGACAGCCGCTCCAAAGGGTTTGCCACCTTAATTGAATGGAACAATGTTTATTACGAGGAGATCAGCACGGCTATTAATCAAAAAACAGTAGTACGCATAGGCCTGGTGCAATGGCAAATGCGTTCCTACAGCAACATTAGCGAGCTCATGAAACATGCCGAATATTTTATTGATGCCGTGAGCGATTACCAGGCCGATTTTATCCTGTTCCCGGAATTATTCAATACCCCGCTCATGGCCGACTATAACCACATGGATTCGGCAAAGGCCATGCGTGAGCTGGCTAAGTACACCCAACCCATCGTGGAGGAATTTTCAAAACTGTCGGTATCGTACAACGTAAATATTATTGCAGGCAGCATGCCGGTTATTTTTGAGGAGTCGTTATACAATGTATCGTACCTGTTTAGGCGCAACGGCAGTATGGAAGAAGTTTATAAGATACATCCTACTCCGGCCGAGATAAGCTCATGGGGTATGCGTGGCGGCGATGAGGTACGTGTTTTTGATACCGATGCCGGTAAAATAGGAATCCTGATCTGTTACGATGTGGAGTTTCCGGAACTATCGCGCATATTGGCCAGCCAGGATATGCAGATATTGTTTGTCCCCTTTTTAACCGACACCCAAAACGGCTACAACCGCGTTAAGTTTTGCGCCCAGGCCCGCGCGGTTGAAAACGAGTGTTTTGTTGCCATTGCAGGCTGTGTAGGTAACTTGCCTAATGTAAATAACATGGGTATCTCCTACGCACAATCGGCTGTGTTTACACCATCAGACTTTGGTTTCCCGACCAACGGTATACAGTCAGAAGCTACACCAAATACCGAAATGATTGTAATTGCCGACGTCGACCTGTCAACCCTGGAAGAGTTACATGAATATGGCAGCGTGCAGAACCTTAAAGACCGTCGGACAGATTTATATAATATAACCTTTAACGGCAAAAAGGTATAATTTAATCTGGCAGGTATTGGCTATCACAACCGCAGATGCCCGCAGTTGTGATAGTTTTTTTTGACAATCCAAATACATAGAAACATTTCTATATATCAATACCAGCACTTACCTTTGCAATGGTTAATCACTACTAATCTCAAACATGATCAACCATAAATAATGGACAACAAAAAAATAGAAAAAATATCCCGGGCACTTAGCGATGCCAACCGGATAGCTATTTTACAACAGTTTAAGAAAAAGAAGGACTGCCTTTATTGCGCAGAAGTAAATGACCTGCTTGATCTTACCCAGCCGTCTGTTTCCCATCATTTAAAACAACTGGTTGATGCTGACCTGCTGCTACCCGAAAAAGAAGGCCGTAACCTCAAATATGTACTCAACCAGGAGGTACTTAACGATTATATTGCCTGCCTCAACGAACTGAAAGATTAGGCTTTCCCAAAGAAAACAACAAACCTATTTTGCTTTTATTTATAGAAACATTTGAATATTTAAATACAACAATACATGAAAAAATCTATCTATATCATGGCCCTCGGGGCCTTCGGAATAATCACTACCGAATTTGGCGTTATCGGGATATTGCCTGCTTTGGTAAAGGATTTTCATATTTCTATTGATACGGCTGGCTGGCTGCTTAGCGCATTTGCCTTAACCGTAGCGCTGGCCGGCCCCTTTACCAATATGCTTACAGCAAAAATGAACCGTAAAACAATCATGTGCCTGGTGCTGGGCATATTTGTGATCTCCAACCTGCTTTCGGCAGTAGCGCCTAATTTTACCGTGCTGATGATAGCCCGTATTTTACCAGCATTTTTACATCCTGTATTTTGGGCAGTATCTATGACAGCCGCTTCAAAACAAGCCGGGCCAAAAGATGCGCCCAAAGCCATTGCCGTAGTTATGGCTGGCCTGAGTGTTGCTACCGTATTGGGCGTACCATTAACCACCTACATGGCCGATCTGTTTAACTGGCGGGCATCATTTGTACTTTCGGCATTTATCAACCTCCTGGCATTTGCCGCCTTGGCCATGTTTGTACCCTCTATGCCGGTTACCGAAAAACAGGCAAGTTCTAAAAGCCAGATTCAGATACTAAGCAGTGTACAGTTGTGGATCAAACTTTTAACATCAACCATTATACTTGCCGGCATGTTTGCCACCTACGGTTACCTGGCCGAATATTTAGATAAGGTATCGCACATGAATGGCGCGCAGATCAGCATTATGCTGTTGATGTTTGGCGGTACGGGAATATTGGGCAACTGGCTTACAGGTATAGCGCTAAGTAAAAACGTACAGCTTACCGCCCGGGTATTTTTAATTTCATTGGTGATAATTCACGTGTTGGCCTACAAATTTGGCGGCTTATTTATTCCGATGGTCACCATCCTATCGGTATGGGGTTTTGTACATACGGGAGGCTTTTTGGTAGCCAACCTGCATGTTATTAATGGCATCCACGGTACCGCGCTTGATTTTGTGAACAGTTTGCTGCCATCTTTTTTTAATGCAGGTATTACCCTGGGCAGCTTGTTGGGTGGTTTTGTTATTGCCCGTTACGGCATTCATGAAGTAATCTGGATGACCATACCCTTATTATTACTGGCTCTGGGCCTTAGCTTTGTCACCATTAAGGAAAAACAAAGGGTAAATAAAACGGCCATTGATGAAATAACAGAGCCGGAGCCCGTACAAGTGATTGTTTGCGAATAAGATTTAATAAATAAATAATAGCTACTGCAAGCACCTTGCTTGTGGTAGCTATTATACAACGGTATCGTGTTGCCTTTTAACACTAAAAAAGTGTAATTTCCGGCCATGATCCGTAAAGACAATTACACCCTGCCCGGCGCCAAGGGCCGGGCTATGCTTATAGATGTAACTTATGACGATGCGCTTAAAAATGCACCCGTTGTAATTTTTGCCCATGGTTTTAAGGGCTTTAAAGATTGGGGCACGCATAACCTTGTGGCCGACTATTTTGCCCGCAACGGGTTCAGGTATCTGAAATTTAATTTTTCGCATAACGGCACCACGCCCGAACATCCTGCTGACTTTGCCGACCTGATTGCTTTTAGTGATAATACTTTTTCCATAGAACTGGAAGATCTGGATACCATTATTGACTTTGCCTGCAGCGGCTCGGGTATGGCAGCTGCCGATGGCGTGTTTTTAATAGGTCATAGTATGGGCGGCGGTATCAGCATTATTAAAACCGCCGAAGATAGCCGGATCAAAAAACTGATTACTATGGCTTCCATATCGGGTTTCCGTAACCTTTGGCCAAAGCAAAGCGAAACACAATGGCGGCTGCAGGGGATTATTTACATGCATAACTCGCGCACCAACCAGCAAATGCCGCTTAAATCAGTTGTCCTTGATGATTTGGATCGGCACCCGCTGCGTCTGGATATTCCTGCAAAAGCCGCCCAGGTAACACAACGCTGGCTACTCATGCATGGCGATGCCGATGACACTGTTCCGCTGGCTCATGCCCAGGAGCTGCACAAGGCCCAGCCCAATGCGGAGTTTTTCATTCTGCCTGGCGGCGATCATACTTTTGGTGGCTTGCACCCCTATGCCGGTGATACCCTTCCTGCTTCGCTTTTGGAATTTTGCGACAGGTCAATATCATTCCTGCGTCATTAACAAACCAAATCACATACAGGGCAGTAACATTTGAAGGAAGAGTTCTATCTTAATAAATATATAGTACTATAATTGTTTTATGAGTTTAGATGGATCACGCAAAAGCGGAAAAAAATATATTAATGTAATACCTACTGATGAAGCCGGCTTTGGCAAAATGATTCCCATTTTACGGGAATACATGAACAATAAGGCCGAAAATAATCCTAAGAAAACATTAGGCCCCTTTAAAACCGATGCCACCGTTTATCAAACACCACCTGCAAGCGGCTTGCGCATTACCTGGATAGGCCACTCCAGCATATTGATTGAAATTGACGGCAAACGCATACTTACTGATCCTGTTTGGGGCGACCGCGCATCGTTCAGTAAATTTATGGGACCCAAGCGTTTTTTTAAACCTCCGCTTTTACTGAGCGAACTGCCTCCGTTGGATGCTATCATTATATCGCATGATCATTATGATCACTTTGATAAGGATACCATTAAACACTTTTCAGGTTCAAGCATTCCGTTTTATTGCTCGGTAGGTGTTGGACAGTACCTGCACAAATGGGGTATTGCTAAAAATTTCATCAACGAGATGGATTGGGGCGACAGTGTGATGATAGGTACCGATGTGGTAATTACCTCTACCCCGTCAAGACATTTTTCCGGCCGCGGTATAGTTAACCGTAACGAAACCCTGTGGGCATCCTTCGTAATTAAAGGCCCTAAACACAACATCTATTTCGGTGCCGATTCTGGCTGGTCGCCAAGTTTTGCAGAAATTGGCGAGGCATTTGGCCCCTTTGACCTAACCATGCTTGAAGTTGGAGCCTATGGCAAATACTGGCCAGATATACACATGGGGCCCGACCATGCATCAAATGCACACCTGGCCCTAAAAGGAAAACTGATGATGCCTATACACTATGGCACCTTTAACCTGGCGCCACATGCCTGGTATGAGCCCATTGAACGTTTAACAACCCTGGCAAAAGATAAAAAGATCAGTCTGTTTGTACCTAAACCCGGTGAACCTACCGAAGTTACCGGTGCGCATAATTCAAACTGGTGGAAACCGTATTTGTAATTTTACATCCTTTATGTGTTCAACATTCAGAAGGTATAATCACAATAGTGCTATGTGTTTATACTGATTATGACAGGAAGCTCCTATGGAGCTAAAAAGCGTTAATATTACTATAAACACGATGCCCCTATGGGGCGTTTAATACGAAAGATGTATATATCAATTATCTTACCTCTCAAACAAAGCGCTGATATTATTATATAATACGATGCTCCTGTGGAGTATTTAATACAAACAATATGTCCATTATCTTAATCCTCAAACAAAGCGCTGATATTATTATATAATACGATGCTCCTATGGAGTATTTAATACAAACAGCATGTCCATTATCTTAATCCTCAAACAAAGCGCTGATGCTATTATATAATACGATGCTCCTATGGAGTATTTAATACAAACAGCATGTCCATTATCTTAACGCTCCAAAAAGCGCCGATAATAATAAATGCAATGCCCCGTAGAGCGCTTTTAACACAAATGGTATATTAATTATCTTAAAGCTAAAAACGATAAACGTTTTTAGCTGCTCAATATCCAGAGGAGATACCCCCTTAGGGGTTACGTGTTTACAGAAACTCTAAAATCAAAAATGGCCCCATAGGAGCCTCCTGCCACATTTTATATATACTATATTTGTGACAAGATGCCCTAATCCTAAACTGTAACATTTAACCCGTTTAACATTCCAATGGAAAAGCAAATTACCTATTCATGGCCCAAACCTACATTTTAGTTATCGAGGGAAAACCCGAGGGGCCCTTTAGCCTTGAACAACTCCAAGACCTGCACATCAAACCAGGCGACTTTATAAAAACTCCCGAAATGGATGATTATAAAGAGGCACATGAAATTGCCGAACTGCGGGCACTGCTTGGGTTTGCCAAGCCGGCGCGGCTCATGCAGTACTTTGGCAGTTTTGATCAGCGGTTGCTGGCTTCGGTATTGGATTGGTTCATGATTTTTGGCGTTTTTATCATTATTGCGTTTATTACTATACTCTTTATTGATGATAAAGCAACCCGGATTACTGCTGCCCTGGGTATTTTGGCAGTTGTACCGGTTGTTAAATTTGTTTACCACGTAATTATGGAAAGTTCTGCTAAACAGGCAACCTTTGGCAAACAGATATTAAAGATCCGGGTAGTTGATATGCAGGGCAGCCGCATCAGTGCCGGTAAGGCCATAAGCCGCAATCTGTGCAAAATATTCTCGGCGTTGCCATTTTGTATTGGTTACCTGCTTGCGTTTTTCACCAAACAGCAGCAATGCCTGCATGATATGATGGCCGGTACACTGGTAATTAAGGACAGGCTTTTTTAAACCCATTATTTCTGCCTTACTAATTTATATTTCAACTTATCTAAAACTGCTGTCGTTGAATCGGCATTGGGTTTTGTAGTATATAACTTTAAGGTATCGGCATTAAATTTAAAAGAATACGACTTGCCATTTTTGCCATCTGTGTCAAAACCTATCTCATCTAAATTATCCATCACATCAGAATTAAGATCGATATTAATATTGTAAGTTTTAAAATTCAAAAAGCCACGCACACTTCCTTCGGCATTAAAACTAACCTTAGATACATTACCTGCACTATCGGTTGAATTATAATTCCCCGCTATAAGTCCTTTATTGATAATATAATCCAAGCCATAACCCAGGTTATCTCCTTGTTTAATTAACGCCCTCCGGTAATTGGTCGCAATCAGTTTATTGCTGTTGTTTTCATCAGGGATATAAGTGGTTAAAACAGTGTCGCCGTTGTTGATGGAATATCCCAGTTCGCCGCTACCGAGTAATATGGTCGCTTTCCTTTTGCCTGCCTTAAATTTAAGTGTAAACTCAGTCCCTTCGTGATTGTCCCCCGCCAAAACCACCAGGCTATCCCCCATTATTTTATCGGTATTAATATACATCGTGGTCATTCCGGCGGTTTCGTCTGCCGCAGCCAATGGCGATTTAGTTTTGATAACCTTATCTACATAATCACTTTTAACCCATACGCCCTGTATAATGGGCTTAAACTTTTCAATTATTAGTTTGGTGTTATTGGTGGTTTGAGGGGTTGCTGTTGCATCCTGTACTGGCTGCTTGTTATTGCTTTTACAGGAAACAAACACACTTAGTATCAAAACAAGTAGCGGGCTGTTTTTCATGATGACGGATAAGGTTACAAACCACTAAAATAAACATATTAACGGCACATACTTAATGTCATATTAATTTATGCTTTACGTAATAGCCTGATTATTCCACAACATAATTCTTAAATTTGCATCTTATTAATTCATACCGTTGCATGAATACTGATGCTGTTAAATTGCTGCAAGGCCGTTATTGTAATTCACTTACCGAATATTCGCGCTTTGTTACCCGCGAGGTTACTATTGGCGATGTGCCTTTAGGTGGTAATAACCCTATCCGCATACAAAGCATGACCACTACCGATACTATGGATACCAAAGGTACCGTAGAGCAGTCTATACGTATGGTTGATGCCGGTTGCGAGTATGTGCGTATTACCGCACCCAGCATTAAAGAGGCCCAGAACTTGGCCGAGATCAAGAAACAGCTCAGGCAGCGGGGATACAACGTACCCCTGGTTGCCGATATTCACTTTACCCCCAACGCTGCCGAAGTGGCTGCCCGTATTGTTGAAAAAGTACGTGTAAACCCAGGCAATTACGCCGATAAAAAGAAATTTGACCAGATAGATTATACCGATCTGGAATACCAGGGCGAACTGGAGCGCATCTACAAAAAGTTTGCACCACTGGTTAATATATGTAAGGAATATGGTACCGCTATGCGTATCGGTACCAATCACGGCTCATTGAGCGACAGGATCATGAGCCGTTATGGCGATACCCCGCAGGGTATGGTGGAATCGGCCATGGAGTTTATGCGCATGTGCGAAACGCTGAACTATTATAACCTGGTGATCTCCATGAAATCGAGCAATCCGCAGGTAATGGTACAGGCTTATCGTTTATTGGTTGAAACCATGGTTGCCGAGGGCATGAATTACCCGCTGCACCTGGGTGTTACCGAAGCCGGCGATGGCGAGGACGGCCGCATTAAATCAGCAGTGGGTATAGGTACCCTGCTGGAAGATGGTCTTGGCGATACCGTTCGCGTATCCCTAACAGAAGAACCCGAAGCCGAAGCTCCCGTTGCCATTGAACTGGTAAAACGCTATGTAGAAAGGGCGAAAGGCGAAAGGTTAAAGGCAAAAGGTGATGACAAAGATGAAGAAAAAGACCCTTCACCTTTCACCGTTCACCTTTCACCTCAACAACACAATCCTTACGAGTATAAAAAACGTCATACTTATGAAGCCAATGCTTTTATTGGCGGGCACATGGTACCGCGTGTAGTGGTTGACCTCTCCCAAAAGAATTTAAAGGATGCCGCTATTTTAAGCGATGCGGGTTATCTGTACTCGCCTTTGCTGGATAAATATAACATGGCCGAGCAATCGGTTGATTTTGTTTACCTGGCCGATGCATTGCCATCATTTGTATCCCCGAGCAATTTAAAACAGCTTTATAACTATACAACCTGGCAAACACTTACCGATAAAACCAATTGCCACCCGGTATTTTCATTAACGGAATACCTGGCAGCTACTGACCGTTCATCCAAATTAAACCTGGTAAAAATACTCCCGGCAGATATTGACACAGACGAATTTGGTTCACTGCCATTTGATAATTCATTGGTGTTTGTACTGGAAACCTCCGCCCTGCACGGCATGGCTGATCAGCGCGGTTTTTTCTTTAAACTGGAAGAGCTTGGCTTAGAGGTGCCGGTGATTGTGAAAAGGAGTTATGACTTTGAGGTTATGAGTAATGAGTTAGCAATTGACAAAGCACAAAGAACAGCGGACGAAGCTTCGCTCAGCACTCACCTCTCACTACTCACCACTAAACTTCAACTTTATGCCGCTACCGATTTGGGGGCTTTACTGGTTGATGGTTTTGGCGATGGCATCTGGATTGATGCGCCTGAGTTGCCGGCCAATGTGATCACTTCAACGGCGTTTGGCATTTTGCAGGCTACCCGTTCGAGAATTTCTAAAACCGAATATATATCGTGCCCAAGCTGTGGCCGTACGCTGTTTGATCTGATGGTTACCACCCAGATGATCCGTAGCCGTACCAGCCACCTTAAAGGTTTAAAAATTGGCATTATGGGCTGCATTGTTAATGGCCCCGGCGAAATGGCCGATGCAGATTATGGTTATGTAGGATCAGGCACCGACAAGATCACCCTTTACCGTGGCAAAGAGGCCGTAAAGAAAAACATCAGCGCTGCTAATGCACTCGACGAGTTGATAGGCATTATTAAAGATGACGGCAACTGGGTTGAGCAGGAACAGGCATCATGACAAGTAATAAAACAGCTGTTTTAGATATCCCTGCAACGCTTAAAAAACACATAGCTACTGCACACCACAGCCTCCCTGATTTCGGCATTGTTACTGATCAATGGAACCAGGATGATTTTGCGGTGTTAAGCAATGAGCAGGGCCTGCTGCACGGCTTACCTGTTAAAACAGATTATTACTCCGTTATTTTATGCCTGCAGGGCAGCTGTAAAAAAACAATTGGTCATTTTGTGTTTGAGGTTTACCCCAATTCCATCCACCTGGTTTCGCCTGCGTTTATTACCTCTTTTGAAGATGCCTCGGACGATCTGCTGCTTTACCAGGTATTGTTTAAAAAGGATTTTTTGACCCACAATTTCCTGAAGGAAAACATAGTAGATAACCTGCTGGAGGTTAACCCTGATTATCCGCCAATTTATGGCCTGTCAAAAAAAAGCGTAACATCCCTAAAAGCCCTGTATGAAAAAATAAGTGACGAAAGCCGCGAACAGGGCGCTTTCCATTTACAGATTTTACGCCTGCTGGTTATTGACTTGTTATATGAAATGAACCGGGCCTGCGAGAGCTGCCTGCTGCACTCTACACGGCACCTCAGCAAACAATATCAGTTGGTGTACAAGTTTAAAAAACTGGTTGAGGAACAGTTTTTAACCCTCAAATCTGTACAACAATATGCCGATGAGCTTTTTATATCGGCCAAGTATTTAACCGAAATAGTAAAGAACGAAACCGGGCAGAATGCCCTGCATGTGATCCATAACCGCCTGTACCTGGAGGCTCAATACCTGCTATCATCATCGGGCCTCAGTGTTAAGGAAATTGCCGAGCGGCTTAACTTTGACAACAGCTCGCACTTCAGTCGTTTTTTTAAGCGTTTTGCGGGGAGCAACCCTTCAGAGTTTAAACAGCTGCAATAACCCTGGCCTGTTTTCCTCTCCCAAATCCTCGTTATGACCGTTGCCTGACGGTAATATACCCCCATCGGAAAAATTGGTTGTTAAAACCGATTTATTGAGATTGATGCGCCTGCCTGCCCGCAGTACCTTTGACCTGTCAATAAAAGATAACGGTCATGAAAAAAGCAAACTTAAACTTATTAAAAGGCAGACTGCTACAGCTCTACTGGGAAACTTATCAAATTTTAACAGTCATTTACAGATGATCTTTTAAAGGTCACCTTAAATTCAATCATATATTATAACACGTACACAATCATGAAAACTTCCATCAAATTAAGTGTTTTAGCACTTTCATTATTATCTATCATTTCAATCAACGTTAAAGCTCAGGATGCAACAACTACTACTACTCCGGTAACAACTACCCAAACAACCACTTATGGTTCAGGCATCAGGCTGAGTGCCGGTGTTGAGGCGGGTTTACCTGTAGGCAAATTAAACAATAACTATAACTGGAATTTCGGTGGTTCATTACAAGCTGATTTCCCTATTCTTAAAGATCAGTTGTATGCTACTGTTAACGCAGGTTTCAATAACATTTATGCCGACAAAACCACCAACGCTCCTGACATTCAGTTAATCCCGGTTAAAGCTGGTTTAAAATACTTCCCCGTTAAAAACTTTTACGTACAGGGCGAAGCAGGTGCATCATTCATCGCCAACAAATCAGATCTTGGTGTAACCAAATCAGCCGTATTTGTATACGCTCCGCAGGTGGGTGTGTTATTTAACGTAGGCGGCAAAAACTACATTGATGCCGGTGTAAGGTATGAAAGCAACAGTAAATTTTATACAGACGGTAACACCAGCAACTTTATTGGTTTAAGGGTTGCTTATGCTTTCAGTCTTTAATTAATACCTCAAAATCAACAGCCGTTTCCCGGCTCCGCTATATATTGACACATCATAAAACCGGCAGATCTTATTCAGGTCTGCCGGTTTTGCGTTTATTGAATGTGGTGTGGATTGATCACATGCTTCCGGCTTTATAATTGCTTACGCTTTGGTCAATAAAAGCCTGTTTGTTCTTATTCATCAATAAGCCCGAGCCCACCATGGTGTTAAACCATTTAGAAAACTTTGTGGCACCCTGGTAATTAAGGTGTGCATAATCCGCAAAATCATCATCATTTAGCGGGAAGTTATTAAAGTCTAAAAAGTCAATCCTCGAAAAACGCGTTGTTCTTATCCTCACAAAATCCTTTTCGTTTTTCAGGAACTCATAATTTTTATGCTGCGGGCTCCTGACCAAGAAAACGCGCTTATGCTGTGCCTCACAATAGCTTATTATTTTCTGCAGGTAATCAATATTAACCGTTGATATAGCCGGAGTGGTATTACCAGTAGCTTTATCAGCCGGGCCATTGGCCGCATCGCTGGTATTGTTGCGCAGCTTATCAATACGCAGATACCCCCCCATCGCGTCAGAAAAATTATAGTTGCGGGTAACCAGCCTGAACAAGTTTTTCCTGGTTGATATGGACATACAGTTCATAAAATCCTTTGGGTTATGCTTAATCAGCAGGTCAATATCTGACTTATCCATAAAAGAAGAATACAACGGAAACATGCTCGACATATACTTATAGCCCCATGTCCAGTCGTTCATTTTCTCATCAATCTGGTTATTGGAAAACTCCACCAATACTATCTCTATCTCCGGATTTTGCGATAAAACCTTTTTTACCTTTTGATAGGTATAAAAATAGGGCTCGGCCGAGTGCGACAGGTTTTTAAAATTAGCTATCAGCGAATCGTTAAAGGCACATTCAGGATGCGAATGCCCGAACAGCACTATTTTGCTGCCCGGCTGAATATTGAACTTTGATTTTTTACTTACAATATAATTAGGCACAAATATTACCGAAGCCAGTAAACAGGCAGCAACTATAATAAATAAAACCGTTCTTTTTAAAAACCTGCTCATAACCTAAAATTGAAAATAAATGAATTGCTGTTCGCGGCCCATGAACAGATATATGGTTAAAATCAAACTGAAGTAAAATGCCATCCTGTAGCTCTTTCTTTTAAACCTGCCCAGCGTTGCAATAGCATATTGGTTCTCGCGCCCGTTCCATTCAATTATTAAAAAAACAATAATGAGTAATATGGTACTGGTGAGTTCAAATTTGCTTACATCTAACCGGGGGATGGAAAAGGTGGATCTGGAAAATATCCTGTCGATATAACTCAGGGCGTGTTTTAAATTATTGGCCCTGAAAAATATCCATGCAAAAACAACCAATGCAAAAGTGAGCACCATTTGTAAAAACTCCTTGATGCTCGGCAAGCTTTTACCCTTGGCCACAATTTCAAGGTTGTTGCGGTTGGTATTAAAAATAACCGACGGCAAAATAAATAAGGCATTTAAAAGTCCCCATACAATAAACGTCCAGTTGGCACCATGCCAAAAACCGCTTACCAGAAAAATAATTAAAACGTTCCTGACCTTCATCCAGGTTCCGCCCTTACTGCCCCCCAGGGGTATATACAAATAATCCCTGAACCAGCTCGACAGCGAAATATGCCAGCGCCGCCAAAACTCGGCTATGTCCCTTGAAAAATAAGGGAAAGCAAAGTTTCTCAACAGCTCAATACCAAAAAGCCGCGCAATGCCCAGGGCCATATCTGAATAGCCCGAAAAATCACAATAAATTTGAAATGTAAAAAAGATGGCGCCCAATATCAGCGTACTGCCTGAGTAGGTAGATGAGTTAGCAAAAATCATATTGGCATATTCCGAACACTGATCGGCAATTACTGCTTTCTTGAAAAAGCCCCATAATATTTGCCGTAAACCATCAACGGCCTTTAAGTAATCAAAGGTTCGTTCCTTTTTTATCTGGGGTAAAAGGTGTGTTGCCCGCTCAATAGGTCCTGCCACCAGCAGCGGGAAAAAGCTTACAAAAAAAGAGTAGTCAATAAAATTCCGTTCGGCCTTTATCCTTTTCTTATAAATATCAATAACATATGACAGGCCATGAAAAGTATAAAAGGAAATACCCACCGGTAAAATAACTTTCAAAGTCCAGGGGCTTACATGCATCCCTAAATTAGATGCCGCATCGGCAAAGGACGCAGCAAAAAAGTTATAGTATTTAAATATGCCCAAAAAGCCGACGTTGATGCTTACGCTTAACCAGAACCAGAATTTTCTTTTACGCGGGTTTTCGGTTTCGCACATCTTAATACCCGTAAAATAATCCAGTACGGTTGAAAATATGAGCAGGAACAGGAAACGCCAGTCCCAACAGGCATAAAAATAATAGCTTGCGCAAAGCAGCAAAAAGTTTTGATACTTAAGGTTTTTATTGGCAACAAACCAGTAAAGTATAAAAACTATGGGCAAAAAAACAGCGAAGCTAAAAGAGTTAAACAGCATAACAACTGATGTTATTGTTGGTGATTTAGTTATTGGTTACTTAGGGCTTATCACTTTAAAACAGGGCTATTTACCCCCCTGATATCAATGTGAAACCGCCTTTTAATGCAATTAAAATTAACGCTTATAATGGCACCAACCCATAGCCCGGCTGGTTTTGCAGCCCATTTGTAACGGGCCTGTATAACCATTTTACACTTTTATACACATTACTTTACATCGTGGTTAATTCCTGTAATTAAGTTGTTGGTCATCTTGTACATATTATTTACAATTTCAAAAACTCTTACCGCCATATAGAGTTTGATTGATATAATCAAGAAACAAAATGGCAAAAAACGTTGCAGACCAACTGGTTGAGATGCTGGTGAACGCCGGTATAAAAAGAATATATGCCGTAACCGGCGATAGCCTTAACGAAGTAAATGATGCCGTAAGGCGCGAAGGCACCATACAATGGATACATGTAAGGCATGAGGAAGTAGGCGCATACGCTGCCGGTGCCGAAGCACAACTTAACGGCTTTGCCTGTTGTGCGGGCAGCAGCGGCCCGGGGCATGTGCACCTGATTAATGGTTTATATGATGCACACCGGTCTGGCGCCGCGGTTATTGCCATAGCATCAACTATAGCCAGCTTTGAGTTTGGCAGCGCTTATTTCCAGGAAACCAATACTATTAAATTATTTGATGATTGCAGCTACTATAATCAGGTAGCCACCACACCTAAACAGCTACCACGTATGCTGCAGGCCGGCATACAAAGCGCATTGCACCAGAAAGGTGTTGCCGTAATTGGCTTACCCGGCGATATAACCAGCATGGATGCTGTAGAAATAAATACATCAGTTCAAAATTATAACCCGGTACCTGTTATCAGGCCATCTGATACTGACTTACAGCAGCTGGCTGCCTTGATGAACCAGTATCATAAAATAACCATTTTTTGCGGTATAGGCGCAGCCGAAGCACATGATGAGGTGGTGGCGTTATCGCAAAAACTGCATGCCACGGTGGCTTACTCCTTCAGGACTAAGATGGATATACAGTATGACAATCCTAATGAGGTAGGGATGACCGGACTGTTAGGTTTACCATCAGCCTATCACAGTATGCATGAAAGCGATTTGCTGATCCTGTTAGGTACTGATTTCCCATACACGCCGTTTATGCCTACCGATTGCAAAATTGTGCAGATAGATACCAGGCCCGAGCGTATTGGCCGGCGTGCCAAGGTTGATGTGGGACTGTGCGGAACTGTTAAAGATACATTAACGGCCCTACTGTCGCTGGTTACCCAAAAGCAGGACGATAGCTTTTTACAGGCACAGCTAAAGGTTTATGCCGATGTGAAAGACAAGATGCAAACCTACGTTGACGACAGCGGCAGCCAGGATAAGATACACCCCGAATTTGTTGCCAGTGTACTTGATAAAGCTGCTGCCAACGATGCCATATTTACGGTTGATACAGGCATGTCATGCGTTTGGGGTTCGCGTTATATCAATGCAACCGGTAAACGTAAAATGATTGGTTCTTTTAACCATGGCTCTATGGCCAACGCCATGCCGCAGGCTATTGGTGCCGCCTTAGCACGCCCCGGCCAACAGGTAATTGCACTTTGTGGCGATGGCGGCTTGTCTATGTTATTAGGTGATCTGGCTACCATTGTACAGTATAAGCTGCCCATCAAGATCATTGTTTTTAATAACCGCTCCCTGGGTATGGTAAAGCTGGAAATGGAAGTTGCCGGCCTGCCCGACTGGCAAACAGATATGTACAACCCGGATTTCGCCCTGGTTGCCCAGGCTATGGGGATCAAGGGATTTAACGTAACCGAACCTTACAATGTACAGCAGGCCATTACAGAAGCATTAGCTTTTGAGGGCCCGGCGCTGGTAAACGTATTCACCGATCCGAATGCTTTGGCTATGCCGCCTAAAATTGAATTTGAACAGGTTAAAGGTATGGCCGTATCTATGACCAAACTGATGCTCAATGGCCACATGGATGAAGTATTGAACACTGTGAAAGCTAATTATAAGCATTTGAAGGATTTGCTGTAGCCTGAAGATTTGGACTATTTATTTTAAACTTACGAAGTTTTTGAAACTTCGTAAGTTTATATATACACGCGTCATTGACAGAAGAAACCGTATGATGACGCGTTTTTTATTGATTGAAACTATGCAATGACGCGCACATATATTTTATTAGGAAACAAAAAACCCGGCGTTAACCGGGTTTTTTGTTGTTATTTTTTCCAAACGTTATTGTCAGGGTTATAATCAGGTAATACATTATCGGGATCATAAGTAACCGATTTAATCTCTTCGGTTGATGGGTATTTGAATGTCCATGAAGCAAAGCGCTCCCAAATTTCAACCGGTAATTTTATACGATCGGTTTTGCCGCTCTTGGTTTTTATTTCCAGTATAACCGGCATGGCCATTTTACCCAGGTTATCCAGCGTAATTAATGCCCCTTTTGACGGATCGTCATCTACATATTTAACATCGCTTACGGCAACATCCAGGCGCCAGTTATTCATAAACCAGCCTCTCCAAAACCACTGTAAGCTTTCGCCCGATGCATTTTCAATGGTGCGGAAAAAGTCATCAGGTGTTGGGTGTTTAAATGCCCACCTGTTAATATAAGTTTTAAAGGCAAAGTCAAAACGCTCCGGACCTAATATCTGCTCGCGCAGTAAAACCAAACCTGCACTTGGTTTTGAGTATAACAGGGTTCCAGTATTTTTTTCTTTTAGATTGGCTGGCTGGCTCATGATCGGCTCCAGATCGGGCCTGGTAAAATTAGCACCAATGCTGTGCATATCGGCACGGTCTTTTTTATACTCGCCATTGTTAAAATCATTGGTTGATAAGGTGTTGATAAAGGTATTGAAACCTTCATCCATCCAACCGTATAAACGCTCATTTGAACCTACAATCATCGGGAACCAGGTATGGCCAAACTCATGGTCATTTACGCCCCATAGTTTATCTCTCTCGGCCTTGTATCCACAAAAAACAATACCAGGATATTCCATACCACCAACTATGCCAGCAACAGCCGTAGCTGCGGGGTACGGAAATTCAAACCATTTTGCTGAGTTATATTCAATTGATTTTTTTACATACTCGGTTGATCGTCCCCAGGCATTGTTGCCATCGCTTTCAACAGGATAGGCTGATATAGCTATTGATTTTTTACCGCTCGGCAGATCCATTTTTGCGGCATCAACAATAAATGCAGCCGACGATGCCCATGAAACGTCACGTGCATTTTTTATTTTAAAATGCCAGGTAAGCTCTGTTTTACCGGCCGGGCGCGATGCCTGGTCTTTAACTTCTTTTGCTGTACGGATAAAAACTGTTTTTTCGCTTTGTGCAGCTTCGGCCCAGCGTTTTTGCTGCTCGGCAGTGTACACTTCCTGTGGGTTCTGTAACTCACCTGATGCTACTACGATATGGTTGGCTGGAGCGGTAATGCTCAGGTCAAAATCACCATACTCCAGGTAAAACTCACCCGGGCCGGTGTAAGGCAGGGTATTCCATCCCATAACATCATCATACACACACATACGTGGGTACCATTGTGCTATGGTATATATTTTACCATTTTTGGTATTCAGGTACCCCATGCGGTCTGACCCATAATTTGGCGGAATAAATGAATATTCAATTTTTAGTTTAGCCTGCCCGCCGTTGGCTGTTACCTCTTTAGGTAAAAAAACCTGCATGCGGGTATCGCTTATTATAAATTTAGCGTCAACAAAATTGCCTTCGGCGCCTGCATATTTTACTGATTTTATTTTATACCCGGCATCAAATGCCTCGCCACGGCCCCAGTTACGGCTACCGGCAGGTGGCACTATGGCCGTACCGCGCGAATCCGACTTAAAAAGATTCTGATCAAGCTGCATCCATAAAAATCCTAAATTTTGCGGGCTGTTGTTGGTATAGGTTAAAACCTCGGCACCGGTAATTTCATTGGTCTGGTCATTTAATTTGGCTGCCAACTGATAATCGGCCCGGTTTTGAAAATATTTAGGGCCTGGTTCGCCGCTTGCCGCGCGATACTCTGTTCCGTTTTTGGTGTAGAACAAAGGGCCAAAAGTTTCATGATAATTGTAATCGGAGGCTGGGGGTGTTTGCTGCGCATTGCTCACGCCCACGCTCAACATAAAGGCCATGCTGAAACCGGCCATCAGTTTTAAAGTCATTTTCAGTTGTAGTTAATATATAAAAGGCAATTATACTACAAAAAAAACTCTTGAATGTTCTCGGTAAAATGATTGTTACTATATAATAAGCAATTATTTATATAACTATAAAGCCTATAAATCAGGTAGATATACAAGATTTACAGGCTTTAAATAACGGAGCCGGAATGATTATTTATTCAAAAAATGATCAGCATAAATCTTTTCATCAAAACCAAAAAACAGGAAATCGCCATCTTCAATTACCGGTCTTTTGATCATACTGGTTTTTTGCTGCAGCAGCGCCAGCGCATCAGTGTTGGTTTTCACGCTTTCTTTTACCTGAGGATCAAGCTGTTTCCAGGTGAGGCCCTGCTTATTCATAAACTTTTCGTAACCCGCCTTGCTGTCCCATTCCTGTAATTTTTCGGTGCTTACACCCAGTTTTTTAAAATCCTGAAAACTGTAATCAACCTTATTCTCCTTTAACCAGTCAAGCGCTTTTTTAACTGTATTGCAATTGGTAATTCCGTAAACTTTCATCGTAACAATCTGTTTTATTATTGATGGGGCCATCATGCGCTAATTTTTTATTTTTTAGCTGCCGATGTTTCCTACAGCAAATCTATTGATTTCCACCACTACTTTTACCACTGTTCTTGGTATCGTCGTTATTTATGCTGCGCTGGTTCTTTTTAATATCGCCGTTGAGTTTGCCAAATTTATAGTTAAGCCGGATAGCGAAATGCCGGTACGGATTATCGGTACTTGTGCTTTGAGTAAAATCAGGCGTGCGGGACGAATTGGTGAACGCCCGTGTTTTACTGTAAGGATTATTAGCAACCAGCGTTACGGTAAACTTTTTATTAAACAGATCCTTGGCAACCGAATAAGAGTTATAGATAAAATTACTGGTTTTACCCTGCAAATTTACATCGCCGCTAAAAAAGCCGGCATTGTACCCTAAGCGGTAGGTATCGCCCAGTTTATAGGTAAAACTGGCAAATGCATTACCTATATACCCGGCATTTTTAAAGAACTCCGTGTTATATACACCCTTTAGCCAAACGTGTGAGATTTGCCCGTTTAAACTAACCGTGAATGGTTTGGTAATGGAAAAATTGGTATTGATATTAAGGCCAAGCGTACGGTTGCTGCCCAGGTTTTGGTAGGTGGTATAAGTTACGGTATCCAACCCATTGGGGCGCAAACTGCTTATAGTTTGAATAGAGTTATTGGAGAACGCATAGCTTAAACCCACTGTAACCGAGGCCTTTTTAAAGTTGCTGTAGGTAAGTTCAAACGTATTATTAAGCTCGGGGCGCAAATTAGGGTTACCCGTAGTAACAAATTTAGCATTTGACTTATCAACAAACGGATTAAGCTGGTATATACCCGGGCGCTGTATGCGCTGGGTAAAACCGAAATTGATGCTACTACTGTTCAAGCTGCGCTGTAGAGATACCGAAGGGATAAGGTTATTATACCCACGATCAAGCGGTTCGCCCATAAAATCGGCACTAATTTGGGTATGTTCAATACGTAAACCGCCTTTTGCTGTCCATTTGCTTAGTTTTAACTGGTACGAGTTGTAGAAACTGGTCACATCCTGGTGATAATCAAAGGTACTGGTTTGGCCTTCGTCAACTACATATTCATTCGTGGCGGGGTCAAGATCCTCGCGCCCGAAATCACTAAAGTTATTGCGCAGGATAGCTTTGGCACCTGCTTCAATATTGATTTTTTTAAGCGGATACACATAATCGAGCTGAATGGTATGCTCCCGATTACCTGCATTATTACGCTGCCTGAAATCGGGATTATCATTTTCATCATAATTAAACCTGTCAGTAAACGCATTGGTATTTGACTGGTCGCTTGGCGAGTAACTGTATTTATAGGACATGGTTAGCAACTCGTCCTTATGATTTTTAAAGCTGCGCTGATAATTGATGGCGATATCGGCCCCCTTATCCTTACTGCCGCTGGAAACTGCATTGCGATAAGACTGATCAACCGTGCCGGCGCTGTTAACCCGGCTTGATTGCAGCAAACCATTCTGATCAAAATGCCCCTGAAAAATTTCAAACGAACCGGTAAGCAAATCAAGGCTATCTATTTCATAACTTAACTCGGCATTGGCGTACTTATATTTACCACCAAAGGTATTGGTGCCATTTTGGTTCAATATGCTTGATACCGATTGTTTAACAAATTGTGTTTGCGTGTTGTGAGTTGCTGCAGTTACTTGTTTCTGCGTACCAAAGCCGGCATACCCCGAAAGACCGAATTTGCCCTGCTTTACCGTAGCGTTAAGGTTATAACCCGGCCCCCAAACCGTGTTGTAGCGCATATTGATACTACCGTTATAACCCTGATCGGCATTTTTTTTGGTGATGATGTTGATAATCCCTGTTAAACCCTCGGCATCATACTTAGCCGGTGGCGTGGTAATTACCTCTATTTTTTCGATGTTGGTTGCAGGCATGGCTTTCAGCACATCTGATGGGCTTTTGGCCATTAACGCTGATTCCTTTCCGTTAATCAATATTTTATAGTTTCCGCTGCCTTTTAACCGTATCTTATCATCGCCATCAACCGATAAAAGCGGCACTTTACGCATCATATCCAAAGCGGATATCGCCTTGCTTTCGGGATCAGCCTGCACATCATAGGTAAGGCGGTCAACCTCCTGTTTCATAACAGGTCTTACAGCAGTTATGGTAACCTCTTTTAATTCTTTGTTGGAGGCTGTTAGTAAAATCTTTCCGGCATTAAATTCGTTCCCCTTGATATTTACGGGGAGTACCTTAGTGGCAAAACCAATAAAGGCCACTACCAGCTGATAAGTTTTACCCTCCGGGGCTTTCAATTCAAAGCTACCATCATCTTTGGCAAGGGTACTTTTTACGGCGGCGTGGGTAACAGCATCCTGAAGGGCCACGGTAACATAACCTAAGGGTTTATTGGCCACAGAGTCAACCACCAGGCCTTTTACAATAATATCAGTCGGGGAGTTCTGCGTTTGGGCAAGAGCAAGCGCTGAACAATAACAGCATAGCAGGGTGAGCAGGAATTGTTTCATAAGGTATTTAGGTGATAAGACACCGCAAGATACCCATCTGTTGCAATTACCCGGAATTATTTAACCATTTTTAACTAATCCGGTAGCCCACAGCAGCTTGTATTTTAGCTATTTATTAAACCGGGTCATGGTTAATTCGGTGCCAATGGTAGCAAAACTTTTTACCATTTCAATGGAGCGGTCAATCAGTGCAGGCAGCTCGGGCTTTTCGTCGTCATCAAAGCCGCTTAACACATAATCAACCTGGCGGCCTTTGGGGTAATTGTCGCCAACACCAAAACGCAGGCGGGCATAATTGTTATGACCAATGGTTGCTTCAATATGCTTTAAACCATTGTGCCCGGCCGCGCTACCTTTAGGTTTTAACCTTAATGTGCCCAACGGCAGCGCAATATCATCAACAATTACCAATACGTTTTCAAGCGGGATTTTAAGATCCTGCATCCAGTGGTTTAACGCCTTACCACTTAGGTTCATGTAAGTGGTTGGTTTTATCAGGTGCAGCGCACGCCCCTTAAATGATACCTCGGTATAATAAGCCAGGCGCATGTTGTAAAACTTTGCGTTTTCCTGTTTGGCCAGCTCATCCAATACCATAAAACCAATATTGTGCCGGGTATCAGCATACTCCGGCCCTATGTTTCCTAAACCAACTATTAGATATTTCATGGGAATAGATTAAAGATAAAAAGACAAAGGATAAAAGAAGAATAGATAAATGATTTTTGAGATTATCTGTTTTGTATGATCTGAACTCTCAAAAAAGTCCTTTATCTATTCTTCTTTTATCCCTCTATCTTTTGTCAAAAAAAAACGCGGTAGGCAAAGCCTATCGCGTTTTTTTTAAATCAGTGGTAATTATTTTTTACCTGAAGAAGCTTCTTGCTCAGCCTGACGTAATGCACGTGAAGTGGTTACTGATACGATAGTATCTTCGATAGCATTAGTGATAATCAGTTTTTCCAGTTTCAAATCTGAAACTTTTACTGATTTACCAACTTCAAGGCTTTCGATACTTACTTCAATAGCATCTAAATGATCTTTAGGTAATGCTTTGATGCGCAGTTTCCTTAGTTTCTGAACTAATTTACCACCCACTTTAACACCTGGAGAAGTTCCGGTTAATTTAACAGGGATCTCGATAGTGATTGGCTTTTTCTCGTCAAGCAATAAAAAGTCAATGTGGATAATTTGTTCAGTTAATGGGTGAAACTGAATATCTTTAATAATAGCCTGTGATTTAGCACCGGCAACATCAAGATCGATGAAATGAACAACCGGAGTATAAACTACGGCTCTCAAATCAGCTGCGGACACTGCAAAGTGGGTTTGTGTTGGCCCACCATAAAGTACTGCTGGCACTAAGCCTTGATAACGCAGTTCTTTAGCGTCTCTTTTCCCTACGTTCTCTCTTGGAGAACCGCTAATAGCAATTGATTTCATTATTTGTATTTATTTATTTGTTTAAGCCTTACTCCAACCCCTCTCCAAAGGAGATGCGTTTTAGCAAGGATATTTTAATTCATTATTCTACCCTGAACAACTGGCTTATCGATCCGTGCTCATTTACATTGCTGATCGCCTTTGCAAAAAGTTCGGCGGTTGATAAAACCTTTATTTTAGGGCTCTGGTGTTTTAACGGAATGGTATCGGTAACTATAAGCTCAGTTAAAGCCGAGTTTTCAATAGTTTCATAAGCCTTACCTGACAATACCGGGTGGGTACAAACTGCGCGTACGCTGCGTGCACCACGTTCCATAATTAAACCAGCTGCTTTAGCCAATGTTCCGGCTGTATCGCATATATCATCAATCAACACAATATCCTGATCTGTTACATCGCCAATAAGCGTCATTGATTCAATTTCATTGGCGCGTTTACGGCGCTTATCGCAAATTACTACTTCGGCATTAAAAAACTTGGCAAAGCTGCGTGCTCTGTATGAACCGCCCATATCCGGTGATGCGATAGTTAAATTACCAAGGCTAAGGCTTTTTATGTAAGGCACAAAAATGATAGAAGCATCAAGGTGATCAACCGGGATATCAAAAAAGCCCTGTATCTGCGCTGCGTGCAAATCCATGGTCATGATACGGTCAATACCTGCCGCAACCAATAAATTGGCTACCAGTTTTGCACTTATAGCCACACGCGGTTTATCTTTCCTGTCCTGGCGGGCCAATCCAAAATACGGAATAACGGCATTTACATAATGTGCTGATGCACGGCGGGCGGCATCAGTCATCATCAGTAATTCCATCAGGTTATCAGTGGGTTGATGGGTTGACTGAATAAGGAATACATCGCATCCCCTAACCGATTCATTGAAGTGTGGCTGAAACTCTCCGTCGCTAAAGCGGGAAAGTACAACGTCACCTAATTCGCGGCCATAAGCATCAGCAATTTTTTGTGCAAGTTCCTTAGAGCCCGATCCTGCGAATAACTTAACCGGATTAAATTGTAGTGGCATTTTCTATTTCGGGTTTCGGATGTTCGATTTCCGGATTTATTAATCCGTTTCAGATCAAATTCTGATTACCAGTTGTTATAAAAAACAATCGGATTTCAATTTTCCATCAAGCCTAAACTTGAAATTGAAAATCAGAAATCCGAAATCTTTCTTGTTGCCCGACCAGGATTCGAACCTAGACAAACGGTACCAAAAACCGTCGTACTACCATTATACTATCAGGCAATCTCCTTTGGTTTGTTTTTACTCTCCGAAAAGGAATGCAAATATAAGACGAATTTTTAGTTCTCAAAATAGATTTTAAAAAAAGTATTTATTTTTCGTTTTAACGCCAAATACAGGCCAAAAACAGCCAATACAACGGTTTTGATTTCAACATCCTAATAGTTTTATTAATTTCGGGCTGCATTAAACCTTTTTTGTATCGTAAAATTCAGACATGAGCTACAATAAAATCAACAATATATTCGGCTGGATAGCCTTTATCATTGCTTCGCTAACGTATATTTTAACCTTAGAGCCTTCATCAAGCTTTTGGGACTGCGGCGAGTTTATTGCCTGTATTTACCGTTTGCAGGTAGCCCACCAGCCAGGCGCCCCACTGTTTACCATGATTGGCAAGGTGTTTACCTTACTTTCCCTGGGCGACAATACCAAGGTTGCTTACTGGGCCAATATTGCTTCGGCACTGGCCAGCGGGGCCACCATCATGTTCCTTTTTTGGACGGTTACCGCGCTTGCAAAGAAATTGCTGGTTAAGAAAACCGAAGATATTAATCAAACCAACCTTATCCTCATTATTGGTGCGGGCCTGGTTGGTGCGTTAGCTTATGCCTGGTCAGATACTTTCTGGTTTTCGGCGGTGGAGTCTGAAGTTTACGCACAATCGTCCCTGTGTACTGCTGTTGTGTTTTGGGCCATACTTAAATGGGATGCCCACGCCGATGAACGGCATGCCGATAAATGGATTGTATTTATTGCCTACGTGATGGGCCTATCTATAGGTATCCACCTGTTAAACCTGTTGGTTATACCGGCTATAGCGCTGGTAATTTATTTTCGCAGGGCTAAAAACATTACTACCAAGGGTACCATCTGGGCATTTTTGGCCGGGGTTGTTGCTGTTGCGTTTGTGCTTTGGGGTGTTATTCAATATACCGTTAAGGGCGCAGCCTTTTCTGACCTTCTTTTTGTAAATACCTTAGGGATGGGTTTTGGCAGCGGGGCCGTTATGTTTTTTGCCTTGCTTATAATAACCATAGTTGCAGGTATATACTACACCATTAAACCTTTAAAACCGGTAATTATAGTAGCAGCCGTAGCCTTTATACTGGTGCTGGGCATTAGCGCCGGCATTATTGGCGTTGTTGCCGGTATAGCTGTACTGGCCCTGCTGGAGTATGTTGTTAAAATACGCGAAAAACGTTTTGCGCTTAATACTTTTTTAATTTGCCTGCTGTTTATCTTGTTTGGCTACAGCTCATTTGTAATGATTGTGGTTAGGGCAAAGGCTAATCCTAATTTAAATAACAGCGATCCGGAAAATGCTTTTGCACTGAACGGATACCTGAACCGCGACCAGTATGGTGATACACCATTGCTTTACGGTCAGTTTTTTGATTCGCAGCCTATTGAGCAAACACAGGGCGCAACCATCTATCGCCGTGGCGAAACCAAATATGAGGTTGCCGGTAAAAAGCTCACCACCGTTTATGATCACAATACACCTTTCCCGCGTATGTTTAGCGATAAACCCGGTCACGCGGAATTTTACAGGGCCTGGACCAAGCTTGGCCAAAGCGAGCAACCCACATTTGCTACCAACCTGGGCTTTTTTGGCAGCTGGCAAATTAACCAGATGTACACCCGCTACTTTTTGTGGAACTTTGTTGGCCGTACCAATGACCTTGATGGCCAAACTAGCAACAGTGGTATTGACGGTAACTGGATAAGCGGCTGGAATTTCAGCAAGCCATTGCCCTACTCTGTTACTAATAGTAAAAGCTACAACCGCTTATTTTATCTGCCGCTTATTATAGGTTTAATAGGCTTATTTTTCCATTTTCGCCGCGATCAGAAAAACGCCGGTGTTGTTGGGGTGCTGTTCTTTTTCACCGGCATTGCCATTGTGTTATATCTGAATCAGGATCCATTGCAGCCGCGCGAGCGTGATTATGCTTATGCTGGTTCGTTTTATGCTTTTGCTATATGGATAGGTCTGGGTGTCGTGGCCATTGCTGATTTTTTAAGTAAAAAAATCAATGCCAAAACAAGCGCTGTTATTGCTACCGTAGTTTGTTTGCTGGCCGCACCGGTATTAATGGCCAACCAGGAATGGGATGATCATGACCGCTCCACCAAGCTTACGCCGCATGATATGGCTTACAACTACCTGAACTCCTGCGCACCAAATGCCATTTTGTTTACTTATGGCGATAATGACACCTATCCGCTGTGGTATATACAGGAGGTTGAAAACGTACGCCCCGATGTGCGCATTGTAAACTTGAGCCTGCTGGGTACCGACTGGTACATCCGCGGCATGAAAAACAAAATGAACCAATCAGAGCCATTGCCTATCACTATGTCGAATGACAAATTTAAACCCGGCGTGCGCGATGTTATTTATTTTAACGACCAGAAAGTTGCCGGCCCTACCGAGTTAAAGGAGGTTTTTGATTTCATGACCTCTGATGATAAAGCGGCCATGGTAGAGTATAATAATGGCGACGTTTCCAATTACCTGCCAACCAAAAACTTCAAACTAACCATTAACCCGGACGAAGTGGTACAAACCGGAACTGTTGCCCCTGCCGAGAAAGCCAAAATTACACCTGAAATGGATTGGACATTCAGCGGCAGGTATGTGACTAAGGATGTTTTAGCTATGATGGATATCCTATCGCACAATAACTGGAAAAGACCAATTTATTTTTCGGTAACAGTGCCTAATGATAACATGATAGGACTTGATAAATACCTATACAACGAGGGTTTTGCCTATCGCCTGCTGCCGTTTAAGCCAGACACCGCCGCAAGTCCGCTGGAAACCAGCCATACACCCGAAATGTATCAAAACATGATGACCAAGTTTAAATGGGGCAACATGAAAAATGCGCGTTACCTTGATCATGAATCTATGACCATGTTTTATCCTTTAATTACCAGGCTTTATTCCAACCTGTCAGACAATTTAATTAAAGAAGGCCATCTTGACCTTGCTAAAAACGTACTTACAAAATATGACAACGTAATGCCGGGCATTATTGGATCAACCGAGGTTGCGGTACGTAAATATTATATGATTGAGAGTGCTTACCGTCTGGGCGATGTAGCGCTGGCTAACAAACTGTCAAACCAGGTTGATGATTATGTAACCAACCTGCTCAACTATAATTATACCCTATTGAAAAACAATGAAACCAGTGCCGAAAACCGCGACATACAATATTCCATGTCGATACTGAGTGGTTTGGTTGATTATACCAAAAACTTTAAACAAACCAGCTTAAATGCCAAATTCAGCGCTCAACTAAAAGATTACGAAAGTAAGTTTGGAGTGCCGCCAAAGCAGTAAGGGTAACTTAGTATAACAGGGCTGTCACCCTGAACTTGTAGAAAGGTAACGCGGAGATTCCCGCCCGCCATACTTCCACAAGCTCAGCATGACAGCCTTTTTTGTGTCGTTAAAATGGAGATGGAATGATTGCGATTGAGGAATTGTGCGAGTCGGAGAACAGATCCTTCGCTATCGCTCAGGATGACAACGTTTAGTTTTATTGGAGATTATTTCGTGCTGGTGACGCGTTGGACATAATGACTTGGTTCTATTTTCTTCCCGTCAGCAGATAAGCTTCGGACGAAAAGCGGACAGAACATGGTGGGATAGTGCGGCTGGCAGGGGCATTAGCAAACCTTGCCGAAGCTTGGGAGGTTGAGCGAACGAAGTGGAGGCAAGGTTTAGCAGCCCGTGGTTCTGTCCGATTTTGCAGGGCAAAGGCCTTGTGCGGCAAAGAAGCATTTCTGATGACAAGCGGTTTGGTTACTTTGTCGCAACAAAGTAACCAAACCGCGGCCAAGAGCGGGTATACGATAGGCCTATCGAAAGAATAAATCCTTCGCTATCGCTCAGGATGACAAGTTTGTTTTATTGATAAAGTGTGGAAAGCTCAGCTTGTGGGGTACCGAAACAAGTTCGGCATGACAAGGTCTTTGTCATTTTTATAGAGTATGCAAAAATAAAACCGGCGAGTTCTTCCCTGTCAGCAGATAAGCTTCGGACGAAAAGCGGACAGAACATGGTGGGATAGTGCGGCTGGCAGGGGCATTAGCAAACCTTGCCGAAGCTTGGGACGTTGAGCGAACGAAGTGGAGGCAAGGTTTAGCAGCCCGTGGTTCTGTCCGGTTTGCGGGGCAAAGGCCATGTGCGGCAAAGAAGCATTTCTGATGACAAGCGGTTTGGTTACTTTGTCGCAACAAAGTAACTGGCCCTCCCGCGGCCAAGAGCGGGTGTACACCATGCTCCTTCAAGAATAGATCCTTCTCTATCGCTCCTTTAGATTAGCATAATTAAATTTACTGGATAATTAGATTGAGAAGAAGCGGGGTGAACTATTCATTCCTCTGAGTAAAAGACTCATATCCT
>NZ_JACHBZ010000010.1 GCF_014200575.1 Mucilaginibacter saanensis | reverse complement strand
ACCAGGCGGGTCCCCGAATTAGGGGCCGATCCCGGCTCGTTAAAACCGATGTGGCCGGTACGTCCGATACCCAACAGCTGGAGGTCAAGACCGCCCAGGGCCTCTATCTGGTGCTCATAGTCGAGGCAAAAAGCCACCACGGCATCCTGGTCCAGGGTGCCATCAGGGATGTGCACATTAGCTTTGTCAATATCCACATGGCTAAAGAGGTTCTCATACATGAAGGTGACGTAGCTTTGGGCTGCATCAGGCTTCATGGGATAATACTCATCCAGATTAAAAGTGATGACGTTTTTAAACGACAAACCCTCGTTGCGGTGCAGGCGCACGAGTTCGGCATAAACGGCAATGGGTGTAACGCCGGTAGCTAAACCGAGTACGGCCTTTTCGCCGCGTGTCTGCTTATCGCGGATGAGTTTGGCAATGCGGGCTGCCACGGCCAGTGATGCCTGTTGCTGGTTGCTGTAAACGCTTACCGGCAGCTTCTCGTACCGGGTCTCTTCCAATAAATTTAATCGGGCCATGTATAAGTATTAATAAGTGAATGTGCTTGTTCAAACAAATATATCAGATATTTACATAGCGCGCTTATTAATTTATCTTTTGCAAACCCCATAACAAATAGTAATTTAAACCCATGGTACCGCTTAATCAAAATTTGCAAAAGCTTTTTAATATTGCTCAAAAAACTACCAAAACGGGTATTGGCTTAATGTCGGGCACTTCGTTGGATGGGCTTGACATTGCCTTATGCAGCTTTACCGGTAATGGCCTGCAAACCAGGTTTAAGTTATTGCGATTTATTACCATCCCATATCCGCAAAGCTTTAAGGAGGAGGTACAGCAGGTATTTGCCCGTCGCACTGCCGATCTGGAGCAGGTAACTTTGCTGAACGCCTTTATTGGTAACTATCATGGCGAACTGGTTTTGAAGGCCCTTTTAGATTGGGGCATGGACGCTGCTGCTATTGATTTTATAGCAAGCCACGGGCAAACTATATACCATGCGCCCAAAAGGTTACACCAGCGCGCAGGCTACCCCAATGCTACCATGCAAATAGGCGATGGCGACCACCTGGCGGTAAAAACAAAAATATTAACCATCAGCGATTTCAGGCAGAAGCATATTGTGGCCGGGGGAGAAGGAGCGCCGCTGGCCTTATACGGTGATGTGCTGTTGGGGAGCAAGGCAGGCGAAAACCGGATATTGCTGAATATTGGAGGTATTGCCAACTTAACCTATCTGCCTGCCGATGGCGATTCGGCTAAAGTATTGTGTACCGATGTTGGGCCGGGAAATACGTTGATAGATGCTGTCTGCCGCAAGTACTTTAATATGGACTATGACCGGGATTCGGCAATTGCCAACCGCGGTGAAGTAAATGAAATCCTGCTGGCAGCTTTGCTTGATCATCCGTTTTTTGCCGAACGTGCACCCAAAACTACCGGCCCTGAATTATTCAGCATGGATTATGTATTGCAGGCACAGGCGCGGTCAGGCACTGTGGATATTGCTAAGGAAGACCTTATAAGTACTTTGAGCGCTTTTACCGCAACGGCTATAAGCAATTTTATAACCGCTAACATTAAGGCTGAGGGCCTGAATGTATTTTTAAGCGGCGGCGGGGCACGGAATCCCTTTGTAGTAGCCCGTTTAAAACAGGCGCTGGCCAATACCCGGATTGCCGATACCAACAGCCTGGGTATAGACCCGGATGCCAAGGAAGCCATATTGTTTGCCCTGCTCGGTAATGAGGCCTTATGTGGGGAGCCAATTGCCATAGGAAATAATCCGGCGGTACTGATGGGTAAGTTTAGTTTCCCGCTTTAAGAACTTTACAAAAACAAAACATATAATTCCTTACTTTAGAATGATATGCTGCCTTTACTAACCTCCGCCCAGATCAGACAGGCTGATGCCCATACCATAGCCAATGAGCCCATTACTTCGGTTGACTTAATGGAACGGGCTTCCAGGGCGTTTGTGGGTTGGTTTATCAATCATTTTCCGGATAAAAATCAATCTATATCATTTTACTGTGGTACCGGTAATAACGGGGGCGACGGACTGGCCATTGCCCGGATACTTAGCGAGCATCAATACAAAAAGCTAAATGTTAAAATTGCCCGTTTCAGCGATAAGGCCTCTGCCGATTTTAATGTTAACCTGGAGCGTTTAAAAGCAATCAATATCCCCATAAATGATATACAGAAAGGTGACAACGTACCGGAAAGCAGCGATATTATTATTGACGCCCTGTTGGGCAGCGGTTTAAACAAACCCCTCACGGGCGAGTATGAGAAACTGGTTAACCACCTTAACGGGCTGTATAAAACTATAGTTGCTGTTGATATACCAACGGGTTTTTTATCGGAGGGTGAAATATTGCCTGATACGGTAGCCATCAGGGCCGATCTGGTGATCACGTTTCAACAACCCAAGATCAATTTTTTATTGCCTGAATCTGCACCATATATTCATTGCTGGGAAACGGTGAACATCGGCATTGATGAAAAGTATGTACAGTTGCTAAATTCCCCATATCAGTTTATAAAGGAAACAGACATCAGGGCCGCGGTTAAACCCCGGCGCCGTTTTAGTAATAAAGGTACTTATGGCCATGCACTGATTATTGCAGGGCAGGCCAAAACGATGGGGGCGGCGTTGCTTAGCTCTTCGGCAGCCGTTCATGCCGGGGCAGGATTAACTACTACCTGCGTGCCCGAAAGTGGTCTGACGGCCTTAAATAGCTATCTGCCCGAAATTATGGCCATTGTTAGAAACGATCAGGAACTGCCCGCGATTGAATGGGATAAGTTTAGTGCCATAGCTATTGGCCCTGGACTGGGTAAAGGCAATGATGCCACTGCTTTATTATCGGCTTTAATCAAAAATTATAAAAAACCGGTGATTATTGATGCCGATGCCCTTAATTTACTCGCTGAGCATCCGGATTTTTTGCAGCAACTACCCCCGGGGAGTATTTTAACGCCGCACATGAAAGAGTTTGACCGGCTATTTGGCGAACATAAAAGCTGGTGGCAGCGGTTGCAGACCGGCATGGCACAGGCCGTCAAACTCAATGTATATATTGTTTTAAAGAATGATTACACCATTATCTTATCGCCTCAAGGTGTAGCCTATTTTAACTCTACCGGAAATGCGGCTATGGCATCAGGAGGTATGGGCGATGTACTTACCGGAATTATTGCCGCTTTGCTGGCTCAAAAGTATACTCCGTTGCAGGCTTGTGTGCTTGGTGCGTACATACATGGTAAGGCTGGCGACGAGTTGGCGTTGCCAAATAGGTTAAATGTTGTTTTACCGGGTAGGCTTGCTGCACAGTTGCCAATTACTATGGCAAAATTAATGGCATAAAAAAAACGGCTGCAAGTATCGTGCAACCGTTTTTAAATTAACTATTAACTGATCTTATAAAGAACTAAATACTCAAATTTTGGGGTTAGATGTTATAATTGTAAAGTCCGCATTCTCTTAATCTAACTGGTTATATGATGCTAATCTGCCCTAATTGTTACAAAAAAACAAATAATTGGTTTGAATTTATGTTAAATAACTGTTAAATAACGTAATAAATTTAGATTTTGTATGCGGAACGGGCACAAAATAGGTAAAATTGTTTAAAAACAAGATAAAACGACTTATTTTTTCCTGATAGCAGAATAAACCATACTTGTTTAACCCAAAAATAAGAGAGGCAGGGGGGAGGTTGACGGTGTGTGGCGGGCTTAAAATTTACCCAAAACAACCATCTGATCCATTGTAGGGTTAACGCTGCCGCCTTTAGGCTCAAGCGTAACGGCAAAGGCATCAGCCAGGGCTATCGACTTCATTTCTTTCATATCGGTAGAGTCGGCTTTGGCATCAAAAACACCAAGATCAACAGGCTTGCCGCCTACCAATGCCCAAAGTTGGTATTGATGGTTGCTATCGTTCTGAGGCAATTTAACGTTGCTCATGTCAATCATTACTTTTTTCTTTGTAGGGCTAAAGGCAAGCGTTACTACCGAGGCGGGAGTTTTAGCAGTGCCCTGCAGCTTTAATAGTTTAAAGGATGGGTCGCGGAAAATACTCAGTTCACGATCCATTAAATTTACGCGGTTGGTAAAATGCTGATTTTGCAGTTGCAAAGCCACCAGTTGCCCGTTTGATTGTTGCAGACGCGAGTAAACACTAACCAAAGCAACACTGCTTGATACTAATAGTGCCAGGCTGGCTGCAAAAGCGTATTTGTAAAAGTTATTTTGTTTAGGCGCTGGTAGCGCAATAATATTATTTTGAGCAGGATGCGGTTTCTCTGGGAAGTTATTATCATCACCAAAATTGGTAAGTATGCTGCCTAATATACGGCCGCGTAAATGTTCAGAAGGTTCAACCGCATTTTCTTTAGCATATAGTTCCATTGAGCGCTCTATTTCATCCAATTCTGCCTTTATAGCCGGATGTTTTAAAGCCATCTCTTCTACCTCGATCTTTTCGTTGGGGGTTACATCCCCCAGAACGTAAAGTTCCAGTATCCCTGTTTCTATATATGCCTTTATATCTTCCACTTCAATTAAAATGTTTTCTGAGTTGCTGTATGCCCATTCTCAATCTTGTTTTAATGGTACCAAGCGGAATGCCTAATTCATCAGCAGCCTCAACATGCGTGTAACCTTTAAAATACACCAGATCAATAATTGATTTTTGTTCAGGCTTCAGCGTCTGCACTAAATCTTTAACCCCCATCAACTCAGGCTTGTAAACTGTGTTGTTTTGTTCGTCAATGAAAGTTACGTTATTTTCAATCTCCTGGTTTTTATTTTGGTTCTTAAAATCTTTTGACCGGATCTTATCAATTGCAAGATTGCGCGCAATATTAACCATCCAGGTAAATAAGCGGCCTTTTTCTGAACTGTAACTTGAAAATGAATGCCAGATTTTTACAAAAGTTTCCTGTAAAACATCTTCGGCTATGGCAGTGTCAATAACAATGCGGGAGATTACCCCATATAATGAAGCTGAATACATATCATAAAGCGCCTCGATAGCGATCTTCTCATGATTTCTCAATGAAAGTATCAGCTCGTCTTCCGATAATGATATTTTGTGCTTCTTACTCAATGGTGTGAATATATAAAGGAATTATGATATATCAAACAGATGTTTTTCTGCATGATAGGATGAGCGCACCAGAGGTCCGCTTTCCACATATCTAAAACCCTTATCCAGGCCAAATTGTTTTAACCGTGCAAATTGATCCGGATGTATCCAGTCAATTACCGGATGGTGATTGCGTGTTGGCTGTAAATATTGCCCTAAAGTTAGGATATGTACGCCTGCAGCAAGCAAATCATCCATGGCTTCTAAAATATCAGCCTCAGTTTCGCCTAAACCAAGCATAATGCCCGATTTGGTACGCAGGCCAGCTTCTGATACATGTTTCAGAGCTTCCAGGCTGCGGTCATATTTAGCTTGTATCCGAACCTCTTTGGTAAGGCGGCGTACGGTTTCCAGGTTATGTGATACTACTTCGGGCCTGGTTTCCAGAACGCGGGCAAGGTTATCCCAGTTGCCCCTGAAGTCGGGCAGCAGGGTTTCTAAAGTAGTGTCAGGGCTTTCGCGGCGTATGGCATTAATAGTTTCGGCCCAGATAATAGATCCGCCATCTTTCAAATCGTCACGGTCAACGGAAGTAATTACACAGTGTTTTACCTGCATTAGTTTTACCGATGTTGCTACGCGGTTAGGTTCATCAACATCAACAGCTAACGGCCTGCCGGTTGCCACCGCGCAAAAAGAACATGAGCGGGTACAAATGTTACCCAATATCATAAAAGTAGCTGTGCCGGCTCCCCAGCACTCGCCCATGTTAGGGCAATTGCCACTCTCGCAAATGGTATGCAGTTTATGTTCATCAACCAAACTGCGTACGTGAGTGTACTCTTTTCCAATAGGAAGCTTAACCCTAAGCCAATCTGGCTTACGTTGTGGTTGGCTAACAGGAACTACCGGTAAATCAATCATGGTACAAATGTAGTTAAAAACCAAATAACCCTTTATGGGCTAATCGGCAAGTTTTACGAATAAATTATAATTGAGAACGGGAAATGAGATAAAAGGACAAGAACCAAGAAATCAAGAGTCAGGAAACAAGAAACAAAATAGATGTGCTCTGTATTCGTGTATAAACTCCACACTTCATTGCGAGGTACGAAGCCTCACCCAACCCTCTCCAAAGGAGAGGGCTTTAAAATACTTTTGAAGTTTCCCCCATTGGGGGAGATTTAGAGGGGGCTTCTTGCTTTGTACCTCGCAATGACGTGTGTGAGGTTTGTGCCCAACTTGTCGAAGATCGATAAGCCATCCTTATAAGGTTCTTGAAACTGTTAGTTTAATACCGATAGGGCTTCTTCAACAGAAATGCCGCCGTGTGATTGGTCAAGTATGCACTCGCCATCTTTGATCAGTAGCAATTGGGGCGACTCATGGTGCACCTGGAAAAGTTGTGCTACCTGGCCCGAAATATCACGGTAATTGATGAGATCTAAAAAATAAAGGGGCATGTCTTCGGGTAAATCTTCCCAGTCAAGCTCAAAACGTCTTTTAGCCATCATGCTGATCGAGCAGCGTGTGCTATGTTTAAATATAAGGCTGTAACCCTGGTGTTGTTTAATAGTATTTAGTTGATCTGCCGACTCCAACGATATCCAATTCATAAAAGTAATTATATAGTATACAGTGCTATAACGTAATTATACCACAAAAACTCACGATAGTTTTATAAGAAAATAAAAAATGACATTTACCTGTTAGCGACTACCTTTTGGATATGAACTGTAGGCAGGGCATAATTTATTGGAGCATGATGAGATCGCGCATCCAACTACCAGGGCTATAAAAGCTATATAAATAAATTTTTTCATTGTTTTAACTTAAACAGTTTAACGTTAATTAGCTATTTAATGTTTCAGCAAGGTTGGCCATTTTTATGGCTGTAATAGCAGCCTCGTCGCCTTTGTTGCCATGTTTGCCACCCGCACGGTCAATAGCTTGCTGCTGGTTATCGGTGGTTAACACACCAAATATAACAGGTTTTGAATATTTTATGGCAACATTGCTTACACCGTTGGCTACTGCGTTGCAGATAAAATCAAAATGACGGGTTTCGCCTTGTATAACACAACCTAAACAGATCACTGCATCTAATTTGCCGGTTTTTAATAACAAATCAGCTCCTGAGGTTAGTTCAAAACTACCGGGTACTGCATAGGTAACAATGTTTTCGGGCAGCGCACCATTATTTACCAGGCTTTGGTAAGCGCCCTGGTAAAGGGCGTTGGTAATTTCGGCATTCCACTCGGCCACGGCAATACCAAATTTATAGGGTGCTGCTGATGGTATTTCGGTATTTGAAAAATCAGATAGGTTTTTAAGCTGTGTAGCCATTTTGATCGGATTTATGATGTTCGATTTCGGATATTTCGATTTTATCCGTTGTTTGTTTTTAATAGCATTTTCGGACCGGGTTATTCAAAAAAAATGTTCGATTTTGAATTTATAAAGTAAGTGTATCCTATCTTATAAATCCGAAATCGAACATCATAAATCCGAAAATTAAAAACTATAGTTTTGCTTCGGCGCGTGCTATGTACTCGTCAATATTTTGTGCTTCGGCACTTTCAGGATATTCTGTTTTAATCCTTTTGTAAGTTTCGTCGGCAGATTTATTGTCTTTTTGCTCTTCGTAAACCAAGCCAAGCTTCTTTAAGTAAAGCGGCGATAAAAATTTGTTTTTTGATTTATCAACAGCCTTGTTAAAGTAAGTAGCTGCTTTATCATATTCTTTTAATTCAACATACGCGTCGCCGGCGCTGCCAAAAGCTTCTGCGGCTACCATGCTATCATCGCCACGGTAGTTGTTTAGGTTATCAACAGCCTTGCGGTATTCGCCTTTGTTTAAATAAGCAGTGCCTAAATAAAAATAAGCCAGGTTAGCAGCTTTGGTATTGCTGTACTTGTCAATGATTTTTTCAAAACCAGGATAGCTGGCATCGCCTTTAATGGCTTTATCCCAGTCCTTTTTAGCCCATGCCTCTTGTGCAACGTGCATTTGGTCGGCAGCGGTAATTTCCCGTGGACCCAAATATACTTTCAGGTATAAAAGATAAATAGCAATAAGGGCAATGATGGCCCCACCTATAAATAATAGGCTTTTTTGATTCTCGCGCACGAAGTTGCTACTCTGCCCGAAATTATTTTCTGGTGCTGCAACCTTGGTATTCGCCTGGGTTTTTGACATTGTTATTACAAAATTAAGTTTGCAAAGTTACGGTTTTCAAAATTTCTGACAAGAGCTTTTGAATTAAATAATTAAACAGAAGTTTGTTGGACTAATTATGCAGAAGTTTATTGGGTAACTAAGCAAAAAAATATGCAATTTAATTATAGCATACGAATTAATAGTTAATGGCTTATTTTTGCGGAAAAGTAAACCTATGAATAAATTTCTTGCTAAACTATTCCCGTCAAAAAGTAAAAAGAACCAACAGGATGAGGCTCTTTTACCATATAAACAGGTGTTTCAGGATAAAATAGGGTTAGAAATTGGGGGGCCAAGTCAAATATTTACCGACCAAACATTCCCGCTTTATGAATGGGCGCAAAAAATAGATGGCTGTAATTTTAGCAATAATACTATATGGGAGGGTGCCATTAATACTGATGAGTATAGATATTTGCCTAATAAATCGGGCCACCAATATATTTTGGAAGGAAGCGAGTTAAAGGGAATTGAAGATAATGAGTATGATTTTTTATTGTCGAGTCATAATCTTGAACATATTGCTAATCCCTTAAAAGCAGTTAAGGAGTGGATCAGGATACTTAAACCTGGCGGATATATGTTACTCATTTTGCCCGATAAGAGATTTACCTTTGATCATAAAAGGCCGGATACCTCTTTTGCGCATTTACTATCAGACTTGGAATTAAATACCGGCGAGGACGATTTAACACATTTAAGCGAAATATTAGAATTACACGATCTCAGTCTTGATCATGGCGCCGGTGATTACGAGTCTTTCAAAAAAAGAAGTGAAAATAATTTTGAGGTAAGAGGCCTTCATCAGCATGTGTTTTCGCAAGCATTGTTAAAGGAATGCCTTGAGTACTTTGACCTTAAAGTTCAATTGCAGCATTTTGTTGCGCCATACCATCAAATTATTATAGCTCAAAAATAATAAACTAAACATCCTTTTATCGCTATCTGCATTTATCCAGAGGGATCCTCTTTCCTGCACAGCCTGAGTAAGGGCGTGGTGAGTTAACCCGCCGGAAATTAAAAATCGTTTTGATAAAAACATTCCCCTTGATCCTCAAGATATATCTAATCTGGGGGGCATAAAAACAATTAATTTAATCTAACCAAACCAACCCAATCAACCACAAGAAATAACTAAATTTGCCATCCCATTATGTATTTGCAGCAGCTGTCAGTTATCAACTTTAAAAATTACGAAGAGGCCGAACTGGTTTTTAGTGCGGGGGTAAATGCTTTTGCCGGTAATAATGGTGCGGGCAAAACTAACCTGCTTGATGCTATACATTACCTGTCGCTTTGTAAAAGCTATTTTAACCCAATCGACAGTCAGCAAATAAAACAGGGAACCGATTTTTTTATCATTACCGGTGTTTTTAATAAAAACAAGCAAGCCGAGGCAGTGGCCTGTTCTGTTAAACGTAATCAAAAAAAGCAGTTTAAACGCAATAAAAAGGATTACCAACGCCTGGCAGATCATATTGGATTGTTGCCCCTGGTGATGATATCGCCTTATGATACCAGTATTATTACCGAAGGGAGCGAGGAGCGCCGCAAGTTTATTGATAATGTAATATCGCAAACGGATAATTATTATCTGGATGAGCTTATTATTTATAATAAGGTGCTGGCTAACCGCAATGCCTTGTTAAAGCTGATAGCGGATACCGGACGTTACGACCCCAGTTTGCTGGAGGTGCTTGACGAGCAGCTAACCAATTCGGGTAAGCGGATATTTGAACGCCGCAAGGCCTTTATGGAAAACTTTACGGCCATTTTTAATAAGCACTATAGTTTTTTAAGCGACGGTGCCGAACAGGTGCAGTTGACCTATGAATCGCAGTTATTGCAGGATGATTTTGCCGTATTATTAAAGAAGAGCATTGAGCGCGACAGGGTGCTGGAGCGTACAACGGCAGGGATACATAAGGATGATCTGTTGTTTGGGATACATGGTATGCCCATGAAAAAGTTTGGGTCGCAGGGGCAGCAAAAGTCCTTTTTGATTGCCCTTAAGCTGGCACAGTATACCTTTTTATATCAGCAAAAAGGATTTAAGCCTTTGCTGCTGCTTGATGATATTTTTGATAAGCTTGATGATGACCGCGTTACCAAGCTGATGAAAATGGTATCAAATAATGATTTTGGACAGGTATTTATCACTGATACGAGTGTGAGCCGGGTCGAAAATATTTTTGATAAGATAGCGGTGGATGTAAAATTATTTAAAGTAACAGGAGGAGCGATTGATGCGTAAAGCAAATGACAAATCATTAAAAGATGCAATTGAGCAAATGCTTAACGTTTATAAAATTAAACGCCGCTTTGACGAAACCGCTGTTGTAGCCGCGTGGCCCGAGCTGGTGGGTAAACCGGTAGCAAACCGGACCCGGGAATTGTTCATCCGTGATAAAAAACTGTTTTTGCGTATAGAATCGTCAGTAATAAAAAACGAACTGATGATGATGCGTGCGCAAATCATGGATAAGATAAACGAGAAAGCTAATATGGTGTTGGTGGAGGAAGTTATTTTTCTTTAGAAAAACGCAGCTTTTGCTTTACGCCAATGTCATCATTGATAACGGAGTAGGCAAAAATGAATATGCCGGGGATAATAAAAGCAAGCTGAACTTCGGGGTGCGCCTTATAAAGCAAAACTGTTGCTGCCGTTAAGCATACAATAAGCAACAGGTATATGATACATTTCAAGAACAGTTTCATACAATGAACTTTAGCGGTTACCCGGTTTGTAATTTCAGGAGCGGCCCCAAAAAGAGCAAACTATTCCTGTTTGGTAAAACTACAAAATTTATAACAAAATAAAACAAAAATAATTATTAATTGCAGGTGTAACAGGGAGTTACGCCTGCAATTAATTAAAAATTAAAATTTTTCGAAAGCCGAAAAGAAGAAGCTTCCTTCAATCTCAGCGTTCTCATCAGAGTCTGAACCGTGAACCGCGTTGGCATCAATTGATTTTGCAAACAGGTTACGGATGGTTCCTTCTTCTGCCTTGGCAGGGTCAGTAGCACCAATCAGTTTACGGAAATCTTCAATAGCGTTATCCTTTTCTAATATAGCAGCTACAATTGGTCCTGATGACATGAAGCTAACCAGGTCCTTGTAAAAAGGACGCTCTTGGTGTACTTCGTAAAACTGACCAGCTTTTTCAGGGCTTAATGAGGTATATTTAAGGGCTATTATCTTAAATCCGTTCTTGGTAATCTTGTCTATAATTGCACCAATATGCCCGTTTGCAACAGCATCAGGCTTAATCATGGTAAAAGTTCTGTTAGTTTTCATTACTGCTTTTTAAAATTGGCGCAAAAATAGGGTTTTACATCTGTAACATAAAGCGTTTTGAATTAAATTAGATGGTTTGTATTTAATTTATTTATTTAGCTTTGCAACTCTTTTTTAAAATTGATGTTAGATTTAGCTGCGCTTACTGAACTTTTAGCACAACCCCAGAAAATAGTGATCACTACCCATCATAAGCCTGATGGTGATGCTATGGGTTCGTCATTGGGTTTATATAATTATCTGATACAGCAAGGGCATCATGCCAAAGTAATTGCACCTACAGATTATCCTGACTTTTTAAGCTGGTTGCCTGGTAACGAGGATGTTATTATTTATACGGAGCAAACCGAACGGTCTGCAGCTTTAATAGCCGATGCCCAGCTTATATTTTGTCTTGACTTTAATGCCCTTGGCCGCATCAATGAAATGGGTGCGCTGGTAGGCGAAAGCAAGGCTTACAAGATCATGATTGATCATCACCTGGAGCCCGAGGATTTTGACGATTACAGGCATTGGAATATTAACGCCTGTGCTACCGCCCAGCTGGTTTATGATTTTATTGTGAACGAGCTGCACCATAAAGAATTAGTTAATAAGGATGTGGCTACCTGTTTATATACAGGTATCATGACCGATTCGGCATCGTTCAGGTTGCCTAATACTACGTCTGCTGTACATCGCATCACGGCCGATCTGATTGATGCAGGTGCGGTTAACTGGCGTATTCATGAGCTGGTTTATAACAGCGCATCTGAGGGCCGGTTAAGGTTCCTGGGGCATTGTTTGGCCAACTGCCTGGAAATTTTGCCAGAATATAATACTGCAATTATTGCTGTTAGCAAATACGATCTGGAAAAATATGACGTTGATACCGGCGATACTGAAGGTATTGTGAACTATGCGTTATCAATAGCCCGTATCCGTTTGGCAGCATTTATAGTGGAACGCCGTGACAGGGTAAAGCTTTCGCTGCGCTCAAAAGGGGAGTTTCCGGCTAATGAGATCTGCAAAAAATATTTTAGCGGCGGCGGGCACCGCAATGCCGCAGGAGGCCACTCTAATGATAGCCTTGAAGAAGTTGTAAAACAATTTAAACTAATATTACCCGAATACAAAAAACTATTAATACAGTAAAAATGAAAAGAAAATTAATGTTCTTAGCTCTTGCGGCTATCGGTTTAGCAAGTTGCAACGGTGGATTTAAACAAGGAGATGGCGGCTTGCTTTACAACATTCACACGTCAAAAGGCGGTACAAAAATCAAAGAAGGCGATTTTGTAAGCTTAGACATGGTAGTGAAAACTGATGGCGATTCTATTTTAATGAACAGCTATGACAGCGGGCATCCAATGTCTATCCCAATGCCTAAACCACAAGCCAAAGGCGATATTTATGCAGGTATTAATTTACTGGGCGAAGGTGATAGTGCAACTTTTAAAATTGCTGCCGATTCTATATTTAAAGGCGGTCAGCAACGTCCTCCGGGCTTTAAAGGTAAATATGTAGTTTTCCAGATCAAAGTTGATAAGGTAATAGCAAAAGGTTCATTGAATGAGCAAGTATTCCGTGGTCGTGTTACTGATTACATTAAATCACAAGCAGAAGCTGTCAAAACTCAAGAGCCAGGTAAAATTGCAAAGTATATTGCTGACCATAACTTAAAGGTTACTAAAACAGCATCAGGTTTATTATATGTAATTACTAACCCAGGTACTGGCGAGAAACCTGCTGTTGGTGATACCGCAGTAGTAAACTACACTGGTAAACTGGTTACCGGTAAAGTATTTGATACCAGCATTAAAGAAGTTGCAACTAAAGAAAAAATGCCTGTTGACCCAATGCGTCAGTTTGCACCTATCCGTATTCCTGTTGGCGAAAGCAAAGTTATTGCCGGTTGGGACGAAGGTTTGCAATTGCTGAACAAAGGAGCAAAAGCGATATTCATTATCCCGTCTGACATTGCTTATAAAGATCAGGGCATAGGCCCAATTGGCCCATACACACCAATTGTGTTTGAAATGGAAATGGTGAACATTGTTCATCCTAACCCAAATGCTCCAAAACCAGTTGCGCCGCAATTAATGCAGCCACAGGCAGCTCCGCAAAATGCTCCGGCATCTAAATAATTAAAAAATTGATCATAGCCTTCCTGACCTAATAGTTAGGAAGGCTTTTTTATTGTGCTGAGGCTATCATGATGCTGTTGAAGCGCTGTTATTGCTTCATCCCTCTAAAAAAGTAAATATTATACCCATGAAAAAACCTATCTACTTCCTGTTACCATTGTTTGCGGCGTTTGCGCTTGGTGCCCATGCTCAAAGCGAAATGAAGCATACGCCCAACGGTGCGTTATACCAGATATTTACCGGCAATGCCGGCGATAAAATAAAACAGAACGATGTAATTACATTTAACTTTATCCAAAAAACGGATAAAGACTCTATTTTATTCAGTACTTATAAGGCCGGTCGTCCGGTACAGGCGCAGATACAGCCATCACAAAATGTTGGCGACCTGATGGAGGTATTCCCTTTGCTGGCTGCTAAAGACAGCGCACTGGTTAAAGTACCTACCGACTCTGTTTTTAAGGGACATGAAGAAGCCCGTCCGCCGTTTTTCCCTAAGGGCAGCTACTTAACCTTTATTCTTAAAATTGAAAAGGTACAATCATTAACAGATGCCATTGCCGAAAAAACGGCGGCTGCACAAAAATTAAAAGACGGCGAAGTTGCTGCTGCTAACAGCTACGTAGCTGCCAATAAGATAAATGCAGTAACCACAGTATCGGGCTTAAAGTATTTTGTTACAACACCGTCTATCAAACGCAAACCACTGGCTGGCGACACCGTATTGGTAAATTATACCGGTAAGCTATTAGGCGGTAAAGTTTTTGACTCCAGCGTTGAGGCCGATGCTAAAAGTGCAGGGTTAGAGCAACCGGGCCGTAAGTATGAGCCTATCAGCGTGGTGCTTGGCCAGGGTCAGGTAATACCAGGCTGGGACGAGGGCTTACTTTTACTGAACGAGGGTTCAAAGGCTACCTTCATTATCCCACCAAGCCTTGCTTATGGCGAAAAGGGTGCCGGTCAGGATATTCCGCCTTACAGCACATTGCTGTTTAATGTGGAGCTGGTAAAAGTTAAACCAACCAAACATGCCCCGGTAGCCAAAAAAACAGGGATAAAATCTCCGGCCAAAAAAAGAGTGTACAGAAAAACACCGGCAAGTAAAAAGACAAATTAGTGCAAAAGCCTTCTGCTAAAAAACAGGGGGCTTTTTTATTTTTGCAATATGGTACTAACAGACACCCATACCCACCTGTATTACGAAACCCTTGCTGATAAACGGGCCGAATTAATGGAGCGCTGTATCAGCAATAACATTAACCGCCTGTTTTTGCCAAATGTTGATATGGCTTCGGTGCCCTTATTGTTTGACCTGGTGCATGCTTATCCCGATCAATGTTTTGCCATGCTGGGCCTGCATCCCTGCTCGGTAAAGGAAAACTGGGAGCAGGAGTTAAACCAGATAGAAGCTTCGCATCAGCAAAATAAAATTGTGGCCATAGGCGAGATCGGGATTGACCTGTATTGGGACAAAACTTTCCTGAAAGAGCAGATCGAAGCTTTCCGCAGGCAGATCAATTGGGCAAAAAGCCTTAAACTCCCCATCGTTATACACTGCCGCGACGCCTTTAACGAGGTGTATGAGGTATTGCAACAGGAGCAGGACGCCGACCTGCGAGGCATTTTTCATTGTTTTGCGGGTACACTTGAACAGGCCGAAAAAATAACTGCACTTGGTTTTTACCTGGGCATAGGCGGAGTAGTTACCTATAAAAATGCGGGTTTAGATAAAATCATCCCTCAAATAGATCTGAGGCATATAGTTTTAGAAACAGATTCTCCGTACCTTACGCCCGTTCCGTTCCGTGGTAAACCTAATGAAAGTTCGTACTTGATTTATATAGCCCAAAAAGTGGCGGAGCTGCATCAGACAGATGTGGAAACGGTGGCCAATATAACTACCGAAAATTCCAAACAACTGTTTGGGATATAACAACAATACTTATTTTAATATACTTATACAGCATAAACCGTATTTCATGAGCCAAATACTGATCATTTATACAGGCGGTACTATTGGGATGATGAGCGATCCTGTTACCAAGGTGCTCAAACCCATTAACTTTGAACAGATAATGGATAATGTGCCTGAACTGGAGAAACTTAATTGCAGAATTAAGGTACACTCCTTTGAGGAGATCATTGATTCGTCAAACATGAACCCGGCTATCTGGAGCCAACTGGCCAGCCTTATCCAGTCGAATTATCATGATAATGATGGTTTTGTAATATTACACGGATCAGATACGATGGCATACACTGCATCGGCCCTGAGCTTTATGCTCGAAAACCTGGGTAAACCCGTGATTTTTACCGGTTCGCAATTGCCTATAAGTGCCATACGTACCGATGCCAAGGAAAACCTGATGACCGCCATTGAAATTGCCAAGGCAAAAAAAGGCGATCATGCACGCGTACCCGAGGTTTGTATTTATTTTGATTATAAACTGTTCAGGGGTAACCGGGCGTTTAAATATAATTCATCAAAGTTTGAGGCATTCCGCTCACCAAACTATCCTATACTGGCCGAGTCTGGTGTTCACCTGCGTTTTAGCGCCAACGATATCAGGCACCCAAAAGAAGGGGAACCGCTTATTATCCATAGTAACCTGATCAGTGATGTAGCCGTGCTGAAGCTGTATCCGGGCATAGGGCAAAAAGTGGTTGAAACTATTTTAAATGCCGATGTAAGGGGCGTGGTAATGGAAACCTTTGGCGCAGGCAACACCACTACCGATAGCTGGTTTATTGATTTGCTGAAAGGCGCTATTGACAGCGGCAAGGTGGTGGTAGATATTTCGCAATGTAAAGTAGGTACAGTTGAACTGGGGCGTTACGAAACCAGTAAACTGCTGAAAGATATAGGTGTAGCCAATGGTTATGATATGACCTTTGAATCGGCTGTTACCAAAATGATGTACCTGTTAGGGATGTTTGATGACCCGGCAATGGTTAAACAATACATGGAGTTGGACCTTAGAGGGGAGATAACGGTTTCATAAAGGAACCAATTGTGTTTTTGCTTTGTTATGGTGAGTGATAGAATTTCGAAAACGCTGCAGGAGAAATGCCATACTTGATAGCGCTCCGGTAGGAGCATCGTGTTTATAGTAATCATGCAGTACGTTTAGCTCCATCGGAGCTTCCTAATAAAATACAAGTTTTGCGATGACACAGGAAGCTCCTATGGAGCTGATGTGCCGAATTATGATGCTATAAACAGGATACCCCTAAGGGGTTTATGGTTTTATTGTGGTGTTAAAACAAACATGTCACAGGTGTAGCGTCGTCGAATTAAAGGGGCGGGCCTTAGTCTTCGTCAAAGCTGACAGATCCTTTGAGATATTCTTTATGCAGCTTTCATAATACGTCAACATAAGAAACGGAGGATATATTCTAAAAACCCTTAACCTATCGTGTTGATATAAAAAAAGCAGCAGTACTTGTACTGCTGCTTGAGTGATAAGGTTTAGGGTAATATTATTTGTTCAACTTAAAATGGTAGCCTAGTTTAACCGACAGGGCATCCTGTATCAGGCGGCTGGAATAATTATCGTATTTAACGCCAACATCAATGCCATTTTTAAGCTGGAAACCTAATGATGGTGTGTAAACAAAAGAGGTGTTTCTTTTTGTGGCAAACCCAACGCCCGCTTCGCCGCCTAAATAAAACGTATCTGCCAGATACAACCGCAGGCCGACTTTAACTGGAATCACATTTTTTACTGTAGAGTTATTGTTGATATAATTATTACCGGCAGCATCAGTAAGGCCATAGCTGTAGTAGTAGGATTTAAACATGTGTGTATAACCAGCCGAAACGGTGAATTTTACGTTATCTGATAAAGGTTTGTACAAAGTAACATCACCACCCAGTATATGGTTATCTGCCGATTCTATATTTACTCCTGGGTTTATGCTTATGCCAAGTTCAAGGTCTTTAGATCCGTTACCGGCTGTTTTGTGCGAGGCCAGCCTGCGTGCGCCAAAACCATAGGCTAACCTTAAAGCGATGTTTTTGGTGGCCTTATCTTTGGTATAATCTTCATATTTAAGGCTGAGGTCAATTCCGTTTTTAAAGGCCAGCCCAACAGATGGCGACCACAGGAATGACGTACCCCATTGCTCAAAGGCAAATCCTGCGCCGGCTTCGCCGCCCAGGTAAAGGTTGTTAGCTACAAAGTATTTAACACCCAGCTTAACAGGTATTACATTGTAGGGGCTGCCGTATTGCGTGTAATTGGCAAAATGATCTTTTTCAAAAAAATGACTGAAACCGGTGGTGAACGTTCCGGAAAGGTGCTGGGTAAAATCTTTCTGAACCCTGATATCTGCCCCTAAGGCATATTTGAAGGCATCGGAGGTTGATACGCCTGCATCAATGCCGAAACCAACGCGCCAGGTACTGGGGGTTTGTGCGTGCGCAGCCATAGTACATAAAATAGTCAGGATAAAAAAAGATAAAAATAGATGTTTCATGTTTAATGAATTGATTTATAAATTGTACAGTGTGTAATAAGCAATTAATCGGTGGGTAAAAAGTCGAGGGCCTTTTTAATGGTCAGCAAACTTATTCCGAAAGCGATTTCTGCGGCCTGCTGCTGGCTTTTAAGTAAATAGGAAATGAATACCACAATGAAGAAAACACTGAGGATACTCAACAGGAAGAATTTAATAAGCCGGGTATCTGTGCCGTTTAATTCCTGCGCGGGCTGGTAAGTGCGCAGGCCGGTGATGGTGCTTTTTAATATAACCAAAGCAAAAAGCAGGGTCAGTCCCAATCCTTTTGGTAACTCCTGCCACATAAGTAAACTGTAAATAATAATTAATGAGCCTATCATTAAAAATAGCATCAATAACGCAATAGCTGTTTCGCGGACTCTCTCCATGGTTGTGTTTTGAGAATGTGACAACAACCCTGGCTTTTACCCCTACGCACTCCGTTAATATTATTTACCTAACTTAAACCGATAGCCCAAACGCAATGCAAATTGTTTGTAATTGGATTGCAGACCATAATCTTCAAACTTGAAACTGGTTTCCAGTCCGCTACGAAAACTAAACCCGGCAGATACACCGTACATCAATGAACGGAAGGGTTTGTAAATAATTGGTGTATTACCATAAGGGAAGCTGTAATATGGTTCGTTAAATAACCCAAATGCCTCACCCACCTCACCCCCGATAAAGAAAATTTTGCTGGTGTATAGCCTGATACCTGCTTTAACAGGTATGAATTTTGCCGAGGAATTATTAAGCAGTGTTTTGGTTTGGTGATTGCCTTCGTCAGGGTAAGAGTAGGAGTAATTATGATATAAAAAATAAGTATATCCAACGGAAAGTGTGCCGGTTATGTGTTCGCCCAGCTCCCGATGTGTGAATATTTCAGCACCATAAACAGCTCCGCCATAAGGATCGTCCCATATAATACCTGTGGTAGCGGCGGCGCCTATATACCATGAGTTTGAATTATCGTGTACTTTATGCCCGGGCTTAAAGGCGTTGCTAAAAACAGAATTAAAAGCAATGCCTGCTTCCCAGCCAACCCATTTCCTCACCTGGTGATCAGCTGAACCGAAAATGCCCGGATATTCAGGTATGTGAGTAATATTCTTAAATCCATCAATATGAAATGAGCCGCTGTGGTTATAACGGTTAAACGTTGGGCCGGCCATAAGGCTGATGTTTTTTGAGAGCTGAACGTTTAATAACACTTTACCCTGCTCCCAGCGGTCGTCAAATGATGAGCCGGTATGCACAAGCTGGTAAGCTGCTTCGGCAGAAAAATATACCCGCTGGCTCAGCATAAAATCATGGCCTATACCCAAACCAAAATAATGCAGTTTATTGTTTGATGATATGTTTGACCCAATGTAAACCGTACTGTAAAAAGCATGGGTGCCGCTTTTTAAACTCACATTAGTATTAGCAATGTCATTGCTTGATAAACTAACCTTGTAGAAACCATTACCTATAATATTTATTAAACCAATGCTGGCTCCTTCTGAGGTGTCTGCCTGGTTCACTAAACCTATTTGCAAGCCCTTTAATTTGCCGGCCTCGTTGTACAAGGTTGATAGCTGCACACCATCAACTTCGCTTTCGGCTTTGTTAATAAAACCGGCAACCTGTAAACCCCTCACGGTATCTAAGGCCCGGTTATGCGCGCCCGCCGCCTGCACACCGGTAACTGTGCCTCCTACAAGGTTAAACACGCCTGCAAGCTGCAGGTATTTGGAGTCCATTTTGTTGATGTTGAAAAGGCCTCCAAACTCCAAACCGTTAACACCCGCCGTGTAACCACCTATGAGGTTTAATGAGAACTTATTTACCACCTGCGGACTAAACATGCCATGCGAGCTCAGGCCCGGAGTAAGCGATACCTGGAAAGGCCGCCTGGCAAAAAAATCAGGAATATTAATGCTTTGGATGCGTTGTTTAGCTGATGAAAACAAATGCCCCATGCCGGTTTTTTCAACGCGGCTGCTTTTATTGGTGGTATTATTATAAGCTTCGGTTTGCGAGCGGCTGCTTACCAATACCGTTTGCAGAAAGTTAATAGAAGTATCTTTATAGGATAGCTTGCTGGCCGTTAAACTGATCTGCCCGGGATTGTCAGCCCTGAATTTTATTTTGAAGTAACCGTGCTCATCAGTTAACGCTGATACCAATTGCTCCTTAATATAAACGCTGGCGTTCATCAACCTTTCGCCGGTGCGTTCATCAATAACCAAACCACTGATGGAGTAGGTATTGTTTTCATTGGTGATATCCGTATTGAGTAATGAAAGACCAGATAGCCGCTGCGTAATGATCAGGTACTCTTTATGCTCTTCCAGGTTATATTTACCATGAAACAGCGCCGTTAAAATGCCGGCTACGGTTTGGTTATTACTCACGATGCTGATCAAACTATCCTGAGGTAACAAGCCACCTTTATAAACAAAATAAAAGTCGCCTTTTTTACCAACCTCGTGCAGTACATCGGCCAGCCGCGCATGATCAAAGTTTACCGATACACGTTTATCCAGCAGGGTTTGCGCGTAAGTTTGGTTAAAACAACATAAAATAGCAAAAACTACCAGCAATACCGGTAGTTTTTGTGTGCAGGGTTTAGTATGGCGTTTGGTCATCTATAATAAGAATCGTCAGCTTTTTTAAGGATGATCTGGTCATGGTTTTTCTCAACCCGGAGCTTCAACGTTATGCATAGCACATTCAAAATAACATCTATCGGATCAGAGGTTCTGAGTACTCCTGTTAATGTCAGATGTTTTGACGCTACTTCCGTATCAATACTAATATGGCTGTCATATACATCATTTAATACCTGCACCAATTTAGCCAATGGTACATTTTTGGCTACAAACTCTTTACTGCGGTAATAACTGTATAAATTATCCGGGATTTTTATTTGGGTAAACTTTCCTGTAGTTGGGTTCAATAGTGCCATTTCGCCAGGTTTAAGGGTTATCATTACGCGGTTGCGGTTGTTTGTTACCTGCACTATCCCGGTTTCAACAATAACCTCTATTATCCCGTTGTTGTTTTTTACATTGAACGATGTACCAACTACTTTAATGGTGGTATTGCCGGCAGCTATAATAAAAGGTTTGGCTTTGTTGGGTGTCACTGTAAAAAAGGCTTCGCCTTTAACCAGTGATACATTGCGTTGCTGCGCGCTGAATTTTTTAGGGTAGTTGAGCAAGGCATACTTATTCATCGTAACCGTTGAGCCGTCAGACAGGGTGTCGGTTTTCACAATGCCCTGGGTTTCAAACCGTACCTGCGGATTAACGAATTTGTTAAGAAATAACCAGCACCCGCCGGCAAAAAGTAATATGGCGGCAGCTATTTTAAGCCATGGGTATTGGCTGATTAAAGGTACAACCTTAGCCTGCCGGGTTGCCTTTTGCTTAACCCTTTGCAACGAAGCATGGGCGTCAATATCAGGGTCGGCTTTAAAGTTTTTACTGCTGTCCCATATCAGCCTGAACTGCTCAAAGCGGCGTTCATTGGCCGTATCCATGGCACGCCACTCGGTTACCTGCCGTACCTGCTCGTCAGATACCTCCTGAAGCAGGTAACTGATCAGCAAGTCATCAGTTATATGTAGAGGTTCTTTCATATCATTATGTTTATTAACATCCATATCATCAAAGGCAGATAATCAGCCAGCTGTAACCTGAGGCGCTTGAGTGCCTTACCCATCTGGTTATCTACCGTTTTTATAGATATGCCCAGTTGCGTAGCTATTTCAGCATATTTTAACTCTTCAAAACGGCTTAGCTGAAACACCGTTCGGCATTGCTCCGGCAGCTCATTAATTGATTGATGCAGTCGCTGCTCAAACTCGCGGTATTGCAGTTTGTCAAGTGGGTGCTCTGTGTGTTTTTCCATTTCATGAAATGTATGTGTCTGGTATTTTTGTTTAACCTTATGGTGCTTAAAATAATTCATACACTCATTATGCACCGAGCGGTACAGGTAGGCCTTAAGCGAAGTATGTATGGTAATGGGTTTACGCTTTTCCAGGATCTTCAAAAATACATCCTGTACCATTTCATCGGCCGTGATGCTATCATTAACCAGTGTAAGGGCATAATGGTGCAGCGCGGCATAATGATCAAGATAAATCTGGTCAAAGGCGTGTTCATCTGTATTCAGATGCAGCAGGTAAGGTGTTTTATGGGTATTGTCTGTTTGCAAAGCTTGGGTTTAAAAGTAGTGTTTTAACTTTTATTATGCAGCAGACAACAATGCAGCGCAAAACCCCTATGCCATTGTTGATTTTTTTTTCAAATAACATAAGGGTGCTTAAAGCAGGACAAAGGATGAACGGGATTTATATAAAATAATCCCCGTCATCAGGTACATGGCAGCGGTTGCTTAGCTGATGCGCCTGTAGGGCCGTTCTAATGTCAGCCCTGTTTTCGGTGCTATGATTAGCGGTTTCCAGGTGTACCACGTATACTTTTGCTGTGGGGGCGTAGTTGCAAACGGTTATTATATCGTTAATATCCATTACAATCGGGTCGCCGGTAATAAAGCGGGCGGCTCCACCATTGAGCACGATATGGGCAGGCTGATATTTGTCCAGCGCATCTTGTACCTCCGGGCACCATATTGTATCGCCGGCTATGTAAATGCTATTACCGGCATGGGTTATTACATAACCCGAAACAATGCCCATGCGCTCGCCTATTTCGCCAGTGCCGTGGCGGCCACTGATACGCGTGATGTGGATGCCTTCCCAAACAAGCTCGTCATTAACCGGAATAACGTTGGTAAAACCCGCTGCGCAAATAATATCAGTATTGGCAGGCTGACAAAACAGCGTAATATTCTTGGGCAGCATTTCCCGCGCTGTTACATCCCAGTGGTCAAGGTGCACATGCGTAAGCAGGACGGCATCGGTTCGGTTTATTAATTGTCGCAACTCACTGGTGTTAATGGGCAGACCAACCAATGGGTTTCTTAGCGTATTACGGGTGTTTGGAAACGGATCATAGCTGTCTTTAGGGCCTAGCATAGGATCAATCAGTATGGTTTTGCCGTTGGCTGATAATATTTGAGTTGCATTGCGCAATAATTGTAAGTTCATGGTAAAGCATTTAAATTTGATGCAGTCAAAGATGAAGTTATCATTGTGTAACCCCAAGAAGGTTACTTTTTTGTAACCAGTTCACTATTTGGTAACCATGAATTATAACCAGTTTAAGCATTGCGGTCTTAATGTTACGCTAACTATGCTCTCGGGCAAATGGAAGCCTATTATCTTATATCATTTGTTTCATAATGCCGAAATGCGCTTTACCGAACTTTGGCGCATCATCCCCAAAGTAGCCAAAAAGGTTCTGCTTGATCATTTAAAGCAAATGGAAGCCGATGGTCTGATCGTTCGCCAGGAAAAGCAGGGTTTCCCACCCGAAGTAAGCTATCGTATATCTGAAAAGGGAGAGGCTTTGGGGCCCGCGCTTTCCGCACTGGAAGCCTGGGCCAATGAGCATGCTGCGGAGGAAGTGGCCGTGCTTAGGAGAGGAGGGCGGTAGACTCACCCCCGTCTGCGCTGCGCTGGACAACCCTCTCTAAGGCTTAGCCGTAAAGAGGGTTGAGAAGAGATTTTGTTATGTTTTTTTAAGGTATTCAAATCATCCCCTAAAACAGTGTTTGCTCTTTAAAGCACCCTCTTTACGCCGCAGGAGTAGAGAGGGTGACCAAGCGAAGCGACGGTTGGGGGAGTCGATTTGCGAACAAAAAGACATCAAATTAATCAAATATTCCCTCAAAAGTCTGGTTAATGAAAGCCAAGTCTTCGGCATTAAGCGTAAAGTCGACTGCTTTGGCATTATCAATGGCCTGGGTGGTGTTGCGGGCGCCTGCCAATACTACGGTAATGCCGGGTTGCAGAGTGGTCCATCGCAATACGAGCTGCGACAAGCTGACTTCTTTTTGACTGGCAAGCGGCCGGATAGCCTCCAAAAAGAGGTTTACTTTTCCTATCGAAAACTGGTTAAAGTAGCCGTTACGGTGGTCGGTATCACTTAACTTAAAATCGGGTTTGTATTTTCCGGTTAACAATCCGCGCTCCAGCGGGCTGTAAGCTATAATACCCATATTGTTTTGCTGGGCATAAGGCACTACATCCTGTTCAATAGCACGGTTAAGCATGCTGTATGGTACCTGGTTTGATGCCAGTTCAATAGTTTGACTGGCAGTTTGTATTTGCTCCAGGTTGTAATTGCTAACACCGGCCGCCCTGATCTTGCCTTGTTTAATCAGCAACGCTAAAGTATCCATGGTTTCGGCAATGGGAGTGGTAGCATCGGGCCAGTGAATTTGCAACAGGTCTATATAATCGGTACCCAAGCGTTTTAAACTGGCCTCTACCTCGCGGATGATACTGTTTTTAGCAGCGTATTTGTAAACCGGTAGTTTGTTGCCATTATCGTCGGCGGCGTCAAAAAAGAATTCGCCTTTTCCGTTATTGCTGTTGTCCCATACCAGGCCAAATTTGGTAAGTAACTGTATTTTGCTGCGGTCGTACCCGGCAATGGCTTTGCCTACCAGCTCCTCACTAAGCCCGAAACCATAAAATGGCGCCGTATCAATAGTGGTAACGTCATGGTCAATTGATGCCTGTATGGCTTTGATAGATTCCTGCTCCTCGTTACCGCCCCACATATTGCCGCCAATGGCAAATGCACCATAGGTAATGGCCGATAGTTTTAAGTTGGTATTTCCTAATTTTCTGTATTCCATTTGTTGTTTTGCCTGGTATTATTTTACCGGTTCTGTTTTGTAGATAATCACATCGCCGTTGCGCAGATCGGCGGTGTTGTTAATGAATTTTTGAATATGCGGCTGGGTATTATGCAGTTCCAGTCCGGCTGCGTCGCTCCATTCTTCGTGAAAAATAAACATGTCAGGATCGTCCTGTACCTGGTGCAGATCGTATTGCAGGCAGGCTGTTTCTTTTGTGGAATGGCTCACCAGTTCCAGTAAATGTGATTTTAAAGCTTCGGCCTGACCAGGTTTGCTTTTAATTATTGCAGTTAAGTAAATGCTCATGTTCTTGTGTTTTTTTGGTGATGAAATTTTTAGTGAGATGATCTTTGTAGATGCTAAGATCACGCTGAATGTCGGCATTTTTTTCAACATCATGGAAATGCAGGCTTTGCAAAGGTGACATCCCGGTAAAGGCGTTCATGCGGTGAAAACCGAACAATGGCCCGTCATCAACACTGGTTTCATTAAAAAATTCGTTAGGCAAGGTAAAGGCCTCCTTAGGGGCATTCCATGAGCTGGTTACCATATATTGCCTGCCATGCAGCATGCCGCCGGTTCCGTAGTTTATGGCCGGATTGGCTGATGAACGGCCATCGCTGTGGTATATTCCCTTAGCGTGACCGGCAGTAAATACTACATCAATGTATTTTTTTAGTGCGTACGGCACCTGGAACCACCAGATAGGAGTATGGTATATCACCACATCGGCCCAAACGTATTTTTCAACCTCTTCGGCCGGGTTATAATCATCGTTAACATCAGTGTATCTTACTTCGTAACCTGGTTGATTGCTGAAAAACTCAACGCTGGCATCGCTTATGGTTTTGTTGAACCGACCGCCGGAATGACCGAATTTTTGACCTCCGTTTATTACAAATATTTTCTTCATTTTGCTATATTAAATTTTGACACCACAAAATTATACCGGAACTACCTACTATTAAAATAATTTAAATCATACATTTGTATCATAATTATGATAGATAAGCTATGGTAAATTTAGAGTGGTACAGAACCTTTAAAGCGATATACGAAACCGGCACGCTTACCGGAGCAGCAGAGGCGCTTTACGTATCGCAGCCCGGCGTGAGCCTGCACCTGGGCTCGCTGGAAGCTTACGTGGGGTATAAATTGTTTGACCGCACCTCGCGCAAAATGGTATCAACCGAGCGGGGTAAGATTCTTTATAACTATATTCAGGAAGCCCTTGAAAAGCTGGAATCGGCCGAAAAGCATTTCCACCGCAGTACCGAAAAGGATACACCCACTATCAGCATAGGTATGTGTTTTGAAACATTTCAGATTACGCTGGAGCCTTATTTGGCTACCCTGCCTTTTAACGTGATCATAAAGTTTGGGGAGTACCCGCAAATGCTCAGCGATCTGGACAACGGCATCCTTGACCTGATTATTACGCCGCAAAAAGGCAGTAATAAAAGCATTGAGTATACCCCATTTTCAAAAGAAACCATTGTACTGGTTGCCGGTAAAAATACCGATACCGCCGCTTTTGAAAAACTGCTTGAGGAAGACAGCATGCCCGCCATACAACAATGGCTAACCGACCAGCGCTGGTACGGTACAACGGGCGATATGGAACACTGGCTCCGCTTTTGGTATGCCAATTTTAACCGCAGGCCCAATTTTAAGCCCAATTTTATTGTGCCCAATTTAAACTCCATTGTACGCTGTTTAAGTTGCGGGGTGGGCCTGGCGGTGATCCCCGATTTTTTGTGCAAAAGAGAAATTGAAAGCGGCGACGTAAAGCTGATATGGGAGGGGAAACCAAAGATAGAGAATACCCTGTATTTTTCCATGCGCAAGAAAACCATTTACGCTAAAGAGATCAATATGATTCAGGAAATTTTTATAAAGGAAATGGCGTAAGAGCCTCATAGGAGCTTCCTAACCCAAAGGTTTTATCAGGAAGTCCCTCCGGAGCTAATGTCTGTATCTATGATGCTGTAAACAGGATACCCCGATGGGGTTTACTTTATAGCCGTATAAACAAAATATATTATGAGTAGTGCCATAGAAGCATGGTGATGTGGCCTCTGCGCTCAACCCTTCGACAGAACTCAGGGTGATACCCTGCCCTAACGTTAAGGTACTACTCAAAGTACTCTTCAAAGTAGAAGGCATTATTATTTATAAATATTAGGCCCTGCTACTCAAAATCCTCTCCAAAGGAGAGGATTTTGGTGAGGTCTATTTCTTCCACTCGTTATCAACCAGGCGCCAGATATGTAGCGGGTTGGCATCCTGCAGGGCAAGCGGGAGCAGGCTGTCGGGCCAGTTTTGGTAACATACCGGGCGTATCCAGCGTTTTACAGCATTAATGCCCACCGCCGTAAAGCGGCTATCGGTACTGGCCGGATAAGGGCCGCCGTGCACCATGCTGGCACAAACTTCTACCCCGGTTGGCACGCCGTTAAACAAAATACGGCCTGCAATTGACGGTAATGTTTCTACCAGTTGCTGATGATCAGTTAAATCCTGAATGGTGCCCATTACCGTAGTGGTAAGCTGTCCGGATACCGATTTTAAAACTGTTATCAGTTCGTCTTCGTCCTGGCAGGCCACCATAAGCGAGTAGGGGCCAAAAACCTCTTCGTGTAATAGCGGATTTGCCAAAAATGTTTCGCCGCTTACCAGGGCTACTGTTGGCAGCGCTTCAATATCATGGGCCACAGTAGTGGCTTGCTGAACCACGGTTACACCCTTTTGCTCCAACGCGTCATGGCTTTTTTTAACATAGGCGGTATGAATACCCTGATGAAGCATTTTTGCGGGTTGCACGGTTTCAATACCGGTGCTCAAATGATCAAGAAAATCACGCAAGGCCGGACTATCTATAGCCAGCATTAAACCCGGATTAGTGCAAAATTGCCCCATGCCTAAGGTAATAGAACCTGAATATTGAGCAGCCAGGTCTGCAGTATTCTTTTGCAGGGTATCGGGTAAAAATATAACCGGGTTAATACTGCCCATTTCTGAAAATACAGGTATCGGGTTTTTCCTTTGTGCCGAGTAATCAAACAGTGCTTTACCACCCAGGGTTGAGCCTGTAAAGCCAACTGCGGCTGTATGGCTTGCCTGTACCAGGGCTTTACCGCTTTCAAAAGAGGTGCCATGTACATGCTGAAAAACATCAGCAGGCATATTACAAAATGCAATTGCTTTTTTAATAGCGCTGTACACCATTTCAGATGTTTCTGCATGTGCAGGGTGCGCTTTTACCACAACCGGGCAACCCGCCGCTAATGCGCTGGCGGTATCGCCACCTGCGGTGGAGTAAGCGAACGGGAAATTACTGGCGCCAAAAACAACTATGGGCCCCAGCGGAATAAGCATTTTACGCAGATCTGGCTTAGGCAGCGGCGTTCTTTCGGGTATGGCAGTATCAATGGTGGCTTCTACCCAGCTGCCTTCACGCAGCATGGTGGCAAACATGCGCAGTTGTCCGGTAGTACGCGCACGCTCGCCGGTGAGGCGGCCAATAGGCAGGTTTGTTTCTTCGGCTGCCTTTTGCAGCAGGGCATCGCCTAAGGCTTCAATTTCATTAGCTATGGTATCCAGGAAAATGCTTTTTTCTTCGATGCTTTTTTTTTGAAAAAGTTCAAATGCTGCATGCGAACGCTGCATTACCTGGTTTATTTCGTCAATACTTGCTTCTTTAAAATGGTTGGGCATGGCAAATTATATATGATTGGTAGTGTTATATGATACAAACGGCAGGGGGGCGTAAATAGTTTAACAAATATATTTAAACAGGTGTCAATAATCATTCACCGATCCTATCCAATAATAACATGATTTTGGCTTTTATAATAGTGGTGGCGGCCTGTTAAAGCACGGTACTAACTAATTTAACAGGAGTAATGCTGATTGCGCGCTTTTAATTAATATTTAAAATGCGCTGGCTTTCAGTAAAATATACTTATCTTTAAGAAATTCCTTCCGCGCTGCTATCATAACCCTTAGGCATTGCCATTTCTGACACGGTGATAATTAAGCTTTAATTAATAAAAAAATATCAGGACAATCATGAAAAGAGCGTTTATACCACGTGCTCGTCATGTTTTAGCATTACATCCTGTATTAATAATTGGTGTTAATAACAGCGGCCGGAACTAACCCCGTCAGATAATAAAACTATGATAGTAGACAAGCAAGCAATTGAAAGTCAAACCCGCATGTACATGTTCGATCTGTTGAATACCGCTAAAGAATACGGTTTTAAAGGCGAAGACAACTGGGAACTGACTATGGTTACCAACACCGAAAGAATAAAAATTCAGAAAGATTATTATCCCACGGTTGCGGCCAAAATATTTCCTGAAATTTTAACGCAGGTGCTGCATACTATAAAAGCAAGGCTAAACCAGCCAGCGCAAAAAATAGAGCAAAAACCAGTAGAGCGCGGTGTGATAAATGAAGAGTTAAATTATCTGGTAGCCTTTAATCCCAAAAGGCCGCGTACATAACAGCGCGTGAACAGAAGTATTAAATAAAAGCCCATCAAATAACTTTGATGGGCTTTTTAGTATTTACCAAAACTTAACGTAAAGTGCGGTAAGCAGTAACAGTGTAACGATTATTAATGCCAGGGTTGAAGGCTCAACCTTAAACATGCTTTTATCAATCACAATAGCTTTAGGGTTGATTTTAGGGCCGGCAAAGCTCACGATAACCATGGCAATAATGGTGAACATGAATGACAGACCCATACAAATCAGAAAAGGTATTTCATAACCGCCATGCCCGTTAGGGAAGGCTGTATACAACAGTGTTTCGTTACCAAAAAGTTTAGGTGCGTAGTTGTTAAACAATACCGACATGGCAAAACCGGTAATAATACCCGTGATAGCCGCAGCACCGGTGGTACGTTTCCAGAAAAAGCCCAGGATAAATATGGCAAATATCCCCGGACTGATAAAGCCCGTGTATTTTTGTATAAAGGTAAAACCACCTTCGCCGCCGATACCTAAAAGGTCTTTCCAGGTAAGTATAATGGAGAATATCAGCGCAGCTACAATGGTAAGCTTGCCTACAATTACCATCTTTTTTTCGCTGGCATCCTTGCTGATGTGTTTCTTATAAATATCCAGGGTGAAAATGGTAGAGATACTATTGGCCTTACCCGCAAGTGAAGCCACAATAGCGGCGGTAAGCGCCGCAACCGAAAGTCCCTTCAGGCCGGTAGGTAAAAAGCCCAATATGGCAGAGTAAGCATTGTCTGAATTAAAATGCCCGCCTGAGGTCATTTCCTGCTGTAAGCCACCGTTTTTGTACAATACGTAAGCAGCAATACCAGGTAAAACCACGATAATAGGCATGGCCAGTTTCATTAAACCTGCAAACAGGATACCTGTACGGGCAGTTTTAAGATTGGCGCCCAGGGCACGCTGGGTTATATATTGGTTACAGCCCCAGTAATTAAGGTTCACTATCCATTGGCCTGCAAAATACATGGCTATACCGGGCAGGGCCAGGTATTTATTAATGTCGCTTTGTGATGCGCCTGGTTTAGGTTTAGCCATCATCATTTTAAAGTGCTCGGGAGCATCCTTAAACATGGCGTTTAAACCGGCCATAGCATCTTTACCCATGCCAAAATGTTCACTCACCAAGGTAAGGGCAATGTAGGTAGTAGCCAAACCGCCCACAACCAGCACCAACACCTGTATTACATCGGTAAAGCCAATAACTTTCATGCCGCCCAGGGTAATGAACAAGGCAAAAATAGACAGGGCGATAATGATTTCATGCAGGTAACCGCCGCCTGCCAGGTTATTAATAGCCAGTGCACCAAGGTAAAGTATGGAGGTAAGGTTTACAAACACATATAAAAACAGCCAGAAAATAGCCATTACAAAACTCACCGTTTCGTTATATCGTGTATGCAGAAATTGCGGCATGGTGAATATCTTATTTTTAAGATATACCGGGATAAACCACACTGCAACAATGATCAGCGCGATAGCTGCAACCCATTCATAGGCGGCAACTGCCAAACCAACCGCAAAGCCTTGCCCGCTGGTACCTATAAATTGCTCGGCAGATATGTTTGAGGCAATGAGTGATGCTCCGATTGCCCACCAGGTAAGTGATCCTTCGGCAAGGAAGAAATCATGACTGCCTGATACGTCTTTTGATTTTTTGCGACTATACACCCAGTAGCCATAGCCTGATACTACTATAAAATAGATCACGAAAATGACGTAATCAATGGTGGCGAATTTGTTCATAATTGGGTTTAATTGGTTTAATTAGGATTTACTGATCTGGCGGCGACACTAATTCCCATCAATACCGCCAGATCAGTTTTTTTGTAATGATTATCTGTAGGATATCTCGTTCCAGCGTATTTCGTTGCGGAACTGATCTATCCGGGTGTCTTTTCCTATGCGTAAAAACTCAATACCGGCCATGTCAGCAAAATCCTGCAGGTGTTCGGCAGTCAGGTTCTGGCTGTAAGCGGTATGGTGTGCACCACCGGCATATATCCAGGCTGCGCAGCCTGTTTTCATATCGGGATAAGGTTTCCATAAAACGCGCGCAACCGGAAGGTTAGGCAAATCATTTTGTGGTTCAACAGCCTCAACCTCGTTAATCAGCAGGCGGAAACGGTTACCCATATCAACCAGGGCTGCATTAAGCGCCTGGCCTCCGCCTACGTTAAATACCAAACGGGCAGGATCTGCTTTGCCGCCAATACCCAAAGGATGTACTTCCAGTGATGCTTTTCCGTTAGCTAATGAGGCATCAACCTCCAGCATGTGCGAGCCCAGTACCAGCGCATTATTAGGATCGAAATGATAGGTGTAATCTTCCATAAAAGCGTTACCGCCTTTTAGGCCTGCGCCCATTACTTTAAATGCACGTACTAATGCAGCTGTTTTCCAGTCACCTTCGCCGGCAAAGCCGTAGCCATCGGCCATCAGGCGCTGTGCGGCAATGCCCGGTAACTGAACCATGCCATGCAGATCCTCAAACGTATCAGAAAAACCTTTGAAGCCACCATCAACTAAAAATTTACGCAACCCAATCTCAATGCGGGCCGCTTCATAAACTGACGCATGTTTTTCGCCACCTTTTTTAAGTGAAGCATCCATGGTATAAGTAGCCTCGTATTCGGCAACAAGCTCATTAATAGCGCTATCGCTTACGCTGTTAATAACGGCTACTAAATCGCCAATGCCATAAGTATTTACAGAATAGCCAAATTTTAATTCGGCTTCTACTTTATCACCATCGGTAACGGCAACAAAACGCATATTATCGCCAAAGCGGGCAAATTTGGCACCTTGCCAGTCATGCCATCCGGCAGCAGCGCGGGTCCATGTTTCTATCTGGCTTAAAACCTCAGGGTCCTGCCAGTGGCCAACCACTACTTTGCGGTTAATGCGCATACGCGATACCATAAAGCCAAACTCGCGGTCGCCGTGGGCACTTTGGTTCAGGTTCATGAAATCCATATCAATAGAGCTCCATGGTATATCGCGGTTAAATTGGGTATGCAGGTGCAATAAAGGTTTTTTCAGGATGCTTAACCCGCGGATCCACATTTTAGCGGGCGAGAAGGTGTGCATCCAGGTAATAACACCAATACAGTTTTGGGCAAGGTTTGCCTGTTGCAGTGTGGTGTATATTTCGTCGGTGCTTTTTACAACGGGTTTGTAAATTACGCGTACAGGTATAGTTCCTGATGCATCAAGCCCTGCCGCTATTTGCTGTGAATGTTCCGCAACCTGTTTCAATGTTTCTTCGCCATACAGATCCTGGCTTCCGGTGATGAACCAAACTTCAAATGCTTTTAAATCGATCATTATATTAAATTGTTGAATTATAGATTTAGTGATTGTTTTTAATTATTGAGCCGATAACCTTAACAAAGCAGTACCGTGCAGGTTAATATTTTGCTGGTAGCTCTTGCTAAACCGGCCTATGTTTTGCTTTTTCCACAGATCCCTTATGGTTACTTTACCCTTAAGGCCAAGTGAAGCAAAATCAACGCTTACATTTTGAGCATTATCGCTGATGTTGAAAAGCGCTACATAAATATCTTTGCTGCCTTGCACATGCGAGTACCAAACCATTGCACCATTCTTTTTATAAAGCTGACGTGGATTTTCGCCTTTTTGATTTACGGCAAGTACTTCATCATTGGTAAACAACTTCAGCTCCAGATCTCGATTTTCGGGTAGGTTACCACCCAGCATCAGCGGCGAACGGTAAATGCTCCAAAAAGTCATGTGCGTATACAATTCATCCTCGGTAAAGCGGCTGTAACGTTCAACCCCAACAGGGCCGCGTTTTGACAGTTTGCCAATCTGGATCATATCGCAATCTGGCCAGTGGCCCGGGCCGCCTACGCCTTCCCAGCTTTTAGCATAATCAAACATGTGCAGTACTTCTTTCCAGTTATCCCAAAAATCGTCGGCCATGCGCCACATATTGGCGTATTTTGTGGCATGAGCTGCCTGGCTAACCGGTGTTTCGCCCGGCGATAAGCTAAATGCTATCGGCCTGCCGCACAGGTCAATCGCTTTTTTATAGCCTTCTACTTCGGCTGCGCTATAAGGGCGCGAAAGGTCGTCCACCTTAATAAAGTCAACTCCCCATGAGGCATAGAGTTCAAGCAAAGAGTTCAGGTATTCCTGTGCGCCTGGTTTTGTCATGTCAAGCCCGTACATGTGGTTCATCCAGGGGCATTTGGAGTTGGTATCTGCAACCATATCGGCAGTAATACCGTTGGTGCCCTTAATGGGCGATTTTGCCCATACTGCCTGCCGGGGTATACCGCGCATTACGTGAATACCAAATTTTAAGCCCTGGGCATGTACATAATCACTCAGGGGTTTAAAGCCGTTGCCGCCAAATGCCGACGGGAATTTATTAGGCTGCGGGGTTAACCGGCCCCATTTATCCATGGTTAGCCAGGGTATGTACGAACCGTCTTGTAGTCGTTTCTGAAAAGGGTTGCCAATGTTGCTGCCCGGAGGGTTATCGTATGACCATAAAAAGTCAACCACAATATATTCCCAGCCATGAGGTTTGAGGTATTTGGCCATATAGTCGGTGTTGGCCTTCACCTCGTCTTCATGCACAGCCGAGCCAAAACAGTTATAACTGTTCCAGCCCATGGGCGGTGTTGCGGCAACTGTAGTTTGGGCCGATGCCCCGGTGGCTATAAACAGGCTGGCGGTCAAAATAAGCAGATAGCGTAATTTCATAGTTTTTTGTTGTATGCTGATAAATTATTGACCGTAATAAGAATCTGGTCCATGTTTACGCTCGTAATGTTTTTTGATGAGCGAGTCTTTTAAGCGCGGCGCACTCTGGTTAATTTGCTCGGTGATGTAGGCCATGTGTGCAACGGCTTCTAAAACTGCGCTGTTGTATACGGCTTTTTCGGCCGTTTTACCCCAGGTAAACGGAGCGTGATTGCCTACTAAAACCATTTCAACCTCTTTATAATCAAGACCCTGTTCCTTAAACGTATCCATGATCTGGAAACCGGTTTGGTACTCATAGTCGCCCTCAATCATTTTATCATGCATGGGCGGTGCGCAGGGAATATCAGCTGTTAAGTGATCAGCATGGGTGGTACCAAAAATGGGTATATCGCGCTGCGACTGTGCCCAGGCCGTAGCATAGGTTGAATGTGTATGTACAATGCCATTGATATGTTCCCAGTTTTTGTACAGAACCGCATGTGTTTTGGTATCTGATGACGGGCGCAGATCGCCCTCAATGGTATTGCCGTCAAAATCAACTATCACCATTTTTTCGGGGGTTAGCTCCTCATAAGGTACTCCGCTGGGCTTAATAGCAAAGGCACCCAAAGCCCTGTCGGCGGCACTTACGTTACCAAAGGTAAACAGCACCAGGCCCAGTTTGGGCAGTTGCATGTTGGCATCATAAGCGGTTTGTTTTATATGTTGATACTTACTCATGGTATTAAATGTTTTGAAGTTCTGCAGTGTGTTTTACTACTTGCCCGGCTACAAAATCGCCCAGGGTTTTGTATTGATTATAGCGCCTGGCATATACTTCTTTCAGATTTGCATTGGGCAGATATTCTTCATCAAACCCACGGCCCATGGCGGCCATAGCTTCTTCTACCGTAGGGTAAATGCCTGCTACTACAGCAGCAAACATGGCGGCGCCTAATGCGCAGGTGTGTTTAAACTGATGGATGCGGATAGGCATGCCCAAAACATCGGCCATCATTTGCATAACAAAAGGCGATTTTTTGGCTACACCACCAATGCCGATGATCCCTTTTACGGGTATGCCTTCGCTTATAAAGCGGTCAACAATGCTTTTGGCACCAAAGCAGGTAGCCTCGGCCAGTGCACGGAAAACCCTCGGGGCATCGCTGCCTAAACCAAGGCCGGTGATAGCGCCTTTAAGCTCCTGGTTGGCATCAGGTGTACGGCGACCGTTAAACCAGTCAATAGCCAGTTCGTTAGCTTCGTCAATAGGAAGTAAGGCGGCCTGTCTGCTTAGTTCAGGAATAATAAGATCTGATAGTTCGGCTTTTAAAGCCTGGGCCGTAGCTGCATCTATCAGTTTTGATTGTGACAGCAAGGTATTAACGGGCCATGATATTATTTTTTTGAACCAGGCGTAAGTATCGCCAAAGGCTGATTGTCCAGCTTCTAAACCTACCATTCCCGGAATAACCGATCCATTTACCTGGCCGCAGATGCCGCGCACCAATTTATCCTGCATGTTTGCAGTTGGTGCAACCAATATATCGCAGGTAGAAGTGCCCATAACCTTGCTTAAGTGATATGGTTCTATCTGGCCACCCACGGCGCCCATGTGCGCATCAAAAGCACCGGTGCCAACCACTACATCGGCAGGTAGGCCCAAACGCTGCGCCCATTCAGCACTTAACGTTCCGGCAGCCTGATCTGCAGTGTAAGTATCCTGATATAGTTTTGCGGTAAAACCTTTTAATAAAGGGTCAAGAGAAGCAAAAAAGTCATCGGGTGGTAAACCGCCAAACTCTTCGGCCCAAAGGGCTTTATGGCCGGCAGAACAGCGACCGCGTTTTATTGCCTTAACATCGGCACCGCCGGTAAGTAAAAATGGTATCCAGTCGCAATGTTCAACCCAGGATGCAGCTGCGTTTCTTACGCTTTCGTCAACCCTTAAAACATGCAGCAGCTTGGCCCAAAACCACTCTGATGAGTATATACCACCTACGTATTGCAGATAATTGGTTTCAAATAAAGCGGCGTGAGCGTTAATTTCGGCAGCTTCTTTTACAGAGGTATGATCTTTCCATAACACAAACATAGCGTTAGGGTTATTTGCAAACTCAGCTGTTAAGGCCAGTGGGGTACCGGTGTTGTCAACCGCTACCGGGGTTGAGCCGGTGGTATCAACAGATATACCCTTTACTAAAGCTGCTATTTCGGCACCACCTGCCTGCGCAATACAATCCTTAATGGTTGTTTCAAGGCCATCAATATAATCCTGAGGGTGCTGTCTGAACTGGTTTGCGGCGGGCTCGCAAAACAAACCGTCGCGCCAGCGTGGATATTCAAAAACTGACGATGCTATTTCTTCTCCGTTTGCGGCATTAACGATAACGGAGCGTACAGAATCTGATCCATAGTCTACCCCAATAACAAATTGGTTTTTGCTCATAAAAATTTATAATTGTTGTCAAAAGAACACTTATTTTTTTACAAAAAGTAATTTTTTGAAAAAAAAAATTTCAAATTAAAAAATAAGCGCTCTTTTTAGGGGAGAAATCGGGCTATAAAGAATCCGGATTAGGAATGAAATTCATAAATGCCTGGAATTTAGCATAGTAGTTTTGCATGTTAAGCTGGTAGTAATATGCACCGCGTTTTGAGCCTGCTTTGTCCTTATCGGTAAGCTTTATAAGCAGGCCGGTAGCTAATACTCTTTTGCTAAAGTTGCGTTTGTCAATAGTAGTGTTAAAAACACATTCATAAAGTGTTTGTAACTGAGGTATAGTGAACTTGGTAGGTAAAAGTTCAAAAAGTATGGGGTGCATGGCCGCTTTATAGCGGATACGTTTGCGGGCTTGCTCCAACATTTCCTGATGATCAAACACCAGTTTAGGCGTGCGTTTAAGCTGAAACCACTCGGCATGGTAATCAGAGTTTAGCTGTGTTTGATATTTTTGCAGATCAATAAGTGCAAAATAAGCTACGGAAACGGTACGTTCCATAGAGTCGCGGTTAGGATCGCCAAAGGTGCCTAACTGTTCCAGGTAAACACCCTCAAGGCCTGTTAGTTGTTTCAAAATGCGGTTGGCAGACTGGTCAAGGCTTTCATCGGCTTGTACAAAGCCGCCCATCAAACTCCAGTTTCCCTTTTCGGGCTGAAAACCTCTTTTGATCAGCAACAGCTTTAAAACTTCTCCGTCAAATCCAAAAATTATGCAATCAACAGCCAGTAATAGCCTGGTTTGCTTAGAGTACTTGAGCATTTTATATGATCAAAATTATATGAAAAATAAATATCGGTTAACAATCGGGGTAATTATAAATAAAAGAAATGGCAAAAAAAAAATGTACGCCTGTTTATGCTGCTAAATGCCGGTTATTGGTGTTTAAATGACAAATATAGGTTAATTGCATTTAAGTGTTAAAAAAACAATTAAAAATAACAACATTGCACGCTGCTGAGCGTTTGGTATTTAGGAGTTGTATTTAATTCTTTTTTCGTTTTTTTGAAGCTTTTGCTATCGTATTAAACTGTAATGAAAGATTTATCCAATGGTTAAATTCCCGGCTGGTTCTCAGTTCGTCCATATCAACATAAACAAAATCTTTCATTACCCTGCTGCCATGAACCATTTGCCTGCAGTTGCCTTTTTCAAGCTCAATGGCCGCCTGTTGCTGTCCTATACGGCATAGCAGGCCCTGGTCACGTACACAAATGCACATTTTATCATTTACCATAAAACATATTCCCTGAAACATACTTACCTCTTCCACCACAGGTTGTTCGCTCAGGGCTTCACGCAGGCGGTTAACTAATAATTCATCATAGGCCATAGTTGTATCATTACGGTGCACTAATATAAAATTTATTGACCTTAAGCCCCGGAATTGCATGGAATAATATGCCTTAGATCAATTAATTCTTAATTAATTAGGCTTAAGTTTGAAACAAATTAAGTATCTTGACATCTAAATGGGCATGGAAGGCAATAAAATAATACAAGCAATTACAATTTTATTTAAAAGTGTTGATGCCCGTGACTGGAAATCAGTGCAAAGCGTAATGGCAGAAAATGTTTTGCTGGACTATACATCAATGGTGGGAGGGGAGCCATCTGTACAAACTCCCGAACAAATTACCAATACCTGGGCATGCTTTTTGCCAGGTTTTGATAGCACTAACCACCAGGTTTCGGAGTTCAGAGTAAAACTTCACGGCAGCCAGGCCGATGTGGATTACGTAGGGAAAGCCGATCATTTTATTGATGACGAGGTATGGACAATTTCGGGAACTTACCACTCCAGTCTTGAAAAGCAAAACGGTACCTGGTTAGTTACCCATCTTAAACTAAACTACGACAAGCAAACCGGCAATTTATACCTGCCGCAAAAAGCCAAAGACCGGCTAAAAAAGTTGCAATCATAATGTAAAGATTAATGTTAACAGCGTTATAGTAGCTATAGGCACACTTGTGCTTGTTTGAATTTTATAACTTTGATTATGCATCCAACCGAAACACTTGAAGATTTTTATGAAGGGCACCCCGGCATGAAAATGATGCCTTTGGGGAGCAACCAGCGTGGTGCCGGACATTTTAACGTATATCCCCGTGGCGAGGTTTGCCATGACGTTACGAATTATCATCGTCGTGATTTTTATAAAATATCCCTGAGCATTGGCGGCGGTACCTTATACTATGCCGATAAAGGTATTAGCTTTGACAAGTGTGCCCTGGTGTTTTCAAACCCAACCATCCCGTATTCATGGGAGGCGGCGCCAGTGAAGCAAACCGGTTATTTTTTCCTGTTTACCGAAGACTTCATCAGCAGCAATAACCGCAGCGAAAGTTTTATTGATTCGCCGCTATTTAAGGTGGGCGGCAGCCCGGTTTATTTTGTTAATGATGAGCAGGTTAAAACCATCAGCGATATATTTTGCAAAATGCTCAGCGAAATAGATACAGATTATATGTATAAATATGACCTGCTGCGTAATTACGTTAACCTTATTGTTCACGAGGCACTGAAGCTGAAACCTGCCGATACCTTTTTTAAACACAGCAATGCTTCATCGCGTATTGCTACCTTGTTTATGGAACTCCTGGAGCGGCAATTTCCTATTGACTCACCCAATTATGCGCTAAAGCTCAAAACGGCTGCCGATTACGCCGGCCGCTTATCGGTGCACGTAAATCACCTTAACCGGGCTGTTAAGGAAATTACGGGCAAAACTACCAGCACACACATTGCCGAGCGGGTAGCCAATGAAGCAAAAGCACTGCTAAGGCATACCGACTGGAATATAGCCGATATTGCTTATAGCCTGGGTTTTGAATATCCTGCCTATTTTAACAACTTTTTTAAAAAGCAAACAGCGCTTAATCCAAAGGCTTTCCGGGTTTAATTGTTTGAATTTTATAGTTTTTGGTTTGATAAGTGTAATCAGGCCTGTGTTTAAGCGCAATATATTTGTATAACAAAAACATAAAACTTATGGAATACAGAAATTTAGGAAACACCGGCGAAAAGCTATCAGCCATTGGTTTGGGCTGCATGGGTATGAGCTTTGCTTATGGCCCGGTTGACAATGATGAATCTATAGCCACCCTTAACCTGGCCCTTGACCTGGGGATTAACTTTTGGGATACTGCAGATATGTATGCCAACGGCAAAAACGAAGAACTGATTGCCAAGGTACTTAAAGCCAACCGCGATAAGGTATTTATAGCCACTAAGTTTGGCTTCAGGGTACGTGATGAAAATGCTCCTTACATGGGTAGCGGTACATCAAATGTATACTTCGATGGTTCACCGGTACATATTAAAAATGCTGTTGAAAAAAGTTTGAAACGCCTCGGCATTGATACCATAGATCTGTACTATGCGCACCGTATTGATCCAAATGTGCCGGTTGAGGAAATGGTTGGTGCCATGGCAGAATTGGTGAAGGAAGGTAAAGTGCGTTACCTGGGTTTATCAGAGGCGTCTGCTGCCAGTATCCGTAAGGCACATGCGGTACACCCGATAGCGGCTCTGCAAAGCGAATACTCCTTATTAACACGCGATGTGGAAAACGACATACTGCCTGTTTTACGCGAGCTGAAAATATCATTGGTGCCTTATAGCCCGCTTGCGCGTGGTTTGGTGACCAACACGGTTAGTAAAGACAACCTGGCGGCTGATGATTTTCGCAGAACGCTGCCCCGCTTTAGTGATGATAACTGGGATAATAATCAAAAGCTGGCCAATGCTTTTGCCGTTTTTGCAGCACAGAAAAATGTAAGTCCGGCACAATTGGCACTGGCCTGGGTGTTGGCGCAGGGTAATGATATTATACCTATCCCCGGCACTAAAAAACGCAGGTATCTGCAGGAAAATGCCGGTGCGGTAGATGTAAAACTATCAGCTGCCGATTTGCAGGAGTTTAGCGCATTATTATTAAAATATCCCGATACCGGTCAGCGCTATAACGATGCATCTTTGAAGATGACCAACCTGTAATAAAGAATAATCATGAAAGGTTGCGGCAAGTTATCCGCTTGATAGTTATAAAGAGGCTGTAAAAGCGGCCGTTGAAAATAAAAAAGAAGGAAAAGTGCTGTTCGGGTTTTAACGAATATATAAAATGAATAAGCAACTTATAGTAAACAAATTATACTTATTGCCTGCGGGGCATGGTATGGTAAGGGAGTATTTTATTAACACCGATCTCGGAGCCGATAATCCCAGTATGGTGCATTCCCCGCTTTTTATTTATTTACTGGATACTACCGACGGTTTGATCTTGATTGATACCGGTTTAGACGAGGTTTTCCTGAACAACCCCAATTATTATGATGGTACGCCAATGGAAGGGCTTTTGTACCTGTACATGAATGAGGAACACCGGATACCCCATTTGCTTAAGAGCGCAGGCTATAGGCCGGAAGATGTTAAACTGGTAATATCTACGCATTTCCATTGCGACCATTCCGGCGGGCATAAATACTTTAAACATACGCCTGTGCTGGTACAAAAAAATGAGCTGCCGATGCTGGATAATGAAGATTACTCTCCGGCAGAATGTAGGATCAAAGATCTGAACTACCAGGTTATTGATGGCGACTATCAGCTTTGCGATAACATCAGGTTGATTTACACCCCTGGTCACTCACCCGGGCACCAGTCTATATTAATTAATACGGCGGATACCGGCTATATATTGCTTTGTATTGATGTAGCGCTTACCGAAGGCATTTTTAAACACCAGGTTCCCTACTTTGCGGTCGACCCTGAAACTGCTGCGGTATCATTAAGTAAGGTACAGGCTATCGCAGAGCAGTATAAGGCCACAGTTTTTTATGGCCACGATGCCAGGCAGGCCGAAACGGTAAAAGTTTATCCTGAGTTTTATTGATACCTACAGGTTATTTGTCGTAAAAAGGTAATGAGCTGTCGCGAAATGGTTGTTGTTTGCTGATGTTGCCGGGGTAGGTTTACATCAGCAAAACATAACCATCATGAAACCTTATATTCTTGAAAAATTTGGATCGGCAGACGGTATTATATTAACCGAAAGCCCGGTACCAAACCCTGGCCCTAACCAGGTTTTAGTAAAAATAAAGGCAGTATCTATTGCCCGGCGCGATATTTATATCCTGAACCAGGTATATCCGCTGCCACCAAGGCAAGGCATCATTCCGTTAAGTGAGGGTGTTGGCGAGGTAGTAACCACGGGGGCAAGTGTTGTCCGTTTTAAAACCGGCGACCGCGTTGCAGGAAATTACTTTGCCAACTGGCGCGATGGACAAATAGATATGGACATTGCCGATCAGTTAGGCTGTACGCTTGACGGTATGCTTGCCGAATACGTAGTGCTTAATGAGGAGTGGCTGGTTAAGATCCCCGCAAACTTAACCTGGGAAGAAGCGGCTACCCTGCCATGCGCGGCGCTAACGGCGTGGTCGGCGTTAACAGGGCCACGCCCGGTTTTGGCCGGCGATACGGTACTGACCATAGGCAGCGGCGGGGTTGCCGTATTTGCCGTTCAGTTTGCCAAAATGATAGGTGCACGTGTGATTGCGCTTACCTCAAAAAACTCAAAGTTTAATGCCCTGCGTGCCTTAGGTGCCGATGAAGTAATTAATTATATCGATGATCCCGACTGGCATACCCGTGTAAAGGAGCTTACCGGAGGCCGCGGCGTTAGCCGGGTAATTGAAACCGGTGGTATAGATACTTTTGAACAATCTGTTAAGGCCGCCGCCTTTGGGGCCGAAATTACTTTGGTAAGCAGCGCCGGGGTTGTTAATAATTCGCAGGTGATGTTAAAAAGTATGCTGGGTACCGTGTTTGTTAAGTTGATCAATATCCGGCCGGTTTTTGTAGGGAGCCGCCGCAGTTTTGAAGCCATGAACCGTGCAATAGAGGCCTGGAATATAAAACCTGTTATTGATAAAATTTATACGTTTAAACAGGTAAAAGAAGCTTACAAATATGTGGCAGCTGGTACACAACTTGGCAAGGTAATTATCACGCTAAATTGATAAAATTATGTCATCAACAAGTAACAAAATGCTAAAAATCTTATCCAGATTAAGCTGATTAATATTTATTATATAATTTAGTTTTATGCCTTTTGTACGAATAAGCTTGTTGAAGACATTACCGTCAGACACGAAGGATAAAATATCAAAAGCGGTGCATCAATCCCTGATGGATGAGTTTAATGTGCCCCTTGATGATTACTTTCATGTTATTGAAGAACTGGAAAAAACCCAGCTATACTATCCCGAAAACTATCTGGGAATAGCGCATAGCGGCGATATGGTTTATGTACAAATAACCGCAGGCTCGGGCCGGAGTTATGAGCAAAAAGAAAAACTATATGCCTCCATTGCCAGCCGTATAGCTGCAGAAACGCCGGTTCTGATTAGTGATGTGATCATTATCCTGGTTGAAAACGGAGGCAAAGAGAATTGGTCATTTGGTGATGGTAAAATTCAGAACCTGAACCATATTAAGGCTTAAAGCATGCACCAGGCATAAAAAGCTGCATCAACTGCTGCTGAATTTGTTACGTTTTTTCCAATGCCCGGTGTATATACGTTGCGGGCAGTAAATATTACAAACACTAACCATCCCGGTACTGGGTAGTTTAACGGCTGCCACCTGTATGCTGCTTGCCAGCGCTACCAAAAATGAATAATAGCAGGAATCGGGTTTTGGGACCGGTTAACCCTTTTTAAATTACATCTATGAAAAATCATCACTATCAAACAAACGTCACCTGGACCGGTAATACAGGTGAAGGAACAAAAGATTACCGGGCTTATGAGCGATGTCATGAGATCACTATTGATGGTAAACAACCAATTGCGGGTTCATCAGACCCAAATTTCAGGGGCGATGGCTCCAAACATAGCCCGGAGGATTTGCTGGTGGCAGCTGTATCATCATGCCACATGCTTTGGTACCTGCACCTGTGCACTACCGCCAATATTGTGGTAACCGCTTATGCAGATAACGCCGAAGGGGTAATGCTTGAAAACAAAAGCGGAAGCGGATGTTTTACCTTGATCCTGCTGAGGCCGGTTATCACCATTACTGATCAGGCTATGATAGACAGGGCTAATGAGTTGCACAAGGAGGCTAATAAAATGTGTTTCATTGCCAACTCCTGCAATTTTCCTATCCTGCATGAACCGCGTTATCAAATTGCCACCGCCGAAAACATGGCCTTATAAAGCGCAACATGAGCACGCTGAAAAATAAGGTGGACGTCTGAAAACAAATTACCTCATTGATTTAGCTAAAGCCGCTGCTTATGCAATGTTGTCCGTTGGCTTTAGCCAACGGCAATGAAACAGATAATAAGTTTAAATTCATTGCCGTCCCATTCATGGCACGGTTTAAAAATGTGTTATGTGGCTTTAGCCAAATCATTGTTAAGTACTTAAAGCTGTAGTAAAATAATGCATCGCTGCCTTTTTATAGGCGATCACCAATAAAGAGGATCAAAAGATCAGATATGGGAAAGAAATATCAGTGCAGCAATGGGACAACGGCTTGATCAGTAAAAAGAAATTTTACTATAACCAACCTTTATTATTATAAATGGCCATTAATAACCAACCCGATGAATGCCTGGATATGGCAGACATCAGACAAGAAATTGACCAGATTGACCGGGATGTGATAGCGTTGATAGGTAAGCGTTTTAAATATGTACAGGCGGCTGCAAAATTTAAAAAGAACCCAACAGACGTGGCTGCTCCCGCACGGTTTCAGGCAATGCTTGCCGAAAGAAGATCATGGGCGGAGGCAGAAGGCTTAAGTCCTGATGCTATTGAAAAAATGTATACCGACCTGGTGAATCATTTTATTGCCGAGGAGCTTAAATCATGGCAGGGGCAACAGTAATAGCTTATTTGTTGCTTACTGTTCATGTGTAAAAAAGACAGGCGCATCACATGCGCCTGTCTTTTTACGAAAACTTAATGATTTTAATCGCCCCAAAACATTTCTTCCTTTGTTTCATCAGCAGTAAATACCTCCACTTTGGTGATCTTGCCGTCCTCAACGGTGTACAGGTCAATGTTGTCTACATCCAGGATGCCGCCGGCAGGTTGGGCCGCGTTCCAGTGCAGCAGGCAGGCCACCTTGTTGCCGCTCACGCAGATGGATTTGATATCGGTAAGTTTTAATGTATTGGCAGACAGCTCAAACATTTTGCCCACCATCTGAAATACCTCGTTACTGGAGCGTTTTATACCTGATATGCGGCTGTTGCCGGGTTGGCTCCATTCTACATCGGGGTGCAGCAGGGCATTCAGTTGTTCAATATCTGCTACTTTTACGGCGTTTAAAAATTCTGTTACTACTTGTTCAGCTTCGTTTTTCATGTTGTTTGTTTTTAAGTGATTATTAATTGCAGAGGTTGTTTGTGCGTGGCTATAGCTTGCTAAAGCCAACAGGCACAGGATACCGGTAACTTTCATGGTTTTGTAAATTCAAGCGTTATTAACATGGTATTTCCTTTCGTTTTGATAAATCAAAGGTCGCCCGGAGGGAGCATGTATAACTTACCTTTACACGACATCTGTTTACCACATTGCGCCAATCTTTTGTAAAGCAATTTGCTACTGTTACCTTAGTACAGTAATCAAAAACATGATGGAAGATCAGCTCAGAAAATTATTGATGGGGCTATTGGCTTACGCTGCTCAACGGGATATATCGCCCGAAACCCTGTGCCGTTTATCAAACATTACGATTGATGAACTGCAAACCGGAACGCGGCCCCTTGTAGCAAAACAGGTGGGCGACTTGTGGCTCAACGCTATTCATTTAAGTAAGGATAGTTTGTTTGGCCTGCACTTTGGTGAGTCGTTGCAACTGTCAGCGCTGGGCATCGTTGGCGAGATCATTAAAAGCAGCGAAACCGTTGGTGGTGCGTTAACCATAGCGGCATCGTTAACTCATTTAATAACCACGGCTTTTAAACTTGAAGTGAAGCAGCACGGTACTACTTTTTCTGTGGCATTTATACCGGATAGTCCTGAGTGGCAAAACTCGGCTACAGCTGTACAAACGCTTGACCTGTTGATGGTATTTGTGATTCATGAATTGGATGGCCTGATGCTGAAAAAGATAAAACCACTCGGCATTCACTACGCCAGGGCAATTGATAACCCGGCGGAGTATGAGCGTGTGATGCGCTGCCAGCCAGTTGCCGAAGCTGCCGCCAACATCATTACATTTGACCAGCAATATTGGAATGAACGTATTATAACCGCCAATTACGAACTGCAAAGTATACTGCTGCAAAAGGTAACACCAACCAAAACTGCACCTGCCGAAAAGCAAAGCCTTAAAAACCGTATCTATAATTATTTGCTGGCAAACTCTTATCTCGGTATTGTATCGTTGGAGGATATTGCGGCCAACTTCAATATCAGTTCGCGTACCCTGCAGCGTAAATTAAAAGAGGAAGGTATTAACTTTCAGCAACTGGCAGATGAAGCGCGGAAATCACTGGCCATTAATTATTTAAAAGCAGGCTCATACCCGGTTAAGGAAATATCTTATATGCTGGGGTATAATGAACTAAGCGCCTTTACCCGCACCTTTAAACGGTGGACAGGTATCACCCCGGCTATTTATCAGAAAAACTATAATTAAACCCGGGAGGCGGTGAACAGAGTAACGATGTTTAAAGAATAAAAGAAGGGTGTCATGGTGAGCTCCGTCGAACCATGGTGGGTAGGCCTTTGCGCACGAGTCTTCGACACGCTCAGACTGACACCCTCTTTTTATATATTCTTTATGCAGGTTAATAGTAGCTTATGCTACACGCAGTGAAGCAGCTATTCATCAACATCGGAACTTTTGAATAGATGCCTCGATTAAGCACTCAAGGGCTGCGCTATCTTTTCTATATTCCGGGCGGTTTCTATATCCGGGCTTTTATACTGATACTCGGGGATGCTGGCCAGCGATGAAGCGTGTATCTGATGGCCTAAGCCATAAAACTGCTGAAAGCTCATAATCAGCGGCCGCCATTTGTCAGGGTCAACCCGGTTCGGGTCGCCATTCATCGTGATGGATTGTTCGAGGTAAACCTGCACTATTTTTAACTCCATGGTTACTATGCAGCCGCGTTGTAATTCATTGTCCTCGCCAATGGGGTGTACTTCGGCAACATGGGCTTCCAGTTGAACAGGGCATTCCATAACACGGGGAGCCGTTACCTTTTGCGAGGGTACGGGCGTTAATCCCGCAACGCCAAATTTATCAGGCTCGTAATAATATCCCCGGTTTTGTTTGGCCGTGGGCACCGGATTGGCCCCGGTTTTAAGCGCCAGATTATTTACGGCCTGTACTTCATGAACCGATGGCAGATTTAAAACACATTGTTTAGTGCGCACCAGGTTTTGTACCGTTTTGGATGTTGTTGCCATGCCTATAATGCAACGCCAGCCAAGCCAAAAAGCAGACGAGATGGGTGCTAAATTATAAGAGCCATCCTCATTCATGGTGCTAACCAGTACCACCGGTGTACCAAAATAGAGGATGTTGGGTTCGCTTATGTGGTGCATTTTGAGAAATTTTAAACACAGGCAATACATTTGCCGATGTTCAAAATTGCTCAAATAGGGGCTTCCGTAAAACCCGAAACTTGCTGTGTTTATAAAAGCGTGTTATTGCCAGTACAGGGTGGAAACCTCATCGTGCTAATTTTACTATTAGCATTATTGAATAATACCCTGCCCGTATTTGGACAATGAAAACGTGGAATTATACTTAGTGTACAATTTTTAAGCTTCTTTTTTGATGATGTCAAATTCTGTTCAAAATAGGGTTGCTTTTGGTGAATTTCTCAAAAAAACACATCAAAATCATCAGTTTATGACTCAAAAAACACGAAAAAAGTACCGTTTTACTTAGTGTATATAACTTAAAGTAATCGGAAAACCATGCCGTCCATATCCTCACTGATCTGGATCTGGCAGGCAAGGCGGCTGTCAGATCCGGCATCGGGAAGGGTGTCCAGCATGTCGAGCTCGGTATCATTTGGGATAAAAAACTGATCGGGGCCTTCCACTACCTGCACATGGCAGGTGGCGCAAAGGGCCATACCGCCGCAGGTGGCCAGCACCTCATATTCAGATGCCTTTAAAACCTCCATTAAACTAAGGCTGATGCCTTCGGGGATTTCAACCGGGGCACGGTGGCCCTCGCGGTCTTCAATAATTAAGTTGATCATGATTAAAATTCGGTAACACCATATACGGTGGTGTATTTAAAACTCAATTTTTGCTCCGGGAATACGTGTTTAAATGCGCTCTGGGCCATAAGTGCAGCTTCGTGAAAACCGCATAATATAAGCTTAAGCTTACCCGGATAGGTGTTAATATCACCTATAGCGTAAATGCGTTCAACGCTGGTGCTGTAATCGCGGGTGTTCACCACAATGGCCGAGAAATCGATATTCAACCCCCAGTTGGCAATAGGGCCCAGTTTGGGGCTCAGGCCAAAAAGTGGTATCAGGTGGTCGGCAGCAATATGGCTCGCGTTGTTATTACGGTCAAGCAAGGTAACTTCCTGCAAATGGCCATCGCCGGTTAAGGCTACCACGTTTGATTTCAGGATCAGGTCTATTTTGCCTTCCCTGGCCAGTTCAAAAACCTTTTCGGCAGAGTCAGGCACCCCTCTGAAGGTATCGCCGCGGTGCACCAGCGTAACCCGTTCGGCCACGTTAGCTAAAAATATGGCCCAATCCAATGCAGAATCGCCACCACCGGCCAATACCACCTTACGCCCCCTGAACAATTCTGGGTTTTTAACCATATATGCAACGCCCTTACCTTCAAATTCTGTAAGTCGGTTAATCTCCGGTTTACGCGGCTCAAAGCAGCCAAGGCCGCCTGCTATAACTACTACCTGACAATGAACGGTAGTGCCATCATTGGTTTGTATGAAGTAAGAGCCATCGGTATTTTTTGTGAGGGTTTCAACCCGTTCGCCCAAGCTAAAAGTGGGGTGGAAGGGCGCACCCTGCTCCATCAGCCGGTCAACCAGTTGTTGTGCTGTTATATCCGGATAGCCGGGAATATCATAAATAGGTTTGTGAGGATATATTTCAGAAAGCTGGCCGCCAACCTGTGGTAATACATCAATTAAGTGGCAGCGCATTTTGAGTAGGCCTGCTTCAAAAACGGCAAATAAGCCAACCGGGCCTGCGCCTATAATGCAAATATCGGTACTAATATGTTCCATAAAATTGCTTTTTAATGAGCAATCAAATGTGGACAGAAGGTATTACTAAATCAAATGATATTTAGTAATATAGGATTACTTTAAGTTATAATTGGCCAGGCAAAAGCGCTTAAAAAGATCGATAAGCTTATTGTTTTTACCATGCAGTTGAATGAACTGAAAAGTGCGGAAAATTTCAAGCCCTTTTATTTCAATAATGCTGAGCTCATTATATTTCAATTCGCTCAATACCGACTGGATAGACAGGAAAGTGGCTGTTTCTGAATATAAAAGGTATTGTTTAATAGCTATGCTGCTCTCCAACTGAATTTCAACATTCAGATCTTTAGGGCTGATCTGTACGCTGGCCAGGGCGTTGAAAATTACGTCGAGCGTACCTGAACCGGCTTCGCGCAGTACCAGTGGTATGCCCGGTAGTTGCTTAGGGGTGATCTCTGCCTTTTTTGATAACTTATTGTTGGCCTTGGTTACCAGCACAATTTCATCTTTGGCAAAGGGGGCATAAGCCAACTGCGGCGAATGTGCCGCACCCTCTACAATGGCCACATCTATTTTTTCGTCCAGTATCAGTTGCGAAATGTAGTCGGTATTGCCTTGTATAAAGTTAAAGGTAACCTCAGGGTAGCTCTTTTTGAACAGTGCCAGTATTTTAGGCAAAATAGTTTGGGCCACGGTAGTACTGGCGCCAATATGCAGGGTGCCGGCTTCAATGTTATTAAGCTGGGCCAGTTCGGTTTCCAGTTCGGTATAAGTATGGAAAATCCTTTCGGCATATTGCATCAGCACCTTACCGGCTACGGTAAGCGTAATATTATTGCCATTGCGCTTAAACAGCTGTACACTCAACTGCTGTTCCAGCTCCTTAATGTGTTTGGTAATGGCGGGCTGGGTAATAAACAGCTCATGGGCGGCTTTGGTAAAGCTGAGCCTTTGGGCAACCGTGTAAAAAACCTTTAACCTGAAATCAAAAATCATTGGGTTAAATTTAGGGGTTTTAAAGGATAAACCTGCGCCGATGAGGTAAAAGTTGCTATGCGATGATTCTGAAAACACAGATAACTGAGATAATCCAGCAAACAAAAATCAGCCGAATGTCATCTCTTTATGATTGATTGGTATATCGGGAAAAACCGAAATATATTTGTGGCGTTGTTACTTAACTGAATAAAAAAACCAGAAAATATATAACATGAGTATTGATCATAACATTTTGTTCAGGCCTTTTAGTCTGAAATCACTAAATATAAAGAACCGGATAGTGATGGCGCCTATGACACGCTCGTTCTCGCCTGATGGGGTGCCTACGGACGATGTTGCCGCTTATTACCATAAACGTGCCGCGGGAGAAGTAGGGCTTATTCTTTCAGAAGGTACAGTGATTGAACGGGTATCATCATCAAATGATAAAAACATACCCCACTTTTACGGTGAGCAGGCATTGGCCGGCTGGCAAAAGGTAATTCATAATGTACATGATGCCGGTGGTGCTATGGGCCCGCAGATATGGCACATGGGAATTATGGATAACCACCACTCCGGCTGGGTACCTGCCCAGCCTTTTGAGGGGCCATCGGGCTTGAACAGGCCGGGTAATACTAACGGTAAAGCAATGACAGATGCTGATATTGCCGATACCATTGCAGCTTTTGGCCGCGCAGCGGCTGATGCCAAAAGATTAGGTTTTGATACGGTAGAAATTCACGGTGCACATGGCTACCTGATTGATCAGTTTTTTTGGGATGCAACCAACCAGCGTACGGATATTTATGGCGGTAAAACCATAGCCGAACGCAACCGTTTTGCCATTGAGGTAATTAAAGAAGTACGCAGGCAGGTGGGTGATGATTTTGCAGTCATCATTCGTTTGGCACAATGGAAACCATCAGCCTATGATAATAAAATTGCGCAAACACCGCAGGAAATGGATAGCTGGCTAAACCCGATGGCTGATGCCGGTGTGGATATTTTCCATTGTTCGCAACGCCGTTTCTGGGAACCGGAGTTTGAGGGATCGGATCTTAACTTTGCCGGATGGGCTAAGAAAATAACCGGACAACCAACCATAACTGTAGGTTCGGTGGGTTTAAACGGGGATTTTTTGGCTGCATTTAAAGGAGAAAGTTCAGAACCAAGCTCATTGGAAGAGCTTTTACGCCGCATGGATCGTGGTGATTTTGACCTGGTAGCCGTTGGCCGCCCGCTGTTAGCCGACCCGCAATGGGTTCAAAAAATACGTGATAACCGCACCAGCGAATTAAAAGGTTTCAGTAAAGAAGCCCTGATGCAGTTGATCTAAGGAATAATGAATCGTTATAAAAAGCGGCCTGACGGAGGAATCCTTTCAGGCCACTTTTTTGTAGAGCCGGTATAATTGTTTTCTTCGTTCCTATTTACCCAAAATCCTTAATTTTCCACAAAAAATCATCATCCTATGCAAAATAACCTGCAGCAAGCTTTTGGTAATATTGATATTTATTTGTTCGATCAGTTATTGAAAGGGCGTTTTGATGATTGTAAAACGGTGCTTGATGCAGGCTGTGGTGCCGGGCGCAACCTGGTTTACTTTCTACAGCATAATTATACCGTATACGGGGTTGATCAAAGTGCCGAAGCTATAGCCGCCGTTAAGCAATTATCGGGTATGCTGGCTCCTGATAACAAAAAAAGTAACTTTAGTATTGGCGGGGTGGAGGATATGCCTTTTGCCGATGGTTCTTTTGACCTGGTTATTTGCAGCGCCGTACTTCATTTTGCGCATAACGCCCAACACCATGACAGCATGGTGCGCTCGTTGTGGCGGGTACTAAAACCTGGCGGTTACCTGTTTGCACGGCTGGCTTCAGATATATGTATAGAAAACCTGGTGCATAGCACAGGTAATGGCAGATACCTGCTGCCTGATGGTTCTGAACGTTTTTTGGTAAACCAGGAAACCCTGCTTAAATATAGCCACGAATTAAACGGTACCCTGTGCGAGCCTATAAAAACCACCAATGTGCAAAACCTGCGCTGTATGACCACCTGGGTGCTTACAAAAAATTAATTAATCTGCACGCGCCATATTTTATTGGAGCTATCGTCGGCTACCAGCAGGGAGCCATCTTTGGCTATGGCCACGCCAACCGGCCGGCCGTGTACCTTTCCTTTGGCGGGGTCGGCAATAAAGCCGGTTAAAAAGTCTTCGGTTTTGCCGGTAGGTTTGCCATTTACAAAAGGTATAAATATTACTTTATAACCCACCAGTTTTGAGCTGTTCCATGACCCATGCTGCCCAATAAAAGCACCGTTACGATAGTGTTGCGAAAAAGTTTTGCCGTTATAAAAAGCTAATCCCAATGAGGCGGTGTGTGCTCCCAGCGAAAGATCTGGTACGATGGCTTTTTTAACCATTTCGGGGTTTTCGTTTTTATGGCGAGGATCTTCATGCTGGCCAAAGTAGGCCCAGGGCCAGCCATAAAAGCCATCTTCCTTTACGCTGGTAAGATAATCGGGAACCAGGTTGTCGCCCAGGTTATCGCGTTCATTTACGGCGGCATACAACACGCCGGTTTGCGGTTCAAAATCAATACCTGCCGGGTTGCGGAGGCCGCTGGCGTAAACGCGTTCGCCGGTGCCGTCGGGGTTTATTTCCAGTACATCTGCGCGGCGTTTCTCTACTTCCATGCCATGCTCGGCAACGTTGGTGCCCGAACCTACTGATACATATATTTTTGTCCCCGCGTTGTTGGCCCTCAGGTTGCGGGTCCAGTGGTTATTGTATCCGCCAGCTGGTAACGATAATATTTTTACGCCCTGGCCGCTCATCGTAGTGTCACCCGGTTTGTAGGGGTATCTCAATAAACCATCGGTGTTGGCCACATAAAACCAATTGCCCAGGGTAAGTATACCAAATGGCTGATTTAGTTTAGCTAAGAAAATAGTTTTTGAATCCGGGATACCATCGCCATTAGTATCTTTAAACAACAATATTTTGTTGGCGCTTTTACCCAGATTTTGCGATTTGCTCACACCAATAATATCGGCGCCAATTTTTTTAATACCGGTAACTTCGGCATTGGCTTCGGCTACAAAAACGTCACCATTGGGGGCAACGTAAATATTGCGCGGGTTTGTTAAACTATCGGCATATAAACTTACCTTAAAGCCTACAGGTGCAAGCGGTGTTTTGCCTTTTGGCCAGCCAATTACATCACAAAAGTTTTTAACGGCCTTGGTTGCATACGGAGCATCCAGCTTCACTTCCTGGTTACTATTGTTGGCTACGGTATCCGCCAGATTAAAATTACTTGCCTTTTTTTGCTGACATGCGGCAAGCAACAAAACTATTACAAGTAGGTGTATGCTATTGAATTTCATAATAAATAGGTGGCTGATGATACTATAATTAACTTTTAGGATATTTTTTTGTTTGGTAATGTGCCTGCTTTATCGGCGTTGTTTTTTTAATAGTTGTATTGATGGTGATTTATACGGGTTGATTGATAAAAAAATATACTTTTGGAAGATAGCTTTTAAAGTTAACCCAATTAATGCCGCCTTATACCCTCAGATTATTCTTACTGCTGATTTTTATAATAGCTTTCGGGAATGCAATGGCGCAAACAGCCACCCGTAGCTATAGTTTAAGCAATCCGGTAATTAAAAAAGCTGCCTTTGGAGCGGGCGGGCAACCATCTGCAGGTGTTGAAACTAAAGGTTTGAGAAATAGAATAATTCAGGCTGCGCCAGCCACCTGTAGCGGAAGTTTAGGCGATCCTGTAATTAATGTTGATTTTGGAGCGGGCTCTATCCCGGGAGGGCCGCTAGCACCGGGTATTACTACATTACAGTATGCCACCAATTGCCCCGATGATGGGTATTACACCATTACCAACAACAGTGGTAACTGTCATGATACCTGGCACACCGTTACACAAGATCATACCGGTAACGCAAATGGTTATTTTATGCTGGTTAATGCCAGTAACGACCCAAGTGTTTTTTTTACCCAGCAGGCACCCGTATTATGCGATAATACAACGTATGAGTTTTCGGCTTATGTACTTAACCTGATCACGCTGGCTGCAAGTAACAGCACTGTACATCACCCGGATATTCAGTTTTCGGTTGAAACTACTGACGGTAGCGTGCTGGCCACTTTTGATACCGGTACCATTTTACCAACGGCAAGCCCTGAGTGGGTAAAGGAAAGTTTATTTTTTACTACCCCGGCCGGCAGTGCACAGGTAATTGTAAAAATGATTAACAAGGCTCCTGGTGGCAACGGTAATGATCTGTTGCTTGATGATATTACCTTCAGAGCTTGTGGGCCGGTAATACAAACAGGGTTTACCACTGTAACTGCTAATAGCCCGCAAAATCAATGCGTTGGCGAAACCAAAACCTATACGCTAAAATCGCAGATTGGTACAGGTTATACCAATCCTCAAATACAATGGCAGCAAAACAAAAACGATGGCAATGGCTGGATTGATATAACTGGCGAAACTGCTGATAGTTACACGTTTACTATTGCCGCGGGTACCCTGGGTACTTATCAATACAGGCTTGCCGCTGCCGAGGGTAGCAATATAAGCTCGGCACATTGCCGGGTTTTCTCTGATCCGCTCACCGTTAATGTTTCGGCATACCCGGTTGTGCCTGCCATACCGCCACAGGAATCCTGTTTGGGTGATGTGGTAACCTTAACCGCATCCGGCGGCGCCACTTATGAATGGAGCGGGCCGGGAATAACGGCGGGCAATAAAAATCAAAACCCGATTATATTTGATGCTGTTACAACGGCCGATCAGGGTAGTTATTCAGTTGTAGTAACATCGACTGCAGGCTGCTCAACAACAGCACTTACTACATTAAATGTGCACTTAAAGCCGGTTGCAACGGTTGACGAACCCGTACACACTATTTGTGCAGGGAACTCTGAAATTATCAGTGTATCTGCGCCCGATGCTACGAATTTTAGCTGGGTGCCTACAACAGGCCTGTCTGACCCATCGGTTTCAAACCCAATAGCTAATCCTACTGTAAATACCGTTTATACTGTTACCGCAACTAATGACTATGGTTGTACCGATGTAAAAACAGTAACCGTAAATGTATTACCATTGCCCGTTGCTAACGCTGGTGCTAACAAAAAGATATTTGAAGGGCAGTCCGTAACGTTAAATGGTTCTGTTCAAAACGGGGATGTATTTTACTGGACACCGACCGACTACCTGAGCGATCCGCAATCGCTTACGCCGGTTGCTAATCCGGTTAGCGATATAACTTACACGCTTCATTTAACTTCAACCTTTAACTGCGGTAGTACGGAAAGCAGTGTTTTTGTGAGGGTTTATAAAAAGATAGTGATACCGAACACCTTTTCGCCGAATGGCGACGGGCGCAATGATTTTTGGGATATTGAGGCGTTGGTAACGTATCCGCAATGTTTGTTAACGGTTTATAACCGCAACGGACAGCAAGTTTTTAAAAGTATCGGGTATGATCATCCCTGGCAGGGCACTTATAACGGTTCCCCTTTACCATCCGGAACCTATTACTATGTGCTTGATCTTAAAAGTGGCGCACCACTCTTGTCTGGTTGGGTGGTAATTGTACGATAGCTTGTCTTATTCAAACCAATAACAAATAGTTATTTATATTAAATACTAACGCCAATGCTGTTACATTTATAACATGCATCACGAAAAACATTTACAAAGTTCAGACACTATCAGAGATATAGTTATTGGCATGTCTGACGGGTTAACGGTGCCTTTTGCATTAGCGGCCGGGTTAAGCGGGGCGGTAAATTCATCGGGTATTGTGATCACTGCCGGTATTGCCGAAATTGTTGCCGGTTCCATTGCCATGGGGTTGGGTGGTTTTTTGGCGGGCCGTACCGAAGCCGACCATTATGCATCGGAACTAAAACGTGAATATGCCGAGGTTGAAAATGTGCCCGAGCAGGAAAAGATGGAGGTAAAAGAAGTGTTTGCCGCCTTTGGCCTGTCAGAAAAACTACAGACCGAAGTTGCCGAAGAAATGGCAAAGGATAAGGATAAATGGGTTGATTTTATGATGCGTTATGAACTTGGCCTGGAACAACCTAAGGCAAACCGGGCAACGCAAAGTGCTATCACTATTGGTTTATCATACATAGTGGGCGGGGTTATACCGCTGTCGCCCTATTTTTTTATTGCCGATTCACGCCAGGGCCTGTATTTTTCGTGCGGTATTACTATGATATGTCTTTTTGTGTTTGGTTATTTTAAAAGCAGGGTAACCGGTCAGCCAGCCATAGCAGGCGCGTTAAAGGTATTGCTGATAGGGGCAATTGCCGCCGCAGCGGCATTTTTAATGGCCAAGCTAATTACCGGAGCAGCCTAAAATTTAATAAACTTATCTATCTGTTCGTTCGTGAACTTCAGTGTGTCGGCATTAATAAGTTGTCCGTTTTCGTCCATTTCCTTGTTAATGGCAGCAATGTGGATTTTTAACGGCATAATATTCAGATGTATGTAATGGCAAACACCTGTAAAGTGATCAATACCACGGATATTGCCATACTTTCCGGACGATAAACCAACCAGGGCCGCTTTTTTGTCATAAAAACTTTCGGGGAAAGTGCAGGCATCTATAAATACTTTTAACACACCGGGGTAACTGCCATTGTATTCGGGCACTACAAATAGAAACTTATCGGTTTTAGTAATAATATCCTGGATAACCTTAAACTCAGCGCTTCGCTTGCCATATAAGTCGCTTTGTAACAAGTTGGCAGGTAGCTCAGTAAGCGATAGTAGGCCGGCTTCGGTTCCTTTTTCCTGAAGTTGTTGCTGGTAATATTTTGCAAGTTTAAGTGTATGGCTGCCTGGTCTGTTAGTTGACGATATAATGGTGATCATTTAGTAGTTTTAAATTTTTAAATTATTGACTTATTGGTTTTTTTGCCGTGAATTACGATAATTCATTTTCTATCTTGCTATCATTCAAGAAGTCAGTAATTCCATAACTCAATAATTGTTTAATGTTTGTAAATTGCCGAAACCTGTGGATTTCGGAATTGTTTTAAATCCGTATCTTTAGCACCGGATAAAAACTTTACGAAAGTAGAAATTTCTAATTCTATTTTGCGTTGTTATAAATCATTGTCATTTAAATTTTTGAAAATATAGAATGAGTAAAATAATTGCTTTAGCCAACCAGAAAGGTGGCGTAGGAAAAACTACATCATCTATAAATCTGGCTGCAAGTTTGGCCGTATTAGATTTTAAAACCTTGTTGGTTGATGCCGATCCGCAGGCTAATTCAACATCGGGGATTGGTTTTGACCCCCGTAATATTAAGAATAGCATTTATGAGTGTATCATCAATCAGGTTGATCCGCATGAAGCTATTCAAAAAACAGAAACACCTAATCTTGACCTGCTGCCGGCACATATTGACCTGGTAGGGGCTGAGATTGAAATGATTAACCTGAGCGGCCGCGAATATAAAATGAAACAGGTTTTTGAAGCCGTGCGCGATGAGTATGATTTTATCATTATTGATTGTTCGCCTTCATTAGGGTTGATCACTATAAATGCATTAACCGCTGCCGACTCTGTAATTATACCTGTACAATGCGAGTATTTTGCGTTAGAGGGTTTGGGCAAGCTTTTAAATACCATTAAAATAGTACAGTCGCGCTTAAACCCGCAGCTGGAAATTGAAGGTATATTGCTTACCATGTATGATGTGCGCCTGCGCCTGTCAAACCAGGTGGTTGATGAGGTTAAGACTCACTTTGAGGATATGGTTTTTGATACTATTATTCAGCGCAACACCCGCTTAAGCGAGGCGCCAAGCTTTGGAGTATCGGTAATAATGCATGATGCAACCTGTAAGGGCGCAATAAATTATTTAAACCTGGCCCGCGAAATTATTGAGAAAAACGGCCTTACCAGAGATGAGGCAAAAACGGCAACAGCAACAGTATAACACATGAGTAGTGAAAGAAGAAATGCCCTGGGCAAAGGATTAAGTGCGCTGTTGAATGACTCTGTAAACGTACAACCGTATAATAAAACCAAGGATAACAATAAAGATAAAGAAGCCTCAACATCAGCTGTTGAGGTTAACAGCCTGGGTTCTGTAAATGAAATACAACTGGCCGAAATTGAGGTAAACCCTTTTCAGCCGCGTACAGATTTTGACGAACAAGCCCTGGCAGAACTGGCCGACTCCATTAAGCTGCAAGGGCTTATACAGCCTATTACAGTAAGGCGCGTTAATGCGCACAAGTACCAGCTTATATCGGGCGAACGCCGCTTTCGTGCCTCAAAAATTGCCGGGTTAACACAAATACCGGCTTACGTACGTACCGCAAACGACCAGCAAATGCTGGAAATGGCCCTTATAGAGAACATTCAGCGCGAAAACCTGAATGCTATTGAGGTTGCCCTGAGCTTTCAGCGTATGATTGAGGAATGTAACCTTAAACAGGAACAGTTGGGCGACAGGGTGAGCAAAAACCGGTCGACAGTTACCAATTACCTGCGTTTGTTAAAGCTGCCGCCAAGCATACAGGCATCCATCCGCGATGGTGAACTTACCATGGGACACGCCAAGGCACTTATTACTATTGAAGACCCTGCAAAACAATTATTTATACATCAGCATATTATTCAACAAGGTTTATCCGTTCGTAAGGTTGAAGAATTAGTTCGTGAGATGCAGAAAACCCCGGTAAAAAAAGAGGGTAAACAGCCCGAGCCGGTTTCATACCAACTGCAAAAAATACAGGACGATCTGGCTTCTAAATTTAGTTCGAGGGTAACACTTAAGGTAGGCAGCAGGGGTAATGGCGTTATTGAAATACCATTCCTTTCAGAAGATGATCTGGGCCGCATCCTGGAGATGTTGGATTGGTAAAATTAATATCAGGGACTTAATATCAGGGGTTTTGAAAGTGTGTAACGCATAACATGATTCTGATATTAAAACCTGCTACTCAAATTTTGTTCATAAAAATGTATAAATTTTTGTTTGTTATCGGGTTTATTATGGCATCAGCCTTTGCAGTTAAAGCGCAAAAAGCCGATACTGCCGGGGTGAACAAAAAAGATACAGTAAGAAAAGCTTCAAATACGGCTCCGGGGTCTTTCGCTCCGCCTATTAAAGACGAAAAAGCCTATCATCCCGATAGCTTGCACAGCCCGCACAAAGCCGTGATGCATTCTTTATTTGTTCCTGGATGGGGCCAGTTGTACAACCACCGCTGGTGGAAAGTGCCCATTATTTATGGTGGTATAGGTCTTTTAGGAGCCGCCATAATATTTAACCAAAAATATTATACCGAATATATAACGCTTGCAAAATACAAAAGGCAGGGTACAGCCCCGGGGCCAAACGATAAGTATTATGCTGATTTCATAGCTTATGGAAACAGTGCTTCCGAAACAGATTTTGCCAATGCTGCCGACGGTAACAGACGTAACCGCGACTTAAGCATACTGGGCATATTTGCTGTATGGGGGATACAAACCATTGATGCCTACATTGATGCCAAGTTTATACACTCCTATACCGTTGATAATAACCTGGCTATGAAAATTACTCCATCGGTATTGGGACAGCCGGTTTATGGACAAAGTGCTAATATGGCTTTTATTCCGGCTTTAAAAATTACCTTTACGTTTTAAATAATTAGTATCAAGTATCAAGATTCTGAACACTTATAAAAAATGAGATTGTCTTGATACTCGATACTAACTACCCGATAATAACTACTTAAAATAATGAAGATAGCATTACTTGGCTATGGAAAAATGGGCAAGATCATTGAAAAGATCGCCATTAGCCGCAAGCATGAAATTGTATTAACTATTGATCATGATAATCTGCATGATCTTACTACCGAAAACTTACAGAAAGCCGATGCGGTAATTGAGTTTACCATGCCCGCAACGGTGTTGGGTAATATTAATCATTGCTTTAATGCAGGAGTACCTATTGTGGTGGGCACAACAGGCTGGTACGATAAATTGCCAGAAGTGCAGCAGCAGTGCGAAGAGAGTAACAGCACCCTATTGTATGCTACCAACTTTAGCGTTGGGGTAAATATTTTTTTCCATATTAACCGTTTGCTGGCCAAGGTAATGAACAACTACCCATACTATGACGTACAGGTAGAAGAAATTCATCATACCCAAAAACTGGATGCCCCAAGCGGTACAGCAATAACCATTGCCGAAGGCATACTTGATAACCTTGATTCAAAAGGAGGATGGGTTAACGTGTTAACTACTGATGACAAAAATGATGACGATACGGTAGCTGATAACCAGTTGCTGATTGAATCATTGCGTATTGACAGCGTTCCGGGCACACACACCGTTATTTACGACTCTGAGGTTGATACCATCGAGTTTAAACATACTGCCCATAACCGTAACGGCTTTGCCTTAGGTGCAGTACTTGCCGCCGAGTGGATACATAACAAAAAGGGTTTTTACTCGGTTGATGCCATGTTTGATTTTAAGAGTTAGTTATAACCTTTATAAATGAACATAGCGTTTTATGCAGGGTTTTATTTAATTACGGCTCCTTTACTAATTTTAATTACTATAGGTTTCTGGAAATTATTTCAAAAGGCCGGTCGCCCGGGCTGGGAAGCCCTGATTCCCATTTATAACAGCTATATAATGTTGAAAATTAGCGGCAGGCCCTGGTGGTTACTGCTGCTGCTTGTTTTACCGGGCATCAATATTATTGTTGCAGCGGGTATCATTGTTGATTTTGTAAAATCATATGGTAAAATAAGTGTAGGCCAATTGGCGTCAGCCATCCTGCTGCCCTTTATTTATTTGCCCTTATGGGGTTTTGATAAGCAAACCCGCTATTTAGGGCCATCGGCCAGTGCTGAATTTCACGAAAAGTATCAGAAAGAGCTTAAAAAGTCATCGGCCCGGGAGTGGACAGAGGCCGTTGTTTTTGCTATAGTTGCAGCCACACTTATACGGATGTTATTTATTGAAGCTTATGTAATACCCAGTGCATCTATGGAAAGCTCGCTGTTAATTGGCGATTATCTTTTTGTAAGCAAGGTAAATTACGGCGCCCGTATCCCCATGACGCCTGTTGCCTTTCCGTTTGCCCATCATACCATGCCGCTTACAGGTACCAAAGCCTATTGGGATGGAATCAAGCTCCCGTATTTCCGTTTACCCGGCTTAAGCGAGGTTAAAAAGGGTGATGTAGTAGTATTTAATTATCCCATGGATGCTGATTCGCCGCTTTACCGCCCTGTTGATAAGCGCGAAAACTATATTAAACGCTGCCAGGGCACTCCCGGCGATACGCTAAGCCTTATTGACGCGCAGGTATACATTAATGGTAATGCTGCTAACACCCCCCGCCATGGCGAAATGGAGTATGCGGTAAAAACAGCGGCCGGGAATAATTTTAACCGGCAGATAATCCATGAGCTGCATTTGTCAGATATACAACAATTCACCAATCAGGATTACCTGATGAATATGACTGTACAATCGGCAGAGGTATTAAAAGGGGATGCCAATATAAAGGTTGTGAGGCCTAATATTGGGTTAAGAGGGGTTTATGATCCCGAAATATTTCCGCACGATTCGCACTACCACTGGAATGTTGATAACCTGGGCCCAATCATTATTCCTAAAAAGGGCTGGACAGTGAAGCTGGATAGCCTTACGTTGCCATTATACCGCAGGGCTATCGAGGTTTATGAAAATAATAAGCTGGAGGTTACAGGTAACAACATTACTATTAACGGTAAAAAAGCCAATCAATACACCTTTAAGCTTAATTATTATTGGATGATGGGCGATAATCGCCATAACTCTGAGGATTCCCGTTTCTGGGGTTTTGTTCCTGAAGATCATATTGTTGGCAAGGCCTTGTTTATATGGATGAGCTGGGATGTTACGTCGCCATCGGCCAACAAAATACGTTGGAGCAGACTGTTCAGGGCAATTAACTAACAGATCTGCACATCTGTCATTTGCATATTAAATTATTGGTAACATATAGCTTACATCACAGTCATAGGTAATAAAAAATAGTATAAACATTAAAAAAATCTGCACATTTGAATCAGCCCAGCTGTAATTTGCATATTTGTACATCAATCCCTATATGAACTGGAAATTCTGGAAAAAAGATAAAAGCAAAGTCAGGAAGAAAAAAGGTGCCGTCCGCGAATGGGCCGATGCCATTGTTTTTGCAGTTATAGCCGCTACGCTGATCCGTACCCTTTTTATTGAGGCCTACGTTATTCCCAGCGGATCAATGGAAAGCTCCCTGCTAATTGGCGATTATTTATTTGTAAGCAAAGTAAATTACGGGGCGCGTATGCCTATAACCCCCGTGGCCTTTCCGTTTATGCACCATACCATACCTTATACTAATTCAAAAGCCTATTGGGATGGTATTCAGCTGCCTTATTACCGCTTACCTGGTTTCAGCGATATTAAAAAAGGTGATATTGTGGTTTTTAACCAGCCCATGGAAGCCGATTCGCCGTATTTCAGACCAGTTGATAAACGCGAAAATATAATTAAACGTTGCCAGGGTACACCCGGCGATACGCTGAGGTTGGTTAATGCCCAGGTTTACATCAATGGCAAGACCGAAACAACGGCCCCCAACGGCGAAATGACCTATGTGGTAAAAACCGATGGCAGCCAGATAAACCCGCAGCTGATTGATGAGCTGCATTTAACAGATATTGCAACATTTGTTGATAACACCGGGTTTAAAACCAATACAACGGTGGCCTCGGCCAAGGCATTAAAGGGATACGCTAACATCAAGTCGGTTACTGCTGATATTGCTGTAAAAGGCGTTCCTGATACGCTTAATCCCGTTTATCCGGTTAAATTTCCGCGCTATAAAACAACACCAAATTATCCCCGTTACACTTGGAATGTTGATAATTACGGGCCTATCATTATCCCTAAAAAAGGTTGGACGGTGAAGCTGGATAGTTTAACTTTCCCGGTTTATGGCAGGGCTATTGAAATTTATGAGCATAATAAAGTAAAAGTAGTTGGTCATGATATTTTTATAAACGATAAAAAAGCCGATACTTACACCTTTAAAATGAACTACTACTGGATGATGGGTGATAACCGCCATAACTCAGAAGATTCACGTTACTGGGGCTTTTTGCCCGAAGACCATGTGGTAGGTAAGGCATTATTTACCTGGATGAGTGTTGACAGCACCGCATCGTTTGTAAATAAAATAAGATGGAACAGGTTACTGAGAGGGATACATTAATTAAATTGGAAATTAAAAAATAACATAGTGAACATTATACTTGCAATTGTACTGCTGATTATACTGCCTTATATAGGTTTATGGAAATTGTTTGAAAAGGCCGGCAGGCCGGGTTGGGAAGGGGTAATACCTTTTTATAATATTTACGGGATGCTCAAACTAAGCGGCCGACCTACATGGTGGCTGGTGATGATCCTGGTTCCGGGTTTAAATATATTGGTGATGATAGGTATTACGGTTGATTTTGTAAAATCATACGGTAAATTCAAGCTGGTAGATCATATTGCCGCCGTAGCGCTGGCATTCATATTTTTACCCAAATGGGGTTTTGACAAGGATACTAAATACACAGGGCCTTCTGCAAGCCCTGAGTTTAGAGAAAAATATAAGATTGCCCTTAAAAAAACACCGGCACGTGAATGGGCCGATGCTATTATTTTTGCGGTGATAGCCGCCACGCTGATCCGTACGCTTTTTATTGAAGCCTATGTAATTCCATCCGCATCAATGGAAAGCTCGCTGTTAATTGGTGATTACCTGTTTGTGAGTAAAGTTAACTACGGTGCCCGTTTGCCCATGACGCCTGTGGCTTTTCCGTTTGCGCACCATACCATGCCGCTTATTGGTACCAAAGCTTATTGGGATGGCATTGAACTGCCTTACTACCGCCTGCCAGGTTTAAGCGATGTTAAAAAGGGCGATGTGGTAGTTTTTAACTACCCTATGGATGCCGATTCGCCTTTGTACAGACCGGTAGATAAACGCGAAAATTATATTAAACGCTGCCAGGGTACACCAGGTGATACCTTAAGTGTGGTTGACGCGCAGGTTTTTATTAACGGTAAAGCAGCTATTACACCGCTAAACGGCGAAATGAAGTATACTGTACAGTCTGATGGCAGCGAGATTAACCCGCAGTTGATTAACGATCTGCATTTGTCAGATTTAACGCCTGTTAACAACACGTCGTTTAAAATGAATGCAACGGTACTGTCGGTTAAAGCTTTAAAAGGGTACTCCAACATTAAATCAATTTCACCGGATATAACTCCTAAAGGGCATGCAGATCCGTTAAATACGGTTTATCCGGAGTTGTTCCCTAATTATAAAATTACGCCAAACTTCCCCGACTTTAAATGGAACGTGGATAACTATGGCCCTATCATTGTGCCCAAACGCGGCTGGACAGTTAAGCTGGATAGTTTAACCTTCCCGGTTTATGGTCGCGCTATAGAAATATATGAAGGTAATAAAGTGCAGGTAGTTGGTAAGGATATCCTCATTAACGGACAAAAAGCGGATAGCTACACCTTTAAGCTAAACTATTACTTTATGATGGGCGATAATCGTCATAACTCCGAAGATTCACGTTTCTGGGGTTTTGTACCGGAAGATCACATTGTGGGTAAAGCCCTGTTTATCTGGATGAGTATTGATGACAATGCATCCTTCCTGAGCAAGATCAGGTGGAGCAGGTTGTTCAATATTATCAGATAAGCCGCAAATTCCCTGAGGGGAGATTGAAGATTTTATGCCCGCTTATGTAAATAAGCGGGCATTTTTTATGTGCAATGATCATTATTATTTGACTGGTAGGGAACAACTAAAATAGTTTGTCATTCTGAGCGACAGCGAAGAATCTAATCTACGGTATGGATGGTTCATCAATAGATCCTTCGTGCCTCAGGATGACAAGTTGGAGAGCTATCTGCTTAGTACGTTAGAGCAATGACGCAGCTTTTATCTTAGCACCATCAGTTCCCCCTTCAGGGGCTTAAGGGACTAACCCCAAATCTTTCTGCCAAAGCATTCAAATCGGTTACTACGGCGTCAACTAATAGTATACCGTTAACGGTGCGGTCGGTTTCGGCTTCCAGTTCGGGCTCACCGGGGATGATCACCTTTTGGGTGGGATCAACAGTGGCCGAGGTTTTGAACCGTGCAATCCAGTTATCCAGATGCGCCTTAAACTCATCAACCGGACGAAAACCATCAACCCGCATAGCGCCTAAAAAATGCCCTATGCCCTTGCCAACCGGATTATCCGGTGGATCAAGAAATGCAACAAACGGAGGTACCCAGGGCCCATAATTGGCACCTGATAATACCGCCGACAAAATATCCACCGTAGCGCTTAGGCCAAAACCTTTATGACTGCCATGGTCGCGGTCGCTGCCTAAAGGTAATAGTGAACCGCCAGATTTTAAGGCATGCGGGTCAGTAGTATAATCGCCATGTTTGTTTTGTATCCAGCCCTCCGGCACTTGTTTGTTTAATCGCTGGGCAATTTCAAGCTTACCATTGGCTGCCGCAGATGTAGCCAGGTCAACCACCACCGGCGGGTAATGGCCCGCGGGGAATGCGTAGCACATAGGGTTTGTGCCCAGTAAACGCTCGCTTGAAAATGTTGGCGCCACCAGCGGGCTTGCATTGGTCATTGCAAAACCTATCATATCCTTTTCAACCGCCATTAATGCATGGTAGCCCGCAATACCAAAGTGATTGGAGTTGCGTACCGATACCCATCCCGAGCCATATAATTCAGCTTTTTTAATAGCCACTTGCATGGCAAAAGGGGCAACCACCAGGCCAAGGCCGGCATCGCCGTCAACGGTGGCTGTGGTAGGGGTTTCGTGAACTATCTGGATATTGGGCCTGGGATTAATTCTTTTCTTTTCCCAGAGGCGCACATAACCGCTTAAGCGTGCCACCCCGTGCGAGTCGATACCCCGCAGGTCTGAACGGAGTAAAACATCGGCAGCCAGTACGGCATGTTCGGTACTGCAACCAATGGACATGAAAATATCCTGAGTAAAAACGCGTAGAGCAGATGGGTTTACAAGCATGGTATATACTTTAATTTAGAAAGCACGTTATTGCAAGGTACGAAGCAAATAAAATAGTTTGTCATTCTGAGCGCAGCGAAGAATCTAATCGGCGAATAGATCCTTCGTTCCTCAGGATGACAAGTTAAAGATTTCCCTTGCCTCACAATGACGAGCGGATTTTGTAACGGCTAAATATATCAATTATCCAGTTGCTTCAATAATTCCAGCCCTTGTGGCCATTCCCCAAATCCCGATGCCAGATTGATATGGCCGGCATCGCCAATGCTTACCAATTCGCTGCCCCAGGCCTCGGCAAATAAGCGGGCGCGGGCTTCGGTTACATAATAGTCATTGCTGCTGGTTACCACTATGCTTTTAAAAGGAAGTTTTATTACAGGCACAGGTGTAAAGCCGGTAGTACCGGTGGGGTAGGTATCTGCTTCGGTATCGCTGGGGGCAACCAGTAAGGCGCCCTTAATGCGCACATTATATTTTTGCGCCCAGTAAGCTATGGCAGTACAGGCCAGGCTGTGGCCAACCAGTATGATGTTATCGGGGTTGTGACGACTTACGTAATCATTTAATGTAGCTATCCAATCGGCACAAACAGGTGTTTCCCAGTCCTGTTGCTCAACGCGGGTAAAGCTAAACTGCTTTTCCCATAATGATTGCCAGTGCGCCGCACCTGAATTACCTAAACCCGGATGAATAAGAATGGTAGCGTTAAAAGTCATTTTATAGTCGTGCTAATTAAGTATTATTATCAAGCGTCTTTGGCTCCCCCTTCAGGGGGCTGGGCGGCCTCGGCTATTTCTTTGATTACCAGGTTGCGCTTCTCTAAAAGATGGCGCATATAGTCCTGCAAAAAAACAAGATCAAATAAGGTGCCCACCGGTGATTCATACCTGAAGATGTCTTTCATCAGCGTTTGATGATGTACAGGGTAAAAATAATGCTCGTGCCTGAAGTTTTTAAAGGCCCCTTTGACCATTTCGTCGGTAAAAAAGTTGGGGCGCTCCATCTCCGTGATTTTAGAGGTCAGGGTTTGCCAGATGCCGAAATGCTTAGCCCGCCAGGTAACGGATTCACCCAGTTCAATGAGGCCGCTGGTGCGGCCGGCTATAGCTGTTTCACCGGTATGCCGGGTTGATTCCACATGCACATCAATGCTCCGTGCCAGGTCAAAACATTTGGCTATCGGGGCATTGATGTGTGTAGCTAATTCAATCAGAGGCATAAAGCTTGTTAATTGCTGTTACTTTGCCAACTATGTCATTGCGAGGGACGAAGCAATCTCACGGAGTAGGTAACGTACCTGTATGATGAGATTGCCACGCTATCGCTCGCAATGACAAGTTGGTTAGAAAGCTTTGAAGATAATCATCGATGCAACCGCATCAAAAAGGATCAACGGTTAAAATTCAGCATTTTTTGGAAACCTTGGGAAAGGGATCACATCGCGGATGTTGCCCATTCCGGTTACAAACAGCACCAGGCGTTCAAAACCTAAACCAAAACCAGCATGCGGACAAGCGCCAAAGCGGCGGGTATCCAGGTACCACCACAATTCATCTTTAGGGATACCCATTTCGTCCATGCGTTGCTCCAGTTTGTCCAAACGCTCTTCACGTGCTGATCCGCCTATAATTTCGCCAATACCCGGAAACAGAATATCCATAGCGCCAACGGTTTTGCCATCGTCGTTCTGGCGCATGTAAAATGCTTTGATCTCTTTTGGATAATCAGTCAGGATCACCGGTTTTTTAAAGTGTTTCTCCACCAGGTAACGCTCATGTTCTGATTGCAGGTCGGTTCCCCAGCCTTCAATAGGATAAACAAACTTTTTCTTTTTGTTCGGGGTCGATTCTTTCAGGATATCGATAGCCTCGGTATAAGTAAGGCGCTCAAAATCATGATTTAAACAAAACTGCAGCTTTTCGAGCAGGATCATTTCTGACCGTTCGTTCTGCGGTTTTTGCTTTTCCTCTTCTTCCAGGCGCTGGGTTAAAAACTCAATATCGTCTGCATTTTTGTCCAGCGCGTATTTGATCACATATTTCAGCATGTCCTCTGCAAGGTCCATGTTGTCGGTAAGGTTGTTAAAGGCAACTTCGGGCTCAATCATCCAAAACTCGGCCAGGTGGCGGGTGGTGTTGGAGTTTTCGGCGCGGAAAGTAGGGCCAAAAGTATAAATATCGCTCAGGGCCATAGCGCCAAGTTCCCCTTCCAGTTGTCCGGAAACGGTAAGGTTGGTGGCTGTGCCAAAAAAGTCTTGTTTAAAGTCAACTTCGCCGGTATCTGTTTTTGGAATGTTGTTCAGGTCAAAATTAGTTACGTGGAAAGCTTCGCCCGCACCCTCGGCATCAGATTGTGTGATGACCGGTGTATGCAGGTAAACAAAGCCACGCTCCTGAAAAAACTGGTGCACGGCAAATGCCAGGCTGTTGCGCACCCTGAATATTGCACCAAATGTGCTGGTGCGGAAACGCAGGTGAGCATTTTCCCTTAAAAATTCCAGGCTGTGTTTTTTAGGCTGGATAGGATATTTTTCAGGATCGCTATCACCCAATATTTCAATTTCAGTTGCTGTAACCTCAACCGTTTGCCCTTTTCCTGCCGAAGCTATCAGTTTACCAACCACGCTCACAGCAGCCCCGACGGTAATGCGTTTTAATAAGGCGGGGTCGGTGTTTTCAAAATCAACAACAATTTGAATGTTATTATTGGTTGAGCCATCATTCAAAGCAATAAAACGATTTGACCGGAAGGCACGTACCCATCCTTTAACTGTTACATCAATGTCCGTTTGCTGGCTCTGCAGCAATGCTTTGATCTTTACTCGCTGACTCATATTATATATATTTTTTAGAGCCGCAAAAATACAATTAATTATGTAATGGTACTTTGAATTTTTGGTGTTAATGATGATAGGTCCGGGGCAGGGCTCGCTGTTAAATTCCCATATCTTGAAGCACCAACAGCCTAATGATAACCTATTTGCTTAAGTTTGCGGCTTATTACCACATCTGTATGAATCCTAAAGTAAGCCTGGTTATTGGTATTTTGTGTATATCGTTTTCGCCAATATTTGTAAAGCTTGCCGGGGTATCGCCAATTGGTTCGGCATTTTACAGGGTATTTGTGGCCTGGCTTTGCCTGCTGCCTTATTGTATTATAAAAAGCAAACTCCGCATTGAAAAAAAGCAGCTTCTAATTGCCATTACCGCGGGGATAGTTTTTGCATCAGACGTAGCCGTATGGAATATTTCATTATTAAAGATCAGTGCCACCGTATCAACACTAATAGCTAATCTGGCCCCGGTTTGGGTGGGTTTGTTAAGTTTCCTGGTACTCAGAAAGCGGTCGGGTATGTTGTTTTGGATGGGTACACTTGTTGCCCTTGCCGGTATGATAGTGCTGGTGGGTTATCAGCACATTTTACACCTGGAGCTTAACGTGGGCATCCTGCTGGCTACCCTGGCCAGTTTATTTTACGCAACCTATATCCTGATCACCAAAAATATTATGGCACGTATTGATGTATTTACGTTTATGTTTTACAGCATGCTGAGTGCCAGTGTTTTTTTACTGTTTGTTAATAAACTAATGGGCGGTAACATTGTTGATTTTTCAATGCGGGTTTGGCTATGTTTTGTGGGGATGGGACTGATATGCCAGTTAACTGGTTGGCTCACCATCAATTACTCCTTAAGGTACCTGGAATCAACCAAGGTAGCTATAGCGCTTTTAAGCCAAACAGTATTTGCTGGTTTACTGGCCGTTTTTTTACTAAACGAAAAACTACAGGTTAATGAAATAGCTGGCAGTGTAATTGTGCTTGCAGGTATTGCTGTAACTTTTTTAAAGCCATCGTTAGTTATTATCAAGTAGTTAGTAGCAGGTATCAAGACAACTGCATTTCTTTTTTGATAGGAACTCCTGATACTTGGTACCAACTACTTGATACTTGATACCCGATACCCTACATTTGCATTTGAGCACATGATCATAAAATCTACCATCGACCGTATAATGGAAGCCACCGACATAGTGGAGGTGATAGGGGAATTTGTGCAGTTAAAAAAGCGTGGAGCCAACTATGTGGGCTTGTCGCCATTTGCCAATGAGCGTACCCCATCGTTCACGGTGTCACCGGCAAAGGGCATTTTTAAAGATTTTTCTACAGGTAAGGGTGGTTCGGCAGTTACTTTTTTAATGGAACTGGAAAAATTCAGTTATCCGGAGGCTTTAAAATGGCTGGCTAAAAAGTACGGTATAGAGGTTGAAGAAACCATTGACCATCCCGAGAACAAGGAAGAAGACCTCCGCCGCGAAAGCCTGATGATCGTGACGGCCTTTGCCGCTAAATTTTTTCATGAAACCCTGCTTGATACCGACGAGGGTAAAAGTATTGGTCTTAGTTATTTTAAAGAACGCGGCTTTAGTGCCGAAACCATAAAGAAGTTTGAATTGGGTTACTCGCCCGATCAATGGGAGGCCTTTACCGGTACTGCCATAAAGGATGGTTACCAGGAGCAGTTCCTGGTAGAAAGCGGCTTGTCTGTTAAACGCGATAACGGTAACCTGTATGACAGGTACCGTGGCCGGGTTATGTTCCCGATACATAGTTTTACGGGCAGGGTGATAGCTTTTGGCGGCCGTACGCTTAAAAAAGATAAGAATGTACCGAAGTATGTAAATTCGCCCGAATCAGAGATCTACCATAAATCAAATGTGCTTTATGGTTTATATTTTGCCAAAAAGGCTATTCGGGAAGAGGATAATTGTTACCTGGTTGAGGGGTATGCCGATGTGCTGTCTGTTCATCAGGCAGGTATCGAAAACGTGGTGGCATCATCAGGAACCTCATTAACCAGCGAGCAGATCAGGCTGATTAGCCGCTTCACCAAAAATATCACCATTTTATATGATGGCGATGCGGCGGGTATCAAAGCCTCTCTGCGTGGGCTGGACATGATCCTGGAAGAAGGGCTTAACGTAAAAGTGGTTTCTTTCCCTGACGGGCATGACCCTGACTCGTACGTGCGTAGTGTGGGTACCAGCGCCTTTAAGAAGCATATTGAGGAAAGCAAAAAGGACTTTATCCTTTATAAAGCAAACCTGCTATTAAAAGATGCCGGTAACGACCCAATAAAAAAGGCGGAGATCATCAGGGAAATTGTAGAGAGCATTGCCAAAATTCCAGACTCCATTAAGGCATCAGTCTTTATCAAGGAGTGCAGCTATATATTGCAGATTGATGAGCGTTCGCTGCTCTCTGAGCTCAATAAAATGCGGCAGGCCAAGGCTAAAAAAGATGGTCAACAGCAGCAAAATCAAAATACAAGATATGCGCCGCAACCAGATGAGCCTAACTTTTTCGATGAACCCGAGGTAATAAAAGAAGCGAAGGACGAAAGCTCGCAGGAAAAAGAAATTATCAGGTTGCTGTTACTTTATGGTAATAAAATGATTGATTGGGATGGTATTGCCAACACCTATATAGGCCCTTTCATGATAGCGGAATTAGGTGATGTTACCTTTGAGCACGCGGCAAGTAAACTTTTTGTAGAGATATACCGGCAGGAGGTGGAAAATGGTGTGCTGGCAGATGAAACGCATTTTATTCATCATAAAGATAAAGGCATCGTTGATCTTACTATAGATTTGCTTACCACTAAATATACCCTGAGCGAGAACTGGTATGAAATGCATAGGATAATGATCCACGATGAAACGGCTAACATGAAGGCCACCATCCTGGGCGCTATCTTCCATCTAAAAAAACATAAGGTGGGTAAAATACTCGATAACCTGCGCACCGAACTACAAAAGGCAGATACAGAGGCCGACCAGGAGATACTGCTCAACCAGTACATCCGCATGAAAAAAGTTGAAAAAAGCATCTCCGACTTTTTGGGATCGGTAATTATCAAATAATGGCTCAGCACCTTGAACTGGGCCGCACCGGCGAAGCTTTAGCAAAAACACATCTGGAAAATTCCGGTTATGAAATACTGGATGAGAACTGGACACACGGTAAAGCTGAAATTGATCTTATTGCTTATAAAGACAAGGTTATTATATTTACCGAAGTTAAAACTCGTACCGGCAACGGCTTTGGTGAACCTGAGGATTTTGTGGATGACCGTAAACAAAAGTTACTGGCTCAGGCCGCAGACGAATATATTTACCTCATGAACCACCAGGGCGATGTGCGGTTTGATATTATTGCTATTTTGTTTGACAGAAATAAAAACTATATACTAAACCATATTGAAGATGCGTTTTGGCCTTCGGCTACCTGACTTACTTATGAATAATAAAATTAAAGTTCTTTTTGCGGCTTGTGCATTACTGGCATTTGGCTGTAACCCTACATCAAAAAATAACAGTTCGGCAGATTTTACTATCAGTCCCGAAGCAGGCACTACTTATAAGGCCGGCGATGAGGTAAAAATAAAAGTAAGCTTCCCTGCCGATGCCAAGGTGGATTCGGTAGTGTACCTGTTAGATGCTTTAAAACTGGGCGTCGGTAAAGATTCGTCAGGTATCAGCCTGAAAACAGACACCATTCCGCTGGGTATTAAGGTAATTACCGCCAAAGTTTATGCAGGGGATAAAAGTAATGATGTAACCACCAATATATTGCTGCTGGCAGCTAAAGCCCCGGAGCAGCTGACCTACAAGGTTGAAAAAACATTTCCGCATGATACCAGCTCCTATACCGAAGGCTTGCAGTACATTGATGGGGTGATGTTTGAAAGTACCGGCGAGCCCGCCCACTCCACCATACAAAAGGTTAATCTGCAAACAGGAAAGGCTATACAGCTCACCAAACTAAAAGATGAATATTTTGGTGAGGGACTTTCTGTAGTAGGCGATAAGGTAGTGCAGCTTACCTGGAAAAATAAGGTAGGCCTGGTATATGATAAGGCTACGCTTAAATTGCTCAGCACTTTTGCCAACAACGTAGGTGTTGAAGGCTGGGGGATGTGTTTTGACGGGAAAAAACTATACATGGATGACAGTACCAACCGGATATGGTTTTTGGATAAGGATACCTACCAACAAAAAGGATACATTGATGTTTGCGACGATAAAGGCCAGATTGATAGCTTAAATGAGCTGGAATATATTGATGGTAAACTTTATGCCAACGTATACCAAACAGATGATATATTGGTGATTGATCCTAAAACAGGGGCCGTACTGCAACGCATAAATATGAAGGATCTTTACCCGATGACCGAAAGACCGGCAGACCGCGACTGGGGCAATAACGTACTGAATGGTATTGCTTATGATGCGCCAACCAAACGTATTTTTGTAACCGGTAAAAAATGGCCCAAAATGTACCAGGTTAAGTTTGTGAAGAGGTAATTAATCCCGGTTTAGTCGGTAAAAAATTTCATCTATAAACATCCCGGTGTTATATGCTAATAGAGATGTTATTGTGTTATTATTTATTGTATAGGTAGCCGCACCGGAAGAAAGTTTACTACCCGATTCCTTGGTAGAAAAGTATATCTTTAATAATCTTTGCTTGCCTTTGAAATATATTATTTCTCCGGTTGTGTCGCATTTTAAATTAGGAGTGTCCTTTCCTTTTTTTATCAGATCCTTAAAAAAGGATAACTGAGTTTTATTGGTGGTTGAATAAACAATGGGCTTTTTTCCTTTAAAAAAACGAATCCCGATTTTATTACTTTTTGAAATGTTAGCTACATCATCATGATTCATATAATTTGAAAATGATAATGAAATTATTGATAACAGAGCTATAATAAGTTTAAAATTCATGAGGGTTTTTGTGAGTATAGATGTTGAATTTATTAGAATTTATAATCATAATTGGAGGCCTCTGCATACTGCGCGGAGGCATTTTTATTTAATTACCTGCCAGCCATATCTTGTCATGAACTCATCAACCTCATCCTGAAATGATTTGCTGGCATGATGTTTTTCCTGATTTTTAATATAGGCAACCACTGCTTGTACTTGTGATTCGCTTACAGACACTGCAAAATAATCATCCTGCCAGCTAAATTGTTCGGCCGTTAATTTATTTTTATTGATCCAAAAGGAAGATTCTCCTTTTATAAGTTGACCTATTTTAGCAATATTTTGATCCTTACCCAAGGAGATCAGACAATGCAAATGATCGGTATAACCGTTAATGGCCTGTAGGAATATGCCTTTTTCTAAGCAGTTTTCAACAATATGTTTATGAACATCGTATCTAAGTTTTTCTGTGAGCCATGGCTCACGATTTTTTGTAGAGAAAACTAAATGAATCCAGATTTTAACGAAAGACATGATAAGGGCTTATTAGTTAAATGTATGAATTATTTTGGCTGAAGCCACTTTATCTGCTCTAATGATCCGTCCCATAAATGGGGCGGCAATGATTTTTTTGTTTTATAGTATTTACTTCTCCGATTTATAGGAAATAAGTGAGCAATTTAAATTGTGCTTGTAACCAATCTTTCGCTGTTGAGTTTAGTTTTACTGCTTCAATGATCCGTACATAAATGGGACGGTAATGATTTTTTATAGTATTTACTCACTCAATTTGTAGGAATTTAGGGGAGTGATTTGCTATATGCTTGCAAGCAATTTACTATAGTTGAATTTTCCTTCATTGCCGTTGGCTTCAGCCAACGGATAACCAACATGTAAATCTGGCTTTAGCCTAAAAATAGGTAATAGGTATAAAAACCCCATAACAGAAAAGCGACTGCAGTTGCAGTCGCTTTTCTGTTAAATATGCTAATCAAAAACTCCCCTTCAGGGGGCCGGGGTGCCTACCTCCAGGCTTTGTATTGATTGATCAATCCATTGGTTGATGAATCATGACTGTTGATTTCGCTGTTGTCCTTTAGTTCGGGTAGTATTTTACCGGCCAGTTGTTTGCCCAGTTCAACACCCCATTGGTCAAAGCTGTAAATGTTCCATATAATGCCTTGTACAAATATCTTGTGCTCATACATGGCTATTAATGAACCTAAACTGCGTGGCGTGATTTTTTTAAGCAGGAACGAGTTGGTAGGGCGATTGCCTTCAAATACTTTAAATGGTGCAATTGCAGCAATTTCCTCGTCAGATTTTCCAGCAGCTTTCAGTTCTTCAATTACTACTTCTTCGGTTTTGCCGTTCATCAATGCTTCTGTTTGGGCAAAAAAGTTTGATAGCAGCATGTTATGGTGTTCGCTAAGCGGGTTGTGTGATTGTGCCGGAGCAATAAAATCACAAGGGATCAGTTTGGTGCCCTGGTGTATCAGCTGGTAAAAAGCATGCTGGCCGTTGGTGCCTGGTTCGCCCCAGATAATTGGGCCGGTTTGGTATTCCACATGTTTACCATTACGATCCACATGTTTACCATTACTTTCCATATCGCCCTGCTGAAAATAAGCGGCAAAGCGGTGCATGTATTGGTCGTACGGTAAAATGGCATTGGTTTCGGCTTCAAAAAAGTTATTGTACCAGATACCGATAAGCGCCAGAGTAACCGGGATATTTTGTTCAAATTCAGTAGTTCTGAAATGTTCGTCGGCAGCGTGAGCCCCGTCAAGCAGTTCAATAAAGTTATCAAAACCTATGCTTAAAGCTATTGAAAGCCCGATAGCGCTCCATAAAGAGTAACGACCGCCTACCCAATCCCAAAACTCAAACATGTTTTTGGTATCAATGCCGAATTTTTCAACGGCAGCGGCATTGGTTGATAAGGCAGCAAAGTGTTTGGCCACATCAGCCTCTTTGGCACCGGCCGCTAAAAACCAGTCGCGGGCACTGTGGGCATTGCCCATGGTTTCCTGCGTTGTAAATGTTTTGGAGGCAATCAGGAACAGGGTAGTTTCAGGATCAACCTCTTTTAGGGTTTCGGCAATATGTGTACCATCAACGTTTGATACGAAATGGAGGTTCAGGTGATTTTTATAAGCCTTTAAAGCTTCGGTAACCATCACCGGGCCAAGGTCAGATCCGCCGATGCCAATGTTAACAACATCGGTAATTGGTTTGCCGGTATAGCCTTTCCATGAGCCTGATATAATGGCATGGCTAAAATCTTTCATCTGATCAAGCACTTTATTAACATCCGGCATCACATCTTTACCATCAACTAAAATGGGTTTATTGCTGCGGTTACGCAACGCAATATGCAGTACCGGGCGACCCTCCGTAACATTGATCTTTTCGCCAGAGAACATAGCTTCAATTGCCTTATTTACTGAACATTCCTTGGCTAATTGTATTAATAAGGCTATAGTTTGCTCATCAACGCGGTTTTTGGAGTAATCAAGTAAAATGTCTTCAAACTGGATAGAGAATTTTTTAAATCGCTCATTATCAGTGTCGAATAATTCTTTCAGACTTTTAGATACAATATCAATGTAATGGTCTGTTAAATATTTATAACTCTGGGTGGTGGTAAAATCTGTATTTGGCAGCATAATTGAAGTGGTTTTTTGACAAAATTAACAACTTAATTGTTAGGTAGATATTAAAATCAAAACTAACTATTCTTAGTGTTATTTGAACACCGCACAGATAGTGTTTGTTTTACACCAAAAAATTACGAAAAATTTAAAAATATTTAACAATTGTTTTGAAATTTCAAATGTTTATTTAATATATTTGTGGTGTTGGCAATCAAATGAGTGATTTGCCATCAATTTGTAAATTTAAAGTAAAATATAAGAGGTCATGTTTGAGAAACTTTTTTTGCTTGTAAAAAATAACGCCGGGACGGCTGTTGTTAACAACCCTGTAATTCCTGCAAAGCACCACGATGCAGTGATGATTGAAGCCTCAAGTTCAATTATTGAGGTTTTAAAAGGCCAGATGGAAAATGGCAAATTGAAGGAACTTGTAAAGTACTTTCAATCGTCGGGTATTTACAATCATTCATTAGTTTCAAGCATCGTTAACCGCTTTGCCAACCGCTTAAATACATTTTATCATATTGATCCCGTACACGCCCTGGCCGCGGCAAATGCGCTGATACCACGGGTAATGCAGGAGCTGGTAAAAGCTTCAAAAAGTGAGCAGATTAAAGAATTTGGCTTAACTAACATGCTTACCAAACTAAATGGTAACCGCGCAGACCTGAGTTTGCTGGTTAACAAACTAATGGTTGCCTAAAAATATAATAATCTACCTTTGTAAGGCCTGCAAGTTGATAAACAATTTGCAGGCCTTTTTATTTAAGCCGATTATCAAATTGCATATATTTGCCGCATGACTAAAGAACAGATTCAGGATTTAAGGGATAGAGCAGCTTCCCTGAGGAGGCATCTTTGACATTGACAAGAAGCTTGAACAATTACAAATAGAACAGGAAATAACTGTTGGCCCGCATTTTTGGGATCACCCTAAAGACGCCGAAAAGGTGCTGGCATCTATCAAGGTAAAAAAAGTATGGACAGATGAGTTCCAGAAAGTGTTATCGATAATTGAAGATACCGGTGTGCTGTTTGAATTTTACCAGGGTGGCGATGCCACCGAGGCCGAAATGCAGGAGCAATACAACCTTACCATAAAAGCCGTTGAGGAGCTTGAATTTAAAAACATGCTCTCGGCCGAAGAAGATCAGTTTCATGCCGTACTGCAAATTACAGCGGGCGCCGGTGGTACCGAAAGCTGCGACTGGGCAGGTATGCTGATGCGTATGTACATTATGTGGGGCGAGAAGAACGGTTACAAAGTTACCGAGCAGGATTACCAGCCTGGTGATGTGGCCGGTGTTAAAACCGTAACCCTGCAGTTAGAGGGTGATTTTGCCTATGGCTATTTAAAAGGCGAAAACGGCGTTCACCGGTTGGTGAGGGTATCGCCATTTGATGCCAATGCCAAACGCCATACATCATTTGCATCGGTATATGTATATCCCCTGGTTGATGATACTATTGAGATTGACATTAACCCGGCCGATATTGAGTTTGAAACCTTCCGCTCGGGTGGTGCAGGCGGTCAAAATGTGAACAAGGTGGAAACCGCGGTACGTTTATACCACAAGCCATCGGGTATTGTGATCAAAAACCAGGAGTCACGTTCACAATTGCAGAATAAGGATAATGCCATCCGTTTGCTAAAATCACAATTGTATGAGGCCGAAATGCGTAAACGTTTGGAGATAACCAATACCATTGAAGGCAACAAAAAGAAAATAGAGTGGGGCTCACAGATCCGTAACTACGTATTACATCCGTACAAACTGGTAAAAGATCTGCGTACTGATCATGAAACATCAAATGCAGCTGCTGTATTAGATGGCGAGCTTAACGAATTTCTGAAGGCATACCTGATGGAGTTTGGCGGCCCTAAAAGCTAAATAGAAAGAGTAACAGGTTACCCGGATACGTATTATTACAATCATTGTAACATTATTAATAAAAACGGCGCTGCATTATGTAGCGCCGTTTTATGTTTCGGCATAAAATTGTAATTTGCCTCAACCATTTATCCGTCTTAAACTTATGAAAACCATTTTATCTGCTTTTATTTTAACCATTGCAACAACTATGGCCTACAGCCAGGAGAAATCAATTCCCTTGTACCCTAACGGAGTGCCTAATTCAAAACCAGCGCCTGCCGCTTATATTGAGAAAACGAATGAAACTTCCTGGATATCAGAGGTAAGCCAGCCCACACTTACACCATATTTGCCGGCTAAAGGTACAGCAAACGGTGCAGCTATTGTGGTTTGCCCGGGTGGTGGTTATAGCGGTCTGGCCTCGGCACATGAAGGTGTTGCCGTTGCGCAGGCATTTAATAAGATAGGAGTTACCGCTTTTGTGTTAAAATATCGCCTGCCAAGTGATGATATTATGAAAGATAAATCCATTGGTCCGCTGCAGGATGCACAAACGGCCATATTGATTGTACGCCAGCATGCTGCGGAGTGGGGGATTGATCCAGATAAAATAGGCATTATCGGCTTTTCGGCAGGGGGGCACCTGGCCTCAACGGCCGGAACACATTTTGATAAACCAGTAATTGAAAATAAAGGTATCAGCGTTCGTCCGGATTTTATGCTGCTGTTGTACCCGGTAATAACCTTTGGCGAATATGCACACGTAGGTTCAAGGGAAAACTTGATCGGTAAAACACCATCTGCGGCACAGGTTGATCTGTACTCCAACGAAAAACAAATTACCGCCAATACGCCGCCCACCTTTTTGGTACATGCCCAGGATGATAAAACGGTGCCGGTACAAAATAGCCTGATGTTTTATGATGGCTTGCTTAAAAATAACGTAAAGGCCGAAATGCACCTTTTTCAGGAAGGCGGTCATGGCTTTGGGCTAAACAACTCTAAAAGCAAAGATAAATGGTTTGACTGGGCCGCTGCCTGGTTAGATGAGAATGGCTTTTTGAAGGGAAAGTAGAATTACTGTTAAGATTTACGAAGTTTTTAAAACTTCGTAAATCTGCTAAATTATGCGGAGAGCTTAATATATCAATGAATGGTGCGGTGTTTTCACCCTAAGCGTTCGGAAGATTAGAGTTTTGGCTAAAGCCTCATTTTCAGTTTCTCTATCCGTCCCATAAATGGGACGGCAATGAATGAAAAGTATTAAAAACACTTTGAATTTATCATTGCCGTTGGCTTTAGCCAACGGATCGCAAATAAAAAATCATAAGGCTTTAGCCAAAACCAGGATTTGATATTCATTTTGATTCTTCCGAACGCTTAGGGTGAAAACACCTGCCATAAGCTATGAACTGTAATTATTTTTCAAAAACTTCCCTTCAGGGGGCAGGGGGGCTCACTCCAATATATCCAGTAACTCATTCATTTCTGCAACTTTTTCTACGGAGCCTAAGTTTTCATAGGCACTGATAAGGTTACGGATCACGCGTTTAATAATATCGGTATTGGAGCAGGGTTCGTAAAATTGCTTATCGAATTTAAGGTTAAGCTGTTTCAGGAACATGTCCACATCGCGACGGCCAAAAATAAAGCCCTTGTTAAAGGCATTAATGTAAAACAAGATGCCGCTTTCAAACTCTGCCTGCTGGCTTTCATCAAGGTAAGCCAATATAAAATGCTGCGGCAGGTTTACGCCATACACAGGTATATCCAGCTTTTGGGCTATAATGGAGTAAATGATAGCTAATGATATCTGGTTACCCTTTTTGGTTTCCAGCACCTGGCTCAGGTAGCTGTTTTGTGGGTCCAGATGATTGGAGGTATTGCCGCTAAAGCCGTATATGTTATAAAAAACATGGTTAATAAGCTTAATCTGTTCTTTAGGGCTGGCTTCGTGCATCATTTGTATCCAGATGTCGCGTTTAATACCTTCAACCTGGTTAATGATCTTTTGCTCATCCAGATCAGGGTATTGGTACCGGTTAATGATCAGTATGCCTTGCAACAGATCGAATGATCCGCTTTGATGCCAGAGTTTCAGGTCGTTTTTAAGGGTAATGAACTGAATTTCATGTACCAGGTTGGCAATGCGCTCCTGTTGTATGGCATCAAAAGCCTGTTCAAATGCAGTTTCCAGGTAGGTTATGGCCTCTACACCGAACGATAGCAATTTGTCATGCACGTGCTCATATATCTCAGTGTCAGGGTCATCAAGCAGGCGGATCAAAGAGTTTACTTCTATCGGATTTATCATACGCTGTAATGCTAAAATACTAAACCTTTATTTATTTTTACAGCGATGTTAAATTTTAGGTTCGTTAAGGATTACCTGTTGCACCGCCTTAGGGCAAAAAACAGGCACGGTTTACACTCTCCGTTTGTCTACAAGCTGGTTGATACAGTAATTTACAATTATGCCGACCAAAAAGTATACCATGAGGTTGAAAATATCCGCCAAAAGCTACTTGTTGACAATCGTGTGATCTCAATAACCGACCTTGGGGCAGGTTCGCATTTGAATAATAACCGGCAAAAGCGGGTAGGGGATATTGCCGCCAATGCGCTTAAGCAACCTAAGCTGGCGCAGCTGCTTTACCGGCTGGCTGCAAATTTTAAGCCCCGTAACATTATTGAACTGGGCACTTGTCTGGGTATTACTACCCTTTATCTGCAAAAAGCAGCTCCCGAAGCTCACGTTTATACCATGGAGGGTTGCCCGCAAACGGCTGGCGTTGCCCAGGAAACGTTTGCACAGGCCGGACTTAACAGCGTGGAGCTGATAACTGGTAACTTTGACGATAACCTGCCGGGAGCTATTAATAGCCTTGATCAACTTGATTTTGTATTTGTGGATGGTAACCATCAAAAAGATGCCACATTAAAGTATTTTGAATGGTGCCTGCCAAAAGTGCATGAAGATACCGTGTTAATATTTGACGATATATACTGGAGCGAAGGAATGAAAGAAGCCTGGGCGCAGATCAAGGAGCACCCGCATGTTACCGTAACGGTTGATCTGTTTTGGATAGGCCTGGTGTTTTTCAAATCGGGTAGGGTAAAGGAGCATTTCCTGATCAAATACTAAGTGCAACGTATCCCCCCGTTTGTTTTAATGCTGTTAAGGAGTTGAACACAGCCTTTCCTGTTTTGAGCAATTGTTTTTGACGATTAAAAAGCCTCATTTAAGCCCAGGAAGAATCCTTTGGAGCCGTATTTACCATAGGCATAGTCAAGGCATAAATTAGTGCGGGTAGCTTTATTAAACAGCACGCGCAAACCTGCACCGCCGCCGGGCTGCCATATCTGAAATAAGCTGGTGCCTGTTTTATCATTGGCCGTTTGCATACTAAAAAAGGTAACCCCACTAATAAACTTGTTTCGTGTTATCGGAAAACGGTATTCAATTTCCGAATCATTGTATTGGGTGCCTTTAAAGTAGGTAACGGTATATCCACGGCCGCTTCTGAAACTTGGATCCCTGCCGGTTCCGGGTAGCTCCAGGTAGGGTACAGCGCCGTTTAGCAGATACGAGCCCCAGTTCCATATAGCAATAACATGTTCCGGATTACTGTCAGACAGGCTAAAGTACTTCCGGAAATCGGTAGTAAGCTGCACGGCACTTTTGGTACTTCCCATCCAGGTTTGATTAACTCTGATGCCGGCATCGGCATAAATGCCTTTATAGGCACGGTTCTGGTTATCGCGGGTGGTGTATTGTATATTAAAAAGAAGCCCGTTTGCGCTGTAATGATCAAGCGGGAACCCATACCTTTCGTTATAGATATTAGAAGGCGTTAAGCTGGCTGTGTCCTTATCCTGAATTTTTCGTCTGATATCAAATGACACACCTGCGCCAATAAACAGGTTTTTCTCCACCTCCTTATAAACCTTTTCCCTGAAATTATAATATTGCGAATGCAGGGCATAACCTTTACGTTGTGGGTTGGCCAGTATTTTATCAGCTTCGGTTCCGTCAATATTCTGGCGGCCTATGCCTAATCCAAAATCGGGCGTAACGGTTTTGGCCGCTACCAGGCTACCCTGGATATTCCACTTATTGCCTGGCGTAAAAATATTATGGTTCACATAAAAATAAATGATCCCCTTGGTAGTAATAGATGCAGATGTAGCAGCTACAGATAAAAGCGTATTGGGGTCATTCCCTAATTTTTTACCGGCTACCGCCTTAATCCCTAACTGCGAACCAATACTTGGGTTTGATGCAATATTAGGGATAATGGTAATCCCTGATTTTTTATGAAGTGAATCTGGCTTTTTGCTGGGATGAAAAATCACGTTGAACAAATCACCAATATCGTACTGTTTAGATATGTTGTCGGCACGTTTTTGCTTAACTTGTTTTAAGGAATCCTTGTGAACGGAATCTGCCTTTACGGAGTCGGGAGCTTGGGTCTGGCTATAGGCATCATCATGTAGTGCTGCAAGTAAGGCCACTGCTAAAATCGTATACAATAAATAAAACTTTTTATGGCCGTGGCTACGTTGCGCTTTAGTGATGATGGTGTTCAAATTCCAATTATTTATAAGTTAGTTATAGTATCATAACTTAAACTTTAAACCGGAAAACCCTGAAAATGTTTGAACACCAAATTTGCAGGCAATTATTTGATGCGGGTATCAGCATGAATTGAATATCAGGAAATAACTCCGGGTAGGGGAGGCGGTATGCCAGCAGCAGATAATTATAATACCTGCCGGTGGCGATGAGGAAATACTAAAATGCCTGTCCTAAGCCAACATAAAAGCCGCTTTGCCTGGCTTCGCCGGCAACTTTTTGGCCTATGCCGTAATCAGCACGGATGCTCAGGCCTTTTTCTATATCAAAAAAGTAACGGACACCACCGCCATAATTTGGCTTTAATTCAGATAGGGTAAAGGTTTTATTAAAAACCTCGCCGGTACCTACAAAGCCAACTATGCCAATACGCTCGCTCAGGCGGTAGCGTAATTCGGTTTGGCCAACCAGCATATTACGGTCGCGGTAACGGCCGTTGTAATAGCCCCGCATAATTTCGTCATTCCCCAGGGTTGGCATTAAATAAAATGGTGATTGACTGCCGGTAAGGCTTTGTTCCTGTATATCAACACCCAGTACCAGTTTTTTGGTAAGCAGAAAAAACTGCGAGTATTCGATGTTAAAAAAGCCGCCGCTATAGCCATTGTTGCCAAATAAGCCCTGTGTTATTTCAAATGAACTGGTGATGATAGCTCCCCTGGTGGTATAGGTGTTATTGTTGCGGCTGTCAAAAATAAAGCTTGGCCCAACGTATACGCTGGTACCGCCATTGCGTTGCTCCACCCGCGGATCGGTATAAAAAACACTGTTAGGCTGGCCGTCGCTAAAGTCATAATGGAAACCTCCTGCCACCAGGCCCACATACAGGTTATCGGCCACTTTTCTTTCTGCAGCAAAATTTACCTTTACCCGTTTTTGCCCAATCCTGTCGGCATTGGATTTAAGGGTATTATTTCCTATACCATAAAAATCAAAGGGGAAATTAATGTAGCCCACGCCTGCTGTAATGTGATATTTGTTTTGCGGGGTCCAGTAGCTGGTGCTTAAGCTTAAGCGGCTTTGCCCTTTGGTTGTCAGTGTTGCATAGGCAAAAACGTTAGATACCCGAGTATTTCGACTTACTGTATCGGTATAAAAAGATAGCAAACCGGCTCCGCCTGCTTCAAGCCCTGTTTCGGGAGCCGAGCTTAGTACAGGCAGAATAACAAAGCTGCTTTTCTTGGTGGTATCCTTATCAAAATACATTTTTCTGATAAACTTTGGCAACAAATGCGTTTGTGAAAAAGAGGCCTGGACACTAAAAAGTATCAGTATGGTAGTAATTATTTTTCTCATAGGTAATGTGGCCGCTAATATAAAGATTAATAGATGTGCAGCTGTGCAAATTTAAAATGCGCAGATGAAGCTTTGATGTGCAAGTAAATGCGGCGCATCTATAATCTGCACTTTTAAAATCTGTGCATCATAAAAATGCCTACTTTTGCACCGAATTTTATTGATATACTATGAGCATCACACGAGGACCTATTTCGCAGTTTATTGAAAAAAACTATCTGCATTTTAACTCAGCAGCATTAATGGATGCCGCAAAAGGATATGAAACGCACCTTGACGAAGGCGGTAAAATGATGGTTACCCTTGCGGGTGCCATGAGTACGGCCGAGTTGGGTATTTCGCTGGCCGAGATGATCCGTCAGGATAAAATTGCTATCATTTCATGCACCGGAGCCAATCTGGAAGAGGACATTATGAACCTGGTAGCGCACTCGCACTACAAAAGGGTACCTAATTACCGCGACCTGAGCCCTCAGGAAGAGTGGGACCTGCTTGAAAACCATTATAACCGCGTTACCGATACCTGTATCCCCGAGGAAGAGGCTTTCCGCCGTTTGCAAAAGCATATCCACAAAATATGGAAAGATGCAGAAGATGCCGGCGAGCGATACTTTCCGCATGAGTACATGTATAAGATATTGCTGAGCGGCGAGCTGGAACAGTATTATGAAATTGATCCTAAAAACTCATGGATGCTGGCCGCTGCCGAAAAAAATCTGCCCATTGTAGTACCCGGATGGGAAGACAGTACCATGGGTAACATATTTGCATCCTATATTATTAAAGGCGAGCTAAAGGCATCTACCATGAAAAGTGGTATTGAGTATATGGCCTGGCTTGCGGATTGGTATACCAAGAACTCATCAGGCAAAGGCATCGGCTTTTTCCAGATAGGTGGTGGTATTGCCGGCGATTTCCCGATCTGTGTAGTACCTATGCTTTACCAGGATATGGAAATGCATGATGTTCCGTTCTGGAGTTACTTTTGCCAGATATCTGATTCAACAACCTCTTATGGTTCCTATTCAGGTGCGGTGCCAAATGAAAAAATAACCTGGGGTAAGCTTGACATACATACGCCCAAATTTATTGTAGAGAGCGATGCAACAATTGTTGCACCACTGATATTTGCCTGGATATTAAAACAATAATTTAAAATTTTCAATAAGCTGAGAATGCAGGAAGAGTTAATTTTTTTGCATTCTCAGATAAAAACCCCTCCTATGTTGTTTAAAGGGCTTTTTGTAATTATTTAGAACGATTATAAATTATAGGTTACTGTCATTTATGTGTCAGCGATACTGTAATAAATTTTACTTTTGTGCCTGTAATATTCAGATGCAGCATACATCTTTACAGCGGGTTCAAACATTAATATAAAAATTATTTAGCATAAATACACTTTATGAGAAGTTTCTCATTGATTTTTAAACAATTCTCAAGGTCGGTTATACTGATTGCCGGGTTTGCTTTTTGGGGTTTTTCTAATGCTTACGCTCAGGCCGATGCGGCAAAGGGTGAAGCGATCTTTAAATCCAAATGTACTACCTGTCACAAAATCGATCAGCAATTAATTGGTCCGGCGCTTGGTCCGCAACTTACCGAAGAAACAGATGACAAGTATCTTGTTCAGTGGATTCAAAACAACCAGGCCCTGATTGCCGCTAAAAACCCTAAGGCTTTAGCAATTTACAACAAGTTTAACCAGGCAGGCATGACGGTATTTACCGAGCTTTCTGACGGTGATGTAGGCAATGTATTAGCCTATGTGCGCACCGAATGGAAGACCATGCAGGCTGCTCCTAAGCCAGGTGCGGCGGGTGCTACAGGCGCTGCGGCAGAAACTGGTCCGAGCAGTATGGTTATCTGGGGTTTAATTGCTGTTATCGTTATTGCATTTATTGTAATACTGGTATTAAACAGGGTTGTAGCCACATTAGAGCGCTTATTACTAAAAGGTAAAGGTGTTATAATTGATGAAGAGGTTGAGCCAACTGCCGAAGAAGTAGCTGAGGCTAAGAAAAAGGACCTGATCAAAAGGATCCTGAAAAATAAAAAACTGGTATTCTTTATCATCCTGTGCGGTACGCTTGCCATGGGCAGCTGGGGATGGGTTACCTTGTGGAACACTAACGTGCACACAGGTTACCAACCGGTACAGCCTATTAAATACTCACATGAGTTGCACGCAGGTACCATGAAAATTGATTGCCAGTACTGTCACACAGGTGCTTACAAGTCAAAAAATGCTTCTATACCATCATTAAACGTTTGTATGAACTGCCACAAGGTTGTTAAAACCGAGTCGCCGGAGATTCATAAAATATATGATGCTTTAGGTTACGATCCTAAAACGCAGAAGTATGACAGCACCCAGGCTAAACCTATCCAATGGATTCGTGTTCACAACCTGCCTGACTTGGCTTACTTTAATCACTCACAACACGTAAAGGTTGGCGGTATTAAATGTCAGGCTTGCCATGGTCCGGTTGAAACTATGAAAGAGGTTTACCAATACTCACCGCTTACCATGAAATGGTGTATACAGTGCCACAAACGTACCGAAGTTAACGGTAAAGGAAACGCTTACTACGATAGCATACTTACTGCTCACGATAAGATCAAGAAGGGTGAGAAAGTTACTGCCGCAGTATTGGGTGGTATCGAGTGCGGTAAATGTCACTATTAATAAATAAGAATTTAGCATTACAGTTTATATAGCTTAAATGGACAGCAATAAAAAATACTGGAAAGGTTTAGAAGAACTAAACAGAACACCAGAATTTGTTGAGAAAAATAAAAACGAATTTGCCGAACCAATTCCAATTGAGGATGTGCTTAGCGGGGATGGTTTATCAGCAAAAACTCCGCGTCGCGACTTTTTGAAGGCGCTTGGATTTGGTGTTGGTGCGGTAACCCTGGCTGCTTGTCAACGCGTGCCGGTACATAAATCAATCCCTTACCTGATAAAGCCTGAAGAAGTTACACCTGGTGTAGCCAACTACTATTCTTCAACTTATGAAGGACAGGCTATATTGGTTAAAACTCGTGAAGGTCGCCCTATCAAAGTTGAGGGTAACCCTAATGATGTTTTTTCAAGAGGTGGTTTAAGTGCACAGGCCCAGGCTTCGGTATTGGATCTGTATGATGTAAACCGCTTAAAAGACCCTAAAATTAACGGTACAGATGCCGGTTGGACAGAAGTTGATGCGTTTGTGATTAAAGAACTTGCCGCTATTAAAGCAGCCGGTAAAAATATCCGCTTAATTACATCAACTGTTTACAGCCCGTCTACCTTAGCAGTTATTGCCGATTTTATTAAGCAATACCCAACTGCTAAACATATCAATTACGACGCTGTATCTTATACAGGTATCATACAAGCCAACCAAAACAGCTTTGGTAAAGCAGTATTACCTCACTACAATTTTGATAAGGCTGATATCATTGTAAGTTTCGCTGCTGATTTCCTGGGTACCTGGATATCAGGCGAAGAGTTTACCCGCCAGTACGTATCAAATCGTAACAATAAATCGCTTGAAAGCAAAAAGATGTCACGCCACATCCAGTTTGAAAGTGGTATGAGCTTAACCGGTACCAATGCCGATGTTCGTATCCCTATCAAACCATCTGAAGAAGGTGTTGCGCTGATCAGTCTTTATAATGCTATTTCAGGTACAACTTTACCGGGTTCAACTAAGTTAGCTAACAAAGCAGCCGATAATGCTATCACCATAGCAGCTAAGGAATTGGTTGCTGCTAAAGGTAAAGCGCTGGTAGTTGCAGGTTCAAATGATGTTGCTACTCAGATTTTGGTTAATGCCATTAACTCCCTGCTTGGTAGCTATGGTACAACTATTGATCTGGATAACCCATCAAAACAATATGCAGGTAACGATGCTGAGTTTGTTGAATTTGTAAACGAAGTTAACCGCGGCGAGGTAGCAGCAGTATTAATCCTGAATGCTAACCCTGTTTACGATTACTTTAAAGGAAAAGAATTAGTAGCGGCACTTAACAAAGTACGTTTAAAAATATCATTCTCTGACCATAATGATGAAACAGCCGGACTGGCAACAGTTGTAGCGCCAAATCATCATTACCTGGAATCATGGGGCGATGCTAACGCAGTTGAAGGTTATTATACTGTAATACAGCCAACCATTAACCCGGTTTATAATACCCGCCAGGCAGAGCATAGCTTATTGGTATGGTCAGAAAATCCTGTTAAAGATTATTACACCTATTTACGTAATAACTGGAACAACGGCCTGTTGGCTAAAGGTGGCTTATCAGGTCAAAGCGGTTGGGAAACCCTGCTGCAAACGGGTATGATCAAAACCGCTCCTAATACAGCCGGTACTTATACCTTTAACCGTGACCTGAATGCAGTTGCACAAACTATTTTAAATCACAGCAACTCACTGGTTGCTCCTGATGGCAAATATGAGTTACAGGTTTATCAGTCACAAGCTATTGGTGATGGTAAACGCGCCAACAACCCTTGGTTGCAGGAGTTGCCTGATCCGGTATCTAAAGTTACCTGGGATAACTATGCAGCTATCTCTATTGCTGATATCAAAAGGTTAAAACTGGAAGAAGGTGATGTGATCAGGGTTGAGGCAAATGGTTATACAGTTGATGTACCAATACTGGCCCAACCAGGTCAGGCACAGGGTACCATCTCTATAGCTGTTGGTTATGGCCGTACACAAGCTGGCCCGGTAGGTGATAATGTGGGTAAAAACGCATTCCCTTTCTATAGCTTCCGTAACGGAACTTTCCAGACTACTGCTGTTGCGTCATTTAACCCAACCGGTATTAAATCGCCGCTTGCGCAAACACAAACTCACCACACTTATGAAGGCCGCAGCATTATCCGCGAAGCTACCTTTACTGAGTACAAGAAAGATCCTGCTGTACACAGCGGAAACGAAAAAGGTCACAGAGATTATAACAAAGAAAGCTTATGGGATGACCATGACCGCCCTGTTTATGACTGGGTTATGGCCATTGACCTTAACGCCTGTACCGGTTGCGGTGCCTGCGTGGTAGCCTGTAGCGCTGAAAACAATATTCCTGTAGTAGGTAAAGACGAAGTACGCCGCCGTCGCGAAATGCACTGGATACGTATTGACCGTTATTACAGTTACGAGGAAAAAGGTGAATCAATTACCGAAGAAAGGGAAATTGATAAACTGAGCAACTTTGATAACGTAACCGTTGTACACCAGCCAATGCTTTGCCAGCACTGCGATCACGCACCTTGCGAAACAGTTTGTCCGGTACTGGCAACAGTTCACTCATCAGAAGGTTTAAACCAGATGGCATACAACCGTTGTGTAGGTACACGTTATTGTGCAAATAACTGCCCTTACAAAGTACGCCGCTTTAACTGGTTCAACTACTGGAACGATTCTCGTTTTGATAACTATTTGAACAATGAGCATACTCAACTGGTGTTAAACCCAGATGTTGTAACCCGTTTCCGTGGGGTAATGGAAAAATGCTCTATGTGCGTACAACGTATACAAGCTGGTAAATTAAAAGCTAAAATTGAAAAACGCCCGCTTAAAGATGGCGAAATCAAAGTGGCTTGTCAGCAAACATGTTCAGCAAACGCTATAGTTTTTGGTAACAGGAATGATCCTAACTCAGAAGTTTCAAAAGCACTGAAGAGCGAAAGAACTTATTACGTGTTGGAAGAGTTAAACGTACAACCAGGTATCGGTTACCAGGTGAAGGTTAGAAACGTATCTGAATCAGAAGCTTAAAATTTTTATATACAGAGATTAAAATATATGGCATCTCATAGTGAATCAATAATAAGGGAACCGTTAATAACGGGTAAAAACATTACCTACGGTCAGATTACTGACGACATTTTACGCCCAGTAGAAAATATGCCAGGAAAAGCCTGGTGGATCGGTTTTACAGTAGCGTCATTAGGTGCAATGCTTTGGGTTGTATCTATTAGCTACACATTCTGGTTCGGAATAGGATCATGGGGACTAAACAAAACTGTAGGTTGGGCCTGGGACATTACCGGTTTCGTATGGTGGGTAGGTATTGGTCACGCCGGTACGCTTATATCGGCCGTATTGTTACTGTTCCGTCAAAACTGGCGTAACTCCATTAACCGCTCGGCCGAGGCGATGACAATCTTTGCGGTAATTTGCGCCGCCACTTATATCGGCGCTCACATGGGCCGTCCGTGGATGGCAGTTTACTCACTTCCATTACCAAACCAGTACGGTTCTTTATGGGTTAACTTTAACTCACCGCTTATCTGGGACGTATTTGCGATATCAACTTACTTTTCGGTTTCATTGGTATTCTGGTACACAGGTTTATTGCCAGATATGGCCTCTATCCGTGACCGTGCCACTGGCTTACGCCGTCGTATTTACTCGGTAGCGTCATTCGGCTGGACGGGTTCTGTTAAAACATGGCAGCGTTTTGAAACCGTATCATTAATATTAGCAGGTTTATCTACGCCACTGGTATTATCGGTGCACACCATTGTATCCATGGACTTTGCAACATCTCTTGAACCGGGATGGCACACTACAATTTTCCCTCCTTATTTCGTTGCGGGAGCTATCTTCTCAGGTTTTGCCATGGTGCAAACACTGTTACTGATAACCCGTAAAGTGTTAGGACTTGAAAACTATATTACCATGTTCCACATCGAATCCATGAATAAAATTATTCTGGTAACAGGTTCTGTTGTAGGTGTGGCTTATATTACTGAGTTCTTTATAGCTTACTATTCTGGTGGCGAGTACGAACAATATACATTCCTGAACAGGTTTATCGGTCCGTACTGGTGGGCAGGTTGTATGATGTATGGTTGTAACGTATTAATGACCCAAATGATGTGGTCAAAGAAAGTAAGAACCAACATCGCTATATCATGGGTATTATCTATTATAGTGAACATAGGTATGTGGTTTGAGCGTTTTGTGATCATCGTAACTTCGTTACACCGTGATTACCTGCCATCAAGCTGGGCTATGTTTTATCCAACCTGGGTAGATGTAGGTGTGTTTGTAGGTTCAATCGGTATATTCTTTACCATGTTCCTGCTGTTCATCAGGGTGATGCCTTCTGTAGCTATTGCCGAGGTAAAACTACTGTTGAAGAGCGCGAGTGAGCAGGCTAAGAAGAAACATATTGACGAAGGCCATCTGGATCCGTCACATGTAGAATTCTACAAAGAAAATTTGATCAAGTTTGATAGTATTGACCATTCTGAATACGAAAAAGCATAATAAAAACTGATGAGTAGCACCAAATATATATTAGGCATTTTTGATGATCCCGATGATCTGATGCACGGGATTGACAAACTACAAAAAAATAGCGTCCCTATTTACGATGTTTACACGCCAATGCCTATCCACGGTATTGATGCCAAACTGGGTATTAAGGATTCAAGGTTAGGTTACGCAGCATTCATGTTTGGCTGCATGGGAGGTACAACCATCTTTACATTGGTTTATTATTTCCTGGTACACGACTGGCCAATGAACATCGGTGGTAAAAACTTCTTTGCCATCCCGGATTTTATCCCGGTAACCTTTGAGTGGACGGTATTGTTTGCATCGTATGGTATGGCATTTACTTTCTTTTTCGCAACTCACCTTTTCCCGGGCCGCGCGCCAAGGGTAATGGACCTGAGAGCAACCAACGATAAATTTGTAGTTGCTATTGATGCCAAAGGAAACATTCCACACGAGGATATTAACACTATATTAAAAGAAGCAGGAGCTGTTGAAGTTAAGCATAACGACAGAAAATATGTTAGCTATGAATAAATTTAGAATATTAGGAACGATAGTTATCATTATCGCTGCTTCGATTGTTGTTACATCGTGCAAGGATAAAAGGAGTACCGGATGGGAGTACGCCCCTAATATGTATGAGCACATCGCATACGATCCGGATCAAAAAAATCCGAATTTTAAGGACGGAAAAACAGCACAGGTACCACCAGCCGGAACTATACCGGTAGGTTTTGTAAAGTTTGATTATCCAAATAACAAGGATGGTTACGAAAAAGCAAGTGTTGAAGTAAAAACAATGATTGCGCAAACTCAGCAAAACTTTAAAGATGGTAAAATTTTGTTTGAGCACTTTTGCTCACCATGTCATGGTAAAGGTGGCCAGGGCGATGGTTTGGTAGTGCAGCACGGTTACCCGGCTCCGCCATCATACTCAAAAGGACAGTCATCACGCGGTGGCGCCATGAAAGATCTAACAGACGGTAAAATATACCATACCATTACCTACGGCGTAAACGCAATGGGATCTTACGCTTCACAGCTGGCTCCTGAAGAACGCTGGAAAGTAATTATGTATGTTCACCATTTACAAACTTTATAAGAATTAGAATTGAATGAATACTCATAATAATTTTGACGAGCGATTTGAATTTACCGGTAAGGTAAAAACATATAGCCTGGTTGCCATCGTTATTGGTGTCATAACCATAGCTGCTGGTTTTTTAACCAATCATGGTGAGCGTACATTTGCAAACCTGCTGCTAATGGGCTATTATTTTACCTGCGTTTGCACGGCTGGTGTATTTTTCTGCGCGCTGCAGTACGTGGCACAGGCCGGTTGGTCAGCTTCATTATTGCGCGTGCCTCAGGCTTTTGCAAGGGTATTGCCTATAGCTGCGGTTGTATTATTTATTATAATATTGGCCGGTTTAAATTTAACTCATACCACAGTAATAGAAGGTAAGCAGGTTGTTGCGCCATATTTATACAAAATTTGGCATCAAAGCGGTGTTACCGTAAAAGGCAGTGAAAACTATGATGCTGTTTTGGCAGGAAAGGCAGGCTTTTTGAATATGCCATTTTTCCTGATCCGTATATTTTTGTTTTTAGGAGCATACACAACATTTGGCTGGTTACTGGCTAAGTATTCTGAAACAGAGGATGAACTGGGCGGCGTATTTTATTACAGGAAGAGCTTTACTATTTCTGCAGCATTCCTGGTTGTCTTTGGTTTTACTCAACCTGTATTCTCTTTTGACGTGATTATGTCATTAGAAGCTCATTGGTTTTCAACCATGTTTGGCTGGTATAACTTTGCAGCCATGTGGGTAAGTTGTTTATCAATCATTACCCTGATGATCATCTGGCTGAGAAGCGAAGGTTATATGCAGTGGATTACACAGGATCACCTGCATAACTTAGGTCAGTTAATATTTGGTTTCTCGATATTCTGGACGTATGTATGGTTTGCACAGTTTTTACTTATCTACTATGCCAACATACCTGAAGAAACCGTTTACTTCTTGAGAAGGTGGGAGCCTGAATTTAAGCCATGGTTCTGGATCAATATTGTGTTAAACTTTATGGCTCCGTTACTGATCATCATGGCCCGCGATTCAAAACGTATCACCGGTGTATTAAAGGTAACCTGTTTAATTTTAGTTGCGGGTCACTGGCTTGATTATTTTATAATGATAATGCCTGGCACCGTTGGGCCGCAATCTGAATGGTATACAGAGTTTGGCTTGATAGAGTTAGGAGTTTTTATTGGATTTGCCGGGTTATTTATTTTCTTGACGCTGAATGCGTTGAGCAAATTCAAATCGCTTATTCCTAAAAAACACCCTTTCCTGCAGGAGAGTCTTCATCATCACATATAATAATTGTTATTTTTGCATCAAAATACAGAATACCAAACTGACATTAAAATGGGATTCAGAAAATTTATAAATTCTAAAACATTACTATCGTTTATCACTGCGTTTATGCTCCTGGGCACAAACTTGCTGATGGCGCAAACTGAAGCAGCTGCAAGCAGCGGAACCCAATCCGATGCCATGCAAGTTGACTGGACAGGTGTTGCGTATTATGTACTGCTATTTTTCCTGGTTTGCCTTGGAGTAGCCGTTGTAGGTAAAATCCTTAAGATATACGATTTGACCCTGAAGATACAGGGTAAAAAAGGCATGAAATGGAATACCGTGATGGCAGTAATTTGCTTAGTGTTCCTTTTAGCAGGTATATATGGCGCTTACTGGTCATTTACGGTACAAGGAAGCATGACATTACCTGAGGCAGCATCTGCCCATGGTGTTAAAATTGACGAGATGTTTACCGTCACCACAGTTTTAACCATGATTGTGTTTTTTATCACGCAGATATTGCTGTTTACATTTTTGTTCCAATACAGACATTCTGATAAACGTCGTGCACACTTCTTACCACATAACAATACCATTGAAAAGATCTGGACAATAGCACCAGCTATCGTTTTAACTGTACTGGTGGTATTTGGATTTTTTACATGGCAAAAAATTACAAACTCTGCTGATGCAAAAGGCGAGAAGGCTTCTATCGATATCGATATTACCGGTCACCAGTTTGCATGGGAGCTACGTTACCCAGGTAAAGATGGTAAATTAGGTCCTAAAGATTTCAGACTGGTTTCTGCAGCAAACAAGCTGGGTGTTAATTTCAAAAAACGCAGTAGCTTTGATGATTTACAGGCTGATACCATGTATTTACCGGTTAATGAATCAGTAAGGTTAAATATACAGGCACTGGATGTAATACATAGTGTTTACATGCCACATTTCAGGGTTCAGCTTAATGCGGTACCTGGATTGCCTACCTTCTTTAAGTTTACCCCAACAATTACTACTGCAGATATGCGTAGAAAACTTGACGATCCTAAATTTGAATATTTGGTTTACTGTAATAAAATATGCGGTGGCGGTCACTACAACATGCAGAAAGTTGTTCGTGTAGTTTCTCAAGCTGAATACCAGTCATGGTTATCAAAGCAAAAACCTTATTTAACTGATCAGTTAAGAAAAGAGCTGCATTTTGCTGCAGCAGATCAGCCACAAACAGGTTCACAAAATAGGTTAGCGTTAAATAATTAATATAAGATAAGCGTATGTCAACATTAGCAGTTCACGACCACGGAGTAGCACATCACGACGATCACGGTCACGAACATCATCATAACCAGTCTTTCCTGTCTAAATACGTATTTAGCATGGATCATAAAATGATTGCCAAACAATTCCTGATCACAGGGATCACCATGGCAGTTATTGCAATGATATTATCTATTTTGTTCAGGATTCAATTAGCTTATCCCGACAAAACATTCCCTTTGTTAACTACATTATTGGGTCGTTTTGCACCTAATGGTCGTATAAGCGCCGATTTTTACCTGTCACTGGTAACCATTCACGGTACCATCATGGTATTCTTTGTATTGACAGCCGGCTTGAGCGGTACTTTTGCCAACTTACTAATACCACTTCAGATAGGTGCACGTGATATGGCGTCGCCGTTCATGAACATGCTGTCGTACTGGTTCTTCTTTATGGCCAGTGTGGTTATGTTATCGTCCTTCCTGGTGCAAAAGGGGCCTGCCAGCGGTGGTTGGACAATTTATCCTCCGCTATCAGCATTACCAAAAGCAATGCCGGGATCTGGCGAGGGTATGACGCTTTGGCTCATCAGTATGGTAATGTTTGTCGCATCATCATTAATGGGCGGTATAAACTACGTAAGTACTGTATTAAATATGCGTACAAAAGGTATGGACCTTTGGAAAATGCCTTTAACTATATGGGCTTTATTCCTTACTGCAATTTTAGGTATCCTGGCATTCCCTGTGTTAGTGGCAGGTGTGGTGTTATTGATATTTGACCGCAGCTTTGGTACCAGCTTTTATCTGTCAGACATTGTATTGAACGGGGTGCAACAACCTTATGAAGGTGGTAGCCCAATCCTGTTCCAGCATTTATTTTGGTTCCTGGGTCACCCTGAGGTATATATCGTAATTATGCCGGCAATGGGTATCTCATCAGAGGTTATGTCGGTAAATTCACGTAAACCTATATTTGGTTACCATGCCATGGTTTACTCACTAATTGGTATTACCGTATTATCATTCATTGTATGGGGTCACCACATGTTTGTAACCGGTATGAACCCTTTCCTTGGTGGTGTGTTCATGATCACTACACTGATCATTGCGGTACCATCAGCAGTAAAAACATTTAACTGGCTCGCTACATTATGGCGCGGTAATATCAGGTTTACACCTGCTATGTTGTTTGCTATAGGTATGGTGTCATTCTTTATATCAGGTGGTTTAACAGGTATTTTCCTGGGTAACGCTGCATTGGATATTAATCTGCATGATACGTACTTTGTTGTGGCTCACTTCCACCTGGTAATGGGTTCTGCAGCTATATTTGGTATGCTTGCTGGTGTTTACCACTGGTTCCCTAAGATGTTTGGTAAAATGATGGACGAGAAATTAGGCTATCTGCACTTCTGGTTAACCTTTATCGGTGCTTACCTGGTGTTCTTCCCAATGCACTTTATGGGTTTAGATGGTGTTCCTCGTCGTTACTATGCATTTACTGAGTTTGTAAGCATGCAACGCTGGTTAACAGTAAATACCTTTATTACATGGGCGGCTATTATGGCAGCTTGTGCTCAGGTAGCTTTCTTATACAACTTTATCACTTCGATATTTATTGGTAAAAAAGCCACACAAAACCCATGGGAATCAAATACCCTGGAGTGGACTACACCTGTTGAGCATTTACACGGTAACTGGCCGGGCGAAATACCAACTGTTTACCGTTGGCCTTATGACTACAGCAAGCCAGGTGCCGAAGAGGATTACATACCTCAAACTGTTCCTTTTTCACAAACTATGAGCTCAAACTTGCCTCATGATTTTGAAGATAACCCTAAAGGTTTAGAGGAACTTAACAAGTTTACAAGTACGCTGAAAGCAAACGAACAAGTAAAATAATTTTAATACTTATCTGATCTTTTAGGGTATCTGTAGGGAAACTATTTCCATAACAGGTACCCTAAATTTTTAGAAATATTTAAATGAGCATATCCGCATCTAAAAATAGGTTCCAGAAAATCAACCTCATAACAATCGTTGTACTTTTTGTGCTGATATTGGCTGGTGGTGTTGTGCGCAGTACAGGTTCAGGAATGGGTTGCCCCGACTGGCCTAAATGCTTCGGAAGGTATATACCGCCTACAAGCAGTGCCGATTTGCCAAAGGATTACAAGCAGAAATATGTTGATAAGCGCTTAGCAAAAAATCAACGCTTTGCCAACACGCTTGATGTATTTGGGTACAGTGATTTGGCCAAACGGATACGCGATGACAGGTCGATACTGGTTCCGGAGGAGTTTAATGCCGGCAAAACCTGGACAGAATATGTTAACCGCCTTATAGGAGCCGTATCAGGTATATTTTTATTATTGTCGGCCGTGTATGGCTTCAGTTATTGGGGTAGTAGCAAGCGAATAGCTCTTTTAGGCGTTTTTAACGTTATCCTGGTGGGCTTTCAAGCCTGGCTTGGCTCCATAGTAGTATCAACCAATCTGGTGGCCTGGATAGTTACTGTACATATGCTATTGGCATTGGCTATACTGGCTATTCTTATATATACTTATCACAGGGCAAAAGTATTGGGCAACGGTGTGTTAAATACCAGTCCGCTTATATATGTTATAACTATACTGGCTTTGTTATTAAGCATTTTGCAGATAGCTTTTGGTACCGAGGTTCGTGAAAAAATTGATGCTGTAGCTACACAATTTCAGGGCGGTTACCGCAATAACTGGATTGTAAGCGCCGGCGAAATATTCCAGCATCACCGCGATATGGCCGTGCTGGTTTTAGTTGTTAATATTATGCTATATGCTTTAATACGCAAGCGTTTCAGCAGGCATTCTGTACATCAGCAGTTAATGAGCTTTAATTTTCTCATTATTATGCTGCAGATAGTTACCGGTATATTGTTATCATACTGGGCGTTGCCTCCGTTTGCACAGGCGGCACATATAATTTTAGCAAGCTTGATATTTGGCGCACAATTTTATTTGCTGTTGAATTTACATAGGTCAGTTAATGTTAGGGGGGTAAGCAAATGAAATGGAGTGATTTCTCAAAACTGATTAAATTAAGACTTACCTTTTTGGTAGTTTTTTCGGCTTCTATATCATTTTTGATCGGGAGCAGGGCAAACGGTCATATCGACTGGATCAACTGGGTTAAACTAATTGTAGGTGGTTTTTTGGTAACATCAGCCGCTAATGCTTTTAACGAGATCATTGAAAAAGATCTGGATAAGCTGATGAAGCGCACTATGGATCGTCCTATTCCGTCAGGAAAAATGAATACAGGGCAGGCGCTTGTTTTGGGTTTGGGTATGGGGATGGCTGGTACTTATTTATTGGGTAGCTTAAACCTGTTAACCGGTTTGCTATCGGTATTCTCCATTTTATTATACGCATTTGCATATACGCCGTTAAAGCGTAAATCACCCATTGCAGTATTTGTAGGTGCTATACCTGGCGCGTTGCCACCACTAATTGGTTACGTGGCAGCCCACGGAAAAATTGACGAGATAGCCCTGATATTATTCGGGATACAGTTTGTATGGCAGTTTCCACACTTTTGGGCTATTGCCTGGGTTTTGGATGATGACTATAAACTGGCTGGCTTCAGGCTTTTGCCAACAGGTAACCGTAATTTAGGAAGTGCGGTAATTACCTTTATATTTACATTGATTTTGGTGCCTGTAAGCTTATTGCCAACCATTTACAATTTTGGTGGTTATTATGTAGGCGGGGTGTCATTAGTATGTAGTTTGATATTCTTATACCAGGCTTATGGCCTGTTACGCATGCAAACAATAGAGGCGGCCCGCAAATTAATGTTTGGCTCCTTTATGTATTTGCCCATAGTGCAATTAATGTTTTTATTTGATTTTATAGGAAAAGTGAAATGATGGCTCAGATACAAAAAGGTAATGACAGGCTTGATCTGGCTCCCAAAAAATTTAACATGTGGATATTCATATTCACATCGTTTATGTTTTTTGCGGCCTTAACAAGCGGTTTCATTGTTTACAGCGGCGGTAAAGGTCATGGTCTTAATGTAATAATGCCCGATGCATTTAAATACAGCACGGCGGTTATTATATTAAGCAGTATAACCTTATTTTTAGCATCAAAGGCCGCCAAAGGGCTGCAGTTTGATAAACAACGGATGTTTTTATGGTTAACGTTTGTACTTGGGGTAACCTTTTTTGCTATTCAAGTATATGCCTGGTACGTGTTAACTTATAAAATGAATATATTTCTAACAGATACAAACGCTTCGCGTTCATTTGTGTATATATTTACAGGGATGCACTTAGTTCACATAATTGCAGCTATATTGTTACTATTGAATACCCTTAGGGGCACATACAAGAACATTCCACAGGTACGGAACATGTTTAAAATGGAAATGACTTCTATTTTTTGGCATTTTCTCGGAATTATATGGATTTATCTGTATGTTTTTTTACTTTTGAACCAAAATTAATACACCCATATATTAAGTACAAATGAGTACAGCAGTATCACAAATTGATGAAATAAAAACAACTCCGTGGTCAGGAGGGAGATCTCCCTTCAATGTGGAGTACGGAAAAATAATGATGTGGTTCTTTCTCCTGTCGGATGCATTTACCTTTTCATCGTTATTGATTTCTTATGGTGCTTTACGTTTCAGCGCAAGCGTATGGCCGGCGGCCGACAAGGTTTTCCAATCGGTACCTGGTATGATAGAACATGGTGCACCATTGGTTTTCGTGGGGTTAATGACCTTTATCTTGATCATGAGCTCGGTTACTATGGTATTAGCTGTTGAGGCAGGCCATCGTAATGCAAAAAAAGAGGTTATCTGGTGGATGATAGCTACCGTTATAGGTGGTTTTATGTTTCTTGGATGCCAGGCTTTAGAATGGGCTCACTTACATAGCGAAGGCTTTTGGTGGGGTAGTACTCCTCCGTTGCATGAATTGAAGGAGTTTTTTACGGAAGGCGTTGGTACTGATACAACCCGTCATTTAACTGCTCAGGAATTCGCCAACTTATTTTTTACCATAACAGGTTTCCATGGTTTCCACGTATTTACCGGGGTTATCATTAATATCATTATTACAGTTAATGTATTGTTAGGAACTTACGAAAAACGCGGTAGCTATTTAATGGTTGAAAAAGTAGGCCTTTACTGGCACTTTGTAGACCTTGTTTGGGTATTTGTGTTTACATTCTTTTACTTAGTATAAAATATATATATATGTCAGCAGATTCACAAGAAGTTCACCACGAAGAGGGCGAACACGAAACCATGACCAGAAAGAAAATATGGAAAGTGTTTTTCATATTACTGGCCGTTACCTGCGTTGAGTTCTTCATTGCACTTATATTGGTACCGGGTGGCCACATGAATATAAAATATGCAAACCCTGTTTATATTGTTTTAACGTTATTTAAGGCGTTTTATATAGTAGCTTACTTTATGCACTTAAAGTTTGAGAAACTGGGTTTAGCGCTTTCAATTATAGTTCCGATATTATTTATCATCGGTTTAATCCTGGTACTTACTAACGAAAGCCACCACTGGATTGATCTGAGGAGCTACTAATGGCCGCGATAGGAAAGAAAATTGTAATCCTGGTGCTCATATTAGCAGTACCAGGATTTTTGTATTATTTACTTACCGCTAAAGGTAAAAACAGGTATAAGCCACTTGCCATTTACGGCCCTAAAGTGGTAGCCAAAACCGGCCACAAGTTTCATGGCAACTTTATTCCCGATACCGTTTATCACCAGTTACCCGCTTTTTCCCTGACTGATCAAAACGGAAAACCGGTATCGGAAACTACCTTTAAAGGGAAAATATTTGTTGCTGGCTTTTTTTATACGCATTGCCCTGCGGTTTGTGCAACCATTAACAGGAACATGAGCTACATGGTTGATACTTACCGGAAAAATAAGATGGTGTACTTTGCATCCATTACCGTTGACCCTGAGCGCGATTCCGTTGCAGTATTAAAGAAATATGCTGACAGCCTGAAACCCGAATCAAACCGGTGGTTGTTTTTAACCGGCGATACCACTTCTATTTACAGCTTGGCCCGCAAAGGTTTTTTAGTTGATGCCTTAAAGGCCGGCAATGACGATTACATATATAGCGACAAACTAATCCTGATAGATCAGGATAAACGCATCAGGGGATATTATTCTGGTGCCAACACCAACGATATTAATCGCCTTACTGATGAAATTAAAGTGTTAATAGCCGAAGAGCTGCGCAAAGTTGATAAGGCTTTGTATTAGATAAAAGAACAAAGATTAAGAACAAAAGTACAGGCTTAGAAGTCATTTATCTTTTGTCATTACTCCATACTCCAACAAAATGACCGATAAATTTATAATCCGCTTTGTAGCGGCCGTAACCATATTTGTAATAACGGTAGTTGTTGTTTTAAACAGGCACCTGATACCGGGCCCGGCAGTTGCACCGGCATTTACGCCTTACTTGCCGATGCTTAACGCGTTTTTAAATGGTACCTGTACCATACTGTTACTTACGTCCTTATACTTTATCAAAAAAGGTAATATCGCGGTTCATAAAAGGCTTAATATTATTACTTTTTGCCTGTCATCGTTGTTCCTGGTGTCATACATCCTGTTCCATTACCTGATGCGTACAGACACTCTTTATGGTGATGCCAATTTTGATGGCGTGCTTTCGCCTGCAGAGCGTGCGGCGGCTGGCGGTTTGCGTACTTTATACCTTTGCATCTTAGTGCCGCATATTATACTTGCTGCGGGTGTTTTACCGCTTATTTTACTGAGTTTTTACCGCGGATTACAAATGCAGGTGGAGAAACATAAGAAATTGGTAAGATGGACGTTTCCTTTATGGTTGTATGTCACCATTACCGGTGTAATTGTTTATTTGATGATACAGCCTTATTATCATTTTTAACCAATAATTAGTTAAATTTGCTGTCATGAAAACAGGTTTTAGAATTTTATTATTTGTATTTGCCCTCGGCCTTATGGTTTGCAGCAGGCAACCTGTAAAAGCACAATGCGCGCAATGCGCTGCCACTGTGGAGTCAAACACAGAGCGGGGCGGTAATGCAGCAAAAGGCTTAAACAACGGTATTTTATTTTTACTGGGCGCTCCTTATTTGGCTGCCGGTGTTGTTGGCTTTATCTGGTACAAAAAATATCGCCGTAAAAATGTGGATATCAGTGTGCGTAAAGAAAAGCTGCACCTGAACTAAGAACTTTGTTTTGCGTTGTATGTGTCTTTTTGCAAACAACGTCTGTTACATAGCTTCTTGCATTCCCTGTTGTATGAATTATATCGTCCCAAAACTTACAACGTAAACGTATCACGTACAACACCATGATCCAAACGTCAAAGTCATGGGCTATGCTTCACTGTAAATGCCCGCGTTGCCGCAGGGGTAATATGTTTCAGGGAGGCGCCTATAGTTTTTCAAACAAAATAAATCTTAACTGCCCGCATTGCAATTTGTATTTCGAAATTGAGCCGGGATATTTTTATGCCGCCATGTATGTGAGCTATGCGCTTAACGTTGGCGAGGCATTGGGTTTGGCCTGGCTTACTTACCTGGTAACTAATAACTCCGATTCGCCCTGGTTGTATTTAAGTGTCATAATTTTAGGCTGCTTTGTACTCGCACCTATAAATTTCAGATATTCGCGTGTGTTTTTATTATATTGGCTATCGCCTAAAATACATTACCAGCCCCATTTAGATACTGATGATACACCAGGAAAGTCTTGAATTTTTAAAGGATCTTGTAAATAACAATAACCGCGAATGGTTTTTAGACAATAAAGACCGTTATGATAAGGCCCGCGAAAACGTAATTGAATTTACCGCGCAGCTATTGGGCACGATGCACAAAGTTGATCCGGGGATTGACGAAGCCCTTGACCCCAAGAAGTGTGTAATGCGCATTTACCGTGATATCCGTTTCAGCAAAAACAAAACACCTTATAAAAATAACTTTGGTATAAGCCTGCCCACTACCGGGTTAAGACCAGGCGGTGCCGAGTATTATTTGCAGATACAGCCAGGCGGTAACTCTTTTATTGGTGGCGGCTACTGGATGCCCGAAGCTCCCCACTTAAAAGCTATACGCCAGGAAATTGATTATAATGCCAGGGATTTGAAACAGATAATTGATGCCCCTGAATTTATTAAGCTATTTGGCGATTTCAGGAAGCAGGAGCAATTAAAATCTGTACCGCGGGAGTATGGTGCCGATAACGAAAATATCGACCTGCTGAAGCTAAAAAGCTTTGTGGCCTGGCATAAGATAACCGACAAAGAAATCGTTAAGAATAATGCGGCAGATGAAATTGCGGGTATATGCAGCTACATACACCCACTTAATGTTTTTTTAAGAAACGCACTTGCCTGATACATTTTATTACAAACCCTATATTACAATGAAGATTAAATATTATTTGTTAGCCCTTGCTTTATCCCTTAGCTTTTATTCCTGTAAAATCATGTCGCCAAAGGCGTATAAAGCCCTGGTTGCCGAGCGCGATTCATTAAGTACACGTACTGAAACCCTGGAGGCACAGGTTTTTCAGTTACAGGCCGATACCATGCGCCTGCATCGTGAACTGGCCAACCTGAAAGATAAAATGGCCGACCTGAGAAACAACAACAGTAAACTGAATAGTAACCTGGATGCCAGCTCCTCAAAATTAACCCGTTTGGCTGCCGACCTGGAAAAGCGTGAAGCCCGCTTAAAAGAGGTAGAAGACATTTTGCATAAACGCGATGAAGCCGCTAATGCACTTAAAAATAAGTTGCAACAAGCCCTGCTTGGTTTTCAGCAAAGTGGTTTAACGGTTGATATCCGTAACGGCAAGGTATATGTTTCTTTGGCCGATAAATTATTGTTCCCGTCAGGTAGTATTATTATTGACGAGAAAGGTAAAGCCGCCCTGCAACAACTGGCAGCGGTATTAAATAAAGAACCAGATATTAACATGGCCATTGAAGGCCATACCGATGATAAAAAGGTAATAAACCTGGGCCAGATCAAGGATAACTGGGATTTGAGCGTTTTACGCGCCACATCGGTAACCCGTTACCTTACCGAAACCGAAAAAGTTGATCCGCACAGATTAACAGCCACCGGTAAAAGTGAGTTTCAGCCTATTGACCCGGCGCCAACCAATGAGGCCCGTGCTAAAAACCGCCGCATTGAAATTGTACTTACGCCAAAACTGGATGAGTTGTATAACCTCATCACTAAGTAAAACAAAAAGGCTCCTGGTTACCGGGAGCCTTTTTGTTTTACTTAGTCTTTGCGCCTTGCAATGACATTATGGAGAGGAGAGTGTGATCCTGAAACAAGTTTAGGATGGTGGATCGGTAAATCTTAACTTATTCTACCTCTTTCATCAAGGTATTAAACATTACAAATTTTTCATCAAAGCGTTCCTGATGAATGCTTCGGAATTTGTACAGATGGTTCATGTAAAATTGTTGAAACTGCTCCATGTTATCGGCATTGTACTGGATACAGTAGGTAACCCCTTCGTTTGGCGAATCAACAACGGTTAATATTTTATAAGAACTGAAACAGCCTGTAGCCATTACAGCGGGGATGTGAACAGTTTTGATCCAGTTAAGCCATTCTTCCTGAATGGTTTCTTCAATTATTATCGTGTCGTTATATACAATCATGGTGGTACAAAAGTAATTATTTAGTTGAGTGATTTGGTTATTTGATTATCAACCCTTTTTTTAATTATTATGCGGCTAACTAATACCTCAATGCTACTAATGACAACAAGCTTAGGAATCGGGCTTATCGCCCCTTAAAGTTCTGAAACGCTTACGGGCCTCATTTATCCAAAGGCTGCCGGGGTAGTTGGTTATAATTTTCTGATACCACACCTGTGCGCTGGCTTTATCGGCAAGCCGGTTTTCATAAATATCGCCCAGCATAAAAACTGCATCATCGGCCCACAGATCGTTAGGGTGTTCATCAGCAATTTTCTTTAACAGCGGCACAGCATTGGTATAATTTTTTTGTTGGATCAGTATGCGCGATTTCGACATCAGGATATCGTCACTCAGGCTGTTATTAGGGAATTTTTTATCGATGCTATCCAGGGTTATAACGGCTTTATCGGGCTGCTCGGCAAATATGTGCAGATCGGCGCGGGCATATATCTTTAATGCGCCGCCTGTGCTATCGCCTGCGGTATTATCATCAATAAGCAGTTGTAAATTAAGTGCATCATTGGCAATCAGCTGTGAAGTGGCAGCCTTTAACACATCAAGTTGTCCTTTGGCCCAGGTAAAATCGCCGGTATAATAAGCCAGCTTGGCATTCCTGAATTTAGCATCCTGATTGATATCCGTATTCGGAAAATCTTTTTCAACCTGGCTGTACAGCAGGGTAGCTTCCCAGGGCTGGTTGTTGATCAGGTATACATCGCCAAGATCAAGCTTGCAGGAAGCCAACAGTTCGGGCCTGATGTTCGGGACATTTACTGCATCCTCCAACAGTTTTTGTGCATCGTTAAACTTGTGCAGTTTAAAAGCCTGCAGTTGCGCCAGCTTTTGCATGGCAAAAACCGTATTGGTGTTACGGCCAAATTCGGTAAGCAGGTCGGTATAATCCTGCTCAAGCCCCAGGAGGTCTGCGGGCAGGTATTTGCCTGACGTTATCTTTAAGTTTTTGGTATTGATGAGCTCAATTTTTGCGGGTATATACAATGGCAGCGTTTTACCCTTGCTTATAATGTACTCATAGCCGCGTATGGCCGCATCATAGGCCTCATTGGTGGTTAAGGTACGGCACAGCTCATAAATGCTATTGCCATCATCATTTTGCCGGCGACTCATGGCCAATTCCTGGTTAAGGGCCAGGTCAAACTCCTTTTGCTGCATATATTGCCAGGTAAGCAAATTGGTATAAACAATTTGCTGCGGATCTTTTTGTATGCGCCTAAGCAAGGCCCCTTTGAGCATATTATAGTCTGCATCGCCCTCATATACGTTGGCAAAGGCGTTTTCTGCCTGGGTAATAAAGTCGGGGTTTGAGGGTAAAAAATTCAGGTATTCTTTGGTTAAGGCAGCCTTATCTCTTTTAAAACGGTAAAGGTTAAGCAGTTCATAAGTAAAGGCATCGTTGTTGTTTAATACTTTACGGCCCTGCAAAAATATTTTTATGGCATACTCCAGGTTGGCGCTCTGGTAAAACTGGCCCGCCAGCATGGCTATTTCGTTTCTGTCGGCAGGCAGGTTTTGTATGAGACCATCGTATATAGCATCAGCTTTGTTAAGGTTGCCTTGCTGGGTATAAACAGTGCCCAGCAAAATCTGATATTCATGTGCCTGGGGGTGTTTGCGTATCAGTTTTTTGGTTGCGCTTTCGGCATCGTCAAATTTTTTAAGGCTGAGTAAGGTATTGATATAGTAAGAATAATAAGCTTCGTTATCTTGCTTATATAATTTCTGATATATTTCAAGGGCTTTTTGCGGCTCGCCGTTGGTGTTGTATTGTTTGGCCAGCTGCAACTCGTTATCCTGCGCAAAAAGCCTGCTGCTCATGGCAATAACAATTATAATAGAACTAAATAAACCCCTCATCAGCTCAAAAATAATCAATTAATATTTATGCTTTAACGCGTTTATTCTATTATTTATATAATGTTATAAACGGGTAAAATTGTAGTGACATTTTGATAACATTGACTTATTTAAGTAATTTAACCAGAATAATAAAGTGGGGCGTTTTACCATGTTGGGCCGATTGAGATATCTACTGCTTATTGCTTTTATAATTACTTTGTGTTCCTGCAAGAATAAAGTAAGGCAGATACCTATTATTGATTTTTTTAAGACCCCCGAAAAAAGCTTTTACAAAATATCTCCTGATGGTAAATACGTATCGTACCTAAAGCCATATAAAGATAAACAGAACCTTTTTATACAATCATTGGCCGACGGAAAGGAACGTATGGCCACATCTTTTGATGATTCATCCGTTCGGGGCGATTATTTCTGGACTTTTAATAATCAGCTGGTTTTTAGTCAGGATATTATTGATTTTGATACGTTTAAAATGTACGCCATTGATGTATCTACCTTTAAAATCCGCATCATTCTGTCGCAGGAAAAGGTGAGGGTGAGCCTGGTTAACCGGAATAAGCAACAGCCTGATTTGATAACTATCAAGATGAATAAACGCGACCCCGGGAATTTTGACATTTATCGCTTGAATATTAAAACCGGTGAGTTAACCCCATACCTGATAAATCCGGGTAATATTACCGAGTGGTTTCCGGATGCTGACGGCAAAATACGGCTTGTCAGGGCATCAGACGGGGTAAACGAAACTATTTTATACCGTCCCAACGATAATGCACCGTTTAAAACTATCATCGAAAACAACTTTAAAAACTCCGTAAGGCCAATTGCCTTTACCGGGGTTAAAAACTACTTCTACGCGCTTTCAAATGTTAATCGCGATAAAACGGCACTGGTTGAAATTAATGCGGAAGATGGCAAGGAGCAAAAAACAATTTTTAGCTGTAGCAAAGCAGACGTACTGTATGTTGATTACTCGAAAAATAGGCGCCGGGTGGAGTTTGCCGCCTGGGAAGAGGCAAAGCCGCGTAAGCACTTTTTAACGCCTGATATTGAAAGTTTATATCATAATTTAGAACAGAGGCCGCAACTTAAAGGCAACGAAATACGGGTGATTGACCGCGACAGCACCGAGAATAAGTTTATCCTGAACACTTATACCGATCGTAATCCGGGCTCATATTACCTGTACGAAAAAAATACTAATAAGCTCACCAAGTTGGGTGATATTAACTCAGGTTTGGTGCCTGACGAGCTGTGCACCATGCAGCCTATAGCTTTCAAAGCACGTGATGGTTTGCTGATCAGCGGATATTTAACCTTACCGCTGGGCAATAAACGAACAAATTTGCCGGTGGTAGTTATACCGCATGATGACCCCTGGCGCAGCCGCGACTCATGGGGATATGATGAGCGTGTACAGTTTTTGGCCAATAGGGGATATGCCGTTTTTCAGGTAAATTATCGCGGGTCAAATGGTTACGGGAAATCCTTCAGAAGCGCTGGTTTTAAACAGGTAGGTGGAAAAATACAAAATGACATAACCGACGGTGTGCACTGGCTTATTGATCAAAAAATAGCCAATCCTAAAAAAATAGCCATTTTTGGTGGTGGCTTTGGCGGTTTTTCGGCGCTTTATGGTGTATCGTTCCATCCGGAGCTTTATAAGTGTGCCGTTGTGCAGTACGGGCTCATTAACTTTTTTACGTATATTAAAGATGCGCCCCCGTTTCTTAAGCCATACTTAAAAATGATATATGAAATGGTTGGAAATCCAGAAACCGATGCCGACCAGTTAAGGGCCATTTCGCCGGTATTTCATACCGATAAAATAAAGGTTCCTTTAATCATTTTTCAGGGTGCAAAAGACCAGCGGGCAAACATTAGTGAATTAAATCAGTTTGTACGTGAGTTGCGTAAGCGTAATGTTGACGTGAAATATTTTTTAAAACCCAATGAGCGGGCTTTTTTCAGAAGTGAGCATAACCGCATGGAAATGTACACCGAGATAGAAAAATTCCTGGACGACAATATGCGGGTTAAACCTTAAGCCCCCTTATGCCTGTACATAAAAATGTTTACCGTAAAAACTTTTCGCTGATCGTCATATTCCTGGTGCTCATATCGGTAACTTTTGTGGTTGCATTGTTTATATCTTATAACCTTACCTCAAAATATGTAGAGAATGAGTTTGCTTCCAAAAAAATAGAGGTATTGGAGCAAACTATAAAACCATATAATGAGTTTTTTCAGAATAAGGTGCCCGAAATAACCTCGTATCAGGGCTTTTTAGATTCTGCGTCGGCAGCTAAATATGCAGCCTCTGTTTTTCATGATTATGCTTTTGTAAAAAAAATCACTTTTTACGATGTGCTTATAGGCAGCAAAACCCATATCACTGTTCGCAAAAACAACTTGGATATATCGGTTAAATCGGTATACCAATATTGGTATCAAGGGCACCGGGTGCATGGCAATAAACAAACCCGCCCGGCTGATGAATCTGACTTTAAGGAGATGGCAGTTAAGCTCAGTAACTATATTGCTTTTTCTGATACGTCGCGCGTGTCAAGTCAGGATGAATTGTTTAAAACGTTCTGGGATGTAAAGCCCGATAAAATCACTTACTCTAATATATTACGACGTGAAGACGTTAAAATATACCGTGAGCTGCAACACCATAATACGGTTTCGGCATCCTACAAACAAAATATGATGAGCTTTCAGCTTGATCCGTATTTGCTGAAGGTTAAAAACTCGCGCCATGAATTATACCAAACCGTGTCGATACAACCAGTAGTATATGATCCGGTTGATAGCCAGGGCGATAAAATGATCACGGAAGTATCTTTTCCGGGTGCCTTTTCCGATTATAAATTATTTTTCAGCTCTGAGCAGGGGTATCTTACTGCCGAAATTAACCGCAGGTTTATGCCCATTGGAGCAATTGTGTTGCTGATATCGCTTTTCCTGGTGTTGATAGCATGGCTTATTTACCGTAATTTGAACGTGAATCTTAAACTGTTTAAGTTGCAGTACGATTTTATAAACAACTTTACACATGAGTTTAAAACGCCGGTAAGCGTAATAAAAATTGCCGGCTCCAATTTGCGGGGCGATGGTGAACTTACTGAAAGGCAGCGTAAACATTACGGTAAAATCCTGGACGAAGAGGCCGATAAGCTGAATGACCTGATGAATAAGCTGCTGTCATTTACCCAACTCGAAAATAAATCAATTACACTGAAAAAAGAGGAGATAGTGGTTGATGATTTTGTAAGCCGTTATACCGAAACCTTTAAAATTAAATATCCCGATTTTAAATTGCACTGCAAAGTGAGCGGGGTACATATTTTTTATACAGATCCGGTGCTTTTGGGCAGCGTTTTCCAAAACCTGATTGAAAATGCCTACAAATACTCACATCCGCAAAAAAAAGAGCTTAACATAAATATTACACATGAAAAGAGGAATATTGTGTTTTCGTTTGTTGATAAAGGTATAGGTATCCCTAAGGAGGAACTGAATAACATTTTTAAGAAATTTTACAGGATAGAAAACCAGTATAACCAGAACGGGAGTGTAGGTTTGGGTTTGGCTTTTTGTAAAGAACTGGTTAATTTTATGGATGGTGAAATAACCGTTCACAGTAAAGTTAATGAGGGCTCAGAATTTATAGTTACGCTTCCATACGAAAATTAAGATATGAACAAAGAAATTAAAATTGCGCTGGTTGAAGATGATGAAAACCTGCGTTTCCTGGTGGCAGAGCGTTTGCAATCAGAAGGATATAAAGTATTGGAAGCCGACAACGGCGACGATGCCGAAAATATGATTCTGGAAGAACAGCCCGACATTGTTTTGCTCGACTGGATGCTGCCCGGCAAGCCCGGCTCAGAGGTGTGTAATAACATCAGGGAAAAAGGGTATGATAAACTCATTATCATGATGACGGCAAAAGCCCAGGATGTTGATAAGATTGAGGCTTATAACTTTGGTGTGTCTGACTATATTACCAAGCCGTTTAATATGGACGTATTGGTGGCTATGATTGATAATAAGATCAAGTTTTCGTTAAACAGCGAAAAAACGGAATCATACCGCTTTGCCAATATGGAGCACCTGCCCAATACCCACCTGCTCATCAGGGATAGTCGTAAAATTGAACTGACGATACTGGAAAACAGGATATTACTTTATTTTCTGAAAAATAAGAACAAGGTGATCAACCGCGAGGAACTGATGATGGAAGTTTGGGGCTACAATGCCGATGTAAATACCCGCACCCTGGATATGCATATAGTGCGCTTGCGTAAAAAAATTGAAACCAATGCCGACTCACCGCAATACCTGCAAACCGTAAGAGGAATAGGGTATAAGTTTGTGTATAACCAATAAAGGATACACAAACTAACCGTACTTCATTGCGAGGAACGAAGCAATCTCTACATAGGCAGGTCAATTCTTTATTGATGTTTTGTATAGCATATAGATTGTTTCGTGCTTCGCAATGATGCGTTTTATTACATCGTATAAACCTTTGCGATAATAAAATCATTAAAAAAGGCTTTTTCGGCTATCGTTTTGTATCCATTCTGGGTAAAGTATACCTCTATAGCCGGTAATTTGCTGGCCTCAATACCGCAAATCACTTTAAAAAAAACAAACATGCTTTTTAATAGAAACTGCTGCCACCATTTGCCGGTGAGCTGAAAATCGGCATTGAGCCAAAGGCAACCCGGTTTTAGCAGTTTATGAATATGGGTAAACACCGTGCTGAGGGTTTGCTCAGTAAAGTTATCAAACAAGAAAGGCGTAATTACTACATCAAAATCATCATTGGACAGGTTTACATGTTCAATGGCGTCATTAATATAAATTACCAGGTTATTGCCGGTATTTCTTTTTTGGGATAAAGCCATCATCCCTGCAGCTACCTCAACATAAGTGATACGCAAACCCGAGGGGTGGAGCTTGGTCAACTCGTCAAGAATCCAGCCGGTGCCGCCACCTACAATGAGTATACTGGAGTTGGGCTTTATATGCTGAAGCAAGTACAGCTGTGCATTGATAAGCTCACGACCATACACTAAACGCGAAAGCGGGTCATAAAACCAGGCCGAATTATTATAGTTAGCCGCCATGTTGTTAATGACCTATGATAAACCTGAAAGCCATTAATGCTACATATTGCAATATCAGCACCCCATCCATAAAAAAGAAATAGTAGTATTCATCCTTTTTCCAGGCCGATTTAAATATGAGCCATCCGGTTAATATAACGGTAAGGGTTAAGGCCCAGAAATCGGTACTGAAGCCATTTTGTTTGAAAAGAAACAGTAAAATCACATACCCGACTAATAAAATCTGGCAAAACAAGTAGGCATTTTTTTCGCCCCAGGCCACGGGTATGGTTTTTAGTCCCTGTTTACGGTCATCAAACAAGTCGCGGATATCAAAGGGGATAGTAAGGGCACCGATAAATAAAAAGCGTTTGGCTATGAGTATGGTAGTATCACGCATAGATATATCATTAGTGTGCAGGTGCAGTATTTCCAGCACCGGGAATAACACGCAGCTCATTGTCCATACCAGCGTGATCAGGAATGGTTTTAAGCCAGGGATGTTGCGCAGGCCAAATTTATGATCGCCGACGCTGAACAATGGCAACCCGTAGCTGAATGACAGGCAACCCAGAAAAATGAGTAATATTTTTGATTCGGTAGTAATTAAAAAGAATAATGGGATAAGTGAGAGCAATGATACTATGGTAAAGGTTACCATGAGTCGGTAATGTGCAAAAAACCAACGCACCCGTTTATAGGGCGATGCCCAGGGCTGGGCCGGGCGGGTTATGAGGATACAAAAATTATATATACCCAGTGTTGACGTGAACAATAACGCCAGTACTGTAAATATGGGCTTTGCGCCTATTAACTGAAAGGTGATGAGTGCCTGCGCCACGGCACAAAGCGACATGAAAATATTACTGAACAGCAGGAAATCAAAAACAGGTTGAAATAGTTTTTTCATTTAGTTATGAATATCCGCCTGCATTAATCTTTATGATTGGTATCTGGAAGGATTTTGGCCGGCTTTTAGTGTAAATATCGTAATCTCCGGTAATATTCCAACCCTGCCTGCTAAGCCAACAAAACCATAGCCCACATTTACATATAACTGCTGATTATTTTGATGGTAAATACCTGCCCATTCTTTATAAATATACTCAATCGGGCTCCACTGGAAATTTTCGGTACGTACGCCAAACTGCATGCCATGGGTATGGCCCGAAAACATGGCATCTATTTGCGGGTATTTTGGTAATACCTCACCCCGCCAATGCGATGGGTCATGTGACAGCAGTAGTTTTACGGGTAGGTCATCGGTGTTTTTTGTTGCCAGATCCATGCGGCCGTATTTAGGGAACATACTCAGTTCGCCCCAGTTTTCCACACCCAGTATACAGATTTCTTCGCCATCAACCTTTAGGCGGCGGTTCTCGTTCAGGAGTAAATCCCAGCCCATGTTTTTATGGGTGGCTATTAAATCGGTGTGATTTTTCTTCTTATCAGCGGGTGATGGCCAGGTGCCATAGTCGCCATAATCATGGTTACCTAAGGAGCTGTAAACGCCAAGCGGTGCTTTCACCTTTGAAAAAATATCCTGATAATCGCCCATTTCCGAAGCCTGGCCGTTCACCAGATCGCCGGTAAAAAATATCAGGTCGGGTTTTTCATTCAGTAGCATTTCAACACCGCCGCGTACCGCTTTCCGGTTGTAAAAACTACCGGAGTGTATGTCAGAGATCTGCCCCAGTTTAATGCCATCAAATGCTTTTGGTAAATTAGGGAGATACATGGTTTGATATCGTACATGATAATCATACAAGCCTTTGGGCATGCTTATTTTGATAGCAGCCAGCGGGATAGCGCCGGCAAGTAAGCCTGCTTTCATCAAAAACTCAGAGCGGGGTATGGCGTGTTCCTGCGGGGGGATGCTAATGTCCTCGGGTTTTCGGTGCAGTCTGTTACGGCGTAATACCAGCATTCGCCTCAGATCATCTAACAGCAGGAAGGGTAAAAAAGAGAGTTTCCATACAAAAAACAGGAAAAAAGCCAGCATTATAGCTGCACGTATGCCTACCCCTAAATTAATGTAAACCCCCAGTAATAAGCCGGTTATCAGTAAAACAGATGCAAACCAGTAAAAAAAAGTAAAGTCGCCCGAGTGGGGCAACTTCCATTTTTTAAATGCGCCGCGTATGCCATGTAATACGTACAGGTCAATCAATAGCAGTATAGCAATAATGAGTATGATATTAAGCGCCTGTTCCGTCATTAATTTGATTTTGGTATCGAGTAGTTAGTATCAAGTAGCTGGTATCAAATATCAAAACTATGAAAAATATAACTGTCGTGATACTTGATACTAACTACTTGATACTAAAAATAACTACCTGATGCTCTTTTTTATTTAATAACGGTCATCGTCTAAATCCAAATCATCTTCATCTGGCTGCAAGTTAAACAAGCTGTTAAACATGTCTGAAAATGCAAAGCCATTATCTAAAAAGCCTTTATTTAATTGTGAAAACTCAGACAGGCCATGCAGCACAAACTCCATTAACAGTAACTGCTGATTTTCGGTTAAACGCGGATGGGTCTTTTTAACCAGGTCTTTTAACCCGGCAACTTCATTAAGCGCTTTTTTGTAGTCCTGTAAAGGCATATCATCAACCAGTGCCAGGTTATTGCCTTCGCCAAACCAGTTAATAATACTGGCGTACGGATTTACGCCTTTTGCTTTTTTAGCTTTCTCCGGATCGGGGAAAAACTCCAGCAAGGAGGTTTTAATGGCCTTACCTATCAGGATATTAGCCACTTTACCGGGGCCTTCCAGTTCGCCCTCATATACCAGTTCAATTTTGCCGGTAATAGCGGGAATTACCCCTAAAAAGTCGGTAATACGTACAAAGGTGCTGGCCTCGTTATTGATGATCATGCGGCGCTCGGCATTACTGATCAGGTTTTCATAGGCCGAGATAGTTAAACGTGCCGATACGCCCGATTTTTTATCAATATATTCAGAATTGCGGGCTTCAAAGGCAATCTGTTCCACCAGGTTTTTTACCAGGTCATCAGCCTCAACGGTGCTGCGTTGTTCAGGGGTAAGTGATGCTTCCTGCTGGGTGATCTTCCTTGAAATTTCAACCGTGCGCGGGTAGTGCGTTAAAATCTGGCTCTCAATACGGTCTTTTAACGGCGTAACTATGGAGCCACGGTTGGTATAATCTTCAGGGTTAGCAGTAAATACAAACTGTATATCCAATGGTAAGCGCAATTTAAAGCCACGTATCTGGATATCTCTTTCCTGTAATATATTGAACAGGGATACCTGTATACGGGCCTGCAAATCAGGCAGCTCGTTAATTACGAAGATGCCGCGGTGTGCCCGCGGAATTAATCCGAAATGGATCACGCGTTCATCAGAATAAGTCAGTTTCAGGGTGGCAGCCTTAATAGGGTCAACGTCGCCAATAAGGTCGGCAACGGTAACATCAGGCGTAGCCAGTTTTTCAGTATACCGTTCCGAGCGATGTATCCAGCCAATAGGGGTATCATCGCCCAGGGTGGTTACGGTGCTATGGCCATACCACGAGATAGGGTTGTATGGATCATCAAACAGATCAGAACCTTCAATGTAGGGAATGTATTCGTCAAGCAGGTTAACCAACAGGCGTGCAATACGCGTTTTGGCCTGCCCGCGTAAACCCAGCAGCAAAATATTGTGTCTGGATAATATGGCAGTTTGCAGGTCGGGGATAACTGTATCCTCAAAACCTACAATGCCTTCAAATCCACCTTCGCGTTTTTTTAGCTGGGTTATTAAATTGGCACGTAATTCATCTTTAACAGAGCGGCTTTTATAATCAGTTTTTTTTAGCTGGCCCAGTGTTTTTATATCCAGTAGTTTATTCATGTAAATGCTTAAGTAGTCCGGAAGTCCGATAAGTCGGGAAGTCCGAAAGTTTGTTTTGTTATTTAATCTGATCAGGTAATTTATCCTCCGGCCTTTTTGGCCAATACTCACCTCACCGTTTTTCTTCTGTTTTTGGCGTAATCCTCAAAAATATACTCCCCTAAATTATTTAAAGAACTGTAAAAAGCCTTACCCCCGTTTGTTTCTGTGAATTTACGTACAAACTGCTGCAGATAAGGGTCCTTAGCTATCATAAAGGTAGTAATGGGGATTTTTAAGCGTTTGCACTGGGCAGCCATATTCAGGGTTTTGTTCACCACTTTTCTGTCGAGCCCGATGCTGTTCTTGTAATATTTGGTACCCTCCTTTAAACAGGTGGGTTTGCCATCGGTTATCATAAATATTTGCTTGTTGTGCGTTTTACGGCGGCGCAGCAAATCAGTAGCCAGTTCCAGCCCCGCGTAGGTATTGGTATGGTAAGGGCCAACCTGTAAATAAGGCAGGTCCTGCAAAGTTATGGGCCAGGCATCGTTACCAAAAACCACTATATCTAAAGTATCCTTAGGGTATTTGGTGCGGATGAGCTCGGCAAGGGCCATGGCTACTTTTTTAGCCGGGGTTATCCTGTCTTCTCCATATAGTATCATGGAGTGTGATATATCGATCATCAGCACGGTTGAGGTAAGGGTTTTATAGTCCATTTCCTCCACTTCCAGATCGCGCTCGGTCATCATGAAATCGCCTATGCCATGATTAACCTGTGCATTGTGGATAGATTGGGTCATATCAATCTGATCCAGGCTATCGCCAAATTCAAACTCGCGGCGTTCTGCATTTTTTTCATCGCCCTGGCCCGATTGCGGAGTGCGGTGATTGCCTTTGCCTGATTTTTTGAGCTTGCCGAAGATTTCCTCTAAGGCAGATTGCCTGATGCTTTGTTCTGTTTTGGCGGTAATATTAAAACCTCCATTTTGCTTATCTTCATCCAGGTAGCCTTTTTGCTTTAGTTCGTCAATAAAATCGCCCATACCATAATCATCATTGGTCAGGTTGTATTGTTTGTCGAGTTCATTTAACCAGGCTAAAGCTTCGCCTGCATCGCCCGAGGTATAGTTGAGCAATTCCAGAAATAATTTTAACAGTTCATCAAATCCGCCTTTAGGGATCTGGTTGGGCTTAAACTTGGAAAATCCAAAACCACGCATATTATGTCCTTTCTATACATAAAGAAACGGATAATTATTCTTAAAAGTTTGGTATGGCGGTTATTAAAGCAAATTGTTAGGTAAGTATGACAAACAGAGGATGCACACCTGTGCGGCTATTATTAGTATAGGTAAACACTGAAAAAACGTATTAATTGTGCGGGCGTGGAAAATTAATACTGATTAGTAAATTATAATACATGCCCGTCTGTATGAAACTACTTGATTAAACCTACATTGTCATTCTGAGCAATAGTGAAGAATCTAATCGTCGACATGTAGGGTCACGAATAGCCCCTTCGTTCCTGAGGGTGACAACTTAATTAAAGAGGTAATTAGAATTAATCCTTACAAATAAGCCAGGCTATTTAATAGCTCGGATGGATAAACAGGGTTAGCGCCACGCTGACTGGCTACAAAGGCACCTACAGAACACGCTTTGTCTACAATGGTTTGCATGGGGTGTTTGGCCAGTAAACCTGCCACAAACGTAGCCAGGAATGCATCGCCGGCACCTACCGAATCGCCTACCTTTACAGGGCAGCCAGGGCTTTCATAAAATTCATGGTCATGCCATACTATAGCACCATGTTCGCCGCGGGTTACGCAAATGGTTTGGTTATGATATTTAGAACGGAACTCCGTTATCTGATCTTTTAATGAGCTGCTGCTGCCGCCAATAAGCAGGTTGGCTTCTTCTTCGTTCATCTTTACCACGTTGGCGCGGGCGGTCAGCGTTTCAATGGTAGACAGGGTATAGTGCGGTGGCCTCAGGTTCACATCAAAAATCTTAAGGGCCGGAGTTTCATCAAGGAGGTTTAACAGGGTTTCGCGGGTGGCGGTATGGCGGCAGGCCAGGCTGCCAAATACAATGGCCGATGCCTTTTTGCCAACTTCTGTTAACAGATCAGTTGTTTGAATATTATCCCAGGAAACGGGTTCAGGTATGATATAAGTGGCCTGGTTGTTTTCGTCAAGCTGCACGGTAACCTCGCAGGTAGGCAGTTCATCATCGCGCTGGATCAGGGGCGAATACAAGCCGCTTTTTTGTAAAAAGGAGATCAACAGATCGCCGCTGTTATCCATACCAACCGAACTTGCAAAGGCTACCTTAACGCCCTGCTGCACCAAATGTCTTGCCACATTCATCGGGGCGCCGCCAGCCTTTTTACCATCGCCAAATGCATCCCATAAAACTTCGCCGAAGCTTAATACCTGATTTTTCATAATGTTGGTGTAGTGAAACTCAAATATAGCAGATTTTTTTGCTGAACCATGATTTACGATATTTTGAGCCTACATGATTTTTTCGGTGTTCATAATGGTAATCTTTTAAATCCTGTTTATATTTAATTCATGAAAAAGTATCTATTATCTTGTTTATTGCTTTTGGGTTTTTACGCGGTGCAGGCCCAGGACAGGCAGGCCATATTAAAAGTAATGCATGACCAGCAACTGGCCTGGAACCGGGGTGATGTTAATGGTTTTATGCAGGGATACTGGAAATCAGACTCGCTGCTGTTTGTTGGTAAAACCGCGCCAACTTATGGCTGGCAAACCACCCTGGAGCATTATAAACAGAAGTACCCGGACAAGGCGGCCATGGGGCAGCTTACCTTTACCATACTGCAGGTAAAAGTGCTTGATGCCGGCAATGCCTTTTTGTTTGGCGGCTGGCGATTAAAACGTGCTAAGGATGCCCCCGGCGGTTATTACACACTGTGGTTCAAAAAAATAAAAGGCGAGTGGAAAATTGTATGCGACCATACTTCATGAAAGGACAGGTGCAATCTGCGGTAAATAAATATAAATAAGGTGTTTTAGCCTCCGATCAGCTTATAGGCTATATTGTAAAAGAAGATGAAAAGAGGATTGGTTTTAGGGAAGTTTATGCCGCTCCACAACGGGCATATTGCTTTGATTGAGTTTGGATTGAACCATTGCGATGAGCTGATAGTTTTGGTAAGCGCCAGTTATGATGAATCAATTCCCGGTAGCCAGCGCTTAAGCTGGCTTGAACAGGCTTATGAAAATAACCCCAGGGTTAAGCCTTTGTTGCTGATATATGACGAGGCGGTTTTACCCAATACTTCTGAATCATCTGAAGGGGTGTCAAAGCTTTGGGCAAACTATTTAAAAGAGCATCTGCCGCCTATTGATGTAATTTTCGCCTCTGAAGCTTACGGCGCATATATGGGGCGGTTTTTAAACTGTGAACATGTTATTTTTGATGAACCACGTAATATAGTACCGATATCGGCCACCCAGATCAGGAATAATCCTTTTGCTTTCTGGGATTTTTTGCCCGATGTGGTCAAGCCATATTATACGCTTAAAATTTGCTTATACGGTACCGAATCAACCGGGAAAACCAGCCTGGCCCAAAGGTTGGCCGAACATTTTAATACCGTGGCTGCCCCTGAAATGGCCCGGGAAATTCTGGAACATACGCGGGATTGTACCCCACAGGATTTAGTGCAGATAGCCGAATTGCATGCCCATGCTATTAATGATAAAATAAAGCAAGCCAATAAGTTATTGTTTATTGATACTGATGTGAACATTACACAGTCATACAGCAGGTTTCTTTTTCATGAGGAACTGATAGTTCCGGATTGGGTTACGGAGGCCAACCGCTGCGGGCTTTATTTATATCTTGATGTAGATGCTCCGTATATACAAGACGGGACCCGGTTAAACGAGCCTGACAGGCTTAAGCTCAATGAAAGTCACCGGCAGGAGCTGGAAAGCCTGGGGATTGGGTATGTGCTCATACAAGGCGTTGATTGGGAAACAAGATTTTTAAGCGCCGTAAAGGCGGTTGAGCAGTTTATCAAACCAAACAGGCAATGAGTGCAGAACAGGCACCTTTAGCCAAAAGCGGGCCGGGGCAAAAACAAAAATAGCGATGGGTGTTGTCATCGCTATTCAATATTTAAATTTAGTATGTAAAATGTTTATAACGGTTTACCGGCAGCAAGCTCACGGTTGGCCCATTTTATAGCCAGTTCTTCACGGAATTTGGCGTACTTTTCTTTAAATGCCATTTTCAATACGCTATCAACTCCACCTTTAATGGCCAGGTTGTATAAGCTGGCTGCTTTGCGGCCAATGGATGCATCCCAGGCACGCAAGCTCAGGGAGTATGAACCGTCAATATATTTCATCCAGTGCCAGTAACCGGTAGGCATAAAAAGGGTGTCGCCATGTTCTAAGAACACCTCAATGCCTTCTACACCATCAAGGGCTGGGAATTTTTTGGTATCAGGGTTTGCCACATCATAATCCTCCAAAGCATAGGTAGCATTTGGTATGCAGTACAGGCGGCGTTTCCATTTGTTCTCAAACAGGATCACATGCTTGCGACCACCAAAGTGGGTATGGAAAATATGCGGCAGGTCAATATCGTAATGTAAAAAAGTAACCGAATTGGAGCCGCCGAAAAACATGGCTGGCATACTTTCTAAAAAGCCACCCATCAGATCTTTTGGTAATACAATATCATCCAAAAGCTGGGGAGCTTGTTTAAAAATATTAAAAAAGAAGATCCTGAGCTCGGTAGGCTGGCTGCGGATCATATCAATATAATCATCAAAAGGCATTTCGGTTGCCGACGAGTTGATAGGTTTAGAAGGATCGGCCTTCGAGTTATCATATAAAGGCACCACCTTTTTGCCCACTACCTGTTTTAAATATTCCGGTGTCCATTTTTCGCGGGCAGGCCAGCTTTTGGTAAGCCCTTTTATAACCAGCGGACGGCGTGGATCTAAATAGTTCTTCTTGAAATCTTCGGGAGAAATATTTTCAACAGTATCAATCGGACTAAGGATAAAACTCATATTGTAGTTGCATTCCGGGCTGTTTTAATTTAAACTAATTAGCTGTAATACCGGAAAGCAGACAAAATAACGAAATAAAACCTCAAAAGGTATAGATTTTATGTTAAAAAATGCAATGATGTTACTGAAATGACGGCAATTGCCACACCTTTTATCGACGTGCGGAATGCCTGGTGTTCACTTGCGGGGAAACATCAGATCAGTGATTTTTTACTAATGTTGAAATTTTGCCAACAAAAAGAAAACCCGGCGTAACCGGGTTTTTCTTTTATAAGTTATGGAGTTTTAAGCTGTAAACAATAATCTCATCAATTTCACTACTCCGGTCACTTAAAGCTTAGTTAGGCATTAATACAGCATTTACTACATGTATTACTCCGTTGCTTTGGTTTACATCGGCAATGGTTATCCATGATTTTCCGCCTTTTTCATCAACGAGGTATAGTTTTTTACCTTGTGCCATAACGGTTAATGTTCCGCCACTTACAGTGTTTAGTTCCGCTTTACCTTTACCTTCTTTCACTTTAGCCCAAAGATCAGCCGAGCTTAATTTGCCGGCAACTACGTGGTAAGTTAAAATTTTAGTAAGTGTTGCTTTGTTTGCTGGTTTAACCAGGTCATCAACAGTACCGGCAGGTAATTTATTAAAAGCTTCGTTGGTTGGTGCAAATACGGTAAACGGACCGGCCGATGATAAAGTTTCAACCAAACCTGCGGCCTGAACAGCTGCTACCAGTGTGGTATGGTCTTTTGAGTTTACGGCATTTTCAATAATATTTTTAGTTGGATACATGGCCGCGCCACCTACCATTTTTGTTTGAGCGTTAGCTTTTGGCGCTACTGCAAAAGCTGCTAATGCAAAGGCCGCTATGATTAATTTTTTCATTATGGTGATTAGTTTACAATTGTTTTTAAATACACTGAGGAGTGCTGGTTGTTTGTTTTTTAAAGGTAACAAAGCCATTACGAGCTCTTAATGGTTTTATTAAATTTATAATGTTTGTTATTTGTATGAAGATACGGCCCGTAATTGATTACGGTTTTTGTTGCGACAGGTATTTCTTACAACTTGCTGATTTACAGTTTTATTGTTAAGTATTGTAATGCTAAAAAAATAATTCAGCCGCTATGTTATCGGCGTAGAGTTTGCCAGTGGGGGTAAGGTACAGTGTATTGTTTTTTTGCGTTAACCAGCCATTGTCAAAATAGCGGCGGGCAGCAATGAGTAACTGATCGGCCGATGCTTTGGCGATCAGGTTAAGCTTATCCAGATCAAGCCCCCACATGGTGCGGATAGAGGTCATGATATATTCATTGAGGCGGTTCTCTTCGGTTAGGGTTTCCGTTTCGGCAGGTAGTTTGCCGTTTTCAATGGTTTGGATGTATTTGGCATTATTAGCTACATTCCATTGCCGGGCCTCGCTATTGTAGGAGTGTGCCGATGGGCCAATGCCCAGGTATTTTACTCCTTGCCAATAATTGGAATTATGCCTGGAATAGTGCCCCGGCAAACAGAAGTTTGATATTTCATAATGCTCGAAACCATGCTCGGCCATGGCATCCATAAGTACCATAAACTGGGCGGCACTTTGCTGCTCGTTCATTGCGGGCTGTACTTTTTTATTGATAAATGCCGCCAGTGCAGTTTGTGGTTCAACCGTCATGGAGTAGGCAGATATATGGGGGATAGCCAGTTCAAATATTTTATCGAGGTTTTGTTTCCATTTGGTATCGCTCAATAAGGGGTAGCCATAAATCAGGTCGGCAGTGATGTTTTCAAAACCGGCATCCTGTGCTCGTTTTACTGAGGCTTCGGCATCCCTGCTGCGGTGTACGCGGTTCATCCACAGCAAATCATCATCAAAAAATGATTGTATACCGATGCTAAAGCGGTTCACATCCGTTTGGCGCAAGGCTTTTAGTTTGGCATGATTAAGATCATCAGGGTTAGCCTCCAGTGTAATTTCGGCCTTTGATGATACGGTATGAAGTTCAGTAATGGTGTTAATGAGCTGGTTTATTTCATCGGCCTCCAGTAACGATGGTGTACCGCCGCCAAAGTAAATGGTTTCAATAGTTTCATTATTCAGGTAACTTTTTTGCAGCTGTATTTCCTTTATGAGGGCATACAAAAGCTCGTCCTTATATTTTAACGAAGTACTAAAATGAAAATCACAGTAATGACATGCCTGTTTGCAAAAGGGAATATGTATGTAAATGCCTGCCATTGGGCGATAAAGGTAAGGAAGCCCTTTTAACTCTTGATCGATTACCGAAATTTATTTTTGCGCGGCAGCTTATGTTACTGGGTTTAACAGTGTGTGCTTGTCTGTACCTGCCGTTTCTTACTTTATCTTTTGCCTATGATTTAGTCCCCACTGAACTAATGTTTCTGTTACCGGAAACACACTCATTCCATATTCGGTTATGGCATAACTTACAGTAACGGGCCTGGTATTCATTACCGTTCTTGTTAGCAGCAGGTTAGCTTCTAAGTCTTGTAGTTCCTTTGAAAGCATTTTTGCCGATATTCCTTCTACCTCACGCTGGATCTTTTTAAAAGTATTGATTTCAGCAATGTGATTATTTAAATGACGCATGATTCTAAGTTTCCATTTTCCTCCTAATATCTCCAGACTATCGCGGATGGCAATCAATTCCTGCTCGCAGGTTGCTTCTTGTTTGTTTATATTTTCCATAATGATGATAGTTAACAAAAGGTAACCGGTTACCTTTTGTTAACTGATAATAAAAGTAAACTATTAGTATCTAATTTTGAATATAAATAATAAACACATGAAAACACTAGATTACTACGTGGTAGATGTATTCACTGACAGTAGGTATAAGGGTAACCAACTTTCAGTAGTATATACTGATGAGGAACTTGATATCAACCAGTATTACGATATTTCACGGGAGTTTGGATATTCAGAAACATCCTTTGTGAATTACTCAACTTCAGAAAAAGTTTTTAAAGTACGCTCATTTACCCAGGCAAAGCATGAAGTTATTGGCGCAGGACATAACCTGCTGGGTGCTGTATGCTTAGCGTTGCTTAAAAAATGGGATATTTTTAAAGATCACGGAGCTCAGCCTCAGGTCATGATAAAAGACGATAGAATTCTATTAGATATTACAGAGCGACAGGGTTTACCTTATGTTGGAATGAAGCAGAATCCTGCGGAGATTGTTAAAACGGTACCAGCAGAAGTTATAGCCCGTGCTATTGGGTTAAGTGTTACGGACCTTGACCTGAATGGCTGGGATATTAATATAGTAAAAACCGAAGTTGCACACCTGATGGTTCCGGTAAAGAATAAATTACTGCTGCAAAAGGCCATCTCTCATAAATCTTTGCTGAAAGAAGCTGCTGAAAAATTTGGTTTTGAAGGGTGTTATTTATTCACCACAAATCATCCTGAGGCTGATCACCTGGCCGAAGCCAGGTTTTTTAATCCGAGTATTGGAATTGATGAAGATCCGGCTACTGGTACGGCGGCCGGTCCTTTAGCAGGATACCTGGAAAAACTTGGTTATATTAAAAAAGACATTGATTTTAAAATTTTGCAGGGAGAATACATAAATCAACCGTCGGTGATTCACGTAAAAGTAGCGGATGATGGTATCTGGGTAAGTGGTTCCTCTGTAATTGTAATGGAGGGGAAACTTTATTTATAAAAATTAACATAGATGACCGCAGAGATCGTTAAATACGTGATAAGTATAATTTGAATAACCGTCATTTTTAGGCTATATTTATTTTTCTGTTTGAACAGCCCCTTGTTTAAAAAATGAAACCTGAAAAAAAATATCTGTTACTGATTTTTGGAATATTGGCTGCAAATTTTGCATATGCCCAAAAAACGGGTCATGCTATTCAGATCAATATTGACACGTTGTTAAATGCCCGCCCCGTAACTACGCTTACTCATGGCAAGTTAGTAACATGGGTAAAAGGAATTGATGGCGATGGGCAGGGCGATGGTTACCTGACTACGGCTGCCGCTTTGTTTAACGGCGATAAAAAACCTCATGCGCTGCCCGATAATTCATTTATACCGGCCGAGCCGGAGCACCCGCCAATTGCGTTGCATTATAAAAACAGCGATGGTAATAAATTTCAGGCCATGTACCTTTCGGGTGTTGGCAGCTTTGGGTTTTATGTACCGCAAAAAAAATATGTAAATATGTATCTATGCCTCACCAGTGCCGAAGGCGGATCGCAACTGCAGTTTGAACTAACTTATAAAGATGGGGTGCAGATAAAGGATTTTTTACTGCCCGATTATTACAACGATATTGTTGCAAGGGATTCGTGCCTGAGTTACGTGGTACATGATTTGGCCAAATGGGATAACAAAAATAAAATGGCCGAAGAAAATCATCATAATATTGATGCTCTTAATATTTACCCTGATCCAAACAGGGTGTTGGTACACATTAAAGTAAAAAAAGGTGCGGCTGGTTACCTGATTTTTTGGGCAGCCACCGGTGAGCCTGTAAAATAAACGCTTGTTTACCCATGGCAGGCTAAATTGTGCCACATTTATAAAACAACCAATTATTACAATAAATTTGCAGCAAAATTAACGGGGTTTTATTTGCTTTAAAATGCGTTTGCTTACCTGGTGTTTTCTGCTTGTTTTATGGAGTTGTTCTGCAGTATTTGCACAGCAGGACTCTACTGTGCGCAGCCCCGAGCTTAAGCCCACTATCAGAAGTATACGCACCGGCGGGGCGTCGCTGCTTGATTCAGTGGCTGCAGCCATGCAGGCACGGAAACTTTTTGTTGCCGATTCCATATCCATGCGTTATTTGCGCGCTCCCGATGAAGCGGTAAATAAAGAGTTTGTCGATAGTTTACTGGCACACACATTGTATAAAGGTTATGGGTTTCTGGATATACATTCCAGGTCAAAAGGTTTGGTTAAGGACGGGCATAACCGCCCCCTGCGTGATCCCTGGATTATTGGCATTATTATAGGCCTGCTGCTGTATACCGCGCTGCTTAATATGGCTTTGAATAAAGATGTAAGCTATGTGTTTCAGTCATTTTACAGTAAACGGGTGCTATCGCAGGCGGGTAAAGAAGAGGGTTTTGTAAGTTCATGGGCATTTTTAGGTTTGTTTTTGTTGTTTTGTTTAACCTGCGGTTTGTTTCTATATCAACTGGCCGCCTACAACGGAGTATACTATATTGTTGGTGGAAGCAGGCTCTATATATCCCTTACCATTATCATTGTTACCCTGTTTGCCTTAAAATTTTTAGTGCTTAAGTTTTTAGGTTTTGTGTTTGATATCAACCGCTTGGTAAGCGAGTATCTGAATATATTACACCTTACTTATTTTAATTTAGCGTTTATATTTTTGCCCGTAGTGATTTGTTTTAGCCTTTTAGGCAATCGGTATGTGCCAATATTGCTTACGGTAACACTGATTATTACGGTTATTATATTCATATGGCAGTACCTCAGGAGTAGTGTAAATATTATTTCTACTTTTCGATTTCATAAGTTTTATTTATTTACGTATCTTTGTGCCCTCGAAATTTGCCCCATTTTAATTTTAATAAAGGCATTGAATATTAGAGTTTAGGTAGTTAAAAGAATTGATTTGGAAGACAGAAAGAAAAAGGTTAAAAGTATATTAGTTACTTTATCAAAGCCCGAAAACGATAAGAATCCGTATGCAGAACTGGCTAAAAAGCTAAACTTGAAAATTGATTTCAGATCATTTATTCATGTTGAAGGCGTTCCGGCAAAAGATTTCAGAAAGGAAAAGATAAACCTTGGTGATTTTACCGCGGTTATTTTTACCAGCCGTAACTCTGCTGATCATTTTTTCCGCATTTGCGAAGAAATGCGCTTTGAGGTGCCAGTAGAAATGAAATATTTCTGCCTTTCAGAAACCATAGCACTTTACCTTCAAAAATATATTCAATACCGCAAACGTAAAATATTTTTTGGCAAACAAACCGCTGCTGATCTGGCAGAGGTGTTGAAAAAACATTCCGCCGAAAAATTCCTTTACCCTTGTTCTGATGTAGCTGCCGAAGAAACACAGCGTTTCCTGTTAGAGAACGGTTACAATTTTACCCCTGCTGTACTGTTCCGCACGGTTTGCAGTGATCTGTCTGATCTTGCCGAGGTGTTTTATGACGTGATTGCTTTTTTCAGTCCGTCAAGCATTCAGTCATTATATAAAAACTTTCCGGATTTTAAACAAAATAACACGCGTATAGCAGCATTTGGCGCAACAACGCATAAAGCTGTGCTTGAAGCCGGGCTTATTTTGGATATCCCTGCGCCAACTCCGGCCGCACCATCCATGACAATGGCTATCGACCAATATGTTAAGCTCGTTAATAAATAGCATTTGAAATTTATTTAACTCTATTGCAACTTTTTTTGAAATATTAGCGTAATAATGACAACTAATTCACATCATTGTAATTAGTTTGGCGGTCGTTTAATATGCACGAAAAGTTTGTTTAACTTATACTTAGGGCATTTTGTGGACTATATTGTGGTCTTAATAAATGTTTTTTGGCTTTGGTAGCGCAATTTTTAATATATTCGGGCGTCAACAATGTTATAGTTCATATAACTGAATTTTGATTTTAAAATGAAGCAGATATACTTTTTAATAGTTGTTTTGGCTGGCGGAATATGGAGTGGTTGTGGTAGAGGGGGAGATAGAGGCGAGCTAACCGGGGTTCCGCAAAGGTCGTTCAGGTCCGAAGTGCCTTATGGTATGGTTTATATTCCGGGTGGAACTTTCCTGATGGGGCAAACCGATCAGGACGTAACTTTTGCGCAAATAGCCCAAACCAAACAAGTTACCCTTCCTCCATTTTTTATGGATCAAACCGAGATCACCAACAGCCAGTACAAGCAGTTTGTTTACTGGGTGCGTGATTCCATTGCTATTACCAACTACGTAAATGATAATAAATACTATTATCAGCCAAAAGGCGCAAACAATGCCAATACTGGCGGTAAAAAATTCATTAACTGGAACTATGTAAACAAAAACCCTGTATGGGGTAATAAAAAAGGCCAGGCGGGTAATGCTTCTAAACTTCAGGGCATGTATTACCAGGGCGATGATCGTGTGTTTGACCGCAACGAGATAGATATACGTATATTAAAATACAATTACTCTATTATGGTACTGCGTGATGCAGCCAACTATAAAAACGATAAAAGCAAAAGACGTTCAGATTTTATATTACATGATACAGTAGCGGTTTATCCGGATACACTGGTTTGGCTTAGCGATTTTTCTTATGCTGCCAACGAACCTATGGTTGAGGGATATTTTTCGCATCCTGCTTTCCGCAACTACCCGGTGGTTGGCGTAACGTGGAGGCAGGCAAGGGCGTTCACGGTATGGCGTACCCGTTATAACGATGCTTACAAAGATTCGCACCGTTTGCCGCACCGCTTACCTTATGAATTGCCTACCGAGGCTCAGTTTGAATATGCTGCCCGCGGCGGCAGGATAGGTACTGATTATCCATGGGGTGGTCCTTATATAAAAAATGCAAAGGGTTGTTTACTGGCCAATTTTAAACCTGGCCGTGGTAACTATACCGATGATGGTGGTGCTTACACCGTAAATGTGCGCTCTTATTTCCCTAATGATTACGGCTTGTATAACATGGCCGGTAACGTAGCCGAGTGGACATCATCAACATTTGATGAATCAGCATCATCATTTGTACATGACCTTGCACCTACATTTAATTACGAAGCTAAAGCTACAGATCCCGAAGTAATGAAACGTAAAGTTGTACGCGGCGGATCATGGAAAGATATTGGATACTTTCTTCAAAATGCTACCCGTACTTACGAATACCAGGATACAGCAAAATCATACATTGGTTTTCGCTGTGTAACCCAATACCTGGGCCGGGATATTAAAGACAAACGATAAATTTAATTAATAAACATCTACACTAAACAACTTATTTCTGAAGTATTATGGCAGGAAAGAAAAAACCATTTGGGATAGGAAACGTAATATCAATAGGTGCAACCGTAGTAATTATCGGTTTGCTGTTCAAAATACAACACTGGCCGCTGGCATCAACATTTATAACTGTTGGTTTGGGTACCGAAGCGGTGTTGTTTTTTCTATTAGGTTTACAACGGGAAGATAAAGATATTGACTGGGTTCGTGTTTATCCGGAATTAAGTGAAGACTTTTCTGGCGAATTACCAAAAGCATCAGCAAGACCGGTCATCAGCAGCAACGCTTCAAATACGCAAGCTTTAGATAAGATGCTGGAAGACGCTAAAATTGGTCCTGATCTGGTACGCAGCCTGGGCGATGGCTTAAGAACATTTGGCGATAAAGTTGCCGCTATATCAAGGGTAACCGATGCCGGCGAAGCTACTATCGCTTTTACTGAAAAAGTTAAAACTGCAGGTGCAAGCTATGATAAATTAAGCGGTGCCTTTGATAAGGCATCGGCTAACTTAGCTGAAATGGCCAATTCCAATATCGATTCAAAAACATATCACGAACAGGTAACCAAACTGGGTCGTAATCTGTCTGAATTAAATGCGGTTTATGAATTGGAACTTCAGGATTCAAGCGCTCATTTAAAATCAATGAACAGCTTCTATAAAAATCTGTCATTAACCATGAACAACTTTAACGAATCATTAGATGATTCAAAACAGTTTAAAGAAGAAGTGGGCCGTTTAGCAAAAAACCTGGCATCATTAAATGCTGTTTATGGCAATATGCTTACAGCAATGAACCAGCCACGCGTTAATTAAATATAATTAATAGATTTTTTACAAGCTAAGATTTATATAGATGGCCGGAGGTAAAGAAACCCCAAGACAGCGGATGATAGGTATATTATACTTGGTGCTTTTAGGCTTAATTGCCCTGAACGTGCCCGATAGCTTATTGGATGCGTTTAAGAATATAACAACGAGTTTAGATCAGTCCAGAACAAACGTTACTACCAGTTTACAAAGTACCTATTCGGCATTTGAGGCAACCAAATTAAAAGAGCAACCTGAAAAGGCGCAGCGATTGGAAGCTCAGGCCAAAGATGCCAGTAAAACAGCCAATGACCTGAATGGGTATATTGAAGAACTGAAAGCTGAATTAATAAAAAAAGGCGGTGGTATTAACCCGGAAACCGGAGATGTGGATGCAAGGGAAAGCCTTGATATCTCTCCCGAGGTAATGATCAACGATAAAAAGGCCGATGTTTTAAAAGAGAAAATTGAAGCTACCCGGACGCATTTATTGCAAATATTAGGCAAAGACAGCACGGGGGTTAACTTTTCTCTGAATGCTATCGGTCCTAAGAAAAAAACCTGGCAACAGGCTTATTTTGGTGATGGTATTCCATTGGGAGCGGCATTAACCACTTTAGCCAAAATACAGGCCGATAATAAAAATGCAGAAAACGAAGTAGTTAAAAAAATATTAGGTAAGGTTGATGTGGCCCAGGTAACATTAAATCAGTTCAGGCCGGTAGTATCTGCACCAAGCAGCTACATTTTGGCTGGCCAGCAATACAAAGCCGAGATCTACTTAACTGCTTATGATCAAAATTCGAACCCCGCCATTACGGTAGGCGGTTCATCTGTACCAACAGCTAATGGCGTAGGTACTTATACTACAACCGCAAGCGGCGAAGGTTTACACACCTGGACAGGCAGTTTATCTGTAAAACAGGTAGAGGGTCCGCCAAAAGTGTACCCGCTATCTGCTACCTATATGGTTGCAAAACCGTCTGCAGTGGTATCACCTGATAAAATGAACGTATTGTACATTGGCGTACCAAATCCGCTTTCGGTATCTGCACCTGGTGTAGGTAAAGAGAGTATGAAGGTAAGTATGTCTGGTGGTTCTATCAGCGGCAGTGGTGGTCATTACACAGCTACTGTAAACAGCATAGGTACTGCAAAAGTTACTGTTTTGGGTGATAAAGGTATGGTATTAGGTACATCAGAGTTTCGTGTTAAACGTATACCTGACCCTAAACCTCAGTTTGCAGGCAAAAGCGGTGGTAACACCAGTGCTGCTAACATTCGCGCGCAGGACAGGGTATTTGCCAAATTGGAGAATTTTGATTTTGATGCTAAGTTTAACGTAACACGTTTTACCGTACTTATAGTAAAGCCCCGCCAGGATGCCGTGATACTGTCAGGCAGCGGGTCTGAATTAACAGGTGCTATGCGTGCTGCAATGAATACCGTTACACCTGGCTCTACAGTTATATTTAAAGATATTGTTGCAGTTGGTCCAGATGGAACGCAAAGAGGACTTGACCCCATTGTATTATCCGCAAATTAAAAGCGTATGAAAAAGAAATTTTTAGTAGTTGCACTTTGTTTAGCATGCGTATCGGCTTATGCCCAAAAACGCCCTGCTAAAAAGCGTACCAGGAAAACTACTACTACCCAGCAAACACAGCCACAAGCCCAGCAGCAGCTTAACAGCCAGCAGGATAATGTGGTGAGCCAGCCGGTAGGTGATACATCTAAACGTAAGGCTTTTGACCCTAACAAGCCTTTTGAAAGACCGCTTGATGGTTATTACAAAAAGAACAACATTTTAAACGCCAAGGTTACACCGTTACCTAACCTACGCGAAAATGATGTGGCTTTTGCCAAACGTATATGGCGCGAAATCGACATCCGCGAAAAAATGAACCAGTACCTGGCCTCGCCTAAACGCCGTTTGATTGACGTTTTGCTTGATGCTATTTCTGCCGGTGAATTAACAGCTTATGACCCAACAGCCACTAAGGACGATCCCGGAGGCGATAGTTTTACCGTGCCGCTTAACGCAAATGGTGCAAGGGCAAAAATGGCCGATAGCAGCGTGGTTGATAAGTTTGATAAAGATGGTAACAAAATAGGATCGGAACTACGTGCCGGCGAATTTAACCCCGATAGCGTAGTGAAGTTCCGTATTAAGGAAGACTGGGTTTTTGACAGGCAGCGCTCTGTATTTGAGCCTCGCATTGTTGGTATTGCCCCTTTAATTAAGCCAAAGGCAGGTGGCGTTGATCTGGATTATCAACCTGCTTTCTGGATATATTTTCCGGATGCCAGGCAGGTATTAGCTACCAAAGAAGTAGTGAGCCGTAACAGCGATGCAACTGGTTTAAGTTTTGATGACGTTTTTATGAAACGGATGTTCGCCAGTTACATCGTTAAGGAAAGTAATGACAAAGACGAACGTATAAAAGATTACGCCCAGGGTATCGACAGGCTTTACGAATCAGAAAAGATCAAGAAGTCGCTGATGGATTGGGAGCTTAATCTCTGGTCATACTAAAAAATATTTAAGCCAATTAAAAAGGTCAAAATTCAAAAGCCGTAAGGTGATTGAATTTTGACTTTTTTTGTTTTATAAATTATCACGCGCCATTGCTTCGTGCCTCGCAATGACGCGTAAAGAATGAATAGGCGAAATAATAATTAGTTACTTTGTCATTCTGAACGGAGTGAAGAATCTGTTGGGCGATGCAATGACGCGTGAAGAATGAACAGGAGAAATAATAAATAGTTACTTTGTCATTCTTGAACGGAGTGAAGAATCTGTTGGGCGATTAGTACGTCGGTTAGTAGATCCTTCGCTACGCTCAGGATGACATGGTGTTGCTTACAGTAGTTATTGCTCTTGTATTTATGCAACGTTTAGTTGGTTTTTGACTTTAGTTTTGACTTTCCACCTCTCCACCAAAGTATCCTAAAATAGCTTTGGCCTGTTTAAGGTTCACTACTTCCAGCAGCATTTCTTCCGTAGCCTCGCGGATTTTTTTTACTGATTTAAAGTATTTCAGCAGCTTTTCGGCGGTGGTTTTGCCTATGCCTTCAATCAGTTCCAGTTCGGTAGCCAGGGTGCCCTTATCGCGTATTTTACGGTGAAAGGTGATACCAAAGCGGTGTGCCTCATCGCGCAGGTGCTGTATCACTTTCAGGGTTTCTGATTTTTTGTCCAGGTACATCGGGTACTGGTCATTCGGATAATATAGTTCCTCCAAACGTTTGGCAATACCTATTACGGTAACCTGCTTATCAATACCCAATAGCTTAAGACTATGCATGGCCGATGATAACTGACCTTTACCACCATCAATAATAATGAGTTGAGGCAGTTCGGTACCTTCATCCAGCATACGGCGGTAGCGGCGGTGTACAGCTTCCTCCATGGTTGCAAAGTCATTTGGACCTTCTACCGTTTTTACGTGAAAGTGGCGGTAATCCTTTTTAGAAGGCTTACCATCCTTAAATACAACAATGGCCGAAACCGGGTATTTGCCCTGGAAGTTGGAGTTATCAAAGCATTCAATATGGCGGGGTAGCTGGTTAAGGCGCAGGTCCTTCATCATCTGCGTGAGCAAGCGTTCTGTACGTATTTCAGGATTCAGCTTTTCGTACTGGTCAATCTTCTCCTTTTTAAAGAATTGTACATTTTTTTGCGAAAGGTCAAGTAATTTTCTTTTTTCGCCCAGTTTGGGCACCGTAAACTTAATGCCGGCGTGATCTTCAAGGTCAATATCAAACGGAACAATAATCTCTTTAGAATCGCTGTTATACCGGCTCCTGAATTCGGAAATAGCCAGGGTGAGCAACTCTTCATCACTCTCATCCAGCCGCTTTTTAAGCTCGATAGTTTGTGTTTGAATGATGGTGCCGTTCATCACCTTTAAAAAATTAACAAAGGCTATTTTCTCTTCAGATGCAATGCTGAAAACATCTACATCGGTTATGGACGAATTAACAATGGTTGATTTACTCTGATAATTCTCCAGCAGCTCAAATTTTCGTTTAAGACGATGAGCCAGCTCATAATTGTATTCAGCAACTGCAGCATCCATTTCGCCTTTGAGGCGGCGTAGTACGGCCCCAATTTTGCCATTCAGGATATCTTTTATCTCTTCAATACTGTTATCATAATCATTCTCGGTCTGGTAATTTTGGCAGGGCCCCTTACAGTTGCCCAGCTGGTACTCTAAACATACCTTAAACTTTCCCTTATCAATGTTTTGGCGGGTTAGGGCCAGGTTACAGGTACGCAGCGGATAGGTTTCTTTGATGAGCCCTAAAATATTATGCATCATGCTTACAGATGCATAAGGCCCCAGGTACTTGGAGCCATCCTTTACGATGCGCCGCGTCCAGAAGATACGGGGATAGTTTTCGTTCTTGATGATGATCCAGGGATAGGTCTTATCATCTTTGAGCATTACATTGTATCGGGGCTGATGCTTTTTGATCATGCTGTTTTCCAGCAGCCAGGCATCAACCTCGGTATCAACAATAGTAAAGGTGATGTTGCGTATTTTTGATACCAAAACGCGGGTTTTGGCATTTACATGTACATCCTGATTAAAATAAGAGCCAACCCGGTTACGCAGATCTTTGGCCTTACCAATATAGATCAGTTCCTGCTCACTATCCCAGTACTGATAAACACCGGGTTTATGAGGTATGTTTTTTAAGGCCTCCCTGTAATCAAATTTCTCCATTTATTTATCAGTACTCACCATGCCGCTGTTGTCATCCTTCACTGTGGGCAGAATGACAAATTGTATTAAGTTTAATTATTTATTCTGAGTCGATAAACCCGATTAGAACCCTAATTTTTTATCTACCTCATCAGCACCTTGCTGCTGCTGGTTGTACTGGTTACAATCCAGCACAATGCTTACACCGTTCTTGGGGGCATCAAAGTCAACATTCTTTTTAATACCCAATGCAGGGTTGGCGTATACCTTTTTCATGTACAGGGCAAATATAGGCAGGGCGCTGTTGGCGCCTTCGCCAAGCCGGGTCGACTGGAATGCAATGTCACGGTCCTCGCAGCCTGTCCATAAGCCGGTAACCAGTTGTGGGGTAATACCAATAAACCAACCGTCAGAGTTGTTTTGAGTGGTACCGGTTTTACCACCTATAGGGTTGTTAAGACCGTACTTCCATTGTAACCTGGAGCCTGTGCCTTCCTGTATTACGCCTTTAAGCATATAGGTCATTACGTAAGCCGCCTGCGGGTTCATAGCCTGTACCACTTTTGGCGTGTGTGAATATAAAACGTTGCCATTTTTATCTTCTATACGCAATATATAAGTAGGCTCGGTCCATAAACCATGATTGGCAAATACAGAGTAGGCAGCTGTCATTTCAAATACCGAGGCATCAAATGTACCCAGGCAAATGGAAGGGTAGGGAGGTACCGTACTGGTGATCCCCATTTTTTTGATCAGTTCCACCACCGGCTCAGGTTTTACTTCGCCCATGACGTGAGCAGTAACCCAGTTTTGCGAATGGGCCAAGGCCTGGCGCAATGTAATAAACCCTTGTAAAGTTTCTGAAGGCGAGGAGCGTGGGCACCATGGTGCTCCATATCCCCTGATAGTGTCGGGTACATTATTGATCTTCATGCAAGGCGAATAGCCATTATCAATGGCAACCGCATAAGTAAAGGGCTTGGCGGTTGAGCCTACCTGCCTGGTACCATTTTTAACCTGGTCATATTTAAAATGCTCAAAGTTGGTACCGCCAACCCATGCCTTTACATAGCCGGTTGTAGGATCCATACTCATGAGGGCATTGCGCAGTAGCATTTTGCAATATACAATAGAGTCGATGGGTTTCATCAACGTATCAATATCGCCATGCCAGGTAAACAGGTTCAGCTTATCGGGAGTGTTAAAGTTGGTTTTAATATCATCATCACTCATGCCCTGGGCTTTCAACTGCTTATATCTGTCAGAACGTAACATGCCCTGTTGAAGAAGGAGCTTATAGTTGTGTATGTTTTTTGCCAGATTTTGTCCGCGCCAATGATCATTAAACTGCACTTGTAAATTGCGCATATACTCCTGCTGCGCCTCTTCGGCATATTGCTGCATGGTGGCGTCAATGGTAGTATATATTTTAAGACCGTCGCGGTCCAGATCATAAGGGGTATTATCGGGCCGGTTAATATTTTGCTCCTTAAATAATTTCTGCAGTTCTTTTTTTAATACCGATCTGAAATATGGAGCAGGCCCGTCAAAGTGATTGTTCGGGCGGAAATCAAGCCCGAGTGGTTTTTGTTTAAATTCAGCAGCCTGGCCTTCGCTCAAATCACCTTTCTCTGCCATACGGTTCAGCACCAGATTACGGCGTCTGAGTGCATTTTCCGGATGCCTGGTAGGCGAGTAAACGCCCGGGCCGTTAACCATGCCTATCAGCAGTGCTGCCTGGTCAGGCGTAAGTTTATCGGGTGTTACATTAAAATAAGTACGTGCCGCCGATTTGATACCATAAGTATTATATGCACCAAAATCAACCGTGTTAAGGTACATGGTCAATATTTCTTCTTTGGTGTAATGACGTTCAAGTTTAACGGCGGTTACCCATTCCTGCATTTTTTGAACAATACGCTTAAACGGATTGGCAGCCCTTTCAGAAAAAAGATTAAGTGCCAATTGTTGGGTGATTGTACTGCCGCCCTGTTTTTGACCTATTAGCAAGTGCAGGAAAATGGTGAAGCTACGACCAAAGTCAATACCCGAATGGTCAAAAAAACGTTTATCTTCGGTAGCTACCAGGGCGCTTATTACGTAAGGTGATAATTCTTTATAAGTTACGTTTGACCGGTTTTGAATGTAGTAGGTGCCCAGTACTTTTTTATCAGATGATATTACCTCTGATGCCTGGTTGCTTTTAGGGTTCTCCAGGTCGCGGAAGGCGGGTAACTGGCCAAATACGTCAAAAATAGTAAGCGCTATCATGATAGCAATAAATGCAAAACCGGCAATTACGGCTCGCCATATATACCAATTATATCGTCTTATATCCTGCTGGGTAAGCTTAGGCTTAGTAGTTCTCATTTCAATAATTTTTCTGGTAATAGTCAATATAACTATCTACTGTTTTTTGATCGGCTAATTTATCCAGATTTTCCTTTGTTATGATAAAAAAACTGTATTTATCACGGGGCACCTTCATGATCTCAGGTAATAGCGGGATAATGCTCTTTGCATATTTTTTTGCATCAGCCAGGCTATAAAATTTACCCACATAAATGACCTGATCATCCGGACCCGCATTAACCAACTGGTGTTTGAAGCCGTAACCATAAAAATGGGTACGGTTAAACTGTCCTATACCAAAACGCGAAGAGGCCAGGTTAGTTGTACCTGTGGTAACATTTATAGCAAAATAATAGTTGCCGCTGTCGCGCTTTGAAAATATAGAGGTAATATTCATATTAACAATTGCAGCTTTAGCAGGAGCTGCAACGCTGTCAGGATCGGCTTGTGTGGCTTGCTGCAACTGGTATGCCGGTTGCTGGATGCGTGTATCGGTGAGTTTACCCTGCTGTATACCTAAGTTTGAATTGATTTGGGCTGATGCCGGTGATAATCCGTTTAATGGTGCTGAAACCGGATGTCTGTATTCGGGTGCCTGCTGTAAAGGGATAAATGTTTTACGATACTCCGTTTGCTTTTGGTAGGCAACGGGCGGGGTGAACGGGATGGCATCGGGATCATCGTCTGTTAATACTATGGGCCTAGCCGCTACCTCGGCTTTGTTGGCGCTAATATAGGCCAAGTGCTGATTGGCCAGCGGGGTTACCAATAGATCATCAGGGTACTTATCCACTATCTGTTGCATATCGGCCATAAATGGTTCCAGCGTTTCCTGGTGACCGCCCGCAATGGCTTTTAAGTAATATAACTGGGCTGAAAAAATATTATCGGGATACCTTTTCAGCAGATCATCGGCACTGCTGATCACCTGGGCATACTGTTTCTGGGCGTAAAGATCATAAACCTGGTTGTAAAATACATTGAACCCCGCATTGGCATCGTTCAGCTTTTTACTGTATTCGGGGTCAAGAATTATTTTGGCAAATGCGGTTTGCGGATACTCTTTCAGGATCTTGTTTTTGTACAGGTCTGATTTTGCAGCATCCACATCGGTATATAAACGGTAAAGGTTATAATATATAGCAGGCTTATCCGGACTGTCAGGGAAACGGGTCAGGAGCTGCTCAAAAGTGGCTATGGCTTCTTTTTTATCTTCCAGCACATCACGGTACAGGTTACCCATGTCAAGGTAGGCATTATAGATACGGATGTTGGATTGTTTAAGCAGATCAGGAGTTAGCGGCAGGTCGTGAATGAGTTGCTGTTTGTAACTATTATCGCCGGTTGCATCGCCAGGCTTGCCGGTAATAACTCCGGCAGGTTTGTCTGTAGCGGCATTTTGTCCTAAAAGGCCGTTGTTGGCTGGCAAGCCACTGTCTGATCGTTTACTGCGGCGCCAGTTGTCTTCCAGTTTACGATTGCCCCATTGGCGCTTAAAGGATGTAAAACCCTGGCTTATAGCAGCGGTGTTATAAAAGTAAAAGGAACTCGCATTGTTCTTGCCATTTTGCGTCGGGGCATCAGGGTTATTATTGTTTAGCGAATTTTTATTAACAAAAGGGTCGCCTGAATTAACGGCCGCCTCGGCAGCGGCTTTTTCACGAGCCGCTTTACGGGCTACTATAGCATCAATACGGGTGGCACGGTTTTTTTCATCAAGGCCAGCAAGCATTTGCAAGGTGTCTTCGCGGGCTATGGTTTCCAGCAAGCCTGTTAATGTTTGTAGGTTATTGCTCTTTTTCCTGATCAGCTGATAGCCCGGGTAACTGGGTGACAGGTAGGTAAGCGTGCTGTCATAATATAGCTTGGCACCCGCATAATCGGCCTTGTTCTTGAAGTCAATATCGGCAATGCGCAGGTATGAAACCCCTTTCTGATTCTGGTTTTTGGTGCTGTGCCGTACCGATAGTTTATAATTTTTTATGGCATTGTCAATATCACCGGCGGCATAATACTGCCCGGCTATCTGGTAATATATCTGGTCGTTAAAGTCAATGTTGTCGTGATTTTTTAACAGTTTACGTAACAGGGCTATTTTGCCCAGCTTAATGCCATCGCGGTTATCCTGTATGCGTATGCGGTTTAAGTTGGCGTTAAACGCCATTTCAAAAGAGGCATTGCTTTGAACAATGTGTGTATAATTGTTGTAAGCATCCCCCGGTTTTAAATTAAGCTCCTGCAGCTGGGCCAGTATAAAGATCCACCGCAGCTTAAGCCTGGTTACGTTACTATACTGTATAGCTTGTTTGGCATCCTCTTCGGCTTCTGCATAGTTTTGGGCATTAATATCGTATTGCAGCCGGGTAGCATACACGTCGGCAGTAAAACTTTTGGCAGGCTTTTTAGGATTAATGTTTTGCACGGCCGAGTCAATGGCGGCTTTGGCCTGGGGTAGGTTATTCAAATATAACGAGGCACGTGCTTTCCAAACCAGGGCTTCCTGGGCCAAAGGCGCATTATTGCCAAATGAGCGTATTACATAGCTAAAATATTCTACCGCGTCAAAATAACTGGCTTCCAGGTAGCGGGCCTTGCCCAAAACCAGATACGCATTGCCAATGTAGTGGCTTTGCTCCTTGATGTTAATAATGGTATTGGCTTTGGTAATAGCTGCTTCCAGATCCTTATCTGGTGTGGTATTTTGTGCGATGGTATCGGGATAAACATTCAATAGCTCGGTATAGGCATCCTGAAAAGATGCCGCGTAGCTTTCTTGCTTAAGCCTTAATAACTCATTGGCGTTAAACAGTATATTGTAATGAGCAGTAAGGTTTTGCAGGGAGCGGTTAAGGCCGCTTTGTTTTTCGAGTGAGCAGCCGGCAGCAGAAATAATAAATATAAACAATAAAAGTTTATTGCGTTTATACACGTAAAATATAGGTAAATGCCTCAAAATAAGTTGTTGGTTTTAAAAGCATTGCTAAAATACTAAAGATTATACAATAGGTTTAATAAATTTGCGCATGGCTAAAAATGAACAAGAGCAGGATAATGGAAGCGGCAAGGAGGCAAATAGTTACGCCAAATTCAGCGGCATGGCTTTCCAGATGATTGCTGTTATCGGCGTGTTTGCTTTTGCCGGTTATAAAATTGATGAAACTATCGGTCATAAAGTAAAATGGGCCACAGCGGCGCTATCGCTTATCGGGGTTTTTATTGCGTTGTATATTGTTATCAGATCTGTAAAAAGTTGAAACTGCTCCCTGTTGTATTATCCTATTTGTTGTTTATTGTTGTTATAGCAATACCACCCTTGCTTTTACCCCATGCCGGTTACGCCGGGTGGGTAACGCCAAAGTTCTGGCTGCTGTTTTTTTTCCTTTCGGGGCTTACTTTTTTAACCATAATTTCCATCCTGATGGTGGCTAAAATTAACAGGGAGATGTATGCACAGGCTTTTTTGGCAGCCACAACGGTTAAGCTATTGGCCTGTATGTTTTTCGCTTTGGTTTTTCTTTTAAAAAACAAGGTAAACAGGTATGTTTTTGTGGCCGATTTTTTTTATGTATATTTCTTAAATATGGTCTTTGAAATTTATGGTTTGTTACGTAACTTGCGCAACCAAAAAATAAGGTAGAAAACTTCATTTAGATGAATAATAGCTCGATTTTGAACTCAAAAATATTTAAACCATTACTGATTTCCGCGCTTTTTTTGCTTTTGTGTGTTAAGTCAACACTATCTTTTTCACAAGAAAAGGCTGCTGAAGCAAGCGAAAAACCATTTGATCCGAAAGAGGTCGTATTTGAACACATCGGTGATTCACACTCCTTACATGTGCTTGGCGAAACTGTTATTCCGCTGCCAATTATCCTTTATACGGATAAAGGACTGGAGATATTCTCATCTGAGCGTTTAGGTTTGCATCACGAAGAAGGTCATGAGCCGGTTGTTTACAAGGGCGAGCATTACAGCTACAAACTTGAAGGTAACAAAGTGCTTGCTGTTAACGAAGCCGGCGAGGTTGATAAGGATGCTAAGGTTTATGATTTTTCTATCACGCGCAACGTAGCCAGTATGTGGATGGGAATGATTATTTTATTAATTGTGTTCTCCAGTATTACTTCTTCTTATAAGAAACGTGCGGGCAAAGCACCAAAAGGTTTGCAAGCCTTGCTTGAGCCGGTTATTATTTTTGTAAGGGATGATGTGGCTATTCCGAACATAGGTGTTAAGTATGTAAAATACATGCCTTTGTTGCTTACCATCTTCTTCTTTATATTGATCAACAACTTATTGGGTTTGGTGCCTTTCTTTCCGGGAGGTTTTAACTTAACCGGTAATATAGCGGTAACGCTGGTGCTTTCGGTAATTGTATTGATCGTTATCAATTTTAGCGGTAACAAATACTACTGGAAACACATTTTTACACCTGATATTCCATTGTGGTTATATCCTATCATGGTTCCGGTTGAAATTATCGGTATCATTTCAAAGCCATTCGCGTTAATGATTCGTTTGTTTGCGAACATCACCGCAGGTCACATTATTGTATTGAGCTTAATATCATTAATATTTATCTTTAAAACCGCATGGATGGCTACAGTGTCTGTTCCGTTTGTGGTATTTATGGATTGTATTGAATTGCTTGTTGCATTTTTGCAGGCCTTTATTTTTACGATGCTAACCTCGCTGTTTATTGGCATGGCGGTTGAAGAGCATCACCATTAATCTGAATTAATTATAATTATTATATACACACGTTAAATTAACAAACAATGATTGGAATGATTGGAACCATAGGCATGGTTGTAGCTCAAGCTGCCGCAGGATTACACGGAACTTTTGGTGCAGTTGGTGCTGGTTTAGCAGTTATTGGTGCTGGTATCGGTATCGGTCAAATCGGTGGTAAAGCCGTTGAAGGTATTGCTCGCCAGCCAGAAGCTGCTTCAAAAATTCAAACTAACATGATCATCGCTGCTGCACTTGTTGAAGGTGTTGCATTGTTTGCTGTGGTAGTTGCTTTACTCTAATTATTAGGGTTAAAGAGAAAAAAGAACAACCCGGAGCGATTGGCTTCGGGCTTGTTTTAATCTGATTAAGAAAAAGAATAAAAATAAATATCTATACATAATTTATGGAGTTAGTTACCCCCAATCTTGGTTTGGTTGTCTGGACAACAATATCCTTCGCGATACTGTTATTTTTATTAGGAAAGTTTGCCTGGAAACCCATCTTAGGTGCGCTGAATGATCGTGAACGCTTTATTGAAGATTCACTTTCAAAAGCCGAAGCTGCTAAAGAAGAAATGTCACGCTTAACCAGCGAGAACGAATCATTGCTGAAACAAGCCCGTGCGGAACGCGACCAGATATTAACCGAAGCCCGCAAGGTTAAGGAACAAATGATTGCTGATGCTAAAGAACTGGCACACAAAGAAGGTGCACGTATGATTGAACTGGCACGTGTTGAAATCAACAACCAGAAATCAATTGCCATGGCTGACGTTAAAAATCAGGTTGCTACCTTGTCATTAGAAATTGCTGAGAAAGTATTACGCAAGCAATTTGAGGATCAGCAAAAACAAGATGACCTGGTTAGCCAGCTATTAAAAGAAGTTAAGTTATAATAATTTCCGTTTTCGGAATTATTATTAAAAGAGAGAATTTGAGTTATCAATCGGGGTATAAGTCCGAAATCGAAAATCCCAATTCCCAAATAAAAAAGACATGTCAGAATTAACAGTAGGATCGAGGTACGCCAAATCACTTATTGACCTTGCACAGGAACAAAATATTGTTGATGTGATTAAGGCCGATATGGATCTTTTTTTGCATACCTTGAAAGCAAGCTCTGAACTTAAAGCTGTTTTAAGTAACCCGATTATATCCCATGCCAAAAAAATAAAGATACTTGATGAAGTATTTTTAAATAAGGTAAACAAGGCTACTATCGCGTTTTTTAAACTGATGGTTACCAAGGGCCGTGGCGAAGTTTTATTTACCACAGCATACGAGTACATTAACCTGTACAATATTAAAAAACACATCACTAAAGCTAAAGTTGCATCGGCTACCAAACTATCGGCAGCCAATGAGCAGGTTATTATAGCTGAGGTACAAAAAGCTGTTGGTGGTACTGTAATACTGGAAACAAAGGTTGACCCATCATTAATTGGTGGTTTTGTATTAACCGTTGGCGACAGGCAGGTAGATACCAGCATTGCAGCAAGCTTAAAAAAATTAAAGAAAGAATTTGCCGAACAGGCGGTTTAACATTTATTAACACTAAAACTCTAAAATAAAGTAAAAAATGGTAGAGGTAAGACCAGACGAAGTATCGGCAATTTTGCGTCAGCAATTGGCAGGCTTCAAGTCAGAATCTGAATTAGAAGAAGTGGGTACTGTACTCCAGGTGGGTGATGGTATTGCACGCGTTTATGGATTAACAAAAGTACAATCAGGTGAGCTTGTAGAATTTGGCACAGGATTGCAAGGTATCGTTCTTAACCTTGAAGAAGATAATGTGGGTGTGGTATTGTTAGGTAAATCTGACGATATTAAGGAAGGTGATACTGTAAAACGTACCAACCGTATTGCATCAATCAATGTTGGTGAAGGTATGCTTGGCCGTGTTGTTGATACTTTAGGTACTCCAATTGATGGTAAAGGCCCAATCACAGGTCAAACTTATGAAATGCCTTTGGAGCGTAAAGCACCAGGTGTTATCTACCGTCAACCGGTAACGGAGCCTTTGCAAACTGGTATCAAGGCTATTGATGCAATGATCCCTATTGGTCGCGGACAACGTGAGCTGGTAATTGGTGACCGTCAAACCGGTAAAACTGCAGTTTGTATTGATACCATCATCAACCAAAAAGAATTTTATGATGCTGGGAAACCAGTTATCTGTATATATGTAGCATGTGGTCAAAAAGCATCTACAGTTGCAAACATTGTACGCACATTAGAAGAAAACGGTGCTATGCCATTTTCTATCGTTGTTGCTGCAAATGCATCAGACTCTGCTACCATGCAGTTCTTTGCTCCGTTTGCTGGTGCTGCTATCGGCGAGTATTTCCGTGATACTGGTCGTCCGGCATTGATCATTTATGATGATTTATCAAAACAAGCTGTTGCTTACCGCGAGGTATCTTTATTACTACGTCGTCCACCGGGCCGTGAGGCTTATCCAGGTGACGTGTTTTACCTGCACAGCCGTTTATTAGAGCGTGCTGCCAAAATTAACTCAAATGATTCTATTGCTCAGGCAATGAATGATTTACCTGAGTCAATCAAAGGTATTGTAAAAGGTGGTGGTTCATTAACTGCATTGCCTATCATTGAAACACAAGCTGGTGACGTATCTGCTTATATCCCAACCAACGTAATTTCAATTACTGACGGTCAGATATTCCTGGAGTCGAACCTGTTTAACGCAGGTGTTCGTCCGGCTATTAACGTAGGTATCTCGGTATCACGTGTAGGTGGTAACGCGCAGATCAAATCAATGAAGAAAGTGGCAGGTACTTTGAAACTTGACCAGGCTCAATACCGCGAGTTAGAGGCCTTCTCAAAATTCGGATCAGATCTTGATGCATCAACTAAAAACGTATTGGACAAAGGTATACGTAACGTGGAGGTTCTGAAACAAGGTCAGTACTCACCTGTATCTGTTGAAAAACAAGTAGCCATTATTTACTTAGGTACTAAAAACCTGATGCGTAACGTGCCTGTAAAAGACGTGAGGAAGTTTGAAGCAGAATATACCAGTCAGTTAGAAGCTCGTCATCCGGAAGTATTAGCTGCCTTAAAAGCAGGTAAGTTTGACGACCAGATAACCGGCGTACTGGAAACAGTAGCAAAAGAACTATCAGCAAGATATTAATTAGATGTGCGGATATGCTGATTTGCAAGTGTGCAGATTAGCATATCACTCATTGATTATTAAATTAAAAACCGTGTAATGTTGCAATCTGCACATCTGCACATTTAAAATTTGCACATCGTAAAGAATGGCTAATTTAAAAGAAGTAAGAAACAGGATATCATCTGTATCATCAACCCAGCAGATCACCAAGGCCATGAAAATGGTTTCGGCTGCTAAGTTGAAACGTGCTACAAATGCTATCGTACAATTGCGTCCTTATGCCAATAAGCTAAAAGAGCTGCTGGCTAACCTTTCTCAGAGTTTAGAGGATGGCTCATCACCTTATTTGCAGGAGCGTGAGCCCGTGCGTGTACTGGTGGTTGTGGTAACCTCAAACCGTGGTTTGGCTGGTGCTTTTAATGCTAACGCTATTAAAACCGCCAACAACCTTATTGCCGAAAAATACAGCAAGCAATTGCTTGCCGGTAATGTTTCGATAATAGCCATAGGTAAAAAGAGCCAGGAGTATTATCAAAGGCGCAAGTACAATGTAATTGGTAACAATAACGACCTGTACCTTGACCTTAATTTTGAGAATACCTCAAAAATTACCGAGAGTATTATGAAAGGTTTTGTTAACGGCGATTTTGACCGTGTTGAGCTGGTGTATAACCATTTCAGAAACGCAGCTGTACAATATTTAATTGCTGAGCAATTATTGCCTGTACCAAAACCCGAAAAACAAGAGCAGGTAAAAACCGCTAACGTTGATTATATCCTGGAGCCATCGCAAGAGGAAATTGTTGAGCAGCTGATACCTAAGAATATCAAGATACAACTGTACCGTGCTGTATTAGATTCTAATGCATCTGAGCATGGCGCACGTATGACGGCTATGGATAAGGCTACCGAAAATGCTGGCGATTTGTTAAAAGCACTTAAGCTTTCTTACAACCAGGCACGCCAGGCAGCTATTACTACCGAGCTTACAGAAATTGTGAGCGGCGCTGCTGCGCTATCAAGCTAACCATCTATAAACTTATTATACCAGGCCTCCTTGCAAACGGAGGCCTTTTTTGTTTTATATAAAGTTTATTCCAGTTCATTCAATACGGCCCTTTTTAAAGCCATAATGTAGCCGCAATGCAGCCCTTCGTGGAATGGTAGAAAGTCCATTGCGTCATCAAAGGAAGTAATATTGTTGCCGTAACGGCTTAGCCAGGTGGGGTAATTGATAAAGATTTTGTTTTGTATGTCGGTTTCCAACTGGTCAATACTGGTCAGAAAAAGCTCTCTGATTAGAGTAATCTCTTCGCTGTCAATAAATCTTTCGGGTTTGGTATCCGGACGAAAGGGTGTATAGTACTTGTCGTCAACTACAATACTTAAACCGGAACGCGTGTAGCAAATGCCTTGCTGGCCCGAGATCAGGTGGGCAAGGTTCCAGACAAGGTTATTATTGAAACCTTTCGGAATGTGATTAAGTTGTTCTGTATTAAGGTCTTTAACTAAGTCGAGGATGAAATGTCTTGGTTTTTTTATGATTTCTATTGATTTGGCCATTGGTGATACGGGTAAGTTGATATGTCTATGTATAGCTAAATTATGAAGATTGCGGGACTATTTGATCAATTTACTTAATGATGATTGCGATTGCTTTATGCCTTATATCTTTTATCATACCTTTGCCAATTCAATTTTTAATGTAATTAATGCAGCACGCCACTTTAAATAACACGCAGGCCCAGGTAAAGTATAATCGCCCTGTTGTGTATTTTTTATTGTTGTGGACGTTGTTGAACATCCTGCAGGCTTACACGCTTGAGTTACATGCCGATGAAGCCTACTACTGGGTGTTTTCGCGCATGATGGACTGGGGCTTTTATTACCACCCGCCAATGGTGGCAGTATTTATCCGTATAGGCGATACATTGGTGCATAATGAACTGGGGGCACGGCTTATAACGTTACTGTCGAGTACGCTGGCATTGTACCTGGTATGGCTTATGCTGCAAAGGTATGCCGTGAGCGCCAAATGGTTTATCCTGTTTATGGGCGGGGTGTTGATTTTTCATGTATACGGTTTTACTGCTACTCCTGATGCTCCCTTGCTGTTTTTTGCCGTGCTGTTTTACTTTTTCTATCAGCAATACCTTGACGGCGACAGCTGGGTATTGGCCATTATACTCGGCGTGATAGCCGCTTGCCTGTTATATAGTAAATACCATGGCATCCTGTTGATCGGCTTTACTCTTTTGTCAAACTTAAAGTTATTGAAACGCGGGTCTTTTTACCTTACCGTGGTGCTGGCCTTTGCTTTGTTTGTACCGCATTTAATATGGCAGTATCACCATAACTTCCCGGCGGTGAACTTTAATTTGTTTGAACGCTCCAGCGGTGGCTTTGACATTACTTATGGTTTTAACTACATCGGTGCACAGCTTCTGATAGGTGGACCGCTCATTAGCTGGTTTTTATTTTACAAGGCCTTTACCACCAAAATAAAGGATGCCTTTATGCGCTGCCTCATGGTTAATGCGGCAGGTGTTTTTATTTTCTTTTACCTAAATACTCTGAAGGTAGATGTACAGCCGCATTATACGCTGATAGCCTTTGTGCCGCTGGTGATGCTGGCCCTGATTAATCTTAAACAAAGGGAGTTTAATCCAATATGGCTTTACAGGCTGGCGGGGGCCAATATTATACTTATTGTGGCTTTCAGGTTGTGCCTGGTTGCAGGATTTTCATTTTTAAAGGAAAATGGCCAGTTGGCCAGTTATTACGGTTTCAGGGATTGGGCCAAAGCGGTGCATGCCAAAGCCGGTGATCATTATGTGATCATGAAAGATGAATATCAAAATCCATCAAAATATTGTTTTTATACCAACTCACTGAAAGGCTTTGCGTACGATTCCAGATATTACCGTACCACCCAGTTTGATATGTGGCCTTTTGAGGATAGCCTGCAGCACACCAATGTATATTACCTTACCCAGGATAAGATACACGGAGTAACTACCGATAGTATTGATGTAACAGGGAAGTGGTATGGCGGCTGGGTTAATAATGCCCGCACCTATCAAAAAGTAATATGTAAGGCTGCAGTAGACACCATTACCGCAGCACCGGGGCAGCAGCAGGCTATTGATTTAACCATCACCAATCCGTATCCATTTACTATTGATTTCAGTAATAAAGGTGCCGTTCACCCGCTTGCTATGGAGGCTTGCTTATACCTGGGTGATGATCTGGCCGCTGTACAGCCAGCCGCAAATGATTTTTATAATCTGCCGCCGATAAAACCCGGTGGGCAGGTTCGCTATGCTTTTACACTTAAAGCCCCGGTAAAAAAGGGCAGTTACGCTTTGTTTTTCTCCTGGCGAACGGAGCCGTTTGAAGGAAGCAGAAATAGTACCATTATCAAATTAACTGTTAAATAATACCATTACCCCATGTTTAAAAAACTATACCTGGTTGCAATTATTACATTTATAAGCAGTACAGCTGCTTTGGCGCAGAATAGCCTCGACATCCATTTTAACGGGATGGGCTTTTTGGATAACCGCGAGTATAAACCTTTTGTGTTACGATCACGCACGTACTCTGGTGTGCGAACCGAGCTTGACATGGGGTTAAATATTGATAGCGTACATCATTTTATAGTGGGTGCCAATGCCTTGCATGAATTTGGTGCACAGCCTTATTTTGTAAAGGTTAATCCTGTAGCATACTATAGCTATACCGGAAAAAACTGGCTGTTTAATGCAGGTGCATTCCCACGCGAAGGTTTACTGGATGATTATCCCCGTGCTTTGCTGAATGATACGCTGCGTTATTACCGCCCCAATGTAGAGGGCTTATTAGCCCGTGTGCATAACGAGCATTTTACCGAAACTGGCTGGATTGATTGGGTAAGCCGCCAAACGGATACCGAGCGTGAGGAGTTTCTATTTGGTTTTTCCGGTAAGTACCGTCCGTCACTTTTTGGACCTTTTTATGTGTCGCATTATTTTTTGCTGTTGCATGATGCTGGCCCTGGCATACCTATCCCTAATGATCATATACAGGATAACGGTGGTGGCCAAATACGTTTAGGTCTTGATTTTAGTCATAAAACCTTTTTAGATTCGTTATCTGTAGAGGCAGGAGGAATGATGTCATTGGAGCGTACCCGCGGGGTTGATGGTTTTCAGAAACCCAAGGGCTTTATTGCAAACGCTTATTTTAGCTGGCACCAGTTTGCTTTGTTTGATGAATTTTATAAAGGTGAGGGTAGCCATGTTTTATATGGCGACTCATTTTATCAATATAAAACTTATAACCGCCTTGATATTATATATACGCCGTTTTTCTATAAGCGTATCAAAGGGCAGTTTATTTTAAGTTTTCACCAGGTACCAGGGGCTGCCCTTAGCAACCAGGAAGCGTTCAGGGTGTCGTTTGATCTGGGCAGGAAAACACTGCTCAAATTCAAGGATTAGTAATTAGCAGAGCAATTAACCTTAAACAAATACTATATACTATGCAATTAAAGCACAAATTATCGGTTCTTCTCGTGTTATTTTTAGCTCCTGCAAGGCTATTAGCACAGGATAATCAATTTTCGGGATGGGGGGCATTGTTCCATACCCAAAAGCTATCAGAACATTGGGGCTACGCTGTTGATATACAGTTCCGGTCGCATGATGAGTTGAGTTATTTGAAACACACATTACTGCGCCCATCTGCCACTTATTACTTTGCCAATAATAAAATTGGTGCTTTGGGTTATGCTTACATTGCCACCAACGGCCGTAACACAGCCGGCGATAAAACCTTCCGCCCGGAGCATCGCATCTGGCAGCAATATACTTACTCGCATAAAGTGGGTAAAAATACCGTGCTATCACATCGTTTCCGTTTAGAGCAGCGCTTTTTGGGGAATACGGCTGCTAACAAAAACGACCAATATTTTGCACAGCGTTTCCGTTATTTTGCAAGAGGTGTAATACCTTTTAAAAATGATTCGGCCGTGTTTACTAAAGGAGCATTCCTTGCCCTGCAGAATGAGGTGTTTGTAAACGTGCAACACAAAAACAAGGTGAACAAGCATTTTTTTGATCAAAACCGCGCTTACGTAGCAGTGGGTTACCGGATCAGTAAAATGGTTGATGTAGAAACAGGCTACCTTAACCAATATATAAAACAAGCTGAAAGTTATACCATAAACCACGTAGCCCAACTGGCATTTTATACACGGTTTTAAACTTAATCGTAGTTTAAGCAAAAAGCGCGATCAGGTTAACCTGATCGCGCTTTTTGCTTAATTGCTGCAAATGTTACATCCGGTGTATTTCGCCGCTGCCGGCTTTGGAGCTGTTTATATTTTTAACGCTGCCGGTATAGTATATATCGCCAGAGCCTACTACAGAGGCATCCAGTTTTTGATTCACGTTTATCCTTACATCACCTGAACCGGCAATGCGTACTGCGGCAGTATTAGAGATGAGCTCTTTTGCCGAGAAATCGCCTGAACCAACAACACCCACTGATAAATTATCGGCATGACCGCTCAACCGGATATCACCTGAACCTGAAAGGTTGCTTTCCAGCGATTTTACATCAAGTTTGCCTGTAACATCACCGGAACCTGAAAGCTTTAGTTTAAAGGAATCGGCGCGAAGACCGTCTTTAAAATAAACATCGCCGGAACCCGCCAATGCTATCCCGTTAACACTTTTTGCCGAAATATAAATAGCTATTTTTTTATGTAGACCACCAAAAAGGTTGTTAAAGTCGGTTCCTTTTTTGGTGTATATTTTTAATACACCGTCATTTACTTCGGTAATAATGCGGTCAATTACCTCTGATGGTGCGGTTACCTTAACTGATTCTGCTGATCCCTGGGTTATAAAAACATCAAATGACCCTGAAACTTCAACCGAACTGAAACCTGAAAGGTGACGGTCGACAGTATTATTTTGAACAGCAATTGCTTTAGGATGAATATTTGCAAATGTATGGCTTGCAGCACCTGTTGCCAGTGCAATAAACAGTAATAATTTAGTGAGTGATTTCATAATGAGTTTAGTTGTTTGTTAATAAGACGCAATTTTTGCTTATAGGTTGCAGTATTTTTTAAATAAAGTTAATATGGCCTGTCATCACTATATCGGAAACTCGTACTTTATGTATGATACAACTTAATCAATCATTACCCCTATGTAATAATTAAAAGTATCTACCTCGATATTATCTTTTGTTGCGCTCTCCAGATCAAGTGGGGCAAAACTGTTGTTGGGGGTAATGAATTTATAATCGCCGCCTTTTATTTTTACCCTCACCGGCATGTTAAACTCTTTGTTAACGTTAGTCCACCGGCAATACAGTTTGCCTTCTCTTTGGCTAAATTCCAGTATAGGGATGTTAACATGGTGCAGATACTGATCAAATACGGCTGTTAAATTGATGCCTGCCTGTTGATTAATGTAATTCACAATTTGATTATACGCAACTGTTTGGTGATAAAATGTGCTGTTAAGTCCGCGCAGTATGCCGCGCCATTTTTCATCATTGTTAATAATGGTGCGCACCATATTAAGCAGGTTGCCGCCCTTGTAATACATATCGCCCGAGCCTTCTTTGTTTACGTTATACGGCCCAACAATAGGGCTATCGTTTGAAATTCTAAGGCGCGTACCATGAACATATTCCTGTCCGGCCTGTTTGCCATAATAGGTTTCAATAAATAAGGATTCAGAATAGTTGGTGAAACTTTCATGAATCCACATATCAGCCACATCTTTAGAGGTGATATTGTTGCCGAACCATTCGTGCCCGCTCTCATGTACCACAATAAAATCCCACTTTAAACCCCAGCCCGTACCCGAAAGATCGCGACCCAGGTAGCCGTTCTGGTAATGATTGCCATAGGCGGTACCGCTTTGGTGCTCCATACCCAGGTGCGGGGTTTCAATCAGTTTATAGCCATCTTCATAAAAAGGGTAGGGACCAAACCAATGTTCAAAAGCTTTCAGCATTTTGGGTGCGTTTTCGCCCCATTGTTTTTGGGCTTTGTTAATGTTATAGCTTAGCGGCCAGTAATCAAGGGTTAGTTTACCTTTCTCGCCCTGGTAAGCTCCTTCATAATGGGCATAATCGCCAATGTTGGCTTCAATATCATAATTGTTGATGGGATTGGCAACAAACCAGTCAAAACGGGTGTAGCCATCCTTTAACCGGGTTACCTTGCGTAAACGGCCGTTTGATACATCTTTTAATCCCTTGGGTACGCTGATGCTGATCAGTGCGCTGTCTACCTCATCATACTGGTGATCTTTAGTTGGCCACCAGATACTGGCACCTACTCCCTGGCAGGCTGTAGCTACCCAGGGCTTCCCTAACGAGTCGGTTGTAAATACTATGCCGCCATCCCATGGAGCATGTTTGGCAACAGTTGGATTACCCGAATAATAAACTGTAAATTCATCCTTACTGCCATTGGTGATGGTTTGCGGAAAGGTGATAAACACCGCATTAAACTCGCGGGTATAAGGCAGCTCCTGACCCTTATATACTACCTTGTCAACTTTAAGATTGGCAAACAGGTCAAACTGGAGTTTGGTAAAATCCTGTGTGGCGGTAAATTTAAACAGGTTACTGCCACTGATGAACTTTTGAGCAATGTCAAACTTCACATCCAGATGATAGTAGTTAATATCATAGCAGGTGCGTAAAGGTGTTAAACTGCCGCGCAGGGTATCTGCACGGGTAAAGGTTGTTTTAGGTACACCAAGCTGGGCTTGTGCCGATAGTGTAAAAATAGTTGCCGTTAAACAAGCTATGGTTACACGGTATAGTTGTTTTAATTTCATGGTAAATTTATTCTAGTGTTAAGCACAATTACTGCTCCACTTTTCCTTGTATATGTGCCCTTTGTAGATTATGGATTTGGGCAAAGCCGCCCTGTGCTATCAGCAAAAATATAAACAGATAAAGCGATTTTATATAACACATCAATGGTTAATCCTTTAAAATACCTATGTAATAGTTAAATGTATCCACCTCTATGTTAGTTTCGGTAGCGCCATCAATAGCAACCGGTGTAAAATGGTTGGTAGGGGTAATAAATTTATACTCGCCGCCTTTTATTTTTACCAATACCGGCATGGTAAAATCCTGTGCATCGGCTATCCATCTGCTCAGTAGCTTACCGTCCTGTGTGGCAAACTCCAGTGTGGGTAAATTTTTATAGTACAGGTACTGATCAAAAACAGGCAACAGGTTTTTACCAGATTGTGTGTTGATGTAATTTACCACCTGGTCATAAGTAACGGTTTGGTGATAAAATGTGCTGTTAAGTCCGCGTAAAATAGTACGCCATTTTTCATCATCGTTAATAATGGTGCGTACCATGTTAAGCAATACGGCACCTTTGGGGTACATATCGCCGGAGCCCTCTTTATTTACATTGTAAACGCCAACAATAGGACTGTCATTCGAAATACCTGCCCTCAGACCATTGTTATATTCCTGACCGGCTTTTTTACCCCAGTTATTGTCAATAAACAACGACTCAGAATAGCAGGTAAAGCTTTCATGGATCCACATATCAGCCAGGTCTTTCCCGGTAATGTTGTTTCCAAACCATTCATGGCCGCTTTCATGTACAATAATGTAATCCCATTTCAGGCCCCATCCCGTGCCCGACATGTCATAGCCCAGGTAGCCGTTCAGGAAATGGTTGCCATAAGCAGTAGCACTCTGGTGCTCCATCCCCAAATGCGGTGTTTCAACCAGTTTATAGCCATCCTCATAAAACGGGTAGGGGCCAAACCAATATTCAAAAGCCTTAAGCATTGGTTTTACGTTTTGACCAAACTGCTTTTTGGCTTTGGCCAGGCTGGCCGGCAGTACCCAGTAATCAAGGGTGAGTTTCCCTTTTTCGCCGTCATAAGTGTCGCTGAAGTGGGTATAGTCGCCAATGTTGGCAGCCACATCATAATTGTTGATAGGGTTAGCCACAAACCAGTCAAACCGGGTATACCCATCCTTTAAGGGAGTAACCTTGCGCAACCTGCCGTTGGATACATCTTTTAATCCTTTAGGTACACTGATGCTGATCATCATGCTGTCTACCTCATCGCTCAGGTGATCTTTATTGGGCCACCAGATACTGGCACCCACGCCCTCACAGGCAGTAGCTACCCAGGGTTTACCCAAGGAATCTTTTTTAAATACGAAACCACCATCCCACGGTGCGTTTACGGCTATAGTTGGCTTACCTGAATAGTATACCGTAAACTCATCTCTGCTGCTTTTGGTGATGGTTTGCGGGAACGTGACGAACACGGCATTGGCCTCGCGGGTAAAAGGCAGCGTTTGGCCTTTATACACTACTTTATCAACATTTAAGTTGGCAAACAGGTCAAACTGTAGTTTAGTAAAATCCTGTGTAGCGGTAAATTTAAACTGATTACTGCCGCTGATGGCTTTCTGATCAATATTTACCTTAACATCTAAATGGTAGTAATTAATGTCGTAACAAGTACGCAGCAGCGAAAGACTGCCCCGCAGGGTATCGGCATGGGTAAAGGCATCCTTGTTTTCAAGGAGTTGGGCACGGGCGCTCAGGCTGGCCGCCAAAAGGAGTATGAGCAATAAGCGTATTTTCATTTTCTGATGGATGGTTCTTTTTCGTATTAAAAATGCTTAAAACTGCATGGTCATTAAATAATAACACCATTGCGAACTGCTTGCAATGGTGTTATTATGGTTTATTTCAACACCTGCACGTCAATAAAGCTGTCGTTATATACGGTTTCGGTGGCTTTGATGTAATCGCTCTCGTTGGCTTTGTATGGGTTCTCCACAAATTTTTGCGGGTTGCGTGCTACTATCGGGAACCAGGTGCTTTGTACCTGGATCATGATGCGGTGCCCTTTTTTAAAGGTATGCAACACATCCTGCAGGCGAAAATTTACATCTGTTTTTTGATTGGCAACCAAAGCCTCCGGTTTTTCAAAACTATTGCGGAAACGCGCCGGCATTACTTCAGAGCGTACCATTTGCCAGTAATTGCTCAGGATGATGCTCTTGTTTGGCATATAGGGATTGTTGGGTTCATCGCCAGGATAAACATCAATCAGTTTTACTACAAAATCTGCGTCGGTACCGGTGGTGGCTATTTTCAGATGTGCCATGATCTCGCCGCCAAGGGTTACATCGTCTTTCAGTACATCTGTCTGGTAAGCCAGCACATCCGGGCGCCTGCCTGCAAAACGCTGATCTTCGCTCATATAGTTGTGAGGGGTAAAGCCCATGGTAGTGCTATTATCCTCGGTATACGGCACTGGTTTAAGCGGATCGCTCACAAATGATACTGAACCTGCCGAGGCTGGTTGTGCATCGGCAAGTTTACCATCGGCACCTAAATACATTTTTTGGTGTGTGGCATTTGGCGCCGGCCATTTATCAAAAGTGGCCCATTCCTTTTTGCCGGTATTATACATGTAAGCATTGGGTAAACCTGAGTTTTTATCGCCATTGCCCTTTAAAAAGTGATTGAAGAATTTGGCCTCAATGTTTTTTTGATAGAAGGTAGCAATGCTATCGCCAAAGTAGATGTTGCTGTGCATGGTATGCCCTGTTTCGCGCGACCAGCGGCCATGGCCAAAGGGACCCATTACAATAGTATTGTACGCATTAGGGTCTGTTTTGTTAATGGTTTTGTATATCGCCAGTGGCCCCGTTAAATCCTCGGCATCATACCAGCCGCCAACCAGCATTACAGCTGGTTTAACTTTACCGTAGTGTTTTAGCAAGCCACGTTTTTTCCAAAATTCATCGTAATTGGGATGGTTAATGGTTTCCTGCCAAAAAAAGTTATCGTGATAATATTTGTCGGCATTTTTAAGCGGTCCCAGATCCAGCAGGTATTGGTAGCCATCTTTGGAGTCGGGCTTAAGCATGGTGTACCAGGCTTTACTGGTGGTATCTGTTTTTTGCACACCAAAAACGGGGAAGGTAAAAAAGTAGCCTTCAATAAAAGCACCGTTGTGATGGAAATCGTCAAAAAAGAAATCAGAGATTGGGGCCTGCGGTGATGAGGCCTTTAAAGCCGGATGGTTTGACAAGATACCCGCTGCGGTATAAAAGCCGGGATAAGAGATACCCCACTGGCCAACCTTACCATTGTTGCCGGCTACGTTTTTAATCAGCCAGTCAATAGTATCGTAAGTGTCAGAGCCTTCGTCAACATCGGTTTTGCTTTTTTTGTTATCAATAACCGGCGTCATGTTGGTCCAGGTACCTTCGCTTTTCCAGCGGCCGCGTACATCTTGATAAACAAAAATGTAGCCCTCTTTCATCATGATTTCTGAAGGGCCTAAGCGTGCCGGGTAATTATCAGTGCCATAAGGGGCAACGCTGTAACAGGTGCGCTGTATCATGATAGGGTACTTATTTTTAGCCGATGCATCCTTAGGGGTGTAAATGGCGGTAAAGAGCTTTTTACCATCGCGCATGGTGATGTAAACTTCTTTCTTGGTAAAGTGCTCTTTAATGTAATCGTTTTGAGCAAACAGGTTTTGGCAACCCGCTATTAATAAAATTAATAAAAAGGAGATTTTGTTCATGAGATCAGTCAATTGAAAGGCTAATTTACAAGTTAATCAGTAAATAGTGTTTATTAAAAAGTGGGTAATAAAGAGAGGGCGTGATTAAGAAGTTATACAATTAATCCGCATTTCATTATTAAGGCAGGGTAAGTTAAATTGCTTTTAATAATATTGCAGTCAATTTTGCTTTAAGCCGTTTATATGTCGTCATCATCTATATTCCCCGCTCAGTATTCTACCTTGTCGGCCGCAGCATTAAAGCGCTACATTGCAACAGCTTACAATATTGAGGTGTTAATCTGCCGGTATTTATTGCGTGGTGTAAGCGATACCTATGTTTTAGAGGCCGACCAGGCCAAATACATATTTAAGGTTTATCGTGATCAGCACCGGTCATTGGAGGAGATAAAAGGCGAAGTTGAACTGCTCTATATATTGAAAGATGCGGGAGCAAGCGTATCATATCCGGTTGCAGATATCTTTAATAGTTCGATACAGAAATTTGATGCCGCAGAAGGCGTGCGTTATGGCGTGTTATTTACTTATGCCGAAGGCAGCCCGGTTTATGAATTTGGTGATGAACAGCTCAAAACAATTGGCAGGCAGATGGCAATAGTTCATAATGTTACCTCGGTTGGGAAGCTGAATTATGAAAGAAAATCGTATACCATTGATACTACGCTAACTCAGCCTTTAGCAGTACTGGAGCCCGCTTTTGCCGATCTTCCGGAAGAATATGCTTATCTAAAGCAGACCGCCGAACAGGTAATTCAAAAATTAAACTCATTTGATACCGATAAGTTCAGCTATGGTTATTGCCAGTATGATTTTTTGCCTAAGAATTTCCATTTTAACGAAACCGCAACTTTAACCTTCTTTGATTTCGACTTTGCCGGTAAGGGGTTTCTGGTGAATGATTTGATGTCGTTTTTTGTGCATTTCTTTATGCAAAATTATACAGGCAAAATAACCAATGAGGAAGTCGACAGGATGTTTGCCGTGTTTATTGCAGGCTATCGCGAAAACAGGAACCTTACTGATGATGAATTGAAGGCCATTCCTTACCTGGGTGTTGGGTTCTGGATTTTTTATTTAGGCTTTCAGTACCAAAACTTTGACGATTGGTCTAACCCGTTTTTTGGGCCGCGTTTTATTAAAGAGCGGGTTTCGCTCATCCAGTCATGGGTAAACAAGTATTGCGAATTTTGACCATTAATCTATAAAATAATAACCTAATAACACTTAACTTTGCCAACCACAAAATACACTACTATGCAATATGATGTTATCGTTATCGGTTCGGGCCCTGGTGGTTATGTAGCCGCTATACGCAGTGCCCAGCTTGGTTTAAAAACCGCTATTGTTGAAAAATATGCTACCCTTGGCGGTACCTGCCTTAATGTAGGCTGTATCCCATCCAAGGCCTTGCTTGATTCGTCAGAACATTATCATAACGCGGCTCATACTTTTACTACGCATGGTATTAAACTTGATAACCTGAAAATTGATTTCGGGCAGATGGTGAAACGCAAACAGGAAGTTGTTGATGCCAATACCAGCGGTATCAGCTACCTGATGAAGAAAAATAAGATTGATACCCACTTTGGTGTAGGTTCATTTAAAGATAAAAATACTATCATCGTTAAAAAAAGCGATGGTACAGAAGCCGAGATCACCGGTAAAAATGTAATTATTGCTACAGGTTCAAAACCTTCGGCACTGCCATTTTTAAAGGTTGATAAAAAACGCATCATCACCTCAACAGAAGCTTTATCATTAACCGAAATACCTAAACACCTGGTGCTTATTGGCGGTGGTGTTATTGGCCTGGAGCTGGGGTCTGTTTATGCCCGTTTAGGATCAAAAGTATCTGTAATTGAATTTATGGACGGAATTATCCCAACAATGGATAAAGGCCTGGGTAAAGAGCTGCAAAAGGTATTAACCAAATTGGGTATGGAGTTTTACCTGGGCCACAAAGTTACTGGCGCCACCGTAAAAGGTAAAGAAGTTACTGTAACTTTTGATACCCCTAAAGGCGAGCAAAAGGAGCTGAAAGGTGATTATTGCCTGGTAGCTGTTGGCCGTGTGGCTTATACTGATAATTTAGGTTTAGATAAAATTGGTATTACAGTGGAAGAACGTGGCCGTAAAATTACGGTTAACGATCATCTGGAAACCAGCGTTAAGGGTGTTTACGCCATTGGCGATGTGATAAAAGGAGCCATGCTGGCCCACAAGGCTGAGGACGAGGGTACTTTGGTTGCTGAAATTATTGCAGGCCAAAAACCACATATTGATTATAACCTGATACCAGGCGTTGTTTATACCTGGCCGGAAGTTGCTGCCGTTGGACAAACCGAAGAGCAGTTAAAAGCAGCCGGTGTAAAATATAAAACAGGTTCGTTCCCATTCAAAGCCAGCGGACGTGCGCGCGCCAGTGGTGACCTGGATGGTTTTGTAAAAGTACTGGCTGATGCTGCTACCGACGAAATTTTAGGTGTACACATGATTGGTCCGCGGGCTGCAGATATGATAGCCGAGGCTGTGGTTGCGATGGAATACCGTGCAAGTGCCGAAGATATTTCGCGCATGAGCCATGCCCACCCAACTTATACCGAAGCCATGCGCGAAGCGTGTTTGGCAGCTACTGAGAACAGGGCGATACATATATAAGCTCGAGTTTAGAAGTAAGAATAAAAGCAGAAACAATTGAGTTTGTTTCTGCTTTTATATTTAATGTATATTGTGTTGATGATGGCTTTCTTAAATATCGTCATTTTATTTGTTACCATTGTTTTAATGGAGGCCCTGTCATGGGCTATGCATAAATATTTGTTTCACGGGCCATTGTGGTTTATACACAAAACGCACCATCAGGAAAAACATGACTGGTTTGAATTGAACGACCTGTTTAGCATCGGCTTTGCTGCCTTTGCTTTATGGCTGATGTGGGCCGGGCATACCAGTTTAGATTATCGCTTTTGGATAGGTACCGGGATTAGTATATACGGTAGCATTTATTTTATTTTTCACGATTGGTTTATCCATAATCGCTTCAAAGCTTTTAAAAGTAGTAACTGGTACCTTGCCGGAATCCGCAGGGCCCACAAGATTCATCATAAATCCATGCGGAAAAGTCCGTCGGAGGAGTTTGGACTACTCGTAGCGAGCAAAAAGTGGTTCAAAAACTGATTGGCTTGAAACTGTACTTTTAAATTACGGCATTACCATTACGCTGTTTTCGGCAAGAAGAGTGTAGCCAACATCTTCAATCCAAATTAAATTCCGAAATTCGGCCGTTCACTTTATCGCCCTGATGAAAATACTTATAGTTAATAACACCCGGATACCTGCGCCCAAATACGGCGGAACCGAACGTGTAATATGGTGGCTGGGTAAAGAGTTAAACCGGTTGGGGCACCAGGTAACCTATCTGGTAGCTCCAGGGTCTGCATGCCCCTTTGCTAAAGTGTTGATATATGATGATACAGTTGATATAAACCAACAGGTACCTGACGATATTGACGTGGTTCATTTTCATTTCCAGGTTGCCGGTTTTACTAAAAAGCCTTACCTGATAAATGTGCATGATAACCCCGGGTATGGGCATCAGTTAAATAAAAACTCCGTATTTGTATCTGCCAATCATGCTGCGCGGCATGGTTCATCGATATTTGTACACCATGGGCTTGATCCTGATGACTATCCAAAACCTGACCTCACCATAAAACGCACTCACGCACATTTTTTAGCTAAGGCAGCCTGGCGGGTTAAAAACGTAAAGGGGGCTATTGATATAGCTACTGCAAGCAGTAACAAGCTCATAGTTTTAGGAGGCACGCGTTTAAACTTAAAAATGGGTATTCGTTTTACACCCAATTTAAATGTGAGGTTTAAGGGAATGGTTGATAATGATCAGAAATCTGTTGTGCTTAATGCCTCGAAAGCGCTGTTGTTTCCGGTTTTATGGAACGAACCCTTTGGTTTGGCCATTATTGAAAGCTTATATTTTGGTTGCCCGGTATTGGGTACACCCTATGGCTCCCTGCCCGAACTGGTAACACCGGAGGTTGGGCTGCTGAGCAACAGTAAGCAGACACTAACAACAGGACTAAAAGCTGCTGACGAATTTAATAACCAGCTTTGCCATGATTATGCGGTGGCTAATTTTACGGTACAATTGATGACTCAAAGATATCTTGAACTTTATGAGCAGGTGATCAATGGTAAAAATTTAAACAATACTGCACCAACCTTATTGGAGGCTGCACCTAAATATTTGCCCTGGAATAATTAGTAATTTTATAATGTGTTATTTTGTACAGCTTATTTCGTTAAATATCTCTGGTGAATAGTTCAGCAAATTCCATATCTGCAATACAAAAAAGACCCTATCTGGTAATACTGGTTTTGGCCATATTGGTAAATATTGCCGGTATAGGCATTAAGTATTTTACCGACGACCCAAGCTTATATAGTATGCTTGCGCGTACCATGGCTCAAACTAACAACTTTGCCGATATTATTTATCACGGTAAAGATTGGTTGGATAAACCGCATTTCCCGTTTTGGATGGCTGCTTTGAGCTTTAAGGTTTTTGGTGTTAACACCGTAGCCTATAAATTGCCTGCGCTATTATTTTTCCTGATGTCGGTTTTATATACCTATAAACTGGCCCGCAAGTTTTATGATCAGGAAACTGCATTAATAGCCATTTTAATATTGCTTACTGCCCAGCATGTATTAATGTCTAACACTGATGTGCGGGCCGAACCTTATATTATGGGTTTGCTGATGGGAGCTGTTTATCACTTTTATAAGGTAAAGGAGCGTTTTAGCATTGTTGATGTTTTATTGTCGGCGTTATTTACGGGCTGCGCAATAATGACCAAAGGTATATACCTGCTGATACCCATTGGCGGCGCCATTATTGGCGATTATTTGTTTAAGAAAGATATGAAGAGCCTTTTCCATTGGAAATGGTTATTGGCATTTTTCCTGGTGGTTGTTTTTACACTGCCAGAAATTTATACGTTATACCTGCAGTTTGATGTGCACCCCGAAAAGGTGGTTTTTGGCCGTACCGGTATTTCAGGTATCCACTGGTTTTTGTGGGATAGCCAGTTTGGTCGCTTCAATAACAATAGCTTTATTAAAAATACCCACGGTAGTATTTTCTTTTTTTTACACACGCTTTTATGGGCCTTTGCTCCCTGGGCATTGCTGTTTTACTATGCCATATTCAGGTTTATCCGTGAAATGGTGAAGGGCGTTATATTGCCTGAGTATATCACCATTAGCGGCGCTGTGGTTATGCTGCTTATTTTTTCCATCTCTAAATTCCAGCTGCCATTTTATACCAATATCCTGTTCCCGTTTTTCGCCATTATTACCGCGGTATTTGTGCGGGAGGTAATCAATAACAAAAACGCCTTTTTTACCATTGCGCAATACAGCATTAGCGGTTTGCTTATTGTGGCCGTAATGCTGCTCAATTTTATTTTTGCACCGGAGTACTGGCCCCTGTTTTTAATACTCAGCCTGATATTGGCGGTAGTTTCGGTTTACATTTATAAAAATGCCGGTTCAAAACAGCGGGCTTTATTTTTATTTACCTGTTGTGTGGGTTTATGGGTGAATGCTTATTTGATGAGTGTGGTATATCCAACCCTGCTTCAATTTAAAGGTGATTTGCACGCAGCAGAGTATATCAATCAAAACTATCCGAATGATGAGGTGATAGCTGCTTTCAGCGTACCGAATGCGTTTGAGTTTTACACCCATCAACCGGTTACCTTTATGGATTGGAGCGAGGCGGTTAAGCACCTTAATGCCTTGATATTAATTGATGATGATCAAAAGGCCGGGCTGGAAAAAAGCAATACGCCATTTAAACTGGTGCAGGCCTTTGATAATTACCCGAACGAGAATATGACGCTGCCATTCATTATCAAAGCTAAACGGTTGACCACGCTCAATCATTTCTTTTTGGTGAGGCTTGACGGCACAGCAAAATAAAATTCCGAAATTCGCCATCCAAAATAAATTTACCCATGCTGCAAATACAGGAAAACGTATCGCTTAAAAACTTTAACACTTTTGGTATTGATACCCATGCCCGCTATTTTGTAGAAATTGCCCATGAAGATGAACTGGTTGAGCTGTTTGCCGATCCACAGTGGCAGCAAACTGAGCGCCTGGTAATTGGTGGTGGTAGTAATTTGCTATTGGTTAATGATTTTGCAGGGTTGGTGATCCGGATGAACATTCGTGGTATTGAGCACCGCATCAGCCATAACGATGTGTTTGTAGAAGCCGGTGGCGGCGAAGTATGGAATGATCTGGTAAACTTTTGTGTAGCCCGTGAATATGCCGGTATCGAAAACTTGAGCCTGATCCCCGGTTCGGTAGGAGCATCGCCTATTCAAAATATTGGTGCCTACGGCGTGGAGCTAAAGGATGCCTTTATCAGTTGCAAAGTTTTTGAAATAGCCACATCTGCTTTTAAAATATTCACTAAAGATGATTGTAAGTTCGGTTATCGCGAAAGTGTATTTAAAAATCAGGTAAAAGGGCAGTATATTATAGTATCGGTAAAATTTCATTTATCCCTTATCCCCAATATTAATACCCAGTATGGTGCCATTGGGCAGGAGTTAGCCAACCGCGGTATTGCATCGCCCACTATAAAAGATGTATCACAGGTGGTATCACACATCCGGGTATCCAAACTGCCCGATCCTTCAACCATAGGTAATGCAGGTAGTTTTTTTAAAAATCCCCTGATCAGTATAGAAGAGTTTAATGCCATTTATGCAAAGTTTCCGGATGTTGTTAATTACCCCGGTGGCGACGGTTTGATAAAATTAGCCGCTGGGTGGCTTATTGAACAGTGCGGTTGGAAGGGAAAAACAGCTGGAAATACCGGTACCTGGAAAAATCAGGCATTGGTATTAGTGAACCATGGTGGTGCCACTGGCCAGGAAGTGTACAACTTTTCGTCGCAAATCATAGACAGTGTGTACACTAAATTTGGCGTTATGCTACAACGTGAAGTAAATATTATTAGTTAAATAATTTTATTTGAAATAAATTAACCTCCCTCTTTTTGCTTCTGTATATAACTTTTTTGTTACAGAGTTCTTTTCGTTAAACCTTTTTTATTGTTGGTTTTTTGTGGTTTAATATATTATTTATCAGTTGTTTAAGTTTGTTTTTAGTGTATTTATTACACTGTGTTTGTTTTGCTAAAACTTTTGCTCATCGTTCTTTTTGTTCAGGTAATTAACCGGTAAGTGGCATCATGCTTGCCTAATGATTAATACAAAACTTTAACAAAATGACAAAGATTGAGTTTAACACCCTAGTACTACGTCAGGCAAGTTCATTAAGGTCTTATGCCCTTCATTTTACCCATGACGCAGATGATGCTAACGACCTTGTCCAGGATACAATGTTGAAGGCCATAACTTATTACAATAAGTTTAAAGAGGGTACTAATTTAAAAGGATGGTTATACACCATCATGAAAAATACATTTATCAACAACTATCGCCGTTTTGTTAAAATGAGCACATTTGTTACCAAGTCTGATGAAATTTCATCACCAAACCTGGTGTTCAGTTCAACAAAAAACCAAGGCGAAGCAAAGTTTGTGATGGATGATATTAAAAGAGCGCTTGACAGGTTGCCCGAAGATTACTACGTACCATTTACCATGTACTTTGAAGGTCATAAATATCACGAAATTGCCGATCATCTGGATATCCCTATCGGGACAGTGAAAACCCGTATACACGTAGCACGCAAGTTATTAAAGAAAAATTTAAAAGCTTATGATAACGGCGTAGCCAAGCCGGTATACGCAGAGAATTAATATAATTAAACTCAACATATATATAGAAAAACCCGCTGATGAGGCGGGTTTTTCCGTTGTGTTTAGCAGCACTTTATGTTTTTATACCGCAAGCCCCGTTTGCAGGTCATAAGTAAATGCTGTACCGTTAATGGTGATTTTTGCCTGATGGTTAGGTAAAAATAGAATGGTCCCTTTATAATCCCATACCCCTTCGGCGCTGCTGCCTTTAGTTGCAAATGTTGCCGATCCACTTATAATATCGCCATTTTTAGCAGGGTCAATAACCAGCGAGGTGAAAGTGAAATTATATGTTCCGGAAGTGGCAGTTCCTTTTTTAGGCTGTAAATTGGCAAACACATTCATTGATCCGTTGAGCGAAAGCTGTGATACTTTGTTGCCGGGAGTTAATAATTTCAAAACGAGGTTTTCTCCGCTTTTTGATGTAATGGTGTAGTTACTTGTTGTAGCGGCAACGTTTAAACTGTCATAAACGCTTATGCCCGAAAGTACACCGCCGGTGCAAAGTACCTCATATTTTATCCTGGTCCAGATATTAAATTTGGCCGTATCATTCAGGTTAAAATCCAGCTGCGCTGTCGTGTCAATTTTAAACCCGCATTCATCCCCCTGGGTTGATTGTATTTTGAGGTGGTGCCCCTTAACAGCCATGTCAAGTTTGATGGGTCTATCCCGTCGGCTATGCTGAATGAGCCATATTCGCCATATAACACCTGTTTCAGGTTTACGGCCACCTGGCTGCTTACTACCTTAGGGCTAACTGTGCTTGAATTATGAACTGTAACGCTTGATTTTGTACATGCCGAGTAGCCTATTGCAATGCATGCAAACATCAAAATAATGAGTTTGGGGTATTGTTTCATGATGAGGAATAAAAGGTTTTTTTGCAAACTTAACTTATTATCAATTAATTATGAAAAAGCTCGTCAAATTTATTACTTAAACACCTGCTCTATAAATTATACAACTTATTGGTGTGGGATTATAAACTATGCATCAATTAACTACCATACTAATAGGGATTTTCTTAATTTCGCAACCTCATACGTGTAAATAATAAAATGGATTATCAATTTAAAGATATAGAGCAAAAGTGGCAACAGTTTTGGGCCGATAACGGAACCTTTAAAGCCGAAGATAAAAGCGCCAAACCCAAGTATTATGTGCTGGATATGTTCCCTTACCCATCAGGTGCAGGGCTGCATGTTGGTCATCCGCTGGGGTATATTGCATCAGATATTTTTGCACGTTACAAACGTTTAAAGGGTTTTAATGTGTTGCACCCTATGGGGTATGACAGTTTTGGCTTGCCGGCGGAGCAATATGCTATACAAACCGGACAGCACCCTGCCATTACCACTGCGGATAATATTGCCACCTATCGCCGCCAGTTAGATCAGATAGGTTTTTCGTTTGATTGGAGCCGCGAGGTGCGTACCAGCTCGCCTGATTATTATAAATGGACACAGTGGATATTTATGCAGCTGTTTAACAGCTGGTATAATAAAGATGCAGACAAAGCCGAATCAATAGCTAAGCTGGTTGATCATTTTGAACAAAATGGATCGGCTGGAATAAATGCCGCAAGCGACGAGGAAATTTTAAGCTTTACTGCTGATGAATGGAAAGCATTAAATAACCGGGAGCAGCAAAGCGAGTTGTTAAAATACCGCCTTACCTACCTGCGTGAGAGTACCGTAAACTGGTGCCCTGCTTTAGGTACCGTATTGGCTAATGATGAAGTAAAGGACGGTTTTAGCGAGCGTGGCGGTTACCCTGTTGAGCAAAAGAAAATGATGCAGTGGAGCATGCGCATTACTGCTTATGCCGAACGTTTGTTGCAGGGATTGGATACCATTGACTGGCCCGAGCCGCTTAAAGAGATGCAACGCAACTGGATAGGCAAAAGCACAGGGGCAAGCGTGAGGTTCCCGATTGAAACCTCACCTAAATCCTCTCCAAAGGAGAGGACTTTGGAAAAAAATGTTGAAAACTCCCTCTCCTTTGGAGAGGGTCGGGGTGAGGCTACTTATATCGAAGTTTTTACCACCCGCGTTGATACCATTTTTGGTGTTACCCTGTTGGTAATAGCTCCTGAGCATGAATTGGTACCGGCGTTAACCACATCGGCGCAAAAGGCTGATATTGACGCCTACATTACCCAAACCAAAAAGAAATCGGAGCTGGACAGGATGGCTGATGCCAAAACCGTGTCGGGCGCGTTTACTGGCAGCTATGTGCTTAACCCGTTAAACGGCGAAAAAATACAGGTATGGATAGCCGATTACGTACTGGCCGGTTACGGTACAGGAGCGGTAATGGCCGTGCCATCTGGTGATCAGCGCGATTATTTGTTCGCCAAGCACTTTAATCTGCCCATCATATCTATTCTGGATACCCAAAATATTGAAACCGAAGCCGACCCTACCAAGGAGGGTAAATATATCAATTCGGATTTTATGAATGGGTTGGATTATAAGGAAGGTACTGCAGCCGTTATTGCCAAACTGGAAGCCATTGGCGCCGGTAAGGCCAAGGTGAACTTCAGGATGCGCGATGCTATATTTGGCAGGCAGCGTTACTGGGGCGAACCTGTTCCGGTTTACTTTAAAGATGGCTTGCCTCATTTAATTGAAGAAGAGCATCTGCCGCTATTATTGCCCGAGGTAGATAAATACCTGCCAACCGAAAGCGGCGAACCACCGCTGGGCCGTGCAGAAGGATGGAAACATCCGGAAGGGGACTATGAACTAAGCACCATGCCAGGCTGGGCTGGCTCAAGCTGGTATTGGTACCGCTATATGGATGCTCAAAATGATAAAGAATTTGCATCAAAAGAAGCTATTGCTTACTGGAAAGATGTTGACCTGTACATTGGCGGCAGCGAACATGCCACCGGGCATTTGTTATACAGCCGTTTCTGGAATAAGTTTTTAAAGGACCTTGACCTGGTGGTTGAAGAAGAGCCATTCAAAAAACTGATTAACCAAGGAATGATACAGGGTAGGAGTAACTTTGTATACCGTTTAATTGACGAAGAAGGCCGTGGTACTAACACGTTTGTATCGCATGGATTGATCAAAGAATATAAAACTTCGCCATTGCATGTTGATGTAAACATTGTGGAGAATGAAGTACTGAACCTGAGTAAGTTTAAAGAATGGCGACCTGAATTTGCTGATTCTGAATTTATTTTAGAGAATGGCAAATATATCTGCGGCGTTGAGGTTGAAAAAATGTCTAAATCGAAGTTCAATGTAGTGAACCCTGATGACATTATTACCCGTTACGGTGCCGATACCTTGCGTATGTACGAAATGTTCCTTGGTCCGTTGGAGCAAAGCAAGCCTTGGAATACCAATGGTATTGAGGGTGTATTTAAGTTTTTACGTAAATTCTGGCGTTTGTTCCATAATGATGCCTGGGAGTTTAGTGTATCAGGCGCACAGCCATCCAAAGCCGAACTGAAGTCGTTGCATAAGATCATCCGCAAAGTTGAAGAGGATATTGAGCGTTTCTCGTTCAATACATCGGTATCCAGCTTTATGATTGCCGTTAATGAACTTACTGATCTTAAAAGCAATAACCGCGCAATTCTGCAGGATATGGTGATCATATTATCATCCTATGCTCCGCATATATGCGAGGAACTTTGGACATTGCTGGGCAACCCTGCAGGTAGTTTATCTTATGCGCCGTTCCCTAAATTCAACAGCGCTTATTTAATTGAGGATGAATTTGCTTACCCGATCTCTATCAACGGCAAAACAAAAATGAACCTCAGCATATCCTTAAGTCTGGAACTTAAAGATATTGAGGCAGCTGTTTTAGCTAATGCCGATGTACAACGATACCTGGATGGCAAAACCCCTAAAAAGGTTATTGTAGTAAAGGGCCGTATTGTAAATATGGTAGTATAAAGCCGGTTCTTTTTTAAAAATATACAGTCATGCTGAATTTATTTCAGCATGACTTTTTTTTGCCTGCGCTACGCTTATTTTTTCCCTCTTTATCATGCTGAACGGAGTAAAATAGCTGTTCAACGTAATCGTAGTATCAAAACTCAAATACAGTTATAGGGGTAAATGCTAAATCGCAGCTTCTCAGTTTGTTAAAAGCCATGTAGTTAAATCATCTTAGTGTAACATATACATGACAATTAGAATATTATTAAGAAAAGAGGAGTTTGGCGTGTAACATTTAAAGTATTTTCGCCTCCAATTACCAAAATAACCATAAATGAAACGTTTTTACATATTTATAGCACTTTTCTGTCTTGCAATTTCTGCAAAAGCTCAGTTTGGAGTGGGAGGAGGCGGTCCAACTATAACGGGCCGTATATCAGGTACGGTGATTGACTCCGTAACCAAAAAGCCGATGGATTATACCACCGTAGGTTTATATCGTAGCGGCGGAAAATCACCTATAACAGGTGTGTTAACCGACGAAAAAGGAAACTTTAAATTAGATAACGTAAAGCCGGGTACTTACAAACTAATAATATCTTTTATCGGCTATCCTTCTAAAACGATTGAGCCCGTTGTTACCACAGCTTCAAAACCAGATAACAAACTTGGGCAGGTATCCATATCTCCGGGTGCGCATACCCTGGCGCAGGTTAACGTAGTTGGCCAGGCACCGCTTATTGAAAACAGGATTGATAAAATTGTGTACAATGCAGAAAAAGATCTTACCGCTGCCGGTGGTAACGCAACCGATGTACTGCAAAAAGTACCTTTGGTTGCCGTTGACATTAACGGTAACGTATCTGTACGTGGCGATCAAAACGTGCGTGTGCTCATCAATGGTAAACCATCAGGTGCTACATCGGCCAGTTTATCTGATGTTTTGAAAACCATCCCTGCCGATCAGATCAAGAGCATTGAGGTAATCACCTCCCCATCTGCCAAGTACGATGCCGAGGGTTCTGGTGGTATCATTAACATCATTACTAAACAAAAAAATGTTTCGGGTCTTAGCGGTTCTGTAAGCGGTGGTGTTGGTACCCGTCAAAACAATGGTAACGTTAACATCAACTATAACAAAAACCGTTTTAGTTTAGGTATAAACGCCGGTGGCAACTTAACATGGCCGCAAGTGTCAACTACCACTTTTGATCAGGTGATTAACACCCCGGCACATGGTGATACAGCTGCAAGCAGCTTACATAACCATAATAATTCAACAAGCCGTATCAAAAGGCATGGCGCCATAGGTTCGGTTACTGCAGGTTATGAGTTTAATGCATTTAATAGCATTAACAGCACTTTCAGGCTTAATGATGGTGGTTTTAATACAGATGGTAGCGGCGTTTACAACAGAACACTTAATGGTACCGCGTTGCAATATCTTGGTAATACGATGTCACACAATCACTTTGGTGGTTTTGACTGGAACGTTGATTATACCCACAAGTTTAAAAAGGAAGGTCATGAACTAACCGTTTCAGGCCAGTGGAGCCATAGTGACGTTACCACTGATTACTCAAACGAATTTACCGCAATTAACCCAAGTCAGCTTGGTAGTAACAATGGTAAAAATAATGAATACACTTTCCAGGCCGATTATACTTTGCCGGTAAGTAAAGTGTTAAAGATAGAAGCCGGTGGTAAAACCATACAACGCCGTATTAACAGTAACTATGATATATTCTCAACTGATGATCAGGGTAACAACGCTGTACGCGATTCATTAAACTCAAATTTGTATGATTATAATCAGAATGTTTACGCCGGTTATGCCGTGTTAACATTCACATTGCCTAAAAGCTACTCGATACTGGCAGGTGGCCGTGTTGAAAATACCAGGATAAAAGGCGACCCTCAAAATCCTTTTCAGGATGCTGCCAGTGGTTTGTTCCAGAATTTACAGCCATTCACCTCAAGCTATACTACTTACATCCCAAGCTTAACCATACAAAAGCAATTTGGTAACCAAACATTAAAACTATCATACAGCAAGCGTATACAAAGGCCAAGTTTGCAGTTTTTAAATCCGTTTATAAACCGCAGCAGCGTGCAAAGCCAAACGGTTGGTAATCCTAATCTATCACCAGAAACTTCGCAAACTATTGAGTTGGGTTATAATACTTTTATCAAATCATCAGTGCTTAACTTTTCGGTTTACTACAAGAAAACCAATAACCTGATTGAAGGTATCGCCTCGCCATTAACTGAGGTAATACGTGGTGATACTATACGGGGTACGCGTACCACCTATTCAAACGTTGGTACAAACAAATCATTCGGTGCCAGCTTTTTTGGATCGGTAAACCCTATTAAGCCGTTAACCATACGTGCCAGCATTAATGCATTTACCTACAGCCCAACTCCCGAAGGTGTATTTGTTGATAACTCATCAGCAACCGGTACTTATTTACAGTATTCAGCTTTCGGAAGTGCTTCGTTCCAGTTTAACCATGGCTTAATAGCCGAGTTATTTGGTTTTACCAATTCATCGCGCAGAACAATACAAGGTACAAACCCGGCATTTGGGATATATGCATTTGGTATCAAGAAGCAATTTTTGGATAAGAAACTATCTATTGGCTTTAATACCGTACAGCCATTTGCCAGAGATAAACACTTTGACCAAAACATAAGCAGCCCAACCTTAACACAAAGCAGCTCAACAGCTTTTCCTTTCCGTTCATTCGGGTTAACGTTTAGCTACAGCTTTGGTAAGTTAAGTTTCAGCAATCCACAGCAGTCTAAAAAAGGCGTTAATAATGACGACCAGAAACAAGGCGACCAGGGCGGTGGCCAGGGCGTACCAGCAGGCGGTGGCAGATAAGATCCTACCTTATAAAACAAGAACGCCCCGGGGAATGTCCCCGGGGCGTTCTTGTTTTATATCAATTTGTAATCCTGATGGCGAGCGAACCATTTTCTATTGTAGGCAGATACTTCACGTTTGTTTTGGCACCGTTATAAAAGTCATAAACCCCATCGGGGTATCCTGTTTATAGTATCATATATTGGGGTATTAGCTCCATAGGAGCTTCCTCTACTCTGATGGCAAGAAAGGTATTTATTAAGAAAGCTGCCGATTAATGTAGTTGGTCTTTTTATATTACGCTACTTGCTATTAACTCTTTACTCGGCTTCTACATTGATCCCTATCTGTTTCAGCAATAAGGATGCATTGAAGGTTTTACATTCACCATGTTTAATTTTATAATCAAACAGCATTTCGCCGTCTTTTACCTGTATGTCAAAATAAAAGTTACGTACATAGTCAGGATATTTGGTTTCCAGCTGGGCAATCTGCAAATCGTGGGTGGCTACCATTCCTACTGCCTTCTTTTTAATCAGCTGTTCAATTACGGCCTTTGATCCTAAATATTTATCAACCGAATTGGTACCACGCAGCATTTCATCAATCAGGAAAAATATCTTTGGTTCATTTTCCACCGCGGCCAGCAGCATCTGCAGGCGGTCGAGCTCAGCCTTAAAGGTTGATGTGCTCTCGTTCAGGGAATCCTTGATTCGCATATAGCTGATCATAGTAATTACGGACACCCGCATATTTTTAGCACATACAGGAGCCCCGCAAAGCGCCAGTACGGTATTGATGCCGATGGTGCGTAAAAAGGTGCTCTTACCCGCCATGTTTGACCCGGTGATGATGTCTACCTTAAAGGTGTCGTTCAGTTCATAATCGTTTTCTATTCGTTTGGTAGCATCAATAAGCGGGTGGGCAAGTGCCTGGGCTGTTAGCGTATAGCTGGATTTGTCATCAATTTGAGGAAAACTCCATTCCGGGTAATTGATGGCCAATCCGGCTAAGCTTGCCAGGGCTTCAAATTCGGCAATTACATCAAAGGCAGCCTCCAGGCTTTCATTGTTCTGGCGTTTCCAGTTTTCGATGGCAATAACCTGGCGTATATCCCACAAAAAAAACAGGTTCAGAATAAAACCGATGATAATATTTAAATGGTAATTGAGCTTGTTAATGAGTTCTGCCAGTTCCTTTATCTTGTTTGATGTTTGGCTTGTTTTTAGCTGCTTCGCCAGGTCTGCATTATAAGCAGTTTGCCATTGTTCGTTTTCAATATGTTTAAATACATCGGCATAGTTAGCTAAGGTATTGCCTATTTTGCCCGCAATCAAATCGGCTTTACGAATGTACATGGCCTTTGAAAATACGATACCCATATTTACTAAACCAACAACAATAGCCGCAAGCTTAGCCAGCGGAAAAAACCAGGCCAGTACCAGCAATGCTGTAAACAGGTAAGGAGCGAGTTTAGCATATACGTTAAGCCATTTTTCGCCGGGCATATCAAGTGGCAGGTGCAGGTATTTAAAAAGATTTTTCAGCTGGTTAATATCCTGTTGCATGGCAAACAGCAAGCGTGTTTGTATCTCCAGTTTCCAGTTGTTTTTAGCTGCAATTTCTTTAACGGCCGCCTGCCTGGGTAAAATGGTTTCTTTTGCCGAAGGCTTATCAAACCATTGTGCCAGCTTATTATTGCCGGTAGATGTAGCGGTACGGTTTACCAGCTGATAAAGGGAGGCATTGCCAAAAATATCCAGATCGGCGATGTAAAAATGCTTGTCGTTGGCAAAACGTTGGCCATCATTGTATATATTGGTTCGGTTATGTATGCTGTCAACCTCGTTGTTGTTTACTTGTTGCAGGTCATCAAAATATTGTTTCTGACGCTCATACGAGCTTTGACGCGATACCAGCCAGGCAAAGGCAAACACCAATATAACAAAGGCAATGGCCACGATACTGAAATTATCCTGCTGTACGCCAAAATAAATAGCTACCACTACCAATGCAAAAATGCTTAGGCGGAGCAAGGAGTAGGTGTTAGCCAGGCTTTTATATTTATTAGCCTCCTGGCCGGCCACCGCAGCACGTTGCTGATAATCATTAATAATATCTTGTTCCATTATCCTTGTTAAAAAAGTTGTAGCTAAATAAACACATATATTTTAAATAAACGTTTATTTGTTCAATATATGAAGATCACTTTTCTAACTGTTGGTAAAACCGAAGATGCCTACTTAAAGGAGGGCATTGATAAATATGTAAAACGGTTAAAGCATTACACCAAACTGGAGCTGGTTGAAATTAACGAATTGAAAAATACCAAGGCCCTGAGTGCCGAACAGCAGAAAGCTAAAGAGGCAGAGCTGATACTTAAAAAAATAACCCCGCTTGATTTTGTGGTATTGATGGATGAAAAGGGAGCCGAATATTCATCCACACAGTTTGCAGGCTACATTAACAAAAAAGAGATCAGCTCATCGGCCAATATGATATTTATAATTGGTGGTCCTTATGGGTTTGATCAAGCTGTTTACCAGCGGGCCAATGATAAGATATCGCTGTCGCGGATGACGTTTTCGCACCAGATGGTCCGGCTGTTTTTTGTGGAGCAATTATACCGGGCCTATACCATTATGAAGGGGGAGCCCTATCATCATGAGTGATCAGATATGCAGATGTGCGGATGTGCAGGTGAATATGTTATTGTGATTTCTCAATTGTGAATTTCTGGTTAAGACAAATAATCTGCACATCTGAAATCTGCATATCTATAATCTTTTTCCCCTATCTTTGCTGTATGTCAGCAGGTCACGATCATTCGCATTCACACGGTCACCATCACCATGATCACGCCCCCAAGCTTGATCATTTGAATAGTGCATTTATTCTGGGTATCATTTTAAATTCAGTATTTGTAATTATTGAGGTAATTGCCGGGTTAACCACGCATTCACTATCATTACTAACCGATGCCGGACATAACCTGAGTGATGTAGCCTCACTGGCGCTGGCATTGCTGGCCTTTAAGCTTACCAAGGTAAGTGCTAACAGGCAGTATACATACGGCTATAAACGATCAACCATTATCGTATCCTTTTTTAATGCGGTGATATTATTTGTGGCCGTAGGCTTTATTGTTTACGAAGCCATTATGCGATTCATGAATCCCGAGATAGTATCGGGCGGTACCATGGCCTGGGTGGCCTTTATAGGTATCGCCATTAATGCTTTTACTGCATGGCTTTTTGTGAAGGACAAGGACAGCGACCTGAATGTGAAGGGCGCATATCTGCACATGGCCGTTGATGCCATTGTATCATTTGGGGTTGTGGTATCAGGGATCATCATTTATTTTACCAAGCTATATTGGATTGATAGCGTAGTGAGCGTTATTATAGCTATTGTTATATTACGCGGAACGTGGAGCCTGCTCAAAGACAGCCTACGCCTTGAAATGGACGGCGTGCCCAAAGAAATGGACCTGGAAAAGATCAAATCAGAGCTGATGAAAGGTAAAGGGGTTGTTGATGTGCACCACATGCACGTTTGGGCTCTCAGCACTACCGAAAACGCATTGACCGCCCACCTGGTGATTAAACCGGAAGCTATAGCCGAATTTGACAACATTAAACACGACCTGCGCCACCGCCTGGAGCACCTGGATATTAATCATAGTACCTTTGAACCTGAGTTTGCTGATGAAAAATGCAAACAACCGGAGTGTTTGTAAGGTGATAACGAAAAGCTAAAGAAATGTAATGCTAAGCTTGTCGAAGCATGGCGGGTAAGCCTCTCAGTATGATCCTTCGATAGGCTCAGGATCGTAAAGGCTCACTTTGATTCAGTTTTGAATAATTCTTATGACTTATCCAATCAATTATAAAACTATTACTACTGATGTCGATTTTTATCAGGAATTAAACATTTTACATGAGGAAGCCCAAAACTATTTATTAAACTTTAAATGGTGCGACGAAATAAAGGATAGTTTTCTTTATACCAATATTGGAAGTGTACTTTGTATTTTTCTTTTCGAGATAATAAATACACAAAATAGCGAAGATGATTTTGTATGGATTGTAGTAGGGGATATTCCACCTATGTATTTAGATGTATATGGAGCTAAAACAACAAAGAATGTAATTGAAGATTATATTAGTCTTTCCGAAGATTGGATTGACCATATAAAAGCAGGAAAGTCTGTTGATAAATGTTATCCATTTAATGCTGAACCAACCGTTGAATTAGCAGGACTTTTGGAAAAGAGGATATCGTTCATGAAAAATACTTTATTGGATAATATGGAAGAATTGCTTTATCAAACATGTAAATAATTCTTACTACCTTAAAGCATTATTTAACCTGTCATGAAATCAAACAGACGCAAATTTATAACAACAACTGCTGCGCTTGCAGCAGGTACTGTAGCCGCATCGGCCATGCCATTAACCGTTCAGGAAAAGGAAGAATGGCCGGTAATTCATCATGTATTTTTCTGGCTTAAAAATCCAGGCTCAACTGAGGATAGGGATAAACTGGTTGCCGGTGTAAAAACTTTAGCCAAAATTGAAACGGTGCGCAAGCTGAGGGTAGGTATAGTAGCCAGCACCGAAAAACGCGACGTGGTTGATAGCAGCTGGGCAGTATCTGAACTGATGTTTTTCAGCGACCTTGCAGGGCAAGCTACCTATCAAACGCATCCCATACACCTGGAGTTTATCAAAAACTGCAGCCATCTGTGGGAAAAAGTTATTGTATATGATGCGGTAGACGCGTAGACATAAACCGCGCCATTGCGAGAAAATAGGCAATCTCTATGCTATACAGAGCGATACTGTAAGTCGGGTAGCTTCGTGTCTTGCAATGACGGAGTGGAATATTTAGAGCGCTATAAAAGCAAAAAGCCGAATTATTCGGCTTTTTTAGTGGCTTTTTTTGCCTTTGCTTTAGGTGCTGCGGCTGGTGCCGGTTCAACAATTTCTTCGACAGCAACTGGCTCTTCAGTAGCTTCAGGCGCTGCTGGTGCAACAGTTGGATCCGGCTCGTTAAAAAGCGGCAGGTCTTTTAGTATCTGATACCATGATATTACCTTTTTCATGTCAGAAGCATATACCTTTTCTTCGTCATGATCTGGTGCTACTTCAAAAAAGAATGCCCTTAGTTTTTTACCATCTGCTTTAGCATCAGGTATGTTGCCGGCACTTTTTATCTGCTCAAATACATCGGTAAGTTTGATGTCATCGTCTACACCAAAAATAGTAATCTCACTTAGTGCAGCTAATTTGGCAGTTGAAAGGTTGGCTACCAGTTTGGTTTTTTGAGCATCAAGGCTTTCCAAAACGTAGCCATTTTTATTTTGTGCCAAAGCTTTCCACAAGCCAGGTTTGCCTGATACGGCTACAATTCCTTGTAAATTCATATTTTTTGTTGGTTAGGTTTATCGGTTCAATTAACTGGTCAGGTTAAAAACTCCATCAGTTAATTGAACCAGATAAGCCATTCACTTAGTCCTCTATTACTTCGATGGTTAAAATTTTATCGCCCTGGCGAATAGCGTCAACTACGTCAACATTTTCAACAACCTTACCAAAAACAGTGTGGTTGCGATCCAAATGTGCAGTGTTGGCGCGGCTGTGGCAAATGAAAAACTGTGAGCCACCGGTGTTACGACCTGCGTGAGCCATTGAAAGTACACCACGGTCATGATATTGGTTTTCGCCGGTTAATTCACAATCAATTTTGTAACCCGGGCCACCTGCACCGGTACCGGTTGGGTCGCCACCCTGTATCATGAAATTTGGGATCACCCTATGGAAGATCACATTATCGTAAAAGTTTGATTTAGCTAATTTTTTAAAGTTAGCAACAGTATTTGGAGCGTCGTTGTCGTAGAATTCTACGGTCATATCGCCCTTTTCAGTTTTAATAATCGCTTTACTCATTTTGATTTTTAAATAGTTGGCAAAGGTAATAAATTGATAGTTAAATTAGATAGTTCACCATCCTTAATTAACAATACGCTAAATAGTGCCTTAAAATTATAAAGTAGTAAAAGTTAATGTGAAAAACGGGTCGCCGGGTAAGTAGCTGATGGTGCCTTTTCTGTTAAAATTAAAGTTCCTGGTTTGATTAACCGGATTAGTGTTTTTCTTTACCTCATCAAGTGTGGTCATAAACCAGTCAACGCCCTCTTTTTTCCCTATTATTGAGGCAAACCAAGCCATCTTTTCCAGCTCAAGGGTATTAACGTCATTATCTGCATTGAAGACAAATGTCCACTGTACCGATATCAGTTCAGTAGGTTTGCCTACCAGTTTTACCTTTGTTTGATAGGTGTTAGCGGCTAAAAAGCAGGGTAAATGATCAATATCCTTTTGCTGCTTAAAAACAAGGTCTTTATCTGATTCCGTTATTTTCTGCATCAATAAGTCGCCGTTGATCTGCAATCCCGGTTTCATCGGCGGCGGATCTGACTGGCGTTGTGCATTTGCCGATAAAAAGGACAGGAGCAAAGCTACTGCCGCTATTATATTTTTGTTGCCAATAGAATAGAAAAGGTTCATGTAACGGAATAATTTATGCCAGCTATAAAGCTAAAAAAATAAGTGTAAGTAACCTTTGTTCATTGTCTGTTTCTGGTTGCGCGGTAATAATACCTTTACTATTTATTCGTTACATTTTAATAAATTGGCATCAAACAAAATCCAATGGTGAATAAACAACCTCATAAATTATATTATTTGCCTTTCACCCTTCGCCTTGTACTATTCTGCTTGCTTTTCTCCTTTTTGCCTGTCCTAGCCAGGGCTGCATCTATATTGATCCCGATGGACGATGAGCAAAAAGATCACCTGAAATCATACGGTATAGCTTTCTGGACACTGAAAAACGGCGAAGAGGTAGACTGGTTGCTGAACTATCGTGGCGGCAGTTTTATGATGAAATATGAACCTAAGATTGAGGAGGAATGCAAGGTGCGCGGCGTGAGCTACCAGGTGCTGGCCGATGCCAAGGTAAATGAGATTATTACCGAAGTAAGTGATCCATCGGTAAATATGGATATTGTAAAGTTGGAAAAGGCTCCCAAAATGGCAGTGTATTCGCCTAAAAATAAGTTGCCCTGGGATGATGCCGTAACGCTGGTATTAAAGTATGCCGAGATACCGTATGATGTGGTATATGATGAAGAAGTAATTAAAGGGGATTTACCAAAATATGATTGGCTGCACCTGCATCATGAGGATTTTACCGGTCAGTACAGTAAATTTTATGGTGCGTTTAGATTTGCCCAATGGTATAATGACGATGTTAAAGGGCAGGAGGAGTTGGCCCATAAACTCGGGTTTAAAAAGGTATCGCAAATGAAATTGGCCGTGGCCAAAAATATACGCGATTTTTGTGCGGGTGGTGGTTTCCTGTTTGCCATGTGCTCGGGTACCGATACTTTTGACATTGCCCTGGCCGCCGCCAATACTGATATTTGTGAACGTATGTTTGATGGCGATGCCGCCGACCCGGATGCGCAATCAAAGCTTGACTTTACACAAACCTTCGCTTTTCAGAATTTTACGCTGGATATGAACCCCATATCGCACCAGTTTAGCAATATTGATGTTACGGGTACACGCCAGGTTGAGCGTACCCGCGATTTTTTTACACTGTTTGATTTTTCGGCCAAGTGGGATGTAGTGCCAAGTATGCTTACCCAGGATCATGACAAGGTGATTAAAGGGTTTATGGGACTAACCACCGCTTTTAACGAAAAAATGCTTAAACCCGGTATAACTATCATGGGCGAGATGAAAACCGCCAATGAGGCCCGCTACATTCATGGCGAATATGGTAAAGGGCAATGGACATTTTACGGAGGACACGACCCGGAAGATTATCAACATGCGGTAGGCGACCCACCAACCGATCTCAAACTGCACCCTAATTCGCCGGGTTACCGTCTGATATTGAATAATGTACTGTTCCCGGCAGCCAAAAAGAAGAAACAGAAAACATGATTTGAGTTTGGATTCCAGATGTGGGAAGCCAGAACCGAATGTTCAAACTTTTATTGACGGTGTTCTATTTAGTTACACAGTTCTCATACTCCACACCGGCACTCGTACCTAATTATAAAACGTCCAGCTTACGCCAAATTTGAGCAATGCATCCTGCTGCGGGTAACGGTTTACGGTGTAGTATCCTTTGCTTGATAAACCCTGGTTGGCATAATCATACATCAGGAATAAATTGGTACGTTGCAATGTTGCCTTAAAATATACCCTGGCTACAGGATATGATGAGAAGGTAATATTGGGTCCGTTATAAAACTGTCCAATACCAACTGCATAAGATGGGGCTACGTATTGGCTGTTGTAGCGTACATCAATACCAATGCTTGATTGCAGCACGTTAAATAAAAGCTTATTAACGTAAAGGTTGCTATAAGTATAAACCTCGGGAGTACGCAGGGTTGACTGGTAATCTGTTTTTTGATAAACTATATAGTTATCAAAGTGCAGGTTGCGCCACTTTAAGCTTTTTCCGATGCTAACCTTTAATAAATTAATATCGTTACCTAACTGAGCCGGGTGTGCATCATTCCCACCTGTTTGGGCAGTAAAGTACAGATAATTAGCAATTAAAAAATACTCTGCCTTTATATCAAGCTGCAGCGGATTATTGATGTAGTTAAATGATAGACTGGTTGTTTTTTGATTGCTGAAACTATTATGAAAAATATAATGATTGGATACCCAGTCGGTATATATTAACGGGGGCGAGCTGTTTTGAGAGTAAGCCTCCAGTATAATTTTGCCCACTCTGTTGCCGCCTGCCAGGATAAGCTTGGCATCATAAAAATAATTACCGAAATCGCGCCCCTGGGCAATTTGTCTGAAATCAGCGTCAAGACCAACGCGGTCGCTGAAACGATAGCTTAGTTTCGCCTTAAGGGTAATATCCTGAAAGGTTGTGTTTTGTACTTTATCCTGATGTATGTATTTAGCCCCGTACTGGTTTAAGGTGGTATCGCTCACGTACTGTGCGTAATGCCAGAAATCATGTACCAGGCCCAAGTCAAGCTTTAATTCGTTTTTTACAAACTTTACTGATTTGCTCCTCAGATAAAAACTGTATGAAAACTCATTTTGAATGTGTGTGTATACCAATGAGTCACGTGATCGTTTATCGCTGAAATAATAATCAGGGAATACATTGTAAGTATCCGGATCGCTCTGTATATAGTTATACCTGCCGTTGGTTACATTAAAAGTATGGGCTACCCGTTGCGTTGGCAGTACCTTTGAATTTGATTTACCCTTGTTTAAACTGTCAATACGGCCTATGTAATAAAACTGCTTAATGTATATACCTTTATCGTTCCAGTTTTCATAACTATTAGGCAATTTCACTGCTAAAGTATTTTTGAAAATGGGTGTGCCTTTTGGGCTGGTAAAAATGGTATCGTTTAATACAGAACCTGTTTCTGGCGCTTTTAAGTTATTAAAGGTAGCATTGGCCAACAGGTTATAACGTTTGCTTTTTGATTCGTACCAGGTAAATACGGCGGCATTAAGGGCACTTACATTTTGGCCCAGTACATTACTGGTGCTATAATATCCTTTTGAGCCATTAAAGTTCAAGTTGAACCCAACGTTCCAATTGGGCTTAATATTTTGAGTATGGATCACTTTAAACAACTGCTCTGCCGAGCTGCCAAATCCATTGTACAGGGTGAGTACACTATAGGGCACCCGGGCATTATAATATTTTATATCCTGCGGTTTAATGGTGAAAACGTCCAATGCGTGTAAGCCAACGTCAAAGCCTATCGTTTGAACAGGCTCAAATAGCAGTGGCCGTTGCGAAACACCTGTACTGCCCAAATGTATGCGCGGGCTGCGCGGATCAAGCAGCGGGCTGTAGTTCTCAAAACTATTTATGCCTGTATCAACTGCAAATGTTTGGGTACTGTCATTCAGGAACTTTTCATTAGTTACCCTGATAAATTTTGAATTGAAAATAACCGAATCTTTTTTATTGTCTTCCTTTTTACGCAGACTATCCAGCATCTCGTCATCACTCACCTGTCTTACCGCTTTAACTGTATCCCGCGTTGAGAGGGGCCGCTGCCTGGTGGTTTGGTTGTATTGCGCAAAAACGGTGTGCGCAGATATGCACATCAGTAACAGTAAAATATATTTAAGCTTTTTGCGCATTAACTACCGGCTATCAGTTCTTTAAGTATCAGTGTTAGTTTTGGTTCGGCTTCTTCGGCTACCCTTATAATTTCTTCAAGTGAAACCGGCTTAAGTTCCTCGGTAAAGCCTTCGTCTGTTAGTACAGAAATAGCAAATACAGGCAGACCCATGTGGTTTGCAACAATAACTTCTGGTACTGTGCTCATGCCAACAGCATCGCCGCCAATAATTCTCAAATAGTTATATTCTGCCTTGGTTTCCAGGTTTGGGCCAGTTACAGCTACATAAACTCCCTTATGGCAGGTAATATTGTTTGCTGATGCTATTGTTAACGCTTTATCAATAAGATTGCGCTGGTACGGCTGGCTCATATCCGGAAAACGGGGGCCCAATTCATTATCATTACGCCCAATAAGTGGGTTTTGCGGCTGCAAATTGATATGATCGGCAATCACCATCAGGTCGCCTTTTTTAAAGTCTGGATTAAGCGAACCGCTGGCGTTGGATACAAACAAGGTTTTGATACCAAGATATTTTAATACCCGCACCGGAAAAGTGATCTGCTGCATGCTATATCCTTCGTAGTAGTGCAGGCGGCCCTGCATGGCAACCACTTTGATGCCGGCAAGCGTACCAAATATTAATTTCCCGGAATGAAACTCTAAGGTGGAGATCGGAAAATCAGGAATATTGGAATACATGAGTTGCTTTTCAACCTCTATTTCCTTTACCAGGCCACCCAGGCCGGTACCTAAAATTATACCTATTTCGGGTTCAAAATCGCCAATGCGGCTTTTAATGTAGCGGGCGGTGCTTTCTATATTCTCTAACATATTCGGTTACTAATTTATCAAACTGTTTTTGCTGGTCATCTAAAAACTCAACACCAATTGGCTGTACCAAAATCGGGAGTTTTTTTATAACCTGTTGCAGTTCCTGTTCCCCTAAACGTTGCGCATCCTTTTCTGTTGTAATAATTATCTTTTTTTGTGATGTGCAGGCCAAAAAATCATCGGCAAGTTTACTGATATTTTTTAAGGTAAACTGATGGTGATCGGGATATTTATGGTGGATAATGTGAGTTGTTTGGCTTTTAAGATGATTAAGCAATGGAGCCGAGTTGGCTATACCGGTAAGCAGAAACAGCGTCGTATGATCATCAATAATAACTGATGAAGCTGTCTCGTCCATATTTTGCAGTGGCATATAGCTTATCGAGGTAAAAAATACAAGCTGGAAGGCCACAGGTTTAATGCGGACTTTAATATCAAACTGATCGTCCCTGGTTAGGTTTGCCGGGCACTTGCTAACCACAATAATACTGGCGCGTTTACGGCCGCTATATGGCTCACGGAGATTACCCGCCGGTAGCAATAACCGCGGTTCGTGGATGCGGCCATAATCCAGCAATAAAATGCTAAAGCCTGGTGTTACGGCGCGGTGCTGGTAAGCATCATCAAGAATAATAAGGTCATGTGATTTCTGTAGCTGTTCAATACCCTCAACGCGTTTTTCGGCCACGGCTACAGTTACATCTGGAAATTTACTTTTAAATTGGGACGGTTCATCGCCAATTGCTGATGAGTTGACATTCGTATCGGCTATCAGGAACCCGGTCGTTTTACGGCCATAACCACGACTTAAGGTGGCCAGCTTGAAGTCGCCTTTAAACAAGCGGATAAGATACTCCGTCATCGGGCTTTTACCAGCGCCTCCAACATCAAGGTTACCTACTGCAATTACCGGTAAATCAAATTGCTTGCTTTTAAATATACCTGCATTATAACACCAGTTGCGAAGCACGACCACCAGGCCATACAGCAATGAAAACGGATACAGAAGCCAGCGCAGGTATTTCATAGATGGAATAATAATGAAATAACACTACAGTAAGAGGTAGCGGGTGTCACGCTGAGTGTGTCGAAGCATAGCGTGTAAGCCTCTCCGCGCAATCCTTCGACAGGCTCAGGATGACAGGCCTTTTTGTTCTTTGCAATGCCATGTTGGTTCATTTGTATTATCAAAAAACAAATCTAAATATTTTTAACTCCATTTCTATAACTTAGTGTTTTAACCACTCCTGCAATGAAGATCAAATTGTTGAGTCTTTTTATATGCCTTGCTTCCGCTGCCTTTGCCCAAACCGACCGTAAGCTTACCCAGCAGCTCCGTGACGCTGTTAATGGTTTTCATGGGCAGGTTGGTATTTATGTACAAAACCTGAAAACAGGTAAAATTGCTGCCATTAACGCTGATACCTTATTTCCAACGGCAAGTATGATCAAGGTGAGCATTCAATGCGGCCTGATGGATAAGATTGAAAAAGGCGAAATGCAATATAATCAAAAACTGGTTTACCGCGACTCGTTACTTTATCCGGGCGAGGATATTTTGGGCTCATTTAAGGATAAAGACACCATACAACTAAGCAAGGTGGCTATGCTCATGATCACCATGAGTGATAACACTGCGAGCACCTGGCTGCAAAAACTGGTGGGCGGCGAATATATTAACAACTGGCTGCAGCAAAATGGTTTTAAGGTAATGCGGGTAAACTCCCGCGTGCCGGGCCGCGAGGCCGTGCATCAGGTTTATGGCTGGGGTGTAAGCACTCCTTTTGAAATGTGCCGCCTGTTCACCATGATCAGACAGGGCAACGCTGTGAGCGAGGCGGCCAGCGAACGTATGTATCGCAATATGATGCGCATTTACTGGGACGATAAGGCACTGTCGCAAATACCGCCTTATGTGCAGGCCATATCCAAGCAAGGAGCGCTTAATGAATCAAAATCTGAAACTGTTTTGGTAAATGCCCCGCATGGCGACTATGTATTTTCCATTATTACCAATCACAATACCGATCAACGCTGGCAACCTGATAATGAGGCCGGGTTATTGATCAAAAAGGTATCGGCACTGTTGTGGCACTACTTTGAGCCCGATAGTAACTGGAAACCTGCCCAGGGTATTGACAAGTATATGAAAAACGAATAGTTTAATTTTAGTAATATTTCTGTTTTGGTTGCTTAATATGTAAGTTGTTTGGTATAATTGGCAATTATATCAGTGTGTTCAATTGACACATACCAATTACTGCCAATTATATGAAAAAAACGCTTACTTTATTCATGCTGCTTTTGCTATGCTTTTTTGCTAAAGGGCAAACAACCAACAATTTATCAGGTAATATAACTGATGAAAAAGATGGGGCAATAGCCGGAGCCTCGGTTTATTTGCTGAACACTAATTATCACACCATTGCGGGTAAAAACGGGAATTTTTTATTGAAAAATATAACCGTGGGCAATTATACGCTACATATCAGTGCTGTAGGCTATGCTGCCAAAAACCAGGAGGTAACTATCGGTAACAATAGCCAGGTTGTTAGTATACACTTGAAAGATGCTGCTAACCAGTTAGATGAGGTTACCGTTACTGCTCAAAAATATGAAGAGGATGCCCAGCGGGTTCCGGGCAGTGTATCCACACTCTCGGCCAAACAGGTGCGCGATTACAGGTTATGGGATTTAAAAGATCTGACAGCCATAGCACCAAACTTAAACTCCGCAAATCCTGGCGATAACCGCACGGTAAGCGGTATCAGGGGTATAGTAACAACCTCTTATGACCCCGCTGTTGCTACCTATGTTGATGGGGTTAACCAGTACGGACTGGATACTTATATACCTCAGTTACTTGATGTGGAGCGGATAGAAGTTTTAAGAGGTCCGCAGGGAACGCTATATGGCCGTAATGCAACTGGTGGGGTTATCAATATTATTACCAAACAGCCTACCAATGCAGTGAGTGGTTTTGCCGGTGTCGACTTTGGCAACTACGGGCAACAGCGTTACAGCTTAGGTTTGCGTGCTCCCTTAATAAAAGATAGATTGTTTTTAGGTGTAGCGGGTGTTTACTCGGGCTTTAATGGTTTTTATACCAATACCTTTAATAATATCCGTTTTGATAAACAGCACTTCTTTTTAGGAAACTACTATCTTAAATTTTTGGCTACCTCAAAACTGGCGCTTACTTTAAATGTTAAAAACTACAACAACCGTAATAATGGGGCTTTCCCATTAGCTGGCTCGCCAGAGGAAGCGTTGAGTAACCCTTATAAAGTAGATCAGAATGCTACTACTAAAATGATTGATAATACCTTTAACACCTCGCTGGCCGTAAATTATACAGGTAACGATTTTAATTTCACTTCGCAGTCATCATACCAGGTAAATGACCGGTATTATACCACACCTATTGATGGTGATTTTTCGCCGATTGATGGGGTAGAGGTAATTAATAACTATGGTGGTAAATGGAATAAAGTGAAAACTGTAATACAGGAATTTCGCTTCACTTCGCCAGCTTCGTCAACATCAAAATTAAAATGGAGTGCTGGCGCTTATGGTTTTTACCATTACGCACCTAATAAACAAGGTACCTATTATGGTAATGATGCCGCTATGCTGGGTTCGCCAATCAGCAATTTTACCAGTGTTACCGTAAATACCGACAAAAATTCGGGTGTGGCCGTTTATGGTCAGGTAACCTACACCCTTAACACCGAGTGGGATGTAACTGCAGGTTTACGTTATGACCATGAACATAAAAAAGAGAGCATATTCGGAACATTTCAGCCAAATGGCCAGCCGGTTACCGTTACACAGGCAGATACCTCGTCGGCAGCTAATTTTAATGCGGTTACGCCAAAGTTAAGCCTGGCTTATCATCCGTCTGATAACAACAATTTGTATGCAAGTTACAGTCGTGGCTTTAGAGCAGGCGGCATTACCGAATTAGGGTCTGACCCGCAGCACCAACCGCCTTTGTACTCCTTTAAACCAGAGTACAGCAACAATTACGAAGTTGGTTCAAAAAACAACTTTTTTGACAGCAAACTGCGGGTTAACATAGCCGCCTTTTATACCTTGGTTACCAACGCCCAGGTACCTACCCTGATATTGCCCGATGCTATTACCATTACCAAAAATGCAGGCAGGTTAAGCAGCAAAGGTGCCGAGCTGGAAGTGAATGCTACGCCGTTTAAAGGTGTTTACATAGATTATAACTTTGGTTATACCCACGCCCGCTATACCGATCTGGATATAGCAGATAATGGTGCATCGGTTAATTTAAAGGGCAATAAACAAATTTACACGCCTAATGTAACCAGTATGCTGGCCCTGCAATATGCTTATGATTTGGGCGGCAGGCAAAAAACAAAACTGGTGGCCCGTGGCGAATGGCGCTATTTAGGCGACCAGTATTTTGATCTGGCTAACCAGATAGAGCAAAAAGGTTATAGTAAATTTAACGCCAGGATAGGTGTGGAGACTAAAAACTTCAGCTTGTTTTTATGGGAAAGTAACATAGCCAACAAAAAATATATTGACTATGCCTATGATTTTGGAGCATCGCACTTAGGTAACCCGCGTACTTATGGCGTATCATTAAGCACTAATTTTTAAGGGTAGCAATAGCATATTAAGAATCCGGAAGCGTCTGATCAGAAGCTTCCGGATTCTTAATAGTTAGCTTAATAAAAAAATAATAATTGGCCAGGGTTAGCTCTTCATCTTTTTCAATAAAGCTTCAACCACTTTAGGGAAATGATGATGTTCTAATTGCTGGCCTTTAAATTTTATCATTTCAAGGGTGTCGCCCGGTTCTATCTTGAATTTTGATTGATGAATAACCTCGCCTTCATCAAAATGCTCATTTACAAAATGGATAGTAATACCGCCTTCTTCCTCTTTGGCCTCCAGTATGGCTTTATGTACATGATCGCCGTACATGCCCTTGCCGCCATATTTAGGCAACAGCGAGGGGTGCAGGTTGATGATCTTATTAGGGAACGCTTTAAGCAGTGATGCGGGAATAAGCCATAAAAAACCAGCAAGTACAATAAGATCAACCTGCAGGTTTTTCAGTAACCTGATCACATCGTCGGTTTCAAAAAACTCATGTCGGGTAAATATGTGCGATGGTACCTCAAAGTTGTCGGCCCGTTGCAGTACATAGGCCTGTGGGTTGTTGGTGAGTATCAGCACTACTTCGGCATCGGCATTACGTTTAAAATGCTCCATTAACTTTTGGGCATTTGACCCAGAACCCGAAGCAAAAATGGCAATTCGTTTCTTCATTAAAATTAGTTGCTTTTCAAAGGTGGTGATGTTACCGGGAGTTTTTTATATATGTTGATCTGATACATACTCCCAGTATTTTATGTAGCAAATCGTTATTATAATATCCAAATATAAAATTTTTACTTAGTTAGTTGATATCGCTTTTCGCCTGATAAATCCATAACGTACAACCCTGCGCTTTTTCGTCGACGAATAATTTGGTTGCACATCGCCTGTTTCCAACACCATAGAGTATACGCCCAGCGTAACTATTTTTGTGTTTGAAAAAGGCATAGGGCTGGGTGTAACCGGTGTTCCGGTGGCTGTGGTATCCTTGCAGATCATATCTGAAGTAAAAAAGACATTGTTTTCGGTAAGTGTCCATGTTCCGCTTGTGGTTTGAGGAAGACAGTCGAAATTGGTATAAGTACAGGTATTGTCTGTTTTAAAAGTAAATAACTCTACAGAATCACAGTTAACATTTAAGGTGTCGGGATTCCCAATCTGCGAATCGCCTATATAATTAGTAGCCTGTAAGGTAGCTAATTGCCAGGTGCCATTGGTTAACAGATGCGGAATATTGCTGTTGTTACCCTTTTTGCACGAATTACTAAGCAGGTTAATAGAAATTAAACCTAAAATAAAGAGTAATGGGATTTTATTTTTCATTGAAAATATGCAGGCAAAAATAAAGATTCCCGGTTATAAAGTTGGTAACCCGGAATGTAATAATAACTCTTTTAAAGGAAAATTATTTTAGCAGCGTATTTTAACCATTTTATAATCTGTTTATCAAAGCCAAAACCTGGCGGTTGGCGCTGTTAAATTTTTTACTTTTGCTTTAACTTTTTATCTATTACTTATGCGAATACCTTTTGAAAAGCTAAAGGCCGAATTTTACCAGGTATTGACCGGTCTTGATTTTACTAATGATAAGGCTGAAAGATGTGCCACCGTTTTTGCCGAAAATAGTAGGGACGGCGTGTATACGCATGGGCTTAATCGTTTTCCAGTTTTTGTACAACATGTAAAAGATGGCTTGGTTATACCAGCCGCAGAGCCTGTTAAAGAGGGCGGTTTGGGAGCCATAGAACAATGGAACGGTAATTTTGGTCCCGGGATGCTTAATGCTGGCCTTTGCATGGGCCGGGCAATTGAACTGGCCCGTGACAACGGTATTGGATGTGTAGCCATTAAAAATACCAACCATTGGATGCGTGGCGGCACTTACGGCTGGCAGGCGGCCGAAGCCGGTTACATAGGGATATGTTTTACCAATACTATTGCCAATTTGCCACCCTGGGGCGGGCTTGAACCGCGTTTAGGGAACAACCCCCTAGTGATAGCTGTGCCGCGAAAAGGAGGTCATGTAGTATTGGATATGGCCATATCACAATATGCGGTTGGTAAATTAAAGCAATACCAGGACAATGGTGAGGAGCTCCCACTGCCTGGCGGGTATGATTCTGCGGGTAATTTAAGCACTGATGCCACGGCTATACTGCAAACTGAACGCCTGTTGCCGGTTGGTTTTTGGAAAGGGTCTGGGCTTTCACTGGTGCTTGATTTGCTGGCAACCGTGTTAAGTGGCGGTAACTCTACTGCGCGTATAACTGCAAGCGGAAAAGAAGCTGGCATATCACAGGTATTTATCAGTATAAAGCCAAATAACATCACACAAACTGATGCATTAATTGAGGAGATCATTAACTACACCAAAATCAGCACTCCCGAGCAAGAAGGAACTACCATTTCTTATCCTGGCGAAAATACATTAAAAACGCGCGCACGTAATTTAAAGGAAGGTGTTTTGGTAGATGAAAAAATCTGGAACACAGTGTTAGGTCTGTGATAAGGTAGTACGGTGAAAGCACCGACCAGGGGCTTCAGAAATATCTGGAATAAGGTATAAAGCTTGTGAGAAGGTAGAAGTGGTGCGGTGAAAACACCGACCACAGGCTAAGAAGGTATAAGGTTTGCGAGGAAGTGGAAGTGGTACAATGAAAACACCAACCACAAGCTGCACAGTGATGCTTATTTTGTTTCTATCATCATTTGAAGCTCGTAGCTTGTGGTCGGTGTTTTCACCGCACCACTAATTGTAAGTTGATGCACCTCTATTTCTTCACTCATAATTATTATCTTGGATCATGTATCAGGGTATAGAGTTTTTCACGGCTACATGCCTTAACTGGCAGCCTTTATTGCAGTCAGACAGTCATAAGCAAATTATAATTGATAGCCTAAACTTTTTGGTTAATGATAAAAGAATATGGCTTTATGGTTATGTGATAATGCCTAATCATATTCACGTTATTTGGTGTAAACAACCGGAATGGCTGAATAAAAACGTGCAGCAGCACTTTAGTAAATTTACGGCTCAACATCTTAAATTTAGTCTTATAAATAATAATTCAGCTGATCTTGAAAATTATAAGAGCACGCAAAGTGATAGGGAGTATCAGTTCTGGGAACGCAGGCCGCATAAAGCAGCGCTATATAATCGGAAAGTATTAGAGGAGAAGTTGGATTATATACACAACAACCCGGTTAAGGCCGGACTTTGTAATTTGCCCGAAGATTATCTTTACTCATCGGCCCGGTATTACATCTTAAATGACGGAAATGACTTGGTAAAACATTATATGGAACATATATAGCGGAATTAGAAGTGGTGCGGTGAAAACCCCGAACACAGGCTTCATAGTGAGGTCTATTTTGTTGCTTTTATCATTTTAGGCTCGCAGCCTGTGGTCGGTGTTTTCACCGCACCACTAACTGTGAGTTCATAGGAGTAGCTGGTATTCTAAACCGCATCACTTTACACCATCATCCCCTCAAATTTTTCCCAAAAACCATCGTGCGGAACGGGGGCTATAATTTCGATGGGCTCATTTTTTACAGGATGCATGAATGTTAACCTGCGTGCGTGCAGGCAGATGCTTTTACGCAGGCTGCCACGCGGGTAGCCGTATTTATTATCGCCAACAATAGGAGCGCCCAGGGTTGATAACTGCACCCTGATCTGGTGCGGGCGCCCCGTTATCGGGTCAACCTCAATTAAATAATAGCCATTAAGTTCGCCAACCAGTTTATAGTGTAACTCAGAGCGCAAACTGCCTTGTACTTCTTTATCATGGGCCTTGGTCACATTTTTTTGCGGGTTTTTAACCAGCCAGTGTACCAGGGTTCCCGCTTCGGGCTGAGGTCTTTTGCGCACCACCGCATAATAGGTTTTGTGCATATCGCGGCTTTTAAACATTTTGTTAATGCGGTCAAGCGCTTTGCTGGTTTTGGCAAATAGTATAACACCGCTTACCGGCCTGTCAAGCCGGTGCACTACGCCTAGAAATGCACCATTGGGCTTATTGTATTTTTTTGCGATGTATTTTTTTACCTTTTCGTCTAATGATTCATCGCCGGTATCATCAACCTGTACAATATCACCGGCACGTTTGTTCACCGCTATCAGGTGGTTATCCTCATAAAGAATGTCCTTGTCGGTAACGTCGTAACTGGTATATTTAAATTCGGGCCGCGCCATGTTTGTATTTTAGTCCGGAAGTCTGAAAGGTCAGCAAGTCCGGAAGTATCATTTTTATATTAAGGCCCGCTCCTGAAGGAGGGGCTGAGTGGGGTTAGTACTGTTCGTTTTCGTTCGGGAAGCTTTTTGATTTAATGTCACCAACATAGTTTTTGATAGCCCCGTTCATTTGCTCGTATAAGTTGGCATACTGACGTAAAAAGCGAGGTTTAAATCCTTTATTAATGCCCAGCATGTCATGTATAACCAAAACCTGCCCATCGCAGTGCTGCCCGGCGCCTATGCCAATAATGGGTATTTGTACACTTTCGGTAACTTCTTTAGCCAGTTTGGCGGGTATTTTTTCAACCACAATGGCAAAACAGCCTAATTCCTGCAATTTAAGTGCATCTTCTTTCAGCTTCTGGGCTTCAGCATCCTGTTTTGCGCGTACGGTATAGGTGCCAAATTTATAAATGGATTGCGGCGTTAGGCCCAGATGGCCCATAACAGGTATACCCGCAGTAAGTATGCGGCTCACGGATTCTGCAATTTCAACACCACCTTCCATTTTAACGCCGTGTGCGCCAGATTCTTTCATGATCCGGATGGCAGAGTTAAGGGCTTCTTTGGAGTTGCCCTGGTATGATCCAAAAGGAAGGTCGACCACCACCAGTGCCCGTTTAGCGGCACGTACTACTGATGATGCATGGTAAATCATCTGATCAAGTGTAATAGGGAGTGTAGTTTCGTGACCGGCCATCACGTTCGAGGCCGAATCGCCTACCAGTATGATATCCATACCGGAGTCATCAACAACAGCCGCCATGGAGTAATCATAGGCGGTGAGCATGGCTATCTTTTCGCCACGGTTTTTCATTTCCTGCACAGTATGTGTAGTGATCCTTTTAACTTCTTTATTTACAGACATTGATAAATATTTAAGCTTTTAGCATTGACGGTGTAAAGGTAGGGCAAAATATTCCGGATTTTTAACAGTTGTTAGTTTTTACTGTGTTAAAAGGGATAGGCTGTTTTGAAATCCGGTTTCTGGATTTGTTTTTAAAATTTGATACTGAATTTAGGTTTTACCACTCATTTTAGGTTTTGAATTTATAAGGAGATCATCAAATTTAAAAAATCAGAAATCTGCGTTCCAAATTCCAAAATAAAATCATATTTTTGCGCCGTGAATCAGGAAGTTCCTTACTTCAATATTTCTATCAGTTTTCACGGGGCTTTGAACCAGGCGATCCGATTTAATAATCCATTCAAATTTTTTGATAAATGACGTACTTCACCAAATTACCGGCTGTACTATTACTTGATGACGGAACCGTTTTTTACGGTAAGGCTGCAGGAAAGATCGGTACTACTACCGGCGAGATCTGTTTTAATACAGGTATGACCGGCTACCAGGAGATTTTTACAGATCCATCATACTTTGGGCAAATAATGGTGGCTACCAATGCCCATATTGGTAATTATGGTATTACCAATAACGAAGTTGAATCAGGCAATATCCAAATTGCCGGTTTAGTTTGTAAAAATTATAATATAGCCTACAGTCGTAAACAGGCTGATGAATCTATACAGGATTATTTCCAGTCGCAAAACCTGGTTGGTATATCTGATGTTGATACCCGCCAGCTTGTTCGCCATATCCGCGATAAGGGAGCGATGAATGCCATTATTTCGTCAGAGATATTAGATATAGAAGTGTTAAAGGCTAAACTTGCCGAAGTACCTTCTATGGACGGGCTTGAACTATCATCAAAAGTATCAACTACTGAAACTTATACTTTTGGGGCCGAAGATGCAACCTACCGTGTAGCGGTGCTTGATTTAGGCGTTAAGAAAAATATCCTGCGTAATTTTGATGACCGCGATGTTTACGCTAAAGTTTTCCCGGCAAAAACCTCGTTTGAGGAAATGGAAAAGGATTTTGGGCCAACTGGCTATTTTATATCAAACGGCCCCGGCGATCCGGCTGCTATGCCTTATGCTGTTGAAACAGTAAAAAAAGTTTTAGCTTCTGATAAGCCTATGTTTGGGATTTGCTTAGGTCACCAATTATTGGCGCTGGCTAATGATATCCCAACTAAAAAAATGTTTAATGGTCACCGTGGTTTAAATCATCCGGTAAAAAATATTATTATTAACCACTGCGAGGTTACTTCACAAAATCACGGTTTTGGTGTAGTACCAGAGGCAGTACGTGCATCTGATAAGGTGGAAATTACCCACGTAAACCTGAATGACCAGTCAATTGAAGGTATACGTGTAAAAGGTAAAAAAGCATTCTCGGTACAATATCACCCGGAATCATCTCCAGGTCCGCATGATTCAAGATATTTGTTTGATGATTTTATTAAACTGATGCAATAAATAAATATGCAGATAGAAAAAGCCTTTCAAGTTTAACTTGAAAGGCTTTTTTATTATAGAATGAATATTGATGAACCCCTGCCTCCTCCTTCCCCGAGGAAGGAATCGCACATGCCCGGCTCTCTTTATGGTAATCTCCCACCACTTATTGCATTTTTATCATATTTCTAAACCCGGATTAATCCTGTTATACCCTGTATTTTATGTAATCTCCTGTAAATAAGCTTTTTTTATTTTTATTTGGATTTATTCTAAATAAGACATTACTTTGCTTTTGTTCATCCCGATATAACGTTTTGATCAAAAGTATTTACCGTCTATGAAAAAACTAATTTATTTATCCGCCTGGTCAGGTAGCCTTCAAGTCGCCATTTTTCCGGTAGCAGTTAGTTTAAATAATGACCGCTTATCTCAAAAAAACAGTTTAAAAATATAAAGTCCTGCCCCGGAGCAAATGCTGTGGTGTGATAGCTTTGCAGCGGGCAGGCACAAATTAATTTTATATACCATGTGCGATTCAAAAGTAATAAGTCAGGTAGGGGCATCGGTAATTAGCCGCTGTTCAGAATGCCGCTGTATCTTCATCTGGAATAACAACCTTATCCTGAGCTTTTCGCCCGAGCAATTTACCCAGTTCAGGGATTTTACAATTGATCTTGATTTTGGCGAACATTCACACCCATTTCCTGACGGGCAGGAACGCCTGGTAATGCGCACGCCGGTTAATGATGTACAATTAACCTTCACCACCGAAGAATGGGAGGATTTTCATGCAGCCATGGAAGAGGCAGTTTATATGCAGGAAATTTATTCCCTGATGTATGATAATTAAGTAGTGATTACTTAAAGCTCTTCATCGCCTCCTGTGCTGCCATTTGACCCGAGATAATAGCCGGCGGCACGCCAGGGCCGGGTACGGTTAACTGGCCGGTATACAGCATGTTTTTTATGTGTTTGGCCCGCATGGCAGGCTTAAAAAATGCAGTTTGCGCAAGCGTATTGGCCAACCCATAAGCATTGCCTTTAAAAGAGTGATAATCGGCCTTAAAATCATTGAGGGCATAGCTGCGTTTTACTACTATATTGTTCCGGATGTCATGCCCCGTAATGTGTTTAAATCTATTAAGCATCAGGTCAAAATACCGCTCCCGGATATTATCATCATCATGCAGGCCCGGCGCTATGGGCATCAGGAAAAAAAGATTTTCGCCACCTTCTGGCGCTACATCCTTATCTGTTTTGGAGGTGCAGGAAACATAAAATAAAGGACTGGTTGGCCACTTTGGTGCGGTATAAATTTCCCGGGCATGCAGCTCAAAATCCTCGTCAAAAAATAAATTGTGGTGCATAATGCCTTCCACCTTTTTATTGGTGCCAACATAAAACAACAAGCTTGATGGCGACATGGTGCGCTTATCCCAATATTCAGGCGTATAATTTTGATGCTGTTTGTCTAACAAATGTTGGTCAACGTGCTCATAATCGGCTCCGGCAATTACAAAATCGGCATTAAAAATACCCTGGTTAGTGTGGATGCTGTTTACCTGTTTGTTTTTAACTTCAATTTTGGTTACCTCGGTATTTAGTTTTATCTCGGCCCCTAATTCCGTTGCCAGGCTAACCATAGCCTTCACAATCTGGTTCATACCGCCCTGCGGGTACCAGGTACCCAGCGCCAGATCGGCATGGTTCATCATGCTGTACATAGCCGGGGTGTTTTGTGACGTGGCGCCCAAAAATAATACCGGAAACTCCAATAGCTTTATCAGTTTAGGGTTTTTAAAATACTGACGTACATGCTTGCTCATGCTGCTGAGCAATTGCATACTCAGGCTTTTTTTGATCAGGTTAAAATCAATAAACTCGGTAATAGAGTGAGAAGGCCGAAATACATACTCGCCCATGCCCACCTTGTATTTATAGGCAGCCTGCGCTAAAAAATCTTTTAAACGGGCAGCGCTACCGGCTTCGGTCTGCTCAAAAAGATTTTCCAGTTTGGCCATGCTGGCGGGCACATCCATTATATCATTGGGGCCATAATAAATACGGTAGCCGGGGTCTAAGCGATCTAACTGATAGTAGTCTGCAGGTTTTTTGCCAAACAGGGCAAAAAAGTTTTCGAACACATCGGGCATCCAATACCAGCTGGGGCCCATGTCAAATTTAAAGCCATCCTGTTCCCAAACTCTTGCCCGGCCACCGCGCTGATCGTTCTTTTCCAGAACGGTAACTTTAAACCCCTCCTTAGCCAGCACACAAGCGGCAGATAAACCCGCAAAACCTGCCCCGATGATAATAATATGCCTGTCGCTGTTCATGTAGATATGTGAAGCCCAAGGTAAGCAAATTGTTTTGACAGTATAAAAAACAATAATGGTTTGAATTTGTACTTTTGAGAACCAGCGCAAGTGTAAATGATGACCCTGTACGACGAAACCTGTTTTGAATGCAGTAAATTAATAACCAACAAGTATAGTACATCATTTAGCTTAGGCATAAAAGCTTTTGATAAGGGCTTTCAGTACCCTATTTATGCTATTTATGGTTTTGTAAGATATGCCGATGAAATAGTTGACACTTTTCATGAGTACGATAAATTGCAGTTGATCACTAACTTCCGGACAGAAACATTTAGGGCTGTTGAGGAGCGCATCAGCTTAAATCCGGTTATTCATGCTTTTCAGCAGGTGGTGAATAAATACGGGATAGATATGGAGCTGATAGATGCTTTTCTACAGTCGATGGAAATGGATCTGGATAAAAAAATATATGATAGTGCGTGTTATAAAACATACATCTATGGTTCGGCAGAAGCCATCGGGCTGATGTGTTTGCGCATTTTTACCAATAATAATGACACGCAATACCAGGCTTTATTACCTAACGCACGTAGTCTTGGAGCAGCTTTTCAAAAAGTGAATTTTTTGCGCGATGTAAAAGCCGATTATCAAGAACGCGGCCGCACTTATTTTCCGGGGATTGATTTTAATAATTTTACCGAACACGATAAACGAAGCATTGAGGCCGATATAAAAAAGGATTTTGACGATGCATTTGAAGGCATAAAGCGTTTGCCGGCCGGGACAAGGCTGGGTGTTTATATAGCTTATATGTATTACCTGCAGTTGTTTAAAAAAATAAGTTATACCCCTGCAAGTGTTATTCTGCAAAAAAGAATACGTATTTCTGATACCCGTAAAATAGGTTTGTACGTTAAAGCTGTTTTACAACAAAAACTGAAGGTGATTTAATGAACAGGTATATATTTTTTTTACTGAGTGTATTTACACTGTTGCTGATAAGTCAGGTAAAGGCCGAAGAACCCAACCTGAAAAATATACGCAGGCAGTTGGTGAGGGCCATTGAAAAAAGTAAAACTACCGATTCTTTGTATAAAAGCCTGGAAGTAGTAAAAGATAGGAGTGGTTTAATTGATGGTTACATGGCCGCCCTGCAATCGTTAAAGGCAAAACATAGTTGGAATCCGTATTTTAAAATAAAGTATCTGAAGGATGCCGAGAAAACATTTAAAAAGGCCGTAGCTGCTGATCCGCATAATATTGAGATCAGGTTTATGCGTTTTTCTGTTGAACACAATGTACCCGGCTTTTTGGGCTTTAATAAAGAACTGGCCATTGACAGTGAAGAGATCATATCCCAGATAGATAAAAGAAATTATGGTACGGCGGATAAGCCGCTTACCATCGAGATCATTAGGTTTTTATTGGATTCAAAGAGATGTACACCTGTACAAAACGATAATCTGAATCAACACTTAGCAGCTTTAAAGTGAAATACACCTATTTGCTTATCAATTTATTGACAGTGTTTTTCCCGGTTGTATTATCATTTGATAAGCGGGTTTGTTTTTATAAAAGCTGGAAGTTTATCTGGCCCGGTATGGGTATCACTGGTTTGTTCTTTTTGTTTTGGGACATGATATTTACGGTTAAAGGCGTTTGGTCGTTTAATCCGCATTATATTGTGGGGGTAAACTTCTTCACGCTTCCGCTTGAGGAGATGTTGTTTTTTTTAACGGTGCCATTTGCCTGTATTTTTATTTATGCCTGTCTTAATTATTATATCAAATGGCAAATTGATAACCGGCTAACACTAATCATTAGTAATCTGATCATTATGCTCTGCCTGCTTGTGCTGATTTTTAATTATCAGCGTGTTTATACCGCCATAACCTTTGGATTACTGCTGGTTTTGATGCTGCTGCTACAACATGTGTTTAAGGCCGACTGGCTCAATCGTTATTATATGGCTTATGTGGTTGCCCTTTTGCCTTTTTATGTAGTAAACGGCATACTGACATCAATACCAGTGGTGCTGTATAACAACAGCGAAAACCTGGGTAAAAGAATCGGTACTATCCCCGTAGAGGATCATTTTTATTTAATGGCTTTGCTATTGATGAACATCGGATTTTTTGAATATTTTAAAACCAAAAATAAAGCCCTGTGAGTCAATTGCCGGAATATACCAAGGGGCAGCTTGCCTTACGCAACGGGCAGGACAAGCCACAGATATGGGTTGCCTATAAAGGAATTATTTATGATGTAACGGAGAGCCGGCTTTGGCGTAACGGTAAGCATTATGAACATTGGGCAGGGCAAGACCTGACTGATGAATTGGCCGATGCCCCTCATACACATGAAGTGTTTAAAAGGTTTAGAGCAGTAGGCACGCTAAAGTAGTTGGTTTACGAGGCAGCCCGCTATAACAGATTTACGAAGTTTTAAAACTTCGTAAATCTGTTTAGTGTGAGCAAAATTTACTTAGATCTCAAACTTGGCTAAGCTAACAAACTCCTGTACGCGGGCGGCAATTTCTTTCTGTGAAAGGTTTCTTAATTTTTCGGAGCCAAATTCCTCAACGCAGAAGGAGGCCAGTGCCGAACCAAATATGATAGCGTTTTTCATGTTATCAAAGCTCACAGTGCCAACTTTGGCCATATAGCCTATAAAACCTCCGGCAAAGGTGTCGCCAGCTCCTGTAGGGTCAAATACCTCTGCCAGGGGCAGGGCAGGGGCACTAAATATTTTATCCTGATGGAAAAGTAATGCGCCATGTTCACCTTTTTTAATAATAACATATTGCGGGCCCATGGTTAATATTTTGCGGGCAGCCTTAACCAGCGAAAATTCGCCTGATAGCTGACGGGCTTCGGCATCATTAATGGTTAACACGTCAACCATCTTTATAGTTGCGAGTAGTTCCTCCAAAGCAATGTCCATCCAAAAGTTCATGGTATCCATCACAATCAGCTTTGGGCGTTTGGTTAAGCGCTGTATAACCGTTTGTTGTACTTGAGGCGACAGGTTGCCCAGCATCAGGTACTCACAATCCTGGTATGAGTCGGGAATAATGGGATCAAAAGCGGCTAAAACATTAAGTTCAGTAACCAGTGTATCGCGGCTGTTCATGTCATTGTGATACTTGCCGCTCCAAAAAAATGATTTCTCACCTTGTTTAATCTGTAGCCCTTCGGTATTGATCTGGTGTTTTTGAAGGTCTTCAATTTCGCTCTGCGGGAAGTCGTCGCCCACAACTGCAACAATTTTTATATGGTCAAAAAAGTAAGATGCGCCCAAACTTGCAAAGGTTGCAGACCCTCCAACGATTTTATCCGTCTTTCCGAAGGGTGTTTCAATAGCGTCAAATGCCACAGTACCAATAACTAACAAACTCATGTAAAATATTTTTTAATTTTTTTTGCGCAAATATTGTGAAATTACCGGAGAAATTATACTTTTGCACCACTCCAAACGGAAAAATAGTCCTGAGTAGCTCAGCTGGTTAGAGCATCTGACTGTTAATCAGAGGGTCGCTGGTTCGAGCCCAGCCTCAGGAGCAAAGCCCCCACACGCCTGTGGGGGCTTTTATTTCTAAAAAATGGCCTTTTTGATGCAATCAAAGCATGTTTTCATTTTATTAAATGAAAATTTCTCCGTCTGAACGATCCGAGGCAATTACTTCAATATTTCAATTTCGCATCAATTTTTGTTGAATTTCACGAATGACTGCCACAAATGTGCGACAGAATTTTCGTGGTTAATTATTGAGTTATGGCCACTTTAAGCGCTAAAGTTTTTAAGCACCACAAAAAAGCAGATGGTACTTACAATGTTAAAATTTACATCTATCACAATTCCGTTCGATCCTATATGGATACGGAGCACTACGTCACTGACAAACAACTAAAGAAAGATTTGCAGATTAAAGACACGTTTTTACTTTCAATACTTAACAGGACATTGGACAATTACAGAAAGGCAATTAGTGATCTTGGTCCACGCCTTGACCTATTAGATGTGGAGATTCTGATGAACCAGACCACCTGATTCCGGGGCAAGCTGACCACCAATTCCGGGGCAAACTGACCAGGGGATTCCGGGACAAACTGA
>NZ_JACHBZ010000009.1:120241-225736 GCF_014200575.1 Mucilaginibacter saanensis | reverse complement strand
CCTTTCATCTGCATCCGGGAAGTTTACGTTCATTGATACCCCTTCCGGGAGTATAACACTTTCCCCTGGTAAAAAATCAAATTCCTCAGATTCTGCCAGTGTCATAATTTTCCTGCCCCGCATCATACTCGAAACCACTAATCCGTTGTAGGATAGGTGTACATTATCACAGCGATGAAAGGTTTCAAAAATATTAAGCTCACAATCTTTCAGATTAAAAACACGTCGATGCTCCACCAGCGAATCTAATTGGTTGCAATCACTCAAGTTAATGGGTGCAAGATGGCAGGTTTGATTCATGGCTCTTAGCATTAGTAATAGATAAATAACAATAATCAGCGGTATTCCGGCAAACAGCACCCGGCTTCCAATTTATAAAATTAAATAGAAATTGGGAAGACTTTGTCGCCTGAGTATTGATTAGGATAATCGTTCTAATAATATAGATGATTGTTCTATTGCCCTGCTGCCTGCTACTCTAATTTTGGTATTTAAAATCTATTTAAACCATAATTATGAATATTACATTAAAACAGGCAGAAGCTGTCATAGCCGCTGCAAAAGCAAAAGCCGTAGCATTAAATACCCTGATGAATATTGCCGTGGTCGACTCTGGTACGAATCTGATCGCATTCGCCCATATGGACAACGCATGGTTAGGCTCCATCGATATTTCCCAGAAAAAAGCACGTACAGCCCGCTATTTTAATATGGCTTCCGGTGAAATTGGGAAATTGTCGCAGCCTGGTGGCCCTTTGTACCATATCGAACATTCAAACGGAGGCCTGATCACTTTCCCAGGCGGCGTACTCATTACCAATGCAGGCGGCGATATTATAGGGGCTGTCGGCGTTTCAGGGGACTCCGTCGAAAATGATCATGCTGTTGCACAGGCCGGTGCCGATGCCATAAAATAATAGCATCGTTTGGCCGGGCTCTTTTCATTCATCAAATCATTAAAAACAAATTATTATGTGTCAAAATCATGGAGTAGCTTACGTTAGCCCGGGTGTGGTTGAGGTAAGGGAAATTGAATATCCAAAGCTGGCATTGGGTAACCGTAAATGCGAACATGGAGTTATACTTAAAATAGTTTCCACTAATATTTGCGGCAGCGATCAGCATATGGTACGCGGTCGCACTACTGCTCCTTCGGGACTGGTATTAGGTCATGAAATCACAGGCTTTATCATTGAAGCCGGCCGTGACGTGGAATTTGTAAAAGTGGGTGACTTGGTATCGGTACCGTTTAATATTGCCTGCGGACGTTGCCGAAACTGTAAAGCTGGCCAAACCGGGATTTGCCTGAATGTGAATCCAGCACGTCCCGGCGCGGCCTATGGCTACGTGGATATGGGGGGCTGGGTTGGCGGTCAGGCGGAATATGTAATGGTGCCTTATGCCGATTTCAATTTGCTTAAATTTCCGGACAGCGATCAGGCCATGGCCAAGATTAAAGACCTGACCCTGCTTTCTGATATCTTCCCCACCGGATTTCACGGTGCTGTAACCGCTGGCGTTGGCCCCGGAAGTATTGTCTATGTCGCAGGTGCGGGCCCTGTGGGTCTTGCCTGTGCAGCTTCTTGTCATTTGTTGGGTGCCGCCGTTGTAATTGTCGGTGATATGATTGACGAACGCTTAGCACAAGCCAGAAGCTTTGGTTGCGAAACCATAGATTTAAAACAGGAAGCTGATTTAGCAGATCAAATTGCAGCTATTGTAGGGGTACCCGAAGTAGATTGTGCCGTAGATTGCGTTGGTTTCGAAGCTAAGGGGCATGGTCATGACAGCACCCAGGAGCAGCCCGCTACTGTATTGAATTCCATTATGGAGATTACCCGTGCCGGAGGTCAATTGGGAATACCGGGGCTGTATGTTACGGGCGATCCTGGTGGCGTAGACGAAGCGGCTAAAACCGGAAGTCTGAAAATTCGTATTGGCTTAGGCTGGGCGAAATCACATTCCATCCATACAGGCCAGTGTCCGGTAATGAAATATCACCGCCAGTTAATGAATGCCATCTTATACGGCAAAATAAAGATTGCCGATGCCGTCAATGTGGAAGTGATCTCATTAAAAGATGCGGTAAAAGGTTATCATGATTTTGATAAAGGTGCGGCAAAGAAATTTGTTATTGATCCGCATGGAATGATTGCAAATTAAATCCTTTCTGAGCCTTATTGACGAGGCAAGTTTCATCGAGAAAAACTTGTGGGGTAGTTAAGCTCTGCCGCACAAGTTTTTTACTTTTGATGTTATTTCCGTATGAAATTATAAAATCCATCTAGTGAAATAACGCATCATATGGCAAATATCATCCATGATTTATCGCGCAAATACACTGTATTATATTATAGTTGATATCCGCTTAATTGAACAGCCAAATAATCATGTCCTTATATTCGAAAATGAGTATAATCAGGTTGAATCAGACAAATGCATGGGCGGCATTTTTTGTTACAAATACGTTATTATATATCGTAAATGTTTACTCACGTGGTGAAACCATCTCCATAAACGATAAAAACTCTGTGATAATGAACTTGTCATAAAAGGAGAAAGTTCCTAATGCCCTGACCAGATCATTCCGTGCTATTTGGAGCACTAATTTGTGTAAATTCTAAAGGGGGGTGCATATCGCCTCCCGCTTTCTTACAGGTGCATGACGTCCAAAGAGGATTGGGAATTGCCCCCGGAATACATCTCTCTGAGTTTTGTAACACTTTTAGAAATAATTGATATAATTGAAAGTAGCAAAATATCAACTAGGTTAAATATGATTCATCCAAATATTGATATCCTGGTTGGAGGGAATATTTAGTTTTTTTCTTATTCTATATTTTCTTCCTTCCACCGACCGAACAGAAATCTTGGCATAACGTGCAATTTCTTTGGTTTCGAAACCCAATTTACAAAACAAACAAAATTCAAGTTCAGTTGCAGTTAGATTGGGGGCCAGGCTAAGTATTTTTTTGCTAAAACCGGAATCAAATTCATGATGTTTTGTAAAAAAGGCAGGATCATTATTAACTGCCAACTGCACGATATTTTTTAATTCTTCAATAGCCAAGGGAGACTGCTTATCTTCATTCACGGCTAATTTCCGCACCAATTCATCCATCTTTTCCTTGCTAAGCCTGATCTCCCTTTTTAACCTTAGGCGATAAAAAAATATGAAGCTGATAATTGATAAAAGACAAATAGAAACGGCAAACAAAATACGGTGGTAAAGGGCTTCACTTTCCGATAAACTTTTCCGATGTTTGCTGACGATATACTCCAGCGGTGTTTTAATGGCGGCTTTATCAGCCAGAGCAAGACTATCACCTAATTTATTACTTTTTTCTGAATACACCAATGCTTCTTTAGTTTTGTTCAAAGCCGTATATATTTTTGCCAGTCCGGCGTAGGCATCCTTTAAACCACGTGCATATTTTATTTGAGTCGCCGCATTTTCAGCTTCTTTAAAATACACCGCTGAATTGGAATATTTCCTTACAGCATAATAAAAGCCGCCGGCATGAGAATACGTCACCCATAGCGCATAATATTTTTGATATTTATACTTGTCGGTACATTTGCTAGCAAAAAGAAGGGCTTTATTCATATAGAATTCCGCAGAATCATATTGTTTGCGTATGGTAAACAGGTTTCCCCTATTCGATGCGATAATTACATAAACCCATAAGTATTTATTGCTTCTTTGTAGGTGTTCAGCTTCAGCATAACTCCTACTGCTCCAGTATTCTCTGGCCTTTATATGACCCAAATGCCGGCAGTTGATACCTATATTTGAATAAATGATTGCTAAGTAATAATGCCTGTCTTCTTCATTGTTGACACTTTCAGCAATGGGAACGGCACCATTGAATGTTTGATGCGCCTCTTTGTAAAAGCCGAGGCTTTCATAACACTGACCTTTAAGTATAATGATATTGAAAATCAAAACCGGATCCTTTATTTTGGCTGAAGCATTTTCTGCCTGTGTAATATAGGCAAAGGCAGTATCATACTGCCCAGCGTCATAACTGCTTTTGGAATATAGGATAAGCCCTTTGATTATTCCTTGCTCATAATGTATCGCCTTCGAGGTCTTATAAGCTATATCCAGCTGTTGAACATCCGGTTTCAGGCCAATTAGATGATTGGCTTCGTCAAAGATGCTATCGATCTGTTGTTTATTGTATTGGGCATGAGTTTGGCTTGCCATTAAAGCCAATAAGCCAATTAATAAATTTTTAATCAGTCGTTTCATTACACCTGTCAAAAGATGGATTAGTTTAAAATGTCGAAATATTTTTTATTTATTAGGTTAGAAAAGAGAATTACCTTCTACGTAACTAAGATAAGAAGTTGTATGATCAAATTTAGAAATCTTTTGCTTAAGAAATTGGCCAGTGTTTTGTTATTTGCGTGCGAGTAAGAAAAAATTCCTTTGCTTCTGTCAATGCCTAAAAGAAATTATCAATAACCCGGACAATTTTCGTCCAATCGTACTCAAACCATCTCCCGGAATCAATCCTCAAATGATTAGGAACTATAATCTCATGGGGCAACCAGTACTCCTTTATTAACCTTATTATCAATGAAATGCCTCCATAAAAAGTATCAACTCATTGCTTAAAAAACCAATATCAAACGACTTACTAATAATATCATCCGCACAATCTTCCGGATCCAACGATATGTATGGGCGGACATTAGTACAACAGGGACGTGACCCATTTCAGGGCTTTTTGAGTTCACTCAGATATCGATCCCATCACCATCCGGCAAGCTGCTTTTAAACTACTCCTTAAAATCATGCGCTGTTTCGTACACCAAGAAATCGTAATTGCTCCCAATGGGATGTAAGAAAATAATCTCCCGAATATCCGGATTGTCTTCTAGTACCGATATCATCTTATTCCTGATATCGACTCATAGACGCTTTATATATCATAAAATTCTCTGATCCTTTTGGTTGTATGGAATAGAAAAAGTAAATACAGAACCCTGTCCCGGCTCGCTTTCCATACTGATGCCGCCGCCATGCCACTCAACGATCTATTTGGTGATATAGAGACCAAGCCCCAATCCTGAAATTCGTTTTTCCACTTCCTTGAGGCGATAAAACTGGTTAAAGATGAGATGAAGATCTTGGGGGGGGGCAATGCTTATACCATAATCGCTCACGGAAATGAGCAGCTATTTTTCAATGGATTCCATACTGATATCCAATTGAGCATTACCAGAGGGGTATTTGATTCTTGTAGCGGCTCCACAACCTCCCTGATCAATTGCCCCATATCGAGCTGCTCGAAATTAAACTGAAGTTTTCCAGACTGAATCTTGAAAATATCAAACAGATCATTGATTATAGAACTATTTTTCAGGATAATATTAATCAGAAAACTAACTAATATGTCGTGAGGGAGTAAATGAGGGTGCAAACGAGGGAGTAAATTAGGGCAGTGAGGGATTAAACGAGGGTTAAATGAGGGATTAAAATCGTTAATCACATTGGTCACTGAAAATTCTACACAGCGTGTGTATGATGCTATTAAAGCAGGCATGAAAACAGCCACGACTTGGAAACACCTGGAAGCCCAGCTTGCCAGACAGGGAATTATCATTGATTATAAATTCCGCAGCGGTACCAATGAAGTACAGGGCATATCCTTTGCAAAAGGCAATATCAAAATGAAAGGTTCCGATGTTGATCGGAGTTTGAGCATTGCCCGCATAGATGCGACCTTAAACCGCAACCAGCAGGTACAGCAGTATCATGCGGCAAGGGAAGCAAACCAACCATTTGTTGCTAACCATCTGCGTGATTCAATCAGGCAGAGCGTTCAGGGGGAATACAGACATAATCCCATTGTAGGTAAAGGGATATTAGAAGCATTGCTGGAACCGCAATTTGTTGCCGGGCCACCTGACCCAATGGGTGACGCAGATATTGCACGCAGGAAACGGAAGAAGCATGAAGCGGAACATTCCCAGTCACAGGGTATAAGCAGGTAGATGAATTAACGATTAGAATGAACATTAAAATGAATTGTTATGCAAAATGAAGAATTAGAAGAGAAAGTAAATATTATGGAAGAACTGATCCAGGGGTTTGCCGGTAGGATCAGAGTGATGGAGACCAGTGTAGCAGAGCTCTTAAAAAGTTTTCTGGAACAATACAGGGGCACATTGGAAACGATCACGGCGCGGATTGAAATAGCTAACAAGCGGTATGACGATCAAAAAATACAACAGCAGATCGATGAATTAAAAGATGTTGTAGCAACAGTCCCGAAATTCATTCGTGTGAAAAACAGTCACCATCTAGGTGCCTGGTCAAAAAATTTGATCATTGGCCTTGTAGCTTGTTTTATAATAACGGCCGGATCAGTCGGCACAGCATTATATTTCTATCATCAAAATGACCGCTTAAATCGTGAAGCTTATAATTTCTGGCTGGTTAGGGCTCTGTATCCTGAGGTAGCGAAGACCATCGATACAAAGTTAACGGAAGACCCCAAGGGCTTTATTGACAAGGCTGAAAAAGCAATGGCCAAACAGCAGGCGATCATTGCTGCCGAAGCGGTAGCAGCGCAAGCTGAACAAGATCAAAAGGAGGCTAAGCAAAAGCTGGAAAAGGTAAAGGCAAATAAGTAATGTAATTATGATGGACAGGCCATGCAGCTGCGGCAGGTTGCTGCATGGGACCAAGCGCTCCATAGCTGTATCGTCCATGGGGAATTTAAATGTCCTTCGATTACAGCTTATTTTCCTTCTGAAAGGTAATCTTAAAGATGGATCCTTTTAGATCATCTGATACATATAAAGCACCGTCGGGCCCCTGGGCTAAACCCATCGGCCGGTATTGAAAAGGCTTGGTAGGCTTTCGCATATCCTCGCCGGCAAAATTATCCGCAAAAATCTCCCAGTCTCCGGATGGTTTCCCGTTTTTGAAAGGTACGAAGGCCACTAAATATCCTTTTTTCAGCTGAGGAGATTGCCCGTGAAAGACGATGAAAGCACCATTTTTATACCTTTCCGGGAACATATCGCCAGTGTAAAACAGGAGATCATTGGGTGCAAGGTGTGCAGGAAAAGCCGCAATGGGATTCTGAAATTTCCGATCCCCCACTTTTTTCCCGTCTCCACCATATTCAGGGGCCAGTATCTTTTCCTTTTGAAACTGATCGTAATAAACAAATGGCCAACCCGCATCTGTTCCGAGGTGTACTTCATACATGGTTTCGGCCGGCAATTCGCCGCTTTGCTTAGGCGTATAATACTGTGGAAATTTATCATCAAATCGCCCTCGGCCATGCTGCATGGAAAAAAGAGATCTGGTATCACTGTTCCAGTCAATACCAACGGTATTCTTAATCCCACGGGCATAATGGCCCCCATCTTTATAGCTTTGATTTAACTGATCTGCTTTAAATTTCCATATCCCTGCCGCTGAATCTAAGATCGGACATCCGGGCATACCTTTCCCGGAGCCTGGTATCCTGCAATCATCAGAGTAAGAACCAACGGTTACAAAAAGGTTGTTTTGGTCATCCAAAGCGATCGATTTTGAATTATCTCGATGTTTATCCTGCAGGCCCTGGACGATCACCTCTGGTTGATTAGGGGAGATCACCTCTCCTTTTTGATTTAACTTGTACCTCAACACGCCCGTGTTTGAGGCAGAATAGAGCATGTTACCTTTGATCCTGACGCCGGTACCCGGGTAATCGCCAAAGCCTGTTTTTGTGTCCATAAAACCGTCATGATCAGTATCTCTCAGGAAATAAATCCCTTTTCTGTCTTTTAAAGCATTCAGTTTCACATAAATATCACCTTGGTCATTCACGACCAGGTGTCTCAAAGGACCGAGTGAATCCGCGACAATAGTGGCGGAAAAGCCGATCGGGAGCTTCAAATTAGTTTTTTGAAAAGTTCGGGGCTTATTCTTCTGGGTTTTATGATCTTGATTGCAACCCGGCAAACCTGTCAGGCTGGCTATTGCAGTTAAGTAATAGGTTAAATAAAGAATTGTCTTTTTATTCATCATAGGTTAAATTGTCGGAGTTAAAATTAATAATAAGCAGCTGTAGTAAAAAACATCTATTAACTAATAAACCAATTAGTTAATTTCGTTTCATGGAATAAGAGTTGTGCCGAGCTTAATACCTAACCCCACGGTTCGCTGCCGCCCGTCTCATTGATCCTAATCAGCCAGTTCACAGCTTCCTGATGAGCCTTACGTGCTATATCTAAAATGGCGTCCATTTGCCAGAAATAATGAGTTACACCCAAAAAACGGTGAAATGACAAGCCAATGCCTTGTTCTTTTAAAACCGCCGCGTAAATTTCTGCTTCGAAGCGCAATGGATCATGCTCAGCGGTATATATCAGGGTTTGAGGAACGTGTTCTACGTCAAAAACTAATAATGGGGATGCTGATTCGTGAAAAGCCTCATCTTCATTTCCCAAATAAGCATCCCAGCATCGCTTCATCAACTCCTTTGAAATGAAATAGCCTTTTTCATATTTATCGTAAGACGAGGTGTCAAACCGGTAATGCAAAGCCGGGCATATTAATAACTGGCCAAGTAGTTTATACCCGCGGGTATGCCTAATCAAGTGGACCAATCCGGCGGCAATGTTTCCACCGGCATTATCGCCGCCTGCAACTATTTTGTCCCGGTCTATGCCAAAATGAAATCCTTGTTTTTTAATCCAGTCCAATACGGCCATTCCCTGCCATATTGGAATCGGGAAATGGTGCTCCGGCGCCAGCGCATAATCGACCGATATCACTGCGTAACCACTGCCTTCAGCAAGCGTAGTACAAATGGAATTATAGGTTTGCATATTGCCACCGATCCAATTACCGCCGTGAAAATAGACTAAAACAGGTTTTAATCCAGGTGAATCAGCACCGTATATCCTGAAACTAAAAGCGGGTAAGCCATCGGGTATCAATTTCAGTTCCTTAGCCGGGGGCAGGTCATCATTGGAATAGGAAACTATCCGAACGAAATAATTCATTAACGACCGGTAAGCATCAGCATTTAACGGAGTTTGCGAATCTGCATTGAATTTGGTATGAAGAAGGTTACGAATTACAGGATGCAGTTCAGTCATAGCGCACTTAAACACAGAAAGCAAAAGATCAAAAGGATGCCGGTTAATCCGGCCGGCATCCCCAGGTAGTATGATCAGTATAAGATCAGAAGTTCCTAATAAGTTTTCAGTCGCTATCAGGCAATCAGCTCCAGGTGTTCCAGGTAACCGGTTATTACTTCAGTTTCTTCCTGGTTTAGCGCTGTGTCAACAGCCGTAGCATTTTCAATGGCCTGTTCGCTGTTCCTTGCGCCCACCAGCGCTATGGTAATTCCGGACTGTTGCAATGTCCACAGGATAACCAGTTGCCCAAGTGTTAAATGCTTTTCCTTAGCAATAGGTTTTAACAGATTCAGAAATTCATCTGTCCTTTTTAAATTTTCTTCTTTAAAAAAGGAAACCTCTTTTCGATGGTCGCCGCCGGCAAACACATGCCCCGGTTTCATTTTGCCGGTTAAAAGTCCCCGTTCTAATGGACTGTAGGCTAAAACTGATTTTTTATTTTCCAAACAATATGGAATGAGCTCCGATTCAATGGAACGTTTAGCCATGCTGTAGGGCACCTGGTTAGACGCAGGGGTAATATACTTCTCGGCTTCCGCCATTTGCACTGCGTTATAATTACAAACCCCTGCATATCGTACTTTACCCTGCTCAATTAAGCGGGAAACAGCTTCCATGCTTTCGGCTATCGGGGTTGTAGAATCGGGCCAGTGGATTTGGTACAGGTCGATATAATCAGTTCCCAAACGCTTTAGACTGTCTTCACATTCTTTAATGATGCTTTCTTTTCATGCATATTTATAAATATCAATAGCTGCCCCGCTGTTGTTTTTACTGCTAAAAGCGAAATCACCTTTTTGCAGGTCCCAGCGCATGCCATATTTGGTCAGGATCTGAAAATGATCGCGCGGCAACCCCTTGATCGCTTCTCCAACAATTTCCTCGCTGGTGCCCTGCCCATATATAGGAGCTGTATCAATTGAAGTTACGCCAAGGGAATAAGAAACCCGGATCGCATCAATTGCGTCTTTTCGTTCGGTGCCACCCCACATCCAGCCACCGGCTGCCCAGGCACCAAATGTTACTTCAGAAAGTAATAAATCCGTATTTTCTATATTTCATAATTTTGTTTAATTTTAGTTACATTCCTTATTTATTGTACTTCAATTATCAACTTTGTTGTGTTCTGCTCATCGAATAAGGCATTTACAGCCGCAAAGGAACAATTAATGATAGAGGAGGCCAATAGCCTAACTCTTAATTAGTAACTCATTAACCAATTAGTATGTCAGAAAGAAAACTAAGTTCCACGAATTTTCATAATCAGTCATTCCTGGAAGAAAAATGCGCCCTTAATGAGCTTCTCTATTTGTTGAGTAAACGATGGATGACCGAAGTGCTCTTTAGCATTGAGGAAGGTAATGCACGCTTTAACAGTTTGAGAGAAGATCTGGAACATATCAGTGATCACATCCTTGCCGACCGGTTAAGGCACCTGGAGCAGCATGATCTGATCCATAAAAACTGTATACCCGGAAAGCCGCCCAGAACGGAATATATCTTAACCAGCAAAGGAGTAGAGCTGAGCGAAATATTGGGCGGATTATGCGATTTTTCAGAAGGAAAAATGAAATTTTGATGGCTTAAAAGAATGGGCTGTTCACTAATTGATTTATTAGTGGTCTCCTATTTATTTTTACCGTAGCATTAATATAGTTTTGTAGTGAACATTAAACATAGTGCTATGAAACCGTACCGCCCATCTAAATTTATTTGCCTTTTTCTTTCCATCATTTTAGTATTCATTTTAAGCGCTAAGGCTAATGCTGCGGTAAGGTATTATTACCAGCTTAAAATATATCATTTTAAAAACGCGGCACAGGAAGCACGCTTAGATTCGTATTTTCAAAATGCTTATCTGCCCGCATTGCACAAAGCCGGCGTAAAAAACGTTGGGGTTTTTAAAGTTATAAAACAGGATAGTCTGGACAAAAAAATATATGTTTTTATACCGTACCGCACCTGGGACGCCTTGGAAAATACTGATCAGAAAATATTAAAAGATCAAACCTACCTTGATGCAGGTAAAGATTATTTGGACGCTGCTTATAATAATACGCCATATGCACGTATAGAAACAATTATAACCCGTGCATTTGTCAATGCTCCTGAGCCAAACCTACCAAACCTAACCGGAAAAAAAGCAGACAGGGTATATGAGTTACGCAGCTACGAGGGTGCTACTGAAAAACTGCATGCCAGTAAAGTTAAAATGTTTAATGTAGGCGATGAAATGGCCATATTTAAGAAGTATAACATGAACGGCGTGTTTTACTCGGAGGTTATAGCAGGCAGCCACATGCCTAATTTGATGTACATGACCACCTATGACAACAAACAGGATAATATAGACAAATGGAAACAGTTTGGTAAGGACCCGGATTTTGTTGCGTTGGGTAAAATGCCTGAGTATCAGCACAACGTGTCAAAAGGCGAAAGCTTTTTCCTGTACCCGGCAGATTATTCTGATTATTAATCAGAAGAGCTTCTGCACAAACAAAAAGCCAGGGACATGGACTGGCTTTTTGTTTTTTATTGATGACAACTTCAACCTTATTGTTGCTGAGCGCTATTTATTGCGGCTTCGATAATAACACTGGCAACTATTTGCGGCTGCGACATAAAGATCACGTGGCTGCCTTTAACTTCGGTTACCTATGTGTTTGACCGGCTATACATCGCTCTTTGTATGTCATGGTTGATACCTTCAGTAGCAATCAAACCATAAGTCGGTTTATGTTTCCAGGCGGTATCGGTGATCGGACTTACAAAACCTGGCTTTTAACCCCTACAGGTCACCAATAGGTCACCAGAAGAATACCATTATTTGGTTTTATTTAGATATGACCGTAAACAAAAAATGCTGTAAATCATTCATTTACAGCATTTTTAATATTCTTTAAAACATAACTCGTGGAGCCGTAAGGAACTTTATTGGATAGGAATAGCAAAAAAATATCTTTCCCAATAACTGACGTCCATTATATTTAACCAATAAGCATTAACTTCGGTACCGCTACCGTTATCATATCGCGTTGTACTGCTAGCTACTACACCAGGATTAATATCTTGCTCTTGGTATGCCCATAAGTAATATATTTTGTTGGCTCCGGATGTATTATTAACAGCTTCATACCCGGAAACATAGGTTTTATTGGCACCTCTTCCCAAAACACCGGCAGATCCCCTGGGGCCAGAATATGTTGTGATATAATCGGCCGTATTAGCTCCAGTCGTGTTACTATCACTTAAATATAAAGTAAGCCACAAATTGGCATCAGTATTTAACATTCTTGGGTAAGTCGCATTGTATCCAATTCCAGCTGTGGTACCAAAAGCCACTAACCATTTACCAGGTGGCAGTGTTATGTAACCTGTTGTATATAAAATGGTATTGGGAGGGGTTCCGGATCCGTAAGAACTAAAACTTACGGATGAACCTGAAGCCGGTAATGTACCTGGTATAGAAGTTACCGCCAGTGTTTTCCATACCCCAAACCCATTCACATCAGCAGTTAAAATCTGCCCGGTTGTCGCAACGCCACCGGCACCACCTACAAACCTTATCCATGACAATGCTGATCCGTTAAAATAATAGTAACCGGGCGTGGTAACATTTATCGTTTGGCCTGCTGGAGCAGGGTCTGCTACAGTTACATTAACGATTGCGCCATTTTGAGTGGCGGTGTATGTTTTCGCTCTCAACTGTACCCCTGTTAATCTGGGAGCCATTACCCCATCAAAAAAATTCGTATTTGTTGGATTACCTGTAACATCCAATGTAACAGTGGGTGTCGGATTGTTTATACCGGAGCGCGCTGTTTGTGCTTGAACTGAAATAGAAACAAGCATTAAAATAGCTAAAAATAAATGTTTATTCATACTTTGATTTTTTAATTGTGCACAAGAATTCGCATAGGTTCTGCGGGCGCAAAAATAATGCGTTAGAGCACAATTGTCTATAAAAACACTACTCACATATACTTACATGATGTAAGCATCTAAAAATCAACAAACAACAACCGGGTTAAAAGAAACTAAAAGATAAAAAAAACTTCCAATATCGATATACAGATGAAATAAAGATATTTGACATCTCTTCAGCCGATAGTTTGCCGCTTTCAAAATACAAGCAAACATTAATTTCTTCATGCTAGCAACAACCCTATCACCATGTATCCTACCTGTACATCTTCCATTATCTATTACCAGTTAACCCACTTCCCCATTAACAATAACCCGAGGTTAATATATTATATATAATTAAAGACAGAGATTGATACCACGTCAAGTTTACAAGCTGAGATTCGTCACCAAAAGGATACGATAAATTGACGGAAACGATTAACAAACTATATTATAAGACCGAATTTCAATAGATATTAAGTTCTATCAAAATGAAATTCTTGGGAGTAACAACATTCTTCGAATTACTCCTAAAACGAAAAATATAGCGTAGAAAATATAATTCCCCCATTTCAATTCTCATATTTAATGACTTAAAAACCACCAGTGGATAGTGAAGTCCTATTTTAAGTCTTGAAAAGGTTATTGTAAAATTAATTTACTTAATTCGGCAACAAATTTTTCAGACGGCACATCTATTATTTTCATTAAATCAAGTGTATATACAGCTATAAATACAGCATCCCTGAAAATATATACATTAAAAAAAGTTTTTATCCTATAGTTTTCGGTATTTCTAATTGATAGTATCCCATCTATAAAACCATCTCTATGACTTTCAAAGTCTATCATATACTGATTAAGATGATATTGTTTACCGATCAAACTACTGGCAATTTTGTTTCTTTCATCTGTAAGTTTAATGTCAACTTCAGTAGAAAGTTTTTTTAGGAAATTTAACATGACTAAATAAGATTAAATTATATAAACAAGGTCCACAACATTATTAACGTACAGGCTACTGCTTCAATTTAGTGTTCACACATCCATAAAATGATATAAAGGAAGTGAGCACTGGATCACATCGCGAAGTCTATAATCCAATCATTAACATTAAGTAAGCCGATAGATCACCATATCTGGAGTTAACGACGTATATCACAACGGAAGCTTCTTTTCAAAAAAAATAAAATCTCGTTATTCCTTAGCTAAGAACGATCATTTTCATAGCTTGTAACGATATTCTAAAAAAACAGCAAACAGTCGTTACTAATCTTATTAAAATAGCAAAGAACATTTCCTCAATGACCATTCCGTTTAATAACAAACATCAGTTATTCACTCCATATCACTTACGCCAGATCAATTCCAACTTATACAGACTCGGTGGAGCCATCAGCTTATGTTTCTGAATCCAGAATTATATAATGTTAACTATACCCCTATCTTTAACACCTACTTTTCATATATTGAATTTCAAAATAAACTTTCCGGCCCCCGAGTTTTTAGTTGATATTGTAATTATTTTTCATCTTAGTAAAGCAGCACAAAGACGCGATTTAGCAAAAGAATTAAAAAAAAATGCTACTCACATCTACTTTATAAACTTAAAAAGTTAATTATCAAACAGATAATTAACTTTTCAATACTAAATAAAACCTTAATTTTATTCTGTAGGTTGATATTTCGAGGTAAGAATCACACCTTTTCTTTGCCATATCGAAAAAACAAGAATATAGCGAGCGAGAAAACTAATCAGGACTGGTGAAAAACAACACCTCGCCGATCTTTCCTTATGATAAGATAAACCTTCGCTATCGTTTAAGCGAATAACATCCTCTTGTAATAAGTGCTGTGCATCCTCATCTGGCCTGCTGGATATGAAGCAGTCCATGCGGTCTTACCTGGAAGACCCGTCAGACTGATCAGCAATGCGCCTGCTACCATGCCAATACCGCCTGCCGGTGCTATGAAAAAGCACCAGAATGGGCAAGAGCACAATCAGCGTATTACACAGCACGTCGGTTATGCTTTCAGTTAAACGGAAATAAAAATGAGGACCCTTGATCTTGAACACAATGCAAGCTTAAAGAATACCAGCACCTAAAAACAAGTACACCAAACTAAAACTACCAGGATTACCCAGCGTTATGTAAGAAAAAAAATAGAAATTTGCGCCTATGCAAATAGCGGTTCTGGACGATTATCAACAAATAGCTTTAAAAATGGCCGATTGGTCTGCCTTAACTGGCCGAGCAGACATCACGATATTTAACGACCATATCAGTGATCAGCATGTACTCATTGAACGGCTGCTGCCCTTTGAGATTGTTTGCATAATGCGCGAAAGAACGCCGATGAATCGTCAACTATTAAGTGCGTTGCCCAATTTAAAGCTGATCGTTTCCACCGGTCAACACAACGCTTCCCTCGACCTGAAGGCCTGCGAGACGCTGGGTATTGAAGTGGCTACGACAGGCTATGTAGAAAGCGGCGCGCCGGAGCTGACCTGGGCACTATTAATGGCCATGGTCCGCCATATCCCCTCCGAAGCGCAAAATGTAAAAACAGGCGGCTGGCAAACAGGCATCGGCGTCGACCTCAAAGGGAAAACAATCGGCATCGTCGGTTTGGGTAGGATCGGCACCAAGATCGCGCAATACGCCAAGGCATTTGAAATGAAGGTGATCGCCTGGAGTGAAAATCTCACGGAAGAAAAAGCGCACCGCGCTGGAGCGGAACTCGTGAATAAAGAACGTCTGTTCAAGGAAGCTGACTTTGTTACTATACACCTCGTGCTAAGCGACCGCTCGCGGGGCATTATAGGAACCGGCGAACTCGCACGCATGAAACCCAGCGCTTATCTGATCAATACCTCGCGCGGCCCCTTGGTAGACGAAGCCGAACTGATTGAAGCATTAACCTATAAAAAGATCGCCGGCGCAGCTATAGACGTTTATGATACCGAACCCTTACCCGCGGACCATGCCTTTCGTACACTGGATAACGTTTTGGCCACACCGCATATCGGTTACGTCACCGAGGAAACTTACAAATTATTTTATACGGATAGCATCAAGGCCATTGAAAAATGGCTGGATAGCCGTCCTTTTATAAACCGCATATAGGCAGTTATTGGTGAAGACTGGAATTCCTAATAAGCTAAATTCAAATCTACCACTTTGAACCAGGGACTTAAAAACCGGTGTAAGACTTCCGTATTGAAGTAACGCAACTCCTTTAAGGTTTTCTTATTGATATACGCATAGGTGATTAAAAATATTCTGCGATCGGCGTCAGCGCTTCCTGCACTCTAATTATCTGAACGGATAAAAGGTTTATGTGTAAAGTGACTGTTCAGGAGGTTCACCATGTTAAGATAGAGTTTACTATATGATAAAATACTTTCAAGAATATCCAGTGAGAGTCTATATTTCAGCTCTTTTTAATTTCATCAAATTTTACTTATTTTAATTCTGCGCCGTCCACCTCTTCTTCCCATCGACAATATATAGCTGACTATCAATCGGATACAAGGATACAAATAAGATACAACCACAAGTTGGACTTGTATAAAAGTACGCAACGCGGTTCCTTTGTGTCAACAAACAGGCTCAAATCAATCAGCAGTTATTGAATGAGCTTTAAGGAATTGAAGAAATTAAAAGCAAAGATTATGTTAAATCACTTGTCATGGACCAGCTACTTTGAAACCGTAATTGCGGCGCTGGTCATTTACTATTTGTTTATCGGTATCCGTTTTTACGCAGCCGATATCAAACAAATGTTTGTCCCCGCCGGGAAAAGCATGGCGGGTAACAGCCTCCCAGAACAACTGGTATTCAAAGATGCCGAAAAGCAGACTGATGGATTACCCGAAGAGGTTATTTATCGCCAGGATAATTACACTGACGATGATATCCAGCAGGCAGATGAGCTTATTTCGTCCATAAAGAAACTAATTACCACCGCTTCCGGTAAGGCCTATTCCCCGGATACATTGCTACCCGAAATCAAAGCGATTTTCGGGAAACATAATTCCCTGAAAACTTCACCACACCGACCTGCTATCAATGAGCAGGTGGTGACCGAATGCGAACGAATCGGCGTTGCCGAGCTGACCGATGACGAGGTGGATCAGTGGTGGAGCGATTAGCAGGCAGCGCCGCTTGCGGCCCCGTTCCGGTGATTAGCCGGGACCGGGTTCGCGGGAACTAAAAACCAGGTAACAATTTATTACTGCCCGCCTCATCCCAGCGCTTTGGAGTGATGATGAAGACAGAAAGCGGGAAACCGACAACAGCCCCTTCCTAACTCCCCTCCGCAGGTGCGTGCAGAGCGGGGACTGGGAGACCTTTGACCAGAATTTTAAACGATAAGATAAGTGAAGATGAAAAAGTGGAGTAGAAAATTCGAGGGTAAAACCCTAAAAACGGGCGTATTAGTAGTTGTAGGCATGATCGTCAGCCTTTCTGCCCGGAGCCAGGATGGCAACGCTGGCATTAATGAAGCCAATACGCAGGTACGCAGTTATTTTGAATCGGGTACCAACCTGATGTACGCCATCGGTGCCATCCTTGGTCTGATCGGCGCGGTTAAAGTTTACAGCAAGTGGAACGCAGGCGACCAGGATACCTCTAAAGTCGCTGCCGCCTGGTTCGGCAGCTGTATTTTTTTGGTGGTTGTAGCCACCATTATTAAATCATTTTTCGGCATGTAGTTATGAAAGATCAACTCATCAACAAACTGCACAGCTACCTCGTCCAGAACCATCTGGATCTGCTGATCTCCCTGCAGGAAGACCATCGGCTGTCCCATTATCTCCAACACAAGGTGGAATCGGTCACAGAATTATGGCAGGAGCTACAGGTTGCAAACCGGCCGGCCTATGTCATTGAGGCACTTTGCATGGAGGAACTGACCAAGGATCTGCGGCCTTCGCGCTTTGAATATGTAAGAACCTTACTGGAGGATGAATTTGAGGAAGCTTATCTGCACATGAGCAGTAGCGGTATACTGACCTATGAGGTCATTAACCTGATTGGAGCCTGTGAACCCATTTTTGAATTATTCGGGTTCGGCGAAGAAAATGAAGATGCGAGGGGAATAAAATACGCGGTCATGGGCATGATCGCGGAATACCTCGAAAGGTAAAGCAACGATTTGGTGAAAAAGATAAGTGCGGGAACATGGCTTACAATCAGTTTCAAAAATTAAGGGATAATATAGCGGCAATCAGGATTGCACTGGACTACCGGGACCGGATCACACCCATACCGGAAGATCGGGCGGCATTACAAGCTTATTCCGGTTTCGGCGGCCTGAAAGCCGTAGTGTTCCCGGCGGGCGAAAAACAGGGATGGATCGACCGCAATGCTTGTCAAAACGACCTCAAATTGTACCCATCTATGATGGAACTACACGAGCTATTGAAAGATAGACTGAGCGAAACTGACTATAAAACTGCCGTTCAATCCATCCGGGACAGTATCCTGACTGCTTATTATACACCCGCTATCCTACCACAAATCCTGTATCAGGTTTTAAAGGAACAAGATATTCAGCCCAAACATCCTTACAAACCGAGTAGCGGCGCCGGGATATTTATTACGGAACTCATCAAGGCCTTCCCGGAAACGGAACAGGTGACCGCCGTGGAAAAAGATTGCCGAATACGGACAATCCTAAGCTGGCAGCCCGCTATTTCCTGAACGCCATTGATAAAGTGGATGGTATGGCGGAGAAATATGCGAAGGAAATCAAAGAAACTGACGAACAGTTACCACAGCTCCAGAGCCTGATGAACAAGCCTTTTGAAAAAGATACGGAATTACAGCAAATGAAGTCCGAACTCTCCAAACTGGAACGGGAAATCGCTCAGAAGATACAGGAAAAGCAGGAACAGGAAAAACAGCCGTTGTCTGCAGCGGATGAGGTCATAAACGGCCCGGAATCAAAAGTCACAGAGGCCATTGTTGTGCCTATGAAATCTACCGAAAACCTGATGAAAGTCAGGAATGACCAAGCCGTGAACGCTGCTCCGGTTGAATTGAACGATGATACTGAACGACTACAATTTAAAAGAAACAGGGGGTTAAAACTTTAAAGAAACAGCAATGATCATTTCCGGACATTTTCTGCAATAAGGTATAGCAGATAAAAATTAACTAATCGATAACAGCATGAACAACAGCATCTATCAGATTAATAAAGGCATTAATAAAAGTATTGAGTTTCAGGGCTTGAGGGCACAGTATATCTGGTACTTCGGTGGAATGGTGGTCATTCTTTTGATCCTATTCGCCGTGCTGTATATCGCCGGTGCAGGAACGATCATCTGCTTTGCCATAGTAGGTGGCGGAGGTGCCTACATGAGCATCAAAATATTTGGCATGAGCCGCAAATACGGGGAGCACGGACTCATGAAGGCGATGGCTAAAAAACAAATCCCCAATGTGCTGAAATCCTATACCCGTAAATCCTTTCAGCATTTTTCAGATCAGGAGGAAAACAAATGAACAAGCAAAGAGAAGTCCCGGTTTTCATCATCGAAGGAACCAGTTTCCTGGCGGACATCGACAAGCAGGTGCTGCGCCAAACCAGTGATCAGACCAAGGAGATCTCCTTTATCCATGACATGCAGGATCAGGGCGCATTCTACCACCTGCTTTATGACCTTGATGAGCAGCGTGCGGCGAAGGACCTGTTCGATGAGAACAGGGTAAAAGTAATCCGGGTGCCACAAATGACTGATCTCGACCGCGAGGGTATGGCGATTAAATATGGTCTGCCGCCAGAACTGGTGATGGGTAAATCTGATTTTGAGGTCATCGTAGACCAGGCCGCACTTGACCAGCGGCTAAACGGTATTTTGCCGCAGATCGATATTGCGGGAGAAGCTTTTACGATAGACTTACCCCTGCAGGAACTGCGGCATACCCAATATTTCTTTCCGGTCATCAGCTTAAAAAGCTTTGAGCTGACCAGTGACGGCTGGAAATATGAAGCCTTTTATCATCCGGTTATGAAACAGGTGGTGGTGATCGACCCCAAACTAACCGGGTTCCCTGAAGGTGTGATCAAGATCCTGATCCCTAACGAGATCGGTCTAGACCCGGTAGCAACGGCCCGCCAGTATGGTATGGATGAACAGGAATTACTCCGACGCTACCCTATCCAAAAAGAACTAAAGGCTGAAGTCATCCCGCTCAGCGAAACCAACATCCCGGCCATGATCCAGCGAAACCGCGAGCAACTGCGCCAGGAACACGAGAAGATCGGCCGGCGTATCAGGCCGAAACACCGGCCGCACTTTTAGGGCGGCCCCACCCTAACCGAAAAAGAATAAAAGAATTAACAGAGAAGATTTGTGAGATGGAAAAGGAGTTGAAGGATATATTACCCATTATGGGCGTGGAGCATGACTGCATCCTGTCCAAGCTGGGCGAATTTACCGTGGTATTTAAAGTCACGTTGCCCGAAGTATTTACGCTATCCGATGAGGATTATGAAAACCTGCATCAGGCCTGGGTGAAAGCCATCAAGGTTTTGCCTAAAGATTGTGTGCTGCACAAACAGGACTGGTTTATACAGAAGAAATATGAAGCTGATGAAAAGAAAAACGCCGGCAGCTTTTTAAGTGAAAGCAGCGACCGCTATTTCACCGGCCGGCCCTTCCTTCAACATGACTGCTACCTGATGCTGACCAAAAGGCCAGCCGGACGCAAGCCCGGAAGCTCTGTCTTTTCCAACCTGATCAGGCCATGTCTCGTGCCGGATGAAACGGTGAAGCCACAGGCATTAAATGCCTTTCTGGACCTGGCCGGACAATTTAAGCGGCTGCTGGAAGACAGCCGGCTGATCGGTCTACACCAGGTGAAAGCCAGTGAGCTCCAAAGCCAGCCCAAAAAGACCGGGCTGATCGAGCGTTACTGTTTTCTTCCGGAAAAGGACGATCAGGTTCTCTATAAGGACATTCAATTTAAGGATGACATCTTTATCGGTGACCAGCAACTGGCTATTTATACACTGGGCGATGCCGAAGATCTACCTGCTTTGTGCGGTTCCAGGATTACGCATGATGCGTATTCTACCGACAAAACCGAGTTCCCGGTCAGTTTTGCCGCCGGCCTGGGTTTACTGCTTCCCTGTAACCATGTGTATAACCAGTTCATCCTGGTGGGCGATGCGCAGGCGGTACTCAAACAGCTGGAGAAAAAACGGCTGCGCTTACAATCGCTGGCTGCCTATTCCAGGGAGAACGCTATCTCCAGGGATGCGACCAATGATTTCCTGAACGAGGCGATCAGCCAGCAAAGACTGCCGGTAAAGGCACACTTCAATGTGATGATCTGGTCGGACAATCCGGATGAGCTGAAGCAGATGAAAAACCAGGTGGCTTCGGCGCTGGCTGCTATGGATGCCACCGCCAAGCCCGAGACGGCCGGTGCCGCGCAGATCTGGTGGGCAGGCATCCCCGGCAATGCTGCGAATTTTCCGGTCAATGATACTTTTGATACATTTGCCGAGCAGGCCTGTTGTTTTCTGAACCAGGAAAGCAATTATAAGAGTACTCCACCGGACGAGGGCATCCGTTTCAGCGACCGCATTTTCGGCAAACCTGTATTTGTCGATCTTTTTGATGCGCCGCGCCGGGAAGGGATCTCCTCCAATATGGGCGTACTGGTTTGTGGCACGTCAGGGGGCGGCAAATCCATGACCGTCAATCACATGCTGCGCTCGCTGTTTGACAAGGGCGCTCATTGCGTAACGGTCGATATCGGCGGCAGCTATCTGGGGCTGTGTGAACTGGTAGGCGGCTACTATTTTACTTATACCGAAGAAAATCCGATCCGCTTTAATCCATTTTATATCAAAGCCGGAGAACGGCTGGACATTGAAAAAAAAGAGAGCCTCAAAGCGCTGCTGGTCGCCCTCTGGAAACAGGAAAATGACGGACTTAACCGCTCGGAGTATGTGGCGCTGTCTAATGCTTTGCAAGGGTTTTACCTGCACCTTGAAAAAAACAAGGGCCTGTTCCCCTGCTTCAATACCTTTTATGAATATCTCGAAACGGATTATGTGGAAGTGTTGAAGGGGCAGCATGTCAGGGACCGTGATTTTGATGTGGATAATTTCCTGTATGTCCTGCGGCCCTATTATGAAGGCGGCGAATTTGATTACCTGCTAAACGGAAAAGAGAACCTGGACCTGCTGGATCAGCCTTTCATCGTCATAGAACTGGATAATATCAAGGACAATCCGACCTTATTTGCCGTAACGACGCTCATTATTATGGAGCTGTTCATTTCCAAAATGCGGAAGCTGAAAGGTGTACGGAAAGTGCTGACCATTGACGAAGCCTGGAAAGCCATCGCCAAATCCGGCATGGCGGAATTTCTCAAATACGCTTTTAAAACGATCCGGAAATTCAACGGGATACCTATTGTCATCACACAGGAATTGGATGATCTGGTCAGCTCGCCCATTATCAAAGATGCCATCATCAATAATGCCGACATCAAGATCTTAATGGATATGCGCAAGTTCCAGGGCAAGATCGAAAAGCTGCAGGATGTGCTGGGCATGTCTGATAAGGGTAAAATGATCCTGCTCTCTGTGAATAAAGATAACCGGGAGATTTTCATTGACATAGGCGGGCAGGTGATGAAGGTTTATAAGAACGAATTGTGCCCCGAAGAATATTACGCTTATACCACCGAGGGCAGGGAACGCGTAAAAATTATGGAGCTTGCGGCGATACACGGTAGTGTTCAAAAAGGAATTGAGGCGATGGTAATGGAAATGAGATCAAATAAAAAATCAGCATAGCCATGAAGAAAACAGTATGGATAACCGGCATGATGATGATCATCACCATGCCCCCTTTCGAAAGATCAGAAGCCCAAATCCCCGTTGTGGGTTTGTTTACCTCCGCGATAAAAAAAGTAATCACGGCAATTGACCTGAAAGTACAGCAGTTGCAAAACCAGACCATCACGCTGCAAAATGCCGAACAACAGCTGGAGAACAGCCTGTCTCTGGGCAAGCTGAATGACATCTCTGGCTGGCTGGGAAAAGAAAAGGTGCTCTACCAAAATTACTACCGGGAACTGGCGCAGATCAAGGTGATCATCTCGGATTATGACGAGGTAAAAAAGATCATCGTCCAACAAAAACAGTTGCTGAGTGAATACCAGCAGGCCAATGCCCTGTTTCACCAGGACAAGCATTTTTCAGCGGAGGAACTCAGTTACATGAGCAATGTCTACGACGGCATCTTGCAGGAAAGCCTGCGCAACCTGAACGACGTGATGATGGCCGTTAATGCTTTCAGCACCCAGATGGATGATGCAGAACGCATGCTACGGATACATAAAGTGTCTTCCGGTATGCAAACGAACCTTGATCATCTCAGGCAGTTCAACCAGCAGAATGTAACGATGAGCCTGGCCCGCGCAAAAGATGAACAGGACCGCAGATCCGTCAGGCAACTGTATGGCCTCCAATAAATAACAAAAAAAACAAGAAAGGGGTTCCTCATGAAAAAGATGGTTTTATTTTTTCTTTTCACCGGCGTCCTGTTAACACAGGCAAAAGCACAATTTTTAGGCGGTTTTTTCAACCAGCAAGCCCGCAAAGAAAAACTGATGGCGGAGCAGGTGGCCGGTCTAAAAATCTGCCTGCATGCCATCAAAAGCGGCTATAACATCGCTGAAACAGGCTTGAACAAAGCCCATGAATTGAAGAACGGCACATTCGGCCTGCATACCGCTTATTTCAGCTCGTTGGAACAGGTAAGCCCTGTGGTGCAGGCGAACCCCAAAGCCAAATGCATCTATGACCTGCACCAGCAGATCATCAGCGTATTTAACAACGAGATAACATGGCAGCAAAAAGCACAATTATTATCCCCGGAAGAATACAGCTATCTGCAACGGGTTTATAATAATCTTTTAGCGGAGAGCCAAAAAGACTTAAATGAACTGGTACAGGTTTTAACACCCGGCAAGCTGCAGCTGACCGATAGCCAGAGGCTGGAAAGGCTGGATTACCTGTTTGACAAGATGAAAGACAAGCAGGCCTTCACTGGCTATTTCACGGCGTGGTGCCGGAAGCTCGCCATTAACCGGCAGGAATCTAAACAGGATACGGAACAGCTTAAAAAACTGTATGGTATTAATTAATAACAGAACGGGGGAGCAATGATGAAACAGATAATTAGAATAACGTTAATACTGACGGTCGCCATTTGCCTGATCCCGGCAAAGAGCCGGTCACAGTCTGTGGCCGATTGTATCGAGCAACTCTCGCTGGATTACCAGAAACTGGCAGGTCTGAAAAGCATATTGCAGCAAATGTACAAGGGTTACGAAGTGCTGGATAAAGGCTACAACTCGGTTGAGGACGTCTCACAGGGAAATTTCAGCCTGCACCAAGCATTTCTGAATGGGCTGATGGTGGTCAGCCCAACCGTACGGAAATATCCAAGGATAGTGGATATTATCAATGACCAGGCTACCCTACTCAATGAATATCGTGCCGCCTGTAATACATTCCGGCGGGACCAACATTTTAACCCGGATGAGATCGGCTATATGATGGATGTTTACAATCACCTGGTCAGTACGAGCCTGAAAAATATCGATGACCTGACCCTAATCATGAGGGACAATAAAATCCGGATGAGCGATGCAGAACGGCTAACAGCCATCGACCGTATCTATACGGACAGTCACAGCCAGCTGAGTTTCTTAAGAAAGTTCAATGACGAAACCTGTAAAACGGCGCTTCAGCGTTCGAGGGAGGCTGATGACCGGCAAACGCTCAAAAACTTGTATGGCATAAACTAAGACACGATGAAAAAAAGAATTTCAAAGATTGCCCTGCTGGCGACATTAGCCATGCTTTCGCCCTTACTCTCCCATGCGGAAGGTGTAGCGGATGACCTGCACAGCTTACAGGGGATACTGCAGCAACTGTATAACCAGATGTTCCCGCTTTGCAGCGGCATGATCGGCGTAGCACGGGGCATTGCTGGCTTCGCCGCATTATGGTACATCGCGACGAGGATCTGGAAACATATGGCCGCAGCAGAGCCTATTGATATCTATCCCCTGCTGCGCCCTTTTGCACTCGGCTTTTGCATCGCATTTTTTCCTATGGTTTTGCGTCTTATCAACGGTATTTTACAACCCGTGGTGACCGCTACGCAGGGCATGGTGACCAATTCAAATGCGGCGATTGCCACCCTGCTGGCCGATAAGCCGGCAGGTACGACAGATGGAACTGAGCCTTCGGCGACAAATACTGACCCAGACAAATGGTACCAGTACAGCCATCCTGATAATTCCGGTGCAAACGCTACGAATTCCAACCCCATTTCCGACGCCTTTTCCGGGTGGAGCATAAAAACTATGGTCAGGAAATGGATTGCCGAATTGCTCAATGTCCTGTTCCAGGCGGCGGCACTGTGCCTGGATACGATCAGGACGTTCAAGCTGATCGTGCTGGCGATCCTGGGGCCGCTTTGCTTTGGGCTCAGTGTTTTTGACGGGTTCCAGCATACACTTAAACAATGGATCGCGCGCTATGTCAACGTATTTATGTGGCTGCCAATCGCCAATATATTCGGGGCGATCATCGCCAAGATCCAGGAAAACATGCTCCTGAACATGCAAAACGGGAACCTGCCGGGCAACGAGTTTGGTAACAGCAACACAGCCTACCTGATCTTTCTGCTGATCGGCATCGTGGGCTATTTCACGGTTCCGAGTGTTGCTAATTACGTCATGAATGTGGGTGGCCATGCCCTGTTTGCCAAAACCAGCGCGCTTTCCTCGATGGCCATATCCTATGTTGGCGGTGCATTTATGCAAAGCTTTTCCAAAGGTAATTCACCAAAGGCTGATCTGCCAAAAACAGATAACAGTGCAGGGAACGGTCATGCGCAAAGCAAGCTTTCAGGTAAGACTTGACAGCTTCGGAGAAATAAACAAGGAGTGAAAAAGAAAAGAAGAAGGAGAAAACCATGTTTAAAAAAATGCAAAATATTGAAACCGCTTTTCAGCATGTTCGCAGTTTTACCATTATACTAACAATAGGCTATTTTATCGCGATTGGCTATATCGAATACCAGAATTCGGCGCTGGTGCAAACCATCCAAAGCCGTCTTTATATTCTTTATAACGGCAAGGTACTGGAAGCCATCGCCACAGACCGCAAGGATAACATAGCGGTTGAAGCCAGGGATCATGTCAAGTCCTTTCATGAATACTTTTTTACGCTGGCACCGGACGACAAAGTCATCCAGGCTAACCTGAATAAGGCGCTTTACCTCGCCGACGAGTCAGCGAAAAAAGAATATGATAACCTGTCTGAGAGTGGTTACTACGCCAATATCATCGCTGGAAATATCAGCCAGCAACTGCAGGTGGACAGCGTTACGGTCGATCTGTGTAGCTATCCCTATCATTTCCGCTGCTACAGCACCCAAAACATTATCCGCTCTACCAGCACCGTTACCCGGAGCCTGGTCACCGAAGGCGAGCTGCGTAATGTCGCCAGGAGTGACAATAACCCGCACGGCTTCCTGATCCAGCGGTGGGAAACATTAGAGAACAAGGATCTTAAAGTCGTCAATCGCTAAATGAAGCAATCGAAATAATAATTACCAATATGAAACAGCAAACATTAACCCCCAAACAACGCAGGCAGCGTAAATCCTTACTGGTATTCCCGATGATCGTTTCTGCTTTTACCACGCTTTTATTTTGGGCGCTTGGCGGCGGCGACAAAGTTAGGCCTGCGGAAGCAGCGCTTACCCCTTCCAATGGGCTGAATACGACCCTACCCGATGCCAAACTGAAAAATGAACACGGTTTGAATAAAATGAGCTATTACGACAAAGCGACATCTGATTCTGTGCGGTTGAAGCAGCAAATGAAAACCGATCCCTATTATCACCCAAAGGCTGATTCGGGCATTCATTTCCCGATTCGATCCAGCAGAAAATTCCGGCAAATAGGCAGTGTTGCGCCAACTGCGAATGCTGACCTCGTTTATCAAAAACTGGCCCAGTTACAAACGACAATCAACAAACCGCTGCCAACCGCCAAAACCGTATCTACCGTAACCAATGATGAGATATCCGGCAAACAGCTGCACCCCGGTCAATCCAAAGAGGAAGACCCCGAATTGCAGCAGATGAACAGTCTGATGGAAAAAATATTGGATATCCAGCACCCGGAACGGTTAATGGAAAAGATCGGCTCGCCGACCAAAAGCGCGGACATGGTGCGGTTCAAAGCCATACCTGCGGTTATCGATGGTAAGCAAAAGATCACCCAGGGTACGGTCGTCTGTTTACGCCTTTTGGATACGGTAACGATTAACGGCCAGCTGATCCCTAAAGGACAACTACTTTACGGCAGCGGTGAGCTGTATAACCAGCGGTTGACCATGACCATAAAAATCATCCGGATGGGCATAAACATCCTGCCGGTGGACCTGACAGTATTTGACATGACGGACGGGCTGGAAGGGATTTGCGTACCGGAAGCAATCACAGGTGATGCAGTTAGGGACGGCGCGGCAAGCGGCGTGCAGGGACTGGAATTCATGAGCCTTGATCCATCCGTCAGCACACAACTGGCCGGTGCAGGGATCAATGCGGCGAAAGGGCTTTTCTCGAAAAAGGTCAAGCGGATCAAGGCCAAACTGAAAGATGGGCATGCGCTCCTACTTCGGGACAACAATAAATGGAAGCAGCTCAATAATCAAAAATAAAGACCGGAACAGATGGAATTCAAAGAATTAAAGGAGCTTGAAATCGCGGGCTTTTTGCAGCAGTCGGCGAGCCCAAAAGTATCCGCCATTTCCTGTATGCCAGGTTCGATCCGGCAGATGGACAGCTTAGGCTATATAACGATGAGCTAAGAAAGTGCGACCGGAAGGTCTTAAAGAATCAACCTATCCCAGTCAGTTTAACTACGAACGATTAACTATTAAAAATTCAATCATTATGGAAATCAACATGAAAAATTATGATTACCTGAAGAACCAGGTAAAGTTTTTAGGTTTTGGCGAAAACCTGGACAATGGTATAAAAGACAGCATCAAAGCGGGGGGAGAAACCTTTACGCTCCCCCATCAAACGAAATTCGACCAGGATGAGGTCTCATCGACGCTGCATTTCAGCAAGTCCAAAGAAAGCGACCTGTACTTTTTTAACGGGTTTGACCTGGCGCTGAAACAACCCGGCAAAGAAGTGCTTACACAATCTTATTTTGTTGGAAAGGAAAATAATTATACGCTGAAGGAACGGTATAATATGCTGGATTCCCGTGCGGTGTTTAAAGAGCTGAACAAGCTGCAAGAGGTAGGCGAAGGCGACAAAAAAAAACTGGTTGCCAGTGAGCAGACTTACAAATCATGGAAGGACCTCGACTTTAAGCAAACGGACAAATACGGCAATTTCCTACCAAAAACAATGTTCTGGGATCACACCAAGGCATTAGAAAAGTACCCGATCAAAGAACTGGAAACACCTTATGACAAGATCCGCCTGATCGCATCGTTGGAAAAAGGCAATCTTACCAAAGTGACCCTGATCAAAGATAGCGAAGAAATAAAGGCCACGATGATTGCTAACCCGAGACAGGACCGTTTTGATTTTTACGATGCCGGCAACCAGCGCCTGGAAGTAAAACAAACTGAAAAGCAACAGGCTCAAAAGCAGGAACAGGGTACCAACCTTAGCGTTCAAAAACAAGGCGAAGCTACCGTTGTACAATTGCCAACCAGCCAGCAGGACCAGAACGGGGGGCAGGTCGCATCGCAAAAAAACGAACACAAAGCGGCAGAGAAAGCCGACAAGAACAGTCGAAAAAGAATGAAAGTTTCTTAAAGCAACGATATAAGTCATGGACGCAATGAAGCCATTATCGGACTTTTTCAAGGCGATTAAAAAGGATGCGCGCATAAGTACCACCCATATTGGTGTTTATGCCGCATTACTTCAATACTGCCTGGAAAATGAAGGTGCAAATCCCCTATCTGCTTTTAGCTATGAAATTATGTGGATCGCCAAGGTTTCGGCCCAGGCTACCTATCATAGAAGCGTGAAAGACCTGCATTCATTTGGCTATATACGCTATGAGCCGTCTTTTAAGCGCAATTGCAGAAGTAAGGTTTACCTGCTGCTTTAGTACAGTTTTCTTGAATATTAAAGTGATGTGAGATGAGTGTGGAATTAATAACAAAAGAAGATTTAGAAACATTTCGGCAGGCCCTGCTTAATGATATTAAATATTTGCTAGACAAAAAAGACCAGCAGGTCAAAGAATGGCTTAAACCCGCTGAAGTAAGGAAGCTGCTAGGCATTTCGGCCGGCACCCTACTGACGTTACGGGCGACAGGTAAGTTACATTATTCCAAGATCGGCGGCACTTATTATTATTGTTACCAGGATATACAAAACATGCTGGTTAAAGCAAGCGACAGCCATGAATAGCCGGTTGATCTTTACCAAAGTGTTCAACGTCATGGCTGCTGATCAAAGAATCAGTGTATGGCATTTCAGCATTTATATGTGTTTGTTCCATATATGGCTGTTGAACGGCCGGGTTAACCCCGTATCCATTTCCAGGAGGCAGATTATGAAGCAGGCGCATATCGGCAGCATTGTGACCTACCATAAATGTATACGGCAGCTGAAAGATTACGGGTATATCATTTATGAACCTTCCTATAATCCATTTATCGGCAGCTACGTATCCCTACTGGCACCTCAAAATCAGCAACAGGTTAGCAAATAAACCAGCTATACGGTCGACATGCCCGTTATCTGAAGCGCTGTCATCTAAGAACTTTATGTGTATTGAGCTGCAATATTTGCGCGCTCGAGGTATGATGATGAGAAAAAACTTGATATTCAAAACTGGCATATCAAGTTTTAAAAATCTATTCAGCGTCCGGTATATACCCTATTCTTTTCTTTGTCCGGGTTCTGGGATTTGCGGTATACGTTCTGATAATTCATCAAGACATCGAAAAACAATTTCCATGTTTTGTCGTGATGGTAAAGTTCATTTTTAATCCTTTCGATTTCCAGTTTTTTATCCGTATTTTGAGCAAGTATTTGTCTTAGACGGGAGAATACCCTTACCAATTGGATACTAACCTGTATAGCTCTGTTGCTGTTCAAAACAGCCGATAACATCAGTACGCCATGCTCGGCAAAAGCATAAGGTAATTTTCGTCTGCCGCCACGTCCGCCTTTTGATATCAGACAGCTGAAGCATAAAATCAGATGGAAATCTTACAGTATTCCTGTTCACCGCCTGGTTCAAAACCCGAGTTTCAACACCATATAATTCCGCCAGGTCATTATCCAGCATTACTTTCTGCGCTCGGATAACAAAAATCTTGTCTGTCACGTCCTCATCGATGTCAAAATTTGTCCTATCATAATCTTATTTTTAATTGCTAAACTTTATTGACTTTGATATCATAAATTGTGACATCAAACTTGAAGTCGCTTTTCACAACTCCGAGTTTTGTTCATTAGGTTGCTACCAGTACGTATTTGTATTTTAGCGGGGTAAGCGTTGGCTTAATTGGTTCCGGCATGATTTGGGTACATTTTATTTCAGGCTCAGACTTGATAACTGCGTACTTTTCACGTAAAGCGGCCATATCCATACTGATCTTGCTGTGTAATATTTTCGCATACTGTTGGGTCTGCTTAATAGTAGCATGGCCTAGCATCTTCGATACGGTTTCAATGGGCACCCCGTTGGACAGGGTAACGGTAGTTGCAAAGGTGTGCCTGGCCAGATGAAATGTAAGTACCTTTTTGAAATTGCAGATATTTGCGATTTCCTTCAGATATGCATTCATCTTTTGATTTGAAAGCAAGGGCAATGCCCTGTCTTGGTCCACATACTTATGATGATGAGCATATTTATCCAATAGTTCTAAAGCCGGAGGTAATAAAGGTATCGGGCATGGTGTATCTGTTTTCTGACGGGGCGTGAATATCCACTGTTCACCGTCAATCCCCTTTTGTATTTCAGACCGCTTTAATTTTTTCACATCTGCATATGCCAGTCCTGTATAACAGCTAAACACAAAGATGTCCCGAACCTGGTTCAAGCGGTCATTTTTAAAGTCCTTTTTAATTATCGTATTTAACTCCCATTCAGAAAGGGGGTCGCGGGTGACAACCTGTTTGGTCATTTTAAAATTGGCAAAAGGATCGCCAGTCAGCCATTTGTTCTTTACACAGATCAATACGATCTTTTTGAAGTTGGCCAAATACTTCATACTCGTGTTGTGATTACAATTGCGTACAGTTTTCAGCCAGAAGGCATACTGTTCAATAAAGAAATGATCGAGTTTCCGAATGTATCTATCTTCGGCGTGGTACTGCCACTGAATAAAAGCCTTCGTATGGTCATAAGAGGTCTGATAACGCTCCAGCGTTCCGATAGCGTAATCTTTACCAACCAGGTCTTCCATTTGCTGATTGTGACCTGAGAAGATTTCCAAAATCATCTTCCTCCTTGTTTTGCCGATGAGCATATCCCGCAACAACTCAGCAGTAATCACTTCTTCATCCTCAATGAGCTGTTTACGTGCCTTAAACACCTTACTGTCTAATGTGTCCAGGAAGAAATTTACATCCCGGGCATCCTGTTTTACGCCACTGGCTCTGCATTTTTCCTGGTCCCAGCGATTTTCCCACCATTGTTTTTTGGTGGACACTTCTACCGGATGTCCATCTACGGTGATGCGTAAATAAATGTACTTTTTAGGTTCATTTCCTGACTGCTTCAGGAAATACAGCAAACCAAAGCTTTTTTCCAACATAATTGCCACGATTATAGAGTGAATAAATGTCGAAATACAGCTACAGAAAATCAAGATGTTCACCTTATGAATACCTTGAAAATCAGATAGTTAAGTAACAATTCGTGGCAATTTTCTGAAAATAATTTATTGCCACGATTTTGCCACAAACTTATGGGCATTTTTGCTGTTTTTTGTGTAGTTGATAGAAAAAACAAAGCCTGTAAACTATTGACTTACAGGCTTTTGTTCATTTCTGATGATGTAAGGTGCGGAGAGAGAGGGATTCGAACCCTCGGTACCGTTTCCAGTACGTCAGTTTAGCAAACTGATCCTTTCGGCCTCTCAGGCATCTCTCCTTTAAAACTCGTCCCCTTTTTTCGGGATTGCAAATATAGTAATTCAAGCTTCCTGTCAAAAAAAAAGTTCACTTTTTAATAATCTATTCTCACATGATAGATACTCATCAGCATTCTTTTAAAGATAGTTTTTATGGTTTCAATATCTTTCAAAGTTATATCACTGTCTTTCAACTGGTTCTGATCAAGTTTATATTTCACTATCCTGTCAACCAAAATGCTTATTGATTCTTCATCTGGTTCTTTTAATGAGCGCGAGGCGGCCTCAACCGAGTCTGCAAGCATCAAAACACCTGCTTCTTTTGAAAAAGGGATGGGTCCGGGGTACCTGAAAATATTTTCATTGATGAATTTTTCCGGAAAATTCTTCAATGACGACTGATAAAAGTAGTCTACCCGGGTATTGCCATGGTGTGTGCGTATAAAATCAACCACAATTTCGGGCAGGTTAGCCTTGCGTGCCATTTCGATACCCTTGCTTACGTGCCTGATGATGATCTGGGCGCTCTCCTCATAAGGCAGCTTATCATGCGGGTTAAAACCCGAGCTCTGATTTTCTATAAAAAACAGCGGATTTTCCATTTTACCAATATCGTGGTACAGGGCCCCTGCCCTTACCAGTAACGCATTGCCACCGATAGTATAAATAGCGTTTTCGGCCAGGTTGGCTACCTGCAGCGAATGCTGGAAGGTACCCGGCGCAGTGAAGGCCAGTTCCCGTAGCAAAGGGGCATTGGTGTTGGTAAGCTCAATCAGGGTAATATCAGAGGTAATGGCGAATATCTTTTCAAAAATGTAAATAAGCGGATAGGCCAGCAAGGTTAATAATACGCTTACTACAAACGGCAGAAAATCCATCCAGTCGATATCAAGGAACGTGCCCTCACGTATAAAGGTGATGCCCAAAAAGGCTACAAAATAAGTGAAGATAATAATAACCGCCGAAATAAGGAACTGCTCGCGCCTGATGAGGTTTTTAATACTATAGATGGATACCATACCGGCCGTGATCTCATAGTAGGCGAACTCAAAGCTATTCGGCACAAAAAAGCCCGCTATGAGCACTACCAGCAGGTGTATATTGAGTGCAAGCCTGGTATCAAATAAAATACGGATAATGATAGGTACTATGCAATAAGGTATATAGTACAGGTTTGTTGGGAACTGTAATTTTATAGCCAATGATAAAGTAGCCAGCATGGCCGTCATCACCAATAGTATTAAACTTACCAGGCGGTTATCGGCATAAATATCTTTCCTGAAAAGGTGCAGGAATATCATCAGTAATGAAATAGCCACGGCTACCAGGAAAACCTGCCCCAGCAATACCAGTTTACGGTTGCCGTTGGTGCGTGCATTATCTTCAAAAGCCTGTTTATATGATTCCAGCTTTTGATAAACATCATCATTAATAACCGATCCCTTATAAACTATCACCTCCCCTTTTTGAACCATGCCGCGGGTTATTGACAAACCGTCAACAACCTCATTCACCAGCCTTGAGGTAAGGTTATTATCATAGCTTAAATTGGTTTGCAGCCTGTTTTGCAACAGGTCAAGTAAAAAAGCCTTATCCAGATCAGTGTGTTTGGTTAATACCTTATCGCAGTAGGCCAAAGCTTTTTCGCGCGTAAACAGCTCATTGGTATTTTTGGCTGTAGCTATGTTTTTATTTAAAATGGTGATGGGATAGTTTTCTGAATTAAGCTGGTATTGGGCATTTAGCTTTAAAATCCCGGTTTCGTATATTTCCTTTAACAGATCGTTGCCCGTTAAAATGTATTTAGGTTTAAGGCGGTCATTGATACCGGCGTTATGCCATTTTATTTCAATGTCGTTTTTAAAACCCTCCATCTGCTGGCTTTCAATCGAGGCATCTAACTGGTAAATGGGGGTAATGCTTTCTTTGGCCGATTTCTGGTCGCTTTTATTTTCCTGGGCCGTTTTCAGGATAGCAAAATTATAGGGCGAGATCAGATCTTTCTGGTTCCAGATACGCCCTTTTTCATATTCATAACTAAACTTTGCCTGCTTGGGTAAAAAAAACACAATCAGGCCGATGCTTAGCAGCATCATCAAAAACTTAACATTGCGGGCGTATTTGCGCAATAAAGCCTTTTGGCGCGAAGAAGATAGTTTTGCCATTTATTTAATTAACCGCTCAAAAATAATATAAGTTTCTGTTATATGCAGTTTTTCTTGTTCTTATCAATTTAGTTTTGATATCTTTATGATATCAATTTAAAATCATCTTTATCATGGAATCCGAAAAAATTATCAACCCGCCGTCAGGCTTTACTGCATTTGCTTTGTTCCTGGTATCATTAGTTATTGCTACCATTTTCATAGAGGCTATCCCCCCACTTGCCATTGCCATAGGCTTCATCGCCTTTGTGGGTGTATTACCCGGCTGCATTATTGTAAACCCGAATGAGTCAAGGGTACTCACACTTTTTGGCAAATATGTAGGCACTATTAAAAAGGATGGCTTTTTCTGGGTAAACCCCTTTACTCAAAAAAAGAAGGTATCATTGAGGGCATTTAACCTTAACGGTCAGCAGCTTAAAGTGAACGATAGTATAGGTAACCCCATTGAAATTGCAGCCGTGATTGTGTGGCAGATAAAAGATACCGCCAGCGCCGTATTTGCGGTAGAAAACTATATACAATACGTAAACATACAGAGCGAAGCCGCTGTAAGGCATTTAGCCAACTCGTTCCCGTATGATAACCTGGAAGACGAAACCGCAACTATAACCCTTAGGGGCGGTGCCGAACAGGTGAGCCTGTTGTTGGAAAAAGAATTAAACGAGCGCCTGGCCCGCGCAGGTATTGAAGTGCTGGAGGCAAGAATATCCCACCTGGCCTACGCTCCCGAAATTGCGCACTCCATGCTGCAGGTGCAACAGGCATCGGCCATTATTGCAGCGCGCCGTTTAATTGTAGAGGGTGCTGTAGGCATGGTTGAAATGGCCCTGAATAAACTATCTGAAAAAAACATTGTGGAACTTGATGAGGAACGCAAGGCCGCCATGGTAAGCAACCTGCTGGTTGTGCTCTGCGGCGACCGCAGTGTAAACCCAGTTGTTAATACCGGCACTTTATACCATTAATAACATGGAACAATTCAGAAGTTTTGATCAATTACGTACAAATGAGCTGTCGGTAAACAGAAATGGCTTTTTCAGGCCATCCTTTAACCTTACCGACGGCCAGTTTAGTTATGGTAAACTGAGTTATGCAAGCATATGGAAAACGGTTACCATTTTAGAAACCGCCCAACAAACCTGGACCATCAAACGCAAGGGAATATTTAGTCGTACGTTAATTATCACCGGCCAAAATGACGAAGAATTGGGTATGGTGATACCAGAAGTATGGTCGCGCAAGATAAAATTGAACATGAATAACGGCTTTGATGCCGAATTTTTTAATAAAAAATTATTCACCCGCACGTTTAGTTTGGTGAATGACAGCTATGGCGATATCCTTTCAATAAAAACAGGATTGTGGAGCTTTAAAACTCCTTTTGCCATAACATTCAACCTTGATTTACTAAAAAGCATACCCAATTTACCCCTGATGGCTTTATTGGGTGTTAATTTAATTTTGATTAAACAGGCGCAGAGTGCAGCCACAGCAGGAGCAGGAAGTTGATATGGCAGAAAAGAAAGCATTTATATTACGCATTAACCCAGATGTGTTGAAGGAGATAGAAACCTGGGGCGCCGAGGAATTCCGGAGCACCAACGGCCAGATCGAATACCTGCTGCAACAGGCTTTGCTTGCCCGTAAAAAAACTGCAAAAAAGAAAAAGAGCACAGATTGATGGAATACAAAGACATTAACCAATTTACAGGAAAAAAACTTTGGCTGATAAATCGCGGCAAAATAAGTTCAGATTATGACCTGACCGATAATGTGAACTCCTATGGCCTAATGTATGACGACAATTCATTTATTGCTAAAACCCATTTAGAAACAAAGGATGACATTATCCTGGTATTAAATTCCACCATAGGCAATCTCGCTATCAAAACCCCGGAAGGTAAAGTAATTGGTTATTATGAAACAAGTAACAAAGTCGGTTTAAAACTAAATAACGGGTTCAAAGCCAATTTCAATGTCACCTCATTATTTAGTTCTGAATATCACTGGTTAGACGAAAACAACCATGAGTTGATAAGAATTTCAGGTAATGATAGCTCACAAATAGTAATCACGTTTATCCGCCTAGCTTCAGAGATATTGTATTTAAATGTGCTTATCCTTGCGGGCGTTAAAACCATTTTTAATCATAATGAAGTTTATTAAAAATATTATTTCCGCATAGCTCCCGCGAGATTAGCGTAGAGTATCTCGTGAGTTGCATGACCAAAGCCTTCGGCTTCAATTCAGCTGAAAGCTGAGGGCATGTATACCACGGGCTGGAAGCCCGCGGCAGCCGATAGACTTAAACAACCGAAACCTATCAAATAATTAACGTATATTTGTATAAGCACCAGCCCGGTTTTTCTGATAACAGAAAAACCGGGCTGCTTTGTTAAAACCCCAAAAGCACAGAAACAAACCATTTGGTTTGTATGTATTTAGTAACCAATATTTTAATACTTTTTAAAGCTTTAAAAATGCCTCAAAAAGAACCAAAAAGCATTAAGATTGATGATTTTTGAATGGTTTTCATCCAGTTTATGATCATTTTTCAATGTTTTTAAAGCCAAAAAACACCAAAAACACAGCTTTAAAAAGTTTTTAACAATAAAACAGTTCAAAAAAACATCGCAATACTATAAATGGCACCGTGCGATATTTTCAATTTTGGGCAGCCATAAATTATTATGCATGCATAGCTTTACACTTTCATCAAAATAATTAAATTTGCCCACCGATTTAATGAGGGACACATGAAAGAAGTAGTAATAGTAGCTGCCACACGCACGCCTATAGGCAGCTTTGGTGGTAGCTTAGCGGCCATCAGTGCAACCCAGCTGGGAGCATTAGCCATCAAGGCAGCTGTTGAAAAAGCAGGTTTAAAGCCAACACAGGTACAGGAAGTTTATATGGGCAATGTCATGTCGGCCAATTTGGGACAGGCACCGGCTACCCAGGCGGCTATATTTGCCGGGCTCCCCTATTTGCCTGCTACCACGGTCAATAAAGTATGTGCCTCTGGCATGAAAGCCATGATGCTGGCCGCACAAAGCATTGCCACAGGTCAAAATGATATTGTAGTTGCCGGTGGTATGGAAAGCATGAGCAACGTACCCTATTATTTAGATAAAGCCCGCAACGGTTACCGGCTTGGCAACGGCCAAATTACCGATGGCCTGGTAAAAGATGGCCTTTGGGATGTTTATAACGACTATCACATGGGCTCCGCAGCCGAGCTTTGCGCCGTTGACTGCAACATCAGCCGCGAGGATCAGGATGCTTTCGCTATTGAATCATACCAAAGGGCTCAAAAAGCGCAAAGCGAGGGCAAATTCAGGGACGAGATAACGCCCGTTGAACTGAAAGATAAAAAGGGCGATATCACTTTATTCAGTACTGATGAAGAACCCCAAGCAGTAAAGTTTGAAAAAATCCCGTCTTTAAAACCTGTGTTTAAAAAGGATGGCACCGTAACTGCCGCAAACGCATCAACCCTTAATGATGGTGCAGCAGCCCTGGTTTTAATGAGCCGCGAAAAAGCCGACGAACTGGGCATTAAGCCATTGGCCAGGATAGTATCCTATGCTGATGCACAACAAGCGCCGGAGTGGTTTACCACCGCCCCATCCAAAGCCATCCCGCTGGCATTGCACAGGGCTGGCATATCAACAGAGCAGATTGATTATTTTGAGATTAATGAGGCATTTTCTGTAGTATCAATTGCCAATAACCAGCTTTTAAAGCTTGATGCGGCAAAAGTGAACGTAAATGGCGGCGCAGTTTCATTAGGTCACCCGCTGGGTGCTTCAGGAGCGCGTATTATAGTAACCTTACTATCTGTATTACAGCAAAATAATGGCAAATATGGTGCAGCCGGAATTTGTAACGGCGGTGGCGGGGCCAGCGCAATGGTTGTTGAAAATCTGCGTTAATTAGAAACAAATATCCCAGTTGGTATACATGTTTCAACAGCTAAATGATAATTTGCTAAATTTGCACCTTTGTAATGTTAATTTTAAAGCACCGCGTATGGTAGTGAGGCGTTTGTCGGTAATGGTGATCTGTATGCTTGTTTTTGGCCAAACTTTTGGTCAGCAAAACAACGAGAGCGACCGTTTAAAACAATTAAACATTTATCAGGACAGCCTGGAGTCGTTAGGGAAAAAGTTTATCAATAATGAAAACGACCTGGAGCGAAAAAATGCCAACTATCTGTTTATTAAAACATTAGTATCGGCATTAAAAACACCTAATTCATTCCTTTTTCCTTTTGACTCGGTTAAAAGTATCAGTATCATCAACTCGCCCGATAATCGTTTCCGCATCATGAGCTGGCACGTGATTAACCAGGATGGCAGCTACCGTTTTTATGGCACTATACAATTAAATACCGGTGGCCCGCTAAAAATGTACCCGCTTGAAGATTATTCGCCATTGCTAAAAAACCCGGAAGATTCAGTTACCGATAACCACAAATGGTATGGCGCACAGTATTATAAGATCATCCCGGTATATGCCGCCAAACCTTATTACGTTTTAATTGGCTGGAAAGGGAATACCGTAAAATCAACAAAAAAGGTAATTGACATACTTTCTTTTACCAACGATAAGCCTTCATTTGGTCTTTCTGTTTTTGATAACAATGGCAAAACGCGCAAAAGGGTAATATTTGAATATACCCGCCAGGCATCCATGCTGCTAAGATATGTGCCCGATCAAAATTTAATTGTGTTCGATCACCTTGCTCCTCCCGATCCAAAAATGAAGGATAACCCCGAAACTTTTGGCCCCGACCTGAGTTATGACGGCTATAAATTAAAAAATGGCCGCTGGGTACATATTGCCAACCTGGATATGCGTAACATCCCTGACAATAGCGACGCGGATTATGTAGACCCCAAAAAGCAGGCTGCCCAGGACAGAAAGCTGATACATGTTAATTAAAAAATTAACACTACCTTAAAGGCTGCAAATCAAAAACGATAATTTCATAAAAAAATAACATTTCGGTTTAATACCGCTTAAAACAAACAGAATATTTAAACACAATTATATTTTTTAAGTAATGCAAGAAAGTCATACGACACCTGCTCCATCAAAATCAAGATTTCCTAAAAGCGTGCCCTATATTATTGGTAACGAGGCAGCCGAACGCTTCAGCTTTTATGGAATGCGCTCCATACTGACGCTTTTTTTGGTAAACCAGTTTTTTAATCCCAACCATATTGCCACTTTAAACGATGTGGCCAACGCTAAAGCGAATAAGCTACACCACCTATTTGTAATGGTGGCCTATGCTTTGCCATTTGTAGGCGGCATGTTGGCTGACTGGTTTACCGGCAAATACAAACTTATCTTATATGTATCGATGATTTACTGTTTAGGGCATTTATTGTTGGCCATGTTTGATGGTGGCCTTGGTGGTTTTGAATTAGGCTTACTTGTGGTTGCAATTGGCGCCGGCGGCATTAAATCATGCGTATCTGCTAATGTGGGCGATCAGTTTGATGCTACCAACCAGGATCTACTTTCGAAAGTTTACGGCTGGTTCTATTTCAGTATCAATGCCGGCTCTATGATTTCAACCGTTGCTATTCCATGGACTTATGAGCATTTTGGCCCCAGGTGGGCTTTTGGTATCCCCGGTGTCCTGATGGCGCTGGCTACCATCATATTTTTTTCGGGCCGTAAAAAATACGTAAAGGTTCCTCCACAAGGCGTTAATCGTAATAACCTGGTATTTATAACGTGGTATGCGCTAACTCATTTAGGTCAACGCAAACCGGGGCAGTCTATGTTTGATGTGGCCAAAGGCCCATATGACCCCGAACGCGTTGAAGGTGTGAAGGCAGTATACCGGGTTATAGCGGTATTCTTTTTCACACTCGCATTTTGGGCTGTTTGGGATCAATGTTTGTCTGAGTGGACCCTATATGCCGAAAAAATGAATCGTGTAATTAACCTGGGTTTTACCTCGTTCACAGTGCTGCCTGGTCAGTTATCAACTGTTAATACAGTGTTCCTTCTTATGTTCATTCCATTTTTCAACTATGTAGTATATCCATGGTTCGACAAAATTGGTCTAAAAACAACCCCGCTGCGAAGACTTGGCACTGGTTTGATTTTAACAGCTTTATCATTTGTGGTAATCGGCATAATACACACCAGGCTGGATCATGGCGGTACACCCTCCATCTGGTGGCAGGTGTTTGCGTTTATGATACTTTCAGCAGCCGAAGTGCTCGTATCTATCACCGGTCTGGAATACGCTTATACACATTCACCAAAATCAATGAAAAGTACCATGACCGGTATCTGGTTCCTGGTTGTATCGTTCGGTAATCTTATTACCGCACTTGTTAACGGCTTAATAGAAGACGGCGGCTGGTGGGCACATAACCTTAAAGGCGCAAACTATGAGTGGTTCTTTGTTATTTTCATAGCCGTATTTGTAGTAGTATTTCTTTTTGTTTCACCACGGTTAAAGGAACGGAACTACATTACTGATCCTTATGTAGATAACCAGGTTATTTCTGATACTCATAATTTATAAAACTATTTTTATGTACAAGCGGTTAAGTAAATACTACTTAACTGCTTTTTTATTTTTAAACGAGGCCAAAAACAATTATTTTTGCCTCCCCTGCTTTATTCTAAATTTTTTTAAGTGCCGGATAGCATTGTTATAATACCCACCTATAATGAAAAGGAAAATATTGAGCGAATGATTCGCAAAGTATTTTCACTGCCTCATGATTTTCATTTACTCATCATTGACGATGGGTCACCCGATGGTACAAGCACCATTGTAAAAAATTTAATGAATGTTTACCCCGAGCGCTTGTTTATTGAAGAACGCGCCGGAAAGCAAGGACTCGGGACAGCCTACATACATGGCTTTAAATGGTCTATTGAGCGGCATTACGATTATATTTTTGAAATGGATGCGGATTTTTCGCACAATCCGGATGATTTGCTCAAACTAAGGCAAGCCTGTATTGATGGTGCCGATGCTGCCATTGGCTCCCGCTACAGTAATGGTGTAAACGTGGTTAACTGGCCTATGAGCAGGGTATTGATGAGCTATTTTGCATCGGTATATGTGCGTTTCATTACCGGTATCGATATCAGGGATTCAACAGCGGGCTTTATGTGCTACAAGCGCAAAGTGCTGGAAACCGTACAACTTAATAAAATAAAATTTGTGGGTTATGCCTTTCAAATTGAGATGAAATACACGGCTATTAAACACGGCTTTAAAGTGGTTGAAGTCCCCATCATATTTACCGACCGTACGGCTGGCACCTCCAAAATGTCGACCGGTATATTCAAAGAAGCATTTTTTGGCGTAATACAAATGAAGATCAACAGCATTTTCAGGAAATATCCGGAAGGATAATCCTGAGGCAAAAGTTAGGGTGAAAGGGTAAGGGTAAAAGGCGAAAGGTGAAACATGCATCATTCGCTTTTTCTGTTTCATTTCATCTTTCGCCTTTTACCTTCTAAATCCAGTTTACCTTTTACCTTTTACCTTTTACCTTTTACCTTTTACCCTTACCCTTTTACCTTTACCCTTTTACCTTTACCCTTTTACCTTCTAATCCAGTTTACCTTTCGCCTTTCACCTTTATCCTTTCACCTCAACTCCCCCTTTACCTTTCGCCTTTATCGTTTTACCGCAATAAATCCCTTTACCTCAAAAAAAAATACTAATTTCGTTGGTAATGAATGAGCATCTTGACCCCGGAGCAGAACGGCTTAGCAATACCGAACGTGATATTGAACGAGTTTTGCGGCCGCAACAATTTGAAGATTTTACCGGTCAGCATAAAATATTAGCTAACTTAAAAGTTTTTGTACAGGCAGCCCGCCAGCGCGGCGAGGCGCTTGATCACGTGCTGTTACATGGCCCCCCGGGCTTGGGTAAAACTACCCTTTCTTACATCATAGCCAATGAAATGAGTGTTGGCATTAAAATCACCTCGGGCCCTGTATTGGACAAACCCGGCGATCTGGCCGGCCTGCTTACCAACCTGGAAACCGGAGATATTTTATTTATTGATGAAATACACCGCCTTAGTCCGCTGGTTGAGGAGTACCTGTACTCGGCCATGGAGGATTTTAAGATAGATATTATGCTGGAGAGCGGGCCAAACGCACGTTCTGTACAAATATCGCTTAACCCTTTTACCCTGGTGGGCGCTACTACCCGCTCCGGATTGCTTACCGCACCTTTAAGGGCGCGTTTCGGGATCAATTCAAGGCTGGAGTATTATGATGCCAAGCTCCTTACAACTATTGTATTGCGCTCTGCATCCATCCTTAAAACACCTATAACTGATGAGGGCGCTTATGAAATTGCCCGCCGCAGCCGTGGCACCCCGCGTATTGCCAATGCCTTGCTGCGCCGCACACGTGATTTTGCCCAAATTAAAGGCAACGGCAATATTGATACAGCTATAGCTCAATATGCGCTGAATGCTCTTAATGTGGACGAGCATGGCTTAGATGAAATGGACAATAAGATTTTACTGACCATTATTGATAAATTTAAAGGCGGCCCGGTAGGTTTAAAAACCATTGCCACCGCCGTAGGCGAAGATGAAGGTACTATTGAAGAGGTGTACGAACCCTTTTTAATACAGGAAGGCTTTTTAATGCGCACAGCCCGGGGCCGCGAGGCCACAGAAAGTGCTTATAAGCATTTAGGAAAAATAAAGCTGGGAGGCAACCCGTCATTATTTTAGCAAAACCAATTAAACACCACCATACTAACCAAACATGAAAACAAGATTTAGAGAAGGTATTGCAAATGGCAGCAAAATGCTTTTAGCTCTCGCCTTATTTATGGCATTGTGCATAACCAATGCCAGTGCACAAACAGTTCCGGATTCATTAGCAAAAATAAAGGCCGACTCACTTGCGGCCCGCAGAATTGCCACAGGAACCAAAGTGGGCATTGCCGGTTTAAATCATGATCATATCCACCTTATTTTAAACGAATACCGCCAGGGTAACGTAAACATTGTAGGTATTGCCGAGCCCGATAAAAAACTATGGCAAAAGTTTGGCAAGCTGTATAACCTGCCCGATTCGCTTTTTTTTGAGGATCTGAAAACGATGTGCATTAAGCGTAAACCCATCATTGTATTGGGTTATAACGCCGTTGCCAAGCACATCGATATTGTTGAAACCTGTGCCCCTATGGGTATATCGGTAATGGTTGAAAAGCCGTTGGCCGCCACACTTGACCAAGCCAAAAGGATGGAGTTTCTGGCGCTTAAATATTATATTAAACTGTTAACCAATTATGAAACCACCTGGTACGCTTCTGTACAAAACGCTTATAATACCGTGAGGGCAGATAGCATTGGTACCATACGCAAAATGGTATTTCATGATGGCCACCAGGGCCCGCGTGAAATTGGCTGCAGCGAGGATTTTTTAAGCTGGTTAACTGATCCGGAACTTAACGGTGCAGGCGCATTAAATGATTTTGGATGCTATGGTGCCGATATGATGACCTGGTTAATGCAGGGCCAAAGGCCAATTGCGGTAACCGCCATAGCCAGACATTATAAACCATCCGTATATCCAAAGGTTGAGGACGACGCTACCATTATTGTAGAATACCCTAATGCCACAGGCATGATTGAAGCTTCATGGAACTGGCCTTTCGGGATCAAGGACATGGAGATATTTGGCGCAAAGGGCTACATACACACTTTTGATAAGGACAGCCTGGAAATAAAACTGAACAACACCGTAAGGAGTTTTAAAGCACCTGCATTAATATCACCTGCTGATGCCCCGGTGCCTTATTTTACAGCAGCGCTTAAAAACCCGCTCAAGTCACGCAATGACCGTTCGTCGTTAAAATATAACATGATTGTAATGCAGATATTGGATGCCGCTAAACGGTCAATTAAGGAGGGTAAAAGGATAGTTTTGTAAGGTTACAATTAATATTTATTTATAAACATTTATGCTGCTTGCATATATATATTATTAATTTCGCCGTTGTTGAATTAATTAAATAATTGTCATTATACTATGTTTAAACATACTTTTGTATGGTTAGCCGTTTGCGCATTGGGCACCATGTCATGCCAGGCTAAACCTTCTGATAAAACTACAACAGCCGCTGCAACACCGGCTGCTAAAACCGCAGATAACGCAGCCATTATGGCCCGCAAGCAAGTTCCTGTTGTTTGTTATCACCAGATACGTGATTGGAAATCAACCGATTCAAAAAATGCTAAAGATTATATTATACAAATAGCCGCGTTTAAAGAGCACATCAAAATGCTGGCCGATAGCGGTTACCATACCATACTGCCTGATCAGTTGTACGCTTATCTTACAACCGGTGCACCATTGCCTAAAAAACCCATCATGCTTACGTTTGATGACACCGATCTTGATCAGTTTACGATAGCCAACCCTACGCTGAAAAAGTATGGTTTTAAGGCTGTTTATTTTGTAATGACCGTATCATTGGGCCGTCCGCATTATATGACCACTGACATGGTTAAAAAACTATCAGATGAGGGTAATGTGATTGCAAGCCATACCTGGGATCATCACCGGGTTGACAAATACTCACACAATTCCGAATTGAAAATAATAGGAAAAAACGGTAAAATAACTACCAGACCTGTTGATGACTGGGTTACCCAGATAGACAAACCAACAAAAAAACTGGAAGAAATTACCGGTAAAAAAATAGATTATTTTGCTTATCCGTTCGGGATCTGGAAAAAACCTGTTTTGCCTGAACTTCAGAAAAAGGGGTTCAAAATAGCTTTTCAGTTAGCTGACAAACGTGATCCTGATTATCCGTTGATGACAGTTAGGAGAATATTGGACAGCGGCTACTGGAGCACACAAACCTTCGGTAAAAGCGTAAAAAACAGCTTCTAAGTAAATATGCCCTGCATAATGCAGGGCATATTTATTAAATAATAGTTTTATAAAATAACATATTCAAGTCCGCATCAATTTATACCGATTGTGATGGTTCCTCTGCTAAGGCTGCCGCTTTTGTTACTTATTGTTTCGGCTGTAATTGCCTGCAAATCAAATCCCCAAGATAAAGCGGCTACTATTTCAAAAACCACTGCTAAGCCCACAGTTATCCGCGATAAGCAAATTGATATAGTGGCTATCATGAAGCGCAAACAGGTACCTGTGTTGTGCTATCACCAGATACGCAACTGGCGCGCCAACGATTCAAAAAGCGCCAAAGACGATATTGTACAAATAGCAGCGTTTAAAGAGCACATTAAAATGCTGGCCGATAGCGGTTACCACAGCATACTGCCCGATCAGTTGTATGACTATCTTACAGCCGGTACTCCGTTGCCCGGTAAACCCATTATGTTTACGTTTGATGATACCGATCTTGATCAATTTACTATTGCAGCGCCAGAGTTAAAAAAATATGGTTTTAAAGGGCTTTATTTTATCATGACGGTATCAATAGGCAGGCCAAAGTATATGAGTAAGGCGCAGATCAAACAACTATCTGACGAAGGAAACGTTATTGGCAGTCATACCTGGGATCACCAGCAATTCACCAAACTCAGCGGCAAGGATTGGGAAATTCAACTGGATAAACCAACAAAAAAACTGGAAGAAATTACGGGTAAGCCTGTTAAATATTTTGCCTATCCTTTTGGTTTATGGAACGTAGAAGGATTACCCGAACTGCACAAAAGAGATTTCAAAGCTGCTTTTCAGCTATCCACCAAACGGTATGATAAAGACCCGTTGATGACTATCAGAAGGATCATTGACAGCGGTCACTGGAACTCCAAGAATTTGATGGGTAACATCAAACGTGATTTTTAAAAACACTTTCTATTATTTCTCGGCTATCCATTTTACAGCCTCGTCAAGCTCCTCTAAAGGGTAACCTTTATACTTACCCGGAAGAATATATTTAAACAGGTGGCTAAACTCCCTCACCCCTTTTTGGTCGGTTACAATGGCCAGTTTATTCCATTTTAAAAAGTACCTTAAACCAATTTCCACGTTGCCACACCATGCCCCTGCTGTAAAATTTTGTATATCGGTTTCTAAAACCAACAAAAAGTTAATGCGCCCATTTTGCTTTACCTTTTCATCAAGCAAGGGCATCAGCGCCTTTTCATAGTCGGCATTAGTTACATGGCCAACTGCGTGTATCCCCAACACATGCGCAGGCAAATAATTCATGTGTTCAAGCATAGCTTCATTTTTATCTATAGTTACAAAAACTACACCATTAATTAATAAAACTAAATTTTCGACCCAAAATATAGCCATTAGTAGTGTAAAATTTGTAGTTAGCTTCTGAGTAGCCCAACTTGACCAATTCTATTTTGTAGTATCTTTGCACAAATGCTGCAAAACCGCACTACATACAGCCAGTTAATAAAAAGCGAAGCACAAAAACTTGGCTTTTTATTTTGCGGAATTTCAAAGGCTGATTTTTTAGAAGAGGAAGCCCCACGACTGGAAGCCTGGCTAAAAAAAAACATGCATGGCGAAATGCAGTACATGGAAAACCACTTTGATAAACGCCTTGACCCGCGCCTGCTGGTTGATGGCGCAAAATCGGTTATTTCATTAGGCATTAATTACTTTACCGACCATAAGCAACAAGACCCGCTTGCTCCCAAAATATCAAAATATGCGTATGGGATGGATTACCATACCGTTATAAAAGATAAACTAAGACTGCTCTTACAAATCATCAATGAAAAAATAGGCGAAGTTGGCGGGCGCGTATTTGTTGACTCTGCACCTGTTTTGGATAAAGCCTGGGCCAAAAAGGCAGGTATGGGCTGGATAGGTAAAAACTCCAATTTGCTCAATAAAAAAGCAGGCTCCTTCTTTTTTATTGCCGAGCTAATTATTGATTTGGAGCTGGAGTATGATATAGCCCCCACAGCCGATCATTGCGGCACCTGCACCAATTGTATTGATGCCTGCCCTACGGATGCCATAGTTGGCCCCTATGTGGTTGACGGCAGCCGCTGCATCTCATACCTTACCATTGAACTTAAGAACGAGATACCCGCCGAGTTTAAAGGTAAAATGGACAACTGGATGTTTGGCTGCGACGTTTGCCAGGATGTTTGCCCCTGGAACCGCTTTTCGGTACTGAATACCGAGCCTTCGTTTGATCCACACCCTGAATTACTTGAACTGAAAGTTAATGACTGGCAGGAAATTACGCAGGATGTATTTCAAAAAGTATTTAAAAACTCCGCTGTAAAACGTACCAAATTTACCGGCCTGAAACGAAATATTGACTTTTTAAGCAATAAAGGTTAGTCTGAAAATATAATAAACTGAGCTCAGCAAAAAAAGGCCCACACCAGTTAACTGGTATGGGCCTTCAATATTTTGTAATGCTGTAAATCCTGATTCAGACAGCTTATCCTTTTTTAAACTTCAAAGCCAATTGCTGCAGCATATCCTCGTTAACGGGTTTCGCGGGTTCATCCTTCTTTTTAAAAGGCTTTGGCGGATATTGTGTTTTAGTATGATCTGGCTTGTGAAACTCCTTCTTAGGATAATCGGCTTTAGGCGCCTCCGGCTTTGGGGCCTGCTGTTCGGCAGGTTTAGGTTGGGCAGCAGCTTTAGCCTGGCGCTCAGCAGCCTTTTTACCATTCCAACGCTGGTATATCTCTTCCAGCTTGCGTTTGGTATAAAGCGGAAAATCGCCCTGCATCATCCATGAATAATAGCTTGGCTCCACATTAAATACATCTTCTACACGTTTGCCCTTGTGTTTACCAAAATTAATCAGCTCTTCGCCCTGCTCGTTATACACCATACGGCCAGCAAAATCAACCGGTTTGCTTAGGTTGGTAAACTTGTGCAACGCTTCTACATCGCCCACAACAGGTACCGTAATATTACCTTTCTTATCCTCCCACTCCATATTTTCATAACGCTCGATCTGTGCCAGTAAAACCTCCATGGTAGCACGCGTATCAGCCTCTGCAGAGTGGGCATTCACTATTTTTTTATCGCAATAAAACTGGTAAGCAGCCTTTAATGTACGCTGCTCCATCTGATGAAATATATTTTGTACATCAACAAAATGACGTTCATCAAGATTAAATAATACACCGGCGCGTAAAAACTCTTCCATCAGCATCGGGATATCAAACTTGTTGGAGTTGTAGCCAGCCAGGTCGCTTACACCTATAAAATCAGCAACGTCCTGCGCCAGGGCTTTAAACAGCTGTTCATCCTTAATATGTTCATCATAAATGCCATGCACCAGTGATGATTCAAGCGGAATAGGCATACCAGGATTAACGCGCCAGGTTTTTACTTCCTCACTGCCATCAGGATGTAGTTTAATAACAGATATTTCAACTATACGGTCGGCACCTATATTGGTACCGGTGGTTTCAAGGTCGAAAAAAGCCAGCGGGCGTTTTAAATTTAATTTCATTTTAAAAGTATCAATAGTAGATAGTACAAAGGTTGCAAATGTCCTAAAAAGAATCAGCAGAATAAATTTTTTAATTTAAATAATATAACGGTTTTATATTTAATTTAATGCCACCCTAATTTATTACAATATTTCATGAGAAAAATATTACTTATCACATTTATAGCTATTGGTATTCAACACCTTGCCGTTGCACAGGACTTTACACAGGGTTTCGAGATAGGCGAGTTGAATATGCAAAAATATGATAAGGATACTGCGGCCCACGCCGTATTTATAAACGAGTTTGGCAATTCAAAGATTGATGTAACCAACGACGACCATATCAGGCTTACTTATGATTACCACGCCAAAATAAAAATATTTGACAATAAAGGCTTAACCAGCGGTACTATTGAGATACCAATACACAACGGCGATAACGACGGGGAGGAAGTTACAGACGTTACCGGCACCACCTATTATAAGGACGATGATGGTATGATTCAAAAAATAGATCTTGACCCTAAAAAAATATTTAAGGTTAAAGACTATAAATATGGCAGCACGGTAAAGTTTGCCATGCCTGGCCTACGCCCCGGTTGTGTGGTGGAGTTCAGGTATAAGCTTGTTTCCCCTTACTGGGATCGTTTCAGGGGATGGGAGTTTCAGGATGATATACCTAAGATCTATTCGCAGTATGAAGTCCACATTCCTGGTTTCTGGACATTTAACGCATCCTTACGCGGTGCTTTAAAACTAACAAAAACGAGTTCAGAACTGGAGCGAGAATGCTTTACATCCCATGGAGCTAAAAGCGATTGTTCCCATATTGTATATGCCCTGAAAGATATTCCGGCCTTTGTGGAAGAAGATTACATGACCTCACCTAAAAACTTTAAATCGGCCATATACTTTGAGCTTGTTGAATTTACCAATCCTTATAACGGTGTCAGAACTGTGGTAACGAAGGAATGGAAAGATATTGACCGGCAGTTAAAAATAGCCGATGAATTTGGCTCGCAGCTTAAGCGGAAGGATTTGATGAAGGAGCGCATGGCACCCATAATAGCTGGTAAAACCGATGAGATGGATAAAGCCAAAGCTATTTATGCTTACCTGCAAAAATGGTTTAAATGGAATGATTATATAGGCATTAACAGTAATGACGGTATCAAAAAAGCCATGGATGCACACACCGGCAGCGTTGGCGACATTAACCTTTCCCTGATTACTGCGCTAAATGCCGCAGGCATCAACACCGACGCTGTATTGCTGTCAACCCGCGAACATGGTAACATCAATACCCTTTATCCGGTATTGAGTGATTTTAATTACGTAGTGGCCAAGGCAAATATCGGCGGTAAATCTTATTTACTGGATGCTACCGATCCTTTACTGTCATTTGGTTTATTGCAGCTTAGCTGTCTTAATGATAAGGGGCGGGTTATAAGTCTTGATAAGCCGTCATACTGGATTGAGTTAAGCTCCATACAAAAAAGAAGCAATACCAGTTCTCTTGACCTTACCCTGCTTGATAACGGAAAAATAAAGGGCACCATCAGCAACTATTATAATGGGTATGAGGCCTATCAGAAACGCAAAAGCATTAAAAAGTTTAACTCGGTTGATGAATATGTAGAGGATCTTGACGCAAAACTGCCCAAATTAAGGATCCTGAAATCAAACATAACCAACCTGGATAGCCTTGACCTGCCTTTGGGCGAAGTATTTGAGGTAGAGATTGATGCCTTTAGCAACATGAACCGTGAGCACCTGGAGTTTAACCCCTTTTTCTGGGATAGGATAACCACCAACCCATTCAAGCTTACCGAACGTGATTATCCCGTTGATAAAGGTATGGCATCAGACAGCCGCTTAATACTTACCATGCACCTGCCTGCAAAATATGCTATTGAAACGCACCCGCAGGTAGTGGCATTTGCCATACCCAACAGTGGCGGCATGTTTGCCACCAGCTTTGAAACCCAGGATGATACCTTTACATTTTCAAATATCACCAGGTTTAACAAGGCCATTTATAGCCCTGAAGAATACCCTTATCTAAAGGAACTGTATAACAAAATCATCCTTGCCGAAAAAACAGATATGGTTTTCAAGAAAAAATAATGAAAGTATTTATAACTCTATTTTTAGTACTGCTTATCAACGTAAGTGCCAGCGCACAGGACAATTATGATGTGTCCTTAATATCAAAAGATTTATTACCCTATGCCAGTGCCGTTGTGCGTAACAAGGAGGTAAGCGTTGAGGTTAAGGATTACGATAATACCGTTTACCACATTAAGACAGCTATTACCATTTTAAACAAAAATGCCGATGATATTGCGCATATAGTGGTTTGGCACAACAAAAGCCGGATAATTAAAAGCATTAAGGGAACTGTTTACGATCAGTTGGGTAAGCCAACCGGAAAGTTTTCTGAAAGTAACTTTGAGGATGTAAACGCGGGCGATGGATTTTCGCTGTTCCAGGATGTGAAGATAAAACATTACAACCCTGCGGTTACCTCATATCCTTACACCATATTTTATGAATATGAGGTAAAATCAAAACAATCCCTTGATTTTGAAGACTGGGAGCCTAATTCCACTACGGGTCTTGCTGTTGAAAAAAGCTCCTATACCTTTAGCTGCAAGCCTGATTTTAACATCAGGTATAAAGAGATCAACATGCCTGTTAAAGTAACTACAGGTACCGATAAACAGGGCTATAAAACATATAGCTGGCAGGTAAGTAATTTAAAGGCTATTAAAGATGAACCTTATAGCCCCGATAAGCTCAAATACTTAAGCTGCGTTAAAATAGCGCCGGATAAGTTTAGTTATGAGGGTATAAACGGCTCATTTACCAACTGGAAAGAAATGGGTAAATGGATATATGACAAACTGCTGGCCAGCCGCCTGCTGCTAACTGATGTTACCGCCGCCCACATGAAAGAGCTCACCGCAAACATAGCCGACCCTAAATTGAAGGCCAAAAAGATATATGAATACATGCAGGCCAAAACGCATTACATCAGTATACAAATTGGCATTGGCGGGTTTCAGCCCTTTTTAGCGGGTGATGTTGACCAGCAAAACTACGGCGATTGTAAGGCCCTGGTGAATTATACGCAGGCCCTGCTTAAAACAGTAAACATTGAATCATACTATTGCATTGTGCAGGCAGGCAGCCAAAAGGTAAGTCCGCTAAATGATTTTGCAAGCATGAACCAGTTTGACCATGTTATTTTATGCCTGCCGTTCAAAAACGACACCACTTTTGTTGAATGTACCAGTCAAAAAATACCGTTCGGCTTTTTAAGCAGCTTTACCGACGACCGCATGGTGCTGGCCTGCACCCCTGAAGGCGGCAAGCTGCTGCATACTCCCAAATATACTGCGCAAAATAACCTGCAGCTGCGCAAAGCTTCTTTTGTTTTAAATAACGAAGGTGAATTATCAGGTACTATGGAAACTGTATTTAAAGGCACCCAGTATGATAACCGGGAAGAAGCGGTAGAGGATGCTCCTAAAGAGCAAATAAAAGATCTGAAAAAAGAGTACGCCATTAACAACCTTGACATTCAAAAAGCCGAATTTAAACAAGATAAAAGTGTGCACCCGGTAACCACCGAAAACATACAACTGCTGGCCCGTGATTATGGATCATCAAATGATGGTAAGCTAACCTTTTTGATGAATGCAGCCAACAGGATGAGCCACGTTCCGCGTGAAGTACGTAACCGGCGCCTTGACGTATATATTAATCGCGGCTACACCGATGAGGACGATATTACCTACACCCTGCCCCAGGGCTACCAAGTAAGCTTAAGACCTACCAATGTGGTAATAGATAAGCCTTTCGGAAAGTTTTCGGCTACGGTAACCTTAAACGGCAACCAACTGATCTATAAGCGCCGCATGCAGGTATTTGACGGAACCTATAATAAGGATACCTACCAGGATCTTGTTGATTTTTACCAGGCTGTGGTTGAAGCTGATAACGATACTGTTACGCTAACTAAAGGTAACTAAAAATAACGATGCCCAGGACAATGCCTATAACCATAACCAGGTAAAGCAAAATTTCGGTACCGGCAAAGCGTTTGTATTTTGTCCAAAATGAGTATTTGTCTTCTTGCTCGGGCATAGTGCAGCAAAATTATTGAATTAATTAGAATTACCTGCAATTGAATTGCAGCGTAACACAAAGCAGGAACCTTTATTGCTGATAAAGTTACTTCCCGGCGCTTACATCGGCAGCCGTATCCGGGTTAATTGATCCCGCCCTTGAAAAGTATTTATAGATAGAAGGATCACGCAGCCGCACAATAATTACCCCACGGCGCGAACTCGCATGCACAACATATCCATTTTGCAGATACACCCCAACGTGGCTGAATTGCTTGCCATCAAAATCAAAAAAAACAAGGTCGCCCTCTTTCAGGTCTTCCTCATATTTGCGTTTGATAACGGTGATCTGCTTGCTGGTCATCCGCGGAATAGTAATACCGTAAACCTGTTGTTCCAGTAAAAAGGTTAGCCCGGAGCAATCAACACCATCCTTATCTAAACCACCAAATTTATAGGGTGTACCCATCCATTGGTCAATAAAGGCATATAAACGACCATTTTCAATATCACTTTTATCTACCCCCATAATGGCAGAGTATTTTTCGGCCATTTCTGTCTGGGGCTTTACTATTTCGCCCGGATGCCCCTTCATGGCGGCCTTGCGCGAATGGCAGGAGGTTAACACAAAAGGCACAAAAAATAATACAAACAGATAAAGCAGATTGTGATGTTTAGTCATACAGTAAAATTATGTTTAAACAGTGTTTATTTGATGTGGATGTTCTTAACATATTAACATCAATGTGCAGGTTTTAATGTGCGGGCAGGCAAAGGACAAACCGACCTGTCATCCTGAGCGTAGCGAAGGATCTGTTCGGCGATTAGATTCTTCACTACGCTCAGAATGACAAGGTATAAAGTTGTACAAGAACATATAAAGACTTGCCAGTCTGAACTTTTGAAAAATCCAATTTCAAACAATCCGCACATCTAAGATCTGCACATCTGAAATCAACTCTTTATCACCCTTTGTATTTCATCCAGTTTCATCAGTGCCTCAACAGGAGTCAGGGTATTTACATCGAGGTTATTCAGCGTATCGCGGATCTTCACCAGTACCGGATCATCGATTGAGAACATTTGCATTTGCACGGCCTGTTTTTGCACCTTGCGGATACTTTCTTTAATATGCTCACCACCAGTGCGCTCGTTTTCCAGTTTTTTCAATATTTCGTTGGCGCGGCTCAGTACCTTTTGCGGCATCCCAGCCAGTTTAGCTACGTGAATACCAAAGCTGTGTTCGCTGCCGCCGGGTACCAGCTTACGCAGGAAAATTATCTGGTGACCAACTTCTTTTACTGATACGTTAAAGTTTTTGATCCGGTTAAAACTGTTACTCAGTTCGTTTAGCTCGTGATAGTGGGTGGCAAAAAGTGTTTTGGCTTTGGCCGCGGGGTGATTATGCAGGTATTCGGCAATAGACCAGGCAATGGAAATACCATCGTAGGTCGAAGTACCACGGCCAATCTCATCCAGCAGGATCAGGCTCCGGTCCGACAGGTTATTCAAAATACTGGCAGTTTCGTTCATTTCCACCATAAAGGTAGATTCGCCAGACGATAAATTGTCCGATGCTCCTACCCTGGTAAATATCTTATCAACCAAACCTATGGAAGCCGATTTAGCCGGTACAAAACATCCCATTTGCGCCATCAGCACAATTAAACCGGTTTGCCTTAACAAGGCCGACTTACCCGCCATGTTGGGCCCTGTAATAATGATGATCTGTTGCGACTCCGAATCAAGATACACATCATTGGTAATGTACTCCTCGCCCAGCGGCAGGTTTTTCTCTATCACCGGATGCCGTCCGCCTTTAATATCCAGCAGGCGACTTTCATTCATTTCGGGCTTTACGTAGTAATTTTTGATAGATATGGCTGCAAAATTAAGCAGCACATCTAAACGGGCAATCAGCTGGGCGTTAAGCTGTATAGGCTTAATATATTCGGCCAGCGAATACAGTAAATCGTTGTATAAACGGGTTTCCAGTGCCAGTATCTTTTCTTCTGCCCCTAATATTTGCTCTTCGTACTCCTTAAGTTCGGGAGTAATATAGCGCTCGGCATTTACCAATGTTTGCTTACGGATCCACTCAGACGGCACTTTATCGCGATGGCTATGTGTAACCTCCAGGTAATAACCAAAAACGTTATTGAATGATACCTTAAGCGACGGAATACCAGTTGCCTCGGCCTCTCGTTTCTGAATTTCGAGCAGGTAACCCTTGCCACCGAAAGCGATCTTGCGTAGCCTGTCCAACTCTTCGTTAATGCCCTCGTTCATCACAGATCCCTTAACGATCATGACCGGCGGCTCGGGGTGCAACTCCCTTTCAATTTTTTCGCAAATAAGCGTGCAAGGATTAAGCTGCTCACCTATGGCCCTTAACGGCAGGCTCTCTGATGTTTCGGCTATTTTTTTGATAGAACCAATGGCTATCAATGCCTTTTTAAGCTGACAAACCTCGCGCGGATTGGCCTTTTGCAAGCCAATTTTGGAGATAAGCCTTTCCAGGTCACCAATCTGGCGAATGTATTGCTGCAGGGTTTCGCGCAGCTCTTCCTGCGCTATCAGATACTCCACCACGCCAAGGCGGTCGTTAATAGGCTTTAGTTCCTTTAGCGGCATTACTATCCACCGGCGCAGCAAACGGGCACCCATAGGTGAGCAGGTATGGTCAAGCACATCAACCAGGGTAAGGGCATTTTCATTAGCCGAACCTACCAGCTCCAGGTTGCGGATGCTGAACCTGTCGATCCATAAATAACGATCTTCTTCTATGCGGCCTATGGCTGATATGTGGCCCAGGTTGCGGTGCTCTGTTTCATTCAGGTAATGGATGGCCACCCCTGCGGCTACAATACCCAGGTTAAGCTTGTCAATACCAAAACCTTTTAATGATTTTACACCGAAATGCTTTAACAGGGCTTCATTGGCATAATCGCCGCTATAAGGCCATTCATCAAGTGCGTAGGTATAAAAGCGGTCGCCATAAGTATCCTTAAAGTCACGCGTACGGCTTTTTGGATAAATCACCTCACTGGGCGAAAAACTTTGCAACAGCTTATCAATATAATCGCTGTTACCCTGCGCCGTTAAAAACTCCCCTGTAGAAATATCAATAAGCGCAATGCCTATCGTATTTTTTTCAAAATGCAACGATGCCAGGTAGTTATTATTTTTTTGGTGCAGTATATTATCATTGGTAGCCACACCCGGGGTAACCAGTTCGGTAACGCCCCGTTTAACAATGGTTTTGGTGGTCTTAGGGTCTTCCAGCTGATCACAGATGGCTACGCGCTGCCCGGCTCTTACCAGCTTGGGTAAATAAGTATCCAGTGAGTGGTGAGGGAAACCAGCAAGTTCAATATGGGTACCCACACCGTTGCCACGGCGGGTAAGCACAATGCCCAGTATACCTGCGGCTTTAATGGCATCCTCGCCAAAGGTTTCGTAAAAATCGCCCACACGAAACAGCAGCAAAGCACCGGGGTACTTAGCCTTTATGGCATTATATTGCTGCATTAAGGGGGTTTCTTTGGTAGTATCTTTAGCCAAGCGGTTATTCCTTTTATTAATCGGGTAAAGTTAATGCATTGGCTGCGGTTTTAAGGAATTGTGGAAAATTTGAGCGGTTGTGGATATTGGAAGCGGGAAAGGATACTGCAAATACTTGATTGTTAGCTTTTCTCAGGAAAACAACTGTCAATTGCTGGTTATACTTAACAAACAGGCGCAAAGCTGATTTGCAGATTCAAAATCTCCATGAAACACACGGAACGAACAAATCCATGAACCGTTGCAAGCACCTTAATAACAACGTAATTATCACGAAATGAGCGCAAACTGTTTATTTTTTACCTTAACATAACGTTCTATAATGTCGTTATAAATGGCCCAGTCGTCCCCTTCTACCAGATCGGTAGATATGCAGATATTACTATTACGGATACCCTCGCTTTTTATCGTAAAAAAGATAGACAAGCCCTGACCACGTACTTTACCGTAACTGATATCCATAATATCAGCCCAATATATTACGGTGTGATCAATATAATAGATGAGTTTCTCATTATCGAGCAACAGAGCGGCTTTATCCTTTAAATCATAAGTAAAACACTGTTTGCAGTAATAAACAGCAACGGCGGTAAGTATTACCATAGCCGGCAATACACGCAGGTAATTATAATTGTCAATGTCAGCAATACAGGTAAATGTAATAGCAATGGGTATAATTATACCTACAAGCCATAAGGCTTTGCTGCATTTATAAGTGATAACGCTCATTTTCAGGTTTGGTGGTTGCTACTAAAGTAAACAATTGTTCCCAAGAAATTAAATTATTGAATAGTAATTTCATTTTTTTTGAAACGGTTGATTTTTTATTAAACTATTGTTTTACAGCGGCTATAATATTAATATACGTGAGTTTAAGAGCTAAGGTTTCGTAAAAAATCAGCTTCTTTATATTATTATACTAACGAAGTAAAACATGTGCAGCCAACTCTTTGAGCGCACTACCTTTTATTGATCTTCATTTTTGTAAATGATTTATTACAAACAACTACGGCATAAGCATGTTACTTTTGTAAAGCCCGCATTATGAATACCTTGCGATTATCAACAGACAAACAAATCAGGTATTTTTATAACTACTTCCTATCTTTACTTTTGGGTATACCTCTACATTTGTCAGGACAACCCGGGTTGGTGTTAAAGCTGTTGCAAAAGCCAGTCTGCGGCAATATTGTACAGCTTATCATTCAATAAAGGTAACAGGCCAAACTCAATTTAAATATCTCATTTAACTATTTTAAATATTACATTATGTTAAAAAACTACTTAAAGCATTCATTTATAGCAACAGGCTGCTTATTATTAATGACACTCAATGCTTGTAAAAAGCATGAGCCACCTCCGCCACATCCAACACCGCCCCCTGTTACCGGGTTTGCAGATAGTGCTGCGGCTACCAAAGCTGTATTGGGTATTTATACACAAATGAACGGCGGCAGTGCCGGAACCTTAAACTTTGGCAATGGCGCAATTACCTTATACACCGGCTTAGCCGGCGACGAGTTAGTGCCTGTTTCTGTTAGCACCCAAAGCGCCGCAGAGCATGAAATTTACATTAACGCCATGAAGTCCGATAATACTATAAATGACCAGTTATGGACAAGTGCATATCAATTGATTGACACCGTAAATGCCTGCATCGAAGGGTTAAAAGCAAGCAAAAACATCAGCGATAAAGCAAAAAATCAACTTATTGGCGAGTCGGAGGTAGTGCGGGCATTTTTGTATTTCAACATGGTAAATATCTGGGGCCCCGTACCCCTGTTTATCACAACAGATCAGCAGGCAAACAAAAAGCTCCCCCGCGCCACTGTTAGCGCTGTTTACCAGCAAATCATAGCCGATTTAGTTAATGCTCAGGCCAAACTATCTGTAAACTATGCGGGCACGGGCAAATTCAGACCCAACGTATTTACGGCCGATGCATTGCTGGCCAGGGCCTATTTATACCAGGGTGCCAGCAACAGCAGCTATTGGCAAAAGGCGGTAGATGCGGCCTCCGCAGTGATCAATTCATCGGTATACAGCATCGTGTTTATGCCTACTGTTTTTTTGGCCGACAGCAAAGAAGCTATATGGCAATTGAAACCTACAAGTACCACCTTTGAAACTGCCGAGGGCAATTTGTTTAATCCCGTAATTTCACCAGGCGTCCCCAAATACAATACAGGTTATTTACAATATGCCTTTGATATGCATGACGGACGCCAGGTAGTTTGGCTTAATAATACTTTTTTAAACCAAACATATTACATTTATCCGTACAAATATGAACAGCGGGCTAATGGTGCTCCTGCCGAAAACTATATCATGATCAGGCTTGCGGAAGTGTACCTTGTGAGGGCCGAAGCCTACGCCCATTTGAATATGCTGCCACAAGCTTCGGCAGATGTTAATGTTATTCGCGTCAGATCTAATTTAACCGAGTTTTTCCCGACAACCCAACAGCAAGAACTGGGTAATGTTAGCCAGGAAAATCAACGCGAATTATTTGACGAATGGGGACACCGCTGGTTTGATATGAAGAAGACAGGTTTTATTGATAACGTGATGGGCCCGTCAGAAGGTGTATGCGTATCTAAAGGCGGTGTTTGGAACGCCAATGCTGCACTTTTCCCCATACCAGCCAGCCAGATCATGGCAAATGCGGCGTTAACACAAAACCCCGGATATTAATTATATTCAGCGTTAATTTATAGATGCCTGCCTGAACCATATTTTGGTTCAGGCAGGCTTTTTTTTGAATTTTAAAACCATTAGGAATATTTCATTACTCATTAGTTTACAATACTTTACAAAATGGTATACAACAGGTAATAACGCAAAAACAATGCTATCAGGTTAACATTTATTATGTATTGTTCTGTGATCAAACATCATTTATTAACCTAATCAGCAAAACCAATGAAAACAACATTTTTTACGTTAGCATCCATTGCTTTAATGCTGCTAACAATTAACGCCGGCGCATTTACTAAACCCCATAAAGTTTCCCACAAAAACAGCAGTCGTTCCAGCGTACGTATGTCTGTTGAGGAAATGACCAAAAATGTGGAGTTTGCTTTTGCCAAAATTGACATCCATGCCGGATACAACGACCAGTTAGATCAACTTGCCAAACTACTGGTTGATAAAAATTACGCTTTGGTACTTCGCGGCCATGCCGATTCCATTGGTAATTACATCGCCAACTGGAAGCTATCAGGCAAAAGAGCGGACGCCATTAAAGATTACCTGGTAAAAAAGGGTGTATCGCCCATAAAAATTGTAACCAGTCCCTTTGGCAGCACACAACCTATAGCTACCAACAAAACCAAACAGGGGCGCCAAAAAAATCGCCGGGTGGAGATCAGGATAAGTTAAATCAATAACAACGCTGACTTCAGGAAAGTAGAACGGCTTTATACACCTTTCCTACTCCTGCCAGATATACTGATACCATTTGGAAATCTCATTTTTAATTCATTGCTTTGTATTACAAAGTACTTTTAAATGATTAAAAATTACAGATACTTTACCCCTGCCCTGCTGCTTCTGCTGATTGAAATACTCATTGGCAGATACGCGCATGATAACATCATCAGGCCCTATGGCGGCGACTTTTTAGTGGTAATACTGCTTTATTGCCTTGTTAAAAGTTTTTTGAATACACCAGCCTTTAAAACTGCCCTTGGCGTTTTACTATTTGCCTATGCAGTGGAGGTTTCGCAATATTTCCATTTAACACAGCTACTTGGTTTGCAAAATTCAAAAGCAGCAGTATTACTATTGGGAAGCTCCTTTTCATGGATAGATATGTTGTGCTATACATTAGGCATGGCTCTTGTGATAGGCATTGAATGGTTGTCAATACTTACTGGCAGCAGCCAGCACAGATCACTCAAATCAAAATATAAATAGCATGGAATATTTTGTTGATCAGGATTCAATTGTACGCAAAATATGGGGTAAGGCCGATACCATACTATTTATTTTTGCGGGTGCCGCAGCCGAGTTTTCCTTAAACAAAGCGGTTGACTGGCTGTATTTTACAGGCAAACTACCTGCAGATCCATTAGGGCGGTTATTCTCCACCGTTACCTATTCGCGGCAGATTATTTTTTCGGAGCGGGATTCAGCCCTGCGGGCCATTGATAAAATTACCGGCATACATCGCGGCGTAGAGCTCAGCCGCGGAAGCACCATACCTGATTGGGCCTACCGCGATGTGCTTTTTTTACTTATTGACCTATCTGTAAGTGCCTACGAGCTATTGGAGCGGCCGCTTACCATAACCGAAAAGGCCGAAACATTTAACGTTTTTAAAGAAGTAGGCATACGTATGCAGCTTAAGGGGCTGCCCTCAAATTATGCTGAATACCTGGATATGCGTCACCGGCACCTGCAACAAAACCTTATCCGCAGCAACTTAACTGTTGACCTTTACAGCCAATACCGGAAACATCTGGGCCCGGTACGTTACCAGGTATTAAAACAGGCTCAGTTATTGGTTGTACCAAGGCAAGTACAACAACAGCTTCATTTAGGTAAGTTACGCTGGCTGATACCGGTTTTGTGGGTTTATAAGCTATGCCGCCTGGTGAACCTGGCCAATTTTTTACGTAACGCGCTATTGCCCGCAGCTTACAAAGCGCAAATAAAAAACCTCGATCATTTATATATCCAATCCTGAACAATGTCAAAGATCAGCACCCGGCACATTATTACCTTTGTAAGCCAGCAGGCATTATCATGCTTGTTCCCCGTATTGGTTTTTACAATGCTGGCCATATCACATCTGTTTGCGGCCGTTATACCCCGATATGATTTTATGCTGATAGCCTGTATATTGATACAAGCGGCGCTGTATTACACTAAAATTGAAACCAAAGATGAGGTATTGGTGATCTGTATTTTTCATTTACTGGGACTTATGATGGAGCTTTTTAAGGTACATTATGGCTCCTGGGCTTATCCTGAATTTGCTTACACCAAGCTTTTAGGTGTGCCCTTATACAGCGGCTTCATGTATGCCAGCGTGGCCAGCTACATGTGCCAGGCGTGGCGAAGACTCGACCTGCAGATAATTCATTGGCCCGGCCATTATACCGCTTGCCTGATAGGCGCCCTTATATATCTTAATTTTTTCAGCAATCATTTTGTACCCGATGTAAGGTATTTGATTGGTTTGCTGATCTTGTATTTCTTCAGGCAATCGGTAGTAATATTTTATGTAAACAAAAAAGCCTTCCGGATGCCTACCATACTATCATTCCTGCTGATTGGCTTTTTTATATGGTTGGCAGAGAATGTTGCAACATTACTTGGCGCATGGAAATATGCCTATCAGCACAACGGATGGGCTATGGTTAACTACCAAAAAATAAGCTCATGGGGCTTTTTGGTAATTGTGAGTTTTATTATTGTTGCCGAACTAAAAATGCTCAAGCAAAGTATTCCGCAAGCCAAGCTCATAACCGGTAAAGAACCCGTTTATTAATCCGGGCTATAGTTTTTTGATTACCTGGCAGGGATTACCTACGGCTACTACATTTGCGGGGATATCCTTAGTAACCACACTCCCGGCCCCTATGGTTGTGTTATCGCCAATGGTTACACCGGGGCATACAATTACACCGCCTCCAAGCCATACATTATTGCCGATGGTGATAGGCGCAGCATACTCAGGCCCTTTAATGCGTTCGGCAGCTATTATAGGGTGATAGGCAGTGTACAACTGTACATTAGGCGCCAGGAAAACGTTGTTGCCAAATGTAACCGGAGCACAATCCAATATAATGCAGTTAAAGTTCAGGAATAAATTATCGCCTGCAAAAATATTAAAACCGTAATCACAGTAAAAAGGCGATTGTATATCTATGTTATTTTCAAAACCACCCAGCAACTGTCTTAGAATGGCCTTTTTTGCGTCCTTGTCGTCATAACTCAAAGCATTATATTGCGTAAATAATGCACGCGCCTTTGAACGTCCGGATACCAGTTCTGGATCACCGGCATCATATAATTCGCCGGCTATCATTTTTTGTAGTTCTGTTTTTGTCATCGATGTTTGAGTTTATTATCTACGCTTCAAGTTCCGCTTTTTCATCATAAGTAAGTTGCAGGTCACTTGCGGTTTTGTCTGCCGTTGGGCGTAGGGTTAAAAAATATAACATGATTACAGTAGATATAAAAAGATAAAACAAGTTGGATGTTAACATAAATACTACTATCCCAAACAAAGACGCCCCCTCTAACAAAGCCGATCTTACGATAACAGCCGATTGATAGCCCGTTAATTTTTCCGACAATGTGTTTTTATTCAATGATTCAGATACAAGTTTTTTGAACAAAAAAATGCTTACCACAAAAGAAAAAACGGCCAGTCCCGGAGCTATAAAAAAGAAAACATCACCTGTATTTTTTATGCTAAATAACAGCTGTTGCTTATTTAAGCTGAAAGTTATTATTGCGAACGTTACCTGTCCGCCAAATAACGCAACATGAATAATGTTCATTGTTTTTAAAAAGGTTTTAGGATTTTGCTGAAGAGATTTACGCTGATTGATATACATTTTAATAAAGTTTAGTAATGCAGTATAAGGATATTTTTTGGAAAATATGACAAACTATTTCAAAGGTAACATCTTGGCTCCCCAGCTTCACTATGCTAAATATACGTTTGCACATTGGGATTTACCTTATCCATATAGATCTCTGGCTGAATTATCACAAAATGAATCAGGCTGTATTCGTCTTTAATCAGGTTACGGATACGGGAGATGGCTTCGTTGATCTGCTCGGTATTCAGGTTGGGCTTAAAGGCTACGATGAGCATCAGCAGAATCTCACTTGGCGACTGGTAGGTTGACAGGATATGCATCAGCTTTAAAACGTCGGTATCCTGTTCAACAATTTCGGTTATTTTTACCTTGGTTTGTTTACTTATTCCCTCGCCCATCAGCAGGCTCCGGCTTTCACGCGCCAATATTACAGATACAAAAATAAGCAGTAAACCTACCAGCAGCGAGGCCACACCGTCCAAATAATCCAGATGATACCTGTGCCCCAGAAATAAACATATCATTACTATAAATAAACCAATTACTGCGGCACCATCTTCAAACAACACCAAAAAGGTAGATGGATCTTTGCTATTGGTGATGGCCTGCCACCAGGTTTGGTCGCCGCGCAGTTTGTTAAACTCCCGGGCCGATATGATGAACGACGCCCCTTCAAAAACAACCGATGAACATAATACTACATAACTCCAGGTAGGGTTACCTGGCACATCCGGATGCAAAATATGGGTAATACCCTGGTAAATAGACACCCCGCCCCCTAAACCAAAAATGAGTATGGATACAATGAACGAATAAAAATATAACTCTTTGCCGTATCCAAAAGGATGCCTGCTATCTGGTTTTTTTTTGCTTTGATGCAACCCTAATAATAACAGTAACTGGTTTGCCGTATCAACCACAGAGTGTACGCCCTCGGCAATCATCGCAGCGCTGTTGCTTACAACACCCGCAATAAATTTGGTAATTGCAATAAGCAGGTTTGCCGCCAATGCACTATAAATTGATTTATTTGATGATGCCATACCATAAAACCAAATGCTTATAACTGCTATTTGTTTGGAAAAGTTTACGGTTTTCATTTTATAAAAACAATGCGGCCGTTCCCCTTGTTATCATTATAGTTAAATTTTAAAACACTCAAAGAAAAATGTTATGAAAAATTTAAGAATAACGGCTGCGGCTATCGCTATAACATTTGTTGGCTCGTTTGTTTTTGCAAGCAATCACAAAGCTGAGGGCCTGCGAAAGGCTAATGGATTAAATAAAAAAACGGTTATGGTTACAGATACCGTTCCGGCTAAAAAGAAGAATAAAAAAGCCCCTAAAACGCCAACACCACCTCCGGTTCCTACACCTGTACCAACTGATCCGACAAATCCGGCGCCAAACCCTTCTCCTACCCCAATGCCAACAACACCTACGCCTACTGATCCTACAACCCCTACGCCAGCGCCTGTACCAGCACCGAGCCCAACACCAAACCCTACCCCAAGTCCTACAACGCCAACGCGCCCTGTTCAGTAATAAGGCTTATAATAATAGAATGTTAAACAAAAAGGCTCCGGATGTACATCCGGAGCCTTTAATATGTTTGAAGAAAAGTTTTGCCTTTCAATGTCGGTAATGTTGATAGCATCACCTAAAAATATTTATTTTGATTCAACCTGAATGCTTTACAGATAGCTAACTACCCATTAGTTACTTTCAAAAGTATAAGGCGAGTTGGTGAACGTACCTAATAAAATCTGCTGTATTTCTATCGATTCGATGTTACCATCGGTATCATAATTTACCTTTTTAGCGGTAAACGAGTAAGTACCGGTTATCACTTTTTTGGTGGTATCAATTGCAGTTACGGTAACCGAACCAGAACCGGGCTCAACAACCCCAACCTGAACAAAATCATACGTACCGCCAGTGATTAATTGCTGGGTATAATAGTTTAATACCACATTGTTTGTTGCATCAACTTTATAGGTGGCCAAGCCAAAATCCTGGGTATTTGCACTGTTAGGTACCGTTACACTAATGCTTATTCTTTGCTGATCGGCTGTGCCAACAATAGTAAAAGCCTTGGTTTTGGCAGCTGCGTTATAAGTAATTTTGGCACTTACGGTATCTGGATTCCATGCTGTACCATTAATATTTGCTGAAAGTATTTTATCGGAAACTGTAGAGGCAGAAGTACTTGCGTCCTTTTTACAGCTTTGGATACATATAGCTGATAAAAGCAACAGCATAATTAGTTGAGTTTTCTTCATATATAAATTTTATGCAAATAACGCTCTTTACGAAGTAATAATTACAACCAAAGTTAATTTTTTCACATATTTTAACATTCTACATTTAGCGGCTACGTAATATCTGCACTATGTTTATTAAACAAATGATTTTATTTAAGCATATTAGGCCCCAAAATTACTAAGCATGATTAACGTAAACGAATATTTTGAAGGCGCTGTTAAATCACTGGCCTACAACACGTCAGAAGGTCGCAGTACCATTGGTGTTATTGAAAAAGGAACGTATGAATTTGGCACATCAAGCCATGAAACCATGACCGTTATTGAAGGTGCACTGGAAGCATTGCTGCCAGGCGAGCAAAACTGGAAAACCTTTACCGGCGGACAAACATTTGAAGTTGAAGCAGGCACCTCATTCCAGGTAAAAACCAGCGTGCAAAGCTCATACCTGTGTAAGTACAGATAAGCATTTTTACGGCCCGTTTTGCCGTATAAAGCTACAGGTATGCCTGCGTATCGCCTTATTTACTTATAAGCATTACTGTTAGTTGTAAATAAAAAAGGCACTATGTGTAATTATTAATATATTGAAGCATCTAATTATAAATACCTCGCACTTGTGCGGGGTAATTCAATATCACTACCAATAATTAAAAAACAGATGGACACTTCACTTATTACAACAAGTACAGCTTTAGAGGGTTACCGCGTGGTTAAACATTTAGGCATTGTACGTGGCATTACCGTTCGCAGCCGAAGCGCCCTTGGCAATATTGCCGGTGGCTTTCAATCACTTTTTGGCGGCCGGTTATCTATTTATGTTGAGCTTTGCGAAAACGCGCGCGAAGAGGCTTATCAGCTTTTAATTCAGCACGCGCAGGCTATCGGTGCAAATGGTATTATCAACATGCGTTACGATGCTAACGAGGTTATGCAAGGCATAACCGAAGTACTGGCCTACGGCACCGCCGTTGTTGTTGAAAAGATTTAACAGCCACACCAGGCTATATAACACCAATAAGGGGCAGTAAAATTACTGCCCCTTATTTTATGATTACCTTCTTAATGATTGAACCTCAATCAATCGGCAATACGATAAAACTTACGCACTGTTTCATAATCGTTAATATTCACATGATTGGCCACCGCCGCAGTGATACCGCCCGGAATAATCACATAACGGTACTGCAACAAGGTTGACAGCGCAATTGAATTTGAATTATCGGCAGTAAAACGTGTAATTACAAAGTGGCCCAAACTGGGAAAGAAACTTATTGTATTTTCTTTACCGCATGCGTTGCTAACATAAGGTAACGCCAGCACGCCGCCGCCGTAAGTAAAATACACCATCATACTACCGCTATTCAGTATCGCGTTCGTAAGCTTAGGAGCCGCCAGGTCGCCTGCTTTTAACGCGCTGTTATCAACCGTGGTATCTCTGAAGTTTGTAGCGTAAGCCCAGCCCGAGTAAATTACATTGGCTGTGCCAGCAGGGCCAGCCGGACCGGCAGGACCTTGTAAATTTACCGCGGCACCCCATCCCGAAGCTATTTTAGGACCGTAAAGGAAATAACTGTTTTTATCAAGATAAAAATCGCCCACGTTACCCAGGCTGGCCACCGGTGCACCAGAACCACTTAATGTTTTAGTACCCGCAGCTCCGGTAGCCCCGGTTGCGCCAGTAGCCCCAGTTGCCCCGGCAGGACCTTTCAATGAAAACCCTGTACCCCAGCCTGCTGCTGTTTTTGGGCCATATAAAAGTCCGTTTGCGGTGTTGAGGTAAAAATCACCCGCTACGCCTGTTGTTGTTACTGGCGCAGTGTTGCCACTGTAAATAACACTTCCGTCGGTACCATCGGCACCTTTGGGGCCTGCCGGGCCAACTGCGCCTTGTGCTCCTGTTGCGCCGGCAGCACCTGCCGGGCCAGCAGCACCGTCATCCCCCTTTTTGCACGACGCGATTAACAACACCGATGCCATCAGTAATACAGCTACATAGTTTAACTTTTTCATAGAAATAATTGATAATTGTTTATACATGATTGATTTTTTTTACACAGTGCGCCGTTCATGTTTCAATTGGTTAGATAAGCCGGCGCCGATCTGTGATTCAAAGGTGGGTATAGACAATAAAACTCTGGGAAGTGCCAATACGCTATTGCAAACGCACATTTACTGATATTTTGCCGCGTAATTAAACGCCTGCCCTATGTGGTAATTACTTGAGCCGCTCACGTATTTTAAACTGTTTCAGCTATAATTTGAACAAAAAAACGGAGCATAAAAAAAGCGCCCGACTTTACAGCCGGGCGCTTTCTTTAACATTATAAAATGTTTACTTAATTAAAATACGATAGCGGGATTGTTTTCCACATGCCGTTGGCCAGGTGACCTATCAATAGCTCGTATACCAGGTATACCGGCCAAAACAAATAGTGAATAAGCAACAATATCAGCGAGTGGTTATAGTACCAGCTGATCATCAGGGTATATAAACCCAATACAAGGTACAATATACTGGTTTCTCTTTTCTTCATATTAAATTATCAGCGGTTTATGTTTTAAGTTACTAATGTAATAATTAGACTCAATTAATTACAATTTTTCATATTGTAAATTACGCTGTAATCGGCTTTTGAATTAGTTTGCTGTTTGCCGGTTTTGCTGTTATACAAATATGGCTTTTGTGCAAGCGCATTGCCCCTGAGCTGAAACTCCACATCAAGGCTGTCTTTTACTCCCTCCTGCATAGATACCCATACCGCCTTAATAGCATTACCATTAAGCTTGCCTGTAAGCGTACCACTGCGTTTATCTTTTTCTTTTGGCTGCCAGTTCATTTTTCCGGTAACCTTGTCGCCATTAATCAATATATTAACAGAGGTAGTATCCTGAGCCTTTGTACCGTCGGTATGGTAAAAACAATACTGCATGTTTACAGGTGGAGCATCTGCTTCATTAGCAATCACTGTATCTTTATGACTTCCGCCGGCACTTGAAGAATCATCTGCATTATTATTCCGGTTTCCCGAGCATGAGGCAGCTAATGCCCCAACCAGCAGTAAGCATAGTTTTATTTTCATAGCCATTTATAAATATCTCTATGAGGTATGACAATTTAAATTGCAAAAGGTTCAATTGCCTGTAATGATATTTACAAACTGACTTACAATAAGTTACAAATAAGTACAAATAAATTTGATATGTATTTTGAAATATTGCTGCTGATAGGGCAAACGCAGCTAATGCCCAGGTAAGGAGCATTCCATAATAAGGGGGAGATGTGATACAATTTTATATGTAGTGTAAGCATTTATTTGTTACACTACATAAATTGTAATTGAAAAGTTTATATTTTCTTTTCGGGCGGGGTTGATACAATTTCGCCAAATTCATTAACATAAGCCATCATGCTTTCCAGGTCGCCGCCACCACCATTTTGCTGGCGCTCTAATTTACGCTGTTCTTTATCTTCTTTCTTTTTCTGTCTGTTTTTTTCGAGTTGCTTTTTCATGAAGGTTGCTTGCGATTTAGCCATATTTATTAAAAATTTAGTTAAACAATTTGCCTTTCCCCTGAGTAAAACCTATAAAACATAATCAACGGATCAAACGTCCGGTTTTTGAAGTACATGAAGAGGATCATCAATTAATTTCCGGGCAGCAACGGTATCAGCGGGGATAAAAATGAACCCTGATCAACAAGAATTGATTAGCAGGCAGCTATAAGGGAAATAGCAATAAATTTTCCGTTTGTAATACAAATATACTACTTTTTTTCAAAAAAACGTGATGCGGTGTCCTTTCATTAGCCATTACACGCACTTTAACCAATTGCAAGAGTCATTATGACGGTTTATCAACATCGGCATAAATTTAAACTGTAATTTACTTTTTGAATTTTAATTGCTATTTACCTTATCTTGCTACCTCAAATCCAATTTACCTATGAAACGCAGAAACTTTGTGCAGAGCTCAGTGCTTGCAGGTGCATCATTATTATCAACCGGTGTTTTAAAAGCCGCCTCCCTTACCGGCGATACCACCGTTGCCGCCTCGGACAAGCCTTTTAATTTAAACTACGGCATACATGATGGTATGTTTAAAAACCACGTCGGCGCCGATTTTATTGATCAGATAAAATTTGCTTATGACAGGGGCTTCAGGGCCATTGAGGATAATGGTATGGCCGCCCGACCTGTTGATCAGCAGAAAAAAATTGGTGATACACTGGCCAAACTGGGTATGGCCATGGGCGTATTTGTACAACCGGGCCTGGGTAATAATACCAATATGCTGGCATCGGGCAAAGCCGATTATCTTGATAAGTTTATTGCCAGCTGCAAAGAGGCTGTGGAAGTAGCCAAACGCATCAACAGCAAACTGGTTACCGTGGTACCCGGCGATTTTGTGCGTAACCTGCCCATTGGCATACAAACAGGCAACGTGATTGAAGCCATGAAAAAAGGTACAGCCATTGTTGAACCTCACGGACTGGTTATAGTGATGGAGCCGCTGAGTGATAATCCCGATTTATTTTTGCGCACCCCCGACCAGGGTTATGCCATTTGTAAAGCGGTGGGCAGCCCGTCATGCAAAATTTTGTATGATATGTACCACGTACAACGCAACCAGGGCAATATCATCTCTACGCTTGATTGGGTATATGACGAGATTGGCTACTACCAGATAGGCGACAACCCCGGCCGTAATGAGCCCGGTACAGGCGAAGTAAACTATAAAAACATATTTAAACACATTTATAATAAAGGTTACAAAGGTGTTTTAGGCATGGAGCACGGCAATGCAGGCCAGGGTAAGGAAGGCGAACTGGCCCTGATTAAGGCTTACCGCGAAGCCGATAGTTTTTTATCGTAATACGTATTCCCTGAAAATGAAATTTAAACTTGCCTTATTACTACTATTGTTAACCACCAGCAGTTTATTTGCCCAGGATAGCTTATTTGCCCGTAAAATGGTTGATACCCTAACATCGCCATACTTTTGGGGGCGTGGCTATACCAACAATGGCGTACACAAAGCTGCCGTTTTTTTAACCTCGCAGTTTAAAAGCTATGGAGTAAAACCGATGGATGGCAAAAGCTACCTGCAGGAATTTAACTACCCTGTTAATACCTTCCCCGGTAAAATGAAGGTATTGATCAACGGGGCGGTACTTAAGCCCGGCAGGGATTATATTGTGAGTCCGGATAGTAAGGGCGTTACCGGTACAGGCAAACTGGAACAAATAGACAGTACCCATTTTGTTGACAAGCAAAACCGCATTGTAATATCGCTGGAGGACAAGCTCACCTGGTCTGTTGAGGGTAAAGAACTTGATTATACATTGGTACAGATAGATAAGAAAGCGATAAAGCAATTACCCGCAACCATTGATGCCGACATAGAAAACAAGGTGATCCCCGATTTTAAAACTGCAAACATTTGCGGCGTAGTAAAAGGCACCACCTACCCTGATTCGATTATTGTACTCACTGCCCATTATGATCATTTGGGAGGTATGGGTAGCGATACTTACTTCCCCGGAGCCAATGATAATGCCAGCGGTGTTACGCAGGTACTAAGTATGGCAAAATATTATGCAGCCCACCCGCAGCCTTTCACCATGGCTTTTATTTGTTTTTCGGGTGAAGAGGCAGGGCTGTTAGGCTCTAAATACTTCACGCAAAACCCTTTGATCCCACTAAAGAACATCCGTTTCCTGATCAATTTAGACCTGGAGGGCACCGGGATTGATGGTATAACCGTAGTGAATGCCACTATTTATCCACATGAATTTGCCGCACTTAAGCAAATTAACAGCGAGAACAACTACCTGGTAAAAGTAAATCCGCGTGGTAAGGCCGCCAACAGTGATCATTATCTTTTCACCGAAAAAGGGGTACCGGCATTTTATATTTATACATTGGGCGGCATAAGGGCATACCATGATGTTTTCGATATCAGCGCCACACTGCCACTTACTAAATATACAGATCTGTTTAAACTGATTGTAAAGTTTAACAGCAGCCTGATGAACAAGAGGTAAACATTACCAAAATATTAATTTATGCTCGATGTAAATTTCAGCCCCTTCCCTGTTTTAAGTACGCCGCGCTTGCAGCTAAGGCAATTTACTTATGACGATGCCCGTGACTTGCTTAAGCTGCGCAGTAATGCGGATATTATGCAGTATATAGCCCGGCCATTGGCAAAAAACATCAACGATGCTATTGAACTTATAACAGTTATACAGGACTTATTGAGCAGTAATAACGGCATAACCTGGTGTATAACACTCCGGGGAAGCAATCAATTTATAGGCAGCATTGGCTTTTGGCGAATAGAAAAGGAAAACTATCGTGCCGAGATCGGTTATCTTTTAAATCCGGCCCGCCAGGGTGCGGGTTTAATGCAGGAAGCCCTGCAGACGGTTATCAATTATGGCTTTAACGTTATGAAACTGCACTCTATACAAGCCAATGTAAACCCGCATAATGCAGCATCAATAAAACTGCTCAAAAAGAATGAATTTATACAGGAAGGCTATTTCAGGGAGAATCATTTTTATAATGAGGCATTTGCAGATACGGTCATTTATACGTTATTAACAAAAAATTAAATGTGTTAACAAAATATTTACCTGAAGTATTTTGAATTAAAAAATTTTAATGCATGTTTACAGCATAATACCAATTATAAGTAACGTCGAAAACAATTCGGCAAAAATGGGGTTAACATTAAAAAACAAAAGAACTTATCATGGCAACAGAAAAAGGAAGCGGCATTACCGCGTATTCAGTAAAGACTAAGACTAAAAATGTACCAATGATCGATCCGGTTATCGACGTTAAATCGGGCAGGTACATTGCAACTGGCAAAGATAGCGCTGGCAATAAAATGGCAGCCATTATGGGAAAAGCAACAGCTGAAGAACATGTTAAAAATGGCAACGCTAAAAAAGGCGAAGGCTGGTCTTAATAATTTATAGTAAATCTCCTGGCTTAGGTTCTTGCCTTAAACCAGGAGATTTATTTTTAAGCTCAATCCGATTCCCCTCCGGTTTTAGCTACTGGCTTAAAGTTGCGTCAGGAAACATTTATCTGTAGTTTGTAAACATATACCGTAAGTAATTTTACGCAACCAAGAATGGGTTAAAACACCTATTTACCCGTTTTATCATTTGTTTTAATTTTATAAAACCTATTAATTAAAGCAAATGAACAATGGCAGTGCGTATATTATACATAAAAACCGATACCAGGCTGCATGAAAACCCTTATATAGCGATAGACTCGCTGGAGTGGGTGAATGAGCGTATCAATGTAAAAGGTATAACCGAAAGGGCTAAACTTTACGACTGGATCAAGGACGGCGACGGTGAAGCCTATATTGTTGACCAGCATGGCAATAAAACCACGCTGATACCTGCGGTTTGTCCCGAAGGCAACAAATATGTAAAAACAGTTAAAGACGAATCTGAAAACGACCAGCTGCTGGCCCTACCCGAAAGCGCGTAAACAGCGCCACAATTATTGGCTCCTATACTACCAGTTGCTGAACGGATTTACTGCCAGGTTTGAATTGTAATATCTGTTATCGCCGGTAACCTCAACGGTAATCCACTGTGGTAGCTCAAAAGTTTCCGTTTCCTGTTCCAGCTCAATTTCGGCTACAAGCAGGCCTTTATTGCTACCTAAAAACTCATCTACTTCCCAAAGTTTGCCAGCAAAAGTAATACAGTAACGATACTTTTCCAGTTCAGATATGGCAAAATTATTCAGTAACTCGCCCGCTTCCTGCACTGGAATGGTATACTCATACTCAGCCCGGCTAATCCCCTGCGTTGCTCCCTTTATGGTAATATAACCGTGCTCGTCAGTAACCCGGATCCGTATGGTTTTGGCTTTATCGCTTAAAATATAACCCTGCCTAAAATGCTTACCCACGGGTTTGGCCAATTGCTGCCACTTTTTATCATCTACCAAAAACTTACGTTCAATCTCTACTCCCATGGGGTTGTTATTTTATGGCTACCTATATACTGGCGCAAATATACATTCCTGACATAAGTCCCTGCAATCAAATTACGCTGCCTTTTTCACCGCAATTACAATACCCGTTGCCCAGCATTGTTTGGTAAGCACCAGATCTGTTCGTTGTTCCAGCGCCTCTATAAGCTTAATGGCTTTTTCTTGGTGCCCATCTGGCCAGTTGGGTTGAGGCAGCATATCATCAATAATATACAGGCCTCCCGGGTTAAGCATGGCTATTGCCTCATCAAGCAGTAAATATTTGCCATGCCAGGTATCTGCAAAAATATAATCAAACTTTAAATGCTTGTTTTGGTCAAACCAATCAGCTCCGTCAGTACAAATCAACCCCAAACGGTCATCATCACCTAAAAACTGTTGAGCTATAGCCAGGAAGCGGGCTTCATTGTCGATAGAGATTAGGGTTGATACCTCGTCCATCCCATCCAGCAGCCATGAGGTGGACAGGCCAGTTCCAGTTCCCAGTTCTAAAAATTTGCCCCCCGGTTTTGTGGCGGCAAGTGTTTTGAGCAACGAGCAGGTTAAAGCATCAGATGCCATAGTAAAACCCGACTCTTTTGCAGCGTTGTCAATATCCCAATAAGCTTTGGGATATGCTTGATTTATTTCCTGGTTCATTTGGTAAGGTATATGATGATGCAGTGTATCTGCAAATTAAATAGCTGCCTGGCCGTAAGCGTTGTTAAAAAAGGCATCAACCAGGTGCTGGTCTTCAGGGAAGTTATACACCTTATTAATTTTGCCGTCGTTAAACTTCCATAGCAGGCACGACATACGTTTCATGTTTTCGCCATCGGCAAGATTGCTCCAGTTTAAATGGCAATCAATAACATAATCGTCATTTACGCCCATCACTATGGGCGAGGCCTGAAATGCACACACCTGAAGTTGTTTAAAATAGCCGAGCACCGCATCCACGCCAATTTTTGTCCCGCTTAAAGGATGCCTGCCCGGAATTATCCATTCAACGTCGGGAGCAAGAATCTGTTTAATTGCTGCAAGATTATTACCTGCATAAGCTTCAAAAAATGAATTGATCAACAATAGGTTTGGGTGTTGCTGGCTCATAAAGTTTTAAATTGATATAAGATTAATAGCTCAGTATATTATTATACCGAACAAGTATAGTCAATTAAAACATAATTAAAAACAAACAGAGATATATTTTATACCAAAAACCAAATTGGTATTTTGATTTAAAAATTACATAAAACGATTTTTATGTATCCGCGAGGGCTCACTTGCCTACCAATGCATTTTTAAAAAATCAATTTCAGCGCCAGTGGAATTACGATGACACCAACAGTTATAAAAAAGTATTTGCGGTAAAGTTTACCATTGCTGGCGGCATAAGTTTTAGTAAGCTGTTGGTAACGTTCGTTATAAAACACCAGCAGATAGTTAAGGATTAAAAAAGGTATAAAAAAAGTAAATATGCCTGCGAAAAAGGTATTTAACGCCCGCTCCCTGAATATATTCAGGCTTAACACTATGGGTATACCCCTGTGAGTTATTATCCTGACAACAAAAAGTAAGGTTAGCAAATTTATGCCCTGCAATAACGACATCGGGATAATAGTAAATGCTTTCCAATTACCCTGATCGCCTTTTTTTGCTCTTTCCTGCACAATGGCATCAACCCATATTTTATAATAAGTGCTCAACATAGCCTGTTCCTTTTTAATCATTACTCAAAATAATAAACCTAAACTTTAAGGATAGGTTTTAATAAATTGCAGGTTATGACGAAGGGCTTATGTATGCCTGAATACCGATGCTGTGGCTTAGTTACTTTTTAACTTACTTTTAAAAACTTCCTCCAACTTTTGTACTTTAGGTAATATCACCAGGCGACAGTAAGGTTTACGGCCATTGAGGGCAAAATAATTTTGATGATAATCCTCAGCTTTGTAAAAAGCCTGAAAAGGTACAATCTGTGTAACTATAGGATTAGGATATGCTTTTGCCTGGTTTAAGGCAGCTTTATATTTTTCAGCTTCGGTTTTTTGCGCGGCATCCCGGTAAAATATTACGGAACGGTATTGGGTACCTTCGTCTTCGCCCTGCCTGTTCAGAGTGGTAGGGTCGTGCATTTTCCAGAAAACTTCAAGCAGGTCAGCATAGCTGATCACTTTAGGATCAAAAGATACCTGTACAACCTCGGCGTGACCAGTTTCGCCGGTGCAAACCTGCTCATAGCTCGGGTTTTTAACCGTACCACCTGAAAAACCAGATTCTACCTTTACAACGCCTTTAAGCCGTGTAAAAATAGCTTCGGAACACCAAAAGCAACCCATTCCAAAAGTAGCTGTTTGTGTACCCGATGGCACAGCCGCTGGCTTTTGAGCAAAAGCAGCCGTATTAAATAATAAAACAAAAAATAACAGGCAGAAATTATTGCGATACATATATAGTATTTTAAACTGGTTAATGATTATTGATGCTGTTTCATCTTATTAACTTCGGCTGCGGGTATAAACTTCAGCGACAGGGAATTAACACAGTGGCGTGTATTTTTCGCCGTAAGCCCCTCGCCCAAAAACACATGTCCTAAATGGGCCCCGCATTTGGCGCACTCTATTTCGGTTCGCATACCATCGGCATCAGGCAGGCGCTTAACGGCTCCTTTAATTTCATCATCAAAACTTGGCCATCCGCAGTGCGAATCAAATTTACTTTTGGAGGTATACAACGGTGCGTTACACCGTGCGCAAACATATATCCCCTCGCCCATGTCTTTAAGATACTTACCTGTAAAAGGCATTTCTGTTTCTTTGTTAACAATTACTGCTTCCTGTTCGGGAGTCAGCTTATTATATCCCGGCTTGGTGGCGACTTCTTGTGCCTCTGTTTTCTGTTTGCAGCCCGATACCACAAACGGCAACAGGAATAGCAATGCTATGATAATTTTACGCATATATAAGGTACTTACGGTAAAAACCAACCAAAGGTATTACTAACCTTGATAACAATCAGGTTTTTTACACAAAGCTGACCGTTAACAGCATGTTTTAATTGCTGCTATGGCAGTGCATTCAGTTTAAAATATCCGAGGTGAATTTCATCAGCAGGAAGTGTAGTCCCCGAGGTAATACGAAGCCTGAATTTTTCTTTTTGATGAGGCGGTAAAATTTCATCAATCTGGTACAGGTCATCAACATCTACCCCATACTTATCATCAATGTGCGATTCGGCTCCGGGAAAGTGCACCTCCTGAAAAAAATCGGTGCTTTTTGCAAAGGCAAAAGCAGCAGCTTTATTAGGCTGTACGGTTATTATCTTAAAATGAGGCTCATCAAAAAGATCTTTTTTATAGCCGCCAAGGTTAATAAAAAACAACTGATGTTCCTGACCCTGACTATCAGCTGTTCTTTCAGCTACTTCAATATGATACCCTTGAACAACATTAACCTGGCGCCAGGCATCAACATGAATTTTCCCGATAGCCTCCGGCCAAAAAGCATTAATATCCGGGATCAGCTCTTTTAATGTTTCCGCAATACCAAAAAACACATCGTGCTGTTCGGTATGCCTGCCTGGTGCCTTGCTGCCCAGCAGCAGCATAAATAACTTTAAAGTTGCCATACCCAAAAGTATCCAATTCTAAAACCTAAGCCCGCCAGGTACCTGAACTAATTACCAACAAAAAATAATTTATCAACACTGGTATCACCTACTCATTTAACCAGGCCACCTTTTGCTCGCTTTCATGAGGCTGGCCAATAATATTGCTGTATAACTCAGGTTTCCGGGCATTAATATATCTGTGTCCGCCGGCAAGTGTTAATTTATCGGCGCTTATTTCAGCAATAGCAATTTCATTATCTAACGATGTACATTCCGTTATCACATCGCCATAAGGGTCAACAATCATGGAGCAGCCATTTTTTAACTGATCACCATCCATCCCAATAGGGTTTGAAAAAACAGCGTAAATGGCATTGTCATAAGCGCGGGCCGGCAGCCATTTCATAAGCCACTTGCGGCCTTTAAGCCCATCAAACTCTGCGCGCAATAACTCTTTGTTATCTTCTTTATTTTTCCATAGTTCCGGATCAACAAAACCCGCGCCGGGCCTGGTTGATGGTGTACACATGGTAACATGCGGCATAAAAATAATAACGGCCCCCAATAAGGCAGTCGCCCTTACATTTTCAATAATATTATTATCATAGCATATCAGCATACCGCATTTCCAGCCCAGCAGATCAAACACTACGTAGCTATTGCCCGGTTTCACATGAGGGTTCATAAAAGGATGCAGCTTTCTGAATTTAGCCACCAACCCATTCTTATCAACACAAATTTGCGCCTTATAAAGGTTGCCCTGCTCGTCCTTTTCAAACAGTCCGGCTAATATGGCTATATTAAACTCACGGGCATAAGCGGTTAGGGCATCAACACTCGGTCCGCCGGGTATAAGTTCGGCCAGGTCAAGCATTTCTTGTTCATTAAGATGCCGGGTAAAAGTTAACCCTGTTAATGAGCATTCATGGAAAGCAACCACATCGGCTCCCTGTAGGGCGGCCTTTTCGGTTAAACTTTTAATAATCGACAGGTTGTAGGCTTTGTCGCCACTTTTATTTTCAAACTGGGCGGTTGCAATTTTCAAGTTTTTCATGTGCTTTTGTTTATTAAAACTAATGTTCAACAAAACTAAGCGCACAAAAAAGTTAAAAATTGTAAAAAACCGACAATTACAGAAGCCCGGAAGTTTGTATAAAATTAATAGCCAGATGGTTGCTGTTGGCCCTGTATTGCGACGGATTTATGCCAATACTCTTTTTAAAATAGTTATTTAAATGGGCCTGGTCGTAATATCCACCTTCATAAACGGCGTGTGTAATATTATTACCGGATGATTGTTTCTGTAACGATTTTAAAAAAAACTGCAGCCGTATGGTGTCTGAAAACCGTTTGGGGCTGATACCTATAAATTGTTTAAACTTACGTTCCAGCTGCCTTTCGGTCACCGGCAATACCTCAAGCAAACTGGCTACCGGGATAGCTCCTTTATGACCGGTTATCATTTTTAACGCACCGGTAAGTATCTTATCCGGATAAATTAAACCCGCCAGCCTATTGAGCATAAAGCGTTCTATACAATTGATTCTTTCTTTGGCATCATCAGCATTTAAAACCTCATCTTCCAGATCGCCGCCGCCAATGCCAAACAGATCTTTTAGGTTTGCCACGTTATCATTTAACTCGCAGGCCGCAATTTTTGACAGTGCATAAATACCATAGGGTTGCAAAACCACCACCAGCATCCCTAATTTACCTGCCGACATTAGGTTTTTATACTGCGTTAACTGCCCGTAAACAAAGCTGCGCGGATGCGCATCAACATGGTTAGCTACATATTGCAAAAGCGGCGTTTTAAAATAAAATACCATCCCCGGGTTACCGTCAGAAAATAAACGATAATGGAGCTCCCGGTCATAGTCACTCTCCAATACCAGATAGTGCTTTACAATGTTTGACAGATATAACGATGGGGTTAATTGCATGTTAAACGCTATAGGATAGTAAAGCTACGTTATTTTTAATACAGATGGTAAATGAGCAAGCCTAACAACAGGAAGATTAAACCCCCGGTACTTAATAATGATACACCGGGCAAAAAAGTAACAATCGTGTTATCATTTCCAACATATAGCATATTGCTTATAACTTTCCGTTGATATGTAAAAAGCAATTAAAGGTGCGCCGATAGCGTGTCAATAATATTGCTTTTGCATTATTCAAATTTATACGGTTTGTAAAAAAGTGTTAAAACGCGTGAGCGTTCGGCACGCAACAACCCTAAATGTTTATATTAGCCCCTGTTAGTGGCTTTATATTATATTAATGATATCAAGAAAATTTTTACTCGTAATTTGTCTGTTGTTCTCTTTTAGTTTAGCCGCCTTGGCGCAGCAGGACAGCATCCCCCTAAGTACACTTATTCAAAAAACTGCAAAGTTTCAAAGCGGTTACCCTATTGAAAAAGTTTACCTCCATTTAGATAAGCCTTACTATGCAGTTGGCGATACAATATGGTTTAAGGCCTATGTAACGGTCGAAAAACACCAGCCATCGGGCTTAAGCGGCGTTGTTTATGTAGATATTGTTAACGGCCAGGATTCTGTGATGGACAACCTGCGTTTACCGGTAAAAAATGGCTTTGCAAATGGGAACATCGTTTTAACCGGCGAAACCTATAAACAGGGCAGTTATCGTATACGCGCATATACCAACTGGATGCGCAACTTTGACCCGGACTATTTTTATGACCACACCATTAACGTAGGTAATGCAATTGATAACCAGGTACATACTTTTATCACTTACAAAAGTTCAGCTAAAAAAGGCACTGTTAAGGTGGATGCAGATGTTACTTATAAAGACCCATCTGATAATCCTTACGCCAACAAAAGGGTAAGCTGGCAGCTGATGCGCAACGGCGACCCGGTAAGTAAAGGCAGCGGAAAAACCGATGATAAGGGGCATTTGAGCGTTGATATACCTGAAAATGATGCGGCTACCATTACATCAGGATCATTGGTAACGGCAATTGACATGGGCGACCGCAAAACGGTTACCAACTCATTCTCATTAAGAGGTGCGGTTACCGCTTACGACGTTCAGTTTTTCCCCGAAAGCGGACAGCTGACCAACGGTATCAGATCAAAAATTGCATTTAAGGCCATTAGTTCAAAAGGGTTGGGTGTTGATATCAAGGGTACTATAACAGATGATCAGGGTACAGCTGTGGCCAACATAACAACTGCACATTTAGGGATGGGCGTATTTGCTATAACGCCCGAAAGCGGCAAGGTTTATACAGCCAATGTAACCTTTCCTGATGGCTCAAAGGCCACCTACAAATTGCCACGCGTACAGGCAATGGGCATAAACCTGTCTGTATTCAGTACTGACCCTGAGAACCTGAATGTTAAGATATCAGCTAATGAATTATTTTTTCAGCGTAAACAAAACAAGAGCTTTTACCTGGTAGCCCAAAGCGGCGGCGTTGTTTACTATGCAGCACAAACGGTACTGCAAAACCTGGTTTACTCGGCCGCTATACCTACCAATAAATTCCCTACCGGCATTGTGCAGATTACCTTGTTTTCGTCAGGAGGTTACGCGTTGTGCGAGCGTGTGATATTTATACAACATAACGACCAGCTTAACCTGACTTTAAAAACCGATAAACCATCATATACCACCAGGCAGAACGTAAAGATATCGGTATCCGCAAAAAACAGTACGGCTCCTGTTGTGGGCAGTTTTTCTGTAGCGGTGCTTGATGATACCAGTGTACCTACTGATGAAAATGCAGAAACTACCATTTTAAGCAACATTCTGCTCACATCTGACCTTAAAGGATACATTGAGAAACCAAACTATTACTTTAACAAACCCGACCAGGAAAAACTGGACAATCTGGATATATTGATGCTTACGCAGGGCTATCGCCGTTTCTCTTACGAGGATATCCTGGCCGATAAAACCCCACCCATATACATTGCCCCGGAGCAGGGTATAGAAGTATCGGGTATATTAAGAACAAATACAGGCTTACCCGTAGGCAAGGCCAGTATACGCCTGCTGATACCTGACAAAAACTACTCTACCGAAACCACTACCGATATGTCGGGAAATTTCAGGTTCACCAATGTAGTAGTACAGGATACTTCAAAAATAACCCTGAGCGCCCGCAACAACGTGAACAGCAAAAACCTGGTGATCAATGTAAATGGCGAGTTGTATCAAAAAATAACAAAAAACCCTAATATCCCGGATGAAATTGTAAATATTGACAGTACTATCCGCCCTTATCTGGATAACAGCCGCAAGCAATACCAAAACTCACGCGTGCTTAAGGAAGTAGTGATCAAAGCAACCAAGTTTGAGAAAAAACCAAGCCATAATGATTTTGGAACATTTGCAGGTTTACCGGGTCAGGCCGATCATGAAATATCAGGAGATCAGCTTAAGGACTGCCCTCTTTTAATAAACTGCTTAAGCACCATGGCTTTTGGCTTAACCTATATAGATAACAACTTTTATATTACACGTGACTACAACGCCGGCAAAAAAGTACCTGTGCAGATATATGTTGGCAGTATGCCGGTTGACGCAAGCTTTTTATCAAGCATGAGCGGCGCCGAAGTTGCCTCTGTAGAGATATTTTTAAAGGATGGTGTAAGCGGCATTAACCGTATGAACCAGACAAACGGCGTGCTGATCATCAATAAAAAAGTTATTAAAAAGGAAAAAATAACGCTGGCACAATTACAGGCACTTATTCCTAAACAAAATGTGGTAACGTTTGCCATACAAGGTTACAGCAGGGCAAAAGAGTTTTACATGCCCAAATACGATATTACCAAAAACAGCGCCATAGGAGCCGATTTACGTAATACCATTTACTGGAACCCTAAAATAATAACCGATAAGAACGGAGTAGCGTCATTCAGCTTTTTTAACAGTGATGCCCGTGGTTCATACCGTGCAGTAATTGAAGGTTTGGATGCTGATGGTAATTTAGGCAGATACATCCTGCATTTTGCGGTAAAGTAATGTGTTCCTTAATAAGGATTTATTTTCTTATTTTTATTAACACATAAACTTATCGTCATGAACTTTGCACTCATCAATTGGCTGGCCGTTGCGGTGGCCGGCCTCTCCGCATTTTTAGTTGGAGGTATCTGGTATTCGCCGGTACTTTTTGCCAATGCCTGGATGGCCGATAACAAGCTTAATACCGATGATCTTAAGGTATCAAACAAGGCCCGCACATTTGGTTTCTCGGCTATATTTTCTATTATTATGGCTATAAATCTGGGCATGTTTCTGGCCGATGCAAAAACAGATGTTAGCTGGGGTGCCACAGCTGGTTTTTTAGCCGGCGTATGGACCTTTAGTGCCATAGCCATACAAGGCCTGTTTGAACTTAAAAGCTGGCGGTTGATATTTATAAATGGCGGCTACAGTGTAGTTTCCCTAACCCTAATGGGCACTATTATTGGCTTGTGGCGGTAAACAAATGTTATACCCGGTGATGGTCGGCTTTCCAGTTCCTGATTGATTGTTTAATTTCATCAGGCGACAAGTTTTCGGCAAGCGTACGGGTAACCAGTGGTAACAATTCATCATCCGGAGCAAAGCGCAGGGCTGCTATTTGTGCTATGGTCAATCTGCTATCCAGAGGCTGGCGGGTAAGTATAAAATATCGTAATCCCTCTTCTGCCCGTATTGCCCTGTCCTGGGCTTTTATCGGAAACTCGCGGATATACCAGCTCATCAAAAAGCAACAGGCACACAGCAGTAATATCAGCAATGCAGTAATAAAGCCTGCAGTTCCCCAAGCCATTACCACATTAACTACCGCACCCACTAAACCTATAAAAAGTAATAAGAACAATAAGTAGTGAAAGCCTACCACATTCCGTTTATGATTGATAAAATTTTGCTTGCTCATAAATCCGCTTTTATCAGGACAATATAACATTTAAATATTGTCTGTCCATCACATCAATATTACAATCAAGTTATATAATTTATAAACAATGCGGCCATATTTGAGTTGAACTATAACAACAATTATTACCATGGCAAACACATTTGAAAAAACATTTAGCTTAGGTGGCGATTATACCATAAACCGCTTGGGCTACGGCGCTATGCGCATTACCGGTCAGGGTATTTGGGGGCCGCCGAAAGATAAAGCCGAATGCATACGGGTATTAAAACGGGCAGTTGAGTTAGGTGTTAATTTTATTGATACCGCCGATAGCTACGGCCCCAATGTATCTGAAGAACTGATTGCCGAAGCCCTGGCTCCCTACCCCGCCGACCTCATCATTGGTACTAAGGGTGGCCTGCTGCGCACAGGCCCTAATGAATGGCCCGTAGATGCCTCGCCTGAGCATTTGAGCGAAGTACTGGAAGGCAGCTTAAAACGCCTGAAACTTGATCGTATTGATTTGTACCAGCTTCATCGGATTGACCCTAAAGTACCTGCCGAGAAATCATTCGAGTTTTTACAAAAAGCACAGCAGCAAGGCAAAATCAAACACATTGGCCTATCAGAAGTAAGTGTGGCAGATATCAAAAAAGCACAGCAGTTTTTTGAGGTGGTATCGGTACAAAATATGTACAGTGTCGATAACCGCAAATGGGAAGCCGAACTGCAATATACTAAAGAACATCATATTGCCTTTATTCCGTGGTTTCCGCTGGGTGGTGGTAATGTACAGGGCGAGCAAATACTGCAACGTGTCGCCGACAGGCATCAGGCTACCATACACCAGGTTGCTTTAAGCTGGTTGCTGCACCACTCGCCAAACATTTTATTGATTCCCGGTACATCAAGCGTTGAGCACCTGGAAGAGAATATGAAAACAGCCGATATTGCGTTAACAGCAGCCGATATGCAGGAGCTGGAAGCGCTGAATGTTGCAAAATAAATTAGTAAAGTAATCCGTTAAAATAAAAGGATGTCATTATGTTTATGGCGTCCTTTTATTTTGTGGTGCTGACACGCCGCTGAACAAATAAAACATGAAAAGCAAACAAGAGATCCTGAATAGTTATTATGCCGCGGGCAGCGATGGCAATCCTGAAATATCTGCCGAAGATTTGCTAAATGCCATGGAGGCCTATAAAGATCAACACGCCGAAGCGGCATTTAACGCCGCACGCAGCTTAAACCAAAACACCTATGAGTTTGCTACCTATACTGATTATGTAAACCATACCCTGCTGACAGCCCAAAAAGAACAGGAAAACCGCAACCACCTGGATGAGGCTATTACCCTGGTAGCCAACAGCATTTTACCCAACTTTTTACCGCATGACAATACCGTTGGTGAACTATCCTTCAGTTTTCCGATGCGGGGCATAAACTATACCGCCTTTTATACCAAAGATGCAAAAGGCTACTGGCAGTTAAGTAACTGGCAATAGCAACCCGGCAATCAACTACCGACAGCTAAACATCAGCTACCTTAAAGGGTTTTACATCAACAGACTCCCATATTTTTTGGGTAATGTATGGTTCATTTTGTTTCCAGGCTTCCAGTTCCTCTTCGCTTTCAAACTGTAATACCGTTACCGAGCCCACCATGTTGCCTTCATCATTCAAAATGGCTCCGCCTACCACATAATTGCCGTTTTGTAACAGGGCCTTTGCCCCATCCAAATGATGCGGGCGTACCCCCATGCGGCGTTGTAGTGCTCCAGCATCGATATAGTCGTATCCGGTAACCAGGTATTGTTTCATTTTATAATTTAAGTATATACAACTAACAGTCAATAGCTTTTTCTGTTTGATTTTAGGCTTTGTTACAACAAAAAATCAAAAACATAAGCAAAAAGCAACTTTGTTTGGTGTTTCGGCAATATTTTTTCTAAATTAAATTAATTTTATAAATGTAAATTTGACAATTTTTACAATATTTGTTTTCCAAATAAACTAACCTGAATAATGAAGCATACTTTACACCAGGAATTTAACAAGATTTTTAATAAGGAAGCTGATAACGCTTACTTCTCGCCAGGACGCGTAAACCTGATTGGCGAGCATATTGATTACAATGGCGGGCTGGTAATGCCCTGCGCTATTACTTTTGGTACCTACCTTTTAACATCGCCGAATGAGGAAGGCGTTTTCCGGTTCAGAAGTTTAAATTTTGATGATAAACAGGATGTGCCTTTGCAGGATGGCTATGAGAAAAAAGGCGACAACTGGTTTAACTTTCCTATTGGTGTAATTGATCACTTTACTAAAGACGGACACGAGCTTAAAGGCCTGGATATGCTTTTTTACGGCGATATCCCTATTGGTTCGGGCCTTTCGTCATCTGCCTCTATTGAGGTGGTTACCGCTTATGCTTTAAATGACCTGTTCAACAGTGGCTATAGTAAGCTTGATCTTGTAAAGCTGGCAAAATCTGTTGAAAACAATTTTATTGGTGTAAACTGTGGCATTATGGATCAGTTTGCCGTTGCCTTTGGCGAAAAAAACAAGGCACTGATGCTTAATTGCGATACGCTGGATTACCAGGCTGTTGACAGCAACCTGGGCGATTATGTGCTGGCGATCATCAATACCAATAAACCGCGTAAACTGGCCGAGTCAAAATATAACGAACGTGTGCAGGAGTGCCAGGAAGCATTAACAGCCTTACAAAAAGAACTTGATATCAATTACCTGTGTGATATTGATGCTGACACCTTTAAAAAATACGAGCACCTGATAACTGATGCCGTTGTATTAAAACGTGCCAAACATGTTATTGAAGAAAACGACCGTGTAAAACTGGCTGCAGTTGCATTGGCAGACAATAATTTAGCTGAGTTTGGGCGTTTAATGTATGCCTCGCACGATTCTCTGCGTGATTTGTACGAAGTAAGCGGTGTTGAGCTTGATGCTGTTGCCGAATACAGCAAAACCAACCCTGACGTTGCCGGCGCCCGTATGACAGGAGCCGGCTTTGGCGGCTGCGCCATTGCTTTGGTTAAAGGTGATGCCTTTGAAGATTACAGCCGCGGGGTAACGGAATATTATACCAAAAAAATTGGCTATGCACCATCTGTTTATAGCTCATTAATTGGCAATGGTGTAGGTTTATTGAGCGTAGCAGTAAATTAATCAATACTTTTGCGTCATAAAAAAGTCCATGGTTTACGAACTGTGGGCCATGGACTAACAAAATATGCGCAAATTAAAATTAGATGAGCTGAACCGGGCTTCGGTTGATGAATTTAAGGCACAGGATAAATTACCGGTTGCAGTAGTACTTGATAATGTGCGCAGTATGCACAACATTGGCTCTATTTTCCGCACCTCTGATGGTTTTGCGGTTGAGCAGATCTGCCTTTGCGGTATAACCGCCCAGCCCCCACATCGTGAAATTGAAAAAACAGCATTGGGTGCCACACAATCTGTTAACTGGAGTTATTTTGAAACACCGCTGCAGGCTGTGGAACAGTTACGTAAGGATGGCTACCGCATTATAGCGGTTGAACAGGCCGAAAACAGCACCATGCTTAATGAATTTACCCCGGCAGATGATGAGAAATATGCCCTGATATTCGGTAACGAAGTAAACGGCGTAAGCGACGAGGTAATGCAAAATGTTGACAGCTGTATAGAAATACCACAGTTTGGCACCAAACACTCCTTTAACATTGTAGTATCAGCCGGAATAGTCCTTTGGGACTTTTTCGCTAAAATGGCGATGTAATCATTTAGCGATAGAAGTTATAGTCGCAATTGATATAGATAGAAAAACAAACAGAGCTGTTTATCAATGATAAACAGCTCTGTTCAACTATAAGGTCAGTTTGTGCTCAATTAGTGAGCGTGGTGACCATCCGGGCCATGTGCGTGGCCGTGTGATAACTCTTCCTCAGTTGCCGGGCGTACATTTAATATGTTGCCTTTAAAATGCAGTTCCTGACCAGCCATCGGGTGGTTAAGGTCAACAATTACAGAATCTTCTGCAACTGATACTACCTGTGCCTGGAAACGGTTCCCGTTGTTATCCTGTAAAGGCAAAATGCTGCCAATTTCAGGAATTTCCTGACCCTGGAACATATCCTTTGGCAGGTTGGCTACAGCTTCTTCATCATATTCGCCATAAGCATCCTGTGCAGACAAACGAAACTCATAAGTATCGCCGGTTGATAGCGAGCTCAGGTTTTCTTCAAATTTGGGCAGCATTTGTCCGGCTCCAAATAAAAAGGTTAAGGGTTGTTCTTCTGTGGCACTTTCTGTTAAAGTTTCGGTACCATCCTGGTCAACATACAAATCGTAAGTTAATGACACTACGTGCTGAGGTTCAATCTTCATTGTAAAGTATTTTTTAAATAAGCAATCAGGCTTCTGCCACTTGTTTTAAAGCTTCGGCCGTGTTATTAGCAGGTAATCCGCAGGTTCTATCCTTACAAACAAAAATTTGTGTTGATTTACCAAACTTATCCTGTAGCAAAGGTAAACTTCCTTTTTTACCACCCAATATTATTTTATTGGGGATGTAATTATTTTCAATTTCCCTTCGCACCGTTTCAGCATCGTTACCGGTTATCGCAATTTCATAAGTTCCAAACACCTCCTCCAGCAATAACATAGTCCAGTTTGAATAAGCTGTACCATATTTAGCCAGTTGCGGCATGATATTACGTAACAGCTGTGCCGAAACCGCTGCATAGTTTTCATTATCAAAAAGCAAGCCTAACTTTTTAAGGTTACGTGCCATAGCCGAATTACTGGCCGGTGTAACCCCATCCATAATTTCAGATTTACGGGCTATCAATTGCTCATCGTCATCGGCTGTATAAAAAAATATGCCCTTTGTTTCATCGTAATAATGCGCTATGGCAGTATCAGTTAGTTTTTGAGCCTGCTGCAACCATTGCTCATCAAAGGTAACTTCATACAGTGCTATCAGCGCGTCAATAATATTAGCATAATCATCTAAAAAAGCCACCTGCGTTTCGGCATCTGCCGTATTGCTATTATAAACCCGTGATAGCCTGCCATTTTGACCTAAAAGATTACCCAGGATAAATCCCGCATTTTTTAGCGCCAGTTCAAGATAAGCCGGATTATTAAAAGCACGGTAAGCATCACATAATCCCTTTAACATTAACCCATTCCAGGAGGCCAGTATCTTGTTATCCAATCCCGGCCTGATCCGGTGCCTGCGGGCTTCAAATACTTTTTTACGCGATGCCTTTATCTGCGTTAACAGGTCGTCAATACCTAAACCCAGTTTTTCGGCCAGCTGCTCGTCCGTTTCCCTGCGGAATAAAACGTTTGAATGCTCTTCCTCCCAGTTACCGTCTGCTGTTATATGGTAATAAATGCAAAACAGGTCGGCCGCATCTTCACCCAATATGGTTTCAATTTCGGTTTTAGTGAAAATATAAAACTTACCCTCTACCCCTTCGCTGTCGGCATCAAGCGCCGAGTAAAAACCAAGCTCCGGCGAAGCCAGTTCGCGGGTGCTAAACTTGATGATGTCATCAACTGTCTGTTCATAAAGAGCATCAGGCTGCCAGGTAAAAGCCTCGGCATATAAGCTGATCAGCTGGGCATTATCATATAGCATTTTTTCAAAATGCGGCACATGCCACCGGCCATCAACCGAGTAACGGGCAAAGCCCCCACCTATATGATCATATATACCACCGAACGCCATTTTATGAAGTGTAAGCTTTACCTGTGCGCCTACCTCATCATCTTTCATTAAATGGGCATAGCGCATTAATAGCTGCCAGTTATTGGGCTGCGGAAATTTAGGCGCATTGCCCGTGCCTCCCTCCTGTTTATCAAAATATCTTTTCCAGTTATCGGTGATCAATTGCAGATCGGCCCGGGTGTACTCCGGCTGTTCATGAATAAACTCCACCGATTCATATTTCTGAATGCCCTCGGTTAAGCGTACCGCGTACTCCTCGGCTTCTTCAGGCTTTTGTTTATAAAAATCGGCCAGGTTAAACAAGAGCGAGGTCCAGTCATTTTTGCGGAAATAGGTACCTCCATATATCGGCCTTTGATCGGGCAGGCAAATACAGTTAAGGGGCCAGCCGCCCCTGCCGCTCATCAGCTGTACGGCACTCATATATATATGGTCAACATCGGGGCGTTCCTCCCTATCTACTTTAATGCAAACAAAATATTCATTCATTACGGTGGCCACGGCCTCGTCTTCAAAACTTTCGTGCTCCATTACATGGCACCAATGGCAAGCAGAATAGCCTATACTCACCAAGATAAGCTTATTTTCGGCCTTGGCCTTATCAAGGGCCTCTTTGCCCCAGGGATACCAATTAACAGGGTTATTGGCGTGTTGCAGTAAATATGGAGATGTAGAATTAGCCAAACGGTTCATAGTATATGCTGTTTGATTACAAAGGTGCGGATATAATTGCAGCCATGGGGTAAATAGGAATTATTTAGAAAAGTTTTATGCCGGGAAATGTAGTTACCAAGCAAGGATTAGCTCATTCTGCATTGCAGCGCTGGGCGGAGAATTTAAGTAACATTTCTACTACCTTGAGAAAAAAAGCACATAAATTCACTTATCTGCAATCAGTTAAGTATTCAAATTACCAAACTCACAAATTATTTTGGTTTCTTTGCGGCTTTATTATTAAAAACTCAAATGCGCTATTTTAAACTGATCGACCTTTTTTGCGCACTGGGCTTAATAGCCAGTGCTATACCTGCGGCAGCGCAAACTGCCGATACACTCAAATATAACCACCAGGATGTATTTGGCCCTATTACCTGGCCGGTTACAAGTGGTGGTACCCGCTCGGCCAGCGGACAACCATCTCCGGACTACTGGCAAAACCGAGCCGATTACCAGATAAAAGCTACCCTGAACGAAGGCCGCGATACAACCATAACCGGCGAGGTTACCATTAACTATACCAATAACAGCCCTGATAAACTTGACTATTTATGGCTGCAGCTTGATCAAAACCTGTTCAAACCCGACTCGCGCGGAGCTGCAACAACACCGGTATCCGGCGACCGTTTCGATGTGCGTGGATTTAGTCGCGGCGGCTATCATATTGGCTCGGTAACCGTTACCTACAAAGGCCAAACCAGTACCATAACCCCTGTAATAACCGACGCGCGTATGCAGTTGCGTTTAAATACACCGCTTGATGGTAAAGGCGAAAAAATAGCGATAAAGATCAATTATGATTTTGCTATTCCATTTTATGGCGCCGACCGCATGGGTCGTAAAAAGTTTAAACAAGGCTACGTATACGAAATTGCCCAATGGTACCCCCGCATGTGCGTTTATGACGATGTAGAGGGCTGGAACACCCTGCCATACATGGGACTTGGTGAGTTTTACTGCGAATACGGCAACTTTGACTATTACATAACCGCACCTGCAAACATGGTGGTAGTTGGCTCCGGCGATCTGCAAAACCCGGAAGAAGTGCTTAGCGCCACCCAATTGAGCAGACTGGCCAAAGCAAAAACCAGCGACAAGACCGAAATGATCATTAAAGCCAATGAAGTTGGTAAAGCGGCAACACGCCCGTTTAAAGGCACCTTAACCTGGCACTTTAAAATGGAGAATAGCCGTGACATTGCCTGGGGTGCATCAAATGCATTTATATGGGATGCTGCACAGGTAAACTTCCCATCGGGCCGTAAGGGTATTGCCATGTCGGCCTACCCTGTTGAAAGTGCCGGCGATGATGCCTGGGGGCGCTCAACCGAGTATTTGAAAAACAGCATGGAAATATATTCCAAAGCTTACTTTGAATATCCATGGAACTCCGCGGTAAACGTATCAGGCGTGGCCCTGGGTATGGAGTATCCCGGAGCTATATTTTGCCTGAGTAATTTAAAAAAAGGACAACTTTGGGGTGATGTTACGCACGAAATTGGCCATAACTGGTTCCCGATGATTGTAGGCTCAAATGAGCGTAAATACATGTGGATGGACGAAGGTTTTAACACCTTTATTAATGAATACGCCAGCCAGCAGTTTAATAAAGGCGAGTATGACGAAGCAGGTAAACAAGCCCAAAATACACTGGCATCTTTCAGGAACAGTAAAGACCCGTTGATGACAGCTCCCGAAGCTATAGGTTTAAACGATTATGGTCAGTACTATAACAAAACCGCACTGGGTTTGGATATGCTGCGCAACGTGGTGCTTGGCCCTGATCGTTTTGATTATGCATTCCGCGAGTACATTAAACACTGGGCATTTAAACATCCGCTGCCTTATGATCTTTTCAGGGCGATGAATGATGCTGCCGGCGAGGATCTGAACTGGTTCTGGAAACCATGGTTCTTTACCACCTGGAAACTTGACCAGGCTATCACCTCTGTAAAATACATCAATGACAATGCTGCCAACGGCGCTATGATTACCCTTACCAATAAAGAAAAAATGGCTATGCCGGTTGATCTTAAGATCATACAAGCCAACGGCTTATCAGAAACCATTCACCTGCCTGTAAATATCTGGCAGCGTGGTGGCGTATGGACATTTAAATATCCATGTACATCAGCCATAAAAAGCATGGAGATTGACCCTGAGCATGAACTGCCAGATGTTGATCTGAAAAACAACACGTACAAGGAAAATTAATAAAACCAACCCGATGAAAAAAGGCGATGAGATTAAAACACTCATCGCTTTTTTCTATTTAATAATTACGCCGTTACTTAAACCGGTATCCAATGCCTACCTGGAATGTTTGGTTGCTTTTGCGGTATGATCCTAAATCGCTGCTTAATTTATAAGGTGTCATCATCTGGTATCGCCCATCAATATCAAACCGCCTGAAATGGAAGCTTACACCGCCGGTAAACCCAACATTTACCTTACTAACCGTGCTGCCTGCTATAATTGCGTTGATCTGTTTGCTATTATTAAGTGTATCCCGTCTATCAGAAACTACCAAACTACTGCCGCTGGTTGATTGCTTTATTGCAAGACTGATAACCGGGCCTGCTTTTATACTGATCAATCTGGAAACTTTGTATTCCATAGTAATAGGAACTTCCGCTACCCATACTTTTGGGGCATCAATAACCTTAAACGGCGGTAATGAATCGGGCTTGTAATAGCTGGGATGGCTGTATTCTTTAGAAAATTGCCTGGTACCGTTGAATCTGAATCCCGCATTAACCAGCCATCTTGGAGTTAAAGCATACGTGCCGAATACCCCAAAATACAAGTTATTATTACCCCCACCTGTATTAAAACCAAATTCAAGCCCATAATTATAAGGCGGCGTATGCAGATCGGCCGGCAACCTTTTTCCTGATGCCTTTTTTGCCTTAAAAACACCTGCCTTATTTTTATTAACCTTAATTAATGTACCCGCTTTTTCACCATCAGTAGTTTTACCGGAATTTTTAACGTTAGTTGCAGACTGATTGGCATTATCCACTGAACTGGTCGTGCCCTTGTTTAATTGTTGTTGAGTAAGCGCAGCGCTGTTTGGCTGGTCAGAATTTACTAATTCAAAGCCAGCTGACTGCATCGCTATATTGCTTGCCTCCTGATGTGTATATGTAACATTAGTTATCTGTTGAGCAGGGGCAAGAAAAGCGTATCCACCACCATTTTTAGGTGCATTGCTAAAAGATGTATTGGATTGATAAACTACATTTCCGGATTGTTGAGCCTGCGTTGCCTGCTGCAAAATGGCAGCCTGCCCTTGCTGCTTATTTACTTTGATACCTGAATTAACCAAGCCCGGCGCCAGTTGATTAACCGGCGAACCTGAAAATTGAACATCGTTTGTATCGCTTAATACTTTTTGAGCAGATAAACTATCTTTAGCTAAACTGTCTGTTTTAATTAAACTATCCCTGAAACTACTCACCTCTACCTTATGCTTAGGTTGATGTGGTTTATTTGTTTTATGTTTTAGCTGTAAAAAGTAAACTCCTGTACCCAATATGGCCGCTACCGGTACAATATAAGTTAAAAGTGAGCTCAGTTTTGCACCCAACGGCTTAACCGGACGCGCGGTCACACCACTCACAGGCATGCTTTTATCAAGCATCCCCTTCATATTGGCCCAGGCTGCACCTGCATCTTGCTTAACAGGCAGCTTATCAAGCTTCTGGCGCCAAAGTTTATGATACCATGCTGAATTTTTCATGCCTTTTTGTTTTTATTTTCAGTTGGTTCAATAACACTTTTATATGGTTGATCAAGCATCGCCCGTAATTGCTTTTTAGCTTCAGACAAATGCCATCTTGATGTGCTTTCACTGATCAGTAATTGCTCTCCTATCTCTTTATGTGAATACCCCTCTATTACCGATAAGTTGAACACCAGTTGTGTAGCCGCCGGTAAAGTACGTACAGCTTTTAACAGGTCCGCTGCAAATAATTTGTCAAGCGCTTCCGGTGTAATAAAAATAGCCTCACTATCATCCCGGCCTTCGCCTATTTCATTAAATTTAGCTTCCTTGCGGCCTAAGTCAATACATGTTCTGACCATGATGGTTCGTATCCATGCACCCAACTCACCTTTTTTGGGCTCAAAAGCGCTAATGTTTTGAAACACTTTTAAAAATCCTGCATTAAGCGCTTCCATAGCCAGATCGTCCGACTTCAGGTAACGGTAACACAGCCTAAGCATTTCGGCGTAAAATAGTTTATATAAACCCTCCTGCGCCTGCCGATCGTTGAGCTTGCAACCCTTAACAAGTCGCTCATCCTGCTTAGCAAATAGGTTCATTCAGTATGATAAGAGTATTAGTATCCATAGTTTCCTATACCTGATTACGCAGGCCGGGATGAAAACGCTGGGTTAAAATTGAACTTTTTTATACTTTTTTTAATATTATTTTTTTGCCCGGTTTTTACCCAGCGTTTTGGTTTGCTGCAGCGTAATATCATCAAATTAACCCATAGTTTTATGAATTCATACCTGAACGGCAAGGCATTATTCGGCGATGATTTTACTATTGACCAGATAGCAGACTGGTACAACAAGGAAAAGGAAGCGTATGCCAACCTTGGAAGTAAAAATGCAGAAACATACCAGTACGGCTATCACGCCTTAAATAACTTACATGGCTTTAGTTATTTAAAGGATAAATACTTTAATAATGCACTGGGATTAGGAGCGGCCTGGGGGCACGAGTTTGATGTAATTATTGACCAGATTGATCATTTACATATTATTGAGCCATCTGACAATTTACGATCTGAAAAGGTTGGCCATATCAAACCCGTGTATACCACACCCGAAATTTCAGGAACGATCAATTATCCCGATGGTTACTTTGACCTCGTAACATCGCTCGGTACACTGCACCATATCCCTAACGTTTCTTATGTAATTTCAGAATTGTACCGGGTTACCAAAAAAGGTGGTTATATACTTATACGTGAGCCTGTTATTTCAATGGGCGACTGGACAAAACCACGAAATGGCTTAACAACCAATGAAAGAGGGATTCCCTTAAATATTTTCAGGAATATTTTAGCACAATACCCTTTGCAAATTATAAACGAAGGCCTATGCTTTACCATGACTGCGTTTTTTCAGCGTATATGGATCAAACTCTCCAAACACCCTATATATACCTTTAAAAGCTATGTGTTGTTAGACAAATGGTTATCAAAAATATTCAGCCGGAATTTACAGTACCATGCCACACGTAAACTGCAGCGTATAGCGCCCCAGAGTGTTTTTTACGTTCTTAAAAAGCATTAATTGTTCGTAGTTTATCACAACACTTCCTCTAACCTGTATAAAAACAAGCGCATGTTTCATGTATCAGCAACAAAGTTATAACCAGCATACAGACTGGTATAACCAACTTTTCCCGACAAGGGAATCAAAGGTTAACCATTATCTTAAAGTAAAACTGGCCGGTACACATACGGTTTCCAATTGGTTGCAAATGCAGTTTTTCAAATGCCTTGACCCTTTATTAATGCAACCGGCCCAAAACTGGCTCACCGTTGGTGATGCTTATGGCTTTGACGCCCAATATATTTTAAGCAAGCAGAATAACGTGCTGGCTACTGATCTTAATCCCAACTTTTTGGAGGTGGCCAAGGCCCATCAGATTATACAGGAATATGCGGCAGAAAATGCAGAAAAACTATCCTTCAAGGATAATGAATTTGACTATGTGCTTTGTAAGGAATCATACCCATCACTTTCCGAGGCCCTACGCTGCTTTGTACGAAATGATACGCGTGGCAAAAAAAGCAATGGTTGTAATTGAACCACATGACCCGGTTTCAAAAATGCCGCTATTATTAGGGCTCAGCAATGTGCTGGCATCAAAAAGTAAACTGCTCAATAAAGTATGGAGAAACCGCTTCTCCTTTGAACCTGTTGGGAATTTTGTTTATAAAGTATCTGAAAGGGAATTTGAAAAGTTTGCCGCCGGGCTTAACCTGCCCATGGTAGCCTTTAAGCGGATCAATCCCAATTTTTATTTTAAAGAGGCTGCAAACATAACTACCACCTCCAAAAGCCGTAAATTCCTTTTATTGCGGATAAAAAAGCAATTACTTGATGTTTTAGTGTGGCTTAAAATTACTCCGGGGCAGGTGTTATCAGCCATTGTTTTTAAACAGGTGCCTGATGATATTACCTTAAAACAGCTCCGGTCTGATGGTTATCATTTGGTTAACATCCCTAAAAACCCCTATGCTAAATAATCCTGTTTAAATCAGTTACACCGACGAGGATTTTATAGCGATGAGCATTTTGCCCCATCGTTATTTTTTTATACTTTTCTTCACTTTATGAAAAGAAAATATCAATTGCTTTTTGGGGCATTAGCCTTACTGGCAAACGGGTACAATACAGCATTGGCGCAGGTTAACCAATCATCTTATCCTGCGTATGCTAACCGCCAACGATCTCCTGGTAAAACGGCATACTATATTAACCCTCAAAGCGGGGATGACCAAAATTCGGGAACCAATATAAAAAAGCCCTGGAAAACTTTTAACCCAATTAATAAACTACTACTTGCCGCTGGCGATAAGGTAGAAATACTTGCGCCCGGCGATTTTAATGAGTCGTTAGTATTGGCAGCGCGCGGTAACAGCACGGCACATGTAAGCGTAAACTTTGCTGCCGGCAATTATAACTTTTACCCGGAAAAGGCTTTTAAGAAGCAATTCAATATATCAAACACTAACGATAAGCCCTTTGCTTTAAAAGCCGTTGCATTATATATAAACAATTGCGCCTTTGTTGATTTAAAAGCTCCAGGTGCCAAAATTGTACTTAGAGGTAAAATGATTGAAACCTGTATTGACCATAGTCAAAACATCAGCGTAAGCGGTATTAGCTATGATTATTACCGGCCGACGGTATCTGAGCTGCAGGTGACCAGCGTTGCCGCAAATTTCGCTGATCTGAAAATACACCCGGATTCTAAATACAGCATTAAAGATAGCCTGCTTACCTGGGAGGGCGAAGGCTGGCACCATGCGCCTGTTTCGCTATGGCAGGTGATTGACCTGCAAACCGGCGATCTGCAGCGAACCGAAATTGCGGTAGAGAACATTAAATATGCCCAAACCGGTAATAATATGGTGCGGGCCTATTTCAAAAACAACCCCGGTTTTAAATCCGGACTGACCTATCAAAACCGCGATGTAACACGCGATTGCAGCGGCATATTTATGCAGCGCAGCAAAAAAATCAGCCTTAAAAACATACATATTTATTTTATGCATGGTATGGGGGTGGTAAGTCAGTTTTGCCAAAACATCAGCATGAATCACATCAGTGTGAGGCCCGATCCTGCATCAGGGCGCACCTGCGCTGCCTGGGCAGATATTCTGCATTTTTCGGGGTGTAGCGGAAAAATCGAGATCAGCAATTCGTATCTCTCCGGCGCTAATGACGATGCCATAAATGTTCACGGTACTTATCTGCGGGTTATAAGCAGCCCGAAACCCCGGCAGGTAACAGTAAGGTTCATGCACAATCAAACTTATGGTTTTGACGCTTTTGCTCCCGGCGATAGCATAGCCTTTATACATGCCGAAAGCCTGCGGGAATACGGCAGCAACGTAGTTTTAAATGTTCAGAAAATAAACGACAAAGATTTTTTACTACTGCTAAAAAACAACGTACCTGCGCATATAAACCCTACAGACGTAATTGAAAACGTAACCTGGACACCACAGGTTTGGATACACGATGATACGATAGCCAGAATACCTACCCGCGGACTATTGGTTACCAGCAGACGCAGGGTAGTGATTGAAAAGAATTTGTTCCTGCATACGCACATGAGCGCTATATCAATAGCCGATGATGCAGCAAGCTGGTATGAGTCGGGCGGGGTAAAAAACGTCCTCATTACCCATAATCAGTTTGACCAATGCGGGGAACCGGTTATCACCTTTTGCCCTGAAAATACGGTGGCAAACGGGCCTGTACATCAAAACGTAACTATCAGTAATAATCGTTTTAATTTACAGGATGTAAAAGCCTTATCGGCCAAAAGCACTTCCGGTATCCGGTTCATCAACAATAACATACAGAGCGCCAAACCAGTAGCTATTAACGATATGCTGGAGTTTAAGGGTTGCAGCCAGGTGGATATAAGCGGGAATGTGATTAGCCAGTAATCAGGTTTTTCATACTCCTTAAACACATTTTAGAAAAGTTTGCTTATATATGCCCCAAATTTGTTTAAATCAATTTTGCATTTATGATCATTGAACCAAGAATACGCGGCTTTATTTGTTTAACTACACATCCTAAAGGCTGCGAGCAAAACGTACTAAACCAGATCAATTACGTTAAATCAAAAAACACCCCCGAGGGCACAAAAAAAGCGCTGATCATTGGTGCATCAACAGGTTTTGGCCTGGCTTCCAGAATTACCAGCGCATTTGGTTCAGGAGCCGCAACTGTGGGTGTTTATTTTGAAAAACCACCTGCCGCAGGCAAACCAGCATCAGCCGGATGGTACAATACCGCCGCTTTTGAAAAACAGGCTCATGATGCCGGTTTATATGCCAAAAGTATTAATGGTGATGCTTTTTCTGACGAGATCAAACAAAAAACCATTGAGCTGATTAAAGCCGACCTGGGTCAGGTTGACCTGGTGATCTACAGCCTGGCTTCGCCGCGCCGTACTAACCCTAAAACAGGGATCACCCATAACTCAGTATTAAAACCAATAGGCGAAGTATTTACTAACAAAACGGTTGATTTTCATACCGGCGTAGTATCTGAAATTTCCATTAACCCGGCTAATGACGAAGAAATAGCTAACACCGTGGCCGTAATGGGTGGCGAGGACTGGCAATTCTGGATTAACGACCTTAAGGCTGCAGGTGTACTTGCCGATGGTGCGATCACCGTCGCTTACTCCTACATTGGCCCCGCAGTTACCGAAAAAGTGTACCGTAAAGGCACTATCGGCCGGGCCAAAGACCACCTGGAGACTACCGCAAAACATATCAGCGAAAAATTAAAAGATATTAATGGTAAAGCGCTGGTATCAGTAAACAAAGCACTGGTAACCCAGGCAAGTTCTGCTATACCGGTTATTCCGCTATATATATCGTTGCTTTATAAGCTCATGAAGGCAGAAGGCATACATGAGGGTTGTATTGAGCAGATACAGCGCTTATTTGAACAACGCCTGTATACCGGCGGCGAAATACCTACCGATGCTGAAGGCCGCATCAGGGTTGACGACTGGGAAATGCGCCCGGATATACAAGCCAAAATAGCCGAACTATGGTTACAATCAACCACAGAAAACTTAGCTCAATTGGGCGATCTGAAAGGTTACCATACTGATTTCATGAACCTGTTTGGCTTTGAAGTGCCAGGTGTAAACTACCAGGAAGATGTGAACGAAATGGTAGCTGTACCGGGTTTAGTGAGCTGATAAGCGCTTTCAAACTCACAAATTCCATATCATAAACGCGCGATTACGAGGCAGTTTGTAATCGCGCGTTCTTTTTTTATACCCTTTCAGAAAACCCCGGTTTTACGGGTCTTTTTATTGCTTCAGTTTCCGGCAACTTCAAGATTTTAACCTACCTGTCAGCCTTACGAAGTTTTAAAAACTTCGTAAGGCTTTTTTAGTCCCCTCTTTCTTATTCACCTCTTACTACCTATTGTTGATATTTTTATCCCATCCATTGCCAATCTTACTTTCCTCTTTCGCCTCAAAACCTTAATTTCGCTGTTTCAAGAAAAGAGGGAAAAATTTTGGATTATTTACAGGGATTAAACCCCGAACAAAGGGCAGCGGTAGAACAAACCGATGGACCGGTAATGATTATTGCCGGTGCCGGGTCGGGCAAAACAAGGGTTATTACTTACCGGGTAGCACACCTAGTACGTAAAGGGGTTGATTCTTTTAACATACTGGTGCTAACCTTTACCAATAAAGCCGCCCGCGAAATGCGTGAGCGTATCACCCACGTAGTAGGCACCGAAGCCAAAAATATATGGATGGGCACCTTCCACTCGGTTTTTGCCAAAATATTAAGGGTTGAGGCCGAAAAAATTGGCTACCCCAGCAACTTTACCATTTACGATACTGACGATAGCAAGAGTGTATTGAGGGCCATTTTAAAAGAAATGAACCTTGATGATAAACTGTATAATGTAAATTTTGTACTTAACCGTATATCAGCTTCTAAAAACAATTTGATATCATGGCAGGAGTACAACAAAAATGAGCAGATACAGGCCGACGACATGTCAAGCGGACGCGGGCAGTTGGGTAAAATTTATGAAATGTATGCCACACGCTGCTTCAGGGCAGGTGCTATGGATTTTGACGATTTGCTGTACAAAACCAATGAGCTGTTAAAGCTGCATCCGGAGGTATTGAACAAATATCAGCATAAGTTTAAGTACCTCATGGTTGATGAGTACCAGGATACCAACTTTTCGCAATACCTGATTGTGAAAAAATTGGCTGCCGTTAACGAGAACCTGTGTGTAGTGGGCGACGATGCGCAAAGTATTTATGCCTTTCGTGGTGCCAACATACAAAACATCCTGAACTTTGAAAAGGATTACCCCGATCTTAAAGTTTTTAAACTGGAGCAAAATTACCGCTCAACTCAAAATATTGTTCATGTAGCCAACAGCATCATCAGCAATAATAAGGAGCAGCTTAAAAAAAATGTTTTCTCTGAAAAGGAAGCCGGCGATAAAATAAAGGTGATGCGTGCCTTTAGCGATAACGAAGAAGGTAAATTGGTTGCCGAAGCCATTATGCAGGACAGGAGCCAGAAAGGTAAAAAATGGCATGACTTTGCTATCCTATACCGTACCAACGCGCAATCGCGCTCCATGGAAGAAGCCTTGCGCAAGCTTGGTGTTCCCTATAAAATATATGGCGGTCTGTCTTTTTATCAGCGTAAGGAGATTAAGGACCTGGTAGCTTATTTCAGGCTTACCTTTAACCCGAACGATGAGGAAGCATTAAAACGCGTTATCAACTACCCTAAAAGAGGGATTGGCGATACTTCTGTTGACAAGATCACAGTTAGCGCCGATAATCATGGCGTTACACCCTGGGAGGTAATTGTTGATCCGGCTAAATACTTCGACGGTAAAGCACCTTCAACCTTGAATGCCTTTGCTACCATGATACAAAGCTTTCAGGTACTGGCAAAAACAAAATCGGCCTATGAGTCGGCGCTGTATATTGCACAGCACTCTGGCTTACTGAAGGATTTGTACGAGGATAAATCTGTAGAAGGGCTAAACCGTTACGAAAACATACAGGAGTTACTGAACGGTATTAAGGAGTTTTCTGAAAGAGAGGATATTGAAGAAAAAGGTCTGGACATTTTTATGCAGGATATTGCCCTGCTTACTAATGATGACAAGGATAAAAATGCAGATGCGGATACAGTGTCATTAATGACCATCCACTCCTCAAAAGGGCTGGAATTTTCACAGGTACATGTTGTAGGGTTAGAAGAAAATCTTTTCCCGTCGCAAATGTCACTTAACTCCCGCAGTGATCTGGAAGAAGAACGCCGCTTGTTTTATGTGGCCGTTACCCGTGCCGAAAGTAAACTGACTATTAGCTATGCTACTTCAAGGTTTAAGTTTGGTACGCTGATTAGCTGCGAGCCAAGTCGTTTTTTGGATGAAATAGATGCCAAGTACCTGGAACTTGATTACAGCGCCAAACCATCAACAGGCAGCAATCCGTTTTTTGACGATGAGCGCAAAGCCTGGACAGGCGGCAAACAGGCCGATGCGTTTTCAAAGCCAAAGCCTGCAACATCAGCTCCGGTAAAAACCACATCAATACTGGCCAAGGCTCACGTACCATCGCCTAACTTTAAACCGTCTGACACGTCAAACCTGCAAGTGGGTATGGAGGTGGAGCATGAGCGCTTCGGATTTGGTAAAGTTTTAAATCTCGAGGGCAACAAGCCCGATATTAAAGCTACCATATTTTTTAAGGAAATAGGTCAAAAACAGTTGCTGCTTAAATTTGCAAAATTGTTCATCATCAACAACATAACTAACAGTTAACCCCCGTTTTGTGTAAATTTTTCCCCATATCTTCATTAATTCTGGTTAAAAAGTAAGCAATAACATCGCTTTTTAACCGGAATTAATGATGGCATAACGTTTGGATACATTTCCTTAATTAATTGAGAGGAAACATCCATTATGAGCGACACCACAAAAAAGAAAACAAACAAATCTGTTGGAAAAAACATCAGGACACTGCGTCACCAACGCGGCTGGAGCCAGGAAGATGTAGCAAATCGTTTGGGTATTTCTATTCCTGCTTTTTCAAAAATTGAAACAGGTGTAACGGATATTAACTTATCGCGACTGGAGCAAATTGCAAATATTTTTGAAATAAACGTAGCTCAGATATTATCTATTGATACCGAAGAGATTGACCTTACTCCATCAACTTTAAGCATTGCTCAAAAAAAATTAATAGATCGCGAATCGGAGATAGCCAACTTACAACGCAAGGTAATTTTACTCTATGAAGAGTTACGCAGCAAGAATTTTTTAGCATTATAGTTTATAATGTGTTCTGTAAACCTTACAGTTACACATTATAAATACATTTATTACTACACAATGCCGGTTAATTCTTTTTACATGTGTTAAATATTGGTTAATTATATTTAATTACAGTAAAATTCAGGACTGTTTTTCAAATTAACCGGCTTGTTTTCATTTAATATGAGCTCTAATCGCAAAATTGGAGTAAAAATTGTTGAGTATACATTTTAGCGTAAGTGTATATGTCAAATTATCTTATATCAATTTCAAAAAACCAGGCATTGAAAGATGGTACAATCCATGACCCTAAGAGCAAACTTAAGGTTAAGGCATTTGACCTCTTAAAATCAAGATTTAAACCCAGGCAGGGCGAAGTAAGATTTTTTGTTACCGCCGGCGATGAAACACTTGCTTTTGAAACTGAGGGTTACGACAAACACCGCCAACTGCTTATTTTACAAATGATATCCTGGTATTGTATCTATCTGGGGCTTATTGAAGCTCAGATTCATTCTACATGGCCTGCAGCCTTTAATCTTAACTGATATTATTAAAAAACGGAGGAGAGCCGCTTAGGAGATGGTATCCTGGGAAGGATTATGCAGCATATCGCTCATTTCAATGATCTTTTCGTCAATTTCCGAAACGCATTTATCCATCATATCAATACATTCCTGTTGCTCAACCAAACCCTCCTTTTCAAGGTTTATTAAGCCGCGCAGGGTGGCAATAGGCCCCCTGATCTGGTGCGACAGGTATGAAGAGTGCTCTGAGAGCTTTTTATTCTTGATCTGCAGATCCTTGGTTCTCTCATCAATAATTTCTTCCAAATGGTGGTTAATACGGTCAAGGTTGTCCTTCTGTCTTGAAACCTCGCCATTCAGCATGGTAAGCTGTGCATTTGTTTTGGCTTTACGTTTTACATTGCCAACCAGCAAGCCAATTACAATTAATAGCAAGCCGGCCACAGTGGTTACCGCCCAAAAACGCGAGCGGTCATAAGCCTGCCGTTCGGCTACCCTTTCGTTTTCTTTTATCTGCTCTTCCTGTTTACGTTTGGTTTCAATCAGGTTCATTTGAACCGAGGTATTTGAGCGGTAAGTTGTGCTATCTACCTTATAAATCTCGCGCAGGTAATACAATGCACGTTCATAGTTTTTGCGGTTATATTCCAGCTCGTAAGTGGTGTGCTTATAATCATAGTCAAGCTTAGGATCCTTAAACAACTGCGCGTAGGTAACGCCCTCCTTCACGGTTTTCTCGGCGTCATCAAACCTTTTCTGATTAATATACAAAGAAGCCAGCGTAAGATTTATGCTGGCTATTGATTCATTCATATCCTGATGCTTGGCGGCATTATTAGCCTGCAATAACAACGTTTCAGCCTTATCGTACTGGCCAAGCTGGTAATAAATAACTCCCCTGTTCTGCAGGCACTGAATGAGGTTTACAGAGTCGCGAAGCTTTTCAAACAGTTTATTGCTCTGGTCATAATATTTCAGGGCCTGGTGCAGGCTGTTTTTGCGTGTATAAACGTTACCAAGGTTTAAATCAAGCGAAGCTATTAAACGGGTATCGCCTAATTTGGTAGCAATAGCTAATGATTTAGAAAAATAATCAATGGAACGGTCGGCATCATGATCCCTGAATAAATTACCAATATTATTATAAACCTTGGCTTCGCCCCCCAAATTATTGGCCTTTGTAAAATAGGTAATTGCATTTAAGTATAAATCAAATGATTTTTCGTACTGATCAAGATAGTACATACCTATTCCCATACAACGGTAAGCTTCACCAATACCATTATTATAGTTTATTTTTTTTGCCATGTCCAACGCTTTTGAAGCAGCGCTAATGGTTTGCTGAGGATCGGTTAACCTATTGCTGTAAGCTAATTTATTAAGACTGATAATTTCACTTGTATCCCCGGGTGCAGTTACTTCAAAATCCTTTGCGTATACAGAAAATGCTATAAAAAAGAATAAAAAAAATGAATAGGTTTTTTTCATCAAAACACTTTTACGTACAATAGTGGTGAAAGTTATAAATTATGATTTAATATATCTAATAACAAAGACAAAAAGCTTGTTGAAAACTATTTTTATTTTTTTTGCAGAAAAATGAAAAACATATTTATATTTGCAGTGTTAATTAATTGATAGACAATAGATTAGTGTGATATTATTGTGAGTTTAATAATATTTTTAGGGCATAAAAAAAGCCCTCAACACTACAATTTAGTAGTGAAAAATATTCATAAGGGGCAATATGTAATTATTATACTATCTAATAAACATGAAATAACAAAAGTGTAACTAAAGTATAACTTGATCTGTATGAGTGTTGCGTTTAAAAATAATGATTATTTAGATACAAATATGTATCGTAGAAGTAAAATATTTATCAAATACGCAATAATACACACAAATACACATAAAGACACACAAGTTCACACTATTGATTTCACAGTCAAAATTAGCTAAATAAATAGCAAAGTCTTTTATGAAAGACTTAAACAGGTTATAAAATGGATTGACCACCTGTATTGTTGAATATTATTCAACAATTAATTGAATAAAGTAATAATATAAATATTAACCATCATGAAAAGGATCATTGTATTGGTAGTACTAATTGTAAGTACAGGTGTTTTATCGCTGTCGGTTTTACCACCTCAAAACAAAAATGAGCAGCCTCAGGTAGTGTACAGCTTTTTAAAAGTTATCTCAGGCCTTAAAAGAGATCTGGCCAGTGCCGATTGATCTGAAGCAAAACGATAGTTAATCTAATTAAATAGAAAAAAAATGAAAATATTAATCACCATCGCTTTAGCAGTTCTTTTTACGGGCGCCATTACGTCCCCTCGCAAAAAGGAAAACGTAAAACCTGAAACATTCAGCATGCATTCATTTGCTCTTACAGCCAAAAGAGATCTTGCAAGCGCTGATTGATTACTAACCATAAATAAAAAACAAACATGAAAAAGTTCATCATCATATCCATATTAAGCCTAAGCACAGGCACTGGAATATTATCAACACAAACCGTTTCTAAAAACACAGTAAAACCTTTAGAAACCGCCATTAACCCAACATTATCGGGCTTTAAAAAAGACTTGGGCAGCGCCGACTGATCAACATAACAAACAAGAACCAATTAACAAACAAAAATATTCATCCCCACACATCCAAAAACATCATGAAAAAGTCATCAATATTAGCAGCATTAGCATTAAGCACATTCTTATCTTCATTTGCAAACACTTCAGGCGTTGTAAAATCTAACCCGAAAACAGATAAAACAACTGCCAAATCTGGTCCAAAAAGAGATTTAGCTACCGCTGATTATGCAACAGTATCTGGCCCGAAAAGAGATTTAGCTACTGCTGATTATGCAACAGTATCTGGCCCGAAAAGAGATTTAGCTACTGCCGATTATGCAACAGTATCTGGCCCGAAAAGAGATTTAGCTACTGCTGATTATGCAACAGTATCTGGCCCGAAAAGAGATTTAGCTACTGCCGATTAT
>NZ_JACHBZ010000009.1:0-120143 GCF_014200575.1 Mucilaginibacter saanensis | reverse complement strand
ATGCAACAGTATCTGGCCCGAAAAGAGATTTAGCTACTGCTGATTATGCAACAAGTATCTGGCCCGAAAAGAGATTTAGCTACTGCTGATTATGCAACAATATCTGGCCCGAAAAGAGATTTAGCTACTGCTGATTATGCAACAGTATCTGGCCCGAAAAGAGATTTAGCTACTGCTGATTATGCAACAGTATCTGGTCCGAAAAGAGATTTAGCTACTGCTGATTATGCAACAGTATCTGGCCCGAAAAGAGATTTAGCTACTGCCGATTATGCAACAGTATCTGGCCCAAAAAGAGATTTAGCTACTGCTGACTACGCGACAGTATCTGGTCCTAAAAGAGATTTAGCTACTGCTGACTACGCGACAGTATCTGGTCCTAAAAGAGATTTAGCCACTGCTGATTATGCAACAGCATCTGGCCCGAAAAGAGATTTAGCTACTGCTGATTATGCAACAATATCTGGCCCGAAAAGAGATTTAGCTACTGCTGATTATGCAACAGTATCTGGCCCCAAAAGAGATTTGGCTACTGCCGATTATGCAACAGTATCTGGCCCGAAAAGAGATTTAGCTACTGCTGATTACGCAACAGTATCTGGCCCAAAAAGAGATTTAGCTACTGCTGATTATGCAACAGTATCTGGCCCAAAAAGAGATTTAGCTACTGCTGACTACGCCTCAGTATCTGGTCCAAAAAGAGATTTAGCTACTGCTGATTATGCAACAGTATCTGGTCCGAAAAGAGATTTAGCCACTGCTGATTATGCAACAGTATCTGGCCCGAAAAGAGATTTAGCTACTGCTGATTATGCAACAGTATCTGGTCCGAAAAGAGATTTAGCCACTGCTGATTACGCAACAGTATCTGGCCCGAAAAGAGATTTAGCTACTGCTGATTATGCAACAATATCTGGTCCGAAAAGAGATTTAGCTACTGCTGACTTTACAGCATAATTAAAATATCGATACCAAGCGTATCAACAGAATACAACAACATGATTGTTTTAAAATTGGCCATGGGGATGAGCTGATTACCAACAATAGGCCCGGGTAAAATGAAGCAAATGCTTTATTTTACCCGGGCCTTACTCATTACTATATATTATAGTGCAAAACTAAACCGCAATTTTACGGCCGCCATTATTTAAGCATAACCGTTCCTGCCATCTAAATCAATAAACATCAATATATTTGCTGCAAATTGATAATAACTATGCAGCACATAAAACAGTATGTAAACGACAACAAACAACGTTTACTTGATGAATTGTTTGAACTTTTGCGTTTCCCTTCAGTTAGCGCCGACCCTAAATACAAACCCGAGGTATTAAAAACTGCCGATTACGTAGCCCAAAAATTACGTGAGGCAGGCGCTGATAAAGTTGAAGTTTGCCCCACTGCCGGCTATCCTATAGTTTACGGCGAAAAGATCATCGACGCTTCAAAACCAACCGTACTTGTTTACGGCCATTATGATGTACAACCGGCAGACCCGCTGGAGTTATGGAAAACCCCTCCTTTTGAACCAACTATACGCGACGGTAAAATTTATGCCCGCGGAGCTTGCGATGACAAGGGTCAGTTTTATATGCATGTAAAAGCATTTGAGCTGATGATGCAAACCGGCACCCTGCCTTGCAATATTAAATTTATGATTGAAGGCGAGGAAGAGGTAGGATCATCAAACCTGGGTATTTTTGTAAAGCAAAATAAAGAAAGACTAAAGGCTGATGTTGTGCTGATATCAGACACCTCCATGATCAGCATGGAACACCCGTCATTAGAAACCGGCTTGCGCGGATTATCCTACCTGGAGGTTGAAGTGACCGGCCCTAACCGCGACCTGCACTCTGGCGTTTACGGTGGCGCAGTTGCTAACCCGGCTACCATACTGGCCAAAATGATAGCATCACTGCATGACGAAAATAATCATATTGCTATCCCCGGTTTTTATAACGATGTTATTGAGCTAACACCTGCCGAGCGCACTGCACTTAACAACGCTCCTTATAATGAGGATGAATATAAAAAAGACCTTGATGTTGCCGAACTGTGGGGCGAAAAGGGTTATACCACCTTTGAACGTACCGGAACCCGCCCTACCCTTGAGGTAAACGGCATTTGGGGCGGTTATACCGGCGAAGGCGCCAAAACCGTATTGCCATCAAAGGCTCATGCTAAAATATCCATGCGCCTGGTGCCTAACCAAACATCTGATAAAATAACAGAGTTGTTTACCAATCACTTTTTAAGTATAGCACCCGCTAATGTTAAAGTAAAGGTAACCCCGCACCATGGCGGCGAGCCGGCAGTAACCCCGACCGATAGCGTAGCCTACCGCGCAGCACAAAAAGCTATTGCCGAATCATTTGGCAAAGAACCTATACCTACGCGTGGCGGTGGCAGCATACCGATAGTTGCGCTGTTTGAAGCCGAGCTTGGCCTTAAAACTGTACTAATGGGTTTTGGCCTGGACAGCGATGCGCTACACTCGCCTAATGAAAAATATGATATATTCAATTACTACAAAGGCATTGAAACTATCCCCTTGTTCCATAAATATTTTGCAGAACTGAGCGTTTAAAAACGCACTATATCTTAGGCAATAAAAAAGGGCTTCTGATTGGAAGCCCTTTTTTATTGCCAATTTTATACGCAAATACCATAATAATGTTTTGGGTTAGCAAGTATCGTTGCTTAAATATGACAATATTTCTTTTTTAGAAAAAAACAGCATAATATTCGTCTTTTTTTTATATTTACTTAAAACAAATCAACCTGGTAGAAAGTATTATAATATATATATTAAAACATACTATTATGGAAACCAAGGAAAAAGCAAAAGGCGAACCCGCAAAAGAAGTGCGCGACTCAAAAGCAGCAAAACAGGAAAAAAGCACAGCCACAAAAGCCGCAAGCAGATTTAAACGAAAACCACTTTTATAGATACAGATATCCGCCGCCGGCTGGTTTAAGTTTGCCAGCTTGCTTGCCTTTAAACTGTATAATGTTCACAATTAGCTAAAAAAGTCTCATCGGCATCAGCGCCTATGCCTGGCTCATCAGCGATATTCAGTTTGTAACCGTCATAAGTTACACCTCCTGTGCATGGGTCCTGCAAATGGCCTAACATGCAGGTGTCCATATCATAAAACTTTATATTGGGGCTGGCATACACGAAATGCAATTTGGCACTCAGGGCTATACGGCTTTCCAGCATGCCACCCATCATACAGGCTATGCCTTTGGCGGCAGCTTCGTCATGTATCCTTTTGGCTTCCAGTATTCCGCCGGATTTAGCCATTTTGATATTGATGTAATGACATGAGCCGCTATTGATCTGCTTACGGGCATCATGATGATTATACACGCTTTCGTCGGCCATAATTTTTACCGGCGAAAGCTCCATCAGCCGCGGCAGGCGGTCATCATACCAGGTACGCATCGGTTGTTCACAAAACTCAATATCGTACTGATCTAATGCCTGCAAGGCAAAAACGGCATCTCCAAAGCTCCAGCCCTGGTTAGCATCAATCCTGATCTTTAAGCCACCGCCAACGGCTTCTCTGATCTGTTTAATACATTCCACATCTTCAATGGCATTTTTACCTAATTTTACCTTTAGCATATTTGCCCCCGAGGCCTTAAAATCAAGCGCCTTTAACGCCATGGTATGAGGCCCGGCTATACCTATAGTAATATCAGATTCAACCTCGCGCTTTTCGCCGCCTAAAAACCGGTATAACGGCAGATCGGCATTTTTGGCGGCAATATCAAACAATGCAATATCAAAGGCACTTTTAATAGTAGTGTTCCCCGCGGTAAAACTATGCAGCTGCTGCATGCGTGCAGGAATATCTAATGCATCCTGCCCTCTCAAAAGCCTGGCAAACTCCCGGGCCATTATTAAACAGGTATCCTGGGTTTCGCCAGTAATTACGGGAAAGGCAGAACATTCGCCAACACCATAAAAACCGGCATCGGTATGTATTCTGATAAAAACATTCTGCGCATGATCCATAGTCCCCGTAGCAATGGTAAACGGCTCCATGGGTATACTAAAGCGGTATATATCAACGTGGGTAATAATTACTTTATCTGTCAAGGTATGATCTGTTTACAATGGAACAACTAATATACATGGTTTATGTTTTATCAAACAAGGTTGCTCCACAGCCTGCACTTCGCTTGCCATCCCGAAAAATGGATAAAAGAACAAAGACAAAAGATAAAGAGTCAACACCAATGTGTGTATTACTTGCGTTCGCAATGATGTTATTTTAAAGCCCTCATAAACCCCATCGGGGTATCCTGTTTATAGTATCACAGACCGGATCTTAGCTCCATAGGAGCTCCCTGATCGTAAACAAATATTTGTTAGGAAGCTCCTATGAAGCTAATCGTTTACCACATGACTGCTGTAAACACGATGCTCCTACGGAGCGCGATGGAGATTAGTATTTTCCTTTAGGGTCTTCCATTTTATCACTCAGCTTTTATGGCTATTACTCTCGAGAGAGAGCACTGGTTGGATTTTTGTAACATTTATTAGGCCAATAATTTGTACATTAATACTATTACATTATATTTGCGTTACTACAATACAGTAATAATTCAATTTTAGCCTCTTTTACCCTATTCACAGGGACTTGTCAGGCTAACTTTAAACTTCCTTAATAATAACACTACAATAGCAAATAATATGGCTCCGCAAAACACGCCTGCACAATTTGATTATAACTCAACCAGGAACAAACTTATCCTGTCTGAATATGGCCGCAACGTACAAAATATGGTAAAATATATTGTTGCCCTGCCTACCAAAGAAGAACGTAACCGCTACGCACAAGTGGTAATTGACCTGATGGGTTTTTTAAATCCACACCTGCGCGATGTTGCCGACTTTAAGCACAAACTTTGGGATCACCTGCACATTATATCTGATTACCAGATTGATGTAGATTCACCGTATCCAAAACCATCGCCTGAGTCTATACACCTTAAACCCGCACCTTTAAGATACCCTCATCAGCGTATTAAATACAAGCATTATGGCAAAACCATTGAGCTGATGATTGAGAAGGCAAAAAGCATTGAAGATCCTGATCGTAAGCGCCATATGGTACAGGCAGTTGCCAACTTCATGAAAATGGCCTATGTGCAATGGAACAAAGATTCCGTTACAGACGAGAGCATCCTGGCAGATTTATTTGCCTTATCAGGCGGTACGTTAAAACTGGAAGAAAACGTTAATCTTAACCGCGTTGAGTTCCGCCCTAATAACTTCCCTAATCAAAATAACAATAACAACAACCGCGGCCGTACCAATAACAATCAAAATAACCGTGGCGGCGGCGGAGGCGGTGGTAGCCGTACTAATAACAACAATCCGCGCAACAACAATCAAAACAACCGCAACCGTAATAATGGCGGCGCCAAGAAATATTAAGCTATTAATAAACAAGTTAATATTCAATAACTTATACTCATTTATAGCCCGGCTGTCCTTCAGGATGGCCGGGCTATTTAGTTAAAATATCTTATCCAAAAAGGCTACCTAATAAAGCGGCTTATTCATATAATGTCCATTTATTTTATAATCTTTGCCGGATAATTATCATCCCGTAAACCCCGTTTGCCGGATACATGAACAGAATAATGATCTATCAATTATAAAACTCCTATGACTAACGCATTTGTGATAAACGGCGGGAAACCGCTAAAGGGCGAGATTACTCCGCAGGGAGCAAAAAACGAAGCATTACAGGTAATTTCGGCTGTATTGCTTACTGATCAAAAAATCACTATCAGCAATATTCCTGATATAAAAGATGTAAATAAACTAATTGAATTGTTAGGTGACATGGGCGTTATTGTAGAAAAAACTGTAGCCGATACCTATACATTTATAGCCAAAGATATTGACCAGGATTTTTTCCAGTCAGAAACGTTTAAAGCAAAAGGTGGCGGCCTGCGTGGCTCTATCATGATTGTAGGCCCATTGCTGGCCCGCTTTGGCAAGGCATCAATACCTAAACCGGGTGGCGACAAAATTGGCCGCAGACGCTTGGATACGCACTTTTTAGGTTTTGAGAAATTGGGCGCCCAGTTTAACTATAACCCTGCCGATGGCTTTTTTAATGTAGACGCATCAAACCTCAGAGGCACCTATATCCTGCTTGACGAGGCATCTGTAACCGGTACAGCCAATATTGTAATGGCTGCAGTGCTGGCCAAAGGTGTAACCACTATTTACAATGCCGCCTGCGAACCTTATTTACAGCAACTGTGCAAAATGCTGAACCGCATGGGCGCCAAAATAAGCGGAATAGGCTCAAACCTGTTAACTATTGAGGGTGTAACAGCACTTGGTGGTACAGAGCACCGTTTACTGCCTGATATGATTGAGATTGGCTCATTTATTGGTCTTGCAGCCATGACCGGTTCTGAAATTACCATTAAAGATGTAAAATACCCGGAGCTGGGCATGATACCTGACGTATTTAAACGCCTGGGTATAAAGCTTGAGCTGCGTGGCGATGATATTTATATTCCGGCACAGGATCATTACGAAATTGAAACTTTTATTGATGGCTCTATCATGACCATTGCCGACGCCCCATGGCCAGGCTTTACCCCTGATTTGCTGAGCATTGTACTGGTAGTGGCTATACAGGCAAAAGGATCGGTACTTATTCACCAAAAAATGTTTGAGAGCCGTTTGTTCTTTGTGGATAAGCTGCTGGATATGGGTGCCCAGATTATTCTGTGCGACCCGCACCGCGCTACCGTGATCGGGCTGGATAAACAGGTGCAGTTGCGCGGTATCTCCATGACATCGCCTGATATTCGCGCCGGGGTTTCCTTGCTAATTGCTGCATTATCGGCCCAGGGCCAGTCAACCATTTATAACATTGAGCAAATTGAACGCGGCTACCAGCATATTGACGACCGCCTGAAAGCACTGGGTGCGGATATTACCCGAATTTAATTAAATGGCTCAAAGCAGAAAGACCAAAACTTTTTGCTTTGAGCCGTTGGCTTTTGCTTATTAAATATTTTTTATAGCTTTAGGCTCTCGGCACAGGGCTTTCTATTCAAATGAGTAGCTTAAAGCTTGTTGCTTTAAGCCATAAGCTTTAATAAAACGATGTCATACAAAAACCGAAAGTCGACCTATGCTTATTTCATACTGATTTTTGTATTTGTAAAAGTAATTTTAAACCTGTTTGCCATAAGTCACTTTGGCTTTCACCGCGATGAATTTTTGCACCTGGCTTTAGCTGATCACCTGGATTGGGGTTATAAAGAGGTGCCGCCCATTATTGCCATACTCGCCAAACTATCCATTACTCTTTTCGGCGACTCTGTTTTTGCAGCGCGTATTTTTCCAACCATCTGTAGCGGGTTTATCATCTGGTTTACCGGACTTATCACCATTGAGTTTGGTGGCCGTAAGTTTGCCATAACGCTGGCTTGCCTGGCGCTTATATTTTCGCCTGCATTTGCCGCCAGTGGTTATCTTTTTCAGCCGGTAGTATTTGACCAGTTTTGGTGGGTGCTAACGGTATGGCTCCTCATTAAATACCTCAACACTACCGATGTGAAGTACCTGTACTGGCTGGGGCTGGTTGTAGGTTTGGGTATGCTTACCAAGTACACCATGGCATTTTTTTCTTTTGCCCTCGTTATTGGTATACTGATCAGCAAGCAACGCAAACTATTATTTAACATTCATATTTTGGGTGCCGTAGCCTTAGCCTTTTTAATCTGCCTGCCGAATCTGCTTTGGCAAATACATCACCATTGGCCCCTGGTAAGCCACATGAAGGCTCTTCGCAGTGAACAGCTGGACTACATTACCCCTACCGAGTTTATTGAGCAACAATTAACCGTACATGGCGTAGCCTTATTTGTATGGTTTACCGGGTTATTGTTTTTAATATTCTCGTTCAGGTTACGCAATTTTCAGTTCCTGGCTATAGCCTACGCGTTGATATTTATTTTTTTGCTATTGATGGACGGTAAAAACTATTACCTGTTTGGCGCCTACCCTATGCTTTTTGCAGCCGGCGGCTTTGGCTTTGAACGCTGGTTAAAAACAAGCGGCTATGCGTTACGCACGGCTACCATTGCCTTATTTGTGCTCCCCAACCTGTTGTTGTTCCCCATGGTATTGCCCGTTTTATCGCTTAACCAAACACTTGGCTTTTTCCGGTTCACTAATAAAAATATTCCGCCGTTTCAGTTTATTACTACCTGGGAGGACCTGAAACAACACCCCACCACCCAGGATTATGCCGACATGCTGGGATGGGACGAACTGGCCAAAAAAGTAGGCGAAGCTTATCATAGCTTAACCCCAGAACAGCAAAAACAAACCCTGGTATATGCCGACAACTATGGCGAAGCGGGAGCACTGCATCACTATCGTAAACAATTTAATTACCCCGATGTGATATCCCTCAATAGCAGTTTTACCCTGTGGGCCCCTGATAGCCTTGATTGTAAGTACTTGATTTATGTAGATGCTGATAAAGGCGGCAACATCAAACAGTTTGTGGCTGGCAATATGATAGGCTCCTACAAGAAAATAGGCGAAATTGAATACTACCTCGCCCGTGAAAAAGGCACAGGAATATATCTTATCACTGATATCAAAGCCCCATTACAGGAAAGATATATGAAAGAACTGGTTAAGAAAAGGCTGGAGAAATTTTAAGACTTGTGCTGTTTACAATTAACATTGAGAATACCGGTAACTAATCTTGAGATATCCTGAAACAAGTTCAGGATGACCGCTTTGTTTATTTCTTTATCCTTGCGCGCACGTGCCGCGTATGTACCGCAAAACTACTTGCAAATTCGCCATATTAGATTAGCGTTTACCGTTGATAGTTAAATCTTTTCAAACCAATGTTCACTAAACCCCTTCCTCCCCCTTCCCCAAGGGAAGGAATCGCACGGCCTCTGTTTTTTCACTTTCAACGATGTTGATTTATAAGCAAAAAGGTGTCATGCATCAGCACAACACCTTTTACCTTTGTCTTTTAACCTAAAATCAGGCTGAAATGGCGTTTATTATATCGTATTGGGTAATGATCTCTATTTTACCTTCGTCTTCCACCAGCACTGCAATATTGTCTTTATTGATCATGCCCGAAATTTTGTCGATAGAAGTGTTGAGATCAACAAAAGGGAACGGTGCCGTAGTAATATTTTTGATAGGCTGCGATTTGATAGAAGGGTTTTCAATCAGCGAATCAAGAATATCACTTTCCGTGATTTTCCCTATTACCATACCTTTTTGGGTAACCGGAATTTGAGATATATTGAGCGATTTAATGGTATTAATAGCTTCCAGTACAGTTTTCTCGCAATCAATGGTGATGATCTCCTGGTAATCTTTTTTACTGATGATATCGCGGGCGGTCATTTTGCCATCCTTTAAAAATCCGCGGTCGCGCAGCCAATCGTCGTTATACATTTTGCCCAGGTAGCGTGTACCATGGTCAGGGAAAATGATCACTACCACATCGCCTTCTTTAAACCTGTCTTTCATTTGGATAGCCCCGGCCACGGCCGAGCCTGTGGAGTTACCGGCAAAAATCCCCTCTTTGCGCGCAATTTCACGCGTCATGAGGGCTGCATCTTTATCGGTTACCTTCTCAAAATGATCTATAAGGGTAAAATCAACGTTTTGCGGTAAAAAGTCTTCGCCAATTCCTTCAGTAATATACGGGTAGATCTCGTTCTTATCCATAATACCGGTTTCCTTGTATTTTTTGAATACCGAACCATAGGTATCAATTCCAAGCACCTCTATGTTGGGATTTTGCTCTTTCAGGTAACGTGCGGTACCTGATATAGTGCCGCCGGTGCCTACTCCTACTACCAGGTGGGTGATCTTACCTTCGGTTTGTTCCCATATCTCGGGGCCGGTTTGCTCGTAATGCGCCTGCGAATTGCTCAGGTTATCATATTGATTAGGTTTCCATGAATTAGACACCTCACGCTCCAAACGCGAAGAAACAGAGTAATATGAACGCGGATCTTCGGGCTCCACGTTGGTAGGGCAAACAATTACCTCGGCACCAAATGCGCGCAGGGCATCAAACTTTTCTTTTGATTGTTTATCAGTACTGGTAAAAATACATTTATAGCCCTTTATTACCGCAGCAATAGCCAGGCCCATACCGGTGTTACCTGATGTACCTTCAATGATGGTACCACCTGGCTTTAATTTACCGCTTTTTTCAGCATCCTCAATCATTTTAAGGGCCATACGATCCTTAATAGAGTTACCGGGGTTGGTAGTTTCTATCTTGGCCAAAACCGTTGCCGGAATATCTTTGGTGACCTTGTTTAATTTAACCAACGGTGTTTGACCAATGGTTTCTAATATATTGTTATACCACATAATTTAAATATCTACTAATCCGGTATACTTAGCCGGATAATGCTCCAAAATTAACTTTCTTAAGCGATATTTTTTTACTGAATAGCAAATAGATATACCCGCCTAAAAAAGATTTCACAAATTATGCTTTTTATAGGATAGATCAAACCCACATTCATTAAGGATATCCGCAAAAGCTGATATTTAATGAATAGCACTCAGCAATGTACCGCAATTGATAGCAGATACAAGATGTAATTCCAGAGAAACAGAAAAATGTGTTTTCCGGTATTTACGGCCGTAGAGGGATGACACAGGTGATTATGGCTCACCTGGCTTATAGAGTGAGGGAAAAACAGTTGTCATCCTGAGCAAAGCGAAGGATCTATCCGGGAACATATCCATCTGCGAATAGACGCTTCACTGCGTTCAGTATGACAGTTTTTAGATCGGCAAGCAGCTTAAAACTTTAGGTGCTTTACGGTCAAGCCGTTATTGATCAGCTGTTTTAATGATTCGATACCGATATGCAGATGTGTTTCTACAAATTGTTCAGTTACGGTTGAGTCGCTCTCGGCGGTTTTTACACCTTCCGGAATCATTGGCTGATCAGACACCAGCAGCAACGCTCCTGTAGGTATCTTGTTGGCAAAGCCGGTTGTAAAAATGGTAGCAGTTTCCATATCAACGGCCATAGCACGCAAATCTTTCAGGTACTTTTTAAATGCCTTATCATGCTCCCAAACCCGGCGGTTGGTGGTGTAACAGGTTCCGGTCCAGTAATCACGGGAGTAATCACGTATGGTAGTTGATATAGCCTTTTGTAAAGCAAATGAAGGCAGTGCCGGCACTTCTGGCGGTAAGTAATCATTGGAGGTACCCTCGCCCCTGATAGCAGCAATAGGGAGTATCAGATCGCCTACATTATTTTTCTTTTTTAAGCCGCCGCATTTACCCAAAAATATAACTGCTTTAGGGTGTATGGCAGTAAGCAGATCCATTACCGTAGCCGCCACAGAGCTTCCCATACCAAAATTAATAATGGTAATACCATTGGCAGTTACACTTTGCATTGGTTTCTCGAGCCCCATGATGGGTGCATCATCATGCCACTGCGAAAACAGCTGGATGTACTTTGAAAAATTGGTGAGGATAATATATTCACCAAAAGCTTCCAGCGGGCGACCGGTGTAGCGTGGTAACCAGTTAGCAACAATAGCCTCCTTGGTTTTCAGTCCGGATTTTATGGGAGTGTGTACCTCTTTTACCACGGGTGCGGTGTTTCCGTCTTTTTTTACATTCAATTCTTCGTTCATAACTTTAATATTTAGTGTACGGTGAGCAGTGTACAGCCTGCAGTCCTATTCTGATTAATAATTTGCAGCGTTACCAGTTTTTAAGTGATAAATAAGCTGCAAACCGCTCACCGGAAACTGCAAACTGATTATACAACAAACCCCGGCGTTGCACCAGGGTCTGCATTTATTTTAATAAAGATAGCGGTTTAACTATATCAAATTGTTACGCTACTTTTAATTTTTTCAGATCCGACTTTTCAAATTTTTCATGAGCATAGTCCAACGTTACCTGTAAGCGCTTCACATCTTTTTTTGACGGAAACTCAAACATAGCATCAATCATAATGGCTTCGCATATTGAACGTAAGCCCCTTGCTCCCAGTTTAAACTCCATTGCCTTGTCAACAATAAACTCTAATACTTCGTCTTCAAAATCAAGCTTTACCCCTTCATACTCAAACAATTTCTTGTACTGTTTTAGTAATGAATTTTTAGGCTCGGTTAATATATTACGCAGTGCAGCCCTATCAAGCGGGTTTAAATAAGTAAGTACCGGTAACCTGCCAATCAGTTCGGGTATTAACCCAAATGATTTAAGGTCCTGCGGGGTAATATACTTATAGAGGTTTTTCATGTCAACCTCGCTGTCATCACGTTTTAACTTGTAACCAACGGTTTGTGTACGTAAACGATTAGCAATTTTACGGTCAATACCGTCAAAAGCACCACCGCATATAAACAGAATATTGCTGGTATTTACAGTGATCATTTTTTGATCAGGGTGTTTACGGCCACCTTGTGGTGGTACGTTAACCATGGTGCCTTCCAGTATTTTTAATAAGGCCTGTTGTACACCCTCGCCGGATACGTCGCGTGTGATGGATGCATTATCACTCTTACGGGCAATTTTATCAACCTCATCAATGTAAACAATACCCTTTTCGGCCAATGTTACATCATAATCTGCCGATTGCAGTAAACGGGTAAGTATACTTTCCACATCCTCCCCTACATAACCAGCTTCGGTTAGTACGGTCGCATCACAAATACAAAACGGAACGTTCAGTATTTTGGCCATGGTTTTGGCAAGTAAAGTTTTACCAGTCCCTGTTTCGCCCACCATAATGATGTTTGATTTTTCAATCTCTACCTCATCTTTATCAATACGCTGGTTTAAGCGCTTGTAGTGGTTGTATACGGCTACTGAAAGTATCTTTTTGGCATCATCCTGACCTATAACGTACTGGTCAAGGTGACTTTTAATTTCGGCAGGTTTAAGCAATGCCGGCGCTGAAGGCGAGGCTTTTACTTTACGCACCTTCAACTCCTCAGCCAATATTTCATTAGCCTGGTTAACGCATTTATCACAAATGTGAGCGTCAAGCCCCGCAATCAACATCAGGGAATCCTGTTTACCTGCACCGCAAAATGAACACCTGATCTCCTTACTGTTCTTATTCATCTGATTTGTTTGTTATCCAAAATTAACTAATTAGTACGATAAAAAAAAGTTCCGGGTTTTGAGTAATGAGTTCCGGGGTTGAACAGCGGGCACTAAACCTTATTCAACTCCAAAACTCACAGCCCATTACCTGTAACTTAGTTTTTTCCTTTGTTACCTTTTAAAATTTCATCAACCATACCAAATTCTTTAGCTTCTTCGGCAATCATCCAGTAATCACGGTCTGATGCATCCCAAACTTTCTGGAACGGCGCACCGCTATGATCAGCTATGATCTGGTATAATTCCTTTTTCAGTTTGGTGATCTCATGGTAAGAAATCTCAATATCCGATTGCTGACCCTGAGCACCACCTGATGGCTGGTGAATCATCACCCTTGCATGTGGCAGTATTGCCCTTTTTCCTTCGGCTCCTGCACATAATAATACAGCCGCCATTGATGCTGCCATACCTGTACAAATGGTTGCTACATCGTTTGTAATAAACTGCATGGTATCATAGATACCTAAACCTGCATAAACAGATCCACCTGGTGAATTGATGTAAATCTGGATATCGCGTTTGCTATCAGCCGACTGCAGGAAAAGCAATTGAGCCTGAATAATGTTTGCAATATTTTCATAAATGGCATCGCCCAGGAAAATGATGCGGTCCATCATCAAACGTGAAAAAACGTCTAACTGCGAAATGTTCAATTGACGTTCCTCAATGATATAAGGTGTCATACCAGTTGGCGTGTAAATACCGGTAGGCATGTTGGTTCTGTCAATGCCTGCAATATATTTATCAACGTGTAAGCTGTTTAAACGGTGATGCTTAACAGCATATTTTCTGAATTCGTTCTTATCGATGTTACTACTCATGGTTTTTGTTATGTTATTTTTTAGACTTTCGTTAAATATAGTTTTTAGTTGAATACAATTGTAGAAAGATAGTTTGTATTAAGTAAAAATTATTTTAGCGGTGAAGGTTTATTGCGACGTCATTGCGAGGCACGAAGCAATGACGTATGATTTAACAGCTTTCATTTTATACACCAAAAGCAACCTTGTGAGTTGCTTTTGGTAAATTATACTTTAGATCATAGACTTACGAAGTTTTAAAAACTTCGTAAGTCTGATACCGGGTATCTTTATTTCTCCGAAACTAATTTATTGAAATCAGTAAACAGGATATCTTGTCTCTCTAAGGTTATTACACTCTTAATAAAATCAAATACCCTTAATGCTTTTACTTCTTCAAATATCTTGTTAGCATTCTCTTTGTTTTGCAGGTATTGCACAGTGTACTGGCCTAATTGCTCATCAGGGATAGGCTGTGGGCTATACATTCTGAATTGCTGATCTAAACGAACTTTAGCTAATGCAAAAACTTCTTCGTATTTAATTTCGATTTCGTTTTCACGGATTATTTTGTTTTCGATCAATGTCCATTTAAGGTTTGTAGCGAAATCATTATAACCGACTTCCAACTCTTCGTCTGTAAGTTTTTCGTTAGTAGCTTTTAACCAACGTTTTAAAAACTCATCAGGTAAATTAAATTCAACCTTGGCAACACTTAGTTTATAAATATCATCCTGCAATTTGCGGTCTGAATCCTGAACCATCATGCTTTCCAGCTCTTCTGTAATTTTAGCTGTAAATTCTGCCTCGGTAGTTACTGTACCTTCACCAAATAATTTGTCAAAGAACTCCTGGTTTAAATCACTCTCTTCTAAACGGTTAACGTTTTTAACGGTTAACTGGAAGTTTGATTTTAAATCAGCTGCTTCAGCTTCCTCAATTTTTAATAAAGCTGCAACTTTAGGTGCATCGTTATCAAAAGCTTTCTGAATATCAAATGTTAATACATCATCTTTTTTAAGGCCAATCAACGAAGCTTTGATGGCTTCATCCTTGATCTGGTCTAATCTAACTGATGCTGTATTGCTAATGCCATCCTCAAAAACAGAACCATCCGGAGAAAGTTGAGCTAAATCCGCGTAAAGAACGTCATCATCTGCCGATACGTCAGGATTTGTCATTTTGCCATAGCTACGACGAATATTTTTGGTACGTGAAGCAAGCGTTTCGTCATCAACCTTGATCACATATTGGGTTGCTTTATCTTTTGATGAAAAATCAATGCTGAACTCAGGCGCTAAACCTAATTCGTAGTTGAATTCAAAATTATCGTTAAAATCCCAGTTGTATTGTTTTTCGTCATCAACTTTTGGCAATGGTTGTCCTAAAACTTCCAGCTTTTGCTCGTCAATGTATTTATTTAAAGTATCTGATAACAAGTTATTGATCTCATCAACCAAAATACTTTTACCGTACATTTTTTTTATATGTGATGCAGGCACCATTCCAGCACGAAAGCCTGGCAATTTAGCTTTTTTAGCGTTTTCTTTTATGGCTTTATCAACACGTGGCTGGTAATCTTCAGGGTCAATGTTGATTTTAACAACTGCGTTCAGGGCATCTACTTTTTCCTGTGTAATATTCATCTTTTTACCGGGTATTTTAATTTAGTCCTTTGAAAAGTAACCCGAAAATCAATCTGGGCTATACAAATTTCGAGGCGCAAAAATACGAATTTTATTTTAATCACGCATTTCTGCAGCACTAAATTTAACAACCTGATTTTTTACAGGTTTAATAGTTTTGATATACGAATAAATCGCTTCCAGATCACTGGTTTTCATACCGGCATATCGGTACCATGGCATAATAGATTGAAATTCACCGGGCTTTACATCAACCCGTTTACTGGTATCTGAATATTGTTTAAACTTTGAAATAAACTGCTCCTTTGACCAATTACCTAAACCTGTTACCTTATCAGCAGTAATATTGGCCGATCGTACTATACCAGCACCAGGCACCTTAAACTCGCGACCGCCGGCATACGATAAGCCGGCAATTATTTTACCCTGGTTAACCTGGCTATGGCAATCTTTACAGGCGGCAATGGTAACCAGGTACTCTCCATATTTAAGCGTATCGTGCTCATTGGGTATAGTACCTAATGTAGCCTTTTGCGGCATGGTGTGTACCAGAATATTTAAAGGAAAATTGAGCTTACGCTGAGGATAATCTGTTTTTTGTGGCTTAATTGTACGCAGATAAGCAATGATGGCATATACGTCTTCCCGGCTCATTTTTGAATATGACTCCCAGGGCATCAGCGGAAAAATTGCGGAACCGTCCTTTTTAACGCCGGTGGTAATGGCTCTAAACAATTCGCCATCAGTCCAGCTGCTTAAATGATATGGAGTAATATTAGGCACGTTAACATCGCCAGGAAAACCAACATTGGCATCAAATTTTTCGCCACCCACACCTAATGAACCCTCTTTCATCGGCGCGGCAAACTTACTCCAATCGCGGGCAGAGTGGCAATCCATACAAAGCGTAATGTTATTGGCAAGATACTTACCCCGTTCAATACGCTGAGGGGTGCTTTCTACTTTGATAGTTTCAGGTTCACCCACGTTAGGCAGCGCCAGTGTAATATAGGATACACCGGCAATTATTATTAAAACCACAGCAATAACGGTGTATGCTGTATACTTTAAGAACTTTTTCATGAATAAGGGGGATAAGACGTTAGGTATAAATTATCATGAAGCTAATAAACTTATCCCCTCTTTTCCAAATACCATGTTATTATGCGTAGAACTACGTAGTTGAAAACAAAAAAAGCAGGATGTACATCCTGCTTTTTAACCGGTAAACCAACTAAACTTAATCTACCTTGGTAATTTTTGACGCTCCCGATTTATCATTGTTAACCGTTGATGGCGACCCTTTGTACTGTATTTCTGAAGCACCGCTTGAGTGCACGTTAAGTGTTTTTAAAACATTAATGTAGCAATGGCTTGCCCCCGATGTGCTGATATCATATTCGCCCACAACAAAATCAAAGGCGTTTAACTTAGCCACACCGCTCGACTCGAGGTGATGCAACGCAGCCTGTCCTGTTAAATTAAGCTCGCTTACTCCACTGCCTTCGGTAACCAGGTTGGCAGCATTTATGTCCAGATTTACCTTTGACGCTCCTGATAAATCTATTTTAAGATCACCAGTGTTTATTTTACCTGTTGATGAAACCTCGACAGCCCCGGACGACTTAATCTCGTTCAGGTTGCGGATACCTATGTTTACAACCAAACTATCATCAAAGCACATACTTCTTTTTGATTTAACAAGCAGCTTATCGCCATCAACCGATGTCGTTACGTACTTAAGCAAATTGTCATCACCTGTAATTGTAATAGCCAGCGAGCTGTCCTGCTTTAAATGAATCTTAAAGGCGCCCTCTATCGAAATCTTTTTAAAATTATTGGCTTTGCGCTGTTCTGTGACTATTTTCCCGGACCCATGTACACAGGAAAACCTGCATGATGATAATATACTTACTGAAGCGCATGCAAATATTGCTGCTATAATTAAACCCGACTTTTTCATAATGCTTTTTTGACGACGTTTATAGATGTGATGTTACATCAAAAATAAAAAAAGCTACCACACATTGTGGTAGCTTTTCAGAATATATGATGAACTTTTGCAAAAGTTGGATTAAAGCACGGCTAATTCATTGGTGATTAACTTTTTAGCAGGAGCTGCATTGTTAAGCTTATCAGTGTAAGTGGCAGCGGCAAAATTGTTATTATTAACGCTGGTTGCTGCTGCATGGTTCAGGTTGTATACCGTTGTGATACCTGATAAATCAATTTTTGCGCGGTCGTTTACATTTACATTGGCGCTGTAGGTGTCTAAATTTAAGTTGGCTGTTGCATTGTTGTACAGGTTAACATCCAGATCAATAGTAGATAGCTTACCAAATGATTTTACCTGGGCATTGTCATAAGCGGTTATAGCGCGCAGCTCATTAGCTGTTACCCAAACTACCAGTTTTTCAGCTTTGTATGAAGTAATACGTAACACACCGTTTTCGTTTTGCACCAGTGCACTCTCGCCATAATAACGGTTATAAACCTTTACCTGATTGGCAGCACCGGCAGATACATACAACTCAACATTACCCCGTATCTCGATCTTATTGATCTTGCTTACGTCTGTTAAAACGGTAGCCACATTGGTGTTATTATAAGTAGTTGCATAAGTTGTGCTGGTTATTCCACCTACTAAAACTAACATAGTAACGATGGCAAATAATTTTGTTTTCATGATATTAATATTTTGATTGTCAATTAATTGTATTCCCTATTTTTTAAATACACTTATATGACGTCGCCATTTTTAAAACGTTACAGCAGTTTCGGGCAAATTAGATGTACACCAGTATTTTGTCGGCCAACAGGGTATTTACATCGGTGAAAAGCTTAAATATTTTAAAGGCTACCGGGGGAAAACAATTATTTATTGAATTGACAACCAATTTTAACCATCATTACTCAAAATTAACTACCGGCTTGCCCGGCTTATAAACAACCTTGTTATAATTATTTATTGTTTTGGTTACAAAGCCATGGTTTGTAAGCCATTGCAGTACCAGGTAAATACTGCTCAAACTAACCTTAACACCATCCATACGAATATTTCGCTGTAGGGTGTCAATATCCGTTTCCTGTGTAGATTGCATGATATAGCCTACTATTTGTTTCTTTTTTCCTGATAAATTGTAGTTACTGCTATCACAGTATTGTATAAATTCGGGTGGGAGTTCGGGTACGGATATATTGTAGTAGGTCATCATAGGGCTTGATCAAAAGAGTATCAGTTTTTTTACTCAAAGAAAATTATCTCCACGCTGGTCATTGTTGTATATTTAAGTGATATAGTTGTAAGTTTATGACATGAAAAAAAGGCAATTTGAACCATTGGCAATACGCTCATTTGAAGAGTCGGTATTCCATTTGCCGCAGCATAGCCATACCTATTACGAAATAATTTATATACACAAAGGTTCTGGCATACACATCCTCAATAAAAACCAATTGAGTTATAAAGCAGGTGATCTTTTTTTAATCTCTCCGGAAGATGAGCATAATTTTGACATAAAAAAGCAAACCCATTTTACCCTGATTAAATTTACCGATCAATTTTTCAACTCAGGCAGTCAGCTTACTTCTCAGCTCCCTTTAATCCCTAACCCAGAGGATATGATGCGGAATAAATTACTCAAGGAGGTAAAAATTGTTTTTGATGAACCCAGTAGCCTCATTTTAAAAAACACGGTTGAAAATATTGTTGCCGTTAATCCAGCGGAAGTGGCTACTTCGCCATTTATGTTTTACCAGATATTGTCAATCTTTGGATTGATAAAGCAGGCTATCAATAAACTGGATGCTAACCTGGGTAATTGCCACTACCCGCCCAGGAAAGAAGAGTTGATATCATACCTGCATCAGCATATTTATGAGCCCGAAAAAATACTGATCAAAAACGTTGCAGCATATTTTAATATAGCGCCCAACTACTTTAGTTCGTGGTTTAAGAGAAACTTTGATATTAGTTACCGCGATTATGTAAATGCTTATCGAACAAAACTAATTGAATTACGCGTAGGTACCGACCGACTAACCCTCAGGCAAATTGCAGATGAATTTGGCTTTACCGATGTGAGCCACCTGTCAAATTATTTTAAAAAGAAAACCAACACTACCGCAAGCAGCTACAGAAAGTTAATTTAAACTGCCATATAAATTAGCGTTGCATCAATAAATTAGCGCAATCAATACTTAACACATGAAAATTCTTGTCATGGGAGCTTCTTGCGCCGGCTCAACAACCTTAGGCACTTCATTATCACAACACTTTAAGTATCCGCTTTTTGATAGCGACGATTACTTTTGGGAAAAGACCAATCCGCCCTTCATGTTAAGGCGCGAGCCCGAAGTAAGAAATCTGATGATAGCCCACGACATTGCCCCGCATGAAAACTGGATATTGAGCGGCTCAGTAATTAACTGGGCCCCCTTATGGCTTACCACGTTTAACCTTGTTGTATTTTTATACATTCCGCATAATCTTAGGATGCAGCGCCTCAAAGCCAGGGAAATTGAACGTTATGGCACCGGCATTTTTACCGATGCCGATATGGCCAATAAATACCAGGCTTTTACGCAATGGGCATCAGGCTATGACGATAATACCACCAACGGCCGAAACCTGCAAGCCCATAAAACCTGGTTAGGGAAATTAAGTTGTCCCATTTTAGAGATAAATGGAGATACAACGGTTGCCGAACGAATGGGTATTATTTTGCAGAAGACCCAAGAATTGGGTTAGTTAATCAAGGGACATCCTCTTTTTTGTCATTCAGAGAAACCAAGGATCTATTCTGCGATTCAACTCTTCGCTATGCTCAGAATGACATTTCTGCTTTAAGTCCCCTATTTTAGAGAGGCATTTAGAATAAGACACTACCATTTATCCAATCCTAACAGCTTTTTACCCAATGGCGTAAGCTCAGCAACCGGATTTTTCTTTTCCCTTTCAAGCGGATCGCCGGGGAAAGCATAACCTTGCATGGCCTCCCTGTTTTTCCAGCTGTTAATGCGCCAGTTTTTGAGCTCGTCATTATCTTCCTGTGCTGGCATCATGGCTACATATTGTGCAATACGCACCTTGTTACCGCTTGTGTTGGGCCTTATACCGTGTGGCTGTGTACTGTTAAATATCAACAGATCGCCAGCCTCCAGCTTTACCTTAACAATATCAAACCCCGTGGTATCAGGCTTGTAATGGTCACGGTTAGCCGGCTGGGTAAGTTTCCAGGTATCATAGCTGCGGTATAGCTCAGGTATACATTGAAAGCCACCCATATTTTCATCTGTCTGATCGGCCAGGGCCAGCACGCCCTGAACATTTTGCGGCTTTGTTTCCGGGTCATAATCCCAGTGTATAAAACCTTTATACTCAAAACCAGGCCGCACCGGAAAGTTAAGGTTGGCGCGGTCAATATTGGCCCAGAGTTTTTCGGTGCCCCATATATCGGCAAAAGCCTGGTGTAGCTTAGGGTATTGCCTGTTATCCCATAAATACTGTTGGTTATAAATTTCAACCATGCCGGTATTATTTAATTCTTTCATCTGCATTTGGGCATTCGGCTTTTTGTACCAGCTTTCTATATCGTCAGGGTCTTTATCCTCATATTGCCATAAGTAGTCGGCAGTTTTTTGTGCCATTGCCTTTGGTATGGCGTTTTTAACAACTACATAACCATTGGTGATCCAAAAGTCCCAGTCTTCTTCACTTAGTACCTGTAGCGGCTTGCCGTTACTGCGGTCATTTAATTTTACCTGGCTTGATTTTGCAGCCGAGGGGTTTCCCGGAATATCTTTATGTGCCTCTTCGGGGCTCATTGCCGGGGCCATGCCTGCCATTGTTTGGTTTGTAGCTTCCATAATTTTGTATTGGTTTAATAACTCAAAAGTACCGAGCTATTAAAACTGTCTTATCCGTTACAATGACCAATATTTGCTCTACATTGACTTATTTATTATATTTATAGTAACAATTAATACAATGCAAAGTGAATCAGATACAACTGGAACGTGTGGACTTTGAACCGGGCAAATCGTTTAAACTTTTCTCGCCGCGTTTACGCAACACTTTTTTGTGGCATTATCACCCCGAATATGAATTGGTTTATGTAGAAGCCGATGCAGGCATACGTCACGTAGGCACCCATATTTCGGGGTATACCCAAAGCGACCTGGTATTGATAGGCAGTAACCTGCCGCACTTAAATTTTGATTACCGGCTGCGTAACGATTATCACCAGATAGTGGTACAGTTAAGAACCAATTTTATGGGCGATGCCATCAGCTATGCCCCCGAACTTTCATTGGTGAATAAATTATTTAAAAACGCGGCTTATGGTGTGGCTTTTTATGGCGATACCCGCACGCTGGTAGCGCAAAAACTCAAACAACTCCATGATATAGACAATTTTGATCAGCTACTGGAGTTGATGAATATTTTTCAGCTATTGGCAGGCTCCAATGAATACACACTGCTCAACAATGATGAAACCAGTAAAGACTTTATTTTAAAGGACAAGATCAGGATGGGCGCCATTTATGAATACATTGATGCTCACTACGCTCAAAAGCCCGATGTTAATGTAGTGGCCGGTAAAGTAAACTTAACCACGGCCGCATTTTGCAGATACTTTAAGCGGCAAACTAATATAACATTTACCGAATTTGTAAATCAATACCGTATTGAGCGCGCCAAAAACCTGTTAATGCAGGACAAAAACGTTACCGAAACCTGTTATGCCGTTGGCTTTGAAACTCTGAGCTACTTTAACAAGCTGTTTAATAAGCTGGTAGGTAAAAACCCATCAGATTTTAAAAAACAATGGATAACAAGAAGGTAAAAATCGCAAGTTCTTCTTATGGCTATGAATTACTTTTTATAACTTGCAGCCGCATTTAATTTAAGGCACCTAAAGCTTATTCATGAAAAAATCCCATCTCATAGGTATATTGATACTTTCTATTTTCTTGTTAAAATGTGGCAAAAAAGAAGGGCCGGAAGGCAAGAAATCACTAATAGATTTAATAAGTGAATCAGCAGGAACTAATTGTCCGGCAGGTGGGTATAAGATTGTTAGTGGTATTGACATGAACAACAATAACATTCTTGAATCAACCGAAATTCAAACCACAAAATATATTTGTAACGGTATAAACGGCAATAATTCGCTTGCCGCACTTGTTCCCGAGCCCGCAGGACCAAATTGTGCTACAGGGGGCTATAAGATCAATACCGGTATTGATATAAATAATAATAATGTACTTGATGCCAATGAAATTCAAAACACACAATTTGTGTGTAACGGATTAACCGGTAGTAATTCATTAGTAGCTCTGGTTGCTGAACCCGCAGGAACTCATTGCGCAAACGGTGGATATAAGGTTAATACCGGTACCGACAAAAACAAAAACGGCATTTTAGATACCGATGAAGTACAAAACACTACTTATATATGTAATGGGAACAACGGTCTTAATTATTTAATAGCTGTTAAAACTGAACCCGCAGGTCCTAACTGTGTTTATGGGGGCTATAATTTCAATACAGGTATTGATATTAATAAAAATGGCATTCTTGATGACAGTGAGATAACCGCTACAGAATACATTTGTAATAATGCACCATTAAATGAGGTTAGAATACCATTAGATTTTTCAGGAAGCACAACGAGCGTTGAAGGCGTATCCGGTTTAGCCGTAGTCAATTTTAATAAAAATAATTACACCGGGCTTGATTCCGTTGTTTTTACAGCAAAATTATTTTCAGGAAGTACGAATAGCCACACCATTGCTGATTTAATCAACTTAACAGATAATGTAGTTTGGGACGATAGCAGGTTAACAAGTAATCTACCTCTTGAACAGGCAAACTATGCTATATCGAAGAACTTATATAAAATGATCCCCGCTAAAACAATCAATATAGGACTTAGGATAAGGAGCGAAAAAGAAGGTGTTTATTCATCATTCTACGGAAGTACTTATCTGATCCTGTATCCCAAAAAATAGAATTGTAATGCAGTTGAACTCTTAACAACAAAAAAGCCACCCGGCTAAAGGTGGCTTGGAATATATATAATTGACTTGTGTTAGTTTGCTTTTATAAACCTGCATATTCATCTGTTTTAGGTTTTGCGCCGTTTAATAATTCGGTAGAGTGTTCGGCAATCAGGTCTGTTCTGTTTACACTTGACGCTACGCTGCGGGTCACATTGTAATCGGTAACACTGCCGCTCAGGTTAGCCCTGGTTTTATCATTCATGGTAACACGTGCGTTGCAGGCATCCAGATTTAAATTGGCTGATGCGTTGTTGTATAATTTTACGTCAAGCTCAATGGCTGATAATTTACCGAATGATTTAACATCTGCATTATCATAAGCAGTAATAGAAGCAAGTTCTTTAACGGTTACCCAAACTTCTAATTTTTCGGCTTTATATGATGATATGCGTAGTACGCCTTTTTGTGACTGCACCAATGCACTTTCGGCATAATAGCGGTTATAAACCTTCACCTGGTCTTCGGTACCGCTTGATACGTATAGTTGAACATTGCCATAAACTTCAATTTTGTTGATATGGCTGATGTCGTTAAAACGATGCCTGCATTGTTGTTATTGTTAACGGCTGCTTGTGTTTTGTTTCCTAATCCAAATACTATAACAAGTACAGTAAAAATGGCGATTGCTTGAGTTTTCATGATCTTAATATTTTGATTGTCAGTTAATTATTATTGTTATTTTAAATACACAGATATGACGATCTCCATTAAAAAACGTTACAGCAAAGTGCCCTGTAATAGTTGTAAGCAGGCTTTTTGTCGGTAAATGACAGGATTGTTCCGGTGAAATTTGGGAGGCGAAAGAGGTTGCGGGTGGGTAGATTCGGGTACGTTTGTACCATGCGATGAAATAAAATTTACAATACGAACCAGACCACACCCCTGGCCCGTTGATCAGGCGAGGTAATACTTCTCGCCGTCGGTTTTAATTTTACCGGCATCAAGCAGCAGGCGTATGGTTTCCATCTTTTCCTTTTCGGTACCGATATTAATGGTGTTGATCAGTGTACCAATGTCAGGCACAGATATGCTGAGCAGCTGCACAATTTCATGAGTGATGTTATCAAATATTTCATCGGCATTCTTTTGTCGTTTTTCTTCTAAACAAACATCGCAAACGCCGCATTTGCGGGCATTTGGTTCATCAAAGTAGGCCAGCAGCATTTGGCTGCGGCACTTTTTATGTATGGCGTAAGCAAAAACCGCTTCCATTTTAATACGGTAGGTTTCCTTGCGCTCCTCAATATACTTTTTATTGATAAAAAGCCGGTCGGCATGTTGCCGTGACTTGAGGTAGGTAACCTGCGGCTGATCTGTTTGCTGCAGATAACTGATAAGTCCAAATTCCTGCAATTGCAACAAGCCATCAATAACCTGCTGTACGTTCAGATGCGTACGCCGCGACAGGTCATACTCCTTTAAGCGCACATAGTTTTCAAATGCACCGCCGTATGAGCGCAGCAGGGTTTTAATAAAAGGATCCCAGCCGGCATTTTGTATCTGAAAATTATACAATTGCTCGTTCACCACCTCAAACCTGAACCGTGACGGTAAAAACACACTCTCATTGAATGCCAGGTACTCATCCTTCTCTAAAAATTTAAGCGCATTGAGTGTCTTTATAGCGTCGAGCTTAAAGCGGCTGCAAAAATCGCCCAGGTCAAGCCCAAAGCTCAAGCCATCGCCCGCACCATAAGCCAGCTGATAGTAATTGGCCAGGCAATGGTAAACGTGCTTTATTTCATCAACCGACGGAAAGTTGAGCAGGAACATCTTTTCCTGCTTCAGCCGGTCGGCATGGGTGTATAGTAAAATGGCGTAAGCCTTTTGCTCATCGCGCCCTCCCCTGCCACCTTCCTGGTAGTAGGCCTCCAGGCTTTCGGGCATATCCTTATGTATCACAAACCGAACGTCCGGTTTATCAATCCCCATCCCAAAGGCATTGGTAGCTACGATGATCCGGGTACGGTTATTTTTCCAGCTTTCCTGTTTCTCCGAACGCTGATCCATAGAAAGGCCGGCATGGTAATAATCGGCTTTAATACCATTATCATTATAGTACCGCGCTATGTCAGCAGCGTCCTTGCGGCTCCGTACATAAACAATGCCGCTGCCTTTAACCCCGCGGGCTATATCCAACATTTTTTGTAGCTTGTTTTCGGCATTTTGCACCACGTAGCTGATGTTGCGGCGCTCAAAACTCTGCTGGTAAACAACCTGATCCTTAAATAATAACTTTTGCTGGATATCCTCCTTAACTTCTGATGTGGCTGTGGCTGTAAGGGCCAATACAGGTACATCGGGATGCAGCAAGCGCAAATCGGCAATGTGCAGGTATGGCGGTCTGAAATCATACCCCCATTGCGATATACAGTGCGCCTCGTCAATAGCAATCAGATTTACCTTCATGTATTTAATACGCTCACGTACCAGTTCAGACAACAAACGCTCTGGCGACAGGTATAAAAACTTTACCGAACCGTAAATGCAGTTATCAAGTGCCAGGTCAATTTCACGCAGACCCATCCCCGAAACAATTGCTACCGCGTTGATGCCCTTTGCCTTTAGGTTTTCTACCTGATCCTTCATCAGGGCTATCAATGGCGATACCACCACACATAAACCCTCTTTGGCTAAAGCAGGTACCTGGAAACAAACAGATTTACCGCCCCCGGTTGGTAACAGAGCCAAAGTATCGCGCCCCAATAAAACAGACTTGATGATCTCGGCCTGCATAGGGCGAAAGCTATCATGGTTCCAATACTGTTTTAATATTTCCTCTATAGTCATGCGGCAGATTCAAATATAAACCAAGAAAAGCAAAAAGGTTAAATTTTGCCTCAGGAAGTGATTTTAAAAGCATTTTATAAAAAAAACAGCGATGATTTGATCACCGCTGTTTTTCTTATCAACGTAGCTTGCGCCCGTTAACTATGGATTTAAAATTATCTTTTTTCTATATCAACATATTCCTTATCGGTTGCGCCGGTATAAATCTGACGCGGGCGACCAATAGGTTCTTTATTTTCTTTCATCTCTTTCCACTGTGCAATCCAGCCCGGTAAGCGGCCCAAAGCAAATAATACGGTAAACATATCTGTAGGGAAACCTAAAGCGCGATAAATAATGCCCGAATAAAAGTCAACATTCGGATACAGCTTGCGCTCAACAAAATAAGGATCTTTTAACGCTACTTCTTCCAGCTTTTTAGCTATCTCCAGCACTTCGTCATTAATACCTAATTTTTCTAATATATCATCACATGCCTTTTTAATGATCTTAGCACGCGGATCAAAGTTTTTATATACGCGGTGACCAAATCCCATTAAACGGAACGGATCATTTTTATCTTTTGCTTTGGCTATCCATTTATCCGTATCGCCGCCATCATCTTTAATCTTCTCCAACATTTCAATTACTGCCTGGTTTGCACCACCATGCAGCGGGCCCCACAAAGCGGATATACCGGCTGATACAGAAGCATAAATATTTGACTCTGACGAACCTACAATACGCACTGTTGAGGTTGAACAGTTTTGCTCATGATCTGCATGTAATATCAGCAGCTTGTTCATGGCGCTTACCACAACCGGATCAATCACAATATCTTCTGTACGCTGCCCAAAGGTCATATACATAAAGTTGGTAACGTAATCGTATTTATTTTTAGGATAGATAACCGGATGACCTAATGATTTCTTATAGATCCATGATACTACGGTAGCCATTTTTGCCAGCATTTTAATAATGCTCAGGTTAAGCTCTTCAGTAGTTTGGGCAGGTTTTAAGGATTCAGGATAAAAGGCTGATAAGGCCGATACCAATGACGACAACTGCCCCATTGGATGTGATTTTGATGGGAAACCATCAAAAAACTTCTTCATATCCTCATGTACCAGTGTATGGCGGCTTAGCTCATACTGAAAAGCGGTTAACTGTTCGGCTGTAGGCAATTCGCCATAAATCAGCAGATAGGCAACTTCAATAAAGCTCGAATTTTCAGCCAGTTCTTCAATCGGATAACCGCGGTATTTTAATATTCCTTTTTCGCCATCTAAAAAAGTAATAGCGCTTTTTGTTGCTCCCGTATTTTTATAACCGATATCAAGAGTTACGTAACCGCTCAGGTCCCGGAGTTTAGAAATATCAATAGCCTTTTCACCTTCTGTGCCCTCTATTACCGGGAGGTCAAATGTTTTATCACCAATTTTTAGTTGTGCTGTTTCCGCCATAGAAATATTTGTATCTGCAACAAATGTAATTAATCTTAAGTACTAATAACCGTTAAGATCATTTACTGTTTGTAAATTTTATGTGCAAATCTATTAATTTACCACAGTTTTGCTAATCCTAATGCATCAATTATTCATTAAATAAACATTAACGCTTAATGCATTGCTAAGCCTGCAGAAAAAATAATAAAAATCAATTAATTGATCTGTTCTTTAACCTGGCCACATTCTTTCATGTGTTCCGGAAAGTATGGATTTTCAATTGCCTTGTTTACTGACAGCCAGTAAGCGCCTTTACCCTCATCGGCCATAGGGCAGTAATCAACATAAATAGGAGCCGTTTTAAATTTGGCACCCTTTATTAAGGTAATTACATCTTTACTCAATATTATAAAAGCACTGCGCTGCGCTTTTATATCGGTTGATGTTGCTATCTGGTGGGCAAGCGTGGCCGTTTCTGTACAACCTTTAATACCTGCAAGCTTATCTTCAAGCAGGGCTGCTGTACTTTTAATACCCGTAACACTCGATTTGATAAACTGATTTTTTAACCCGATGTAGGTATTAAATACTTCAGCAGTGTTGGCGGTATCGGCTACCTGAGCAATTATAGTTTTACTGCTATCGGTTTTTGCTGCGGCATCAGCTGATGGTTTACCGGCTTGTTTACATGCCGATACGGCAATTATGAAACTAAAAATAAGTACGCTGTTAATAATCTTCATTCTTTTTGGGCATTAGTTTGTACGTATAGCCTCAACAGGATCAAGCCGTGAAGCAAAATACGCCGGAATAATGCCCGAAATTACACCTATTCCTAATGAAAACCCTAAGCCCTTTGCAATATTTTTAATATCCAGTATCACCTGTACATCCAACGCGGCCTTAATACCAAAGGTTAAAAAGTACACCAGCACCAGGCCTACCAGGCCACCCAATAAACAAAGCACTATAGATTCAATTAAAAACTGCAGCAGTATAAAATAATTTTTGGCGCCCAATGATTTTTGGATACCTATAATATTGGTACGCTCCTTTACCGATACAAACATGATATTGGCGATACCAAAACCGCCAACCAGCATTGAGAACAAACCAATGATAAAGCCTCCTTTATTTACAATGCTGAAAAGATCGTCAAGCGCATTGGTGAGCATAGTGGTTCTGTTTAATGAAAAATTATCTTCCTGGCCGGGCCTTAAACTCCTGATAGAGCGCATGAGCCCCTGCAATTCGCTCTCCACATCATCAACAGGGATACCTTTTTTGCCGCGCACAATGATAGACGGCCTGTATTTTTCATTCTGTATATCAATCAAATTATGGGCAAAATTAAGCGGCAGTAAAACCTCCTTATCTGTTGATATATTCAGCATATCCTTACCCTGTTTTGAAAAAACCCCAACCACGGTAACATAACGGCCCATTACCTTAATTTTTTTGCCCACGGCATCGCCGTCCGGAAACAGGTTTTGTGCTATATCATAACCAATATTAACCACCGGCGAGCCATTTTTTGATTCTATCTCGGTAAAATACCTGCCGCTGGCAAAGTCAAAGTTCCAGGTTTTGTCGTGGTCTTTTGATGAAGCATCTATCTGGGCGCCATCAACCGTATTGCTTTTATATTTAATGGTGCGGTTATCAATGTTTATCTCGTATGATAAAGCTGCAGCAGTTTGACTGCGGCGGGTAAGTTCATTAAAATCTCTGAGGTCTGACACTGGTCTTTGCAGGTATTTCCACCACGGAAAATCGTTACCGCCTACCCACGGCCATTTTTCAATATAAACACTGTTGTTACCTAATTTATCAACGCTCTTTTGAAGATTATTACGCAGCGTATCAACGGCCGAAAAAACAGCTATAATAGTAAATATGCCAATAGTTACCCCAAGCAAGGAAAGCATGGTTCGCAATTTGTTTTGCCTTAAGGCATCATAAGCAAACAGAAAGCTTTCTCCGAAAAGTTTTAAAAATAGCATACAACTTATTTTGATCTCAATGGTTAATCATCCAGTTGCATTGGCTATGGCCTTCAGCAATATGATCGATTTAATGAACCGGTACTGAATATTTTGTTTTTTAGACGGTGTTACAGTTGTTAAGTTACATTATTTTTTGATTTAACTGAATAATTGCTAAATGAATGGTTCATAAAAAAATCCGTGAAAGTAACAAAAAAAATCAATACATTTGCGCCCTGAAAATTCATAAATACAAGCATGAAATTATCTCAATTCAAATTCAATTTACCGGAGTCATTAATAGCACATAACCCATCCGCAACCCGCGACGAAGCGCGTTTAATGGTTTTACATAAGGACTCAGGAAAAATTGAGCATAAAATATTTAAAGACGTTTTAGATTATTTTGATGACCAGGATGTCATGATCCTGAACAACACCAAAGTATTCCCTGCGCGTTTATATGGAAATAAAGAAAAAACAGGAGCTACCATTGAAGTATTTTTACTTCGCGAGTTAAACAAAGAACTCCGTTTATGGGATGTACTGGTTGATCCGGCCCGTAAAATACGTGTGGGTAATAAATTATACTTTGGCGATGATGACCTTTTAATTGCCGAGGTTGTTGATAATACTACTTCACGTGGCCGTACCATCCGCTTTTTGTTTGATGGTACCGAAGAAGAGTTTCGCAGAAACGTTGAAATATTAGGCGAAACACCACTACCTAAATACATTAAACGTAAAGCTACTGCCGAAGATAAAGAACGTTACCAAACTATTTTTGCTAAACACGAAGGTGCCGTTGCTGCCCCTACCGCAGGCTTACACTTTAGCCGCGAGCTAATGAAACGCCTTGAACTTAAAGGTGTTGAGTTTGCAGAGGTTACCCTGCATGTTGGGTTAGGAACTTTCCGCCCGGTTGAGGTAGAGGATTTAACCAAGCATAAAATGGACTCTGAGCAATTCATCATTGAACAAAAACAAGCTGACATTGTAAACAGGGGCATTGAACGTAAAAAACGCATTTGCGCTGTGGGTACTACTTCTATGCGTACCATTGAATCGGCCGTATCTGCAGGTAAAACACTAAAAGCCGCTAACGACTGGACCAGCAAATTCATTTTCCCTCCGTATGATTTTAGCATTGCAAACACCATGATCACCAACTTCCATACACCTGAGTCAACCCTGTTGATGATGGTATGTGCCTTTGGAGGTTACGAACATGTAATGAACGCTTACGAAGTTGCAGTAAAAGAAAAATACCGCTTTTACAGCTATGGCGATGCCATGCTGATTATCTAAAAGCAACTACCAGATATACAACTTGAGATATGAGATTAAACCTCATATCTCATTTTTTTTGTTTTAGATTTGACAAAACTTATAGAAATTGTTACTCTGAATAATTTAAAACCAGGTGAACTCTAAAATTAAAAAAGGCTCATCCGCGCTGATAAAAGACTTACGAAGTTTTTAAAAACTTCGTAAGTCTTCATACGGTTTAACAAATACGTCATGGTAACATATTATATACCAGGAATTCACTAATGACAGATCAAAGTCCCGCATCTCAGAGTTCAGCTTCCTCATCTGCAAAAAACTATGCTATCATCGTAGCCGGAGGTTCAGGCACCAGAATGCAATCGGCAGTTCCAAAACAGTTTTTGTTACTTAACGGCCTGCCTGTTTTAATGCATACCATCAAGGCTTTTCAGCAAACATGCGTAACCCCGGATATTATACTTGTTTTACCGGCGAGCTACCATGCCTACTGGCAACAGCTTTGCGACGTACACCATTTTACACAACCCCATCTTTTAGTAACCGGCGGCGAAACCCGCTTCCATTCGGTAAAAAACGGATTGGATCAAATACCAGATAATGACGAGGCCCTGATAGCTGTTCATGATGCGGTGCGTCCGCTCACCAGCCGGCAGATTATTGAAACATCATACCAACATGCCGCAAAATATGGAAATGCCGTTACGGCCGTTAAAAGCCGCGACTCGGTAAGACAGGTGGTGAATGGCAAATCAATAAGCTTGTTGCGTGATCAGATTTACCTGATACAAACCCCGCAAACGTTTAAAGCCCGTTTGCTAAAAAAAGCGTACCAGCAACCCTATACTGAAAACTTTACAGATGATGCCAGTGTGGTGGAGCAATACGGCACCGATATACAGCTTACCGAAGGCGACCATCAAAATATCAAGATCACTTTTGCCGAAGATATAGCAATTGCCGAACTGCTTTTAAACAAAAAGCCACTGGCCTAAGACCAATGGCTTTATAATTTCCATTCCTGAAGGAGTAGATAGATGGTTTACGCCCGGCGTATAACCCCTAAAAGCACAGCTATAATAGCTATAACTAAAAGTATGTGGATTAACCCACCACCAAACGGGTGAATAAATGCTCCGAATAACCATCCTATTACCAGGATCACAGCGATAATGTACAATAAGCCTCTCATGTTGATATGTTTTTAAGTGATAATCGTGTTAAGCCTATTACTAAAATCATTCCAAAAAGTAGTGCTTATAAAAAAACTCTTTATAAAAGGGTTTTTGAATGCTGTTAATATTCGTCTTCGTTAAAAAAGAAATCGTCTTTAGTCGGATAATCCGGCCATATTTCTTCAATATTTTCATACGGTTCACCATCGTCTTCCAGTGCCTGCAGGTTTTCAATAACCTCCACAGGAGCTCCTGAACGAATAGCGTAGTCAATTAATTCATCTTTTGTTGCGGGCCAGGGCGCATCTTCAAGGTGAGATGCCAGTTCAAGTGTCCAATACATGTTTCTCTATTTATATTTATTTCAGTAAATTAACTTTTTCGCAAAAGTATAATATTTTCAATTGGAATATCAATATTTTTTTTCAAATTTTCAAATGCGGGGTATCCATTGATTTTCAGGTATTTTATGCGCATTTCCAATTTTGCGTGCCAATGTGAACAGGTAATCGCTCAACCTGTTCAGATAAATATTCACTTTTTCGTCAACTGTACTTTCTTCGGCCAGGTGAACGGTGATTCTTTCGGCACGGCGGCAAATACATCTTGCAATATGGCAAAACGAAATGGCATTACTTCCTCCCGGCAAAATAAAATGACGCAATTCAGGCAATTTTTCATTCATGGCGTCCATTTCCCGTTCCAGTAGCTCCACATCGGCCATGTGCAGATCAGGAATCACCATTTTTGACTTTTCCGGATCGGCCGCCAATGAGGAGCCTATAGTAAACAACCTGTCCTGTATCTGCTTCAATATTTCCTGATCATGAGCACTGATATCCTGATCACGAATGAGGCCGATATAGGAGTTCAGTTCATCAACAGTACCATAACTTTCAATTCGCAAGTGATGTTTGGCAACGCGGGTCCCCCCTATTAATGATGTAAACCCCTTATCTCCTGTTTTAGTATATATTTTCATATAGATTATTGTAAATTCTATTTTATAACATATTGATTAACTATCAAAGTCACTATATCGCAGGTTAAGCCATTTGTAACCTTATAAATATTCCACTGAAAATCATACACTTACTTTCTTTTGCTATTAAAATTCATTACTTTTAACTGTATTTTCAGTAAAAAAGATTTAAAGCGTATTCGAGTGAAGCGAATGAGAATTTTTTGAAAGTAACAAGTAAGAAAGAGTGTAAGGTTCTGGCTTTTATGCCAGGACCTTATCTTTTATTATTTCCACAAAACCGAGTAATAGTTATTGCTATTTGTATTTAACGCCCTTATCTTTCCTTCATAGTAATCGTTCCACTTTTCCACTTCCTGCTTTATTAAATCTTTCTTATCCTCATCTATGCGGCTATTATTTTCCTTCAACTGTTTATAAAGATCGTCATATAATGCAGTTGCCTTATCAATATCGTCATCAAAATCCTGCATTTTCCATTTATCCAGTAATTCCTGATAAGAGTCATCACCCAACGTAATTATCTCCTCTGCCTTGTTACTGGTATCATCCACAAGTGTTTTGAGTATTTTTTTGCATGTATTTCTCAGATCTATCATAATCTTAAGCAGCTTCTTCTTTTTTTCCCTTTCAGATCTCGCCCGCAATTCAGCATCCTGCCTTAATTGTTCCCGCTTTTTTGTAGCTTCATCAACCAGGTATTTAAGCCAGAATCCCAATATCCCTAAAATCACACCTTCCGCTAATATCTTAATTAGCTCTAATTTTACATCATCCTGATTATCTCCTGCATTAAGATACAGACAATAAATAGCCCAGCTTGTTAATAAAACAACTACAATTACCGAAATAAAAATCCAGTTTTTTTTATTTTTCATTCTGATTATTGAAAATATAGGTTGTATAAAATTAACAGATATGTTTATTAATAAATCATTATTTTTATATACTGCCTTGATCAGTTAAAACTATAAAGTTCAAAAGCTTAATTTCTATAAATTATGCATTATTCCATAACATTTCCCATTGTTGATCTAAGACCAATTTTGCCGGAAACAAATAAACTAAAAAAACCCTCCTGGCCTATTCTGAAACTTGATGTAAAAAGCCCGTTTATCAGAAACTTTGGCTGCGTTAAGGATCGCTTAAAAGGGGGCAGCGAGTTTTGGGGCAGCGAGGATAAGTTTTGCGATGCAAGAGGCGTTATGCAATTTGCCAAGCTTTCAAGTGGTACAAAACCTATTTACCGCAGGTTTTTTTCCGATGGCTTATTTATGAACAAATTAGAGATAGGCCTGGAACATAAGGAATATTATAATGTATTAACAGATACCACTGTTTTTGATCTGGAGGAAGTTTTAAAAAACTTATCGCAATTAAAGGTAAACTTTAAAAATAAAAATAATTCAGTCCCGGTTTCTCTTTTTGAAAGCGGTAAAAATATAGCAGCGTGTTATGCTGATGCTTCAACTTCAGCAAAACTCAGGAACAAATACATATACAACAATCTTGTTTCAGGGAGTCCTCTGTCATTGGTGGTTTATGATAAAAATACATCTGTAAAGCTACCCGCCAATGCCAAAATGGTTTTAAGTGAAATTGAAAGCATCAAACATATTGAAAGCGTAACCCTGCATAGTATAATGTTGCCTATAGGTAATCAGCGATTAAAAATGTGGCTACTGGGGATACCAAACCTGGGTAAAAAACTGAACAACAGTGATCAAACACTATGGGATAAAACACTCCGGGACCTCAGGATAAATTTATCACGCATTCATATTGAAAAGGAAACTACCGCGGTAATCCTTACAAATATTAATACCAGAAGCATAAGATTCAAAAAACAATCAGAGGAGGCCAATCGTATAGAATTTTACCTGAAAAAGGTTTCTAAAAAAATACTCAAAAAGGAAAGATTTAACCTTGACCAAAACAACCTGCTTGACTTTGCATTAAAATGCGATATTGACGTTTATGCCGGCGAAAACCAAACGCTGGAAGAATTACTCGATTTTATTGAAGATACGTATCTGAAAAATGATTTGAAACAAATTTTCCCACAATAGGCATCGTGGTATAAGAAAATGAGATTTATTAGGATATTTGAAAACTCAATATTGCTTATTACGTTATTGATGTTTATAAATATCTATAAAGGGCAGTGTCGTCTGCTTCAGATAAAATCACAAATCATGAAATCAATCATCATATCATCTAAATTAATAATAGTGCTATTCTCGGTTCTGGCGGTTTCGGCCCTTAGCTGCGGTAACAGCGGCGGCAGTTCGCAAACAGCGGCTAAGGATACCCCGCCTGCCAAAGCGATATCCATATCGGGCCTGTTAAGCGAGCAACAATTTAATGATCTTTTTCCTCAACGCGATAAATTTTACACTTATGCCGCTTTTATAAAGGCAGCAGACGAGCTCGGACAGATCAAGATCAAGGTAACCAGGCGCGCACTCTCCGTTTATCAATATGTTCGTACCGATAAAAAAACAGGAAAAACGGCAATCGTACGTCAGGATGGCGACTGGAACGAAGCCTGGGCTAAACAAAAACCCGACAGTACTTTCAGCGTTGATTACGGCAACTTTTGCACCCAGTTTGACCCAACCCTTAATAAAAAAGAGTTAGCCGCATTTTTTGCAAACATTGCCCATGAAACCCGTCACGGTGTAAACGCCACCTATACCGATGGATTAATGCTGATACACGAGAGCAATACCGCTTTAACCTACATTGCCGAAAGTGACGAATATCCGCCAGTTGCAGGCAAGAAATATTATGGCCGCGGCCCTATGCAGCTAAGTTACAATGGTAATTATGGCCTGGCATCTAACTGTATTTTTGGTGATCCTAAAATATTACTGAACAACCCTGACCTGGTTGAAACAGACCCGGTGGTAGCCTTTAAAGCCGCTATCTATTTCTGGATGACACCGGAAAGCCACAAACCATCGGCACATGATGTAATGACTGGTAAATGGCAGCCTAATGCCGTTGATAAGGCCAAGGGGCGCACCCCGGGGTTTGGCATGACCATCAACATTGTAAACGGCGACGTGGAGTGTAACAAAGGTGAAAACATGTACAGCATGAATGACCGTATTGGCTTTTATCAGTTCTTTTTAAAGAAACTTGGTATTACCGATGCCAATTGCGCCTGCTCATGCGGCAAAATTGAGCCATATAAATATTAATCAAACAACAGGTTTACTGCATTTACTTTTTAAGCGTAAAAGTAAATGTAGTAAACTCGTTAACTACCGAGTTTACGGATATAGTGCCGCCAAGAGCCTCAACCAGGCTTTTTACTGTGCAGAGGCCTATTCCTGAACCATCCTTGTCAAAACGATCCCGTTGACCAAGCGTAACCATTGATTCAAATATTTTTTCAAAATCTTCGGTAGCTATGCCAATCCCGTTATCGGTAACGCTGAATATATAAAACTGACTATCTTCGCTAAAGTCAATTTCTATGATACCAGTTGGCTTGTTATTGTATCTGACAGCATTATTCAAAAGATTAATAATGATCTGTTCAAAAGCAACAACCGAGGTTATTATTTTTACAGGCGCAGCGGGTATTCTTATAATAAAGCACTCGGGGGCGTCGGTTAATTTTATTATTCCCTGAAACAGCGGCAAAATATCGACTTCAGCTTTATTTTGCGACAACATTTTGTTTGACTTTGAATAATCAAGCATATCCTCTAACAAGCTCAGCAATTTGTGTGATGAACTGTTGATAATATCCAGAAATTTATTTCCCTTCTCGTCAAGCTTATCTTTAAATCGATCTTTTAATATCTTACTGGTGAGTAAAATACTGGTGAGCGGGTTGCGTATATCATGGGCCGCCATCACAGCAAAACGCTCCAGGTATTCGTTTGATCGTTTTAACTCGGCACTCAGCTCATGCAGCTCATTATTTTTCTTTCGCAACTCCAGCTGCGTCACCACCTGTCCCGCCAACGCTCTCAAAGCGGCTATCTGCGTTTCTGACAGCTCTTTAGGTTTATTGTCAATAACACAAAGCGTGCCTAAAGCATAACCGTCAGGGGTAACCAGGGGCACTCCGGTATAAAATATAACATCGGGCTTATTAATAACCAGCGGATTATCAGCAAACCGTTCATCCTCCAGGGCATTATTCACTACCATCACCTTATCTGGTTGCAAAATGGCATGTGCACAAAAAGCATAATCCTTTGGGGTTTCGGTAACCTGAAGTCCCCGGTTTGATTTAAACCATTGCCGGTCACTATCAATAAGACTCACCAACGAAATAGGCGTTTGGCAAATTTCTGATGCAATAAGGGTTATTTCTTCAAACCCAATTTCGGGCAAGGTATCCAGAATATTATAGGAATGCAACGCAGCAATACGCTCGTTTTCATTTTCCGGAACAGGAGGTGTGATCATTAATTCTACTTAAAACAAGAATAACCGTTAATATAGTAAAATGTTCACAAAAAACACTTTAATTATATAATACGTTACTCATTGTATCCAAATACGAGGCTTCAAATATGTTAGATTTTTATCCTGGTGAAAATATCGCGTTTAAATTAATCATCTTAGTAAATTGTGACTGTTAATTTTTCATGATGCATTATATATTTTTACTAAGCATGCTGTTCAATCTTGGTTTTACCTCTTGGGCAAATGGTGCTTCTGATACTGTTAAAATTGATCAGCATATTCCGCATCGTCCGGCCTCCATTGGCATTATTGGAGATACGGCCAACGTGAACACGCCCGTTAAAGCTGGTATTGCCATGATAGGCGGCGGTAAGGATGTGGATGCGGCCTTCAAATGGCTCATTAACCGCAGTGGCGGCGGTGATGTGGTAATTATACGCGCAGCCGGCACAGATGCTTATAATATCTACATTAACCAGCTGGGTAAGGTAAACTCGGTTGAAACGCTTAAAATTGACTCGCGACAGCTAGCAAATAATGATACTGTTGCCCAAATTATACGTAACGCCGAAATGCTTTTTATTGCCGGAGGCGACCAGTCAAACTACATGAAGTTTTGGCGCGGCACCAAAACCATGGATGCCATCAACTACCTGCTTAACGTTAAACACGCCCCGGTTGGCGGCACCAGTGCGGGCTGCGCAATATTGGGTGGCTTTTATTACAGCGGCGAAGACGGCAGCCTTACAGCCGATACAGCCCTCGCTAACCCTTACAACAGCCTGGTTAAAGTTTATAATAACGATTTTTTACATGCCCCGTATCTTAAACAGGTTATTACAGACCAGCATTATTTAACCCGTGGCAGGCCGGGCAGGCACGTGGTATTTTTAAGCCGGATAATTAAAAACTGGAATGTATTTGCCAAAGGTATTGCCGCAGATGAACGCACCGCTGTTTGTGTTGACGAACAGGATAAGGCAACAATTATTGGCAGCAGTAAAGCCTATTTTTTATTTACCGACCGTAAGAAAATGCCTGAGCTATGCGAACCCGGCAAACCATTAACCTGGGACAGAAACCACCAGGCCGTAAAGGTTTATGAAATACAGGGCTCGTTAACCGGCAATGGCAGCTTTGACGTTGCTCATTTTAACCCGGCTAAAGCAACAGGCGGTAAATGGTACTGGTGGTGGGTTAATGCTGGCAAATTAAACCAGCAGGAAATAGAGTAAAAGGGTTGGAAGTTGAGAAGATGGACTTTATAACTTAACACACCCTTATACCTCCTCTACCCGTCTGTTCACGGTTTGAATCTCGGTATTGAGATAGTCTTTTTCTATCAGGCCATCGCGCATACGTACTATGCGGTGGGCGTGCAGGGCTATATCCTCTTCGTGCGTTACCAGTATAATAGTATTACCTTTGGCATGTATATCCTCAATTAACCCCATGATCTCGATAGAGGTTTTGGTATCAAGGTTACCCGTTGGCTCATCGGCCAAAATAATGGATGGATCATTGATCAGCGCACGGGCAACGGCCACACGCTGCCTTTGCCCTCCTGAAAGTTCATTTGGCTTGTGATCAATACGGTTACCTAATCCAACATTTTTAAGCGCATTAGATGCCCTCTCGGTACGTTTTTCTTTGCTGATGCCCGCGTAAATTAAAGGCAGGGCAACATTATCAAGGGCGGTGTTGCGTGGCAGCAGGTTAAACGTTTGAAAAACAAAACCAATTTCAGAGTTGCGCACCTCGGCCAGCTCATTATCGGTCATATGACTTACGTTAATGCCGTTCAATATATATTCGCCTTTGGTTGGCGTATCCAGGCAGCCTAAAATATTCATTAATGTTGACTTGCCCGAACCCGATGGCCCCATCAATGCCACAAACTCACCTTTATTAATGGATAACGAAACCGATTTAAGAGCATGAATTACTTCGGCCCCTATCACGTATTTACGTCCGATATCCTTAATGGTTATTAATGGCTTGGCAGTATCTAATGGCTCCATATATATTTTTCGTTTGGACTAAGGTATCGGTACAATTGTTACAGCAGAAAACTCAAAATTAAAAATTCAAAACTCAAAAGATACTTAATACTTAACTATCTAAATATCAATAACTTTTTCACTTTATAATTTAAAATCCCGGTTACTTTTCAATCACCTTGGCTACCAGGAAGTAATTCTCGTCGTGCTTAGGTGCATTTTCCAATGCCTCCTCGTGGGTTATTTGTTGTTTCACCACGTCGTCACGTAAAACATTTACATCTTCGGTCATATATACCAGTGGTTCAATACCTGATGTATCCAGTTCATTAAGCTTAGCCATAAAATCAAGAATCTTACTCATATCCTTAATCATTTCCTGTTTTTCAGTTTCGCTAAGTTCCAAGCGGGCCAGGTGGGCAACTTTTTCAACTGTTTCTTTATCTATGGTCATGCCTGTTGCAGTTTTTGTTTAATAATAGCGTGAACCTCATTACGCAGCGCATCTGCATCGCCTAACGTTAAATGAGCTGTTTCAATGGGTTTATGTACAAATATATCACAAATTCCGGGTCTGCTGCCAAATTCCTTTCCGGTATCCCAAAGCACTTTCCAGGTGTTCAGCGATGTTACGGGAATTATGGGCACTTTCATTTCAATAGCCAGTCTGAACGGACCATTTTTAAAGGCATGTAAAGCAGGAGGATAAGCGTCCGGAATGGTAGCCTCCGGGAATATTACTACACTTACACCATTCTTTAACCTGTCTCCAGCTATCTTAAATGCCCTGAACGATGACATTTTACTTTCCCGGTTAACAGTGATATCAATTGTTTTAAAAAAAAAGTTCAATACATAATTATCCAGTAACTCCTCTTTACCAATAAAACAATGATAATTGTTAAGGTGGGTGCTGATAGCCGATACATCAAGATTTGAGGTATGATTAGGACATATCACGTAAGTTTTGCTCCAGTCAATCGGCGCCTCATATTGTGCCCGGTAAAAGATACCTGCTGATGCTGAACTTATAAATGCGATTTTCTGCCTTAATTTATTGATGTATTTGTAAAGCCGCGGCCGTTTGCTAAGCAGGTAGAGTACAGGCCAAAAAAGTATGAAAAAGATTGCGACACTATACCTGTAAAAATATGTGTGTACTCTTTTCAACGTCAATTTCATCGCGACCAAAATTAGAAAAAATACTCACTTAAGCACAAGCTAAACTGCGGCTAACTGTGTGGGCGCTTCCAACTTTTGTTTCATAATGCCGTATACCTTGTCGCGCAGGGCATCGGCATCATCAATAGTTAAATGAGTAGTATCAATTGGTTTGTGCACAAAAAAATCACAAACACCTGGCTTACTGCCATGTTTGGTGCCGGTATCCCACAACATTTGCCAGGTATTGGCTGATGTTACCGGCAGGATAGGTATTTTTAGTTCAATAGCCAGCCTGAACGGGCCATTTTTAAACGGACATAATTGCGGTGGGTACTGATCTGCGATCCCCCCTTCCGGAAATATAATTACTGAAATACCATCGTGCAGTTTTTCCGCAGCCTTTTTAAACGCCCGGAACGATGACATTTTACTATCCCGGTTTACCGGAATATCAACCGAGCGAAAAAACAGGCCGGTCACCAAACCATCTTCCAGCTCCTGCTTGCCCAAAAAACTGCAGTTATTATTAACCAGGATGCACATAGCGGCAATATCAAGATTAGAGGTATGATTAGGGCACACAATATAGGTTTTGCTCCAGTCAACAGGTTCTTCATATTTAAAGCGGTAAAAAAAACCTACCGCGGCCGAACTGAAAAAGCCCCATGCCCGGCGTAAACGGTTCATGGTTTTATAACGCTCGGGTTTTCGGGAACAATAATAAAAAAAGGGCCATAATATAAAGTATGATAAGGCTACGCTAAGCACATAACAATAGATGTGTACTTTTTTCAATATGATTTTCATCATCATCAAAAATAGAAAAAATACTTACTTTCGCAACCTATGGAAACTGTTGTTAGTGGCATCCGTTCAACCGGAAATCTGCACTTAGGAAATTACTACGGAGCGCTGCAAAATTTTATAAAAATGCAGTCGGAGTTTAATTGCTTCTTCTTTATCGCCGACCTGCACTCGTTAACCACGCACCCAACCCCTGCCAATCTGCACACCAATGTAAAGCAGGTGCTGGTAGAGTACCTGGCTGCCGGTATTGACCCTGAAAAAGCAACTATCTATGTACAGTCTGACGTGCCGGAGATAGCTGAATTATATCTTTATCTGAACATGAACGCCTACCTGGGCGAGCTGGAACGCAGTACCTCCTTTAAGGATAAAGTGCGTGCCAACCCCGAAAACGTGAACGCGGGCCTGCTTACCTACCCGGTATTAATGGCTGCAGATATTATTATTCATAAAGCTACCAAAGTACCTGTTGGTAAAGATCAGGAACAACACCTGGAAATGGCCCGCACCTTTGGCAACCGCTTTAACAGGATGTATAATCATGACTATTTTCCGGAACCTTACGCCTTTAATTACAGCAGCAACCTGGTAAAAATACCCGGGCTTGATGGTAAAGGAAAAATGGGTAAATCAGAAGGTGAAGGCAATGCTATTTTCCTGGGCGATACTCCTGAAGCTATCCGCAAAAAGGTAATGCGCGCGGTAACTGACAGCGGCCCCATTACCGAAAATCAGACCAAACCATCAGAGATCCAAAACCTGTTTGACCTGATGAAAGTGGTTTCATCGGCAGATACTTTGGCTCATTTTGATAACCTTTATAATACCTGCAGCATCCGTTACGGTGATTTGAAAAAACAACTGGCCGAGGATATGATCATTGCTACCGCCCCTATCCGCGACCGTATTAACGCCATTGCCGGCGATGCTGAATACCTAAGTAAAGTAGCCGCTTTAGGTGCTGATAAGGCCCGTGAAAGTGCGTCAAAAACCATCAGGGAGGTAAGGGAAATTATCGGGTTCAGAAAATTTTAACTGGTTGACTGTTGATTGTTCGTCATTCAAAATGTATTTTTAGGAATTACCTGCGGGCAGTGGTTAAACTTTAATGGCTATTTTTCGTTAAAGCTTTCAACTGTTTACATTATTATTGAATTAACAACAACTCATATCACATGCACATAGCTATTGTAGGAAACATAGGTGCCGGCAAAACCACCCTTACCGAAATGCTGGCCCGGAACTATGGATGGGAACCATTATTTGAAGCTGTTGATAACAATCCATATCTGGAAGATTTTTACAGCGACATGAAGCGTTGGAGCTTTAATCTGCAGATATATTTCCTGAATAGCCGCTACCGCCAGATTTTTGATATTCAGAAAAGCGGGCGCAATATTTTGCAAGACAGGACCATTTATGAGGATGCCTATATTTTTGCCGAAAACCTGCATGATATGGGCCTCATGACCACCCGCGATTACGAAAACTATCAGTCGATATTTGATAATATAACCGAATATATTAAACCACCCGATCTGCTGGTTTATCTTAAGGCATCCGTACCTACCCTGGTTAGCAATATACAGCGCCGGGGCCGTGAGTACGAAATAGGTATCCGTTTAGACTACCTGTCCAAACTGAACGAGAAGTATGATAAATGGATCAAAAACTACAAGCTTGGCAAATTGCTGATCTTGGATAAAGACAACCTTGACTTTGCCAACAATACCGAAGATATGGGAACCATTGTACAATTGATTGAGCGGGAAATAAACGGATTGTTTTAGTGAGATTGCACAATCATACGTCTTACGTTGATAAAAGTATTAAAAACAGTCATTTATATATAATGCCGAACGTACAACACATTACGTAAGACCTATAACTTAACAAATGAAAATTCTCGGTATTATCCCCGCCCGTTATGCATCTTCCCGTTTCCCGGGCAAGCCTTTGGTTGATATTGCAGGTAAAAGCATGATTCAGCGGGTATATGAGCAGGCAAAAAAATGCGATAGGCTTACTGAGGTTATTGTAGCTACTGATGATGAACGCATATTTAACCACACGCAGGCCTTTGGCGGCGTTGCGGTAATGACTGCCGATACCCACCAAAGTGGTACCGACCGCTGTGCCGAAGTGGCCCTGCTGCATCCCGAATATGAGGTGATCATTAACATACAGGGCGATGAACCTTATATTGACCCAGAACAGATCACCAAACTGGCAGCATGTTTCAGTGACCCGGATACCCAACTGGCCACACTCATTAAACGTATTAAAACAGAAGAGGAACTGTTTAATACCAACTCGCCCAAAGTGGTGATCAATAAACTGTCAGAGGCTATTTATTTTTCGCGCTCCACCCTGCCTCACATCCGCGGACAAGAACCTCAGAACTGGCTTGAATTTTACACTTACTTTAAACATATTGGCATATACGGTTACCGCGCCGATATATTGCAGCAGATTACCAAACTACCTGTATCTTCCTTAGAAAAAGCCGAAAGCCTGGAACAATTACGCTGGATAGAGAACGGATACCGCATAAAAACAGCCGAAACCGAGCTGGAAACCTACGCGGTTGACGTACCAGAGGATTTGTTAAAACTAAAATTATAGCCAATATTACCTAACCTATCATGAAATCATCATTTATTAAAGTGCTGTTATGCGGCGTAATACTTTTGATCACTTTTAATGCGAGAGCACAGGATCAGGACTATGTAATAACCTTAAAAGGAGATACCATACATTGTAAAGTAAGTAAATCTATATTCGGGGCGTTTAGCTATAAGGCCCCCGGGATGGATGACTCAAAGCGTATAAAAATCGATGACATCAAAGAGTTTGATATCGCCAAGAAGAAAACACTTTACACATTGGTTCACCGTGACGATAAAAATAAGCCAGAATTTATGGAGGTGGTAGAAAAAGGAAATATCAGCTTGTATCAGGTTACTTACTATTCTTACTCACAATATGGCAGCACAACAACAACCAACTGGTTTGTAGGCAAAAGATCAGATACGGTTTCCTTATTAAAAACTAATGGCCTTTTTGCCACCAGATCAAGACAGCAACGTAAAGACAGCTTTTCTGAAATGCTTAAGGACAAGAAAGAAATTTATGACAAATATGTTGCTGAAGATAAATTTAGTTTTGAGCAGATAGCAAACCTTGTTCACCTATACAACACCGGCGAACCCATTAAAAAATAACGCAAAAAGCCACAGCGCTTATCAACTAATTGTTATTTATGGCATTAGTATAACACTGTGCGGTTAAACATGTAATAACTTTGTGTTTACATTAACCTCACACTGCCATGAAACTCACATTTAAAAAAGTAGCCATCTGCACAGCTGCTATTTTATTCACTTTAAGTGTAAAAGCCCAGAATCAGGATTATGTGATTACAACCAAAGGTGATTCCATTCCCTGCACCATCAAAATACCTTTAATAACCTGTGGCGATGGCAATTACAAAACAACGCCTAACAGTCATGCTATAAAAATTAAGCCCGAAGATATCAAAGCATACTACATCAGCAAAAAGCAAACTCTGTACAGAGCTGTTATTAAAGAAGGTAAAACCAAACCCGATTTTTTAACCGTTTTGGAAACCGGAAAGATAAGTTTGTATGAAGAAGTTACGGAAGTTTATGTCAATAACAGCACTACCAATGTCACCAAATGGTTTGTTGCCAAAGGATCCGACACTGTAAAACAATTAAAAACCGAAGATCTGATTATTTCTAAATCAAGAAAACAGCGTAAAATGGAATTTGCTGCCCTCATCAACGATAATCAAGTGGTTTATGATCAATACACAGCCGAAAACAAATTCAGCTTTAAACAGATCAGAAACCTTGTTCAGCAATATAATATTGGCGGATGATTTAACAAAAAAGGTGAGCATGGCTCACCTTTTTTGTTAATCGTCTATTGCCTGTTCAGTAAAGCAGCAAATTTGTTCCCGTAATCATCAAGCTGTGCCTGAAACTGGTTATACATGGCTGTTTCTTTATAGTTTTTTGTAGTATCGGCCAATCCGTTCAAAACATATAACTGGTACTGCACCTCGTTTATATTCAAAGCTTCAGACCTATTTTGCAATAGCGTATAATTATAAGCCAGTTGATCGGTCAGATAGCTGTCAATACCTTTTACATAGCGATTGGCCAGTTCCTTATCATTCAGTTTATAAGCCACCTGTGCCAGGAGCAGTTTGCGGTGAGCCGTATCAATATTAGGATTAATATCGGGCATTTCCTGATCAAATTTATGCACCACATTCAGCGCCAGATCATTCCGGCCATCTTTGATCAGTCCCTGGGCCAGGTCATGAAAAGTAGTTTCCATAAAAGGATAAAACTCCGTTCTTGAAACCGGATCCAGATAATGGGCATGTTTAAAATTGCCGTACCTGAATTTATTCATCACGTTATTATACATCACCAGGCTATTAACCTTGCTCAGTTGGTCATGAACAGCGGTATCAGCCTTAAAAGGAATCAGGTGATAAACAAAGCCCTCTTTGTACATGTAGGGCTTCAATCCCCCCATATTATCCTGACCAAAGCCAATGCTAAAGCAAATGGGCCTTTTCCAGTTGTTATGAGCTACAATATCCATAATGGCCAGGTTGTCTTTTAGTATATAATTACCAGGATATTGCCACTCCATCTCACTCGTCAGTTTATCTTTTTGCGCGGGGGCAACAACCCCGTATTTTACCACCTCGGCAGGGTTAATAGCCAGTTTAAAGTTTTTGGTGGGCAGATAGTTCATCGTTTCGCCGTTTTGGTACTGTACTTTGGTACGGCTATCATCAGAGGTTATAAAGTCAAACACCTCCTTTACATCAACATAGCCCGGAATTTTTGCGTCATTGTAAGCAATTATATCACGTATCCCCTGTTTGTATTTATCAAAAGACATGGTTAAAGGCAAAGGAGCCGACTGGTTCATGGGCTTCCGCATCTGGCGTATATACCAGTCCATGCCCAGCAAACTATTACATACAATCCGTACATCGGGCCTTACGCCTTCAACCTCCTGATCATACCAAAGGGAGTAGGTATCGTTATCGCCATAGGTAAACAGAATAGCATTTTTAGGACACGATATCAAGAAATTGTAAGCCATGTCATGCGCCGTCATTTTTGACGACCGGTCATGTCCGCCCCACTCCTGCCGGGCCAGCAATACCGGTGCCACCAGCAAACAAACAGCCACAGAAGCCAGTGCAGCACCCTGCGCATTTACTTTGCAACGTACCAAATCATTTATAGCCAATACACCTAACCCTATCCATATAGCAAACGCATAAAAGGAACCCACGTAAGAGTAATCGCGCTCACGGGGTTGTAAATTAGCCTGGTTTACATACAGTACGATTGCCAAACCTGTAAAAAACCAAAGCAGACCTATGATCATCGCATCGGCTCGTCTGCGCCTGAAATGATAAACCATCCCCAGTAAACCAATAATAAGCGGCAGGGCATATAATGGGGTATAGGTATTTGAATCTGTAACAGATTTTGGCAGGTGCTTACCCCCATCAAATAAGCCCGATGTCCAGTTGCCGTCAATGGCCTGGGTACTGGTTTGGCCGTCGGCATCATTATAGCGGCCCACAAAATTCCATAAAAAGTAGCGCCAATACATCTGATACATTTGCCAGCTCAGCATCCACTTCACATTATCGGCAAAGGTTGGACTTTGACCATCGGGCAGTTGCAGCCATTGTTTGTAGAACTGCACATTTTGAGCATAATCCGCATCGCCCTCGGTACTTTGCATACGGGGCATTATGGTATTATGATCAAACACATAATTTTGTTTCTTACCGGCTACCTCATACTTGTTTTGCCCCTTGCGGTATAGCGTGTTACCATCGGTTTGGTCAATAACCTTAGCATCAAAATATGGCCCGTAAAGCAAAGGCGTTTCTCCGTATTGTATACGATTGAGATAACCGTTAAGTGTGAAAACATTATCAGGATGCGAATTATTAAGGTTAGTATTGGCGGTTGCCCTGATGGGGATATAAAAAAATGAGCCGTAACCGAAATAAATAAACGCCAGACATAAAAGCACCAGGTTTAATACCCGCTTTTTACTGCGGATGCTATAAAAGATACCGCCTGCCAACAGGCCTGCAATAATAAGGCAAAAGAATATGGCTCCGCTGCCAAAACCTAAGCCTAATGAATTTACAAAATACAGGTCGAAATAAGCAGCTATCTTAATGGTGTATTCCCTGATGCCGTATTGTACCAGGCCCAGTATGCCTATACTGATCAAAAACACCATAATACCGCCTTTTACTGTTGGCTTTTTATACCTGCGCAGGTAATAAACCATGGTTACTGCCGGTATGCTTAGCAAGTTTAAGAGGTGTATCCCGATAGATAAACCCATTACATACGCAATAAATATAATCCATTTATCGGCTCCGGGTTCATTAGCATGGGCCTCCCATTTTAATATGGCCCAAAACACCGCAGCGGTACATAATGACGATAACGCAAAAACAATGGTTTCTACCGCCGAAAACCAAAAAGTATCGGTATACGCAAAAGCCAGTGCCCCTACCAGGCCAGCTCCCATGATTGATATGAGTTGCGGTGTGGTTGCCTCCTGATTTTTGGCAAGGAGTAGTTTTTTGGCCAGCGCGGTGATAGTCCAGAACAAAAACATCACCGTTGCGCCGCTGGCCAGGGCCGAGCCTAAATTTGTAAAATACGATACTTTGGTATGATCGCCCATTGATAGCAGGGAAAAAAGTTTACCCAGCATGGCAAACATAGGATAGCCGGGTTGGTGCGATACCTGCAGCCGGTAAGCACAGGATATAAATTCGCCGCAATCCCAAAAACTAACAGATGGCTCCAGGGTTAACACATAGGTGGTAAATGCTATTAACAGGCATAGCCAGCCCAACAGGTTATTAATTTTATTATACTGCATAGTAAATAAGGTGTAAAAGTCTCATCATAAGTTAAACTGAATACAATTTCGGGGTAAATTATCAGATTACCATGACCGTTAACATCCCTTAACAACTTTTAACAGAATTTAACTTATTGATTTAAAGCATTTAACAATTACACTAACAGCATTCCAACTAAAAGTTTCCGGAAAGATGAAGAAAGAATAAATCATCCATCGCATAACCATTATCACGAGGCCTAATCATGGTATTTGGGGCTGAAGCCATCTTTACCTGCCATAATCCGTTAGCTAAAGCCAACGGCAATGAACTATACAATAAGTTTAAAATGGGGTTATATGAATAACTCATGAAGCCAGCAACACACCATCTATTTTTCTGAAAAAACACCCATCAAAGCCTAAAAATTTTCTTACTTTTGTATCCCGTACACAAACATTTGGTTTCGGCGTAAAACCGGGCCATTTTAAAGAAAATCATGACTAAATATATTTTTGTTACGGGCGGCGTTACCTCGTCGTTAGGAAAAGGTATTATCTCTGCTTCATTAGCTAAACTCCTTCAATCGCGCGGTTATCGTGTCACTATCCAAAAGTTTGACCCCTATATCAATATTGATCCGGGAACGTTAAACCCTTACGAACACGGAGAATGCTATGTTACCGAAGACGGTGCCGAAACAGATCTTGACCTTGGCCATTACGAGCGTTTTTTAAATACTCCTACATCAAAAGCAAATAACATTACCACTGGTCGTATTTACCAAAATGTGATCAATAAAGAGCGTGAAGGTGCTTTTTTAGGTAAAACCGTACAGGTTGTACCACATATTACCGACGAGATTAAACATAACTTCCGCATACTGGGCGAAAGTGGCGAATACGATATCGTGATCACCGAGCTTGGCGGTACCGTAGGCGATATAGAATCATTACCCTATATTGAGGCTGTACGCCAGTTCAGGTGGGAAAATGGCTCAGGAAATTCATTGGTTATCCATTTAACACTGGTACCTTTCCTGGCTGCAGCCGGCGAATTAAAGACTAAACCTACACAGCACTCTGTGAAAATGCTGTTGGAGTATGGTATACAGCCTGATATACTGGTTTGCCGTACTGAGCATCACCTTACTCCTGATATCAGAAAAAAGATAGCCCTGTTTTGTAATGTAAACATCAACGCGGTTATTGAATCAATAGATGCATCAACTATTTATGATGTGCCTTTGCTGATGCTGAAAGAACAACTTGATAAAACAGTACTTACCAAATTAAAATTACCGCTTAAAAATGAACCTAACCTGGAAAGCTGGAAAGATTTCCTGGGTCGTTTAAAAAATCCTACCGCTGATGTACGCATTGCCCTGGTAGGTAAATATGTAGAGCTACCTGATGCTTACAAATCAATTACCGAAGCATTTATACATGCCGGTGCCAGCAAAGAGTGTAAAGTAAGGGTTGAATATATCCCATCAGAATCATTAACTCCTGAAAACGCTATAGAAAAACTTAAAGGTATGCACGGCGTACTGGTTGCACCTGGCTTTGGCGAACGCGGATTTGAAGGTAAGATACAGGCTATACGTTATGTACGTGAAAACAACATTCCGTTTTTTGGTATTTGTCTGGGCATGCAATGTGCTGTTGTTGAATTTGGCCGCAATGTTTTAGGGCTTGAAAATGCCAACAGTACCGAAATGAACCCTGATACCCCGCACCCGGTAATTGGTATGATGGAAGATCAGAAAACCATCACTAATAAAGGTGGCACTATGCGTTTAGGCGCTTACCCATGCGATATTAAAAAGGGAAGCAAGGCTGCGGCTATTTATGGAAAAACCCATATTTCCGAACGTCACAGACACCGTTATGAGTTTAATAACGACTACCTGAAACAATACGAAACAGCCGGATTATTACCTTCAGGTATCAATCCTCAAAACCAATTGGTAGAGATCGTAGAGTTAAAAAACCACCCGTTTTTTGTGGGCGCGCAATTTCATCCTGAATTAAAATCAACAGTTGCAAATCCGCATCCACTTTTTATTAACTTTGTCGCCGCTTCGCTGGCCTACGCCCGCAAGAAATAAAGAAATTGTACGATACGATAGATAATGGATAAAAATACGTTTACAGGACTATTCCTGATCATGGCTATTATAGCTGGCTCAATTTACTTTTTAAAGCCATCTGATGCCGAACTTAAAAAAGAGCGCCTGGTGCAGCGCCAGGACTCATTAAGAAAGGCTGGCCTGGCCAAAGTAAACACGGCCGCTACAGCAAAGTTTGATACCAGTAAAGCGGCTAAATCAACAGTCGCAGACTCAGCCACCTTAAAAAGCCCTTTTGGCGCAGCCTCTGTAGGCAGCGAAAAATTTATCACGCTTGAAAACAAAGACCTACTTATTAAATTAAGCACCCGTGGCGGTAAAGTTGCATCTGTTGAGTTAAAAAACTTTAAAACTTACAGCAAAAAACCATTAGTACTTTTTGATGGTGCACAAAATCATTTTGGTTTAAATTTTAACACCGGCGATAAGAACATTAAAACCGATGATTATTATTTTACATCAAGTGTACCTGAGCTTAAAGTTGCCGAAAATGATTCGGCATCAGTTACTTTACGTTTAACTTACAGCCCTACCCAGTATATTGATTATGTATACTCTTTAAAAGGCACTGGTTATAAATTAGGCTTAATTATTAAACCAACCGGGCTTGATGGCGTTATCAACAACAGCAGCAGCGTAAATATCAACTGGGCAGCCAGCCTGCACAAGCAGGAAAAAGATATGAAACAGGAACGCCAGTACTCTACCGTGTATTACTATAATACGGAAGATCATGTGGATTACCTGAGCGTATCTAAAGACGACCAAAAAGATATCAGCGACAAAAAAATGTCATGGGTTGCCTTTAAACAACACTTCTTTTCAAATGTGCTGATCGCTAAAAACCCAATCAGCAAATCAAACCTGTCTGTATCAACAGATGTAGCCGACAGTGCTGATGTGAAACAAATGAAAGCCGACCTGACCATTGCCAGAGGAACTGATGGCAGTGTACCGTTGGAGTTTTATTTCGGTCCTAACCGTTACTCTACGTTAAAAGACCAGGGTAATGATCTACAAAAATTAGTTGATTTAGGTTGGGGACCTTTAAAATACATTAACCAATTTGCTGTATTACCGGTATTTAACTTCCTGAAACAGTTTAACTGGAACTACGGATTAATTATCCTGGCGTTAACTGTTGTGCTTAAGCTGGTATTATCGCCGCTTACTTACAAATCATACCTTTCAATGGCTAAAATGCGTGTGCTGAAGCCTGAAATGGATGAAATTAAAACTAAGGTTGGCGAAGATAACCCTACCCTGTTACAACAGGAATATTTAAAGCTATACAAAAAAGCAGGAGTAAACCCATTAGGTGGTTGTTTGCCATTGGTGATACAGATGCCTATTGTAATTGCATTTTTCCGCTTTTTCCCAAGCTTATTTGAGCTCCGTGGCGAAAGCTTTTTATGGATGCATGACCTGTCAACCTATGATGCGGTATTAACATTCCCTACTATACCGTTTATTGGCGATCACATCAGTTTAATGTGTTTACTGATGACCATTTCAACGCTGATCTACACCTATTTCAACAACCAGATATCAGGTGCAACCGGACAGATGAAGTATATTGGTTACATCACACCAATCATATTCCTGGCTACACTGAACAGCTATCCATCAGGATTGAACTACTACTACTTCCTGGCCAACATGCTTACCTTTTTACAACAATACCTGATTAAATTCATGGTTGATGATAAAAAGATACACGCACAGATCCAGGAGAACAAGAAGAAACCTGATGATCCTAAAAAGAAAAAATCAGGCTTTGGCGCCCGCATGGAAGAAATGATGCGTCAGCAACAAGTACAGCCAAAGAAAAAATAGTTTTTTGTCAGATAAAAGACAATACAGAAAAGCCCTGAAAGAATTATCTTTCAGGGCTTTTCTTTTTCCTGCGCTTCATTGCAATAACGCGTGGTGAGTGAGATATAGAGTTGTGCAAGCCGATGAATAGATGCTTCACTCCTTTCAGCATGACAAGTTTAATTTTTATTGCTTGTACGATGACAAATAAATACAACCAAACTCCCGTCAGCAGAAAAGCTTCGGGCGAAAACGGGGCAGAACATGGCGGAATGGTGTGTAAGCAACGGCATTAGCAAACCTTGCCGAAGCGGAGACGTTGAGCGAACAAAGTGGAGGCAAGGTTTAGCAGTCCGTGGTTCTGCCCTGTTTGCAGGGTAAAGGCCTCGTGCGGCAAAGAAGCCTATCTGCTGGCAGCCTTTTTGGTTACTTTTGTGGCAACAAAAGTAACTGGCCCTCCCGCGGCCAAGAGCGGGTGTACGATATGCCTATCCATGAACAGATCCTTCGCTGTCGCTCAGGATGACAAGTTTGTTTTATTGGAGATTACTTCATACCTCAAAATGACGCATTTTTTTATCTCTTTATCTTTAATCCTCATGTCCTTTGTCTTTCACCCTTCCCATTTTTTATCCTACAGTCCTTTATCTTTGATCTCCCTTAATCTTTTATCTTAAAAAAACACTAAAATATTTAGCAAAATATTTACATTTGAAATATGTATGCCATTGTTGATATTGAGACCACCGGGGGACACGCCAGCGCTAATGGCATAACAGAAATTGCTATATGCATACACGATGGCAAAAAAGTGGTTAAACGCTTTGAAACACTGGTAAACCCACACCGCGAAATCCCGATTTATATAAGTGCCTTAACCGGCATCACCAATGAGATGGTACAACAGGCCCCTCCCTTTGAGGATGTGGCTGCCGATATTTATCACCTGATACACGGCAAAATATTTGTTGCACATAATGTAAATTTTGATTACTCCTTTGTACGCTATCATTTGGCTGCAGCCGGTTACGATCTGCAATGCAACAAGCTATGTACCGTACGTTTGGGTCGTAAGATATTGCCCGGGCTACCGTCATACAGTCTTGGACGCTTATGCAGGCATTTAGGTATAGATAATGAAAGCCGCCACCGTGCCGCAGGTGATGCTGAAGCTACAGCCGAGCTGTTCACCCTGCTGATCAATAGTGATGGCGAAGGACATATTAAACAGGCTTTAAAGCAAAACTCTAAGGAGCAGGTATTGCCGCCAAACCTGTCAAAAAAAGATGTGGACAAGCTACCGTACACTCCGGGCGTATATTATTTTCATGATCAAAAAGGTAAAGTGATATATGTAGGCAAAGCAAAAAATATCAAAAAAAGGGTAAGCAGTCATTTTACGGGTAATAATCCCGGCTTACAGCGACAGGAGTTTTTACGTAATATTCACCAGGTTACCTTCCAGGTTTGCGGTACCGAGTTAATTGCCTTTGTACTGGAGGCTATTGAAATTAAACGTTTGTGGCCCAAATATAACCGCTCCCTGAAACGGTTTGAGAACGCGTACTGCCTTTACGCTTTTGAAGATCAGCGTGGCTACGTACGGCTGGCGGTTGACAAACATCGTAAGTATAGCGACCCTATATACACCTGCCATTCCTTATTGGATGGGTATAATTTGCTAAATAAATTGATTGAGGCCTTTAGTCTTTGTCCCAAATTATGTTTTATACAGAAAAATAATGATCCGTGTACAGGGGCCGGGGGCTCTTCCTGTGCCTGCGAGGGCGTTGAATCTGTTGATGACTATAATCAGAAAGTAAATAAGGCTATTGATGAGCTTAAGCAAGCATTACCTACCTATGCCATCCGCGATGAGGGCCGCAATGGCGAAGAACATAGCTGTATACTGGTTGAGAAAGGTCAGTTTTATGGTATGGGTTATATTTCTCATTATTTTGATGCCGATAACGTTCAGCAGCTAAAAAGCTACCTTACTCCGTATCCGGGTAATGATTATATAAAGAATATCGTATCAACCTATGCCATCAGGTATCCTGAAAGAACATTGGTATTTGCGCCGTAACAAAACTTAAGAAGTTTCTAAAACTTCGCGAGTCTTAAATTAATCCCCTACCAATTGACATTCGCGGCGTAACAAAACTTAAGAAGTTTTAAAAACTTCTTAAGTTTGAAGGGAGAACTTGGCAAGTTTGGCTTATCAATATTTCACATTTATAAAATAAATATCCCTAAAGTTAAATAAATCCACACAATTAGTGTTTTCAGAGGTTATTACAACACACCTATTAAACATTATAAAATGGATAGTATTAACAAACAACAACCCGAGGATAACTTCAAAGACCTTGGCGGCCCTGAAGCTATTACCAAGATTAAAGAATTGGTTGATAGCGCCAAAAGCTGTTTTTTCATAAGCAATATTAAAACAGGCATCCCGGCTTCCATCCGCCCTATGTCTGTACAAAAAATTGACGACGAAGGTAATCTGTGGTTCCTGAGTGCTAAAGACAGCCATAAAAATAGCGACATAGCCCATGATCCAATGGTGCATTTGTTATTTCAGGGATCGGCCCATTCAGATTTTCTGAATATTTACGGTATCGCCCAAATAACTGATGACAAGGAAAAGATCGAGGAACTTTGGGAGCCTATTTTGAAAGTATGGTTTACCGAGGGTGAAGATGATCCGCGAATATCAGTAATTAAAGTTGAGCCTACCGAAGGCTACTACTGGGATAACAAACATGGCAGTGCCATTGCATTTGTTAAACAACTGGTTGGCGCAGCAATAGGCAAAACACTTGACGATTCCATCGAAGGAAAACTAAAAGTATAAAGGCCGCCTCGCTATCTTGTCATTCTGAATATAGAGAAGGAGTATTATTACCTGCTACCTTCAGAATGACAAGTAAACTAACCGTAACGCTCTCTTTTAAAAGATTGAAGGATTTAAATACTTACCGAACCAGTCAATATAACGCTGCAACCTGTCAACCTGGTAACTCGGTACGGTTATGCCATGATATTGACCGGGATAAAGCACTAATTGCGTAGGTATATCCTGCGATTTAAGCGCTTCGTACATTTGCTCGCCGCCCGCGGTGGGTACATTAAAATCCTTTAAGCCCGACATAAACATGGTTGGTGTTTTAATTTTATCTGCATGAAAAAACGGGTAGGAAAGTTTAATATACTTATCCGCATTTTTCCAGGGAACGCCCAGCTCATTATCATACTGAACTACCCACTGGTCGCTGCCGTACATAGATAGCTGCAAGGCGCTGCCTGCCCCGCTCGCGGCGGCTTTAAAGCGGGTATCCGATGCTATGGTATAGTCGGTTAATATACCTCCATAACTCCAGCCGCCAATACCTAAACGCTGCGGATCGGCTACCCCCGTCTTTACCAGTTCGTCAACGGCACCAAGCAAATCTTTTACTTCTTTATTACCCCAGTCGGCATAAATAGCTTTCGTATATTCTACTCCACGACCGGTGCTGCCTCTATAATTAACCGCCGCCACTGCATAACCGGCGCTTGCGAGTATTTGCCTGGTAACATCAAATTCAAACTCATCCTGATCAGTTGGGCCACCGTGGATAAATAAAACAAAGGGTAACTTCTTAGTCACTACGCTATCGGGCGTATATAATATACCCGAAACAAGCGTGCCATCGGCACTAAACGACTGGAAACCTTTCACGTAAGCGAGCTTTACCCCGTTTAACCATTGATCCTGATGAAAGGTAAGCCTGCGGATCTTGCCGTTCTCAATCGCCACCAACTCATGCGGCAAATACGGTGTGGTCATTTTGGCTATCCAGCTCCCCGGCGATTGTGCAATAAGATTTTCAAAACTGCATTGCACACCCTTATCAATTACAGTTGTTTTGCGCAGCAGCAAGTTATACTGTGCTATATAACGGATACGGTCATTACTCACTACATAGGCTATATTCTTACCGTCCCTACTCCAGGCGTGGTTGCTCACCGGTCTGTCAAGGGCGGCGGTAAGCACTTTGTTATTTTTCCCATCGGCATCCATCAGGCATAAAACATCATGCTGGTAAATAAAGTAATCAGCATCGCTGGTTGACCGCAGATAGGCAATATGCTTACCATCCGGGCTCCATAAGGGATTAATATCGTGCCCCGTAAAGGTGGTTAACTGATTAACCCGGGCTCCTTTTTGAGCTTCCATGGTAAAAATATCCAAATTTTCGTTCCTGTCCGGATCATCGGTATGGTTACTCACAAAGGCAATTGTTTTACTATCGGGGCTCCAGGCCGGCGAAGAATCATCCATATCCCCAGCCGTTAAGGTATCAAGCTTTTTAGTGGCTACATCGTATACATACAAATGGGTGTGCAAATGCTGCAGATAACCCTCAATATCCTGTTTAAAATGATAACGGTCTATTTTTATAGGAGGAGTTGTTTTCGGTTCGGGCTTCCCGCCATTCTCCGGATCCTTAATAATAAGCGCCAGTTTTTTACTATCCGGCGACCAGGCGTAATCCTGCAGCTCGCCCTTCACATCGGTTAGCTTTTTGCCCTCACCACCCCTGCGGTCCATTAACCAAATCTGCGCATTTTTAGAGTCGCGTTCAGAAACGTACGAGAGGTATTTACCATCCGGCGTCCATTTGGGTGATGATGCTGCATCAGCGCCCTGCGTAAGCTCAATAGATTGCTTACCATCGTAGCTCTGCATCCACAGGTGCGATACACGGTTATCCTTAGCCGAATCAACCTCAGATAAACTATAAGCAAGCCATTTACCATCTGGTGACAGCTGCGGATCTTCAAGCGTAGGGATATGAAGCACATCGGTTGGTTTAAACGGCTTTTTAACCGCTTGCGCCATAACGCTGTTTAATACAAACAAGTTAAAAACAATTACAATGTATATATAAATTTTCATGTTGCTTATTATTTACCGGAGGCCTTATCAGTTAAACTTTTCAGTGAAATTAAATGGTTGACCAAAGCCTATTTTAAATATTTATTATACCATTCCACATACCGCTGCAACCTGTCAACCTGGTAGCTTGGCTTGCTGATGCCATGAAACTGGTTAGGATAAAGTATCAGCTCTGTAGGGATATTCTGCGTTCTGAGGGCCTGGTACATTTGCTCGCTCCCGATGGTTGGCACGTTAAAATCTTTAAGTCCCGACATAAAAAGCACCGGCGTTTTTATTTTATCGGCATGAAAAAACGGATACGATATCTGGATCCATTTATCGGCAGTTTTCCATGGCTCGCCTATTTCGTTTTCATATTGCAACACATATTGATCGGTACCATAAACGGATAGTTGCAGGGCGCTGCCTGCACCGCTTGCAGCTGCTTTAAAGCGGGTGTCAGTTGCTATGGTATAATCGGTAAGGATGCCGCCGTAACTCCAGCCACCAATACCCAAATGATCAGGGTCGGCAACTCCCATGCGCTCCAGGTGATCAATCGCGCCCAGGAGGTCCTTCACTTCTTTATTGCCCCAGTCGGCATAAATTGCTTTGCAATAGTCCAATCCACGACCATTGCTGCCACGATAATTTACAGCAGCCACCGCAAAACCGGCAGCGGCCAGTGTTTGCCTGGTTGCATCAAACGTATACTCGTCCTGCCCTACTGGGCCGCCGTGGATAAACAAAATCAATGGCCATTTTTTAGTGGAGGTACTATCAGGAACAAACAATATACCCGACACCTGTGTACCATCGGCGCTTCTGGATTCAAAACCAGATACGTGCGACAGGTTTACCGTATTTAACCAGGCCTGATGATGAAACGTTAAGCGACGAAGTTTCTCCCCATCAAGCGCAAACAATTCTGCCGGCGTGTAAGGGTCGCTTTTTAAAACTACCCAATTGCCCGATGAGTTGGTATTTATATCGGTTATACCGTACGTTCCTTTATTTATGGTTGATATTTTCCCGTTATTAATATTAATACCTGCTAAATAACGCTGGCGGTCGTCGGTTACTAAAAAGGCTATATTCTTATTATCCTTTGCCCAAACCTGGTTTGAAACCGGGCGGTCAAGCTGTTGTGTTAAAACCCTGTTGTTTGCACCAACGGCATCCATAATGCAAAGTACACTTTGATCATACATCATATAAGCAGCATCACTGGTGCTGCGCAGGTATGAAATATACCGGCCATCGGGGCTCCATTGAGGGTTAGCATCCCGGCCTTTCCAGGTAGTTAACTGCAGCATGGCAGCGTTGGCGCGGGCATCAATCGTAAAAATATCTTTGTTCTGATTTTTATCGGGCTCAACTGTACGGTTGCTCACAAAAGCAATTGTTCTGCTATCGGGCGACCATACCGGCGAGTTTTCATCCTTATCGCCTTTGGTAAGCGTATCCAGCTTTCTGGTATTTACATCAATTAAATATAAATGATCACGTAATTGCTGCAAATATCCTTCTACGTCCTGCTTAAAATGATAACGGTCAATTACGATGGGTCTGGGGGTTTTAGGTTCTTCCTTACCTTTATTTACAGGATCGCCTATCACCATCACAATTTTTTTACTATCCGGTGACCATGCGTACTCGCTCAGGTCGCCTTTTACATCGGTTAACCGTTCCCCTTCGCCTCCCCTGCGATCAATTAACCACAGTTGTGTGCCATTTTTTGAATCGCGCGAAGAAAGAAATGCCAGATATTTTCCGTCCGGGCTCCATCGTGGTAACGATGCCGTTTCGGCTCCATGTGTAAGTTCAATAGATTCTTTTCCGTCCCAGCTTTGCATCCACAGGTGTGTTATGCGCTTGTCTTTGGCGGTATCCACTACAGAAACTGTATACGCAACCCACTTACCATCAGGCGATAACTGCGGATCGCTCACGGTAGGTATGCGGTAAATATCAGTTGGCTTCAGAGGCTTTATTCCCTGTTGGGCCGATGCGTAACAGGCAAAGAAGGATGCAATAACAGATAGTAGTATTTTTTTCATAAGTATAATGCATATTGCGCTGTAATTTAACAATTATGCAGAATACTTTTGAACACAAAAAACGTGGGATTGTGAGATATGAAGACCTCACCCAACCCTCTCTCCAAAGGAGAGGGCTTTAAAATATTTTCAAAAGCAATTAAATAAGGCTTCTTGTTTTGCACCTCGTATGAGGTGTATTTTTGGGGACAGGGTGCTTATTATATCACCCCAGCCTTTTCCAGTTCGGCCTGCATTTGTTGTTGCATGCTCTGGGCCTCGGCGCGTGCAGCATCGGCAAAATCCTTTCCGCTGCCGGCATATATAATAGAGCGGGATGCATTTACAATAAGGCCGCAATCTTTGGTGATCCCATAGCGGCACACCTCTTCTAAACTGCCACCCTGTGCACCTACACCCGGCACCAGTAAAAAGTTGTCGGGAGCATATTTACGGATGTTGGTAAATTCAGTGCTTTTGGTTGCACCTACTACATACATAATCCTATCGGCACCGGCCCAGGTATTGGCTTTTTGTATTACTGTTTCATATAAATAACCATTGCCGGTTTCCAGATATTGAAAATCCTTACTACCTACTGACGAGGTAAGCGCAAGTAAAATGATCCATTTACCCTCATAAGCCAGGTAAGGGGTTACGCTATCCTGCCCCATATATGGGGTAATGGTAATAGCATGAAAACTCATCCCTGATGCGTTTTCATCAAAAAAAGCCCTGGCGTATTTGTCAGATGTGTTGCCGATATCGCCTCTTTTAGCGTCAATAATGTTAAGGCATTCGGCAGGTAAATATTTCCAGGTATCAATTAGGCTTTGGAGGCCTTTTAAGCCGTAAGCTTCATAAAATGCGGCGTTGGGTTTGTAGGATACGCACAAATCTTTAGTGGCATCAATGATCCTTTTATTAAACTCCAGTATAGGGTTTGGGTAATTTTTTAAAAATTCAGGGATTTTATCAATATCCGGATCCAGACCAACACATAAAAAGGATTTCTTTTGTTTGATCTGTTCAATTAGCTGGGCGCGTGAAATCATTAATACTTAAATATTTTGAATGTCAAAAAAACTAAAAATTTAGCTTAAATACGGCCTTTTGCAAGATATTTATTTAATAAATTTGAAATTAAAAAATATTTGTTTACAATTGCAACGTTTTCCTTTGAATTTTTCTTGCACTAAAGAAACAATTTAAAACCCCACGTTATTTATTACTTTAATATTTACCTGGATTTGGATGTTTACTTAAACAAAGTTTCAAGATCAATTTCTTTAAAATAATACTCCGTGCGCACCACTTAACAGCTTAATATTTGCATAGAGATCTTATTACCGTCAGAAAACAAATTACAATATTAAAAATCCCTTTGAACTATAATTCATATCATGTCTGATAAAATAGAATTGAACGACAAACTCGTTTCTGAGTTGCGCGAAATTGCAAAAAATTTAGGTATTGCCGAAGCTGACGAACTCAGGAAGCCGCAGCTAATATCACGTATAATTGAACAACAACAGCTTATTGAAGCTGCCCGTGCTCAACAAAATATTGTTGAGTCAAACTATACCCCGGTTACGGCCGAAGCGGCTGCACCAGCCGAAGCAGGTGACAAAACACGTAAAAGAACCCGTGTATTAAAACCCAAAAACCAACCCCGCGTTGAAGTACCTTTAGATGATACAAACTTGTTTGATCTGCAGGACGAAGAAGCACAGACCGAGGATGGTGACAACGAAACACCTGCTGTTGCAGCAGAAACTACGGAAGCTCCTGCAGCACAGGCAGGTGAAACAGCTCCCAGAGCCGAAGAGCCATCAACAGAAACCCGCGCTCAAAAATTTGACAGGCGCACAAATGGCCAGAATCCAAATCAGCAAAAAAACCAGGAACCGGCCATTAATCTTGATTTTGATAACGTAATTGTAAACGAAGGTGTACTTGAAATTATGCCCGATGGTTACGGCTTTTTACGTTCATCAGATTACAATTACCTTACCTCTCCTGATGATATTTACGTATCACAATCACAGATAAAATTATTTGGTTTAAAAACCGGCGATACTGTGCGCGGCAGCATACGCCCGCCAAAAGAGGGCGAAAAATATTTCCCTCTGGTACGTGTAGAAGCTATTAATGGCCGCATACCTGCCGAAGTGCGTGACCGTGTTCCTTTTGACCACTTAACACCGCTTTTCCCGTCGGAAAAATTAAGTCTGTTCACTGATGCCGGCAACTATTCAACCCGCATCATGGATCTTTTTTCGCCAATTGGTAAAGGGCAGCGTGGTTTAATTGTGGCCCAGCCAAAAACAGGTAAAACCATGTTGTTAAAGGATGTGGCCAATGCCATAGCTAAAAACCACCCTGAGGTTTACCTGATCATATTATTAATTGATGAGCGCCCGGAAGAAGTAACCGATATGGCTCGCAGTGTACGCGCCGAAGTAGTATCATCAACCTTTGATGAGCCTGCAGAGCGTCACGTAAAAATTGCCAATATCGTTTTAGAGAAAGCTAAACGTATGGTAGAGTGCGGTCATGATGTGGTTATCCTTTTAGATTCTATTACCCGCCTGGCACGTGCTTACAATACTGTTGCACCTGCATCTGGTAAAATATTATCAGGTGGTGTTGATGCCAACGCATTGCACAAACCAAAACGCTTTTTTGGAGCAGCCCGTAACATTGAGGACGGTGGCTCATTAACTATTATAGCTACCGCCTTAACTGAAACCGGTTCTAAAATGGATGAGGTTATTTTTGAAGAGTTTAAAGGTACAGGTAACATGGAGTTACAACTGGATCGTAAATTATCAAACAAACGTATATTCCCGGCTATTGATATTACCGCATCAAGCACCCGTCGTGATGACTTGTTGCTTGACCGCGACACCTTACAACGCATCTGGATTTTGCGTAACCACTTAGCCGATATGAATTCGCAGGAATCAATGGAGTTTTTGCAGGCACAAATAAAAGGCACAAAAACTAACGAGGAATTTCTGATTTCGATGAATTCGTAATATTTTAGCGTTTATGAAGTTATAGCTATATAAGTATCGAGTAGTTAGTACCAGGTACCAGGACAGTTTCGCAGTTAGCGACACCATCTTTAAAGAATCTGATACCTGATACTAACTACCTGGTTCTTCTTAAATAAATTTTTATCTGTAACTTCATAAATACTTAATAAAATCCTGATAACTTCATAGCCCGATGAAGAAGCGTGTTAAGAAACATCTCCCCAATGCCATTACCTGTGCTAACCTGTTTAGTGGCTGTATAGGGATAGTATTTGCATTTCAGGACAATTTGATAGTGGCGGCCTACGCCATTTTCCTTTCTTCCATATTTGATTTTTTTGATGGATTGGCCTCCAGGGTGCTTAACTCCTACTCATTTATAGGTAAAGATCTTGACTCGCTGGCCGATATGGTAAGCTTTGGTGTGTTACCATCGGTTATTATGTACGAGCTGTTTTTACAAGCTCCTCAAATTGATAAGATAAGTCATTTTTTAAATTTCGTGGTTTTCTTAATTCCGGTATTCTCGGCATTGAGGCTGGCCAAATTTAATAATGATACCCGGCAGTCTGATAGCTTTATAGGCTTGCCTACACCGGCCAATGCCATTCTTATTGCATCGTTACCTTTAATTATGCAGCAGTATCAAACATTAGGGTCATATATATTAAACCCTTATGTACTTACGGTGTTGGTGCTGGTAATGTGCACCTTACTGGTATCTGAAATACCGCTCATGTCACTTAAATTTAAGAACCGGGATTTTAATAAAAACATTTTCCGCTATTTACTGCTGTTGTTTTCGGCAATACTGATTCTATTTTTTAAATTTGTGGCAGTTCCGGTGGTTATATTCATATACATCACCTTATCTTTAATTCAATTTAAAATCACAAATGACAAAGTTCCAGGCTGAAATTGACGTAATGCCCAAAAAAGAGATCCTTGATCCTCAAGGAAAAGCAGTAACCGGAAGCATGAAAAACCTTGGTTTAGCCGAAATACAAAATGTACGCATTGGCAAGCACATCACGCTTGAAATTGAGGCTGACAGTGTTGAAACCGCAAACGCCAAAGTAGACCAAGCCTGCAAAAACTTATTAGCTAACCTGATTATGGAAAGCTATACTTTTACTGTGCAAGCAGTATAATAATAAAAGGCTAAAGCTGAAAGGTAAAAGGCTAAAGGTGTTAAATACCAGGTAGTCAATGTTGTATTTGAATAATTTCGAACTCCAAACCAGGCAAACCTTTTACCCTTCACCTTTATCCTTTTACCTTCAAAAAATTCGCCCTTAAAGTTCTGCTTGTTTCTCTTCCTTAATTTGTTTAAGGGTGATCAGGTTGGCGTCAACCGTGGTTTTTACCTGGTTAAATTTCTCAAATATTGCGGCAGGGTTTTCTCCACCGGCTTTGCAGGCCAGTTCAACCTCCTGTATGGTAGCCTGACTTATCGGCATACCAAAAAATCCAAGATTCGGTTTTAATTTGTGTGATGCCTGTGTTGCCGTAGGCCAGTCGCTGTTGGCCAGCGCACTACCAATTGTAGCAATTAACTGCGGAGTTTGTTCCAGGAACATCTCTATTGATTCTACAATAAACTCGTTACTGCCATCGGCAATTTCATATAAAAAAGAAAGATCAAGGTCCTGATCTGGTGAAATATCTGACATACAAAAATTATGATGTATAAATTTATACTTTTTTTACGATCAAGTTATCTTTAAGTTCATTTTTAAGCTGCAAAATGTTTTTTTGTAAAACCGGATGAACAAAACCGCCAGCTATTTCGGCAAGCGGCTCCAGCGTAAACCTCCGTTTATGCAACTCAGGATGGGGAACTTTCAGATTAGGTACATCAATAATTGCGTCGCCATAAAACAAAATATCAATATCAATAGTCCGCGATCCCCATTTTTCATGACGCTCGCGGCCCATAACAATTTCAATAGCCAATATCTTTTCTAATACCTGCTGTGCAGGGAGTTCGGTTTGCAGCATAACTACCTGATTCAGGTAATCGGGAGCATCAGTTTTGCCCCATGATTGTGTTTCATATACCGATGATGCCTTTATAAGCGGAGCAATATCAGCTTCAATGTATTCAACTGCCTGTTTAAGAAACAATTTCCTGTTGCCAAGGTTACTGCCCAAGAGTAAAAAAATGTTATTCATGTTGTAACAAATATTATAGAAACGGCTCTTAACATTATCGGTATTGAATTACTAAGTTTGCATAGTTAAAAAGATTTATAACATTAATGAAACAATTCTTCAAATTCGTTCTGGCCTCTATGTTGGGCGTGTTCCTGATTACGGTTATTTTGGTTCTTGTTTTGGTTGGGATATTTGCAGCGGCCAGCAGTGAAAAAACAGTTGAGGTTGAGCCGAACTCTGTATTACGCATGGCATTTACAACACCAATAACCGAGCGTACCCCCAACAACCCTTTAGCTGGTTTAAGTTTTTTAGGGTTAGATAAAGATAAATCAACCGGTCTTAATGACATACTGGCCAACATTCGCAAAGCAAAAACGGACGGTAATATAAAAGGTATTTTTCTTGATGAAAGTTATATGACATCGGGACAGGCCACTACCGAAGAAATACGCAATGCATTAATTGATTTTAAAAAATCAGGCAAATTCATTGTAGCTTATGCCGAAATATATACCCAGGGCTTTTATTACCTGGCATCCGTAGCCGACAAAGTATACATGAACCCTAAAGGCAGCCTGGAGTTTCATGGCTTTAGTTCACAGATCACCTTTTTAAAAGGTGCGTTAGATAAACTGGGCATCGAAGCACAGATCATCAAGGTTGGCACCTATAAAAGTGCTGTTGAACCACTCATATTAACCAAAATGAGCGATGCTAACCGCCTGCAGGTTACCTCCTACCTCGGTTCATTATATGATCATTTTTTAACCGGTATTAGCGCAAGTCGCGGTATTAGTAAGGATTCCTTATTTAATTATGCCAACCAAATGCGGGTGCAGCTTCCAGAAGATGCGCTGAAATTAAAACTTATTGACGGCTTGAAATATAAAGATGAAATACTTGACGACCTGAAAGCCGGTACCGGAACCGATAAAAAAAGCAACCTGAACGCTGTTGACCTGACCGATTATGCCAAAGGCGCAAAAGACAAAAGCGATGATGAATCTTCATCAAAAAACCGGATAGCCATTGTTTACGCCTCGGGCGAAATTTCAGGTGGCGAGGGTGATGATAACAGCATAGGATCTGAAAGAATATCAAAAGCCTTACGTAAGGTACGTTTAGATAATAAGGTAAAAGCAGTAGTACTGCGTGTAAACTCTCCCGGGGGCAGTTCACTGGCTTCGGATGTGATCTGGCGCGAGGTAATGCTCACAAAAAAAGTTAAACCCATTATTGTTTCTATGGGCGATGTAGCAGCATCAGGCGGTTATTATATAGCATGCGCAGCTGATTCCATTATCGCACAACCTAACACCATAACCGGTTCCATAGGAATTTTCGCCATCCTCCCTAACCTGCAAAAACTATTTAATGATAAGCTGGGTGTTACTTTTGACGGTGTAAAAACCGGTAAATATGCAGATCTGGGCGATGTTAGTCGCCCGCTTACTCCCGACGAAAAAATAATACTGCAAAACAGCGTAAACCATGGTTATGATGATTTTACCAAAGCAGTAGCAACAGGCAGACATAAAACACAAGACTACATTAATAGTATTGGCCAGGGCCGGGTGTGGACAGGTACACAAGCATTAAAAATTGGACTTGTTGACCGCTTAGGCAATATCAATGATGCCATAGCTTCGGCAGCAAAAAAAGCCGGAGTTAAAAATTACAACCTGGTAGCCTACCCCGAGCAAAAGAGCTTTTTAAACCAGTTGAGCGGCGATGTAAGTGTTGAAATGCACGCCCGCATCCTGCAATCTGAACTTGGCGAAAACTACAGGGTATACGAACAATTAAAAGGTATGACCCAAATGATGCGTACCCCGCAAGCGCGCATCCCTTATGATATTGTAATCAAATAATCTTTCCAGTTTATATTTTGATTAAAGCTGCTTGTATGGGCAGCTTTTTTTATTTAGTGGTGATAACATGTTAATGCACCTAAACTTACAAAGTTTTAAAAACCTGGTAAGTTTCACATCGCACACCAAAACAAACACTCCACAAAAGCCGTCTTTACGATGGCTTTTTGTATTTTTACCACACAATATCATATATGGAAAATAAGCCCATAGCCCGCACGCTCCGTTTACTATCGCAACTCATGGAATTACATGAGGTTAATCCGTTTAAAATAAAGTCGATAGCTAACGCTGCCTTTAAGGTTGATAAATTACCCTTCCCTATTGCAGGCAAAACCCTTGAGCAGTTAGAAAAAGTAGATGGTATTGGCAAAAGCATAGCCTCAAAAATTGTTGAGCTTTTTGAAACCGGTACCATTACCGAAATGGATGACTTACTGGCAACTACGCCTGCAGGCGTGGTAGAAATGATGGGCATCAAAGGCATCGGCCCTAAAAAGGTAGCCATTATTTGGCGCGAACTGGGTATTGAAAATACCGGGGAGCTTTTTTATGCCTGTAATGAAAACCGCTTGATTGAGGCTAAAGGTTTCGGCCTTAAAACCCAGGAAGAGATTCGCAAGGCTATCGAATTCAGGATGGCCAGTAATGGTAAATTCCTTTTTGCACAGGTTGAAAAAGAAGCCAATGACCTGATGGATGAAGTAAAGGCCATCTTCCCGGATGCGCTAAAACATTTTGCAGGTGAATTTAGGAGGTTAAACGAGATCATTACCGAGATTGTGATTGTAATAGGTACAATTAACCATGATGTTGCCTATAGCGCCCTATCGCAATCGCACATATTAAATAACGTTGTTTTAAATCAAAATCATATATCTGGTGAGCTGAATAACGGCTTATTAGTTGATATTATTTGTGTTGATAAGGCCGATTATTTTAAGGAGCTGTTTTTGAATACCGGTAGTGATGATCATGTACAAGCCGTATTGGAGCGCTTAAGCACTCCGCTAGAACAGCCAGAAAATGAAGAAATTATTTACCAAAAAGCTGGCCTGGCCTGGATGCAACCCGAACTGCGCGAGGGTACTACCTTTATTGAAAAGGCCGAAAAAAACGAATTGCCAGCGCTGATCATCACCCATGATCTGAAAGGAAGTTTACATAACCACAGTACCTGGAGCGATGGCGTAAATACTGTAGAAGAAATGGCGCTGTACTGCCGTGATAACTTGAAACTGGAATATCTGGGAATGTGTGATCACAGCAAAAGCGCATTTTATGCCAAAGGTTTAAGTATTGATCGGGTATTACAGCAGCATGAAGAAATTAACCATTTGAATAAAAAGTTGGATGGGTTTCATATATTTAAGGGTATCGAATCCGATATTTTATACGATGGATCCCTTGATTATCCTGATGAGATTTTGCAAAAGTTTGATTTCATCGTAGCATCCGTACATTCCATCCTTAAAATGGACGAAGAAAAAGCCACTTCAAGGTTAATTACTGCTATCGAAAACCCTTATACTACTATACTGGGGCACCCCACCGGGCGCCTGTTGTTAAGCCGCAGCGGTTACCCTATTAACTATAAAAAAGTAATAGATGCCTGTGCAGCCAACAGTGTAGTAATTGAAATTAACGCCAACCCGCTTCGCCTTGATCTGGACTGGCGCTGGCACCAGTATGCTCTGGAAAAAGGAGTTTGGCTGTCTATTAATCCTGATGCCCATAGAGTTGAAGGTTTTTTAGATATGCATTACGGCGTTTTAGCCGCCCGTAAAGGAGGCCTTTATAAAGAAATGTGCCTTAATGCTTTGTCATTACCCGAAATTGCTAAGGTTTTTGAAAAAAAGGTTGGCAGTAGAGTTTAGCTACAATCAACTACTGAACTATTGAACCATATAGAATGATAGATAAAATACGCTCCACACAATCTTCACAAAAAAAACCTGCTATACTGGTTGTAGGCGATTTGATGGTTGACCATTATATAGTAGGTAATGCTTCACGCCTATCGCCAGAAGCCCCCGTACCTATAGTAAATGTAAAAAACGAGTCTGTTACGCTTGGTGGTGCAGGCAATGTTGTTCAAAACCTGGTGGCATTAGGTGCAAAGGTTACGGTGGCGGGTGTAATAGGTAATGATACCGCTGGCACCCAGATTATTGAAATATTGGCCAACGAAGGGGTTGACACACATACCATTATTAAAGACGACACCAGGCCCACCACTGTTAAAACCCGTGTTTTGGCAGGCAGTCACCAGCTGGTAAGGATTGACAGGGAAACCACCGATGCCGTATCAGAGGCAATTGCCGATGAGCTGATCAGTAATTTAGCCGGTTATATTGAAAAAGCTGATATGGTGCTTCTATCTGATTATAACAAGGGCTTATTTTCGCCTGCATTAACACAACGCCTTATTATAGCTGCAAATCAACACGGTAAAAAAGTAGTAATTGACCCCAAAGGATTAAACTATGAAAAGTACAAAGGTGCATATATTATAAAACCTAACCGTAAAGAGCTGGCAGAAGCTGCCAAAACCGAGAAAATTAACTCGCTTGAAAGCCTGCAACATGCAGCTAAGGTTATTTTTGAACAAACCGGAACAGAATACCTGGTAGTTACCCTATCAGAAGAAGGCATGGTGATACTTAGTGAAGTAACACATAAATTATTACCGGTAAAAGCTACCGAGGTATTTGACGTAACCGGTGCCGGCGATACCGTTTTGGCAACTATAGCCTACTTTATAGCTGCAGGCCTTAATATTGAGGAAGCTTGTGAAATTGCCAATCATGCCGCGGCAATCGTGATACGCCAGGTAGGTAGTGCTACCACTACTATTGATGAAATAATTGATGATATAGAAAAGAGTAAAAAATAAAGGACAAAAGTGGATATGGTTACAAGTGTAAAGCTTAACCCCTTATCACTAAAAATGCTAAACTTATAATATACAACTCAAAACTGCAAAATGGTTTTAGACGAGCTAAAAGATCATCAACATACTATACAACTGGTAATTAACACACTTACCGGCGATATTGAGGCGGCTTGCGAAATGATTACCTCGACCATAAAAAACGGCAACAAGGTGTTACTGGCCGGCAATGGCGGCAGCGCCGCCGACGCGCAGCATATTGCAGCAGAGCTTAGCGGTCGTTTTGTGAAAGAGCGCCGGGCATTGCCGGGCATTGCATTAACCGTTGATACTTCGGCACTTACCGCTATTGCTAACGATTATGGTTATCAACACGTATTTTCGCGCCAGGTAGAGGCATTTGCCCAACCCGGCGACTTGTTTATTGGTATTTCTACCAGCGGTAACAGCCAGGGTATATTAAATGCGTTTGAATCGGCTGCAAAATTCAAATGTAAAACCTTGGGATTATCTGGCAGAGATGGTGGTAAAATGAATGGAATTTGTGATCTCAATATTGTTGTTCCGTCAAATATTACTGCCCGTATACAGGAAATGCATATATTAATAGGACATATACTTTGTAAAGCTGTTGACGACCTGTTTGACTAATAAATTCATAAAAAGCATGAGAATCGATCTCGAAAAAATACTGGTAAACAAAATAACCGACCTCCCAACGCTCCAGACTCAGGTACAAAACTGGCAAAACGAGGGTAAAAAGGTGGTTTTTACTAACGGAGTGTTTGATCTGCTGCATATTGGCCATATCACTTACCTTGCAAAATCTGCCGAGCTGGGCGATAAACTTATTATTGGTTTAAATGCAGACAGCTCTGTTAAACGGATCAAAGGTGAAAGCCGTCCGGTTAATGATCAAAGCAGTCGCGCGGCTTTACTGGCAGCCATGTTTTTTGTTGATGCCATTGTTGTTTTTGAAGAGGATACCCCGCTTAACCTGATCAGCACACTACTACCCGATATATTGGTAAAGGGTGCCGACTATTCTGTAGAAAACATCGTTGGTGCAAAAGAAGTAATAGCCAATGGAGGCGAAGTGAAGACGATTAATTTTGTTGAGGGCTACTCCTCTACCTCTATCATTGAAAAAATCAGGAATCAAATTTCCTGATCGGGCAAAAAAATGAAGATACTGGTGATCCGCTTTAGCTCCATGGGCGATATTATTTATACTACCCCCGTAGTACGCTGCTTAAAAAAGCAAATACCCGGAGCCGAAGTACACTTTTTAACCAAACCAGCCTTTAAATACATTTACGACAATAACCCCTACGTTGACAAGTTATTAATTTTAAAGTCCACGCTATCAGCCACTATTGCAGAAATCAAGAGCGAACAATACGATTATATTATTGACCTCCACAACAACCTACGCACGGCTATCATTAAACTGCGCACCGGCATACGGTCGTCAACTTATCAAAAGCAACCTATCAAAAAGTGGCTTAGTTTAAAGTTTAAATTAAAGCTGATAGCCCCCACGCATCTGGTTGATCGTTATCTTAAAACCGTTCAGTTTTTAGGTGTGGTTAATGACGGGCAGCCTATTGATTATTATATTAAGGCCAGTCACCAATTAAGTAAACTACTGCCCCCTGCTCATCAAAAACAATATATTGCCTTTGTTATTGGCGCTACGCATTTCACCAAGCGTATGCCTAATAGCAAGATAATCAGTATTTGCAGGCAGCTTAACTATCCGGTTGTGTTACTCGGCGGTAATGATGTGAAAGACAATGGCAATATTATTGCCGATGCCGCAGGCCCGTCGGTTTACAACGCATGCGGCATTACTACACTTGATGAGTCAGTATACCTGGTATCGCAGGCCAAAAGTATCATTGGTTTTGACACCGGCCTTACCCACATTGCCGAGGCATTTAACAAACCCATTGTATCTGTTTGGGGCGGTACAGTACCTGATTTACTGGGCGTACAACCCTATATGGTTAAGGAGGTACTGGTAGCGGGTATTGAATTATCCTGCCGACCATGCTCTAAATTTGGCCTGGAAAAATGCCCGCTCGGGCATTTCAAATGCATGAATGATATGCCCGAAGATGGCATTGTTCGCTTTGCCAATAAATAGTTTTCCACTCCAAACACTATTGTTACTACCTATTAAATAATCTTTTTTTACAGATTAATATATTTAATTACTTTTGGTGATAATTAACCTTATCACAAATTGTTATGAAAAAACTGTTACTTTCCCTGCTTTTGGCAGGCACTTCATTTGCAGCCTTTGCACAATTACCAACTTTCGGAATTAAAGGCGGAGCCAACTTTTCATCTTTACACATCTCTATTGACGGCAGCAACATTGGCGTAAATTCAGGTACGTTAACCTCATTTAATGCGGGTGTTTTTGTTGACTTTAAGTTTGGTAATGTGTCTTTACAACCAGCCCTTAACCTTACCGGCAAAGGCGGAAAATTCAGCGCGACTTCCTTTTCTGACAGCGAATCATCTGACGTAGAAGAAGGTTCCGGACAATTCAACCTGCTTTATTTACAATTGCCAGTAAACATTGTATACCATGTACCAGTTGTTGTTGGCGACATTTATTTTGGTGCGGGCCCTTACGCAGCAAGGGGCATTACCGGAAAAGTTAAAGGTACATCTGATGGCCAAACCGTTAGCGAAGACGTTAAATTTGGCGACAACGGCGACATTAAATCGATGGAATATGGCGCTGACGTAATAGCAGGTATAAAGCTTAAAACCGGTCTGCTTTTTAACGTAAACTACGATTTAGGTTTATCAAACATAGCACTCAATGCAGATGGCAGCAAACTAAAAACACGGGTATTTGGAATTTCTGTTGGATATGCATTTTAAGCGTAAGCTCAATATCAAAAAACAAGGGGAGCAAAATGCTCTCCTTGTTTTTTGATATAATTAGTAAAACTTATTGAAATTTGTTACTGTTATAAATAGTAAAATCTGATAAAATATAAAGCGCATGAAAAAGCTCCTGATTATTCGCCACGCCAAAGCAACACATGAAAGCGGCTATGTTGATTTTGAAAGGCCCTTAAAACAATCGGGAATGCAGGATGCCTTATTGATGGCTAATATTTTAAAAGACAGGCTGTCGGTGCCCGAAATTATGATAACCAGCCCTGCCTTACGTACACTTACTACCGCCAATATTTTCACCGAACACCTGCATCTTCCCGCAGCAAACACCGATAAAAGAATATATGAAGCCAGTGAACGTACCCTCGTAAATGTGGTTAACAGCCTACCCGCCGAATACGATTTTATTGGATTAGTAGGCCACAATCCGGGAATAAGTGAATTATTGTATTATTTAACCGGTCAGCTTCGTGATGTACCAACTTGTGCTGTAGCCCTTATCAGTTTTGATAACGACGAATGGGCCTCCATCAGCAACGAGGACGGCCATTTAACCTTCTTTGATTCGCCTAAAGGATAAATGAAAGGCTCGCAGATTTAAACCAATCAGACAACCTGCACATCTATCAATAGGCCCTCCTACAATGGTTCGACAAGCTCACCATGACAGCCTGGTTCTATTATTTACACCCTTTACTCCTTCAATGTTTCTACAGATTCTAAAACTCCGAACAACAATTGCAGTTTTCACGACGATTTTTGACTAACTTGTTTGGCAAATTCCATTCACCATTCACCATTCACCATTCACCATTCACCATTCACCATTCACCATTCACCATTCACCATTCACCATTCACCATTCACCATTCACCATTCACCTTTCACCTTTCACCTCTCACCATTCACTAATTAATCTTATAAGTTTTGCCAGGTAAAGAGCGGATATATCCCTGCATTTCCATATTCAGCAGGTTCATGGCCAGTGCACTCATGGGCATATTGGCCTTAATGGTTAAATCATCAATGGCTAAGGGTACTTTATGTTGTAGCAAAATATCAAATATCAACCGTTCATCAACCGAAAGATCAAGCGGCAAAACAAACTGTTCCACAGGTTTAGCATGATCGGTTTTCTCCCAGCCTAAACTAAAAGCCAAATCGGCCATACAGGTAAGCAATGCTGCTTTATTATTGCGTATCAGAAAATTACAACCTTCAGAAAAATCATCACCCAGTCTACCAGGAAAAGCAAATACATCTTTATTATATGAATTTGCTATTTCGGCGGTGATCAATGCACCTCCTTTTATCCCGGCCTCTATCACTACAGTGGCATCAGCAATACCTGCTACAATACGGTTACGCTGCGGAAAGTTCTCCCGGTCAGGTACAGTGCCCGACGGATACTCGGTCAGCAAACCGCCGTTCTCCAGCATTCTGTCTGCAGTAGCCCTATTCTGACTTGGATAAAGCCTGTCCAGCCCATGGCCAAGTACGCCTACGGTTGGCATATTAAGCCTCAGACATTCCTTATGGGCAGCAACATCAATCCCTAAAGCTAAGCCACTTACTATTAGTACATTGTATTGCTGTAGCTCTTCAACGAGTTGCCTGCATAGCTGCCGCCCATAATCGGTAGCATTACGGGTGCCCACTATGCTAATGATATGCGGCGGATTTAGTTCCATTTTACCTTTTGCATAAAGTAATATGGGCGAATCGCCGCAGTTTTTTAGTCTTTTAGGATATTTACCATCGGTGTAAAATATAGGCTCTACTCCTTGTTTTTCAATAAAGATGAGTTCCCTTTCGGCCTTTTTTAATGCATCATCAAAATCCCATTGGGCTATTCGTTTGTCGCCTACCCCTGGTATTTTGAGCATTTTAGTTGGTGAAGACCTGAAAATATCTTCGGCACTACCCAGGTAAGCGAGCAATGATTTAGCCAGCGAGGGGCCTAAATTTTTAACAAATGATAAGGCTATTTTATGGTGTAACGACATATTATTGATGCACAGCTTAATTTAAGGCATGCCGGCTTTGGTTTACGGCTATGCGTAAAAATATAAAAAATCCTAAAAATATTAGCATAAATAAAAAACTACAAAAATAGTTTGCAAACTATAAAAATAGTTATACCTTTATCTAACTATAAAAATAGTTTACTATGGATATCAAGGAACTAACCAAAGCCGAAGAACAGATCATGCAGATACTGTGGCAGTTAAAAGAAGCTATTGTAAAGGATATTATTGATCAGATGCTCGATCCCAAGCCTGCTTATAACACCGTATCAACGGTGGTGCGCGTGCTGGAAGGCAAGGGGTTTATAGATCACAAAGCCTACGGAAACTCCCATGTATACTATCCTGTGATCAGCGACGACCAATACAAAAAATTCACATTTGATAAAATGATGAAAAACTATTTCAGCAACTCCTACCAAAGCCTGGTATCATTTATAGTGGACGAAAAGAAACTGGGCGTAAAGGAACTTGACGAATTAACCTCCTTAATTGATCAACTTAAAAACAAAAAATAATGAACTGGCTGCATTATCTGATCGAAGCAAACGTGTATCTGGCCGTATTTTATGCTGGTTATTGTGCGTTCCTAAACAAGGAAACTTACTATACGCTGAACAGAGTTTACCTCTTGGTTAGCTGCCTGGTGTCCTTTTTGTTACCCGTTATACAAATTGGAACATTAAAACCAATGGAACCGGAGGTTAAAACTTTAACATTTGTTATTCGGGCAACAGGCGCAAAACCAGTAATAGCGCAACTACAGGCAAGCCATATCACTATGCAGGACATACTTGTTTATGCCTACTTGCTTGGCGTTATTGTGCTAACCATCCTGCTATTATTTAAGTTATTCCGGCTATTAAAAATGACCAGAATTGGTGATAAACTGGTTAATGATAAATATAAGATGGTAAACATTGAGGATTCCAATGTGGCTTTCTCGTTCTTCAATTACCTGTTTATAGGCTCCAAAACATTGGGTAGCGACATTATTATCAGGCACGAACTGGTACACATCAGGCAAAAACATTCCGCAGACATTGTTTTCCTGGAGATCATGAAGATTATGAATTGGTTTAACCCATTCATTTACCTCGTGCAAATCAGCCTGAAAACAGTACATGAATATATAGCTGATGAGCAAACTGCGGCCTATGAAACCGATGCCCTCACCTACTCTTCATTTTTGGTAAACAATGCCTATGGCCTCAGCGGCCCATCTGTTACGCATTCATTTTTCAATTATAACCTATTAAAAAAGAGGATCATCATGTTAAACCAAAAACGTTCGGGGAATTTAGCCAGGCTAAAATACCTCGTAGCCGTGCCTATTTGTGCGGCCTTGCTTTGCGCATCAACCTTAGGCTTCAGTAAAACTTATGGCTGGGTTGATTTGGCACCACAGAAAATAAAAGCTTTAACAGCAATGGATACCGGAGGTGAATCTCAACATCTCAAAGTGCCCAAATATATGCTGCAACCGCCGCCGCCACCTACCCTGGTTAAGGATGCCTATGTAAATCTCTTTAATTACTTAAACAAGACTATCAATTACCCTGAAACGGCTCTAAAAAATGAAAAGGCTGGTTTAGTGATTGTTAGCGTTAATGTTAAGAATGATCATAAGCTATATGATATAAAAATAATAAAAAAGGCCAGTGATGAATTTAACAACGAAGTTGTAAAAGCTCTTTCAGCTTATAATGGCTTAGTAACTGATAAACCCGGAGAACATAAGGTTGCCATAAATTTCTGTACTGATTATCAGAAATTTACAAAATCAGCAGACGCAGCTCTTCTGCAAAAGCCTGGATATGATTTAGCTATGATCTTTTATAATGCAGGTAAATATCCAGTGATGCCGCCACCTCATGCACCAGCATCAATAAACAAAAACGCAATTAATTTACCGCCTCCACCGTTACCAACCAAAGCAAAACCGGCAAAACCAGCGGCACCAAACGCAGCAGATACACAAGAATTAAAAGCTCCCGAAGCGCCGGTAGCTCCGGTTGATATTGCAGTTAGCCCGCCAGCACCACCAAAAGGACCTTTTGATAGTTTATACAAATACATTGCAAAATATGTCAGATATCCGGCGAGTGCACGGGAAAACCTTATTGCAGGCAGAATCATCCTGTCGCTGAATATTGTTAACGGTAAAATTGAAGGCGTAAAATTAAGAAGGGGTGTAAGTGATGATCTTGATGCGGAGGCAATAAGGGTTATTAAAAGCTTTAAAGGTACACTCAATGTAAAGTCTGCCAATTGCACAATGCCTGTTTTCTTTGCCCTTTTAGATCAACATGACAAATATGTAGGGGAATCGCCCAATGATGGTAATAAAAATAAAGTAAAATTCCCGGCACCTAATCCCAAACTATCACAAAATGTATATTATTCATTAGATCAGGTTGTTATAGTGGGGTATGTAACTACCAAATCATAATACCCATAAAAAGCACAAAACAGCGCTTTTTAAATTGCTGAACGGCCAAAACCGCTTCGGCATTTTTCCATGTAGGGGCCTATCTGCTTAAAAAGCAAAAAAATCTGCTCTTGTCATCCGGAACGAAGGATCTATTCGCCCACCTGCATATCGAACAATAGATGCTTCACTGCGTTCAGCATGACAGGTTAAGAATAGACAAACCTGTTATCCCTTTACGTATATTACCTGTTTGGTTTCAAAAAACTCCTCGGTAAAATAGTCTTTAAGATGATATTGCTGAACTTTTAAGCCCGACTCTTTAATTTCCTCTTCCAGATCGCCCCCTTTGAGGTACAAAATACCGTTTGGTAATGTGTTTTTCGATTGCTTATTGAACTTTCCGCGCACCCATGGATAAAAGTCTTTAAGCTGGGTAACTGCGCGTGATACCACAAAATCAAACTTTTTGTCCAATTGCTCGGCGCGCAGATGCGAAGCTGCCACGTTGGTTAAACCCAAGGCTTTAGCTACTTCCTGTACTACTTTTATCTTTTTACCTATAGAATCAACCAAGTGGAATTGGGTTTCGGGAAATAATATAGCCAGCGGAATACCCGGAAACCCGCCTCCGGTACCCACGTCAAGTACATGCTCGCCTGGTAAAAACTGCATTACTTTGGCAATACCAATAGAGTGCAGCACATGGCGCTCATATAAAAGATCAATGTCTTTACGTGATATTACATTGATCTGGCTGTTCCATAAATTATATAATTCAGGCAGCATTTCAACTTGCGCACATTGTTGTACGCTTAAATCAGGAAAGTATTTAAGTATAATATCAGATGTCATCCCTGTTAAAACGGTTAATGATGTTACCAAGCAGGTACCTGGCTCTAAATAATTGTGCCTTAACCGTACCCAAAGGTAAATCAAGCTGTTGTGCTATTTCTTCGTAGGATAACTCATCAAAATAACGCAGCGTAATCAGGTTACGGTAACGGTGCGGTAAGCTTTCAATTAACAATTTGAGCTCCTGGGTTTGTTGTTTTTTGATAGATGTTTCTTCCGGGTTTAAAACATCGGCCCTTATTTGCAGCGGCTTTTCTTCCCCGTCTTCATCCGTCATACCGTGAATTGATTGGGTATTCAGTTTCTTTTTACGGATAAAATCAATACAATTATTGGTAGCAACCCTGAACAACCATGTGCTAAAAGCATAATCCGGCTGGTATTTATCCAATTTTTCAAACGCCTTTGCAAAGGTTTCAACAGTAAGATCCATGGCATCTTCCTTATTATTAACCATTTTTAAAACCATAAAATAAATAGAATCCTTGTACCTGTGCATCAAATCGGCATATGCCTTTTGATTACCCTCACGGGCCTTAACTACCAGGTAAAAATCATTCTTTGCATTATCGGTAAAATTGGCGTTTATTTCCATTGGGTGGTTTTTAATAATGTGCCGATTAGCCCAAAAACATTTAAATACATATAATATATAATATCAAAGAATGGTAAATACCATATCAAGTCCTTACCACCCAGTTTTTTTAATATTTTACTGTAGATAATTAGTTGTAATATCAATCTAAAAGCGAACAAACCTAATGCCAGTAAGGGCTCATATTTAAAAATAAGGCATAATATAAGTAAAATATAAAACAATGATCCGCTTATGGCATCAAAGCTAAGCATATGCCTGTGCTTATTTTTATACAGCTTGCCCACGCCCATGTGTCTTTTTTTCTGCCTGTACCATGATGTCAGCGTAGTTTTTGCGCTGGTATATACAAAAGCATCGGGGTGTATTTCAATAATTGTATTATCGGCGGTAGCATGCTGATTTACAAACAGATCGTCATCGCCAGATATAACATGCATGTGCGATGCAAAACCCTTTTGGCTAAAAAACAAAGTTTTAGTATAGGCCAGATTACGACCAATACCCATATAAGGATCGCCGGTGAGGGCACTTGATAAATAATTGATTCCTGTTTTTAAGGTTTCAAAACGGGTAAAGGGATTCAGAAAATTACCAGTTTTATAATAAGGTGAATAGCCTAATACAATTTGCGCCTGGGTACTAAAATTAACCGCCATGCGTGCTATCCAGTTTACAGAGGCCGGCTTGCAATCAGCATCGGTAAATAGCAAATATTCGTTTTTTGCAGCCTTTATTCCGAGGGTAAGGGCAAACTTTTTACCTGTTTTAAAACGGTCATGCTCGGTTATAGTCACTACTTTTAACTGGGGATACAGGCGCTGCATATCTTCCAGAACAACATCTGATGCATCGTAAGAGCAATCATTGATCACTACTACCTCAAAATCAGAATAGTTTTGCTGTAATATAAACGGCAGATTTTCCTGCAGATTTTTCGCCTCGTTGCGTGCACTTATAATAACAGAAACAGGTATTAAAACTTCGGGTAACTGCTCCATTGGTTTATAGCGAGCCAAACGGCTATGGTTACTTACCAGGTAGTACAGCTGAACAATAAAACAGAGCTGAAAAAGTATAAAAAGTACGTTTTGTATAATAGTTTCCAAGCAGATAAAATAATCAGGCAAATTTGTTAAAAATCACCGGGATTAAGGGGCTTTATTAGAGTTTATTTCGGGATTGTTGTGCACACTGAAAGTTATTTTTCCACACTTTGGCAGTAGTTAAGCCAAACTAATGGCATTCATATTATACATATAATATAGTATAGCTGTTAATTCCTGCAATCCGGAAGCTTTTCATTGTGCATTTAATAATAAAACAGTAAATACTATTGCTTTTTTTATCAACGGTGTTTCTTTCAAGGGCAACAGAATGAGGCTTTCCCGCTTTATTTGTTAATTTTGCAACCTCAAAATGAAATTTAATTTAACAGCACAAGACCCGCTTTCAAAAGCCCGGGCAGGTGAAATTACCACCGACCACGGTACTATACAAACGCCTATATTTATGCCTGTAGGTACCGCAGGCACAGTAAAAGCAGTGCACCAGCATGAGCTTAAAACAGATATTGAGGCGCAGATCATCTTAGGCAATACCTATCATTTATACCTAAGACCCGGATTAAATACCCTTGAAAGCGCCGGCGGACTGCATAAATTTAATGGTTGGGACGGCCCTATTTTAACCGATAGCGGCGGTTACCAAGTGTATTCACTTACAGAAGTACGCAAAATTAAGGAAGAAGGGGTTACCTTCCGGTCGCATATTGATGGTTCAAAACACCTGTTTACACCAGAAAATGTGATGGATATCCAGCGCATTATCGGGGCCGATATCATTATGGCCTTTGATGAATGTACTCCCTACCCATGCGATTATAACTATGCCAGGCGCTCTATTGAAATGACGCATCGCTGGTTAAAACGCTGCTGCGAACGCTTTGACAGTACGGAGCCAAAATACGGATATAACCAAACCCTGTTCCCCATAGTACAGGGCTCTGTTTATAAGGATCTGCGCGTAAAATCGGCAGAAGTTATTGCTTCCTTTGAGCGTGAGGGTAACGCAATTGGCGGTCTTTCTGTAGGTGAACCTGCCGAAGAAATGTATGCCATGACGGAAATTGTTTGTAATATATTACCAGAGCAAAAACCGCGTTATTTAATGGGTGTAGGTACACCTATTAATATATTGGAAAATATTGCCTTAGGTATTGATATGTTTGACTGTGTTATGCCTACCCGTAATGCCCGTAATGGTATGCTTTTCACCAAAAATGGCATCATCAATATCAAGAACGAGAAGTGGAAAAACGACTTTTCGGCCATTGAAGATGATAGTGAATTGTTTGCTGACAGGGATTACAGTAAGTCTTATTTACGCCATTTAATTCATTCCGGAGAGATGCTTGGGGCGCAAATAGCCACCTTGCATAACCTCCATTTTTACTTATGGCTGGTTAAGGAAGCACGTAAAAAAATCATTTCGGGTGAGTTTTATGACTGGAAAAACATCATGGTTAAACGCCTTGGCCAACGATTATAACTGAATATAAATACAAATGAGGGATAGTGAACATACCTTTTATGGTATCAGTTTTGGTCTGAAAAAACAAATAATCTAAAGGATGAAGGCTTTTATACACCGGCACCTGAAGGTTATTGACAGGTTTATTATTGGCAAATACCTGGGCACTTTTGTGTTTACCATGGGTGTTTTTATAGTGGTATCCGTGGTGTTTGACGTATCTGAAAAGCTGGATAATTTCTTGAATAAACATGCTACGCTTCATGATATTGTGTTTCAGTATTATGCCGGTTTTATACCTTTTTATCTCAATATGCTATCGCCGCTGATTAACTTTTTGGCGGTAATATTATTTACGGCAAAGATGGCCAACCAAACCGAAATAGTACCTATCCTGAGTGGCAAAGCCAGTTTTAATCGCTTTTTAAGACCGTATTTTATTGCCTCAACCCTGATATTTATTGTATCTTTTTTTGCCAACGTATACCTTATACCCTATACCAACAGGCTAAAAAACGACTTTGAAAACGCTAACGGAATAACCGATAACGACCCTACCAAGAGCGAAGTACACATGCAAATTGATAAGCATACTTTTGTATATCTGCAAAATTATGATCAAACTGTACACACAGGCTACCAGTTTATTATGGAGAAATTTAACGGCGATACCCTGCGCGAAAAGCTTATTGCCCCAACTATCACCTATGATTCTGTTAAACGGATTTGGTCGCTTAAAAACTACTCTGTTAAATATATAAATGGCTTAAAAGAAAGCTATAATAATAACGTACCAACAAAAGATACGGTGCTTGATATGCACCCCAGCGACTTTATTGTGTATGATAATGTATACGCCGCGATGTCATTAAAGACATTAAACAGCAACATAGAAAAAGAGAAATTACGCAGACCTGAGATTTTAAACAACCTCTATTACGAAAAATATCACCGATTTGTATACCCATTATCTGCCTACGTTTTGACAATTTTAGGCGTAGCTTTGTCGTCGCGAAAGGTGCGGGGCGGTGTTGGATTACCGTTAGGGATAGGCATTTTGCTGTGTTTCTCGTACATCATTGTTGAGAAATTTTCCATCGTATTCTCTATAAAAGGCGGCGTTCCGCCCATTTTTACCGTGATGATCTCAAACACGCTGTTTGGTTTACTCGGCTATTATTTACTACTAAAAGCACCTAAATAGTGACTAAAGCAAGCCCTGTAACGGGCCTTAATAAGAACCTGATCATACTCCATTTTACTGTTTTTATATGGGGATTTACAGGAATTTTAGGCCAATTAATCACCATTTCGGCCGTACAATTGGTGTGGTATCGCGTACTTATTGCCTTTATTTCACTGTTTTTATATTTCAAATTCAATAAAACGGATATAAAAATCTCTAAAAAAACCTTCCTGCAGCTGATATTTACTGGTGCTTTGGTGGGCGGTCATTGGGTACTTTTCTTCGCTTCTATCAAACTATCTACCGTTCCTGTAACCCTGGTTTGCCTCTCCAGCATCACTTTATTTACAGCTGTACTGGAGCCCCTAATCAACAAAACAAAAATCTCCAAACTCGAAATACTGGCGGGCTTATTAATTATAACCGGAATAATTTTGATATTTAAATTTGAAACACATTACACTAAGGGCATTATCACGGGCCTCATAAGCGCTGTTTGCGCCAGCCTTTTCTCTATCATTAATTCAAAATTGATTAAGAAAAACGAGGCGCCAACCATAGCATTTTACGAACTAGCCGGTGCTTTTTGCTGGATCTCTTTATACCTCTTATTTACCGGCGGCTACAACAGTTCGTTGATTTTAAAGAGCCATGATATTGTATATCTGGTACTGCTTGGCACTATATGCACCTCGCTTGCTTATGTTGCAGGCGTGTCGGTAATGCGCGAGCTTTCGGCGTTTAAAGTAGCCCTGGTTACCAACCTTGAACCAGTGTACGGCATCCTCATGGCGTTTATTTTTTTTGGTGACATGAACAAAATGACGGCTGGCTTCTGGATTGGAGCAGGCCTGATCCTATCAACTATCTTCCTTTACCCCGTGGCTCAAAAGCAAATTAGCAAACGAAAAGCACGCAACTAACTCTTACTTTTTGCAGTCTTCAACGCTCCCCGTTTACTATCTTATTTAATACTTCCCAATGCCAGGGCTTAGCCCATTATTCAGGCTCAGATTCACCCACAATACTACGCTGTTTACCACCAATCACCCGCGATAGGAGGGTAATTGCCCCTGCCGGGAAAAGCCATTTTCAGCCCCTGTAAGACATTATTATTTTTCAGCCACCTTAGCACCGTTTCAGTGCATCATCGTTTAACAGCGGTAAAATCAAATTTTTACTTAGTGTAACAAATTTAAAAAACCAAAAAATAAGGACTTCGTCAAATTTGTGATATAATTTAGATTGAATTCGCTAAAAAAATTTAAAAATATAATTTATGTAAATAATATATTAACCTAAAATTCAGATATATATTAACATTAACAGAAGTTAAACTTAAGAAAAATCAAACTATATAAAATTGCAAAAAACTAAATAAATTAGTATTTTGCAATAAAGACAAAAAAAAAGTATTTATAATACTATTAATCAAGCAAATAAAGTAATTTATATAAGGTAAAAATACAGAGACGAGTTTCATATCCAAATCAAATAAATAGTGTTCTGAACTACAATTTTATGATTTGAATAAATACTACCCAGTCATCAGATTTGTATACAACAAAATTAAAATGGAAGGATTTTTTTGATTCTCAGCGGAGGAGCTACCCGTCACCACACTCAGCATGATGATGAAAAAACAAACCACAAAGGGCCTAAATCAATTCACCAATTCCATCAAAAAACAGGGAGGCAAAATCCACTGGTAACATCAGTCCGGGGCAGCTTACTTTTATTTAAGGGGCAAGCCTTTTTATGCGCCCAAAAATCTTCACTCATCTGAAACCCGCGCTCAAATTTTTGATTCCTGAAACCATGATTTTCCGGAAGGCATTTTCAGACCCGCTCCTGCTGCTGTTTTTATTCTCAGGGCATTGATGAAATGAAAACTATTTTCAATAAAGATTTAAAAACCGCATATTGTATAAACTGTTAATCAAATTATCATGAGCATTAAAACAATAGTCATTATAGTCGTCACCATTTTGCTTACCGCGGCATTGGCACAAAATACAGACAAGGTTCAGTTCGCTTTTTTATTCGCGAACTTTTATATCTCTAAACTAACCCTGATGATTGTGGTAGCCGTAGTAGCATTTATTTTAGGGGTGTTGGTTGGCCGCCCTAAAAAACCCAAATTTGACATTGAAGGCTACCATGACACCATTCACAAAAAAGAAGACCCCAATACACTAAGCGACGAAGACCGCGATTACATTAACTAACTCGATGGAAAAGAAAATAGGATTTATAGGCCTTGGCAACATGGGCATCAACATGGCCAAAAACCTCATCAGTTCAGGATATCATTTGCAGGTTCACAACCGCACATTGTCCAAAGCAAATGAGCTCGACCAGGCACACATCACCCAATGCAACACCCCTGCTGATGCCGCCCAAAACGTACCCATTGTGATCACCATGCTGGCCGATGATGACACCGTGCGAGAATCGACTGTAGGAGAATCAGGAATTTTAAAAACGCTACAGCCAAATGCTGTGCACATTTCCATGAGTACAATCTCGCCCGAAACGGCAGAAGAACTTAGCAAACTTCATGCAGCAGCGGGAAGCCATTACCTGGCCTCGCCCGTATTTGGCCGGCCAGAAGCGGCGGCAGCGCGCAAGCTTTGGATCTGCGTATCGGGCAGCCAGCAGGCTAAGGATATTGCCAGGCCAGTGCTGGATTGCCTGGGACAGGACGTGATTGATTTTGGTGAAACCGCAGGCGGTGCCAACGTAGTAAAAGTGGCAGGCAATTTCATGATCATGGCCTCGATGGAAATGATGGCCGAGGCTTATACCCTTGCCGAAAAGAATGGACTGGATCGCGCACAGGTAGCCGGCTTTTTTGGCTCAACTTTATTTAACGCTCCCATTTTTCAGAACTATGGAAAGCTTATCGCCAACAAACAATATGAGCCTGTTGGTTTCAAGTCTAAATTAGGCTATAAGGACGCGCGTCTGGCGTTTAAATTATCGCAGACAAGCGAGACACCCATGCCGCTGGTAAACGCACTACACAGCCGCTTATTAACCGCCGTAGCAAAAGGCTGGGGAGAAACAGACTGGGTGGAGGGCATAGGCCGCGGAGTAAGTGAAGATGCCGGCGTGTAATTTGCAAATCTGATATCATTGCAGATTTGCGTTGGCCTTATGAAATTACGGCAAGACAGTAAGGAAAAAATACAAGCTGTCATTCTGAGGAACGAAGAATCTAATCGCCGGATAGATCCTTCGTTCCTCCATGACAAGTAGTAAATAACTAAACATCGTAAAACACCTGGTTCTCCGTTTCCAGAAAACCCAGATCGGGCGTTTGCTCAAATATGCCAAACACCGATGCCCCGCTCCCACTCATGCTGGCGTAAATTGCGCCGGCCTCATACAGCGCTGCCTTAACACCACGTATCTCCACATGGTTCTTAAACACCGACGTTTCAAAATCATTTTTAATCTGCTTCCTCCATTCAGTAATGGGCTCGGCAATAAGCTCCAGCAGGGAGTCTTTAACGGGTGCCGGTTTAACCCCGCCAAAAGCCTCGGCCGTGGATATGTGAACATCGGGCATCACCAAAGCAATCTTGTAATTTGACAGGTCGAGTTTAATGGATTCAAACTCGTCGCCCTTTTCAAAAGCGAACACCGGTTTACTCTCAATGAAAAAAGCACAGTCGGCACCAAGCTTGCGCGCGTAGCCGGTCATGTCATCAACAGACAGGCCAAGCTTAAATTGCTGGTTCATCAGCTTAATAAAAAATGCAGCATCGGACGAACCGCCTCCAAGGCCGGCCCCGATCGGAATATTTTTTTGCAGGTGAATGCTTACCGGCGGCAAGTCGTAATCTTTTTTGAGCAGGTGATATCCTTTAATGCAAAGATTATCCTCCTCCCTTCCTGGAATATCCAAACCGGAGGAATGGAAACTCAACTGATCACTTACCACCATCTCAAGGGCATCTTTGATATTGATGGGATAAAAAATGGTTTCCAGATTATGATAACCATCAGGTCGGCGTTCGGTAATGTTAAGGCCAATGTTTATTTTTGCGTTCGGGAACAAGATCATAAGAGTAATTAACAACGGCAGGTATTTTTAAACAACCGTAGGATACCAAAATTAGATTATTTTTCTTTGTGTTTTAAAAATGTTCATTGGTTCACTTGTGCATTGGTATCTGCCACGCAACAACTACCCACCCAATTTACAGCTTACTTAATCAATCAAAAAAAATGAAACAGTACCTCGACCTGATGAGCCATGTGATGGAAACCGGAGCGCAAAAGCATGACAGAACCGGAACCGGTACCGTAAGTGTGTTTGGCTACCAGATGCGTTTTAACCTGAAAGATGGTTTCCCGATGGTGACCACCAAAAAGCTGCACCTGAAATCTATCATCCACGAGTTGATATGGTTTTTAAGCGGTGATACCAATATCAGTTACCTGAAAGAAAATGGCGTGCGCATCTGGGATGAATGGGCAGATGCCGAAGGCAACCTTGGGCCGGTGTACGGTTACCAATGGCGCTCATGGCCAAAACCCGACGGCGGCCATATTGACCAGATAACCCAGGTGGTTAACCAGATCAAAAATAATCCCGACTCACGCCGCATGATCGTATCGGCCTGGAACGTTGCCGATGTTAACCAAATGGCCCTGCCGCCATGCCATAGCTTGTTTCAATTTTATGTGGAGCCTGCTAACCCAGAGAAAGGTGAATTAAGGAGCAAGCTCTCCTGCCAGCTTTATCAGCGCAGTGCCGACATATTTTTGGGGGTACCCTTCAACATTGCCTCATACGCGCTGCTCACCATGATGATGGCACAGGTATGTGACCTGGACTATGGCGACTTTATACACACCTTTGGCGATGCCCACCTGTACAATAACCACATGGATCAGGCCCGCCTGCAGTTAAGCCGCGAATTACGCCCTTTGCCTACTATGAAGATCAATCCAGAGGTAAAAGACATATTTGCGTTTAAGTTTGAAGATTTCACCCTGGAGAACTACGATCCGCATCCGCACATTAAGGCAGCAGTGGCAGTTTGATTTTGTTAAGGGTTGTTTGGGTTTATTTAAACCAAAATTTCAGAATTAAGCAAATTTTGTTATCCTTACAACAATTAACAACTACGCGTCATTGCGAAACACAAAGTAATCCCGTATTTACAGGATTACTCTTTACAGTTCAGAGATTACTTTGCGCCTCGCAATAACGCTATGGTAAATCATCCCAATGGGAGGGATAATACGAATAACTAAATGATCACATCTATCATAGTAGCCATAGCCAAAAACAATGCTATCGGCAAAAACAATAAACTACTCTGGCATCTGCCAAATGATCTGAAACATTTTAAAGATGTTACTACAGGGCATACTGTGATCATGGGTCGCAAAACTTTTGATTCGGTTGGCAAGCCACTTCCCAAACGCCGCAATATTGTAATAACCAGGCAAGCCATCACTATTGAAGGTTGCGAAGTGGTAAGTTCTATCCAGAATGCTTTGGCACTTTGCAGTGGCGAGGATGAAGTATTTATTGTTGGCGGTGCCGAAATCTACAGACAGTCAATCCCGCTTACAAACCGGATCTATTTAACCATTATTGATCAGGATTTTGATGGAGATACTTTTTTCCCGGAATTAGATGCGGCAGAGTGGGAAGAAAAGGAGCGTGAAGATTTTGAACCTGATGAAAAAAACAAACTGCCATATTCATTCATCACGCTTGAGCGCAGGTAACATTTTTTGTCATTAAATTGTTTTAATTTAAAATTTCATGCTTGCGAAATTTTATTAGATTTGCCGTCTTATTTAAAAAAGCTTATAAACTAATTAATTACATATTATAATTCGATGCAAGGTAAAGGGGTTATTAAATTTTTCGCCATTCTATTAGCGGTAGTATGCTTGTACCAGCTATCATTCACGTGGGTGGCACGTAAAGTTGAAAGTGATGCCAAAGTATATTCGAAGGGAAATCCGGAGAGAGAAAAAGCGTATCTGGATTCTATGTCTACACAACCGGTATATCCGTTGTTCAAACACAACTATCAATACGTAAAGCAAAGAGAACTTGCGCTGGGCCTCGACCTTAAAGGTGGTATGAACGTTACCATGCAAATTTCGCTTGACGAGTTGGTGAGGAAAATTGCCAACAACAATCCTGATGTAACATTCAATCAGGCTTTGGCTAATGCCGATAAATTACAGGCGGATGCTAAAACTCAAAAAGATTTCATTTCGTTATTTGTTAGCGAGTATGAAAAGTTGAACCCAACAGGCAAGCTTGCTGCTATCTTCTCAACCAGGGATAACCAGGACCACCTGAAGTTTAACGCTTCAAACAGCGAAGTTGAAAGCTACCTGAAAGATTTAGCCAACACTGCGGTAAAACAATCATACACGGTTTTAAATACCCGTATTAACCAGTTTGGTGTTACCCAGCCTAACATCCAGTTAGAGCAAGCTTCAAACCGTATTTTGGTTGAGCTTCCTGGCGTAAAAGAACCAGAACGCGTTCGTAAACTTTTACAAGGTTCTGCAAAGCTGGAATTTTATCAAACTTTTGATAATGCTGAAGCTTACCAGTACCTGATCAATGTTGACAACCTGCTGGCCGCAAAAAACAAAACAGCTAAATCCGATTCAGCAAAAGCAACACCTGCTACTGTTACTACTGCTGCAAAAACTGATACTGCTGCAAAAGCGGGCTCATTGTTAAGCAAGGTTCAAAAAAATGCAGTTAAAGATACTTCGGCTGCATCATTAGCTAACAAATCACAATTGGCAGCATTACACCCGCTGTTTTCGGTAATGACATTAAACACCCGTCCGGATCAAAGCGGACAGCAGCAATTAGGTCAGGGACCTGTTGTTGGTTATGCACCGCAAAAAGATACTGCCAAAGTTAATTCATACCTGCACAGTGCCGATGTACAATCGGTAATACCACGTAACATGAAATTCCTTTGGGAGGTTAAACCAATTACCGGAACCAAAGTATTTGCTTTATATGCCATTAAACTGAGCGGAGCCGAAAACGGCCCGGTATTGTCAGGTGATGTGGTAAATGATGCCAGCCCTGATGTTGATCAGAAAGGCAGCCCTGAAGTAAGAATGGTGATGAACTCTGAAGGTGCCCAAAAATGGCGCGCCATCACTGCAGAAGCATCAGCAGGTACCAATAAAAAAGCTATTGCTATTGTTTTGGATGACAATGTGTACTCTGCCCCTAACGTTCAAAACGAAATTTCTGGTGGTGTATCATCTATATCCGGAAACTTTACTATTGAAGATACAAGAGATTTAGCCAACGTATTAAAAGCTGGTCGTTTACCTGCACCCGCCCACATCGTGTCAGAAGCAGTAGTAGGTCCGTCATTAGGTCAGGAAGCTATTAACGCAGGTGTTACTTCAAGTATCCTCGGTTTAGTAGTGGTATTAATATTCATGATTGCTTATTACAACCGTGCAGGTACTGTAGCGGTGGTTGCGGTGGTCATCAACATATTTTTCCTGATGGGTGTATTAACCAGCTTAGGTGCGGTATTAACATTACCTGGTATTGCGGGTATAGTACTAACCCTGGGTATTGCGGTTGATGCCAACGTGTTGGTTTATGAGCGTGTACGTGAAGAACTTGGTTTAGGCAAATCATTAAGATTAGCCGTAACCGATGGTTTTAAACATGCATTACCATCAATCCTCGATTCACAGATCAGTACTTTCTTAACCGGTTTAATCCTGTTCATCTTCGGATCGGGCCCGATACAAGGTTTTGCAACTACGTTAATGATCGGTATCATCACTTCATTATTCTGTTCATTACTAATATCAAGAGTTATATTTGAGTGGATGCTTGATAAAGGCTGGGATATTAAATTCTCAAACCCATGGAGCTCACATACCTTTAAAAATGCCAACTTCGCGTTTGTAAAAAACCGTTTCAAGTTTTACATTTTCTCTGGTGTGTTTATCACTGCAGGTTTAATATCAATTTTCACTCGTGGCTTTAGCTACGGTGTTGACTTTGAAGGTGGCCGTACCTACATCATCAGCTTCCCTAATAAATCAGTAACTGTTGAGGCCATTCACGATGTAATTGACGAAACTATTGGTCGTGGTACAGAGGTTAAAACTTTTGGTGCTGACAAAATAAGCATCACTACAAACTTACTGATCAGTGATAACTCTGCAAATGCAGATAGCAAAGTAAAAACTGCGCTATTAACAGCATTAGCCAAAAAAGATATTACCCGTATTACCGACAAAAACATTTTAAGTGAGCAAAAAGTAGGTGCTACCATAGCCGACGAGTTAAAAACCTCGGCCATCTACACCGTATTGTTTGCCATATTTGTTATCTCGGCTTATATATTAATCAGGTTCCGTAAATGGCAGTTCAGTTTGGGAGCAATGATAGCCACCGCGCACGATGCGTTGCTGGTACTATCATTCTTCTCTTTATTCAGGGGTTACTTACCTTTCTCACTGGATATTGACCAAGCGTTTATTGCGGCCATATTAACAGTTATCGGTTACTCCATTAATGATACCGTGGTAGTGTTTGACAGGATCCGCGAGTTCCTGGAACTGCACCATGCTAAAACTGATAACCCTGAAGAAGTAATTAACCAGGCTATTAACAGCACCCTGAGCCGTACCATTATCACTGCTTTAACGGTGGTTTTCGTACTGATCATATTGTTTATATTTGGTGGGGATGTGATCAAAGGATTCTCATTCGCCCTGCTAATCGGTGTAATCTTCGGAACATACTCATCAATCTGCGTGGCAACACCGGTTATTGTTGATTTTGGGAAAAAAGACCTGAGATAAATTTTAATAATTTATTTAAAAGGCCCCAAAGAACATTTGGGGCCTTTTTTGTTTTCAACATATCTGATCATTAAAAAACATAGAGGCGCGTTTATACGTATCTCTACAAGTAAACAACAAAGATGTAGGTGTTACGCCTCTATCTAATATAAAACAACCTGCAAATGAATTTAACAGATAGCACAAAATTCCCCTTAGTAGTTATTATAGGCGGTGGCTTCGGTGGTCTTCAGGTAGCTAAAAAACTGGAAGATAAACCGGTAGAGGTTTTGATGTTGGACAAACACAATTACCATACCTTTCAGCCGCTTTTATACCAGGTAGCCATGGGCAGTCTGGAGTCAGAATCGATCGCGTTTTCGTTACGTAAAAATTTTGCCAGCCAAAAAAACTTCCGCTTCCGGATAGCCGAGGTGAGTAATATCAATGCCGAAAACAATACGCTTGATACTACCATAGGCGAAATAAAATATGACTACCTGGTAATTGCCACGGGATCAACCACCAACTTTTTTGGAAATAAAGACATCGAAAACTTTTCGATGCCTATGAAATCCATTCCAGAGGCACTTAACCTCCGGTATTCTATTCTGCAAAATATTGAAGAAGCCCTGCTAAAAACCAGCAGGGACGAGCGTGAACCCTACCTTACTTTTGTATTGGTTGGTGCCGGACCAACCGGTGTGGAGCTTTCCGGCTCACTGGCCGAGTTGCGCAATCACATCCTGAGCAAGGATTATCCCGAACTGAAAAAAGAGGACATGAAAGTTTACCTGGTAGATTTTTTACCAAAGGTACTCGGTCCGTTTTCTGATGAGGCTTCTGAAGCTGCCAAAGGTTTCCTTACCGATATGGGCGTTGAAGTGCTTTTAGGTGTTAAGGTAGAAAGTTATGACGGCGAACAGATTAAATTTGAGGGCGGAAAAATTATCCGTACAAAAAACGTGATCTGGAGTGCTGGTGTTATGGGTGTAATACCAACGGGGATTAATAAGGACGTTATTGAACGCGGTAACCGGATCAGGACGGATAGTATTTGCCGTGTGGTAGGCACCACCAACATTTTTGCCATAGGCGATGTGGCAGCCATGATCACCAACGATACCCCTAAAGGGCACCCCGGCGTGGCACAGGTAGCCATACAAATGGGCCAGCACGTTGCCAAAACCATAGTCCACCTTATTAACGGTGAACCTACCGCTTCCTTTAAATATAACGATAAAGGATCATTAGCCACCATAGGCCGTAACAAAGCGGTTGCCGATTTGGGTAAAATAAAGTTCCAGGGATTTTTTGCCTGGTTGGTATGGATGTTTGTACACCTGATATCGCTTTTAGGCGGTCGTAATAAGGTGATCGTTTTTATTAACTGGGTGTCAAGCTATGTTACTTATAACGGCGGCACAAGGCTTATTATCCGAAAGTTTGAGCGTGAGGGCCTTACCGAGGATGAACATCTACCTAAAACGGTTGATTAAAGCCTGAATACTACAGCAATACAAAACCGCATGAACATAAAAATAACAGAATGCCCGCGCGATGCCATGCAAGGCCTGCATAATTTTGTACCTACCGATATAAAAGCAGCCTATATTAACCTGCTGTTACAGGTAGGTTTTGATACTATTGATTTCGGAAGTTTTGTATCCGCCAAGGCAATTCCGCAATTGGTTGATACTGCAGAGGTATTAAAAAAGCTGGATCTGGACAATACACGGTCAAAATTACTGGCTATTATTGCCAATTACCGCGGTGCCGGGGATGCTGTAAAATATGAGGAGATCACCTACCTCGGTTATCCATTTTCCATATCTGAAACTTTTCAGCTGCGTAATACCAATACCACCATACCACAAGCTTTTGAAAACGTAAAAAGAATAAAAGAGCTGTGCCTTGCCAGCAATAAAGAACTGCTGGTATACCTTTCTATGGGTTTCGGTAATCCGTACGGCGACGAATGGAACACCGGGGTTATTGAACAATGGACGGATCAATTAGTGAGCGAAGGAATAAACTACATAGCCCTTGCCGACACCATCGGCATTGCTAATGCGGAGCAAATCAGCAGTATTTATCCCAATCTGTGCCTTAAATTCCCTGAAACTGAATTTGGCATTCACCTGCACTCAACACCCGATACCTGGCAACCCAAGATAGCAGCAGCATACAAAAGCGGCTGTAAAAGATTTGACGTGGCACTTAAAGGATATGGTGGCTGCCCAATGGCCGCTGATGACCTCACAGGCAATATCGCCACCGAAAACCTAATAACATACCTCCAATCTCAAAACGAGCCCCTGGGGCTTAATTTAGCCAAATTCCAGGAAGCCATGGATTACTCAGGAAAAGTATTTTTGTAAAGGAATAGATTTGGGATTTGCGGATTTTGTATGTGCAAATGTGTGGATATGTAAATGTGCGGATGAGATAAATAAAAAACGTCATTTTTATACGAAGCAAATCCGCTCTGCACTTTTCGCGATTGATTCGTACCTCACAATGACGTAATTGTTAATCGTATTGATTAATATAAATCATCCAAAATCCGCATATCTACACATTCGCACATCTGCACATCTACTTACGCCGCCGCTGACTTTGCTGCTTTGCTCACTTTTGCTTTTACTGTTTTATCAAAATTCTCCATGACCAGTACTGCTGCGCCAATTAATTCAGCATCAAAGCCAAGTTCAGACACCAATAGTTCGGTACCGGCTGCCAGCCTTGGGATGCAATATTTGTGCAGGGCCTGCTGCATAGGCGCCATTAATATTTTAGCCACCTTTGCTCCCCTGCCGCTTAATACAATAGTACCAGGATTCATGATATGGATAAGAATGGCCAGGGCCTTCCCTATTTTATAACCAGCATCTGATAGTAATTCAATAGCAAACTGATCGCCATTGTTTGCAGCATCCAGCAAGGCATCGCCCATCATTTTGGAATGGTCTGTACTGTATTGCTTTAAACTGGTAACCCTGCCCTGCTGTATCCCTGCAATAGCTTTACGGGCCACTACCAGCATCGAGGCTTCTGCTTCCAGGCAGCCACGTTTACCACACTCGCAAAGCGCTCCGTCCTCTGAAAGCGGTATGTGGCTCAATTCGCCTGCAAAACCATTATGCCCCCTGAACAATACCCCGTTCACTATCATTCCCAAACCTATACCCCAGCCCAGGTTAATAACCATCACCTCGTTTTGAGCTTTGGCTATGCCAAATTTTTGTTCGGCAAGAGCAATCAGGCTTGAGTCGTTGTCAATATAGGTTGTAATTCCGGTTTGAGCCGTTAAATAAGCGGTAAGGCTTTGGCCGCCAGCGTCGAGGTAAGAGTAATTGATGCCTTCGGTGATATTTATAAAACCAGGCATACCTATGCCTATACCTGCAATTTTTTCTTTAGAGATACTGGTATTTTTAATATAGCTGTTGGTTTGCTCAATCAATTTAGCCAGTGCATCAGCATTATTAAGTAATTTAAGCTCAAAAGTGAGCATATCGGCAACCGGGTTATTAAGCAGATCAAAAAGCTGGATACGGGCCGAAAGCTGATCAAGTGCAATGGCTAAAATGTACATTGCATTTGATTTTACGGAATACATTAGCGGCCGGCGGCCTCCGCTCGAAGGGGCATAACCATCCTCAACCACAAAACCTTCGTGCATTAATTCGTTTACGGCTTTGGCTATTGATGGTATGCTTTTATCAAACAACTCGCTCAGTCCGGCACATGACATAGCTTTGTTAAAATAAAGCTTTTTGATGATCATATTTTTTAGCTGACTGCCCTTTACACCTTTGTTCTCAAGTTCCATTCAATAATTAATAATTTGGTTTATAAAAGGCAATGCCTTAGTGTTTTGAATTGTATAAAAATATAAATAAAGTAATTAAGTACAACTGTTATTGTTACACTTAAGTAAGTACCTGATTATTTGACAAAATTAATAAAACAATGGCCTACAATTAACTAAATAAAACGATTATTGTTGATTAAGCCAATAGATTATATAGAAATATATAATACTATCCGTTATACTGCCAGCTATGTAATAATAAATATCTGGTAATATTCTCTGAGATTGGTTAAGTTACCTGATTATTCATCAGCACTAAAATCTTCCAGCACGCCAAAATATTCAGCCCACTCCGGGTCTTCGGTAACACTGATATTGATGGGCAGTTCATTAAATTGGGCCAATGCAATATTTAATCGCTCGCCAGCTATATTGATGTCTGTAGTGTACCAGGCCCACCACCGTTCATTTTCGCCGGTGAAGGTAAAAGCAAGTATACTTTGATTGTCCTGTTCCAGTATCTCCACCAAGGCATTTTCCACCCCTTCCATAAAATCCATATCATCAATTTCAGGAAGCAGCGATTCATTAGCGGTTTCGTACGACCATATAATGTCCATTCTTTGGTTATACAAGCCAGCTTCGGTAAAATTTTGGAGGTTAGGTCTAAACCTCACCATTACGGGTACTTCTTCTTCGGTTACAAAATCAACAGCTATCCAGGAATCATCTAAAGGCATATTTTCAATCATATATCAATAATACAAAAAGCCTCCCAAAGTTTAAAACTTCGGAAGGCTTCATTAATTATTACTTGCTTTAAGCTTTCTGCCTTTAGCTTTCAGTTCCGCTATTCCATCTCAAATTCTTTTTTCAGCTTAATATCAACTGATGAACTACCTATCATTACCATGAACTTGCCTGGTTCAACAGTCCAATTCATGTTTTTATCCAGTAAGGCCAGATCATCTGGGTGCAGGGTAAATTGCACTGTCTTCTTTTCGCCAGGAGCAAGATTAACCCGTTCAAAGCCGCGCAGATCATACTCATAGGTGGTTACGCTGCTCACTTCATCTTTCAAGTACAACTGCACCACGTCATCGCCTTTGCGGCTGCCGGTGTTGGTTACATCCACACTTACCTGCACATCGCCCTGTGAGTTTTCCTTTTCGGGAGTTACCTGCAGATTGCTGTATTCAAATTTGGTATAGCTTAAACCGTAACCGTAAGGATAAAGGGCTCCATTTACACTGGTTTTACCCCAGCTGTTGCCATCATTACCCTGACCGGCCTGCGAGGCCGGCTTAAACGGAAAGTTGAACTCAATTTGCCCTATTGTTTTAGGGAAGGTTATCGGTAGCCTGCCGCCCGGGTTATTATCGCCAAAAAGGGTTTCGGCAATTACATTACCACTTTGCGGCCCGGGGAACCATGCTTCCAGAATAGCAGGAACATATTTATTTTCCCAGTTAATGGTTAACGGCTGTCCGTTAATCATCACCATAACCACCGGTTTGCCGGTAGCCTGCAACGCCTGGATCAATTTAAGCTGACGGCCCGGCAAATTAAGACCGGTGCGCGACAAGCTTTCGCCTACCCTGTCTACATCTTCGCCAACAACGGCTATTACCACATCGGCCTGTTTGGCCTGCGCCACTGCCGAATCAATACCGGCCTGCTCCTGTGCAGTAAGCGGCGTTTCAATAATTTCACTTTCGGGCCAGGTAGCATCAATAACATTGCAGCCTTTAACATAGTTAACATTTACACCTGCGCCTACATAGTTTTTAATACCGTTAAGCACATTGGTAACCGGATTGTGCGACGGGCCGTAGCGGCTGGTTGCATAATTGGTTTCGGCAGCCAGCGGGCCGGTTACCAGGATGTTCTTAAGCTTGCTTTTATCAAGCGGCAACAGGTTGTCCTGATTTTTAAGCAATACCATAGCTTCGCGGTTCATTTTAAGCGACATGGCATCATCTGCTGCCGTGTGTACCTTTTTGTCAGACGATTTAGGATCTTTTACGTATGGACTATCAAATAAACCCAAACGGAACTTAACCCGCAGCACATCCCCTACCCTCGAATCAATAATTTTCATCGAGATCCTGTTTTCCTTAATCAGCTCGCGTAGCGGCATAATAAAGGTTTGAGGCATGGTAAAATTGGTACGCACGTTTAACCCAGCCTCTACGGCCTGCCTTACGGCTTCTTTATAATCGGCAGCTACGTGATGTTTGGAGTAAAGGTATTCTACCGCTTCGCTATCAGACACTACGTATCCGTTAAAGCCAAATTTTTGGCGCAGCAGCTCGGTTAAAAAATAATAGCTGCCGGTTATAGGTACGCCATCCCAATCATTATAACTGCTCATTACCCCCATTGGGTGTGCTTCCTGTATTACCCTGCGAAACGGGTATAAATATATCTGGTGCATTTCGCGCGGGGCCACATGCGGATCGGTACGGGCGCTGCCATCCCTGCCGCCTTTAGGCACGCTGTAAACCGCAAAGTGTTTAAGGGTAGCGGCAACACCCTCCTCCTGTATACCCAATACCATTTGTTTACCCAATTCGGCAATATGAAAAGGATCCTCGCCATAGCACTCCACTACACGCCCCCAACGCTGGTCGCGGGCGGGATCAAGTATAGGTGCATAAACATTGGTATATCCCAGCGCCTTAGCTTCGCGCCCAACAGTTTGCCCCGCCTGGCGTACCAGTTGTTTATCAAACGTGCTCCCTATGGCAATGGGGGCCGGCAAAGGTGTAGCCCGGTCATGGTTCAGGCCGTGAATACCCTCGTTCGTAAAATCAACGGGGATGCCCATCCGCGTTTCTTCCACAAACCATTTTTGTATGGTATTGATGGCCATAGCATGCTTGCTATACGGAAAGGAATATTGTGTAGGAGCATCGTCAGTATGGGAGGTCAGGTTGTTCAGTTCCTCATCAATATTAGCTATACCATCTTTCCAAACCTCGTTTTTCCAGTTAGGTATGGGCATTTCGTCCTTTAAAACCCTTTTATAGCCATATAAAGTAGCCATCTGGCAGGTTTTTTCTTCTACGGTCATTTGGCTTAATAAATCGGCCACGCGTTTTTCAATAGGCTGTGATGCATCTTCAAATACATCCATCTTCCCATTTTTATTAAAATCTATCCAGCCTTTATGGTAAATGTTTTGTTGCTGTGCCGAAGCTGCCAATGCCAGTGCGGCAACCATAGCTGAGGTCATGCCAATGCGTGACAGAAAATACTTTGTTCTCATGCAGATGTAATTGCGGTTAGTAATTCAAATATAGAAGATAGTTTTTAGTTTGAACCGTTGCGCAGCTGCGTGTGCCTACAGAAGTTACGAAAACGTTTGAGTAAATTTTTAACGCCGTGGTTATGCATTTATTTCCGTACTACGGACGAAAAAATTATGTATTGCTCAGAATTATCAGGATTGGTGAGCGGTGATGAACAGGATAAGGATCTGGGATCTATTCATTAACTTTAATCGGCCAGTAAAGCATGGTACAAACGGTAATTTTCATCGTCAAAACAAACAAATATTACCCGTTCAATTACCGTGTCGGTCATTAAAAAATCCTTTACCGTTTTAACAGCAATAACTGCCGCCTTATCTTTAGGAAAATGGTAAATACCCGTACTGATGTTAGGGAAAGCTATGGTTGCTACCTTATTTTCGGCAGCCAGTTTCAGGCTGCTCAGGTACGCCGAAGCCAGTAACTCATCTTCATGATGTTTACCAGCATTGTAAACCGGGCCAACGGTATGTATCACGTAGGCTGCCGGTAAGTTGCCCGCCGTGGTTATTACGGCATCGCCGGTTTTACACCCGCCCTGCCTGTTTCTGATTTGTATACATTGCTCCAATATAGCCTTGCCTCCTGCACGGTGTATGGCTCCATCAACACCGCCACCACCTAATAACGAGGTGTTGGCGGCATTTAGAATGGCATCGGCCTTTATTTTGGTGATATCGCCCTGTACAACTTCAACCCGGTTAACTGTCATAAAGTAAGTTATATTTATTCCTCAGCTGCTTCCTCGCCCTTGCTACCCAGCTTCACAATATCGCCTTTTTGAAACAATATAGCTTTAAGGGTTGTTTGCCAAACAGGTTTCTGACGCAGTAAAAATTCCAGGTCCATGCCAAAATGTTTAAACTCCTCCTGCTGGGCATTTTGCATAATGGCTTTGGCATCTTTATTGGTTTCAACAGCAATACGCTGTTCATACCAGTTTATAGCTTCGGCCTCTTCGGTTAAGGATACAATCATCCTGGCAAAAGTTCTGGTTTCGGCAGACAGTTCATGCGCCGGTTCGTGATATTGATCAAATGACATAATTACTTTTTATTTTATTAAAACATGATACACCGCTTTTGTTTTAATACAGAGATATTTAGAAAGAGTACAGATTATACTATGCGGTTTTACCAATATATTTGATATATACAATAAGCTTTTATGTTAACATCAAACAAGGTTATTACAATTATAACCCAACAGGTATAACAAGCGTTTATATATACAAACTTCATAACGATGAAAGCAGAACAAACAGCCCCAAACCGGGATTATAGTACCATAAGCCCATCGGCCCGGGGTTTATTAATGCTCAAGGGTTTAACAGACATTCCTTTTGCCCTTGAAGCTGCGAAACTAATAAGCGAACCTGAAAATTATCAGCGTGACTTTAGCATTAAAGACGTTGGCTTTTGGGCACGTGTTTTACATTTTGAATCCAGATATAAGAGCATCAATCAGTTACTGGCAACAGTACCGGTTAAAAACATCATGGAATTATCTTCCGGGTTTTCATTCCGCGGGTTAAATACGGTTATTAATGACGATGTGCATTATATCGATACCGACTTACCCGAAGTAATTGCCAGCAAATTAAACTTGCTGACGGCTTTACTAACGCACAACGCCGCGCCAAAAGGCATACTGGAAACCCTGCCGCTAAACGCTCTCCATGAAGATGATTTTGCATCTATTACCGATCGTTTTGCCCAAGGTAAAGTAGTTATTGTAAATGAGGGGCTGCTGGTTTACCTGGATACCCAGGAAAAAAGAAAGCTTTGTCAAAATATCCGTGCTGTGCTTCAAAAAAGAGGCGGATACTGGATCACTGCTGATATTTATGTTAAAACGGAAAAGAAGTTTCAAAATATAAGTCCTGATGATAAACTGCAACAGTTTTTTAAAGAGCACCGCATTGAAGAAAACAAGTTTAACAGCTTTGCAGAGGCCAAAGAATTTTTTAAAAGCGAAGGGTTTGTGATTGACAAAGAAGCAACCGCTGACCACCAGGCCTCAGGCTCATTAAAATACCTGTTAGCAAGTGCGAGTAACGAACAACTTGAAGGTTTGCATAAAGCCGGAAATATCCGTGCTTCGTGGCGTTTGCAGCTGGCTTAATAATTGGCAAAAAACAATAGTAAAGTGCATTTGTTCATCAAGCAGAACATATTATGCCATATAAAGCCTTATTTATCTTATTATTGGCAACCCTGCCTCTATTTAGCCTTGCCCAAAAAGCCTACGAAACAGCGCGTTATACCACCCGGTTAAGTAACAGAACCATCAGGCTTACCTTGGCCAATGGCTATATTGGTGCAAGCGAAATTGTGGTATTTAACGCCAATAAAAATAAGCCCAAACGGTATGCACCGGAAAGCGGCGCGCCTGATGCACAAAATCAGCTAAGCTTCAGGCCCATTAATAATAAAGGACAGGAATACTTTATAATGAGCAATATGCAGGAGGCCTATGGGCAGTTGCCAGCTTATATCAATGGCAAACTGTACAAAAACAAACAGCCTGTTACTATACAATTAAAATTAGTTAATTGATGCGTATCGGTTTAGGCTATGTGAGCTGAGTCAATGCTAACTACTCCTGCTTATATTTACCTTGGCCGGTGCTTTTTAATTTTTATAAACACCAGTTTTGATGTTGGGGTATTACTCCCTTTGGCAACACTATCAATGGGTATTAAAACATTGGCTTCGGGATAGTAAGTAGCAGTATTGCCTTCAGGGATACTATAAGGTATCACTACAAAAAGATGAGCTGCCCGTTCAATACCACCAGCATTATTAAACAGATCAACTTTTTCTTCTGATTTAAAGCCCTCCCTTTGCATGTCATGCTCATTCATAAAAATCACCCTGCGTTCATTATGAATACCACGGTACCGGTCATCCAGGCCATATATAGTGGTATTAAACTGATCATGGCTGCGTATGGTGGTCATCCGGTATTCATCTGCAGCCATTTCGTGTTTAGGCAAGCCAGCTATGTTAAAACCTATTTTACTACCATAGTCTATACTCTCGAATTTACCCTCCCGCGGACCATTGGGTAAATAAAACCCTGCCGGGATCCGCACCTTCTGATTATAATCTTCAAAGCCGGGTATTACCTTGCCTATTACATCCCTAACCGCATCATAACTTTTTTCATAAGTATTCCAATCAACCACGGAGCGGCTACCCAGGGTGGCCTTTGCCAGGCGGCATACAATCTGGTTTTCGCTCATCATCTGCGTTGAAACAGGCTCCAGCATCCCTTTTGACATTTGCACCACCCCCATTGAGTTTTCACAACTGATAAATTGCGCCTCGCCATTGACTATATCTTTATCACTGCGAGATAAGGTTGGCAAAATCAGCGCTTCATCGCCATGCACCAAATGGCTCCGGTTAAGTTTGGTTGATACATGGACAGACATTTCAAGCTTACGCATAGCCTCGGCAGTATAAGTAGTATCAGGCGTGGCTGATAAAAAATTACCACCCATGGCAAAAAACACCTTTAATTTACCTTCATGCATGGCCTGTATTGATTCTACCACATCATACCCATGCTCACGGGGCGGTTCAAAGCCAAAAACCTCCTTCAGCTTATCCATTTGTTTGGGTTTCGGCTTATCAAATATCATCATGGTGCGGTTTCCCTGTACATTGCTGTGTCCCCGCACCGGGCATAAGCCTGCACCTGGTTTACCTATGGCACCCTTAAGTATTGCCAGGTTAACAATCTCTTTCACGGTATCAACACCGTTTTTATGTTGGGTAACCCCCATAGCCCAACAAATAATAATGCGGCTTTTATGCTTAAGCATATCGGCAGCCTGTTCAATCTGCTCCACAGGCACACCAGCTTCGTGGGCCAGCGTGGTCATATCATATTGGCTCAGATGATCCAGAAAGGCCTCGTAGCCCTCCGTGTTATTTTTTATAAAACCGTGATCGAAAACTGTACCCGGCTCCTCTAATTCAGCTTTATACAACAGTTTCTCAATAGCCTTAAGCAACGCCATATCGCCATTAATTTTTACTTGGAGATACAGGTCGGCCAGGTGGGTATTGATACCTAAAATCCCCTTTAAGGTTTGCGGATTTTTAAAACCCATCAGCCCAGCCTCATGCAGCGGATTTACGGCAATAATCTTTGATCCGTTTTCCTTGGCTTTTTGCAATGCGGTAAGCATACGCGGGTGGTTGGTACCCGGGTTTTGCCCTATAACAATAATTACATCGGTGTCATAAAAATCATTCAGGGTAACAGTACCCTTGCCAATACCTATAGCCTCTGCCAACCCCAAACTGGTTGATTCATGACACATATTAGAGCAATCGGGCATGTTATTGGTACCATATTCGCGCACAAATAACTGATAGGTAAATGAGGCCTCGTTACTGGTACGCCCCGAAGTATAAAAGGCTGCCTCATTTGGCGATTCAAGACTATTAAGTTTATCTGCTATTTTTTTGAAGGCATCGTCCCAACTGATGGGCTGATAATATTTAGCTCCCTTAGGCAAATAAACCGGCTCTGTGATGCGGCCTTTTTTGCCTATCTCATAATCATTTAGCTTAGCCAGATCTGTTACGGAGTTTTGAGCAAAAAAACTGGCAGTGAGTTTTTTAGTGGTCGCCTCTTCGGCCAGCGCCTTTGCCCCGTTTTCGCAATACTCCGCAACAGGCGAGCGATCATCGTCCGGGTCAGGCCAGGCACAACCCGAACAATCAAAACCATCTTTCTTGTTCATCTTGAACAAGCCTTCCATGCCGCGTACAAAACCCGCCTCATGTAAAATATCAACCATGGCAGCCGTTACCGCCGGAATACCGGCAGCCCATTTCTCAGGCTTCTCAATTTTAAGACCCAACAGTTCTTCTGGGTTTTCTGCTGCCGGATGCTCTGTTATCTGCTTGCTCATATCTTTTTTGCTGCTAATGGATTGGGGTAATTATCACTTTGATCTTCGGTCACATCATCAAGACAGGTAAAGTCTTTTTCAACCAGTAAGTGCAGGCTGCCATGCGTACCCTCAAACCCCACCTTATCGGTATCTGCAAATTCGAGTATGAGCTTTTTGGGTACATACATGGTAATGGTAGCATCTTTAAAAGTTGCAGAAAGCTGTTCCTCATCAATTACCCTCAAGACATAAAAAAGCTGCTGACTGCCAAAATCAACCTTTTCCTGCAGGTATCCTTCTTCCGCCAGCCGCGTTGTATCGGTACGCGTAAGCCTGTATCTTAACGAATTACCTTTTATACGTATTTTCATTGCATTACCCGTTTTTAACCACTGCCTGGTCTTCGTCTATAACTATATGGTTGCCTGATATTTGTACGCGATTTGCAGCGGTGTATATATTAAAACGCTCATCGCGTAAAAAACCTATGAGGGTTATATTAAACTCCTGTGCCAATTGTACCGCCAAACTTGATGGCGCCCCCACTGCCGCTATAATATTAATGCCCGCCATAGCCGCTTTTTGTACCAGTTCAAAACTGGCCCTGCCGCTTAGCAACAATACCGTTTGGTGAAGCGGCAGCCAATTATAATTTAATGCTGCGCCTATCAGCTTATCAAGCGCGTTATGCCTGCCTACGTCCTCGCGCAGTAGCAATAACTCGCCGGCAGTAGTAAATAAGGCTGATGCGTGTAAGCCGCCCGTATCATCAAACACACGCTGGTGCCTGCGCAAAATAATGGGCAACTGGTTTAAAATATCAGGGCTTACGCTATCATGATCTGCCGTTTGCCCGGCAAAGCTGCTTACCGTACGAATGGCGTTGATAGAACCTTTACCACAAACCCCACAGCTGGATGTAGTATAAAAATTACGCTCCGTGTTTTGCAGATGAGGTGTAACCCCGGGGGACAAACTTACCTGTATCACATTCTCCTTATTTTCTGCACAGGCAATAAAACAGTGCTTAGCCGATGCAATATCATCGACATGGCTAATGATGCCCTCCGTAAATAAAAAGCCCGTTGCAAGCTCCGCATCATGACCTGGGGTACGCATGGTAATCGAAATATTTTGTATATGCCTTGCTTCCGCAGAGCCGTGTTCCAGTCTTATCTCCAGCGGTTCTTCTATGGCAAGCGTGTCTGTAGCAACCATACCGTTGCCGGCATTTACCCTGATAATTTTGCTGCTCTGTGTTGAATTAAAGGCCATACTCAAATATACAATTAAGCATACAGCTTTGTTTAATTCATCAACTTGGTTTTTGATCACGAGGCGCTCACGACATAAAATCAGCCTCCCGCCAATTAATTTACTTTTCCTTCTCATTATTATCTATTTTGCTATAATTTTGAGATATGAAGATCAACGTGCTGGCATTTGGTGTTGCAAAAGAGATATTTGGAAGTTCATCGGTTAGTCTTGAATTAACCAATGATGCTACTATTTACAATTTAAAATACTTGCTGGAGCAGCAATATCCGCGCTTAAAACAACTGGCATCATACATGGTTGCGGTTAATAACGAGTATGCCCTACCGGGTGATACCATTCATGAACGCGACGAAATTGCCATCATTCCACCAGTAAGCGGAGGGTAGTTTTCAGGAATTATCATTCATTTCTAATCAATAAAATCACCAATAAAAATATGGGTATCAGGAAAGCAACCCTGGCAGATCAGCCTGCGATATCAAACCTGCTTGATCAATTGGGCTATCCGGGCACGGAAATTTTTTTACTGCAAAATATGACGGTAATGCTCAATCAGCCCTCGTCAGCCGTATTGGTTTACGAGCTTGACGAAACAGTGGCCGGTTTTATTGCCATTGATTTTATTCCGCAACTGGCTACTAAGGGAGATTTTGCAAGGATCAGTTGTTTTGCAGTTGATGCAGCTGCACGGAGCAAAGGAATTGGCAATATACTCGAAGAATATTGCACCCAACTGGCTAATGATCGGAATTGCGACCGCATGGAAGTGCATTGCCACTCGCGCCGGGTTGATGCACACCGCTTTTATGAGCGCCAGGGATATGAGGAATCGCCAAAATATTTTAGAAAAATGATAGCGGGTTAAAGTATGAACAATGTACAAATCATACTATCTGGAGAAAGTCTGGACATTGGGGCCTGCGTCAGCTGGATCATGTCGCCGGAATCTGGCGGAATTGATATTTTTATAGGTACGGTGCGCAATGCTACCAAAGGCAAAGCCGTTTTAAAACTTGATTTTGAAGCCTATGAACCAATGGCCATCAGCGAGATGGAGAAAATAGCACAGCAGGCTTTTAACCAATGGCCCGTTCAAAAAGTATTGATTCATCACCGTACGGGCACGTTGCAGGTTGGCGAAGTTCCGGTGATCATCGCTGTGTCCGCAGCCCATCGGGATGCTGCTTTTGAGACCTGCAGGTATATTATCGACACCCTTAAACAAACTGTTCCCATCTGGAAAAAAGAAGCCTTTGAAGACGGAGAGGTATGGGTAGCAGCACATCCATAAGGAAGGAAAAACTAAAACTTGAACGGTAAAACTCTAAGCTCTAAAAACTAAATTCTAACTAAAGCTAAAACCCTGTCATTGCGAGGAGGAACGACGAAGCAATTGCGAACTTTGCAAACCACTCTGTAGTGTTCGCGATTGCCACGCTATCGCTCGCAATGACATAGTGGCTGTATTGTTCCATGCAATATGCAATCGCTTCTATTCCTCTACAAATGCATTTAGGCCGCCCTCCAGTGAAAGTACATTGGCATTGGGGATACGCTTCAGAATCAATTTTACCGCTTCATCGCTCCGGTTGCCGGTTGCACAGTAAAGCACCTTAGGCTTCGGATCAGTAAAGTAGGCCAGGTAACCCTCCAGTTCATCAATAGGGATGTGGATACCGCCGATGTCAAAAGCATCACGCTCCTGTTCAGTACGCACATCTACCAGGTCAACGCTATCGTCAGCTATGCGTTCCTTTAACTCCATAGCTGATATTACCGGGATACTTATAGTTGCCGAAAAACTCCTGACCGGCGTTTTTGAGGTTGCTCCAATTTTAATGATACGGCTTTGCATAGTCTGGGCATCGAATATCAGTATCTTACCCACCAGCAGATCGCCGGTTTTAGTAATGTATTTAATTACCTCATTAGCCTGCATGCAGCCTATAATACCCGCCAGTGTAGGTATTACCCCGCCTTCGGTACAATTAGGTATCTGGGTGGCATCAACCTTAGGGAAAAGGTCGCGGTAATTAGGCGACCTTGAACTCTCATCATAAACAATATTCCACACAGCAACCTGTCCTTCAAACTGGTAAATAGCGCCATAAACCAAGGGTTTACCGGTCATTACACAAGCATCATTCAATAAATACCGGGTTTCAAAATTATCGGTACCATCCACCACAATATCATACTGGTTAATGATACTCAATACATTGTCTGAGGTGATCTTTTCAGTATGAGGTATTAACCTGATGTCCGGATTTTGCTTCTGTAACCGCTCGGTGGCAACCGCAACCTTATTTTTGCCAACATCGGCCGGCGTAAATAATATTTGGCGGTGCAGGTTACTTATTGATATCACATCATAATCAGCAATACCTAATGTACCAATACCGCTTGATGTTAAATACTGTGCGGCAGGACAGCCCAGGCCACCAGCACCAACAATTAATACCTTGGCCTGCTGCAAAAGTTGTTGTCCTTCTTCGCTAAAACCGGGCAGGGCCATCTGGCAGCTATATCTTAAAATATCGGTGTTCATTAGTTAGCAGCTGTTTTTTGATGAAGTACTTTTTTTATTTTTTCCAGATCATCGGGCGTATTTACGTTAGTTAGCGCTTCCGGATCAGGAGCATTTAACAGGTTAATATCCGTATTGATAAGCACCTTGCGCGGGCAAGAATTACCCTGCGCCAAAAATGACAACAATACCGGGTAGCTTTTAGGCTCCCATATAGCTATCAATGGCTCCGGAAAATCAGTTACCGGGCTATGATAAGCTGTTGCTATTGATGAGCTGTTACGCCAGGCAACCAGGTTACGCAGGGTAGCCTCATCCATCAGCGGCAAATCGCAGGCTATTACCAGCCAGGCACTATCCGGGTTTTCGCGAAAGGCAGATAATATGGCCCCAAATGGCCCAAGCCCCGTAAATGTATCTTCCAATACCGGATATTGCGAATCTATTTCGCCACGTTGAGCGGCCCTGCAGGATATAAACACATCCTTGCAAAATGGCTTCAACATATCGGCCATGTGGTAACGTTGTGGCTTACCGTGCCAGTTTACATTGCCTTTATCAAACCCCATGCGCAGGCTTTGCCCCCCGGCAAGTACCAGGCCATTTAATACCGGGCGTGCCTGCTTTAACTTTGTTTCAAAAAAAGCAATGGTCATGTCCCGGTCAGACAAGCGGCAAATCGGGATCTGCTGCCAATGCGGAATAGCCTCCTGTATAAAATCAAATAGTTCATCGCTGTTATCGGCCAGCAAAAACAGTTCTACATTGGTAAGCTGCTCAACCCTTTTTTGCAGCGATGCCCTTTTGTTAATATCAATGATCACCACCTGCGCTTTGGCCGGCTGATGGTTACCGTTCACCAGTATCAGATCGGCATTGGCAAACTGCTGCTTGAGCTGGTAATGCATCACCGGATTTTGAAAATTGTATTGCTGGTAATTTATCTGGTCGGTATAGTCAAGCATGGCACCATTGGTGAGCCTGCCAGGCACCAGTGTAATATCATCGTTATGCGATGTATCTGCATAAGCACATTTATAAGCCGGGGATAATGCTCCAATCACCTCATGGGCCAGCAATTTTATTACCGTGCATGGGCCACCCAAAATGGCCCACTCATTACGGCCAAAGTTTCCGGTAACAGGCTTTGCCAGTTTTGCGTGTTTTTTATGCTCTTTTAAAGTCACGTTTACCTCCTGTTTTTGCTATCAGTTTGGTTTCTTTTATCACAATATCATGGCTCATGGCCTTGCACATATCATAAATGGTGAGTGCCGCAACAGATGCCCCTACCAATGCCTCCATTTCAATTCCTGTTTTAGCCGTGATGCTTGCTGTACAATCAATCACAATCTCCTGCTGTTCATTAACCAGGATAGTTATATGGCAATTATCCATGCCCAAAGGATGACAAAGCGGTATCAGATCTCCGGTTTTTTTGGCGGCCATAATACCCGCAATGATAGCCGTTTGAAACACCGGCCCTTTTTTACTTATCAAGTCGCCACCCGCTAAATGCTGTAACACTTCGCCAGGCAAAACAACCACGCTGCGTGCCGTGGCAGTGCGGTGAGTAACCTGTTTTTCAGTTACATCAACCATTGATGGGTTGCCTTTTTTATCTATATGGGTTAACATGAGTATTTCTTTTGTCTGATCCTTTCGTCAGAACCAATATTAAAACAGCTTAATTGCGTTCAGGCAAACTTCAACGCTTTGAACACCTCGCCTTTTTTAAAATCGCTTCTTTCCAGGGGTAATTCTAAAAAAGCATCTGTATCTGCTAAGTTAGCAAAATCACCCGAACCATTTCCTTCAATTGGCAACGCCATAAGCTGCCCTTGTGGACTGCTCTGCAGCTTTACCTGTAAAAAGTATTGCAAAGCTGGCTGAAAGTGAAAATCCTTAGCTAAAACCGCATACACCGGCAATTGTTCTGCCAAACCTAAAGTTGCCCTTAACCAACCTAAAAAGTACCGGTGCAGGCACATAAACGTAGCCACAGGATTACCAGGGAAGGCAAAAACAAGGGCTCCATTCCCGTACCTGCCAAACCAAAAAGGCTTACCCGGTCGCTGTGCTACTTTATGAAAAAGCTTCTCTACCTGAACATCTTCCAACGCTTGGGGTATATAATCAAACTTACCCATTGATATACCTCCGCTGAGCAGCAATACGTCATAGCTTTGCAGGCATTGCTGTATTTGCTGTTTGGTGACTTCCGGATCATCGGGGATATGTATAATATCGGGTTGTAATGCGAGCTGTTGCAAAACAGCCTTTACCGTATAACTGTTTGATTTCCTGATCTGATAGGGCGAAGGTATTTGATGAACATCCACCAATTCATCACCTGACGATATAATAACCACCCTGGGTTGTTTTTTAACCAATAAATGGGTTTTGCCCACTGATGCCGCCAGACTAATAACAGCCGGACTGATCATTTGACCCACCGCCGCTAAAATGTCACCTTGTTTTTTATCAGCACCCTGCAAATGCAAATTCTGCCCCTGCTTAATGCCCTCTGCATGTATGCTCGCCAGCCCGGCACGTATCTCTACATCTTCATAACGGATCACCGTATTAACCGATGCGGGCAATACGGCCCCTGTCATGATCTCAATACACTCGTCTGCTTCTGTAATTGCCACAGGTTCATCGCCGGCAGCCTGGGTTGCTTTTATTTTAAAGGTATGAATACCATTTTGAATGGCCTGGTAATTAATAGCTATACCATCCATGGTAACGCGGTTAAAAGGCGGCAGGTCGCGGTCGGCCCTTATAGCTTCGGCCAATACCCTGCCCAACGCCTGTTCAAAAGGCAGGCTTTCCGTACCGTAATCTCTTAATTGTGCCAGTATCAGCTTTTCAGCCTCGTCAACAGTTGTCATGTTTATTTATAACGTATCAAGTAGTTAGTATCAAGTATCAAGATTTTTTAGGACTTTGGGAAGCTGTCTTGATACCCGATACTTGATACCAACTACTCATTAATTCTTTACCGTTCAACGCTCAGCCGCCTATAGTTGCCATAGACTCATGTATCCCCGGATGCACAACCCGTTGCCGTTCGGCCTCCCAGCCGTCTTTAGCACGGTTACCAAATGCGTTCAGCAATATGGACTGTAGCTCATCGTCGCCAGTTCCGGCACGCATCAAATCCCGGATATTAAGACCGCCATCATCATACAGACAGGTTTTTAACTCACCTTGCGGCGTTATTCTGATGCGGTTGCAGGTACCGCAAAATGTACGTGAATATGCAGCTATGATGCCGATGCTGCCCTTATGCCCAGGTATTTGATAGTTATAGGACGTGGAATATGCAGGATCAGTTAGTTTTTGCAGCTGCGGGTATTTGCTTTTAATTTCATCAAGAATACGCACATAATCCCATTGCAGGCCCGTGTAAATGTGGCCATCGCCGTTAAAGGGCATTTCTTCAATAAAGCGCACACTTATGGGCAAATCTTTGGTCATTTCAACCAGCGGAATAATGTCCTGCGTGTTTTTGCCATCCATCACAACCGCATTTATCTTTACCTCTATATCATGTTTTAACAGCGCCTCTAAAGCAGCCATTACATTGGTAAACTCATCGCGGCGGGTGATGGTAAAAAAACGATTGGCATCTAAAGTATCCAAACTCAGGTTTACGGAGCGCACCCCTATCCGTTTAAGCTCGGGAACAAAAGGGGCCGTTAAAACACCATTGGTGGTCAAGCTCAGTTCCTTTAAGCCATTTAGCTGTGACAACGATGTAAGCAATTGCATAATATCCTTACGCACAAAGGGCTCTCCCCCGGTAATACGAATTTTTTCTATACCCATTTTTACCAGCAATGTGCAGCTGTGCAGCATTTCCTCATAACTCATCAGCTCCTTGCGCGACAACCAATTTAAGCCATCCTCGGGCATGCAATAAAAACAGCGCAGGTTACACCTGTCTGTTACTGCCAGGCGCAGATAGTTAATTTTGCGGCCGTGATTATCTGTTAGCAATGGATAAAATTTTAATTAAAACAGCTTTAGTATATAAAAGTTACTCATTGTAAAGTTAAATATTACAAATGGCTGTAATGTTTTTTAATTGTACTTTTTGAAGTGGAAAATTGAACGGTAGCGGCATTAGACCGATATTGCTACTTTTTGATTTATATTTACGCTACTTACAATCCTGAGTATGAAAGTTACAGGCTATGCGCTATTATCGATTATTTATTTAACTATTGCCTGCAACCAGCCTCCAAAAAACAGTAAACTCAAAACTTTACCTAAAGTCGATAGTGTTATTTTGCATGAAGATCTGCAGGTATCATTAATCAACTTAATAGCAAATCCAGATAAATACAATGGAAAAAAGATCAGGGTTATAGGTTATTTGCATCTTGAATTTGAAGGCAATGCACTGTATCTTCATAAAGAAGATTACGATCATGCAATGAATAAAAACTCCATTTGGGTTAGTATAGGGCCAAAACATCCCGAGGTTAGTAACTTAAAACAATATAGCGATCATTACGTAATTATGGAGGGCACTTATGACAGCCGCATGAACGGACATATGGCTATGAATAGTGGCAGCATTAAAGATGTTACCCGTTTAGATATTTGGGATCCCGCTGATTAGAGATCAGTTAAAAAGAATTAATAACCAATTGTGAAAGAACTACAGGATATTGTGCACGCTTTTGACAAAGCTGATGAAACAGGCAAGCAAACTGCCCTAGCTACCGTGGTACACGTAGAGGGTTCATCCTATCGCCGTGCCGGTGCCCGTATGCTGATCACCGAGGACGGGAAACTTACCGGTGCCATCAGCGGTGGTTGCCTGGAAGGTGATGCGCTGCGCAAAGCCCGGCTGGTAATGGCGCAGAACAAACCTATGCTTGTTACATACGATACTACTGATGATGACGATGCTAAATTTGGCGTTGGCCTGGGCTGCAACGGCATCATCCATATTCTGATTGAACCTATATTAGCCGGCAAACAAGACCACCCCATAGCGCTTTTTAAGCTATTTTTAAGCAAACGCGAGCCGGTTGTACTTATCACGCTGTTTACCGTGAATGATAAACAAGCCGCACAGCCCGGCACTTGCCTGCTGTTAACCCAGGATGAACACATTAGGGGTATTTTTCCGGATGATACGATAAAAGACATGTTGCTAGCTGATGCCAAAGAGGTATTGGTACATGGCAATTCGGTTACTAAAACTTATATGTATGGCAATAAATTCACCTGTTTTATTGAGCTGCTGCAACCAGCGGTTTCGCTGGTGATATTTGGAGCCGGCAACGATGCCATACCGTTGGTACAATTAGCTGCAGTATTGGGCTGGCATATTTATATTATTGACGGCCGATCCAACTATGCCATACCGGAAAGGTTCCCGCTAGCTAAAAGGATCATTATGGCCAGACCCGAAAATGCGCTATCACAAATCAGGATAGATGACCGCACCGTAATTATCCTGATGACCCATAACTATAATTACGACAGACACGTATTAAAACAATTGCTGCCGCTCCAACTGCCTTATGTAGGTACACTGGGGCCTAAAAAACGGCTGAACCGTATGCTGGATGAAATAAGAGATGAAGGAATGGAAATTACTGATGAGCAACTGACAAGTGTTTATGGACCCGCCGGACTTGATATAGGGTCAGAGAATGCGGATGAAATAGCCCTATCCATTATTGCTGAAATGCAGGCAGTATTGAAAAAAAGGGCAGGTACATCTTTACGTTACCGAACATTGATCCACAACCGTCATCAGGAGCAGATCATTAAGCAAACCCTGAATTAGCGTTGATATGACGGGGTTAATTATACTGGCGGCGGGTTCCTCAAGCAGGTTGGGTACCCCTAAACAAAATCTTGTTTACCAGGGCCAAACATTATTGCAGCGGGCTATTCAAACGGCGCTAACTTCGGTATGTTCCGAAAACGTGGTGGTGGTATTGGGGGCCAATGAAAATGTAATACGCCCAGGCATTTCAGACCAGCTCATACACATCGCTTATAATTCTGAATGGCAGGAAGGCTTGTCATCATCTATACGCTTGGGCATACAAGAGCTTTTAAAGATTGAACCCAACATCTCATCTGCTATATTAATGCTCTGCGATCAGCCCTTTGTTGATCCTTTGCTGATATATCAGCTAATTGAAAAAAAGGCCGAAAGTGACCATGGTATTATAGCCTGTGCCTACCGCAACACACTGGGCGTACCTGTTTTATTTGATGCCTCTTATTTTCCGCAATTACTGATGTTGCAAGGTAAGGAGGGTGCTAAAAAGTTAATCAAAACATTTCCGAATGATGTTTTATCTGTAGGCTTTCCGATGGGAGCTATTGATATTGACACCATGGAAGATTATGAGCAGCTGGGCGGGCGTTAATGCGACGTTAAGCATTCCCTCACACGCGAGCCTAAAACGCGTCATTGCCCGAAGCAATCTCTTTACATAGACAGATCAGGCTTGTATATTAGCTCTGCATAGCATAGAGATTGCTTCGTACTTCGCAATGACGAAATGGCTTATTTAGCTACCGAAAACTTGTATAGTGTTTGTGTTTTGTAAACCTGACCTGGTTTTAATTCTGTTGATGGAAACTGAGGCTGGTTTGGTGAATCAGGGTAATGCTGTGTTTCCATAGCAAACGCTGTACGGAACTCATCTTTTTGGCCATGTTTCATGATATTTTTACCCTGTAAAAAGTTACCGCTGTAAAATTGCATCCCCGGCTCTTCAGTAAACACCTCCATCTTTATGCCGCTTTTATCGCCGGTTACGGTGGCTATAGGCATTGTAATATCGTGCTGGTTTAGTACATAGTTATGATCATAACCTTTACCACTTTTCAATTGCTCGTTATCATCGTTTATCCTTTTACCAATCACAGTTGGCGTTACAAAATCAAACGGCGTACCGTTCACACTTTCAATTTTACCGGTTGGGATCAGCGTAGAATCAACCGGAAGATAATGATCGGCATCAATTTGCACAATATGATCCAGAATGGTACCACTACCCTCGCCATTAAGGTTATAAAAAGCGTGATTGGTTAAGTTAACTACCGTAGTTTTATCGGTAGTGGCTTCATAATCGGCTTTAAACTCGTTATCATCGGTAATGCTGTAAGTAACTTTTACTGTAAGGTTACCCGGGTAACCTTCTTCCATATCTTTTGAAAGATAGGTAAGCTCCAGCGTTGATGAATCAATTTGTTTGCCATCCCATACCACATTCTGGAAACCATTTTTACCGCCATGTAAGGAATTGGGGCCGTTATTGACAGATAGCTGGTATTCTTCGCCATCAATTGTGATTTTACCCTTGGCAATACGATTACCGAACCTGCCAATGGTTGCACCATAATAACGATCTCCCGTTAGTTCAAATCCTTCTACACTATCAAACCCGAAAACCACATCCGTGAGCTTACCATCCTTATCCGGCACCAGTAAACTTACTATACGGCCGCCATAATTGGTGAACGTGGCCGTTATGCCGTTTTTGTTTTTAAGGGTATACAAATGCGTTTGTTTTCCATCGATTATTTTTTCAAATGCCGAGGCCGGGGTTTGGGTGCTATCCGTCATAGTTGTTTTTTTCTTATCAGCTGATTGATTACAGGCTGCCAAATATAAGCATGCCGCTAAAATTATTATTATTAACGCAAGGTTTTTAAATAACTTGTTTGTAAGCCGATGGTTTAAAATTTAGTTTTATACTTATCCCCTTAATTTGTAATGCACTTCACTCAACCCTCTTAGCTTTTCGGCAGCAAACTCGGCGGTAATATCACGCTGGGGGTTGGCCAGCATCTCATACCCTACCATGAATTTTTTTACCGTTGCCGACCGAAGCAATGGCGGGTAAAAGTGCATGTGCCAGTGCCAGTAAGGATGTTCGCCCATATTAACCGGGGCCTGGTGCATACCTGACGAGTATGGGAACGATGTTTCAAACATGTTATCATACCTTACAGTGAGGCGCTTAATAGCATCAGCAAGGGCTGTCTTTTCATCGTCAGTAAGATAAATTATACTGGTAATATGCCTTTTACTTACTATCATGGTTTCATAAGGCCAAACTGCCCAAAATGGCACCAGCACCACAAAATGTTCATTTTCAAAAATGATGCGTTCCTGGCGTTTAAGTTCCAGCTTTAGGTAATCGCCAAGCAAACTGCGGTTTTTTTGTTCAAAATAAGTTTTTTGCTGTTGGGTTTCTTTAGCGACCTCAACCGGGATACTGTTTTGCGCCCATATTTGCCCGTGCGGGTGCGGGTTGCTGCAACCCATAATATCGCCCTTGTTCTCAAATATTTGAATATGTTTTATCCAGGGATAAGTTGCCAGGTTTTGAAATTCGGTTTGCCACACGTCAACCACCTTTCTGATATCGGCGGTTTCCATCTGGGGCAGCGTAAGATCGTGACGGGGCGAAAAACTGATCACCCTGCATATACCGCGCTGGCTGCTGGCCACTAACAACTCATCATCATTAAGCCCTCCATCTGGTGTGTTCAGTAATAATGACGAATAATCATTGGTAAAAACAAAGCTGCCTTTATAATCAGGATTCGCGCTCCCATCGGCTCTGTTGTTGCCCGGGCATAAATAGCAGTTAGGGTCATACTCAGGTCTTTCATCAGCCTGGGTGGCTTCTACCTTGCCTTGCCAAGGCCTTTTGGTGCGGTGCGGAGATACCAATATCCAATCGCCGGTTAAAATATTTAAACGGCTGTGCGGATGCTCTTTCAGATCAAAATTTTCGTTATTCATCACGTTTAATTAATTCAGGTTTGCGGGCGACGGTGCGCCGGGGCATGTGGTTAAATGCCTTTGCTAATCCAAAAGTAAAAAAATAAATGTAACTCATACATTTAAAATAAAAATTTATTTGTCAAACAGACATTTTTTATTTTTTGAACGGTAGAACCACTAACAATAACCCGTTAATTATCTGAAGATGTTGGAGAAAGAATTTATTGGTTGTCAGGAGCAGTATGGTTGGTTTATACGCAAAACAAAAAAGCTTGGACAGCACGGTTTACACCCCTACCTACCCTTCCCGAGGGAAGGAATCGCACATCCCTATGCTTCTGTCACTCCCAATAGCGTTGTTGAGAGATGAGCCGAACCAAGCGTAATTAATACTTTATTGCAAGCACCCAACGGCTAATGCTGGTTAATATTAATAAACTGATTGGTAAACGAAACCTTGTTATTGATCTTAAAATCCAAGTTCACCATGCTCCACCACTGCCGAGTCGCAGATATAGGTGGGCACTATGCCGGTAGCATTGATACGGTTTTCGGCATCAACTGCCTGGGTATTGCCCGAGAGCACCAATACAGTGTCAAGCCCGAATTTGTTACCGCCGAGTATATCGGTTTGCAGCGTATCACCAACCATTACAATGTCTTTTTTGCTGATAGGGCCCTGATCACGTAATAAATCATAGGCAAACATAAACATCTGCGAGTCGGGCTTGCCAAAGCGGATAAACTCCTTGCCCACAATTTTCTCCACCATACTGGCTATACCGCCTATAGCTATAGATACATCGTGCTTGGTTACCGGATAGGCATGATCGGTATTGGCCACAATTACCGGGATGGCACGTTTACGCAATATATTTACCGTTTTATTGAGATCTGCAAACCAATCAAAACCCTCGTCATCAAGAAAAATCAAGGCGTTAACTTTATCAATATTGCTGGCATCTATCTGGCTTACCGGCAAAGTGTGCAAGCCCGAACTATCAATATAATGTGCCGAATCAGGAGTACCCAAGTAGGCTACAATACCATCATTTACTTTAAGATCAAGATAATCCTTGGTCAACATACCTGATGATATGATATGATCAGGAGTAATAGCGTGCAGGCCTTTTATATGATATGACTCAGCCAGTTGGGCCGGGCTGCGGGATGCATCATTAGTAACAATATAATACTCCTTGTTTTGCTGTTCAAGATACTCAAAGGTACGTTCAATACCAGGCAATAAACCTTTATAGTTTTTTAATACACCAAAAGCATCAAAAAAAACAACCTTATACCTATCAATTATGGATTTAAAATTATCTACGCGTGTCATGTTTTTAGTATTGGTGTAATATTGCCGCAATATGCTTAAATATTACACCATTGCCTACTTTAATTTTAAGGCTTCTATGATTTTCTCGGCATCAAAATCCCTGTCGACCGATGGTAAATACACATTAAATGCCTCTGACTGTAATTTTTGGGCATATTGCTCGCTAAAAAAGTGCTTACCATCCTTAATCACATAATTTAATATAAAAAAGCGGTAGGCTTCTTTCATAAATCTGATTTCGTCGGCCGTTAACGGATTCACTTTGTGATATTCCTTTAAAAAAATAATGAAACGGTCTTCCATCATCGTGTTAATCACGTAACTAAACACCGTGCGGTCGCCAACATCAGATACCACACGACTAAAAAAGTAGAAATCAAGTACGCGATAACTCATTCTGAACCAGTCATAATCCCAGCGTGAATATAACTCCAGGCTCGGGGTAACTGAGAAGTTGCCAATATTCCAGTCAATAAATACAGGAATGATCTCGAAGGAGCTCATATTGTACTTTGACCGGTTTTTCAGGAAAGTTTCGCAATGGTATTTCAAAAAATCGGCCTGCATGGCAGTACCAAATTCCTTTTCATTGTCCTCTAACTGGTGCATCAATGCAGAAATATCTGTACGAAGCGTTTTTGACGATTTAGGCAGTACGTTTTTAACCCTTGAGCAGGCTTTATGAAACTTGCCTACCTGCTGCCCAAGCTTTTTAATATGACTTTCGTCAAGCCGGCGCGGTAAACGCTGTAATATGCGTGTGGGGTTATAGAAAACTACCCAGGCGTCTGTTTTACCATGTTTATAATGGTAAATATACACCCGGTTATTTTTCAACAGGGAGCGTGCCAGCAGGTTCTCAAACGGATAAAGCAGGTTATTTGCTAATGATTGAATAATACGATGATCTTCCTTAAAGTGCTCAAACTTCCCAAAGTTGGATAGTTTGGCAATAATGATATCCTCGTCATCAAAAGTGATGCGATAAACATGGTTGGTTGATACCATGGCGCTGATATCTTCAATAAGCCTGATGGTTTTTGAAGCATCATAACCTTCCCATGCTTTTTTAACAATGATGGAATAATCCATTTTTTGGTTATTGGTTTATAATTGCAATTTGCGGCTGCAAATGTGCAAATAATAATCAAATTGTATAGTCTGTTTTTTGTCTGAATCCGGATTAAATTCACCCAATTTAAATAATCTCAAAATACCTCTTCAGCTCCCAATCGGTTACGTATTTGGCGTATTGACGGTGCTCCCACAAACGGGTTTGAGTGAAGTGCTCCACAAAGCCCTCACCAAAAAGTTCTTTAGCTATACCTGAGTTTTGCATATTTACAGCGGCATCATACAAATTGGTGGCCAGTACCCCGTTTCTTTTTTCCTGGTAGCCATTACCTATAGTTTGCGGAATATTTAAGGCCAGCTTATTTTTAATACCATACAAACCCGAAGCAAGCGCGGCAGCCATTGCCAGATAAGGATTGGTATCCGATCCCGGAATGCGGGTTTCGAGCCGCGTTAGATCAGGCGTTGTGTTAATTACCCGTAGTGCAGTGGTACGGTTTTCAACACCCCATGTAATAGTAGTGGGCGCCCAGGCACCTTCAACCAGGCGTTTATAGCTATTGATAGTTGGTGCGTACATAGGCAGTATATGCGGCATACAATACAATTGCCCGGCAAGGTAGTGTTTATGCAGATCGCTCATTTTATGCTCATCATCTGCATTATAAAATAAGTTCTGGCTTTTGTCCGTACTCCATAAACTTTGATGGATGTGCCCGCTGCAGCCCGGCAGTGTTTCTGTCCATTTGGCCATGAACGATGCCATGATACCGTGTTTATAAGCTATTTCCTTCACGGCCGTTTTAAACAGCACCGCCTTATCGGCCGCGCTTAAAACCTCATCGTGCATAATTGCAGCCTCATATACCCCCGGTCCGGTTTCGGTATGCAGCCCCTCAATCGGAATATTGAATTGCGTAAGCAGGGTAAACAGGTCATAGTAAAAATCACTGTTCTCAGACGTCCGCAGTATCGAGTAACCAAACATACCCGGTGTAAGGGTATTAATATTGGTGAAATTTTTATCGTTAACAGTTTGCGGCGTTTCCCTGAAATTAAACCACTCAAACTCCTGGGCAAACTCGGCGTGGTAACCCAGGTCTGAACATTGTTTGGTAATATGCTTTAACAAACTGCGCGGACAAGCCGGTAAATCAACTCCTTTAGGATCGCTGTAGTCGGCTAAGAAGAACGGGATATTGTCCTGCCACGGAATGTTGCGCAGCGTTGAAAGATCAATGCGGCAAAGTTTATCCGGGTAACCGGTATGCCAGCCTGTTAATTGTACATTATCATAACACACATCGCTACTATCCCAACCAAAAACCACATCGCAAAAACCATAACCACTTTGCAGGCCGTCAATAAATTTTTTAGGATGAATTACCTTCCCCCGTAAAACACCGTCAATATCGGCAAAGGCAAATTTTATTTTCTGGATGTTATTTTCTTCTAAATATGCTTTGATCTGTTCCTCGTTCATGGTATAAAGTATAACGCGCTTTGAAGTTAGCAAGATAGCTATAATGCCGTAAACAATAAAAACTTGCCTCCGGTATTAAGATATATTGATACGGATTTGCACTTATCTTTGTTTGTAAAACAGCTGTTTAATGAAACAAATTAACAAGCATTTATTTGTTTATGGCACCCTGCTTAATGGTAATAACAGCTATGCTGCCTATTTGCAAAAACATTGCCGGCTAATTGGAGATGGCAAACTTAAAGGCCTGCTTTATGATATGGGCGAATATCCCGGCGTTATTGCCGACCCGCAGGGCAATAAATATGTTTACGGTAGCATTTACCTGATGGACGAGCCCGATAAGGTTTTGGAATTTATTGATGATTATGAAGGTTTTGGCGATAACCAGGATCAACCAAATTTATTTATCAGGGTACCAGTAACTATTGAAACCATTAACAACGTGGTGGAATGCTGGGTTTATGTTTATAATTTACCAGTTGATGGTTTGTTGCAGATAGCGTCGGGCAGATATACAAAATAACATTTATTTGTGACTGCGAAATGCAAAGCAAAGTATCTTGTCATTCTGAGCATAGCGAAGAATCCAATCATCAGATAGATCCTTCGTTCCTCCTTTAGATTAGCATAATTAAATTTACTG
>NZ_JACHBZ010000008.1 GCF_014200575.1 Mucilaginibacter saanensis | reverse complement strand
GGTCAGTTTGCCCCGGAATGGGGTGGTCAATTTGACGCGGAATCACTGGTCACATTCCGCCGGAATTGGGTGGTCAATATCAGCGGTATATCCATATAGATAACCAAGCTTTCGCGGTTGTATGTGAAATATCGCACTCATTAGCTAAGGCGCTGAAATTTAATAATTGCCCCGCACGCCCTGCGCACAAACCTAAGAATGTCCGAAAAAGTTTCAAGTCCCTGATATTCATTAATTCTGTTACATCTTTTTCTATATAGGTTTGAATGTAATTTGCATAAAAAATAACAGGGTCAATGTCCCTGTCGAAAATAGCCGGATAGAAACCCTTAACGCAGGTTCGGGTATAGGAATCTGCTAATAAGCCACCAGGCTTTAATTCAGTAAAATCCAAAGGGAGTAATTTGAATAAGGCTACTCTGCCTGCAAGGGTTTGGGTAATGCTGTTTAATAAATGGAAGTTTTGTGAGCCAGATAGGATATATTGTCCCATTATTTTTGATTCATCAACCCTGCTCTGTATATAAGAGAACAAAGCTGGCGCTCGTTGGACCTCATCCAGAATAACTTTCTGATCATATTGATTCAAAAAAGCAACAGGATCTTCTAAAGCAAATGAACGTGTATTTGGATTTTCCAATGTTACATAACGGTAATCACTAAAAAGCTCTTTTAACAAAGTTGTCTTACCTGATTGGCGGGGACCAGTAACAGCTAAAACAGGAAATTTTGTTTGTTGGGCCTTAATAATAGGTGCTATCTGTCTTGGTATAAATTTGCTCATCTCTTATAAAATAACAGACAAATTTACAATTTACATGGCGAAAACTTTCAATTTACATAACTTTAATTTGCAATATACATGAAAAAAGGACTTCTGTAGATAATCTACGTGATAAAAGAGCAATATACTGCACTTTTTGCTGGGCTTCTTTGCGAAGTATAAGGTTTACATTAAAAAGTGTAGTTTAATGCACTTTTTAATGTAATTACAAGAAATAGGAAAGCTTGTGAACAACCGAGCCTTATTCAACGCTTAAGCAACAAAAGCGCTTAGCCGGATCAAATGTCAAGGGCGGGCCAACCGCTGGAAGCGGACACAGCGGCCCGCTTGTGTACCCTTGACGTTTGATTCCGGCGTGGGCTATCTTCGCGACCGCGGTGAATAAGGATTTTATTTTTTCTCACCAGGAGGAAAATCCACAATGCATAACTGTGGCTTGTCAATTAAACAACCGTTGCTTTTTATTCCAAATTTCCAGGTATAGCGCCTTTTTTTCGGGGCTCAGGAATGATGCTTCAATCATCTTACCAACCTCCTTATTACCGGAGGAAAATTTGTTATAGGTATTCCGAACGGCGGTTTCAGGTATATTCATACTTCTTGCCAACACATCAAAATCAGATAATCCAATTCTTTTCTTTTTACCATTCATTGTCAGCGCCAGCTCTTCATCGTCCTGTGGATTAACAAGACTTACATTGAGCAGGTCATAGGCAGGACTTAGACTTACCCCCTCGTCTGTATATAGCACAGAGAAGTTCTTCAGGTGCATATCATTGTTGCCTGTCAAAAAAGAAAATAACACCAGTTCAAAATAAGTCAGCGCATCAAAACCAGTTTGAGTACAGTATTTCAGGATAAGCTTACCGATCTTTTCATAAGATCCCTTATATTTATTTTCCGTTAAAAATTCAGAAAGCTGGCAGAAATCTTCCATGTGAACCTTATGGCCTTTCACCCGGTCAAATCTACGGGCAAGATAAACCAAACTGCCGTCTGATGCCTCCATTAAAGTATGATCGCAAGTTGGCATTTTAAACAGGCTTGCCAAATGCATAGTCAGATCTTCTGATTGCGGCATTTCTGGAAAACCAGGATGTTGTGGTTTAAGTATGTATTCTCCCCAAAGTCCTACTATAGTCAGACGGTTGTGCTCCTTCGTCTTTTTCAGGGTAACAGAAAGCTTGGGCTGAACTCCGGTCACAGCGATCCTTTCGTTGATGGTCTGTTCGCCCAACGTTTTCAAAAGTTTATTATTCAATTCCAGCTCAGGCACTTTAGCCGTACCGAAAAATCGCTTTGAACATTTTTCATGATAAGACGATGTTCCTGCATCCTGATAACAAAACCAACAATTTGCCATAGCTTAATCTATTTCGGGAATAACCGTTACAGCTCCGATTGCATCCCTGCATGTTAATAGTAATAATTCAAACCGGTCATTGCTTTTGACCTTCCAGTGTGTTGTTGCCAAATCCAGCAGCCAACCTTCCGGTATCAAGCCATCGAAAAAAGCAAACAATACTTTACTTTCATATTTCCGGGTTGACAATGGCAGCGTTAAGCTTACCGGCTTTGCGTTCTTATTCTCTAAATAATCAGCCTGGTAAGTAAATTCGTAACCATCATCAGTTTCCGCAAGCACACCAGCCAGCGTGTCCTGAAAATACACCAAACCTTTCCTACTCATCATTTTTTACTTTTAATACCACTCCGAGTTCTGCGCCAAATAACATCAACACCTGATTCACTTTATCCATCCGCAATGTTGGTTTTCCCTGTTCCATCTCACGAACGACCCTAAGTCCGACTCCCGCTTTAGATGCCAGGTCTTCCTGTGTGAGATTTAGTGATTTCCTTTTTTTCTTCAAATACTCTGACAACATATTTATACCCTTTCGGGTACAAATATAAATAAAGTTTATAAATTATACCCTATCGGGATCATATCTTCTATTAATGCCATAATTATACCCTATCGGGACTATACGGCAATTTTGTGCTTGTTTTATACCCTATTGGGATTAGTGGTTAGTTTAAAAAAAAACCAATACTGGTTCTCTCACTACCAGTATTGGACGCTCTTTTACCATTCAGATTTTCAAATAACGGGGCCTGATGAATCAGCATCGCTACACACTTCTCAGTGACAAATCCTATAAGTTAAAGTTTTAAATTATTCGATAAACGTTTAGCATATCCCGAACGGATCGTTGAAATTTATGGTGTAAACGGAAAGTGTTTTTGTATTAATGTGTCCTGAATACTATGGGTATTAGGAGAGCGACTTTTCTGTAGGGTTTCTGTCAACAAACAATATTCAGATAGCCAATAATGGGATGATAAAAAGTGCAAAAATATTCGGCGAATAAGAAAAGTAATAAGTCAACCCAATTGTTAATTGATCAAATTAACAATTGGCAATGTTGATTTTATCATTTGTTAAGTACGTTCTGAACCATTGTTTATTGACAAAAAGACACCCATACTATAACTTTAACCAGATGGGATAAAACTCACGTTTTAGCTAAAAATTGCGAAAAAAGGATAGGTAAAGCAACTTCATTTGTGATGTATATTAATCCATTTATTAAGGTAGAACGACCTTTTTGTAATGTAGATCAACTCATTTTGTAATGTAATCGATTGATAAAAGATTTTCAGGAGCATAACTTTAATCTGATAAAATACGGTCTTAACGCTTTAGCTAAAAATTGCAAAGAAAAGGGTAGATAAGATAAGTACACGATCATCTGAAATGAGAAAACAGATAAATAGGAGAAAATTAAAAGGATACTTCGCCGGAAGATTCTCCCGATACATATCAGAATAAATGGTTCGGTTATGATGAAACTGCTGTCATAGAGAGAAGAAATTTTTTTACAGGGGTAAAGGGTAGTAACTATTTTTTACTTTTTTTCATCTCGAGGAACCCCAAAAGAGCCGATTTATGCAATAATTGTTGGCGTTGAAGTGATAATCAGGCAAATTATTGGGTGTTTGCTCCCTTTTTCGCCCCCAAAAGTCACCACCCTTTTACCACTGTTTTCGCATTAAAAAAATGCATTTATTCAACCCGAAAAAAAATATTTACGCATGTCACACTTTTGAATAAAAAGAACGCCGAGATTAAGCGGCTTATTTAGTACTTAATTAAATAAGCTATTGGAATATTAAATTATTTATGGTTAAACACACCTAAGGCAGACTCCTGATACAGATAGGAGGCAGCCAGATTTTTAGCAAGCCTATGAAAAACCCTATCATCTTATATTTTTCTTCTCCGGTTATTTCCCGGAGCCCCATTCGTCAAAAACCGCCAGGGTACAGTCGTTACCCGGTAAACTATACCGATGCCGAGTTGATCCGACTGGAAGGGGGTACATTACTTCGCCAGTATCATAGCCATTACCTGTTTTATATTGAATTGTATGAATTTAAACTGGACAAGGAGTTGTCTCTGAGTTACCAGGTGGAGGAATCAGCCCTGTTTCTTTTTTTCATGCTGGAGGGGCACATTCGTTTTTCCACTCCCGATGGTACGCTCATTACCGAAGCAGACAAGGGCACATGCTATGCCACATTCAACAAGCCAGGCGAGTATATTGGCCAGCTACAGCCGGGCATTCACCGTATCTTTTACATCGCTCCAAGAATGGAGTGGCTGAAAAAAGATATCGGCCAATATCCCCAACTAAAGGCATTTGTTTTTGACCACGATAATGGCAATTCTTTATATGGACATATGCCCCGATGCCCGATAGCAGGACCGATCTACCGGACATTGCTCCAGTTATACGAGCTGAATGATCATAAGGCAGCTGATATTGAAGCAGAGCTGCTCCGGTTCTTCAAACAGTTACTGGCCCAATACGACGAGATGGTTTCGATCAAATTGGAGCAACCGGTATACCGCGTTAAAAACTTTCTGGAAAAAAACTATACAGACTCCGAACTCAGCAACCAAACACTGATCCGGACTTTTCATGTCACGGAGAAAACACTGATCGAAAACTTCAAAGAAGAATTTGGCACCACACCACATGCATTCCTGATCAATCTCCGTTTACAGAGGGCAAAACAATTGTTTGCAACGGGCCAACTATCCACCAATGAAGTATATAGTCAAGTGGGCTATAAGGATGTACAAAGCTTCCGTATACAGTTCAAGAAGTTTTTTGGATACCCGCCTTCAGATAGTCTTTAAGGCTTGTTTTATGCCCATTCTCTCCTTTTCTCAAAAACAGGCATAAAAAAACTTACCCTTTTTAGTGGTTTCCCATCCTTATTATCTCTGTTTTTTTATGCTTTTGGGGAAAACAGATACCGAGATTTACTAAACGCAACGATCAATACTGTTGCAAAGATATGTGATGGGAGTACCGGGAGCCGAGCCGCCATTTCCTGGCGGTAGAGCATCAGCAACATGATAGCAGCCCCTAAAGTAACTGCTATCAGTGGGATATCCGGCCGGTACTGTTAAGATGGCACCGGATGCTGATGCATGGAACGCGGGTACAGCGATAAAGTGCACAAACCCAGGACAGGTGACGCCAAGGCTGCGCCGCTGGTGTTAAGTTGATTAACAAGAAAAATGTAAAGGATGAAAACGTTTGATGCAGCAACAATCAGGGACATGGCAGAGGATTATAACTCAAAGGTCATGCTGGCCGCTATGGCAGCGCTTTGCATCCGTTTTATCCAGAGGTACATGGCAGCATGTCTGTGGTTTTATACCATCAACATCCGGCCTCTTTTTAATCATGCTTACGTCCGAAAGAGAATTACCCACACCAGTGTTCACGACCGTAAAGAAGCCCTATTCACGAAAAACCCGAATAGCCGTGCCGGGCTATTCGGGCAAATGGAAACATAAGCACCCAGGGCGCAAAAGTTTCCGGTGAGGCCTGCCTGAAGGCAAAACGTCACATAACTATACGAATATAAAGTTTTTGGAGCCCTTTTTTGCTATTATAAAAAGTTCAAAACACGTGATAAAAAACACGATAAAAAACAAATACGCGGCTATAGTAGCTGCCATTTTAATTGTTTCCGCTTTAGGCTTCAGCGCTTTTACCAGCAAAGGCCATCTCGTTAACAAGCATAAAAACCTAAGCACCTATTACTGGTACAGTGTAAACAGCAGCGGGCAGATCGTTGCCGGATCACAAGCCTATAGCGGTGCAAAGGTTGATGCTACTTATGCGGAAGATAATTTGCCTTGCACACCAGGGAACGATGCTGATTGTGTAAGAGGTTTTAATACTCAGATCACCAGTTTTCCAACATCTGCGCATGGTGATGCCGATCCGCTTAAAAAGCAAAACTAAACCTTCGCGTTAATAAAAAAGCACGACTGCCCGGTCGTGCTTTTTGTTTGTTCAATAACCTGAGTTTTGTACTAAGTAAGGGTTTGCCTGTATTTGGCTTAAAGGAATTGGATAAACCGCATCGGTCGGCTGCCAGTCCGGTGCTTTTCTAATTCCTAAAAGTTGATCGACCTGCCCGTTTCTTTTGAGATCAAGAAAACGATGCCCCCACTCGCAGAACAGTTCTGTTTGCCGTTCTGCGGCAACGGCACTGAGCAATGATGGTTGATCAGCAGCATTTGTTTCGGTTAAACCTGCTCGTAAACGGATCAGGTTTAAATCCGCTTTCGCCCCATCTAAATTATTTTGCTGTGCCCTGGCCTCCGCCCGGATCAGGTACTGTTCTGCCAGCCTGAATATGACATAATACTCAGTGATCGGTGAAGACGTTCTGACCTTGTATTTATAAGGATAATAATAGTCTACGCCGCTAACAGTATTCTTTTTCAGCCAGGACACTTTCCTTTGATCGCCATTCTCAAAAGCGGATAATAAATAATTGTTGATCGCATAAGCCGGACGGGATGATGAACCGGACGGAATAAATGTGCTACCCTCGCTGGTATTTCTATAATCACTCGCCAATTGCCAGATCGTTTCCGCTGAACCCTGCAGAAATACATTGCTTAAATTATTTTCCAGGTGATACTGTACCGAACCGATGACTGCTGAAGCCTGGCTTTCTGCATTGGCCCAGTCTTTTTGATATAAATAAACCCTTGCTAACAGCGCGGATGCTGTCCATTTGTTAGGCAGTATATTCAACTGAGCCGGATTTGAAGCAGGCAATAGACTAACGGCAAGGGTCAGGTCTGTGACAAGGTGGTCATAAATTTTATTTACGGGTGTTCTCACCATGATATTATTAACCTTATAATCCGTGGACAATTCAAGCGGCACGTCACCAAACAAATTAACCAGGTAAAAATAGTTTAAGGCGCGAACGACGAGCATTTCGCCCTTTAGCTGTTTTTTAAGCGTGTCAGATATTGATACTGATTTCGATACTCCCTCCAGTACCGCATTTGCGTAATAAATATTTTTATAAGCCGGTGACCAGAGCCTGCCGTAAATCCCCGTACCATTGTCGGCTATAATAGCATTATGCTGATAAGAAAGCAGTTCTGTATTGGTAGAGGTATAAGTCAGTTCATCCGCGCTCAATGCGGGGTATAACGTTGCGCCACCAGAACATATCGTTAAACCCGAAGTCCCCATGTTTGCATAAACACCCAATGCTGCCGAAAGTGCCGCCTGATCATTGGAAAATACACTGGCCGTTTCGATCTTACTTACCGGCGCTCCGATCTCCACAAACTTTTTACAGGAAAAGAGCAGGCATACAGCGCTGATCATAATGGCACACAATTGCGGCTTACTCCGATAAGAGCTAAAAGGATTCAATATTTTTTTCATGTTTTTATATTTAAAAGGATAATTGCAGACCTGCCGCAATGGTGCGAAGCGGTGGTAATACATAGAAATTCTGTGTCTCAGGATCTAATCCTTTATATTTCGTGATGGTCAATACATTCTGGGCATTGATATAAACTTTTCCTCCTGTAATCCCCAAATGCTTTAAAAAGGATTCAGGCAAATGATAAGCAAGCGCGACATTTTTCAGGCGGATATAGGAAGCATCCCCATAGATTCCGTTGGATATGTTTAGTTGTGTGTTTGCCGCGATAATGGCTGCCTGATTATTCCCGGCAGTGTATTGCTGAACCGTACTTATATCGCCAGGCTGCTGCCAGCGGTTTAATACGATAGTTGGCTGGTTAGCCACGATTCCGGGGAAATTATTAAATAGCTGTGCTAAATAATTCCGCCCCATTTGCTTTTTAAATTCAAATAGGAAATCAAGCTGAAACTGGCGTACGGTAATGGTGTTGGATACCCCGCCATAATATTTCGGGTTAAGGTTACCAAGAGGCTGGTAATCGGAAGCATTCAGCTTTCCGTCATTATTGACATCCTGGAAATTATAGACACCCGTTTGCGGATTCACCCCCAGGTACTTAAATCCATAGATAACAGACAACGGTTGCCCTACTACATAAATACTCCTGTAACTGGTTGAGGCCAATCCGGGAAAGGATAATAACTTATTCCTTGGAATCGTTGCATTGAGCGATGTAGTCCATTTGAAATTCTTTTGGTTCACATTTTTGGTGTTCAGCACCAGTTCGATACCTGAGTTCTGAACAAGTGCCGGTAAATTCATCACCACATTTTGGAAGCCGGTTTGCGTTGGCAGCGGGTAATTGACCAGTTGATTGCTGCTTCTTTCCCGGTAATAAGATGCGGTAAAAAACAGCCTGTCCCTTAACCATCCCAACTCTATGCCGATCTCCGCCTTTTTATTGGTTTGCCAGCGATAATCCGGGTTATACAATTTGGCTGGAGATAAGGTAGGCGACCCATTGTAGGTGATGCCCGTGTTCTGGTAAAGGCTCAGGTAATTGTAATCACCGATCTGATCATTCCCGGTTATGCCATAGCTTGCCCGCAGCTTTCCAAAGCTTAAAAACGGTAAGTGTCGCTGAATGATCGGCTCATCTGAAAATATCCAGCCAGCACCGAAAGCACCGAAATTGGCAAATTGCTTATTCGGGCCAAACCTGCTGGAGCCGTCACGCCTGAAAGTTGCATTCAGGATATATTTGCCCTGCCAGTCATAGTTAACCCTGCCGAATACGGCTTCATAATGATATAAGGACTGTTCAATATCGGCGGTAACCAATCCCGCTGCAGCCGGATTGTTCAGGAGCAGGTCGCTGGAAAAGTTGGTCGCCTGGATAACATTACTTTTCATTTTTTTCTCCTGGAATGTACCGCCGATCAATACATTTAGACTCCCTTTGCTGATGCTTTTCGTATAGCTCAATTGAGGTTCGATGATCCAGCTGCTCAGAGAAGTGTTTGAAAAAGCGGATGATGCCGGTGTATAAGAGGCAACGTACGGATCGATGGAACTTTGCGGGATAATGGACACTTCATCTGTCTTGAAGGTATTATAGCCTGCGCTGACCTTAAACAGGAGTGACGGTAGTATCTTATAACTCAATTGCAGGTTACTATACAAATTTTCCGTTATAGCCGTATTGGTCTGTTGTAAGATAGCCAGCGGATTGATCATGTTATTTACCGTAGCATAACTTACCCCTGCTTCCTGGAAGGCTAGGTTACCGCTTTTGTCCCGGAGCAACAGATTTGGCGGTAGGTTAATGTATTGGGTAAGGTCTGTGGCAATGAGTTGATTTTTATCATTGCTATAACCGCCTGAAAAACCCATAGTAAACTTTCTGTTCTCAGAACTGTGATTAAGGCTAAAATGAAGAGTAGCCCGCGTATCTGCCAGGTCATCGGAAAAAACGTTGGTTTCCCGGTGGTAGCCTCCCCCGATCAGGAATTGATTCAGTGGGTTGCCTCCTGTTAAGGTTCCTTGTACATCGGTGGAACGGGCCGTATTTCCGATCAGCAGTTTTTTTAAATCCGTATAGCGGGTAGTATCCCAAAGCATGATGTCCGGTGCGAAGCCCGGATCAGCAGGATCGGCGCTTGGTGTTATGCCATCATTTTTAAAACCCTCTTTCCGCATCTGAACATATTGCCGGGTGTTCAGCAGGTTCATTGTACCTGGAACGGTGCTAATACCAGAATAGACATTGCCATTAAAAACGGTCTTACCCGCTTTTCCTTTCTTGGTGGTGATCAGGAGTACCCCGTTTGCACCCCGGCTCCCATAGATCGCCGTGGCATCCGCATCCTTCAAAACTTCTATACTTTCAATATCGTTGGGATTGATGTTATTCAAAGGACTTAAACCCCCATGACCGAAATTATCGTTTGCAGCTGAGCGCAGCTGGTTATAGGATTGGTTACCTGCTTCAAAGAAAACACCATCAATGACAATTAAGGGATCGTTCCGGGATAAACTACCATCTAAAGTGGACCTTCCCCTGACCTCGACATTAAACGATGATCCGGGCACCCCACTGGATTGGGTAATATTCACACCAGGAACGCGCCCCTCCAGGGCTGCCAGCGGATTAGACACCGGCTGGTTTGCTATTTCAGCGGCCGTGATTTTGGTGATGTTCCCTGTGTTCTTCCGTTGGGTTGTCGTACCATAGGCCTGTATGATCACTTCGTCAAGCTGGCTGTTATGCAGACTTAGCTTGATGACCATGCTATCATTGCCTTTAACAATAGCCTCCTGCATATTATACCCGATACAGGTCACGATCAGCGTGGCATTTGGCGCAATACGAACTAAGTTAAATTCACCATTAAGGTTAGTAGTGGTTGCCTGCTTCCCGGATTTCACGACAACCGTAGCACCCGCAACCGGCATGCCAGTTTCGGAAACAACTTTTCCTTTAAGACTTAACTGCTGCGCGAATAGAAGATTGGCGTTAAAGAAGAAAATGAGTAATATGAATAATGAGCGTTTATTTGCTTTCATAAATGGAATGGTTTAAGGTGATTTGAACTCGACTCTTAGTCGCTGAAAGCACGAACATGCGGACATCTTTTTCCACGCTTTTGAAAGTCAGGTGGTAGGCTTTTAATGTCTCGTTGAGGTCAGACTTATTCATCAGGTCAGTCGCAACGATATCAACATTGATCACTTCATCAGGCGAGAGATCACTATCTGCCGGTCTGTTCACAAAATCATGATTCAGCTTTTTGAGTAGATCGCTTACCGTGATGAAGTTTAACAGTTCTTTACCGTTCTGTCTGATTTTGAAGGGCTGCTTAGCCAAACTTGAATGAGTAGAATCTTTAACTAACTGGAGTACTTTAGTTCTAACTGTTTCAAAACGATTATTTAAATGCAGGTAGAAATCAAGATCTGTTTGTATTTTTCTTTTAATTTCCTGTTCGGAAAAATCAATCGGAAATACCCCTTCATAGCACCAGGTATGCTGATTATTCCAGAGATCTCGGTATCCGGTATTGTTATTTCGGAAAATGAAGTTCTCAGGGTGTTCTGCCCTGATCTGCACATGCCTTACCGGGAAATCTTTCTGATCAGGCAGCGTGGCCAAATACAGGTCAACGATGCTGAAATTAATATAATGGATTTTAACAAGCCTTTTCAGACTATCAACTTCATAAGTGTGTCGGGTAGCCACACCTTTTAAGTGCCCGGTTAAGGCAGAGAAAAACAAACCGGAAGAAAGGATCTGTTCGGGAACATGCTGTTCATTGGTTACGAGGATCGGGGCATGATAATCAAAAGCAAAATCAGATTTCAATTCCCAATTTACAGCGTCTTGTTTTAGTATTTCCTCGATGTTCTTTGACTGGACATACTGGGCCGTTGTAATAGCCCTGACCGTTCCGTTATTGATCCAGGCCTCGTGGGACACATATTGGTGAGGAAAGAGCCTAATTAGTGTTTTATCTCCGACGATCACGGGCAGCTTTATATTTTTAGCTATCGGATTGTTTTTAAGAAAAGACCTGACTCGTGTTAATGGCTCATCGATAACAATGAAAATTTGGATTTTACCTACATATTGGCGTTGCAAAGAATCCAGCCTCGGTAATGCCTCAATACAGCTGCTGCAATAGGTATTCATAAAGTCCAGGATCACCAGCTTGTTTTTAAAGTCTGATATCTTGGCGGTTTGAGCAGGATAATTGATGATACCATTTATACCAAGGTTCGGCACCTGATCGCCGATCTTAAGGGAATTGATAGTAAGTTTATCCTGGGCAGCTACCTGAAAAAAAAGGCAAAGCGTGGCCAGCAATATAAAAAGTATAGTTTTTTTCATGAAATTTCTTTCGTTGAGTTGGTTAAAAAATCAGTCAGCTAAGACTATGAAAAGGAAAACGGCAACCTGAAATTGACTATTAACTATTAAGCTGATCTTGGGTTGCCGTTTTAAAAGTTCACTCAGGAGAGCAAATGATGTTTTTTATCGGATTTTGGAGGGGATAGGAAATAGTCTTATCAAAGTCAAACCTTAGGTACAGTTTTGTTGAACAACCAGGTATTATTAATAAGTTTATCTGTTTTTTCTGGGACTCCATTCTTTCAACACCTTTTTATGATACCGAAAGAATTAGCATAAAAAAGGGCCGCCCTTAATGCTCATTCTGCGGCAAAGGTGTAGGACCACCACCGCCTTGCGGCGGGCGAACGCAGAATAAAGCAGGCGACCCAAATCCTATAATATACAAAGATAATACAGGAAATGAGCATTCACCTACTTCTTGCGTTCAAACGTCCTACTTTTTGCCACAAGGTCTTTCAGTAATACTTGAATTTAATTATTAGTACTGTCTGTTTTTTCGACTATGATTGTTGTTTAAACTAAGTTAGGAACAATAATTCAAATCCACAAGTGGATTTGTGTGAAAAAATTAAAAGCCGTCACTTGTATGCAAAAATGGCGGATAAAAAAGAAGAAATTATCTATGTGGAAATATCTCATCTTGACTATCTTCTGATTTGTCACGTAAGGGATATAAGAAAAGAAAGAAAGCTTACACAGCTTCAATTATCACATAACATGAAGTTAGCTGATGGCTTTGTTTCAAAGGTTGAAACATTTTCTGAAAGAGCCAAATACAATATACGACATTTGAAACTTTTATCAGATGTATTTGATTGCGATATCATTGACCTGATTCCTAAAGAAGTACCAATATATGATATCGTTCGACTAACTCTCAAAAAAATAAATAAGACAAACAAGGATGGGAGTGTTTCTAATAAAAAAGAAACCATAGTTATAAAAATTGAACAGGTCGAAAACAAGTAGACATTTTGAAGATGACTATATAGATTGAGGCTTCTTGTCCAGGTAATTAGATGGACTTAAACGATCATCTTGTATTAGTCCTCGCCTGTCTTTTTCTATGGCGATTTCTTCCATGTATAGCCTCATCATCCACATCATCTTTTATGTCTATATGAAGAGGGGTGATAAGGTCTTCAAAAGACTCGTCTATGGTGGCGGAATATGGATGGATGCCGGTGGCTAATTCCATGTCGGCCTGATCTTCGCCAAGGCCGGTGTTTAAATGTGCGGCTTCTTCTTTCTGATTTTGGGTTTCCATCTGCACCCGCTCGGCCAAGCTGCCGTTTTTCTGTGCATTGGCATAGGCCATTGTATCTTTAAGTTGCCTTTCAAACTCAAATAATTCATCAAACATGGTTTCCCCACACTGCTTAAAAGCCACCCGGTCAAATTGTCCCATCTTTTTAGAATGATCTTCATTCTTCCCTCTTGATGTATTCATCGGACTAAGCTTGATTTTGTTGGTCACATCTTTCCTGCTGACAATGACCTGTACATGCATCTGTTCACCCTCCTTGCGGTCACCCCGCTTTTTGATGCCTTGTTTAACCTCCGGGTCATTGTGGGTGTAATAACGGTAGTTTTCCAGCTTCCCAAACCATATCAGATCTTCATGGCTGTTAATGCCTTCCCGCTTAAAATTCTGGGCGTAGGCATCCATCACTCTGACGGCAAACCCTTTCATCTGGTCCTTGGCACCATCTTCGCCATATTGCTCCTTTAAAAAAGCGATCTCCTTTTGGCTGGGGCTGATATTAAGCAGGAAGAATTTAGCATCACCCTTGCCCAGCTTGGCGATATTGTTGTCTATTGTCCACATAGCCACGTATGGATCTATTCTGACTTGCTGGCCATTGAACCAATACTCGGGTTCATCCTTATTATATATCCGGTTCTCTTTTTCCAGGTAATGAACCAGTCCGCTACTGCTGCCCTTGTTAGCCGCTTCTTTACTATCGGTAATATTGATAAACATAAAGTCGATTCGTTATAATAACCTGATCTGCTCTTTCGTAATAGCGACCAGTTCTTCTTTTTCCCTGCCCAATGTCATCATACCAAATGCCTCCCTAGATCTGATATAACCATCCAGGATAAACAGGAACTGTTCTTTCAGGATTTCCTTACCTTTCATAGCCTTCAAGATCGCATCCATTACATGGGCTACTTCCCCGAACGCTTTGGCATGGCTTTGCAGGTTATTTAACACGTCCACATTATGCTTCAGCACTTCGGAATTAAAGCGGTCGATGATCTTTCTCTGTGATTGGGAAACCCTATCCATCTCTGTTTTGATAGGAATGAGCAGCATATTTTCCTGTGCCTTAATAAAACCGATGTACTGCTGATGGTTCTTCATCAGCGCATTTTTTAAGAGTTCATCATTCAGGTCTATTGGATCTTTCTTGCTTTTATAAAAATAATCGACCATCTGAATAAAAACCTGGCGCTTTGTCCGCCCCAGTTTAAGGGCGATCTTTTCAAACTTCTGGTCCACCACAATGGGGTATCGTACTGATCTTACATTAATATCTTCCATCACTTCATTTCATTTGTTGGCATAAGGCTGCACAGACCTATATGCCTTTATATATCTATACAGGATACTGCCAAGTATCCTGTTTTCTTCTTCTTTGCAGGTAAAAACGCGGTAAAGTATCCCCGGAGGATACGCAAAACCCCATTTGCAGCGCAAATGGCAAGCAAAGTAGGGCTCTGCCCAACTTCCGCTTGCTCCTTTTCTTCCAAGAAGAAAAGGACGTTTGACGGCTGCACATTCCAGTAGAAGATTGTATTAAGGGTATTAAAGTTCTTTGGAGATAGTGTTTTGCAATAAGGGCCGGAGTGTTCGTTGTATGACTTCATTTGGTAACATTATATCTAACTATCGTTATAACAGATTATCAGCCGATCTTACTATCGGGTTATCTTTGTAACATTATATCTCGCTATCAGCCGATCTGTTATCATGCTTATCCTCCGGCCACTCAACCAGGCTACCTTTTACCGGGTGATATGATGGGTAATAATGGATGTACTCAAACGTTTCCAGTTCCTTTATGCATTTATGATAAGTAGCGGTAGAAGCGATCCTGCTGTAGGACATGAGCATCCTGCGACTAACCGGAAAAGGGTTATTATATCCGCTCCGTTGCCAGCAAGCAAACAAAGCATTATATAGGCTTACATGGGTAGCGAGCAGATGCGGATTTTTACCCATTTGCCTTACCCGCTCCGCATAGGCCGCCATTTCTTTTGTTTTAACGATTGGTTTCAATGTTTACCCCCTTCCAGTACTTTATGAATGTCTTCCAGTTTGTAATACATCATACCGCCAATCTTGGTATAACTGAGCGTACCGTTGATACGCAGGTTTTGCAAAGTGCCGGGTGAAATGTTTAATAGCTTTCTCACATCTTTGCTCTTTAACCATTGCTTGCTTTGTGCTTTTCCCGGCTGAAGAATAAGCTCTATTTTTTCCATGAGTTTATTCCCAAATACTTCCAGATCCTCTTTTGTAACTAATTCATTTGATGTCATTGTTTTAAATTAATAGTAATCATGTGTCTCGCCACCCGCTACTTTATGGGAATGGCTCACCCTAATCTGCAATTGTTTGAATTGCAGTTGCTTCTGCATAAATCAAATATAAAATATTGTTTTGATAAAATTAAATATGTCAAAACAAATGATTAATTTTAACCCGTTCAATCAGAAAGCAACTTCATTTGGTTTGCCTATTTTTGATTAAGCTTGATAAATAATCATCGATTAATTAAAAGCAGGGAACACCAAAAGCAGTCAAATAGCATCAAAAAATATTTTTTAAAAAAGTGAATAAAATCAGTTACAAAACCTACCTGAATGACCGTCTGAAGCAGGTTGACTTTCACGGGCAGCTTACATACCCTTTATATGTGCAGGTAACTTTTGAGCGGAAGACCATATTTTTTAAAAGTTATTATTTCGAGCTGTTCTCTAAATCCAGGTATGCACTGGAGTTGCCGGATGGTAGTGTTAAAGGGCCTGATATGGAACAGATTATCGAAAAGGAGAACGAAGTGATCAGTTTTGTCATTGATAAAATGAAAGACGGGTTTTCATTGGAGGTATTTAAAAAAAATTATGCTTATTTGAGTAAGGATCTTTGTGATGTAACTGAATTCGATTTTATCACTTTTCTGTATCTATTCTTTGACGCCAAAGAAATGCCATACATGGCGGAATTAATAAAATGGGGTACTCTTCAATTGGTAACTTATGATCTGATCATGGATTTTAAGAAAGTGCTTAAAAAGGCTTTATATAATGAGCTTATCGAGCAAGCATTTGAAAAGGCACCACCTTATCTGCAATTATATAGCTTTATGATCGCTACCAAAAAATGGCCTATGCTTTGCCTTACGGCTATGGAATGGGATAATATGGAAACGATCAGGTCTTTTAAGAAATATGTGGAATTCCATTATCCGAAGTTGAAATCTAATACATTGATTGGACAGGTAAGTGCCTGGCCGAATTATCGAAGAAAGGCTTTGTAGATCTTCAAAGAAAAAATCACGAACCAAATGATGTTGTTCGAACTTGATATATGACGGGTACCGATGCAGGATAATAAATAGTTATCCTTTATTGACACTGTGTCAAAGGACAACCACCAATACAGCACAAATATTTTGGTGTTCCGGAAAATCATTGACCGTTTACAGACTAAGTTTTAGCGGCTGACTATTCAACTGGCCGATCATAACCGGAACTTCAGGCTTTATCGCTATCTTTAAGCTTATATTCCTTGTCTAACCATGTCATTACTGAAAACGCCGGGAGAAGTGGCCGCGATTGCGGGCTACTTTTTTCAATACGATATCTTTGCTACGGAGATTTACAATCAACTGCTGGAAAATGATTTGGAATGGGTTGAATTTGCCAATAACGGCGCCGGTAAACTGGATGACGTTTTGCTGGGTACATCCGATAAAGTGATCGCCTATCAGGTCAAACAGATCGGTTCATCAAATTTTAGTTATCATGATTTTACGCAGTCCGATACGGAAAGCATTTTTCAAGGTGTGTATAAAGGATGGCAAAGCGTAAAGACGAAATATCCGGAAAACAAATAGACGCCAGGTTTATTACCACGCAGCCTGTTTCAGCACACGATTCTATCACGGCTTATGACGGCAAACCAAAGCCATCCCTTGAAAAATTTATCGCTAATTTTTGGGTACCTCTACAACGCGGGACTTATGATGCCACAACTATTCCAAAAGTTTGGCAGCCGGTTTTCGATGAGCTCACAGGCTTGGTGAATACGACAGCAGTTGACCTGGTCGCCTTTATTCACGACTTTAAATTCGTCTTCAATTATAAACCCGACCAATTTTTGTACGACACTTATACCCAGGCCAAGCGAACAGCACATATTTCGCGTATTGCGGGCGGTATTGCACAAATAGTGGCTAAGCAAGGCAACGTGCGCTATGACCATGCTAGGTTTTTGGCGGAATTTGGTTTGAAAGATCAGTTTGAAACACGGTTTCAGCATGCATTCTTTGTTGACGAGCGACATTATCAGCCGATAAACGCCACGCTAACGCAACTGGATGCGATCATTCAACGGAAAAATAAAGGCTATATCGCACTGATCGGTAATGCAGGCTCCGGTAAATCCACTTTATTAACTAAATGGTTGTCCAACAGTCCGTATAAGGTACTCAAGTATTATGCCTATACGAATCTCGAAATGAGTTATGAATATGGCTACCGGGGCGAGGCTGAATATTTTCTGCATGATCTCCTGGTACAGATCAGGGAGAGCGGCTTGAATTTACAGGATAGACTGCCTGAAAAGGAATTACTGGATCTGCAGAAACATCTGGGAGAAGAATTGCAAAAACTGAGCTATCGTGATGAAAAGGTATTTATCATTGTAGATGGCCTGGATCATATCGGCCGGGAGCAACAGGTGACCCATAGTTTGCTCAACGTATTGCCGAAGCCTGAAGCTATCCCGTACAATATCTATTTTATCCTGGGCAGCCGGACGGTCAGCCAGCTCAGCGAACTGAACTTTGATATTCAGCAACATTTAACGGAGACGGATAGCCTTGTATCGATCAGCCCCCTGCCTAAAGAACAGATCAATGAGTTGGTTAATTCTTATCAATTTACGCTGTCCGGGAATCAGCTGGATGCATTGCTTCAAAATACCAAGGGCCACCCGCTTTTTTTACGCTATACCATCGAAGAACTGAAGCAGGCAGAGACGGCTCAATACGATGCCATTATTGATTCAAAAGACTTTAACGGTGATATTTATCTGGAATACCTGAAGTTTTGGGAGAAACATAAAACCTATGATGAGTTCGTTCATGTGCTCGGTCTGATCGCCCGGTTCCGCTATCCTTATTTTAACCTGGAATTGTTAGGACTCTTTGAGATCAAGGCTGCAGATGCCGCGCGGGTGAATAAGGTTGCCGAATATTATTTTTACAAGTCAGAAAATATTTGGCAATTCTTTCACAACAGCTTCAAGGAATTTCTGATCGAGGAATCCGTGAAAAATCCGTTTAATGGCCAGTTCGATAAGCGTAAAGACGCTAATTATCACCTGGAGATCGCTGCAGCGATTAAAGATGCGGAGGATCTCTACCGGTTCAATATCATCTACCACTGGTATAAGGCGGGAACTTTTCAGCCGATCACAGAAACGGCTTCTCAAGCCTTCTTTCGGCAACAATGGTACGCCTTTCGTAACACGACTATTATCAGGGAAGATATCAAACTTGCTGCGCAAGCCGGGTCGAAGCAGAAAAACCAAAGAACAGTTGCGGCTTGTTTTTTCGCATTGCTCGAATTGGATCAACGGGCGGCCAGTTTTCCTTTTGGAGAATATCACGATATTTTTCTGCTGGCGGGCTGGATGGATACGGCTTGTTCGTTTGTTTTTGATTCAGCCAAGCTATTGGTACCGCAAACGACGGCGCTCGAATTTGCGCAAATGCTTTTCGATAACGGACACCCTAAGTTAGCGCTGGAATTGTTTGATCGGGCTACGCCCATTCAAATGCTTGTCCGGTCTGAAAAACTCTCCAGGAGACGTTATAGTCAGGCCACTTATTCCGAATCCAACGAGGTCGATCTGGTAAAGAGCTGGGCAAACACGGCGAGTATGTTCCTGTCGGTTACCACTATCGTCGATCGCTGTAGGGAACTGGTCATCGCAGAGGAAGGATTCGAAGAGCCTGATGAAGCATTGCTGCCGGAAGTGATTCTGTCTTTAAAGGATTTTTTCATGGAGCGGCAGGCCTATGATCAGCTCATCGAACTAGAATCTTTTGTCAAAGATGAGTTAGACGAATCTTACCGGTTCGATTTTTACTTTCACGTGGCCTATAGTCAGACCGATTCCGAAGCACTCAGGCAAAAAGGGCTGACATTTTTTGATAATTGGACATTCGACGGGCATAATTCGCATTTATTATCATATGCTTTAGTCTATACATTCGTTTCAGCTGATGAAGAAAAACGCAAGAAGGCTTTTGACCAATTGGAAACGCCGGCCGAATTGAAAAAGCGCGTTTCTCATGTTCGGTCAGGCGGTTTTTCCAATTATGTGTTTAATTATGCGCGGCTTTTCTACATCATCAGCAAAGACTTCGGCGCCTTACCGGAAACCTTGATCCCGCCGGGTGACAAACCGGTCGAAAGCGGCTATTATCGTGCCTTTGTCCAAATGGGTTTAGCACATGCCTGGTTCTTTCATGGTTATTCAACTGCTTCCCTTGGTTTTTTCGAAAGTCTTGACAAGCTTTTTGCGCTATTTCATCACCGGCACGGTGATCCCTTGTATGACTACGAAATCGTGTCGGCTAAAGGCAGTTTTGCGGAGCAGGTACTGCGCGTAAGCGTGCGGATTTCTCCCGAGATCACGAAGGGCCTGCTAGCCAAGTTTTCAGAAGAATGGCAAAAGAACAAGCGCTATTGGAGCGACCAAACGATACAAGAGGTAGTCAGCTGGGTGATCGAGCACCGGATCGATCCTGACTGGTGTAAGCAAACACTTTCGCTTTTGGAAGGAAGTTTATATGACCGGGGTTATTTGCAGGAACGTATTGCTGATGGCGCAAGACAAGCCCGTTTGTGGGCACGATTGGGGGAACCGGCAAAAGTGGAAGCGGTGATTAACAGGTTGATGTCGATCTCCTTCGGGATGGCGCCTGAAGAGGATCAACAGGTAGAACAGATGGTACGCTGGATCGGTAAATACGAACCCCCGCCCGTTGCCGATCTTCAATTCTATTTTGACCGGCTATCAGCTATGCGCGAAAAAGTGAATTCGGCGACACATACGCCGGCCGAAGCTATTTTAGAACTGGGGCTGTCACATGGAAATGGTTACCAGCTATTCGAACATCTGTTGTTTAGCCGGCTGATTAAGCTATTGGATGGTTTAGCGTCCGCATTGAAGTATTTGCTTGCCGGAAAACCGGAGTTCAGGGGTATTCTTGTTAAACTTTTTGCCCGGGTTATTGTAACCATGGATGATGCGCATACGACACGGCGAAGATTTATAGGTGCATTTTTTGATACACAGCCCAATGAACAGCAGGTCGCCGGATTGATCAGAGAACTGAAGATCTGTGCTGTGGCGGAGGTCCGTACAAGTTACTTAGCAGAAGTATACGATCTCCTGGTCAAAAACGGTATTGAGCCATCGAGTGTCGGTCTGGCGGAACGGCCGGAACCGAAAGATAAAGAACGTAGTAGTTCGGAACAATTGAGGTTGGAAGGCGGGCATTATAAAACCAAAGAAGATGTTTTGGCGGGGATACAATCGCTGGACGACCTAGTGGCGCTCAAAAGTCAGGAGGAACAAAATGGTTATTTTAATTGGACAGACGCACTCATTAAAGTGATATCTTTGGCCCCGGCAGCAGGGTTAGCGGAATTTCTTGACCAATTTAACCTGGATATAGATACCAAACATATCATTAACATAGCCCGGCTATTAGCCAAGCATCATCACCCCGGCCTCGCACGAAAGTTATTAAAACGTACGATTGAAACTTCCCGCTATTGCCAATGGGGAGACGACTATTATGCGAAGGGTAAAATCGTGGCTTACGAGGCCTTGCAGGAACTGGCGCCCGGTGAGAATATAAGAGGGCTTGCCTTGAAGGACTTTGTGGATGCACTACCGTCCATGGGGACGCGTGTCAAAGAATCAGTTATAGCTGATCTGGATAAAGTGTTTGCGCTCTTTGAAGATACCGCTAACAACGCGATGCTCTATGAAGAAATCAATTTGTATCGTGATCAGTTACTGTTCAATGACCAGCCGGTGCATCAAGTTTCGATCACGGGTCAACAGGATGACGAAGCACTGTTGACGGAGTTGTTATTTTTCCTGATCACCACGCCAAGCCAATTTGACTACATCATTTACCCGATACTGATTGAAGTACATGAAAGTTCGACTAACCTATTGAAATCATTGCTCTACCGACTCTATAAGGAAGGTTTCACACTGAAATTTTTACATTTGCTCCATGGATTGGCCACTCAGACAAATACCTATACAGACCTTTTTGCCGATGAGCTCAAAACCCTGGTCAACTCCAGGCGATTCGATTTGATGCTACTGGCATCTGATCTATTGTATGATAATGGTATAGAACCTATCAGAACGGCTCAGACAACCGATCTGCCATTAAGCTACAACCTGGAATTCAAACCCCAGCCCGGAATCGTGGATGCGTCAAAAAACGCCGTCGAGCACATCAGCGACGAAGGGTATTTAAAGGAAACGAACGACCCCTTGGTTTATACACAGATCGTAAGCTACGAGAGAAAGGTACTTGCGCGCTTAACCGGTTTTCCGGAATATAATATCGCTTACCGTATACGGGCCATTGGTGACGATCTTCAGTTCCCGGAGTGGTGCGCGCATATTAATGAACAGGAGCTGCGAATATTATATGATGCAACGCTTGACGTGAAAATACCTTATAACCGTCCAGATATCCAAAAGGTCTATGCCGGTTTGGCGAAGGTCATTATGGAGCTGACCGATCTGGGTTACGTTGAAATGGATGACGTCATCGGTTTAGTCCCGCATTTCGATCCAGCCATATACCTAATCAATGCGGCCCAGCAGCCACCTTTGGTGACATCTATTTTAAAAGCATCGGGCTCCGCGCCGGCGGTTGACCGAAAATGGGCTCATGAATTTGATGAAGCCTATGTGTCGTCGGTGTTACCGGCATTTGACGGTGAACGCTATATTTTGGCAGAAAAAACACTTTTACAAGGCATGGGGCATGGCAAAGCAGTGGAGATCCGCGAAGCATTTATAGATGTTGAACTACAAGTCAACAAGAAATCACCCAATATCTTTAAATCAAGAACGGAAACCCTTATCCGCGATTACACTGATTTGGAACAAGCGGGTATCGTAATCTATAATGATGCATTGAGTACACTTCCAAAATCGAATTGGCTGGCAATCAATCCGCTGCTCGCTGAAGATATGGGTTTGAATTTCAATGCAGACACAGGTCATTTCCGGTGGGACAATGATGCAGGAGAAGCTATTGTCGAATCGGTTTTTTGGCAACTAGGAGACCCGGCAAATAAAAGCGGCCATCATGATTCGGAAGCGGGGTTTGGCTGGCGGGTGACGATGACCGAACAAGGGCTCAGGGAGGTCATCAATTTGCTGAAGGAACGGCCTATGTTTCATTATAAACAAGTGAGCCGTCATCTGGAATTCCAGCAAAAACAATACAATACTTATATCAATGAAGATGAGAAGAAATACAGCGTGTCAGAATTTACGCTTCAGTGAATCTTCTATTCTATTTTTAACAATTCTGGCAGTCTCTCTCTTAGCATTTCAGGAACCGGCAAGTGTAAAAAATGAATTTTTCGTTTGGGTGTATTCAATACTTTAAGTTCTTCCATCGCCGTTTTTACTAAAGGAGTAAGATCCGTGTTATAAATAAACCAAAAATTCCCTTCATTTCCCTTTATACTATCATAAAAACGCTTGAACGAATTGATGCCTACTTTACTTGTTCGCAAATATTTTACTTCAATGAAGTAGAACTGCATGCGATAGGTAAATGATAGGTCGAAACCATAATCTGAATTTCCAAATTGTTTTATGCTGCCAATTCCAGGAATCTCGTTCAAGATTTCCTTTATTTCCTCTTCATAATGGTAAGCTCCATTTTGCTTACCCTCTCGCACAAATTCAACCTCATTATTGATTTCTTCCTGATTGGCTTTTTCGTGCTTTGTTCTGTAATAGACACCTGCAGCACCTACTATTGATACAATAAGCGCAATAAACGGCGATAGCCATGCCCAAAAGTCCGCTTTGGCTTTATAAACTATCGGTGAGGTGTTGGATTTAGCTTGATGATCAACCGCACGTTTTACAGATTCGATCTTCTGTAATAAGCGTTTTCGTTCTTTTAAAGGCAGGAATTTATCGGCCATGAAGGCACCCTGCGTGGCTGTCAATAGTTGGGTTTCGCTGAGCGGCACAGCTGTTCCTATGCGGATTTGTTCCGCATCATAAATCTCGTGAACATCATCCGAATTGAAAGTTGAATCTGCGTAAGCAAGTTCTTTAAACGATTGTACAATGTTGATTTGCGCATTTTTGACTTTTTCCAGTTCTGCTTCTCTTAAAGCGTCAGGCACATAAAACGCACCAAAGAAAATTGTCAGGCCAATGCCGATAACGCTAAATATATTTCCGGAGTACTTAACTACCCACCGCCAAGCGCTGACTAGCAAGTTGTCTGATTTGTTTTCGTCCATAAATGACCTCGATGAGATTCGGGCCTAAGCGAATGTACGATTTTGTGCGCAAATCTAATTTTTAAAAGCCCAACGGGTAAGACGCCCGGTTTTGTCATCAGCGGCATAATAGTTGCCGTCCGGCATGATGATGGTACGGCAGGCTTCGGTCAGCAACCGTAGTTCCCTTGAGGCGTAAAGATATACCAACCCGGTGTTTATTAATGATGCGATGAAATCTTCAACATTGAAATCAGGATCATCGCTCAGCGCTAACGCGCGACGGATCTTGTGTAGCTTCAAAGATTGATTTTTGCAGAGGTAATTAATGATCTGGAATTGGTCAAAGCTAAGTTGCACCGGTGACCAGCCCATACTGCCGCCTACCTGCCCTTTAAGAACGGAGCGGCTGTAAGTCGTGTAATGATAATTCCAGCCCCGCATACCATCGGCCCATACGATATTAGCGCTTAGGTAAGGGTTCGAACCCTCTAATTCCAAATCTTCGCCGAAAATAGAAGAGGACAAATTGTATCGGTAGCTCAACCGGGTCCAGACGATCTCCAGCAAATTAAGTAAGGGATTACCTATAGAAGAGGTATAAAAATCCCAATCGACACCGTTTAAGGTCGAAACATAAGGAAGGCCATTGTTTTTTTGAAGAATAAATTCATCGTTGATGATCAGATTAGGAAAGTGAAGGGGGCTAAAACCCTCCTTCAGGTTTTCAGGCGTGCTTCTGTTCTTCCCAATAAATTCATAAAACGAGTCACGCAATCCTTTTTCTGTTTGATAGCCGTCAAAAGCAAACAATATGCGTGCGGGTAAGATCGCGTCCCATTTTAGTATATGATATAAGGCTTCCTCTGTGCTGTTGGCAAATACTGTTCTGAGTTTTCCATCTATGGCGGTACTCTGCCGGCAAATGGCACGGTACATATCGTTAAACATATGCAGCTGATACTCTTCTATGCCATCGGGAGCTATTTCGTAAACACTGTACAGGTTGAAATAGCCTTCTTCCAACTGCTGGTTGTTCAAGGTCTTTTTGACTTGGATGACGGCGATCACCTGGTCAAAGGTAACATCATACCTGTCTTTTGTAAGTTCAATGGGTTGCCCTTGTCCCTGAATAATAATTACGTCCAGTTCGTCGCTACGTTTGCCAGTTGCGTCTTTAATGAACGACTGGCTCACAATATTGATATCAAGGCCTTCGAAAATCGCTTTTTTGAGAAGGTTTGCCGTAATCTGCTCATACATTTCGCCAATTGCCGTGCGTTGCAGCAGGCCCTGGGCTTTCGCTACCTTTTCTTGTTCTTGTTGAAATCGATATAAAAAATCAGCGACTGTTTTGATCATGACCGGAGGATGAGCCCGCAAAGGTAAGTGGCAACTTTATCAATCTCATCAATAAATTGTCGAATACAACTTTGTCTTTTATCACATTTTTGAAAAATAAGTCATCGACCTGTTCAACGATTTGATAAGCCGCTCTCAGGGTTTGTGTGCCTTTGTCGGTAATTCTTAATTGCTTGGCACGACTGTCGCCAGGATCTTTTATTTTAAAATTTACAAAGCATAGCAGCATATAGATCCCCTTGGGCTCGCAAAGTTTAGCGAAAAGTGGACTGCTTATTCTGACATTAAACATAGCTAGATTAGGTCAATACAAGATAACTGAACATTATCTAACTTATAAGAGCTAGGCAAACATAATAGCGGGCTATCTAACTCATTCAAGCAAGCTATATTTCGTAGTACAAAAACTAATTTTCTTACATCAAGCCATCATCCCGTTTAATGCCTATAATAAACGCTACCAACATCTTTAAATTGTCAATCAAATAACCCAAACAAATTCACCTTTGCGTCATAAAAATCAATGTTATGGCATTCCAAATCACCATCCGCAGAATTACATTTCTTCTCCGGAGAACTGATGCGTTAAGCACCAGTTCCCACCGAATTAGTTCCCATCAATTACTTAATAGAACTCCTTTACATTTATAAAGTTTCCAAAAACATTTTACTGCGAAATTTAAGTTATACCTTAAAATCGCAGTATTTTAAGGTAATCAACATCATCCGACATTATTTTAATGCCATAAAACCAATTGACATTAAAATATTAAATTTTTAATGTCAATAATGTATATTTGTTTATGCCTTACAGAGTAAACCCTGACCGGAACGTTCCCTGGAATACCTTGCCGGAACTGCCAATTGACAAACACCTCTATGAAGATGTGGAAATTTACAGTCAATTGGGTAATGCCAAAGCCGCGCTTGGCCGCTTACAGGGCAGAAGTATCGTCATCCCAAACCAAGGACTGCTTATTAATTCTATTAGTTTACAGGAAGCAAAAGCATCCAGCGCAATAGAAAATATCTTTACAACTGATGATGAATTGTACCAGGCCTACAGTGAAGAACAAATCCAGCAATTAAACGGGCCGTCCAAAGAAGTACTGTATTATCGGGAGGCGTTATGGGAAGGTTATATGTATCTGAAGGAAGAGCAGGTTTTTGACGAAAATTACTTTGTGAAAATGTACCGGATCGTCAGCCAGTTCAACGATGGCATCAGAACACCCATTGCTCAAATCGTCATTAAAGAGGGCGGCACCGGGCCAAATTCTGGCAAAGTATCCTATACGCCACCAAGAGGCAAAGGAGTAGTCGAAGCTAAACTTAACAATCTGATCGAATTTTTGAATGACGACAAAACTTATCCGATAGACTCATTGCTCAAAATGGCAATTGGTCATTTTCAATTTGAGGCGATACATCCTTTCCGCGACGGCAACGGACGCACCGGCAGGATATTCAACATCCACTACCTGACCAAAAAAGGCCTGCTGGATTATCCCATCCTCTTTTTAAGCCGTTATATAATGGACCATAAAGAAGACTACTATGCCGGACTTGCCGGGGTAACCCAAAGAGGAAGTTGGAAGAACTGGTTATTGTATATATTGAAAGCCGTCGAAGTAACTTCGAACATCACTTATGACAAGATCAACGACATCGTTAGTGCAAAAGATGCCATATTAAAAGCCATCATCGAAGATACCGACATCGCACGCCCCGAATCGCTGGTCAACGCAATATTCACCCAGCCTTACACTCGGGTAAAGCACCTGGTCGGCGGCAATATTTATGCGGAAAATACTGCCAGAAAATACCTTGACCAGTTAACGGACATGGGAGTTTTGGAAAAGAGAGTAATCGGTAAAGGCAATTACTATCTAAATCTGGAATTGTATAGGATACTATCTGAATAACCTGTGCTAACCATTATTTTCTTCGCAGCTTGCGCTTAAGTTTCAGGGTTTCCGCTTTTTCCTGTATTTCCCGGTGCGTAAGCTTTTGATGGGATAGCAACCAGCTCATCAACATCTTTTTTGAAAACCGGATACCCCCGCCGGGTAAACCTATATAAGGCAATTCTCCAGCAGATTTTAACTGGTAAAGCGTTTGACGAGAATACCCGGTTATTGTTTCGGCGATCTCATATCCTTCAATTTCGTCTTCGTCATTTACGGTTTGATCAATCGGCATGAACCCGGTCATGCATTCTTTGACAATGGTCATTAAATCCGCGACGGTCAAGTCAATCAAACGTGTGTTTTTATCTATATTCATAGGTGTAAATTTACTGTCGCCAATCTACAGTGCCATTATCCCTATTACCGTCTCCATTACCATCTCTATTACTTGCCAGCTACTGAGTTTTTTGGTAACCAAGCCAGATGGCGCTTGTGAAATTCTTCGAGGCGTTCTTTATCTATGGACCTTGCGCCGGAATGTGGTGGTCACGTTCATCATAATCTTCAGGCAATGATAATTAAATTAGGTTATCCCAAGTTGAACACAGAGTTCGAACCAACAAATAACTCAACTTGGATTTTTAATTGAACCACAGGAAACCGTATGATTATTCGAATTCAGACGGACTGCTTAGACTTTGACTAGAAAATTCGCTAATATAGACCATTTAATTCCGTGGATACTAAATGGTGCTGTTTTTAATTTCAAGCATTTTACGGCTATTTGATGATAAAGAAACGTGATCTTCATCAGACATAGGTTCCCCCGCCAATAATTTATTCAGAATAGTTTCACCTAATAACATGTCCATTTGCCGCTCATTAACTTCCTTAAAATACATTTCCATTCGATCCGATAAAAAATCAAAGGTCAATAGCTTTTTTGCTGCATTGATTTTACAGAAGCCCTCAACTTCCTTGCCGTGTAGAATTGGGTTTCGTTCATTATATAACTCATCACAAAAATAGCTTATGAAATTGTCATCAAAGAATTCACTAAGGACTGTCCTCTTTAGCAAATCACCGATGGTGTAGTCCTTAGCTAATTTTCCATTAAGTAATCGAATATGCTTTTTACCGTCTATTTCGGTAAAAAGATTCTTTTCAATAAAATTATAATAATCAGCGAACGCCCAAAGTGCGCCTTCGATCAATGGTAAAATCGTACATAGGCAACTGGAAAATAGCTCGTTCTTATAACAGGAAACAGTATCATTAACCATTTGATCCATTATTTTTAATCGGTGGAAAAAATGATCTTTGAACTGTTTGTTGATCGTTTCCAGATGATGCTCAATATATCTTTCAATAAAGAAATCTAACGATTCACCCCACTTGTACAACTTAAAATACTTTCTGGAATCTGTAACTGTAAATTTATAACTGTACCATTTTAATGGGAATTTTTCCCATTCAAGATCTAACTCGATGTTGTGAATAGATAACCGAATAGGATTTTCAATTATTGATGCGACACATAATAAAATCAGGTCCGAACTGTCATTTACTTTGGTCTTTAACAAATTGAGTGATATTTCAAAAAATTTTGATTTAACGGTTTTGATAACTTCGGCAGTTAAATCATATCGTCTAGCTTTATCAATGTTCTTTTTAAGGGAGAATGCAACTGACCTCATCCTTGCAGCAATCTCAATTTTAGTTGGGTCTAACGATATCGCTTGGTACTGCTCAAACTTTTCGTCGAGTATTTCGCTTAAAAGTGAAGCTCGGTCTTTTTCAAGTAAACTAATGACCACCGCTTTGTTTTGTTCAAATTTTCCTTCTACCTCTTTCAAAGATATAACACCATCCCTGGCCGCTTTTAAAAGTTCAAAACATTCTTCAAATGATGAATTTAAGGTGCTAACATCTTCATGTTCGGAATAGGAGGTCGCCATGCTAACCATTGCAATGAGCGAGACGTCTTCCTTATCGATTTTTTTAATGGCTTTATGTTTCTGCTTGTCCCTTAAATATTGGTTAAGCATTTCTTCCTCTGTCATCTTAAGGCATTAAAGAATGTGTTTGAATCAGGTATTTATGAACGCTATTTATAGTATAGCACTTTTTGAATAGCATGGCGGCGACTACTTTTCTTTTCTTCAAGCGCCCTAAAGAAAAGTGGTAAAAGAAAAGGGTTGTTTTTCCAAAACGCACCCTTTATTCTTAAAACAGGCATTGCCTAATCAAAAATAACCTTTAGGTTAGGTTTTCATTCACGTAGGTTTCAATTAAATATTTTTTGTAACTCACGAACTCCTCATCATCAGGATTGATTGTGATAAAATAATTTATTCTGCCAATAATATGCGGAAGATAATTAGCCTTTTTGTTCTTTACCCGTCTGAGATGATTTTCTAAACCAAACTTTTGTATGAAATGCATTTCTAGCCTAAGATTTTGGCGGTCTTTTTTTGGTACCTGCATTTTTTCATTAACAACAATACCCGTTACAAACTGTCTGCTATTTTGGCGCATGACTGCTGTTTTTGATAAGTTTAAGCGAAGTCCAATTTTTTCAATCTCAGTTTGGACAAACTCAATAACATTATCCGGATTAAAGTTGCCTGAAAATGTTAAATCGTCAGCATAGCGTGTATATCTGGTTTTTTCTTTAATCGCATAACCTCCTACAACTTCATCAAATTTATTCATAAAAAGATTTGAAAGATACGGGCTTGTAGATGCGCCCTGTGGTAAAGTGCCTCTAAGGGTACAAAGCTTACTGAATAAATTTGCAATATTAGAAGAGTAATTTGCATCGAGAAAAATTTGTTGCACAGACTGTTGGGTGATAGATCCAAAAAAATCTTTTATATCGAGTTTAAGAACTATCGGTTTACCGATATGGTACCTTACATTATCTCTTACATCTTTTTTAGCTAAATAGGCTTTTGCGAACTTGCTTACGGGTAGATTTTCAAGAATGTTCTTTAAAATCCATATTTGGATTTCTTTTAAGCTAGGCAAGGGTTCGGATATCGTTCGTGGTTTACCATTGCGTTTACTAATCACAAATCTCCGATAGAAATAGCTGGTATAAAGTACAGCCTTTTTTAAATAGACTTTTCGGTAGCCAACTAACGCAGCTAAATGTGTTGTATTATAAACCACAGGCAGTCCCTTCTCGATTATCGGCTTAGCGTAATCGAGGCAATAAATGATTTCGTCTTCGGAAAAAGTAGCTGCTAATGCTTTCTTTCTAAACGCTTCGGAATACTGTTGGAAATTCATTTAGTGATTTCATTGTGGCCTGGGTAAAACCCAGGCCCATTGAACAAAGCGGCAAACATGAAGCGGGATGCCGGGGGCAGGCCGTAGGCGGAGGCTCCCGGTTTATGTTTGTCGCTAAGGCTCGAAAGCCTTTTCTCAACTGGGAATGACGAACTCATCATCCCTCCTGGAATACACCAGGCATATCTTCTGTTCAGTTGCGAGTTAAAATGAGAACTCACTTCTGTTAGGCAAAAATACTTCATTTTTTGGATAAGGTTTAATTTTATTTTTTATATCCGGTTCAATCCATTCAGCTTTGTTTTTCTTTTTGGTCGCTGGCAAATGAAGTTCCAGAAATTCTTCTCCTAGTTCGGTTAATATAATTTTGTTATCTGAATAGGTTATAAATCCATCTACCACGGCTTGTTCAGTAAATTCCGCAATCTGCCTAAATGAAAGCTTTTCCCTTTTAAGGCGTAAAACATTCCCTTTATTCTTGATGATATTGAGTAAAAGTGTTAGATTAAGTTCATTCATTGTTCATCATATCTTGCAAATGGTGCATCAAAATATTTACCTTCTTTCCTAAACTTCTTCCAAAAAACAGGAAATGTATTATCTGGAGTTCGGGCCATAGTAATCAAAGCTTCCGTTTCGTTGTATCCTAAACTAACTGATTTAGAACCTGGTATATTTCGCTCAATTTCACGCATCAACGTTTTCTTTTCCTCCACTACGGCTCGTTCATTATAATCGGTTATGCCTTTTTTTAATACTATCGTTTTCAATACCGCATAACCGTCTAATACTAAATTCAATTGTGTATCCTCTTGGATGGCTATGCAAACTACTTTAATAGCTGAGGATGACAAACTCGAATTCTTAGCAACCTCAGTCAGGCAATGATTAAATGTGTCGCCTGAGCCGATATAGTCATCAACCAAAAATAATCGTTCTTCAGATTCTAATTTAAGAGCCTGTAATTGATCAAAGGTTTTCAAATACTCAAATTGTATGTGATTATACTTAGTCATTAATCTTTTAAAAGACTTGATGATATAAAACAGGTGTTCTCCACTCTTAACTTTATTTTCATCTTCAGGCTTGATGATTGGGAAAAAATGGATTTTTTTTACATCAGTAAGTTGATCTTCAGAAATGGTTTCCATCGCTTGAACGAACTTATCCCGATACTCGTCATGTGAAATCCACTGGTAATTATTTGTTAATTCAAGAAGCAAAATACGTTGTTCGGGTTCGAGCGAATCAAGTAGGCGGCAAAAGCCTTCCATTGCTAAATCCTGCACATCTTTTTCATGCCATTTATTTTTCTTAAAAATACGATTTATTGATAAAATAGCTTCAATGGCTTCCATAATCAGACAAGGCTTAAATACCATATCATTTCAATTGATGATCTGGTTTGCAAAGAATGAAGTTAAATTATTTTTAATATTTTATTAAATTTTTATGCATTCCTTAATTATCCCAAATCATGGTCTCTTTGAGTATGCTGTAGTAAATTCTGCTCAAATTCTTTGTCATTAAGTATTGAGAAGGATATAGCTCATGATAATATTTAGGAAATGGTATCGAAGATAATTATTTGTTATAAAAATTGGTTAATTGTTTATTTTGGTGTTGCCAAATGTATGTTTTAGCTGCTTTATTAAATTATTTCTTTGTGTTTCATTATTTTAAATAATACTATCTTACATTTGGTAAACCTTATTCCAGTTTCTTAATACCCTCCCGCTGTGAAGCCTGCTTATTAAAAAATATGGAACTTTATTAAAGTGTACATGGATAGATCAGCAACGGATACTATAAAAGGATATTTTTATCAATTCGATTATTCTATACTGAACCTTTTGTCTTTGGCAAAATCCGAGGAAGCCGTTCAAATTGAATGTATTGAAGACATTGATATTCATACCGCCACAGAAACGACTGCTGTACAGTGTAAATATTATTCCAAAACAGAGTATAATCACTCTGTTATAAAGGAACCAATTATGTATATGCTTTCCCACTTTGCAGAAGTTAAAGCAGGGAAGACTCCTTCTATAAAATACTTTTTAACTGGATATTATAAATCAGGCCAAAGTAAATTACAGCTTCCGATTGATATTGATTTTCTTAAAGACAATTTTTTAACCTATACTAGAACACAAGAAATCAATGGTATAAAAAGCAAAGTAACACATTATCATCACACTGAATTAGGCTTAAATGATATTGATCTCGGAAAGTTTATTGGACAACTTAACATTAATTTAAACGGACAAGAATTTGATGCCCAATACAATTCCATCATTAAAGCGTTGAAAACTCAATTTAGCTGTAGTGATTTTGCCGCAGAATATTTTTTTTATAATAACGCGTTGCGTGTTATTAAAGAGCTGTCTATCAAAGAAAAGGCGACAGACCGGATTATCACCCAACACATTTTTTTAAATAGCATCGATAAAAAAGCTATTTTATTTAATGAATGGTTCATCCAATTAAAAGGGCTTAAAGCGCATTTGGCCGCGTTAAGAAAAGAATATTTTACACAGCTGAATATATCTCCTTTCGAACGTTTTTTTCTTGTGGACACAAATTTCACTTTGCACACTCAGGATGAGTTAGTTGAAATTATTCATTTAATAGCTAGGAAATGGGCAAAACTAACGCAACGGGAGCCTAACCCTTTTTGTCCTTATATTTTTTTAAAGGGTTTATCTCCCGAGAAGTTAGTGGAAATAAAAACGCAATTATTAAATGAAGGATTATTGATTAATGATGGATACCCGTTTTTAGGTTCTGAATTTAACGTTTCATCAGCTGTGAAGCCTGCGAATAATCAAAATGGCATAAAATTAAAAATATTGAGTGCAGTCAATGATATATCGGATTGCTTAAATGCAATTACGAAGAGAAGGGAAGTCTATCAGTTTTATCTGACGGAACCTTTCTTTGAGACAACCTCCGGACAAATTCATCATATTAAAATCCAAATCGGCAAACTCTCCGAAATAAAGCAAATCATTTAGTTATGGAAGAAGAAAAAATAAATGCCCAGGTAATCGCTGTTTTTCCTAATAAGGTAAAAATAGTCGTAGATAATTTGGAAGATTTCAAGGTTGCAGAAGAATCTTTGCGGGTGGGTTCTTATTTGAAAATAGAGGATAACGAAAATGCGTTGCTCATTGCGGTCATTGAAAACTTTCAAATAATTGTCGGCCAGGAAGGGAAGCGAGACTATATCATAGAAGCGTTTCCGCTGGGAATTTTACGTGATGGGAAGTTTGAGCGGGGAGGAGATGCTTTAGCCATTCCGCCAAAGCAGGTCAAACCAGCTACCATTGAGGAAATTAAGAAAATTTATCAGGATTCAGTTTCTGCAGAAGAGAGTTTTTGTTTTGCGAAATTGTCATCTAATAAGAATGTTGCCGTTCCTATAAACGGGAATAAATTTTTTAATAAACATATAGCAATTGTTGGTTCAACTGGTTCTGGAAAATCCCATACACTGACTACTATTATCCAAAAAGCAATCAACGAGAAAAGCGGTTCTTTTTCGTTGAATAATTCCCATGTAATTTTATTCGATATTCATTCCGAATATAAGTCTGCGTTTCCTGAAGCTAATTTCATTAACACTACAAATTTAGTGCTGCCATATTGGTTGCTGAATAGCGAGGAGTTGGAGGAGTTTTTCTTGGACACCGAAGCAAATGACCACAATCAAAGGTATATTTTTAAGGAATGTGTAGTTGAAGATAGGAAAAGTAGATTTACGGGCACCGCTGTGGAAAAAAACAATATACACTATGATTCGCCACTTTATTTTGACATTAACGCGGTACTGAAATCAGCGATAGATAAGAATACTGAAACGATAGATACTGGTGAAGTCTATGCAAGCGGCCCTAAAAAGGGGGAGCCAAAAACTGTGCAAGGCAGCCTGTACGGTAAATTAACTAATTTTGTTAATAGGCTAGAAAATAAAGTCAACGATTCGCGGCTTGATTTCCTCCTTGGCGACCGGGTTAAAACCATCACTTTCGAAAAAACCTTAGAAACGCTTCTTGGCTACAATACAGATAAACCTTCGAATATAACGGTAATTGATTTAAGTGGCGTTCCATTTGAGGTTTTGAGTATCACGGTATCGTTAATTTCCCGGTTGATATTTGAATACGGCTATTTTTATAAACGATTGAGAGCAGCAAAAAACCCTGACGAAAAAATCAACAACGATATTCCGATATTACTTGTATACGAGGAGGCACACAAATATGTACCAAACAGCGAGTTGATGAAATATCGATCATCTAAAAAATCAATTGAACGGATTGCTAAGGAAGGTAGGAAATATGGCGTGACGTTGTTACTAGCTAGTCAACGTCCCTCTGAAATATCGGAAACAATTTTTTCTCAGTGCAATAATTTTATAGCTATGAGATTGACAAATCCTGTGGATCAGGGTTACGTTAAAAAATTGCTTCCAGACACATTAGGCTCGTTAGTTGATCAAATGACATCCTTCAAGCAAGGGGAAGCATTGATTGTTGGGGAATCAATAATTCTGCCGTCAATCATTCAGATTGATCGTTGCGATAAGCAGCCGTCTTCTAATGATATACCTTATTGGCAACTTTGGAAAGAAGAATGGAAGCAATTGGACTTTGATCAGTTAAAAGTTGAATGGCACAAATAACAACAAACGTTAAGTATCTATCGGATGAATTTTTAGATATTGGTGGTTTTTAATCAAGATATTTCGGTTTAGCCATATATAATATTTTACGGAATATTATATATACTTATGTTCGTCTCGCTGCACTTTAGCCCACACTGTCTACTCCCAAATTCCGGCATATGCTCCGTCCAATAGAGCACCCCTCAATACTGTAAATTGAAATTCGGTCAAAAATAACGTAAGCTACTTACTAGCTGAATATCTAATCCATTGGGCGTACTTTGCGGTTATTGATCTTAATAGCATTTGTTTGGAAAGGACTTATTATTTGCAACCTAAATTGCATCCATCGGTATTAATGCTTATCTTTATGTAAGTCATTAGTAATTAAACTGTTGCAAATTATTTGTGGAAAATTCGGGAATTACCACCATTGCAAACTTGTAAGATATTAAAAATGAGTGAATTACAGGAACAGGTTGCTGTCCCGTCCACCTTCGACCTCCTTCATTAAAATGTCCAAAATCCCATTAGAACACGCGGTACGTAATTCGGTGCATAAACTCTATAAGGTGCCATTTTGCCACCTTATAGAGCTGTAATTATTAAACGGTTAGATATTTCTGTTTGAGAGCTGCCATATCCTGGCTCACTTTTAAGTCCAGGATTTTAGCATAGTGCTGGGTGGTTTTGATATTGGTGTGCCCTAACATTTTGCTGACCGTTTCTATCGGTACACTATTGGATAGGGTAACTGTTGTGGCAAACGTGTGCCTTGCCAGGTGAAACGTCAAGTGTTTAAGGACATCCGATAGGTCAGCTATTTCTTTAAGGTAAGCATTCATTTTTTGATTACTCAATACAGGTAATAGCAATCCTTTATTTTCACATTGGGGATGAGCCTGATAACGGTTTAATATTGCTAAAGCTACAGGGAGCAGCGGTATACGGGAAGATGTATCCGTTTTTTGGCGACTTGTAAATATCCATTGCTCACCATCCATGCCGATGCCGATCTCGCTGCGTTTTAGCTTCTTTACATCGGCATAAGACAAACCAGTGTAACAGCAAAAAACAAAAATATCTCTTACTTGCTTCAGGCGCTCAATCGTAATCTTCGGGGATGTCGTAATATTATCAAGTTCCTGCTGCGTAAGAAAAGTGCGTTCTTTTGCCTTGGCAGTGGATTTAAAATTGATGAATGGATTTTGCTTCAGCCAGCCATTAGCGATACAATGATTAGCTATTTTTTTAAGATGTTTAATGTACTTGGCTGCAGATACTCCGGTAATTTTACAATCTGCTTTGAGGTAAAACTCAAATCCTGTAATAAAGGCATAGTTTAATTGGCTGATCTCTATATCTGTTTTGCCATATTCTTTTTGCAGGAAGCCAGTAAGGTGTTTTTCAGACGTATTGTATCCTTTTAATGTATTCGCTTCAAACCCATTACCAATCAATGCCTTTACTTTGGCATTATGTTCAGCAAACAGTTGCATCAGGTAGCGGCTCTTTTCTGTTTTTCCTGTGAATTGATTGTGTAGGCTTTCAGTGGTGATGCGCTGGTTTGAATCAATCAGCACCTGGTGCGCATTTCTCACTTTGGTTAGCAGACTGTCCAGATAATTGTTAAGCGATTTGATCTCTTCCTTTGCGCCGATGGCTCGACCCGCATGGCTGTTCCATTTCGTCGGATCACATTCACGTCCGGCAGACATTTCTACGCGTTTACCATCTACGGTAATGCGCATGTAGACGGCCATAGGGCCGCCTTTGTAGTTTTTTTGCTTTCTCAGGTAAAAAAGCAGGTGGAAATTACTTTTCATAATTACAAGCTTAAAAGTGAAACAAAAGTAAGTTTGTAGCCTGCTATTATCAAGATGTTCAATGACTGAACATCTTGATAATCAATTAATTATAAGCAATTCGGTGCGTAGCATTTTCCATTTAGGTACGCACCGAATTTGCGTCTTTTTTGTTGCAATTTGGTGCATAAAATGGTGTTTTGATATAAACAAAAAAACCTGCAATCATTTGATTTGCAGGTTTTTAGCATCTTTCGATATTGTTTTTAGTAGCCCGTAGGGGAATCGAACCCCTGTTTCTAGAATGAAAATCTAACGTCCTAACCCCTAGACGAACGGGCCTTTTTTTATTTTGTTTTCCCTTGTTTTGGGATTGCAAAGATATAGCTTTAATGATAAATTAAAAATAAATTTAAAAAAAAATTAAAACTCCTTATTCCGGCTCTCATTTTTTCCGCCTCTCAAACAAAATCGTGCTTTGTGCATTGTAAATCTGACCACGTTACAACTATCTTTATAAATAAATAACCACCACCATGAAAGCAATCTGGAATGATCAGATCATAGCTGAAAGCAATGACACGATTATAGTTGAAAACAATCACTACTTCCCTAAAGAGAGTGTAAAGGCCGAATACCTGGAAAACACTGATACTCACACTACCTGCCCCTGGAAAGGACTGGCGTCTTATTACACCCTTAACGTTAATGGCAAACAAAACCCTGATGCTGCATGGTATTACCCACAGCCAAAAGAGGCAGCCAATCATATTACTGATTACATTGCCTTTTGGAAAGGCGTTAAAATAACCGACTGAGCATGAAAAAGTACGATGTCATTATCATTGGTGCCGGGCAGGCGGGTGCCCCGCTGGCCAAAAAACTGGCCAATGCCGGTAAAAAAACCGTTATTATTGAAAAGCGATTTTATGGTGGCACTTGTGTAAATGATGGTTGTACACCTACCAAAACCTGGGTGGCATCGGCAAAGGCGGCTTATATGGCAGGTAAAAGCACTGAGCTTGGCGTGCCGGTTAAGCGCTTTTCTATAAATATGTCGCAGATAAAAAAGCGAAAAGATGATATCGTACTACGCTCCCGCAATGGGGGGCTACATGCTGCCGAAAAAACAAAGAACCTGGACGTAATATTTGGCGAAGCCATTTTTACCGGCGACAAAACGCTTCAGGTAAATCTTAATAGCGGTAAAAAACAAACCCTGCAGGCCGATCTTATATTTTTAAATACCGGCGCAAGTCCGCTTATACCCCAGATTGATGGACTAAATGACATTAAATACCTTACCTCAACTACCATCCTTGACCTGGACTACGTTCCCGAACATTTGCTGATATTGGGTGGCAATTACATCGGATTGGAGTTTGGGCAAATGTTCCGCAGATTCGGTAGCAAGGTCACCATATTGGAAAAATCAGCCAGGATAGTATCACATGAAGATGAAGACATCTCCGCCGAGATGCAAAACATACTGGAAGCAGAAAAAATCACCATACACAATAACGCGCATGCCACTAAATTTAAACAGAAAGCTGGCGGCAAAATTACAGTTACAGTATCGGCCGGGGATAAAGAGAGCAAGATCAAATGCTCACATGTACTCGTAGCTGTTGGCCGCACGCCGCAAACAGAGGCGCTCCAATTGCAAAAAACAGGCGTTGTTACTGACGAAACAGGACACATCAAAGTAAACAACAAACTGGAAACCAATATTCCAGGCATCTACGCATTGGGCGATGTAAAGGGCGGCCCGGCATTTACACATATCTCCTATAATGATTATACCATTGTTTATCGTAACATCATCGAAAAACAAAACCTGAATATTAATGACAGACCTGTACCGTATTGCATGTTCACCGATCCGCAACTGGGCAGGGTAGGCATAGATGAAACGGAGGCTAAAAAGCTCGGATTAAACTACAGGGTGGCAAAATTACCCATGGCCCACGTGGCGCGTGCTATTGAAACCGGCGATACACGCGGTTTTATGAAAGCTATTGTTGATGTTAAAACCAAAAAGATATTAGGTGCCGCAGTTTTGGGCCCTGAGGGAGGCGAAATCATGACGGTACTGCAAATGGCTATGGAAGGCGGCATTACTTATGACCGGATCCGCTATTGCGTATTTGCCCACCCTTTGTATTCCGAATCATTAAATAACCTGTTTATGACACTGGAAGATTAGCTGCTGATTATGATAAAGGCAGAGCAGGTAAGCAAACATTTCGGCAAAGTCAAAGCGGTGGACGGTATTTCTTTTGAGGTACAGGAACAGGAGAACCTGATTTTACTGGGCACCAGCGGCTGCGGCAAAACCACCACCCTTAAAATGATAAACCGGCTCATTGAGCCTACCAGCGGCAATATTTTTATTAATGGCAAAAATATAACCGACGAAAAACCTGAAATATTACGCAGGAGCATTGGTTACGTACTGCAAAACAATGGTCTTTTTCCGCATTATACCGTGGCCGAAAACATTGCCATTGTTCCGCAGTTGCTAAAGTGGGATAAAAAACGAACCGAAAAACGAGCTGCGGAACTGATGGAAAAGCTCCACCTGTCTGCCAGTTACTTGAATGTTTATCCAAATGAACTAAGCGGGGGGCAACAGCAGCGTATAGGGCTGGCCAGGGCGCTGATATCTGACCCGCCGGTTTTATTGATGGATGAACCTTTTGGCGCGCTTGATAATGTTACGCGGGCAAACATCCACAAAGAGTTTAAAGCCCTTGATGAGCTTAAAAGAAAAACCATTATTATGGTTACCCATGATGTGCAGGAAGCTTTTGAACTGGGCAACAGGATATGCCTTATGGATGAAGGCAAAATTGTGCAATCTGGCACACCTGCCGATCTGTTGTTTAAACCTGCCAATAAATTTGTTGAGGATTTCCTGAAAGATCAACGCCTGCAGCTGGAATTTAAGACCGTATGCCTTACGGATATCTGGAGCCTATTGCCCAATCAGCATCATAAGATTGATGCGTTAACATTATCTGCCGATACAAGCCTGTGGGCGGCCCTGGAAAGCTTTCGCTTCAGCAATGCCGAAACCATCCATTTCAGTAAAGAAGATAAAGAAGTAAAAACAATTGATTTTGAGCAGCTCATGTCGGCCTTTAATCAATATAAAAATAAACAGGCATGAATGAGCGTCAGCAAACCTTGTTTGAGTTTATGCAGCAACAGGCTGATAAGCTTGCCGTGCAAACCCTGCAGCATATTGGGCTTACTTTTATATCGCTTTTTATAGCCGTACTTATAGGTTTACCGCTGGGTATCCTCATCGCACGTAAAAAGCAGTTATCCAGCTCCGTTTTGGGTGTAGCGGGTATTTTGCAAACCATCCCGAGCATAGCCTTGCTGGGTTTCATGATCCCTTTATTGGGTATCGGCGCCAAACCTGCTATTGTGGCCTTGCTGTTATATGCACTACTACCCATCATCCGCAATACGTATACCGGCATTACCGGGGTTGACGCTGCTGTTAAAGAGGCCGCTACAGCCATGGGCATGAGTAAGTGGCAAATATTGTTCAAGGCAGAGCTCCCCCTGGCCATGCCCGTTATTTTGGCCGGAATCCGCACCGCTACGGTAATAAATGTTGGTGTGGCAACTTTGGCCTCATATATTGCCGCGGGTGGCTTAGGCGAGTTTATTTTCGGCGGCATATCCCTTAACAATACCAACATGATACTGGCCGGGGCTATACCGGCGGCACTGCTGGCTATCATTTTTGATTTCCTGCTATCAAGGGTACAAAAACTCAACTTTAAAAAAATACGCCGCGGTACCTATGCCATGCCCGTATTGCTGATACTATTATCCTCGTTTTATTTTATCCCGTCTGCCTATGGTGGTAAGCTTACCGCAGGCTTCACTCCTGAGTTTATGGGCAGGCAGGATGGCAACCTGGGCTTGGAGAGCAAATATGGCTTAAAGATCCACACCATCGTGATCAGCGATGCCGTGATGTACAAAGCCGCTTATGAAAAACAGCTGGACGTGATTAGCGGCTACTCAACCGACGGACGTCTGAAGGCTTATGACCTGGTGGTTTTAAATGATGACAAGGGCATATTCCCGCCATATTATGCGGCACCTATTGTGCGTGAAGACGCCCTAAAAAAGTTCCCGCAGCTCGAAAAAACATTAAACATGTTATCCGGCAAAATAAATGATGCAGTGATGACGGATTTAAATTACCGTACTGACTATCTTCACCAAAGCCCCGAACGGGTAGCCAAAGATTTTTTAGTAGCTAATAAACTCTGGCAACCATCGCGCGAAGGCAATGCCGGTATAATACGCATAGGCTCCAAAATATTTGGAGAGCAATATATACTGACAAATATGTACAGCATGCTTATTAAAGGCTATACCAATTATGATGTATCAAGCAAAACGGGCTTAGGTGGCACCAAAATTTGTTTTGACGCTTTAACTAATAACCAGATAGACTTTTACCCCGAATATACCGGCACCGGCCTGCTGGCCATTTTACAACCTGCAGCAGGTACCATTAGCGAGGTAACAAAAAATAAGGACAGCACTTACAGCTATGTACAACGGGAGTTTAAAAAAAGGTATCAGATAAAATGGCTCAAGCCCATTGGCTTTAACAATGCCTATGCATTAATGATGCGGGCACAACAGGCCAAAAATTTAAATATTAAAACAATTTCTAACCTCAAACGATATTTGAATAGTAAGTAATTTCAATGAATTTAGCCGATTGTTATAAAAAAGTTCGCCAGCGTACGGAGTACATCTGCAGTCCTTTGCAAACTGAGGACTATGTGGTGCAGCCGGTGGTTGATGTTAGTCCGCCTAAATGGCACATTGGGCATACCACCTGGTTTTTTGAAACCTTTATCCTGAAACCCTATTTTATGGGTTATGAGGAGTTTAACCCTAATTACAATTACGTTTTTAACAGTTATTATGAAACCGTTGGTAACCGGGTAATCCGTACCGACAGGGGTAATTTGAGCCGGCCAACCGTTAATGATATTTACCAGTACCGCGCCTATGTGGATGAGGCTATGGAAAGGTTTCTGAGTGCAGAACCAGCGGATGATGTTAAGGAACTTCTGATATTAGGTTTTAACCACGAAGAACAACACCAGGAACTTTTATTAACCGATATTAAATACATACTGGGGCATAACCCGCTTTTTCCGCCGTATGATCACAGCTACGTATCGCCAAAAGTTAAAACTACCGGCGACGGATTTATTAAGATAGACGAAGGTGTATTTGAAATTGGTTTTACTGGTGAGGGTTTTTGCTTTGACAACGAACTGAACCGTCATAAAGTTTATTTAAATACTTTTGAAATAAGCCCCGATCTGGTAACCAATGCAGAATACCTGGAGTTTATGAACAGCAATGGCTACCATGATTTTCGCCATTGGCATGCCGAAGGATGGGATTGGGTTAAAACAAACCAGATAGAAGCGCCACTTTACTGGCACCTGATTGATGGCGAATGGAACAATTATACTTTTCACGGTCTTGAACCCATAAATTTAAAAGATCCGGTGTGTCACATCAGTTATTTTGAAGCGTATGCCTATGCCGCCTGGAAAGGCCTCAGGCTCCCTACTGAATTTGAGTGGGAGGTTGCGGCAACCCAATTTAGCTGGGGTAAAAGCTGGGAGTGGACAGAAAGTTCATACCTCCCATACCCGGGCTTTGCTAAGGCTCCCGGGGCAATTGGCGAATACAACGGCAAGTTTATGGTAAACCAAAAGGTACTGCGTGGCGCATCAGAGGCTACATCACCAGGACACAGCCGCATTACTTATCGTAATTTTTTTCAAACACATTTACGCTGGCAGTTTACAGGCATCAGGCTTGCCCGGTAGATACAGCCCAAATATGGAGATATGGACTCAACCTTAACACAAACTGAATTGAACGACTCATTAAAAGCAAAAACCGACCTGTTTTATGATGACGTTATAGCCGGGTTAAAATCAACCCCGAAACGGCTAAATTCAAAATATTTTTATGACGCCAACGGCGATAAACTTTTCCAGGAGCTGATGAACAGCCCGGAATATTATCCAACTGATTGCGAGCTGGAAATATTTTCAGAAAAAACGGCCGAAATTGGCGAAGCCATCATTGCCGATGGGGATACTTTTGACCTGATTGAATTAGGTGCAGGTGATGCAACCAAATCAACCTACCTGCTTAAGTACCTGCTAGAAAAAAAAGCAGATTTTACCTATCTGCCAATTGATATATCTGAAAACGTTATATCATACCTCAATATAACGCTGCCTGTTACTTTGCCCAGGTTAAAAATTACGGGACTTAACGGAGAGTATTTTAACATGCTTACCAAAGCCGCCTCGATATCATCAAGGCGCAAAGTGGTTTTGTTTTTAGGATCAAACATTGGCAATATGGCCGTGAACGATGCCATTGAGTTTTGTAAAGAATTACGCAGGCATTTATCTGCAGGCGATATGGCACTGATTGGCATGGACCTCAAAAAAGATCCCAAAATTGTACTTGCCGCTTATAATGATAAAGAAGGCATCACCAAAAGATTTAACCTGAATTTGCTTGAGCGCATTAACCGCGAGCTAAATTCAAATTTTGACATTACCAAATTTGACCATTATCCTACTTATGATCCGGAATCAGGCGCATGTAAAAGCTACCTGATTAGTTTGGAAGACCAGCAGGTAACCATCAACGGCAAGGAAACCTTTGCGTTTTTGAAAGACGAATATATCTACATGGAAATATCACAGAAATTTACCATTATGCAAACCGACCAGATAGCAATTAACACCGGTTTTGCACCAATAGGTCAGTTTTTTGATACAAAAAAATGGTTTATTGACGCCATCTGGATAGCAGCATAAACCACTGATTTGCCTGAGCAGGCCGTACTGCGGTAAAACGCAGGAGGGCAGGTTGGTGCCCAATCTTAAATCAAGCGCTTGCTATAATATAGTCAAGCGCTTTTTTTATTTTAGACATGGCTGTACTGTTCATATTAAACCCATGAACAACGACGAACAGCAATAAACAAATTATAATCAAACACTTACGTACACAGCCTTACTGACAAAACACTGTCACCACTTCATCAGCGCATCAACAACATCAGAAAACAACGGTTCAGACAATCAAAGTAGTTTCGGGTTCAGATCTGAATCAATTAGCCCGCCAATGGGTTTACCCATCAGCCATTTCTCGTGGTCGTTTTTTTGCCATTCGTTTTTATATGGGGTAATGCGCGCGCCATCGGCTACGTAAATAATGGTCATTATTTCGCGCATTTTATCAGAATCATTGCCGGGCGCATTATGTATGGTAAACCCCCGGTGCCAGGTTGCATCGCCAGCCTTCATGGTTTTAGCCCGACTAATTTCAAACTGCTTGTCGTTTACATAATCATCAAATAAAGTTTCGGACTCGTCAGATATTTCATGATTAAATACCGCTCCATCAAAGTACGACTTTGATGCAAATGTGAGCATGCCCATATCAACATCAATATCAATCAGTGGCATCCACATGGTTACGGTATTATGGGTATCGATTGGCCAGTAATACTGATCCTGGTGCCAGGGTGTGGGGCCGCCCCCCGGCTCTTTAAATAAGGCCTGATCATGGTATAGCCTTACATTTTCAACCCCCATTAAATCGGCCGCTATTTTTGCCATACGTTTGGCCAGCACAAACTTTTTAACATCCTCATCAACCCGCCATAAATTCATGATCTGCAAAAAAGCTTTACCATAAGTATCCCTCTCTTCCAGCTTTCGTTTTTCTGTATTATACCTGTCGGCAGCACCGGCAATTACCGGCCGGTATGCATCAATTTCATCTTTTGAAAGCACACCGTGAACCAACGTATGCCCGTTTTTACTAAACTCCTGAACATCATCATCAGGCAGTTTTTTTAAATTATCCAACCCCGGTAAATAAGAAACCTGTGTATTCATAATTTTATTAGTTTATTTTTCAAAGGAAGTTTATCTTTATATAAAAAAAAATGAAATGAATGGCGTAATTATGGGGTATATTATCCTAAATTTTCGCAAATTTGTTTTTTACGTTAAAATATGCCATGATTAAGGCCTCTTACGAAGTTCTTCAACCCGCAAACAGTCAATCATTCCTGGTCAGGAAATTTGATAAACTGGCATTTGATGCCCCATATCATTTTCATGAAGAATATGAACTGACATTTGTTATAAAAGGCAGTGGAAAACGATATATCGGTAGCCACATGGACGACTTTGTTTCGGGCGACCTGGTACTCCTGGGGCCCAACCTCCCCCATTGCTGGAAACTGGAACCCGGCGAGATACTGCCTGCCGATGCAAGTGCGATAGTTATCCAGTTTAATGATGCTTTTTTAGGCGACGACTTTTTTAACAAATTTGAACTTCAGCACATCAAAAGGCTTTTTCAGAAAAGCGGTTGCGGCATGTTGTTCCACTCAGATACGCAAGCCGAGGTAAACCACTTGCTACTGGCCCTTGTTGAAGAAAAAAGCAATTTTAAAATACTCATATCCCTGCTTGAAATACTGCAGCGCATGGCATCATCTGATGAGTATATACTTCTTGATCAGCATCGTGTAATTGCCGAGCGCCCACTTGCTGAGCGTGAACGCATAAACCCGGTGTTAGCTTACCTGGTTGAGAATTTCAGAAAACAAGTATCACTTGATGCCGCCGCCAGCATAGCCAATATGACCACCAATGCGTTTTGCAAATACTTTAAAAAAGTAACCCGCAAAACATTTATGGAAACTATAATTGAATATCGGTTAAATTATGCCATACAGCAACTGGTGCAAACAGATAAGCCTATATCTGAAATATCATTTGAAAGCGGCTTTGGAGATGTATCGCACTTTTACAAGATGTTTAAGGCAAAAATGCATTTAAGCCCGCTCAATTACCGCAAAAGGTTTATGCGCAATTTAACCGGGGATAAAAAACAAACAGCCTGAGTGCGCGTGCGGGCAACTATGTTACGTTGATGATACCCCGTTTTATGGCGTATATAACCAAACCGACCAGGTTTTTGGAACATGTTTTTTCAAACAACCTGGCCCGGTAACCCTCAACGGTACGCACGCTCAGAAAAATACGGTCGGCTATTTCCTGATTTGAGCATTCCTGGCAAACCAGCTTCAGCACTTCTATTTCACGCTCATTAAGGTCGGCTTTGTTATGCGGGATACTTTCAACATGGTCGTTAACCACCAACTGCTTGATCAGTGTTATGGAAAGGTGCTCATTAAAATAAAACCCTTTATGATAAACTGTTGATATGGCCTCGATGATCTCCTCGGGCTCGGAATTTTTAAGCAGGTAGCCAGAAGCACCGGCCTTCATCATATCAACAATATATTTATCTTCATTAAACATGGATAATGCCAGTATCTTGATATGCTTATAATGCTGTTGCACATAAGCCGCCGTTTGGATGCCATCCATTTCGGGCATTTTTATATCCATTAATAACACATCAGGGGTTTTGGTAGTCAGCAGCCCTACCAGTTCTTTACCGTTTGATGCTTCAAGTACAAGGTCAAAATCCTCACAATCTTCTAAGGTTGCCTTTAACCCATTCCTAAAAATCTTATGATCATCTATGATGCCTAATTTAATTGTACCCATTGTCTAACAAATAGTTGGCTAAATATAGTTTAAAGATACAAACTATGCTATTTTTAATTTTATAGTTGTAAGTGTGCCGCTTGAGGGCTTACTATATATATTAATTTGGCCGTTTATGAGTTGTACACGGCTCTCCAGATTTTTAATGCCGAACCCTTGTTTAACCTCGTTAAGCTTAAACCCAACTCCGTTGTCCTTAAATTCCATAATCATAAAACCGTCGTCGCGGGTTACCGAAAGGTGGATAACTGTAGCATCAGAATGTTTAATAGCGTTGCCAAAAAGCTCTTGGGCTATGCGATAAAGCGCCAGTTCAATTTCGTGCGAAAACCTTTGATCGGCAATGTTTTTTGTAAACTTTACCTTAATATGTGTAGCCTGCTCCACCTTATTACTCAGTGCTTCGAGCGCAACCAGAAAACCGTAGTCGGTAAGCACGGGAGGTAAAACATTGTGTATAATATTCCGTATTTCCTGTATACACTCATCCGTAAGCTTACGGGTATCAGCCAGCAGGGGTTGAGTGCCTTCGCTTATACAGTTTTTATCGAGCCGGTGCAGGTTTAATTTTATGGCCGATAGCACCTGCCCAACACTGTCATGCAGATCTTCGGCCAGGCGCTTGCGCTCGCTTTCCTGCGTTTCAAAAACAGCATTCATTAAATCGCCTTGCCGCTGATCATGCAACGCACGCAATTCAACCTGATTTTTTATCATTTTTCGCTGATAAATAATCACGAAGAAAAACAAGCAAGTAATTAATACAACAACTACCAATGTCCCGATAATTAATACCGGGATCAGGTTGCTTTCTGTGGTTTGCAAAATAATCCTACTGAATATAATATGTTGGCAATAATATTTGTTACGCTGTTTATAATGTAATAGTTGGGCCTGTCTTCAACAGGAATCTGAGTAAATATCATAAACAAAAATATATTAACAGATGAATAAAAGAGCACCCCGGCATTTATCCAGAAAAGTCCCTGCTTTTCAATATCAACAAACTTTAATGGGTTTAGTAACTGATAAAAATAAATAAGCGACAGTACAATAAGTAATATGCCCGAAGCCGTACTGGAAACTGAGGGGTACTCATAAAAATTCCAGTTATAGGCAAGCATGACTATTAAAGTTATAACCGATAGAATTATAGTAACTTTTTTTAATACCGGTTTTAAAAACAGCTCATAGTAAATCACTGTAAAAAACAGCACGGTTACCAAAATATTAACATGTATTAAGGGCATATTATTTTTTGATCCACTGCTGGCCAACAACCACATCAGGGGATCAAAAAAAGACGATACCAGAAAAAAAACAGCTGCAATTTTCAATACCTTATCAAGGTGCCTATAATTATACAACGCTACCACCACCGGAAAAAAACCCGATATGGTTGAAATGATATCAAATATTGTACTTAAAGGCATGCATTTGTTTATTAAACCTGTTTATACTCAATCATCACCGCCACCGGACAGCTTACCTTTAGGGCAACCAGCAGAACCAGGGCAGGGGTGCGAGCGGTCGGCAACAACATTGCTTGCACTACCACCAGCCATCAGCTTAAATGTTTTTTCGCCTGCGGGTGCTGCATCACTGGTGGTGCTATGAGGCAACTGATCTTTACCATCATCCTTAACGCCAACAATAACCACACGTTTCTCGTCATGAACATTGGCAACAACCTTTATAAAAAAGTTACCTACACCTACAAAAAAGCTCTGCCATCCGCTTAAATGCTTTTCATTTGCAAAGTAAATCCGGATACCAAGACAGCCATCCTGCTCCAGTATTTTGCTTAGTATGGTACGGCCAAAAAATTGGGATATTACTGCATTGGGGTTACGACGCCTGTAATTTGTCGTCCAACTGACAGCATCATTGAGTTCAATTGGCGCTCCTTCATTACCAGTTATAACTGATCTTTGTTCTTGTGTTTCCATGATTTAATTAATAATAGGTTGGGATTTAGTTTCCATAAAACTAACACTAATTAACTATCATTTCAACAAGTGATCAGGTTGGTTTAAAAATTAAATCTCAATTAAAAATCACGTAACAAACTCATAAACAGCTATTAATATAATTTATTTAATAACTTCCGGTAAGTACATTACGTAGTTTTACGTATCAGAAACTGTAATATTACGCGATTAATATTGGCATTTATTATACCAATATAGACAAATATTGTATTTAATATATTATATATTTATTAACAATTAAAAAATAGTTTTGGCCCCATATTAGCGGCGAATGTGCCGAAAACAAAAAAGGGCCTCACAACAACGTGAAACCCTTTTTTTGCAGAACAACTCTTTAGCTTTTTCTAAAAAATAGCTTCAGCAATACGCCTTGTTGGGCCGGCATTGCTCATGGTATAAAAATGCAATACGGGTACGCCGAATTTTATTAGCTCCTTACATTGGTTTATCATCCATTCCACGCCAATATCCTTTACCTCTTTTTCAACTTTGCAGCTATTTACAGCATCACACAGATCCTCAGGCATATCAATATGGAATGTTTTGGCCAAATTAATGAGTTGTTTTGAGGTAGTGACGGGCTTTAATCCGGGTATAATAGGTACATTGATACCATTTGCCCGGCAGTTATTCACAAAGTCGAAATATTTTTGGTTATCAAAAAACATCTGGGTCACAATAAATTTTGCGCCCATATCAACCTTCTGTTTCAGGTACTTAAAATCCGTTTTAAGGTTAGGTGCCTCGAAATGTTTTTCGGGATACCCTGCTATACCAATGCAAAAATCAGTTTTCAGACTCACATCGCTATGCTCATGCAGGTAAATACCATTGTTCATATCCACTACCTGCTGCAGCAAATCGGTAGCATAATTATGCCCGTTAGGGGTAGGTACAAACGAAGCATCGCCACGCCGGGCATCGCCACGCAGTACCAGTACATTCTCGATGCCTAAAAATTGCAGGTCAACCAGTCCGTTTTCGGTTTCGTCCTTAGTAAAACCACCACACAATAAATGCGGCACGGTATCTACCTTGTATTTGTTCATGATAGCCGCGCAAATAGCAACAGTACCAGGACGCTTACGGTAACTTAGCTTTTCAAGCAATCCGTTAGCGTGTTCCTTATAAATATAATCCTCACGCAGCGAGGTTACATCAATAAACGGCGGCTTAAATTCCATTAAAGGATCAATAGCATCATAAATGCCCTGTATGCTTTGGCCCTTTAAAGGCGGTATCAATTCAAAAGAAAAAAGTGTTTTGCCGTTGGCGTTTGCGATGTGATCTGTTATTTTCATTGGGTTGGTTCGGGTTGTACCGCTCTTGTTTTTATACTTTCGTCATTGCGAGGTACGAAGCAATGGACGTATGTTTTATTTTTATCTAATAATTTATATTTGGCCCTAACCAGCGTTCTACGTCTTCCAGCGGCATATTTTTGCGGATGGCATAATCCTCCACCTGGTCTTTACTAATTTTACCTAAACCAAAGTATCTTGCCTGCGGATGTGCAAAATAAAACCCGCTTACTGATGCAGCCGGCGTCATGGCCAAACTTTCGGTCAGGTGCATATGCGCGTTGTCTTCGGCTTGTAACAGTTCAAACAGCGTAGTTTTTTCTGTATGATCCGGACAGGCAGGATATCCCGGTGCCGGACGAATACCCTGGTATTCCTCCTTGATCAGGTCGTCGGTACTCAGTTGCTCCCCTTTTGAATAGCCCCAGTATTCCTTGCGCACCAGCTCGTGCATCTTTTCGGCAAATGCCTCTGCCAAACGGTCGGCAAGGGCTTTGGCCATAATGCTGTTGTAATCGTCATGGTCGCATTCAAATTCGGCCACCAGCTCGTCGCAACCAATACCTGTAGTTACAGAAAACCCACCGAAATAGTCCGGCACTCCGCTTTCTTTTGGCGCTATAAAATCAGACAGCGCATAGTAAGGATCGCCTTTCACTTTCTCGCCTTGCTGACGCAGTGTATGGATACGGGACAGCAATTGCGTGCGACTTTCATCAGTATATAACTCAATATCATCGCCTACACTGTTAGCCGGCCAAAAACCAATTACACCATTAGCCTTTAATAGCTTTTGATCTACTATTTTTGTTAACAGTTCGCGGGCATCATCATAAAGCTTTTTGGCTTCGTCGCCTACAAACTTATCGGCAAATATTTTAGGGTAGCTGCCGCGCAGCTCCCAGGTATGGAAAAACGGTGTCCAGTCTATATAAGGTACCAGCTCTTCAAGCGGGTACTGTTCAAATACTTTGGTGCCTGTAAATGTTGGCTTAGGCGCAACATCACCATCCAAACTGATCTGGAACTTTGCCTTCCGGGCCTCATCAATAGTGGCGAAACGCTTATCAGATTTTTTATTGGCATGGGCCTCACGAGCCTTTGTATACTCATCCTTTATACCCTGAATATATTTATCGCGACCATCGCGATTCATTAAACTGCTGCAAACCGTAACACTGCGTGAGGCATCCAGCACGTGGATAGCTGCGCCAGAATAATGAGGGGCAACCTTTACCGCCGCATGTATACGTGAAGTTGTGGCACCGCCAATAATAAGCGGAATGGTAAATCCCTCGCGCTCCATCTCTTTGGCAAAGTGCACCATTTCATCAAGCGATGGGGTAATTAACCCACTCAGACCAATGATATCCACATTTTGTTTTTTGGCTTCCTCAATGATCCTTTGCGCCGGAACCATTACGCCGAGGTCAACCACCTCAAAATTATTACAAGCCAGCACAACGCCTACAATATTCTTCCCGATATCATGCACATCACCTTTCACCGTAGCCATTAATATTTTGCCGGCATTGGCACGCTGATCTGCATTCGCATTATTTCTCTTTTCTTCCTCAATAAAAGGCAGCAAATAGGCAACTGCCTTTTTCATTACACGGGCCGATTTTACAACCTGCGGCAAAAACATCTTACCAGCGCCAAATAAATCACCCACGATGTTCATGCCATCCATCAGCGGGCCTTCAATTACTTCCAACGGTTTATCATAGGCCAAGCGGGCTTCCTCCACGTCATCATCAAGGTATTCAATAATGCCTTTAACTAAGGCATGTGATAAGCGTTTGGCAACCGGGTCTTTACGCCACTCTTCGTCCCTAACAATCTCTTTTCCTTTACTTTTGATGGTATCGGCATACTCAACCAAGCGTTCTGTAGCATCATCCCGACGATTAAGCAATACATCCTCTACCAATACAAGCAGCGCTTTGTCTATTTCCTCATAAACTTCCAGCATGCCGGCATTTACTATACCCATATCCATACCGGCTTTGATAGCATGGTACAGAAAAGCTGAGTGCATAGCCTCGCGTACCACGTTATTACCCCTAAAGGAGAACGAAATATTACTTACCCCGCCGCTTACTTTGGCATGAGGCAGGGTTTGTTTTATCCAGCGGGTGGCCTCAATAAAATCCACCGCATAGTTATTGTGCTCTTCGAGCCCGGTTGCTACGGTTAAAATATTGGGGTCAAAAATGATGTCCTGCGGCGGAAAACCAACCTCATTCACCAATATGTTATAGGAGCGTCCGCAGATTTCTTTACGGCGCTCTAATGAATCGGCCTGACCGGTTTCGTCAAAAGCCATCACCACAGCGGCAGCGCCATAGCTTAATATTTTACGGGCATATTCTTTAAACTTTTCTTCGCCCTCTTTCAGGGAGATGGAGTTCACAATACCCTTACCTTGTATACACTTTAAACCAGCCTCAATAACTGTCCATTTAGACGAGTCTATCATGATGGGGAGCTTGGCAATGTCGGGTTCAGATGCAACCAGGTTCAGGAACTTCACCATCACCGCTTCCGAGTCAATCATCCCCTCATCCATGTTGATGTCGATCACCTGGGCACCACCTTCCACCTGTTGCAGCGCAACAGCCAATGCGGCTTCATAATCTTCGGCCAGTATCAGTTTAGAAAATTTAGGCGATCCGGTGATATTGGTACGCTCGCCAACGTTTACAAAAATACTTTCGGGAGTTATGGTAACGGCTTCTAAACCGCTCAAGCGTAAATAAGGTTCAATTTCAGGTAGTCTTCTTGGCGGATATTTTGCAGCTTTTTCGGCAATACATTTAATATGCTCGGGCGTAGTGCCACAACAACCACCAACAATATTAACCAAACCAGCCTTTATAAAATCATCAACCTGGTGCGCGGTTTCATGCGCGGTTTCGTCATACTGACCAAACTCATTTGGTAAGCCCGCATTTGGATAGGCTGATATAAATACATTGGCTTTTTCGGAAAGCTCGGCCAGGTGAGGGCGCATTTCTTTTGCCCCCAAAGCACAGTTTAACCCCACTGACAGCAGGTTGGCGTGACGGATAGAGTTCCAGAAAGCCTCAACCGTTTGACCAGACAGAGTACGCCCCGAAGCATCAGTAATGGTGCCGGATATCATGATAGGCAGTTGTTTACCTGATTCATCCGCATAGCGGTTGATGGCAAACAGCGCAGCCTTAGCATTCAATGTATCAAATATGGTTTCAACCAGTAACAGATCACTTCCGCCATCAACCAAACCCCTAACCTGATCATAATAAGCCTCGGCCAAATCATCAAAGGTTACAGCCCGGTATCCCGGGTCATTTACATCGGGTGACAAGGAGGCTGTACGGTTTGTTGGCCCTACGGCTCCGGCTACAAAGCGCGGCTTACCGGGTGTTTTCTGATTGTATTCTTCGGTTACTTCACGGGCCAGGCGTGCACCCTCATAGCTCAGCTCATAGGCTAATTCTTCCAGCTTATAATCGGCCAGGGAAATTATCTGAGTGCTGAAGGTATTGGTTTCAATAATATCGGCACCTGCTTCCAGATATTCGGCATGTATGGCCTTAATAATATCCGGGCGTGTTATATTCAGCAGATCATTATTTCCCTGTAAGTCAGTTGAGTGATCTTTAAAACGCTCTCCACGAAAATCCCGCTCAGTTAATTGGTACCGCTGTATCATGGTACCCATTGCCCCGTCAATAACCAGTATGCGCTTCTCTAATTCTTTTCTAATATCCATTTTGGTATCAAGTAATTAGTATCAAGTATCACGTACCGATAACTCAGCGCCTGATTAATTTATATCAAATAAAAAGACAAAAAAAATCTTGATACCTGATACTAACTACTTGATACTAAAAAATACAGCTTACATCGAAAAGTCGGGTGTTCTATTGACTTTCGCTTATCTTTCCCAACACTTTGTAGCGGTTGAGTAGAATGTAGCACCTTGTGAAGCACAGGTTGCTAAGACATCGCAGGGTCTAATCCCTCCGTCTTTCTCCATAAGCAATGCAAAGGTGCATAATAAAGCTTTAATATGCAATAGTATTGCACCCTATGTATGTGTATAATAAGTAAATTTATGTAAACAAAAAAAGCCGCCTTTGCAGGCAGCTTTCAATAATAGTTTTGAATTTTATTATCTTCTTCTGCCAAATATTCGTAGTATCATCAGGAAAAGATTAACAAAATCAAGGTACAGCGTTAAGCCGCCCATCAATGCCATCTTTTTAGCATTTGCATCACCATACTCCAAACCTGCACCAATACGTTTTAATTTTTGCACGTCATAAGCGGTTAAACCCACAAATACTGCAATACCTACGTAGCTAATGATGTACTCCAACTGGCTACTATGCATGAACATATTAAATAGCGAAGCCACAATAATACCAATCAGCCCCATCATCATAATAGAGCCAAATTTGGTTAGGTCGGTATTAGTGGTATAACCAGCAATGGCCATTACACCAAACACAACCGATGTAGTGATAAATACACCTAATACAGAGCTTGCTGTAAAAGCCAAAAGTATGTAGCTTAAGCTAACTCCCATAATTGCCGAAAAAGCAATAAAAATAAGAGCCAATACACCGTATGATAAGCGATTAAAACCAAAAGAGATTATTAAAACAAAGGCAAGAGGAGCAAACATTACTGCAGTACCTAAGCCTGTGTTACCCCCCGTTTCGGGATTTCTGAGCATTTCATACAAAGACTGATTTTGAGAAAAAATGAATGCGCAAAAGGCTGAAAGACCTAAAGCAACAAACATCCATAAAAACACATTGGCTATGAATTTACGGGAAGCGTCTGTTTCGTTTAACTGTATTACGTTTTTATAAACGTAGTCATCTTTAATTTCCATGTTGTATTAAAATAATTTAATATACGAATTTACAAATAAAATGTGAATATCGTGTGAAGAGTACAACCAATACTTTAGTTGCCTGCACGCTTTACTGCTTATTGTTACGCCTCAGGTTGCCCTCCAGTTCGGGGTTCTGAGGCGGCAACTTTTTTACATGTTTCTCCACTTCGGTTTGCTGTACATGCACGGCATATTCTGCCGGCTCAATATGGCTCCCGCTTGCTTCTGCGTATACCTGGGTAAACTCCGCTCCAATATAAAGAATAGCCGACGTATAATAAATCCACACCAGGATCACAATGATAGAGCCCGCGGCTCCATAAGCCGAGCCCTGTGCGGTGTACTGAATGTACAAGCTGATAATATACTGACCAAGCATAAAAAGCAATGCGGTAAAAAACGCACCTGTGCGCACATCCTTCCATTTGATTTTAACATCGGGCAAAAACTTAAATATAATACCGAACAAAACAGTAATAACCACCAGGGTTATACTCAGGTTTATCCCTTTTAACAACAAACCCGTAACTGCCGGTAAAAAATGCTCTATTCTTTTACCCAGTGCATCAACCACAAAATTCACCAATAGCGAAGCCAGCAGTAAAAACCCTAAGCTGATAATCAGGGAAAATGAAACAAACCTGTTTTGAAGCAATTTTACCCAACCGCTTTTAGGCTTAGCTTTTACGCGCCAGATCATGTTTAATGAATCCTGTATCTCGATAAAAATACTGCTTGCACCCAATAACAGCGTAACAAGGCCAATTACAACAGCTATGCCCGATTTGCCGGATAGTTGAAGGTGTTTTAAAGCATCCTGTATCTGGGTTGCTGCCTGCGACCCCACATAGCTTGAAATTTGGGGATACAGTTTATCCGTAGCTGCATCCTGCCCCAAAACAAGGCCTGCCACCGAAATAATAATAATGAGCAGCGGCGCTATAGAAAACACGGTATAATAGGCCAATGATGCACTTAGTTTTAAGCCATTATCATTTGAAAACCCACTAAACGTAGCTACCAGTATTTTCCAAAATTGTTTAAGATATTCTTTACTAAATACTTTCATTACAGGTTGTTTAATGATATTACTGACACAAGCTTAGCAATTTTAATGCCTTTAAGCTACAATGCCCGTATTAAAGTGCAGAAAACGGAATATCGAGCAGTTCATAACCCGCCCATCCGTTAAAATCAAAGTGCCACCACTCGGTGGGCAGTACGGTAAACCCGTGGGCTTGCATAACGGCTTTAAGCAGTTGGCGGTTGTTCAATTTCTGTTGGCTAAGTTCCGGATAATTTGCCGAAGCCTTTTTACTGAAACTGTCAAACCCGGTAGGCATATCCAGCTCTTTGCCGGTTTTAAGATCAATAAGGCTCAGATCTATAGCACAACCCCGGTTATGCTTGGAGCCATTTCTGGGATTAGCTACAAAGTTGGTATCACTGGTCATTTCGTAAAACTTAACGGTAACCGAATATGGCCGGTAGGCATCATATATTTTAAGGCCCAGTCCACGCGTTTGCAGATCAGCCTCCACCAGTTGCAATGCTTTTACTACCGGTAAACGGGCATAAGCTTTAGGCTGCTGGTACATGCGCCGGTGCATAAAATTATTGGTGGTGGCATACCTGATATCCAACACAACAGCGGGGACATATTGCTTTATTTCAACAAGCTGTTTATCCGGATTAGTCTTTACCTGTCTTTTATAACGGGCAGTCCCGCTTATTTTGGTACTGTCAATATATTTATAATGCTGCGCGCTGGCATTAATCGCTGTTGTTATAAAGATTAATGCAACGAGGTAACTACGCATAATAAATTGATTTAACGATGCGATACAATCAGCAGGTCGAGATCTTTACACGGGATCGAGAAGCGTTCGCCTATATGCTTGTTGGTTAAGTGTCCGTGATAAATGTATACAGCATTACGCACACCTGATTTTTGCCAGATCACATTTTTAATACCTCCCTGATCGCCAATATCAAGCAATATAGGCGCAAATATATTGGTAAGCGCATAAGTAGCCGTACGGGCCACCCGCGATGCTATGTTAGGCACACAATAATGAATAACATCATACTTGCGGAAAACCGGATGGGTATGGTTGGTTACCTCGGATGTTTCAAAACAACCGCCCTGGTCAATACTTACATCTATAACTACCGAGTCGCGTTTCATGCGGCTCACGGTTGCCTCTGAAATAATACAGGGACTGCGGCCATCCTCTGCGCGTATGGCGCCAATGGCTACATCGCAGGTTGTTATGGCTTTTTCCAATACAATAGGCTGCACTACTGAGGTAAAAACCCGGCTGCCTATATTGTTCTGTAAACGGCGCAGCTTATATATGGAGGGGTCAAAAACCTTTACTTCGGCACCTAATGATATTGCGGTACGGGCGGCATATTCGCCAACAGTACCGGCGCCTAATATTACAATTTCGGTAGGGGGCACGCCGGTAATACCGCCCAGCATCAGCCCCTTACCTTCAAATACGTTGCTTAAATATTCGGCTGCAATAAGTATGGATGTAGCACCAACAATTTCGCTCATGGCTCTTACCACGCTTAATGAATTACCTTCATCGCGCAAGTGTTCAAAGCAAAGTGCGGTTACCTTTTTATTCATGAGCGCGTGCAGGCAATCTGCCTTCAGGGTTGATAGTTGCAGCGCCGAAATCAGGAGCTGCCCCGGTTTCATCAACTCAATTTCCTGTAGCATAGGCGGGGCAATCTTTATAATTATATCGGCCTCGTAAACAGATTTGGTGTCGTATACAATACGGGCACCCTGCTCGCTGTAGTCCTTGTCAGAAAAATTGGCGGCCAGCCCGGCGTTGCTTTCCAATATAACCTCGTGTCCGTTATTAATTAACAAGGCTACGGATAGTGGGGTTAATGGAATTCTGTTTTCCTGAAAGGAGATTTCTTTAGGAATGCCGATATATAATTTATCTTTTTTGTTTTTAACCTCCAGCATTGACTCCTGGGGCTGCATCATTGCTTGCTTGGCAATATCTGAAAACCCACTAATTATCCCTGAACTCATGATGTATTATTTTGTGGCTGATGAAGATAAGAAAAAAGGGCTTACCATTAAACTAAAAATTTTCAATATTGATCTGTCGCGAACCATCATTTTGTACCGATATGCTTACATTGGTATAATGCAACGGCAGCAGATCGGGTATCTTTTCGGGCCACTCAATAAAACAATAAGCGCCCGCATAAAAGTATTCTTCATAACCCATATCCAGGGCTTCTGTTTGGTCTTTAAGCCGATAAAAATCAAAATGATATATTTTATCGGCGGCCGTCTGGTATTCGTTCACGATAGAAAAAGTAGGACTGGTAACCGCATCCGCTGTACCCAAAAAGCTGCACAGGGTTTTAATGAGCGTAGTTTTACCGGCTCCCATATCTCCATAAAAAAGAAAGATCCGGTTATTGGCCGCTTGGGTTATAATGACTTCGGCTGCAGCAGGCAAATCTGCCAATGATTGAACGGTTAGGAGCATTTAAATTTTATTATTTACTGACCTGTCATGCCGAACTTGTTTCGGCATCCCACACATAAGACAAAACAACAAAGGAGCAACCTGTCTGGTGAGATCCTGAAACAAGTTCAGGATGACTTGTTTTATTAACACCAAAAATACTCAAAAACCTAAACCAATAAATCACCTGATCATCAAATATTTTCGTTCAGTGGGCTTAAAGCATTTTCCGGCACTTCAATATGTGGTATATACCCGCAGTTGTCAAGCTCCCTTCAACATGGATGGGCAGTTATCTGCTGAAGGGGCAAGGATCATGATTTCCTTATCAAACAAAAAAGTCCCGCTTTTTACGGCAGGACTTTTGTTTTTCAATAGGTATAAAATTATGTTACGATTTTTTACTGCTGTTAAAGCCAAATGGCACAACTACCTTAAAGCTAATGTTGCGGCCCATATTAAATATTCCTGGTCGCACGCCATCAGGCACTGTTGGATTATCAAAATATTTAAGCCTGCTCATGTTTGACTGGTAATTTACATTAGCCAGGTTGGTGCCCTCAATAAACAATTTGATAACCGGCTGGCCGGCTTTGTTCACGATATTACCACCAAAACCTGCACTTAACAGGTTATAACCTGGAGTAGCCGTTTCGGTGCCGTAAGCGGCAAAAAACCTGTTTTGTGCACTGTAATGGTCAAAGCCCACAAAAACATACAGGTTTTTAAAGTCGCCGAAGCCCTTGTTAAACGCGCCGCGCAATTCAGAGTGCGTATGCAGCGGCGGTATAAAAGGCAAATATTTCAAGCTATCCGCCACGTGACCGCCGTTGCCCTTGTTTTCACCGTAAGTTAAGCTAAGTGCGTTTTCAAAGTGCAGCCATGGCAAGGGGTGCAAATCAACAGTAACCTCACCGCCATATATCCTGGCCTTGCTTTGCACATAGGTAAAGGTATTATAGCCTTGTGTAATAATAGGGGTGCCGTCAGGGTTTAACTCCTGCTGCTGAAAAATATAGTTGGAGATATCGTTATTAAACACTTCCACACTGGCCGAAATATCGGGCAGTGTTAAAAACGTACCGATATCTTCCTGCAAGCTAAACTCCGGTTTAAAGTTTTTATCGCCGATGTGATAGATCTGTGAACCCGGATCAGGACCATTTGCTGAAATTTCAGCAATGCTTGGCGCCCTGAAACCACGGGCAACGTTACCCTTGATCAGGAAAGCGTCTGATACGTTATAGGTAGCTCCAAAGCTGCCTGAAAAACCTGAGAATGTTTTGCTGAAAGCATCAAACTGCGAGACCACATTTGGGGCATTGGCCGGGTTACTGCCTGTGTATAACTGCGGAAAACCATGCGGGCCGCCTAAAGTATCTACATAAGCGGCATTGTTCTTAAATGAACGTACATCATACCTTGCACCTGCCGAAAGATCCAACTTACCATAGCTTTTCTTTATCACAAAGAAAGGACCTATATCAAACTGATGGTAGGCGGGTATCGGAAAATCGGTAGCATCACCAATAGTATTGTTTTGATACTGACCATTTACACCAAAAGTGGTTTCATAATCATTACCAATGTTAAAGTTATATTTAACATCATAGGTATAAGTGGTGAGGTGCAGGTTTAAACCTGCAATATCGCCGTACTCCGGGTGGGTATACTCGCGGCGGTGACTATACTGATAACCTAAATTCACGATCAGGTTACCGCTACCTAAAATAAAATTACTGTTATTGTAAATGCGGTAAAGCTGTACGTGCTGGTGCAGCGTTGGAATAGCATACGAGTTTAATTCAGATGGAGAAACAGTAGGACGGAATGCATCACCGTCTTCTACCACTTGTTTGGTAAATCTACGGAGCGAATCGCGGCTGCCATCAGGAATATCCTGCTCATCGTCAAAAAGCGAAGCATGCAGGTAAGAGTATCCCCATGATTTATTTAAGCCAACCATTACCCGGGCATCTTTCTCTTTATAACCGGTAGCATATACGCGGCCATCATGCTGGTTCTGGTAATCCTTGGCTTCTTTGGCTGATAGCACTGTTCCCCAAACCAAACCATTCTGATTGCCCTGCAACCTGAATGAGCCATTAAGCAAATCCTGGTTGGTACCGTAAATACCCTGTACCGAACCTAATATTTTACCCTCTGGCACTGGTGCCGGGGTAATCAGGTTTACAACGCCGCCAATAGCGTCAGACCCATAGGTTAAACTGGCAGGGCCTTTGATCACTTCTACGCGGTCAATAGAGTTTTGATCAACCTCAATACCGTGCTCATCACCCCATTGCTGGCCTTCCTGGCGTATACCGTCCTGCAGGGTAATTACCCGGTTATATCCTAAACCATGTATAAACGGTTTAGATACGTTTGGCCCTGTTGTAACGGCACTAACACCCGGCAGGGTAGCTATCTGGTCAATAATATTACCCGATGCGGCACGCTGATCAAGGTAAGCCTTACCTACTGCAACCATAGGCACGGGGCTCCGTTTTATTTCTGTAGCTTTGCTTACACCTGTTATAACAACTTCGCCGGCCTCTAATCTTGAAGCCTGCAGCTGAACATTAAATACTGTAGTTTTTGAAAAATCGACCTTTTGGTTAAAGGTGGAGTAGCCCAGGTAGCTTACCTGTACCAGGTAAACACCTTTAGGTACGTGGTTAAAAACATATTTTCCATTAACATCGGTAATAGAACCTGTTCTTAGATCGGGAATGCTTACCGTGGCGCCAATAACAGGCTTGCCATCGGCTTTATCAGTAACGGTACCTGATAAACTTCCGGCTGTTTCTTCAACAGCGGCTTTTTTTATAGTAATAACGGTGGCATCTGCAAATACAGAAAAACCTATAAACAGCACTAATAAGCTACCAATTAGCTTTAATTTCATAATAAAATAATTTTGGATCAATAAATACCACAAAAACAGTGGTTAAATTTTGCAGGGAAAATATACTATGAAAGTAAAGGGGGAGCGCGCCCGGCAGCAAGCACCAGGCTCATGCTTACAAAATCGTAATCACTTGCTTTAAAAAAATGTATCGCAGCTATCTGAGGTCCAAAATGAAACGGGCTATCCATTATTGCAGCCTGGTGATGCATAGCATCACACATGTAACATTTTTCCTTAACCGTTTGCTGCTGGTGTTCAGATGTGTAGCTGGTTTTGATGCTGTCTTTTATAAACTGGTGCTGATGTATATAAACCATGTACTGACCGGCAATAAAGCAGATGAGCAACAGCCGGGAGTATATGATATGTAGTTTATTTTTATTCACCTCAATACCTTTTTACAAAGATCATGCAAAAGTACTCAATAAAACGCTAAAACTAATGCAACATTGTAACATTAATAAAACATTGTATAGTTCATGTATCTTTGCCCATATGAAACCTGCCGAGATTAATTTAAAGTGGAGTGCCTTACAGCAGCGTATTGCAGAGGATTTTGACAACGAAAAACCTGATATTAAAGTAATGTTGTTTTTAATTGGCGTGCAGGAGCTTGGCCAGGGCCCGCGCAAATTCAGCAAGCGTCAAAAAGAGGAACTGATGCACATAGCCAATTGCAAACTATTGAGTATGATGGGCTTTTACGAATTAGAAGGACTTGACCAGGATGGCTGGCCGCACTGGAAAAGGACAAAAGTTATACCCAATTATACCTTACTTGAGCAGGAAATGCTCATGAAAACACTCGTCATTAATTACTTTGAAGAGCTGGAAGGGGCGTAATTATTTGTATAACATAGCGGGATATTAAAAGCTATTACCCGCATTTTTGATTTGGTTGATACATGAAAAAAATATTCATCCTTAGTTTATTGCTGCTTGGGTTTGCTGCCGCATTTGCCAAACCACCCAAAAATCAGTACGTACGGATCAAAACCAGTTATGGCGATTGCATTATCCGCCTGTATAATGAAACGCCGCTGCACCGCGATAATTTTATTAAGCTGGCTAAAAAAGGATTTTATAATGGTACCCTGTTTCACCGGGTGATACAGAACTTTATGATACAGGGCGGCGATCCCGACTCTAAAAAAGCTATTCCAGAGCTTGAACTGGGCGATGGCGACGTAGGTTATACTATACCTGCCGAATTTAGAGATAGTCTTTTTCATAAACGTGGTGTATTGGCCGCAGCCCGGGATGATAACCCTAAAAAAGCATCAAGCGGGTGCCAGTTTTATATTACCGAGGGCAAGCGCTTTACCGATGGCAAACTAGATACGCTTGAAAAAACGCGCTTAAAAGGGCGCAAAATACCCGCCTGGCAAAGGGAATGGTATAAATCTGTTGGCGGCGTACCGCATTTAGATCAAAACTACACCGTTTACGGAGAAGTAATTTCAGGCATTGATATGGTTGACCGTATTGCCGCCGTAAAAAAAGATGACTGTGACAGGCCGCTGGCAGATGTTCCGATGACTGTTGAGATTTTGAGTAAAAAAGAATGCCGGCAGCTGGATGGGCTGCTTAGCCGCCCGGCCCACTGAAGAAGGAGTACCTGCAACCAGAATAAATAATGCGATGGTATTGTAAAATTAAATCTGGTTGAAAAATGTGTGCCTTATATATTTAATATTGCACATAGATATTTACAATTAAACTTAAAACAAAATTCCCCATTTAAGGGGTTAAGGGGGCATGAAAATAATTACCTATAACGTTAATGGCATCCGCTCGGCAATAAGCAAAAACTGGCTGGCCTGGCTACAGGCAACCGATGCTGATGTAGTTTGCCTGCAAGAGATTAAAGCTACACCGGATGTATTGACAGACCTTGGTTTGGTTGATCAGCTTGGGTACAAGCATTACTGGTTTCCGGCCGAAAAGAAAGGCTATAGTGGAACCGCCATTTTTTGTAAACAAACACCCAAACATATTGAATATGGCTGCGGCATTGCCGATTTTGACCGGGAAGGTCGCTGCATCCGGGTTGATTTTGAGGGGGTGTCTGTTATGAGTGTTTATTTCCCCTCAGGGTCAAGCGGCGACGAGCGCCAGGTATTTAAATACCGCTTTTTAGATGAATTTGGCAAGTACCTTACTTTGTTAAAAACAACGCATCCAAAATTAGTTATATGCGGCGACTATAATATTTGCCATCGCCCTATTGATATCCACAACCCTAAATCAAATGCCAATTCATCAGGCTTTTTGCCCGAAGAGCGTGAGTGGATGGAGAAATTTATAGAAAGCGGCTTTATCGACACTTTCCGTCATTTAAACAAAGAACCCCACAACTACACCTGGTGGAGTTTCAGAGCAGGAGCAAGAGGCAAAAACTTAGGCTGGCGCATTGATTATACCATGGCCAGCACCGAGTTGGAAGGCAACATTAAAAGGGCCGCCATATTACCCGAAGCCAAACACTCTGACCATTGCCCCGTACTGCTGGAGCTGGAGTTTTAGGCCCCCTGCTCCCTAAAGGGGGGAGTTATTTGCGTGGTGGACTAAAATAGCTTGTTATTCTGAGCGATAGCGAAGAATCTATTAGCAGATGTGCATACCGAATAGCAGATCTTCGCTATCGCTCAGAATGACAATAAAGATATCCAGATAAAAAAAGAGGTACCGTTTTCGGTACCTCTTTTTTTATCTGGATATGCAAAATGCTAATCAAAAATTCCCCCTTCAGGGGGTTAGGGGGCTTTACGCCTTTACACGCTCCACATAAGCGCCGGAGGAGGTATCAACCTTTACCTTATCGCCAATATTAATAAATAATGGTACGCGGATCTCGGCACCGGTTTCCACAGTTGCATTTTTCATTGCTCCGGTTGAGGTATCACCCTTAACGGCAGGCTCGGTGTAAGTGATCTCCAGCTCGGCCGAGCCTGGGATCGATCCCATAATAGGCTCTTCGCTTTCAAAGGCAACAATTACATTCATACCTTCTTTTAAAAATTTAACGGCAGGGCCAAATAATGTTTTAGGTATATTATGCTGATCATAAGTAGTGTTATCCATTACTACCAATGAGTCGCCTTCGTCATATAAATATTGATAATTGCTTGTTTCAACACGGGCTATATCTACCTCTTCGTCTGTACGGAAACGGTACTCAACCAGCTTTCCTGATTTTACGTTACGCATACGAGCCTGGTAAAATGCCCGTAAGTTACCTGGTGTACGGTGTAGAAATTCTTCAACCTGCACTAATTCGCCGTTAAAGCGAAGCACATTCCCATTTTTAACATCTGATGCTTTGGCCATAAAATAATATTGAGGCGCAAAATTAGCTACTTATAGGCAAAGATACAAGTAGTTGAATTATACAGCTATTGCGAAAAGCTGAGTTATGTTATAAATAGATTAATCCGGCAAAACTTAATCAACCTGATTACCCCAATCAACCAGTTACTAACTTTTATAGTCTGAAATACTTAAACGCTTATTACAAAAGCCATACTCATGCTCCTGGTTGGAGCAAACTATAGTGAGGCGATTTTGTGCAAACTGCTCAATAAGACTTAAATACCAATCAACACCCTGGTTATCAAGATTTGATGTGGGTTCATCAAGCATCAGCATAGGGGTATCGGCACAAAAAGCAAGTATGAGTTTAAGGCGCTGTTTCATCCCCGACGAAAAGTACCGGATAAGCTTATGTTCGCTTTTGGGTAAGTTTAACAGAGTTATCAGCTCTTTTTTATCAACCCCGGCTTTGTATTTTTTAAACCTGAAATGAAAATCAACCATCTCGCTCAGCGTAAACTCTTCTATCAGCTCCAGGTATGGCGCGGCAAGGCTTAAGTAATTAAACACATGCGTAACCTCCACCGGTTTATCCTGAAAGGTAAAGCTGATATCCCCTTTTGAGGGCGACAGGCTGGCATTTAAAACCTGCAGCAAGGTTGACTTTCCTGAGCCGTTTGGCCCAAGTATAGCATAGGATTGCCCGCTGGTAAAAGTATAATCAATACCCCTGAAAATCCAGTCGCGGTTAAATCTACGGCCGATGTCATGGAGGGTGATGTTCATTTTGGATTGGTGTTGCGGCGTTCGGGATTCGTGTTGCAGGGGTTAGGTTGCGGGGTTCGGGATTGATATATGTTAATATTCTTAAACATAAATCCCGAACCTCGCAACGCAGGTCCTATTAGGTATTTCCAAAGCCCTTCATGATACCCCTTTGCGAATTTTGCAAAAAGTTAATGATCTCGTCGCGCTCAATACTTGGGGTAAACTCGGCCTCAATAATGTCAAGAGCCTTGCTTACGTTATATTTTTTCAGGAATAAAATACGGTAGATCTCCTGTATCTCATTGATGGTAGCGGCAGAAAACCCCCTGCGGCGTAAACCTACAGAGTTGATACCCACATAAGATAAAGGCTCGCGGCCTGCTTTGGTAAACGGAGGAACATCCTTACGTACTAATGAACCACCCGATATCATGCTGTGTGCACCAATTTCAACAAACTGATGTACTGCGGACGAACCGCCAACAAAAGCATAGTCATAAATATTGATGTGCCCTGCCAGCTGTACCGAGTTGGCAATAATTACATTATCGCCTATAACACAATCATGCGCTACATGCACATACGCCATCAGCAGGCAGTTGCTGCCAATGGTGGTGGTATTTTTATCAAGCGCAGTACCACGGTTAAGGGTAACACACTCCCGTATGGTGGTGTTATCGCCTATAGATACAGTGCTTTGTTCGCCTTTATATTTCAGATCCTGCGGCGGTGCTGATACTACCGCTCCCGGAAATATACGGCAGTTTTTACCTATACGGGCGCCATCCATAATTACGGAATTGGAGCCAATCCAGGTACCTTCGCCAATTTCAACATCCTTATGAATGGTTACAAAAGGCTCAATCACCACGTTATCGGCTATTTTAGCCTGTGGGTGTATATATGCTAAAGGCTGGATCATGCTTCTGTTCCTTTTACTTTTACTATTTGAGCCATTAATTCGGCCTCCACAACAACCCTGTCGCCTACCATACCCACACCTTTCATGGTTGCAATACCACGCCTGATAGGGGCAAGCAGGTCGCAAATATAAATAATGGTATCACCTGGTACTACTTTACTTTTAAAGCGGGCATTTTCAATTTTCAAAAACAAGGTAAGATAATTTTCCGGATCAGGTACTGTATTTAATACCAGTATCCCCCCGGTTTGTACCATACCCTCAATTTGCAGCACACCCGGAAATATAGGTGCACCTGGGAAATGGCCTTTAAAAAACTCCTCGTTTATGGTTACGTTTTTGGCACCAACAACATGGCTTTTGGTTAGTTCCAATATCTTATCAATCATTAAAAAAGGCTGACGATGCGGCAGCATACCCATAATTTCAACAGTATCATATACCGGCTTGGCATTAGGGTCATAAGTTTTAACCTGTTTACGGCTTTTTTCTTTTTTTATGAGTGCTTTTATTTTTTTTGCAAAGGCAACGTTAGCGGCATGGCCCGGGCGGGCTGCCATAATATGGCCCTTTAACGGAACACCAACCAAGGCAAGATCGCCAATCATGTCCAGCAGTTTGTGCCTTGCAGGCTCATTCTGGTGGCGCAATTCAATATTATTCAAGATGCCTTGCGGGGCAACATTAATGTCTTTACGGTTAAATAGTTTGGCTAAATGGGCCAGCTCGTCTTCATCAACCTCTTTATCAACTACCACAATGGCATTGTTAAGATCGCCTCCCTTTATCAGATCATGCTTTAACAGCATTTCCAGCTCATGTAAAAAGCAAAAGGTACGGCATGAGGCTATTTCCTTTTTGAACTCACCAATGGTTGATATACTGGCATGCTGGCTACCCAACACCTGCGAATTGTAGTCAACCATGCAGGTAAAGCGGTAATCATCAAGCGGCATGGCTACCATCTCCACCTTACGATCCGGTTCAGAGTAATGTATGTTATAGGGTATGTGATAATATTCCCTGTCTGCTTCCTGTTCAACCAGGCCAGTTTCGGTAATAACATCAACAAACTGTATTGAGCTGCCATCCATAATAGGCGTTTCGGGGCCGTCCATGTCAATCAGGACGTTATCAACCTCCAAACCTACCAGTGCAGCCAGCACATGTTCAACCGTGTTTACAGTTGCGCCATTTTGCGATATAGTGGTACCACGCGAAGTATCGGTTACGTTATCAACATCGGCATCTATTATTGGTGAACCAGGCATATCAACCCGCCTGAATTTATAACCATGGTTCTCAGGCGCCGGATTAAAGGTCATGGTTACTCTTTGACCCGTATGTAAGCCGGTACCTGATACTGAAACAGGGGTTTTAATGGTTCTTTGTTTTACATTCATAATATTAATGTCCACCGTATTAATTTCCGTCGCCTTTAGCGTTACGTAGTTCTGTAATTATTTTTTCTAATTCGTTTATTCTTTTCTCTAACTCGGGCAAACGGCTTATAACCACATTTGAACGCATATTAGCATTATATAACGCTGCAGGGGTACCTCCCCATTTTTTGCCCTCTTCGGCAATAGAGCGACTTACACCTGACTGTGCCTGGAACTGTGAGCGGTTGGCAATGCTGATGTGGCCAACCAAGCCAACCTGACCACCCATGATTACGTTTTCGCCAATTTTTGTGCTGCCTGATATGCCAGACTGTGCAGCAATTACGGTGTTAGCTCCAATTTCTACATTATGTGCAATCTGTATCAGGTTATCAAGCTTAACGCCTTTGCGTATCACTGTGGAACCCATGGTAGCCCTGTCAATAGTAGTATTTGAACCTACCTCTACATCATCTTCCAAAATAACATTACCAATTTGTGCAATTTTTGTATAGCTGCCGTCAGGGTTAGGCGCAAAGCCAAAACCATCACTACCAATTACCGCACCTGAATGTACTATAACATTGTTACCTATTACGCAATCAAAATATACGGTAACGCCCGAAAACAAGGTAACATTATTGCCAATAGTGACATTATCGGCGATGTTAACATTGGGATAAATTTTACAATTGTCACCAATTTTGGCATTAAGGCCAATGTAGGCAAATGCACCTATATAAGGTTCGGCTCCAATCTGGGCGGTTGGGTGTATAAAGCAAGGCTCTTCTACACCTTTTTTGTTGAGTTTTATAGTATTGTATTGTTCAAGCAATACCGAAAATGCGCTGTAGGCATTTTCAACCCGGATAAGCGTGGCTTTTACAGCGCCGGTTAGCTGCTGATCATTATTGACAATAACTACCGAAGCATTTGTAGTGTATAAATACTGCTCATACTTAGGATTAGCCAAAAAAGAAAGGCTGCCGGTAGTACCGTCTTCTATTTTAGCAAGCTGGTGTACCGTTGCTAAGGGGTCACCTTCAACAGTTCCGTTAAGCAGTAAACTTATATCCTGGGCCGTAAATTGCATCGACAAATTTAAATGTTAAAATTAAAGCAGCAAATTATTAATACGTTATACCCGGTATGTTGTAATTTATACATCTTTTTAAACGTAGTATGTGATTTCTTTTATGTTATATGTGTTTGTCTCAACTGGCTTTCCTGTGTAAAATATCTCACGCATTTATCTACAACACCTAATCCCTTATTTACCCCTACGCCATTTACAACAAATCCTTACTGTAGCAAAGTATGTATTTTTTTACGGTTTTAGCCAATGCTTCTAAATTTGAATTATCACTGGCAGTTGTAATATCACGCACATGCCCATCCTTCATTAATATCCCTATATTACCATCTCCGGCGGTATAGGCGTTATTGCGGATGGATGTTGTAAAAACAAAATAGGAGGCCTCATGCTCGTTAATACCATATTTTTGCTGGGCTTCTTGCAGCAATTTATCTACAAATGCCTTATCAGGCGGTTGATTGGTGATATCTACATGGCAAAGGTTACGCTGCACCAGGTTTCTTGCCAGGGTTGACAGTACAAAATCAGGATGCGAGGCCCACACCTTTACAGCCGACATGATATCGGCGTCATCCAAACTGGCAAATATTTCCAGGTGGTGATCCTCCTTTTTAAAGGCATCTCGGGTAATGTTGCTGGTAATAAAATGCTTAAGCGCCGGAGTAGCAAACAAATCCTCGCCTCTTAAAATAAGCTCACGGCAGCGTTTAAATATTTTAACCAGCAGTTCCTCACCCGCAATAACGGTTTTGTGCAGGTAAACCTGCCAATACATAAGCCTGCGGGCAATCAGAAATTTCTCTATAGAGTAAATCCCTTTTTCTTCCACCACAATATGATCATCTTTCACGTTCAGCATCTTGATGATGCGGTCTGAGCTGATCACACCTTCAGATACACCTGTAAAAAAGCTGTCGCGATTAAGATAATCCAGCCTGTCCATATCCAGTTGGCTTGATACCAGCTGATGTAAAAACCTGCGTGAATAAGTATCGTTAAAAATACTGATGGCCATAGTTAAACTGCCGCCAAACTGCTCGTTTAAATTGTTCATCAGCATGGTTGATATATCCTCATGGGCTATACCTTCAATAATAGTACGCTCCAGGGCATGCGAAAACGGGCCATGGCCAATATCATGTAATAATATGGCAATAGTTAATGCTTCTTCTTCCTCATGGCTAATGTGGTGCCCTTTGTTACGCAGAGTTTCAATGGCCATATCCATCAAGTGCATGGCTCCCAATGCATGATGAAAACGGGTATGCAAAGCACCGGGATAAACCAGATGTGTCATGCCCAGCTGTTTAATATACCTCAAACGCTGAAAATACGGGTGTTCAATCAGGTCAAATACCAGTTCTGTAGGGATGGTGATAAACCCATAAACCGGGTCGTTTATTATCTTCTTTTTATTCAATGTGGATGTTTACGATGCAAAAATGTAAAACAAAGGTAAAATAAGCACATGATGTTTGTTAATTTTTGTTAATACCTTTACTTATCAACAACAAAACCACTCCTTTGAGGTTTATTGTTGTGAAACCGGAACTTTAGCATTTTGAATTTCCTGAATTTGTACCACAGTATAAATTAACGTTTTTCAGGATAATGAAAGCTTTAACTGAAGCTGACCTATACAAATTCCCGGTTTCAAACAACATTTTAATACAGATACTACTATGCAAGACACCACGATTTTATGGGCCGATGACGAAATTGACCTTTTAAAGCCACATATACTTTTCTTAAGCGAGAAAGGATACAAAGTTACTACCGTTACCAATGGCAACGATGCCGTTGATGCTTTTAAGCAAAATTATTTTGACCTTGTTTTTCTGGATGAAAACATGCCCGGCCTAACAGGACTGGAAACCCTGCAGCAAATAAAAAACATTAACAACGATGTGCCTATTGTGCTGATTACCAAAAACGAGGAAGAATACCTGATGGAGGATGCCATTGGCTCCAAAATTGACGATTACCTGATTAAGCCGGTACACCCTAAACAAATACTGCTTACCATAAAAAAGCTTACAGAAAACAAACGCCTGGTTACCGAAAAAACAACCATGGCCTATCAAATGGATTTCCGTACGCTGGGCATGACGCTTAATGACAACCTGAGCCACCAGGAATGGGTTGACGTTTATAAAAAACTGATTTACTGGGAGCTGGAGCTGGAAAAACTGGAAGATGCCGGTATGCACGAGATACTTACCCTGCAAAAAGCCGAGGCTAACGTGCAGTTCTGCAAGTTTATTGAACGCAATTATTTAAACTGGATCAAAAATCCGGAATTTGCGCCAACCAGTTCGCCGCAGCTGTTTAAAAAGAAGGTGTTCCCGAAACTTGATGGTAAAGGCCCATTGTTTTTTATATTGATAGATAACTTAAGGTATGATCAGTTTAAGGTGATCAACCCTATTATATCTGAATATTTCAGGCTCGAAGAGGAGGATACTTATTACAGTATTTTACCTACAGCTACGCAATATGCCCGTAACTCCATATTCTCAGGCCTGATGCCGCTGGATATGGAAAAACGATACCCTACCATGTGGCAAAATGACGAAGACGAAGGCGGTAAAAACCTGTACGAATCTGAATTTATTGCCGACCATTTAAAACGTGTACTGCGTAAGGAGTGTAAATATTCGTACCATAAAATATTAAATATCGATGAGGGTCGCGCACTTAATGAATCTGTGAATAACCTGATGAACAACGAGTTGAATGTGGTTGTTTACAACTTTGTTGATATGCTTTCACATGCCCGCACGGATATGCAGATGATCCGTGAGCTGGCCAGCGACGATGCTGCTTATCGCTCCTTAACACTGTCATGGTTTGAGCACTCCCCGTTATTTGACCTGTTGAAGTTTTTAGCACAAAAACAAGTAAGGGTAGTAATTACCACCGACCACGGTACCATCCGCGTTAAAAACCCAAGCAAAATTGTGGGCGACAGAAATACCAACACCAACCTGCGCTATAAACAAGGTAAAAACCTTAATTATAATGCTAAAGAGGTGTTCCATATCCGTAACCCGCATGATGCCATGCTACCCAAGCTTCACTTAAGCTCAAGCTTTGTATTTGCCAAAGAAGACAGCTATTTTGTGTACCCGAACAACTACAACCACTTTGTTAATTTTTACAACGAAACCTTCCAGCATGGCGGTATTTCGTTAGAAGAAATGATCATCCCGATAGTTACCTACGGCCCCAAATAAGCTAAAATACTTTTAATAAAAAAGGCCTTACTGAAGTTCCGGTAAGGCCTTTTTTATATAGTTCAATCAATAAACGCTTATTTTTTTATGCGGCTGTCCAGTTCGGCAAGCGGCATGGTAACCATACGGCCAATTGGCTTTTTTCCCCTATAAGTGATTACCCTTAGTGTGGTGGCATCTTTGGGTGCATCAATTGGTTCGGTATATTTTGGATAAAACCTGTCAGGGAACGAGTTATCAAAACTGTAATAGGTATCCAAACCTTCAACCTCGTTGGTCAGGGTTATTTTAAGGGTATTATCAGTATTGCGTATAGCAGTAAACGACGGATCATAAGCGCTTGGCGCATATTTGATCTCGGCGGCATCAAAACGGTTAAACTGTTTTTCTACCTTCCCGAAAAAGTAGTTCCAGTTCTTCTTTTCCTTTGGCGACCATACTGATTCGGCAATGGCCATGCCCCGTGGCCAGGTCATATACTCAGCCTGACGAAGGTTATAAACCTGCTCTGTCCATAAATTGGCTTGGCCTCCTTTAATTAACTTGGCATCAACGCTATCAGGTACAGGCTCAAACTCATAAGCCTTACTTAAACGCAGGGTAGCATAAATGTGGGTTTCATTTACACGGTCGCTTTGCATGTAATCAAGATAAGCAAAAGTTGTGGGGCTCATTACTACCTCATGTCCTAACTTAGCAGCCTCAATACCTCCCTGAATGCCTCTCCAGCTCATTACCGCCGCGTCAGGACCTAAACCACCTTCAATGATCTCATCCCAACCCATGAATTTTTTACCCTTTGATTCTACTATTTTTTCTAAACGTTTTTCAAAGTAGCTCTGTACCTCTTGTTGTGTTTTCAAATTTTCTTTGATCATGAGGGCCTTAATCGCATCACTTTGCTCCCAAAAGTTTTTGGCACACTCGTCGCCACCCATGTGTATATAACCAAACGGAAACAACTGGGCTACCTCGGTCACTACCTTGTCTAAAAAGGTATATACGTTTTCGTTAGCCGGGCAAAGGGTGTTATCAACAATGGCTTTGTTATGCGGCCCGCTCCAATCCATAAATGGCTCGCCCGAGTTAACTACATATTTATCAGCACCTTGCGTGCATGACAGTTCAGGATAGGCAACAATAGCCGCCAAACTATGGCCCGGCACATCAATTTCAGGCAATATGTTTACAAACCTGTCTTTAGCATATTGCACCAGCTCTTTGATATCCTCCTGGGTATAGTAACCGCCATAAGTACGCGGCTCGTCTGCTGCGGGTGGTGTGAACGTGCCAAACTGGCCCACTTTTTTCACGTTATGAGCGCCAACTGATGTTAGCTTAGGCAAGCTTTTAATTTCAATACGCCAGCCTTCATCGTCAGTTAAATGCAAATGCAGCAGGTTTAGCTTATACTTCACCATAGCATCTATATATTGCTTTACCTCAGCCTTGGTAAAAAAGTGCCTGGCTACATCAAACATCAATCCCCGCCATCCAAATCTTGGATAATCGGTAATTTCAACACAAGGCACCGTCCATTTCACATTACTCACCAGCTCTGCGCTTTCTATTTCCGATGGCAATAATTGCATCAGGGTTTGCACACCGTAAAATAAACCGGCCGCCTCATTGGCCCTTATCACAATTTTTTTTGCTTTTACTGATAAGTTATAACCCTCGGTACCTATCAGCGGGTCGGTTGTTTTATTCAGGATTAACCTGATAGAGGCCGTTGGAGCAACACTTTTTATGTTAACAAGTGAACCGGGGGCTGTTGACAGTTTCTTTTTCAGATAGCTTGTTACCGAGGCAAGCTCTGACTGAGCGCCCGCCTCCACAATAATATTTTTAGGCAGCAGGAACTGACTCGCAAAACGCGCCACCTTTACAGGTTCAGGAATAATAGACAGACCGCTTTGGGCAACCTGGCCAAACGACAGAAAATGCGCCATATAGCAGCACAGCAATAAGGATAGTTTTTTCATACAGAAGGAATATGTTTAATTGGAAACGTTACGCAAATTAAACTTTTTAAATAATATTAAAAAGATTGCAGGCAAAAAAATAACGATGCTTCCACAACAATCCAGTTATTAATCACGCAATTAGCAAAATTCCATAGTAGTGGGCAAATAATATATTTAGTATATTGCATGTATCCCGTAGCTGCGCCTGCAGAATATACCGGATAACACAAACCAATTATTCATTTACCTGAACATTAAATATAATGGCAACTGACAGACGAAAATTTTTAAAGCAATTTGGCACATCAGTTATACTTACCTCGGCATCGCTTAGCAGTCTTGCCGCCCGGGAAGAACATGAAAAACGAATATTACAGGCAGAGAAACGCATAAGCTCAAACGACAAGATCAGAATTGCTACCATTGGTATGGGGATTATGGGCTTTAATGACACAAGGGCTGCACTAAGTGTTCCGGGAGTTGAGCTGGTTGCCTGCGCCGATCTGTACAAGGGCAGATTGGACCGGGCTAAAGAAGTTTTTAACCCCAATATTTTTACCACTGCCGATTACCGGGAGATACTGAACCGCAAAGATATTGACGCCGTTATTGTAGCCACCAGCGATAACTGGCACAGCGCGATATCAATAGATGCCATGCGCAAAGGCAAAGCTGTTTACAGCGAAAAACCAATGGTACACCATATTAGCGAGGGGCTTAACGAAATAAAAACACAGCACGAAACCAAAGCAGTTTTTCAGGTAGGCAGCCAGCGGGTAAGCAGCATTGCGTTTAAAAAAGCGCAGGAACTATACCAGGCGGGCGCCATAGGCAAAATTAATGCGGTGGAGGCATCATTTAGCAGGCATAGTGCATTAGGGGCCTGGCAATATACTATTCCCTTAGATGCATCTGCACAAACGGTAGGTTGGGATCAGTTTCAGGCCAATAGCAATATAAAGCACGGTTATGACAGCAACCGTTTTTTCAGATGGCGCAATTATCGCGAATACGGCACCGGCGTGGCCGGCGATTTGTTTGTGCACCTGCTTTCGGGCATTCATTTTATAACGGGTTCAAAAGGGCCCGACAAAATATTTGCCATAGGTGGCTTAACTTATTGGAAAGACGGCCGGAATGTACCCGATGTAATGAGCGCCGTGATCTCGTATCCCGAAACGCCGGAACATGCTGCCTTCCAGACCACGCTGCGGGTTAATTTTGTAAGTGGCGAAGGTGAGCGCTCATCAACCAAAATAATAGGCTCAGAAGGGGTTATTGACATGAGTGATGGCGGAGGCTTTACTTTACAGAAAAACAAAATGCCAGTGGCGCCGGGCTATGGAGGCTGGGATGCTTTTGAAACCTATCCCGAAGCTATGCAGAAAGCTATTGTTGAGGAATATAACAAAAAATACTCCGCAGCCGACCGGCAAACCCCTAAGGTAGATGATGTTGTTTACCGGGAACCCGAAGGCTACAATGATTCCAATGAGCATTTTGCCAATTTTTTTGATTCAATGAGGACCGGTAAACCCGTAGTTGAGGATGCTGTTTTCGGTTTCCGTGCGGCAGCTCCCTGCCTGGCCTGTAACGATAGCTATTTTGAAAACAAAATCATCAAATGGGACCCGGTGGGGATGAAGCTGGGATAGGGGTAATAAAAAGTGGCCGCTGTCATGAATGACACCCGTTATTCTCTACCAACAAAAAAAGGCTCTGGAAACTGTCCAAAGCCTTTTAATATGATGATCAATTTTGATTAACCGTGTTGCTCCTCGTGAATTTCTTCTTCGCGGAATAATTTGGCGCTTAAATAATCATTATTCATGCGGGCAATATTGGTTAGCTTAATTTCCTTAGGGCATTCTGCTTCGCAAGCGCCGGTATTGGTACAATTACCAAATCCTTCTTCGTCCATTTGGGCCACCATAGATTGTGCACGGCGGTAACGTTCAGGCTGGCCTTGCGGCAACAACCCTAACTGGGTAATCTTAGCCGATACAAACAGCATAGCCGATGCATTTTTACAAGCCGCAACACAGGCACCGCAACCAATACAAGTAGCCGAGTTAAATGCCTCATCGGCAATAACTTTAGGTATCGCAATAGCGTTACCATCGGGTACACCACCGGTATTTACCGATACATAACCACCGGCTTGCTGTATCCTGTCAAATGCAGCACGATCAACAGCCAGATCTTTTACTATCGGAAATGCAGCCGCGCGCCATGGTTCAATAGTAATGGTTTCGCCATCATGAAAAGTACGCATGTGCAGCTGGCAAGTAGTAATGCCTCTTTTTGGCCCGTGCGGATGACCATTAATATATAATGAACACATACCACAAATACCTTCGCGACAATCGTGGTCAAAATTAATGGGCTCATCGCCTTTCAGCGTCAGGCTCTCGTTAACAACGTCAAGCATTTCAAGAAATGACATATCCGGCGAAATATTTTCGGCCTTGTAAGTCACAAATTTGCCCGCGGTTTGAGCGTTTTTTTGACGCCATACTTTAAGCGTCAGGTTCATATTTCCGTTACTCATCTTTTTTGAGATTTAGTATCAAGTATATAGTATCAAGTATCAAGACTTTTCTTTCTCTTACCTTGTCGCTAATTTCAATTTATGTTTGTTCCAGTACCAGATACAGTTAGTATCTTAAGCGTAATTACGCTGTGATAAATGCACCGATTCAAATACCAGCTCCTCTTTATGCAACACTTCTGGCTGGTTTTCACCTCTAAACTCCCAGGCTGCAACAAATGCAAAGTTTTCATCATCACGTTTAGCTTCACCATCTTCGGTTTGTGATTCAACCCTGAAGTGGCCACCACATGATTCACGGCGCATTAAAGCGTCATCAACCATCAGTTCGCCCAATTCAATAAAATCAGCAACACGGCCAGCACGCTCCAAAGAAGCATTCACCTCTTCGTTTTCGCCAACAACCTTGGCGTTTTTCCAAAAGTCAGCTTTTAATGCTTGTATCAATCCTTTGGCTTTTTTCAAGCCCTCTTCGGTACGCGCCATTCCGCAATATTCCCACATAATGTGGCCCAGATCGCGGTGATAAGCTTCGGCCGTTTTGGTACCATTTAATGCCAGTAATTTATTTACATGATCAACTACATCCTGTTTTGTTTTTTCAAAAGCAGGGTGTTTGGTATCTACAGGTTTCGGGCCAATTTTAGCCAGGTAATCACCAAGAGTATAAGGGATCACAAAATAACCATCAGATAAGCCCTGCATTAATGCAGAAGCACCTAAGCGGTTAGCGCCGTGATCAGAGAAATTGCATTCGCCCAAAGCATATAGTCCGGGTACGTTGGTACTCAGGTTATAATCAACCCAAAGACCGCCCATAGTATAGTGTACGGCTGGGTAAATACGCATTGGTTGTTTGTATGGGTTCTCGTCAGTAATCTGGATATACATATCAAACAGGTTACCATATTTGGCTCTCACCGTGTCTTCGCCCAAACGTTTAATGGCATCGGCAAAGTCAAGGAATACTGCAAAGCCCGAACCTCCAACACCACGGCCATCCTCAACCATTTCCTTAGCATTACGTGAAGCCACATCGCGCGGAACAAGGTTACCGAAGGCTGGATATTTACGCTCCAGAAAGTAATCGCGATCGTCTTCTTTAACCTCATTGGCCTTAATGGCACCTTTGCGCAATTGCTCAGCAATGGCAACAGTTTTAGGAGCCCAAACACGGCCGTCGTTACGTAACGACTCAGACATCAGCGTAAGCTTGCTCTGATGATCGCCGGTTACCGGGATACAGGTTGGGTGAATTTGCGTGTAACACGGGTTACTGAAGAAAGCACCTCGTTTGTGGGCTCTCCAGGCTGCGGTAACGTTGGAACCAATAGCATTGGTTGACAGGTAAAATACGTTACTGTAACCACCTGTACATAATAATACCGCATGGCCCGCGTGTGTTTCAATAGCACCCGTGATCATATTACGGGTAACAATACCCTTGGCATGGCCATCAATAGTAACCACATCAAGCATTTCGGTACGGGTGTATACTTTTACTTTACCAGCATGTATCTGGCGGTTTAATGCCGAATAAGCGCCCAAAAGCAATTGCTGTCCGGTTTGGCCGCGTGCATAAAACGTACGTGATACCTGTGAACCACCAAATGAACGGTTATCAAGCAAGCCGCCGTATTCACGGGCAAAGGGAACGCCCTGGGCCACACATTGGTCAATTATATTAACAGATACTTCTGCCAGGCGGTAAACGTTGCCTTCGCGGGCGCGGTAGTCACCACCTTTAATAGTATCATAAAACAAGCGATAAACACTATCGCCATCATTCTGATAGTTTTTTGCTGCGTTGATACCACCCTGCGCTGCAATAGAGTGCGCGCGGCGGGGGCTATCCTGAAAACAAAAAGATTTTACGTTATAACCCAGCTCTGCCAGTGAGGCCGCTGCCGAAGCTCCTGCCAAACCCGTACCCACAATAATAATATCGTATTTACGCTTGTTGGCCGGATTAACCAGCTTCAGGTCAAATTTATGCTTGCTCCATTTTTCGGCTAATGGGCCTTGAGGAATTTTAGCATCTAAACTCATTTCTCTTATAATTTATATTAGTGAGTGGCCAATTTTAGTGAGTGGTTGATTTAGTTGATAAAGTGAGTGGTTTCCATTCACCTTATTGTTTAAACACCATTCGCTCAGTTAACCATTTAACTTAATCAACTTAAAATTATCCTCTGTTTACAAAATAGTAGTATACAGGCATGGCAGCAAAGCCTAAAGGTATTATTACCGCAAAAACCCAGCAACCTATACCATAAACTATAGGTGTATACTTACGGTGTACCCAACCCGCGGTGCGGAATGCGCTCTGGAAACCATGCAGCAAGTGGAACGATAATGCCCCCATAGCTATAACATAGATCAATACATACCATATATTACTAAAGGTTTTTACCACACGTGCATGCAGATCTTTTACCCTTACTATTTCCACATTGTTTTCGGTAGAAACAGAGTGGCTGAAATCGGCAGCGGCAGGCGTGTATGTCGATTCGGTAGTTTGGCCGGTAGCCAGGTCTGTACGGTACTCCTTAAAGTTAACCTCGTTGGTATATTTGTATTTAAACCAAAAGTCGCCCATGTGTATCACTAAAAACACAAATAGGATAGAACCTAGCAGGCCCATGTTTTTTGATGACCAGGTAGCATCAGATTTTGCTTGCACCGCATAACCTACCGGACGGGCCTTACGGTTTTTAATCGTTAAAATAATGGCATACAGCGCATGTACCAGGATTGCCAGGTATAAAATGTACGCAACAACTTCAATTGGTGGAAAATGCGTTAAAAAGTTGGCATACACATTAAAACCGAAACCATTATCCTTGCTAAATAATAGCAGGTTGCCTCCAAGGTGTACTATTAAAAAAGTACACAAAAACAAGCCTGTTAAAGCCATGATCAGCTTTTTTCCCAGCGATGAGTTAAAGGTTTGTTTAAATTCGCTCATTATGAAATAGATTTATTTTAGGCAAAAGTATTTATTATATGCCAAAAGATAGAAATGCATTCGGCTTATTACCCGCGAAATGTCTATTTAGAATCAATCTAAGAAATTACATTCAAATTACACAGTATAACGCCAGTTGAACAGCTGGTATAATTAAGCTATCGCTATCACCTTATCCTTTAAAACCGCAAATATCCTGTCGGTTTGCAGGCTCCGGATGGCAACCTTGCCGGTAAATTTACCAAATGACGGCAGTATGGCCTGCCTGCTGCTAAACGCAAAACAAGGCAGTGTGATTGATTGCCTGCCCCGGCCGCTCAAATTAACGCCCGGATGTATATGCCCGCAAAAAATGTAACCTGCTGCACTGCCAAGCTGCTCATCGGGCAAAGGGTGGTGTAGCATCAGGAATGGGCCTATCTGCAATTCGTTATACAGCGCAATGTTTAATTGCTGGTAATGGCTATCGGCAATAATATCGTGGTTCCCTCTGATCAGGACGATCTGCAGATCAGGAAATTGACTGCGCCAAAGTATAAACCAATCCCAGTCGTTATTCATATCGCTATGAAACAAGTCGCCAAGAAATAATAATTTTTCGGGCCGGTGTTCATGTATCAGATCTGACAGGGTTGCCAGATCACTTTGTTCCATATCGCGCGGCACCGCAATACCAGCCTTCCGGAAATGGCCAACCTTACCAAAATGGACATCGGCAACAATTAAAGCCTTTTGCTGCTCCCAGTAAATTGCTTTCTGGGGCAGTAGGGAAAGGGTTTGTCCAAGTAAGATAAAAGGAGTTGCCGCACTGATCGCCATAGGGCTGCAAATTTAAAAATTTATTTGAGGAGAAGTCGCCCGTCTTAAATCGGTACTGCCAACTCTTTTTTTAATATCCTGTTACACAAACCACAAACTGACCGTATTGATAAAAAACAAATTATGAAAACGTCTGTCTTTTTCATTTTACTATTAACTTTGTTAAGTTTTGCGGCTTGTCATAAAGACAAAACAATAACCCCGCTGAAACTGGAAGGCATTTATAATGGTACGCTTATTTCCTCAAGCCCTGGCGAAAGCAGTGTAAATGCCAAAGTTACCTTGTCAGCTAAAACCTATCAGGCTTCATTAACCACTCCTTTTGGGGCAGGAAGTAAAGGCAGCTATATAATTAATAACAATCAGGTAACTTTTACAGACAGCACCGTGCACACCGCCAATTTTGACTGGGGCCTGTTGCTCAACGGCACTTACACTCCAACCACCAAAGGCGATAGCCTCATCCTGATAAAAAAGGGCGAAGGATATAACTATACCTATCACCTTAAAAAACAATAACCATATAAGGCGTATTATTTATTTTTGCTTTTAACGGTTAGTGCAGGTATACAAACCATTGTGCTCATGGAAATCGCTTTTAAAATCGGGTTGCTCTATTTTGGCTAAAGCAGCATAAAACAGTCAAAAATGTAAAAGAATTCATTGCCGTCCCATTTATGGGGCGAAAAGACTATCCACTGAAAGAGGGCTTTAGCCAAAACAACCAGCAAATTTCTAAGAGCAATTTCCCGGTCCTTATAATAGCTGCCATTAAAACATCATAAATTTCTTCTTACTTTTACGCCAACCAATTTGGTTTTACATGAGTAATACCTTTAACCGCCCCATCCGAGTTTTAGTTGCCAAGGTAGGACTTGACGGCCACGACCGCGGAGCCCGTATTATTGCTACCTCCCTGCGCGATGCCGGAATGGAGGTTATTTATACAGGCCTTCGCCAAACACCCGAAATGGTAGTAAATACCGCCCTGCAGGAAGATGTGGATGCTATTGGCATATCTATACTTTCGGGAGCGCACATGACCGTGTTCCCCAAGATCATTAAATTGATTAAAGAAAAGCAAATGGACGATGTACTGCTTACCGGCGGCGGCATTATACCTAATGATGATATGCTTGCGTTAAAACAAATAGGCGTGGGTGAGCTTTTCCCTCCGGGAACCAACACCCATGATATTGTTACCTATATTACAAACTGGGTGCACGAGCACCGTAATTTTTAATAATTGAACCCGCCATGGAATTTCAAAATCTAACGATAGAAAATAAAGAGCGTATACAGTATATTATTATAAACCGCGAGAGTAAACTTAATGCACTTAATAAAGACACCCTTGCCGAACTGCATACTGCATTTACGGCAGCATTCAACAATCCGGCTGTAGGTGGCATTATTATTACCGGCGCCGGTACCAAAGCCTTTGTGGCAGGTGCCGATATCAGTGAGTTTGCCGGCCTGGATGTTAAAGAAGGGAGGGCCCTTGCCCTTAAGGGACAAATAAATGTATTTGACCTGATAGCTAACGGTAAAAAACCGGTTATTGCAGCCATTAACGGTTTTGCTTTGGGTGGTGGTTTGGAGCTGGCTATGGCCTGCCATATTCGCGTTGCCTCTGAAACAGCTAAAATGGGCCTACCCGAAGTAACCTTGGGTTTAATACCGGGCTATGGGGGCACCCAGCGCCTGGCGCAGCTTATTGGCAAAGGCAAAGCATTAGAGATGATACTTACCGCCGATATGATCACCGCGGTAGAGGCGCATCAATACGGCCTGGTTACCCATGTTTTTTGTCCGGAAGACCTGCTCCCTAAAGCTGAAGAGTTATTACAAAAAATATTACTACGGGCACCCCTTGCGCTGGCCGCTGCCATACACTCCGTAAACGCCGGCTTTAATGACGGCACTAACGGATACGAAACAGAAATTGAAGAATTTGGAAAATGTTTTGGCACCCGCGATTTTCAGGAAGGCGTTGATGCATTTTTAGCTAAAAGAAAAGCAGAGTTTAAGGGCGAGTGATATTTTTAAGCTAACATTCACGGTTTTTCAGTGATATTTTTGCGGCTCCGGCCGCATTTTTTGTTAGCGAAAATTCAAAACAGACAAAAACCAGCAGAATGCACGCCTAAACCAGCCTTTTCACAGCCAAACCCCATGTTAAGCGAATGTTAATTGTGACAATACTAAGGTATATATTAACCTATTTTACACTTGCCTGACCAAAATACCAATCGGGTCAAAAAATAAATTATTGTTAATCAAGTGATTAAAGATTCGTGACTTTGGGATGAAAAATCATATATGATTATGTACTTTAATTTGCATTGTGTTTAAAAACATATATCAATAAACACACAATTTGTTATGAAAAATACATTCAAAATTTCAGCCTTAGCTTTAGCATTTGCAGCATTTGCATTTAGCGCAAAAGCACAAACAACCCCAACAACAACTTCTACAACAACTACTACTCCAGGCGGTATCCGTTACAGCATTGGTGTTGATGCCGGTATCCCGGTTGGTAACTTTAAAGACAACTACAAATGGAACTTAGGAGGTTCGGTGCAAGCAGATATTCCGGTTCTTTCAAACAAATTATTCGTTACTGTTAACGCTGGTTACAATAACATATTTGGTAAAAAAGATATCGGTGGTGTTGCTGGCCTTGATCAAACTGATTTCCGTCTGATCCCTGTTAAAGCTGGTTTAAAATACTTCGTTATTCCAAACTTTTATGTTCAGGGCGAAGCTGGTGCAGCCTTTTTGTTGAACAAAAAAGATGTTGGTGTTGATAAATCAACTGCATTTGTTTATGCTCCACAAATAGGTGTTCAGTTCCCGGTAAGTGCAAATGGTAACTTTATTGATGCCGGTGTGCGTTATGAAGCAACTACTAAATATGCTACTGGTATTAATGACAGCAAAGTAAGCTTTTTAGGTTTACGCGTAGCGTACGGTTTTTAATATGGCCCTACTTATACCTATAAACAAAAAGGGATGGCAATTGCCATCCCTTTTTGTTTTACACTCTTTTTTGCGGTTAAAAGCCGGTATTTAAATAAAACCTCTATAAATTAGCAACATTGTTTGTACCTTAACGCGTTTAAATACATTTACCGTTACCAGTATTGCTCTTATGAAGAAAATCCTCATCATTGATGATGAAGTTAATGTGGCTTTATTGCTATCCAAGTTTTTGACCCGCAATGGCTTTGATGTAAGTACCGCCTCAAGCGGCACAAGCGGCATGGAAGCCCTTAAAAACGAGGAATTTAATCTTGTGCTGTGCGATTTCAGGCTTGAAGACACCGATGGCCGCGAGATGCTCAGAAATATCAAAACTCATTACCCCAAAACCGGGGTAATCATCATCACAGGTTACTCAGATATTAAAATGGCCGTTGAGCTCATCAAGATGGGCGCTTACGACTATATTACCAAGCCCTTATATCCTGACGAAATATTAAACACCATTAATAAGGCGTTTGAAACACACCATGCCTTAATTGAGGAGTCGCAGAATGATAACAACATTGCCGATAAATCAAAAAGCAGGGATAACAAAAAGCAGGTTTTTGCCAGTGAGTTTGTTGCCGGCGCAAGCAGGGCATCAAAAGAGTTATTACGGCAGATAGAACTCGTGGCGCCTACCAATTACAGTGTAATTATACTGGGCGAAAGCGGTACCGGTAAAGAGTCGGTAGCCAAAAGTATACACCTCAACAGCCCCCGTCATAACCAGCCCTTTATAGCAATGGACTGCGGTTCATTAACCAAAGAGCTGGCTGCAAGTGAATTTTTTGGGCACGAAAAGGGATCATTTACAGGTGCGCTTTATACCAAAATAGGTCACTTTGAAATGGCCAACGGCGGTACTTTGTTTTTAGACGAGGTGGGTAACCTTTCATACGAAATACAGGCAGCCCTGCTGCGCACCGTACAGGAACGAAAAGTTAAAAGAATAGGCAGTACCAAGGAAATTGATCTTGACGTGCGCATTATTATTGCTACTAACGAGAACCTGCAAGAGGGCATTCAAAAAGGCAAGTTCAGGGAAGACCTTTACCATCGCTTTAATGAGTTTACCATATATATGCCCCCGTTGCGCGAGCGTGGCAATGATATTATGCTACTGGCCGAGCATTTTTTAAAGATAGCCAATAATGAACTGGGACGCAATGTAACTACGTTTTCGGCCGAGGTTATTGATTGCTTTATGAACTACAGGTGGCAAGGCAACATCCGCGAACTTAAAAACGTGATCAGGCGGGCGGCTTTGCTGGCCGAAGATAGCGAGATTACCATGAAAGCGCTGCCATTGGAAATATCCAACTTTAAAACGCCGTCGTTCGAGCAATCTTATACACCGGTGTATGAAGCTCCGGAAGTAAAGGAACCGCGCCACGATTTGAAAAATGCCGCGCTTGAGGCCGAGTACGAAACTATTATCAAAGTTTTAAGAGAGGTTAATTTCAACAAAACAAAAGCTGCTGAAATATTAAACATTGATCGTAAAACGCTGTATAATAAAATGAAGGCCATAAACCTGAAGTAAATGGAAGAGCAGCAGAAAGGCACAAGCGACGAAAACCTGCGCAAGTTAAAGCATGATATTAAAAATCAGCTTTCAAACATTCACCTTGCACTGGAACAGCTTAAATATGAACTGCCCGATCCATCTGCCGACTGTTTATTTTATATTGACACTATTGCCATAAGTTCAACCCAGATAAATAACTTGCTTAAGGATACTGAATAGCACTTTTTAGCGCATTTTCTTTTAAAAACGCTAAAACTTTTTGGCGTTTTTTTGTTTAATGTACAGTACTACTAACTAAGCCTTTAATGTCAATTTTCAACTACAAGCAGCGTAATAACATCATACTGGTTAGTATTATCATACTGGGCTGTTTTTTACTTTATGCACTTAGCGGATTATTCAGCTCCATATTAGGAGCTATTGTGCTATTCACCATTTTCAGGCCGCTGTATATTAACCTGGTTGAAAAACGGGGCTGGAACAAGGTGCTGGTTGCCCTGCTTATCATCTTCACCTCGCTTATAGTTATTGTTATCCCGTTTTTGTCATTGAGCATTATGGTGGTGGGTAAAATATCAAGCATCAATATCAAATCGTTACCTATTGACCAGTGGACTTCCAAAATTGATACCTTTGCTGCTACTAATCTTAATCAGCCGCATTTTGCCGAAAACACCCTGCAAAAGTTAGGCACCTTTGCTACTGAGCTTTTCCCATCTATATTAAGCAGTGCGGCAAATATTATTATTACCCTGCTGGTACTTTATTTTTTACTGTACTTTATGCTCACTCAAATTAGGGCTTTTGAAGCCGGTTTACTAAAATATGCCCCCTTTCGTGAACAGCATGCATTAAAATTTGCAGCAGCCCTACGCGATTCTACTTATTCAAACGTTTTAGGACAAGGGCTAATTGCTATTACGCAAGGTACATTGCTGGCCATGGGTTTTTATGCGTTTAAAATTCCGGATGCTGTATTTTGGGGAGTTATCGGAGCTTTTATTTCATTTTTACCCGTTGTTGGTGCACCAACGCTTTGCATACCCGCAAGTATTATATTATTTGCCCAGGGGCATACGTTAAGCGGAATTTTACTGTTAGCTTACGGGCTGTTATTTATAGGCAATGTTGATAATGTATTACGGATGATCATCAATAAGCGCATAGCCAATACACACCCCATTATATCAGTAATAGGGGTATTTATAGGGTTACCGCTTTTTGGAATTTTAGGCTTGGTTTTTGGACCCGTATTATTATCCTATTTTTTATTATTGCTTGAAATATATGAAACCAACAGACTGGCTGCCGACCGGCTGGAACGTATACGAACATCGCCCGAAAACTAATAGGGCATTATTGAATAGTTTTGTGAACACGGAAAAAATTTATAACTGGCAAAAAAAATAATTTACACAGAAAACACCGACAAATTATCTGATTTATGATATTTGGCAAGGTATTTAACCATATTAAAACAAATGTTCAACTTAAAATTATATTACAATGAATGATAACACAAAAGTAGTTGTTGCATTGCTCGCAGGCTTAGCGGCAGGGGCAGCTTTAGGCATTTTATTTGCACCAGAAAAAGGGAACGAAACTCGCGATAAGCTTACCGAATCATTAAAAAATCTGGGTGATTCTATTAAAGATACAGCAGCAGCCGAGATTGATAACCTGGTGGGTTTAAAAGACAAAGTGGTTGAAAATATAAAATCAAAGATCAGAGGTGCCGAAGAAGAGTACCAGGACGATCTGGAACATGCATAATTGGGGTTAGTACTAAGTAATTAGTATCAAGTATCAAGACAGCTGCATTTGTTCTAAGACGCCTGCAAAAATCTTGATACTTGATACTAATTACTTGATACCCTAATCATTTGATACCCTTATAAAACAATATCTATGGAAGCCAAAAAAGATACACCACCACCATTACCGCCAATTGTTGACCAGCTGAAGGAGTATGCCGAAACGCGTTTTAAGCTGTTAAAATATGAAGCTATTGAAGGTGGAACTTCAATTTTAGCAAGTGTGATCACTGATGTCATTACTGCCATAAGCATGGTATTGGCCTTTGTGTTTGCCAGTTTTACTTTAGCTTATTATTTGTCTGATGTATTAAAGTCATTTTGGGAAGGCTTTGGATGCGTTGCACTTATTTACCTGATCATTGCGGTGGTTATAAAGTTAAATAAGGAACGTATTGAAAAGCCGCTTGTAAATCTCTTTATTCAAAAACTATTTAAAAAGTAAAATCATGGACTTCCAGGTAAAAAACATCGACGATTTGAGGGAAGAGATTTCCAGGATGCGCATTATTGAGTCGCAGCAGGGCACTGCCTTGGCAGCACGCTTTAGCAGTCCGTCTGCCATATTTTCAAGCATCATGTCCCTGTTAAATAGCGGTAATCATCATGAGGACGGTGCAAAGCAGCCCGGTATTTTTAACCAGGATTTTTTAGGCTTGTTATCGCGAATAGTACTGCCGGTTACATTAAATAAAACACTGTTTAAAAACTCTAACTTTTTAATTAAAACGCTGGTTGGTCTGGTGTCACAAAAAGCATCAAATTATATCAGCGAAGACGCCGTTAGCGGCATCTGGGGTAAGGTAAAATCGGTTTTCAACAAGGCAACCAAAAGCAAGCCCGAAGCATCGCATAAATCCATGCCTTACGTACCACCGCCGGTAGTAATGTAACCCTCCGTTTCAGCATACTTTAAACTAAGGTTTCACAATTTACAGAAAAGGCTATTTTTGCACTTTATTTAAATTAAAGTGGGAAAAGATAAATTAAAACGCTTTGCTGAAATTGATACTTTTAGCAATGTATTACAGTTAGATGCCGGTAAACCATTTAAGGGTGAGTGGAGCAAAGGTTTTTTTAAAAATAATAATCCGGTAGTTTTAGAGCTGGCCTGTGGTAAAGGAGAATACACTGTAAACCTGGGCCGCTTGTTTCCCGATAAAAATTTTATTGGCATTGATTATAAAGGTAATCGGATATGGCGCGGCGCTAAAACCGCAATTGAAGAGGGGGTACCTAACGTAGCCTTTTTACGTATCCAGATAGAAAACCTGCTTGATTATTTTGCCGATGGCGAAGTTGACGAAATCTGGATAACTTTCCCCGATCCGCAGCCGCAGTTAAGCCGGGAAAAAAAGCGCCTTACATCTTCCCGATTTTTAGATAAATACGCCGAAATTTTAAAAACAGGTGGGTATATGAACCTAAAAACAGACAATGATGGTTTACATGCCTACACTGCCGAAAAAATTGAAGAACTGAAATTAAAGCTGCATATCAAAACCGAAGATCTTTACCATTCACCTTATGCAGACGAAGTGCTATGCATTAAAACATATTACGAGAAAAAGTATTTAAAGGATAATAAAAATATTAATTACCTTAAGTTCTCCTTTGCGTAAAGGCGTAAATTAGCTTTTAGCCTTATGCGCTCAGCTTTAGGCCTTTTATAATGGACGATATTAATTTTTTTGATAAAGTTTACCAGGTAGCCCGGCTTATTCCGCCGGGCAGGGTTACTTCTTATGGCGCAATTGCAGCATACTTAGGCACCAAAGGATCATCGCGAATGGTGGGTTATGCCATGCAGTCTGCCGGTAAAGTAGTACCAAAAGTGCCTGCACACCGCGTAGTGAACCGACAGGGATTACTCACCGCTAAATTCCACTTTGGCGGCGACTTGATGGCACAGCTATTAGAGAGCGAAGGTGTACATGTAAAAGATGACCAGGTACAGGATTTTAAAACCCTCTTTTGGGATCCTTCTCTTGAGCTGGCTTTATAGTTAAATTATTTGCAGCAGCTCCATGCGGTTGTCAAACGGATCAATAAAGGCAAAACGTATGCGGCCCGGTATTACAGGCTCTTCTACTATTTCAACGCCATGATCATTTAGGTGCTTACGCGCAGCGTCTACATCGGTAACCTCCACGGCGGTATGCCTTATGGACCGTGGCAGGCCGTCTTCAACACCGATGTGTAACGCTATATCAGCCATTTTAAACCAATACCCAACCGACGAAAACACATCAGGCCTTTTTATAAGCTGCAGACCTATAACATTTGTGTAGAAGAGCTTTGCTTCTTCCAGCATTTCATGCGGAACGCAGATGTGTATATGGTCGGCGCGTTTAAAATTGATCATGTCACAATTGGTTAAAATGTGGTGATTATAACGTTTGTTTTCAAAATGTATTACCCAAAGGATATTAAATGGATGTTATTTTAATACAAAGGTTATTTACCAAACATATAATTAACACCTGCCTGATATGCTGAAAGCCCCCCTGAAAATTGGATGTAATTTGTAACTGATGATGACAACCAATAAGAACCATAAATTTCAAAATGCTTATTGAGTAAAACACCGACCTTTAATGGAAATGATATATAAGTACGCTCAAATTCTGGATATTTATTATTAATACTGACAGAATTACTGTATGTTGTTATATAACCATAGTTATTGTATGCTGAAAAATTTATTGAAAAACCGAGGTCAACAAACACCTTCAAATTATCAGTAGAATAAAAGTTATATACTACCTGTGGTATTACTGCAACTGTATATTGTTTAAAATCAAGACTATGATAAATGTCACTCCAGGAGGATGGAGTTTTCGGGAAATTAAAATGATTGGCAGCTAATTCAAGCTCAAACCTTAAAAAGAGTGTTTTTGTATTCTTGTTTGTTAAAATATCAATCCCCGTTGATAACACAGGCGAAAAGCTATTTTTTTGAGTTCCATCCGGGAATACTACATTAGCCCCGGAAAATGTTAATTTACTGCTTCGTACAGCAACGCCTGCGAAAAAGCGCTTCCCGCTCATGTTGTCATGAACAACCAGCTTATTGTTATATCCATTTATAGCTACGAAGATATCAGTAAGCTTCTTTTCTGAATAAGAGCTTTCATTTATTAATCGGCTTATTTTTAAATTTCCGGGTTGATAATTTGCAGCAAATCTTAGTAGCTGCGGGCGATAACCACTGAATTCTTTTATAGTATTTGTTTCGTCATTTAAACACAAAAAATACTTAAGTTCCCTTACTTGGTCACTGGAGTTGTCAAGTACATAAAAACGGGTTTTAATTTTATCGGTAAAACTATAAAGAGAAATACGTTTACCAAGCACTATGGATTTTAAAAATACAGTATCGATACTATAAGTAGTGTCCAGCTCGCTTGATAAATCTGATAGTTCTACGTGACTTTTACTTACCTGTACAATAAACCTTTCATAATATTCAAGATTATTTACTGCAAACGCTTTTGTATTTAAAGGTGTGTACCTTTGAGGGCTATTACCATTACCTGCTTTAAAATTTATCCCGGTTGGATTATTTGACCATTCTTTATAATCAATGAACCCTTTTAAGGTGTCATTATTCATGTTTACCACATAGCCTTGTTTATAATTGCTTTGTGCATGTAAAAAAGAGATAGTCAGGACATATAAAACCGTAAAGCTGTATAGGATTTTCATGCATAAGATTTAGGTTTGCAAAGATATTTTTTTGCTTGAATACGGCAACTAACATACCCGGTTTTTATTATTAAATATTATGGGAAAACTAATAGAAGAATTTGACGCCTATCGTACCAAAATGAACGACAGGATAATGGAAACCTCCAATACCAATATTAAACGTTTTTTTGCCTTGGACACCACCAGCTACGCCGACGGTGCTCTTGATGTTAAAACCAAAGAAATGCTTGGTCTGATAGCCAGCATGGTTTTGCGTTGCGATGATTGCATTAAATATCATCTGGGCAAATGCTACGAGGCAGGGGTAAAACACGATGAACTGAACGAGGTATTTATGATAGCCAACCTGGTTGGCGGCTCTATTGTAATTCCGCATTACCGCAGGGCCGTGGAGTATTGGGATGAACTGAATGAAGCGTAGCTGATAATTGGGTGGTAAGCATAGGAAGTTAACTTAATTCCACATGCAAATGCAAGCAAAAGGTACAAAGCAATCCCTAACACCACTTGTCTGTCATTCTGAGCAATAGCGAAGAATCTATCTACAGTATTGCATAGTTCTTTAGATCCTTCGCTATTGCTCAGGATGACATATTCGAAGAAGGATAAAGATTATTCCGTGCCCCGCAATAACGAGTTTTAATAATTTTAACAAATAGACGATGTCAACCAAACCATTAACCCGCTGCTCCTGGGCAGGTACCGACCCTTTGTATACCAAGTACCATGATGAAGAATGGGGGAAAACCACCCATGACGATAAGATCCTGTTTGAGTTTCTGACATTGGAATCGGCACAGGCTGGCTTAAGCTGGATCACTATTCTGCGCCGGCGGGATGGTTACAAGGCTGCTTTCGCAAACTTTGACGTTAAAAAGGTGGCTGCTTTTACCAATGATGATGTGGAAAGGCTGATGCAGTATACAGGAATTATCCGTAACCGCTTAAAAATTCTGGCAGCTATCAGCAATGCACAGCTGTTTATTAAAGTACAACAGGAGTTTGGCTCCTTTGATAAATACCTGTACAATTTTATGCCCGATGGCAAGCCCCTTATTAATCATCCCGAAAAAAGCGTACCTGCCAGTACCCCTATATCCGATGCTATTAGCAAGGACATGAAAAAACGCGGCTTCAAGTTTTTTGGCACTACAATTTGCTATGCCCACATGCAGGCCACCGGTATGGTGAATGATCACCTGGCCAGTTGCGACTTTAAATAATAGATACCCGACCGGGCTAACGGGAGCTCGTTTCATGAATTAAGCTAAACCCATACAGTATGTATAATTAGTACAATTGATGAAACTTTTAATTCTATTTTTGCATACACTTGTATTGAAACCAGCCCAATTTTTTTCCATTCGTGTAATTCGAAAAAATTTGTGCAATTAGTGATCTTATGAAAAAACTATTTCTTTTGGATGGCATGGCCCTTATTTACCGGGCGCATTTTGCTTTAAGTAAAAGTCCGCGTTTTACCTCAAACGGACTAAACACATCGGCGGTAATGGGCTTTACCAATACCCTGCTTGATGTTTTGAAGAAAGAAAGGCCAACACACATGGCAGTGGTATTTGATACCGAAGCACCAACTGAACGTCATGTTGAATATGAAAAATACAAGGCACATCGCGAAGCCATGCCTGAGGACCTGTCAAAGGCTCTGCCTTATATATTTAAAGTAGTACTGGGTTTCAATATTCCTTTAATTACATCTGATGGGTACGAAGCCGATGACATTATAGGCACTTTGGCTAAAAAAGCCGAACAAAAAGGTTACCAAGTATACTGCATGACTCCCGATAAGGATTTTGCCCAGCTGGTATCTGACAATATCCGTATTTACAAACCCGCCCGTATGGGTAACGAAATGGAGATACTGGGCGTTAATGAAGTGCTGACTAAATGGGAAATTGAACGCCCCGAGCAGGTAATTGATATTTTGGGTTTATGGGGTGATGCGGTTGACGGTATTCCCGGAATACCTGGCGTTGGCGAAAAGACGGCTAAGCTGTTAATAAAACAATACGGATCGGTAGAGGAAATTATAGCCCACAGTCATGAACTAAAAGGAAAACTCCGTGAAAATGTGGAGCAATTTGCCGAGCAGGGTTTAATGTCAAAAAGACTGGCGACCATTAACCTTAATTCGCCCGTAGAACTTGATGAGGAAGGCCTGGAAATTTGCGCACCAAGCAAAGACCTCCTGGAGCCGCTTTTTGCCGAACTGGAGTTCCGCACGCTGGGCAGGCGAGTTTTTGGAGATGATTTCAGCATCACCGAAATGAAAGCAGTTTCGGTACAAACCGATCTTTTTGGCGATCCTGTTGCCACTGCGCGCACCACCATGACCGTTGATATTGAAGACATCAGGGAAGACCTCACCACGGCATCTAAAAATATTGATAACGTACCCCATGAATATTACCTGGCAGATACGCCGGAGAAACGCGCCCAGCTCATAGCCACACTCCAACAACAACAAACCATTTGCTTTGATACCGAAACCACAGGTACCGATGCTAATAACTGCGAACTGGTTGGATTATCATTTGCCGTAAAACCCGGCGAAGCCTGGTATGTGCCCGTTCCTGCTAATCAGGACGAGGCAAAAAGCATTGTAGCGGAATTTAAACCCGTTTTGGAGAATGAAGCTATCAGTAAGATAGGGCAAAACATCAAATTTGATATTTTAGTACTTAAATGGTACGATGCCCAAATCAAAGGCGGTCTTTTTGATACCATGATGGCGCATTATGTTATTGACCCGGACACCCGCCATGGTATGGACATCCTGTCTGAAAATTACCTGGGTTATAAACCAGTTTCCATCACCATGCTTATTGGGCCCAAAGGCAAAAACCAGGGCAACATGCGCGATGTGGAAATTGAAAAGATAAAAGACTATGCCGCCGAAGATGCCGACATTACCTTGCAGCTTAAAGCCGTTTTTGAACCTAAACTAAAACAGGTTGAAAGCGAAAAACTGATTAATGAGATCGAGCACCCACTGATATATGTACTGGCGGATATGGAGTACGAGGGTGTAAAAATTGATCATGACACCCTGCGTGAGTTTTCAAAACAACTGGAAACTGATATTGCCGGTTTTGAAAAAACAGTGTATGAAAAAGCCGGAGTACGATTCAACATCGCATCGCCAAAACAATTGGGCGAAGTATTGTTTGAAAAACTGATGCTTGATCCCAAAGCCAAAAAAACCAAAACCGGCCAATACCAAACCGGCGAGGACGTATTGCTTTCATTAGCAGCCAAAAGCGACATTGTACGGGATATTTTGGATTTCCGCCAGTTGCAAAAACTAAAATCAACATACGTAGATGCGTTGCCGCAAATGGTTAACCCTAAAACCGGCCGTGTGCATACCTCTTACAACCAGGCGGTAGCGGCAACCGGCCGGTTAAGCAGCGTTAACCCCAATCTGCAGAATATCCCGATCCGTACCGAGCGTGGCCGCGAGGTTAGAAAAGCATTTATCCCCCGCGATAGCGGACACAGCATCGTATCGGCAGATTATTCACAAATAGAACTGCGTATTATTGCCGAGATCAGTAAAGACCCTAATATGATGCAGGCTTTTATTGATAACCTGGATATTCACACAGCCACTGCCGCCAATGTATATGGCATTGCCCTCAATGAGGTAACCAGCGATCAGCGCCGCAATGCCAAGGCCGTTAACTTCGGGATAATTTACGGTCAATCAGCATTTGGTTTGTCACAAAATCTGGGTATCCCGCGTAAAGAGGCGGCAGAAATTATTGAACAATACTTTATACAGTTTCCCGGAATTAAACAATACATGGCCAACACCATGAACTTTGCCCGCGAAAACGGCTATGTTACCACCCTCATGGGACGCCGCCGGTATCTGCGCGATATTAACTCGGCCAATGCAACCGTACGTGGCTTTGCCGAACGAAATGCCATTAACGCGCCCATACAAGGCTCCGCAGCTGATATGATTAAAATAGCCATGATCAACATTCACCGGGAGTTAAAGGCACAAAAATTGGATACCCGCATGACCATGCAGGTACATGATGAGTTGGTGTTTGATGTGCCTCACCATGAAATTGAATTGGTTAAGCCCATCATTATGCACAACATGAAAACAGCCATTAAAACCGAGGTGCCAATTATGGTAGAAATAGGCACTGGGCTAAACTGGCTCGAAGCACATTAAGCATATCTTCCGATATTAGAAAGGGGCCTTTTGAGGCCCCTTTCTTTTTGTTATAAATAGCCAATAGCAATAAAGCTCATTTCGCGTTTAATCATAATTCAGAGATAGGAGTTTAAAAAAAGGAAATAGCCTGACTCCCCATTTCATCATTGTCCGAACATATATACGTATAATATTGCCTTTTGGGCTGGCAAAAACCCGCTTAGTGTATTTAAACCTCAATTACACATCAAGCTTATTTGTCCTTTTTAGTGCAAATACTTCAAAGTAAGGCCCTAAACTTTAGTAAGTTTTTTACAATAATCAGCGTAAATTTTAAAAACTATATTAATTGTTATAGGTTTCTCTTTTAGTAATCTTTGCTTAAATTGAGCCAATAAAACCTGAATGAAAATATTCCATCTGAGTGCTGAATGTTATCCCGTTGCCAAAGTTGGCGGCCTTGCTGATGTTGTTGGCGCACTGCCTAAATACCAAAATATGGCAGGGTTGCAGGCGGCAGTAGTAATGCCTTACTATGACCGTAAGTTTACCCGCGAAAACGAATTTGATGTTGTTTTTAGCGCAGCTACGCTATTAGGTAACAAGCGCCTTTATTTTGAGATACTAAAAGAAAAAACCGACAAACTGGGCTTTGAGCTTTTTTTAGTGCACATACCGGGCCTGCTTGACCGCGAAAACGTATATAGCTACCCTGATGAAAGGGAGCAGTTTATTGCTTTTCAGCTGGCTTTTTTAGACTGGATAAGCTACTCGGGCCAAACACCTGATATTATCCATTGCCATGACCACCATTCCGGTCTGGTGCCCTTCCTGCTGTATCATTCTAAACTATACCGGCGTTTGGCTAATATCCCTACCGTATTTACCATACATAACGGACAATACCACGGCGCATTTGGCTGGGAAAACCTGTCATATCTGCCAGAGATTGATATTACCCAAACCGGTTTACTGGATTGGGCCGGGGGCATCAACCCGCTGGCCGCCGCAGTAAAATGCAGCTGGCTTTACACAACGGTATCACCTACTTACCTGCATGAGCTTACCATAAACTCAAACGGCCTGGAGTATCTTTTTTATATTGAAAGAGCAAAAGGCTACGGCATTATCAACGGTATTGATACCGAAGTATGGGATCCTAAAACGGATGCCATGATTGTCAGTAACTTTACCTCAAAAAACATTGCTAAAGGCAAACAGGCCAATAAGGCCGTTATTTGCGAACGTTTTGGTTTAGATGTAAATAAGCCTTTATTTACCTTTATTGGCCGCCTGGTAGTTGAAAAAGGTGCCGACCTGCTGCCTGAAGCCATTGAACGCAGCCTTACGGAACACCCCGGCCAGCTTAACTTTATGATCCTGGGATCGGGGGATAAGGAAATGGAAACCGCCCTGCTTGAGCTGAAGGATAAATATCCCGGGCAGTGTAATGTATTTATTGGTTATGACGAAGCGCTGGCACACCTTATTTACGCCGGGGCCGACTTTTTGCTCATGCCATCTCGCGTGGAACCTTGCGGCCTAAACCAGCTTTATTCACTCAGATATGGAACTATGCCGCTGGTACGCAGTACAGGCGGACTGATTGACTCCGTAATTGATTTCGGCGATACAGACGGTTACGGCATCCGTTTTAATAATGTCAGCGTGGATGATATTTGCTACGCCATTTTCCGGGCAAATACACTTTACCAAAACCCAACCCAATTACAATTATTACGCAAACGCATGATGGCACTCGATTTTTCGTGGCACCGTTCAGCAAAAGAATACATTGACCTGTATGAAAGTTTAAACCCTACGATATGACATCTAAAGTAATTTCCATTGTGCTTGGCGGTGGCCAGGGCAGTCGTTTATCTCCGCTTACTGCAACACGTTCTAAACCAGCCGTTCCTATTGCAGGTAAATACCGCTTAGTTGATATTCCTATTTCTAATTGCCTGCACTCGGGTATTACGCGTATTTACGTGTTAACGCAGTTTAACTCGGCATCATTAAATAAGCACATCAAAAACACCTATCACTTTAGTAGTTTTAGCGACGCCTTTGTTGATATTTTGGCAGCAGAGCAAACACCAACCAGCGGAGCTTGGTTTCAGGGAACGGCCGATGCAGTAAGACAAAGCTTGCATCATTTAGCTGTTCATGAGTTCGAGTATGTGCTGATCCTGTCAGGCGATCAGTTGTACCAGATGGATTTTGAGGAAATGATCAATCATCATATTGATACGGGTGCCGAAATATCGATAGCCACCATTCCGGTTGATGCGGCCGATGTTCCGGGCTTTGGTATATTAAAAACCGACGAAAACAGCATGGTTACCGCTTTTATTGAAAAGCCAAAATCTGATTTTGAAAGTTGGGCATCAGACGTGAGCGACGAGATGAAGGCCGAAGGCAGGGTTTACCTGGCCTCGATGGGTATTTACATATTTAACCGCAAGCTTTTGTATGACTTGCTGGAAGGGAATGACCGAACCGATTTTGGAAAAGAGATTATCCCGCAATCAATTACCGAGCATAGGGTAGCAAGTTACCAATATGAAGGCTATTGGACAGATATTGGTACTATTCCATCGTTTTTTGAGGCCAACCTGGGTTTAACAGATGATATACCTAAGTTTAACCTGTTTGGCGAAAATCATATTTACACCCGCGCCCGCATGCTGCCGCCATCAAAAATATCAGGCACAACGATGGAAAAATCCATTATTGCCGATGGTTGTATCATTAACGCAAAACGAATTACGCAGTCACTGATAGGTATCCGTACCCGTATTGGTACCGAAACAACCATTGAAAGCTGTTATGTAATGGGGAATGACAGTTACCAGACCCTGGAGCAGATAGCTGAATTAAAACTAACCAATTCGCCAATTATGGGAATAGGCAACAGGTGCCAGATCAGGAATGCCATTATTGATAAAAACACCTACATTGGTAACGATGTTAAAATAAACATGGGTAAAACATTGCCTGATGGCGATTTTGAAACACATACCGTACAGGATGGCATTGTTGTAGTAAAAAAACGCGCAGTTATACCTGACGGAACGGTTATTTAATTAAAAATTAACACAAACAATTCATAGTTAATTTGTTATATAGGTAACTATTTAAAACATAAAACTATGAAAAAAGCACTTTTTATGATCGCTTTAGCAGCGATCTCTTTCGGAAGCGTTTTTGCACATGGTACCGCAGTAAAAACCACCCATGGTACTATGCAAACGGATACGACCAAGAAAAAGTGGAAACACAAAAAAATGAAGAGTGATACCACCATGAAAAAAGATACCATGAAAAAAATGAGGTAGTCTTCTTCAAACAAAAAAGCCTCCCGGAATACCGGGAGGCTTTTTTGTTTAGTGATTTGTTGTCTTGAGGAACAAACGATCTGTTAATTAATTGCGCAAGTCGGTAATAAATGCTTCACTGTGCTCAACATGACCTTTTGAGGTCACGCCTCCTACAAATCAATAGTTTCGCCTATCGCTGGCAACCTCAAGTTAAGACCGGCCTTTATAAACTTTTCAGTCACCTCACCCTTATCAATTGCTATAACCGGGAAAGAGTCGTAATGCATTCCGATAATATTTTTGCAGTTAATAAAACCACTGGCTTTGATGGCATCATCGGCACCCATGGTGTAGTTATCGCCAATAGGTAAATAAGCCCAGTCAATATTGTCATCGGCCAGCAGCTTCATATCATAGGTTAGCGCAGTATCACCAGCAAAATAAACATTTTTGCCCTCGGCCGAGTAGATAACAAACCCAGCAGGATTACCGCCTGGCGCGCCATCAGGCATAGTACTGGAGTGTATGGCGTTAACCATTTTAACACGTCCAAAATCAAAACTAAAACCACCACCAATGTTCATGCCGTGTACATTGTCAATGCCCTTAGCGTTTAGCCATCCTGCAATTTCGGCAATGCAGATTACTTTTGCACCGCTGTTTTTTTGCACCTCGATCAGGTCGGCCACATGGTCGCCATGGCCATGTGATATCAGGATATAATCAGGCTTTATGCTATTGATATCAATATACTTAGCCAGTGAATTATGTGTAATAAATGGATCAAACAGCAGTTTTTTTCCGCCGGTTTCTATTTCAATGGTTGATTGTCCGTAATAGGTAGTTTTCATAATGGAGTTGAATTTTATTGAACAGTACCAAAATTAAACACTTACAAACAAGTGTTGCAACACATAAACACTTACATGGCAAAAAAGTTACAAACCAATTGCTAACAAGTACGACTTACTGACCAAACATGCCGCCCAGGTCGCCAAACATATTCTTGGTCATGGCAGCCATTTCACTCTGGCTTACATTCTCGGCTTGCTCCAGGGCTTTATTTATGGCCACTACCAACAGTTCTTCAACCTCTTCCTTATCAGCATCGGCAAAAAAAGCCTCGTCAATATGTACAGACTGTATTACTTTATTGCCATTGGCAGTTACCGTAATTTTGCCTCCCTCGGCAAATCCTGATACCGTAACGGCATCCAATCTCTTTTTTACTTCGCCCGCCTTTTGCTGGGCCTCCATTAATTTATCAAACATAGTTTTTTTGATTTCAGATTTTAGATGTGCAAATATGCAGATGATTTTTAAAGCACCATTTCAGTATGGTCAATTTTCATTCCAGTTATACCTTATTAGCGCAATTCATCTGAAATCCGCATATCTGCACATTCGAAAATTAATCATCGCTGGTATCTCCATTACCTTTATAAGCACTTTTACGAACTATAGGCATACCGGCAGCATTAAACAGATCATCAAGTTTTAACAAGCTGCCGTTAGCCAGGTTACTTAACAGCACTATAGTGATATCGCTCTTCATATCGCGCAAATAAATGTGCCTGAAACCGTGCCACCAGCCTGTATGGTAAATAACCTGCTGGCCCGGAGCCTCAAATATGCGCCATCCGTAACCATAGCTAAAGTGCCCATGCAACATGGGGTTACGGGGTACATAAGCGGAGTCAAGCGTGGCTTGTTTCAGCAGCCGGCCCGCACGTAAGGCCCTGTCAAATAAAAACAGGTCGCCAACTGTACTATAAATTCCTTTATCGCCTACGGGGCCATCCAAAAAGTTTTGTGCTACCGAGTATTTCCATTGCCCTCTGTCGTGTCCAACCACGTCAACCGGTATTTTATCATATACCGCTTTTGAATATACATGGGTGTGCACCATACTTGCCGGGGCAAATACATTCTGTTTCATGAAATCGGCATAGCTCATACCGCTCACTTTTTCAATAATGGCACCCAGTACCATAAAGTTGGAGTTATTATATAAAAACCTTTTATTGGGTACATTAAACGGACGCGGCTTATACTGAGCAATCATTTTCATGGCATCAGCATTGGTGAGCCCCTTCTTTTGATTAAGGTGCTGGCTGCGGTATATGTCATCAACAAAATACACATAGTTCATCATGCCCGAGCGGTGTGTCAGCAACAGGCGGATGGTAACGCCCTCATAAGGAAAATCAGGGAAAAACTTTTTTACATTATCATCAAGCGTTAATTTACCACGCTCCATCAGCATTAAAATGGCGGTTGAGGTCATGGTTTTGGTAACCGAAGCCAGCTCAAACTGCGAGCTCAGTTTCAGGCTGTCGCGGTGCAGATAATCGGCCCAGCCAATAGCGTTTTCATATATAATTTTACCTTTTTTGGCAACCAGTACATTACCGTTAAAACCACGTGTGCGGTGCAACTCCTGCATTACGGCATCAATTCTTTTATCAGCCTTTTTAGGGTTATATGCCAACAGGGTGGCGGTATCCAATGGCTTACTTTCGGCAGGACTTACTCCTTTGGTTTTATCATTGTTTTTTGACGAACAGGATGTTAATATCAGCAGGGAGGCGGCAAATGTTAAAACGCTTTTGTACACTAATCTCATAAATAAATTTCTCACTCTTAAACGAAAGCGAAAATTAGAAATTATACCTCAGGTATGGATTAATGTTTTTAATTTTTCTTTTATTTAATACTCTTTGTATGTTTAAATTATGATTACCGTGAAAAAGCTGAAACTCATAATACTCCTTTTGGTGTTTTCCGTTGCTGTTTACGCGCAGGATACCGATGTTAACGCCTTAATAAAACAAGGTGTACAGTTAAATAGTGCACATGATTATACCGGTGCCATAGAAAAATATAAGCAAGCATTAACCACCGACCCTGAAAATGCGCAAACAAACTACCAGATGGCCTTTACTCTGGTTGCCATGGGCAAGGGAACTGACGGTATTCCGTATTTAAATAAAACGGTAAAAGCCGGCACCAATTTAACCGGGCCCGCCTATGAGCTATTGGGCAGCATTTATGATACGGCCAAGCAGCCACAACAAGCCATTGATGCCTACAAAGCCGGGCTACAATTAAAACCCAATTATCAGCCCCTCTATTTCAATTTAGGGATAGCCTATTTTAGGGCCAGGCAATACGCAGAGGCCGAACAAGCCGCTATAGAAGCCATAAAGCTTGATCCGAAACACGCCAACAGCCAGCGATTATATGGCCTGGTCACCTTTCATCAAAACAAAAGGGCAGCAGCTTTATTGGGGCTTTGCAGCTTTTTATTATTGGAGCCTGATGGACCACGATCAGCCGAGGCTTACACCAACATGCAAAGCATTTTAAAAGGAGGTGTATTAAAAACCGAGGATAAGACGGATGCCGGTAATATCGCTTTAAACAAAGCCATACTGGCAGGCGCAGCCACGGCTGATCTGAGAAAATACGCTTCGCCGGCTGATTTACTGGCAGCGCAGCTCAAAGCCATATTTACAGCCATTGGGCCATTGGCTGAAAAACAAACCGGTAATGACTTTTTCAGAAACTATTATGCCGCATTTTTTTACAAATTGGCCCAATCGGAACATCTCCCGGCATTTGCACGACTGATGGATCTGAGCGCCAATAAAACGGCCGATACCCAATGGCTGCAACAAAATCAAGACAAGCAAAAAGCACTGGAAGCTTGGATAGCTGGTGAGGAAAGAAAATTTTAAAATGGGCGCTTTTTTCCAGACCTACGAAGTTTTAAAAACTTCGTAGGTCTGACTGTGATAGTTTACAGGCTTGCATAATTATTAGTAAATTACCCGTCTATCAATACACCCATATGAAAAGCATTTTTGCCGTGCTATTTATTCTTTTTTCAGGTACAGCCATCGCTCAGCATAAACTGAACATAGTCTTGAAACAGCAAATGGACAGTGTAATATTGCTTGATCAAAAATACCGGGAAGCATTAACTTTTTTAATGGGGCCTTCTAAAAAAGATTCGGTGGCCAAAAGTGTATCTCTTTCGGTTGCAAACGCCATGAATTATTACTGGAAACTACAAAACCACCTCGACTCTGCGAATATTGCTTTTGTGGAGCAGGTATTTAAAAAATACGGCTACCCAGGCAAAACGCTGGTAGGTGAGCCAGCAAATGAGGCCGCATGGAATGTAATTCAGCATTCATCCAAGATAGACGAATATTTGCCGCTGATAAAAAAAGCTGCCGAGCATAAGGAACTTCCATACAGGTTATATGCCATGATGCTCGACAGACAATTATCCAACCAGGGTAAAGAACAACTTTACGGCACACAAGCCTCTTGCAGGCCGCTTAAGAATGGAAAGGATATTGGTTGGTACATCTGGCCAATTAAAGATGCCGACAAGGTAAATGCCCGCCGAAAAGATGCCGGCTTTGACCTTACAGTTGAACAGAACGCCACAAGAATGGATGTTAATTATAAAGTGATCAAAATAAGTGAGGTGCAATAATGAAAATACGCACGCGGACGCTTTCTATAGCAATAATTGTTTTAACAATACTCGTATTATTTTTTGCCTTTGAATATATAAATAACCTGGTAAGCTATAAATATGAAGTGCAGGATTTTCAACAAAAAGGCAAAGATCCTTTGTACGGTTTAAATGAACATCAAATAGGCATTATAGATGCCATTACCTTTTGTAAAACAACATCTATAAGTTGTTTATCCTTATTGATTATTACATTAATAGTACGTGTAGCCGAACCTACTTTTAAAGGCCGGGTTTTCTATGTAAGAAAAGCCGGAACATCGTTCATATAAGTGTTTGTAGACTTACGAAGTTTTAAAAACTTCGTAAGTCTGAAAAGCCACACCCATCCTGTATTAAAAAGATTACGCTTTGCCGTTCCCTTACATCATATAAAACCATAACTTTGCCCCTGCAAAAATTAATACTACCATGAGTTTCAGAACCGAACACGATACCATGGGCGAGGTACAGGTACCTGCCGACAAATACTGGGGAGCGCAAACAGAAAGATCACGCAACAACTTTAAAATTGGCCCCGAGGCTTCTATGCCTAAGGAGATCATTGATGCTTTTGCTTACCTTAAAAAAGCTGCCGCTTATACCAACACTGATCTGGGTGTATTAACGGCCGAAAAACGCGACCTGATTGCTCAGGTTTGTGACGAAATATTGACCGGCGCTTTAGCCAGCGAGTTTCCGCTGGTAATATGGCAAACCGGCTCGGGCACACAATCAAACATGAACGTGAACGAGGTAGTGGCCAACCGCTCACACGTATTACAGGGTAACAAACTGGGCGAAGGCAAAACCTTTATCCACCCTAATGATGATGTAAACAAATCACAATCATCAAATGATACTTACCCAACGGCCATGCACATTGCGGCATACAAAATACTGATTGATGTAACCATCCCCGGTATTGAAAAACTGCGCGATACTTTGCAGGTCAAGGTTGAGGCATTTAAGTCAGTGGTAAAAATTGGTCGTACCCATTTGATGGATGCTACGCCATTAACTTTAGGGCAGGAATTTTCTGGTTATGTATCGCAGTTAAACCATGGTTTAAAAGCATTGCGTAACACTTTAGATCACCTTTCTGAACTGGCTCTGGGCGGCACTGCCGTAGGTACAGGCATTAACACCCCAAAAGGTTATGATGTAAAAGTGGCCGAATATATTGCCCAATTTACCGGCCTGCCATTTATCACAGCCGAAAATAAATTTGAAGCCCTTGCTGCCCATGACGCTATTGTGGAAAGCCATGGCGCGCTGAAACAGATTGCTGTATCATTAATGAAAATAGCTAACGATATCCGCATGCTGGCTTCGGGCCCGCGTTCAGGTATTGGCGAAATCCATATTCCGGATAACGAGCCAGGATCATCTATTATGCCGGGCAAGGTTAACCCTACTCAAAACGAAGCCGTTACCATGGTAGCAGCACAGGTAATGGGTAATGATGTAACCATATCTATAGGCGGCTCAAACGGCCATTATGAACTTAACGTATTTAAACCGGTAATGGCTGCCAACTTCCTGCAGTCGGCCCGCTTAATTGGCGATGCCTGCGTTTCATTTAATGACCATTGCGCAGTTGGTATTGAGCCCAACTACGAAGGCATTAAAAAGCACCTGGAAAACTCCCTGATGCTGGTAACTGCACTTAACCCGCACATTGGGTATGAAAATGCAGCCAAAATTGCAAAAACAGCATTAAAGGAAAACAAATCATTACGCGAAGCTGCCATAGCCCTGGGCTTACTAACCAGCGAGCAGTTTGACCAATGGGTTAAACCCGAAGAAATGATAGGTAGTTTAAAATAAGAGCCTCACCCCAACCTCTCTCCTGAAGGAGGGGGGCTTTTTATTTACTGCTTTTATAGCAAATAGTTTATGTCGAAGCCTTTTAGCTTTCATCTTTCCAGCCCCGCTTTAAGCTTTCTTATTGCTTTGGGCTTTCTGCTTTTAGCCTTCGGCTTAAATTCCTGCTCATTAAACCCTGACATGCAAACACCGGGACAAAAATATGTGCAGGGCGAGTGGCAGCAGGATTCCGTACCGGCACAAAAACGCCTGGTTGCTTATTCCTTGTATGATCTTAAATTTAACTGCGATTCTTTTTTTGTAAAGATCAGCTCATACAGCAAGGTAAATTATGGGTCAGATAGCTGTATGAACAGCGGTCACTGGGCCGAATACATTAAGGGCACCTACTCGCAAAGGCAGGACACGCTGCATCTTAAAGGCGAATTTTGCAATGCCGATGGCAGCTATAAGGACGACAAAGGCTGTTTCCGGTCGGGCGATTACGAGGAGTATTTTAAGGTTAAGCAAAAAACCGATTCGCTTATCCAATTTGCAAGCACATCCAACGTTATACCCATCAACGCACATTTAATAAAAAGAACAAGCTGTATTCCAAAACCATTGTAAAATGAAAACAAACTTTTTCAGGAAACTCATTCTGCTTATTGCCATATTTTACGTTCCCCTGCAAAGCATGGCCTGGGGCACCAACGGCCACCGCATTTGCGGCCAAATAGCCGATAGTTATTTAACCCCCAAGGCCCGTAAAGCTATTCAGGCTATTTTGGGTAACGAATCTGTTGCCATTACCAGCAACTGGGCCGATTTTATTAAATCAGACCCGGCATACAACTACCTGTACACCTGGCATTTTATTGACCTGGATAAGGCTTATACCTACCCCGAGCTACAGGCCTATTTAAAACAGGATACCAGTACCGATGCCTATACCAAATTGAATTTTTTAATAGCTGAATTAAAAAAACCAACACTTGCCAAAAACAACAAACTGCTTTACCTGCGCATGTTGATCCACATTGTGGAAGATGTACACCAGCCCCTCCACACCGGCCATACCAGTGATAAAGGCGGTAACGACGTGAAGGTACAATGGTTTGGTAAAGACAGCAACCTGCACTCGGTTTGGGACAGCCAGCTGATAGATTTTCAACAACTGAGCTATACCGAATATGCTAGCATGATTAATCATACCACGGCAGCACAACGGACCAAACTACAAAAAGACCCTATAAGCGAATGGCTACTTGAAAGTAACCAACTTGCCGAAAAGTTATATGCCGATACCAAAACCGGCGATAACCTGAGCTACAAATACAATTTTAAATATATTGATATCCTTAACCAGCAAATGCTGAAAGCCGGAGTACGCCTGGCCGGGGTATTGAATGAGTTATTTGGATAATTTTTTGAGGTAAAAAGATAAAGGCGAAAGGTAAAAGGTTTTGGAAATTCAGAAACAACCTTTTGCCTTTCAGCTTTACTCCTGATATATTTTGAGCTTAATCAAATGAAGATACTAATGGTATGCCTGGGTAATATATGCCGCTCGCCACTGGCCGAGGGTATTATGCAGCACCAGGCAGCTGCAAATGGTTTAAATTGGGAAGTTGACTCGGCAGGTACGGGTAACTGGCATGTAGGCGAGGGTCCCGACAAGCGCTCAACCCGCGCAGCCCACAATCATGGTGTTGACATCAGCAAACAAGTATGCCGGTTGTTCAAAGTAAGTGATTTTGATTATTTTGACCATATTTTTGTGATGGACAAAAGCAACTTGAGCGATATCCTGGATATGGCCCGCAGTGAGCAAGACATGCAAAAAGTAAAGTTACTACTGGGCGATAAGGTTGTACCCGATCCTTATTATGATGATACCCAGTTTGAACCCGTTTTTATGCTGATTGAAGGCGGCTGCAAGGATATCATCCGGGAGTTGACTAGTGTATAAACGCATTATTGCGAAGCCCCGGCTAAATCTCCCCAGAAAGAATACCTTGTAAGAATATTTTTTAAAGTCCTCTCCTTTGGAGAGGGTTGGGTGAGGTCAACCCGCTCTACCAACCTTAAACAACGGCAAATCTTCGCCATACCAAAAAGCTCTGCCATGGCGCTCAAAACCCGCCTTTGATAAAACCCGTTGCGATGCCGCATTATCGGGATGTGTAACTGCACATATTTCCTTTACACCAACTTCATTCAAGCCATAAAACACCAGGGCCTGCGCAAGCTCGGTAGCTATGCCTGATCCCCAGTATTTGAGGTGCAGGCGGTAACCCAGCTCAATGCTGTTTTTATCAGATTCGCTGTAGTTTAAGATACATACACCAATAAAATCATTATCGGCCACATTAAATATACCCCAGCGGCCCAATCCCGACTGGCTTCTGTACTCTTTCAAGGTATCCTTAAAAACCTGTTTGCTCTCCTGCGGCGTACGTTTTTTTACATACCGGGTAAGGCGCTCGTCAGCATCAAGTTCCAATAAAAGATGTTCGTCATCAATAGTAAATTCACGGATCAGCAAGCGCGGTGTTTGGGCAATAATGTTCATGGTTTTCAAAAATATATTATTCCGCAGGGGCTTAAGTAAAAAGAGTGTCATTTAAGCAATTACGGCGCTATGGGCAAATGCGCAACAGCACCGCTACATTAATGTAAGCAAGTTTGGGTTTACATTGTGCGGTAAAGCTAAACCCGTGGCAGCATAATTTGCTTTTTTGTACATTTGCCGCATGGCATCCATCAAACCATCCGTACCTAAAGGCACCCGCGATTTTTCACCTACCGAAATGGTGAAACGTAACTATATTTTTGATACTATTAAAGGCGTATTCCGCAAATACGGCTATCAGCAGATAGAAACTCCAACCATGGAGAACCTATCAACCCTTACTGGTAAATATGGTGATGAGGGAGATAAGTTGATATTTAAAGTGCTGGATTCGGGAGATTATATATCAAACATTAAGCATCAATACGATGTATTTTTGCCTGTTCTTGAAAAGCTGATAAAAGATGCTTACATCGCAGCGGTCACTCCTGGAAATGAAACAGATCATGATTATTGGGTAAGTATAGGAGAGCTTTTTGAAGCTACAAAACAAGATTGGATTAACCGATCAATTACTCTCCCAGAACTTCTACGCAAATTAAAGATCAATTTAGAGGATTCAAAAATAAGTGTCGGCGAATTAAAGCTAACACCTGCTGAATTAGGTTTTGAATCAAAAAGGACAACCGAAGACATCTCCGAAAAAGCCCTCCGCTACGACCTTACCGTTCCTTTCGCCCGCTATGTGGTACAACATCAGAACGAGATTACATTCCCATTCAAGCGTTTTCAAGTGCAGCCAGTTTGGCGTGCAGACAGGCCGCAGCGTGGTCGCTACCGCGAGTTTTACCAATGTGATGCTGACGTAGTTGGTTCTGATTCTTTACTGAACGAAGCTGAATTTGTTATGATCTATGACGAGGCTTTGGGCAAGCTTGGCTTAAAGGATTTCAGCATTAAAATTAATAATAGAAAAATACTATCGGGGATTGCTGAAATTATAGATAAAGCTGATAACATCATTGATTTAACTGTAGCCATTGATAAATTAGACAAGATTGGGCTCGATGGCGTGATCAAAGAACTGCTTGAACGCGGTTTTACCGAGGCTGATATTGAAAAAATAAAACCGGTTATTTTACTGGAAGGCTCCAATACCGAAAAGCTGCAAAGCCTGCGCGAGGCACTGGCCGGTTCAGCAACCGGGCTAAAAGGCTGCGACGAAATTGAAACCGTGCTTAACTACATCAATAGCTGCCCGCTGCAAACCGCAAAACTTGAACTTGACATAACCCTTGCCCGCGGACTAAATTATTACACAGGCGCCATATTTGAGGTTAAAACTAACGAAGCAGCCATGGGCAGCATAGGCGGCGGCGGTCGTTATGATGACCTTACCGGTATGTTCGGGCTTAAGGGCCTTACCGGTGTAGGCATATCCTTTGGTGCCGACCGTATTTATGATGTACTGGAGGAGCTTAACCTTTTCCCGGCGGCGGCCAACCAAAGCACCCAGGTACTGATCTGTAATTTTGATAAAGAGGGCGAAGCATTTGGTCTGCCATTGCTGCAGCAGTTACGCCGTAAAAACATCAATGCGGAATTATACCCGGCAGGAGCCAAAATCAAAAAGCAAATGGAATATGCCAATAACAAAAATATTCCCTACACGGTAGTTATTGGTAGCGACGAAATGCAAAGCGGGCTGCTTTCCTTTAAAAATATGACCACAGGCGATCAGGAAAAACTTACCGCCAGTGAAATTGTAGAACGTCTGGCATAAATAAGCCCGGAGGCTTTAAAGAACATTTAAAGCCTCCAGCTCTTTTTCAAGCTGCTCTGCCGATGTAAAGTGAATGGTTTTAATGCCTGCCTTTTCGGCTGCCAATACATTGCGATAGTTATCGTCAATAAACAGGGCATCCTGGGCATTTACCTCATAACGGTCAAGCAACAACTGATAAAACTCAGGGGCTGGTTTGCGCATCTTTTCGGTTCCCGAAACTACAATACCATCAAACCAGCTTAAAAAATCAAACCGTTCCAGGGCTACCGGAAAAGTTTCGGCCGACCAATTGGTAAGGGCGTATATCTTGTATTTATTACTTGCTTTTAACTGTCTGAATATTTCAACCGTGCCATGAAAAGGCTCGCCCAGCATTTCGTCCCAACGACCGTAAAATGCGCGTATATTGGCCTCATGCTCCGGGAACTGCGCCACCAGCAAATCAGTACCTTCCTGCAATGACCTGCCTGCATCCTGCTCCTCGTTCCAGTCTGATGTGCAAACGCCGGCCAGAAAATCTTTCATTTCCTGCTCATTGTTAAATATGGTGCGGTACATGTAATGGGGATTCCAGTCAATCAAAACTGCACCCAGGTCAAATATGATAGTGTTGATCATTTCTTTTTATCGGTATGCTCGTAAATTTTAGCGTCGGTTACCACCGAATCTTTCAATGACAGAATGAGCTGTTTAACATACCTGGATTTCCCGGGAACGGTTGCCTCATCAACATCATATATCATTTCGGTTTTACTGCTCAGTTGGGGGCGATGCAGCAGATGAATAACTTCCTGGTACCGCAAACCTTTCAGCTTCTGGTTTTGCAGCAGATCATTCACCATACCGTCGCGATACGGAAATGCCAGGCCGTCACCGTAATCCCAATCAGTCCTGTCAAACTTTACATGGTGTTTGCAGGCGGTTAAAGCAACTGTAAGCAAACAAACCAGGATAATTATATTTTTCTTAAACATAGCGCCAAAAATCATTGATCAAATATAACATTCCAACAGAAGCAGTTCAAAAGCAATGTTGTTCTATTAAAAAGGCCTGTCATGGTGAGCTTGTCGAAGACTCGTGCGTAGTGCCTACCCACCATGGTTCGACAAGCTCACCATGACACCCTATTCATTACTTATTCAGCACCCAGCAAATACGTTTTAAAATCGTCAAAGTTCTTACTTAAAGGCACGGCCAGTTTTGTTTTTGACTCCAGCTCTTTAACCTGCTCAGGAATGTCAATTTTAGCAGTGATCTCGGCACTGAAAACATCCGGAAATTTGCAGGGATGCGCGGTTGATAAAAACACACCGGCAGTATCGGCACTTTGGTGGTCGTGCTGATAATCTGTTAAGGCCTGCCATGCTATAGCAGTATGCGGGCATACCACGTAATCATACGTATCAAAAACCCAGTTAATGGCCTTTAAAGTATCCTCGTCATTATATTTAAAGCCTACAACCAGTTTTTTCAACGCTTCCATATCCTCCTTAAACATATCAGCAATACGTACCCAGTTGCTTGGGTTACCTACATCCATAGCGTTGGATAAGGTGGCCACCGATGGCTTAGGCTGATAAACACCTGTTTTTAAAAATTCCGGAACGGTGTCATTAACATTTGTAGCCGCAATAAATTTTTCAACAGGCAGGCCCATTTTCCAGGCCAGCAAACCGGCGCCAATGTTACCAAAGTTACCGCTCGGTACCGAGAAGATCACCTTTTTAACACCTTGCCTTAATAACTGTGCATAAGCGTTAAAATAGTAAAATGTTTGGGGCACCAAACGAGCTATGTTGATTGAATTTGCTGATGTTAAACGGAATTTTGCGTTAAGTTCCGCATCAGTAAATGCCTGTTTAACCAGGGCCTGGCAATCATCAAAAGTGCCGTCAACTTCCAGTGCACGGATGTTTTGACCGTTGGTAGTTAATTGCTGCTCCTGCACCCCGCTTACCTTACCCTGAGGGTATAATATAGTTACCCTGGTATTAGGTACTCCTAAAAAGCCTAATGCCACGGCACCACCGGTATCGCCTGATGTGGCCACCAGCACGTCGAGTTGCTTTTCGCCATCCTCTAAAAAATAGCTCATTACGCGGCTCATGAAACGGGCGCCAAAATCTTTAAACGCCAATGACGGGCCGTGGAAAAGCTCCAGTACACGAACCTGCTCATCGAGCTTTACAACAGGTGCTTCAAAATTAATGGCATCATCAATCAGGGTCTTCAGGTCATGCTCAGGAATAGCATCACCCAACAAGTTTTTAGCCACCTTGAAAGCAATTTCAGGCAGGGTATATTTATCCAGGTTATTGATAAAGTCGGCATCCAAACGCGGAATGCTGATAGGCATATATAAACCTTTATCCTGCGGCATACTGTTAAAAACCGCGTCTTTAAAAGATACTTCAGATGAAGTGTTGTTGGTGCTGTAGAGTTTCATTTTTATTTCGGATTAGCCCCCTCTAAATCTCCCCCTAAAGGGTGAGACTTTTGAAGCTTTTTGTTTGCATCGTTTCTATTTAATGACTGTCATACTGAGCCCGTCAAAGCATGGTGGCAGGGCCGTCTCTGCGCGCACCGATAGGCTCAGGGTGATACCCTTCTGTCGTTTATTTTAAAGCCCTCTCCCTTTAGGGGAGGGTTGGGTGGGGCCTTATCCTATCACCTTCGGTCCGGCATCATTGATGGTGGATACGTAGGTATTTGACCCTATTTTAAGGCTGGTTAAATGCTGCTGTAATTTTTGAGTAATAAGCCTGGCGGTTTCGTCGTCCTTAGTAAACGCAAAAACCGATGGACCAGAGCCGGAGATACCAAAACTTACCGCACCAAGCCCCATGGCCATTTCGCGCATCTTGTAAAAATCAGGTATCAGCATGGAGCGCACTGGTTCAACCAGCACGTCTTTCATGCTACGGCCTATCAAATCTATGTCCTGCATAAATAAACCGCTTACCAGGCCTGCAATGTTGCCCCATTGGGTAACGGCATCCTTCATCTGTATGTTTTTGCGGATGATCTGGCGGGCCTCACGTGTGGGTACATCCACATCAGGGAACACTATCGCACAATACAAACCAGCCGGATGGGGCAGGCGTACCACATCAAGCGGCTCATAGCTGCGAATAAGTACAAAACCACCCAACAGGGCAGGAGCTACGTTATCGGCATGGCCATGACCGCAGGCCATTTCCTCGCCTTTCATGGCAAAGGGTAAAAGTTTGGCCGGATCAGCGTCATCACCCAATAAAGTTTTTATAGCAAACAAGCCTGCCACCGTACTGGCCGAGCTGGAACCCAGGCCACTGCCGATTGGCATTTTTTTGTGCAATTCAATATCCAAGCCAATATCTGTACGGCCGACACTTTGCAGGTAGTGCTGCACGCTTACACTCACCGTATTTTTTGCAGGATCTAAAGGCAAACGCCCGTCATCGCCCGTAATTTTACTAATGCTGATGCCTGGTTTATTGGTCATGCGCATAATTACCTCATCGCCGGGTTCATTTACAGCAAAACCAAGCACGTCAAAACCACAAACTACATTGGCAACCGTAGCCGGGGCAAAAACATGAACTGAAGCCCCCCCGCCCCCTAAAGGGTGAGTTAATTGCGTGGTGGCTTTTAAATCTTGTATCTTATTATCTTCCATTTTTTTATCAAACTATTTACTCACTCTTCAGGGGCTGGGGGCTTATGCGCCAGACCTTAATTAGCGCCTAAATTTATTAAATCAGCAAATACACCGGCAGCAGTCACCTCGGCACCTGCGCCAGGGCCTTTTACTACCAGCGGACGTTCTTTATACCGGTCTGTAGTAAATGATATAATGTTGTCACTACCCGACAGCATATAGAACGGATGGTTTTCATCAACCATCTGCAGGGTAATAGTTACCTTACCATCCTCAAGCTTGCCTATATAGCGCAGTACTTTACCGTCTTTTTCGGCCTGATCTTTTAGTTTAGCAAAGTGAGCATCTTCTGTTTTTAATGTTGCGTAAAAATCCTCTACCGTTTTGGCTTGCAGACTGGCTTGCGGCAATACACTTTCAATATCCACATCGGCTTCTTCCATTGCGTAACCGGCATCACGGGCCAGGATAAGCATCTTACGCATAAAGTCTTTACCACTCAGGTCATCGCGCGGATCGGGTTCTGTATATCCCTTTTCCTGGGCTTCTTTTACCACATCGTGAAAGTTAGCATCACCCTTAAAGTTGTTAAAGATGAATGATATAGTACCCGACAGGATAGCCTCAATGCGCTGTACCCTATCACCGCTGTTCATCAGGTTTTTAAGGGTATTTATGATAGGCAGACCTGCGCCCACGTTGGTTTCGTAAAAAAAATCGACCCCATGGCGGCGCGCCGTATCTTTGAAGGTTTTGTATTGCTGATAGCTGGCCGAATTACCTATTTTATTACAGGTGATGATAGAGATATTCGCCTTAAAAACCTCCTCATAAAAACCTACAGGAACCGGGCTTGCTGTATTATCAATAAACACACAGTTTGGCAGGTTCATTTCTTTCATTTTATTGATGAACTCTTTTAAGTTGGCCTCATAAGGTGATTGCTGCAGATCATTTTCCCAGGTATCTAACGATACGCCGTCGCTGTTAAAAGTCATTTTGCGGGTATTGCTTACGCCCGCCACTTTAACCTGTATGCCATTATTATCTTTCAGGTAGTCGGTATGTGCTTTAAGCTGATTAAACAGGGTTTTGCCGATGTTGCCGGTGCCCAGGCAAAATGCATGCAGCGTTTTGGTAAGCTGCACAAAAAAAGCGTCGTGTACCGCATTTAGTGCCTTAGCCAAATCAATAGCTGAGATGATAACCGAGATATTATACTCTGACGAGCCCTGTGCTATTGCCCTAACATTAACCCCATTACGGCCAAGCGCATGAAACAACTTGCCAGACATGCCCGGTGTTTGCTTCATATTTTCGCCAACTACGGCTAATATGGCCAGGTTTTTCTCAATAACTAAGTGCTCCAATTTTTTAGCCAGCAGCTCCAGTTCAAACTCCTGCTCAATTACCTGCCTGGCCCTTTCGGTATCCTGTGGCTGTACTGCAAAAGTGATGCTATGCTCAGATGATGATTGCGTGATAAGGATAACGTTGATCTGCTCACGGGCCAGTAAGGAGAACAGCCTGCCGCTGAAGCCCGATTTACCCACCATGCCGCTACCCTCTAAATTAAGGATGCTGATATTATTGATAGATGAGATACCTTTTATGGGTAAGGTAGATGCCTTGCAATCATGACGGATCACTGTACCTTCAAACGTTGGCTCAAAGGTGTTTTTGATCACGATAGGGATCTTTTTCAAAAAGGCCGGGATCATGGTTGGCGGATAGATCACCTTTGCGCCAAAGTAGGATAGCTCCATGGCTTCTGTATAGGTAAGTTCTGTTAAAGAGAACGCCTTTTTTACCATGCGTGGGTCGGCGGTCATCATGCCGTTCACATCCGTCCATATCTGAATTTCGCGGGCGTTAAGTGCTGCGCCAAATATAGCGGCAGTATAGTCGCTGCCTCCGCGGCCCAGGGTAGTGGTTTGGCCAGCATCGTTACCGGCAATAAAACCGGTTACAATAAGTGTTTTATCTTTATTAGCTTCGTATAGGTTACGGATCAGCATTTCAGTAAGTTCCGTATTCACTTTGGCGTTACCAAAAGCGCTGTCGGTTTTTATTACTTCTGATGCATCAACAAAAAGCACGTCCTTAAAATGCTGGGCCGCTATCTTGCTCACCATAATGGTTGAACAACGCTCGCCGTAGCTTAAAACCTGATCGCGGGTTTTTGGGGTAAGCTCCCTAAGGGTCAGTACGCCCTGCAACAACTCCTCTAACTGGTTAAAGTGAATTTTTAAGCGGGTAAAAGCCGGGTTTTGGTTTTGTACATCAAGCAGGCTTTTCACCACATCAAAGTGGCGTTTTTCCAACTCAGCCAGTGCTGCGGTAAAATCTTTGCCGCTGGCAGCATCCTCTGCCATTGATGCCAGCAGGTTGGTTACCCCGCCCATGGCTGATAGTACCACTACCGGTTTCTCGTTGTTTTTAACCTCATCACTCAGGATGCTTAAAAGGGTCTGGATGCTTGCAACTGATCCTACGGATGTACCGCCAAATTTTAGAACTTTCATTTATAGCTTAGTATCAATCAATATTTAAACAAAAAGCCCTCCTCTTTGCGGAGGAAGGCTTTCATTTGGTTTCTTTTTATGTTTTACACCATACGATTATCTTCCTCCGGGTACTTTGCCGATGGTAATAATAGTGGTAATAATGGTGTTGTTAAGTATCATATTTTAATGTCGACAAAGTAAATAGATTATTTTCTAAATAGCAAGCTAAAAGTGTTTTATTTTTCATTGCCTTTTAACTTTCCTAAATTGCACCCCTATATGCACGGACTCATTACCAAATCAACCGGAAGCTGGTACCAGGTACAAACCCCAGATGGGCAACGGATAGATTGCCGCATTAAAGGGAAGTTTAGAATGAAGGGTATCACCACCACCAACCCGGTGGCTGTTGGCGATGTGGTTGACTTTGAAATGGAGCCCGAGCAGCAAAGCGGCGTAATTACCAATTTGCGGCAGCGTAAAAACTATATTATACGCAAGGCTATTAACCTGAGCAAGCAGGCACAGATCATTGCGGCCAATCTTGATCAGGCTCTTTTAGTAGTTACTTTGGCTTCGCCTCGTACTTCATTGGGGTTTATTGACCGCTTTTTGGTTACGGCCGAGGCTTATGATATTCCGGCGCGACTTATTTTTAACAAGCTTGACCTGTTTAGTGATGAAGGGCTGGAAATACTGGCCGACTACAAGGCGGTATATGAAAACATTGGCTACCCTTGCTTTGAGGTTTCGGCACTGGAAGGAACCAATATTGATCATGTGCAGGAATTACTGAAAGATAAGGTTACGCTATTCTCGGGCCACTCGGGGGTAGGTAAGTCAAGCCTTATCAACGCTTTATTGCCTAACCTTGACCTGCGCACACACATGGTATCTGAATGGAGCGATAAGGGTATGCACACCACCACCTTTGCCGAAATGTTTGAGCTACCCCAGGGCGGATTTATTATTGACACCCCCGGCATCCGCGAATTGGGGGTTATTGATATTGAAAAACAGGAACTGGGCCACTTTTTCCCGGAGATGCGCTCCCGTATGAATGAGTGCCGGTTTAACAACTGCCGCCATATTAATGAGCCCGGCTGCGCCGTACTGGAAGCACTGGAAGCAGGTGAAATAGAATTATCGCGCTACGAAAGCTATCTGAGCATTTATCATGGTAACGATACAAGGGCATAATTTTATATCCGAGCGATATAAATCGTCTCACTGTGTCATCCTGAATTTATTTCAGGATCTCTCAGGACAGACGGCAGGCTACCTACTCTTATACATGTGAGGTGCCGAAACAAGTTCACTGTTGTCCGGTAAACCAAAATCGTAAAACTTTTACCGGACAGCCGGTATCGAAATAGCTACGATATTTTCAGCAAAAAACTTTTTATAACGCTATAACGCAACCATAAGCAGTCAAATGCCAAGAATATCCATGTTTTGGTTAAATTTTTACCGGACAGCCGGTTTTTAAAAATGAGCACACCTTTCCATTTTTTAGAAGGCTTGCTTTTAAAAAAGCAATAAAAAAGACCCTTTGAGGTCTTATGAGATGTTTTCTAATATCAAAGGAACTTTTACCGGACAACAGTGAAACAAGTTCGGCATGACGTGGAGTTTACCCGCAAACAGATTTTTAATCCTGAGGCACGAAGGATCTGTTTATGAACTATGCATATTGTATAATAGATACTTCACTTTGTTCAGCATAACAAAGTGTTTTTTACGCGTGGCTTATCTCCCTCCTAAAAAATCCCTTAAGTAACTGCAATCATTTACAGCGAGTTTATAATAAGCCGTTTTGCTGTAGCTTTTCTGCAGTTCGGCAAAGTATGGGTTGCGCCTTACGGCTTTATCATAGTCCTTTTCGGCCAGATCCATTTTTTTGAAATTATAGTCGGGATAGTCCGAGTAAGATGGCAGTTTGATTTGCTTTTGCCTGCATTTGGCGGCCATAAAAGTACATTTGGCTTTAAACTCGGCATTGGTGCTTAATTGCCGGGCCTTTATAAATGCTTTTTCAGCATTGGTGGTTTTTATATAGTCGGCGTCATAATAATACTGCGATTTGCGGCCATAATCACCCGATGACCAGTCATAGCTGATCAGGTACCAGGCGTTACCATAAGTTGATGTATTGTACAATCCTGTGGCCATTGCAAAATAATAAGCCGGGGCATTTTTAGGATCGGCCTTGATCTGTTTTTGAAAGCTTGCCATTACCTGCGCAAACTGTCGTTTATTGTAGCCTTTACTCCCTTTATTCAACAACACTTTAGGATAATCAGGCATTTGACTAATGAACGGATCGGCGCTGGCCGTTACATCCTCATAATAGTTGGTCGGAAATTTATTCAGCACCTTCTCGTTAACCAGGTTTAGCGCAGTAACGGCTTCGGGATATTTGCGCTCACGCAGGTAAGCCGTACCGAGCAGCTCGTACAGGTCATCTGTTTTATAAGTAACCAACTTTTGTGTCAGAAAATGCAGGTATGGGCTTGCCGGCGAACTCTTTTTCCAGGCTACCAATTTATTGATTGCAGTAGAGTGAAGGTAGTTTTGCCAGAAGTTAATACTTTGATAACTGGGTGCGGTAACTTTTTTTACCGTGGCATCGCCCTGCAGCATTGCCAAAGCGGCTTTGCTGGTATCCCCCTGTTTGAGGTAAGCTGGGGCCATAATATCCTGGTAAAAGTTACGGGCCGTGGCTGCAAATGGATATTGACCGTAAAAGCCCCAATCCTGACTTGAGGTATTTGCTTTGACTTCGTGAGCAACCTTTCCCTCCAGCCATTTTAGTGAAGGCAGCAGGGTGGCTTCATTTACATCATTATATTGCTGTATGCCTTGTGCGGCAAGCAACAACTGAATAATCTGTTTCTGGTCGTTTAATTTTTCGCTCAGCTTTTCGCCTTTGAGCGCATCCAGATAGGCAACACCAGCTTTGGTATCTTTTTGCATCCAGGCCATGTAAGCCTGTGCCAGTTTACCTAATCCGTACTCCGGGTATTTTTTTTCTGATGACAGCTGTTCACAAAAGGCACCGAGTTGCTTCATGTGGTTTTGCGCCCTAAGCTTGGTGCTGTCGGCCAGTTTACTATAGTAGGAGTTTATCAGTACGGAATTGCCCTGTATTGTTGGTGTAAGGTATTCTTCTTCCAGTTTATTTATTTCGCGTACCAGCAATACACCTACCATATCAGACGTTGGCTCATATTGATAAACCTCCCTTAAGGGGCGGTTATTTAAACCGGCATCGCTAAAACCATCAATAGCCATGATCACGGCCCTTTCGCTTTTATTGGCAGCTAAAGCCAAAACCTGTGTGCTTTTAACCTGGATATAATTATAATTACGATAGGCCTGCACACGCCTTTCGGGGTACTGTGCAAATACTTTGGAAAATAAATATGCCGCCTTTACCGTATCACGCAGCCAGCGTTCTTCCCCGGCCTTTAATGCCAGCGACCATCCCTTTACATGACTATCCGATTTATAACCGGCAATGTACTTGTCATATATATTAACCGCGTCCTGATCATTCCCGCCATAATGCAGAAGGCGCTGTGCCTGGTACAGGTAACGCAGCTTTACAAAAGCATCTTTTTCAGCAAGCGCGTATTCCAGGGCCTCTTTACCGGCCGCCTGCAGGCTTACGGTATCTTTTGGTTTTGGATCCCAGTAAACAGATTTTACATTGGCTATCGGCTCAACACTTTTAGCAAAACGGTAATAGTTAAGTGCGCTTTTGTTAGCAGGCAATGCCTGCAGGAAGGTATTATTTTTTAGGCTATCAGGTAAATTGCCTTTGCCGCTCAGATAACCAATATATAAGGCCGTATCTGCGCTGCCTTTCAGGTTATACATCACCTTTTCTACATCGGCGGCTTTAACGCTGCCGCCCAAATAAGACGCCCATTCACGTGTGTTGATGTCTGCTTCGCTTACCTGCTCATCATCGTCATACAAAAACTTATATCCTGTAAAATAAAACGGCTTATATTCCTGAGTCTGTTGTAAATTATTATGAAAAAAGGACACATAATAATCATATGGATCAGCCTCAGGGCCGCAGGCAATATTAATGGCTATTTGGGCAAAAAAACAGGCAATTAAACTAACGGAACAGATGATCAGTTTTTTCCAGGTTGTCATAGGTATAGGTTCTTACAATGGCTTCGTCAAGATGAAAATAAATAACATTTACCGTATCGGCCTTAATCAACGGGGCTAAATACCTGGCTGCCGACCGCAGGTTGGCTGCCGAAACATTTTCCCAGCGCACCTCGTCGTTGATCTTTAAACCATCATCGGGCAGGTCTGTTTTAGCGCGGTAAATATTATTCCCTATAAATATAAATTGATTTTTATTATTTAGTTCAACCATATTTATCCTTTTGGCAATGCCTATATATTGCTTATCCCTGAAAGCTACAGCCCAGCTAAAAAGCGGCAAACCAACATCAACAGGCATCGGATAGGAGGTTACATTATTGCCCAGGTATTTTTTAAGTTCGCTTATTTCAATAATAGAGTTTTGCTGCCCGTACTTGCGCAGGTTACCCATATTATAACACATCAGCATTACGCGGTTTACCGGTGGTATGCCACTGCCTTTCTGATTTTTTATCTGGTGCAGCCGCAGTGTTGCCGAAAGTACTTTCCCCTTTAACTCCTTTAATTGCCGTAGTTGTTTAAGCAGGTAAAAATAGTTTTCGCGGGTGGATGCCGTCCAGTCGCAATCAATCTGGAGCTGGCTAAAAGAGGTTTTACCGGCCTGCCGTACTTTGCCATTTACAAAACCGACCATGTTACGCGCAAGATCATCAAGCTGGTGCCGGGTGGTAACTTTTAACAGATTGTTTACAATAAATACTACGGGTATTATCTCAACGCTATCCGGCAGTTTATCCTGAAAAGTTATGGGCGATACCGGAACCGGATTAATACCGTTTTCGTCCAGATCAACATCCATAATGCGCATATAAAGCTGATGGCTCTTAAAATGACCCAGGCATGCTGTTTCGGTTTTGTTGTTTTTATAAACGGTTTTCCAGAAATAAAAAGAGGTGTTCACTACGCGGTCATGCCGGCAAGAAGATAGGATGGAGCAAAGAATAAAGACAAAAAGAACAAGGAGCGGAGTTTTATAGTACTTTCTCATTCTTTTAAGGCGATGTCTTTTGTCTTTGCTCCTAAAAGCCCTTGGTTTAATCCAGGGCAGCTTTAAAGTCAGCCATCAGGTCTTCCAAGTCTTCGATACCTATTGACAAGCGGATCATGGTTTCCGGGATGCCCATTTCGGCACGCCTTTCTGCACCCAGCTCAAAAAATATAGTTTGCGCAACCGGGATAGCCAGGGTACGGGTATCGCCCAGGTTACTTGATTTTACAACCAGTTTTAATTTATTTAAAAAAGCAAGGCAATCAATACTTTCATCCAGTTCAATGCTCATTAAACCACCAAACTTTTTGAACAGTTTGCCTGCCCTTTCATGCTGCTGGTGACTGCTGATACCCGGATAAAATACGTTCTTGATCATGGGGTGGCATTCAAAAAACTTAGCCAGTTCAAACGCATTGTTGCAGGCGCGCTCCAAACGCAGGGCCAGTGTTTCGGCGCCAACAGAGATCGTATGCGCAGCCTCTGGCGATAAAGTACCACCAGAATCCCTCAGTCCTTTTTTGCGGATCTGGGTAAGGCCAAGCGTTTCAGGCTTTACCTGTTTTTTAAACGTTTCAAAAATATTGGGATAAACCGCCCAGTTAAACAAACCGGTATCGGTAACACTACCGCCCAAGGCGTCGCCATGGCCGCCAATGTATTTGGTTAGGGAGTTAATTACCAAGCTTGCCTTAACATCAATCGGGTTAAAAAGGTAAGGCGAGGTCATGGTATTATCAACCATATATATAAGGCCCTTTTGCTGGCAAAGTTCGCCGATACCTTCCAAATCTGCTACTTGAGTAGCCGGGTTGGCAATAGTTTCCACAAAAACCATTTTGGTGCTGGCCTTAATTTCGTTGCGTACGTTTTCAACATCGGTAGCGTCAACAAAAGTAATATCCAGGCCCATATCAATATAGGTTTGAAATATACTGCGGGTATTACCAAATAAAAATGAGCTGGCAACAATATGATCGCCATGTTTAATAAGAGCCATTACCGTTGCCGAAATTGCCGCCATACCGGTTGAAAAAGCGATGGACGATAATCCTTTTTCCATATTGGTTACCTTTTGCTCCAGCGCGGTAACCGTTGGGTTGCCCTGACGTGAGTAAGCATAGCCTTTTTTCTTGTTCTGAAAAATATCAACCAGGTCCTGAACATCCTCGTGCCCATAAGTTACAGAAGTATGTATGGGTTTATGTAGTGAGCCATGCTCTGGTTTACCTAAACGGTCGGCATGTAAAATGGTAGTGGTAAAGCCTCTTTTATTTGTCATCTTTTATCCCTATTAATTAAAAAAATAATAGCGGTTGCGAACTTAACAAAATAGACACGAATTCACTAATTTAATCCGAACGGGCGCTCCGGCTAAGCTATTGGTGACAACTCTTTTCTACATTGTAATGATTATTCGCGCCAATATTTACTTTAATTCGTAAAATTCGTTTCTATTAGTGTAATTAGTATCCATATTATGAGGGCTGTACTACAACGTGTTTCTGAAGCAAGCTGCCGGGTTGATGACAAAACAACCGGCGAAATAAAAACCGGTTTCCTGGTATTACTGGGTATTGAAGAAGCCGATACCGATGACGACCTGAACTGGCTGGCCAACAAAATTGCCGCAATGCGGGTTTTTAGTGATGAAAACGGACTGATGAACAAAGCCCTGGCCGATGTTGACGGGAATATTTTGCTGATATCGCAGTTTACGCTGTTTGCGCAAACCAAAAAAGGCAACCGCCCGTCGTTTATCCGAGCTGCAAAACCCGACAAGGCCATACCTCTGTATAAACAGATGATAATAGCCCTGCAAAACCTGACAGGTAAAAAAATAGCAACCGGCATTTTTGGAGCAGACATGAAGATAAGCCTCGTAAATGATGGCCCTGTCACAATAATTATGGACACGAAAATTCGCGAATGAAATCGAATTTCACGAAACCAAGCAGGGAACATCAATTAATTTTTATATCATCTCTTTTATGACTGAAATCTTTTTTAAAGAAGAATCTTATAAAATAATTGGGGCGTGTTTTGAAGTGCACAAAATATTAGGGCACGGGTTTAAAGAAGCTGTTTATAAAGATGTCCTTGAATTTCAGCTTATTAAATCAGGGATTTCATTTGTTCGTGAAAAACCATATACGATAACTTATAAGGAGCAAAAGCTTAAGCATTTTTTCGTAGCCGATTTTGTTGTTTACGACAGCATAATTCTGGAAATAAAAATCGGCAACTATATTGGCGAACCTCACATTAAACAAACACTAAATTACCTTAAGGCCTCCGGGCTCCGCTTAGGAATAGTGATAAATTTCGGGGCGCCATCTTTAAACTATCAAAGATTGATATTCTAATATCCCCACATTAAAAACCGGGCAAAAACCGGTTAATTCGTGTAATTCGATAAAATTCGTGTAATTAGTGAAAAAAAAATATGGAAATTAAGGAAGCGCAGCATCTTGTTGATAAGTGGATAAAAACCATGGGTATCCGGTATTTTAATGAACTTACAAATACTGCCATTTTGATGGAGGAAGTGGGTGAGGTAGCCCGCATTATGGCGAGGCAGTATGGAGAGCAGTCATTCAAAAAATCGGACACAGAAGTTAACCTTGCTGATGAAATGGCCGATGTGCTGTTTGTTTTGATATGCCTGGCTAACCAAACCGGAATTGACCTCACGGATGCACTGGAAAAGAATATGGAAAAGAAAAGCATCCGTGACGCCGACCGGCACAAGAACAATGAGAAACTGAAGTAGCGCCTTTTTAAAATTATATTTCAAACAAAACAATTAAACAAAATATAATTTTGTTTAATTTAAAAATACACAATTTAATAAGGCAAAACTCGTTTATAACGTATAACTAATTTGCCTTATTATGAAAACTTATCTTATCTCTTTTGCCCTTCTGCTGACCATTTCGGCCTGCGGAAACAAATCCAATGAGTACAAGCTCAAAACAGTAGATGTTTCATTTGCCCCACCCGCTGTAAAGCCAGACAACGAGGCATTGGAAAAGAATGCTCCGATGGCACAGGAATATGCCGTTGCCGAACCTGCTGGCAATGCCGATGCAAGGGTTAATGGCTACACAAACAACGCCGGAACAGCCGTTCGCGATACCTCTAAAAAGATTGTTAAAAACGGGACGATTGAATTTGAAACCAGCAACGTTAATGCCACCCGCAAAAGAATCCTCCAATCGCTTAAAAAATACGGCGGCTATGTTGACGAAGATAACCAATCAACCAATAGCGATGTAAACCGCAAAGAGTATAATTTAAAAATAAGCATCCCGGCAAAATACTTTGATTTCCTGGTTGACTCTGTTTCAGCATCGGCAGATAAGATCGACTCCAAGAATATTTCCATAACCGACGTTACTACCCGCTACATTGATGTAAAAACCCGGTTGGATAATAAAAAAATATTAGAGAACCGATACCTTGATCTGTTAAAAAAAGGCTCGAAAATTTCGGACCTGCTGGAAATCGAAAACAAGCTTACCGAGATACGAAGCGACATCGAATCGACCCAGGGACAGTTGAATTACCTCAACAAACAGGTTGCCTATAGCTCACTGGATATCACCTTTTATACACAACATGTTGAAAAGGCAGACAAAGGTACCGGTGCCGGCTATAAATTTAAAGGGGCTATTGTTGAGGGCTGGAGCTTTTTACAGAACCTGTTTTTCGGATTAGTTGCTCTGTGGCCATTGGTTATCATGGTAATAATTGCTGGCTGGCTGTTTAAACTCCGGAGGAGAAGAAGGGCGGCAACAAGTCCTGAGTAATGCCACATGTCATTGCTGCTGGAGGAACGACGAAGCAATCGCGAACCGTATATGCTCGCTCTGTAAAGTTCGCGATTGCCACGCTACGCTCGCAATGACATCTTTGTTATTTTATATACTAAAATGAATCTTACCTAAACCAATTTCACCAACCGCTCTCCCTGTAGTACAGGGATTGCGGTTGTAATATCAACCTGCAGGCAAAAGGTTATGTCGTTTTCGATACCCAGTTTTTTCATCCGCTCGCCGTGTGATGTTTTTTTAAGATACTGGTTAATATCATCCTTACCCAGCTGAAAAAGATCATTAGCGCCAATGGCCGCATCGTCAAGCACAAAGCCCTCGGTTTTTAGCTGTTCAATTACGGCGCCTGCAAAAAGGGTATCTTCCAGGTTAAAGTTATTTTTCCAGCCGGCGCATACCAGCAATATGTTTTCGTTTTGTGTTTTTAACCAGTTGCTTACCGCCGTAAGGTTTAAAAACGAACCAATAACTATCTTTTTTGCACTGCGTGATAAGTGCAACGCATGCGTACCATTGGTGGTAGTAAGTGCAATGGTTTTACCAGCCACTTTTTCGGCAGTATATGAGAATGGTGAGTTGCCAAAATCAAACCCGTCAACTACTTTTCCGTCGCGTTCGGCTGCCAGCAGGTAATCCAGCCCTTTCTCTCTATATGCAGAACATTCCTCCACCTGCGATACCGGGATAATAGCCTCGGCGCCGTTTTCGATACCATAACATATAGATGAAGTTGCCCTGAAAATATCAATGATCACTACAATGTATTCCTCTACATTATAAAGCGGCAGCAACGCCGGTGTGAGGCAAACGTGTGCCCCCCGGCCCCCTGAAGGGGGAGTTTGGTTATCAATATTTCTAGACATGCTTTTTTAATAATTAAAGTGAAACTATTATTTATAGTTCCCCCTTCAGGGGGTTAGGGGGCTAAGCCTTATAAAAAGGTGGTTTTACAATTTTAGCCTTCACTTTATTATCTCTGATGCTGATATATATTTCTGCCCCTTCTTTGGCAAACTCCGTGTTCACATAACCCATTCCTATTGCTTTTTGTAACGATGGTGATTGCGTTCCGGAAGTTACCTTGCCTATAATGTTGCCATCGGCATCAACAATAGGATAATCATGACGCGGAATACCACGATCAATCATTTCAAAACCTACCAGCTTACGGCTCAGGCCAGCTTGTTTCTGCTGCTGTAAGGCCTCGGCATTGGTAAAGGCTTTATTAAATTTAGTCACCCAGCCCAGGCCGGCTTCTAATGGTGAAGTAGCATCATCAATATCATTGCCGTACAGGCAAAAACCCATTTCCAGGCGCAGGGTATCACGGGCACCCAAACCAATTGGCTTAATGCCAAATGGCTCGCCTGCTTTAAAAATAGCTTCCCAGATCTGTTCGGCGTATTGGTTTTCAAAGTAGATCTCAAAACCACCCGCACCGGTATAACCTGTAGCAGATATTATCACATTATCAACACCGGCAAACTTCCCTTTGTTAAAGGTATAGTACTCCATTGATACCAGGTCAACATCGGTAAGACTTTGCAAAGCCTCGGCCGCTTTAGGGCCTTGTATAGCCAGCAACGAGGTGCGGTCTGATATGTTTTTCATATCAACACCCTGGGTATTGTATTTTGATATCCAGTTCCAGTCTTTTTCAATGTTTGATGCGTTAACCACCAGCATATACGTTTTTTCGTCTATACGATAAACCAGCAAATCGTCAACAATGCCACCGTCCTCATTAGGCAGGCAAGAGTATTGCACCTTGCCATCATATAATTTAGCAGCATCATTACTGGTAACCCTTTGTATAAGGTCAAGGGCATGGTCGCCTTTTAAAATAAATTCGCCCATGTGGCTTACATCAAATACACCAACCGCCTTGCGTACGGTTTCGTGTTCTGCATTTATACCCACGTATTGCACAGGCATATTGTAGCCTGCAAATGGCACCATTTTAGCGCCAATTTTAACATGTATATCGGTTAAGGCCGTGTTTTTCATTATCGCGATCAGTTTTTTAACGGCAATGAGGCTATCATGAATTATTGATCTTAAATCACAGTTCATTACCACTCCATCGTCAACGTGTATTGGCGCAAAAGTAATTATTCTGACGGGAATTGTGGCGGGGAACGGGAAATTAGTAACGATGGAACAGCCTTTAGTTTCTGCCCAAAAAATGGAGATAATGTGCCTTAGCTCAGTCTGCTGTAAAACCCGGCTAAATCCTGAGCAACGGTATTTACATCATGCTGCTCTTCAACCAGTTTACGGGCATTAATACCAATTGAACGGCAATGATCCTCGTCGGTGATACAGCGTTCAATGGCTTCATAAAACTCCTCCTGGTTATTAGCTATTATAATATTTTTACCGTTTTCAAAATTAATACCCTCGGCACCAAGCGATGTTGATATGATACATTTTTGCATAGCCATGCCCTCTACTATTTTTACGCGCATACCCCCGCCCGATAAAAGCGGCACAATCATAATAGCTTTACTGTTCACAAATTCAAAAGCATCATCCACTTCGCCCTGGATAAATATTTTGCCCATTACCTCATAATCATCAAAACCTTCGGGTATGTTGTGGCCGGCAACGTAAAACTTTACGCGCAGGTCGCCGTCAGTAAGGTCTTTATGAAAATTGTCAATAAACCATTCAATACCCTCGCGATTGGGCAGCCAGTCCAGCGATCCCAGGAAAAACAGGCTCGGGAACTCTGTTTTGCTAAAATCAGGCCTGTACTGTGTAAGATCAATACCTACCGGAATTATCTCAACCGGAATGGTGGTACCGAATGACAGGATGGTGTTCTTATCCTCGGTAGTAAAAACAGCAATGGCATCAACCTTATTTAACTGCTGCAATTCATAATCCTTTACCCGGCGGGCCAGCATACGCAGATACCATTTTTTAAACAGGTCGCTTTTTTGCTGGGCCAGCCTTTGCCATACTTGGTGTTCAATATTATGTGAACGATAAATGAGCTTTGCTTTGGAATGCTTGCGTATAGCCGCTAAGTAAGGGGTTACAAACAAACCCTCAAACTGAATAATATCATAGTCTGTTTGCCGTAACTCTCGTATCAGCAATTTTTCAAAGCCGGCATCAAAATACCTGTCAATATCATTTGATTTTTTACTGAATAAATTAGTGAGCCCATCAAGCATGGATATGCTGATATCAATGTTATAAGAAGTATAATTTATTTTTGACTGCAGCTCATCAATGGTTTCCTGCGTGCTGCCGTTATATTTTTTAGCGTTAAGCGCAACCAACGATATTTCATGCCCAAGTGCTACCAGACCTTTTATGGTATTACATACCACAATGGCATAGCCTCCATTTTGCGGAAATGGCACTCGATGGGTTAAAATAAGGATCTTCAATTGGTTGTTTGGTTAGCTGCAAAAATACCATCCTGAAAGCCTTAATCAAAGTATCTTTAAAAAATACTTAGCTGCGGGTCGGTCACCCTGAAAGTTCGGCGATGATAAGGGGTGTAACCTATTTCTAAAACCGTATTGCGGTGCTTAATAGTGGGATAGCCTTTATTGCTATGCCAGTCATACTCCGGATGCTCGGCCGAAATTTGCAGCATATAATCATCACGGTAGGTTTTGGCCAGTATGGATGCCGCCGCTATGCTAAAATACTTTCCATCGCCCTTAATAATACACTCATGGGGTATGTTGGGGTATTTTTTAAAACGGTTACCATCAATAATTAAAAACTGCGGTAACTGGTTCAGTTTTTCAATAGCCCGGTGCATAGCCAGGAATGAGGCATTCAGAATATTGATCTCGTCAATTTCAAGGTTATCAACAGATGCCACGGCAAAAGCGATGGCTTGCTGCTCTATCTCTTCACGCAACCTGTAACGTACATCCTCAGATACCTGTTTAGAATCGTTAAGTAAATGGTGATTAAAATCAGCCGGGAGTATTACAGCCGCTGCAAAAACCGGCCCGGCAAGGCAACCGCGTCCTGCTTCGTCACATCCTGCCTCAATAAATTCATGCTGGTACCTGGCTAATAACATAATTACAAATATAAAAAACGTTGATTAGTACCAAGTAGTTAGTATCAAGTTTCTTGAAGAGTTAAAAATTGAAGTTGTTTTGATACCCGATACTACCTACATGATACGCTCACTAAAATATCCTTAATGTAAGCAGTGTAATATCATCAATGGGCTTACTTTTAAACACCTGGTTCAAATGATCAAGCAGGGCGTCATTAAATCTTTCTGGCGATAGGTGACCATTGGCTTTTACAAAATCAAGCAGTTTATCTTCATTCCATACCTTGGTGCTGGTTGTTTCAAAGTCCATCAACCCATCGGTATAATTAAATATCAGGCTTCCGGGCTCCATATCTATTTCGCCCTCGTTTAAAAAGGGCAACTCTTCAAAAACACCAATCATGGTAGTGCCCAGTTTAAGCGGCATAGCTTCACCGTCTGAATATAAAATGGTGGGGTTATGCCCCGCATTGATATAATTGAGCTTGCGTTTCTTTTCGTTATAACGGGCCAGAAAAAGGGTAATAAAGCGTTCGCCCTTGGTATTGCTCAACACAATTTTATTCAGCCTGTCAATCATATTGGTCAGGTCGTCCTCAACCGTGGCCCACGCATGCAAACTGGCCTGAAAATTTGCCATCAGTAAAGCGGCGGATACTCCCTTACCTGATACGTCTGCAATGCACCACAAAAATTCGTTCTCGTTAAGCCGGATAAAATCAAAATAATCGCCGCCGATGTTTTGATGAGGCAGGTATTTGGCTCCAATCTCCACGCCGTCGTCCTTGTGCATCCTTAACGGGATCAGCATATTCTGCACCTCAACAGCCAGCTCCATTTCGCGTTGAAAACGTTCTGATTGCAGGCGTTCACGAAATAGCTTTTTATTTTCCAGCGCCACGATAATCACATTCATCAGCGTCTGAATAAAATTCAGATCGTTGTTAAGCATCTCGCCCGACGTGTTAAAGTCGCCAATGAGGGCATAAGCCAGCGCTTTACTTTTATGATATATGGGGATAAAGTAGTTGTATTTACTGAGTAACGGATCCTGATGGTCAGATATGGATATGGGTGATTTTACCTTGCTTAATTTGTTACAAGCCCTGTTCAGCAACATTGACGATTCCATATCGCCGCCGTATTTGGAAATACAGACAAATTTGTTTTCCTTTTCAATCAAAAAACGAAGTTTGCCTACTTGCAAATAGCTCTGCAATATCACCTCAAGCATTTGGATGAGTATAGGAGTGGCTGTATTTTTATTAATGGCCCTCGTAATTTCCAATAACGAATTAAGCTCGGACTGTCTTTTGAGCAACAGTCTGATTAATTCGTCTTCGCCAGAACCATCGTCTAAATATTGCATCTTTTGTTAGTGGTCTGACTAAAGTAAAAAAAATATTTTCAAATGCGAGTACTTTCTGATTTTATATCGAAGGCATCGCGCAAGCCAACAGTAACCAGATTAAAGGCGTACACCAGTAACATAATAGCCAAACCGGGTATAATGGCAAGATACGCCGAATTCATTACAATATATCCATAATGCTCCTTGATCATGCCGCCCCATGTAGGCATAGGCGGCTGCGCTCCAAACCCAAGAAAACTAAGACCAGCCTCCAGCAATATTGCCGATGCAAAGTTTGACGATGCGAGCACCAGTATGGGGCCGGTTATATTAGGTAAAATATGCCTGGTTATAATGCGGGTATTGTTAAAACCCAGCGCCCTGGCAGCTTCAATATATTCAACCTGCTTAAGACTCATTACCTGCCCGCGTACCAAACGCGCCACCTCAACCCACATAGACAGGCCTACCGCAATAAATATTTGCCACAAACCTTTACCCAGTGCAAATGATATGGCTATAACCAGCAGCAGTGCGGGTAACGACCATAAAATATTCATGAGCCAGCTCAGGCAAGCGTCTATCCACCCGCCAAAGTAACCGGCAATGGCGCCTATACTTACCCCGAGCAGCATACTAATAATTACAGACATAAGACCAACGGCCAGCGATATCCGGGTCCCTAACAACAAACGGCTCAGCATATCGCGCCCGTAAATATCAGTACCGAGCCAAAAGGTGCGGGTGGTTATCTGATCGGCTTTGATCTTATCAGTAAAGTGTTTATAAATCTCGGCACTTTTACTAACGGATATGCGGGGGCTCAATAAAACACCGCCATAATGGTACCGGGGTTTAATTCCGTTAACCACTTCAAAAATGTTGTACGCTTTCTTTTCAGGCTTATCCTCGTCGCCAATGTACTCATTCACATAAACAGAATCCCTTATAAAATGATAGCCGGTAATAGGAACATCGCGGTAAAAAGATGGCTGGCCAAAAAGCATTTTTGTAAAAAAGCCAACCGTATCAATAGGTTCGCTTTTCCTGATATGCAGCATCATATATGAGGCACCGGGCTTCTTAATACTCAGCTGTATGGTCATGTTATTGGCATGCGGCGACTGATCGGGCATAATTAAATACCCTAATACAGCTACTAAAAGCGTAAGTATGATAAAAACAAGACCACCAATGGCAATTTTATTGCGCTTAAACGCTTGCCAGGTTCGTTTTGAGGGGGTAAGTTCTGCCAAAAGTTAATAGTGTGCTTTTGGCTAAATATCGTTTAAATAGGCACAATTAACAAGGGTGTCAACCAATCTTTACAATCGGTTGTTATTTCACTACCCTGCCTTTCCATAAATATTTATGATTATTACCCATTAACCCAATTACCACAAAATACACAATGTGCAGAGGGATCATTAGAACAAGCAAACTCACTAGGTAGGTACGCTTAAAAAATCCGGCTATGGGCAGCAAATAAACAATCTCAAACAGGTATTTTAATAAAAACTGAACCAGGAAAAGTTTAAAAAAGTAAAAATCGTAAAAGCCTAAAGCAGCATTTACCAGTAATGAAAGATTGAACAACCAGATACAAATGCCAAAGGCCACTACTTTTTTATCCTTATATTTTGTTGATTTTGATGCCCACCGGCGCCTTTGCTGCATAAACTCCTGCAGGCTATGTTTGGCATGAGTATAAACCACAGCTTCTGTCTGCTTCAAAAAGCCAATTTTACCAGGGTAGCGCTCGGCAACTTTTTGCAGTAAAAGCTCGTCATCGCCCGATGCCAGCTCATCAATCCCCTTAAAACCGCCAACCTCATAAAATACATCTTTACGGTAAGCAAAGTTTGCCCCGTTGCAGGTTGATGCCCGGCCGTTACCAATAAAGGCCGCACCAATACCTATCAAAAATCCAAACTCCAGCGTTTGCATCAGCTCAAACAATGATTTTTCTTCAAAGTAAGTTACCGGAGATGACACCATAACCAGGTTATTTGATTCATAATAACCCACTATGGATGACAGCCAGGCCGTCCCCATGCGGCAATCGGCATCGGTGGCCACCATCAACTCACCGGTTGAAAGTTTAATAGCCTCTGCTATGGCTTTTTTCTTATAAGAATTTAATGGCTGTTCTTCATGTAGCTTGAGCAGCTTTACCCCCTGACTGGCATAACTGCTGATAATGGCGGCGGTATTATCTGTAGAGTGATCATCTACAATAATTATCTCAAGCAGATGCTTAGGGTAGTTCTGCGCCAGTACATCCTCAATGGTTAAATTTATTTTCTCCTCCTCGTTACGGGCGGCTATCAATACGGTAATCCTGGTTTTAAAGGTTGTAGCTTTAGTTTGATTAACTTTTACTTTGGACCAGCCTCGTATCAGGTAAATTAATAAAATCAGGTAAATACCTGTTAAAAACAGCGAAACAAAACTATGCAGTGCGATCAAAGAATTTGAGTTTAAAAACGAATAAAGATCCTAAAATAGCTGGAATAATTAAATTTATGAGCCATATTGATGATACTCCGGCAATAACCGCAATTTTTTGATCGGTCACATACGCAAATAAATGCGCCGCGGTAAAGCTGCGTACACCAACATCCAACAGGTCAAGCGAGGGTACTGCCGAGGTAATAAAAAAGTACACAAACAACATCATCACCATCGGAAAAAATGCAAACTGCGGTATAAGCAAATGAAATACAATACAATACTGAATCGTAAATGTAATGTAACGGGCCATGCTTAAACCGAGTATCTTTAACAACTCGTTGGTTTTATAGCGGCCCATAATTTCAAAAAACTTATGGTATTTTTTCAGGAAACCAACCCTGTCAAGCAAATTAACTATCCATTTAATGTGGAAAAAAAATATCAGCAATACAGCCAAAGTTACTGCCGATACCAGGATTACTCCATAAAATAGCAAGTTATTTATGGGTATATAATTATAAAACAGCCAAATAATGGCTATTAAACCCAACACATTGGTCATAATGATTTGGCCAAAGGCACCTACTGCCATGGCAAAAACGCCATGAATACGCTTACGGTTGGGCAAAAACATTACCCGGCCACCATATTCGCCAACCCGGTTAGGGGTTGATATGGCCCAGGTAAGCCCGCAAAAAACAGCTTCAATTGACTCCCACAGGGAAATATTAACGAGCCTTTTAGTTAAAAAACGCCACTTAAATGCCTCCAACACCCAGTTTACTACCATTAATAACACCACAATACCCATGGCTATAATTACGTGGGTGCTGTTGATGTGAGCCGTTAACGCTTGAAATTGTTTTAGATCGTTGTTTTTTTTGTGGAACTGGTGATATATATACCAGGCAGCCATTGCCAATACAGCGGCCTTAAGCGAAATGGATATTGTTTTTTTAGTAGAAGTAGTCAAAGGTATAATTTATGCAATGTTACAAAAAAACCGGGCAAGGATTAACTTGCCCGGTACAACATACACATGTGCTTTTTGTTTACTTTAAACGTGCTTTTAAAAAAGTAATTGTGTTGGCGTAAGCATCTTTTGTAGCATTGCTATCATATATAGGGTTGCTGGGGTTAGCAAAACCATGATCTGCATCATATTGGTGCAGATAAAGCTTTTTACCGGCCGCTTTCATGTCAGCATCAAATTTGGCAACAACCTTAGGGTTTATCCATTGGTCCTTATTGGCAAAGTTTCCTAATACATCCGCATTTAATGTTTTAAGGCGGTTAACATCCTGCTCGGGCATACCATAGTACATTACACAGGCAACGGCTTTTTTACCAGCCAGCAAACTGGTTTGCAGGCTCCAGCCACCGCCAAAGCACCAGCCTAAAGTAGCAATGTGAGCCTTAGGGCCTGCATATGAAATGGCGCCATTAATAATGGCTTTTGCCCTGTCTTCGTTAACGGCTTGCATATATTTGCCGGCATCCTCACGGGTGGTGGCTACTTTACCATCGTACAGATCAAGGTCAATGATATTTACATTACCCAGGTCATTATAGATCTTTTCTGATTCGCGCTTTACAAAATCATTAAGGCCCCACCACTCATGAATAACCAGTATGTAATTATTAGTCGCTTTTTTTGCTTTCAGCAAATAAGCGGCAGATTCCTTGCCATCGGCTGTTTTATAAGTAACGGCTGTGCCAATAGCACTCTGAAAATGGATCGGCAACGGATTTTTATGCGCCATCCTGAATTTTGAGCTGGATGCCAGCATGGCAAACTGCCGGGTAGCCGATGGCTTGCCGCAGCAAACCACCTTGCTTTGGCCAAAGGCAAAAGAGCAAAGGCCAACAAATAAGGTAAACAGAATAATTTTTTTCATGGGTTGTTTTTTTACGTGTCAATAAACTATATCATCATTACGTTAATAAAGTAATTCGCGTTGAGGTTTGGTAAAATAAATCTGCGCCCGGTTTAAGAAGAAATAAAATACGACAAATTCGCTTATTGAAACCATTACGCCATTACCTTATCCGGTGTAATAGGTAGCTCTCTTACCCGCTTACCCGTGGCGTTATAAACAGCGTTGGCTACTGCCGCTGCCATGCCAATTAAAGCAATTTCGGCCATTCCTTTGGCACCCATTGGGTTGATATACGGATCGGGTTTATTTACAAACTGGGCATCTATCTGTGGAATATCAGCATTTACTGCTACATGATAATCAGCAAAGTTGTTGTTGATGTAACGGCCATACCGATGATCCATCACTGCCTCTTCCATTAATGCCATGCCTATACCGCCAATTGCCCCGCCCACAACCTGGCTGCGCGCTGTTTTTGGACTGATGATATGACCAGAATCAGCCACGGATGCTACCTTATCAATTTTAACAACTCCAGTTGCTGCGTTTACCAACACTTTCACAAAATGTACCGACCATGAATTCATGGCATACTTATCCCTGTCGTCGCCTGCGGTTGATTTGGTAGTTACCTCCAACAATGGCAAATTATGTTGTTTAAGCACCTGCGCATAATCGATAGCCTTGGGACTATCATTGCCGGTAAGCTTTTGAAACTTCTCTTTCAGCTCTATACAGGCATAATGCACTGCCGAGCCAACGCTTGCCGTTGTGGCTGAGCCGCCCTGCGTAGGTGCCTGTGGCAAATCAGACGCACCGTTTTCAAAGCGGATATTTCCTGCCGGGATTCCCATTTGCTCCGCGGCTATCAAAACCATGGCGGTGCCGGTGCCGGGGCCAATATCGCTCACCGCTGTTTGCAACAACAAAATTCCATCAGCCGTCATTTTTGCTTTTATGGTAGCGCCGCTCCTGTAAGCACCAAACATGCCGCAGCCAATGCCATAACCAACCAGCAGACCGTCTTTTTTTAACGTCCCCGGTTCCGGCTTGCGCTCGGCCCAGCCAATATGATCAGCCCCCATCTGGTAGGCTTCGTTTAAAAACTTACTTGAAAAAGGCTTACCGCTTTCAGGGTCGGTTTCGGCGTAATTGCGCAGGCGCAGCTCAATGGGGTCAATCTTTAATAAGTAAGAAAGCTCATCCAGGGCCGATTCCAGCGCAAATGCACCGGTTGCCTCGCCCGGGCCGCGCATCCAGGTTGGGGTACCTATGTTAAGCGCAACCAGGTTGTATTTGGTATTTACATTAGGGCAGGCATATAAACCCTGACTTACACCAACCGGCCCTTCGGTAAAGTTTTCAAAGGTTGATGTTTGGCCGTAAGCTTCGTGGGTAATCCCTGTCAGTTTGCCATCGGCTGTTGCACCTATGCCTATTTTTTGCCAGGTATATGGACGGTGCCCTACCGAGGTAAACATATCAGCCCGGCTCAACACCAGCTTAACCGGCCTTTTAACCATTTTAGCGGCGATAAGCGCCACCACCTCATGTGGCCAGGTACGCAGTGCACTGCCAAAAGCCCCGCCTACAAATTTGGAATTTACCTGCACATTATCAACAGGAATATTGAACAATTGGGCAATATCATGCTGGGTGGCCTTAACGCCCTGCGTTTTGTCCCAAACGGTTACCTTATCGTCGGCTTCCCATTTAGCAATAATGGCATGCAGCTCCATCGGATTGTGCGTATCGGTTGGTACTATATACTCCTGCTCCACCTTATATGGCGCCGATTTCCACGCATCTTGAATGCCCCGTTTATATAATCCGTCGCCATGCGGTGGGAAACCCTTGCCAATACTGGCATTTAAACTGGTTTCGTGCTGCTCCTTACTATACTGTGTTTTTACCAGCGATGCACCATACAGAGCCCGCTCATAAGTATTGGCAATTACCACGGCCACCGGCTGTCCGTTATAAACTATTTTATTATCATCAAATACTTTTAACTGCGCTCTTACAGCGGATGGTTTACCCGCTTCTGACTGAAAACCTGGCACCTTGATAGCATTAACATGGGTAATTACGGCAATTACGCCCGGCGCACGTTCCGCAGCCTTAGTATCTATTGCGGTAATTGTGCCTTTGGTAATTGTACTGCCTACCAGAACACCATACGTTAAACCCTCAACCGTATATTCTGCAGAGTATTTGGCCGCCCCGGTAACTTTTAACCGCCCGTCTATCCGGCTCATTCCCTCTGATGACGATGGCATATTTAAATTGATCTCTTTTTTCATAAGGCTGTTAAGCTAAACCTGCTGCATGTTTTAAAGCTTCGGCAATAGTAGCCGGGGCCAGTTTTAATTTAAACGCGTTTTGGCCATATCCTTTAGCTCCCTGCATGGCCAGTTGTGCCGCCTGCTTAAAGCTATCTTCAGATACCGGCTTACCTGCAAGTGCTTGTTCGGCATCAAATAAACGCCATGGTTTATGGGCCACACCGCCCATAGCCAGGCGGGCATGGCGGATAATGCCATTTTCAATATCCAAGGCCGCAGCAACTGATACCAGGGCAAAAGCGTAGGATTGCCTGTCGCGCACTTTTAAATAATAGCTATTAGCCGCAAAATGATTATTGGGTATTTCCACACCAACTATCAGCTCGTTTGCGGCCAGGTGGTTATCCATTTCAGGATGCTCGCCCGGGAGGCGATGAAAATCTGTGAATGGTAAGCGGCGTTCGCCCTTTTTACCAGCGATGATCACCACGGCGTTAAGGGCGGCAAGGGCCACGCACATATCACTCGGGTGTACTGCTATGCATTGTGAGCTGCCACCAAAAATAGCGTGCATACGGTTAACACCCTCATAAGCGCCACAGCCAGAACCGGGTGCCCGCTTATTGCAAGGCATCGTTGTATCATAAAAGTAACCGCAACGGGTGCGCTGCATCATATTACCGCCAACTGTGGCCATATTACGCAACTGAGGCGACGCACCTGCCTTGAGGGCCATAGCCAATAGCGGGTATTGCCGGGCAACCAGTTCATGCTCAGCAACAGCACTGTTTAATGCCAGTGCACCAATGTACAACCCTTTAGGGGTTGATATTATACTTTTCAGGGGCAGATGATTAATATCAACCAGTTTATCGGGTGCGGTTACACCGCGTTTCATTAAATCAACCAGGTTAGTACCGCCAGCTATTATTTTTGTACCGGGCTTGTTAATTACATCAAGCACGCCCTGTTGCGTGGTTGGGCATATATACTGAAACTGTTTCATACGGTTTGCCCCCCATCTTTTACTTCCTGTATGGCATTTACTATATTGGGGTAGGCCCCGCAACGGCAAATATTACCGCTCATATATTCCCTTATTTCATGTTCAGAACCGGCATGCCCTTCACGTATGCAAGCCACCGCCGACATGATTTGCCCCGGCGTACAATAACCACACTGAAAGCCATCATGCTTTATAAATGCCTCCTGCATGGGGTGCAACTGATCGCTATTGGCTAACCCCTCAATGGTGGTTATTTTTTTGCCGCTCATCATAATACCAAGCGTTAAGCAGGAATTTACCCGCCGCCCATCCACATGTACCGTGCAGGCGCCGCATTGCCCATGATCGCAACCTTTTTTTGTGCCCGTTAAATCAAGCTGTTCACGCAATATATCCAGCAGGGTTGAGCGGGGCTCAACCGATAGTTTTTGCGGCTTCCCGTTCACCTCCATTTTTAGTGGCATTTTTTCAAAAACGGCGGCTATTTTTTCATCAACGTGCATAACGGCGGCTTTTACGGCCGTTCCCGGTGTAAGTGCCACTGCAGTTAATAGCGATGATTGTTTAAGGAAATTTCTCCGCGACGTATCCTTTACATCCTGATCACCATCCGGTCCGTTAACAGTTTCATTACTTTTCATAAATAATTGGCTAAATTATGATGTTAAGTTAGGCATTTTTAATAAAAGGATTAACAGGTAAAAAATGTTTTACATTGCCAATTACGTCAACCTCAACAGCGCATTTTACACATCAACTTAAAACCTAAAGTGGTAAAATATCGTATCTTAAATAAATTATTGACTTATATACCGATGCTATTAACCCCTAAAAATGAAATGGACAGGCTCCTGACCCTGTCTGCCTTTGATTTAGATTACTCTGCACACCAGGACAGTTTTAATGACCTGGTAAAGCTGGCGGCAAAAGTCACCGGCACTGAAATATCATTGGTTAATTTGATTGATTCATTTACACAATGGACAATCTCAAACCATGGCCTGGAAATTGATCAAATGCCCCGTGAAGATTCTGTTTGCCAATACACCATTATAAACGGCGATTATTTTGAGGTAAAGAACCTGGCCACTGATGACCGCTTTAAGGATAAGTTTTATGTAAAGGACAGCCCACATTTAAGGTATTATTATGGTGTTCCGCTAAAGGTAAATGGTGACCATTACATTGGCGCGTTATGCGTACTTGATAAAAAACCAAAGGATTTAGATCCTGAAAAAGTTGAACTGTTAAAAATAATTGCCGGCGAAATTGTTAACCGTCTCCGCTATCTGAAAACAATTGAAGATTTGAAAAATAATTTGTTTGATGCCCGGGAAACACAGAAAAAAGTAGCTCATGACATCAGAGGACCGTTAAGTGGCATTATTGGCCTTGCCCAACTGATTAGCGAGCAGGGCGAAAGCAACCAGTTAGAAGAAGTTTTGGAGTTTATAAACCTGATACATAAAAGCGGGCGATCAATACTCGAGCTGGCCGATGAAATATTAAGGGCCGATAAAAGAGAAAGATATATACCGGATGTTCAGGAAAATGTATTTAACCTGCTGGTGTTTAAGGATAAGCTGGAAAAACTTTACACGCCGCAAGCATTTAATAAACGCATTGCGCTTAGTATTAATACATCATTTGAGTCAGAAACCATTCCGTTTTCACGAAACAAGCTGTTACAAATTACGGGCAACCTGATATCAAACGCCATTAAGTTTACGCCCGATGGCGGTAAGGTAGCGGTTATCCTGAGTCTGAAAACCGGTGAGCCTGAAAACAATTTGTGTATTAAGGTAAATGACTCCGGATTGGGCCTTACCGAGCATGAAATAACCGTTATATTAAACGGAATAGCAGCATCAACCGCCGGCACAAGCGGTGAGGCTGGTTATGGCTTTGGCCTGGCGCTGGTAAAGCACCTGATTGAAACCCTGAAAGGCTCATTGAGTATTTACTCCTTACCTGGCGAAGGAGCCACGTTTGAAGTAAATTTGCCACAGAAATAAGATGGTATGGGATAGGGAGCGTATTTTTTGATAAAGCAAGCTCATACCGGTAAAAAAACCACCGTTGGTAATGCTCCGAAAAACCGATAATTAGGATATACTCATCAAAATAAAACACCAGATAATATTACCCGGTGTTTTATTTCAGTTTATATTTTACCAACGGCCGCCACCGCCGCCGCCTCTGTTATTATCTTTTGAGTAGCCACCGCCACCACCACCACGGTTGCCGCCATAGCCACCACCGCCGCCACGGTTGCCGCCATAACCACCACCGCCGCCGCTTCTGCGATCATTCGGTTTCTTTTCTTCAGCCTGGCTAACTGCAATTGATCTGCCTCTAACTTCAGAACCGTTTAAGCCGGTAATAGCAGTCTGAGCAGCCTCATCATCAGGCATTTCAACAAATCCGAAACCTTTACTTCTGCCGGATTCTCTGTCAATAATTAATTTTACGGTGCTTACTTCACCATACGCTTCAAAAAGCTCTTTTAAATCGGCTTCCTCTAATTGAAAAGGAAGGCTTCCTACAAATATGTTCATCAATCTTTAATTTATAATGAGCAAGATTATTTTACTTGCCATCTTTTGTTAACATCAAATATAGTAATAGATATTTGATGATTACTGCAAGATTTTGTGAATGAACGTTTTTATTTTTTTTTAATAATTAAAATACCATTTAACTCAAACAAAATAATATTCATAATCGTTATAGGCGCGCCTGATTATCTTGTAAAATATGAGTTAAATTGACTCAGCTAACAGCTTCAATAGTATACAATTTGCCATTAAGCGTAAAGCTTTCGCCCGCTGTTTTACCGGTAAGCATTAACCCAACAGGCGAAGCCGGCGATACTGCAAAATAATTTTTACCCATAACTAACAGACTACCAGCACTAATAGCCAGATAAAAATTACCGTTGCTGGTTATAATCACACTGCCGGTTTCTGCTTTTGCGGCTGTGCCAGTTGTACTGATGCGGTTAAGGGCAACCATTAATTTATTAGCCTCATTTAACTGGGCCAGGTTGCGGTTGGTTTCCTGCTGCATCATGGCACGGCCTGTTTCATATTTATCACCGGCACTGCTTTTAGTGTCTTCGTTTGATGCTTTTTGTGCTTCTTTAATGCCTAATTCAGCGGCATCCATGCTTTTACGCACATAATTCACACACATATCGTACAATTCTTTCTTCAGATCGCTCATTTATGGTATTAAAATCAATAGATATATAGCTACAAAGCCACCTCGCGGAACAGCTTTTAAATTTCAATCTGCAAAATAAAACATTTATGATGATGGTAGAGAACTGCCGAAATTTTAGCACAAAATAAAAGCCCCCTTGCACTCGCTGCTTGGGGGCTTTAAACCTAAACCTTATCACTATTTGCAGGTGTGAACCTACAAAGTAGATAAACGTATCAAAAGGGCAAAATGGTATATTGCCCTAACACTAATTGACAAAACAATGATAATTCAACAGTTAAAAACAATTCAAGTATCTGAATATCAGCAATCTAATTAAAAATTAGATTTACTTAAAGGAAAGTATATTAACCTTTTCAATATCCTTAGTCGTAAACCGCCTTTGTCATAGTTATTTTGGCAATACCTGGTCAAAACTGTTCAAAATTGTGTACAGTAAACTGTGAATCAGCGTCATTACTTCAATACTTGAGAGTATCAAATACCCCTATAAACCAAAAGCGCCTGCCGATAAAAACCTGCAGACGCTTTTAAAAAATACATGGAGAATACTATGCACTTACATTTTCCATGCCATAATGCTTTAGTATATCGACAGGTACACCTGTCCACTTATTGGGAGCATTACCTGCATAACCAACATCTTTAACACCTATTTCGCTGGTAAAAAAGCCAGAAGCTGTTAAATCGCGCATGCGGTTAAAGAAGGCTACACCCTGTCCCATTTCTGGCTTGGCTTTGTTTGGATAAGCTATCAGGTCAATAAGTTCTATTTGCTGCGCTTTGGAGCTATCTGTAAAAGTTTTACCAAAACGGTTTAAACATTGCATATCCAACCAACGTAAACCACCGCGCATCGGGGTTTGATGATCGGGAATATCTTTTACAATAAACTCAATAAAATCGGGCACCTTGGCATCAGATGCGCTGCCTGATTTTTCGTCCTTAGGGATAATAATATCAGTCAATAGGGTTATAGTTGCCATTTCGGCGGCTGTAAAAAACTTATCAGCGTTAAGTTTTTTATCCCGCTCCACTTCAAAAGGCTGCCTGCCGGCTTCTGCTTCGGCAGTTGCCGGTGCAGTTTCTTCAGCGGCTTTTTTGTTGTCGGTTTTACAGGCCTCCAGCAATAATCCTGCTGAAAGTGTGCTTAAGCCTAGTGCTTTGAGGGAGTCACGTCTGTTCATAATAAATTGCTATGGATAACTTGTTAAACGTTTAATTTTTTTCTTTCCTGTAAAATATACTCAGCGGTGCGCATTGACATGGCCAATATTGTCCAGGTAGCGTTTTTATCGCCCTGTTGTACAAACGGAGCAGCATCAACCACAAACAGGTTTTTACAATCATGCGCCTGGCACCATTTATTTAAGGCCGATTTTTTAGGATCGTCGCCCATCCGTATGGTTCCTACTTCGTGAATGATCTTACCCGGCGCCTCTAACCCGTAATTGGTTTCCGGACCTTGCGGACCGCCATAAATAGCGCCCATGTTATGCATAATTTCCTGGAAGGTTTCCTGCATGTGTTTGGCTTGCTTAATCTCGTCATCGGCCCATTTATAATGGAAACGCAATACCGGGATACCATATTTATCAACCACGTTAGGATCAATTTCGCAATAGTTATCATAACGGGCTATGGCAGTACCACGACCGGCCATACCAAACTGTGTACCATAAAAACGGCGGTAATCATCTTTTAATGATGCACCATAACCGCCCGCCTCTTTCTTATTACCGCTACGATCAGGAACCATACCATTCATATTCTGAATACCGCTGCCAAAGCCATACGATGGCATGTGTAAACCGCCACCATATTCAATATGGTAACCGCGGGGGAAATCCAGTTTTTTATTATCAAGCCACCATGGCGAATAGATATGCACGCTACCGGCACCGTCTTCGTTGTAACGCTTACGATCCATCAGTTGCGGTAGAAAACCACCCGCACTTGATCCGGTTGAATCATGCAGGTAACGCCCTACAACACCGCTGCTATTGGCTAAACCACCCGGATGTTCTGCCGATTTTGAGTTAAGCAGGATCCTGGCCGATTCGCCCGCACTGGCACCAAGTATTACCGTTTTAGCATTTACCTGATATTCCTGCATATCTTCTTTACTAACGTATGATACACCGGTAGCCAAGCCCTCTTTATTGGTGATCACTTCCCTTACCATAGCATTGGTGATTACCTTTAAATTGCCGGTTTTAATAGCAGGTATTACCAAACATGATGATGCCGAGAAATCGCCATAGATTTTACAGCTACGGCCGCATTGCCCGCAAAAGAAACAAGCACCACGATCTTTATTACCCGGCAGCGCTTCTGTTAACACAGCACCACGACCGGGTATAATTTTCACGCCTGCCTTTTTAGCCCCCTGCACAATGTACAGCTCATTAAGCCTTGGTTTTGGCGGAGGTAAAAATATACCGTCAGGTTCGTTCTCCAAACCTTCCTTTGTGCCGTAAACACCTATCAGCCTGTCAACCTTATCATAATAAGGTTTCACATCATCATAGGTTATTGGCCAATCATCGGTAAGGCCGTCACGGCTTTTAAAGTCATGCGGGCCCATACGTAATGAAATACGCCCCCAGTGGTTGGTACGGCCGCCCAGCATACGTGAGCGGAACCAGAAAAACTCTGTTTTATCTTTAGTAGTATATGGTTCGCCTTCTAGCTCCCAGCCGCCATAGGCAGCATCAAAATCACCAAACGGACGGGTGGTACCCGCACCACGGCGTGGAGATTCCCATGGCCATTTCAGCTGCTGCGAATCTTTAGCCGGGTCAAAATAGGCACCGGCCTCCAGCATTAATACTTTTACACCGGCATTGGCCAAAACATAACCAGCCATACCTCCACCGGCACCCGAACCAACAATTACCACATCATAAGTGGTGGTTGATTTTTTGATTTGTAGATCGCTCATAATGATATCAAATGTATCTTCTGTTGAGGAGAAGAAAAACGCATGCTCACCGCATGCGTTTCATTAACTTTGGTTTTATGGTATAAATATATTGAACGCTATGCGTTAAATATGCTATTGTTTAAAAATATTATAATTGTTTGATAGAGATATTACGGAAAGCAACCTCATGGTTATGATCCTGCAAGGCTATGTGGCCTTTTGGATATTTTGCAAAATCAGCCCAGGTTTTAAACTTGCTCTTGTCAATCATGGCTTTCCATTCGTCGCTGCCCATCTGGGTTTCAACAATCTTGGTTCCGTTTAACCAAAAAGTAAGGTGACCGTCTTTTTTGCGTAATACTACAGAGTTCCATTCGCCGGCAGGTTTGGCAACATCAGCCGATGGAGCTTTCATATCATATAAAGAACCGGCAAGGTGGTTAGCCAGTTTATTATCAGATGCGGCCTTGTTATCAAGCACCTGCATTTCAATACCGGTCTGGTAGGTTTCTTTGAATTTAGGATCTTCATGTACGCCAAAAATAATCCCGCTATTGCCTGTGGTTGAAATTTTCCAATCAATTTTAAGTTCGTAATTTTCGTACTCACCATCAGTAACCAGATCGCCTTGTCCTTCGGCATTAGGGTCAAGCTGCAGTGCGCCATCAACCACTTTCCATGCACCCGCGTCAGACTTTAAATAAGTGTGCCATCCGGTAGTTGTTTTACCATCAAACAGTGATTTGTAACCTTTAGTTTGTGCCGATACCGCAAAATGCAGGGCAGGGATAGCCAAAAGGCTTAAAAAGTTTTTTTTCATTATAAAAGTTTTAGAATTAGTTTCGATATACCCTTTAGGTGGGCTAAATATATCTGCTTTTTTTCAATGCTAAAACGATTATTTTTAAAATAAATTACAAATAGCTGTAACCCGTATTGTAAAAATATGGATATACATACAAATACTCTTATTTAAGGCTTAATGCTGATGCGGATTGAACGATAAGTTGGAGGCTAAACCAATGGTGATATAGCCATAGCTATCCTCAAAAAACTGGTTATAGTCGTCCTGTCCGCGGTAACCGCCACCAAACATCAGGGCTGCACTTGGCATAAAAGGAAACTGGTAATAATATCTGAGACTTACGTTGAGCCGTTTTTTAAAATCAACGGCCGAGTAGTTATCGTATTTATCGGCAATGTAGGCAAAATCAAACCGGATGCGTTGCCAGTTTTTATAGGTCTTTTTGCCCTTCTCCAACGGATCGTCATAAGCTTTTGCAAAATTATACATGCGGCTGCCGTTAACTCTTATAAACCCGTAATGCCCTTTTAACCCTTCAGACATGCCCAGGCCAAACAAACCGGCGTGTACTTCAAGTGCCAGGTTATCATAACGGTTAATGATCAGGTCCTGCTTATCAATTCTTTTACCCGTGTAATAGGTAAGGGTATAAAAGTTGGTGGTAAACTTTCCACTGTCGCGGTTAAAGCTGCCATCCGGGTTTAATGATGGGCCCCGTACACCGTTGGAGTGGTGCGAATAACCAAAAGATAAAAACTCTGGTTTATAGGTATCCTCATTAAGCCTGTAAAATACGGTTGCGCCGGGCATAAAACTTGGCGACTTTACCGGTGCCCCGCGCGAATCAAGCAGGCGTATTTTCACCCGCGGGGTAAATACTGCAAAAAAACGTGACTTCGGCGTACTAAATAAGACGAAGTTAGGGGCCAGATCTGCCGTTAAGAGGGTTTTTACCTTGTTAAAATAATCGTTACCACCTTCAGATACGCGCAAATTCTGCATAAAGATATCATCAAATGCATTATTGATCAGGCGCTTTTTAAGCAGGGCCGAATCAGCAGTAGTATCCGCAGCCATGAATGTGCCGGAAGGTGTAATAACCAAGGCTTTTGCCAACAATTTGCTGGGCAATGTAAAGCCCGTAAGGCAGCAAAGCAGCGTATAAAATTTAATATGGCGGGCGCCTTTTTTTAAAGCCGCCCAAAGGGGTAAATTGATCAATTTGATATGTATTATTTTAACCGATAGTAAATGAATTAAAATCAATTATACTTACCAATATCATGTTAAAATACTGTTAAGAATTGAGCAGGCAATATTAGATATTATTCTTTTTGCGGTTGCTATATTTCGTGTCAAGCAAACGTAAAAGCTACGGCCCGGGTAATGGGGCATAAGTAGGGTTTGCTAATATTTAAAATGCTGTATTGTTGATATTTATACTGAGCTATTCGTTTGTTTTTCAATTCTGTTTTATTATATTTGATCAAAGCCAATCCTTAAATTTAACCTGAGTATCATGATAAAAGTTTCAAATATCCTTGCGCGCAAGGGTGGCCGCGTGATCACCATTGATGCCGGTACATCTGTTTTAGATGCTTTAAGATTAATGGCCGATAAAAACATCGGCTCAGTTGTGGTGATGGAAGATGGCGACTATGTTGGCCTGATGACGGAGCGCGATTATGCCAGGAAAGTTATCCTGAAAGGAAAATCATCACACGAAACCCTAGTACGCGAAATCATGAGCACCGGGTTACCGCGTATAGTTCCGGAAAACTCCATTGAAACCTGTATGCATATCATGAGCGAGAGCAATATCCGTTACCTGCCGGTATTTATTGATGATAGCCTGTGCGGCATTATATCCATCAATGACCTGGTTACCGAAACCATATTATCGCAGCTGGAAACCATTGAACAATTAAAGACTTATATACATTCATAAGACACTCGTGTTGTGCCTGTAACTTGTATTAATTTGTCATCCTGAACGAAGGATCTATTCGCAGGCTTTAATATTGCCGGATAGATGCTTCACTTCATTCGGCATGATAAACTATTATCCCCTCACTTAGCTATCACCCTGCTTAATTGCTATTTAAACAACAAATTTTCATACCTTGCATAATTTACTAACAACATATAGTGACGTTTCAGGATTTTAATTTCAACGAACAATTATTTGAAGGCATACAAAGTATGGGGTTTACCACCCCTACGCCTATACAGGAAATGGCCATTCCGGTTATTTTAAGCGGACAGGACCTTATTGCCTGCGCACAAACCGGTACAGGAAAAACAGGCGCCTATTTATTGCCTGTTTTAAACCACATCAGCAGCACCAATAAACACCATACCAGCGCGCTTATTTTAGCACCAACCCGTGAGCTTGCCCAGCAAATTGACCAGCAGGTTGAGGGTTTGGCCTATTTTACCGGCGTTAGCTCCATAGCCGTATTTGGCGGTGGCGATGGCATGGCTTATGAGCAGCAGCGCCGCGGCATTCAAAATAATGTAAATATTATTATTGCCACTCCCGGCCGTCTTATAGCACACCTTACATCGGGCGTTTTAAAACTTAACCACCTAACTCACCTGATATTGGACGAGGCCGACCGCATGCTGGACATGGGTTTCTCTGACGATATTATGAAGATCATCAGCTACCTGCCCAAAACCAGGCAAACGCTGTTATTTTCGGCAACCATGCCGGGGCGTATACGCTCGCTGGCCAAATCGGTGCTGAAAGATCCTCAACAGATCAACATTGCAATATCGCAGCCTGCCGTGGGTATCGATCAGCAGATCTACCGCTTACATGACCAGCAAAAAACACCTTTGTTACAGCTTATCCTGCGTGACTCTGCCTATACCAGTACTATTATTTTTGCATCAAGAAAAGAGATCGTAAAATCATTATACAAAGAGCTTAAGGCGGTTAAAATTAACGCCATGGCTTTTCACTCTGATCTGGAGCAAAAAGAACGCGAAGAGATACTACTCAAATTTAAAAACAAACAGTTACCCGTAATTATTGGTACCGATGCCCTGTCGCGCGGTATTGATGTAGAAGGAATTGACCTGGTGATCAACTACGATGTTCCCGGCGATCCGGAAGATTATATTCACCGCATTGGCCGCACGGCGCGTGCCGCTACCACTGGTACTGCCATCACCTTTGTGAACCACCGCGATGAGCGCAAGCTGAAAAACATTGAACAACTAATTGAAAAACCTATCCGTTTGATTGGTTTACCTGATGAACTTGCATCTATACAGCCGCATCCCGTTCAACCGCATGAGCGCTCCGATTCTAAAAACAAACCCAACAGGCGTTTTAATAAAAAGAAGCCCAAAAAGAATATCCAATAAAATGAAAAAGAGCATAGCTCAAAAGCTGCTTTTAAAAGTACTATTGGGTGCTGCATTAGCTTCACCCGCTATTAATGCTTTTGCACAAGATACAAAAACGTCAGGCAACCCGGTTGTTGAGGGCTGGTACGCCGATCCCGAGGCTAAGATATTTAATCATCAATATTGGCTGTATCCTACTTACTCTGCTAAATATGATGAGCAGGTATTTATGGATGCCTTTTCATCGCCCGATCTGGTACATTGGACCAAACACAGCCGCGTAATTGATACCAGTGGCGTTAAATGGGTAAAACGCGCTTTGTGGGCTCCTGCCGTCACTGAAAAAGATGGTAAGTATTATATATTTTTCGGGGCCAATGACATACAGAACAATAATGAAAAGGGCGGAATAGGGGTAGCCGTAAGTGACAGCCCCGGCGGACCATTCAAAGACTATTTGAGGAAACCACTTATTGACCAGATTGTTAACAAAGCCCAGCCCATTGATCAGTTTGTTTTTAAAGATGATGACGGCCAGTATTACATGATATATGGCGGATGGGGTCAATGCAATATTGTAAAACTAAAAAATGATTTTACCGGCATAGTTCCATTTGACGATGGCGTAACCTATAAAAAAATAACTCCCGAAGGCTATGTAGAAGGTCCGGTGATGTTTAAACGCAAGGGCAAATATTACTTTATGTGGAGCGAGGGCGGCTGGACAGGCCCTGATTACCGAGTGGCCTATGCCGTTGGCGATACCCCTTTTGGCCCGTTTAAGCGTATAGCTACTGTATTAAAACAGGATGCCAGCATTGCTACCGGCGCAGGCCACCATTCAGTTATTAACGTACCGGGCACTGATGAATGGTATATCGTATATCATCGCCGTCCGTTAACTGAAACTGATGCCAACCACCGCGTAATGTGTATTGATAAAATGTACTTTGATACCGATGGCAACATTAAACCGGTAAAGATCACCAACGAAGGCGTTGCAGCACGGACGCTGAAATAGACCGCTTTACAATATTATAACCTGTCATCCTGAACGCAGTGAAGGGTCTGTTATGCAATATAAATACTGAATAATAGATTCTTCACTGTGTTCAGAATGACACCGTTTTTATCGGTTTTACCCAAACAAATCGCTGCTCAGATACCTGTCGCCGCGGTCGCAGCAAATAAAAACAATTACGCCTTCTTTTAACTCACCGGCCAGCTTTATAGCGGCCGATAGTGCGCCACCACTGCTCATACCTGCAAAAACGCCTTCTACTTTGGCCAGTTTACGGGCCGTTTGGGTAGCTTCTTCTTCAGATATATCCATCACCCTGTCAACCCGGGAGGCATCAAATATCTTGGGCAGATAAGCCGCGGGCCATCTCCGTATCCCCGGAATAGACGAACCCTCAATAGGTTGGCAACCCACAATCTGTATCTCTGAGTTTTGCCCTTTTAAATACCTGGAGCAACCCATAATAGTACCGGTTGTGCCCATAGCACTTACAAAGTGGGTTATTTTACCCTCTGTATCGCGCCATATTTCGGGGCCGGTAGATTTAATATGCGCTCCGTAATTATCAGGATTGGCAAACTGGTTCATTAAGTAATAGCCGGGTGTAGCGCCCTTTTCCTCGGCATAATCGCGGCATTGTTCAATACCCTCCAGTAAGGTTACCTTAGCGCCAAAAGCTTCCATGGTGAGCGTACGCTCGCGGGTGGAGTTGGAGGGCATCACCAATTCTATCTGCAAACCAAACAAACTTGCCATCATGGCCAGCGCTATACCGGTATTGCCGCTCGTGGCCTCAACCAGTTTGGTGTCAGGTTTTATGTCGCCACGCTCCAGTGCGCTGCGTATCATATTTAACGCTGCCCTGTCCTTTACGCTACCGCCGGGGTTATTACCCTCCAGTTTAGCAAAAATCTGTACGTTAGGATTGGGGTTAAGTTTTTTTATTTCAACCATAGGCGTATTGCCTATCAGATCAATTATACCGGCCATAATATGTTTTCTTTATTTAACAGATGCAGGGTACAATTATAGGCAGTGCATCTCATTAATGAAAAATAAAATTAGCAGGAATATTTTATTGAAATACTATCTGCTTAAAAATAGCTTCATATTATGAGCCCGACATGATAAAAGTTGGTGAATTTACCTGTCAAGCTCCTGCTGTATATTTTTCTGCAGCTCATATAAACGCGACTGGTTGATGTTATCATTCACAATAATGATGTACCCCAGATCCCTGCCCGGGTAAAACAGGCAAAGTGTGTTAAAGCCTATGCCGGTATGGCCATCGTGATGAATGATCTTTACGCCCTTGTAATCAGTATCCATCATCCAGCCCAGACCAACACCCGTTCCATCCGGGTTTTTCCAGGTTACCTGGTGGGTAAGTTTGATAGCAGGGTCGCGCTCAGATAAATTTGCCTTTAAATATTTAAGCATATCACTGATGGTAGAGTTCATGCTGGGGCCATTGTAGTAATCAACCAGGTTAAGATAGGGCTGGGGCTGGTTATTTTTATCATACCCCTGCGCAAGCCGGTTGCTATGCAACGGAATCTGTGTCCGGGTATCAGTCATATCCAAATGGGTTTTAAGATAATGTGTCACCACCTGCTCGTAAGGTTCATGATAAATACGCTCCAGTAACAGGGTGAGCACCATCATACCGTTGCCGTTATATCTGAATTTGGTACCGGGTATGGTGTCTGGCTTTAAGCTGTGCAGGTCTTTAAGCAAACTGTCGGCCTTATAAACGTTGTAAAAATTCAACTGCTCGGGCAAACTTAGCTTCCGCAAACTATCCTTTACTCCAGACTTAAAAATATGCGCAGTACCCGGAAGCCCCGAGGTATGGTTAGCCAGGTGAATAAGCCTGATGGGTTGCCCTCTAAAAGCCAGGTTAGGGTAGCTCCCCGGTAAATATTTCCGGATATCATCATGAAGCGACACCCTTTTTTCTACCACCGCTTCGGCAAGCATAGTAGTCACAAAAGTTTTGGCTACCGAACCAAGGTTGTAAAAACTATACGCAGTTGGCAGTTGCCGGCTGCCCTTTTTTACTTCGCCATAATTATAGGTATATGTTTTGCCGTTTTTATAAATGCCGATAGATAGGCCCACCGTATTGGGCGTATCCATATAATGCCTTGCCCCCTGATCAACCGCAGAGTCAAGACGGGTTTTAAGCCGGTTATCGCTCGGTAACGGTTGTTTATTTTGTGCAGCGGCACCAAAACATATCAAACACAAATAAAAAAGGGTAGATATAATAAAAGGCTTCATGATGCAGGTTGATTTTTAAACCCGAAAGGGTTGTTACCTGCAATTATGAATTAAAACAGCCTGATATGATATATCAAATTGGCGAATGGCCCTAAACCATCGGCAAAGGGCAATAAACAGGCGGTAAACAGATAGTTATACCTCGTCGCTTTTTAATGTTCGGTATTGTGGGGTATGGTATACCCTTGAATTTGGCGGAATACTTTTAGTGAGCCAAACGTTACCACCAATAATGCTGTTACTACCAATAATGGTTTCGCCGCCCAGTATGGTTGCCCCCGAGTATATAACCACATGATCATGAACTGTAGGGTGGCGTTTGGTAAAGGCCATGCTTTTATCAACACTTAATGCCCCTAAGGTAACCCCCTGGTATAATTTTACGTGATTGCCTATTGTACAGCTTTCGCCAATTACAATGCCGGTACCATGATCTATATAAAAGTACTCCCCAATTTTGGCAGCGGGATGTATATCTATACCTGTTTTAGAGTGTGCATATTCGGTCAGTATCCTCGGGATCAAAGGCACATCTTCAATATATAAACTATGAGCCAGCCGATATAACGAAATGGCGTAGAAACCGGGATAAGTACGTATCACCTCAAATTCACTGCGGGCAGCCGGATCGCCGTTAAATATGGCCTGGATATCAGTATTCAATATCTGATAAAGCTGGGGCAGGCGTTCAAAAAACAGCGCCGCTCTTCTTTTATTATCACAATCGCCGCAGGCTTTGGTGGCCTCCATAATTTCAAACAACTCGTTCTCAAGCAAAGTAAACTCTGCCTTAAGTTCATCTACCGTAGTAAATACTTTTCCTGTTTGCTCCGGATATAGTAAATGAATAACACGGAGCGCCCACTTCGTGATCTCCTTATTCGACGGCACGGCCTCAAGCCTTTGCTGCTTGTTAAAAATTTGCTCGTAAAACTCCAAACTCATGTTTTATGTTGGTTGCTAAGGGTAAGCAACTGTTTTATAACGCAAGTTTAGGCAAAAGAATGTGTTTTACATGTAAAAAGGGATACTTAATTGAGCATATACAACATGCCCATTATCTTGTTACCTTTAATTTATATAAACTTTTTATGAAAAGACGTTCATTTGTAAAGGCATCCGTTTTAACAGGCGCAGCTGCCAGTATATTACCTTACAGTGGTATGGCAAAAGAAAAATCAGGTACCGAATTTTATGAGCTGCGTGTTTACCAGCTTAAAGACGAAACGCAGCAAAAACTGGTTGAAAACTATTTTCAAACGGCAGCCATACCTGCGTTAAACAAACTGGGCTGCAAAAATATAGGAGTATTTACCGAGCTTAAACCCACCGGGCAAACCAAAATTTATGCCCTGATACCCTTTAAAAACTTAGCCGATTTTTTAACCGTGCAGGAAAAGCTGGCCCTTGATACTGATTACCAGGAAAAAGGCGCTCCATATTTAACCGCCCCCGCAACAGAACCTGCTTATGAGCGTATTAAAAGCTCGTTATTAAAGGCCTTTGATCATGCGCCCAACCTGCAGGTACCCAAACCGGGCCAGCGTATTTTTGAATTGCGCCGGTATGAACATGCCAGCGAAAGCGCCGGTAAAAAGAAACTGGAAATGTTTAACGATGCCGGCGAAGTGGATATTTTTAAACGCCTTGGTTTTAACCCCGTATTTTTTGGCGAAACAGTAATTGGCGACCACCGTCCGAACCTTATTTACATGATCACTTTTGATGACGTAGCAGCCCATGATGCCCACTGGAAAGCTTTTGGAGCCGATGCGGAATGGAAAAAAATAAGCACTATACCTGATTATGCCGATGCCAAACTGGTATCGCAAATTACATCAACATTGTTACAACCAATTAATGGCTCGCAGATTTAAACCATTCAATTTAAATTGCGTCTTTTGCTTTAGTGTTCATAATACACTATATTTACGTTAACCAATTTTAAAAGTAAATCAATGACTACCAGACGTTCATTTCTCAAAACTTCGGCGGTGCTATCGGCCGGACTTTTAGCGGCCCCAAACTTATTTGCATATGACAAAAAGTATATTGGCCTGCAGTTATATACCGTTCGTGATGCCATGGCAAAAGATCCGGCGGCAGCATTGGCTAAAGTTGCACAAATAGGCTATACCTCTGTTGAAGGAGCTACCTATACCGGCAACGAATTGTTTTACGGCTCGGACCCTAAAGCATTTAAAGCCCTGTTAAAACAAAACGGACTGGTTATGCCAAGTGCGCACTACCGCCTGGGCGAAGAACAGGTTAACGGCGCATCGCAAAAAGGCACTATCCTGAATGATTGGGAAAAAGCAGTAACCGATGCGGCAGAAGTTGGCATAAAATACATGGTTTGTGCCTACTTATCAACGCCAGAACGCGGTAACCTTGACCACTATAAAAAAGTTGCCGAAGATTTTAACAAAGCCGGCGAGATCTGTAAAAAAAGCGGTATACAGCTTTGCTACCACAACCACGATTTTGAATTTATACAGGAAGACGGTAAATATCCGTATGAAACCATATTGCACAATACCGACAAAAACCTGGTAAAATTTGAAATGGACCTGTACTGGATAACCAAAGCCAATCAGGATCCTTTTGCCTTGTTTAATGAAAACCCGGGCCGTTTCCCGCTGTGGCACGTTAAGGATCTGGATAAAACCCCTGAACGTAAATTTACAGAAGTAGGTAACGGCATCATCGACTTTAAAAAGATCTTTGCTCAATCAAAAAAAGCAGGTCTGCAATATTTCTTTGTAGAACAGGATGTTTGCCCTGGCGATCCTTTTGACAGCATCACCCAAAGCATCACTTATATCAAAAAGAACCTGGTATAAACTTTGTTACAGTATATCATAAGCAAAAGGCCATCGTTTTAAAAACAAAGCGATGGCCTTTTTTATTTTATCATATTAAATCGCTCCCTGCCTTATTCTTCGTAGATATGGAAATTGATAGCAACATGATAAAATATTTGCTCCTTATTTTGGCAGCATCCTTCCTGTTTTCGTGCGCGGCCCAAGCGCAGACAGGCAAGCAGTTAACCACCGGCGACGCCGTTCCCTCGTTTTCCCTTACCGACCAAAGCGGCAAAACATTTAAAACTGCTGACTATGTGGGCAAAAAAGTATTGGTTATTTATTTTTATCCGAAGGATGAAAGCATGGTTTGCACCAAAGAGGCTTGCGCTTTTCGCGATAGCTTTGACCAGTTTACCAAAGCGGGTGCTATGGTAATTGGCATCAATGGTGGCACCGTTGCCAGCCACAAAGCCTTTGCCAACCACTACAAACTGCCTTTTACCTTACTGAGCGACCCCGACAACAAAGTTTATAACCTGTTTGGTGTAAAAAAGAAGTTTTTTATGTCGGGCCGGGAAACTTTTGTGATTGACCTGCATGGCAAAATAGTTTACACCCATGAGGCCATGCTGCAGGGTAAAGAACATGCCGACGATGCCCTTGCTTTTATAAAAACGGCAAAAGCTCAATAAGCCTATGATCAATAGCTTAAAAATATTGTTCAGCATTGTTTTTGCGTGGATGTGTTACGTAGTGGTAACCACCTGCCTGAAAAGCAACCTGTTTACCGAGTGGAATTTCCTGGGTTCTATACCCTGGATGCGGGCTACCCTTTGGGATTTTTATGCCAATGTGCTGGTCATATTTATATGGGTTTGTTATAAAGAGCGCAACATTTTTGGCAAAATTATATGGCTCATATTGCTGATTACGCTGGGCAGCATAGCTAGCTGTGCCTATGTGCTGATACAGCTTTTCAGGCTTAAACCAGGTGAAGGATTAAAAGAATTTTTCGGTAAAAAAAATGGATAACAGCTTGATCTTATGCCTAGTTATTTACAGTCTGCTGGCCTGTTGCGGCATCATGGTACTGGTATGGGTGTGGGCCCATAAAATAAAAAATGCAGGTGTGGTTGACATTTTCTGGTCGTACAACTTCTCGGTAATAGCGCTTATTTTGTTTTTGGGCGCGCCGGGCTTTCAAACCCGCAAAACGCTCATTTGCGCCATGGTTATTATAGCAGGCGTAAGGCTGGGCACCCATTTGGCTACACGCATCATCATTCACCTGCACGAAGAGGAAGGCCGCTACCAGCAATTGCGGAAAGAGTGGGCGCCCAATGCCGAAAAGAAATTCTTTTTCTTCTTTCAGTTTCAGGCTATATCCAATGTATTACTGGCTATTCCTTTTTTTATCATCACCCTGAATACCCAAACGGCATTATCCCCCTTTGAATACGCTGGCTTTGCCTTATGGTTTATCAGCATTACCGGCGAAGCCATAGCCGACCGCCAGTTGGCAGCCTTTAAAAAGGACCCCGCCAATAAGGGCAAGGTTTGTGATACCGGTTTGTGGAATTACTCGCGCCATCCTAATTATTTTTTTGAGTGGTTAATGTGGTTTTCCTATTTTGTATTTGCATTGGCATCGCCTTACGGGTATATTGCCATTATTAGTCCGGCTATAATTCTGTACCTGTTGCTCAAGGTAACCGGCATTCCCGCTACCGAAGAGCAGTCACTACGTTCCAAGGGCGAGGCCTACAAAAAGTACCAGGCTACTACCAGTGTATTTATTCCCTGGGTTAAAAAACGATAGCTGCCACAGGATTAACAAATTTACCCGCTTAAAAATCCAACCTCCGGGCCACAACGTATACTTCTATAAATATAAATTAAATCGTTTTAACGTACTGCGTTAAACTTACAACCTAATACCAATGTGGTACGATAAATTAATTGAACTAAACAAAGTGCCTGATGCTTTACTGAGGCACGGTATACGCCAATTGTTAAAACAGCGTTTAAACGCCGAAAACAAGGGCAATGTGGAAGCCCAGCAAGCACACCTGATAGCGATTATAGATCAGCTTAAAGCATCGCCCATAGCGGTTAACACTGCTGCTGCTAACCAGCAACATTATGAAGTACCTACACAGTTTTACCAGTACTGCCTTGGCAAAAACCTCAAATACTCCAGCGGTTACTGGAAAGATGGCGTTACCGATATAGATACTTCCGAAGATGATATGCTGGAGCTCACCTGCCAGCGTGCCGAACTTACCAACGGACAGGATGTATTGGAGCTGGGTTGCGGCTGGGGCTCATTATCATTATACATGGCGGCAAAATTTCCTAAAAGCACGTTCAAGGTAGTATCCAACTCGCGCACTCAAAAGGCCCATATTGATGAGCAGGCAAAGCTGCGCGGTATCAGCAACCTTACCGTGATCACTGCCGACATGAACACCTTTACCATCGACGATAAGTTTGACCGCGTGGTATCGGTAGAGATGTTTGAGCACATGCGTAACTATCAATTGCTGATGGCAAAAGTGGCCCCGTTTTTAAAACCTGATGGTAAACTGTGGATCCATATTTTTACCCATAAAGAATATGCCTATCTTTTCGAGGTAATTGACGAAACCGATTGGATGAGCAAATATTTTTTTACCGGCGGCATTATGCCCAGCGATGACCTGATGTTTTATTTTAATGACGACCTGCTGGTTGAAAAACACTGGCAGGTAAGCGGCGCGCACTATGGCAAAACCTCCGAGGCCTGGCTCAGCAATATGGATAAGCATAAAGCACAGATCATGCCCCTGTTTGAACAAACCTATGGTAAAAATGATGCCGTAAAATGGTGGGTGTACTGGCGGCTGTTTTACATGGCTTGCGCCGAATTATGGAATTACAATAACGGAAATGAATGGATAGTAAGCCATTACCTGTTTCATAAAAGAACCGCATGATACGTTTAGTACTCCTCCTTATATTTTTCCTGGCATCGTTATTAACTATTTTTAAGGCCCCGGCTTATTATTTATGGTTGTTGGCTATTGCCGTTACGGAGTACCCCTTAATATTTGTAGGCTTAACAACCCTGGTCACCCTCTCGGGTGTGTGGGTATCATCCTATAAAACACCGGGCAACATTGTTGGAATAATAACCATTCTGCTATTTATTTCGCCTGTTATAAGGGCATATATTGTAGCCAAGAATGTGAAGCATGACATGCAGCAGGCTTTTAACGGCATGCATACCGATAGCTCTACAGCCATTTTTCCAAAAGACGGCACACCTTTTGACTTTTTTAACCTGTTTAAAAAAACCACTGCCGTACCTTACAAATCACTTACTTATGTAAAGTATCAGGATACATCGCTATCGCTTGATTTTTACTCCTCGCGTATATTGGGCAGAAAACCCTGCGTAATCATGATTCACGGCGGCTCATGGAGTAGTGGCGACAGCCAGCAACTGCCCGAGCTAAATAGCTACCTGGCACAAAAAGGCTATCATGTGGCATCCATCAATTATCGTATGGCGCCCAAATATCAAACCCCGGCACCGGTTGAAGATGTTAGCAAGGCCCTGAACTATCTGTGCAAACACGCCGCAGAATTACACATCGACACCAATAAATTTATACTGCTGGGCCGCTCGGCAGGGGCACAGATCGCTTTACTTGCCGCTTATACACTTCATGATGTGCATGTAAAAGGCGTAATAGATTTTTATGGCCCCGCCGATATGATCTGGGGGTACTCTATCCCCTCCAACCCGCTCATCATGGATTCGCGCGGGGTAATGGACCGGTATATTGGCGGTACATATCCGCAGGTACCCGAAAAGTATGCCGCCTGTTCACCGTTAGAGTTTGTTGATAAACAGAGCATCCCTACACTCATTATACACGGTGCCAATGATGTGCTGGTAGCTTATGAGCACAGCCGCCGGTTAAATGAAAAACTGCAGCAAAACGGCATCAGGCGTTATTGGCTAAAACTACCCTGGGCAACTCACGGGTTCGATTATAATATTAATGGGCCCGGCGGGCAGCTATCCACCTACGCCGTGGAAACTTTTTTAAATACCATAACACAATAATATGCTAAAAACAGCTATCATAGGAACCGGCATTGCAGGCATGGGCTGCGCTCATTTTTTGCACCCCGGCAGCAATTTAACCGTTTACGAACAAAATGATTATGTTGGCGGGCATACCAATACCGTTACCGTTAATGAAGATGGAAAACCTGTTTACATTGATACCGGCTTTATGGTGTTTAATTATAAAACCTACCCCAACCTATGCAGGCTGTTTGCCCAAATAGGCGCCCCGGTTAAAAAAACAGAGATGTCATTCAGTGTGCAGCATGTGCCAACGGGTTTGGAGTATGCGGGTTCAAGTATTAAGCACCTGTTTGCACAGCGTAAAAATATATTCAACCTTAAATACCTTAAAATGTTGCTGCAGATAGGGCGTTTTAATAAAGAGAGTATTAAGATTGTTGACGACCCCAAATATGCCGGTTATTCCATAGGCCAGTATATCAAGGAGTTTGGCTTTGGCGAAGATATGTTATGGAAATACCTGGTACCGATGAGTTCAGCCGTATGGTCGACCCCGATGGAGCAGATGCTGGATTTCCCGGCGGTAACGCTCATCCGCTTTTTTCAGAACCATGGCTTTTTAGGCTTAGATACCCAGCACCAGTGGTACACGCTTGATAAAGGATGCCAGTCCTATCGCGAAATACTGATCAAACCATTTAAAGATCGTATTCACATTAACCGCAAGGCCATTAAAGTATCGCGCAATGCGGATGGTACGGCAACCGTTTACGCTTCTGACGGTTCACAGGAGGTGTTCGACCGGGTGATCATCGCTACCCATGGCGATCAGGCCCTTGCGCTGCTGGATAGCCCTACAACGCAGGAACAAAGTTTGCTATCCACCTTTAAATACCAGTATAACAAGGCTACCCTGCATACCGACGAAAGCATTATGCCCAAAACCAAACTGGCCTGGAGCAGTTGGAACTACCGCATACAACAGCAAAACGGTCAGCTTACCCCAAGCACTATTTACTGGATGAACAGACTGCAGCAGGTGTCTGACAAAAAGAATTATTTCGTATCCATCAATCCGCATGATAATATTGATGAACGGAAGATCATTAAGGAAATTGATTACGAACACCCTTTATTTGATGTACCGGCCATTAATGCCCAGGCAGAGTTATACAAGCTTAATCAAAACCGCCCCATCTATTTTTGCGGCAGCTATTTTAAATATGGTTTTCATGAGGATGCCTTTACCAGCGCTGTACAGCTATGCTCGCAATTATTGGGGGAACCTGTGTATGATGAAAATGTGGTGATCCAACCATCGGTATAATCCGTATATTTCATTATGGTAAAGGGCGTTATCAATTCCTGTTTATATAAGGCTAAAGTGATGCACCATCGGCTGGCTCCTAAGGTGCATAGCTTCCATTATGAGGTATTTATGTTTTACCTTGATCTGGATGAGATCGACAAGTTGTCGGCCAGTATGAAATTCATGAGCCGCAATCGGTTTAACCTGTTTAACTTCAGGGATAAAGACCACCTGCAGCTCCCCCGCGAAAACCCGGATACCACTAAAAATGCCCGCCAGCATATTACCGACTATCTGCAAAGTAATGGCGTTACTATAGGCGATGGCCGTATCATGGTGCTTACCAACTTATGCACCCTGGGCTACCAATTTAACCCGGTGTCGTTTTATTTTTGTTATGACGAAACCGACCGGCCGGTTTGTTCGGTAGTGGAGGTTTGCAATACCTATCTGGAAATGAAGCCTTACTTTTTGGGTACCGATACCAGGCAGAACGATACGTTTAAACTCAATACCGAAAAATATTTTTACGTGTCGCCCTTTATTGACATGGATACCAACTTTGATTTCGACCTGCATATTCCCGGCGACAAGCTACAGGTTAAAATTGACGACTATGACAAAGCCGGGAACCGCTTTTTCATCAGCACCCTAAGCGGTGTAAAAAAGTCGCTTACCGATGCTAATCTGCTGCTTTATTTTATCAGCTTTCCGCTCATCACCTTCAAGGTAATTACGTTAATACACTGGCAGGCGCTCAAATTGTGGCTCAAGAAAATCCCCTATCACAAAAAAGGCGCCCAAAAAGAACTTCAAAAAGAAGTATTTAGGCCATATTGATAAAATATAGCCCGCAGTCAAAAACTCTTACCGGATTAAATTACGTAATTATTACAAATACACTAATTACACATAGTTTATACCATGGCCGATACGCTCTCCCTTGTAAAAAATAATAGCTTTTATCAGGATATCGTTTTAAAGTTCCTTTCCAAAATGGATAAGGGCGCACTTTATTTAACCTTGCAAAATGGCGGGCAAATTGTTATCGGCAATGGCGAGGGGAGCATTCATGCAAGCATAACTGTAAACCATGAGGAGTTTTATAAACGCCTGATATTGTTTGGTGATATTGGTTTTGGCGAGGCTTATGTTGACGGACTTTGGGATACGGATAATATTACCAATGTAATTAAATGGGTACTGCTGAATATTGATAACGCTCCGGGTTTATCGGGCAGTAAGGTTCAAACCTTGTCGCTCAACCTGCTTAAATGGTTCAATAAGCTATCACATTTTAAAAGGGCCAATACGGTTGAGGGCTCTCGTAAAAACATATCAGAACATTACGATCTGAACAATGATTTTTTTGCCAGTTTCCTTGATCCAACCATGACTTACTCCAGCGCTTATTTTTATAAAGACGGATTAAGTTTGCAGGAAGCGCAGATAGCCAAATACGAGCGCCTGTGCCAGCAACTCCATTTAAAAGCTACAGACCATGTACTTGAAATTGGCAGCGGCTGGGGAGGCAATGCCATTTACATGGCTCAAAAGTATGGCTGCAAGGTTACTTCGCTCACCATATCACAGGAGCAGCATAAATGGGCTGTGGAGCGCGTAGCAGAGGCAGGCCTGAGCGACCGTGTCAGCATCCTGATCAAGGATTACCGCCAAATGGAGGGTACATTTGATAAAATTGTATCTGTAGAGATGCTGGAAGCCGTAGGTTTTAACTATATGGATGTGTACTTCAAAAAATGCCACGACCTGTTAAAGAAAAACGGCATACTGGCCATACAGGTTATTACCTCGCCCGATTCAAGGTATACTGCCCTGCGCAAAGGGGTAGACTGGATACAGAAGCACATATTCCCGGGTTCGTTACTGCCATCGGTAGGGGCAATCAACTCATCTGTTAACCGCACCGGTGATATGACCATGGTTGACCTGAAAGATATCGGCCTTGATTACGCACTTACCTTAAAACTCTGGTTTGATGCCTTTAATGCTAACCTGTCCAAAGTACGGACGTTAGGTTTTGATGACCGTTTTATTCGTAAGTGGAACTATTATCTTTGTTATTGCGAAGCCGCCTTTGAAATGCGCAATATTAACGTAATGCATCTGGTTTACACCAGGCCCAACAATACTGGCAGATAATCATCGACTTTAAACTCGTTATCTCGTTCGTCGCTCCCGGAACCGGCTGAAAAACAGGATAGCCAATAGGCACAGCACACAACCACAAATTCCGTTAAGGCGCAGGCCGTAATCATTACCGGGGTCTTTACCATACACGGTTAAAAAGGCAAACAGGGCAATACCCAATGTTTGGCCCAATTTCACAAACAGGTATTTTACGGCAAAAAACATTCCTTCCCGGTTTTCGCCGGTTCTTTTAGCATCGTTCTGGGCTATTTCGGCCAATATGGCGTTGGGTAATATACCCAGCGACGCCAACGGAAACGATGCACTTAACACCAATATATAGATCTGTGCGGTTGACGACAACGGAAACTTACCCAGGAAAAATATTGCCACAAAAATGAGGCTCAGCAAACCAAATGAAAAAATTACAATAGGCTTTTTTCCTATCTTTTTGGAGAGATAATTGATAAGCGGATAAAACAACAGCGAAACCAACACCATAACCCCCATTAACACTCCCCCCATTGACTCGGGCAGGTGCAGCAGTACCGTTACAAAAAACAACAACCCGCTTGATATGATACTGAGCGCCATGTAGTACGAAAAATCAGAAATGAGGTAATATTTAAAGTTGCGGTTACTGAACGTTTTACGAATGGCGGGCAGTAAGGGCAGGTGCGACGGGATACTGTTTGAATATTTTTTCTCATCGATAGCAAAAACCGGGATTAGCATTACCAAACCTGCAAAAATGCACAGGCCCCAAATGGTATATTGTACGGCAGTATCCCGGTTAACCTGATGCATTATTTGCTGTACCAGGTCGGCAAAGTTATTGACCATGGCTGATAGGATAATACCGATCACAAACCCCACCTGCTGTAATGATGATAGCTCCACCTTTTCGGCAGCGGTAACGGCCAGCTCGGGCAGCAAGGCATTATAGGGGATAATATATGCCGTGGCTCCCATAAAAAAGCAGATCAACGTAAAGGTTAGCCATAGCGCGTTATGGATACTTTCGCCCTTAACCAGCGGGTAAAAGGTAAGGGAGCAAAAAACCACAGCAGGCAAAATAGCCCATTTCATGAAGGGAATGCGCCGCCCTTTGGCATTGTTGCTCTTATCGCTCATGGAGGCAACAAAGGGATCAAAAATAGCATCCACAAACCTCCCCGATGCTGCAATAACCGACATGATATTAAAGATCCCAAAAACAAGCAGTTGGGGTACTAGCGGCGTTAAACCGGCATTTGACGGCGGCAAATAAAAGTAGGGCAGCATCACAATAATAATATTGGTCATGATGCTCCATCCTATCATCCCGCAGGCATAAGCAAGTTGTTTTGAAAGAGGCAGTTTAGCAACCGGCATTACCCGCAATATGCAAATATTAACGCCAATAAAGCTGTGCATAACCCGCTAAATTTTCCACAGGAAATTTAACAGCTTTAATTATAAGCCCGAATAGTAATCATAACCCAGCTCGGCCCAGTAATCGCGCGGGCGGTTATCGCTGAAAGTGATACTGCCTATCCGTTTCAAATTTTTTATACCATACTTAACCGGAATAATGAGCCGCAAAGGCGCACCGTGTTTGGCTGGCAGCGGCTTTTCATTTACTTCATAAGCCAGCAGGGTTTGGGGATGCATGGCGCTCGGCATATCAATACCCACATAATATTTCTGATCGGGTGTTTCCATACCCACGTATTGTAGCCTGGTTTGATCATCCAGCTTATAGTGATTTATAAAATCGCTGAATTTTACGCCGCCCCAATGCGATATCTGATCCCAGCCCTCCACGCATTTAAAATCATATATAATATCTGTCTTGGGTAATGCCTTTAACTCATCAAGCGAAATCTTCAATACCTCGCCCGATTGTTTCTTCACCTGTAACACCCACGCGGCTATATCTACCTTCCCTTCTGATCCAATGTCGCTATTATGGCGTACATTTTTGGCAGCCCTGTCTTTCGGATAGGTTTTAACCAGGTTGTTATTGCTAAAAATTCGGCGTACAGCCAGCTCTGTTTGGTTTAGCGCACGCCGTAGCGGCGCACGGGCACCGGCTGTAACTGTTTTTGCCTCCTCGGGCGAGTTATACAGCCATTTCCACCCGCCAAAAGCAGCGCTTCCCAATACAACAAAGCTGCCAAAGGAAATAAAATTACGCCGGGAGATCTTCTGATCAACGGTAAGCGGCTTTTTAGGGGCCCTATTTTTTTTATTGAACGGGTTTTTCATCATTTGGCGTGGTGGTTTCAATAACTGGTTTAGGCTCTTCATGTACAATTTCAAATCCTGAAATAACCGATCTGAAATTGTTCCATCCGGCAAGTATTACCTGCACAATGTGAACCACAAAAAAAAGCACATAACCAATAGTAAGTGCAAAATGAAGTATGCGTGCAAAATGATAGCCACCGCAAAGCCAGGTTAAATAATAAAACTGTACTGGCTTGTAAATTGCCAGCCCGGTTATTAACGAGCCCAAGCCCATTACAATAATAGCCGTGTAGGCTATACGCTGGGCGGCATTGTATTTATTTTGCGGTGGGGCTGTTTTGCGGATATGCAAATCATGCAGCAACACCAGCCAGGCCTCCTTAAATGATTTTTTTTGAGGCACCAGCTCGCGCCACTCGCCCGATATGAGGGTGTATAGTACATACAAAATACCATTCAGCGTAAAAAACCACATAAATAAAAAGTGAAAGGCCATACCCTCGGCCAATCGATGGGGTATATGCAGGGCTTTATAAAACCACTCCGGAAAAAAGTTAAAGTAGGTATGCCCAAATAGCGTTATCTTATACTCATCATTAGCCCAGTAAATCAACATTCCGCTCCATATCATGATGGTTAGTATCGGAAAGTTTACCCAATGGGTCCACCGCATGGCTAAGGGGTGCTTCTCTTTGATCACTTTCATATTTCATTCATTTTAAAACATTTTTGACCGGAGATAATTCAATCACCGGCCATCAATGCTGTTAATAAAAATGCCCGCAAACGCTGTTACTTGCCGGCACTAACAGTTGTGCCAAAATCAGCCCTTGCCGCAGCTAAAATTGCGCCATTTACTTTGTTTTGCACAAAACCTATCAACTCCCAATCGCGGGTATTAAAGTCATCGGGCAGAGTTATATTAGTATTGCCGTTTTCGCCTGAGCCCAAAGGCAGGCTTTTTATTTTACGTACAATTTGCACATGAGATAAAGTACGCCCCCCGTTTTCGCCGCGTTCAACCCTCGTTTGGGCCGTTTTTTGCACCAGCGCCAGCAGCAGGCCGCTATTTTTATCAGTTCCGATTACGTGGTAATTTATAGCAACGCGGGCCTGATCTTTTTGAGCGGTAAGCGCAAGTGTAGCGGTTGACGCAGTGCGCAAGCCCGCAGTAATGGCATTACGTAAGGTACCTTCCTCAGAACCAACAAACTCCTTTTTACCGTTCACCACAATTTGAGGTGTATAAACCGACTGCAACTTTAACCAACCCGCATACTCACTTTGCCTCTTTGAATATTCGGCGCTGCTAAAAACATCTTTCCAGCCCAGGCGGTTCCAGTAATCAACATGAAATGCCAGTATATAAACCGGTTTATCTTTATCCTCTTTTTGAATTTTGGCAACCAGTTCATCAGCAGGGGGGCAGCTTGAACAGCCCTCTGATGTAAAAAGCTCAATCACGGCAAACCCCTTGTCGCCGGTATTTACAGCAGCTTTCCTACTCCCGTTCTTAATTGTTGGGGTTATGAAGGATGCTAAGGCAACTACCGCAATGGCAAAGCCAGCGGTAATTACAAGTGCTTTAATAGGTTTCATATGATAATGAATTATTTGATAAACGTTTTTACAGCTTAGTCGGCTTGGATTAAATAACCTTACAATAAATTTTATTTTTTTATTGGCGGTGCTACCCACCTCCGGCACCATCATAATTCACTTAAAATCAAATTGGTATACGTAAATTTAATCAATAATTGGCGCAGTATGATTACTATACAAAAAACGCGCGTTCCTTTGTAAGGAATTACGCACGCGTACGACTAAACTGTTATGAATAAATTTATTAATGGCCACTGAAACTCAATTGTTAAACCCCCGCCACTGGGTTAAGGCCCATGCCGATTACCTGTATGCCTATACCTTATCACGCTTGAATGACGACGAACTGGCTAAGGACCTGGTACAGGAAACTTTTTTAGCCGCTTTAGAAAAGGTTGACCGTTTTGAAGGTAAAAGCACGGAGCGCACCTGGCTTACCGCCATTCTGAAAAATAAGATCATTGATGTTTACCGCAAAAAATCATCGGGACTGGCAAATGCCGGGGAGAAAAAGGCGGAAGAAAAACAACAGGATTTTTTTGAAGAAGATAACGGACACTGGACCAGTGCACACGCCCCGCAGCCCTTTGGTATTGATAACCATGACCCACTTAGGGGTAAGGAGTTTAATCAAATACTACAAAGATGTATGCAAAAACTACCAGTATTATGGATGTCGGTTTTTACCATGAAACATATTGACGACGAGGCCACCGAATTTATTTGCAGCGAATTAAAAGTTACGCAGGCCAACTTTTGGGTTATTATTCACCGGGCAAAACTTAACCTGCGGGCATGCCTTCAAAAAAACTGGATTTAAATTTTAGCTTATGAATCACTTGAAAAGAGTTATATACAACTGCAAACAGGCTACCTTACTGATTGAGAAAAAACAGGTCAAAAGCCTCACCTTTCGTGAAACTATAGAATTAAGAATTCACCTGGCCGGCTGTACTTTTTGTAAATTATATAGCAAACAAAGTAGCATGATCAATAAAATGGTACAACAATTGTACATTGATTCCATACAAACAACGCCACCAACGCTCACTGATGATTTTAAAAAAGAGCTACAGGAACGGATAGAAGATGAATTAAATAAAAACTAACTACCTAATCACCAACAACTAAAATATAATAATACTACCTTTGCATAAATAATATAATAAATTAAGCCCCCTGCAATCACTATGTCTTTAAATACCTTTTCTTTCCAATCGGGAGTACCAAATTATAATTCCCTATTTGCCTTTACTAATTGATTTCGATATAATCTTATTAAAAGGCAATGATTAAAAACAGCATCATTACTACTGGCCGTATTAATTCGTTAGATTATTTAAGGGGCCTTGCAGCGTTTGGAATAATGATCTACCACCTTCATCTATTCACCTATGGTGAGGTTGATTCATCAGATGTTTTAGCAAAAATTAAAATCTACGGCGTATCTATATTTTATGTTTTAAGTGGTTTAACACTATACTTAGTAAACATAAAAAGCTTTGCGTTTACCAAATCAAAACTCACGGTATTTTATATTAAACGTTTCTTCAGGATAGTACCCTTGCTGTGGATGGCAACGGCTTTAACCCTGATTGTAAGCTTTAGTCCCGATTATCTGAATTATAGAAAAATCATAGCTAACATTACCGTACTGCCCGGGGCCCTAAAGCCGGAAACCTTTATTGCCAATGGGGCATGGTCAATAGGCGATGAATTGTTTTTTTATATGCTGTTCCCGTTTTTGCTGTGGCTTGCCAAAGCTAATAAATGGGCGTTTTCTGCATTTGCGCTATTTTCATTGCTGTTATTAAGCTATTTTTCATTTTATAAGATACACGCCAACATTCCTTTAGGCGAGCAGGAATCAGCATATGTAAACCCACTGGGGCAAATGTTCTACTTTGTTATGGGGATATCGCTCGGAATTGTTGAGCGCAATTTGAAAAATTTTGGCCGGTGGGCCATAGCTGCTATTATATTTCTTGGTGCGGTTATTGTTTTTTATCCGGTAACCGGAAATCCGGCGCACCTGGTAACCGGATTTAACCGGCTTATATTAAGCGCATGTGTTATTCTGTTTTGTTTCCTGTTTTATAAATGTGATTTTTCTTTTTTACCGGGGATTATCAAAACCGGGTTAACTACTTTAGGCGAAATAAGCTTTTCGGTTTATCTGATACACCCTATCATCTATGCGATCATTAAATCGATTACCGCAAATTCTTTTATCAGTAACCCGTTTATCCTGCTCCCGCTAAACATAACAGTAACTCTTATTGTAAGCTATTTTAACTATGTCTACTTTGAAAAATATTTTGTCCGCGTGGGCAACAGCATAACTGCGAAATATAAAAAGCCCCTGATGCCAGTCTGATAAAGGAAACATATTACTTGCGGCGGTGTACTGATATGGCCGACACCGCTATATCAAATAAACCAAAATACTTTGTAAGGTTTACTTAACCTGCCCGACTAAGAGGTAAATGTTAATAAAACCACACATTAAAAATCAAAGTATGAAATCAATTATCTCTGGCGTATTAGCCGCGGGTTTAGTAGCCGTATGTTTAGCTGTAAATGTACAGGCAAAATCATTATCTCCAGTTTCGACAAAAGCAGCATCTGCTACGGCAGTAAGCGATACCGGAAAAATGAGCAAAATGGACAAAATGTCTAAAAAGAAAAAAATGGACAAAATGGACAAGATGGCTAAAAAGAAAATGGCCAAAGACACTTCAGGTAAAATGTAAGTTGTTTTTGTTTTTATAAGCGGGAGTTAATGCTCCCGCTTTTGTAATATAAATAAGGTTCATTCCCCAAATACCAGCTCTTGGCTGGCCCAACCTTCCAGCTCCTGCGGGTTATGGCTTACAATTATCGTAGCTGTGCCCAAACCGGCTAATACAACCTTAAGCTCAGTAATCAGTTCTGTTTTCATTTTAGGGTCAAGGGCCGAGAATGGCTCATCCATCAGCAACAAGCCGGGCTTGGTGGCCATGGCCCTCAATATAGCCAGGCGCTGCTGCTGCCCGCCAGATAAATAATTAGGCTTGTGACTTGTTAAGGTATCCAGTTTTCCTAATTGCAGTAGTTGTTTTATCCATAATTTATCTGCGGTGGCATACTCCAGGTGCTCCTGTACCGTCATATTGGGGAACAGGGCATATTGCTGAAAAACAAAACCTGTATTTCTTTGCTGGGTAGGTAAATTAACCTTTTCGGCAGCATTAAACCAGGTAACCCCATCAGCCACGATCAACCCTTTTTCGGGCGTTGTTAACCCGGCTATAATTTTCAGTAAAGTGGTTTTGCCCGAGCCAGACGGACCATAAACTTTAGTAACGCTGCCCGTTGCAAATTGCTTATCAACCTGCAACACCTGTTGCCCGTGGTAGGCCTGTAGCTTTTTTTCAATTGTTATACTGATCATCCTAATGGGCTTTTTGCCTGGTATTTATTAAACACAAAAACAGCTATCACCAGCACAAACGTAATTGAAAATAAAATGAGCGAGTAATTGTTGGCCATGGCGTAATCCTGTCGCTCAACCGAATCATATACAGCGATGGATGCCACACGCGTTATCCCGGGTATATTACCCCCAATCATCAGCACCACGCCAAACTCACCCAAAGTATGGGCAAAGGTGAGCACGACCGCCGTTAATAACGATGGTTTAATATTAGGCAGCAATATGCTCTTAAAAGTTTGCCACTCGGTTTTACCTAAAGTGTATGAGGCCTCGGCCAATGATGCGGGTAATTGTTGCAATGCCGATTTTACCGGCCCCACCATAAATGGCATACTGTAAATAACCGAAGCCAGTACCAGCCCGGGAAACGAAAACACAAATTGTACGCTAAAGGTATCCTGCAGCCATTTGCCCAAACCATGCTGCGGGCTAAAAGCCAACAACAAATAAAAGCCCAGCACCGAGGGTGGCAACACCAGGGGCATTGTAATAATAGCCTCTATAATGATCTTTAAAAACGACCGCCCCCGTGAAAGCCACCAGGCAAACGGCAAACCAACCAACAGCAGGAGCAGGGTAGTAATACCTGCCAGTTTTAGGGTAAGCCAAATGGGCGAAAGATCCATTAATAAAAATCTGTTTATGTTTTATTGCAAGCGGTAACCGTACTCCGTAAAAATCTTTTTAGCCGCCGCACCTAAAATGTACTGGTAAAATTTTTCGGCATTGATATTGGCAGCGCCGTGTTTAAGCAGCACCACTCCCTGTAATATGGGTTGGTACTCTTTGGGGTTAATAACCTGGTAATACAGCTGCGTTTTACCTTCGGTATCCTTCACCAGCGCCTGTGTGGTAAACCCAATATCAACCACACCCGTTGTGATGTAGGTATTTACCTGCGAAATACTTTCGCCGTAAACAACTTTTGATTTGATATCATCCCAATCTCCGGTGCGCTGCAACAGCTCCTCTGCTGCCTTACCATAGGGGGCAATAGCCGGGTTGGCAATAGCTATCTTTTTTATCCGGGCCGATAATAACAGGCGTTCCCAATTATTAAATCCAATATTTTGGGTGCTGCATATAATTAAGCTTCCGGCGGCATATACCACCGGCTTTTTTAGGGCAAAGCCATTTTTAAACAGCGTTTCCGGGAAACTCATATCGGCCGACAAAAACACGTCAAAAGGAGCGCCGTTGCTGATCTGCGCTACCAGCTTGCCCGATGAGCCAACAACCGGCTCTATCACAATACCCGATTTTTGTTTAAAATCCTTTTGCAATACCTCAATTACCGACTGCAGATTTGCAGCCGCGGCTACCCTTACGGTTTGGGCCACTAAATGTTGGTACACAAAAACAATCGTGAACGCTAAAAACAGGAGCAGTTTTTTATTCATCTTATTAACATAACAAGATACTAATATACATTGTTAGTAAATGTGTACGCATTTTTTTGATCAATAGCAGCTAAAAAAAGCATATTATTAACTGTATTATGCTTATTTACACCAGTTAAATAACTGTATTACTTACCTTTAATAGGATTATAAAAAGAAATATATTATAATTGTATCCGGCCTGACGCTAACCAAACCAAACTAACCCCCCTTTCGTGCCTGTAGTGATTGATCTATAGGTACGAAAGATCTCTTTACCGGCATGTTTAAATCTTTACTGCGATTCTTATTATCCGTCATAGCGTTTTTAGGTTGCTCTGCTTTAAAGATATACGCACAAACTACCGTTCCTGTTAATGACAAGGTTCAGCAGCATATATTTGAGTATAACCAGGTTTACTGTTTTGAGGATACTACCGGCAACATAAATTTTAACCAGGTAAGGGCTTTAGCCATGATCGGCAGCTTTAAAGCCAACAAGCAACCCACCCCTGTAACGCAAAATCCGCACTCCGCTTATTGGTACCGTTTAAAAATCGGTAAAAACTTCAATACCAAAAACAGCTGGATGCTGGAATTTTTTGATCAAACCATTGATAGCATCACGGTTTACTCCCCAGGTATACAAAACGATTATCATGCAACCTATCTGGGCAGCAGCCACCCGTTTACGGCCAGGTTTTATCAGCATAAAAATTTAAGCGTTAACGTAAACCCCGGTACCGATGGCGAAGGCGTGTATTACGTACGCATCAAATCAACACATTCCGTAAATGTCATTATTGTACTGCGCTCGGTAAGCTGGTTTATCAGTTATGCGCTTGATGAATATTTCTTTTTTGGTGTGTTTTACGGGATGATACTGGTATTTGGCCTGTATAATTTAATGATGTTTATTGCCATGCGGCAGGTACAATATCTGTATTATATAGCCTACAACCTGAGTATAGGCCTGTATGAAATGTGTGCCGATGGAATTGCCTATCAGTATATATGGCCCAATTACCCCACCTGGAATCAGTATGCCTATGGCATAGCCTTATTTGCAGCCTGCATTTTTGCCGTACTATTTACCCAAAGCCTGCTTAATTTAAAAGTAAATGCTCCGCGCTTAAACAAAGCCATTGGCTGGGTAATTATACTGCGCTGCCTGTTTTTTGTAGGTTGCATCACCATTAATAACAACTGGTTTAACTATAAAATTATTGAGTTTTTACCGCTTTCGCTGGCTTTTTATGCCGGTTGTTACACACTGTTAAGGGGTTACAAACCCGCTCGTTTCTTTGTGATAGGGTATTCTTTTCTACTGATCGGTTTTATTATTAAAAGCTGCATAGCACTCAATATATGGTGGTTGCCCGTAACCGAACTGGATTATTACAGCCTGAGTGTTTGCTTTATTATGGAAATGCTGTTTATCTCCTTTGCTATTGGCGATAAGGTGCGTATCCTGAAAAATGAAAAAGACGATGCCCAGCAACGCATCATTATGCAAATGAAGCAAAATGAGGAATTGAAAGACGGATTGAATAAACGCCTGGAACAGCAGGTACAGGAACGCACCAAAGAGCTTGTTGAAAAATCATCCATGATAGCCGAACAAAATGAGGAGCTAAAACTGGTTAATGACTTACTGCAGCAACAGGCCGAAGAAATTTCAAGGATGAATGTACTGCTGGAGAAGGATAATATTATTTTGCATAACGATATTGAGAAGGTAACGCACGACCGGGTAATGTCTGCCGAGGTTGATTTTGAGGAGTTCAGTAAAATATACCCTGATCGCGAAACCTGCTTCAAATTCCTCGCCGATCTGAAATGGGAAAATGGCTACGCCTGCCGCAAATGCAGCAACACCCACTATGGCAACGGGCATTTACCCTACAGCCGTCGTTGCTCCAAATGCGGATATGAAGAGTCGGTGATAACGTACACCATTTTGCAAAACACCCGTATCCCTATTAATAAAGCCTTTTATATGATATTTTTAATGTACTCCACCAAGGGTAAAATATCATCCCATAAACTGTCAGATATCCTGTCTATCCGTCAAAGTACCTGCTGGGCATACAGTTCACGTATTAAAAAGGTGATGGACAGCAAGAAAAAAGAGATCAGGAACGCCGGCAATAAAGGCTGGAGCAAACTGGTGATTGATAGTATTGAAAACTAACCCATTAGCTTTTCTTCCATAATTTGGCCTTTTCTTTTGGTCGTCATCCTTTCTTCATTCCTTTCTTTTAATTGAATTGCGATACAAGCGTATCATAAATATTCATGCATTTTTCAAAAAGCATTAACACACGGTTTAACGGCACCTTTATGTACTTTATAAACTTGCGTTTAAAGCGTATCAAAACATACATAATATATTATTAATCAGATATTTATGACATATTTATTTGATTTTAAGAGTTAAAATAGGTTAACTTCGTTTCAATAATTATAAACCATATAAGCCTGCCATACTGAAAAAGCACACATCCGGCTTATTAAACACCCGGATACACAATTTCATGTTTCAACATTGTACTTACCAATGCCCGCAGGAGCTTATGCTTTTATACTGATTACGATTAAACCAATTCGACTGATAAATATTTTATGAAAATCAACTACCATTTAAAGTTGCTGGCTGTGCTTACCTTGCTATTGGGGGGCCCATTTTATTCCTGTAAAAAAGACACGCACGGTACGGTATCGGCTCAGACCGCCACACCAGACCCCTTATCAAGCACTGCCAAAGAGGCCGTTAATGCATGGGTAACCACTGCCGATCAATCAAAACTACTGGAGGCCCAAACCAGCTTTAATTTTGCCGAGGATGCCGGTACCAACGCCACCACCATAACTGTTGACGAAAACACCACCTACCAGGGCATTGATGGTTTTGGCTTTACCTTGACAGGCGGCAGCGCCGGTTTGCTGAACGGCCTTGGCGGTAACCAAACAGCGGTACTTAACGAGCTGTTTGGCACAGCCAACGGACAAATAGGGATCAGTTATTTAAGGATCAGTATTGGCGCATCAGATTTGAGTTCCAGCGATTTTACTTACAACCAGACATCGGGCGATGTAAACATGACCAACTTTAGCATCAGCCAGGAAAACCAGGATTTACTGCCTATCCTCAAAAAAATAATTGCTATAAACCCAGCCATTAAAATACTGGCTACCCCGTGGACGGCTCCCACCTGGATGAAGGTTAACACCACCGGCAATAATGGCTATACCGGCGGCAGTTTAAATACCGCCTATTATGATGCCTATGCCCGCTATTTTGTAAAATACATCCAGGCTATGCTGGCCCAAGGCATAACTATTGATGCCATTACCCCGCAAAATGAACCACTTAACCCATACAACAATCCAAGTATGGTAATGCAGGCCGGTGAACAGGCTACTTTTATTAAAAACAACCTGGGGCCACAGTTACGTGCTGCCGGGCTCAACACCAAGATTATTGCTTACGACCATAATACCGACAGGGTTGATTACCCGGAAGCCGTATTGGCCGATGCGGATGCAAACCCTTATGTTGATGGTTCGGCGTTTCACTTGTATGCCGGCAATATTGGTTCATTAACTGATGTGCATAACGCCTATCCTAATAAAAACGTTTACTTCACGGAGCAATGGGTAGGGGCGCCAAGTAATTTTGGCGGCGACCTGTCATGGCATATCAATACACTCATCATAGGCGCCACCCGCAACTGGAGTCGTAACGTACTGGAATGGAACCTGGCGGCCGACCCCAACAATAACCCGCATACCGCCGGCGGCTGTAGTACCTGTTTGGGTGGCATTACCGTTAGCGGTACTTCCATAACCCGTAATGTTGGCTATTACATTATTGGCCATGCCGCCAAATTTGTGCGTCCGGGTGCGGTGAGGATTTCCTCCAACCTGTCGGGCAGTATACAAAATGTTGCCTTTAAAAATACCGATGGCTCCAAAGTGCTCATTGTCTTAAACAATGGTTCATCGGCCGTTAGCTTTAAGGTAAAATGGGGAGCCGAATCATTTACCTATAGCTTGGCCGCGGGTGCTGTAGCCACCTTTAAGTGGGCTGGCACACAATCATAAGCATGTTAATAACCCGGTTAGTTGCCATATTTGTTGTTCTATTTCTACAATAAAAAGCCAGCAAAGCATTACCGTGCTGTTTCATTTTTAATTAGATTGTGATGCCCAATTAACTCATAAACCTAATGAAACTGCATAACCTGTTATCCCTGTGTTTTTTACTGCCGGCAAGTACGCTGTTTGCCCAATCGAATAAAAGCTACCACGTAAAATCGCCCGATGGTAAAATAGACATGAGCGTTGCCACTGGCGCAGCCATCAATTGGTCGGTAAAGCATGAAGATACCGAGGTGATCACACCATCGGCCATTTCCATGACGCTTGCGGGCGGAGAAATATTGGGCAAAAATGCGGCAGTAAAAGACGCAAAAACTACCTCTGTTGATCAATATTTTAACACACCTGTTTATAAAAAAGACAAGGTACATGACCAGTACAATCAGCTAACTTTAAACTTCAAGGGCGATTATAGCTTAGTGTTCAGGGCCTATGATGATGGCGTAGCCTATCGTTTCGTTACCCGAAAAAAAGGCGATATAACCATTGTAAACGAGGAAGCTAATTTTAATTTTAAGGATGATGATAAAGCTTTTCTGCCTTTTGTAAATGATTACCGCAACAAGGACAAGTTCACCACCTCATTTGAGGCATTGTATAATAATGTTAATGTATCGGCAGTAAAAAAAGATTCCCTTGCTTTTTTGCCGGTGCTTATTGACGTGGGCAGCCCTAAAAAGGCAGCCATATTAGAGGCCGACCTGGAAAACTATCCCGGCATGTATTTAACCAGCGATGGCTCCGGCTCAAAAAGCCTGCAGGCCGCATTTGCCCATTACCCTTTACTGGAGCAAACCGGCGGTTACGAAAACATGAACTATGTAGTAAACCAGCGCGCCAATTATATTGCCAAAACCCCGGGCAATCGCAGTTTTCCGTGGCGGGTAGTAGTTATCAGTACGGCAGACAAACAGTTGGCTAATAACGACATGGTTCAAAAACTGGCTTCGCCCTCAAGGGTAGCCGATGTTTCCTGGATTAAACCTGGCAAGGTAGCCTGGGACTGGTGGAACAACTGGAACGTTAGCCACGTTGATTTTAAGGCAGGCATCAATAACCCTACCTATAAATATTATATTGATTTTGCAGCGGCCAATAAGGTTGAATACGTGGTGCTGGACGAAGGCTGGTCAAACATTGTTGATCTTAACCAGATCTCGCCCAGCATTAACCTGCAGGAGCTGATTGATTATGGCGGGCAAAAAAATGTAGGCATTATATTATGGACTAGTTGGTATGCCTTAACCCGGCAAACAGATGCTGCCCTCGCCAAATTTGCACAAATGGGCGTTAAGGGATTCAAGATAGATTTTATTGATCGCGACGATCAGAAAATGGTGGCCTCGCTATATGATATTGCCCAAAAGGCGGCAGAGCACCATCTCCTGGTTGATTATCATGGTATGTACAAACCCAGCGGCCTGCAACGCACCTTTCCCAACGTTATCAATTTTGAAGGCGTAAAGGGGCTCGAAAATGTGAAATGGGGTGTAGTGAACCATCCAGGTTATGATGTAAGCATCCCGTTTATCCGTATGCTGGCCGGCCCTATGGACTATACACCCGGTGCTATGCGCAACGCTACCCAAGCCAATTTTCGCGCTGTAAATGGCAACCCTATTAGCCAGGGTACCCGCTGCCACCAATTAGCCATGTACACCATATTTGAGGCCCCTCTGCAAATGATGGCAGATAACCCAACTATTTACATGAAAGAGCAGGAAAGCACCGATTTTATTGCCGCGGTACCTACCACCTTTAATGAAACCGTTGCCCTTGATGGCAAAGTTGGCGAATATGTAAGTATAGCCCGGCGCAAAGGAAGCACCTGGTATGCCGCCGCCATGAGCAACTGGGACGCCCGGGAACTATCCATTGACCTCGCTTTCCTTGGCGAGGGTAATTACAAAGCCACCCTGTTTGAAGATGGCGTAAATGCCGATAAAGATGCTACTGATTATAAGCGCACGGTTACCAACCTTACCGCAAAAGATAAGTTACAGGTAAAACTTGCTCCGGGAGGCGGTTGGGCTGCAAGGTTTGAAAAGGTGAATTAAATCACTCGCATTATTGACCGGTGATCATTTTCCGTACCTCGGGGTTAACGGCATTTTTATCTAAACCGTCGGTTATTTTAAGGTACTTTTTGGCGCTGTCTTTTTGTGCAAAATAGGTATAGGCTGCCGTTAGCGTGGCATAGGTACTGGGACTGGGGTTTAACTTTACCGCTCTTTTTAAGTATTTAACAGCGGTGTTCAGATAGTTAACGTCCTTGGTTTTGTAAAATAATTCGCCGTAGCTGTTTGATGCGCTTTCCCACACCTTTGCGTTTGCCGGGTTAAGTGCAATTGACCTGTTAAATAACGGTAACGACTCTTTTAATTTACCCTGCGTGCCGGTCAGGTTTGCAAAACCCCAGTATACATCGGCATTCAAACTGTCTAAAAGCCAAGCCTGGTTAAACCGCATCATTGCCGTATCTGGAATCCGTTTATAATAGTATTCCCAACCTCGTTTTACAAAATGTTTTGCGGCCTCTTTCCTGTTCTTAAAACCGCGGTCACATTGCTTTAAAAATATGCGGTCGCTTTCTATTTGAGCACCGCACTTTTTGGCCCGGCCATACATGGGTAAAGTATTTATCCCTGGCGGGCAATCGTCAGTTAATGAGCATCCTAACAACCAAACAACGGCAATACAAATTAACCTGCAGCACTTGTTCATGTGAGTATAGTATAAGGTTTACAGACATAAATATACATTTTGTGATTTAGTTGTACAATGTTTGTACCTTCACTTAGCATCATAACTAAACAACTTAAAATTAATCACTTATGGGATCAAAAAGCATTCAGGGCCAACTTTGGGGCAAGCGGGCACTGGATTGGGCAGCAATTCAGGAACCAACGGGTAAAGCAGGTTATACCTATGTGATAAACTTACTGCAACCTACCCCAGCCGACCATATACTGGATGTGGGCTGCGGGTCTGGCCTGTTTAGCGATCTTGCAAGTAAACCCGGAGCTCACGTAACAGGGATTGATGCCAGCGAGGTTTTACTGGACGAGGCCAGGCAGAGAAACCCATCCATCACGTTTTTGAATGGCGAAATGGAAGAACTGCCGTTTGATGATCAAAGTTTTACGCTTGTTTGCGGCTTTAACTCCTTTCAATATGCTGCTAACGTAAAAAATGCATTATCAGAAGCCAAACGCGTTTTGAAGACCGGCGGTAAATTAGCCCTTATGATATGGGGCAATAAAGAGGACTGTGAAGCAGCAACCTATTTAAAAGCAATTGGAAACTTGCTCCCGCCTCCGCCCCCCGGTGCGCCCGGCCCATTTGCACTAACTGAAAACAGGTTACTGGAAAACGTATTGGAAGATATTGGCTTAAAAATTATTAACAGCGCCGACGTTGACTCGATATGGGATTACGAAAATCGGGAGATCGCCTTAAAAGGATTGCTTTCTGCAGGACCAGCCGCAAAAGCCATTGACCATAGCGGCTTTGAAAAAGTACAGGAAACCATTTTGGCTGCCATACAGCCCTACATTAAGCCAAACGGCCATGTGGTATATCAAAACAAATTCAGGATTGTAATTGCAGAAAAATAAACGCCCCCGGATAAACCGGAGGCGTTTATTGTATTTACTTGGATACCTCTTATTAATTTTCCTTTACAAAAAGATATGGGTCATACTCCAGGCCGTCGTTCACTTTAATTTCGTTAGATATTACCTTATTGTTTTCGATCTTAAACTTTAACGGGAAAATACCGTAGGCCGCGTTATTGTAGGTTAACAGCCACTCATTATTGTCCATATATTGTAGGGTAGCGGTCAAATCTTTATGCTGATTGAATTTTATCAGCAGCTCTTTTTTACTGGCAGAAATTTCAATTTGCCCATAAAGCTCGTTCTGATAATTTCCGGCATAAGCCTTAAGTGGCAACTCGGGTAACTTCCCTTTTACCCGTGCCTGCATATCGGTGGTTTTCTTTACAGTTTCAGCCATATCCTGATTAAATCCTTTCAGGATAGCCTGGCTCCGGTCAACATAAGGAACGTCCAGGTAGGCATCCAGTATCTGGTAACGCAACGCCTCAAAAAATGCCTGGTTATCATTATTAGTTAAAATGGTAATGGCCAGGTTTGCTTCGGGCACAAAACAGGTATTGGTCACAAAACCGTCGGCACCACCGGTATGCCAAAAAATCTGTTTGCCATTATAGTCGGCCTCAAAAACACCCAATCCATACCCCCTGAAATGCATTGGATAAACCGCCGATGCCCTGCTGCTCACAATGGTGTTTTGGTCGCGGGTTTTCTGCAGGGCTTTCCATGATACAATTTGCTTACCCTCATATTTACCGCTATCCAACTGCATGGTGAGCCATTTGGCCACATCCTTTACACAGCTTACTATACTACCGGCCGGGGCCAGGTTATCAACCTGGTCATAAGGCAACTCGGTCATTTTACCGGTAAAGGCATTGGTATAAGGTTTTGAAACCCCTTTGCGGTCGGCAATACCCATGGTAAGCGGGTAAGTATTGGTCATGCCCAGCGGTGTAAGCAGGCTATCCTGAACATACGTTTCCCAGGGCTTGTTGGTAACCTGTTGTATCACCTGGCCTGCGGTTAAAAAGCAGCTGTTGCAATAACCATAGCTTGCCCTAAAACCTGCCGATGGTTTCAACAACTTCATCTTATCCATAATCTGGCGGCGGGTTAAGGTAGTGTTCCAGAAAGTAAAATCGCCCTGAAAGGTTTTGGTGCCTAAATGATGGCCAAGCAAATCTTTTACCGTTAATAACGCCGTTGTATTGGCATCATACACGGTGTAATCCGGAAAGTATTTGGTGATCTTATCATCGAGCGATAGCTTTTTATCCACATCCAACTGGGCAAGGGCCGTTCCTGTAAAAAGCTTGCTGTTGCTGGCAATCATAAACAGGGTGTTTTCATCAACCGGCTCTTGGGTTTTAATGTTGCTTACACCATAACCTTTCATTACCACGGTTTTGCCATCTTTTACAATAGCAATGGCCAGGCCGGGCAAGTTCCAGTCTTTTAGGCCCTGTTTAATATAGGCATCAAGGTTATTTTTAATAAATGTGGGTTGCTGCTGCTGCCCAAAAGTAAGGGTAGCTGCAAAAAGATTAAATAGTACAAATAGAGCTGATTTTTTCATTTTAATTTCAAAAATGAAAGATAGGAAAAATCTGATGCAGCTAAAGTTAAACAGCCCTTACTTTGACTAAACAAACCCATGCAACCGCATAAAAAAACCTGCTATAAATAGCAGGTTTTTCCTTAATTAATATATTTCAATCACTTATCTCTCTGCACATCATCCATTTATTTAACGCTAATGGCGACACCACCGCCAGAAGCTACTTTTTGTTTCAATACAGTTTTGGAGGTTACCTTAATTTTGCGGATGGCATAGCTTTGCGGGTTTTTATCATAGCTGGCATCTTTACCATCGGCATAAATAGTTGCTTCATAAGTTTTACCCTTGGGCAAATATTCAAAAGTGATATTAGCTATACGCGGGTTTTCGTCGGTAATGCTGCCAATATACCATTCTTCCTTGTTTTTGGCTTTGCGGGCAATGGTGATATAATCGCCGGGCTCGGCTTCCAGAATATTGGTTTCGTCCCAATCAACGGCAACATCTTTTATAAACTGAAAGGCATCCATGAACTTATTATAGGTTTCGGGCAAATCCGCAGCCATTTGCAACGGACTGTACATGGTTACATACAAGGCCAGCTGGTGTACCAGTGTAGTGTGCACAAATGATTTATTCTCCGGGTTGTATGCACTTACCCGGGTTTGGAATATACCTGGAGTATAATCCATCGGGCCGCCCATTAGCCTGGTAAATGGCAATATGGTGGTATGGTCAGGGTTGTTACCGCCAAAGGCTTCATACTCGGTTCCGCGGGCTGCTTCGTTACCTATTAGGTTAGGATAGGTACGGCTTAAGCCTGTTGGTCTTACCGCTTCGTGGGCATTAACCATAATTTTATATTCGGCGGCTTTAGTAATATCATACAAGTAATGGTTTACCAACCACTGCCCGTAATGATGCTCTCCCCGGGGAATAATCTGGCCCACATAACCGCTTTTTACCGCGTTATACCCGTTTTCGACCATGAATTTATAAGCGGTATCTAAATGGCGCTCATAATTGCGTACCGACCCTGATGTTTCATGGTGCATAATAATTTTAACCCCTTTTGAGGCCGCATACCGATGCAGTTCCTTGACATCAAAATCAGGATACGGGGTAACAAAATCAAACACATAATCTTTGGTTTTACCAAACCAGTCTTCCCAGCCCTGGTTCCAGCCCTCAACAAGTACGGCATCAAAACCATTTTTAGCAGCAAAATCAATATACTCCTTTACATGCTGTGTGTTGGCGCCATGCTTACCGTTGGGTTTTGTTTTTGAATAATCGGTTATCCCTAACTGCACATTTTCCAGATCGGTATAGGCCCAGGTGCTCTTGCCGGTTATCATCTCCCACCATACCCCAACATATTTAATAGGTTTTATCCACGATACATCTTTGTATTTAGTGGGCTCATTTAAGTTCAGTATGGTTTTGGATGCCAGTATATCCGCAGCTTTATCACTTACAATAATGGTTCGCCATGGAGATTGTGTAGGCGCCTGCATATATCCCTTGTCGCCAATGGCATCGGGTGTTAAAAACGACTCCAGTATAAAATTCTTGTCATCCAGATTTAACGACATACAGGAGTAATCAATCAGTGCGGCCTCATGTATATTAATATACAGGCCATCCTTACTTTTCAGCATCAAAGGCGTTTGCACCCCTGTTGGCGAAAATGTGGTTTGCGACACGTTGGGGGTAACAGCAGCTTTCATTTTACCCCTAATTTCTGAAAGGTTGGAAGTTACCGTTTCGTATTCCTCGGTATCAAAATCACCGGGCAGCCAAAATGCTTTATGATCGCCGGTTAAAGCAAACTGGGTATGCTCTTCCTTGATGATGAAGTAGTTGAGGTTTTTTTGAGAAGGAAACTCGTATCTGAACCCCAACCCATCATTAAATAAACGGAAACGAATGCGGATGTACCTGTCCTGAACCGACTTTTGGGTTAAAGTAACCAGCAATTCGTTATAATGGTTTCGGATGGTTTTCTGTTCGCCCCAAACCGGGTTCCATGATTCATCAAAAGTGCTTTGTTCTGTATTGGTTACCGTAAAACCATCCAAAAAGGAGGGAACATCTTTGGTTTCTAAACCCAGCTTACTGGTTTTAATAACCGGCCGTTGTTTATAACTGAGCTGATAGGTCGGTACGCCGTTGTCCTTCAGTTCAAACTTAAGGGTGAGGTTTTTGTCGGGCGATGTTATTTCCTGGGCTTTTACAAAAAGCACAGCATGGAGCATTAGTGCTGCAACAAGTAAGGTTTTATGCATAATTTATTTTAGGATTAATATTGGCTAAGCCTATTGGTTAACAGCAAATCTTATAATCCTTTAATAACTCTGCTACTTATTTATTAAAAATATAAATATTTTTTTTCACAACAAACTTTATATCAATACAATAACTATTTTTATTACACTTTTAAAGCAATTTTATTTAATGATCTTATATGGTTTTAAAGGGCTCAAAACAACAAAAGCGCCTTAAATCTCCCGACTTAAGGCGCTCCTTTATAATTTACATTTTGATAAGTTACTTGCCAAATACGTAATAAACAGAAAGCGCCAAATAATTTACAAAGTTCAAACTAAAGGTATTAGAATTACCCAAATTATTCCCGGCATATTTTTGGTGCTGATAGCTTAAATTTGCTAAACTGGCTGAAAGACCTACATTTTTTGCGGGAAAGTAAACAAAGTCCATATTTACTCCTCCAAAGAAACCATCACTGTTATAAGTACTCCGGTCATCAGTACCAGTATAAATATAAAATTGTTTGGCATTTTGGTAGCCTAAATAAGGCCCGGTGCGTATCCCGATCTTATTATCAAACAAAAAATACTTTCTCAGAAATATCGAAGCGTTATAATTTTTTTGTTGTTGTTGTATTTGCCCGCTTAATGCCGGGTCGTATTTCTGATTCATATATGAATAACCCACACTGGCACCAATATCCAGTTTATCTGCAATAAAATAACTATAGCTGGGTGATATAGAATAGGAGTTAAGTTTCCCTTTAGAGTTGTCGCTTGCTGGGCCACCAGTATTAAGATATTGATTATTGGAGTTAGTGACCGACACACCAAATGATGCCCCTAAAGTTTGATTGCCTTTTTCTGTTTGTGCTTTTGCCGCTTGAAGTGTAATAACTGATAATAATACCAGCACTAGTTTTTTGTACATAAAATTGTGTTTAAGGTTAAATATTTATTAATAATTGAGCCTGTATGACTACAATAATAACCGACGGTTTAACGCAACATATATTATAATATTTAACTCGCTTATAATGTGCCGGTTAATTTTTGTGTACCATTTTCGTGTCCTATAAATCCCCCCTTGCTTGTTTGGGGTAGTCCTCATGATAAAAAATTCCAGGCCAGTGTCCAATTCCTGCTATCTCACTTGATATGGGGGTATAATTCATATATTTATTTACTATTAAAATCAAAAAAATGGACGAGTTTGTATTATTGTTCCGCATGGACATCATCACCAGGGAGGCTCAGCCTTCGCCTGAACAATTGGAGGATTACATGAAACAGTACCACGACTGGGTTGGTGGTATAGCTGCTCAAAACAAATTTATTGGTGGCACGGGCCTATCAACCGAAGGCCGGGTTTTAAAATACAATGATGTGATAACGGATGGCCCGTATGCCGAAATTAAGGAGTCAGTGGCCGGCTATATTATGATAAAAGCAAAAGATTTTGACGAAGCCGTAAGCCTTTCAAAGGCCTGCCCTATGCTAAACGGCGAGGGAAACAGCATAGAGATCAGAAAAATCACAGGGTCGCACAGCAACGCTTAAAACTTAAACGCCGCTATAACGGAGGCCATTACTTATGCACAACGGCGAATTAATACCGCATTTATTCAGGACGGAATACAGAAAAATTGTTTCCGTCCTTTGTAAACGTTTTGGATTTGACCAGATAGAAACCGCCGAAGATATTGCAAGTGAAACCTTTTTAACCGCAGCGCAGGACTGGGGCATTAAGGGCCTGCCGCCCAACCCGGCGGCCTGGCTGTATAATGTGGCCAAAAACAAAGCCAAAAATCATTTGCAGCGCAGCAACCTTTTTGAAAATAAAATTGCTGCCGAATTAAAAAACACCCTAACTGACGTAACTGAAATCGACCTGTCGCCTCAAAATATCAATGACAGTCAGCTACAGATGATGTTTGCCGTGTGCCATCCTATTATCCCGCCCGAGGCACAGATCGGGCTATCGCTTCGTATACTTTGCGGCTTTGGTATTGAAGAAATTGCGAGCGCCTTTTTAACCAACAAAGAAACCATTAATAAGCGCCTTTTCAGGGCCAAGGAAAAGCTCCGGGCAGAAAAAATCAAGATTGAGCTGCCCGATGAAACCGAAATTGATGAACGGCTTACCCCCGTATTAACAACCATTTACCTATTATTTAATGAGGGTTATTATTCTGCTAGCCAAAATAAAACACTTCGTAAAGAGCTTTGCCTGGAGGCTATGCGGCTTTGCACCATGCTGGTTGAAAATAACAACACCAACAAACCACAAGTAAATGCGCTGCTGGCACTGATGTGTTTCCATGCATCGCGGTTTGAAGCCAGGTTGGATAAAAACGGGGAGCTTGTTTTGTACCAGGAGCAGGATACAACACTTTGGAACGCCGACCTGATTAGTAAAGGCGGCTATTTTTTAAATTGCGCCGCCAGCGGCAACCGGCTTTCAAAATACCACCTGGAAGCGGGCATAGCCTATTGGAATACTCAACAATCCGATACCCAAGAAAAGTGGGAAAACATATTACAACTCTATAATCACTTACTGCAAATAGCTTATTCGCCCATAGCCGCCCTTAACAGAACTTACGCGCTTTCCAAAGCCAACGGCAAACAGGCAGCCATTGCCGAAGCGGAAAAACTCAACCTTACCAGCGATCATTTTTATTTTATGCTTCTGGGCGAACTTTACACCGAAACCGACCATCAACAAGCGTTTGAAAATTTTAAACAAGCATTATCACTGGCCAAAACACTTGCAGAAAAACAGGCCATTCAAAAAAAAATAGATAAACTGGGTTAATGCCTGCTTAATATAGCACTCCGTATAAGGAGCGTGCAGAAAAAGTTTCCTTTAGATTAATCTGCTGATAAAAAAAGCTCTAAACTCTATTTTATCAAATCAAACAATATTTAATTAATTAAGGGTTAAATATCTATGATAAATAACGTAAAACTACGGTTGATGCTTTTCCTATCTTTTACTTATTTTTAAGGGACAACCCTAAACCCTTAAAACAATGAAAAAAAACCTAACCTTAATGGTTGTGCTGCTGGCTATTTACAAGCTAAGCACCGCCCAAACTACCCCCGCAAAACCAGCTGTTAGTTCCTCATATGTATCAACGGCTTACACCAATGTGTATCCTTATCAAATGGGGATAAAACCCAAAATTGATTATAGTATACATTTTAAATTAAACAAAGGAACCAAGTTTACTATCAACGATGTAAAAGACTCTTCAGGTACCATTCTGGGCTACGTTATTACCCCGTGGAGGTACACTGAGGACACTGAAAAAACTACCTTCTATAAAACAATTACAGATTTAGGGAATCAAAGATTAGCAGCACAAAAAAAGCTACAGGATAGCATTTTACAACAAAAGGCCGCTGTTAAAGCGGCAAAAGACAAACTGCACCAGGATAGCCTGAACGTTGAACTATCAAAAAAAGCAGTAACAAAAACCGCGCAGGCAGTTAGCAATACCGAACAGCTTTTTTTTACCAATCTTGTATTGGCAGATCTGAAGAAAACTGCAGGAACTTTACCTAAGGCCAATCAAACCCTAAAGAATAAATTAAATGCGTTTACAACTTTGCGGTCAAAAGCCCAGGCGCAGCTATCGGTCGGTAATGATACAGATACCGTCTTAAAGAAGCAGTTGATCAGTGCCGCAATGGCGCTACCTGTAAATAAAAACTCGTACATTGAACAATCCGGAGTTGACTATCAGTCAAAAAAAGCGCTTTTGAATAGCGCACAGCAAAGTTTGAATAACGCTAACGGTAGCCTTGAAAGCATTAAGGCTGAATACGAAACAGAGGTAGCAAAATTCATCTTATTAAAGTTACGAGGTCGTTCGCTACAAGGGCAAAACAGCGATAACGGGCCCGACCCAAAGGCATACAGAATTACCAAAGAACAAATCAATGATAAATTAGACACATCGGCCGATATGACCAACCAGGCTGCCATCTACAGCGATTTGGCCTATCTGGATTCCTGGGCAAATGGTTGGTTGTTTTTTATATCGGCCAAAGATTTTTCTGATAATAGTGTGTCCATCTTTCCGCATAGCAACAAATTTACCTGGGGCTTTCTTACGCTTCCGGTAAAAATGCGGTTTGATAACAATAAGGGCGGCCGTTTTGATTTTGAACAAAACCTGAACTTTGGTTTAACCTTTGGCGATAAGCACCAGTTGGTTAGCACAAGCGATATTTCACTTAATTATTTATTAGGCCTTTCTGTAGTTAACGTACCGCTTGATAATGCCACGCCTGCTACTGCAACTACACCCGCCACCTCGGCTACTTCTACAGCGGCTGTTTCAACCTCCGGCGGCTTTATGTTTCAATATGATAAATTTCAAATCGGCGCCTTTTTGGGCTGGGATTTTGCCGGGGCCCATGCCAATGAGTTTAAATACCAAGGCAAGCCCTGGATTGGATTTGCCATAGGAATAAGCTTATTTGGCGAAGGAAAAACTACCCCTGCCGCACAAACACAATAATAACAGCTGTACTTCGGCCGGATATCCCGCTCCAAAAAACAGAAGCCTTATATTAACAGATTTAAGGCTTTTGTTTTACCCCCTCACAAATTCCTTACTGCTAAATACAGGGGTTTTAACGCAGCAGTATACGTATTTTTACGCATACAAACACTGCTAACACACTGTATATTTGATTATTATAAACCTAAGCAACCCAATCTCCGGGTTGATACATCATTTTTAAACCTTAAAACTGCTGATATGGAATACCTCTTACCCAACATCAACCGGCGTATATTTGTGCAAGGCCTGGGGCTCATTAGCGCAAGTTTAATATTTGGAACATTTGGTGGCTGCGAACAACTGGCCGAAGCGATACGGAACAGGCCCATCAGGCGCAGACTTCGCGTAGGATCGCCGGAAGTAGATGCCGATATTGCTACCTACAGGCAGGCGGTAACGCTAATGAAAGCCCTGCCCGCAAATGATCCGCGAAACTGGAGTAAGCAGGCAGCCATACACGGCACAGCAGGGGTAGGTTTTAACCTATGCCAGCATGGTACACCACATTTTTTTTCGTGGCACAGGGCTTACCTGTTCTACTTTGAAAAAATTTGCCAAAAACTAACAGGCAACAGTCATTTCGGGCTTCCATATTGGAACTGGAATCAAAATCCCGACCTTAACCCTGCCTTTTTAGATACCACCAGTGTGCTTTTTCTGGCCAGGGCCAATACATCAGTAGCGGGTGTATCTGCAGTATCAACCACTGAGCTTGATCCTATTTTTACCGATACAGATTTTTACACCTTTTGGCAACAGATAGAGGGTACCCCGCATAATACTGTTCATACCTACGTTGGTGATACTATGGGTGGATTTGGTTCTGCTATGGACCCCATATTCTGGACACACCATTGTATGATTGACTATTGCTGGGCCAAGTGGAATATTGACCTGGGCAACAACAACACCAATGATCCCGCATGGAACGACACCGCCTGGAATTATTTTATTGACGCCGACGGCAATACCGCCGGTACAATGACGGCCGGCTTAACCACCATAATGCCGCTGCTGAGCTATCAATACGAGCATAGCGATATTGGCACCCCTGTTGCTCAACAGATCATTAAAACCAAAGCCGACTTTAACCGGCTTGAGGCAAGGATTAAAAAAGGGGCAAACATTAAATTCGAGATCAAAAACCGGATATCCCTTGCCAGCCGAACCATCATAAGTATTGGCCGTCCGTTTACCGCCCAGCCAAAAACAAATGCAGGCGATTTTGCCGGTATCATCAATAACGATGCCTCAAAAGATCATGTTTTTGTTAGCATAAACTATGTGCAATTACCTGCCGAAAGCGATTTTTTTGTGCGTGTATTTATAAACCTGCCCGATGCTAATGCCAGTACCCCGGTTGATAACCTGCACTATGCCGGCAGCTTCGCATTTTTTGGTTCGCCTATGCCCGAAAATAATATGCACCTGAATATGCCTGCACACAAACATGTACCCAAGTTTTTGGTAAACATTACCCCAACACTGCAAAAGCTCAAAAAGAATCAGCAGTTAACAGACAAAAGCCCTATCTCGGTGCAACTGGTTGCCGTACCCTTTTTAGGAAAATTTGAAAATCCGGCTACCGAATTATTGCTTGATACTGTTGACATCATTGTTACCCCGATAATTATAAATGCTAAGGACCAATAATATACCCGGCATTTAAGCGTATAAATAAGTGTGACGGGATCATTAAAAATATGGGGCTGTATCATCAGCATTGCCTGTTTAACATTACCCGGATATAGCAATGGCAAAGTACCGCTGCAATATCCGGGCAATTTAATTACCACGGCTATGGATAGCTTGTACCATTTAAATCTGCATGAAAAAGATATTGCGCAGGCAGTTCATCCGGATATGCTGTTACACCATAAATACCGGTTTGTACAAATTGATGTGGTAAAAGTGAGCAACCCGCAAAATTACCCGCTGATATTTTTTGTGTATTACCAATACCCGAACAAGCAAAAAGTATTACTAAACAGCTTTAGCCTATACCCACCTGATAAACCCGGAAGTTTCATTGTGGCCACACATGGTAAAATAGACCAGGAAGGCTCTATTATACTGTCGCTCACCAGCCCCGCCAAAATCAAAGACGGCGATAAGGTAGGGGCCGATGTAAAAAAGTTTATCCTTCGCGAAAAGTAAAACAGCCATTAGGGCAATGGAGCATAGTCAAGCATAAAATTTATTAGCAAAAATTCAGCGAGTTCAAATAAGTAATAGCCTATAAATGCACGCCCGTGCGATTCCCTCCCACGGGAGGGAAAAACCAACTCCCTATTTTAATTCATAAACAATTGCTTCGTAAGGCATCAACGTTCCGTTTTTTGAAGGATTATTATAATTACCTATTAAAACAGTGGCTTTACCAACATCAATTCCGGTTTGTGTTGTCGCTTTTTTATCCCTGAAGTTTAATAAAATCAGTAGCTTTTTACCATTCCACTCCCTTGTGTATGCGTACGTATCCGGGTTTGACGCATCAAGCAGGGTATATTTGCCATAAACCAGCACCAGGTTATCTTTCCGGAGCTTTACCACCTTCCTGAAATAATTCAGGGTGCTATTAGGATCTTTTTCCTGGCTGGCTGCATTAATTGTTTTGTAGTTGGTATTTACCCCTATCCACGGCTTACCAGTAGTAAAGCCTCCGTTTGCCGTATTGTTCCATTGAAAAGGTGTACGGCCGTTATCCCTGCTTTCAAAAGCTATTTGCTGCAAATATTTTTGCATGTCTGCACCAAGCTCTTTCTGGCGCTGGTACTCATTGAGTGTTTGCACGTCCCTGTAATCTTCAATTTTAGTAAAGCCTGCGTTGGTCATCCCTAATTCATCACCATTATAATAATAGGGGGTGCCGCGCATGGTCATTAAAAAGGTAGTCAGCATTTTTGAGGATACTGCCCTAAACTCCGGACTATCATTACCAAACCGGCTCACCAACCTGGCCTGGTCATGGTTAGCCAAAAAAATAGATAACCAGCCTTTAGCAGCAAATGCACTATCCCATTTGGTAAATACCTGTTTTAAGTGCAACAGGCTGTAGCCCTCCCGTTTTGCAATACCTACCCCGTCAAAAGCGTAGGCCATGTTTAATTCATTTCTATCGGCATCAACTAAATTGTGGGCATCTTCAAAAGTGTTTCCGGCCCCTTCGGCTACACTCATTACGTTATACTTACTAAGCACCTGCTGGTTCATCTCCTGCAGGTAACCGTGCAAATTGCCCTGCATGCCATAAAACCTGGTAAAATCTTTCTCAAACCCATTCGGAAAAGCCGGGAAGGTTGTATCCTTTGCCGCAAACTGAAAAGCATCCAGCCTAAAACCATCAATACCCTTATCGGCCCAAAACTTCATAATATCATAAACCTCGTGCCTGAGTTTGGGGTTTTCCCAGTTAAGGTCAGGTTGCTTGCGCGAAAAATAATGCAGATAATAGGCATTCGTAAGCGAATCATACCGCCAGGCATCATGATGTACATCAAATAAACTATAACGATACGGCGGCTTGCCTTTTTCAGCGTTCCACCAATGGTAATATTCGCGGTATGGGTTGGTGCGCGAGCTGCGGCTTTGTTTAAACCATTCATGCTCATCGCTGCTGTGGTTTACAACCAGGTCCATCACCAGCTTAAGGCCGCGGGCATGCATCCCCTTTAGCATGGCATCAAAATCGGCCATGGTGCCAAAATCTTTCATAATGTTGCGGTAGTCGCTCACATCATAGCCGTTATCATCATTAGGCGAACTGTAAATAGGGTTGAGCCATACCACATCAACACCCAGGCTTTTGATATAATCAAGCTTGGCAATTATCCCTTTCAAATCGCCAATGCCATCACCGTCATTATCTTTAAAGCTTCGGGGATAAAGCTGATAAACAATTGCCTCTTTCCACCATTTGCGGTCGGTAGTATCTTTAGGGCTTGCATTGGTTTGGGCGCAGCTGCCATTACTGTTCAACAGCAAAAAAGCAACACTTATAAAAAGCAGACTAAATGTTTTCATCATTATAGGGGATAATCAGGTAACGTTTTTGCGGCAATATCGGGAACTGGCTTATGTTGATTAACCTGTTTAAATTAAAGATAAATTGTTAAAACGGCAAAATTATGTTGGGATATTAAAAGGTTGGCCCTGCGCTGCTGAGCATGCTTTTTCACTACATGACTTAAGGCTGTTCTAACTTCAATATCCCTGTACCCGAACCATTTATTTAAAAACAATCTGACCTATTTAACAAAATTTTTGCTTTAAATTAGTGGACAAAACCTTATCGAATCAGACACATAGCAATTTCCCCTTAGGCTTATTGTTCTGGCATCGTGCGGAGGTTAATAATCCACTAAATCTCATAGTTATGAATAAAAGTCTTTACAATTTGGCTATCCTTCTTTTGGGGATGACCGTTGCATGTAATTTATTGCAGAGCTTCCTTCGTTTTCAGTTTGGCGTGCAAATGTTTACGCAGCCATCGTTCTCTATTTGGTTTCTGTCCGTCAATCTTGTCGCTATCATTACCTCGGGATTGTTGTTGAAGTATTACTACCATCAGAAGTACTGGATTGCATTTTACACTGCTATAATTTCCATTATAGCAAACATTAGTTTTGCCGTTGTTATTTATATCATATTAACATCAAGGCAACTGGGCAATTATTACCAGCCTTTACTAATTACCACTTTAATTACCGGGATTATATACGCCGGCGGGCTTATATTTTCTGATGCCGGGAAAAAGCTTTGGCTAAAGTTAACAGGGGTTTATGTATTTGTATTTGGCCTGATTTTATTATCAATAGTTATCTGGAGCATTCATGGCCAACCTGTACAGCCCGGTAGCACTGCTGAAAAAATTGGGTTATACGCTTCGTTGATGGCTGGATTAGCACCGCTGCTGTTTATCATGCAGTTTTTAATAGAGATGAGGTTGCTAAAACCAGAAAATGGGGATGCTCCTGTTAATAAATCTTTAGAAACTATATTAATTGTTGTTGGCCTGTTTGTTTTTATATCCACCCTGATTTTGGGAGTAACCTTAACTTCTGAAAACTACTCGTCGAGATACTGGGGCGAGCGGAATTTTGAAAACACCAAACAACTGGCCCGCTTATTTGAAACACGGAATTTTGTAAACAGCAAGGGCGATACTCTAACTTATCACCTGCTGAAGCCATTAAATTTCGATCCGACAAAGAAGTACCCCCTGGTGGTATGTCTTCCTTATGGCGGCCAGCCCGGAACCGATAAAATAAGGCAGATGGAAGGAGCGGCGGCAGCCGAGATACTATCGGCCGATGTGAATAGAAAAAAATATCCGGCTTTTATTTTTATACCCAACTGCCCGGCCGGGTCAGGGTGGGGAGGTATTCCTAATTACCCTTCTGTTGATACGTTGGTTTATAAGGCCATCAGCGCATTGGATGCAGAGCCGGGGATAGATGTAAAAAGGCGTTATGTAACCGGTATTTCAAGAGGCGGATACGGGTCATGGCATTTTATATGTACCCGGCCTGATCTGTTTGCCGCTGCCATACCGGTATGCGGAGGAGATGATCCAAAACTAGCCCCCAAGATTGTTGACGTAGCCGTATGGGCATTCCATGGCGCCCGGGATCTGAATGTTCCGGTAAGCGGCTCAAGAGATATGATCAGCGCGATGAAAAAGGCCGGTGGGAATCCGAAATATACCGAATATCCGAATGAAGGGCACAACATCTGGAACCTGGTTAGCAATACCCCGGGATTGTTTGACTGGCTTTTCGCCCAGAAAAAAGAGTGAGCCAGATTTAAAATACGTGGCCATGGGAGCATTTCCTGCGTCGAATAGATCCTTCGTGCCTCAGGATGACAAATGCTATTTATTTGCAGGTTTCTTTGTGCTTCGCAATAACGCATTTTATGAAAGGTATTTATTTTCGACTATAAAACACTTACTTACAGTTTTTTATATAGATTTATGACACCTTTTACACCTTAAATTAACATTCATGTTTCCACATATTAAAGAGACCATCAGGATAGGCGATCTTGAACTCAACTTTCTGCTTGATGGCGACGATACAGAGGGCACCCTGGTACAGTTTGAGCTGATAGTGCCGCCTAACGCAAAGGTTCCGGCGCCACATTTCCATGTTGGTGTAGATGAAACGCTATATATGCTGGAAGGAACGATCATGCAAACCATCGGCACCGAAATTCGTGAACTACAGGCCGGCGACCATTGTTTTATAAAAAAGGGAGTTGTACATGGTTTTAACAACCAGCATAACAAACCGGCAAGGGCTCTTTGTACACTTTCACCAGCCTCCATAGGTCCGGCTTATTTTCGTGAAATTGCAGCGGTGATCGGCGCCGGTGGCCCGCCGGATATGCAAAAGATACTGAGCATTATGAAAACTCATGGCCTTGAACCTGTTAAGCCGGCATTAGCATAAGCACCGACCATAGGCTGAAAACATCATAAGTGTTCGAAAGATTAGAGTTTGGCTAAAGCCCCATTTTCAGCTTCTCTATCCGTCCCATAAATGGGACGGCAATGAATGAAAAGTATTAAAAACGCTGTGAATTTACCATTGCCGTTGGCTAAAGCCAACGGATCGCAAATAAAAAACCATAAGGCTTTAGCCAAAAGCCGGCATTTAATATTCATTCAGCCTGTGGTCGGTGTTTTCACCGCACTACCTACTTACAAAATACTCTAAAACAAAAAAGCGGCTCAGATTTCTCTGAACCGCCTTTTTCACTCTATGCTCGGTGTTTTCACACACCGATAAATATCCAGAATCAGGCCAGGTCAAAACGGTCAAGGTTCATTATCTTGCTCCATACGGCCACAAAATCATGTACAAACTTATCTTTGGCATCTCCGCAGGCATATACCTCGGCAATGGCCCTAAGCTCGGAGTTTGAACCGAAAATAAGATCAACCCGGGTACCTGTCCATTTGATTTCGCCCGAAATACGGTCAGAACCCGCAAACACTTTTTGAGCATCCGAAGTAGCCTTCCAGGTGGTTGACAAATCAAGCAGGTTCACAAAAAAATCGTTAGTAAGCACCTCCGGTTGTTTGGTAAACACCCCATGCTGAGATTGATCAAAGTTGGCATTAAGCACCCGCAAGCCGCCAACCAGCACCGTCATTTCGGGTGCGGTAAGGGTTAGCAGTTGTGCCTTATCAATCAGCATGGCCTCGGCCACACTGGTATGCCGGGCGTTCAGATAATTCCGGAAACCATCCGCAGCGGGTTCAAGTACTTCAAATGATTCCACATCGGTTTGCTCTTGCGAGGCATCGGCACGTCCGGGCGTAAAAGGCACTTTTATATCATAACCGGCATGCTTTGCCGCTTTCTCAACAGCCGCAGAGCCACTCAAAACAATCAGATCGGCAAGTGAAATGCTCTTACCCCCGGATTGTGCGCCGTTAAAACCGTTTTGAATCTGCTCCAATACCATTAAAACTTTGGCCAGTTGAGCCGGATTGTTAGCTTCCCAGTCTTTTTGCGGTACCAGGCGTATACGTGCGCCATTTGCGCCCCCGCGTTTATCAGAACCACGGAAGGTTGATGCCGACGCCCATGCGGTTGATACCAGTTGGGAAACCGTTAGTCCCGATTCCAGTATCTTACCCTTTAATGCGGCAACGTCGTTATTATCAATCAATGGATGGGTAACCGCCGGAATAGGATCCTGCCAAATCAGTTCTTCGGCAGGGACTTCCTTACCCAGGTAGCGGGCGCGTGGCCCCATGTCACGATGGGTTAATTTATACCAGGCACGGGCAAACGCATCTGCAAATTCAGCAGGGTTTTCATAAAATCGCCTGGAAACTTTTTCATAAGCGGGGTCTACCTTCAGGGCAATGTCTGATGTAAGCATAAATGGCGCATGGCGCTTTGCCGGGTCATGTGCATCGGGTATGGTACCGGCACCGGCATCGTTCTTAGGTTTCCACTGATGTGCACCTCCGGAGCCTTTGGTGAGTTCCCATTCATAGCCAAAAAGGTTCTCAAAATAGTTATTGCTCCACTTTGTTGGGGTGGTAGTCCATGCGCCTTCCAAACCACTGGTAATAGTATCGCCTGCATTACCGGTACCAAATGAGTTTTTCCAGCCTAAACTTTGTTCTTCAATACCAGCTGCTGCCGGCTCGTGGCCAACATATGGGGCTGGCTCGGCAGCTCCATGGGTTTTGCCGAACGTGTGCCCCCCGGCAATAAGCGCAACAGTTTCTTCATCATTCATGGCCATGCGGCCAAAAGTTTCTCGAATGTCACGGGCGGATCCAAGCGGGTCAGGGTTTCCGTTAGGGCCTTCCGGGTTTACATAGATGAGGCCCATTTGAACTGCGGCAAGCGGGTTTTCCAGTTCCCGATCGGCAGTGTAGCGGCTATCGCCCAACCATTCTTTTTCGGCTCCCCAGTAAACATCTTCGGCAGGCTCCCAAACATCCTCACGCCCACCGGCAAAGCCGAAGGTTTTAAAGTCCATTGATTCCAAAGCGCAGTTCCCGGTAAGGATCATCAGATCTGCCCATGAAATTTTTTTACCATATTTTTGTTTTATCGGCCAAAGCAGCAAGCGTGCCTTGTCAAGATTTGCATTGTCGGGCCAGCTGTTGAGCGGTGCAAAACGCTGGGTACCAAAACCCGCGCCACCACGACCATCGGAAACGCGGTAAGTACCAGCGCTGTGCCAGGCCATCCGGATAAAGAACGGCCCGTAATGACCATAATCTGCCGGCCACCATTCCTGAGAATTGGTCATCAGGTCAAAGATGTCTTTTTTTACGGCATCCAGATCAAGGCTCTTAAACGCTTCGGCATAATTAAATGCCCCGCCCATGGGGTTGGATAGGGCAGAATTTTGACGCAGGATATTCAATTTTAACTGATTTGGCCACCAGTCGCGGTTCCTTGTGCCACCGCCGGCGCTTTGCTTTAGGGCTCCATTTAAAAAAGGGCATTTAGCTGCACTGCTTGGATCATTAAGGTCAGCTAACTTGGTAGTGTGATCTGTATTGTTTTCCATACTTGTTTATAGTTTAATTGAATTGGCTATAACCAAATTTAGCAAAATCTACATTCACATATTCACCCTATTATCATAAATAAACAATCTTTATTATTGGGGTTGGGGCTTAAAACAAACACGGATTTTTCGCTGTTACTGGCAGCATTTTTATTATAGGGGAGGGCATTAAGCCCTGCCTGATCAGTACCCGAATCAAAACAGACGTTTAATTCAGGCTTGCATCTTTTTTTATTTATATTGCTTTAACAGTACCTCAATCAACAATACTTACTGAAATGAACACAGGCGCATTCAAATTAACTATCCACATGGTTTCAAGCCTTGATGGATTTATCGCGAAAACGGACAATAGTATTTCATGGTTTGAAACCGTTGACTACTACGAGCAAGGAATTACGTTGACAGAACAGGATACGGCCGCATTTTTAAAATCCATAGATTGCTATGTGATGGGTTACCGGACATACGAGCACGCACTAAAACTTTCAGAATCTTACGGGTGGGTTTATGGGGACGTGCCCGTTATTGTAATAACTCACAGAAATTTACCGGTTAACCCGCAGAACGTTGAATTTTATTCGGGCGATCTGAATACACTTGTGGATGAACGACTAAAATCCAACTATAAGAATGTTTGGATGGCAGGTGGTGCCACACTTGCCAAAGAGCTGATTTTGTTAAAGTTGGCCGACGACATCAGGCTATCCATTATGCCGATTATTTTAGGCGAAGGGAAACTGTTTTTTGATCAAATTGGACAGGAACAAGCCTTGCACCTCAAAAACGTAACGGCCTACAAAAACGGCATTGTGGATTTGCACTATGAAATAAAGCATTCCAAGACGGATCTTATTCATTAATGGCTACCTCTCCACTGCACAAGCTGTTAACCGGGCAAAGAAGGTGGGTGTAAGAAAAGCTTTGGGAGTAGTAAATCCCAATTGCAGATCCAATTCATCGTTGAAACATTTTTGATAGTTACAGGTGCTGTAATACTCGCAGCCATTATTACAATTCTTGCATTGCCTTCTGTAAGTCACTTTTTAAAGCTTTCGCTTTCATTCAACATCATCAGCAATACTATAATTATTGTATTTCTTTTAGCTGTAACAATTATTGTAACTGCACTCGCCGGTTTTTATCCTGCTATTGTTTTGTCACGTTTTAATCCTGGTGGTGGTTGTTTGCCGCAGGTGGGTTTGTTGCAACAATTATTGCACTTACAACCATAAGTTTCCAGGCAATAAAAGCATCAGAGCGTTAACCGCACAACTTAGCCTCCGGCTTATACTGGCAGGTATTTATTCAATATTTTTCCACTTTTGAATGCAATTGAACTTTCTAATTTCAAGATCTTTTTCTCCTTAAAAATTGAGAGCCCGTTGCCTATAGCAACCGGGTTTGTGATGATATAATATTCGTCAATCAAGTTTTCGCTGATCAGCGAACTTACAAAGTTGGCGCCCCCATAAACAATAATATCTTTGCCTGGTTGTTTTTTCAGCGCATTTACCGCGGCAGCGAGGTTTCCGTTTTCCACTTCTAAGTTTCTGCCCTCGATGGCTGTTTGTGTGCGGCTAAAAGCAATCTTGCGCAGGTTTACCATCAGTTTCGCCAATGGCTGCGCGGGGCTGTCGGGTTCATTGTCGACCATATTTTCCCAGTGCCCGATGAATCCCGGGGTCATCTTGCGACCCAGCAAAATGGTATCGGAACTATCGGCCAGTTCAACTATCTTTTGAAAACCATACTCATCCGGTCCGGCTATCCACACCCAGTCCGACTCGCCGTTAGGCCCTGCTACAAAACCATCAATAGTCATTTGTATCTGTAATTTTAATTTACGCATAAAAATCGTTTTTTAAAAAGTGATTGTGTTTCCTACTATTACAAATATCTGCAAACGCCCCATCATGCTGAGGGTGTGATCATGACAAAACAGGAGGTGATTTGCGCCAAAAAACAAGTGATCATAACAGCTGGTATGATTCCCGCAGATAATTAAACAAAGCGGGGCACAGGTCGTCCTCCAATGATATGCGGATATGATTTTCAAACTTATTACCGGCAGCGGTACTTTTAAGCACCGGCCTCTCCGGGTGCGGTACTTTAGAGTAAAATTTCAGATCCAGTTCCTTTTTCATTGGCCGGATCACCAGGAAGGCAAGCCTCCGGGTAAAAACGATACAGTTCGGCGTTGTACCCACGAGTACGCCCTCCCAATCGGCAACCTCAGCCAGCAGCTTATCAAATATCAGCACCAATTCAGCCGGTCGGCCTGCAAACAAAGTGTCAAGACTAACCCGCGCACAATAATGCCGCTGTTCCGGCTTAGGCAGTTCCCGCTCACATTTCGGACAGGTCCAGCTCATCTATTTCTTTTTCCGGTTTTCGAGCATCGCTGCAATATCTATAGCCGAACATTCAGCAACCAATTTAGCCATGACTGTTACAGGCAATTCGGTTTCATCTTTAAAATTGATACAGCCTTTCTGAAACTTAGCATCCTGCGCCAGCTTTTCAAATTGCTGGTGCAGCGCCGGGTTCATATACATCGGCAGGCAATGCAGCGACAGATGTTGTTTGGTGCTGGCCAGCCCGTACTTCATATAACCACGATCCTCGTACAAGATCATTTCCTTACTCATCATCGGTTTCACGACCGGGATAACCGTAACGTCGTTTGCAATGATAGCCTCGCGCATGGCGGTTGAAAGAGCCTGTCTTTCGCCGGGTGCTCCGCTGATGAATTCCGTAATACTCATATACCAAGATAAGCAAAAATTAATGGATCAATCGCCATTATAGGCCCGCTGCAAGGCGGCTATATCCACTTTCTTCATGGTCATAAAAACCTGTGTAATACGTGCAATCTGTTCTGGGCTACCATTCCTGAATGCATCGAACATCACGGTGGAGGCTACCTGCCACGATACGCCGTATTTATCCTTTAGCCAGCCGCATTGACCCGGTGCGCCATCAGCTGAAAGCGCCGACCAGTAGTAGTCGACCTCTTCCTGCGTTTCGCAGGTGATCAGTAGTGACACCGCATCGTTAAAACTGAACCCGTGCGAATGTGCACTGTCCATGGCGGCCAGCCATGTTTGGTCGATGTAAAAATCAGCGAACATGAGTGTGCCCGCTTTGTCTGACCCCATATCTTCCGGACGCGGAGCAGTGATACCGCGCTTACTGTCTTTGAATACCGAGGTGTAAAAATCAATAGCTTCATCGGCTTTACCAACCACAGGTTCTGTGAACAGCAGCGACGGAACGATCACAGGCTTTTCCTCGCCGGCCGGGTTGGTTAAGATGAGCTGCCACGATACGCCGTATTTATCGGCCACCCAGCCGTAACGCTCGCTGAAAGGATAGCTATCCAGCGGCATCAGCACTTTTCCATTCTCGACCAGTTTGCTCCAAACCTCATCGATGTGTTGGGCAGCTTCCGGATCACGCGAAGGGTCAAAATTGATCATAAAGGAAATAGACGGGTTGATTCCGAGCTTATGCCCGGCGCTGATTCCCAGGAACGACTGGCCGGCAATAGTAAATTCAACAAATTCACATTCGCCGCCAGACATTGAAAAATGATTGGAGTAATTAACGACCGAGTCGGGCATAAACGATGCGTAAAACTCGGCTGCTTTTTTTGCTTCCTGGTCGAACCAGAGATGTGGCTTGATGGGTAACATAGGTAAATGATTTTGGTGTTGATATATAGTTAAAACTCGTAAGCGTTAATTGTTTTGATAGTATCAATTAACTATCTCAAAATTAACGATGTTTTGCTACCGGGTAAGGGGTATCCGGGACATTTTAGGGGGTATATTGCGACAGCTGTTATCTCTTCAACCTGAGTAGCAAGCCTTTTGTTTTATCTACGTCCATTTACTGGCGTTGATACAAGCCGGGTAAGTTATCAACCGCATGAAAACAAAAAACCCTTAGTTTTCACTAAAAGTTTTCAGGTAGCGGGAGCGGTATCATGCTATGTGCTTTTAACACAAGGGCAATTACTCGGTCTGCTGACTAATTATTTTTCGGGCACCCAGCAATGCTAGCAGCGTAACGGTTGAAGCGATTGTAAGATAATAGCCCACATAAGCAAGCCCGTAATTGTGTGCCAGCGTGGTTGCCAAATAGGGCGTAAGCGAAGCACCCAAAATTCCCGCCAGGGTAAATGCCAGCGAAGCGCCGGTATAACGTACCGATGCCGGAAAAATACCAGCCAGCGTGGTGCCTATTGGCCCATACGTAAGGCCCATCAGAAACATACCCAGCGAAAGAAACACAGCGGTTGTTGCCAGGCTGCCGGTTGTAAATAACGGGGCGAAAACAAGCCCGAACAACATGATACAAATGGTTGCCACAATAAGCATTTTGCTGCGCCCGTACTTATCGGCCAACAAAGCCGATAGCGGAATGCCCAAACCAAAGAACAACATCGATATCATTTGTATGATCAAAAAATTACTTTTAGGATAATGAAGCGCGGTTGTACCCCAGCTAAGTGTAAATACCGTCATCAAATAAAACAGCAGAAAGGTGGTAATTGTAGCCAGCGTACCTAACGTTATGGCTTTGGTATGCTTAACAAAAACATCGGCAAAAGGTATTTTTGAGCGCTCGTTGTTGTCAATTATCTTCATAAACGCGGGCGTTTCAGATATTTTTAACCGCACATACAAACCCAGCCACACCAGTATTGCACTGGCAATAAAAGGGATGCGCCAACCATAATTTATAAAATCATCTTCGCTCATGGTTTTGCTGAGGATAAAGAAACTGCCGCTGGATATCAGAAACCCTATAGGTGCACCCAACTGCGGAAACATGCCATACCAGGCTTTTTTGTTGGCGGGGGCATTTTCTGTAGCCAGTAACACTGCGCCGCCCCACTCACCGCCAAGACCCAATCCCTGCCCAAAACGAAATAAGGCCAGTAAAATTGGGGCCGCAATGCCAATGGAAGCATAACCCGGCAAAAGCCCGATAGCTACGGTTGATGGCCCCATGGTCATCAGTGCTGCAACAAGCGTAGCCTTACGCCCTTTACGATCTCCGAAATGCCCGAACAAAGCCGCTCCCAACGGCCGTGCAAAAAAGGCCAGTGCAAAAGTAGCCAGCGACTCCAGCGTAGCCAAAGTTGGATCGCCCCCCGGGAAAAATAGTTTGGGGAATACAAGTACCGCAGCGGTGGCATATATGTAAAAGTCGAAAAACTCAATGGTGGTGCCGATAAGACTTGCAGTAAGTATACGCCTTACAGGATTTGCGGGAATAGGTTGCGGGTTCATAGACCCAAACATATTAAATTTGAGTGAATGCTCCAATTACATACCACTTTAGGCTTAGCTGCTGGTTTAACCCGGTTTTAAGATAGGCTATAGGCAAGAAGTAAAATCGAACAAAAAAGACCAGGTCAAATCCCGAACCTTTTGGCAGATTTGTAAACCATAAATGATGTGTTTAATAGCCCTCCCTGTTGGAGCTCATTGAAGGCTATTGAAATAAATCTCATGCATTCCGTTTCCCTGGCGATAATTTCTGTTGAAAGAACAAAGCAATGAGTTATAGTTAATTTAACTTTATTAATTAACTTCCCTTTTATTATAACCAACAATTTATAAACATTAACAAATTCCGGGCCTGTAACTGGCCGGTGTTCCATATCTATCTATACCAACCTAACCCAAAGAGATTTGTTAATACTATTAAATTTGGCCGCTATTAGTTGCTTATGTTAAAAAAAATGAATGTGGTTTGGCTTAAGCTAACGGGTAGTTCTTCGGATTTTCCGTTAGAAAGCAGAATATTTCACTCTATTAGTGCGGGTTTAATTGTGCTGGCTGCTTTTTATGTTCCTTATAACTTTTTTGCCGGGCTTTATGTGGCTTCTTTTTCCAGTTTGCTGTTCAGTTTGTTTTTTGGGTATGAGTACTACAATTCCCGCTTTAATAACAAACAGCACAACAGCATTTTATTTGGGGTAACAGGGCTAATTATTTTCTCGGTTAACTATTTTGCCAATTCGGGCATTAATGGCTCAACTGATATTATATGGCCCGCATACCTGTTGCTGGTATTTGCAATTTCCCCTTATCGGCAGCACCTGGCCTGGCTAATGGTTTATATCCTGTGTTTTCTGGCTTTACACCTGGTGGCATATTATAATCCGGTGTTGGTCAAACACCCATTTACTGCGGGAAAGGGCGAACTGATAGACAGGATTACGGCGTTCCCTTTGCCGGTGATAGCGATTTATATTGTTATTAAATACATCCGCAAAAGCTATGATAAAGAACGTGTAGCCACAGAAGAAAAGGCTATAGCCATTGAAGCCCAAAACAGGCACATATTACTTCAAAAAGAGCAGCTTGAAAAAAGCGACGCGGAAAAAAATAAGCTCATGTCCATTATATCTCATGATATGCGGACGCCGCTCATCAACATACAAAGTTACCTCCAGTTGCTTAACGAAAATGAACTGGACAGCCCAATGCGTGCAGTAATAGAGCAGGAGTTGCTGGCTGCCACCAACAGTACAATGGATATGCTTACCAATTTACTGCAATGGTCTAAATCACAAATGGAGGGGCCAGCTGTTCATTTGATACGGGCAAACCTGCTCGACGTAATAAAAAACACACTGGATATGGGCAAAAGGCAAGCTGATAAAAAAGATATCGCCCTGAACTATAATATTAACCCTGTGCTGGCAGTAATTGCGGATGGGAATATGCTGCAACTGGTGCTGCGTAACCTGATTAGCAATGCCATTAAATTTACGCCAAATGGCGGTATAATTAATATAGATGCACAATTGGTGCAGCAAGAATGCCTGATAACCGTTAGTGATAACGGCAAAGGCATAGAACGTCATAAACAAGATAAAATATTTTCTATCAATACCGAACCTGCCTTCGGGACAAACAATGAAAAAGGAGTTGGCCTGGGCCTGCCTTTATGCAAAGAGTTTATTGAGCGCCAGGGTGGTAAGATTGGTTTTGAAAGTGCACCTGGCCAGGGTTCCCGTTTTTTTGTCTTTATACCGACGGGGGCATCTCTTGATTAATAATGATGGGCCAGAAACTAAACATCAAACGCCTCTCAGATTTCTCTGAGTGGCATTTGATGTAGCCTACGGTCTGCGGTTTACGCAGCTATACAGATATGAAATTTACTTATGCTGATGCAATGCGGTTAACTGTTTTGGACAGACGAAATGCAGCAAGCAAGTAATAAAAAGCACCAAAAGCGGCGTAACCAGCTAAGCTTGTGATTCCCTTTGTTGGGTCATGAGCTAACAGGATAAAAGAAGTGCCTCCGATCATTGACTGGCCACCGCTGATGATCATCGGCCACTGTCCGCCTAAAAACTTTCTGCGGCGTAAACCTAAAATCAGCTGGATCAACCCTGTTCCAATTGCCCAGGCACCAAAAACGATCAAGGCTTCAGGAACGCCCTTTTGTAAAGCGATACCTACAGCTACAGTAGTGATGCCACTAATCACTGCATTGGTATATTGTGGCGTTTTAGAAGTACTCCCGTGATTGGCGCGTATATCGAGGAAGGTGCCTAACACATCCCAGGCCGGGTAAATGATCAGCAAAACACTGGCAATCCCCATAGATGTTTTTGCAAAAAGAGCAACAAGAATCACCCAGAGCACCGAAAAGGCGGCACGGATAAAATAAAGCTTGCGTAATGATCTGGCAGTTTCAACGGACTGTCCGTCTATTACCATATTAGATTGAGAACCTGATGTCATGATTTTTTTAATTTTATTATTTGTTAGGCCAAAGGTGTTCAGTATTAATTGGGAGATTTTTCACTTAAGTGAAAATACGAGCAGAATATTACGCTACGATTACAGTCTGTTATACCGATTCACTTAAGTGAAAATCATTTGCGTTATATTCAGATTATATTTGAGAAGTGTTTAACGGCACATAACTAATTTTATGGTGATAGATTTTGCCAAATTTGAATTATTGGCTTGGTGAGGTAGTCCGGCCTTATTATTTACTGACAATTTAAAACACGATGAGATGACCGATAGAAACGATATCATTTTTCAGCACCTGAGAAATTTTGCCCCATTGAATGATAAAGATGTTAGGGACAGCGAGCAGTTTTGGATGGCCCGGAAAATGAATAAGGGAGATTTCTTCAACATGCAGCAAATGGTTTGCAACGACTTGGGGCTGATAGTTAAAGGTATATTCCGAATCTATTACCGTGACCCTAATACAAACGAAGATAAAAACGTCTACTTTTTCTCTGAAAATCAGTTTGTCGTTTCTTTCAGAAGCTTCGTGTCACGCAATCCATGCTGGTATTTTATTGAAGCGATGGAAGACTCGGAAATCTCCTTTATTTCCTACAAGGACCTTAGCAGTCTTTATGATACCCACCCTAACTGGGCCAAATTTGGCAGGTTGCTGGCTGAGTCGTTCTTCAATATTGCTCAAACGCGTACAGAGGAGTTCATCTTTTTTTCACATGAACAACGGTATATCAGGTTATTGGAACAACATCCGCATATTGTAGAGCGCATTCCGGCTTATCATATCTCATCTTACCTCGGCATCACCAATCCTTCGCTCAGCCGGATCAGAAAGCGCGTTGAAAGTAAAAGGCCGAATGAGGTCTGAAGCTGGCTGCAGAAATATTGATGTTCGTTAATAGGTACCGTGGGTATGGCTTTAAAATGATCCCCCGACGTTAACAACATTTTATAAACAATATAAAACGAATCTGGCTTTTTCCAGTCCCGATTTTAAATAATATAGATATCAATCAAAAAGAACGGAATCCAGCGTTACAAAAGGACTATCATTCCATGCAGGTGTTTACTACAACTCGCTTTTCAACGCCTTCTTCAACTGACTCAAAAATTCGGCTACACTTTTCGCACTTCCTGATGTTGGTTCCTTTACAGCACATCCCATCCTAACGAAATTTTTCAGATCTTCCATCTGCCATATCGCTGCACCGCTCATTTCCGGATAGTCGCTTTTAAATCCTTTTAGCTGAGTCTTGATTTCCGCCACTGATTTACTTCCTTTGTAAGTGTCGCAAGTGCTAAATGAACCACGTACCATAAATATCGGATATATCGGTTGCTTAGGTTTCAGCGCTCCTACCCAGTCTTTTATTTCGTTCTTTACCCCACCATCATAACACTGCAAATACAAGGCATCAACCACATTTACATCTGATGATTTTAGAATATCGCCCCAATAAGTGTATCCTTTATAAGGGCATAATGTCATATGCATGTTTAGTTTTGCCGCAATCTTGCCCATCGCAATAATAGAAGCGCTGTCATACACAGACTCATCATCAATACAAAATGCATCAGCGCCCAGTACTTCTTTTAATACCTTACAAATATTATATAACGTACTTTGCTCACCAATACCGGTCACAATACCTGGCACCGTCTTAGCTGGATCATACCAGTCACTGATAAAATCAAACGTGTTAGGCGGCTGCCCATACCAACGCCCTTCCAGTAAAATTTCAATCCGGGATATAGACGATTTTTTTTTGAGATCAATCACCCTTCTCACATAGGAAGAATCTCCCACCCATTTGCCGTTATGAATAATGGGTTGATGAGAATCACCAGAATACAGGTCTCCATCCGCATGAATATAAAAACTGGATAACAGCAGGGTATTAAAGCCGCTGTGTTTCAATAACCTATAAGTTGTATCATTGCCCGGATATAAACCTCTGCCAAACATAGCCAAGTTCCTGGCAGGCAAAGGCGCGGCGGGAGCGTATGTTTGTTGTGCGAAACCTAAATGAGAAAAAGCAGTTAAACAGATAACTAAAAATAATGCCTTCATAATTAACAATAGAAAATAAAGGCCAATTTAAGCAGAAATTTGTTGATAATTCTACTACGCTGCCCGGGCAAGTGTCTATATCTGTTCGTAAGGTCTTTTGAATATCATACTCAAATCGCCAATAAACGCAAAAAAGCCTCTAACTTTCGTTAAAGGCTTTCTTATACTTCAGGTAGCGGGAGCAAGACTCGAACTTACGACCTTCGGGTTATGAGCCCGACGAGCTACCAACTGCTCCATCCCGCACTGTTTTGATGGCTGCAAATGTATGATAACTTTTGGGATTGAACGATAAATAATCAAGGAATTATAATTGGGGTAAGGTTCTTAACATGGCGGACCATAATCGCGGCACTTGAGGCGGCGATGGCTATCAATCTCGAACTTACAATTTCATCGCATTAGTTGGCTTTAGTAAAAAGATAGGTAACTCCTCCCTGAATTAAAGAAAAATTATTTTTAGCTGGGTCAAACTGTAGGGTAATATCAGCGTAAACAAATTTATTGTCACCCTTGGCTTCCAAGGGAAATGCGCTTTGACCAGTGGCTTGCGCAAACAACATGGTATTGTTTTTAGTTATAGCAACCTTTAAAGACACTTGGGTACTGGAATATTTACCGATATATTTATCGAGATCAGTCGTGCTTAGGGTAATTGTTCTAAATTCAGGAATGGTAAACGGCCTGTTAAAATAGATGCTTAACGCACCTATTATTACATCATTAGTTGAATATCGTACCCCGTTAGAAGTATAAGCTATCGCTAACTTTTCTTGCGGAAAGTAAATAAGTAAACTGGAAAACCCGTCGATGCCTCCGGCATGTCCAAATCCTTTTTTATCATTAAACGGAATGGTAAACATAGCCATACCATAATTATCCTTCATCGTTTTCATCACCTCTAAACTAGCTTGGCTAATGAGTTTACCTGCAAAAAGTGCATCTATAAATTTAACCAGATCAGCGGGCGTAGAAACAATAGCACCAGCGCCGCCCGGAATACTCATATCCGTTTCGGGCATTTGCGTCCATTGCCCTGTGTAATTGTAGGAGTATGCTTCGTTTTTGGCTGGGTTGGCCTTAGTACCATAATACGTGTCTGCCAAGCCTATTTTTGAGGTTACGCGTTTTTTTAATTCTTCGGCATAGGTTTTACCTGTCAATTTCTCAATGATATAACCCAGCAGCACAAAATTGGTATTGCTGTATTCGGCCTTTGCATCTGGTTCAAAATCGGGTTTTTGCCTGGCAAAGATGGCAATCATTTCAGCTTCCGACTTAGGGACGGCCATATATGTGGTATAAAGCGAATCATTCGTAAAGTTATGAAGACCGCTACGATGGTTAAGCATTTCTCCTATCGTGATCTTCCCTGCATTAGGGAGTTGTGGGAAATAACTACCCAAAGGTGTTTCAAAACTAAGCTTACCTTCATTGATCAGTTGAAATATCATAGTTGCAGTAAACATCTTGCTGATAGAGCCTATCCGATATTTTGTTTCAATGGTCGCTGGTGTTTTTAAATCTTTATTCACTTGACTATAACCGATGGCGTTTTGATATACCAACACCCCGTTCGCAGATATGGCGATACTACCCATATTTTGGTCATGCGTGTTCAGCGCAACAAAAAAGCTGTCTAACTTAGCGTTATCGAAAGTTTGTGCATGAGTGCATCCTTGTAAAATAAGAAAAAGCAAGAAAAAGTAGGCTATTTTTTGAATCATTGCGAAAGTGTTTAGAAGATAAAGTTAGGGGTTAATTCCGTGATAAACGCTACCTATAAGTAGATGCAACGTTGCTGGCGCACATGTGCAATTTAGCCAGTGGTCGGTATTATCACCGCACACCAACTTACAAAATACCCTCAATATAAAAAGCCTCACATACTTTTCTGAGAGGCTTTTATTTTGATCGGATAGCAACAATCGAACAATTTGATTAATGAGCTGCCATTTTTACTACTACGGCATCAATTTATAACTTTCCTTAATAACGGCTTCATTAGCGGCTTTAATCCTTTCTATTTGCATCTTTTCAACAGCCCGGTCATAAGTAAGCACACCATTAATCTCATGTTCTACATCGGTTGTTTGCGTGTATATAGCTACGCTGAGGCCTTTATACTTCATCAATTGTTCAACTTCGTCCATTAAAAATACATACCTGTCTGTTAACCTCATTTTGGTGGGCTCATAGTCATAAGCGTTATTTGCTACAGGCCACATATGATCACGCACAAACAAGCCCACCCCGCCAAACTCGCCTAATGATGCCGCCCGGTGTTCGTCGGGTACCGAGGCTCCATACGGCCCCACATAAATATGGGTATCTACATAATCTCCATTCCCTGGGTCGCCGTATGCTTTTTGATAAGTTGGGTTATTATTAAAACCAGAATTGCCGTTAACAAGTCTTGACGGGTCATACTGCTTAACCCAATTGGTTATATTCTTAACATCAAAGGCTCCCCAGTTTTCGTTAAAAGGCACCCAGGTGATGATAGATGGCGAGTTATAATGTTCATCAATAAGCGTTTTCAGCTCTTTCCTGTATTCCGTTCTGGTTTTGGTGGTATCTTCATTTTGATACCATATTGCCGGCATATCCTGCCAAACCAATAATCCCAGCTTATCGGCCCAATAGTAAAACCGCTGTGGCTCGGTTTTCATGTGCTTTCTGATCAGGTTGTATCCAGCGTTTTTGGTGAATTGGATATCAAATTTGAGAGCCTCTTCTGTCGGAGCGGTGAGCACACCGTCTGGCCAATACCCCTGGTCAAGCAGTCCGAGCTGCATCATGAACTTGCCATTGATCAAGGGCCTGGTAATACCATTAACCTTGCCCAATTTAATATCGCGCATGCCAAAGTAGCTTTTTACTTTATCGGTCACCTTGGCATGAGCATCTTCCAGGCTGATGGTAAGGTCATATAAAAAAGGATCATCCGGCGACCAAAGCTTTGGTGTTTTAATAGGCAGGTAAAAGTAAGTGTCATTTGCTGATCTTGCTTGCGAAACCACACTACTCCCATCAAAAGCCACCGCATTTACTTTTCCTTCGCCTTTGGTTTTCACCAGCACTTTTAACCGGTTATTGGCCAGGTCGGGCAGCAAACGAATGTTCTCAATGTAAGCTTTGTTTACCGGCTCCAGCCATACGGTTTGCCATATTCCAGAACAAAACGTATAATCACCACGTGGACCGCTCTTACCCGATGGCACGCGGCCGTCATTCAGATCATAAGCCGCAAGTACCAGCGTATTATTCCCATTTGTTAAATATGAGGTTATGTCAAAACTGAACGCATCATAACTACCTGCGTGGGTACCTGCTTTATGTCCGTTCACAAACAATGTTGCATGATGGGCCACAGCTTCAAAGTGAATAACTACCTGCCTGTTTTTCCAACCGGAAGGAATTACAAAACTACGGCGGTACCACATATTGATCTCCTGCTTACGTTGAATGCCTGATAACATTGATTCCGGACAATACGGAACAAGTATTTGCCGGGCTTTGCTATTAAAAGATGCTGCTTTTTCCGGATCAAGCGCGTTGGGAACACTTTTCCCTCCCTGGTAATCCCACTTACCGTTCAAACATATCCAATCGCTGCGTTGCAGCTGTGGTCTTGGATACTCGGGAAAAGGCACAGCGGCATCCAGGGCGGCCTTTGTCCACGGGGTGGGTAAGGCAGGTGCCTGAGCAAATAGACAAGAACAATTAATGACAAGTAGAAATAATACTAAATTAATCCGGCGTTTATTCATGGTTATGGGCTTATTGGAAGGAAATCCCAAACTTATTAAAATAAATTTTCAATCAAAGGTTTGAGTTTCCTATAGTGTCCTACAGGAAACGAACGTAATTGTTCATTTCCTTTTTTATCCCATTTCATGATCGTATTTTTGACAAAAGCGCCTGCTATGCAATTTGATCCTGATAATAAAATCGTGAAGCTTTGTGCCCAGGGAATGGATCTGGAAGGCGAAGGCAAAAATGAAGAGGCATCAAACATTTTTCTTCAGGCATGGGAACAGGCAAGTAACCATAAGGAAAAGTTTACTGCCGCCCATTATGTTGCCCGGCATCAAAAAAGCATTGCCGATAAGCTGGCCTGGGATGAAATAGCGTTGAACCTGGCCTTGAAAATCAAAGACGACAGTGTAAAAGGAGCCTATTCATCACTTTACCTGAACATTGCCAAAGGCTATGAGGACCTGCAAGAATTTGAAAAGGCCACAAAACATTATGAAACAGCGTTGGTATATGTCAATTTTCTGCATGACGATGGTTATGGAAAAATGATCAAAGGCGGTGTAGAGCACGGTCTTGAACGCATTAAGACGCATTTAAAAAAATGAAGGATTAAAGATTTCCCTGTTCGTGAGTAGCCCAAACACAAAAAGCCTCTCAGATTTCTCTGAAAGGCTTTCGATGTAGCGGGAGCAGGACTAAAGGCGAATCTTTTAGTGCAAGATTTACATGTTTTAGTCAGAATTATTTAGTTGGTTCTAATTCAAATGAGATCATTTAAGGAAACATGCTATGATGCATACCTTCCTTTTTATGTATATAAAAATCTTATATTCAATTATATAGACATACTTTTAGCTTTGTTCAATCTCTTTTAAGCTATCCATTTTTTTGTAGGCTAAAAATCCTTTGATATCTTCAAAGTGTTCGCGCACGCGCTTATTACCAAACTCAAATACTTTTTTCGCCAGTCCATCCAGGAAATCCCGATCGTGAGAAACAAGGATCAGCGTGCCATCAAAATCTTTTAGTGCATCTTTAATAATGTCTTTGGTCTTCATATCTAAATGGTTAGTTGGCTCATCCAGTATCAGCAAATTCACAGGCTCCAATAGTAGTTTGATCATGGCTAAACGGGTTTTCTCTCCGCCGGAAAGAACCTTAACTTTTTTGGTGGTATCATCGCCGCTAAACATAAATGCACCTAAAAGATCTTTGATCTTGATCGCTCCATCGCTTAACGGGATCTGGTCAATGGTTTCAAATACTGTTAAGTTCCCATCAAGCAATGCGGCCTGGTTTTGGGCAAAGTATCCGATCTTTGAATTATGACCAACTTTTAGGCTTCCTTCAAAATCAATCTCGTTCATGATGGCTTTGATCATGGTCGACTTACCCTCGCCATTTTTACCCACAAAAGCCACTTTTTCTCCCCGTTCGATCACCATAGAGGCATTTTTGAATACAACATGATCGCCGTATGTTTTGGTCAAATCTTCTACCATTACCGGATATTGGCCAGAGCGTGGAGAAGGTGGAAATTTCAATCTCAATGCCGAAGTATCAACTTCGTCGATCTCAATAACTTCGAGCTTTTCCAGCATCTTTACACGCGATTGTACCTGCAAAGTTTTGGAATAAACTCCCCTAAAACGGTCTATAAATTCTTGGTTATCGGCAATAAAACGTTGTTGCTCCTCGTAAGCTTTCAGTTGATGTACACGGCGGTCGGCACGCAACTGCAAATAATGACTGTATTTGGCCTTATAATCATAGATCCGGCCCATTGTAACTTCAATGGTGCGGTTGGTGATATTATCTACAAAAGCACGATCGTGCGAGATCACCATCACAGCCTTTGCTGAATTGATCAGGAAGTCTTCTAACCATTGGATGCTCTCGATATCCATATGATTGGTCGGCTCATCAAGCAGTATAAGATCTGGTTTTTTCAACAAAATTTTGGCCAATTCAATGCGCATGCGCCATCCGCCCGAAAACTCGGAAGTTTGACGGGTAAAGTCCTTGCGCTCAAAGCCCAGTCCTTTAAGCACTTTTTCCACCTCGGCATCGTAGTTGGTACCTTCTACCGTATAAACTTTCTCACTCAGTTCCGATACTCTTTCAATCAGCTTCATGTAGTCGTCACTTTCGTAATCGGTACGAATATTAAGCTGTTCATTTACTTCCTCTAGTTCCTTTTCCATTTGGTTTGCCTCTGCAAAAGCTTTCATGGTCTCTTCAAAAACGGTAACCTTATCTTCGGTGAGCAAATGTTGTGGCAAATAAGCAATCACGGCGTCTTTAGGCCCGGTTACATTGCCGGAAGTGGGTTTGGCTTCACCGGCAATAATTTTGAGGATGGTAGATTTACCTGCACCATTCTTACCCATCAGGGCTATCTTGTCGTTCTCGTTTATCGGGAAGGTCACGTCGCTAAACAAGGTGGTTCCGCCAAATGAAACGGAAATGTTATTTACATTGATCACAGTATGGGAATATTAAATTGGGGCAAAGATAAAAGAATAAAGGTTGGCTGGATTGTTAAAATGTGACCGTAGCTGAGCGGCTTTTTAATTTCAGCCTATAGTCGGTGTTGTGGCCGCACCATTAAAACTAATATACATAAAAAAAGCCTCAAATCTTTCGACTTAAGGCTTTTGACTTATTTGAGGTAGCGGGAGCAGGACTCGAACCTACGACCTTCGGGTTATGAGCCCGACGAGCTACCAACTGCTCCATCCCGCACTGTTATTCTTATATGTTGCATTCCGTCATAACCTCGGAAAGTTGCTTCCAATTGTCAAAATGCAATTTTGCACTCCGTTTTAATTGGACTGCAAAGATATAATTCGTTTCTTTGCAGTCCAAATATATTTTTAATTATTTTTATATGAGTCATCAGGCAGGTTTTGTAAGCATAATTGGTAAGCCAAACGCAGGTAAGTCAACCCTTATGAACGCCCTCGTTGGCGAAAAAATGTCCATCATCACCCCAAAAGCGCAAACTACACGTCACCGTATATTGGGTATTGTAAATACAAACGATTACCAGATTGTGTTTTCTGACACGCCGGGAGTAATCAAACCGCACTATGCCCTGCACGAAAGCATGATGCACCAAGTGGATGGATCTATTGTTGATGCCGACCTTATTTTGCTGGTTACCGATATTTACGAAGAGTATGACGAAGCCGACGTATTAAAAAAACTGGAAGGCTCACTGGCTCCTATAGCCGTACTCATCAATAAAATTGACCAAAGCGACGAGGAAACCGTAAAAAAGAAAGTGGAGTTTTGGCAGGAAAAATTAAAGCCTAAAGCTGTTTTTGCCATATCGGCACTGCTGGGCCACAACATTAAAGCCATTATGGACTTTGTTGTTGAAAACCTGCCCGAGCATCCGGCATATTATGAAAAAGATGCCCTTACAGACCGTAACGACCGCTTTTTTGCATCAGAAATGATCAGGGCGCAAATACTTAAACAATACAAAAAAGAAATACCCTACAGTGCAGAGGTTATTGTAACCGCCTTTGTTGAAGGCGAAACCCTGCACCGCATCAGCGCCGAAATTATTGTTGAGCGCGACTCACAAAAAAACATCATTATTGGCGAAGGAGGTAAGATGCTTAAAATTGTAGGCACCTATGCCCGCCGCGATATGGAGGAGTTTTTCCAGAAGAAAGTTTTTCTGGAGATGTTTGTAAAAGTGATCCCGGACTGGCGCAGCAAAAAAAATTACCTTAAAAAATTCGGATACGAATAATTGATAGCATTAAGAGGTAAGCATCAACATACAAGAGTTAAATTAATAACAATATAATAAGAATTAAAGCGCAAAATTTAGGCCGACTTTAAATAAGTTTGTCTTGATTCTTGTCGCTTGATTCTTAAATCCAACAACCATGAGTAACATAGTAGCCATAGTGGGCAGGCCTAACGTAGGCAAATCAACCTTATATAACCGCTTAACAGAAACCCGCAAAGCCATTGTTGACGATTTTAGCGGCGTAACCCGCGACAGGCATTACGGCGTAGCCGAGTGGCTTAACCACCAATTTACCGTTATTGATACCGGCGGTTATGTAGCCAACTCTGACGATGTGTTTGAAGCGGCCATACGTGAGCAGGTTGATATTGCTATTGAAGAGGCTTCGGTAATTTTATTTATTGTTGATGTTACCACCGGCATTACTGACCTGGACGATGAAATTGCCACCCGCTTGCGCAAAAGCATCAAACCTGTTTTTGTGGTAGTAAACAAACTGGATAACAACAGCCAGGTGGCCGATTCGATGGTATTTTACAGCCTTGGCTTAGGCGAGATCTATAGCATTTCGTCAATGACAGGTTCTGGTACCGGCGAATTGCTGGACGAAGTGGTTAAACACTTTGAGGATGAGGTTCTGGAAGAAAATACCCGTCCTAAATACGCCATTGTTGGCCGCCCAAATGTGGGTAAATCATCTATCATCAACTCGCTGATTGGCAAAGATCGTAACATTGTTACACCAATTGCCGGCACCACCCGCGATTCTATACACATCCACTACAACCAGTACGGGCATGATTTTATGCTGATTGATACTGCCGGAATGCGTAAAAAAACCAAGGTTAAAGAAAACATTGAGTTTTACTCGGTAATGCGTACCATTAAGGCGCTGGAAGAAGCCGATGTAATTATCCTGATGATTGATGCTGTTGAAGGTATTGAATCACAGGACATCAACATATTCCACCTGGCCGAAAAGAATAAAAAAGGCATCATGGTAGTGGTGAACAAATGGGATTTAATTGAGAAGAACAACAAAACCGTTAAGGTTTTTGAAGAGCAGATACGCGAAAAAATTGCACCGTTTACTGATGTGCCTATTGTTTTTACCTCTGTTACCGAAAAACAACGGGTATTAAAAGTAATTGACGTAGCTAACCAGGTGTACCAAAACCGCGCCCGCAAAATACCTACCTCAAAACTTAACGAGGTAATGCTGCCCATTATTGAAAACTATCCGCCGCCATCCATCAAAGGCAAATACGTTAAAATTAAATATATTACCCAAATTGCAGGTTCGTCGCCCATGTTCGCGTTCTTCTGTAATTTACCACAATATGTAAAAGAGCCATACTATCGTTTCATCGAGAATAAATTAAGGGAAAACTTTGAGTTTTCAGGTGCCCCGATACAAGTCTGGTTCAGACAGAAGTAGATGTGAAGATTTCAAATGTGCAGATGATTTTTGGATTGTAAGGGAGAGCGGGATATTTCCCAATTCATATGCACATTTGAAATCCACACATCTGCATATCTTTCCTATATGCTCAATGCCTTTTTGAATGCCTCGTCGTTCATGTTCATTACCTGGTAAAAAGCGGTATCGCCCCATTTAAAACGCGCTGCGTTGGCTTTTAAAATACTCCTGATATAATCCCTGGAGATCAGCAACTCATGCGAGTCCATCTCTTTGAGTTTTTGTGAGGAGTAAAGGATAAAGCTGTTAAAGTCATCATCACTTACCTTGTAGTGCTTTATAAAATCATCGTCGGTTGCAAACCTGTCTAAAACAGGTTGCATCCTGTCAATCACGTAAGCCGTAAAAAGTTGCTGATCAATCAGGTTTTGTACTACCAGTGTATTCTGTGAGGTATCTGCCGGTACAAAAACGTCGGGCATAATACCACCGCCACTAAAAACCTTGCGGCCGCTCAGAGTATGGTATGAGCCTTTAAAAATGGCGGTATCTTTCAGGTTGCTTTGTTCCGAAAATAATTCACCTTTTTGCATGCGTACGGCCAGTTCGTTCCTATAACTATCCAGCCCGCCTTTGTATGATTTCTGGATACATCTGCCCGATGGCGTGTAGTACCGGGCCACCGTTAAATTTACAGCCGAGCCATCACCAAACGGAAACTGCTGCTGAACCAGCCCTTTACCAAATGATCTGCGGCCAACAATAGTTGCCCTGTCCAGGTCTTGCAAAGCACCCGCCAGTATCTCACTGGCCGAAGCTGAGTACTCATCTATCAGTACCGTTACCTTACCGTCCTGGAACGAGCCCGAGTCCGTAGCAAAATAATCGGTACGGGGTTCATGTACCCCTTTAGTATAAACAATCAATTTGCCTTTGCCCAAAAACTCGTCGGCAAGTGATGTAGCCGCATTTAAATACCCGCCGCCATTACCGCGCAGGTCAAGCATCAGTTTACTCATGCCGTCAGTTTTAAGCTTTTTAAGGGCCTTTCTGAAATCGACATCGGTAGTTGAGGCAAACTTGGTTATCTTGATATAACCGGTGTTGGCATTAGCCATATAAGCGGCATTCACGCTGCTCAGGTCAACGCGCCCGCGTTTTATAGTGTAGGTTTTGATATCTGTGCCATTGGCAACACCCAGCAATATAACAGCATCCTTTTGCCCTCTGAAAACATTGTTAACCCTGTCGGTAGTTAGCCTGGTGCCCGAAAACTTCTTATTATCCACATTAATTACCCGGCTGCCCGTAAGCAAGCCAGCCTTTGCAGCCGGACCACCGGCATATACCTGGGTAATGATAAGGGTATCGCGCAGCAACTGATATTCAATGCCAATGCCATTAAACCCGCCGTCTAAGCGCTCATTGATTGACTGTGCCTGCTGGGGCGGCAAATAAAGCGAATGCGGATCAAGGTTTTGCAGCAGGTCATTAACCGATGCCCCTTCAATGCTGTCAATATTAACACTATCCACATAGTTTTGCCCAACCAGCTCTAAAACTTTGGATAGCTTGTCGCCGCCAGAAAATGAAAAGCCAAGATTACGGTCAGCAAAGTTATTGCCGCTTATCAGCAACCCAATCATAATACCTACCAGCAGCAGGATCATCGTCCTGAAAATAACACCCGCAGTCTTTTTCATATTCCAGCAAACAAAGTTAATCAATGCTTAATCAATAATTTTTATTGACGCCATTGCATTTGATGTTTTTTACCGAATTTTGTTATAAATTATTTGATATTAATGGAAACCACCACCGAAAGGGAATCACATTATAAAAATTTAGAGCAACTATCTGTACGGGAGCTGCTTGAAAACATTAACAAGGAAGACCAGACCGTACCCCTGGCTGTTGAAAAAGCATTGCCGCAAATTGAACAGCTGGCAACCATAACCGCCGCCCGGATGAAAGCTGGTGGCCGCCTGTTTTATATAGGCGCAGGCACTAGTGGCAGGCTGGGAGTAGTTGATGCATCAGAATGCCCGCCAACCTTTGGTGTTCCGTTTGATATGGTGGTGGGCATCATTGCCGGCGGCGATACGGCCATACGTAAAGCAGTTGAATTTGCCGAAGACGATGCCGAACAGGCATGGAACGATCTTTTGGAGTTTGATATTAATGACAAGGATGTGGTAGTGGGCATAGCGGCATCGGGTACAACGCCTTATGTAATTGGCGGGTTAAAAAAGGCCAATCTTAACAAGATCATAACCGGCTGTATTGTTTGCAATAGCGGCAGCCCGGTTGCAGCCGAGGCACAGTACCCGGTTGAGGTGGTTACCGGTCCCGAGTTTTTAACCGGATCAACCCGGATGAAAGCCGGCACCGCCCAAAAGCTAGTTTTAAATATGCTGAGCACCAGCGTAATGATACAGCTGGGCAGGGTAAAAGGCAATAAAATGGTGGATATGCAATTAAGCAACCACAAACTGGTTAACCGTGGAGCCCGAATGGTGATGGAAGAAACCGGACTTAATGAAACGGATGCCACTGAACTATTAAAAAAATACGGCAGTGTTAGAAACGCTGTGGATAACTATAAAAAATGATTTTTTGATGTGCGGATTTCAGATGTGCAAATGATTGGGAAGCGACAATTTATACATCCGTCATCTGCATACGGACATTTGAATTGAAGGAGATATGCACGAGATAGAACCATATTACCGCTGGCGGGATGATTACGTAGCATCAGAAGACGAATATTCGCCTTTTTATGCTACCGAATATAATGAGTTTGAGTTTGATAAGCAGGTGTACAATTACCTCTTGCATCCGCAATGGGATTCTTTTGGCTCTAACACCCTTTACCTGAAAGTGCTGTTTGCTGATTACGAAAAAGGCTATACCATTATTGAGTTTATTGGCGAATGGAACGATGCCATCAATAACGACATCATGCTCTTGAAACGCGAACTGCTGGAGTTGATGATTGACAGCGGCATTAATCATTTTATATTGATAGGCGAAAACGTGCTCAACTTTCACTCGTCAGATGATCTTTATTATGAGGAGTGGTTTCAGGATGTGGAGGACGGCTGGATTGCCGGGATCAACTTCCGTGAGCATGTAATTGATGAATTTAAGCGCAACAATATTGATTACTACATCAACTTTGGCGGTGTACTTGATGACCTCGGCTGGCGCACCCTAAAACCCATACAGGTATTTAAAATGGTAGAAGAGCAAATGGTAAAGCGGCTGAGCTAATTAAAACTGATCAAAACCTTTCCGGTCAGCAGAGATATACACCATGTTTATTCAAGAATAGATCCTTCGCTATCGCTCAGGATGACAAGTTTGTTTTATAGGAGATTGATTAGTGCCTTGCGATGACGCGTGGGATATAAATGACCTGGTTTTATTTTTTTCCGGTCAGCAGATAAGCTTCGGACGAAAAGCGGGCAGAACATGGTGGGTTTGTGTGTTGGGAGGGGCATTAGCAAACCTTGCCGAAGCAGAGATGTTGAGCGAACGAAGTAGCGGCAAGGTTTAGCAGCCCGTGGTTCTGTCCGGTTTTGCAGGGCAAAGGCCACGTGCGGCAAAGAAGCATTTCTGATGACAAGCGGTTTGGTTACTTTGTCGCAACAAAGTAAAGGCCCTCCCGCGGCCAAGAGCGGGTGTACGCCATGCTCGCGGGCGAATAGATCCTTCGCTATCGCTCAGGATGACAGGCTTGTTTTATTGGAGATTGCTTCGTGCCTCGCAATTAAGTTTAAAACTCCTCGTGTATATACGTCATCAACCTTACCATTTCATTCCTGACCTCTTTCACAGGACGCGTAAAATTATTATTCATGAAGGAGAAAGCCAGCCGCTTGCCTTTCCTGGTAATTAAATAGCCGCTTTGGTTATAATTATTGGATAACGACCCTGTTTTTGCCCAAACAAATACCTCCCCGTTATCGGTTTTGTACACGTTTTTAAGGGTACCCGTTGCGCCACCTGCGGGCATCATGCTGTGTAAAAGTTGTTCGTCCTTCACTTCGGCGGTGATTTTGCACAACAATGCAATGATGCTGCGTGGGGTAAACAAATTCATCCGCGAAAGCCCTGATCCGTCAACCCATTGTGGGCTATCGGGCAGGTCATTCAAAAAATGTGTCTTGGCATAACTGATCACCGAATCGGTATTCAGCATATTAAACTTTACAGATGAGCAGGCCAGCAGCAATTGTTCGGCAATAAAATTATCACTTGGCTGCAGCATCCGCCGGTAAACCGAATCGGCATTGGTATTGTAAATAGTTTTGGCATTGCTGCTTAGGGGTATATTTACAGGCCAAACGGGTTTCTTTAAGGTATCGCGCAGCAAAGCCAATGTCAGCTCCGGACTGGTTTTCCAGGGAATTTCCTGCTTGAAATTTGCAGGGATAGCCATCACCGGGTAAACAAAGCTGTTGCTCAAAAAGTCGCGTTTCACCTTAAACTTATTCGGATGGTAGCTGGTATCGGCATTTAAAAAACGTTTGAGGTACGCGGGCTTTACCTGCAGGTTACCATCATGGTCGGCACAGAGCAGCGCCACGTTATCTTCTATCGGCAAGCCGGTGATCTCGGCCTGGTAATAGTCGTTATAATCGTCCCAGGCCCATCCTGTGCCATAAAAATCATTGGTATATCCGGCTGTTGAGTAATAAAGTTGTTTATTGCTCTGCCGTAAAAAGTTTAATGCGTTAACGCCTTTAAGGCCGCTATGCAAAAATGACGGATCGCCGGTACCCCAGAATATCAGTGAATCCTGCCGTACTTGGTACCGCAGCGCAGGTACCGAATCGCCCAGCATTTTAAGGCAGGTGTAAAAGGTAAACAGCTTGGTATTAGACGCCGGAATAAAATATTTATCAGCATTCAATTCATATATCATTTTTTTATCATCCAGATCATACAGTGCAAATCCGGTAAAATGATCATTAACTATCTGCGAGTGCTTAAACAGCTTTTTTATCTTCCTCTTTTTTATTTGCCGCCCGTAAACAGTATCATTACATATTGATAAACCGCAAATAATTAACAGAAATACAAAAGTTGATTTTAGCATAATTTAATTCAATTTAACCAATTATTGTTGTAAATTTAATATACCAACTATAATAACTTGCCACTTAAGTTTTTTCACCAAATAAAGCAATTCCGGGCCCTGTGGCTTGCATGTTTACTTTCGTTTTGCTTTTTGGCGGCACAGGCACAATACTTTGATCTCGACTATCATAAAAAAAAGGTAACCCTGCCCTTTAAACTGGTACGCAGCCTTATGGTAATCAAGCTAAATATTAATCATAAGGGCCCATATAATTTCATATTAGATACCGGCGTTGGGCTCATGATCATCACCGATCCCAAATTAGCCGATTCTATTTATATTCCGAACAAACGTACATTAAAAATACCCGGACTTGGCGAGGGGGAAGACTCCGAAGCCTATGTGACATCCCCCCTTGATGTTGAAATTCCGGGCCTGGTAAGTTATGACGTGGCAGCGGCCATCCTAAAAAAGGACCTCTTCAGCCTGTCGGGCTATGCCGGTATGCCTATACATGGTTTAATTGGCTATGAGTTTTTTAATAACCTGGCCGTTAAAATTAATGTGCAGGACAGTACCTTAACCGTTTGGCGATCAAAGGATGTAAAGGTATTCAGGAAAGGGGTACCCATACCCATCACCGTCGAAGACAGAAAACCTTATGTAGAAGCCTGGGTAAAACTGCAAACCGGCGAAAATATAAAAACCAAACTGATCATTGACCTGGGTGCCGGGCATCCTATTTCGCTTGAAAATGTTATCAAAAAATACGGCCTGCCTCAAAAATTTATTGCATCGGCCAATTTGGGCATCGGCCTTAACGGCCCTATCAATGGTTATATAGGGCGGCTGGAATCATTAGAGCTGGGCAAATTTAAGGTCAAGCAGGTGATAGCATCTTTCCCTGATGCCAGCAACAATCAGAACGGGCTATCTGTACAACGTGATGGCAATTTAGGCATCGGCATACTCAAGCGTTTTTCTGTGATATTAGATTACCCGCACAACACCATGTATTTAAAACCCAGTTCCAGTTTTAAGGAGCCCTTTGAACATGACATGAGCGGGTTGGAGTATTATGCCGCTGGCGATAATTTTGACCGTATCATCATTAACCGGGTTGAACCCGGATCTGCAGGGGATGAGGTTGGACTGGAAAAGGACGACGAAATTGTGACCATTAATTTTAAGCCCGTATCCAAAATGACCCTCGAAGAAATTGATGATCTGTTTAAATCACGAAACGACCGCAGCCTTTTGCTTGATGTTTATCATGATAAAAAGTTCGACAAGGTAGTACTTACCCTAAAGCGCCGCATTTAAAAATTATTTATACTGCAAGCCCAATGCAGTTATTATAAAGGCGATATTTTATTAAGTTTACGTTTCAAACTATTAACTAAATGAAAACACCCTACCTTGCGGGCCGTTATTTACGCGGCGCTGCGTGTATATTTGCTGTTTTAGCCAGTTCGTGTGCTACCAAAAAACAAACAGCCAATCAAACCCTTACCTTAAAAACTACTGCCGGCCCGGCCGGAACTGTGTCAACCGCAACCGTGGGTACGCCTAAAAAAGAGGGCATTAAAAAATTCAGCGAGGTAATAACCGGAAAGGTTAAGGCAGATAGCGGTCTTTTTAACACCTATAAGGTTGATGGTAAATACTACTACGAAATTCCCGATTCATTAATTAACCGCGAAATGTTGGTGGTTACCCGTTTTGTTAAAACTCCAGGCGGTTTAAAAACCTTTGGGCAACAATACGGCGGCGAAAAGCTGAATGACCAGGTGTGGAAATGGGAACGCCATGATAAGCAAGTTTTAATCAGGGTACCAAGCTACTCCATCAGGGCCGATAGTACCTCCGATATGTATGAGTCTGTAAAAAACTCCAACCTGGATGCTGTGCTGGCTTCATTTGACATTAAAGCCTTCAATAAAGATACCACCGGGGTGCTTATTGATGTTACCGATTTTTATAATGGCGATATTACCGCCATTGGCCTTACAGATGATATCAAGAAGGCTTACAAAATTTCGGGCGTTGATAATACTCGGTCATACATTGATACCATTAAAAGCTTCCCGATAAACCTGGAGGCCCGTACGTTAAAAACTTACCGCTCGGGCGAGTCGCCAACTGATAACAGCACCGGCGCCGTAACCTTTGAGTTGAATACCTCCATGCTGCTGCTGCCTAAAATTCCAATGAAGGCCCGCATCAGTGATGAACGGGTTGGCTTTTTTGGTCAGCGCCAAACAGACTATGGCACCAACGCCCAAAAGGCCCAGGTAACCGCCTACATACACCGCTGGAAACTGGAACCCAAAGACCCGGTTGCCTATGCCAAAGGCGAATTGGTTGAACCTAAAAAACAAATTGTGTACTACATTGATCCGGCTACGCCAAAAAAATGGGTGCCTTATCTTATTCAGGGTATCAATGACTGGAACAAGGCATTTGAAGCGGCCGGATTTAAAAATGCCATCGTAGGCAAGGAGGCCCCAACAGCAAAGCAGGATCCGGAGTTTAGTACCGAAGATGCACGCTATAGCGTGATCAGGTATTTTGCATCAGATGTCGAAAACGCTTATGGCCCCCATGTTTCTGATCCGCGCACGGGCGAGATCCTGGAGAGTCACGTAGGCTGGTACCACAATGTGATGAGCTTATTGCGCGATTGGTATCTGATACAAACTGCTGCCGTAAACCCTAACGCCCGCAAGGCCCAGTTTACTGACGAGCAAATGGGTGAGTTGATTCGTTTTGTATCATCACATGAAATTGGGCATACTCTGGGCTTGCCGCACAATTTTGGATCAAGCTATGCTTATCCGGTTGATTCACTACGCTCAAAATCATTTACTGATAAGCATGGCACCGCACCATCCATCATGGATTATGCCCGCTTTAACTACATAGCGCAACCCGGCGATGGCGTTACCCATCTTTATCCGCAAATAGGCGAGTACGATCTGTGGTCAATTAAATGGGGGTACAGCTGGTTCCCAGGGAATAAAACCCCGCAGCAGGAAAAAGAAATACTGGCCGGCTGGACCAACAAAAACGCTGGCAATCCGCTTTATTACTATGGCAGACAGGGCACTTCCATTGACCCGCGCCTGCAAAACGAGGACCTTGGCGACAATGCCATGAAAGCCGGTACTTATGGCATAGCCAACTTAAAGCGCATTTTGCCCAATCTTGAAAAATGGACCTACCAGAAAAACGAAAACTTTAGCGATGTATCAGAACTGTACGGCGAGGTAATTAATCAGTTTTACCGTTATATGGGCCATGTAACCACCAACATTGGCGGCATGAATGAAAACTTTAAAACGTATGATCAAAAAGGTGCTGTTTATGATTTTGTAAGCAAAAGCCGCCAGCAAGATGCCATCGTATTTTTAAACAAACAACTGTTTGATACCCCGTTTTGGTTAATAAACAAGCCCGAGCTAAGCAAGTTTGACAATGGTTTGGTACTTAACCGCATCAAAGCTATACAGGTGGCAGTATTGGCCAATGTGCTTAACCCATCAAGACTGGCACGTATGTATGATAACGAGGGCAAAAATGGCAATAACGCCTTTACCGTTGCAGAACTGTTTAGCAATTTACATTCGGGAATTTTTGCGGCCAATAAACCGGATGCCTTTAAACGCAACCTGCAACGTGGCTATATTGAAAACCTGAAGGGTTTGTTAAATACTGATCAGAGTGTGGCTATCCCTGGTTTTTCAAGCACCCAACTGGCTTATTACGGATTTACCCCGATAAATATTGCTTTGTCTGATATCAGGCCGATGGTACGGGCCGAATTGAAAAAGATTGATGCCGGGCTGCCTAAAGGAGGCGATGCCATAACCTCGGCACATTATGCCGATCTGCACCTGCGTATTAAGGACGCCCTCAATCCCAATAAACCGGTAATTAATTTCCCGGCCGGATTAACGCGTGGTATTAATACTAACGAAGTTATTAAAGATAATAATGATGGTAGTGGCTATATGAACTGCTGGCCGCGAACCGATGTTGCTAACTAATTGGCTTTAAGAAGCCATTATTCCAACCCTGCTTATCAAAATAAGCAGGGTTTTTTATTCCCCGAAAAAACAGTGCCGCTACATAACCAAACATTGGTTTTGGCTATACGGCCTAAATAAACTATTTAAGCTGGCTGATGTTTTCAAAAAAAGCAACCTGAAGATCCAGTAACGATTTCACATTGATTTTTTCGCCATAGGCATCAAAGCATAAAAACTTGGTGCTTTCCGGGTGATCCCGGCGCTTTTTCTCAAAAAAGTTAAAAGTTTCAAAAAAATAATGATTTGTGGTAACATGACTCTTGTCATTTGTTTGGGACGCGTTTAGCCGAAAGCCTATTGCATCTATCCAATTGTGCACCCTTGAGTGCAATGTTCCGCCAATGTTGTTCATAGGTTAATTTGATTTTAAGTACAACGAAATTTAAATGCGTTTTGTTGTTGTTTTCTTCAAAATTTTACATTCCGGCCTTTATAACTACCTGATTTCAAGTAAAATCAAACCGCAGCACATTTCATTGCCGGTTTACATTATGCAACTAATTATTAGTGCATCCGTAATAATGTTACTATACAACCTAAAAAATACAAGTACATGAGCATACAAAGACTCTTTTTTACGGCCTTTTTCGCGTGCCTTTTTAGTATCAGTGCCTGCAAAACCGACAAAACCCCAGGCCCTGCCGGGGCGTCAGGAGCCGATGGAGCACAAGGCCCTCAAGGAGCTACCGGAGCACAGGGACCTTCAGGCCCGCAAGGGGCTACCGGTGCTGCGGGCGCTACCGGGGCAACAGGAGCAACCGGCGCGGCGGGAGCCAATGGAGCGACGGGCGCAACAGGGGCCACAGGCGCTACCGGGGCAACGGGAGCTACGGGTGCTGCAGGAGCCAATGGAGCAACAGGTGCCACGGGCGCAACAGGCCCCGCGGGAGCCGATGGTTCACTCAATGTAAAAAGCTATCTGTTTATTAATAAAAGCGTTACTTTAACCGGCTTTACCACTTTTACACTACCAGCCATTACGCAGGATATTGTTGATAAAGGCATTGTTTTAGTGTATTTCAGAACCACTGGCAGTACAGGCGGCTATTTCGCACTGCCTTACAGCGAGGTTGACCGTACCATAACACTATCTGATTTTGGGGTAGGATATGTAAACATTAAGGCAAATTTTTCACAATCCGGGCTCGATTTTAAAATTGTTGTTATCCCTGGCGGCGATGTTACCACCATGCAGGTTGCACACCCCGGCATCAATCTTAAAAACTATAACGAAGTTGCAAACGCCTTGCATATAAATTAGTTATCCATAAACCTTCACAAAAAAGGCCGGCAATGCTGGCTTTTTTTGTGGGAGCACCTGTAACAATGATATGATTTATAAGCGTTTAGATACCCTTAGTGTAACAATCCTATGATTTTTTATCATTTAATACATTATAAGTTGAACATTTGCATCCGAATTATGTCTAACCACTAATTAATAAATATTGTAAGCTGAATAAATATCTATGAAACCCCTACTCCTTTTTTTAAGTTTAATCTTTTTAAGTGCAATGAACACTTTTGCACAAACCACGCATGATGTAAGCGGTACGGTAGTTGACTCAACCAAACTATCACTCCCCGGCAGCAGCATTAAGCTGGTATCAAACAGCGGCGATAGCACCATATCCATTGCCGATGCTAATGGTAAATTTACCTTTCCCGGAGTAAAGGGTAATAAAATAGCACTTACAATATCGTCTATTGGTTTTACACCCATTAAAAAACACTTTTCACTTACTGATGATGGTAAACCGGTTGATTTGGGTAATATCATTTTACAATCGCAAACCAACATGCTGGGCCTGGTTACCATTGTTGGCGTAACCCCGGTAACCTTGAAAGAAGACACGGTTGAATACAATGCAAGCGCCTATAAGGTACGTGAAAATGCACCCGCCGAGGATTTGATCAAAAAACTACCCGGGGTTGATGTAGACGTAAACGGTAACATTACCACGCAGGGCAAGCAGGTAACCAAGGTGCGTATAAACGGTAAGGATTTTATGGGCGGCGATGTTCAGAGCGCTACCAAAAACCTGCCTGCCGATGTGATTGAAAATATCCAGATGATTGATGACTATGGCGATCAGGCCAATTTAACGGGTATTAAAACCGGCGAGCCTGATAAGATCATGAACATCACCATCAGAAAAGATAAGAATCATGGTTATTTTGGCCAGGGTACAGTTGGCGATGGTGAAGATGCACTGCCTGCAAGCCAGGGCATCCCCAACAAAAACCGTTATATAGGATCATTAAATGCCTTTAACTTTAACGGCGATCAGCAAATTGCAATTTTAGGAAGCATCAACAATACCAACGTAAACACCTTCTCTTTCGGCAGCACCGGTGGTGGTGGCGGATTTGGCGGCGGCGGCGGTCGTGGTAATGCAGGCAGGGGCGGGGGCAACTCCGGCAGCCTGATCACTACACAAAACGGTATTACCGATGCGCACTCGCTTGGGGCCAACTTCCGTGACCAATGGGGCAAAAACCTATCGGTATACGGTAGTTACAGCTTTGCCGATAATACGGTATCAACCACCAGCAATACGTTTCAGCAAAACACATCGGCTACCAATCCAACGTTACAGCAACAAACCAGTAATGAAAAGGACCAGAACATAAACCATCGCTTTACCTGGAACATGGAATATAAGCCTGACACTATAAACTATTTGAAAGTAACACCTACTTTTTCTTATGCCGGTACCAATACCAATGAGGCCGATGATGTAAACTTTACCAAAAAGGGTGCAGTAACCTCAGCTTATACCTCAATTACCAACGGCGACTCGCAGGCCCCTAACTACGGCTTTACCGCTTTATTTAATCACCGGTTTAAACACCGCCGTAATTTAAGTATCACGGCTACGGTAAGCTCGGCCCCAAGCTGGTCATACCAAAACCCGGTTTATGATTATACTGCTGGCGCGCCAACTGCCCCGGCCAATCAAATGATCAATACCTACAGCCGTACCAACAGTTATGGTACCAACCTGTCATACCTGGAGCCGCTGGGCAAGCGTTCATACCTGGAGCTTAATTATGCCTTTAACCACTCCATTACTACCAATAATAAGCAAACAGATACACTATTTAATGCAGCAGAACTAAGTTTCAGAGGCGATAGTACCTTAAGTAACCTGTATAATTATACATTTACTACCAACAGGATTGGTTTAAACTACCGCTTTATCGAAAAAAAATATAACTACACTTTAGGTTTAGGTGTACAGCCTTCTGTTTTAGATGGCAATTCGCCGTTAACCGACGTTGTTACCCACAAATCAACATTTAATGTTATCCCAACGGCCCGTTTTATCTATAATTTTTCGCGCAGCCAAACATTTAGTGTAAACTATAACGGATCAAGCTCGGCACCTGCATTTACACAACTGCAACCGGTTATTGATTTTTCCAATGCCCTTTACCCGGTTCAGGGAAATCCGGACCTGAAGCCATCGTTCACCAACAATTTTTCTATCAGGTATAACAAATTCAGCTTTGCCACCGGCAATGTGTTTTTTGCCAACTTATCCTTTCAACAGGTGCAAAACCAGGTTGTAACCAATACCATCACCTTTCCGCGCGCTTATGCTCCCGACACAAGGTTTCAAAATACCATTTTAACCCAGTACCTGAATGCCGATGGTTATTATACAGCATCGGGCCGGGTAACTTACTCAAAACCATGGGCCGAGCGTAAGTATACCGTTTCATTAAATGGTACAGCAACCTACACCAACAATGTGGGTTACTTAACCAATGTTGACTCCACTACCTTTGCACAAACAACCGAGAAAAACATTGCCAAAAACCTGGTGTTTACGCCCGAAGTTCGTTTCAGGGTTGACATCACCAACGTAATTGATGCGCAGATACTAACCAATTACGCCATCAACAGAACCAGCAACTCCGTACAAAACCCCTTACTAAGCGGAAGCTCGAACGTAAGAACATGGAATATCGGCCTTAACGGTAAAAACTACTTTGGCGATTGGACCTTTAGCTATGATTACTCCAAAGCAAACAACTATGGATATGCTTCAAACATACAGGTAACCAACCCTAATATTTTAAACCTGTATGTGGAGCGCAGATTCCTGAAAAACAATATGGCCACAGTGCGCTTGTCCGGATTCGATTTGTTTAATCAAAATACAGGCTTCTCATCGGCAACAACAGCCAGCTCCATTACCCAGTCGCATGTAAACAGGCTGGCCCGTTATTACCTGCTTACCTTTACCCTGCGCCTGCAAAAGTTTGCGGGCAAGGCACCGGTACAGGATGATGGCCGCGGATTCAGAAACGGCGGTGGCAGACGTGAAGGCGGTGGCGGCCCAGGCGGTGGTGGTGCCCCAGGCGTACCCGGAGGACCACAATAGTATATAACAGAAAACCCCATCCGCTTACGGATGGGGTTTTCTGTTATAGCTGTAGTTTTTTATAGATTAATCAGTTACAAGTACATTATTAATAACCCGCTCCAGATCTTCCAGGTCAAAAGGCTTAGCCAGGTAAGTTTGGGCGCCGGCGTGGCTTGCCAGTATCTGAATATCGCTATTGGCCGAAAAGTAGATCACCGGAATATGTTTTAACGCGTCTGATTTTTTTAAGGTTTGGGTAGCAATAATACCTCCAGCATCGGGTATCCAATTGTCCATCAGGATTACATCGGGTAAAATTGCCGAAACTTTTTCAACAATATCATTGCAATCGGTAAAGGTATACACTTCCCATCCCTGCTCTTCTAAAATATAACTGCAAATTGAAAGTATATCTTCATCATCATCAAAAATGACAATCTTTTTGTTCTGCTCTCTCATGTGGATACTCACAGTGAAACTATAAATAAACTTTAATAAAACCAAACATTTTAATTACTAATTAATATACGTGGCAGCATATCATACAGTTCATTTTTATAGGCAGAGGCAACATCTTTATATTTTATCAACATCCGGCTTTTATATGGTGTATATTTTACACTTTCGTAATATATTGGTTACTCGATAATTTGAGCGGCTTTATATAAAAAACAATAATAAATTTACCATTCCTTTTATAAACCTTATTTAGTTAAACCCGGCCTGCGTAATGCACCATTTGCTAAATCTTAACGTATGAAAAAAAATATCAGATCATTTTTCCTGTGGCCACTGCTATTGGGTGCTGCAACTATTGCTAATGCACAAAACCATACCCAGGCCAGCCTGTGGCTAACCAAAGCCGACAGATCGGTTTTGTTTGAAAAGCAAAAAAATGAATTAACATTTAAGCCCGAAAGCGGTACCCATTTCACCATAAACGTTAATGATAAGCAAACCTACCAGCCTATTGACGGCTTTGGCTTTGCATTAACCGGCGGCAGCGCCATGCACATCATCCGCATGAGTGCCGATAGCAGGGCGGCCTTATTAAAAGAGTTGTTTGCCACCAATGGCAACAATATAGGAGTAAGTTACATTCGCCTGAGCATTGGAGCCTCTGATTTGAACGAAAAGGTGTTTTCTTATGATGACATGCCTGCCGGGCAAACCGACCCAACCCTGAAACACTTTGATCTTGGGCCCGACAAACAGGACGTGATACCGGTAATGAAACAGATACTGACCATTAATCCGGCCATTAAAATATTAGGCTCGCCGTGGTCGCCGCCAGCCTGGATGAAAACCAATGATGACACCCGTGGCGGCAGGTTAAAGCCAGAATACTACGGCACCTACGCCAAATACCTGGTTAAATACATACAGGGCATGAAAGCCCAGGGTATCCCGATTGACGCCATTACCATTCAGAACGAGCCCCTGCACCCCGGCAACAACCCGAGTTTGCTGATGGTAGCGCCTGATGAGGGTGAGTTTATTAAAAACAACCTCGGGCCAGCATTTAAAGCGGCCGGCATCCGTACCAAAATTATTATTTATGATCACAATGCCGACAGGCCCGATTATCCCATCTCTATTTTAAATGACCCTGCCGCCCGCAAATATATTGATGGCTCAGGCTTCCACTTATACGGTGGTAGTATTGATGCCTTAACCGATGTGCATAACGCCCAGCCGGATAAGAACCTCTATTTTACGGAGCAAATGGTTGTAGAGCCCGAAAACAGCGCAACCATTAATATTATATCGCCGGTTAAACGCCTCATTATTGGCGCTACCCGCAACTGGAGCCGCAACGTGCTGGAATGGAACCTGGCTGCCGACCCGGATTATAAACCCTACACCGACAGGGGAGGCTGCCCTATGTGCCAGGGAGCGGTAACTATTGACAAAAATTCGGTAAAAAGAAACCTGGCTTATTATTCCATCGCCCACGCTTCCAAGTTTGTGCGCCCGGGATCGGTTCGCATTGCCTCCAACAATTCAGATCAGTTGCCTAACGTGGCGTTTAAAACCCCCGATGGCAAAATAGTTTTGATAGTGGCCAACACCAGCGATGCGGCTCAGGATTTTAATATTAAATATGCAGGAAAAGCAATAGCCGCCAAATTGGATAAAGGTTCAGTTGGTACCTATATCTGGTAAGCGCAAAATTTATCACCATAAACAAAGTATTATACCATGTTACTACATACGTTTAAAAACATGTTCATAAAGTCATCTGTAAAGGCGGCGATACTGATTGTATCGGTTTCTATGATTGCCTTACAGGGCAAAGCGCAGGGCTTTTTAAAGGCCGACGGCAAAAAAATAGTTGACGAAAAAGGCAAAAATGTACTGCTGCGAGGTATGGGCCTGGGTGGCTGGATGCTGCAGGAAGGATATATGCTGCACGTAAACAAGGATAGCCGCCAGTTCCGCATTCGCGAGCGGTTGGAGGAGCTGATGGGCCCCGCCGAAACCAAGGAGTTTTATGATACCTGGCTGGCCAATAACACCCGCAAAGCCGATATTGACTCTATGCACCGCTGGGGCTTTAACTCCGTACGCCTGCCTATGCATTATAACTTATACACCCTGCCTATTGAGAAAGAACCTGTTGCCGGGCAAAATACCTGGATAGACAAGGGCTTTCAAATGACCGATGCCTTGCTGGCTTGGTGTAAGGCCAACCACATGTACCTGATACTTGACCTGCATGCCACGCCGGGCGGCCAGGGGAATGACCTTAATATATCTGATCGCAACACCGATAATCCTTCCTTATGGGATAGCGAAGCCAATAAGCAAAAAATGATAGCGCTTTGGCGCAAGCTTGCCGACCGTTATAAAAACGAACCCAACATTGCCGGTTACGATATTATTAACGAACCCAACTGGGGCTTTGACGATCCTGAGCATGACAAAAACGGGTTAAAGGAAAAAACCAATGCGCCGTTAAGAAAACTGATGATCGATATTACCGCTGCCATCAGGCAGGTTGATAAAAAGCACATCATTATCATTGAAGGCAACGGCTGGGGTAATAATTATAACGGCATATTACCGCCCTGGGATAAAAACATGGTACTTAGCTTTCACAAATACTGGAACTTTAATGACCAGCAATCTATTGAGCATATTATAAAAACCCGCGACCAATATAACGTACCCGCATGGATTGGCGAAACCGGCGAAAACTCAAATACCTGGCTAACCGAAGAAATTGCCCTGCTGGAGAAAAACAACATTGGCTGGGCTTTATGGCCTTTGAAAAAGATGGGAAATAATAACCCGATAGAAATACCGTCAAACCTGAATTATGACGATGTAACCAATTACCTGAACACCGGTAATCATAAACCCAAAGAGAGCAACGTGTACAGCGGCACGCTTGAACTGGCGATACACGCCAAAATTGAAAACGCCATTATCCATCATGATGTAATTGATGCCATTTTCAGGCAGCCATACACAACAGCTACCAAACCGTTTAAGGCCAATAAGGTTACTAACGGAACCATCATTAACGCGGTTGACTATGACCTGGGCCGCAATGGTTATGCTTACTTTGATACCGACACTGCCGATTATCACGTATCAACCGGGAAGTATGGCAAGGGTAATGATGGCCGCGTATACCGTAACGATGGGGTAGACATCAGTAAAGACTCAACCGCTTACAACAGTTATTATGTTGATCATATTGAAACCGGGGAATGGCTGCAATATACCCTGCAGGTAAAAACAGCGGGCATCTACGCAGTTAACTTAAAAGTAGCTTCGGCAACGGATGATGCCAAGCTTTCATTAATTGTAAACGGAGCCGACCAGGCCAAGGAAGTTCCGGCCCCTTACACCGGCAGCCCTAAAACCTGGAAAACAATCACCGTTAAAAATATCCACTTAAAGGCCGGCAGCAACAAAATAAGGGTGTACGCCAACACCGGTGGCTATAACCTGCATAGTTTGCAGTTCTGGATAGCGAAGAAATAACCGCAAGCAAGTCTCATTTTAAGATTAAAAAGCCCATTGCTGATTATATCAGGCGATGGGCTTTTTAGTTCAGGCCGAAATATATTCAACCATTTTCTTTAGCACCTCGTCAGAAATTGGCTTAATCACAAAATCTGCTATCTGTTTATACGAACAGGCTTTCCGGTGGTCATCCTCATCAATAGATGAGCTTACCACGTAAACCGTTATCTTCTTTTTTATTGTATTGCTGATCTTTACAAACTCGTCCATAAACTGCCAGCCATCCCAAACCGGCATATTAATATCAAGCAGTATCAGATCGGGCAAACGATCTGTTTGAGCTGAGTTTTCCTTAAAAAAATCAAATGCCTGCTTTCCATCCGAAAAAAACAACGTTTTATCGGCAATCAGCGATCTGTCAATAATGCGTTTAACGGTATAGGTGTATATCGGGTCGTCATCAATTACACAGGCAATATTTACTTTATCCATTCCTCTTATCCGTTATGCAAATACAATTCTAAATGTTGTTCCTTCTCCCTCTATGCTTTCAACAGATATGGTACCTCCCTGTGATTCAACCTGGGTCTTAATTAAAAATAAGCCAACGCCATGTGCCTCTTTATGTACATGGAACGTTTTATATAACCCAAATATTTTTTTTGAGTGCAAATTCAGGTCAATTCCTAAACCGTTATCGCTGCATTCCAAAACAACGTGCCCTGCATCATCTTTAAACGTACTTAAGGAAATATCGGGTATTTTATCCTCATTACGGTATTTAATAGCATTCGACAAAAGGTTCAGCAATATACTTTCCATATATAACCTAGGGAAAAGTACGGAATCGGCCTTAAAGTTCAGGTTAACTTTTGCATCTGTTCCCTGTATTTCAGGCTCCAGTACTTCCAATACTTTGTTCAGCACGTCATCAAATGACAATGACTCCGGTGCAATGTACGTTTCGCGTATCCTGATAGCCTGGGCAAGGTCATCAAGGGTATGGTTCAAATTACGCGACACCTTAGTGATCTTATCAAACAATTCAGCATTGCTTTCATCAAGCTGCTCAGGCTCAACCAGGCTGGTGAGTAGCGATATGTTGCTGGAGTGATTACGGATATTATGCGATAGTATATGCGTAAAGGCTTTTAACTGCTGATGGCTTTGTGATAGCTTTTCTTCGGCCTGTTTACGTTCCTTTATTTCACGCTCCAACTCGTTGATAGTACGCAGGGATAATATCAATGGCATAACCCGGTATAAAGCATAAACCGCAACCGCCGATACCACTGCGGTAAAAAACCTGATAAGTGCACTTAAACGATATGCAGGCCACCAAAAAATGATAGCATCAACCAGGTGCGTTGTGCCGCACAAAACTATAAATGCTATAAATATCCATATCATTTTAGGGAACGGAATATCGGTACGTTTGGTGAGCATCCTGATCAGGAATACCGGTATGGCAAAATACGATGCCCAGATAGTTACATCAGAAAGAATATAAAGCCAGCCATGAAAGTCTGTCCAGGTGCCGCAATGCCAGCGCGGGGGCCAATCGGCCGTGTTCAATAGCTTACTAAAAAAATCGCTGATCTGCGCTCCCAGCCCAACCGGCATAGCGGTAGTAGCTTTTCCCGAAATCGGCATACATCCGTTTACGCATATAGGAGATTTTAACGTTACTGCGCTATTTGCTGCAGTACTTACTGTATTTTTAAGAACCATTATTTGCCCTCGGAGTATGTCCGCTTAAACTGGCTGCGGAGCTTGATCACCAATTTCAAATATCTTTAATAATAGAAACAATTTAACATGTTTTATTAGTTAATCTTTTAATGTAAGTTAAAGAATGTTAAATAGATAGAAAAGAATGAGCCGTATTATTCCTATAATGTTTAAGCAATCATAATCCCTCTGATTTACCTAAGCGCAATTACCAGCATACGCCGTTAAGTTGGTTGATTTTTTTCCTTGATAGATCTATTGTATCATTTATTGAGGTAATCTACACCGGAAGAACTTATAGCCTTTATTCGTTTAGAAAAACATAGTCGGCGTACTGTTTGGCAATCTTATTCCAATCAAATATCGCGGGCGATTTACTATAGGCATTTTCAGAAAACTCTTTTAAACGGTATTTATTTTTGGAGATATCCGCTATGGTATCTGCAATTCCCTGTGGTGTTAATTCATCAGCAACCAGGCCAAGCTGTTCTTTAGTAACAATATCGGCCAGGTTAGTTCCCTTTGAAATTAGTACGGGCATGCCATAGCTTAATGCTTCAATTACACCGGTCGGCATACCTTCCCAACGGGAGGTATGAACAAATAAATGATGCGCCGCATACAAGGCTTCTTTTTCTGTTTGTTTGTAAACCGGCTCCTGTAGCGTAACCACGCCAGTTAAATCAAGATCAATGATCAGCTGCTGTAAATATTTTTGCGATGCTTCATTAAACTGAGGACCAGCTAAGGTTAACTCAACGGCATGATCTTTTAACAACTGCATCCCTTTTAACAGCAGATCCAATCCTTTATGCAGTGGATCTAAGCGCCCCAGAAACAGCAACTTCAACTTTTCGTCTGCATCCTGATGATTATATATTGACTTTTCAATCCTCCCCTCCGGAAAACCGTTTAAAAGCGTGTAACAGGGTTTCGATGAATACTTTTTAATAAAATCCCCTTCCTGCCTTCCATGAATAAAAAAATAATCCATCCGCCTCAGATGGCTCTTTTCAAAAAGCGTCAGAAAGATCATCTTTTTCAGATAATTCTTTTTAAATGTATAATCATGATACCCTCCCTGCGGGGTTACACATAGCGGAATACCTAAGGCCTTTACAAATTTGCCTATGCCAATATTGATGGGCGTAAAAACACTGTGCAGGTTAACACAAACAATAGAATCGCGGTCGGCCGTTAGTTTGTTTTTTATACCCTCTGTTAACTTAAAACTGAACAGGTTTTCATTAAAATGAACATAGAAAGGATAGTCGTTACGGTCAATTTCGGTACTTAGGCCCCACAACTCACATTTATACCCCAGTTTATTGGTATAAAGGGCAATGTTTTCAATTACATTATAAGCTCCGTTAACCCGGTCGGTGGCAAAATTGGCAATAATTACAATCTTTTTATGAGCATCTGCTGGTGTTAAAGTTTCGGCCGTCATAGGTGGCTGTATACGCTATTCAGGTATAGCAGGTTATCAGATAGCCTTTGCCAGTCTGTTCATTTTTATTATTATTCAAAATAGCGGGTTATGTTTTTAAGTGTTTTTCAACACCTACGGGTATATCACAACCGAAGCTTCAATGTTAGACATACGAAGTTTTAAAAACTTCGTATGTCTTTATATCTCCCACATAGGCCTTAAGCAGAACCGTACAAGACCAAGGTAAAGCCGATTTCATTCATTACCCGGCCCAGCCTTCTCTGTCTAAACTTCTGAAATGGATAGCCTCGGCCAAGTGTTCCAGTTTAATTTCTTCGCTGCCGGCAAGATCGGCAATGGTGCGGGATACTTTCAGGATACGATCATAAGCCCTGGCCGACAGGCCCAGTTTTTCCATTGCCCGTTTAAGCAGGGTTTGCCCGGCAGCATCTATTTTACACAGGTCGCGGACCATTTGGGGGCTCATCTGGGCATTGGAGTGCAGGTCGGGGCGGTTACCGAACCGTTCAACCTGTACATCCCGGGCCTTGATCACCCGGTCGCGGATCAGTTCGCTTTTTTCGGCGGCACGGTCTGATGACAGCTCGCTGAAGTTTACCGGTGTAACCTCCACATGCAGGTCAATCCTGTCCAGCAGCGGACCGGAAATTTTACTCAGGTATTTTTGTACCATTCCCGGCGGGCAGATACATTCTTTTTCGGGGTGGTTGTAATAACCGCAAGGGCAGGGGTTCATGCTCGCTACCAGCATAAAGCTCGATGGATAGTCGACCGTAAATTTCGCCCTTGATATAGTTACACGGCGTTCTTCCAGCGGCTGGCGCATTACCTCAAGGGCGCTGCGTTTAAACTCGGGCAGTTCATCCAAAAATAAAACACCGTTGTGCGCCAGTGAAATTTCGCCAGGTTGCGGGTTACCGCCGCCGCCAACCAGGGCCACATCCTTTGTAGTGTTAAAGTGTAATATTATATTTGGGTCAGATTTTATCTCATCAAATGAAAATAGGAATATATAAACGAGTATCAACAGATGACCAAGCGGACAATGGAATTTCTTTTGATAATCAAGAAAAAATAGGGATTGACTTCGCATTAAAAAATGGTTACGATTATAGCGTTTTCAGTGATAGAGGCCTCTCCGGTAAAATTCCCTTTAACAAGAGACCTGGGTTAAATGCACTTTTAAACGAAGTTATAGAAAAGAAAATAAATGCTGTCTTTGTTACTGATTTAGATAGGATTTCAAGAGGTGATTTATTACAAACCACTTTAATAAAAAACATTCTTAAAGATAATAAAGCAAAACTTTTTGAGATTGATAGAGAGATAGATTTAAACGACATCAATCAAGAATTGCTTGCTGATATAAGAGGTTTACTTGCTGCTTTTGAAATAAAGAAGACATCTGGTCGGATTAAAACTCAATTGGAACAGAATGCTAAGGATGGAAAGGTTGGGGGTGGTCCACTTTTAGCATTCTGTTATACCAAAGACCTAAATAAAATGTTAGTGGTTAAGGAAGATGAAAAGGAAGTCGTGGAATTGATTTACAATCTTGCGATAGAGGGAAAGGGAACTAAGGCGATAGCCACAATTTTAAATGAAAAAGGAATTCTTACAAAACGGGGTAGAACCCAAACAGGAAATACGCTATTAGTAAAAGGGGTAAAAAAAGAGACTTTTCTATGGAGAGATGCCGTTGTTTATAAGATTTTAACAAACCCAATATATATGGGTAAAAGGTTATTCAAAGGCAAGCCACATGATTGTCCAGCGATAGTAACTGAAAAGACATTTAAGTTAGTAAAAGAAAAGTTAGCCACCAGAGACCAATTCAAAAACACAACTAATAAGTATACCTTTTTATTAAAAGGTTTAATAACCTGCTCTGTTTGTAAAGGTAAATTCGTTGGCAAAAAAAGAGAAAGCGGTAAAGATAATGCGTATGTGTGTAACTCTAAGAGATATGAGTTTTGTGGAAATAGAGGTATAAGTGTATATTATGGAGATAGTGACCACCCTATTTCGGGCCAAATTGACCCAGGGGTTAGCTGACTTTTGGGTTGCAGCAAATGCTATAAAAGCACGT
>NZ_JACHBZ010000007.1 GCF_014200575.1 Mucilaginibacter saanensis | reverse complement strand
TTTAAGTGTGGTAACTCAAATATCAACACAAAGGGGTAGTCTTTCGGCTACCCCTTAACTTTTATCAAAAAATCTTTTTACCGGACAACAGTGAAACATGTTCGGCACCCCATGGAGCAAGACATAGTTATGCAAGCGGGATCCTGAAACAAGTTCAGGATGACTAAATAACGTCGTCAATTCAACCTTTTAACCACCTTCTCAATCGCTTTACCCCAAAACTCGCCCAGGGCAGCAGCTCCTTGTTTGTTAGGATGCAGGTAAAATGTACCTTGCTCGCCTTTTTCAGGGGTCAGATCAGTAAGATAATTCTTTTTGAAGTACTTAAACGCCTTCTTGTCCCCTTCAAAAACATGCCGCGGGGGTACAGCTGCATAAGTAGCAACCAAACTATCAATTTTGGGGATATAGCTTTTCAACCGGGATAAACCCTCCTGCAAATACTTAGCACCGTTATAAGTATTGGGGCTATACCATATAGGGTGCTGAAAAATAATAATGGCCTTCGGGAAATCGGCAAGCAACTTATCGGCAATGGTCTTTAAATTCTGAACATAATTTGCCGGAGCTACCGGCGCGCCATGCGGCCCATGTATGGCACTGTCATTAGTCCCCAATTTAATCGAAAATATCAACAGGGCATCTTTATCGGCAAATGCTTTAGCGGCCTGTTCTACTTTATCAAAAGTATTGCCGCCCGGTAAAAAATCAAGCGTGGTATAACCGCTATGCCCCTGGTTACTACACTCTACGTTACCCAGATTTGGCTGCTTACGCAAATAAGCTACTGCAGTTGCAGGTGGCGCTTCAGTAGCCGGATCACTTAGCAGTGCACCTTGTGTTATGCTGTTACCGATAAAAACCACATTAATGTTTTGCTTTTTATCCTGGGCAAAAGACGTTGAAAGACCGAACAGCCATATAGCTGCTATATATAAATATCGCTTCATAAATGCACTTAATTTCTGTATCCTGACAAACGCGTTGCTTGTATTATTTGCTGACTATACCCCATTAGCCTACATCCTGAAACGGGTGTCATACTGAGCTCCGTCGAAGCACGGCGGTGGGGCCCTGCACTCAACCCTTCGACAAGCTCAGGGTGACATTCCCTCTTTTCAAATGTCCTTTCATGGGACATACTTTGCAAAGCATCTACAACTAACTACTACCATTTAACGCCCATATTCCAGAACATGAACGCCCATTTATCAACCTGACCGCTTATTACCTGTGCGGTTGACTGGCCCGCGCCATGGCCCGCCTTGGTTTCAATCCGGATTAATACCGGAGCCGTACCTTTTTGATACTCCTGCAAGCGGGCACCAAATTTAAAAGAGTGCGCCGGTACCACACGATCGTCATGATCGGCGGTGGTAACCATGGTGGCCGGGTATTGGTTAGGCTTTAAAGCATGGTATGGCGAGTAGTTGTACAGATACTCAAACATCTCTTTGGAGTCTTCGGCAGTACCGTAATCATAGCTCCAGCCAGCACCTGCGGTAAATTTATTGTACCGCAGCATATCCATAACCCCTACAGCCGGGAAAGCCACTTTAAATAAATCAGGGCGCTGGGTAATCATGGCGCCAATAAGTAAACCGCCATTGGAACCGCCCGAAACAGCCAGATGCTCTTTGGACGTATATTTATTTTTAATCAGGTATTCGGCCGCAGCTATAAAATCATCAAATACGTTTTGCTTTTTCATTTTAATGCCCTTACGGTGCCAGGTTTCGCCGTACTCGCCGCCGCCGCGTAAGTTAGGCACTGCATAAATACCGCCATGCTCCAATAATATAATATTTGATGTGCTGAAAGCCGGTGTTAAACTGATACCAAAGCCACCATAGGCATACAAAAGCGTTGGGTTTTCGCCATTAAGTACAGTACCCTTTTTATAGGTAATGATCATCGGGATCTTGGTTCCGTCCTTGGAGGTATAGAACACCTGCTTTGATTCATACAATTCAGGATCAAATTTCACACCCGATTTTTTATACACGGTAGATTTCCCGCTGGCAATATCCAGTTTAAAAATAGTTGGAGGGTACACATAGCTGGTAAAGGTATAATAGGTTTCTTTCTCGGCTTTTTTAGTACCAAAGCCAGCCGCTGTACCTACCGATGGCAGGGTAATGGTACGTTCCAGCTTGCCGTTCATATCATACTGCTGCACAAATGAGGTGGCATCCTTTAAGTACTCAGCAAAAATTTTACCGCCGCCTGTACTGGCACTCAATACATTTTTGGTTTCGGGGATAAGGTTTTGCCAGTGGGTTACTGTGGGGTTTGCGGCATCAACGGTTACTATTTTAAAATTAGGCGAGTAAATATTGGTTAATATATACAGCTTACTGCCCACATTGTCCAATATGGCATGCTGGTTATCAAAATTATCAACAACGTTAACAATGCTGCTGCCAGCTTTGGTAAGGTCCTGTATATATAATTCATTACCTGTGGTTGACGTAGCTGCCGTGATCACCAGGTAGTGTTCGTCCTCCGTTAAATAAGCACCAATATAGCGGCGCGGCGTTTTATCCCCGCCAAAAATAAGCTGATCGGTGCTTTGGGGCGTTCCCAGCTTATGGTAATATAATTTATGGTATTGTGTAAGTCCGGATAGCTGACTGCCCACCTTAGGTTTATCATAGCTGCTATAATAAAAACCATCGGTGCCTTTCCAGGCCAAACCGCTGAATTTGATATCGGTCAGCGTATCACCCACCACACTTTTGTCTTCCGTTTTTATCACGATCACCTTGCGCCAGTCTGATCCGCCTTCGGATATCTGATAAGCTGCCAGGTCGCCATTTTTAGTAAAATCTATGCCCTGTAACGATGTGGTACCATCGGCAGAAAATTTGTTGGGGTCCAAAAACATTTCGGGCGTGCCATTATCCCCAATCTGCCGGTATAAAACCGACTGGCTCTGCAAGCCATCGTTCTTATAAAAATAAGTGTATTTACCCTCTTTAAAAGGTGCGCTGTATTTTTCATAATTCCACAAAAGCTCCAGGCGCTTGCGCATTTCTTCACGGTAAGGAATTTGCCCAAGGTAGTTTTGAGTAACTTTATTTTCTTCCTTTACCCACTCCTTGGTATCCGCAGCCTGGTCGTTTTCCAGCCAGCGGTATGGATCCGGCACCTGTGTGCCAAAGTAGGTATCAACGGTATCAACTTTTTTAGTTTGAGGGTAGGGTAATGTTTTTATAGTCATTTGTTGTGCGTGGATGTAGCTGCAAAATAAAACAGCTAATGCAAATAAACAGGTTGTTTTTTTCATGTTGATTTAATTACAGGGAACTAAAGATAGGGATTTGGCCATGAAGCCAACAAGAGATTTGGCACAATAAAGGTTAAAAGTTGTTAATTTTGGCCATTGCTGCTGTTTAATTGGGCGGGGCAAGCTATATTAGCCCCCGATTATGAAAAACAAGCATCAGCTAAACCCGTAAATTAAACAAACGGGGAGTTTTAGCAACGGGCACCACTGTAATTATTTATTTACAATGGAATTTTTATTATAGGTGCCTTTATGATAATAATGCTTTTTTTTACGCGTTTGCTAAACCAAACAAGCAAGGTAATTGGCAAAACTTATATAGTTTATTAGTACAATTTTACAACATGAAACAAACTTTTACATTACTTACTACAACAGCCCTATTTATGCTGATTGCGTTTACCGCCCGGGCTCAGGATACCAAAAGTGACGACGATGAACCGGCAAAACTAAAAAGCTATATCAGTATTTTCGGAGGCCAGTCAAACCCACTTAGTGATTTTAAAAGTACCGATTACAGCAATGTAAAATCAGGATTTGCTAAAAAGGGATTTGTATATGGTATTGACGGAGCTGTTTATTTCTATAAACATTTTGCTATTGGTTATACAGTATCTAAACAAGATCAGGGTAACTTAACTTATGACGACGATGTTAAACTATCACAGGGGTATACCGACGATTTTAAAGCAGACGGATCAACAGTTACTGCCAATAGCCGCTACCGAAGCTACAACATTTTGCTGGGCCCCCAATACACCTTTGTTTACCACCGCTTTAGCTTTGACCTTAGGGCATCTGCCGGCGTTATCAAAAGCACTTCAACTCCAAGTGTAGCTGTAGAAATTGACGGTGTGAAAGCTCAAACAGATACCTTTAACCAGTTAAGTTCAAGAGGCATTGCTTTTGCCTATGGCGGTAGTGCAGCCCTTAAATTTAATATGGGCGCTGGCTGGGGCTTATTACTAAAAGGAAACTACGTTAACTCACAGGGACCAAAAATCACTACAACCAATCGCACCAGCGAACTGGGCCGTATCGTTACCAAACAACCTATTACAGAAGGCCAGTTGGTATTTGGATTGCTGAAAGAGTTTTAATCAACCCAATATTACAGGCTTAACTGCCTAAAAAAAGCACCTGGCTAAACCAGGTGCTTTTTTATTTAATGAACCTCAAATTGTTCGGGCTGGCTGGCAACCACCTCGGGCTGATCTTTATACATTTCAAAAACGCCGGTTACACAAACCAGCTTGCCTTTAATATGCGGCAAGTCAAGCGTTGTTTTATTACCTTTTACCGCTATGGTATATTTTTGCCGCGGATAAGCCGCACCCATATTGAGCAGGGTAAGCGTATCGCTTACAATTTTCAGCGAGTAAACAGTATCGCATAGCGTACCTGTTTTACCCAGTTTACTTTTAAAATCAGCATCATTAAAGGCATGCTGGGCGTTTGCCGCACCCGCAAAGGAAAATAGCAAAAGCGCCGTAGGTAGTAATTTTTTCATCAATATATGTTACAGTTAATATCCGGATACTTTGATGTGGCCGCCGTTGGCATTAATTTATTTGCAAACACCGCTCAAGCAAAACTTTTGCACACCAAGCTCCCGAAAACATAAAAACCAAATGTTTATTAATTGTTAACCGCCAACCCGGAAAAATTGGCCGGCAGTAGCATTACTGCTTTGTATTACCAGGTTTATCATTGCCTGTTTTTACATCCTGTTTACCCGACCGGGGCGCTATTCCGTCTTCAAAGTTTAACGTATAGGCCGATTCTGATGCACGGCTTGCGGCTTCCAATGCAGAAACATTGGGCTCATTGGCATTAAGCAGTTGATTACCGGTGTCCTGGCCTTCGTTTTGCTCAAATTCATTACCCGGGTCTTTATCGTCCTGGGCATCGTCAAGATTGGGGTTTTCTGGAATAACCATAACTTTATTGTTTTTATATGAATACAACCCCAAATGCCGTCACTTGTTTGCTTATTAAACAATGCTGTTTTAAATAACAAAACATTGATTATTAAGCAGCAAAAGCCTGCTATAAGGCAGCAAACATCCCTGGCCATATCCCTCTTTTACCTTTCAGGGTTAAAACGTACTTTTGCCGGGTATGCCAACTCGAAACAAACTTTACTTTGCATCAGACTTTCATTTAGGTACAGGAAGTTATGAATCAAGCCGCAAACGCGAAGACAGAATAGTAAGCTGGCTCGACAGCATAAAGGCAGATGCTGCTGAACTGTTTTTAATGGGTGATGTTTTTGATTTCTGGTTTGAATATAAAACGGTAGTACCTAAAGGCTATATCCGTTTTTTGGGTAAACTGGCCGAACTTACCGATGCGGGCGTAAAGCTTTATATGTTTAAAGGCAACCACGATATGTGGATGTTTGACTATTTTAAGCAGGAGCTGGGCGCAACCATCATCAGTGATGACTTGAAGATGGAACGCGGTGGTAAAAAATTTTTCCTGCACCATGGCGATGGCCTTGGTCCGGGCGATGGATTTTATAAAGTTTTAAAAAACTTTTTTCGCAGTGGCTTTTGCCAATGGCTTTTTGCGAGGGTGCACCCTAATTTAGGTGTGGGGATAGCTAATTACTGGTCAACCCACAGCCGTATCAGCAATCAGAAAAAAGACGACCCTAAGCCCGGCGAGCAGGAATGGCTGGTAACGTTTTGCCATGAAGAATTGAAAACAAACTTTTATGACTATCTCGTTTTTGGTCACCGCCACCTACCGCTTGATATACAGTTAAATGCCGATAGCCGTTACATAAACCTAGGCGAGTGGGTAAATTACAGCACCTATGCCGAGTTTGACGGCACCACGCTTACGCTTAAAAGTTTTGAGCAACCGGCGAATTAGTTTTGAGTTTGTACCCGATACCTGGCTCAAATACTTATTACTCAAAACCAAGCACTAATAAACAACTTACAATAAGCTGAATTATATATGCTTGAAAATGCGTATTTTTGTGCGTTTTTTGCAGTATGCCAATAAGCCGACCGAAACGTAAACACTTTCTTAGCCGGACCATCATTAACCATAGCTGCTGCGATTAGCTATTGAAGATAGTATATGTTAGAGAAATTAGAACTGATATTTCAACGCTGGAAAAACGTAGAAGCAGAATTGAGCAATCCTGAAGTAATGCAGGACATGAAACGCTATGCTCAGTTAAATAAAGAATATAAAGACCTTGCCAAAATTGTTGATGAGTATAATATTTATCGCAACATCATGAGCAATATTGATGGCAATAAAGAAATTCTGGCTACTGAAAAGGATGAAGAATTTCGCGAAATGGCAAAATCCGAGCTTGATGAGCTATTGACTCAACAGGAAGAAATGGAAGAGGCTATTCGCCTGATGCTGATCCCTAAAGATCCGGAAGACAGCAAGAACGCCATGGTGGAAATCCGCGGTGGTACTGGTGGCGACGAAGCAGCTTTGTTTGCAGGCGACCTTTACCGCATGTATATGCGCTATTGCGAAAAACGCGGCTGGAAAACCGAACTGGTTGATTATACCGAAGGTACAAGCGGCGGTTATAAGGAAGTTGTATTTAACGTTATGGCCGAAGATGCTTATGGCACCCTGAAATATGAATCGGGTGTGCACCGTGTGCAACGTGTACCTGATACAGAAACCCAGGGCCGGGTGCATACTTCAGCTGCTTCGGTAGTTGTATTACCCGAGGTTGATGAGTTTGATATCGACCTGCAGGTAAGTGATATCCGCAAGGATCTTTTCTGCGCATCAGGACCGGGCGGGCAATCTGTAAATACCACCTACTCTGCCGTTAGGTTAACCCACCTGCCTACAGGTATTGTGGCACAATGCCAGGATCAGAAATCGCAATTAAAAAATTACGATAAGGCATTACAGGTATTACGCTCAAGGGTGTACGAAATGGAACTTCAGAAACACCTGGAAGAAACCTCCAAAAAACGTAAAACCATGGTTTCAACCGGCGACCGCTCTGCCAAGGTACGTACCTACAACTATCCTCAGGGCCGCTTAACAGAGCATCGCATCGGGCTTACCATTTACAATTTGCCTGGCGTATTGAACGGTGATTTACAGGAAGTAATGGAAGCATTACAGTTTGCTGAAAATGCCGAAAAGTTAAAAGAAGGCACCGTAGCTTAAGAAAATTTAAAACTAAAATATTCAATAAGCAAATCATCCTGAAATAAAATTCAGGATGATTTGTTGTTTTTAAACTATTTGCTTTTTCCTGCCCTAACCAATTGTAAGCCAATTGTTAAATAATGTAAAAATCCTTTTTTTACGTCAATTGCAATCCCTTTTTCATCTTATTTTCATATAAGCAGGCTACTTTAGTTTTCGTGAGGTACTGATGTAGCGCTTTTGCTTACGCTTTCGTATTGCTTTTTAGCGTATTACATCATTGTTTATTTTTTGACGATAATTAAATTTTATTTATGCTGGCTGTAAAAACTTTAACCAATAATTTAACCACTTACAGGCGTACTGCACGCTTAATGGGTGATAAATTTGAAATTAGTGTAGTTGGGAACGATCCCTTACTGGCCGATGAACAAATTGATATTGCCATCCATGAGATTAACCGGGTTGAAAAACTACTGTCAGCTTTTAGCGAAGACAGCAGCATTAACCATATTAACCGTAATGCCGGTATTGAGCCGGTAAAAGCCAATGCCGAAATTTTCAGGCTTATTGACAGGGCACTGCAAATATCTGAACTTACCCACGGTGCATTTGATATTACCTATTATGCAGGCACCGGATACACTGGCGACGATGCTGCTCTTGCAGAAAACGCTGATGTTAAAATTGCGCCTTCGCCGGTTATGCTTACCAACTATAAACTTGTTGTGCTTGATGCGGTTAAACAAACCGTTTTTTTAAAGGAAAGAGGCATGCGTATTGGCTTTGGCGCCAATAGTAAAGGTTACGCTGCCGACAGGGCAAAATATGTATTGCAAATGAATGGTGTAAGCAGCGGTGTTATTAATGTCGGTGGTGATTTACTTACCTGGGGCTTACAGCCAAACCTTAAACCATGGACAGTTGCTGCTGCCGATCCGGAACAACGAAAACAACCTTTTGCGCATTTAAATATCAGCAATTTGGCTTTCGCCACCTCGGTTAATGCCGAAAAGTATGCCAGCATCAGCAACAAAAAGTTTGTAAGCGTAATAAATGCTAAAAAAGGATTCCCGGTAAGCGAAATTACCAGTGTAAGCATTGTTAGCCCAACTGCCGAACTGGCCGATGCCATGGCATCGCCTGTAATTAACATCGGTGTTAATGCCGGTTTATATTTAATTAATCAACTAAATCAAATTGCCTGTATCATTATTGACGATCAGAATCGTATTTATACGTCAAAAGATGTCAATATTTAATACTGCTTTTTATACATCTGAACCTATCATAATTACTTCGGTAAAACCTGCAGTTTCCGCGTGCATTTGCTTTGGTATTTTGTGATCAAAATATTAAGGCAAATGAAATTGTTATTAACAGAGCCTCTCCCCTTAGGTAAAACTGTTTAAATTGACCGATATTTGAAAATAATTTTAAGTTTTTCTTCCTCTCAATGATAAAGTGGTTTGCGTATATTGTCCTGATATTAATATTTGCACCATGTTTATTATTTGCCGGCGTTAAAAACAGTCGATTTAATCCTGTTTATAGTAAAGGTTTCAGCATGCTGCCTTATATTTATAATAGAGCGTTAACAGATACTTTATTGTCAAAAAATGCAAAACAGCACGAGCAGGACGAGAAAAATAAGATTAAAGAGGTAGCGAAGGCAAAAAAGCAGGCTAAGCCAGAAAAGGTTGATGATTCAGGTGTACCGGTTGCACCCAAACCAAAAGCTAAAAGACAGCGCCGGCCCGAAGGCTTGGAACGTCCGCCGGAAATACCCCGAAGAAATGGCAATTAAACAGGTTAACAAACAATTTACCGATTATTGATGAAGTACCTTTGCTTACTTTTTTTTGTTGCCGGCAGCAATGCCTTATATGCTGCGGGTATGGATTTAAACCGTTTTACCGCACGCAGCTGCCAGCTGGTTGCTGATACCGATAGCGTGGTCAGGAAAAAATCAGTTTCTGTGGGTGTAAGCTACGGCAGTGATGCCCTGTTTTTTGGCAGAACCGGACCAATTAAATACCCTTTTTTAACCGGCGATGCCATATATAATAGCAAATCGGGCATATTTGTTTACGGCTCAGTACTTAAGGTTTTGGGCTACGCCCCCGTTGATGAGGTTGATTTAGGCGGCGGATATTTTTACAAGCTTTCCAAATCATTCTCGGGCGCGATTAGTTATACCCGGTTTATTTTTAATAAAAATGCCAATGTTATTAAATCGGCATCGTCAAATGACATTAACTTAAAAAATGCTTACGACTGGAAACTCTTTAAATCAACCGTTATACTTGATTATCTGTACGGTAAATCAAATGACTTTTTTGTTACCATAAGCCAGTCTAAATATTTTGAAACCAGCTGGAGCATCTTTGACGATCAGGATTATCTGTCTTTTAATCCGTCGGCAAACCTTATTTTGGGCACACAGAATTTTGTGCAGCGATACGAGGTTGACCATAATTACCAGCATGTAATATCATCAAACATCCTGGATCATATTGACCCGGGAGCCGCACGCCGAAACCGGGAGTTTAATATGCTTAACTATAGCTTTAAGGTACCTGTTGCGTATAACAGGCCGCATTATACACTTGAGGCTTCATGGCGCTACTCTATCCCGGTTAACGTGGAGGGCACCCTTGAAAACCGTCGCGAATCGTTCTTTAACTTTACATTTTACTACCTCTTTTACTAAGCCAGCCTATGAATGTGTTGATCATCGAAGACGAAAAGGCACTTGCACAGGAACTTGAAATATTTCTGACCAACTATAACTACATCTGCGAGGTTTGTTTTGATGGTGAATCGGCATCGGAAAGAATAGCAACAAACCTGTACGATTTTATTTTGATCGATCTGGGTTTGCCTGATTACGACGGCCTTGACCTGTTAAAAGAGGCAAAAAAGTTAGACTCGGATGCCGCCTGTATTATACTTACAGCCCGCGCCGAAATTACCGACCGTATAAAAGGACTGGACCTCGGAGCCGACGATTATCTGCCCAAGCCTTTCTCATTACTGGAACTGCAAAGCCGTATGCAGGCCATTATACGGCGTAAGTTCGGTGTAAAAAATAATATTATTGAGCTGGGCGGCTTTTTGATTGATCTTACCAACCGCACTATATCCTATCTGGACAGCGTAGTAAACACCATCACCAAAAAAGAATTTGACCTGATAGCATATTTAATTTTACACAAAAACAGAACACTGACGCGCATGCAGCTCAGTGAGCATATATGGGGTAGCGTGGTAAATAATGATTACGACTCTAACTACATTGACGCGCACATTAAAAACATACGAAAAAAATTAAACGCTTTTGCCCCGCCCGATTGGCTGGAAACCGTACGGGGCCTGGGCTATAAAATAAAGATCAACGCTTAAGTATTGAGGCTCAGAACAAAACTTACACTTTTTAACGCCATATCAAAATTGGTGATCGTAGTACTTTTTGTACTGCTCGTCCCCGTATTGATCAGAAACATCAGCAGCAACTATGTTGACAGCAAGCTTACCAAACAAAAAAACAAGCTGCTGCAAATAGTAAAAACCCGCGGCATTGAAGCTTATATTGAAAATGGCGAAAGCTATGGTAGTTATTTACCGTTGAAAGAGGAATATATTAGTTTGGATGAGGTTGAACCCAACTATTTTTCAGACACCATTAAAAGAGGTAAACGCCTTTTTAGCGAAGGAGATACCCTTGAGTACCGGATATTAAGCCACACTTTTAAAGTTAAAAATAAAAACTACCTGCTGGAAATTGGTAAAAGCGTGGATACCCTTGATGAAACCAGCTCCCCGCTGCAAAGCATTGCCTTTCAGGTATTGCTCGGGATGATATTGCTCACCATTCTTGCCGATCAGTTTTACTCCAACTATGTGCTTAAACCCCTGCGGCTTATTATAAAAACCAAACTGGTAGGGCAAAAATTTCCAAACTTTCAGTCGTACCGCAAGGTACGCACCACCACTACGGATTTTGAATACCTGGATATCAGCATCCACAAAATGGTGGAAACCATTGCCGATAAATTCCATAAGGAGCGGGAGTTTATCTCAAATGCTTCGCATGAGCTCATGACCCCGATATCAATCCTCCAATCAAAAATCGAAAACATGTTTGAGGAGGAAGATATTAATGACGAGCTTAAAGGGCGCCTGCTCGAAATGCAAAAAATACTAAACCGCTTAAAAAGCATTACCAAAACCCTGTTGCTGATATCACAAATTGAAAACGAACAATTTTTAAAGGAAGACAAAGTTGCTGTAGCAGAACTGCTGCAGGATGTATATGACGAAATTTCAATACGCCTGCAGGACAAAAACATCAGCTATGATATTTTTGTACCTGAAAACTGGAACTTTATCAACATTAACAAATTCCTGCTGTTCAATTTATTTTTTAACCTGATCAACAACGCCATTAAATACAACAACGAAGGTGGTTCTATTAAAATAACGGGTACTGCGGTTCATAACACCTTTATGATCAGCATTACCGATAACGGAATTGGAATTGCCGCCGATGCTATTCCTTTTATATTTAACCGTTTTAAAAAATTCAGGCAGTCATTACAGCAGGATAGCTTTGGTTTAGGCCTGCCCATTGTTAAATCAATAGCCGGATTTCATGACATTGAAATTGAAGTGATGTCAGAAAAAGACACCGGCAGCACCTTTAAGTTAATATTCCCGGCTACATTAATAATTGCAACCTAACCCATCTGCGCCAACTATTGTAGCGACAATTTTACATTGCTTGTACTAAAAACAAGCCAATTTATGCTTCATTGCCAATTTGGCTTCCCAAAGTTTGAAAATTACTTTCCTAAACATTAAAAAAATATAGCAATAGTAACCTTTTAAACACTTTAATGCCTAATAGACGCTTTTTACATTTTTTGGCATTTGCTTTGCAAACTGGCATGATAAACATATCATAATTAATATGAAGACTCTTAAAATTAAAATAGCCACCTTAAGCCTGGCTTTAGCCACTTTAAGCATTTTAGGCTCGGGTTGCAACTCACTTACTAAAACCCAAAAAGGTGCAGCAATTGGTGCCGGTGCGGGTGGTACCTTAGGTGCATTTATTGGTAAAGCTGCCGGTAACACCGCATTGGGTGCAATTATAGGTGGAGCCGTTGGTGGTACTGCAGGTGCATTTATTGGCCGTAATATGGACAGGCAGGCCGCAGAAATTAAGCAAACCGTACCTGGTGCAACCGTAACCCGCGAAGGCGAAGGTATTTTGGTTAAGTTTGATTCAGGTATATTATTTGATACCGACAAAGCCGATCTTAAACCAGCCGCACAGGCCAATCTGCAAAACCTGGCTAACTCATTACAAAAAAACTTAAACACCAATATTTTAATTGTTGGCCATACTGATGACACTGGTTCTGACGCTCATAACATGGATTTATCTGTTAGAAGAGCCGAATCGGTAAAATCATATATTGTTGCCGATAACGTAAGCGCATCACGTTTAACAACCAGCGGCAAAGGCGAAAGCGAACCAATTGCTGATAATACAACAGTTGCCGGCCGTGCCCAAAACCGTAGGGTTGAAATTGTTATTGTAGCTAACGATCAAATGAAACAGCAAGCTAAGCAAGCTGCCCAATAATAAATAACCAAATAATAAAAAGATCAAGTTAATTAAACAAAAAAGCCTGACCGCGAGGGTCGGGCTTTTTTGTTTATATGTTTTTTGCAGCCTATATTATTAATATACAAAAACAATTTGTAATCAATAAGTTAAACAGTTATTTTTGCTAATATGATGAAAAGGTCCGGAGCATTATTATTAACCCTGCTGTACACAGTTACTGTGCTGGGCTTTGCTCTTAACCTGCATTATTGTGGCACCCAGATAGCTTCTGTTAAAATTGATTCGCCGGCTGTTAGCTGTAAAATGGCGCAGGAATGCGGCAAAATGAAATGCTGTAAGGATAAACAGCTGCGCATCAAGGTAAAAGATGCGCACCAGGCCGCACCGGTTTCCATCATATCAAAATTAATGGGTTTTGATGTGCCGCGCTTATCATTTGATGGTCTTTTTACGCCGTCGCATCAGTCGGCTATTGACTTATCCATTGACCGGGCGCCACCTGATAAACCCTGGCTAAATGTTGCTACATTCATAAAAAACTGTATTCTTCGTCTTTGATAAACAATTAATTGCCTGTTAATGCCCGGTGTAATGCCGTTAAATTATTGCTAACAATTAATTAAAAAAATCAAGATGAAAACTATAAAAATATTCCTGCTCCTGTTTACCCTTACCGTTACTGCTGCAAAAGCCCAGTTCACTAAAGCCGAATTACAAGTTAGCGGCCTAACTTGTGCCCTTTGCGCCAAATCAACAGAAAAAGCTTTACGTACGCTGCCTTTTGTGAGCGATATTAAAACAGATCTGATGCATAATCTTTACCTCATTACCTTTAAAAATGATGTACCGGTAAATTTTGAACAGATCAGCAAAAAAGTTCAGGGCTCCGGATTCTCGGTAAACAGCCTTAAAGCCACCTATAACTTTGATAATACCAAAATAGCCGATAACAACTTTAGCTATGGCGGCGATACCTATAAACTGCTTAACGCGGCCGACAAGTCTCTTAGCGGCAGTATTAACTTTACCATAGTTGACAGCGGCTTTGCGCCAAAATCGGTTTCAAAAAAATACCTTAGCCAGGTTACCGATACTACCCCGGTAAGTGGCCGCATTTATCATTTGGCTATATAACAATATCTTCATTCTTTAAAAATCATTATTATGAAGATCATTTTATTGGCAATTTGCCTGCTGGCAATGCTGTGCCCGGCATTTTCACAGGAGCTATATGTAAATACGGAACCGGCCAGCAATATGGCCACCGGATCATTAGGGTTACGTGCAGAAAACCAGGGATTTTTTAAACCTACCTATAAAAACCGCAGTACGTTTGAAGCCATGTATGGCCTTAGCCGCCATTTAATGGTACATGGCTCCCTATATACATCTGATTATTACAGCAACGGCCAGCACTTTGAAGGCGGCAGTGTATATGCCAAGTACCGTTTCCTATCTATTGATACGGTTCAGAAACATTTGAGGGCTGCATTATTTGTGAAGGCCTCAAGCATCAACAACCCGGTACCTAACCAGGAAATATCCCTGGAGGGCGACAATTCGGGTTTGCAAAGCGGACTGGTAGTTACCCAGCTTTTGCACAAGCTGGCCCTCTCGGCCACGGCCAGCTACCTGCATGCCTATGATAACCGGGGCGGTTACTATCTGCCGCCTTCACAAGCCCGTAACGCGGCTGCTTATAGCGTGTCTGCCGGCTATTTATTATTCCCTAAAAACTACCGCGACTATCAGCAAACAAACGTAAACCTGTATGTGGAGCTTTTGGGTAAAACAAATCCGGGTCGCCAGCAAAGCTACCTGGATGCGGCACCTGCAATACAGTTTATTTTTAACAGCGTTTGCCGGCTCGACCTGTCATACCGCACCCCGATTTATAATGACATGGTACGCAACAGCAAAAACATGTACCTGGTACGGCTGGAGTATAACTTTTTTAACCTGTAACGCGGCATTATAACACTAAAAAGCCCTGTTCCGGAATATCGGAACAGGGCTTTTAGTGTTATAAGTGTTAAAGCTTATTTAAGCGAAAACCCTGTTTTACCCATGGTACCGCCATCAGCATAAAGCAATACAATGTAGGTTCCTTTCTGGAAAGGTAAATTAGGATTAACCCAATCAATAGTGTACTGGCTGCCGTCATCTTTAAAATCAATTGATGTTTTATAGGTATACTGCAAATCTTGTCCATCGGCGCTGAAAGTTCCGCCATCGGCAGGAGTTATCAGGTTACCAGTAGGATCAATAATACGTACATAAATATCATGCAGGCTTTTTGTAGCTATGCTGTTGCTGGCTACTGTAAAATTGATCTTGATTTTTTTAGCAGGACCGGCACGGGTAACATCTACTTCTTTACCGCTCCCTTTAACCTTATACGCTACCACATTGGCCATGGCCAGCTTGAGCGCCTGCGCCACCTTTACCTTGGCATCCAGATCCTGGTTCTGCTTGGTAAGCGTATCGGCCTTTTTAGCTACCGTAGCCAGATTGGTTTTCAGGGTGTCCCTCTCCGTAGTGAGCGATTGGTTTTGCTTCTTGAGCTCCTCAATATCAGCAGTGTATTTGGTAACAAAATACCTTAGCTGTTTTACATCTTCCTGGGCTTTTACCAGTTCGGCTTTCGTTAGTTTACCTTTAGCCAGCTGCGTTCTTAACACCTTGATCTTAGCTTTTAACGAATCATTTTTGGCTACCATTTCGGCAGTCATCTTAGCTTTACCGGTGTTTACCTGCTCAATTTGCGATTCAAGGCTATCAAGTTCGGTTTTTAACCTTGATTGTTCATCTTGCTGGTATACTATTTTAGTATCTGATTTGTTTTTCTGCAAATACAAATACACATCAGTACCCAATAAAGCCAATACCACCACAATGAGGAAATAAATGACGTTCGAGTTTTTCTTAGATGGTTGACCGGATTGATTTTCCATAGCGATTAAATGTTTTAATGTGTTAATACAGTTAAAAAGCAAAGCTGTTTTAAAAAAAAGCAGCTATTTAACCATTGTGTTTAATTTACAGGCGTATCTGTATGTTTACACTACCTGTTTTACTTGTATTTCCGTTACCGGCATTTTTTAGGTTCAAAGCTATTGAACGTTGAAACATTAAAAATATGATTTTTAAAAGAAATACAGGTGAACAATTATGTCAGGCAATGGCTAAATGTAAACACAATATGTATAAAACACAATAAAGCTGCAAATTTTATCGCTGATAATAAAACGCCTAAGTTTTGAGTTTTATATCTTTGCAGCTTTTAATTAATTCGTTTTGATGCATATATTCCGCCAATTTATCCTCCTGATCATACCCCTGTTTACAATTGTAACTGTTTATGCACAGCCGGCTGAACCTACTGCTGAACCTGTACTGGTTAAAACCCAGCCCAAACGCGAATTTAGAGGTGTATGGATAGCTACTGTGGTAAACATTGACTGGCCTACCAGCACCAAACTAACAACCGAGAAACAAAAACAAGAGTTACTGGATATATTAAACTCGCATCAGGAAAGCGGCATTAACGCAATTATGCTGCAGGTAAGGCCCGCTGCCGATGCCCTTTATGCCAAAAGCCGCGAACCATGGTCAAAATATTTAACCGGGAAGCAAGGTCAGGCGCCAAACCCGGCTTATGATCCGCTGGAGTTTGCCATTACCGAGGCTCACAAGCGTGGCATGGAGCTACATGCCTGGTTTAACCCCTATCGCGCCACTTTTGATGGTAACTTTGCGGCGTTAAGCCCCCAGCACATTACCAAAATAAAGCCTGAATGGTTTTTTACTTATGGTGGTATCAAAACATTTAACCCGGGCCTACCTGAAGTACGCGAGTATATTGTGCAGGTTATTTTGGATGTAGTGGATAATTACGATATAGACGGTGTACACATGGACGATTATTTTTACCCATACCCTATTGCCGGGCAAAAGATAAACGACGATGAAACATTTAAGCAATATGGTGCCGGTTACGACAATATAAAAGACTGGCGCCGCCATAATGTTGACCTGTTGATACAAATGATTGGCGATAGCGTACATGCACACAACCCTGATATTAAGTTTGGCATAAGCCCCTTTGGGATATGGGCCAATAAAGGCCAAAATGTTGAGGGTTCCGAAACCTATGGCGGCTCATCCTATTACGAAAACTATGCCGACTCACGCAAATGGATGAAAGAAGGCTGGATTGATTATATAAACCCACAGCTGTACTGGCCTATAGGCAATCGTTCGGCCGATTTTGAAAAACTACTGAACTGGTGGAGCGATAACACTTATGGCAGGCATTTATATATCGGGCAGGCGGCCTATCGTATTAATGAACGCAAAACACTGGCCTTTAAAAGCCCCAAGCAGCTGCCTGATCAAATTAACATGATCCGCAATAACCCGCGGGTGCAGGGTAGTGTTTATTTCAGTTCAAATTCGCTTACTAATAACCCGCTTGGGTTTACCGACTCGCTGCGCGAAAATTATTACCGCTATCCGGCGCTACCACCTGTTATGCTTTGGCGAGACTCTATTGCCCCCAACGTACCCCGTGACCTGACGGCAAAAGCGGTGCTTAATCACGTACAATTAAAATGGGCGGTACCTACACTGGCTAAAGATGAGCAGGCTGTTTACGGCTACGTGATATACCGTTTTAATGATGGCGACAAGATAAATATCGACGACCCTAAAAATATACTCCGCATACAATACAACACTAATCTTAATTACGAGGACAGTACCGTACAAAGAGGCAAAACCTATTTGTACGTAATAACTGCTATTGACAGGTTAAAAAATGAAAGCGACCGGTCGCCGACTATTGCTGTAAAAGTTCCCTGATCAGCTATTCATCACCGAACCGCAGTTGATATCGATAGTTTGCCCCGTTATAGATTGCTGACTTAGCAAATAAGCTACCAGCGCAGCTATCTCTTCGGGTTGGCTCATGCGTTTTAAGGGTACGCTTTGCATGGCTATTTCATAAAACTCCTCCTTGCTGATACCTATACCATCAGCAATGCCCTGTAAACCCTCCTGCGACATTTCGGTATCAACCCAGCCCGGGCAAATTGCATTTACTAATATATTTTCGGGAGCAAACTGTACTGCCCATGAACGCATTAAACCCAGCAATCCTGCCTTGGAGGCACAATAAGCAGCATAGTTCGCCACGCCTAACCGTGCCAGCACCGATGAGGTGATCAGGATATGTTTGGTATTATCAGCTTTTTGCAGCGCAGGTAAAAATGTATTAACAAAGTTATAAGTACCGGTAAGGTTGGTATTGATAATATCTGCCCAGCGGTCATTATCGCCCCAATAGTTTTCGCCGCCTATACCTGAGTTAGCTACCAGCCCGTTTACAGCAACATTACCCAATTGTGTAAATGCATTGGCCAAGCTTTCCTTATTGCTGATATCGGCAATCAATATGCGATGGTTATCGCCAGGCAAACCGGCCAGTGTTGCTTGTAGCTTACATTCATTACGGCCCAGTAAAATACACGTGTTACTGTCATGAGCCAGCTTTTGGGCTATGGCTTTGCCTATACCGCTACCGGCCCCGCTTACCAGGTAAGTATTCATCATTTTTTAAATATCAATAAGTTGTTTTTTGCCAAGGCTGTTCAAATAAATATCCAACTCTTTATCGCCCATGCCAAATATTGGTTCGGCTTGCCAGAAGGCGGCATGTATAGCCGGGCGGCTTTTGATACCGCTGTTATAAATACCCAGCAGTGTTTGTTCAATATAATTTAAGCCGTCGGCATTAATTTGCAGCCGTTTCAGATGGGCCTGTAAAGCAGGTTTTATCAAGGGAACACCTCCCCAAAAGGAGTTTTCATTAATCCATTGCTCCAACTCAGCTGCATCGCCGTCAACATAAAGTTGCCAGGCTTCTGATGCCAGTTCAAACTCCCACTCGTTAAGCCGTTCGCGGCCGTCATACAATTCTTCAAACTGTTCACCATTCAATTCGCCCAGGCCTTTGGCATTTTCAAACTCAATACAATCGGCAAGGCAGATCAGATAAATGGCCGGAGCCGACATATCCGTTTTCTGCGTTAGCATTTTTAATACGCCCAGTAAGTTTACCTGGCAATGCAAATCAAACTCAAACCACAGGTTTATTTCGGTATAATGCTCGTTCAGCTTCCCCAGTTCGTCAATTACCTTATGCTGGTAAGCTTCGGGATCTTCATCAAATGTTTTCGTGATCCATTTTGCCCGCGCATTCCAGAAACTCCCCGATGAAATATTTTCCTGCAATGGCCCTTCAGAAAGCACCTCACGCCATACCATTACATCACCGTCAAGCCCTGTTTGATTAAAGCCATGCAACGCGGCATCGCCATTCAAAATATGCAATATATTTTCCATAGGTTACAATAACTAACAGCAAAACAACGGGTTTAATTGTTGAATGAATATCAATTATGAAAATAAATTTAAGAAACTCCCGGCAAAGTATCCCACATCACTTAACTCATGCCGAACTTATTCCAACACCTCATAAACAAGCTGTACAATACGCCACAAACCTGCCTGAGAGATCCTGAAACAAGTTCAAGATGACCTTATTTATTAATCATAAAAAAGCCCCACCGTACGGCGGGGCTCACATTTTAACTATTTATAACGGTAACATAAAACTCATTTAAAATTATTTATACGTTAAGAACACCCCATAGAGTTGCCGCAATTAAGGCATTTATAGCAAGTTCCCGAACGTATAGTGGTGTGCCCGCAAACATTGCAGCTTGGGGCATCGCTTTGTACGCCCATGCTCAGGTCAACAGATAGGCCTTGCTTTTTGCCGCTGTTGAAATTATTGCTTGCGGCCGGGTTATTTACCGGTTGGTAAACATTGCTTTCGTCAGTATTAAAATCCTCGTCGCCCATTTGCGGGTTGCCTAATATTCCGTTCTTATCGGTAATAATATGTACCAGGTCTGTGCGGTCCTGGTACTCGTAGCCCAGCATCCTGAAAATATAGTCGATAATACTGGTAGCGCTTTTAATATTAGCATGGCCAACCACCATACCGGCAGGCTCAAAACGGGTAAACGTAAATTTTTCAACATACTCTTCCAGCGGCACGCCATACTGCAAGCCAACCGACACGGCTATGGCAAAACAGTTCATCAACGAACGGAAAGTTGCCCCCTCTTTGTGCATATCCACAAATATTTCGCCCAGGGTACCATCCTCATATTCCCCAGTGCGCACAAATACGGTTTGGCCGTCTATACTGGCTTTTTGTGTAAACCCGCGACGCTTAAATGGCAAACTCTTTTTTTGCACCACGCGCGATAACTGGCGCATAAAGTTGGTATCGTTTGATTTTTCCATGATGGCCATGGCTGCCTCAATTACCTGCTCAGGCGTTAAATCGCTCAATTTTACATTGGCAGCTTCCCCCAATACCTCTTCAACGGTATCCAGCTTATCATCGGCCTCTTCTTTAGCATCTGATTTGGTTGACAACGGCTGCGACAGTTTACAGCCATCACGGTACAGCGCATTGGCCTTTAAGCCTAAAGCCCATGACAGCTCATAGCAATCCTTAATTTCATCAACTTTAGCCTCATTAGGCAGGTTAATGGTTTTTGAGATAGCACCCGACAAGAAAGGCTGTGCAGCAGCCATCATTTTGATGTGGCCGTGTGCATGTATATAGCGCTGACCCTGGGCGCCACATTTATTGGCGCAATCAAATATTGGATAATGTACTGTTTTTAAATACGGAGCCCCCTCAATAGTCATTGTTCCGCAGATGTACTCATTAGCCGCGGCAATTTGTTTTTTGCTAAAACCGAGCGCCCGCAATACATTAAATTCAGGTGCATTATAGTGCTCAGCAGTAATACCCAGGCGCTTCAGGCACTCCTCACCCAATGACCATATATTGAACGCAAAGCTGATTTCAAATGCTGATACTAAACCTTTGTCGAGCTTTTCCAATTCATCGTCAGTAAATCCTTTAGCTTTCAGGCTGTCTGTGTTAACATGCGGCGCACCCTTTAAGCTGGCTGCTCCTTTGGCATAATTTACAATGGCGGTAACCTCATGTTCGCGATAACCCAGGTTTCTCAATGCTTCGGGCACAGCCTGGTTAATGATCTTGAAGTAACCACCGCCCGACAATTTTTTAAATTTCACCAGCGCAAAATCGGGTTCAATACCGGTGGTATCGCAATCCATCACCAAGCCTATAGTGCCGGTTGGAGCAATAACAGTAGTTTGCGCATTACGGTAGCCATGCTTTTCGCCCATTTTCACCGCTTTATCCCAGGCGTTACAAGCCGCCGAAAGCAAGTAATCCGGACAATGTTTTGGATTGATACCCGGAGGGGCTATTTCCAGCCCTTCGTAATTTTCGGTAGAGTTATAAGCTGCGTAACGATGGTTGCGCATTACCCGCAACATGTGCTGTTTATTATCATCGTACTTGCGGAATGTACCCAGCTCCCGGGCCATCTCCGCCGAGGTAGCATAAGCCGTACCGGTCATGATGGCGGTGATGGCACCGCCAATGGCGAGGGCCTTGTCGCTATCATAAGGAATACCATTTACCATTAAGGACGACCCTAAATTGGCATAGCCCAAACCCAAAGTGCGGTAGTCATAAGATAACTGCGCTACCTCTTTTGACGGAAATTGGGCCATTAGCACGGAAATCTCCAGTACAATAGTCCACATGCGGCAGGCGTGCTCAAAGCCCTTTACATCAAACACCCTGGTTTCGGGATCAAAGAAATGTGCCAGGTTAATAGATGCCAGGTTACAAGCCGTATTATCCAGGAACATATACTCAGAACATGGATTGGAGGCATTGATCCGACCGCCTTCCGGACAGGTGTGCCACTCGTTAATGGTGGTGTCAAACTGCACGCCCGGATCGGCACAGGCCCAGGCGGCAAAGGCTATATCATCCCACAGTTTTTGTGAGGGGATGGTTTTGTTAACTTTGCCGCTGATACGGCTGGTTAACTCCCAGGGCGATCCTCCTTTTAAAGCATGGAAAAAGCTGTTGGGGATACGTACCGAGTTATTGGAGTTTTGGCCCGATACTGTGCGGTAGGCTTCGCCTTCATAATCTGACGAATAGCCTGCGGCAATCAGCGCGGCCACTTTCTTTTCTTCCTCCACCTTCCAGTTCACAAAACCTTCTATCTCGGGGTGATCTAGATCAAGGCAAACCATTTTAGCTGCCCGGCGGGTAGTACCACCCGATTTGATGGCCCCGGCGGCACGGTCGCCAATTTTCAGGAAAGACATCAGTCCTGATGAATAACCACCACTGGCCAGTTTCTCTGTTTCACCCCTAATTTTGGAGAAGTTGGTACCCACGCCCGATCCGTATTTAAATATGCGGGCCTCGCGCACCCACAGGTCCATGATGCCACCCTCGTTCACCAGGTCGTCATCAACCGAAAGGATAAAGCAGGCATGTGGCTGTGGTCGCTCATAAGCCGACGTTGATTTGCTCAGCTCTTCCGTAACGGGGTCAACAAAATAATGCCCCTGTGGCTTACCGGTAATGCCGTAAGAAGTATGCAGGCCGGTATTGAACCACTGCGGTGAGTTGGGCGCTGCCAGCTGCCCAACTATGGTGTAAACTATTTCATCATAAAATATATCGGCATCCTGGGCCGTGGCAAAGTAGCCGTAGCGCTGGCCCCAGTTTTTCCAGCAATTAGCCATACGATGTGCCACTTGCTTAATACTTTTTTCTGACCCGGTGCTACCATCGGGTTGCGGAACCCCGGCTTTGCGAAAATATTTTTGTGCCAGGATATCCGTGGCCACCTGGCTCCAGGTTGCCGGCACTTCCACATCATTCATTTCAAACACGGCATCGCCCGATGGGTTCCGGATTACCGACGACCGTTTTTCGTACCTGAAAAGATCAAATACATCAATACCATCTTTACTGAAATAACGTACTGTTTTGAGCCCTTTCCCGATACCTGCTCCGTTTGCTTTTGGGGTTATGTTTTTAGCCATAGTATAATAGTTTGAAGATGTGTAAGTACTATTTCAAAACACTAAGGGTGTTTTACTCAAATTTATTATTATCGCAATTGGCTTTTATTTCAGAGTTATCCACACTGTGTGTGTAATGTGCCCCTAGGTAGCAAATTGAATTATAATTAACTAATTAACAGCACATTAAACATGTTTAAAATTAAAATCCATAACTCTTTGCTGATATTTTGTAGCTTACAGCCTATCATTTACAGATAGTATTATAAAGTATAAGTGAATTAAATTATAAGTATTTAAATATGAAGAAATTATTTTTTATAGCCCTGATAACTGCTTTTACACTGAGCTCAAAAGCGCAGGATAAACCCCATATATATAACCCCGATGCTGATGCCCGGACAGACATTGCCGCCGCCGTAAAAAAGGCTGCAACTGAGCATAAAAATGTGCTTTTACAAATTGGCGGTAACTGGTGTATATGGTGCCTGCGATTTAATGACCTGGTAACTAATGACGCCGAATTAAATAAATACCTACATGATAACTATGTTGTTTTGCACGTAAACTACAGTAAAGAAAACAAGAATGAAGCTGTTTTAGCCAGCCTCGGTTATCCCCAACGATTCGGTTTTCCGGTGTTTGTAGTGCTTGACGATAAGGGAAATCGCCTGCATACCCAAAATTCCGGTTACCTGGAACAAGGCAAGGGCCACAGCAAAGAAAAAGTTATGGATTTTTTGAAAGGCTGGTCGCCGGCGGCGCTTGATCCTAAAAGTTATGAGAAGTAACCTCTCCTAAATTCTCTCCAAAGGAGAGGACTTTGATTTGCTTGTTGTGCCCTTTGAAAGACAGAGTGAGGCAGACATTCGGCACCACCCAACAAAAAAGGCTCACCGGTTAACGGCGAGCCTTTTTATTAAAAGTATCTTTTAAATAAGATTATTCAACAATACTTACTCTAAGCATATTGGTTTTACCTTGTTTAATAATAGGTACAGCAGCGGTATTGATCACCACATCGCCGGTTTGAATAAGGCCCTGAGCTTTAAGGGTGTTATTTACATCGCTGATGGTTTGATCAGTACTTTCCAACTGGTCATAGTAAAAAGAGCGTACACCCCAAACCAAACTAAGCGCATTTAATAATTGCTTGTTTGATGTAAATATGTAAGTACTTGCCTGAGGTCTGTGGCTTGAAATCTGGAACGCAGTGTAACCAGATGTGGTCATTGACACAATACCTACTGCGTTGGTATGCTGCGCCAGGTGCACTGCCGACTCGCAAACTGCATCGCTCAGGTAATTTACTGAAGCAGGATCGGCATTTTCAACCTTTGAGGTATTAAAGCTGTAACCAAACTCTTCCACGTTGCGCACAATTTTAGCCATGGTTTCAATAACAATAACCGGGAACTCACCAACAGATGTTTCGCCGCTCAGCATCACTGCATCAGCGCCGTCCAATACAGAGTTGGCCACGTCATTAACCTCAGCACGTGTAGGGCGCGGCGTAGTGATCATTGACTCCAGCATTTGTGTAGCCACAATTACTGGTTTTGAAGCTGCACGGCATTTGCTTGCAATCATTTTTTGCAGCAAAGGCACTTCTTCTAACGGCATTTCAACACCCAAATCACCACGGGCCACCATCACACCATCGGTAGCGGCAATAATTTCGTCAATATTATCAATAGCTTCCGGCTTTTCAACTTTGGCTATAACCCTGGCAGCTTTACCGCTTTGGGCAATAATTTGTTTTAATTCAATAATGTCCTGTCCGGTACGTACAAATGATAAACCAATCCACTCTACATCATATTTTAATGCAAACTGCAGGTTAATCAGATCCTCTTCAGTTAAGCTTGGGATAGATACTTTGGTATTTGGCAGGTTAACACCTTTACGTGATGTTAATATACCACCGTGTACAACTTCGCAAATTACGGTATCAAGCCTGTTGGTTTCAATAACCCTTAGTTGAAGTTTTCCGTCATCAAGCAAAATAATTTCATCAGCCTGCACATCCTGAGGGAAGGTATCATAAGTAATGTAGATCTGCTCATCATTACCGATGCACTCCTGGGTAGTAATTTTAATTTGTGTTCCGTTAACCAAGTGTATACCTCCATCTTTTACTAAACCAATACGGATTTTAGGGCCCTGTAAATCGGCCAGGATACCTACATTGGTCTTATATTGTTCATTAATTTCGCGTATGGTATCAATCACGGCTTTGTGATCTTCGGGCCTTCCATGCGAAAAATTAAGGCGGCAAACATTAACACCGGCTTTTATCATGGCTAATAAAACTTCTTTCTTAGCTGATGCCGGGCCCATGGTGGCAACAATTTTAGTACGGTTATAGTATAATTTCATATTGTTATGGTTAACTGGCTTACATTATATTTAGTGTAAAACCAACACTATTTTAAAATTTTGCGCTAAAATAACAGATTTTCGCGTGATTTTATTTTTTTCGGATCAATCTTTACGGCGGCAACAATTTCGGGTATCTTATTTATGGTCGAAATGAGATTGTCAAGGTCGTCATCATCAATATAATTTCTGATCATCAAAAAATAATCGGCGCTTTTAATTTCGGGTACTAAATAGCCCTCAGAGCCTTTATTGCCAATAAAATAAAAATCTGTTTCGGTGGTTTCCCATTGATAATGGTATAAAGAAAACAATACCGGCTCACTTCCCTGATAAATATCAACAGAAAGATCGTTTGATTTAATAAAATTAAAGTTTAAAAACTTATTGATAAGATAACAAACCCTGTAATCTTTTAGTGAAGTTGTGACCGCAATAAGCACAAAATCAAAATCGATCTCAAACTTTAAAAATTTCCTGTTCAAAATCATTACTTTTACCGTCGTCAAAAATACAAATCGAAACCCTTTGAATAAAATTTTGTTAACGAAATATATTGTAAAAGTTTTAGATTTGATAATTGACAGAATTTATTTTTCTTTGCACTGAATTTTTATTAATCATTAAACTATAAAGACTATGTCTGATATCGCTTCAAGAGTAAAAGCTATTATCGTAGAAAAACTGGGTGTTGACGAAAGTGAAGTTACGCCAGAAGCGAGTTTCACCAACGATCTTGGTGCCGACTCGTTAGACACCGTGGAATTAATCATGGAGTTTGAAAAAGAATTTAACGTGGCTATTCCTGACGATCAGGCTGAAACTATCGGTACTGTAGGTCAGGCTGTTGCTTACCTTGAAAAAAACGTTAAATAAGACTCCCTAACTGGATTAAATGGAGTTCAAAAGAGTTGTAGTAACCGGGCTTGGAGCACTTACTCCTATTGGTAACACAGTTTCAGAATACTGGAACGGTTTGATCAATGGGGTAAGTGGCGCTGCCTTAATCAAAAGTTTTGATACTGAAAAGTTCAAAACTAAATTCGCATGCGAAGTAAAGAACTTTGATGCGGATGGTTTTTTGGGCCGTAAAGACGCCCGTAAATTAGATCCTTTTGTTCAATACGCGCTTTTCTCAACCGAGGAAGCCGTAAAAGACGCGGGATTAAATTTCGAAAAGTTAGATACCAGCCGTATAGGAGTTATCTGGGGTTCAGGTATTGGAGGTTTAAAAACTTTCCTGGACGAGGTTATGAACTTTGCTAAAGGCGATGGATCTCCCCGTTTTAACCCTTTCTTTATACCCAAAATGATAGCGGATATTGCTCCTGGCCATATCTCTATTAAATACGGCCTGCGCGGACCAAATTTTTCAACTGTTTCTGCTTGTGCTTCATCAAACAATTCACTTATAGATTCATTTAACTACATCCGTTTGGGTAAAGCTAATATGTTTATAAGCGGTGGTTCTGAAGCCATTATCAACGAAGCAGGTATTGGCGGTTTTAACGCTATGCACGCATTATCAACCCGTAATGATGATCCGGCAACGGCATCACGTCCGTTTGATCTGGACAGGGACGGTTTTGTAGCTGGTGAAGGTGCCGGTACCATAATTTTAGAAGAGCTCGAGCATGCCAAAGCCCGCGGCGCTAAAATTTATGCCGAAATGATGGGCGGTGGCATGAGCGCTGATGCTTATCACATGACTGCACCACACCCTGATGGGCTTGGCGCGGCATTGGTTATGCGGTCGGCTTTGCAAGATGCTAACCTTACCCCTGCTGATATTGACTATGTGAATGTTCACGGAACATCAACACCAATCGGCGATCCGCAGGAAATTAAAGCGATACATGATGTTTTTGGCAATGATATTTATCGTATAAATATCAGTTCAACCAAATCAATGACAGGTCACCTGTTAGGTGCTGCCGGCGCGGTTGAAGCTATTGCATCTATACTGGCTTTAAAAAACGGTATCATCCCACCAACTATTAACCACTTTACTGATGATCCTGCTTTTGATCCTAAAATAAACTTCACTTTTAACGCAGCTCAAAAACGCGATATCAGGATAGTTCAAAGCAACGGATTTGGTTTTGGCGGTCATAACGCTTCTGTGATATTCAAAAAATACGAAGATTAATTGTGGTTTGATGCCTATAAGTCAGTTTTACAAGCTTTATATATCACCCAATAGAAAATACGTTAAGATTTTAAAGAATTTGCTCGGTTTTGTGCCGGGCAATTTGTCTTTATACCGTTTAGCATTCAGGCATAAGTCAGTTGCCCAAAATGTTAAAAAAGGGGTAAAAAACAGCAACGAGCGTTTGGAGTTTTTGGGTGATGCCGTATTGGGCAGCGTAGTGGCCGAAGTGCTTTTTAAGCTGTACCCCTATGAGGATGAAGGCTTTTTAACTGAACTGCGCTCAAAAATTGTGAGCAGGGTAAACCTTAACCAGCTTGGTCGCAAGCTTGGTTTTGATAAACTGATTGAGTATGATAGCCGTATGCTTAACTCCAGCAGGCAGGGATCCCTCCTTGGCGATGCATTTGAAGCGCTGGTAGGTGCCGTTTATCTGGATAAAGGCTATGATTTTACAAAAAGCTTCCTGATCAACCATATCATTAAATCGCATATAGATATCCATAAACTGGAACAAACCGAAACCAATTTTAAAAGTAAGTTGATTGAGTGGTGCCAGCGCCATGGCAGGGATATTACTTTTGAACTGGTAACTAACCAGGAAGGCGAAAGCAATAAGCTATTTACCGTACAAGCCAATGTTGATGGCGAAGTAATGGGCGAAGGCAAGGAATTCAGTAAAAAGAACGCCGAAAAACTGGCTGCCGAAAAGGCATGTGAAACACTGGGCATTTAATTATTCCCTTTCACCAGCGTATAAATCAACAATACCCTTACAGTTTTAATTTTGTCCTGGCGAGGATAGCTTAAGCGTGGTATCCTTCTTTATAAAAGTTGGTGAATTTAACTCCTCAAGGCGATCCTTTTCGCTGCTATTCTTATAATATTCGTATGATTTCTGGGTATGCTTGATCAGGTCATAATCATTCCAACCCTTCAGGTCTTCGAATGATGGGGTGTAGTAATTCATAAACCGGCGTGCGGCACTATCTGTAGGCAGTTTGGTAAACTGTTTCACAAAATTAACATTATATCGTTTGTTAACTTCGGCCTGCTCGGCTTCGCCTTTTGAAAAGTTGGCAAAGCGGCGTGCACGGCCCGGGGTTTTACCAAAAAGCTCATAAAGCCCGGTAATCGGATTGGTTAAAAAGGATAGCACAGGAGGTTTTCCACTATAAAAAGTACCTTGCTTGCGGTAATCGCTCATGATATCATTCAGCTCCTGCTTTTTGGTTTGCCCCAGAATTTTAACCTCGCTAAGCCGTATAACGGGCTGCAGGTATACCGGCATATCGCTGTTATTCAACACCACCACTTTCTGCGGAGTATATTCGTCCTTGCTAAAAAGCAAGGTGTCGCCGATAGATGTTTTAATAGCAAACCACCCCAGATCATCACTGATCATGAGGGTATTTGTTTTTAAATCCTTGATCAAAACCTGGCCCACGCGTTCGGGCGAGCTTTTTTTGGAGATAACACCCTTAAGGGTAAACTCCTGGGCCGATGCCTTTAAAACAGAACAAAAGCAAATTAGTACAAGCAGGGATAAGCGATAATGCATTAATGTAAATATACCAACTGTATTTTATACCTAATGTAAAAAAATGTTAAAGACGCTAGGAGGTCGAGAAGGGGCCCCGAAGTTAATAAGTTCAAGAATTTCGACCTTATATATTTCTTTCCGACTCCGAAACTTTCGGTCTTCCGGACTTTTCCCAGCCCTTTCTAACTCAAAACAAAAAACATATCTTTGCACATGATAAAATCCATGACAGGGTATGGAATTGCCAGTTTTGATTCGGGTAATACAAAATATACCGTTGAGATCAAATCCCTGAACAGTAAATTTCTCGAGCTATCATTGCGCTTGCCCAAAATATTTTCTGAAAAAGAATTTCAGTTACGTAACGATTGCAGCAAGCAAATTGAACGTGGTAAAGTAAATTTATCCATCAATGTTGAGCAGGTTAATGCCGCTGTAAAGGCAGCCGGCATTGATAAGGTTTTACTCAAACAATACTATCAGCAGCTAAAAGAAGTAAGCCAGGAGCTCAATGAGCCGGCTACTAATTTGCTGCAGCTTGCCCTGGGCCTGCCCGAGGTGGTTAAATACGACGACGAAACGGTATCTGAAGACGAATGGAAACTTGTTGAAAAAACATTTCAGCAGGCATTGGCTGCTTTTCAGCAATTCAGGGCTGATGAAGGTAACGTACTGGAGAACGACCTGAAATACCGCATAGGCATTATCCTTAAAAACCTGGAGCTGGTAGAGGTTGAAGATCCTAAACGTGTACCACTGATACGTGAACGTTTAAATACATTTTTAAGTGAAGCTGCTAACCGCGAGGTTATTGACCAAAACCGCTTTGAGCAGGAACTGATATACTACATTGATAAGCTTGATATTACCGAGGAAAAAATAAGGCTTAAAACACATTGCGAATATTTTATTGAAACCCTGAAAAATGCCGATGCAAACGGCAAAAAACTGGGCTTCATATCACAGGAAATTGGTCGCGAAATAAACACCCTGGGCTCAAAAGCAAACGACGCCAACATTCAAAAACTGGTAGTGGGTATGAAAGAGGAGCTTGAAAAAATTAAAGAACAACTGTTAAACGTTTTATAGCATAATCATTACGTTGCCCGGCCATCATTTATAAAACAGATGAATAATGACCGGATGCCCTGATGACCCAATGACACAGAATAAGAATGTCCAAAGAAGGTAAACTCATTATATTTTCGGCTCCATCGGGGGCGGGTAAAACTACCATAGTACATCACCTGCTTGGTAAAATGCCTGAGCTTGAATTTTCAATTTCGGCAACTACCAGGCTGGCCCGCGGTGATGAAGAGCATGAAAAAGATTATTACTTTATCAGCACAGAGGAGTTTTTGCACCGCATTGCCAAGAAGCAATTTGTGGAGTTTGAAGAAGTATACACCGGCACATTTTACGGTACCCTACGTACCGAAATTGAACGGATATGGGCAATGGGTAAAACAGTAATATTTGATATTGATGTAGAAGGCGGTATGCACCTTAAACGCAAGTACGATGGTCAGGCTTTGGCCATATTTGTACAGCCGCCATCGTTAGAGGTTTTGATTGAGCGCCTTACCGGCCGCGGTACCGATAGCGAAGAAAAACTAAAAGAACGCTTTGCAAAAGCCGAAAAAGAGCTAAAATACGCCCCTCAATTTGATATTATCCTTAAAAATTACGATCTTGAAACGGCCTGTAAAGAGGCCGAAGAATTGGTGAAAAACTTTATTAGCCCCCCAGCCCTCTAAGGGGGTGTTCTGAATAATCATTTAGGACAGGGGCCCTACGAAAACATTTTAATCATTCCCCTTTTTGGGGATTTGGGGCGCACACAGATGAAAATAGGCTTACTGTTCGGTTCATTTAATCCCATACACATAGGGCACCTTATTATTGCCAACTATATGGCTAACCATACCACCCTGGATAAGGTATGGCTGGTAGTATCGCCCCAAAACCCGCTTAAAAAGTACGGCGACCTGATCAACACCTATGACCGGCTTGAAATGGCCCGCCTGGCTACTGATCATGCCACCAATATTACCGTAAGCGATGTGGAATTAAAATTGCCGCAGCCTTCTTATACCATTGATACCCTTACCCACCTTAAAGAAAAGTATCCTGAGCATGAGTTTGCGCTTATCATGGGGTCTGACAACCTGGGTACACTGCACAAATGGAAAAACTATAAGCTGATACTGCGCGACTATAAAATTTTTGTTTACCCCCGCCCGGGATATGAAAACGCTGAACTGGCCGATCACCCCGCTGTCACTATCACCATGACACCGCAGATGGAACTCTCGGCCACGTTTATCCGTAAATCAATAGCCGAAAAAAAGAACGTACAATACTTTGTCCCCGACCCTGTGCTCAAATTTATTGAGAGCAAGAGTTTGTATAAGTAGTTGAAGGGTTAAAAGATCACTTTGATAATAAAATGGATGTTAAACAACTATTTACCGCTCTTACACTTTTGCTTGTATCTAACATTGGCTGGGCTCAAAAGAACGAAAGCGATCAGATATATTGTACCGCTCTCCAGCAGTATACATTATCGATAGATACATTTTATTCCAAATATTCTAATAACAAAGGTGCAAAAGTCAAAGAAATTTTCCTGCAAAAGCCAGAATTTGTTGATAGCATCCCGTCAATTGTAAATGGGTATACCATCATTTTAATTACGTCCGCTAATCAAAGGAAGCTTTATAAAGATCACAGAAATAGATTAACGCATACAATTATGTTCCCCCTAACTAACAAAGGCAGTGAACTATTTATTACAATTACTCCCTATCGTGGTGAGTTAAAAAGGAATAATTACACTTTAGGTGTATCTGATGGCACAACAATTTATTTTAAATTTGACTGCGAAAAACAAACTTATGTAGTCGACAAAGTGAAGAATTGGGGTATATAAACATGAGCGAAAAAACCATACTTAAACTACAACTGCCTACCGATCCGCTTTGGGTCAAAAACGTGGTGGAAAGTAATATTGAGGAACTTTTAACAGATCATGCCTATTGCGAACAAAAAGCTGCCACTAATGGCATTACACTAATTGTTCAAAACCCAAACCTATCTGATCTGGTGCAGGAAATGATAGCCCTGGTACAAGAAGAGATGGACCACTTTAAACGCGTACACGAAATTATTGTAGCCCGCGGATTTGTACTGGGTAAGGAACGTAAGGATAACTATGTGAACGAGCTGCGCAAATTCATCATCGTTGGCGGTGGCCGCGAAGCTCAATTAATTGACAGGCTCTTATTTTCGGCCATGATTGAGGCCCGTAGCTGCGAACGTTTTAAGGTGCTGTCTGAAAACATTAACGATGCGCATCTGTCAGAGTTCTACCATGAGCTTATGGTGAGCGAGGCTACACACTACGCCATGTTTATTCGCCTCGCTAAAAAATATGCAGTTGAAATTGATGTGGAAAAACGCTGGAAAGAGTTTTTGGAATACGAAGCACGCGTAATACAAAACTACGGCAAAACCGAAAGCATACACGGATAGCAACATTATCTGTACAATCCCATTAATTAACTATACTGTTTTTATTACTGCTTCTGAATGCGTTACTTTATACATGTCGCGGTTTAAAGCATTTTCGGTTATTATTCACATTGCCGGCTGGCTGTTGTTTATGGCCTTTCCGTTGGTATTTTTAAATAGCCGCGGGCAAGGCAGCACCGTGTGGTCGTTATTACAAATACCCGGCTACTGGTTGTTTTGCGCTACCTATGTTCTTCTTTTTTATAGCAACGCCTACTTTTTTATTCCCAGGTTTTTCTTGACCGGGCAGTATATACTTTATACGGTTATAGTATTGATATTACTCGGCATTGTATATTATATACGCCCTTTTGATAAGTTGCTCCGCAGCAATTCAAACCATTTATACGGCCAAATGATAAACCAGGGGCCCCCTTTTGACCGGCCACAAGGTTTTCATGCTTTTCCGGGAGGCCCGCCTCCTGCTGAGCTTGATTCACCATTTAGTGCATACCGCCATTGGCCGCGGCATCATAACCCTTACCGGCAGTTTGGGCCAAACCGGCACAGACCCATAGATAGCACCAGTCTGTTTATATTTTTAATGATCATGGCATTAAGTATGGCTATAAAAACAGTGCAGCAATGGCAGCTAACCGAACAGCGTGCTGTACGTGCCGAGGCTGATAAAACCAGCGCAGAATTATCCTTTTTAAAGGCGCAGATCAATCCGCACTTTCTGTTTAATACCCTTAATAATATTTATACGCTTGCCGTTACCAAGGATGACAATGCTGCCGACAGCATCATGAAATTATCAAACATTATGCGCTATGTAACAGACGACGTAGCTGATGACTTTGTACCCCTGCAAAGCGAAATAGATTGCATAAGTGATTATATTGAATTGCAGCGCCTGCGCATTGGCAATAATACCTTAGTTAATTATACTGTTGACGGCGTAACTGATGGAAAAAAAATAGCCCCCCTCGTACTGATGACCTTTATTGAAAACGTATTTAAATACGGCATCAGCAAACACGAAAAATCGGTTATTGACATTAACGTGCAAACCACCGATACGCAAATATCCTTTTTTTGCAGCAACAGTATATTCCCGGGCAGAAACGAGAACCAGCGTACCGGTATCGGTATAAAAAACACCAGGCAACGCCTGCTGCACCTTTACCCCGACAAACATTTGTTAAATATCAGTGACCAGAACCTCCGGTATACCGTTCAGCTTACTTTAAAAACTTAATGTGTATGGTAATTAAATGTATAGCTATTGATGACGAACCCCTTGCCCTTCGGCTCATCAGCGAGTATGTATCGCGTTTTCCGAGCCTGCAACTGGTAAAAACTTTTGATGATGCCATTTCCGGTGCCGAGTTTTTAAAAAACAGGCCTGTTGATTTATTATTTATCGACATCAACATGCCCGATATCACCGGGATCGACCTCGTGCGCTCGCTTGCTATAAAACCCATTGTCATTTTTACTACTGCCTATAAAAACTTTGCATACGAAGGTTTTGAGCTGGAGGCTCTTGACTATATTTTAAAACCTATTGATTTTAAACGTTTTGAAAAAGCTGTGGAAAAAGCTGTGGATTATTATCAGTATAAAAACAAAAATACCAGTGAGCAGCCCGAAGAAAGCCTGTATGTATACTCCGAATACCGCATGGTAAAAATTGACCTGAATGCTATTGAATATATTGAAAGCATGGAGGATTATATCAAAATACATCAAACCAACGCCAAAACCATACTTACCCTGATGCCTTTAAAAAAGGTGCTCGAAAAGCTACCTGCGGATAAATTTCAGCGTATACACCGCAGCTATGTAGTATCTGTAAACAAGATCCGGTCTGTCCAGAGCCGCAAGGTTAAGCTAACCGATGTTGAACTGCCCGTAAGCGAAACTTACCAGGAATTTATTAAAAACTGGATGAAATATAGATGAAAATCTTTTCTTTATCGTTACAAAACACTCATTTGCCGATACTTTCTACTATCTGATATCCACTCCGGATAGATTTACATGAATTAATACACTCATTGTTAACCTTATTAATTTCTGTAAATTATGGAACGTAAAAGCTTTCTCCGCACCTTTGCTGTAGCTGCCGCAGCAGGACCTATGCTCATTGAAGCCTGCAAAAAGGACTCTGCATCAACCAAAACCGATACTACAACCACTACCACATCAACCAATGGTAGCATCTGCACAGTTACCCCAACCGAAGTAGAGGGGCCTTACCCATACGTTGGCGGCGAAATAACCAACCCACTAAACCGGGCCGATGTTACCGGCGGGCAAACAGGTGTACCGTTGTCCATAAGTTTTATAGTGGTAAACACCAACGACAATTGTAACGTTGTTACCGGTGCGCGTGTAGATATATGGCACTGCAACAAAGACGGCTACTACTCTGGCTATGCCAACCAGACCGGGGTATTGGGCGCCAAAAGTTATGCGGGCGAAACCTGGCTTAGAGGCTACTTGCTTACCGACTCATCGGGAGTGGCCAAATTTTCCACTATTTATCCCGGTTGGTATGGTGGCAGGGCCACGCATATACACCTGGAAGTATTTGTAAGTAACGTACTCAAAAAGGTATCGCAGATTGCATTTTCTGAAACCATATCTGATGCCGTGGATGTTTCAACTTTATATGCGGCCCTTGGTGTAAACCCTATCCGGAATGCCAGCGATAGCATTCTTGGCAATTCGGCTACTGACCTGGCCAATGAAACAGTGGCTTTAACCGGCAGTATTGCCGCAGGTTATTCAGGAACGTATACCATTGGTGTAGCCCTGTAATGTTGTTTGTGCCGGGCAGTGAGTTTTGATTTGCTGCCCTCCAACTTACATTTCCATAGCAACTCATCAATCAAAACTCACGCTTTAAATTAAAAGAAAATGGCACTTATAAAATTAGCTTACAAACAAATTATTGATGCATCGGCACAAAGCGAGTTTGAAAAAAATGTTTTCCATGCATCCTATCAGGAGTTTCTGCTTAAAAACCAAACCTACAACCCCGACAGGAAATTCAAAACATTTACAGCGTTAAAGGCGCATGATGGCCGGGCCAACTCGCTACATTATAAGCTCGGCTTTGCGGTAGGGCATTTTATTGAAACCTTAAACCATAAAATCCCCGCATTAACCGACAACCTTGGCAAAGCAATCAGCTTTGAAACCACTCAATTTGAATTGATCGAGTCAAACATCGACGACATATCTGCTCATAAAGTAGCTATTATTTATGCCACCGATACCTTAACTTTGATTAACCAGTTAGCCGAATTTATGATACTGGCCGAGGGCGATGTTTCTGGAAAAAACACCGCCGATACCTTTATTTTAAAAATGCAGTATAACCTGTCCGTGATTAGCTACCAGGAAGTGGAAGAACCAGCCCCGATGGTACTGAACGGCAGGCAGTATAATTAAATTAAGTAATCCATCCTTGCATCTGCCCTTGCAAAACCCAACAAACATATAAAATCGGCAGCCTTAACTGTGGCCGCCGCCAGGCACGGGTACAGCCGGTGGTCAGCGAGGAAGTATAACCGTCGAAGTATTCACACTGAACTAACAATAAAGCAGCGGATTTTATTCGTCTATACAAAACGGCCATTCGCCGACACATAGTTGATTAACACAGCATACCTGCCCATATTTAAACTTTGATTCCAATAAGTGCTTTGCTGCAGGATTTGGTTTTAGAAGTTACCCTTTTTTTCATAATAGTTTCGAACAAAGCGTCTGTATGTCAAGTGCAGGCGCTTTTTTTAAACGAGGAATGTTGTGCTTAACCACTGTAAATACGTTGAAAAAAACTCATACCAAACGGTTAGTTATTACCGTCATCGGGCTATTACTTACTTTAAATTTTTATAGGGCCGCCGCACAAAGCCTCGGCGATCCGGTGGTGAGCATTACATTTGGATCGGGAACAGCTACCCATTCCGGTGCGTTACCGACCGATTCAGGCAGTACAAGCTATACCTACAGCAATGCAGATTTCCCGAGTGATGGTTCCTACACCATTGAAAACACCACTGCCGGGGCTGGCAACGTGTGGTGGTCTGCAACAGACCATACCGGCAATGCCGGTGGTTATATGATGGTGGTAAACGCCAGTGTATCTAAAACCGATTACTTTTATAAACGTACGGTTACCGGTTTATGCTCCAATACCACTTACCAGTTTTCGGCATGGGTTGTAAACTTGTTGAGGAGTAATGATATCAGTCCGCCCAATATTACTTTTTCTATCGAAAAAACCGACGGAACTATTATCCAGAGTTTTAATACAGGCACCATTGCACGTACCAACGGCAACTATCAATGGGTGCAGAAATCTTTTAAGTTTACATTACCCGCAGGTGTTGGCGACGTAGTGATCAAAATGACCAACAACAGCGCGGGCGGCGCCCCTGCCAATGACCTTGCTATTGATGATATTGTTTTCAGACCGTACGGACCAACTATTACCGCAAATTTTGGCAGTACAAGCACAACAACTACGGCATCGGCTTGCTCAGGCAGCCCTGTTAGTTATACCATGACAACCACTGCACCTGCGGGATACAGCGTTTTATGGCAATATCAAAATACCAGCGGCGTATGGACAAACTTTACCGGGGCAAGCAGCACGGCATCGTCCTATACTTTTACATCGCCAACCTTAGCAGGCACTTACCATTACCGGGTGGTTACGGCACAAAGCGCTAACATCAACTCCACACTTTGCCGGGTAGCCTCTAACGAGCTTACACTTACCGTGGGGGCGGCACCAGTTGCTTCGGCAATAGCCAATTCGCCGGTTTGCGCAGGCACAACGCTCAATCTAAGCGCTTCGGCGGGAGCTTCTTACCAATGGACAGGCCCCAACGGTTTTACGTCAGCCCTGCAAAGCCCCGTCATCAATAATGTTACTGCGGCTGCGGCAGGCACTTATCATGTAACCATTGTATCAACCGCAGGCTGTAATGTTACCGCCGCAGTAAACGTGAGTGTTAATGCACAACCCATTGCCAATGCCGGGGCCGATGTATCTGTTTGTGAGGGTGAATCAACCGTATTATACGCAAGCGGCGGCACCACCTATAGCTGGCTCCCTGTCACGGGCCTATCAGATGCCAGCATAGCCAATCCCGTTGCCAGCCCAACTGACACTACCCGGTATACCGTTACAGTAAGCAATGGTACCTGCTCATCAACAGCCGTGGTAATAGTTAACGTAATTAAAAAACCGGTAGCCAGTGCCGGGGCCGATAAACACATTACCCAAGGGCAATCGGTAGTGTTAAACGGCAGTGCCAAAGGTACCAACGTAAGTTATTATTGGACTCCTGCCGATAACCTGAGCAGTAGCACTGTACTAAATCCCATTGCAGGCCCCACGGAGGATGCCACCTACACCTTGCACGTAGTCTCCAATGTAGGTTGCGGTGCCGAAGCTACCGATGATGTATTTATCCGGGTTTATAAAAAGGTGGTAGTACCCAATACGTTTACCCCTAATAGCGACGGCATTAATGATACCTGGGCTATTGAAGCCCTGGACACCTACCCTGCATCAATAACACAGGTTTTTAACCGTTACGGCGCCCTGGTATTTAAAAGTACAGGTTATACACAGGCATGGGATGGTCGTTATGGAGGGCAGGATGTACCATCGGGTACTTATTACTATATGATCGATCTTAAAAACGGGAACGTGCTGAAAGGCTGGGTATTGGTAATGAGGTAGATTTTGGGCGACGATGCACTGGGTAAACCGGTGTTGCTGATCAAAGCTTATCTGCTATTGCCCCTACCACATTCTGCAGGTAATTATCCATCATATCAATGTCCACCACATCATTAATAAAGCCGATGTACATATCCGGGCGAACGATGAGGGCTTTCTTTTGATTTTCTTTAATACCAAAAGCCTCAAATACCTGCTGATTTTTTGCCGATGGCGGCAGGTAAAAAAAATTAAGGTTTACAGGGTACTTTTGGGTGATCCACTTGGCTAAGGTAAACAGGTCAATCTCCTGCAATTTACCAAGGGTTATCATGGTAAAGCCCGGCTTGCTGCACCATTCATGCAGGTCTGTTTCCTGTTGTTTCTTTTCGTCAAACACTTTTAGATAAGGCAGCCTGTCACCGGCCTTTATTTGTCCGGTGTGGCTTAAATGCAAATTGATCTGGCTATTGCGGTAGGATATCCCTATTTGTGATATGCGCTTAAAAAATTCAGCCCTTAAAGCTGGTTTACCCCATATTATTTTCAGAGCGGTAGGCAATACCCATTTCTTAAACAAGCTAACAAACCAATTGCGCGATAGTATCATTTTAAAAACACGGTCGGTGGTGTTCAGCAAATCTTTAGCAACCGGCATCCTTTCGGCTGCATAGCTATCCAAAATATTTTCTCTGAGTGTGGCATTTACCACGCCCGCAAGTTTCCAGGCCAGGTTATAGGCATCCTGTAGGCCAGTATTCATGCCCTGCCCGCCAACCGGCGAGTGGATATGCGCGGCATCACCTATTAAAAAGCAACGTCCCTGCCTGAATTTATCGGCCATGCGGTGATGCAGGCGATAAGTGGTGAACCAATTGGTATTTTCAACCTGGATGGCCGTACCAGTTACAGCATTCAGATATGGCAAGGCTTCTTCTATGGTCAGCCCCTCTTTTTTATCAAACTCATTGGGCAGTTTACCCACAATGCGATAACACTGCTCCTCAGGCATCGGAAAAAACGCAGCGAAGCCCTTTTTTGATAAAAACAGGTTTACGCGGTTACCAAACACATTGGCTATTTTTACATCGGCCAAATAAAACTGATGCTGATAAGTATCGCCATTAAAAGGAATTTGTAACTGCCTGCGTACCAAACTATGCGCACCATCGGCGCCTACCAGCCAATTGCAAGTGAGGGTTTGTGTTTCATCGCCGGTTTGCAACTGCACGGTTACCTGCTCCTTGTTTTGCTCCAGCGTTAACAGCGATGTACTCCAATAAACAGGGCAACAGTTAAGCGTTAAATAATCAAGCAGCAAGCGCTCATTTTTGCTTTGCTGATACAGATGCACAAACGGAAAAGCAGTTTGCCCTTCGCCTACATCTTTTAATGATAGGGTAGCTACCTCCGCTCCTTCCTGGTTAAAAACTACAGCGGCGGCTTGCTTACCTCCTTTAATAATGGTGTCAATAACCCCCATCTGGCGGTATATCTCCAGCGAGCGGGCCTGCACAGCCAATGCTTTTGACTGGTTGGTTGGCCCTTGTTTATTATCAATAATTACAGGCTGCACACCATACCGCAACAGTTGGGCAGCCATCATCAATCCTGACGGACCCGCCCCTATTATTAAAACGCTGGTATGTGGCTGCGTAATTGTCATTTATGCATGAAACAGTAAAAAAATGGTTGGTCGTTTGTGCAACTCGGGCACCTTTTTTTGCCAATCGGCTACGGTTTTGGTTTGCACGAACTCCGTAGCAGCAGTTAAATCACAGGCTATGCAGAGTTTGGTTTTAGGACTGGCCGTTTTCAATATCTCCTCCAACAAAGGGTTGTTGCGGAAAGGGGTTTCAATAAAAATCTGTGTCTGATCAAGCTTAGTTGCCAAACCTTCCAGCTCTTTGATCTTTTTGCTGCGCAGCAATTTATCAATAGGCAGGTAGCCATTAAACGTAAAACTTTGGCCATTAAAACCCGAGGCCATAAGAGCCAGCAAAATAGAGCTTGGCCCTACCAGCGGAACAACTTTAATGCCCATGCGGTGGGCTTTGTCTACAATTTCGGCACCAGGATCAGCAATACCGGGGCAGCCGGCTTCGCTCATTAGCCCAACATCGTTACCGGCCTGCAGGCCTTTAAAAAAATCGGCTTTACCCATATCACGGTTATGTTTACTATAATCGTGAATAGTAAGTTCGCTTTGAGGCGTTTTTAGTCCGGCCTCTTTCAAAAATTTGCGGGCAGTCTTTTCATTTTCTACAATGTACTCTTTGATACTGTTAATGGTATCAATCAGGTACGGGGTAAATGATTTTGCGGCCGCTTCATCGGCAAGAGGCACGGGTATTAAATAAAGGGTTCCGTAGGGCATATTGCAAAGTTGGTGTTTTTTGTTTAATTTAAGCTATTGAAAGGAGCCCGAAAGAAAATGAATTCATTAGGCGTAAACTGGTTTATTGAGGGTTACATTGATTTTGAACACAAAAAGTATCTCCTGCTGAATTATTTACAGGAAATTAACCGCCATTTTGATAAAAGCAGGCTATACCCCAACCTTGCCGATCTGATATTTCATTACAATAACCTTATTGATTTTAAAAAAAACAAAACGTTATTACAACAGGCCTTTCCACAACGATTAACACAGGCCGATATTGATGCCGTAAAATTAACCTATCAAAAAATCATTCAGGACGACCAAAGTATGCAGGAAATTGAGCAGATCATCGCTTATGCCCTCTGCAAAATGGACCCGGCAATACAAATAGGTAAAGAGATATATGATTTTGTAGAAAGCCACCTTAACATTAACCCGGTTGGTATTACGCCGCTGATGCCTTACCACGGTTACTTTTCATTACGCAACGGTAAGGAACGTACCAACTGGATCTATGAATACCGGATTACCATTTTTGAAGGTAAGGATGATAAATACCGTGGCATTAATGTATCATTTATTGATACCTATGAGCACAGCATCACCAACACGCCCGAGGCCATTAAGCTCAACCTGATAAACCGCAACAAATTTTTGCCCAATCCTGCGGTATATTATGTACATAGCGACATCACTTTTCCGCTGGAGCAAACCTTATTGCCCGTGGCTAAAAGGAGTTTGGTAAAATATATTTCGAACGCAGCGTAATGATAGCCGTACCTCTATTTTGGCTAAAGCCTTATAGTTTTCATTTGCAATCTGTCGGCTAAAGCCAACGGCAATGATAATCGGAATGGGTTAAACACTCCTATTCATCCCATTTATTGGAAATAATGAAATATGCTAAATTACAATAAGCAAATAGCCTTTATATTCATTGCCGTCCCATTTATGGGGCGGATCAAAAAGCTCAATAAGGGCTTTAGCCAAACCCATAATCTTCCCAAACGCTTAATATTTAAATAAACAACGGAAAGCGCAGGCCATCCTGCTTACAATAAATCTTAATTATTGTGATAGCCTAAAGTTTTATTATTTTTGAGGACATAAAATTTAACAACATGAATTTTCCCGCTGAATTAAAATACACTAAAGACCACGAGTGGATAAAAGTTGAAGGCAATGAGGCTTACATAGGTATTACCGAATTTGCCCAAGGCGAATTAGGCGATATTGTTTACATTGATATTGCATCCCTGGGGAAAGAAGTTGCTAAAGATGAAGTTTTTGGCACCGTTGAGGCTGTAAAAACCGTATCAGACCTGTTTATGCCGGTTACCGGAACAGTTACTGAAACCAACCCTGCACTTAACAACCAGCCCGAACTGGTAAACTCTGACCCTTACGGCGAAGGCTGGATGGTAAAAATCAGCCTGGCTAATGCAGCTGATGTAGAGGAACTGTTATCGGCTGATGCTTATAAAGCGATTATCGGCGTATAAATGAAGCCATTTTTAAAATATCACGGGCCCGCTATTTTGTGGGCCTTATTTATTTTTATTATGTGCTCCGCAGATTTGGGTGATGTGGGCGACTCGCCCATGTTTTTTGCCGGGTTTGATAAACTAACCCATACCGGTTTCTTTTTTACCTGGGTAGTACTGGTTTGCAGCGGCATTATAAGACAACAAAAGCCTGTTGCTTTTTCGTATAAGCAAGCCATAGCGGTTACCCTGGTGGCTATTGCCTTTGGCGGGTTAATTGAGCTGCTGCAGCTTTATATATTCACCTGGCGCAGTGCCGACTGGAACGACCTGTTTGCAGACAGCCTTGGCGCCTGCATGGGTATTTTTGGTGTAATGGTAACCGTATTATCAATTGGAGATGGCAAAAAGTAAATGGATATTATTGACAGCGGTGGTTTTAATGAGCCTGTCATCATGCGGTATATTTAAAAAAGGCTGCGGCTGCCCCCATTTCGGGAAGGTAGAACTTCCTGATGTGCGGATGTGCAAATATGCTGGCGTGCAGATGATGGGATTGCTCATGCTAAATAATAAGGAAAGCGAGATCTTCCGGACATCTTCACATCTTAAACGGCGAAGCTCTCAACGGAGTTAATCCGCACACTGCACATCCACCACAGTCATTATTTTATCATTTCTTATCTGCACATCTGGAATTTGCACATTTGCACATCAATTCCACCTCTCTTATTTGGATTTAATATAAATAAGATTACATTTGCTGAGGATAAAATTATACGATGACACTTTCACAACTTGAAGTAGGCGAAATAGGAATTGTAAAGGAATTTACTGATTTGGAAATGTCAGTAAAGCTGATGGAAATGGGTTGCTTGCCAGGCGAGGAAATAAGAATTTCACGTATTGCCCCCCTTGGCGATCCTATTGCTATACATGTTTCGGGCTACCAGTTAAGTCTGCGTAAATTTGAAGCCTCCACCATAATTTTGCAGTAGTTCAGTCACATTGAAAGCCGATATAAGAGTTGCACTTGTAGGAAATCCAAACACCGGTAAATCAACTCTCTTTAACATTTTAACCGGTCTTAATCAAAAAATAGGAAATTTTCCTGGGGTTACTGTTGACAAAAAAACAGGATTTTGCCAGCTACCTGATGGTCGCACGGCCGAGATCATTGACCTGCCCGGAACTTACAGCATCTACCCCAAAAGTAAAGACGAATCCATCGTATTCTCTGTACTGGCCGATAAATCCAAAGGCCTGGTACCCGATCTGATCGTGGTAATACTGGATGCGTCAAACCTGAAACGCAACCTGCTGCTTTATACCCAGATAGCCGATTTAAAAATACCCGTAGTGGTGGCTTTAAATATGATTGATGTATCTGAAAAAGCCGGCATCGCCATCGATATTGACTTGTTTGCTAAAAAGCTGGGCGTACCCGTGGTTCCGGTTTCGGCACGCAAGATCAAAGGGATTGATCAGCTAAAGAGCACCATTGCTTATGCCAATAAAATAGCCCTGCAACAGGATACCATTGATGTTGATGTCATAGCCCCGCAAATAATAGCACAAATAAAGGACGAGTTAAAAATTGACAATCCTTATTTTGCCTTGCAGCTGGCCCACCAGCATGAAACCCTGAGCTACCTGCCAACCGAGCAAAGCGATCGTATCGAAGAACTGGAAAAAGAAAACTCCTTTCATTCGCAAAAGGCACAGGCTACGGAAACTATTGCCCGCTACAATTTCATCAATGATTTGCTTTATGATACGGTTAAAAAGCCCGACACAGCACATGATGAAACCGTAAGTAATAAAATTGACAAGATACTTACCCATAAAGTATTTGGCTTTGTAATTTTCTTTGCCATACTGATGTTTATATTCCAGGCCATATTTTCATGGTCGGCATACCCGATGTCGCTTATCGAGGATCTGTTTATATGGGTGCAAAGTGGCCTCACCAAAGTATTACCCGCTGGCCCGCTGGTTAGCCTGCTGGTTGATGGAGTAATTGCCGGATTGAGCGGCGTAATGGTATTTATACCGCAAATAGCCATTTTATTTGCGCTGATATCCATCCTGGAAGATACCGGCTACATGTCAAGGGTTACTTTTATGATGGATAAGGTAATGCGCAAGGTTGGCCTTAACGGCAAATCTGTAGTACCATTAATCGGGGGCTTTGCCTGTGCTGTGCCATCCATCATGAGCACCAGGAATATCGAGAACTGGAAAGATCGTATGATCACCATTATGGTAACCCCACTAGTGGCCTGTTCTGCACGGTTACCGGTTTATACCTTGCTTATAGCGTTGGTTGTGCCCAATCGCAATGTATGGTGGCTGTTTAACCTGCAAGGGTTAGCGCTTACCGCTATGTACCTGCTCAGCATTGTATCGGCAGTGGTGGTAGCTTTTGTCATGAAGTTTATTTTAAAGGCCCGCGAGCGCGGTTACTTTATTATGGAGCTGCCGGTATACCGTATGCCCCGATGGAAAAATGTGGCTTTTACCATGTATGACCGCTCTAAAACCTTTGTATTCCAGGCAGGTAAAGTGATCATAGCCGTATCCATTATACTATGGGTACTTAAATCATACGGCCCTGGCGATACCTTTGCCCGCATTGACCAAAAATACAGTCAGCAACAATATACCAAAATCATGACACCCGATAGCCTTACCAAGGTTATCGCATCTGAAAAACTGGAAACCTCCTACGCCGGCGTATTTGGCCATGTGATTGAACCGGTGATTAAGCCGCTTGGGTTTGACTGGAAGATAGGCATTGCCCTTATCAGCTCCTTTGCCGCTCGCGAAGTTTTTGTGGGCACCATGGCTACCATTTACAGCGTGGAAGGCGATGCCGATAAACTGGAGTCGGTGCAGCAAAAAATGCACAGCGCCACCAATCCAGATACCGGGAAACCTGTGTTTACGTTGGCCGTTGCTTTCTCGCTCATGATGTTTTATGCATTTGCCATGCAATGCGCCAGCACCGTTGCCGTAGTATACCGCGAAACCAAGGATTGGCGCTGGCCCGCTGCCCAGTTTGCCTACATGACCGCCCTGGCCTACACCGCCAGCTTTATAGTTTATCACTGGCTGAAGTAAATTTCAGACCGACATTTACCCACTGTGGATAATTTGGCCTGAAGTTAAAAACTTTACAAACTATCAACCTTAGCATTTGAACTACCAACTGCCAAAATCCTTATATTTGTATTGAGGTAAAAATTGGATAAAGTAAAAGTTTTAGAAAGATATCTTCCGCCAGACGCGGCGCCCCTGATTGGCCGCTGGATTGATTACTTTAAATGCGAGTTTAAAATTTCGCGTAACCGCGGCACCAAATTTGGCGACTACCGCTCCCCATACGGCGGCAAAGGGCATCGCATCTCTGTTAATTACGATTTAAATCCCTATGCTTTCCTGGTAACCACGGTACATGAGTTTGCACATCTGCACACCTGGAACGAGCATAAGCACAAAGCCAAGCCACACGGTACCGAGTGGAAAGGCAACTTCAAAAAAATGATGCAGCCTTTTTTTGAAAAGGATATTTTCCCGCATGATGTTAAACATGCCATTACCAACTACCTGGATAACCCGGCTGCATCCAGTTGTTCAGACCTTAATCTGTACCGCTCCCTGCGTAAATACGATGCCCCAAAAGAAGCCATGCTAACGGTAGAGAAAGTTCCGTTTAAGGCCCTCTTCAAAATAAAAGGCGACCGTATTTTCCGTAAGGAAGAACAACTGCGCAAGCGTTTTAAATGCGTGGAGATAGCCACCAAACGGGTTTACCTGTTTAGCCCGGTAGCCGAAGTGGAACTGGTGGAGGATTCGACAGCGGCTTAGTGTCATATTAATTATCACTCGCGTTATTGCGAGGTACGAAGTAAAAAGCCCCCTCTAAATCTCCCCCAAAGGGGAATACTGTAAAATGCTTTTGAAGTCCTCTCCTTTGGAGAGGGTTAGGTAAGGCTTCATTGCAGCAATGGCGCGTTTTTAAGATTTCCCCAACAAATTAAATCCGTACTTTTGCGGCATGGCAAAAGTTAAATCATTTGTAAATAACCCGTATCAGGAAAACACTTATATTTTATATGATGAAACCGGCGAATGTGTAATTATTGACCCGGGCATGTACACCGCTACCGAACAAAATGTAGTAGTTAATTTTATCAGGGATAATAATTTAACTCCCGTGCTCCTCCTGAATACCCATTGCCATATTGACCATGTACTGGGCAACAAGTTTGTATTTGATAAATATGGTTTAAAACCAAGGTTTCATATCGGCGAATCGGAAGTACTGGCTGCGGTGGTATCCTATGCGCCGCAAATGGGTATCCGGTACGAAATATCGCCCATGCCTGACGAATATCTGCCCGAAACCGGCACCGTACAATTTGGCAATACCACACTTCATTTGATATTTGCCCCCGGCCATTCGCCTGCACATTTATGCTTTTATGACAAGGCAGCCAATATTTTAATAGGCGGCGATGTATTGTTCAGGCTTAGCATTGGCCGTACTGATTTGCCCGGCGGAAATTTTGGTCAGCTGATGGATAATATCGTCAACAAATTATTTATCCTGCCTGATGATTGCACGGTTTATCCCGGCCATGGCCCCGAAACTACCATTGGCTACGAAAAACAAAATAATCCTTTTTTGAATTAATAAGCAGCGATGCCGGTTCATGTTGTGTGCTTTACATATATTAAACTATATGAATAATTTTTAATAATTTAGAAATCAAAAACACGCAATACAAACCCCACAACGCGAAACACGCAACACCTCACATCATTGAACACGTCGGTATATATCGCTAAAAGGTACTTGTTCTCGGGCAAGAAAATGCATGCCATCAATATCATCTCGGGCATATCCATGCTGGGGGTTTTAATTGGCAGCGCGGCCCTGATCATCATTTTGTCGGTATTTAACGGTTTCGAGAAAGTGATCCTTTCGCTGTACAGCAACTTTACGCCCGAAATAAAGATCGAAACCCGTTTGGGTAAAACATTTGACCCCAACACCACTTATTTCAATACCCTGCATCAGGACAACCGCCTCATATCCTACACCCAGGTATTACAGGAAAAAGCATTGATAAAATATGGCGACAAAACGTTCCTGGGAACCATTCAAGGTGTAAGCGACGATTTTTTAAAGAACAAACAGCTGGATAGCACCGTGCAAAATGGCTCATTCACCCTGAAAAGCGGCGGCCGCGATTTTGCCGTCATCGGCTCAACTATACAGGGCAACCTGGGCATTAATGTGCATGATAACCTGTCGCCCATGCAAATATTTTCGCCCAGGCGCGGGGTGGTTAACTCCGCAAACCCCTTGAACGAGTTTGTAGTGCGCTCCATCAACGCATCGGGCGTATTTGCCATACAGCAGGAGTTTGATGATATTGTGGTAACCCCTATTGAGTTTGCCCGCGATTTGCTTGATCAGCCAAAGGATGTATCATCTATTGAACTTACCTACAAAAAAGGCACTAACCTTACATCGGTACAAAACAAAATTATTGACGAAATAGGCAACAAGTTCACCGTAAAAAACCGCAAGCAACAAAATACTGAGCTATACAAAACCCTCAATTACGAAAGATGGGCCGTATACATGATATTAACCTTTGTACTCATCATAGCAATATTTAATATTATCGGTTCGTTAACCATGCTGGTGATTGATAAACGCAAGGACATTGCCATTTTAAGCAGCCTGGGGGCCAACAAGCAAACCATACAAGGCATCTTCTTTTTTGAAGGGATGATGATATCCTTGATTGGATGCTTTGCGGGTATTATATTGGGGCTTGCATTTTGCTTGCTGCAACAACACTATGGCTTGATAAAAATGGGAGCGGCAATGTCGGTAATTGATGCTTATCCGGTTGATCTAAAGATAGCCGATTTTGGCCTGGTATTTTTAACAGTAGGTGCCATATCAATAATAGCAGCAGGAATAAGTGCACGATTAAGCATTAAAGGATTGGACGAAATCAAACAGGATTTGTAAATTTGTTGGTATGAGGATAAGGTATATTAAATATTTCGCGTACTTACTTGTTTTAATTGCTGCGTGCTCATGTAACAAAAAAACGTCAAAAACCGATAAGCCAGCTATTTACAAAGGCTTATACAGCTTTGGGCCCGAAATAAAATCATTTAAAGATTGCGATAGCGAACATGAATTTTGGGTTACCGACAGTTCGGCCCAGCTTGAATTGCAGTACTCCCAGCTAAATTTTGAAAAACCTTATGAACCGGTTTACGTTGAGGTCGAAGGCATCAAATCAAAATCGGGCAAGGAAGGTATGGGCTCTGAATATGACAGTACCCTGGTGGTAAAAAAGGTAATAAAAATAACCAAAGAGATACCCGAAGACATTTGCAATTAAGGGCTTATTATAATAGCTTTAATTAAAATAATACCGGTGCATCCGCGCCGTTCAAAAACCAAATAAAATAAAACTCATCTGCCTCTGTGGCGTTAACTAATAATCATGGAATCAAAACGTCAGCAAAAATTTGCCGGAGTAATACAGCAGGACCTGGCCGCAATATTTCAACGCGAAGGCATGAACTATTTGCCCAATACAATGGTAACCATTACTAAGGTGCGCGTTACGCCTGATTTGGCCATCGCCCGTATATTTTTAAGCTTTTTTGGCAACAACAACCTGCAGCTGGCCCTGCAAACCATCAAATCTCATGCTTCAGAGATCAGGTATAAACTGGGCTCGCGCATTAAGGATCAGGTGAGGATTATTCCGCAGTTGGAGTTTTTTGTTGATGATACCAGCGAATACGTGGAACGTATGGACAAAATATTTGAAAAAATAAGCAAAGAAGAGCGCCAGCCGGATACCGAATAACACCATTCCGGATGGATCCTCATTCGCTGTTAAAAACTTATATACAAACCCATCCCGATGCCGTTGGCAAAGTGGTTGATTTTAATGCCGGCACCGACCGGCTTTTTTTGTTGGATTTTACCGCCGCCAATACAGAACTAAGTCCGGCGTTGATTGCCAATACTCCTGCTTTTAGCCATTGGGTAAGCCAAAAGCTGCAAACTAACGGCTGCCGCTATGGCATTGGCGGCTACATGGAGCACCGCATCATTTATGCCGTGAGTCCTCATTTTGACACCGGCGGCGAACCCCGCCGGCTGCACTTAGGTGTTGACATCTGGGGAGATGCCGGAACGCCAGTGTATGCCCCATTTAACGGCAAAGTCCACAGCTTTCATGACAATAACATAGTTGGTGATTATGGCCCTACCATTATATTGCAGCATAACCTTGATGGCTTAATCCTGTACAGCCTTTACGGCCACCTGAACCGCGAAAGCCTGCAAGGCCTGAACATTGGGCAGGCGGTTGTAAAAAACCAGCAGATAGCAGCGTTGGGCAATATACAGGAGAATGGTCAATGGCCGCCGCACCTGCATTTTCAGCTCATGTTTGATATGGAAGGCAAACGTGGCGATTATCCCGGCGTATGTAAATTCTCTGAAATGGAAAAGTACCGTACAAATGTACCAGACCCGGGATTCGTGTTAGGATTTTAGGCTGAAGCCATTTGCTCCAATAGCGGATAAAAGAGGCATAATAAGGCTTTAAACGCAATTATCCTGAATACTTATCTGCTATGCCAACCAATGCCCCGCTTACAAAACTATGCCCCCTATTTATTAAACCATTTACCCCTTTTATTGTCGATATTTATAATATGATAAAGCGCTCGTTAATAAGCTTATTGATAATAATAGTAACGGCCATTACAGCCTTTGCCCAGCAACCTGCATTTAAGGGCGGGCAGCCGGCACTGACGGATTTTTTAAAGGCCAAAATAGTTTATCCCGAATACTCCCGGCAAAACTGCATCTCGGGTACTATTGACGTGAGTTTTCAGTTAGATAACAACGGACGCGTCACCAGCGCCAAGGTACAACGCGGCCTGGGTATTGATCTGGATGACGAAGCGCTGCGGGTTATTAAACTAACATCGGGCCGGTGGACCGTACCCGCGGGTTATGCCCCTACCACAAGCCTGGTGCAGCCCATCAGGTTTGACCCTGAAGCCACCCGCTGTGGCTTAACCACCCCTGCCAACATGCAGGCAGCTATTGACGATTATAAAAAACGCCAGGAATTGGAAAATGCAGTTACTAACTATTACATCAACAAATACCAGGGCAAAGCCGATCTGTCAAAAGAATCATACATCATCGCCCTCAAAAAACAACTGGGCTTTGATGACGACCTGATCAGTGATTTACTAAAACAGGCCAGCCAGAAACTAAAACAAGGCGACAAAGAAGGCGCCTGCACCGACTGGAATTTTATCCGCAACATTGGCAGCAACAAGGCCGATGGCTTTATTGCAAAATATTGTACCGCCCCCTAACTGGCGATAGCAGTAAATACAGTTTTTATTTAATGAAGTTTTTATACATTCACTGCATGATGCAAAACGAGCTGCAGTTACGTAAAAGAATAAAAACCTGGGTTATTGTATTTATTGTTGGGCTGGTGCTGAGCGGAGTAACCGCTTTCCCGATTGAAACCGAACTGGCTTTTTTTGCGGCACACGTACACGCATTCCCGGCCTTTATGCAACCCTGGGTTATGAATATTTATCTGGCCGTTAAAACTACTAACCAAAACTACCCTTATTTAAGTTATGGCACCGATTGGCTGGCTTTTGGTCACCTGGTAATTGCGTTGGTTTTTATTGGCCCGCTTAAAGATCCCGTAAAAAATATATGGATCATTCAGTTTGGGATGATAGCCTGCGTTATGGTATTTCCGCTGGCTTTTATTGCCGGACCAATACGCCAGATACCTGTTTACTGGCGGTTTATTGATTGTTGCTTTGGCATCTTCGGTATCATTCCACTGTATGTTTGCTATCGCAATATCCGAAAGCTGGAAAGCACCTTACCCGCCTGATTGTGGTTTAACATTTGAGGCGGCAATGTTTGCGTTACCGGCGGGATTAGCAGGCAGATTACTCTTATGCTCTTTATTTAAAATATATTGCACTATCAACTTACCCATTTTTTGTTTTCCGGCAACCGAGAGATGCCCACTGTTGCGGTATAATATCTTATGCTTTTCGTAATTATCGCACACCATGTTAAAAGGTACCACTATGGTTGAATCGCGCAGATGGGTATCCTGTAACAATTGGTTAACCTGTTTCCGGTAATCATCCAAACTACCGGTGCTGCCATTATCAATAATCAGTGAAGAAACCTCGTTACGGGCCTTTACCAGGATGCCCAGACTGTCCGTACTTTCCTTAAAACCAAAATCGGGCATGGTTACAAAAACAGGTTCAATATTATTCTTGAGCAGGTCGCTTATAATAAGCGAGCAATAGTAGGCATAAAACTTGGCGCCCATTTCGCCTTCTGCATCACTGGTACCGGCCAAAATAATGCAATAGTCAAGATTGTGGTGCAGTATCTTACTGCTTGAATATGGCGTACCCGGGCTGGCATACAGGTTGTTATATATTTCTTTTGTTTTGGCTTCGGGCTCGCCGAAAGAGAATATCTCGGTTTTTAACCCTCTCCTTAAAAGCTCATCGCTAATAATGGTATCAAGCGTTATACCGCTCGCCCAGCTATCGCCAATAATGCCAATCCGCAGTACATTGCTATTGCTGATCTTGTGTGGCCGTGCTGCCTGCTGAGATGTGTGCCTTTGCTCAAGCGAATACCTGTTATAAAAATAGTAACCAGATACCAATACAAAGGCACCAATAGCGAGTAGTAGTAATTTTATTCTTATACGCATACTTAGTTCGATAAGGGGATAACGAAACTATGCCATTTTACGGTTATGACGGTTATAAAGATTTGTCTTTAAAAAAAAACTCATCAATACTTCACAAATCATACGCTTTTGAAAACCTGTTGATAAAGCGGGGATTTAAAAAAACAGGTAGGTTACATGTTTTAAGGTTTGTCTTAATTTTTCAAGGGCAATGCTTACCTGGCGTTCAACTGTTTTTGGAGAGATGTTGAGCTTGCTGGCAATTTCCTTATACTTCATATCGCTGAAACGGCTCAGCACAAAAATTTCACGGCACTTTTCAGGCAGGGTATTAATGGCCGCTTTTATTTGCAGGGCCAGTTCCTTCTCTTCATAACCGCTTTCAACGGCACTGCGCACCTCGTCAAAAAGATTATTTCTTTCTAAATAAGCAACGTATAAATTCTCTATTTTTTGATGTTTCAAGTAATTCAGGCTCCGGTTTTGCACCATTTTAAACAAATAGGAGCTTACCGATGTAGAAAAAGCAACCTCATGACCTTTTTCCCATAAAAGCGCAAACACATCGGCCACTATTTCTTCGGCAATTGACAGATCATTCACAAAACGGTTAGAAAAAAGCGTGAGTTTGGTATAATAAAGTTTAAATAAAACCTCAAATGCCTTTGCATCACCCTGTGTGAGTTTAGTTATTAATATGTTATTGCTTTCGGAAATCATTTATTCATGTTTTCAATCAAAACGCATCACTTTTTAAAAAACTTTAACAAGTTAGATAAAAAAATCCAAATGCTTCAAATTTAATATGGAAATAATGATAAAGTAATTGCAAAACATTTTGCCTTGCACTGCATACGCCTAATTATTTGAGCCTTTTTACACACATTTCCGAATATGTTGTAAAAATATTTTCAACGGCTTTGAGGGTAAGCTATTTTTTAATTGTCTTGCTATTATAACAAGAATGGACAACGACGAAATTAAACTGTTATTAGTAAAATACATTACCCGTGAGGCCGACGAAAATGAAACCGCACTGGTTAAGGATTGGATAAATGCGCATCCGGAAAATGAGCAATACTTTGCACAGTTATATGAAACCTGGCAAAACATGCTGTATTTGAATCCGGCAGTAATTAACGAGGATAAAGCTTTTGATAAATTTTCTGCAGCTACCATACCCCAGGAAACCCGGTACAGGCAGTTGTACAAATGGACAAGGGTTGCAGCGGTTATTACACTGTTTGGCGTACTATCAACCGTGTTAATAAAACATTATTCGCAAAATGCGCAAAGCATGCGGCAAGTGCTGGCTACCAAGGGGGCCATTAGAAAGATCATTTTAACAGATGGCACCCTGGTTTGGCTAAATGCTGGCAGTAAACTGAATTACAATACAGATTTTGGCAAAAGGAACCGAACTGTTTATCTGGAAGGCGAAGCTTTTTTTGAAATAGCTCCAGGTAAAAAAACTATTCCTTTTATAGTAAACACAAAAAATTACACCATCAGGGATATAGGTACCAAATTTAACCTGAAGGCTTATCCTAATGATTCGTTCTTTGAAACAACGGTTGTAAAAGGCGAGGTTTCTGTTGAAGGCAATATCGACAATAACACGCATGAAATGAGCCGCATATATGTTAAGCCACGGCAACTATTGCGTATATACTACCATCCACAAAAAGAAAAATACACTTACAAACCTGATGATACCCAGGACATTAAAAACCTGAGCGAAATACAGGTAATGCAGATTGACTCGGCCCGGATGGATAAATATGATGGCTGGAAAGAAAACCTGCTGGTATTTGATGGCAACTCGCTTGATGAAATATCAAAAGTGCTGGAGCGCCGGTACAATGTAAACATTGTGATGGATCCCAGTCTGCAAAACATCCGGTATTCGGGTAGTTTTAAAAACGTGGCCAGTATTGATAAAGTGCTTGATTTAATTAAGGGCAACACCGCTATCAGCTATTCCATAACAGGCAATACGGTAACTATTACTAAAAATAACGATAACTAAATCTGATAACCTTTAAATAAAACTTATGGCAAAAAAATAACTCACCTCTCTCAAATAAAAAAACCCGGGATGCGCTAACATCCGGGTCTTTAGAAAATCAATAGCTAATACCCTACGCTTGGGGAAGCATCGTATTAACTGATTAACAAACACAAATTTATGATAAATTTTGACAGAAAATCTGTAATGGCTGTGCATGCATGGCAAAAAACGATTAAAATTATGAAGCTTGTTACTGTTTTGCTCTTTACGGGTATAATGCATATACACGCCGCCGTCTACTCGCAAAACGTTTACAACTTTAACGTAAATAATATCTCGGTTAAACAAATGTTTAAGCAGATAGAGAAAAACAGCAAATACACTGTTTTTTACCGGCTTGACCAGGTAAATGTAGACAAGAAGATTAATGTGGAGCTACAGGATGCCAGCATTGAAACAGTAATGAAAAACGTGCTTCAGAGCCAGCAATTAACCTTCCAGGTGGTTGACGATATTATTATCATTAAACCGGCCGATGGCAAAACCATTGCAACCCTTACCGTAACCGGTGTGGTTAAAGATGCAACGGGAGTTGTCCTGCCTGGTGTAAGTGTAAAACTTGCCGGCAGCTCGTTAGGTACCGTAACTGATCTTAATGGTAAATACAGCCTTACCCTGCCTGATGGCAACGGTACACTGGAATTTGCCTTTCTGGGCTTTACCACGCAACGCATACCTGTTAACGGAAAAGCCTCCATCAATATAACCCTTGCCGAAGAGTCAAAGGCACTTAACGAGGTGGTTGTGGTAGGTTATGCTACGCAAAAGAAAAAGGACCTTACCGGTGCCGTATCGGTTGTAAACGTGAAGGACCTTAACAAACAGGCATCATCATCAGTAAACAGCCAGCTGCAAGGCCAGGCCTCTGGTGTTACCGTTACAGGATCGGGACAGCCGGGCGAAGAGCCGCAGGTACACATCCGCGGGTTTAACACCTTTGGGAACAACACACCACTGTATGTGGTTGACGGGGTAGAAACCTATGACGTAAGTACCCTGAATACTAATGACGTGGAAACCTTTCAGGTATTAAAAGATGCCAGCTCGGCATCCATATACGGATCAAGGGCAGCCAACGGAGTTATCATTATTACTACCAAAAAAGGCAAGGGCAAAGTAAGCATACAATATGACGCCTACTATGGCTCACAGTTACCAAAAGGCGGTAATGTTTGGCATACCATAACACCGCAGCAAATGGCCAACCTGAAAATGACGGCACAAAAAAACTCCGGCATAACCGATTTCCAGGACCCGCTGTATAACCCTACCGGTGCAAATTCAACTTATACACTGCCCGATTATATAACCCCGGCCGGTGCCAAAGCAGGCGACCCGTCGGTTGATCCGTCAAAGTATTACGTTAACCCTAACTATACCTCGCCCGATGATTATAATAACTTTTACAGAATAACAAAGGCAAACAAAGCAGGTACAGATTGGTATCACGAAATATTTAAAAGTGCGCCGATGACCAGCCAAAACTTATCATTAAGCGGCAGCACCGAGCAAGCCAGTTACTTATTTTCCCTTAACTACTTTAATCAGCAGGGTACGTTAATTGACACTTACCTTAAAAGGTATACCTTGCGCTCAAATACCAGTTTTAACGTCACCAAACACATCAGGGTAGGCGAAAACCTTTCTTATTCAATAGCCAAAACGCCGCAGTTAGGTAGCGACCTTAACGGAAACTCATATACCAATCATGGCCAAATAAGCACCAACAACCCGGATGCTGTTATTGCCATGGCTTTAAGGGAGCAGCCTATTATACCTGTTTATGATATCGCTGGCAACTATGCTGGTAGCTATGGTACCGGACTGGGCGATTCCAATAACCCCGTAGCTATACAAAACCGCACCAAAACAAGTGGTTTAATAAATTATCGCCTGCTGGGGAATGTGTTTGCCGAAGCCGACCTTGCTAAAGGACTCACAGCCCGTACGAGTTTTGGCGGGGATATTGTGAATAGCAACGGACACAACTTCACGTATCCAACTTATGAAAACGTTGAAAATTCGCAGACCAACAGCTACAGCGAAAATTCATCAACCAGCTATACTTATAACTGGACCAATACACTTGCCTATCAGAAAACATTCGGCAAGCATAACCTGAATATAGTATTAGGTACCGAAGCTGTTGCTGACTATGAAACTGACCTGAACGGCAGCATACAGGGTTTTTATACTTTTGACCCTAATTATGTTAACCTTTCAACAGGCACAACTAATAAAAATACATCAAGCAGCAGGAGCAGCAACTCTTTATTCTCTGAGTTTGCCCGTTTAGATTACATTTTTAATGATAAGTACCTGTTTAACGCCACTATTCGTCGTGATGGTGCATCAAAGTTCCCGGTAAATCAACGCTATGGGTACTTCCCTGCATTTAGTGCAGGCTGGCGCATATCGCAGGAGAGCTTTTTGAAAGATGTAAAATGGATCACCGATTTAAAATTACGCGGCGGTTACGGTATCATGGGTAACCAGATCAATATGGGCTCAAAAGATGCTTATGTAACCTTTAACAACAACATCGGCCAGTCATACTACCCATTAGATGGTACCGCTAACCTTACACCGGGCTTTTACCAGGACCAGATTGCCAACCCTAATGCTATTTGGGAAAAAGACATTAACTCCAACTTTGGCTTTGATGCCACCTTGTTTGATGGTAAGATATCAGTAACTGCTGACTATTATCGTAAAGACATTGAGGACCTGCTATACGCCGCCAGACAGTTGGGTACAGCCGGTAACGGAACCGTACCTAACCAAAACGTTGGTAAAATGAAAAACGATGGTCTTGATCTGTCAATAACAGGTAACATTAAAGCCAGCAATGACCTGAGCTTTAACGCAACCGGTACCATCACTACTTATAATAACAAAATATTAAAAGTATCTGACGACAGGGATTACTTCCTGGGTTCGTCAACAAGCCGTTTTGATCAGCCTATAACCCGCAGCCAGGTTGGCCACTCATTGGGTGAGTTTTACGGATACCAGATTGTAGGTTTCTGGAATAACCAGGGCCAGATTGACGCCGCCAACGCAAGCGCACAAAAAATAACCAATGATCCCAACGCTGTTTATCAGTCAGACACCAAGGTGGGCCGTTTCAGGTATAAGGATGTAAACGGCGATGGCGTTATTAATGATGCCGACCGTACATTTATCGGTAACCCTAACCCTAAAGTTACAGCCGGCTTAAACCTGGGTGTAAATTATAAAAACTTTGATGCCAGTATATTTCTTTACGGCTCATTTGGCAACAAAATATGGAACAGTGTTAAATACTGGAGAGATTTTTATGCTTCTTACGGAACAGCTAAAAGCTACACCGCTCTTAACGATTCCTGGACACCATCTCACCAGAATGCAAGCGCACCTATACAGGAGCTTGATGCATCAACCAGCAGCGGCGCAACGCCAAACTCCTATTTTGTTGAAAGCGGCACCTATGTCCGTTTACGCAATGCCCAAATCGGCTACACTTTTAATATTAACAGTTTAAAAAAGGCCGGGATTCAAAAATTAAGAATTTACGTATCAGCAACCAACCTGTTCACCTTAACCGGCTACAGCGGTGTTGATCCGGAACTTAATGGCACAACTACCGACTTCGGTATTGACGAAGGTGGTTATGCAAGCCCGCGCACATTTTTATTTGGAGTTAATTTTTCATTATAACAACAATCTTAAAAGTATTACAATGAAAGCAAAGAAATATATCACTATCATACTATTAAGCGGGTTGTCAGTAGCCGCGTGTAAAAAATCATTAGATAAACCTATCACTGGTGCTCTGGAACCTCAGTTTCTGGAAACAGAAGCCGGAGCCAACGAACTGCTGGTTGGTGCTTATGCCGCATTAGATGGCCAACAAGGCGGCGATGCAGCCATTGGCGGCGGCGGCGCATGGGAAGCCTCGCCCGATAACTGGATCTATGGCGGTGTGGCCGGTGGCGACGCCTCAAAAGGAAGTATTGCCGGCGATCAGCAGCCTATTGAACCCATCATGAAGTACAATCCTGATGCCAGCAACGGCTTTTTTGACAGTAAATGGCGTGCCGACTTTGAAGGCATTTCACGCACTAATAATACCATCAATATAACCAACAAGGTTCCGTCAATCACCGATGCGGCAAAAACCGGCATACTGGCCCAGGCCAGGTTTTTAAGGGCTCATTATTATTTTGACCTTAAAAAAATGTTCAACAATGTGCCCTATCTTGATGAAACCACCAAGGCAATTAACCTACCCAACAATACAGATGTATGGCCAAAAATTGAAGCTGATTTTCTGTATGCTTATACCAATTTGCCAAATACCCAACCAAATGTTGGCCGTGCCAATAAATGGGCAGCTGGAGCTTACCTGGCTAAAACTTATTTGTACGAGCATAAATATCCAGAAGCAAAAGCTGTATTTGATGCCGTAATAGCACAAGGGGTAACAGCAGCAGGTTTAAAATATGCGTTGAATACCCACTTTGATGACAACTTCAGGTCCTCAACCAACAACAGCGCTGAGTCTGTTTTTGCGGTACAGGCTGCTGCTAATACTGACCCTAACGGCCCATCCAATGCCAACAATGGCGACATGCTGAATTTCCCGTATGGTAACAGCAGTCCATTTAGCTGCTGCGGATTTTATCAGCCATCTATTGATCTGGCCAACCATTTCCGTACCAATTCAACTACTGGCCTTCCGTACCTTGATGATTATAATACTCATGCTTTAAAAACCGATATGGGCGTTGCTCCTGACGGAGATTTTACTCCTGACGCCGGAACGGTAGATCCGCGTTTAGACTGGACTGTTGGTCGCCGCGGTATACCATACCTGGATTGGGGCTTGCATCCAGGTGCCGACTGGATCAGGGATCAGCAATACGGCGGACCGTATTCACCTATTAAAAATGTTTATGGCCAGGCCGAGCAGTTAACCAATGGCGATAACACTTCATGGGCTCCGGGCTCGGGCATCAACTACAACCTGATACGCTATGCTGATGTATTGTTAATGGCCGCTGAGGTTGAAACACAGCTTGGTAACTTAACCAAAGCCGAAGACTACGTTAACATGGTACGTAACCGTGCCGCCGATCCAACCGGCTGGGTACATACTTACAAAAACAATGATAAACCTACTTCGGGCTTTACTACCACGGCTGCAGCTAATTATAAAGTAAGCCCTTACCCGTTGGGGGCTTTTGTAAGCAGCGCATTTGCACTTAAAGCTATTTATTTTGAGCGCAAAATTGAATTAGCCATGGAAGGCCACCGGTTTTTTGACCTGGTACGCTGGGGCATTGCCGATACTGAGCTTAATGCTTATATCACCTTCCAAAGCACCCAAACCAATGATGTTAAAGGCGGAAAATTCATTAAAGGTAAAAATGAATACTATCCTATACCCCTCACAGAAATTGACTTAAGTGCAAGCGGCGGTACGCCGCTGCTTAAACAAAACCCGGGCTACCATTAATAAAAATTCAACTATCAACATACCGGAGGTGCAATATTCCTCCGGTATCTGTTTTAACCTTATTGCTTAGCAACCCTGCGCCAAGCTCATTAAACCTTCAATTTAAACCAACTTTATGAACAAATCATCAACGCGATTTTTATCGCTGGATGTATTTCGTGGCATGACCATTTGTTTTATGATCATTGTAAATACACCCGGAAGCGGGGCTGCTGCTTTCTCGCCGCTTGAACATGCTGCCTGGCATGGCTTTACCCCCACAGACCTGGTTTTCCCTTCATTTTTATTTGCGGTGGGCAATGCCATGAGCTTTTCCATGAAACGTTACCAGGAAATGGGCAACTCCGCTGTTTTAGGCAAAATATTTAAACGCACCTTACTTATTTTTTTAATAGGCTATCTGATGTATTGGTTCCCCTTTTTTAATTTTAACGGAGGGCACATTCACCTATCACCTATTTCAGATACCCGTATCATGGGCGTTTTACAGCGTATAGCCTTATGTTATTGCTTTGCATCACTCATGATCCATTTTCTGTCAAAACAATCGGTTATCATTTTATCCATATTACTTTTGGTTGGCTATTGGGTTTTACTGCTGGTTTTTGGCGACCCCTCCGATCCGTTGAGCATAACCGGCAACGCAGGTATTTTCCTGGATAAGTATATACTTGGCGATAGCCACATGTATCATGGCGAAAAAATAGCCTTTGATCCCGAAGGGATTTTAAGCACGCTGCCAGCCATTGTCAACGTAGTTATTGGCTATTATGCCGGCAAGTTTATTCAGCAAAAAGGTAAAGGGTATGATACCATTGCCAAAATGCTGCTTACCGGTTGCCTGTTTATATTTTTAGCCGTAAGCTGGAACATGGTTTTCCCGATCAATAAAAAGCTGTGGACAAGCTCATTTGTGCTGGTTACTACCGGGCTTGACCTTGTGATCCTTTCGTTCCTGGTATATGCGTTGGAGATCAACAGCTGGAACAGATGGAACTGGACAAGATTTTTCACCATATTGGGTAAAAACCCGCTGCCTATTTATGTATTGTCAGAAATCCTGGTGATATTTTTTTATATGGCAACTGTAAAGGGCACATCATTTTATGACTGGATAAACAGCTCCGTTTACCAGGTAATAGCTCCGGGAGCCATCGGATCATTGATGTTTGCTATCAGTTATATGCTCATTTGCTGGTCGGTAGGCTGGGCGCTCGATAGGAAAAAGATCTACATAAGGGTTTAAAACGTTCATATTTTACAAGAAAAGCGCAGGGATTATATGTCTGCGCTTTTTTTATGCCTGTATAAGTGTATAATTTTCACAATTAAAATCACACTTATTTCACACAAAACGAGATAAATAACAATGCAAACAAGTAAAAATTATATAAAAACAATGATTTAATTAAAATAATTACAAAAAATTAAAAATAATTTGCCTTTTTATCAAAAACACTTTATAAATTACAGTTTTTAAAAATAACTGATTGGTAAATTTCTAATTTTTGCAATTTTATATGGAGGAATCAGCTTATTTTAACAAATACAATCCAATTGGAGGTGTATGGGACGAAATGTATGGAGCTGACAGCAATGTTCGCGACCATTATCGTAAAGTAATTGAATATATTTCAAAAGAATCGGCAGACGATCTGAACAAAAAGGAAGAGTTGGCCAAAAGCCTGTTCATGAGCCAGGGGATTACCTTTACGGTTTATAACAGTGGCGAGGGTATTGAAAAGATATTTCCCTTTGATATTATCCCCCGTATTATTACCGCAAGCGAATGGGCCTTTGTTGAGAAAGGTATTAAGCAGCGGCTTACCGCGCTAAATCTTTTTCTGAAGGATATATACCACAACCAGTTTATTGTAAAGGACGGCATAGTGCCTATTGATATTATTTACTCCTGCCCGCACTTTTTGCGCGAGATGTACCAGTTAAAAGTACCTTATGACATCTACGTACATATATCAGGCATTGACCTGATCCGTGATGAGGACGGCACATTTTATGTACTGGAAGATAACCTGCGCACACCGTCTGGCGTGAGCTACATGCTTGAAAACCGAGAGATCACCAAGCGGTTGTTCCCTGATCTGCTGCCGCAATGCGGCGTTCGCAGTGTAACGGAGTATCCTACCATATTGTATAAAAACCTGCTGGCCCTATCGCCCAGGCAAATATCAAATCCAACCATTGTATTGTTGAGTCCGGGAATATACAATTCGGCCTATTTTGAACATACTACACTGGCCCGCCTCATGGGTGTTGAGCTGGTTGAGGGGCGCGACCTGGTGGTAAACAACCACAAGGTTTACATGAAAACCACCACCGGCCTGCAGCAGGTTGATGTGATATACCGCCGTGTTGATGACGAGTATCTTGATCCGCTGGTATTTAACCCGGCAAGCATGCTTGGCGTAGCAGGCATTATGGGTGCTTATCGCAAAGGCAATGTAGCTATAGTAAACGCCATAGGCACCGGCGTTGCCGATGATAAGGCCGTGTATGTTTACGTACCCGACATGATTCGCTATTATCTGAACGAAGAACCCATCCTCAAAAATGTGCCCACCCACCAGTTGGGTAATCATGACGAGCGTGAGCATGTTTTTAAAAACCTCAACAAAATGGTGGTTAAAAAAACCAATGGCAGCGGCGGCTACGGTATGTTGATGGGGCACGCCGCATCTGAACAGGAAATAGACGATTATAAAAAAGAAATATTAAAGGACCCGCGAAACTTTATTGCACAGCCAACTATTAGTCTTTCGTCGGCGCCATGTTATATGCAGGGTTCTTTAAAACCACGCCGCATCGACCTTAGACCCTATGCCTTATACGGCCCGGATGGCATTGAGATAGTACCGGGTGGTTTAACAAGGGTAGCTCTTAAGGAAGGATCGCTGGTAGTAAACAGCTCGCAGGGTGGCGGCAGTAAGGATACGTGGGTACTGGCTTAAGTCCCCCGCCCCCTAAAGGGGGTATTAATATCCAATACATTAATGTAAATTTAAAATATACAAATCAAAATTCCCCCGTTAGGGGGATAGGGGGCTAATATGTTAAGCAGGGTAGCAGCAAGTTTTTATTGGTTAAGCCGTTATATTGAGCGTAGTGACGGCATGCTGAGAATGCTCAAAATAAACTACGCATCATCGCAGGACGCCGTGCAGGAATTTACCTGGGAACCGGTGATCAGGATATTTGCCGGTGTTGCCGAGGCCGAAGCCGATAAACTTGATAATGATAGCCGGTCGGTTTTAAAGTACATGGTAACGGGCAAAAACAATCCAAATTCTATATTAAACATTATTACCCTGGCGCGCGAAAATGCCCGCGGCGTACAGGAACACATCACCAAGGATCTGTGGCAATGCCTTAACGAATATTACCATACCGTAAAAGATTCGCGCCTGGACCGCTCCCTGCAACGGGAGGACCCTATTGGCGTGCTTGACATCCTGATAAAACAGGTGATGCTATATTATGGCACTGTCGAGATCACGATGGAGCGTGGCGAAGGGCGCAGCTTTATGAATATTGGCAAATACCTGGAGCGGGCCATACAGTCGGTTGATATCCTGGACACCAAATTCAGTTCGATAAGCGAAAATCCCGACTTGCTTACTGATACTACCTATTGGAAACACCTGCTGCTCTCCTTAGGCGGCTATGAATTGTATCTGAAAACTTACCGCGAAGGTTTTGAGGCCGAGAATATACTGGAACAGGTGGTTTTAAATAATGATTTCCCGCGTTCGGTTATTTATGCGGTAAACAATATTCAGCGCTATTTTGACAGGCTGAAGAATGATACCAACGTAGATACCTATCGCGAAATGTCATTTCAGATAGGGCGCCTGCAAAGCCGCATCAAGTACAGTTCTGTCAAAAGCATTAAACAGGAGGGCCTGCATGTGTTTTTAACACAGATCAGGAACGAATTATATGGAGTGGGTAACTCATTAAATGAGTACTATTTTGCAAATTCATAATTAAAATTTGAACATGAACTAAGTAACCCAAGATGATATCCTGATTTAATACAGGTGCACCCATTATCAAATCAAACTTATTAAGCCATGCCTGAATTTAAAATACAACATATAACCAAATACACCTACGAAGGACTGGTACGCGACAGCGCTAACCAGATCATACTTTTCCCGATAAAGGATGAGTACCAGGATGTAGTAAAACAAGAGCTCCACATAACCGGCAACCCCGTTGTTGATACGCATATTGATTATTATGGCAACGAAGTTGGCAGCTTCACTTTCAGCGAACAGCACTCGGTGATGCTCATTAACTCCCGGCTTGACGTTATTACCCGGCAACGGCCGCTGCCGGTAAATGATATTTTCCCGGAACAGCAATGGGAGGACCTCAAACGCCTGCAATACATGGTACCCTATATCGATTTTTTAAAGCAGGAATATTTTGAAGGCCTGCCCGAGCTGCAAACCATAGTAGAAAAAGAAAGACTAAACGACGATACCCCTTACCAGATAGCCCTCCGTTTTTGCAACTATGTATACCTGAACTTTGAATACATTAAAGGCGTTACCACGGTTGAAACCACGCTTGATGAGGTATGGAAATTAAAGGCCGGGGTTTGCCAGGATTTCGCCCATATTTTAATGGTGATGCTGCGGCTATTAAAGATACCGGCACGTTATGTAAGCGGCTATATATGTACCCATAGCAGCTCAATGCGGGGCGAAGGAGCTACACACGCCTGGGCCGAAGCCTACATCCCTGATTATGGCTGGTTGGGTATTGACCCTACCAATAACTGTATAGCTAATGAAACACATGTGCGCCTGGCTGTAGGTCGTAATTTTTCTGATTGCTCCCCGGTAAAGGGTGTGTACAAAGGCTCATCAGGGCACAAACTGGAAGTGGCCGTAACGGTAGACGATGAAAACTCCTGTAATTATGATGATAAAGCCACTTATGAAACCGTTTCGCTGCAACCCGTAACCGAAATTTCTAAAAACAGTTACCAGCGCTATATGGAGATTGTTCAGCAACAACAGCAGCAACAACAATAGATTCCGGCTGTGCAAATCTGTAGATTTCAGATGTGCAGATAATTTAAAGATTATATCTTTTCATCTGCACATCTGAAATCTACACATCCGTTTTATACCTTTTTGGCTGCCGCTACTAATACGGGTATGCGCGGTACCTTTTCATAGGTTTGGGCTATTTTGCCATTTTTATCGTAAATAGCTATAAAAGGTGTATTTTTTATCTGGTAATATTTTTGCACCACGTAAGTATACCCTTCGGTACCAATGGTGATGTTGTGATATTTAGCCAGATCATAATCGCGTTGAAAAACCTGTATAGCCTTTAGCTGATTCACAAACGTTATCATCACAATCTGTACATTCTGCAGGTTCTTGAGCTCGGGCTTCAGATCATATATCAGGTGCTGGCAATGTCCGCAGTCTGGCGAAAAGTAGATGATCATCACCGGCTTATTCTTTTTCAGGTTGGCCGGGGTTACATACACACTATCGGTAGTTAATATATGATATGGCGGTATACCTGAGTTTGCACCCAGGGTTTGGGCCTGGCTACAGCCAACAGCAACCAAAAGACATAACAGTAAATATATTTTTTTCATTATATTGATATAGAGTTTCATTTAAGCATAGTTACAATATTTTTAACTTTCCAGCAATTCAAGCTGCCAGGCTATATGCTCTTCGGTTATTGGGAATAACGCATTATTCCTTACGGTATGATAAACGGCATCAAATATACCATTATAATTACCCTTGTCTGACGGAACCCACTCCACGGTTTTCTCATTATCAGCCCCCATCAACACCAGTTTACCTTCGCTTCCTTCGGGCTCAATACCAAAACCATCATCAGTAGGCAGCATTCCTGTATCAAGCTGGGCCTCCTGTACGTCGGTACGCAGCTTTACAAAGCTACCCAGTGTACCGTGAATCACAAAGCCCGGCAATTGCTCGGCAATCAGCAAGCCCGATGTCAGGTATACATTCAACTGGTTGGGGTAGCTCAAATGAATATTAAAGTAATCATCTACCTGCGATCCCGGGCGGTGCGATGCCGTGGTTTTCACATAACTTAGCGGTTTGCCAAATATACTGATGGCATTATCTACGAGATGTGCACCCAAATCATAGGTTAAACCATTGCCCGGCGTGTCTTTGGTTTCTTTGAACACCTTAACACCAATAGGCATGCGGTATCTGTCCAATCGGAAATGAACCTCGATCAGTTCGCCCAATCTGCCGCTTTCAATCACTTTTTTTACGGAGATAAAACCACTATCGTACCGGCGGTTCTGGTATATCATCACTTTCAGATCCAGTTGCCTCCCCAGATCAAACAAGGCCTTTACCTCCGCTGATGTTACTGCCGCTGGTTTTTCAATCAGCACATGTTTGCCGGCATTAAGCGCACGCACCGCATAATCAAAGTGGGTATTATTAGGTGTATTTACAATGATCAGTTCAATTTCGCCGTCATTCAACAATTCATCAATGGTATCATAACTAATTACATCAGGATATACTTTCCCGGCCTTTTTTTCATGACGCTCAACCACGGCTTTAAAGGTAAAACCCGGGTTAGTTACTAAAAACGGTGCATGAAATATCCTGCCCGACATACCGTAGGCCATAAGACCTGTTACTATTGGTTTTGACATATCTTTATCATTAATACCCACCGTGCCAAAAGGCCCGGAAGATTATTTTACTTTAATGTTTATTATAGTTTGCCCAAGCTGTTACATAGCCGGGGCAACAGCTAAAATTATTGTTTTATAGGGGCTAATACAACAGTTTTTTATAAAAGAAAAAGGGGAACGTAACGTCCCCCTTTTTCTTTTATAATGAATAATAATTACTAATTATTTCATACTCTTTTTTATGGCTTCAATAGCAGCCAAATGACCTTTTATAGTTGGCAACGTATTGGTTGCAAAGGCTTTTAATTCAGGATCCTTACAGTCTTTTGAAGCATCTTCAAACAAGCTGATCGTTTTTTTATGACCATCAATCATGGCATCAACATAAGCCTTGTCAAAATCTTTACCTGTTTTTGCAGAAAGATCAGTCAATTCTTTTTGTTTGTCTTCGCTTGGTGCAGCTGGCAGGGTAATGTTTTTCGTCTTGGCAATAGCCATCAGTGCATCATTTGCCTGGCTGTGGTCTTTTACCATCATTGCAGCAAAATCTTTCACTTTGGGATTCATGGCTTTTTGCTCGGCAACTTTGGCAACAGCAACTTCGGCCATACCGCCGTTAGCTGCATCGGTGGCAAATTTGGCATCCCCCTGATCAACAGCTATGCCGGTTGCACCGGTAGTGGTGGTGTCCTTTACTTTGTTTACGCTGTCGGCACTGGCTTTACTATCCTTACCGGCATTGTTACAGGCCTGAAACATCCATGCAGTTAGCACAAACGCCATTATTAAACTTAACTTTTTCATAGTGAGTGTTTATATTGTTTTTATAAGCAACAGATTTTACCAAAATAAGTTTCAATTTTCTTATTTGTAAAATATATGAGGGAGTGTTGGTAAGGAATATACTCTCTCTCAAGGACGGGGCCTATATGGAACGCGAACCTTCCTTCGTTTATAAACCCCTTCCTCCCCCTTCCCAAGGGAAGGAATCGCACATGCCCATACTTTTTTGTTGCCTCAACACTTGTCAGTTCAGATTACCCCGCAGATGATGACTACTATAGAATAAATATTTTCAACAAAAACGGCCATCATGTTAACATGATGGCCGCTGCAAATAATATAAACTCCCGGTTATTTAAGTTTTGATAAAGCTTCCTTAACCCTTGGTATCAATTGTTGAATATCCTCCAGCGTACTGGCACCTACTGACGCACGGAACCAATTCACATCGTCGTCGGTACCAAAGGCCGAGAACGGTACCAAGGCTACCTTAGCTTCTTTGATCAGGTAAAAATTAATATCGGCAGAGTCTTTTAATACTGTACCGTCTGGTGCGGTTTTACCTGCGTAATCAATTTTAAGGGTCAGGTAAATAGCGCCCATTGGCTCAATGGAGTCTACCTGAAAACCTTCGGCCTTTAATGCCTGGAAACCTTCGTGAAGCGTACTTAGGCTGGCTTGTATCTTGCCTTTAATATCGGCTAAATAAGTATCAACCGCTGCATCATTAGTGATAAAGCTGGCCATGGCTACCTGCTCGGCCTTGGGCGACCATGCGCCCATGTGCCCTACAATGGCTTTCATGTTATCAATAATATGAGCCGGACCAAAACCCCAGCCTACCCTTACTCCTGTTGATGCAAAACATTTGGATGCACCATCAATAAATATGGTATAATCTTTAAGTTCTGGACGCAGCGTAACTGGATCATAATGCTTAAAATCGCCAAAGGTTAACTGCGAGTAAATTTGATCATACAGCAGGTATAACGGCTTTTGACCAGCCGGCCGACTTTTATTTTCGGCAATTACCAGGTCGCAGATCTCTTCCAGATCCTTTTTACCAAACATGGTACCCGTAGGGTTTAATGGCGAACAAAGTGCCAGCAATGCAGCGCCCTTTAAATGCGGGCGGATATCATCGGCCGTAGGCATAAAGTTATTTTCGGCCTTAGTGGTGATCATAATGGCCTCGGCGCCCAACAGATCGCTGTAATGGTTATTGTTCCATGATGGCAAAGGGAAAACCACCTTTTCGCCGGGATTAACCACCGCCAGAAAAGTAGAATAAATAAGCGGGCGTGACCCACCTGATATTAATATTTGATTAGGTGCATAATCAAGGTTAAAACTTTTCTTTAAAAACCCAGATACACTTTGGCGCAGGTTAAGAATGCCATCAGCAGGCGGGTAATTGGTTTGGTTCTGATTATAAGCCTCCACAATACCGGCCTTTAGTTCGGCAGGAATGGGATAAATATTTGAGTCAAAATCGCCGATAGTTAAATTGGCAATATTATGGCCCTGTCTTTTTAATTCGTTGACCTCGCCGGCTATCTTAATAATTTCGGAGCCGCGTAAATTTTGAGCTAATACAGAAATACTCATGGAAGTATGAATTTTATGAGCGGTAAATATAAGGTTAAAGGAGGAAAGGCAGAAAGGTAAAAGGCTTAAATAGACAGAAAGCAAAAAGCCTTTTACCTAAAGCTATGAAACAAAAAAAGCGAAAAGCAGGATCTCTACTTTTCGCTTTTTGCTTTTTGCTTTAGGCCTTCAGCTTACAAATATGCTTTTCTCAGTTTGATGATGCGCATCCAGTGCATCAGTTTCATTACCGGGTAAACCGGATCAATTTCAAACCATTTTGCACCAAAATTGGCATTGTTAGGGTGTTTGTGGTGATTGTTCTGGAACAGTTCGCCCAGCATCAAAAAGTCAAACGGGGTTGTATTTTTTGATTTGTCGCCGTTATCAAAGTTTGCATAGCCATATTTATGACCACACCAGTTAACTATAGCACCATGAATAGGGCCCATCATAAAGTGTATAGGGATCAGCAGGTACATCCACCACTGTGTTGCAAAAACAACATAAAATGCAATATATAAAGCGCCAAATGAAAGGCGTGATACAATAGATGATCCTACATAATCAACAAAACGCCATTCAGGATAGTTCCCTTTAAAACGATCTTCCGGTTCTTTCAACCTCTTTACGTGATCTCTGTAGCTTAATACGGTATGCCACATCATCTGGAAAACATCCCTGAAAAAGTGTGGTGAATGTGGATCTTTCTCCGTATCACTATAAGCATGATGCTCACGGTGCATAATAGCATAAGCACGTGGATTCAGGAACGAAGAACCCTGACAAATGTAGGTAAGCAAATAAAATGTTCCTTCATAAAACTTGTTTGTAGTGAACATTTTGTGTGATGCATACCTGTGCAGGAAGAATGTTTGGAAGAATAGCGACAAGAACCAGTGCGCTATGAAGAATATGATAATGACCACTGAATTGATATATTTATAAAAATGAACGTGTTATTTATAATCTTTCCAAAGATACGATTAAAACCAATATAAAGTTTTTCATATTGAAAAGATTGCCCGCTCAACAAAAAAATGTAGCAGTAATCATTAAACGGCGCAGTCGCGTGTGGAGTATAACTTGAATTTATTTTTTATTCTAATTCAAATTTCCGGGCCAGTAATTGGTATGACTGTAGTCTGTCTTCAAACTTTTCGGTTATGGTTACAGCTATAATTTCGTCTACATCATAATCATTGGCCAGCCAGGTAAGCTTTAGTTTAATTTGGGTCGGGGTGCCAGTTATTACCCGGTAACGGTTATGGCGTATCCGCTCCTGCTCAGATGGGGTATATTTTTCGTCCTTTACATCGTTGTAGCTAAGGGGTACAATAGGACCGCCTTTCTCAAACTGTAAAAAGCGATGATCCATCACGGCCTGGTGCTGTTTTATTTTCTCCTCATCGTCTGAACAAAAAACAAATACGGCAACATTAGCCTCGGGGCTGGGCAAATCATCAGATGGCTGAAAACGCTCCTTGTACAATTTTACATTGAGCGGGCCGCCAACCGGGTTTATAAAATGTGCAAACGAAAAGCCCATGCCAAAATGAGCCGCAAACAACCCGCTTTGCCCACTTGAGCTTAGCAGCCATTTGGCAGGCACTGTTTTTACCTGCGGTATGGCCCTTATTTTGGCCTGAACAGTACCCGGCTCATACGTATCATGAAAATAATTATTTAAATCCGTCAGTTGTTCAACAAAATCATCTTCCCTGAACTGGTTTGAGGGATTAAGCACCGCAGCTGTAATGCGGTCGGTACCCGGGGCACGCCCCATCCCCAGATCAATACGACCGGGGAAAAGCGCTTCCAGCATCCTGAAGTTTTCGGCAACTTTCAGCGTACTGTGGTTGGGCATCATAATACCGCCAGAGCCTATACGTATCCGTTGGGTTTGTCCGGCCAGGTGAGCTATCAGTACTTCGGGGGTTGAGCCCGCCAAAATACCAGTGTTATGATGTTCGGCCACCCAGTAACGGGTATACCCCAGCTGATCTGTATATTTAGCTAACTCAACGGTTTCTTTAACGGCCTGCTCAGCCGTAGTGCCTTTTCTTATCGGCGACTGGTCAAGCACACTTAAACGGATTTTTTTTGCGTCCATAGTAGTAAAACACAAAAGTAAGCATCCGGTTGGCTATGGGTTTAAGCCAGTGCTTTTATGGCATTGGGATTATATTGTACGGGCCTATAAATAATTTATCATTCTGAGTTTAGCGAAGAATCTAATCGCCGAATAGATCCTTCGTACCTCAGGATGACAATTTGTTGTTACAAGGGTTGTTTAGCCCCTCGATATGACCGCCCTTAAATTAAGATTAATCAATAAAGTGATACAGAAAAACTACGTCGCCTGCAAACGCTGGTTTCTTTTGGCCTTCAATCTCTAACTCAATAGCCATGGTTGTTTTAGTAACACCGCGTAAATTGATAAGACTTGCCAGCTTAACCTTTAGCCTCACCTGGTTATTAACCAGCACCGGCTGTGCAAAACGCAGGTTCTCGATACCGTAGTTAATTTCCATTTTCAGGTTACGTATATCGGCTATCTGTTTCCACAAATAAGGGATCAATGATAAAGTTAGGTATCCGTGAGCGATGGTTGATTTAAACGGGCTTTCGGTTTGCGCCCTTTCAGCATCAATATGTATCCACTGGTGATCAAGCGTGGCATCGGCAAATTTATTGATCTGCTCCTGGGTAATGGTATGCCATTCAGACACGCCCAGCTCTTTACCTAACTGCGCTTCAAACTCGTTATAGTTATTTATAATAATCATCGATGTACTATTTACCGGCAAAGTAATAAATTAATTACGTGAACTAATATTAATTTATTATTCGCCCAAAAGCGCCTTTAAACTCTCCAGGGTATCAGCCTCTTCTTTGGGCTTGTCATGCCGCCAGCGCAGTATTCGCGGAAAACGCAATGCAATACCTGATTTATGACGGGTTGATTTATTGATCCCTTCAAAACCAATTTCAAAAACCAGCTCGGGCTTTACGGTGCGCACCGGACCAAATTTTTCAATAGTGTTGCGTTTGATAAAATAATCAACCTTGTTGACCTCCGCATCGGTAAGACCCGAATAAGCTTTGGCAAAGGGCACCAGTTTATCACCATCCCAAACCGCAAAGGTGTAATCGGTATACAGATCGGCCCGCCGGCCATGGCCTTTTTGTGCATAAATCATCACCGCATCAACCGATAGCGGATCTATCTTCCATTTCCACCAGTCGCCGCGGCGGCGGCCCACCTGGTATGCAGCGCCTTTACGTTTCAGCATAACTCCCTCGGCTATCATAGCGCGTGATTGCTCCCTGATGGCACCTAACTCCTCCCAGGTGTTAAAGTTAATTAATGCCGATATCCGGAACACCTCAGGGAACAGGGTTGCAGCCTGCAATTGTTCCAGTACCAACCGTCGCTCCGATTGTGTTTTGGACCGGATATCCTCGCCTTTATATTCCAGGCAATCGTAAGCTATTACAGCCACCGGGCTTTCTTCCAGTATCTTCCTGCTCAGGTTTTTACGACCGATACGGGTTTGCAGTACATTAAAGGGCATAGGCTGGCCGTTTTGAAAACTTAATATCTCGCCGTCTATCACCGTACCATCGGGCAGGGCATGTAAAAATGGGTGCAACTCCGGAAATTTTTCGGTAGCCAGATCCTCGCCCCTGCTCCATATAAATATTTCGCCGCCACGTTTGATCAGTTGGGCGCGTATACCATCCCACTTCCACTCCGCCTGCCAATCTGCAGCGGCCCCAAGAGCAATGCCAACCTCGGCTGGTGTTTTTTGCTTTTCGGACGTTTCCTGTATAGGATAGGCCAGAAAAAAGGGATAAGGCCTTGATATATTTTCGGCAGCATCCTGTTCTGCTATCAACTGGGCATATTGGTAGGTTTGGGGCAACCAGCTGCCCATGATACGATGGGTAAGCACGGCGGCGGCCACGCCTGAAATATCTGCCAGCGCCTTAATCACCAGGTTTTGGGACACCCCTACCCTAAAACTGCCGGTAAGCAGTTTATTAAACACAAAGCGCTCCTGACTATCCAGCATGGCCCATGAATCCAGCAGCCAAAGCTTTTTTTCGGCCTCTGTTTTATCGTTAAGGGCATTTATTTCGGCTATCCAGTCGGTAAGGGTTTTACTGCTGCTGTTGGTGGTTTCCGGCATCAACAGTGCCATTGTTTCGGCCAGGTCGCCCACTACATGGTAGCTTTCCTCAAACAACCAGGTCGGTATGTGTGAGGCCTCTATGGCCCAGTTACGTACCAGGGTAGAATTGATCTGTCGTTTGGGTTTGCGCCCGGTAAACAAGGCCAGCATGTGCATCTTATCGGTATCGGGCACCGTATTAAAGTAATCTTTTAATACCTTAACCTTCTCGTTGGTCTTATTCGTTTCGTCTAACGAAAGGAATAACTGGGCAAAGGCTTTCATGAAACAGAGCCTCCAGCCTCACTTAAATCTTCTCCAATGGAAAGGACTTTATTAGCATTTGGATTATCTGTAAGCTCATTAAAAGCCTCCCCTTCGGGGAGGTTGGAGGGGTCCTCCTCCCCATATAGCGTATGCACCTCGTGAGCATCAAAACCTATTTCATTAAGATACCTTGAAAATGTGGCCGTATAACCATGTGTCAGGTAAACGCTTTCGCAACCCGTAGCGTCAATGGCACTGATCAGTCCGTTCCAGTCGGCATGGTCAGATAGTACAAACCCGCGGTCGGCAGCGCGGCGGCGTTTGGCACCACGAATAGCCATCCAACCTGAACAATAGCCAAAGCTATAGGGTTGAAATTTACGCATCCAGGGGGTACCTACCGATGATGGCGGAGCTAATATGATCCCCTGCCGCACCTCCTCTTTTACCGAGTCGGCAGTAATTCTTTCTGTAGGGTTTAGCAATACCCCATTGCGGCGCAGGGCCTCATTGGTATTTTCAATTACACCGTGGGTATATACTTTGCCGTTAAACAGATCAAGGTTTTGCAGTATGCGCTGAGCTTTCCCCAATGAGTAACCCACCAGAACCGTGGCTACGCCATGATGCAAATTGCTGCGCCACCAGTTATTAATATCTTCAAATATCTGCACCTGCGGTTTCCAGGTGTAAACGGGCATCCCAAAAGTACATTCTGATATAAAATGATGGCACGGTACTGGCTCAAAAGGGGTTGAAATGCCATCGTCCTCTAACTTATAGTCGCCGGATACTACCCAGACCTCACCCTGGTACTCTACCCTGATTTGTGCGGAGCCAATTACGTGGCCCGCGGGATGCAATGATATTTTCACACCATTTTTCATCACCGTTTCGCCATAAGCCACCGTTTGCAGCTGAATTTGCCCCAGGCGATAAAGCAATATTTCTTTTGACAGATGATGAGCCAGGTAATGTTTATGGCCTACATAGGCATGATCTGCATGGGCATGTGTAATTACAGCATCATCAACCGGTTTCCAGGGGTCAATATAAAACCGGCCCCGGGCACAATAAATCCCACTGTTGGTAAACTCAAGCAACGGTTTTTTAGCCATGGTATATAAGTAACCACAGTAAGGGCAATTGGTTTGCCCCCTTGCCCCCTGAAGGGGGAGCTTAATAAATGCTTCATTGCTGAACGAAGCAATCTCTACACAGGCTGGCCCTCGTTATGCATGTTCTGAATTCTTATTTACTCTGTATAGCATAGAGATTGCTTCGTGCCTCGCAATGACGGCTGATTATAGATTATTATAAAACAAAAAATCCCGGCTTTTGAGCCGGGATTAAAATATGTTGATCAAATGTCCTCTTTTTCGGAGGACCGAGATTATTGTGGAGTTACGCTGGTAAGCTTAGGCTCCAGGCTAATGTAATCAGTCATGATCTGGCCGGCTTCGCGTTTAACAAAGTCCAGATCCTCGTCTTTAGGTTTTGTCTGGCCTTTTTTCAGGGCCGGTAAACCTAAAGCCACACGGCGCAGGTTATTGCGCTCCAATGCTTTTTTCTCATCAGCATCGCGTTGTTTCTTTAACTCACCTTCGTTCAGGGTTACGCTGTTTTCGGCATCACGCTTTTTAAAGTCGGCAATGTCTTCCAGCATATATTTATAGCTGTCGCTGGTAGACATACGCTGATCATGCAGTTTTTTAAGCTGTGGTAAAACACCAGTAAAATCGCCGGTTTTAGTATAGGTGGTTTTAGCAATAATATCAAAAGGCATAGCCGACGGTTCGGTATCCTCGCCATATTTATCCAATGGTATTAACGACGGGAATGAAATATCAGGACTTACACCTTTATGCTGTGTTGAATTACCACTAATGCGGTAAAACTTAGCTATTGTTAAGTTAAGCTGTCCGTAAGTATTTTGGCTTCCGGTTGATACCTTTTTGTTTCCGCCACCTGCCAGCTGGCTAATTTTATCACGTATCGGCGACCCTAACACACGATCAAGATCAATAGCGCTCTGAACTGATCCTTTACCATAGGTTTGAGTACCAAGTATCAATCCGCGACCGTAATCCTGTATAGCGCCTGAAAATATTTCAGAGGCCGAAGCGCTGAAACGGTCAACCAATACGCCCATCGGACCAGCATAGGCTACTCCCGGATCATCGTCTTGGTCAACCTCTACCTGCTCCTTAGTATCCTTTACCTGTACCACCGGGCCGGTTTTTATAAACAAGCCGGTAAGTTCAATGGCTTCCATTAATGAGCCGCCACCGTTTTCGCGCAGGTCAATTACTATACCATCAACATTTTCACGTTTCAGGGTATCCAATATCAGTTTCACATCATGCGTGGTACTTTTGTAGTTAGGGTTGCCTGCTTTGTAATCATTAAAGTCGATATAAAATGCAGGTATGGCAATTACACCAATCTTAACCGTTTTACCATTGCTGTTATACGTACGGATCTCCTTTTTGGCAGATTGATCTTTTAAAATGATCTTTTCACGTACCATTTCAACAATTTTTGGCTTGCTACCGGCGCCAGCACCTGCAGCTAATATCTCCAGCTTAACAACGGTACCTTTTGTACCGCGGATTAAAGCAATGGCATTTTCAATACGCCAGCCCACAACGTTCTGGAACTCGCCGGCCTTTCCTTGTGCAACACCAACAATACGGTCATCAATATTTATCTGGTGGCTTTTGTCTGCAGGACCACCCGGAACAACGGTTTTAATAGTTACATACTCATTTTCAGAAGCCAGTGACGCGCCTATCCCCTCTAACTGACGCGACATTTCGATATTGAAGTTTGCTGCGTTTGATGGGTTAAAGTAATTGGTGTGCGGGTCAATAGCCTCGGTAAAGGCATCCATAAAGTATTGAAAAACGTCCTGGTTAGAAAGTTTGTTGGCTTGCGACAACAGGCTTTGGTAACGTTTTTTCAGCGTTTCCTTGTTTTTAGCCATATCGCTATTAGCCAGTTTCAGGTTAAGCAGATCGTATTTTACGCGTTGCGACCACATGGCATCCATATCGGCCTGTGTAGCCGGCCATGGCAGCTTATCACGATCATAAACAAAGGTTTCAGTTTTATTGAAATCAAAGTTTTTGTTTAGCTGAGCCAGCGAATAGTTTACATGCTCGATGTAACGCTTTTGAAAAACGTTGAATATATAAAAGGCATCGTTCAGGTTACCGGCTTTCAGGTCATCATCAAGCACGGTTTTGTATTTATCAAAATCCTTAATATCCGACGCTAAGAAATAGCTGTGATTTTCATCAAGCAATTTAATGTAACGGTTAAAAACTACTTCAGATATGGAATCATTCAGATCAACCTTTTTGTAGTTATAATTTGATATCATTGATGCAATCTGCTTACAAACAACACTTTGCTGTTCATCGGGTTGCAGATCATTGGAGCCGGGTACTTTTACAGGTTTTGACGGCGATGCTTTACAAGCAAGTGCAGCGGCCAGCACCAATACTAAATATACTTTCTTAAACATATCTTTTACTGTAGTTAAATCGGGATTTATGTAAAACATCAATACTTGCGCGTAATTTAAGTTGCTAATGTAAATAAAAAGAGACAGTTGGTAAACTGCCTCTCCTATTACAATAACAATAATACGATAATGTTTTACTTGTAGTATATAACCATAAGCATTTTACGCTAATGTTACATAAAAATATTACTTTATAGCTGTTTTGGGGTCTGCATCAGCAGTTTCAGCATAGCGAATCTCGGTTTTCAGCGTATTTTTATTATCCTGCAGATAGTGCATCTGCTTGTCAACAGCGGCCACATCCATTGTAAGGCCAAGTGAACTGGCCAATGTACGTGCCTCTACCAGGTCCTGCTTTGCCTGTGCATAATCGCCATAGCCGGTTTTTACAGCAGCCAGATTAATCAGGTTGGTTATGGTGTGCCGGTTATCATTTTGCTGGCGCGATATCAATAAACTTTGCAGTAAATACCACTTAGCTTCAGACAGTCTGTTTTGCTTCAGGTACATCTGGGCCAGATCGCTAAAATTATAGCTGGCCGTATTATAAACGCGGAAACGCATATTATGCTGCGCAGTTTTTATTACCGAAGCCTCCATTAGCAAAAGCGAATAGGGCGTACGTTCAATTCTGGCATTGGTAATTTTAACTTTAGCCAAACCGGCAACAGGCAGCCTTTTCATGGAGTGATCCTTTAAAAGAGCTATTTGAGCGTAACGTTCATGCTTTTTAAATGGGTTATACTTATACCATTGTGCAGACACAGAAAGGCTGATGGAACAGAAGATTATAAGTAAAATGAATCTCATTTAATCTTTTGACTGGGCTTAAATAAATTAATCAGTAAACAAATATAATAATATATTACGGTTAAACAATATGCTAAACAGGCAATTGCATAAGCCTTTATACATTATTACCCCCTTTAACGCAGCAACCCCACCCAATGTTATAATTAATAATTTTAATTTATTCAAAAACCTCCACATCGCCGTCATGCAGGGCCCAAACCATATACGGATGCGTATCGGCATGATAAATATGACCATCGGCTGATATACCTATAATACCTGCGAAGCCATCAAAAGGCTTTAACTCATCCAATGTTTTATGGGTAGCAATTGAGATAGGCATGCCATCGGTAACGCGTGTAACAATTTTGGTGGCAACCGATCCGCTTACAATATCCTCGCCCACGCCGGTACATGAAATACCGGCATGGCTGTTGGCATAATTACCCGCCGTGGTGGCCGAGTCGCTTACGCGGCCAGGTATTTCAAAACCTTTGCCCCCCGTTGAGGTGGCCGCAGCCAGATCACCATAAATGTCAAGTGCAACACAGCCCACTGTACCCAGCCTGATAGAATCTCTTAGCTTTTGTTCATATTCATGGCGGCGCTGAGGTGTTTCGGGGTTATAATAGGCCACACCATTATTGGCGGCAAACTCCCTGGCACCCTTGCCGCTCAAAACACGATCATCATAAGCCAGAAGCTTTTCGGCTATGCAAATAGGGTTCTTTACATCCTCAATATTGATCACCCCGGAAAAACGCTGGGTTTTACCATCCATTAATGAGGCGCTCAGGCGTATCTTGCCATCGCTTTGTATCTGTGAACCGGTACCTGCGTTAAAAAGATCACAATCTTCCAACAAACGAACAGTATAAACCACTGTTTCCAGGGCGTTATGCGTTTGCAGGTATTTATGTCCTGCCTCTACAATCTCTTTTAAAGCCTGCTGTTTGGCTTGCTTTACTTCCTGGTTGGTTCGCGATTCGCTAAAGAAACCGCCATGTATAATGATCTTCATTTTGATCTTAATTAAATGATCTAAAAATCGTTTCCGCCATACTCAATTTGTCCTGGCATTTCACAGTATAAGTGTAATTCAAATTACAGCCTAACAGGTGCAAGCCCGAAACAAATTCAGGATAACATATCTTTTTAACAAAGGAATAGGTTTTTTATTGCAGCAATTTGCCGCTATCTGGCGCATGTATAAAAACACCATCTTCTACCTTAACCGTTTTTTTGATGAGTAAACGGTGCTGGGCCAGGTCATATTTATCAAAAATAGACATTACATGCACTTTCAGGTTTTCAATGGAAACCGGCGATCCTATCTCTACATCGTAAATATTGGTTGCCACGATACTCCGTCCGTCTACCAAAATAATCAAACCCGATCCAATGGCTTCCATCATATTGCCTTCGGTAATCAGCAAACCGGTATCCTCACCAAGGCCAATACCTAAAATACCCGGATTGGTAGCTACGGCATACATCAACCGCCCAATGCGGCCACGCTGTACAAAGTGCGTATCAACAATTACCGAATCAATAAAACCAAGGCCAGCGGTTATCTGCACTTCGCCCTTGATCAGCGCTTCGTTGCTTTGCCCGCGATAGATCATGTGGGTTGAGGCTGCCGCTGCTCCCGCCGATGTACCTGCTATTACAAAATTCTCTTTTTGATAACGCTGTTTCAGGATCTGTAAAAACTCGGTGCCCCCAAAAATAGCCGTTAGTCTTAACTGATCACCACCGCTAAACATCACCACGTCAGCTTGGCGTATACGGTCAAGATAAGCCTTATTGCCTGCATCTTCACGGCTTTTAATATGCAGCACATTAACGTTGGTTACATTTAGCTGGCCAAATGCCTTGATATATTCATCACCAACCAATTCCGGAATTTGCGATGCCGTGGTTATTACCTCAATCAAAGAACCTTCATGTTTGGCCGACTCGGTAATAATGCGCTTTAAAATGCCCTGTTCAAAAAATTTAATATAATCGGGCTGCAAAATATGTTCCTGGATAGTAACGTTACTCCCCATATCAACTGCGCCGCCTATAATTATTAGCTTTCCTTTCGGGACATTCATAATTTTCTCAATTTAGTTTACTGAGTTGGGTTAAATTGCCGGGGTTAAACTAAATTTAATATCATCATAATATAAGTTTCACCCCAGAAATCCACTTTTGCACTTAATCAACCAACTCCACAATACAAATTAAGATAAAAACCTCCACAAACGCAGGCTGTTGTAAACAAATAATGCCTTTTGCCTGCAAAAGTTTTATTTACACTGTTAAGTTTTATAGTTTTAAGGAAATTAAGCCCGTATGAAAATCGAAAATATACAAGTGTTGCGCGGACCAAATATTTGGAGCATCCGTCGCAAAAAATTAATACAAATGCGGCTTGATCTGCAGGAGATGGAGCATAAACCCACCAATGAAATTGACGGTTTTTATGAACGTCTTGAAAGTTTATTGCCCAGCCTGTACGCCCATCGCTGCTCGCCCGGCGTAGCGGGAGGCTTTTTTCAGCGTGTGATTGCAGGTACCTGGATGGGTCATGTTATTGAACATATAGCACTCGAAATTCAAACCCTTGCGGGCATGGATACTGGCTTTGGCCGCACCCGCGAAACCAAAACCAAAGGTGTATACAACGTAGTATTTGCCTACCTGGAAGAAAAAGTTGGCGTTTTTGCTGCCGAAGCAGCCGTAAACATAGCAGAAGCCCTGATCAAAGGCGAAGACTATAACCTGGAAGCCGACATACAACAAATGCGTGAGATACGGGAAAATACCCGCTTAGGCCCAAGTACAGGCTCCATTGTAGAAGAAGCCATTGCACGTGATATCCCCTGGATCAGGCTCAACAACCAATCGCTGGTGCAATTAGGCTATGGTAAAAACCAGGTACGATTTCGCGCCACCATGACCGAAAAAACCAGCAGCATAGCTGTTGACATTGCAAGCAATAAGGACGAAACCAAACGTATGTTGCAGGAACAGGCCATTCCGGTTGCCAAAGGTATCACCATTTCATCACTGGAGGGCGTAGCCGAAGCCATTCGCAAAGTAGGTTTCCCCTTGGTGTTTAAACCACTTGACGGTAACCACGGCCGGGGTATCTCCATTAATATAAAAACCGAGGAAGAGGCGATTGCCGCCTATGAACATGCCGCCAAAATATCCCGCCGGGTAATTGTGGAGCGCTTTGTTACCGGGTATGATTTCCGCGTATTGGTGATTGATAATAAAATGGTGGCCGCCGCGCTGCGTGATCCGGCCCATATTATAGGCGATGGCTTGTCAACCATTCAGCAACTGATTGACAAAGAAAATGCTGACCCGCGCCGTGGCTACGGACACGAGAACGTACTGACACTGATTGCTATTGACCGTGATACCCTTGACCTGCTGGAAAAGAAAGGCTACACCCTTGATACCGTACCAGCTAAGGACGAAAAGATATTTGTAAAATCAACCGCAAACCTGAGCACCGGCGGCACCTCTGTTGATGTTACGGACCATGTACACCCGCAGAATATTTTTATTTGCGAGCGCATATCAAAAATTATCGGGCTGGATATATGCGGCATTGATATTATGGCTCAAAACCTTACCGAACCCCTTACCGAAAATGGCGGCGTGGTGCTGGAGGTTAACGCCGCACCAGGCTTCAGGATGCATATTGCACCAAGCGAGGGCCTGCCACGCAACGTTGCCGGCCATGTACTGGATATGCTTTACCCAACTGGTAAGTCGGCACGGATACCTATTATTGCTATTACGGGCACCAACGGTAAAACTACTACCACCCGTTTAATTGCGCACATTGTAAAAAACAACGGCCATCGTGTTGGCTTTACCACCTCAGATGGTATTTATGTACAAAACAACATGATGCTTAAAGGCGATACTACCGGCCCCGTAAGCAGCGAGTTTATTTTGCGCGACCCTACCGTTGATTTTGCCGTACTGGAAACTGCCCGCGGCGGCATCCTGCGCTCGGGCCTGGGTTTTGGTTTTTGCGATATAGGTGTGGTAACCAACATACAGGAAGATCACCTGGGCCTGGCCGATATTCATACGCTTGACGACCTGGCACGGGTAAAAAGTGTGGTACTAAACTCAGTGAAAAAAGATGGCTGGGGTGTTTTAAATGCCGACAATGAGCACTGTGTGCGTATTGGCAATAAGGCGGATTGCAACATCGCCTATTTTAGCCGTAACGAGAATAACCCTATCATTAAATCGCATTGCCGCAAGGGTGGTATTGCTGCCATTTGCGAAAATGGCTTTATTACCATACAAAAAGGCGACTGGAAGATACGTGTACAACGCACTATTCTGATACCGCTAACCTTTGGTGGTACAGTTCCTTTCATGATCGAGAATGTGCTGGCCGCTACCCTGGCCACATTTTTATGGGGCTTTAAAACCGAAGACATCAAAATGTCATTAGAAACCTTTATCCCTTCGGCGGCACAAACACCTGGCCGGATGAACATTTTCGAGTTCAGGGATTTCCGTTTCATGATTGACTTTGCGCACAACCCCGACGGATATAATGGTATTAAGGAGTTCTTAAAACATATTGACTCACCACTTAAAATAGGTATTATAGCAGGTACGGGCGACCGCCGCGATGATGATATCCGTGAACTGGGTAAGTTATCAGCAGAAATGTTTGACTATATCATTCTTCGCCAGGAAAAACACCTGCGCGGCCGTACCGCCGAAAACATTTTAGGCTTGCTTAAAGATGGCATCTACTCGGTTGATCCGAATAAACGGCTTGAGGTGGTACCAAAGGAGGTTGACGCCATAAAACACGCTATGAGCCTGGCCAAACCCGGCACATTTATTACTGCACTAAGTGATGTGGTTGATAATGCCATTGAAACCGTACAAAACTATCAGGAACAGGAACGTAACGGACTGTTTAATGTGTAACTAAAAAACACAGAGCCAGCTTAAATGATTTCTGTTATTTAGGCTGGCTTTCACTAAACGCCTGCATAATACCCTCCCAATTGGTATGCGGCGAAAGGTGGGCATACTCAATATGGGTAGATAACCCCGGTAAGGCCGTTATAAGTGTCCGCTTCTGTTGGGTAAACCAATATAATAATACCCTAAAAAAACGATCAAAAGATTTACGCCTGAATAACGGCCGGAGCGGCTGCTTGGTCAGGATCAGGAACATTTCAAAATCGTTAGGGATATTTTGCTCCGTATGTTTCCACATTACACCTTTATCGGCCTTTAATACAGCAACCCTGGCAGCAAAAGTCATGGTGGTGGAGTTGGACGTTTTCCAATGGCTGGTTGGCGATAACAGCACCCTGCTAATTTCGCCGCTGTTGGTTACATAAGGGTTGCCCTGCCGCTTTTTAAAGCTCATGTATTTATCAGGATGATCATAAAGGGTAACATAATCTGCTATTTGCAACCCCTCCAGCAAGGCTTGCTTAGCTGCCGGGAGGTGCCAGTAATCATCTTCTACCAAATAAACATCATCGCTATCAGTAAAAGTGTTTATGGCAAAATCAACAATATACCTGAACGATGCCGAATTTCCCAGGCCAATAAGTACCGGCTCAATTCCTAAATCCTGTATCTGCTTCACTGTTGCGGGAGTGCAGTTATCTGCAAAAACATACAGCCCATCCATACCAAATACCTTAATGAAGTTTTTGAGGCAATTTATTTTAGTTGCTCCCTTTATTTTTTCTTTTACCTGTCCCGCGTCAGATATCCGGTATAAATTATAAAGCATTGGAATTGTTTTATAGGCTGATTAAAGTTTAAATAAACAACAAATGCGGCAGTTTTCCATAAAATAACATTAAAACATACGCTTTCCGTCGCTTAAATAATAATGCCACAGTATCATAGTAGCCACAGTGCGGTAGGGTTGCCATTGCTCAGCCATTATTATCACATCTTCCCTACTTGCATCTTTAGGCAATCCTTTTACTCTTTTAAGTGCATTCACTGCAGCCAGATCGCCAGCCGGGAAAATATCGGCATGTTGCAGTGCAAACATGAGGTACACATCGGCAGTCCAATTGCCAATGCCCTTGAGTGCGGTAAGCTTGGCCCGTATTATGTTATCCGGCAATTGCTCCAGTTCCTTTAAGCTAAGCTGCCCGCTTATGATGGCCTCGGCCAGGTATTTGATATAGGTAGTTTTTTGGCGGCTGCAATAGCAGGCCTTAAATTCCTCATCGGTAAGCAGCAATACCCTTGCGGGGGTTATTTCCTGCACCCGCTCCCGCAATTTATTCAGTGCCGACAGTGCCGAAGCCAGCGATACCTGCTGCTCCAGTACAATATGCACCAGGGTTTCAAAAGTATTGGGCCGTGACCATAAAGGCGGATAACCATGTGTATTAATGATGTTGGCCAAATCAGCATCGGCTGCTGCCAGCTCATCGCAAATGGCGTGGTAGTTGGAATGGTTAAACTGATTGGACATTGCGTTGTTATTGCCTCATAATATGCTTTTGACAAAATAAATAATTATTTTAGCATTAAAATCAATAGCATGGATATTCAAGCAGAAAAACTGAACCTTTTGCAAACTATCATGAATACCAATGATGAAGGTCTTATTATGGATGTAAAAGCCTTTTTAACCGGTAGAAAAAATGACTGGTTTGATGAATTAGGTATTGAACAGCAAAGAGATGTTTTGGATGGTATTTCGGAAGCGGATCGTGGTGAAACCGTTACGCACGCCGAAGTTGTAAAACTATTCAGTAAATGGGGATTGAAATAGTATGGACAAAAAAAGCTGTTGAAACATTTGGCAACAGAATAACCTACCTTGAGGAGCATTGGACAGAAAAAGAGATATTTAACTTCACAGCCCGCGTAAATGAATATCTGGAAACATTAAAAACCCAGCCTTTAATGTTCCGTAAATCTGCAAGGATAAAGCACACCCATATTGGCTTAATAATCAAACAAGTTTCGCTGATTTATAGAATAAAGCCCAAAAGTAAAACCATTGAGCTAATAGCCTTCATAGATAACCGGCAAAACCCACGACGCCAAAACTATTAATAGCAGACCTTGTTGAACATTCAATACCGCGATTAAATTACTAATTTTTTTAGGATTTGGCGTTTAGTTTTCTGAATTTTACCATTATGAACAATCTGCCTCCTTTAGCCGAACGCATGCGCCCAAAATCGCTGGATGATTATGTGGGGCAAAAACATATTGTAGGGCCGGGCGCCGTTTTGCGCAAAGCCATTGAATCGGGCTCATTGCCGTCAATGTTGTTTTGGGGGCCGCCAGGGGTTGGTAAAACCACGCTGGCCTATATTATTTCGCAATCGCTGTATCGTCCGTTTTTTGCGCTGAGTGCTATTAATTCGGGGGTAAAAGATGTACGGGAAGTGATTGAGAAAGCATCCGTGTTAAAAGAACAGGGCGAAATCCTGCCCATATTGTTTATTGATGAAATACACCGCTTTTCCAAATCGCAGCAGGACTCCTTGCTGGGCGCAGTGGAACGTGGCATAGTGACCCTGATAGGTGCCACCACCGAAAATCCGTCATTCGAGGTGATCTCGGCTTTACTATCGCGCTGCCAGGTATACATTTTACAGCCATTGGCCGAGGAAGATCTTTTAAATCTGCTGGAAAAAGCGATGAAGGAGGATGTGATACTCCGCGATAAGAAAATCACCATCAAAGACCACGAAGCATTGCTGCGCCTCTCAGGCGGTGATGCCCGAAAGCTCCTCAATATATTTGAATTACTGGTTAATGCGTTTGATACCCCCGAAATAATACTAACAGATGAGGTAGTACTGGAACATGTGCAGCAAAACATGGCCCTGTATGATAAAACCGGCGAACAGCACTATGACATTATTTCGGCCTTTATCAAATCAATGCGCGGCTCTGACCCTAATGGAGCGGTATACTGGCTGGCCCGCATGATTATAGGTGGCGAGGACCCGTTGTTCATCGCCCGCCGCATGCTGATCCTGGCATCGGAGGATATAGGGAACGCCAATCCTAATGCTCTTTTACTGGCGCAGAGTTGCTTTGAGGCGGTAAACAAAATAGGCATGCCCGAGTCGCAATTGATATTATCACAAACGGCTATCTATCTGGCTACATCAGCCAAAAGTAATTCGGCAACTACGGCAATTGGCGCGGCTATGGCACTGGTAAGGCAAACCGGCGATCTGCCGGTTCCGCTGCACTTACGCAATGCGCCTACTAAGTTTATGAAAAATATAGGCTACGGAAAAGATTATAAATATGCCCACAGTTACGAAGGTAATTTTACCGAGCTCGATTTTTTGCCTGACGCTATTAAAGGTGCCCAGATTTACCAGCCTGGTAATAATGCCCGCGAAAATGAATCAAAAGAGAAGTTGAAGAAATTGTGGGGCGACCGGTATAAGTATTAGTGGAGGGTCAGTAAATAAGAGTCGGGTGCCAGAAAATACACTTGTTAATTTTTTCTGATCCTTATGTCCTGGCTCTTAGTCCGGGTTTCATAATAGCTCTATGTAGCTGTAACTGTTCATATCTGCACCTACGAACAGCTGTGAACACTAATTAATACCTGATAATCAATTACTTAAACAAGCAATCCTACTGACAAAACACTGCCACCACTTTTATTACCTCTACCTGTTATATTTTAAAGCAGGCATCAAAGTGTACAAAAAAAACCTGATACCTAATACTAAGTACTTGATACTCGATTGCTGTTTCATTATCTTCAACCAAAACTTATATTAAAACACCGGCATGATATCTACCTTCATCAGTCATGAGTTAAAGGCTTTCTGGCGATCAAAGAACACGGGCAAAAGCATTGTTATACGCGTGGTAATGGCCATTTTGATCCTTTATTTGTTTTTAAATGTACTGATTGTTGGCATCTATTTAGACAAGGTATTGGAAGAAGCTTTCCCGAACGATGACCTGGTAAAATCATTCTGCGGCATTATACTTATCTATTACCTGTTTGAGCTTTTGATGCGCCTGCAACTGCAGGAACTGCCTACCCTGCGGGTACAGCCATACCTGCATTTACCTATAAAAAGGAACACTTTAGTACTTTACCTGGCTTTAACGGCAATTTTATCCATTTTTAATTTATGGCCGTTTATTTTGTTCCTGCCCTTTGTTTTTAAGATAGTGGCAACGGATTCGGGCCTGTTGGTATCATTTGCATTTGTTGTGGCCATTACCGGACTTACCGTTTTTAATAATTACCTGGCGCTTTATATTAAACGCAAATCAAACCTAAATGGCTGGGTGTTCCTGATTGCCGCGGCGGTTTTAATACTGATCACCACAGCCGATCTGAAATGGCATCTGTACTCCATTCGTGATATTTCCTATTCTTTTTTCGGGCGTTTATTAACCTCGCCAGCTTTGGCCATAATACCACTGGTGTTGGGGGCAATCATGTACTATCTTAACTTTTTATATCTTAAGCAAAACCTTTACCTGGAGGAGCTTACCGCCCACAAAACAAAAGGCTACAAAAGCAGTACAGAAATTCCGCTGCTATCGCGCTTTGGCCGCGTGGGCGATTTGGCCGCTAATGAGATTAAGCTGGTGCTGCGTAATAAACGCTCGCGGTCGGCACTCATTATGGGCTTGTTCTTTATGTTTTATGGCTTACTGTTCTACAATAACCCCGACATGGAAAGCTTCAAAGTTTTTGTAGGTATGTTCATGACCGGCATATTTATTATTAACTATGGCCAGTTTATGTTTAGCTGGCAGGCATCGCATTTTGATGGGTTACTGGTAAGTAAAATAAGCTTTACCGATTTTATTAAGGCCAAATACCTGTTGTTTACGCTGGTATCAACCGTAGCCTTTTTACTGACCACCCCTTACGTTTATTTCGGCTGGCATGTACTGCTCATAAATTTTGTGATGTACCTGTGGAATATTGGCGTAAACACCACTATCGTGCTGTTTTTTGCCAACCGCAATTTTAAGCGTATCGATCTTTCAAAAGGGGCATCATTTAACTGGGAAGGAGTTGGCGCAACCCAGATGCTGCTGTCGTTCCCGCTTTTAATTGCACCTTATATTTTTTATGCCCCCTTTGCTGTTTTAAAGCATCCGGATATGGGGCTTGCCACAATTGCGGTAATTGCCGTACTGTTTTTATTAACCCGTAACTATTGGATAAAACAACTGGAAACCGATTTTTACGATAAACGATACCAGATAGCCGAAGGCTTCAGAAACAAATAATATGATTGAGATAAAGAACCTTAAAAAAGTTTATAACGGCATTACTGTTGTTGATGTACCGCATTTGCAGATACGCAAGGGCGAAAGCGTTGGGCTGGTGGGCAATAACGGCGCAGGCAAAACTACATTGTTCCGCATGATCCTTGATCTGATACGTCCGGAAAATGGCGAGATATTATCAAACGGGACCGTAATGGCAGGGCACGAAGACTGGAAAACCTACACCGCATCATACCTTGACGAAGGCTTTTTGATCGATTATCTTACCCCCGAAGAATACCTGTATTTTATTGGCGGCCTGCACCAGCAAAGCCGAGCCCAGGTTGATGAGGCCCTGGCAGGCCTGAGTAGTTTTTTTAATGACGAGATCCTGAACCGGGGGAAGTATATCCGCGATTTATCAAAAGGCAACCAGTGCAAGGTGGGCGTGGCCTCATGCCTGCTGCAAAACCCGCAACTGCTGATGCTTGATGAGCCATTTGCCAATATTGACCCGAGTACGCAGTTCCGGCTAAAAAATATGCTGAAGGAGGTAAACCGCAAGCAGGGCATTACCACCATTGTGTCAAGCCATGATCTTAACCACATCACCGATGTCTGCGAGCGCATTCTGCTGATGGAAAAAGGCATTATTATTAAAGATATCGCCACCAGCTCATCTACCTTGAATGAACTGGAGGCCTATTTTGGCGTAGGCCAAACGGCAACCGCTGTTAAATTTGATGACGAAGAAAATGATTAGATAAATCAGACATGTGATGCTTTTCTACAAAAAACAAATATAGAGGCACACTTTACACGTGCCTCCTGAATAACATCGCACCCACCCTTAACCCTTTTGCCTGGAAACGGCGGCAAGTAAAAAAGCAGTACCACTAAAGCCCAGGGCTTCAAAAACACTTGTCCACTCATTGCCATTACCGCTATGCGGGTCGGCAATGGCACGGGGGATGTGCAGCATAATAAGCCAAAGGAAAATCATGATCCCCAGTAAATTGGCCGCCAGCCGTAACTGTACATGCAGTACAATGGCTCCCCCTGCAGCAATAAGTGCAACGCCGGCAAAGTAAGTCCAGAAAATATGGCCCGGCATCCATCCAGGTACCAGCATTTCAACAAAGGGAGCGTAAATAAAATGTTCGGCACCAAAAGCAATCATGGTAATGGCAAAGAAAAAGCGCCCCGCCGGGATGATCTTTTCAAGCGGGTTAGCACCCACTCCGGGAGTTGCCGGTAAAGATGACGCCACAATAAATGCGCCGCCGCTAAAAGCCAGAATTTTAAAGGCATCGCTCCACCCAGCAAAAAAGTGCAGATTGTTTTTTATGCCGTATGGTATATGGAACGCTAAAAGCAACAATAGCAAAACTACACCCAGGTAAAAGGCCACCTCACGGGCTTTAATATCAAAAATAATTGCTACCGCAGCCAATATCAGCAATAGGCTAATTACCCAAACTAAAGTCATATTACCGGAGAGCCCTGCAGACCAGGGAGGCATAATTACGGGCCTGAAACCACCGCATACCAATTGCTGAACGGCTATGGCAATAAGCGACACCGCAAAGAACACCTGCCACAGTTTGTTGTTGTTTTTCATGAATTAAGGATTAAGGTTTATTGAATTTAATGCAATTTACAAATTCAATAAACATTTTAACCGTATCGGCAAAATATTGTATCACAGTAACATACAACACTACAGCTCACAAAGAATGTGCAATTATTTTCAAGGAGCGTTAAAGCATCGGCTTGTGTAATCTCCCTCACTTGAGAAACGTTGTTTTTGTAATCGCGCACTAATCACCCACCTGATCATTCAAAAAAAACTTCCAGTTGAATGGGTAAGCCGGAGGCTTACCAAATGCAATACCACGAGATACGCTGCGCTAATCTCGCGGCAGCTGTGTAGGCGTGGTACGGTTTAAAAACGCTGGGCTTAATACATTTTACGATAAAATTCTTTAACCGCCGCAGCGGGGTCTGCTGATAGGTTAATGGCCGCCGATACGGCTATACCGTAAATGCCGGTCTGCAACAGGTGTTCAACATCCTGTAATTGTATGCCGCCAACTGCTATAACCGGCAAGGTAAGCGGTATTTTTTCTAACTGCCGATAACCATTAAAACCAAGCAAGGGTTTATCATTGGGTTTGGTGTCAGTGTGTGCAAACGGCCCGTACCCACAGTAATCAACAACATTTAATTCCTGTATTTTTAACAGATCATCGGGGTTGGTAGCCGATGCTCCCAGGGTTTTATCGTCGCCTATGGTTTTGCGTATGGTTACAAAATCTGCATCAAAATCCTCTATGTGTACTCCCTGCGCATCTACGCGGTGCAGCAAGTCGTAATGGTTGGTGATAATGAGGGTAGCGCCCCAGTCGTCACATATCTCGGCAATTTCATTGATCTCATCAATAAGTTCATCCTCGGGTTTGGTCATGCAGCGATACTGCACCCAGTTAGCGCCCGCCCCACAGGCTGTTTGCACCTGCTGCACATGGCTGCGCCCCGGAAGATCCTGTGTTAAATAGTGAAATTTGGAGATGTATTTTTTCATTGTATTTTGAGTCCGAAAATCAGTAAAGCCGAAGAGCCTGAAAGCCCAAAGAAAGCAAAAAACTTCCGGACTTTCAGGCTCTCCGGCCTTCCAAACCCTGTTACAGTTTTTCCTGTGTCAATGCCTCGCTAATAGTTTTACCTATATTGCCGTTAGGTGCTTGTATATGTAATAAAGAAGCCACGGTAGGTGCAATATCAGTCATGTGTGTTTGGCGGGTAAGGCTGCCATGTTTAATGCCCCATCCCATAAATACCAACGGAATATGGGTATCATAAGCACTCCAGGTACCATGTGTAGTACCGGTTGAGCCGTGACCAGAAAACCAGCCCGGTTTTAAAATAATTTGTATTACACCGCTATGCTCTATATTATATCCGTTAATGATGCGGTAACGCAAATCTTCAGGAATGGTTGCGGCCTGCACATGCTGCATATCCACGGCAAAAGCAATTGCCGGTTGTTTTTGCAGGTACTGGATACAATCCAGTTTCAAGGCATCCTCGCTTAATCCCGCTTTTTTAATAGCAGCATTATCAAAGTTCACCTGGTAATTATCCATACTGATCACCAGGTTTTTCACTTTGTATTTATCTTCCAGCACCTTGTTTATTTCCTTTTCTGTAGCGGCATCATCCCAAACACCAGCCGGAATGTTATGATCAATCAGGAAATTGGTGTTATGTGCAGCACCATGGTCGGCTGTTAAAAAAACCGAGTAGTTGCCTTTGCCCACGGTTGCATCCAGATAGTTCAGAAACGACGCCAGGTCGCGGTCAAGTCTTAAATAAGTATCCTCTGCCTCTACCGAGTTTGGCCCAAACTGGTGCCCAACGTAATCTGTTGATGACAGGCTCACGGCTAAAAAGTCAGTTACTATGTTTTTACCCAAGCCTTCGCCTTCAATAGCTGCTTTGGCCAGGTCAAGGGTTAAGGAGTTGCCATAAGGGGTTGAACGGATCATGCCCATTTTGCCATTATACAATTCCGAAGTTTTAACCGGCAGGGTTGGCGCCGTAGTTCCGGCAAATTTGCCTTCGTATTTACTGCTGTTATCTGGTGAGCTTTGCAGGTAAGTTTCTACCGGGTAAAGCGGGTTCCAGTCTTGCTTCAGGTATTTTTCAGGATATTTCTGATCGTTAAACTTACTAACCCATGCAGGCAGGTTGGTCATGTAATAAGTACTGGTTATCCAGTTACCGCTGGCATCATCAAACCAGTAAGCAGCATTGGCCGAGTGACCTGCGGGCAAAATACCGCCCCTGTCCTTTAGCGCAATACCAATTACTTTAGAGCGGAAATTGGTAGCCAGCCTTAACTCATCAGTAACCGTAGTAACCAGCAAATTGCGCGGCGACATTTGCCCCGCTTTGGAGTTGCTGCCTAACGCCCTTACGGTGCTGTCATCTGTACAATACATTGATTTACCGGTTGCCTGCACAATAAAGTCGTTCCCGGCTATACCAGTTATAGCAGGTACCGACCCGGTGTATACACAAGTGTGCCCGGCAGCTGTTACCGTAGGGATATAATCAATATTGGTGTTTTCACAGGTGAAGCCTTCATTTAACAAACGCTTAAAGCCGTTGTTTTGGTAACGGTCATAATAACGGTACAGGTAATCCCAACGCATTTGGTCAACCACAAGCCCCACAACCAGCTTAGGGCGGGCCACTGCTGCGGCAACGGCTGGTTGGTTGGCACCAGTTTTTCTTTTTTGTGCCGATGCCGAAACAGTGGCAACTGACAAGGAAATAAACAACAGATATTTAAACTTCATTTTATTAATTTGAATTGGGCAAATATCAGTAATGCAATATAACCTTTATGTTAATTATTGCTTATGGCTAAAAAAAGCATCATGGGCTATTTGTTACTTTGGAAGAGGGTTTAATCGAGGTTAAACGTCAGTAAGGAATGCTGACTGGCCGTATGCAGATCGCGCCATACCTGGTTTATTTCCGCGTCCGGATTAGCCGCCTGTAAACCGCAATACGGATACAGTTCATCTACACATTCGCGGGCGGTTTTTGCCAGCTTACGGCTGATTTTGCTTACCTGTTGTAAATAGGAGCTTCTACCAACCAGGCTTTCCTGCCAAGATGCATCTACAGCGTTATAAAATTCAGCACGTACATCATTGAGCTTTTGGGTGAGGCTTTGCAGCGTTTGCATGATCACTGCCTTTTGGGCTGAATTTAGCTTTTCGCCTTGTACTTTTTCCTCAAAAATGGATGCGCACAAATCGGTAAAATGAACCGCTAAACCCGATATATTGGTAGCCAGTGTCGCCTCTGCCAGCTGTAAAAAGGGATATTGATATAGGGGTGCGTTAACTACGGCATATTCCGGGTCTATTTTGAAACACCTGTTTTTTTCAACAAAAAGATTGTTTATTTCGTAGGCATCGCTCCCTGTCCCCATCATACCGATAAATTTCCAGGCCGATAACAGGCTTACGTCCTTGCGGTCAAATATAAAAGGTAATACCAGAGGACTGCCGTCCTCGTTTAACGCGGTATCGTCTCCGTGCATAATTATGCAGTTGGCAGTGATGTGCGTAGCGTGATGCACACCACTGGCATATTTCCAGCTGCCATTGATGATATATCCATTATTGGTTATGGTTGCTGTACCTGTTGATGCACCGCTGCCTGCCAAACATAAATCAGGATCGGCAAAAATACCGGGGGCTATTTGAGGCGATAAAAAGCCACCAAACCATCCGGCACCGCTGCACAGGGTTACCACCCAGCCCACACTGCCATTGGCCCAGGCCAGGCTCTCTTCTAACCGTACCATATCGGGTAAGGGTAATTGCAATCCCGAGTAAGCTTGGGGCACCAGGAACTTAAACCATCCCTGCTCATGTATCAGCTTCAACTGCTCCGGCTGCAGCATACCCGCCCTTTCGGCAGCGGGTACGGCATTGCGTATTATTTTTACCCACTCAGGCTTTAGATGGATTGATGGATGCATTTGAATTTAACATAAAGCAGCAGGCTAAAAGCCCAAAGCATTTTTTATTTAGATATTATAAGTTTCCGGCTTTTAGCTTTGTACCTTCCACTTGTTTTTTCCATTCAAAGTAGCCAAAAATGGCAACTATAAACAGTATAATGGTTAACACGCCAAACATGGGCAGTTTTTTATAGAACAGCAAGGGCACGGCAAACAAATTAGATATATTTAAAAATATCCAGTTTTCCATTTTTCTGCGGGCCAGCAGCCACATGCCAGCCCAGGCTGTTGATGACACAAAGGCATCCCAAACAGGCACGTTTGACGGAGTAAAGCTTTTAAGCAGCACATACAGCACCGCCCAGCCTATCAATGATATGGCAAGGCTGATGATCCATTCGTTTCGGGTGGAATAAGTAATTTTTACCGGTGGCTGATCACGTTTTTTTATCCAGTACACCCAGCCGTAAACGCTCATCACCACGTAATAAACATTCAATGCCGACTCTGCATATAACTGTACCTCCATCAGCAAAAAAATAGAGAGTACTGTAGCCAGTATCCCGGTGGGATAAAGCCATATATTGTTATACCGCGCCAGCAACACTTCGGCAACACCCAAAATAACAGCAAGCCATTGCAGCCAGGTAGTTTCCTTTATTTGCTCTATAAAAAGTGTTATCAGGTTATGCATATCCCAATTAAAAATTAAGACTTAGCGACGCCATAAAATTGCGCGGCGCCTGCGGGAAAAAGTAATTATAGTTTATCAGATGGCCACCCTCAATATCCGGGTAGGTGGCACCATTGGCTTCATACTTTTTGCTAAATACGTTGTTAACCTGCAAACCCAGGCCAATATTTTTTACCGACTGTATGTTGAAGCTGTACCTTAACCTTACATCGCTCACAAAATACCCCTTCAGGTAACGGTTTACTGCATACGGATTATCCATATTTTCAGGGGCTATGGTAAAGCCCTCCGGATTTCGGTTCATGGTATTATCAATATACTGCTTACCAATATACCTGCTGATAAAAGCAATTTCGCCGCCTTTTACGGGGCTGTAGCTGATAACACTTGAACCGGTGAACGATGGCGAAAACGCAATATCGGTTTTCTTGAAGCTCTCGCCAACCAGGCTATTATCGTCAGTATTCAAAAAGAACTGCTGGTAATTTTTGATCTTATTGGTGCTTAAAGTAGCGGTTACAGCCCAGTTTAACTGACTGGTAATTTTAACCCTGCCATCCAGCTCCAAACCTGCCCGGTAACTATCCTTCACGTTGGTGCGTATGGGCGAGCCCACATCGTTAAGCGCCCCGGTTAATATCAGCTGGTTCTTATATAGCATATAAAACGCATTGATGCCCCCTGTAAAAACAGAACCGCTGGTGCGGTAACCCGCTTCAAAATCTTTCAGGTTTTCTGACTTGGGCCTGTTTTGTGGCGGCGAGTCAACATAATCGTCACGGTTGGGTTCGTGGTTACCTACCGCAAATGAGGCGTAAACATTGCTATGCTCATTAAACTGGTAGGTGATACCAGCCTTGGGGTTAAAAAAGTTAAGCTCAGCGGCCTGCTGTGCGTTATTCAGGTTTTTATCTATCCCATAAAATGAATAATAAACGTGTCTGTACTGCACATCGGCATAAAGCAAAAACTGATTCAGGTGCCACTCTGCCCGGCCAAAAATATTAAAGTCGTTCTTTTTGGCGTTGTCGCGATAGTACTCATAGTTAGAGCCGATACCAAGGTTATCCTGTGTTGATATTACATCACCATAATGTGCCCCCGAATATTGGTTGTAAGCACCACCCAGGGTCATGTTCAGGTTGGTTTGCGGCTGATATTTCAGGGCGTAGGTAACGCCGTAAAAATCATTATTAAGCCACAGCCTGCGCACCAGGTCAGTAGCGCTGATGGTATTGCCGCCAACCACAACAGGTGCTAAACCGTAGTTTTTTAAGGAGTCGGCATTTCTGTACTCCTCATAATAGCCCTTTCCTTTGGTATAATGCAAGGCCCCGCTAAAGGATAGCTTGTCTGATATTTTGTTATCGTAGAGTAATTGATAGTGGTTTTGCGTGTAGTGGTCAACCTGATTTTTATAGAACGACTTGGTGGTGTCAATGTATCCAAGTTCATTATAGGTACGGCTGTCTGAGCGGGTTTTATCGCCAATAACATAATCGGCAATACCATTCCAGGCTTGGTAAGTAGTTTCATAACCCGAGAATACATTTGCCCTTAAAGTACTGTTTTTGCCATACCAGGCGCCGCTTACAAAAAACGATTTGAGGTTTGATGAAGCCCTGTCAATATACCCGTCAGAATGGATGCGTGACACACGACCATCCAAACTAAACTGACCGCCAAGCAAACCTGTACCTGCGCTAACTGTATTTTTGATAGAACCATAGGAGCCGGCAGATGTATTGATCTCGGCATAGGCCGTATCACGGCGGGTAGTGGTTTGTATATTGATACTACCGCCAAAAGCACCGGCACCGTTGGTTGATGTACCCACGCCGCGCTGGATTTGAATATTATCAATAGACGAAGCCATATCGGGCAGGTCAACAAAGTAGGAACCCTGGCTTTCTGAATCATTATAAGGTATGCCATTAATGGTAACGTTAACACGCGTAGCGTCAGACCCACGTATGCGGATGCCGGTATAACCAATTCCCGCGCCTGCATCTGACGTAACCACCACCGAGGGGGTTTGGTTGAGCAAGTAAGGCAAGTCCTGCCCAAAATTGTTTTTAGCCAGATCTTTTTTACTCAGGTTAGTATAGGCGGTTGGTGAGTTTTTGCTTGCACGGGTGGCACTTACGGTTACCTCTTCGGCAGTGATGGTGCCATTACTTAGTGTAAGGTTAATAACCTCGTTACCTCTTAATGCAATGTTTTTTACGATAGCCTGATAACCTATATAGCTTGCCTTAAGCAAATAATTACCGGCTTTAATATCGGTAAAACTATATTTTCCGGTAGCATCCGTAACAGCGCTGCGGGCCGGGCCGGTAATGGTAATGGTAGCTCCGGGCAATGCTTCGCCAGATTGATTGGTGATCTTTCCCGTTATGGAAAGCTGAGCCGATGCCATCACAGGCAACAGCAGGGCCGTGATAGCCGTAAATAAAATTTTCAAAACGTTTGTAAACTAAAATTAGTTAATCCCGCTGCTCACCAGGGTACAATGGCAGTACACTTAACTTGATTACCTCTCCCTACGCCGGCATTACCCGGATCAGGTGCAGCCCCCCGGCCCCTTAAAAGTGGAGTGTATAGCTTAAAGAGAAATTCTTCAGGACTACGAACTCCCCCTTTAAGGGGGCGGGGGGCATGGGTTTGATCTCAGCCTGTCTTTCAGTTTGGTAAAACAATTTGTTTTTGAACCCAAAGCAAGGCACCCCTTGAGAATTATGCTGCAAAGATAGTTTTTGATTTCGGATTTCCACAATTGTTTACTTCTACAGGCAGGGAAATCGCTTTTAGAAATTTGCTGATTGTTTTGGCTAAAGCCCTCTTTAGTGGCTAATCTTTCCGCCCCATAAATGGGACGACAATGAATTCTCTTACATTTTTGACTGTTTTATGCCGCTTAATCATTGCCGTTGGCTTTAGCAAACGGTTATATGGAATAAATAAGCAGCGGCTTTAGCCAAAATAGAGCACCCAGATTGTAAAAGCGATTTCCATGAGTATACAAGTGCTAAAGAAGGTTTTGCCGTCCCGAGCGTTCAATTCCTTAATTTGCAGTACGGCATAAAACCTTTCTCCTTTTACCTTTCGCCTTTCGCCTCAAAAATGTACTTTTGCAAACTTTTATAAAACAATGTTATGCTTAGAACTCATACCTGCGGTGAATTAAATATCAGCAACTTAGGCCAAACGGTTACTTTGTGCGGATGGGTACAAAAATCTCGCGATTTGGGCGGTACCACATTTATTGATGTGCGTGACCGTTATGGTTTAACCCAATTGGTATTTAACACCGATACTGACGCTACCCTGCGCGAAAAAAGCCGCGAGCTTGGGCGCGAATTTGTGATAAAAGTTACCGGCAAGGTGCTTGAACGCTCTAACAAAAACACTAAAATACCAACCGGCGAGGTTGAAATTGTAGTTGCCGATATTGAAGTACTGAATGCAGCCAAACTGCCCCCGTTTTTAATTGAGGACGAAACTGATGGCGGCGAGGAACTGCGTGCCAAATACCGCTACCTTGACCTGCGCCGTGCACCTATACGCAACAACCTGATCCTACGCCACAAAATGGCACAGGAAATACGTAAATATTTAGATGCCCTTAACTTTATTGAGGTAGAAACCCCGGTACTTATTAAATCGACACCGGAAGGTGCGCGCGACTTTGTGGTACCAAGCCGCATGAACCCGGGCGAGTTTTACGCCCTGCCGCAATCGCCGCAAACATTTAAACAATTGTTAATGGTGAGCGGCTTTGACCGTTACTTCCAGATTGTTAAATGTTTCAGGGATGAGGATCTGCGCGCCGACCGCCAACCGGAATTTACACAGGTTGACTGTGAACTATCGTTTATTACCCAGGAAGATATTTTAAACATTTTTGAGGGATTAACCCGCCACCTGTTCACCACCGTTAAAGGTGTTGACCTGGGCGATTTTCCACGGATGCAGTATGCTGATGCAGCGCGCCTGTATGGCTCTGACAAACCGGATATCCGTTTCGGGATGGAGTTTGTGGAGCTGAATGATATTGTAAAAGGCAAAGGTTTCAGCATTTTTGATAATGCCGAACTGGTAGTGGGCATCAACGCCAAAGGCTGTGCCAGCTACACCCGCAAGCAAATTGACGAACTAACCGAATGGTTAAAACGCCCGCAAGTTGGTGTTACCGGTATGATCTATTGCCGTTATAATGAAGATGGCACTTTAAAATCATCGGTAGATAAATTTTACAGCGAAGACGAACTCACCAACTGGGCAGCTGCATTTAACGCTGAAAAAGGCGACCTGATGCTGGTACTTGCCGGCCAAACAGACAAAGTACGCAAGCAACTGAACGAACTTCGTTTAGAAATGGGCAACCGTTTAGGCCTGCGTGATAAAAACAAGTTTGCACCGCTTTGGGTACTTGATTTCCCGCTGTTGGAGTGGGATGAAGAAACCAGCCGTTACCATGCTATGCACCACCCTTTCACTTCGCCAAAACCGGAGGATATTGAACTGCTGGATACCAACCCGGGAGCTGTACGTGCAAACGCTTATGACCTGGTAATCAACGGCAGCGAAATTGGCGGCGGTTCTATCCGTATCCATGACCGCGCTATGCAAGCGTTGATGTTTAAACATTTGGGCTTTTCGCCAGAAGAAGCACAAAAGCAATTTGGCTTCCTGATGGATGCCTTTGAATATGGCGCCCCGCCGCATGGTGGTTTAGCCTTAGGATTTGATCGTTTAGCATCTATATTTGCTGGGTTAGATTCTATCCGCGATGTGATCGCTTTCCCTAAAAACAATTCGGGCCGCGATGTGATGATCGATTCACCATCAACCATTTCCGATGCGCAACTCACCGAACTGAAGATTAAAACAACCGTATAAATTTTTAATATATACCAACCAGGGCTCCCTTTAAATTTCTACCTTCCGCAGAGATTTGGAGGGAGCCCTTTTAATTAAACTCCATGAAGAAATACATTTTACTCCTGAGCGCCATCATTATTACCCTGGCATCATGTAATAACGGCCCATCTGTTGAAATGGCCCAGCAAGCCAAAACCGACGACTCGCTTATAAAAGCTTTTTTCATTAGCAACCCAACTATAAAGGCCACTAAAGATCCTTCGGGCTTATATTACCAGGTAGTAACACAGGGCACCGGCGCTTATCCAAATGAAAACTCGGTTATTAAGGTAAACTATACCTGCAGCCTGATGGGTGGCAGACGATATGATGCCGGCAGCGATTTTTCAAGTCCCTTATCCGGTTTAGTAAAGGCATGGCAAATAGGTGTACCTCACGTAAAAGCAGGTGGCAATATTATCCTGTATGTACCATCGCGCCTGGCGTATGGCACAACCGGTGCCGGACCTATCCCTGAAAATGCCGTTTTAACATTTGATATTGACCTGATCAGCTTTAAATAACCCTTTTTTGTTTGGACAATTTTAATAAAACTGCCATTTCCGAGCATCGACCAAGGGTACGCAAATGCCTGATTTTGAGATTTAAGCGGATATTTCAAGGCTGATTATCAGAAAAAAGGCTGATTTTAATATTAAAAAACATCAATGCCATAATTTTTGCCTGCAAAAACTGTTATAGCGTTATAAAAGCAACATATGAAGAAATATTTTTTACTCTTAGGTTTACTGATTGTTGTATTGTCATCGTGCTTAAAAACACAAACTCCCGATGTAGGAGAAAGCACCAGTACGGTAACTCCGGCTCAGCAGGCATCGTTGGATAGCGCGGCCATCAAAACTTACCTGGCGGCAAATCCATCTATCAAGGCAAAAAGGGATACTACTACCGGTTTGTATTACCAGATCTTGAACCCGGGTACAGGTACAACAAACCCAACGTTAAGCTCAACGGTAACCGTTTCCTATACTGGCACGCTGCTTAACGGTACACAGTTTGACGCCAGTACCGGATACACGCAATCTTTATCGTTGTTAATACCCGGATGGAAAATAGGTTTGCCACTGATTAAAAGCGGCGGCAGTATTTTACTGATCATTCCGTCGGCATTGGCTTACGGCAATAACCAGGTTGGCAGTATCCCTGCTAATTCGGTATTGGTTTTCACCATTAACCTGATCAGTTTTATTTGATCGCAACAACCAACAACCATTCATGAACACCAAAAGAGGCCCGGATAAACTATTCCGGGCCTCTTTTGGTTAAGTCGTTTTATTAAAACATCTTATAAGATGCGGGTTACCGTTTTTTAAAGTATTGTTCTTATATTAACTGTTTCAAAAACCGGGATGAAAAAAAGCTGCATTTTATTCTTTTCACTGTTTTCGCTTACTGCACTGGCCCAAAAAAACGATGTGGTAACCACTCAGGTTAGCAGTAAGGCCGACGCTTTACAAAGCCAGATTATTGCCTGGCGCCGTGATTTTCATGAACACCCTGAGTTAGGTAACCATGAAGTACGCACTTCGGCAATTATTGCCAAACACCTGCAATCCTTAGGCATACAGGTGCAAACCGGCATTGCTACTACGGGTGTTGTAGGTATTTTAAAAGGCGACAAACCAGGGCCGGTAGTTGCCCTGCGGGCTGATATGGATGGTCTGCCGGTTATTGAACGCACACCAGTACCATTTGCATCAAAAGTAAAAACCATCTATAACGGACAGGAAGTTGGCGTAATGCATGCCTGCGGGCACGACTCGCACATGGCCATTTTAATGGCCGTAGCGCAAATATTATCAACCATGAAAAGCGAACTTCATGGTACGGTAAAATTCATCTTTCAACCGGCCGAAGAAGGTGTGGAGCCGGGCCAAAAGGGCGGCGCCGAAGAAATGGTAAAAGAAGGCGTGCTGCAAAATCCAAAAGTCGACGTCATATTTGGCCTGCACATCAACTCCCAAACCGAAGTTGGCAAGATCACCTACCGCCCGGGCGGTACTATGGCCGGCGTTAACGATATGCAGATCATTGTGAAGGGACGTTCAGCACATGGCGCGTACCCTTGGTCGAGCGTCGACCCTATTGTTGTATCGGCCGAGATCATCAACAATCTGCAAACCATTGTAAGCCGCAACATTAACGTAACCGAGAACCCTGCAGTGGTAACCATCGGCGCTATAAAAGGCGGTAACCGGTCCAACATTATCCCCGAGTCTGTTGAGATGCTGGGCACCCTGCGCTCATTTACCGCAGCCGATGAAAAACTGCTGGCCGAAAGGGTTAAACAAATAGCTACCAAAACCGCCGAGGCACAAGGCGCCACCGCCGAAGTAAAAATACCTTACAGCAACCACTACCCGGTTACTTTTAACGATCCTGAGCTTACTCAAAAAATGCTGCCCAGCTTACAGCATACAGCCGGGGCCCAAAACGTATTGCTGCGCCCACCGGTAACCGGAGCCGAAGATTTTAGCTTTTATCAGGAAAAGGTTCCGGGCTTGTTTTTCTTTTTAGGAGGCATGCCCAAAGGCGGTAATCCGCTCACTGCACCATCACACCACACGCCTGATTTTTATATTGACGAAAGCGGTTTTACTTTAGGCGTTAAAGCCCTCTGTAATTTAACGTTGGATTATATGGCATCAGCACAACAGTAATAATTGATGCTTAACTTTATACACAATAATGGCAAACAGCACAACCATATTAAATAATATAATGATGAAACACCTATTAACTATGGTATGCATGGGCTTGTTAATTACCATGCTGGCTGCAACAAATACTTATGCTGTGGGTGGGCACAGAGATGATACCATAAAAACAATAAAACCCGAGGTTTTGCAAATTGTAAATACGGTGCTCAAGGCTTCATACACTTTTAATATTGAAAAGGTTTCTGATGTTTATACCCCCAATGCTGTAGTGAGCGATGAGCAGGCACCATTTTCATGGAACGGGCAACTGGCGGGAGTGCAATGGGTAAACTCGGTGCAAAAGGCGGTTAAAGATTTTAAAATAAAAGACTTTAAGGTTAACGTTAAGCGCGTAAAAATTTTTCAACAAACAGAGGAAATTGCCTACCTGGTGGTACCTGTAGAGTATACTGGAACCATTAACGGCGAACCATTTGATGAGGAAGGTGCATTTTCATTTGTGCTGCGTGTGGTGAGCGGTAAGTGGCTCATAAAAAGCCAGGCCTGGGTGCCCAAAAATGGCTTGTAATTTTAGTTAAACCTAACCTTTATATGAACCCTGAACTGATAACCTTTAAAAAATTTAATGATATAGCCCTGGCCAATGCCCTGGCCGATTTGCTTGAACAGCACCATATTCCCTATAATATTGAAGAGAGCTCGCTGGCATTTAATCCGGCATTTGTAAACAGCGAACTATCAAAGGACTATGCTGTAAAAATAAAAGGCGACGATTTTACGACAGTAAATAAACTGCTGAACGATAGTGAAACCGAGAATATTAACCAGGTTGAAAAGGATTATTATTTATTTGACTTTGCCGACGAGGAACTGCTTGACATACTGGCAAAAGCCGATGAATGGAGTGCCTTTGACTACCAGCTTGCCCGCAAAATATTAGCCGACCGCGGCATTGAGGTAAATGACAATATATTGGCCGATCTGAGTAAAAGCCGGATAGAAGAATTGAAAGAACCCGAACCACCCCAAACTTCCTGGGTTATTATAGGCTATATATTTGCCCTCGGCGGTGGAATAATTGGGCTATTTGTTGGCTGGCACCTATCCACCTACAAAAAGACACTGCCCGATGGCGAACGGGTTTACGGATACAATGAAAACGACAGAAAACAAGGAAAATGGATATTCTATTTATCTATTGTAGTTTTTGCCATCAGCATCATTTATAAAATTGCTCCGGCGTTTACAGGTAGCGGTAATTAGATTAATCGAAAATAATTTATCATTCTGAGCAAGGCGAAGAATCTAATCGTCAAAAGATCCTTTGTACCAGGATGACAAGGTATCGACGGGATTGCTTCGTAGCTTCAATGACGCGCGGATTAGATTCGCACATTTACATATCCGCACATCTACCCCCTACCCCAGTATTTCCTTAATATCATCGGCCGAAAGTGATTTGATAAAGCTTTCCTCGGTGGTGATGAGGGCGCGGCTCAGGCTAAGTTTACGCTGCTGCAGGGCCAGGATTTTTTCCTCTACCGAGTCTTTAGTGATGAACTTATAGATAAATACATTTTTGGTTTGGCCAATACGGTGGGTACGGTCAATAGCCTGCTGCTCAACAGCCGGGTTCCACCATGGGTCAAGGATAAATACATAGTCGGCTTCGGTCAGGTTTAACCCTACCCCGCCCGCTTTTATCGAAATCAGGAACACCCGTGTCTTTTGATCTTCCTGAAACTGTTTTACCACATCGCCACGGTTTTGGGTGCTGCCATCCAGATATACATAGGGTACTCCCTCCTTGTCGAAGTACTCCCGATAGATGGTCAGCTGTTTTACAAACTGCGAAAATATCAACACCTTATGCCCACCATCCAGCACATTGGCCAGGGTGTGTACCACGTTCTCAAATTTGCCGCTATCGCCCTCGTAATCCTTGTCAATCATAACAGGATGATTGGCAATCTGCCGTAATTTGATCAGGCCCTGTAACACCTGTATCTGCGTTTTAGCAAAGGTGCCGTCCTCCAGGCTTTTCAATAGCTCGTTACGGTATTCCGATTTTACCTTTTCATAAACGGAGGCCTGCTCCTCGCTCATCTGGCAATAGAACAGGTTTTCGGTTTTTGGCGGCAGCTCGGTAGCCACCTGCTCTTTGGTACGGCGCAAAACAAAGGGTTTTATTAAGGCTTGCAGTTTGCGCGCCTTGTCTTCGTCCTTCTTCTTTTCAATTGGTGTTACAAACTCGTTCTGGAAAAATTGCTGTCCGCCCAGCAAGCCAGGGTTAATGAATGACATTTGTGTCCATAGGTCATTAACCGAGTTCTCAACCGGGGTACCGCTCAATATTAATTTAAATCGCGACTTGAGCTGTTTAACAGACTGGAATGATTTTGACGACGGGTTTTTGATATTCTGACTTTCATCCAATATCACATAGTCAAAAAAGTACTCTTTAAACATCCCTATATCAATCCGGCTGATGCCATAGGTAGTGATCACCACATCATAATTGGCAAAAACCTCGGCCGAGCGGTAGCGCATAGTGCCGGTATGTACCATAAGCCTTAACTGCGGAGCGAATTTTTTTGCTTCATTAAGCCAGTTATAGATCAGCGAGGTAGGCATGATCACCAGCGAGGTGGCCTTGCCTCCGGCAGCTTCGGTATCTTCCTTATGCTTTTGCAGCAGTGCAAGCGTTTGTATGGTTTTACCAAGCCCCATATCATCGGCCAAACAGCCTCCAAAATGATAGCTCTTTAAAAAATGGAACCAGTTATACCCGGCTTTTTGATAAGGCCGTAAATTACCGGCAAAATTCTGCGGCATTTCAACATCTTCCAGTGTATCAAAATCAGTAAGCTTTTGCAGCTTACGGGTCATGGTTACGCTGGCCATTTCGCCCTCTGCCAAATCATTTACCAGGCCAATGTGGTGCCTGCGCAATCTGAGGTCGGTACTACCCTCGGTAAAGTGGAGCAGGTTTCCATATTGTGAAAACCATTTTTCAGGAATTACCGCAATCTCGCCCGATGGCAATATAAATTCCTTTTTACGGTTCAGGATATGATTTTTGAGCTGTATAAAAGGTATGCGGTACGGCCCAAACCATACAATGGCATGAATATCAAACCAATCGTTATTTTCCTTTACTTCCAGGTCAATTTTACTGTTACCAAACACGTAGCGTTTTTGGCCTTCGGGCTGTTCCAATTCAAAACCCTGCTCAATCAGCTGGTCGTGATGCTGGTTAAGCCATTCAAAAACAGAAAAAGAACGATCAGCATCTTCGTCATGACTATCTACCTCTAAATTCTGGAACAGGGTAGATACCGTTTTAAGACCCATTTGCTCCAGTTGCTGCATCTTGTTTTTTTCCCACGTGATGGAGCGTTTAATACGGTGAAATATATACTCGTCCCCGCATTTCTCCATTCTTACCGATATATGTCTGCCATCGCCATAAGGAAAAATATAGCCTGCATATTTAAAATACAATTGCAGCTGCGAGGTCCCCCCTTCCACATAAATAGGCTTCAGGGCCGCCTGTGCATCGTATTTTTCGGTATTTATGGTAAACCCTTCGGCATATACATTATGCTTTTCGATAAGCGGGGCTACAAATTTTTCAAAGTATGATTGTTCTGACGAACGCGGGATAGCAATAAAACGCTTATTAAGAAAAGGCTGGAGTTTTTTGCCCTCTATCTCCTTATCAAAGTAATACAAGGTGTCATCAAGCAGCATCCAGGCGGGGTGGTTGCAAATGATCTCGGCATTTTTAAACATAAACTCAATGCGCATCCCCTGGTATTTAATGGTCGGGAAATATCTGATCTCCTCCTCATTACGCCTGAAATGGAACAGTACCGAAGCCGGTTCGGCAGCTATCTGCAGTTTTCGCTCGCCCGGGTACCCCTCCTTGCTCATCTGGTACACCTGTTTATTACCCAGCAAGGTTAATGCTTCGGCCATACGCTTTTCCATTTTGGGGCGGATGGTATCAAAAAGCTGTTCATTAAATATTTTGGCAAAAAATTCAAACGGACGGATTGGCTTTTTATAATACCGCTTAATCACGTTGCCCTGCTCCATTTCTTCCAGTATTTTAATCAGCTTAATGTCGGTATCATCCAAACAATGGATAAACTCTTTGGCCGTATTTGAAAATAAACGCTGGTGGGTTAATGAAAATTCGCCGTTAGGATTAAGCTGTACAATGTGCGGTTCTATAACGTACGACAGGAATTCATGCCGGGCAATGGCATATATAATTTGGCAAGGTTTTGTACTGTCGACGCGTAACATTAAACTTTTGTTAAAAAATTTATTGAAGCTACATCAACAAAAAATTCAAACGTAATCAGAATTTGCTGTAATTGGAAGTGTTTTGTATTAAATAATTGTTAACAAGTATCTGATTGGGATTAAATACTTGATTTAATTGTAAAAAAGGAAAGCTAAAGCACTCCCGGAACTCATCTGCATATAACGATAGATGCTGATGTAACTTCTTTCCCGGGAAAGTAAAGGTTTAGCGAACAATAACACGCCTCTCCACCCTTCTCAAGAGTAATAGCCCATGATAAGACAACTGGCAAGAACTGGAACGCCATATTGACTCACCCCCGACATCGCTGCGCTTGTCAACCCTCTCTACGCAAGCGTAAAGAGGAGATTACTATTCTTTTTTTCTCTTCCCTCTTTGCCCAAAGGGTAGAGAGGGTGGTCAAGCGTAGCGCAGACCGGGTGAGTCAACTATACACCATTCAATTTTTAAGACTATCCCTTTTTATAGGCTATTACTCTGGATAGGGGAATCACACATACCTGATTTTACGCTTGCATAGTTCCCCTTTCAGGGGTTAGGGGCCTAAAACTCCAATGCCAACTGATCACCGGGACCGGCTTCTCGTTCTCCTTTTTGTTTGGAGGGAAGATCTCCAAAGTTTGACAGGGAAATACCCAGCAGCCTTATCCTGGTATCCTCCGGATTGGTAGCGGCCATCAATTGTTTTGCCGTTTTACAAATGGTTTCCAGGTCATTAAATGCTGCGGTAAAGGATTGGTTACGGGTAATTTGCTTAAAATCGTTATACTTTACTTTAAGTGTCAGGGTGCGCCCCTTCAGGTTGTATTTAATCAAACGGTCATAAACAGTTAGCGCAATTTTATCCAGCTCAACCTCCATCTCTTCCAGCGTAGTGAGGTCATAAGCAAAAGTATCTTCGGCACCTAATGATTTTGTTTCGCGATGCGGCTGTACTTCGCGGTTGTCAATACCCCGCACAATCAGGTAGTAAAACTTACCGGCTTTACCAAAATGCCGGGTCAGCTCCTCCTCGGTTAGCCTTTTCAGGTCGGCCCCGGTATGCAGCCCCATTTGTTTCATCTTTTGGGCGGTTACCTTACCTACCCCGAAAAACTTTTCGACCGGCAAGCGCTCCATAAAATCCTCAATGGTTGATGGGCCTATAAACTTTAAGCCATCGGGCTTATTAATATCTGATGCTATTTTGGCCACAAACTTATTGATAGATACGCCCGCCGATGCCGTAAGCTGCAGCTCGTCTTTAATGGCCTGCTTAATCTGTTTGGCAATTTCAATAGCTGAGCCAATGTTCAACTTATCATTAGTTACATCAAGGTAGGCTTCATCTAAAGAGAGCGGTTCTATCAGATCGGTATAGCGGCTAAATATTTCACGTATTTTTTGCGATACCTCTTTATATGCGGCAAAACGCGGCCGCACAAACAATGCATCGGGACAAAGTTGTAGTGCCCGTTTTGATGACATGGCCGAGCGTACACCAAACTTGCGTGCCTCATAGCTGGCCGTAGCTACCACGCCACCACGCCCCTCCGGCAGTCCGCCTACTACAAGAGCTTTACCCCGGTATTCCGGATTGTCACGCTGTTCAACCGATGCATAAAAGGCATCCATATCAATATGGATAATTTTACGGATAATTTGGGCAGGCTCGTTTTGCATGGCTGGTACGCAAATATACGGAGTGCTTTTGCTAAAACGAATAGCTAAAACACTTTGCGAACCTACCTTGATATTGCTACGATCTCTTCACTGTGGCAGAAAGAGTTTTTTATGATAATTAAGGATATGTCATTGCGAGCGATAGCGTGGCAATCGCATACTTACAGGGCGAATATGCAAGGTTCGCGATTGCTTCGTCGTTCCTCCTCGCAATGACATGGAGGAATATTCGCTTTCTTTACTTCATCACAAAGACATGGTTTTCGATCAATTAACGAAGGGTGTCTTTACCTATATAAATGCTTAAAGGCCTTCCTCCGGCATAAACTGTAGTTGTTTTTGAAAATAAACATCCCAGCTGTGTTGCTGCACGCGGTTAGTCATGTGCTGGGTATCGTCATCATAATCGGTGTTCATTTGTTTGTACTTGGCATCAATACGGTTAAACAGGTTCATGGCTTCGTACTGATAGTTGCGGCTGAAACGGGTTTTGCCAATTTCGCGCAGCACTTCCTGCTGTTCCAGGTAGGCTATGGTGTAATGTCCCTGCTCGTGTTTTAACACCTCGGCCAAAACCTGGGACGAGGTTATCCTGCTCCTGTCAAGCCATGATTTATTGGTATTTAACGCCAGGTGTACAAACGCATTGAGCATATAACCACCATCCTGACGACTTGCCTGGTATTTAAAATCAATAGTACAATTGGTGTAAGCTACAACGCCCCGGGCATCAACCCGGGGCGTGCCGCCAAAATCGTTAACGGTAAGCTGATGAAACTGCTGGGCCGATGCCCTGTTAAACATTAATAAAAACAGGCTCATTATGCCGGTCCATTTCATCCATCTTAAATTCATAAAAACACAGGTTAAAACTTTTACTTTTTGACACCTTTGACCGCGTCAGACTGTAAAAGGTTTAAACCCATCATTTCTTTTAACGTATGCTGCATCTGGTCTGTGGAGCCATCCAGGAATATCACGTTGCCCTGCGAGTTTTCGGCAAAGTGCTTGATAGATTCTGTCCACATGGTAAACAGGATCACCGAGGTATCCATATTGGCTTCGGCCATTTCTTTGGCAGCCACACTCATACCACGGGCAACCTCCTCACGAAACAGCGCAATACCCTGCCCGCGCAGCTGAGCGGCTTCCCGCTCGGCCTGAGCCGATATTTTAATGGCATTACCTTCGGCCTCGGCAGCTTTGGTTTTGGTGATCAGTAAAGCCTGGCCTTCGTTTTCGGCAGCGGCTTTCAGGTTATTGGAAGCTACTACCTGGCTCATTGATTTCATGATCACCTCATCAAACGTAATATCATTCAATTGCAGATCCTGCAGGTGGTAACCCCAGCCTTCCAGTATCACGTCAAGCTGTTCCTTTACGTGCTCTACAATATCACGCCTGAGTATCAACACCTCGCTTTGGCGCTTGGTGGCTACAAAGGCTCGTATAGATCCCTCAACCGTGCGAATAAGCGCCTGCATCAGGTTGCGTTCATCAACAAATTTAAAGGCAACGTTCTTAATAGTTTCTTCCTGCTGGTCTAATACCGAGTACAGCAGCATGGCCTTGAAATAAACATTTGCCTGGTCAAAGGTCACGGCCTGAAACTCCAGCTCCACCGAGCGGTTCTGAATAGATATCTTGGAATATACATTTTCAATAAAAGGCACCTTAAAGTTTAAACCCGGAGTAAGTATGCGCCGATACTTTCCAAAAACCGTAATTACTACTATTGTGCCCTGTTTTACAGACACAAATGAGGTTGATATAATAATCAGAAAAATTAATACGATAACAAAAAAAGTGATTTCACCTGTTCCCATAGTTGATAATATTTAGTAAATAAAAGTAGTATTAATTATTGGTGTGTTATTTGTTTTTATAAAATGCTTTATAAAACAGCATATATAACCATGAACCTGAAACGCACCTTTGGAGCAATACTTACCATACTTGGTATCATTGGCTTAATTTATACCGGGATTGACATTATAAACCATACCGGCCAAACTACCACATTAGTGGTTGTGGGTATTATAGCTTTGCTATTTTTCTTTACCGGCATCAGCCTGATCCGTAACACTAAGGACGAGGCTTAATTTTGTTTTACCGCCATAATATGCCCACTGTCAGATATGCTTAAGCCCGCCGCAGGAAAATCTGTTTGGGTCAGCATCCTGATCCGGAGCATGGCGTGGTTAAGCGTATCGCGTATAAGGCCACGGTCATGGGCTTGTTTAAATGAAATAATACGGCCGCTTAAAAATTCGCCCTTTTTATTTACGTATACCTTAAGCAAGGGCGCCATACCGCAAATTCCGCTTACGCTTACACATTTATAAGTGCAAAAGTTGCCCAGGCTGTAAGCAATAAGCCTATTCTTATACATCTCCATGGCCCGGTTTACATGCGGACCGTTACCAAATATCAAATCGGCACCGGCATCAATGGCATTGTGGGCAAAAGCATGTACGTCGCCGCGCTTTTCACCTATGTATGATTCAACCGCACAGGGTACATGTTCAAAATCAATCCCCTCGCCGCCGCCGTGGAATGATACAATAACAATATCGCAACGCTGCTTAAGCTCGCTAATGATTTGAGTAGCTCCCTTCAGGTCATGTATGGATACGGTATTGGCATTAGGGGCAAATGAGCAAAAGCCGTATTTAATACCATTAACCTCAAACACAGTCGAGGGCTTCACGGCCAGCCCTGCGTAATGTATACCCAGGCTATCCAGTGTTTTGATGGTACTGTTACGACCGTTTTCGCCAAAATCGCCAATGTGGTTATTGGCCAGGCTAACCACATTAAAGCCGGCATCTTTTAAAACTGAGGCGTACCGGGTAGGCATCCTGAATAAATAAGCTTTACTTTTTTGGTGCAGTTTATAATGCGCGGGGGCGCCTCTATCCAATAATGAACCTTCCAGGTTGCCAAATGTAATATCGGCCCCTGCCAAATCAGGTTTTACAGTTTTAAAGCTATTCCGGGCACTATCTGGCGGTAGCGTGGTGCTGTCGGGGTATGAGGTTCCCAGCATAATATCGCCAACGGCAGCCACACAAAAAGAGTCGCGTTTAATGGGTACTGTTGGGGCTGGCTGTACTTGTTGAATACGGGGCTCAACCTTTTGCTGATGCATCGCAACCCGCTTGTTTGCGGCAGGATTATTACACCCCTGTAAAAATAACGCCACACAGATTGCAGCAGGCAATGCACAAAACCTCATGGCAAAAAAAATCCCCTCATGTTCATGAAGGGACTAATTTAATTATTTAATTGAATTTCTATTAGTTATTGTTTTCGTCATCAGCTGTTGCCGTCGAGCCACCGGTAAACTCATCTTTAAATGAAGCCAGCAACCTGCCGCCCTTATAAAAATAACGGCTATAATAGTTATCATCAAGGCTGCTGATAGCAACACCTCTTGATGAAGCATGTGCAAATTTGTTGTTCCCTAAATAAATACCAACATGTGATATGCGGCGGCTATGAATTTTAAAAAACACCAGATCACCTTCTTTCAGGTCATCCCTCCCTACAGGGTTTACCATGCTAAAAATATCGCGTGAGCTTCTTTTGATATCAAGGTTAAAAACCTCACTGTATAATTCCTTAGTAAAAGCAGAACAATCAATTCCTCTTCTGGAGCTACCGCCAAAATGGTAAGGGGTGCCTATCCAATCGTAAACAAAGTGAAAAAGTTTCATGTTTGAGGTTGCAGATAACGCAACACCCATAATTTGCGACAAATAAGTTTTGGCTAAACCTTCCTGCTCGTCAGGAGTTTTATCTGGGGTGGTAGTTGTATTTGGAGTGCTTGTTGTTTGAGCTTGTGAGGCTAAAACGCTAAAAAGCAATGCAATAGCAAGGATAATTTTCTTCATTTAATGCGTTAGTTTGTTGATTAGGGCAACAAATTGTTTATTAAATTAGACACTGTGTCCATCGTTAGATACAAAACTATTTATATTTTTTAAAATTGCAAATAAATGGCGCTTTTTTTTCAAAAAATATAAATATTCTATCTAAACTAAAAATCTTAATAATCAAAGGCTCGCACCGTTACGTTTATGTTATTTCAGGATTTGTTTTTCTTACGATTTTCTGCGTTTTCAATAAAAAAACTAACCTTAAAATGACGTAAAAAGGCTCAATTTTGATTGCAAATTAACCTTTAGTGTCAAAAAGGCTTCGGCGTTCCATCAATATAGCAATATAATGTTTGGCCAAACACACAAAATGCGGTTTACCGTGCTCGTTATAAGCATTTTCTTGAAATAAAAAATAAATCTGCACAACAAATTGGTTGCAGTTTCGATATTTTCAAGGATATAATTAGATTTGCGCTTTACTCCAAGAAATTGATTGTTTTAATTACATGAGTTCAATCGAAATTAACAAAGACACTTACCTGATGTGGTACGAACAAATGCTGTTAATGCGCAAGTTCGAAGAAAAAGCAGGACAGTTATACGGACAACAAAAAATCAGGGGCTTTTGCCACTTATATATTGGTCAGGAAGCCGTATTGGCCGGAGCAATGTCTGTATTAAAACAGGAAGACAGCATGATCACCGCGTATCGCGACCACGCTCATGCGCTTGCTAAAGGTGTAACACCTAACGCTATCATGGCAGAGTTGTATGGTAAAGCTACCGGATGCTCAAAAGGCAAAGGCGGTTCCATGCACATGTTTGATAAAGAGAAACACTTTTACGGCGGTCATGGTATTGTAGGCGGTCAGGTACCCCTGGGTGCAGGTATAGCCTTTGCTGAACAATATAAAGGTACTCAGTTTTTAAATGTAGCCTACATGGGTGATGGAGCCGTGCGCCAGGGTGCACTAACCGAAACCTTTAATATGGCAGCACTTTGGAAACTACCGGTAATTTTTGTTTGCGAAAACAATGGTTATGCGATGGGTACCTCTGTTGAACGTACTACCATCCAAACGGATATTTACAAATTAGGCTTACCTTATGGTATACCTTCACAAGCTGTTGATGGTATGGACCCTGCTGCGGTACACGTAGCAATGGACGAAGCCGCACAACGTGCCCGTAATGGCGAAGGACCAACCTTTTTGGAAATGCGTACTTACCGCTACAAAGGTCACTCCATGTCTGACCCGCAAAAATACCGCACCAAAGAAGAGCTGGAAAGCTACAAAGCTAAAGACCCTATTGAACTAATTAAGCATATCATTGAAAAAGAAGGCTATGCTGATGAAAAATGGTTTGAGGAAATTGATGCCAAGATAAAAGCACAGGTTGATGAATCAGTTAAATTTGCTGAAGAGTCGCCATGGCCGGATGCATCAGAACTGTATACAGATGTGTACGTTCAAAAAGATTATCCTTACATCAGAGACTAATCCTATATTTATATCAAATATTTTATTCTATCAAAATAGTATATGGCCGAAGTAGTTAAAATGCCTAAAATGAGCGATACCATGACCGAAGGGGTATTGGCGAAATGGCATAAGAAAGTTGGCGATAAGGTAAAATCCGGCGATGTATTGGCCGAGATTGAAACTGATAAAGCTACCATGGATTTTGAATCGTATCAGGACGGCACCCTGTTGTATATTGGTGTTGAAGAAGGTAAAGCTGTTCCGGTTGATGCTGTTATTGCCGTTTTAGGTAATGAGGGCGAAGATTACAAAGCCGCCCTTACTCAGGATGGTGGTGGCGCTGCCGAAAAGAAAGAAGAAAAACCTGCTGAAGCAGCACCTGTTGCAGATAAAAAACCTGCCGCAACTGCCGCTCCAAAGGTTGACCTTTCAAGCATACCGGCTACCGTAATACGTATGCCGGCCCTTAGCGACACCATGACCGAGGGTATCATTGAAAAATGGAACTTTAAAGTTGGCGATAAAGTAAAATCTGACGATTCATTAGCTGACGTAGCAACCGATAAGGCTACTATGGAAGTGGTGGGTTATGAAGCAGGTACACTTTTATATATTGGCCCTAAAGAGGGCGAAGCTGCACCGGTTAATGGCATTATTGCCATTGTAGGTAAAGAAGGAACTGACATTACGCCGTTATTACAGGATACAGGCGATGCTCCTGCTGCCGCACCGGCGCAAGAAGCTGCCCCTGAAAAAGCAACAACAACTGCCGATGCCGCTCCCGCTGCTTCATCAACTGCTGATGACAGCCGCGTTAAAGCATCACCGCTTGCACGTAAAATTGCAAAAGATAAAGGCATTAACCTTAATGATGTAACAGGTACCGCCGAAGGTGGCCGTATTATTAAGAAAGATGTAGAAGAGTTTAAAGCTCCGGCTAAAACAACTGCTGCACCTGCCAGTACCGAGGCCCCTGCAACTGCACCCGCTGCTGCAAAAGCTCCGGTTATCTTACCTACTTACACAGGCGAAGAGAAATTCAGCGAAAGGCCGGTTACACAAATGCGTAAGGCCATTAGCCGCCGTTTAAGCGAAAGCTTATTCACCGCACCGCATTTTTATGTAACCATGAGCATTGATATGGATCAGGCTATTGCTGCCCGTACCCGCATCAATGATGTTGCCCCGGTTAAAATATCATTTAATGACTTTGTATTGAAAGCATGCGCTGTTGCCTTAAAACAACACCCTGCTATTAATTCATCATTCCTGGGCGATAAGATCCGCACTAATGAGCATATCCACATTGGTGTTGCCGTAGCTGTTGACGAAGGTTTGCTGGTACCGGTTATTAAATTTGCCGATGGTAAATCATTAAGCCACATCTCTGTTGAAGTAAAGGAATTTGCCGGTAAAGCAAAATCTAAAAAATTACAACCTGCAGAAATGGAAGGCTCTACTTTCACCATATCAAACTTAGGCATGTTTGGTGTTGACGAGTTTACTGCTATTATTAACACGCCTAATGCCTGTATTCTTGCTGTAAGCGGCATACAACAGGTTCCGGTTGTTAAAGGTGGCGCTGTAGTGCCGGGTAACATCATGAAGGTAACACTAAGCGCAGATCACCGTGTGGTTGATGGCGCAACTGCTGCAGCCTTCCTGCAAACATTAAAATCATTATTAGAAGAGCCGGTAAGGCTGCTGATCTAATTTCAGATTAATATATTTTACAAAGAGCGATGAAGTTAACTTCATCGCTCTTTGTGTTTTAAACAAGCCCGCAACGTTTTATTGCGGTGAGGTGCAAAGTAAGAGCCCCACTTCTCTCTAAAAAAGTTAGACTTCAATACCCCGCCGACTTTAGAGAATAATAGCCTATGAAAATACATCTTCTAAAAAGGTGTGCCACACCGGGTGATAAACTTTCGAAAAGCGCAAACAAAAAGAAATCACGTATACTAATCCACGCTCCGTCGGAGCATCGTGTTTATAGTAATTAAGAAGTGAACACTTAGCTCCATGGGAGCTTCCTAACACCAAGAATTTATGATACTATAAACAGGTTACCCCGATGGGGTATGGCTTTACCACAGTGCCAAAACAAACCAGTCAGATATAGCACAGTTAAAGGTTTCACTCTGCAATTAAATGCTCCGCTGTACTCAGCATCACAAAGTGTTTTTGCGCCTCCACATCTTTTATTGAAACTTAACAGCAATATTATTCAATTGCTGAGTATGCCGCTGCGTATGATAGATGGTTTGGTAAATCCACTCCAGCCGGGTCAAATATCCCATTCCCGGAAACTCAAAGGCTGTGCAAGAATCCGTAAGGTCTTTTGTTTCGGTAATGCCCATTAAACTTTCAAATGCCGCCGCCAGTTCTTCGGTGAGTGAGCCCTTGTCATAAAACTGATCAGCAGGTGTAATGGCGGGCGCGGCCACAAACTTCAAATCAAAGTCCAGGAACATAGTTTTTAAAGCCTGCACATATTTGTCCGGACTGCGGTTTGTATCTCCCGTAGGGCCATTTAACAAGCCCGTAATGCCCGTAACAGATAGCCGTACATGTTCGCCAAGTTGCCCTGCCGTCCAGCTGCCTGTAAACGGAACCTGGTTAATGTGCTCCTGTTTAACATGGCGTAGTGTTTGTACCAGTTCATCAGCGATTGATTTTAATTGAACCGATAATGGCTGTGACAGCTCACTGGGTTTTATATCCTGTTTCATAAAAATTGCTGTTTAATTGATAATTCAAATCTCCGTACAAAAAACCCTCCAAGTGGGTGGCAACAAAGACAATTTAAGGGCATTTTGCGACAAACCAGCGCGTTGACCATTAGTTCAATGCGTTAACTCACTGTCAAATAACTATCCCGCTTTTACAGCTTTTGCTTTTATTGTATATTCACACAAATTTTTTTGATATGACGCTTTATAGCTTTTTTCAACATCTTCATTCCGGTTTCAGGTATATTGTACTTGTATTGGTAGTAGTGGCCATTTTAGGCGCATTTATTGGCTGGATAGGTCAAAAACCATACACCGGGGCCAACCGTAAGCTCAATTTATTTGCCATGATATCGGTACATACCCAATTGCTTATTGGTATTATACTGTATTTCCTGAGTCCGCTGGTTCAATTCAGCAAAGAGGCTATGCATGATAAACACCTGCGTTATTTTACTGTTGAGCACTGGGTTATGATGCTGGTTGCCATCGCGCTGATCACCATTGGGCACAGCAAATCAAAGAAAGCCGCTCTTGCCGAGGGTAAACATAAGGCCGTTGCCATCTTTTATTTCCTCGGTTTCATCATTATTTTAGCTGGTATCATACTAATTCCACGTGGCTAATAGGATTTAGCAATAAATAATTTTCAGAAAAAATTTGGTAATTCATTTTTCTTTATAAATTTGTGACCACGATGATTAAAAACACTCATAAAAACAGCTGGTGGCACCAATTAAATTTGGCAGCCGGATACGTTTTTGATCAGAGATAACTAATCAATTGTAAACCTAAATAGGAAACCCGGCGACCCCAATTCGTCGGGTTTTTTTTGTTTAACGATTTTGAAAACAACACTATGAACAACTTTAAAATAACCACCACCCATAAAAAACTGCTTGCAGATACCACCACCCCGGTAAGCATTTACCTGCGCCTCCGGGATGTGTTCCCCAACTCGTTGCTGTTGGAGAGCTCCGATTACCATAGCCGCGAAAACAGCTTAAGCTATATATGTTGCGAACCTATTGCCGGCCTGGTTTTAAATAATGGCATCCTGAAAAAACAATATCCTGATGGTAGCAACAAAACTCATGAAGCAGGCACCTTTGACCTCATAGATCAGATAAACCAGTTTATAGCCAGTTTTGAAACCGACGCCAATCCCTCAAAAATAATATCAAACGGTTTGTTTGGCTACTTTACGCATGAGGCGGTGGAGCATTTTGAAACCATTAAGTTAAAACATAGCGATGATGTTACCCGCCAGGTACCGGTAATGCAATACCACATATACCGCTACATTATTGCTATTGACCATTTTAAGAACGAACTGTATATTTTTCATAACCAGGCGCAGGACGGGCCAACAAACGGCGGTATAGAGAAACTGGAATACCTGATCAAAAACAAAAACTTTCCTGAATATAGTTTTAAAAGTACGGACGCCGAGCAATCAAATCTTACCAACGAGGAGTTTATTGCCATTGTTGAAAAAATGAAACAGCACATTTTTAGGGGTGATGTTTTCCAGATAGTACCTTCAAGAGCATTTTCGCGCACTTTCCAGGGCGATGAATTTAATGTTTACCGTGCGCTGCGCTCTATTAACCCATCGCCTTACCTGTTTTATTTTGACTATGGCGATTTCCGAATCTTTGGCTCATCGCCCGAGGCGCAGATCACCATCAAAAATAACGTGGCCAGCATATTTCCTATTGCCGGTACCTTTAAACGCAGCGGCGATGATGTAAAGGATGCCGAGATAGCCCGCAATCTGGAAAATGATCCTAAAGAATCTGCCGAGCACGTGATGCTGGTTGACCTGGCCCGTAACGACCTGAGCCGCCATTGTGAGCAGGTAGAGGTTAAAGCCTTTAAGGAAGTGCAATACTATTCGCACCTGATCCACCTGGTGTCGCACGTAAGCGGCAAACTGCTTCCGGGCGTATCATCCTTTAAAATTGTTGCGGATACCTACCCTGCGGGCACCCTGAGCGGCGCACCCAAATTCAGGGCTATGGAAATTATTGACGAGAATGAGAAAGCCAAACGAAGTTTTTACAGCGGGGCCATCGGTTTCCTGGGCTTTAATGGCGATTTTAATCATGCCATCATGATCCGCTCGTTCCTCAGCAAGAACAATACGCTGCATTACCAGGCCGGTGCCGGCATTGTAGCAGGTTCAATAGCCGAAAGCGAGTTGAAAGAGGTTGATAACAAAATAGCAGCCCTGAGGCGCGCAGTAGAACTGGCAGAGGAGCTGTAGGGCGAAGCCCCCTAACCCCCTGAAGGGGGAACAGAACTATACTAAATAATTAAAACCGGGATAAAATATCCATAAGATATAATAACAATGAACGAGCAAGAGCACAAAGCCAACACTCCCTTTAAGGGACAGGGGCGCATCTTAATAATTGACAATTACGATTCCTTCACCTACAACCTGGTGCATTTGGTTAACGAGCTTGGCCTGCAATGCGATGTTTGGAGGAATGATAAGTTTGCCATTGAAGATGTGGATGCTTATGATAAGATCATCCTTTCACCCGGGCCCGGCATCCCTTCTGAAGCTGGTTTGCTACTGGAGGTAATCAGGCAATATGCACCAACCAAAAGCATATTTGGCGTATGCCTTGGCCAGCAGGCCATAGCCGAGGTATTTGGCGGCAGTTTATATAACCTGAGCCAACCTATGCACGGTATTGCCACCCCTATTAAGGTTGTTAACAGCCAGGAGCAGCTTTTTAAAGACCTCCCAGTCACTTTTAAGGTTGGGCGCTACCATTCATGGGTAGTGAGCGACAAAGACCTGCCTGCAGTACTTCAGGTAACCGCTATTGACGAGGCCGATAATTCCATCATGGCATTATCGCACCGGGAGTATGATGTACGCGGCGTACAATTTCACCCCGAATCAATATTAACAGAACACGGCAAACAATTGATGCAAAACTGGTTGAGTTAATACCAATTGATGAATAATGATAACTTTGCGTTAACAACCTCTTAAAGAGATGTCATCCTGAACTTGTTTCAGGATCTCTCAGGACAATTAGTCATTATATGGTGCAATTATTCCTATGGGGTGCCGAAACAAGTTCGGCATGACAAAAAATCCGTCATTGCGAGGTACGAAGCAATGACGCTATTAATTATTTTGATCTATGAACATACTTGATAAAATAGTAGCCAACAAGAAAAAAGAGGTAGCATCAGCCAAAAAACGCACATCATACGTTGAGCTGGAAGAGTCTGAATATTTTCATCGCGAAACCTATTCATTCAAAGAGTTTCTGCTTGATCCGAAACGCACAGGTATTATAGCCGAGTTCAAGCGCAAATCGCCCTCCAAAGGCATTATTAATGATAAAGTAAGGGTGAGCGCTGTTACCAATGCCTACGCAGATGCCGGGGCTTCGGCCCTGTCTGTTTTAACCGACCGCAATTTTTTTATGGGCCGCAAGGCCGATCTGGTGAAGGCCCGCTCGGTAAATACCATACCGGTACTACGCAAAGATTTTATGATTGACGAGTACCAGGTAATTGAAGCTAAATCATTAGGTGCCGATATTATTTTGCTGATAGCCGCTATACTTACCCCCGCTCAAATTGATACCATGGCAACGCTGGCCAAAAGCATAGGTTTAAACGTGTTACTTGAAGTTCATAACCTCGAAGAACTGGAGCGCAGCATCCACCCCAAACTGGATGCCATTGGTGTAAATAACCGCAACCTGGCAGATTTTACGGTATCGGTAGAAACATCTTACGAGCTGGCCAAACACATCCCGCCTGAGTTTCTGAAGATATCAGAAAGTGCCATCAGCGACCCGGAAACCATCCGTCACCTGAAACTGGCAGGTTTTAACGGCTTTTTAATCGGCGAAACCTTTATGAAGCAAACCGATCCCGGACAAGCCATGCGGGATTTTGTAGCACAGCTGTAAAGCGCAGTCAACCAATACAAAATTCTTTCCTGTCATCCTCAAAGAAAAAGGAATGAAATAAAAAACCCATCCCGATGAGCGCAGCAACATCGGGATGGGTTTTTTATGCACCCGCAATTACGCAGCTCAGCTTCATCCGTTACCGAACACAGGCTGTATCAAAAGCGAACAAATCAAAGCAGCCAAAAACACATAACATACTAATAAACAAATAATTATATAATTGGCATTTTATTGGAACAACCCGGTGTGTATTACCCTTGCTGTTATAAACTGTAAACACATTTGTTATGTTTAAAAGCTATTTTAAAACCGCTTTACGCTCGCTGCTGAAAAATAAAACCTTCAGTTTTATCAATATTATTGGTTTGGCAATTGGCACCCTGTGTTGCCTGTACATTGTATTGTTTGTAGCCGACCAGTACAGCTATGATAAACATCACCGCAACGCGACAGATATTTACCGCATAACAACCACCCTGAATAACACCGGGGATAAAATGAAGATTGCCACCTCATCGCCGCCCATTGCCCCTGCCTTGAAAAGCGATTTCCCGGAGGTGGTGCAATACACGCGCGTAGTACCTACCCTTGGGGTAAGCCAGCACATATTACGCTATAAGGAAAATTCATTTTATGAAAAAGATGCCTTTTTAGTTGACTCTACCTTTTTTGATGTTTTCACCTATTACTTTACCAGTGGCAGCCCGGTAAATGCATTGGCCCAGCCCCGCAGTATTGTGTTAATGAAATCTGTTGCCGATAAATTGTTTGGCCAGGAAGATCCGCTTAACAAGGTAATAGAAATTAACGATGCCTGGGGCAAACAAAATCTTAAGGTAACCGGCGTAATAGACGAAAGTATGGGCAAATCGCACCTGCACGCCAGCATGTTTATTACCCTGAGCGGCTATGCCGAAGACATCAAAAATAACAATGTTTGGTCGGGCAATAACTACGCAAATACCTACATAAAATTGCAGCCCAATGGCAGTGCCGCCGCATTTGAAAAAAAGCTACCTGCCTTTATTGACAAATATGCCGGGCAGGAGTTAAAAACCCGCGGTATGACCAAATCAATACATCTGCAACCCATAGCTACCATACATACCACTCCCGGATACGAAGCCGAGCCGGGCAAAACGGTAAGCAGCTCGTTTTTGTATGTGCTGATCCTGATAGCTGTACTTATACAGGTTATTGCCTGCATTAATTTCATGAACCTGTCAACAGCGCGTGCTTCAAAAAGAGCCAAGGAAGTTGGTGTTCGAAAAGTAATGGGGGCAGGCAAAAACAGCCTCATCATCCAGTTTTTAAGCGAATCATTCCTGATGACGTTTATAGGAGTACTTATTGCTTTACCATTATTATACCTGGCCCTACCCTACCTAAACCATATAACCGAGGCCGATATCCGGTTTTCATTTTTATCAGACTACCGGCTTTGGCTCATGCTGCTGGCTACTATCTTTATAACCGGTTTAGTAGCCGGCAGCTATCCGGCGTTTTACCTATCGGCATTTAAGGCGATTAAAGTACTTAAGGGCAATTTCAGCAATCAGGTTTCGGCAGCGGGCATCCGCCGGTCATTGGTGGTGTTTCAGTTTGTACTTTCCATTGTACTTATTGCGGGTGTTATTGTCATTTTTAGCCAGCTTAACTACATCAAAAACAAGGACCTTGGTTTTGATAAGAACCAGAAAATGGTTTTCACCTTTTTAACAACCGACTCCAAGGCTCACATGAATGCCTTTGTGAATCACCTGCATGAACTGCCGGAGATTAAAAGCATCAGCAAGGCTAACAATTACTTTGGGCGGGGCGGTTTTCATGACTGGGGCGTATTTCTGGCCGGGCAAAACCTGGCCCAATCTGTTGACCAGCGCAATATGGCAACCGACGAAAATTATGTGCCTACCATGGGCATAAAATTAATAAGCGGCCGCAATTTCAGGCTTAATGACTCAGGCAGAGTATTGATTAATGAAGCATTGGTTAAACGGCTCGGGCTTACCGCCGCAAAAGCATTGGGTACCAAGCTATTTACAGAAGGGGAATCATACGAAATTGCTGGGGTAATGAAGGATTTTAACTTTCAATCAATGCATGAAAACATCGGCCCCTTTATGCTCATTTATAACCCCAAAGCCGATGATATATTTAATGTGATCATTAATACCAGCAGTGCCGATTACAAAAACCTGCTGCAAAAAATTGGCGCCATCTGGCATAAGGACGTACCAGCAACCCCTTTTGAGTTTGCCTTTATGGATGACCAGATACAGAAACAATATGAAACGGAGATCACCTTGTCAAACATTATCAATTCCTTCACGCTTATGGCCATTGTTATTTCATGCCTGGGCTTGTTTGGCCTGGCAGCCTTTAGCGCCGAGCAGCGCAATAAGGAAATTGGCATACGCAAGGTGCTGGGTGCCAGCGTAGCGGGTATTGTGCAGCTGTTATCCAAAGATTTTTTAAAGCTGGTGCTGGTATCTATCGTGATAGCTGTACCTATTGCCTATTATGCCATGGATAAATGGCTACAGGCCTTTGCCTATCGTATCCAGCTTAACTGGTGGATGTTTGCCTCCGCCGGAATTATTGCCATTTTAATTGCGGTGTTCACCGTAAGCTTTCAGGCTGTTAAAGCGGCCCTGGCAAACCCGGTTAAAAGCTTGCGGACAGAATAACATTTCATAATTTTCAAATTTGGCTGTGCCTATACCGGCATGGCCAAATTTAATATCCTGAGTTTTTTTAAGCCCTTTTATATTTCAGGTTCATCCCCGCAATGGCAACAATAATAAGCAGTACGCCTGCCCATTGTATGGCAAGCACGGTTTCGTCCAGAATGAAACGGGCAAATAATATAGATACCGGAATTTCAACAGATGATACAATGCTCCCTAACCCGATACCTGTTTTGGGTAAGCCCGCGGTAAACAACAAGGGCGGCAATATAGTACCAAACAAAGCCAGGAAAGCCCCCCACTTCCAGATCACCGAAATGTTAAAATGATAAAAAAGGTCGGTGTTCCAAAACAGCACAATGGCTATAAGTCCCCCTAAAATAAGGTACATGCTCCGCTTTACAGCCGGCAGGTGTACGGCTATTTTGTTTGATGAATACATGGCAACGGTGTAGCTCATTGCTGCCAGAAAACCAAACAGCAACCCGCGCCAGTTAAATGTTAATTGCGCATCAAAAATGTTGGTTGCCAGCAAAGTTCCGGCTATAACAATGATACCCGCTATAATCTTTTTTGTTTCGGGCAGTTGCCGGCTAAGTACCCACTCCAGGATAATTCCCATCCAAACGGTTTGCATGAGTAAAATAATACAAACCGATACCGGTAAATACTGAACAGATAAATAATAAAAGGTGCTTGTCAAGCCTAATGATGTCCCGGCGAGCACCAGTTTTGGCAACGCCCATCTGTCTACAGCTGCCGCTGCTGCCGCCCGCTCTTTTTTGCGGAGCAGGTTAATGATCAGTAAACACACAAAGCCAATAAAAAACTGTGCAAAGGTAATTTCGCCGGTATGATAGCCCTGCCCGTGTGCCACTTTTACAAAAGTAGCCAATACCCCATAACTTGCCGCCCCAAGCGCCACCAGCAACATTCCTTTAATTTTCTGCATCCCGTTGTATTATCAGGCTGCAAAAATCATCAAAGCCAAGGCAAAAATCATTTACAAATGTTGACATTTTGAAAAGATTACTTTTAATAAACCCATGCTTTGCACCTGTACCGCCCCCGGTACTCCACACTACCCGCAATATGTATCGTTATTACCCGATTATGTATAAATCCGTCTGCGGGCGCCCCTATAACTTTGTGTTATTATTAAATTAAATAACAGCAGCAATGTCAAAAACAATTTTTATAACCGGAGCTTCCCGTGGATTTGGAAAACTTTGGGCCGAAGCATTTTTAAAACGTGGCGATAAAGTAGTAGCCACTGCACGAAACCTGGAAACACTGAACGACCTGGTTATTGAGTATGGCGATTCTATACTCCCTATTCAGTTAGATGTAAACAACCGTGAGGCTTGTTTTGAGGCTATTAAAACAGCAAAACAACATTTTGGTACTATTGATGTACTGATCAACAACGCCGGTTATGGCTTATTTGGCGCTATTGAGGAAACCAGCGAACAGGAAGCCCGCGCACAAATAGAAACCAACGTGTTTGGATTATTGTGGATAACACAAGCCGTGATCCCGGTGATGAGAGCTCAGGGACATGGTCACATTATACAAATATCAAGCATTTTGGGCTTGGTTACCTTGCCTGTTCTGGGCTTGTACAATGCTTCAAAATTTGCCGTTGAAGGTTTAAGTGAAACATTGGCAACCGAAGTAAAAGGCTTTGGCATTAACGTAACCCTAATAGAGCCAAACGGCTTTGCTACTGATTGGGCAGGCGCTTCTGCAACCCACACACAGGGCATGCCTGAGTATGATGGTGTAAAAGCAGCTTTCCAGGCTGGCTTAACTGAGGATAGTTTTGGTGTACCTGAGGCAACCTCAGCCGCTGTAATTAAACTGGTAGATACTGCAAACCCACCGTTGCGTCTTTTCCTGGGTAAGGTAGGATTACCTTTCGTGAAACAGGTATACGCACAACGCTTAGCAAGCTGGGAAGAATGGCAGGACGTGGCTAACGCCGCACACGGTAAGTAATCCCTGTTAAATTTACATTAGCTAAACTAATAAACACAGCATAATTCATACTTTTAATAGTGTGAATTATGCTTTAATTATTTAAGATCATGAAACATTATAAAAGCCTTGGCGAACTAAACCGGACAAACGGATTCGCTCCGCCGGAAAATCCATTGCTAAGCCTGGTACGTTGCAATAAAACCTGTTCCATAGGTGACAGAGAGTTTACCAGCGATTTTTATATGATCGGTTTTAAAAAATTGATAGCAGGCACATTTTTATATGGCCGCACCAGGTATGATCATGATAACGGCTCAATGTCGTTCATTAAGCCAAGACAGGTCATCGAGCTCAAAAACCTGGAGTTTGATGAGGATGGCTTTCTTATTTTTATTCATGAGGATTTCTTGAACGGGCACCCGCTTCACTCCGAAATTAAAAAGTATGGTTATTTTGAATACGAAACGAATGAGGCCCTACACCTGTCGCCAAATGAAGAGAAGATCATCTGGGAGCTGTTTTCTAAAATAGAAACCGAGTATTATAACAATCAGGACGAGTACAGCAGGGATATCATCATTGGTCATATCGATTCGATATTAAAATACTCCCAACGTTTTTATAAACGGCAGTTTATTAACCGGATGGATGTATCCGGAAAAATAGCTTCTAAATTTAACGATGCTCTTTCGGCATATTTTGAAAAAGGGTTACTGCATGAAACAGGCTTGCCAACCGTTAAGCTAATGGCCTCGGCGCTTAATTTATCGCCAAGCTACCTCAGTGATCTTCTAAAGCAGGAAACCGGCAAAACCGCCATGGAGCTTATTCACATTTTTATGATCTCCGAAGCAAAGAATTTGTTGAAGGGCTCAGATAATAACATTGCCGAAACTGCTTACGCCCTGGGCTTTGATAATCTTCCTTATTTTTCAAGACTGTTTAAAAAAGAGGTAGGCCTTAGCCCTAACCAGTTTAAAAAACAAATTGTTAATTAAGATATCTTCCTTATAAAGAAGCCCTTTTATTATAGTAAAAAGGAATTTCAACATGTCGCCTGCTGTTATCTAAAATGAGGTTTGCGGCTACAGAGCCCATGTAGCCAAAATCAGTTGAAATGGTGGTTATACCATTAAGAATAAGCTTTTTTAAAGGCGTTTCGTTATAGGAGATAATACCCACCTGTTTACCTATCACAAACTGCATAGATATTATCCGCTCTATCAATATCACCAGGTCATCTTCCATTAAATTGATAAATACCTCGCCTTCGTTAATGGGCTCCAATGAAATATCGCTTACTACCTCATGGGCAAAGGCATATTGCTGGCAAAACCGGACAAAACCGGTCACAATCTCGGCCGGGAAATAACTGCGTTTCGGAAATATGATCTTTATGGTATGGTATTTACTCAATTGCTCCCGGGCCTGTTCCAAAGCGCCATAAATATCCTTTTCAAAGTTTTCATAAGCTGCCGCATATTCCCCGTCAATACCCGGGATTTTTTTATCAAGCAGCACCAGTTTTTCTTTGGGGATGATGTTGATCACATCCTTGGCAAACTCACCACCATCAATAAAATGCGGAATGATTACAAAATGCGAGTAGTCGTCCGTTTTGGTAGCTAAAAACTTTTTAAAAAGCTTAAAATCACTGTTATAAATATAAAAATCAACCGTTGCATCGTCACCAAGGGCACTGGTAAAGGCATCATAAATCATCTTTTTATGCGCACTTAACTTATTGAACATCAGAAATATCCTGAGCTCCTGCTTAAAATCATTATGCGCTATGTAATACCCTTTACTGGGCACGGAGTTAAGCAGCCCTATCTTTTTTAAATGCTTATACCCTTTTTCTGCGGTATCTCTTGATATTTCCAGTTTGTAGCTTAGTTCATTAATGGATGGCAGCATATCATCCTTCTTCAGCTTCCCCTTTTCCACAGCTTTAACTATTGCACTGGTAAGCTGCAGATACTTAGGGGTAGAAGAATAAACATCGATGTGAATAAGATCAAAAAAAGACATTTGTTTCATTTGGTTTATGATTAGGTAGTGAGGGGCTATACCTAATGTAACTTTTGCAGGTTTAAAAGGATAGCAGAAGTTTAATATACAATTATCAACCAATAAACACGACCTGTTACTATTAAATAGCCAGGTCGTGTTTTTATAAATCTACTCAGGTATAAGATTCAGGTTAAATTAACATTGCATCAATTATCTGCTGTATTCAAAATGGTATGATCCGGAACCTGCGTTCAGTTTCAAATCCTTACCATCGGCGGCTACCTGGCTAATAGTCTTCACCTTACCCAGTGCAGCTCCCGATTCTTTTACATCGGCAGTGGCAGCATCAGGCAAACTTATCACCGCCGAAGTATTTTCTGGTACAACAATATCCATTTTAAAAACATTGTTATCCTGTGTCCATTTCACGGTTACTTCGCCATAAAGCGTTTGCAATGTTGCTGATGCAGTAGTTAAGCTGCCGCCCGGATTTGGAGAGATAATTATTTTTTTATACCCCGGCCCGGAGTCATCCGTATTTAAGCCAACCATTACCCTGTACATCCAATCGCCGATGGCGCCGTAAGCGTAATGGTTAAATGAGTTCATTTGCGTGGTTTGCAGTGTGCCGTCAATTTTTTGTCCGTCCCATCTTTCCCATATTGTTGTGGCACCCATTTTTACAGGGTATAACCATGACGGATAAGTATCCTGCAACAGCAATTTATAGGCAATATCGGTATGACCAAAACGGCTCAGCACATGGCAAAGGTAAGGTGTACCCAAAAAGCCGGTTGTAAGGTGATATTTGTAATCCTTTACATTGGCCACCAGCCTGTCTGCCGCTTGCTGCCTAAGGTCCTCGGGCAACATGTCAAAATTAAGCGCCAGTACATAGGCCGTTTGTGATCCAGATACCAAACGTCCGTTGGGTGTTAAGTATTCTTTTAAAAACGCCTTTTTAATATCGCCCAGCAATTCTTTGTAGTTTTTGGCATCTTCCTTATTACCTAAAACCTCGGCAGTATTAATAAGCAATTGGGTGGAATGTGCATAAAAGGCCTGCGCTATCAAATATTTATCGGTAATGGCGGCACGGCCGTCGTTATCATCTTCGGGGCGGTAAAACAACCAGTCACCAAAATGGAAACCGGTATTCCACAGGTTATTTTTACTTTGGCCGGTCATGTAATCAACCCAGCCCTTCATGCTGGTATACTGGTCGGCAAGTATTTTTTTATCGCCATAAGCCAGGTACATGTTCCATGGCACAATAACTGCAACATCGCCCCAGCCGGTTGATCCTGAAGCACCGCTGCCGAGTACATTAGGTACTACAAAAGGCACACTGCCGTTAGGCAATTGGTCTGCCCGTACATCCTTAAGCCATTTGGTAAAAAAGCCGGCAACATCCATATTAAATGCCGCCGTACGCGAAAATACCTGTGCATCGCCGGTCCAGCCTAAACGCTCATCGCGCTGCGGACAATCTGTAGGGATATCAACAAAATTACCCTTTTGCCCCCACTGAATGTTGTGCTGCAACTGGTTAATCATGGCATTAGAGGTAGAAAAACTCCCCGTAGGTTTCATATCCGAATAGATAGCGATGGCAGTAAAATCCTCAGGTTTTGGCGTGCCCGGATATCCGGTTAGTTTAATATATCTAAAACCCTGATAGGTAAAATGCGGCTCATAAGTTTCGGGAATACCGCCGCCCTTAAGCGTGTAAGTAACCAGCTGTTTAGCTTTGCGCAAATTGGCATTATAAAAGTTACCTTCTTTATCCAGTACCTCGCCGTGTTCAATGCTTACAACTGTTCCGCTTAAACCTTTAACATTAAACTTTACCCAGCCCACTAAATTTTGACCAAAGTCAATTACCGTTTCACCTTTAGGGGTAGTTAAAATACGTTTTGGCTTGAACTCCTCGTGCTTGCGTGCAAGCGGGCTGATGCTGGAAACCAGGTTTTCTGATCCGGGCTGAATAGTAGTAGCAAATTTCCACTGCGTATCATTAAACCCGTTTTCGGACCAGCCATTGATGGCCTTCCGGGCATCATAATTTTCGCCATTGTAAAAATCGGACAGCATGATAGGGCCATAGCCATATTTCCATGTTTCATCTGTTTGTATGGTTTCTTTGGTACCATCGGTAAATTCTACTTCCAATTGCAGCAAACCACTCACCTGATTACCATAAAAGCTATGTCTGCCATCAAAGGCCATAAAACCACGGTACCAACCATCGCCTAACGAAAATCCAATAGTATTGCCTCCTGCCTTTAAAAGATCGGTTACATCATAGGTTTGGTAAAGCAGGCGTTTGTGATAGCTTGTCCAACCGGGAGTGAAAAAATCCTTGCCTATTTTTTTACCATTTATCTGGCCCTCGTAAAGGCCATGGGCAGTAATATAAGCCGTGGCCGATTTAACCGGCTTAGGTAAAGTAAATGATTTTCTGAAATAAGGACTTGGACCAAGTAGTGTGTCACCAACAAAGGTGGTGATCCATTTGGCTGTCCACTCTCCGACATTCAATATTCCCATTTGCCAAAAATTGATCTCGCTCCAGGCCGATGAATTTCCGTGATTATCCTTTACCTGAACCTGCCAGTAATAGCGCGTTTTTGATTGCAGCGCAGGCCCGGTGTAGGCAACTTGTATAGATTCGTCGGTTTTAATAATGCCGCTATCCCATAACAGCGATTTGCCTGTACCGATGCTTTTATCATCAGTACTAACCCTGATCTGGTACGACTGCTGCATGGTACCGCGCAGCCCGCTTGCCAGTTTCCAGCTAAAACGGGGAGCCGGAACATCAACACCCATTGGATTATGGGCATATTCTATAGTTAAATCCTTAACCTGAAGCTTTTGAGCCCAGGCCGATTGGGTAAATACCATTAGCAGCATAAACGCTGCTAATGGTACCTGAATTAAATATTTATTTATCATAGTATTAGAAATAAGCACTAAAAGGTAATTACCGGTTTATAACAGAGCTCCAATTTACTGAGGATTTTGTTGTAAATTATCAAGAGTTACCTCGCGTTGCGGTATTGGCAATAATAATTTATTTGCGGTTACTTTATAAGAGCCGGCAGGTATGGTTGAAAACTGGGCCATTTGCCTTATTCCGTGCGCGTTCATCACATCAACGGCCTTACCTGTACGTAAAAGATCATACCAGCGATGGTTCTCAAACGCAAACTCAACCCTGCGTTCCTGAAATATGGCATCGCGGAAAGCGGCCTGGGTACTCACATTAAGTGCGGCATTGGCATTACCCGCGGTTTTTGCAGGTAATTGGGCACGGGTGCGTACCTGGTTTAACAGGTTAAATGCTTCGCCACCGGCAGCAAACCCCTGCTCGTTCAAACATTCGGCTATCATCAGTAATACATCAGGGTACCGCAGTATCGGGAAATCATCGTTTGTTTTTCCCCGGTCCACAAAGCCGTGGTTGTATTTTACCACATAAGGCACCACTTTACCAGATGTTGGATCTGTAAAACTTAATGACAGCGACGCGTTTTTGCGTGCATCACCAGTTTCATAAGCATCAATCATATCCTGTGTAGGTATGTTATAGCCGTTACCGCTACCTAAGTTAGTACCCGGATCGCCGGTTACCGTGCTGCCTGATGTCCACGGTGCAAACTGATATAAAAAGTTACTAGACAGTCCATTTTGCGATCCGAGATATTGGATCTCAAAAATTGACTCCGAGTTATTTTTATTAGCCGGGTCAAAAACAGATTTATAATCAGGAAGCATGCTGTAACCTAAAGTAGTTACCTTACGCAACGCTGTTAATGCATCGGCATAATTTTTTTGTGTAAGATATACCTTGCCTAAAAGCGTAAGCGCAGTACCCTGTGTTACCCTACCAATATCGGCCCCGGTATATTTTGCAGGCAGCTTGGCGGCAGCATCGGTTAAATCGGCAATAATTTGTTTGTACACATCAGCTTCGGCAGCCCTGCCTTTTGACCGGGCGTCGCCTGGCGATTGTGTAGAGGTAATACGTATGGGTACACCGCCAAACTGCCTCACCAAATTAAAATAATGAAAGCCGCGCAACAGTTCGGCCTCGCCGGTATATTGATTTTTAGCCGCATCAGACATGCTGATCTTGCCTACATGGTCAAGCACATCATTACAATGCGCAATAGCGGTATAACTTTCCTGCCAGTATTGCTGTATGGGAGGGGCGGTGGCGCTTGATAAAAACTCGTCAACAAACTCGCGCTGCTCCAGCCCGCGGTCTGTACCATTGTACTGATAGGTAGTATTATCAGAGCGCATTTCGCCAAAAAGCCAATAGCTGGTTAAGCCCATTCCTATAAGCGAGCTATAGGCTCCGTTAACGGCCTGTTTAATATCTGTTTCGGTTTTGAAAAAATTATCGCCAACAATGGTGGCTTCAGGCGTCTGATTCAAAAAATCCTTTTTACAACCTGCTGTTATGCTGATAGCCAGGGTTGAAATAAGTATATATTTTATATTGATTTTCATTGTATATCGGTTTAAAACTTTTAAAAAAGACTAAAAGGTTAAGTTTAGTCCAACAATCAATGTGCGGGCTAATGGATAATTGGTAAAATCCTCGCCTGGTGTAAGGGCACTTGCACCGGCAGTATTTGCTTCGGGGTTGCCATTATATTTGGTAAACGTTACCAGGTTTTGGCCGCTGACATACAAACGCGCCCCCTTGATAACCTTTGAATGGGACAGTAAATTGGGATTAAAGTTATAGCCAAACGTAACATTCTGAAGCCTTAGAAAACTGGCATCCTCTACCCATGATGAGTTAACGTCGCGATAAATAACACGTGACCCGTTGGTGGTTGGTGTAACGCCATCACCAGGATCTTGCGGCGAGCGCCATCTGTTGAGCACCTTTTTGTCTACGTTAAATACACCATCAATATTAAGCAGGTATTGGTTGGCCGTTTTTAATTCGTGCCCGCCCTGTGAACCTACAAATATTACATTCAGATCAAACCGTTTGTAGTTAAAACTATTGGTGAACCCATAATTGAAATTAGGCTGGGCATGGCCAATAACCGCAAAATCTTTTACCGGCTCAATAATTCCATTGCCATCAACATCTTTATATTTTATTGACCCTACAATGGAGGTAACATGTTTAGGCGAATTATTTAAATCATTCTGATCCTTGTAAATACCTTCAACTACGTAGCCAAAAAACTGACCGATAGGCTGCCCTACTTCAGTTTTATGCGTATAAGAGCCTTCGCCGCTTAAACCGCTGTAAATAGGGTCATTGTTGGCATTTAATGCTAAAACCTTGTTGCGGTTAAAGGATATGTTAAAGTTGCTTCTCCATTTAAACTCACCCTCCAGGTTACGGGTAGCTAAACCAAATTCAAAACCGCGGTTACGTATTTTACCCGAGTTAATGGTAGCGTTGGAGTAACCTGACGACTGCGGGATCTCGCTGTTAAATAACATCCCGGTTGTTAAACGATTATAGTAGTCGGCAGTAAGGTATATCCTGTCCTTAAATAAGCCCAGGTCAATACCACCATCAAACTCCTTGGAGTTTTCCCAGGTCAGATCGGGGTTGTTCAGCGAAGTATTTACCCGACCATTGGCCAGGTTGCCGTTAAACGAATAATTAGCCGTTCCGATGTTGGAGGTATAGGTGTAGTTACCGATGTTAAAGTTACCTGCCTTACCTAATGATGCGCGTACTTTAAGATCGCTTAACCAGGATACATTTTTCAGGAAATCTTCCTGAGAGGCACGCCAGCCAATGGCCGCCGAGGGGAAGGTACCATACCGGTTATTGCTCCCAAATCTTGATGAACCATCTGTACGTACGGTGGCTGTAAGCAGGTATTTATCCTTATAACTATAGTTAACCCTTGCTAAATAAGATACCAGTGACCATTTCTGAATGTCTTCTCCATAAGTCCGGATCAGGGATGCAGCATTGATGGTTTTAACCAGGTCATCAGGATAATTATCAGCAAATAGTGTAATAGAATTGGAACGCTCTTTTTGAGCAGTATAACCTAATACAGCACTAATACGATGATCGCCAATTTGCTTGTCATAGTTTACCAGTAACTCAGATAACCAGTTAAAAGTGGTGTTTTTATAAGTGTTTGAATTAGGCACTACAGGAGCAGGATTGCTTTCGCCACCCACGGTAGAAGGATTAAAGTTGAAAGAGTTTTCGCTGGTATAGTCAACATTGTAGCTATATTTTACTTTTAAGCCATCAATAACTTCCAGCTCGGCATAGGCCCCGCCCAAACCACGGAAATATTTATCTGATGTACCGGCAAACTGCAAAGAGTTAAGCGGGTTTGGAGCGCCAATTGCACCAGGTGAGCTTATATAGGAGGTACGGTTTCCGTTAGCATCAGTAACCGGAACAATTGGGCTGAGCCATAATGTACGGGTAAGGATATCGCGGCCACCCGAATCAAAATTATTACGGTCCTGAACGCTGTTGGTAGGCGCCAGGTTAAGGCCCATTTTTAGCCTCTTACTGATGTTGGTTTCGATATTTGAGCGGATAGCATACCGTTGAAAATTAGTGTACTTGATAACACCTTCCTGGTTTACACGATCAACAGAAAAATTATAATGCGTATTTTCTGTTCCGCCGCTTACGCCCAGGTCAAGGTTATTTTGAAGGGCGGTTCTTAATACTTCATTATACCAGTTTGTTCCGGCGCCATATTGGGCAGGGTTGCGGAACTGTACCGGAATATCGGCATCTGTAATGGGCACTCCCCTGAAAGCAAAATCATCGGTGATGATATCTTTCCTGAACTGGGCATATTGTGTACCATCAAGCATTTGCGGGCGCCCTTTCTGAGGGACCGACTGTGTACCCACATAAGAGTTAAGCGTTATTACAGGCGCACCCGTTTTCCCCTTTTTGGTGGTGATCACAATTACCCCGTTTGAGCCTCTTGACCCATAAATAGCGGTGGAAGAAGCATCTTTTAAAACGGTTACTGATTCAATATCATCAGGGTTGATTACGTTTAGCGGGTTGTAGGTTGGTCCTGCTGTGTTGGATATTGGGTATCCATCTACTACAAATAATGGATTGTCGCCCGCTCCTATAGAGCCCGAACCCCTGATCTTGATAGTAGAACCACCGCCTGGTGATCCTGTTGTTGTACTGATCTGTACGCCGGGAATTTGACCAACCAGCTTTTGATCAACAGATATCACCGGCAAATCCTTGATCTGCGCGTTTGATAATGTTGCCACCGCACCGGTAAGGTCCTTTTTTTGTTGTTTACCATACCCAATTACCACAACCTCATTTAAAGAGCCGCTTTTGGGACTCAGCTTAATATTAATAACGGCATTACCAGCCACAGGCACTTCCTTGTTTTCATAACCGATAAAGGAAAATACCAGGGTGCTGTTTTTAGATGCCGTAAGTGAAAACGTACCATCAACAGCAGTAGCAATACCCTGGTTGCCTTGTTTAACACGAACAGACACACCAGGCAGTGGAGTACCATCATCGGCACTGGTTACTTTTCCACTAATTTTTATGTCCTGCGCCAATGCAACAGAACTGCATAACACAAGCCATAAAAATAGGTGAAACCTTTTACCAAGGAATTTTAGTAGTAAAAAATTTTTACTCATAATGATTTTGATTAAAATTTGGTTAATAATTGGTTTTTAACACGCCGCAAGTGGCAGCAGTTAATGAATTACCATCTAATTTCAATAAAGCGCAAGTGAATTACATCCTGCTGTATCCTGACTATCATCCTGTACTGTCATGTAAAAAACATCACAAATAACTAATAACCAACAAATTAACTTTTATTAAAATTTTCATTTTAACCTTTATTTTAATAAACCCCGAAAGTATCGTGGCAAAAATCTGTTTCACGAGATTAAAACCGGGCACGTTTGCCAAGAGCATTATAACCTGCCGTAACATCGTTAACTAAACCTTAAATGATGTGCTGTTATGCCTTAGTTTTCCTGTTACCAAATAAAAATCAAAATAAATTTGCATTATAATAAGTATACTTATTATATTTACACATACAATAAATTAACCCTTAAAATTATGTGGAAAAGAACCTATGCTACCGTAACCAAAGAAGCTACCAAAGAGCAATTATGGAAATTGTTTGCCGACGTAAATAACTGGCACAACTGGGATACCAATATTGAGTTTGCCAAAATTGACGGCAAGTTTGAAGCCGGCAATCATTTTTTGCTGAGGCCAAAAGGCGGCCCCACCGTTAAAATAAAACTGACCGAAACCGTTGAGAACAATAAGTATATAGACGTAACCAGTTTTCCACTGGCTAAAATGTATGATGAGCATTTATTTGAGGACACCCCAGAGGGCTTAAAAATAACCAACACCATTTGGGTAACCGGCTTGCTAAGCCTTATCTGGATTAAACTGGTAGCACAAAAAATTGTTGACGATACCCCTGCAGATATGCTGAAACAAATAGCGGCAGCCAAAAACTTATAAGCAACAGCATGCATTTTTACGCTACACCCGGAAACAGCCCAGTTAACCATGGTGATTTATCCCTCATAAAAATTGCGGGGTTTTACATTTTGTTTTGGTTTATTTGAGGCGTGCATAAGTGAACTTAAGCATGCGGCACAAAACAGTAAGAAATGAAGCAGACAGATAATACATTTAACTTTGATAATGCGGAAGACAGCAGCGGATTTTTATTATGGCAGGTTACCAATTTATGGCAACGTGAAATTAAAAAAGCCCTGGAGCAGTATGATTTAACCCATTCGCAGTATGTATTGCTGGCAAGTACGCACTGGCTTACTTTACACCATAAGGATGTAACCCAGGTATTGCTATCTACCCATACCAAAATTGACCCGATGACCACCTCCACGGTGTTGCGCACCCTGCAAGCCAAAGGTTTACTTAAACGGCAGGAACACGCTATTGACACCCGGGCAAAAACGGTGATGCTAACCGATGAAGGTAAACAGATCATCAAACAGGCGGTTATCACGGTGGAGGATTTTGATCAAAATTTTTTCTCGGCACTGGGAACTGATGCCAGCGCGTTCAATAAAAAACTGACGGGCTTATTATCCTATAAAGGATAGTAACTTGCTTAAAAATTTGGTAAAATTGTTATAATTCGGTATTCTTGAAGCCGTGCGCAACCCCGGCGCGCAATTACACTATCAGATTTTACCTTATAACAACAGTTATCTATGAACGAAACCAAGCTAAGTCCGGACATACTAAAAACCAAACAACATTTTGAAATTCTTGACGGATTAAGGGGCGTAGCAGCTTTAGCAGTTGTGGTTTTCCATTTTATGGAAGTGGCTTACTCAGATTACAGTCAGGATTTTATCGGGCACGGTTTCCTGGCGGTCGACTTTTTCTTCTGTCTATCCGGCTTTGTTATTGGCTATGCTTATGATGACCGTATCGGAAAAATGGGGATCATAGAGTTTTTTAAATCAAGGATCATCAGGTTGCATCCTTTGGTTATTTTTGGGTCGGTATTGGGTTTGCTCGGTTTTCTGTTTGATCCATTTGGCGGCCACCCGGAACTGTATAGTTTTGGTAAAACGGCACTGATATTTTTAACCTCTCTTTTTCTTATCCCCTATCCGGTAATGGCTGATCGCTATTTTAACCTGTTTAGTTTTAATGCGCCTGCGTGGTCATTATTTTGGGAGTATGTGGCCAATATTTTTTATGCCTTTATCCTTTACCGTATTGGCCGCCGTTACCTGCTTTTGCTCACCATACTTTCGGCAGCGGTGGTTTGCGTGGTTTGCTATCGGGCCGGATCATTAATGGGCGGATGGGGTAAAGACAGCTTTTGGGATGGTTTGGCGCGCATTTCCTATTCTTTTTTAGCAGGCTTGCTTGTTTACCGCTCCAACTGGATCATTAAAAACAAGCTGGGATTTATTGGCCTGGCTGTACTGCTGGCATTGGCGTTTCTGATGCCTTTTTCTAAATGGAACTGGCTTACCGAACCTGCGGTTGTCATATTCTACTTTCCGTTGCTTGTTGCACTCGGAGCCGGCGCTACGCTAACACAGGGGGTAAAGAAAATTTGTTCTTTTTCGGGCAAAATATCGTACCCGCTATACATGACGCATTATGCCTTTATATGGATGTTCGGAAACTATTACGCCAGCCACAAACCTGGCCCGGCACAACTGGCCCTTATTATTATTGTATCAACCACTATTTTGATTGGTGTAGCTTACCTGGTAATGGTTATTTATGATATTCCTGTACGCAAATACTTAAGCAGTAAAAGGAAACAGGGACAGCTTTAAAGCCGGGTTAATATCAGAAACATCTTCATTTACTTTACAAACTGGTAAAAAAACCCAGTTTGTAAATATGGGTATCTTGCGGGGCGGCAAAATGCAACCAGCTCTGCAAGGCCACCTGTGCTGTGCAGGGACCATAGGTAATAATCTTAATTTTTCTATGTAGTGATTCCGCCCTTAAAATCTCTAAAACATCCTGAAGTATCTGCCCTGTAAAGGGTGTATACATGAAAAATATAGTTCCTTCCGAGTAGTATGTTTGTCGTGCATCGGCATTTATAAAGGCCACATTGGTTATATTAAGCTCTGCAGCGCAATCATTGGCGTAATTGCAAAAGGCAGGCTCAAACTCCACACCCCTGGTCCTGATTCCGGCGAGAAGATTTACCAGGATAGCTACTTGACCCAGGCCAGACCCGAGATCAAAAAAGACATCGTCTTTATTGAATTGAGATTTCTCTACCAGTTCAAAAACTATCCTGGCCGGCGTTTTCTGATAGTATACCATTCCCGGCTCCAAGTTTTTAGTTTGCTCGGGCATAAACGGGAACGGGAATAATCCGTTGATGAATATATCCAGGTTATCATAGCCCGGCTCTCCCTGGTGTTCATTATCCTCCAAATTAAAACCTACGTATTTCTTAACCAGGCTTTTAAATTGCGTCCCCCTTTGTCCTCCTGTCCGGATATTTTCCCGAAGTTGTTTAAACAGGCTAATATCAACTGCTTCCAGTACACATTTAACATTATCAGCACGACCTTTCAGCGAAAGTAACCCGGCAGACTGATGGTCTTTTTGCAGCAGGTACTCAATCTGACCAATAAGCTGAAATTCGATGAAATCTATGGCCTCTATGCGTTCATCAAAATTCCTCTCTTCATAGAGTAACGCGCTTTTCTCCATAGCGCTGATGTACGATTCCACCTCAACAACCGACATATTTGCCACGGGATCATCATTGATAATATCTGCTTCCTTTTTACTCAATTTAGTAGTTTGATTTTAAATATGACTACACTCAGCACCAAATGTATATTTTGTTTTACAATAAAGTCAATTTGCACCTTAGGCACAATTTATAAATATGAGCATAATTCCCTTTAGCCTACATTGCTTTTCTTTAATAGATATCTGTAATTAGTACCTTTAGGCTCAACCAATTCAAACCTTTATCAAAACCATGTTTAAGTATCTCTTTGCTGTTGCTTTTTTATGGCTGCATACTGCCGGTGCTCAAAACCAGCCCAACATGGCGTTTGGCAAATTTCAAAGCCAGGGAACGGGCATTAATACCTACACTGAACATAGCTATACCGGTTTAGGCGCCGTTAAATGGAATTTTAAAACCCGTGGCGAAGTGTTATCATCCCCGGCTATCTGTAATGGCATCGTCTATATTGGCAGCCAGGATCATAACTTATATGCCATTAATATACAAACTGGTAAACCCATATGGGAATTTGCCACCGGCGGGACGGTTAATTCGTCGCCTGTAGTGTATAAAAACACCGTGTACTTTGGTAGTTTTGATGGCCTTTATTATGCGCTGAATGCCTTGACAGGCAAACAGATCTGGAAGTTTAAAACAGCCGGCGAACGCAAAGTGGGCGCAAAGGGCTTATGGGGTATGGGCCCTAAGGATCAGTATATGGAAGATCAGTACGATTTTTTCCTGTCATCACCCGTACTTGACCTGAATAACAAAGACCTCACCGTATATTTTGGCAGCAGCGATGGCAACCTGTACGCACTGAACGCACATACAGGCAAAAAGAAATGGGCATTTAAAACAAATGGCATTATCCGTACAAGCCCGGCGCTATACCAGGGCAAGGTTTATATTGGTAGCTGGGATACCTTTCTTTATGCACTGGATGCCCATACGGGCAAACTGCAATGGAAGTTTGAAACCCGGAACCAACCCGTTGTTCACCTGCTGGAAGGCATCCAGTCGTCCCCTGCCTGTGCCAGCGGCATGGTATATATGGGCTCGCGCGATGGCTTTTTTTATGCACTGAATGCCCATAACGGAAAACAGGTATGGAAATATGATGCCAACGGTTCCTGGGTGTTAACCACCGCTGTTATCAAAAATGGGATGGTATATTTCGGTACGTCCGACACCTTCCTCTTCCTGGCATTTGACGCAAAAACAGGTAAAGAAAAGTTGCGTTACAAAACTCACGGATATGTTTACTCATCGCCTGCCATTACTGGCAATACTGCTTACTTTGGAGATTTTTCGGGTAGCTTACTTGCAGTTGATCTGAATACAGGTAGGCTTAACAACGTATTTTCAACACCAGGCCGAACCCAAAATGCCGCTAAGATACTTAACCCCAAAGGCGATGTTGATTTTAGCTTTCTTGCTAAAGGCATGAACAATTCCTTGTATGCAACCAGTGTGGCGGTAATGGACAAGCTTAATACCCTGGGTCCTATCGTGTCTTCGCCCGCTGTAAATAACGGCGTCATTTATTTCGGCAGTGTTGATGGTTATTTGTATGCAGTTAATTTAAAATAATTGATAAACAGGTCATTTAAAATGGTAAACGGGTTAAACTGTTTATAATGTTCATTTATTGCCATTTCGTTATCTTTAACTACTATTTGATAGCTTTGAATTATTTAAGTTTTTAAATTTTCCCTTAATTTATATTAACTGATTAGCAAAGCATATGAAGCTGTTTTTTGCAGGACTAATTGCAGCCGCATTAGCTTTTTGCGGCAGTAACAGCTATGCGCAATACCGTGTAAAGCAAATAGATAGTATATATGCCATTATTGATCAGTCACATGACACTAAGCGTTGTCTTACCCTCGGGAACATCATTTATAATGCCTCCAAAGCAATAGGCTATGAGCAGGGGATGCTTAAAGCTAAGGTAATTTGCGGCGTAAAATGCTACGATGCCAGCAGATGGGAAGATGCCTTCAGATATTCAACCGAGGGCGAAGAACTCGCGGCAAAACTTCATGACACAACCTCCCTTACACTACTCTCCATCATTAAAGGAACCAGTTACACCTATTTAGGATTCTATAAAGAAGGCAGGCAGACTTTGCTGAACGCCATTCCTTTGGCGCTGCATATTCCGGATGCCGATGTCAGGCATTTCCGTATCGGGAATATTTGTTTTTCGTTAGGGTTGAATAATGAAATGTCGGGCGGTAATTTAAGAACAACATTAATGTTCAGGCAAAAAAGCTATGATGAGCAACTTAAGATCAGCAAAAAAAGCAAATATGTAATACGCCTGTCAACAGCGGTTGTGAACATGGGCGATATCTATTTTAAGCTTAAGCAATATGATTCCGCAGCATACTATCTGAATAGGGCAATCAACTTATCTGCCCAACACAATATTTACAACTTACATGCAAAGGGAATGGCATCCACTGATCTGGGGGAGCTTTTTTACCGTGAACACAGATACAGGGAATCTGAAATATATTACCAAAAAGCTTTAGTTGCCTATACCGAGTTAAAAAACGGGTACCATATCAGGGACATCTATATGGGTTTGTCAAAAGTATGCATTGCGCTAAAACAAAACAGGGAGGCCCAGAAATATCTTGATATGGGTATGCAACTGAGCGACAGTATTGCCAGGGTTGAAAAAAATGCCATAAAAACGCCCTTAGGTTATATAGCTAAAAATGATGCACAGCAATTATCAGAAAACAAGCGCAGGATCTATTGGATTATCCTTACAACAAGCATCTTCTTTATAATAACGATATCCGCAGTTTGCGTTTACTTGCACCGGTTGAAAAAGGTTCAACAGGAAAAGGCTAAAGAAATAGACGACCTGATGAAAAAATTAGAACATAACGGCAACTTTAGCCCTGTTTTTAAATCGGCCGAATTAAAAGAAATTGTTGAGCTGGCTATAAATAATAACCCTGCCTTTTTAATGAAATACAATGAATTTGATGCTGAATTTAGTAAGAAACTGTTTAACATAGCCCCAAACCTGGTTGCATCTGAAATTGAATTTTGTGTATTGCTCCGCCTAAATTTCGAAACCAAAGAGATTGCCCGCTATACCAGAACCTCCGTTAGGGCTGTTGAGGGGAAAAAATACAGGATAAGAAAAAAACTGGGTGTCCCTTCTAACGTAGACCTTAATGTGATGATGACCCGGATCTGATTAAACAGTAAGATATTCAGAAAAGATATCGCATCATCTGATACCCGTCATTATAAATCCGCGTCCAACCAACACTGAGCCCAATCAAATAATAACTGACAATCAATCACTTAACTTCAGTGCGTAGATGTGCGTAGTCTTTTTTTTTTTAGCTGCTGTTAAGCTGCTTACTTAGTACCTCACTTTAAAAGTTAAAAAAACATAAAGCAAGGCGGCCCTCTATAATTGTTTCATATAAAGAGTATGCTTCCAGGTACCAACGGATGACCGCGTGCAAATTGACTGATATAGCCATCGATTAAAGAACCCCTAACTATTATTGATTTCATAACATGTCAAAATTTTCTACATATTACATTGAAAGCCTGAAAAAACATATTTGTCTTATTTCGGGTCTGTCAGTTGATATCCCATCAGAGTGCAAATGGCTTGCAACAATGATTTTCGATAAAACTCAAAAGCAAATCAGCGAAACTACCATTAAACGCATGTATGGTTTCGCATTCTCCAGATTTGATCCATCCTTATTTACATTAGACACGCTGGCAAAATACTGCGATTACCGCGGCTGGGACGATTTCCTCAAAGCTCAAAGCAGTATATCCAACTATGCAGAAATGCCTGCCGTTGATTGGGATATTTTGAAAACAAATGCTCACAAAATGACTGGCTTTACGATGCAGGCCTTAAAAGGCCGATCGGGCATAGCATATGCGATGACCATCAAGCGGAAGTTTATTGATGATCATTTTCAGGCATTTTTAAACAGCCGGTATAACGCTACCGTACTTGTAGCCCCCGCTGGATATGGAAAAACTTTGGCCCTTTGCCATTGGATAGACGAACGAATGACCATTACAGACGCAAATGAGGTCATCCTTTTTTTTAGCAGCAATGCTATGTTGAATGTGCATTTAAGTGGCCGCGATTTAAACGGCTGGCTGCTTTCGTTAATGGGATATTCAACCGAAGATGACTTTGTTACTTTATTGAAAACCCAGCAGCGAAAAAAAGAGCGTTTTTTTCTGATGATTGATGGTGTTGATGAAATCTTATTTAAACAAGGGCAGTTCAGGGCGCTTATAACCCAATTGATGGATATTATTTCCATTTATCAACTGAACGATTGCTTTAAACTTGTTTTGACCATGCGTTCATCAACCTGGATCAATAATATCAATAGCTTTGAAAAAGAAAAGGATATCTGGTTTCTCGGCGATCTGATCAATCATAATCTGGTAACTAATGTCCCCCTTTTTAATATCCGGGAAATTACCGAATTGTCTGGCAAATCTGCTTCAAAAGTGATTCCTGAAAACTTAGCGCCCAACCTGGCCGAAATCCTTAATCATCCATTATACTTCCAAATTTATCACAAGCAACATAAGACCAGCTTTAATCCCAAAAACAGTGATGAAACAGCTATTCACAAGCTGATATTTAGCTTTATAGCCGACAAACTATACGCCGGCACCTATGCTACCGAAAAGTTTTTCCTGATAAAGGAAATAATAAAAGAGATGGACTTAAGAAAGGGAAACTTTAAGGCGGATAAGTGCAGGGTGATTGATTTGATCAAAAAACACAATAATGCCTATCTGGAGTTATTGAGCATTGGTTTTTTTCAGGAAGTAAATACCGGTTATACCATTCTGCACAAAACCAATATTGAATTTGGCAATATCCATTTTCTTGAGTTTTCAATTGCTAAAACCATTCTTTTTAACAATAACGACCTGTTTGATAAACAGCTGGTACAAAACATTAATCAGCTTTTAAATATGGGGTGCCGGCTTGGCGTAATAAAATGGTATTTAATTTATGCTGTAAAAATAAAACCAGTATAGCAGCTTGTACCTGTTATCAAAAATTGAACTAACCGCTAATGATAAAATAAAAATAATAAGCTTCTTAAGTGACCTGCTTAATAACGACCCGCTCAAAACACAAAATAGTGATGCCTTAATCCAATATTTTAATCATGACTGTGACCAGGAAATTTTTGATTTTCATTTGGGGTTGGAGCTAATCAATTTAAACTATCAAAAGTCTTTTACTTTTTTACTAAAGCATCAGCTTTCTAACAGAAGAAAGATACTGTTATTTTCAAATCTGGCCATTATTGCAGTGATCAGGCTTGATTTAAATGAGCTGGCGAGCTATATTAACCGGATGGGCACCATAGCTATGGAAGATTATCTTGGGCTGGCTATTAATCCGCTCAAATGCCTGCGCACAATTTTTGCCTATCTTAAGTATGGCGTTATTAAGGACGATTGTTTTAAAGAGATAACCCAATTTTGCTTTAACCCTCCTGTTAAACAGATTGGGTTTAGAGATAATTTGGCAGATGAGGTGCTATATTTAATTGGAGTTATTACTTTAAAAATCTGCCAAAATCCTAAAAAAACAATCCGGTTTATACAGGTTCTGGACAAACACTACAGAAACATAACAGATATATCAAATGGATACAATTTCCTTTTTAAAGTAATTATGCTGAATGAATACCTCTGTATTGGAAAAAAAGAAGAGGCTGTAAAAATATACTATTCTTTACAAAACTGTTTTGATGGAGATAAAAATCAGGTTACTCCATTTATGGAAACCCTATTTAACACAGCCAGGATAATGATCAGCAATTATTGTGAACAATACCCTTATATGGCCACAGATGCGAGAGTTATCGATTTAATAGTTGATAAAATGGATGCAAATCTTTTTAAGGTTTATGTGCAGGCATTGCTGTTAAAAGACAGTGAAAGGAAAGTTGATAGCCCGGTATATAAGCAGATGCTTTATGATTATAAAAAAACAATCCGTCAAAATCAATTATATCCCCAGCTATTCTTAGAAAATGAATTATTTTTTGAAAGTCAATTTTAGGGCAGTTTGTTTAACTAAAAATTGACCGGTATAAAGAAATATAGATGAAATAATGCCCCTGATGTTACCTCAACTTTTTATCCATTCTGTTTTTAAGATCCCTGTGGATCGGCATATCCAATAAGGTCATTACCAAAAAAGCAAGGCCTATTAACAGTACTACCGCCATCGGAATAATTATTTCCATTTGACTCATGCCCGGCTTTTTTACCTCTACGTAGCTTAAAAATATCCAAAGAAACGGGTAGTGAATCATATAAAGCGGGTAAGATATATCTCCAAAAAACTTGCATATCCTGCTGTAAGTATTAGTCAGATGTGCGCCTGCACCCAGGGCAATCAAAAACGGGAGGTAGAAGATTACGATCACCGGGTCCGTTATCCGGTTAGCCTTATCTGAAAAGGGCACTAAAAACACTATAGCCAATAATATCCCCATAAAAACAAACCCCAGCCGGGATCTGATGATCCAGTTTGACCTGTAAACCAACATCCCCGCCAGGAAAGAAAAGAATATCCTGACGCCGCCACCCCAAAAATTATCTCCGCCCCAGCCAACACCCAAGTAACCCGAATAGTAAGATTCATAACAAAGTGCTATTGCGGCAATCGCCACCAAAAACCACAATATCCGGTTGCGTAATTTATAAAGAATGAGTACGTAAAACAGGTTGGCTATGTACTCCCAAAACAACGACCAGGTGGGCGGGTTTAAATGAAAAAGGTTAAAATAACGCTCATGCACAATGGGATAAGGTATCAAAAAGCACGAAGACAGGAACATGAGAAAAACGTTGCCTGCACTATATGCGGTATGAAGATTACTAAACGGGTCAAAAATAAAACACAGCAGCCCCAGAACAGAACCGATGATAACGAGTGGGTGCAAACGAATAAGCCTTAACTTGATAAACTGAAACGCCCCAAGCTTTTCTACTTTGCTATCATAGGCATAAGCGATCACAAAACCTGATAAACAAAAAAAGAAATCAACAGCCAGATAACTATGTGCGATAAAATTATTGCTGTAGTCGGGAACTGCAAATTCCATAAAATGAAATATCACCACCGCTACGGCGGCGATGCCTCTAAGCCCGTCTAAAATTTCAAAATGTTGCCTGGTTCTTAAAATACCGGGATTGGTTTTTGTTACATCCATTACGCTTGATTATGTGCAGTACCTGCTCAAAAGAAACGCAAAGAAACAATATGTCATCAAGGCCACCTATACAATTTGAGTCAACTTTTGGGGCTTTTGTCTCATATAATCAATGTATATAACAGCTTGACTTAGCTCACAGACCTGCAATAATTAACCTGAAAGCTAAGCCGAAAATCAACTTCAGGATAATATTTACTACTGATTGATTAATTTAACCATATTAAGCCCGGGGTGAATCTGCTTTTTTTGTCAAAGCTATTTTAGTATCAGCCAATTAACCAGTTACAACTTAATCTATTCCTATGATCCCAACAGAAATACCATTGTTGAACAGCCTGATCAATGTGGATGCTGCACACATCAGCAATTTCAGGCAGCAGGGGCATGTGCTTATTAAAAACATATTACAGGCCCCGGAGGTAACTTACTACCGCGAAGTTATTCGCGATGCCGTATCCCGTTATAATACCGAAACCCGCGCCATGCAGGATAGGGATACCTACAGCAAAGCTTTTTTACAGATCATGAACCTATGGGAAATTGACGAACAGGTGAGGCAATTTACCGTTGCCAAACGTTTTTCAAAAATTGCCGCCGATCTGTTAGGTGTTGATCATGTACGCATTTACCATGACCAGGCGCTATTTAAAGAAGCCGGCGGCGGTTTTACGCCATGGCACCAGGACCAGTACTACTGGCCGCTTGATACTACCCAAACCGTTACGATGTGGATGCCCCTGATGGATATTAACGTTGAATTGGGAATGCTCACTTTTGCCACAGGATCACACCTGGATGGCTTTGCTGAAAACATACCAATATCAGATGAGTCTGAAACATCACTGCAGAAATATATCAAACAAAAAAAATACCCGATATCACGGGCCGAAACGATGCAGGCCGGCGATGCTACCTGGCACTACGGCTGGACATTGCACAACGCACCCGGCAACAGCACCGCCAACACCACCCGCGAAGTAATGACCATTATTTACTATGCCGATGGCGCGGACGTAACACAGCCACAAAACAAACACCAGGAAAATGACCGCCAACGCTGGCTTGGTGGGTTAAACCCGGGCCAACTGGCTAATTCAAACCTAAATCCATTAGTGTACTAATCCATTTACCTCTCCATTGTATGATAAAGAAAATCGTTTTAATGATAGCCTTATTGGCCTGTACCTCGTTTTGTTTTGCGCAAAGCCAGGGCAAACGCTGGTCCGAAGCCCGGATCTGGGCATGGTATAATCAACAGCCATGGTATTGCGGGTTTAACTATATCCCGGCATACGCCATAAACTATACAGCCATGTGGGATAAAACAAGTTTTAATGAAGCGGCTATAGATAAAGAGCTGGCACTTGCCGAAAAATCAGGCATGAACTCCCTGAGAGCCGTATTGCAGTATGCCGTATATGCCGACGACCCGCAGTATTTTTTAAAAACCCTTGACCGGTTTATGGCAATATGTGATAAACATCATATCAAATTTATCCCGGCTTTGTTTGATGATTGTTCCTTTGGCATTAATAACGACCCTAAAACAGGTAAGCAGCCCGAACCTTTAATGGGCTGGTATGCGTGGGCATGGTCGCCAAGCCCGGGGCATAGCCTGGTAGTTGATTCCACTACGCACCCAAAGCTTAAAAAATATGTTATGGCAGTAATAGAAAGGTTTAAAAACGACAACCGCATTTTGATGTGGGACCTCTATAACGAACCTACCAACGGCGGTTTGGGTTCAGCTACCTTTCCCCTGCTCAAAAAAACCATTGCCTGGGCAAGAGCGGTTAACCCGTCGCAGCCGCTCACTATAGGTATTTTTGATCAAAACCCACGTCTTAACAGTATCATTACCGAAAATGTTGACCTCATCACCTTTCATGATTATGGCGATAAGGAGCATGTTATTAAAAGCATTGAAAACCTTAAACAGTATAATCGCCCTATTATTAACACAGAGTGGATGAACCGGCCATGGAAATCAACCGTGAGCGAAATTATACCGGTATTTTATCAGTATAAAGTGGGCTGCAATCTTTGGGGACTGGTTAATGGTAAAACTCAAACCAATTTGCCATGGGGCCACCGCCCCGGCGATCCGGAGCAAAAACTATGGCAGCATGATCTGTATTCCGGCGATTTTAAGCCCTATAAAACTGACGAAATTGACTCGTTAAAACTGTTTATTGATAACTCTAAAAACACGAAATATATTACTGAACACCGGAGTCAATAGGATATTTTAGTTTTCTTTGTTTACCAATGGTTAAACCTACGTTAGAAACTTTAAGCAGTGATAGCAAAAACACGTTCCTGGTCAGGTTATTTGAACAGCACGAATTTGCATCGCCGTATCATTTTCATCCTGAATATGAGCTGACGGCTATTCTTAAAGGCGAAGGCAACAGGTTTGTCGGTAACCACATGTCGGCCTATCAGCAAGGTGATCTTGTGCTGATAGGCGGCAATGTACCCCATTGCTGGAAAACAACGCTATATGATGCCGAGATCAATGCAAAATCGGTAGTGATCCAGTTTAGGGTGGACTTTTTAGGAGCAAATTTCTTTGAAAATCAATCTGCCTGGAAAGTTGTTCAGCTATTCAAAAAAAGCTTTCACGGAATCCATTTTAGTGGGGCAGGAACAACAGCCATCATTGATTTAATGCTGGCCATCACTAAAGTAAATGACCCATTAAAAAAGCTCATACTGTTATTAGACGTTCTTGATCATTTAACTGATCATGCCGCTTACAGTTTCTTAAATGAAGAACCCGTTATTTGTAGCCCGCAAGCCGTAGAGCATCAAAGATTAAAAATTGTACAAAGTTTCATCATTGATAACTTCCGGAACAAAATAACCCTTGATCAGGTAGCAGGTATAGCTATCATGACCAGAAATGCATTCTGTAAGTTTTATAAAAAGATGACCGGAAAAACGTTAACGGAAGCAATAACCTATTACCGCCTGCAGTACGCCATGCAGCAGCTGCTATCCACAGATAAAAATGCTACCCAGATCTGTTTCGACGCTGGCTTTAATGATGTGGCTTCTTTTCACAAAACATTCAAGCTACACACCGGCGAAAGCCCCTTAGGTTACCGCAAGCAGCATCTGGGCCTTATAAACGCGGTTTCTGTGCATTAAGGCAATATGAGAAAAGCTTTTATGAAGCTATATGTGGTATGATGACAATACACAGGCCATCAGCTGAGTTGTAAACCTGCGGATTCTTTAATCTCCAGAAAAATCATCTATCAAGTTAAAGGTGGGTACAAAATATAAGCTACCTGTTTTAGCCGTGCTGAAATCTAATATCCTGTCGTAATTGCCAACGGGCGAGCCAATAAACATATTAGTCAGCATTTTTTTACGGTGCTGAACGTGCTTGCATAAGCTATAAAATAAGTGCCCATCTCGTTGGTTGACATATTGCCAAAAGGCATATTATCCCGAACAATTTTTAATTCGTCGCCAACATTTGCCAAAGCGATGTGAGAGTTGGAAGGCTTTACATCATCGGCCATTTCTATATCATTCGATTTATACCTTCCGATCACTTTTTCCTGTTGCTCGGTAGATAGCTCTTTCCAGGATGTTAAATTGTGAATGTATTTCTGCACAAAAAGATAGCTTCCACCTTTGTAAAGGCCATCATCGCTCCCTACCATACTATAGAGTTCCCGGTCCTGCCCCTGCGGGTTTTCGGTACCGTCAACAAAACCTAAAATCGACCGGCTGTCCCAATACCTGAAACCATGAATTTCTTCTGTACTAACAGCCACTGAGCTTAAAATATCTGATATTGCGGCTGCCATATCATAACAGATACTTGTATTATCGGCCCTGATGTGAAAATGCAAATCGCCTTTTGACGAAACCGCCGTATGTTTTTCGCCATCGATGGGAACAAAATTCGCTAACTCCTTAGGTAAGGGAACGGGGAGCTGAAGCCGAAGCCAGGCATCATATCCAATACCCATTACACAACTTGCCCTTGAAACAGGGAAACGAACATTAACAGAGTTATTAAGGTTGATAACCAGCTTGCAAAGTTTCTTAAAAACAGCACTGACCTCCAGGTTTTCCTTAAAATTCCAAACCATAAATATGGTGTTGTTATTGGTATAGTCGGTTACATTCTGTGAGTCCGGATTCATAACTTTTAATATATCGCTGTTGTGAGTTACGAAAATAAATATTCTCAGCTATATTACTGTAAGGTGTTAATTATAGCTGTGCTTCAGGAGATGGAAATGGTGCGGCGAACACCGATCATGGGTTGAAGCATCGGTCACACTTTCTTGTTATTACCCTTTTGGCATTTAATTAAAAAGAAAGGATAATTTTCGGTGATGGTTGTAATTTCAAATAACCCTGCTTCACCAAATTCAGCGGTGATTGATTCCTGATCATAAAAGAACATTTTAACCCCATCAAATATTTCAAAACGGTCTTTGCTCACATAGTTGCCTTGTCCATAGGTTTGGGCTGTTTTCGAAATAGCTGTAAAAACCATATAACCATTATCGGCCAGTTGATTATAACAGTCAATGATCAGTTTCTTTCTTTCGCCCTCATCCAATAAATGAATTAAAGCATAGCAAAATACCCCGTCATATTGGCGTTGATCAAATGGCATGTCGGTTACAGAGCCATGATAGATCGTCATATCCTCCCCATAATGTTTCTTTGCCATGTCAATGGCGGTTTTTGATATTTCAATCCCTGAAACAGCAATTCCGTTATCCCTGAAAACCTGTGCATTCCGTCCGTAACCAATTCCCGGGATCAATATATTTTTAACCGATTTTTGAACAAAAAAATCCTTCGTCAGTACGGCGGAGTGTGCGGGTTCAAAACCCCACATTTCCTGCTTTTCAACAAAGCTTTTTTCCCAAAATTCAGGTTTACCTGTGTCGCTTGTCATAATTTGCTTTCCGTAGGTTAGCAAATTAGGTATTTGCTATATTTATTTACAACCTTAAATAATTCTTTGACTTTTTGGTGTTGTTTTAGCCAAATCTCCGCTTTGGAGCTCATAAAGTCGCACTGCGTTATAACGCATCAACGATAGGCTATACAGTGATTCCTACGAACCGTATCGATTTAAATAAAAGCATTAAAAGTCAAATACACAATCGCAGGCTTTACACAATTTGCTGAACCCATTGACTTCGCCACGCTGGTGCCTCAAAGGCATCTGCGAAATATTGTGTTTCGTGCACCACCTTACCATTGCGGAACTCCATGATGCTCACCGTATATGCCGACTGCCCCTGGTAGGTGATGGTATATTCCGTAATCCAGAGATTGCCCTTTCCGACGATTCGCCTGACATTAAAACCAGAGGGCTTGCCGGGATGGTGACTCCGTAAAGCTTGCAGGTTATTCCGTCCCAGTATCCGCTCGCCCGACTGGGGGTAGTCGCAGATGGCATCATTATCGTAAATATCATGTTCCGCGTTTACATCCCCGGCTGCCGATGCACGCCAGTGCACAGCAAGGGCTTCGCGTATTTGTTCTTCTTCCATGGCCTGCTTTTTTTACTTAGTTTTCTGGTTCAATTACCTTTTGCAATAAAACCCGGAACACCGGTCTTCACCACTTGATTGAATCTTTGTCTGGTCTGGATGCGGCTGATTTCGTTAAACGCGTCTTCAGGTAAAGAAGATATATCAAAATTTTCACGAGCGCGGGCCGGACTTTTCGGCGTGGTAAGTAATGCGGTGCCGCGTTGCAGCGCCCATGCCAACAGTACCTGGGCCGGTGTTTTTTCAACCCGTTCAGCAATGTCCAAAACAACCGGATCTTCGAGCGGCCCCGGCCTCATGCCATGACCCAACGGTGCAAAAGCTAAAAACACAATACCTTTCTCCTTACAAAACTCCAGAAGCTCTGTTTCCGGCAGGTACGGATGCGCTTCCACCTGAACTACGGCAGGTTTGATTCTCGCTGATTCATAAAGCGGCACCAATTCTTTCAAGCTAATGTCAGACAGTCCGATAGCGCGGCATCTGCCACTATCCACGAGATTTTCCATCGCCCTCCAGGTGTCGAGCAAAGTAACCTCACGGTCGTAAATAACATTTCCGTTTTCATCACGCGGATCCTGCTCATCTCCCGGTTGAAATGCATACGGCGTGTGGATAAGATAGAGATCAAGATAGTTGAGCTGCAGTCGGTTCAAACTTGCCTCAAATGCCGGTTCAACGCGTTCGGGCCTGTGGTTGGTGTTCCACAACTTGGTGGTAACAAAAATGTCTTTACGGGCAATACCACCGGCAGCAAGCCCTGCCTGCAATGCCTCGCCCACCTCGCTCTCGTTTCGGTATCGTTCCGCACTGTCAAAGTGTCTAAATCCAGCTTCCAGCGCGTCCCTGGTAGCACTTATCGTTTCGGCCGCACCTATAATCAGTGTGCCAAATCCAAGCAATGGCATACCGATACTGTTATTTGTTGCTTTCATTTCCATGATATATCTTATTATGTTTCCTTTTGTTGCCCACCCTGCTTCGGAAACCCAAAAAATTTAAAATTTTGAGTTTCCACAGCTATATGCTTTTTAATTACATAACAAAGTACGGTAACAAATTTCAACACACTGCGTGACCTACATCACATTAATAGCGCGACAAGATTTATGCTCAGGTGCGGTATAAGCAGCCTAAGTTTTTTGAGGTTTGTGTTATCACCGCACTACGTTAAGTTTAAAATCTTTACAGGTAATTGGGGTTTAGAGGCTAATTATATTGATTAAGGATAACGTCACAAGAAGAGTCTTTCGCCAACAAAAATGCGAATGCCGTTTTTATTTATATGCTATTGCCGCGCTTGATGGTCCTGCTAACGGCAAAAGTGAGGTTGATTTAAATCCGACAATATTTGCCCACCTGTTAAAGTCAGCAAATGTGTAATCAAATCCTGTTCCTGTTTCAATAAGCATATTCAAACTCATCATCATACCAAAAACGTTTTGTTCCCTTTCATCATCTATTATGCCTTCGATAGCTACAAATGCTCCGTTGGCAGGGAGTGCGTCATAAGCTTTTCTCATTAATGATATTTTATTTTCTTCGTTCCAATCATGCAGGATATTTCCCATTACAACAACGTCTGCATTTGGTATTGGCATGGTGAAGAAGTCGCCGCTTGCGGCTTTTACTTGATCTGATAACCCGAATTGCTGTATGGTAGCGTTTGCAATTGGCTCAACCGGCGGCAGGTCAAAACTTGTACAATGCATATGCGGATTATGCTTTGCAACCATAACTGAAAGCAAGCCGGCCGAACCACCCACATCAATTAGCGTTTTATATTTTGTAAAATTAAATTTTTGGGCAAAGGTCATAAAATTACCCATTTGGATACCGCTCATTGCACTGGTAAATTCTCTCAATTTTTCAGAGTCCTGGTATATCAAGCCGAAAAAATCCTCCCCTCTTTTTGCTTCATTTTGCGGAAGTCCGGTAAGCAACCCCTCGCCCAGGTTACCCCAAAAACCATATAAACGATTGTTCATCATTTCAAGGATACCTCCAATATATGATGGCTTGTTTTTATCTAAAAATGTATCTGTGTCCACCGTATTTGAATAAATAGCCGTATCCAAAATACCGTCCCGCTTTAAAAAACCAAATGCGGTTAAAGCATCTAACCAATCATGAACATTCCTGTCTGTGCATTTAAACCCTAAAATATCTTTGACATCATTGGCCCTCATCGTTTTCTTTTCAGCAAACCTGGTGAATAATTGAAAGCTCACTGCAGTCAAAAGAATTTTTGAGGCCCAAAAGCCTGTGCCAATTTTCATAATGTTTTCAGGCGATGGCTGGTTAGTTTGCGTTTCCATTTTTTCTCTATTGATTATCGGCTTTAATAAATGGGTATTCCATTCAGGACAATCCTGCCGGAGGCAGGTAAAAATCAGGCTATCTAAAATACAGTGATTTAATTTGATATAAGAATAAAAATTTTTATAAATAACTGATCAACTGTCAGATAAAGACATCCACCAGTTGGCTGGGATTTATAATCCCCAATGCCTGAAAAGTAAAAAAGCCTCTGGATTTTCATCTGGAAGCTTTTTTACTTCTTTGTAGTATAAGGACTACAAAACCCGAACTCTTTTATGGATGATTTGCGAAGGGCGGCAGGTTTGGGAGGATTAATCGTTATAATTTTGAAAACATATTGGACGTGCCTTTTTTATCAGATCGTCCTAATCTTAAATGCTTAATGTCAAATTTAAAAGGCATGAATGGCTTAATGCTGTTAGTATAATTCCAAAACTCTTGATTAGGTTCTGTAAAAGGAAAGCATAAACTTGCACTAACACAGCTATTCTTTGTTATCCATATTAAGATACTCGAAATATACTGTTGATTTTGTAGTTCATTTTTCGTAGTGGGATCGATTAGTTTAAAGTCATAGGAGATTATTAATTCAATAGGACCAAGATTGTACTTGGGCAAAGGTTGCTCTTTTATTAAATAATCTATAACTCTTGGCAAATCTTTCCTGGTCAATGTCCATTCTGTTTTAGTTTGTTTTGAAGGTATGTTCGCTGGATATAAATAACTAGCCGGTTCAGTTTTTCCTTGCCCAAAGACCTTTCTTATTTTTGCTAATACCTCTTCTACCGATTCAGGTTGTTCACCATGGTCTTCATCGGCAGTGTAACCAACCATATAAATACTGTTGGGATTTTCAATATCAGCAGTAGTACAGGTTATCAAGAAGTTTTCTATGTTTTGCCAAACCTTTTCTATTTTCCCTCCGATAAGTGCTTGAGTAACCCTGCTTATTGGGAGTTTGTAAATAATATAAGGGCGTTGGGCTACCATATTGATTACTAAAACTCTAAGTTAAAAAAGAAACACAATAAAAAGCCTTCAGATTTCCATCTAAAGGCTTTTTAATTTTGTGCCCATGCCTGGCATACGGTGGGTCATTTGTGGTCCATAGACTACAAAGCTCGAACTCTTTTATGGCTGATTTGTACAATGCAGCGGGTTTGGAAGATAGTTTATAGAAGTTTCAATTCGGCACTTCATAAATTTTACGATACGTTTTTGCAAAAGTAGCCAGCTCTTTATCATTGCTGTTTTTCGTCCACAATAAATAGGTCTTTTTCAATTGCAAATCTTTAAATGTCGTTTTAATCAGTTTTTGGGAGTGGAAAATAGCTACCAATTTTTCTTTATCAAAAATCAATTGCAATCGAAAAACCGAATTGGAAGTAACATAGGAATTATACCATAAAACATAGCTTTTATTCTGTGGGTATCTCTTATCCATTTCATCCTTATAATCTCTTAACCCAAAATCGTTAATGAATTTTTTAAAGGTGTTATAGTTCAAATTTTTACTATTTGAATTTATTATTTGCTGTAATATATTTTCGGGAATGGTTACAGGGCGTACATCATTGGCTGTTATGTATCCCGCAAAACGCATTTGATATAAGTTTTTGCTTTTGTCGTACAATGGCATAATGTCAATTGAGTCAGAAACCACATAACCAATCTTTTTTCCAGCAGAATCGATTAAGCTGTCGCCCTTTCTTAACTTCACATTAGGTTTATAAAATGCTTTGGTTGATGGTAAATAAATAACCATGGATATCCATTTATCTTCGAGATCGCCACATTCTATCTTTACATTATCAAATAACTTGAATGCAAGTTACTTATTAGGTTTATAATAAACATCGATAGACCCATTAGCTACTTCTGCATTCGATTTCAAAAAAAGCAAAATTAAAAATGCAAATAAGAGTGCTTTTATAGATTTCATTCAGACAAGGTAAGTTAGCAATTGTACACGGTTATAAAGTTAAATAAAAACCCTTCAGATTTCCATCTAAAGGGTTTCAATTAATTTCCCACGTTGGGCATAGGGTATGCCTCATTTGTGGTCCTTACGATACAAAACTCGAACTCTTTTATGGCTGATTTGCATTGTGCGGCGGGCTTGGAGGATAATTTCTAAGAGTTTCCAATTACTGCAATATATGAACATCAGATAAATTTTTAATAACGATGTAGGGCAGGCTGTTTTTTGTCGTATCTTGTTTAGTGATTTGTTCAATGAGTCCTTTTGCTTTCATAGTTTTCCCCCCTTGTTTCTCATTAAGTACTTTTGATTTACTCCATATTTTCATGAGAACAGTAATGGCGACACCCACTTCAGAACTATCGGTTACAAGTAGGAATGACATTGAAGTTAAATACCCTGGGCCAACTATATATTTTATTTTACCAACTACTGTGACTGTTTTACCAACATATTGATGAGCATCTTTTGCTTTAATCTCTTGTGCCCGAGCGTCGAAATTAAATATCAGAATCAAAAATAAAAGCAGAATAATATGTTTCATAAACTAAAGATAGTTTATATTCTTTTGAATATTAATTAGAAAGCCTTCAGATTTTCATCTAAAGGCTTTTAATAATCTTTCCCATGCCGTTCCCATGGATGGGTGTAAATGTGGTCCCGACGAGAATCGAACTCATATCTAGAGTTTAGGAAACTCCTATTCTATCCGTTGAACTACGGGACCATTTGCGGATAGCACAAGGCCATCCTTTATTAGCTTGCAAAGGTGCAATTTTTCAATGAAAAATCACACGTCTGTACACAAAATTTATACTTATGCCTATTTTCTGATCTGCACATTTAAAATCTACACATCCGCACGGCTAATTACCTGATCACCGCTCCGGTATGAAAATCATCTACCGGCGCTACAAAGCTTAGTTTACCTTCGCTGTTTTCGGCCATCAGGATCATTCCCTGCGAAAGTATACCCTTGATCTCCCTGGGTTCCAGGTTTACCAGTATACTTACCTTTTGCCCTATGATGGCTTCCGGCTCATAATATTCTGCAATGCCCGATACTACCGTACGTTCGTCAATACCGGTATCAATGGTAAGCCTAAGCAATTTCTTGGTCTTGGCCACCTTCTCGGCTGCTAAAATGGTACCCGTGCGGATATCCATCGTTGCAAAGGCTTCGTAATTGATATTTTCCTTTGCTGGCTGTACCTCTATTGATTTTGGCGGAGCGGCAGCCTGCTTTTTAGCAAGCAGCTTTTGAACCTGGAATTCAATTACCTCATCTTCAATTTTCTCAAACAACAAGGCCGACGGATTTAACTGGTGCCCATTGTTAAAATAAATCTCCTGATCATAAGCAATAACTTCGTTAGGCCAATTCAGCATACCAATGATCTTTTTGGCAGTACCTGGTAAAAATGGCTGCGCGCAAACCGCCAGGTGGCCAATCAGCACTAAACAATTATGTAGTGTCTGTTTAGCATCCTCCGGATTGGTTTTAATCGTTTTCCAAGGTTCTTTCTCGGTCAGGTAGCGGTTACCCAGGCGGGCAATATCCATTACCCCCTGCAGTGCCTGACGGTATCTGTATGCCTCCAGGTTTTTTTCTATCTCTTCGTAAAACCCACCTAACTCTTTATTCAGGTTATCGTTGGTTAATTCAATACGGTCGCCTTCGCCTTCAATTTTACCATCGTAAAACTTGTGCATCAGTATCATTACCCGGTTTACAAAATTGCCTAAAATGGCTACCAGTTCATTATTGATACGCGCTTGGTAATCTTTCCAGGTAAACTCACTATCGCTGGTTTCGGGCAGTATAGAGGTGAGTACATAACGCAGTTCGTCCTGTTTACCCAGAAACTCCTCCAAATACTCGTGCAGCCAAACTGCGTGATTACGTGAAGTGGATAGTTTATCACCTTCCAGATTCAAAAACTCATTGGCCGGCACGTTTTGCGGCAAAATATACTCGCCATGCGCATGTAATATAGATGGGAAAGTAATACAGTGAAATACAATGTTGTCCTTACCAATAAAATGCAGCAAACAGGCATCGTCCTGTTCATCTGCCTGTTTTTTCCAGTATAGTTTCCAGTCCTTGTTGTTGTCAATAGCCCATTGCTTGGTGGCCGAGATGTAACCGATAGGGGCATCCATCCAAACGTATAGCTTTTTGCCCTTTGCATCTTCTAACGGCACATCAATACCCCAGTCCAGGTCGCGGGTCATGGAGCGCGGCTGCAAGCCCGACTTAAGCCATGATTTACACTGCCCAAGTACGTTAACCTTCCAGGCACCTTCCTTGGCGTCAATCCATTGCTCCAACCATGGTTGATACTTGTCAAGCGGCAGATACCAGTGTTTGGTAGGCCTCAAAACAGGTGTTTTTCCGCTCAGGGTTGATACCGGGTTAATCAGATCCGTTGGACTTAATGAGGTACCGCATTTTTCGCACTGATCGCCATAAGCGTTCTCGTTATGACAATTTGGGCAGGTACCAATAATATACCGGTCTGCTAAAAACTGATCAAAGTCCTCATCATAATATTGCTCGCTGACTTTTTCTATAAACTCGTCCTTTTCATACAAATTCAGAAAAAATTCCTGCGACAGGTCATGATGAATGGGCGACGACGTGCGGTGATAAATATCAAAAGCTATCCCAAACTGTTCAAAGCTTTCCCTTATTTGCTGGTGATATTTATCAATGATAGCCTGCGGCGTAGTGCCCTCCTTTTTGGCTTTAATAGTAATGGCCGCACCATGCTCGTCTGAACCGCAAACATAAACCACATCCTTCTTTTTGAGTCTTAAATAGCGCACGAAAATATCTGCCGGAATATATGCTCCGGCAAGGTGCCCAATATGCAGTGGTCCGTTGGCATAGGGTAAAGCTGATGTAACGGTATATCGTTTATATTTGTTAAGTTGTGACATGAAGTAAACGGCATTATAAATAATTTGCAAAGATATTTATTTAAGTCGGAAAAGACCGAACGTGTGAATGTCTGAAAAAAGAGAATAGAAAAGTTTTGTTATTATTGATCATGGATAATCCAATTAATACCGTTTCTGCCGGATTTTCGGCTTCCCCAACTTCCGGACTGCCTCCATATCTTAAAAAAGGCGATAAAATAGCCATTACCTGTCCTGCCAAAAAATTACCCAAGCCCATGACCGATGCTATAGCTTTATTGGAATCATGGGGACTGGAAGTGGTTTTAGGCGAAACCGTAAATGCATCCTACTATCAGTTTGCGGGCGACGATGACCTGCGGGCGCAGGATCTGCAGCGTTTTATTGACGACGACAGTATTAAGGCAATTATTGCTGCCCGTGGCGGCTACGGCGCTATCAGGATGATTGACAAGGTTAATTTTGGCCGCTTTACCCAACATCCTAAATGGCTCATTGGCTTTAGCGATATTACCGTATTGCATACCCATATTTTTGCCAACTACGGCGTACAAGGCATTCACGGGCAAATGCCTGTAAACATCCCCGATGCCTCCGCACGCTCATTAGAAACATTACGAAAAGCCCTCTTTGGCGAAGGCTTAACCTATGAGTTTAAATCACATGCCTTAAACCGGAGCGGCAAAAGTACCGGGATATTGGTTGGCGGCAATTTATCATTACTGATAGCTGTATCCGGCTCCATATCAGACATTGATTATGATAACAAAATACTCTTTATTGAAGATGTAGGAGAATACCTCTACGCGCTTGACCGTATGCTGCGCAGTTTAAAAAGAGCAGGCAAACTCAGCAAACTTACAGGCCTCATTGTAGGCGGCTTTAGTGATATAAAAGATAATGACATCCCATTTGGCCAAACTGTACCTGAAATTATTATGGAGATTGTAAAAGAATACAACTACCCTGTATGCTTTGATTTTCCGGCTGGGCATATCCCTGATAACTGCAGTTTGATACTTGGCCGCCTCGTTAACCTGCTGGTACAGCAACAGCAGGTATCTGTTAAATTCTAATTCAAAAATAAAACTCTACTATTTATGGCAATACTCAGCAATTTAAGTAATTACAAAAACTTTGGCCTTTTAATTATCCGCGTTGGTTTGGGCATTATGTTTATTTATCATGGCTATCCAAAACTCATGGGCGGGGTAAACAGCTGGGAGGGTTTGGGTCAATCAACCAGGTATGTGGGCATTCATTTTTGGCCGGTAGTATGGGGCCTGCTTGCCGCCTTAACAGAAGTTTTTGGTGGCTTCCTGCTCGTGATAGGCCTGGCATTCAGGCCGGTGTGTATATTACTGGTTATTAACCTGATGGTTGCAGCTGCCATGCATTTTGGCAAAGGCGGTAATTTAGGCGATGCGGCCCATGCCATTGAGGATGCTATAGTATTTGCCGGCCTTTTATTTATTGGCCCAGGTAAATACAGTGTTGATAAAAAATAAGCATAACGCATAAAAAAAGCCCGGAACACTTTGAGGTGTTCCGGGTTTTTATGTTAATAGAAAATTCTACTTAATTTATTAGTTAGTTGCCCACCATACTGGTACGTCTAAGGCTACATATTTAGCACTTGGATTTGATTGTGACTCAATATCTGGAGTAGGTAACCTTTTAGGTATTACAGTTGATATAGCACCTGCAGAAGCTGGTCTGACAATCATTGTAGGTATACCCGTACGTCTTACATCGCTGTACGCTTCAATCTGGCCAAACATGGCTTTCCATTTTTCTGTCATTACAGTAGTAATGGTAGCAGTAGGTTTAGTGTAGGTAGCAATTGAAGAACCGTCGTTCTGCCCTTTACTAACATAAGTAACTGAACCTTTAATACCTGCATTAAGATCGGCAGAAGCATCTTGTCCAAGTCTTACCTTGGCCTCCGCAGCTAAAAAGCTTGCTTCGTATGATGTGATCAAAGGGTAGCTCTGATCTACGTTAAAATAAGTACCTATTACTGATGCATCAGCGTCAACAATTTCCTGTGTAATATCAGCTCCAGAATATACACTTGGTGTATGAGTATCAAGAGATAGGTAATAACTTAACCGTGGGTCGCTATTGCTTTTTAAAGCATCAACAAAAAGTTTGTTGGCAACCATATTACCGGCACGCTGATTTTGGTAAGCACCCCATTGATTTTGAGCATTGCTTACACCCGGATGTGGATTTTGCAAATTATCCGCAGCACTGCTTATACCTTTGGCTAAGTAAGCTAATACATTGGTCGCTGATTGAGGGTCTTTAAGGCTTACACGATTAGCATATCTTGCTTTTAAAGTCCACGCGGCCTTTGTCCATTTGGCAGGGTCACCTGAATAGTACAGGTCATCATCGCCAGGAATATCGATATTGGTAGATGATGCTTTTGCTAAATTAGCAATACCCTGATCTAATAAAGATTGAATAGAAGCAATAACCTGCTGTTGTGGATCATAGGGAGCTACAAACACACCGGTTTGACCACCAAATGCTTTAGAGTATGGCACATCACCCCAAAGGTCAGTTGCAATACCCAAGTTAACAGCCATTATAATTTGTGCGATACCGGCATAATATGGATCAGTTGCCGAGTATTTATCAATCATGATCTTTGCATTCTGCATGGTACCGGCATACAAACCAACCCAATGGTTATTATAATCGCTGGTTTGCAGGTTATAATTCTGTAAAGCCTGGTATTGTCCGGTTGCTCCAGCCATTTGCTCACACAATATAGATGAAACACGGGCTAAATCACCCTCAGTGTTTTGAATAGTATTAACTTCAAGAGCCGTTAATAGTATCTGAGGGGTTACATTTAGGGGTGAATTTGGACTCGTATACAGCACATCCCCTTTTTTACAAGCACTCATTAAAACAAGTGCAAGTAGGGCAAAATATTTTTTATTTTTCATTTCAAATAATGTTTAAAAGATTAAAACCCAACTTTAACAGAAACTGATCCTGATTTTGTACCTGGGTTATTGTAGTAATCATAACCGATTGCATTTGCTGAAGAGCCTGTTAAACCGGTTTCAGGATCAACACCTTTGTATGGAGTAGAAAGGAAGATATTCCTCAATGCTAAGCCAAATTCAACATATTGAACCGGAGTTTTTGGATTATTTTTCGCGAGGTCTAACCTGTAAGCAAAATTAACAGATCTTAACCTGATCCATGAACCCGATTGCATTGACAGCTCATTGGTTTGGCCGCCACCACCCAGGTAATTGGTGATATATGAAGTACCTGAAATGGCTGTAGTATTTGCTTTACCGGCATTTGGTCCACTTGCTACAATACCAGGGATAACATAAGTTTGGTTTCTGGCTTCAGATTCGATTGATTTTCCTCTGAAGTTCAGGTTCTGCCATGTTCCATTCCATAAAGTACCACCTTTTCTGAAATCCCAAAGGAATGAGAAAGAGAATGCTTTATACGTGAACTCATTAGTTACGTTACCTAACCATGTTGGATTTGGATTGCCTAACTGGCTCTGAGTAGTAGCTATCAAAGGTAAACCTGTAGCTGGGTTTATAAGTACATTATTGCCGGCATCCCTTTGAAATGCATAACCATAAAGCGCACCGAATGGTTTACCAACTATTGCAAATGATTGGGGCTGAGCAAAGAAGTTACCCACTGCAAACTGGGTTACGCCTGGCGCTAATTCCAACACAGTGTTGTTATTTTTAGACCAGTTAACGGTAATATCCCATCTGAAATCATTTGTTTTAACCGGAGTACCTGTTAAACCAATTTCAATACCCTTGTTTCTGATTTTAGCAATGTTATGGAAATAATATTGGAAACCCGAAGATGGAGCAACCGGTTGAGAAATTAACAGGTCATGAGAGGTTTGTTGATATAATGTTAAGTCAATACCAATGCGGTTGTCCAAAAATTTCATTTCCAAACCAGTTTCTAAACCTTCATTTCTTTCTGGTTTTAACTGAGTTGATGGCACTGTAGCTCCAATTGCGTAACCATTGTGACCAATACCGTTTGCGTCCGGATAAGGGAAGCTTAAACCGTTGGTGAATCCATCAGCAATTGTGGGAACAGTAAAATATGTTTTGGTATTATAAGGAGCAGGAGAAATACCCACATTTGAATAAGCAAACCTCACTTTTCCATAACTAATGGTTTTTTGATCCCTTAACAGACTCGAAAACACATAAGATAAATCTGCTTTAGGATAAAAGAAACCTTTTGAATCCGGACCAAATGTTGATGACCATTCATTTCTTCCTGTTAAGGTTAAAAAGATCTGGCTCCTATAATCTAAGGTAACATCAGCTAAAACAGCTTTACTGTTTTGATATTGTGCTGAATTACTAACATACAGTTCTGAAGCACCTGCAAAATTGTAGAAGCCAGGAATTGCTAATCCCCTACCACGCTCAAAAGAGGTTTGAAATTGAGAATAGTTAAAGTTACCACCCACTAAACCACTTAAGGTAAACGCATTGTTAGCACCAAATGATTTGTTAAATTTCAATAACAAATCTGAATATAGGCTGCGGAAGTCGATATTTGATCTGTTAACCTGACCAGTACCATCTGAAGCATCATTTCCTCTCGATGATATAGCATAATCTTTTTCATCGCTGGTGTGATATGAATCAACACCCACTTTGAATGACAGGGTGAAAATTTTACTCAATTTTGCATCTACATATCCATTACCTACTGTTCTATTGTTTTCCTCTGTGAAAGGGTTATAACGGGCAGAGAAGAATGGATTATCGTAAGAAGCAAAGTAAGAGTTTTGAGTACCATCTTTATTAATGTAGTTTCTGCCATCAAAACCGGCAGGCATCCTTAATAAAGCAAGCATCACACCTGATAAATCAGAACCACCAGATGGGGATTCACTATTGGTATTAGTATAGTTGATCGTTCCACCGACAGTAATGTAATCATTTAATTTACTGTCGGCAGTTAACCTTACGTTGTACCTGTTTAATTTTGAAGCAGGGATAATACCGGTAATATTAGCGCTACCTACAGCCATCCTGAAAGTAGTTTTATCGTTACCACCATTGATGGATACGTTATTGGTATAAGTAGCTCCTGTTTTGAAGAAATTACCAATGTTATCAAAAGTTGGTTTTCCGTCGGCAATTAAGTCTTCACCAAAACTATTTGCTGTTCCGCTTGAATATTTACCAGCAGAACCCTGGCCATAACGCATTTGCAGCTTAGGCAATTTACTTACCTTATCAAACTGTGCGCTGCTGCTAAAAGTTACACCTAAACCTTTTCTTGATTTTCCTCTTTTAGTGGTGTAGATAATAGCACCATTACCTGCAGACTGACCATACAAAGCTGCAGCAGCCGGACCTTTCAGAATAGATACTGACTCTATATCATCAGGGTTAATATCTATTGCCCTGTTTGAAAGCTGCGGACCTGCTAACCTGTTGTCATAAGGGTTATCACCTGCGTTAATGTAGTTTACACCATTATCAATTGGCACGCCATCAACCACGATAAGCGGCTGGTTGTCTCCCTGAAATGTTGCAGGACCACGCAAGATAACTTTTGAAGATGCACCGGGGGTACCGCTTGAAGAAACTACAGATACACCGGTAGCTTTTGCAGCTAAACCTTCAATGATGTTTGATTCGCCTGATTTAACCAGGTCATCACCTTTAACGGTAGATACAGAGTAACCGATTGAACGCTCGCTCTTCTTAACACCCAATGCAGTTACAACAACCTCATTTAATTGCTGATTGTTTTGTACCAGTACAACATTGATTTCGCTTTTATCTCCAACAGCAATTTCCTGCGAAGAATACACGATAAAAGAAAACACAAGTGACGAACCCGTTGGTACACTGATAGTGTATTTACCATTGGAGTTAGTTTGGGTACCAATGTTTGTTCCTTTTATTTTTACTGTTACTCCCGGGATGGGTAGGCCGTCTTCTTTGGCCGTAACCGTACCAGTAACTGTACGGTTTTGTGCAAACACCTGTGTTACGCATAACAACAGAATGCTCAAACTTACAAGTAGAAGTTTTTTCATTTTGTCAATAATAAGATCAGTTAATAGTTAATTAATCATAAAAGTAATGTTACATTATTAAAAAATCAAGTAAAATCTTATTTAAGCATGATTTTTTTTTAAAAAACCCAATTTCCATCGATAAAAATAATAATTATAGTACTATGTATTGCATAATACAATTTAAAACATATATCTTTGTATTATGATCGTTGAAAACACACAAACCCAAATGAGGAAGGGCATACTGGAGTATTGCATCCTTTCAATCATAGCTAAGGGCGAAACATATGCATCAGATATAATTGCTGAACTTAAAAAAGCCCAACTACTTGTAGTTGAGGGTACTCTGTACCCGTTACTAACCCGGTTAAAAAACAATGGCCTGCTTACCTACAATTGGGTAGAGTCAATTTCGGGCCCTCCCCGAAAGTATTATGTGCTATCTGAGGAAGGCAAAGTTGTGCTTGAACAGCTTGATAAAACCTGGCAGGAACTCGTTTATGCCGTTCAAACAGCCATTGGCGAAAAAAAATAAAAATCCTATAACCATTACATATCATGAATAAAACTATCATCATAAATATAAACGGCATCGTATTTCACATTGAAGAGGATGCTTATGACGTACTTAAACTTTACATGACTGACGTAAAGCGTCATTTTTCAAATTCGGCCGACAGCCTGGAGATCACCACTGATATTGAAAACCGCATTGCCGAAATGTTTAACGAAACACTGACCAGTCAAAACAAACAGGTTATTGTTGAGGCCGATGTTAAATTAATAATTGAACAAATGGGCACCGTTGAGGATTTTGAATTTGCCGAAAACGATGAAAAAGCTACAGGTACGCCCCCTTATACTTTCAATACCGAGCGCCGTCGCCTGTTCCGCGATCCGGATGACCACCTGATAAGCGGAGTTGCAGCCGGTATAGCTAACTATTTTGATATACCAACGGTATGGATCAGATTGGCTTTTGCCATATCCTTTGCTTTTGCCGGCAGCGGCTTTATATTATATGTTATATTATGGATAGTAGTCCCTAAAGCTATTACCCGTGCCGATAGGATGGCTATGAAAGGTGAAAAACAGGACCTCAAAGGCTTTAAAAAGAACTTTGAAGATGAAATGACCATTGTTAAAGAGAACCTTTCAAACTTCCATCGCGAAGCCAGGCCATTTGTTTACAAAGTCCGCGATTTTTTGGGTGATTTTCTTAGCCACCTGGGCACATTTTTAAAAACAGCCTGGCGCTTTATCGGTAAACTCATAGTGGTTTGCGTGCTGTTGTTTTTTGTTGGCATTTCAATTTTACTTATTGTAGGAGTTGTAGCGCTGGTAGCTTTCGGCAACGCAGATATATTACGTCATATATCACCGTTTAATATCATCAATCACGAAATCACACTGGTATTCCTTATTGGTGGTTTCTTAGTGATGGCTATACCTCTGTTTATGGTTATTATTTTATTAATCGGATTTTTGTTTAAGCGTGCTACTTTCAGCCGCTCAATCGGTGTCCCTTTATTATGTATCTGGCTCGCTTCACTTTGCTTGGTCATCTATTATGGAGCCCAAACCTCGGCCGAATTTAGGGAAGGTGCCAAACTAAGCAAAACCATCAATATAAAACCCACAGCAAATAACACCTATTACCTACAGCTTAATGACTCAAAATATTTAACCAGTGCCGACAGCGCCCGCCTGAAAATAAATGAGCGTTTCGGCGGTATGATCATTTTAGATGATGATTTTAATGGCAATGATATGGACTCGCCAAGCCCCGTACGTATTGAAATAGAAAAAAGTGATGTGCAGCAGCCCGTATTGATTGAATCGTTTAGTGCACGTGGCCACAATGACGATGATGCATTGACCAATGCCCGTAATATTAGCTATCGCTTTATTCAAAAAGATTCCGTGCTCAAATTTGATCGTAATTTAGAGAGGCTTAACAATACCAAATGGCGCGGTCAGGAACTATACATAACACTAAAAGTCCCGATGAATGCAAAATTGATAATTGATGGTAAACTCGACCGCAATATTAATAACCTCGACCTGTGGGGGTGCCAACGAAGCAATAGCCCGGCAAACCAGGCCGGGGTGGTATACTTTATAGCATCAGGCGGGCCGCAGTGTCAGATAGATACAGTAAAGGCAAAGGCCGACAGCACCAAAAAGGCAAAGGCCGATTCCTTAAACAATATAGATCATGAAAATCAATAAGTTGATAATACCATCATGAAAACCTTAATAAAATACATAAGCCTGCTATTATTTAGCGGGCTTATTATTCCTTTCTACAACATTCATATTAGTGATCAATTACGATCAAAAATGCATATATCGCTCCCGATATTTCATTTAAAACACATCCCTCCAACGCATTAATAGCATTCAGATTAAGGCTTAACCTCTTCATTATACAATGCTTTGACAAACCTTTAATTATGGGCAAATGTCCTGTCAAGTCCAGTAAAACATGCTACAGGCATTAAAAAAGTTTGAGATAACTGTAACCTTATGCCCGTTTCAAGCATCATAATGTAAAATACGCATACCGGGATTTGACCGGACAACATAAATTGTAAAGAAATATTAAAAGGATAAAACATGTTCATCGGTGTTTTCAGGTCGTTTACCGGAAGTTTAGCCGTCTTCGCCTAAAAGCATTACTTAAAAACTTATTCTGTTAGCACATTTGACCTATAAAAACATTACACCATGAAAAAAACAGCCTATATCATATAACATACTAAAACCACCACCGGCAACATCCCGGACCAACTAAAACTTATTCATCCAATTTAAAAAGAAGCATATTCTTTAACGGCTTACTATTGCCTTTACTTTTTAACACTGCAAAAATGAAAACTCTTATCCACAACATATTTTACACACTCCTGCTTGTAGCCATCAGCTGGAGTGCATCCTTTGCCCAGGGCGGAAAATCCGGAGGAACTAAGGTGTCCGGCTCCTTATTAAATGAACAGGGCAAACCCATGGATTATGCCACCGTAAGCCTGATCAGGGCTACAGATTCAACCCTTGTTAAAGGTGCTTTAAGTAATGACAACGGCGTATATACATTTGATAACATTAACTCTGGTAAATACCTGGTTAAAGCTACCGTTGTTGGTTATCAAAAAGCTGTAACCACACCTTTTATTGTGCCCGAAAGCGCCAAAACGGTTACCGCCCCAGCGTTAAGCATGCGTGCCGGCAGTACCGAACTAAAAGGCGTTACCATTACAGCTTCCAAACCCCTCATTGAGCGTAAAATTGACCGCACCGTTATGAACGTTGAAAACAGTGTATTGGCTGCCGGCAACACGGCACTGGAAATACTGGCAAAGGCCCCCGGTGTTACCGTTGATAAGGATGACAACATTAGTCTTAACGGCAAGCAAGGCGTAACCGTCATGCTCAATGATAAGCTAACCTACCTGAGCGCGGCTCAGCTGGCTACCCTGTTACGGTCAACCGATGGTAATACCATTAAATCAATAGAGATAATTACCAACCCATCGGCAAAATATGATGCTGCCGGTAATTCAGGCATCATCAATATTAAACTCAAGAAAAACTCCCAGTCAGGCACAAACGGCAGCGTAACTGTTGGCGTTGCCCATGGCGAATTTTGGAGAAACAACGCCAGTTTAAACTTAAACCACAAACAAGGTAACCTGAATGTGTTTGGTACTTTTAGCCGTGGCGATAACAAAAACACCCGCGATATATATATTGATCGTGTTACCAGGGACAGCCTGGGAAAGCCAACCTATTTTAACCAGTTTACAAGAATGCCGCATAACTATCATTATAATAACTACCGCCTTGGCGCCGATTATGATGTAACCAGCAGGAACACCATTGGCTTTGTAGTAAGTGGCTATTCAAACTCCGAAGTAGATAATAACAATGGAAATACTAAAATAGGATCAGCTCCAAACCTGGTCGATTCCTCGCTCACAACCGTATCAACTATTAACCAAACCTATAAAAACTTTGCAGCCAACCTGAATGACAGGTTCAAGATTGACACCAGCGGCCAGGAATTAAGCATTGACCTGGATTACTCTAAATTCAGAAACAACTCCATTGCCGGATACACTACTGATTACTTTTTACCCGATGGCAATATACAACATGCGCCGCAGTTGCTTCGTAACCAAACACCATCAAACATCACAATCTATACCGGTAAGGCCGATTATACCAAACCACTTTCAAAAACCGTAAAACTGGAAACTGGTGTAAAATTCAGCAGTGTTAAAACAGATAATGACCTACAGGCCCAGATATTTGATGGTAACAACTATGTAAACGATACAACCCGCACCAACCGCTTTGTTTATACCGAAAAAATAACTGCCGGTTATCTTAATCTGAATAAACAGTTCAAAAAAATGTCTGTACAATTAGGTGTAAGGGCCGAATATACCCAGTCAGACGGCAGGCTTTTGGGTAACACCCCGGTAAAACGCGACTATCTTAACTTTTTCCCGAGTGTATTTGTTAACCGCACCCTTAATGATAAAAATGAGATCAGCCTTTCATATAGCCGCCGTATTGACCGCCCAGGATATGATGACCTGAATCCTTTTATATATTATCTTGATCCCTACACCTTTTCAAAGGGTAACGCATTCCTTAAACCACAATACACCAATAACTTTGAGTTTAACTACACTTACAATAAAAGCATTAACGTAAGCTTAGGATATAGCCGTACTACCGATGTAATTACCGAGATTATATTAACCAAGGGCGACAAATCATTCCAGACCAACCTTAACCTGCAAACCCAAAACTCTTACAGTGTTAATATTAACGCCCCTTACACCATCACCAAATGGTGGACAGGTAACGTTAACGTAAACAGTTTTTACCTGGGCTTTAAATCAGACTCCGTTGGAACCGGAAAACTTAGCGACGGGCAGGTTACCGTACAGGTTAAAGCTACACAAACACTAACCTTTGGCAGCTACCGTTTTGAGATCATGGGCGATTATCAGTCACCGCTTACCTATGGTATATACAAAATTAAACCACGTTATGGTGTTGATGCCGGGGTAAGCCACTCTTTCGCCAACAAAAAGGCTAACATTAAATTGGCATTGGATGATATATTTTACTTGCGTCGTAACAACGTAAGCAGCCACACACTGGGTAACGACTTTGACATCAGGCAGAACTATGACTCACGCGTTGGTCGCTTAACTTTTACCTATAACTTTGGTAACAACAAAATAAAAACCCGCGAACATAAAACCGGCGCCGATGCCGAAAGCGGAAGAGTAAAGGGAGCTAATTAGGCCCCCTGCCCCCTGAAGGGGGAGTTCACAAAATATAAAACGCCCTGCTTTATTTACATAAGGCAGGGCGTTTTATATTTAATATTGAATTTGCTAGTCGAAAAGCTCCCCCTTTAGGGATCAGGGGGGCCTCCACTACTGCCCCACCATAAATACGGCATTGCTGAATAACAGCTTGCCATTTTCCCAAAAGCTGCGGAACAGGGGATCGTCAACCATGTAGATAACCGAACCGCGGCCGATTGACTGCACACCAAGCAACAAGCCATTATTGATCTTTAATTTCGATTGCGCGCCGGCAAAGCCTGATACCAGGCTATTCTTTTTAATGGTTCCTACGTTCCAGCCATCATCGTTACTTAATAGCTCATAAATATCATCATTAAGCTTAAGCGAGTAATAGTAGTTAGGTAAACCAAAACCAAGCGGATGCGTATTATCAAGGTTCAGTTTAAATATGGCGCCCGGAATCATAGAGCGGATAGCATCCCGGTCACGATCTCCATAAATTTTTACCGTTTCCTTGTCTTTCGCATCGGCTTTATCATCCTTTTTCTCCTCTTTCTTTTTCAATGCAAAGCCCTTTTGATCGGCAAGTTCGGCAACGGCGTTATCTAAAGCAATCAGCTTACCCCCATCCTTGATCCAGCTTTGCAGTTTATCTGACGGAAAATCATCATAGTGGCCATCAGGAAAAATAACAACATCAAAGTCTGACAAGTGGGTACGGCCCAGATCCTGGTACTTCACCAAAGTAATAGGATACCCCAGCTGCTGTTCAAACAAATGCCATACCTCGCCCATTGCCTCGGCATTTACACCTTCGCCTGCCATCAACATTACCCTTGGCTCACGTATGTAACGTATGACGTCAGATCCCAGATCAGAACCCTTGTCCACAAACCCCGATGCCAGCGGCACCAGTGTTTCATCCAGTTGTGCTGCGATTTGGGTAACCACCTGGTCAAAATTGGGCACATCATTACTAGCCCTGGCAATGAGCAGCGAGCCTGCTGCAAATTTTTTGCCTGCGGCCTCAAATGGTTTTTCAGAGTATCGCACTTTAATATGTTTTTTAAGCAGGGCCGCCAAAAACCTTACATCATTAACCGACTGCCAGTTGGCTACATAGGCATAAGCATGGTTATTTACCGGCTGCTGCGCTTTTGTAATACTTTGGTTAGTATTTGCAGGTTTCAATGACGCCTTTACACCATAGGCTCTTAAGCCATAAGCATACGGGAGCGCCCATGCCGTAATATCATACGTGTTGGAATCGGCAATGAATGTTTTTGGCTCCAGCAGTACATGCAGCAACACCACCTTTGACTGGTAAGCATTAATCACCATGTCATTAGGCCCCACACTATATTGTTCGGTTTTGCCCGTAAAATAATCATACCCGATAATGGATTTATTAGCCAAACCAAAACCATATTGAATGCCGTTACGGCCCAGCATTTTTGCCAATGCGTTAATGTTATTGTTGTTATCGTTTTTAATAACATAGGTTTTGTACTCGCCCGGCGGATTGGTGCGGCTATTATTATAAAACTTTTTAAACTCATCCAACAGTTTCTGAGCATTGGCCGATGTTATTTCAATAGTACTTAAACCGGTGGAGTGATGGTGGGCAATACGCTGGGCAAAAGTAAGGGTATCACCGCTACGGGTAAGTACCGCCAGTCCCGCGCTGATGCCGCCCTGCTCGTAAGTCATCCCGATGGAACCATTATACAACGGGTAAGTATCCCCGTATGACGGATAAAGCAAGTCAAACTCCTGCTTGGTAAAATACATCCAGCCATTTTGGTCAAAATATTTAGCGTTGTTTTTACCAATGGTTACCTGGAAATCGCGCTGCCATTGGGTAATGTCTTTATGGTAAGGCTCGGCAGCAGGAGCAAAGTAATAAGGTGCATTGTATCCCTGTTCATGATAATCTACATGCACTTCGGGCAGCCATTGATTAAATAGGCCAACGCGGGCCTGTGTTTCTTTTTGCGCCTGCCATGCCCAATCGCGGTTTAAATCAAAATAATAATGGTTAATGCGACCGCCCGGCCATGGCTCCACGTGTTCGCGCGCGGTTGGGTTAGCATCAGGTACTGCACCACGTACCGAATTGTAAAAATGCACGTAGCGGTCGCGTCCATCAGGATTTAAGCAGGGGTCAATAACCACAACTGAGTTTTTTAACCAGGTCTTGGTAGTGCTATTGGCCGGATCAACCAGGTCAAACAGTGTCCACATGGCGGCCTCGCTTGATGCCGGTTCATTACCATGCACGTTGTAGCTTAGCCAGGTAATTACCGGGGCGTTGGCTATAGCAGCGCCGCCGCTCTCTATACCGGCAAGGCGCAAATTATTATGCCTTATTTCTTCCAGTCGCCCAATGTTCTCGTCAGATGCGATGAACATGGCCAATAGCGGCCGCCCCTCGTTGGTAGTGCCAAACTGTTGCAGTTTTACATTTTTTGATGCCTGGGCAATGTATTTAAAATAGTCAACAATACGATAATGAGGAGTAAACTGATCGCCCAGTTTATAACCCAGAAATTCATCGGGCGATTGTACTTTTTGAGCGAAAACAACTGATGCCGAAACAACAGCAATTAAAATAATGAGTAGCTTTTTAATCATGATATTATAAGATGCGGTAATAGTTATACTAATATGCAGATTATTATTTGATGTGCCAATTTCAGAGGTGTGGATATTATATAGATATGCGGTTGATTTGAATCTTTCGCTAATTTCAGATGATTCTATAAATTTCAATTCAAGCATCATCTGAAATTTGCACATTTGCATATCTGCACATCTATATAATATCTGCACGTTTAAACAACTATGACACCCCAACAGGCGCTTCAAAAATATTTTGGTTACAATAATTTCAGGCACCAGCAGGAGGCTATTATTCAGCATGTGCTAAATAAGCAGGATATAATGGCCCTGATGCCCACAGGGGGCGGCAAATCACTATGCTACCAACTGCCGGCTGTGTTACTTAATGGGCTCACCATAGTTATATCGCCGCTGATTGCCTTAATGAAAGACCAGGTAGACAGCCTTAATGTAAGCGGCATACCGGCGGCTTTTCTGAACTCAGCCCAAACACCCGAGGAACAGCGGCAACTGGTCGAAAAGTTAAAAAACAACCAGGTAAAGCTGCTTTATTTGGCCCCCGAACGTTTATTTGGCGCCGAAAACAAACTGGTACCCTTTTTAAAAACACTCAACGTTGTACAAATAGCTATTGACGAGGCGCATTGCATATCCCAGTGGGGGCATGATTTCAGGCCGGAATACCTGATGCTGGCTCAATTAAAAAATGAATTTCCTGATGTGCCGGTAATTGCGCTTACAGCCACTGCCGATAAGCTTACCCAAAAAGATATACTTGAAAAGTTAAACCTCACCAAACCGGCCGTATTTGTATCGTCATTTAACCGGGCCAATATCACTTACCGGGTTATCCCCAAAAAAAACAGCTTCAAACAGCTTATTACCTTTTTAAACGAGCGCCGGGATGAGTCGGGTATTATATACTGTCTGTCGCGCAAATCAACCGAAGAACTGGCCGCCGACCTGAAAGATGAAGGTTTTGCAGCAGAGGCTTACCACGCAGGTTTAAATAACGAGGTTAAGGCCCGCAACCAGGAAGCCTTTTTGCGCGATGACGTCAAGATCATTGTAGCTACTATAGCTTTTGGCATGGGCATCAACAAATCAAACGTGCGCTACGTAGTACACGTTGATCTGCCTAAGAACATTGAGGGCTATTATCAGGAAACAGGCCGGGCTGGTCGCGACGGTTTGGCATCAGAGGCCCTGCTCCTTTACTCGCCTGGGGATGCAGGCAAGCTACAGCATTTTGCCCGCATTGAAGGTAACGAGGAACAAAGCCGCATTATGCTTAACAAGCTTAATGATATGGTCAGATACTGCCAGCTGCAAAGCTGCCGCAGGCAATACCTGATGAACTATTTTGATGAGGCTTTTCCACCTAATTGCGGCTCCTGCGATGTTTGTTTAACCGAGTTTAAACGGTTCGATGGCACACTCATTGCCCAAAAGGCGCTATCGGCAGTATCCCGTTTAAATGAGCGGTTTGGCGTTAACTATGTGATTGATTTTTTACGCGGATCAAAAAATGAGAAGATACGAGAGGAACATAAGCTGCTAAAAACCTATGGCATAGGTGCCGACATCAGCAAGACCGACTGGCAACGTTACCTGCGCGAGCTTATTACCATGGAATACCTGCAGGTAACTGATGATGGTTATCCAATCTTAAAACTAACCAACCAAAGCTCCCTTGTACTTAAAGGCATACAAAAGGTTGAGTTTATTGAAACACAGGTAACAGAAGATACCCACGCCGAAGCTGCGCCACCGCATGAGGCTGCACTATTAAGCAAACTAAAAGATACCCGGCGCGGCATTGCCGAACTGGAAAATGTACCGGCCTATATTATCGTTTCTGACGCTACCCTGCTTGAAATGGCTACTTACCTACCCCAAAGTTTGGACGAGCTGCGCCTGATCTCAGGCTTCGGTGATGTTAAACTGGCCCGATACGGGCGGGAGTTGTTACAACCAGTTAAAGCTTATTGCGCAGAAAAGGGCATCGAATCAAAAATTGCCTACAAATCGCAAAAAAGGGAACGCAAGCCCAAAACAGAACGCACCAAAGCACCACGCAGCAGCAGCGATACCCGTACCGAAACTTTCAACTTATACCGCCAGGGCAAAAATGTTACCGAAATAGCCGCTGCAAGGGGTTTATCGCAGGTAACCATTGAAGGGCACCTCACCTATTTTGTTCAAACCGGCGAGCTGGATGTACAGGAACTGGTACCGGCCGAAAAAATACCCGCTATTAAAGATGCAGTGGAAAGCTATGGCAACGAAAGACTGGCTCCCTTAAAAGAAATTTTGGGTGATGCCTATACCTATGGCGAAATTAAGGCCGTAATAGGCTGGCTCAACAAAACCTAATCATTTAACTTTGTTATACACTAAGTACGTTTAATAAGGATATACGTAAACATGACCACTACCCAACAACTCTACCAGCTATACCTGCAGCACCCGGTAATTAGTACCGATACCCGTAAAATCGGCATCGACAGTTTATTTTTTGCTTTAAAGGGCGATAAGTTTGATGCCAATACGTTTGCTAAACAAGCACTTGAAGCAGGTGCCGCATACGCTGTGATAGATAATCCGAATTATAAATTAAATGACCGGTACCTGCTGGTAGCCGATGTGCTAACCACCTTGCAGGAGTTGGCCAGGCACCATCGCCGCCAGTTAAATATTCCGGTTATTGGGCTTACCGGTACCAATGGCAAAACCACTACCAAAGAGCTGATCAATGCCGTATTATCCCGGCATTTTAAAACCCAGGCCACACAAGGTAATTTAAACAACCATATAGGTGTACCGCTTACCATTTTAACTATTAACGCTACGCATGAGGCGGCTGTAATTGAAATGGGGGCAAATCATCAAAAAGAAATTGAACTGCTATGCAGCATTGCCCAGCCATCGCACGGCCTTATTACCAATGTGGGCAAGGCGCATTTAGAGGGCTTTGGCGGGATAGAAGGGGTAAAAAAGGGCAAAGGGGAGTTGTATGATTATTTGGCCCCCCAGCCCCCTGAAGAGGCAGCCCTTGAAGGGCATGGCGGTGTTGTTTTTGTTAATAGTGATGATATGGTGCTGATGAAAATGGCTGATGACCGGAAATTGAGCAATATGATTTATTATGGCAGTAACAACAGCAATAATCTGATTAATGGAGAAATTATAGAGAACGATCCCCTGCTCACCCTGAAATGGACTAATAATAAAACAAGAGAAAACTACACGGTAAAAACACAGCTTACCGGTGCTTATAACTTACATAACATATTAGCGGCGATTGCTATTGGTACCTATTTTAAACTATCAACCATCGAAATCAATGCCGGTATTGAAGGATATCAGCCTAAAAATAACCGCTCGCAAATTGTGCAGACTGCAACTAATACCCTCATTTGCGATTATTATAATGCCAACCCCAGCAGCATGTTTGTAGCTATTGAAAACATTGGCAAACTTGATGCAAAACGCAAGGTGCTCATTTTAGGCGATATGTTTGAGATGGGTCAGGAGTCGGCTAAGGAACATGCGGCTGTGATTCAAAAAGCACTTGACACCCGCGTTGATGAACGCATATTTATCGGAAAGGATTTTGGCAGCCAGCAATCAGGAATTGGGAATCAGGAATTATCCACAACCTTTTACCCTACTGCCGAGGATGCCATTGCCGCACTAAAAGCCAATCCAATAAAAAGCTCCACCATACTCATCAAAGGATCACGAGGAATGGCATTGGAACGGTTGGTGGAACTTTTTTAGGGAATTACAGTCTCATTTATCCCATGTTGTCGCTAAGCAATCGCGGATTATGTATTAGCCCTGTACAATGTGCGATTGCCGCGCTATCGCTCGCAATGACATCAAGAAAACGGCATTTCTCCATGTCATTGCGAGGAGGAACGAAGAAGCAATCGCGAACTATGCAGATTCAACCTGCACGGTTTGCGATGACTTCATGATCATTTTAGTGCCAGTTCTGCTACCTCTTCGCCTACCAGACTACCCATGGCTACACCCATCCCGTTGCAGCGTACGGCGCAAAATATATTGGGTTGCACTTCCTTTACTATGGGGGTAATTTCGTCGCCAAAACCCATGATACCGCTCCACCAATAGTCAATTTCGGTATGCTGACCGGGTAATATCACATCGTTCAGATAGGTCACCAGCTTTTGTTTTACGGTGTCGGTATGGCCGAAATCCCAGGTTTCCTCGGCTTTATAATCCAAATTGCGACCGCCGCCAAATAGTATCCGGTTGTCAATATTCCGAAAATAGTAATACCCCTCGTTAAAATGATAGGTACCCTTTAGTTTTAAGCCCGGCACAGGTTTGGTGATCAGCACCTGTCCCCTGCCCGGAATTACCTTTAACTCCGGAAAAAGCTGCCCCGCAAAGGCATTGGTAGCCAAAATCACCTTACCGGCCTTAAAATTCCCTTGTGATGTAATCAGCGAGATATGCTTATCCTCCTGCACCGTAGAAGATATAGAACATCCGTTTAAAACCAGTACCCCTGAATTATACACCTTATATAATAAGGTACGCATCATTTTACCAGTATGCAGCTGACCCTCATAGGTATTATATATGGCATGGCCTACGTTATTAAAGCCGCTATCTGCAATTTTAGCATTGTTCACTGCATAAATGTCAGGCTTACCAATGGCTTGCTGCAATAATTTATTCAAATGCCCAATCTGCTCTATGCAGCTTTTTGCCGCGTCGGCCTCGTCTTTCATAAAAAGCTCGTGCCCTCCGTATTGATGATAATCAATATGCTTATCGCCCAAATTTTCGCGCAAACGCTGTAAGCCGCGCCATTTATAGGCCACCAAACGCATCGCCTCGTCCTCGGATGATTGGTTTATAGCAGAAATTTGTTCGGAAACAGTACCAAAACAGGCAAAACCAGCGTTTTTAGTACTGGCACCCGATGGTAAAAACCCGCGCTCTAAAACTAAAACCTTTAAATTAGGTTGCTGTTTTTTTAAATGCAGGGCGGCGCTCAGCCCAACAAGGCCGCTGCCTATAATAATGATATCGGCCTGGTCAATAAATGCGGTGCGCTCCCAATATGAAAATGAAGGTTCCATTTAATATCAAATGTAAAAATTCGAAATTCAAAACCGGCACAAGCATTTTGACTTATTAAAACCGGAATAGTTTTTGAATACCATATTGGTATACTTTTTTGACTTTTTAGTTTTAACCTTTTTTTGATTAAATAATATATATGAATCACGTAGCATTAATTACAGGATATATCACTTACAATTCGGCCTGGTTACTGATGATTGCCATAGCCTTGGTAAGCTTTATAGTACAGTGGCGTTTCAGAAGTAAGTTTAAGCACTATTCAGAGATTGGCTTACTATCGGGCCTTTCGGGCCAGGAAGTAGCCCTGGAAATGCTGCGCGCCCACGGCATATTTGATGTACAGGTAGTATCGGTTGAGGGGCAGCTTACTGATCATTATAACCCCGAAACCAAAACGGTTAACCTGAGCCAGGATGTTTTTTACAGCCGCAGTATAGCTGCTGCCGCTGTTGCAGCGCACGAGTGCGGACACGCCGTGCAACACGCTCAGGCGTATGGCTGGCTTAGCTTCCGCTCGTCAATGGTGCCCGTTATTAATGTAGCATCTACCTTAACTCAATGGACCTTATTTATTGGCGTTATGCTATTATTTTTTGCCAATAGCCCTTATATATTAGCTGTTGGTGTTGCAGCATTAGTCCTGGTTACCTTTTTTAGCTTTATTACCCTGCCTGTTGAATTTGATGCCAGCCGCAGGGCCTTGGCATGGCTTAATAATAATTACAGCATTGTTCAAACCAACCAGGAACATGAGCAGGCTAAAGACGCCCTTTGGTGGGCCGCCATGACCTATGTTGTTGCAGCATTAAGCTCACTGGCAACGCTGGTTTACTACGCCTCGTTCCTGTTTAACAGACGAAACTAAGTGCCCGTTAAAAGAAATTTTCTATACAAATACAACAAGCGCCCGGCTCATTCATCAGCCGGGCGCTTTGTTTATCGCTGTTTTGTTTCTGTAGTTTCCTGCTGTATATCAGTCAATAATGGCTCATGAATCTTTCATGAAGAGCAATCAGGGGTGAAACAATCTTAATGTAATATTCATATTACAAATTTAGGTTTGAGTTAAATTTATCAAACTATGAAAAAAACAGCAAAAATACTGATGGTACTTTTAATAGCATCATTGGCTGCAATTAAAACAAATGCCCAGGTAAGCATCGGCATATCCGTACGGATTGCACCGCCTGCTTTACCTGTTTATTCGCAACCCGCGTGCCCTGTTGATGGCTACCTCTGGACCCCGGGTTACTGGGCATACGATCAGGATGGCGGATATTACTGGGTTCCGGGAGTTTGGGTGGCCCCACCAAGAGTTGGTTATTTATGGACACCTGGCTATTGGGGATATGACGGAAGCATTTACGCCTATCACCAGGGTTATTGGGGTACACATATTGGCTTTTATGGCGGTGTAAACTATGGTTATGGCTATGGTGGTTCAGGATACGGCGGTGGCAGGTGGTCAGGCAATTCGTTCCAGTATAATACTGCTGTAGTAAATGTAAACCGTACCGTAGTACATAATACCTATATCAATAACACGGTTGTTAATAACGTTACCGTAAATAACCATACCAGCTTTAACGGGCCGGGCGGTGTAACCGCACAACCCAGACCAGAAGAGCGCGCCGCTGAGCGGGACCAGCATGTACAGCCAACCGCCGAGCAACAAAACCACCAACAGGTTGCCGGTAAAGACCGCAGCCAGTTTGCATCTGCTAACAACGGCCGGCCGGCTACTACAGCTATGAATAAGGTAAACGGCAATCGCTTTAATCAGCAAGGGCATACAGCCAAAGCGCAGGTAACTGATGGCGCAAACGGTAATCCTGACCGCAATAACCATGCACCTGCCGGTGACAACGCCAATGACCGGGCCAATGCTAACGCCGATAAAGCAGCCCAGCCAGATGCAGCCAATAATAATGCCGTCCATAACCACCAGCCTGCCAACAATGCACAAGGCAACAATCAAAACGAAGCTAACAGAAGGCAGCCGGCGCAAAACCAGAATCATCACAATCAGGCTCATGCGCCAAGGCCCCAGCAACAACATGCAGCACCGGCAAGGCAGCAACACCAAAACCACCGACCACAGCAGGAACATGAAAAACACAGATAATTTCCTGCACACGAATAGGCACTAAAAACAAAAGCCCCGGATGATGAATCATCCGGGGCTTTCTTATATTTTATTAATTCTTCCTTTGAGGATTAAGGTTAATTCATTCTGTACGGAGCAATTAAATAAAACTCCGGTATTTGTACGTTAAAAGAAGAGTTATCCAACAGGCGGTTCATTTGGTATTCACCTTTCATGCTGCCCATATCTGTTTTAAGGTTACAGCCAGATACATATTCATGTGCATGACCGGGTTCAATAACCGGTTGCTGCCCTACTACACCCTCGCCCTCAACCTCGCGTTTTGCGCCGTTGGAGTCAAAGATATACCAGTGCCTGCTGATGAGCTGAATAGCATAATTGCTCATGTTTTCAATGTTCACCTTGTAAGCAAACATGAAATGATCATTAGCCGGGTTTGAATATTCAGGCTGATAAATGGTTTCGATGGAAACCTTAACACCCTCAGTTATAGTGGTAACCATGTGAATTGTTTCTGTTTAATTTCAAATATAAAGCATCTGAACAAATATTACGCCATTTCAATGGCATATTTTTCTTCAATTTCTGCTAAAATTTCATACAGTTCTTCCATCGTACCGGCGGTTACCAGTTTCATGCGGTATTCTTTAAAGTGATCAATACCTTTAAAGTAATTGGAGTAATGCCTGCGCATTTCAAAAACACCGGTTTTGGGACCTTTCCACTCTACCGATTTTTGCAGGTGTGTGGTACATGCTGCAATACGTTCGGCAATGGTTGGCTTATCCAAATGTTCACCTGTTTTAAAAAAATGCTTGATTTCCCTAAAAATCCAGGGATATCCGATAGCTGCACGACCTATCATCATCCCGTCAACCCCGAACTCCATGCGCCAGTTGGCTGCTTTCTCGGGCGAGTCAATATCACCATTCCCAAATATCGGGATCTGGATGCGCGGGTTTTTCTTAATATCCCGTATCAGCGACCAATCTGCCACACCTTTATACATTTGTGCACGCGTACGGCCGTGTATAGTGAGGGCTTTTATTCCCACATCCTGCAGGCGCTCCGCAACTTCATACACGTTTTTGGTATTATCATCCCAACCCAACCGTGTTTTAACCGTTACGGGCAGGTGTGTAGCGTTAACCACGGCCTTGGTCATGGCAACCATTCTGTCAATATCCTGCAATAAGCTTGCTCCGGCACCACGGCAGGCTACCTGTTTTACAGGGCAGCCATAATTTATATCCATCAGGTCGGGGCCGGCCAGCGATGCTATCTCGGTAGCCTCGCGCATGTGGTCAATATCACTGCCAAATATCTGGATGCCTATAGGGCGCTCATATTCAAATATATCCAGCTTTTGACGGCTTTTGGCAGCATCACGGATCAATCCTTCTGACGAGATAAACTCGGTGTACATCATATCCGCCCCGTGTTGCTTACACACATAACGGAAAGGCGGATCACTCACATCTTCCATCGGCGCCAGCAAAAGCGGGAACTCTCCTAAATCAATATTTCCTATTTGTACAGACATGCTTATCTTTAGCGTTGCAAAAATACGAATTTTACATCAAATGATACAAGAACCCATAAAGGAGCTTACACCTCAGCAAACAGAAACCCATCCATCCATACAATTTATAATTTTAGTTAGCGGGGCTATACTTTTATTAATTGCCGGTTTTGGCATAGCGGCAGGGCTAATTATAGCTGTTTTTAACTTAAAAACGCTTACTGATGTGCTTGCTTTTAACCTTGCCAACAAGAATACCATCCCAGGTTTATGGATGTTACAGATTGTAAGCACCACGGTTCCGCTGTTTGTTACCCCGGTTTTATTTGCGCGTTTTATTGTAAAGGATACGTCAAATTATTTGAAGCCTACTTTTAAATTCCCTTCCATCTTATTATTGCTGGTATTTTCTATCATGTTGTTTTCATCGCCAGTGATGGAAGTACTTGTTAACATCAACCAAAAACTAACCCTGCCGGCCTCGCTTAAAAACCTGGAAGAAACCTTGCGCGCTATGGAACAGCAGGCCCAGAAAGCTACTGAGGCTATGCTCACCATGAACACCTTTGGCTCCATGCTTTTTGCAGTATTGGTGGTTGGTTTGTTAACGGCCATTGCCGAGGAATTTTTATTCAGAGGATGCATACAAACTATATTTATCCGCTGGACAAAAAATACCCACGCCGCTATCTGGATCACAGCCATCCTGTTCAGTGCGTTTCACATGGAGTTCTTTTCATTTTTACCGCGCGTAGCGCTTGGGGTATTTTTTGGCTATTTTGTGGCCTGGAGCGGCAGCATCTGGACGGGTGTTTGGGCGCATTTTTTAAACAATGGCTCGGCAGTGGTGATCACCTACCTGTATCAGCATAAAAGCATCAGCCTGAACCCTGATGATCAGCATATATTTAATTATAGCAGCTATGCTTTTAGCTTAATAATTATTTTAATTTTGCTTTACATATACAGGAATATAGCGCTCAAAAGGCCCATGTTTGATTTTTAATGGAAAAAGGCTGGATCAAAATTTTTACTTCATCCAATTTTTATCAATCAGAAATTGTTAAGCAAGTGCTTACCGGGCATCATATTGACACTGTTTTAATAAATAAACAGGATTCATCGCATAAGTCCTTTGGCAATATTGAAGTATATATTCACCAGGAGGATTTTAGCAAGGCCATTGAGATCATGATCCTCAATCAAATTAATTTATGAAAGTACGCGCCATTACCGGCTTTTTTTTTGTTATTGTAATGCTGGGCTCTGTTTTACTGGGGCCATACGTATTCAGTGCATTTTACCTTATCCTTACCTCGTTTTGCCTGTTTGAGTTTTACAAACTGGTACGCGAAGGTGGTTTTAAGCCCAGCCGCGAGAGCGGCCTGATCAACGGCTTCCTGATATTCCTGTTTTTTGCAGCCCAATGCTATTTCCCGGCCTGGAAGTTTATTTTCTTTTTGCCAGTAAGCTTGAGCGCTGTTTATATACAGGAGCTTTATAAAAAAGCGCCCGCCCCTTTCAGCAACCTCGGTTTTACCTTCCTGGGGATACTGTTTGCCGTTGTACCTTTTTGCTTTTTTCATGCACTGGCCTTTATTAATGGCAGCGAAAACTTCAACTTTCATATACCGCTGGGCTTTTTGATCATGTTATGGTCAAATGACACCGGGGCCTATCTGGCTGGGCGCGCATTTGGACGCACCAAATTATTTGAGCGCCACTCGCCTAAAAAAACCTGGGAAGGTTTTATTGGCGGCGTACTGATCAGCGCAGGAGCAGCCTTGATACTGAGCCATTATTACGACGAAATTACCTGGAAACAATGGGTTAGCATAGCCGTTATAATATCATGCGTGGGCACCCTGGGCGATTTGGTTGAATCTATGTTTAAACGCAGCATCAACGTAAAAGACAGTGGCGGCATATTACCCGGACATGGCGGTTTGCTTGACCGTTTCGACGGGCTTTTATTAGCAGCCCCTGTAGTTTATGCATACCTGTACTTCATTTCAAATTAGTATTTTTGTAATAAATAACCCCATACTATGACTTTTCATAAAGAAGGATATACCTCGCTGGCCATAACCGTATTATTCCTTATGGTTTTAAACGCGCTTATCCAATTCTATCTTCCTCAGGCGCATACCTTAAAGTGGATCATCTATATTTTATCGTTTATGTTCCTTGCGGTGATCGTACAATTTTTCCGCAGCCCGTTTTTTGATATCAGCATTGACGAAACTACGGTACTTTGCCCTGCCGATGGTAAAGTAGTGGTAATTGAAGAAACTGAAGAAACCGAATACCTGAAAGACAAACGCATTCAGCTGTCGGTTTTTATGTCGCCGGTTAACGTTCACGTAAACCGTAACCCAATATCGGGCGTGGTAAGCTATTTTAAATACCACAAAGGCAAATACCTGGTGGCCTGGCACCCTAAATCATCAACCGAAAACGAGCGCACTACTGTTGTTGTTCAAAACAGCGAAGGCGTATCGGTATTGTTCAGGCAAATTGCCGGTGCACTGGCCCGCCGTATTGTATGGTATGTAAAAGAGGGAGATATAGTTGACCAGGGTCAGCAATTTGGCTTTATCAAGTTTGGTTCAAGGGTTGATGTATTTTTACCTTTAGGAACAAAGATATTAGTAAACATTGGCGACGTAGTAAAAGGAGGCCGCACCATACTGGCCGAACTGCCAAGTGCTGCAAACAATCTTGCCCAGGCTGCACCTGCCATTAAATCAGTACCCGTGGAGGTGCTAAGCACTCCTACCGAAGCACCTGTTGGCGATGAAGAACCAACCGTGATTGAAAATGAAGGCCACCAGCAGGAATTACCTTTGGTAATTGATCACCCGAAAGTTGATGAGCCCAAAGCTGAAAAGAAAGTTACAGCCGCAAAAAAAACGGCTGCTGCCAAAGCACCTAAAGCAAAAGGCAAAAAAGAAGAATAGTTATATTTAAGTGATAATTGAAAGCCGGTTGAGTAAACCGGCTTTTTTATTTGCGGAAGTTTTTTATGAGCCATTTTATACAGATCATCTTTTCGCCATGTACGCGTCGTCCCATTGGGTATCCGTTGATAGAATACAACGCAACATCGTCCGTTCGGGTATGGTTAAATGTCTGTAGGAAGCTCCTATGGAGCTAAGGATTTGTAACGATACTATAAACACGATACTCCTACGGGGTGCCTAAAAGTTCGTGACTGAGATTTTAGTCGGAGGTTATATTGTGTTTGTATCTTCTCCATCGTCTGTGTTTTCACAGACGATTTGCATTCCGGAATACCTAATATAATCAATGCAGACTAACCGTCTTGTCATCCTTGAGGCACGAAGGATCTATTATAAGCCTTGCCTGTCAACAACTCTTCATATAATAACGCTTCCTCTTTCTTCTCCATCGTCTGTATTCTCGTAGATGATTTACATTCAGGAATACCTAATATAATCAATGCATACTAACCGTCTTGTCAATCCTGAGGTACGAAGGATCTATTATAAGCCTTGCATGTCAACAACTCTTCGTATAATAACGCTTCCCTCAGATAAAATTTTTTCCATAAAAAAGGCCTTCCCGAATATAAAATCCAGAAGGGCCTTTTAAAAATATCAAATAGTTACCCGTTATAAACGGGAACGGATAATTAAACTCTTTTTGACTTGATACGAGCTGCTTTACCGGTAAGGGCACGCAGGTAGTATAATTTAGAACGGCGTACTTTACCAACGCTGTTCACTTCAATTTTATCAATGTTTGGAGAGTTGATAGGGAAGATACGCTCAACGCCTATTCCGTTAGAAACTTTACGAACGGTAAATGTTTCAGTTGTACCTGTACTGTTACGTTGAATAACAACACCTTGATAAAGCTGCACACGTTCTTTATTTCCTTCTCTAATTTTATAATGTACACTTACAGTATCACCAGCCTTAAAGGAAGGAAACTGCTTTTTTTCTACTGATTGCTCTTCAACAAATTTTACTAAATCCATGATTTTTAGCTCTTAAAGCGATTTTTAGCCCGTAAAAATCGGATTGCAATTATAGGGATTTTTTTTAATATATGAAAGTGTAATTTAAAAATTTCCACATTTTGTTTTTTATCAACAAATAAGCGGTGTTTTTTATTCAACTACGCTCATTATGTGGACAATCATTTATCAACATGCTCCAGCGGGCCATTAAACAAGCGGGCTGCTTTAAACCTTACTCCAACAAATCGGGCCGGCGGATTCTGGTACGCTCCAGGGCTTGCTCAAAGCGCCATTTTTCAATTTCGGGGGTATTACCGCTTAATAGTATATCGGGCACCCTGTGGCCGTCCCAGTCGGCCGGACGGGTATATACCGGGGCATCCAGCATATCGTCCTGAAACGAATCGGACAGGGCCGAGGTTTCATCACTCAGTACACCTGGTATCAACCTCACCACGGCATCAACCAATACCGCCGCGGGCAACTCGCCACCTGACAGTACATAATCGCCAATAGAAATTTCGCGGGTAACATATATATCCCGGATACGCTGGTCAATCCCTTTGTAATGGCCGCACAAAATAATGATATTGCCTTTTATAGAAAGTTGGTTGGCAATGGCCTGGTTAAGCCGCTCGCCATCAGGCGACATGAAAACAACCTCATCATATTCACGCTCAGCCTTTAACCTTTCAATACAGGCCGCAAAAGGCGGTATCGTCATCACCATACCGCTGCCACCACCGTACGGATAATCATCAACACTCTTTTGTTTACTGGTGGAGTAATCGCGCAGGTTATGTACATGTATTTCGGCTATCCCCTTTTTTTGCGCACGCTGTAAAATAGAATGAGCAAAGGGGCTTTCCAATAATCCCGGCAAAACAGATATAATATCAAAACGCATGGTGCAAAGATAGACATTTAGATGTATGGGGATACGGATTTCAGATGTGTTGATTATCTATAACTTCTTTTCAATTATCCACCTATGGCCAAAGGGATCTGTAAATTCGCCCTGGCGGTAACCATAATCAAAATCAGTTACAGGCGTTATCATAGCAGCACCCGCAGCAATAGCTTTATCAAAAACTGCATGTACATCATCAACCATTAAACCAATGCTAACCGTACCTCCATTTGCATTTACAGGCGTTATGGTGCCGCTAAATTGCGTTACCTCATGAACATGAAATAAAGCGCCATCAATAGTAAACTCGGCAACATGTATACTATTGTCATCATTACGCAGGCACATGTTTTCAATAGCGCCAAAAGCGATTTTATAAAAATCTATATTAGTAACACCGTTAGCTATAGCCAGCATGGGCGCAAAGCATGTTTGCGTTTTCATAAACCCCTCCTCTCTATTACATTAGTTTCAAAACAAAGGGAATTAACTGCATACTGATTGTAGCACGGCTAATCCTCTTCATCTAATATAAACACTTCTTCAACATGTTTTCCAAATATCCGGGCAATTTTTAGAGCCAACACCGTTGATGGCACATATTTATTACTCTCGATGGTATTGATGGTTTGACGTGACACCCCTACCAGATCGGCAAGATCGGCCTGGGTAATATTTTTTATGGCTCGCTCTACGCGTATATTGTTTTTCATAATACTGCCTTTTCCGCTTTTGAAGATTGGTTAAGCCGGAAAATAACCCATCTGAAACGAATAATAAAAAACACCAGTTGCAGCCATAAGTTAATCCCTACAATGTGTACCAGGTCAATGCCACTTGTAAAGATCACGATCAGTATAAACAACAGGTAAGTAAAATACATCGTCCACTGTAGCGAATCTAAGCGCAATTGTATGATTTGTTCATCTTCAAATTTTTCTTTGGAAAAAGCTAAAAGCAACAAACCAATTGTTACAACTAATGTAGCAATCACATTAAAAACATGGTCTGGAGTAAGCAAGCTGGAATTGTCCGGGAGTTTTATAGGAAGCCCATGATCCATATAACCATGATAAAAGATTTTTTTTGCAACCATTATAGGAATATAAGTAAATATCAACACATATCCTATAAGGCGGCTTCCATAAGGAAATAAGAATCGTGATTTCATACCATGTAAAGTTTAGTTTACCAAATGTAAACTAAACTTTACAAATGTCAAGCATGTTTGACATTTACTTTTTAAAGTTCCCGTTAACGCAAAATACCTGTGAGGACACAGGCGCTGGCTAAAAAACAAGCTTGGCATTCTGAGCGCAGCGAAGAATCTATTATGCGGCATACATGTTTGCGAATAGATCCTTCGCTGCGCTCAGGATGACAAAGGGAACTACTCAGACAAATACACATCCAACAAACCCTCAGGCAAGTCGATGTAAATTTCGCCGGCTTCAACGTCAATACCTTTAATGATATCTACATTAAGCGGAAAAAGAACCTCTTTGCTTTGGTATTGAACCGTGGCTATCAGTTGCTGCGGATACTCCTGCACTTCCAGTATCTCGCCCAGCTCACCATGTGTTTCATCAATAGCAATAAAGCCCTTAACATCGTTCAGCGTAAATTCAGCCTTTTTCTTTTTAGGTTTTAGCTTATTGGATAAATAAATATCCCTCTTTACCAGTAAGGCAGCTTTTTCAATAGTGTCAACATCCTCCAAAAACAGGTAGGCGTTGCTCTTTTGCAGGTATTTGATAGATTGTACAAAATAAGGGATCATTTTACCCGCCATATCTATAAACACAGCATCCAGCTTAATGGCATCCAGGCCATCAAAATCCACATATATCTGCATTTCACCTTTCAGGCCCTTGGTTTTTAAAATGCTGCCTACCCTGAAACAATCTTCGGTCTTCATAAAAAAATACGATTAAAAAATAATGGCGAAGAACCTATGTATAGGTTGCTTCGCCATTAAGTAAGTTTCAATAATAAAATTATTCTGCGCTTTCTGCAGCATCTGCTTCAGTAGCTGCTTCTTCTTCAGCCGGAGCCTCAACTTCTTCAGCAACAGGAGCATTTTTAGCAGCAATAGCAGCAGCTTTTTCTTCTTTCTTTTTAGCTTCAGCAGCCAAAGCCAATTTACGGGCTTCGTCTTTAGCAGAAACTAAACTTGTTTTTTTACCGGTGATCTTGCCATCTTTCTGATCAGTCCACTCAGCAAATTTTGCTGCAGCTTGCTCTTCAGTTAAAGCACCTTTTTTAACACCACCTTCTAAGTGTTTTTTGTATAGCACACCTTTGTATGAAAGGATAGCACGACAAGTATCAGTAGGCTGGGCACCTGTGTTAACCCATGCTAATGTTTTGTCGAAATTGATGTCGATAGTTGCAGGATTGGTGTTTGGGTTGTATGAACCTAAACGCTCAATAAAACGACCGTCGCGCGGAGCGCGGGCGTCTGCCACTACGATGTAGTAAAAAGGTTTTCCTTTTTTACCGTGTCTTTGCAGTCTGATCTTAGTTGCCATTTCTTATTTTTATGTATTCAACATGTCCCCGGAGTTGTTTCTGCGGGGATGCAAAGGTATAAATTATTTGTAATAATTTAAAACCCTAATAATTAATTATTTATTAAACCCCAAGGGGTTATGCTTTAATTTAAAAAAGTTGCAATTTGAACCGCATGAGCATAAACAGAAAATTACGCATAGCTATCGATATGGATGAGGTAATGGCCGATACCATTGCCGAGTTTATTACCCTGTATGAAAGCCGCCATCAAACCAAAATATCACTGGGCGATATGCACGGCAAGGAGTTTCGGGAAATACTGCCGCCTCACCTGAGCAGCACCCTGAAACAGTATATTAACGAGAAAGGCTTTTTTCGGCATTTACCGGTTATGCCGGGCAGCCAGGAGGTGATCAAAGCATTGCACGAAAAATATGATGTATATATAGCCTCGGCAGCTATGGAATTTAAACATTCCCTTGAAGACAAGCTGGACTGGCTTAATGAGCACTTTCCCTTTATTTCATGGACCAATATTATTTTTTGCGGCCATAAGATACTGGATGCTGATATTATGATTGACGACCGCATTAAAAACTTTGTAACCTTTAAAGGCCGCAAACTTCTGTATACATCGCCACACAACCTTTTAATTAATGATTTTGAAAGAGTAAACAACTGGGACGAGGTAGCTATTAAATTATTGTGATAAATATCATAACCCCTTTTGTAATTATTACTTATATTTATAAAAGCACCCTAAGCATTTATAGCCTCCTTATATTAAGGTATGTTTAACCATACAACTGTTACTTTTGATGATTGCGTACTTGCTTATGATTTACATGAGCAAAAATACCTGTTTATAAGCCCGGGTGTGTTTGCAGTTTTAGGTATAACGGCCAAACAGCTTTATCAGAATAATAGCCTGTGGGATAACCTTATTCCTCAAAAAAACCTTGCCGGCATCAAGGGTGTTATTCAAAACCTTACCCCAAATACTCCGGTTGAGTTAAGCTATCACATTAACATCGCCCAACATCGCGTTAAAAACATAACTGATAAAAAAACACTTATTGTTGACGAAGGGACAGGACATAGCGTTTTACTGAGCGAAATTAAGGAAGACACCTCCAAAAACCACCTGATAACAGAAAGCAGTAAAATACACCACACACCGGATGACGGGCACAGCAAGCAATTTTTAAATTCGCTGATTGACTCGCAGACCAGCTTTCTGATCAGAATAGATACCAGCGGAAATTACAGCTTTGTTAACCGGCAATATCTTAAAACATTTGGCTACACGGCCGAATACCTGCTGGGGAACCATTTTTCAAAAACCACCATTCCGCAGGAGGCACACCTGTGTCAGAATGCCTTTGTTCAGTGCCTCAAAAACCCTGGCAAAATTATCCCGTTGCTGCATAAAAAGCCCGATGTATATGGAAATTTACATGACACGGAATGGGAGCTTATTTCAATAGTTGACGAAAACGGGGCGGTATGTGAAATACAAGGCATCGGCCAGGATATAACTGAGCGCCTTAAGATTGAAGCCGAAATAAAAAGCACCGCACAAAAGCTTGATGCGTTTATTGAAAGCATAACCGATTCCTTTTTTATTGTGGATAATAACTGGCGGTTTGTACGCGTAAATGCAGCATTTGAAAAAACCGGCAACAAAAGCCGCCACGAACTGCTTGGGAAAGTAATATGGGATGTTTTCCCCGCCCTTGTCAATACCGGTTTTGAGCAGGCTTATCAGCAGGCGTTGGAAAAAAAAGAAAGTGTTAAGTTCATTGAATACTTTCAGCGATCAAATATGTGGTTTAGTGCCGCTGTTTATCCCTCATTAGAAGGGTTAGCTGTTTTTATTAAAGATATCACGGCCGAAAAACTGGCCCAGGAAGAAGCACTGCACACCAAAAACAGCCTCGAGGCCCTTATTAACAACACCAATGATCAAATTTGGTCTGTTGATGCCGACTCCCGGTATGTTTACATGAACCATGCGTATGTTAACCAAATAAAACAACTAACCGGTGTTGCACCTAAAGAGGGTAATTACTCCTACCTGCACCAGGGATTTTCAAAACAAGCTATTGATGATTGGAAAAGTTACTATCAGCGTGCACTCCATGGGGAACAATACACCATTACCTTAGAAACCAGGGACAAGCAAACCCATAAAACACAGTTTTTTGAGATAAACTTTAACCCGATTTATACGCAGAAAAGCGAGATTATTGGCGTTGGTTGTTTTGCCCGCAATATTACGCGAAGGCTTAAAACAGAGCAGGAGTTACTTGATCAAAACACACGCCTGCGCAATATAGCCTCTTTAAGCTCACATGAGTTAAGAAGACCGGTGGCAAACATGATGGGGTTAATTGATTTAATGGACCGTAAAAACTTCTACAATCCCGAAAACGAGCAAATTATTAAACACCTGTTGGCGGTAAGCACCGAATTTGATGGTGTAATACGCCTTATTGTTGATAACACCTTTACAGGCGATTAACAATAAGGCATAACGCTACATTGACAATATTTCAACCAGCTTTAACAAGTTAGGGTTTATTTCCACGTGATGCTTAATAGCGTGTTCAAATGGAGTATATGAAATTTCATTATGGATGATCCCGATCATTTCATTACGGTGCCCATCCCTTAAAGCTTCAACCGCTGCTGCTCCTATCCTGCTGGCCAGTACCCTGTCCATACAGCTTGGCGCCCCGCCGCGTTGTATGTGGCCCAATATAGAAATACGGGTATCATAATTCGGGAATTTTTCCTGAACCAGCCGGCCAACTTCAAAAGCACCACCAGCTTCTTCACCCTCGGCTACAATCACAATTCTGGAGGTTTTATCTTTACGGCCATGTTCAAGCCTGTTAAATAAACCTTCTAAACCGCTTTTGCTTTCAGGTATCAGGATAGCCTCGGCTCCGGTAGCTATACCAGTTCTTAATGCAATCAGGCCAGAGTCGCGTCCCATTACTTCTACAATAAACAACCTGTCATGTGATTCTGCCGTGTCACGTATTTTATCTACCGCCTCAACAACTGTATTTATCGCAGTATCATAACCAATAGTAAAATCGGTTCCCAGCAAATCATTATCAATAGTACCCGGCAAACCAATTACCGGAATGTCAAATTCGCTGCCAAATACTTTGGCACCGGTAAAGGTACCATCGCCGCCAATGGCAACCAGGGCATCAATATTATGTTTTTTTAACTGATCGTATGCTTGTTTACGGCCTTCAGCAGTCCTGAAGTTATCGCAACGGGCGGTTTTTAAAATGGTACCCCCGCGCTGAATGATGTTTGAAACCGATTTACGGTTCATTGGCGTAAAATCACCTTTGGTCATTCCGTCATAACCACGGCGTATACCGGTAACCTGAATATCATAGTATATAGCCGTACGTACAACCGCCCTTATGGCAGCATTCATTCCCGGCGCGTCGCCACCTGATGTAAAAAGTCCGATGTTTTTAATCTGCGTCATTTTTATGCTGGATACGGGCAATTAAACCCTACCTTAAAAAATTGAATAATTTAAAATTAAGTGATCTTAGAAGCAATCGCTATTGATTATAACGACTGCTTTAAAAATATGGGGCGAATTTACACTTATTTTTTTACGCTGGGGCTACTTTTTGAAAGCAGCTATGCCGCTGTCTAAAAATTTAATATAGCTTGCGATATCATAATCAGCCGGTGAAGTTGGAATATCTTTGCCGCTGGCATCTTTTAAAAAGTTGCCGTCACTATCCAGCATCACATATAAAGGCTGCGAGTTGGAGTTAAAGCGCTTAGCCTCCAGATCGCTCCATTTACCGCCTAAGGTGGTTATTTTTTTGCCACTGTAATCAGATACAAACTGCTCCTGGGGTTGCAGGGCGGCCTTATCATCCACCACAAGCTGCAGCAGTACAAAGTTATTTTTAAGGCGTTTAAACACTTCCGGATCAGACCATACATTGGCTTCCATTTTACGGCAGTTAACGCAATTAAATCCTGTAAAATCAATCAGGATCGGTTTATGTACGACTTTTGAAACCAGCAGGGCCTGGTCATAATCATACCAGGCGTCAAGTCCGCGGGTAGTTATACGCGTATAACTACCGACGTATTTTCTTTCACCAATACTGGCAGGAATTGCTGTGGTAGCGGCAGCACCAGATGATGCGCCTGCGCCGTCAGGTATACTTGATAAGTTAAAATCCTGTGTTGCCTCGGGCGGTAAAAATGCACTGATAGATTTTAAGGGTGCTCCCCATAAACCGGGCACCATATATATTACAAAGGCAAACACTACTATAGCTAAAAATGTACGCGGTATAGTAAGGTAAGGCACATCGCTATCATGCGAAAACTTTATTTTGCCAATGAGGTATAAGCCCATCAACAAACCAATGGCTATCCAGAGCGATAAAAATATCTCCCTGTCAAACCAGTTCCAGTGATAGGCCAGGTCAACATTTGACAGGAACTTTAAGGCAAAAGCCAGTTCCAAAAACCCTAAAACTACTTTTACGCTATTTAACCAGCCGCCAGATTTTGGCAAACTTTTTAACGCCGAAGGGAACAAGGCAAAAATGGTAAACGGTAATGCCAACGCCAGCGAAAAGCCAAACATACCTATGGCAGGACCAAGGCGGTCGCCTTTTGATGCAGCGTCAACCAGCAATGTACCAATGATTGGGCCCGTACAGGAGAATGACACAACCACCAGGGTTGATGCCATGAAAAATATACCGGCAAGCCCTCCTTTATCGGCATTTTCATCAAGCTTATTGGCTAACGAGCTTGGAAGTGTAATTTCAAACGCACCCAGGAACGATATACCAAAAACAATGAGCAGTAAAAAGAAAAATATATTAAATATTCCGTTTGTAGCCAGCTGATTAAGGGCATCGGACCCAAAAATAATGGAGATCAGCAAACCCAGGGTTACATATATTACAATAATAGATGCCCCATAAATAAGGGACTGCCCTATTGCCTTTTGCCGGCTTCCGCTTTTTTTAGTAAAAAAGCTTATGGTTAATGGCAGCAATGGATATATACAAGGCAATATAACTGCAGTAAAACCTCCTAAAAGCCCGAATATAAATATCTGCCAAAGTGTTTTGGGTTTTTCTGATGATGGAGTGTTTTCGGCAGCACCAGGTTTTGCTGCCGCTGGTTTTGCGGCGGCGGCTTTTGCGGCAGAGTCTGCCGCTTTTTTCCTGATTGCAATACTGTCTGCAGCTGTAGGTATATCCGTAAATTGCAGATCGCCTGTTGATACCGTGGTATCCCTACCGCTCTTTTGTTCGGCGTAAACCGGTTTTGGAGCATTAATGCCAAAAATAATGAGCACTGTAACAATGGCCAATGCAGACGGCAACCAGTTGGTTTTATTAAATAGCTTCATTTGCTTATCCCCCGAGGTAATTATTTGCCTAAAGGAATATTAAAATCAACATCTTCTGGAGGGAGGCATTTTTTATCGTTACAGGTCATGTAAGTTAGCTTACCTGTTACGTTGGTAGCCTTGGCAGATTTAAGGCTTATTTTTTGTTGAAAAACCACTTCTTTTTCAAAGTAGCTCACATTCATGTTAAAAGCTTTCTCAAACTTGGTTACAGGAGTTGGCTCGGTAGTTTTGCCAACCGGGGCATAAAGTTTTGAAGGTACAAACTCAAATGAAGTTTTTATTGGGCCGCCATCCTTAACATCAAGCGAATAAATATGCCAACCGGTTTGTATGGTGGCTTTAAAAAACACAATGGCTTCTTTATCATTCACCTTTTTTGCCGCGTATGACCATTTCACAGGCGTTTCAATCTGGGCATAAGCCCCTGCGCAAATAACCAGCGCAATTACAACCAACAATACTTTCTTCATTTAATTATTTATTTAAAAATTCAATTTGCTTTAAACTAAACTCCTGCTGCCCGTTGTTATCCTCAACAACCAGCAAGCCTTCGTCTTTTACATTTCTGATAATACCTTCAAAAACCGCATCGTTTGCTTTAAAACGCTTTTGCTGGTTTAACCAGTATAACCGGCTTAAGTAGGTATCTCTTACAAACAAAAACTTACCAGCCTTTAAATTAAGGTAGTACGCCTCAATATGACCGCAAATTTCCGATAATATTGTTCGTAAATCATAATCCCTGTGTAAGATTTGCTTTAAAGATATGGCATTGCCTGCGCCGGGCAAAAAACTTTCTTGGTTTATATTAAGCCCAATGCCTATGATAGCATTTTTTATCTGACTGCCTTGTAGGTGTGTTTCTATTAATATGCCACCCAGTTTACGATCCTCATAATAAATATCATTGGGCCATTTTATTTTCAGCTTGTCGCCCAAATAGGGTTGCAGGGCATCAAAAACCCCTAAACTAACCACCCGGGTAAGATCAAACTGATTTAAAACAGGTAAAAATGTGGGTGTCAGTAAAATACTGAATGTTAAGTTTTTTCCGGGTTCGCTATGCCATTTGTTTTGTTGCTGGCCCCGGCCCGCATATTGGCTTTCTGCCATAATGACCGTACCTTCAGGCAATGGCTTGGAATTTGACAGTAATGTTTTGAGGAAAGTATTGGTTGAGTCAACTTCTTTAATTGTTACCAAATTTTGACCAACAAATAATCCCGAAAATATGTTATTTTGCAAAGTATAATAATTTTTAACTCAAAAACGTTCAAAACTAATTCTTTTTGATGGTAAAAAACAAAGTGTTAAATCAATCAGCCTACATTTCTGAACTTGCTATACATGGCATACAGGAAAAAAAAGGGAATGATATTATAAGGTTAGACCTCCGGAATATATTGGGTTCGGTATCAGATTATTTTGTGATCTGTCATGCTGATTCAACTACACAGGTTAAAGCTATCGCTAATAGTATTGAAGAAGAAATTTTTAAAGCAACCCAGCAGGAGCCCTGGCGTAAAGAGGGGCTTGAATATGCCGAGTGGATTTTGCTTGATTATGTGGATGTTGTGATACATGTTTTCAGAACCGATAAACGCGAGTTTTACGGCGTGGAAGATCTGTGGGGCGACGCCGAAATTAAATATTATAAAAGTGCTTAAACATTTCGTCACTAAAGTACCTCTGGCGGAGTCATGGTACTAAACTTTTGTAAATTTTAAATTTTTAGATTGTAAGTTTGAGCTCGTAACAAAGAAATGAAAGATAATAAAGACAATAAATCAGAAAGTCCGAAACCTATCAGGAAGATACTTAATAAAAAAACACCGCCAAAACCACCTAAGTTTAACATTATGTGGCTTTATGGCATTGTTATTTTAGCCTTTTTACTTGTACCTACCCTTTTAAGCGGTGGCTCAGGCAAAAACATCAACTTCCAGGATTTTGAAGCCAACATGCTCAGACCGCATGATGTTGAAAAATTGATAGTATACAAAAGCGGTGATCTTGTAGTAGCCGAAGTTTATATTAAAAAAGATAGCCTTAAGAAAGCACGTTATGCCGATGCAGGTAAGGACCAGCATTTATTTAATGCCACCAATGCAGGCCCGCAGTACACCTTTACTGATGCCTCTTATGAAAGCATAAAACAATCATTGGCCATAGCTGAGAAAGACGTTCCTGACAACCAGAAAGTGCCTATTGAACTGCAACAGGGTCATGAAAGCTTTTTATCAAACTGGTTGGTACAGGGTATTATTATGGTTATCCTGTTTGCCGGTGTATGGATATTTATTATGCGCCGCATGTCAGGCGGTTCAGGCGGAGGTCCGGGTGGTCAGATATTTAATATCGGCAAATCAAAAGCAACCCTGTTTGATAAAGAAGCCCAGGTAACAGTAACATTTAATGATGTTGCCGGTCTTGAAGAAGCCAAACAGGAAGTAATGGAAATTGTTGATTTCCTGAAAAACCCTAAAAAATACACCAACCTGGGTGGTAAAATACCTAAGGGAGCGTTATTGGTAGGCTCGCCGGGTACAGGTAAAACCCTGTTGGCTAAAGCCGTTGCAGGCGAGGCTCATGTACCGTTCTTCTCCCTGTCAGGATCTGACTTTGTGGAGATGTTTGTGGGCGTGGGAGCATCACGTGTTCGTGACCTTTTCCGCCAGGCAAAAGATAAAGCACCTTGTATTATATTTATTGATGAAATTGATGCCATTGGCCGCGCCCGTGGTAAAAACAATATTGTAGGTGGTAATGATGAACGCGAAAACACCCTGAACCAATTATTGGTGGAGATGGATGGTTTTGGTACCGACTCTGGTATTATCATACTTGCCGCTACCAACCGTCCGGATGTGTTAGATTCGGCATTATTACGTCCGGGTCGTTTTGACAGGCAGGTGTCTATCGATAAACCCGATTTGATTGGCCGTGAGCAGATATTCAAGGTTCACTTAAAACCTATCAAATTATCAGACGGTGTTGACGCTAAAAAACTATCAGCACAAACACCAGGCTTTGCCGGTGCCGAAATTGCCAACGTTTGTAACGAGGCCGCATTGATAGCTGCCCGTAAAAACAAGGAATCTGTTGATATGATTGATTTTCAGGATGCTATTGACCGCGTAATTGGTGGTTTAGAGAAAAAGAACACCCTGATATCGCCAGAAGAAAAACGCGTGGTTGCTTACCACGAAGCTGGTCACGCCATTGCTGGCTGGTTCCTGGAACATACCGATCCTTTGGTTAAGGTATCAATTGTGCCGCGTGGTGTTGCCGCTTTAGGATACGCACAATACCTGCCTAACGAAAGATTCCTGGTAGCTAAAGAAGAATTGATAGACGATATGATCCTGTCAATGGGTGGCCGTGTAGCCGAAGACATTGTTTTTGGTAAAATAACAACCGGCGCACTGAGCGATTTAGAACGTATTACCCGTTTGGCTTATGGCATGGTAAGAATTTACGGTATGAATGATAAGGTAGGTAATCTGTCGTTTTATGACCCACAGGGCGAAAATCAGTTTAGCAAGCCTTATTCAGATGCTACTGCCGAATTGATTGACTCTGAAGTTCGCAGCCTGGTTGAGCTTGTTTACGCCAAAACGAAAGAGCTGATAACTAAACACCGCGACGGATTAGAAAAAGTTGCTTTAAAATTATTAGAGAAAGAAGTACTGTTCCAGGCCGATCTGGAAGACCTTTTAGGCAAACGTCCGTTTGAGAACCGTACCGCTTATGACAAGTTTGTAAATGGAGAGCCTGCTTTAACTCAGGACAACAATGCTATACCCGATAATATAATTAATCCTGAATTGCAGGAGCCATTATCATAAATTTTTTAATAACATTAAAGCCATCAGCGCAAGCTGGTGGCTTTGTTTTTTGACCATGAGGGATATTACCACATCAAAGGAAAAACTACTTAAAAAAATACGGAAAGCGCTTCTGGAAAAACGGGACAACCCATATCCCCAGCTGGAAGACTTGCCGCATTATGCCCCTACTGATGAAATACCCGAAGTAATTTTTGCTGAACAATTTACTGCGGTTAACGGGCAGTTTATTTTTTGCGAAGACGAAATACAATTTATTGAAACCCTGCTTACCCTTGCCGAAGAGCGCAACTGGCGTAAAATATACTGCTGGGAGCCCGGTCTGCAGGAAATATTAACCCGTTTTGAATATCCTTTTTACGAAACCGACAAGGATTTTGAACAAGCAGAAGTTGGCTTTACCTTTTGCGAGGCCTTAATTGCACGTAATGGCAGTATATTGCTATCAAACGGCAACATGGCAGGCCGCCGCCTAAGCATATACCCAACGGTGCATATTGTGCTGGCCTTTACCTCACAAATGGTGCTTGATCTTAAAGATGGCTTTAAGCTTATCAAAAATAAATATGGCAGCCGCCTGCCATCAATGATCAGCAACGTTACCGGCCCAAGCCGCACTGCCGATATTGAAAAAACACTGGTACTTGGCGCACATGGCCCTAAGGAACTTTTTGTGTTTTTACTTGACGACAGCGCCCTATAGGCCAACCAGGTAAGCTATATAGCTATCGTTAATGCTGCTGCTCGGCTCAGCACTATTACTCTCCCGGTAAGCCCCCTCCATTGCTTAACCAGTAAGTCAAATTATTTAATAGATGTTAACAGATTATACTAAATCATTAAAATTTAGCTATTAGTTTCTTTAGGATTTAGTAGATTGGGGGCAAAAAACCCCAACATTGATATTATGGAACCAATTGATTTAACCTCAGCAAAAAAAATGGTAGATAACTACCATAACACCAGGAAAAAACTTATTGATAAAACACACGGAGTTAACGATACCCAATCAAGTTGGATACCTATTGATAAGTTAAAAAGCTTTGTTAACAACCTGCCAGAACATGCCACAGGAGTAAGAATCCATCTTGCAGCCTATGATCACGATCACGCCCATTTCCCCAACCAAACCACTACCGTTCTTATTGGCACAACTGGCGATGATAAGGATGTGCATACAGATGCTATTCAGAGCGAGAATGCTACACTGACCGCCAACGACAGCATGGGGCCATTTAATAAAACCAAAGATTGCCCACCAATTTGTTAATCGCTTTTTTTGATTATTAAAAATTCGATCACCAGCAGTAAAATAGATAAATGCTAAATAGAAAATCTATTTTAGCATTTATCTTTGATCTTGAACACTGCTCATGTCAGATTATATTTATTTTTCATTTGATCTGCTTGCCCTAACAAGCTGTATTTATGCATATAAGTACATGGATAAGAATTTTAAATGGTTTCTTCCATTTTTAATATTTGTTGTTATTTATGAGTTTGTTAACATGTATAACTGGATGTTACTGCATAACTCTAATGCGTGGTGCAATAATCTTGAAGGTATATTAGAACTAACATTATACGGCTTATTTATAGCATCGCTTCATAAGAAAAAAGCCTACAGAAACAGGGTTTACATGGTAACACTTGCAGGGGCGCTACTTTCATTAATTGACATTGTTTTTATACAAGGATTCTGGAAATTAGCCACTATAGCCATGCTCATACAAAACAGTATTCTGGTAGTATTGGTCTGCATCTATTTTTACAGCCTGTTTAACGATGATGATGAAAACTTGAATCTCATCACCCACCCGCCATTTTTAGTAGCTACAGGTATACTTTTCACCTCTTTAGGATGCTTTTTTTATTATGCCACTTTTAGTTATATGATATATCGCAACAACTATCATTTTTATATTTTGGCCAAAGTGCTCCCCAGTATATCATCTCTTATCTTTAATTCGCTTTTAACTTTTGCCTTTATATGTTTTGCCAGGGCTAAGAAAGCCCTTTAATACCATTTTTAGCATTTATATTTACAGTCGGTTAGCGTGGGGCTACCGTTTTACTCATTGATAAATTTTTTATACTACGCCTTTTTTAGTTACATGTTGTATGTAAAAAACTATCATTTTTATTTTGTAGCCCGTGTAATTTGTTACCTGGCAAGTTTGGTTGTGTACTCATTTTTAGCTGTTTCATTTTTATGCTTTTCAAGGACGAACAAGTTATCCTGATATTAATTGCAGGTACGGCCATGTTAATGTTGCTTGGCGTATTTATTGTTAGCTTTTTGCTGGTTTATCAGAAAAAGCAAAACAAAAACCTGCTCGAAAAAGAGCATCTGAAATCGTCCTTTCAACAAGAGTTGTTGAAAACCAGGATGGAGATACAGGAAGAAACGCTTAACTATGTAAGCCGCGAACTTCATGATAATGTAACCCAGGTATTATCGTTTGTTAAACTTAATCTTAGCGTACTGGGTAAAACGCTTGACGCAAACGAGCAGGTAAAAATAAATGATAACCGGGAGCTCATTTCTCAATCTATTAATGATTTGCGTAACCTGTCCAAAAGCTTAAGCTTTGAACACATCAGTGCCATTGGTTTAGTAAAAACCTTAGAAATGGAGGTTGACCGTATAAACCGTAGTGGCATAATGAATTTAGAACTTACCGTTGATGGCGACACGTACAGCCTTGATGAACAACGCGAACTGGTTTTATTCCGGATATTTCAGGAGGCATTAAACAATGCGTTAAAGCACGCGCGGGCCGCTAACCTTAAAATCAGTTTGTATTATAAGGCACAAATGTTTAATTTGACCATCGAGGACGATGGCGTAGGGTTTCAGCCCCAATTGCTTAATGATAAAAGCGGTTCTGGTTTACGCAACATTATAAACAGAGCAGCGTTAATTGGTGCAGATGCAGCCATTAACAGTTCGCCGGGTAATGGCTGCAGTATTAACCTATCGCTCAATCCTCTCGTACAAGAAACTTATGTTAACGGAACCTATTCAAATAGCCCTGGTTGATGATCACCGCCTTTTCAGAAGCGGAATTGCGTCATTGGTGGGGAGTTTTAACCGCTACAATATCATTTTTGAAGCCGCACATGGTAAAGAACTTATTGAAAAAATAAACTCAGGCCTGGTACCTGACATTGTTTTATTGGATATCAACATGCCGGTAATGGATGGCATATCAACCGCGCAGTGGCTCAAAAAATTTCAACCCTCTATCCGTACCATTATTTTATCCATGTTTGAGGATGCAGAAAAGGTACTCACCATGGTTAAAATGGGTGTAAAAGGCTATTTGTTAAAGGATGCCGAACCTCATGAGTTTGAAGCTGCCTTAATCAAGGTAGCCGAAGGCGATCTCTACTACCCTGATTTTGTTACCCGCCATTTGCTCAATAATTTTAATAACGATAAGGCGGCACTGGTAAAGTTAAATCCGCGCGAAATTGAGTTTTTGCGCCTGACGGGTACCGAACTCACCTACAAGGAAATTGCCGACACCATGTGCATCAGTGTGCGCACCGTTGATAGCTATCGCGACCAGCTTTTTGAAAAGCTGCAGATCAAGAGCCGTGTTGGCCTGGTTTTATATAGTATAAAAAACAAGCTGATTGATTTGTAATTTGCTAAATATATTAGCAAATTTGTCTTCATGTTACATCAAGACAATCCTGACTTTTTTAAGGGCCGGGGAGCGCAGCTGAATACCCATAACAAGTTTTTAAAAAACAAATACGTAGCAGAGCATATGGAGGGCCTGGACGAACCCCTTTTGGAAAACTCCGCCACACAGCTTTTTGAAGAAACGCCTAAAAAAATAGTAAGCGAATCAAACAGTCCTGATCTGAGCCACATGCGCTCCATAAACCCTTACCAGGGTTGCGAACACGGCTGCATTTATTGTTATGCCCGTAATACGCATGAGTATTACGGCTTTAGCGCCGGCCTTGATTTTGAACGGAAAATTATCATTAAGCGCAACGCTCCTGAATTGTTGGAGCAATACTTTAATAAAAAAAACTACCAGCCCGTATGCATTTTACTATCAGGCAATACCGATTGTTACCAGCCCATTGAGCGCCGCCTGCAGATTACCCGGAACCTGTTGCAGGTTTTCCTGAAATACAGGCACCCGGTTAGCATCATCACCAAAAATAACGTGATCCTGCGCGATATGGACATCCTTACCGAACTGGCGGCCATGAATCTGCTGCACGTAAACGTATCCATCACCTCGTTAAATGAGCAGCTGCGCCAAAAGCTGGAGCCCCGAACCGTAACCGCAACAGGCAGGCTGGCCGTAGTACAAAAACTATCAGAAAAAGGTATCCCTGTGAGAGTGATGGCCGCGCCCATTATTCCGGGCCTTAACAGCAATGAGGTCCCCAACATCATCAAAGCCGCTGCCGACCGGGGCGCGTTGGCTGCTGGTTTTACTATTGTACGCCTAAACGGAAGCGTTGCCGATATTTTTAGCGATTGGATATACAAGGCTTTTCCCGACCGTGCCGATAAGGTATTAAACATGATACGCGCCTGCCATGATGGCAACCTGAACGACAGCGATTTCGGTCGCCGTATGAGTGGCGAGGGTAAAGTGGCCGAATCCATACACCAGATGTTCCGGATGGCTTGTAATCGCTTTATGGCCGGTCGGCAGATGCCTGAATATGATTATAGCTTGTTTGTGCCCAGAAAAGGCAAGCAGACGAGCATGTTTTGAGAAGGTTGATGAATGGTATTATTTTACTTAAATTTGTTATGAAAGGATCACTATGGTTTTAGTATTAAAAAAAGGCGCTACAAAAAAGGATATAGAAGCTATTGAAAAAGCACTATGTCAAAAAAAAACGTCTATTGGTTTTAACGCCGAAAAATATAATGGAAAAATCCCACTCAAAGAAGATCCTTTAATTATCCAAATTAAATTAAGAGATGAGTGGGAAAGAGATGTTAGTTGATACAAATATACTACTGTATCTTCTTGCCGGTAACGATATCATTTTAGAAATACTACAGGGCAAAAATATCTATATATCTTTCATAACCGAATTAGAATTACTAGGGTTCAAGAATATATCTGAGCAGGAAGAGAAGCAAATTCATAATTTGCTCAATGATTGCTCAATAATTAATATGACCAATCGCCTAAAAGAAAAATACGTTGAGATAAGAAAGCGCCATAACTTAAAACTCGCAGATGCTATTGTTGCCGCAACAGCCCTGGCTTTTGATTTACCATTAATAACAGCCGACAAACAATTCAGAAGCATAACCAAACTAAAGTTGGTTGCTTACGAAAGCAAATACCCTCCGTTTAACAACTCCTTATCTTTATGGGTCAGAAACATTTTTATTGGTTTAGCTACTTATTCAGACATCGATCCATCCAGACACCTATTGCCACGCCAACAGTATAACAGAGCAAATCACTCCATAAAAACCCCTCGCCTAAAACCAGGTGACCAAAAAGCGTGTGTCTTAACTCGTTTATCCACGTTGCTTTATAGAGTTGGCTAAACTCTATGCCGTAACAAAACAGCAGGCTGCCTATCACTATAAACTTTACTGGCTTACCAATAAACAAAAACCGCACAATAAAGTAAACCATCAGCGCCCAAAGTATATCCCCAATAAATAAGGGAATAAAGGAAAAATGACGGGAGAGCAGGCCTACGATAATGGTGCTAACAATAAGGCTACCGTATACAATCCTCAACCTGTTCATTAATTATCCAATAACCGTCGGTGATAATTGATCTGACCGAGGTGATATGACAGGTGCATAGCTAAATGCATTAAAAAATAGCCATTAGTTATGCCTCCTTCGCGTACTGCCGGCGGGTATTCCAGCTCCAACTGTCCATCGTTCATCCCGTCAAATGAAAAGGCGATCATTAACATGGTTTTTTCTATGTCACTTATCAACTCTGCTTTCAGAATATTGCGCGCAGAAAATTCCAGGTCGCGGTTTCTGATATACCCTGTTTCTCCAAATACAGCCCCAATGTAAGTATTCAAATTTCCAACAAGGTGCAAACACAGGTTACCAGCCGAGTTAGCGATTTCTTTTTCAATATACCATATCTTTTGCTCGTCCCGGTATAATTCAATTTCGGTTTTAAGCTTGCCCAGGTCACGGAGGTACAAGTCTTTTAATATACCTATCATCATATCTGTTTTATGATTTGAATGGGTAAGATAAATAATTGTTATCAATAAAATTAGGTTTGGCCAGACGACCTGTAGTCAAAAACGAGGGATAGTGCGATTCCTTCCCTGAGGAAGGGAAGGTAGGGGTTTATAAAATTATTTAAACCGAACGTAGAAACCCCTACCTACGCTTAAACCAATTACTTTACTCCTACGAAAGGGCGTCGATGGAACAAGTGCAGTTCATACCAACAAAAAAGGCGCCTTTCGGGCGCCTTTTCTAATATTTTAAGCAATAAACTTATGCTTCTTCAGCTTCAAGAGCCATTTGCTCATCAACCAGGATACGGCCGCAATGCTCGCAAACAATAATTTTTTTGCGTTGACGGATATCAGACTGCCGTTGAGGCGGGATCTGGTTAAAACATCCTGAACATGAATCGCGCTGGATAGTTACTACAGCTAAACCATTCTTTGCGTTTTGACGCAAACGGGTGTAAGCTGTTAATAAACGCTCTTCGATATTTCCGGTTGCTTTTTCTGCCTGTGAAGTAAGCTCGTTCTCTTCTTTTTCAGTTTCGGCAGTAATAGTTCCTAACTCATCCTTTTTAGCATCAAGATCGCTCTTACGTGCTTCCAGATCAGCAAGTGCTTTTTCGTAGATCTGGGTTTTTGAAGTGATCTCAAAACCGTACTCTCTTATTTTTTTCTCACTTACCTGTATATCTAATCCCTGTATCTCAATTTCTTTTGATATGGCATCATACTCACGGTTGTTCTTAACTTCGTTAAGCTGACCTTCGTATTTTTTGATATTGGCCTGAGCTTCTTTAATCAGGTTTTTGCGGGTTACTATTTCATCCTCTACATCATCCAGCTCAGCTTTGATCTTTTGAATGCGGGTTTCAAGACCTGCAACATCATCTTCCAGATCGGCAACTTCCATTGGCAGCTCGCCTCTTACCTGGCGAATCCTATCAATTTTGGTGTGGATGGTTTGTAGTTCGTATAAAGCTTTAAGCTTCTGTTCTACGGTTTGTTCCATTAAATAAAATATTTGACGGGGTTTGTATTTACTTCTGTTAAACGGACGGCAAAGATAGGAAATTTTTTTCGTATTATTTCATACAATAATTGCGCCGTAAATTGTTCACTCTCAAAGTGTCCGATATCTGCAATCACTATTTTTCCTTCGGCATCAAAAAACTCATGATACTTGTAATCTGCAGTGACAAAAACGTCAGCTCCTGCCGCAATGGCATGTTTTAGTAAAAAGCCACCTGCGCCACCGCAAACGGCCACTTTTTTTACCGGTTTACCCATTAATGCCGTATGCCTGATTACGTGTGTCCGCATCTTATCTTTTACATGAAATAAAAACGACTCCTGATTCTGGGGTATTTCCAACTCCCCTATCATGCCTGCTCCAACCTGCTGGTGCTGGTTGGTTAAATTAAACAGGTCATAAGCCACCTCTTCGTACGGATGGGCCAGTATCAGCGCCATCAGTATTTTACTCTCCAGGTTGGCCGGGTAAATTGTTTCTATACGCACCTCGTTTTCCAGGTGGCGCTTACCGGGTTCGCCAACATAAGGGTTGGTAGTATCGTCGCCTTTAAAGGTTCCGGTGCCTTCAGCATTAAAACTTACTTCGCTATAGTTGCCAATATTGCCCGCACCGGCCGCAAATAAGGCGTTCCGTACTTCATCTGCATGGCTGCCCGGCACAAAGGTCACCAGTTTTTTTAACACGTTATGCTTGGGTACCAGTATCCGGGTATTCTTTACTCCAAGGGTGTCACAAATGCGCTGGTTTACACCGCCCATAATGTTATCCAGATTGGTATGTATGGCGTAAAGGGCTATATGGTTGCGGATGGCTTTCTCTACCACTCTTTCCACATAGGTTTTGCCATTAAATTTTTTGAGTCCCTTAAAAACTATAGGGTGATGTGATATAATAACCTGGCATCCTGTGGCAATAGCCTCGTCAACTACTGCTTCGGTGCAGTCAAGGGATAATAAGGCTTGTGTTACTTCTTGCTCAGGGTTACCAACAATAAGGCCTGCATTATCATAATCTTCCTGGTACACCAACGGTGCCAAACTTTCAAGGTATGCAGTAAGTACAGCTAATTTCATGAACAAATATGGGTATAAAGCTTTGGATGGTGCATTTTTATTGATTACTCATCATGGCCATTCGATGACTATCATAGGCCATCTTCTTATTATACTCCAAAGTGAGCGATTTATTTTTAACCAGGTCAACAATAGTTCCTATAAAACAAAACCCGCCTGTTAAAAAATAAAGTATACCCATGCCTATCTGGCCTAAAACAAAACGTTGAATACCTGCAACAAAAACAAATCCCAGTAAAGTAAAAATCAAAATCTCCTGGGAGTTTTTCCGTTTACTGCTATAAATCATATAGAAGTATTTCTTCTGATTCTCATTAAGCCCGGCTGTGGCTTGTTGCAAAAAGCCCATTTCTTCAGGAGTCATATCAGAAAATCCCATGTGGGAATCGGGGTACATGTTCATAGCGAATAATGGTTTACTACAGATGCTGTTTTTCAAATTTAATTATTTTATCAAATAAACCTATAGCCGCTGGCTGGTAATTGTTTATAACCGGTGCAACATAACCAGATACCACAATTTCGCCTATGATTAAATATTTATACCGCGTGGGGGTAAGCATGCTATCCGTTGTAATAACTGCATGAAAGTATTAGTTACAGGAGCAACCGGGTTTATTGGCAGGCGGCTTACCCTGGCGCTGGCCACCGCAGGTTATGAAGTAAAAGCCTTATGCCGGAATACCGGCCATCCTTATCTGATTAAACATCAAAACATTGAACCCGTATTGGGCAATATCCTGTATAAACAAAGCCTGGCAAGGGCCATGCAGGGCTGTACACAGGTTTACCACACTGCAGCCATGGCCAAAATATGGTGCCGCAACCCTGATGATTACCACGAAACCAACGTTAACGGCACTCATAATGTACTTGAAATTGCGGGCGCGGCAGGTGTGCGCAAAGTAGTATATACATCAACCTGCGGGGTGTGGGGACCAACCATAAAACACCCCATCACAGAAAACGACCCACGCATAACCGGTTTCCCGATAGCCTATGAACGCACCAAATACCTGGCCGAGCTGGAAGTGCGCAATTTTGTAAAACAAGGAATGGACGTGGTAACCGTAAACCCCTCAAGGGTGTATGGTGAGGGGCCGGTAACGGATAGTAATACCGTTGGTAAAATGATATCTGGCTATTTAAAAGGCAAATGGCGCATTATACCGGGCAACGGCGAACAAGTAGCCAATTATGCTTTTTTAGATGATGTGGTTAACGGCCACATCGCTGCCATGAACCTGGGTATCACCGGCGAACGCTATATTTTAGGTGGACACGATATTAGTTTTAATGATTTTTTTGAAACCCTGCAACTGGTATCGGGCAAACAGCTAAACATGATCAGGCTGCCGCTACCGGTTATTGATCTTTACAGCCGGCTCGAATGGTTAAAGACCCGGCTTACGGGCCTATCACCGATGTTTTTACCTGAATTTGCGGAGCGCCTTAAATATGATCAGAAATATTGCAGCAACAAAGCCGTAACTCAACTGGGTTATCAAATAACGCCCTTTGCCGAGGGTATGCGCCAAACCGTTAATTATATCCAGGGATCAGCAGGTATAAAAAACAAAAAGCAAGATCAAAAAATACCGGAGAAGTCCTTTGCCCCGGAATTTCAGCATTCAAAAAACCATCAAAAAGCTTATTTATGCAGCAACAACTAACCGCTATTGTCACCGGAGCCAGTGAGGGTCTGGGCAAATCGTTTACCATTGAACTGGCCGGTCGTAACATTAACCTGGTGCTGGTAGCCTTACCTGCATCCGGGCTACCGGAACTGGCTTCCTTTATCCGCAAAAACTTTTCGGTAATGTATACTACGTGGAGGTTGATTTGACCCGCACAGAAAGTTATCCCGAAATTTTCACTTATTTACAGCAACAGCACATCACCGCACATTTACTCATCAATAACGCGGGCCTGGGCAACTGGTCATGGTTTGAGGAGCAAAGTGCCGCATTTTATAAAATGCAGATAGAGCTTAACGTAATTACCCCAGTGTTGCTTACCCGCTTGTTTTTGGCGCAGGCTGATGCCTCAATTACCTCGTATATTTTAAATGTGGGTAGCCTGGGCGGCTTATTTGTAGTGCCCAAAAAGCAGGTGTACGGCGCAACAAAATCCTTTATCCGCTATTTTACCAAATGCTTACAGTTGGAGCTGTGTGCCTCCAATGTAAAGATCAGCCTGCTGAGTCCCGGCGGTATCAATACCAAACCCGAGCTGTTGGTTATGAACAACAGCCTCAAAGGAATATCAAAAGCTACCATATTAGAGCCCGAGCAAGTGGCCCGCATTGCTATTGACGGACTGTTGAAAGGCAAAAAAGAAATTATACCGGGTATGGTTAACCGGCTGCTGGTTGTATTAAATAGTTTACTGCCCGCTTATATAAAAGATAATATCATCAAACGAAGATTAAACACTATTTTAGAGTCTTGAATTTATGATCCTGTCGTTACCCATTTACCGGCTTATTAAAAACTTGTGTAGTTACTTTAACGGCACCAGCAACACCTGTGAGGTACTGAACAACGAAACCATCATCATTAAATCGGGCAGCCTGCGCGGGCTTATCCTCGAGTTTCATTATAACTTTTGCCAGGTAAAAATTCGCGGCCGCCTAAACATTTGTATTGATATTACCCGCGACCTATCGGTTGATATACTGATGCGCATACTGGCCAGTCACAATATCATCCAGAGCCCCCCGGCACCCTGAAGGGGGAGTTTTTAATTTGCTTATTGGGGAGGCCTCTTATTATGCTGTCATCCCGAAGAACGATTGATCTAATCTCCCAATAGATACTTCATTCCGTTCAGTATGACAAATTTATTTTGCCTGCACCGGATTTTCCTGGGGCTATTCAAAAGTTCCCCCCTTCAGGGGTTAGGGGGCTTAATTTTTTTGTTACTTTTGCAGTTATTGCTAAAGTATTTATGAGCGAAGAAAGATCACTGAACTTTATAGAGGAAATTGTTGAAGAAGATATAACTGCCGGCAAAAACGACGGCAGGATACTAACACGTTTTCCGCCCGAACCTAATGGCTACCTGCACATCGGGCATGCCAAATCCATTTGTTTAAATTTTGGACTGGCACAAAAATATAACGGCAAAACCAACCTCCGCTTTGATGATACCAACCCCGTTAAAGAGGATGTGGAATATGTTGACAGCATTAAAGAGGATGTAAAATGGCTTGGCTTTGAGTGGGAGAAAGAACTTTACGCTTCCGACTATTTCGACAAGATATATGAATTTGCCGTTGCGCTGATACAAAAAGGCCTGGCCTATGTTGATGACAGCACCGCCGAAGAGATAGCGGCCCAAAAAGGTACACCGACTGAACCCGGCACCTCTAATGCATACCGGAGCAGATCTGTTGAGGAAAACCTGCAGCTGTTTGCCGATATGAAAGCCGGTAAATACCCAGATGGTGCTAAAGTATTGCGCGCCAAGCTTGACCTGGCATCGCCAAATATGCACCTGCGCGATCCGTTGATGTACCGCATTAAACATGCACACCATCACCGTACCGGCGATGCATGGTGCATTTACCCGATGTATGATTTTGCCCACGGCCAGTCAGACGCTATTGAGCAGATCACCCATTCCATTTGTACGCTGGAGTTTATACCACACAGACCATTATATAATTGGTTTATTGAACAGCTGGATATATTCCCATCCAAACAATATGAATTTGCGCGTCTGAACCTCAACTATACGGTAATGAGCAAGCGTAAGTTGCTGCAACTGGTTGAAGAAAAACATGTAGAAAGCTGGGACGACCCGCGGATGCCTACCATTAGTGGTTTGCGCCGTCGTGGTTATACCCCTGCCAGTATCCGTGAATTTTGCGAGCGCATCGGCGTAGCCAAACGCGAAAATATGATTGACGTTGGTTTGCTGGAGTTTTGTATCCGCGAGGATCTGAACAAAACCGCATGGCGCCGTATGGCTGTACTTGATCCTATTAAATGTATCCTGACCAACTACCTGGAGGGTGAAACCGAAACCATGCACGGCGAAAACAACCCCGAGGTTGAAGGCGGCGATGGCGGCAGGGACATTCCGTTCAGCCGTGAATTGTGGATAGAGCGCGAGGACTTTATGGAAGTACCGCCGAAGAAATTCTTTCGTTTGGGTGTAGGGCTGATGGTGCGTTTAAAAAATGCTTACATCATCCGTTGCGATAGCTTTGTGAAAGATGACGATGGCAATGTGACAGAGATACATTGTACCTACCTGCCTGAATCAAAATCAGGTAATGATACAAGCGGCATCAACGTAAAGGGAACCATACATTGGGTAAGCGTACCACACGCCAAAACTGCCGAGGTGAGGTTATACGACCGCTTGTTCCAGGTAGAGAACCCGCAGAGCGAAGACGGCGATTTTAAAGATTACCTGAACCCGAACAGTCTGCAGATACTGCCAATAGCCCATATTGAACCCGACCTGGCCAACGCTACAGCAGGCACGCCGGTACAGTTTATGCGCAAAGGCTACTTTACCCTTGATAAATATTCCACAGCCGACAAACTGGTGTTTAACCGCACCGTGACACTGAAAGACGGCTGGGTAAAAAAAGGTTAAAACTGAAAGGTAAAAGGCGAAAGGTCTTAATCTTTCGCCTTTTATCTTACATATTAGTTACGCCTTTTCTTATTATCAAATCGAAATACCTTTCGCCTTTTATCTTTCATATTGGTTACGACTTTTCTTATTGGCAAATCAAAATACCTTTCGCCTTTTACCTTTATCCTTTCGCCTCTACCTTTACCTCACCCTCAGTACTTCCTGTACACGTTATACAAAATATTCAAGTCCAATTGGGTCATGGTCGGAGTTTCGTCGGTTTGTACAAAGTGACGTTTAAAGGCTACGACGGCGGCGGACAGGTTACTGGTATCATAACCTATAAGCTTGAGTGCGATGGCGTAGTCAAAATTATCGGGAGCTAATTCCAGCAGTTCATCACTCCAATAACCAAAACCTTTTTGAGCCAGCAGTTTCCAGGGAAACAACGGCCCGGGATCGGGCTTGCGGGCAGGGGCAATATCCTGGTGCCCTATAAAGTTTGCCGTAGGGATATTATACGCTTTTTTAAGCTGGGTAAGCAGCGCTAACAGGCTTTTTACCTGTGCATCATTAAAAGGTTCCTTACCATTATTATCAATCTCGATACCGATAGAGCAACTGTTCATATCGCTGATACTTCCCCACTTGCTTATACCTGCATGCCAGGCGCGCAGGTAATCATTCAGCATGTGAAATACCTTACCATCCTTAGCTACCACGTAATGCGCGCTTACCTGCGGTTTTACAATGGTGAACGTTTTGAGGGTTTGCTGTATAGAATCCTGCGCCGTAAAATGGATGATCACATAGTTGGGTTTACGCAGGTTAAAATTCACCGTACCTACCCACTCGCCGGGAATAGCCGCTCCGGCACTGTCCGTTAGCATGGCTGGCTGCTCCTGCTCTATAATGCTCACCACCGAATCTGTCTGGTGCTTATATACTTTATTGGTTAAGGCATAAGGCCCCACCTTAGGCGAACAGGAACTGAGGGCAGTAAGTGCGGCTATAATGAGTATGGTATAGTAGTAACTTTTCATGCGTGTTGCTAATGTAAGCAAATAACGTATGAGCCGGCAAGATGTTCGTGAGAGTTTGTTTTTTAAGGGGATGTAAAAACGAGCAGCCGAACGCTATATTACTTAGATTTGCCTCCTGCTTTTGAAACCTTCTTTTCATCGCTTTCCAAACGGCGTTCTAATTTTTTAACATCCTCAGAAGCGGGCAATGCCTCTGGCTTTACACCTCTTTGCAATAAAATATCCCTGACTGCATTATTGTTATCAATATGCTCTTTCGATATCTGTGCATTACTATTCAGATCCTTCTCAATTACGTTGTGGCTGGTAAGTTCATTAGCAAAATCTTTCGCCTTGATTGTTAAAGTAGGCAAAAAATCTGCAAGTGGTTTGGCGGCTGGTATACCCAGCTTCTTCTTCATTTCGTTAGTACTAAACCCTCCAAACAAAGCCTGATCGCCTTTGGAGCGGATTAGGGCAAACCCCGCACTATCTACTCCCCTTTCATAGAGTATACCTGATAATTTCTTTTCCGACTTCGTTAATTTTTCTCTTGCGGCAACACGTTCAACATCAATTAGGCGTTGTTCTATTATTTCCTGCTTACGTGTTTGCACGGCAAAATATGTTTGCGCAAAAGCAATAGCAGGCTTTGCAGGGTCACCATTCTGTGCTATTAAATAGCAGGCATAACGTGTTAGAGCAATATCTTCAACTTCACGCTGAGCACCTTTTGCTATCGCGATCATTTTACCGACATCGGCAAAATGATCTGAAACGCTTGAATCGGCATTTTCACATGCTTTTTTAGCCTTCTCAATTACATTTAAAAAATTTGACCACTTGGTATAACCTAATATTTCTTGTAAATCCCGTGCACTCCAACATTCTATCCCATTATAATCATAGCAAGCCTGCTCAAACTTTCCGAATAACTCCAATATAACTTCTTTTTTCATTATCTATAAAAAAGCAATATAGCTAAATAAACAACATCAACTTTACACTGTTGACAAATATTCACAACGTGCAAATATGTCATTATAGCATTTCAGAAACTTAGAATCTGGGTAGATTTTGCCGAATTCTATAAGTTATTTTAATTCATAGTGGTACTCTAATCCCCTCTATTCCAAATCCCCATTCCCGAACGTATCGCCCTGATTAATATCGCCTGTTTCGTAGCCTTTTTTAAACCAGTACATGCGCTGGGCGCTGGTTCCATGGGTAAAGCTATCGGGCTCTACACGACCCTGGGCCTGTTTTTGCAGGCGATCGTCACCTATGGCGTTGGCGGCGTTCAGGGCTTCTTCAATGTCGCCGGGGTCCAGCACTTTTTTTAAGCTTTGCTCATAATGCGCCCATACACCGGCATAAAAATCGGCTTGTAATTCCAGCTTTACCGATAGTTTGTTGTATTGCTTTTCGCTGAGGTGGTTGCGAGCCTGGTCCATCTTGGCGGATATACCCAGCAAATTCTGCACGTGATGCCCCACTTCATGCGCTATCACGTAAGCCTGGGCAAAATCTCCTGCAGCTCCAAAGCGGTTTTGCAGCTCGTCATAAAAAGAAAGATCAATATACACCTTCGCATCCGCCGGACAATAGAAAGGCCCCGTAGCCGAGCTTGCATTGCCACAGCCCGAGCGTACAGCATCGGTAAACAAAACCAAATGTGGTTTCTCATAGGTTTTACCCATATCGCTGAACAACTTGGTCCATATATCTTCCGTATCTGCCAGTACCACGCGTACAAAGTTCTTTTGTTTGTCTTCGGGCGCCTTAGGGTCATTAGCGCGCTGTTCTGTTTGTGGCTGGGTATTAGTGGCTACCTGGTTAAGCAGCTGTGAAGCATCTATCCCGGTAAAATAATAAATAGCCAGGGCAACTATTCCTACAATACCGCCGCCCAGGGCAAAGCGGCCACCACCACCGCGGTTATCTTCTACGTTATCGCTTTCGCGCCTGCCAAACCATTGCATATTGTTGTGATTAAAGTTGTACACTAAACACCATTATCGGGAGTATTGTTTGCCTCATCCGATGACCGCGTGAGCCATCCCAGCAACAAAAAATAAAATAATCTACTAAATTAGTAGATTATTTTTCTACCTTAGTAATTATTATGAAAACACGTAGGGGTAAAGCTTTAATATGTTGTAATAGCTGTAGTTAAGAATCACACAGTTGTTGCACCGTTTATTAAAACTTTACCACCATGATACCCGCACTATTAATCTGGCTCTTCAAAAAATACCTGGCTCCGGCCTTAAAGCATAAAAATATTACCCCGTTAACCTTGCTCAATCCTTTAACAAAAGCAGCTACCCTGCTGGCGCTGCTTTGCTTTTCGGGCAGCCTGATGGCGCAGGAACAGCTGGTAAAATACAACGTACTGCACAGCGGCAAAATAGTAGGTCATTTGGATCTGTACCAGAAACGCAATGGCGACGACCTGTATCTGAAAATGATATCGGAGGTAAAAATGCGCTTCATTATGAGCATACAGGTAAATATTAACGAAGAGTCTGTTTTTCAGGGTGGCAAGCTTATCAGCTCCCGTATCAGCCGTAATGTTAACGGTAAAGAAAAAGCCAGCCGCCAAACCAGGGCCTTCGGCGACAGCTACCAAACCCTGGCCGACGGCAAAAGCGGACAGGTAAATCAAAAACTGATCAGCACCAACCTGATGTTGTTGTATTGCCGCGAGCCCGATAATAACGCGCAGATCTATTCAGACAACTTTCAGCAGTTTCTGCAGGTAAAGCAAATTTCGCAGCATGTGTACCGTATTGACCTGCCCGATGGTAATTACAATTATTACTCATACACAAACGGGGTTTGCAGCAAGGTTGATATCCACCACTCGCTGTACAGTATTCAAATACAACTGGTTTGATCTTTTGCTTTTAAAAAGTACCCGTGTGAATTTGACCGCCAAACAAGCTATCTTTAACGCTTACTTTCACCCTCTTAAAGTGGAATACAGCGATAGCACGGTTATTATTTTACTAAAGCAAGGTAGCGAAAAGGCTTATGAATGGTTATTTAAAACCCATTTTGAAAGTTTGCACGCTTATGCCTACTCCTTTATAAAGGATGATGAAATGGCCGAGGAAATTGTTCAGAATGTATTTTGCCGCATTTGGGAAAAACGCGATCTTCTTAAAACCGATGGTTCTTTAAAGTCATACCTGTATCGTGCGGTGCATAACGAAAGCCTTAACTATTTAAAACACCAAAAGGTTAAGGCATCCTTTAACGTATACTACGCCGGGCAGCTTGACCAGGCGGATGAACAGGCATCGCACAAAATAACTACTGCCCAACTGCAACAGCATATTGATGCAGCCATGAGCCAGCTGCCGCAGCAATGCCGCACTATTTTTCAGCTCAGCAGGTTTGAGCAACTGAAATACCAGCAGATTGCAGACCATCTTGGCTTATCAATTAAAACGGTGGAGAACCAGATGGGCAAAGCACTGCGCATTATGCGGCAGAAACTGGCAGAGTTTTTACCGATTATTTTACTTTTATTAACAAAATGGTAGTGTATGAATAGCACGGATCCCCCTATAGATGATAATTTGCTGGTGAAACACCTGGCTGGCGAAGCTACGCCCGCCGAGCATTTACTGGTGGAGGATTGGGTGACCGCCAGTGATACCAACCGCAAACTTTATGTTGATTTTAAGCTGATCTGGGACCAAAGTCCGGCAGCAACCAGAAACGTGAATAAGGACGATGCCTTTTTACGCCTGCAAAACCGGTTAAAAAACACCACGCCAGAGCCCCGTACTGCACTCACAAAAAGATTAAAAACAACACATTGGCTTGGCCTGGCCGCCTCGGTTATTTTAATATGCACGGTACTTTGGCTCACATTTAATCATGTGTATGATAAAGGATCGGTATCATTTGTAAAAATAGACAGCCAGAACAAGGTACACAAACAAACCCTCCCCGATGGATCAGTTATTACGCTTAACAGTCATTCCGTGCTCGTGTATCCGGGTAAATTTACCGGCAACATCCGGCCGGTGAGCCTACAGGGCGAAGCCTTTTTTAAAATCACCCCTAATAAAACAAAACCTTTTATAATTAAGGTAAACGATGTAACGGTTAGGGTAGTTGGAACGTCATTCAATATTAAAAGCCGTAACGGCAAAACCGAAGTGATTGTGGAAACCGGAATTGTACAAGTGAGCAAAAAGCAAAACAGCATTAACCTTAATCCCGGCGAGCAACTAAGCGTTACCAGCCAGCAAGGCTTTTTATCGAAAGAATTAAGCAGGGGCAAGCTGTATAATTATTATTTAACCGGGCAACTGGTGTGTAATAAAACGCCGTTGCATGAGCTGGTACAGACATTGAATGAAGTGTATAACGCGCATATTGTCATCGTTAATAAATCATTGGAGAACCAGCCCATCACTACTACGTTCCAGGGCCAGTCGCTTGATGAAATAGTGGGCATTATTGCCGATACCTTCAAGATCACCGTGATTCATAACAACCAGCAGATCCTGTTTAAATAATACCGCTACCTGAATGATGAACTGTTTACGCAGCTTTATATTTTCTGCAATGGTCATGTTGGCTATTCCGCTGGTAAGCAGCGGGGCACCGGCCGAATCTATCCTTGCCAAAAACATATCTGTACACGTTAACAACATGCGCCTGGGTACGGTATTAAAAACCATCGAAGAAAAAGGCAATTTCACCTTCTCCTACAACAGCAATATTGTAAAAACCGATAGCCTGGTTACCATAAATGCCGACAACTGGACCATTAAGGAAGTGCTTGACAACATACTCCGCAACAGGTTTGAATATAAGGAGTCGCGCAATTTTGTCATACTGCGTTACGCTCCCCTGCAACTCTCATTAACTACCGAAAAAGCAGCGCTTGAAAATGACGAATACAGCATCAGTGGTTATGTAACCGACGATCAGAGTGGCAAAAAACTGGAGAACGCCAGCGTTTATGAACGCTCCTTAAGACAATCAACGCTTACCGGTAAAGACGGACACTTTGAACTGCGTCTTAAAACCAACGGAAAACCAGCAATGCTTACCATAAGTAAGGAGTTTTATAAAGATACTACGGTTACCTTTTTATCAGGCGTTACCGTAAATCCCAACCAATCCTCTGTTGATGGCGATGGCTACATGATCAGTAATGATGATGATGGTATAGAAAAGACTTCGCTGGGCAGGCTTTTTATATCGGCCCGGCAGCAGATACAAGCTGCAAACCTTCATGGCCTTATTGCGCAGGCTCCTTTCCAGGCATCGGCCATACCCGGCGTAAGCACCCATGCTGAGTTTAGCGGGCAGGTAGTTAACGCGGTATCATTAAACGCAGTTGGCGGCTATAATGCCGGTGTCGACGGCTTTGAACTCGGCCTCATTTTTAACCTTGATAAGGGCGATGTAGGCGTCGTGCAGATAGCCGGTATATTTAATGTGGTAGGCGGCAACGTTAACGGCATACAATTGGGTGGCCTGTACAACAATGTATTGGGCAGCGTTAGGGGCATACAGCTTTCCCTGGTACACAACAGCGTAAAACGCGATCTGAACGGTATCCAACTGGCCACCTATAATCATGTACGGGGCAAGGTAAGGGGCATACAGCTGGCTGCACTTGGCAATGTGGCAGGGCAAAAAGTAAGCGGGCTACAGGCAGCAGGGCTCTTTAATTATGCCCGCAACCTGCGCGGTGTTCAATTGGGGGTTGTTAACATCGCTGATACTTCATCGGGTTACAGCATTGGATTAATAAATATTGTCCGTTACGGCTATCACAAACTGGCGCTGTCATCCAACGAAACATTGAATGCCAATGTAGCCCTGAAAACCGGCAGCAAACAGCTATACACTATCTGGACAGGCGGCCTGCGGATAAACGATAACAGCAAGCTATATGCCTTTGGCTTTGGTTTTGGCAGGGAGTTTGGCCTAAGTAAGCGCGTTAGCCTTAACCCCGAGCTAACCCAGCAATATATTTATCAGGGCACCTGGCTCAGAACCAATCAGCTGAGCCGGCTGGATGCTGCGCTAACCTATAAATTCAGCAAAGGCCTATCTGTAAATGCAGGGCCGTCATTAAACTTTTTTTACTCTGATCAGCACAGCCCCATTAATGGTTACACTTATGTACAAAACCTGCACCACAGTTTTATTACCGGCAGCAATAACTGGAGCGGCTGGCTGGGCTGGACAATTGGGGTAAGCTTCTTTTGATTTGATGCTCGGACGTAAAATACTCACCCGGTCTTTGCTTCGCTTGACCACGCTCTCTACGCCTGCGGCGCAAAGAGGGAATTTGAAAAACCTACGCGCATTATTGCTTTGGCGCCTTTCAAAAGCAAGGGGCTTTAATAGATTTGGCGGGCTTCTCACTGCGTTCAGCATAACAAATTAATATTTTCCCTCAACCCTCTTTATGGCAAAGCCATAGAGAGGGTGATCCAGCGAAGCGCAGATCGGGTGAGTCTACCCCCCCCCTTCCAAACAAAAAACCCGGCTTTTGGCCGGGCTCTTTGCTTAATATAAAAACTGGATAGAAATTTTATTGCACCTGGAACATATTGTTAAAGTTTGTTCCATCTGGATAGTAGCCTGAAATTACCAGGTTACCATTGCGCAGGTTAGTGATCGCTTTATCAATATCGGCCACATTGTTAATGGGCGATTTATTGATGCTGGTGATCACTGAACCAACCGGGATCTCAAAGTTATCAAACACACGACCCGGACGAACCTGTGTTACCAAAACACCCGAGTTAACATGGAATTTTGCTTTTTGAGCCGGGGTTAACGGCTGGAAGCCTGCACCCAGTTTGTTAAATAATTCCTCGGCTGATTTTGACACCGCTGCGGTGCGGGTTGTTGGTGCTGCATCGGCTTTAAGGGTTACCTCAAAGCTTTTCTCTTTACCATCGCGCAGTACGGTCATGTTTATTTTATCTCCAGGCTGTAAACGGCCTACACGCTCCTGCAGGTCAGATGATTCAAAAACAGGCACCCCTTCCACTTTTTCAATGATGTCGCCTTTCTGAATACCGGCTTGCTGGGCACCGCCCCCTGCTACCAGGTCATTAACATACAAACCATTGGTATTGGTTACACCCAGTTGCTGTGCAACATCGGGGTTTAGCTCAGTAAAGCTTACCCCAACAAAGCCACGTTTTACCGTACCATATTTTTTTATATCATTCAGTACCTTTTTAGCCAGGTTAACCGGTATGGCAAAACCATATCCCTCGTATGAACCGGTATGGGATGCTATTGCTGCGTTAATACCAATCAGCTCGCCTTTGGTGTTTACCAATGCACCACCGCTGTTACCTGGGTTGATGGCGGCATCGGTTTGAATAAACGACTCGATGGCCTTGTTTAATTTTGGCCCGGTTTGCTGGTTGCGGGTACGACCAAACGGATTGTCGTCCTGGTTATCTTCGCTACCAATAATACCTATGTTACGGCCTTTTGCACTAATAATACCTGCCGTTACGGTTGATGTAAGGTTAAATGGATTACCAACAGCCAATACCCACTCGCCTACGCGCGAATCATCAGAGTTGCCTAATTTTACAATAGGCAGGTCAGTAGCGCTAATCTTGATCAAGGCCAGGTCAGTACTCGGGTCGGTACCAATTACCTTAGCCTGAAAAGTACGGTGGTCATTAGTGGCCACAGTAATTTTATCGGCTTTTTCAACCACGTGATTGTTGGTTACAATATAACCATCGGTTGAGATGATAACCCCTGAACCCGATGCCTGCTGAACGCCCTGCGAACGCTGGCGCTGACCAAACATATCACCAAACATTTGTTCTAACTGGTCCTGGCTACCCCCCTGCGATGATTGGCTGCTGTAAGTGGTACGGATGTATACTACAGCCGGTGTTACCGCAGCTGCCGCCTCCGTAAAATCAAGCGATCCGGTTGATGATACTATGGGTGCGGTTTTGTTACTGGTAAAATAAACCTTTTGCTTTTCTTCAAAGCTCATATTGTCGGTATATTTACTTTCAATTACCTTATATGCGCCTAAAGCCAGTGCACCCCCTGCAAAAGCGGTTAATAGTGTTAAACCTATCTTTTTCATTTATATTTGCCTTTCTTTATTATGTTTATATAATTTAATAACTCAAATTTAATACCATATAGACGAGATTTTCAACTATAAGTTATCGCGTTTTTTGTTAAATTTTGTTAAATTAATTTTACCCGGCTGTAAGGCTTCTCAATCTGAACGGATTAATGCTAAATAGCTGATATTAAATGACATTATTGTGAATATTCAATTTTATAAATACCAGGGAGCCGGTAATGATTTTATACTGGTTGATAACCGCGATGGCGGGATAGATCATACTAATCCAAAGCTTATTTCGGGCCTTTGCGACCGCCGTTTCGGTGTCGGTGGCGATGGTATGATGTTTTTGCAAAATAAGGAAGGTTTTGATTTTGAAATGATTTATTACAATGCCGATGGTCAGCCCAGCAGTATGTGCGGTAACGGCGGTCGCTGTATTGTTGCCTTTGCCCGGTTTTTAGGAGTTATTAAAACCGATACAGAATTTTTGGCGGTTGACGGCCCGCACCATGCCAAAATTACCGACAGCGGCGATTGGGTAAGCCTGCAAATGATTGATGTTGACCGTATTACTACCGATAAAGATGCTTATGTGCTCGATACCGGATCGCCACATTACGTAAAACAGGTTGATGACCTGCAGCACCGCAATGTTTACCAGGAAGGCAAAACCATCCGCAATAATGCTACCTACCGCGAAAAGGGCATCAACGTAAACTTTGTGGAACGTATGGAGGATGGCTATTTTGTACGCACCTTTGAACGTGGTGTGGAGGACGAAACCTTTGCCTGCGGAACTGGTGTTACCGCCGTAGCCCTGGCCATGGCCAGCCATAACCAACAAACCGGACACATTACCACCCCCATCAAGGTTTTAGGCGGCAACCTCAATATCCGTTTTAATTATGATGGCAAAGTATTTACCGATATTTTTTTAGAAGGGCCCGCCGTACAGGTTTTTAGCGGCGAGATAGAGATTTAGCCCCCCGGCCCCCTGAAGGGGGAGTTTTCTGAACACAAAAATGCCCTGTTATTTACATAACAGGGCATTTTTGTGTCCGTTACGATATGCTAATCAAAGAACTCCCCCCTTTTTTAATGAGTAATAGTCTATAAAAAGCCATCATCCCAAAACGGGAGTTAGTCTGAGTAACAAAATTTGAAAAACGCTTAATGAAAAGTGCTTTACTCAACCACACTCCGTAGGAGTATCGTGTTTATAGTAATCATGCAGTAGAGATTTAGCTCCATAGGAGCTTCCTAACACCAAAATAGGTGTATCGTTCTAAAAAGAGTTTACAGTTTCATACTTAAAATTGTTATGTGTTTACAGGATTTATCAGGTAGTTCCTATGGAGCTAATACCGGATCTTATAATGCTATAAATAGGATACTCCGATGGGGTTTATATTTTATTACGCTGAAAAACAAACATGTCATGCTGAGCTTCGTCGAAGCATAGAGCGAGCCCTCTGTGCTCAACCCTTCGACAAGCTCAGTGCGACACCCACCTTTTCGGATACTTTTTACTGTATGTCTTTTCATAGACTATTACTCCCCCTTTCAAGGGCCACGCTCATTTTGACATCTGCCCAAATTTGCTGAAATTGTAGTCGTTTAAAAACTTGCCGTGTATTTCACCAACTATTTTCTACAGATCATTCTCCTGCTGGGCGTTATACAGGGGCTTATTTTGAGCGGGATGCTTTTTTTAGCCTCCCGGCATCATTATATGAACCGCTTTTTGGGTGCAACCGTTTTGCTGGTTAGCCTGGCCTGTTTAAACGGCTATTTTTTTCAGGCGCCATGGTTTCAGGCCAGTGCGGTATGCGGGGTAATTCATGCAGTTGTTCCGCTGGTGCTTATTATGCCGGTTGGGCCACTCATTTTCTTTTATACCCAATCACTAACAGACCCGGATTGGCGAATGGGCAGAAACCAGCGCCTGCACTTTTTACCCGTTATTATTGATCTGATACCTTACCTGGCAGCAGTTATATATATTACCGGCTACTTTTTTAAAATCATAACCCCGAATCCGACACCCTGGGGCTTGTTTATCGATAACTATAATACCTATGCCGATATACCCCGGTGGCTTTCTATTTCTGTTTATCTGTATAAGGCCTATAAGCTGGTCAAAACAAAAAATGCCGATACCCGCCACTATAACTGGCTGCGCTTGTTTATCAGGGCGTTTGCGGCCTTTCAGCTAATATGGCTTTGCTTTATGATCCCGTATCTTATCCCCAGTTATAACAATTCGCTTCTTGACCGTGTGGGCTGGTACCCGGTTTTAGTACCCATGGTGATCCTGATATACTGGATGGGCATCAAAGGATACCTGATCGTTAAAACAGAAGGCCATTATCGGCAAAAAGCAACTAAAGCAGCAGTAAGCATAGCTCCCGATGTTGCCAACAAGACCCTTACCCTGTTGGCACGCGCCATGGACGAGGGACGCCTGTACCTGAAACCTGACCTGAACCTGGAAATGCTTTCCAAACACATCAACATACCTGCTAAAACTATCTCGGCGTTACTAAACAACCACCTGCACCAAAGTTTTAACCAGTGGGTAAACAGTTACCGGGTGGCGGCATTTAAACAAAGACTGGCAGATGCCAACTCCAGCCATCTCACTTTAGCGGGAATCGCTTTAGAATGCGGCTTTAATTCACAGGCCACATTTCAGCGTATCTTTAAACAATTCACGGGCAAAGTTCCGTCTGAGTACCGCGACACTGGCGCTGCATAAATTTTAATGGACACTTAAAGAGCTCTCAAATCCCGATTTGAGAGCTCTTTAAATAAAATAACTCCGCTGCGATGGGCACTTTTACATCAAAATTATTGCCCCATGAAAAACCCTTTGCTTACGCTATTACTTTTATGCAGCTGCTACTTGTCCGTACCGGTAAACTGTTATGCCCTACTCCAGCAGGACACATCCCTAACCCAAAAGCTTGATGAACTCATAACGCAACGGCTGCCATCCGTAGGGCCGGGCTGCGTAGTGCTGGTTGCTAAAAAGGGACAGATTGTTTATAAAAAAGCCTTTGGAATGGCTGATCTGCAAACCCCAAAACCCATGCAGACCGATATGATTTTCCGGATAGGCTCCATGACCAAGCAATACACTGCAATAGCCGTAATGCAACTGGTTGAGCAAGGCAAAATAGCTTTACAGGACAGCATACAGCAATATGCCAGAGAGTTCCCATCCAAGGGGTATCCCATCACTATTGAGAACGTGTTAACCCAAACATCGGGTATCCCTGATTACCTGACCATTAAAAATACTGACCCAGCCAAAGATCGTGACGAATATACCCCGGCGCAGGGAGTTGATTATTTTAAAGATGCGCCCCTGAATTTTAAACCCGGCAGCAAGTTTGAGTACAGCAACTCTAATTTTTATTTGCTGGGTTATATTATTGAGCAGGTAACCGGGCAAACCTATGAGAGCTATATTAAAAAGCATTTGTTTGAATCTGCTGGGCTTAACCATACTTATTATCTTTTTAAAGGTGAAAACGTGCCCAATATGGCCGAAGGTTATTCGCGCCCTGATGGTAAAAACTGGACACCCACCGAACTACAGGCCCCTACGGTGATGTATGCAACCGGCGCAATCATGTCAAATGCCGACGACCTGTTTAAATGGCACCACGCTTTGTATGCGGGTAAGCTGATAACTCCCAAAACTTTGCAAAAAGCCACCACACCATACCGTTTTGCCGATGGCTCTTTATCTGAATACGCCTATGGTTGGTTCATCAGGAATCTGGACGGGAGTTCTACTATTGAGCACAGCGGCTCAACCGATGGCTACCAGACCGATGAAATCTACCTGCCAAACGAAGACATTTTTGTTGCGGTGTTATTTAACGGGTTTGAGTATGATATGGATTTTATTATGCTGCCCAATGATATTGCAAGGCTGGCTGCCGGTAAACCCCGGTTTCAAATTAAATTAAATGATGATAGTTTGCGGCAATACACCGGCACTTATGTTTACAATGCGGAGCATAAAATGATCATTACTTTTAAAAACGGACAGCTATATGTGGATGACACCTACCCAAATGACCATTTAACACAAATTAAGTTACACGCCAAAAGCAGCAACCGGTTTTATATGAACGAAGCTCCTGTTGAGTTTGAGTTTGTACCCGATACCGGTAACAGGCGTTTTAAATTAGTTACCTATAACGCCCATGGCAAGGACGCCGAATGGACACGATCAGAATAAGGTTGAGTAAAAACTGAACATCATAAAAAAATAAAAGCCCCCCAGACTTGCTCCGGGGGACTTTCAACCTAAACCTTATCACAATTAAACCGGTAAGTTTACCAGTTCATATAAGGTTATACAATTACTATACCAAAATTGGGTTGGCTTATATTTTTTAACACATGTCACTTTAACAAACGCCAAATCTTGAAATTCAAATTACATTATTGCCCGTAAACTGACTAATTGTATGGTCACTTGTCGGTTTTGGCATACACTGTGCAACACTTATACGTGTTTTTCGGCATTTTTCTTTCTTAAATAGCTATCTGTTAAAAATAAAGCAAGCACTAAGTCAAATATCAAAAACCATTTAAAAAATGGGCTGCTTAAAAACGTATTAGTACTGGGCATTTTTACGTTTGCGGGTAGCTTAATGTCCACGGCGCCCAAATTTGCTCCCGAAATATGCACATTGGCCAGTGTAAACACCAATAAAGCCAGTATGGTGAACACAAAAAATATAGATATACCTAAAATGATACGCTTATCAATAGCGGCCTTAAGTGGCTGGCTGGCGTTTTCTGTGCGTATGGCTTCCATTACATTATAGGTAAAGGCCATCGGTGGTTCCTCAAGCTCCATAGTTGCAAACTCCAGGTTTAGTGCCAGCAATTCCTGATACTTACGGGCATACACTTCATCCTGCTCAATAAGCCTGGCAATGGCCTCCTGCTCCGCTGGTGTGCAGGTTCCATCAATATAGTTCCAGATTTTCTCTTCCATGGTGTTCATATCAGTTCTTTCACCTCTTGTTTTAAATTGCGCTCCAACTTTTCTTTTAAACGCTGGCGCGCCCTGAATAGTTTAACCTTAACCGTATTGGCTTCCATACCCAACGCTTGGGCAATTTCTTCCAATGATTGTTCGCCCTTGTAAAACAGGGTAATAATGGTGGCATCATCGGGCAGTAACTGTTCAATGGCCTGGTTCAGATAAAACGATCTTGATTTATTCTCTACATTATCCGTATCATAACCCGATGGCTTGTTTTCAACCTGTATGTAAGTATCCTCATCATCTATCGAGTCGGTAGCTATCCGTTTTTTTCTTAACGATGTCATCGCTGTAGTATAAACTATACTGTACAGCCATGTGGTAAACTTTGACTGCCCCTGGAAAGACGCCAGTGAGCGGTACGCTTTTATAAAACAATCCTGTGCAATCTCCTCGGCATCTTCCCTACCCTTTGCAAAACGCATAGCCAGGGTAAATACAAACCGCTGGTGCCGTTTTACCAGATCGGCATAGGCCGACTGGTTACCCGCCAGGGTTTGTTCTATAAGTTCGATATCTGAAAGCTTGCTCTGCATGTGTTACAACCTCTCTGACGCAGGCTTTTTAATTTAGGTTACACGTTTACGTAAAAATAGTTAAAATTCAGCCAATCCAACATAGCGTACTCCCGCCGTCACCACAAACAAAAAATGCCCCTGATTATAACAGGAGCATTTTTGCATATTTTTTAAAGCTATTTTAAATAGCCGTTGGCCGCCTGATGATACCTAATAGTACCGCAATAATGGCTATAACCAGCAGCACATGAATTAAGCTGCCTACAGAAGTAAAAAACACACCGATTGCCCAACCTATGAGCAGTATAACGGCTATTATATACAATAATGAGTTCATGGTAGTTTGATTTTAGTTAATGATTTTCATAGATATATATACAATATCTGTTAGCGTAAAAATGTTTTAAAAAATTAATAACGGCTTCGGATAACGCACTCCTCAGCAAGAAAACCGCCCTTTCGGGCGGCTTCTGATACTATTTCTCAGAAAAGGTTTTACTTTTTCTCTGTTTTAGATGATTGGTTAATACCTGATTCAGCTATTTTGGTTAACAGGCTGTCAGCATTTTTCTCTTCCTGCAGGGTAGAGTCAAGCAATTCAGCAGCTTCCTGGTAACCCAATACGCTGGCCAGTGTTTTTAAAGTACCGTACGATGCAATTTCGTAATGTTCAATTTTTTGTGCGGCGGATATGATGCCTGCATCACGGGTTATGCTGCCTTTTTCGGTTTCAGCAACTATTTCATCACCCTCTTTTAATAAACCGGCCATAGCCTCGCATTTAACAGCTACTGCTTTTTCATTTATTGATTCAAAAGCAGCCTCTAAGCGGGTAACGTGATTTTCAGTTTCAGCCAAATGGTTTTCAATTGCAGTACGCAATTTATCAGATGTGGCTGCTTTTGCCATTTTGGGCAGTGCCTTTGCCAAATGTTTTTCGGCCCAGTAAATGTCCTTTAATTCATCAATAAATAATTCATTTAATGCCGATTCCTGAACGGTGTCAGTTTGTGCTGGTGTTTTTGTGGTTGCCATGGTAGTGTTTTTAAGTTGTGTGCTGATCAACAAACAAAGGCAATGCCACATTTACATATCTATTAAAAATATTTCTTATTTTGAAATAAAAATTATTGATTATTACCTATTACTACCGAAAAGTGTAGCAATAAAACTTTAAGTTGTATAGTAAACAGTATAATCCGACGCTAAATTTAAACCACAAGCTATCTACCGCTCTGTTTTTTAGGACTTATAAACCATCAGCCCTTTACGCGCCCTTTTTGGTTTTCAGGCTGCTCATCAGTTGCTCATACAGGTCGTCGCTGGTGGCTTTACGGGGTTTAAGTTTTTTAACTGTTGCCCGTTTTCCTTTTGATTTTGCCTTAATGATCTTTAGCAGCTCGTCGTTATATTCATCCTTAAACTTCGATACATCAAAATCCTCCGCATACTGATTAATCAGGGCCAGGCCAACGTCCAGCTCTTTTTTACTTACGTTAACACCATCGGCAATATCCAGGTCCTCAGTACTGCGGATCTCCTGGGCAAACCTGATCCGCGTTATCACCAGTACATTATCAACCGGGTGTACAATGCACAAGCTTTCGGTACTACGCAGTACAAAGCGGGCCAATCCTGCCTTTTTTGATTGCAGCAAGGCCTTCAACAGCAGGGCATATGCTTTATTATTTTTGGTATCGGGCTCGGTATAGTATGATGTTTCGTAAAACATGGGGTTTACATCACCAATATCTACAAAGCTTTCAATTTCAATAACCTTGCTCTTTTCGGGGGCGGCATCCTCAAAATCATGATCATCCATAATTACGTAATCATCATTGAGCTTGTAGCCCTTCACAATTTTGTCGTAGGGCACCTCTTTGTGCGTTTGCTCATTTACCCGCTGATAACGGATGCGTGAATGATCGCGACCGTCAAGCATGTCAAAGTCAAGCGAGCTGGTTTGCACCGCCGAATACAGTTTTACCGGTATGCTTACCAAACCAAAACCAATTGAACCTTTCCAGATAGATCTCATATCCCTGATGTTTAAAATACTTTTATATAACCTTAAAAAAGGCCAAACAGTTTTATAATATTGACTTACAGCACCATCCGTATAAACCCACCCAAAACCATTAGCTTTATACTATTATTTAAGCCCCCGTTTATCAACAAATAAATTATTAAGCCTGTTACATATTAAACTTTAGGCACGTTATCATAGTCACATACCATATAATATTTATAATATGAAACTATTGTGGGCCGCTAAAAACAAATCATAGCTCATTTTGCTTCATTACATTTAAAAACAATTATCACATGAAAAAGTTATTTATCCTTGCCGTATTACTTACGTTTACTTATGGTGCTTTTGCACAAACGGTTGATATGCGCCGTAAAATTGAGGTTACCGGCATTGCCGAACAGGAAGTTACCCCCGACATTATATATGTTTCCATATCATTACAGGAATACATGAACGGTAAAAACCGGGTTACTATTGATGTATTGGAAAACCAGCTTGAAAAAGGCGTAAAAGACGCCGGCATTGCCAAAGAGGATTTTACCATGAGCAATGTTTCGGGCTGGAACGATAATTATCAGAAAAAAAAGGCTCCTGACTTTTTAGCCAGCAAACAATACCTGGTTAAAGTTCGCGATTTGAACAAGTTTAACCAGATACTGGCCAAGGTTGACCCTAAGGGCATACAATCAACCAACATACAGAGCTATGATTACTCCAAGATCAACGACCTGAAAAACGATCTGAAATTAAAAGCCCTCCTATCGGCCCGTGACAAAGCAGCATTCCTGGTTAACGGCCTGGGTGATAAACTGGGTTCGGCACTTAATATTACTGAAAGCGATAACAGCAGTTTTCCGCAGCCACGTACGCTGATGATGTTTTCAAAAGCAGCAGTATCAGATGCAGGTCCGGCAGAATCAGACATCGACTTTAAAAAGATAAAACTGAGTTTCCAGATTCAAGCCGTATTTGAAATAAAATAACCCTCTGAAAGGGCGTTTTTTTAAACAGGTACTAAATGCCCTTCTGTAACAGAAGGGCATTTAGTTTCCCTCGTTATCCCCAAATGGTGTTAGTTAACAGACGCTGCTAAAGCCCGCACGTATGGCGTTGGTATATCATTTGTATATCATTCTTTGCTTTTAATGTTCGATGTTGTAAAAATTCACATAGTATTACTCTTGATTACTATCACAAACAAACTTTCAAAACCATGAACACTATACCAGAAATTGCCAATCGTTTAGCTTCATTATGTAATGAGCTAAAATTTGTTGAAGCCTATACCGAATTATACGCCGATGATGCCGTAAGCATTGATCCAAATAATAAAAACGAGCCGATAAACGGGCTTCATAGCCTCATTGAGCGCGAAAAACAATTTCTCGCTAATGTAGAAATCCATGCTATTAAAGTATCCGATGCAATTTTTGCCGGGAATTACTTTAGCCTGGTGTTTTCTATGCATTTCGCCATCAAGGGGCAGGAAAGTAAAATGTTTGAAGAGATTTGCGTTTATAAAGTGGAGAATGGAAAAATTGTGAGTCAGCAGTTTTTTATAGGTTGATTGACTTGGGTTGCCTTTGAAAATCATTTGCCATCTTCGCTTACATTAAATAAATATACTTACCTAACAACTCAAGTTAAATTCACCCCATCAGGGGCTCGGTTTAACTTTTTTTTTCATTGGGTGTAACCTGTTTAAAAATCAGGTGGTCATAGTTTACAAATACACCATTAAGGGTATTTAAACAAGAAAAAAGTATTAACTTATTTAAATTTTAAACTATCATGGAAACCGAACAATTAGGGGTTATTATGATAATCCTTGTATCACTTGGCTTTTTTGTCATGATTTTCGGGATTGTTTACCTGCGCAAACGCGAAAAACTGGCAATGATTGAACGCGGCATGGACCCACGCAGCTACAAACCACAGTCAGCACCTTATCAGAACTTAAAATGGGGATTGTTGCTTATTGGCTCCGGTCTGGGATTATTCCTGGCTTTTGTTTTAGACCACAGCTTGTTTAAAAGCATGGACGACGACAGTTTCTTTTTATACATCGCCCTTATAGCCATCTTCGGCGGTTTAGGCTTGTTTCTATCCTACCGGATAGAAAAAAAGGAAGTGCTTGAGAAACAAGATACACTGCAAAAATAACATTGCGCACATCAAATCTACTGCTGCAAAAAGCGTCTGTTGATTACAGAGGCTTTTCGGCATTTAAAAATTATGGCTTCTGTAAATATTGTACCGCTCTTTAAAAATATGCAGGTGATGCAGTTCGTGCCCGGCCAGCATATATACAAATGCCCTTACCGAAAATAAGTGGCTGCTGGCAATGCCCGTGCGCAACAGCTGCTCCTGGCTAAAACCCCTGATCATATATATATTTGATTGCCGGGTAGCCTTAAATTCAGCCGCCAGGTCATGAATACCCTGGTTGTTAAAATCCGTATTGTTCACATATACGTCCTGGTCAAACCCGGGCAGCTCAATAGCATTGCGCGAAAAAACCATGGCCCTGTAACCAAAAGTGCGTTCGGTATCAATCATGTGGCCAAGGGCCTGCTTAACCGTCCACTTACCCGGGGCATAAGCATACACCGCTTGCTCATCGGTTAAGTTACTGAACAGGTCATAGCTTGAAACCATCTGTTGCTCCAGCAGTTCAATTACGTTGCTGTTGGTAACCCTCCCTACATACCCGGCAGCAAATGGCGAATATTCCTCAGGATTTGGTGGATTTATCATTACGGGTGTTTTTTAATATTATTCTAAATGTTGTGCCCTTACCTATTTCAGAGTCCTTTACAAAAATTTGTCCGTTATGGTAATTCTCTATCATACGTTTGGTTAATGACAGGCCCAGGCCCCATCCCCGCTTGCGGGTAGTATACCCTGGCTGAAAAACAGTATCAAACTTAGAGCGCTGTATGCCCTTCCCGGTATCGGTTACATCAATAAATACCTGGTTTTTTACCTTGTTGCCACCTATTTCTACATGGATGCTGCCTTTACCGTCAATGGCATTAACCGCATTTTTAAGCAGATTTTCAAGCACCCAATCAAACAGCGGAATATTGAGCCCGGCTTTTAAATGTGGGTTTCCGCTCAGTTCAAAGCCTATGTTTTTACTTACCCTCACCTTAAAATAATCAACAAAATCCTTAACCACCGCATAAACGGCATGCTCTTCCAATACCGGTTTCGATCCTATTTTGGAGAAACGGTCGGCCACAATTTCCAGGCGTTTTACATCGTTCTCCATTTCGGCCACCAACACGTCATCTTCGGCATTAAATTTCTCCTTCATCAGCTCAATCCAGGCCATTAATGAGGATATGGGCGTACCCAGCTGGTGAGCTGTCTCTTTCGCCAAACCAACCCAGACCTGATCCTGCTCGGATTTTCGCGAAGAGCTAAAAGCCGTATAAGCCATCAATAAAAATATAGCTATCACCGTTAACTGAATATAGGGGAACAACCGCAGCTGTGTAAGCAGCGCCGAATCTTTGTAATAAACAAAATTGTCTTCGCCCAAAATTTTCAATTTAATTGGTGCGTGCTGCTGCTTCATGTAGGCCAGCTCACCCTTAAAATAAGCGAGATCATATTTTTTTCCGGGTGAGGGCAAATCAATATATGTTTTCGTAGTATCTAACCCCCGGGATAAGCGGATATCGCCTTTGGCATCGGTAACAATAGCCGGTACGGTTAAGCTATCGCGCACCGCAAGTACGTAATTCAAAAAGTCATTATCATCTGAGTTAAGTATCTGCCTCATGCTTATAGCCCATACCTGCGCACGGGTACGCTCAGAACTGGCAATTTTTTTAACCAGGTAACTGGTATAAAACAAGGAGCCACTGGCTATTACAGTTGCAAACGCAAGCAATAAATATTTCCAGCGTTTTTTTCGTTGATACGGGTTCATACTCGGCACACTCCAAATAACGTAAAATTATTTCAAATGTACATGGGGTAGATCTGCGGATGACAGATATGAGGATGATTGACGACTCTATGACATTGCAAATCACGCATACATCATCATGTCATTTACACATCTACAATCCATTTATCATATCATTTGCACATTTTAAATCCGCATATCTGCACATCCATTTTAAGTTTATCTTTGCGCCATCATGACCGATAAAAAAGTAAGAGTTCGTTTTGCACCAAGCCCAACAGGTGGTTTGCACCTGGGCGGCGTACGCACCGTATTGTTTAACTATTTATTCGCCAAAAAATACCAGGGCGATTTTATTTTAAGAATTGAAGACACCGACCAAACCCGTTATGTGGAAGGTGCCGAACAATATATTTTAGATTGCCTGAAATGGTGCGGCCTGCACCCAGACGAAAGTCCGGTAGCCGGCGGCCCATACGCCCCCTACCGCCAAAGTGAGCGCAAGGCTGCATACCGTGAATATGCCGAGAGGCTGGTGATGCAGGGCCATGCCTATTATGCGTTTGACACTGCCGAAGAACTGGACAAGAACCGCAAGGAAATCCCTAACTTTCAGTACGGCCAGGCTTACCGCCTTAGCCTGCGCAACTCTTTATCATTGCCGCAGCATGAAGTTGATGCCCTGCTTGATGCAGGTACCCCGCATGTGATCCGGATTAAAATACCTGCCGACGAAACCATCAGCTTTACTGACATGATACGCGGCCACGTAAGTTTTGAAACCAACCAGGTTGATGATAAGGTATTGCTGAAAGCAGATGGCATGCCTACCTACCATTTAGCAGTGGTGGTTGATGATTTCCTGATGAAAATTTCGCACGCTTTCCGCGGCGAGGAATGGTTACCATCGGCCCCGGTGCACCTGCTTTTGTGGGATTACCTGGGTTGGAAAGCGGATATGCCGCAATGGGCACACTTACCGTTGATATTAAAACCCGACGGCCACGGCAAACTGAGTAAACGCGATGGCGCACGCCTGGGTTTCCCGGTATATGCCATGACCTGGTTTGATGCCAAAACAGACGAGCTTACCCCGGGTTTCCGCGAACTGGGCTTTTTACCCGAAGCATTTTTAAACCTGCTGGCTACCCTGGGCTGGAATGACGGTACCGACCAGGAACTATTTACGCTGGACGAGCTGATTGAAAAATTCTCTATTGACAGGGTGAGCAAGGCTGGTGCCAAGTTTGATTTTGAAAAAGCCAAATGGTTCAATGCCGAGTGGATAAAAAGACTTGATGCTGAAAGCTTAAAGCCAAAAGTGAAAGCCGTTTTAGAGGAAAAAGGCGTTGCGGTAACCAATGACGATTATTTGTTAACCGTTATTAACTTAATAAAAGACCGCTGTGTTTTAATACCTGACTTTTACCAGCAAGCAGGATACTTTTTTGAGCAACCAAAGGAGTACGACCTAAATGCGGTAAAACCTAAATGGACAGATGCTAAAACTGATTTCTTTAATGCACTTATTGCATTATTAAATAATACCGGTACCGCCATTGAAGCCCACGAGTTTGAACTACAATTTAAAGCCCTGGCCGAAGAAAAAGCACTAAAGGTTGGTGATGTAATGTTACCATTCCGCATTATGCTGGTTGGCGGTAAATTTGGCCCTCATGTGTTTGATATTGCTGCATTACTCGGCAAAACAGAAACCATTAGCAGAATAAATAAAGCATTAGCTGCTTTTACAGCTTAGTTAAGGTTTCATCAATGCATAGCGAAAGCCTGTTCTCAATATTTATACTGAGAACAGGCTTTTCTTTTGCTAACCACACTTGTTTTATTTGTTTATCCCATTCAAAATTTCGGTTATTCTGTCTACTTCCACGCCATTTTTTAGCGCAATTTCAGATAGCAATTTAGTTTGTGCTTTCTGATACCTTAAAAAAGTGGGAATGCTGAAAATCAGTCTTGTTACAAAAATCAAAACAACAGCACCGATAAGGTAAATAACCGGAATGAGTAAAAGCAGCAATTCGGGAGTAGCCATATAATTTCAAGGTTTAGATTAAACAAAACAAGTTACCTTAAATTATTCAATAATATCAAAATAATAGGGCAACAAAAGCAGTTTCTGAATCGTAATAAGGCTGCTTTGATCACATAATCTAACATAGTAATATTTTAAGGCCACGATCACAAGATGCTCAATTTACCTTGAAATTAATTTAATATTTATAAAAGAAAAACAACCCACTGTATAGCAGCTATTTACACAGCTAACGGTTGAGTTTTGTATCAATATTATTACAATTAAGGGTAATATTTTGTCCGCACGATATTTATGGTTTAATTTTAAGTCCGTTTACTTAGCTGATTATGATCCGCGTCCGATCTAAAAATGTGTTGTTGGTTGCTCCCGATACCTTTTCGGTTGATTTACTGCCGAATAACAAACTTTTCAGGCATATTTTTACCGTGGGCTGTATCTTTCCAACCATACATGAGCAGCAACCCAATCTCATTATTTTTGACTATGACTACCTGGCAAATGATATTGAAAAAATATTGCGCCGCATGGGTGCCAATCCAGCATATAATAAAATAAAGGTTTGCTGCTATAAAAGCAAGGCCCACACCAAAACGGATAGCCTCCTGAAAGCCCTTGGGGTTGATCATATTTTTTACCCGGAAGATTTTAAAAAGCCGGCCGAAAGCAAAAGTTTAACCAGTGTTATTTCAGGTATTTTTGATGCTTCTCTTACCAGTCTACTGGCTAAGGTTTCACATTAACAAGCTTTACGCGCACCCGCTATATAATCAATTAAACTACCCTTTTTTTAAATGTGGCTTGTTGATTAAAATAATACGCCATACCAATTCGGCGCTTAACAATGCAGTTATGGCAAATGCAGCAGCCTTTAAAGCCTCGGGGGTTGATGATAGCGCACCGCTCAACGCAACCGCATATACTATAAAAGGCAATAACAATACCAGGCAAAGCCCCGTGGTACTTAAAGGGATACGGAACGGCCGCGCTTTATCCGGTTGCGTTTTTCTGAGTTTTACCAGCGCAATATACTCAAGCGACAAACCCGCCCCGTAAACGGTTACATCAATAATAAGCAGATCGGCAAAGGACCATAGTATCATTAAACTAACCACCAGCGAGCAAACTATAATGGATATATATGGCGTTCTGAACTTACGGTGCAGCTTATTTAATCCCGCGGGCAGTAAATGATCATCAGACATCACCTGCGGCACCCGCGATACGGATAACAACACAGCCGAATAAATACCCAGCGTACTGGACATACCACCGGCCGCAATTGCAATACCCAGCCAGTGCCCGCCAATAAGCACGCCCAGCGCCGGAAATCCGTCGTTAGTTAAAACCTCATGGTTAATACCCGATTGCTGGGCCACCCAGGTAATAAAAACATAAACCACCATAACCAGCACAAAAGCAATAATCATAGATACCATGTAGGAACGTACCGGTTTTTCAACCTCCTCGGCATAGGTAGTAATATTATCCCAGCCCAGGCAGTTCCACATTACGGTGTATAAGGTCATCCCAAACGATGGAAAAGTGACACCTTTTAACGATGGCGCCGGTACCGACAGGCTACCACCGTGATGATAAATAGCCAGCACAATTAAAATAATAACCGGAGCCAGTACAGCAGCACTTAAAAACAACGATACCTTGCCTACCGGCACAATGCCCAATATGTTTAACCCTGCTGATGCCCATATAATAAGTAAACAAACCGGCACCTGGTACTGCAGCAAAACTGGGAAGAAAAACGACGCATACTGTACAAACAAAACGGGGTATATAGCCAGGTCAACAAAGGTGTAAAGCCAGGTCCACCAGCCCTCATAAAAGCCCCAGCGTGTACCCAGCGCATATTTTACCCATTTATAGTAACCACCCGTTATGGGCATCATGCTGTTAAGTTCCATTACAGTAAATATGGCAGGCACATCCCAAAGTAAAGGCGTTAGCAGCAATATAACCAAGGCACCATGATCGCCGGCATAGCTCAGTAAAGGTTCAAGCCCGTAGGGGCCGCCGGAAACGGTAAAGAAAATTACGGCAATAAGCTGTATGGGCCTGATTTTTTTTAAAGCTGCTGCTGATGGCATAAGCTATAAAAATATAATTTATGCCGGGGATTATTAACAGGAGGGCTAAAAAAAGGGAGGCACATGTACTGCACCTCCCTTTTTATCTGCAAAATGTATATTATAAACTCAGCCATTTTTTGCGCACCAGCAATTGTTGCGGGGTAGCGTTATCAACCGGTTCAATTTTATATTTAACTCTTGTGCTTTTCAATAAGGTAACCGGTAGTGTAAGCGGTAAACCATCACGAATGATACCTACATTTATTTTATCGCCAGTCTTTTTACCGTTTAACATGCTTGATGCATCTGTGATAAGATTATCATCAATGGCGGCCAGTTCGTCGTTAACATTAATACCGTCAATATAGGCACTTGTTCCACGTGAAACACTGGTAACAATAACCTTTTTATTGGCTGTGGTTACCGTAGTGAGGCCCAGGGCAGGGTCGTTGTTGTCGGCCAGCTCGTCAGTTATTTTGTAGCCCGCATAGCCCAGGTATTTATTATAGTCAACCGGGGTTAAGCCGTTGATGTAGTTTTTATAAAAATCATCAAGCTTTTTACCGGCAAATTTTTCAAAGCCCTGTTTAAACTCAGCATCGGTATAGCCGCGTTTTTTGGTCTTATAGTATTCCGTGTACATGTATTTCATTACATCATCCAATGAATGTAAGCCTTTGCTATCGTTAATGATCTCCAGGTCAAGCATCATCCCAATAATGGCTCCTTTATTATAGTATGATATGGTGGTATTGTTGGAATTCTCGTTAGGGCGGTACGCCTTAATCCAGGCATCAAAGCTCGATTCGGCAACGGTTTGTACATTTTTGCCAGGCAGGTTTTCCAGTATATTAAACTCGCCAGCCAGCTGATCAAGGTAGTTTTCCGGCGAATAAAGATTGGTACGCCTCACTATAATTTCCTGGTAGTATTCGGTAAAGCCTTCGGCTATCCAAAGGTTGGTGGTATAGTTTTCGTTATCATAATCAAACGGACCTAAAACAATAGGGCGTAAACGCTTCACATTCCATAAATGAAAATGCTCATGTGCCACCAGACCCAAAAAGCTCTGGTACCCCTTGTCGGTACCATAAGCATCGCGCGATGCCCCTAAAACCGTTGAGCTCAGGTGCTCCAGGCCGCCGCCGCCCCTTAAATGATTATGTACTATAAAAACGTAATGTTTGTTGGGGTTTTCGCCATAAATGGCAGCTTCCTGCTCTACAATTTTGTGTACGTCTTTTTTAAGGCGCTCCTTATCGTAGTTACCGCCTCCATACATGCATATCTCATACTTTACGCCCGATGCATCAAACCCAAAAACATCCTGGTTACCCACTTCAATAGGCGAATCAAACAGGATATCGTAATTAGGAGCACGCAGCGTAAACGGATCGCCGTTAACCATTTCAAGGCTGGTTGAAACCTTAGCCCAGTTTTGGTATGGCTTAATATGTATGGTTGATGGCTGGTGCAGCATATTGGCGGGGTAAATAAAGATGCCCGAGCTTGACAGGAAGCCATGCGAAGCATCAATATAGCTGGTACGTACCGATATTTCGTTAGCATATACCCGGTATTTAACCGTTACTGCGGTTTTACCCTTAACGGCAATGCGCCAGGTGTTTTTATTGATCTTGGGTGCGGCAACCGGCTTGCCCCCGGCCTCCGCGCTAAATGATTCGATATTTTTGGCATACTCCCTTACCAGGTATGAGCCAGGTGTCCACACCGGCATTTTGAGGTCAAGTACATTTTGCTTTAAGCCCGAAATATGCATTTCGATATCAGCATAATGCGCCTGTGCTTCCGGAAACGAAACGGTATAGGATATGTTGGCTGTGGTTTGCGCCTCACTGACGGATAGATTCATAAAAAGTAGCATTATAGACAATATAACGATAGGCCTAATTGATTTCATGGGCGCAATTTAAAAAAATTATAGGTTCTAAAATATTTATCCCCGAAACAGGCAGTTGTAAAATGGTTGATACATGCAACTATTATTATACGCAACTGCTTATGTTTGCTACTGTATTACTATGCAATTAATTGAACCTATATCACGCAAGCTGATACGTATTGGCAAATTATACCAAAACGTATTAGCCAGGCATACTGCCCATTTAAACGTAACCCGGTATCATTATATATTGTCGCTTATTTGTTACCATGACGGGCAGTTATCGCAAAAGGCGCTGGCGCAAATACTGGGGAAAGATAAGTCGGCTATGGTAAGCATTATAAACCTGCTTAGCGCAAAAGGCTTTGTTTACCGCGAAAATAACCCCAATGACCGCCGCGAACAATTGATAAAAGTTACCGAAAAGGCTAAACAGGCAGTACCTCAAATTGTAGCTACTTTTCAAAACATCAATACTAATATAACCGAAGGCATATCAACTGCTGATATGAAAATATTTGAAAGTGTGCTGCTGCGGATGCAAAACAATATAAAGCCGCAGCCAACCAACAACCCGCTTTAAACTAAATCACAAAAATGATTGATTCAATATGAGAACAAGGTATATCATTTACACCGCACTGGCTTTGCTGGTTGCTTATTTAATTTACAATAAGTTTTTCAGCCAAAACGCTAAAGAATCGGCTGCTGCTATGGCTGCCGGCGGCAAGGGCGGCAAACGCAAAAACGGCCCCGTGGCTGTTAACGTACTTATTGTAAAGGATACCGCCGTAAACAACGTTATTGATGTAACCGGGTCAATTGATGCCAACGAAAAAGTAAACCTGGTGAGCCAAACCGCGGGCAACATTACCGGCATATATTTTACCGAGGGCAGCAAGGTACAAAAAGGGCAATTGCTGGTTAAGGTATATAACCAGGACCTGGAAGCATCATTGCAGCAGGTAAAATACCAAGTAACCCTGGCCCAGCAAAACGAATATCGTAACAAAATACTATTGCAAAAAGAGGCCATAAGCCAGCAGGAATATGATACTTCATTAACCTCCCTGAACTCCCTGAAAGCGCAGGGCGACATGATCAAGGCTCAAATATCGCGTACCGAGGTACGTGCACCGTTTTCGGGCACTATTGGGTTAAGAAATGTGAGCCCCGGTGGTTACCTTTCACCGCAGGCTTCTATTGCGCAGTTAGTTAATATTGATCCGGCAAAGGTTACCTTCTCGGTGCCTGAAAGGTACTTAACCATCATTAGCCCGGGCAGCAAGATCAGGTTTAATACCGAAAGCTCCAGGGAAAACTTCACAGCCACGGTTTATGCCATTGAACCATCTATTGATGTGGCATCGCGTACCATAACGGTTAGGGCCAAGGCGCCAAACCCCAAAGGGGTGCTTACGGCAGGAAGCTTCGCCAAAATAAATTTAACGCTTGACCAAATACCCAAAACCATTCTATTACCAACTGAGGCCGTTATTCCCGATTTAAAAAGCAGCCTGGTTTATGTTTATCATAATGGTGTTGCCATGGCAAAGCCCGTAAAAACCGATATGCGTACCGATACCAAAATACAGATCATTGACGGGTTAAAGCCTGGCGATAGTGTGGTGGTAACGGGCCTTATACAGATGCGGGCAAAGGTTCCTTTAAAAATTGTTAAAGTAATTAAGTAAACAAGCTATGAGTTTATCCTCAGTTAGTATAAAAAGGCCGGTACTGGCCACCGTAATGTCAGTAGTTATTGTGGTGTTCGGTATTATAGGCTACAAATTTTTAGGGGTACGTGATTTTCCTTCCGTTGACCCGCCTATTATTTCGGTATCAACCAGTTACGCTGGCGCCAATGCAGATGTAATTGAATCACAGATCACTGAGCCGCTTGAAAAAGCCATCAATGGTGTTCCGGGTATCCGCAACCTGTCATCAACCAGTTCTGTGGGTGCCAGCAATATTACTGTGGAGTTTGATCTGGATGCCGATCTGGAAACCGCAGCCAATGATGTACGTGATAAGGTTGGCCAGGCCCAGCGCCAGTTGCCACAGGATATTGATGCACCTCCGGTAGTTACCAAGGCCGATGCCAGCGCCGACCAGATCATCACCCTGGAGGTACAGAGTAATACCCGTAACATTAATCAGTTGGATGATTATGCCGAAAACGTATTGCAGGAAGGCCTGCAAACCATCCCCGGCGTGAGTACCATTAATATACAGGGCCAACGCCAGTATGCCATGCGCCTGTGGATTGATCCTAATAAACTAACTGCACAGGGCTTAACTGCTACTGATATTGGTGCTGCACTGGCTAAAGAAAACGTAGAGTTGCCCGCTGGTAAAATTGAGGGCAACAACACCGAAGTTACTATCCGTGCGCTTGGAAAACTATCAACCGAAAAAGATTTTAACGACCTGATCATCCGTTCAGACAGTAACCGGGTAATCCGACTTAAGGATATTGGCTATGCCACCTTAGGATCGGCTAACGAGGAAACCATTTTTAAAGAATCCGGCGTACCCATGATAGGCCTCGCCATTGTACCTCAGCCAGGAGCCAACTATGTGCAGATAGCCAAAGATTTTTACAAGCGGCTGGACCAGATCAAAAAGGACCTCCCCCCGGATATTAAAGTAAATGTAGCGCTGGATAATACCCGGTTCATCAATCAGTCCATCACCGAAGTTCAGGAAACACTTGTTATATCCTTTATACTGGTGGTTATTATTATTTATCTGTTCTTCCGCGACTGGCTTATCGCTTTTCGCCCGCTGATAGATATACCCGTATCATTAATCGGGGCCTTCTTTATCATGTATATTTTTGGTTTCTCCATCAACATATTAACCCTGCTGGGCATTGTACTGGCAACCGGCCTGGTGGTTGATGATGGTATTGTGGTAACAGAGAATATTTACAAAAAGGTAGAGGCCGGTATGGCTATCCGCAAGGCCGCTTTTGAAGGCTCGGCCGAGATATTTTTTGCGGTAGTATCCACATCCGTTACCCTGGCGGCAGTGTTTTTACCAATCGTATTTTTGCAGGGATTTACCGGCAGGTTGTTCCGTGAGTTTGCCGTGGTGGTGGCCGGCGCGGTACTCATATCAGCCTTTGTATCGCTGTCATTAACACCGATGCTGAACGTAAAGCTGATCCGCAAGAACAACAAAAAATCAAAGTTCTACGAAAAAACAGAACCCTTTTTTGTAAACATGACCAACTCGTATACCCAAACGCTGGTTAAGTTTATGAAGGTACGCTGGGTATCGTTTGTTATACTGGCGGTATCGTTAATCATCATAGGCGTGCTGGTACGGGTTATCCCATCGGAGCTTGCTCCACTTGATGACCGTAGTTTGCTGCGTTACAGCGTTACCGGATCAGAGGGTGCTACTTATGAGTACATGACCAAATACATGGATAAGGTATCCAAACTGGTTGATGATTCGATACCAGAGGCAAAGGTTAACTTCGAAATAGTTTCCCCGTCATTTGGCGGCGGCTCGGCCAATTCCGGCTTTGGCCGTATCGGTTTAGTTGCCCCTGATGAACGTGGCCCCGGCGGCCGTACCCAGCAACAGCTGGCCGACTGGCTGAGTAAAAAGCTAACCCGTATGCCCGATGCCCGCGCCATTGTGATACAGGAGCAAACCATCAGCGGCGGCGGTAGCGGTGCGCGTACTTCGCTGCCGGTTCAGTATGTAATACAAAACCAGGATTTTGAAAAGATCCGTAAGATATTGCCCCAGTTTTTTGCAGAGGTATCCAAGAGTCCGGTTTTCCAGGGGTCGGATGTGAACCTAAAATTTACCAAACCCGAATTACGGGTAATCACCGACCGGGACCGCGCACGTGACCTCCGGGTATCTGTTGATGATATAGCACAAACCTTGCAGCTGTATTACAGCGCCGGTCGTTTAGATTACTTTCTGATCAACGGGAAACAATACCAGGTAATAGCCCAGGTTGACAGAGCCAACCGTGATCAGCCGCTTGACCTTAAATCCGTGTACCTGCGCAGTTCAAAAGGAGGCCTTGTGCAGTTGGATAACGTAGTAAAGGTTACCGAAGGCGCAACCCCTCCGGCCATTTACCACTTTAACCGCTATAAATCTGCCACCGTATCAGCAGGCTTGGCCCCGGGCCGTACCGTAGGCGATGGTATTAAAGAAATGGACCGCATAGCGGCCAGCCTGCTTGATGACACCTTTAGCACGGCGCTCAGCGGCCCTTCACGTGATTACGCCGAGGGCTCGTCAAACATTTTGTTTGCCTTTGGTTTTGCCCTGTTGCTCATATACCTGGTACTGGCGGCACAATTTGAAAGCTTTATGGATCCGTTTATTGTGATGCTTACCGTGCCGCTGGCTATTTCGGGTGCCTTTTTATCATTATGGCTGTTTAATCAAACCCTTAATATTTTCAGCGAGATAGGGATTATTACCCTGGTGGGACTGGTAACCAAAAATGGTATCCTCATTGTGGAGTTTGCCAACCAGCGTATGGAACACGGCGTAGCCAAGTACGAAGCAGCCATTGAGGCGGCCACGGCCCGCTTACGCCCTATATTAATGACCAGTTTAGCCGTTGTGCTGGGTGCTGTTCCCATAGCATTTGCGTTGGGCGCAGGTGCAAAAAGCCGGGTATCATTAGGTATTGTAATTATGGGCGGCATGTTGTTTTCGTTAGTGTTAACGCTGTATATCATCCCGCTGATGTATGTAATATTTGCTTCAAAAACCCGCCGCGACCCTGATCATGAACCGGAAGATACTACCGTGACCGAGGAGAAAACACCACTACTGATTGAAAACCTTTAAACAATATGATCACTAAAAAAACAGCTTTCTTTATTTTTTGCAGCATAGCTTTTAGCGTAAGGGTATGGGCGCAAGATGCCCCTATGCTTACCCTGCAGGATGCGGTAGAGATTGCCCTGAAAAACAACTACAACATCAAGCTGTCGCAAAACAATAAAACCATTTCTGCCAATAACGTAACACTTGGTAATGCCGGTATGTTACCACAGGTAAATGGCAATTTTGCCTCCACAAACAGCAGGCAAAGTACACATCAAACATTAAGCAGCGGCGTTCCTAAGGATATCAACGCGTTTAACTCGGGTATTAATTATGGTGCCGCCCTTAACTGGACCATTTTTGATGGCTTTAACATGTTTGCCAACTATAACCAGTTAAAAACGCTTGATACGCTGGGCGCTATACGGTTAAAAGATACCATTCAAACTACCGTTGCCAATGTAATTACTACTTATTATGATCTTATTAGCCAAACCGAGCAAATTAAAGCGCTAAAGGGGGCCATTGCCATTTCGCACACCCAACTGCGTTATGCCAATGATAAGTTTCAGGTAGGCCGGGCTTCTAAGCTTGATGTTTTAAATGCACAGGTAAACCTTAACACCGATACTGCCAACCTGGTTACTCAGTACCAACAATTTAAGGCCATAAAAATACAGCTCAATCAACTACTGATCCGCGATTTGCAAACCGATTTTTCAGTTGCCGACACCATTGAAATTGACGACAAACTTATACTGGTTGATGTTATTAACAGTGCGCAGCTGCAAAACCCCGCCATTTTATCGGCGCAGATCAATAAGCGCCTGGCCGAAATTAACCTGAAACAGGTGCGTTCCACGCGATACCCCCAGGTTGCCGTAACATCGGGCTATACCATCAGCAATAACAAAACTCCGGCAGGCTTTACGCTGTCGCAGGATACCCATGGCTTAAATTATGGCTTAACAGCAACCATTAATATTTTTAACGGCTTTAACCAAAACCGGCGCGAGCGTAATGCCAAAATACAAATTGATAATGCGGCCATTGATGCCAAACAAACCCGACTGAACGTTGAGGCACAGATCAATAACTTTTTTGTAAGCTATATGTCAGGTCTTGACCTCATTAAACTGGGCCAGGCCAATGTGATAATTGCCAAAAAGAACCTCGATATATCACTGGAAAAATATAAACTGGGTAACATTACCCCCCTGGAGATCAGGGAGGCGCAACGCAACTATCTTGACGCGCAATCAAAGTTTTTTGCGGCGCAATACCAGTCAAAACTGGCCGAAGTTACTTTAAAGCAGATCACCAACAGTATCAGCATCAAATAACAAAAAAATAGCTTCTTTAAATTACTTAAAAAAGCTATTTTTGATATGATGTTAAATCCCTACAAAACCTGCCTTTTGATTGATGATAACTACATCGACAACTTTGTTACGAGAAAGGTTTTGGAAAGTAGTAATTTTGCCGAACACATTATTGTAACGGAATCGCCGGCCGAAGCTATCAATCTGCTACAGGAAGGCACTGTAAAGCCCGATGTTATATTTTTGGATATCCGTATGCCAATGATGAGCGGGTTTGAGTTTTTGCAGGAATACGACACTCTTGTAATGGATAAAAAAGACATTAAAATATTTATGTTATCCTCGTCGCTTGATCCTACAGATATGGCGCAATCGGCAGGAAATAAATACATTACCCAATTTATACATAAGCCACTAACATTTAAAGTGCTTGAAGAAATTTGTTCATGATCTTAGTAGCCGATAGCGGATCTTCAAAAACAGACTGGCTCCTTAACACCACACCAGAGGAGTCAATATCATTTAAAACCGCCGGATTAAACCCTTACTTCTTAACTGAAAAGGAAATTGCCAAAATAATACAGGAGCAGGCCCCCGATATGGTAGCCCATGCCGATGAGGTTACCGAAATTTACTTTTTTGGCGCCGGCTGCTCCAGTCCAGACAGGCATGAGATAGTTTCAAACGCCATAAGCCAGTTATTTAACAAAGCCTTTATTAGTGTTGACAGCGACTTGCTGGGTTGCGCCTACGCCACCTGCGGGCAAGAAAAGGGCATTTGCTGCGTAATGGGTACCGGCTCAAACATCTCCTATTTTGATGGCGAAAATATACATGACGGCCAGCATGGCCTAGGTTTTGTTTTGGGCGACGAAGGTTCAGGAACCTGGTTTGGCAAAGCCATGATCACCGATTTTTTGTACGGCAATATGCCCGCAGATATCAGCCATCGGTTTGATAAAGCATACGGTCTTAATAAGGAGATCGTGATTAAAAACGTTTATCAAAAGCCCAATGCCAATACTTATCTCGCGTCGTTCTCGAAATTTGTGAGCGAAATAAAAACCTCTCCTTACGGGCAGGAATTGCTTGAACGGGGCTTATTGGAGTTTATTGAAAGCAACATCAAATCGTACCCGGAATATCAGCGCTATAAATGCCACTTTGTAGGCTCTATAGCCTACTTCTTTGCCGAAGAGCTTACGGCACTTTGCCAGCAACAAGGCGTAAAAACCGGCAAGATCATCAAACAGCCCATCCATGACCTGATGGCCTTTATTTTGAAAAGGAACGGTTTGTAACTGTGATCTAAAACTGTCATCATAAGGAACGAAGGACCTATCCGCAGATAAGACTTACGAAGTTTTAAAAACTTCGTAAGTCTTACAAATCCGGCTACCATGCTTTGACAAGCTCAGCATGACACCCGTTTATTAAATTACACCGCAACCCTTTTTCTGAACCTTACCCCAATTAACGCAAACCCAATGAGCAGTACGGCAATAAAACTGCCTGCTTTGGGTAGGTAATCGCCATGCGCTACATAAAATGTAAGCTCGGAGTTAAGATTGATATCCTGTTTAATGGCTGTTTTTGTCCACCATTTGGTTTGCTGCACCACATCGCCGCGCTGGTTAATAAAAGCCGAGATACCGGTATTGGCCGAGCAGGCAACCCAGCGCCGGGTTTCAATGGCACGCAGCTTGGCATAATCCAGGTGCTGATCTTTCCCCGAGGTATTTTCCCACCAGCCATCATTGGTAATAATGGCAATAAACTGGGCCCCCTTATGTACCGATCGTGCCACGTAAGCACCAAAGATAGATTCATAACAGATCACCGGGTCGGCTCCTACTCCGTTTTGCGAATAAAATACTTCTGCATCAGACTGGCTCCCATAGGCCCCTGTGGCTCCACCTAAATGCTCAAATACGGGTTTTAAAAACGATAACGCATTGCCAAATGGCAATGATTCTGCACCGGGCACCAGTCTTGATTTATGGTAAAACTGCACCTGCCCGCTGTTTTCAATATTTAAGGCCGTACTAAAGCTGTCAGCAAATTGCCCGCCCTGCCCTGACGGACTTGCCGTTGAAGTGGCCCGGGTATTGTATATTTTATAGGTTTCGGCACCGGTAAGCAGGTTACCGTTCTTGTATTTGTTTAAAAAGCGCTTTGCCTGTATAAACGAGTTGGCGGAGTGTATCCTGTCCTCATCCATATAATCAGGAATGGCAGTTTCGGGCCACAGGAAAAACTCGGTATTGGGCTGCCCAATGCTATCAGACAGATGGGTCATCATATCAATCTGTTGTGCCACGGGTATAATCCCCTCCTTATCATACGGATCAATGTTGGGCTGCACAGCAACTATATTGGCCGGATTACTTTGCTCCTGATAACTATAATAGGTATATAATGAAAACCCGAGCGGCAATACCAGCAATAGCGTAAACCCGGTAATTAATTTTAGTTTTAGCTTTTTCGGCTGGGCTTCGCGCAGGCCGGTGTATATTAAAAATGCCAGGATATTGAGTCCCCATATCCATATAGTGCCGCCATAAACGCCCGTATATTCATACCATTGCACCCATTGGTGGCTCACCGCAAAACCGTTGCCCAAGGTCATCCACGGAAAATTAAGGTCCCAGCTTTGATGCAGGTATTCATAACCTATCCATAAACAAACCAAACCCGCTAAACCATAGCTCCGATTGGTTACCAACCGTAAACGATAGTAAAACCAGCAAGCCGTAGCCATGAGCAGGGGCCCAAGCGCATAAGGGATCAGCGTAATGGGGATGGCCACCAGGTCGCCCACTTGCTTCAGCGCATTATACACCCAATAAACAGAAGCCGTATTCCAGATAAAAAAGCCAATAAAGGTTACATTAAATATCTGCCTGCCCTTTTTTGGAGCCGTTGACTGAATAATGTTTTCCATAGCCACCAGCATAGGTACAAAACCAATAAAAAGCAGGAAAGTAGTATATGGGGTTGGCGGCCATGCTATCCACAGCAACAAGCCGGAAAGTATGGCTAAGGGAAGGTTTTTTTTCATTTAATTATACAATATCTCCGCGTCATTTCGAGGTACGAAACCTCACCCAACTCTCTCCAAAGGAGAGGGCTTTAACATAAATTTTGAAGTCTCCCTCTTGGGGGAGATTTAGAGGGGGCATCCTGTTTGCTCCTCGCAATGACATACTTTATTTTGGTTTAGTCGAAAAGCTTACTCTTCTTCGTCCTCTTTATATTTATTCTTTGATATTTTGGCCTCGGCTCCCGCTACACATATCACAAATTCGCCTTTTACAGGATGCGTTTCAAAATACAGTTTTACCTCGGCCACGGTACCGCGTACCGTTTCCTCAAACATTTTGGTGAGCTCACGCGATACGGACAGTTGCCTGTCGGCTCCAAAATAGGCCGCCATTTCGTCCAGTGTTTTCAACAAACGGTGCGGCGACTCATATAGTATAATGGTACGCTCTTCTGCAGCCAGAAACTTATAGCGTGTTTGCCTGCCTTTCTTCAGCGGCAAAAAACCTTCAAAGCAAAACTTATCGGTCGGGAAGCCCGAATTTACCAGTGCCGGCACAAAGGCGGTGGCCCCGGGGAGGCATTCTACCGCTATATCAAACTTCAAAGCTTCGCGCACCAGGTAAAAACCCGGATCAGATATGGCCGGCGTACCGGCATCGGATATCAGGGCAATATTTTTACCTTCCAGCAAAAACTTTACAATCTCGTTTGAAGACTGATGCTCATTATGCTGATGATGTGAAAACACCTTTTGATGAATATCAAAATGTTTCAGCAGCGGTGCCGATGTGCGTGTATCTTCGGCCAATATCAAATCGGCCTCTTTTAAAACACGTATGGCCCTCAGGGTAATATCTTCCAGATTGCCTATTGGGGTGGGTACTAAGTATAATTTACCGGGCATTTTTTCAGTTTGCGGTTATCGGGTTGCGGCGGTCAGTTATTAGTTTGCAGCAGGCGATTATTTGTTTGCAGTTAAAGCGCGGCGCATACCTATGCAAACCACGCATTGCAAACTCCATAATAGTTAATATCAAAAAAACTGCAAACCGCACACTGCAAACCGCCAACTCGTTATATCTTTGCCTAAAAAATAAAATAATGCTGCAAGTTAGTTATATCCGCGATAACCGGGAACAGGTTTTAGAACGTTTGGCTGTAAAAAATTTTAAACAGACTGAACTGGTTGATGAAATTCTTCAATTAGACGATAAACGCCGTCAGACTCAAACCAGCATGGATAACATCTCGGCCGAGGCCAATGCAGCTGCCAAACAAATTGGCGAACTGATGCGTGCCGGCAAAAAGGACGAGGCAGAAGGCATCAAATCAAAAACAGGTACCTGGAAAGAAGATATCAAAAAGCTTGGCGAGCAATTAGCCATTACCGAAGAAGAACTGTATCAAAAACTGGTATTGCTGCCCAACCTGCCGCACAGCTCCGTACCCAAAGGCTTAACACCCGAAGAAAACGAGGTGGTATTGGAGAACGGTGCTAAACCCGATCTGCCTACCACCGCCCTGCCGCATTGGGAGCTGGCCGCAAAATATAACCTGATTGATTTTGAACTGGGCGTTAAAATAACCGGTGCAGGTTTCCCTGTATATAAAAATAAAGGAGCCAAGCTGCAACGCGCCCTTATTAACTATTTTATTGACGAAGCCGAAAAAGCAGGCTACAGCGAAGTAAGCGTGCCTTTAATGGTAAACGAGGCATCAGGCTTTGGTACGTCACAGCTGCCTGATAAAGAGGGACAGATGTACTTTGTTGGCCTGGATAATTTATACCTGATACCAACCGCCGAGGTACCTATTACCAATATGTTCCGCGATGTGATATTGAAGGCTGATGAATTGCCGGTACAGCATTGCGGGCACACGCCTTGCTTCCGCAGGGAAGCGGGATCTTATGGTGCGCATGTACGTGGCTTAAACCGCCTGCACCAGTTTGATAAGGTAGAAATTGTACAGGTAGTGCATCCCGATAAATCATACGAAACATTGGAGCAAATGAGCGCCCACGTACAAGGCTTGCTGCAAAACTTAGGTTTGCCTTACCGTGTGCTGCGCCTTTGCGGCGGCGACATGGGCTTTGGCTCTGCCTTAACTTACGACATGGAAACCTGGAGTGCGGCACAACAACGCTGGTTAGAAGTATCTTCCGTATCAAACTTTGAAACTTTCCAGAGCAACCGTTTAAAACTGCGTTTCCGCAATGCCGAAGGTAAAACCCAGCTGGCACATACCCTGAATGGCAGTGCCCTGGCCCTGCCGCGCATTGTAGCCACCCTGCTGGAAAACAACCAAACCGAAAAAGGTATTAAAATACCCGAGGTACTGGTACCGTACACCAAATTTGAGTGGATTGATTAAGTAAGTATTCTTTTAATATATATTGTCATGCTGAGGTATTGGTACCATACACCAAATTTGAGTGGATTGATTAAGTAAGTATTCTTTTAATATATATTGTCATGCTGAGGTACGAAGGATCTATTGGGCGAGCTATGTAAGTTCAAAAGCAGATCCTTCGTTCAGGATGACATTTTGTTTTGGCGGCTTTCTCCCCACGCTTGCAGCAGACATTTCCTTTCCCCGGGATTTGTGTCTTCACAAACCCTATTTTTCTTCAACACTGCCTACTTATATCCCTCCCCTTGCAGCAAACATTTCGTTTAATTACTTTTGGGATAAACACTATCGTTATGAACAACAAATACAATTACCTGTTGGCATTAACCGGCTTTGCCCTGCTTACCGGGTGCAGTCAGAATAATAACAGCAGTAAAGAGGCCGCAAAGGCTATATCGGCCGATGAAATAAAATCGCACATTGCGGTGCTGGCCAATGATTCGTTAACCGGGCGCAAACCTTTTACCCCCGGCGAAGTAAAAGCGACCAATTACATCTCTTCGGAGTTTAAAAAGGCCGGACTGGAGCCCGGCAATAACGGAAGCTATTTACAGGACGTGCCCATGGTAGAGATCACCAGCAAGCCCTCAGAAACTATGGAGATCAGCGGTGGTAAATCACCCTTGAGTCTGCATACTTTAACTGACTTTGTAACCTTTAGCCGCCAGGAAGTTGATGCGGTGCAACTCAAAAACTCAGCACTTATTTTTGCTGGATATGGTATTGTTGCCCCGGAATATCATTGGAATGATTATGCCGGTTTAGATGTAAAAGGAAAAACAGTAGTTGTACTGGTAAATGACCCCGGCTTTAAAAGCGGCGATCCAAGCTTATTTAAAGGCGATACCATGACCTACTATGGCCGCTGGACCTACAAATTTGAAGAGGCCGCCCGCCAGGGAGCCGCGGGTGTTATTATTGTACACCAAACAGAGCCGGCCAGCTATGGCTGGGGCGTAGTATCCAACAGTAATTCGGGTGCCAAACTGTACCTTACTCAAAAAGACAAGCACCTGTCGCGCTGCAAGGTTGAAGGATGGATTACCGAAGATGCCGCTAAAAAACTTTTTGCTGACGCTGGCATTACCGGCGATATCAGGGCCATTGCCCGCAGTAAAAGCTTCAAGGCCGTTCCGCTTAACAGATCGGTTTCTTTAACCATCAACAATAAGCTTAAATACTCTACCTCCCATAATGTTGTAGGCACCATAAAAGGCAGCACATCACCCAACGAATACATTTTGTACACGGCCCACTGGGACCACCTGGGTATTGGAAAACCCGATGCCAAAGGCGACAGCATTTACAACGGTGCGGTTGATAATGCCAGCGGTGTAGCAGCTATCATCAGCGTAGCTAAAGCATTTCAGCAAGCTAAGGAAAAACCTAAACGCTCCATTGTATTTTTAGCCGTAACCGGCGAAGAGCAGGGCTTGTTAGGGTCAGAGTTTTATGCTACCCACCCGGTGTATCCGCTTAATAAAACTGTTGCCGATTTAAATATGGATGCATTGGGCAACTACGGCGAAACTACCGATATTGCCATAACCGGTAAGGGCCAAAATGAACTGGAAGACTATGTGGCCGACATTGCCAAACAGGACGGCCTGACCACCGTAGGCGACCGCCACCCGGGTGCGGGCAGCTATTACCGGTCTGATCATTTTAACTTTGCTAAACTGGGTGTACCTGCGCTTGACATTAACAATGGCAGCATCAGTAAAACACATGGGGCTACCTATGGCGAAGACAAACAAAAAGAGTACAATGAGCAGCGTTACCACCAACCGGCCGATAATTACAGCGCCGATATGGACGCCACCGGTATGGCTCAGATAGCCGATATCCTTTACCGGGTGGGTACCAAACTAAGTAACGAAACCACCTTCCCCGGCTGGAAACCCGGCTCAGAGTTTAAATTGATCAGGGATAAGTCAATGGGAAAATAAACATAATAATATTCTGCGGGTCATGCCGAACTTGTTTCGGCACGACTTGACATTAGTTAAACTAAAAAATCCACCCCGTAACAGAAGGTGGATTTTTTGGGATATATATAGTGAAACTATTGCCCTATCGGGGCTCTTAGTTGCTCATTTTAGCAATGTTGAAGCTTTCAAAAGCCATTTGTTTATTATAGTCTGTAGCAATGGTTTTATAGTTTATAAGGTCAATAATGGTACCTATAAAACAAAAGCCTGCTGTAAAAAAGTATAACAGCCCCATACCAATCTGATCGGTCATAAACCGCTGCACACCAGATACTCCCAGGAACCCGATCAGAGTGGCCAGCATAATATCCTGCGGGTTTTTCCTTTTGCCACTGTAAATGCTCATAAAATATCTTAGCTGGTTTTCATTAAGCTCGGCTGTGGCCTGTTGCAAAAAGGCAAATTCTTCGGGTGTCATCCCGTCAAACATCATATATGGGTTTTGGTAAGTGTTCATCTGAGTAAAGATTAAGGTTATCGTTTGTTTTATGATATAAAGGTACTGTGCTGCATAACAGGTGCCTATGCAAATCTGGTTAGCAGCAAAAACAAGTCGGTGAATCACTGGGTTTTGGCGGTGAAAGAATCACAGGTGTTCGCAAGATTAAAAGAAGGAGCGCATGCCGAGGCATTCGAAGCATACAGGCAAAGGCCTTTACGCTCACCCTTCGAGTGCCTCAGGGTGACACCCATGCTCGATATTTATAAAAAATATCATCCGAACACTTATGGTGAAACGATGGAGGAATGACAATTTAAAGCCCTCTCCTTTTAGGAATAATAACCCATGAAAAGACATACAAATAAACAGTATCCGAAAAGGCAGAATGTCAAGAATGAACTTGTCGAAGGGTTGAGCGCAGGCCGCACTTCGATAGCACCGCACATGATATTTTTGTCTTGGCAATGTGATAAATCATAAACCCCATCGGGGTATCCTGTTTATAGCATCATAGATCTGAGTATTAGCTCCGTAGGTGCTTCCTGATAAATACTTGTGATTAGGAAGCACCTACGGAGCTAAGCATTATTTCTGTATTACTATAAACACGATACTCCTACCGGAGCGCAATTCAAAATGGTATTTCTCCTTCACCGTTACGGTAGCAATTCAAGACAACCGTTCAAACCGTGGCCCAAAGCCCAGCCTGTTTTTCCCCAAAACATAAATACGATGAAAAATAATGAGCACTGCCGGGATGCCCAGCCAATGGGCATGAAAAGAATTGCGGATATCGCCGTGGAAAAGATAAATAATGGAATGCCCCAAACCGCAGCCGGGACACCAGGTTATGCCCATTTGTTTTAACGGGCATAACGAAAAATGCGATTCGGCACCGGGGGCCGTAAAAGCAAAGGATACCATAGCAGCTATCCAGAAAAACAGTTCAAAATATTTTGAAAAGAGTTTTTTAATCAACCTTATTGGCTTTGTTATGATACAGCAATGATACTGCAAATGCCAGTATTACGCCTACCAGCAAAGCACCAAATATACGGCCCGAAAAATCACCAGCGTTATTAAAAGTTGTTACATAACTAAAATATAATATGGCGGCAAAAACGGTAATAACGCCACCTCCAATTAATATTTTAAAACTTTGCACCAATGCTTCTAAAAATCCCATCTTACCTTTGCAATCACTATCACGGTAGCTTCTTATACCCAGCAACAACCCGACCGCAGGGATCAGGAACGAAAAATATTCAAGGGGAGCCACGGTTTCTTTAACAGGTGTAACACCCATCTTGTGCATAGCATACATCCATATTCCACTTAACACGCCAATAAAAACACTCCATGTAATAGCATTCTTCATGATGATAAATTTTGGTTTAAAAAATTCAGGTTAACTCAGGGAAACATTCCTTGAATTTACCATTAAAAAGTAATTTTTACAGCATATTGTTTGCATAATTATGCACTATTTGTCACCGCTTATTTAAAAAAGGTTTTTTACGTACATTTGCATCAGTTTTGAACATCCGTGATATTTTAGATAGATATAAAGCTGATGAAAGGATAAAAGCGCTGGCAACCGCGCTTAATTCTTCCAAAAATCCAAGGATACAGCTTCGTGGCTTAGTCGGGTCAAGTGATTCGGCCATGGCGGTAGCATTATATTTTTTGCAGCACAAGCACATGATATTTGTGCTGCCCGAGCGCGAAGAAGCCGGCTATTTTCAGGCCGACCTGGAAAACCTTACCGGCAAAGAGGTATTACTTTTCCCGTCATCATACCGCAAACCGTTTGAATTTACCCAGCCCGATAGCAGCAACGTACTGGCCCGTGCCGAGGTACTTAACGAGCTTAACCACTCCTCGGAGTTTGGGCAGCTGATAGTAACCTATCCCGAAGCCCTGGCCGAAAAGGTGATTGATCGTGCATCGCTTGAAAAAAACACTCTTGAAATTGCAGTAAGCAATAAGTTAAGCCTCGATTTTATTAACGAGTTTTTAATTGAGTATGATTTTGACCGGGTTGATTTTGTGTATGAACCGGGCCAGTTCTCCATCCGGGGCGGTATTGTTGACATTTTTTCGTTTTCACATAACCTGCCCTACCGTGTAGAGTTTTTTGGCGATTTTATTGAGTCTATCCGCACGTTTGAAATTGAAAGCCAGCTGTCTGTGGAGCAGGTAAAAAGCATTACCATAGTACCCAACGTACAATCCAAATACTTAACGGAAAGCAATATTTCATTGCTGGAATATGTTGATGCAGGTACACAGGTGTGGATAAAGGATGTACAGTTTACGCTGGACATTATTCAAACCGGCTTTAAAAAGGCCGTGAATCTATGGAAAGCATTATCGGCAGAAGAAAAGACACAAAACCCAGACTGGATTGACCCTAAATTTGGCTTTACCGATGAGAAACTAATAGCCGACCAGCTGCATGATTTTCCGGTGGTGGAGTTTGGCAAACAGTTTTTTTACCAGCCAACCGCTTCTATCAATTTTGAGATGCGGCCACAACCTTCCTTTAACAAGGATTTTACGCTGTTGATCCACAATTTTAAAAATAACGAAGCGGAACGGATCGAGAACTTTATCCTCACCGATTCCGCCCGGCAAGTGGAGCGTTTATACGCCATTCTTGACGATCTGGATAAAACCGCAAAGTTTACCCCCATAAGCGTGTCCATCCGCGAAGGTTTTGTGGACCAGGAGCAAAAACTGGCCTGCTATACTGATCACCAGATATTTGACCGCTATTATAAATACAAGCTCAAAAAAGGCTACCAGCGCTCGCAGGCTATTACCCTGAAAGAGCTGCGTGACCTTAAACCCGGTGATTATGTAACCCATATTGACCACGGCATAGGCAAATACGCCGGTCTGGAAAAAGTAGAGGTTAACGGTAAGCAGCAGGAGATGATCCGCCTGATTTATGCCGATAACGATTTGCTGTATGTAAACATCAACTCACTTAACCGCATATCCAAATACAGCGGTAAGGAGGGCACCGTACCCAAAATGAACAAGCTGGGTACCGATACCTGGGAACGGTTAAAAAAAACCACAAAAAAAAAAGTTAAGGACATCGCCCGCGATCTGATTAAGCTTTACGCCGTACGTAAGGCGCAGCAGGGTAATGCGTTTTCGCCCGATAGTTACCTGCAAACCGAGTTGGAGGCCTCATTCCTTTATGAGGATACCCCCGACCAGGAAAAAGCTACTACCGACTTTAAAAAAGACATGGAATCGCCCCATCCTATGGATAGGCTGATCTGTGGCGACGTAGGTTTTGGCAAAACCGAGATAGCCGTGCGCGCAGCGTTTAAGGCCGTGGCCGATAGCAAGCAGGTAGCCATATTGGTACCAACCACCATTTTAGCCGCTCAGCACTACAAAACATTTACCGACAGGCTAAAGGGATTCCCGGCTAATATTGATTATGTGAACCGCTTTAAAAGCAGCAAACAGATCAAGGATACTTTAGAGAAGCTAAAAGAAGGCAAAGTAGATATCATCATTGGCACCCACCGTCTGGTAAGCAAGGATGTAAAATTTAAAGATCTGGGCCTGATGATCATTGATGAGGAGCAAAAGTTTGGCGTATCAACCAAAGAGAAGCTGAAACAAATGCGCGCCAATGTAGATACCCTTACACTCACCGCCACGCCTATACCACGCACGCTGCATTTTTCACTGATGGGTGCGCGCGATCTTTCCATCATATCCACCCCACCGCCAAACCGGCAGCCGGTAGTTACGGAACTGCATGTATTTAACGACAAGCTGATCAAAGAAGCCGTTGAATTTGAAATTGAACGCGATGGCCAGGTTTTCTTTATCCATAACCGCGTTGCCGATCTGCCGCAACTGGGTGGCATGATCCATAAACTGGTGCCAAAGGCCCGCATAGGCATAGCCCATGGCCAATTAGAGGGCGATGCGCTGGAGGATGTGATGCTCAAGTTTGTAAACCATGAGTATGATGTGCTGGTGGCCACTACCATTATTGAGGCGGGTTTAGATATCCCGAACGCCAATACCATTATCATTAACTACGCCCACATGTTTGGCCTGAGCGATCTGCACCAGATGCGCGGCCGTGTAGGACGAAGCAATAAAAAGGCTTACTGTTATTTGTTAAGTCCGCCGTTGTCAACATTAACCAGCGAGGCCCGCAAGCGCCTGAGTGCCATTGAGGAGTTCAGCGACCTCGGCAGCGGCTTTAACGTAGCCATGCGTGATCTGGACATCCGCGGCAGCGGTAACCTGCTGGGCGCCGAGCAAAGCGGCTTTATTGCCGAAATAGGCTTTGACATGTACCATAAAATTCTTGACGAAGCCATACAGGAGTTAAAAGAGGATGAGTTTAAAGGCGTATTCCCCGATGATAAACCACGCCCTTTTATCTCCTTTACCCAAATTGATACTGATCTGGAAATACTGATACCGGATGAATACGTAACCAACATTGCCGAACGCTATAACCTGTACACCGAGCTATCCAAACTGGAAAACGAGGTGGAGCTATCAGCATTTCAGCAGCAGTTGCATGACCGTTTCGGCAAAATACCCCCGCAGGTAAATGACTTGCTGAACACCATGCGTATGCAATGGCTGGGCAAGGCTATCGGCTTCGAGAAAATCTCGCTTAAAAAGAACGTGCTGCGCGGTTACTTTATCGCCAACCAGCAGTCGGCCTATTTTGAAACAGATGCATTCCGCAACGTACTTACTTTTGTACAAAGTAACATGCGCCGTACTAACCTCAAAGAAGTTAAAAACACCCTGCGCCTGAGTATCGAAGGTGTAAACAGCATTGACCAGGCGGTGTTGTTTTTAAGTGATATTGTTGGAATGGTTGGGGTGGAATAAGAATTAAAAGGTTGTTGTCATGCTGAACTTGTTTCAGCACCCCACACGCAAGTTAAACATCATGCCTGTGAGATGCTAAGGATATGAGATCCCGAAATAAATTCGGGACGACTTAAATAAAGTCAAACTATTCAACCTTCTTATAAATATCTCTCAAATTCCGGCCCATTTCCTGGTAATCCAGGCCGTAGCCTACCACAAACTCGTTTTTAATTTCAAAGCCTACATATTTCAATTCTTCTATCGGGCTTTGCAATGCTTCGGGCTTTAGCAGCAGAGAACATACTTTGATAGAGGCCGGCTCGCGTTGTTTCAATTTGTCAATCAGGTAGTGCAGCGTATTTCCAGTGTCAACAATATCCTCAATAATTAGCACATCGCGACCTTTTATATCAACCATCAAATCAATATCATCGCGTATTTTCAATTTGCTGGTAGTACCGCCGTAGTACGAGGCCAGTTTGGTAAAGGCAATTTCACAGGGGATATTAATTTGTTTAATCAGGTCGGCAATAAATAAAAAACTGCCGTTCAGCACACCAACAAACACCGGGATGCTTTGCAGATAATCAGCGTTTAACTGTTGTCCTATGGCCTTGGTACGTTCTATTATTAAATCTTCATTAATCAGGGGCTCAAACTCAAGGTCGGCAATTTTAATTTTCATTGGGCGGGGGATGCTTTAATGTTTAGGGCATTTAGTTAACGTGCATGTTAAATAATATGCAGGTATGTGTGTATTTTTCTCTAAAATAGTACAAATAGCTTACAATGGCGTCAAATAATTGTAAGCTATATAACGTTATCTTTGCTACTCATGATCGATTATCAGGCTTACACCTTACCCAATGGCATCAGGATATTGTATAAACATGCACCGTTTGCCATAACCCATTGCTGCTTTATTGTAAATGCCGGCTCGCGCGATGAAGGCGCACAACAGGAAGGCCTGGCGCATTTTATTGAACACCTGCTATTTAAAGAAACCGAAAGGCGCAATACCAATCAAATTTTAAACCGGCTGGAGCTGGTAGGTGCCGACCTGAATGCCTATACCACCAAGGAGTATACCTGCATACATGCCTCGCTGCTTAACCAGCATCTGGAGCGTTCGATGGATCTGTTTGAAGATATTTTATTTCATTCCACCTTTCCCGAAGATGAGCAGGAAAAGGAAAAGGGCGTAATTCTTGACGAAATAGCCTCCTATCTTGACCAACCCGAGGAAGCCATACAGGACGATTTTGAAGAGTTCCTGTTTGCAAACCATACTATTGGTAACAACATTTTAGGCACTACCGAGTCGGTTACCAGGATGAACGGCGATGATATCCGGGCTTTTATCAGCGCCAACTACAGTACTTCTGAAATGATATTTGCGGTACATGGCAACTATGATTTCAAAAAGATCATCAAGTTGTCTGAAAAGTATTTTGGCGCCGTTACTGCCAGCACCCCTCAAAAAAACAGGGTAGTGCCCGAAGCTAATCAAAGTGGTTTTTATATAGTTAAAAAGCCCATATCGCAAACGCATTGTATTATTGGCAACCAGGCTTACTCCTCGTCGCACCAGCATAAAAACGGCTTGTTGCTGTTAAACAATTTACTGGGTGGCATGGGCATGAGCAGCCGGCTTAATTTAGAGATCCGCGAAAAACACGGTATTGCCTATACCATTGAATCAAACTATACCCCCTTTACTGATACGGGCATTTTCTCTATTTACTTTGGCACAGATACTGAAAAGGCCGACAAAGCCTCGCGCCTGGTACATAAGGAACTTAAGAAACTGCGAGATCAAAAACTTGGCACATTGCAGTTGCACCAGGCCAAAGAAAAATTTATTGGTCAGATAGCCCTGGCTGAAGAAAACCGTATGGGGCTCATTATATCTATGGCCAAAAGCCTGCTTGATTTTAACCATATTGATACGCTGGAGGATGTATTTAACAAAATAAATGCCGTAACAGCCTCACAATTACTGGAAATAAGCAACCAAATCTTTGATATTGACAAGATCATTACATTGAAATTTGAGCCTAAACAATAAAGCTGTATTTTTGCATAATGAAGTACCCTATCATAGCCTACGGAGACCCTGTTTTAAGGAAAAAAGCAACAGCAATTGAACCTGATGAATATCCGCATATAAAAGAGCTGGTTTCAAACATGTTTGAAACCATGTATGCAGCCCGCGGCGTAGGCTTGGCCGCTCCGCAGGTAGGTATGTCCATGCGTTTATTTGTCGTGGATGCCACCGTTTTTCAGGACGAAGAACCGGAGTTGAAAGACTTTAAAAAGGTTTTTATAAACGCTGTTATTTTAGATGAAACCGGCGAAGAATGGGGCTTTAACGAAGGCTGCCTGAGCATTCCTGATATCAGGGAAGATGTTTATCGCAAACCGGTTGTAAAGCTGTCATACTACGATGAGGATTGGAAACACCATGAAGAATCATTTAAAGGCCTTGCTGCCCGTGTTATACAGCATGAGTATGACCATATCGAAGGCAAGCTGTTCACCGATAAGTTAAGTCCGCTGCGTAAGCGTCTGATTGAAAAAAGGCTGAATGATATTTCAAAAGGCATGGTTGATGTGGACTACAAAATGAAATTTCCGGCAGTAAAAAAAGGTCGTTAATTCAAGATAAGATCAAAACCTGTTAAAATATATAAAGCCGCGTTAAGCGGCTTTTTTGTTTTTAAAAATTGGGGTTAGTATTTATACCGCGTTAATGCCCGGATAGATTAAACGTATTTGCAGTTCAGGTTTGGCTAAAGCCCAATAACTCTCTTTACAATCCGTTGGCTAAAGCCAACGGCAATGATAAATACCATGAATTTAAGTACATTCGAAATTCATTGCCTGCTTTATAATCGGGCGAATGCGGATTATCGCTACGAGATTGAGCCAATTCAGAATGTTCCAGAGCGTATCCCTACTAATATCTTAGGAAAAAAGCCAACGGCAATAATCAATACCATATATTTAAGAGCGGTCTAAATTCATTGCCGTCCCATTTATGGGACGGATAACAAGGGGCAGATACGGGCTTTAGCCAAAATTTAAATCTTCCGGTGCTTATTCGCCATTCAACGATAAATGGAATAAAAGCACACCATCGTTATCCCGGCAAGGGATAACACAGAACAACAAATACAAAAAATCAATTATTACTGCTCTTGTTATCAGAGTCAGTTATCTGCTTGATCAGGCTGCCCCAGGCCAGCGGGTTAAGCAGTGGGTTGGGTGTTAATGAGTGGGAATTTAAAATGCTGGTATGCATTGCCTGTGCATTGGCCGATTGTATTTCCTGCGCATCCCTTGGCAATATGTTTGAAAGCGCTGTTAACGAAGTCCGGTTTATATTTTTACGTGCTATTTCCAGGTCATCATCAGCCAGTTTAATGGCGAGAAAATCTTTCCTAAACTCATCTGTAGTAGCCCATGGGAACACATGGAATGTAGGCAGGTTAATAATTTGCGATTTAAGGCTTACCTCAAGTGTATAGCTGTTGTTATGCACTTTTGCAGGTATGGTAATGGTTACCGCCCCGTAACCCACACAGGTAAAACGCAAGGTATCCCGCTCATGGGCAACAAAAGAAAAATAACCTTTATAATTGGATACGCTAACCGAGTTATTTGTGGAGGTATTGGTGATGGTTACGTAAGGCACTACCACACTAAGGCTGTCTGCGTTATGAGTTACACCTGTAAACTGCACAATTGGCCTGTCATCATGGGTTTGTGCAAATACGCCAACTGCTGCAAATAAAAAAAATATGGCAATTAAATATTTCATATACCAATCACTCTCCCCCCTTGTATATTACCCGTACGTGCGGAAAAAGTTTCAAAACTTTAATCAAAAGTAAGTTAATGCCGTAAATAACCCGGCATTTTAACAATACTTAACACTCTATCTTAAATTTTCCGGAAGCACCGCGTTAGGGTCATCAATATCCGTTAGGTTTATAGCCTCAATAGCGGTAACTTCAGGTACCGATTTCTTAATTGCCTGCTCAATACCCGCCTTAAGCGTCATGATGCTCATAGGGCATGAGCCGCATGAACCTAATAGCTTTAATTTAACTACACCTTCAGGGGTGATTTCCTCAACCGAAACATTCCCGCCATCAGCTTCCAAATACGGACGGATGGTATCTAAAGCTGTTTCTACCTGACTTAATAAACTCATTTTTACTAATTTATAATAGAAGTAAAGTTACTTAATTATTTTTGTTGGACAAAGGGCTTTTAAAGTATAGATAAAAGATGACGGCCGGAAGAATAATATATGATTAAAAAATCATTCCTGCCTTTTATCCTTTGTCTTATAGTCTGTTATCCTTGATCCTGTTATTTTATTCTTTTTTAGTTACTATCAACCGGCTGATTGCTTAATGCCTTCGCATTTGATATAGCAACCTGCTGTGCAACCCGGCGGGCCATCTCTAAAAATGCCTTGGTCATTATACCATCCTCTTCCAGTATGGTTGGCTTACCTGCATCGCCAGAGTCGCTTATACCTTTTACTAACGGAATTTCACCCAAAAATGGTACATCAAGCTGCATAGCTAATTTTTGACCGCCTCCTTTACCAAAAATATAATATTTGTTTTCGGGTAGTTCAGCTGGCGTAAAGTATGACATGTTCTCCACTACACCCAATACCGGCACATTAATCGCCGGCATTAAAAACATACCTACTCCCTTTTTAGCATCGGCAAGGGCCACGTTTTGCGGCGTGGTTACAATTACCGCCCCGGTAACCGGGAAGCTTTGCGTAACGGTGATATGAATATCGCCGGTGCCCGGCGGCAGGTCAATCACCAAGTAATCCAGCTCGCCCCAGTCCGCATCGTTAAACAATTGTTTTACCGCGGTTGATACCATTGGCCCGCGCCATGGCACCGGCTGGTTAGGATCAGTAAAGAACCCTATTGACAATAGCTTGATGCCATATTTTTCAATAGGCTCAATGCGCGTTTTGCCGTCAACCACGCTGGCTTGCGGGCGGGCGCCCTCCAAACCAAACATAATAGGTACCGACGGCCCGTAAATATCAGCATCAATTAAGCCCACCTTGGCCCCGGCCTGCGCCAAACCCAGCGCCAGGTTAGCTGCCACTGTTGATTTTCCAACGCCGCCTTTGCCGGAGGCTACGGCTATAATATTTTTAACACCTGGCACACCGGTGTTTTTTTGCGAGGTAACCCTTGATGTCATGTTAATGCTCACCACAGCCTCCTTACTTATAAAATGACCAATGGCATTGCGGCAGGCATTTTCAATCATCGCCTTTAGCGGACAGGCCGGCGTTGTTAGTATAACCGAGAAGCTAACCAGGTTGCCATCAATATGTATATCCTGTATCATGTTAAGGGTAACCAGGTCTTTTTTCAGATCCGGCTCTTCCACATTGCCCAGTGCTTGTAAAACTTGTTCTTTGGTAATTATCATAATATTATGGCAAAAATATGAAAACAGGTTATTGATTTGCGTTTGTTAAAGAAACAATTTGCAGAAACAACCGTTTGCAGGGGATAAGATTTAGTTTAGTTTTGGAAAAATTTACACATGAAGCGCCTTAATCCTAAATACATACGCATAGCCGCATTTATACTAATACCGTTGTTACTTATATTTTTGATAGGCGGCTATATTACTTATTCAAAACGCGAGTCCCTGCTTCAAAAGGCTATTGACAAAGCTAAAGCAAAAGCCAAGAGGGATTATAATTTAGATGTAAAAATAGGTTCGGCTCATTTTTCGGGGGCCAGTACCGTGTCATTCACTGATATTACCATAGTTCCCGAGCAGCGCGACAGCCTGCTGCATATTAAAAACCTGGTGGTAAGTGTAAAGCTTTTGCCGCTCACCGTGGGCGAAATTAAACTGGCCGATGTTATTTTACAGGATGGGTTTATTAACCTCACCAGTGTTAAAGGGGTAAAGAATTTTGATTTTCTGTTTAAAAAGAAAAAAGACACCACCGCCACACATGATAAGGTAGACCTTGCTGAACTGGCCGACCACCTGGTGAACGAGGTGTTATATAAAATTCCGGATAACCTGCGCCTTAATAATTTTACCCTCAGTTTCAGGGATGATAGCAGCCGTTTAAAATTGCAGACCAAAACCGCACTGATTAAAGATGGAAACCTTACCTCAACCATTGACGTGGATAACGGCGCTTCCGTATGGCACGTGGATGGTAAAATGCATCCTTCTGATAAAGACATTGATGTAAAACTGTATGCCGACGGTAAAAAAGTGGAGCTGCCCATCATTGAAAAAAAGCTGCGGCTTAAATTAAATTTCGATACCATCAGCACCAGGCTTAGCAAGGTGGAACACAGCGGCGGCGTAACAAAAATTTATGGCTCATGGGCGGTGCACAACCTGCTTATCAATCACCCAGCCATATCATCGGGCGATATTGTATTTCCGGATGCCTCCATTGATGCCAATTTGTTTGTAGGCAATAACTATGTATCTATTGATAGTTCATCGCTTATACATGTCAGAAAGCTTACCGCCAGGCCCTATATCAAATACACACTTAACCCGGTTAAAATTTACGAACTTAAAATTAATACCGGCTGGCTAAATGCTGCCGACATTTTTGACTCGTTCCCCTCGGGTATGTTTGATGCGCTTGATGGCATACAGGTTGCCGGTAAGTTAAACTACGCCCTTAATTTTTATATGAACACCACCAAGCCCGACGACCTGGTGTTTGATTCGCGGCTGTCAAAGGATAATTTCAGGATCATAAAATATGGTAAAACAGATTTAGCCAAGCTGAATAGCCCATTTGTATACACGCCTTATGAAAAAGGCAAACCGATGGCACCGCACCTGATCGGCCCTGAAAACTCGGAATTTACGCCGCTTGAGCAAATTTCGCCCAACCTGCGTAATGCCGTAATGACCGCCGAAGACCCTTCCTTTTATACCAATCATGGTTTTGTGGAAGAAGCCATCCGCAAATCAATAGCTACCGATTTTAAGGACAAAAAATTTAAGCGCGGCGGTAGTGGTATATCCATGCAACTGGTTAAAAACGCCTACCTGAGCAGAGAAAAAACCCTTGCCCGCAAAATTGAAGAGATCCTGATTGTTTGGATCATTGAAAACAACCGCATCATGACCAAAAACCGGATGCTGGAGGTTTACTTTAACATTATTGAGTGGGGTCGTAATATTTATGGCATCGGAGAGGCTTCGCATTACTATTTCGGCAAATCGCCGGCAGAGCTTACCCTGGGCGAAAGTATTTATCTGGCCAGTATTGTACCCTACCCCAAAGGCGGCCTGTACGCTTTTCAGCCCGATGGCACCTTGCGCCCGGGTTTGCATGGCTACTTTAACCTTATAGGTAAGTTGATGGCTAATAAAGGCTATACCCCGCGGGATACCAGTGCCTATGGCTTTTATACCGTACGCCTGAGAGAAGGGCTGCGCAGAACCATTGCCCCGGTTGATACCGCTACTGCCGATAGTTTAATGAAGCAGAACGATGATAATGAGGTAATGCCGGTGCTGGAAGATCCGGTTAAAAAGCCAAGCTTTTTTCAACGTCTTTTTGGTAAAAAAGATACTACCGCCAAAAAGGAAGAAGAGAAAGAAAAGTTAAAGGAAAAAACCGCCAAAGAAAAACTGAAGGAACAGATAGAGGCTCTTAAACTGGAGTATAAGAACAAAATTGACAATATTGACACCGCCGGTAAAACCCGGAAAGACATCAGGCAGGAAAAACGCGCCCTTAAAAAAGAGCAAAGCGACAAAGAAGATGAGCTGAAGCAAAAGGCGAATTTATAGTTTACGCTGGCATGACTAAAATACGTGTTTAAACATATATTTTTGTTAAATAATTAGAAATTAATCATGTCGCTAATAGAGAAATTACAATGGAGGGCCGCCGTTAAAAAGTTTGACCCTTCAAAAAAACTAAGTGCTGCACAGTTAGATACCCTGCTGAGCGCCGTACAGCTTGCCCCTACCTCTTTGGGATTACAATCATTTAAGGTGATTGTTGTTCAGGACGCCGAAACTAAAGAAAAATTACGGGCTGTAGGTTATAACCAGCCACAAATTACCGATTCATCAGCATTATTTGTTTTTGCTTCGTTAACCACCCTTGACGAAGACTTCGGCAAAAAATTCATAGACCTTGTTGCCGCAACCCGCGGTATTGAACGTGCAAGCCTGGAAGGCTATGAACAAATGGTTTTAGGCACCTTAAGCAGCCGTTCTGACGAACAAAAAGTTGCATGGTCACACAAACAGGCGTACATTGCCTTAGGAGTGCTGTTAAGCGCTGCTGCTGATCTTGGCGTTGATGCCGCACCGATGGAGGGCTTTGATGCTGAAAAATTTGACGAAATACTGGGCCTGAAAGAAAAAGGCTTAACCACTTCAGTTATTGCCGCAGTTGGTTTCCGTGCCGAAGATGATCAGTACAGCAAAATGATCAAGGTACGCCGCCCTAAAGAAGAACTTTTTATCCACATATAATTTTAAATTGGATTTGACCAGGCAGCATTGATGATGTTGTTGTTTGGGAATGGTTGATTGGGTTATTAACCTTTCTCCCGCTGCCTGGCCGGTCCAATTTCTATAATAACCGTCCTCCATACAATACATCTTTCCTGCTGGCCGGCCCCCCTCTAACTTCAAGAAAATCAATGGCATGTGCTTTGCATTGATAATAACTGAAGAGATGGAAAGATCATGAGCAAGAAAATATTAATAGTTGATCACAACGAGTTAATGATAGAGGTAATGTCATACATATTAACCAGCCGGGGGTATGACGTAATTGCATTGAACCGTGCCGATCATATTTTTAACAACATCAGATCAAACCACCCCGACCTGGTGATTCTTGATGATCTTTTGCCCGGTATGGATGGGCATGAGATCTGCAGCCTGTTAAAGCGAAACCAGGAAACCAAAAACCTCCCTGTAATTATTTGTGCCGATGGCGATGCCAACGATCAATTGTCACACCAAAAAGGTGCTCCAGACGGAATATTGTGTAAACCTTTTGGTATGAGCAACCTGCTCGAAAAGATAGAATACCAGCTGGCCGCTTAAATTAACACCCTTCTCACCATTTTCATTTTTGCCGGTATTTACACTTTACATTAATCACCTTACAGGAGCCAACGTACTGACTATCGGGCAGTTTACTGGTAAAACCTTGAAATAATTTTGCCGTGATGCTCAACTATTTATACATCACATTTTTTTATAATGCCCGATTTACTACCAACAATTGTATATTTACCCCCGAGGAGACAAAGATGGGACTGCCACTAAGGATAACATATAACGACACCGACCACGTTTATCAAATAAACACCAGTCCAATTAATAAGGCTACCAGCGAGCTTGAAATATTGTTAAATGGTGAAAAAATACTCTTGCAAAAAGACGTACGCGGTGCATGGGTTCAAATGGGCGATGGCCCATTAATTGATCCCGAACTGGCACAGGCGCTGGGCCGTTCTGTATCCCTGAGGTTCAGAATGTAAAAACCTTTCTTTTCAATAATTTACCAAAGCCATAATCATAAAAATAACTCATCGGCAAAATATATCCTATATTTTACAAATAACTTAACAGAAATATAAGCCTTTTATCATATTAGCTATGCGCATGTTACTACAAAGTAACGTATGTATTTAAAATTATCGTGGTTTGCGGCTTACAGCCCGTGGTTAATGCTTCAGCACCGTTTCAATATCATATAACCTGGCTATATAACACAACTCATATACAATAAACAGCACTACCATAACGAAGTGAAATTTGGGATTTTTGATATTGATAGCCACGATACAAAACACCAAATGAATAATATTCCGGGCCGGGAACTCCCAGCCTAAGGAATCAAAATAGGTTTTACCTTTAATCAGCGTATCAATAAAATCGGCGCAAAAAGCAATGGAGAAAAAACTAAAAAGCCATTTCCGGCGCGAAAAATAATAGTCCTTGTAGTCCTTATAATCATTAATATCGTCCGGATAAAGCAGGGAGCATATTACATAATAATTGGTGATATACAGGATGATAAAAAAGTAGGTGAAAAAATGCCATTCTGTAATGCCGGTTAACTTAAACTCCCACCACCAAAAATGCACCAGCGTTAAAAACATGTACAGCACCCATAGCAAATGGGTAATGTATGGCTTAACACGGTTGGGGTGCTGTATAAATTTAACCGTCCCCCTTAGTAAGTGAGCTATACTAAAGCTTAAGGTTATACCTATTACATATTTTATGTGGCTAAAAACTTCCATAAAAATATTATAAAATTATATGATCCACACACACATGCTCCCCATACTCTTTTGCATGTTGCAAACAATACATAAAGCGCTTATAACAAATATATTATAATTACTTTTAAATATACCGCCCGGGGCCGCCCGTAAAACTGAACATATATTTTTTCATCACACCTTCCCGTCCCTATTTTTGCTATATGCCCATGATATGTTTGTTTTGGCAGCATGCTAAAGCCAAAAACCCATCGGGGTATCCTGTTTATAGTATACATATTATAGGGAGCTCCTATGGAGCTAAGCGTTTACTCATGATGCTATAACACGATACTCCTACCGGAGCCGGATGGGACGTATCATCTCTCTTTCAACATTTTTTGAAGTTTTATCACTAATAGATTGATCATCCCTTTTGGATGCTGCCTCCCTTAATTTATGCTGGTTGCCCGCTTTTATTTTTTTCGGGCGAGTGATAGGTGATACAACTAAAGAGCAACCCGCAGTTAATCACGGTTTCGGGCTTTAAGGGTTTATTAAACCCACGGCCAACTATTACCGCTTTAACCTCTTCCATCTCGGTTAGCTGCCTGATCTCTTCGGGAATACCCATGGCCTCAACAACACCATTATCTAGAATTTTGTCGGGGTGACGAATCAGGTAACCGGATAAAACCGGCCATTGTATTTGAATAATAGTCCAAAGTATCAGCTGGTGCTTGTCAATATCAATATGCGAAATAAGGGATGAGGCTTTATTGATCAGATAGTTATTCAGCAAACGTTTCATGTTCCTTGGGTTCAGATCCAAAAACTGGCTATAGGGAACCAGGAAATGTTCGGTTTGCTTCATGGTTTTCTTGGTCGACAGGCTTTTTAAAGTCTGTAAACGCTGTTCATGGTTTTCGGCAAAGGTTTGGCCCGTGGCTTTTGTTTCTGCAGGCTCTTTAACATCTGGCGCGGTTACAGCTGCTTCCTGGCCAAGCATTGCGTTCCAGCATTTCTCCTTTATACTTTCGGGCACCCCGGGCAAGGCCACCGAAAGCTGAAACATTTTTTCAATAAACAGCGGACCAATGGTTTTTCCCTGCACATTAACAAAGCTCTTGATCTTGTCATATTCTACCTCGTAACAGGCGTGCAGCCAGCCCATATCTGCGGCAATAATAAAAAGCACGTTTTCTTCTTTAAAAAGGGTTTGCAGGCTTTCCAAAAATTCTACCACATAGGCGCTTTTACAGCGGTCAAGGTCATCAACAAACACCACCAGTTTTGATGAGCGCATGGCCTTAACAATCCTGATAAAGTTTTTATGATACTCCCCCATGGGATTATCCCGGCTTTCCAGGTAATATTGAGCTGCCTTCTGCGAACCTGCCGTCAGTACCTGGCTAAGGGAGAAAATAATGCCCCATATACCTACCAGGGCACCCATAATTTTACTGGTACTATCAAGCACCTTGGCAAAGTCGCCGCTTTGCGTTGTGCCTAAAAAGTACAGCGCCGCACAGCAAGCCAACAAAGCCACAAACTGGTGTAAGAATTTGGTTTTCATTCTCCAGAACCATATCCTTAATCTGAAACCCCAGGCCAGATCGGCCTTTACCTGGTCGTAAAGATTATTCATAAACGTCCACCAGGGATAGGGCAAACTTTGATTTTGCCAGGCATTAAAATCAGCGATATACCAGGCGGGGCTATCGTTTACCTTGGGCGTGTTCCTTAACGATTCTTTCATAAAATTCATGAAAGAGGTTTTGCCCGCTCCCCAGGGCGCATGCAGGTGGATGGAAAATGATCCGTTCCCTAGAGGGGTGTTATTGATAAGCCGCACAACAAATTCAGCAAAGGACGATCTGTCAAGCAAATCGCCTATCTTGTTTTTTACCGGGTTATCGTCCGTGTTTTCCAGTTGATCGTTATCCTCATAAATATCAAGCATACTATCAAAAAGGGGTTTACCACTGGCAGACAATTGTCCGTTAATATCCTCTTCCAGCTCTCCAATCAAATCATGCAAAACCTGGTCAGGCAGTAGCTGATCACGCAAATCGGCATCAAGCATTGCCAGCGATACAATAAACAGGCGCCCGTGCATTCGTTTTACCTGGCCGTGGTTAAAAAGCTGCTCAACTGCTGCCAGCCATTGGCGGGATGTAAGTTTTCCGGCACCGGTATCCTTACCTGCTTTTAGTACGTTGTTGAGCGCTTGTAAAACCTGCTTTGCCTTGCCCGCGGCATACGCTATATGATATCTTAAAATTTCTGCCGCTATACGTATAGCCGTAATATCACCATCAGCTTCGGCACGTTTTAGGGCTCCCTTTACAGAGGTGGAAAGATTAAAACCCGACTCAAACTCATCTTCGGCCCGGCTTGACTGTTCTGAACTGCTGCTGCTTTGCATAAGATTTTTTTAAACACTAAAATACTTAACAAAGAGCATTAAAAAAATGATCAAATACCTTATTTTCAATTAATTATATTAATTGAAAATTCCCTCATGCTTCAAGCTGATTACATAAAGTCGAGCCTCGCTTTTAATGAAGTTAGGACGATCATCCAACTAAAAAAGAACAGGCGAAAAGGTTATTTATATTTTTATAGCCGTATTTTTAAACTACCAGCCAAACTCCACGGTCTTTTTCAAGTCGGGGCTCAGGCTGTAGTATATGGGGCAGGTAAGGGATGCGCTTTCCAATATCTTCTGCTCTTTATCCGTATATGATTTATGAAACATAAAGCTTACCGTAATTTCGGCAACACGGCGCGGATTAGCGGCCATAACCTTGGTAACTGAACAATCTGTACCATCAATGTCAATGCCGTGCGTACGGGCCGCAAGCCCCATCACCGTTAACATACAACTGCCTAATGATGCCGCAAGCATATCCGTAGGCGAAATGGCTTCGCCCTTGCCGTGGTTATCAAGGGGAGCATCGGTAACTGTTTTTTGCCCTGATTGCAGGTGGGTTAATTCGGTACGCAAATCGCCCAGGTAGGTAATTTCGATATTTGCCATAATAAAGCAGATAATTGGTGCAAGGCAAAATTATAATTATAATCAATATCCTGGTGATATACCTTGTTAAAGTTAGGAAGCTCCTCCGGAGCTAAGCATTTACTTCTTGGTTACTATAAACACCATGCTCCTGCCGGAGCACTATGGAGTAAGCCATTTCTCCTTCCACGTTTGGCGAACTCTTATTATTCAGGATTATGCACTTTTTTGATGCTGTATTTCAATAGGCCATTGCCCTGCATAACAACATCTTTTTAGCGATACTACCTGTCCTGGTCATCAATTGCAGAGCCTTTAGCTGCAGACTGCTTTCGCATATAAATGAGCAACCCGACCGGAACACATAAAAAAGTAATGGCCGTATTTACCCAGTACCCAATGGCCTGAAATTTATGTGCATCATTAAAAGCAGGAGCCGTGTAAACCTCAAAAGGAATAAACAAAAGTAAAATGATACAAAACACCGACAGTACTTTTCGGTAGCGGATAAAGATATTCTCTGTTCCGGGATTTTCGGCTGGTTGAGATGGCATTGATTTTAGTTTAGGACCAGGTTTAATGTAACGGAAAGATAATAAAAAAGGCCCGACCATTTACATGATCAGGCCTTTTTCTTCTGAGGGTCGATGATGGGGTTCACCCCCCCGCTCCTTCCACCGGCCTCGTCATAATTTGCTTAGTTCAGGTGCCTGTATTCGCTGGGCGATTTTCCAGTTTTTGATTTGAAAATTTTAGTAAAGTGCGAAGGGTGTTCAAAACCAAGCCCATAAGCTATCTCGCTGATAGAATTATTTGTACCCCACAGCAATGATTTCGCCTTATCTATTAACTCCAGATGGATATGCTCCTGGGTGGTTTTGCCCGTAAATTTATTTAAAAGATCAGACAGATAGTTTGGCGAAAGATTAAGCTGCGAAGCAAAATATTTAACGCCTGGCAAGCCCTTTTCAATCAGCGTACTTTGCAAAAAATAATCCCTCAATAACTTTTCAAAAGCCTGCACCACATCCGAGTTAACTTTTGCCCGGGTGTAAAACTGCCGGTCGTAAAAACGATTGCAGTAATTCAGCAGGAGTTCGATATTACTGACAATGAGGCCCTGTGAATGCTTATCTATATTCTGCGAATATTCCTTTTCGATCTTGGCCACACAGTCTTTAATAGTCAGCTTTTCCTCTTCTGAAATATGCAGGGCTTCGTTAGCCTCATAGTTAAAAAAGGTATACTCGTGAATCTTCCTGCCCAGGTCAGTACCATGAATCAGATCGGGATGGAAGAACAGTGCCCAGCCTTCATCAACCGTCACATCCGGTCCGGGTGCTATAACTTGTCCGGGTGCGGTAAATAATAACGATCCTTCGCTAAAGTCATAATATCCCTTGCCATATTTCAACAGGCCTTCAAACTTTTTGCAGGATATGGTATAAAAACCAAAGCGGTAAACAGCATCCACTTTAGGTCGCCTTGCGTAAAAATCGGCATGGTCAATCACACTGATCAAAGGGTGCTTTGGCGGCCCGTATTTAACCAGCTTATGCAGATCACTGATGGACTGGAGATCAAGGTATTTATCCGGCATGATATTTTATTGCTAATTTAATAACAACAGGCTGCCCATATACGGCAGCCTGTTGTTTATTTATATGTCTGTTTGGGCAGTCATCATTTTTTTAAATTCTACATCGTCCATTTGCTGCCTGGTTTGTACCAATTGCACGGCATCATGGCCTACAGGATAACGCAATTTTTCGGTACCGTCAGTAGCGGCCTCGTAAATGATATCCGCTACTTCGCCAATATTTTCAGACATTGGCCAGGCATCTAACATAGCTGCAAATTTATCAAAAGCCGGCTGATAATCAGCTAATCCATTAGCGCCAAAAAGCGCCATTGAACGGCCGGCAAATTCAGTTTTGTAGCCACCCGGTTCAACTATTTTTAAATTGATACCCAACGGGTTTAATTCATATTGCATTGATTCTGTTAAACCCTCTACGGCAAATTTAGTGGCGTGATAAAGTGATGAAAACGGGAACGTGATTCTGCCGCCTACAGATGAAACATTGATGATAGTACCTGATCTTTGTTTACGCATGGCCGGTAACACCGCTTTGGTTACGGCTATCAGTCCAAAAAAATTAACGTCGAATTGTTTCCTGGCTTCCTCTTCGGTAGAGGCCTCCAATGCACCTAAAGCGCCATAGCCTGCGTTGTTCACCAACACATCAATGCGGCCAAATTTTTCGATACCGGCGGTTACCGCATGTTGTATGGTCTGCGCGTCGGTAACATCCAGTTTGCTGAGTAAAATATCGCTAAGGGCCGATAATTCTGTTTCCTTTTCTGGCGAGCGCATCGTAGCTATCACGTTCCAGCCTTTGTTATGAAATAATTTTGCGGCTACTTTTCCAAATCCGGACGAAGCGCCGGTTATTAATACTGTATTTTTCATTGCTTTATATTTTAATTTTATAAAGCAAAGGTGGGCCTAAGCGCCTAAACAGATTTATATGTATCTACTGATCTCTTATACATTTTAGGGATAAGGAATTATTGGCTGCTTGCATGGATAAGCTTAACAGAACAGTTAAGCTGGTGGACTTGCAAAATGCTACGCCCATGCAGGTTAAAAAAAGAGGATATTAAAAAGTATTCAATGATAAGAATGCTTTTTAATATCCTCCTTAATATGATACCGTTTTACGCGGTAAAAATAATGTCTTTATCTATTGTTATTTAAATAGCTTCCAGCTCCAGTACCGAACTTGTACGCGCCCGTTTCAGGTACCATTTTAGCCCCTGCTCCATTAACGTTTCGCCGCTGAGGATCTGACCGTTTTCAGGAAAGGCCGGTTTAGCTCCTGTGCTTAAATTTATTTCCGTGAGCTTGTACTTCTTATTCGGATCAAGCCCGTTCATTTTTAGTTCGGGGTAGGTATCGGCTTCTATACTTTCCAGATTGTAAGCAAAAACTATAGCCTTGTTTTTAGTACTGTCTACATACATCAACGAAGCAAAATTTGTTTTATAGGGCGAAACCAGCCGGTACAGATCGCCGTAATTGATTACGTTTTGCAGTCGTTTATAATTGTCAGTTACGGTGCGACTTAAAACTATGTCTTCTTCACTCATTTTTTTAACCATCACATCAAACCCCGGCTTACATGACATGGCTACATCCAGCTTATACTTCAGCGGTTCGCTTCCGGCGGCAGTAACATGCGCACAGATAGCCAGTGCAGGATAAAAATAGGAATAGCCCCATTGTATCCTGATCCTATCCACAGGGTAGGTATTATCACTGGGCCAAAATTCCTGAAAATATTTTAACCCGCCATACTCCACGCGTCCGCCACCACTGGCGCAAAGCATCATATCCAGGTTGGGGTATTTTGCGCGTACGCGGTCAAGCACTTTATAAAAACCCTGCGTATATCGTACATACATCGCGTCCTGATTTTTCCCGAGATAAGGGCTATATGCATTGTCCATGGAGCGGTTACAATCCCATTTCATGTAGGATATGTTTGGAGAGTCCTTCATGAGCTTGTCAATAACGCCGAATACAAAATCCTGAACGGCCGGGTTAGTAAGGTCGAGCACTAATTGTGTCCTGTAAAGGTGCTCAGGCCGGTTTGGCGCCTTTAATATCCAATCGGGGTGCTTTTCATACAACTCGCTTTTAGGGTTCACCATTTCGGGCTCTATCCAGATTCCAAAATTCAGACCTTTAGCGGTGGCTTCCTTTACCAGGTAACCTATGCCATCGGGCAGCTTTTTCTTGTTGGCTTCCCAATCGCCCAGTCCTGCCCGCGAATTATCACGCGGGTATTTGTTGGCAAACCAGCCATCATCCAGCAAAAACATATCCACACCCAACTTTTTGGCACCATCAAATAAATTCACCAGTGTATCCTGGTTAAAGGTAAAATAAGTGGCTTCCCAGTTATTGAGCAGTGTTTGCCGTTTTTGATGTCCGTTCCAAATGCCATAATTAATGGCCCAGTTATGAAAATTACGGCTTACCTGTCCTTCGCCGTTGGTGGTATAAGTAAATATAAAGTGCGGCGTTTCAAAGTTCTCTTTCGGCTTTAATGGATATGATGAGGCGTAGGCGTTGATACCCGGTATGATCTTTAAAGAATTGCCCATATCCACGTTCTTTTGTAACGACTCAAACTGAATATCGAAGTTACCGCTATAGGCCAGACTTCCCGCAAAAACCTCCCCTGTGTTTTCGGTAACGTCACTATTGGGCGATATCAGGAAAGAAGGATTGTAATTGCAGGCTGTTCTTACCCCCAGTTTGGATTGTATACTGAATATTCCCGGCGCAAGCTGAAATTTATGCATTTGCATTTCATAGTTGTACTCGCCATAAAAATGGGTAAGATAATTTTGTGGCGAAGTAATATTAATAAAAGCCGATGCATACCGGTTAAGTATCACATCTGACTTTTCGGCGTGACGGATACTTGTCCATGTTTCAATAATATTTTGTGTTTGATATGCCTTATAATGGAGGGTTACATAAAAGGGATATTGAGGGTCTTTTAAGTCAATCTCTGTATGTACAACGTTACCGTTCTCATTGCTTGTTTTGGACGAAACGTAATCCAAAACAAGCGACATATTGCCATCTGCATGTTTTACTTGCAAGGCCGGCTCGTTGAGATAGGTAGAGCCACCGGTTGCATACGCCGGATTAAGGGATGCATTGATGTTCCTGTACCCCGTGGTATCTGATAGCTTTTTACCCAGATAAATTTGCTGCAAATGTCCCCCGGCATCCGGCTGATATACGATAGCGAATGCTCCTGTTCCAATAACAATTTTTTGCGCGTAAACGCTACAAGGCAGTAAGCACGAAAGTAAAATAGTATATAATAGTTGTTTCATGGTGTGATATATTTCGGGCGCTTTAGCCTAATTGGTTATGGTTTTTTCAGGGTCAAATTTATGATGTACGGCGGCGTATATTTTTAAGAATTTGATGACTTATAGCCATATTTTAACCTTAATGGTACTGACAAAATCACACAAACGTTTGCGTAAACACCTTCAATTCAATCTATTTAATAGATGGCTCATGATTTACAATTTATTTTACCCGGGATAAAATACAATAAAACCAATCAAAAATGTTTGCCCCAATAAAAAGTCCTCATGAATTAGATTCATGAGGACTTGATTCCACTTTCGTCGGGATGGCGGGATTCGAACCCACGACCTCCAGCACCCCATGCTGGCGCGATACCGGGCTACGCTACATCCCGAAGGGTTGCCCTTAATATTTCAAGGCTACAAATATAATAGATGGTTTTTTAAATCAAAATCATTCATAAAAGGCTTTCAGGAGGTGATGAAATTTCTTTAACCGCGCGTTGGTGTGTGCGGATCACTGGGCTTATTGCGGATATATTATTGATTATGCACACGCGGCACGCGTGCGCCAGCAATGGGTATCAGCAACGAGTATCCAGTCGGCCAGTATTAGTCTAAATATCGATTCCCCTAAAGGGATTTGCATCGCCTTGTACCTATCTGATATTCAACATTTTAATGAATTTACTTCTTACTAACCGAAAGACTCACCATTTTTTAAATACAGATTAATGGCAAATCCTATGATATAGGATAGGTAATTGATTTATTTTTGACAACAAAAATCATCTCAGTTTCTTACTATTTCCAATTTTTTGAAATATTGAAGTTGGTCTTAATTATAAAATGCATTGAGTTTGCAGCGTTCATTAATAATTATTCTTAACATTCATTCATTTAGCTGAAAGGTATCGTAAAGCAGCTTCTAATTCCGCATCGACACCTTTTCTAATATCTTCAGCAGTGGGGGCTACTAATTTATCCGGCTGAATCCCTTTTCCGACAAAATCTTCTCCGTCGGCAAGCATATCTCTTATAGTACAAATACGAGCCGATCCATCGCCTGGCAATCCAATAACTACTGGTTGCCCTGTACTGCCTCCGGTTGCTGTTCCTATTATTATTCCACGTTTAAGGGATTTAAAGGCTGCAACTAAATCCTCGGCGGCAGAATACGTTCTTGAACTTGTTAACATGACCACTGGTTTGCTATAATAAGACTTACCGACTGAATTAAGAATACTTACACCTCTAAGAAAGTTTTGATTGTGTTTGGCCGCGCGCTCATACGGTTGGTAATCGCGTGCCCACCAAGATTGAATTGGTAGTTCTTTTTCAATAAGAAAGCTAAGTATTTTATATGGAGTGCTTCCGCCACCATTGTTCCTTACATCAATAATGATCGCATTCGCGTTCGAGATTTCTTTAAAATTACTTGAGAAAGCTCTTGTAGCAGTATCGGTTACAAAGCTATTCATAGCAATGTAAGCTATGTTTCCTTTTAATATTTTGAATTCAAACGGAGATACTGCTAATCGCTTGCTGCGTTCTTCGGGTTTTACACGATAAATGGTATATGCTTTTTTATGCCCTAATGCGTCCAATAATTCCAATTTGATTGGTTCTTTTAGTGAGCCCCCTAATAATGAATATTCATATAAACGCGTTTCCATATCTTGCTGTGTAGATGAACTTTGATAAGGCATTATATACTTTGTGGCGTATTCCTTAACAGCTAGCCCATTTACGGTAATAATTTCCATTCCTGGTTTAATACCCTGTTTTTCCAAAACACTATCGAAAACCCCAACTATTAAAACTTTACCTTCTATCATCCTACTCCGTAACAAGGGTCTTGCATAAAACTCATCGTCCAGTTCATCTGGTGCATAAACATTAGTATGGCCATCTTTTAATTGAGCACAAAACTCTATCATAATTTTATAATAGGATAATGTAGAGACTGTCTGTTTAACCCGCGGTATATAAGCGAGGTAAAGGGAATCAAAATTCAAATGAGGAACCAAATCAAAGTTGACAAAATTGTATTTCACCTCAGACCATAATTTCGACAATCCTGCTATTTTTTCGTCGTCTGAAATATTTTCGCGATAAGGAGTTATTAATGCATTAGTGTTAAAAAAAACGGGATTATTAACAAAAGACCGACTGGATTTATTTTTAATGGTCAAGTTTTCTTGTATTGCTTTTATTAGTGTGTTCCAAAGCGGAGCGTTATGAAGCGATTTCAGATCTGAATCATTTTCAATATCATTGACATTTGAGAAATGATCGTGATATACAGCTTGTTTGAGATAGGTAAATGCTAGGTCCTTATCCCCTTCCAGAGCAAAATAACATGCTGTATTGTAATTTGATATCTCAGCCTTTGCATTTTGCATATTGTTTTTCAGTTCCTTTCCACCGCCAGAGTTTTGGCCAAGACAAATCGTTGCAGACGTAGTGAAAAAGATCGTTATTAAAATCAGCAGTTTTTGTTTCATCGAAAATTGGTTTGGATACGATATAAACTGACGGGGCCTTTTTTTATGACTTACTAAATATCGATGATAAGTATTCAATTCAGGAACTTTATATTATGGTTTAACATAATTTAACATCAAGTCACAATAATTCTACTCTTTGTTGGCGCACGCGTATCGCGTGTGTTGTATTTAAATTACTTACTACTCACAAATGCGTGCAAACTATGACACGTTATCCATATAAAATTTAAATCTTTTTTGGCGGGGGATTGGTTGTTTCTGGCGCACACATATACAAAAACAACAAAGCCTGTAGATCATAGATCCTCTACAGGCTTTAAATGGTATCGTCGGGATGGCAGGATTCGAACCTGCGGCCTCCACATCCCAAATGTGGCGCGATACCGGGCTACGCTACATCCCGAAACTTGCACATCTGCCTTAATTGAAGCAGGCAACATACGCGCTGGCATACATTGCGGGTGCAAATATATACTATGCTTTTTAATTTCAAAATCAAAGTTAAGCCTTTATGAAGCCATTAAACCGGATATTATACGCCGTTTTGCCTTAATTTGGTGCTAAAACCCTGTATTACAAACGACCCAGCTATTATTAATAATAAACTGCTGCTGATAAGTAAATGTGAAAAAGGAATATGATAAGCCGGACTTGTTAAGCTAAAAGTACAATCCGGTATCACAATTCCGCAAAAGGGGAAAAAGGTAAATATTCTGACAAGGGCAAGCGTTTTCATTTTGATCTGTTAAATAAGGTTATGGTATTAGATTTAATTCTTTGTTTTAAAAACTCCCTATCCGGTAATACTTTTTCAGGCATTTGTAGCATATAAACCGCCTTATAGGTAAAAACGAAATAAACTTTCTTACAAACACTCCCCGGGGTATGCGCTCAACCCTGGGCGATTTGCAGTACCTGCATTTGTTACCCTCATTGGGTTTATTATCCGGTTCTTCATTTGAAATTGGGGTCGAAATCATCTGATATAAATTATTAATAAACTGAGCCTTACAAACGGCTTGCTTATAAGTTACTGACGATACCCGGAGTACTCCTTTCCGTGTTGGGGCAAAACTCAACTATAAGAAGTTAACAAAGCTGACATTTTATAACACAAAACTGCCACTATCCTCAAATTTACCCCTAAAAGGCCTGTTTCAGATCGTTTTCTTGTAACAATCCGATTACAACCTGTGGCTATATTTAAACGTTGCCACAGCTAAAAATGTTCAAATTGTTGCGTATTTAATGCCCGATGAAATTACTTTTTGATTAAGTTTACCACAGGAAATGTTTCGTAAAAAGCATGAATAAAATGAATAAACAAGAGATACCCCCGATCTTTGATTTAGAATACTTTTTTGAACTTTCTCCTGATCTTTTGTGTATCGCCGGATACGATGGCTATTTTAAAAAAATAAACCCCGCCGTTTCAAAAACACTGGGATATACCAACCAGGAATTGTTTTCAAAACCTATTGACTCCTTTGTTCATCATGAGGACCGCGAGATTACGGCAAAAAAACGCGAGAATATCAAAAAAGATTCCCCCCTGCTAAACTTCGAGAACAGGTATGTAACCAAAACCGGCGATATTGTCTGGCTTTCCTGGACATCAATCCCCGTAAAAACGCAGCAAGTGGTATTTGCAATTGCTAAAAACATCACCTATAAAAAGAAACTCGAAGAATACCGCCGAATATCCTATATACTCAACAGCACTGCCGAACCAAAAAACATAACTGTACAAAACACCGGTATATTAATTAGTGATAACGATATGGCTGTTGTGACCGCCGATAAAACGGATAACGAAATTTCACCTGCCGACCTGGCCTGGCTTGCCGACCTGGAAACCCAGGTGAGAAAATATACCGGAAAAATTGATTTGACTATTAGCCTGCTCAGCAGTGAAATGGCCATGAGCGAAAGGCAACTGTACCGCCGCATAAAAAACATTGTAGGGATTACCCCTAACAAGTACATCCGGATTATCCGGCTACAAATGGCACGCGAAGCTATCGGAACCGGAAAATACCGTACCGTAGCCGAAGTGTCCTACGCGGTTGGGTTTGAAACCCCCACCTATTTCAGCAAATTATTTAAGGAGATTTATTGTTTGGATGTGGGCGAATTGCTTTAATCTGCTACCTTATTCAGGTACTTTATAAAACCCCCGCTAATTACCCTGCTTGAATATCACCGGATACTAAACATACAGGTTTTACGCTCATTTATATTTCCGCTATAAATCACCCTATGGCATATTGTTCATATCATTTATTATCTTTCTCATCGTTAAGTTGTTCGCCATATTATATAAATTGCCCTGTTTTTCCGTTTAAACGTATTGATATTTTAACACCAGAACATGAATTCTTCCGAAAATTATGACGTCTTAATCGATAAGATTAATATCTTCATCAGGAAGTATTATTTTAATAATTTTTTGCGCGGGCTGATACTTTTAGGCGCCGGTATTTTCACGGCCTACGTAGTAATTACCCTGAGCGAGTATTTTGGCAATTTCAACACCATCTTTCGTACCATCCTCTTTTACTTTTTCATTCTGCTTAATGTTGGCCTGATATGCTGGCTTATTTTGCCGTCATTACTGGCATGGCTCAAGCTAAGCCACTCCCTAACCCATGATGAAGCTGCCGAAATTATCGGCAGGCATTTTCATGATGTTAATGATAAACTGCTCAACACCCTACAGCTTAAAAAACTGGCCGCGAACGATGAAAAACACCGCGCACTTATTGAAGCCAGCATTGATCAAAAAATTGAATCGCTGAAACCCATTAGCTTCCCTTCGGCCATCAACATCCGCCAAAACACCAAATATTTAAAATGGGTACTGGCACCCGCGGCCGTCATTATTGTTATTGCCCTCGCGGCGCCCAGTATTTTAACAGAAAGTACCAAAAGGCTCATCAGGCATAATGAGTATTTTGTACCGGCGGCGCCCTTTCAGTTCAACATCCTCAACAAAAGCCTGTCAGTAGTACAGGGCGATGACCTGAAACTCGATTTGCGTTTAACCGGCGATAAGCTGCCAGCCGATGTTTATGTAGAAACCGCCAGCAATACCTTTAAACTTGATAAACAGAACATCAGCCGTTTTCATTATATTTTTACCAACCTGCAGCAAAACACGCAGTTTAAGTTAATAGGTAATGGCTTTGTTTCGGCGGTATATCAAATAAAAGTAAATCAAAAACCATCACTGCTCCATTTTGATGTGGAACTGAACTACCCCGCTTATCTGCATAAAAAAAATGAAACCATTGTTAATGCCGGCGACTTGGTTATACCCACAGGTACCCGGGTTACCTGGCTGTTACACACCCAGCATACATCGGCCCTGCACTTTTATATAGATAGCGCGGAGCATCAGGCCACACCAGGCGGTCGGGATTTGTTTGAACACAGCGAAAAGATATATAAAAATGCTGTTTATAAGCTGAGCCCCGTAAACGCGCAGGTTAACCGCAGCGATTCGGCCACCTATCATATCAATGTAATTACTGACGAGGCCCCTACTATAGCCGTACAGGAAAAAGCTGATTCTGTAAGTACCAAAGCCCTGTATTTCAATGGAAAAATTCAGGACGATCACGGATTTTCTGCTTTAACCTTCCATTACAGCGTGCAATCCCCTGGTAATAACGCCGTACAAAAAACGTTTGTCAAAAAAGTTGATGCAGCGATGAACCAAACCCAGTCAGACTTCTTTTATTTCTGGAATTTGAAAGATCTGGGTATTGATCCCGGTGCCCGCATAACCTATTTTTTTGAAGTTGCTGATAACGATGGCGTCAACGGGCCTAAAAAGGCCCGCACCCCGGAGCGCACCCTCAATATGCCCGATGCCAAAGCCATTAATGAACAGCTAAACGCGGGCACGCAGGCAATAAAGCAAAAAATGCAGTCGGCAATAAAACTGGCCGGGCAGGTTGAGCACGATTCGCAGAAGCTGAATCAGATGCTGCTTAATAAAAATACCCTTTCATTTGATGAGAAAAAGCAGGTGGAGGACCTGCTCCAAAAACGCCGCGACCTGGAAGATCTGGTAAAGGAGATCAAGGACGACAATAAAAAAAACCTGTATAATCGTCAGGAAAACCAGCAGCAAAATGAGGAGCTGATAGCAAAACAAAAACAAATTGAGGATTTGTTTAACAATGTGCTTGATCAAAAAACAAAAGAGCTGCTGCAAAACCTACAGCAACTGTTAAATGAGCAGCAAAAGGATGCTACGCGCGATGAACTATCAAAAATGCAAATGGATAATAAATCGCTGAAAAAGGAACTCGACCGGATGCTGGAGCTTTATAAAAAACTGGAGTTTGACCAAAAACTTAACCAAAGTGTTGATCAGCTCAATAAACTGGCCGATAAACAGCAACAACTGTCAAACAAAACACAGCAGCCCAGGGCCGATCAAAAAGCCTTGCAACAGGAGCAGGAAAACCTGAAAAATGATTTTCAGGATATTAAAAAAGGGCTGCAGGACCTGCAAAAAACAAACGAACAGGCCGAGCGTAAAATGGATTTCCAAAATCCCGAAAAAGAAACCCAAAGCATTGATCAGCAAATGGATCAAAGCGCAGGCGAGCTGCAAAAAAACAACAAGGACAGTGCCTCAAAATCACAGCAAAAGGCAGCCAAACAAATGCAGCAGCTGGCCGGTAAACTGCAGCAAAGTAATGAAGAGGGCGAAAGCAAGGAAAATACCATTGATGCCCAACAGCTGCGCGAGCTGTTAAAAAGCCTGGTGAACAGTTCATTTAGCCAGGAAAAGGTGATGCAGACATTAAAAGGCACCAACCCTACTGATCCTTCGTACATTACCTTGTCGCAAAATCAAAAGGATATTAAGGATAACCTGAAAACTGCCGAGGATAGCCTTTACGCCATCAGCAGGCGCATCCCGCAAATACAATCAACCGTAAACCAGGAGATCAGCAGTATTAATACCCATATTGACCAGGCGCTTGACAACCTTGGCGACCGCCGCACAGCCGAAGCCAACCGCCATCAGCAGTACGCCATGACCTCCATGAACAACCTTGCGCTCATGCTGAGCGAGGCTCTGGAACAATTGCAAAAACAAATGAATAAAGGCGGTAAGGGTAAGGGCAAACAACAGTCCGTATCGCAACTGGCCAAAATGCAGCAGCAGCTTAATCAAAACATGCAAAAGGCTCGTGATCAGATGCAGCAGCAGGGCAACCAGGGCAAAAGTGAGCCCGGAAACAAAGGAAATATGAGCGAACAACTGGCCAGAATGGCCCGCCAGCAGCAGATGATCAGGCAGGCGCTGGAGCAAATAAACCGCGATGATAATAAGGACGGAAAGGGCGGACTCGGCAATTTAGATAAAATATCGAAAGAAATGGAACAAACTGAGCATGATCTCGTAAACAGGAGGATTACAGATGAGGCGCTAAAGAGGCAACAACAAATTCAAAGCCGGTTATTGGAAGCTGAAAAAGCGGAACAGGAACGCGACCAGGATCAGCAACGAGAAAGCCATGCCGGTAAGGATGTACCTCCGGGGTATATAAAGGCACTGCAGGGATACCAGCAGCAAACAAATAAACAAACCGAGCAGATAAAAACAATATCTCCGGCACTTAATTTGTATTATAAACAAAAAATAAAATCTTACTTTGACCAACTTAATGCCAAATAATATGGAGCAGGCCAATGTTCATACCAGCGAGCTATTTACGTTGCAGCTACCGTCAAAAACGGAAAGTATAGTACAACTTGAATTGCTCATTGAAGAAATTGCTGATAAATACCATGTTGCGGAAGATACCTTCGCTAATATGATGACCTGTCTTAATGAAGCTGTTATAAATGCCATTATACATGGTAATAAACTCGATGAAACAAAAAAAGTAATTATTAATGCCGAAGTAAACCAAAAACGCATCATCTGGACTATTACTGACGAGGGAACAGGATTTGATTATGCCAATCTGGCCGATCCCACTGCACCCGAAAATCTGGAAAACTTAACCGGACGCGGCGTTTTTATTATTAAACATCTTGCCGATCAATGTATTTTTAATACATCAGGCAACACCATCGAACTACACTTTAAAATATAATGCCTGCTATTCAGTTTTTTGAAGAAGACATCAGCTATAAGTTAAAAAACAAAGCCCTTGTGCGCCAATGGATAAAAGACACCATTACTGTCGAGGGCTTTAAACTAAAAGAGCTTACCTACGTATTTTGCTCTGATGCATACCTGTTGCCGCTTAACCAGCAATACCTTGACCATGACACTTATACAGACATCATCACGTTTGATAACTCAACTGTTGAGGGTCAGATAGTTGGCGATATTTTTATATCCATTGAGCGTATCCGTGAAAATGCCGCAAAATTTAAGCTCACCGAAACAGACGAGCTGCACCGCGTAATTATTCATGGCGCCCTGCATCTTTTGGGCTATACCGATAAAAGTGTTGTTACAAAGAAGAAAATGACACAAAAAGAAGATGAGTATTTGGCCAAAAGAACTTTTTAATAGCTAATTTTACTGTAAGAAATTCAGTTTCACAAATCAATTACAAAAAATGAAATTACTTACATTAATATTGGCATTCCTTTTTATCTCAGCACCATCATCAGTGTATGAGTTTAAGCTAAAAAGCATTGACGGTAAAGACTTTTCGCTGGCCAAATACAAAGGCAAAAAAGTACTTATTGTTAACACCGCCTCCAAATGCGGTTTCACCAAACAATATACTGAGCTCGAAAAATTATCTGAGCAGTATAAAGGCAAACTGGTGGTTGTAGGTTTCCCGGCAAACAACTTTGGCGGTCAGGAACCAGGTACTAATCAGGACATTAAAACCTTTTGCAAAGAAAACTTTTCAGTAACCTTCCCCATGAGCGGCAAGGTTAGCGTATTGGGTTTAGATATTGATCCATTGTTCCAATACCTCACCACTGCTCCAAACCCTGATTTTACCGGCGACATTAAATGGAACTTTGAAAAATTCCTGATTGATGAAAACGGCAAGTTAATACACCGTTTCAGGTCACAAACTACTCCTTTGTCACCAGATATTACCAAGTACCTTAACTAATACATGAAGTTGTTATAAAAAAAGCCACGCCTGTGCTACAGGCGTGGCTTTTTTTATAACAACTATTTTATCCTATTAGTGAATATTTTTTAGGTCTAATTAACTGGTTGTCTGTATATTATTCCATATAGTTGTACGCCACACAATTTCACAACTGCTGCACAATTTCCGAACAATTTTAACCGATATGTTATCACTGGCATGCCTTTTTTCCTGATGACATTACATTATGCCAATTTGCCATTGTTTAATTATAGGATAAATTTTTATCAGAATATATTTTAACTTTATGAGCAAACCTCTATTAACCCAATAAACCAATGAGAATACCTACTGAACCCATCGGAAGCATTCCGCGCTCACCAGAACTTATAACAGCCATTACCTCACAAACAAATGCCGCCAGCCTGCAGGCGTTATATCAGGATGCCGTTAAAGATACTTTAGTCGCTTTTGAAAAAACAGGATCGCCGGTTATATCTGACGGGGAACAAGCCAAATCAAGCTTTGCTACTTATCCTTTAGAAGGGCTGCAGAATTTAGCGCCCGAAGGCATGAAAATTAATTTTGAAGATGGGCATTCGCGCCAGTTGCCGCTTTTAACCCAAGGCCCGTTCAGGTATGGTAACTATGCTCAAAAATATCTTGCCTTTGCTCAACAGTCAACCTCAATACCTGTTAAGCAAGCTATTATTTCGGCATCGGCGTTAAGCTTAATATATCCGCCAGGCGGCATTGAAGGTTATACCCAGTCGGCTTTTATTGCCGATTTGCTGAATGAATGCGAAAAGGATATCAGGCAATGTTTAGATAACCATGCCTATAAGGTTCAGATGGACTTTACCGAAGGCCGGTTATCGCTTAAGCTCGATCCATCGGGCGGTGTGCTTAAACAGTTTATTGAGCTTAATAACCAGGTTTTTAACCGTTTTACAGCGGAAGAACAGCAAAAATTGGGCGTGCATGTATGCCCCGGCGGCGACCACGACTCAACCCACAGCGCCGATATTGATTACGCCGACTTTTTACCACACCTTTTTGACTTAAATGTAGGCAGCTTTTACCTGCAACTGGCAAGCGAACCCGACCGCGTTAAGGTTTTAAAAACGATAAAGGAATATCTGAAGCCAAATCAAAAGGCATTTATAGGCGTAATTGATGTGCTTAACCCAACCATTGAAACGGCCGAACAGGTTAGGGACAGGGTACTGGAAGCCGCGCAATACATCCCCATCAGTCAGTTAGGTACTACAGACGATTGTGGGTTTTCGCCTTTTTGCGATGACGTATCAACCACCCGCGAAACAGCCTTTGCCAAGATCAAAGCCCGGATAGACGGCACCAAACTTGCCGAAGAAAAGCTGTTTGCATAAGGTATAAAACCCTCCATGTCATTGCGGGCGTAGCGTGGCAGTCGCAAACAAAGCAGGTAGTTATGCACCGTTCGCGATTGCTTCGTCGTTCCTCCTCGCAATGACATGGATTTCTGTGTGGTGCCGAAACAAGTTCACTGTTGTCCGGTAAAAGTTCCTTTGATATTAGAAAACATCTCATAAGACCTCAAAGGGTCTTTTTTATTGCTTTTTTAAAAGCAAGCCTTCTAAAAAATGGAAAGGTGTGCTCATTTTTAAAAACCGGCTGTCCGGTAAAAATTTAACCAAAACATGGATATTCTTGGCATTTGACTGCTTATGGTTGCGTTATAGCGTTATAAAAAGTTTTTTGCTGAAAATATCGTAGCTATTTCGATACCGGCTGTCCGGTAAAAGTTTTACGATTTTGGTTTACCGGACAACAGTGAAACAAGTTCGGCATGACATCAAATAATGTAAACCACGCGATTTTCTGAATAACAAACCCCTGTCGTCCTGAACTTGTTTCAGGATCTCACAGAGCAGATAACACATGCTCATGGGGTGCCGAAACAAGTTCGGCATGACAGTCATTGCAAGGAACGAAGCAATAACGTTTGGTTAAGCAAAGCCCTCTTAACTTATCAATTACCCTTATTGTCCTCTTTATCCTTCGCGGCTTTATCCTTATCTTTTTGAGCCTGTTCCTGAACTTTTTTGATAGAATCCTGCTTGGCCTTGGCTGCCTTTTTCTTTTTGTTAAAGAACCCCCTGAGTAAAAAGTTGTGCTGGGCAGCTGTTAAGTCCTCATTTAAGGTATTAGTAGTGGTATGCACCGTTTTCATGGTAGTTTGCGCCTGCTTAACGGTGCTTTCCAGGTTTTTAGCCATGCTCTCATTGTTCAGCAGGCGGCCTATGCTCCCTTTACCCCCATTTATCTTCCCTACAATCTGCGATAGGTCGGTAGTCAGGGTTTCGGCATTGTCGGCCACCTTGGTAAGCTTGGTGATGATCTTATCTACATCCACAGGATTAATGGAACCCAGTTTACCGCCTGGTTGTACCTCGGTATGGCTGGTTATGCCTCCGGGGGCAATCACCACCAGCTTATCGCCCATCAAACCATCGCTGCCTATACTTAGTTTTGCATCAGTTTTAACGAATTTTTTTACGCTGTTGTTTAACGTAAGATCAACCCGTACCGAGCTATCTGTTACAATGTTGATAGACTGTACCACACCAACGTTGATACCGGCAAAGCGTACATTATTACCTACCTGCAGGCCGCTTACATTTTTAAATGTACCATAAACGTTAAAGGTTGAATTAAACAGGCTTTTTTGGTTGCCTATAAAAAATATGCCCAGCACCAATACCACCAAACCGGCAAAGGTAAAAAGGCCTATTTTTATTTTCTGTGATGATGTGGTTTTCATATCGTGTCGCTAAAAAATGATCTTACAATTTTATTATCCGATTTTTGCAGCTCTTTAAAAGAGCCCTCGGCTATATATTCGCCATCATTCATGATCACTACCCGGTCGGCCGTTATCCGTGCACATTCCATATCATGAGTTATGATGATTGACGATGTTTTGTTTTTCTTTTGCATATTGAGTATCAGCTCACTTATTTCGCGCGAGGTGATGGGATCAAGGCCGGTGGTAGGCTCATCATACAGCATAATTTCGGGCTTAACAATCATGGTGCGGGCCAGGCCTACCCTTTTACGCATCCCTCCTGATAGGTCAGACGGTAGCTTATCAATGGCATCCAGCAGGCCCACGCTATCCAGGGCTTCCTCCACACGCTTGTCTATATCCTGCTGATCGGTAAGTTTTAATACCCGCGTTAACGGAAACTCCAGGTTTTCGCGCACGGTCATGGAATCATACAGGGCCCCGCTCTGGAACAAAAAACCAATTTTTATACGCAGCTGTTTCAGGTCGTCATCACTCATTTCGGCTACGTTTTCGCCAAAAACGGTCAGTTCGCCAGCATCAGGCTTCAGCATACCTACAATGCACTGTATGGTTACCGATTTACCCTGGCCCGACCGGCCTAACACCACCATATTCTCTCCTTTTTCCAGGTCAAACGTGATATTCTTAAGCACTTCCTTATCGCCAAATGCTTTTTTAATGCCTTTAGCGTGTATCACCACCTCGGCCTTTTTAGCTGGCGATGGCTTTTTGGGGCTGCTGTTTTTGTCTGTTTCTTTCATGGATCTATTTATAAAATAACAAACTGGTGATCTGAACAGCTATGGCATCAATAACAAATATCCAGAGGGAAGCGGTTACCACGGCCGAGTTGGCCGCAATACCCACACTCTCGGTACCTTTATTGGAATGATAACCCTTATAACAGCCTACAAAGCCTATAGCAAAGCCAAAAAATACCGACTTGACCACGGCCGGTAACAGGTCTGAAAAATCAAGCGAGGATATACATTTATTAAAGTAAAGCGAAAAGCTGATACTGTCGGTAATATTTAAGGCCAGAAAGCCCCCAAACAGTCCTATAGCATCGCCAATAATGGATAACAGGGGCACCATGAGGCTTGTGGCTAAAATGCGCGTAACAACAAGATATTGCAGCGGGTTGGCACCAGATACCTCCATGGCATCAATCTGCTCGGTAACCTTCATGCTGCCCAGCTCGGCACCTATGCTGGAAGCTATTTTACCTGCACATATAATGGCGGTAATAACCGGCCCCATTTCGCGGATAAATGATACAGCCAGGGTTTTGGGTAACATACTGGCTGCACCAAGCTCAACCAATGATGGCCTGAGCTGTATAATTAAAACCAGCCCCATGATAAAGGAAGTGACACCAACCAGCATCATGGAGCGGTAACCTATTTCATAACATTGCCGCACAAACTCCGACCACTCGAAGCCGCCGGTAAAAATGTTTCTGAAAAACCGGGTAAAGAAAATGCATTGCTCTCCAATGCCTTCCATCCACCTCTTCCATCCGGTAATTGCTTGTTCTGCCATAAATTATGCAACTAATTTTCAGGTAAAACAAAGTTTTGCCTGTTTGTTTTGAGCAGTTCAAGAAAATTATACTTCAGGTTCGGCTTGCAGGTTTATGACATTGGTATATCAATGATCAGGAAACGGGAAAGTTGGTCGGTTTCAATTGTCAGTGAACTTGTATCATAAACACCAAGCGCATCTCTTTTGTTTAAAACCGTATTGTTTATTTTAACCACTCCTTCAATAACAAATATGTAGGCACCGTTACCTGGTGTTTTAATGTCATATTCAACTTGCCGGCCGGCTTCAAAATTACCCATGCTAAAGGTGGCATCCTGGTTTAACCACAGGGTATCTTCGCTTTTTACCGGCGATATCAGCGTAATAAGCTGGTTAGGCTTTAGAGCCTCTTTAAAGCTCTTTTGATCATAACGCGGCTGTATGTTCATTTCTCTGGGAAAAAGCCATATCTGCAGTGTTTTGGCGTCCTCAGTGGCCGATGCATTATACTCTGAATGGTACACCCCGGTACCAGCCGACATTACCTGCACCTCGCCTGCGTTAATAACGCCGGTATTGCCCATACTGTCTTTATGCTCCAATGCGCCCTCAAGCGGTATGGTAATAATTTCCATATTATCATGCGGATGGGTGCCAAAACCCTTTCCTGCGGCAATAGTATCGTCATTTAATACCCGTAATGCGCCAAAATGTATTTTCTCCGGATCATAGTATGATGCAAAGCTGAATGAGAAATTTGCTTTTAACCAACCTATATCGTTTTTTCCGCGTTGGCTTTCGGGATAAAATATCGTTTTCATGTTGTTCTCCTATTTATATGTTTAAACATACAATTTTTATTCCACAATTTATTTATGCGTATTTTTGCAAAAAAGAAGCGCGCAATGGCAAATAAAGCTATTATTGCAGGTTCAAGCGGACTAATTGGCAGTAAATTACTTGATATTTTACTTCAGCAGCCCTTTTATGATGAAGTTTTAATTCTGGTCAGAAAAGAATTACCAACAAAACATCCTAAACTGAAGCAGCTGGTGGTTGACTTTGATCACCTGGAAGCGTACAGCAGCCAGCTGACGGGCCATGCCCTGTTCTGTTGCCTGGGTACCACCAAAGCCAAAACACCGGATCAGGCTACCTACCGTAAAATTGACCATGATTATCCTGTTTGGCTGGGGCAATTAGCGCAGCAAAATGGCGTTAATCAGTTTCACCTGGTGTCGTCAATTGGGGCCAATGCATCGTCGTCTGTTTTTTATATTAAAACAAAGGGCCAAACAGAGGCCGATCTGCAACAGCTGGGTTTCCCTGCACTGCATATCTACCGGCCATCCATGTTAATGGGCAAACGAACAGACAGGCGACCAACAGAGAAAATAGCGGTTGTACTGTTTAACGTGATAGATCCGCTGTTGTTTGGCAGCTTAAAAAAATACAGGAGCATACCTGCACAAACAGTGGCTATGGCCATGTACAAACAATCAATAAAAACTGATACAGGCTCGTTTATATATGAGTCTGATAAAATAAAACAACTATCGTGAGCACTTACATTTCTGCAGAGAACCTTGGCCATCAATTTCATGACAACTGGCTTTTTAAAAACATTACCATCGGTATTAACCGCGGCCGCAGGGTTGCATTGGTTGGTGTTAATGGAGCGGGTAAATCTACCTTGTTAAAACTATTAGCCGGTCATATAAAACCTACCGAAGGCAAGGTTGTTCAAAGCCGCGACCTTAATATGGGCTACCTGGAGCAGGATCCCGGTTTTAAGGATGCGGTAACCATCAGCGATTATATTTTTCATGCCGATGATGTACAGCAGCAAATGATACGCAAGTACGAGGAGTTGCTGGAGAATGAACCCGATAATGCCAAGGCTATTGAAAAGGTAATGGAGGAGATGAGTGATGTTGATGCCTGGGAATATGAGTATAAGATTAAAACCATTTTAGGCAGGCTGGATATTCACCACCTGAACCAAAAGATCAATACCCTATCTGGCGGGCAAAAGAAACGTTTAGCACTGGCTAAGCTGTTAATTGAGGACCCGGACATTTATATTTTAGATGAGCCTACCAACCACCTGGATATTGATACCATTGAGTGGCTGGAGAAATTGTTGACCGACGGCTCAAAAACCATATTGATGGTTACGCACGACAGGTACTTCCTGGATAACGTTTGTAACGAGATATTAGAGATTGATCGCGGCAAGATAGTTCCCTACAATGGCAGCTATGGCTATTACCTGGAAAAGAAAGCCGAGCGTGATGCGGCTGATGAGGCAAGCTTCCAAAAGAACAGCAACCTGTTAAGGAAAGAGCTGGAATGGATGCGTCGCCAGCCACAGGCCAGGGGTACCAAATCAAAGGCACGTATTGACGCCTTTTATGATCTGGAAGAAAAAACAAAAAGTGGTGGTATCCGTGAAAAGGTTGAACTGAGTGTTAAAACAGCACGCCAGGGAAACAAGATCATGGAGATGGAGCACTTATTTAAATCGTTTAATGACCGCACGTTTATTAACGACTTTAATTATGTATTTAAAAAAGGTGACCGTATTGGCTTAGCCGGTCGTAATGGTAGCGGGAAATCAACCCTGCTTAATCTTATTACAGGCAACCTACAACCAGATAAGGGTGCCGTTATTAAAGGCGAAACTACGGTGCTGGGTTATTTCCATCAATCGGGCATTACCTTTAAGGAAGATGAACGCGTAATTGATATTGTAAAAAACGTTGCAGAGTTTATTACCATGGCCGATGGTAAACTGATCTCGGCCTCTGCCCTGCTTACCTTGTTCCTGTTTCCGCCAGCCAAGCAATATGGCTTTATATCCAAATTAAGCGGGGGCGAAAAGAAACGCTTGCAGCTGATGAGCATCCTGATGAAGAATCCTAACTTCCTGATACTGGATGAGCCCACCAATGACCTGGATATTGACACCTTGAATGTATTAGAGGAGTTTTTAACCAACTATGGCGGTGTTTTAATGATGGTATCGCATGATAGGTATTTACTGGACAAGCTAACCGACCAACTATTTATTATGGAAGAGAATGGTAACGTAAGAATATACAACGGCAACTATTCATCATACCGTATTGAGCTGGAAGAAGCTAAACAGCAAAGTAAAAAAGCACCGATTGCTATACCAACTCCTACCCCTGCTGCAAAAAAAAGCAAGCTGAACTTTAAAGAAACCAAAGAGCTGGAAACTACCGAAACTGAAATTGTAGCTATAGAAAAGCAGATAAAAGCGAAAACCGACCAGCTAAATGCAGTAGGAATTGAACCTGCAAAGCTGAATGAAATACTAAACCAGATAGATGATTTAAATAAGAAACTGGATAGTAAAAGTGCCCGTTGGATGGAACTAACTGAATTAAAAGAATCCTAGTATGAAAACGTCAGATATCATTGCTTCTGTAGGTGTAATTATCCTGTTAATAGCTTTTTTGCTAAATTTATTTAACAAACTATCTACTGATAGTAAGGCCTACAAACTGATGAATTTCATTGGCGCAGCTACTTGTGGCTACTCTTCATACCTGATCAGTTTTTATCCTTTTGTGATTTTAGAAGCTATCTGGAGTATTGTAGCTTTAATATCATTATTCAGGGTTCCACGTGGAACATCTGTATAGATTGAATAGTTTTATACGTTTTAAAGGCTTATTTAGATAAAAGATCAATATGTTCCACGTGGAACATATTTCCAATTTAAACAGCATACAGCCCTTATAGGGCTATTTTAAGATAAAGATATTAGTGTTCCACGTGGAACATGGAGGTTAAAATGTTTAAGAAATATAATGTAATTGTTGTAGGTGCAGGACATGCCGGCTGTGAAGCTGCTGCTGCCGCTGCCAACCTGGGCTCATCTGTTTTACTGATTACCATGAACATGGGAACCATAGCACAAATGAGTTGTAACCCTGCCATGGGCGGTGTTGCCAAAGGACAAATTGTGCGGGAGATAGATGCTTTAGGCGGTTATTCGGGTATTATTACCGATAAAACCTCGCTTCAGTTTAGGATGCTGAACCTGTCAAAAGGTCCTGCTATGTGGAGCCCAAGGGCACAAAGCGATCGTATGCGCTTCGCCGAAGAGTGGCGCTTAGCCTTGGAAAGAACCCCTAACGTTGACTTTTGGCAGGACACCGTTACCTCCCTTTTAGTAAAGGATAATACCATTAAAGGTGTACGTACCTCTATAGGTGTGGAGATAGAAGCCGATGCCGTTGTACTTACCAATGGTACCTTTTTAAACGGCGTAATACATATAGGCGAAAAGAAATTTGGCGGAGGTCGCTCGGGCGAAAAAGCAGCTACCGGCTTAACTGAACAACTGGTTACACTGGGCTTTGATTCAGGCAGAATGAAGACCGGTACCCCTCCTCGTGTGGATGGCCGCAGCCTAAACTACAGCCTGATGGAAGAGCAATGGGGCGATGAACAACGCGGTCGTTTTTCTTTTACCGATGTAGAGCTAATGAAGGAACAACGCTGCTGCTGGATTACCTACACCAACTTAGATGTACACGAAACGTTGAAGGAAGGCTTTGAAAAATCGCCTATGTTTACGGGTCGTATTAAAGGCTTAGGCCCGCGTTATTGCCCATCTATAGAGGATAAAATTAACCGTTTTGCAGAGCGTGAACGCCACCAGATATTTGTTGAGCCAGAAGGATTAAACACCTGCGAGATATACGTTAATGGCTTCTCCACCTCGTTACCGGAAGATGTACAATATAAAGCATTGACTAAAATACCAGGCTTTGAAACCGCTAAAATGTTCCGCCCGGGTTATGCCATCGAATATGATTACTTCCCGCCTACCCAGCTTGGATTAACTTTAGAAACCAAACTGATCAGCAACCTTTACTTCGCCGGGCAGATTAACGGCACCACCGGATATGAAGAAGCGGCATCGCAAGGTTTTATTGCGGGTATCAACGCACATCAAAAAATCAATGATAAACATGAGCTGATACTGAAAAGATCAGAGTCATATATTGGTGTATTAATTGATGACCTGGTAACCAAAGGTACCGAAGAACCTTACCGCATGTTTACCTCAAGGGCCGAACACCGCCTGTTGCTACGCCAGGACAATGCCGATATCAGGCTAAGCCCAATGGGTCATGAGCTGGGTCTGATCAACGACGAACGCTTAGAAAAGGTTAAACAGAAGGTTAAAAACTCCGATGATATTGTGGCTTACACTAAAAGTAAATCAATAGACCCATCAAATGTTAACGCCTTATTGGATGAGTTGGGTACAAGCCCCCTATCGCAGAATGCCAAACTCTTTAATTTATTAAGCCGTCCGCAGATTGGTTTTAACGACTTGAAAAAAGCCGACGCACCATTGGCCGAATTATTATCAGCCTACGATCAGGAAACTATTGAGCAGGCTGAAATAAAAATCAAATATGAGAGTTACTTTATAAAGGAAATGGAAATTGTTGACCGGATGAAGAAAATGGAAGACCGGGAAATAAATCCGGAATTTGATTATCATACCCTGGTATCCCTTTCAAAAGAAGCTCGCGAAAAATTGATGAAGATAAAACCACGCACTTTAGGTCAGGCATCCCGTATTTCGGGAGTTTCGCCGTCTGATATTTCTGTTTTGATGGTTCATGTCTCCAGATGATATATAAGTTATTGATAATAAACGCTTTATAAAATATCGTTTTAAATCAATTATTTTGAATTTTTAATATTACCGTTCATAAAAACATAAAAATCGCTTATATCGCCTAAAAACCATGTTAAATAAAAAACAGGTCAATTATTACAATTTTATACCGCATTTTATCGCCTTTTTATTGCTTTTTGGCTGCGCTGCACAACAACCACCCCAGGGAGGTCCGCGCGACCTTACGCCACCGAAACTGGTAAAGGCAACACCGGCAAATAAGACGCGAAATTTTGCGGCTAAAGAAATTGACCTGGAATTTGACGAGTTTATAAAACTGACCAATCAGTACCAGGAAATAAGCATGAGCCCGGCCATGGAAAAACAGCCGGAATATATTTCGAACAAACGGAGCCTGAAAATTAAATTTAAAGACACACTTCAAAAAAATACAACTTACGTTATCAACTTTGGTAAATCAATTCAGGATGTGAACGAAGGCAACGTTTTGAAAAACTTTACCTATGTTTTTTCAACGGGCAGCCATATCGATTCATTAAGCATGTCTGGTACGGTAACCAATACCTTAACCCAGGAAAAAGAAAAAGATGTAACGGTAATGCTTTTCCCGCTTAAACAGGACTCCCTACTTTTCGGCAAAAAGAAACCAAGTATCTACACCACCACAGATTCGTCGGGAAATTTTAGCCTGAACAATTTGCACGAAAACGATTACCGCATATACGCGCTCAAAGAAACGGCACCCAACAAAATATTTGATAACGACCAGGAGCTGATTGCCTTTTTGAAAAAGCCGATTCACCTGCAAACAGATACCTCAAATATTCAGCTAAACTTATTTAAGCAGCTACCCGAAAAATTCAGATTTTCAGAGAAACGATTTGACACCGACGGAAAAATGCTGTTTGTATTCAACAAGCCTTTAAACAACCCATCTATCAAAGTAATTTTCCCGGCCGATATAGACCGCCAAAAGCAGGTGGATTTCAGCAAGACAAAAGATACCGCTTCTGTTTATCTCCACAACATGAATTTTGACTCGGTAAGGGTAGTTGTTTTTGATAATGGTAAACCAATTGATACTACTTCGCTTTTAAAGGGGAAAAAAGAAACATTTCAGCGCACGCTTACCTTTCAGTACAACTTAAATAACAACAACCTGCTTAAACCCGGGAATGATTTAAAGCTGACTGCAAGCCTGCCTATCGAAAACTTTGATAACTCGCAGGTTACCCTTAATGAGGATTCCGTAGCGGTTGGCCTTAGTGATTATACCATACAAAAAGATACCGGCAATTTTAAAAACCTCACCATAAAATACCGGTGGCGGCAAGGCAGTAAATACGAGCTTATATTTAACGAGGGCGCATTTGCATCTGTTTATGGCGATAAGAATAAAAGGCTGTCCAGAAGGTTTCAGCTTGATAAAACAGAGAATTATAGCACCCTTACCTTAAAGGTTACCCTGCCTGATACGGGCAAGGCCTATGTTGTTCAGCTATTAAATGAGCATAAGGATGTACTGCAAAGTAACCCGGTTACCAAAAATACATCCATCGTATACAAAAACTATCTCACGGGAAAATATATGTTCCGGGTTATTTATGACGAAAACAAGAACGGTAAATGGGACAGCGGAAACGTGCACCAGAAACGACAACCCGAGAATACCTGGCTCAGTGATAAATTAATAACCCTACGGCCAAACTGGGAAGCTGAGGAGGCTATAACGGTGCCCAAAGAGCGCCCTACTCCTTAAACCAGCCGGAGTACATGATATAGTTGTTGGGAAGCTTTTTCAACAACTCTTTTTGTTCGTCAGTTAAGGGCTTAATTTTTTTTGCGGGGATGCCGGCATATAAATAACCCGATTCGCAAATAGTATTTTCCAGCACTACTGCACCTGCAGCTATGATCACAAATTCGTTAACCACTGCATGATCCATCACAATGGCCCCCATGCCTACCAGCGTATGGTCATGCAGTGTACAGCCATGTACCAACGCATTATGTCCTATAGATACATTGCTGCCAATATGTGTAGCCGCTTTTAAGTAGGTAGCATGTATTACGGCACCATCCTGTATATTGGTATTATCGCCTATTTTTATGTAGTGTACATCGCCCCGGATAACGGCATTAAACCATACCGAACAATTTTTTCCCATTATTACGTCACCAACAATAGTTGCATTGGGCGCAATAAAACAATCATCGCCCCAAACCGGGCTTTTATCTTTCACAGGTAGTATAACGGCCATATATTTAATATAAAAAGTATGTCATTGCGAGGTACGAAGCAATCGCACACGCACAGAGCTATCATACATAGTTCGCGATTGCTTCGTACCTCGCAATGACATGGTGTAAATTATTCTTATCGTTCTGTAATTTTCAGATATAATATTTATGTTTGAAAACAAATTAAGCGGAAATAGCTCAGCTGGTAGAGCATCAGTTTCCCAAACTGAAGGCCGCGGGTTCGAATCCCGTTTTCCGCTCACATATTACTTTTCTTTTTATTTGCAATCTTTCCTCTCACCTGTCATCTTGAGGAACGAAGGATCTGCTAATCATCTAATAGATTCTTCACTCCGTTCAGAATGAAAAAATAGGTTGCATTTGCTTCCTTTTTTCTATTTCCAACACGTCATTGCGAGGTACGAAGCAATCGCGAATCATGCATTTATGCTCGGCATAGTATACGATTGCCACGCTATCGCTCGCAATAACATGAAATTTTTTTCCTACCAAATTTTGATAGACTTACGAAGTTTTAAAAACTTCGTAAGTCTACCGAGATTACTAAAAAACCGTATCCTCCACCTGCTCTGCATGTACTGGATAATCGGTAGTATAATGTAGTCCCCTGCTTTCCTTACGCAGCATGGCCGATTTTACAACGATAAACGATACCTGTATCAGGTTACGCAGCTCGCACAACTTAACAGATAGCTTTGTTTTTTTATAAAAATCTTCTGTTTCCTCGTATAATAAACGCAGGCGGCGCATGGCCCTTTCCAGCCTGAAATCAGACCGCACAATACCTACATAATCATTCATCAGCTTTTGCATTTCGCGCACGTTGTGCGTAACCAAAATGTCTTCATTTGACAACTGAACACCCTTCTCATCCCAATCCGGAATATTTTCGGGGACCACAAAATCATCAAATTTACTAATGGCATCTTTATATATACGGTGTGCAAAAACTAATGCCTCCAATAACGAGTTGGAAGCCAAACGGTTAGCACCATGCAACCCGGTAGAAGAACATTCGCCGCAGGCATACAACCTTAATATTGATGACTGGCCAACATAATTAACCATAACCCCACCACACATATAATGACAGGCCGGTGCCACCGGTATCATATCCTTGGTCATATCAATACCTATCTCCAGGCATTTGGCATATATATTAGGAAAATGATTTAAAATATCTTTTTTACTGCGGTGCCTGATATCCAGGTAAACGAAATCCTCCCCAGATTTTTTGATCTCAGCATCAATGGCACGTGCAGTAATATCACGCGGGGCAAGTGATTTACGCGGATCATATTCCTGCATAAACTCCTCACCATTAGTACGTTTCAATATTCCTCCAAAACCGCGTACAGCCTCAGATATTAAAAACGAAGGATATTCTCCCGGATTATATAATGCTGTTGGATGAAACTGGATAAACTCCATGTTACGCACCTTACCCTTTGCGCGGTAAACCATGGCAATACCATCTCCGGTAGCAATAGTTGGATTGGTGGTAATAGAATAAATATGCCCTGCCCCACCGGATGCCATTACAGTAACTTTCGACAATATTTTCTCAACCACATGGCTTTCGGTATTAAATGCGTAGATACCATAGCAGGTAATATCTGTACTTGACTTACCCACAAGCTCGCCCAAATGGTGCTGGGTAATCAGGTCCACGGCAAAATAATGTGTCAGTATCTCGATATTCGGATTTTTGTGGATTTCTTCTAATAAGGAACGTTCAATTTCAAGTCCGGTTACATCCTTATAATGCAGCACCCTGAATTCGGAATGGCCACCCTCTTTAGCCAGGTCATAAAAGCCTTCGTTTGTCTTGTCAAAATTGGTTCCGTATTCAATAATCTCATTGATACGGGCAGGCCCCTCCTTTACCACGGCTTCCACAACTTTACGATCACAAAGGCCATCTCCCGATATTAACGTGTCTTCGATATGTTTTTCAAAAGAATCTTCCTTTTTATCCACAACTACGGCAACGCCGCCCTGCGCATACTTGGTATTCGATTCGTCTTCGTTTGATTTTGTAACTATCAGAACCTTACCGTGTTTTGCTGCTTTGAGTGCAAAACTCAGTCCGGCTATACCCGATCCCACCACCAGAAAATCAACAGTTTTAGTCATATAATATATAAATTGTGTAAAAGTACCACTTGTGTTAATAACAGGTATAAAACTTGTTAATTTTATGTAAACAAATAGCTAATAAGTATTCCAATTGTTGATAACCCCGATTTTTACTGCTAATATGAATAATTTTTGAGCGACTTTTGAGGTGCAAAAGAGATATAGCTAACATTTTACCAACCCACAAAATATTAACATAAAACTTTTTAAAATAATATTTGATTGTCATACGAATCACAAAATCAATCAAATATAAGTTTAAAAGATGTTGATAACTGTTGATAAAATGTGAAAACTAATTAATCAGACAAAATATTTCCCGACTTTTGCACATTACTAACACACCAATAACAATAGTTTTATTTATATATAAAAAGTAATTGTTATTAATTGAAATGTTGAAATGGATACCTTCGAAGAAATAAATGTGAAAGGATTTGCGGACGAATACATCGACCCGACACTGGATCTTTTTGATGAAATTGAAAAACTTAAAAAGGAAAAAAATGCTGTCATTTTGGCCCACTATTACCAGGAACCAGATATTCAGGACATTGCAGATTATATCGGCGATAGTCTTGGGCTATCGCAACAAGCTGCAAAAACTGATGCCGATATTATTGTTTTTGCCGGGGTACATTTCATGGCCGAAACAGCCAAGATCTTATCGCCAGGAAAAAAGGTTTTACTGCCCGACTTAAAGGCAGGTTGCTCATTAGCAGATAGTTGCCCGCCACATTTATTTAAAAAGTTTAAGGAAAACTATCCTGATCACCTGGTAATCACGTATGTAAACTGTACGGCCGAATTGAAAGCTTTAAGTGATATTGTTTGTACGTCAAGCAACGCCATACAAATTGTGGAGAGCTTGCCAAAGGATCAAAAGATCATTTTTGGGCCGGATAAAAACCTAGGGGCTTACGTGGCTAAAAAAACAGGCCGCGACCTGGTATTGTGGAACGGAGCGTGTATGGTACATGAAATTTTCTCCAGGGAAAAGATCACCAAATTGAAGGAAAGGCACCCCGGCGCCAAATTACTGGCCCATCCGGAATGTGAGGAAGTGATACTGCAAATGGCCGATTATATTGGCTCAACAACTGGGATATTAAAATATGCCGGCAGCCATCCCGATAAGGAATTTATTGTGGCTACGGAGGCAGGTATATTACACCAGATGCAAAAGGAAAACCCGGATAAGGTATTTATACCGGCACCGCCGAATAACAATTGCGCTTGTAACGATTGCCCGCACATGAAACGCAATACATTGGAAAAACTGTACCTGTGTTTAAAAAACGGATCGCCGGAAATAACTGTACCGCAGCATATTATTGAACGTGCTGTAAAACCAATTGAAAGAATGCTGGAAATATCGGCACAGCTGGGGTTGTAAAAGGGTAATACCAGGTGTTATTGCGAGGAACGACGACGAAGCAATCTCTATAAATAACACTTTGTAATCCTGAGTAACGATCTATCTATTCGGCGATTATATTCTGAGCATATCGCAGAATGAAAAAGTTTTTTGCTTAGTTTACGCTTACAACAACGTGATGTATTTGCCAGTTGGATAGATTAGAGCCCTAAAATCTCAAAAAATTTTTCCGCCAAAGGCGGATATGGTGGTTTTTGCCGAGCCCGGGCAGTATAGTGGCTGTAGGGCCTTAAAACCCTCAAAAATTTCCCGCCTTCGGCGGTAGGCATCATGCGGATTTTTGCGACGCCCGAAAAAAATAGACTTACGAAGATTAGAGATCTTCGTAAGTCTGAAAAATAAATTTATTGATTATCCGTCTTTGTTTCTATAGCATCCTGAATATTTTGCGGCAGGTTTGATAGCAAGTTATATCCCGTTGCTTTTTCAATATCCCTTACGCTTACGCGGTATTGTTTCCAATCGCTGTTTATTGAATTGAGGTTGGGTGTATTTACAGCAATAACCCGTGTAGTAGCCGATATCCTGCTGATGTCTGCATCGCCGGTTGGTATAATAACCGCTACTTTCCATACATTGCTGGGCACAGTAACATGACCGCTGGTTATGGTTGTTGCAGCTCCATTTGATCCTGAACCACCTGAACCATAACTTCCCATAATAATATAAACCTCGTTGCCAGAAACCACCTGTTCACGTAAATAATTTTCGAGATTGGCCCAGGTTTGCTGATTATTATTTGGCGCCTGCGGTATCATATTGGTCATTAAAAAAGTGGCAGAATTGGCGTTGGATGAACTTGTTCTGTCAGCCGATGGGCAATTATGTCCCCTGTCAAAACCTGATCCCTGGTAACTGTTGCTCTCTACTTCAAAAAAGCCGGCGGGCAAACCATTAAAACCGGCAAAATTATCTAAACGGGCACTTGCGTTGGTGGTATTAGTAGCATCCAAATGCCAGCTAACCCAGTTTGGTTCGCCCCTGCTGTTGCTGTATGATTCTGTATAATATTTTTGATCAATCAGATAGTTATCCGCCATGGCTAAAGCAGGTTGGGCACCAGATGGGTTTCCAAATAAAAGATTACTGTTATCGCCTGAGGCTGGCGGCGCATCAGTGCCTGATGTAACACCCCTGTCGGCAGCAGGTTTGCTGGCACCTGTGGTATCAACCGGGGTGGTATCTGGTGGGCCAATAATTAATCCCGGATCGCCGGTTCCCTTGAAGGTGATATCATCAATGTTAGTACGATTGGTGGTGATACCTACTTTTTTAATACGGAAACGGGCTTTTACCACCGAAGTAACCTTAAAGGAATCGGTAACCAATGTGGTAGTTGTATCGGTAATATCCTTGCCAAGCTGAGTAAATGTAGCGCCACTATCGGTGGAGATGAATAGTTGCCAGGTTGAGGCCGCGTCTTTTCCGTACTTGGCATGCTTAATATTGATCTGCGTAATGCCCTTTACATCAAAATTCATGGTGATATTACCACCACGCAGGCGCACAGATTTGTTTCCGTTTTTAACATCAGCAGCCAGATTGCCTATCACAGCATCATCAAATGACCATAAACCAGTAGTAAGCTGAACGGGTTTAATGCCGTAAGCGTCTTTACTGCCGGTTTCAAAATCCTCTGTTACAGAATAGGCCTTAGGCGGAACCACAACCGGGGGAGGATCAGTTGGCGTGCCGGATGAAAGGTCTTTTTTACAACCCGAAACAACAACCAGCAAAAAGCCAAAATAAATGAGTAGTTTTCTGAATTTCATATATTATTTTTTATAAACGCAAATGTCTATATTTAATATTAACTAAATATTAAATAATTATATCTGTGGTAAATTGAGGGGTTTTATATGGGAAAAATTACAAGAGCGTAAAAGTTTAAGCATGGGTTTAGAAGGCCCAAAAGATTACTTATGATTACCAAAAAGTAATCTTATTTTTGCGGATTAAAATTTTTGGAAAGAAAATGTTTGAAAATCAGGATAGGACGAATTTAGAGGATCTGGGTGAGTTTGGCTTAATAAGTCATTTAACAAAAAACATAAAGCTATCACAACCAAGCACGGTTAAAGGTGTTGGTGATGATGCTGCTGTATTGGACTTTACCGGCAAAAAAGTATTGGTAAGTACGGATATGTTGTTGGAGGGCATTCATTTTGATTTAGCTTACACCCCCCTGAAACATTTGGGTTATAAAGCCATACAGGTAAACCTGAGCGATATTTATGCGATGAATGGTACAGCCTCACAGGTTACGGTTTCCATTGGTATGTCGAGCAAGTTTCCGCTGGAGGCTATTGAAGAATTATACGAGGGCATTTACATTGCCTGTGAAAAATACAACGTTGACCTGGTTGGCGGCGATACTACCTCCTCCAAGCAGGGATTAGTGATCAGTGTAACATCCATCGGTTACGCTGATGAAGCCGATGTGGTTTACCGTAGCGGTGCCGGTGAGGGCGACCTGATTTGTGTATCCGGTGATTTGGGTGGTGCTTATATCGGTTTACAGCTGTTGGAACGCGAGAAATTAGTTTACCTTGAAAATCCGCAAATTCAACCCGATCTGGAAGGCAAGGATTATATTGTGGAGCGCCAGTTAAAGCCGGAGGCTCGTCGTGATATTGTGGAATTATTGAAAAGTATTGATGTAAAACCAACTTCGATGATAGATGTGTCTGACGGTTTGGCTTCTGAAATATTACACATTTGTAAGCAAAGCGATAAAGGCTGCAGTTTATATGAAGAAAAAATTCCGCTTGATCCGATGACCTATGAAACGGCCCGCGAATTTAACCTTGACCCTACTATTTGTGCACTAAGTGGTGGTGAAGACTATGAATTGCTGTTCACCGTTAAACAGGCCGACTACGATAAGATCAAATTTAAAATGGACATCACCATTATTGGCCATATTACCGAAGCTTCCGCAGGTTGCAACCTGATTACTAAAACAGGTAATTCGCACCCATTAAAGGCACAGGGATGGAACGCATTTAAAAAACTTGATTAATGCTGAACACCCTCTTTAAAAAGTTCAGCACCAATCCTGAAAATAATGACGATGACAAACCTAAACAGGTAGCTAACGCCATTATTTTACTGTACGTAGCGTTCATTTTATCCATGACCACCGATTGGCTCGACGGTATCAGCGTGGTACCCTTTATCGTAGTTTTTTTGCTGATCAGCTTTTTAATTTCCTCAACCGGCCAGGGAACAAAATGGGCCAGGATAGTGATGCTCATCCTGATAGTATTCAATGTGCTATCCTTTGTATTTAATATAGCCCAACTGCTAAGCCATAGCGTAAAAGAGCGGTTTACCAACCTGGTTATGCCCCTGTACACCGTCGAAGTTATCTTAGAAATTATTGCCCTTACATTTTTGTTCTCCAAACCCGCAAACGCCTGGTTTAACAGGGGAAATGTGGAAGAGGAGGAGTAAAGTTTAATAACCCCTAAGTCATGCCGAACATGTTTCGGCACCCCATGAGCAGGGTGTAAAGCGAGGCTGGTTATCTGTCGCGTGGGATCCTGAAACAAGTTCAGGACGACATGCTTGTTTTTATATACTTAAGTCATGCCGAACTTGTTTCGGCACCCCATGAACAGGGTGTAAAGTGAGGCTGATCTGTCGCGTGGGATCCTGAAACAAGTTCAGGACGACATGCTTATTTCGTTATATATAAACCCCTAAGTCATGCCGAAACAAGTTCACTGTTGTCCGGGGAAAAAGAGATTTAAGAAATAAAGTGAGTTTAGGGGCTCTGAAAGCAGATTATGTTTT
>NZ_JACHBZ010000006.1 GCF_014200575.1 Mucilaginibacter saanensis | reverse complement strand
TGGTCAGTTTGCCCCGGAATGGGGTGGTCAATTTGACGCGGAATCACTGGTCACATTCCGCCGGAATTGGGTGGTCAATATCAGCGGTATATCCAAACTGTTACCTTTGTGGCATCAGCGTCGTAGGAATTCTTAATCAACTCAGAAACGGCCGTTTCTCCTTTACCAACTAATTCGCGACCTAAGCGGTCAATTAATCCGGCGTCTACTTTAAATGCTAATGAAGAAACATTATTTTGAGTTTTGCCCATACCGTTTAAATAAAGCAAGCTGCACAGCCGGCGTCTTCTTCCGCGTCAGTTATAATGTCAACTAAATAATCAGAACTTGAAATATTTTTACGTTCCTGCCTCGCCAAGTACTCTTCTTTTATCTGGATAATACGTTCCGGCCTCATAAGTTCTGCCAGCTTTTCTTTCTGATTCCAAGTATGTTCATCATCCTTCTCATATTCCATTGCCTTAAAAAAGAGATCCGGATGCTGTTCGTACAGCCAAACCCATTCAATCTTTTGCTGGAAAAAACAAAAATAACAACCAGACCTGCTTCTGCAGTAGGTTCCCTTTTTTCCGTTTACCTCAAATTCAATTTTGTTATAGTACTCCGGCACCCCTACACCGCTATGGTTCAATAATTCGAAAATATCCTCTATCTTCAAATTGTCCTTATTATCAAGCAATGGGAAATGGCTGGACTGAGCGAGCGGGTAAGCAGTAGTTTGCAAAAAAGAAAAGACAAGCTGATTGAACGCTATAATGTCGATATTCAATAATTGGTTTAGCTTTTGACTTTGAATAAAACGATCAGATATCGGTGAGTTTAAAATTCTCAGGAATTTTTCGTTATCTGAAGCTACCGGCAATAAGGCAGGGTCGTAATTAAAAAATTTAATAAGCACGTCTTCGCTCCAGATATTTTTTCTGAATGGAAATATCGACTGAATATTTGTTTTTGTTGATATATAGCCTTCTCTGTCTTCATCTCCCCTTATGCCGACATAAGAAATTACCGGGTCGTTCCCGACAAACTGCTCAAACATATCTAATTTTAAAGACTTCGTACACCACCTGCGTTGCGGTGAAGGCAGATACCCTCCTAAAGTTTTTAGTTTGTGATCAAAAGGACTTAAATGGCTATTGTTATAAGCAGCCAGCCTTATGATCTTTTTACCGAGGTAAACTTCAAGATTCTCGATCAATTTATAAGTGGCATCAAGTTCTTTGCCCGTGTCAGCAGTATAATACTCTATGTCAAGATCAGGATAGTGGTCACGCATATAAATAGCCAATGCGGCACTATCTTTTCCGCCTGAAATCCCAAGCACATGTCTTACTTTTTTCATTTGCTCATCATTTCTTTTAACAGGTTAGCTAAAGCTGCAAGGTTTATTGAAGCATCTTTCGAAAACGACTTTCTCAATAAATCCTGCATCAGTATCACCTCTGCGCCTTTGCTTTTGGGTAGCCTTATCACCCTTTTACTTAAATTGGTATCAAATGAGGATATCTCTACACTTAGTAAATCTTCTTTGTCCTTTGATACATTGGAATTCGAAAGTAGCGTCAGGCTATCTAATTCTAATATAGCATTCTTAAACCTATCATAGAACGATAATTCCTGCTCGTCGGTTATCTCATCTAAAGTACATCCAATAAGTGCTTGAGAAAGTGAATTAAACCAAGCCTTTCTGTCTTCTATCTCCGAATCAATCCGTTGTACCAACCGTCTTTGCACCTGCAATAACAGATGCTTTTTAAGCGTTTTAAACCTGGCCTGTAAAGCGGCCTTATAATCCTCAAAATCCAAAGCCTCACCAATTATTTCGGTCTGAATAAATACCTCAACCCTTCCAATCAATTCGTCATAAGAAGTTCGAAGCTCTTTTATCGCGTCCTGTAATTTATTAATGTAGACCGGCAACTCATTTGGATATTCTTGCAGGCGGTTGAGACTATAACCCAGTGCAACCGGGAAAGCTTCGAAAAAAGTTTGTTCCGGCTCTTTAGAACGGCTGATCACTTCCCTGATCTGCAGCGCTTCATTACTAAGCCGCTTTGTGTTTTTTGAGTATTCCGGCAACCCTTTGTAAAATACAAGGAATGGCTTTATAGTTTCTATGAATGAACTATTACCCGGGCTGTCTTCAACCGACTGTTGCAGGAATTTTCGATAGCTGTTAAACAGGTTTAATTTGACCCCTGCTATATCAAATGCCTTTATCTCGTAATCACCCGGGTCTTTAAGCATCAACTCCAGGATGTCAGCGTTTAGATTCGGGACATACCGCCCATCAGAAAATAAAGCAAAGTCATTACGCTTGATAAAAAGGAATGTCGGCACCCAAAAGTCGATCAGTCCCTGTTTTAATTTATACGGCTTTTTACTCAATAAGTCATGGAATTCCGAAATTTTCCGCTTCGAGGTTCTCGCTCCCTCTATGAACTGCATGGAAATCTCCCACAGCCAATGAAAGTTATTTCTTTCTGAAACGATAATTTCGGTATTTTCATCTTCATGCAGCCGGATATCGTTTTCCAAAAGCAAGGCCATGTAAATCGTTTTTTCCGGCGGGAATTTATTGGATGAGAATCCCATATTTTCCTTATCCCAGTCGTTCACCAAGGCTTTCAGATATATCTTTTTGGCTGTATGGATAGAACCAGACAATTTATGTTTGTTAATCAGTTCATTTTGCAATACAGGTGACCGGAAATAAACTTCATAACACATTTCAGAAAGAATGTTGTTAAAAGCACGTTTTCCGGGTATGCCAATTTGATTTCCTCTGTATATCCATACTACCTCTCTCTCATTGTTGTATAAGTGATTGAGAATGCGGTGATTGAGTAGATTTTGCTGGTGTAAAATAATATTATTCAATTCTCTCACCGCCACCTTATCATCTACATTTTCCTCCAGCACTTTCTTGGTCTTCTCGATCTCGAATAACAACTCTTTGATTTTAGCAGCGTTTTGATAAAACCCGTATAATATGGGCTCTTCAACCCCGGCAGAGAAAGCAATTATTTCTTCAATAGTCGAAGCATCATTAAAGATGAGGTTAATGTATCCATCAGTTTCCCCAAATGGCGCGATATTTTGCGGGTATGCTGTAATAAGATATTCAAATAACCTTGGTGTACCCGTCCGGTAGGTCACTTCCTTGGCAATGACCGGTGGAAGATTATAATATTTTCTTAACAGCCCGGTAATATCAGATACAGGATCGATCTTGTTCGATGCCTTTAATAATTCCGAAGATATATCAAGATCTGTTCCTTCAGCTAAAACATAACGGGTCGCATAGTTTCGATAGGCGATGATTTGGATATTCTTCTTTTCGAGGTCACCGATCAACTTTTCAGAATTCCTTATCCCTAAGCAAACGGAAGCATATTTGGTCAAAAAGTCTCCATTTAAAAGAGCTCCGTTTTCTGCAAAGATGTTAAGAAGCCCTATGCATTTGATGATCGCAGCATAATCTCCAATATTTGTTTCAAATCTCTTTTCTATCAGCTCCAAAGCGCCTCTGATGCTTTTCCAGGCACTGAGGTCGGGATTCGATACAGAGTTGATGAAAGAATAAAAGTTATAGATGAGGTAATCATAAACATGAGCGAGCGAAAAATACGTCGACAAGGTCTGTAAATGGGCATCAATGCCCGTATGGTCGCTGGAGGCCAAAAATGAGAATAGGGACCGCTCGTTTTGCCCGTAACGCTGTATGGCCAATGTTAGCACATAGGCGGATGTTATATCTAAAGGGTACAACTTAGATGCAATATCCTGTATAGCCAGTCCGTCGTGGCGAAATGCCCTTGTTTTTATAAAAATATCCAGGGATTGCTTGGAAAGCTTTGTATCCGGCTTGCCGGCGAGCTGCTCCGAAGCCAGGAACAAGAGCTGTTCCACCGGCTCATTGAAAGCCAGTTCCCTAAATCGTCCTTTTATTTTTGTCCATTCCTGTTTTTGATAAAGATTGAGTTGCTGCACATAGGCGTCAAAGTTCTGATGGGTGGTAGTGACCAGTATTATATTATTTTCCGGATTATTGATGAACTCAGCCAGCTGCTGTATAAAATACAAACCATTTTCCGGTTCATTTCTTACCGCGTATTCAAGAAATTTACCAAACTCATCGATAATGAGATAAAGTACAGGTGCATTAGCGCTTTTTTTTAAGTCGTAAAAGCGGTTAAAGATTTCGGAAAATATTTCCTGACTACTTGCATTCTCGACCGGTAACGCCAGGTATTCTGAAAGCACTTCTTGCAGTGAACGAAATTCGCCAACTATATTCATAAAATGGTATGACGAACCGATACCAAAATTTGCGTCAAGGTAACTGGCCCTGCCCAAAAGGCTTTTTTCAAATGCAAGAAGGAAAGCTGACTTACCAGTACCGTAAGAGCCTATGATATTAAACGACCGGGCACCTTTTTTAAAATCGTTAGCAATTTGGTTAGCTATCAGGCGCGCGTTAGGCGTAGTGATATAATGGATGTCACTATCCTGATCACGGATGATATTAACTGATGCAACATGCTTAATTAGCATAGTATTTATTAAGTATATCTAATGGTAAAACCTCTTCCTTAAATTGGACCTCTTTGATCCCGGCATGATCGCTGTAAACAACAAAATCATATTTCTTTGCGATGTTGTCAAGTTTGTTAGCAATACCTGTACGGCTCAATGCCAGTACAGATCCGAGGTTATTAGCTTCCTGCTCGATTGCTGAAACACTGACCGAACGGCTAACACCTTTATTATTTAATATTATATATAAAAGTAAGGCTTCGGGTAACTCCTCCCTTTCTTTATTCTCAATAACAAATTGTTCATCACCTTTCTTACCTGTCGTCCTCATTAGGTCTAATTCAGTAAAAAGACCAAGAAAAATATCTTCCTTTACCTGGTTATCGGTACGGAGATACATTTTCGAAAAAACACTAAAATCTTCAAATATTGTTTTCTCGCTAGCCTGAAAATTCTTTAACAGATCCGCTTTGCGTTTAATAAACCCAGCATAGCTCTCTTTATTAAATTCAATTTTTTCCTTGCGGAGCTCGTTAAATATCAGGTAATAAGATGATGCTGCACCTTTTTTGACTAAATGGTAATGTAATAACCAAAGACTAGTTTCGTCTTCGAGATAAGGATCCCAGCCATTGTCATCTAATAACTTTGTCGCTAAAGGTGTCAATTCATCGTCGACGGTCAGTAGATCCATTGCTCTCATCCAGTACCGGATAGCAGCTACCATGTTTTTTCCAACCCCCAGGTCTATAACGGCATCTTCACTGTTAAATGATTTTCCGGCTTTTACGAAATCATAACCTTTTTTTGGCCAAAATTGTCTGCAAGCAAACGTATCATGGCCTGAAAAACTAAATCTTGGTATCTTTTTTTCTTTTAAATCCATTGCTGGCGTTATGCAGTTATTCTAAGTAAAGTAACTAAAAAATACTTTCTTATAGAATGATATGTTATCCACATATCAAGATTTACCAACTATTACACTGACTAAAAAGCATTTATTTTTTTAAAAAACTTAAATGTGTTTGAAGTTATAAGTCCGGGTTCTGTTTTCGCTGGCAGCGGAAGTCATTAACATCAACAAACCCGTGGGAATACAGTCGTAATCTTCAACTACTAACGGAAAGTTTAATGTCTGCCGTTCGCCAGCGTCGTCCCAGCAAGACAAAACAAAAATACAATTCCCACCGGGGTCACATAGCAGTTCCATACACTGGTCGTCGCTGTATTGGTCAGCAGTAATAACGCTATTTGTTATGTCAATTTCATCTTTCGTCAGCCCTATTGCAAATTCTTCAGCCTGAAGTAATTTAGTTATTAACGATTCCAGTAACAACCTGTAGTCAATATTCCTTCCGGAACTTAGTTCACTATTTTTCATTATTCAAATAATTAATTAGGTGAAGTCAATTTCAAGGGTATTGAATTTCGCGGTAAACCTTTGATTGTTGAACAGGTCTTCCAGTTCAGAAAAAAGAAAAATATTTCCAAGGTCATGCATCTCCCGTTTTCTATTATCGAGCGCAAATGGCACGTAAATCACATGATAAAACTCATTTTCTTCGACGGCTTTCCTGAATTCAGGGCTGGAAATATAAAAATGCTTGACATTGTCAACTTTACCCTTAACCTCAATAAAATGGTCATTCCCAAGTGCGTCAATATAACCTACATCATAGCCATAATCGTCTGTACCCTCCGGGTTTACCTTTGCTTTGGCTGCGTTTTTTGAGACCCAGGAGACATTGTGAAAATTTTCCTTTACCAGTTGCTCATATACCATTTTTTCAGCTACGAGGCCAATGAGGTCTTTAACTTCAGTACTTGCTGCCCCGTCTATACGTTTACCTGAACCGTGTCCCCCGCCATGGCCCCCAGCGCCGCTCCCAAATGCAGCGGCTTTACCGGAATGTTTGGTTATGGTATTCTTGATCACCATTCCATTCGGATTAAAATAACCAGCAAACGGATCTGAAGGACTATTTCCTGCCGGTTCAGGCGTGGTTGTTATTCCGGAAAGCCATTTTGTATATCTATCGATGAAATTTAAGTCTTGTCCGAAATAAATCAAGCTCCTGTTCTTGTTATAGGCATTGTATGTATCAAGCTGAGACAAGCTTACCTTATGCTTGACCAGCAGTTCCTTGATATTTACCAGATTCGAGTTAAATAAACCGGCAAGGTCAATTGCAGTGTCATTCTTAAAGTCTAAGCTTTTGATGTTGAGATACGGGAATAACTTTTTTATGCCTGAAATGATTATCCCTTGAACATCAACGGATAGTACTCCCTTTAAGGAAACGAAAATTAGCTGATTCCTGTAAATATCCATCAAATCCTGGAATTCCGATTGTTTATCCGGTGTCTTTTTCAACAAATAGTTATAGAGCCTCTCCTGGAAAATCAGCTTATATTTATTTTTCAGTCCATTGAATAATCTTTTAAAGTGTTCGGAGAAATCCACTTTTGACACCGCGTATTTATTAAATTCAGCAACCTCAATATTTAATAATTTAAAAATTGCCTGAAGAAACGGCAAGTTCCTGCTATTCGGCAGTTGATCAAAATCAATGTTATCTGCTAGTTCCGATAGTGTGCCGTGCTCCTTTTTATAAACCAGGGTCAGATCATCGTATAGAACATTTTTTTCTTCAAAGTAACCGCCGAAATTATTAATACCGGAAACCTGTAAAATTCCGATCCAGAAAAGCTGTTCATTGGAATATATCCTATCGGCCAGCTTCTCATTGATTTCCTGAACCCTGTCTGGGTCAATATCATAATTTGATAAAAACTTACCCTTATCCTGCCTGGAAAGAAAATCGGTCAAAAAATTCTGGAGCTTTACAAAATCTCTATCAAGCAATTCCACTAACAGATCGTGCAAACAATTTGCGTAATAAAGCGGGCCATTTTCAGGATTTTTAGGTATAATATGCAACTCCGCAATTTTTCCGTTCTCTACCTTATGCTGTAGGTTAAGCTTTTCAAGAAATTCATTATTGCGGTATAAATTAACGTTTACCTGACCCTTGATCTTTACTATGGTCAGCTTTATTTTTTCCAGATCCTTGTCAAGATTGACCCTAAAGAAAAATTCTGTCAACGCTAAACACTCGCCCCAAAAAGGGTAAAAATTATAAAGCGGCATTTCATCGATAACCGGTTCGTTTTCCAGCTCCTGCTTGATCGATTTTCTAAAACTAATACCGATAACCCTGGCGATCTGACCGAACCTGTTACGATCACGGTTAGTAAAGTGTGGCTGAACAATTTGCTTTACACTTGCGGGCAACAGATCATAGGAAGGCTTATCATCGAGATAAAAAATTTTAGATGCCGCTTTCCAGGCTAATGCGCCCGATTGTTCGTCCTGGCTAAGAAAGTTAAGTGTTGATAATTGTTTGATGCTGGACTTATCATTTACCGGCAACGAAAACTCGTAAAAATCATATAGTTTTATGAGTAGCTTGTTATAAAAACTTATAAAGTCCTTGCTTTCATCTGAAACGTCCGGGTAAGACGATTTGATAGATGACAATATATTTTTCCAGTTTTCAAGCTTGGCCCGATCGTAATGCATCAAGTCTAAAGCTGTTATAAAATCTATGTTAGACGCATAATGCAGCTTAATAGTTTTAAGGTATCGCCTAAGCAGGTTACTGGTGCCCTGATTAAACTCCCCCGGATCCATTGCGATGACTTCTTTACAAGTAAAGATTTCAGATTCATTTTCTAAAGCGATCCATTTTGCAGTTCTCAATGTATTGGCAAAAGAAGTAACAGCTACGGTTACGCTGGTCGGGATATCGTAGAGTCCGGATTGTTGAGATTTGTATTTTAGAGGGCTGTTATTTTCATCGAGAATAAGTTGTTCATACTTTTTCCAATTCGCAATAATGCTGTTCGTAAACCATTCATCAGGTTGTTGAGGTATATCCAGAATCCAGTCGCCTCTTAATTCAAAATGGTTAGTAGAATAATAATTGATCCTGTACAGTATCTGAAACCGGGGGTCATTATTAAAAATATTATGCTTTTTTTCACTGTAGTAAATCGCAGGTATGTACCATGCGCCGAAGCCGATCATCTTTTCTCTTTGTTCCTTTGAAATGTCTTCTGTTCCAAAAACCTCCTGAACATCGATCACATTTGAGGTTCCATACAGCATTTCGATCTGTTCAGCTGGAAGGTAAACAGGTTGATTTAAAGGTTTTGCCCAGCGGCCCGAGATCGTTGGCAGTTGAACTTTTTCTCTTATTGAGGGGTATAACCTTTCACTGACCCGTAATTCAACGAGTGTTTTCAGTATATCGATCTTAGGGACCTGCGGGTCGTCAAATAGCATTAATAGCCTCCGCACCAATAGCTCCGCTTTATACTCGATAAAACCCGTCTGGCCCTGCCCCAACCGTTGTTCCGATATGATGATCCCTGGGTGAATAAAATGGATTTTCTTTTGGATGCTGTTGGGCAATTTAACATTACGCTGGTTCGCCATACCGTAGAAAACCTGGTCGTCATCACTGAGAAGCTTCCAATTACTTGTCAAGAGTACATTAAGGCCGCGTAAATTGAGGTCGTCATGTTCAACGAGGTAGCGGTAAAGATTGTCGAAGAAAGAGAGATTTTTTTTGCGCTTCTGCCGAAAGCATTCGGCTTCAAGGTTTTCTCTAATAGTTTCTGGTGCCAGGAATTCTACCCCTATTTCATCGATCAACCACCGAATTGTCTTGTTATTTTTCAAGTACACGATCTGCTTGTTTTTAAGCAGATTGTCTTCAAAAAGCCCCTTGTCAATTCCTTCAGCGACAATTACCTGTTTCGGTTTTAATATTTTCCCTGAAATACCGTCATAAATACAAGCGATATCCTGAAGATTCAGCGCAACACGATCATATAAAGCATTTAGGATCTTTGATGAATTGTTCCTTTTGAACGCCAGGTAATCTAAAAAAAGAGAGCGGTGCATCCGCGATGTTTGCTTGAGCCATTCGCCGGTAAGGTAATCAGCGATGCTTTCGAGCAAAAAAGTATTCAGTTTGGAATCTCTCAAACCTTTCCGTTCAGGATTAACGATAAAATAGCTATGTATGATGAACGGGAACCCAGAAACAGTTTCCAAGGGATAAAACAAAAAGAGGTTTGCTCCATCGTTTGGGGTCAACCGGCCATTTTCATCAAGATCAAATAGTAACGATATATCAGCATAAGGATTTTTTTCATAAATCTCCCGTTCTTTTTCTTCCAATGTATCGATGATCCAATCCGGGATCTTTATTTTGTAATTGGGCTTAAAATGTTTGAACTGATAATTTCTTGATCGCGTTTCCAAATTTACTTTTCCGGTTTTTGGAAACTCCTCTATCTTAAAATAAGCGTGGTATTTGCCAGAGACATAATTCAGTTCCTTTATACAGCCAAGAAGCAACAGTTGGTGAATACCTATCTCGTTGAAACTGTTCTGAATAAGCTCTTTACTGGCAAGCTTATTCAACGGCAAAACGATACGGGTTACTATCCCGGTATTTACTTCATTAATCGTTAACCGCTCAGGTAAAAAATGAGGTATAAAGAAAAGCGGAATTTCCTTCATTTTACTGATCTTCCCTATTAAAAAAGGCCGGGATAGTTTCCTATCGAAGTAGATACTGCCTGAAGCGGTCACAATTTGTGGCGTGTCTGAGATCTCCTGAACGCTTTTGAAGCCTATTCCTTTAAAGCCAATAAATTCTTTGCTGTCCTTTGGACTATCCCCGATCGTAGTGATACTATCGATACCCCTTTTTGAAAAGGGCGCACCGGTATTGGATACCACCAAAGCCTTATTATCCAATGTGATAAAAACAGCGCCTAATATTTTCGCTTCTTTGTTAGCGTCCCTTACATTTTGTATCAATTCAAATAGAAAACGACCTTCATACGCTTGCTGTAATATCCTTTCCGATTCACTTACATTCATCAATGCACGTTTAGAATCACCGCAGGCTTCGTCCCTTATGCGTTCTACAAAAGCCTTTAATTCCCTTGCGGACAGCTTAATTTTTAAACTACGAGTAACTTTGTCGGACGACTTAATTTCTATCGAACCGGGAGATGTTGATAGATTATCCAATTAAAATAAAATTATGCATATAAGATTAATAGACATTTTTAAATGCGAGTGTATGTGTTTAGGAAATTTAAATAGCTAAGCCTTAGAAAGTCAATGTCTATTTTTAAGTTAAACATCTTGCTTCAATATGATACTTTATTAAATGAGATCTGCGGTAAAAGCTTTTTAAAAAATGATTCGGCCGTATTAATCGCAAGCGCTGCAAATGCGGGGCTTATTATCAAGAATTTAAATTTATAACCGAGCCTGGCTTCATGGAGCGGCACCCCTTTTTCTTCATCAATTTCATCAACATCATCTTTAAAAGTGATCATCTCCGGATTTGCTAAAATAAATTCCCTGATGGCCGCCCAATCTTTATCACTGGAACTAACACCGGAATGGTGATGTACGATCTGGTTTCTGATCTTTCTGATCTCATCAAGCAAGTCCCACTCCTTTTGTAGATCTGTGAAATCTACTTTAGCATAGATTTCCAGGTAATTATATTTTTTTTTCCATTCATTCACGTTATTGATTTTAAACCATGCCTTTTCGGGCTGATGCGTGCGATAATGAAGCATACAAACTTTGGCCAGGTGAGTATCGATGCCGCTATACACCTGCGAAATGTAGGAAGCTCTGAATTCGCAAGGATAATCACGGCTGAACTGCCACCATTTCTCGGAAACGTCATCCACTAAAAAGTGGTAAAAATCCGGGTTAGATGATTCCAGGTCCTCCTTGATAGGATAATCCGCATCAAATCGTTCTACAGTTTGTGTGATATATTCCTCAATAAACTTCCCGAATCCACGGGTATCCCGAAAGTAGAAGTCCAAAGAGGTCAGGTATAACTTTCCAAAATCCATGTTGCCCGCCTAAAGAATTTCAGTAGTGTCCATGAAGGTCGCTGCTTTGATCAGCTTGATAGCAGGGTTGATCTTATAGATCAGGTCTCTGATCAGCCCAAAATCGTAGTTGCTCATGACCCGTCCTGCGATAACTTCCCGTACGGTAACATTCACAAAATCGCCTCCACTGACAAAAACCCGTTCCTCTTCTTCGTAACGCCAAACATCCAACTTATGGGATAATATTTGACGGGCGGAGTCGTGCTCTATTTCATTCCCCCTCAAGTAGGCAAGGCCGGTATAGTCAACCGGACGTACATCATAAGCTTCGCGGTCGATCTCAACCCCAATAGCAATACCATGGTGACCGTCAGCATAATGCGACCACATTAACTCATTGTCCTTTTTCCGCGATAATGAACAAATTTTAAGATCACCCTTGTCATCCCTGATCTTACGTAGTAGGTGTTTATTCAATTCACCTTTATTGTAATAATATTGACCCTCCATAGGATCATTCAGCGCTTTATAAACGGAAGCGTAAAGGCGATTTTTCATCAAAATATCGACAAAATTTTTAAAGTTTTGTATCCCCCGATATTTGTAAAGCAAGGCGTCAGACATTGTGAAGTCAATAAGGTTTGTCTAAGATATAACTTTAGTAATGATATCATAATATATGTTAAACCTATATATAAATTGATGCCCCTATTGATCCTATCGCAAATTTTTTTGTTTGATAAACTGCTCGCTTAATAAACGCACCACATGAGCGATCTCACTGAAATGTAAGGGCTGTTTTCCTTTAACAAAGTAGAGCGCGTCCTCTACTGGAACGGCACCCTCCCAAAGCTTGATAACATCACCCTTTTTTATGCTGTACCAATTCTGTTCCCTTAGCCAGCTAGTATAATGAGTATAAACGGGCGAAACGGCTGCACCTTACACCGGCAGGTTCCAAAGTTTTAACAATGAGTAGAATCTGCAATTGGTTTAGATGATGGCTTTTGACATGTATGCTCAAGATCAGGAAATAGGCATACAACTACTTAAGGACACAGAAATTAAATTCTCATAACGCTGGCAAAAGGATAAAATATCAACTTTTGATACGGTATATAAGGAGATAATGGCGCATAAGGAAAAAATTATTGAAGGGAAATCAAGCTTGATTTCAGGTCTGTTGCGGCATCGTTTTCCCCAAGACTGGGCTCGAACCGACCCGCTGATAAAAGAAAATAGATTTTTTCGATTTTAAAATTATTGTTATATTTGAATTAACAATTAGAGTCATTTGCTATTGCGTCATTCGTAGAGTAAAGGACTTTTGAAAATGTAAATTACTGATTACCAACATAAAAGAGTTAAGGTTCACAATCCTAACTCTCCGCCAAAGGTAAAATGAGAAAAAAGCGTTATTCGTAGCGTTCAAGTTCAAAAGTTGCCAAAAACGGCCTCAGTGAAGCGGAAACGCAATAGGTTCAAAACCCTAGCTCTCCGCTGAAAATATAAAGCCATGTAAATCAAGTATTTATATGGCTTTATCATGAGCGTAAATCTCCCGAACCTAAATTTCGAAAAATAAAAAACCTCCTAATTTCGCTAATTAGGGGGGGGGCGTTTTTAAACACCTTTAAAAACACAAAAATAGTTACTTATTCGTAGCGTCATTCGTGGCGTCTTTTTCCAATAAAAAAGACGCTCTCGCAATCTATTTAAACAAGTAAGACAGAGCAATAAAAGACTAATAAAATGGGGTGAAATAGCTGAAATATTGAGTAAGGTAACTGTCGGAAATATCGCTATAAAACGTAATACATTTGTATTATTGGTCGGTTTCTATACTGACTACACCGCCCAACCCGGCTTTACTACCAGATTCAGCTTCAATCAACACACTTATTACCCGATCCCTGCTTCCTGCTGGCAAATTCACAGTCCAATCAGCAGTTACCGCATTGTTTCTTGCTCCAATCATCTTTCCATCAATCCACAATTCAGCTTTACCCGTAACCTTTTGAAAAATTAACCGTCCGCCATTTTTCTGTTGTGAATCGTAGGGTTTAAATGTGGTCCGGTAAATGATATAACGTCCGCCTGTCATGTCCTGCAATTGACCGGGCGTCACCGGGAACCAACTGTTCATGTCATTATCGTCTATTTTCTGATTTGGATCAGGACGAACTTTGCTTATGGCTGATGCTCTCCATTGTTCCAGCACCATAACAGACTGCAATACTTGCACAAAAGTCCTGGGAGTTACAGCATGAAGCGGTATTAGGATAGTTGCGTCTTTCATGCCAGCAGATTTTGCTACTAATTTGATGGGGGCATGCTCTCCTTCGTTACTTTGTACGATCAACTGGGCCAAACCATTAAATAAACTCCTCCTGTTCCCTTTTTCAGCCTCATGTGAATTTGGATCACCATTACCCAAACCAATGATCCTTCCACCGCCACTGATCTCAAAATCTACGGGGATATTAGCCGTAGGCACAGGACGGCCCTTGCTATCCAAAACCTGTATTGTGATTGGCATCGCATCCCATCCGTCATTGGCTAAAGTTTTACGGTCCGCAATAATTTGCAATACTGCCGGCTCTCCGGTTGTTTCTGTTTTAAAAGTGGAACCACCTTTCCATTCTTATATCCAATTGCTTCTAACTTACCTGGATGATAAGGAATGTGAAACGTGTTCATTTCAAAAGGATCTACCTTTTGACCTGCTAACATTTTACCATTAAGTAGTATTTTTACGGAATCGGCATTACTCAGCGCCATTACTTCAATGTTTTTACCGATTTAGTCTTTGGGCCAGTTCCAATGCGGCACAAGTTGTAAAACATTAATGTCATTTCTCCACTGGGCCTGATGAATCCAATACGCTGTTTTAGGAAAACCGCACAGGTCCATAATACCAAAAAATGAACTTGCTGATGGCCAGGTGAACGGAGTGGACTCACCCCGGTAATCAAATCCGGTCCAGACAAAACAACCGGCTACAAAAGGCCGCTCGGCAACAGCTTTCCAGCCAGCCCTGTGTGTTGAGCCCCACGAAGCGTTTTCTTTGTCATAGGCATTTAAAATATGCTTATTCCGGTCAGACGAATATCCTCCTCGTACCTGGAAGGCGGAAACATCTTTAGAACTGGTCATTTTCATATCCGGGTTCTGCTGATGGAAACGGTCATAACTTTGTATATGATAATTAAACCCGACCACATCAACGGCTTTAGAAACATTCAGGGGAGCAAATAAACCGCCCTTCATAGCCGCGGTAACGGGTCGAGTTGTATCTAAAACCTTGACGACAGCGCTCATCTTTCTTACCATTTCATATCCTTGTTCAGTACCCTGCATGGGCTCTTCGTTGAAAACAGACCAAAGCATAATACTGGGATGATTGCGGTCGCGGCGCACCATCCATTCCAACTGGCGAATATATTCCGGAGAAATGTTAAAATTCCTGTTCTCATCCATCACCAGCATACCCAGGCTGTCGCAAGCCTCAAGAAATTCTGCCGCGGGAGCATGGTGTGCACATCGATAAGCGTTTACGCCCATTTCTTTGAGTTTTCGTAACCGGAATTCCCGTAAAGCATCTGGAACAGCCACACCCACGCCCGCATGATCCTGGTGATTGCATACGCCTTTAATTTTTACGCGTTTTCCATTAAGATAAAAACCGGAATCCGCAGTGAAGGCAATGGTACGGAAACCACATTTTGTAGTAATTTCATCGACTACAGTATCGTTTTGTTTGATAGTTGTTTTCACCTGGTACAACGCTGGATTTTCAAGTGACCACAATGTTGGATTTTGAACAGCGAGCTGAATTGATGTAGTTGCCTGCTGTAATGTTGCTACTGATGTTTTTGTTTCGGCTTGCGCTACTTTATTTCCCTTCTTATCATAAAGGCTTATATCTACTGCTACATTTGCGGACGCATTTCCGGAATTCCCCAAAGTAACCTCTGCCGGAACCAACCAGGAACCGTCCCCCGTTTTTACAGGTTGAGCAAAGATGCCGTCTGTAATAATATGAACCGGCGAGCGCTTCACCAACCAGGTATGCCGGTAAATTCCGGCCCCTTCGTACCACCAACCTTCGTGCGCCTCGGCATCAACTCGCACCGCAATAACATTTACGCCATCCCCGTATTTTACCAGCTGTGTTATGTCAATATAAGATGAAGTGTAACCACTCCAGTTGCGATGCACCACTGACCCATTGAACCAGATCGTAGCATTAGTGGCGATGCCATCAAATGAAGTTCGAGATGCTTCCCGCGATCATTTGGACTAAGTTTAAAACTCCGGCGATACCAGCCATATCCCCGCTGACGATAACCCTGCGCAATATTTTCGGTAGAGTCATACGGCATTTCCACTGCCCAACCATGAGGCAGGTTCAGTCTGCGCCAATTTTTATCATCGTAGTTTGATGCGGCGGCCCCTCTCGCACTTCCGGCCTTCGATGTTGAATAAGTTTGTCCATGACCACGGATTACCGGAAAAGGAATATCTCCCTAATGAAACAGCCACCCTTTATCGAGAGAAAGACGTTCCCGGATTGGTGCCTGTGCTAACGCATTAATCGAGAACAGGCAAAATATTAAACAGCCCAGCAAGTCAAAAAAGTTCTTTTCCTCATTTATCTCTTAATATTATGAATAGTTGATCGTATTACATTCCAATATCTTGATTGGAGAGGACGAAAGACCTTGAATTTATCGTTGTACATTAACGGCCGGGATATCGGTGAAATTTATTCGTAAAAGCCATTTCTATTCGAGCGACATTGGTGTCATCATAATTCTTTAATAAGGACCGGCCCAACAAGTCCCGAAGGAACTAAGGTTTTTTCCTTTCCTTTAAATTGAACATAATAAGGATTACCATTTACACCTTCTCCGACAAAGGCATTCCTCCTGTTCGTGGTAATCGTTACCTCTATCTGATTTTTACCGGATTTGATAAACCTGGTTATATCTAAACTATAGGGTGCAAACAGACGCTTGCCTGCCGCAACGCCATTGATTTTGACATCCGCAGTGTAAAACACCTTTCCCAGGTCAACAAAATAGTGTTTCCCAGATGCGATCTTGTCTATGGTAAATGTTGATACATATCTGCCTTCATCTGATTTATATTTTAACAGGTTGTTGCTGCGCCAGTCCATCAACGGACTATTTTCCATATTCACATCAGCCACTTTTATATTCCAGCTTTCTATTTTCAAAATTCCATGTGCATTAACATCCTTTAATGATGCAGGCGAAACAAGACTTTTAGAAACCGGCCTAACGGCAGCGTATAAAATAACCGAACCATAAGGAGGTAATTGATAACTGGCAGTGTGCCCATTGCCTTTTTCAACCGTTCCATTTTCAGGATTCAGCCAGTAAGGATTCAAAAGGCTTTTATTAATTACCAGGTCGATAGTTTGCCATTGATCAGATTTGTTCCAGATGAATTTAAGCTGGCTGCCGTCCGACATTTCCCGGGTGATTTCTCTCGTAAAATTAAAAGGTTGGGCAAATTTTATTTTTTGAACGATAGTTGCCAGGGGCAATTCATCATCAATATGTTTGCTATTTTTCTGCGCTACCACATCTGCCATCAATTCTTTTGTCAGCCTGTCATTTATCTCATAGTTCAGGAAAGATGGCTGTTTTGTTGGCAATTCGCCAATGGCCCATAACTTTAGTCCCTGTTTGCTAAGGGAATCAATATGCTTTGCCGTTGAAAAATTGATATAAGGTAGATTTGCTAATATTAAGGCCTGATATTGGTTCCCTGCAATATCCATCATGCCTGACTTTAGCGTGGCTTTTTGGAGGCGTTCATCATTTACAAATTCCCATGAAATACCTTTAGCTTCAAGATCATTAACTGTTTTCCAAAGTTTTGTATACCAGGCACTGATTACACTTTTCGGACTTTCGAAAACGCCAAAACCCTTAATATCCGGCTCTATACCTTTAAAATATCCCTTGTTTAATATTTCCTCCGGATTTACAGGTACCTGATCTTCCGTTAGGTCAACAAATGGCATATAGATCAATACATCAGTTTTAGGTTTGCCGGATCTTAACGCATACTGACACCTGGCCAGGTATTGATTTACGGTCTTGATATCTTTCCAGAAATTATCTGATTCATTCATTCCATTAGAAAAATTAACAAACGGCATGTAAGGAGAAGAGAAGGTATTCCAACCTTCTTTGCCAAACTCGCCATGGTTATACTTATATGGTGATCCGTGATAAATCAGCTGGTTAACACCGCAAGCGTATGATTTATCCGCCCAGGCTTTTATTTTTTGAGGGGTAGTCATTTCAGCCCGGTAAATGGATACGAAGGACTCCTGAGTAATGACGGGACGATGATTTAAATGGGCACCGGAAGTAATGAGTTTCAAATACCCTTCGGATCCCTCTGCAAATAATTGTTCTGCTTCAGGTATATCAGCAGCTCCGGCATTGCCAATCAGGTCTGCAGGAAAGCCATAAGCCTGGGTCCGGTGCATTAACCCATGCGCCGCCATCCATGTGTTACTGGTTTTAATAAAATTACCCTGAAAAACTTTACTTACGGTACGGTCATAATCATACATCATCCGCCAGTTCTCTTTTTCGTTAAAAACAAAAGGAGGTTTCGCTCCATAATATGCCGTCGCTAAATAAGTGGGGTGATCATAACCCTTCTGAAAAATCGCAGATAAATACGCCGCTATGTCATATCCATTTATTTTCTTGAAAATATCCAGAAAATCGGGCGAGATCATTCTGTCGACGTGAAATTCATAACTGTCATTAAAAACGGCCCGTAAAGGCTTATGGAAATAAGCAGGGAGGCCAGTGGCAGGGCCCAATAAATGATCATAGGCTTTTTTTACAAGCAATGGGTCCATATGGTCAATCACATAACTTGTCTTATCTGACGCTATACACGATGGTTTTTCGCCAGTAGGAATGTCCCAGGCTACGATCAATCTCCATTCACCTGCTGCAGGGGCCTGCCAGTTAAGATTACCATTATTTACTTTTTTTGTCAGATCTATTATTGTTTTTGGATCAAGCACAGTTTGCGTTCCGGCGGGGCCTGTTGTTTGAACGGCGATGACGCTTTTAGCGTTTGCCCATTTATCATCAATTATATTTCCCTGCAACATTGAACCCATCATCCCGCCTGCTTTCATATCATGATTGTGCGGAACCGGTAATTTGCCATGGAAAACGGTTCCCGCTTTAATCATCGTATCTGATATAGCCAGGGTCCTCATACTTTCACCCGGGTTTATAAACGACCCTCCCAACGGCCATCCGCTTCCTCCATTCATGTCAACAATTAGGTTTGACTTTTGCGCCTGCTCCATTACTGCCCGTAAATGTTCGTAAAAAGATGGCGTATCCCAACTATATACCCGGTCTGCCTGATCTTTAGGCATTTTAGGGCTAAGGCCGTTTGCTATTGGCTGAACTTCTACTCCTGCAAAACCGTTATCAGCAAACATTTTTACCTCCCGTTGCAGTTCTTTGCTGTCAACATCATTCCCTGGCCACCACCAACGGGTTAACGGCCCGAATTCGCGAGGCGCTTCTTTGAAAGTACTCGCATTAAAGTCAAAGTAGGGAAACCACTTATCCTTCTTCACCGTATCCAATTGTATTTTTGGAATTTTAAAGGAAACGCAAAGAGCCAGGCTTATCATTGCCAATATGCCAATGCAGTAAAATACAGGTAGCTTTTTCATCAATTTTTATTTTAAACGAACCAATCTATATATGTTAAACAAATAAGATAAAACATACTTGTTCTATGTTATTATTTATTAGCCTATTGAATATAGGAATGATACAGTAATAAATTATCGTACCATCCCTATATCAACCCTTTTAGAACTTATAAGTTAATGTTAAAAAATAAGCTCTTGGCGGAATAGCTATGGTTGCATAAGGTGTATTTGCCTTTGCGTCTGCTTCATACATCGATTTTGTATATCCTTCGCGATCTAACGAGGTAAGGAAGGTGCCTGGTCTTGACCAACTCATGACCCCATATTTATTGAGCAAGTTGTTGATATTGGCACTTAACTGCAGCTTCTTAGTCAGGTCATAGCCGGCTCCCAGGTTAAACTGGCTAAAACCCGGTAATTGAAATGCATTAGCCACATTGGCCTCCCTTGCACCAAGGTAAGACCATGTTATAAAGGAGAAGAACTTTCCTACGTTATAAGATGGTGTAACATTTAGCATTAACCTGGGGCTGTTATCGGCCCTATTACCGGAATAGTCCATAATCGCGTCGTCTTGTGCGCCCGGTTGGTTGGCAATCCATACCCTATAATTAGCTGCTTTAGAATTTTGAAGTGTTCCAACTCCCTTTACACTGAAGTTTTGTGTAATATTAAAATTAGCTTCAAGTTCTAATCCGTAAGTGCGGACCTTTTCATATAAAACCGGAGGTGAGTAGCTTGTTACACCATCAGCCAACGTAAAGGTCTGGACATTCGGAACGTGACTCAGCACACTGTAGAATGGCGTTACAAAAAGTGTCAAATTTTTCTCCCTGATCTTAACCCCCATTTCAGCCTGGTCAATCTTTTGCGCTTGTGGATTTAAGGTACTATTGGCAAAAGCGGTGTTGGCACCAAAATAAACGCCCAGATCAGGTGCCTTATTTCCTTCGGAATAGCGCCCGTATATGGAGAATTGATTATTAATTGTGTAATTCAACCCTGCAGAATAAGAAAACGTGTGGATCGTTTTATTAAAGGGCAGCGGTGCTCCGGCGGCTCCGTCAGCATTATCGTATACAGTCAGGGGATCACCGTCAGTTCCTCCATACGCGGGATTTGAACTTTGGGGATTGGCTACATTCGGCCTGACAGATCCTTTTTGGTGCATAGATTCATACCTAACACCGTAATCTAAATTCAGCTTTTCAGTGATTTGCCAGTTATGTCCGAAAAACAAAGCAGCCTGGTTTTGCGTGGCATTATTAACGGTTAGGCCTCCTCCGCCAATCCCTCCAATTCCGTTTGAATTGGTCAACTGATAAACTTTACCTGATGGATCAGTAAGAGACTGACCTTCACTAAATCCGGATGGTCCTGAATGGTACCCGCTGCAACACCGGCAATGCCGGTAAGTTGGTTAACATCGGTATGTCCATAAAAGCCACCTAAAGTAAAACTCATCGTTTTTAATTTTTTTGAAAAAGAAAATTGGTCGAGAAATTCTTTCACATGATTGTTATTAATATTCAACGGTTCAAAGAAAACAGCATCGGGTGAAACATTCTGCCCCGGAAGAGCAATATTATTTACTGCATAATCATACCCGGTAGCGGATGAAATTGTTGCCAGTGGAGCGCCGGTACGGGCGTTGGTAAGCGTTGTTGTACCTGGCCTGCCTAAGTACCCTAAGATAGATGCAGTCACAAAGTCATTCAGGGCGAGCGGGGATACAACTGCGGTGGTATTCCAGTTAGCCTGCTTATTTGAATACCGGGCAGCATTGTTAAACGTTATACCCGGGTCAAGATGTTGTGTCCAGTTAACCCCTATAGAACGGTCAATGGAGTGAATTAAATTGCTGGATTTATAAGTATCTGTACCATTATCATTAACCGGGTAAACCTGGGTTACGTTGGGAATAAGTACCGATGAATAGGGAGAAAAGCCTTCGGCGGGTTTTGGATTGGTAAAACTTGTGGTTGGTGTAAATTCAAACCAGCCGTTATGATCGTTCAAATATTTTCCGTAGATCTTTACCGAACCGGTTTTATACTTTTTAACGATATTACCTTTTAACTGCCCGCCTTTATTCAGCGAATATCCCGGGTCTTTGGCACCAGTGCTGTTTCTGTAAAAACCGCCAATATTATAGGTAAGGCTTCCATCTTTGCTTAAAGGGCCTCCAAAATCCAGATCACCTCTGTAATATGGATTGCGTCCGTCGCCTTCAAGCCCGTATTTTACCCGGGCTTGACCTTCAAAAGACTGCCCTCCTTCTTTTGATATATAATTAAAGATACCTCCGGGAGCATTATTACCTAAGATAGATGCAGTTCCGCCTCTAACAGCCTCTAATTTACCTAACGTTATATCCGGCCTGGAAAAATAGTCGGGGCCATAATTGCCATAAGTCGCGTTGGTAACTGGCAGTCCGTCCTCCTGCATAGAAACGTAATAATAGCCGGATGCGCCATCATTTGATCCTACCGATACTCCGCGCGAATAAACCGTATTCCGTATTTCTCCGAGGGATGAATTGACATATACACCAGGAATGTTTTTTAACAGGTCGGCCGAACTCAACGGCGCCTGTTTTTCAATTTGCACTGCACTGATAGATGAGATTGCTATCGAAGCATTGATAGCCGTCCGCTTATCAAAAACACCGGTAACAACGATGTCACTAAGATTGTTTGACTCGGGCATTAGAGATACATTGACCACCGAATGACCATTAACCGGAACCTCTTTAGACGTATATCCCAGAAACCTGAAGATAAGCGTTCCTGAAACGGGTAATGATAAACTGAATTTACCCTCGTCATTAGTACTACCGCCCTGGGCCGTACCTTTAACCGAGACCGTTACGCCAGGCATCGGAACGCCCTTTTCATCTTTGACAACGCCGGTAACCTTCTGGGTTTGGGCCGATAAATTAAAGGATAGCAAAAGCAGCAGGATAATCACCGGTATGGACAAAATTGCCTTGCCGAAAACTTTGTAGAATTTTCTCATAATTTAATTAATTAAGTTAATCTGAAGCAGGTGCTTCAGGTATTTACATTTAATTCGGTTTATCAGACTAATTGGTTAATTGATCTAGTATACTATCAAATTTAATTAGAAGAATTGGCTGAACCTGCCCTATCCTGCCCTATCGAAAGTGCCTGGTAATAATCTTAACATCACCTTAAAAACACACGAAACCATGCTAATCCCAAGCCCTGCGACAGCAATATGATGATTGGTATTACAAGTCACATAGATTAAAACTATGAGATAAGTACCATCTATGTATGGTATTTCTAATGATAAGGGGAAATGGGTTTTATTTGACCAACAGAAGAATCAAAGTGAGTTTCTAGTCGTTACTTTAAAAGGGATTGCAATGCGCTCAGTAGAATTGCTTAAAACCAATTCGGCGGCTTTTTCACCCATCAATTTAAAGTCAGTCGAAATGGTGGTTATGCCATCCAGAAGAAATTTTTTTAGGGGCGTTTCATTGTAGGAGATAACACCAACATCGACTCCAACGCTTAACCTCGCTGCCATTATCTTTTCAATCAGCTCGATAAGATCATCTTCCATCAGGTTAATATAAACGGTACCCTTATTTATAACTTCCATTTCTAAAGAAGGCAGTATTTCGTAGTCAAATGCATATTGATAACAAAAGGTAAGAAATCCGGTCAATATGCCTTTTGAGTAGTATGAATGTTCGGGAAATATTATTTTTAGTGTTTGATATTTGCTTAATTTTTCCAGCAATTGTTCCAAAGATCTGAAAATGTCCTGTTCAAAGTCTTCGTAAACCGCCCCAAACTCACCTTTAACGCCTGACTCTAATTTATCCATCAGTATCAGCTTGTTTTTCGGAATATTATCAATTACCTCGTAAGTATTTTCCGGGCTTTCAATAAAATGGGGTATGATCACAAATTTGGAATACTGATCTATTTTTTCATTGATCAATTTTTTGAAAGCGCTAAAGTCATTGTTGTAAATGTAAAAATCAATTGCAGCACTGCTCGATAGTTTAGAAACAAAAGCATCATAAATAATTTTTTTGTGGCTACTTAGCTTATTAAACAGCAATAAAATCTTGACAGGCTGGTTAAAGTTTGTATTAGCGATAAAATACCATTTACCTGTTATCGATTGAACGATATTCATTTTTTTTAATTCCTTGTATGCCCTTTCAATTGTATTTCTGGACGTTTCAAGCGCTATACTGAAATCATAAATAGAGGGCAAAATATCATCTTTCTCAATTTTTCCAGATTCTATTCCTCTAATGATTGAATTGATGAGTTGTAAATATTTAGGAGTAACCGAGTTCTCATCTATATCTACTATTTTTAAATAATTCTTCATTTTACTCCTTTCCTGCTCTGATTTCCAACATCTTTATTTTTTCGCTTTCAAATCGCTGACCTGTGTAAGCGGTGCTACAGCTTTGTGAACTTTTTCTACGGTCAACGCCTTTGCAATACTAAAAAGGCCAACCGTTTTAATGTCGTTGCTGGATGCTCCGATCTTCAGCTCATATTTACCGGCATCCGTAATCCAGGACTCTTTATTCACATGAAAAGAAGCGAGATCTCTGGCTTTTACAGTAAAGGTGATCCATTGAGATTCCCCAGGTTGAAGCAACCTGGTTTTTGCAAAACCTTTTAACTCCATTTGAGGCTTATCAAGCGTTCCGGCAGGGGCATTTATATAAAGTTCGACAACCTCCTTTCCCGGTATTTTTCCTGTATTCGTAACAGAGATACGAGCCGTAACAGCCTTAATTAGCTTGTGCGAACTTAATTTCACTTCTCCATATTTAAATGTGGTATAGGAAAGCCCGTAGCCAAATTCAAATGCCTGCTTTACGTGAAATGTATTGAAATACCGATAGCCTACATAAATTCCTTCTTTATAAGCAACTTCTAAAGGTTTTTCAACCGGAATGCCAGGAAAGTTTTTTGAGGACTGGATATCGTCATAATCGACAGGAAAAGTAGTCGCTAATTTCCCGGAAGGATTTACCTTTCCGCTAATAATATCAGCTATCGCGTTGCCTCCCTCCTGACCCGGTTGCCAGGCCAGTAATAAACCGTCGCACGCGTTTATCCATCCTGCCGTTTCAATAACGTTATCGATATTGAGGACGACAACCACCTTTTTATTTCTTTTATGGAAAGCCTGGGATACCTTATCTATTAATTGTTTTTCTGCTTTCGATAAATAAAAATCCTCATCAAGTTTTCTATCCCTCGCCTCACCGGCGTTCCTTCCGATAGTAATAACTGCGGCATCGTTCGCGTCAGCCATTTTTTCAACCTCCTGCTCAGCTATATCTAATTCGGCTATCGGTTTAATCTGTGCCAAAACGTTTTTTGACATCGGGTGATTTGCCCTATATGCCGCTACAAATTCCGAATAGATTTTTTCCAGTTCAGGATTTATTGAAAAACCTGCATTTTTCAACCCATGAACGATGGATATCACATATCGTTTATTAACAGCGCCGCTGCCAGTACCACCTGCGATCAGCCCATAGGAATTGCTTCCGAAAAGGGCGAGTGTTGTGGTTGGCTTCAACGGCAAGGCGTTATTGTTATTTTTCAATAATATCATCCCCTCTGCCGCCGATGTACGGGATATAATAGCATGGGCCTTGAGATCGGGGCTATCGGAATATGCGTAGTGTTTAAATGTGGGTGTCTTTATTAGGATATTCAGTATATCCGCGACGTTTTTGTTGAGTACCTCCATTTTCAATTGCCCGTTATTTACTGCTTCCATTATTTTTTTCACCTGGTCGACCGTTCCGGGCATCAGCAGATCATTACCAGCATTCATTTGCGCAACCGGATCTTTACCGCCAAACCAATCCGTCATAACAAATCCCTTAAACCGCCACTCATTTCTCAATATTGTAGTTAATAAATCATAGCTCTCCGAGGTGTAAGTACCGTTTATCTTGTTGTAAGAACTCATTACCGTCCATGGATCGGACTTTTTAATCGCTATCTCAAATCCTTTGAGATAGATTTCCCTTAAAGCCCTTTCGCTTATAACCGCATTAATATTATTCCGATTAGTTTCTTGATTATTAGCAGCAAAGTGCTTAACTGACGTACCTACGCCGTTGGATTGAATGCCATTTACCATGGCAGCGGCCATTTCCCCGGATAAAAGAGGGTCTTCCGAATAGTATTCAAAATTTCTCCCGCCCAATGGATTTCTGTGGATGTTCAGCGCCGGAGCTAAAATTATGTCTATACCATATTCATGGACTTCGTTACCGAATGATCTGCCAACTTCCCGTACCAACGCGGTATCCCAGGAAGATGCGAGTAAGGTTGCTACGGGAAATGCAGTTGCATAATAAGTTCTGGAACTATCTTTCCCTCTTACCGGATCTATCCGCACGCCGGCAGGACCGTCGGCCATAATAATTGTGGGGATGTTAAGCCGGGGCACCCCATAGGTTGCCCCGGCTGCACCGGCTACTTTAACTTCTGTTCGTCCGGCAATAGGCTCATGTGTAAAAGATGCGCCAAAACCCATACCGGTAACCAGCTTTGCTTTCTCTTCCAGGGTCATAGCGGCAATAATGCTTTTTACCGGGTCTTTACCCAATTGAGGGGGCACATTAGGGCTGATAGACTGCCCCGCAACAGAATATGCAGCAAACAAAGCAAAAAATAAAGGAAAAAGCTTTTTCATTTAGCCGGAGATTTAAGATTGATTATTGTTTAATCCGTGTACCTGTTACATCAAATTGATCCATCATAGCGCCGGCAAAATTGTCGTCATCTTTCTTTTTTAATGACAGGCTTACTTCGAAGCCCTGAGCAGTAAATTTTGTAGTTAACACCCCATCCTTTACTTCAATGCCATCAAAGTTTGTAGTAGTGTTTTGCTTCGGATCAACCATTGCCCCTGTAAGCTTTCCTTCTTTTTTCTCAAAAACGATTGTAACCTCGCTATCGCCCTGGGGAATACCCTTGATCATGCTTTTCCACTTTCCAATAAAATAGTTTTCAGTCGCAGGGACTACTTTAGCTGTATCAGCAGTTTGCGCCTTGCTGGTACCGGCAAAAAACAGGAACATAAAAGTGAATAAGCCCATGGTCATACTTAGTTTTTTCATAATTGTCATTTGATTTTTAGTTATTTATTTGATTTTATTAATGCAGATTATCAGCAACCTTAATTACAGCCGGGCCAATTATTCCGGCTGATATGAGTTTATCTTCCTGTCCTTTAAACTGTTTATATAATTTATCACCGGCATGCGCCTTCCCGATAAAATAGTTAAGCTGGCTTGTAGTGATGCCAATTTTCAATTGGTTGGTTCCATTTTTTACCAGGCTGGTAATATCCATGGTATAGGGAGCATATAGTAATGTGCCTCCATTTTTCCCATTTACGCTTACCTCTGCTGTAAAACACACATTACCCAAATCCAGGTAATATTTTTTACCGGTTTGTTTTTTTAAATTAAAAGAAGTCGTATATATGCCATTGGTACCCTGGAATTTAAATACCGGGTTATCTTTCCAATCAAACAAAGCGCTGTTTTTTACCGAAACACTATCTGTTGCTATATCCCAATGATTTAAACTAAGCAGTTTAGTACTCGTAGTTGGAGACGCTTTTGGCGCAGATAATAAATATGAAGGAAGAACCCGCCCGGTAACAGCATACAATATCCGCGAACTATAAGGCGGCAGTATATAGCTGACCTGTCGGCCCGCATTTTTCACTATACTGCCATCTTCGGCGTTCAGCCAGTAACTGTTGGTAAACCCTTTATCCAGTTGAAGGGTGATTTTTTTCCAGGCATCGCTTTTATTCCAGATAAACTGGATACGGCTGCCATCTGCCATTTCCCTTTGGTTAGAGCGTAGAAAGTCAAAATCCGAGGTGTATTTAACTTTCAGGTCCAAATCTTTGATCCATGAGCTCAGGTTATCCGCATTTGTTAATTGCTTAGCTTTTGGATTACCTATTGCTGCTCCAATTAACTCGGCGGTTCGCTTGTCGTTTGCCTCATAATCCAGGAAGCTTGGCTATTTCTTTGGCTGTTCTCCAATCACAAGTAGCTTCATACCCTCCCTGGATAATTCATTCAGCTTTTGGGCGGTTTTTAACTGAATATAAGGCACACCGGGCAGGATTACTGCCTGATATTTATTGCCTCTTATATCAACTTGCTTATTTGAATTGAGCTTCGCTCGCTGAAGTGAAGCATCATTTACCCATTCCCAGGAAACCCCTGAGGCTTCGAGTTTATTAATGATCTTCCAAGCCTGATCATACCATTTTTGTTGATCATCCATGTTGGTTAACCCGGCGGGCTTGCCCGGCAAGGGCGGTTCAATTCCCTTTAAATAACCTGCGGCTAATACTTCTTCGGGATTTACAGCTTTCTCATCAAAATTTAAAAACGGATAATAGATCAGTACATCCGCATGTGGTTTCCCCGACCGGAGCGCATATTGAGTTCTGGTGATATACTGATTAATTGATGATTGATATTTCCAGAAGGGGTCGCTTTCACTAATATTTGATGAGAAATTGATACTTGTGATCATATTACTGCTCCATGGGTACCAGCCTTCTTTGGCATAGCCTTCCGGCTTATAATGATAGCTGCTCCCATGAAAAATAATCTGGTTAACGCCAACTGCCATCAGTTTGTCCGCAACCATGCGCAACTTTTGGGGTGTTGTCATAAATGCGCGATTGATAAAAACCGCGCTTTCTGCAGATGCGATCTCTTTGTTATATAAATGCGCGCCGGATGTAATTAATTTCATGGCCCCTTCTGAACCAGCACCTTGCATCATGGTTTCCGTTTCAGGGATGGAAGCAAGCCCTGCTGAACCTATCATGTCCATGTTAAAACCATATGTTTGCGTGCGGTGCAGCAAGCCACGGCTTTCGGTCCAGTGCCTCGCAGCGTCTAAGAAATTTTCACCCAAAAGCTCACTTAGTGTCAGGTCATAGTCGTAACGCAAACGCCAGTCTTCATCGGAAAAAATAAAATCAAACGGAGCATCGGGATGGGCAGCTCTCGCAAACTGATTATCATAGCCTAAGTGCATGTTGGCACCTAACCACTTACCGGCATCGTAACCACGTTTTTCGTTGAAATAAGGCAGGAATGCCCAGGCGAAATCCCTGTTCGCTTTAAATTCATAGCTGTCATCAAAAATCGCCCGCAAGGGGTGACCAAAATAGGGTTCTAAGCCTGTGCGCGGGCCAAACAGATAGTTGTAATTTTTCAGAACTTTAGTAGAATCCCAATGATTCATCACAAATCCAGGATCCTTTTTGGCAATTATGCTTGGCTGTTCCCCATCAGGAATTCCCCAAAAAGCAATTATCTTCCATGCTCCTTCAGGGCAGTCCCAGCTAAGCTGGCCATCTTTTACAAGGCCGGATATATCAATAGCTGTATGTGGATCGAGATAAATGCTCCCTTTATTATCTGTATTGTCTTTAATAACCTTTGCCGCCATGACCACTTGCAACCTGGCCGAAGGCCTATCGCCTCTTACGGCGCGGGGAACTGTGGCTCTGATAGCTTTACCACCGGTTACGCTAAGTGTACCAAATTCGAGGGTGAGGTTATTATCTTCTTCAGCAAGGTGCGGGCCACCCGCAGGCCACCCGCTACCATCTGTCAAATCAACTATTAATCTGCGTTTATTGGCTTCATCCAATACCGCTCTCAGATTATCGTAATATTCAGGACTATCATATCCCGTGATCCGGTCCTGTTGTTCTTTCCCACCTTTTGCAGGGAATACAAGGGCAAATGGCTGAATTTCTACACCTCCAAAATGATTATCAGCGAAAAGGTCAACTTCTCGCACCAACTCCTTCTTGGTAACATCATTACCAGGCCACCACCAACGGGTAAAAGGGCCAAACTCAGATGATGGATTTTTAAATTGTGCAGGATCAAAATTGAACCTCTTCAATTCATAGGCTCTTGAAACCTTCACTGGTCTTAATTTGAACGCCAGCAGCGCCAGGCACAGCCCAATAGCAACTATTGAATACAGTCCAGGAAAATTTGAATTACTATTTTTTTTCATTTTAAAATAAGCGATTTAATACCCCTCCGATCAGTTTTTTACTGGAAACTTTATAATTGGTTAATTACAGCATCAGCCGGTAGCTATCATTCTGTAATATTTACACAATGATAAATATAATTTTATTATTCTGTATATTTTACAGAATAATTATTTTCTTTGTATATATGGAATATATCGACGACGGCGAAATCAACCTCTTAATAAACGGACATCTTCATTTTCTCAAAAACGTGTCGGTAGACAATGTCATTTTTGGCTATCACGAAAAGGAATTGAAGGTTTTGCTTCAACGCCCGCAGGGTATCGTTAAATGGCAGCTACCCGGCGGCTATATAAAAAGGACTGAAACTTTGAATGAAGCAGCCCTTCGGGTTGCCACTGAAAGAACAGGACTTGATAAATTGTTTCTGCAACAATTTCGGTCATTCGGAACCCCGCACAGAACTTTCGATGCGGACTTTACACCCGAGCTAATGACAAAACTCTCGGGCTTACAGATTTCTGCAGATCATTGGATGTTTGATTATTTTGTTTCTGTATGTTTTTATACGCTCACTGAATTTTCTCTTGTTATACCCAACGGTAGTTTTTATATGGAGGAATGTCAATGGTGGCCGATTGGCGAGTTACCGCAAATGACTTTTGATCACCGAGAAATGGTAGAAGAAGCATTAAAGGCCCTGCGCTTGCATATTTATCACTACCCTGTCGGCTATGAACTTCTACCGGAAAAGTTCACACGCCCGGAAATCCATGCTTTATATGAAACCATTTTAGGGAAGTCCTTAGATAGCCGAAATTTTGGAAAAAAACTGATCACCACAGGTATTATTAAAGAGTTAGGCGAACAGAAAAGCATAGGCGCCCACCGCTCCCCCAAACTTTACAAGTTTGATAAAGAAGCATATGATAATGCCTTGAAAGAAATGATGGTATTGGTATGAAGCCTAACATGCTCCTCGATTACCAAATCAAAGGCGAATGGAGGAGCGTTTTTTGCGCGCGGCTCCTTGCGGGGCCGAAGTGATCATAAGCCTTTATTTAATTTTCTTCTGATTGATCAACAACCCATACATCAAAAAGCTGTGGGAGGACGATCAATTCTACGCAAAATCCGTTGGTAACAGCGCTAATGCTTTTTCAAAAGAACAGGTGGAAAAATTCGCGCACTTGTAAGTGATGGCTACCACGTCGTGGCCATCGGGAAGCAATTAGGTGTTTCAAACCTGAAATGCCTAAGCAATATTATAACAGGAAAGACCTATCGCCGTATGTGACCTACACTTTTCGTGCTTAACCGGTTCTACAACTTTTAGCGTCGGCGAAATTTTGTATTTATCTTTGACCACACGGGAGAAATGGGCAACACTTATAAAACATGAGTCAGAAATTTTGATGCCACCTACGCTAGATCGTTTTAAAATTGAAAAATGATTTTAAAACTAAAAAATGTTGTTTCCTTAGAATTAACAATTAGAGTACTTGCTATTGCGCTATACGTAGAGTAAGAGACCTTTAAATACAAACACACTGATAATCAAAACACAGAAGACTAAGATTCTGAACCATCTCCGCTGAAAAGGTAAATAAAAAAGTGCGCTATTCGTAACGTTCACGTTCAAAAGCCACCAAAAACAGCGTCAGTGAAGCGTGGAGGCCTATAGTTCTGTTCCCTATCTTTCCGATGAATTTATAAATCCATGCAAATCAAGTATTTACATGGATTTTTCATGAGCGCAAATCTCCCGAACCTAACTTCTCAAAAATGAAAAACCTCCTAATTTCGCTAATTAGGGGATTTTAATTTTTAAACACCTTTAAAAACACAAAAATAGTTACCCATTCGTAGCGTCTTTTTCCTATAAAAAAGACGCTCTCGCAATCTATTTAAACAAGTAAAACAGAGCAATAAAACACAAAATGGGCCTGATTTATACCTGTTAACTGCTTTGTTTTTTCCGATTTGCCATGTAGATATTCGAGGTATATCGACCCCAGGAAATCATTCCTAATCATAGAATTCGTAATTAAGCATGAGATTGGTGGCAATTAAAAAAATAAACTCTATTCGGATCTGATCTTAGGCAGCAATTACGCGTACCAATAGAAACAGTGTCAAAATATTAAGGCATAAGTCACTTAAACAAAGTTGGCACTACACGAAGGCGTTGATGCAAAAGTCCTTAATGTTATAAAATTACTAAAAGGATAAACTAGAGCAATCTTAGTTAATGATTCGTTTAATCACTGGTTACATTTCTTATCTGCAATGTATTACTCCTCACACTTCTGATAAATATTTAGTATTTTTGTTGTTAAGCATTCGTTAAATTATGCTTTTCAGTAATTACAAAAACTATCCTGAAGCGAAAATTAATCCGGCTTTGTTGTGGGAATACAACATCAATAAGATAGATTATGCCAAAATGCGTAACTTGGTTGTGCAACGTGTGATAGAACGGGGATGGCCGCAGGACTGGTATGCAATGCTTAATTTATATGGAGTTGATACTGTTAAAAACACAATAACAGAATTAACCTATCTTAACGAGAAAGACATGAACTTTGTTAGCCACGTCTTTAACTTACCTTTAATGGCATTAAAATGCTTTACAAAGAAACAGTCAGCCCCACAACACTGGAACTCCTAAACAAGCTGATAGCAGAACCCTTATTAAAAGATTTTTTCCTAGTGGGTGATACCGCCCTTTCATTGCAAATCGGGCACCGGATGAGTATCGACCTGGATTTGTTCACTACCTCAGAGTTTGATGAAAATGCTTTGCTGGAGGGCATGGAAACCAATTACAGATTCCAACTGGATTATCAGCAAAAGAACACTTTAAAAGGCAGAATTGGCGATGTTAAAGTCGATTTGATTGCTCACCGTTACCCGTTATTAGAAAACCTTATTAATGAAGATGGTGTCAGGATGGCCGGGCTTAAAGATATTGGGGCAATGAAAATCAATGCCATCACTGGCAACGGTACCAGGGTGAAAGACTATATCGATATCGCTTACCTTTCATCACATCTAACTTCAATTGAACTTTTAGAGGCTTATCAAGGCAAATATGTGAATCGTAATCCCTTGATGGCGATTAAATCGCTGGTATATCACCAGGATATAGACTTTTCTGACCCAGTCGAGATAATGGATGAAAACTATTCGTGGCAGTTTATAAAGACGCGACTGGATCAGATGCTTGAAGAGCCTGAAATACTCTTTGGGCCGCTAAATTATGCTGAATCCCCTAAAAATGAAATTAAAAGAAACCCTCGCCGTTGATATCCCGCCAGTTATTCAATTCTATAGATATCCATTTCCTTATAAAGGATTCAACGTTTCTTTATTAAATTGCGAAACTCCTTAATTATTTAAATTAAGGAGTTTCGCAATTTACATACATACCCCCTGAATTAAGATCTAAGGAATGTAAAATACCTGTTCTTTTAATTCAATATAAGCTTTAACAACTTTGACGACATTAAAAAAATGATATGTTAGAAAAAAGCTTCGGTTTGCTTTATTATTTAAAACAAGCCAAAAATCAAAAAGATGGAAAAAGATATGTTTACCTGCGTATAACAGTAGATGGCGACTGTCGGGAAATATCAACAAAAAGGCAATCGTTACCCAATCAATGGAACTCGCAATCAGGCAGAGCGATTGGAGATAACAAAGAAACAGAAGAATTGAACTCCTACTTAGATCTGATTTCATGTAAAGTTTATCAGGCGAAAATCAAACTACTTGAAGGCAATAAACTTGTAACCGCAGAAAATATAAAAGACGTACTCATTGGAAAAGATGAGAAAAAACACTTCATCATGGAAGCATTTCAACTTCATAACAAACAAATGAAGTATAGAAAAGATGACCTGGAGGTAAAGGAATTGGATTATGAGTTTGTATCACAGTTTGTATTCTGGCTTAAAACAGAAAGACATTGCCGTAACAATACGGCAATAAAATACCTGGGGAATTTCAAAAAAATCATCTTGGAGTGTAAACAAAAGGGGCTGCTAACCAACGATCCGTTTTTGGGTTTTAGAACAAAACGAGATGAGGTAATCCCTGTTGTTTTAACCAAGGATGAGCTAACCAGAATAACGAATAAGCAATTCGATACAGAGCGGCTCAATCACGTCCGTGATATATTTCTCTTCAGCTGTTATACTCCCAAATGTTTAAACAAAGGAACTCTCCTACCTGTCCTTACTAATCAAAAAATGAATTCTTACTTAAAGGAGATCGCGGATGTATCTGGTGTAAATAAAAAACTAACCTTCCACACTGCCAGGCGCACTTTTGCTACCACTATTTATTACCCTTACCAACGGCGTACCAATGGAAACAGTGTCAAAAATGCTTGGACATAAGTCACTAAAACAAACACAGCATTATGCTAAAGTCCTTGATGTGAAAATCAGTAAGGATATGAAATTATTAAGAAGACGTCTGGAGCAGGTGTAACTAGATTAAAACTTAGTAATGATTCTTTAGAAAAAAGGAAAGCGCACTCATGCACTTTCCTTTTTTACTCTGATGGAAAATGACTGCAAATTTTCAAAAACAAACGAAGCCACAACATCTATCAATTACAGTAATGATCCTGCGTTTCATCGATAATGGTTTGGGGATAGCCGAAACCGAGCTCCCACACATTTTTGAATCCATTTATCGTGGTGCCAATCAACAATTTGCAGGTGGAAACAGCATCGGGCTGGCTCTTACCAAAAAAAACATCGATCTGCACAAGAGGACGATCACGGCTGCCTCTCAAAAAAACAAGGGAACCACATTTACTGTTGAACTTTCGCACGTATAACTACAACCTGCTGCTCCCCCAGTTTTTCTAATAATTTTCTAATAATTTTCTAAGGGTTCTCTAACGATATAATCGTACGGCGTGTTTTACATTTGCAACGCAATCAAAAAACGCTGTATAAATTAAAATGCAATAAAATCATGGATACAGGTCCGAGTAGAATAAACCAAATTTTATACCCCCGTCGTTAAGCCAGACCGCTCTCTTTTAGGCAGTCTTGTAAGGATGGGACAATCTTTATGTCATGCTTAAAAGAGAAAAATCAACTCATACTTTATTAAAAAACAAGGCCGCATCGGTAATAGATACCCCCTTTTCTATCGGCTCTAACAATAATCTAAAACAGGAAAAAATAATTACTTCTGCTATTGCCGGGGTTCTGAGTTTTTCCTTCTGTGATAATTTACTCCATCAGCATGTTGTTGAGGCAATGGGAGGTGTATTATGAATATTATGGAGTTTGCTATACGCCTTTCATTATCGCTGCTACTGGGTGCAGCAATTGGGGCAGAACGCCAGTGGCGGCAAAAAAGCGCCGGTTTGCGTACCAATACCTTAGTATCCCTGGGTTCAACCGCTTATATTTTGTTATCTATCCACATAGGCAGTGATGCCACAGGCAGAGTTGCTTCTTATATCATAAGCGGTATAGGCTTTCTGGGGGCTGGGGTTATCATGAAGGACGGCTTAAATGTACAGGGCCTGAATACGGCTGCTACTATCTGGTGTTCGGCAGCGGTAGGTTCGCTGGTAGGTTTGGGCCTCTCCCCGGAAGCGGTCGTAACCACCTCGTTCATCATGTTTACTCATTTACTACTACGCCCGCTGGGGCTAATATTGAGTAAAATAACCTTCTTTCCAAAACGTGAGGCAACACAGATGGAATACATTATCAGTATCAAATGCAAAAAGAAGATAGAAAATAATCTCCGGGTTTTGCTGATACAATATTTAGGGAATGACGAAAAATTGATGCTTAGGGCATTGACCAGTAGCGAGGATGAAAACCCGGCTTATGCGTTCATTACTGCAGAAATAATTTCTGCAGGGCAACAGGATTACCTGATGGAAAAAATGGCAAGTAGGTTAACCATTGAACAGGATGTAATGAAGGTAAGTTGGGAAGTTATAGGTCACCAAACTGAATTATAATAAGTCGGACAGTAGTTAACACTGCCTATAACCTGTACAATACATTACCAGAAGAATATCATTTTTTGGAAAAACACTTAAATGCCTGAATACAATAGCGGCATTCCTGGTGATGTCAGGAAGCCTGGATTTAATTATTGAACTATAAAAAATAACATCAAATGACAATAGCAGCGATCCCTAAGAAGCTGTTTAAAAACGGGAATTTAAAAATGTTATGAGGTTGTCAAAGGGCTTTCTGGCCTAATCATAGGCCGCTTTTTGTAAGAAATACTGCTAAAATTTGCGAATTTTGAGAGATAAACACCCTTATAATATTTCTAAGTAAACAACCCCACCTAAGGTGGGGTTGTTTACTTAGAAATACTGGTACTTGCCCTCTCCGGGTCTACATAGGGGTCATCAAAAAGTCCTGTGCGGAATTTGTTGATCAGGATGCGGGTCACGGTGTTGTTAATCTCGGCGATACTTATTTTCCCTGCCTTAACATATTCTTTCAGTCCCGTAAAAGATTCCGGATCAGGCAATTCAATATCTATCCCTGCTTTGAAAGCCATATAACCGGCTTCTTCGAGCGAAGGTGTTATGTTATTTTCATTTTTCAGATTACTCACACCGCCGTAATCAGAAACGATGACGCCTTTGAAACCATATTCGTTTCTCAGGATATCGGTGAGCAGCTTCTTATTGGCATGTGCAGGCTTTCCCCAAAGGTCATTATAACTGGACATTACATTCATTGGTGCGGCCTGTTCGATAGCTGCCTTAAAAGACTTAAAAAAAATTTCCTTTGCAAGCCGTTCATTTATATTGCTCGGCCCAGTATTATTGCCACCTTCACTTTGGCCATGCACACCGAAATGTTTGAGTGTCGCCGCTACGTGATCTTTGTCAAGATAAACACTATTACCTTGATAAGCCTTAACTTGTGCTACAGCCAGCCGGGATATCAAAAATGGATCTTCACCCATTGTTTCCTCAGTCCTGCCCCACCGAGGGTCCCGAACAATATCTACAACTGGTGCCAATACCTGTTGTCCACCCCTGGCCTTGATTTCCTGCGCAACATTGGTGTAAATTTCCGTTACCAGATTTTCGTTCCAAGAACTTGCCAGTCCTATTGGCACAGGATAATTGGTGGCATCCTGCGTCTGCTGCCCATGCAGGCCTTCTTCATGTACCATAACAGGTATTCCTAATCTTGTTTTTTCGACAAAAAAATGCTGAACCTTATTATATAAGATCGCGGCTTGTTTAGGATGCAAGCCGGAACTGCTGGGTGCCCCGCTTTCATTGATCCTGGCGATTTCCCCTAACCCATACTGGAATTCTTTTTGCGCTTTAGCTTCATCGAATTCGCCATTGGTGAATATTGTGGATTTCTTATTCCAAATGCATTGCATTTGCATCAGTTTCTCGTCGAGGGTCATCCTGGAGATCAGGTCCCTGGCTCTTACTTCCGGAGAAAGTTTTTTATTTTTATAGGGTAAATTTTGAGCGAGGGACGTTGAACCCAGGCAAATGGTTATCAAAAGATAAATAAAAGTTTTTTTCATTAGAATATTTTTTTTAACCTCTTTCGAAGCTGTTCCCTGCACGACCTGATGCCTGGGGTGGAGATCAACAGGCAGAAGCCACGTTATTTTGAATATCTATATTATTTATGACCAGAAAGCTTCCATTCATCCTTCCAATCAATTTTTGGGACATCTTTTTTCCAGATGATAGGAAGCCATACATAAGTGGCATCACTGGTCACATCCCAGTCTGTTCTCTTTACCTTAGTCATACCCCTCAACTGGACGCTTTATATCTTGTATAGCGGTAGTCTATTTTAACCTGGGCCTTTTTATATTTGAATGGTGTTCAAACCTTCTTTTAACAAATAGTTTTTGCCTTTCCATATTAATTTCCCGGTCGTTTTAGACGGCAAACCAATAACTGCCTTCAAATGGCCTTTCAGCTGCGTATATTGTACCTTGATCTTACCATTGGGATGCGGCATCTCGCCTCCAATGCTTTCGATTACACCAAGATGAGGTTCGATTTTCACCGTAGCGAACCCAGGTGAATCACTATCAATCCCTAAAAGGGTCCTGAAAAATTCAATATTGGGGCTTGCTCCCCATGCATGACAATCAGATCTTGAATTGTTAACATCCGAAGTCTCTGCCCAAGTCGTCAGCCCTGCGTGTATGTTCTCACGCCATTTGCCCAGCCAACTTAAATACTGGCCCCCAAAGCCGGCTTTGGTTAAGGCCTGGTGCAGATAGTATTTAAAATAAATTGAGGCTGGTGTGAGGGTAGTATCGTTCAGCAATTTGCGCCCGATAGTTTGGTATTCCTCCTGTGGAATAGTACCAGTCAGGATGGCCAGCGCATTGGTGTGCTGGGAAAATAAATCCTTTTCAGGCCTATCAGCAAGCAAATACCGGCCAGCATCCCAGTATTTTTTCCGAATGGTGCGTTGCAATTGTTCAGCTTGCCGTGTATAAATTTCGGCATATCCCTTCAGTCCTATTTTCAGTTCCATATCTGCTGCCAGTTGATAAGCCCATAAAAGCTGCAGATCCAGCAAGGCCGAAGAACCATCTTTGCCAAATGAGCGCGTGCCGAGTGACCATTCAGCAGTATCAACCCAGTCAGAAAAATTCCACCAGGGTATGTTTTTGACCGAGCCATCCGGCTGCTGAAAGCCGCTGAAATAATTGAGCACCTGGCGTTCGCTCATTAATTTTGTTTTGAGGAAACTGGTGTCTTTCCCGTACATCATATAATCGTGTAACATCCCGATATACCAAAGTGAAAAAGGAGGTATGTATTGCGGTGAAGAACTTGGGTACCTGCTCATCGTCAAACCTTCTGGTGTTTTGGAATATTCAATGTCATTGATGGCATTGCGCACCAGGCGGTCATCGCCACTATTGAACAGCGATACAAGTGCCTGAATGCGCGTATCCCCGATATATTGTAACTGCTCATAATAAGGGCAGTCCATATAGGTTTCAAAAGCGCATAACCTTGCTGTCCGCCAACCAATTTCAAATATCTTCCGGATTTCAGCATCATTAGTATTGAGCTGCGCATTCAGTACAAACGGGAAACCGGTAAAAGTTCCGTAAACATCCTCCAGTACCAGTGGAAACGCGTTGGTAACTATTGTAATGGCAATGTATCGGTAAGTACGCCAAAAACGTGAAGTGAACTCCTGATTGTTTTGCCCATCAGGAATGATTACATCTTTTATACCAACAAGCACCTTGTTCTCCACCTCATTTCTGTTGCCTTTTACAGGATATTTCGTAAATAAGGACTCTTCATAATTCAGCGTTATGGTGCTATTCTTCCCTCCACTAAATAAAATCGTTGGATAAGCATTTGTCAAAAACGCCTGATCCAATAAGAGTGTAGCCGTGGTATGAGCAGGGATGGTAATTGGTGATTTTATTGCCGGGAAAGATGGGGCAACGTTTATACCTTCGCTTTTCCTCAATGTCTTTAGTCGCTGTTGTGTTAGTTCCATTTGAGGTAGTGCGGAAGGAACCAGAAGCCAACCATTGGGCCAGGCAAACCCAACTCTGTTTTTTGGTATCCCGGGAGTAATATTTTCCGCATTCGGCCATAAGTCATCCGCAAAAGATAGCTTTTCCCAGCCCCGAATATGACGCTGCATATCAATTTGCTCCCCGGGACCCGCCACATAATAATCAGGAATGATTACCTTAACCGCGCTATAGCTGCTATCCCGGATACATTTCCAGCTTTCGTTTGTATTTAAAACCTGCCCATCACCTGATACCCCCTGCAAAATAAAACCTGTCCTGTAAGACACATTGGCTTCAGGGCGAAGATCTCCATCATTCCATACCTGCGCGGCTACTACATTATGACCGGATTGGAGAAAAGGACTTAAATCTATCCTTTCATAATTCCAGTGGGTTAAAACTTAAATTGTAAATGACCTTATTCGATGCCGTTTCGGTAGGTGATGTACAAGTTGATGGTCTTAAGCCCGATGCATAGTACAATTCCCCGAGCCCAGAACATGAGCCGATCTCAGGAGGAATACCTTTAAACGAATCTAATTTTAGATCGGCCACCCCTTTCTTTACAATAACTTAAACATTCCTTATCACCACGCAGTACCTTGGTTTGATATTTTTGCCGCACTAATTAGTGTGCATCCATGACCAGCAAGGATAAGATGATATTTAACGAGGAAGAGCTTTTAGCCGGATTGAAGGTACAGGACCAGGAAGCTTTCACTATCATCTACAATACTTATGCGCCAAAACTGTTCCGGTACGCGGTTAAGATCATCAAATCAACCGAAATAGCCGAAGACGCGGTACATGACATTTTTGTTAAATTGTGGAACAATGCGCCGTTGGTCAATATCGAGTCATCAATCCAATCCTATCTATATAAACTTACTCAAAATCATTTGTTAAACCTGATCAAACGCGAAACTGTACAAGAGCGTTATATTGATGAGATCATGTTCTGTGCTGAACAGTTTAGTGAAAACACCGAAAATACCATCGCTTATCGCGAAACCATGGAGAAAGCTCAGCAAGCTATTGATAATTTGCCGCCACAACGGAAACTGATCTTCGAAATGGGCCGTAATGGCGGAATGAGCCATCGCGAAATTGCCCGCGAACTTGATATTGCAGATAGCACGGTGAATAATCAAATTGTTAAAGCGCTTAGATCTATCAAAGATCATCTAATTGCCAATGGCGTTATCAGCTTGTTTTTAGTGGTGATCATACTACTCAAAAAATAAGGTAACTTTTTTTCCAAACCGGATAGTTATCCCATCCCGGTAAATTGTCTTATGTAGGAAGCATAGGAAAAATGAATCAGGATATCATAGCATTATTGCGAAAATACATTGGCAATAGCTGCACGCAGCAGGAGTTGGAAAAGGTACGGCTTATCCTTTCGTCCCGTAATTACGAGCAGGAATGGATTACGGTATTGGCTGAAGAAGCATTGAACGACATGGCCGATAATTCGGATGTTCATGACTTTGATTCGAAAAGTGTTTTGAACTGCATAAACGCTACTATCAAACCGGTACATAGCATCGGCGTTTTCAAATGGTCATTAGGTATAGCAGCAAGCTTGCTGCTTATACTTTCGGCTGGTTACCTATTGTTGAAAAGCCAGGCGCAACCAAATGCCGGCCTGCAGATGCTTAGTGTAACAACCGCAGCAGGTCAGCAAAAGAAAGTCATAATGCCCGATGGTACCGAGATTGTATTAAACAGCGGCAGCATGCTGAGTTACCGTGCTAAATTTGTTGACGCCAAAAGAGAAGTTTACCTTAACGGCGAAGCCTTTTTTAATGTAAAGCACGATAGCAACCATCCATTTTTAGTTCACACAGGCAGCTTAAATGTGCAGGTATTAGGAACATCTTTCAATGTAAGATCATATCCGGCAGATACTAAAACAATGGTTAGTGTAGCCACAGGAAAAGTAGGTGTTAATAGCCTGAAGCCTACCGCCACCTATATGCTTTTACCTGGTGACCGCTTATCGTACAGTAAGAAGAAGGTGTTTAAAAAGGATAATGTGGCCATAGAAGATATATTCGGCTGGCAAAAAGGAATCCTGATCTTTCGCCTCGAAACCATTGAAGATATCGCACCGATATTGGAACGGTACTATGGTGTAAATATCCAAATCAAAGCTTCGCGTTTTTGTCATAAACAAGTTACGGCCAGTTTTACACAAAAAACATTGCCGCAGGTTTTAGAAATTCTATCACAAACAGCAGGCTTCAATTACACCATCAATAAAAATGAAGTGCATATCAACTAACCCAAAAACAAGGAGGTGCGGACAAATAACATATACTAAATAAGCGTCCTGTTGGAGCAGGACGCTTGGCTATCAACTGAATTTGAAGATTCAATTAACAAACATGCTGGTTTTAAAACCCGCTTAAATTCGACACTAAGTAATGAAAAAAAAGTTAATTCATCAATTTTTGATGCTTGTTTTTCTGCTGTGCGCTATATGGCAGCGCAGCTCGGCTCAAAATATTGAGCACATTATCACATTTAATACCGCTTCCGTAACGTTGGAACAATTTATCGATCAGGTTAAATCACAGACCGGTTTGGAATTTACATTCGACAAAGAGGTCAACACCATGATGTCGAAAACAATTAAGATCCGTAAAAAGAAGCTCGCCGTTAATGAGGCGCTAAAATGGCTTACCTCCGATTTATCAATACGTTACAAGCTAATTGATAACTACATTATCCTAAATAAGGGTAACAAAGACAAGCCTGCATCCTTAGGGCATACCGGCCATATCACCGGCAAAGTGGTTGATGAAACCCAGGAACCCTTACCGGGTGCTACTATCGCCCTGGTTGATGCAGGAAAAACAACTACTTCGGCCAACGATGGTACATTCAGCATTCCGGTACCGGCAGGTACCTACACGCTTGAGGTAAGATTTATATCGTTCCAAAAGGAAACCATAAAAAACATTGTTGTTGAAGAGGGCAGCGACGCCATAAAAACAGTAATATTAAGAGCACAGCCAAATTCACTGAATGAAGTTGTAGTTACCGCGTTGGGAATCAAAAAAAGGGAAAAATCATTAGGTTACGCCAATTCCCAGTTAACATCGGCAGATGTGAGCGATGTGCCCCAGCCTAACGTGTTAAATGCACTTACCGGGCGTATTGCAGGTGTTCAGGTAAGGAGCTCGGCTGCCGATCCGGGTAGCAGTGTGATGGTGACCATCCGCGGGCAATCGTCCCTTACTAAAGATAATCAACCTTTATACGTTGTAGATGGTGTTCCTGTAGCGCCAGCCCTCCAAAACCCCACAGCAGGGATAGATGGTAAACAGGGTATAGACTACGGAAGTCCGATCGGCGATTTAAACCCTGACGATATAGCCAGCATAACCGTATTGAAGGGAGCAAGCGCTGCCGCATTGTATGGCAGCAGGGCCGGTTTTGGCGTAATATTGATCACCACCAAATCGGGTGCCGAAAAAAAAGGATTAGGAATAAGCTTCAATTCAACCACGGTAATTGATAAGGCTTATCTGTTTCCTCATTTACAAAATGAGTACGGAGCAGGAGATTCGCCTGTACCGGGTAGCGGCACGCTAAGTACCAGCGCCTGGGGGCAGCGTTTAAATACAGGTATTAAACTGGTGCAATGGAACAGCCCGCTTGATGCCAGCGGCAATGCCGTGCCTACAGATTGGGTTTCGTATCCAAATCGCGTTAAAGATTTTTTTAATACAGGCCACACCCTTACCAATAACATCGCGGTATCTAAATCAGGTGATGCCGGGGATTTCAGGCTCTCTTTTGCCAATATGCAAAATAAAGGTATTGTACCCAATACCGATATGAAACGAAACACCCTGAACTTTGCAGGCAACTATAACATCAACAAATCTATCAGGATAAGTAGCAATATTGGTTATACCAATAACCAAAGCGATAACCGCCCATCGGCAAACAGCGAAAGTGTAACTTATGAAATATACAAGCTTCCGGCCAGTATAAACATTAACGATTTGCGTAATTATTGGGTACCGGGTAAAGAAGGTGTTAAACAATACAATCCCTTATCAAGCGATGACAACCCATTTCTGATCGCGAATGAAGAAACAAACGGATATAACCGGAACCGGTTAACAGGGCACGTTCAGGTGGCTATAGATCTGTTAGCTAACCTAACGTTAACAGCACGCACCGGATTGGATTACTACAGTACGGATGTTAACCAGAAACGCCCGTTCAGTGCAAAGCGTAACCCAACAGGTGCCTACCTTACCGAGAACGATTATTTTAAAGAACAAAACAGTGATTTTTTGCTGACCTATAAATCAAAGATCGCCCCCCTATTCGCTTATTCGGTTTCGGCGGGTGGCAACCAGATGGATCAGAAAACACGTTCGGTTCAAAATTATACCGGAACGCTCACCTTACCGGGAATTTACAACCTTTCGAACGCGGCAGCGGGCTCTATGATATATGCTGAGGGCGCGGGACACAAAAGGATTAACAGTGTTTATGGATTAGGCGAGATCAGCTATAGGCAATCGATTTTCTTAAACCTTACAGCCCGTAATGATTGGAGCAGCACCCTGCCTTCCGAAAACAGTTCGTATTTCTATCCTTCGGCGTCATTAAGCATCATCGCTTCCGATTTACTGGGAATTAAATGGGACAAGTTATCATACTTAAAGCTTCGCGGAAATATTTCGCAGGTAGGGTCTGATACGGACCCCTATCAGCTATATAATGTGATTCCGTTTGATACGGATTGGGGAAGTGTAAAACGGGCATCGCTTAGCTATGATCAAAAAAACAGCCAGTTAAAACCAGAAATCGCCACCTCATACGAAACCGGGGCCGATGTTAGCTTTTTCCAGGATAGGTTAGGTTTGAGTTTTACATGGTATAAAACCAATAACAAAAACCAGATCATCCAGGTGCCAACTACCATCGCATCCGGTGCCAGCTCCAAATTGATCAATGCCGGAAACATCCAGAATCAAGGTATTGAATTAACGCTTAACGCCGTACCTGTTAAAGGAAAGTTTACCTGGAGAACAGAATTTAACTTTACGCGTAACCGTAATAAGGTAGTTTCTCTTACACCTGGTATAACCAATTATTTACTGGGCAGTACCGACGGAAGCAATGTGAATTATCTGATTAGCGAAGGCACGCAGATGGGCGACTTTTATACCACAAGCTGGAAAAAAGCAGCCAGCGGCCAATATGCCGGGCAACCTTTATTAACGAGCGGTGGTTTAATGCAACAAGCAACAACGCTGGAAAAGATAGGTAATTATAATCCTGATTTTATGCTGGGTGTTACCAACAGTGTAAGCTATGCCGGCTTAACGCTAAGTGCAACTTTAGATTGGCGCCAGGGCGGCCAATACTATTCTTACGCGGTAAAAAGTTTAATTGATGACGGTTACCTGAATACGACAATACCCGGACGGGATGCCGCCCACGGCGGTTTAAGCTGGACGGACGCAAACGGCGTGAAACGGAACGACGGTATGATTATGCCAGGTGTAATAGCCAATGCCGATGGTACCTACAAGCAAAACAACGTGATCATAGCCGCGGCCGATTATTACGATAACAAATATTGGAAATATTATCAGAACGATACCTTCAGCGCAACCTATGTGAAATTGAAAGAGGTATCGTTAACCTATGTTTTCAATAAAAAGGTAATGCGCCATCTTCCTTTTATGAGCAATCTGTCGGCTTCAATTATTGGCTACAATATGTTTATCTGGACAGCAGCCCACAATGGTTTTGACCCTGAAAGTACAATAAGCATATCAACTTTACGCTACCAGGGTGTAGCACAATATGCCTTGCCGGGAATCAGATCATACGGTTTCAAACTAAGTTGTACCTTTTAATTCAAACTAATCATGAAAGTTTATTCTATTTTATATTTAGCCATAGTTGCAACGGCTTTTACTTCCTGCACTAAGGATTTCAAAGCCATCAATACCAACAACAACAGCCCCTCAACCACAAGGCCCGAATACCATTTTACCGAGGCAATCACTCAAACAGCATACGCTTACGAAGAGAATGCCTTTGATCGCCGCCCGGCTGCAGTAGGTAGGTATATAACGCTTGTAAGGAACAACGATTACGAAGATTTCCGCTGGACGGCCATTGATTGGACCGATATTTACCAGCGCGCTATGGTAATTAAAACTATGCAGCAGGAAGCGGTTACCGCATCAACACCGGTTTATATAGCAACCGGTAATATCCTGATGGCATTCAATATCTCTTACCTTACTGATCTTTGGGGTGATGCGCCTTATTCGCAGGCTTTACAATCGGTAACTACAGGCAATATTAAACCAGCTTATGATAAGCAGCAGGATATTTACATGAGCTTGCTGCAATTGCTTAAGGACGCCAATGAGCAATTAAGAGCCAACGGCACCGGCATTGACGCAAGTGCAGATGCCCTTTATGCCGGCAAAGCATTGCAATGGCGTAAACTGGCTAACTCACTTCGTTTGCGTATGCTGATGCGTTGTTCAAAAGTATATGCAAACGCTTTTTCGGAAATGCAGGAGATTATCAATAACACCGATCAGTATCCCATTTTCAACAGCAATACTGATAATGCCGAAGTGATTTACCAGGGCGTTAAAAAAGACGATAGCTGGCCGGGCGGTGCAAAAAACATGATTGATGCCGACTTTGCCAAAACAAAGGCAAGTAAAGAATTGGTAGATGCCTTGCTTGAGCGTAACGATCCCCGATTAGCGGTGTGGGTAGCACCTGTGGCTACAACAATTGGTTCAACGGTTGATCATAATCAATATGTAGGTGTACCTCATGCTTTAACCGATCCTGCCAATTACAATGGAGGTGAAACTCATCAGTCTGTATTGTCATCCTTTTTTAGGCAGGATAAGGCTACCGGTTTAAAAGCAAGTTTAATGGTCTATTCTGAAGTTTGTTTTATTTTGGCCGAGGCGGTTCAATCAGGTAAAGTAACAGTACCGTCTAAAACAGCGGCATCGCTTTATCATGACGGGATAGAAGCCTCTATGGATTACTACGGCGTTAAAAATCTGGCGGTTAGTCAGGCTTATTATGATCAGCCATTGGTTAAATACGATGGTACACAAAAACAACTGATCACGCAAAAATGGATTGCGATGTTATTTCGCGGATCAGAAGGCTGGTTTGATTTCCGCCGTACCGGTTACCCACAGTTTGTTGTAGGCCCGGCGGCTTTTCAATCCGTATTCCCGGTAAGATACGGTTGGCCCACCAGCGAACAGAATGTTAACTATGATAGCTACAAAGCAGCCGTCGCCGTATTCGGGGCGGATGATATCAATACCAAAATGTGGTATCTCAAGTAAATAATAACACTTTGTAATTCAGTTAAACTTCAGGATGAGGTATTAGCAATAATGCTTTTACCTCATCTTCTAATTCAATTTTCAGTTTAAAGCAATGAATAAAATAGCCAGAAGAAGTTTTTTAAGCCGTACCATAAAAATGGGGGTATTGCTACCGGTTATGGCTTCGCCCGCAAAGTTGTTGGCAGCGAACGGTAATGATCAAATAGCCACCGATATCCCGGACAGGGTGATCCTAACCATTACGCCCGATCCATCAACCAGTATCACCATCAATTGGCGAAATAGCAATCAAACCGAAGCCAGCATTGTTGAATATACCATTGCCGATGCCCATCCCGAATTTGTTGCGAATGTTAACAAGGTAAATGCCACGGCTAAACCTTTTAAGTATGATAAAATCAACACTGTTAACAACCGGGTAACCATTAGCAATCTAACCCCCGATACATTATATGATTATCGTGTAGGCAAAGAAAATGCTTGGAGCGAATGGTTTCAATTTCGTACAGCTAAAAGTAATACTGCAACTGCCAAACTTTCATTCATTTATCTTGGCGATGCACAAGTGGGCATCAAGCCATTATGGAGCAGGGTGATCAGGAAAGCGTATGCAACTATGCCCGATGCGCAACTGATAATCCACGCGGGCGACCTGGTTAATCGTGCTAATGAAGATAATGAATGGGCCGATTGGTTTGCTGCCGGCGGATATATTCATGCAAGCACTCCCACTTTGATGACGCCAGGTAATCACGAGTATACCCACGAAGATGGCAAACCTCATTTATCGGTATTTTGGAACGAGCAATTTGCGTTACCGACAAATGGACCTGACGATACCTTATTGAAAGGGAGTTGTTATTATACCGACATACAAGGCGTAAGGATCATATCGCTAAATACCCAAATGATAGAAGAAGCGCCTAATGAGGGATGCATCGGCAGGCAGGTGGCATGGTTACATCAGGTGTTAAAACAAAATAACCAGCAATGGACTTGCGTAGTAATGCATCACCCTATTTACTCCACCAAAAAAGGCAGGGATAATAAAAAAGCGAGGGAGCATTTAAAACCAATTTTTGATCAATACGGTGTTGATCTGGTATTACAAGGGCATGACCACGCCTATGCCCGTGGTATGAATAAAGTTTCGCTTACTAACGGTGCCGCTGATTCACGATCAGGTACGGTGTACGTGGTATCGGTAAGCGGTTCAAAAATGTACGAAACCGAACCAATGGAATGGGCTGACGTAATTGGCAGCCACTTACAGGTTTATCAAACCATAAACATTGATAATAATATGCTTTCTTTTAAGGCCTACCTTGCTACCGGCGAGTTGTTTGATGCTTTTGACCTGGTAAAAGCAAAAGGCAAACAGAATGAATTAATTAATAAAAAATAAGCTGGAGAATGAAAAGAAGAGATTTTGTTAAAAGCACCGCGCTGTCTGCCCTGGGCGCATCGCTGATTAGTCCACTTGAGTCACTGGCAGGTACCGCTGAAACGCACCTGAGCAGCGAGGACGTTTCGCCTCGGGCAGCGTTTGAAGATAACTACCCCTTAAACTTTGTAGCCATTGGCGATTGGGGACGCAATGGAGAATACCATCAAAACGAAGTAGCCAAACAAATGGGCGATTGGGCCGCAACGCATTCCAACAAGTTCATTGTTTCTGTAGGCGATAATTTTTACCCTAAGGGCGTTGTGAGTGAAAACGACCCGCTTTGGCATTACTCATTTGAAAACGTGTATACCGCGCACTCTTTGCAGGACGACTGGTATCCGGTTTTAGGCAATCATGATTACGGTACCGATCCCGATGCGCAGGTGCGCTACAGCAAAATAAGCCGTCGTTGGAATATGCCGGCCCTTTATTACTCTAAAGAAGTTAATATCGATAAAAGCAGCGGGAAGGTATTGTTGGTTTTTATTGATACCCAACCCATAGTTTATGACCTGAAAGAGCGGGAGCCGGAAAAACAACTTGCATGGATAGATCAGACTTTGGCTAATGCATCGCCGGATGTTAAATGGAAGATTGTTATCGGCCATCACCCGGCGCATACTGTGGGTCCCCGCATCAAAAATTACGATACGCTGGCCATTAGAAAAGCATTAACAGGGATGTTTGAAAAACATAAAGTTGATGTTTATCTTTCAGGACATGAGCACTCACTACAGCATTTAAAGCCTGAGGGGTACACCCATCAGTTTATTTCTGGCGCCGGGTCAGAATTGACGGAAGTAACAGCGGGCATCCCTTATTGTCGCTTCCAGGCATCTGAGCACGGCTTTATGTATTTTTCTATCAATGCAAAAAAATTAAGGGTTAATGCCATTAGCGATAGCGGAACAGTTTTGTACCAAACAGAGATCTCTAAATAAAAGGCAAAGTATAACCTTATACCATTTACTACACATCATGAAATTATTTTTATATTCATTAACTACCTGCTTAGTCATTTTTCAAAACACATGGCAGCCCAATCCTGTACCGAAACAACGTCACCGGTTTATGGTGATAGCCCATCGTGGTGATCATGTAAATTACCCTGAAAATACACTTGCCGCATACCAGCAGGCAATTAAAGACGGTGCCGATTATGTTGAAATAGATTTGCGAACTACAAAAGATGGGCAATTGATAAGCCTTCATAATGAATCAGTTGACCGGATGACGAACGGAACAGGCCTGGTTAAAGATTTGACTTTTGATGAAATCAAAAAACTAAAGATTAAAACCACCGATCAATCACAAAATATAAACTACACTATACCCAGCTTTCAGGAAATACTGAGCCTCTGCAAAAATAAAATATACATCTATATTGATTTTAAGGATGCCGCCCCTGTTTTGGTTGATGCGGTTTTAAAACAGTTTAATATGGAAGATCAAGTTTTGGTATACATTAATAAGCCCGAACAATTAACAGCCTGGAGACTTGCTGCTCCTAAAATACCGCTCATGCTTAGTTTGCCCGAGGATGTAATAGATAGCCTGACTATGGAACGATTCTTAGATCAAAGCAAAGCCGACCTGCTGGATGGAGATTACAGGCAATACAATCCAGGCTTGTTAGCTATCGCCCGGAAACATCACATAGAAGTTTGGCCCGATGGGCAGAGTAAAACCGAAGGGCCAATAGTTTGGAACGAGGCTATAAAAAAAGGGTTAATAGGTTTACAAACAGATGAGCCAGAGGAACTGATCAATTACTTAAAAAAGACAAACAGACGTTAATGACGTTTAAGCCTCTCAAAAACAAGACTATCTATGAAAACGTTTTTCACCATTCTTGTGCTGCTGGTTTGTACAAGCGCATTCACCCGGCAAACACGTTCCGGCAACATACCCGGGATGATTTCATTCATCATCCCGGGTATGTTTTAGCACTGCTCTGTTTTTGCTAACTGTTCAAAGCGCTTGTATTATCAGATAATGCAAAAAGCATCAACAATTTCCGGCCGGCCTCAAGCGCTTCGGAGGGGGGTATTAGGGCTACCCCGTTTAATTTTGACCATGTTATTTAGAAACATTTTTCAGGTCAAAGGGCATTCTGCGGAAACGTTTACCCGTTGCAGCAAAAATTGCATTAGCCAGGGCTGGTGCAAACGGAGGAACGCCAGGCTCACCAACGCCTTTCATTCTACCTCCGTCGGCTAAAATGTGAACTTCAATGATCGGTGTTTCATTGATCCGCGGTACCGGGTTGTCGTAAAAGTTATTTTGTTCTACAACGCCGTTCTTAAAGGTGATGCCTGGTTTGGTCGCTGCGGAAATTGACATAATAACCGCACCTTCAACCTGATTTTTAACGTTGTCCGGATTGACAACAATCCCCAAATCGATGAGCGCCGTAACCTTATCAATTTTTACCGATCCCTTAACCGGATCATGTGTCACTTCAACAACGTAGCCCAACTGGCAGCCAAAAAACTTCCATTGGGCAACACCACGGCCCTTATTTTTCCCAAGTGTTTTTTCCCAGTTGGACAATTCTTTCAGTTTCGACAAAAGCTTCCAGGTGTCCGAAGTTGGCGCGACCATGCTTAGCCGGAAATCCATCGGGTCTTTGCCGGCTTTATAAGCCATTTCATCAACAAATGATTCATGCGGAAAACAAATGGTCGAACTTACAACCGATCTGAACGCTGCTCCCGGAATATGTGAATCTGTTTTTATATAAGATGTTTTCAGGTTAGGTATCTGGTAATCCTGGGAGCCGATACCTTCAACCATGCTTGGGTCGAGCCGGGTTTTATTAAAATTTTTAAACAAAGACTCATGGAAATTGGGGCCGATCACCTTATGCCGGAAAGCCAATAGTTTGCCATCATCGCCGAGTGTTCCACTCATCCTGGAAAAAGTCATCATCCGCCAAGGCCCTTTTTTAGTAGCGTCTTCACGTGACCAAAGTGTTTTAACAGGCCTGTTGATCAATTTGGCTACGTTTATGGCCTCAACTATATAGTCATAATATAAGCGCCTGCCGAAGCCGCCACCTATAAACATATTATGATATTTGACGTTCTCGGGTTTAAAGCCCGTCAAGGCGGGAATACTGTTATCATCAGCCGCGGTAATTAAATTAGGCACCTGGTTAGAAGACCAGATCTCTACTTTATCACCCGTAACATGTGCAACACAAACCATGGGTTCAAGGGTGTGGTGTGCTATAACAGGGGTTTCGTAATCCGCATCTATCGTGGTTTGGGGTGACGTTTTAACGGTATCGATGGCGCCGATATTTTTATCGACCATACCCTCTTCATCAGCATGCTTCCATAGATAAGCATCATATTCGGCTGAATTATAGGTTTCGTAGCCTTTAGTATCCCATTCAATCTTGAGTTTCTTCCTGGCTTGTGTGGCAGTCCAGTAGGAGTTTGCGATTACAGCGACACCGATATAACTATAAATGCCTACAATTCGCTCCACCTTATCAACTTTTAAAACCCCTTGCATCTTTAACGCCTCTGTGGCATCAAAGCTTTTTAGCGTGCCTCCAATAACAGGGCACCTCTCTACGGTTGCATAAACCATATCAGGCACCTGCACATCTATCCCAAAGATAGCCGATCCGTTGGTCTTCATTGGCACATCAGGGCGGTGAGCCTGTTTTCCGATGATCTTAAAATCTTTAGGCTCTTTTAGTTTAGGTTCTTTTGGTAATTCTATTTTCGAGGCTTCTTCCAGCAGTTCACTGTAGGTTTCCGATTTTCCGGTTGGACGGTGGATGATTTTGCCGTTTTCAGCATAACAGGTACTTTCGTCCACTTTCCATTTGGTGGCAGCAGCAGTCAGGAAAACCGCTTTTGCTGCCGCGCCAACTTTTCGCATCTCTGTATAACTGCCGCGAACAGATGTGCTTCCTCCGGCACGCTGGCCATTGCCAAACTCTTTTTCGCCACCGGTATTTTTAATGATAACCTGGTCAAGCGACACTTCAAACTCCTCGGCTATTAATGCCGGTATGGATTGATAGGTCCCCTGCCCCATCTCCGGCTTAATATTAAAAAGCGTGATCTGCCCGTTGGGTTCGATTTTGATAAAAGGGGAAAAGTTTTTACTTTCAACACTTGCCGAAACTTTTAAGATTTCGCCTTTAGCAGAAAGCCCGAGCCATAAAGCAAACCCCGCCGTGCCTGCGCTTTTAATGAAGTGCCTTCTTGAGATGTAGTTCATGGTTTTGCTAATTTAGGTTATTGCTGGCCTGTGCCGATCCTTGTTAAAACCGCTCTTCCGGCATCTGCCTCTGATTTGCCTATTTTGATTTCCTGAATGGTAAACATTTCCTGAAGCTGCTCCCTGGATAAACCGGTGTGCATGGCAATACCCAAATGCCCGGATAACTGGGACTCAACACCACCAAGGCTCACAAGCGCGGATACCGTTGTTAGTTCCCTTTCCTGACTGGTAAGCACGCCACGTCCAAAAATATCGGCAAACAGATGTTCCTTTAACATCGTATCGATAGCAGGCACAAACGCGGCGTAACCTTTCGGTGGGCCGCTCGCCACCCGGCCGGTAAGCTGATCGAGCGTGTTTTTTCCTAAAGCATATTTATTACTACTTACAACAGATGTGGGATCCATGCCTTCGGGGTCTTTAATGCCTTTTGCCTTTCTTTCATCCATAACGGTAATGAAAGTATTGATCCCATTCAAACTTCGCGGGAAACCGCAATAAGCATATAAGTGGATCATCATTTCTTTGATCTCATTCACCGTCATCCCAGCATCCAGTCCTTCGTGTAAGGCTGATTTTAATTCCGGCAATTTACCTTTGGCTGTAAGCGCTGCAATACAAACAATGCTTTGTTGTCTTTTATTCAAGGTTTTATTGTTTTGAGCTTCGGCATTCAATAAAGTCATCAGCATTAAAATTATAAGCGTAATTTTTTTCATCAGGATGGTATTTGTTTATCGACAGATCATTTTTTCGGAGCGTAGGCACCGGTGGTCAGCCAGGTGATCCAGGCTTTCTTGAATGCGGCGTGGCTCATAGGTGGCAGGGTTCGTCCTTCACCCGGGTTCCAGCCGGTAAGTACTAAACCGTCATCGGCATGGGCGATCAGCTTTTGTATATCCTTATGCCCGTTTTGTTTAGGATCGATCAACTGCTTAGCCAATTGGCGCGGTGTCCGGCCCTGGAAAACCATCCGCATATCTGCAGGTGGTAAATGCCAGTCCGGGTTACCGGGCGGGGTATGTAAACCGGGGGTATTTGTGGGCTGGTGACAGTTGGCACATTTCATTGCATAAACACCTTTACCATCCAAACCACGGCGTGGGGACATGGTATGTAAATGATTGTCATCGCCCTGAAGCGGAATATTGCCGGAAGGATGGCAATTCATACAGCGAGCACTCATTAGCACGGTATAAACCTGTTTGAAAGCTTTAACGGATGTAATGCTGTCTTTTTTGATAACCAGCATTACCGTTTTGGAATCCATTATCCTATTATCGCTATCATGCATTGCAAAAGCCATGATGCAGATCATAGAGGATATGAAACCGATAATAACAAATGCTTTAAACGGAAAAAGATAGTGCATTTTCATTTTGCGCCTCCTTTTTTCTGTATCTCCGACGCCAGGTGGATAGCTTTACGAATACGCTGGTAAGTGCCACAGCGACAAATATTACCGGCCATGGCAGCATCGATATCTTCATCAGATGGATCCGGGTTCTCGCGAAGCAATACTGCCGCCGACATGATCTGCCCGGAATGGCAATAGCCGCATTGCGGCACGTTTTCTTCATTCCAGGCCACTTGTGCCGGATGGTTATTATCAGCAGATAACCCTTCGATTGTCGTCACCTGCTGCCCCTCGGCGCGGCTAACTTTGGTCACGCATGACCGAACTGCTTCCCCGTTGAGATGAACCACACATGCGCCGCACTGTGCCACCCCACAGCCAAATTTAGTTCCAGTCAGACCGATGATATCCCTGATCACCCAGAGTAAGGGCATATTGGGATCTGCATCTACCTGGTATATTTTTCGGTTAACATTTAAACTGATCATAGGCGATGATGATTTGTTTGCTATTTAAGGCTCTCCAATTTGAAAAAGATAATTTGCATTCATAGGATATAATCCACGGTTTTATCTACCAAATCCACCGATTCTGCTGATTGCTTCAGTTCAAAAGCCGTTTTGCTGTGCAAAAACTGGCAATACATTGATTACCCTACTTGTTTAGTCGGCCTGAACAGAATCTCATTGATATCCACCTCCTCTGGCTGGCTCATGGCAAATAACACGGTTCGGGCAAATGAATCTGCCGGAATAGCATAGTCTTCGTAAAATTTTTTCAAACCCGTTGCAACATCCTGTTCTGTAGCACTGGCCGGCAGTTCTGTATCTACAGCGCCCGGAGAAATGATCGTTGTACGGATGTTATATGGTTTTACTTCCTGGCGCAACCCTTCAGAAATCACCCGAACAGCGGTCTTGGTTGCAGAGTAAACGGCGCCACCCGGATTCACCTTGTGGCCTGCAACAGAAGATACGTTGATGATCTGACCTGATTTTTGCTTCGTCATATGCGGCAGTACGGCCGCAATACCATGTAATACGCCACGAAGATTGACATCTATCATTTTATTCCAATCGTCCAGCTTAAGGCGCTCCAGTGGAGAATGCGGCATCAGCCCCGCATTATTGATAATTACATCTATCCGTCCATAAGCATCAACTGCACCTTCAACCTGATTTTTAACGTTGTCCGGATCGGTAACATCGGTGGTTAGCGCCGTAGCCTTTCTGCCGTTTTGTACAATCTCCTTAGCAAGCGCTGTAATGCGATCCGTTCTTCTTGCGCCTAAAACTACAATAGCTCCTTTGGCCGCTAGCATGCGTGCAACCGCTTCACCAAGGCCACTGCTGGCACCTGTGATTACTACTACTTTTTCTTTTATATTGTCCATTTTACTTTAACATATTTTGTGAGGGCAAAGTTCTTAATGATTTTGCCTTCAGAGGTATACATACCACGGTAATCTCTACCAAATTCACTGATTGAAAGCCTACTATTGGTGAATTATCAAACCGATGAAGTAAATTTGATAAGCAGAAAAGTAAATTCAATGGAAAATATCCTGACTTTCAACAACATCAGCGAGTATAATTCTTTCAATAAACAGGAAACGCTGCATCCGTTGGTCAGCATTGTGGATCTGTCTAATGCTGACCCGAGGCAGTCGAGGCGCATGAGTTATAACTTCTACACCGTATTCCTTAAACAGCTGGTGTGTGGCGATCTGAGGTATGGGCTCAATAACTATGATTACCAGGAAGGAACGCTTATATTTCTGGCACCGGGCCAGGTGATTGGCGAAAACATCCCGGAGCAGTATTACCAGCCACAAGGTTTAGCACTTGTTTTTCACCAGGATCTGATCCACGGATCAAACCTTGGACGCCACATGGGTGATTACAACTTCTTTTCCTATGAAGTTCGCGAAGCTTTGCATATATCTGAACAGGAAAAACAGATCGTTTTGGATTGTTTTTCAAAGATCACTTTTGAACTAAAGCACAGTATCGACAAGCATAGCAAAAAATTGGTCGCGGCCAATATTGAACTTTTCCTGGATTACTGTATACGTTTCTACGACCGTCAATTTATCACGCGGGACAACGTTCACAGGGGCTTTGTAGAAAAATTTGAAGCGCTGCTTAATGATTATTTTGCTTCAGACAAACCGCAAAATGACGGCTTGCCCAACGTAGCTTACTGTGCCGATAAGCTAAACTTATCAACTAATTATTTTGGCGACGTGATCAAAAAAGAAACTGGTAAAACCGCACTGGAGTTTATTCAAATGAAAATAATGGATGTTGCCAAGGAAAAAATGTTCGAACCTGATAAAACGGTTAATGAGATCGCTTATGAACTTGGCTTTAAGTATCCGCAGCATTTCAGCAGGCTGTTTAAACAGCGGGTGGGCTTTACGCCGAATGAATACCGGAATTTGAATTGAAACACCGATTTACTTGAACAATAGCCCAAGCTATTAAAAGCAGGTTAAATGCTATTTCTTTCTCCATTAATATTCAGAGCTCCTTCTCTCTAAAGGCATAATCTGTTGAACACTCCCCATTGGAAAGAAAATCCTGCAAAGAATCTTCATGTTTTTTACGATTTTTTCATGCACAATCAGGTCTAAAACACGATTCTTCACTGCACTATATAAATATCCTGACAATACTGACAGACGACGTAAAACTATTCCGCACCCGCCGGTCCGTATAGTTAAAGGATAGACAGTATTAACAAAGGTGGAAGCAATGGCGACAGAACGCATACCTCTATGGCTTCACAACGCACAGGTACATTTGATCAGAAAATAAACAATAACAATAAACAGAAATCAAAAGCAATTGGGCGGAAAGTAAAAGCCCCGTTCTTACGCAAGAACAGGGCTTAAATTAATCAGGATCAATTTAAAACTTATAGGCCAGCGTTGTCAGAAACTGACATGGCGCAATCGGCGTGATACTGTAATTATCATGGATCAGATAATTAAGTGTATTGGTAATATTGGATACCTGTGCCAGTAATGATATTTTTTTATACGTGTAACCTGCCGAAAGGTCCAGCGTTGCATACCCTCCTACTGGCAATAAACGACTGTATGCCTGAGTTTGGCCAACTACGTTATTGTAGCCCGCTAAACGAGATCCTGTGTAGAAAGCTGAAGCTCCAACCTTAAACCCTTTAAGTGATGAATTACTAAATGTATAAAAAATGCTGGCATTTGCGGTATGCTTAGGATTGATCACCAGTGGCTCACCCTCAATATTAGAACCCTTCAAACCAGATGTTTTGGTATATCTGGCATTATTATATGCGTAACCGGCAATAAAGTAAAAGTATTTGCTAAGGTTACCCGTAACGTCAACTTCCACACCGTCGCTGGTGGTTTGTCCGCTAAATGTTTTTATGGTGTTATCACTGTTAACGGTTACACCATCAGCTTTAAAAGGTGCTACCACAGCCAGGTTATTATTAATAATGCGATAAATACTAAAATTGGCTGATAATTTTCCGTTAAAGAATTCATTTTTTACCCCTGCCTCATACTGATTCAACGTAGATGGCTTTAAACCCTGACCGGTGCTGACATCAGTACCCGTGTTCACGATAAAATTGTTACTGTAGCTGGCATAAATAGATGTTGTTGTTACCGGCTGGTAGATCAGCGAAGCTTTGGGCGAATAAGCACGATCATATCGTGTGGCCGCAACTCCTAAGCCATTGATGCCTTTTTGCAAATAATCAATATTTGTTTGATTGGTTTGCTGCCATGACCAGCGTACACCAGCCAATACTTTGAATTTATCCGTTAAACTGACCAGATCCTGTACATACGCGCCAAACCGATAGACTGGTGCTGTAGTACGGTTGGTATCAACCGCAGTCGGAATATCGGTACGCTGGGTGTATTTGTTCAAGTCGATTGTATTGATCTTGTCATAAACATAACTGCTGATGTTTTGGCCATTGATGCTATAACCGTTAGTCACATTAACAACCTTGGCTGCGTCGCTGCCTATCAAGATCTGATGACTTATGCTACCTGTTTTAAATTTGCCGGTCAGGTTTAATTGAGTAGTATAATCACCTTCATGGGTATTCGCGCGTGCCAGGCCCCGGTTCCATTCGCCGGTAGCACTCACACTATTTGGCAGACTCGATTGATAGGAATCAATATTTGTTCCTTGTGCTGAGGAAATGAAATTTAATTTCCAACTGTCGTTGATGGTATGGTTGACGGTCAGGGATCCGGAATACTGGTTCATATGACTATAGGCCCAGGCAGTATTGATAAACTGTGAGCGGGGTACCATTGTTGGGATGGCCTGTCCGTTATTCAGTGAGCCGATACCCCAGTCAGGAGTTAGGTTTGATTTCAAATAATCTCCTTCCAGTATGATGGTCGTGCTTTTGCCTAAATTATACAATAAGGAAGGATTCACATAGGTACGCTCAGTTTTTACCCCATTACGATAGCTGCCAGCATTTTCATAGGTTGCAATGGTACGGAAGGCCAGGTCTTTAGATAGCGGTCCGTAAACATCTACAGTAGGTTTATAATAGTCATAGCTGCCATACCGCATAGATACTTCTCCACCTGTTTCAAACTGAGGCTTTTTGGTTATCATGTTGATGATCAGTCCACCAGAAACATTGCCATACATCAAGGCTGAGCTACCTTTAAGTACTTCAACAGACTCCAGCGTACTCGCTTCTGGAAAACCGGCAGTGTTTACCAATACTCCATTTTTAAAAATACTGCCTGCCCCTCCTGTGATGCCGACGCTATAGCCACGAGCCGTAAAAGTTTCGCCTACTCCGCCACGGGTCTGGGTCAATGTAACCCCGCTAACATTCCGTACAGCATCACCCAGTCGATTGATTTGCTGATCTGCTATTACAGTGCTGCTTACTACGCCCGTACTTTGCGGCAAATCGAACGGGCGGATACCAGATTTATTTAGCGATACCGGGCGGTTGTTCAATGTTTTACCCGAGGTAATACTTACCTCTTTTAATTGGGCGGAGCTCTCTGCCAAATTAAAATCTATTTTGCTGGTTTTACTTGCATTGACAACTACTTCCCTACTTGCACCAACTGTACCCACGAGCGTTACTTGCAAAGAATAGGTTCCAACTGGAATATTTTGAAGGATGTAAGTACCGTTTTCATTAGTCAGAGTAGTTTTATGTAATGAAACAAGGGTTACGGTGACACCCGGCGCCGGTTTCCCATCGGTTGTTTTAATACTCCCTGAGATTTTGCCGATAGGTGTTTGCGCGTAAGTTAAGGCTAGGTTACACGCCATGCATAAAAGTAAAAGGCTAAATTTTTTAAAGTAAATTTGCGTCATTTATGTTTATTTAGATTAATTCCAATGTTTCGGCAAATATAACAACACCGCTTGCTTTTGCAATTATTTAGAATAAGTTTAATTAATACTTGCGCAGTATGGGCAAATAAAAATTCAACCAAACAGAGATAAAAGTATCTCTCTATTCCTGAAGTACGTCAATATACAAATATCAACAAATGTCACAAATATGAGATATATTACTTATTTTTGAGATATGTCAAATACTGAACGGGCTATAATTGATGCGGCAATCATCGTTTTGAACGATGATCTGTCTGCACCGATGGAAACGATAGCCGAAAAAGCGCATGTTACCCGGAGGACTCTCCATCGCTATTTTAAGGATCGAAAACATCTTTTGGATTCCTGTAAAAAAGAAATGTTCTCAACCTGTAAGGACTCCATGAATCGTGCGTATAACACTACATCAGCCCCCTTAAAACAATTGGAGCTGATGCTATATGCAGCTATTGACTGTAATTATAAATATGCTTTTTTAAATAAACTGCAGCAGCGGGAGCAGCCAAAACTTATTACCGGGGAAGAAGAAGAAAATATCACCGACAATGTAAAGAGTAAATGGCGCTCACTGGTGATTGATCTTCAGAAAAGCGGCGCCATCAAGGGCAACCTTACCCCTCATTGGATATTCTTTCTTTTTGACGGAATGGTCACTACGGCAATTTCAGCCTTGGGGTCCGGCGATGTGGCCCCCAATGAAATCAAAAAATTTGCATGGCTATCCTTTAGCAATAGTATTGGGATCAAATAACAGCTCGAAGAATTATAAAACAAACATCTATGAAAAATGAAATAAATAATGAACAGATAGATGACCGCTATACTGATGAAGCACTTGTTCAAATGCTGCCGAAGTTTAAAAATGGCTTTGCTGATGTGAATGGCATTAAATTACATTATGTAGAAGGCGGTTTGGGAGCACCGCTTATCTTAATCCCTGGCTGGCCAGAAACCTGGTGGTCTTTTCACAAGGTTATGCCCGGGCTTTCTGAGCGGTATCATGTTGTTTGCCCAGATCTCAGAGGTATGGGTAGTTCAGAAAAGCCGAAAAGCGGCTATGAAAAAAAACAAATGGCAGCTGACATCGCGGCACTGATAAAATATTTCGGTTTTCAAAAAGTAAACATCGCCGGTCACGATATTGGCGCCAGCGTGGCTTTTAGTTTTGCAGCTGATTATCCTGAACTGACGAACAAACTTATTCTAATAGATACTCCGCCGCCTGACGACAGTATGTATAAACTACCAATGCTGCCGGTTCCCGGTTATCCGCATCCCTGGTGGTTGGCGTTCAATCAGGTAAAAGTACTTCCGGAGCAATTGCTTGCAGGCCGAATGCGTTACCTGCTTGACTGGATATTTGACAATTTATTGGTTGAAAAAAGTAGCATCGATGATTTCAGCAGAGCAGTTTATGCCCTTAACTATAACGGAATTGACGCGATCAGGGCATCAAACGGATGGTATCAGGCCTTTCCTAAAGACATTCAGGATTTTAAAGCCTATGATAAGCTCTCCATACCGGTCCTGGGTATAGCCGGAAGTGGTTTTCAGTTGTTGCAAACAAGTCTTCCTGGTTTGACTAAAGACCTGAAGTTGGTTAAATTGGAAGGATGCGGACACTTTATTCAATCAGAAAACCCAGCAGGTTTTATAACGGCAATAAGTTCGTTTTTAGCGTAAAAATATAATCAAAAATAATAACCTCAACACATACAAATAAGCGGAAAAACAATTCGAACCTAACTTTTTAAGTTAAAAGCATCAAGTCAAAAAACCTTGAGGCTTCTAACTATGTAATCTACAATCACTCGAACTCTGTCAACTTTTTGTTGCCAGAAAAAAATTTGCAAAAGACTATCCCATCAAGAAACAGCAATTGAAAAGCGCCGTAAAACTTACAGAGCAAGGTAAATTTATGGTCGAAACTAAAGACGGCTATGTCAGAAAATGACGGCCATAACAAATACTAAAAATAATTTCCGTGATTTACCTTAAATCGCCTAAACAATTTATATTTTTTTAATTATTCGTCCGTTTCAAAGGCCTATTTGTCCATATCGAAAACCTTATAGAGCATCAATAGATTTTTTGAAATACATTTGTTATATGTTTAAAAACTATCAATTTAAATGGTTTTTTATTGTAACAGGTATATTGACCGGGGTAACCATGATCAGCCTGTTACTCCGTCAAGATAGCTTTAAGGAGGTGCAGTGGTGGGAATACCCTGAATACGCTTTCCAGATATCGCTCACGCTTTTTGCTTGCTGGCTTATTCACGGTTTTTTTTTACTTCATCAATTTCCGTGGCTTAATAGTTATGCAAAGCATTTCTTAAGTAATATCGCAGCCACGTTGTCAACTTTTGCATTAGCTTACACTCTATACCGCTTATTACCAAGAACAGCGCTTATTCAAAATGGGGTACCATTTGATACCATTTCCGATTTTATAATACACTTTATGGGCGCGTTTTTAGCAAGTATTATTGCATACGTTGTCTTTTACAGTATACATACCAATAATGCACTGCAAAATTCGCAGTTAGAGAACGAGATATTGGAACAGGCGCATTTGCGTGCGCAGCTACTATCGTTGCAGCAGCAAATCAGTCCGCATTTTTTATTCAATTCCCTCAGTACACTTAAAACTATCGCTACGGATCAGCCAACTAAAAACTACATTGTTCAACTGGCAACAGTATACCGGTACGTACTGAATTTTAATGAACATTACCTCACTCCTCTTAAAGACGAATTATCCTTTATCAAGTCATACCTTTACATCATGAACGAGCGCTTTGAAGAAGCGCTGTGCGTAAACATTACCATACCCGATGAGCACCTGACATTTTTAATCCCCCCGCTCTCCTTGCAGCTTTTAATTGAAAATGCCATTAAACACAACATGATATCGCCTGAAAAGCCTTTGCACATCACTATACGTACGGATGATTCCCCGGCGCTCATAGTAACCAATAACCTGCAACTCAAAAAAACGGCAGAGGATGGCACTGGCACTGGTTTGAAAAATATAACTCAACGCTACAAACTACTCATACATAAACCTGTTCAGATCAATAACGATGGTTTAAATTTTTCGGTCAATTTGCCATTACTAAACAAATGAAAGTAATTATTATAGAAGACGAGGCAAAAACTGCAAAGGAACTAAAAAGCATGCTTCAAAACCTGGATAGCGAAATAAGTATTGAAGCGATACTGCCTTCAGTTTCGTCGGCTATAAACTGGTTAAAGGAAAACCCTGCCCCGGAACTTGTTTTTTCTGATATTCAGTTAGGTGACGGTTTAAGCTTTGAGATCTTCAGGGAAGTAAAAATTGAATCACCGGTAATATTTTGTACTGCCTTTGATGAATACGCAATCAGAGCTTTTGAATCAAACAGCATTGATTACTTGCTGAAACCAATTGAGGAAGATGTGTTGCAGCGAAGCCTGGAAAAGTATATCAGGTTAAAGGAGCACCTGTTAAGCAATACCCAATACGGCAACAACCTGAACAAGGTACTTGTGCAAATGGATGTTGCTTACAAGCAGAATATTCTTGTTCATTACCGTGAGAAGATTATCCCTGTTCGGGTAACAGATATCCAGTTCATATATGCCTCGGCCGGAATTGTTTACCTCTATGATTCGAGTGAAAAAAGTTACCCTATCCAATACACCATCGAACAATTGGAGGTCATGCTCAATCCTCAGCAATTTTTCAGAGCCAACCGGCAATTCATCATCAACCGCGATGCTGTACAAAACATTGAGCATTATTTTAATAGAAAACTTTACGTAATCGTTAAAACCAACCCACCCGAGAAGATCATCATCAGCAAGATCAAAGCACAACCTTTTTTAAAATGGATAGAGCAGTAACATCATCTATACTATTTATTTGTCCGGTTCATTGCTAATTTTGTCCTTTTCACTCCCCAACACCAAATAGCGTACCTAAACCCAGATAATTTTGCTGCCATAAAATAATAGAATACTTAAGCCACCAGTAGGCTTTGGTAGAAATTTTTGAACGCAGGAAAATGAAAAAAAATACGTTACTGGCGCTGATCTGTTTACTTCCATTCCAATTGCTTGCCCAGCAGCAATGGAATTTGAAAGAATGTATAGACTATGGCCTTAAGAATAACCGCAGTGGCGTGGTTTATGAAAATGAAAAGCTGGCAGCCGATGCCCAGGCCAAAGAAGCACTTGCCGATTATCTGCCTAAGCTGGGAGTCACCGGTACCTTCGACGATAACTTAAAAGTGCAGCAATCCATTATCCCGGCTGGCATATTCGGCCCGGACGCGGTTAAAGTAGCCTTTACCCAAAAGTACAATACTAACGGCGTTGTGCAGCTTGATCAAACCATTTATGATCAATCCTTATTGAACGGACTTAAGGCCAATAAATACAACAAGCAACAGGCTGATCTTAATGTTAAAAAGAATGAAGAAACCATCATTTATGACATCAGCAACGCTTACTACCAGATTTACGTTTACCGCGAACAGCTGCGGTTGTTGAAAGCTAACCTCGAAACCTATCGCAGGCAAATGGAAATATCCCAGCTTCAGGTTCAAAAAGGGATAACATTACAGAAAGATCTGGATAAAGTGACCGTTAACTATAACAACGCCATATCGCAGATACGCATAGCCGAAAGTAGTTTAACCCTTTCAGAAAACCAGCTGAAATATAATATGGGTTATCCCATTAACTCCGGCTTGCCAATAGATACGGCATCCCGTAAGGATTTGACCACACCATCAATTGTTGATGCATCAAATAATGGATTTTCGGCAGCTAACAGAACAGATTACCAGCTATCGCAAACTAATGCCCGATTGTTGGAAATAGACCAGCAACGGATAAAGGCAGGAGCAATTCCCAAATTGACCGGTTACGTACGTTATGGTGCACAGGGTTTCGGCACTACCTTGGGCCCGGCATTTAGTGATCTGAACTCTTACTCGGCCGTGGGACTAAAGTTGACAATTCCTTTGTTCGACTTTTTTAAAAGGAATGCACAATACAACCAGGCCAAATATAAAAGCCTGAATGCTGCCGAGAACCTAAAACTTGACGAGGGTAAATATCAACTGGAGTATGAGAATGCTAAAACAAAACTAATCAAGGCACAGGCCAACCTGGAGAACGATACGCGAAATATTGAGCTCGCTCAATCGGTATTTAAAACTACCAACCTGCAGTACACAAAAGGCGTAACCGATTTAAACGACTGGCTTAATGCCCAGTACGCCATCAAAGACGCCCAAAATAATTACCTCAACTCTTTATATAGCTTTTACCAGGCCAAACTTGATCTGGAAAAAGCTGCCGGCACCCTTAAAACCTTCTACAGCTCACTTTAAAACTTATGAAAAGAAAATATATTATCATCCTGATTGTGGTAGTGCTACTGGCACTCATTGTTTTCAGACTTGCATCTAATAAAAGCACCCTGGATAAAAAGAAGGAACCCACTCAGGATACTGTAGTAAGGATCCCCGTAAAAGTTGCCGAGGCACAGGAACAGCGCCAGGAAATAAGCCTGATCAAGACGGGTACACTGGCTCCATTCAAAGAAGCTAAAGTGCTTTCAACAACAGGCGGAACTATTCAGCAATTACGGTTTAACCTTGGCGATCATGTTAGCGAAGGACAAGTGCTGGCAGTGATAGACACCCGCTTAGCCCAACTCGATTTACAAAAAGCCGAAAGCAGCGCCGCAAAGCTACACCATGACCTGGAAACCTATACCGAATTATTAAAAGGACAAGCGGCTACCCAGGAAAAGGTGAACGAAATTCGCCAGAATTACACCGATGCTGCCAACCAGGTTAGCCAGGTAAAAAAACAAATCAGCGATGCCTCTATTAAAGCCCCTACGAGCGGTATTATATCAGAAAAACCGGTGGAGCAGGGCGTGTTCGCTAACTCGGGTACTGCGATTGCTACTATCGTCAACCTATCACAGGGCAAAGTACAGATCAATCTTACTGAAAATGAGGTTTACCAGGTAAAACAGGGCCAGGCGGTTAAGATAACCACCGATGTATATCCCGACCAGGTATTTAACGGGAGAATCAGCTTTATCAGCCCGCAAGCAGATGAAACGCATAATTACAGGGTTGAGATCATGGCGGATAATAAAGAAAGTTCGCCGCTGCGGTCAGGAACATTTGTATATGCTGATTTTTCGCGAAAAACCATGCAGGAAATCCTGCTGATCCCGAGGGATGCACTGACTCAGAGTATAAAAGACGCCTCAGTATATGTGGTCGAAAATAACATCGTTCATCAAAAGCCCGTGAAAATCGGTATTGAAATGAATGGGTTGATACAAGTAGTGAGCGGCCTGAAAGCCGGGGAAATCGTGGTCACTTCCGGGCAGATCAACCTGAAGGACGGTACACAGGTAATTGTTTCTAAATAATACAAAGTAAGATGTCAATAACAGAGATAGCCGTTAAACGGCCCTTATTAATCATAGTTGTCTTCACCGTCCTGTTCATCTTCGGTGTCAAATCTTACCTGGGCTTAAATTACAATCTGCTGCCCAAGATAGATGTGCCCACTGTTACCGTTAGCACGATATATCCAGGCGCTGCAGCCGCTGAGGTAGAAACTTCGGTGACCAAGAAATTAGAAGACGCGTTTTCGTCTGTAGAGGGGCTGGATAAGATCACCTCTACTTCGCAGGAAGGTATATCAAGCGTAGTGGTACAGCTTAAAGCAGGCACTGATATTGATCAGGCCGAGCGCGACATACAGCGAAAAGCAGACCAGGCACAGAATGACCTGCCAGACAATATCAATAAACCAATTGTAAATAAAATCAACCTGGAAGATGCACCCGTGTTAAAGGCCGGGGTAACCTCCAAACAGTCGCCCCGCGATTTGTATGATTTTGTGGATAAACAGATCCGCCCGCTGTTGCAAAACGTTGCAGGTGTGGGCCAGGTAAACATCATAGGCGGGGATGAGCGCCAGATACAGGTGAATATTGATCAGGATAAAATGAAGGCCTACGGCCTGGGTATTGCGCAGGTAACAAATGTTTTAAGCAAAGCAAACCAATCCTATCCTGCTGGTAGTATCGAAACCCGTGATCAGCAACAGTCTATCCGTTTTGATGCTAATGTTGTTTCGACAGAACAGATTGGTAACATCATTGTGCAGCAAAGGCCAAAAGCAGGCAGTGTTTACCTGAAGGATATTGCCGAAGTTATAGATGCCACCGCTAAAACAACCGCCATTAACCATATAGACGGTATTCCGTCTATTGGTATACAGATCATCAAGCAAAGTGATGCCAACGCCGTTGAGGTGAGTAAGCAGGTGCGATTAAAGTTCGCCGAAATCCAATCGCAATATAAAGACCGCGACTTAAAATTTGAGGTATCATCTGATCAAAGCATTTACACATTAAAATCAGCTGATGGTGTTATGGAAGATCTGGGGATGGCTATAGTGATTGTAGGTATAGTGATGCTGGCATTTTTACACAGCTTCCGTAGTTCCATGTTCGTATTGGTGGCGTTGCCCTCTTCTATCATACCAACATTCATCGCAATGTATTTCCTGGGCTTTTCGCTCAACCTCATGACACTCATGGCCATGTCATTAGTGGTGGGTATCCTGGTAGATGATTCCATCGTGGTACTCGAAAATATCTACCGGCACCTGGAAATGGGGAGTGATAAAGAAAGCGCAGCACTGGAAGGAAGGAGCGAGATAGGCTTTACCGCATTGGCGATAACCTTAGTAGACGTAGTGGTGTTTTTACCTATTGCTTTTGCCGGCGGTATTATCGGTCAGTTATTGCAGGAGTTTTCACTGGTAGTGGTATTTTCTACCCTGATGAGCTTGTTTGTTTCGTTCACCGTTACACCTATGCTTGCAGCCAAATTCGGTAAGATCGAAAAGCTGAATGAAAAAAGCCTGTGGGGCAAACTTAACCTGGGTTTTGAACGCTTTTTAGATATCCTGAAAGAGGACTACGGCAAACTGCTTGCCATAGTTTTAACCAAAAAAAGGTGGTTGTTATCCGGCGTTATCCTACTCATTTTTGGTGCCATAGCGTTGGTGCCATTCGGCTTTATCGGGGCAGCATTTATTCCCAGTGCAGATCAGGGCGAATTGTTGCTGACCCTTGAGCTGGCGCCATCGGCGTCCATTTACCAAACCAATATGATCACCCAACAGGCCGAAAAGCTGATCATGAAACAACCGGAGGTAACAAAGGTATTCTCCAGCGTTGGCTTTGTTACGGGCAGCGTAGCCGGTACAACCAACAACAATAACCTGGCCGAGATCACGGTTACCATGGTTGATAAGAAACAACGCAGCATAACCGCCGAAGATTTTGGCGGCAAGCTGCAAAAACAATTGAGCGCTATTATCCCGGGCGTTAAGATCACATCATCACCAACGTCTATCACGGGCGGAGCTAACCAGGCTCCCATCCAGATAGCGGTTAAGGGTATCGACCTGAAAGCGGTACGTAAAGTTGCCGAAGAATACAAGAAGATAGTGGCATCGGTACCTGGTACCCGCTTTGTTCAACTTTCGGTAAAGGATCAGAAACCCCAGGTTGAAGTTACTTTGAATCGCGAAAAAATGACCCTGCTGGGTATAGATGCCAGCCAGGTAGGTGCGGCTTTACAAAATGCCTTTAGCGGTAACGATAAGAGCAAATTTAAAGAGAATGGTAATGAGTACGATATCCTGATCGGCCTTGACAGTTATGACCGCTCAGATATCAATAATGTCAGGAACCTTTCTTTCACCAATAGCGACGGCCAAAGCTTTGTACTGAGCCAGTTTGCCGCAGTAACCGAAGGTTTAGGCGAAAGCGTTTTACAACGAAGCGACCGTTTAGGAGCCATTACAATAAATTCCAATGTAGCCGGCAGGCCTTCGGGTTCGGTAACCGATGATATTAAGAAGAAACTTCCCCAGGTTAAATTACCTGAAGGGGTATCGGTGGAGTTTTTAGGAGATGCTAAAAACCAGGCCGACGCTTTCGGCAGTTTATTTTTTGCGCTGGGTGTGGCAATTGTGCTGGTTTACCTTATTATGGTGGCCCTTTATGAAAATGCCATCTATCCGTTTGTGGTGTTATTTTCTATCCCGGTGGCACTGGTAGGTGCCTTACTGGCGCTGGCACTAACTATGCAAACACTTAATATCTTCTCGCTCATCGGCGTAATTATGCTATTAGGCCTGGTATCCAAAAATGCAATCCTGATAGTGGATTTTACCAATCACCTCAAAGCACAGGGCTACACTGTTATGGACGCCCTTATTGAAGCAGGTAAAGAGCGGTTAAGACCTATCCTGATGACCACGTTAGCAATGATCCTGGGTATGCTCCCGATAGCTATTGCCAGCGGCGCCGGTGCCGAGATCAAAAACGGCATGGCCTGGGTAATTATTGGCGGCTTAACCAGCTCTATGATCCTTACACTGTTTGTTGTGCCGTCCATGTACCTCATTATAGAAAAATTGATATTAAGATTTAGAAAGAACAAAACAGATAAAAACACTTTGCTATTAGAAGCCCAAAATTAACATCTATATAATTGGATAACCTGCTGGGTTTGGCGGATGTATTTGAATGAGATTGAGTACAAAAGTTGAGTTTACTTTAACAAAAACATTTGCTTTTGCCGCCTGCCCGCTGGTTTATCCGAAAATACTATCCGATCCATGAAAAACAAACTACTTTTAACTATTGCTTCAATCTGCTTTTCCACTAATCTTTTTGCACAAACTACCAAAGAGCAGGCGAGGAAACAGATGATAGATTCCATAAAAATGGCTGCTTTATCTGATTATGCCACCCGTTATCCAATACTCAGACAAGGTTCTTTCGCTACCGATATCATTGGTGCCCGCATGGTAAAAGGCGAGCTCAATGGCCATGACTTATACCAGGGTAAAATGAATACCACACGGGTTCGCTCAAATTTCAGAGTTCCATTAGCGCAATGGGGAAAGAATAACCTGACCGGAACTGTAAGTTACCAGCAGGTGCATTTTGATACCAGGGATATTACGAGTTACAGTCCCGGTTTTCCGGCTACAAACCGGAGTTTAACCAAAGGTACAGTTGGTTTTACAGCAACCTTCAGCCGCACAGATACGTTATTCCATCACCAGATCAACTATTCAGGTGGCATCTCTGGCCTAACCGACGACGCCACTTCTATCAAAAGGATCAACTACATAGGTACGGTTAATGTTCCATTGAGTAGAACTGAAACTTCTTCATGGTCTGTTGGCCTTGCTGTGATCCTTGATCCATCGTCAGTGGCTCCGGTAGTGCCCTTTGTTAGTTACTGGCATAAATTTAAGGACAGTGACCTGGACTTATTTGTAGATATGCCCTACCGGATTGCTTTGAGAAAACAAGTGTCAAAAAGGAGTTGGGCCATCCTTGGAAGTGAATTAGGCGGCAATCTTTATTTCTTCGATCTTAATCAACCCGGCTTGCCACAAAATGCTATCTATTCTTCCATAGAAATCCGGAGCGGTGCAACATTTGAATACCGCGTTACTAAAAAACTGGTACTTGGGATTGCAGGAGGACTATACACCACAGCCGAATCACGTATGTTTGACCATAACAACAAACCGAGCGATTATTTTTTTAGAACCAGCAATGGTACGGTTCCATATATCAGTTTTTCCGTATCCCTATTGCCTTTTCTTAAGAGTAACTAAGATTGATACCACAATCGCCATGGCCTACATTAGCTTTGACTATATTTTTATGACAATTTTTCGCCGGTACAGCACATGCATCATCAGCCATATAAAGGCCACAAATACCAAAGCTGCCAGCAACGAAGCATTGTTGGGCTTAACAAACGGCAAAAAAACAACTTCATAAAAGAATTTCATCCCGCTTACAGAATGCCCGTTGTGGTTAAAGCGAAAAAAATCGATGATGCGCGGCATAACTTCGGATAACACATAGGCACTGATCGCATTAACCCCAAAAACCGAAAATATCCAGGTGTGCTTTTTATAACCCTCAACGTCTATGAGATAAAATGCGGCAGTTAAGCCAACTGTGCAAATACCGGCAGCATACAATACGTATGAGCTGCTCCACAATTGTTTATTAATAGGAAAAAACTGGTTGGCAACCATACCTAAAGCAATGGCACATATTCCGCTTGAAAGCAGTATTGCGCATTTTTCATGCGCATCGCGCCCGGCATCTTTCAACACCGTCCCCATACGGATACCCAAAAGTGCCGTGGCTATGGCAGGCCAGGTGGTTAACAAACCCACCGGATCCCATTGCCCGGTAAACCTGGCCATGTGGTTGGTGGTAAACACAGCCCTATCCAGCCATGCGGCCAGGTTAAATTGCGGGGTAAAATTAGCAGCGTGCCCGTCAGGGACTGGTAGGTATTTCATCACCAGGTAATAGCTCACCAAAATAATAACACATAGCCAATCGCGGGTACGCTGATTGGTTTTGAGGTACAAACAGGTAGCTATAAAATACACCACTCCTATGCGCTGTAACACCCCCGGAAAACGCAGGTGCGTAAAATCGAATCTATAAAACAGGAATATTGAAAGCCCCAGGCCAATTAAAATGAGCATCCGCCTCAGGGCGTTCAGCATAATACTTTGGTGATTTTTGAGCTCAGTTTTTTTTCCCTCCAGGGCGTAAACTATTGATACCCCCACCATAAATAAAAAAGCAGGAAATACCAGGTCGGTAGGTGTGCAGCCATCCCATTTAGAATGTTCAAGTGGCGCATAAACATGATCGCCATTACCGGGGGTGTTTACCAAAATCATGGCGGCCACGGTGAGCCCCCTGAAAAAATCAAGCGATAAAAGCCTTTTTTTGGGGGCAGCAGTAACCTGCGCCGCAACCGGTGTTTCCTGAAGTATCTCTTTCATTTATATTTCATGTAATTATCAAACCAACAGTACAATCGCTCACCACTTTATAAAATCATAATGCAATATAAAATAAACTTTGCAAATAACGTGTACGTACACGTTATTTTATTTCGGATTTTTTATTTATTGTTTGAAGCCTACCTATTCTTCCTTGTTCCAATGTTTTGAGATTATTAAAATGTATTATATTTGACTGTATATACATGAAGAAGACAGAAACTGAGTTAACAGGTGTTAAGGAAATAGCCCGCAGGGCAAATGTATCAATTGGCACTGTTGACAGGGTAATTCATAACCGTGCAGGTGTATCTGAAAATACCAAACAAAAGATAAACGCCATTATAGAGGAGCTGAATTTTCAGCCAAATAAAATGGCAAGCCTGCTGGCTTCCCGCAAAATATTAAACTTTGCTATCCTGATACCAGCAGTATCAAACGAAACTGATTATTGGATATATCCGCTAAACGGGATAAAACAAGCCGCCGCCGAGATTAAACAATTTGGGGTAACGGTTAAGTACTATTTTTATGACCTTGATTCAAAAAACAGCTTTAATATAGCCGCAGACGAATTATTACGTGGTGAGCCACACGCGGTGCTGATAGCGCCGTCTTTTGTGGAGGAATCAATAGTGCTCGCCAATAAAATACAGGCCATGGGCGTACCGCTGGTATTTATCAACTCCGATTTGCCAAACCAGGAAAACCTCACCTATATAGGGCCCGAACTTTACCAAAGCGGTAAGTTAGCCGCTAAGCTCGTTAGTTTTGCCATTCAGCCGCAGGATAAGGTTTTAACAGTAAACATAGCTACCGATCTGGAAAACAACCACCATTTGCTTCGTAAAGAACAAGGGTTTAAAAAGTTTTTTGAAGAAACGCAAAAACAAAACCAGGTAATTACCCTTCATATTAATGAAACCAAACTGGCTCCGGTAGAAAAATCGCTGCTGTCTGTTTTATCCACTGATCCTGATATTAAAGCCATTTTTGTGACCAACTCCAGGGTAAACATTGTTGCCCGGATTTTGGAAAAGCGCGACCGTAAAGATATTTTGCTTATTGGCTACGATTTTTTGAAAAAGAACATCAGCTATCTGGAAAGCGAACACATCACCTTCCTGATTTGCCAACGACCTAAAGAGCAAGGCTACCTGGGTATTATAGCGTTGTACAAACACCTTTTTAAAATAAGCGAGATAGAAAAATCTGTTTACATGCCCATTGATATCATCACTAAAGAAAATTACCAGTTTTATAACAGTTAAGCGCCCATTTACCTAATCCTGGTTTCCTGCCGGTTTTGGCTCGTCAATAACCTCAGGATGATAACCCGGGTTAAAAGGATCGTAATAATAAATGCCTGTTTTTTTATAATAAACCAAGTGGGCCTTCAGTCTTTTGTTAAACAAGTCGTCATTTTTTACGCTACTATCATTCCAGCCAGATTCTGCCAAGGCTGCCAGGCGGGGGAACAACAAGTATTGTAACCTTTTTTCGGTTATAACGGTTTCCGTCCAAAGGTTGGCCTGTACCCCTATCACGTTGCTGTTGCTGTAAATAGCATTGGTAAGTGTATTTTCGGGGAAATGATAAACGTCAAGATATGAGTTGTACCGTTTACCCCATTTACGGCCCGAGCGGTGGGTGCTATCCTGCACAAAATCAAAATACAGGGGCAGTCTTGGGCAAAGAATAACATGGTAACCTTTATCAAGCGCTTCGTTTAAAACGGCCGGTTTATCCTGCCGCCACCAATTAATAGTAACTTGGCTAACCGGCAAACCAGCAGCCACGGCCTCGTCCCAGCACATTACTTTGCAATTAAGTTTGCTAACGGTATCGGCTATTCTTTTCAGAAAGTAAAATTCGGCTTGCCGGTGGTCGGTAAAATTATTCTCTTTCATCAGCCGGTTTACATCGGGATTGTTTTCCCAGGCTTTTATACCCAGTGTTACCTCATCACCACCAATATGAATACGGTTGCCGGGAAACAGGCTTTTAACCTCTCTTAAAACATCGCCCATAAATTGGTAGGTGATCTCCTTACCCGGATTAAAGGTAAAGTTTTCAAAACCAGATGTGGTACCACCAGAAAAAACAGGATATGCCTTATTAGCAGCCGTGGCATGCCCCGGCATATCAATTTCAGGTATTATCTCAATGCTACGCTGTTTTGCGTAATTGACAATCTCCCTGACATCTGCCTGGGTATAATATTGGGCCGCAGCCAATGAATCTGTAAAATTCCCAATACCAGCCTTTGTTGCCAGTAAAGGATATTTGCTTACCGAAAACCGCCAACCCTGCGCATCGGTAAGGTGCCAGTGAAACCGGTTAAGCTTGTAAAAGGCCATCCAGTTTAAAATCCTTTCAACAGCCATCTTACCAAAAAAATGTCTTGATTCATCCAGCAAAAATCCCCTCCATTGGTACTTGGGTTCATCATTTATGATGATGCAGGGCAACGCCAAATTTTGTCCTTCACCCTTAGCCAACTTACAAAGCTGCAATAAAGTAACCATACCGTTAAAAACACCGGCGCTATCAACTCCATTAATGTTTATTGTTTTTAGCGTTATGCTGAGCTTATAAGATCCTGGCTTTCTATTACCGCGATCAATTGCAATGCTCACGAGTTGTTGTTTATTTAGCGCACTCTTTTTTGTGCCACCAAACTCGCCGTTAAAATAGCTTACCATATCAGCAAACCTCCCTTTATCTGCATAAAAGCGGGTATCTTTATTGATAAGCAAATGGCCTTGCAGCACATTCACTTTGTTTGGATAAGGAATCATATTGATCTCCTGTGCGCAAACCAACAACGGCAAGGCAAACATCAGACAGATAAGCAAACATTTTTTCATATTCAGGCGAGGGTTAAAACAGGGTTAGGCTCAAATATTACCCGGCCAAAAGCGGCGGGCTGGTGAAAATCGGGCTTATCGCCCTGCATCGGCACCCAGCTTAAAAAATGTGGGCTGGGCAGGTTATCACCGCACTTTGCAAAATTCACCAGGCAGTGCTGGCCGCTTAACGTATTTCCGGTGTGATAATTAAATACGGATACCGGCAAAGTAATGGAGATCTCCCACCTAATGGCTTTCTCTGCGGATAAGTTATCCATCGAAATACAAATGTTATCCTCCACTACCTTTAAAAGCTGCGGCGATAAAAATTTACGGTGCAGCCTGCCTTTACCATAAGCTGCCTTTACCGACCCTAAACAGTTAAACTCAAAATTATAATAACCGCCATCGGCACCAAAAGCTATAAAAAATTCTACACAGTTGTCTTTATGTACTTCGCCGTTAACCCGCCGGGTTCTTACCCGCAAAAATGGCTCTGTTACTGAAAATTTAAGGTGAATACCCGCATTAAAATGCGAGATAGAAAACGCGGCGTTACATGATGAGTTTTTTGCAGGATTCCATGGTTCATGATCAATAGTATGTAAGGGTAGCTTTTCGTTCGCGTGATGTTCTGGCAGAACGAACGGTATATTTAAAAACTTCATTTAATTCGGGCTAAACGATCATACAAAACATGGATCTTCTGGCTCCTTAATACGTTCTCTTCGGTTATTGATGCCGGGTTAAGAAAATCGCCATTAAGCGCAGCAAACTCCTCGTTAAGTTTTTGCTCGTTGGATAGTAGTGTTTTTAGCTGGGCAACGTAAAGCGGCACCTGGATATTAGTAAAATCAGCGGCGTTAACTTCCGACTCTATTTTCATAAAAGTAAGGTAATAAACCCTTATGCGGGCCATTAACAGGTAGTGTTTAAATTCCTGTTGCCCTTTAACCGGTTCTATGGCTTTTAGGATATTCAATGCATTTTGGGCGCTATCAAGCAACTGACTAACTGTTAGTGGTTTGGCCGACATTACCTTATCATTAACAATTGGGTACGGAGTACAAAAAAGAGCGTTTTTCAATTGCATCGCTTTTGTCTTATCCATTCCGTAATGGGCGGCGCAATAGTTGGTTATGAATTGATCATTGCTCAGTTGCTTGTCGTTCTTCAAGGTGCTCAAGTAATAATCAACCAGCATATTAAACCCCGTCATGGGATAAACGTGGCGGATGGCATACAAGTCAACAGGTTCATCTTCAGACTCAAACACGGTGGAATAAACACCGGATGTAGACCATGAGGTCATGATGATGCCCTTGTAACCCAGTTTGCGCGATTGCGGTAAAAAATCCCTGATATTGTTAAAATGCTTTTGCCAATCGGTAAGGGCGTAGGTATCAGGATGGCTCCTGATGGCGGGCGATCCCCATATCTCGTAGCCCGACTCCAATAGTTTTGAATGATCGCCAAAGTGGCTCAGGTCCCATCCGTAGTTCCAGTCAATAAATACAGTTTCCTTGGGCAGCATCTTGATGTATTCCGGGTGCTTCAAGGCAATATCTGCCCATAGCACCGGCTTTTTACCCAGGCTTACCACAATATCGCACAACATTTTAATATGATCAAAATAGAGCTTGGACAGGCCTATCTCAGCTGCCCGCTTTTTACATTTTTCGCAATGGCCAAGCAAATAGGTTTCATCACCGCCAATATGAATATACGGCGAGGTATGGGTAGATGCCAGTTCGGTATAAAGCCGGGTAAATAATTGCTTATTCAATTCGGGTTCGCTTGGGCAAACCTGGCTATAATCCTTTTGATCTTCGCGCAGTGCAGCATATTTATTATTGCGGAGAATGTACTCCACATGGCCAAAGCTTTGCTGCAAAGGAATTACCTGAACATGCAAACTGTTGCAATAGCTCACAAAATCACGGATCTCCTGCTGGGTATAAGCATACCTGTTAGGGATTAAAGGCTCGTTTTGAAAAGGGTAACTGGCTTCCCACTCCACCAATAGGGTGTTAATACCCTGGCTGCTTAAATGCTCCACAAATTTCTTCAAAGCAGGCATTTTCATCACCTGGATACGCATGTCTACGTGAAAGCCTTTAACAACCACCGAATCGGGTGTATTGATAGCGTAGGCGGAAACTTTAAATGCAGTAATGAGCAGCATAAGTAATAAGCCGCGGTATAAATAAGTTTTCATATAAAAATATTAAAACATGTTGCAATTAGTAATTAGCCATATAGCAGGTATGAAATACATTGCCATCCGTGTACGCACACGAATGACAATTATACTCATTTATTTTATAAATGGCTATTAAATCAATAGCCTGGGTTTTGCTCTAATTTAGCATCTTTATTTAAATCAATTTCTGTTTGCGGAATAGGCAACAACAAGTTATGCGATGTTATACCGGTAATTTTTTGTCCCCTGCCCTGCACTCGTTCCAGCAAGGTGCCGGTACGCATCAAGGTCATGCGGCGGTTTTCTTCAGCTACCAGTTCACGTACCCGCTCATCCAGTATAAAATCGAGGTTTATCATAGCGCTATTTACGGTGGCTGCATGCGCCCTTGTTCTTAATACGTTGATACTTTCGGCTGCTCCGGCATTGTTGCCTTGTTTAAACTGCGCCTCCGCTTTGAGCAAGTAGGTTTCGCCTAAACGCATGATAATGAAATCCTTTATCATGCTGCTGCCAAACGTATCATTAGGATCAAACTGATCCCATTTATTGGTTTTGGGTACGATGTTACGGTTGGTATCAATACCCGGCCCGGTTACCAGTTTGCCATAGTTAGCAGATGAAGGATCGTTATAATAGTATTTGCGGCGGATATTGTATTTGGAGTTTCGCATATCGTTAGCGCCATAAAGGTTTAAAACATAATACGTTAAAGCCATACGGCTGATGCCCCTGCCACCCAGCGAATCGCACAAAAGCATACCTGGCGTATTATAATACCTGCTACCCCAAACCCTGCGATGCTGTGACCCCAAAAACCTGTAACCCGGAAATTTTGATTGCAGATCGGGCCCTGCACCATTTGGTACAGATGCCGGATTTTCTGTTTCCTCCACCCAAATGGCTTCGGTATTACCCTGGCTCCTGCGCTGATTTCCGTAGATGAACATATCTGCAAACGGATCACCGGGCTGTGAGGCCTTAACACCATAACGGGCGTTTATCAGGCTAAAACTGCCGCTATTGATAATGGTGTTACATTCTGCCTCCGCCTCGGCATTTTTACCGCCAATGCGCAAATAGGCCTCGGCCAATAACTGCGATGCCATGGATTTATTAGGCAGCGATTGAGCGGTCAATTGATCGATAGACGGCGCATTTATCTTGGCAAAATTCAAATCGGATACAATAAGGTCGTTAATATCCTTTACCTGCGCACGCACAAAATCTGTTTTAGGGGCGGTTAACGGCTTTATAATTAATGGAACGCCGCCATACAGCGTGGCCAAATAATTATAGGCCAATGCACGGTAAAACATGCTTTGCGCTTTTATTTTACTCCTGAAACCGGTGCCTACCGGCACGGATGGGTTGTCAATATTGGCTATTACTACATTGGCATTGTTGATGATATTGTAAGCCCAGCGCCAAACGAAAGCAGAAGCGCCATTGGCAGAGTTTAATTTTTCGTAGTTGGTGTAGGGTATTGATACCGGGTCAAGATCATCCGGGGCTTTGTTATAGGCCACATCGGTTCCCATTTGCCAAACACATAAAAAACCCTGGTTGCCATTATTATCCTCGTTCATGGTGTTCCACAATGAGTACTGACTTTGCAGCCCAACAATGCCTGCTTCAAATGCCAGTGAATCGGTAAGGGCCTCCGGGGTAAATTTTGAGTACACCTTCTCGTTCAAAAAGTCTTTCTTACACGCCGTGAGCATGCTTACAGATGCTAAAACGGCTATTAATATGCTATAATTCTTCATTTGAGTTTAATTAACGGAGTGTGATGTTTGCACCTAAAATAAATGAGCGTACCAGTGGGTAATCGTTTCCAGTGTCGCCTGCGTTAGCGTAGCTCACTTCAGGATCCCAGCCTTTCCATTTGGTAAAAGTGGCCAGGTTACGGCCGCTCACGTAAATGGTAAGGCCACCAAGTTTCAGCTTATCCAGCAAGCCTTTAGGCATGGTATAACTTAAAGTCACATCTTTTATCCTGGTATAGCTTGCATCCTGCGGATAGCCGTAATTAAGGTAGTTTACATAGGTTAGTTTGGGCCGGGTATTGCTTTTATTAGCTTCAGTCCAGTAACCTATGCCGGCTGGCAAATTCTGCCTGCCGCCCATATCTACAAAATCAATAGCCTGGTTGTCTTTTGTAACACCCTGTACCGTTTGTATAAATACGTTGAGATGGAAGTTTTTATAATGGAATGTGTTGGTGATACCCCCCGTCCACTTAGGAATAGATTGACCTAAAATGGTTTGATCCTTACCGTCTGATGTAATATTACCGCTGTGGTCAAGGTCGGCAAATTTCAGATCGCCCGGTGTGGCGCCAGGATCGTGATTTGCCGGATTTTCGCCAACCTGCCATATTCCCTGTAATTCATAATCATAAATCACATTAACAGGATGGCCAATGAAGAACCGGTTACCTTTATCGTCTTTTTTATCGCCATAGAGGTCGACTATCTTGTTGCTATTGGTTGAGTAATTCAGGTTGGTTTCCCATTTAAAATTGTCGCCCACTATATTCTGTGTTCTCAGAGATACCTCTAAACCTTTGTTTGCAACTTTACCAATATTGGTAACCACCTGCGAATAACCTGTGGCCGAAGGCAGGGCACGGTATAACACGAGGTCTTTAGTATGGGTGTTATAGGTTTCGATGGTACCGGTTACCCTGTTGTTCAGGACTGCAAAATCAACGCCGATATTGCTGCCGTAGGTGCTTTCCCATTTTAAATTTTTATTGCCCAATACATCGGCAATTACACCTGTTGTAGGATGACCGTTTGACGGAATTGAGATTGTTGTAAAAGTGGAGATAGTAGATGTAGGATCGACTGCCGACTGGTTGCCCGACAGGCCGTAGGAGCCGCGTAGCTTCAGGTTATCAACAAAGCTTACGTTTTTCATAAAGCTTTCTTTGCTGATATTCCAGGCCAACGCCACAGACGGAAACAGGCCGTATTTGCTGGTGTTTGACCCAAATGCCGAATAACCGTCGCGCCTGGCGGTAGCGGTAAGCAGGTAGCGGCTATCATAATTATAATTAACACGCAGCATTTGCGATACCATTTGTGTAGTGATGGCTTCTGATGACGCCGATACCGTATTTGCACCTTGCAGGTTATTAAACTGTAAAGCATCATTAATGAAACCGGATGCGTTTACCGTGGAGGAATAATATTTATTTTCCTGGGCGCTGTATAAACCTGTAAAATCCAGGTGGCTCTTGTCCCAGTTTTTTTCGTAGGATAAAATATTCTCCACTATCCATCTTTTCCTCTCGCTGTTATCCACCTCGGCTGTTCCACCGGCAATATCGCCGGCAAGGCGGCCCTGGTAATTTTGGAAAAGGGTTGGAGTATAGGTATACCCGGCATTAACGCGATATTTAAAACCTTCAAAAGGGCGCAATTCTGCATATACATTGGCTATAACATTCTGCCGCCTGTCGTTCCGGGTATTGAGCAGTCCCAACATCGGGCTCTGAATAGCTTCCTCGCCTTCCATCGGGAAAATAGCATAAGTACCATTGGGATTTTTAAAACGACCGTAAGGGCTCACCTGTGATGCCTGGTTTAGGTTTGCCCTGCCACCGTCTGAGTTGTTGCTCACTAGGTTTAAATTTAAACCTGTGCTTAAGTAATTGGTTATTTTGGCATCGATATTTGAACGGATACTGGCACGTTTGTTTTGAAACCCTTGTATTACCCCCTTCTGGCTAAAATAATCGCCGGATATATAGTATTTCACATCCTCATTACCGCCGGATACGCTTAAAGTATGATCCTGTATAAAGCCCTGCTGCTGTATTTCCTTCAGCCAGTCGGTAGTTATACCTGCCTTATAATTCTGCTGCTCATATAAGTTTGGCACAACAAAATCATTGGTAACGCCCGCCTGCTGTTTCCAATCAGCATACTTTTGTACATATTCTGCCGGGCCCATGGGCTGTAAGGTATGAGCAAAATTTTCATAACCAGCGTAAGTATTAAAACTGATAGCAGCCTTGCCTGTTTTACCTCGTTTAGTAGTAACCAATATAACACCGTTGGCGCCCCTTGTACCATATATGGCCGTAGCAGATACATCCTTTAAAACATCTACCGATGCAACATCGGCTGTGCTGATATCACTTAAGGATGCATTTTCAAAAGGGATACCGTCAATTACGATCAAAGGTGAGGTTTGCCCGTTAATGGTATTAACGCCACGCACCAGCACCGAAGGAGATTGACCGGGAACGGCAGAACCAGAAGATATATTTACGCCTGCAATAGCGCCCTGCATGGCCTGCAAAACATCCCCAACGGGTAATTGCGACAACCTTTCTTTAGGGAGCGACGACACGGAACCCGTTACGTCTGAGCGTTTGGCCGTACCGTAACCTACCACCACCACTTCGGTAAGGGTCCTATTTACCGATGATAGTTTGATTTGCATCTGCTGACCGAAATTGGCACGCAGCTCTGCCGATTTATAGCCAATACTGGTGATCTCCAATATTGAACCATCGGCGAGATCAATCTTGAATATCCCCTGCTCGTCGGTAATAACACCTGCTCGGGTATTCTTCACTTTTACCGAAGCACCGGAAACCGGTTCGTTGGTTACATTATCTGTTATTTTACCGGTCACTGTTTTTTTCTGCGCCTGTACTGTTATCGCCGCAAACAGCAATATCACAGACAACATAAAAACTTTTGCCATGCTCCAACAAGCGGAGCTGCTTTGTAAAAAACCACGACTATTTGTCGTGGACGCTATGGGATAGCGCACCCCGCTTTCTTTCATTAATGAAAATGCACCTGGAGGTCGTTGTTTAATCATAATCTGAATTTTTAAATAAGTTGTTGAATAATGAGTTATACAATAGTTATTAATGGACAGATGAACCTGCAGGCTATAGCGCCTTCCCCTGCCGGTTCTTTTTATTGATATGGTACTGGTACCCTAAAAATTCTATTCAGATGCTGCCTGCAGCCCACCCTTTTTTAAACATCCGGCTATTTAAAAACCCTTTCCTCCGGAGTGCACAAGGCCAATTTTATCGATTCGTGTACGTTAACTTTGTTATCGTGTACGTACACGATAACAAATATAGATAGTTAAATCATTTATCCAAATTTATTTGAGGTTATTTCTTACTTTTCAGAATTTAACCGCTTATTGCAGCGTGTTAAGGGAGGTATTTTATCGCTTTATGGATGTCACACAATACAATAATCTGTTTGTAGCAGTAAATCCAACTCACTTTCGTTCACGTACACGTTATTAAATTATTACATCAGGTTTATTCAGGGTTTATATTAAGTGTGCCGTTGAACATTTTTTATGCCCGGGAAAAGGCACAAAAAAAGCGGGATGATTTTTCATCCCGCTTGCTTATTTAAAGGAAAATATTTTCGGTTACCTGGTTATTTTACTGTAGCTATCCTCATCTACAAAAAGCACCGCATTATTATGCCTTTTGAGTATGGTGGACGGATATAGCTCAGATACTGCATCACTTAAGGTGTGCAGTATAGCTGTGGCTTTATTGATGCCCGGTACCATGCAAAATATATAACCAGCGCTCATCAATGCAGGCACAGTTAGGGTAAGGGCGTATTGGGGCACATCATTTAAAGTGGCAAAACAGCCATCGTTAACCTGCTGCTGCCGGCAAGGCTGATCCAACTGTACCACTTTAACCAGCTTGAGATCGTTAAAGTTGGCCACATGCGGATCGTTAAAAGCGATGTGGGCGTTCTCCCCTATCCCCATACATACAATATCTACCGGATTATCTTTCAGTAATTGAGCATAGCGTTCACATTCGGCATTAAAGTCGGGGTCAGTTCCGTTAATGCAATTTACACTTGCAAACGGCACTTTATCAAACAGTTTACCTTTTAAAAAACTACTGAATAACTCCGGCGCGCCAACCGGCAACCCCAGGTATTCATCCATGTGGAACGCGTTTATCCTGTTCCATTCAATACTGTCATCTGTGGCCAATGCATCTAAAAATTCATTCTGTGATGGGGCTGCGGCAAAAACGATATTGATAACAGGCTTTACAGCCAGCAATTGCCTTATCTTATCGCTTGCCATTTCGGCGGCCTTTTTACCCAAGGCAGCCCGGGTTTCAAATACGTATACTTCGAGTTTATCTTTTTTTATAGTTTGTGACATGGATTTTATGATTTATAATAACGAATAGGATAATAAGTTACTTGACCCATGATGAGTTAAACGGCGTGTACCACCCTGCCACCAATAATAGTTTGGTGCAGGTTAATAGCATCGTCGAAGATCACCAGGTCGGCATCTTTGCCCACCACTATCGATCCTTTTTTATCATCGGCACCCATAATTTTGGCTGGTGTGGCGGTCATCATTTTTACAGCATCTATAACAGATACATCGGCCAGGGTAATCATATTTTTAACTAATTGAATGGTAGTGGCTACACTGCCGGCAAAAGAACTTCTGTCTGGCAGTTTTGCTACGTTATCCTCTACAATAACCCGCAGGCCGTTTTTCAGATCTCCCAAAATACTTTCGCCCGGTGGCATACCTGCAGCGCGCATGGCATCAGTTATCAGGGCTATTTTGTCTGGCCCTTTTATCTTATAAACCAATTTTAACAAGGCTGGCGGCAGGTGGGCACCATCGGCAATTATCTCTACCGTCATATCATCCAGCAGGTAACCGGCTTCTATCACGCCCGCATATCTGAACGCATTGCGCCGGGATACACCCGACATGCACGAGTAAAAATGGGTAATATGTGTATAACCATTCTCAAAGGCTTCCAGCGCTTCTTCAAAAATAGCATCAGTGTGGGCTATGGATGGCAGTATGCCCCGTTCTTTTAATATCCTCCCAAATTCAATAGCGCCTTTTAACTCCGGTGCAGCACTCCAGCGTTTGATGATTGATGAATGCCGCAATATCTCCATATATTCTCCCGGATCGGGCTCACGGATAAACCGCGGGTCCTGCGCTCCCCGTTGCGACAAAGCGAAGTACGGCCCCTCAATGTGCATACCAAGGTATTGGGCCCCAATCGTGTTTAAAGGTGCTGATTCTTCATATAGATCTAACGTTTTCAACAAGGCCTCCCGCTCGCAGCTTAGTGTTGTTGGCGTAAACGAGGTGGTGCCATGGCTGGCGTGCAGTTTTGCTATTTCAAGGTATGCCTCAACGGTGTTGTCCATAAAATCGTGTCCGCCGCCGCCGTGCAGGTGAATATCTATAAACCCGGGCGACAGGTATTTGCCATTGGCATCTATTACAGTTTCAGCCGTAGCGTCCACATTACCTTCGGCAATGGCGGTTATTTTGCCATTACCTGCCAATAAGCTCCCGTTTTTGAAAATGCCGTTTGGCGTAATAATTTTGGCGTTGATGATTTTTAAACTTGAAGAATCCATTTTTAAAAGCTCTATATTAAAAAGTCCATTTGGTGGCCTTATGACCATAAAATGCATAAAAAACAAGGTAACAATAGCAGGGCAGCAAAACCAGGTAGGCATGTTGCAGGTTAAAACGATCGGCTAAATAGCCATAAAAAAGTGGTAGTATGGCGTTGCCACACAGCCCCATAATTAATAATGACGCGCCTACTTTTAAATATCTGCCCAGGTTATTTAACGCCAGCGGCCATATCCCGGCCCAGATCATGGAATTGGCAAAACCTAAAACTACAATAAACCACAGCGAAATATCTGATTGATGCCCCAGAAAACTAACATGACCGTGACCACTAACTACCAGGCCGGAAAACAACAGGCCAAGCAGCGTGCAAATCCTCAGCGTATTTTTTTGAGAAATTGCCCAGGGAATTAAGCTTATACCTGACAGGTAACCACATATAGTAGCAAATAAGGTATACGATGGAAACACCTTAGCTTCGGTTAGCGACATCCCCATACTTTGGGCATACGGTATAATAGTATCTACCGCAATAACCTGCGAACCTACGTGAAAAAAGATAGCCACAGCACCCAGCACTAAATGAGGAAAATGCAGGATGGTAGTTTTTCCAGGTTCTTCGGTAAACACCTCATTTTCAGCTACCTTATCTATCTCGGGCAAAGGCGAAAACCTGATAAGCACGCCCAATAACGTTAGCACACAACCAACAAAGGCATACGGCAGCATAACGCGTTTTATTAATTCATCCAAAGCATGGCTTTTGTGTACCGGATCCATTAACTGGATTTCTTTAAATAACTGGCTATCGCCGGGTTTAATAATTACTGCGGCCAGTAACAGCGGAGCTATAATACCAGCTGTTTTATTACAAATGCCCATAATACTGATACGCTGAGCAGCACGCTCCTGCGCACCCAATATTGTTACATAGGGATTAGCCGCGGTTTGTAATATAGCCAAGCCGATGCCTATTATAAAAAGACCCAAAAGAAAAAGATAGTAGGACCGGATCATGGCTGCCGGGATAAACACGAACGCGCCGACAGCCATGATCCAGAAACCAGTCATCATTCCCTTTTTAAAACCTATTTTTTTGAGCAGAAATGAGGACGGAACGGATATTACCAGGTAAGAGATGTAAAATGCAAACGTAACCAGGTACGATTGAAAATTGCTAAGCTCACAGGCTATTTTAAAATACGGGATAAGTACCGCGTTTATCCAGGTGGCAAAACCGAATACAAAAAATACAACGCATATAATTAGCAGGGGAAATATATTTTTTGACGCTGAGCTCTCCATGAAAAATAACAAATTAGATTTTCGTGTACGTACACGAAAGTAGATATTTATATTTTACCAGCAAACTTTTTCAGCTTTATTTTTACAAAGGCTTAAGTATAATTAATACAGTAGATGGATGAGAGGAGAAACGCGGTGTTAAAAATCAAGCGGACTAACTACCTGATCCCTCGTAATTGCAGGCAACTCGTTTACCTCGCCCTGCCACCAGCTATGGGTAGGACTATCGACGAGGACAAGTTTTTTTGGAAGCGTAGAAACGATACGCAATGATTGTAAACGAACGCAAAAAAAGATATAGATTGATACATTACCGCGGGCAACACCTCATTCTTGAGCAGCTTCGCCATAAGTTTCCCCTACTCATGGCAAAGCGCAGATATTTCCCTTGTCCCTCGCCGCAGGGTAGCCTGGGTATTTTTAATAAACATTGCATAAAGCGGCAGTACCAAACAAACCTCCGGTACCGCCCAAAAACGCTTCTTTTATCCTATAATCCTTACGCTTGTTTCAGCTTGGCTTCCATACTTTGCGTAGTGTGCGGAACAGCGCGCAGGCGTTCTTTCGGGATTAGTTTACCGGTAGATCTGCAAATCCCGTAGGTTTTATTTTCAATACGTGTCAACGCGGCTTCAAGTTGCTCAATAAATTTCTTTTGGCGCGCGGCCAGCTGGTTGGTTTGTTCCTTTTCAAAGGTAGCCGACCCATCTTCCAGTGTCTTGCCGGCAATAGCGGCCTCGTCGCCATTCGTATTCGCAGAACTCAGTGAATCGGCCAGTTCGTATAGTTCTTCACGGGCTATGCTGATCTTTGCTTTAATCAAATCACTGAATTCTTTCAGTTCGGTGTCGTTGTATTTGGTTTTAATTATTTCCTGTTGCATGATATGCTCAACAACAATTGATCCGAAAGGTTGGCACATTAAGATAAAAAAAACACGGCGGGTGCGCTTTCTCATTTTGGCTACAAATGTCCTCAATTAGGCTACAGGCTGGCAGCCGCTTCTGCTCACCTTTGTTATGTTATTTATTTAAAACATAAAATCATGACGCATCAAAATAATAATTCAAGTGTAAGTAAAGTTTGGTTCATCACGGGCGCTTCCCGCGGCTTTGGACGCGTGTGGGCCGATGCCGCACTTAAACGGGGCGACAAGGTTGCGGCTACAGCACGCCACTTGGCAAGCATTGCTGATCTGAAAGAGAAGTACGGAGCAAATGTATTGACGTTGGAACTTGACGTAACCAAACCCCAGCAGGTAAAGTTGGCCGTAGCGCAAGCCCACGCCCACTTTGGAAAGCTCGATATCGTTCTTAATAATGCCGGTTACTCATTGGTTGGCACTATTGAGGAAGCCAGCGCAGAGGACATCCGGGCGCTATATGAAACTAACATTTTCGGCACAGTATCGGTTATTCAGGCTGCCCTACCCCTACTGCGGCAACGGGGCGGTGGCCACATCCTCGGCACATCAACTGGTCTTGGCCATGTAACAATGCCGGTAATAGGCTATTACTGTTCCTCCAAATGGGCATTCGAAGCCATACATGAAAGCCTGGACACAGAGGTTAAACCTTTCGGCATCAAAGTTACAATCATTGAGCCCGGTGCTTACGCCACAGAATTCGGGAGCCAGGAATCTCTGAAATTTGCGGCTGGTCTTGACATTTACGCAGACTTTAAAACACAGTTTTTCGGGAGCCTGAGGGATATGGAAAGAGGTGATCCTGATGCCACACCAGAAGCCATCTTCACAATTGTAGATGCGGAGCACCCACCGTTAAGGTTTAATCTGGGCAGCCATAATTTACCTTGGGTGCGGGCCGCCTATGCAGACAGACTGGCCACTTGGGAAGCATGGGAGGCAGTATCCAACTCGGCTCAAGGCAAATTAAAGTAATCCATTGATAAAGCATCAATGATAGCCGATATTTAAAACATTATCGGTTATCATTGTATTAAGTATCCAACATGAAAAAGGAAGAAGGTAACCCTCATCAATTTGATTCATTATCTGATGTACAGCGGGCTTTTGGCTTACCCAAGCCCCAGCACCCGTTGATCAGTTTGATGGATGGTGAAACTAACCACATCATCGTAAATAAGCTACCACATTCCCATGTGCTGAACTTTTATAAAATATCGTACCGGCCAAAGCTCAGCGGGAAGTTAAAATACGGCCAGTCATTTTATGATTTTGATGAAGGTGGTTTATTATTCGCTGCTCCGGGCCAGGTTATTGGCAGCAACAATGATAAAGATACCCGCGAATGTTCGCTTTATACCTTGCTGATACACCCGGATTTTTTATGGAATTATCCTTTAGCAAAAAAGATCAGGCAATATGGCTTCTTTTCTTATACCGCCAATGAAGCATTGCATCTGTCTGATAAAGAAAAGGCAACTATCATTTCTATTTTTAAAATTATTAAAGAGGAATTGAACAGCAGGATAGATGATTTTAGCCAGGATGTTATTATTTCCCAGATTGATTTATTGTTGAACTACGCTAACCGGTTTTACAAACGCCAGTTTATTACGCGCAAGCCTGTAAGTAACGATCTTTTACAAAAACTGGAAGAAGTTTTAGACGGATATTTCATGGGGGAGAAATCATTAAGCCAGGGAATCCCAACAGTTCAGTACCTTTCCGAAAAGCTGAATATATCACCAAGCTATTTAAGTGATATGTTACGTTCCCTCACCGGGCAAAATGCACAGCAGCACATACATCACAAACTTATAGAAAAAGCAAAGGAGAAATTATCTACCACCAGCTTGTCTGTGAGTGAGGTTGCCTATGAATTAGGATTTGAACATCCGCAATCGTTCAGTAAGTTATTCAAAACAAAAACTAATCTTTCTCCCCTGGAATTCAGACGGTCTTTTAACTGACGATACCAGCTTCGGTTAAGGCGTAACCTAAGTTTATAACAGTAACCTGAGCCCTCTTTCATTAAAAGGAAAGTACAATTTGCACCTTCCTTTATCTAACTATTGGAGAGCCATAGCGCCTTTATCTTGAAAATCAGGGGCAATAATGAGGCCTTTTATCTTTATTGACTATTTGCATTCAGCATCAAAGGGGTAGTCGGTATCGCCGGGTAATAAGTCAAAAAAACAGCCGGCACTGACAATGGATAGAAGAGGCCTTGATGACATATATTGCGTTAATAAAATTCTGTAACGCAAATTAGCCCCGACGCACTTGACCGCCTTTTAAATTGCGGTTTATCTATTTTAAATTTGTTGAACAGGTATCCGCTTTAGCATTTCCAATGTAGGTTTAGATGATTTAATTGACTTACAATCTTAAATTTTACCAATTGCGGCTATTTAAATATCTTTTCTGGTAACATTCCGGTCCAGGAACCGGGAAGTGTCTTTACTCCAAAGATATGGGCAATTACCATTGATGTATTTTTATTGCTGTTGTAAAAATTTCCCAATAGCCCGGCTCTCCTGATCTTTGGTCCCGTAATTGCCCATGGCACCTGCATTTCAGACATCGAAGTGCCACCGTGACCGTTCCCGGTACCACCATGATCCGTGATCAACATAAAATGTGTGCTCTTGTATAGATTTTGGGCTTTTAAGCTGTCAAGAAATTTCCCGATAGCTACATCGGCTTCTTCTATGGCCGCTATATACTCTGCCGACATCCATTTGTATTTATGCCCCGCGTGATCAACACGAACACTATAAAGGAATATCAAGGCAGGATCTTTTTTATATTTTACGATAAAATCGAGCGCTTTTTGATAGTTACCAACATACCCATCATTCTCCTCAAATGATACCTCATCCAGATACTTCTTGTTCATGGTGTTGATGAGCTCTGCCCAGTTGTAATAAAAGGCCGTTTTTACGCCAGGAACCTGCTCCTTCAATACTTTAAAAATTGATGGGTAATAACCATCCTGATCCTCATCAATCGCCTTAAGCTGATGTTTTTCCAAAGTCCAGTCGTTACCGGTAACACCATGCTCCTCTGGTCCGGAACCTGTCAGGTGACTTGTCCAGTTTGGCAATGTTACAGACGGCATTACGGGTCTTGTAGTTAATGATAATACACCATCAGCAACCATTTTATCTATATTAGGATGTTTCGCCGTTTTAAAGCCCTCGCTGCTAAACCCGTCAAGACCTATAATAACAACCCTTTGGCCAAATACATTTATTGAAGTAAAAAAGATTAGTATTGCAATAAAAGAAAGCTTTTTCATTTTCATCCGTTTACTTAAATATTAGTTATTTTTCATCAATTAAAGGCAACAGGTCAATCAGGTCATTGATAACCTGATTAGGTTTGGCTGAAAGTAGTTGTTCGGCCGTGTGAGCACCCGTAGTGATACCGATATTTAAGCTACAGCCGGCATTCTGCCCTTCTTCAATATCTATGATCGAGTCGCCCACCTTAACCACTTCGCTGCCGTTTAAAACACCAAATTTATTCATTGCAAAATAGATCATGTCTGGGTTTGGCCTGTTTTTGTCCACATCCGAAGCAGTTACCAAACCATCAAAATCAACACCAGCTTCCCATCCCAGTTTTTTAATAATTGCTTGCGCTGTTGTCCGGTCGTACCCGGTATTCAACACGGCATATACGTTGCGCTGTTTCAGTGCAGTAAAAAGTGCTAAGGCGTTATTTTGCGGCAGGATATCGGCGGTTGCGTATGCGGCAGTAAGCTGCGTCATGAAATTTTCATAGATTCTCCCAATCAACCCTTCGTCACTAATACCTGCGTAAACAGCCAAAACAGCCCTGATGGCCTGTCTTTTTTCTTTACCCGCGCCTTCGGCCAGTACCTGGTCAAGACTGAATTCAAACCCGGCTTCATTGATTGCTTTCTGAAGGGTTTTATACACAAGATTATTTTCGTTAACTGTTGTACCGGCCATATCAAAAACGACCATTTTAATTTTATGCTTCATTTTAATTTTTTTTAGTTATTCTTTAGCTAATAGTGACACCTACCCGTACCGGCTTGCTTTCGGTAGCGTACCGGAAAGCATTGTCCACTTCGTCAAGTGTAAATTCCTTTTCTACAAGTTCCTCAAAAGGATATTTGCGATAGTTATTTTCAATAAAAATGGTGGCATTTAAAAAATCATCATAATTGTAATTATGAAGCCCTTTTATCCCGAGCACGCGGCGCACTATCCGCTGTGCATCAACAGGAACCGCTGCAGCCGGAAAAACTGCACCAATCCAAATGGCACTACCACCAAGTGCAAGCGATTCAATACCGGCTTTCATTGCCTCCGGATGACCGGTCATATCAAATACAATATCGGCATCAGGCCATGGAAAACCATCATTGTTGCCATTTTGTGCAAAGGCATATATTTCGTCTGCACCAAATTTTGCCCCCCAGCCAAGGCGTGACTCATCACTATCAATAAGTCCCACCCACTTTGCACCGGCTTCGCGGCACATGGCTACGCAGGATATGCCCAGCAAACCCGCGCCAAAAACCAGTACGTTTTTGCTGGTTATATCACCCGCTATCCGCAAGGCACCTGTTACGGTGGCATGTGCACAGCTGATGGTAGCCGCAACTTTTAACGGAATTTCAGGAGATATTTTCAGGAAAGCCGTATTAGGCCGCAATACGCAATAATCGGCCAGTCCTCCGTTAAACAGGTCGTTTGAGGTTGCCAGTGCGTGCCCGTATTTAAATAATTGTCCGCTTTTTTGTGGCATATCTTCCCTTGGTGCTTCAATACCGGGTGGCACGGCAAAAATAGACCAGGTAATCCGGTCCCCAACCGCTACCGGCTCTCCCCGGAGATCAGTAACTACTTCTTCCTGAGGCAACCACAAAATATCACCCGCAATCTCATGACCCAAAACCACCTCGTCGGGCTCCTTACGGTGCCCGCAAAAGGTATGAATGTCGCTCCCGCAAAGTGTGGTATAGCGGTTCCTGACTATAATAGACGGTCCCTGATCAGGATAAATATTTCCTTCTACCATCCGGAAGGGTTTACCAGTGCCTTCAAACACTATAGCTTTGCCCGGTGGAAAGTTTGGCATTTCTTTGTACATGAGGTTTTAGTTTTGTTTTAAAATATAAATAACAGAATAGTACCAGCAATATCCCGGCAATACCAAGGAACAGGCATATTTGTAAAAACAGCGATAATATGGAATTGGTTGTGTGCGTAAAGTAGCGTAAAAGCATCAAGCCGATGTAGCCGGTATACCCTACCGAATCAACCACATACATCAGGAAGCTTACGGTTGCACGTTCGCGGGTAATAGCAATAAGCCGTTCAAAAATAACCGCATGTACGGCTACATAGGGCAGGTAAACACCCAGCCCCACTAATACCATAAATGTAAATTTCCCAATCCCTCCATATAGCCCGGCTAAAGCCAGCAACAGGATAAGAAAACCGGTAAAACTGGTTAACAGCGAAAAACGGAACGCCTGATAATGGTTCCTGATAAGTACTGCAAGCCCGGTGATCAGGATAACACCAAAGGATACGATCAACTCAGAGGTTGTAAATAATTCGGGGGTTTGTTTATATCCCAGCCCTGCCCATAATTCCACGGCAAAATCTGCCCGCACACTGCGCAATAAAGTAACAAACAGGTAAACGGCAATAATAGCCACCAAACCTGGCAAGTATTTATTGAAAAAGTGCCAGCGGTCGGCAGCCGTCATAGGCTCCCTTGCCGAGCGTGAGCTGACATCGGTAACCGTAGGCCGGGGAACACAGGCCAGCATCGTAATAAACAACAGGGCGGGTAACAGAAACACCAGGCCCGCAACAAAGGGCATCCAGTTTTCATTAACACCAATTGTTAAAAGAAAGGCCCCTACCGATTTTGAAACCCCGTCAGACAGGATAAAACTTGCACAGAGCCCGGCAATTAGAAACTCTGTTTGTTTGCGCCCCTCTAAAAAGCTGAGCACCAAACCAAATACAATCCCTAATGGCAGGCCATTTAACAGCATGAATATCAAATTCCATGGGCGTGGCGCCAAAGCAAAAAGCAGCAGCATTACCTCGGCAAAACCTATCAGTGCAATGATAGCTTTGATACGTTTTACGGGCTTGATCTCTGAAACGAATTTAATACCGATCCATTTAGCCAACACATAACCAATTGTTTGGGCAATGATCATTCCAAACTTGTAACTTAACCCCCATAAGCCGGCATCGGTATATGCTGCTGCAGTATAGGGTTTCCTATAGCCGTACATACAAAAGTATGTACCAAACGCTGCAACTAAAGCCCAGGCAGGGTTATCAAATACCTTTTTTAACCGCTCAGCACTGTTTGGGAAATACATTTTATTGATCTGAGGTAAATAATGTTTAGCAAAACTAAACAAAGTTTATAGATTTAATAAGTGATACATATTAAATTTGTGTTAATAATTCCCAAAACTTTCCCTTTAATATAGACTATATTGCAATGTTTAACCACAACAATTTACAGCACTTTGCTATTTTTCGACATTGAAACAGCGTATTATAAACGGCACCGATCTAAACACTCCGGATTTTACTACGTTATATACTCCCGGCCCAAAAGGATATACTGATTACACAACATTGTTTAATTAAGATATAAAACTAAAGGTGATGAAGACTATACTTTTAAATCGCATTTAGTTTTATATTTATTAATCTGATTTATGCCGGGCTATTGGCTATCCATTTACAAGGTTAGCCTATGCTCCCTGCATAATTTTCAGATTAAAAAAGACTGATCAGCAAGTCTGAGAACCAATTACCAAACCAATAAATTAATATTATGCCCGCTATTAGCCGACTGTTCGTCGTCCTGTTGGTGTTTATAAACAATTGTGTATTTGCCAAACAGGATATTATTGTTACTTCGCCCGATAAAAAAATAGAATTCCGGCTCAATACAGATCCATCCGGAGTAATATACCGGGTTAGTTATAAGGGGCAACTGCTGGTTAATACATCGCGTTTGAGTATTAGTTTTAAAGAGGGAGGCGTATTTGGACAGGATATTATATTCGGAAAGCCGGTATTTCAAAAATTAGACGAAACCTATAATCTTATAGTGGGTAAAAGCAGCAAAGTACATAGCGTGAGTAACCAGGCCCTGATATCAGCTACGGAAAACAAGGGCTTAAAAAGGGGAATTAATATTGAGATAAGGGTTTTTAATGATGGCGCCGCGTTTCGTTACCAGATACCAGGTCAGCACGGGTGGAAAAACATAGAGATTACTGACGAGGCCAATACGTTCAATTTAGCGCAGGACCCAATCGCGCTAACACTTTTCAGAGAAAACTATACCACCTCTCATGAGGGCCTGTATAGTAAATTACACCTGAGCCAAATAAAACCAGATACCCTGATGGATCTGCCTGCATTATTTGAATATCCAACTGGTGTTTATATGGCCATTACTGAAGCTAATCTGCTGGATTATGCAGGCATGTACCTGATAAAACACAACGGAACCATGCAAAGCAGCCTGTCGCCGCTTCCGCACCAAAAAGAGATCAAGGTGAAGGGGACACTGCCGCATAACAGCCCCTGGCGGGTAATGATGATCAGCGACCGGGCGGGGGCGTTCATCGAGTCAAACATACTAACCAACCTGAGTGAGCCTTGCAAGCTGAAAGACGTATCATGGATAAAACCCGGTAAAGACACCTTTCCCTGGTGGAACGGTAATGTTTCGCCTGATACTTCCTGGGCACCGGGCAATAACTATGATTTCAATATGTATTATGTGAATTTTTGCGCAAAGAATAACATAGCATATCATACAGTTGTTGAATATGGCCTTCACGAATGGTATGTAAATGATGGTGCTGGTTTTCAACCCGGTCCGCATGCCGATCCGTCAAAAGCGGTTCCTGGTCTGGATATGCAGCAGCTTTGTGATTCAGCCGCCAAGGTAGGCGTCGGCATCAGAGTTTGGGTACATTTTTACGCCCTGTATCCTAAACTGGATGAAACATTTGCCCAATATGAAAAATGGGGTATCAAAGGATTAATGTGCGACTTTATGGATCGTGACGATCAGGAGATGGTAAACATACAGGAAGAAATTCTGCAAAAAGCAGCACAGCACCATTTGCACATACAGTTTCACGGAGCCTACAAACCCACGGGCACAAGCCGCACCTATCCTAATGAGTTAACCCGCGAAGGCACACTCAATTATGAAAACGACAAATGGAACCATAATGTAACTCCTGATGCAGATGTTAATATCGCGTTTACGCGCCTGCTGGCAGGCTCAACCGATTACCATTTAGGTGGTTTTAGAGCAGCCAATGCCAAAACATTTAAAGTGCGTTATACCGCACCAATGGTATTGGGCACACGCTGCCACATGCTGGGCATGTATGTGGTGCTGGAAAACGAGTTACCGATGGTTGCTGACTTTCCGGACGCCTATACCGACCAGTCAGGGTTTGAATTTTTAAAGGAAGTACCCAACACCTGGGATGAAACGAAGGTAATAAATGCCAAGGTGAGTGATTACGTTACCGTGGCACGCCGTAAAGGCGACGATTGGTATATCGGTACCATTAGTAACAATACCGCCCATAACATTAACACATCCATGTATTTTTTACCAGCAGGAGATTATATTGCTGAAATATACAGCGATGCCCCTGATGCGGATAAAGAACCTGATCATTTAGTAAAGGTAACGCAAAAAGTAAATAGCCATGGCACGATTAATACAAACCTGGCGGCGGGCGGCGGCCAGGTAATACATTTATACAAAGCATCTAAATAAACATAAACCCCAATAATGATCATGACAAAAAAAATAATTCTGAAGATCTCTTTTTTAGGCATTAGCCTGATGTTGTTATTGAATTTAAATACGGTTAATGCACAGGATCCTATTCCCAAATTGTCTGAAAAGGGCTGGCGTCAACTTTTTAACGGTAAGGATCTTAATGGCTGGCAACACGTTGGCGCGGGCAGCAGGTATGTTGAAAATGGCCTAACCGGTAGTCACGGCGGAATGGGCTTGTTATATTGGACCAAAGAAAAATTCAGTAACTGCACTATCCGCGTGGTTTATAAAATGCAAAAGGCAAACAGCAACTCAGGGGTATTTATCCGCATACCTATTGAACCCCGTGAGGCCTGGATGCCGGTATTTTATGGATATGAGGTACAGATAGACAATCACCCTGAAACCTCCAACGAGGATGATTACCATGTTACCGGAACATTATATTCATTAACCAAGCCTTTTGCTAAGCCAGGTAAGCCGGGTCCGAAATGGAATGTAATGGAAATTACGCTTGACGGCCCGCGTACGTTGATATACCTAAACGGCCAAAAAGTAACTGATTATACCGAAGGCGATCCAACACCGAAGCGCAAGTTTGATTACGAACCGTTCCGTGGGCGCCGGCCAGATTCGGGTTATATCGGTCTGCAGAACCATGGTGATAACGACATTGTATTTTTTAAAGAAGTTTCGGTAAAACCGCTTGACAAAAAGAAATAATCATCACGATGAAGAACAACAGACAAACACCGGATAGCAATGGCATCAGCCGGAAAGATTTTAATTCTGTTAATTTAAGCTTATGAATAGCTGTAAAAAATCGTTCATTCTTCTTTACATTTTAAGCATTGGCATTAGTACAAGCTATGCCCAGCAACAAAGCATTCCGCAAAAGGTACAGGCATTATTAAATAAGATGACCTTAGCCGAGAAAATAGGTCAGCTTAACCAGTATAATGGCGATTGGGAAGCTACAGGCCCCGTGAGTACTGATGTTGGTAATAAACTTGACGCCGTAAAGCGTGGTGAGGTAGGCTCTATATTAAATATTGTAGGTGTAAAGCATACCCGGGTTTTCCAGGAAGCGGCCATGAAATCCAGGTTAAAGATTCCTTTATTGTTTGGACAGGATGTTATACATGGTTATAGCGTAACCTTCCCTATCCCCCTTGCCGAAGCCGCAAGCTGGGACATGGCAGCCATTGAAAAATCGGCACGTATTGCTGCTACCGAAGCCGCCGCCGGAGGCGTACACTGGACCTTTGCACCTATGGTTGATATTGCCCGCGATCCACGTTGGGGCAGGGTAATGGAAGGCGCAGGCGAAGACCCCTATTTGGGCTCCCTTATAGCTACAGCACGGGTGCATGGTTTCCAGGGCAAAGGCCTGGGTAACCTTGATGCTGTTATGGCTTGTGCAAAACACTTTACAGCTTACGGGGCAGCTATTGGCGGCCGCGATTATAACAGCGTGGATATGAGCATTCGTACTTTGTGGGAAATATATTTACCTCCTTTTAAAGCCGCACTTGATGCCGGAGCGGCCACATTTATGAACTCATTTAATGATTTAAATGGAACTCCGGCAACGGCAAACCATTATTTACAACAGAATATTTTAAAAGACAAATGGGGCTTTAAGGGGTTTGTAGTAAGTGATTGGGGTTCCATAGGCGAAATGATAAACCACGGTTATGTAAACGACAACTATGAGGCGGCCGAAGCAGCTATAAATGCCGGTAATGATATGGATATGGAAAGCCGCAGCTATATCAATAACCTGGCTAAACTGGTTGCCTATAAAAAGGTATCCGTTACCCGGATTGATGAGGCGGTCGGCCGTATTTTAACCAAAAAATTCGAATTGAGGCTATTTGATGATCCCTATCGCTTTTGTAATGCTGAACGTGAAAAGCGGGTATTAAACACCCCTGAACATGTGGAAGCCGCCCGTGACATAGCCCGTAAGAGCATCGTATTATTAAAAAATGAACACCAGGTACTGCCTTTGTCAAAAAACTTAAACACCATTGCCTTGATAGGCCCACTGGTAAAATCAAAAAAAGAAATGAAAGGCTTCTGGGCTCAAAATGTGGGAAACGAAGATGAGGTTGTTTCTTTATATGAAGGTATGCAGCAAGCCGCAGGGAAAACCAAATTACTATATGCTAAAGGCTGCGATATTACCGATACCAGCCGCACTGACTTTAACGAAGCCTATAAAACAGCCATGCAGGCCGATGTAATAGTAATGGCAATGGGCGAACGGTTTGATATGACCGGCGAGGCAAAAAGCCGTTCTAATATACATTTGCCGGGCGTACAGGAAGAGCTTATTAAAGCTGTAGTAGCATCAGGCAAACCCGTTATAGTACTTCTGATGGCAGGCCGCCCGATGGTATTTAACTGGACTGCAGACCACGCCCCGGCTATTTTATACACCTGGTGGCTGGGTAACCAGGCAGGTAACGCCATAGCCGATGTATTGTATGGCAAGTATAATCCCGCTGCAAAACTGCCCATTACCTTTCCGCGTGCCGAAGGACAGATACCCATTTATTATAATCATCTAAACACTGGGAGGCCTGCAAAAAGCGATACGGACGTATTTTATACCTCCGCTTATACCGACTTACCAAACAGCCCCAGATTTGCTTTTGGGTATGGATTAAGTTACACCACCTTTAAATACAGCAACCTGCATTTGAGCAAAAAATCAATGTTAAAAAGCGAAGATGTAACGGTTTCATTCGATCTTCAAAATACGGGTAAATATGCAGGCGAAGAAGTTGCCCAGTTTTATTTACGCGATTTGGTATCGCAACCGTTAAGGCCCGTAAAAGAGTTAAAGGGCTTTGAAAAAGTAATGCTGCAACCCGGTGAAACAAAAAGTGTATCTTTTACTATTGACAAAGAGAAACTGGCTTTTTATAATGATGAACTTGAGCGTATTACACAACCCGGCACATTCAGGCTGATGATAGGCGGCGCATCTGATAATATACAATTGCAGGATGATTTTGAGCTTACCAATTAATTTAACGGCTATTATAGAAAAGGTATTAACTTATGCTGATTAATATAAATATGCAGGCAATTGACATGTTTCCTTTCGGGACAAATCACCGGCCTGCATATTTTATAAACGATATAAAACAACGTAAATTTTATCCCTTTTTATGGTGTGGTTCATGCATAATCAATTCATTGATTATATGCTGAACCTTTTTAAAGTCAAGCTTTTCAACCAGATAAGCTTGCCCTTTACCTTTGTCATCCCAGGTATTTTTACCGTCATCGGCTACTTTTATCTTTCCTGTATGTAAAGTATAATATTGCTGATAACCTTTTACAGCAACCAAAACAGCTGTTTCGTCCCAGCTTTTCCTACCGGCAGAGTCTTCTTTGGCTTTTGGGATGGATATGCTGAATGCTTCTTTTACCGGATCATTTTTTATAGCCTTGTTATTTATTAAGGGCACCCCTGCCAAAATCTTCTCACCAATCTCAAATCCGCTAAAAATAACAGGAGTGTTCCAGTTCCCGTAAACGTTCTGTGATGCCGCAGCATCTTTCATCACATTAAATTCATAGCCCGATGGAAACTTGCCTCCCATACATACTAACAATTTTACTTTTTTGCTGATAAGCTGTTTTCCACTAAGCGGCGAATATTCATCCGACTTAGAATTTAACAGGTTTGAGAGATTAGTTAAAAACCCAATAGTAACGATGGTTACACTATTATCAGGCTGCAATGCCAGCACCTTTCGATATAGCTTTACGGCGTCCGGCACTTCATCGTTATTTTTTATACGATGAGGGTATTTCGCCATCAAAGTATCAGTCCAGTGTTGTGAGTCGCGCAATTCCAGTGCGTTGCCCTTGGGTACGCCTACAGGAATATCCGGGCGATCGAAATAGGTATTAAATACATTTAAAACAGCGGCTACGCCTTCATATTTGGTACTGGCTACCGTGGCCAGAATATTACATTCGCCTTTATCAGCCAGCGCATGCAAAATGGTAATTGCGCCTACATCATCATAATCGGGCCCCATATCGCTGTCAAAAATTATGTTGACGGTTTTTCTTGACACTTTTTGTGCGTAGCTATACGGCACACACAAGAAACACAAACAAAACAACAAAAGCTTATAATTATTTAACTGCATACTTACGCTGATTCAGGTTTAATAAAGTATTTATTAGGGCTGTACTAAATTAATTTTTTTAATCATTACTGCAATTAAAAACCGATGCATATTTAATATACCGGCAAACGCTGTTTTAAATCACTATTTGAGGGCCGTCAATTAATTTAATCCTCCCTGGCCGCGGTACAATTGTACTGGTTTATCTAACTGTAGTTTTACAACTGTCATATAAGGATCTTTACATTTTTCAGGTACGTTTATAAAAACAAGGCCGGGTACAGGGCTCCAGGATACTTTTCCCACAATTTTGGGTTTTAAATGCACCTCAGTTCCAACTACCTGTATGTCCTTAATGGTATTCGTTAACCCTTTTAGCATAATATTTCCGGTGGTTTGTCCTGGTAAAAAAAGATAAATGACCGTTGAATCCTTTGATACGGTAGTGGGCCCATAAAAATGCCCTTGTGGCAAACCTGGCAGGGTTCCAAAAATAGCTTCACCATTCTTTTTGTTCCAGGCACCCAGTTCCTTTAAAATGTGCACCTGCTCTGCCGGGATGGTTCCATCCTCTTTGGGGCCGATATCCAACAACAGGTTGCCACCGTTACTAACTGCATCCACAAAAATGCTGATCACTTCAAATGGTGTTTTATAATTGGTATCATCCGGATGGAACCCCCAATTATTATTGGTTGTCATACAAAGTTCCCACCAATTAAATTTAGGGCGGCTAACCGGGAAGTTCTGCTCCGGGGTTTCGTAATCTCCATATCCCTGTAACCTCCCATTAATAATAGCTCCGGGGCAAACGCTTAAAATTTCTTTTCTTACCTTTTCAGCCTGCCATTCAGCTGCGCTGTGCTCCCAGTCGCCGTCAAACCACCACAGGTCTGGCTTGTATGCCCTGTTCACTTCATCAATTTGCGCTTGAAAAAAGTTCTGAAACAACTGCCAGCGTTTGGGATTATCAGCAATTTTATAACGGCTGCTGTCTTTTAAAAAACCCGGATAATCAGGGTGACTCCAATCTATCAAAGAAAAATAAGCTCCCCGTTTAATACCTTCCTTATCCAAAGCGGCATAAAACGGTTTCAATACATCTTTTTTTGCAGGTGTATTACGCATTACACTAAAATGGTGTTGCTTAGTTGGCCACAATGCCACACCATCATGATGCTTGGTAGTGATAACAGCATAACGGGCGCCGCTTTCTTTGATGAGGCTGGCCCACTCCTGCGGATTATAATTTGCGGCGGTGAAGCCGTTCAACTGCTTCATATAATTTTCATAGCTTATTTTTTTATTATGAAAGCTCCAGCTCTCATCAATACCATTTACAGAATAAATACCCCAATGAATAAAGATACCGAGCTTTGCATCAGCAAACCATTGCATTTTGCTCCGGATAGAATCAGGACTGGTTTTTTGCTGGGCGTAAGTGCTTCCAGAATAAAAAAGGGCATTTGCAAGCATTAAAATGCATAATGCAATTTGTTTTTTTAGCATGATAGAAAATAAAAAAGTTCAAAAAATAAAATTCATGAAGCACCTACAAATACATTGCATGCGTGCAGCCCCACTTAACATAGGTATTGGTTCTTAATTTAGGATGTCCCTAAAATTTAGTATACAAATAAAAGAATTGGCAGAGGCCTAAAGTTGTATGTTTTTACCCAATTATTAAGCGATATTGGATTTTTTTAGTGAGAATGCATCTAAATAAGATCATCAGGGTATAAATTCATATAAACATAACATTTAAAACATATTATTGAATTATTGTTACTAAGTAACTATTTTATTACTCTTTTTGGCAAACAATCTGGCAATTAATTACATTTATTATTCAATTTACTTTATATTTATTTTCATAGAGTACATTCTCGAATTTTCTTTCTTTAATAAATAATATAAATTGATAAATCCGACTAATAAATGGCTGAAAGCGGTTTCGAATATGATTTTATTATCATCGGCTCAGGGCTATTTGGATCTGTTTGTGCAAGAGAACTGACAGACAACGGATTTAAATGCCTGGTTCTGGAAAAAAGGAACCACATTGGAGGGAATTGCTATACGGAAAATATTGAAGGGATTAATGTACATAAATACGGGCCTCATATTTTTCATACCAATAGTAAAAGAATTTGGGATTATGTAAATAAATATGCTGCCTTTAATAGGTTTACCTATATGCCGGTGGCAAATTTCAAGGGCGATCTGTTTAATCTTCCCTTTAATATGAATACTTTTTACCAATTATGGAAGGTAAAGACGCCCCAGGAAGCACAAGATAAAATTCAACATCAAATTTCTAAACTCGACAATAAAAACCTCAAAAACCTTGAAGATTATGCTATTAATTCGGTAGGGCATGATGTGTATGAAAAACTGATAAAAGGCTATACAGAAAAACAATGGGGAAGAGATGCAAGAGATTTGCCAACTTCTATTATAAAACGCTTGCCTGTAAGATTCACTTTCGATAACAATTATTTTAACGATGCCTACCAGGGCATCCCTATAGGCGGTTATACCAAACTAATAAAAGCACTTTTAACCGGAATTGAGATCAGGCGAAACGTTGATTACTTTTTGAACAAAAACCAATGGAACGCCCTGGGTAATAAAACAATTTTTACAGGAAAAATTGATGAATATTTTGATTTTAAATTGGGGCACCTGGAGTACAGAAGCCTGTTATTTGAAACAGTAAGGCTCGAGGTTAAAAACTTTCAAGGGAATGCGGTGATAAATTACACGGAAAAGGACGTTCCGTATAACAGAATAATTGAGCATAAACACTTTGAGTTTGGACAACAACCATTTACTATTATAACTAAAGAGTACCCTAAAGAATGGAAATCCGGAAATGACGCTTATTACCCTATTAATGATGTAAAAAATATGCGCATATATAAAAAATATAAAGAAATGGCAAAACACGAAAACCGAACCATTTTTGGCGGGAGGCTTGCTGAATATAAGTATTACAACATGGATCAGGTTATTGCTTCTGCTTTAAAAAGTGTAACCAATATACTTTCTGCCAACGTTTAGCTTATTCTATTTTCTAACTCAATATAAATGAATTTGGTATAATCTTTAAAATGCGAAACAAAACATGTTTGACGAAAAATATTTTTTTTCCAAAAAGCTTGCGGTCAAAGCTTCCATAGATAACAAAAAGGCGCAATTAAGAATTAAGCGTGTTTTAGATATTTTTTTATCGATTATATTAATCATTATACTCATCCCTGTGTGGGTAGTAATTCCTATTCTGATCATGCTATCGTCAACCGGACCGGCACTATACTCAAATTACAGAGTGGGACATAATAAAAAACTTTTCAGATGTTTAAAGTTCAGATCAATGATTGCCGTAAAACATTACAATAAAGAAGACGAGAAATCTTTTCTTGAAGCCGTACAAACGGGCGTTTTATTTAAACCTAAAAATGATTCGCGGGTTAACTGGATTGGAAAATTAATTCGTAAAACCAGTATTGATGAATTGCCGCAACTATTTAACGTTTTAATGGGAGATATGAGTATTGTAGGGCCGCGGCCGCTTGTACCTCACATGTTGCACTTGCATGCAGAATTTAATGATATCCGCTCGGCTATTAAACCGGGGATTACCGGTAAATGGCAAACAGAAAATCGAATTAACAATACAAGTGCTTCTGATATGATAGAATATGATATAGCGTATATTGAAACTTTTAATTTGGTTACTGACCTTAAAATTCTCCTAAAAACACCAATTAGCGTTATAAAGGCGCAGGGTGCATTTTAATGTAGTTACTTATTTGATGTAATAAATACTTAACCCGGAGAATTCCAAAAAAACGAATTTCTTGGCTGCCCCCCTATTGGCCCCAATAAAGCTATTTGATCCGTATATCAGAAGCAACGCTCCGTATAATTCCTGTAGATTCGGTGAGATCCATCATACACCCGCCCTCTTTAATCCTGTTATAAACCAACAGATCAAATACTTTCCCGCCGGATAAAAACGCTTCCAGTTAAGAATGCCTGCTTCAGCACCTGCATCGCCCGCTTAGCATATTTGGTGATTGAATACCGCTGGCTATGGATATACTTTTGAGATAAGAATCACAAAAAGTACAAAAAACAAGATGATAAAAACAACGAAATACACCCTTTTCATGCTAATGTACTGATCTATTTCCATGAGGCAAACAATGGTGGTCACTTTGCACAATGGGAACAGCCACAGCTTTTTGCCGAGGAGCTCCGCGCAGCGTTCAAATCATTACGCTAAAAGATCGACTAACTTTTACCATCACCCTTGGCATGCTATTTAATTACGCTTTTACATCACAGCCACGTAATTAATAAAACATACTGAAGCATAAATGGCTTAAAATACGGATATTCGAAAGTCCCTGCTTTGACAGGGGCTTTTTTATTCATAATAGCAATGGAAATAGGAATAGATAGCTTTGCCTCGGCCATGTATGGTACCGACAACACGCTGAGCAGCGTGGATGCCATGGAACAATTACTGGACAGGATTGTATTAGCAGACCAGTCCGGATTGGACGTTTTCGGAATAGGTGAACACCATAAAAAAGAGTTCTTGGATTCGGCTACGGCTGTTATCCTGGCAGCGGCTGCTGCAAAAACCAGCCGCATCCGCTTAACCAGCGCAGTGACCGTTTTAAGCGCTGCCGACCCGGTAAGGGTGTACCAAAGTTTCGCCACGCTTGATCTGATCGCTAAAGGAAGAGCCGAACTGGTTGTTGGCCGTGGCTCATCTATAGAAGCATATCCGCTTTTTGGATTTAACCTTGATGACTACGATGCACTGTTCCAAGAAAAACTGGATCTGTTGTTGAAGATCCGCGATAATGAGTTCATTACCTGGTCGGGCAGGTTTCGGCCTGCACTCAATAATCAGCCGGTTTATCCCAGGCCCTTACAAGCAAAACTACCTGTTTGGCTGGGTGTAGGCGGCACGCCGGAATCCTTTGCAAGGGCTGGTACGCTGGGGTTACCTTTAATGGTAGCAATAATCGGTGGCGAAACGCATCGTTTCCGTCCGCTGGTAGATCTGTACCGGGAAGCCGGGCGCAGGGCGGGTTTTGCACCGGATCAGCTCCGGGTTGGTTTACACTCACCAGGGTATGTTGGTGCTACAACAGAACAAGCTATCACCGACTATTATCCGGGTTATGCCGAACTATGGACAAAGCTGGGCCGCGAGCGTGGCTGGCCACCGGTAACCAGGACACAATTTGATACATTGATTGCCGCCCGGGGAGTATTGGTTGTTGGCGGACCTGAGCAGGTTGCTGAAAAAATAATCCGTCACAGCGAAGCCTTGGGTGGGATATCCCGGTTTACTTTTCAGATGGATAATGCAGGACTCACCCATAGCCAGTTGATGCAGTCAATTGAATTGATTGGCAGTAAAGTGATCCCCCTCATTAAGAGCGCTTTGGGCTAAGCAAATATCATGTTCACGATTGTAATTAAGCTCAGATAAATTATAAAGCGGCTGTTCACAAACTATATTTAATAGTTTATGAATAACTGCTTTTCATTAATTAACCGGCACCAACTTAACCAGCAGCGCATCTTCGGTAGCTGCGGTTAGTGAAAATACATCCTGTCCTTTGGCTATTTTACCCAAAGGAGCATCGGTTAAAAAATCCTTGATCAAATATGCTCGAGCTCCCAAGTTTAAATCGCCACGGTGCCATTGCTGAGTGAATGTTTTCTGTTTATCAAAGTTAAATAGTGACAACAACGGTACCTTTGCAGGCAGATAAAAAGACAACTGCTGATCAAGGGTTTCACCATCTGCAAATTTTAAAGGTGTAAAAGCCTTCGGGTTACTAAAAAAGGCGGCCATGTTTTTATTATTCAGATAAATTTTGGCTCGATCAGCTGCTAACTTATCTCCAAAATCAGATCCGTCACCCAATATACTTCCCATAGCCATCATTGCATAGAGCCTTACTTTTACTTCCTTTTCGCTGAGCTCCGGATTTTTCTGAAACTGTTTCATGATGCTTACATCCAGGTTGGTATAAGGCCAAAGCGTTCCCTGTACCCACCATAAATGCGAGCCGGTTGCCAGCGAAGCCTCCGTACTACCATAGTGTGGAAAGCCTGCCTGGTCATCGCGCAAATGTGAGTATACATCTGTTGAAATAAAGCGTGTATGCGCATATTGGCTCGGAAACATGGGAGATATGGCCTGGGTAATAAAAATATCAGGCCCCATAACCGAATCAACCAGCGAGCGAAGCGTTTTCATACCATAATTATATGCCTGTAACCCGGACCGCACTTTAGGATTGAAACGGGTGGCAGACTCCAGCGCCCCTGCGGTTAAAAAATCTATTTTAATAAATTTGGCACCTATGGCTTTGGCTTTTTCCAGCTGATTAATGATATACAAACGAATGGCCGGATGGGTGGGATCCATGGCATAAGCACACCAGTCGCCATCTTTATATAATATCGGCTGGTTATTTTTATCCCGCAAAACTGCTTCTCTTAATGCATAGGGCGAACCTGCTATTTTATTATCCAACGAGTTTTTCCATGACCATATAGCAAAGGGGATAAAGTAAAATCCCATTTGCTGGTTCTTCTTTTCGGCATACTTGCCAAATGAAGCCAGCACATCGGTAGTGTAAATAGATTGATCGTATGAATCAATACTGAGCACAGGTTTTGAATACCGGTTAAAATTATCCAGTGTTTGAATAAAATCGGCTATTTTTCCAAGATCCTTGGGCATCATCACTCCTGAATATCCCAAAACGCCTTCAACACCAAAGCTATTCCAGTAAACAGGTGCATTACCTTTCCAGGTTTGCCTACCATTAATGGAGGCATTAATATGGCCATAATCTGTAAATGCTTTCCGTACATCGCTCAATCCGTTTAAATATATTACGGGTGAGTTAACTACTGCCCCTGTCATGGTACCATGGGGCACGTGGTCATGTGTACCATCTAAACCTCCATAGGCCGGTTTTAACGCCGGGTTATCTTCGGTTGCTGCCCCGCCATATATTTTCAGGGAATCAATCAAGCCTGTTTGTTTTGAGGAGCGGTAAACGATTCCTGTTTTCCAAAAATCATGGCTTACACTCCCTACTACCAGGCCAGACAAGGTTTTGTTATCATATACTGCCGCGTATTCATAACTAATACCGCTAAATATGGGTTTATCGGCACCATCCCATTTACACTCCAACACGTTTACCCAGTTATCATTATCAAACGGCACATCAAGCAAACGGGGCTCCGCTCCCGGCTGAAATAAACTGCCATGATATTTGGGTAACACAGCCAGGGGACAAATATCACGGGTTTCAAATGGCGCACCCTCATTAGCAGTTCCTGTTAAACTGACCAACAGGTAAGGATGATCATGATAAAGCGTAATTTGCTGTAGCAGCATAATACCCTTTTTGTTATCAATATGCTTAACAAATATGTGTACACCTTTACCTAAACTATCCCTAAATGGTTTTGTAACAGCCTGGTGCAGTCTACAATCAGATGTTGAGCAGTAACCGGTCTTAACATCTACCAGGTAGGCAACGGTGTTATTTAATACAACTCCATTGCTAAAATGATAGTTAATTAATCCGGTTTTATAATTAACGGTTATTGTAACCTGGTGATTAGTAACCACCGCGCTGTCATTTGTTTTAGTAATCTGCTGAGCCCGGATTTTTAATGACCAGGAGCATAGCGCGATCAGGCAATATATGGTAATTTTATATTTCATTTTTTTAATATCACGGGGTTTCAGGTTACCGTAAATATCATACTTCAAACACTTGAAAAAAATAGCGATTATTACGGACGTGATGGATAATATTATGGGGCTATGGCTTGCAAACAATCTGTCCGTTACCCCTATCGGCAATTAACCTGAATCAAGATTGCGCCAATACACATCACCGTAAGTAAAACAAGAAAGCCTGCCGATCACAGATCGGCAGGCTTTCTTGTTAACCCAACTCCGGATATAATGCCGGCGGGTGTTTTGCATTACTATTTACTATTGTGTATTTCAACTTTATCCCCGTTAACATGTATGGGCAACCATAGATAGGCCGATTTTTCCAAATCTGTTTTATTCCAGATATCTCCCATAAATATAAAATCTCCGGGTTTACCATACACAGGAAGGATAAACGCACCCTGCGCCGAAAAGGTACTACCGGCATTTAAACCCTTACATGGATTGCCCTGCTGGGTCCAAGGCCCCATAATATGATCGGCAATGGCATAGTCAGCCGCATTTGGCGACCAGCCCGAACAGCCCGATGTAACCAGGAAATATTTACCATTGTGCTTAAAAATAGCCGGGCTTTCCCTGTTTTCCTTAATCAATATTCTGGAATAAGTTTTAGTAGGCTTTAAATAATCGGCACTCAGCAAACATACATGCATGGTGCTGTTCTCCTCTGATGAGTATATGAGATATGCTTTACCGTCATCATCTTTAAACAAGGTCATATCCCTTAACATTTGTCCGTTTGGCTTTACGCTTCCTAGATAGCGATACGGCCCCCAGGGCTTGTCGCTAACGGCAACACCACCTTTAGATGCACGATAATCATTTTTGTCTGAATGCAGCCACATCACAAACTTCTTGGTGGTGGCGTTATAAATAACCTTTGGCCTTTCTATTACCCTGCCTGTATCCAGCTCGCTACTGGTATCGTTGGTAACTACTTTAAGCGCCACTCCTCTGTTTTTCCAGTGTTTAAGATCCGTTGATGAATAGCACGAAACACCTCCGGCAGGTACCCGGTAATCTTCCCAGTTTTGGCCGGGAACAAGCCAGGTTTTACCTTTCTTGATTTCGCCAAAAAGGTAATAAACTCCCTCATGATATAATACCCCTGCGCCATGCGCGTTAATGGGCTTGCCTTCAGTGTCTAAAAGTATCTGGCTGGTGCTTACCGTATCTGATACAGGTTTGTGGTGGTTTGCAAAGGCCAGGGCTTTGCCGCCGATAATTAAGATAAAAAGAATAATGTACTTCATATTATTTATAATGGTTTGCAGGAATATACTTTTGCCTTAGTCGCCCAATGGTAATTTTTTATATTTGTCATTTATACAATTATAAAAAACAATATAACTAATCCTTTTAAAATTTATTATCAAAATAACAGTGCTAAAAGAAGTAGTTTATGAAGTCGGTTGACTGCGGACAAATATAAATTAATATTGATATGATTACTTCAAGAATTATTAACTGCGTTGATTTTTAAACATGTAACTGCGGAGCAACAACAAACAGCATTGAAAAACATTGTAAAATTGATAATTCGCCGATTTTAATACCCTCACACTAAAAAAACAACGGAACATCATCTGTGTCACAATTCAATAGCAATATAAAGTGGCTCCTATTAATTTGCTACATTAGAAGGCTCATACCAACCAATAGTAACCTGTAATGAAACCTTTAACCCGCTTTGCATTTATAGCGCTGTTTTTTGTTAGCACATCAGTTGCCCGCGCTCAGGACAACACCTTATCATCCCTTGCCGATCCGTTAATTATGAACAACGGCAGTAAGGTAACTACGGCGATGCAATGGCGGGTAAGACGGAAAGAAATCATACAGCTGTTTACTACCCAAATGTATGGCCAGGCTCCGGCGAGGCCTGCTAATATGACCTTTAAGGTATTTGATACAGATAAAAACGCATTAGGCGGTAAGGCTATCCGTAAACAGGTAACCGTTTATTTTAATGGAAAGCCCGACGGCCCCCAAATGGATATACTCATTTATCTGCCCAATCACTCAAAAAAACCAGTACCCTTAATTTTACAGCTTGGCTTTGGCGGCAATCAAACCCTCACTAATGATACAGCCATTAAAATTTCGGCCAGCTGGGCAGGCAAAGGTCCCGGCATAGTTGATCACAAGGCAACCCAAGCCAATAGGGCCACGAAACCCAACACCGATCTGGAAATGATATTAGCCCGCGGATACGGTTTTGCGACCATCTACTGCGGCGACATCGACCCTGATTATGATGACGGTTTTAAAAATGGTGTACATGCCCTATATCCAGAATTGCAGGGACGCGGAGATAATTTTAGTACAGTGGGCGCCTGGGCATGGGGCTTAAGCCGCGCACTTGACTATCTGGAAACCGATAAAGATATCAATGCTAAAAAGGTGGCGGTGTTTGGCTTTTCGCGGTTGGGTAAGGCTGCGGTATGGGCAGGTGCTACAGATGAGCGTTTTGCCATGGTACTCAGTAATGAATCGGGAGCCGGTGGTGTAAAGCTATTCAGAAGAGGTAAAGGCGAAAGTATTGAACACTTATGTACCGTCTTTCCTCACTGGTTCGATGTAAATTTTCGTCAATACATTCATAAGGATACTGTTATGCCCTTTGATCAGCATGAGGTAATTGCACTTATAGCGCCAAGACCCATTGCCATAGGCAGCGCCGAAAGTGATAAAAACTCTGACCCGGAAGGAGAATTTTTATCCGGTGTGTATGCCACACCGGTTTATCGCCTGTTAGGGCGCCAGGGCCTGCCAACAACCCGGATGCCCGGTTTAAGTGAATCCGTATCGGGTGGTATCCAATACCACATCAGGCCGGGCAATCATAATATACTTACTTATGACTGGGAACAGTACCTTAACTTCATGGACAAAAATTTAAAATAACATGCCCGATGCTATTATACGCTTAGCTTAGGGCATCCGCAGCAAACTGGCGGCATATTTTTACTTCTTTCACCGCATCGGAGCCGTCTGGTATCTTGTATTCCAGCTCAATAGTGGCGGGGAATTTATAGTGGTTATTTTTTATCAGCTGCAACACCTCTTTTATCGGCGTATCTCCCTGCCCCCAGGGTTGGTTAGGGCCATCATGAAATTTACGATCCTTAATATGCATACTGGTTATACGGTCGTGATATTTTTCAATAAACGGAACAGGGCTGCTACTGGTTCCGGCTACATAATGGCCAATATCCAGATTAATGCCGTTATATTTTGACTGGCTTAAAGCGGTGTCCCAAAGCGTTGGGGTAGCTTGCGTGTGCGCATGGTAGCCAACCATCATTTTATGTTTGGCGGCAATATCGCCAAGGCGTTTAGTTTGTGCTTCGTCAGGCAGTTCAACAGTAACGTGGCTAACCCCAAGTGCCTTGCCTGCATTAAATGCATAATCAATTTCGGCATCGCTGTTATGAGTGCCAAGGGCGTTTGGTTTCCAGGCGTATATGGTTACACCGGCATCGCTATACATTTTACGCAACTCTTTGAACTTGTTAAGCGGTGCGGATGTGCGCCACTCTGCTATCTTTTTGTTAAAGTCGTCAGATGCTGTTTTTTCTTCAGGAGTTTGCGGTCTGCCATACCCTCCGCCACCCTGTCGTTTAGGTGCACCGGCATAAATCTCGGCGGCATCGCCCATTATTTCAATGGCATTAATGTTACAATCAATACAATATTTCAGCAAATCCTCCACAGTATCAGGCATACTACGGAACGAATAAGTGATAACTCCTATCTGTACGCCATTAATCAGCGAGTTTGGCTTATCGGCCTTGCGTAAAATGGTATTGGCAAATGATGTTTTTGAAAACAATAAAAGTCCTGTGGCTGCAATTGCACCGCTGCCAATAAACTGGCGCCGTGATAAATTATGTTTTTCCATTGGTTTATTTCCCCCGGGGCTGTTGGTAATGATTGGTTTATACCAAAGTTATTAATTTATTGAAACTGCCCAAATGTGTATTGAAACTGTTACCTGGCACATCATTTAGCATTAACTATGTCTTATAATTTCTCCTGTATCTAATTTTAATACTTGTTTAAAATTAAATGAGGGTATTAGTCACCAAGCTTTTTACCTTTGCGGCCTTATTTAGGTTTTGACATGGCTGCAATAGATGTACACCCTTCGGTAAAGGCAATTCGTACCACTCAAATTGGTATTGGAATTAGCATTGTGCTGGTTTTTCTGAAAGCCATATCGGGCCATCTTGGTCATTCGTACGCTCTTATTGCCGATGCAACAGAAACCGGCGCGGATATTTTCAGCTCGTCACTTTTATGGATCGGATTAAGGATAGCCATGAAACCTGCAGATAGCAAACACCCTTACGGGCATGGAAAAGCCGAACCCATAGTATCCATCGTAATATCTTTTTGCTTAATGGCTGCCGCCGTATGGATTGGCTGGCACGCTATTGAATTTGTGCGCACACCTCATGATATGCCTAAACGGTTTACCTTATATATACTACTGGTGGTGATGATTATTAAGGAATGCATGTTTAGATACGTGCTAAAGGTTGGTAAACAGATTGACAGCAATGCCGTAAAGGCCGATGCCTATCACCACCGCAGCGATGCCATTACCTCCGTGGCTGCATTTATAGGGATCACCATTGCACTTATTGCGGGTAAGGGCTATGAAGGAGCCGATGACTGGGCCGCACTTTTGGCATCAGGACTAATATTTTATAACGCTATACAACTTTTAAGACCCGGCCTGGCCGAGATTATGGATGCCGCACCATCTGCTGAAATTGTGAACCAGATAAGGGAACTGGCCGGACAGGTGGATAAAGTAAAGCTGATTGAAAAATGCTACGTGAGGAAAATGGGCTTTGATTATTTTGTTGACCTGCACATTCAGCTGGATCCGGAGATGACCGTTGCCGAAGGGCACCGCATTGCCCATATTGTAAAGGATAAATTGCTTGATGCCGACCTCAGCATTAAAGACGTATTGATCCACATTGAACCTTACGGCCACGAGTAATACTTTTTTATTGCATACCTGTTGTATGCTCATTGTTATTCAGTATTTTTAGTAACTAATCCAACTTAAAATTCAACAGCTGCTAATTGTTAAAGTTGTTGAACTGGTATTGCCTGCTGCTATTACTTGTGGATTAACTAAACCATTACTATGGCATCAGAAACACCTCACAAGCCGGCAAAAAAAGGATTTTGGAAATGGCTTACCGTATTAGGTCCAGGGCTTACTACCGGCGCAGCTGATGATGATCCCTCAGGTATAGCTACTTATTCGCAAACAGGTGCACAATTTGGCTACGGCCAGTTATGGACAGCACTGTACATGCTCCCCTTTATGACTGCTGTACAGGAAGCCTGCGCCCGGATTGGTATAGTAACCGGAAAAGGCATAGCTGCGGTAGTAAAAGACAACTACAGCAAACCTGTATTATACGCTGTTGTTGGCCTGGTGGTAATAGCCAATACCATTAATATAGGTGCCGACATTGGCGCCATGGCCGCGGCGGCACAACTGCTTATCCCCTTTCCGTTTTTTATACTTACACTTATTTTTACGGTTAGCATACTGCTGTTGGAGATATTTACGAGCTATAAAACTTACTCAAAAATACTGAAGTGGTTGGCGCTTGCCCTGCTATCGTACCCCATTACGGTTTGTATTATTCACCAGGACTGGGCCACGGTGTTAAAGGCCACGGTAATACCTCATATTGAGTTTAACTTTGCCTTTCTGTTTATTATTACCGGTGTGTTTGGAACAACCATTACACCATACATGTTTTTTTGGGAGGCCTCACAGGAAGTGGAAGAGGAGAAGGAAAAGCACCTGATCAAAAAAGGGAAACCCACCATTAGTTGGAAAAACATCCATGCCATGCGTAAGGATAATACCTCGGGCATGATCATTTCTGAGATCACTACCTGGTGTATATTATTGGTTGCCGCCAGTGTGCTCCACAACAGCGGTGTAAAGGACATTAAGAATGCTGCTGATGCTGCCAAGGCATTAGAGCCACTGGTACACTCATTCCCTAATGCCGGTTATTTGGCTAAACTTATTTTTTCGGTGGGGATCATTGGCCTGGGGTTATTGGCGGTACCTGTACTATCCGGTTCTGCCGCATATGCCGTTGCCGAGGCATTTGACTGGCGGGCCGGGCTTAACTACAAACTAAAACGCGCCCGGGGCTTTTATGGCGTTATCATTGTTTCAACTGCAATAGGCCTGGCTATTAATTTTATTGGCATTGACCCGGTTAAGGCATTGGTATACACCGCGGTGCTTAATGGCGTGGCTGCCGTACCCCTATTATTTTTAATTACGAGAATTGCCGCCAGCGAACAAATCATGGGCGTTTATAAAAGTGGCTGGCTATCTAAAGGGTTGCTATGGGCAACTTTTGTATTTATGGGCGGCGCGGCGGTGGCCATGTTTTTTACCATTTAGCCCTTAACAACATAAACCTTATATTTGCGCTATGTTGCTCAGGTTATTTAAATCGGCCCTGGTTATTGCTTTTGTTTTTGCTTTACAAATAAGTGTAAAGGCAGAGGCAAATGCGGGTGCCGTAAACCATTTGCAAAAAGATGCCGGTAAAACCGGTTTAAAGAAAAGCAATCAACCTTACAACCTGTATGCCGAGGCCGGAACAAGCCTGCATTTATCTGCCCTAAAATCACATGCACCTGCCGCTGATATTTTTCTGGCAACTGATAATGCAAGCTTATTTAAAACCAGCACAAGGCTGTATACAGGCAGATCATTTTATCTCCCATCACTTCAGTTTTACCGACTGATCCTCTTTCCGTTTCATGGTTTCTGGTAAAATAAGCTGATACATTATTTTTTATCAGTGCGCCTGTTTAACAGGCAAATTTTACACATTTTAAATTATCAGCATGAACCATGTTTCGGAAAATGCCCTGATTGTGGGCACCCTATTGTTAATATTTATAGTGCCTGTTTATATCATTTCAAGGCAATCAAAAAAAAGAAGAAAAGCTAAATTAAATGAACGCCTGCTAACGGCTATCCAAGACCGCCAACTCAGTTTAACCCGTTCAGAACTTATTGGCAATAAGATCATTGGCTGGGACCAATCAAACAAGATGCTGCTGTTTACGGCTCATGACAGCCAAAGCATGAATGTGAATGATCTGAAAGCCGCTTCCCGGTCTTATGTAATCAAAAACATGAACGGGAGCGCTGTAAAATCAGTAAAGCTACAGGTAGTTGATCCAAACAACATGCTGTTGTGCAGCATTCCTTTTTACGAGCAGTTTATGGATAACGAGCTTAAAATTAAGCAGCTTGACGAACAAGCCAAAGGCTGGGAGCAATTGCTCAACAGTCATTTTGCTCACTAATACCGTTAATATTCCCGGCAAATTACTGCCGGGAATATTAATTATTAAGGTTTAGATATTCATTTTCTTTAATTCTTCAACAGCATGGTGCGCGGCCCTTGCCGTAAATGCCATATATGATAGTGAAGGATTTACACATGACGAAGAAGCCATAAATGAACCATCGGTAACAAAAACGTTTGGTGCATCCCACACCTGGTTCCATTTATTAAGTACTGATGTTTTAGGATCATTACCCATACGTGCCGAACCCATTTCATGAATAGCACCCATGGTTGGTCTGCGTTCAAAGCTTTTCACGTTTTTGAGGCCCGCTTTTTCCAGCATTTCCATGGCATCGTTTTCCATGTCTACCTCCATTTTACGCTCGTTATCCTTCAGCTCCGCATCTACGGCAAGTATATTAAGCCCCCATTTATCTTTGTTATTTTTATCAAGGCTCAGTTTATTTTCGTGATAAGGCAGCACCTCACCAAAACTAACCATTGACATGGCCCAGCTTCCGGGCTCTTGCAGCGCCTCCTTTAAACCGGCCCCAATGCTCAGTTCTGCAATTTCGCGGCTCCAATCCTCCCGGCCGGCCGAACCCTGGTACCCAAATCCGCGCTGGTAATTTCTTTTGTCGTTAAACAGGTTGCGATACCGCGGAATGTAAATACCATTTGCCCTGCGGCCGAAATAATATTTATCATCATAGCCTTCCATAATACCGGTAGCTCCGCCGCCCATGTGATGATCCATAATGTTGTGCCCCAACTCACCACTACTGCTGCCCAGTCCATCGGGCCAAACATCAGTTGCCGAGTTCATCAGTATCCAGGCACTGTTAAAGGTAGAGGCATTAAGGAAAACAATGTTTGACGTATACCTATAGGTAGCATTGGTTTCCGCATCCAGCACTTCAACTCCGGTTGCTTTTTTGGTATCCTTATCATACAATATCTGCGTAACTATTGACCACGGCCTTACCGTTAAATTACCTGTTGCCATGGCCGCCGGCAGTGTAGAAGATTGCGTACTAAAATATCCCCCAAAAGGACAGCCCAAGGCACATTTGTTCCTGTACTGGCAATTAGTACGCCCGGGAAGCGGTGTAGTAATATTGGCGGTGCGTCCAATGATCATTTGCCGCTGGCCGTTGTATTGCTTTTTAATCCGGGCCGATACATCCTTTTCCACACAATTCATTTCCATAGCTGGTAAAAAATGACCATCGGGCAATTGCGGCAAATTCTCTAATGAGCCGCTGATACCGGCAAAGCGCTCAGCATGGTCATACCAGGGGGCAATATCTTTATACCGTACGGGCCAGTCCACAGCTATTCCCTCTTTTAAATTGGCTTCAAAATCAAAATCACTCCACCGGTAGCTCTGCCTGCCCCACATTAACGACCGCCCGCCTACATGATAGCCCCTGCGCCAGGGGTACGGTTTAATTTGCGTATACGGGCTTTCCTTTTCATTAACCCAATAGTCAAGGTTCGATTCATTAAGCCCTCCTGATTTATACAGCAAAGGGTAATCCTTAGCCTTGGATAATACAGCAGCGTTGCGATGCGGAAATTCCCAGGGAGCTTTGTTGGCATTTACATAATCCTTAACATGCTCAATGTTTCGGCCCCGGTCAAGCAGGAGTACTTTTAATCCCTGCTCTGTTAACTCTTTAGCGGCCCAGCCGCCAGAAATACCTGAACCAACTACAATGGCATCATAATGATAGTTACTCATAACAATTTTGGGTACTAATTAAAAAAGGTTTATAAATGCCGGCGGGGGAACCGTTGCATAAATATAAAGCATTTAAAATTTGCGGTATGGTAATATTACCGTTACCAATTAACGCCCATGCAAAAGTCCCTTAAAGTATTAATTTAAGGGGCTTTATATACTGAATAACAGCAGTATGAATACACCTAAAAAGCGCCCCGTATCTCACCCCGGAGCGCCTCATAGTATAATATACTACTCAACTAAAACTATCTTTGCATTTAAAGATCGGTTGGCTTATGCCACTTGTTAATCTACTCTTCTGAAATCTATATTGGTTAAGGTTATACCACCGGTTCCCAAGTTGCTGCCGCCCGATTTAATAACCAGGTACACCGTACCCGCCGTTGGGAACGAAACAACATTACCGCTTCCAACACACCGTATGGCAGATAACAAGCCATTAAAAGGAGTTTTACCGCAACCCGTCCAGGTATTTAAGGCCATGCGTATACCGCCATCGCTGTAATCCTTATTTTGGGTTGGTTGTAAAGTACTTACATAAACCTCAAACCAGGTATCTGTAGCGCCTTTACCTGCAACATTAAAATCTACCTTGTATTGTTTATTAGCTCTTACTTCAAAAGGTTGAAAAACACCCTGATGACCGCCGTTACCACCCGATGCCAGTATGCTTCCGTCACCATTAACCTGAAAGGTAACGTTATCATTAGCGGCAATTTTTAAAACAGTCCATTTTGTTTTATCAACCAGGTTTGATGGGGGTAAAACAGCATCCATCAATTTATCTACATCAAAATAGATAACCACCTTATTCATATCAGCGTTAACAGATTGTTTTGATGAATTAGCTATCTTAATGCCCAGGGCCGCAATTTTACCACTGTATTTACTTAAGTTGGCAACCTTTATTTTAGGGACGATGCTGCCTTTCATAATGTTGTTATTTAATACAACAGAATCTTTTGCCGCCAAGGTATAATCGGCAGGGTCCAACATTATGGTATTGGCAGGCAGCGCTCCCGACTGAATTAGGCCGGCAATGGTACTATTATCCGCACTTACGTCAACTGTGAGCGGCTCAAAAGCCGATTCGCCGCCGCGGTAAACCGCTACCGAGAAATTAGCCGTATTGGCTGCACTATCATATACCATTGATGCGTTTGCAAGTGCATCAATGAGGCCACTGTTTTTTTCAGAAGCCGGCAAGTACACCTTTACTGCCGGATCTGATTTAACACCTTTTAAATATTCCGGCTTACAGGCTGCTATTGTTAATACTAAACAAGCAGCCAATTTCAATATTGATGATACATGAATTCTCATAAAATATTTTTTACATTAATAATTAAAACCATACATCAGTACCGCATCAAACAAATACGGTACTGATGTTATTATTACCATCCCGGATTTTGCGCCCAGTTTGTTTTAGCAATCTCGCTTTGGGGTATCGGATACCAATTCATTTTCTCAGAAAATACCCTGGTTTCTAATTGCTTAACATCAAACGTATATGATGACGCTGTTTTAGTAATGTCAATACGGTTTACCGGAACATTAAAATATTGAACTCCTTTTTTCCATCTGCGTACGTCCCATAAGCGGCTGTTCTCAAAACTTAATTCAACATTACGTTCATGTTCAAGAGCCTGCTGGTTTAAGGTTGTTAATGCGGGTACACCGGCACGCTGCCTTACCTTGTTAATGGCCTGCAAAGCGTTCATCCCGTATCCCTGCGGATCAGCACCGGCACCATAAGCGTTAAACATAGCCTCTGCGTAGTTCAGCAATACCTCGCCATACCTGAAATAACTCCAGGCATGATTGGTGGTGGTATTATTAACCAGATCAACAGACTGGTTTACCCATTTTGACAAATAGTAGCCTGTTTTTGTAGCATTTTGTTTAGGCAAGCCGCTGTTGCCACCAGTAAATGTTTCAATAGTGGTTGCTTTAAATGATGAGCTGTTATAAACTACAGTTACCGCAAACCTTGGATCGCGGTTGGCATACGGATTGGCTGCATGGGCAGGGTTGCTCCAGTTAAACGGAACCGATCCGGTAACGTTGCCTGAGCCATCCTTTGTAAGCACCTCAAAATCATCAACAAAGTTTTCTGACGGTGTTATGCTTTTCCCATTGCTGTTTTGAAACATGATAGGAAAATTATTTTTCTCGACACTGTTTTGGGCACCATACCTGCGATAAAAAATAAACTCAGGCGATGTAGTATTGTCAGACCCGAATAAATTGGAATAATTACCATCAAGTGAATAAGCGTTCAAGGCAATTACATCATGGGCAGCCGATGCGGCCTGCGCCCAGGTAGTTGTAGAGCCGTTACCAGTATAAAGCGGACTTGCCCCATATAATAAGGCCCTTGCTTTAAGTGCTTTGATGGCTCCCTGCGTAACCCGGCCGGCATCATACCATGAGTAAGGCCCAAGATCGGCGGGAATGATAGCCGCAGCCTTATCACACAGTGAAGCAACGTATTTGATACATTCATCTACCGAGTTTCTTTTTACGTTTCTCCAGGTATTTGCGTCATTATAATCAAGGGGTTGCTCAAAAATAGGTACACCACCGTAACGCTTAACCAGCTCAAAATAAAAGAATGCCTTTAAAAAGAGTGTTTCGCCCTCCATAAACTTCACGTTGTCGCGGGCATTAAAGTAAGTAGTTGAATCTGTTGAAGTAATTTTATACTTGATGTATGATATATCTACCTTACCCTTATTTTGCAGATAAAGGTTTGCCTGGCGTATGCCCTTAAAATTACTGGCCCATGCGCTATCGGGATTGTTATACTGGTTCCATATACCGTAGTTAAAGGTTTGTGCTCTTGAGGTAACATCTGTAGCCTCGGCATTATCAGTGGCGGCCTCCAGGTCAAGATTGGCAAATCCGTCGGGCAGGTAACTGTAGGTATTAAAAACCTGCTGCTGTACATAAGTATAGTTACTGTAAAGCTTATCTACCGTAACACCAGCTTGTAAAGTTTGTACGTCCAGGTAATCGCGTTTACAGGAGTAAAACAGCGTACTCAGCACTAACAATGTTGTTATATAATGATATTTTTTCATTTCCTTGTAATTACAAATGGTTTATTACTACAATTTCACTTTTAATCCAAAGGTTACAACCTTCATTAAAGGGTAGCCCATTGAAAGGCGCTCAGCTTCCAGATCATCAATTTTATCCCATGTAAACAGGTTGGTTCCGTTTACAAAAAACCTGATGGCATCCAGTTTCTTTAAAAACCCTTTTTGAGGCAGCGTATAACCCAGCTCAACACTGCGCAGCTTTACAAAATCGCCGTTCCGCATCCAGAAATCAGATTGCTGATCGTTATTGGCATTGCTTAGTGTTGACAAACGCGGCGTGGTTGCCGTATTGGCTGTTTGCGGTGTCCAGCTGTTGGCGGAAAACGAAGTGATGTTATTGTTGTTAACAAACGGATGCGTATAGGTATAGGCATCATCAAGCAAGCTCACGGTGCGGTGTAATACCCCTTCCAGATAGGCATCAAAATCAAAGCCCTTATATTTGAAGCCCAAGTTAAAGCCTAAAGTAATTTCGGGTAACTTGGCATAGTTCAATGGTATTTTGTCATAATCATTAATAATACCGTTACCATCCTGATCGGCAAATTTCAAATCACCAGGTTTAACATTGGCGTATGATGACGATACAACTCCCGGTTTTAACTTACCGCTGGCATCAAAGTCCGACTGCTGATAAAAACCTTTATAAACCAGGCCCCGCATCTGACCAAGTTGATAGCCTTGTGTATACAGGTAATTGTAAGGCTCAGGGCTTTCTGATCTTTTGGTTATTTTATTGCGGGCAAAGGCAGCCGAACCACCGATGTTGTACTCAAAGGAATTGATCTTGTCTTTAAAATTAAGGGAAGCTTCCAAACCTTTGTTACTTACCTCACCAGTGTTGGCATACTGTAAAGCAAACCCTGTATAATCAGGCACATCAGCTGATGGGATTTCCATAATACCGGTGCGTTTTTCTTTAAACACATCTACCGTTGCCGATAGCTTTTTCCATAAGGTAAGGTCGATACCGATATTCAGCGTAGTTTTTTGTTCCCATGCGGCATTCGCATTGGCGTTTGGCCCTTCGGTTCTGCCGGACTGCCCGGTGTTTGAGGTTCCGGTTATCCATCCGGGAGCGCTTATTGCAAATTGCTGGTATAAAAAGCGGTAAGCCTCATTAATATTACCGGTTGTACCGTACGATGCCCTTACTTTCAGAAAATCAATTGCCGAATTATCTTTCAGGAAATCCTCTTTAGAAGCGATCCATCCCAAACCAACAGCAGGGAAAAAACCGTAACGATGACCAGGAGCAAAATCAGCCGAGCCATTGTAAGCTGCCGACAGGTCAACAATATACTTCTTATCATAATCATAAGTTACGTTACCTGAAAGCCCCTGTATCCGCACCTGGTAAATTTGTCCGCTGTGGCCATAACTCTGCCTAACAGCCGTTAACATACCGGTAAAGGCACTTTTGCCAAAACTACGGTCGTAATCAAAACCTAACTGCACGGCATTCCTGTTCCACAATGCGCCGCCACCATCGGGGCTCGACTGGCTAATGGTACCTATGGTTTTGTAAACAACTTTTCCGTTGGCATCCAGTACCGGCTGGTCATTAGCATCTTTAGTGATTTCATAAGATGGCACCGAGAAAAGCTTTTGATACGTACCTACATACTGGTTACTGAATGATACCGATCCCTTTAAATCCAGGCCCGGGGTTATGGCATCTAACTTTTGGGTAAAACCAAAGTTTGTTTGCAGGTTACGGGTGTGTGAACTGTATACGCCGTTTTGCTGTAAAAGCTCAACAGGGTTAAAACTATAAACCGAACTGTTACCCCAACTGCCGTTCGGATTTTTTACCGGAAAGGCTGCTGCCGGAATACGCAGCAGGTTATTAAAAACATCTGCCGCTGTAAAGCCAGAAGGTGTATTCCTGTCTTCGGTTATACCGCTGATGTTGGCTACTACAGCAAGGTTTTTATTCAGCTGCAGTTCAACATTTGCCCGCAGGTTTAACTTGGTGTATTTGGCATTTGTACCAAAGTCCTTATCAATTATGTCAGCATTTTTATATAAACCTTCAAAATTGGTGTAGTTCATTAACACAAAATACTTGGCCGTTTTATTACCCCCGCGAAAAGAAAAATTGTAATCCTGAATGGTTGATGTTTTTTTAAGTAATTCATCATACCAGTTTACATTGGGATGAAACGGATCATTACTGGCCTTATACAAACTTGGGTTAGGGTACTTAATAGGTAAACCGTCATTTTGCAAAGCCTGGTTGTAGGCGGTTGTATAACCATAAGCATCCATCACCGTTGGCAGGTCAATTGCGCTCAATATCCCATATTTTCCGTTAACGGTGATCTGAGTTTTAGGCAAGGCTGAGCCTTTTTTTGTTCTGATACTCAGTACACCCGCACCGCCCTGCAAACCATATACTGCAAGTGCAGCAGCATCTTTAAGCAGCGTTACCGATTCTATTTCATACGCCGACAGACCGCTTATTGCGCCCATATCAACCTGAAAACCGTCAAGGTAAATAATTACCTGGTTGCCCGCTATGTTCCAACTGCTTTGGCCCCTCACGTACAGTGTAGGGTTATCATATCCCGGCTCGCCGGATGTGGTAACTACCGTTAAACCCGGAATACGGCCCTGAAGGGTATTTAATAGGTTGCCGGAGGTCATTCTGGTTAACTCCTCGCCCGGTAAGGTAAATACGGCTCCGGTATTTCTCCAGCTTTTTTCGGTTCTTAATCCACCATCAACTATGTCTTTAACAGCGTTATTACCTGCTTTAATGGAATCTGCTGAAGTAACATTCGTAGTTTGCGCATTAGCGACAGAAAAACTACAGAACGAAAAAATCCACGCAAAAAGGGTTATATATTCTTTTTTCATTTTTTCTCACTAATTGTTAATGTGTAAAGCTGATTACCATCCTGGGTTTTGCCCATCCCATCCCTTAGTATTGCCCAGGTACCGTAAACTAACTTCGGTACTCGGGAACGGCACGTAATAGTACCTTGCCGGGAACTGCCTTGTAACAAACGGTACTACCTGCCAGGTACGTTTCAACTCGCCGTCGGCGCCTTTTTTGGCAGTGGTTTGGATACCGTGTAAGGTTGTATTCAACACCGTTTTTGCCTTTAACCAGCGGTTAAGGTCGTTATACCTGTGCCCTTCATAAGCCAGCTCAATGGTACGCTCGTTTTGTACGGCATCCCTGAATGCGTTGGCATCGGCTGGGTGTTTCTCAGGCATTCCGGCTCTTTTCCTGATCAGGTTAAGATAAGTGGTGGCATCACCTGCCGGGCCCTGATATTCATTAAGCGCTTCGGCATAGTTCAGGTAAATTTCGCCCAAACGAAATACCGGCCATGCAAAATGATCATCGGTCATGTTATCAACACGGGCAACAAATTTGTAAGTTTCAGTAGCGTAACCATCAACACCGGCATCGCTGCTGGCCAGGTTTCCATCGGTGCTGTAATCGCCTTTTTTGTAATAAGCTAAGATGCCCCGCTGGCTGCTGTAGTACATACCGTCGTAAGCAACGGTTTCGTAAAAACGCGGATCGAGCTTAAGGTTTTGTATATCAACAGGCAAATCGGCACCGGTGGCGGGTAAGGTCCATTTGGTACCGTCCTGCTTTTCATACTGTTGTATAAATTCAATGGGAACATTGTTTTTAACGCCCCATTGTGCCAGACGCAGTTTTGACGACAGGTATTGTCCCCATACAAAGCCGCTGCCAGCCTGGTTAAAGGTATTAACCAATATAAGTTCGGGGTTGGCAAACACGTTCCATACCGATTCATAATCGCCAAGGGTTGCATAGGTTTGTCCGGTAGTTAAAGGCTTGCCGGTATTATATAATGACACCCCTGATCCACCTGCATTATCTATTACATCCTTAGCAGCTTTGGCAGCCTTGTTCCAACGTTCCGGATCATAATTGGGGTAAGCCAATACCGTATCGCGGCCATCGCCATAACGGGCTCCGGAAACTTCAGCCTTCATATTTGCAGGCGTATTGTAAAGCGGACTTGCCGCATATAACAATATGCGTGATTTTAATGCAAGAGCCGCCAACTTAGTAACCCGGCCGTAATCGGCAGAGGCACGTGTTGCCGGCAGCAGGGTTGCAGCCAGATCGCACCATTTTACTACGCTATCAACTACTGATTGTACCGAGCTGCGAGGCACGTCTATTTTGCCATCTCCATCTAACGGTTTGTTTACAATCGGGATACCGCCATAGTATCTGAACAGTTCATAATGCTGCATGGCACGGCAAAATAAAGCCTGTCCCTTTACGTCGTTTTTCCAGGTATTATCAGCGTCGGCAACCTTGTTGATATTTTTCAATACCAGGTTGGCCTGCCTTATCCCTTTGTAATGCCAGCTATAACCCGAGCCATTGCCTGTACCAAATCCATAATCGCAATTGGCATCGGCACTCATGTTACCGGTAATGTATGAGCCGGTATTGATTGTATTTGAAGCCCAGTCATAAGCCGGGTGAATAATGTAAAGCTGGTCTGTAATAGCTTCCGGGCGGCAACCATCATACGTGCTTGGAAAATACCCCCTGATGCACAGCCTGTACATTTGTGCCACGGCATCCTGCGCCTGGTTTTTACTATCAAAAATAGTATCAACAGTTACAGCACCACCTTTGGGTTTTTCAAGAAAACTCTTTTTACAGCTTGTTGAAAATGTACCGCCTATGAAACACACAAAAAGCAGCATAATTATATTTGATCTTTTCATCATTTAGCTATTAATTGATTAAAAATTAACATTTACACCCACGTTGTATGTGCGGGTAAGCGGATAACCGATGTAACCTAAATTTTCCGGATCGCCCCATATTTTGTTAGGCGACCAGGTGTACAGGTTATATCCGTTCACATAAAAACGGGCCGATTTGATTCCCACTGTTTTTAAAAAGCTTGGTTTAAGCGTATAGCCTATTTCCATGTTTTTTAGCCTTACATAGGATGTACTTTTAAGGAAAAAAGTATTTTGGGCAGCGGCCTGGTTATAAGCTGCTATCGGAAAATCAATCCTGTCGCCATTGTCATATCGCTCCTGGGTAAAACGGTTTTCATCTACATCAAAAAGTGATTGCTGTTTATTGAAGTGCAGTTCCTGCATAGCGTATTTTGCAACACCGCCAACTCCCTGCAATAAAGCCGAAAAGTCAAACCCCTTGTAGTTAAAGCCAAACGAAAAGCCGTAGCTAAGTTCCGGAATGTTTGTTTTTCCGGTTCTTACGTAATCTTTCTCATTGATAACACCATCGCCGTTAACGTCAACCAAACGCACTTCGCCGGGTTGCAGCGGGGCTCCGGCATAACCAAGATCTTTTTGAAAAACCGGCTGACCTAAAGCATTTACATAAGGTTTTCCGTTTTTATCAAGCGCTCTTATCGGGCTTGACAGGATTGGATTTCCATTGGCATCCATATTATATAGCTGTGACCATGAAGTATACAACCCGTTAGCCTGCAAAAGCAACGGCTGATTGATAGGACGGCCCGTAGCTGCCTGGTACTCTAAACCCGGCGCAATGGCTTCGTCCTGAAAAATTATTTTGTTTTTGTTTGTTGAGGCGTTTCCTTTTACCCACCAGGTAAATTTACCCGGTGTGCTGTTATAGCTAATTTCAAGCTCATCGCCCCAGTTTTTTACCTCACCAAGATTATAAGGAGGTAAAGTAGCGGCTACTATAGCCGGTACGCTCCCTTTGTAGGAAAGAATGTTTTTACGATGCTCGTTAAAGTGATCATAAGTAACAGAAAGGTGCTCGTTAAAGAAATGCGCCTCTAAACCAATATTTGATTTGGTAGCGGTTTCCCAGGTTACATTGGGGTTACCCAATGTATTTTCTGATGCTCCCGTAATGGTGTTACGGTTATTCAGGGTACCAAAGGTATATCCATCACCATACTGCCAGGTATCGGGCAGGTATAAATAACGGGCCAGTTGCGGAGGATTTGATCCCGGTATATATATACCATCGTTACCTACCTTACCTAAGCTTCCCCTGATTTTAACATAAGTTACATAATCACTTTTAGGGAAGAAAGACTCGTTACTGGCAATCCAGCCTAATGAATAGGCCGGCAGGAAACCAAACCTTTTACCCTCTGGAAAGTTTTCTGATCCGTTATAGCCCATATCATACTCGGCCAGGTAACGGTTGTCGTAACCATAAGTTACCCTTCCGGCTGCACCTTCATAAGCATGCGGCAAATCAGGTACATAGTTAGGATCGTACCGTTTTTCGGCATTGGCCAGTATCAAGCCGGTAACCACATGCTTTTTAGCAAATGTATGGTTATAATTTACCGAGAACTCGCCATACACCTTGCGCCATTTGTCTGTATAATAATCGGTAGACCGCATTGGGGCTACATCATTAGTTAACTGAACCAGTATGGGGTTCAACTTATCGCCATTAGGATTTGGTCTTACACCATACAGCAATGGGGTGTATTTTCCGTATGATCTGTCCTGAAAATAGCTGTCATAAGCACCTCTTGCATTTACTGACAGGCCTTCGGTAATAAAATCAAGTTTATGGGTTAATTTGATGGAGGAATTTAAAGTACTGTTGGTATTGATGTTGTAGTTATTGCTGTTGGCTATGGCATACAACGGGTTCAGTTGTTCGTTCTGATTACTGAAAGGCACCACAAATTTATTATCAATCATACCCGGAGATCCTAGCGGTGACGACCATAATATGCGTTTTTCCCACGTATACTCGTCATTATCCATACCACTTACAGTGACAAACTGGGTGGAAATATCAACCGATACCCTGAAATTTTTGTTTACATCAAAATCAAGGTTCGAGCGCAGGTTATAACGCTTCTTTTTAAACTGCATGTCATCGCCAAACGGCATGTAGCTGGTATTAAACAAACCACCCTGGCTTAAGTAACCTAAGGAAACAAAGTACTTAACAGACTCGGTTCCGCCGGTAATATTGGCGTTATACTGTGTTTGCGGGGTAAACTTGTTAAAGATCTGCTTTTTCCAATCTTGATCAGGGTGACCATAAGGATCGTAATAAGGATTGGCTTTACCGTTAACCAAAGGCGTATGCGCATTTTGATAATACTTTAAATCCTCGGGCGAGTAATAAATGGTTGCTTCTTTTACCCAGTTTGCATCTCTTTTGGCAGCAAAATCAGCCCAGGAAGTAATGTCAGGGTCTTTAGCATGTTGTATCCAGTAATTTTCATAACTCTGCTCATTTAATAAAGAAGCATACTGGTATGAATTAACAAAGTTTGGCATACTCGCAAACTGCGATATAGCAGTTTGGGCAGTACCGCTAACCTTAGGTGCGCCTACTTTACCTCTTTTAGTAGTGATCAGGATAACGCCGTTGGCGCCACGAACGCCATAAACTGCTGTAGCAGAGGCATCTTTTAAAATACTGATGGTTTCAACTTCGTTAGGGTCAATGTCATTGTAACTGTCGCGGGCAATTCCGTCAACCATAATTAGTGGTGCGGTTACCCCGGTGTAGGTTCCAACTCCCCGTATGTATAAGGTAGAGTTGTCATCACCCGGTTTACCAGAAGTTTGTATGGCTGTTAAACCCGATAACCGGCCCGCCAAAGCATTGCTCAGGTTAGCCACCGGCGATTGTACCAGATCTTTGGTACCGATGGTAGAGATGGCTCCGGTTACAGACTCTTTCTTTTGAGTACCGTAACCTACAACTATAACTTCATTAAGGCCCTGTGAGCTCTCTTCAAGGGTTACGTTTTGTAGTAGTTTACCATTTAAGGGTACTTCTTTGTTGATAAAACCAATAAAAGTAAACACCAAAGTGGCATTTTCGTCAGAAACATTAATGGTGTAGTTACCGTTGTTATCGGTTATTACCGCGTTGCTTGTTCCTTTTTCTTTTACGGTTACGCTGGGTAAGGGCACACCTTTACTATCGGTAACTTTTCCGGTGATCTTTTTTTGAATAATTACATTATCGCTAAAGCTTGGTATCCTTTTTTTGATGAGAATGGTTTTATTCTCAATAGAATACGTTAAAGGCTGGCTGTTAAGGCAGGCATCCATTGCCTGGCTTATGGTAACATTGTCTAACTTAAGCGTTACCGGCCCGGCAATCTTTAAATCATCTGAGTTATATAAAAAGTCATAACCTGTTTGATTTTGTATTTGCTCAAACACCTGCTTCAGATTGCCTTTTTTAGCTTTTAATGTAACCTTTTGTGCATAAGTTGCAGCAGTTACCTGTAAAAAGGTGGCCGTTAGCAAAATAAGGGTTAGTTTCATGATAAGCACTGGTTTATATAGGCGCCCGCGTTGCTTGCCGCAAGTAAATGCAGTAAAAATTTTATACATTTGAATGTCAGTTTATTAATTAAGTGGTTGAATTCGCTGCAATTAATTTCATTATCTGCCAAAGTCAGAATATGACTGGCACCAGGAGCGGTCCGAAACGCTCCTGGTTACTTTACAGATAATTAACGGTAGAGAAATGAGAGTGTAAACTTATTCCATAACCGTAATCCTCCTTCCTGTAACTTTAAAGTGAACTTTTCCTATTTTTTCAAGATTATGTAGTAATTCGGTGATGTTTTTTGACCTGTAGAAAGTGCCGCCAAAGCGTTGATTTTCAAAATGATGCTGATACTCTATATCCACATCATACCAGCGCGATACTTTTTTCATAATGGTAACCAGGTTATCATCATCAAATACAAAATAGCCGTTTTTCCAGGCCATGGCGCTGTTTACTTCAGCTTCTGATACTGCTATAAAATCGGCACTGTTTTTTATAACCGCCTGCTGACCGGGTTTCAAAAAAGCCTGCTTGCTGTTTTTATTTACTTGAACTGCGCCTTCGAGTAAAGTGGTGGTCAATTCATCATCGTCATTATAAGCGGCGATGTTAAAATGTGTGCCCAAAACTTTTATCTCGGCATTATCAGCGCTTACATAAAAAGGCTTCTCTTTATTTTTGGCCACTTCAAAATAGGCCTCGCCGGTAAGTTTTACACGGCGCTCGTTACCTTTAAACTCTACAGGGTAACTTAATGATGATGATGAGTTTAACCATACATTGGTACCATCAGGAAGTTTTACCTGGTACTGTCCTCCTCTTGGTGTTGACAGTGTGTTGTATACAACAGCAGCATTGACATTTGAATTGCCGCTATCGGCCAAAGTGCGGTAAATGAGTTCGCCTTTGGGGGTTTTATCAACCACGGTTCTGCCCGATTTTGCACACACGCCATTGGCAACGCTGTCAAGCACAATAACTTTACCATTGGCCAGAGTTAATGTTGCCTTATTACTCCCCGGTACAATTTGGGCATTGGCTGCGCTTTGCTGGTTTTCAGATTGTTTCTTTTTATCTGATAAAAAATAAAAGCTAACAGCACTAAGAAAAATAAGCAAGGCCGCAACATTTCGCCAGTTGCGGAACAAACTGATTATTTTTGTCTGATGTTTTTCAGGTCCGGCCTGGGTATTGATAAACCTTGAATCGGCCTTAATGCGCTCCAGTATATTTTTTCCCTGAAAACCATCAATCTTCGACTCCTCCTCAAGCTTAAGCATTTCCTCATCAATAAGCTCAGCTACTTCATCGGGATTATTAGTTCCCAAATAATTCAATAGCTCAACACAATCAGCATTGCTTATAGTATCATTAAAATATTGCCACAGTAAATACTTAAGCCTGTCGTTATTCATGTTATTGGTTTATAATACCCCAGGATGGGGTTAGTTGTGTAGAGAACACACCAAGTACATGACAGGACTAGTTGAAAAGTAATTTTTTTTACATCCAGAAAAATAAGGCCAGAAAATAGATCAGATCAGAATATTGGAGATGGGCTTTCAGCGTTTTTAAAGCCTCTACCATGTGGTTTTTTACCGTATTGGGCGAAATTTGCAATTGGTCGGCTATTTCTTTGTGCGAGAGATGCTCCACGCGGCTTAACCTAAAAATAAGCTGTTGTTGCTTGGGCAGTTTATTGATAATTTTTTCTGCAAATTGTTCCAGATCATGCGCCAGTAAATCCTCTTCGGTATTATTATGCGCCGTAGTAATGTGGTTGACTAATTTATTGCTTAACTCTCTTGACTGGCATATTTGCCTAAGCATATTGAGCGATAATCTTTTGGCAATTACATATAAATACAACCACATGTCTCCTTCCGAGTTCAGTTTTTGCCGGCTCATCCAAAGGTTTATAAAGCATTCCTGAACAACCTCTTCGCTTTGTTCTTTATCCTTTAAAAACCTGAAAGCCAGCCTGTAAACCTTGCCGCCATAGGCTTCATAAATAGTATCAAAAGCAGACTCATTGCCTGCAATCAATTGTTGAATATGATTGCTATTAATAATCGTATGCACTTTTCAGTTTAAATTAATTGGTTTCTAAATATATATAGTTAATTCTGATATCACAGCGCAAATCATCAAAATTATGTCTGAGTAGAGGTATTGTAGTGGTAAAAAAGCAGGGTTTATGGCTCGTTTACAGCTTAATTCTGATAAACCAATAAAATTTGTAGTGCACTCATTTTCTATTATTAAATACAAAAAAGCGCCCTCAAACAATTATTCGAGGGCGCTTTTTTATTGATCAATTAATGATCAATGTGCAGCTATGGCAGATGGTGCTATTTCCTTAAGCACTTCTGAAAATATCTCGTACGAATGTGTCCTTGCATTTTGATCATAGATATGTGAGGTAACCATGATTTCGTCAACCTGTGTTTTGGCAGCGAAATCCTGTATATCTTTTTTTATCTTTTCGCGATCGCCGGTAAACAGGTATGCCAGCATCTGGTTTACGGCTTCCTGCTCGTAGATATTCCAGAGGTTGTCCATCTTGTCAACAGGTGGTTGTAATAATTTACGCCTGCCGGTAACCACACCCAGAAAGAACTGCTGTAACGATGTTGCCAAACGCGTAGCCTCGGTCACGGTGTCTGCCGCAACCACATTTACGCAGGCCATCACATAAGGTTCATCCAAATGCTCTGAGGGTTGAAAATTTTGACGGTAAATGCTGATGGCCTCCATAAAATAAGCCGGTGCAAAATGACTGGCGAAGGCATAAGGCAAGCCCATAGCTGCTGCAACCCTTGCACTATCAGTACTGGAGCCTAATATCCAGATAGGTATATCCAAGCCCTCGCCGGGGATGGCTCTTACCTTGCTGTCCCAGTTATCATCAGAAAAAAAGTTTTGAAGTTTTTGAATATCCTTCGGAAAGTTATGTGGCACGCTCATGTTAGCTCCCCTGATAGCCATTGCCGTAAGTTGATCAGTACCGGGGGCCCTGCCCAGTCCCAGGTCAATGCGTCCGGGGTATAATGAAGCCAAAGTTCCAAACTGCTCAGCCACTATCAGTGGCGCGTGATTAGGCAGCATAATACCGCCAGAGCCAACCCTGATGGTTGATGTTCCGCCAGCTATGTGCCCAATAAGCACAGCTGTTGCCGAACTGGCTACATTGATCATATTATGATGCTCGGCAAACCAGTAACGGGTGTAACCCAGTTTTTCTACCTGTTTGGCCAGCTCAAGGCTGTTGGCAAAAGTGTTTGCCGGGGTCTGGCCTTCCTTTACACTTGCCAGGTCTAAAACCGAATATGCTATTTTCTTTGATTGTTGAATATCCATTGTTTAAATTCTATAATACCGACAAATAGTAATTTACAGCTACTTATTGCCTGTTATTCAAATTTAAGACTTATGTAACGGAACTCGCGGATCGCCATATTTATATGACGCTGAATAAACCATATCGACATTTACCGATATACTATCGCGAATATTTAATCATCTTTTGAGGATTAAAGAAATGATTCAAGGGGCCATGCCCCTCCCCCGTTTTTACATCCTTACCGTGTTCAATGGCCTCATGAACATAAGCCTTAGCTTTTTCAATAGCCGTCCGCATATCATGGCCAAGCGCCACAAAAGCAGCAATGGCCGATGAAAGTGTACAACCAGTTCCATGCGTGTTGTTACTCTCAATGGCAACAGATTCAAACAGGCGGCAAATCCCGTTTTTATCTAAATACACATCGCAAAGCTGATTTCCCTGCAGATGCCCGCCTTTTATCAGTACGGCGTTGCAGCCTTGCTCAATAATTTCAATTGCCGCCTGCTTCATATCTTCCACACCTGTAATAGGTATACAGGCTATCAACATAGCCTCGTCTATATTAGGTGTTACCAATGCAGCCAGCGGAAAAAGCGCTGTTTTTATGGCAACTATGGTATCATCATCCATTAATTTGTATCCGCTGCTTGATACCATTACAGGATCAAAAATTATGGGTATATGGGGATATAACTTTAAAACAGCCGCAACAGCTATTGCTACTTCTTCGGTAGGTATCAGCCCTATTTTGATAGCCTGTGGCTGTATATCATCCACAACCGTGCTTATCTGTTGCGCAACAATTACTGGCGGAATGTGATGTACGGCCTTTACCCCCATTGTGTTTTGTACGGTGACTGCAGTAATAGCCGATGTTCCAAAGCAACCCAGAGCGCTAAAAGTTTTAAGATCAGCCTGTATCCCGGCTCCGCCGCCACTGTCTGAACCGGCTATACTCAGCACAGCGTGGTACTTATATTTTTCGATCATTATTTAAAAGATGCCATTTTTCACACTGTACATTTCCCCTGTATAAGCCGGTTTTAACAACTGAATAGCCATTTTACTCCTTTGTCCGCTTTGGCAGCAAAACACCAATTTTTTATTTAACGGCAGGGTGTTTACCTGTTCTGCCAGTTCATACAGGGGAATATTAACTCCCCCTATATTATAATCCTCATATTCATAACTTTCACGTACATCAATCAGGTAAATTTTATCGGGAGTGTGCTCCAGCCATTGATTTACTTCTCCTAAGCTAACCTCGTCAACAATAGTTTCAGCTTCAACTGTTTTAAGTGCTGTTGATACTGCTGATTTATTCTTCCGTTTAGCCACATTAAATATGCCCATGCTATTATTGAGCGCATTGATGGTCAAAAACTTACATGACAGTATTTCCCCCATATCACAGATGATCTTGATGGCCTCGTTGGCCATGTACGTCCCGATCATTCCGGGTAAAACGCCAATTACGCCAATTTCTGAACAGTTAGGCACCTCATGATCAGCCGGTGTATCCCGAAATACGTCCCGGTAATTGGGGCCATTTTTATAGTTGAATACCGCCACATGCCCTTCAAACTTAAATATAGAACCAAACACCAGCGGTTTACCCAGTTCAACACAGGTATCGTTAACCAGGTAACGTGTGCTAAAATTATCAGAACCATCAATAACCAGGTCATAATTGCTCATCAGCTTCTGCGCATTTTTGGCGGTTAACCTTTCCTGATAGGCATTTATAATTACAAAAGGGTTAAGCCATCCCAATTTTTGTTTGGCAACCATAACTTTAGGCTTACCAATATCAGTAATGCCGTATAATATTTGCCTGTGCAGATTGCTGATATCTATAATATCCGCATCAACAATACCTATTACGCCCACTCCGGCAGCTGCCAGGTATTGCAAAATGGGGCAACCTAAACCACCTGCGCCAATCATCAGCACTTTGGCTTTTTTAAGGCGCTCCTGCCCGTGCAAGCCTAATTCAGGCAGCATCATTTGCCGGTTATATCGTTTTAACTCGTCGCGTTCAAACATCTGTAAAAATCAAGTAGCCAAACAATTATCCCAATCTTTCCACACCGGTTCGTAACCCTGGGCGCTAATCACTTTGGCTATTTCCCGCGGACTGCGTTCATCTGATATTTCAAACTGCTCCAATGATGCCGGCTCCACTGCATAACCACCCGGGTTTGTTTTTGATCCCGCGCTGATGGAGGTAATGCCCAGTTTGATAATGTTGTTCCTGAAATTGGGTGACTCACGGGTGGAAATTGACAATTCTACTTCCTCATTAAACAAACGGTATGCGCAAATGAGTTGTACCAGTTCGCGGTCGTTCATTTCAACTTTGGGTTCCAGGCCACCGCTAAAAGGGCGCAGGCGTGGAAAGGAAAGGCTGTACTTGCTTTGCCAGTATCGTTTTTCAAGGTAATTAAGATGCAGGGCAGTAAAAAAGCAATCCGTACGCCAATCCTCCAGGCCAATCAGCACCCCCAACCCCATTTTATGGATTCCCGCCTGGCCAAGCCTGTCGGGGGTTTCCAAACGGTATTGAAAATTTGATTTTTTTCCTTTGGGGTGATGTTTTTTATAATCGTCCTCATGGTAGGTTTCCTGATAAACCAGCACGGTATTTAAGCCATAAGGGGTTAGCTGCTCATAATCTTCCAGATCAAGCGGCTGCACTTCCATGGAAATGTGTGAAAAATGCGGGCGTATCAGGTCGAGCGTTTTTTTAAAGTAGTCAACATGTACCGTTTGGTTAGCTTCGCCGGTAACCAGCAGCACATGATCGTACCCCATATCCTTAATCACGGCTACCTCCTGCATAATCTCCATAGGCGATAATGTTTTGCGCCTTACCTTATTATCATAGCTAAAGCCACAATAGGTACAAATGTTATTACACGCGTTGGAGAGATACAGCGGTACATACATTTGCACAACCTTGCCGAAGCGTTTTTGAGTCAATTGCTGGCTGATGCCTGCCATTTGCTCCAGATAAGGTGCAGCAGCAGGCGATACCAAGGCTTTAAAATCCTCTAAAGTGCGCTTGGGTGATGCTAATGCCCGTTCCACATCGTCGCTGGTTTTGGCATAGATGCTGGCCTTGGTATCGTCCCAGTCATAGGCTTCAAAAATATCGTTAAAGTTATTCATCTAAAAACGAGGTTAAGGGGCTACTGGCAATTGCATGAGCCACCGGCAATGCCAATTTTGCTTCAAAAGCCATACGACCGGCCTCAACAGCCATTTTAAATGCTGCAGCCATTTGTACAGGATTGCTTGACACCGCAATTGCCGTGTTTACCAATACGGCATCGGCACCAATTTCGAGTGCCCAGGCAGCATCAGACGGTGAACCAATACCGGCATCAACAATAACCGGCACATTGCTTTGGCTAATAATGATCTCTAAAAAATCAATTGTTTTTAACCCTTTATTACTCCCTATAGGCGAGCCCAGGGGCATTACGGCAGCAGTACCGGCATCCTCAAGCCGCTTACACAAAACAGGATCGGCATGAATGTAGGGTAACACCACAAACCCCAGCTTAGCCAGTTCTTCCGTTGCCTTTAAAGTTTCAATGGGATCGGGCATTAAGTATTTAGGGTCTGGATGAATTTCCAGTTTTATCCAGTTAGTTTCCAAAGCCTCACGTGCCAGCTGAGCCGCAAAAACCGCCTCTTTGGCGTTCCTGACACCTGATGTGTTGGGTAGCAGGTTAATATGCGGGTATTTTAAACGGATCAGGATATCGTCCTGATGATTGTTTTTTACATCGACACGTTTTAAGGCCACGGTTACCAGTTCGGAACCGGAGGCAAGCAGGGCATCCTCCATTAAATGAGATGAACTGAACTTGCCTGTACCCGTAAATAAACGCGAGGTAAATGTTTTACCGGCTATTTTTAACATTGTTATTTAGTATTTAGTCTTCAATTAATTGAGCCGCGTGAAGCTGCTCATACAAATTTTTAACGGTTTGTGCCGGATAACCGGCATGGGTTATAGCCCCCGATACGGCAACGCCATAAACACCAGTCTGCATAATGGCTGCAACATCCTCGGGTAAAATACCCCCGATGGCAATTATGGGGATCTGGATACCCGCGGTAAGTACCTGGCTCATAATACTTTGATACCCTGCTATTCCGAGTATAGGGCTTAGCTTTTGTTTGGTTTTAGTAAACCTGAAGGGCCCTAAACCAATATAATTTGCCCCGTCGGCAACCCGTTGAAGGATATGCTCAAAGGTATTGGCCGTGCCGCCTATGATCATTTTCGGGCCAACAATTTTACGGGCCTGCGCTATCGGCATATCCTGTAAACCTAAATGCAAACCATAAGCAGCCGATTGCAATGCAATTTCGGGATGGTCATTCACGATGAGTTTTGCGCCATAATCGGCACATAGCTTACTGGCCTCCAGTGCATAAGCCAGCATAACCGCATCCGGCTGATCCTTAACCCTCAACTGTATCCATTTGCAACCGGCATCAAGCGCCGTTTTAATAGCGGTAAGGTGTGTACCGCTTTCTGGTTGTTGCGATATATAATGAAGTTTATCTATCATGTTATTTTTTAATCAGGCAAACAGCCCTTTTGTAAGTTTTTTAAATTTGCCACAGCCAGCTCAGGATTATTCCAGATGCTGCCTAAAACAGCGGCGCCATCAAAATTCATGGCTTTTATTTGGCACAGATTGGCTGCTTCTACCCCACCCAAAGCAATCACTTTAACAGCAATGTCCTTTTTATCTAAAGCAAAATCAGCAGGTAACGTTGTTTCATAACCTGGCTTTGATATGCTGTTGAATACCGGTCCAAAAAACACATTGTCAAACCATTTTAACTGTTGCAAAGCCGCCAGGTTATGCACCGATGTACTTAATATATACCCACAGTAATTTTGCAATGTCAGCTGTTCTGCATCAGTATTTTGCCTGTGCTGCTCTGTATAATGCAATCGTTCAATATTAAAATCCTGCGCAACGGCATGGTGCTGGTGTAAGACAATCCGGTAGTGATATTGCTCATCAATCTGATTTAACAAGTGCACAATCTGGCCGGCGTCATACGCCGGTTTTCGCAAATGGAAACGTGTTAAACCCGCCTCAAATAATTGGTTAATTATACGGGCCTCGTTTGCTATTGCATCAGGATTTGATATCACTATCAATTGCATAATACATCATATAAAGGCCTGTCAGTTTGAACATATTGAATACTCGCGCGTATTAACACCACTCCGACAAGCTCAGCATAACATCCCATTTTTTATACTTCGATTTTAAAATTCGTTTACAAATAAATCTCGCTCCCTTTTTCGGTAAACTCTTTTGATTTTTGTTCCATTCCTTTCAACAGTGCATCCTGTTCTTCTACACCGTTTTCTTTGGCGTACTCCCTTACATCCTGTGTAATTTTCATGGAGCAAAAGTTAGGGCCGCACATCGAGCAAAAATGAGCTATCTTGGCGCCATCGGCAGGCAGGGTTTCGTCATGAAACTCCCTGGCCGTATCCGGATCAAGCGAAAGATTAAACTGATCATCCCACCTAAACTCAAAGCGAGCCTTGCTTAAAGCATTATCACGGTATTGTGCGCCAGGATGTCCTTTGGCCAAATCGGCGGCATGAGCCGCTATTTTGTAGGTAATTACCCCATCCTTTACATCTTTTTTATTGGGCAAGCCCAGGTGCTCTTTAGGCGTAACATAGCACAGCATGGCGGTACCAAACCAACCAATCATGGCCGCACCTATGGCCGAGGTAATGTGATCATAACCCGGTGCAATATCAGTAGTAAGGGGGCCTAAGGTGTAAAAAGGAGCTTCGGAGCAATGCTGCAGCTGCTTTTCCATATTTTCCTTAATCAGGTGCATGGGTACGTGACCGGGGCCCTCAATAATGGTTTGCACATCGTGTTTCCAGGCAATTTTGGTAAGCTCGCCCAAGGTTTCCAGCTCGCCAAACTGCGCAGCATCATTAGCATCGGCAATACAACCGGGCCTTAGGCCATCGCCTAATGAAAACGCTACGTCATAGGCTTTCATGATTTCACAGATGTCCTCAAAATGGGTATACAGGAAGTTTTCTTTATGATGAGCCAGGCACCATTTTGCCATGATAGAACCACCTCTTGATACAATACCGGTAATGCGCTTTGCTGTTAAAGGCACATAGCGTAACAGCACTCCTGCATGAATGGTAAAATAATCTACCCCTTGCTCGGCCTGCTCAATCAGCGTATCCCTGAATAGCTCCCAGGTCAGGTCTTCGGCTTTGCCGTTTACTTTTTCCAGTGCCTGGTATATAGGTACAGTGCCGATAGGCACGGGTGAGTTACGGATGATCCACTCGCGGGTTTCATGGATATTTTTACCTGTTGACAGGTCCATGATGGTATCTGCACCCCAGCGGCAAGCCCACACTGCTTTTTCAACTTCTTCCTCAATACTGGAGGTTACTGCCGAATTACCAATGTTAGCGTTGATCTTAACCAGGAAATTACGCCCGATAATCATAGGTTCGGTTTCCGGGTGATTGATATTGGAGGGAATAACGGCCCGGCCTGCGGCTACCTCCTGCCGCACAAACTCGGCAGTGATATAGCCTTTAGGGGTGTTTGCACCAAAACTGTGCCCCTGGTGCTGGTGATTCATCACCTCATACTGCCCGTTCAACTGCTCCTTTAAAAGATCAATCCGCTGGTTCTCGCGAATGGCGATGTACTCCATTTCTGGGGTGATAATACCCTTTTTGGCGTAATGCATTTGTGATACATTACTGCCTGTTTTGGCACGCATAGGTTTGGTTACATGGTTAAAACGCAAATGATCTAAACCGGCATCGTGCAGGCGCTGCTGGCCGTACTGTGATGATATTTGCTCCAACTGCTCCACATCTCCCCTGTTCATGATCCATTGCTCACGCATACGCGGCAGCCCTATTTTAACATCAATGCTGGCATTAACATCGGTATAGGGTCCGCTGGTATCATACACAGTTACCGGGGCATTGGGTTCGGTTTCGCCAAAGCGGCCATGCAGTTTGGTATCGCTCAGGCTAATTTCGCGCATGGCTACGCTGATATCGTGGAGCTGCCCTTTTACATAAACTTTTTTTGATGCCGGAAACGGCTCGGTTGTAAGCACCTGGTCCGTAGGTATTTTTTCTGTTTTCATATAATTTGGTAAATGATTATCCGCCTTGTGTTGCCGTGATAATAATGATATGATCTCCGTGATTCAGCAATTCCTGCTCCCAATCGGCTTTGGATACGATGGTTTGATTAACGGCTATAGCAAGTCCCTTTGGGGATTGATTAAGCACATCAGCTAACAAGCTTTGCACAGTGCAGCCTTCGGGAACGGTATAATGTTGTTGATTTACGGTGATGTCCATTCAATTATTTTAAATAAAAAATAACTATAGGAATGGCCCCGTATTAAGGAAGGAAAAAACAACGTACAAGGTTGCTTTCACTTTTCCCTTCGGCAGTACTAACTGCATCAGGTTCAAAGGGTATTATCTCAGTCCGCATCGGGACACCCCTAAAGTTGCTGTAAACGTAACTAATTTTTTTAAACAAACAAGCTGTAAAAAAAAATAACTCAGCAAACCTGCCGAGCCGGTGCCACAGGCACTAAGTGACCATAGCCCGAATACCGAAGCGCAATGTACTGCGCTTTCAGCTTGAAGCAGTGGTCGATACTACTACACAGGGCAAACGGGTAGTTATTACCATGGGTTAGAGTCATTTCAGGTTGTCATCCTGGAACGAAGGATCTATTTTGCAACTTACCTGTTGTTCAATAGATTCTCCGCTATGCTCAGAATGACAAATTATATTTTCAAAAAGCCTATCTCCCCTTAAACATTCCAAATCAATTAACCGGAAGACCATCTTCAAAACCGGCTTGTTCATTGGCGGTACTTTTTGCCCTGTCCAGGTTCCAGGCCGAGGTCAGGAAATAAGGGCTTGTGTTTTGAGCATCCTTTTTCTTATAGGTGCATTTAATTATCCGTATTTCGCCCGGGGCCAATGATATATAATTATCGCTGAATATCACCGGAAGTATATCATCGCCACCCTTGCCTTTTAAAACGCGCAAGTGCACAAAAAAGGCTACCGATTTACCTTTGTTAGTAATGGTGATGGTGTGGCTAATACTATCAGCCCCTGCAGACGCTTCAGTATGGCTAAGTTCAAGCGCTGTTTTGGGTATTTGCTGTAATGCCGTATAATCGGCATAGGCAGACTCAGGCGTGGTATACCAGTTTGATTTTTTCCAGTTCAGCACTTCTTGCTTTTGCGATAACCAGTACCAGTTGATACTTTGCGATATGCCTTTGCTATCCGTAAGCTGCAACCTTACCAAATAAGTTGATGACAGCTTCGGCATTTCGCCAATTGCTGGTAGTTTATAGGCAACCTTAGATGCATCGGCATCAATATCTACCGGTACCGATTTGCGGAATGCCTCTGAACCATCAATATTATAAACCGTTGCCTTTGCCACCAAACCGGTGAACTTTTTGAGGTAAGAATTAATAACCGCTACCTCATTTGATTTGTAAGAATACATGATATGCAATGGCTCCATTGACTTTTTCATACCGAAATAGGTACCGGCAGGGTACAGATAGTAATCATACGTATGCCAAATAGTACCCGGCCAGGGATTGCTTAACATCCATTGCACCACACCTGTAGCTGTTTGATATTTTTTTAGTCCGTAAGCCTCCATCATGGCGCGGTGCGCCTCATAGTTTTGAGCCTGTGCCTTGGCCACGTAATTTTTAATAGAGGTTGACGCCCCGTATCGCCCGGTTAATGCCTTATCAAATACTTTTGTTGAACCAAAAGAGCCGGTACCGCAATGGAATAACCACGCAGGCGAAGTAGTAGAAAGTGAATCTGCAGGAATAAACTTGATCAAACTTTCATAGGGAGGAATAGACGGACCCGGAGATATTTCTGTGGCAAAACTCCAGGTACCGCCAAATTTACGTGTACTATCGGTTTCCCAATATATTGGTGGCACCCACTCATAAGGGCCTGCCATTTTTACACCGCTATAACCCGATACTTTTGACTTGCCCTCGTTTGCTGTTGCCAGGATAGGGTTTGGCCATTTTAAAGCTTTTTCAATTTTCAGATAATCACTTTCAACAGTGGTATCTGTTGGGGGCATATCACTGCCGTTGAGCCACACCAGTAGGCTGGCCTTATTACGCAGCCAGTACATTACGCTGCTGTCTGATGCCATTGCTACCTTGCGTTCCCCGGCATCCCACTTTTCGGGGTGTTGCCATACGCCACAGCACATCCAGCCGGTCATAACCAGCATACCATATTGATCGCAAAGATCATAGAAATGGTCATCTTCCATTTTACCTTCTGAACGGATGATGTTCATATTCATATCGCGCACCAGTTTTACCTCCTGCTCCTGGCGTTCTTCGCTCCTGCGCTGAAAAATATCAGGCGACCATGCCGCTCCGCGAATGAGGATAGGCTTACCATTCACGATAAACTCCCTTGATTTATTATCAATCATTCGCGAATCCATCTGGCGGATACCAAATTTCTCCCACAACTTGTTACTGACCTCTCCACCCACCACTGCCCATAGTTCAACCCGGTTTAACTCGGGTTTACCATATTGCCAGGGCCACCAGATACGCGGATTCCGGATATTCAGCTGCGAAAACTCTTCGGGGGTAAAAGTTACATTCTTTGATTCTTTAGGTAGTAAATGTACCCTTTGCTCAAAGCTAACATCGGCATTAATACGGCCTTTTATAACTGCTTCCTGCGCGGTGTTGGTGTAGTTGGTTACCTGCGCATCAACCGTTAAATGAGCTACACTCAACGAGGGCAGATCAAAATGAGTAGTAACCAGCGGGTATTGTACGCCCACCTTATCATAGGTTTTTATTTCTACATTGTTCACTATACCGCCATTATAATCAGGCGGGTAAGGTATCCAGTCGGCATAATCAATAGCCAGGTCGCCTTTTTCCTTATTGGGATTAAAGGGCCTTACTATTTCAAGCGCAAGCACATTATTACCTTTATAATTAATGTGACTGGTTACATCCAGCTGTATGATCCGGAAAGTGCCCTGCACCTGGGTTGAATCGGCTATTTTTACACCATTGAGCCAAACATTTGCCTTGTAATTGATACCATGCAGGCGCAGTACAACATTTTTTCCGCTTTCAGACACGGGTAAGGCAAACTCACGCCTAAACCACCAGGGCTTATCCAGTTTGGCATCCTTTAGCTTAAGCAAGTTGCGCCCCATAAAGGGATCAAAATCATAAACCTTATTTGCCAGCAGGCCACCTATCAGCGTTGTTGGCACGCTTACCTTGTACCAGCCTTGCGTATCAAAATCGAGGTTTGATATTTTATCAGCCGAAGCCGCATCCGTTACGGCCGATTGCATTTTCCAATCATCCTTCAGGATCATTTGAAAAGTTTCATGCCGGGCCTGGCTAAATGCCTGGTAAAAGCAAAACGGCAGTAACAGTACAAGGATCAGTTTTTTCATGGTTATAGCTGTTTATAATTGACTGTCATAATACAATGCTGCAGCACCTATAATGCCGCTGTTTTGCAGCTCAGATACCTCCACCCGGATACGTTCGACCGCTTTGGTATAAACAAATGTTTTGATCTCCTGCCACATGGTTTGTTCAAAAAACTCATAAGCATACCTCACAGAACCACCCAGCACAATCAACTGCGGATCATAAGCGTACATTACCTGTTTTATAGCATGGCCAATGTGTGTACCCAGTTCCTGATATAGTTTTAATGCTTGGGTATCACCTTTTTTGGCATCTTCAAATACCTGTACCCCATCTAACCGGTAAACGTTGCTAAAAAAAGAACCGCTGCTATAAAACTCCAGTATGTTGTCCAGATAAGGAAAAAGGCCAAATTCGCCCGCACCACAGTTAAAACCGGCGTACAGACGTTTATTGATGATAATGCCTGCGCCGAGCCCGGTACCGAGTGTTAAACCAATCATGGAACCTGCATTATTTCCCTTGCCAAAATGATACTCACCCACGGCAAAGCAATTAGCATCGTTATTTACATACACCGGGATATGGTAGCGCGCTTCCATAAGCTGTTTTAAATGCACTTCTTTCCATGACGGAATATATTGTACATCATATACAATACCCTCGGCTACATCAACCACGCTGGGTACGCCGATACCTATAGCTGTTGCCTCATCCTTTTGCAGCAAAGCATCAACCACCTTATAAATATCATTCAGCACATCCTCAACACTGCCGTCGCTCTTTATTTTTTGCGATACGATGGCTGACAATGAATTATTATTTACAACAGCGCCCCGTATGTTGGTTGCACCCAGATCAATCCCTATAACTTTGGTATTAGTCATTGTTTGTTTTCTTTTTAATGTCGATGGTTTTATTGGTGATGAGTGGCTTTGCCCAAAAACCTACGCTTAATATATAACCCAGGGTGATGTACAAAAAGAACATGCCTGCCCGCAGGCCAAAGGCATCGCCCAGCAAACCAATAACCGGCGGTATTATTGCGCCGCCAATAATGGCCGTAACCAGTAATCCGGCAAAGGAACCATGATCTTTATTGATAGAATTAAGTGCCAGCGAAAAAATAATAGGATACATAACCGATGCAAAGAAACCAACCAGCGGAAATGCCACAAGGGCTACGCCTGTTGGGCCAAATAAAGCAACCGTTAAGCACACCAGCGCCAGTACGGTAAAGCTGATGAGTACCTTACGGCTATCCATAATCTTTAATAAAAATAAACCCAGAATACCACCGGCAGTCATTAATCCCCAGAAATAGGCAACCGTATCGGCCCCTTTGGTTTGCGGATCGAGCCCGTGATAAGTGCTCAAAAACTGCGATATCCAGTTGGCAATACCCTGTTCAGTACCTACATAACAAAACATGGCTACCAGAAACAAAATAACGACAGGTTGTTTGAACAGGGCAAAATGGGTTTGTAATGAGCCTGCCTGCTCGTCCTCCTTTAGTTCAACCTTAGGGAAACGGGTAAATAACAGCAAAACAATCATGGCCAGGCAAATTACCGCAAAGAGCCAATAAAGAGAGATCCATGGTAAATTACCGGGTACCAGCGAGTGTAACAAGCCCATTATTCCGCCATGGCTGTCCTCCTTTAATGCTTTAACCATATAGGAATAAACCAAAGGACTAAGAAACGATGCTAAACCAAATATGAGTTGTGCAAGAACCGAAGTGAAAGCGTAATTCTCTTCGCCGCCCGAAGTTCTTAACAGCGGATTAATAACTACCTGTAGCATAGCCATCCCGCAACCTATCAAAAATAACGACACAATAGCACTCAGGTAATTAGGCTCCATGGCCAGTAACAGCGAACCTAAAAAAGCGACTATAAATGCCGCTACCATTATTTTTTTCTCCTTAAACGTTTCCAGCATAATAGCCGATGGAACCGACATAACCCCATAGGCAATAAAAAATGCTAATGGAAGCACCCCTGCCATGGTATAACTTAGCTTGAACACTTTAATGATATCGGGAATTAACGGACCAATCACGTTGGTTAAAAAGGAGATAACAAAAAAGATCAGCATGATTAATGCTACAATGTAGTAGTTACGTTTCATTAGCTAAGATTAAAGGTTCATAATTTTGATTAGGTTAATATCCTAAATAAATTCCATTTAAAATACAATTTATTTAATTTGTTACAATAACTTCTTAAAAAAAATTAAAAACTATTTATTTGATCTGATGCAAGGCAACAGCTGATAAGCAGGAAATTACAGCACCTTGTCAAATATACATGGCTAATTAAACCGACGGCTAATTAATGAGGGTTAATGCCGTTCTGAGAGCTTTTGTAGGGGTATTATTTAAACAATATTTACCCCCTAATTAAAATAAGGCATAAATGAAAGGGCCAATGGCCGGTACGCTGCTTAGTATAACAAGTGCCGACAATAGCAGCAGAACAACCACAATAGGCAGCAGCCAAAACTTTTTACGGGTTTTGATAAACAGCCACAGTTCGGTTAAAAATTCCATACACTTTTATATTAATAATTTATTACAGCCAAGGTCAGCGCCCTGCATTGATATTGATCTAATGCCGTACATTGTTAAGTTGCCGGGTTTTGATCTGGGTCAATAACTGCAGTGCCCCGGCATTTTGATTATCGGTTTTTAATACCTCCTGCGCATATTTTACAGCAGCATCGGTATTATCCATTTTATAATAGGTTTGGGCAATGCGATTTAAAATTGGCAATGCCGTGGGGTTAGCCTCATGGACTTGTTTCAGATGGACGATTTGCTGGGTATACTCCTTAACGGCCTGCAGGTTGAAGCGGCTTGTATTGTTGCTGATGGCATAATCAATATAAGGTAATGCCTCAGCAGGTTTATCCAATTTTAAACACAGTACGAAAAGATACCGGGCGTTATCAAACGAAGGGGACAGGTTAAATGCTTTTTCAAAGTAGAAAACAGCGCTGTCGTAATCCTTTATCTCGCCGCTTAGCATGGCTGTTTTTTCGTAAAGCGCGGTATCCAGCGGATTTTCGAGCACCAGCCCTTCCAGCACCTTTTTTGCGTTTACTAATTGATGCTTATTCAAATAAATGTTGTACAGTCTGTCCATTGTTTCGGGCCAGCCTACTTTATTAAATACGTTATCGGCTGCCAGCTTTTCTTCGTCGGTGGTGGTATTTATGGCTGTGCCGGTGGTATCATTATAAGGCCACCGCTTTTTAAGGTTTTTGATACGGTCCATCCCCGCAAGTGAATCAACCCGGGTTACTGGCATATTTTGCAAAAGCTGCTCAAAGCTCATGGCGCGTGCTTTATCAACCGTAATAAAATGATTATTTACCATGGCTTTATAAAATGCATCAGCCATAATGGCGTAGCCCATCAGGTTGGGATGAACGTGATCAACCATGAGTTCGTCGCCAATGATGTGCTGGGGGGTATACTTTTCAAATGCAGTTTGGGTATCAACCAAATGTGTACCGGGATATTGCTTGCAAAGCTGTGTAATGATGTTGTTAAACTGATCAGGGGCTCTGAAACGTAATGCGTCCAGATCTTTGGCTTTTGAAAAATATTTTTGGGCATACGTATAGTCCCCTTTTTTATAAAATACAGCACCGAGGTAAAAATTGCAAAGTGCATTGGTGTCAAACAACTCATCAGCTGCGGTGAAGTATTTTTCGGCAACGGGTAAATTGTTCGCTTTAAAGGCATTCAACCCATCGGCATAGTTTTTTTGGAATAAGGGATATTTTAAACTGCCCGGCTCCACGCTGATAAATGGTTTCAGGCTTTTTTGATTGCTGACCAGGTTGCTCAAATAAAGTGGAATATGCTTTTGGCTGAATAATTTTACTACTTCGGTCATATTATTGGTAAATTGTTTTACCCCTTTCTGGTATAATTCTGACTGATAGGGTATTTGCTGATTACCCACCATTAATCGCATCCGGCTTGCTCCCGCGCGCTTATCCGTATGAATCAAATTTTGAATACTGCTGTAAACATTAGAGAGCAGCTGCCATATTTTAAACTCGCGCAAATGCAGCAATAACTTAACCATATTCCGGTTACCGCCTATATGCTGGGTTGAACCCGCACCAAGTGCGCCATAATATTCGTTATGGCCGGTGTAGATGAATACGGCATCAGGCTCATAATTCACAATTTCTTTTGCAAAGCCAGCCACTGTGTAGGAGTTAACTGCCGTTAAAGACAGATTGATGATCTCCAGGTTTTTATCAGGCAGCTCATGCATTAAACGGTATTGTAGCCAACGATGAAATGAACCGTTGTGGAAAAACGGATAACCAATAGTAGTTGATTCGCCCAGTACAAATATTCTTAAGGTATTGGCATCCTTTTGTTTTTTAAAAGGCTCGCTGTTACCAGTAGTGGCCATGTCATCATCAGTAAAGTACTTTTTTGATGCATCCGGATTTAAAACAAGATAATTCCTATTGCCTTTATAGTCTACAAACACACTAAGATTATGGCCATAATGAAACAGCCTTAACGTTAATTCAAGTAAAAACAAAAGCAGTAAAGGTATCAGCGTAATGCTGATACCTTTAAACAAGATGATCTTGTTTTTAGAAAGAGCCATTTTTTTTCTCTCAGGCATATTTTTAATGTATTTTTTGCAGCATTGTGTTATGCTGTTTTCATATATCCCAGGCCATAAATTAACCCTTAATTACTACGTACCGGAAGCGTATAACTCAACGGTTTTTCATTCCTGAGCATCTTTGCGGCCTCGCCGGTTAACCATAAATACTGATCGCCCGGCTTGCCGTCCATATCTATAAATTTGGCGTTGTTGCTTACCGGTGGTTTATCGGTTACTTTAAAAATTGCTGTACCCTCGTTTACTTCGTCAAACATGGCTACATAAAGCATTTGTGCGCCGGCCTGTAGCGCTGTTGATATTTGCTGCCAGTAAAAACGGCCTCCCTGCCTTGGTATTGATGCTACCGGCTTTACATCGTCCGGAAACTCATAAGTACTTAGGTTATGCCAGCTAAAACCTGGATAAACACAAGGTACATAATCCAGATGATTAGTTTTGCACCATTGCATATCGCCAATCATCAGGTCGCGGTAACGGTCCATATCGTTATGCAGCAATGGCGAAAAACGCTGTACCGTCCAGGGTAACACAATATCGGCTTGTTTAATAACCTCATGCAAAAACGGGTCGTTCTGACTGTCAGCGTTCAAATCGCGCCAAAAGGTTGGTACGCCCAGCATCACGGCACAACCGCCGTAAATCGGGTCATTCTTTAAAAAATCTATCAACTTTAAAATACCAATATTACGGATATTATACGGCCTGTCCGGAAAGCCAAGCCCCCATATAGCCACAATCGGCTTATTATTGTTGTTGAGGTAGGTTTTGGCACCAGCCTGGTTTGTAACCTTTAATGAATCAACAAGGTATTTCCAGTCACTGATAATGGCTGAGCAATCTTCGCCGGATGCATTAAGGCCAGACAAGTCGTACATAATGGCAATTGCCCTGCCATATTTTGAGGCGGCATCCAATGCGTTTTTTATCACCACACCGGTTTCCCTGCGCGCACGGGGACTTTTGGTATAACCTATAAAGCGCTGCATAAAAACACCATCTACCCCATACTCCTGCATCCATTTAAAATGTAGGTCAACAGTACTTTTATCATAAGAGCTAAACAATTTGGCACTACTTCCGTCGGCCAGTTTAAACGGTGTATTGTAGGTGTTTTTATACTCACTTACATCGGGCCAGGCATCAACGCCGCAATGAGTTTCGTTGGCAAAGTAATGACTAAAGCCCGAGTTGGTGCCATCACCTTCGGCCCTGAACCAGCCTTGGTAACCGGCCATTACCAAGCCATGGTAGCTTGGGTATTTAGTAACTTTTGAATGTTTGTTTTGAGCGTTAACAGCTACACTTAACATTAAAAAACACATTATTGCAAAGTGTATTTTTTTCATAATTGCATGGTATACTTTAATCGGTTTTATTCTTACTTAAGGCATTGATAAAGCCCGGCCATGCAGGAGCATAGCCGGGCAATTGTTTTATAGGTGATAAGGTTCAGGCATTATTAATATCCCGGGTTTTGTGTCCATGAAGGGTTACGGTACATCTCATTTTGTGGTATGGGTGCAATGTATCTCTGGCTGATATCCCCGGTAAAGTTTATAGGATTTTCTTTGTCGCCACGGGCGGCTATAATTTCGGGTAGCATTTGCAGGCGTACAATATCAAACCACCTGATGCCAAACTCCCCGGCAAATTCATAACCACGCTCATTAACCACCGCCTTTTGAAAATCAGTTGCCGACAGGCCCGGAGTTAAGTTAGGCAGGCCCGCACGTACACGCACTTTATTGATTGCTGCATAAGCAGCAGCAGACGGACCACCTGATGACATAGCTGACGCCTCGGCATAATCCAGCAGCACCAGCGGGTAGCGGATAATATCGGTTGTTTTATTGGTACTTGGGTTGATACCCTGTATACCGGTTGCTGTTTCTATAACACCATCGTTAACACCGGCCCTGAATTTTTTGTAATAAGGGTGCCCAGCATGTGTTTCGCTTGAACTCCACGGAACCAGCTTAAAGCTTTTATCCGGTTGTATCAATTTAAGTGTGGTATAAAAAGTAGCATCGGTACGGGCACATTTTGGCGCATTCAGGAAAAAATTGATCTCCGGATAATAATCATCCCAGCCGCTTGAACCGTTTGAGGCAACCTCATCCAACGGTACACTTGATGAACCAAAGGTACGGTTTGGCGACCCGCCACCCACGTTAAACTGAATAGCAAAAACCGACTCTGAATTGTTATTGGTTGTAAAAACGGTGCCATAATCGTTAACAAGGCTATACGTATTGCTTTGAATAACCGAGTCGGCCTCGGTGGCGGCCAAAGCATAACTATCTGTTTTTTTAAGCGGCCAGCCTGCCATAGTTAAATACACGTCGGCCAGCATTGATCGTGCCGCAAGTTGGTTTGCCCTACCCGGCTGCCCCGGAAAAGAGGTTGGCAAAAGGCGTTTGGCAATTTTAAGGTCGTTAACTATTAAAGTATATACATCGCTTACACTGCTCCGCGCGGGTCTGTCATCAACAGATATAACTTTATCAATAAGCGGCACCTGCCCAAACGTCCTGACCAGGTTATAATAACCCCAGGCCCGTAAAAAATAGGCCTGCCCTACGGCCTGGTTCTTTAACAGATCTGTTGAGCTAACTTGTTTGTAATTGGTAATTACGTTGTTGGCCTGGTATATGGCAGTCCACGGACCGTTCCACTGGGCCTGCATACTGGTGTTACCACTACTACCGTTCAGTTGGTCAAATGCGCGCATGTCCCCCTTATTTAAGCCCGGATCTGTAGTAAGGTCATCAGCTCCAAAATAGGAGGTACTTTTATTGGTGAATGCATAAGCACCATCAACCGCATATTTAGCATAAATGGAGGCCACTGCTGCATCAAGATCGGCCTGTGTTTTTAAATAATTAACCGGGGTGAGGTTAGCCTTGGGATCCTCGGTAAGCTTTTTTTGACAGCCAAATAGCGATGCCAGTACAATAAATGCTAATGGTATGGAATATCTTGTTTTCATCTTTTATATTTTTAATATAGAAAGCAAATAATTTTATGATTATAAAGTGGCTCTTAATCCAACGGTGTAGGTTTTAGGATTCGGGATAACGCCCGTTTCCAAGCCCTGTGTAATGGCGTTGGTTGAATTGGAAACCTCCGGATCATAGCCAGGATATTTGGTAATGGTCCAGATGTTTTGCCCGCTTACATATATTTCTAAACTGCGTATCCCGACCCTGCTTAAAACAGCTGTAGGTATGGTATAACCTAATGAAAGGTTTTTAAGCTTGATATAGCTTGCATTGTACACAAAGCGGCTGCTGTTTATAAAATTCTGGCTGGTGCTGCTAAAGGTTGGGTTATTGGTTTCGTTAGTTGGTGTCCAAATGCTTAAAGCTGTAGTTGAGGTGGCATTACGCGCATCGCCAAGACCTCCAAGTGTGTACGGGATAGTACCACTGTAAATCTGGTTGCCATAAGTACCCTGGAACATAAAGCTCAGGGTAAAATTGCCATAGCTTACATCATTTATAAATCCAAAACTGTATTTAGGCGATCCATTACCTATCGGCATCAGGTCATCACTGGTATACTTATGGTCGCCGTTAACATCGGTATATTTGGCATCGCCTGGTTTCATACCAAATTGAGCAGCCTGTGCAGCTTCGCTGGTTTTCCAGGTACCTAAAAACTGGTAGCCGTAAAATTCGCCAAGGGGCTTGCCTATCTTTAATATAGCAACCCCGTTTTGGGCCGATCCTATATTGTTAACCACTACGTTGTCCAGTCCGCCCAGATCAACTACCCGGTTACGGTTAAATGATATGGTAAAATTGGTACTCCATTTTACTTTGCCTACCAATGGTGTGCCGCCCAGGGCAAACTCAATACCTTTATTATCCAGACTACCAATGTTACGCTGGTATAAGCCACCGCCTAAATAATAAGGCGCCTGGTAGTTATACAATAAATTGGTGATCTTTTTATGATAAGCATCGGCAGTAAAGGTTAAACGGCCGCTAAAAAACGATACATCCAAACCTGCATCTGTAGTAGTGGTAGTTTCCCATTTAAGGGTGTTTGATACAGGCGAACCTAATGGAGTAGCCACTGACGGTTTTACGCCATCAAAATAATAGGCAGGGCTGCCGCTAACGTATTGCGGAATGGTTGCATAAGCACCCACGGCCTGGTTACCGGTTTTGCCCCAGCTGGCACGAAGTTTCAGATCAGAAAAAATGTCTAGTTTTTGAATAAACCTTTCGCGTGCCGCGTTCCATCCTACTGCTAACGATGGGAATGTGCTATACTTTTGGGTTAAGTGTGATGAACCATCAGAACGTACGCTGGCAGTTAACAGGTATTTATCTTTATATGTATAATTTACCCTGCCCATGAATGACTGCAGTGCATCCTCATAATAGTTGGATGTAGTAAGCTGGGTAGCGCCCAAACCTAAGTTATAATATCCCAATGCGTATGACGACAGGTTATTTGCCTGTGCCTTTACACCAGTATTTTCCCTGCTCGAAAACTCATACAACGCGGTTACGGTTAAGGAATGGTCGCCCAGTTTTTTCTTATAGGTAAGGAAATCACTGGTTTGATAAGAACGGTATTTGCCGCTTTCAACGGCGGCATAATCGCCACCAACCAATCCTAAACCGGTATTAAGCCCATAAAGCGTTTGCGTTAACTGCGATTGGGTTTCGTAAGTATTGTTTGAAGTCAGTGTCAGATCATTCAGGATGCGATAGGTAAATACACCTGTACCGGTAATGTTGGTGCTACTTACATCAACCTGCTGGTTATTAGCCTGTGCAACCGGATTAATCTGGTTGGAAGCATATTTTGACTTGAAAATATAATTACCGCTTGCATCCCTGATTGGCGATGTGGGATCCCACTGAGATGATTGTGCAAACGGATCGGTAATATCTCCCTGATAACCCGTATTGCGGCTTTGCGGCAACAGGGTGGTTAAATTAATTTTAACATCCATCCTGTCGTTCAGCTTGATGCCCAAATTGGCTCTAAAAGTGGTTCTTTTATAGTATTGGTTTAAAATTAATCCTGGCTGATCAAGGTGATTAAACGATACCAGGTAGTTAACATTATCTGACCCGCCTGATACATCGGCCTGGTAATTTCTTATCCACGGCTTTTGCTGAACCGCCCTTTGCCAGTCGGTACCCGGCTTATTTTTGAACCCTGCAAGATCAGCATCTGAAAATGCTGCAGGATTGCCGGTTGTAGCAAATTGAGCATTTACCGTGCGTGCAAAATCATAGGCATTCATTAAATCAAGCTCTTTAGGGATGCTTGCCTTGCTGAACCAGGTATTGATGCTGACTACCGGCTTACCAACTTTACCCGTTTTGGTGGTAATGAGCACTACGCCATTTGCCCCCCTTGAACCGTAAATTGCAGTTGCCGATGCATCTTTCAGGATCTCTAACGACTGGATATCGCTTGGCGTAATAGATTCGATATTACCACCAATATACCCGTCAATTACATACAGGGGATCGGTTGAGCCAGTAATAGAGTTTGCACCCCTGATTTTTACGCTTAAACCTGCGCCTGGCTGGCCACTGTTACTTGAAACTGTAACACCGGCGGTGGTACCCTGCAAAGCTTGCTCAACCCTTACTAACGGGCGTTTAGCTATTTCTCTAGCAGTTACCGTGCTGGTGGCACCGGTTACATCTCTTTTTTGTTGTATACCGTAACCAACTGCCACTACCTCATTTAACCCAATGGTTTTTTCAACCAGGGTTATCGCAAGTGTGGTTTGTCCGTTCAGTACTACTTTTTGGTCTTCAAAGCCAACATAGGTAAATATCAGCGTGGCGCCATCGGGTGCCTGTACTTTAAATACGCCGTTTATATCGGTAAGGGCAACAGTTGTGCTCCCCTGTACTTTTACCGAAACACCAGCCAGCGGATTACCTTTGTCGTCTTTAACTTTTCCGCTTACCTGGGCGACAAGAAAGGCGCTTTTGTAGCCTTTTAAATGTACGACGCTTGCATAACCATTTAATGTTATACAGCATACCAGTAACATAAATAGAAATCTTTTCATGCTTTATTAAATTAGGTTTATTAAAAATTGGTTGGTTTAGATAACTGAGGTAAATAACTATCCTGAGGCTTAATAAAATCTTAATAAGTGATTAATGCTTAGGTAACTATTAATTAATAAAAATTAAACACTGATTATCAGCACTTTGAATAATCATTATTAATATCTTTCCATGTCCTGAAACAATTGTTTACTTCATGCACAAGCAGCCTTATTTCAGAAAAACGAGGTAATTTTCCTTTATTATTGCCAAAAATGAGGAAATTTGCTGCGTGGAGTGTGTTTAAATAGTAATCAGTTAGAGAGTGAACATTGAACAAATTATAAATCAGATTCATGCCATCCCAAAAGCTTCGGGATTAAAGCTGCAGCAAACCATTGAACAAATAACCTTACCAAAAGGGTACATCCTTTTTGAAGCTCACAAAACAGAGAGAAGTGTTTATTTCATTAAAAAAGGTATTGTAAGAGCTTATTTATATCAGAATGATAACGAGGTGACCTTTTGGTTCGGCAAGGAGGGTGACGCGATTATTTCCATGAGAAGCTATGTTGAAAACAAACCCGGATACGAAAACATTGAACTCCTGGAAGAGTGTGTATTGTACCGTATTAAAACCCAGGATTTGCAAAAGCTATTTGAAGAAGACCTATATATTGCCAACTGGGGACGGAGGTTTGCGGAGATAGAACTTATAAAAACGGAAGAAAGACTTATTTCCAGACAATTCAGCATGGCTGCTGATAGGTATAAAGCCATCCTTATCAATAGCCCTGAATTGATTCAAAGGGTACAATTATGTCATATAGCATCTTATCTCGGCATTACACAAGTTAGCCTGAGCAGGATACGATCAGAAATCAGATGACGCTATTTTTTATCCTATGTTAAATATTAAGCTGGTGGGCATAATGATCTTTGCAGCCAGATAATATAACTATGAATTGGATCTTATTAATTATTGCCGGTTTCTGCGAAGTAGCATTTGCAGCATGTTTAGGCAAAGCAAAGGAAGCGGCAGGGAATGACGTTTACCTATGGTATGGTGGCTTTTTAATAACAATGACTATTAGCATGTTATTATTAATTAAAGCCGCACAAACTTTACCTATTGGAACAGCCTACGCCGTTTGGACGGGAATTGGTGCCGCCGGCACCGTATTGGTAGGCATACTTGTGTTTAAAGATCCCGTGAACTTTTGGCGGCTTTTTTTTCTGAGCACTTTGATAATCTCTGTTGTTGGGATCAAGTTTGTTTCTGAATAAGATTTTATATCATTCTTTATCTCCAGAAAATAATTCAGGCGATCAATCACGATCGCCTGAATTATTAAGTACGGTTCAAAAATCTATTGATTTATTCTGAACGATTCTGTAGCAGTTATAGTTGATCGCGTACAGGTCATGGCTTGTGTGCCGCCCTCGCTCGAAACATATTTCCCGTTGTTACCTCTCAGGGATACGGTTCCGTCGGCATTGTTTACCCAGTCAAACTGTTCCCATGGACCAATAGCGGTACGGTTACAAGTAATGGCCTGTGTACCATTCTCAGACGAAACGTATTTACCCTGACTCATGAGCGAAACCTTACCGCTACCGCCATTAACAACAGAAAACTGCTCCCAGCCTTGTGCAACCGTGCGGTCACAATTCATTGCCTGGGTACCATTTTCGCTGGTTACATACAAGTTGTTGGAACTTTTAAAGGTAACGGTTTGTCCAATAGGTACGGTTCCGCCACCACCTGTGCCGCTCCCTACTACAGGCTGCGTAGGCCGTGTTGCGGTAAGGCCTATCTGACCTTTGAGCATTTTACCGCCATCGCCGGTTAAACGCAGGTAATAATCGGCAGAACAAGCTGTACCATCTTCATCCAATGATAAAAACGTGGAGCCGGCAGGTACAAATGATGCGTTTTCAGAGGTTTTGGCAATCTGGTTACCCTCATTATATTCATCAAACATAGAGATATAAAGGCCCTGTGCCCCGCCTTTAATCAAATTGTAAAACTGGGTCCACATTAAATCGCCATGTGCCCTTTGACGCAGCTGCAGATCGCCAGGCAATACGCATGGCTGATAATCAATACCGTTGGCATTGCAATAGGTTTGATCGCCTGCCTGGTGGGCCGTGTAAAAACTATTAGCATCGTTTACACTTCCTATTTTACCAATCATCCAGGGGCTGATCATGTTCATCGCGTTAAAAGTTGGTAAAAAGTCAGGCTGTATATCGCTTGAATTGGTATCACGCCATGATGCAGGCACGCCGCCTATTACATAACAGCCCTGACCCTTGAACCAATTGATCACATCAAGACAAACAGCTGCAGAAAATGGATGGTCGCTGTCATTAAAACCCATACCCCATATACACACTACAGGCTTTCCGTTTTGTTTAGCATAAGCTGTAGATGAAGTATAGGCCGACATTTTGTTAGTCCAGTCTGTTTTAATTTCCGATTGCATGCTAGTCCACCCGGTTATATCGTACATGATATAAAACTTACGTCCGGTTGATTCTGCCGCGGTTTTTACCTTGGCAGTAATGGCATCACGAACCGGGCCTTCGCCACCTGTAGGGTTAAAGCGCTGCAGCGCTGCACAATCAATACCGTTTTGCTGCATCCAAAGGAACTGCGTATTTACCGTTTGAGCATCGTAAGATGAAAACAACTTAGCCGGACTCCCATTACCCAGGTTTGCAAAGGCAGTTTGGTAAGTACTGGTATACTCACGTACATCCGGCCATGATTTTACACCGATGTTTGATGATGATGGCGTTTGATTATTAGGATTGCACCAGTGCCACCAGGCGTTAATTGGCGATCCATCGCCTATGGCAGCAAACCAGCCCTGGTAGCCCACGGTAACTTTACCTACCACATCGCCGGCAGGCGACGAAAATGTTTTTTTGTTTTTTGCATTGGCACCGCCAGCGGCATTATTGTTCAGGTCTTTTTTTTGACAACTGCTTAATAAAGCAAATGCGGTTAATAAAAATATTGCGCTAATATTTTTCAGATTCATAATTTGAGTGTTTAATAATTGGTTTAATGTTGGTTAATATTTAAAACAGGCGCAATACCCCTAAGGAGGTACAAAAACATAATTTTTCATAGTTAATAGTTAAAATGAAACTGGTAGCTTTTGAGAATAAAGCATACCCGTTATAATTGGTTATTAACTATAAATTAAGCCCAACAATATTAAAAAATACTTAATAATTGCTTAATTTTTAAAGTGTTATTAAATAAAAAACCAATAAAACCCAACAAATTATACCTATTAAGCAACTTTTATGATTTATTAAATAATAAATATTTCATAAACTATAACTACCCGATATATTATTACGGGTAATCGTATCAAAAAGAAAAACCCGGAACACCAATGTGCCCGGGTTAAAATATATATAAATAAGATGATAACGATGGGGTAGCTTATCGCCAGCCGCCGCCTAATGCACGGTACAGATTTACGATAGCCTGTAACTCCTGCAACCTATCGCTTACGCCGCTTAACTGGGCGGCCAACAGGTTTTGTTCAGAGGTTAATACATCAGTATAATTTGTTGCCGAACTGTACCTTAACAGTTCCTGGGTGTAGTCAACAGATTTTTGCAGGGCTATGATCTGCTTACTGCGTGCATCCTGCTTTTCAACCGCTGTTTGGTGGGCATACAAAGCATTTGATACCTCCTGCCCTGCCACAAGCAAGGTTTTTTGAAAACTGTTTAATGCCTCTTGCTGCTGCGCCTGCGCGGTATGCAGGCGGGCTTTGTTTATACCCTGGTTAAAAATAGGTTGGGTTAAACCTACCGCCGCATTATAAAATATGGATTTGGTAAAAAAGTCCTTTAACGTTAAACTGGACAGGCCACCGGATGCGGTTATGGTGAACGATGGATAAAAGTAGGTACGCGCCAGATTAGTGTTTTCAAACGCAGCCCTGAAAGCATATTCGCCTTGCTGTACATCAGGCCGGTTGGTAAGCAATTGAGTTGGCACGCCGGTTTGCAGATCGCCGGATAGCTTTTGATTGGCAAGGGTGCCGCGATTTACCGGGCCCGAAGGCCGTGAAAGCAATATATCCAATGCATTTTCTGTTTCGCGGATGCTGCGCTTAATGTCAGGGATAGATACTTCGGCAGCGTAGCGGTTGGCTTCGCTTTGTACCACTGCAGCGCCGTTTACTACTGCTCCTTCTTTAAGCTCTTTCATGGTGGTTACATCCTTGATCCGGTTTTTGAGCGTTTGTTTGGTGATCTCTAATTGCTGATCTAAAGCCAGCAAGCTGAAATAATTGTTGGCAATATCGGCTATCAGTTGGGTTTGCACCGCTCTTTTGGCAGCGTCATTTTGCAAAAAGGTAGCCAATGCTGCCCTTTTGGTACTGCTCAGCTTGCCCCACACATCGGCCTCCCAAGAGGTGCTTAAACCTGCCTGGTAAGTGGTAGTTAAGGTGTTAATATCAATACCGGGGGGAAAGTTTAAACCCGCTTCTGATTGTTTTGATCTTGATGCACTGGCGTTACCACTTAAACTTGGTAAAAATGATGCCTTGCTTTGTTGTAATGATGCCTTTGCTTCCAATATTTTTTGCACAGCAGTTTTCAGGTCAAGATTGTTAGTAAGCCCCTCCTGTATCAATGACTTTAAAGTAGTATCTGCAAACAGGCTTTGCCATGGCATGGAGGCCAGCGTTGCAGTATCTGCCGATTGCTGATCGCGGTAAAGGCCGTTGGTGCTTACATCAGGGTGCTTATAAGTTTTGGTTACTTTACATGATACCAGCACACCCAAAGCCAGCGCAATAAAAAAAGTATATTTAAAACAGTTTCTGTTCATAAAGGATCTTTTAATTGATGGGTTAATGGGCTGGTTTTATTACAACTTCCTCATTGTCATCATCGTCATCATCTTTTGGCGGTCCGCTTAATTTTTCCTGCAGGCTCTGAAAAATGATAAATAATATAGGTATTACAAACACGCCAAACACCGTACCCACAAACATACCGCCTACTGCTCCGGTCCCTATGGAACGGTTACCATTTGCTCCCGCCCCTGTTGAAAACATCAACGGCATTATACCAAATATAAAGGCAAAGGAGGTCATGAGTATGGGGCGCAAACGCGCTTCGGCACCTGCAATGGCGGCCGGAATTATTTCCATCCCGGCACGTCGCCTTTCCAGCGCAAACTCCACAATCAAGATGGCGTTTTTGGCCAGCAACCCAATGAGCATGATCAGCGAGATCTGCAGGTAAATATTACTGTCGATACCGAAGATTTTAGCAAACAAATAAGTGCCCGCCAAACCCACCGGCAATGAAAGCAGCACCGCAAACGGCAAAATATAGCTTTCATACTGCGCACTTAGCAAAAAGTAAACAAACACCAGGCAAAGCAAAAATATATAGGCCGATTGTGTGCCCGTAGTCAATTCCTCACGGGTCAGGCCCGAAAACTCGTAGCCATAGCCTGCCGGCATGTGTTCAATAGCTGTTTCTTTAATGGCTTTGATAGCATCTCCGGTACTAAAACCGGGATTGGGCGAGCCTGAAACCGATATAGCGGTAAACAGATTAAACCGCGAAATAGACTCAGGGCCAAATACCCTTTTCAGGGTAATAAACGAGGTGATTGGCGCCATGGCACCTGCACTGTTACGCACAAATATTTTACTTAAGCCGGTTTCATTGGCGCGATAATCATAATCGGCCTGTACCATTACACGGTATTGCTTGCCAAACTGGTTAAAGTTAGAGGCATACAAACCACCATAGTACCCCTGCAAGGTATTTAATACCGAGTTAACGGTTACGCCGGCCTCTTTACACTTGGCCACATTTACATCAACCTGAAATTGCGGAAAGTTGGGATTAAAGGATGAGTTAAGACTTTGAATTTCGGGACGTTTTTTAAGTGCTGCCAAAAAATCGTTACTTACCTTAAACAGTTCATCAACGGTATGACCGCCTTTGTCCTGCAATTGAAATTCAAAACCATCGCTGTTACCGAATCCTTGTAAAGTTGGCGGCGAAAAGTAAAACACATTAGCTTCCCGTAGTCCGCTGGTTTTGGCCGAAAGCTGTTGTATAATGCTTTGCAGACTTTCATTTTTTCCCTTGCGCTGATCCCAGGTTTTCAGTTTCATGATCACCATGGCGTAGGCGCTGCCCGAGCCCGCAATAAAGTTAAAACCTACCAGCTTTAAGGTATTGGTTACCGCCGGGAAGGTATGCCCGATACTATCAATCTTGTTGGCAACCGCATCGGTACGCTCCATTGACGATGCCGGCGGCAAACTAATGGCAGCAAATACCGTCCCCTGATCCTCATTAGGCACAAAGCTGGATGGCGTTGTTTTAACCAGGTAAATAAGTATAGTGGCAAATATGGCTACAGCTGCAAGTGCTATCCATTTTTTATGCGCCAAAAAATTAACCGACTTTTTATACTTGCCCGTTACCGCCGTAAAGGCGGTGTTGAATACTACATAAAAATGATTGATAAAACCATGTTTAGGGGTGCCTTTTTCATGCGGCTTTAAAAACAGCGCGCACAAAGCCGGACTAAGCGTTAACGCATTTACCGCCGAAAGCAAAATGGCCACGGCCAGCGTAATACCAAACTGCTTATAAAACACCCCGGTTGAACCCGATATAAATGTTACCGGCAAAAACACCGCCGACATCACCAGTGTAATGGAGATGATAGCGCCAGATATTTCGCTCATAGCGTCAATTGATGCTTTGCGGGCTGATTTATAACCCATATCGAGCTTGGCGTGTACCGCCTCGACGACGACAATGGCATCATCAACCACAATACCTATGGCCAGGACCAATGCAAACAGCGTAAGCAGATTTATAGTAAAGCCGAATAGGTTCAGGAAAAAGAAGGTACCTACAATGGCTACCGGAACCGCAATGGCCGGGATCAGGGTTGACCGGAAATCCTGCAGAAAAACAAACACCACAATAAACACCAATATGAAAGCCTCTATCAGCGTACTGATCACTTTTTCTATAGAGGCATTCAAAAACTCATTGGCATCAACCAAGTAAGTGATCTTCATTCCCTTGGGAAAGGTTTCTGATGCGGCATCCAGGATCTTCTTTGATTCGTTGATCACGTCGCGCGCGTTGGAGCCCGCGGTTTGGCTAATGGCTACCCCTACCGATGGCAGGCCATTGGTAATAATATGGAAAGAATAATCCAGCGAACCCAGCTCAACCCGGGCCACGTCATTTAAACGCAGCAACTGTCCGTTCCCTGCAGATTTGATCACGATGTTGCCAAACTCGGCAGCGGTTTGTAACCGCCCCTTATACCTGATCACGTATTGGAAAGACTGATTGCTGTTTTCGCCAAACTTACCAGGCGCAGCCTCAATATTTTGTTCATTCAGCGCATCGGTAATATCATCAGGTATTAAGCCATAGCGCGACATTACATCGGGCTTAAGCCAAATACGCATCGAGTAATCCCTTGAACCAAAAACCTCGGCATTACCTACCCCGGTAACACGCTGTATTTGCGGCACCAGGTTTATTTTGGCATAATTTTGCAAAAAGGTTTCGTCGTAGGTTTTGTTTTCGCTGTATAACGAAAATATGATGAGGTTACTGCTTTGGCTTTTGGCCACAGTAACACCCGATTGGGTAACTACCAGTGGCAGCAAACTGGTTGCCCTTGACACCCGGTTCTGCACATTTACAGCGGCCAGATCGGGGTTGGTACCTACTTTAAAATAAACGGTGATGGAGGCCGAACCATCGTTACTGGCAGAGGAGGTCATGTAGGTCATGTTCTCCACCCCATTAATCTGCTCCTCCATCGGGATGATCACGCTCTTGAGTACTACGTCGGCGTTAGCGCCGCTATAAAAGGCCGATACCTGTACCGTTGGCGGCGCTATATCGGGGTATTGTGATATGGGCAGGTTAATAAGGCCCAATATACCCAGTATCAGCAACAGAACCGAAATAACGGTTGACAGTACCGGGCGTTGTATGAATTTTTTAAGCATAATATTGCTTTTAGCAGGATTTGATAAATTAAACGATCAATTATTTAAGGGCGCTGTAAACCGACGATGCACTAACCTCAGTTGGTTTAATAGTAGTACCATCCCTTAAATTATTTGAACTTTCCAGCACTATTTTATCGCCGGCGTGTAAGCCGTCGGTTACTACATAAAATTGGCCGGCAGTATTATCCATTACCTTTATGGCTACATTTTTTATCTTATTTTGTGCATCAACCACGTACACAAACCGCTTATCCTGCAATTCATACGTAGCACTTTCAGGAACCAGCAAGCCAGATTTGATAGTGTTAGGTATCCTCACGGTAGCACTGCTTCCGCTGCGGATAAGTCCCCTGGGGTTAATAAAATCTGCCCTTACATTGGCGGCACCTGTAGCGGTATTAATTAAGCCATTAACGGTTTCCACACGGCCGGTATGCTCATACGTTGTGCCATCTGGCAGTATTAATGATACGTTGGGCAGCTTGCTTAATTTTGATTTGAAAGAAGTTGTCCCGGCGCTGTCGCGGCTAAAATCAAGTAACTGCTTTTCGTTAAGTGCAAAGTAAGCGTAAATATTGGAGGTGTTATAAACGGTTGTTAGCGGATCTGTAGTGGTACCGGTTACCAGGCTGCCCAACTTATAAGGCAATGAGCCAATTACACCATTTACCGGACTGGTAATAGTAGTATAACCTAAATTAACTCTGGCATTTACCAGACTTGCTTTAGCCTGTGCCAAAGCTGCTGCCTTTGATTGCTGCGTATACTCGGCCGACTCCAGTTCGTAATGACTGATGATATCTTTTTCAACCAGCGGTTTCACTTTGTTCACCTGCATTTTGGCCATGCTTAAATCGGCTTCGGCGGTTTTAATACCGGCTTCGGCGGTGCGTACATCCTGCTCATATTGCGGCGCATTTATTTTAAATAACAGCTGGCCTTTGGTCACCACAGCGCCTTCGTCAACAAATATTGTCTCCACATAACCATCAACCTTCGGCCTGATCTCAATATTTTGCTGCCCCTGAATACTCGCCGGATAATCAACATTTAACGTAGCCGGACGTGCTTGCAGGGTAAGTACCTTATAGTCCAGCACCTCTTCGGCGCCCCCTGGACCACCGGCTTCCTGTTTTTTACTATCCCCGCAGGATGCAAAGATGGTTGCTAATGAAACAGCCGTGAATAACAGCGTCAGATTTTTTGGGAACAAAGGATGATATTTTTTGCTGGGCATCATAGGTAAAATAATCGTGAAAATATTTAGGCATAGCATTACCAGCCGCTAAATACGGTATAAACTTTTTGTTAGACAGTTAAAAGATGTTAATGTTACAACCTGTTTTTAAATGATATATGCATTGCAAAAAGCCGTGAGCCTTAGTAATGCAATGGTGTGGATACAACCGTTATTAACCACTAATTTTCAAGGGCAAATTAAAACCCAACAGCAACGTTAGAAACTTCGACCTGCAAACTTTTTATAATCTGTAACAGAACACTTATCTTGAGCATCTAAGCTGCATAATTATTAACTATTATGATCAAAAATCCATTACTCACCCGCACGTCGGCTGCAATTATTTTTTGCATGGCCCCGTTTGCCCTGCTTGCCCAACAGGCAAAACCGGCCGAGAATACCAAAACCTGGGTAGCCGTATCTGACAAGTACACCCAAATGCTGGTTGACCTTGACAAAAAGTATTCGCCTGAATATGGCTCGTCGCAAGGTTTAGCCGAGTATGACACGCTGATATCCGTACCTACGCTGGCCAATCAGCAGGCGGAAAGAAAAGACGAAGAAGCGCTGGTAACCACCTTTCAGAATGCTATTAAAACAGAAAAATCGGCACCTGTAGTACAGGATCTGAACATTTTAATAGCCCACTTAAAGCTGGGTTTCCGCGAGCAGGATTTTCAGCAACAACGTAAAGTACCTTTTAATAACGCAGCAGCCAGCATATATGACGGCCTGGAAGTGCTGTTAGACGACCAAACACCTCCCGAACGCCGAAGTGCAGCTGTTGCCCGTATTATTAAATACGCGGGCCTGGCAAAAGGCTACCGTCCGTTTACTACCATTTTGCAGGAACGCGTTGCGCAGCAAATTGCAGGCAAAAACATGATATATCCTTCAAAACAACAAATGGAAGTTGATTTATCACGCAACGCCAGTATTGTTGATGGCATAGCAGAACTTTGCACAAAATATAAACTGACCGGTTGGGAACAACCGTATGCCCAGCTAAAAAAACAACTGGAAAATTATGACCAATGGACGCGTGAGCATGTACTGATCAACGCCCGTACAGATTTCCGCCTGCCGCCTGAGGAATATGCCCTTGCACTGGAAGATTATGGCATAGACATACCACCGGCACAAATTGCAAAAATGGCACACGCTGCCTTTACCGACATTCAGGCCCAAATGAAACCGCTTGCTGTGCAGATAGCCAAGCAACGCCACTTGCCATCAACTGATTACCGCGATGTTATCCGCGAGTTGAAAAAGGAACAGATTCACGGCGATTCGATCATCCCTTTGTATGAGCGTCATTTAAAAGATATTGAAGCCATTATCCGCGAACATCAATTGGTTACCTTACCAAACCGCCCGGCTATTATACGCCTGGCTACCGCTGCAGAAACTGCGCAGGTACCTGCACCGCACATGGTACCGCCGCCGTTTTTAAATAATACCGGCCAACGCGGCGTTTTTGTATTACCGCTTAATATGCCTGCTGCCCCTGGCGAAAAAGCTACTAATAAATTTGATGACTTTACCTTTGATGCCGCCTCATGGACCATTACCGCGCATGAAGCCCGCCCGGGTCACGAGCTGCAATTTGATAAAATGGTTGAGGAAGGGGTATCCAAAGCGCGTGCCTTATATGCTTTTAACTCAACCAATGCCGAGGGCTGGGGTTTATATTCTGAATACATTACCCGCCCCTACATGCCACTGGAAGGCAGGCTGGTATCATTGGATTATTTGCTTTTACGTGCTGCACGCGCCTTCCTTGATCCTGAATTGCAGGCCGGTACCATTACCCAGCAACAGGCCCTGAATGTGTTGACCCACGATGTAGTACAATCAAACGCATTTGCACAGCAGGAAGTAGAACGTTATAGCATTAAAGCACCAGGACAAGCCAACAGCTATTTTTATGGATTTACCAAAATGCTGGCTTTACGTAAAGATGCAGAGCAGGCTTTAGGCAGTAAGTTTAGTGCATTGCGTTTCCATGATTTTATTTTATCACAGGGTTTGTTACCGCCCGCACTGATCAGGGATGCAGTAATGAATGATTTTGTGCCTGCTGAAAAAAAATAAAGCTAATTATGATTTTATTTTCAGGCGCTAATTAAAAATGACATTATTTTTTGATGCAGGTCCTGAGCGTCAAATGGCTTGGCTATAAAATCATTCATGCCATAATCCATACATTTTGCCATCACTTCCCTTGTAGCATGGGCGGTGATGGCAATAATTGGGATAGCCCTTATGGCATCATTCCCGTTCCTGATAGCGGCGGTGGCTTCATAACCATTTAACTCGGGCATATCCAGATCCATCAGGATGATATCGTAACTATCTGTTGCTAACTTATCAAGCGCCAACCTGCCATTATCAACCACATCAACATGATAACCGCGTTTTTGTAAAACCTTGCTAATAAGCAGCTGGTTAAGCTGGTTGTCATCTGCTACCAACACCCGGGCACTTTTTATTTCTTCTTTCTGGATAACGCTTTCGTTAACACAGGTGAGCCGGTATTGATCGTCGGTAGCTGCGCCATGTTTATAAAATGGCAGCAAAAATCTAAAGTCCGAGCCATCAGGAGAGCTTGTTTTTATAAATATATCCCCGCCGTGTAAATCAACTAAATGTTTAGCCATACTAAGCCCAAGGCCTATGCCACCAAGCTCGCGGTTGTGCCTTAACTGGTCAAGGCTTTCAAATATTTTATTGTGCTTTTCTGCCGGTACGCCAACACCGGTATCCTGTACGCTAAATCCTATCCATATAATGTCTTCCGTGTCGTCAATAACGTACACTTCAACAAAAACAGAACCCATTAATGTGTACTTGATAGCATTTGAGATCAGGTTTAACAAAACATGACTCAAACGCACTTCATCCCCATAAACCAGCGTTGGTACATCCGCATCAATACGCTGTTTCATTAAAAGCGATTTCTTATGCACCTCCGGTTTTAGCATGGATATGGCGCTCAGCACAATTTCATGAATATTAATAGGTTTACGCTCGAGCTGTACTTTACCCGATTCAATTTTTGACAGATCAAGGATATTGTTGAGCAAGCCTTTCAAGAAATCGCCCGATTTGGTAATGGCACCAATATATTCACGCTGCTCCTTGTTCATTTCCGTATCTTCCAAAAGAGCGGCAAAACCAATAATAGAGTTCATGGGCGTTAAAATTTCATGACTCATATTGGCAATAAACACCTGTTTAATTTTTTCTGAAGGCTCGGCCCTGTCGTTTTGCCTTTTGGCTTTTATTTCTGCATCCTTTAAATCGGCAATGGTTTGTTCAAGCTTATCCGTCATTTGGTTAAAGGCAGTAGCCAAAACACCAATTTCATCCCTTGAGTATACTTTTACGCGGGTATCAAATGACTCCTTTGATACCATGCCGGCCCCTCTGATTATCTCGGTTATCCCCTTCTGCATCCCTTTGCTGATAGAAATGGCAATGAGTATCCCGGTAAATTCAACCGTAACGGCAAGACCGATCAATATTCGCAAAATAAGGTTCTCAAACCAGCGCGAACCCTCGCCCAGGCTAAATGAAAAACTATCCTCAATAGGCGTAAGACCATGATCTATTAACTCTAAATAGTTCAAAAAATGTTGAGTTTCTGCCGCCGTAATAGTACCTGAACTTATCCGTTTATGCAATTGCTCGCTTACGGGAATCATCTCTTTCAGTATGGCTTCGGCTTTTTTCCAGTAAAATATGGTATTTTTAAGGTATTTGATCTGATTAAAACGGATCAGCAATTGAATCATACCCTCAACGTCATCGGGATGGTTACGACCAATTAGGAAGCCTTTGCGGGCCATGTCATAATCGGGTATCTTTTTCTCAAGCGCTGTACGCGCCAGCCCATCGCCCAAAGGCACTTTTAAAAACTCCTGAAAAGCACGGTAATCCTTCTCGTTATGCGAGTAGGCATATACGCGCAAATGTGACAAGGCGTCCTTTTGCGATTTTGACCAAAGCCCCTCACCCCCAACTAATGATCGTATAGCCGAAAGTGTATTTACTGCAAAACTCAGCGTAAATAATTCAACCACTATTAAAAATGCCATAATACCAATGGTAAAATATAGCTTTTTTGCAATCGGGATATCCTTAAACCACCTTACTAAAAAAAATGCCTGCATAATGTGGTTAAATAACTAAACGTTTCAACTCCTAAAATAATTTAAACCTTGATGGTATTCCTGTTCATAAATTGATAAAAACTCCAATTTATTCACAACAACACTCTTTGTTTTTCTTGTTCATTTCGCAAATGATATTGATAAAATGAATTAGTTAAAAACGCATCAAAAAAGTCTTTAAATCACTGCCAAAAGCGCCTAAACTAATAAAAGTTTTATCTTATTACATCATAATAACAGCAAATTATCGCATAAGAAAGGCCACCTTTCGGTAGCCTTTCTATTTGATTAACTGGCGATTAAATACTGTGGCAAAAGCCTTAATTAATGAAATGCAGGAGTAGCCGGGAAAAAGTAACCCGGATAAGTAACATCCTTAATTTGAGAGCCACTTGTAGTATCATAAAAATACAGATCATTACCGCTGCTGTAGTCGGCATTTACTGCGGTAACTACCAACTGATTGAGCTTGGCACTATAAGCCAGGCCTGCGCCATATAATGCTTTACCGGCAGGTATAGTAATAAAAGGTGCTGCAAATGATGCGCTGTTGGTAGCGGTGTATTTATAAATATCAGTACCACCGCTGTTATACGGACCATTATTGTTGGCCAGGAAAATAGCATTGTCAGTAGTTGAAGCCGTGATAGAGCCCGGATGCCATGCACCCCAGCTGTCATTAACCGTAAATGATACCGGGATGTTTTGCACCGCCAGTGTAGACGGATCAATACGTACCAGCACTTTGCCGCCTGCAGCCCATATAGCGCCATCTTTACTGCGCGCAAATGCAACCACCATACCTGGAATTGATTTAACAACCGCATAAGTAGAGGCATTTAATATCACCACACCGTCTGTTTTTGATAAAGCAAATACATAGTTGCCGGCTTTTACCAGGTCGCCTACTTCGCCGTTTACACCAGCTATTTTTGAACCCAGGGTAACGGCTTGCAGATTAAGCGGGTAAATACCATCACCGGTACTTACCAGGCCGGTATTATTATCAATCCCAACAAATGCGCGCCAGTCATTAGCAGGAGCGGCAGCTATACGGCCAGTTTCTTTCAATGAATTATCGTCGGTTACTACCAGCGGACCGCCGGACTTACTTAACAAATACAATTTATGGTTATAAACTGTACCAAACTCAAGCGTTGAAGTATTTGGATCAAGGTTTTTACCTGTGTTTTCTTTAGTGAAGATACTGTCGGTCAATGTGCCTTTGGTGTAGTCAAAAAAGCTTACAGAGCCGTCTACCGTTCCGTACGAACCTTCGTTGATGATAAAAAAGCCATTTTCGTATTTACCTACCGGCTCTATCTTAACATCATGGTCTTTTTTACAAGAGCTTACCACAGCCATTAACAGCACCGGGAAAATGTATGGAAGCAGTTTTAAAGTAATTGTTTTTTTCATTGTTCTTTCTTTTTTAAGTTGTTGATGTTAACATAATGAACGGACTTAACGCCCGTTCATTACATTGATTAATTAGTGAAATACGGCTACAGATGGAAAATAATAGCCGGTATAAGCAATATCGTTTATTTGTGCCCCGCTTGATGCATTATAAAAAACAAGGTCGTTAAAGCTGAAATTAGTGGTAAACCCAGAGTGAACGGTATTTACGATAACCTGATTATGCGCAGGGGCATAAGCCACACCAGCGCCGTATAATTCCCGGCCGGTTGGCACAGTTATAAACGGTGTGGTAAATGATGCACTGTTAGCTGCGGTGTATTTATAAACCTGTGTACCACCTGATGATGTTGCATTACGGGCTATAAAAATAGCATTTTCGGTAGTTGACGCAGTGATTGATCCCGGGTGCCATGCAGACCATGAGCCATAGATCTGGAAGGGTACTGTGATTGTTTGCACCACCAAAGTAGCCGGATCAATCCGAATAAGCTGTGTACCGCCCGCAGCCCAGATGGCACCATCCATACTGCGTGCAAATGCGCATAACATACCCGTTATGGTTTTAACAACCGCATTGGTTGATGCATTTAATACAATCACTCCGCTTGATTGTGATAACACAAAAACATAATTTCCTGCTTTTATCATATCGCCAACCTGGCCGGTTACACCGCTTATTTTGGTACCCAAAGCCAGTGTTTGCAAATTAACAGGATAAATGCCGCTGCCGGTACTTATTAAACCTTTGGTAGTGTCAATACCTACAAAGGCCCTGAAATCATTAGTGCTTTTTGCGGCAATGCGGTTAATTTCTTTTAAGGTATGCGAATTGACAATTACAAAGGGCCCGCCTACTTTACTTACCAAAAATAACTTATCATTAAAAATGGTACCATACTGTAAAGTGCTGCTGGTGGGATTCAGATTCAGGCCCGGGTTTTCTTTAGTAAAAACACTATCAGTTATAGTACCGGTGCCATAGTCATAAAAGCTAACTGTACCGGTACCATGAGCGTACCAGCCTTCGTTTATCAGGAAAAAGCCATTATCATATTTCCCTACACTCCGTATGGTAAGGGCTTTATCAGTGACAGAATTTACACCCTGTGCTTTATTGATAATATCCTTTTTACAGGAACTTACCAGTAACAGTACAGGAAAAATACAGGGTAGTAGTTTTAAGGCAGATTTTTTCATATGGATGTTTCTAATTTAAATTCATGGTTAATTACTGATCCAGTTTTACCATACTAAGGTCGGCAGCGCCGCATACCTCGGTTGATTGCTCGCCCAGCCAGCCCATATCATACAATACGCCGGTTTGTACCTTTATAAAATCGATACCTTTAAGTTTTACCCTATTGCCATTTTTATCAATAGCGTTGGAAATATCAACCTTGTCGCCGCCTGCGGTGTTATCAGCATAACCAAAATCAAAAGAACGGCTGATGATGTATTCTGGATTACTGTCATCGATATTGGTAGAGGGCAGTAATGAACCGGTTACGGTAAATTCCTTAGCGTTTACCCATTCCGGAAAGTAGGTAGTTTGCTGGTTGTAAATATTCCTTTTTACAAAGCCGGTACCGCCCATGTTGTCTTTCCATGGTATGTCGCTGGTATCGGCTGCAGGACGGGTGTAGGTAACCTCGTAATTGCGGATATAACCGTCATGACCATATTGGCTGCCTTTAAGCTCATACCAGGTATCATCAGGTTTTCCGTTGCCGTTTTTATCGTCCATAACCCATATTACTCCGGGTTCGGCAAACAGGTTAAAGGCGTTACCAAACACAATAAAATCATTACTGTTAGGCACATTTAAAACGGTGTGGTCAAACCCAAGAACGATGTAACCACCATACGCACCAAGCGATACTAGGCCCTGGTTACCTTTTAAAACACCTTCGGCACCTTTCTGGTTACCCAAATCGGTATTGATAAACTGGCCCGGTGTCGGTTTGTATTCAAAAAGTGCGGTTACATAAGCATTACTTGTTGCGGTTACCGGCCGTATAGGCGATAGCGTATCATGACTTACCGGGGCTACCGTATCATGTACTACAACAAGTTTTTCGACAATATCTTTTTTACACGAAGCCAACAATGCAAGACTCAGGACAAACAATGCCGGTATAATAAAGCTGCGATTAGGATTTAGTTTGATCATTTTATTAGTATGTATTTATAAGTATTTATTAATAAGTAAAGGCAAAGTGTGCAGGGATATCGCCTGCCGTTACCGACCATTTTTTCTTCCCGTTAGGGTCAAAACAGTACAGGGTTCCGGGACTTACGTAGTCCTTGGCATCGGTAACCAGCACATCCTTGGTAACCGGGTTTACCGCAATACCGTAGGGCACTTTTATCTGCGAGTCGGTACCGTCAGTAATAAATTTACGATCCAATACGGTTTCGTCCTTGACATTGAGCATGGAGTAAGTGGTGGTATTTTTACCCGTTATATAACTAAACTCAAAACTGTACATGTAAGCAGTGTCATCATCTATCCACAGGTTGCTTACCCCAAAATCAAATTCCTTTTTAACCATATCTGTCTGGGTATCGATCACGAACAGCTTGGAGGGGATTTTGTAATAATCGCCCCGGGAGGTTACGTATATATCACCGTATTTATCAGCCTTTACACGGTCAAGGTTTATTGCTACATCAATGCGTTTAAGCTCTTTAAAGGTTGCTATATCAATTACAGAAACCGTACGCTCATAATTTGGCGGGCTGTAACCGCCGGAGTTGGCTACATATAGTTTCTCGCCTACAATGGCCATTTCTTCGGGCTGGCGGCCTACGGTTACCGTTCGGGTAATCTGCAAACTTGCCGTATCAATTTCATCAACCGCACCGTTGGGTGCATTAGGGTCACCCACTTTGCCCAGGTAGGCACTTACGTAAGCCTTACCATTATGAAAGGTAACGTAACGGCAGTTGGCTATGGTGATGAGCGATATACGCTTGCCGGTATGTGCATTTAATATCTCTAGCTTGTTTGACACATTAACTACCACATACATCTTTGAACCGTAGATGCCAATATCGTTCCCCACATCGCCAAGCCCCTTGGTTACATCAGGGTTGGTTTGGTTATAAATATCACGACGGTATTGCCCGGTGGTATAGTCAAGGTAATCAAGCGATGCCTTGTTCATATTCATATTACCCTCGTTAAGCAGGTAAAACCCTTTTACCACGCTTGTAGGATCAGGCGGCAGCAATGCTTTATCCTGCTCAGGTATAGGCTGGGCAGCCTTGCGGCACGCGCTGTAGGTGAGTATGAGGCATCCAAACAGCAGGCATTTTATGGTATAACTTATCTTTTTCATCATGACATTAAAAAGTTGAACTTATGGTAAACCGGTAATTGCGCCCCGGCAAAGGAAAATTGAAAATCACATCATAGGTTTGATTGAGCAGGTTGTTTATTTCCGCAGTGAGTTTTAACTTATGCTTGTTGTAGTTGGTGGTATAGGTAAAACCCGCATCATGCGTATACCAGGGCGGCAAATAGTTTGATACCTCATGATATTTCTGGCTATAACGCTCGCCGGTATATATGTAGCTGTAAGTAAAGTACCATTTGCGCCACTCGCCCCCAATTAATACCGACCCGTTGTTAACCGGGGTATAAGCTATCTGCTGGTTATAAAACAAATCGTTTGGGTTGGTTACATCAACCGATTTTTGGTGAGTATAAGCAATACCCGTATTTATAAACACATCCTGCAATACCTGCCACGTGGCCTGCGCGTTTACATCAATTCCCTGAATATGCACCTTGCCCAGGTTAATGATTGACCACCGGCCCAAATCGGCCCCGGGAACGGCCACAATTTTATCCCTCACATGGTTGTAGTAAACATCGGTTTGTACGGCAAAATATACCAGGGTTTGTTGATGCAGGGTTTTATTGTAGGTAAAGCCAACATCGTACTGCTTGTTAAATTCGGGCTTTACAGCAGCATAACCCACAAACGTGTAATACAGATCATTAAAGGTTGGCAGCCTGAAAATGCTTTTGTAAAAGCCACGCAACCTAAAATCAGGATTATCAGTTGGCTGCCATGAAAACAGCACAGCCGGGGTGTACTCCGTAGTATTGTCAGCATTGCTCAGTATGGGAACCTTATCCTTAACAAAGGTACCCAGCACATTGGCTTGTATATTGAGCCGTTTAAAATGCAATTCAGTGGCCAGTGCAGTTAACAGCGTATTACGTACAGGCGGCACAAAACGGTATTTTGCCGAATCATTTTCGGTAATATGCAGCGTATTCCACTGATAATCTGCAGACAGGTCTACATCCCAGAATGGATTGATACGGTATTTATTAGCTACCGAAAAATAAAGTTCGTCCTCATAATACCGATCATTAAGCAAGCCTGTAGTGGTAGTAATATCGGGGTTAACATAATGGCTATAGGTATTTGCATACTTAGCGCTCATCATTAAACTATACTGATCACTAAATTTTTTATTATATGACGACTGAACAAATATATCCCTGTCCCACAGGCGTTCGTTTGAATCAAATTTGTTGGATACTATTGCGGCGGGTAATCCTCTGTCTGAGTTATATAAATAGCCCTTAACCGCCCATTTACTGCTATCCCTTAGCTTGCCGTTTAATCCAAGTTCCACACGTTGTGCGGTAATATCGCCATTTTGCCTTACGGCTGTTGTGTCGTAAACGCCATTGGTATAGGTGAATTTATAGCGCCCATTGGCGTGTATAATTTCAGTGCTTACGGTACTATATACATTATCGCTTAACTTATACTGCCAAAAGAAGGATGGATTTATTAAACCTGATGATCCTGTTTTAAGGCTGATTTTCCCGATTGAATTACTACCCGGTTCAAAATTGGGGTGCCTGGATGTGAGATAAATGGCGCTGCCCGCAGAAAATCCTTTTGCTGGCTGAAATATGGTACCTTTTTGCGCATTGTACAGCGCTATTTCTTCTATGTTGTCAAGCGAAAACTTACCAAGATCAACCTGCCCGTTCTGCGAATTGCCAAACTCCACGCCATCGTAAAAAACGGCTAAGTGATTACTGCCCAGGCTACGTACGTTAATGGTCTTTAATCCGCCGATACCGCCATAGTCCTTTAACTGTACACCCGAGAAAAAACGAATGGCGTCGGCTACAGAAAAGCTGTTGAGCTTTTCAAGTTCAGCTCCTTTTAAAATTTGCAGCGGTGTGGCCGACGTATTACGCGACGAGATCCGGCCCGCACGAATGGCAACCTCTTTAAGATGATGATTTTTTAAAGTATCTTTTGATGCCGATCTGACGGTATCAGCACTTTGCGCCTGCAAATTACCGCAAAGCGCCCCCTGTATTGCTACCATGCAAAACGACAAAAATAAAAGGCGCAAATAGTTGTAAAAGTGTTGCAATAGTTTCTGTCCGTAATAAAATTAAACAAACAGCAAACAGGGCCATAACAGATGGAAATACACATGAGGTATCTTCATTCCAGCTTCAATCCCCGAAAGCTATGAATACATATAATGCAATGGCAGGTCTTCTGACTTACTCCCCTGCTTATCCGGCCTTCCCATCCCTTATCGGGACAGTGGCAAAAGAATGGATAGCATTTAACGGAGCTTACAGCTGCGGGACAGTTCCGGAATTACACCGGATTCCCTTTTAATCCACGGACCAATAATGCCGCGGAACCAAAAGCGATGCAAATATAGGAATAAAAAATACAGGGAGTTTGAATTTGTAGATCCCCCCAGGAGGTATATGATTTGGAGAGAGTAATGATGTTTAAAACGGGGTGCCATGGTGGGCTGGCCATATGCGCGAGTCTTCGACAAGCTCAGACTGACAGCCTCTTTTTTATATTCTTTATACAACTTTTATACACCAGCCAGGAGGCATATGATTTGAAAGGAGTAATGATGTTTAAAAAAGGTGTCATGGAGAGCTTATCGAACCGTGGTGGGCTGGCCCTATGCACAAGTCTTCGACAAGCTCAGACTGACAGTCCCTTTTTAGGTATTCTGTTTAAACGTCGGCAGTAACCGCTTTCATTTTACGGAGTGCTGTTTTGGCTACCAGCAGGGCGTCCTGCGCATAATAGCTTTTATTAAACACCTCGCAGGATATAATGAGCGGCCTCGCCGGGTTTTTAACCAGCTGCAATATCCGTTTTACCGGTGCAACCCCGTCCCCGGGGTAAACACGATCGGGTTCCGAAATTTGGCTGGGATCAATACCCGAGGGGTAATCATTTACGTGGAAGATCTCCAAAGCAGGCTTCCCCACAAACTGCAGGCTCTCCACCGCAGATTGCCCCTTGTACACATGAAATATATCCAACAGTATCCGGGCATCCGCATGTCCGCATTGGGTTGCTACATATAATACCTGGCTTATATGTTTCAAATTGGTTGAGCCTCCCCACATTTCCAGCTGGGGCATAACACCGGCTTCGCGGCCCATGTTCAGAATGGTATTATATCGCTCTGTAACTACATCAAGATCAATTACCGCGGCTTTGGTGGCCCCGGCGGGTGGGGCGGCAATTCTGTGGCAGCCAATTTTAGCCAGTAAGTCCATTTCACCCTGTAGCTGCGTAAGCCCCTGTTTGCGGGTAGCCTCGTCATCCACTATCCACTGGGCAAAACCAATAACATTCTCCACCCTGATCCCCAGGCCATCGATGATCTTTTTTGCTTCAGCTACCGAACCACCATTTTTCAAATAGGTTTGCAGCGTATCCATCCATATTTCTACAGAAGTAAACCCGGCTTTGGCCGCCACCTCCAGTTCCTTAACAAAGCCCAGGTTATGCCCGCGTATAGTACTCATGTTGAGCGAATACACAAAGCCCTGCTCCTGCTTATCCACTTTAATTACAGCCTGGGCGCCGCCGCCTAATGCTGCCGCGCCAGCCGCCAAACCTATAGTTTTCAACACCTGTCTTCGGTTTAATGAATTATCAGCCATTAGTTGTTTTATTAATAAGTTAAGCCTTTAATATAAGCAATGGTAACTGGCAGCTGCTTGCTGTATGACGGACTTTCATCCTCGATAAAGTAATGCCTGATACCTGCTTTTTTTGCTGCCTTTAGCACCTCGGGAATATTGATTTGCCCAGCACCCAGGGCTACATCATTTTTAGTATCGGTGCCGCCGGTAAGGTCATTGGCGATGCCTTTCCTGATATCCTTAAGGTGCATCAGCTTCATGCGCGACGGATATTTGTTAATGAGCTGCGCCGGATCCTGCCCGCCATGAAAAGACCACAGGATATCGATCTCAAAGGACACATACTTAGGGTTGGTGTTTTTAGCAATATAATCAAACAGGGTACCATCTTCATATTTACCAAATTCATAACCATGATTATGGTAGCAAAAGGTAAGGCCGCTTTCTTTTAATATTTTGCCAACGCGGTTAAAATCGACCACAGCTTTTTTGGCGTCATTAATATCAAACTCTTTGCCATGTGGTATCCAGGCAACCATAACGTAGCTTGCACCCAGTACTTTGGCCTGTTTAATAACAGCTTGCGGGTCTTTTACTATATCGTCATACCCCGCACCTATGGATGGTATTTTGATGCCCCGCTGGTCGCACAGTTTCCTGAACTCTTCGGTTGCCATACCTTTGGGCCCCTCTCCCTCCAATTCGGTTATACCCAGCTTTTTAATGGTATCCAAAACGGCAACTGTTGCCTTGGGCATACTGCTCCGGAAAGTGTATGCCTGCACGCCTATAGCATTGGTAAAAAGCGGCTTGCCCTTTTGCGCAAAACTGCTGGTGCCTCCTATAGCCATGGCCATACAGACAGTAAAAAAAACAGAATATCTTTTCATAAACAATTTTATTATAAGGTATTTATCTAAATTAAATTCTCCTTAAGCGGCTTGAAACATGTGTCATCCTGAGCTCCGTCGAAGCATGATGATGTGGCCTCGCATGCAACCCTCCCTTTTTGCTATTTATCCCTGATCTATTATTGAAACTGAATATCTTTTAAAGTAAGAATACCATCACTTGGTTTGGTACGCTTAATGGCAAAAAAGTAAATATCATGTTTGCCGCTCACCGGTTTCTGTACTTCGCCGGTTAGCCAGGCCAGTTTTTTCCAGTCGCCGGTTTCGCTATATGCCGTTGAACTTATCACCGGACCAGCCTGCGAGTCAATACGCACCTCAATTTCGCCGGCAGCATCTTTAGAGGCATACTGGTAAGCAAACTGCTTAATGTTGGTGAGGTCAATATCCCTGAACATCACATACGATTTATGATTTCCAGGCGAAAGATTATCCTTAAAACGGTTAAAGCCTTTCAAATCGTCGGCATATACCGCTTTTACATCCGCATTGCGCAATGTAACTACATCGGTACCCGTTAGCGGGCCAACAACCTTGCCACCCTTATCGGTATAAGAGGCCAGTATGGTGTATTCGCCACGCGGTTCGGCATCATTAAACTTCAGGTTAAGCGTTCCGTGTAATGGCAGCGGCAAAACCTTGTTCTTTTTGTCAGTCAGCGAAAATATGTACTTCACAATTTCCTTGGTATCGGCATTTGATAGTTGCGGATGCGCGCTCATCAAATGTTCGGTTCCCCAGCTGCCGGCACCGCCGCTGATGATTTTTTTGGCCAGCTTATCTGTGGAGCCTTTTTGACTTTTGTAACGGTTAGCTATAGATATAAAGCTTGGCCCAACAGCTACTTTGTTAATGGTATGGCATGATTTGCAATCGCTTGCCGCCATAAGCGCCTTACCCGGGTAACTTACCTCTGCGGCTGATAGTGCAGCCAGATTTTGCACTGCTTTATTATCAGTTGATGGCTGCGGATTATAAATATAGAACAGCTTTACCTTACGCGGATCAATTATTTTATCTTCCTTATCCTTTACCACCACGTTATATTTGAATGGCTTACCTTTCCATATAAATGATTTATTATCAACACTCGCAATGGTTACCGATGGTACGGTATTACCTACCTTTACCATGATGGTATCACGACCAACAGCTCCGGCCTTATCCGTTACTTTCAATATTGCCCTGTAGGTTCCCGGCCTGGTATAAGTGTAGCTGGCTGATGCAGTACTTGCGCCAACAATTTTACCGTCAAACAGCCATTGGTAGGTTATTTGGTCATCGTCGTCAAGGTCGCGGCTGTCCTTACCGCTAAAGCTAACGGTTAAAGGGGCCTGCCCTGCTATTGATTTTTTTACAGGGATGGTTCTTAGCTCTGCCGTTAAATATTTAGTATGCTGATACAGCGATATCATGGCTGTATCTACTATGGCAGCTTTAGCAATCGGAGCGCGATTACCTGTATTATATTCAATTTTCACCAGGCGGGCGTCTTCATTTTGGGCACCGTAAACAGAGCCATATTCCAGCATGTAAAATGCACCATCCGGACCAAATTCCATATCGATAGGTCGTCTGAAATCGCCGGTTAAAGGCATAAAGGCTTCATTGCGCACATAATTTTCATTCTGATCAAACCGCAGGTCAATTACCCAGTTCCGCATCCAGTCGGCAACAAATAAGGTACCATCATAGTATTCAGGAAACTTATTAGGATTTTTCACATTGGCATCATACATATAAAAATCACCGCCAATGGCACATCTGCCGCCCAAACCCAACTCAGGAAACTCATCTGATGCAGCATAAGGATACCAGATCATGGCTGGCATGGCTGGCGGCAACACATTTAAACCGGTATTATTAGGCGAATTATTTACCGGGGCCTTGGCATCAAACATAGGGCCGGGAGTAGCAGTAGTAAAATCCCAGTGCGAGTACGGGAAGTTGTTACCTACAAAATACGGCCAGCCAAAATTACCTGCCTTTTTTGCCTGGTTAAACTCGTCGTACCCACGCGGGCCACGCGGCGAATCCTTACCAGCATCAGGGCCTACCTCGCCCCAGTATAATACCGAAGTTTTTGGATTAACTGCTATACGATACGGGTTACGGCACCCCATTACATAAATTTCGGGACGGGTTTTGGCCATACCTTTAGGGAAAAGATTACCTTCAGGAATGGTATAGGTACCGTCCGGTTCGGGATGTATCCTCAATACTTTACCTTTCAAATCATTGGTATTACCTGCACTGCGCTGCGCATCAAGGCTGTAATGCTCCTGACCGGGCCGTTCGTCCAGCGGTGCATAACCATCAGAGGGGAACGGGCTTGAACTATCGCCCGTTGAGAGGTACAGGTTTCCGTTTTTGTCCCAGGCTAATGAGCCGCCGTGGTGAGCCCCGCTTACCTTTTGCACCGGAACTTTAAATAATATTTTCTCAGATGCCAGATCAAGCACGTTTTGGGGGCTCAGCTTAAACCGCGACAACTGGAAATTAAGCGGTTCCAGTGTTTGTCCGGCAGGCATATAATAAATATAAACAAACTGATTAGTTTCAAAATTAGGGTCGATGGTTAAGCCAATTACCCCAGTACCGCTGTCATCTGTGATAGGAAATTTATGAATAACCTTAAACTGCTTGGTATGGGTATTATAAACAGAAAAATTACCCAGGAGCTGTGTAAAAAATACGCGTCCGTCCTTGGCAACGGCCAGCTCCATTGGCGATGCAATGTTGCTCACCAGAACTGTTTTTGTAAAACGACTTTGATCAGGAGCTACTTTGGAGTAAGCTTTGCCATAATCCAATGGTTTGCCATTGCCCATGGCGTACCTGATACCGCCCAGTAATTGCCCCAAAAATAAAGGATCGCTGTAGCTTTCGTCAGTATGTCCGCAACCGGTGTAAAATGACCTGCCGCCATCAAACTCGTGGTACCAGGTAATAGGGTGATTGGCGCCATTGGTACCACCGTCATACGTATTTTCATCCAGGCTTGCCAAAACGTGTATGCCGCTGTATATTGATTTATAGTTATACCATTCGTCGGTACGTTCCCAACGCGCAGGCAGGTTTGCGGTGATGGGGTTTGTACGGTCGGTAACATCAATAGTAGCCTTACGGATATTGGAATTGTTAGGGTGACTTGAAAAGTATGCGCCAACCAGTTTGCCGTACCACGGCCAGTCGTATTCTGTATCAGCAGCGGAGTGTACACCTGCAAAGCCGCCACCAGCCTGTATATAACGCTCAAAAGCAGCCTGCTGTATGGCATTAAGCACGTTGCCGGTAGTACAATTAAATACTACTGCCTGGTATTTTTTTAAATTGTCATCGTTAATATCTTCGGCATTGGTGGTAGTATCTACCTCAAACCGGTTCTCCTTGCCCAGTTTTTGAATAGCCGCTATCCCAAACGGAATACAGGAATGGTGCCATCCCAGTGTTTTTGAAAAAACCAGGATACGGGGTTCGGGGGCGGGCTTTTTAAACGAGTACAGAAAAAAACTGAGCCCAATCAATAAAATACAGGTGAGTTTTAATTTTAGTGACATGATGTGAGATTTAGTTGATGTTTAATATATCAACCGGCCATATCATCATTTTAAACCAACCGTAATGGCTGTTTTTAAACAGATGCTAAAAAAGTATCATGCAATGATAAAATACTACCGGTTAATCAATTGGCTACTACAATATTAACATTTATTGTGTATTTAATACACCCATGTGCAATACTTTAAATATTGTAAGTAAATTGTTACTGAAACGATTTTGCAGGCAGCAACACCCACATAATTTTTTCATTTTTTCTGTAAGGACATCACGCCCCGGCCGACAAATAAACAAATCGAATTAAACAAAGGTTGATAAACCGCAGCAACATTACGCCACAAACGCTGTTGTAGTTTTACCTCCCGCGCAATTTTGATAATCAGTTCTATTTAAAAACAATCACTATTTAAAAACAAAGCAATGGTTAAATTCGCATTACTGGCCCGGTTAGAAGCCAAACCAGGTAAGGAACAAGAAGTAGCAGATTTTATAAAAAGTGCGCTGCCGCTGGCAGAGCAGGAACCAGGTACCGTTAGCTGGTACGCCCTGCAGCTGGGCCCTTCAACTTTTGGCATTTTTGACACTTTTGAAAACGAAGAAGGACGGAAAGCACATCTTGGAGGGCAAATTGCGCAGGCATTAATGGCAAAAGCTCCTGAATTACTGGCTAAAGACCCGATTATTGAGCAGGTAGACCTGTTAGCCGTAAAGTAACCTTTTTTAGACAAAAAGATAGAAGGACGGACAAGGGACGAAAAGATAAAAAGACAAAGGACGGAAGACTTTATTTTCGCCCTATTCTTCGTCTTTTTATCCTTCCGTCCTTTGTCTTTTTCCTACGCGTCATTGCAAGGTACGAAGCAATCTCTATGCTTTACAGAGGAAATAGTATAGTTGATGTGCTTATGTAGAGATTGCTTCGTACCTCGCAATGACATGGTTTCTATTTTTTTCCATATTCTACCCTCCTTTTCCTTTCATCTTTCGTCTAAAAGTCTCTTTATCCTTCCGTCCCTTCCCACCCCTCTCCTTACAAAAAAATCATTGTTACCTTTGCAGGAATGGACTATTTCAAAAACCTCCTTGATCTGCTGAATAAAGAAAAGGATGAAGATCGTAATGCTTATTTAAAGTTAACTGAAAACACATCAGCAGCAGACCGCAGAGTTCAGGGATTAAGCTGGTACCCCGTTGCCATACGTGGCACAGAACCCGGCCGGGGCGATTACCTGAATGTTGAGGTAGAGCGCACAACCCACAAAGACCTGGCACATCAATTAAGATTTGGTGTTCCGGCAGCTTTATTCAGTAATCATGACCCTAAAAAAGACCGCGTAGAGGGCATCATCACCTACCAGGGCGGGGATAGACTGAAGATAACCTTATATACCGAAGAACTGCCCGACTGGAGCCGAGATAGCAAACTGGGTATCGACCTGCTTTTTGATAACAACAGTTATGATGAAATGCAGAATGCCCTTAAACAGGCTTCGGCATTAGCAGCCAAACCGCAGGAAGGGCGGTTAATCAACATACTCACCGGCGAAAAATCTCCCGCGTTTAATACGCTTGCGCCTGTAGCTATTCCTTATTTAAACATATCACAAACCGCAGCGGTTCAAAAAATAATTTCGGCGCATGACCTGGCCGTAGTTCACGGGCCGCCGGGTACAGGTAAAACCACTACGCTGGTACAGGCAATTAAAGCGCTCATCAATCAGGATAAAAAGCAAATACTGGTGGTTGCACCAAGCAATACCGCAGTTGATCTGCTTACCGAAAAACTAACCGACCAGGGACTTAACGTACTACGCATGGGCAACCCGGCCCGCGTATCTGAAAAACTATTTTCGCTGACACTTGATAGCAAAATGGCCGGGCACCGGGATAATAAAGAGGTAAGAAAATTAAAAAAACAGGCCAGTGCTTATAAAGACATGGCCCATAAATATAAGCGCAGCTTTGGCAAAGCGGAGCGCGACCAGCGCAAGGCCCTTTTCCAGGAAGCACACCGCATTATGAAGGATGTGGCGGCTACGGAGCAACATATTATTGACGACCTGGTAGCCAAGGCCCAAGTGATCACTGCCACGCTGGTAGGCGCTAATCATTATACCATAAGAGATGTAAAGTTTGATACCGTGATAATTGACGAGGCCGGCCAGGCCCTTGAACCCGCCTGCTGGATACCAATATTAAAAGCGCAAAAGGTAATATTGGCTGGCGACCATTGTCAGCTCCCCCCTACTATTAAATCGGCAGAGGCGGCAAAGGAAGGATTAAACACTACCCTGCTCGAAAAATGTGTGACACTGCATCCCGAAGCGGTTGTATTGCTTGATGAGCAATATCGTATGCACGAGGCTATTATGGGCTTTTCGTCCGAAGTATTTTATCAGAATAAACTTAAAGCACATGCTTCTGTAGCGCAAGCAGTATTATTTGCTGATGATATGCCTGTTTCTTTTGTAGATACTGCAGGTTGCGGCTTTGACGAACATCAGGCAGGAACCAGTTTAGCCAATCCCGAGGAAGCCGTGTTTCTATTAAAACATTTAAATAAACTCATCAGCAACTTAAATAAACCCGAAAAATTCCCGACGATTGCCATTATTGCCCCATATAAGGAGCAAATAAGGGTATTGAATGAGCAACTCGCCGCTAATCCGGAACTGCTTGTTTATGCTGACTACATAACTGTAAACACGGTTGACAGCTTTCAGGGGCAGGAACGGGATGTAGTTTATATCAGCATGACCCGCAGTAATCCCGAAGGAGAGATCGGTTTCCTATCAGACATTCGCAGGATGAATGTGGCCCTTACCCGGGCCAAAAAGAAGCTGGTGGTTATTGGCGATAGTTCCACCCTTACCCGCCTGCCGTTTTATGCCCGTTTTATTGATTATACCGAACGTTTAAATGCTTATGAAAGCGCCTGGAGCTACGCCGGCGAATAAGCCATTACCATCAGCACCATTAAATAACAAAAAATACACTATTAATTAACGTTTACGCAAACGTTACCGACGATAAATATTGCCAATCAATTGTTTTTTAGGCTTTTTTATAATTATCTTGTCCAAAACAACGACACTATAATTACGTAAAAAATATACTAAGCCTATGGCACAATTTAAAACTTTAGGACAATTTATCATTGAAAAACAGGCCGATTTCCCCTTTGCCAAGGGCGAGCTTTCGCGCCTGCTGCGCGATATAGGTATAGCTGCCAAAATTGTTAACCGCGAGGTGAACAAAGCAGGCCTGATGGATATGCTTGGCCAGGCAGGCAGTACCAATATACAGGGCGAAAGCCAGCAGAAACTCGACATTTATGCCAATGAACAATTTATATCGGCCTTGAAAAGTGGCGGCGAATGCTGTATTGTAGCATCCGAAGAAAACGAAGAGATTGTAATGCTGGATACCGATGTATCCTTAAATGCCAAGTATATTGTGGCTATTGATCCGCTTGACGGCTCTTCAAATATTGATGTAAATGTATCTGTTGGTACCATATTTTCTATTTACCGCCGGGAAACTACCCAAGGGCGGGCAACGTTGCAGGATGTTTTGCAAAAGGGCGTTAACCAGGTAGCCGCCGGTTATGTAATATATGGTACGTCAACCATGTTGGTTTATACCACGGGCAAGGGGGTAAACGGCTTTACACTTGACCCATCTATTGGTGAGTTTTGCCTGTCGCACCCGGAAATGCAGATACCTAAAACCGGGATCATTTATTCTATTAACGAAGGTTATTATGTCCACTTCCCGCAGGGTGTAAAATCATATATTAAATATTGCCAGGTGGAAGACGAAGCTACCCATCGCCCTTACAGCTCGCGTTATGTAGGATCAATGATTGCCGACCTGCACCGCAGCATGATTAAGGGGGGCATATTTATTTACCCGGTAACGGCGGCCACCCCGGGCGGTAAGCTTCGCCTGGTTTATGAGTGCAACCCTATGTCGTTCATTATTGAACAAGCCGGCGGCAGGGCTACTGACGGTAAAAACCGTATACTGGAACTGGAAGTTAAATCGCTACACCAACGCACCCCAATTTTCATAGGATCAGAACAAATGGTGCTGAAAGCCGAAGAATTTATGGCTGATGCCGAAGAGGAAGATCAGGGACGAATTAGCATGGTAGGATAAATAAAAGCGGGTCATTGCTAATTAGTAACGACCCCCTTTCTATTGAAGTTAGCCGGCAGTAACGGCAGTTGGCCCTACAGAACACAACAAACCATCGGCAAAACCTTTGTACTGGCTGCAATTTTCGCGAAACAACCTGGCCAGGTGCTTAGCCGTATCTTCGTAACTAAACTGATCGGCCCAGGTATTTACCGGGTTCAGGATAGCCGGTGGCACGCCGGGGCACCATGCGGGTATCATCAAATCAAATACAGGCAGTTTATGGTAGGGTACATAACTAAGCTGGCCTTTAAGGGCTGCTTTAATCATGGCCCGTGTATACTTGAGATTTATCCGTTCGCCGGTGCCGTATGAGCCACCCGTCCAGCCGGTATTAACCAGCCATACATTTATGGGATACTTGTCCAGCTTTTCGCCCAGCATGCGGGCATATTGTGTGGGATGCAATGGCAAAAAAGCCCGCCCAAAACAAGCCGAAAAGGTGGCCTGCGGCTCATTGATCCCGTATTCGGTACCGGCAACTTTAGCCGTGTATCCTGATAAAAAATAATACATAGCCTGCGCCCTATTGAGCTTGGCAATAGGCGGAAGCACACCAAAAGCATCCGCAGTAAGAAAAAATATATTTTGCGGTATGTCACCCACGGCTGGGCTTACCGTGTTGCTGATATAATGCAAAGGGTATGACAAGCGGATGTTTTCAGTTTTCGACAAATTATCAAAGTCGACAGTTTTTGACAATGGGTAAAAACAAACATTTTCCAAGAGTGCACCTGGTTTTATAGCCTTATATATCTGAGGCTCCTTTTCAAGGCTCAGTCCGGCTATTTTGGCATAACAGCCGCCTTCAAAATTAAATACAGTGTTTTCGTCCCAGCCATGCTCGTCGTCCCCAATCAATTGCCTATCTGGATCGGCAGACAAGGTAGTTTTACCTGTACCCGATAAGCCAAAAAAGATTGCGGTATCTCCATCCTCGCCTTTATTGGCAGCGCAGTGCATGGGTAAAATATTTTGCTGCGGCAGTATAAAGTTCAGCACCGTAAATACAGCTTTTTTAATTTCGCCTGTATAACCTGTGCCCCCTATGAGTATAATTTTGCGGGTAAAGTTAAGGATGGAAAAATTATGCTGCCTGGTGCCATCAATAGCAGGATCAGCTTTAAATCCCGGTGCCGATATAATGATCCAATTGGCCTCTGTGTCTTGATCTGGCCGCAGAAACAGGTTATAGGCAAATAAATTCTGGCTGGCCGTTTCAGTGATCACCCGTAAGGTTAAACGGCTGCTTTCTTCGGCACAAACCATGGCATCACGTACAAAAACATCCCTGTTACCAAGATAGCCGACCACCTTAGTGTACAGACGATCAAATACTTCCGCGTCCATGGCGATATTGACATCGCCCCACCAAACTGTATTTTCCGTAAGACTATCGCTAACTATAAAACGGTCTTTAGGCGAACGCCCAGTAAACTCCCCGGTGTCAATAGCTAACACTTCCTGATCAGTAAAATAGCCTTCTCCGCGTTCCAAAGCAGCTTTTACTAAATCTTCAGGCGATAGTTGATAATGAATTTCCCCAGTGGTATAAAATTCAGGAAATCCCAATTGTGTTGTTTTTTTTGAATCAGTGATTTGTCCCATATCACATTATGTTTTAATTGGTTAGGACAAAACTAAGCTAACAAAAACGCAATTCAAAATACATAACTACTGACAATCAAACAGTTGTATACAATACACTAAGCTGTTTATAGTTACTAATCAATAGGTTATCATTGTATTTCAGCGGAGATTTTTTCCTGAAAATTTATTACTTAAACCAAACGGTTTGCGTAAAAGCGCCATTAGTTGCCGCATCCCACACTTCCAGGCGTGCCCAGGTTCTGCCTTTCATATCAACGGGTATATTAAAGGTTTGCATGCCAAATGCTTTAGTATAATCCAGGTTAATGCGTTTACAGTATACCTTTTTACCATCACCGGATATAATCTCAGCAAAACTTAACGGAAATGTCCAGTCAACCTTAAACATAACGTTGCATTTTCCATTTGCGGGCAGCTGCATAGTTTGACCCGATGAACGTCTGTTCACGTTAAAATCCGTGATCAGCACCTCTCCCGTGGTTGAAAAAAACCTACCCTGCTGCAGCACATCAAGTACCGGCTGCCACCCTTCTTTAAATTGAGGTTGCTTATCCAACTGCAGATAGTTCACATTCAGGTGGGCATACATCTCATTCTCGGGCTCAATACTGAACAGATCAGCTTCTGAAAGCATCTTTTTTTGGAGCCCCCAGTTATTCATATCATCAAGTAAGTCAAGCGCACGTTTACCCAGTCGCGGTTGCGAAAGATCGGCAGGCAAGGCCTTCCATGCAGCACCTAAAAACCTGTCTGACCGGTAAAATGGTTCATCCTTATAGGCATCAGGAAAACCTGTTGAGCCCTTGGTACGGGCATGGGCTGTCCACGCCAAACCATTCTCGGTTTTAAGCAGGGCCAGCATATCGTTTTTATCGCCTATATGGTAAATTTCACCATGTTCTGCATCTGTGGTTTCAAAAGGTGTTCCGGGCTTACGCGCCATGACCCAGTAAACCGGTTTGGGGAAAAACGCCAGCCAGTGCCCGCCAAAAAACTCATTGGGCTCCTCGCCAGGCAACAGCAAAAAGCTTGATGACGACAATCTTTCGCATTGCTCAAACAGTGATTTCAGTTCCAGTAAACGCTGCCCGTCGGGCCCTTTGGGGTGTGCTGTGTAATGAAACTCGGCTAGGTGAACAATATTTATCCCCTGCCGCTTTAACACCTTCACAAACGATGGGCTATCCGCAACGGGTTTACCCGCCAGCACCACACTCATAATAAACTCATTATGAAAGTGACTGGCCATAGTTTTATATCCTGGTAACGGTTTATAGCTGTCATTATGGGTGTATTGTTTAACATCAGCAAGCAATGACGCGGCATCACCCGCACCCAGCAAGCAGAAAAAATTAAGCCGCTGCTGGGTTCCCGGCGGGGCGTTAAACCAAGGCACATAACGCTTGTCGCCGTTTAACTCCTGTCTTATACCCAGACCATAACCGCCCAGCATGTTGCGGTAATTGTTGCCGTACCAAACAAACTTAAGGTTAAAGGCTTCATCAAGAGGATAAAAATATTGATGCGGCGCAGGGAAAACCGCTATGCTTCCGCCTTTATTGGAGCCTATGATGGTTCTGTATTTTACAGCTACATTTCTGGCGGTATCCGGATCACCAATATTGTCAGTTTGCAGCTGTTCATAAACATTGCTCCAGGACACCTTTTTTATGGGTTGCTCGTGGGCTATTAAACCGGCATCATACAGTATCGCGGTTGAATCAACCTGTGTTGTTATTACCGCGGCTATGTTAAAAAGCGGCTGCCCGTTGTATAAAGTTATCTCCAGGCTACCACTAAAGTTCGGCGCAGTTACGTTAGCTATGGCTATAATGGTGCGTGAACTGGAAGAACTTATGCTAACACTTTTTTTATCAAGATTAACTTTATAAGATTGATGAGGTTTTGAGGGTACCTTATCAAAAAAAATATTCCAGCCGTTTTGTGATATAAGATCGCGCTTCCCCTCGGTAAGTATAAACTGCGGATCAACGCCATTGATGATTGGCTGATAAACCCCACCTTTACTAAGCTGGATACTTTGAAACAATGGGGCATCTTTTTTTAAACTGATCAGCAAGCGCCCGTTACTATTACTGCCCGCAGGCCAGGTTACGCTTAGCAATGATTGATTGTTTTGTACCCTTACCCCTGTTTTGGGGTTAAAGTTTTTCAGATCAATTTGCTGTGCGTTTGCCCTGTTGGCACAGAACAGTAACAACATTAAAGCACTTACCGCAAAATGTTTAAATTGATGATGCCTCATTGTTTAATTTATGTGATTATAAAACAAGCTACTTGTATACTTAATGGAAGCTTGTTTTTTCACCTGGCAAGCTATTTACCCCTGCCGGTTAAGTTTTTAATCAGGTCAGTTTCTTCTGTATTATAGGGCGTACCATCTTTATGGAAAATATCATGGAACCATAGTTTCGGTTCGCTACCGTCAGGCATTGGGGTATCCCAGGCATAAATAGTATTGGTTTTACCCGATACAAAACCCCAGTTTATGGCACCCACGTTTTCCTTTTTCAGCATAGGTAATACCGTAGCAAATAAGCTATTACGCGGACGGGCCATATATTCGGTACAAATTAACGGCCTGCCAATCATTTTCAGGAACTGAACGGTTTTTAAATGGTCTGCCTCTGGTGAGTAGTCATGGTAGGTGATCACATCGGAGTTAGCTACCTGAAAACGATTAAGGTTTTCTAAACTCCAGCTCCACAAACCCGCGCTTATCGGCTGGCTCGGATTGATTTCCCTGGCCCATTTAAAAACGCTCTTTAACAAGGGCAGCGACTTATTCTCTTTGCCTGAATTACCGGGTTCATTATATAAATCCCAAAGCAATATGCGTTTATCGCCTGCAAAATGCTTTAATACATCTTTAACATATTTCTCGAGCTCGGGAAAATTGGCCGCATTTTCAGGAGCCGGCTGCCCCGGATCCTGCATCCAGCCAGAGTTATGTACACCAGGTTTAGGAGCCGGTTGTTTTCCTGTTTTAGGCTCTTTGTTCCAGCAATCGTCAAAAAATACAAACATCGTTTGTATTCCATGTTTGCTGGATATGGCCAGGTATTGATCCATCCGTTTTTTAAACCCTTCAGGGTCCTGCTGCCAGGCCAGGTGATGTAAAAATACCCGCATCACATTCATACCTATGCCTTGTGCATAGCCAAGCTCCTTGTCAATCGTTTGCGGATCAAAAGAATCGGCCTGCCACATTTCCAGCTGATTAATAGCCGTGCTGGGTATAAAATCGCTACCTACCAGCCATTGATGCCGGGCATACCAGGTATTTGCCTTTTCCTGCGACCATACCTTAGCCGCTGGTTGTGTTTGGGCTGCCAGCTTTATGCTCAGTGGCATTAATAAAGCTACGGCCAATACTTTTAGTTTAGTTTGCATGTATAAGTGTTAAATAGTTTTTAATTAGTTTTTTTGTTAATCAGATGTCCCTTGATCATCCAGATGGCTGTATAGTTGTTATAGGCATTGGTTGATGTCAGGGCAACTACAGTATCATCATGAAGCACGCACAAGGAGTTCCATAATCCATGCTTATTAAGCGGGATATGAAAAGGTGTGTTTACGTTAACAAAGTTTTTGCCATTACTATCGCCAACGGCTACCTGCATACAGGCCAGATCGCCATTATTTTGCCTGTTTTGTGTGCTTTGATATGACAACACCGTTTGACCGCTATGCAGCTGACGCAGGTAAGGCGCGCCGGCATATACGGTATCGGGCAGTTTAGGGATCATTGCACTAGTACGCCCGGCATCGTTAGGGCCTACTGTTTTTTGCCAGTTCTGGGTAAAACTGTTGCGGATTATGGATGGCTTAAAACGCCCCCCGGCATTATCCTCAATAGAAAACAATATTTCCTGCGTTCCCTTTAGTATGATAGGTACCGGCATCCCATCGCGGTGGCCCGGCGTAAAGGATACTATCCCGGGACTCCTGCTCCAGGTAAGCCCGCCATCCTTTGATCTGAAAATGGATATGTTTTGCTCGTTGGATTGGGTATATACGCCCTCGTCAGAGAAGTATAGTTGTATTTCGCCGGATGGGAGCTGTATTTGCGACGGTTCCCAACAGCCATCCTGAAACTGATAACTGGCCTGGTATACCAGCCGTTCATCGCGCCAGGTTTTACCCTGATCATAACTTTTTTTGGTGCAAATGGCAAAATGCCTTGTAGTATCCCAACTCCCGTTTATTTGATGCGGACGGGGATTATACGACGCCAGTAAAGAATGATCTTTCAATTCCAGAATATCCGGCACAGCCATATTAACACCGGTGGTTGCTGTTGCTATAACCACTGGTTTAAGCCAGGTTTTACCGAGGTTATTACTGGTTGTACACTCAATACCGCCCCGGCTTTCATAAATGCATAGCAAACTCCCGTTACTTAGTTGTATCATACGGGCATAATTTGCGTTTTGCCCTTCAACCAAGGGTGATACCTGTTTTAATGATGATTGATCCCAAACAATAGTGGTTGCCGGTAACTCCTGCTGAGGTGCATGCTTTTGCTGCCCCCACGCCAGGTGCGAAACAAAAACACAGACCATCCAAATTTTCATTTGCTTCATTACCGATTATTTTCTATGCTTAAATTCTTGGTTCAGTTACTTAATATCGGCAAGCCAAAAGTTAAAGGGTTTATCTCTATCACAGGTTAGGGTACCGTTGTTAAACTCCAGTTCGGCAGCATGTATCGAAGTACGTTTGCTTGAATAGGAATAGGCACCATCTTTATCCAGCCCGCCATCATCCTGGTGCGTTTTACGGCCGGGGTGGGTAAAGTAAACAATGTATGCGTGCCCATCTGAAATTACTACATCAGCATGGGCACCTGTTGGCGTATCCTCCGGTCTATGCCCCGGAGTGTCGAGTACCAGGCCCTGATGCTCCCAGGTTTGAGCATCCTTTGAGCGGTAAACCCGCTGGCCATGCCATTCGTCAGTTATCATCCAATAATAATTTTTAAACCAGAATATCTTTGGCCCTTCATGTGCCCTGCCATCAATAGCCGGTTTGTCGGCAGCCTTCCAGTTCACCAGGTCGGTACTTTCGGCGGTCATGGTAATACTGCCCAGCTTCTGGTCTTTATACCACATGTGCCATTTACCGTCGGGTAGTTTAATTAATGTAGGATCAATAATGTTATGATCGGGCAAGTTTAGCCTACCCTCATATTTCCAGTCCCAAAGGTTTTTACTGGTGTAATGCACCAGGTGCGAATCGCCGCCCCATTGGCTGTAAACGCCCTTGATATAAACTACAAACATGTGATAAAGCCCCTTTTCGTACACTACATCGGGTGCCCAAAAGGTATTTTGTCCCTGTTCAAATTCCAGGTTAAGTGCGCCTTTGTATACCCAGGTATGCCCATGATCTTTTGAAGTGGCTACCCCTATAGCTGTACCATAGCAAAAGGCCACACCCGGCGATTGCACATTGGCCCTGCGCTGGGTATATAGCATAGTCCACTCTTTTTGGGCATGGTTGTAAGCCAAAACAGGATCGGCAGCGCCATCATAAATCGGGTCGCGGTAAAGCGGCGACGGCGGCTGATGAACAATAGCCTCAGGCGTTTGTGCCTTGGCATAGTATACGTTGCTTATAAACAGCAGGACCAAAAACTTAATAATACCTTTCAATTTAATTGATGTAATAGGTTATAAAATATGATTATTCAACTACTGGAAATGCCGAGATCCTTAACCTTGCACCACCCATGGGCACCAGTGTTAGCTGGGATACAGGTTGGCTGGTTTTTACCGGGCTTTGCGGCAATAAACCACAAAGACCATACTGATCAATTGTCCATCCGGGAATTTGCCGACCTTTAACCTTTAGCTCAATGGGAGCATTGGTATTGGTAAACGGATTATTATCCTTAGGCCAGCTGCGATGAATAATTTGAATAGAGTTTTCAGGATGTTTTTCATCCATGACCAAGCCATAGTTCCAGGCTGATGCGGGATGAATTTCATACGATGGCCATTTTTGCGGATCAGCGGTTGGCTGCCAGTGCGAATCACCCTGCGTGGCTGTCCGGCCGTCCTGCTGGGTATACTGCTCGTCAATTTTCAGGGAGTAGGTAAGCGGCCCGTAATTTACACTCACACTGTTTTTGTTGGCGTTCCATTGGCGTACTTTCAATTGCATAGGTAGATGCAGGGTTATTTTATCGCCGTTTTTCCAGGTTTTAGCCAGTTTCACGTAATCGCCGGTGCTTGTATTTACGTTTACCGCTACACCATTTATTTTTACAGAAGCGTTGGTACACCAGGCTGGGATACGCAGGTAAAGCGGAAAATTTACCGCCTTGGGCGTATTCACCGTAAAATCAATCTGATCCTGAAACGGATATTGGGTAGTTTCTGTAAGGCTAACCGGTGTGCCGTTACCTACCTTGGCATTAACCTGGCCTTGCGCATAAATTGGTGCTGCAAGCCCGTTATCGGGTGTGGCCATCCAGCTATTTTCGGCATAGTAAACCCAGCCTGCGGCGTGGTTATGCTGACAGCAGCGGCTGCTGAAAGGGTTCATCATCAGAAACGGCCCCTCATTAGCTATACCCGGATTATGATTTTTACCGTCACTTACAACCATGTTGGGTGCAGTAAGGTAGCGCAATGATTTATAGTCGGGCATGAAAGCGGCAGAGAAAGTGTTAAATGCCACATCTTCACAGTTTTCGGCCCAGAAACGGTCGCCGGTATTGCCCAGGAGCATTTGGTCTGAGGTCATTTGCTCCACCATACCACAGGTTTCAACCGCCTGCCGGGGATCATCATAGCCTTTGCGGGCATTTTCATCTGCACCAAACATACCGCCAGGAACCTGGCCATATATGGCCCTGATCAGTTTAAAGTCGTTATAAGTAGCATCCAGATCTTTTTGATCATGGCTTTGCAGATAATAAGTTGCAGGCTCCCTGAAACACTGGGCCACGTTTACGTTATGCCAGTTGGGCAGGTCATTAGCCTGCCTCCAGTTGGCAGTATTGCGGTCGAGCTTGGTAGCCAGGTCAAGTAAAAACTTATCGCCGGTGCGGTTATACAGCCAGTAAACACTGGTCATATTATCACCGCCGCGGCTGTTTTCCCAGTAATCTTTCAAAAACTTATCATCAGGTACCGATAGTTCATACCTAAAGTATTTGGTCATGAACGGTATAACACGCGGATCTTTAGTGTACTCATAGTATGATTGCAGACACCAGAGCATGGGCATGTTAGTCCACAAGTCGCGGTTGCCCTTGTTCATTCTGGCAGGCCCAAAATCGCCATTATCCCGCTGATTGCTCAGCACTGCATCAATCCAGAATTTGGCTTCGGCAATCATTTTTTTATCGCCGAGCATATAGCCAATATCTGCATAGCCTTTTAGCCAGTAAGGCAGCTCTTCCCAACCATACTCACCCTCGCCCTGCTTATTAAGCCAGGCATTGTTTGTTTTGGAGAGCCAGATACTTATTTCGCCCAAGTTACCTGTTAGGCCATCGCGCTGCAGTTCCAAAGCCTTTTTTAACCAGCCCCCCGCTTTGATGCTACCTACAGGCAGTTTGGTAAAATATTGCCTTTGCAGCGGCGTGCGGTTGTTTACATAAAAGCTATTGGCCTGCTGGTTGCTAACCTTTGTAACCGTGGTGGCCTTTACCCCGGTTTGAGCTATGGCAGCCAGCATACCTGAACATGCCAGAACTGCAGTTAGGCAAATTCCATTTTTAAGTTGGCTTATTTTGTTTTTAAAACGCATCATTAACTGTATATATTATTTTACTAATGCAGGATCATACAGTTTTGAGTTTACCTTCTGTAATGATTCCACCGGCATTTTAATTACTTTACGGTCATAGGTCATAAAACCATTCACCTCTCCTTCCACATCAGTAGTTTGGGTATATACAGCTGCCGATAGCCCTGCTTTAATCAGTTCCTGCAGCCTGTCTGTAAATGAGGCATAAACCTTAAACAGGTCGTCGCCATTTTTAAAGTTCTGATAGCCCCAGTTTTTATTAGCCTGCCAGGTGTGGCCCTCCACCGGCCAGCCCAGGCCGCCAAACTCTCCTAATACCACTGCTTGTGTTTTACCAAATATTTCAGGACGCGGCATAGCCGGATGCGGATAGTTATGCAAATCGACTATATTACCGGTGGCATAAAAATTACCGCCGCTGGCGCTGTTAACCAGGCGCGAAGGGTCTTTTTTCATCGTCCACTCGGTTATTTCAACTGTTTTAAACTGGCCCCAGGCCTCGTTAAATGGTGTCCATACTACAATGCATGGGTAATTATACAGGGCATTAATAATGGCGTTCCACTCTTTGCGGTAGTAACCTTCAGATTCGGGTGTACGCACCTGATCAGTGGCTTTGTCCAGCACACCCGGGCGGTTTTCCCAGTGGTTACCTAAATCACCGCTGGGCATGTCCTGCCATAGCAGCATCCCTGTTTTATCGCAATAAGTATAGTAACGGGCGGGCTCCACCTTAATGTGCTTGCGGATCATGTTAAAGCCCATAGCTTTCAGCTGATCAATATCAAAGGTCATGGCCTCATCTGTAGGTGCGGTGTATAAACCATCGGGCCACCATCCCTGATCAAGCGGGCCATATTCAAATACAAATTTGTTATTCAGCAACATGCGCTGCACCCCATTGGCATCAGCACCAAGGGATATTTTACGCATGGCAAAATAGCTTTTTACCTGGTCAACTGTTTTGTTGCCGCGAATAACAGATACCTGCAGATCATACAGGAAAGGACTGGTGGTTGACCATAATTTTTGATCTTTAATATCAAGCACAGCAGTACTACCCGCATTTATAATTTTTTCGTCAACCTGTGTTTTGCCGTCCCAGGCAGTAATTTTTAATTGATCGCCGGGCTGGCTATTGGAAACCTCGGCAGAAACCGAAATTGTGTGATCGTCAATGTTGGGGGTTTGTTTGGTGGCATCAATATGCGTTTTGGCTACGCCTTCCAGCCAAACGGTTTGCCAAATACCGGTAACCGGAGTATACCAGATACCTTCGGGCTTTTTAACCTGTTTGCCACGCGGCTGCGGGCCATCATCAGTAGGGTCCCAAACGCTTACCTTTATTTCCTGTTTAGAGCCCCCTTTTAAATAAGGCGTAATATTAAACGTAAAGGGGTCAAAGCCGCCTTCATGCACCCCGGCGCTTTTACCGTTTACAAAAACTTCTGTACGCCAGTCAACAGCGCCAAAATGCAGCAATACATCTTTTCCTTTTAATGTTTTATCAAGGGTGATGTTTGTTTTATACCATAACATGCTATCCTTACCAACCGTTTTACCCACACCTGATAATGCCGACTCTACCGCAAATGGCACCAATATTTTGCCAGTGTAATTGGCCGGGCCTGTCGTTGCTTTAGGCACAATAGCATAGCTCCACAAGCCATTCAGGTTTTGCCAATTAGATCTTACCAATTGAGGGCGAGGATACTCGGGCAGTGGTGCTTTAGGGTCAACCTTTTCGGCCCAGGGTGTGGTGATCTTGTCTTTGATCAAGTGCCAGTCGCTTTGCTGCGCATTCGCTGACAGGGATGCAGAAACTAAGAGAGATAAGCAAAAATTCAGTTTTTTCATCAGGTATTAACAGATATGTAAGGATGTATTGATTTTATAAATATAAGGGGCCATATCAAGATATGGCCCCTTCAAATTGTAATTAATAAGATACTTTAACAACGGGCGAAAATATCATATCCTCTACCCCGGCTATTCTGATACCCACACGGGCATACACATAGTTTTGGGTAACCGGAAACGTAGGTATAGCTACACTTAATGATACGTTAGACGGATCTGTGATTGCCGCGCCATCCAGGTCAATCTCGGCAGCATGATCTGCCGGGGATACAAACTGGGTTTTATTGACAAAAAGGCTTACCGTTTGTATATTTTTGGCTGTAGCATCGGTAATATCTTTTTCGATACTGAATTTGGCCGAGATATTACCGCCCGATGCAGCTATTTGTGCATTGCGGATCATGTAATAAGGAGTTACCTCGATATTTACCGTCTGATCGCCGTTAAGGGCAATATTTACGGTATCCCTGCCACCTGATGCAAGCTCTTTCCATTGAAAAGGCCCCTGACCGCCGGGAATAGTAAATTTATAATTACCATTAAACGTTAATACAGAGTAGTTACCATCCTGATCAAATGTTCCGGTTATAGGCGTATTACCTTTATACCCCGTTTGATAAAGCTGAAATGGAACCTGGTTATACTCAACGCCTATTGGGGTACCCTTGTACATGAGCTGCCCCTTTAATGTTACCGAAGGTGGTTTAACATTATCAAGCTTACAGGCTGCGCTTGAAAGCATGAGGGCAAATATGGCTATTTGATGAAATTTTATTTTCATGATTTTTGAATTATATGCTAAACTTATTGATTGGGTTGTCTGATGATTTTAGGATTGGCAGATATGATAGCATCAGTAATTTGTGAATAGTAGTTACCTAATCTGAAATTAAGAACACCTGTTACCGGCGATGGCAAAACCTCCCTGAATACCCATTTACCATTATTAGGGCTACCAGGATTGTAATATTTATAAGGATACAGACCCCACGGTTGTGTATTTCTTTTTGTTGCAGAACTGATATTACTGGTTAAATCAGTTAACGTTTGCGGATTTCCATCCCAAACTTTGGTGGCTATTCTCCAGCGTTTCATATCAAAAAGCACGTGGCCTTCAAATGAAAGTTCTGCACGGCGCTCGTGAACTATACGATCAAAAGTGATATCAGCGGCAGTAAGCGGTGTGGTTAAACCTGCACGTGCCCTCACCTGGTTCATGTAAAGTGCGGCATCACTGGTTTGGCCTAATTCATAAGCAGCTTCTGCAGCGTTCAGCAACACTTCGCCGTAACGGTAACGGATAAAGTTAACATCACTCTGGCGCCCCCTGCGGCCCGAACCTGTTGTTGGGTCAAGGTATTTACGGATATAAAAACCTGTTTGAGTTCTGAGTGGTTCGCCGGTTGGTGTAGGACCGTCCTTACCCACCACCTGTATTTGTGTGGTAGTACCAGGCAATGTAGCATAGTGCGTAGCGTCATCGCTGCTGATGATGCTTCCGTTGGCCAGCAAATACCCACCCCAGATATCGATGTAAGCGGTTTTCCAGAAAAAGTGAGGCAACATTACCGTACCGGCTAAACGTGCATCACGCCCGGCAAAAGGATCCTGCTGGTCTGCATAATAAATAGGATTACCCGCTCCGTCTTTAGTAGCTATCGGCGCAAAAGTATTATCCAGTTTTTCAAACGACTGTACCAGGTTTAATGAAGGGTCTAAACGACCTGCATCCGAAGCTTCGTCAGATACGGAGTAAGGTTGATCATTGGTGGTAAATGAATGTACCTTACCGGCAAGCGCCTTGAAATCCTCTACCCATATCGACTCCTGGTTTACGCTGCTTTTATCTAAGAATATGGCAGCAAAATTATCGGAAAGATTAGGTAGTACCTGATACAATTTATACGAGCCTGCAGAACCGCTGATAATTTCTTTTGCAGCGTTAAGGGCTTTGGTATAATATCCCGGAGCCATACTTGATGGGATACCAACCTCACCGCCCGGTAAGGAAACCTGCGGTGTTGAGGCGCCATATTTTGCTATTGAACCAGCATATAAGGCAGCCCTGGCTTCCATGGCCAATGCGGCCGCTTTTGTTGCCCTTGATTTTTCTGTTGGGTCTGACGGCAATAATCCTTTGATCGCTTCAGCTTCGCTGATCACAAAATCATAAATATCTGATTCTTTTGATCGTGGAAATTGTAAGCCTACTACATTGCCGCTGTTATCATAAGTAAGTGTTTTGGTGATCAGCGGAACGCCGCCCATCCTTTTAACCATTTCGAAGTAATAGCTGGCGCGTAAAAAACGGCCTTCGGCTAAAAATCTATTTTTATCGGCAGCCACCAGTTTGGTTGATGCGGTTACGTTGTCAATAAAAAGGTTAAGATCACGTACATAGGGATAATTCCAGGTTGACCAGGTATCATAACCCCAGTTTCTGTTTTGAACAATGGAGTAAAATGAATTATCAGAAGGAAATGATTCACCAAAATCTGCAAATGTAGTCCAACCGGCAACGTTCTTTTTATCTGCGTTTTCGGGATGAGTGTCCATGTTGTCCAAACTCGTGAAATCATACACCCTGTTATACAGGTCACCTAACACAGATAACACCAATGCCGGATCGGAAAAAACCACATCATTAGTAACCACCGATTTTGGCGGCACATCTAAGAAACTACTATCTTTTTTGCATGATTCCGCGCTTAACAGTACCGAAATCATGCCTATTATATATATCTTTTTCATTGAATATTTTACTTAATGTTTTAATTAAAAGCTTAGGTTAACGCCAAAATTATAAACCCGGCTTTGCGGTGTTTGTAAGCCGTTATCGTCGCTAACCTCAGGATCAACCCCGTACTGATGCAAATTATCTATTGAAAATAAGTTGTATACATTGGCATAAAATCTGGCTCTTTTAATTTTCACTTTTGCCAACAGATCTTTAGGTAAAGAATAACCTATTTCAATGGTGCGTGCCCGTAAGTATTTTACGTTATGCAGCCAGAAAGTGGAGTTAGTAGCATTTTGGCCATCACCATAATCATAGTGGGTAAAACCTACGTTATTTCTGTTAACCGGATATTTACCAGACACCCATGTACTGTTCACATCAGTAGGATTACTCAAATGCCAGCTGTCCTGGAAAATGGTATTTAAGTTGCCGTTATTCTGGAAAGCCCATCTTGATTCCCAGTTCTGGTTCCATGAATAACCGGAACCGCCTGAAAAGTCGGCATGAAAGTCAAATCCTTTATAGGCTAAGCCCAGTGAAAAGCCAAAGTTCATGTTAGGTTGTGCACCTAAACCATAACCAATTGGACGGGTATCATTACCATCAATTTTACCATCACCATTTTGATCCTTATAAATCAAATCGCCGGGTAATACCGTGCTGTTACCTTTTCCGTCTTCATTTACCTTATAAGCGTTGATCTGGCTTGCTGAGGTAAACTGACCGATAACCTGGTAGCCCCAGAAAATATTAGCGGTACGGTTATTTTGTGAGCGGAAGTATTGATCAAGCGAGTTGCCAAAAGGGGTATCCGCATAAATTCCTGTTTTTTTACGGCTATAAGAGAAGTTTCCTCCAATGTTATAGTTTACTTCGCCTATTTTGTTATTGTAAGCCAATGAAATTTCTGCACCTCGTTGCGAGTCGGTATTTACATTGATGCCCGGCAAGCCGTAACCTACTTCTGTTGGCAGTACTACGCCATAGTCGGTACCAACAATGCCTGTACGTGATCTTTTAAAATACTCTATTGCACCAGTTAACCTGTTATTTAACAGGCTAAAATCGGCACCTACGTTAAATATTTTACTTTTCATCCAGGATACGGTATTAACCGGGATACCTTTATTAATGGAAGTAGAAACGGGGTTACCATCCAATATAGCCACATTACCGGCAGCACCTGTTGCATAATTGTAACCAGGCAGATAAGCATAAGGTGTTACGATAGGTGTATTTCCGCTTGCATCGTAAGGGCTCCTGTCATCACCCAGCACACCATAAGAAGCTCTGAATTTCAGATCATTCAACGCACTGTTGTCGCCCAGTAGTTTTTTCATGAAGCTCTCATTGGTAATTCTCCATCCTACGGATACGCCCGGAAAATAACCCACCCGGTGAGCCGGATCAAAGAGATAAGATGCATCCCTTCTGCCCAAAGCCTCTAAATAGTACCGGTTATCATAGTTGTAATTCAAGCGGGCCACATAACCTATACGAGCCTCAGAATCATCACTATCCTGGTACTGATCCATAGTTGGGAAATAGATCAACGGCAGGTTATTGGATATAGGGTTAGCATGCAGCCAGTTCCTTACGTGTTCTTTATGAATACGCTCATTAACAAACGTAGCGCCGATGGTACTTTTACCAAATGTGTTATTATAGCTTAACTGGAACTGTGTTGTAGTGCTAAGCTCTTTACGTTGCTCACGCTCTCTCCATGGGTTGGTAACCGCATGGGTTACATCATAGTTACCCGTTTCCTGGTTATAAGTATAGGCATTATAGGTATACTCATGGTTGTTCAGCAACTCATCCGCAATGTAATAGGAGTAATCATATTTTGCAGTAAGTCCCTTTATTCCGGGGATAACATACTCTGCTTCAAAATTGGTTTGTAATACCCTCCAGTCCTGATGCCAGATACCTGAAAGCTTATCATTCAAAAACGCGTAGTTTGCCTCTGTATGCGGGCCGTTATCCCTCAAATAGGCAGGGTTATCGTTAGCATACGGGCGGTCTAAAGGCGTATTTTCCAATATTCCCAATTTGGCCAGCACATAATCATCACCACCGGGAACACCAGGGTTTTCACGTGTTTCAATACGGCCATTAATGTTCATGCTTACAGACAGGCCTGCAGCCACTTTTGCCTTCACATTTGATTGGATGTTGGTACGTCTGAAAAGATATTCGGCACCGGCAGGTGAGTTTTGGTATAAGCTGGTTCCTGCTACATAGTAGGTAACCTTGTCGTTTCCGCCCGTCATATCCGCGTGAAACGAATTTAATGGCGCGCCGGAATTTGCCAGCACAAATGGCTTCCAATTAAAACTCTGGTATCCGGGCTCCGTGCCGGCTTTATACTTTGCCAGTTCGGCATCGGTAATAGAGGTACTTCCGTTGGTAATTACCTGTGCTGCAGACAGCGCTTTCATATAATCATAAGAGTTGGTAAGCACATTCGGAAACCTGTCCCATGATTGAAAACCAAGGTAAGAGTCAACGTTGATACGCCCTTCGCCAGAACCTCTTTTTGTGGTTACCACTACCACCCCGTTTCCTGCACGTACACCATAAATAGCAGCCGACGCATCCTTCAATACGGAAATACTTTCCACATCATTTGGCGCAAGGTTATTAAATTGCCCCTCATCCTGCTGTATCCCGTCAATTACATACAGCGGTGTACCCATGTTACGGATCTGTACAGAAGCGCCTGCTCCCGGTCGCCCTTCAGCCTGTCTGAAAGTTACACCCGGTATTTTACCAGCTAAACCCGTACTAACGGTAGAACCACCGTGTACTCGCTCAATATCCTTGCTGGTTACACTGGATATAGCGCCCGTTATCGATGCCCTTTTTTGTGTACCGTAACCCGTTACTACAACTTCCTGCAGCGATGAGTTATTTGATTTAAGGCGAATAGCAATAACCGATCTGTTATTGATCGGGATATCGGCTGTTACAAAACCGATATAGGTAACCAGCAAAGTACCGTTACCATTAGGAACATTCAGGCTGAATTTTCCTTTAATATCGGTTGTTGTGCCAGCCTGCGTTCCCTGCACCCTGATGGCCACGCCCGTAAGCGCTTCGCCCGTGGTATCGGTCACAGTACCAATTACCTTGAATGTATTTTGCGCGGATGCGGAAAACGAGGTAAGCAGATAAAACATCAGGGAAAAAGCAAGTAATGCTAATTTTTGACTCCATTTACTGGGTGGCCATTGCAAGTGGGTACAGCCCTCTTGCCTGAGTAGTAAAATTTTTCTCATAAATGATTTATTAAATTGGTTAAGTGTTGATTTAAAAATGTACGGTTGACAGATTTTAAATAACAGTGTAAAGAAAAAGGATTTTGACAGCTGCTTATTAACCAAATAATATCAATAATTAGTCAAAACGTATCAATTTTTACCTGAACGAAAACCGTTATTGAGAATGGCTATATTTGTTTCAACAAACGATTTTGAGACCTATATATTTAGCTTATTTATTATTCCTGCTGCCGTTTAATATCTGCAATGCACAATCCTATTACTTCAGGCATTACCAGGTAGAGAACGGCCTGTCAAACAATACCGTTTACTGTACACTGCAGGATAAACACGGTTTTTTATGGTTTGGAACCAAGGATGGACTGAACCGTTTTGACGGCTATACCTTTAAAGTTTTCAGGCATAACCCCAAGGATAAAAACAGCATTATGAGCAACATGGTGCATACCTTAAACCTGGATAAGGATGGCAGTTTTTGGGTGGGTACCGATCAGGGGCTTGATAAATACAACCCGCAAACAGAAAGCTTTGTACACATCACCTCAAACAATAATGCCATAAGGTATATGGTAACCGATCAGTTTTATAATTGCTGGTTTGTATCCCGCTCATCATTAATGAAGTATGATAAAATAACGGGTAAAATAACAGATTACCGATCGTACCAGCACTTTGAGGCCACATCGGTAGCTATTAACAATGGCGATATATGGGTGTCATCAACAGAAGGCACCTTAAATAAACTGGATACCGCTACCCGATCATTTACGGGATACAGCGTATTCAAAAACTCCAAATGGGCTGCATCAAACTTTATTGAAAAAATATTTAGTGCGGGTAACAACAAAATATTTGTAGGCACCACCAGCCGGGGCCTTAAGGTTTTTGACTGTACTAATGGCACTTATGTTGACCTTTTAACTTACAATGCCAACAAAACAGAAATATACGTACGTGATTTTGTAAAATATGCCGACAATGAGTTTTGGATAGCAACAGAATCGGGGGTATTTATTTATGACAGCCAAAAGGGTACATTCCTTAATCTTAAAAAGCAGTTTAATGATCCTTATTCCATATCAGACAATGCCGTTTATACCCTTTACAAGGATTCAGAAGGTGGTATTTGGGCAGGCACTTATTTTGGAGGAATAAACTATTACCCCAAACAATATTCCACCTTCAATAAGTTTTACCCGGCATCTGACAAGGCTGGGCTGCAGGGCAACGTAGTACGTGAAATTTGTAAGGACATGTACGGCAACCTGTGGATGGGCACCGAGGATAACGGGCTGAACAAGCTAAGCGCCGATAAACAATCCTGGACACATTATTACCCGGGTGTAAAAAACGGTATCTCAAACACCAACATCCATGGCTTACTGGCCAGCGGCAACGAGCTGTTTGTAGGCACATTTGAGCGTGGCCTTGATATATTGGACATCCCTACGGGTAAGGTGATCAGGTACTATGTAGCCGGCAAGGCAAAAAACATGCTCAAAAGCAATTTTATCATTTGCTTTTGCAAAACCCGGTCGGGCATTATTTTGATTGGCACTACCCAAGGGATGTATAGGTATAATACCGATACCCAGGATTTCACCATTATTGACAAAGTACCTCCGTTTGATTTTGTTTACTGTATATCTGAAGATCATAATGGTAAAATATGGGTAGGCACCGTGCATGGCGGCATCCATTGTTATGATCCGGTAAATAATACCGGCGTTAAGCTTCATGATGCGCATGGCGTAACCAATGCCCTGGGTAGTACTACCGTTAACGGCATATTTGAGGATAGCAATCACCAGTTATGGTTTGCAACAGAGGGATTGGGCCTGTGGAACTATAATCCGGAAACTAAGGCCTTTAAGTTTCACGACCTGAGCAACGGCTTTCCGAGCAATTATGTTTTCAGGATACTGGAAGACGATAATAAAAATATATGGGTAAGTACCACACGCGGCCTGGTGTGTTTAAATATCACTAATAACAACATAAAAATTTATACTAAAGCCAGCGGCTTGCTCAGCGATCAGTTTAATTATAACTCAGCCTTTAAAGATACCGACGGCACCATGTATTTTGGTTGCGTAAAGGGCATGGTGAGCTTTAACCCTACTCAATTTAAAAAGAACGACTTTGTAGCTCCGGTATATATTACGGGTTTCCAAGTGCACAACCAGGAAATTTCCGTGAACGGCAGCGATTCATTGCTTCACAAATCCATAATTTTCTCCAAACACATCAACCTTAATCATAACCAGTCCTCGTTTAGCATTGATTTTGCTGCATTAAGCTATCCATCGCCGGAGATGACCCAATATAAGTACATGATGAAGGGACTGGATAAGGGATGGACCTATTTAAAAACTAACCGTAAGGCTTATTTTACCCAGCTTTTACCAGGGCATTATACCTTTATTGTTAAGGCGGCCAACAATAACGGTCTGTGGAGCGCTAAAGAAACCGTGCTCTATATCGATATAAGCCCTCCGTTTTGGGAAAGCGTTTGGGCCTACATTATTTACACGCTGCTGATATTGCTGGCAATATATTACCTGCTCAGTCAATATCATATCAAAACCCGTGATAAAAATAAAAGACTGTTTGAGATACTGGAGAGCGATAAGGAAAAACAGATTTACAATGCCAAAATTGAGTTTTTCACCAATATTGCCCATGAAATACGCACACCGCTTACCCTTATCAAAGGGCCAATGGAAAAGGTGATCAAAAATGCGGGGAGCGTTCCGGATATCCAGAACAATCTTAAAATTATGGAGAAAAACACCAACCGGCTACTCGACCTTACCAACCAGTTGCTTGATTTCCGCAAAACCGAAACCAATGGATTTACACTGAGTTTTGTTAAAACCGACATTACCGAACTACTTGCTGATACATTTGAACGCTTTAAGCCCATGGCCGAGCAAACGAATATGCATTATGAGCTTATACATCCCGATAAAAATCTGTATGCCTTTGTTGATATTGAGGCTTTTACCAAAATTATAAGTAACCTCATCAACAATGCTATCAAATACGGTAAATCTGTTGTAGAGGTAGAGCTGCTGCCCCAGGATAATGATTCCACCTTCTCCATTGAGGTCAGGAACAACGGCTACCTTGTACCTTATGAAATGCGCGAAAAGATCTTTAAACCATTCTTCCGCCTTAAGGAATCTGATAAACAAATAGGTACAGGCATAGGCTTAGCGCTGTCCCGGTCATTAGCCGAGCTGCATAAGGGTTTACTGGTGTTAAACAAATCCATGGATGAGCTTAATATTTTCATGCTTACCCTACCGGTGCACCAGGAAAAGGAATTTGATTTGCATAACACATCAGATGATTACGAATTGACAGATAAAAACAGAGAGGAGAGTTTTGATTTTATGAAACCAATTATACTTTTAGTGGACGATAATCCCGAAATACTTGATTTTATTTCGGACGACCTGAGCGATAAATATGCCATCATCAAAGCGCTGAATGGCCAGGAAGCGCTTGACATGATCGAGATTGAGAACATTCAGCTTATTATAAGTGATGTGATGATGCCCGTGATGGACGGATTTGAACTGTGTAAAAAAATAAAAACCAATTTTGATTACAGCCACATCCCCATTATACTGCTTACGGCCAAAAACACCTTGCAAAGCAAAATTGAAGGCCTGGAGGTTGGTGCAGATGCTTATATAGAAAAACCATTTTCGCCAGAGCATCTGCAGGTGCAAATAGCCAACCTGCTTACCAACCGCAGTAAAATAAAAGAGCATTTTGCAAGTTCGCCATTGGCTAATATCAATACCATGGCCTACTCCAAACCTGACGAAAGCTTTTTGGATAAGCTGAATGCGGCCATCAATAAAAACATCCAGAACCCCGACCTGGATGTGGAGCATATTGCCAATTTAATGAATATGAGCAAGCCTACCCTGTATCGTAAGGTTAAAGCCATCTCAAACCTCACCATTAATGAGTTGATTAATATTACCCGCTTAAAAGCCGCCGCTAAGCTACTGGAAGATGGTGATTATAAAATATACGAGGTAGCCAACATGGTGGGTTACAGTTCGCAATCGCACCTGGGCCGTAATTTTTTAAAGCAGTTTGGCACTACCCCTACCGAGTATCAGCAAAACAAACGAAACCTTAAAACAAGATCATTTGAGTAATGAGCGTTGTAAGTCCTAATGTTCACATTCACGACCTATGAACGCTCATGAACATTAATAAACACATGGTAATCAATAGCTTAAATACAAAACCTTAAAACAAAACACTGTATACGAGCACTTTATTGGTGTTGCCACTAAATATCAAATAATGAACAATCTATAATATGAAGAAGATAATAACCACATTTTTCTTTTTGACCATAACTCTCCTCTGTTTTGCGCAGCACAAGGGAGCTGCAACCTTTACCAATCCCCTGCTGCAATCAGGTGCCGATCCCTGGGTTATCTATCAGAAAGGATATTATTATTACACCAACTCCACCGGAGGTAACCTCGTGATCTGGAAAACCAAACGGTTAACCGATCTGAATAAAGCTGAAAAAAAAGTGATATGGACGCCTCCTGCAGGTACGGCACATTCCAAAGAACTGTGGGCACCAGAGCTGCATTTTTTAAGCGGGAAATGGTACATGTATTTTGCTGCCGATGACGGCAATAACAACAATCACCGCTTATATGTGCTTGAAAACCCATCGGCCGATCCGACACAGGGCGACTGGAGCTTTAAGGGGAAAATTGGCGACAGTACCAATAAATGGGCAATTGATGGTTCTGTATTTGAAAATAAAGGTCAGCTATACCTGATATGGGCCGGTTGGGAAGGTGATGCCAACGGGCAACAGAATATCTACATCGCAAAAATGAAAGATCCCCTAACCGTAACCGGGCAAAGGGTTAAAATATCAAGCCCTGAATATCAATGGGAAAAATATGGCGACTTACATGATGACCATGACCCTGCACATGTAAATGTGAACGAAGGACCAGAGATACTACAGCACAACAATCAGCTATTCCTTATTTACTCGGCAAGCGGCTGCTGGACAGATTATTATGCACTGGGTATGCTTAGCACAACTGCCAATAGAGATTTACTTGACCCAGCATCATGGAAAAAATCAACAGAGCCGGTGTTTAAGCAGTCGCCCGCAAATGAAGTGTATGCGCCGGGACATAATTCTTTCTTCAAATCGCCCAATGGTAAAGAGGATTGGATATTGTATCACGCCAACTCCAAACCAGGCCAGGGATGCGGTAAAGATCGCTCGCCACGGGCACAAAAGTTCAGCTGGAACAAAGATGGATCGCCAAAATTTGGGATACCTTTAAAGACGGGCATTGCGTTAGCTGTTCCCGCTGAGTAAAGAGGATAACGATTAATAATCTAAAACGTCATTTCCTTTTAATAAGCAGGATGTCATGCTGAGCTCCGTCGAAGCATGGTGGGCAGGCCTCTACACCCGATGCTTCGACGGAGTATGACGGGCTTTTCGACGTATAGCCTTACTGATACTGTATATAAATAGGACTTGGTTTTAAACTCAACACCTCTTGCGGAGTAAGCATACGGTGAGGGGCGTTTTTGATGTCGTTTTTATAGAATAATTTAAAACCGGTAAACTGTACGGGTTCCTGAGCTACAAAGTATTTGTAGGTACCTTTTTTAAGTTCGGGGCCACCCCAGCCATCCATATCCATTACAAACTGAACATCTTTGCGCAGTTTAATATCCTTGTAATTGGTTACCATACGCTTGGTAAAGCGGTGTACTACAAATACTTTTGGAGGCAGGTTATATTTTTTAACCAGCGAGCTTAAATAGCCGGTTACGTAATTAATATCATCAGCATCAAAAGTGCCAATGCGCTTGCCGGGTACGCTTCCCTCCTTCATAGAAAACTCCGGGTCGATACCAAAATGTACGTTGGGCAGGCGCAGGTATTTTTCTAATAGCGGCAGCTCAGTTTGTACCGTGCTGTACCCTACCTGTATATCTAAAAACACCAGGGCATTAATACTTTTGGCCATATTCAGCACGCTGTCTATCTGCTTAAAAGGCATCCGTAAACTGTGTAAACCATTACGGCCCGGGTCGGCCTGGGCGGTTACACAAATGTAGTGCAGGGCAGGTATTACCGGCGTGTTAGGGTCGGCGGCCTCCCAATTCTTTACTTCGTCCTTAAGTTTTGCCAACATGGTTTTAGGCGGATATTGCCCTAAAATCCCCATGTTTTTTGAATACATATTGCCATAATAGGCCACTATACGGTTAAAGGGCAAAATAGCACCGGGTAACGGCAACGGCGAATTCTTTACTGGCCACAAGCCTGTTTTATCGCCATTGGCCAGTCGTTTCATTAAGGAATCGTACTGCAGGGTATCAATTGCAGGCGTGCTCTTAAGTAAAGTGTCCTTAACCCAGGGCCTTAAATAAATATGTGCATCAGCTTTATGAAAAGAACCCGTTAAACAAACAGCCGTAACTGCTAATAGTACCAATATTGTTGTTATTCTCCTCAATGTATAAAGCTTTTACTGTGTATATTATTCAATACTTTTTCCGCGCATAGCTGTACTAATAGCCTGATCCATCAAGCGTTCGGCAAACGGACGCGTAAATTCATTTATCTCGTCAATATGTTTCAATATCAGATCTTTATCCCCAGTAGCTATGGCTGCTTTTAATGCGGCAATGTGCTCATTGGTTTTTTCAGTTTCTTCAATAGTAACATAACTGCCGTTCTTTTGCAAAAAGCGTTCCACAGTGTACACCATTTGCTCGCCCTCTGTACGGGCCTCTATCAGCATACGCTGGCTTACATCATCTTTAGCATGGGTAATGCTATCCATTAACATCTGCTCCACCTGCTCATCAGTGATGCCGTAAGTAGGCTTCACCTCTACCTCCTGCTTAACACCGGAGCGCAGTTCAATGGCCTGTATAGTAAGTATGCCATCGGCATTCAGTAAAAAATTAATATCAACCTTAGGGAAACCTGCCGGCATTGATGGTATGCCTTTCAGGTTAAACTCGGCCAGTTTACGATTTTCTTTAATCAGGTCGCGCTCACCCTGGTAAACGGCAATTTTCATATTTACCTGTCCGTCAATAGAAGTAGTGTACTGCCTGCCGCCCTTGGTAGGTACTTTGGAGTTACGCGGGATGATCACATCCATTAAACCACCCATAGTTTCGATACCCAGGGAAAGTGGGGTAACATCAAGCAATAAAATATCCTTACGGTTACCGGCCAGTATATCTGCCTGTATAGCAGCGCCCAAGGCAACTACCTCATCAGGGTTCAGTTCATCATGTACCGGGCGACCGAAAAATTCAGCAACCATCTTTTTAACCAGCGCCGTACGGGTTGATCCGCCAACCATCACCACCTCATCTATCTCGCTAATGGTTAGTTTTGCATCTTTCAGTGCATTTTGGCAGCAGGTAATGGTTTGCTGTACCTTGGGTAATATCAGTTGGTCAAAAGCAGTGCGGTCAAGCGTACACCAGATATCGCCTATCCTTTCGTTAAACAGGCTTTGGTGGGCAAACGCCTTCTTCGCTTCTTCAGCTTTAAGGCGAAGCTGCTGGGCAAGTTCATTATTAGCTATAATATCGGCCCGGTTCAGGTTATTTTTTTCTATCCAGTAGTCAACAATAATGCGGTCAAAATCATCACCGCCTAAAAACGTATCGCCGTTGGTAGCCAATACCTCAAAAATGCCGTTTTGAATTTGCAGTATGGATACATCAAATGTGCCACCGCCTAAATCATAAACAGCAATAGTTTTTGTTTCCTCCGGATTTAAACCAATACCATAAGCCAAACTGGCGGCAGTTGGTTCATTCACGATGCGTAAAACATCCAAACCGGCCAGCTTACCGGCATCGCGGGTAGCCTGGCGCTGCGAATCATTAAAATAAGCAGGTACGGTAATAACCGCGCGGTTAACCGGGGTTTTAATGGCATGCTCGGCACGGGCCTTTAATTCTTTTAATATGAGTGCCGATAATTCTATAGGGGTATAAAATTTATCGCCCACTTTAATTTTTACCAGGCTCTCCGTATCATCGTCAATAACTTTGTACGAGAAAAAATCTTTATAATTTTCAATATCATGATAACTGCGACCAAGCAAACGCTTAACCGAGAAAACAGTATTTTGCGGATCAGTAACTAAAAAGTCTTTCGCTTCCTTACCCACCAAAACATCGCCGGCAGGTCCAAAATGCACTACAGAAGGCACTAAAACACCTTTACCGGTATCATTGATAACCTGCGGATTTTTATCGGGATTAATGAACGCCACCAAAGAGTTGGTAGTACCCAGATCAATACCAACAATAATATCTTCTTTTTGTATGGAACCTGTTGCCAGGTTGATAGAAACTTTAGCCATTGTATTAACTTAACAAGCCGCAAATGTACTTAGTTTTGATTGATGGTGTGTCTTTTCAATCTCGAATTATGTTTTTTGTATCGCAAGCCCGTGCGAGCGGAATTTTAAAGCCCTCTCCTTTGGAGAGGGTTGGGTGAGGCTTTCGCTCGTGGGCTACAAGGTTAAAGCCTATTTGTTTTGCTCCCGCGAGATTAGCGCAGCGTATCTCGTGGGTTACAAGGTTAAAGCCTCCGGCTTTATAATTCAGCTGAAAGCTGAAACTTATGTTGCACACAGGCTGCAAGCTCGCGCAAGCAGAGTGTAAAGCCCTCTCCTTTGGAGAGGGTTGGGTGAGGTTATTAAGCCGAAGCAACTTCCCCAGCCTCAATGGCCGTATTTTTTTTCTGAAAAAGCAACAGGGATACCAGCAGTAAAAAGCCTAAAATAAAGAAGCCATCCAGCACCAGAGCCGAATCGCGCATTTCGCCGGTTGTTGATTCAACAAAGCCAAACGTGAACAGGCCAACTACAATGGATAGCTTTTCGGTAACGTCATAAAAGCTGAAATAAGATGCTGTATCCGGAATATTTGGCGGGATAAACTTTGAAAAAGTAGAACGTGACAGGGACTGGACGCCCCCCATTACTAAACCTACAAAAGCTGCGGCCACATAAAACTGGCTGGCATTGGCAATAAAATATACCCCGGCACATATTAAACACCAGATAGCTACTACTACCGATAAGGCCTTTACATTACCAAACCGCTCCGAAGCCTTTACGGTAATGGTTGCGCCGATAATGGCTACCACCTGAATAATAAGAATAATGGTGATCAGATCGTCGTCGGGCATTTTTAACTCTTTGGCGGCAAAATTAGCGGCTACCAGCATAATGGTTTGTACCCCTACCGAGTAAAAAAAGAATGCGGGCAAAAACCGTTTTAATAACGGCAGCTGACCTACTTTTTTCCAAACCTTGGCCAACTCCTTAAACCCACCGGTAAACACATTGTACTGGTGCGAGCCCGCGTTGGGTACGCCCTTAGGCAACAGGTAAAATGGTATCAGCGAGAAACCAATCCACCATACAGCTACAATAAGGAAGGAAAGCCGCGCCGAAAAATCTTCGGTGATACCAAACCACTTATGGCCCAGTACAAATACAAAACAAAGTAGTTGTACAACTATGCTGCCTGCAAAGCCATAAATAAAGCCCTTGCCGCTTACGGCGTCCTGCTTGTCAATAGTGGCTATCTGGGGTAAATAGGAGTTATAAAACACAAAACCACCGCAATAGCCTACAGATGCCAGTCCAAAACAGATCATGCCAAATTCAAACGTTTTCATCTGAAAAAAGAACAATCCGAAACAAGCCAGGCTACCCATCCAGGTAAATATCTGTAAATAGAGCTTTTTTTGCCCCTTATAATCGGCAATGGAGGTAAGTATGGGCAATAAGAGCACAATAAGCAGGTATGATGCACCTAATACATAGTTGGATAGCACCGTGTTTACATACTTATGCCCGAAAAAGGTAACCATACCTCCCGGATTTTTATCCTGCGTTATACCTACGTAATAAGCAGGAAATATGGTGGAGGTAATCACCATGTTGTATGACTGGTTGGCCCAATCAAACATGGCCCATGCCCAGATGGTTTTTTTATCGTTTTTTTCTTTCATTGTTGATGAACAGCGAGCAGTTGATGGAGTAACCGTTCCCTAAATATTATTTAATCCCGTAATGATCATTCATCAACTTTACAAATATAGAGCCTGGCAGTATGGCTTTAAGTGTAGGTACAATGGTTTGCCCCAGAGCCCCTACCAGATAGTTATGTGCCGGTTTTGATTTGCCTACTATTTTGCAAACCTGTGCGGCTACCTTACCCGGATCGCCACCAATGCTTTCATCTTTTTCCATGCTGGCAACGGCCGCTTCAAACTCCTTTTTCAACTGTTCATTAGGTAGGGTAAAAGGTAGTTTTTCGCGGCTGCCGGTAAAATCTGTTTTAAAGTCGCCGGGGTTAATTACCGAAACTTTAACACCTGTATTTTGCAATTCCATGCGCAGGCTTTGTGAGTAACCCTCAATAGCAAACTTTGATGCGCTGTATAAGCCCTGATAGGGCAAACCAAACAAACCGGCTAATGAACCAATATTGATCACCAGACCCTCTTTCTTATCAATCATGCCCGGCAAAACCGCGCTGCATACCCGCACCACACCAAAAAAGTTAACCTCGAACTGTTTTTTTGCAGCGTCAACAGGCATAGCATATAAAGGACCGGTAATGCCGTTACCGGCATTGTTTACCAGTACATCAATCTTACCTTCGGCTTTAATTACTTTAGCCACGGCAGCAGTTACCGATGCATCGTCGGTAACGTCCATTTGCAGTGGGCTAAATGCCAAATCTTTTATGCGTTTAATATCGCGGCTGGTGCCATAAACGGTATGTCCCTGAGCCGAAAGTGCATTGGCCGTAGCTAAGCCTAAACCAGAGGATGCTCCGGTTACCAAAATTACTTTTTTCATTTTTATTTAATATGCGATGCTTTTTTTACGTTCGATAATTTGAGCCGTGAATTTAGGATTTTATCAGGCCATAAAATTATAAATATTGCACATTAAAGAAAGTAATTAATAAAGAATGACTTAAGTATTTTTCCGGGCAAAAAATAGCCGAATAACTCAACCGTTGATATGCCCGGTTTTACCGCTTATTTCCAGCTTTCGGGCTTAAACAAAACTTTGCCGTCGCGCTTTATTTGCCAGGCGGTTATGGGGTTCATGTGATAGCCACCAATATCGGCACCGCGGGCATCTACCAGCTGGCTCAGGGTTGGCTGGGTGTAATTGGTTTCGTCAATAGCGCGGCTCATGATCTCGGTTTCATCGCCGTTCCATTGCCACAGGTGCCTGAAATAAGTATGAGCCTTATCCAGCACGGGCTCCTGCAAGCGGGCCACGCTCCAGGTTTTCCCAGCATCGGTGCTTACCTCTACCCGCACTATTTTGCCGCGCCCTGTCCAGGCAATACCACGGATCTCTACCCAGCCACGCTCCATCTGATTAGGATAAGCCGGATAAGTGATGATGGAGCGGGCGTCCATCTCAAAGCTGAACTGTCTTATTTTGTCCTTCACCGGGTAGGTGTATTTAGAGGTTTCCTCGCGCGTCATAAAAGGCTCATCGGCCAGTTCAATGCGGCGTATCCACTTTACACAGGTATTACCTTCCCAGCCGGGCAACAGCAGCCTTGCCGGATAGCCTTGTTCCGGGCGTATAGCTTCGCCGTTTTGGGCATAAACTATCATGGCATCGTCAAAGCCCTTTTTAACCGGCACACTGCGGGTCATGACAGCGGCGTCAGAACCTTCGGCCAAAAACCAGGTGGCTTTGGGCTGCACACCTACTTCCCTGAACAAGGTAGAGAGCATCACCCCTGTCCACTCGCTCTGACTGGTTAAGCCGCAAATTTCCTGCGGCGTCATGGTTTCCTTGCCCGATCTGAAATTGCCCGAACATTCCAAAAAACAGGTGCGGGTTACCGACGGAAACCTTTTCAGATCGGCCAGTTTAAATACCATCGGTTTGCCTACCATGCCATGTATCATGAGCTCATATTTATCCGGATCAATTACCGGCACACCGGCATGATGCCGCTCATAATGCAGATCTGACGGGGTTAGTGAACTATACAGATCCTGCAAAGGTGTACGCGACGACGTATCTGACTTAATACGTACCGGATGCTCAAATACAGAGCGTTTACCCACCGCAGTTGGCCCGGGACCAATTCTTTTAGTGGGATCATCAACTTTTAACAGCGGTTGCTGTGCCGCTACCTGTATCCACTTGCCCAATGATGATTGCATGGCCACAATTGCGGTGGTGGCTGCACCACCCAGTAAAAGCCGCCGACTTATTTTTTTATTGATAAGCGGTTCCTGTGGTTTATTTTCAGCTTCGTTATCCATATCAGTCATTTCTATGAGTCAAGGGTATATCACCGCACTTCGGGGCCGCCGCGGCGGTCGTCATTGATATATAATTTTTGAGCGGGCATTACTATGCGTGGTAAGGTTTGCGCATTTAGTACGGCATCTGGCTTTAATATTTTATTGGCGTTTAAAATGTATGCAGTTACGCCATACACTTCATTATCGGTGAGCGAACCAGGCAAATTATAAGGCATGGACCGGCGTATATAATCAAACACGGTACTGGCATAGGGCCAGTAATTGCCAATAGCTTTTACTTTTGATGCACTATCGCTTACCAAAACCGGAGCTGGCAGCTTTACACCGGGCACCACCTTTTCGGCAGAGCCATGGCAGGCGGCACATTTCGCCAAATAAATGATCTTACCTTGCGCCACTGTACCCGCCCCCACAGGCAACCCAAGCCCATCCGGGCGAACATCAATATCCCAGGCGGCAATTTGCTGCGGAGTAGCTGGCTTACCAAAACCAAAAGTTGCAGGCCATTGTGCAGTATCGGCAGTGATGGAGGGAGCAGGTTCCCCTACCCCTCCGTTATAACTGTATGCGCCAAGCACAACTATCAGCAGTAAGCCTAAAGCAATGGCTCCGTATTTACTCCGGTTGTTTAATTGCCTCGCCATTCGTGAGCATTATTAAAATAACACAAAGGCTATAGCCAGTGTAATAAAAACGTTAAAGGTTTGCGCTATTAAAAATGCGTACAAAGGCTTTTTGCTATTCTCTTTAAACAGCTCGGCAAAGTTGGTTTCTAAACCTATGCTGGTAAAAGCCAGTGCAAACCATAAACCTTGTAAGTTTTTTAAGCTATCCTTAATATGCGCACCTGTTTCGGCCGAAACCACAAAGGAGAACAGCAGCGATGCACCTATAAAGCCCAGCACAAATTTTGGGAAACGCTCCCATATCACTTTCAGGGTTGGTTTTTTATCTGGATCGGTGCCGGCAGGGTGTTTGGTATACGTCCAGTAGATAGAGATGGCAAATGCGGCAATACCCAGCAATACATTTTGCGAAAACTTCACAATGGTGCTCACCTTTAAAGCTATCTCGCCAACTAATGATCCTGATGCAACAACTGCGCCTGTAGTATCAATACTACCGCCGAGCCAGGCACCCGTCACCTCCTGCGAAAAATGAAAATAGTGCGCTATCATAGGCATAAATATCATCATGGGCACGGCCGTAATTAATACCATGGATATAACGTAGGACAGCTTTTTTGAATCGCCTTTGATGGCGCCCGCCGTAGCAATAGCTGCCGAAACCCCGCAGATTGATACCGCGCTTGATATCATCATGGCTATTTCATCGTCAACCTTAAGTTTTTTACATACCCAAAAGGCAAAATACCATACGGAGGTTACTACCAGTAAGGCCTGTATTAAACCCAATGAACCTGCCTTTAAGATGTCTGAAAAAATTACGCTGGTACCTAACAGCACCAACCCTACTTTTACATACAGCTCTGTTGACAGGGCCGATTTTAACCACTCGGGCAGTTTAAAGAAATTGCCAATAACCAAACCTATGGCCAAACTGAATATTACAGCCTCAATACCGTAGGTTTTGGCATGTATGTTACCCGCAATAATAAGTGCGATAATAGTAAGCACGTAAACAAACGGAAACATGATTGCATAGTTTTTTAATGGCTTACCCATAAGCAGTGCGCCCAGCGCAGCAATTACAAAAACAAACAGGAATTGAATACCGATTGTGGCCAAGTTAGCGGCGTTAAAAACATTGGTAAAAAGCTGGTCGGCACTGGCCCAGCTAAATACAGGAACGGTTAATGTTAAACCGCCGATACTTAGCAGAATGATCAGCGATCCCAGGATAACTACGGCCCAGTCTTCGTGTAAGGTTAACTTTTTTGTTGATGACATAAATTTATATGGTGTGATTTGGTGGTGAATCAATGCGGCAGCTTTAATACTTGCCTGCCTGCAATTTACTTTCTTTTAAGGCGTATTGGCGGTTTACTTTGTCAAGTACTACGTAAATAGAATCCTTATGCTCGTTAATACCCGTTAAAACAACATGGTTGCCATCGGTAGTGCTGTAGGTTAATATCATATGGTTACGCTTGCGTTTATCTTTCAGCTCATCGGCTATACCTGTGGTGCGGCGGCTTGACAGGGCAATTTTATCAATAGCCGTATTCTCATCCCTGATATTGGCGCGGGCTTCCCGGGGTATCCAATCTTTTTTATCCCCTTTGCCTTTTCTGTTTTTACCAGCATGATCGCCATTTTCACCTTTGCCTTTACTTCTTCTGTTTGATGCCACGTATTTGTCTTGCAGATAAAGCACATGGTTCACGGTATCGGCCTCATAGTAAAATACACGCTGACCGCCGGCAACACCTGTAAGTTCAAACGTCCGGTTAATGTCGCGCATGGGCGAGCCGCCGCCGTTGGAGAGGTCAAGCGGTACGGCCCGGTTCACCTTAAAAGTAAGGGTGGACCAGTTTTCAAACGTAGCTTCGCTCCATCTGACAGAATCTAAAGGCGAGTATGGAATTTCCTGGTTATTGATCCGGAACGAGGTTACGTTGTAATTACCCCGAAGTTCCTTAACCCCTGTTGTAGCAGGCTGTTTGTACGGATCATACCTGAAATTGATATACTGAATGTAAAACAGCACCACCAAAAATATCCAGATGGTAGCCACCTTTAAAACAATGCGGGTATATTTTAACCATTTTTTAGAAAACGAAGGATAAAAATTAGCCGGTACGGTGTAACGCTCCAGTATCAACAGGTTATAAAGTTTGGGCACATCATAAATAATTAAAAATGCGGCAAACAGTACAAAATATGACGCGTAAACATGCACTCCGCCATCATAAGAGATATTAACGAAAGTGATATCGCCCAGGGCCCCAAACAATAATATGGCCCCTAATAAAGTAGTGCGGCGGAAAAATAACAAGGCGCCTGCTGCCACTTCCACAATACCGGCAAATACCTGGTACCAGGGCACAATGCCTATGGATAACCAGTATATTTTTTGCGCCGTCAGATCGCCAAAGTTGGTATTCAGCAAACCTAATGAAGGATATGGCAGCTGCACCGGAAACAATTTGGTAAAACCAAAGCCAATAATGCCTATACCGGCACGATAACGTACAATTACCCTTAACCAATAGTAAAGGGTGTCATAAGCCTTCGCCTTACGGTCAATAGCTGTCCAGATTAACCCGCCAACTACCCCAATGAGCAGCGCGGCTATCCAATCAGCATAACCTATTAAGTTGTAAGCCGGGGTTTGGAAACGAACCAGTGATGGCTGAAAACGGGCAATATCATACAGATCGCGGTAATGCAGGTGAAACCAGTTGATGCCCACCAGGTTTTTATACCACTCGGCTGATGTGGGGATGCTCATCACCACAAAAAACACAAATGCAATACGGAACAATATTTTTTGATAGGTTTTCCAGGTACCTGATGGCTGCACCCCTGCAGTTGCCGGAGCGGCGGCGGCATCCGGCCTTTGCGCTTGTTCCTGGTTTATAGTGGTAGAATGAATTTCTGCTGACATGATCAAATTCTTTTAATTTTAATACCTGATTATCAAAGTTTAATTGCTTTGTTACGGCCACTGGCGGCTTCTTCTAAAAGATACTTTTTATTAATCCTGTTTAACACAGCGTACACGGTATCCTTACCGGCAACACCTGATAATACCAGGTTGGAGTTATCAGGCCTGCTGAAATGCAGCACCAGTTTATCATTTGGATAATTGTGATTTTTGTTTTGAAGGATAAGCTCCTGCTTAGCCGTATCAACCTGATAGCTGTAATACTTACGACCAACAGATCCGGCTTCTTCGTAGCTGCGGTCGGCATCGCGGTCATTGATCTCTTCCGTAACGGCCGAATCAACTTTAACCGGCTGGTTGGTACCGATGCTAATGGTTGCCCATTTTTCAAAAACAACATTTTTCCAGCGGTTAGTATCGGTTGCCGAGTATGGCAACGCTGCGCTATTGATCTTAAATTCGCTTACATCATACAAACCGGTGGCGCCTTTTAGTCCTGCCGATTGCGGATACTGGTAAACATCATGGTGATAGGCCGACCATGTTTTATATCCGTACAGAAAAACAAAAAAGAAAATAAACACCGTTTTTAATACCAGCCTTGCCTGTTGCCATTTTTGAGGCAACACCGGTTTAAATTTATTAGGTTGTGTTGGCCGCTCCAAAGCTATAAGCGTAAACAGCCGTACAATATCAAAGGTCAATAAAAACAGTCCCAGTGTTATTAAATACAGGCTATAAGGGGCTTCGCCCCCTTCGTAGGCTAAGTTTGACATGAAAACGTTACCGGTAAAAATCACTACCAGCAGGGCACCAATGGTTGATGTTTTGCGGAACAGCAGCAACGAACCGGCCAGTATCTCTACCAAACCAAGAAACGATTCATAGTTTGGAACAATACCCAAACTTAACGAAAACAGTTTCCAGCGGCTAAACTCACCGTAATGCGTATTCAGGTTGCTTATTGAGGGAGAAGGTGATTGTAGCGGAAAAAATTTAATAAAGCCGTAAGCAATGATACCAATAGCCAGGCGGTAACGTACAATAACGCGGATCCAATAGTACAGTTTATCATAGTTTAGATTGCCTTTATCGCGGTTTGCCCAGATAGCGGCACCTATAATGGCTATCAGCAATACAATTCCCCAATCGCCATAGGAGTTAATGCCCCACCCGGTTGAGGCACCGTTTGATAAAAATTGCGGCGTGTAACGGCTGATGTAAAATATATCGCTAAACCGCAAATGCAGCCAGTTAATGGAAAACAGGTTACGGTAAAACTTCCAGTCGAGCGGTACTGCCTGGATAAAGAAATAAATGGCGAAGATGCGAAAAGCCCACTTTTCATATCCTTTCCATTCATCATTTGATAATGATCCTTTTAGTGCGTTCATTGTTTTAATGTTTGTTTACTATGGTGGTGGTTTTTTTTCTGACGCCGGGGGCAGGTTCGAACTGCCGTAAAGGGTTTTGCAGACCCGCACTTAGCCACTCAGTCACCCGGCTTTTTATGTCCTTTAGATATTAATTGCTTGTTTTGGCCGCCGTTGTTTTTGGCAATAGCGCCTTACGGTTTAACAGGTCAAACTTTTCGCCTTTTTTTAGGTAGTAGAAAGGCCCGTTGTTGCCCGAGTCACTGGATGGATTTTTAACAGAACCAGCAAAATTATTGGCATCATAAATACCCACATAGGATGCGCCTATTACCTCAAAAGTATTTTGATGAACCACGATGGCTGTACCTTCATCAATACCGATACCCAGCAAATCGGGGCGGGTTTTAATAAAGCTCAGCAGATCAAACTGGCGGTTACGTTTCAAAATATGCTGGTCAATAGCTACGTTGTGTATAAAATCAAGTCCCTGGGTATGGTCGCCTACCAGTACGGTATTGCCTTTGGTATCGCCGCGGAAAAGATATGAACCCTGGATTGTGGCCCCTGCGGATGTACCGCCAATTACTCCGCCCCTGTCAAGCAGTGCCTTAAACTCCTTTTGGGTTAGCGTCCCCAGGTATGCATCAGCAATTTTCCACTGGCGGCCACCCTCAAACCAAACCCCGGTAGCTTTACGGAGAGGCTCAACAAATTTTTCGGTATTGGCCACTTTAGGGTCGCGGGTGTGCAAGGTTATTACACTTTTAACGCCCAGACCAAGCAAGGTTTTTACTGTTTTATCATTTTTTACAATGGTGGAGTCGTCACCTGCCGTAGGTACATAAATAATGTTGGCATTAGCGCCACCGGCAAGCTCTACAAAACGCGCCCAGATTTCGGGGCCAACGTTACCGCCGCCAACAATTACCAGCGAGCCTTTGTCAGGCCCTACAGGGCCTGTTGCCTTTTGAGCAAATACATTAACCGCGCTAAAAACAAACAGGGCTAAAAACAAATTGATGATCTTTTTCATGTGATTTTTATTTGATGATTAATATCCTGGGTTTGGTGTCAGGTCCGGATCAGCCAATAGCTCGCTTGCCGGTATCGGAAATAAATATTTGTTCGGATCGGTGATGCCCAGCACCGCAGCTACACGGTTGGTGCGCACCAGGTTAAACCAACGGTCGGTTTCAAACGGAAACTCTACCCTTCGTTCGGCCTCAATAGCCAGCAGGATATCACCTTGCAATACGGCTGTTGACGGCGCTATACCCGCACGGTCACGAACAGCGTTCAGATCGGCCAGGGCTCCGCTCAGGTTATTTTGCTGCGCGCGCGCTTCGGACCGGATAAGGTAAAGTTCGGCCACCCGTATAATGTACGCGGGGTCGATACCCAGTGGGGTACGGTAGTATAATTTACCATACCACAAGTTGCCGGGAGGCGCTGTTTGCCCAATTAAGGCACTCCTGCCGCCGCCAACTGTTGGGTCATTTAATAAGGTTACCAAAGTACTTGATGGTGCCCATTCGCGCCTGCCCCCCAACACTGGCGGTAAAAACCAAACGCTATGGCCATTTTTAAATGATGTGCTGTAGGCAATTTCAAATACCGACTCGGCAGTAGCTACCGCATTGTTGGCAAAAAATGCGCTGTATGGTTTAAGCAGGTTATAGTTAGCGTTATCGCTGATGATCCTGGTGGCATATTGCTCGGCCAGATCCCATTGTTTATTATACAGATAATACCTGGCCTTAAGCGCCCAAACCGTTTTTTGTGTAAAGCGGTTCCGGTTGGTTGTTGCAGGCAGCAACGGCTCGGCAGCGTTCAGGTCTTTTAAAACCTGGGCATAAGTATCGGCCAGCGAGCTGCGTTTAATACCGGCATGGTCTGTTGGTGTATGTGTTGGCGTAAGAATAAGCTGTACCCCACCCCAGCCACGGGCCAGGTCAAAATAAGACAGTGCCCTTACGGCATAGGCCTCGCCCAGGTACTGGTTTTTGGTAGCCGTTGTAAACAAGGGATCGGTAACCTTTGGCACTGCTTCCAGAATGTAATTGGCAGACAGGATGGTTTTGTATATAGCGCCCCATGCCGAGCCTATATAACTGTTGAACGCCGTAGTTTTATGTGCAGAGATTTCCTGCGGAGCGGCCTGTGAGCCAGTCCACACCACATCGCTGCCGTACAGGTAGGAAATAGCCGGAAAATTTGAACCATAATAATTATCGGCTCCAAGGCTGTTGTACATACCATTAACAGCTGTACCTGCGCTGCCCGCATCAGTAATGGCCTGTGCTTCATCTACCTGCTGCTCTGGCTGCACATCCAGAAACTTTTTGCAGGACGAAAAGATGAGAAAAAATGGAAGTATATATATAAGTCGTTTCATTGTTGTTATTGATTATAGTTAAAAGGTGATGTTAGCGCCAACCTGCAGTGTACGTGGTATTGGAGGTGTACCCAGGTCATACCCCTGTACGTTAGGATCGGCAGTTACATTGATCTCCGGATCCGGGCCTTTGTAATGTGTCAATAACCACAGGTTTGATCCGCTGAAATAAATGCGTACCGATGCTGCCTTTATTCGTTCGGCAACAGCTTTAGGCAGTGTATATCCGAGGTTTACGTTGCTCAGCCTCAGGAATGAACCATCCTCAATAAAGCGGCTAACCGGGCTCAGGGTATAATTAGAACCCAAGGCCGTTAAACGCGGCACATCGGTAATATCACCCGGCTTTTGCCAGCGCCTAAGCTGGTATGTATCCATAGCACGACGGTCATCACGGGTACCGCCGCCTTCTAAAAAGTAAGCGTTGTTGTTGTAAACCTTGTTACCGGTTTCAAAATTGAAGAATACACTCAGGTCAAAACCCTTGTAGGTAAACGTGTTATTTAAACCTCCAAAAAACTTAGGCAAACCACTGCCGTCAAAAACCTTATCGGCGGCGGTAACGGTGGTGCCTGTAGTACCATCGGCATGCTGATAGATGGCATTCCCGGTTTTTGGATCAACATACAGTTGTTTATACACATAAAATGAGTTCATGGAGTACCCTTGCTGCATTCTGATAGCAGCGTAAGAGGCATCTATAGGAATAGGCAGTTTTTCAATTTTATTGGCATTGTGTGATATGTTAAAACTGGTTTGCCAGGTAAAATCCTTCCCTTTAATATTGGTGCTGTTAATAGCCAGTTCAAAGCCTTTATTGCTCATTTCGCCGGCATTTTTTATGATGGAGGTAAAGCCTGAACTTTGGGCAAGCGGCAGGTTAAGCAATAGTCCGGTGGTGTATTTATCATACACGTTAAACTCAAGGCCGAGGCGGTTATTAAAGAAACCGGCATCAAGACCAACGTTTATTTGCCTGGTGGTTTCCCATTTCAGATCGGGGTTGGCCAGCTGGAAAGGTACCGTACCGGGATTGTCCTGGTAGTTAGCGCCTGCCTGCCATAAGCCGCGTGAAGCAAAATTGTTAATACCGTTCTGGTTACCGGTTAAACCAATGCTGCTGCGTATTTTAAGATTGCTTATAAAGTTTACATTTTTCAGGAAATCCTCTTCCTTAGCCTGCCAGGCCACACCTGCCGACGGGAAATATCCCCAGCGGTGATCCTTACCAAATTTGGACGATGCATCTGCCCTGAAATTACCTTCTATAAAATACTTACCGGCATAGTTATAGGTAACCCTTGAAAAAAACGACGACAGGTTATACTTGTTCTCTAAAGACGAAGAGGTGGTAGAAGATGCCGAAGCTATTTGCTGATAAGAATCATTAGGAAAATTGGTACCCTGTGCCAGCGTTTGTGCATTTACGTTGCCCTGTAAGGTGTTACCCACCAATGCGCTAAAAGTGTGTTTGTTGGCAATAACCTTATTGTAAGTTAATGTTTGCTCATTTGTCCAGATAGAGTTGGTGCTGATACTTGATGTACCAAGGTTATGATTGGCTGCTCCTAATATAGTGGTGCTGTTCCAGTATTGATATTCGTTATAGGTATTATAGTCAACGCTCCAGCTGGTGCGGAATTTCAGATCGGGGGTAATATTGGCATCTGCATAAATATTGCTGATCAGGCGATCGCTTTTGGAGTGCATGTTGGTATTGTTGATCAGCACATCCAGGTTATCAAAACCTGCCCATTTTGCGGGGCTGCCATCGGCATTTACTTTGGGTAAATAGGTTGGGGTATGCAAGGCCGATTGTAAGATACCTCCTTGCGGCCCATCGCCCACCCTTGCATTTGTTCTGTAAGTTTGTGAAAGCAGGGTACTTGTACCAATGCTGAATATGTCGCTTATTTTTTGATCAAGGTTAAATTTAAAGCTCCCGCGCTGAAAATCATTGGTTTTCAGATCGGCCTGCTGGCTGTTAAAGCCGCCACCTACATAATACCTTGTTTTATCGTTGCCACCCGAAACCGAGGCATCATAGTTTTGAATAAAACCCGTGCGGAACACGTCATGCAAACGATCATACGTTGGCTGATCCTGCGGCAAACCACGTGGAGCGGGTGAAGCAGTTGGATTATCAGTTAATGCCCTGAAAGGCTGATACTGGTAAGTAGCAATAGCCGACTGGTTTCCTGCAGCAATAGCATCAGCCTCGGTATTGCGGTATAGCTCGTTAACCAGTTCGGCATGTTCAGGACCGGTTACCAGATTCCACAGTTTGGGCGCCGTGGCAAAACCAAAATAAGTATTCAGGTTAACCTTGGGCGCTGTATTGTATTTGCCCCTTTTGGTGGTGATCAGCACTACCCCATTGGCGGCACGCGCACCATAAATAGCCGTAGCATCGGCATCCTTCAATATACTGATACTCTCTATATCGGCAGGATTAATATCAGCCAGCGGGTTATTGGCCTGCCCCTGCGTAGTAATTTTTTGCAGCGATTGATTATTGATAAATACACCATCAATTACATATAACGGATCATTACCGGCGTTAATAGACGTGCTGCCCCGGATGCGGAAAAACAAACCATCGCCGGGGATACCTGTACCGGCGGTTACCTGTACACCGGCTGCCTTACCCTGTAATTGCTGGTCAAAGCTGGCTACGGGTTTGTTGCGTACCTCATCGGCATTGATGGTTGATACCGAACCGGTTAATGATTTACGGCTTTGTGTACCATACCCCACAACTACCACATCATTTAAAGCACGTATTGATTGTTTTAAAAGAATGGTTACGGGACTGCCATTGGCAGTAACCTCCTGTTTATCATAACCTATGTAGGTAATGATAAGTGTATATGGAAACTTTTGACCGGTTACAAACGAAAATCTGCCATCCTTGTCTGTAGCTACAGAGTGGGTGGTTCCGGCTATCTGTACCGCCGCACCGGGTAGGGACTCATGGGTAACGGCGTCAATTACAGCACCTGTAAGGTGTGAGTTAATGGTTGCAGGTTCCTCTGTTTGTGCCCGCAGTATTATTGGAATGGAAAAAAGTAAGAGTAGCGTTATAAGCTTTTTATAAAATGGTATAGCATGGATATATATTTCCATATATTTAACGGGTTTTATTTAATAATTTATTGTTAGTAAAACTTGACGGAAGGTCAGTGAGTGATTGGCGTTACGTAGCTGATCTTTCCTTTTAATGTAACCGGCGAGGCTTCCTTGCCGGTTTTTTTTATGATGCGTTTTATACGTTCATCTGGAAAATTTAAAATAGTAATATCATTAAAGGCATAAGCCTTTTTAATTTTTTAAAGCAGCCTCATTTAATAATGATGGACTACCCGGGCATGAAAATTTATGTTTGGAAAAGTAACTTATTGGCAACAACAACACATTATTATTGCACGGAGGGGGCCTTGCATTGCATTGCTGTTTATCGGTTGTGTTAATTTGTGTAAAGAAGTTTTCATCACTTCGTTTTTTATTTTGACGCGACAAACATATCAATTAATTGAAAGACTACCAAATCTATAGATAAAATATATTTTATGTATGGAATTTGTTACAAAAACGCCAAATCATTGCCATAACACATTTTTATCAGGTGTTTAACATCACTTTAATAAAAGTTTTGTTTTTAATAAACAATTTATATTTTTGTCGTCAGATGATATGATGAATATGTTAATTAACAAAAAATCACTTGCCGAAGAAGTTGCAGAGCTATTGCGTATTGCCATCATAGAGGGAGCGTACCAGGTAAACGAACAGCTGCCTACTGAACCCGAACTTATGAAAAAGTTTGGTGTCGGGCGATCATCTATCCGCGAAGCAATCCGTATTCTGGCTAATTCAGGTCTGTTACGGGTACAGCAAGGGGTGGGTACTTTTATTGAGGCCCATGCAGGTATCACCGAGCCATTACACCAACGTTTAAAACGCGCCGAAGCACAGGATCTTGACGAGGTACGCCAGCTGCTTGAAATGAAAATTGCCGAAAAAGCTGCCGCAAACCACACCGAAGCTCAAATTAAAAAGATAAAAGCCATGCTTGATAAACGCAATTTACTGGCACAAACCGGGCCGATTGAAGATTGCATACAGGCCGATATAGATTTTCATATGAGTATTGCCGAAGCTGCCGGCAACCCCATCCTGACAGATCTGTACCAGTCATTCTCAATACAATTGAAAAACTGGTTCCTGAATATCTATCCTAACCTTGACATATTCAGAACAACCGACCGTTTACACCAGGATCTGTATGAAAGTATTAAAGCGCGCGATGGCAAAAAAGCCTGGGATTGTATAACCCAAATCATAAGTCAATAATTTTTTACATAAATTCATCAGATGATATGACGAATAACTCACTATCAGAACCATTGGAGCAAACCAAGGCCGTAGCCGAAAAAACAGTATATTCCATACTTTTCACCATCAGCCTGTCGCATTTACTGAACGATATGTTACAGTCTGTAATACCATCCATCTATCCGCTCATTAAAACAAATTATCATTTAAGTTTTAGCGACATTGGTTTGGTAACCTTAACCTACCAGCTTTCGGCATCACTTTTACAGCCTTTTGTAGGCATGTATACCGATAAAAAGCCCAAGCCCTATTCATTGTCTGTAGGCATGAGCTTTACCTTAATGGGGCTGGTATGCCTTGCACTGGCTTCCAGCTTCTACTGGATATTGCTATCGGTAGCCCTTATTGGGGTAGGCTCATCTATATTTCACCCGGAATCATCGCGCGTGGCGCATCTGGCGTCGGGCGGCAAACGCGGGCTTGCGCAATCTATCTTTCAACTGGGCGGCAACGCGGGTAGCGCCTTAGGCCCCTTACTGGCAGCCCTTATTGTGGTACCTTTTGGCCAGGGCAGCGTAATGTGGTTCTCGTTAGTGGCTTTACTGGGCATTGTTATTTTGTTTTATATAGGTACCTGGTATAAGGGCATGGTTAAACCTAAAACAAAAGCGGCTAAAGAACCCGTAGTTGCGCACCATAAATTATCTGCCCGGCGGATCTCTGTATCCCTGGGGATACTTATCGTACTTATATTTTCAAAATATTTTTACCTGGCCAGCATCACCAGTTATTATACCTTTTTCCTGATTGATAAATTTCATTTAAGTGTGCAAAGCTCACAGATACATTTATTTATTTTCCTGGGAGCTGTTGCTGCGGGTACAATGGCCGGTGGCCCGTTGGGTGATCGTTTTGGCCGCAAGTATATTATCTGGATATCTATTTTGGGGGTTGCACCATTTACCATGATGCTGCCTTACGCCAACCTGTTCTGGACAACCATGCTGTCCGTTATTATTGGTGTTATCATCTCATCAGCATTTTCGGCTATATTGGTTTATGCACAGGAGCTGATGCCGGGAAAAGTGGGTACCATAGCTGGTCTGTTTTTTGGTTTTGCCTTCGGGATGGGCGGTTTAGGATCGGCTATACTTGGCAAACTGGCCGATAGTACCAGCATTAATTATGTTTTTCAGGTTTGCGCCTACCTGCCCCTGATAGGTATCCTAACCTCATTTTTACCCAACCTGGAGCCTAAAAAGAAATTAGCTTGATCACAAATCAATCGCGATAATTTATAGGATTCATTTTAAACAAGAAATCCCTGGTAATTAATACTACCGGGGATTCTTTTATGATAGGTAAAGTAAGGCTTTCGTTATTTTCGTAGTGTAAGAATAATCAAGGCCGTGTTCAGCAACAGCAATGCAGGCTGGGCAAGTGTTGTTAAACTCTGTAATTTGTCGTTACGTATGGTACGCTTGTTTTGTTCTACATAAACAATATCCTGGTTTTGCAGAATGGTTGAAGGATTGGTTAACGCAGATACATCGTCCAGATCAACCTCAATAATTTGTTTACTCTGTAAGCCTCCTCCTCTTAGTATCCTCACCTTACGCTCATTTCCCTTTTCTGTAATGCCACCGGCCTCGCCCAACATTTCCATCAGGGTGGTTTCGTCTTTTACTAAAGGGTAATTACCGGGTTTGGCTACCGCCCCCATTAAGGTAACCTTTAAGTTAATAACCTTAACCTCGATAATGGGATTTTTGAGCACATTTTTACGATAGATATCATCTAACTTATTGGATGCTTCCAGCCTGGACAATCCCACTACCGCTACCCTGCCAATAACTGGTAAAGCAATGGTACCATCACTTTCTACCTGGTAATCCAGCGCCTGTGAGCCACTTCCTGACGCTCCCTCACCAGACGCGGTGGTTGAGGATGCATCATCGGTGATTAGTTTAATACTCTGCAAATTCCGAACCTGTAATATATCCCCTGTCTTAATTTTATACTCTATTGGTTTGTACGCACCCGTTTTAAATGATGTATCCTGCTGTCCCCTGGAGTTTTTTTCAAAAAAGGCCTGATTCTGCTTGTAGGAGCACGAACTTAAAAACACAACAAGTACAGTTACCGTAAAAACAAGCGGTAAATAATTGAACAATTTATTGATATGCATATAATTTATGAATTTTCTAAAAGGAGTGACACTTCTGTTTCACGCACCTTAGGTTTGTAAACCTTAGTATGCTCAGATACAATAGATTCAAAATGTACTGCATAAGAGTTTATGATGGTATCACAAGTGTACAGTTCGGTTATCTTTTGCTTGTTGTTGACCATAAATTGCTCGTAACCGGCAGCGCTCTTATTCACGGTAAGTAAATGTGCGGCTACATCATCGGGGGTTAGAAAGTACAGGGCATCGTTCTCCAGCACGGCCCGGTTAAATTTATTATCATTTGAACAAATAAGGCTGTTGGATGCCATTGCCTCCAGCAACGACGGGTTAGTACCACCCACAGTATGACCATGAAAATACAGGTTTGAATAATATCTTAAATTATTAAGTTTATCCATATCATAAATACCACCGCAAAACTTAATATTTGAAAAACTGTCAAATTTAGCGCGCAGGTAGGTACCATAATCATTGCTGGCATTACCCACCACCAGAAATTTGCGGCCGGTATCGGCTTTAACCACACCATCTAAAATGGTTTCAATACTATTTTCGGGTTCCATGCGGGCAATCAGCATATCGTACTGATTGGCTTTCAACTTAAACTCATCAAGCACAGCATCGTTAGTATTTTCAAACAGCTCGGCACCGTAAGGGATGTAAGTAGCTCTCTTATCGTATTTACCCTGCAGGTACCGTTGTATCTCAATGGAGTCGGCTATTAAATAGTCGCTATATCTTACGGCAAGTTTTTCTGCAAAGCGTAAAAACCGCTGCACCGGTTTGGAGTATTTTGACCTCGTCCACTCCAGCCCATCCATGTTGGTAGTAACAACAACGTTTCTGGGTAAAAGCCATCCCCATACAGAGCTGCTGGTATAGCCTAACTGTAAAATAACGTCAAACTTCTTTTTTCTTAAATCTTTTATACAGTTATAATCGTACAAGAACTGGCCTATAGCCCCTAATTTGTATTCAGGATCATAACAATGACATATTTCAACACCATTCCAGGTTTTTCCCTGGTACGGATGGTTATGAGAGTTGTAAACGAGCACCTCGTAGCCTTTTTTAACTAACCCGGCCGCTAAATATTCGGCGCATTGTTCAAAACCTCCGTAGTGGTTCGGAATCCCCCTGGTCCCAATGATAGCTATACGCATATAATAATATTTTAATACTTTTATCAATAATAAATCAGCACTCGAGGTTTGGATCATCCGTTAACATCCGTTGATCAAACCATGCATAGTTATACGGGGAAGCATAGGTAAAAGCTACGCATTTTGACTATGTGAACAAAGAGAACACGGAAAAAACGCAGTGAACAGAATAAATGAAAAAGCGAAGAGAATAAACAAAAAGAACAATATTAATCACCTAAAAGTTATTATACTTATACGTATTAGTTCCAGAAATAATAATATCAAATAATGATTAAAGCATTAAAATTCCTGAAAAGGATCAACTTAAAGAGCATCATTTTTAACTTCAGATATTTTCCGTTTAAAACAGCAATCAAGTTCCCGGTTTTAATATCCAACAATGTTTTTTTGTACAAAACCAAAGGCCGCGTAATTATCAATGGTCCCATTAAAACTGCATTGGTACAAATTGGCTACGGAGCTATAGGAATTGCCGATTTTAAAAGATCAAGGGCGGTATGGGAGGTATATGGCGATGTGGTTTTTAACGGCCGCGCATTTATTATGCATGGCTGTAAAATTAACGTTGCCCAAAGCGCACAACTTATTTTTGGCGACGATTTTAATATGAGTACTGAATGCCAGCTTGTTGCCGCAAAAAAAATTGAAATTGGCAACCACAGCGGTATATCATGGGAATCATTAGTAATGGATACCGATTTTCATCACATTGCCGATGCCAACGGAGAAGTATTTAACCATCCGAAGGAGGTTATTATTGGCGATAACGTATGGGTGGGCTGCAAGTGTACTATTTTAAAAGGAGCAGTAATACCATCGGGTAGCATTGTTGCCGCAAACTCCATGGTTACCAAAAAGCTAACCGGTGAAAACTCCATTTTTGGCGGCAACCCGATGCGCGTGTTAAAAACTGATATTAAGTGGTGGTATTAAATTTTAAATAATGGGTAAAACCGCATTACTCAAATCGTAGGTCAGGTTTTGGTTACGCGTGGCAATTTGTTTGGCGGGTACGCCACCTACCACGGTATATGGCATTACATTACGCGTTACAACGGCGCCCGCTGCAACCACGGCGCCCTTACCAACCGTAACACCGGGTAAAATAATGCACCGTGAGCACAGCCAAACATAATCTTCAATAATTACTGCTTGCCCTGCCTGGGCAAAATCGGTAGCATTATAGTCGTGGTGTAGTGTCCATATCATTACTTCATTGCTGATGTTTACATTATTGCCGATGATTAGGCCCATCCGTGCATCAAGCAGGGCATTGTGCCCCACTATGGTACCGCCTCCTATTTTTAACTTCCATGGGCTCCTGATCTCAAAACCTCTGTACAGGCCAACCTTCCAGCTTATTTTTGCCTTAAGCAAGCGCAGCAAAAAAATTCTTAACATATGAAATGGCAGCCAGCCAATAACGCTGCAAACCATATAAAGCAGCGATCCCTTGAATTTATTGTAACTGTTTGTGATCATAAATATTTTACAGCCTGTAATTGATTGGTTATACCGGAATTTGCTGGGCAAGCAGTTCGCCGCGTTTTTTTAGTACTTTACCAGGCACACCTGCCACTATGGAGTGGGGCGCAACAGTTTTGGTTACAATGCTGCCGGCAGCAATTACGCATCCCTCGCCAATGGTTACCCCGGCCAGTATGGTTACGCCTGCTCCTATCCAGCAATTGTCATTAATAAAAACACCGTTGCGGGTTACACCCTGATCTTTAATATTAATGTTGAAATCAGAAAAGTTATGATTTTCAGAAAATATCTTAACCCCGGGACCAATGATCACGTTGTTGCCAATTTCAATACCACCCTGGCCGCCTAAATATGTACCCGCATTAATGCCGGTGTTATTGCCAATAATAATACCCTTGCCTTTTTGGGCAATAACACCCGTACATATCAGGGTACAATTACGGGCTATGGATACATTATTTTTAATCATGATGCCCTCTGATGACAAGGCATTGATGTATACATTATCTTCAATAATAAGGCTTTTACCGGCAGAGAAAAGATAAGAATGATTAATAACCACATGCGAGCCGATAAACACCAAACCACCCGACTTTTTGAAAAACATCCTTTTCCAGGTACCACGCGATAACTGCGTGCCCCTGTCCCACAGAATAGTGGTCAGCTCCCGCATACTGTAATTATTTTCAAATTTGTATTCGGGATTGTTCTTGAGCTTTCGTATTATCTTTTCAATTAACATAAGCGTCGCCAATTAATTTTAATATTCCGTTTGCAGATATCTGCCAGGAAAACTTTTTGGCATGATTAATACCATCCGTTACCTTTTGATCATACAGATCGGCGTCATTTAATAAAAAGTTTATCTTTTCGGCTATATCTTCTGCGTGGTCAGGATCAATATAAATGGCTGCATCGCCACAAACCTCCGGCATTGCCGTGCGTTTTGATACAATAACCGGAACGCCGCACTGCATGGCCTCCAAAGGCGGCAACCCAAATCCTTCGGCATACGATGGGAAGCAAAAAACAGTAGCATTGGCATACATTAAATACAGATCATCCTCGGGTACGTGCCCCGTAAATATGATGCGGTGCGATAGTTTTTCGGTCTTAATATGCTCGCGAAGCGTGCCGATGTCATTACCTAACTCACCGGCTATTACCAGTTTAATATTTTTATCGTCGAGCAAATTCAGGGCGCTTACCAGGCGGGCTATATTTTTCCGGATGTTTACCCGGCCCACATACAGCAAATATTTGCCGGGCAGGTTGTATTTACCGGCGAAAGCGCTTACCCTATCGCCAGAGTAGTTAGCCAGTGTTTTAAAATCCTGGTTAATACCGTGATAAACAACGGCTATGCGGCTTTCGCTGGCTACATTATTTTTCACCAGTCTTTCTTTTTCGGAGTTGGATATGGTGATGATCATATCGGCATTGGCTGCCAAACGTTTCATTTTTTTAAAATACACCAGCTCCGATCCGGAGTAATATTCCGGATAATCTAAAAACAAAACATCGTGTATAAACACAATTTTGCGCATGGCCTGCGGCCATAAACTGCTGAAGTTTTGAAACAACACAGCTTCCAGACCATAAATACGGGCAATACACGGAATCAGTAACATGTTTGACAGCATGTTGGGGATCACCGGTAAAAAAATGAGGTTTACGCTGGCAGGGAAATAAGCTATTGCCTGTTTTTTAAAATCGCGGGTGATGAGCAGGTAAAGTTCAAATTGCTCGTCATGATTACTTACCATTTGGTTAACCAGGTTTTTTACCACCATGTTGCCACTGGGCGGCCCTTTGAAAAACCACTTGGCATCAATACCAAGCTTTATTTTTTTATGATGACCGGTGGCTGGCATAATCAGGCAGTTAAACTTGTTTGAACTAATGTTGATGACGACGAATTGAAACGACGGCCATGCGCCAGTATAGCCTGGCTATACATGCTGTTTAGTTTTGATAATCTTTTGTACCAGCTATGCTCATCGGCACATTGCAGGGTGGTTTGTGCCAGCGCTAACAGCTTACCGGGGTTCTTTAACAGATCATTCAGTACATCGGTCATGTTATTAACCATGGCATCGTATGTTTCTAACGGCACTTTAAAGCCACAGTTATCACAAATTACGTTGCCCATGCCGCAATGATCAATAGTTAAGGTGGGCACGCCATAAGTTAAGGCTTCAAAAATTACAGCGGGATTATCCTCGGCCATACTGGTAATCATGTGCAAGTGGCTCCCGGCCATTACCCGAACGGCTTCTTTACGGGGTATATGCCCATGCCATATAATGTGGTTGGTTAACTTTAACCTATCGGCTTTTTGACGCATTTTTAAGGCTAAGGGGCCGGTTCCTAATATGTGCAGCATCCAGTTGGGGTGTTTAATACCAGCCAAAGCATCCAGGCACATATCCAGATTTTTACGCTCAATAAGGCTCCCCGACCAAACCAGCTGAACCTGTTGTTTTACGTGTTCAAATTTTGTTTCGTCCAAAAATGTATTGGTGATGATGCCTTGTTCCGGTAAATAATAGCTTTCGGCACCAAATTTTTCCTGTATGGTTTGCTGGCCGGCGGCTGTAGCAGCAATTAATACGTCTGCATCTGAAAATGCCTCTTTTATCCTTTTTGAATAGTTTAACTGGTAATGATTGATGGCATTTTTTACTGAAAACTTTAGCCGTGTTAAAAACGGTTTGTCTTTAAGCAGTTCCCGGCTAATGATGTTCATGCCACCTATGGGTCCCCATACAATGGGTTTGTTGAGTTGTTTTAAAAAGCCCGGCTCCCTGAAACCTATTGGCCCCAATTGGTGCACCACGTCAATATCAACAGTATTTAAAACTTCGCGGGCTGCCTTTAATGCTCTTTTTTGCCACAGATAATAAGCGAAGTAAAAAAACCAGCCCAGGCCAATCTTATTAAGCAGGTTGATGCTATTGGCCAGCCGCCCGCCCTTTACCTCTATAAAAGTAACCGACGGCAAGGGGGTATCCTGTATATATTTTTTAAGCGTTTGCGTATCGCCCATGTGATCATCAGACATTCCGTACAGCACCCACAATTCATGCTGACTTGCCAAATGGGTTACCGTATTCCAGGCGGCACCATATTCTGACCCCCTGACCGGGGATATGGCATAGGCTGATATAAGTATCTTTTTTTTCATTTAAAGGGGATATTGAATTTAGCTTATCAGTTAATTTAATTGTGTCCGCAATGGGTCTTTATAAAAATACCGCCAGCGCAACCTGTTCAAATAATTAAATGTCAGCGAGTTAAAATAGCTTACACCCTTTAAGTGCCTACGCATTACAGCCAGCTCCTCATGGTGCATCTTTACGGTATCGCTGCTTACTCCATCGGCACGCATGTAAGCCACATTATGATCAATATATTTAATTTTGAAGCCATGGTACTTTATACGCAGAAACATGTCAAAATCCATAGCAATTTTTAATACAGTATCATACTTGCCTACTGCCTGATAAACTTCCTTTTTTATAAAACAGGTAGGATGCATAATATACATACCAAAGTTTAACCAGCTCACCTTGCTTTTTTTACCACGCACAAAGCCATTTTTGCCGATGAGCATAATATTGCCGCAACGCACGTCATCCTTAGCCGATCCGTTTTTCATCATCACCTCAACCGCGTCATGAGCATACCAGTCATCAGCGTTGATCATACCTATCCAGCTGCCAGTGGCCATAGCTATGCCTTTGTTAAAACCATCGGCTATGCCTTTATCCGGCTCGCTCACAAAGCGGGCAATTTTGTCGCGGTATTTATCAACAATTTTTTGTGTACCATCGGTCGAACCACCATCCACAATTATATATTCCAGATTGGTATACGTTTGATTAATCACACTCAGTATGGTATCTTCAATAGTAGCAACGGCATTATATACAACAGTAATAATGGTTACTTTGGGGGTATCGTCAAGTTTTTCCATATCTATACATAAGCTGCTTTTTCATATTCAAGCGCAGCTGCCTTTTTACGTTCATTTAACCTGAAAACCAGTGAATTAAAATTAAGATAGCTGTAACCCAGCGTAATCATCACCACACACATTTCAACATTGAACATGGCCGTTACAATGTAATTGGTAAGCAGCAAACTAAAAATACAGCCAATGGTTAGTGCGGCAAACAGCCTGATGGCTGGTCGTTCCTTGTTGTCGGCATATTTTCTCCAGTTTTTGATAACCAATCCAAAAAACACCAGGATGTAGGTTATTACCCCTACTGCACCTGTTTTAACCAATATATAAATCCAGCCGTTGTGCAATACGGGAATGTATTGAAAGTCGGTATCGGCACCCAGGTTTACAAAGGTTTTAAGATCTATCAGTTTACCCAATCCGCCAAATATCCAGTCCTTAGTATTGCCATCCATATACCCCTTAAGCGCCATGAACGACTCATACCCCCGGTATTTCAGGTTGATATCCTGTTCGGTATTATAATCGCCCATCTTAAGTTCATTAAATGAGCCCATCATCTTGCTCATAAAGGTTTCTGATGACGTTGCCTTGAAAAGATCAGTGGGTATTAAAAAGGCTATCATGACCAACACAAAAAGAGTAGGCATTATCCACATTCGTTTAACTTTATCGGCCACCAGCAGCAGTAAAAAACACGCCATGATAATAACATAGGTACGTGATGCAAACATGTACATGCCAAACACATTAACAGCCACAAATAAGTTAAACCAGCGTTTGGGGAATAGCTTAATATTAAATTTCCAGCTAAAGAGCAAACACGCCAACGCCACGGCGGGCCCCGGCGCGCCCACTATACCAATGGCGTAATGTGCCGAATATGGATCAACCAAAGCCCCAAAGCCCATATAGGATATGGATATACCGGTTACCATGATAGAGGTGATTACTCCTGCAAAAACCAGTGTTTTTAAAAACGCTTCTACATCAACACGGCAGGCCAGCACAATACCCGCCAAAATGAACAATACCGGGATAGAGAAGTAATAAAAATCTTTCAGTATCAGATAGGTACTATTTTGATAACCGGCCAGTAAACCCAATGATGCGGGTAGTAGTAACAATGCAAAAATCCTGGCTGCCTTAAATGCTGCCAGATGTTGTTTTAAAGGCATAAAAATTATTACCAGCGCAATACCCAAAACAAGCGCCTGCAGATGGAAAAAAGATGCCAGAATAAGTATGAGCAGTAAAAATGGGTAAGCCTTGTTTATCATTTAAATAGCCGTTTTAAACCTTTTCATAATCATATACATAATTATCACGCATGTACCGGGCCGGATTTCCCGCCCACACCTGTTCATCAGGTATATCCTGAAACACTACGGAACCTGCCGCTACCACGGAGTTTTTGCCTATGGTTACCCCTTTTAAAATGGTACTGTGGCCGCCTATAAAAGCGCCGTCATGTACTATAACAGGTTTGGTTTTTACACCATCAAGCCGTTCAGGGTCGCTGTTGCGCATACGCGCGTCAAGTGAGTGAAAGTCGGTATCATATATAACCGTGTTGATACCAATTTTTACGTTATTGCCTATACTTATTTTATTGTGACAAATGAGCGCCACCGATGTAACGCCAACGTTATCGCCTATAATAAGCTCGCCGCCTTTGGCAACCACAAAATAACATTGCTGCTGCCGCCCGCCCATGGCATGGTACTTACCGCTGTTAAACCTGAATTTTTTACCTATTGAAAAAGTACCGTTCATATTGATGTCAAGTATGGGGATACCAAAGCCTGTAAAGTCATAATGAAACTTTACCCCATTGAGGTAAAACTTTAAACAGCTGATAACCCATGAATACACGTATGCCATTTTGTAATAAATAACACGTAAGAGTCTGTATAGCTTTCTGATCAGATACATAATTAAACAGCTTTAGCGGGTTCCATTATAATGGTTGGTATAATTGCGGGGCCGGTAAAATCATCAATATTCCAAAACCGCGAGATATTGTTTTGCAACCATGTTTCATCATTATTCCACCACTTGGTTTCCTGCAGATACTTTATTTGTTCGTCATCAAAACGCTTCCTGATAAATTTTGCGGGGTTCCCCCCCACAATTTCATACGCGCCAACATCCTTAACTACTACCGAGTTTGCGGCTACAATAGCTCCGTTTGCAATGTTTACCCCATCAATTATAATGGAGTTGGCGCCAATCCAAACATCGTTGCCCAGTGTAACCGGTTGGGTGTTTTTGAATTTTTGTTCGGTACAATAGTTTTTTACCAAATTGCCCTGGTTGTTAAATGTAACCGGGTGCGTACTTACAAAAACCGATGTGGGATGCTTACCGGGAGCTATTTTTACATTTGGCCCTATGGAGCAATACCGCCCGATGGTGGCATTTAAAATATAGCTGTAACTGTTCACGTAGGAAAAATCGCCCATGGTGGTGTTACTTACCACACAGTGGCCGCCAATAACATTATACCGGCCAAAGCTGCTGCTGTCTACCGCGCTTAAATACCCAATTCTGATATGCTTACCCCAGTGTTTTACCTGATACCTTATTTTGCATTTGAGCCATTTAAGATATTCGCCCAGAGGGTTTAACATCAATGATCTGTCAATATATTCTTTCATACTGTTTAGGCGTTAAAAATTCCGGTTGCTGTTTTGTTAATTATTTTACCCGCCTGAACGTAAAAGACTATGCCCATAACTACAAATAAAATGGCGTTTGCCAGTGTTACCCCGGCCACACCAAACGTTTTGCCCAAAACAACAGCCAGCGGAATATTGATGATGGCACCTATGGTAGTGAGGTATAACTGCAGCTTTATTTTGCCAATTCCGTTTAAAAGCTGCACATAAATAGCCTGCCATATATTGGTTATGGTATACAGGCACATGGCAATAGAAAGCACCAGCGGCACGGTAACACTTTTACCCAACCATAAACTGTAAATAACGGGCGACACCATAAGCAGCGCAACGGTGCAAAAGCTTAATGCTATCCATAGCTTGTTTATTTTGCTGATGGCATTTTTTATCCACTCGTAATCGTTTTTAACGTATGCTTCGGTAAATGCGCTCCAGAATGGGGTTATTACAATAACAAACAACATTAGCACTATAGAGAAAAGCTTGTATGCCACATTAAAGGTGGTTACCTCCTTAGGCCCAAATAATTGCGTAATAACGATATTATCGGTTTCGTAAAAAACCAGGGCACTTATTTGTATGATAAAAAAGCCACCGCCAACACTTAACAGCTCCCGGGCATGCTTAAAATTGATATGACTTATTGCCGGCGAAATTTGTTTGTAACTGCCCCGGTAAAACCATATACTGCCAATAAGCAATGCTATTAAGGGCACCCCTGCTATGATAATAACCAGATCGGTTAAGGAGCCTTGTTTATGAAACCTGATAAGGCCCACTACGGCTATTAATGTTAATACCTGTGCTATGAGGTTTAAAAAGGCAAATTTGGCCGGGGCCTGGTTTGCCGTTAATACGGTATTGATAAGCTGTACTACAAACTGCAGGCAAAAAAATGCAAATATAATGAGTACCAAACGGTTAAGATCCGTGTTGCCCTTGTCCTGCACATTTAGGATGCGCGACCAACTGATATAGGGATTTACAAAATAAAAAACAATGAATAACAGCAGCGATATAACAACCAGGATGGCATACGTTGAACTTACATAACTACGCGCCGTAGGGATATCATCAAGCGCAATAAATTCGGCCAGTTTATTTTTAAGTCCGTTTCCGAGGCCCATATCAAACAATGCGGCCCAGGTTATTAACGAGCTTAAGGTTAGCCACATACCATACTGCGTTGGATTGATATAGTTGATGGTTAGCGGAATCAGCGTAAGCGTAATAATTACGCTGCCCCCTTTTAAAAACACCGACTGAATGATATTTTTTTTAGCCTTTACCGAACGCTGGTGCCCCCTGTTAAAAAACTGATGTAGATTGCTTTGTATAACCTGTAACATAGACACAAATTTTTAAGGGGTACTTTATTTAGTCTTGCTGAAAAGCGAAGCCAGGGCATTAGTTTTTTCTTCTTCAATAGCGCCGTAACCATAATGGCCGTAGCCATGGCCGTAACCGGTGATGTTGTTCTTTTTAAGCTCAATATCATTCACGATCAGGTAAAGGTGTTTGGCTTTCTTGGTTTTATGCAGATCGTTCACTATACCTAATTGTGATTTATAGGTATAATTTTGCCGCACTACATAACAGGTGATATCCACAAACTCCTCAATGATCAGGGCATCAGAAACCAGTCCTACCGGCGCGCTGTCAATAATTACATAATCAAACTTTGTTCTTAAATCATCTATCAACAATTTCAGGCGCTCGTTCATTAACAGTTCTGTTGGGTTAGGCGGAATTGGGCCCGACGAAATGAAAAAGAAATTCTCATTAAAGGTGGATGGTTTGATGAGGTTATTGATGCTATCCTCATCGCCCGAGATCACATAGTTGGTGAAACCATAATCATTATCAATCCCGATATTTTTAAGCAGCCTTGGCTTACGGAGGTCAAGCTCAAGCAAAACTACTTTTTTGCCAGACATGGCTATAGAGTTACCCAGGTTAAGGGATATAAATGATTTTCCCTCGCCGCTCATACTTGAGGTAAACAGGATCACGTTTGATTTACCTTTTTCTGTTACATACTTCAGGTTGGTTCGCACAGCGCGGATCTCTTCTGAGATAACAGAACGAAAATCGTTATATATTAACTGCTTGGTTTTATTTATATTCCTGCTTATCTCGCCCAGTAAAGGCACACTGGTATGTTTTTCAATATCAGCTTTATTGCTGATACGGATATTGAGCATTTCTTTTACGCTTAAACCGGCAACAGGCAAAAATATACCGGCAAACAAGCCAATTAAATAAATAAGGGATTGTTTAGGCGCAAAGGGTTTCTCGTCGCTTTCGGCATTATCAAGTATACGGCAACTTGATATGGTTGCGGTTTGTGATATGGCAGTTTCCTCGCGCTTTTGAAGCAAAAACAAATACAGATCCTGTTTAAGGCTTTGCTGCCGGGAGTAATCTAAATAAATCCTTTCCTTAACCGGTGCATCAGAAATCTTACTGTCAATAAATGAGTTTTGTTTTTTGAATGCCGACTGCGAAACCTCCAAGCTGTTACGATAGTTTTTTATGCTGGCCATTAATGAGGTGCGCGCCAGTTCAATTTGCTGATTCAGGTTTTGTATAATGTTGCTGTTATCGGTAAGGTTTAATTTTAGCTGCTCCCTGCGCAAAAGCATTTCATTATACGCGTTAATAGCCGATCCAAATGCCACATCCTTGGTAATAAGGGAACTGGGAACTACCTGTGGGTTATTAGCGTCATTAACATATTTATACAGATCGTTCACCACAGCCAGCTGTACAGAATTATCATTAAGCTTACTCTGGTATTGATTAGCCCCCTCAACCAGCGCCTTTGATTGCGCGTTGATATCGGATATTTTGTTTTGCACCTTATACTGTTCCAGGCTTTTTTCAACCCGGTTAAGCTCGGCACCCACCACTACCAGGCGGGTGTCAATAAACTTCATGGTACTATCTGCCTTGCGTATTTTGTTGGATAAATTACTTTGCAGGTACATCTCCATCAATGTTTGCAATATCACCTCGCCCCTGTCGGGGTTTGCATAGCTCAATTGCAAATTAATTACGGTGGCCTGCTTATCATCCAATCCGGCATTCAGGCTTTCGGCCAGGTCGTTCTCTGCTTGTTTTAGTGATTGTATCTGTAGTTTATAACTGCCAGTGGGTTTAAACTTTTCGGTTTTATTTAGTACAACGGTATACTGGTTAAGCTTAACGGGCTTACCAAACTCACCTTTAATATCAACATCTTCCTTACTGCTTTCCAGTTCAAAACTATTATCATTAAGTACCTTTACATTGTATTTAATAAGCTTGATATTCTTTTTATTAAAAGTTACCGCTACCGAAAAAGGCGCATTGTCATACAGTTCAAAGCTCCGTAACCCATTATTGTCAAAAACATGAACATGGAGGTTAAGCCTGGTAATTACCCTGTTTAATAAACTTGATGATTTTAATATTTTAACTTCATTATCAGCATTGCTCTTTACATCAAAAAGCGAAGCCAGGTCAGAGTTTAAACCATTGGTAAGTGCCTTTGCCGGCGTACCCTGATCGTCCTCAACTATAACCTTACTAACAATGCTCCATTGGTTTGGATAATACTGGATGTAAATAAATGCAACAATTAAACATATAACAATGCTTGACACAAAAACATACCAATAGCCAAGGCACAGGGCAATTAACCCTCTCACATCACTGGGTCCTTCTTCTTTCTTGTAAGTAAAGTCAAGTTTTTCGGCCAAAATGTCTGTATTATCCATCTGTTTTTTAATATAAGTACAATGTATTGTTTGGGTCTTTTTTATGTTTTTTCGCTGTAAATAATGATGTTAATATGCTCATCAAATTGTCAGGTAATACGGGTTTAACTATGGGAAGGTTAAGCCAAAAGGCCCCGTTTGGCCTAAAAACGACAGAATGAACAATGTGAACAAAACTGTAGTAATGAATAAAATAAATGTTCGCTATGTATGGGCTAATATATATCTATGTGCTTTTGAAAGTATTTATTAGGCGGGGAATCTTAAAAAAGCAAGATATGATAGATAGTGTTTTACAGGACAAAGTTGTGCTTGCCGCGGTTATTTTAGCTGCCGTTACCGGTGTTTACGGGGTGTTTAAACTAAAGAGGCTGAATATCAAAAACTCCGGCAGTATACTTACCGACGATCAGTCTGACTCATTGGTGATAGGCGTTTTTCACATACTGATATGTGCCATATCAATATGTTGTTTATTATAAAACAAACAACTGATTTACAGGTTATTATAACCAAACCTGATAAAACCTGAAAATCACTAAAAAAACCACGTTTCAAGCATCAAACGGCCTGCTATTTATCTATTATTTAACGAATTAAACCTTTTGTTAATATTCATTTTATTCATTGACAAATGAATAAAATATACAGCTATAAAATTTACATACATTCATAAACTTTATTATTAACCTAAAAATCAACTAAAACTTATAATGCATTTATAAACGGGTTCCGGCAGTGGCCGGTGCCTGCTTGTAAATGATATTTTTAATTACATGGCAGCTTTTTCATCACAGCTATTTGAATTATTAAAGTCGTACGTTTTAGCCAGTTCTCAGCTTGAGCGTATTGAAGCGAGCGACTGTAAAATTCTTTCAGCACAAATTTCCGATAAAACGAGTCACACGGTAAGTGAAACTACCTTGAAGCGTATATATGGATTTGCCGTGAGCAAGTTTAAGCCGTCATTATTTACCATTGACGTATTATCAAACTATTGCGGATATACTGGCTGGGAGGATTTTTGTAAAAAACAAGATAAACAGGCATTAAACGCCAGTAATGAAAATTTAGATTGGGACTCTTTAAGTCATAAAGCTGCCAAAATCACCAATTTTACGCTGCAGGCCTTAAAAAACAAATCCGGTATCCCCTTTAATCAAAGTATAAGAAGAAACTTCCTGGATAAACACTTTGAAACCTTTTTAAATGGCAACTATGCCGCAACGGTTTTAACGGCACCACCGGGCTGCGGCAAAACAATAGCCTTATGCCATTGGATAGATGAAAAACTTGCTTTAAATACTACTGCCGAGAACAATGATATTGTTTTATTTTTCAGCAGCAATGCGTTAATGAATGTATTAATCAGCGGTAAGGATTTTAATGACTGGCTACTGGCTTTATTAGGATATACCATTGAAGATGACATTATATCATTGCTGGATAATACCAAACGCAAGGAGGGCAATTTTTACCTGATTATTGACGGCCTGGACGAGCACATGTTTAAAAACAACTGGTTTGAGCTTTTGCTTGACCAGTTGATGGATATATTTTCATTTTATCAATCGCATAAATGGTTCAAGATGATTTTAACTATGCGGTCGGCAAACTGGACCAATAACCGGCACCTGCTTGATTATGAACACACTAAATGGTTTACAGGTTTAATAGTAGATCAGCAGACCGGCAGCAACGTGCCTCCATTTAACTTGCAGGAGATAAAGTATCTGTGCCTGAAAATAAATCCAGACATGCAGGTTCAGCTAACTGCTGATATTGTTAACAGTTTTAATAATCCGTTATACTTCCAGTTTTATTATAAGCAGCATAAGGATAATTTTTCACTGAGTAATTTTGATCATACTTCTATATATGACCTGATCTCCACCTTTGTACTAAACAAAATTTACCTGGGGCATTATGCCAGCGAGAAAGCATTGCTGCTTAAAAGCCTAATTGAAAACATTGACTTTAGAGCCCGGGCATACGATGTACCTAAGTTGCGCGTAAACAGTTTATTCAACCAGCACGGCCAGGCGTATAAGGAGTTACTAAGTGTAGGTTTTTTAAAGGAAACAAATACCAGCAATGATTCGCATTTTAATACCTACATCCAGTTTGGGAACAAAAACTTTTTAGAGCTCGCTATAGCTAATAAACTACTGCAGGATAATAACAACCGCTTTGATGAACAACTAATTGAGCTCATTAATCACCTGTTTATTAATAGCGAGCTCAAGATAGCTATACTGAAATGGTGCGTTATGTACGCCATTAAAAACAATCAGCAAAAAAACTTTTTATACTTATCAAATGCCGATCTTGATCATAAAGAAAAATCTGAACTGATATTTTTTTTAGGTGATCTGTTTAACAGGAATTATACTGCCCAGAGCAATATGGGCCCTATGGTTAACTACTTTAAACAGGACTGTAGCGATGGGTTATTTTACTACCTGCTAGGAATTGAATTTATAAATGCCGACTATAAAAAAGCACTGCAAAGCTTACTGAAGTTTGAGCTATCTGATCATAAAAAAATCCTGACCTACACCGCACTTGCCATTACCGCAACATTACAGTTAGATATGGCCTCCTTAGAGCTGTATTTAGTAAAACTCAACAACTTTTCATCAGAGAGTTATCTTGAATTCACGATAAGCCCTTTAGATTGCCTCACTTCAATATATTACTTTTTTAAGTATGGTATTATTAAAAAGGATTTCTTTGTTAAGATAACACGTTTTTATTTTAACCCACCCCAAACAGCCGGTAATCCAGATCAACGGCAGGCCAGTGAGCTTATTTATTTACTGGCTGGCTACACCCTTTTAATATGTCAGAAACCGCTCAAAATGCTTCGGTATTTAAATGCACTCCAAAAAAGCAATCATAAAACCTTAAAGGATAATGACAGCTATACTTTTTTTTTAAAGATATTAACTGCCGATTCTTATTTCCTGCTGGGTAAGGTAAAAGAATTAAAAACCATACATGATCATATTGCTGATCTGTTTAAAACCAAAGAAAACTCCTTTACATCATATATGAAACTGGCTTTTTATAGCCTGAAAATAAAAAAGGCAATATTAAGCCGTGAATACAGCACTATTCCGAGCAATATAAAATATCTAAACCTTGCCTCTGATAAGTCAGGAAATAAATTTTCAAAAATATTCACCATAAACCTGGTAGTAAATCAGCCCGCTATCATTAACCAGGACCCGGCATTTTATAAACAGCTGGCTTATAATAACGCCAAACTACTACGTGAAAACGGCCTAAGCTCCGAGCTATTTTCAAAACAAGACATATCCGGATAATATGTTTTTTTGATTGCCTTTAGTTCCAACACAGAAAAGACACCCAAACTACCCCATTATTTTATTAAAAACGCCCACTACAGCGTAATAATCTGATCGTAAAAACCATCCTCAAAGGTGGTTTACCTCGCGCTATTTTTACCAAACTTAAATACACATCATACTTATTTAAAGCCAGTTAACTAATTATTTTTAAACAAAAAACGTTTAAGAAGATTTTAGTATACCTTAAAACAATTAAATAATTATACTTTTAAATCGTCATACATTATTAGTTATAACTACATAATTATTATAGACCAAACCAATTAAGAAATTTACCTAAAACCATCCTATTTTTAGTTACAGCCATATAACTAAGCTTAGCTTTTTCAAACCCTAAATAATAAATAATTACCAAACCAATTATTCGTAAAAAAGCAAAACAGTTATTAACCTTAATCACGCAAGCGCTATTCAAAAAACTTACTTATTCAATTAAAAGAACTCCATAACAGGCTCATTTATAGCATTATTTTTTATAGCCCCTGGAGTTAATTAACCCGACAATTCATTAAAACTACTTTAAGCCCCCTCAATAAAGTATTTTAACCAATTGTTAATTTTAAGCTAAATACAGCATACCTAAATTTGGCTACCCAAGCCTTAAAATATTCTTAAAAAACAAAAAATCAACATTTTATATATTTAATAAATTAGTAATTAACCATACTATAATAATAATTAAAACAAAAAGCTAATGTTTACTTGATGATTTCCTAACACCCGCATCATTCCTTTGCACCGGAAAAAAGAAGCGGCTTCCTCAGTTTAATTAAGTCTCTAATTCATCTAATTAATTATTTATGAAAAAAATTTACCAGAGTTTTTCTAAGAAAACCCATTGTATTTACAGGCACAGCTTATTGCTGGTGTGCGCTGTATTGTTCATTACATTACCCGCTTTATCACAAACCAGCAGGATTGTAAAAGGAACCGTTACCGACGAAACTAATTCGCCTTTACCTGGTGTAGTGGTTACCGTTAAAAGTTCGGGCAAAGCCACCACTACCAACAACAACGGTGGTTATTCGGTTACTGTTAATGGCCCAACTGACGTTTTAAAATTCACCTTTTTAGGTTCGGTACCAAAAGAAGTTACCATTGGCGATAAAGCATCCATCAACATTTCCCTTGTAACTGATACCAAACAGCTCAAAGATGTAGTAGTAATAGGTTACGGTACATCAAGCCGTAAAGATGTTACCGGTGCCATAACTTCGGTAAAGGCCGAGGATTTTAATGCCGGCGTGCTCACCACCCCTGCCGAATTGCTGCAAGGAAAAGTAGCGGGCTTAAACATCACCAAAAGTGGTGACCCTAACAAACAACCCTCAACTACATTAAGGGGGCCATCAACTTTGCGTGACGGTGCTACGGAGCCATTTTATGTAATTGATGGTGTGCCGGGCGCTTCTATAGATTTACTGGCACCAGCCGATATTGAAAGTATCGACGTATTAAAAGATGCATCATCAACAGCTATATACGGTTCGCGCGCGGCAAACGGTGTAATCATTGTTACCACCCGTAAGGCTAAAACCGGTCAAACCAGGTTAAACTATAGTGCGTATGGTGCTGTGGAAAATGTATCAAAGAATATTGACATGCTTACCGGCGACGAACTGCGCAAATATTTAACCGATAATGGTGTACCTAAGCTGAGCACCGCCGATGACGACGGTTCAAATACCAACTGGCAAAAACTGGCCGAAAGGACAGGCTATTCGCAAAACCATAACCTTTCATATGGCGGCGCAGGTACCAATTCAGAATATGGTGCAAGCGTAAACTACATGAAAAATAATGGCATATTAAAAAACACCAGCCTGGAGCGTACCATTTATAAAGGCTATATCAACCAGCGTTTTTTTAATGATCGTTTAAAATTAGGTATCACGCTTACCAATAGCGCTACTAAAAACAACGATATTTTCCAAAGCCAGGTATTATCGGGTATCTTGTTCTATTTGCCAACAGTAAGTCCTTTTAACCCTGATGGCACTTATAAAGAAAACTACACCCGTACAGGCAGCGGCCCGTTGAACCCGTTATCGTTAATTAACAATAACTTTATCAAAACCGAAAATAATAAAACCCTTGTTAATGGTTTTGCTTCGCTTGATATCTTAAACGGTTTAAAATTCACCGTATCAGGATCAACCCAAAAAGAGCAAAACAACGTTAATACGTATTCTACCAGTCAGTCTGGCATATACGTTAACGCGGGTGGTGTAGCTGCACGCAGTGCTTATACCAATACCAGTAACGTAGTTGAAGCCTACTTTAATTACGATCGTATTTTTGGCAGGCATTCATTGAAATTATTAGGAGGTTACTCTTATCAGCAGGATCGTAACGGCGATGGATTCGGGGTACAAACCCAGGGATTTTCAAACGATGCTTTAACTTATAACTATTTAGCATTCTCCAATCCTACCCAGCTTTCACAAATTATTTTTAACCCGAGCTACAATATAAATGGCACTACACCGCCAACCTATATTTCTACTTTAAGGTTAATATCTTTTTATGCCCGTGCACAATATCAATTTGCCGACAAGTATCTGCTTCAGGCCTCATTGAGGGAAGACGGATCTTCGGGATTCGGTTTAAACGTTCGCCATGGCTATTTCCCTGCGGCTTCTGCCGGATGGAAGATCATCAGCGAAGATTTTATGAAATCGATCCCGGTTATCAGCGACTTGAAACTGAGGGCTGGTTATGGCGTATCTGGTAACAGTGCAGGATTCGACGCGTTTACCGCACAACTTATTTACGGCGTGCCTCCAGGCGGTGGCAAGTTTCTAAATAATGGTAATATAGTTAACCCTATTGGTCCTGTACGTAATGACAATCCAAATCTGAAATGGGAAAGTACGGCCACTACCAACATCGGTTTGGATTTTGGCATACTCAACAATCGCATTACCGGTTCTGTTGATTATTATATCAAGAAAACCTCTGATCTGATCACTACCCTACAAGTTTCAACTACTCAATATTTTTATCCGCTTTTAACCGCAAACGTTGGTAAAATGAAAAATAGTGGTGTTGAGGTTGTATTAAACGCCATACCTGTAAAATCGGGTGCTTTTACATGGCGCACCTCGTTAAACTTTTCGCATAATAAAAACGTGGTACAAAGTTTATCACAGGGTGGCCTGGCTCTTCCATACATTCAAACTGCCCAGTTAGGTGGTAAAGGACAATCGGGTAACTACAGCCAGATCATACAGCCAGGTTATGCTGTTGGTACTTTTGACTTGTGGCACTATTTAGGTAAAAACAGCAATGGTGTTAGTACCTATGAAAAAGCCGACGGATCAACAACGGCCGCCCAACCACTTACTACAGATCAGTTTATTAAATATGATGCACAGCCTAAATTGGTTTACGGCTGGAGTAATAGCTTCTTCTATAAAAACTTCGACTTTAACTTCCTGGTTCGTGGGGTATATGGCAACAAGATTTTAAATGCAACACTTGCAGGTTTAAATAATCCGGCCGACTCCAAATTACAAAACATTCCAAGATTTACTTTAGGCGAGTCGTTTAAAGATATCAATGCTTACCTGATCTCTGATCGTTTCCTGGAAAGCGGTTCATACCTGCGTTTGGATAATGCCACTGTTGGTTATACCATTAAACCACACATTCAGGCATTTAAAAGCCTGCGCTTTTATGCCTCAGGTAATAACATTTTCATCATTACCAAATACCGCGGCGTTGACCCGGAAATTGACATGGGCGGTTTAACTCCTGGAATTGATAACAAGAATTTTTATCCTAAAACACGCACTTTCAGCTTAGGTATAAACGCATCATTTTAATAACAGTTAAACAAATAAAAATGAAAAAGATATTCATATTATGTGCCGCTATAATTGTGACGATAGGCACATTCTCTTGTACAAAATTAAATGTACCTGTTGAGTCGCAGTACGTAAAATCAAACTTTCCGGTAACCGATGCGGATTATACTGCTTTATTGGGTACCATTTATTCTAACCTGTCATCAAACTATGCGGTACCTTACTGGCGCATGCAGGACATGTCAACAGATGAGGCTATTTTACCGGCCCGTGATGGCAACTTTGACGACGGTGGCCAATACCGCCAATTACATTACCACACCTGGACCTTTGATCACCCTAACGTAATAGGTATATGGCAGTGGGGTTTTGGAGGTATTAACACCTGTAACCGCATCATCAGCGTTATCAATTCCTCTCCGTCATCAGCCACAAAAAAGGCATCTTCCATTGCCGAGGTCAGAGCCATGCGCGCGCTGTACCTGTACTTTATGATGGATCTGTATGGTAACGTGCCTATCATTACTGATTTCCCGGTAACCACCCAGCCGGCTACCCAGCCACGTGCTAAAGTATTCGCCTTTATTGAAAGCGAGTTAAAAGCCGTTTTACCTTTACTGCCCGCTAAAAGCAGCAACGCAACAACAAACGTATCACAATATGGCCGCCCAACTAAGGGGATGGTATTTGCCTTATTGGCAAAAATGTACCTGAACTCTGGTGTATATGTTGGCACTACCCGCTACCAGGAAACAGTAACCATGTGCGATAGTGTACAGGCAAATACCAACTATTATCTGGATACTAAATACAGGGATATATTTTTACCAACTAACGGCCCGGCAATTAATGAAACCATATTTGCAGTACCTTATGACCAGCAAATACCGGGCAACCAATTTACCCGTTTCGGTTTCTTCTACTATCTTGCCCAGGCTTATGGTTTTAACGTAGGTTTAAGTATTGCCATGAGCACTACACCTGAGTTTTATAACCGCTTTAACCTTGCGGGCGATGACCGTACCAAAACATGGCTTGCCGGTCCGCAGTTTTACCCTGATGGTAACGGTGGCTTCACCAACCAACCGGTTTACTACCCTGCCCCAAATGCTACTAAACAGGTAACCCTTATACCTACATTAACACTTACCGGGTTAAAACCTATGGATTTGGGTAACGATGTACTTACCTCACAATCTGAAGGTGTACGATCAATCAAATACTACCCGGATGTTAACATTATACAGGCAACCCGTTTAAACAGTAATGATGTGCCCGTATTTCGTTTAGCTGATGTTTACCTGATGAAAGCCGAAGCCATATTACGCGGAGCTACGCAAACCACCATAAACGGCGAAACACAAACCCCGCTTACACTGGTAAACAAATTGCGCACCCGTGCCCACGCAGAGGCTGCCTCATCAATTGACCTGGATGGTTTGTTAGATGAGCGTGCACGTGAGCTGTCATGGGAGGCCTGGCGCCGTAATGACCTTATCCGTTTTGGCTTGTTTGAAAAGGAATATCCGCTGCCAAACGATAACCTGAAAATGAATACCGACCCCACCAGGAGGTTATATCCAATTCCTTCAACCGAGTTAAAAACCAACCCTAATCTGGTTCAAAACCCGGGCTATTAATAAAACTTATTTAAAAGCAGCTGGCATTTAGCCAGCTGCTTTTTTTCTTATATTACCTTTATGAAAACATTTCTTAGTTTATTATTAATCACCTTACTTGCCGGCTTTAAGTTAAACACACCTGATGACGTACCTATTAACCGAATCCAGGTAATAGGCTCACACAACAGTTATAAAGAAGCCATATACCCCACCTTATTTAAGGCTTTCCAAAAACAAAACCCCGAAGCAGCCGAAAAAATAGATTACGAACACATTGGCCTTACGGAGCAGTTGGATATGGGACTGCTAAACCTTGAAATTGATGTTTACGCCGACGAAAAAGGTGGCAAATACGCCCACCCTAAAGGCCTTGACTGGGTTAAAGATCAGCCTCCGTTTGACCCTGACCACGAAATGGACCAACCTGGTTTCAAAGTATTCCATATTATTGATCTGGATTTCCGCAGCCATTGCTTAACCTTTAAGGATGGCTTAAAACAACTAAGAACATGGTCAGACGCTCATCCTGACCATAATCCCATTTTTATTACGCTGGAGCCTAAAGACGAGAAACCGAAAGACCCTGCCCGTACCGTACCTGAAAAATTCACATCCAAAACTTTTGAAGAGCTTGATCAGGACATCAGGGACGGCTTAGGCAACGCCAGCCTGATTACACCGGATATGGTAAGAGGCAAGTATGCCACATTGGAAAAAGCGGTATTACATGGCAACTGGCCAACGCTAAAGGCGGCAAAAGGTAAGTTCATCTTTATATTGGATAACAATAAAGATAACCGCGCCCTTTACATCAAGGATCATCCGTCATTAAAAGGCAGAGTGTTGTTTGCCAACGCCGATCCGGGCACGCCCGAAGCTGCCATGATGATCAGGAATGACCCGCAGGACCCTCAAATTAAAGACCTGGTAAAAAAAGGATATATCATCAGAACCCGTGCCGACTCAGATACCGAGCAGGCCCGCAATAACGACAAAACCAACTTTACCGCTGCCTGTAACTCCGGTGCACAAATAATCACTACCGATTATTACCTAAAGAGTACTCATTTTAAATCAGACTATGTGGTGAGCTTTGAAGGTCAAAAGTACTTCCGGCTAAACCCGCTATTTTAATACCCCCCGATATTACTTACCCAAAAACGACTGCCCTTAATAAGGGCATTCGTTTTTGTTTAACGTTTTTGTTACCCCAACTGCCATCAGAAGGCCTTTTTATTTACAAAATATTAACACTATACTAAATTTTCTTAACTGTACGCTAACATCCTGCACATACGTAAAAGGTAGTTTTGTGCCATAAATGCAATTAATGATGCAAGCAGCAAGCTTTTGCCAAAAGCACCTTAAATTATTGTTATCCGCCCTTCTGGTATTTGTTGCCTTTAACTGCTACTCCCAAAATGTCCCGCTTGATAATGCCTTTGCCCATAATGATTATTGGCACAAACGCCCCTTGTATGATGCCCTGGATAACGGATATACCCATATTGAGGCCGACATATATTTAAGGCACGGCAAGTTAATTGTAGCCCACCTGCTCCCGGTATTAAAAAGACATAAAACACTTGAGCTTCTTTACCTTGACCCTTTGGCTGCCTGTATCCATGGCTCAAACGAGCAGGCGCCACGCGTGGTTTATCCGCTCATGCTCATGATTGACATTAAATCAAATGCCAACAAAACCTACGAAGTTTTATCGGCCTCGCTTGAAAAATATAAAGACATTCTTTCCGGGTATGAAGACGGCGTATTTGTACAACGACAGATAACCATAGTAATAACCGGGCATAAGCCCTTTGATATTATCAAAAACCAGCAAAACCGCCTGGCCTTTATTGATGAGGATCTGATGAAAGTTCAGCAGGATACCCTTGCAACAAACATTTACCGCACTGCAAGCTGCAAATATTCAAGAATTGTAAACTGGAACGGCAGCGGCACATTCCCTGTGCTGCAAAAACAACGTCTGCGTAATTATGTGGGCATGGCTCACAGATACGGCAAAAAGGTACGGCTATGGGCATCACCAGAAAACCCTGCCGTATGGAACGAACTGCTTGACTGCGGAGTTGATCTGATCAACACGGATAAACTTCCCGAGCTTAAAAATTTCCTGACCAAGCGGGTTGCTTTCTCCGCTAATGTGAAGTAAAAACCAAGGTTGTTTTTCTTTAAACATTAAGTTCAAATTACTTTAATACATACTTAATTATATCATAACCTAAACTTAGCACTATCTAAAAATTGCCGGCATACTTTTAATCCATGGTAATAACTTATAAATACGGGGGCATAACATTGCAATAACTTATTCCCATCCTATTGTACAGCATATAACACGTTACCTGATAATTTATACCTGTTAAACAATTAGTGAATTAATTATAAATGCAGAAAATACTGTTCATTACCGGTTCATTAAACCAAACATCACAAATGCATCAGATAGCAACCGAACTGCCGGAGTTCGATTGCTGGTTTAGCCAACTGTTTACAGACAATAGCCTGCTAAATTTCCTTATTAATAATACCCCTTTACTTAACGGAACGGTGTTATCAAATAATTACCGGTCAAAGTCAGAAAAATACCTGGGCATGCATGGTTTGCAAATTGACTACGGCGCCAAACTAAACCAATATGATCTGGTAGTTTTTTGCTCAGACATTATTGTACCCCTGCGTATGCGCAACACCAAAACCGTATGGGTGCAGGAGGGCATGGTTGATAAATACACCTTGCTCAGCAAACTGGTAAAAAGCCTCGATCTGCCTCCATTTTTATGCGGTAATACCTCGTTAAACGGCTCATCAAACGTATGCGATGTTTATTGCACCGCATCGGCAGGCTACAAACAATACTTTACCGAAAAGGGTACCGACAATAAAAAAATGGCGGTTACAGGCATGCCCAATTATGACAACCTGAAACAGTTTTTAAACAATGATTTTCCGCACCGCAACTATGTAATGGTAGCAACTACCGATATGCGCGAAACCTATCGTTTTGAAAACCGGCCTGCTTTTATCAAAAACGCGGTAAAATTAGCCAACGGCAGGCAAATGCTGTTTAAACTGCACCCTAACGAAGATGCTGTCCGGGCCGAAAAAGAGATCCGCAAATATGCTCCTGCCGGCACATTGATCTTCAAATCGGGCAACACCAACCACATGATTGCCAATTGCTGCGAATTGATAACACAGTATTCCACCGTGGTATATACGGGTATTGCATTGGGCAAAAAGGTACATTCCTGGTTTAACCTTAATGATCTTAAAAAACTGGCACCCGTTCAAAATGGAGGCGTTTCTGCCAGAAAAATAGCACAGATATGCCGGGGCTACATCAATCATAAAGGCAATAAGGAAAATTTTGATATCCAAAGGGTATTAAATAAAAAAGCGCCTCAGTTTTTTACGGAGCAGCTTGTGGCAAACTATTAACACCATAAAAATGGCAAACAAAGTAGTGATCATTGTACAGGCCCGTATGGCATCAAGCCGGTTACCGGGCAAGGTAATGCTGCAGATATTGGGCAAAAGCATCCTTGCGCTGATGATAGAGCGCCTGCAGATGATCAAACATATCGCAGCCATCGTTATAGCTACATCTGCAGATGCGACCGACGATGTGATAGCTCAGGAGGCCCAGTTACTTGGTATCCCTTGCTACCGGGGCGATCAACACAACCTGCTCGACCGTCATTACCAGGCTGCATTATTGTTTAATGCCGATACGGTACTCAAAATACCTTCTGATTGCCCGCTGATTGATCCGCGGATTATTGACCATGTACTTACCCACTTTTTTGCACGCCCGGGATGGTACGATTATATGAGCAATCTGCACCCTGCAACCTATCCCGATGGTAACGATGTGGAAATAATGACCATGGCTTGTCTGAAGCGTACTTGGGAAAATGCCCAAAAACTTTTGGAACTGGAGCATACCACCCCTTATATATGGGAAAACCCGCAGTTGTTTAGCATAGGTAATGTAAGCTGGGAAACCGGCGGTGATTACTCCATGTCGCACCGTTTTACCATTGATTACCAGGAGGATTACGAATTTATAAAAACGGTGTTTGAAGAGCTGTATCCCGGTAATAAAAACTTTTCCTGCTTTGATATCATCAGCCTGCTTTATCGCCAGCCCAATATATACCAGATTAACGCACAATATGCAGGCGTTAACTGGTACCGCCATCATTTAACCGAGTTAAAAACCATACAACCGGGGCAAACCAAACAAGCTCCGGAAAACCTGATAAATAGTTGATTTAATTAGAAATACGATCTGTGGAAAATATAAAACACACCAACCAGGAATTTGAAGATATTGCCCTGAAAGTAAGAGAGCACATTGTACGCATGTCAACAGCCGGCGGCTGTTTTACGGGTGCGTCCCTGTCGGCGGTTGATCTGGTAGTTTACCTGTACACCGAATTTTTAAATATCACCCCCTTTAATTTAAACGATCCTAACCGCGATTACCTGTTCCTATCCAAAGGGCATGATGTACCTGCATTATACGGCACATTATCTGAGTTGGGTTTTTTACAAAAAAGCAGGCTCGAAAAACATCTTTCATTAGATGACCATATCTACTGGCACCCCAATACCCACATCCCCGGTGTTGAGTTTCATTCCGGCTCATTGGGGCATTTACCGTCTGTAGCCTTAGGTGTAGCTATGGATATTAAAATAGGTGGTGGCGATAACAAGGTAATATGCATCATGGGCGATGGCGAGCTCAACGAGGGCTCATGCTGGGAAGCCGTACTGGTAGCCAACGCCTACCAGTTAGACAACCTGATATTTGTGATAGACCGCAACCACTTTCAGGCCAATATGCGTACCGAGGACCTGATTCCGCTGGAACCGCTCGCTCAAAAATTCGAGTCATTTGGCGCCGCAGTTAAACGCATCAACGGACATAATTACACCGAGCTGCATGAAGCATTTTGCGCTTACCCTTTTCAAAAAGGAAAACTCAATGTAGTAATTGCCGATACGGTGAGGGGCAAAGGCTTACCAAGCATACAGGAACGGGCCGACCGCTGGTTCTGTAACTTCTCGGCCGACGAAATCAGCCAGCTTTTGCTTGAACTGCACGGAGAACATACTACCTCCTTAACATCAGAAACTTTAATTGTCAGATAACCCCATGACCTACGAAGAATTATTAACAGCAACCGCACTGAGCAATGAGCAGGTGATAGTGATGACGGCCGAGAACCGTGCACTGGTGCGTAACCTGCCCGCTGTTTTAGGTAAACGATTTATTGATACCGGCATTACCGAGCAAACCATGATTGGTGCTGCGGCCGGCCTGGCATTACGCAACCGCATTCCCGTGGTACATGCCCTTGCCGCATTTTTAACTATGCGTGCCTTTGAGTTTGTACGTACCGATTTAGGCATAGCCAATTTACCGGTTAAATTAAGTGGTTTTATACCTGGCCTTTTATCAGATGCCAACGGCCCTACCCACCAGGCTATTGAAGATATATCTATTATGCGGGGTATCCCCAATGTAACCGTGTTTGCCCCGGCTGATGAGGACGACCTGGTAAAAATGCTGCCGCAGATCTGGCAATCACCAAACCCGGCTTATACCCGCATCAACACCCGTAAAACCGGGTATGAGCATGAGCCATTTGAGTTGGGCAAGGCCGAAATAGTTTCGATAGGGAGCGATGTAACCATTTTAACCTACGGCTTAATGTTTGAACAGGCGCTTATAGCAATAGACATATTAAAGAACGAAGGCCTTTCTGTTGGCCTGGTTAATATGCGCAGCCTGAAACCTGTTGACGAAGCCGTTATATTACAAACGGCGGCATCCAGTAACCTGATAGTTACCCTCGAAGATCATTTTTTAACCGGAGGCTTGTACACCATCGTAGCCGAGGTATTACTGCAATATCAAACCACGGCAAAAGTACTGCCCATTGCCTTAAATGAAAGATGGTTCAGACCGGCACTGTTGCCCGATGTATTGCAAAACGAAGGCTTCACCGGGAAACAAATAGCCGAAAAAATATTGGGTTATCAAACCGGGCACGTGCAGCCTACCCTATTAACACCTGAATTTTCAGAATAAAAACAGCATGATCATGGCTAATAAAATACAGCTTAACAACAACTACCCGGATATTCGGGAGTCTGACAAATTATATGAACGCGCTTTAAAAGTTCAAAAACCGGTTACCCAAACATTAGCTAAAGGCCCCGGTCAGTTTACCAAAGGCGTAGCCCCTAAATACCTGGTAAAGGGTAAAGGATCGTACGTTTGGGATGCCGACGGTAATGAGTTTATAGATTTTAATGCAGCCATAGGTCCCGTATCTTTAGGTTACGCCTACCCTGCTGTAGACGATGCCATACGTGCTCAGTTAAATGACGGCATTACCTTTTCCTTAATGCACCCGTTGGAGGTTGAACTTGCCGAGTTGGTACAACAGGTGATCCCTAATGCAGAAGCCGTTAAAATTGCCAAAACCGGGGCCGATGTTTGCTCCGCCGCCATACGTGTTGCCCGCGCCTTTACCGGTCGCGATAAAGTATTTTGCTGCGGATACCATGGCTGGCATGATTGGTACATCGGTATCACCAGTCGTAATGCAGGTATCCCGGAGTCTATCCAGGAGCTTACCTATACTTTTGAGTATAACGATATTGAATCCATAAAAGCGGCGCTTGACGAAACAGTTGCCGCGCTTATCCTGGAGCCCTTTATTTTCGAGGCACCTAAACCGGGCTTTTTACAGCAACTGGCCGAGGTATGCCGCGAAAACGGCACCCTGCTCATTTTTGATGAAATGTGGACAGGTTTCCGCGTAGCCCTGGGTGGCGCGCAGGAATATTTTAACGTAAAGGCCGATCTGGCTGTTTTTTCAAAGGCCTGCGCCAACGGTATGCCCATAGCCTTGCTTACTGGCCGGGCCGATGTCATGGAGCTTTTTAACTCCGAAGTATTCAGCTATACCACCTTCGGCGGCGAAGCCTTGTCATTGGCGGCTTGCATTGCCACTATTCATGAATTACGTGACAAAAACGTACCTCAATACCTTGATCAATATGGTGCCCTGCTAAAAGACGGATATAACCAGCTGGCGATATCGCTTGGGATGGATCAATACACCCGCTGCATTGGCTTTAATTGCCGCAGCATGGTAACCTTTAACCCCGAGGCTGGTAATGCACTGGAACTAAAAACGCTGATGCAGCAGGAAATGATAAAACGGGGTATTCTGTGGGCCGGTTTCCATAACATGTGCTACAGCCATACTTCTGAGGATATTGACTATACCCTTTTGGCTTATCAGGATGTATTGCCCATTGTGAAGAAGGCCATTTTAAGCGGCAACGTTAAAAGCTACTTAAAAGGCGAAGTGCTGGAGGCTGTTTTCCGCAAGGTGAGTAATTACAATATAAAACCTAAAACTGCAGCGCTGTAACATGGAATTATTTTCATTACAAGGCAAGACCGCGATAGTAACCGGTGCATTAGGCTTAATCGGCAAAAAACATTGCGAAGCACTGGCTTTGGCAGGTGCCAACGTAGTAGCTGCCGATATGGATGAAAAAAAGGTGGAAGCCTTTGCTGCAAGCTTGGGCGAACAGCACGGCGGCCTCAAAATTGATGTAACCAACAAGCATTCCCTTGAGGTAGCGCGCGACAAAATATTAACCCGCTACGGGAGTATTGATATACTGGTTAATAATGCGGCTATTAATGACATGTTTGAAAATCCGGCATTGGCCAAAGAGCTTTCGGCATTTGAAAACTACCCTTTGGATGCGTTTCAGCGATCATTAAACGTAAATGTAACCGGGGTATTTTTATGCTCACAGGTTTTTGGAACCGTAATGGCCGATCAATTTTCGGGCAGTATCATCAACATCGCATCTACCTACGGCATGGTTGGCCCCGATCAATCCATATACAAAAACGAGGTGGGCGAGCAGAGCTTCTACAAATCAGCAGCTTACCCCGTAACTAAAGGTGCGGTGGTAAACTTTACCCGCTTTTTAGCAGCCTACTGGGGGCATAAAGGTGTAAGGGTAAACACTCTGTCGCCGGGTGGTGTGGAGAATAATCAGAACGAATTTTTTATAGAGAATTATACGGCCAAAACATTATTGGGCCGTATGGCAAAAGCCGATGATTACCAGGGTGCCTTAATATTTCTGGCAAGCGATGCATCGGCATATATGACCGGTGCCAACCTCATAGTTGACGGCGGATGGACAGCAATTTAAAACCTCATAAATGATGAACGACATTTTAAAACAAAAAGCAGCCGGCATTAAACTGGTGCTTACAGACTGTGATGGTGTATTAACCGATGCCGGAGTTTATTATGGCATTAACGGCGAATATTTAAAAAAATTTAACATGCGCGATGGCATGGGTGTTGAGCGCCTGCGCAAATTTGCCACCGTTGAAACCGGCATTATCACCGGCGAAAATTCACCATCAGTAATACAAAGGGCACAAAAACTACAAATTACGGAGCTGCACCTCGGTGTAAAGGATAAACCCGCCGTTTTTACGGAGATCTGCAATCGCCTGAATTTACGGGCCGAAGAAGTTGCCTACATTGGCGATGATTATAATGATGCCGAAATTATGCAACTGGCCGGCTTAACCGCCTGCCCTGCCGATGCGTTGCCCTTTATTAAAGCACAGGCCGATATGATATGTGCCGCTGCCGGTGGCGAAGGCTGTTTCCGCGAGTTTGCGGAGTTCATTATTGAATCAAAAACTACTGCGCCGGTAAAAAACAAGGTTATTACCCTGCACAATGGCCGTAAAATAGGTAAAGGGCATCCAAGCTATATTATTGCCGAGATAGGCATTAACCATAACGGCTCTTTGGAGATAGCTAAAAACCTCATTGATGAGGCCGTTGCCGCCAAGGTTGATGCCGTTAAATTCCAGAAACGCACACCCGAAATTTGTGTACCTAAAGATCAATGGGAAATAATGCGCGATACCCCCTGGGGCCGCATGAGCTATATTGATTACAAACGCAAAACAGAGTTCGGCATTGCCGAGTACGCTACTATTGATCAGTATTGCAAAAAACTGGGTATCGACTGGTTTGTGTCTGCCTGGGATGCTCCATCTGTCGATTTTATGGAGCAATTTGATATGGTACTGTACAAACTGGCATCCGCTTCATTAACTGATTTTGCGCTGATACAGCGTGTCCTGGAAACCGGCAAGCCTTTAATGCTGTCAACCGGTATGTCAACCATAAAAGAGATTGAAAACACGCTGGCGTACATTAATGCTTTTGATGAGCATTATCCTTTGTTTATTGCCCATTCAACCTCGGCCTATCCGTGCCCTCCGCATGAGCTTAATTTAAAAATGATCCAGACACTTGAAAACAAGTACCCGGATATGCCGGTTGGTTATTCAGGTCATGAAACCGGCCTGGCAACTACCGTAGCCGCTGTAGCTATGGGTGCCACTTTTGTGGAAAGACACTTTACCCTTGACAGGGCCATGTGGGGATCCGACCATGCTGCTTCTGTTGAACCACAAGGTTTACAACGCCTGGTGCGCGACATCCGCGATATTGAAGTTGCAGCCGGCGACGGGCAAAAAAAGGTTTACGAATCGGAACTGGCCCCAATGAAACGGTTACGCGTAAATATCAGCGACGAATACAAAGAAAAACCGGTTATTTAAAATATGCCACAGGATAAGCTGCTTACCATAACTACCACCATACTTGTTGTTTGGGTAATATTCATTATTGCCTGGGAACGTATATCGCCCTACCGCAAGGGTCTGGCCTTTTTTAGGGAAGGCTTTTGGGTTGATCTGGTTTGGTATACGCTTATTCAAAGCTATTTTTTAAAGATCCTGATATTTGATTACCTCATAGCACCTGTTCAGCACCATTTTAACTGGTCGGCCATTCAATTTGTAAAAGATTGGCCGGTAGCTGTACAGGTGCTTTTTTTCGTGGTTACGCATGATCTGTATATTTACCTTTTCCACAGGTTTCAGCACAGCAATAAAGTTTTTTGGCGAATACATGAGGCACACCACTCCGGTAAACAGGTTGATTTTTTGTCCGGCTCACGCTCACATATATTGGAGATCATTATTAACCAAACCATTGAGTTTGCACCTATTATTTTGCTGGGTGCTGATCCGGCCGTAATACCCATTAAGGCTTTATTGGATGCCATGTTTGGTATGTTCATACACGCCAATGTGAAGGTAAAGTTGGGTAAACTCAAATATCTCTTGAACTCGCCCGAACTGCATTTGTGGCATCATGCCAATTACCTGGAAGTTTTTCATGCTAATTTTTCAACCAAGTTTGCCGTGTGGGATCACCTCTTTGGTACCGCTTATGACCCCGGCCATGCACCGGGTAACCTGCCTGAAAACTGGGGATTGGGATATGAATATCCAAAGGATTATTTTTTGCAGCATGCCTTTTCTGTTAAACGGTTTAATGAGAACAGCCTGCTCAAATATGGATGGTTTAAACGCTATTATAATTTAAGGCCTGCCCTGCTTTCGCGATTAGCTTCCATTTGGAAAACAAACAGTTCAGATTCCAAAACCGGAGGGCACGAAATACCCCGCGAAATAGTAATACCAACCACTCACCAGCAAGAAGAAATTTTGCAATAACCCTATTTAACCTTGGCTTGGATATATATCATTATAGCAGCAGTATTTGAAACCGCATGGACATTTTCGGTCAAGTTTTTTAAGCTGAGCGATCTGAAACTGTTAACGTGGCATAACTTTTATAAAGTTGATTTCAGCTTCCCGCTACTGGCCCCGCTGCTTGGTTACATTATTTTTGGTGTCGGCAACGTTTATTTTTTCTCGTTATCAATCAAACAGCTGTCAACCGCAACAGCTTACGCTATATGGACAGCGGCCACTCTTGTTTTAATAAAAATAGCCGAGGTAAGCTTTTTCAACAAAACCGTTACTTGGACCGAAGTTTTTTTTATCTCCCTGATCATGATCGGTATCATGGGTTTACGGTTCCAGGTCCAGCATATCAACCAGGTTCCGTAAGAGAGTAAGGGACTTTGGGAGTAAGGATAAAAGACAAAATTCACTCGCCTTTTTATAGATTTTTGCTCCCCTCTTAAGAGGGGGGAGCATTGGGAAGCGTGGTAGCAGGGGTGTGTTATAGGCGTTAGAAACACACCCCTTACCCCCCTCAAGAGGGGAATCGCACACGGCCTTTACCATCTATGAACTATAAACCTATTTGGCCTACCGTTAAATAGCACCCTAAACGGGTGTCATGCTAAGCACTGTCGAAGCATGGTGGTGTGGCCTCTACGCTCAACCCTTCGACAAGCTCAGGGTGACACCCATCTTTTTCGGCTTCTGTTTATTGTTATGAACCTATTTCGTGAGCTCGGTTTCGTAAATTACTTTTCCTACCTGGTTTATGGCTTTTACATTTAGTTTGTTGGCATTTACAGAAAAATACATAAACCCATGTTCCGAAGCCTGGAAACGGCTATATGCGATGCCTGTTGTTACAGGGGTAAGTTCTGAACCTGCGCCCGAAATAAACTGGTGTGTAAAACCTTCGGGTTTAAGATGCTGTAAGGAATGGTCATGGCCCGACAGGTAAATATCCACCTTATGCTCTTCAAAAACCTTCGCAAGCATTTTTCTGGCTGTGAGGGTGTCATAGTTATTAATGCGCGGCCCCACTGTATAGTATGGATGATGACCAACCACTATTTTCCACTTTACATCGGCCGATGCTTCCCGCAGTGTTTTATTTATCCATTCCATTTGTACCGCAACCTGATCCTTCAGGTTGTCGTGAAGCATTGGGTCGGTATCAATCATGATCAAAAGGGCCTTGCCTTTATCTTTACCCAAAGCAACCTCCTTGGTATAATAACGGGCGGGCATGTTCCACCGGCGGCTTACCTTGCTGTACCGTATTTGCGCATCCGGATCGGTCAGGTAATCATGATTGCCCAAAATGGCATACCAGTCGCATTGCAGGGAGTGGGCAGTATAAATATTTTCAAAGGAGTAATGTATCTGCGGATCCATCTCGCTGATGATCCCTTTGGGATAAAAATTATCCCCTACCGAGATAACAAAATCATTGGGATGAGTGGTAGCCCACTGCCCCATTTGTTTAGCTACCTCTGCTTGGTCATACTCACCGTTACGGCCCCAATCGCCTACGGCCAAAAAATGTAATTGAAAGTCATCTGCCAGCGCCGCACGTGGCGATACATCATCACTCTCTAAATGCGTTACTTTATTTTCTGCAAGCGCCTCTAAGGGGCCAATTAATGACGCTCCCAAAACGGTAAGCGTTGCGTTTTTTACAAAATCTCTACGTTTCATATACCGGGCTTAACAAGCTGTTATATCTTGCTATTTAGCAGCGCCTAATATATTAAACACGATGATTTAAACGGGCTAAGAAATGTTTAAATAATTGTAAACTCAAAATGTTATCAGCTTACGTGGCACGCCCTGATTCTTACTCAAAAAAACTGATAATGATATACTTTGCCAATTCAAAATCCTCCTCTGTACTAAAAGGGGAAACAGCTCCCATGCACAACCCTTCGGTAGAAACAAATGTGGTGGTATACCGGTAGTATTTAAGGAAACGCTTAATATCAACCCAGGCTTTTTCAAACTGCTCAACACTATCACAATAGTAATGATCGGCAACTTCAACAACCCCTTCACAAAATCCGGGATAATAAAATAGCTTATTTTCTATTCTCAGGAGAATCGTACTGTCTATCATCTCAGCATTTTTTAAAACAGTAAATTTTTATAATTGGTACACCAAAATTAATAATAATATGAAAACAATAGTCCCATCCATTTTATTCAATATATTATCATATTAATTAAATATCATGTGGTCGATAATTGCTTTTAATAACGCACCAGGAGCACTATTCATTTTGGCCTTGTTAGATTATATTGACATTTGTTAAACCAGATAATGATACTTTTGGCCACATGGAAAAGCATACCAAACATGCACCCGTTGTTAAGCTCCCCTTTATTTTCATAGTTGGTACAACCAGTCTGGCCTTTGTAGTATCGCAGCTTGATGTATCTATTGTAAATATTGCCTTACCCCAAATATCCAAATCGTTTACTGCCGATATCAGCGAACTGCAATGGATTGTTGACGCTTATACCATTGCATTTGCAGTTTTAATGCTATCAGCAGGCGGGATGAGCGATCTGTTGGGTTCAAAACGGCTATTTCAATTCGGATTGCTGGTATTTGGTATTGCATCTGCCGGTTGCGGCTTTTCATGGAATCCGTTTAGCCTGATCGCTTTCCGGGTATTGCAAGGCATAGGTGCAGCCGCCATGATACCAAGTTCGCTCTCCATTTTAAACCAAAGCTTTGCGCATGATAAAACTCAGCGTAGCCGCGCTGTAGCCTTATGGACAGCCGCAGGCGGCGTTTCAATAGCGGCAGGGCCTATCCTGGGCGGCCTGCTGATGCATATCAGCAACTGGCGAATGATATTTTTTGTAAATATTCCGCTTTGCCTTATCGGCATATTATTAAGTATCAAACTAAAGGAGAGCGAGAAACATCCCGATAAAGGATTTGATATTCCGGGGCAGCTAACCTGGATGCTGGCACTTACCGCGCTCATTGCTGCCATTATTGAGCTGCACCATTTGGGCTTTAATAACCCGCTGATATATGGGGGCCTTATTTTTAGCGCAGTTATGCTCCTGGTATTTCTGCGGATTGAGAAAAAGGCTATATCGCCCATACTGCCTCTTGATCTGTTTAAATCAGCCACGTTTAATGTGCTGGTATTATTGGGCATTATGCTAAACGGCACCTATTACGGTACCGTATTTGTTTTGAGCCTTTACCTGCAAAATGTGCTTCATTATTCCTCGCTCACAGCGGGGTTGGCCTTTTTACCGCTAACTGCCGGTTTCATTATATCAAACCTCATCAGCGGCAAACTTATGGCTAAATACGGTACGCGCGTGCCCATCCTGGTGGGTTTATGCATCAGCACTATTGGCTTTAGCTGTTTGCTGATAGCCCATGCAAACACGCCGTACTGGCAGTTATTTGTACCCTTTATTACCATACCTATGGGCATGGGGCTTGCTGTACCGGCTATGACCACTGGTATATTGGCCAGTGTAACCAAAACGCGTTCGGGTACGGCATCTGCCGTTTTAAATACCACGCGGCAGGCCGCCGGAGCTATGGGCGTTGCCATATTTGGCGCCATGGCCAACGGCGGCGCCACAGCTGTTGTACATGCTATAACGGTAAGCGCTATCCTTTCGGCTGCGGGATTATTGTGTATTATTGTGTTAATTCGTAAATACCTTAAAACAACTAATTAATCATGAACGATAAAAGGGTGGTTTTTGATTTCGATATTACTTTTACCAACGGCGGCGGCATCCAGGGCCAGGATTTCAGGCTTGATATTGCCAGCGATACCATTACCGACCAGCAACTCGCCGACTATATTGTACATGATATGCAGCTATTAATGGTGGGTAAGGTTGATATATTGAATAAATATTACGTTACAGCGCCGCACAAGCATACACCATTTAACGCCATTGCTGATGATAAATATATTGACCTTAGCCATGTTATTTTTGATGGCCTGGTAACTTACAAAGGCCTGCCATCGCCCATTATCTGCGATTTTTTGAGTCGTGAACAGTCAAAAACCAACTACGAGCCTGGCACCGAGTTCCAGATAGGTAAAATAGAAATGGTGACCAATACCGGCACTTATATCGACTGCCCCTTTCACCGTTTTCAGCATGGTAAGGACCTGTCAGAAATGAAGCTGGAACGTTTTGCCGATCAGGAGGCCATCACCATCAACGCGGAGAACACTACAGCCATAGATAAGACCTATTTTGAAGGCAAGGAGATCAGGAACCGCGCCGTATTGGTATATACCGGCTGGGCCAGGCACTGGAACACGCCCCGGTATTTTGAGGGCCACCCCTATCTTACTGCTGATGCCGCCGAATATTTAAAAGCCTGTAACGTAAAACTGGTGGGGATTGACAGCCATAACATTGATAACACCACCGGCAAAAGCCGCCCAGTGCATACCATTTTACTCGGCGCCGAAATACTGATTGTAGAACATCTGTGCAACCTGGATAAATTACCGGAGAGCGGGTACCGTTTTAACGCCGTTCCGCCTAAATTTAAGGGTGCGGGTACTTTTCCGGTAAGGGCATACGCCAGTTTTATTTAATTAAAAGCAGCAAATATGGGTATTATCAATTTCACTACTTTCCTGATCGCTTCTTTCCTGTTCATCATCTCGCCGGGAATTGATACCATCTTTATTTTAAATAAATCTATTGCGCAGGGGAAAAAATCAGGGATTTATGCCACGTTGGGCATTACTACCGGGGTGCTTGTGCATACTACACTGGCTGCATTCGGTCTTTCATTGATCCTGGCACAATCGGCCATGGTATTTAATTTGGTTAAGTATCTGGGAGCCGCTTACCTAATTTATCTGGGCGTTACCAAATTCTTTTCAACAGAAACTATTGTTAAGGAAAACAAGGTTATGGAGTTAGAACCCATCAAAAAGACCTACCTCTCGGCCGTGGTTACCAATACGCTTAACCCTAAGGTCGCCATATTCTTTCTTGCCTTTTTTCCGCAGTTTATACAGCCCGCTTATATACATAATGCATTGCCGTTTATTTTGCTCGGGGTTACTTACGCCATTACCGGGTTATTATGGTTTATGTTGTTAACCCTGTTTGCCGGAGCATTTTCGGTTAAGCTCAAGCAAAAGCAGTCATTTGGCATCTGGCTTAATAAGTTTTCGGCGATAGCATTTGTTCTAATGGGTGTTAAAATTGCCTTTACCAAAAGGTAGTATAACGCTGTTTAACCAAATGCAATCCCCAGTTTAATAAGGGTTGCTATTTCTTTAGATACGCGCGTTAAATTTTGTCCGGTAAGGCTCATGGCGGTTTTAATATCAGCGGGCTCGTTACCTATGGCCAGTAACACATCAAAGTATTTACTCAGCTGTTCGTTTGGTTTGGGTGGAATTTTACCGGCCAGCCCTATCACGGGTATGCCTTTGAGCTTTGCATTGCGTGCCACACCAAACGGCCCTTTTCCTTGTAAGGTCTGTTGGTCTATACTGCCCTCACCGGTAATTACCAGTGTACTTTTATCTAATGCCGCATTAAATCCTGTAAGTTCCAGAAAATAATCAATCCCATTTACCAGGCTGGCATTTAACCAGGCATACACCCCGGCCGATGCTCCACCAGCCGCACCGCCGTATTTAACACCGGCCATATCCTTACCGGTGCTTTTCAGGGTAACCTCGTTAAACCTGGCAAGCCCTTCATCCAGCATTTTAACAGCTTCGGCATCCGCACCTTTCTGCGGACCAAAAACTGTCGCCGCTCCCTGTGCACCCAATAACTTGTTATCAACATCGCAAAGCACAATGATCTCGCAATCGGACAGCCGCTTATCCAAACCCGCCACATCCACGCGCTCAAGGTTGGGTAGGCTTTGCGGCATATTGATTAACTCCCGCCCATCCTTATCCAAAAACCGGGCACCAAGCGCAGCCAAAATACCCGTACCCCCATCCACCGTTGCGGAGCCGCCCATGGCAATAATAATTTTATTTACCCCGTTATCCAGGGCCATGCTTATCATTTTTCCGGTTCCCGAAGAGGTAGCCAAAAGAGGATTGAGCTCTTTTGAATCCAAAAGCCTTAAGCCCGATGCATCGGCCATTTCAATAACGGCAGTATGACCATTTTCGATTAAGCCAAACGAAGCATCGATCAGCCTTCCCAATGGGTCGCGAACCTGAACAGGCACAACTTTGCCCTGCAATTGCTGAATAATCAAACCTGCGGTACCATCGCCGCCATCGGCTATCGGAAAACAGGTTGTAGTGCATTGCAGCGTACTTTTCGTTAATCCTTTTTGAATGGCTTGCGCAGCATCATAAGCGGTTAAACTATTTTTAAAGGCATTGGGAGCTATCAGGATATGCATAAACATTAAAGTAAATAAGAAACAACATATACCATAGCCAGGGCCGTTAAACCCATACATACGGTGGCCAAAGAGTATACTTTTAACATGGTTTTCATTTCCAGACCAGAGAATTTTGTGATCACCCAAAAGTAAGCATCATTTGCATGAGATATCATCATTGACCCGGCTCCCATTGATAAAACACAAAGCAAATGCCCTTTTTCGGTATCCAGTCCAAGGGCATGTAATAAAGGAAGTATAATGGAGGCCGCTGTAATAATGGCCACCGTTGATGAGCCCTGTGCTGTTTTAAGTATAAAGGTAAACAGGAACGGAAAAAATATCCCGAAACTTGCCAGGGGCAGCGCCTCGCTTAAGTGCGTCCCGATCTTTGTGGCGGCCAAAACTGCTCCGAAAGCCCCTCCGGCACCAATGATCACTAAAATTCCGCCAGCCTTTTCGGCTCCATCCTGTAGTAATTTGGCAACGGTATCCTTTTTCCATGATTGCATGGCATTAAAAGCCAGCAATACGCCTATAGCAAGAGCAATTACAGGGTCGCCAACGGCAAGCAGTAGGCTTATTATTTTACTGGAATTGCCGGGGGCTACCGCAAAAAATGATTTTAACGCAATGAGCAAAATGGGAACCACTACCGGCAAAAATGCCTTAATAACCGAAGGCTGTAATTGATCCGCACTAATGTCAACCACTTCGTCTGCAGCCAGCTGTGGAATTTTGCGACCAGCATAACCCGCCCACAAAGATCCGGCTATCATGGCCGGGATAGCAACCAGGCCGCCCGTCAGCATTAATTTACTAAAATCAACCCCGATAATACCTGCCGCTGCCGCCGCACCCGGATGCGGCGGAATCATACAATGCACGGCATATAAGCCGGTAGCAAGCGAGGTGCTCATGATAACCAAAGAAACACCCGTAGTTTTTGCAAGCGACCTGTTTAAGCCGCTAAGAACAATATAGCCCGAATCGCAAAAAATGGGCAGCCCTACTATAAACCCGGTTAAACTCATGGCCAGCGACGCGTATTTTTCGCCCACTACCTTTAATATAGCATTTGCCATTACCCGCGTGCAGCCGGTATGTTCTAAAATGGCCCCTAAGGTGGTACCTAAAACAATCAGCAAACCCAATGATTTCAGGATATTTCCGAAACCATCTTTAACCACCGTGAGCACCTCAGTAACTGGCAGCCCTACCCCCAACCCCACCAGGAAACACGAAATAATCAATGCAAAAAAAGCATGTACCCTAAATTTAGCGGTAAGCAGTACAATAACCGCAATGCCTGCTACCAGGCAAATTAAAACACGCAAAAGAGCTTCGGGATTTGACAATGGCTGCTGTGTTTGATGTTTTTATTGCAGATACAGGTAAATAAATGCCGCTACACTGGCGCCAATCACCGGACCTAAAATAGGTATCCATGCGTAAGCCCAATCGCTGCTGCCCTTACTTTTCATGGGCAAAATGGCATGCATAATGCGCGGCCCCAGGTCACGCGCCGGATTAATGGCATAGCCGGTTGTACCGCCAAGCGCCAACCCAATTACCCAAACCAGCAAAGCCACCGGGATGGCACCTAATGAACCCATGCCCACAGGTGTTTTTGTAGGCGTGATCTGCGCCCCCGAAATATAAAATATGGTAAATATCAACACAAAAGTACCTATAATTTCGCTGGCTATATTCGATACATAGTTACGCACCGCGGGCCCTGTGCAATAAACCGCCAATATAGAGCCAGGATCATTTGTACGTTGAAAATGGTCAAAATACATGAGCCATACCAGGAAAGCCCCCGCCGATGCACCCAGCATCTGGGCAACTATATAAGGTAACACGCTTGCCCATGCAAACTTGCCGGCAACAGCCAGCCCTATGGTAACAGCAGGATTCAGGTGTGCGCCGCTATACGGACCGGCCACCACTACGCCCACAAAAACGGCCAGGCCCCAGGCGGTGGTGATCACCATCCAGCCGCTATTATTTCCTTTGGTATCATTTAAAACAACATTGGCAACTACGCCATCGCCTAAAAGTATAAGCAGCATAGTGCCTATAAATTCGGCCACGAATGGAGACATACTGATAATTTTATAGGTTTATAATTAGTAGGTTAAAAGTAGTTATTCCGTTTCAGAATCGGGCAGTTCTTCTGCCGATGCACGGGCTGCATGAATTGCTTTTCGCCAGCCGCGTACCGATTTCTTAATTTGTTCCTCGTCGCCGGCAGGGATAAACTCTTTTTCAGATTTCCACAGCTTTTGTATCTCCTCTACATTTTTCCAGTATCCTACCGCCAAGCCAGCCAAATAGGCTGCGCCAAGGGCTGTAGTTTCAACCACATTAGGTCTGATCACCTTACAATTTAACAAGTTCGACTGAAACTGCATCAGCAGGTTATTGGCCGTTGCTCCGCCATCAACCCTTAGTTCCTTAATCTCCATATTGCTGTCGGCTTCCATGGCTTTTAATACGTCCATCGTTTGGAAAGCAATGGATTCAATAGCTGCCCGGGCAATGTGTGCGGCGGTGCTGCCCCTGCTTAGTCCTACAATAGTTCCCCTTACATCAGGACTCCAGTATGGTGCGCCAAGACCCGCAAAGGCAGGCACAAAATACACGCCCTGCGTATCAGTTACTGACGAAGCCAGTTGCTCTACCTCGGCCGATGATTTGATAATACCCAACCCATCGCGCAGCCATTGCACCACTGCGCCGCCAATAAATATACTGCCCTCAAAGGCATACTGTATTTTACCGTCAATTTTCCAGGCTATGGTGGTTAACAGGTTATTTTTTGACTCAATAAACTCATCGCCAATATTCATGAGCATAAAACATCCTGTTCCGTAAGTATTTTTAACCATGGCTTTTTCTATACACATTTGCCCAAAAAGTGCCGCATGCTGATCACCGGCTATGCCGGCAATGGGGACTTTGGAAGCAAAAATTGTGGTGGCAGTTTCGCCATAGATCTCGCTTGATTGTTTTACCTCAGGCAACATGCTTTTGGGGATGTCAAAAATGGCAATCAGCTCATCGTCCCACTGTTGGGTACGGATATTAAACAGCATGGTACGACCTGCGTTGGTAACATCAGTAATATGTACGCGGCCGCGGGTAAATTTCCATACCAACCAGCTATCTACCGTACCAAATGCCAGCTCACCTTTATCCGCTTTTTCACGGGCACCCGCTACATTATCCAGTATCCACCTGATCTTTGATGCCGAAAAATAAGCATCTATCACCAGTCCCGTTTTTGAACGGATCAGGTCTTCATGCCCATCATGCTTTAACTTATCGCAAAAAGCGGCAGTTCGGCGATCCTGCCAAACAATGGCATTGTAAACGGGCTCGCCGGTTACCCTGTCCCATACAATAGTGGTTTCGCGCTGGTTGGTAATGCCTATGGCTTTCAGATTGGTTCCGTTTATTCCCATCTTAACGGTTGCCTCTGCTGCCACGCTTGCCTGTGTTGACCAGATCTCATTAGGGTCATGCTCCACCCAACCCGGTTGCGGAAATATCTGTGTAAACTCTTTCTGGGCAACAGATTTTATTTGCCCATGATGATCAAATACGATAGCCCGGGAGCTGGTAGTGCCCTGGTCTAAAGCTAAAATGTAATCTTCCATAATGTATGTTTTCCCTTGGTTTGGAAATTATTGGTTATATAATTTTATTGGTTATTTGCCTCACCCTGCCCTCTCCAGAGGAGAGGGTTTAACTGTTGCGAAGCACTGTTCATCATATTTTTTTTGTTTGATAAGGCTCCAGCAGATAGCCGTTGGCCAAACGTGTAAAATCTTCAGCCTGTATTTGTTCCCAGGCTTTATCTCTGCCCAGTTCTTTTGCAAGCAGGGCGGCCACAAGCGGCGCCATGTCAATAGCGGCACGTGCATTCAGGAATAGCGCCCTTACGCGGCGCGCCAGAATATCCTCCACATTGCGGGCCATTTCATACCTTACTCCCCATATTACTTCGGCCTGCAGGTACGACATATCCGGATGCAGCTTATTGCCCCATTCGTTGTTCTCTTTAATCAGGGCGAGCAATGCATCCTCATCGCTGCCATAAACATACAAATGATCGTTACGATCAACATCAAGTTTACTGCCATGTATGGGCAAATTTTTGGTAACGCCTGGTTTAGATGGTAAGTTACCAACTACTGCGGCTTTATCAATGGTGTCCTCACCCATCCGGCGATAGGTTGTCCATTTGCCGCCGGTTATGGTGATCAGTCCCGATTCGGAAACCAGCAACTTATGGCTGCGCGATATCTCCTTTGTTTTTGATGATCCGCTTTCGGGCGCGGCCAACGGCCGCAGACCGGCAAATACGCTAAGTACATCTTTGCGTGTTGGCGCTTTGGTAAGGTATTTTTTGGCCGTGCGTAAAATAAATTCAATCTCCTCCTCCAAAGCACGGGGTTCCAGGCTGTGTTCATCAATTGGGGTATCGGTGGTACCAACTACCAATTTATCATGCCATGGCACCGCAAAAAGCACCCGTCCATCCTCGGTTTTGGGGATCATCAGTGCATCCTCGCCAGGCATAAATGAGCGGTCAAGCACCAAATGCACGCCCTGACTTGGCCTAACCATGGGCTTTTTACCGGGCTTATCCATTTGTAAAAGATCATCAACAAATACACCGGTTGCGTTAATCACCGTTTTTCCTTTGATCTGATAAGTTTTACCGGTTTCTATATCGGTAGTAACTACGCCTGCAATTTTCTGCTGGTCATTTTTTATTAAACTTACTACCTTGAAATAATTGAGTATGGTACCGCCCTGCTCTAAAGCAGTTTGTGCAAGGTTAATAGCCAGTCTTGAATCATCAAACTGGCCGTCGTGATATACCACACCGCCATACAAGCCTTCAGGATTAATGGTTGGCAGTTTATTGATCACATTTTTTTTGGAGATATGCTTTGCCCGGCCAAAACCGAGCTTACCGGCCAGCAGGTCATACACACTTAGTCCGATAGTATAAAATGCACCTCCCCACCATTCATAGTTTGGAATAATGAACGACTCGTTTTTTACCAGGTGGGGTGCATTTTTCAGCAGCAGACCGCGTTCATATAAAGCCTCGCGTACCAGGCCAATATCGCCCTGGGCCAGGTAACGTACCCCGCCATGCACCAGCTTGGTGCTCCGGCTTGATGTGCCCTTGGCGAAATCGGCCTGCTCCAACAGCAGCGTTTTGTAGCCCCTTGCGGCGGCATCCAATGCAGCACCCAAACCTGTGGCCCCGCCCCCAACTATAACTACATCCCAAATTTTTTCAGGATCAGATATAGATTTTACAATATCATCCCTGTTTGTTCCAACCATGATCTTCGTGTTATATCTATGCGGCAATCAATTTCGATTGCCAACTCAAATTTATTAAATAATAACAAAACGAAACAAATCAAAATATAAATAATTTAATTATTATCAAAAAACGAATAAAAATCACCTTAAACAATCATTTATTCATATAACACAGCTACACAAATTAGCAAATCGAAATAAAGCGAAATAAAAACATTGTATAAATAAGACATATACTATCAACTTATATAGGAAACCTTTGAGCTTATTGCTATTTTTGGGAACTACATTAAGCAGACACATGAAGAGTATAACAGAAAGACATCAGCTAATTCTGAAAAAATTACAGGATACGGGGCATGTTAATGTACAGGAACTGAGCACACAAATGAAAGTATCTGAGGTAACCATCCGAAAGGATTTGAAACTACTGGAAGATAAGAACCTGCTTTTCAGAACCCACGGCGGCGGTTCAAAAACCAACCCCTATACCAGCGACAAACCGGTATCGGAAAAAGAAAAGTTGAATGCCGACGAAAAAAACAAAATAGCTAAAGTTGCCGCAACCATGATAGGTAACAATGATTCTATTATAATTGCCTCCGGAACGACGATGGTAGCGCTGGCCCGCTCCATTAATCCGCAGAAACACTTAACGGTAATTACATCGGCCCTGAATGTGGCGCTGGAACTTTCAAGCCATCAAAATGTGGAGGTTTTACAACTGGGCGGGCAATTGCGTCAAAATTCATCCTCTGTAATGGGGCCATACGCCGAACAGATTTTGAAGGATGTGTCATGCAGTATTTTATTTTTGGGGGTTGACGGCATTGACCTAGAAATGGGTCTTACTACCACCAGCCTGATGGAAGCCCATTTAAATCAAAAAATGATTGACGCCGCACAAATCACCATTGTTTTAGCCGATAGTTCGAAATTTGGAAAACGCGGCCTGGGCAAAATTTGCACGCTTGATCAAATACAACATATTATAACAGATAGCGGTATAGCTCCGGCTCTGGTAAAACTATTAGAGGATAAGGGCATTAATGTTACTATTGTTTAACCTCACCTAAATCCTCTCCAGAGGAGAGGACTTTGATAAGCAAGGTAATTGGGACCTCACCTAAATCCTCTCCAAGGGAGAGGACTTTGATAAGCAAGATGGTCAGAACCTCACCTAAATCCTCTCCAGAGGAGAGGACTTTGATAAGCAAGGTGATTAGAACCTCACCTAAATCCTCTCCAGGGGAGAGAACTTTGATAAGCAAGGAGATTGGGACTGCCTTGCAACATCGTTTTTTGTTGATATTACTTATTGATCTTAAACAAAAACGGCGCCTATATGGCGCCGTTTTTGTTTGATAAGTATCCCTGTGTATAACTACACTGATATATTTACTTTATTAAAAATTTGCTTTATCAACATCCCACCATAAACGGGTACCACCATTGTCAGGACCGTTCAACAGTTTAATACCACCTTGTAAACCGGCAGCATTTGTTGTACCCTCGCTTAACGGATAAGGCAAACGACGCACCTGTATTTTGGTATCAATTGTACCGTTGCTGTTGTTATTTACAACAGGGAACAATTTAGGGTAACCTGTGCGGCGAAATTCTGTCCAGGCTTCCTGACCTTCAGGGAACATGGCCAGCCATTTTTGAGTAATGATACGCTCCAATTTAGCTTCGTTGCCGGCAGATGCATCCCATTTAATGGTGATGGCCGATAATGCAGGTGAATTATTAGTCGCATTTTGAGGATCTGTATAAGCTATTGGTGTACTGGTTCCGTCGGCAATAAAAGCGGCGGCGCCTGAAGAAACACCATACTGCGCCATAGAAGTTTGTATCCCGGTTTCATAGTTAGTCTGCGCATCACCTGCGCCAGTCCAGTTCCTTAGTGCAGCTTCTGCTTTCAGGAACCAAACTTCTGCAGCTGTCATAAACAACTCAGGTGCAGAAGCTGTAAATGTATCGTTATAGTTATATACTGAATAACCGGAATAAGCTGGTTTAGCCGGTATATCAGCCCCAATACGGATACCTATATATTGTCCGGCATGACTTGCTCCCGGAAAAGTAAAGGTAGGATCAATAGGTAAAAAGTATTTAGAAATACGTGGATCCTTATAGCCTACCATATATGACTGTATGGATGCACTCATGCAATTATCGGTATAGCTTTTCGTTATTACGAAATAGTCGTTCTGTCCGCTTCCGGCAATGGCTGCATCATCAGCAACTGCTGAAAGCAAGCCTCCTGATGCACTCAAGGCTTTTTCGCCCTGTACTTTAGCAGTTGCCGGATCAACCTTTGCAATATGCATAGCCAACCGCAATCTTAATGAATTAGCCAATTTCAGCCACTTGGTATAATCGCCTCCATAAACCACATCAGATTTTGCAAAAGGCGTTGCGCCCGGATTGGCTGCTATAAAAGCCTGCAGGTTTGATGAAGCTGTATCCAACTGCAAAAACATTTGCTGATATATACTTTGCTGATCATCATAAGGAATAGATATTAAAGATGAACCTACTTTGCTGTAAGGTGCAGGACCAAACTTATCGGTTACCCTATCAATAGCCTCAACTTGCAATAACAAAGCTATTGCCCAAAAGTCAGGCAAAGTGGATTTAACCCCCAACACTGCCAATTTATTTTTAATTGGGCCAATGATTTTGGTATAGATCTGGTTAAATGCAGTTTGGTTCCAACCGTCAACAAAAACGTAGTTCATGTTATACAATGTTCTGCCAAAGCCCTGTGGAGGGGTTGAATAGCCTGCGTAAGCATCAGCATTCAGATTTTGAGCAACCTGATAATTTTGAAATATCTGCTGTTCAATCGGAACAAACAGGGTTGGTACCTTGAGGTCTTTATCGGCAATACCGGTTTGATCTGTATTATACTTTTCAAAGTTTTTTGTACAGCTGTTTAACCCTACTATAGTTAACAGGCAAAGTGCAATCAGATACGGATTACAATTGCGGTATATATTAAATTTATGATTCGTTTTCATTGCTTTTAATTAAGAGTGTACAATTAAAAAGTAGCATTTAGGTTTAGGCCATAGTTACGTGTAGCCGGCTGATTAAATACATCCACACCACCAAGTCCGTTTGCTGTTGATGAAGTAACTTCCGGATCATAAGGAGCCTTTTTATAGAAATAAATCAGGTTTCTTCCGGTAAGTGAAAGTTTCAGAGATTTAATAGCAGAAGCTTTAGGTAATTGATAAGTATATCCTAAAGCAACCTGGCGTAAGCGAACTACGGTTGCACTGTAAACATACTGACCTAATGCTGCGTTACGACCACCAATAGAACCGTACCATTTTTGAGCATCAATAGTACTTACGGCAGCACCTGACGGGTCAACACCATTTATTTTTACACCACCTGCATCTCTGGCGTCGCCATAGGCTTTTGATACGCCATAAGCATCCAGTATGGATTGCATAACAGACACTACCTGTCCGCCAAATTTTCCATCAAGCAATAGGTTTAAGGAGAAGTTTTGATAGTTAATACTGTTATTCCAACCCAGTTGGAATTTTGGTGCCGGGTTAGCTATTTTACTAAAAGCTGAACTTAACAAAGGCAATCCCTGAGCAGTAATCATGATCCTTCCCTGAGCATCACGTTGTAATGTCTGTCCCCAGATATCACCAAATGAACCGCCTTTGGCCAGATATGACTGGTAACTGTTACTATTAGTTAACTGTAAAAGATTGATATTATCCTTTGAATCAACATCTATGATTTTGTTAACGTTTCTTGAACCGTTGATGGATGTGTTCCAGTTAAAATCCTTAGAAGCCACCAGATTGTAGCCCAATGTAAACTCAAATCCTGTATTTTGAATATTTCCTGCATTTACAAAACCAGCGCCGTATCCTGAAGGCGCAGGCGGAATAACCGGAATTGACTGATTGTAGGTATTTGATTTATAGTAGGTAAAGCTAAATGATAACTTATCATTCAAAAACCTCAAATCAGAACCTAACTCAAATGATTTGGTTTTTTCTGGCTTAAGGGCCGGGTATGGAGGCCTGTTAGATAAGGTTACACCATTTGAACTTGGCGGGTTGGTAACACCTGTAGGATTAAGGGCAGGGTTATCAGCCGCATTATTAACCGGGATGGTTGCATAAGTTTGTGCTCCGTTACCTACCTGTGCATAAGAACCCCTGATTTTTGCATAAGTAATAGCCTCAGGCAGTTTAACCATCTCGTTTAAAATAAATGATAAACCCGCTGATGGATAAAAATAATTGTCAGTTGGTGTAGCCGCAAGCGTTGATGACCAGTCGGTACGTCCGGTAAGTGTTAAGTATACCCAATTCTTGTATGATAAATTTGCGTTAGCAAATACAGCCTGAAGTTGAGTATGATTATTGGGAACTGTATTAACACTATTTGCTGAATTTACCCCTTGGGTAGCATTGGAAACCTGGATATTTTGAATAGTAAATAAATTAGGTGTAATCAATCCGTATCCACCGGTTCCTGACCCCCAGTTAATACCTGTTGTAAAATTATCAGTAATGCTTGAACCGATTAAACCGTCCAATTTAAAATCAGATTTACCGGGTAAGGTAAAGTTCACAATTACATCACCATATTTCTGATTCTGCACCACGTCTGATCCGCTGTAGCTACCGTTATTGTTACCAGCTGCAAGCGGCGCTAAAGTACCAGCATAATAACGCTGATCATAGCTATCGTCAATACGGTCAATACTTCCACGGGCTTGTATATTTAACCATTTGGTAAACTCATACTTAGCACTGGCATTCATTAATATGCGGTTACGTTTTGAAACGTTGATGTTGCGGTTAATGACCCACCATGGGTTTTGTTGAAGATCTTCCTGGTAAGGCCAGTTTTGAGTTGGCACACCGTTGGTACCAATTGGGCCTTCATAATTGGTTTTATAAGGTGTAATGTCCTGTCCTCTTGGAAAAAGATATAAACCTGTTAAAGGGTTAGTATAAAAACCAATAGTTGGGCTGTTATTTATTTGCTGGGTAATATAGTTTGCGTTACCATCAACAGTTAACTTACCAATTTTAGCAGTTTCATGTAAGTTGATGTTGTTACGGCCTAACTTATTCCCTGGCTCAACGCCCCTGGCTGTGGTATTGGCGTAAGAGAAATAAGTTTGCGCTACCTCATTACCGCCTGATATGGTAATGGCATTGGTGTAGTTATTACCTGTTTGAAAAAAGTCAGATAAATTATCGGGAGCACTGGAAATACTTGGGCCAAAGCTTGTGGTATTGCCTTTACTTGTTACCCCATAATGACTTTGAAACTCGGGCAGGTAGGCATTTTTATCCATACTGGCCGATGATGAAAAGTTAATTTGGGTTTTGCCCGCTTTACCTTTTTTGGTGGTAATAACAATAACACCGTTGGCCGCCTGGCTACCATATAATGCAGCTGCTGTACCGCCTTTTAACACGGTAAGGCTTTCAATATCCTCGGGGTTTAAATTGGAAATACCGTCACCACCATCAGGTGTACCACCGTACGTGCCATTAGGCTGGCCGTTTGCGTTGGATGCATTACTGATGGGCACACCATCAATAACATATAATGGTTGGTTATTTCCTGTGGCCGATCTGTTACCGCGCAGCAACACTTTTGTTGAACCACCAACACCTGATGCACTTGGCGTAATGGTTATACCTGACACCTTACCGTTAACGGCGTTCATCAGGTTATCGCTTTTTACATTGGTAAGCTCGGTACCACCAACTGATTGGGTTGAATAAGCCAGGGATTTCTCAGACCGTTTAACACCCAAAGCTGTTACCACAACTTCGCCTAATGTTTTAGAGTCTTCGGCAAGCACAATGCTTATTGCATTGGTTGAGCTTACGCTTATTTCCCTTTTAACATATCCAACGTAACTAATAACTAATACCTCGCCTATATTGGCCTGTACGGAAAACTCCCCGTTCACATTGGATTGGGTGCCGCGGTTAGTTCCTTTCACTTGTATGTTTACACCAATAAGAGGCTGTCCGCTGGCGTCCTTTATAGTTCCCTTAATTGTTTCAATTGCATTTAAATTTTGTTTGGTTAAATGCGAATTATTTAATGCCCTATGGCTTGCCTTGAGGTGAGCGTTAGCTCCCATGGCCAAACAGGGCATTATTAATGTGAGTAGTAATGTTTTTTTCATGATTAAGCGGTTATGTTTATATAATAAATTTTGTGCGTTGAGTTTTTTATTTGGTTGGCATTTTATCCATAGGCTGTTGTTTAAAGTGTTTATTTAAAATATCATCGTTTAAATTTTCCATTACCAGTGCGGTTGCACCCAGGAGCCCGGCATCAAAACCAAGGGTTGATATGAGTAATTCTGTTTTATCGGCCAGGCGCGGGATGCAGTATTTATTTAAAGCCTGCTGTATAGGGGCAAGCATTATTTTACCGGCTCTTGTACCGAGGCCGCTTAGTACTATAACCTTGGGGTTCATAATATGGATCAGTATAGCCAGGGCCTTCCCTATTTTGTAACCTGCATCTGAAAGCAGATCAACCACATACTGGTCGCCAATGGCAATGGCTTCAAAAATGGCATTGGCTATTACCTGTAAGGGCTCATTAACAAATGACTGCAATGAGGTTAGCTTACCTTGTTTAATACCTTCAATAGCTTTTTTGGTTACCACCAGCATTGATGCCTCGGCTTCCAGGCATCCTTGCTTGCCGCACAGGCATAAGGCACCGTCTTCAAACAGAGGGATATGGCTAAACTCTCCGGCAAAACCATCGTTTCCTCTAAATATCTCGCCGTTTACTATCATTCCCAGGCCTATGCCCCAACCCAGGTTAATAACCATTGCCTGATGTTTTGATTGGGCCGCCCCAAACTTTTGCTCGGCCAGGGCCACCAGGCTGGAGTCATTGGCAATATACACCGGCACGCTTGTTGCCGTATAGATATAATCAGTAAGTTTTTGAATGCCGGTATCTAAGTAGGAATAATTGACACCTTCTGAAACGCTTACAAAGCCGGGCATACCAATACCCATTCCTAAAATTTTTTCTTTTGGTATACCACTTTGGCCAATGCAGTTATTGATGGCAGTTACAAGCAGGTTTAATGCAGCCGGATTATCGTTTAATCGCAACTCCAGGGTTTCTATCTTTGTTACCGGGTTATTGTGCATATCCATCATGACAATCCGTGTAGAGAACTGATCCATTGCAACTGCTACTGTATACATAGCATCTGCCTTAACCGCATATTGCTGTGGCCTCCGGCCTCCGCTTGATGCAGCGTAGCCAAACTCGGCCACCAAACCTTCTTTAATCAGCTGGTTTATTATTTTATTTATTACAGGGATACTTCTATCATATATCAAACTCAAATCAGTATGCAATAATGATTTCCTGAAATACAACTGCTTTAAAATGTCACTTCTTATTTTGGAACTTTTTATCTGTTTGTACCAATCTTCCATAAGCAAAACCACCTGTTTACCAAACATAATTATTTATTTTCAACAAAACACCAAATCTTCTTTAATTATTTTAAAAAGTTAAGATGACAGTTAAAAATATTTCTCATAAACTTTTACGATATAAATAATATTATTTGTTAAAAAATTAAATGTTTTCGATTGTTATTTATAACATTGGCAACAAGTACGGCAATTTATTAAAAACGTGTTTTTTTGATATTTTCCAGAAAAAGGCGCATTTTTTTTTCAACAAAAATGCCGGTGCCAGTAAAAATGAGTAGTTGCCCGGATAGCCACAGGCCCAAATAACAGATGGCACCTACCCTATTGGGTAGCATAAAACAAAAAGGGTCCGTCTTCTCCTGAAAACGAACCCTTTACTGAAGTATTAACTTCTACCTTTTTATATATAAAGCTCAGTCAACTTTATTCACCCTGCCCGAACCTGTAAACTTAGTTTCGGTAATTGCTGCATTTCCTGAATATGACACACCACCAGACCCGGTTATGCGTGCTGATACGCTTTTGTTAGCACTAACATAAACATTACCCGAACCGCTTATACCAGCTATTGCCGATTCTGTTTTCAGTTCCCTGCCGTTTATTTCGCCCGAACCTGAAATACGAAAATCGGCGTCATTTGCATTGCCTTTCAGGTTAATAGAACCCGACCCGCTAATTTTTACCTGGAGTGAAGAAGTCTTAACCGCTGTTTTAATACCACCGGAACCGCTTAATGTAACGCTAACATTCTGACCATCCATCACCCCTTCTACCTCAGTACTGCCTGAGCCGCTGTTGCCGAGCCCTTCCAATGATTTTGCTGTAATATATATATCGCCCCTTTTTATGTTGCGATGGAAGGAAAAATTGTGTTTAAAGCCGATTTTTAAAGTACCGCCCACTACCTCGGTCTTAATATCATCCAACAAATCAGCATCTACATCAAGGCGCAGGCTCTCTGTTCCGTTAATTTTTATATGTATATTAAAGGGGCCGCCAGACTCAACGCGGTTAAAGCCCGAAACCGACCTGTTTGAACCTGTACCATCCTGTGCATAGGTATTAAAAGTTACCAGAGCTATGGCCAGGGCCAATAAAATAAACGTTTTTCTTTTCATGATGAGATTGTTTTTTTATTAGACGCAGTGCAAAGTAAAAAAGTTGCACCCGATGTTAAATAAGTAAAGTTTTGCTAATTAAATTATACCTTAATTTGTACCTGTAAATTAAAACAACCATAAACTTTTAACTATGAAACAAGGACTACTAATAGATATGGACGGGGTTATATACAGCGGAGAAGAGTTAATTTTCGGAGCTGATAAATTCATTAAGCATTTGTTAGATCATGATATTCCCTTCGCATTTATGACCAATAACAGCCAGCGCACCAGCCTTGAGGTGGTTAGAAAGCTGAGCAGATTTGGCATAACTGTTGAATCAAAACATATATATACCAGTGCAATGGCTACCGGTAAGTTCCTGGGCGACCAAAGCCCCAACGGTACAGCCTACGTACTTGGCGAGGGCGGCTTGTTAACCAGCCTGCATGAAAACGGCATTACCCTGGTTGATACCGACCCGGAATTTGTGGTTTTAGGCGAGGGCCGCAACTTTACCTTAGAAATGGTACAACGGGCCGTTGATATGATTTTGGCGGGTGCCAAATTTATCACCACCAACAGGGATCCTTCTCCCAAAAAACCGGGATGGAATAACTTAGGGATTGCAGCTACAACAGCCATGATTGAAGAAGCCACCGGCCGCAAGGCATTTGTAACCGGCAAACCGAGCCCGGTAATGATGCGCTCGGCCCGCAAATTCCTGGGACTGGAAACTGCCGAAACTACCGTGGTAGGTGATACTATGGAAACGGACATTCAGGGTGGTGTACAAATGGGCTATAAAACTATACTGGTGCTGTCGGGCATATCCAACAAAGACCAGCTTAGTCATTATGCCTTTAAACCCGATATGATTGTAGGCTCTGTTGATAAAATTGAATTCCCTTTAAAGTGGTGGTAAGCCATTAACCCGGCTGATGTTTTTAAAAAGATCATTTACCAGAGGCTACACCCCAGTAGCAGCTGTTTCTGATCTTTTTAAGAATATCCGGCGTTACGCTTGATATTTCCCGTTCGTACTTATTCTCGTTAGTTAACAAATACATGGTACCGGTTTGGTTGTTATACACATAAGCGCACAACTCCTTGCCTTCGCCATCTTCATTTTGCCTTACATCAACTCGTAAGCCCGTGGTAGCATTGCTTTTTCCGGCCGGCTCGGCGGGGGCCGATGCTTTGACCCAGTTAACGGTGTAAGTAATTTCCTGCGGCGATACTGATGCGGTATTATCTTTGTAGCTTTTGCTGGCCTGTATAACTTGCAACAAACATTTTACACAAGGATCGGCAACGGTAGCAGCACCGTAATTTTTCTGCGGATTATTGATCACGCTATCTTTTTTACCGGCTACCTGCACTGTAGTTTTTGAAATATCACCTGACACCGGTTTGGGTTTTGGATTACTGCAGGCTGCCAATGTAATGATCAAAATACCTATGCAGGCATTTAATTTGAATACGCTCATATCAGGTTTTACTAATTGTATAACTATATACATTGTTTTTGACTTTTTGTGTTATCCAAAACAAACTGAATACAGCTGCCTGGCAAGTAAAATGATGCCTGTTTAAATTTAAACATGGTATTATTGCATTTAACGGACAGGAAAAGGCCCGTTTTTCTCTAAAAATTTCTTAAAATTGTCTGATTTAATTTTGCCCTGTCAATAGGCATACCGGCAAGGCAAAATCAGCATAACAATTTTGCAAAAATCAGGTTATACCTGGTATAATTTACTTTGAACACACCCTTTGCAGGGTATCATACTAAGATGACTAAAAGCGATAAAGTTTCAGGAACAACGGTTGATGTGGTTTTAATAGGCGCAGGTATTATGAGCGCCACACTTGGGGTAATGCTTAAAGAACTGCAACCCGATTTAACCATTGAAATTTTTGAACGGCTTGATGTTGTTGCTGCTGAAAGCTCGGCGCCGATGAATAATGCAGGCACAGGACACTCTGCCTTTTGCGAACTGAACTACACCCCTGAGCTTCCGGATGGCAGCGTTGAAATAAAAAAAGCTATAAAAATTGCCGAGCAATTTGAAACCACCAAAGAGTTTTGGTCATACCTTATCGAACAAAAGTATATCCAATCGCCACAAAGCTTTATTCGCAAAGTACCGCACATGAGCTTTGTTTGGGGCGCCGAAAATGTAAATTACCTTAAAAAACGCCAGCAGGCCCTTACCAAACACCATTTTTTCAAGGGTATGGAATACTCTGAGGACCGTAGCCAGATCAGTAAATGGATACCGCTGGTAATAGAAGGCCGTGATGTAAACGAAAAGGTATCGGCTACGTTTATGAACCTTGGTACCGATGTTAATTTCGGCAGCTTAACCAGCGGTCTTATTAACGAATTAACGCAAAAAAACGGCGCAAATTTGCACCTTAACCACGACGTTACCGGCCTTAAACGCAACAACGACGGCAGCTGGCTGGTAACGGTAAAAGACAAAACCACCGGTCAAAAAAGAAAGCTGACCACCAAATTTGTTTTTGTTGGCGCAGGCGGCGGTGCTTTGCACATGCTGCAAAAATCGGGTATTCCAGAAAGCAAGGGTTTTGGCGGTTTCCCTGTAAGCGGGCAATGGCTGGTTTGTAACAACCCCGACATTGTAAAACGCCATGAGGCAAAAGTTTATGGCAAGGCATCCGTAGGTTCGCCGCCAATGTCAGTACCGCATCTGGATACCCGTTTAATTAACGGAAAACCAGCATTACTTTTTGGCCCTTATGCAGGTTTTAGTACCCGTTTCCTGAAACAAGGCTCATTGCTTGACTTGTTCTGCTCCATTAAAGCAAATAATATATTACCCCTGCTTGCCGTAGGGCGCGATAACTGGCCTTTAACCAAATATTTGATTAGCCAGGTACTGCAATCGCCTAAGGACCGTTTAAAAGCACTGCAGGAATACCTGCCAACCGCAAAAGAAAGCGAATGGGATCTTGACATTGCAGGCCAGCGGGTACAGGTGATAAAAAAAGATGCCAAACACGGCGGCGTACTTGAATTTGGTACCGAAGTGGTAACTGCTGCCGATGGCAGCATCGCCGCATTGCTTGGTGCCTCTCCGGGTGCATCCACATCGGTATCCATCATGATACAGCTTATTGAACGTTGCTTCAAAAACCAGATTAAAACCAACGACTGGCAGCAGAAACTCAAATTAATGATACCATCATACGGATTATCATTAGCCAATGACGAAGCATTAAGCGAAGTTACGCGGGAAAGAACAAGTAAGGTGTTAGGATTGGTTTAAGTAACGCCAACCAAATTTTAAAGGCGATACCTTATGGGTACCGTATATTGTACGCGTACGGGTCTTCCGTATTCAGAAGCGGGTATCCAAGCTGGAGAAATCTTTAAAACACGGACAGCTTCGTCGTCCAGGCTTTTTTCCAAGCCTCTTACTACATGAACATCTGTTAAAGAACCATCGCGTTCTATTATAAATGTTACAATTACCAAGCCTTGTATTTTATGTTGCCGCGCATCTTTAGGATAGTGAATATTCTTGCTAAGGAAAGTTCCAAATGCTGTTAAACCACCATTAAAGCCTGGCTCAACCTGGATATTAGTAAACGGATATTGATTTCCTTTTTTATCAAAACTCATTCCCGAGGTTGCAACACCATCTTTATAATCACATACATAATTCAAGGTGTCGTTAAGTCACCCCTTCCAATCATACTGCTGTATACCACCCTCTACAGGGCCTTCACTGTATAGAATTTTAAAATCATCACTATATTTTATCCATTTACCATTACCATTTTCAGCAAGCTCCTTACCTGTCGAGTCGCGGCATTCAATTAGCTTAAACTTATGCTGGTAATAACTCCCGGACATATAAATTTTACCATTGGGATAATATTTATTAATATCTCCCTCTTGATTGCCTTTTTCAAAATTGCTGATTGATTTTTTTAAGCCATTAGGGTAATACTCCAGGCAAGTTCCCTGAAAAAGCGTGTGCGCGGCCATATTTACAATAGATAACGACCTTAATTTTAATTTCCCGTTCAAATAAAAATCATTCACCGGGTAAAGAGTTTTGTCAACACTGCTATCGGGAGTTGTGATCATGCGCATAAAATCAGCACTATCTCTATTCTCCGCTATTTCGGTACGCTCTCCATTACTATTTTTAGCATATTTCATGCATACCCAAACGGTATCCTTCTGAGCACTCGCCTTTTCGGCACAAAAAACAATAATAACAACAAACAAATAAATAACTTTACGCATGGTTCAGGCAACAATGATGTTAATTATGAGAATGTGTTTCTGTGACAATGGAAATAGGGACAAGATATGCAAAATAAGGTTTTGGTCATAAAAAAGCGGAAACAGTATATACTGTTTCCGCTTTAAATATAATAATATTAGATAAATATCTACTGAAACAAAGCGGCCGATATATTATTGTTTACGGCAGTTTCTTTAACCTTAAATTCCGCCGGTTGCCCCAATAACGTTGTTTTAATTAAAAACGGAATCCGGATACCGCCATTAATGCCTTCGTAATTACTCCACTCGGTAACGGAGTTTATAGGCCCCTCAATAATCTGCTTTACTTTTAAACCTGTTTTCTGGTTATAAAAGTTCCTGAGCTTTGCTCCCTCTGCAATATTGATATCAACCTCATAAACCAGGTCGCCGTTTACAATTTTAAGGGCCGAGTCAAGCTGCATCGTATAACCGCTTTTCTCATAGTCCAGCTCCGGGAAAGGTTTACTCCTGGCCCGTAATAACTTCTTGCTTACGTCATCCAACGGGATATTCTTATTCAACTGTTGGGCGTTTATATTATCACCGTTTACTAAAATATGGTTTACCGTAAGGTTATTATAGGCAGGCACAGTTATTTGCTGATAAAACATGCCGGGAGCTTTATACCGGTTAATCATTTGCACTTCGGAACCCTGCACCATACCTGTTGACGAAACCTGCAGGTCCTTAATGTTTTTAAGCTTTTCGGCACCGCCTATGGCCTCAATATAATTTTTGATAACATTGTCGGCCGTAATGTCTTTAGGCACGGGCAGCCCGCTAAATGAGTTATTCTCCGGGTTGATATCAGGCAAAAGATGATCGGGATCAATAGTTGCCAAAACAATTTTTGAGGTAGATTTATATGGGAATGTCCATACCCCGCCACGCTGCCATATCTCAACAGGCAGTTTCACTGTAGCGGTTTTACCATTTTCTTCTTTAATTAAGATGGTTACCGGCAGGGCCATTTCTTCCAGGTTCTCTAAAGTGATCAAGGCACCTTTGGTGGCATCACCGTCCGGATACACAATATCCCTTATCCCTTGGTCAAGTTTCCAGGTGGTGAAAAACCACTCGTTCCAAAACCAGCTCAGGTCTTCGCCGGCAGCATTGTCCATGGTATGAAAAAAGTCCCATGGTGTGGGGTGCTTAAAAGCCCAGCGTTTAATGTAAGTTTTAAAGGCATAATCAAAGCGTTGCTCACCAAGTATCTGCCCTCTTAAAATAGCCAGGCCCAGCGCGGGCTTATCATAAGCTGCCGAACCTAAAAACTCCGGTTGTATTACATCAGGTATGGTCATAATAACCTCGGCATCCGGGTTAAACAAGGCCGGGGCGGCTTTTTGCTGGTCGGCCTTTACATAATATTCGCCTTTGTTAAACACTTTGGTATCTACATTATTTAAAAACGTATTAAAACCTTCGTCCATCCAGGCATATTTACGCTCGTTTGATCCAACTATCATCGGGAACCAGTTGTGACCAAACTCGTGGTTGGTAACCTCCCATAGCTCCGATCCTTTGTTTTCTGATCCGCAAAAAACAATACCCGGGTACTCCATACCCCCAACGGTACCGGCTACATTGGTAGCCACCGGATAAGTGTATTCAAACCATTGGTTTGAGTATAATTCAAGGGCATTTTTTACATATTCGGTTGAGCGCCCCCAGGCAATATTGCCTTTAGCCTCTACCGGGTAAACAGATTGCGCCAGGGCCTTTTTTCCGCTGGGTAAATTGATCCTTGCGGCATCCCACATAAACGCCCTCGAAGCTGCAAAAGCCACATCGCGTGCATTTTTACAGAAAAAGTGCCAGATTAAGGCAGCCTTACTGGCACGGTCGGTACCGCGCAACACGTCCAACGAATCCCTTATCATCACCGTTTTATCGCTCTTCCGGGCATCTGCCAAACGGTTCATGGTGGTAGCCGAATATACCTCAGCCGGATTAAGCAACTCGCCCGAACCAACTACGGTAAGGCCCGCCGGTGCTGTTACCGTGTAATCAAAATTACCGTACTCCAGGTAAAATTCACCCGCACCAAGATACGGCAGGGTGTTCCACCCGGTTACATCATCATACACCTCCATCCGCGGGTACCATTGGGCCAGCTCATATATCCAGCCATTTTTGGTAAGCAGGCGCCCCATGCGGTCGGTTCCGTATTGGGGTATATCAAAGCCGTATTCAATTTTTATCTGCAATTTGCTGCCACCAGCACGCAGGGAATCTTTTAATTTGATTTGCAAACGGGTATCGGTTACCAAAAAGTCGGCTTTTTCGGTCTTGCCATTTTTAATTACGTAAATGGCTTTTATCTCGTCGCCCTTGGTGTAGCTTCTGTTGCTGAACCGGCCACCCGTTATGGGGCTGGTAGCCTCGGCCCTTGAATCTTCACGGTAAATATTTTGCTCAACCTGCAGCCATAAAAAAGCAAGTGCATCAGGGCTGTTATTGGTGTAGGTAATTACGGCAGTGCCATCAATACGGTGTTTTACAGTATCCAGGGTAACATTTAACTTATAGTCGGCACGGTTTTGCCAGTATTTTGAACCGGGGGCTCCGGCGGCGTTCCGGAAATCATTGCCTTTTTCGGGATAAAACAGCGGACTAAACACCTTATGCTGATCGTATTTTGCAGCCGGTTGGTCTGCATTTTGCGCATACCCTGTGCCGCCATAGCTGCACAGCAGGATAAAAAGCATTATTTTATACAACTTCATGAATACTTCTTGATGAATTTGAACGCCAAGATATTAAATTATAGCCACACAGCTAAGCTATTGGCCTTTCATATAACATATTTTAACATAATATTGCTGTTACATGCGTGCCCACTTTAGTGCTGTATCGCTCCTTAATCAAAGGAGAAACCACCCGGCGCGAATGATATGTAACGGGCATACACAGCTGTTTATTTTATTCAGTCCTGTTAAGCCGGGTTTAAGCGTCGCTAAAAACAGTATATGAACCATTACCTATTTTTTATATTTTTGCGGATGATTAAGGGCACATCAATCACCGCCCGTATCACATTCCTAATAAATGGATATATCAGTAGTAGTACCACTTTATGACGAAATAGAATCATTACCAGAGCTAACCTCATGGATAGCCCGGGTAATGGATGAACATCGTTTTACCTATGAGATTATACTTGTTGACGATGGCAGTAAGGATGGTTCATGGGAAATGATCAGGAAACTGCACCAGCATAATCCTTTTGTTAAAGGCATTAAGTTCAGGCGTAACTATGGCAAATCGGCAGCGCTAAATACCGGCTTTGAGGCGGCAAACGGCAACGTTATTATTACCATGGATGCCGACCTGCAGGATAGCCCGGATGAAATACCCGAGCTTTACCGCCGCATTACCGAAGAAAATTACGACCTGATATCGGGCTGGAAAGCCAAACGGTACGACCCACTGAGCAAAACCATTCCTACTAAATTGTTTAATGCAGCCACCCGCAAAATGAGCGGTATTGATAACCTGCATGATTTTAACTGCGGCCTAAAGGCATATCGCAAAGCGGTAGTTAAAAACATTGAAGTTTATGGCGAAATGCACCGCTATATCCCTGTACTGGCCAAATGGGCCGGGTTCACCAAAATTGGCGAACAGGTGGTGGAGCACCGTGCCCGCAAATATGGTACAACCAAATTTGGCATGAGCCGTTTTGTTAATGGCTTTTTAGATCTGCTGTCGATATTTTTTGTAGGTAAGTTTGGTAAGCGCCCCATGCACTTTTTTGGTACCATGGGCACGCTGAGCTTTTTTGCAGGTATGATCATAGCGATATGGATAATTGCCGAAAAGCTTTATTTAATTGCACATAACGAAAAATACAGGGACATAACAGCTAACCCATTGTTTTACATTGCATTGGTTGCCATAATTGTAGGTTCGCAGCTATTTTTAACCGGCTTTGTTGCCGAACTGGTTTCCAGAAGTTCCAATGAGCGTAATAATTACCAGGTAGAGGAAATTCTTTAATTAAAGAATTAAGAACCAGGATACAGGAATCAAGAGTGTTAGTTTTATTCCTGTATCTTGATTCTTATCTCTTGACTCTAATTTAATATATGTTTTTTTCCATCATCATTCCATTATATAACCGCCCGCAGGAAATTAAAGAACTGCTGGATACCCTTACGCTGCAAACTTACCGGCAGTTTGAGGTATTGGTAATTGAAGATGGTTCTGTAAATGATGCCGAAGCTATAGTAAACAGCTTTGCAGATAAACTACAGGTTCGTTACTTTAAAAAACCTAACGAGGGACAGGGCTTTACCCGCAACTTTGGTTTTGAACGTGCCCAAGGCGACTATTTTATCATTTTTGATTCTGACTGCCTGATCCCGGCAAATTACCTCGAGATCGTAAACAACTCCTTAGCTGCCAATTACCTGGATGCCTATGGCGGCCCAGATGGTGCGCATGACTCATTTACCCCAACGCAAAAGGCCATCAGCTACTCCATGACCTCCCCCTTTACAACCGGGGGCATACGCGGCAATAAAAAGGCCATAGGGCAATTTCATCCGCGTAGCTTTAACATGGGCGTATCAAGACAGGTATGGGAAAAAGCAGGCGGCTTTATCATAACCCGCCTGGGCGAGGATATTGAATACAGCATCCGGATACATTCATTAGGTTTTAAAATAGGGCTGATACCTGATGCCATAGTTTACCATAAAAGGCGCACCAACTTTTTGCAGTTTTACAAGCAGCTGCATTTTTTTGGCAGGGCCCGAATCAACATTTATAAATTTTTCCCGGAGCAGCTTAAACTGGTGCATTTTTTTCCGGCAGCGTTTACCCTGTTTGTTTTTATCACCATAATTTTAAACATATTACACTGGCCTATAGCCTGTTTAGGTAACATTATATTGACATTAATTATTTTGTTAATATTTTTTCATGCCTGGTGGAAAAACAAATCAGCAAAAATTGCAATTTTGAGCATTATAGCCGCCTTTACCCAACTTATTGCTTATGGGTTAGGATTTATGCAGGATTTTTGGAAGCGAGTAATTTTTAACAGATCATAATAACCTATGTACCACCCATTTTCTGTTGCAGAAACCATTAAAACTGCATGGAATGTATTAAAAAGGAATTTTATACCGCTTATAGTTTATTCGGTGATCTCGCTGTTTATTTATGAATTTGTTGACTTTATTAAAGCGTTTATCCTGTTTGATGATGATATAGCTACAAAGTTTGGTTTTATATTCATTCAGTTAATAGTGCAGTGTTATATTGGTTTAAGTTTTTATAAACTAATATTGACCTTAATGGATAGGGAATACTATGAGTTTGAGCTCAAGGATATTCTGCCATCGTTCAAGATGACCTTTAACTTTGTCATTATTGGTTTACTAACAGGCTTAGTGGTGGCCGTACTTGTTTTCTTTTATGTACTTGCTATACGCTCATTTAAGGAATATGATCACGTATTTGAAATTATTGAACTGATACTGATACTCTATATTAGCTTACGAAGCATATTTTGTATCTGTTTTATTGTTGACGATGATTCCTCGCCCATAGAATCCTTAAAGCAAAGCTTTGAAATCACTAAGGATAACTTCTTTAAAACACTTGGAATATTTGCCTTTATCATATTGATTTTAGCACTGGTTCTTATACCTGTGGTATTGGTTTTGAATTTTTCGGGGCTCGATCAAGACAAAGACGGCTTTATATTCAGGCTTGCTTTTTACTGTTGGTTTATATTAACCTTTCCGTTCATCCAGGTTATCATCATGGTGACTTACCGTAAACTGGTTTACAGCCATCAGGATGTGGATGATGATATCGCTGAAACTAATTAGCCAATGGGACTAAAATCTGCATTAAGCAAGGTATTTGCAGCCCTCGTGAACCGCGAGCTTAACCAGGTACGAAAAAATGCCCTGGCGCTGCAACAAAAAACTTTTACCGATCTGGTTGATGCTGCCAAAAACACAGCCTTTGGTAAGGCGCACCGATTTGAACAGATCAACAATTACGAAGACTTCAAAAAAAATGTACCTGTACATGATTATGAAGACCTGCGCCCCTACATTGACCGTGTTGTAAATGGCGAAGAAGATGTATTGTGGCCGGGCAAACCGGCTTATCTGGCCAAAACATCGGGCACTACATCGGGCGTAAAATATATTCCCATCTCTAAAGAGAGCATGCCCGAGCATATTAAGGCCGCGCGCAATGCCCTGCTCAGCTACATTTACGAAACCGGGAACGCCGACTTTGTTGACGGCAAAATGATATTTTTACAGGGCAGTCCCATACTATCAGTAAAAGCAGGGGTATCAACGGGCAGGTTATCCGGTATTGTTGCCCATCATGTACCCGCTTATCTGCAAAAAAACCGCCTGCCCAGTTACGAAACCAACTGCATCGAAGACTGGGAGCAAAAGGTTGACGCCATTGTAGAAGAAACCTTTAACCAGGATATGCGCCTCATATCAGGCATCCCGCCATGGTGCCAGATGTATTTTGATCGGCTGTCAGCCAAAGCTGGCGGAAAAAAAATAAAGGATATATTCCCAAATTTTAAGCTGTACGTGCACGGCGGTGTAAATTATGAACCCTATCGTGCCCGTATGGAAGAAAGCATCGGCACCCGGATCGATTCTATCGAAACCTATCCCGCATCAGAAGGCTTTATAGCTTTCCAGGATTCGCAAAAAGAAAAGGGCCTGCTGTTACTGGTTGACTCAGGCGTATTTTATGAATTTATACCATCCGAAGAATATTTTAATGACAACCCAACCCGCATCAATTTAAAAGATGTGGAGCTGGATAAAAACTACGCCCTCATCATGAACACCAGCGCAGGTTTGTGGGGCTATAGTCTGGGCGATACCGTTAAATTTGTATCCAAAAATCCGTACAGAATTGTGGTTACCGGTCGTATAAAACATTATATATCGGCCTTTGGCGAGCATGTAATTGGCGAGGAGGTGGAGCAATCATTAATGAATGTGGCACAACAGGAAGGCGTTGAGGTAACCGAATTTACCGTGGCGCCGCAGGTTAACCCGCCGGCAGGCCATCTCCCCTACCACGAATGGTTTATCGAGTTTGGTAAAGCTCCCGAAAACCTGCAGGCTTTTGCCCTTAAAGTGGATAAGGCCCTGCAAAAGAAAAATATTTACTATTTTGACCTTATTGAAGGTAACATTTTACAACCTTTGATCATCCAAAGCCTGCAAAAGGACGCGTTTATAAATTACATGCGGTCGCAAGGGAAACTGGGCGGACAAAATAAAGTACCGCGCCTGGCCAACGACAGGAAGATTGCAGATGTATTAAAGGAATACACTATATAATAAGTAAATTTGACGTTGTTACGATAAACCGTTTGGCAATTGCCGGGTTTATTTAAATGATACATTGAAACAGGGACAATCATTGACTAATCATACTAAAAACATTGCCATTCTTGGTTCAACAGGAAGCATAGGCACACAAACGCTGGCAGTAATAAAGGACAACAGCCATTTATTCAGGGCATTTTTGCTTACCGCGCATTCCAATGCCGATTTGCTTATTAGCCAGGCCATTGAATTTAGACCCGAGTATGCCATTATTTGCGATGAAAGCAAGTATGCACAGGTTAAAACTGCGCTGGCTCACCTACCTGTAAAGGTGTTGGCCGGGCACCAGGCTGTTATTGACACCATTACCCATCCTGATATTACCGTGGTACTTACCGCCATGGTTGGCTTTGCCGGGCTCGAACCCACCATCGCCGCCATAAAAGCAGGTAAAGACATTGCCTTAGCCAACAAGGAAACCCTTGTAGTAGCAGGCGACATTATTACCTCACTGGCCAAACAGCACGGCATCAAAATTTTCCCGGTTGATTCGGAACACTCGGCTATATTTCAGTGCCTTGCAGGCGAAGAAGCCAATAAAATTGAAAAGATCATCCTTACCGCCTCCGGCGGACCATTCCGCGGGCGCAGTCTTGATTTTTTAGCCGATGTAACGCGTGAAGATGCGTTAAAGCACCCTAACTGGGTAATGGGTGCCAAGATCACTATTGATTCTGCATCGCTCATGAACAAAGGATTGGAAGTGATAGAGGCCAAATGGCTTTTTGATGTAGAGGCCGACCAGATAGAAGTAATCGTCCATCCGCAGTCTATCGTTCACTCGCTGGTACAGTTTAACGATGGCTCCATCAAGGCGCAACTGGGCCTGCCCGATATGAAATTGCCTATACAGTATGCCTTAACCTACCCTAACCGCATACCAACCAGTTACAAACGTTTTAACTTTACCGATTACCCAACTTTAACCTTTGAAAAACCAGACTTCGATACTTTCCGTAATCTTAGTTTGGCTTATGCAGCATTAAAAAAAGGAGGCAATATGCCTTGCATCATTAATGCGGCCAATGAAGTTGCCGTTGCAGGCTTTTTAAATCGTTCCGTAGGCTTTTTAACCATGAGCAATGTTATTGAAGAGTGTATGCAGCATATCAATTATATAGAGCAACCAACCTTAACCGACTATTTGAATACTGACAAAGAAACACGCATCTTTGCGCAAAATTTAATACAGCAAATGCCAATAAAGGCAGTACAATTTTAATATACATAAACGTAAATAATGAGTATAGTGATAATGGTGGGCCAGTTAATACTGGGCCTTTCAATTTTAATAATTCTGCACGAATTGGGACACTTTCTGGCAGCACGCGCCTTTGGCATCAAGGTAGAGAAGTTTTACCTGTTTTTTGATGCCTGGAATGTGAGCTTATTTAAATTCACCTACAAGGGAGTTGAATACGGCATAGGCTGGTTACCACTTGGCGGTTATGTTAAAATTGCAGGTATGATTGATGAATCAATGGATACTGATCAGTTGGCCGGTCCGCCGCAGCCCTGGGAGTTCCGTTCAAAACCAGCCTGGCAGCGCCTTATTGTAATGCTTGGCGGTGTTACTGTAAATATTGTATTGGGTATACTTATATTCTGGGTACTTACCATGCGTTTCGGCGATAGCTATATCCCTAACTCCAGTGCCAAGTACGGTATTGTACCTGGCCAGGTTGGTAAAAAAATAGGCTTGATGGCCGGCGATAAAATTACCGCCATTAATGGCAAACGAGTTGAGCGTTTTGACGATTTAACCAGTCCTAAGGTATTGCTTGAAAATACTGTTTTCACCATACAACGAGGCACACAAATTGTAAGCGTTACCATACCACGTACTATACTTAATGACCTGTCTGACCACGGTATTGAAGAATTTATAAGCAGGATGCCCCGCACCCGGTTTATAGTTGACTCCCTTGCCGCTAACGGTAATGCACAAAAAGCAGGCATCCTCAAAGGGGATAGTATTGTTGCTATCAACAACCAGCCTATTGCTTTTTATGATGAACTAAAAGCCGAACTCCTGAAAGACGAAGGAAAAATGGTTGACCTTACCGTAAAACGTAACGGCAACCCGGTAGCCTTAAAGGCCCAGGTAAGCGTTGATGGTACTTTAGGCTTTTTCCAATCTAAAAATGATTTACCTGAAGTAAAAACCATTAACTATGGCTTCTTTGGTTCATTGCCGATTGGTGCTGCAAGAGCATGGGGAACCTTTGCCGACAATGCCAAAGGATTAGGTAAAATATTTAAAGGCGATGTTAAATTCAGCAAGGCAGTAAGCGGTCCGGTGGCCATTGCCAACTTATTTGGCAGCCATGTTGACTGGGTTCACTTCTGGAGCCTGGTGGGCTTTTTATCAATGGTACTGGCCCTGATGAACCTGTTGCCGATCCCTGCACTTGATGGCGGCCATGCCGTGTTCCTGATTGTGGAGATGATAAAAGGCAAACCACTAAGCGATAAATTTTTAGAGCGTGCCCAAATAGTTGGCTTCGTGATATTGGTTACCCTGATGGTATTTGTTTTTGGTAACGATATTGTAAAACAGGTAATGAAAAAATAAGCTTTCTTTAAAGCGTTTACACAGCCTCGGAGAGCAATTTCCGGGGCTGTTTTTGTTTCAGACATAGGGCTTAGGGCATTTCATAAAACGGGCTTTACCTTAACTTTACAAACACGCCATTTTTATAAGCGGGAAAAGCGTACCTTTGCAAAATTATTTTCTTGAACAGGCGCATATTTAATTGCCTAATCCTTCAACGACAATAAGCAACACAAATTAATACAATGAAAAAAATTGTCGATTACAGGAAACTTTTAGGCGTAAATGAGGCTGCCGAACTACAGGAATTAAAAACCACTTACAGGAGCTTAATGAAAGCCTGGCATCCGGATAAATTTCAGGATAGCCCGGAGAGCAAACTGGAAGCCGAAGAAAAAAGCAAGACTATTATTGAAGCGTATCATTTTTTGGTGAGCATTGCTCCCGAAACACGCAGCCAGTCGTTTGCTGATTATACTTTAACTACTACAGCTTCAAGCATTGCTGATTTTGAATACAAATCGCAGGTGCTTAAAATCACTTTTGCCGATGGCAATGCTTACGAATATTTTGATGTACCTAAAGCGGTTTATATCAAACTGATCAATGCAGATTCGCCGGGAAGATTTGCACGCAGACATATTTATAACGAATATGTTTACCGCAGCATCAGCAAGCTGGTTGCAACCGCATAAGACATTAATATATGGCATTGCGTAATAACATGCCATACAGAGCGAATATACTTAGTTAGTTCACGATTGCTTCGTGCCTCGCAATGAAATACATACACAAAAGGGCTGTTTTCTAATTAGAAAACAGCCCTTTTTTTGGAGGTTACGAGATACTACACATGTCATTGCGAGCGATAGTGTGGCAATCGGGTACTGTACAGGGTGAGTATACATAGTTCGCGATTGCATCATCCCTCGCAATGATGCGGTTATAAAAAAAGCGGCCTTTTCATTTTGAAAAGGCCGCCTGGATACGTTTAGTTTTTCTTATTAAATGATTGGATCATTATTCGGATTATACACCTGCCCTTCTTTTTTGAAAAAAGCAGCAAATATAATGGCGATCACAAAAATGAATATGATCGAAATGCCTACTCCCTCGATCTGCTTGCCGATGGAAACATTTTTTTGAGCATCAAACTGCTTTTGAATATCATCCATTTTTTTGTCAATATCATCTTGGCTTGCTTTACTTTTTTCCAGGAATGATGTTACTGCACTGGTCATGGCTGTTTGGGTTTTCTCAACCATGTTGGGTTCAATAACCCTGGCAAATAGCTGGTCGCGCAGCAGGAATTGTACGGCGAAGGCAACAAAAAACATAATGAAAATTCCGGTTGCAGCCTGTTTAAATGTCCAAAAGCCCTCAATATTTTTACGGAAATTGAAACACAATATCACAACCAGTATGATAGGGAAAACTATCGAAAATATAAACGGAACGGACGATATCACAATTACCGAAGATGTAGAAATCATGATGTAAAATGATACTATACTTAATATGGTTAAGGCTAACCCTAACAATAACCCGAAAGTAATCCCTACCTTTCTTAATTGTTTTTTATCAATTTCAATTATCATTGGTTTATTGGAGTTTGGTTAAAATATCTGTTAGCTGTTATTGAAAATTAACCAATATATCTAACACCGCCATATCAAAATCCTTGTTGATGGCATGTGCTGCAATATTGTCCTTGGCCTCATCGGTAGGGTCAATATTCTGGAAGAAACAGATCATCGGGTAAAATAATTCTTTCAGTTCAGAATCTTCAGGAAGGCTTTGAGCTACTTTATTAATCTCCGCAACCGGGCTTTCAATCAGTATCTGGTTAGCAATTACCGGCTCATAAATGCGGTATTCGTCCTGAAACTCATCCTCATCAACCAATAAAAACTCTTTCAGGTAATCTTCCAGTTCGGGTTCAATATCTTCGTCCTCACACTCGTTAAGGTACAGCAGCAGGTTCAGTAGCTCGGTACCGCGATCAAGGGTTTGTTCTTCAATATCTTCCCATTCCTCTGTATCCAGGTAATCTTCTTCCAGCTTTTTAACGTCGGCGCTAAAAAAGTTGATCATCAGCAGATCAAAAAACACCTCGCGTAGTGATTCCACAGCAAGGTTATTGTCAAAAACTTCGTCCAAAGCATCTACTTTAGTCAAAAAGTCTTCGTCAGATGCAAAAACCGCTGCAAAATCATTAGTAAGCAGGGTAGCATCAAAGCTGTTATATTTTGAGAAAGCGGCTAATGCGGCTTCAAAGGCGGTTCCTATTTTTGGATCGATCATGATTGTCTATTTTAAGATTTGTTGATTATTATATGTTAACAACACTTTTCCTTTTAAATTATGGCCAACAAAAGGCGAATTAACCGATTTTGACTTATTATTTTTAACGGTGTATTCCCACTCTGCATCCACGTCAAAAAGTACCAGGTTAGCTTGTTCTCCTTCGGCAATAACCGGTACGGCAACGCCTAATATTTCGCGGGGGTTAATGGCCAGCTTTTCAACCAACAGCTCAACAGGCAAGCCTGATTGGAGGGATAACGCCAGTGCAGTTTGCAAACCCACTATACCATACTCGGCCACTTCAAACTCTACATCCTTAAATTCAACCTCGTGTGGGGTATGCTGGGTTACTATGGCATCAATAGTGCCGTCCTTAAGTCCGTTTATCAGCGCGCTCAGGTCATCTTTGGTGCGCAGCGGGGGTTTTACCTTGTACATGCTATCAAAGCCTAACAGGGCCTCGTCTGTAAGTACCAGGTGATGGGCAGCTACATCGCAGGTAACTTCCAGCCCCTTGCGTTTGGCCTCGCGGATCAACTCCACCGAGCGGGCGGTTGATATGGTACTAAAGTGTATTTTTGATACGGTATACTCTGCCAGATAAAGATCACGGGCTATCATCAGCTCCTCGGCCAGTGAGGGGATTCCCTTCATGCCCAGCAGCGTACTGATCTCCCCCTCATTTACCTTAGCCTTACCGGCAATAGCGGTATCCTCGGGGTACGAGAACACCAATGCATCAAAGCCCTGCGCATACAGCAGCGCGCGTTCCATTAATCCTGCATCCTGAACCGGGCGGTTACCATCGGTAAATGCCTTGGCGCCACTCAGGTACATATCATACATCTCGGCCAGATCCTTACCCTCGCGCTTGTGCGATATGGTTCCTAAGGGATATACGTCAACAATATTGTTTCTTGACCGGTTAAGCAAATATTCAATCTCGGCCTTTGAATGTACCGGGGGTATGGTGTTTGGCATCAGGGCTATACCCGTAAAGCCACCGGCAGCAGCAGCCCGCGTACCCGATTGCATATCCTCTTTGGTTTCCAGGCCCAACTCACCTATGTTGCAGTTCAGGTCAAAAAAACCGGGCGATACGTATTTACCTTCTGCATCTACCAACTCAGCGTCGGCGTCAATGTCTTCGGCAATACGGGTAATCACTCCGTTTTCAATTAAAATATCGGTAACTTGTTGATGAAAGGCTGATCCCGGATCAAGAATGGTGGCAGATTTGATAAGCAAATTCATTAGCACTGCTTTAAGGATTTTATGTGATTAAACCGGTTGCTTTGCAACTTGTTTACCGGGCTTAAAGTACCTGATCAACAAAATTTCGGCGGCCAGAAAAATCAATGCCAAAATTATACAAAGTTTCCATAATTGTGTGCCAAAATTTGTTTCGGCAACAATACCTTTTAATGAAGCATTACCACCTGTTAATAAGGCGGTTGTCTTTGGCAATAATTCGCGAAGTCTGGCCTGGCTCAAATAACTCAGGTCTGATTCTGTCCCGTTATCGTTAAAGGCCAGCGTGGCCAGGGTGCTATCCTGCTTTTTTAAGGTATAGATACCGGTTTCATGCAATTGGTCTGACAGGTATAGCAAAGTACTGCCCTCCTGCTGCCTTACATCAGGAATAGTAGTTTGACCGCCCTTAACCAGCGTAAGTATTTGCTTTTCGCTAATCTGTACCTGTGGTATCTCCAACGTTTCCTCGTTTCCCAGCGTATAAAACAAAGGCATATCGTGCCCGCTGAGCAAGGCTATCCTGAATAGTACCGGCACAAAAAGTGCATGCCGGGGCAAATTGCTAAAATCGTCATTAAGTGACACCGCTGCCACATAAACTTTGCCACGACCACTGTTGTATCCCGCCCAAAACACTTGCCCGTTGCTTAATTGCATCAGGTTGTCCTGCTGGCCGCGTGGGGCGCTCAACTGGTAATATTTTTTAACCAACGGCAGATCGGGATTTTCCGGAAATCCTTCAAACACATTTTTAAACACCGGGCTTTGCTTATTGAGCCTGGCTACTTTAATATTTTCACTAATGAGCTTTTCTGGGTATGCAGCATTCATCGGTTGCAGAAAGGTGCGATAATTGGCAAAATCAGCATCCGCAGCGGGGAAAACCACCAGCGTACCACCTTTGGCAACATACGTTTTCAATTGCTGGGCCAAGCCCGCTGAGATAGCTTTAACATCACTCACCACCACCATAGGCAAACTACCCAGGTTTGCATAATCTACATTGCCATCGGGCACGCGCTGCACGGCAAAAAAAAGATCGGCAGCAAAAGCAGCTTTCAGGTAAGCATTCGGCGTGCCGCCATCAATAAGCAGTACGTGCATTTGCCTGCTTACATTAAAGCTAAAGTAAAACTGGTTATCAAACGTAACCGGGTTATCCTGCAGCTGCACCAGGCCCTGCTGCCACCCCGCCTGCAACCCCATAAAGGCAAGCGTATCGTTCTGTACCGCACGCGCCGGGATGGTATAACTGCCCAGCGCCTTTTGTGCCCCGTTTATGAGTACTTTAAGCGGAATTTTATCAGCCTTTTCATCTGCATAATTGTGCAGGCGCACCACCAGTTTCTCACTTTCGCCGGGGCGGTGCACAGCACTCAGCAACCACACAGAATCCACCGCCACATTGGGCAGCTTTCCTGATTTTAGCTGTATAAGGCTAACAGCTATGCTACTATCTGTTTTTACCCGACCTGAAGCCATATTTTTTTGCAGGTCAGAAATAATGTAGAGTGATTTAACGGCGCCCTGTTGTGTATGAAGCATACTTTGCTGCCGGTTAATGATCTGCTGTAAACCCCGGCTTTGAGAACTTATCTTTACCTGGTCAACAGCATCGTTAAACTCGTCCCTACTTAATAAACGCTGATGGCGGCCCTCAAAATCCTGCGTAAGCAGCTGAAACCGGTCATTAATATTATAGGCCGATGCAATTTCCTTGGCTTTTTGTTTGGCGTCATCCAATAACGCCCCCTCGCGGTTAAGCGCCTGCATACTGTAGGAGTTATCTACAAAAATACTTACCGCATTTTGTCGCCCGGCTTTATTTGTATTTTGGGTGTTGAAGTATGGCCGGGCAAATGCAAGCACTAAAAAAAACAGCGCCAGTAGCCTTGCAGCCAAAATGAGCCGTTCCTTTAAATTACGACGAGAGGCCTGTTGCTCCTGAATTTCCTTTAAAAACTGCACGTTACTGAAATTCACTTTCTGAAACTTGCGAAAGTTGAACAAATGAATAATAACCGGGATAGCTAACGTGAGTAATGCAAATAAAAAGGCAGGATATATCAAATGCATAGTTATACGTGCAATAGGCAGATATACAAATGTGGTAATTTTATTTTAGATGTGGAGATGGGAATGTAAGGATTAGGGCCAATCTTTCAGTGGCCAAAAATTACAACACAATAACAAGCAGAAGAATTTCAGGTTCCCAAGCCAACAGTTTCATAATTTCAACTTAGTTGTTTACATTAGGCAGTAAAATGAATAAAATACCTATCCTTTTAATTTTTTCAAGAGTTGTATTTGGTTTAGTAATTACTGCGCTCAGTATCTATCAGCCACCTTACTTCAGTACCATAAATATAAGTCTTATTTTCCTCGGATTGTTATTTGACATTTTTGACGGGATTATTGCAAGACGATTAAATATATCAACACCAACACTACGACGGCTTGATTCAGGCGTTGATCAGTTTTTTTGGCTAACCATTATTGCCAGCTGCTATTTGATTTATCCGGAATTTTTCAAGAACAACATCGCTAAAATTTCGATCCTTTTATCGATAGAGGCTTGCTGTTATCTTTTAAGTTATTTAAAATTTAAAAAAGAGGTAGCAACCCATGCTATTGCTTCAAAATTTTGGACATTAACTTTATTTGGCACATTAATTCAGATAATGGCAACTGGCAATTCCATTATCCTTTTTAACATTTGCTTTTTTATGGGCATTGCCACCCGTTTAGAAATAATGGGTATGTTACTGATCATTAAACAATGGACAAATGATATACCCACCATTTACCATGCTATATTAATACGCAAAGGCAGGAATATAAAAAGAAACAAGCTTTTTAATGGCTAAACTACAGCTTCCGTAAAACAAAAGCCGATGGCATCGCCTTTAACATTGAAGGTTATAACAAAATGGATTGGCATATCGGGTGTTCGGGATTTCATTATAAAGATTGGAAAGGGCGGTTTTACCCCGAGGGACTACCGCAGCGCAAGTGGTTTGATTACTATTGCGAACATTTTAAAACGCTGGAGCTCAATGTTACCTTTTATCGTTTCCCGCAGCTGTCGTTTCTGCAAACGTGGTATAACAAAAGTCCGGCTGATTTTAGGTTTGCGGTAAAAGCTCCCCGCGCTATCACCCATTACAAAAAGTTTAATGACACTACTGAGCTCGTCACCAGCTTTTACGACACCATTAACCAGGGACTCCAGGAAAAACTGGGGCCAGTGCTGTTTCAGCTGCCGCCCAGCTTTAGTTACGATGATGAAAAACTCGACCGTATTATTAACAGCCTTAACCCAGCCTTTAAAAACGTGGTGGAACTACGCCATGTAAGCTGGTGGAACAATACCGTTTACCAGAAACTGGCCAAACACAACATTACCTTTTGCGGCATGAGCCACCCCACCCTGCCCGATGAAGTTATACAGAACACCCCTATGGTTTATTACCGTTTTCATGGGGTACCGGTGCTTTACCGCTCGGCCTATAGTATGGATTTTTTACAGCATATAGTTAACGCCGTGAGGCAAAACACTGACACCCGCGAGGGCTGGTTTTTCTTTAATAATGATTTTGACGCCGTTGGTGTTGGCAACGCAAATGATATGATATTGCTGTCCAAATAATTTCATAATCTCAACAATTAAATACATTTTGCTGCCGGATTTTAAACTACTCATTTAACTATGGAATTTAGACGATTAGGAGAAACTAAACTGGCAGTTTCGGCAATAACCTTTGGTGCATGGGCGGCTGGCGGCTGGATGTGGGGCGGCAATGATGACAACGATGCCATTAAGGCCATGCGTACATCATACGACCTCGGCATTACCTCTATTGACACTGCTCCTATTTATGGGCAGGGTAAAAGTGAGGAGTTGGTATGCCAGGCCATAAAAGGCTTATCCCGCGATAAAGTACAAATACTAACCAAATACGGTATGCGCTGGGACCTGACCAAAGGAAGCCTTGCTTTTAAAAGCCAGGATAACGACGGTAAGCCTATTGACATTTATAAATATGCCGGTAAAGACAGCATCATTACGGAGTGTGAAAACAGCCTTAAACGTTTGGGCACCGATTATATTGACCTTTACCAAATTCACTGGCCCGATGTTACCACTCCTATTGAAGAAACCATGGAAGCCGTATTGCGCCTGAAGGAACAAGGTAAAATACGCGAGGCCGGTGTGAGCAACTATGATGTAAAGCAGATGGCCATTGCCGAAAAAACACTTAAGCTGGCATCAAACCAGGTACCTTTCAGCATGGTGAACCGCGCCATTGAGGATGAGCTGATTCCGTATTGTATTGAAAACAAAAAGGCGATACTGGCCTATAGTCCGCTGGAACGTGGATTGCTTACCGGAAAAATAAAACCGGGCCATACTTTTGGCGAAGGCGACCACAGGGCAGGGGTAAAATACTTTAAGGAAGAGAATATTAAACGCACCAACGAGTTTTTGGCAAAAATTAAACCATTAGCTGATGAAAAAGGTGCTACCCTTGGGCAATTGGTGATTCGCTGGACCATTAATCACCCGGGCATTACTATTGCACTGGTTGGCGCCCGCAATGCCGAGCAAGCCAAACAAAATGCCAAAGCCATTGAGATACACATTAACGGCGAAGAAATGGAATTTATAAATAACCAGTTAGAAGACCTTGAAATTGTTGGATAAGTAAACCGGTGTAAAATAAACGAAGCATCTGTTTATAGTCAATAAACAGATGCTTCGTGTTTTCGGGCAGATTTTTCATCCAACGTTGTCTGTGTCCTCACATACAATTTTCTTTTAATACCGCAGATTAGAGTTTTGGCTAAAGCCCTATTTTCAGCTTCTTTATCCGTCCCATAAATGAGACGGCAATGAATGAAACACTTTGTATTTATCATTGCCGTTGGCTTTAGCCAACGGATTGCAAATAAAAAACAATAAGGCTTTAGCCAAAACCCGGCATTTGATATTCATTTTGATTCTTCCGAACACTGCGGAGATGACGACACATACTGCCGGGATGAGGACACATACTGCGTTTATCGGGCAGTTTTTTCATCCACCGTTGTCCGTGTCCTCACAGACAACTTACTTTTAACATAGCAGTATATGAGGATACTGACTGCTGTAGGTTTCACCCGTAGAATCCCTGCGCAGAATGGCATGGTTTTATTCCTCTCTGTGATGTCTTCTGTGTTTCTTTTTCTTTGATTTGGAAGATGACTTTTTCTTTTCAGAGCTCTTACTTGAAGCCTTGGTATCTGTTGTTTGTTTTACTGCAGTATTAGCAGCCACAGGTTGTTTAGTAGCCACCTCAACCGAATCTTTACTCAGTTGCTTTACCGTAAACTCATTGCTCCTTAAGCCATATTCCAACTGGCGTTTTGCGCCGGATGGTTTGGCATCTTTACCACTCCCATTGTAAATCGGGAACTCGCGGATCAGTTTACCGTCGCGTATGTAAAAATTATCATTACCCCGGTAGCCTTTACGCTGCGAATTGTTTAACCGCGGAAAATCAAGCTTATTGGCTTTGTTGTTGCTAAACTCAAAAGCATAAATACTGGCATAGTTGGTGGTATCCTTTGATTTGGCCTGGATCAGTATTTCAGGGTTGCCGTCCACATCCATATCAGCGTTGTATACATCAACTATGGCGCCGTCCAGATCGCCGGTGGTAGTGGTATATTTTATGGCAGATGAATCGGAATGCAGGATCATGAATGATCCAGCGTCCTGCGAGCCACGGCCCCAGCTCAATATGTCATAGCTTTGCCCCGGTGAAACCTCAATAAGCTTGTGAAACCTGAAAGGTGCCATCAATTCGGACTTTTTTGCAGCCGGTGGCGCGGCTGTAGTTTTGGGTTCATTACTCCCGCAACCGGCTATAGCCGTAACAGTTCCTATTACTAACGCAGAAAGATAAAATCTGTTAATCATTATAGTTTATATCGTATTAGTTATATAATGTATCGGCCGTTAGCTCGGCTTTTTGTTTACCCGGGGTGTTTATAAATACCTTTAATACCCCCGGACCACCTGCATCAACATACTTTAAAGTAAACTTATGAAAACCCTTTAATAAAGGCGCTGCACCATTTTGTTCGGTAACCGCATGTTTACCATCGTTATCAACAATCAACTGATCGTCAATCAGCAAAACAGATCCGTTACCTGACAGGGTCGAAAATCCATAATTACCATCGGCATCAATATTAATGTAGCCGGAGTAAACAATACCAAATTTACCTTTACTTTTCCGGAAATCAACGGTACTAAAAGTTTTAACTGTACCACTATCAGTTGCTGCTGCATTGGCTAACTGATTTGTAGCGGTATATGTACCCGTAAATAACTGGTATTTTGCCCCTGTTGCCTGCCCTGCATATTTAACGGCCGCAAAAGACGCTTTATTATAAACAATAGTATTGGTTACCACACTGCGTTTGCCCGATGGCGTGATCACGATGGTTTTTAATTCGCGGTACTGATCTTGCGGAACAGGGAAACTAAGCGGCGTGTTGTAGATCAAATCAGTTTCACGCGGGGTGTAGCCATCAATGGTATAATAAATTCTGGCACCATCAACTGATGGACTTAACGTGGCGTTAAGCTGCGTACCTATCATCACTGTATCCTTTGCTCCTATAGCTACCGGCACCCGGTAATTGATGTTGTTTTTATCGAGCCATGCCAAATGCCCCGGAAGACGGGTTTCTGAAAAATCTTTGAAGTTCTTATTCTCCACCGGCGACCATGCCACTTCTGACAGGGCCATTAAACGTGGCAGCAGCATATATTCCACCTTGGCATCAGTTGGTACATATTCTGTCCACAAGTTGGCTTGTACGCCTTCAATATACTTTTGCTGCTCGGGTGTTAAAACTGCAGGGGTTGGGTTATAGCTGTATATTTTTGATAATGGCTCATTACCGCCAATGCTCAATGGCTCGTCGGCAGGTTTACCTTGTCCGTGGTCAATATACAAACCGGCACTGCCCGGCGTCATGATCACGTTATGTTTTTGCTGGGCCGCTGCAATACCGCCATCTTCGCCGCGCCAGCTCATTACGGTAGCATTAGGTGCCAGACCACCTTCCAATATCTCGTCCCAACCAATAATGCTACGGCCCTTGGAGTTTACAAACTTCTCCATCCGCTGTATAAAATAGCTCTGTAAGCCGTGCTCATCTTTCAGCTTTAGCTTTTTAATAAGCTGCTGGCAAAAGGCCGATTTTTTCCATGCATCTTTTGGCGCTTCATCACCGCCAATGTGGATATATTTACTTGGAAAAAGCGCCATTACCTCGGTCAAAACATCCTGTAGAAAGCTGAACGTTTTTTCTGACGGACAGTAAATATCCGGGAATACGCCCCAGGTTTCTGCTACTTTAACTGGCTTACCGGGGTCGCAACCTAATTCAGGATAGGCAGCCAAAGCAGCGGATGAGTGGCCTGGCATCTCAATTTCGGGTATAATATTGATATACCTGTCTACAGCATATTTTACCACATCACGAACCTGATCCTGCGTATAAAAACCACCATCAGGCGTGTTATCAAATTGCTGCGGCGTACGATCGCGGTAGCCGCCAATTAAGGTTTGCGCCCGCATACTGCTTATTTGTGTAAGCTTCGGGTATTTTTTTATTTCGATACGCCAGCCCTGATCTTCGGTCAGGTGCCAGTGAAAATTATTCAGCTTGTAGGCAGCCAGCAGGTCAATGTATTTTTTAACCATCTCAACCGAGAAAAAATGACGTCCTACATCAAGCATCGCCCCCCTATACCCAAAACGCGGATAATCCTCAATTTGCACACAAGGCAGCTTAGCTGTAGCAGCCCTGTCCAACGGCATTAACTGCAGCAGGGTTTGTATACCATAAAAAAGTCCGGCACCTTTACCGGCAACGGTAACCTGTTGTGGTGTAATGGTTAAGCGGTAACCTTCGGCAGGTAAATTATCAGTACCTGCGGCTGTTAAGGTAATAACATTTGCAGCGGCACCTCCTTTTACAACTACAGTTTTATGATAAGCTAAATTGTTAGCCATATAATCTTTAAAAAACAGCACAGCTTTGTTTGATGGCGAGTCGGCCTGGATGGTGGTTTCCTGGCTTAACACAAACTGGCCGGGAGCCTTTTTAACAGATACCGGCACCGGGATAATACCCAGATTAGGATTGGTATCCTGTGCGGTCACCATAGTTGCAGATACTGTAAGCAGGGCAAACAGCATGAGGGATGCTTTTTTGTACATAATTATTAATCAGGTTGGTACTAAGCTGTGAATATAAAAGATTTTAAAAAAATATAAGAAGTTTGGTATGTAAAAAATATGTTGCCCCCCGGCCCCCTGAAGAGGGAGCTCTTGAAAAGGTATTATCAATAAATCTAGGCAGTAGCTCCATAGGAGCTTCTTAACATCAAACAGGTTTATCGTCCTAAGAAGGGTTTGCAGGATTTATCAGGAAGCTCCTATAGAGCTAAACGTTTACTTCATGATTGCTATAAACAGGATACTCCTACGGAGTGTGATGAAGTATCGCGTTATCGTTCAAAGTTTTTCAAAATTTCATCACCCTGTAGCCCCCAGTCCCCTGAAGGGGGAGCTCTTGAAAAGCATGAAAACAAAAAAAGCCAACTATAAATAGCTGGCTTTAAGTATTTTACAAAACGCTCCCGTTGGGAAGGGTTGGGTGGCGTTTTACGCTGTAACTACGTGCTCTTTGGCGGCCAGGTAGCGTTCGGCATCAATGGCGGCCATACAACCGGTACCGGCGGCGGTAACTGCCTGGCGGTAAATGTGATCCTGTGCATCGCCGCAGCAAAACACACCTTCCACATTGGTTTCTGTTGAACCCGGACGGGTAATGATATAGCCGGTTTCGTCCATATTTAACCAGCCCTTAAAAATATCGGTATTAGGATGATGACCTATCGCCACAAAAAATCCGGTAACATCCAAATCGGTATCCGTGTTGGTTTGGTTATTGGTAACCCTAACGCCGGTTACGCTTTGTCCGTCGCCCAATATTTCTTTGGTTTCGGTATTGTATAAAATTTCAATATTAGGAGTGTTCAGCACGCGGTGTACCATTGCCTTTGAAGCACGGAACTCATCACGACGAACGATCATGTATACCTTGCGGGCCAGTTTTGCTAAGTAAGTAGCTTCTTCGGCAGCAGTATCACCTGCACCTACAATGGCAACATCCTGTCCTTTAAAAAAGAAACCATCACACACGGCACAAGCCGAAACACCAAAACCGCTATATTTTTGTTCAGAATCTAAACCCAGCCATTTTGCAGATGCTCCGGTAGCAATAATCACGGTATCGGCAGTAATAGTTTTTACGTCATCAATAACCACTTTATGGGGCAGGCTTGTAAAATCAACAGAACTTGCATAACCAAAACGGATCTCGGTACCCAAACGTTCGGCTTGCTTACGCAGGTCTTCCATCATTTCGGGGCCCATGATACCTTCAGGATATCCGGGGAAATTTTCTACCTCAGTAGTTTGGGTTAGCTGTCCGCCGGCTAACAAACCCGTATACATGACAGGTTTCAAATCAGCCCTTGATGCGTATATGGCCGCTGTGTAACCAGCCGGTCCTGAGCCTATGATAAGGCATTTGATGTGTTCTGTTTCTTGAGACATTGTCTATAAAAATGTATGCGAATTTACAATTTATCTGCTTATCAGGCAAGAGGTCAACAGTCAATACTGTGCCATCATTTACCCGTATTGGCCTTGAGCACCCGCATTACATTACCACCTAATATTTTATCAATGTCCTTTTCGCTGTAGTTCAGTTTCAATAACTCAGCGGTTATTTTAGGGTAATCGCTTACGCTGTCCATCTCTAATGGGTATGACTCAGCACCGTCAAAATCCGAGCCTATGCCCACATGATCAATACCGATGAGCTTTACCATATAATTGATATGCTGTATGAGCAAACTTAAAGGTGGTCTTAGTTTATCAGATTGGCTTTTGTATATGGCGTTCAGGCGGATATTGGCGAGGTCGCCGTCGTGATATATTTGGGTTAATGAGTCGAGTTCTGCTTTATGCTGATACAGAAAAGCATGCACTTTGGCGTTATAGGTGCTATCAACAAAGCCGCTATAGAAATTTACGCATACCACTCCCCCATTTTTTGCCAGGGCTTTCAACTGGTCATCCTTTAAATTACGACGATTGGGATCAATACTGTAAGCACAACTGTGCGAAGCAATAACCGGTTTGCTGGTAGTGGACAGCACATCATAAAATGTACGTTCGCCCACATGCGATACATCAACCATTACACCCAGTTTATTTAGATGATGCACAATCTGTTTACCATAATCGGTTAATCCCAGATGCGGCAAACTATCCTTTTTGATAACCTCGTGACGGGCCGATGTAGCCCAGGAGGTGCTGTTATTCCAGGTGAGGGTTAAATAGCACATGCCACGTTTGGCTAAACTATCTATGTAATCCATCCGGTCCTCAATCATGTGGCCCCCTTCAACCCCTATCAGCGCGGCCAGTTTTTGATGCGCCACGGCATTTTTTAGTTCGGCGCTGTTACGCACCAGGGCTATTTTACCAGGGTTACGTTTAATGAGGGCATATAACGAATCTATTTCGCGATTGGCAAAAGCAAAAGCTGCGCCTTTGCCATAGTTTTCGCCGCACCAAATAGAGAATATCTGCGCATCGAGTCCGCCCCTTTTTGCACGCACCAAGTCAAAATTACCCTCGTCCTGCAATTTAGCTAAGTCAAAGCGCGTAATTAGTTCATTGGATATGATATCATTATGTGTATCTATCAAAATAGCTTTCTGATGAACCTGCTGCGCATTTTGTGCCGAAACCCTCAGCGACAGCAATAATAAAGGGAGCAATAGCTTTTTCATACTTCAGGATTATTATATGATAAAAATATGTCATCCTGAACGGAGTGAAGGATCTGATTGTCAAAGAAAACGTCAGACTTACGAAGTTTTAAAAACTTCGTAAGTCTGAACTATGAATAGATTCTTCGTCCCTCAGAATGACAGGCAGGAAATAAAATGTTAAATCAGCTATATTATCGGGAAGGATGATTACTACCTACTCCCCTATGTTTGTATCACCCCAACGTTAAATGCCTTTTCAATAGGCGAATGGTTGGCGGCCTCAATTCCCATGGAGATTACCTTACGCGTTTCCAGCGGATCAATAATACCATCAACCCATAACCTTGCGGCTGCGTAGTACGGGGTTGTTTGGGCGTTGTAGCGATCGGTTATTTGTTTCAACAATTCTTGTTCCTTTACTTCGTCTACTTCTTCGCCACGGGCTTTGAGGCCGGCGGCCTGTATTTGCAATAGGGTTTTAGCGGCCTGTCCGCCACCCATTACCGCTATTTTTGCCGATGGCCAGGCGTAAATGAGCCTTGGGTCATAGGCCTTGCCACACATGGCATAATTGCCCGCACCATAGGAGTTACCTATTACTATAGTAAATTTGGGCACAATGGAGTTGGCAACGGCGTTAACCATTTTTGCCCCATCCTTAATAATACCGCCCTGTTCTGAGCGGCTACCTACCATAAACCCGGTAACATCCTGCAGAAAAACCAGCGGTATTTTTTTTTGATTACAGTTCATGATAAAGCGGGTAGCTTTATCGGCCGAATCGGAATATATAACGCCGCCAAACTGCATCTCGCCTTTTTTTGATTTGATCACCTTGCGCTGGTTAGCCACAATACCCACCGCCCAGCCATCTATCCGGCCAAGACCGCAAATAATAGACTGGCCATAACCTTCTTTATATTCCTCAAAAGCCGAATCATCAAGCAAACGCAAAATGATCTCTTTCATATCGTAGGCTTTTTGGCGGCTATCAGGCAGTATGCCGTAAATGTCCTTTTCGTTAAGCTTGGGTGCAATGGATTTTACGCGGTCAAAACCCGCCTTATTAAAATCGCCGGTCATACTCATGATGTTACGGATAGAATCAAGACAGGCCTTGTCATTAGGTTGTTTATAATCGGTAACGCCCGATATTTCACAATGGGTGGTTGCCCCGCCTAAGGTTTCGTTATCCACGTCCTCGCCAATGGCCGATTTAACCAGGTATGACCCCGCCAAAAAAACCGAGCCTGTACCTTCCACAATCATAGCCTCATCGCTCATGATGGGTAAATAAGCACCACCCGCCACGCAGGAGCCCATGATGGCCGAGATCTGGATAATACCCATGCTGCTCATGATGGCATTGTTACGGAATATGCGCCCAAAATGCTCCTTATCCGGAAAGATCTCATCCTGCAGCGGGAGGTATACCCCTGCCGAATCAACCAGGTAAATAATAGGCAGGCGGTTTTCCATGGCTATTTCCTGCGCACGCAGGTTCTTTTTGGCCGTTATCGGGAACCAGGCCCCGGCTTTTACCGTAGCATCATTGGCCACCACCACACATTGCCTGCCCGATATATAGCCTATGCCGCAAACTACCCCACCTGATGGGCAACCACCATATTCGGCATACATGCCATCGGCGGTAAAAGCGCCTATTTCAAGCCAGGGTTTGTCCTTATCAATTAAATAGGCTACGCGCTCGCGGGCCAGCATTTTACCTTTCTCCTTTTGTTTGGCCGCAGCCTTTTCGCCGCCGCCCTGGTATATTTTCTTGAGCCTGGTATTCAGCTCATAAACAAGCTGTTTATTGATGTCCTCATTGATATTGAACCCGATATCCATAATTGGTTTTTATAGTAAATGTAAATTAGGAAAAATTACAGGAGAAAAAGCTAATGAATTGCTGTTTTGTTTTTTAATATGATGCTATAAGTTTATTTAATATTGTTAATCAGGTATTTAATAGTTTACACATTCAGGTGTCAGCACGTATCAAAATGCGTAAAAACACGCGTATGTTTCTGCATAAAACAATATAACTTTATGATAAAATTATTAAACCCCCAAATTATGATACAGAAAACCAAACACTACGGCTGGCTCCCTGACCTGCCCGATCACCGGGATCTTCAATATTCAGTTGTTCGTCACGCCGCTTTGGCACAACCGGTTCCACCGATGGTTGATATGCGAGCACAGTGCCCACCAGTTTATGACCAGGGACAGTTAGGTTCATGCACTGCCAATGCCATTGCCGGCGCTTTTGAATTTGAACTGATGAAACAAAAACTGCCGGTATTTACCCCGTCCAGATTATTCATTTATTACAACGAAAGGGTCTTGGAAGGGCATGTTAAGGAAGATAGCGGCGCCCAACTGCGTGATGGTGTAAAGTCTGTAGCTACCCTGGGGGTTTGTGACGAAGCTAAATGGCCATATAACGTAAGCCAGTTTGCCAAAAAACCTACCAAGGTATTATATACGCAAGCTAAGAAAAACCAGGCACTGCAGTATACCCGTTTAAATAATACGGTAATTAACGAGTTAAAAACATGCCTTGCCGGTGGTAATCCTTTTGTGCTTGGATTTACCGTATACCAAAGCTTTGAGGGCGATGAAATAGCCAAAACCGGCATTATGACCATGCCTGCAAAAAACGAAAGTGTTTTAGGCGGCCATGCTGTATTGGCCGTTGGGTATGATGATTCAAAAAATGCTTTTATTATACGCAACAGCTGGGGCAGCGATTGGGGATTGAGCGGCTACTTTTATATGCCTTATGATTACGTTACCAGCACCAATCTTGCCGACGATTTCTGGACCATTAGCCAGGTTGAATAACTATTGTATCCTGGTATTGAAATGAAATCATCAGTAATTAAGGCACTCCAGCATTTGAGCGACAAGCCCGGAAATTCATTTGTGAAGGCCATACAGCATGGCAGCATGTCTGTAGAGATATACATGCCAGCAAATCTTGACCCGCAAACCCCTCATCTGCAGGATGAGTTATACATGATCATTAACGGAAGCGGGGAGTTTATAAATGATGACATACGCACCAGCTTTCAGCAAGGCGATGTGCTGTTTGTGAAAGCAGGCGTTGAGCATCGCTTTGAAAATTTCACCGATGATTTTGCTACCTGGGCCGTTTTTTACGGGCCCGATGGCGGCGAATAGGTGTTTAACGTTGTACGTTTTAAAACCCGATAATTTGACAGGATTGTTTTGAAACGTACAACGTATTATTTATAAAGAATAAGTGTACTAAGTCAGGTTTCTGTCTTTAAACCATACCTCATCGGGTTTGGCGGTAAAATTATCCATCAGGTTAATCAGTTCAATAGGATCGCCTGAGGTTAGCACCAAACTACGGTTAGCCGGTTTCAGTAATTTATGCTCAACCATAACATCAAGCTGTTTTAACTGGAAGTCATAAAAACCATTTACGTTAAGCAAACCTACCGGATGGGTGTGCAAACCCAATTGCAGCCAGGTTAATACTTCAAAAAACTCTTCCAGTGTCCCTAATCCACCAGGCAGGGTAATAATACCATCGCACAGATCGCTCATCATTTGTTTGCGCTGGTGCATGTTTTCAACAATGTGCAGTTCCGTTAAGCCGGTATGCCCCACCTCCTTATCCATTAAAAACTGCGGAATAATACCAATTGCCTTACCTCCGTTTTTCAGCACAGCATCGGCCAGTAAACCCATTACGCCAACCTTGCCACCACCGTATACCAGGGTAATGAGACGGTTTACCATTACTTCGGCCAGTTGTTCCACAGCCTGCTTCAATACCGGGTCGCCATTAAAATTGGCCCCACAAAATACACAGATAGCTTTCATACGGCAAATATATCAGTTGTCGGCATTTCCATTTTGTTAATTGCCAATTATTATATTTTATTGTCACCCACACATTTAAAACCTTATCAATATATTTATACAAAATATCACCTGAATTATTCACATGAAAAAAACCTTAACCTTAGCAGCCCTGCTGCTGATTGCCTGCCTTACCTCATTTGCGCAAAACATTGTAAATCCCTATATCGAGAACCGGGATGACTGGAGCAGCAGCATTAAGAAAATTGAAACCGACAAACAATTTACCATCGTAAGTATTGAGTACACGGCAAATAACCCCGGTTCCTGGGTACAACTCAATAAAGAAATATTTATCCAGACGGATTTGAATAATGAACATTACAACTATATAAAATCAGAAAACATAGCTATGGTGCCTGAAAAACGCACATTGGCAAAAGCCGGAGAAAAGCTCAACTTTAAAATATATTTCAAGAAAATACCAGCCACAGCAAAATCCATAGATATTATTGAAAGGGCCGGTGTGCAAAAAAATGGTATAACGTTTTTTAATTTTTATAACGTAAGCCTTACGCAATCAGTACCTGAGGAAACAACTACCAGCGTAAAAGTCACCGAGGTGGTTTTGGTTCCACCTCCGCCGGTTCCGCAAAACGGTTATACCACAACAACTACAATGCCGAACCAACCATCAGATGGTACAAATGAGATGGCTAACGCAATGAACATGATGGGACCTATGTATACTAAGATGGCCACTTCAATGCTGGATGCCCAGCTTAGCTATTATCAACAGCCCGGAAAAATAGCCGAAGTAGCTAAACTCATTAGCCAATATTATAGCGCATTAAAGAAAGAGGGGTTTACTCATGACGACGTAATAAAAATAATTACTTCTGAGAGTTGGTTACCAAAGCTAAGCCCAACAGGTGGAAAATAAGCTTTAGAAAAGACATTACCTGTGTTTCCCCAATATTTAATAAAAGAAAAGGGAATCTAATTGATTCCCTTTTCTTTTATCCTTTGTCTGTTTATCTTTTATCCTTACTCAACCAAACTTACCTGCTTGTATAGTTAGGAGCTTCTTTAGTTATCGTAATATCGTGCGGATGGCTTTCGCGCATACCGGCTGCGGTAATACGTACAAATTTGGCCCTCTGCAAATCTTCAATATTGGCAGCACCACAGTAGTGCATCCCGGCACGTAAACCACCAATGTACTGGAATATTACCTCGCCCATGTTACCTTTAAATGGTACACGGCCAACAATACCTTCGGGAACCAGTTTAGTAACCACATCGGTTTCGTCCTGGAAATAACGATCTTTTGAACCTTTTGCCATCGCTTCAACCGAACCCATACCACGGTATGATTTAAATTTACGGCCTTCGTATATAATGGTTTCGCCTGGCGATTCTTCTACCCCGGCAAATAATGAACCTGCCATAATAGAGCTTGCACCGGCTGCAATTGCCTTAACAATATCACCTGTTTGTTTAATACCTCCATCGGCAATTACCGGTACACCACGTCCCTCTAACGCTTTGGCGCACTCATAAACTGCATACAGCTGGGGTACGCCTACACCTGCAATAATACGTGTAGTACAAATAGAACCCGGACCAATACCTACTTTAACGGCATCGGCACCCGCATCGGCCAGTGCAATGGCGGCATCTCCGGTAGCTATGTTACCTGCAATAACCTGTAAATTAGGATATAATTTTTTAACTGCCTTAACCATTTCAATAACTCCTTTTGAATGGCCGTGTGCGGTATCAACCGTAACCACATCAACCCCGGCATTCACCAGCGCTGTAACGCGATCAATATTATCTGCAGCAACTCCAACGGCGGCTCCTACGCGTAAGCGGCCAAATTCGTCTTTACAGGCATTAGGGAAGTTTTTAACTTTTTGTATGTCTTTGTAAGTGATCAGCCCTACCAGTTTGCCATCTTTATTTACCACTGGCAGTTTTTCAATTTTATTAGCCTGTAAAATAGCGGCAGCCTCGGTTAGTGTTGTACCTTCGGGAGCGGTGATTAAACCTGTTTTGGTCATCACTTCGCTTACCGGTACGGTCATATCTTTCTGAAAACGCAGGTCGCGGTTGGTGATGATGCCTTTGAGTCTGTGATCCGCATCAATTACCGGGATACCGCCTATGCTAAACTCCCGCATGATCTGGAAAGCATCGGCCAGCAATGCATCCTCCAGCAGGGTTACAGGGTCTTGTATCATTCCGCTTTCTGAACGCTTAACCTTGCGCACCTCATCTGCCTGGGCCTGTATGGTCATGTTTTTGTGTAACATGCCTATACCACCTGCCTGGGCAATGGCAATAGCCAAACCAGATTCTGTAACGGTATCCATAGCGGCAGATATAATGGGGATGTTTAACCGAATATTTTTTGTTAAAAAAGTACTGGTGTTAACTTCGCGCGGTAAAACTTCTGAATAAGCCGGGAGTAGTAAAACGTCGTCGTAGGTTAATCCTTCGGCAACAAACTTTGATGGGTCTAACTGCATAGCAAATAATTATTTTGGAGTTATTATTTGCCGGGCAAAGGTAACAAATATTTCGGATTTTGACTAACGTACCCAGGATTTATTTAAAAACACAGGTAAAATTGCCTTTTGATGATAAATCTGATTTCGGAATCGGGGTGTTCTACTTCGGATTTATAATATCATCCTGTCATTCTGAGCGAAGCGAAGAATCTAATCGGCGAATAGATCCTTCGTGCCTCAGGATGACAAGCTGTAGGATGGAATAATTGACTATTGTGTGATGGGAATGCCAGACAAAAAAAACGCGTCATTGCTGGGTACTAAGCAATGACGCGAGAAGGTTTTTATTCCTTAAATCCTTAATATTTGCCTACAATCACCTTGTAAAACTGGTCAAAGTTAAAGTAGGTATTGGCCAGTTCCAGCAATTTCTCGGCAGTTACGTTTTTTACGGTTGATGCATACCGGTCGTAATAATCGTAATCTAACCCGGCAAAATAGATGCTTTTGAATTTATCAGCGTGCGAAAAAACATTCTCCAGGCTGCCGAGTAACGAACCCAGCATGTAGTTACGTACCAGCGAAAGTTCATCGTCGGGTATCAATTCGGTTTTCAGCAAATTGATTTCCTTTTCAATTTCTGTTAAGGCCGACTTGCAAACATCGGCCCCAACTTCGGTAGCTATAAAAAATGCCCCACCCTGTTTAAATGAACTCAGACCCGAGCCAATGCCATAGGTATAACCTTTATCCTCGCGGATATTAGCCATCAGCCTTGAGCCGAAGTATCCGCCTAAAACTGTATTCAACACCTGTAACGACTGAAAATCGGGATGATTACGGTTAATTACCGGCAAGCCTATTCTGATGGCTGATTGCAACGCATCAGGCTTTTCGGTCAAATAGAACAGTTCCTTGGCTGCCTGCAGTTCCGGCTGTGTAGTATCAGCCAGGGTGTCGCCGTTTGTCCAACCTTTATCAAAGGTATCTTTAATTAAGGTCAAGGTTTCCGGTTCAATTTTACCTGCAATTACCAAAGAGCAGTTTGATGGCTGATACATTTGTTTAAAATGCGCCAGCATATCATTACGGTCAAGGCTTTTGTAGTTATCAAAACTGGCACCCAGGCCATAAATGGTATTGCCATATATCGCCTTATTAAAATCGCGGCGGGCAACAATATCATTCTTTTGCAGGCTTACCTGTAGCTTTTGCTGCTGGTTACGTTTAAATGTTTCCAGTTCCTTTTCAGGAAATACGGAGCCGGTGAGGATATCCATAATAACCGGCAGCGTGTGGTGCAAATGCTTGTTTAAGCTATACAAGGTAACCTGCGAGTTTTCGTACCCGTAGTCCACCTGTAAAAAAGCGCCGTAGAAATCAATTTGATCGGCAATCTGCGCGGCAGTCAGCGTACTGGTACCTTCGGTAAGCATGGTATTAACCGCCATGTTAAGCAAAGGCTTATCGGCGTTAAAACGCAAGTTGCTGAAAATCCACTCAATGCGTACCAGCTCTTGGTCGCCCGAGTTAAAGCAATAAACATTACAGCCGTTATCCAGCCTGGTATGTTCAGGTTTAATCAGTTTTATATTTTCAATAGCCTTAAAATCAGGGGCTAACTTTCTGTCGATCATGTTTTCTTAATTTTGTTTGAATCAGAATTTACTGAATTTGAGAATCCACCGAATTAAAATGAACTCAATTATACTGTAACTACCGATCCTCTTATTTTTTTTAAGCTAATGCCGCTTCAGTTTTCTCGGCCAGGTAAACCAGGGTTGATGAATTATCTTTCCTGAATATTTTATTGGCTACGTCTTTGATCTGGCCGGTCGTTACTTCCAGGTATTTTGCGGTTTCGTGGTTGAGCATATTTGCATCACCCAATAACTCAAACGATGCCAGGTTCATGGCCTTATCCAGTAATGACATTTCGGAGAATACCATGGTCGATTCCGTCTTGTTCTGTACCTTGGTTAGCTCATCAGCAGGAATTTCCTCGTTTTTCACCTTTTCCAGCTCTTCCCAAAGGGCGGCTTCAGCCTGCTCAATGCTGACATTTTCAAGCGGCTTTCCTTCCAGTACAAACATGCCTTTATCAAGGCTGCTCGTGATGTAAGCGTGTACCTCACTGAATATCTGCCTGTCCTGCACCAAACTGCGGTACAAACGCGATGAATTACCGCGCGACAGTACGTCAGACAGCAGCTCTACCACATAATAATCATCATCTAACCGCGCTCCCATCTGAAAAGCAATGTATACATCGTTCAGCGGTACTTTGGCGGTAACCGTTTCGCGGCGTTCCTCATGCTGCTCGGGCTCTTGCGGCAGGTTGCGGTGGTATTTTTCGCCAGCCGGAATTGGTGCAAACCATTTTTCAGACAGTTGTTTCACCTGCTCCAGGGTTACATTGCCGCCAACTACCATAATGGCATTTTGCGGGTTGTAGTGCTTTTTAAAAAATGCCTTTACATCCTCTATACGGGCATCCTCAATATGTTTAATGGTTTTGCCTATTGTAGCCCAACGGTAAGAGTGCTGCTTGTAAACCAGCGGACGCAGCTTTAACCAAACATCGCCGTAAGGCTGGTTCAGGTAACGTTGCTTAAACTCTTCAATAACCACATTGCGCTGCACCTCCAGGCTTTTCTCGCTAAATGCAAGGCTCAGCATGCGGTCGCTTTCCAGCCAAAAGGCGGTTTCAATATTGGCCGATGGCAGGGTGATGTAATAGTTGGTGATATCGTTACTGGTGAAGGCGTTATTCTCACCACCTACCCTTTGCAGGGGTTCATCATAGCTGGGTATATTTACTGATCCGCCAAACATCAGGTGCTCAAATAAGTGGGCAAAACCGGTTTGTTCGGGATTTTCGTCGCGTGCGCCAACATCATACAGAATGTTAAGCACCGCCATTGGTGTGGTATTATCTTCGTGAACAATAACCCGCAGGCCGTTGTCCAGCGTAAATTTATTAAACTTTACCATGTACAGTTTTCATTTTTAAAACGGGTAAAGGTATAATTTTTACAATAGGGCGCGTATAATTGCTATGTATAAATTGAAAAAAACTTAAAAAGTATGTTATAAATTTGCTTTAAACCATGCTCAATCAACAACAGCTTATTAAAGAAATATCGGCAACCATAGGTAAAACCAAGGTGGTTGAACTGAGCCGTATTTTAAAAAAAGAACAATTTAGCCTGTACAATCTCATAGATATCACTTTTAACCCGGACCCGCATATTGCTTTCAGGGCGGCATGGATACTGGAGAATATCTTCCTGACAAAACCCGAAAGCTATGTTAACGAAATGGAATACCTGATATCCCGTTTTAAAGAGATTGACAACCCCAGCTGTATGCGGCATTACACCAAAATAGTGATGCACATTACCGATATCAAAGCTCCCGAAACCATCAAACAAAAACTGCAGACCATTAACCTGGAACCCGTGATTGAGCAGCTTTTTGACTGGATGATAAATCCTAAAATTAAAGTAGCTGTTAAAGTATTTGCAGGCCGGGCCCTTTTTAATTTAAAAGACCTCCGCCCCTGGATAGCCGAAGAATTGGCCGGGCAGCTGCAATATTTGATGCGCGATGGCAGCGCAGGCATACAATCAAGAGGCAAGAAGATATTGAAAAGATTATAAAAAATCTCGCCAAAACTGGTGTTTTCCCTCCTCACGGGAGGGTGTGTGTTGGGTTGTGAAGTAGCGGGGAGGGGTTTATTGGCCTTGTTGATGCATAAACCCCTCGCTGCACCCTTCCGTTGGGAGGGAATCGCACAGACCTCGCCTTTGCTCTCCAAAGAGCCCACTTTAAAATATTTCAGCTATCCCTTTCCTGGATACATACCTGTGCATCTCTAAGCCGTCGGCCTGTCTTCGCCGTGCAGGTTATCACTTACCTGGTGATGGTGCAGCTTTGCTCCTATTGCTGACGAACTGTTATCGGCATAGGCCCCATAGGCGTTCACCAGCACTCCCTTAAGGTTATTTTTTGGTGATGATACGGCATAAACTATGGATGTATCATCGGGGTTACTTGCCCCCTCAAAACGGTAAAATTCATCAATCACAAAATCGTCGGCACCCATGTGTATATCCTGGGCCTTATCATCTATCGTGTCACCTTCCAAACTCAGGTTGGCGGTGTATCCTCTTTTTAAAAGATCATTAGTGGCATCCACTAAGGTTTCGTAAGTTTTCATGGCGGTGATGTTTTGTTTAAGTAAAAGCAACTATACGTTAAGCTACCGATGTTCATGTATAACCACTAAAAGGTTCATGTTGTTTGCAATTTTTATTGGAAATAGTTACCGTTAATGGCGTATGGCAAGTTTTACGATGTTTTCTTATTAAACCAATTTGCTATATTTACATGTGACCAGCAGCGATATACACATTTACTTAAAAACCCGGTTAAAAAGCCAGTTATTATTACTAACCGTAGTATTAAGCTTCCTGGCATTTGGCGGTTATACGGGTAACAATCAGCCAACTAAGCAAATTAACTACATCGAGCTGCACACCATTACACCGCTTATCTCCAAGGGTGGCATCAGCTATAAACGGGTTGTATCAGCCTTGTATAACCTTAAGCCTGCAAGCTTTACAATAAGGGTGGCGCTTACGCAGGCAGCTTTGATATATACCAGGCTTACCATTAACTGCTATCAACAGTTAAACCAGCTTTTCCGGGTAACAAAACACGCCATGCTTTATGCCGTTAATCACCAGTATTATATGGCCAATGATGACGCTCATGTTGTTTCCTTTCAAATAGGCTAACCTACCGGTTGGCTTTATCAGGTACCAATAAAATTTATTAACCAGCTTAAATTTCGCCATAAGGCGGGGTTAAGCAGCTATTGCTATCCGCATGAAAAAGCTCAAAAAAATAACGAGGCTTTTTTGCCTGGCGTTATTTTTATTATTGGCCGTTACCGGAATTGCCATTACCGGTGCGGCGCCAACCCCATCAAACAGCCGCAACAGACCTGAGAATAACGACACATTAATTGAAATGGTTGATGAAAAGGAAGAGGATGAGGAAAAGCCGTGATATTATAATTAAATGAGTTACCCCATGTGTCATTCACTAATGACGAAAATGCCTTGTCAGTCTGAGCACAGCGAAGAATCTAATCGATGAATAGATCCTTTGTTCGGGATGACAAGTTTAATTTTATTGGAGAAATTCGATGAGGCCGGACTTGTGGGGTGCCGAAACAAGTTCACTGTTGTCCGGTAAAAAGATTTTTTGATAAAAGTTAAGGGGTAGCCGAAAGACTACCCCTTTGTGTT
>NZ_JACHBZ010000005.1 GCF_014200575.1 Mucilaginibacter saanensis | reverse complement strand
TCTGATGAGTTATATCCACTTGTTTAACTTTCTGAACGATCCCGAAAAACTGTCCGTCATGTCAACAAATCACTCACGGCAACTAAAATTGGGGGGCTTGGACATCAGTTTTAAAACCTAAATCCTTCATTTTATGTCCTAATACAGTCTTTTAATAACAACAAAAAACTTTACCGGACAACAGTGAAACAAGTTCGGCATGACAAGATGGTTTTATTGCAGATTTCTTCATACTCGCAACAACCGCCTCTGCGCTCGCCCCCTTCGACAAGTTCAGGGTGACAAGCCTCCCCTTTCCAAACAGAAATACCTCCTTTAATCAAGCTTTAAATTGGCCAGCCTGCTGTAAATCTCCAGCATTGCGGCCTGGTCAATCAATGATTTCACCTTTTTTGTTCCCAGCATATTTTGGTCGTCGCGCTCTGCTGTCCAGGTACGGTTGGCATCATCAATCATAAACTGCAATTGGGCCTTGTTTTTATCAACCTTATACAGTTCAATATAACCGCGCAACATTACGGCATTAAACCAGTAGCCGCCGGGTAGCTTTCCATTTTGGTAAAAATGCTTTTCGGCACTGCGGGCTACGCTTTGGGCATCGTCCAGGTATTTTTTGTTTTTAGTAATGTTATACAATAACACGCCCGACTGCAGCATGGTACCCGCATTATAGGTATAATATGCCGAATCAACTTTCATAGAGGGTACCCTGATGGCATCGTAGTAAATACCATTAGCGGATAGCAGGTGTTGTTTTGTCCAGTTATAAGTGGCAACAGCCGTATCCAGGTAGGCCTTTTGATGGGTGGCTTTATAAAGTTGTAGAGCTACTAACACGGCAGGTCCGTTGGAGCAGGTGTTTTTGCTGTTCGTTTTACCCTCCTCCCAATAAAAACCACCGCCACCCATGGCATCATGCCCGGTTAAAAGAAACCGGTATATGAGTTCGGCAACATCCAGGTATTGTTTTTTATTGGTGCGGTTATAAGCATCCATTAGCGCAATAGCTACCCATTCGTTATCATCATAAAAGCGCGAGTCAACCTTTTCTTTAACTACCATAGCCTGGTATGCAGGCGCAGGCGCACGATCCGAATAATACTGATCAATAGCTTTCATGACCGGGGCTATGTATGATTTAGATGGCTCGGCGGCTTCCATCTCATTAGCGGCCTGTATTAACGCACACAGCGGCCACAAAAAGGAATGGTTGCCTTTATTAGTTTCGGCATCATTGGTTTCCAGGTACAGGTTGGCACTTTTATCGTAAAAAACAGTATAAATGTTTTTGTTGATCACAGCCATCCTGTTTTTATAATCGACGGTGGTTTGTGCTGCTGATCTTGAAATTACGGCACAGCAAATAAACAAGGTGAAAGCAAGGTGTTTCATGGGTTGATATTGGGTTACAGGTCGCAATTTATAATTTTTATTTATGCGGTGTTTTTAAAAAGTACACACCATAATTAATCATCCTTTAAATATTGCCTGGCTGTTACCCTTTTACCTGACAATCATTCACATTCTATTTTAATTTTAAGCTTAAAAAACATAAGTTTGATGCTGATAAACCGATTTATAATTAATGAGCCAGCCAACAACCATTCCAGGGATTATACGTAACACTGTAGCCAACATCCACCCGGAAAATCACACTTTTTTATTACACAAGGTAAAAGATAGCTGGGTAGAGATCAGTTACGGACAGGCTTTGGAAAAAATTGATGCGATATCAGCTTGGTTCCTGAATATGGGGATCAAAAAAGGCGACAGGCTTTCGCTGATTATTGAAAATGGCCCTAATTATGTTTATTACGATCAGGCACTGCAACAAATTGGTGCCGTAAACACCTCCATATACCCTACCCTTACCGAAAGCGAGATTGAATACATCCTGAATGATTCGGGAGCCAAAGCCATTATTGCCGGCAACCCGTTCTTGTTTCGTAAAGTGCTTAAGGTGGCCAACAATTGCCCCTCGTTGATCCGCATTATTCCGGCTTTTGACGATTTTGAAAAACACAGCGATAAACTAAAACTTAACGCAGGCGTCATAAACTTTGAGCAACTGATACAGGAAGGCCTGGGTTTGGTTGAACAATACCGCCACCAGATAAACGCCGCCCGCGAAGCTATTTTACCCTCTGATATTTCATGCTTAATTTATACATCGGGCACAACGGGCATACCTAAGGGCGTGGTGCTTACGCATCATAACCTGTTTCAAAACGTAGTTAACAGCCTCATACAGATTCCGTTTGTTGAAAAAACCGACCGCTTTTTGTCATTCCTGCCCTTATCGCACGTATTTGAACGCACTATATACCATATTAGCATTTACACCGGCGCGCAAATTGCCTTTGCCCAAAGCTTAGAGCTATTAGCCAAAAATATGGAAGAAACCAAACCTACCATATTATGCTGCGTACCGCGCCTGCTGGAGCGTATACATGATAAAGCCATTAAAAACGGAACATCGGCAGGGGGCATAAAAACCAAGATATTTTTATGGGCTCTTGAAACCGGCAAAAAATACAGACTGGTTAATGAAGCCGGTAAAAAACCGGGCATACTTTTAAGCAATCAGCAAAAAATTGCCGACAAGCTGGTGTTCAGCAAAATAAAAGCTAAAACAGGCGGTCGGCTAAAGTTCATGGTATCTGGCGGCGGGGCGCTCCCTAAAAATATCGGTGAGTTTTTTGGCGATCTGGGCATCACCATACTGGAGGGCTTCGGTCTTACGGAAACATCGCCCGTTATGGCGGTAACCGAACGCCACAGGGTAATATACGGTACCGTTGGCCGCATTATTCCGGGTATTGAAGTGGCTATACAGAATGTAGATACCAGGCACATTTACACCATACAAACCCACGATAATTTTAAAGAGGACCTGCAAACCGAAGAGGGTGAAATTATTGTACGCGGCCATTGCGTAATGAAAGGTTACTGGAATAAACCCGAAGAAACCGCTACCGTTATTGATGCTGACGGCTGGTTCCACACCGGTGATATAGGCCGGTTTTACCGGGGCAATCTGCAAATAACCGACAGGCTAAAAAACATGCTGGTGAACGCCTATGGTAAAAATATCTACCCAACCCCGGTGGAGAACACCTATTTAAAGAGCCCTAAAATTGAACAGGTATTTTTAGTGGGCGACAAACGCGAATACATTACGGCCATTATTGTTCCCGGGCGCGAAACCATGCAGGAAACATTTGGCCTGAACAATGAGTTTTTTGAAAAGACTGATGTATTTATTGAGGACAAGGAAATTGTTGACTGGATTGGGCACGACCTGCGCAAGCTAAGTAACGAGCTGGCCAAATTTGAGCGCATTAAGGCATTTAAGGTAAAACGCAACCCTTTCAGCATGGACGATGGCGAGATTACCCCTACCATGAAAGCCAAGCGCAAGGTAATTGAAAAAAAATATGCCACAGACATTGATCAGATGTATCTGCAGGAAACAGAAGCAGACTAATAACCGTTGATTTTAAAAGCCAGAGGAGGTGCGATTCCTTCCCTGGGGAAGGTGGAGGAAGGGGTTTAGTAAACTTTGATGCTTAAACCCATGAGGAAACCCCTCCCTCCCACTTCACAATCTCTCGCACCCCTCCCGCGGGGAGGGAACTTTAGCCGCTGAAATCACGCCTCCTCCAAAAAATCAACACAATCAGCGTAATCAATTAAAATCAACGATCATTTTTACTAACTTTGTTAGCATGAAAAGATCAGGGAGTGCCGATCTGCCTTTACATTATGGTTATGTGCCGCAATGGCTTGCCGAGCGTATGGCAAAGCTTGGCCTTGCCGTAATAGAAAACATCATCATTGATTACGGTAAGGATGAGGTACTGCGCCGCCTGAGCGATCCTTTCTGGTTTCAGAGCCTTGGGGCTGTGATGGGGATGGACTGGCATTCGTCGGGCATTACTACTTCGGTAATGGGTGCGCTTAAACGGGCCATTAATCCGCATAGCCGCGAGTTAGGTATTTACATTTGCGGCGGCAAGGGAAAGCACTCCAAACAAACCCCGGCCGAACTCATGAAGATCAGCGAAACCACCGGTATGGATGGCGATTACCTGGTAAAATGCAGCAAGCTGAGCGCCAAGGTTGATAATACCGCCATACAGGACGGCTTTCAGCTATATACCCACAACTTTATATTGAGCAGCAGCGGCAAATGGGCCGTGGTGCAGCAAGGCATGAGCGATGCCAGCAGTACCGCCAGGCGTTACCATTGGCATTCGGAACAGCTTACCTCTTTTGTTAATGATCCGCATACCTCCATATACGGACAAAATCACGGCCTTATCCTCAACATGGCCGATAAACTGGCAGACGGTTCCAGAAAAGGCGTCATGCAAATTGCAGCCGAACACCCGGAGCTGATGTTAAGGGAGATCAACAAACTGGTGATGCCCAACCATCACGAGGTTACAGCCAAAGATGTTGATTTGAAACGCCTGGGTGCTGTATTATGGCTGGCCCATGAAAAGCAACCGGCCGATTTTGAAGAACTATTGCTGTTCCAGGGTTTAGGGCCGCGCACGCTCCAGTCGCTGGCTCTGGTGAGTGAGGTGATCCATGGCACACCGTCACGGTTTAAGGACCCGGCCAGGTTTTCCTTCGCCCACGGTGGTAAAGACGGGCACCCGTTTCCGGTGCCTACCAAAGTTTATGACGAAACCATCAGCACGCTGCAAAACGCGCTTTATAAAGCAAAAATAGGGCAATCTGACAAAAACAAAGCTATTAAACGCCTGCACACCATTGCCGCAAATGCCGAAAAGGATTTTACCCCAAACGCAAATTTTGACCAGGTGATAGAACAGGAGCGCGAAAACTCCTGGAAATATGGCGGCCGCACCGTTATGGGTAAAGCCAAACCTCCGGTACAGCAGCAGCTAAAACTATTTTAAACTTAAGCTGATGGCCTTTGCTGAATCTAAATGAGCGTTTAATGCTGGCAGCGTTTTTTGTGCAAAGTCGGATATGTTAGCGCTTTTATCTTTACCGGCGGCATTATACAAGCTAATTTCCTGCTGATGCTCCGTGATGATTTCCTGCAGGTAAGCCTTATCAAATGCTGCGGCATGCTTTTGTGCAAGCGAGCTTATTATTTGCTGATGCGGTGTATTTATTGAATCTTCTGCCGTAACAAAATTATCAGCCTGTAATTTCTTCAGATCAGTTGCAAGCTGGGTATGATCATCAATCATCTTTTTTGCAAACTGGATAACCTGCTGGTTCCTGGAGTTTGATATGGCCAAGCCCGATGCTTTAACAATTGCCTGGCTGGTTTCAACCCCGTTATTCAAAAACACCAGGCCGCTGTCATCAACAAGGGCCTTATTATTGTAGTTATTGGCGCGTTTATTACTCTGGCAGGATTGTACTAAAACCAAGGTCATTAAACCCAATAACAAGCCTGCTATTTGTTTCATTTGCTTTTTTTTACCGTTCATAGTCATTTATCTAACAAAAATTTGCCGTTCTGGTTTACCAAAGCAGCATAATTATATTGGTTTGGAGGTATTAGCTGCCACGATCCTAAGAGTAATAAGCCATGAAAACACATTGCTTGTAAATAAAATCATCCCGCACATGCTTGCTTAACACCGTGATAGCGCCATTTTCTACGATTAGGAAGCTCCTATGGAGCTAAAAATTACTTAATTTACTATAAACACGGTGCTCCTACGGAGCGCGATTAGCCTTGTTAGCACACTAAATACACTGAGTAAATCCAAAAGGCAGTGTCTGTAAACTCTGAGCCCCGTGGAAAGGTTGAGCGCAGAGGCCACAACACCATGCTTCGACAGTGCTTAGCATAACAACTATTGGCTTTAACACTGTAAAGTATCCAAAAGGCAGTCTCCTCACCCTGAGCCCTGTCGAAGAGTTGGGCGCAGAGGCCACAACACCATGCTTCGACAGTGCTCAGCATGACAACTATTGGCTTTAACACTGTAAAGTATCCAAAAGGCAGTGTCTGTCAACCCTGAGCCCCGTCAAAGGGTTGAGCGCAGGGGCCACAACACCATGCTTCGACAATGCTAGCTTTAACATCGCGATAGCACGATAAACCCCATTGGGGTAACCTGTTTATAGCAGCATAGAGCAGGCATTAGCTCCATAGGAGCTTCCTGACAAATGCATCAATTACCCTAAGTAAACACCCTCTTTTTATGATCCATAACATCCATTTAAAAATTACACTTACTATTGCGTAACCAAAAGGTTTCATATAAATTTGTAATCAAAAGGTTTCATATACCTTTTCAGATTTATGCACAGAGATATTTTTAAAGCCATAGCCGACCCTACCCGCCGCGAGATCATTAACCTGATTGCCCATGAAAGCATGAATTTAAATGCCGTGGCAGATAAATTTAATATGAGCCGACCCGCAGTATCAAAACACATTAAAATACTTACGGAGTGCGGCTTATTGGTTATTAAACAACAGGGGCGCGAACGGTTTTGCAAAGCCGACCTGCGCCAGTTAAAAGAGGTAACAGACTGGGCCGGGCAATACCGCAGGTTCTGGACCAAAAAACTGGATGCGTTGGACGCATTTCTTATCCATGAACAACAATCAACAGATCATACCAATCCTAAAAATGAAGAATGATGAGCACACAACCTTTTGTTATTGAACGAATTTATAATGCATCTGCACAAGCAGTATGGGAAGCTATTACAGACAATGCCAAAATGAAGCAATGGTATTTTGACATACTCGATTTTAAGCCCATTGTTGGCTTTGAATTTACTTTTACCGGCCAAAACGAGGGTAAAACATTTGTTCATTTATGCACCGTAACCGAAGTAATTGAAGGCAGCAAGCTATCACATACCTGGCGATACGATGGTTACGAGGGCAACTCAGAAGTTACCTGGGAGCTTTTTCCGCAGGGCGATAAAACCAGGGTGGTACTTACCCACACCGGTCTTGAAACCTTCCCGCCGTTAAAGGATTTTATGAAAGAAAACTTTGACGCCGGCTGGACCGAGATTCTTGGTAACCTGCTGCGGAACTACGTAGAAAAACAGGCAGCCCAATAACTTCAATTATATGCTTGCTGAGCAATAGCATAAGATTTCCCTATCAAGCCAGGTCTATTTCGTTGCCGATGCGTTAAAATAGACCTGGCTTTCGGCTAAGTTTTTCCATCGCTAAACAAATACGTTAAATTTATATATTCGGACTGTAATTATGCCGGCGAACCTCATCAACCATATCAAAAAATTTATTGAGCTTACAGAGGCTGATGCTGAGCTGATCCAATCGGCCGTTACCGTGAAGTTGGTTAAAAAGAAAGCTTTCCTGTTACAGCCCGACCAGATTTGCAGGGAAACTTATTTTGTAAGCAAAGGGTGCCTGCGCCTGTATTTCATCAATAAAAAACTGAATGAACAGATAACGCAGTTTGCTATTGAAAACTGGTGGATGACCGACTACTCAAGCCTCGAAAGTGGTAAACCATCAACCTATTACATACAGGCGGTTGAAAACTGCGAGGTGGTGGTGATTAATAAAACCCGGCTTGATGAGCTTTTTAAACAGGTTCCCGCACTGGAACGGTATTTCAGGATAGTTCAGCAAAGGGCATTTACTGCGGCGCAAAAGCGTATTGAATACATTTACAGCTTTAGCGACGAAGAACGCTATCGTCACTTCAGCAGCCTTTTCCCCGATTTTATACAGCGGATACCGCAATACATGCTGGCCTCCTACCTGGGCTTTACCCCGCAGTTTATGAGTAAGATCAGGGCAAAAAAAGTTTAGCTCCCCTTTAATTTCTTAATCTTGATTCATTTTTTGGAGCCTGTTTAATCCTCAACTTTGAGGTATCAAAACAACAAGAAAATGAAACCAAGAATCGTCATCCCCAAATTAGAACCAGAAGCATATAAAGCCATGTTAGGCTTTGATCATTACCTTAACAACACTGGTTTAACCAAAACACACAAGGAGCTTATAAAAATACGCGCCTCACAAATAAACGGCTGTGCCTACTGTATTGATATGCACACCAAAGATGCCCGCAAAGCCGGCGAAACTGAGCAACGCATTTATGCGCTTAACGCCTGGCGCGAAACCCCTTTCTTTACCGATGAAGAAAGAGCTATACTGGCTTTAACCGAAGAAGTTACCCTGATACAAAACCATGTATCTGACAAAACCTACGAAGCCGCAGCCGCCATTTTAGACGAGCACTACCTGGCACAGGTAATTATGGCCATCATCATTATTAACGCCTGGAACAGAATTGGTATTGCCACAGGCATGCAACCTGCGTTGTAAGGAGAGCGCATTTTTCTCCAAATTGTCATTCTGAACGTAGTGAAGGATCTGTTGTACAGCAGGTAAAGTCCGATAATAGATAGATTATTCACTCCGTTCAGAATGACAAAAGTGATTATCTGCACAAAAAAAGCCAGGTCTTTTGCAAGAGCCTGGCTTTTTGGATTTGGATTTATAATTTAAATTAGAACACTTGCTCAAACTGATTCACGCCATCTTTGCTTTCCAGCACGGAGTGACCCATTAAAAATTCATCAACCTTACGGGCAGCTTCGCGGCCCTCAGATATGGCCCAAACAACCAGTGATTGTCCGCGGCGCATGTCGCCTGCTGTAAACACTTTGCTTACATTGGTGCGGTAAACACCTTCTTTGGCTTTAACGTTTTTACGTTCATCAAGCTCAATGCCTAATTGCTGTATGGTACCAACATGCTGCGGGTGTACAAAGCCCATTGCCAAAAATACACGCTGACAAGGTATTTCGCGCTCAGAACCCTCAACCACGTTGAATTTTACCGGGCGACCCATAAAATCCTGCTCCCACTCCACGTCAACTACTTTAAGCGCTCTCAGGTTGCCATCGGCATCGCCTAAAAACTCCAGGGTGTTAACACCCCAGAAACGATCTGCACCTTCTTCATGTGAGCTGGTAGTTTTTAATACCATGGGGTAAGTTGGCCATGGCATGTGTTTGGTACGTTGCTCAGGCGGCTGAAACATTACCTCAAACTGTTTAACAGAGCTTGCACCCTGGCGGTTTGAAGTACCCACACAGTCAGATCCGGTATCACCACCACCTATCACCACTACATCTTTACCGGTAGTCAGTATATTTTCGGCATCAACCGTAATATTGCTTACGCGTTTGTTTTGTTGTTTCAGGAAATCCATAGCAAAATGAATACCTTTTAACTCGCGGCCCGGAATAGTCAGGTTACGCGGTATGGTTGATCCGCCGGCCAATACTACGGCATCATGACCGCGTACCAGTTCATCAGCAGCAACGTTAACACCTACCTCGCTGTTGCATTTAAATACAACACCATCTTTTTCCATTACCTCAACACGACGCTCAACAACCCATTTTTCTAATTTAAAATCAGGTATGCCGTAACGTAATAAACCACCTGGTTTATCATCACGCTCATAAACGGTAACCGCGTGACCGGCTTTAATAAGCTGTGCAGCAGCGGCCAGCCCAGCCGGGCCAGAGCCTACTACGGCTACTTTTTTACCGGTTTTAACCAGTGGTGCTGTTTGTTTTACCAGGTTTTTCTGGTAGGCTATCTCAATAATATGTTTCTCAATTTCCTCAATAGCTACTGCTGGTTTATTGATACCTAACACACAGGCAGACTCGCAGGGTGCAGGGCATATACGGCCAGTAAACTCAGGGAAATTATTAGTTGACGATAAAATATGGTAAGCTTCTTCCCAGTTTTTACGATACACTGCATCGTTAAACTCCGGAATAATATTACCCAGCGGGCATCCCGAATGGCAAAAAGGGATACCGCAATTCATACACCTGGCCGATTGCTGGTTCAGCTTCTCGTCGGTATATAAATTAACAAACTCATTATAGTTCTTTACGCGTTCAGTAGCGGGTACTTTTGTAGGAAGCTCCCTGTTAAACTCCTGAAATCCTGTTGGTTTTCCCATGAAATTTAGCCTATTGTTTGATATTGTAATTTCTCTAATACTTTTTTATACTCTTTTGGATACACTTTAACAAACTGGGTTGATACGTTATCCCAGTCGTTAAGTAACCTTTGTGCAAGCTTGCTGCCTGTTAAGCTGATGTGCTTGCGCAATAATGCCAGTATCTGCTCCTCATCCTGTATTGATAAAGGATCGAGGTCAACCATTTCGGTGTTGCAGTTTTCGGCAAAGTTACCCTCAGGGTTATATACCCAGGCTAAACCACCGCTCATACCAGCAGCAAAGTTACGGCCTGTTTGACCCAATATAAGCGCACGGCCGCCGGTCATGTACTCGCAACCATGGTCGCCAATACCCTCAACAACAGTGGTAGCTCCCGAGTTACGCACGGCAAAACGCTCGCCGGCCATACCGCCTATAAATACCTCGCCAGATGTGGCACCATAAAGTGCTACGTTACCGATGATGATGTTATCCTCAGGTATAAAAGTGGCTTTTGCCGATGGATAGATGGCCAGCTGCGCACCGCACAAGCCTTTACCCACATAGTCATTAGCTTCGCCTTCCAGCTCAAAGGATATACCTTTGGTAACAAACGCGCCAAAGCTTTGTCCGGCAGAGCCTTTGAATTTAAAGTTGATGGTATTATCAGGCAAGCCTGCTGATCCGTATTTTTTAGATATCTCGTTTGATAACAGTGTACCAATGGTACGGTTAACGTTGATAACATCAAAAGAGGCAAACACCGGTGTTTTATCTTCAATAGCCGGTTTAGCGGTTTCAAACAACTGCCAGTCCAGTATCTCGGCCATACCATGATCCTGGCTTTCGCTGTTGTACAGGGTCATGCCTTTGGTATTGGTAACCGGGTGTAATATGCCAGAAAGGTCAATTTTTTTAGCTTTCCAGTTATCCAGATGATCTTTCACTTTCAGGAACTGAACACGGCCAACCATTTCATTAATGGTACGGAAACCTAATTCAGCCATGATCTCGCGAAGCTCTTCGGCCATAAAGCGGAACAGGTTAACCACGTGCTCAGGCTTGCCCGAAAATAGTTTCCTCAATTCCGGATCCTGGGTGGCAACACCTACCGGGCAGGTATTTAAATGACACTTACGCATCATGATACAACCACCGGCAACCAAAGCTGCGGTAGCAACACCCCACTCTTCGGCTCCCATCAGGGCAGCAATAGCCAAATCACGACCGGTTTTTAACTGTCCGTCTGTTTGCAGTACCACACGGCTGCGTAGTTTGTTACGTACCAGTGTTTGGTGAGCCTCGGTTAAACCAAGCTCCCAAGGTAAACCTGCATGTTTTACTGAACTTATTGGTGATGCACCGGTACCGCCATCGTAACCTGCAATCAGGATCACATCGGCATGTGCTTTGGCAACACCTGCAGCTATAGTACCAACACCTGCTTTTGAAACCAGTTTTACATTGATACGTGCAGCGCGGTTAGCATTTTTTAGGTCAAATATCAGTTGGGCCAAATCCTCAATAGAGTAAATATCATGGTGAGGCGGCGGCGATATTAAACCAACACCAGGTGTTGAGTGACGGGTACGGGCAATCCAGTCATCAACTTTATGACCTGGTAACTGTCCACCTTCGCCTGGTTTTGCACCCTGCGCCATTTTTATCTGCAGCTCATCGGCATTGGTAAGGTAGTTTGATGTTACACCGAAACGTGCTGATGCCACTTGTTTAATGGCCGAGCGCATAGAATCGCCGTTGGGCATTTTTTCGTAACGCATCTCATCCTCGCCGCCCTCGCCGGTATTACTTTTACCACCTATGCGGTTCATAGCAATAGCCATGGTGCTGTGTGCCTCATGTGAGATAGACCCGAATGACATGGCGCCTGTTGCAAAGCGTTTCATGATATTTTCGGCCGGTTCAACCTCATCAATAGTAATGGCCTCACGGTGATGGGCAAAGTCAAGCAAGCCACGTATAGTGAAATGCTTTTCGGTTTGCTCATTAATTACCTTGGCGTAGTTTTTATATACCGCATAATCATTAGTGCGGGTAGCATGTTGTAATAAGTGTACGGTAGTTGGGTTAAACAAGTGAGCCTCGCCCCTGCGTTTCCACTGGTAAATACCACCTTCAGGTAATAGGTTATCAGCAGCTTTTGCACCAAAGCCTATGCGGTGTTTGCAAAGGGCTTCGCGGGCAATTTCATCCAGGCCTAAACCGCCAATACGGGTAACGGCTCCGCAGAAATAGCGGCTAACAACGGCGTTGTTTAATCCTAATATTTCAAACACCTGCGATCCGTGGTATGACTGTAGTGTTGATATACCCATTTTGGAGAATATCTTCAGCAAACCATCGTTTACAGATTTTACGTAGTTTTTTTGCAGGTACTTGATATCCAGGCTGGTTTCAAGACTGCCGTTATTTTTAACAGTTTCAATGGTTGAAAGCGCCAGGTACGGGTTTATGGCAGTGGCGCCAAATGCCAGTAAACAGGCAAAATGGTGTACTTCCCATGCATCGCCGGTTTCAACAACCAAACCTACGGCGCCACGACGGCCCTTTTTGATCAGGTGATGGTGAACGGCAGATACCGCCAGTAATGATGGTATAGGTGCATGTTCAGAATCAATGGCACGGTCAGACAGGATCAATACCTCAAAGCCATCATCAACGGCATCTTCGGCATAGCGGCAAAGCCTTGCAATGCCTTTTTCTAATGAACCCGGCAAGCCATCGGCATTAAAATAAGTTTGCAGTGTTTTGGCATGAAACAAACCGGTATCAATACTTCTCAGTTTTTCTAACTGGTGGTTTTTTAATATCGGGTGTTTTAATACCACGCAATGGCAATGCATTTTGTCCTCGTCAAGCAAATTGCCGTTGTTACCAATAAAGGTAGCCAAACTCATTACCAAACGCTCACGGATAGGATCAATAGGCGGGTTGGTAACCTGTGCAAAAAACTGCTTGAAGTAACTTGAAAGGTGCTGAGGCTTGTCAGACAGGATGGCCAAAGGCACATCAGTACCCATGGAACCGATAGGCTCTTTACCATCAACAGCCATTGGCTTAATAATGGTATCAATATCCTCGCGGCTGTAGCCAAACACCTGCTGGTAACGGAACACAGCCGGTTCAGAAAGGCTTGCAAAAGCCAAACGCGGCTCGGCCAGTTCGCTCAGGTTTATTTTATAATTCTCCAACCAGCGGTCATAAGGCTGGTTTGAAGCAATTTGTTTCTTTATTTCTTCGTCAGTAATAATTCTGCCTTTTTCGGTATCAATCAGCAGCATTTTACCGGGTTGCAAACGTCCTTTGCGCAGTACTGTGCTCTCGTCAACAGCCAGTGTACCAGCTTCAGACGCAGCAATTACACGACCATCATTGGTGATCACATAACGCAATGGGCGCAGGCCGTTACGATCAAGCAGGGCACCTACCAGGCGGCCATCAGTAAAGCTGATAGCGGCCGGGCCATCCCATGGTTCCATTAAAGTAGCATGATACTCGTAAAATGCCTTTTTAATCGGGTCCATTTGTTCATTACCATCCCATGCCTCAGGCACCAGCATCATCATTACGTGTGGTAATGAGCGGCCAGAGTGCAGCAGTATTTCAATGATGTTATCTAAACAGGCCGAGTCAGACTGGTTGTTATCAATCACCGGCATAATCATTTCCATTTCCTCGGCAGTAAAGTAGGAGGAAGCATAGGATTTTAAACCCGAGTAAAACCAGTTAAGGTTACCTGTAAGGGTATTGATCTCGCCATTGTGCGCAATTAAGCGGAACGGCTGAGCCAGTTTCCATGACGGAAAAGTATTGGTTGAGAAACGGGAGTGAATCACGGCAAAGCCTGATGCCACACGCGGATCAGTCAGATCGGCATAGTATTTACGCAGCTGGTAAGTGGTTACCTGGCCTTTGTAAACAATGGTTTTACATGATAATGATGTAAAATAAAAATAATCACCGGCACCAGGAATGGTTTCAGTAATAGTTTTATTGATATATCTTCTTAATATAAACAGCTTACGCTCAAAATCCTCCGCATTGGTGATATGATTTGGCCTGGCTATAAATATCTGCTCAATATCAGGTTCGGCCTGGCGGGCGGTTTCGCCAACAGCCATGGAATCTACCGTTACTTTGCGGTAACCTAATTTATGTAGGCCTAATTTTTCAATAGCATTGGTTATCACAATGCGGCAGGCTTTTTTCTGTGCCGAATCTTTCGGGAAAAATATCATTCCAACACCATACTCACCGGGTTCAGGCAGGCTGATTTCCAGGTTTGAGCATTCTTCCATAAAGAACTCATGAGGTAGTTGTATCAATATACCGGCACCATCACCGGTTTCAGGGTCGCATCCGCAGGCGCCGCGATGTTCCATGTTTTCAAGCATGGTAAGGGCATTATCAACAATCTGGTTATCTTTATGACCATTAATATTGGTTATAAAACCAGTTCCGCAGGAATCGTGTTCAAATTCTGGCCTATAAAGGCCCTGGTGGCTCTCAGTTTGATTCATCGTAAATTAAACCGTTTTATAAAAGGGTGTAATTACGAAGTTACTGAATACAAGATAAATTATAAAATCTTCGGTTATTTTTAAGAATTTCTAAAAAATCCATTACAAAAGCAATATTTATTTAACAAATCGATAACAAAAAAGTGCGATTATTATGATAACATAAATGAAAAGTAGCATTTCCTTATTTAGAATCAATATAAAGTTGCACAAACTAAGCTATATTCAGTTATACAAGCGGTAATTTCAGCTATAACAGAATTAAATTTTGTGATAAAAAGGCCTTATCAGGCACTTATTTGGGGCTTTTGATCTTTGATATCAGCGTACTATAATAAAGCAACATTTAGCGTGTGTTTTAGAATTATTAACTTCGCACAAAATTTAAAACAGATGCCTGTAAAAAATAAAGCCGTTTTTTTAGATCGTGATGGAGTACTGAACCAGGAAATGGGCGATTATGTACGCCGTTTTGAGGATTTTCATGTACTTGACAATTTTGAAGCACTAAAAACCCTGCAAGACCGGGGCTACATGCTTCTGGTAGCTACCAACCAAGGTGGCCTGGCCAAAGGATGGTATACCGAAGAGGAACTGGCTAAAATGCACAAACACCTTAAACAGGTTTACAAAGAACATGGTGTTGATATTGTTGACTTTTTTTACTGCCCCCACCACCCGCAATACACCGGCGATTGCGATTGCCGCAAACCAAAACCGGGCCTTTTATTACAAGGCATAGCTAAATACGATATTGACCCCGCCCAGTCCTACTTTATTGGCGACCGCGAGCGCGACGTGGAGGCTGGTACCGCCGCAGGTGTTAAAGGCATATTAATTGACAGCGACCAGCCGATAAGCACCGTGCTTGATCAGATAAAATAAGCCTCACCCAACCCTCTCCTGAAGGAGAGGGCTTTAATAAAAAGGCTCACCCTTTAGGGGGAGATTTAGAGGGGGCTTAAAATTTTTAAAACATTTTCTGTCCGTACAACTTTTACCATTATCACCAAGTAAAACTACATGCAACTAAACCGCTATTTAAAAAACTACGATACCTTCATCGCCGCATTAATTGGTTTTGTTGCCATACAGTTGTTTTGCAAATACAGTGGTATAGGCATCTCGCCCGATTCTATTATGTATACCAGCGCTGCCCGCAGTTTAAATACCAACGGCACACTGCAAACATTTAACCACATCCCTATTGTTGATTTCCCGGTGTTTTACCCTGTTTTTTTGGGTACCATCATGTTTATTACCCGTATTGATCCGGTTATTTTTGGCGCGATTTTAAACGGCCTCCTATTTGCCACCCTGATATATACCAGCGGGTGGATCATGCACCGCTTTGTACCCACATCGCGCGTGTATAAATGGTTAATGCTGGTAGCCATTATATTAAGTCCGGCGTTGCTGCAGGTGTACTCCTACCTATGGTCCGAAACTTTATTTATTGTTGAAACGCTGTTTTTCCTGGTGGCCTTTAGGCAGTACCTGTTAAAACATACTGTTAAAACGCTCATTATAGCCGCCTTAATTGCAGCCATTGGCTGTATTACCAGGTATGCCGCCGTTACCATTGTAGGCACCGGCGGTTTACTGCTGTTGCTTGACAGGGTTTTACCGCTTACCAAAAAAATTGTACATATTATTATATACGGCGCTGTTTGCATCTCCTTACTGGTATGCAACCTGCTGTTTAACGCGTTCATGTCGGGCACTACCACGGGCCCTCGCGAGCCATCTATTACCCCGTTCATTAAAAACCTGTATTACTTTGGCACCGTAATGTGCGATTGGATGGGCCTTACCCCCGACCAGTATTTTTTAGCTATCCCACTGGCCATTATTATACTGGTGGGCTTTATTGCAGCCCTGGCCTATAATTACTACCGCCGCCGGATTGATAGTTACGAAAACCTGGCCATTACCTTTGCGTTGGTATACGGTTTGTTCATCGTTCTATCGTCTACATTTTCGCGGTACGAGCGTATCAACCATCGCTTACTGGCACCTATATATATACCCGCCCTTTGGGGATACACCAGCTGGGCTTTATTGCTATTGAAAAAAATAACCAACATTACTACCCGCCGCATAGTTGCCGGGATATTTATTGTAATGATGCTGGGCTTTGTTACCAAGGAGTTCCTGATTGATAAAGACCGTTACAGCGACCAGATTATTGACGAATACGGAAACCCCGGCTACACCGATAACAGCTGGATCGAATCGCCATTTGCGGCCTACCTTAAACATATTGATAAAAGTATGTTTAAACCCAAGGTAACTATTTACACCGATGCTCATGAGGCTGTTTATTTCTTTTCGGGCATGTCATCATACCTGGTGCCGCACAAGTTTTTCAAAAAAGATATTGCCAGCTTTTACCGCAAGAAACATTTTTACCTCATTTGGTTTAAAGCACTTGAAAATCCCGAGCTTATCAACATTAAGGATATTCAAAAAGTAAAAAGCTTGAAACTGCTCAAGGACTTTGGCGACGAAGGTGCTATTTATGAGTACGATGAAAGCAATCAGAATTAAGGAATTTCGGCATTTACCCGATACAAATTTCCAATAATTCAATTGGTAGCTTAATTCAGGTTCTTAAATTTTGAAAATCCTAAAAATCAGCAAATAACGAAGCCTCCCTGACCGTCAATAAAACATCAGGGGCCGAAAAATTCTGATTCAAACACTTTGATTTAAAAAACATCTGTATATATTTGCGGCAGCTAATCCATAGTTTTACTATATAAAAATGAACGGTATCGCACTACATCATCTTCATCTGCATCACCACCATGTGGTGATCAGTTAATATGTATGTTTCTACGCGAAATAACAACCTCCGTTTATATTCTTTTTTATCATAGTTCCTTAAATTCAATCTTTTGAAAACACTTAAAATAGCGATCCAGAAATCTGGTCGGCTCAACGAAAAATCTGTTGAATTATTAAAAAATTGCGGCTTAAACTTCGAAAATTACAAAAGCTCGCTTATCTCTCCGGTTTCAAACTTCCCTTTAGAAATTCTTTTTCTGCGTGATGATGATATCCCTGAATACGTTCAGGATGGCATTGCCGATCTGGGTATTGTAGGCGAAAACGTGATACAGGAAACCGAAGTTGAAGTAAGCTACCTGCAGCGCCTTGGTTTTGGTAAATGCTCATTAAAAATAGCAGTACCCAATAACAACGCTATCCAGAACCTTGCTGACCTTAACGGAAAAGCCATAGCCACTACCTACCCGGTTATATTAAATAAATTTTTAAAACAGGAAGGTATACAGGCCGATATCCGCACCATTTCGGGTTCAGTGGAGATTTCTCCGGGTTTGGGTTTAAGCGATGCCATTTGCGATCTGGTATCAACCGGCGGCACCTTAAAAAGCAACGGACTGAAACCTTTTGCGGATGTAATGTCGTCAGAGGCGGTATTAATTGGCAGCAAAAGCACCGAGAATAACGACCTGGTTCAGGAACTTATACAACGTATACAATCTGTTTTACGCGCCAAAGAAACCAAGTACGTGGTACTTAACGTTCATAGAGATAATCTTGATGCGGTAACTGCCCTGCTGCCAGGCGTAAAAAGCCCTTCGGTAGTTGGACTGGCAGAGGCCGACTGGGTTGCCGTACACACCGTAATTCCTGAACGCGATTTCTGGGACAGGATAAGCCAGTTAAAACAAGCCGGCGCACAAGGTATTGTGGTAATGCCGATTGAAAAGATAATATTATAGACGGCCCCCCGGCCCCCTAAAGGGGGAATCGGGCTGGGTTGAATGACATAAACTTTAAAAAGTTCCCCCTTTAGGGGGTTAGGGGGCTTATGAAACTATTTAATTATTCAGAACTTACTGCGAGCGATATCCAGAAACTGGTTCAGCGTAACGTTGACCCGGCCAATGAGATCCGCACTATTGTTGAAGATGTGATAACTCACGTTCAGCAAAATGGCGACCGCGCCCTGTATGATTATGCCAGCAAGTTTGACAAGGTGCAGCTCAGTAACCTGTACCTTGACAAAACCGACCTGGAAGAACTGGCAGAAAGCGTATCGGCCGAGCAAAAAGTCGCACTGCAAACTGCCTACAACAATATTCATAAATTTCACAAGGCACAGTTAAAAACCGAAGACAAGGTAGAAACCATGCCCGGCGTAACCTGCTGGCGCGAGCTAAGGCCTATTGAAAAAGTAGGTTTATACATCCCCGGCGGCACGGCTGTTTTACCAAGCACCTTTTTAATGCTGGGGATACCGGCACGCATAGCAGGCTGTCATGAAATTGTGGTTTGCTCTCCGCCTCAAAAAAACGGTAAGGTTAACGCATTTATCGCCTATGTGGCCCTGCTGCTGGGTATTGATAAGATATTTTTGGCTGGTGGCGCACAGGCTATTGCAGCCATGGCCTACGGTACCGAAAGCGTTACTAAGGTTGATAAGATATTTGGCCCGGGCAACCAGTTTGTAACCAAAGCCAAAACCATTATCCAGTCCACCACCACTACGGCTATTGACATGCCTGCGGGCCCGTCAGAAGTATTGGTTATTGCCGACGAATCATCGACCCCGGCCTATATAGCTGCCGATTTACTGGCACAGGCCGAACACGGTATCGATAGTCAGTCGGTATTGGTTTGCACCTCTGCCAAAATAGCACAGGAAGCACTGGCCGAAGTTGCTAAACAATTACCAACCCTGCCCCGCGCCGAAATTGCCCGGCTGGCTATCGAGAACTCATATATCGTGGTTACCTCCAATCTGGATCAAGCTATGGATTTCAGCAATCAATACGCCCCGGAGCATTTGATACTCGCTACCGAAAGATGGAAAGAGATCACGGGCTTCATTATCAATGCGGGTTCTGTTTTCCTGGGCAATTTAACCCCTGAAAGCGCCGGCGATTACGCATCGGGCACCAACCATACGCTGCCAACCAGCAGTTATGCCAGGGCCTACTCAGGCGTATCGGTTGATTCCTTTGTTAAAAAGATCACCTTTCAGCACATCACCCGCGAGGGTATCCAGAATATTGGCCCAAGTGTGGAGATACTGGCAGAGCTGGAAGGCCTGCATGCGCACAGGAATGCGGTAAGTATAAGGAGTAACGGCTAATTATGAAAAATGCCATTTATTTATCGATACTGACTGTCTTTATCAGCTGCAATAGCAATAAAACCCCGGCAACGGGCACACACACAGCAAAGAAAAATACAACTGTTAAGGCAGCAATTATCGCAAAAGCCGGAAAAGACGACACATTTAAACCATATAAGTTAAATGAAGGTTATACCGTTACTGATACCGGACTTGTGGATGCAACTGTTATGGAAACAACCTACGCTGTAATAACGCAAAATGGCAAATTAATTGATACGATTGACAAAGATTTTGGCATTCAAAAGCTCAATGACAATACTCATTTGTACTTAACCATAACCGATACCGCCCCACCTGAAGATCAAACTATCGATAAAACGGAATATAAAAGATCAATAAGTGGGTCGCTTGGTAATTACATACTGGTTGTGAATGGCAAAAAGCAAAACTTATCAAAATTAACTCCTGATTTTAACAACTATTTTTCGTCACCATCGGTCATAAACGGCAAAATTTATTTCTGGCAAATTAAGAAAATCGATACCGCGGGTAATAATAGTATTTCAGCTGCCCAATACAACCCTGTTACCCAAAAAACAATAGCTCATTATTTAAATAATGATTATATAGAAACAGATGATGCTGGATACTTTGCAGCACCATACTTGAAAAATGACACTATTTATTTTGATGGCGCAAATGACAAATTAACAAAATTCAACAAAGATCTTAAGCTTTATAATTAAAATGTTTAACATCAACAATATCCTCCGCGAAAACATCAAAAACCTCACCCCTTACTCTTCCGCACGTGATGAGTACCAGGGCGAAGCCAGTGTTTTCCTGGATGCCAACGAAAATGCCTTTGGCTCGCCGCTGGCACAACAATTTAACCGTTACCCTGATCCTTTGCAATACGCGGTTAAAAAACGGTTAACCGAAATTAAGGGCGTACCGCCGCGCAACATATTTTTAGGCAACGGCAGCGACGAAGCTATTGATATTCTTTTCCGCAGCTTTTGCAACCCCGGTACCGACAATGTAATTATTGTACCCCCTACCTATGGCATGTACCAGGTATCGGCCAATATTAATGATGTAGAGGCCCGTAAGGTTTTACTTACCGAAGATTACCAGCTTAATTTAGAGGGCATTGCCGAAGCTATAGATGAGCATACCAAACTTATCTTTATCTGCTCGCCCAATAACCCTACCGGCAACTCCATTAACCGCGCCGATGTAGAAACCCTGCTAACCAATTTTAACGGCCTGGTGATTGTTGATGAAGCTTATATCAATTTCAGCCGTCAAAAAACATTTATACAGGAGCTTACCGAGTACGCCAACCTGGTAGTATTACAAACCCTCTCCAAAGCATGGGGATTGGCTGGTTTACGTGTGGGCATGGCATTTGCCAGCGAGGAGATCATTGAGGTGATGAACAAGGTTAAACCACCTTATAACGTTAACGAGGCATCGCAGCAACTGGCCCTGGAAGCCCTTGCCAATATTGACCAGGTAAACAGCTGGATCAAAGAAACTTTGATACAACGCGACAAATTAGTGCTTGCACTTAAAAACTTTGATTTTGTACTGGATATTTATCCGTCAGATGCTAACTTTATCCTCGTGAAAACTACTGATGCCAATAGCATTTATAACTTCCTGGTAGGTAAAGGCATCATTATACGCAACCGCTCCAAAGTTGAGCTTTGCGAAGGCTGCCTGCGCATTACCGTAGGTACGCCTGATGAAAACACCCTATTACTCCAAACTTTACAGAATTTTAAATGAGCAACCTACAGAAAATATTGTTTGTTGACCGCGACGGCACCCTGATCACTGAGCCTGCTGATGAGCAGATAGACTCTTTTGAAAAATTGGAATTTTATCCGGGCGCGCTAACTTATCTGCCTAAAATAGCTAAGGAGCTTGATTTTGAGCTGGTGATGATCACCAACCAGGACGGCTTAGGTACGGCATCGTACCCCGAAGATACTTTTTGGCCGGTGCACAACTTTATCCTGAAAACATTTGAGGCCGAGGGCGTAAAATTCAGCAATATTGTAATTGACCGCACCTTCCCTGCCGAAAATGCGCCTACCCGCAAGCCGGGAACCGCGCTGCTTACCCAATACCTTGACACCGAAAAGTATGACCTGAAAGGCTCATTTACCATCGGCGACCGTAAAAACGACATATTATTAGGTCGCAATTTAGGTGCAAAGGCCATCTGGCTTAATAATAACTCCGGCCTGGGCGGCACCGAATTTACCGAGGCAGACCATATTGGCGATACCATTGCCCTGGAAACTACCGACTGGCAAAAAATTTACGAGTTCCTGAAACTGGGTGAGCGCGTGATTGAACACCGCCGCACCACTAAGGAAACCGACATTTACATCAAAATAAACCTGGACGGTACGGGCGAGGCCAAAGTTTCAACCGGGTTAAATTTCTTTGATCACATGCTTGATCAAATTGCGCGTCACGGCAGCATCGACCTGGAGATTATAGCCAAAGGCGACCTCCATATTGACGAGCACCATACCATTGAAGATACAGGTATAGCTTTAGGCGAGGTTTTTGCTACAGCATTAGGTAACAAAAAAGGCATTGAGCGTTACGGCTTTTGCCTGCCCATGGATGACTGCCTGGCACAGGCGGCTATTGATTTTGGCGGCCGTAACTGGATTGTTTGGGATGCGGAGTTTAACCGTGAAAAAGTTGGGGATGTACCAACAGAAATGTTTTATCATTTCTTTAAATCATTCTCTGACGCGGCTAAATGTAATTTAAACATCAAAGCCGAAGGACAAAACGAGCATCACAAAATTGAGGCAATATTTAAAACGTTTGCCAAGGCAATAAAAATGGCCGTAAAACGTGATGTAGATAAGATGGTTTTACCAAGTACTAAAGGGGTATTGTAGCCCCCCGGCCCCCTAAAGGGGGAGTTAATAAACGATATGCAAATTACGGATCAAAATACAGCAAGCCCTTCAATGGCTCCCCCTTCAGGGGGCGGGGGGGGCGTCGGCATAATCCGATACGGCGCCGGTAATATATTTTCGCTTACAGCGGCTTTGGAGCGGCTGGGCATCCCGTATGGTATGATCAACAGCGAGGCCGATTTTGAAAAATTTGACCGCTATATCATCCCCGGAGTTGGGCATGCCGGTGCGGCCATGCACAAGCTTGAACAAACCGGCCTGGTGCCAACCATTAAGGCGCTTACCAAACCTACACTGGGTATTTGCGTAGGTATGCAGCTGCTTACCTCCTACTCAGAAGAGGGCGATTCTGACCTGTTAAGTATATTTCCAATTAAAACTTTAAAGTTTAAGGAAAGCAATACGTACAAAGTTCCGCATACCGGCTGGAACCAGATTTTTCCCGAAAAAGAAAACCCATTATTTAAAAATATACCGTCAGGATCACACTTTTACTTTGTACATTCATACTTTATTGAATACGATAAAGCATACACTTTATCGTCAGCCACTTACAACAATGAATTTTCGGCATCAATTTGGCATGACAACTTCTATGGCGTACAATTTCACCCTGAAAAATCAGGTGTGTATGGCGAAACATTGTTAACTAACTTCTCAAAATTATAAAAGACATGTACATTATCCCTGCTATTGACATATTGAACAAAAAGGTGGTGCGTTTGCGTGAAGGCGATTACGGTCAGGTAACAGAATACGATGTTACATTGGAGGAAATGATTGAGCGCTACCAAAGTAATGGTACCAATTTCATCCACATCATTGACCTTAATGGCGCTAAAAATGACTTTAGCAACCAGCAATACCTGTTTGATGTGATCCGTAAAACTGACATGAAGGTGCAGTACGGCGGCGGTATCCGCAGCATTGATAAAGTAAAGGAATTGATTGATGCCGGCGTGCACCGCGTAATTGTAGGCACACAGGCACTTACCAATCCAAGCTTTTTACCTGAATTAGGCTCGGCTATATGCGGTCGCGACAAATGCTCTGACCAGGTAGTTATTGCTATCGATGTGCTTGACGAAGTGATCAAGTATTCGGGCTGGATGGAAAGCTCACCCATTAAACTAATGGATTACGTTGATAAATGCCTTTCACTGGGCTTTTTCCGTTTCTTATGTACCGACATCAATAAGGACGGCAAACTGGGCGGCGCAGGTGTTGACCTGTATGCCAAGCTGCTTGACCATTCGCCCTTCATTAAACTGATAGCATCAGGCGGCGTAAGCTCCATGAAGGATATTGAGCAGCTAAGCCGCTTAAAGGTAGAATCATGTGTGGTGGGCAAAGCCATATACGAAGGTCACATATCTATCGAAGATGTAAAAAACTGGAATCTGGAATCGCTGATTTCAATATAAAAAGCCCCCTACCCCCCTAAAGGGGGAACTATGGCTGATAATCCTTTAATGAAAAAGAAAATGTTTTTCGGTGCCGGAGCTCCGATATTCAAAAACGCAGAAGCTTTACGTTATCGGATAACAGCCGCTGAGGGCTTGTTATGGGGCTACTTAAAAGGCAGCCAGTTAGGAATTAAATTCCGAAGACAACACCCTTTAGGGATTTACATTGCTGATTTTTATTGCCATCAGCACAAATTGGTTATTGAACTGGATGGCAACATTCATAATTTACCAGAAGTGGCTACCAATGATATTGAACGCCAGATAAACCTTGAAACTGATGGCATTACGGTACTAAGGTTCACCAACAACGAAGTATTCAACAATTTAATAAAGTATTGGATCAAATAAACACGCAAATAAAAAGCACCCCCTTTAGGGGGCGGGGGGGGCTCTCGAAGCGCATCATCCCCTGTCTTGATGTTAAAGAAGGTCGTACTGTAAAAGGTGTGAACTTTGTTGACCTGCGCGACGCCGGCGACCCGGTTGAGCTGGCCTGGAACTACTCGCGCCAGGGTGCCGATGAACTGGTTTTCCTGGATATTACGGCTACCGTTGAGCGTCGTAAAACGATGGTTGAACTGGTAAAATCAGTGGCCCGCCAAATCAACATCCCCTTTACCATAGGCGGCGGAATTAATGAAATTGCTGACGCTGACGCCCTTTTAAATGCCGGGGCCGACAAAATATCCATTAACTCGGCCGCGGTGCGTAACCCGGCTTTAATTGATGAACTGGCCAAAGCATTTGGCGTTCAGTTTGTGGTAATAGCGGTTGATACACGCAGCATCGGCAATAAAAATATTGTACACCTTAACGGCGGCCGCTTACCAACCGAACGCGAAACATTGGAGTGGATACTGGAGGCCGAAAGCCGTGGCGCAGGCGAGATCCTGCTGACCTCTATGGACCACGATGGCACCAAGAACGGTTTTGATAACGGCCTGTTAAAAATAGTTAATGATGCTGTACACATCCCCGTAATTGCCTCTGGCGGTGCAGGCGCGGTACAGCATTTTGTTGATGTATTTGAAAAAACAAATGTTGATGCAGCCTTAGCAGCATCAGTATTTCACTACGGTGAAATATTGATACCTGATTTAAAGGCTGTATTAAAAAGTAATAATATCGAGGTAAGGATATAAAAATATGCTGGGTTTAAACCCAACCAGGTCATCCCGAATTTATTTCGGGATCCCAGATGCAAAGTTTGCTACATCAAATATAAAACCTTGCTAATGAGGTACTGAAACAAGTTCAGCATGACTATGTTCCCCCTCTCTAACACATGAACCACAAACCTGGTAACAGGCAACAGATATGAATATAGATTTCAACAAAACAGACGGACTGGTTCCGGTTATCATCCAGGATGAGCAAACACTTGAAGTGCTGATGCTGGGTTATATGAACCAGGAAGCTTATGATAAAACGGTACAGGAAAATGTTGTTACGTTTTTCTCCCGCTCAAAAAACCGCTTGTGGACCAAAGGCGAAACCAGCAGCAATTTTCTGCATGTAAAAAATATCAGCATTGACTGCGACAACGATACCCTGCTCATCAAGGTTAAGGCCGACGGCCCAACCTGCCACACTGGCTCACGCAGCTGTTTCCAAACCGAATACAATCAGAACTTTATACTGGAACTGGAAAACATTATTGCCGACAGATACGAGAACCCGGTTGAGGGATCGTATGTAAACAAGCTCCGCAATAAAGGACTAAACAAAATAGCTCAAAAAGTGGGCGAAGAAGGTGTGGAAACCGTTATTGCGGCCCTGGCCGAAACAGAAACCGACCTGATCAATGAATCATCTGATCTTGTTTTTCACCTGTTGGTGCTGCTGCGCGAAAAGGGCTTATCCCTGCAAACCATAGCCAAAAATTTAGAGGCCAGACACAAATAGGTTTTACGTAATACGTAAAACCTGACAATACCGCATAAACCAAAAGATGACCGTAGAAAAAATAGCAGAACTAACCGGACACGGTAATCCAATTTTTACGCTGGAGCTTTCGCAAAAGCCGGGTATTTTATTTACCGGCGGCAACGATAAAGGTTTGGTGGAATGGAACCTGCATGATTTTTCGTTCATCAAAGTCATGTTCCCGGTTAATGCCTCCATTTACGCAATTCATGGGCCTGCGGGTTACCCGATATTATTAACCGGTTTACGCAGCGGCGAAGTGCTGGTATTTGATTTTGTACGGCAAAAGCTTATTAAATCGCTTGCGCATCACCGTAAGCCCATTTTTGATATAAAATCCGTCAGTAAAAAAAACGAATTACTTATTGCCTCCGAAGATGGTACCGTATCGGTATGGAGCCTTGCCAGTTTAGAGATGGTACACACCATCAAGGTATCGGCAGATACGGTGCGCTGCATCGCCATTTCGCCCGATGAAAAACAGGTAGCCTTTGGTTGTCGTGATAATTCTATAAAAATTTACGATCTGGACGATTATACTTTGCTAAAAACCCTGCATGGCCATACCATGTCGGTTTTTGCACTGGCCTACAGTCCCGATGGTACTTACCTGGCATCCGGCGGCCGCGATGCACAGATCAGGATCTGGGATTGCGCTACCTATCAGCTTACAAAAAGCATTCCCGCACATTTATTTGCGGTTAATCATATCCTGTTTCACCCCAGCTTGCCCTACTTTGCCACAGCCAGTATGGATAAAGGCATCAAAATATGGGGAGCTGACGATTTTAAGCTTTACAAGATCATCAGCCGTGAAAAAGGGCACCCGAGCCATCCACTCTCCGTAAACAAATTAGCCTGGAACGGTAACCAGCTGATTTCTGTGAGTGACGATAAAAAGGTGATTGTCTGGGATATTAAATTTGATTAAGAAAGGTTGCTTTATTAATCAAGATATAAAAATGCCCCTTTTAGCCTGAGTTTGTCAAATACTCGTGCGCAGCGGCTTACCCGCCATGGTGCTTTGTTACTCCTATAATTGTTTGTTTGTATCGGCAACACCATAAAAGCATAAACCCCATCGGGGTAATCTGTTTATAGCAGCATAGAGCAGGTATTAGCTTCATGATTACTATAAACACGATGCTCCTACCGGAGCGTGATATCAAATATGATCGAGAATCCTTCACAAGTCATCCCGAATTTATTTCGGGACTCTACGTTATATAAAATAGCCCTGTCAGTCTGAGCCTGTCGAAGACTCGTGCGTAGGGGGCTTGCCCACCATGGTTCGACGGAGCTCACCATGACACCTCTGTTTATTTCAGCAATTCCCACAGTTTTTAAGTTTAATATGACTATTTTCATTATTGAGCCGATATTTCTCTTTGGGGAAAGTAATAGCCTACGAAATACATTATGGATAAATAGTATCCCAAAAGGGAGGGTCTCAACCCTGAGCTTGTCGAAGGGTCGAGCGCAGAGGCTAAATTACCTGGCTTCGACAGTACGGCCTATGATATATTTGTTTTGACAACGCTATAAAGGCATAAACCCCATCGGGGTAACCTGTTTATAGCAGCATAGATGCAGGCATTAGCTCCATAGGAGCTTCCTGATAAAATATCTGTCTGCGATTAGAAAGCTCCTATGGAGCTAAGCGTTTATTCTTTTTACTATAAACACGATGCTCCTACCGGAGCGTGATATCAAATATGATCGAGAATCCTTCACAAGTCATCCCGAATTTATTTCGGGCTTCAAAAGGAAAGTTTGACCGCCGCCCGTCGCATACCCTGCTCGTGTGGTGCTGAAACAAGTTCAGCATGACTTTCCTTACCCCCTTTATTCTTCCTCCCTTTCCTCCTTTATCCTTCCTCCTTTATCCTTTATCCTTTATCCTTCCTCCTTTATCCTTCCTCCTTACATGAACCGCCTGATGCTGTGCAACTTATGCGTATGCCGTTTTTGTTCGGCGGAGTAAATGCCTTCACCGTCAATCATATCAATCTTCACTTTGCCCGAGGCATGTATAATGTGTTCCTTATTCAGTATGATGCCTACGTGCGTTACGCGACCGGCGTCGTTATTAAAAAATGCCAGATCGCCTAAGCGTATCTGGTCTATATCTTCAATCAAAATACCTTCCAGCGCCTGCTGACTGGCATCCCGTTTAATGCTGATGTTGTTTAGCCTTAGCACAACCTGGGTAAAACCAGAGCAATCAATACCAAAATGAGTACGGCCTCCCCATAAATAAGGGGCATTTAAAAACGATTTGGCAGTAGTAGCAATGTCTTCACGCTCGCCTATTTCGCCTATGATCTCAAAGCGGTCGGCACCTATTCTGCAGGTTGTACCCTCCAAAAAAGCAAGCGAACTACCGGCGGGCAGGTAAACCACGCTGTTATCGGCAATTTTCCAGGCCTGGGTTATGGCCCTGTAAGTTAACGGGGGATGGATTTGTGTTAAAGTATTGTAAGCTACGTGACCAAGCATAACAAATTGCAGCCGGCCTATCCACCCCACATAGCTATCACTCGCGGTGATGATTTTCACCCACCGTTCGCCCCATTCTGTAATTTCAAATGCCTCGCCAAATAATACCTGCGATACCTGCTCGCTGCGATCATCTGGTTCTGCACGCAGCGGAATTACCGCCAGGTTACAAATACCGTATTCCATTTGTACATGTTAAATACAAAATAAATAAAAAAAAACAATATATTTGTAAGTACTTACGTAATTACTATGTCTATAATTGATGAACTCGAAGAATTAGCCGTTGGTGCACGGCTTAAAAGATTGTACGAATATTTTGCCAAAGATGTTGTTTTGATATATAAAGATGAAAAACTTGACTTTGAGCCCAAATATTTCACCCTGTATTATTTAATAAGCAAACAGGGCGAAGCCGGCGTAACCGAAATTGCCGAAGAGCTTGGCTTAACCCACCCGGGCGTAATACACCTGGCTAAGGAGTTGGAAGAGCTTGGCTTTATTGAGTCGGTAAAGTCGGCGGCAGACAGCCGCCGCCGCATGCTCAGGCTATCGGCAAAAGGTAAAGAGGCCCTGCCTAAGCTGGAGCGTGTATGGGCCAAAATAGTGGCATTAAACAAGGCCCTGTTTGAGAGCCAGCAAAATAATTTGTTAAGCGCCATTAAGGAAACCGAAGCGCAGCTGAACGAAAAAAACTATTACCAGCGTTTTCAGGAAATGTTTAACCCGCAGGGCCAGGGCGCCGTTCAGGTAATTACTTATGAGCCGCAATATGCGCGCTATTTCAAGAACCTGAACATTGAATGGATCAACACCTACTTTACAGTGGAGGAACACGACCTGGAGCAGCTTAACCACCCAGAGGAGCATATACTGGCCCAGGGTGGCCAGATACTTTTTGCCCGCATCAATGATGATATTGCAGGCACCTGCGCCATTATTAAAACCGGCCCTGCCGACTATGAACTGGCCAAAATGGGCGTGAGCCCTAAATACCAGGGGCGTAAAATTGGCAACGCGCTGATGGAAGCTGCAATAGCCAAAGCCAAAGCGCTCGGCGGTACACGTTTATGGCTGGGCTCCAACAGAAGGTTAACCCCAGCCCTGTCATTATACCGCAAATACGGTTTTAAGGAGTTTAAGGTAGCCGCTACACCATACGCACGTGCAGATATACACATGGAACTTGATCTTTAAACACCTTACAACCGGAATGATCATTTCACCGTAGAGACGCATACTTGCGTCTCCAAACTATACAGAGGCGCGATGCATTTCGGAGACGCAAATATGCATCTCTACAAAAAACATACACCTTACAACCGGAATGATCATTTCACCGTAGAGACGCATACTTGCGTCTCCAAACTATACAGAGGCGCAATGCATTTCGGAGACGCAAATATGCATCTCTACAAAAAACATACACATTAAAACCGGAATGATCATTTCACCGTAGAGACTCATACTTGCGTCTCCAAACTATACAGAGGCGCAATGCATTTCGGAGACGCAAATATGCATCTCTACAAAAAACATACACCTTAAAACCGGAATGATCATTTCACCGTAGAGACGCATACTTGCGTCTCCAAACTATACAGAGGCGCAATGCATTTCGGAGCCGCAAATATGCATCTCTACAAAAACATACACCTTAAAACCGGAATGATCAATCTAATAAAATTATTTTATCGTAGAGACGAAAATATGCGTAACTATGAAACATCCACCTTATTTACGGACACAAAAAAAAGGGAACAGCAAGCTGTTCCCTTTTTTAATATCTTTAAAATAAAAGGTTATTCGTTCATGTGCAGCCAATCTTTTTTGGCTAACAGTTCTTCCTGTGTTTCACGGATATCTTCGTCATCCACACAACAATCTACAGGGCATACTGCAGCACATTGCGGCTCATCATGAAAACCAACACATTCTGTACACTTATCAGGTACAATATAGTATATATCGTCAGACAGGGCAGCCTGGGTTTCTTCGGCATTTAATGTATTACCATCACCAAAGTCAATAACACCTTTAAGCCCTGTACCGTCGCTAAAGCGCCATGCCGCGCCAGCATCATAAATAGCATTATTAGGGCACTCAGGTTCGCAAGCTCCGCAGTTTATGCATTCATCGGTGATTTTAATCGCCATATTTCTAAATATCTAATATTCTCAATTAACTTTGCCTGAGATTAACAAGCGCACAAATATAACAAAAAAAGGCTTTAAGGGTTTAAACCCTTACCATATATATGTCAAAAATTAATATAAAAAACGCAATAAATTCATTTTCAAGCTTGGGAAAGCAGTTAATTGAGCCTGATGCATCATTGATGGCCGTAATTAATGACGAGCGATATCACAACGCCTGGTTTACCCCCGAAAGCGTTTTACGTGCCGTAACTGCCATTGGTAAAATGCTCAACGAGGCCGATCTGCACACCTGGCTGTCAAAATATAACCTGCAAATTAACGGACTTGCCAAAAAAGTAGGACTTATTTTAGCAGGCAATATCCCGCTGGTTGGGTTTCATGACGTACTGTGCGTACTGATTACCGGCAACCATGCGCTTATCAAGGCTTCATCACAGGATGCCCGGCTCATTAAACAGCTGCTGCAACGCCTGGTTGCTATTGATGCTGATTTTGCCCACCAGTTTAGTTTTGTGGAACGCCTGGTTGATTTTGACGCCGTTATAGCTACAGGCAGCAATAACAGCTCCCGCTATTTCGACTATTATTTTAGCAAGGTGCCCAACATCATCCGCAAAAACCGCAACAGCATAGCCCTGCTTACCGGTACCGAAACCGCCGAAGAACTGTTTAACCTTGGCCATGATATTTTTGACTATTATGGCCTGGGCTGCCGCAACGTATCCAAACTGCTGGTGCCGCGCAACTATGTTTTCAACTTCTTTTTTGAGTCGATAGAGGATCATAAAGCCATTATCCATCACCACAAATACAACAACAATTACGATTATAATAAATCCATATACCTGGTAAACGGCAATAAACACCTTGACAATGGCTTTTTAATGGTAACCGAAGATGAGCGGATAGCCTCGCCCCTGTCTGTAGTTTATTTCGGCTATTATGACAACCTGGCGGCAGTGCAACAAACCCTGCAGCAGCAAAGCGAAAACATACAGTGCATTGTTACCACCGCACCTATTGAGGTACCCAACCAGGTAGTAGGGTTTGGCCAAAGCCAGCAACCCGCTTTATGGGATTACGCCGACGGCATTGATACGATGGAATTCTTGGCAAATCTTTAAAATTACAATACCTTTGGGAGGTGAGGTGAAAGGATAAAGGTAAAAGGCGAAAGATAATATTCATTATTACTCAAACAGAACCTTTTACCTTTATCCTTTTACCTTTAACCTTAAAAAAATGTATATTATAAAAGTTAAGGGCGTTGCCAAAATACCTGATTATGTACAGCTTCGGGATGAAAAATTTACGCTGCTGGCCTATTTCAGGGTTGACAGGCCAGAGAAAGCATTAGACAAGGCAGGACTGGCCGACAAGGCCGAATATATTATGAATATGATTAAAGACCTGCCTTTTGGACAGATCTTAAAATTAGAGCTATAAAAAAGATGATCGGAAACTCTATTATAAAGCTAAACAATGTTGATATTTTTCAGCAGGCACACCTGGTATTATCAAACGTTAACCTGCATATTGATAAAGGCGATTTTGTGTGGCTGATAGGCCAAACAGGATCAGGTAAAAGTAGCTTGCTCAAAGTAATTTATGGCGACCTGGCTATTAAAAGCGGTACCGGCCATGCCTGCGGTTATGAACTGAGCAAATTACCCAACCGCGATATCCCGTATCTGCGCCGTAAGCTGGGTATTGTTTTCCAGGATTTTCAATTACTTACCGACCGCTCTATTGAACAAAACCTGCTGTTTGTGATGCGCGCCACCGGCTGGACAGATAAAAAACTGATAGCCGAACGTACACTTGATGTACTGGAAAAAGTTGGTTTACGCTCTAAACTGAAAAAAATGCCGCATGAGCTGTCAGGAGGCGAGCAGCAACGGGTGGTAATAGCCCGTGCCTTGCTTAACGACCCGGAAATTATACTGGCCGATGAACCAACCGGCAACCTTGACCCTGAAACGTCAGAAGAAATTGTGCTGTTGCTGAAACAGATCAGCCAGTCGGGTACTGCCGTACTGATAGCCACGCATGATTATCATATAATCCGCACTTTCCCATCGCGTATTATTAAGTGCGAGAACGGTAAAGTACTGGAAGACGCCGTAATATAGACCGCTGATATTTTTTGATTTCGATGATTTCGTTGATTTTTTTGAATCGGAATTTCCAGAATCAAATAAATTCTAAGACACCTGACAAGACTTACGAAGTTTCAAAAACTTCGTAAGTCTTTCTGAACGGTGGTTCAAAAAAAATCAACGCAATCATCGAAATCAAAAAAATCAACGGTCAAAACACTGACTCAGACAGGAAATCAGCGACATCATCGTCATCAAAAAAACCAGCGGTCAACCTGTCACTCCTGCTTAAAAGGTGTCACTCCTGCTTAAAAGGTGTCACACCTGCCTGATATATCAACACTCCACTGACAGCTTGTCGGCTTTAAGCTAATGGCAGGATACTTGATTGGCACTATCAGCTATGAAATTTAACGATATGTTGAAGAAAAAGAAGAAAGAAAACACGGAGACTCCAGAAGATATGAATGAGGTAAATCAGCAAAATACAACTGAGGATGGTCAGGAACAAGCACAGCAAACAGAAACCGCTGAACAGGCTACAGTAATAACTCCATCTGCCGAAGACAAACTGAAAGAAGAACTGACACAGGCTAATGATAAATACCTGCGCCTGTATGCCGAGTTTGACAACTTCAGAAGACGTACTACCAAAGAACGTGCAGAAGCCCGCGAAACCGAAGGCAAAGAACTATTGGTTGCCTTATTGCCCGTTCTGGACGATTTTGAACGTGCACAACGCTCCATGGAAAATGCGGTTGATGTAACCCCGGTTAAAGAAGGTGTTACACTTATCCAGAATAAATTAAAAAATATACTGAGCCAAAAGGGCTTAACAGAGATGGAATCAATAGGTGCAGCATTTGATGCCGACCTGCACGAAGCCATCACTAATATCCCTGCCCCTACCGATGATTTAAAAGGTAAGGTAGTTGATGAAATGGAAAAAGGCTATTACCTGAAAGACAGGGTGATCCGTTTTGCCAAAGTAATAGTAGGAGCATAATTAATTATTGATTTATTGAAGGATTGAATTATTGAATTTCCCTTCCTGACAATCAAAAAAATCAAATAAGATAATTACTGATTTATTGAAGGATTGAATTATGGAGTTACGTATTCCTTTTAAAATCAATAATTCAATAACCCAATAATTCAACATTAAAAGAAATATGGCTAAGAGAGATTATTACGATGTGCTGGGTGTTGCCAAAGGCGCCAATGCCGATGATATAAAAAAGGCATATCGTAAAATGGCTATTAAATATCACCCCGATAAAAACGAAGGTGATAAGGCGGCAGAAGAAAAGTTTAAGGAAGCAGCCGAAGCTTATGAAGTTTTAAGCAACCAGGAAAAACGCCAGCGGTATGATCAGTTTGGTCATTCGGCCAACGCCTCGTCGCCAAATGGTGGCGGTTATGGCGGTGGCGGTATGGATATGAACGACATATTTAGCCAGTTTGGTGATATTTTTGGCGGCGGCAGTCCGTTTGAAGGCTTTTTTGGTGGCGGCGGTCGTCAGGGCGGCGGTGCAGGCGGCAGGCGCGTAGCCCGCGGCAGCAACCTGCGCATTAAAGTACGCCTTACCTTAGAAGAAATTGCCAACGGGGCCGAAAAGAAAATAAAGGTGAACAAACAAATTGTTTGTAAAACCTGCGATGGCTCGGGCGCCAAAGATCAATCATCATTTCAGAGCTGTAAAACATGTGGAGGCTCGGGCGCAGTGCGCAGGGTAACCAATACCATACTGGGCCAGATGCAAACTACCAGCACCTGCCCTACCTGTAATGGCGAAGGCAGCACCATCCTGTCAAAATGTAATGTTTGCCATGGCGACGGTGTTGTACGCGGCGAAGAACTGATCAGCATTAATGTACCTGCCGGCGTAAGCGAAGGCATGCAGTTAAGCATGAGCGGTAAAGGTAATGCAGCGCCGCGCGGCGGTGTTCCGGGTGATCTGATCATCCTGATTGAGGAAATACCTCATGAAACACTGAAACGCGATGGCAACAACGTGATATATGACCTGCATGTAAACTTTGTTGATGCTACCCTGGGTACTACCATTGAAGTACCTACCATTGATGGTAAAGCCAAAATTAAAATTGATCCCGGAACTCAGGGCGGTAAAATACTGCGCCTGAAAGGTAAAGGTGTTCCGGAAGTGAACTCTTACCACCGCGGCGACCAGCTGGTACACATCAACATCTGGACACCAAAGGCCATCAGCAAAGAGGAACGCGATATACTGGAAAAATTACAGTCGTCACCCAATTTTAAACCCAATCCCGGCAAAAACGAAAAAAGCTTTTTTGACCGGATGAAGGAATATTTTGAATAAAGCCCAAAGCTAAAGGCAGAAAGCTGAAAGCACTATATAAAAAGTCCGGAATTTTTATGATTCCGGGCTTTTTTGTTTTTGATGTTTTTAGTTTTAAATTGCGAAATAACCTCACCCAATGATCATAAATCCTAAGGGCATACGCTTTATTACCTTTGTTGCTTTTGTACAAATTGCCATTCAAATAGCATTCTTTTATATTAGTGTAAAAGGCATTTCTCTTAGTTATGTGCGGCATCCGCTTAGTTTGCTATCCATTGCAGCTTACCTGGCCACTATCATTTACCTTCTAAATATTTTAAAATTTTTTGGAGAAAAAGGCAGTGTACTTACCGCATTCAAATTATACATTGGCGTGGAGCTGGCTATGTTCGCCGCCAATACATTATCCGGTATATTGTTCAACAATTACACGTATTATCAATTGTTTGCTGCTGCTAATTTTATAGCGGTACTTTATTTGTCGATACAGATTTTCACCATAAAAAACCCGGCTATTAAACAGCCCTTTAGCCTGCTGGGAATATCGTTACTGGTAACTTCCATCCTCAGTTTAGTTACCCCATTTCTGTTTACCCTGATAAACGATTATATGATTTTTTCTTATGTCAACCTGATCAGGCTGATACCCATTGTGGCTACAATTAATATTTTTAACAAAGTAGCAGAGCAGCTTAAAACTTCAGCAACCGAAGAAAAAGATAATTTTGGCTTGAAATAATTGTGTAAATTATCCTTCATATAACTACCCTATTGTGCGTTTAAAATTTTTATACTTCCTGTTGTTGTTGCCATTTACATATGGTATAACATCCGCCCAAACCATCCGCAACAGCTACCAGACAGAAGCGGGGCTGCCTCATTTAAAAATTGAGCGGAGCATGATCTACTCGCCCGATAAGGAATGGCTGTACAACCATCACCCTTCCATTATTCACTTTAAGGATAAATTTATAGCCATATGGAGCAATGGACTTATTGACGAAGATTCCCCGGGTCAGCGGGTAGTTTATGCAACCTCTGCCGATTTTATACACTGGTCGGCCCCGGCCGTACTGGCTGCGCCTGTAAAAGTTAATGACACCTTAACCGTGCTCACGGCAGCCGGCTTATATCAATACAAGGGCAAGCTGGTGGCCTATTACGGCGAATACACCAAACACCGCCAAAACACCCACCTATGGGCAAAAACCAGTACCGACGGCCTGCACTGGAGCCCGGCTATTGATCAGCATGTACCACTGATCCCAAACCATGGCCCCGAAGCAACAAAAAGCGGCAGGTTGATCATCAGCGGTAATTTCCTGTTTCCCTATACCGATGATCCGCAGGGTATCTCCGGCTGGAAACTGAGCAGCTTTTACCCCGGTTTGCTCTATACGCAGGATAACTCGGCCGCATTTTATGCACCTGCTGCTAAGCTGGGACTACCGCCATTGTGCGAGGGCTCATTTTTTGAAACAGACGATCACGTATTGCACATGCTGCTGCGCGTAACCGGCAAAGGCTGGAAAGGCCGCTTATGGCTCACCGAAAGCCGGGACAATGGCAAAAGCTGGTCGCGCCCAACGGAAACTGCCTTTTCTGATAACGACAGTAAGTTTCATTTCGGCCGTTTGCCTGATAAGCGCTTTTACTACGTGGGCATACCCGATACCCTGCATCATTATGACCGTAACCCGCTGGTGCTCTCCATCTCCAAAAACGGACAACAGTTTGATCAGGATTACATTATAGCCGATGAGCTTTACCATTTAAAAAAAGAAGGCCTCTGGAAAGGCGGTCAGTACGGCTACCCGCACACCATTGTTTATAAGGGATATATGTATGTGATCATATCGCGCCAAAAAAAATCTGTTGAGGCATTAAGGTTCAGCTTAAAACAGATCCGTTAATACTTATACGGCGGCGATGTAACATATTCCGGCAAGGTATATCTAACAAGTATATCAATAACCTTATACATGTTAAGCATACGCCATATTGTTAAACAATACGCGGGCCACCGTGCCCTGAATGATGTGAGTTTAGAGGTTGAAAGCGGACAGATCTTCGGCCTTTTAGGGCCAAACGGCGCCGGTAAAACCTCGCTAATCCGCATCATTAACCAAATTACCGCACCAGACTCGGGCGAGATCTACTTTGATGGCCAACGGCTCAACCAATCGCACATTGAACGCATCGGGTATTTGCCCGAAGAACGCGGCCTCTATAAAAAAATGGAGATTGGCGAGCAGATGATTTACCTGGCCCGCTTAAAAGGCCTGAGCCGCGATGAAGCCAACAAGCGCCTTAAATACTGGTTTGAAAAATTAGGGATTGAAGGCTGGTGGAAAAAAAAGATAGAAGAGCTATCCAAAGGGATGCAGCAAAAGGCCCAGTTTGTAGCCACCGTATTGCATGAACCCGACCTTATTATCCTTGATGAACCCTTTAGCGGTTTTGACCCCGTAAATGCCGAAGTGATCAAGGATGAGATACTGGAGCTTAACAAAAAAGGGGCTACCATCCTGTTCTCCACCCACCGTATGGAATCGGTAGAGGAACTGTGTAACTCCATTGCGCTTATTCATAAATCCGAAAAGATACTTGACGGCAAGGTGAAGCACATCCGCAACTCATACCGCAACGAAACCTACCTTATTGAGTATACCGGCCAGCGCTTAAATTTTGATGGCTCGCAGCCTTTCCACCTCATTAACGAAACCATTACCGACGAGGACAGCCATACCATCCGTATCAAATTAAATGGCAAACATACCTCAAATGATGTATTGCAATACCTGATACCGCAAACCCGCATTAATATGCTGCAGGAGGTAATACCCAGCATGAACGAGATATTTATTGAAAAAGTAAACCTGATACCTTAAACCATGAACAAAGTTTTACTCATTATACAGCGCGAGTACCTGACCAGGGTCAGAAAAAAGGCATTCATAGTCATGATTTTTTTAGTACCGGGGCTGATACTGGCTATGGGTTTTGTGATTGCCATGGTAGCCAAAGACAGCGACAAGCTCAAGACCGAACAGATAGTTAACGTGGTTGACAAAAGCACCCTTTTTGACACCAAATTTCACCAGGCCGAAAACATTAAATTTAAGATAGCCACCCAACCGCTTGAAACGCTGAAGGCTAATACCAAAAATGACGAGAGCCTCCTGATCCTGTCCATCCCTGCTGATTATACGAAGAAGGACAGCGTAAAAATATTTTCAAAAAAGAAACCCTCGCTAATTGTTACCGGCGAAATTGAAAAGCAAATGAATGAGATTGCTATTAACCACAGTATGATGCAACATCATATTGACCCGGTTATACTGCATTCCATCAAAAGTGATATATCAGTAAACGCGGTCGAAATTACCGATACCGGTGCTAAAAATGCCAACGTTGGCGCCAACATGGGGATAGGAATTGCCTGTGCCATATTAATATACCTGTCGCTGTTTATCTATGGTGCACAGGTAATGCGCGGTGTTATCGAGGAAAAAACAAGTCGTATTATTGAAGTCATCATATCATCGGTTAAACCATTCCAGCTGATGCTGGGCAAAATAATTGGTGTGGGCCTGGTGGGTTTAACACAGTTTGGCGCCTGGATAATTTTATCCATTATATCAACCAAAATAGCCGGGCAGGCCTTTAACTCGCCGCAGGGCTCTATGATGAGTATATTGGCGGTGTTGCAAACCATCCCGTTTGGTTATATACTGGGGTGTTTCCTGTTTTATTTTTTGAGCGGATACTTATTATACAGCGCCTTATTTGCGGCAGTAGGCTCGGCAGTTGACAGCGAAACCGAAACCCAGCAGTTTATGTTCCCCATAACGCTGCCCCTATTTTTTACTTACATTTTGTCGGTATCGGTTTTATTTAAGGCCCCCGACAGTACATTGGCTGTATGGCTGTCCATGATTCCCTTTACATCGCCCGTAGCCATGATGGTGCGTATACCATTTGGCGTACCCGACTGGCAGTTGGCTTTATCCATGGGTTTCATGGTCATCGGCTTTTTATTTACCACCTGGGTAGCAGCGCGCATTTACAGGGTTGGGGTTTTAATGTATGGCAAAAAGGTAAGTTTTAAGGAATTAAGCAAATGGTTTTTTTATAAAGAATAACAACTCCAAAGCCGAAGGCTTTTAAAGCAGCTTTTTACTTTAAGCCTTCGGCATTAAGCCCTATATTAGCTGTATGAGTAAACGCGTTGCCGTGATGGATCTTGGTACCAATACCTTCCATTTATTAATTGCCGAGGGCACCATACACAACTATCACGAAATTGTACACTATCATGAAGCCGTAAAACTGGGCGAAGGCGGCATTAACAAAGGTTATATATTGCCCGAGGCCTTTGCACGCGGCATCAGCACCATGCAGCAGTTTCAGCAGCAGATAGCCGGTCACCAGGTTCAGGAAGTGCGGGCCATAGCCACATCGGCGCTGCGCAGTGCATCAAACGGCACTGATTTCATGAACGAGGTAAAGGCAAAAACCGGTATCCAGATCGAGATCATTGACGGTGCGCAGGAGGCAGGCTTTATTTACCAAGGTGTAAAAATCAGCGGATGCTTAACCGCCCAAAACTCCCTCATCATGGATATTGGCGGCGGCAGCGTGGAGTTTATTTTGGGCAACACCGGTCACATCACCTGGAAGCAGAGCTTTGAAATTGGCGCAGCCCGCCTCATGGATCTTTTTCATCGTACAGACCCTATTCCTCCTGCCTCTATCGAAGCGCTGAATCTGTACCTCGAAGATACGCTGACCGATCTTTTTGCCGCAGTAGCCAGCCATGGCACGCAAACCCTCATTGGCTCATCAGGCGCATTTGAAACCTTTGCAGAGCTTATTGAAACAGAAAAAGGCCGCCCCTTTGATCTGAAAACTACCAAAAACTACAGCTTTGACGAGGCCGGACTGCTAACCCTAACCAATAAACTCATACAATCAACCCACCAGCAAAGGGCCGGTAACAAAGGCATTATCCCCGTCAGGGTTGATATGATTGTGACAGCCTCGCTTATCACCCGGTTTATTATGCACAAGCTAAACATCCACCAGGTGCTGATGTGCAGCAACTCCCTGAAAGAAGGCATTTTGGCAGAGATGCTGGATTAAAGCCCCTGATAAGTCATACCGAACTTGTTTCGGCACCTCATTAGATTAGCAATTTTAACCCGGCAAACCTTGCATTTGGGATACTGAAACAAGTTCAGCACGACAGCAAGGGGAGGCGATTGTACAGCGCAGACCGCGCTACTTAATTGAATAAGTAATGAACAGGCTGTTTTATAAATTTGTTATATAAACGTTTAAAAAACGGTGGCCTTGATACCGATACGGCACCAACCAATGCATACTCCACGCAGGTATACTGCTCCGTAATATTGGGCTGAAAATCAATCTTTTTATCAGTACAAACCGGCGATGCTACCTTACCCAATATCACCGTATCGCCAACGATGGTTGTATCCCGTACAGGTTTGCCTGGTTTGTTATGTGTTTGAACCACCTTTATTGGTTTGGTTTGTGCCTGCGCTTTAAAAAACAAGGTACTACTTAATATACCAATGGCCATAACCCACTTCTTCCATCCGTTGGGGGCCGACAGATTTTCGATATACAGCTCATGATTGATACTATGGAGCTGTTGTTCACCAAACCGGCCGCAAACATTTTTTTGATTACTAAGATGGCTGATGATCTGCTGGTTGCTCATAACCGTAAAATCAGTTACCGTTTTGCAGCACTGCCGGCAATGGCGCCCATGCTCAACAGGCGTCATTTGCTGCCATGATTCGTGGCAGGGTGTTGGTATACTGATACTTTTAATTGGTGTCATAACGAAGGTTTTATTGATAAGATGCATCCGCGGGGTTGTTTCCATAAATCGGGTCAAAAAACGCATTTGCCGGAATGGTGTTGAAGACTCACCCCGGCATCGCTTCGCTCGCCGACCCTCTCTACACCTTCGGTGCAAAGAGGGTTGCATATTTTTCCTTTTTAGACATTATTCTTTCTCCCAAACCCTTTTTACGGCAAAGCCGTAGAGGCGGTGATCCTGCGCAGCGCAGATCGGGTGAGTAGAATTCTAAAACTATTCATTACTTTTAAACATGACATCTATAACAGAACTATGTCGTGAATTAAGACGCCGTGAAACCAAAGCGGAGAGCATTCTATGGCAGAATCTTAGAAATAGAAAACTCCAGGGAATGAAGTTTCTTCGGCAACACCCCATTTATATACAGTCAATTTTAGGAAGAAACATTTATTACATCCCCGATTTTTATTGTGCTGAAGCAAAATTGGTAATTGAAGCTGACGGCCCTATCCATCAATTTAAAAAAGATTATGATAAAAACAGGGATGAAGTTATGCTTGCATTAGGCTTGCAAATACTGAGATTTGAGAATGAAATAATTCTGAATGATATAGATCATGTGCTAAATTCAATAAAGAAAATACTATTAGTCTAAAACGACTCCCCCCCGGCATCGCTTCGCTCGCCGGCCCTCTCTATACCTTCGGTGCAAAGAGGGTTGCATACTTTTCCTTTTTTGGCACTTTTTGGCATTATTCTTTCTCCCAAAAACCTCTTTACGGCAAAGTCGTAGAGAGGGTGATCCAGCGCAGCGAAGATCGGGTGAGTCTTCTCCGACCTACACATCATTATCCTTCCGACTTCCAAACCCTCTCTACGGCTTTGCCGTATAGAGGGTGATCCAGCGCAGCGAAGATCGGGTGAGTCTTCGCCGACCTACACAACATTATCCCTCCGACTCCAACAAAGCCTCTTTACGGCAAAGCCGTAGAGAGGGTGATCCAGCGCAGCGAAGATCGGGTGAGTCTTCGCCGACCTACACAACATTATCCCTCCGACTCCAACAAAGCCTCTTTACGGCAAAGCCGTAGAGAGGGTGATCCAGCGCAGCGAAGATCGGGTGAGTCTTCGCCGACCTACACAACATTATCCCTCCGACTCCAACAAACCCTCTTTACGGCAAAGCCGTATAGAGGGTGATCCAGCGCAGCGAAGATCGGGTGAGTCTTCGCCGACCTATAGCTTCAACCAGCTGTCATCATTTTAAAACTCCCGCAAATTTTACAGTCATCCTTTGTATATTGGGAGCTTAAATACGCTATATGAAATTAAAATTTACCAGCCTGGGGTTACTTGCTGTTTTGGCACTGCATGTGCAAGCTCAAAAAGGCAAGATTAATCCCGACGATACCACTTCAAACTACAATCCTGCAGCGGCATTTTCGCCGCAGTTCTATAGCGAAAAAGGGAATGACTTTCATGCAGCTAACGGCAACCCGGGACCAAAATACTGGCAAAACCGTGCCAGTTATACCCTAAATGTAAAGCTGGATACCCTTAGCAAAACCATAAGCGGTACCGAAATTATTGACTATACCAACAACAGTCCCGACCAACTGCAATACCTGTGGCTGCAGCTTGATCAAAACACTTACAAAAAAGATGCCCGCTCCAACTTTGTTACCGGCGCCGCCCCGGCCTTAAAGGACCATACCGATGGCTATCAGATTGAATCTGTTGCAGTGGAGCAAGGCGGCGTTGTTAAACAGGTGCCCTTTGTAATCACCGATACCCGCATGCAGGTACGCCTGCCGGGCGCCGTTTTACCTAACAAGGGCACGGTACGTTTAAAAATCAAATACCATTACAGCATCCCCGGCGCTTTTGGCGGGCGTACAGATTATACCGATACCAAAAATGGCAAGATTTATGAAATTGCCCAATGGTTTCCGCGGATGTGCGTTTATGATGATAGTCGCGGATGGGATACCCTGCCATTTTTGGGCAGCGGTGAGTTTTATTTAGACTATGGCGACATTGACTACAGCGTAACCGTTCCATGGGATATGATAGTAGCCGGATCGGGCGAGTTACAGAATCCTAAAGAGGTGCTTACCGCCAAGCAAATTGCACGTCTTGATGCCGCCCGCAGCAGTGACAAAACCGTTATGATCCGCGATCTGGCGGAGGTGAACGACCCTGCCAGTCGCCCGGCGCAAAAGGGTACGCTTACCTGGCACTTTAAAATGCTCAACACCCGCGATGTGGCGTTTGGCGCGTCAAAAGCCTTTATATGGGATGCTGCACGGGTAAACCTCCCCGGCGGTAAAAAATCATTGGCCATGAGCGTGTACCCTGCCGAAAGCTATGGCAATGATGCCTGGGGTCGTGCAACCGAGTATCTGAAAAAATCAATCGAATACTTTTCTGAAAAATGGTTTGTTTACCCCTATCCCGTTGCCGTTAACGAGGCCGGTATAGCCGGCGGTATGGAGTATCCGGGCATTGTGTTTGACGGTATTACCGATAAAGGCGCTGTGCTATACTGGGTAACCGCACATGAAATTGGGCACAACTGGTTCCCGATGATAGTAGGATCTGACGAGCGCCGTTTTGCCTGGATGGATGAAGGCCTGAATACCTTTATTGACATATATGCCTCTGACGCCTTTAACAAGGGCGAGTTTGCGCCGAAACGCGACAGCGAGTATGCCGAACATGGCGGTAACCCTGCCGATGAGATCATCCCCTTCATGACAGACCCGGGTTCGCCAACTATTATGACCGCTCCTGACGCCATCAGCGAAAAATACCGCCATCCGTTCACGTACTATAAACCTGCCTTTGGCCTGGTTTTACTGCGCGAACAAATTTTGGGGAAAGACCGCTTTGATTATGCTTTCCGTAATTACATACACCAGTGGGCCTACAAACACCCGCAGCCCGATGACTTTTTCAGATCGATAGAAAGTGCCGCCGGCGAGGACCTGAGCTGGTTTTGGAAAGGCTGGTTCTACAACAACTGGACACTTGATCTTGCCCTCATTGACGCCAAACAGGTTGATGATAAAGGAGCAAAAGGTGTCAGCATCACCGTGGTAAATAAAGAAAAACTGCCCATGCCTTTCACCATTGAAGTAAAGTATAAGGACGGCAGTAAAAAACGCACCTACCTGCCCGTTGAAACCTGGCTGCAAAACAAACAGATCACCCTTACCCTGCCCACAACCCAGGAAGCAGAAAGCGTAACCATTGACCCGGACAACGCCCTCCCCGATCTGGACAGAAAGAATAACACACTAAAGGTGAAATAAAAAATCCACCCTGATAAAGCAAACCCTGTACACGTGTACAGCAGGGGAGGTGACAGAAGAAATTAATAAACCATGTCATTGCGAGGAGGTACGACGAAGCAATCGCGAACTACGCAGAACAGCTTTTTATAGTTCGCGGTTGCCGCGCTTCGCTCGCGATGACGCGCGGAGGGGCCAACGTATATTAAAGACCCTTGCTGGTGCACGCGTGGCGGTTAAGGGAAAAAATCCCTCATTTGCATTTAGTTTATCGCGTTACAGAGGCTATTCCGAACTTGTTAATGCTTGTTTTACTTGGGATTGCCTTTGTCTGCGTCATACTTTTTTTCATTTTTTTTCAAAAGAATAATGATGGCGTTACAATAATAGGGATTATGACTACAGGAGCCATATTTTTATTGGTAGCATGGCTCTCAACTAAAAGCTATATAGAAAACCGTGAAATATATAATAGTAAAGACCTTTTGTTTGTTGAGGGGAGAGTTATGAAATATTGTTCTATGCCGTATGAAGGGCACGCAGATGAGACATTTGAGGTCAATGGTGTTGGATTTGTTTTTTCAGATTATCAACAAATAGGAATTGGCGGATATAACAATGCTGCATCCCACGGAGGAGTTATCAAATCAAATTTGTATGTAAGAATTGGCTATTATAATAATGGAGAAAGGAAAGTGATTCTCCAACTGGAAACAGAATAGCTCTTCGCAGAAGTAGATGCGCCTTTGGCTCGGAAAATATCCTCCTTGTCATCCTGAACGGAGTGAAGGATCTATTAACAATTATGCATGACCCAAAATAGATCCTTCGTTCCGAATGACAAGCGGTGGGATGGTTCAATAAGCTCTGCGGAATTCAAAGTCCACAGTTTAATTATCACATAATTAACCCACTCCCACTTTACAACTATTCCAAAAATTTTCGGTATATTTATACCAGTAGCAGCCCGGCGTTCTTATAATCAGAAACGCCGGGCTGTTTGGTTCAGCACCCAAAAGCTCAAAAACCGACCAACCGGTATGTAATCTTTTATCTATCAATATCTTAATACTTTTTAAAGCTCTCAAAACCCATCAAAAACGCAACAAAAAGCATCAAAACCGGTAAGTTTTCATCATATTTCAATGTTTTTAGGGTGATTTTCAATAGTTTTTGAATGGTTTTATATCAAAATAATAGGTTTAAAAAGTTTTCGTCCAGGGTGGGCGGAAATATCTGTCCGAAAATCCGGAATTTTTAAAATGCAGCTTTCCGGAAAATCGTTCTTTCATTAATTTGTCAATCTTGCGGGCTATATTAAACTATTAATAACCTAAAGCTTTATCTTTGTTAAATGAACACAGCCGATCTGTTGCAACGCGCTTTGCGGTTTGATTTTTTAACCCAGGATGAGGGCGTTTTCCTATATAACAATGCATCCACTGCCGACCTCATGTACACGGCCAACGAACTGCGTAAAAAGCAGGTTCCGCATGGCAAAGTTACCTGGCAGATTGATCGTAATGTTAATACTACCAATGTTTGTATAGCCAATTGCAAGTTCTGTAACTTTTTCCGCAGGCCCGGCCATGAGGATAGCTATATCACTGATATTGAAACCTATAAAAAGAAAATAGAGGAAACTTTCCGTTACGGCGGCGACCAGTTGCTGCTACAGGGCGGGCACCACCCCGATCTGGGATTGCAGTTCTATACCGATTTATTTAGGGAACTGAAACAGCTGTATCCGAAGTTAAAACTGCATTCGTTAGGTCCGCCGGAAATTGCGCACGTAGCCAAATTGGAGGGCATGACCCATATTGATGTGCTGAGGGCCATGCAGCAAGCCGGCTTGGATTCATTACCCGGTGCAGGTGCCGAGATTCTGAACGACCGTGTGCGTCGCCTCATATCAAAAGGTAAATGTGGCGGTAAAGAGTGGCTGGATGTTATGCGTGCAGCGCACCAGCTTAACCTGCCAACATCGGCCACCATGATGTTTGGGCATATTGAAACCATTGAAGAGCGTTTTGAGCACCTGGTTTGGATAAGGGAAGTTCAGTCAGAAAAACCCGAAGGGCATCACGGCTTTGTGGCCTTTATACCATGGCCTTTTCAGGACGATGGTACCCTGCTGCGTAAAGTGAGGGGCATTACCAACAACGTAACCGGCGACGAATACATCCGTATGATAGCATTGAGCCGCATTATGCTGCCCAACGTGAAAAATATACAGGCATCATGGCTAACGGTGGGTAAACAGGTGGCCCAGTTGTGCTTACATGCCGGGGCCAATGATTTTGGCTCTATTATGATTGAGGAAAACGTAGTATCGGCTGCCGGTGCACCGCACAGGTTTACAGCCAAAGGCATCCAGGAATCAATTATTGAGGCCGGTTTTGAACCCCAGCTGCGCACCCAAAAATACGACTGGCGCGATATTCCTGCCGAAATTGAAGAACAGGTAATAAATTATTAAGGTAAGTGGCGAGTGGTGAATAGTGAGTGCCTTGCGTATTTTAAAAAAAACATTCACTATTCACCACTCACTATTCACCACTCACTATTCACTACTCGCCACTCACTACTTAACCAACCATGGAGTATTATATTGAAGCATTAATTTTTGCATCAGAGCAGGGCATCCGCATGGAGGAGATCCTATACTGTCTTCAGGCTGCATTTGAGCGCGATTTTACCAACGAAGAGGTTACTGACAGCATCAACGCCATACAACATAAATACAGCGACGATAACCTGGCCATTGAATTGGTAAAAATTGGTAACGGTTACCAGTTTTTTACCAAAAAGAAATACCACCCGGTTATTAACTTACTGCAATTGCAGCGCTCAAAAAAACGGCTGAGTCAGGCCGCTTTAGAAACCCTGTCCATTATAGCCTACAAACAGCCGGTAACCAAAACTGATGTAGAGCAAATACGCGGCGTAAACTGTGATTACTCCATACAAAAACTGCTTGAAAAAGAGCTAATAGCTATTATTGGGAAGTCGGAAGCACTCGGAAAACCCATACTATACGGCACCAGTGGCATGTTCATGGATTATTTTGGAATAAACAGCATACAGGAATTACCTCAAATTAAGGATTTTACAAGCAATTCCGTAACGATTGGCGAACAGACAGAATAATTTTAAAAGATATTTTTAATAAAAATGATTTTAATTATTTTTACTATTCAATTAAGTAAAGGAAGTAGCTGAAAAAATTGATACTTTTAAACTGATTTAAATTATTATTGATAAAGTTTTACAAATAAAATCCGTTGCAATGGGAACGCCAAAAAAACCGACCACGAAGAAGATCGACAACTCAGAAGATGATAACGACGATGATGACGATCAATTACTTGATCCAAAAACAAAGAAAAAAGTAGTTGATGAGGATGAGGATGATTTTGATGGCCCTTTAGATGATGATCTGGGCAGAGGTTATGATTCATTTGATGATGAAGACGACGACGATTTTTAAATCTTAAGATACATATCTATTTTTTTAAAGCATTCAGCGCATGCCGCTGAATGCTTTTTTATATTTAGCGCTGCCAGCAATACTCCCTATGACGGTAACAGAAGTAAAAGATAAAGCCTCAAAAAAAGCCTTTTTAAGCGTAGCCCGCATTATTTATAAAGATGATGACACCTGGGTTTGCCCGCTTGATAATGATGTGGAAGCAGTGTTTGATCCGGCAAAAAACAACTTTCATCAGGACGGTAAATGCACCCGCTGGATACTTACCAATGATAAAGGCCAGCTAATTGGCCGGGTTGCAGCATTCATCAATAATAAAAAGGCCTACCATTATGACCAGCCAACCGGCGGCATGGGCTTTTTTGAGTGCATTGATGACCAACAGGCGGCCTTTTTACTGTTTAATATCGCAAAACAATGGCTGCAGGCCAACGGCATGCAGGCTATGGATGGCCCCATTAACTTTGGCGAAAACGATAATTTCTGGGGGCTTCTGGTGGAGGGCTTTACACATCCCTCTTACGGCATGAACTACAATCCTCCGTATTACAAAGCTTTTTTTGAAGCGTATGGCTTTAAAACCCAGTATGAGCAGATTACCAATCACCTGGATGTGCATAAGCCTTTTTCTGAACGGTTTACCAAAATTGCCAACTGGGTAATTAAAAAACCGGGGTACGAATTCAGGCATTTCAAAATAAAGGAAATGGAAAAATTCGCTGCCGACTTTATTGAGATCTATAACGATGCCTGGCGCGATTTTGAAAACTTTGTTCCGATCACCCACGCTACCATTGCCGAAAGCTTTGTGAAAATGAAGCCCCTGATGGATGAAAAACTGATATGGTTTGCTTATATTGATAATGAGCCAGCATCGTTTATTATCATTTTGCCCGATGCCAACCAAATGCTGAAACCTACCGACGGGAAACTCGACCTGATTGGGAAACTTAAGTTTTTATATCACCGGTGGAAAGGCGTGTCGCGGATGAGGGCTGTAGTTATGGGTACCAAACAAAAGTTTCAGAAACACGGCCTTGAATCGGCCATATTTATTAAACTCAAAGAATATGTATTGCCTTTAAAGCAATACGACGAACTTGAACTATCTTGGGTAGGTGATTTTAACGACAAAATGCTTGCTATACATAGCGCTGTGGGAGCCACATTTGGCAAAAAGCATTTAACAATGCGTTATATTTTTGAATAAGCCCGGGGGTTAACCGGGCATCAATTTATGCAGTTGCTTTAGAGTGCCTTAACTCTTCAAACAATTCAATTACTTTCTTTTGTAAATCGATAACTTCTGTTTCGCGATCCATTAGTCGCTTGTTAACAGTTTCTAATTCGTTAACAAACTTTTGATCCTGCTCGGCATCATTAAAGGTAAGCAGCTGAACTACTGACATTTCAAACAAAGTTGCTATTTGTTCAAGTCTTGATAAATTGATATCAGTTATCCCCGTTTCAATTTTTGAAAAAGCAGGAATCGAGATATCTAATCGCTTTGCAACATCCTCCTGGCTCCACCCCTTTTGATGACGTAATAGTCTGATTTTTTTCCCAAGTGTTTTCATGTGATTTTAATAATAGTATAGGTTTCGCGAAAGTTAATTACTTTGCAATATTATTTATTATTGCGCTAATTATCAACTAATTTGAATATTTTTTTATTTAAAGGCGAACATAAGTAAAACATTTTTCGTTTAAAGCTGTTTCATCGAGCAAATTCACCTATTAAAGTCGCTTTAACTCACCCATTTAACTCTCAATTAACTAAATATAGCAGTTACCATTAAGATGTAATTTTAACACTATTATTACAAAAAAACTTGCAAAAAGAATTTTATGTTACCTATATTTGTACTGTAATATTTTTAATTACAGTATGAACGGGCAATTTCAAATAGCAATACATATACTTACACTTCTTGACGCAGCTCCAGACGACTTACTTTCATCTGAATATATTGCAGGTAGTATCAATATCAATCCGGCATTGGTTCGTAAAGAAATAAGTAACCTGCGTAATTTTGGTTTAATTACCAGCAAAGAAGGCAAAGCAGGTGGCTATACTTTGGGGCTGCCTGCGCATAAGATATTTTTTAGTGATGTGTATAAAGCCATTAAACATCAGCCGCCGTTAGGGCAGGCTAAAAACATGCCTAACCCAGCGTGTCCGGTGGGCAGGCAGATCAACCAGCATTTAAACACCCTTGCCCAAGACGTGGACAACGCCATTTTCAACAAATTAAACACTATTACACTGGCTGCTTTCAGTCAAAAATTCAAATAACTTTTTTTTAACTAAAACTGTAACAAAATTAATTACATTAAACAATAAATTCTATGAAAATTGCACTAATAGGCGCCACAGGAAATGTAGGCCGAACCATTTTAAACGAGGCTCTTTACCGCGGTCATGAAGTAACCGCCATTGCCCGTAATCCTGAGAAACTGGATGTCAAAAACGATAAACTAACCCTTGCAGCAGTTGATGTATTTGATGTTAACGGCCTTGCAGCTGTACTTGCAGGCCATGATGCAGTAGTAAGCTCCTACAACTCTGGCTGGGCAAACCCTAACATTTATGATGATTTTATAGCCGGCTCCAAAGCTATTCAGCAGGCTGTAAAGCAATCGGGTGTTAAACGCGTGCTGGTTATTGGCGGCGCTGGTAGTTTAGAGATTGCCCCGGGCTTGCAATTGGTTGACTCGCCAAACTTTCCGGCAGCATACAAACCAGGTGCATCGGCAGCGCGCGATTACCTGAACATTTTAAAGCAGGAACAAGACCTTGACTGGACGTTTTTAAGTCCGGCTATAAACATGCACCCTGACGCACATGGCGAGCCTACCAGGAAATTCCGTTTAGGAACAGATCAGCCTGTATTTAATGAAAAAGGTGAAAACAATATCCTTATTGAAGACCTGGCCGTGGCCATTATTGATGAACTGGAAAACAACCAGTTTATAAAAAGAAGGTTTACCGTAGGGTATTAATAAAAACAACTTTTACCTGTTTTGTTACCCTGAGCTTGTCGAAGGGTTGAGCGTATAGGCTTGCCCACCATGCTTCGACAAGCTCAGTATGACCCCCTAATTTATTCTTTAACTATGTCATTGCTGCGAGGAGCAATGACATAGTTAGATTCCTTTAAATTCTATTACTTGATAAACTTAGCTGCAACCCACTCCTTATCTTTTTTATGGATAATATATTTCAGGCCGTAGGTACGGGCAGCATCGGTAATAATATCCAGATCAGGCGACTCATAAAAACCGCTGAAATAAATTTCGCCCTCAGGCTTCAGCACTTCGGCGTAACGCTCCATCTGATCAAGCAGGATGTTGCGGTTAATATTGGCCAGTATCACATCATACTGCTCATTAGGGATCACCTCTTTAGAGCCGCATAGCGGTATAATGTTATCTATATTATTGAGCGCTGAGTTTTCAACCGTACTGTCAAAACAAACCGGGTCATAATCAATAGCGGTAATTTCGGCGGCATTTAGCTTGGCTGCCATAACGGCCAAAATACCGGTGCCGCAACCCATATCCAGCACTTTTTTACCTTCAAAATTATTTTCAAGCATGAGTGCAAGCATCATCGAGGTCGTTTGGTGATGCCCGGTACCAAAAGCCATTTTAGGGTCGATAACTATCTCGTATGGGAACTCCGGTTTGGCCGGATGAAATGTTGCCCTTACGTATATCTTATCGCCAATTTCTATCGGTTCAAAATTACTTTCCCATACCTCGTTCCAGTTTTTCTGAGGGATAAGCGTTATCTCATAGCTAAAGGTAAACATATCCTGATAAGGCAATAATTGCTCCTTCAATGCTTCCTCATTAAAATCATCAGTAGGTATGTAAGCTTTAAATCCAAACTCCAGTTCCTCAAAGGTGTCAAAACCAATCTCGCCCAAAGCGTTTATCAGCAAATCCTGCTGATAATCTTCGGTAGTAATGGTGGTAAAAAGCAGTTCGTAATAATTCATTATAATAATATTAAAATAGTCCGGAACCCGGTTTGGGACAAACCCGTTACGGCCGGGGCGTATGTATGGTATCCAGGCAAATTTAGCCTATGTTAATCAATAATTAAACCGGGCTTTCAATTTCCACAGGCTCGGGAACCTGTGGGGCAAACTTGCGCCTGTCAATCAAAAGCAAAACTATAAAGTTAAAAAACCAGTAAAAGAACTGAATTTCGGTAAGGTAGAACCAAAAGGTAAACAAAGGGGTTCGCCCTTCGGTGGGATCCCATATAATGTAACTTATGGAGCCCGCAAATGCCACACAAACCACCGCAAAACAAATAAAAGTGGCTACCCGGGTTGGATAACCTTTAACAAGTCCCCTATCCCACAGGGGCACTACAATCAAATATTGGGTAAGTATACCATCGGCCAGTAATAAATAACCGAAAAGATGAAAGTAAGCCATTAAACTGTATAAGTTACCATTACCAATTTCAACAAGTTTCATGGGATGTGCCGGTGTATTATAATGCACTACCACCCAAAAAATGCCGAAATCAATTAAAACCGGTAACAGAACCTTTAATAACTTCCTCATGGTTAAATTAGGAGTATGGAGATATGAGATTTATTTCCTTTTAATCCCTAACACCACAGATTAGTTTCTGTTTTGATATGTGACCATGCGGTGTTATTGATCTTATGTCCCAAATCTCATACCTCAACTCCAAATATTAATTAAACGCTTTTACAATATCAACAAAATCACGTGATTTCAAAGAAGCCCCGCCAATTAGTCCGCCATCAATATCAGCGCAGCCAAAAAGCTCAGCAGCATTTTTAGGGTTACAGCTGCCACCGTATAAAATGGTAGTGCTGTCAGCAACCTCCTGGTTGTATTTAGCAGCAATTTCCTTGCGGATAAAGGCATGTATTTCCTGTGCCTGTGCCGATGTTGCAGTTACGCCTGTACCTATAGCCCAAACCGGCTCATAAGCTAAAACCAGCTTTGCAAATTGAGCAGCATCTAAATGGAACACACCTTCAACAAGCTGAGTTTTGATCACATCAAAATGTGCGTTTGCTTCGCGCTCCTGCAGGGTTTCGCCAATACAGAAAATAGGGCGCAGATCATTTTTTAAAACAGTATCTGTTTTTTTTGCCAGCAGCTCATTGCTTTCGCCAAAGTACTGACGACGCTCAGAGTGACCGATAATAACATAAGCTGCACCTACAGATTTGATCATTTTTGCAGAAGTTTCGCCAGTGTAAGCACCAGACTCTGCCTGGTGTGCATTTTGTGCACCTACCGCAACCTTATATCCTTTTGCCAGTTGAACAAGACTATGGATGTGTATAAAAGGGCTGCAAATAACTGCTTCTTGTGTGCCTGTTGCTTCATCCTTTACCATATTGATGATCTCAGAAAATACACCTAAACCTTCGTTATAATCCAGGTTCATTTTCCAGTTTCCGGCAACAATTTTTTTTCTCATTTTATTAGTTGATTAAGTTAGATTATGTTGATTAGGTTAGATGGAATTGATTGGGTTAGATTAGGCGATTGAACGGGCTGAATAAGCTTCATTTAGTAACTACACACTTCATCAGCTCAACAAACCTAATCAAACTACAAATCAAAACCGCCTGTACCCTTCTGTTAATTCAAATACTCTTTTTAATAGTTCCTGTTCGGTTTCATCAAATACGCGGTGATCGCGGCGGTCAAAAACCTTTTGGGCAGTTTCAAACATTTTATTGATGGTGTAAACCTCAAAACCCTGTGCGCCACCCCATGAAAAATCGGCCACAAAATTACGCGGAAAGCCGGCACCAAAAATATTGGCGCTTACCCCCACTACCGTACCGGTATTAAACATGGTATTGATGCCGCATTTAGCATGATCGGCCATGATGAGGCCACAAAACTGTAGTCCGGTTTTACGGAAACGCTGGGTATTATAATCCCACAGCTTAACCTCGGCATAATTATTTTTAAGGTTGGAGTTATTGGAATCGGCGCCAATATTGCACCATTCACCCAGCACCGAGTTACCAAGGTAACCCTCATGCCCTTTTGACGAATAACCCCAGATCACGGCGTTATTGATTTCGCCGCCTACCCGTGAGTATGGCCCAACCGTAGTTGCACCGTATATTTTTGAGCCCATTTTAACCTGCGAATGCTCACAGATGGCAAAAGCGCCCCTGATATGGGTACCTTCCCAAACTTCAGTATTGTTGGCTAAATAGATGGGGCCATTGGTCGTGTTGAAAGACGAGCAGTCGGCAACGGCACCTTCCTCGGCAAAAAAATCATTCCCGATTATGGTATTGGTTGCGCTGATGACGGCGCTGGTACGGCCCGCGGTAAGCAGGGTAAAATCTTTTCGCAGCTCTATGTCATTCTTCCTGAAAATATCTTCAGGATAACGAACTGATACAAACAGGTTAGTATAATCGGTAACGCTGTTAAAACTGGCCTGAGCATCAAAAGCTGCGGCATCGGTTTGGTTTAACCTTACGGCCAGTAACTGGTCATTATAGTTTAACGCTTCGCCGGTTTGCAGTTTATCAATAGCTTCCAGCAGGTTTTCGTCGGGGCAAACGCCACCGTTAATAAATAAGTTATCAGCCTCAATTTTTACAGGAAATTTAGCCTGCAAGTAATCAACGGCATAAAAAGAATAAGCTTGGTTCAGATGCTTAGCCCACTTTTCGGCTATAGTCAATATACCTATACGCAAATCGGCCACGGGCCGGGTATAGGTAAGCGGTAGCAATGTTTGGTGTGCGTTATCGTCAAAAAGAATAATAGCCATGGCGCAAAAATAAAAAAAGTCCCCCGATACGTCGGAGGACTTGTAAATATTTAATTAAACAAGCAATTATTTCTTGTTGTAACGTGTACGGAATTTATCAATACGACCTGCAGTATCAACCAGTTTCATTTTACCGGTATAAAATGGGTGCGAAGTATGTGAAATTTCCAATTTAATCAATGGATACTCGTTACCATCTTCCCATTTAATGGATTCGCGGGTATCGATACAAGATTTAGTTACAAAAGCATAGTCGTTTGACATATCTTTAAATACAACTAATCTATAGTTTGATGGATGCAGATCTTTTTTCATTATATATAAACTTTTTCTTCTATTCTTTCTAAAAGAGGCGCAAATGTAATTAAAAAAACTTAAACAATAAAAGCAATATAAAAATAATCTAATGTTAAACTAAATTCAATTCTGGATTTAATCAGAATCAGTAAATTTGAAATCATAAAGCACAGCACCAAACCCTTACCAGCAATGAACTATCTAACTAAAAACATCAAAAGTACTGCAAATATATTCCTTTTAATCGGGCTATTGTTATTTACATTAAGTAGCTGCACAAAAAAAACGATAGATACCCTCAAGCCACAACCGGATCCTGTTGTTTCAAAACCTGACTCCATTGGTTATACAACTACGTTTGCAGGCAGTGGTGGTTATGGCTATGCTGATGGAAAAAGCGATAAGGCTACATTTAACAACCCTAACGGCCTCGCCATTGATTCAAAAGGCAACTTATATGTAACTGATCAGGCCAATAACATGATAAGAAAAGTGAGTTTAAACGGCACTGTTACAACCCTTGCCGGCAATCCTGTTGCCGGACATAGCGACGGCAAAGGCACGGCTGCCTCTTTCGATAATCCCTTTGGTATAGCCATCGATGCTTCAGATAATATTTTTGTAGCCGATTTGGGTAATAACCTGATCAGAAAAATAACTGCTGATGGCGCTGTTACTACCTGGGCGGGCAGTGGTAAGATAGGCTTTGATAACGGAGTTGGGACAGGGGCATCTTTCAACGGCATCACCGGTTTAGCATTTGACCACAATGGCAATTTATACGTCACTGACAATCATAATCTAATCAGAAAAATAACGCCTGATCGTAAAGTAACAACCATTTCAGGAATTGTTTATAACACTGGCCCTGGCTTTGCCAATGATACCGGACTCAATGCAAACTTCCGGCTTCCATATGGCATGGTAGCTGATGCTGCAAACAATATTTACATTGTCGATTCTTACAACAACATGATCAGGAAAATGACACCAGATATTGTTGTAACTACCCTTGCCGGGCAACTACAGCCCGGGAATGCGCTAGGTACAGGCGATTCTGCACAGTTTAACCATTCATCATGTATTGCAATTGATACCAAAGGGAATTTATATGTAACTGATACTGATAATAACGCGCTTAAAAAAATAACACCGGCGGGCCAGGTGACACTTCTTGCCGGCGATGGCAGCACGGGTAATAAAGACGGCGAAAATGCAAAAGCAAGTTTCAACCGTATCCGGGGTATAGCAATAAGTGCTAATGGCACCATCTATGTAACCGACCAACAAAACAACAAGATCAGGAGGATCATTTCAAAACCATAATTTAAATCGATTGGCACAGCTCAATCAACACCCCATTAACGCTTTTAGGGTGTACAAAACATACCAGTTTATTGTCGGCACCGTGTTTGGGTGTATCGCTCAACAGTACAAATCCGGCTTGCTTTAAACGCAACATTTCGGCCTCAATATCATCTACATCAAATGCAATGTGATGTATGCCTTCGCCTTTTTTTGCAATAAATTTAGCTACCGGACTGTCCTCATGGAGTGCCTGCAGCAATTCAATTTTATTGGGGCCGGTTTGTAAAAAGGCCGTTTGCACGCCCTCCTGCTCCACCAGTTCGGTTTTATAAACAGTAGTATTTAACAGCTTTTCATATATATCACCGGCCGTTTTAATATCACTTACGGCAATACCGATATGCTCTACTTTATTCATGTCCAAATATTGTAAATTAATGGTCAGCTTTGACAATTTACACTTTGTTTTAACTGATATTCAATAAAAACTTGCGTATCTTTGTTCTGTTAATATATTTAGAACATGAATATCCCAATTTATTTAGATAATAATGCAACAACTCCCATGGATCCAAGGGTCCTGGAAGCTATGTTACCCTATTTTAATGAAAAATTTGGTAATGCAGCCAGCCGTAACCATCCATTTGGATGGGTGGCCGAAGAGGGTGTTGATTATGCACGTGAGCAGGTGGCCAAATTAATTGGTGCATCTGATAAGGAGATCATTTTTACATCCGGCGCTACTGAATCAGACAACCTGGCCATTAAAGGTGTGTTTGAAATGTACAAAGATAAGGGTAACCATATTATCACTACAGTTACAGAGCATAAAGCCGTACTTGATGCCTGCAAACACGTAGAAAAATTGGGCGGCAAGGTTACTTACCTTCCGGTTAAAGAAGATGGTTTGGTCGATCTGGCAGTGTTAGAACAAGCCATGACTGCCGATACCATCCTGGTATCAATCATGTATGGTAACAACGAGATTGGTGTTATTCAGCCTATTAAAGAAATATCAGCCATTGCACATAAATATGGTGCATTATTTATGACTGATGCTGTACAGGCAGTTGGTAAAATCCCGGTTGATGTAAATGCAGACGGTATTGACCTTTTGGCATTATCGGCTCATAAAATATACGGCCCTAAAGGTGTTGGTGCCTTATACGTACGCCGTAAAGGTCCGCGTGTTAAAGTTACTGCCCAAATGGACGGTGGTGGTCATGAGCGCGGTATGCGTTCAGGTACCTTAAACGTACCGGGTATTGTTGGCCTGGGTAAAGCCTGCGAACTTTGCGGTTTAGAAATGGAAAGCGAAGCAAAACGCCTGTCTGTTTTACGTGATAAATTACAGAAAGAGTTAACCGTACTGGAAGAAAGCTATATAAATGGAAACGTTGAACACCGCTTACCACACGTTGCCAACATATCATTTAAATATGTTGAAGGCGAAGGTTTGATGATGGCGATGAAAGATTTGGCTGTATCATCAGGTTCGGCTTGTACTTCGGCCTCTTTGGAGCCATCTTATGTACTGAAAAGCTTAGGCTTATCTGATGACTTGGCACACTCGTCTATCCGTTTTGGTTTGGGCCGCTTTACTACCGAAGAGGAAGTTGATTACGCCATTAAAGTAACCAAAGAAGCGGTTACCCACCTGCGCGAACTATCACCACTTTGGGAAATGTTTAAAGAAGGTATCGACCTTAACTCTATTGAGTGGGCGGAACACTAAATAAATGTGCAGATGTGCAGATTTCAAATGTGCAGATGTTTTAAAAGATAAAATATTACGAGTTCAGGTTATTCACTAACTCACTAATTCAATAATTAAAAGAAAATGGCATATTCAGATAAAGTAATCGATCACTACACTAACCCCCGCAATGTGGGCACTTTGGATAAAAGCAGCCACAAAGTTGGTACAGGTTTAGTAGGTGCACCTGAATGCGGCGACGTTATGCGTCTGCAAATTCAGGTTGATGATAACAATGTTATCACCGATGCAAAATTTAAAACCTTCGGTTGCGGTTCAGCAATCGCTTCTTCATCATTAGCTACCGAGTGGTTAAAAGGCAAAAGCATTGACGATGCCATGAAGATTGACAACATGGATATCGTTGAAGAACTGGCCCTTCCGCCAGTAAAAATCCACTGCTCAGTTTTGGCAGAGGATGCAATTAAAGCAGCAATTAATGATTTCCGCGTAAAAAATGGCTTGGAGCCAATAGCAAGCGAAAAAGTACATCATTAATTGTTTAGTGAGTGGTGAACAGTGATTGGTGAGTTGTTAATACTCCCTACAACTACTCTCCACTCACAATTCACCAATCTCTAATAACAATGGTAACTGTAACTGATAAAGCAAAAAGTAAAATAGAACACCTGATGCAGGATTCGGGCCTTGATGCCTCGTATTTTCTGCGGGTATCTGTTCAGGGTGGTGGCTGCTCGGGTTTATCATACAATCTTGATTTTGATAACGAAGAGAAAAAAGGCGACCAGTTTTTTGAAGACCAGGGCGTTCGTTTGGCACTTGATATGAAATCATTCCTGTACCTTGCCGGTACTGAGCTTGATTTTTCTGACGGCCTTAACGGTAAGGGCTTCAACTTTCATAACCCTAACGCCAGCCGTACCTGCGGCTGCGGCGAAAGCTTCTCTGTATAACCTTACTGTAAACAATATTAAAAGAGGCTCCATTTTGGAGCCTCTTTTGTTTTGATGCATTTTTACTTGAAAGCCCAATTAATTTGTTAGGCGGGGCGATAAAGTCCCTTACAATACTGAAGATAAATATCATACTCCATGACGCCCTGTAGGGGCATCGTGTTTATAATACATGAAGCAAAAGTTTAGCTCCATCTCTCTCTATCCTGACGGCAAACATGTATTTTATCAGGGAGCTCCTATGGAGCTAATAAACCGATTTATGATACTATAAACAGGATACCCCTATGGGGTTCGTGGCTTAACAGTGCTTAAATAAAATATGTCATCCTGAGGCACGAAGGATCTGTTATTAAACTATGCAAACAGTATAATACATTCTTCGTTACGCTCAGAATGACAGCATTAAGCATTATATATTATCACTTTCAAATCCCCTTAAAACATGGCAGCTGGCTCCACCCCATCCGGAATTACCTGCTCTACACTCCAGTGTTCAGCAATTTGATGGTTAGCAACCCTGAATATTTCATAAAACACGTAAGGCTTCCCTCCTCTCTTAAATTCCGACTGTACAACAACAAAGTCACCCTCGCCTATCATGCGGTGTATCCTGATGTTGCGCCCTGCATCTTCATTTAGACAGACTGCCAGACCCTTACCACTGCTAATTACCGCGGGATCATGCTCGGTATAGTTTTCACTAATAAACCCGCTTATAACGGCCGGTGTTTGTTTACTGATGATGGTTTTATAAAACTGATCAACAACCTCCTTGCTGTTTGTTGCAACTGCATGTATATCAATTTTAGCGGTGCCATTCGTAGCGGTAATAGCTTCGCCGGTTTGGTCGGGCATGGGCTGTATGGCGTCCCAATGTTCGGCCAGCATACCATCCTTCAATTTAAAAAGATCAATAACGGCCATGCGCTTGCCCATAAATACAATATCAAGATGCGTTACCACCAGATCGCCCTCCTGTATGGCCCTGATGATGGGCGATTTTGCTCCTGCGGGTGGCGGCGGCAACGTTTTTAAATAGTTGATCATCCCGGTAATCCCGGCTCGCCCCTGTTTCACCGTTGGATTGTGCTGCATGTAATCTTCCAGTACAAATTCAGGAATCAGTTCGGCCTTGCGCAGCCCTACAATCTGTTTATAAAATGATAGTACTTTTTGTTTATTGGTTAAGGTATCCATGGTAGTATTTGCTTTGGTGGCAGTGCATGAGCATACATAAATGCAGCAAAAGCCCCATGCCAATAGATTGGTAATTTTCATTACTTGTTTATAAAAAAATGTTGTAAAAATTAGTGCGTGCAAAACACTGACGCTAAAAGCCCAGCGTTTTTGATAGCCTGCCTAGCAGGCCGGATTTTTGGCAATCCTGATTTGATATGTGTTGAAAGTAATTATGGCTTAAAGATAGTTTTTTTGGGAAGAAAAGACAAAAGACTTTTAGACAAAAGATTAACTGTAGAAATTGATGAATAGGTTATAAAAAGGATTATCATCCTCGATTTCTGAGGATGATAAAGAAAATTTCGCAAAAACACTATTCCTCTGGCGGTGTAGCATAAAAACGATTGTCAAAATTAACCAGGAACAGTTGGGTGGTTGCCCGGGTTACCGCGGTGTAAAACCAACGTAAAAAATCCATATTGATCATTTCTTCGGTAACGTATCCCTGATCAATAAACACGGCATCCCACTGGCCGCCCTGCGCTTTATGGCAGGTAATGGCATAAGCAAATTTTATTTGCAGGGCATTATAATAGGGATTCACCTTCAATTCGTTATGTTGTGCCCTTTTGTTGGGTAAATGCTCATAATCCTTCATTACCTCCAGGTAAAAGCGCTTTTGATCAACTTGTGCCAGGGCAGGCGAATCGGCATATAGCGTATCGAGCAGTATTTTACAGTCAAGCACAGGGTCTTCGGCATAATCAATAAACTCCAGCTGCACATCGGCAAACCTGAACCCGTACATATCCTCTATCCGGCGCACCTTTTTTATACGGGCAATATCACCATTGGCAATAAAACCGGTGCTGCTTTCGTCCTGATCCTGCAGCCAGAAATAGTTGTTCTTCACCACCATGATCTGGTCGCCGCCGGTAAGTTCCTCTTCCCGGTAAAGTATCCGGTTCCTGATTTGCCCGTTATACTGGTTGGCATTTTTGTTGGATCGGCAAATGATGAGCGTACGGTCGTACCCATACTTTTTATAAGCATATTCCAACCCTTCAGACAGTCGTTCACCCGTCATCCTGAAAACATCTTTGTAGCCCTTGGTCACAATCTGCGGTGTGGTGATCTCTTCCCGACGAATAACATCCCTGATGTTGGTAGCGTTAAACAAAATGCCCGAGTCCTTTTGCTGGCGCAAAACATCGGTAAGCTCATAGCTAAACACGGTTACGCCAAACTTCCCTTTCATGATCTGCTCATCCAACGCCGGACTATTTTCTGAGCCCACAGGAGGCAGCTGGGCGGTATCGCCCACCAATACCAGCTTGCAATTTTTAGTATTGTACACATACTTTAACAGATCATACAGCAGCGATGCGCGGTTAAAGCCGCCCGGCTCGTCAGATATCATGGAGGCCTCATCAACAATAAAAAGCGTATCGCTGGCCAGGTTATCAGCAATAGCAAAACCCTCGTCAAGGTTCAGGGCCGATTTTTTGCGGTATATGCGCTTGTGTATGGTAAATGCCTTACGGCCCGAGTAGTTGGTGATCACCTTTGCTGCCCGCCCTGTAGGTGCCAGCAAAACGGCCTTATATTTATACTCACGCAAGGCTTTCACCAATGCGCCCAATACGGTGGTTTTACCCGTACCGGCATAACCTTTCAATATAAAGCACTCGTCGCCATCATTACTCAGTAAAAATTGGTGCAGACGGTTAAACAATTCCAGCTGCTGGCCGGTGGGCTGGTGCGGAAATGCTTTGCGTATATGATCAGTAGCTGTCACCCTGCAAAAATGCTGATAAGTAACTTAATTAAGTAATTGAAAAAACAAAAAGATATGTTATAAATTTGAACATGGAATTTGAGGAAAACAAAGACGAGGAAATTGAACAGCAATATACCGAAGAAGACTATGTGGATATTTATTCAAAAAGGGCCATACTGTGGTTCTCCATATTGTTTGATGTAATATTTGGCGGTGTATTGCTCATTATCAATTTAAGGAACGCCGGTTACAAAAAAGCGGCAATACAAGTATTATTTTTTTCTATATTCTATTATATCCTTACGGTTTTTGTTATCAGCGTATCTGGAATACGGGTGGATGCCGCAACACTCAAAAAAGCATCAACCGGCGTACAGCTCAATGCAACCGAAATAAAAACACTGCTATCCCTTGCCGGCTTAACGCTGATCCTGAAAATAGCCGGAGGTTTGGTACTTACCCAATACTTTTTTAAACGGTACTTTCCCGATGATGATTATTATCCTAAACCTATCTGGAGGGCAGTCATGATATCGCTGCTGATATCTATGTTAGCTGGCTACATTCTGCCGTTTCTTTAAAACCTGACCAGCCATTTTTAATTGCTACGCCTATGGTATCTGCTAAAAAATATTACTTTTGTTAAACTGGCATGATTGAACAAGACTACAATAACTACCATGACGATACTTTTAGCCTTGATGAGGCTGAGCGTTATAGTTTATTGATACAAATTGATAAAACATCATTCTCCTATGCCGTTGCCGATCAGGACAAACTGGTTGCCTGGGCAGAGAATCATACTTTGGATGAACTTGGCGATCCGCAGGAGTTACTTGATCTTTTGTCGGCCAAATATAAACAGGTTGTTATTGGTTTGCCTGCCAAAGCGTTTACACTGGTGCCCCAAAGTCTGTTCCATCATGATCATACTGCCCGTTTTGCACGTTTCCTGGATGTAAAACCCGGCGAAAAAGTTTGTGCCCAGGTATTAGATAGTGATAATACCATTGTTTATAAAACCAACGAAGCCATTTTAAGTGCTGCCGAAGATCTCGACTTGCGTAACACTGTATTTTCATCAAAAGGATGGATAGCAGCTATTGCCAAAAACAACCCTGCCAATCATGAACTATTTTTGGATATAAACAGAGATAAGGTAGAAATTGTGGGCTTTAATGCCGGAAAACTACGTTTTTATAACCAATTTGAATTTCAAAACAGCGACGAGCTGGCTTACTTCACTACCCTGGTAGTTACGGAGCTAAATCTGCAGCCTGCCGACACTAACATTTATTTAAGTGGCAGTGTTGACGACAACGATGAAAACATGAACCGTCTGGCTGAGTTTTTTGGCAAGGTGGCCATTAATGAGCTGCGGGTATTGCAATTGCCACAGGAAATAGAATCACACAAATTATTATCACTTGCTGCTTTAGCGTTATGCGTATCATCGGAGGCAGTTTAAAAGGCCTGAGGCTTAACCCGCCGAAAAATCTTCCTGTACGCCCTACTACTGATCTGGCTAAGGAAGCCCTGTTCAATATCCTGCAAAATCAAATAGACTTTGACGACATTAAGGTGCTGGATCTGTTTAGCGGTACAGGTAATATATCTCTGGAATTTGCCTCCAGGGGCGCGGCGCAGGTAATATCTGTTGACCGCAGCATCCATTGCGTAAATTATTTAAAAGATGCATCGCGCCAGCACAAACTCGATCAGATTAAGGCGTACAAAGAAGATGTTTTTAAATACCTGCAAATAGAAACCGAGCAATACGACCTCATATTTGCCGATCCGCCGTATGATCTGAACAAAATCCCGGAAATACCTAAAATAGTTTTTGAACGAAATATACTGCTACCTGGCGCGCTGTTGATCGTAGAACATCAGTCCATGCAAAACCTGAGCAATCATCCGGCTTTTGTGGAGCAACGCCAATATGGGCATTCGTCATTTTCTTTTTTCAGGAACCCGGAGCTTACCTAAGGGCGCATCCTTCAAAAAACATCATGGATAAAAGTGCGCAAACGAAAAGAAAGGGTGTCACCCTGAGCTTGTCGAAGGGTTGTAAGCAGAGGGCACACACCATGCTTCGACGGAGCTTAGCATGACATGATTGTAAAATGTTAAACTTACGAAGTTTTAAAAACTTCGTAAGTTTATGCGTGCTATGTCATTTCACTTTCAGAGGCCGCCGGATTTTACAACTATCCATGACAGCCGTTTTTGGATATCGTAATAAAGTCGTTAACCCCATCGGGGCATCCTATTTATAGTATTATAGATCAGAATATTAGCTCCATAGGAGCTTCCTAATTGCAACCTATTTGGCGTCAGGAAGCTCCTATGGAGCTAAGCGCTTATTCATGATTACTATAAACACGACGCTCTTGCCGGAGCGTGATACAGTAAGTCACTCCCATTCAACATTTTTTATTTTTTTAATTCAAGATAGCACTCGTTTTTGGATGCTGTCTTTCAATAAGCTATTATTCTCCAAAGGCGAGAACTTAGTCTACTTAACCCCAATATTACTTAAAACCTTCCCCCGCTCCCGGAAATGGCTGTTACGAAGTTTTTAAAATAGTTAGGGCCGTATCCTTAAAGCGCTTAAGCTTTTCATTATCAGCATTGGTTATAATTGCCTGTACTTGGTTAATGTCAGCAAACTTTAAATAAGTTTCGTTGCCTATTTTGCTGCAGTCGCATAGCACATAGGTATAGGCACTCTGATTAATATAAGCCGCTGTAATGTCTGCTTCCAGTTCGCTGTTAGCAAACAGGCCATTTTCCGAAATGCCATCTACCCCTAAAAAAGCCTTACCCGCACGGTACCTTGCTATATGTTCATTAGCTATTTTACCATGCACGGCTTGCCTGTCGTTATTAAATTCCCCTCCTATGATGTTCAGGGATACGGCACAATGCTGCAATTCATAAATAACGGGTAACGAATTGGTGATCACCTTTATTTTTTTATTTTTTATAAACTGGCACAACCTGAAAACGGTACTGCCGCAATCCATAAAAATAATATCGCCATCGTTAATACGTGCTGCAGCCTCGCGGCAGATGTCGTCTTTAACACTTGAATTTTGGGCCGCTTTGTTTACAAACTCATGTGGTTTGGCCAAAGGGTCAACCTTCATACCGCCGCCGTGGGTACGGTAAAGCAAGCCATCGTTAGCCAACTGGTTCAGATCGCGCCGGGCGGTGATCTCGGCAATATTCAATGCTAAGGCCAATTCTTTGATATCAACCTCACCTGTGCGGTTCAATTGCTCCAGAATTTTTTGTTTTCTTTTTTGAAAGTTCATTTTAATGATGTTACTTTGATCATTATTGATCAAATATAATCACAAATAATCAATTTATATGGATAAAATTAAAATACTATCAAAAGAAATCCTTTCAGACAACTGGTACACCTTAAACAAGGTAAACTTTCAGGCAACACAAAAAGATGGCACCGTTCTGGAACTAAGCCGCGAGGCCTATGACCGGGGCAATGGAGCCACCATACTTTTGTATAATACCGATACTAAAACAGTAGTGTTAACAAGGCAGTTCAGGATGCCCACTTACCTCAATGGCAATCAAAGTGGGTTATTGATTGAATGCTGTGCCGGCCTGCTTGATAAAAACAACCCGGAAGACTGTATCAGGCGGGAAACTGAGGAAGAAACAGGATACCAGGTTACCGATGTAAAAAAAGTAATGGAGGCGTACATGTCGCCGGGATCAGTAACAGAAATACTTTATTTTTTTGTGGCCCAATATAATCAGGACATGAAAATTGGCAACGGAGGCGGCCTTGATGAAGAGCATGAAAACATAGAGGTACTGGAACTGCCTTTTACAACGGCCCTGCAAATGATGCACACCGGCGAAATACGGGATGCCAAAACCATCATGCTTTTACAGTATGCACAAATCAATAACTTATTAGCATGAGCAACCCAGTTTTAACAATTTTAATAGCTGGCCCATACCGTTCAGGTACTAACGATGATCCTGAACTGATGGCTGAGAATTTAAGAAAAATGGAGGCAGCGGCACTCCCTATATTCCGGGCCGGACATATCCCCGTTATTGGCGAGTGGTTTGCGCTGCCGCTTTTAAAACAAGCAAGCTCCAAGCATCCGGGCGATGAAGCTTATGAGGAAATTTCATATCCTGTATCACGACGGATATTGGCCAAATGCGATGCCATTTTAAGGATACCCGGTGCATCCAAAGGTGGCGATGGGGATGTACAATTAGTCCTTGAGCGCGGCATTAAGGTATATTATAATGTGGAAAATATTATAGCAGTTTAATTTAGGTGTGATGTACGCAAACATTAAAAATCATTATTACTTTTGATTCAGCATAACATCTACTTACTATGAAGATCGCTCTTTTCCCTGGCTCTTTTGATCCGGTTACCAAAGCCCATGTTGATATTGTAAAAAGATCAGTTGGTTTATTTGATAAGGTTTATATAGGCATAGGCGCCAATAGCAGCAAACAGGGCCTTTTGAGTATTGAAACACGCGAGCAAATGCTGAGGGCCGTTTTTCAGCATGATGATCGGATACACATCGTAGCTTATGAGGGCCTCACCGTGAATTTTTGCCAGAGTATAGGTGCTACTTACATGATCAGGGGGATACGCACCGTGTCAGACTTTGAGTACGAAAAAGCCATAGCCCAGATGAACCATGCCCTGGTACCCGATATTGAAAGCATTTTTATTGTAAGCAAACCGGGCTACTCCTCCATAAGCTCAACCATAGTGCGCGAAATTATGCGGCACCATGGCGATGTAGCCCAGTTTATCCCTAATGAGGCATTAGCTTATTTGTAGCCAGCTTTTCTTTATGCAATACATCTAAAATTGATGGAAAGGTATTATCAATGATGGGTTCGATGTGTTCCTTTTCAAACCAGCGCACATCGGTAATACCTTCTTCTTTTTGCGGTTTTAGTTTTTCCTTACCCTTGCACTCCATATTAAACCAGTGCGTTTTTTTGAGCACCACCTCGCCGCGGTTAATATAAACATGGTAAGTTTTGCAGATCTTTTCTTTTAGCTTGCTAACTTTTATACCGCACTCCTCCTCTACCTCGCGCACAGCGGCCTCTTTCGTCTTCTCGTCCTTTTCTATTTTACCCTTGGGTAAATCCCATTTATCGTTCCGGTAAATAAACAAAAAATTACCGGCTGGGTTTACAACCAGGCCGCCGGCAGCTTCAATAAGTGTTACACTTTTAATGATTGATTTTAAAAAAATCTTGGCATCGTTACAGCGTATATAGAACAACTTATTGGGCCTTGCCAGTATCCAGGTGTAAATTATTTTCAAATCAAAGGTCTCTGCGTCAAGCTTTTCATAACTTTCTGCTTTTGCAGGTTCAGATTCCGTTAACAGGATAACCTTTTCGTTAATATAAATTCTGTATTTTTGAGCCATGTTTAATAATAATGAGATCGAGCAGCAAGTAGCTGAATTCCTGCTGCAAATTAAAGCAATTAAATTACAACCTAACAATCCTTTTACATGGGCGTCGGGGTGGAAATCACCAATTTATTGTGATAACCGTGTAACACTTTCTCATCCGTCAATCCGCACCTACATCAGGCAACAATTAACTGTTATTATTCAGGAAAAATTTGGCAGCGTTGGTTGTATAGCTGGCGTAGCTACTGCAGGCATACCGCAAGGTGCATTGGTGGCGCAGGAACTTGGCCTGCCATTTATTTATGTGCGTGCAAAACCTAAAGATCACGGTACCGGAAGTTTAATTGAAGGGGATATAACCACCACCACCGGCAAACGGGTAGTAGTTATTGAGGACCTGATATCAACCGGAAAAAGCAGCCTGCAAGCTGTTGAAGCCCTGCGCACCGCAGGTTACGAAGTAGCTGGCCTTGCCGCTATATTCAGTTACGGGTTTGATGTGGCAACCGAGAACTTTAAACAAGCCAGCTGCCCTTTTGTTACCCTGTCAAACTATAACGCATTAATCAAATACGCCGAACAAAATCAATACATTGCTGATAAGGATGTTGCTATCTTAAAACAATGGCGCGAAAACCCTGCAGCCTGGGGACAAATAGCATCGAGCTAACACCTGACCCGTTGACTTTTGCATAACCCTTAATTTAAACAGATTAAGGGGCTATCAGGCTTTTTTGATTTAATGTTTCTTAACGTAAAAACGATACGTATAATCCAACTAAAACATGACCACCTTTACAAGTTCTATTGGCATCAACAAACCAATACAAGCGGTATACAACTTTTTGGCTGATTTTAACAATCATCAGAAACTGATGCCGGAAAATATACAGGAATGGGTTTCTACAACCGATGAGGCCAGTTTTAGCATACAGAATATGGCCAAACTATCCCTAAAGATAGACAGCCGTACGCCCGACCAGGAAATTATAATTATACCGGCCGCAAAGCCGCCATTTGATCTGGAACTAAAATGGTCGATATCAAATAATAACGACCATACCGAAGTTCTTTTTACCATTGAGGCAGAGTTGAGCATGATGATGAAGATGCTGGCATCAGGTCCCCTGCAAAAACTGGCTGATCATGAAACGCAAAGCCTTTCAGAAATTTTAAGCTAAGCGTTTACAAACTTTCAGTTAATAAACTTTCCGTTTTTGTATGTTATTGATGGCTATTACAACGTTGATAATAACCAAGGCGATAATTAATGCTCCCATGACTTTTATTATTAAGTAATTTATAAAACTGTTTAGTCAAAGGTTGTTCCATTTTTTCTGATGGGTTAATAACAGGTTAATTATTAGCTATATAACGCTAAATAGCGGCTATTGGTTTTATAAATTTACCTATAAACCGGGCAAATATGTACACGGAAATGTAAATTATTGAGCAATTACATATTTCCCAAATCCCCAAAACACCCCCAAACATAATATCGGCTTAGTTTACCAAAAAAACGAAGTATTTACCGTATTTTTGCGCCAAAATACAGGTGCAGCATGATTACGGTATCCAATCTATCTTTACGTTACGGCAAACGGACATTATTTGAAGACGTTAACCTTAAGTTTTCTCAAGGTAACTGCTATGGCATCATCGGTGCCAACGGTGCAGGGAAGTCAACATTCTTAAAAATCCTTTCTGGCGACATTGACCCAACAAGCGGTTCGGTAAGTTTTACTCCCGGCGAGCGCATGGCTGTTTTAAGCCAGAACCATTACGCGTTTGATGAATTTACAGTTATTGAAACGGTAATGATGGGCCATAAGGAGATGTATGCCGTAATGAAAGAAAAGGACGCCATATACCTGAAAGAGGATTTTACTGACGCCGATGGCGAGCGTGCCGGCGAACTGGAAAACTTGTTTGCCGAAATGGATGGCTGGAATGCGGAAAGCAATGCCGCTACCCTGCTGAGCAACCTGGGCATTAAGGAGGAGTTTCATTACAAACAGGTAAAAGATCTGGACAATACCCAAAAAGTAAGGGTATTACTGGCACAGGCCCTTTTTGGCAAACCCGATATTTTATTACTGGATGAGCCAACCAATGACCTGGATATACATACCGTAAGCTGGTTGGAAGACTTTTTAGCCTCCTACGAAGCTATTGTACTGGTAGTATCACACGACAGGCACTTTCTGGATACGGTTTGTACCCACGTAGTGGATATTGACTTTGCCAAGATGACCATTTATACCGGTAACTACACTTTCTGGTACGAATCAAGTCAGCTGGCTTTGAAACAACGTGCCGACCAAAACAAAAAGACCGAAGACCGTGTAAAAGAGCTGCAGGAATTTATCCGCAGGTTTAGTGCCAACGCTTCCAAATCAAAACAGGCAACCAGCCGTAAAAAAGCACTGGATAAAATTAATATTGACGAAATACAGCCATCAAACCGCAAGTACCCTGGTATTATATTTAATAACCTTGGTCGTGAAGCAGGCGACCAGATACTACAGGTTGAGAACCTAAGCAAAACCCTTAACGGCGAGCTTTTGTTCAACAACATCAGCATCACGGTAAACAAAGGCGATAAGATTTCTATCATATCGCAAAACAGCTTGGCAACCACCGCCCTTTATAATATTTTAACCGGCCGTGATACCGATTTTAAAGGAACCTTTAAATGGGGTGTTACCATTAACCCGGCAGACATACCTATTGATAACGCCGAGTACTTTAAAGGCAAGGATGAAAACCTGATTGACTGGCTGCGCGAATACTCACCGGGCGAAAAGGACGACCAGTTTATCCGCGGCTTTTTGGGCCGTATGCTGTTCTCTGGCGAAGAGGTATTGAAGAAAAGCAATGTGCTGTCAGGTGGCGAAAAAATGCGCTGCATGTTTAGCCGTATGATGCTGCAACAAGCCAACCTTTTAATGTTTGACGAGCCTACCAACCACCTTGACCTGGAATCGATCACAGCGCTTAATAATGGCATGAAAGACTTTAGAGGAACCATCCTGTTTACCTCGCGAGATCATGAACTGGTTGAAACCGTGGCTAACCGCATTTTTGAGCTTACCCCGGGCGGCTATATTGATAAACTGATGACCTATGACGAGTACATTAACAGTGCTGTTGTACAAAAACAACGCGAAGATTTGTACGCCACAGTATAACGTAATAGCTTAAGGACGAAAGGTTAACAATTAGATATTGGCAAATTAACTTTGAAATCAACAATACTTCCTGATTTCAAAGTTAACAGACGCCACAAAAAGTAGAAATTGCCGGCTCCGGAGTCAAAAAAAATTCGTTTATTTGCAACCCGGAAAAAAATAAAATGACTTGGTAGCTCAGCCGGTAGAGCAACTGACTCTTAATCAGTGGGTCGAGAGTTCGATCCTCTCCCAGGTCACTTGAAAGCCTTTCAGCGTTGCTGGAGGGCTTTTTTATTAAACTTTTGTCACCTGAAAAAGTGGTACGGTGACAACACCGACCACAGGCTGAATCTGAAAGGGTTTTATTGTTAATATATAGCCCCATCTAATTAACGTTAATTAACATCTGCAATTAATAATTCTGTTTAATTTAGTGATAGCCTTAACACAAAAAAATAGTATCATGCCCTGCACTAAACTAATTAAGTTACTTATTTACATTGCGTTTATTTTAACCGGCTTAAAAGCAAACGCACAAGTTGCTATACTTCAAAACGCTATTGATAAACTGGAAAGCTATAAAAACTTCAGCTATGAATATGTTTATAAGCAGAAAGAGGTGTTTAGTGATACCTTAATATACAACCAAAAGTTTGTTTTATTAAAGACGCCAGAGGATAAAGCTTTTGGCTATTTTTTTAGGCACGAACTTAAATATGGTGATGCGAAAGTTACGTCGACAGACCTGTATAATGGAACAGACCTGATCTCATTATTTCCCCGTGATAGTACCTATAATACCAGAAATGTACAAGCAATAACTTTTAGTCAATCGTTACCTGGTGAGTTAAACTGGATAAAAACTTTTTTAAAGAAACACCCCTCCAAAATTGCACAGTCAAATGATACCTCCTTTAACTCCATAAATAGTTATCATTTAATTGTTAATACTAAAGATACCATTATTAACAAGGATCATTTGTACGTACGGATACATCTGTTTATTGACAAGGCAACGGGTTTGCCTGTTGGTAAATTAACCAGATCAAGGACTGCCGATTTTGGAAAAGAAGTCACCAATTATTATACGGAAGAAACCTATTTCAATTATAAGATTGACCAGGATAATATCAACGTAGCTTCCTTTGCTATGCCCGAAGGATTTCATGCGCCTAAAGAAAAACCCAAGGAGCAAAGTGCTTTACTGACGCAAGGTATGATTGCACCCGATTGGACCTTATATGATACTGATGGCAAAAAAGCGTCATTATCACAAATGAAAGGTAAAGTTGTGCTGTTGGATTTTTTCTTTGTTGGCTGCGTTTATTGTATGAATACCTTAGCACCTTTGGATAACCTTCATGAAAAATACAAGAATAAAAACCTGGTAATACTAAGCATTAGTGACAGGGATAGTAAGAAATTAGTAACGGCATTTAAAAAAGCTCAATGTATAAAAAATCAAATGTTTCCTAATGCCCGTGATGTGGCTAATCTATACCAGGTAACTGCCGCTCCTACCTTTTATTTCATTGATCAGGAAGGAAAGATAGCCAACATTGTGGATGGATATTCTGAAGATTTTGAAACAAAAATGTCGGCCATTATCGATAGTTTGTTGAAAAAATCATAAACTTATTCTCGTTGTTCCAGCAATCTCACGTACTGCACTGTGCGCAAATCACTTGATAAATCTCCCCCTCTGATTTGCAATGGCAGCAAAATAATAACCGAAAAAAATAGTGAAAAATTACGCAACCGTTTGCGTAGGCCATAACAAACGTTTGCGTAATTTTTTGACGCTAAAGCATATACCTGTATGTTATGTTTCTATAAAAATTTAGTTAGTTTCGAGCATATTTATGCTCGAAATCAACATTTTCACATGCGAAAACTAACTGTTCTGCTTCTTTTGTTTTTACCCATACAGCTATTTGCACAAGCATTTGAACCTGTAAAAGCATTGATAAAAAGACGCGCTCCCTGGTTAAGCGATCATGTTATTTTTAAGCCCTTGAAAAATGCCGGCCCCGAAATAGTTGAGCTGCAAACCGTAAAAAACAAACTGGTTATTAGCGCCTCCGGAACTAACGCGGCAGCCGTTGGTGTAAACTGGTATTTAAAATATTATTGCCATCGCTCCATGTCGCACATGGGCGATAATCTGCTGCCCGTGTTTCCCATCCCGGTTGTTGGCAAAAAGGCAACTGTACGGGCGGAGGCTAAGTATCGTTATGCCTTAAATTACTGCACGTATAATTACACCATGAGCTTTTATAGCTGGCCCGACTGGGAACGCGAGCTGGACTGGATGGCCCTGAACGGTGTAAATACCATGCTTACGGTTGAGGGTATGGAAGCGGTGTGGCAAAACACCCTCCGTAAGACGGGATACACCGAGGATGAAATTAACAAATTTATAGTTGGCCCTGCCTATACCGCCTGGTGGCTGATGGGTAATATTGAAGGCTGGGGCGGCCCAATGCCTCAAAGCCAGATAGACAACCGGAAGCTGATTCAGCAAAAAATGATAAAGCGTATGAGGGAGTTAGGCATTGAACCCGTGTTACAGGGTTTTTATGGCATGGTGCCAAGCTCATTAAAAAGTAAGAGTAAAGCACATATTATTGACCAGGGTACCTGGGGCGCATTTAAAAGGCCCGATATACTTGACCCTACCGATCCTGAATTTAGCCGCATGGCAGGTATTTATTATAGTGAAATGCGGAAATTATATGGCAAAGACATTCGTTTTTTTGCAGGTGATCCCTTTCATGAGGGAGGTAAAACCGACGGTATTGATCTGAAAAAAGCAGGAGCAGCCATACAGGCATCCATGCAAAATTACTATCCGGGTTCTACATGGGTATTGCAGGGCTGGCAGGACAACCCCAAACAAGCCATGCTTGATGGTCTCGATAAATCAAAAGTACTGGTACAGGAACTTTTTGGTGAATTTACAAACAACTGGGAAAAACGTAAAGCCTATGACAACACACCTTTTATATGGTGCAGCGTTAACAATTTTGGCGAACGCCCGGGTGTATACGGCAAGCTACAGCGCTTTGCCGACGAAATATACCGGGCCCGGAAAACCCCGTACAGTAACTACCTGAAAGGAGTAGGAATAATGCCTGAGGGTATTAACAATAACCCTCCTGATTATGACCTGATGCTTGAGCTGGGTTGGCGCCCGGAACATGTAGATACCAAAAAATGGATCAATGATTACGCCAAATACCGTTATGGAGTAAGTAACCAACATGCCAGTGATGCCTGGCAGGGCTTTTTACAAACAATTTACCAAAGTCTTCCCGGTTACCAGGAAGGGGCAGGCGAATCCATTTTCTGCGCCAGACCGGCACTTAAAATTAAATCAATCTCCAGTTGGGGCACGCTTGTGCGCAATTATGATACCGTTCAGTTTGAAAAAGCTGTAAGAGAGTTTGCTAAAGCCTCACCTGCGCTTATCAATTCGGCTACTTATAAAATAGACCTCATCAATATGGTTAGGCAGGTACTGGCCAATAAAGGAACCCTTGTTTTTAACGACCTGGTAACAGCGTACAACAAAAAGGATCTGCAGGCTTTTAACGCCGCCGCCACCAAGTTTTTACACATGATAAAGCTAACCGATGAGCTTTTAAACACCGATCAATACTTTAGGCTCAACACCTATCTCAAACAATCTATCGATAACGGAAATACTCCCGAAGAGAAAGCAAATAATTTAAAGAACCTGTTAATGCAGATTACGTATTGGGGCGAAAACGTACGTACGGAAGATAACCTGCATGAGTATGCTTACAAAGAATGGGCCGGACTGATGGATGGTTATTACCAGCCCCGCTGGGAAATGTATTTTGACTACCTGCGTGGCAACCTGCAGGGCAAAAATGCCCAGGAGCCTGATTACTTTACCTGGGAACGTAACTGGGTAGAACAAAACCAAAAGCTACACCCCGAAAAATCACCCAAACCTTTACAGGACGTAGTTGCTGAGATTTTGTCAATATAAAACACCTCAACCTCATGAATTAATTAACACTCCCGGTTATGGTATTGCCGCAGCGGGGGATTTTTGGAACCGGTGGCAGAATTTAACACTGATGTTTCAATTAACCCCGTTAGCCCCCAATTGCGGCAATACCTTGTTACCGGTTTTGTTCTTATTTTTTGGTCAGTTTATATCTCAGGTGTGTTGTCAGGTCTGATGGTATTACCTCCACAATTTGAATATCATATTTGTCTTTGTCAATACCGTCAAAGAGGCGGATACCACTCCCTAAGAAAACGGGTGCAATGTGAATAAAAAATTCGTCCACCAGCCCGGCATTCAAGTATTGTTGAATAGTATCCGCACCGCCTTGTATCCTGATGTCTTTTCCTTTCGCTGATTGTTTTGCTTTCTCTAATGCGCTTTCTATTCCGTCATTGATGAAATAAAATGTTGTTGTCCCCTTTTGAACCCAGGGTTCCCTCCTTTCGTGTGTCAGCACATAAACATCCGCTTTGAATAAATCTTCTTCCCAATGAACTTCGCCTTCTTCAAACATTCGCTTTCCCATAATGTATGAACCTGTTCTTGCAAACACATCATCAATTAATTTACTGTCTGCGCCGTACTCTTCACCGCCTTCCATATTGATATGTTTCCAAAATGCTTTTTGTTTAAACATCCACATGTGGATGTTTGGTGAAACGCCCCCCATCGGGTTGTCTGGACTCCTGTTATCGCCCGCGAAAAAGCCATCAAGTGATATTCCGCTGTCAAATATAATTTTGCTCATCATTTCTATTTTATTTATTGTTTGTCAAAGTTAATTTTTGTCTGTTGATTGATTGTTATAACTGTCGTTCGCTACTGTTTTACATACCGGAGTGCAACACCTCCCGACTTAAAAACCTTCGACTCAACCAACTTCACTTGTAATTGCTCCAGCAGGTTGATACCTTCAAACAACCGCCTGCCTTCTCCGGCAATTATCGGGTGAACCACAAAATGATATTCATCAATCAAATCAAGCGCCGCAAGTTGTGAAGGAATGGTTACCCCACCGGTCAAAATATTTTTGCCCTGTTCTTGTTTCAGCTTAACCACTTCATCATGAATACTTGTGCTAATAATTCTCGTTCTGTTTTCTTCAGGGCTGTTTAATGACTGTGAGAAAACAACAATTTTGTTGACGGCGTCAAATGCCCGGGCAAATTCGATATCTACTTCTCTATCCCCGGAAGCATTTTTAGCCACATCGGGCCAATAAGGAACCATCAATTGATAAGTTTTACGCCCGTAGAGGAGTGTGTCAGCATCGCGCGTGAGCTGCGTAAAATACGCCATCATTTCTTCATCCGGATAGAATTTATCATGGTCGCAGCAGCCATCTAAAGTTGTGTTGATTGCGAAAATTACCTTTCTCATTTGATTGGTTTTAGTTTTGATTTCTGCGATCCGGTTTGCGTAAGGTCAAAAATAAAATACTGCGTCCATAGCGAAGAGGGCTATTTGCGACAAAAAAAGGGGCGTTTAAGCCAAAAGCACTATCCTCCCACCTAAAGCGCTAAAATAGTCCCGTCAAAAGAGAAAAATTATAATGCGGTCACCAAATTTAATATATAGTTCAGAAAAAACCATACCCCAACTATGTACGGGCATTGTCCATTTTCGGCTGATGCTTTTTACAATCAGGCACATCAATTTTACAAGCCACAGGATGCAAGCAGCGAATTATCTATAAAACTCCAGATAGATGAGTTGGTAAAACTAATAAAGCTTATATCGCAATTGGCAACCAGATGGTGTTTTTTTATCACTGCAATAGCATCGCTTAAAAAACATGAAGGTTTGATTTCGCTCGTAATTTAATTTGCTTGCCACCTTGTTAACCCGCATACTTTTAATGTTTTATACCCTTTCAGCTCATCTCTTGAATCAATAATAGATAAAATCAGGAAAATGTTTAAAATAAAAGGGAGCAGGAATAAAATTTCATAGAATTAGGGGTTATATAAATTATTTACAAACCATTTAACTTACGCTGTGAAATACGAAGAATTTCGGCCGCACTCTTACTCTTTAATTCTTCGGTATCAAAATTGCCCAGTATATTTTCAAGCGCATGCAACTTATCCTGCTGGTTGTTTTTTATAAAATCGTCCTTCAATAAATGGATTTTTTCAAAATCCTGGATACCCTCAATCAGTCGCTCAAAGCGAATAGAAGATCGCAAACCAGGGTAAACTAAAAAAGCATCACCTGATGACCATGACCCAAACCGCGTATCACGCAGGGGATCTTTTGTCCAGCAATTGTAGGCCCATCTTAAATAGCCGTCATACCCTTTGTAAGCTGCGTACCATCCCAGGTAAGCAGCCTCTGCCGGTGCAGAAAAGGTAAATGTATTGGGACGAGCTTCGGTACAACAAGTATAGTAAGTGGTGTTAAAACCTGCCTTTTTACGCGACAGCATAGTTGCCTGGTCAATAGTTTGGTTTAGCGCAACGCAGTAATCCACCAAATCATGCTCAATTTCGGGATGATAATTACCCGCTAATGAAATTTTGAAATCTTTATCGGCACTTTTTATCAGGGCAATCGCTTTTTGCATATCTGCCATAGATCTTTCGTCCATGGCAATGGTAGTTTTATTGAACCATCCTTTTTGTTTAAGGTGATTGGCAAAATCAGCCAGCATGGGGCGCCAATGCGCTTCATACTCCGGTGTACCGGGTTTAGCAACAATTGATGTTTCTTTGCCAAGGGCCTCGTCATAATAGTAAAACTTCAAATTCCAGGGGATCATGCTATAACAGTTGATAAACTTATTAATCCCGAATGACATCATAAAAGACACCCATTTATCAAACACAGCATAATCATAGGTCCATGAGCCATTTTTATTTTTAGTCCATTTTATCATGGAACGATAAATATCATAGGTCTGGCTGTTCCACGGGTCATGGATCAGTGTAGTAGTAATTGATTTTTGCCCGGCATCTGCCAGCATCTTTATGTAAGGACGCATGAGGTCAAAATGTTCTTTAGACCAAGCCTTTACCCCATATACACGCGCAATGGAATATGGATTTTGCCACAAGTCTAAATGAAATTTCCAGTTTTCGGGTGCCGGCAGCGTATGAGGGAGTACTTGTATGCTATAGTGCAAAGTACCTGCATATTTATTTTCCCCTTCCCTAACTTTTACATAACCTTTATAAATACCTTCAACCGCATTAGCAGGAACTTTAATACTTAACCAAACAGGACGGGTGGTATTTTTGCCTACCGCAAGATATTTTACGGGGTCAATAACATCCTCTACAAGTGAGGAGTCAAGGCCAGCCGGAATCCCGCAGCCCCCACCCTGTTTATTCAGCCCGTCGGCCATTACATAACGCACAAAGTTTGCATTGATGTTTTTTACAGGAATTTGATGCCCATTATTATCCTGGAGGGTACCCCACTCAAGGCGTAGTTGTTTCAGGTTGCTGGTAGTCCATACCAGGAATTGCGTATGTACTTTTTCGCCTTTCCAGGCTTTTGCCTCCCATTGGGTTTGCAAAGGAGATATAGAAGGTGCATTGCGTTTATCATAACGAATATCAGCCGAGGCAAAACTTACATAAACACCCGGTTTTAATTGGTTCCAGGTTTCTTGTTGAACTGGTTTGGGATCAGGAAGCTCCTGGTAGGTGCCATCAGTTTTTGACTGCGCCAAAACAACAGCGCTAAACAACAACAGTATTACAGTAAATTTTATTTTCATATTCGGCTACTTTGCTATGAAACGGTTAAATATTCAGGTTTGGTTTTTCAAATTCATTGCCTCCAAAAACCGGGAGCAAAGGAACGTTAGTTACTGCACATGATAATTTTATGGCAATTAATATATACGCACACATTTATATACCGTAAATACCTCTATCACAAATATAAAAATATTTATGTGCCCGCACACACACATTTATGAGTTTTATAAAAAAGTCTTTTATCCTTAATGAATTGCCCACAGGTAATTCATTAAGGATAAAAGATGCGCGTAAACGCTATAGCAAAATAAGAGGGATTAGATATCTAAATAAACGGTATCCTCGTCATCGGTGTAGTAGTTTACATTCTCTTTGGTAACTATATCTAACGGGAGATATTTGATAATAGGAACTTCTTTTTTAAACACCAGGTGATCTGTTAACTGGTAAATACCCCAGTAACCCTGCCCCTTAGGATTTTGGTTGATTAAAAAACTAATGGCTCCTTTATTCAGAAAATGCAAATTAGGAGGCAGTAAATCATAACCTATTATTTTGATATGCTTTATATGGCGCTGCTCCAGGTGCCTGGCAATTTCGTGTGCTTTAGATGTCGTTACAAAAATACTGCCCATATCTGGCGTGCTATCAATAATGGCATCCAGCTGGGTAATAAACAAAGCCGCATTTGACCTGTTTAACTCAATTCTTAAAATTTTGTACTGATGCTCCAGGCTATTTTGAGAAAAATAATTGCGAAATCCATGTTCTTTTTTCAAAAGGTGTGCGGCATTACTTATTTCCTCATCAATATGTGCAATTAATACCGAGCAAGGCTCAGACTGCCCGTAATGGATAAGCTTACCGGCCAAAAAACCACTCTGGTAAGAATCCTGACCAATATAACTGAGGGGTTCGTATTCGGTAATTTGCGTATTAAACAATACAAATGGAATGCCGGCTGTTTTCCATTTCTCAAAAAAAGGCAGGGTTTCCCGGTAAAATATAGGCGATAAAATTATCCCATCCGGCTTATCTTTGGTTAGCTGATTGGCATTTTTTATAAATGAAGCTACATCGTAGGGATCAAATACATATTGCTGAACACTAATACCGTATTGTTTCAGGTCCTTCTCCGCCTTTTCAATCCCTGCTTTAGGAGCGTACCAGTAGGAATCACTTTTATGATCAGGAATTAACGCAGCTATTTGATATACTTTATTGGAGCCCAACGCCCTTGCCATCAGGTTGGGTTCATAATCCATCTCCTCGATGATCTTAAGTATCTTTTCCTCCACTTTTTTTGATACCCGCCCACGCTTATGCAATACCCTGTCAACCGTCCCTGTTGAAACCTTTGCTTTTTCGGCAATATCTTTAATACGGACAATTTTATTTTTCATAGTAGGTTTTCATTAAAAAGGGATAGCAAATGTAGTTTAATATAGTTTTACTGCATTAATTTTGATTTAATATAAGCACACCCTTGGGTTAGGCGAAATTTAGCTTAAAATAGAATATTATTTGCAGTATAAAAAAAGCCTTTTCCTTGTTTCTTTAAACATGAAAAGGCTTTTTAAATAAACAAAACGATGTCGCTATTTTTTGAGATACGGAACCAAAGCAACTGCCAGTTTCTGATAACCTACCTCGTTGGGATGCAAACCATCCCCAAAAAGAGATTCATCAATCTTGCCTTCGTTATTAATTAACACCTTCCCTGGGTTAATAAAACGTACCTGAGTTTGAGCAGCCAGCTTAGCAATGGCTTTATTCAATATTTTTATACGTTGTTCCTGAGCCCTTCTGGGTAGCAAGCCTGATAAAATAATTTCGGTTGCAGGCTGGCGTACTTTTACTGCCTGCGCAAGCATTTTTAATCCTTCTACTATTTCCTCGTCATTGTTACCTGCCAGGTTGTTGGTACCTATCATGATCATCACCTTATCAGCCTTAAAGCCATCTATTTCTTCATGATATACGCGCCATAACACGTTTTCTACCTGATCCCAGCCAAAACCAAAGTTTTTTACCCCTAAAGGTTCCAGGTATTTATTCCAGGAGTCGGCCCCTCTTGCTAAAGGAGCTTTTGGTATGCCACCCCAATAATTCAAAATAGAATTACCCAGGAATACAATCCGGGGCGGATCAGTTTTAACCAGTGTAAGTATTTCATTATGCCTGTTTCGCCAATCATAATAACCATCCCTGCTTTGTACAACCGGTACGGTGGTTGAGTATTTACCCGTTGGCTCATTAATAATTGCCCTTATAGTTTTCTCATAAGCGCTGGCATATTTCGCCATACCGGCATCATTGGGGTGCACACCGTCAACTGTTGAATTAATATCAAATCCAATTTCGTTGGCCGTTAATAAATAAACATTTTTAGTGCCTGCTGTAGTAAGCTTTTTATAAGTAAGATCAAGCACTTTATTAACACGGTTATAATCTGCATTCCTGCCGCTATCTAATAAACCATCTACGTTACCCTCACTATGTTCTACAAGCAGTATGGGCACCAGCGGGCGTTTTTCTTTTAAGTTTTGTACTGATTCCAGTAATCGTTTTTCAATTTCCTGGTCAGAAAATCTTGCCAGGTTGGGCATACAATCAAGCACATATAATTTTGCATCAATCTCCGTCATCAGGTCAGTAACTGATTTTTCAAGCAGTCCGTTACCTGAAAAACCCAGGTTTACCAGCGGACGGTCAAGCGCGCGTTGTAAAATTGCTGTCCACGCCAGGCCCGGCCTTGATGTGCACCCACCCTGGGCAATAGAAGTTCCGTATATAAGTACCGGTTTTTCTTCAGACAAAGGCATGAAATTAAATGTATTACCACCCGGAACACCTATTTCAAGCCAGGATACGGAATTATATAAAGGCAGAAAGAGCCTGTATTCATAACTCTTTCCTGGAAAGCTGGTACTTACTTTGATATTTGAGAACCGGTAGGTAATGGTGTCCTTAAATGAGTAACTACCGGGGGCCATGCACCATTTCCCGTTGGGGTCAAGGGCATAAAGATCTAAACCGCTTACCCCGGTTGCCGGCATGTGCGGCATAGCGAGGTCGCCTTTAACCTTATAACGGATAACCAGGTTTGGAGCATTAGTTTTAAACTTGATATATAAGCCGGCACTGTTGTGCGATAAATTCCATACATTAGGATTGAGGCTCTTTTCGGCACGCGCCGGGAACCGGTCATAGGTGCTTGCGGTTTCCTTTGGCCATGCCTGCCCCTCTATAACCGGAAAATCTGCTTTAGCCGGATCAAACCATTGATATACCGCCGTAGCTTGGCAAAAGGCCGTTGTATTAAAAAGACAAAGGATCAATAAAATTACTATTGATATACGTTTCATTTATAGCTATTTAAGGGTATTACGCTTATAAAATTAAAGGTGCAGTACTGACGGGAACAAGTTAGCCAAGCATTCTAAATAATTTATATTTTGTTGCTTATAATTTTCTAATTTAAAAATAGCTCGTCTGCGAACACCCAGCCTGGTTTTCCTTTTGCCGGATGCCAGTCTGGTACCTTCTTAAGCGGTTTAATGATCAGTTTTATGCAGGATACGTTCGCGGCGGTTTTCAATTTACACTCCAGGGTAATGGCAGCAACCGGATCTTTTTTTTGCGGGATAGCTGTTTTCAGGGTGGTTAATAGTTTAAAATGATGCTCATCTGCCCCACCCCAAACCTCAATCTCAGCCGGTAAAAATATCTGGCTGCCTATATTACGCATAGTATTAAGCGTAAGGGAATGCAATTCCACTGGCTTTTTGAAAAGCATGAGTATAGCCATATCCTTTTGCGAACCCAGCCATTTCATATTGCCAAAGTTGGTACCACCCAGCTCTTTATCAATAATGGTTTTAGCGCCATCGGCCTGATATTTTCCGTCGGCAGGTGCTAAAAAGCTAATGCTGTCTGGTGTATAGGTATTCTTGTAAAAGTTAAATTGCACGGTATCGCTCCCCAGCCACCCTGATTTAAATGCGCGGGCCCGCAAAAAGGTATTTTGTGTAAACACGATACCCGGTTTGTAAGAAGCTGATTTTATACTATCCGGAACACTGCCGTCGGTAGTGTAACGTATATCCGTCCCTTTAATGGGATTGCTCATTTGCAACTGGAATGATTGCTGAAATATCTGGCTGGTATTTTTCAGAAGCGGGCTGGTAAGCTTCAACGCTTTACCGTCATCCTTAAAACCGCTTAACAGCCTGATCTTTTTATTGGCGGCCTGTAAGCGCTGTATATCATTTGGCTTTAATCCAGTATCCCAAATAGCTAATTCTGTGAGGCTCTTGATCGCCATAATTTGCCCGAGCGCATCGGAGTTCAGTTTGGCACCGGCCAGTGATAATGATTTGAGGTGTTTAAGTGATGACAGAGCCTTTAAACCACTCCCGGTAACGTCAGAAAAATTAAGATTAAGCTGGCGCAGGTTTTCAAAATGGCCAATCGTTTTCAGATCAGCATCCTTTACCGGCATTTTGTTTAAATCAAGTATAACAATTTGTTTTTTGATGGGATCAAGCTCATCCAAAACTTTAACTGAATAGGTGCTTTTGTTATAAATATTAACCGCCAAAGCAGGCGATGCATTGGCCAGCGCATATATTACCCGGTAATTATTATTGAGCTTTTTTATATCCTTATCATCTGCAGCCGAAAAATCATAAATCTCCTCCGTACTTTCTGCCGGTTTTAAGCGGGTTGCCGCTAACATTCTCAGGGAGTCTGTTGCAGGCAGTTCAATTACTTTTTTCTTAAAATCAGGATTGTTCTTTATCCAAAGATACAGCAACAATTTATCCTGATCGGTTAACTGGGGTTTGCCAACGGGCGGCATGTGTTTTTTCTCGTCCTCGGGCAGGTGTATACGCTGCAATAACAAGCTGATGCCGGGTTGCCCGGCAATAAACAATTTACCTGTTTTACCTCCCTTAAGTATGGCATTAGCAGTAGTCAACATTAAGCCGCCTTTCATTTTATCGGCATTATGGCAACTAACACATTTAGTTTCAAAAATGGGTGCTATCACATCCTGATACACCAGGGCCTGCTCAATGGGTACCGCGCGGTTTTCCTTTTTTAGGATAGGGGCCAGTATAAAATCTTCGCCATGGGTAAGATCGGCACCAAAATGACCGGCAAGTGTAAGACAAAATATGGTGACAATGGCTCCTGTTTTAGCTATGGTTGCCGTATAACCCGAGGTGTTGCGCCATAAATAAATGCCATACCCCACAAATGCCACACTTACGCCAAACCATTTATGCCATTGTAAGGTGCCCCCCTCATAACCAGGCTCGCGCGACAAGAATAACCCCATAATTACCGTGAGCGATGATAAGAGCGTGCCCAATACCAGTAAATCTGTGGTAAAAAGCTGGTATAACTTTTCGTTGGCAAACGTTGGCCTGAACCGGAAAAACTCCAGCATCATGGCCAGCATCAATATTACTATCGGGAAATGTAATATAAGCGGATGTAGGCGGCCAATGGGCTGCAGCCATTGAGGTACAACCAGGCTATCACCAGCCAGTAATAAAACAACAATGAAAATATTTAGCGTAAATAATAATCCCTCGGCAAAACCTTTATGGCTGGTTCTCATTAAAATAACCGGTATATAAGCAGTAACGCTTTAGTTTAAACTCTTGTAAATTTATATGGATATACCTTACCTGATGCCCACTGGGCCACGTAAAGGTTTTCATCGTTATCCACACATACATCGTGTGGGTTTAAAAATATCTTTTCGGCCTGTGCCATAGGTTGCAAGATACCATCTTTATAAACCGGCTCGGTGCCGCCTATATTGGATACAACTTTGTTGTTTTTATCCAATATGGTAGTAAAACCAGTATTTTCATGCCCCAGATCAGGCGACCGTAATACAGCGGCATACAAATAATCGCCTTTGATTACCGGGCGGCACACGCATGCGCCTGGCAGTTTTATTACTTCCTGCAGTTTACCATCCATACTAAAGCGTTTAAAGCAGTTGCGGGTACGGTCGGTTATTAATAAAGTAGGTGTGTCATAACGCCGGTCTATCACTATGCCGTGCGCATTATCCAAATGTTCATCCCCCTCCCCTTTGCCGCCAAAAAAATTCTTCAGTTTGCCGTTTTTATCATAATGTGTAATGTACTGGGCCCCGTAACCATCAGCAATAAAAAAGTCGCCATTGGTATCAACCGTAGTTTCGGTAGGTACAAACTCTTCCGCCTTATGATACACCCCTGTTTCCAGTGGTACATCAATCGTCATTAAAATGCGGCCATCAAGTGTGGTTTTATATACCTGGTGCTTTACCGTATCAGTAATGAATAAAAATTCGGTGCTGTTCTCATTCACTAATGTTAAACCATGCGCTCCCGGAAAGTCATGCCCCCAGGTATCCAGCAACTTGCCCGATTTATTGTAGATGAGCACATTATTCTTTGTTTCGTTAGTCAGCAATAATATCCGCCCCCGGGCATCCTGCACCATCTCATGACAGTCATTCACCGGGTTCTTTTGCGCATCAGCCTTACTCCAGTTTTTATCCATGCGGTACCGCATATTACCGTGGCCATAAATAGGTCCACTGTTTTGGGCCAGCAAATCCTTAGCTATAAAAAAACCGGCCGATAAAACGGTGGTGTGTTTAATAAAATCTCTTCGTTCCATTTATAATTGGTATTGCTTATGCAATTATTCCCTTGATCACATTACCGGCCACATCTGTTAACCGGTAACGCCTGCCCAAACTTTTAAAGGTTAGTTTTTTATGGTCGATGCCTAACTGGTTAAGCATCGTAGCATGAAAATCATGTACATGCACCGGATCTTTTACAATGTTGTAACCAAACTCGTCCGACTCGCCATATACTAAACCCGGCTTGATACCGCCGCCAGCCATCCATACACTGAAACAGCGGGGATGGTGATCGCGGCCATAATTGGCTTTTTCCAGTTTACCCTGGCTGTAATTGGTACGGCCAAATTCACCGCCCCAGATCACCAGCGTTTCATCAAGCAGGCCGCGCTGCTTAAGGTCAGTAACCAATGCCGCCGAAGCCTGGTCAACGTCTTTGGCCTGGCCGGCCATTTCCTGCGGTAAGTTGGAATGCTGATCCCAGCCCTGGTGATATAGCTGTACAAAGCGAACCCCGTTTTCTGACAACTTACGGGCAAGCAGGCAGTTTGCGGCATAGGTGCCGGGAATCAAACAATCGGGCCCATACATCTTCACAATATCATCCGATTCTTTGGATACGTCCATAATTTCGGGAACGGCCGTTTGCATGCGGTAGGCCATTTCATACTGCTGTACTTTGGCGCTTATTTCAGGATCGCCAAACTGTTTGTAATTGATATCATTAAGGGCGGCCAGGTTATCCAGCATTTTCCTGCGCTCATGCCTGTTTAAACCTTCCGGATCATTTAAATAAAGTATGGGGTTTTCGCCGCTGCTAAACTGTACCCCCTGGTGAATGGAATCTAAAAAACCGTTGCTCCATAATTTGGAGTACACACCCTGGCCGTTGCCCTTACCTTTTGATAATAATACGGTAAAAGCCGGTAGATTTTTATTTTCGCTGCCAAGGCCGTAGCTTACCCATGAGCCCATGCTTGGCCGGTTACCCTGCTGCGCCCCCGTTTGAAAAAAGGTAAGCGCCGGATCATGATTAATGGCATCCGTGTTCATGGAGCGAATGATGCAGATATCGTCGGCTATTTTACCAATATGTGGAAACAAATCGCTTACATAGGCCCCCGATTCGCCATATTGTTTAAAATCATAAAAGGAACCCACCAGCGGAAAAGAGGCTTGTTTGGCGGTCATGCCGGTAAGTATCTGATTGCCGCGGACCGATGCAGGCAGCTCCTGCCCCATCATTTCCCTTAATTTAGGTTTATAGTCAAATGATTCCAGTTGCGAAGGCGCGCCATCCTGGAAAAGATAGATCACCCTTTTGGCCTTCGGGGCAAAATTAGGTATACCCGGAATAAAATCGGCCTCGCTGTCCGCTCCGCTGCCACTAAATAAATCAGGAATAAGCAATGACCCCAAAGCTACGCTGCCTATACCCAAACTAAGCCTGGACAGAAACCTGCGCCTGTTAATATTTAGTCTGCTTTCTAAAAAATCTTTTTCCATATAGCTCAGGTTTTGGTTATTGCTTCTTCTAAATTATAAATGGTGTCCACTACCTTCATCATTGCAGCCAGTGTTATCTTATCGGCATTAGCAGGTACCGGATATTCGCCAACGTTCAGCAACTTTTCGGCATCCGTTTTTTTCATGGTCTTTAACTCATCATTATAGTAAGCGGTTAATATGGCCAGCTCTTTTTGTTGCGGATGGCGGCACATAATGAGCCTGAAAGCTTTACTTACTTTGGCAGTGCCAGAACTGTTATCCTGCAATAATTTAGCTGCCAAAACCCTTGATGCCTCCAGCACGGTTGGATCATTCAGCATGACCAATGCCTGCAGCGGGGTGTTGGTTCGTAATCGTTTTACTTCGCATTGGTCGCGGTTGCTGGCATCAAAAATACCCAATGAGGCAGGCGGCACGGTACGTTTAATAAGCGTATACATCCCCCTCCTATACAGGTTAGGGCCATGCACCTGTTTATAATTGGCCAGTATACCGCGGCCCGAGGTGGCATTTTCCCAAAGGCCGGGTGGCTGGTAAGGGTTAACACTTGGCCCCCCGATGGTACGGGTTAACAATCCGCTGCTGGCCAGTACCATATCGCGCACAAACTCGGCCGGCAAACGGTAACGTGGACCGCGTGACAGGTAAGTATTTTCGGGGTCTGATTTTGCTTTTTCGGGCGTAAGTGCGGCTGATTGCCTGTAGGTAGCCGACATCACTATCTGCTTTACCAGTCGTTTCATATCCCAGCCATGCTCCCTGAAATCAACAGCCAGCCAGTCCAGTAATTCAGGATGCGAAGGCAAATCGCCCTGCATTCCAAAATCGCCCGAGCTTTTCACAATACCCTTGCCAAAAAACTCCTGCCAGGTTTGATTCACAAATACCCTGGCGGCAAGGGGATTGTTCTTATTGAATAACCATTCGGCAAGCCCGAGCCTGTTTTTAGGATAATTACCGGCAAATGGTAAAATAGATTTTGGTGTGCCCGGTTCAACCTCATCGCCATGCGCATCGTAATTACCGCGTTTCAGGATATAAGTTGGCCGTACCTTGTCACTATCGCCCATTACCGATACGATGAGTTTTGCGGTATCCTGCTTGTTTATAAAGTTCAGCACCTTTTTTACATCTTCATTGCTGATCTGCATGATGGGGCGTTTGGCATAGGTTTCAGGTCCGCCTACGGTTGACTGGATACCTACCTCTTTCACATTGTTAAAAAAGGAATATACCTGGTAGTACTCTTTCTGCGAAAACGGATCGTACTTATGATCATGGCAATGGGCACATTCCAATGTAATACCTAACAAAGCTTTGCCAAAGGTGTTGGTGCGGTCGGTTACGTAACTTACCCGGTATTCTTCATCAATTACGCCGCCTTCCTCCGTTATTTTATGATTGCGGTTAAAACCTGTTGCCAGCAATTGTTCTTTAGTTGAATTGGGCAGCAGATCGCCGGCCAGCTGCCAGGTTATAAACTTATCATACGGGAGGTTTTCATTAAAGGCATGTATCACCCAATCGCGCCACGGCCACTGGCTGCGATAATTATCATCCTGGTAGCCGTGCGAATCGGCATAACGGGCAACATCCAACCAATGGAGGGCCATTTTTTCGCCATATTGCTGGCTTTGCATTAGCTGATCAACCACTTTTTGGTAAGCATCGGAGCTTTTATCGGCCAAAAATGCATCCATAGTTGGCAAGCTGGGGGGTAAACCCGTAAGATCAAGGGATACCCGTTTAAGCAAGCGTTCCTTATCGGCTTCTGGATTAGGGTCGATACCTTTTTGCTCCAGCTTTTGAAGTACAAAATTATCAATCTGATTTTTGGGCCAGGCTGTGTTTTTTACCTGCGGTACTGCAGGTAATTGAGGTGGCACAAAAGCCCAGTGCTTTTCGTATTTGGCGCCTTGCTTTATCCACTTTTTGATCAGGTCAACCTCATAGGGCGACAATTTTTTCAGGTTTGATGACGGTGGCGGCATCAATTCCGTAGTATCCGGGGTAGAAATACGACGGTAAACTTCTGACAGATCGGGCTCACTAGGTACCAACGCGTGGGCCTGGGGGTTATCCTTTAAGGCATTATAAGCGCTTTCCGGTACGTCAAGCCGAAGATTAGCCTCCCGTTTACTGGCGTCGGGGCCATGGCATTTATAACACTTATCAGAAAGAATTGGTCTGATGTTAAAATTATAGCTAATAACGTCCGGTACTTGTTCCTCAGCACTCTGATCTGATCTGGAATGAGTACAGGCAGAAAACAGGCATAACATGCAGCTTGCGCACCAGATCGAAAAAAAACACACCTTCCAATTCATCATTAATTAGGCAATTAGAGTGATTAAAATAATATATTACTTTCAGCAGTTTTCTCATTAACGAGGCAGGATAAGCTAATCAACCCCGTTTGTTCTATTTTCAAAATCCTTGTAAGGAAATCCCTAATACTTAAAAAAATCAGTGACCTGAATTTTACCTAAAACTAAAACCCGATTATCACCGCCACAATTGAGATTGACATCAACTGATGATATGTTCATATTATTTTTCCCTCTATTTTTTAATATTTGTAAATACAAGCACCTCACTATATGTACTTTATATAAAACAGATTTTTAATGTTTGTAATATTTAAAATTGATTAGTACATATATTACTACATATTACAATTTCCAATTTTTTTGTGCTGCCTAAATCGATATTTACATTGCCGTCGTAAACTGATTTAAACTTCTTATAAAAGAAATCTACTTTGCTAAATCGTAAGTTATTTTAAATATGGTTTTGTCATCAACTTCGCTTTTTATAATCTAACATACTTCATATGAGCACAATTATAACGCCGTCTTTAATTGGTATCCTACATAAAAAGAAAGGATGTAGCAAGTTAGCATAATTATTAAAAAGGCGGCAACATTAGTGCTAAAATTTTAAAAAGTTTATTTTTCACAAAGCACTTAAACTTATAACGTCAGCAACATTGTATTTACCCAATCAACCTCCCGTTTATAAAAATCATTAGCTTCAATTTCAAATACATCCCCGTCAATAAACCGCGTGACATTCAAAAATGTCCAACCCACCTTTTATTTTGTCGGGTTCAGATTTAAATCGCTCCGGATTTTAAGGACTATAAGCCAATTTTGGCTTAAGAAAACACTTAAAAACAAGAAATCATGACTCTGAAAACAAAACAAACAATCTATTGGACAGGCGTTGCATTAACATCATTATGGTTTGGTACCAGCGGATTTTGTGAACTTACCAAAAACGCAATTGTTTGGGACATCACCTTAAAATTGGGTTACCCGGCCTACTTTATTTACGTGTTGGGTGTTGCCAAACTGGTAGGAATTGCCGTGCTTTTAATACCTGATAAATTACTAAGGTTAAAAGAATGGGTATTTGCCGGCGTATTATTTGACATCATCTTTGCGTTTTGCTCCAAATTAAACGTAATAGGAGCAGCTGCTACCGTAGATGCCATTATTGCATTTGTTATGGTAATAGTAACTTACACTATGTTCAGAAAAATTTATCCGGCCACCTATGCAAACGCTTTAAATGGTGCAAAAAGCTAAGCAGTATATCTGCTTAATGTTAAAAGTTTTAAAAATGTCTCGTTTCAGCTACCCTGATTCCGGGACATTACTATGTTTAAGAAGTTTTGTAAACGGGATACCCTAGTAACCAATATATGCGATAGCTTTCTGTCATATTTGAGGATATATACCAAATGATACAATTATATAAAGAAGCCCCTTAGCTTATTCAGCTAAGGGGCTTCTTTATAATGGTGATATACATACCTACTTTTGGGTACAGGAGGATATTCGATTTTCCGGGGTACTGATGCCGGTAGATAAGCTTTATTTAGTTATTCTTTTATCATTGAAAATGTTGATTGTGTTGTAATTGCCTGGTTGGAAAAAGTTATTACTATATGGGAATAGATGATTAAGCTTATCTTGAATTTGAAAATTATCCTGGTAGGGTAACAGCTTATTGCCTGCCTTAATCAGACCTATTGGGCGGTCTGAACTTACTGTGGCAAACTGTTTTTCAACTAATAACTGCTCCTTAGGCCCTGCTGCGTTAAGTTTAGGGAAAGGTGCCGGTGCAAAATCAGATGTGTGCTTCACCATCTCCGGATACCCCATTATTGGTTTACTGAAATGCCAACTGGAGCCTATTCTGGCTTTAAAGGTGAAAGCTTCTTCGGTACAGGTTAATTCTTTCGGTCCGCCTATCTGGGCATTTACGCTGGCGGCAAATAAAAACCCAAGCGTAGTTAATAGTAATTTTTTCATGGTATTTAATATATACGGCAAAATCCCGGGCACCGTGTACGGCGCCGGGTGTAATACACTATTTTTTTCATTTTTACCGCAGCATCGTGTCTACAGTGGTTGACGCCTTTCTGTTCCTTTTTACGTCCATGCTCATCATTCCACAACTTTGCGGATTGTCCTCAACACGGGCAATTGAAACAGAAATGGTAGAAAAAAAAGCAACAAAGCCGGTCATTAACCGCCTTTGTATATTCTTTATTAAGTTACGCATCTTTTAAAAATTTTGATTAAATATTTAATACTGTGATAGTTGTTTAAATCTGTCGCGCAGATCACCTTACAGCGCAGATGTTCCTGCATTCAGTACTGCACGGGCCGCACCTACAATTGCACCGGTTGTTGAGTTTTGAACCAGGCCAATTACTTCCCAATCCTTTGTATTAAAGCCAGCGGGCAAATTGATGTGTGCTGTTCCCTGTTTACTGGCAGGCAGATCAATAGTGTCAAGCTGCTGCACAATTTGAGCGTGTGTGAGGGTGCGGCCTTCGTTTTCGCCTGCTTTAATGTTATTTACTGCGTGTTTCTGCACAACAGCAATCACCAGCTGGCTGTTGCTGGTATTACCGGTAACCTGGTACTCCACATCCGCTTTCCCGGCCACCTGACAAACCTGCAGATTTAAAGATGCATTGGCAGTGCTATTTAAACCATTGGTTATGGCATTTGACAATGCTGTTTCATCTGAGCCAACACATTCTGTTTTACCATTAATAATTACCTGCGGGGTGTACACCTGCCCGGCAAACTGCCTGCTGTATTGATACTGGCGACTGGAGTATTGCGGCTTGCTGAACTTATCTTTCCAGCCCAAGCGGTTCCAGTAGTCAACATGGTATGCCAAAACGTATACAGGTTTATTACCTGCCTCTTTTTGAATACGCGCTAAGGCATCATCAGCCGCCGGGCAGCTTGAGCATCCTTCAGATGTAAACAACTCTAAAACAGCAAAACCGTTTCCGGTACTGGCAGCAGGGTTTGTTATTTTTGAGGCGGCACTTTTGCTAATGAACGCCACGGTGATTAAAAGGAATGCTATACCGGCGGATATAGCTGTGATTTTTAAATTTTCCATCTCTTTTGAATTTTGTTTGATTCAAAAGTACCTGTCCGTTGTACCTAAAATAATGGAAAAATAGCCGGATTAGACATATTGCCCCACCAACCGGAATTTAAGAAGCCTGAAAAAAAACGGGCATTACTGGTTTTCTATACTGGACTTGGAGTGGATATAGATAATATGCAACTGATGCATTTCGCCGCACTGCGCTCCTGGCAGACAACTCTTTTGATGCCACTCTCCTACTAACCTATTCTCAGACTAACATTTCAGATTAAGCGGGATGCCGGGAGGCCCGAACCTCATAGTAGCAATCGATTTATATCAAAAAACTGCTCACCAGTGAAATAAAATCACCAATAAGCAGCATGATACCTAATTATTAAAAAAGAGCTTATTTGGCAAAGCTGATTGCCTCTATAATGGCATCGGCAAAGGCTTTGGGTGCTTCCTGAGGCAGATTATGCCCTATGCCGCCCTTAATGGTATGATGTGCATATTTGCCCTTAAATTTGGCGGCATAATTTACCGGATCGGGATGTGGGGCGCCGTTAGCATCTCCTTCGAGGGTAACGGTTGGTACAGTGATGGCAGGTCCGGTTGCCAGTGTTTTTTCCAAGTCATCATATTTCGCTTCACCATCGGCCAGTCCAAGGCGCCAGCGGTAATTATGGATCACGATAGCCACATGGTCAGGATTATCCAATGAAACCGCCGACCGCTGAAATGTGGCATCATCAAAATGCCATTGTGGTGAGGCTGTTTCCCAAATGAGCTTGGCAAAATCGCGCCGATTGGCCTCATAGCCCATGCGGCCGCGCTCGGTAGCGAAATAAAACTGGTACCACCAGGATAGTTCAGCCTTTGGCGGTAACGGTGCTTTGTTTGCCTGCTGACTGCCAATTAAATAACCACTCACGGATACCAGCGCTTTACAACGCTCAGGCCACAATGCGGCAATGATATTGGCCGTACGCGCGCCCCAGTCAAATCCGCCAATAATCGCTTTTTCTATTTTAAGAGCATCCATCAGCGCAATAATATCAGTGGCAATTGCTGCCTGCTGCCCATTCCTGACGGTTTGTGCAGAAAGAAATTTTGTTGTGCCATGGCCACGTAAATGTGGTACAATTACCCGGTAACCCTGCGCCGCCAGCAAAGTTGACACCTCCGCATAACTGTGAATGTCATAAGGCCAGCCGTGTAAAAGAATAACGGGTTCGCCATTGGCGGGGCCCGCTTCGGCATAACCAACATCAAGCACTCCGGCTTGTATTTGCTTTATGTTGTCAAACGAGGCGGTGTCGGGCCTGCTATTTTTGCGGTTAATTGAGGTTTGGGCTTTTAGCAGATTAAGGCCACCAAATTCTGCTGCTGCAACTGTCAAGGCGGCAATGCTCAAAAAGCGACGGCGGCCTAAGTCTGTGGTATTTTCCATGATTTTTAAGATAAATTTATTTGATCGATTTATCCTGTAGATGCTTTATGATCATCAGTTAAACAAAGGTAACCTGACATTGACCCTAGGGAAATACTTACTGCTATGAACCGGCCAGAATGAAACTCCAGTTAGACATTTCCTGAAGTGAAGAACCGGAAATATGCTTCGTTCTAATTGTTCGCGACTCTCAGAAGTTACTTATTTTTTATAACTTCATATTATAATACCTGGCCCTTAACACATTCTTTAACGATTATTGCTATAATCATGACTACTTGTAGATTGGTAATTGGTGAGCTAAAACCATGAAGTATCTGTAGAATTTAAGTACAGATTAATTCCAGTTCTGAAATAATCAACAGGTGATGTTGTTCAGGTTAATATTCATAATGCGTTTGTCGGTTCTGCTAAATAGATTGCAATTAACTAATGTTGATTAATTTTTGATTTGTCTTTTCACTGCAAGCAACGTACTCAATGGAAATAATACTTAGTAACGCTCAAATACTTATAAACCACACTTACAATAATTTGCAATCTCGTATTTTTTTATTGTTACTGTATTTCTGTGTGTTTGGGCCACTTTGCAGGGCCCAGGATGTGATAACTGAAAAAGCGGCCAAAAACACAGCAGATAAAATCTGGATATCCTTTAAACTCAGGAAGTACGAAAACTGTACTTTGTATTTTTATAATCCATTTTTTGAGAGCCAAGCGCTCAAATTTAGCAATGATAGCGATCATGATACGGTAATAACTAAAGAAGTCAATTCAACGAAAGCTATCTCATGGTCATATCAATTCATAGAATCAATCAAAGAGGCTCATGTGCAAATAGTGCGATATGTATTGCTTGCTCAACCTGCCGATACCATCCATTTAGCTTACAATGTTATACCTTTTTTAAATTTGGATGAATGTAAAAAGCGAAATATCATTGCCGGCAATGACACATCTTTTTATACCAATGAAAGGTTTATACCTATAAATAAAGTGGCAGCCAAAGACGAATCCTGGCAATATTTTAACATTTATTTTGAGAAAAAATACAATCAGGAAATTACCAGGATCAACAACCTGCTAAGTACCGCTCAGATTGATTCTGTTTCTTATCATCAATTTTTGGTTAGTTGCCAATTGCATTATTATAAAAGATACATCGATTGGGTTTGGCAAGGCGATGGGAAATACTTTAAACCTGCGGTGGCCGTTTTAACCGCAAATTTATCCCAGATTGAAAAAACAATAAACGAACAGGACATTTTAACAACTGATTTATTAGCCGTGATTGACGGATTTGTAAGGGTTAAACTTATAAATAAGGGGAAAGATAATTCAAATGAAATCAACGTTTATAATGAGGCATCAGTATCTAATTTGGGCAAAGCTAAATCTGTTTATTTAACTGTGTGCATCGTTAAATCTCCCATAAAAAAGGGGCCAGCTTTTGCCGGGATATTAAATAATTATAAAAACAGATATAAAAACACTATTTACCTGCCTTATGTCGACAGTGTATTAAACAGTATATTGGAGGATAAACGTATTTACGGTAAAGATTCATTGATTACCTTAACCAAAGCAGTCACCAAATGGGATGACTTAGGTAAATCCAAAAAAAGATTCCTGGTTATAGATTTTTGGGCCAGCTGGTGTTCGCCATGCAGAGCTCAATTACCGTATATTGACAGTTTAAAATCTGTGATGAAAGGTTACCCCGTAGAATTTATTTCGATTAATATTGATAAAAACACCGAGGACTGGAAAACTGCATCAAAGGCCGAAGCGAAATACCTCAAAGGGAATAATTATCATCTTGTAACCCCGGAAAGTCGTCTATTATACATGATTTAAGAATTAACTCAATCCCTCGCTATGTAGTTTTAGACAATTCAAAAATAATCGCCTCTGATTTTTATCAACCAGCCGAGCCTTCTTTTGTCAAAGAATTAATCAAATTAATGAACCTTAAAACGCAATAAAATATGATGTATGGAGGCTTATTTTTTTAAAAGTAAGCCTGTTGCGGGCACAAGCGTGTAAGCAGTGCAACTACACCGAATCCAACTATGTCATCGGCGCGCACAAAGCAAGGAATTAGAATAATAAGCACCAAAAACCACTAAATCAGCAGGCGCACAACTTCTACAAAGCGGCGTTTATAGTTTTTATCCATGGCGGTTATGGTAACACCGTGTTCCTTGCCCGAGGTGGAGTGAATAAATTTAAACTCATCACTGGAGTTGCAGTATACGATGCCTACGTGCCCGATTTTGCGGGCATGCCTCTTGGTACCGGTAAACAAAATTATGTCGCCGGGCTGGGCGTCCTCCAACCTTATTCTTTTGCCTACATTGGCAAAATCGTAGGAAGAACGTGGCACATTAAAGTTAAATTTTTTAAAAACGTAGCTCACAAATCCCGAACAATCAAAACCCAGCAAAGGGCTTGATGACCCGGAACGATAACGTGTACCTATAAGGGATTGAGCAAAATGTAAAATACTATCTGCTGAAACACTATCAGCATGTAAACATACCTCAGTGCGTTTCATTGGGCGGGTTAGCTTAAATTTACGTTTATGCGCTGTACAAAACAACGCTGTGGTAAAAACTATGAATATGGTAAGGGTAAAATACTTGCTCATGTTATCTGGGCAATTTATAAAATTAACCCAATAACAGGTGCACCCCGGCCGGTTTATTTATAAACATCATCACCAGGCATGGCCGCATCGCGCGTTTTTTGGAGCCAGTAAAGGATCATTCGTAAGTTATTTATATCCTTTTTCACTAAAACAGTGGTGTCGCAAACCGGAAATATCTTAACAAAAAGCTTATCTAATTATCATATTAGCCGCACAATTTCCTGTAAATCAATTTAGAGTTAAAAAATGGTTAATACTTTTATAAGAAAAACTAAATAAGCTTGCTTTATTCGCTTAATTTTCGCCCCGTTCCTTAAAAATTCGTAATTTTAAGACATCTTATCCGGCAGGATAATGGCTATAAAAAACTATAAAAACTAAGTGCATGAACAGCATTCACAATAAGGATATTGGAACAAAACAGAAAGCGCTTGCCATTAATCTTAACCCTGATATTTATGGCTCATTTGCCGAGATTGGTGCAGGCCAGGATGTGGCCGCTAACTTTTTCAAGGCTGGCGCATCATCAGGTACCATCGCCAAAACCATGTCGGCTTATGACATGACCTTTTCTGATGCCATATATGGGGTACAGCAAGTGCGCCGCTATGTAAGCGAATCGAGGTTAATCTCCATGCTTGATCATGAGTATGGCCTGTTAATTGAACGTTTGGCGGCACAACGGGGTGATAAAACAACGTTTTTTGTTTTTTCAGATACGGTATCAGCACTCAACTATAACAAAACCAATGATGGCCATGGCTGGATGGGGGTGCGTTTTCAGCGCGAGCCCAACGGCGCGTTTAATGATGTGGTACTACACGTAAAATTGCTGGATAATGATAATAACCTGCAGCAGCAAGCCGTAGGTATCTTGGGTGTAAACCTGATATATGCCTGCTTTTATTATCATGACATTCCGCCTGTATTTTTACTTTCGCTGATGGATAACCTCTCACGCGATCGTATCCAGATTGACATGATCCGTTTTGAGGGGCCCGATTTTGCCGCAGTTGATAACAGGCTGATGAGCCTGCACCTGGTAAAATATGGCTTTTCTGATGCCGCCGTGTTTGGCCCCGATGGCAAAAACCAGCAACCTACCGAAGCCCTGTACAAAAAGCATATTGTGGTGATACGCGGTCGTTTCCGCCCTATTATTAATGTGCACCTGGATATGCTTAACACGGGTGTTAAGCAATTTTTACAGGAGCCCGATGTTGACAAAAACAATGTAATTGTAATTACGGAACTCACCCTGCAATCGTTAAAGGAACGAAATGCGGAAATGAACGCCGAAATTGACGAAAAAGATTTTCTTGACCGTGTTGATATCCTTTGCTCGCTCGGGCAAACTGTACTGATCTCAAACTTTCATGAGTATTATAAACTGGTGGCTTACCTGTCCAAGATCACCAAGTTAAAACTGGGTGTAGTACTGGGCTTCCCTAACCTGGAATATATATTTTCTGAAGAGCATTATAAGGATCTTCCGGGCGGTATCCTTGAATCGTTTGCAACCCTGTTTAGCCGCAAGGTAAAACTGTTCATCTACCCAACGTTGCGTGGCGGTGTGATCTGGAACTGCCTCAGGTTTTACCCACCACCACATCTTATTGACCTGTTCCGTTACCTGATAGCCAATAATAAAATAGAGGACATCAGACATTACAACGAGAATAACCTGAGCGTACAAACCGACAAGGTACTGCAACTTATTAAACAAGGAGTATCCGGATGGGAAGAATTTGTTCCGCCCGATGTAGCTACCATGATCAAAGAACGTTGCCTGTTTGGATACGCCTGCGAAGCTGGTACACCTAAAGAAGGCATTACCGCCGAAGAGGATACCGAAGCATTATAAGATCATTTGCTTTAATAGCACATCCACATAACACAAAAAGGGCCTTAATAAATTATTAAGGCCCTTTTTGTGTTCATTATCACCCCCTGTTATGGATTTTGGGTAAGTTTTGGATTGATAGAAATTTCTGTTTGTGGTATATAAAACACCACCCTTGGATCGGTAGGTAAAACAGTTTGCATAATGTTTGTTGTTGGCACATTGTTTAATGAATGTGTACCCGGATAATTTCTAACTAAAGGTAAATTATTCCGGAACAGGTCATAGGCACGCTGTCCTTCAAAAGCAAACTCCATCCGGCGTTCCTGAAGCACTGCACCAAGTACACCTGTTGCGCCCACATCTCCTAATCCTAAGGTAGGGATACCTGCACGGGTGCGGATAACGTTAACACCATCCAGCGCTAACTGGCTGTTTCCAAGCTTTGCGTTGGCTTCGGCTTTGTTTAAATACATCTCGGCAAGGCGCAGGTAAACCGGTGAGCTCAGTGTTACAATACCTTCCTGAAAACTGTATTTGGTAATATAGTACATTGGCGTATTGGGTGTAAGCTTTTTATTCAATTGCAAAACACCGTTAATGGTATAAGGCGCTATAAAGCTATGACGAAGATCGGCCGGGTATTTATCCAGGTCCTGTACATAGGTTTGTGAAGCATAAACCTCACCCCAACCTGTGTTTCCTTGTCCGCCCGGAGTAGTTAATGAGCTGGTTCCGTCAGGGCCGAGGCCGCTGTAGTACATAGAGCCAATGGCGCTAAAGCCCTGATCCTGCGTTTTGGTATGCCTGATACAAAATATGGTTTCGGCATTATCCTCAGGTGCGGCGCTGAAATAACCCTGGTAGGCGCTTCCCTGCAATAGGGTATAACGACCTGAATTAATTACCAGATCGGCATATTTAATAGCGTTTGCATTATCATTCATATACAGATAAACACGTGATAACAGCGCATAAGCAACCTCTTTTGAAGCAAAAATATCGCTTTTGGGAGTAGCTGTTGATGCAATGGTCATCAAATCGGCAGCTTTTAAAAGATCAGCAATTACCGACGTGTATACATCTTTTACTGAGCTTCTGGCAGGGGCACCATTGCTTTGATTGCCATCGGTTATCAACGGGATACCCGGATTGCTACCGCTACCCTGGGTATATGGACGGCCAAAAATACGCACCAGGTTAAAATCAGCCATTGCCCTAAGGTATAAGTTCTCCCCTTTTAACAGTTTCAAATCAGCCGTAGCATTATCAGGGATGGCTCCAATAATTTGGTTAGCTGCAAAAATAAGGTGATAAGCTTTTTTCCAGAAAGCGGTAGCATGAGCACCTGTAGGAATTTGTGTAGCATAACGGTAACACCTGGAAAGGTCATCAGATGATGGCTGTCCCTGAGCTATATCATCTGTTGGGTACTCCATTAAAAAGTGACCGCTCCTGGTATAATCAGGATCCCTTAATTCAGAATAATTTCCAATAGTAGCCGTATAAATGTCTGCAGGATTAGTTAGTGCAGCCTTTGCGTCAATTGCAGTAGAAGGCTCAACCTTTTTACATGCCGTAAACAGCACGGAAACGATGCCTATCGTAATTAATAACTTTATATATCTTAAATTTTTCATATCTCTCTAATTAAAATCCAACATTTATACCAAACAATAGCTTCCTGCTGATAGGGTACTTGAAACTTGATGTCCCTCCGGCTACCCTGTTTCCAGGACCGTTTGGAGGTGGGCTAAGATCAACTTCCGGATCAACTCCAGAGAATTTGGTAAACGTTACCAGGTTATCGCCGCTTACAAATATCCGGGCGCTTCTTATTTTCAGGCTGTTAATCCAGCTGGTTGGTAACTGATACCCGAATGTTGCATTACGAAGGCGCAGATAACTGCCGTTTTCCAAATAACGGGTTGATTGCTGGTTTGAATTATTATTACCTCCCTGTACTGCTTTAGGTTCTGTAGCAATATCGCCTGGTTTTGTCCAGCGGGTCCAACCGCTTGGTGCCACCATGGCATTATAGCTGTCATATAATCCATCATTATCAAAGTACGCCCTGCTATCGTTATATACTTTGTTGCCGTAAACAAAATTGAAGAAGGTACTCAAAGAGAATCCTTTATAAGAAAAGGTATTGGTTATACCACCAGTAAGCTTTGGCGAACTTGAATTTCCGGTAAATTGACGGGTTGCATTAGCGTATGAGTTGGTTAATTGTTTAGTAACCTTGCCATTGGCATCAGTAACTAATTGCTCCCATTGCGGGTCGCCATTTGCCGGGTTAACACCAGCCCATATAGGCATGTACCAATCATTAATGTCATGCCCAACTGCAACAGGCTGGCTGGCACCCGGACTGGCCATGGTTTCGCCCGACTCCAATGAGAGTACCTTATTGCGGTTAAGGGCCAGGTTTAAATTGGTTTCCCATTTAAATGCACCCACCAGGTTTCTGGAGGTAATATTAACCTCAAGCCCGCGGTTACGAACCGAACCTATGTTTTCAAATTCATAATCATACCCCTCCGTTGCAGGCAACGGAACCTGGAACAATAATGCGCTTGATGTTTTTTGATAAACATCAACGCTTACATCAATTCGTTTAAACAAACCAAAGTCAAGACCGATGTTAGCTGTTTTTATTTTTTCCCAGGTTAAATTCGGGTTTTCTTTTTGTGTAGGATAAGCACCCGGTACACCACCATAATTGGCAGACTGGTCTATAGAGTATAAACCCAGGGCCTGGTAATTACCAATTTCGGCATTACCTGTGGTACCATAGCTGGCGCGTAATTTCAAAAAGCTGATAGGTGTAATATTGCTCATGAAGGATTCTTTAGTCAAAATCCATGATGCGCCTGCCTGGAAAAAGTTACCACTTGGGTTACTGCTTCCGAAACGTGATGAATATTCATGCACGTATGAACCTACAACAAAGTATTTCCCGGCATAGTTGTAATCGGCCTGGCCAAGGTACTTTCTAAAGTTATAATCATCAGTACCACCGCTTGGGTTGCTGATAATATCACTTGCTGTTGACATTACCGGGCGACCGGGAGGCAATCCCTTGCCGTTTAGCAATGCATTATCAAAGTGATAACTTTGACCTTCGCCTACTGCCAGCAGGGTTAAGTTATGCTCACCGAAACTATTATCATACTTTAACCTGTTTGATGTTAACAAAGTACTGCTATAATCATCCTGATTATATAATTCGCCAGAGTTTGCACCACCCGCTTTAGTACGAACGTCAGAATAGCTGATGTACTTGTCATTAAGCAGCGTTATCCTGTTGTAGGTACCAAAAGTTAAATGTTTGGTTATGGAATAATCCAGGTTCAAATCGCCATTGGTGGTAATGGCGCGGCTGTTTGAAAAATTATATTGCAACGCTTGTAAAGGATTTTCTTTATCACGTCCCTGCCATCCCGGATAAGTACGGCCATCAGTTGGGGTACCATCTGCGTTATATGCCGGATCGTAAGGCAGGTTTAAGTAAGCGTCATAAAGCAAATTATCTGTTGGGTAAGTTTGCTGGTTATATATTGTATTTAACAATACACTTAGCTTTAACTTATCATTTAATTTGGTGGTAACATTTGTACGGAAGTTGTAGTTCCGGTTACTGTTGTCAATTAAAGTTCCCTGCTCATTGTAGTAGTTACCTGATATATAATACTGTGTTTTCTCGCTACCACCTGAGGCAGATAGGGTATGATTTTGTGTGATACCTTTTCTGAAGGCCAGATCAAACCAATTGGTATTATGATCCAGGTCAGACGGAACAACGGTTTCAAACGTTTTTTGATAGTCATACAGTTGCTGCGAGTTCATCAAATGAAAATTACCGGTTGTTTTGGTATTAACGCCAACTGTAGAGCTCACGTCAATTCTGGTTTGGCCGGCTTTACCCATTTTAGTGGTAATAATAATTACACCATTTGCAGCTCTTGAGCCATACAAACCTGTTGCCGCGGCATCCTTTAAAACCGTTATTGATTCAACGTCTGATGCGTTGTAGGTACCGCCTATGTTACCATCAACCACAATTAAGGGGCTGGTGCTGGCGTTTATACTACTTGCGCCACGAATGAGGATACTTGACGAAGATGTAGGATCGCCGGATCCGGACGAAACTACAACACCGGGAGCTTTACCCTGCAGCAGGCTTGCCACATCATTCGAGGTTACATCACGCAGCTTATCACCACTGATAACCGATACCGAACTTGATAACTGGGACACCTGTTTAGAGGTATAACCCACCACCACCACCTCGCTAATAGCTGATGACTTTGATTTCATGGTAACATTAATTACACGTTGGCTGCCTACCGCGCGGTCAGTAGTTTGAAGGCCTATGTAAGTAAACTGCAGCGTATCGCTGTTAGCTGCATTAATAGAATACCTGCCATTCACGTCGGTAACCACACCAGCCGATGAATGTTTTATTCTAACCGAAACTCCAACCGCTGTTTCATTGGTTTCGTCTTTTACTATACCGCTTACGGGATGCTTATCGCCTCCGGTTTGTGCAGCAGCAGTAAATACTGTTAGCAGCAAGCCAAAAATGCCTGCAAAAGTGCGTACTTTAACAGAAATGCCTGAGCGGAGTTCTGCGGGTAACGCTTCCTTGCTAAATACTGTTAAGGGCTGTTTGTAAATTCTAATCATACATTGCAACTTATTAGTGTGAGTAAATAATTAACTGGATAGTTACATGGGCTATAAATACCCTGAACTATTTCCTGAATGTATCAACTATTAAGTACCAAAGCATGATTTTTGACAACGCAAACGTTTGATAACAGCAGTTCAGAGCCAATTTTCCACCACTTCCACCTCCAAAAAGACAAAAACCCCCAGAACACTAAGTATTTTCAATACATAATTGTCAAAAACACATTTTTTCAACAAAAAAACCACCTCAAAACAGCAATAAATCATCAATAAGCGTTAAACACCTACCCTTAATTCACAATTGTCAAAAATACATTTCTTAAACAAGGAAAAACAAGCCCAAAAACGAGTCAAAAACAACCAAAAGACGCTTGATTTTAATCCTTAAATCCTGTAACAGATCTATAATTCAAAACAAAAAGCTAACGTCCGTGCCAAATCATGCATTATTTGTCATCAAAAACTCTTGAAATACTAAAAACACGGTTAACAGTTACGGATATTGATGGTAAGAAAGCAGATTTATAACCACCGCCTATCCCGGTTTATTAAAAATCATCAACCCGGTAAACATAAGTGCCCGCTGTAATACAAATAATACAATCAGTACGCCATTTATCTTAAAATATAATGTAGTTATAGCTATTGATAACACCCTGAATCGAGCATAAATAAACGAGCAAACGTTTGCGCACCAGCAGAAATCATTAATTAACTATGTTTGGTTAATTATTGTGATAACTATGTATAATGATATATTAAATGCGTTCGGCCTAAATCCTACAGAATACAAAATTGAAGCATTTGGTTCAGGGTTAATTAACCTTACTTATAAACTGTGTGGTGTAAACAACTACATATTACAGCAGATCAATAAAAATGTATTTAAAAGTCCATTGGACATTGCTGCCAACATTAGTAAGATACAGCAGTATCTAAAACAAACGCACCGCGACTATCTTTTTGTGGCCCCACTACCGGCAGTAAACGGCGATTACCTGGTACAATCAAACAGCGGTAACTTTTACAGGCTGTTTCCTTTTGTAGCTGGCTCGCACACTGTTAATGAAATAACTCATAAAAAGGAGGCTTTTGAGGCGGCAAAACAATTTGGTTTGTTTACCAGGCTGCTGAATAGTTTTGATACCAGCTTACTTAAATACACACTTACTGATTTTCATAATCTAAGCTTAAGGTTTGACCAATTTGAAACGGCATCAAAAACAGCATCGGCCGTTAGGCAGTACGAAGCCAGGCAAGAGATGAAAACCGTTTATGAGCATATTGAAATAATTTACAAGTACCGTGAACTAACGCAGAACAATCAACTTCCGTTACGGGTGGTACACCACGATACCAAGATCAGCAATGTGCTTTTTGACGATGACAATAATGGCCTTTGTGTAATTGACCTGGATACGGTAATGCCAGGCTATTATTTAAGTGATATTGGCGATATGCTCAGAACCTACCTGTCGCCAACCAGCGAGGAAGAGAAGGATCTGAAAAAGATACATATCAGGCATGAGTATTTTGGTGCCATTTACCAGGGGTATATGTCTGAAATGGGTACATTTTTATCAGATACAGAAAAGCAATACTTCCTTTTCTCCGGTAAAATGATGATCTACATGCAGGCGCTCCGTTTTTTAACCGATTTTCTGAACAACGATATTTACTACGGAGCCGCATATCCTGATCAAAACCTGGTACGGGCAAAAAATCAATTTACGCTGCTTCAGAAATTCATAGCTGCCGAAGATGCTTTTAAGCAGCTGATGACAGCTGTACCAGAAAGCAATTATCATTAAAAAACATGAACAGCAAACAAAACAATCAGATTATCAACCATTTGGAATTTGCGCTTATAGTACCGAACGCAAACGTTTGTGTTGAGTTGCCGGGGTCACAAATTAGCGATTGCTGTATATACTCCCTATCTTTTGTTTGCCATAACGGATTTACCGGGTTTGCCATTACTTAAAACTTATTAATAGATAATTATCAAAATACTCCATGAAGTTAAAAATGTACAAAAAAGTAATTATAATTATTGTATTAGCCATTACAACTCCCTGCCTGCAATTATTGGCCCATGCTGCAAGTATGCCTGCAGATACCACCAAAATATGGATCCCCATTGGTGGCAACGGATATGTGGGCAACCATACCGACAGCAAAATTGACAGCACAGGTTTTAACAAATGGACAAGCGACAAGGATACCTTAAGTGTTTTTGTACGGTTAGAGTCGCCGGGGAGTTTAAACTTAGCTTTTAAATTACGCGTACCCGATGGCAGCAGTAAAATAGCGCTGTTGGCCGCTGGCAGCACCTTTGTTAAAACTATTAAAAACAGCACTTATACCCTGGTAAATTTCGGGAAGGTAAATATTAAACAAGCGGGCTATCAACAGGTAAAACTTTACGGATTACATAAAACAGGAACTGCTTTTGCCGCTGTTAAAGACCTGGTAATTACGGGCAGTGCTGTGGCAGGCGGCCTTGCCTATATTAAGGATAATCATGGTAATTATTTTTACTGGGGGCATCGCGGCCCGTCTGTTCATTTAAACTACCAGGTTCCGGAGCAGGCTAAAAACAAAACAGAGTGGTTTTATAATGAAATAACCGTCCCCATTGGCGAAGATAAAATTGGGTCCTATTTTATGGCCGACGGTTTTACAGGCGGTTATTTCGGGATGCAGGTAAATTCACCAACGGAGCGCCATGTGCTTTTTTCAATATGGAGCCCCTTTACTACCGATAGCCCCGAAAGCATTCCGGATAGTTTAAAGATTGCATTACTAAAAAAAGGAGCGCCCGTTAAAGCCGGTGAATTTGGCGGCGAAGGTTCAGGCGGCCAAAGCTATATGAACTACCCCTGGGTGGCTGGTAAAACTTATGCCTTTTTAATACATGCACAGGCTAATGAACTATCAAAAACAACAACATTTACCGCGTATTTTAAAGAAACCTCGCAAAGCCAGTGGCAACTGATTGCCAGTTTCAGACGTCCAAAATCAGGTTTTTACCTGAATGGCATCCATTCATTTCTGGAAAACTTTGATTCTGAAATGGGTAACAAGCAGCGCAAAGCCTTTTATGGCAATCAATGGATTGTGGATACGGCGGGCAACTGGTACCCTATCACCAAAGCACTTTTTACCGGCGACCAAACGGCGAACATCAACTTCAGAAAAGATTATAGCGGCGGTGTAAACGGCAACCGGTTCTATTTGCGCAACGGTGGCTTTTTTGATGACTTTACCCCGCTTAAAACCATACTCACTAAAACTCAATCAGAAAACAAGCACCCTGATATTGATTTTACAAAACTACCATAATAAAACACAACCAACTAATTAACAATCATATACCAAATTAAAAAAGCTATAAATTAATACTATATGGAAAGAAGAGAGTTTATTAAAGCAGGCGCTATTGCCGCCGCCGGGTTTACCATTTTACCATCAGGCAGCTTATTTGCAGGCACCAATGGCAAAGTACGCCTGGGTTACATTGGTGTTGGCGCCCGTGGTATGAGCCACATTGCCGAAGGTTTATTACGAGATGACGTAGAGATCATAGCCATTTGTGATATCCAGGAAAGATCATTAAAAATTTGCCGCGAGCATATTGCCAAAAGCGGCAAACCGGCAGCCAAAGAGTACACTGGTGGCCTGGATGCCTACAAAGGTTTGTTAGACAGGAAAGATATTGATGCTGTAATTATTGCTACACCATGGCAGTTTCACCACCCACAGGCTATTGATGCCATGAAAGCCGGCAAATATGTTGGTTGTGAGGTAATAGCAGGTTTATCTGTTCAGGATCACTGGGATATTGTACATACCTCAGAAAAAACCGGCATCCCTTATATGACCCTTGAAAATGTTTGCTACCGTCGTGATGTTATGGCGGCGCTTAACATGGTAAGACAAGGCATGTTTGGCGAAATTGTACACCTTGAAGGCGGCTATCAGCACAATTTAAGAAGCGTATTGTTTAACGATGGCAAGAGCTATTATGGCGGGGGTGTTGAATTTGGACCAAAAGCCTTAAGCGAGGCACAATGGCGCACCCAATATAATATTGATCAGGACGGTGATCTATACCCTACTCACGGTGCCGGACCGGTAATGCACAATATTAATATCAACGCGGGCAACCGTTTTACAAACCTGGTATCATTTAGTTCAAAAGCGCGTGGCTTGTCGGCTTATGTAGAGGAACTGGCTCCGGGCAACCCGAACGCCAAAATCAATTACAAAAATGGTGATGTGACGCAAACGATGATTAACTGTGCTAATGGCGAAACTGTAATGCTTACTCATGATACCCACTTACCCCGTCCTTATTCTTTAGGCTTCAGGGTACAAGGTACCAAAGGCATCTGGATGGATGTTAACCAATCAATTTATATTGAGAAACAAAGCAAAGACGATGAGTGGGAACCAGCAAAAGCATGGTTTGAGAAATATGACCACCCACTTTGGAAAAAGCACGATAAAGAAGCTGCGGGTGCAGGTCACGGCGGTATGGATTGGTTTGTGTTTAATGCCTTTATTCAGGCTGTAAAACAAAAAACACAAACACCTATTGACGTATATGATTCGGTAACCATGAGTGTGATAACTCCGCTGTCAACCAAATCACTTGCCGAAGGTAATAAACCACAGGAGTTCCCTGACTTTACCAAAGGTAAATGGCAAACACGCACCAACAAGTTTGCGTTAGACGATAGTGGATTTTAACGAGTAGTACTATTTGATTTAAGAGCTACCAGCCCCCTGCATCTATCAAAAAGCCGTAATATTGAGAGTATTACGGCTTTCCTTTTTAAAAAAGTTAAATGGTGTTATTCGATAACCAGTATACAGCCTTTAGCTTTGGCAACCGGTATCAGGCTATCGGGATTATAGGATGCTGCCCGCTGGAAGTTTTTTATTGCCGGTGCTGTTATATGAGCCTTTGATTCATCAATGCCCAATGCTTTCCAATCAATTTTTAACTTAATACTGGTATCAGCGGCGGCCCAGCTGGCTATGGCTATCATGGCCCTGCTATCTTTTTTATAAACGGTGGCCAGTACTTCGGCATTATCGGTTTTTACAGGGCTGTTATCTACCCAGTAACCTATCATTTTACTGCCTTGTATGCCAAAATTATCCCATGCTTTCCACAACGGCCGCGGATCAGCATTGTCGCTCCACGGCATGCGGTTGGTCATACCATAAATCATTCCGCGGTAAGGGTTGCCTCCGCCTTGCAGCATCTCGCCCATCAAACCAAACGGGATACCAGAAACTTCGGTTAAAAAGAAATCGGGATCATTGTGCTCATAATCAAAATATTCGCCAAACCACAGCCTGTTTAAATATGGGAAGTGTTCCATATATAAATTGGCACTGTTATTAAAGCCATCGCTCTTATTATATTGATTGGCCGAGTGCAGGTCAATAATACCCTGATGACCATTTTGTGTAAGTACCCTCTTAATGCGCTTCATGGTAATGCGGTCAAACGCCACATCATCTAAATAAATGCCATCAATACCTACGTTATTCACCAACCAGTTCATGCCCTCTACATAATAATTATGCCAGCGGCTCATGCCACTGTTTACAATGGCTGCATCCTTTACTTCGGGCACATACCAGGCAGCAATATAATCGGTACCGATGTGTTCCTGCAACCAGGAGTATCCACCGCCTTTCCCTGTTGAATAAATCTCATGTCCAAGGCTCCGCATCGGGAAGGTTTCATAAGCACTATTTGACAGTTCGCGTACGGTATTATAAATTTTAACCTTTAAGCCACGCTCATGCGCACTATCAATATAGGCTTTCATTTGCTTATGGGCTATAAAAGGGTAATTGATGTAAGGATTAATAGGCGTGCCGTGGTGGATATTAACAATGGTTGCCCCGGTAGCTTTAATGGTATCCAGGTTATTGTATTGGTGATAAAACCGGTTTGCCCATTGAAAATCGGTATTAATAGGATGAAACGGCGTAATAAGCAGCGTAAAATTATAATAAAGCACATCGCCTTTTTTCATGCTGCGGGCGCCGCTGTAATTTTCAGACAGGATTGATTTACCTTTCTGTGTTATCAGGATCCCACCCTTGCCTTCATTTCCCCATGATGATGGTAATATCAACGGCTTTTGCAGGTAAAAGTTGGTATTAAGCGGCCGTATATATTTCTCGTCGCGCAGGGAATATTGAAGCCCCGCATTTACGTCGCCTATCCAGGCGCCGTCCTGGTTTTTGGTAGCAACATCCCATTTCCAGTTAACGGTATCTGGTCGGTAACCGCCTTTGCGCCCCAACCCCATCAGGTACTTTGACGATTCTTTGGTGAAGGGTAAATGCAATTTAATATCGTCCAGGCTCACATCCTGCAGGGCGGTTATTTTTACCGTATAAAACAATGACCCGTCAAATTCCATCGAGGCATCAACCTGCATATTGAGCTCATCTGAATTGTTTTGAGCCTGCCATTTAATGGTACCTGGTTGTTTTTCAGTAAAGGTTACCCCTTGATTTTTCAGTTTAATATCCTGATGGGTTGCCGAACTGATGATATGAAAATGAATGGCCTCTGTCAATAAATTTTTGGCGATGGTGGTAATCTCCGTCATTTCGGGCGAAAAGAAGGTCTGGATCTGATCAGGAAAACCACTTTTATTAAGCGTCAACTTTCTGCCAAGTAAACTGATGCTGTTATCATTTAGCTGCAAAGGCGTATAAGGTTTTATAACATCATTTTGCTGTGCCAGGGTTGAGTTTAACCAGGTTAAACGGGTTTGTTTCCAGGGTTCGTTTACCCCGCCGTTAACAGCCTGCTGTTGTTTTACCAATACGGTGATCTTAACTTTTGTGGCAGGCGCATTATCTGCGTTTATAGTAACCGTACCGCTGTAGGTACCGGCCGCTATCTGCTGCGGAACTTTAACCAGGCACCATAAATCGCCCACGTTGCCTTTAACAACGTTTACCGTATTTGCTAATGCGCTGCCGTCGTATTTTGTACCCGTAGTGTTTAAGCATGACATAAGGCTTGCCGGGATACGTTGCCCCGCCTTGTTTTTCAGATCGGTGAAAGCTATTTTAACATTATTTACATCCTGATTTAGTGGGTATACACCTAACTGGTAAGCAAAATTTTCGCCTTTTAAAGCGGTATCAATAAAGGTTGAAGCAATGCCTTTCTGTATCCATCTTTGCGGCAGATCATTAGGCATTTTTACCGGGTGCAGCCTGTCTTCGGTAAAAACCAAGTAGGCTTTATTTTGGTTGGCTGTTGTAAGTGCCTGCACCTCTTTTTGCGTAGCAATTACTTCCATGGGGTAAAAGCTGTTCATGGCATTAACAGACTCCAGGTAAAGCACCTTGGCTGCTGCCGCGCCGGGAGTAATGTTTTTCACCCAGCTATCTGCGGCACTACTGCCCATCTTATTATATACCGCCTGCGGATAATTGGAACGGGCGGTTACTTTATAAGGCATATAGTATATATAATATTTGCCCGCGCCAGATGTAGGTTCAAAATATATGGTACCGCTTTCGCGCGATATGTTTTCAGTTTTTACATTAAGTACGCGCTTGTTTTTCCGGGCATCAACTACAATAACCTCTTTACCGGTTGGATCATCCCTTCTTCGCCAGTTAATGAAAGCCTTACTTACCTTACCCGGTGCTAAAACCTGCACAACCGCACGATGGTTACCCAATGAATCTGGGTTCCACTCGTTGTTACCCGACAGGTATTTTAAGGTTTGAGCCTGTACATTTATTGCATAAAACAAACCACAAACTATAAACAGACCAATTTTTTTTGAATTTACACTGAAGCCGAAAAGCATAACGATAACTGATGTAACTGATAAGAAAAGACTATAAGCATACTTTTAACGCCTGTATGATGTATCCTTCAGGGGCCTTAAAACCATTAATATTAACATTAATTAATGTAGCTCAATCAAAACTAACCAATTAAATACAGAATATTCTACGCAAACGTTTGAGTGTTTTTATACGGACGATATCAGGCAGTATATCTATTTAGCAACCTTCTTTTTACTCTCTACCAGTTGCGACTCCACGATTACCTTATAGTAAGCCTGTACCTCATCTGGCGAGCCTGATTTTGCATTCAACAGATCAATCAATATATCAGCCGCCTTTTGTCCCTGCAGGTAGGGGAACTGCTCCACCGAGGCCACAGGAGCATAATCCATATAATTGATAATAGGCAAATTGGCGTAGCTCACAAACTGCAATTCGCTTTCGATATTTATTTTAAGGTTGCGGGCATGTTTAATGGAATACAAATAAATATAATCATTAAACGTAACGATGGCGGTAGGTCGGCGTTTATTGGCGAGCAAGGTATCCAAGGCAGCTTGGGTATCCTGCTCGGTCAAATCGCAGCTTACAACCAGCGAAGGGTCAAACTTTAAGCGGTTTTTGATCATCGCTTTAATATATCCCTCTTTTCTTTCGCCGCTTGCTGCCAGTGTACTTGGCCCGTTGATCATCCCTATGCTGCGGTGCCCTTTTTGCAGCAGGTAATTAACGGCCTCAATGCTGCCGGTTTCCATATTGCAGGCCACATAGTGAATATTTTTTATGGGCGGAATGCGGTCAAAAAACACAATTGGAATGTTATACCTTTTAAGCATATCAAAATGTTCAAATGACGAGGTGGTTTTGGCTACCGATATCAGTAAACCATCAACCCGGTGATTTTTCATTTTTTCGATAAGCTGCTTTTCTTTTTCCTGCTCATCGTGCGACTGCGCCAGTAATATGGTATAGTTTCTTTTATAGGCCGTATCCTCAATAGCACTGATAGCCGCCGAAAAAAATGCTTCTGACAGTTCGGGCAAAATAACTCCTATGGTATATGTTTTTCCCTTTTGAAAAGATATAGCCGTTTGGTTAGGATCATAATTAAGCTCCCCTGCCAGCTTTTTAACCTTTGCGCGTGTAGTTAAACCAATACTTGGATGATCATGCAACGCCCGTGAAACCGACGATACCGATATTTTTAAAATTTCAGCTATTTGTTTAATCGTAACTGGCTTTGAAGTCATGCTAACTTTAAAAATAATTTCAATAACAGCTAAGCTATCAATTTTTAAACAAATCTGCTTTTACAGGGTGCATTAATTACAACGCGCAGCCATAAAGCAGGTAATTTTTTGATTACCTGTTTCCATTTAATACCCTTAGCTTAGCAATAGTATACTTAAATTGCGGTTAGCTGCCTTATTATTAATACCCCGACCATGCAACGCAACTTCTTAAACCAATCAGCAATAACCGATGCCACTATTAAAAAACATTAACCGCACAGTAGCTTTTTTGCTCGAGGTATGTATGCTATTTAGTGTGGGGTACTATGGCTTCCACAGCGGTTATGGCAATCCGCTCAAGTTTGTTTTAGCCATTGGCCTGCCGGCAGTTGCAATTGTATTATGGGGATATTTTGCTGCACCAAAGTCCGGCCATCGCCTGCGGCGTCCGTATCTTCCTGCTTTTAAACTGGTATTATATACTGTTACTGCCCTGTTATTGTATAAACAAGGGCAAAGTACTTATGCCCTTGTTTTATTAACGCTTGTTATTTTAAACGAATTAGTTACCTGGCGGTTAGGTGAGTAAGCCTGTTTAACCCGCAATCGTTTTTATTCCACCTTATAGCGATACACCTGGCGGGCTACATTGCCCAAGCCATCAATACCTTCAATAACTATACGGTAGGTACCTTTATCGCCGGTATTTATAAATTCAGCTGCAGCAGTGCCATCGGTGCCGGTCAGTACTTCCGGTTTCCAGAAAATGGTTGCCCGGCGGTAATTGCTTTGGGCAGGTGCATTATATTTTGGCGAATAAAATGTACGGGCTTTATAAAAGCCCACCGGCATAAAATTTAAAACCCCGGTAGCCGATTCGCTGACGGCATCCCTTGCATTGCTTTGTTTGGTAGTGATGATGATAACCCCATTACCACCCTCTACCCCGTAAATACCGGCATTAAGTCCCTTTAACACTTCTACCGTTTCAACATCACTGGGATTAACGTTGTTAAAGGTAGTGCCGGAGCCCTGCTTTAAACCATCAATTACGATAAGCATAGGCTGCCTCATTATTGCCCCCGCGGATACTACCTCGCTCCCCTGTAAAAAGGGTACGCCAGAGGCAATGTCAACCCCGCGCAGCCGACCTGCCAGCGCATCATTAAGTGATGAAAAGCCAGAAAGTTGCTTTTCTGTTATCACCTGGTCGGCATTACCCGGCCCGCTTAAATTGGATGACCGGTAGCTATCCTTTTTTATACTTTTTATACCAGGGCTTTTTATAGCTGCCGTTTTAGATGATATAGAAACATTACCCTTACCGCCATCCATACCCATACTATTTTGCGGCGTATTACCGGCATCAATACCCGATGGCGTATTACCCGGCATAACCGGCAGCGGTTTATCCTTATCCACAATAACCAGCGGACTATTTTTTCCGTTGGATTTACCTGCCTTTAAAACAAAACGGGTGCTATCCGGATAACTCATATCCTGAAAGTTAAACTTCCCCTGATTGTCCGTTTCCTGGCTCAATACCGTAGTAGCATCTGCCGACATGAGCACAATATTTTTCCCGGTAACGGGCACACCCTGTGCCGTTTTTAAGTAACCTGTTAGCCCCAATCCTTTTTGAACCTTATAGACTGGTGCTGCATAACTATCATTCAGCAGGGCTTTCCACTCAAAGCGCCTGAAACCATGGGTAAGCATAACCAGGTCAAGATTGGCTTTGGTTTGATCAGTTACTTTATTGAAATAATAGTTTGGCTGCTCAACATACCCCTGCAAATCTGACGACAATAAAATATCCGTAAGGATGGTACTTTCCGCATTTTCATCAACCGGCACTTTACCTTCATCGGTTATGGCTATTGAAAAATGACCTTCAACCGGTTTATTGCCCTGGTCGGCAGCGGTAACTTTGAGGTTTATGCGGTCGTTTTTAGCGTACGTTGTCTTATCCGTACTTAAAGCAAGATTTACAGGTGATGGACTTTGTACAAATACAAGGCGCTCGCTTAAAGGTATCCCTGTTGCTGAAAACAAGGTAAACTGTAGCATTTTGTTATTATATCCGCTTTTAGGAAACTCGGCCGACAGCGTATTGGCTATCAGTTTCGTGGTAAGATTTGATATAGACGTTCCCGAATAGATGATGAGGTTAACATCTTTATTCTGATTTTCATCGAGGTAAGCCTTATTACAACGTATTTGTAAGGTTATTTTATCAGGATCATCATTATTAACGGCCAGTACTATTTCCTTTTCTTTAGCGGCAGGTAAAGCGACCGTTTGCTGTATACTATCGGCAATGGTCACTTTTGCAATGTACGTTTTACCGGCCTCCGGAATAAGGTAAAAGAAACCCATACCCAGATGCTGTGATTCAAATTTCAAAACCTCTTTGTTATCATTATCAACTACCGCGCCTTTTACATTTTGCCCAAGGCCGTTTGAGCCGGTGGCCTTAAAGGCGACTTTGCATTTTATATCGGTTAGCAGTTCGCCGCCTTCGGGTAAAAATTGAACTTCGGGATTGTTTTTTTTGATTGGGCTATTTTTACCGCTTGCAAAAACAGCATTTACTGCAATCGTTTTTTCAAAAATGTTGATACCATTATCGTTAAGCATTAATTGGGTATAAGCGCGTATCCTGAAATTGCCGGTGTGCAGGGTATCAGGCAGGGCAAAATCGCCCCAGGCCAGGCCATTGTTTAGCTGCAGTTTAATTGACCGTTGAATTTCGTTAGCCGGCGATATCAGGTCGACATCTAAAACGCCACTTAATTTACTTAGCTCGTGCTGCTCACCAAGGGTTACATAAGTCTTAAAATATATGGTATCGCCTGCGTTATAATAAGGTCTGTCGAAATGCAAGTAGGCTTTTTCGAGCAAATGGGTGGAGGTGTAATTTTGCAGTTTTGCAGTAATATTTTTTAAAGCGGCGTCATCTGCCTGGCAAAAAGCGGTTAATTGAAACCCGGATAACAGCAGCATTAACGCAAAAATTGTTTTTTTCATGCACGAGTTTGGATTAGGCCACGAATTGCAAAATGCCATAAAATACCGGCCTGCAAAGCATAAAAATGCTTTACAGAACAGGTTAAGGTTTTAGTTTATAATTGGTATTTAAATATACTACTTATAATTAAAATAAAAGCCTGAAAACCATATAGTTTACAGGCCGGCATTAATTCACTTTACAGGATATCAATCCATACAAAACAGCAATAGCTTTTACAAAAGTGTTACTTCTGTAAAAGCTATTGCTTCAGTTTATTTGCGGGGACGATTATTATTTTACCTCATCAAGCTGTAAAACTACGCTTGTTCTGCCGCTGTTTACGTCTGGATTTATACCAACCGTCATCAGGAAATCACCGGTAAAGGTTAAATCGCTGCCCAGTGCTGAGTTTGATCCCGGGTACAGATTAATTTCCTTAACCTGGTATTTTTTCTGTGGATCAAGTCCCTTTAAACGCACAGGCACCTTTGTACCCGAACCATAACGGTTATTTACCAGGTAATTAAATACAACCGCCTTTGATTTAGCATCATTTACATACATAATAGATGCGGCATCATTATCCCAGGGACTTTGCAGGCGGTACTGATCGCCATGCCATATCGCCTCTTTCAGGTTATCATAGTTTTTAAGCGCATCATGTACATAGTTTAAATCCTGCTCGCTTAGTTTACTTACCACAATATCAAAACCCAATTTACCCATCATAGCTACATCTGTACGAAACTTAAGAGGTTGTTTACCCCAGTCGGTAACGTGGTTTGAGCTGGTAATAGCCGGGTAGAAGTAAGAATACTCCCATTGAATAAATATCCTTTCCAGCGGTTCGGTATTATCACTTGGCCAAAACTCGGTGAAATATTTAAGTGCCCCATAATCAACACGGCCACCGCCGCCTGAGCACAACATTAACGGTACTTTAGGGTATTTGGCGCGTATACGCTCCAATACTTTATATAAACCACGCACATAATCAATATACAGGTGCGACTGATCTTTTTTAAGATAAGCTGAGTATGCATTATAAATCACGGCATTACAATCCCACTTGATATAAGCCAGATCTGGGTTTTTGGTAAACAGGTTATCAACTACGTTATACACAAAATCCTGTACCTTGGGGTTGCTCAGGTCAAGCTCCAACTGGTTACGGAAATATTTTTCGGGACGGTTAGGTTGTTTAATTACCCAATCCGGATGGTTATGATACAGGTCGCTGGCTGGGTTCACCATTTCAGGTTCAATCCAGATACCGAATTTTACGCCATTGGCCTGTGCTTCCTTCACCAACGAACTGATGCCGTTTGGCAGTTTTTGTTTATTCTCCTGCCAATCGCCCAAGCCCGCATGGTCGCCATTACGGGGGTATTTGTTACCAAACCAGCCATCGTCTAACAAAAACATATCAACGCCCAGCTTTTTGGTATCCTTTAATAATTCGGCAAGCTTGCTTTCGTTAAAATCAAAATAGGTCGACTCCCAATTGTTCAGCAGTGTCAACCTTGAACCTTCGCCATCAACAATTTTATATTTACGGGCCCAGCGCTGTAATTTACGGCTTGCATCGCCCTTGCCATGATCAGAGTAAGTGTAAACAAATGCGGGTGTGGTAAATTCCTCGGCGGGTTTTAAATGATACTCTGATGCTGCATTGTTAATACCCGCTATCACCCGCAGGTTATTAGCTACATCAAGCTCCAGGTCAATTTTAAAATTGCCCGACCATTCCAACGCTCCTAACATCACCTTGCCTTCGTCTTCAGTAGCCGGTTTATCCATAGATACCATGAACATTGATGGCTCATACAAATTGGCGCGGGTACCTAATTTACTATCAATGGTTTTAATACCATGTGTTAGCTTAGCCTCTTCGGGCTGCATTTCCATAGCCCAGTTGCCATGGTATTGTTTCAGCCAAAAGCCTGCTCCCTTTAAGTTCAGGTTTGCCGATGCAAATTTGTTAAGGGTTACAATTCCTTTTTCGTTATGTTTAATTACCGACCATTGTTCGGTAACATCCTCTTTAAAGTACGTTTTGTAAAACAGCTTTACCTCAAAATCATAAGCGGGATCTTTAAGCGTAACGGTTAACAGCGACACATCATCACTAACTTTGGTAACGGTATGGTTTACATACACCAGGTTTAATGACTTATTGCCATCGGCATGGGTAACGGTTATGGCCGGTTCGGCAAGGTTTGCAGAACCCGACGGGGTATAAGCCGAATTAAGTATACCGGAGTCGTCACTTTGGTGATACATGTTCTGGATGCGCTCATACTCTGATGCGTTGCTCAGTTTTGTACCAAAATAAACCATCTTGAGGTTTTTTTCGGCATCGGTTTGCAATACCAGCGCATTGTTTTGTGTTTCAACCGGAATGGTTACCGTTTGTGCAAAGCCTGCTGTTGCTGCAGATAATAAACTTGCCAGTGTAAGGCAAACGGGTACCACCAACTTTTTTCTTGTACTTCTCACGTTATATATTTAGTTTTTATTGATTAAGGTCTAATTTGTATAATGCGGCATCCACGCCATTAACCTGCAGGCCAGTTAACATACCGCCATGATCATGCAACAGCTCCCGTATTTTATAAGCCGATGCAGGAGCTGGCAGTCCTACCCTGTTAAGCTTCACTTGTTTCTTATCATTGCCATAATTAAACACCGCAATATAAATACTCTTTCCTATCTTTTGTGTAAACATTTCCGATGCATTTTCGCCGGTGTTACCCTCTACAGGTTTAAATGCTTTGCCGTTCTGTATCACCTTTAATATCTCGGGGTTTTGGTACCATTTGATAGCCCTGGCACTCCATTGCCCATGTACAGAAAAATCATCGCCCGTGATGAACGAACCGGTGATCATAGCCGATAGCATACGCGCGCGGTTGGCCCCTTCGCTTTCGTCATTAAGCACTACGTGATCGGCATCAACATAATTATACAAATAAGTTTGCCACCAGCCGTAGGTAAGGCTGTTTAAAGTATACTGTGTATCTTTAATACTTTTAAAGGCATCGCAGGCAATACGGCGGGTGTGCACGTACCTGCCGCTGGCCAAACTTGGCGATATAGCCGCGTAAATCAACATCTGATTGCCCAACTTGCTCACCAGGTATTCCATTCCCTTGCGGTAGGCTTGCATCCCGGTAGTTACCGCAGGGTCATAAAAATGAGTCGACTCGGCAGTGGCGTGACCAAGGAAATCAATTTTGATCATTTTAAATCCGCACTCTTTTAGCTTCCCGATCACCAGGTCAATATGCTGCAGAGTACCGGGATGGGTGGGGTCAACAGCGCGGGCGCCATCAATATCATGGTAGCCGTTACCTACTTTTGTCCAGATCTGACCGTAGGTATAATTGCTGCCCTGCACCTTTCTGTCGGGACCATCTTTCCAGCCCCAATCGGTAAACGGCGCCCAGTAAACACCAGGCTGCAGGCCTTTGCTTTTACAGTAATCAGCAAACTCCTTTAGCTTACTGTAATCACCTTCAAGGCCACCTTTGAGCATAAAATCCCAGTACGAGTCCAGATCTATAAAGGCAGTATTCCCGGTACGGAAAGCCGACAGGCTATCCGCAAAAAAATCGGCTACCTTGGTGGCTTTTTCATAAGTAAGTTTCTCCTGCATAACACCCCAGCTATTCCAGCCTACGGGTGTGGGTTTTGTCCAGTTAAAAACAAAGGGAGGTTCGGCTATGCGGTTTGCCCTGGCATATTCTTCCATCCCGGTACGCCAGTCGTTAAAATAACCAACCAGTATTTTTGGCGATTTAATAACATCACCCGTTACAGTTCCGTGAGCAATATTGTCGCGGGTTACACTTTCTTCGGTATAACCGGCCCAAACGCTGATGGTATTACCGCTATCTGTTTTGGCAGTGGTGCGGATACCCGTTTTCCAAACCTCATGCTCTACAGAGCCAGCTATAAATCCGTTGCGGGTAGTATTATCATAAACCGCGCCTACTTCGGCACTCATATTGGTAAATGGCTCTACAAATGGCTTGGCATCATAACGTATAAAGGTGTCATTATCAAAAGGCACAAAAACACTGCGGGCATCACCGCCAATTGCCGGTATATTACCGGCAACTGGGGTTATGGAATTACTTGCAAGCCCCTTACCGGTAGCCTCAATCTGTGTTAGAAAATATTCATGATCAGGATAGCTGTAAAACACCTGTTTTATAGGGTTAAGCTTATTCCCGCTTAAGATAATAACGTATTTTACACCTTTACCAAAACCATCAGTAATATTGGTTTTGGTATATGTCCTGGTGGGATAATCCTTTGATGATATGGTTTTATCATTCAGCTTAAGCGTTGCGCTTATGTTTAAAAATGCGCCCTGCTTGTGTTTATAAACCGTGTATAAACCGGTTTGCAAATCGTAAGCAATATAGTTATCAGTACCGTAAGGTATAACAACCCGTTTGGAATTATTTGGCTGTTGAGCCCGGGCGACATTTACGCATGACAATAAGCATAACAATTGTGATGCTATAATGAGTTTTTGCGTTAGCCTTATAAAGTTATTCATGAGTTTGCTGCTGCTTTTGGAGTTTTGTGTGCAATAATGGGCTGATTAAGCCTTTTGAACAATTACCATTTTTATTACACCATTTACCTTAACCTTCACTTTGCCTGGTGTGGTTGAAGTAATTTTATAGCTGGTTACTTTACCGTCTTTCCATTTAAAGTCAACTGTAAAATTACCGCGGGCCTTTAAGCCTTTTACTTCGCCGGATGCCTGCCAGCTGTCGGGAATGGCCGGTAACAGGTCAATATACCCTGCATGGCTTTGTATCAACATTTCGGCTATACCGGCAGTAGTGCCAAAGTTACCATCAATCTGAAACGGTGGACCAGCTGACAATAAATTAGGATAAATACCGCCACCTGCACCATAATTAATATCGGTTTTAAAGGTAGGCTTCATGATCTCGGTAAATAGTTTGTATGCGCGGTTACCGTCATGCAGCCTTGCCCAAAACAATAGCTTATAAGCTATTGACCAGCTTGGCCCGTCGTCGCCACGTACATTCAGTGTTTTTTTGGCTGCTTCGGCCAGTTCAGGCGTACCATCAGGTGTAATTAACGAAGCCGGGTAAATGCCGTACAGGTGCGATATGTGCCTGTGCTGCAGTTCGGTTTCTTTATAATCTTCCAGCCATTCTTGTATGCGGCCGTCTTTGTTGATGACGCCGGCCGGGGGGATCTGCTTTAAGCGCAGCTTTAAGGTATCGCGGAAGGCTGCATCAGTTCCTAGTGTTTCTGAGGCCGTGATCACGTTAGCAAACAGCTCGCGCATGATCTGGTTATCAATGGTTGCGCCTATGCATATACTGGCATGGCTGCCATCGGGCAGGTAAAAGCTATTTTCGGGCGACGATGACGGCGCAGTAACCATCCACCCGGTTTTAGGATCTTTGACCAGGATGCTGCTATAAAACTGTGCCGATCCCTTTAAAATAGGATAAATACTTTTTAAATAGGCTTTGTCATTAGTAAAAGCATAATGATCCCAGATGTTGCTGCACAACCAACCGGATCCGGCTTTGGTTACACCCCATGAGGCGCTTTCGCCGGGCTCTGTCCATCCCCAAACATTGGTAATTACGTGAGCCACCCATCCATCGGCATTATAGTAGGCTTTGGCGGTTCTTTCGCCGTTTTTCACCAGGCCGCGTACCAGCTCAACCAATGGCAGGTTAAGTTCAGACAGGTTGGCCACTTCAACCGGGAAGTGGTTCATTTGTACATTTACGTCAAGGTGATAATCACCGTTCCAGGGAGTGTGGGTCTGGTTGGCCCATAAGCCTTGTAAATTAGGCGGCAATAAGCCCACACGGGTACTGCTGATGCTCAGGTACCTGCCAAACTGGAAAAACAATACCGGCAGATCTTTATTTTTAATGGGTTCTTTATGAAAACTGATCAGTTGCTGATCGGTTGTTTCCTGATTTTCGCCCGTGGCACCCAAGTTAATGTCAACCCGGTTAAACAGCTTTTGATAGTTGGCTATATGCTCCTGCTTTTGCAGGGCATAAGACTTTTTCATAGCCGAAGCCAAATCCTGTTTTACCTTCTGTTTAAAATCGGCATTCTTAAAATCTGTTGCCGCAGCTATATAAATAATTACTTCAGTTGCATTTTTTACTATTAAACTGTTGGCGGTTTTAGTAAGACTGCCACCGGTTAAGCGCGCTTTAACATTGGCCAAATATTGCATACCATTACCATCAGTGCCGTTATCCAACCGACCCTGCATCTGTAAGGTGTTATCGGCGGTATTGGTAACTGATCTTTCGGGGCGCGACAGGTTGATACTGAAATTTAATTGTCCGGGTTTATCAGCCGTAAGCCTGATCATGTCTACATCGTCGCCAAAACTGGTAAAATACTCCCGTTTATAGGTAACACCATTAACCTCGTAGCTACACCCGGCCACGGCTTTATTTAAAGAGAGCTCCCGCTGATAGTTGGTAAATTTAACAGGTGCTCCGTCAACCTCTTTATAATCAAATTTCAGGTCAAGATCACCAAGCAGCTGATAGCAGCCCCATTGTGCGCCGCCCGAACCCGGGCCCTTGCAAACAAAATCTTTATCAATTAATGCCTGCGCCTCCACATTTTTGCCAGCCAGCAACAGTTGTTTTATCTCAGGTAATTTTTTATAGGCATCGTAGTTGTTGGCATCCTGCGGCGAGCCGGACCACAGGGTAATATCGTTCAGTACAATTTTTTCGTTTGTTACGCCCCCGTCAGGCATCATACCCAGGCGACCGTTGCCAAGCGGCAGGGTTTCTTCCCAGATAGAAGCGGGCTTGTCATAATGCAACCTTAATGGTTGTTTTTGGCTAAAGCCAAGCGTTGATATGCATAACAGCATAGCTGTTACAGACACAAAATTTTTGGTGATCATCAGTATAAATTATAATTAGGCTTTTGCAGGTATTACCGGAATATCAATAGTATTCTTATTTAACTCCAGCACAATTACAGAACAGTTTTCATCGGGTAAAACGGCTGGCAGGGCAATATTATAATTGCTCTTCTCTGTTTTTACCGTTACCGCGGCGCCATTCATGAAATAGGCTTTATTAATTTTTACGTTGGGCAAAACAGGGATAATGAGCGTACCATCTTTACGCTGAAAAATGTGCAGGTACACTTTGTTGCCTTTACGCGTGGCACTATATTGCTCATTGGGCGCATACGGGCCGCCATGGGTACTATAAATACTTTCGCCATAGAGCTTTAACCAGGCTCCCATGTCCTGTAACCTTTTCACTTGCCTTGCTTCTATATGGCCGTCCATTGCGGGGCCAACATTAAACAGCAGGTTACCATTGCCCGATGCCGTGGTTACCAGCGTCTGGATACATTGTTTCAGCGATTTCATCTGATCATTGGGTTTCCAGGCCCATTGGTTGCAAATGGTAATACAGCTTTCCCAGGGCTCGGCCATGTTTAACTTGCCTATAGTTTGCTCTGGCGTTAAATAATCGCCAACAGATTCATCGTTCAACTTATCGCTTACTTTGCCAAGCCTGTTATTTACAATTACATTAACATCAACACTTTTTATAAACTGGTATATTTCCTTGCCATCTTCTTTTGTCCATGGCTTTTCCCAATAACCATCAAACCACAGCATAAACGGTTTGTATTTAGTGATCACCTCTTTCAACTCGTTTTTCATCCGGGTTTTAAAAGCCGTCATATCTCCCTTAACGTTTTGAGTAGAGTCATAAGGGTTATGGATGGGGTAATCGGCGTCGTGCCAATCCAGCACGGTGAAATAGATGCAAAAAGTTATCCCCTGCGTTTTACAGGCCTGCGCAAGCTCCCCTACTATATCCCTTTTAAACGGCGATCTGGAAACGTTATAATCAGAAAAGACAGTAGGCCATAAACAAAACCCATCATGATGTTTGGCCGTAATAACCAGGTATTTCATGCCGGCATCCTTTGCCGTTTTTACCCAGGTATCGGCATTAAACAAGGTTGGGTTAAACTCGTGGTAAAGGCTATCATAATCGGCTTGGGCTACCTCCTTATTACGGCTCCAGCCTATTTCTGTACCGCGCTGGGTTACCGGACCAAAGTGGATAAACATACCAAAACGCTTATCCATAAACTGATCCATTACAGCCTTTGGTGTTTTTTGCTGAGCAATAGCTATGCACGTACTTAATGCCAGCACTATGATTAGTCCTACCCTTTTCTTCATCATACGAGGTTTATTAATGGTTATTTTTTATTGTCAACAAGAAAATGAACTATGCGACAGGCATAGCCCTTGCTGGCGTTATTCTTCTTATCACTTATTTTAATTTTAAGCACATGGCTGCCGCTGCTCAGGTTGTCGCCCAACAGGTGATAAATTGGCAAATGCAACCAGCCGCTAAACTCGGTGAACAGATCAAGGTCGGTAAATTTGCCATTGTCAATCGCATAGGATATGGTACCGGCATCGCCGCCTGCTACCACGGCTATACCTACTGCGTCACCTTTAAAAGGCAATGACAGCTCGGCCCCCGGCTCTGTAGCATTTAACACGGGCACATTAACAAAACCATCGCGGGTTGAAAGGCCGTCGTTAGGTTTCCAGTTAGGTGTAATTTGCCAGCCTTTATCCAAACGAGCGTTTGCCAGGTCATAATAACTGCCATTTTCATATCGCGCCTTATCAATTGGCTTAGGCAGCGCCATTTTAAACGGAGGCCGGTACTTATCCTGAACACAAGCCCGCAGCAGACTTTTCATGGTGGCAAAATACAGCTCCTGCCCGTGGTACCATGGATGTATATCTTTAAAATCATCGGCCCAGGTCAGCTCCTTATTCTTTATTTTATCGCTTACCTCCAATGCCAGGTTAATATAGGGCAGGTTATAATGGTTTGCTACCAATTCATGGTTTATCAACTCGGGGGATACTTTGCCTTTGCCATAATTCTCTGTTTTTTCAGGATCAGCAAAAGCCATAAATATAATATCGGTATATGGGTTGGCATTGCGCGCGTGCCTTACAATACCCTCCAATGCGCGCACCTGTGTGGTACTATCCGTACCCCTGTCATTCACGGCGGCCTCTACAAACAGGAGGTCAGTTTTACCAGAGTCAAGAATATCGCGCTGCACCCTGAAAGCGTGAGGCAAACTGCCCAATGATGGGATACCGGCGGCTATAAAATGAAAATCAGTAGCCGGATAGGTTTCCCTCAGGTATTTGCAAACCTTATTGCGCCAGCCTGGGTTAAACGTGATAGAGCCCCCCAAAAAGGAAACTGTTGCCTTTTTCTTAACCGTAACCGCATAATAAAAGTTATTAAGCTTACCAGCAGTTTTAATGTAGTTGCCGTAGGGTAAAATATTTTTTACCGGATATGAGTTGTTAAAAATAAAATCGGCATAATAACCGGGGCGGTCAATATTAAAATGATGCCCCTGCAATTCCATTGGCCCCTGAGTTACGGGATGGATACTCATTGGACCACCTAAGGCTACATATCGTTGAGCAAACAAGTAGGTGTTTTCATTAGGTGGCGCAAGTTTATCATCAAGCCCTATAGTGTGTAATACGGGTACCCTGAAAGATGCCAGTCCTTCCAGATGATCAATAGGGTTATCATCATAAGCCATGGCTTGCTCTTCGGTAAAATGATACACCTCTTTTAATTGTTTCCATGAAGCGGCGTCGCCTACGCCTTTTCCCTTACCACCCGGCCAGCTTTTAAAATCACATACCGGCGTTTCGGCATATATGCAGCTTACCTTATCGGGATTGCGTTTGGCCCAGCCATACGCATATAAACCACCACGACTTACGGCTTCCAGCGCAACCTTAGGGGCAAAATCTAATTTATCGGTTAAGTACGCATAAAAATCGTCCCAAACGTTTAGTGCAGCCGGACTGCCATATTGATTATCCACATTAACAAAGGCAACATAAAAACCTTTAGTTAGCAGTATGCTGTCAATTTCGGTATGCCAGTCTGGGAAAGAGGCACGCCATACCCAGGGGTTACCCGGCAGCGGGTGTGCCGGTTTTACATAGTAGGCATCGTGGCCATCAACCGTGAATTGTGTTTTCTCAAACCCTTTCCAGGAAGTGGTTTTATTCTGGCCTTTTACCGGCAAAAAAACACCGGTTAATAAGATAAAAACAAGGAGATATTTAAACTTTATCATTTTTTTATATGGAAGTTTTTATCAGTACAAAGCATAACCTTGTATATAAATTAAAAAATTGCGGCATATAATAGTAGCGTATATTGGCGAGGGTAAATGTATCTGCTAATTGCAATTCAAAAAATGGATAAACCTTTGAAGTAGATGGATAATACCCTTACATTTATCCTACAACGCCATTTTTCAACCAACAAACTGCGCATAACTATCCCTTGGAATGTCACCAGCCCCCTCAAAACACGCCTGTTTTTACTTTTTTATGCCGTTAATTTTAAACCGTTAACTGCCCGCAATAAAACTATATGTTTTACCTGCCTGTGTTTTAAAGCTGTATGCCACATCGTTTTTACCGACACTTTTTGATACTGCCGCCACCGTTTTTAAAACGTTTGGCACCCGGAGCTTACATTGACCACCGGCTAACGATTTAATACTTAGCTTAACAATTTTGCCATCTTTCCACTGCATATCGGTAATTTCAAAATCGCCACGGGCACGCAGGCCCTGAACACTGCCGGTAGCCCATTTTTGCGGCAAGGCAGGTAATAACTGAATTTCATCTGTTTGACTTTGAACCAGCATTTCGGCAACGCCGGCAGTATAACCAAAGTTACCATCAATCTGGAACGGCGGATGTGCGCAGAAAAGGTTTGAATACAAACCACCACCCTCGTTATAATCTACTCCCGAACCGCCAACCAGCGTTATAAAGTTGGTCAGGATTTTATACGCGTGATCGCCATCCTGCAGGCGTGCCCAGAAATTCATCTTCCAGGCCATTGACCAACCAGTAGATACATCACCGCGGCCCGAAAGACTCACCTTTGCTGCCTGTGCAAGCTCGGGCGTTTTAATGGTGCTGATGCGCCTGCCCGGATGCAAGCCAAACAAATTTGAGGAGTGACGATGCGTATCCTTCGGATCGTCACGATCTGTTTCCCACTCCTGCAGCTGGCCCCATTTGCCAATTTTAGGTTTTAGCAAATGCTCGCGCATATCGGCCACATGATCCCTGTAAACTTTATCAATTCTTAAAATGTCGGCAACCTCAATATAATTGGTGAACAGGTCATATATAATTTCCTGATCATAGGTTACACCATCCTCGGTTGGGCCATGCTCCGGCGACCAGCCCAGCGGCGAAACCAATGTTCCGTCGGGACGGCGTTTCAAATGATCGTCCCAAAACTCTACCACTTCCTTAATAATAGGATAGCCAAAGTTTTTCAGGTATGCTGCATCCTTGGTAAAGGCATAATGCTCCCAGATTCCCTGCATATACCAGGCACTGCCGGGTGTGTTCCATAAAAAGCTTGAACCGCCAAAAATATTATTCTCGGTTTTTACCGTCCAGCCGCGCACACCGGGATACTCCTTACGGGTACTTTCTTTTTTTACCTCGCGCATACTATTAATATAATCAAGGTAAGGGATATGGCATTCAGAAAGATTGGTTGGCTCGGCCAGCCAGTAATTCATTTGTATATTAATGTTAGAGTGGTAATCGCTGCGCCATGGCGGGTTATTGCTCTCGTTCCATAAACCTTGCAGATTTGCAGGCAGGCCGCCCTTGCGCGATGAGCTGATGAGTAAATAACGGCCATACCGAAACAGCAATGCTTCTAACTGCGGATCGCCGTCTTTTTTATATGCTAACAGCCTTTTATAAGTAGGCAAAGCTCTTTGTTGTGCGGGTGTATTACCCAGGTTTAATGCCATACGGCCAAATAAAGCCTGATAATCAATAACATGTGTGGTTAACAACTGCAGGTAGGTTTTGGGAGCAGCAGCGGTTAAGGCTTGTTTTACCTTTAAGCCTGGCGCTTCGCCGCGCCAATGCTGGCTGCGTTTGTTGCTATAATCAGTAGCTGCGGTAAGTATTATGGTAAAGCCATCTGCTTTATTCAGGTTTAGCTGCGAGCCTCCGTTACCATCAGGTTCAACGGTAACAGTACCACCTTCTGTTTTGATGACGATGGCTGCATTATAGGCCAGTCCGTTATCCAGTTTACCAGCAATCTGCAGCGATTTCCCATCAGCCGTAGCTATGGCATTATGCGCATCCTTCAATTTAATAATGGCGGAGTAAGCCCCTTTTTTTCCGGCCGTAAAGTGCAATACCATTACCTTGTCCGGGAAACTGCAAAAGTATTCGCGTTGATAGGCTATGGCGTCATCCGTATAGGTTATTTGCTGAACCGAGCGGCTGATATCGAGCTGCCTGCGATAGTTTGCAGGAGCTTTCTGCGAAGTATCTTTTCCTTTAAAGTTAATGTACAGATCGCCAAAGGCCTGGTAGGCACCGGTTTCGTTTTCGTCGCCTGTCCATAAACTATTTTCATTAAACTGTATATGTTCCTGTGCCACACCGCCAAATACCATCCCGCCAATGCGGCCGTTACCTATCGGGTAGGCTTCTGTCATCCATGTTTTAGCGGGCTTATCGTCCCAGATGATTAAGCCCTGCTGATGTAAACCAGAATTTGCCTGTTGTGCCTTTGCGCCAGGTGCAAACACAATTTGGGTAATGAACAGCGAAAAACAAAGTATTTTTCTTACCATTTTAAAAGAGGATTTTCTATTAGCTATGAAAATTGGTTAGTTGGTTAACTGCAATCTTGCTACAATCATTTGTTAATGATGATGAAGCTGCAATTCCTGCTAAAATAAATATTAAATGTAATGCTTACAGTTTTAATTTTACCCATATATTCAGCTTATTTGGCATCTGTAAATATTTAGAGTATCCAGCTATTGATACTTATTGCTAATGCTAAAAATGAAAGACCTCCTCCATGTTCTGCCATATTTGTTTCCGGGCGGCAGCCTCAGGCAGGGGAATTTGCGCCGGATTTGTTTCTTTCCACCAGCGCTGGGTGGTAGTATCGCCAGCCATTTTGGCCATATCCTGATCAAAATTTTGCCCGGTATATTCAAAATAGCTGAACAGGAAATACTTCCCGTCAATTTTTTGAACGTAGATGGAATAGTTACGAATATTACACTCCTTAATTTTCTTTAATACGCCGGGCCACACAGCAGCATGCAGCTTTTTATAATAAGCCATTTTCTCGGGCTTTAAACCCGTTACCATACCAAAGCGCTGCACTTTTATGGTATCAGTTGAAGCAGCCTTTAACGATGTTTTATCCTGCCGGGGGTTATTGCACGCAGCAAAACCCAAACAGCAAATAATTAAGGGGGCAAAAATGGAGATTAAGTGTATCTTATTCATAAAGTGGAATTATCTGAATATGTAAAAGAGTATGACCATGATAAACACCAACAGCAGGGAGAGTATCTTGTAATTACCTAAACCGCTCCAGGCAGGTCCGCGTAAAGGTTCCCATGGCGATTTCCAGTACAGCGTAGCACTCTCCTTGGTATGTTCTACCGGATATAGATATGAGAGGCTTACCTGCATCAGCACGCAAATTACAAACAGGTAAAAAGCCATCATCATAAAAGGGATTTGCCCTATGGCCGTATCGGGGAATAATTTATTAACCGTAAATACTATTACGCCAATGGCCGACCCTATCCACAAGGTGTATTTTGCAGATACTGCCGATGCCTTTTCCCAAAAAACGCCTAATAGAAATACACAGGTAATTGGCGGGGCTATATGCGCTATAATGTCATTAAGGCCATCAAAAATACTACCGTAATTGTTAAGCAGCGGCAACAGCGCTAAAGACAGCAACAACGCTACACCGGCGGCTATCTTCCCCACTTTTACCAGTTTGGCATCCTGGGTAAGGGGATTGTACCGTTTATAAATATCATAGCTTACAATGGTGGAGATAGAGTTTAACGCCCCCGATATTTGGCTCATGAGGCCCGACAACAATGCTGCCACCAAAACACCAATTAAACCCTGCGGAATAAGCTGGGTTATCATCAGCGTATAAATTCCCTTGCTATCAACTACCTCTTTACCGGCTACAACCGTTTTTAATGCAGAAATATCCAGATGCCCGCTCTGAGCCAACGTATAGGCAAACAGGCCGGGCATCACAAAAATAAAAACCGGTAATATTTTAATAAACCCGCAAAACAGCGGACCAACGCGGGCATGATTCTCGTCTTTAGCGCCTAATACGCGCTGCACAATAGTTTGATCGGCACACCAGTACCAGATACCTAATACCGGGTACCCTAAAAACACCGCATACCAGGGCATTCCGCTGGCATCGCCATGTGGCCTAAGCATCGAGAGTTTATTAAGCTCCCCGGTACGTTTTAATACATCAACCATGGGTTCCCAGCCCCCCATTTTATGATAGGCGGCCACGCTCATAATAATGGCACCACCCAAAAGCACCAATGTTTGGATAGATTCCGTTACCACCACAGCCGTTAACCCACCCACAACCGTGTAAATAGTAGTTATAATGGATATGACAATCACACTGGTGTACATATCAACCCCAAACAGCGTGTGCAATACTACCCCGCCCGCTAATAAAGAAAAAGCAATGTGAATAAGCACAGCTGACACTACCGAGATAATGGCAAGCCAATCGCGGCTGGCGCGGTCATACCGTTTCTCCAAAAAATCGGGCAAGGTAGCCACTCCCGATTTAATGTAGAATGGCGCAAAAAATAAGGCAAGCAATATGAGCGTAAATGCGGCCATCCATTCAAAATCGCCGTTGAGCAAACCTTTGTCGAATCCGCTTTGGGCAAGGCTCACCAAGTGCACACATGATATATTGGTGGCAAATAACGCAAGGCCTATCATTGGCCAGCGCAGTTTTTTACCCGCCAGAAAATACTCCCCGGCTTCATTCTTATTATTTCGCGTTTTACGCTGATGGCGGATACCAGACCACAGACCTATAACAAAAATAAAGGCTATATATAAGGCACTGATAATCAAATCTGGTGTATGTATCATGGACATTAAATTCTTAAATACTAAATCTTAAACTCACCTCTTAATCCAAAGCAATCAGGTCACAGCTGCTGCCGGGTTCCTGGGGCGTAATATATACGCCGTTACTAATGTTAACCGGATGTTTAAAATGCTGTTGTAAATGCGGTATATGCTCTAAAAACAATGCCTGGTGCCCTACAGAAATATGGTTAAACAATACCAAGTGCTGGTGCAGCTGCCCCATATCGCCCACGTGCGGAACTACCGGTACGCCATATTTTTTACATAATAAGCTTACGGTGATAAATTCGCTCACACCACCTACCCTTACGGCATCAACCTGTATAAAGGAGGCGCAGCCGGTCTGCAGGTAATTTTTGAATATGATTTTATTGGGAACATGTTCGCCCAAAGCCAGTTTTACAGGTGCTACGGCATCGGCCAGGGTTTTATGGGCAAGCACATCATCCGGGTGGGTAGGCTCTTCAACCCAGTAAGGGTTCATACTCTTGAATTTATTACAGATAGATATGGCTTGCGGCAGGTTCCATTGCTGATTGGCATCCAGCATTACCTTTACGTTATCGCCGGCTACCTCCCTTACAATATGGGCGCGGCGAATATCCCTTTCCGGATCAACAGAGCCCACTTTTAACTTCATGGCCGTAAAGCCTTCTTCCAGCGCTTTCTTGCAATTTTCACGCACTTTTTCGTCCGAATAGTTAAACCAGCCGATAGACGTATCATAACCCGGATAGCCCGATTGTAAAACTCCCAAACGCTGGTTGCTGGTTGCCTGCTGGCTGCGCAGCATCTGGATGGCTTGTTCACATGTCAGCTCATCTTCGAGATACGACAGATCAAGGGTGGCCACAATTTGCTCGGGCGACAGATCGGTAAGTAGTTTCCAGAGCGGTACCCCTCTTTTTTTTGCCCACAGATCATAACAGGCGTTGGTAACCGAGGCAAGAGCCAGGTGCACCACGCCTTTATGCGGACCAAGCCACCGAAACTGCTGATCATTTGAAAGCTGGTTAAACAGCGCACCAAAATTGGCCATCGTGTCTTCTATATCCTTACCGGCGATTTTACTGGCATAGTAATGCGCAGCCTTACAAACCAGGTCATTACCCTCGCCCAGGGTAAAGGCAAAACCAACACCTGTTAAACCGCTGTCATCAAACAAACGCGTTACTGCATAGGAGTAAACGGGATCTTTATGTATGGCATCACTTCCCGCGCTTCCGTCAAGCGCATAACGCACATCGTCAACCTTTATATTTTTTATCATTGTTCTTTAAATCTGATTTACTGATTAGATTGGTTTATAACTCGCCTGTAGCCCAATTCGGCCCCGCCAGATACCGGCAAAATACAACCGGTAATAAAACGTGCCTGGTCAGATACCAGGAATAAGCAGGCATCTGCAACAACATCCCCCTCAGGGCAATAGCCAAGTGCATGTATTTGGTCGAGATAGTTTTCAATAGTGGTTGAATCGGGCTGCTGCTTGCTCCAGGTGCGTAGCATCGGGGTCCAGACACCGGCCGGGGCCACCGCATTTACCCGAATACCGAAATTAGCATAATCTAACGCCATTGATTTGGTTAAGGCATTTACAGCCCCTTTTGTGGCACTGTAAGCTGCATGTATCTCCTGCCCTATATCGCCCACCAGGCTGCTGGTATGCAATATATTTCCCCTTGTCTTCTTCAATTCGTCAATACCAAACCTGGTGGTGTTATAAATACCCTTCACATTTACATCAAACAACCTGTTCCATTCGTCCTCGGTAGTTTCGTGAATGGCCTTTGACGGATTAGAGATACCCGCATTGTTATGAATAACATCTATTTTACCGAAATGGGCAACTGTTTCGGCAATGGCCCGCTGCATATCAGCAGCTATAGATACATCGGCGTTGATGAAGCGTATATCATTATCCGGTAGTCTTTCGCGGGCTTCCACAATACTTTTTTCGGTATTGGAAATAATGCTGAGCTGTGCCCCCGCTGCATGATATAACCTGGCGCACTCCAGGCCAATGCCCTCGGTACCGCCGGTTAAAAAGATCACTTTGTTTTTTAGTAGCATAATGATGTTATAGTTAAACTAAGGCATTGTATAAATGCTTTAGTGTTGCAGTATTTAAAAACCACAGGACTCCCTTAAAAAATTATTAACCGATGTGTTTAAAATTGGTGATTACTAAACACTCAAAAGTAACTGCCTGCAACATACAGTATAATAGGCAATACAGTTTTTTTGATGGATTATACCATTAAAGCCACCTCTGATGATGCGTTATATTGGCATAATGCTATTATTGGTTTACAATAGCGCTCAAATGATTGTATTTGCTGTTTATTTTATCTATAATAGCATAGGAATTACAGATAAAACCTTTTTATAATGTAATATTCCATTGTAAAACCAATTATTACTTTCATGAGTAACGGCTTTAAAAGACGTGATGGCTTTATAGGTGAAAAGCTGATCAGTATCCCCCAAAAAGTATGGAGAGATGCCCTGGAAAGGGACCCTGAACTTTTCCAGATTTATATTACCAATGTGGGGTATTTTCCTAAAGCAAGTTTCCATTACCGCGAGCGCCGGAAAGGCTGCGAGGATAATATACTTATTTACTGCCTGCAGGGCAAAGGGCATTATATTATTGACAATAAACGTTATGAAGTACATACCAATCAGTTTATAATACTGCCGGCTACTGATAAGTATATGCGCTACTGGGCCGATAAGGATGACCCATGGACCATTTATTGGGTACATTATACCGGCGATAATATTAACGCGCTAAATAAATCGCTTAACTTAAGTATTAACAGAGGACCAATACAAATACCTTTTAATGAAAAAGCGATAGAGATATGGCAAACTATTTTCCAGACTCTTGAAATGGGGTACAGTACCGAAAACCTGTGCAATGCCAGTTTTTGCCTTTACCACCTGGTGGCCACCTTTTTATTTCCACAACGGCATATTCAGCATGATAAGGAGCATGATGGCGACATTATTACTAAAACCATTAATAATATGCGCGGTAACCTGAGCAAAAAGTTAACGGTTGAGGATATGGCCGTTAAACACAGCCTATCGGTATCGCATTTCTCCAACATTTTCAGGAAAGCTACCGGTATGCCCCCTATCGACTATTTTATCCATCTCAAGATGCAAAGGGCCTGCCAGTTGCTCAATACCAATATAGATAAGATTAAAAGTGTAGCTACTGAGCTGGGCTATGAGGACCCCTACTATTTTTCGCGAATTTTCAAGAAGCACATCGGCACCTCACCTGAACAGTACAGGGCCACTGTAAAAAATATGGGGTAACTGCAATACTTACCGCCTGCCTGCTTAACATAGCCAGGCAGGCGGTAATTTCGCCAGTCTATTTACCCCAGGCCTTGTTGGGCTTGCTGCCCATCACCAGTTGAAGCGTAGCTCCCGATGATATGGCAGCGTAATCAAGATAGCAATGATGATAAGGCCTGCCATTAAGCGTGGCACTTTGAATATATACGTTAGCCGGCGAGTTGTTTTTTGCCACAATGGTAAACGCTTTGCCTTTGGTGTATTTAGTATCCAGGTTAATTTTTACCCTACTAAATACCGGGCTGGTGATCTCGTAGCGCATATCGCCGGGGCAAACCTGGGCTATACCGCTTGCAGCCAGCACATACCAGGCCGACATTTGTCCAACATCTTCGTTACCCACCAGGCCTTCTACTTTATTATGATAGGCCCGTTCACAGATGGCTCTTGTCCATTTTTGTGTTAACCACGGGGCTCCAAAACGGTTAAATAAAAACGGCACGTGGTGTACAGGCTCATTAGCATGGTTGTAATAATCATTCCAAAGCATGCTTTTGGGGGCCTTTTCAAAAAAGTTGGTTAAATCGGTTATGGCTTTTTCATTACCACCTAACAACCTTGCCAGCCCCGGTACATCTTGCGGAACAAACCAGCCCTGTTGGTAAGGGTTACTTTCTACCGTACCATAATTTTGCTGCAACCTGCCATCGGCAGGCCATTGTGCCCAATCCCCGTTATCTTCTTTTGGCCTAAACCAGCCAACCCCCTGATCAAAAACATTGTTATAGGCCAGCGCCCTTTGCGAAAACTTTGAGGCATCCTCTTTTTTGCCGATGGCCGTTGCTATCTGCGCTACGCACCAGTCAAAATAAGCATACTCCAGGGTTCCTGAAATACTGTTTGATCCTGTGCTGAAACCGCGGTTACCGTTACCGTACCTGGCAGCTGTATTTAAGCTAAACTGGTAAGCCTTATTAATATCATAACCCTTAATTCCTTTTTTATAGGCATCCGCAATAACCGATATAGAGGGGTTACCGATCATGCAACCACTGTAAGCGTTCATCAGTTCCCAGCGGTCAAAATACTGCTTGCCGTTTTCTGCCGCCAGCGTAACTTGCGAATTGATGAGATCATTTACCAGGCTTGGGTTAATCAGCGTTTGCAGCGGCATCTGGCTCCGGAATACATCCCAGCCGCTAAATATGGTTCTTTTCACAAAATGATCTGCCACATGAGCTTTCAAATCGCCGCCGGGGTATTTGCCGTCAACATCCTGAAAAGTACGCGGATCAATCATGGTATGGTACAGGGCGGTATAAAAATTAAACTTTTCCTGGGTTGAACCTCCGGCTATCTGTATTTTTGAGAGCGCCTTGTTCCACAGGCTGCGGGCCTGCTGATGAACTTTGTCAAAGTTAAAATCCTTAATCTCGGTATCTAAGTTATCCTTGGCACCTTCAATACTGTTATATGAAATTCCTGCCTTTAACACTACCTGCTCATTGGCATGCGTAGCAAAATCGGTATAAAACCCAAGGTGTGCGCCTAATTTTTCTTTAACACCCGGCAATACCGCTGCGTGGGCTACCAGGTTTTGATATTGGGCGCTTTCCACATCCTGCAGCTTGCGGCCCTGGTTATCGGGAATGTCTGCACTCCACACTCCGTATTTTTTTAACGGCTTATTAAACCTGGCATAAAAATACAGGGTATAAAATACCTGCCCATCGCCATTGCCCCAGCCACCGCCTTCGGGGGTACATTTTATCCAGCCTTGTATGGTATAATCATCAACCACCTTTACATATTGGGCAATTGCGGTGCCGCCAACACGCCGGGCCAGGTCTATCTGTATCCGTGAATCATTGTTTTCGGGAAAGGTAAAGCGCATAATGCCGCAATGCGGGGTAGCCGTAAGCTCTGCTTTAATTTCGTGGTCGGTAAGTGTAACTGCGTAGTAGCCTGCCGATGCTTTTTCACTTTTCTTGTCATAGTAGGAACGGTAGCCATTATGCCTGCCCTCTTTACCGGCACTGGTTGCCAGAGGCCCGGCTGCAGGCATCACTAAAAAGTTACCCAGATCGCCATACCAGCCTACTCCGCTCATTTGGGTTAGGGCAAAGCCTTCTATAGTTTTATGCTCATAGCTGTATCCTGAACCGTTATCGCCACCGGTAATGGTGTTTGGACTTACCTGCACCATGCCAAACGGAACTGTTGCTCCCGGAAATGTTTTGCCCAAACCAGCAGGGTTACCTGCCGATTTCATGTTGGTACTGGCCCCTATAAACGGATTAACATAATCTGCCAGTTGCATTTGCTGTGCAAAGGCGCCATTTACTGACACCGCTATACCTACAGCTATACAAATGGTTTTTACAATACTATTTTTTGCGAACATTATTTTATTTAAAAAGGTTTTTATTGACAATTGATCGCAAAGCATTTACAGGGACACTTTGAGTTTAACAATTATTGGCGGGTAAATATATGCCCTAACCAGTTTGATAAACATAGATTAAATTACAATATTGATGGATTATAAATTGAACCATAGCAAATTTATAACTAAGATTTACTTTAAGCTAACCTCGTTAATTAATAACGTTAATTTTACAATGAGGAATATATGTTAAAGGCCACATTTTTAAGTGTGCCCTTTGTTATGTTAAACAACTTACATTAAATCAATTAACTTGTTTAACGGCCGTTCCCCAGGTATATATGCGTTTAATGCCGGGATTCTTTTTCAAGTTATTTACCGCCAGGTCGGTAATTTGGGTTTCGTTTAAATTTACTGCTTCCAGATGCTTTAAGGCCACCAGATCATTACTTACCCCGTCAGTTACCGGGTTTTTCTCTATCCTCAGTTTCTCCAGGTTGGTGAATGATTTTAATATGGCAAGGTCGCTATCAGTAAAGTTGTTACCTGACAAATTAAGCCAGATGATATTCTTGGCCAGCGGCAACAGTTCGCCCTGAAGATCGGCCATTTTTAACCCGGATTTGGCGGGAAGCGTAATATCAAGCATCATGGGTTTCTTCAGCATCATTCTTACCATTAATCCCTTAGCCCTTAATTTGCCTATCAGCATGGTATCTGCCGTTAGCGGGATATCCGGATTAACTGCTTGTATAAAACCTTTCTCTTCTCCTTCGCCTCCTTCATCCTTATTAAAGCCTAAGTATGCACCAATTTTGGGTTTGATAGCATCGGTATTTTTAAGCTGGGCTATGGTTTTGCCTTGCACGGCATTGGCCTGCCCTATCCACCATTTGATGATCTGTACTTCGGTTTTGGTAAGGGGTGGTTTACCATCGGCAGGCATAAAATCCTTATGTTCAGGATCAAGCGTGATACGTTTATACAATTCGCTTTCATTAAGCTTACCGGCTACCACTGCAGGCCCGTTTTTGCCACCCTTGAATAAGGTTTGCAGACTCTCAACCGATAAATTTCCTTTTTGCTTGCCGCCCTGGTGGCATTGCGAACATTTTTTTTGAAGTATGGGTCCCACCACATCCTCATAAATCATGGCGGTTTGAACACTGACCGGTTTATCCCTTACCTCCTGCATCAGCGTATGCATGGTCAGGTAATCACTCCCGTGGGTAAGGCTTGCGCCCTGATGACCACTGTAACTCATGAGCACAATAAGACCCAGCAGTACTATAGAAAATATTTTCCCGGGGATTAACACTTCTTTTTTCACCCGCTCTGTAGATACAAAGTATAACAGACCCGAGATAGCCGCCAGCATAATGCCGGAGAACTTATGATGACTCAAAGTAGCCGGATCATAATCGCCGGAAAGGGAAAGAATATAACCAAAAATACAGGCCAACACTGCCGATATAAAACCGATGAGCAAGGTTACGGATACAGCAGGCTTTAAATTTGCATACTTTTTAAAATAAGACAAGATATTAAAAACAGCAGCCAGTAAAATAAAGCCTATTGGTAAATGCACAATAAGCGGGTGCAAGTGGCCTGCAAATTCAGTTATATTCCCTAATATCATACACGCGTTAATTTTACCGGGGCCGTGTGGTAGGCATTCCACTGGCACACATACACATTTTTGTCTTCGTCAACACATACGTCATGCCCATGCTGAAAAACCGGATTAACAGCCTGCAGGGTTTGCTGCAACGCACCATTTTTATAAACGGGCGCGGCACCTCCCGGATTTGAAACTACCTTATTATCGGCATCAAGCACGGTTACAAAGCCTGAGTAATCAAAACGTTTACCAGCAGCATCTTTTGACCAGCATACACCGGCATAAATATTCTGTTCGTTAATTACGGCCCTGCATACGTACATGCCGGGCATATCAATCCGTTTAATAAACTTACCATCGAGCGTAAATACCTTAAAACAGTTTTCCTCACGCGAGGTACAGATCAGCGTTGGGTTATTTTTATCGCGTGTATCAACCGTTACACCGTGTGCATTAACTAAATTATGATCCTTGTTAACGTTATGGTGCCCCCCAAAATGGCGGATGTATTGCCCCTTGCTGTCGTATTGAATAATATAATCAGAGCCATAACCGTCGGCTACATAAATATCACCGTTGGGTGCCACAGCAGTTTCGGTAGGTTTAAATGGTTCATCGTCTTTATAAACACCAATGGTACGCGGATGCCCGATAGCAAATATCAGCTTGCCATCCAAAGTGGTTTTTAATACCTGACCAGATTGACCGTAGTTGTTACCCGTGCGATCCAATGCCCAGCCGCAGTCGGTAAGTAATAAAAAGTCTTCGCCGCCCTCTTTACTAATGCTCAGGCCGTGACCACCCGGTAAAGCCGTGCCCCAGTAATCCAGCAATTTACCCGATTTATCAAAAATCAGCACGTTGTTATGAGTATGGTCGCCCAGCATAATAAGGCGCCCCTTGCTGTCCTGCACCATTTCGTGACAATTGGCCAGCGGGTTGCTGTTCACGCTTATTTTTGCCCAGTTCTTATCGGCCTTGTAGGTAAAGCCGCCGTGGCCTATCGTTTGATCTTCAGACTTCATATCTTTATGTAATATAGCAAAGCTTTTTGCAGGTGTAGTTGCCGCTAAGGCCGATGCAATTACGGTGTTTTTTATAAAATTTCTTCTTGAATTTCCCATGGTTTTAATTGTTCAATTGTTTGGACATAAAGGAAAGAAATCAAGAATTAAGAACCAAGAGATAAGGAAAATAAATATATTTTCCCTGCATGGGTTCTGTTGCTTTTATGTAATCGGGCATCTTGATTCCTAACTCTTTTATTTAAGATAATATATTGCTTACAACCTTACCTTCCACATCAGTAAGCCTGAAACGCCTGCCCTGAAATTTATAGGTAAGCCTTTCATGATCAATCCCCATCAGGTGCAGTAAGGTAGCCTGAAAATCATGCACATGAACGGGATCTTTGGTAATGTTATAGCTAAAGTCATCAGTTTCGCCATAGGTTATACCCGGTTTTACACCAGCCCCGGCCATCCACATGGTAAAGCAGCGCGGGTGATGATCGCGCCCGTAATCATTGGCAGTCAACTTACCCTGCGAATACACGGTGCGGCCAAATTCGCCACCCCATATTACCAGGGTATCTTCCAGTAAGCCACGTCTTTTAAGGTCTTTAATGAGCGCAGCCGTGGCCTGGTCCGTAGCCTTGCATTGCGTAGCTATACCGCCGGGTAAGTTAGTATGCTGATCCCATCCCTGGTGATAGAGCTGTACAAACTTCACGTCTTTCTCCAGTAGTTTACGGGCCAGCAGGCAATTGGCGGCATAAGTACCAGAATCGCGACTATCGGGTCCGTACATTTCAAAAACTTCATCTGGCTCATCGGCAGTGCTCATTACTTCGGGTACCGATGTTTGCATGCGGTAGGCCATTTCATATTGTGCTATGCGGGCATCTACCTCCGGATCGCCATAGGCTGCGTTTTGCAGCTGATTTAGTTTTGAAAGGTATTCCAGCATCTCCTTCCTGTCTTTACCGTCATAACCATCCGGGTTGTTCAAATACAGCACCGGATCTTTACCGGCCCTGAACTGAACTCCCTGATGCCGTGACGGCAGGAAACCGTTACCCCAAAGCCTGGCATACAGCGGCTGATCTTTTTGCCCGTTTTTGGATACCAGCACAATAAACGTGGGCAGGTTCTGATTATCGGACCCCAAACCGTAACTGATCCATGAACCTATGGATGGCCTGCCAGGCAACTGGTTACCGGTCTGAAAAAAGGTAATGGCCGGATCGTGATTAATAGCTTCTGAATGCATTGACTTGATGATGCAAAGATCATCAACCACCTGAGCCGTATGCGGCATCAGTTCGCTCATCCAGGTTTGGCTTTGGCCATGCTGGTTAAATTTACAAAAAGAGGGTACCATGGGCAGGGCGCTTTGGTTGGCGCTCATCCCCGTAAGGCGTTGCCCCTTACGCACCGAATCGGGCAGGTTTTGGCCAAACATGGTGCTTAACTTGGGCTTATAGTCAAACAGTTCAAATTGCGATGGGCCGCCGCTTTGAAAAAGGTATACCACCCTTTTGGCCTTTGGAGCAAAATGCGGTAACGCCCTTAAAATATCGGCCTCCAGATCGCCAGTTGATGCAGCGGCAGCAGCCTTGGGCGCATTACCAAAAAGACTGTTGCCAAACAATGACCCAACGGCCAGCGCCCCTAACCCCAGCGAGGTTTTGGTTAAAAACTGCCGCCGGTCAAGCTTTTTATTAAGCTCATTAAATTCAGGGGTGTGCAACCTGAACTCCTCGTCATGATGAAAATTCGACATACCGTTTTATCTTTTGGTTAATGATGCATCAGAGTTTAATATAGTACTGGCAACAACCGTATTGGCAGCTATCAGGGCACTATCCATTTTTTTATCAATTTTATACTGCCCGGTGTTGAGCCAGCCATTTTCCTTTTCGGGATGCTCCCTGAATTTTTTAAGCTCCACCTGCTGCACCGTTAACAGCAGCTCAACCTCTTTAGGTAAAGGGGTACGGCCGGTAAGCTTGCGATAGGTATCGGTTATAGCCGCGCGGCTATTGCCCGAACGGCTTATTTGCTCGCCCATTACCTTTGAAGCCTCCACAAACGTGGGGTCATTAAGCGTTACCAAAGCCTGTAACGGCGTATTGGTTTGCTGCCTGCGCATAATGCAATAACTGCGCGATGGGGCATCAAATGTTGCCAGTGTTGGATTTGGGACCGATCTTTTGATCACTACATATAAGCTGCGCCGGTAAACAGCCTGGCCCGTATCAGGGGTATAGGTGGTATTATTTATTTCCCACAAGCCATCGGGTTGGTATGGTTTTACACTTTTACCACCAATTTTGGCATTTAATAACCCACTGGCCATTAACGCATTATCACGTATCATTTCGGCACTCATGCGGTAAGCCGGACCATGTGACAGAAAACGGTTCTCCACATCTTTTTCAAAAGCCTCCTTGCTTGCGCGGGAATCCTGCCGGTAGGTTGCCGACATCACGATAAGCTTGTTCAAAGCCTTCACGTTCCAGCCCGATTCCATGAATTTAACCGCCAGCCAGTCCAGCAATTCAGGATGACTTGGCATTTCACCCTGGTTACCAAAGTCTTCGGCGGTTTTTACTAAACCCACACCAAAAAAGTTTTGCCAAAAGCGGTTCACGGCCACCCTGGCGGCCAGCGGATTGTTAGGGTCTGTTACCCATTTGGCCAGCCCAAGCCTGTTTTTAGGCAGATTTTTGGCATACGGCAAAATAGCTTCGGGCGTGTTAGGGTACACCTGCTCGCCCGGCATATCATAGTTGCCCCTTTTAAGCAGGAATGTTTTTTTAGGTTTCGGCATTTCCTGCATTACCATCAACTCGGCAATGTTTTCGGTGGAGTCTGATAAGGTGGTGCGCAGGGCTTTCAACTTTTGCGCTTCGGCCCGCATATCCGGGTCAACAGCTGCCAGGTAATAGGTTTTGAGCGCATTCATTTCATCAGCAGATAATGATGATTTATCCTTAGCCGCAATGGTTGCCCAGCTTGCCTTTTGTGCCAGCGTTTTAACTTCAAATGATGTAAGCGTGCGGTTATAAACAGTAATATCATCGGCTTTGCCATCTTTAAAACCACGCCCGCGCCACCAGCCGCCGATTTGCAATCCAGGTTGCGTGCCCGACACAAATAAAATATCCTTGGTAAGCTGATCCATGGTGGTTTCCATCTTCATTTCGGCACCGTCCAGATATAACTTATAGCCGCCTGCCTTTGATGAACCATCATAAGTTACCGTAAGCTGGATCCATTTATTACGCGGTACATTATCAACACTAACCTTGGTAATGGCATTGGATGGCCCGGTGTGCGCCATGTTCAGTTCCAGCTTATTATTTTTCAGATACAGGTGATATCCCCTAAAATTATATAACCGTTCGGCACTGCTTTTATGAAAAATAACACCCTCTGTAAGTTGTTGAGGAATATTTACCCAAATACCAATGCTAAATGGCTCCGACCGCCTGAAAACACCAACCTGGTTCAGATCAAGCCAGGTATCACCATTCAATAACAACGCTTTGCCATTATTTCTGGGTTGAAAAACAGGCTTATCGCCTGGCAGGCCGCTTTCGCGTTTCATTACGCCGGTTTCTTTACTGTTTACCGTATTGGTGAGGTTGCCTTTATCAAAATTGTAACAGACCTGTAAGCCATCGGCAGGAATTTTATTAACGGTCAGTTTTTTATAACCACCTGTATTTAGCCATTGGTCAAAATCTGCGGCAGCCTTATTTTCTGTTGCCGTGATGTTATGCTGTTCCTGTACAATATTGTTGTTTATAAATTGCAGTATCTTTTCCTTTTGTTTGGTGGGTAGCATCAGTGTAGGCGTAGGCAGGGCATCGTCCCATGAAATTTGGCCGGCCTCTTTTACATTATTAAAAAAACTAAAAAGCTGGTAGTAGTTTTTTTGTGATATCGGGTCGAATTTATGATCATGACATTTGGCACAGCCTACAGACATGCCTAGCATAGCTGTACCAAAGGTATTGGTACGGTCAATCACATATTCGGTCTGAAACTCCTCCTCTACAATACCGCCCTCCATATTTTGCTGATGGTTACGGTTAAAAGCCGTAGCAATAATCATATCGCGGGTTGGGTGCGGCATCAGATCGCCGGCCAGTTGCCATTGTATAAACTTATCATACCTAAAATTGGTATTAAAAGCCTTGATCACCCAATCGCGGTATGGTGACATATCCCTTAGCCGATCGACAGTGTAACCGTGCGAGTCGGCATAACGGGCCACATCCAGCCAGTCAACCGCCATTCTCTCACCATAATGCGGGGAATTCAGCAGCCGGTCAACCTGTTTTTCGTAGGCATTGGCTGAGTTATCCTTTAAAAAATCGTCAATCTCTTTTAACGTAGGCGGCAGGCCGGTTAAATCTAACGAAACCCGGCGCAACAGTAACTCTTTACCGGCTTGGGCAGATGGCTGCAACTTTTTTTGCTGCAGTTTTGCCAATACAAAATTGTCAATCGGGTTGTTGACGGTGCTGTTTTTGTCGTCCACCTCAGGTACATCGGCTTTTACGGGTTTTACAAAGGCCCAATGTGGTTTATAAACGGCCCCGTCTTTTATCCATTTAATCAGGATAGCCTTTTCTGTAGCAGTAAGGGTATGATGTGATTCGGGCGAGGGCATTACATATTTAGGATCGGCCGACAGGATACGGTGAAAAAACTCACTGCCCTCCAGGTTTCCGGGGGTAATGGCTACCTTACCCTTGTCTTCGGGGAGATCGGCATAGGCAAACTGGGCAATATCCAACCTTAAACCCGCCTTTTGTTTTGCCTTATCCGGACCATGGCAGGCAAAGCATTTATCAGACAGGATGGGCTTAACATCCACATTATAATCTAACGCTTTAGGCAAAGCATCATACGCTTCCTTTACATCGGGTGGCAAATTAACGGCAGATGAATAAAAATATATACCTGCCGCCAGCACCAATACGGCACCAAGCAGTATAAAAAAAAGCCTTCGCATGAAGTAAAATTTATTCGGTTTATAATTTTATAAAGCTACACGCCGTACTTAAGTAAAAATTTCACAAACACCACCAAAATTTGCACAAATCCGACTTTATATTTAAAATACATCTGAATATTATCTAAATTGCGTTCCCTTATAGCCATGAACAAAAGCGTTTTAAAATCCAATTTTGCCCTTTTAAACACCGACCATGTTAAGTTGAACAAAAACTGGAATTATAAAAATGTGACCAGTACATTTTACCGGCTGTACTATATTGACGGAGGCGAAGGAAAGCTATACAATACGGCTGATACCGTTAAACTGGAAGAGGGATTTGTGTACCTGGTGCCGAGTTTTACCACCTGCAATTATTTTTGCGACAGCTATTTAAGTCAGTATTACATTACGTTTCTGGAACAATCGGCAGATGGAGTGTCACTCTTTGTATCAAACAGAAAAATAATTAAAATAAAGGCTACTGATGATGACATTGCCTGCTTTAAAAAAATACTGTATTTAAACCCTAACCGGAGTTTGCAGCATGTTTCTTACAACCCATTGGTATATGAAAAACGACCGATGTTAAAAAACTTTGAGGAATTAAATGAATTTATGAACGTATCTGCTTATGTAGAAACGTATGGGGTATTATTGCAGCTGATATCACGGTTCCTGACACCTGAGCTTTTTTTGATAGAGGATAACAGCGTTATCCGCTCCAAACTATCTGATGCCATTAATTATATACAAACCAATTTACAATCAGCCATCACTGTAGCTGAGCTGGCCAGGCGGGCCAATCATAACCCTGATTATTTTTCGAGGCTATTTTATGAAAGTACCGGCGAGCGGCCGTTAACCTATATACAATCAAAAAGAATTGAACGGGCACAGTTACTGTTAACCACTACCAATATGCCGTTTTATGAAATAGCTACCGAAACCGGTTTCGAGAGCCTCTCCTATTTTTCGCGCATATTTAAAAACATAACCGGACAAACACCCAGTGCGTACAAAAAGCACAGCCTGGTTATATAAACCGGGTACTGAATAAATTGAATTAATTGAATTAAAATATTAGTTTTAAATTGTTACCTTTTAACCTGCATCTGAAACAGTGATGCTAACTACTTTTTATGGATATTGGATTAGAACCATTTGTTGCTATTATCCTGGTTACACAATTTCGTAAAACCTTAAAAAATGAAGGTATACGTAACGATTGGAACCAGTACCTATTATATGCCCTATGGGCAGCTATTGCCATCATGTGCCTGGGGGTTAGTTTTGATCACCTGAAGATATTTGCGTTTCTGGGCCATTTTCTGGTATTCGGGCTTGTTGCATTACCCTTTAAACGGGACGAATTTAAAACGGACCGACCAATTGTTAACGCAGTATTGCCCGCGGTAGTAGTTGCCTTTTTTTCAGATGTTATAAAGTTACTGTTCATTAATTTTTATAATAATTATAATAGCTTTTTTGATAGTGCGACCTGGTTTGCCATATTATGGTTTTGTGCCATGTGGTTTATTAACCGCAGGCAAAACAAGGTACTTGAACTGGAACGTAAAAGACGGCGCGACGAGGAAGAGCAAAACCGCATGATGGCCGCCATGAAAGTTAACCTGGAGAGTGAAGTAAAGCAACGCACTGCCGAGATAACTCAACAAAAAGAAGAATTGCAACAAGCACTTGCAGAGCTTAAAAGTACGCAGGCGCAACTGGTGCAGCAAGAAAAAATGGCCTCCCTGGGTGAACTTACAGCCGGTATTGCACATGAAATTCAGAACCCGTTAAATTTTGTAAACAACTTTAGCGAGGTAAGTATTGAATTACTTGACGAACTTAAAGAGGGCGTGTTTAGAAACCTGCCCGACGATATCAGGGAGGAGGCCGATGAGATTATGAATGATATTACGCAAAATCTGACCAAGATAAATCAGCATGGCAAACGTGCAGATGCTATTGTTAAGGGGATGCTGCAACACTCCAGGGCCACCACCAGCAAAAAGGAATCGACAGATATTAATGCACTTGCTGATGAATACCTGCGCCTAAGCTATCACGGCTTACGTGCCAAGGATAAATCATTTAACGCAGCCATGAAAACCAGTTTTGACCCCAACATTGGTAATATTGAAGCGATGGCTCAGGATTTAGGCAGGGTGCTGCTCAATTTATATAATAACTCGTTTTATTCTGTTGCCGAAAAGAAAAACCTGCTTGGCGAAGGCTACAGCCCTACGGTAAGCGTGAGCACCAAACACGTAAAACTACCATCGGGCAGCAGCGCGGTTGAAATTACGGTTGCCGACAACGGAATGGGTATACCGCAAAAGGTACTTGATAAAATTTATCAACCGTTTTTTACTACCAAGCCAACCGGGCAGGGAACCGGACTTGGCCTATCCATGAGTTATGATATTATTACCAAGGCACATAATGGCGAACTGACAGTTGAAACAGCCGAAGGTGAATATGCCCGGTTTGTGATCACCATCCCTGTTGCCAATATTTAAAACACAAATTATAGTTTGATGAAAATACTTGTTGTTGATGATGAAGTGGATGTACAGCCATTGTTTACGCAAAGGTTCAGAAAGGAGATAAAAAACGGCGAAGTTACCTTTACCTTTGCGCTATCGGGCGAGGAGGCCATGACCTATCTCGAGATGAATCACTCGGAGGTTGTGCTTATTTTATCTGACATTAATATGCCGGGAATGAGCGGCCTGGAGCTGCTTAAAAATATCAGAAGCACCTACGAAAAACCGCCACCGGTAGTGATGATGATAACCGCCTATGGCGACAATGAAAATTACACGCAATCAATGGAGTTGGGGGCTAATGACTTTTTAACCAAGCCGCTTGATTTTAATGATCTTAAAGAAAAACTAAAACACATAAACCAAGAATAATGGCCAAGATACTGGTGGTTGATGATGAATCGGATCTGGAATTACTGATTAAACAGAAGTTCAGAAAAAAGATACGTGAAAAGGTATATGATTTTTTATTTGCCCAAAACGGTTTTGATGCGTTAAAAAAATTGGCCGAAGAACCTGATATTGATGTGGTTTTAAGTGACATCAACATGCCCGAGATGGATGGGCTTACCCTGCTTACCAAACTACCGGTCGCCAACCCCATATTAAAGGCAGTGATGGTATCGGCCTATAGCGATATGGATAACATCCGCACGGCCATGAACCGGGGTGCTTTTGATTTTGTGTGTAAGCCTGTTAATTTTGATGACCTCGATATCACCATAGAGAAAACCCTCCTGCATGTTATTGAACTTAAAAAAACATTACAGGCTATTAAAGAAAACAACATACTGCGCATGTATGTTGATGAAAACGTTTTAAACTTCATGACCCGTAAGGAGTTTGAAGCCAGCCTGCTCTCCAACGAAACCATTGATGCCACCGTGTTATTTATTGATATATGCGGTTTTACAGCCATTTCAGAGCATGTGCCTGCCAATACAGTTGTTGGCCTGGTTAACAAGCTGTTTGATTTAATGGTTCAGGAAATTATAGCACAAAACGGGCATATTGATAAGTTTATGGGCGATGCGGTAATGGCGGTTTTTAGGGGCGAGTACCACCTTGACCGTGCCATTGATGCCGCATTATCTGTTAAAGACAAACTACATGCCGGCGAGGCTGTAATTTATGGCGGCAAATCTTTTAAACCGGAGGTTTCCATTGGTATCAACTCCGGCGAAATGATCTCGGGTAATATCGGCTCTGAATCGTTAAAGCGTTTGGATTATACCGTAATAGGCGATGCCGTTAACCTGGCCCAGCGCCTGCAGTCGGTTGCACATGCCAATCAGATCATCGTAACGGACGAAGTTTATGAAAAGGCAAAAGAATCATTTACCTTCAAAAAAATTGGCGAAGTAAACCTCAAGAACAAAGCTAAACCGGTACAGATTTATGAGGTGGTGTCTTAAAAGAGTATCAAGTAGTTAGTATCAAGTATCACGACAGCTTCCAAAAGTGTCACTCGCACTCCAAAATAATCTTGATACTTGATATTAATACTAACTACCTGATACTAAATAGAAACTCAATGTTCCCTTACACGTTTTTTAAGTACACCGCCGGCAGCTTCCTTAATACTGTTGGTAAACACAAAAGCTTTTGGATCAATACTGTGAACAAGGTTTTTTAGCCGCCTTACTTCCAAACGGGTTATTACGGTGAAAATAATATCAACCGGGTGGCTCACATCAAAGCTTTCTTTCAGAAAACCACGCTCGCCTTTATAAACCGTAATACCACGTCCCAGTTCCATTACCAGCCTTTCCTTTATGATCTCGCTTTTGGCCGATATAATATTAACAGCAGTATATTCTTCCAGGCCATCAATTACAAAGCTGATGGTGCGTGATGCCGTATAATAGGTTAAAATAGAGTATAATGCCGTAGGTAAACCAAGCTCAATGGCGGCTATCAGAAATATAACGATGTTGATGCCCAGAATAATTTCGCTGATGGTAAAACTGCTCCGTTTCAGGGTGTAAAGCGCTAGTATCTCAATACCGTCAAGTGCGCAGCCGCCACGTATGGAAAGCCCTACACCAAGCCCCATAAACACCCCTCCAAAAATAGAAACCAGCAACTTGTCTGACGTAATTACCGGGTATGGCACATATAACAGGCAAATACCCAGCGCTATAACACATACAAAGGTTTTTAAAGCAAACACCCGGTTAACCTGGTAGGCGCCCAAAATAATAAGCGGGATATTGGCTACTATAATAACAAAAGCGATGTTAATATGATACAGTTCATGAATGAGTAATGATATACCCGTTACCCCGCCATCAAAAAAGCTATTAGGTACCAAAAAGCCTTTTAGTGCAAAACCGCAAAATAAAATCCCGGCCAAAACAGTTACTACATCCTTAATAATTTCGGGTAAACTGTGTTCTGCTTTTGTCATGAATTATATCTTTAATATGTTGTTTTAATGATCTCTTTCAAATGTTCCTGCTTTACCGGGCCACGTGTTTCAATGGCTGTTTTGGTAAAATAATGATGATTTTCAAGAAAAACTATCTGGAGTTTATCCCACTCCTGTTCTGTTTTTAAACCACCGGTAATTACAAGTTCCGAAAATAGCTTTTTACTGAGTACAAAAAAATCATTCCGGCCCAAATAATCCAAATCAGCATCACAAATAATCTGACCTAAATGACTATGCGGGTCTTGCGGCATTTTGGTGGCCATAATAATATCACATATCTGCTCTACCTCATTGGCCTCATATCCAAAACCGGGTAAATATAAGCGGGCGTTATCGCATGAGCGGGTTTCGTGATCCTTTTGTCCAAATAAAAATCCGGAATCATGGTATAAAGCAGCCGTAAGTAATAATCGTGTTTCCTGTTCGCCTACATGCTCGTTCCCGGCAATTAACTTAGCAGCTGTATATACATCAATTGCATGTGCAGCATTGTGGTATTTAAAATTTTCAGAAAGCTCCCTGTTTAATTTTTCCAGGATAAATTCTCCGGCCTGTTCAATCTGCATCTGCTATTAAATTGGTTGCTAATATAATAAAATGCATTAGTAGCGACGCAAATAGATGCCGCTGCATTTTGGTAATTGAGGAAGTATATTTCTACTTTCCCAGCAGATAATAATAAAAAAAGCGTGCTGACTACATCCGTAATCAGCACGCTTTTTTATTTGTTTTTACTTAAAACTTTAAATTCAAGCTCAGTGTAAAACGTGTTGGATTTTGAGGTGCCAAACGGAACGACCAGTATTTTTCATTAGTCAGGTTGTCAACCTTTACGCCTATACGATATTTAGGTTGATCATAAAAAGCTGTTGCGTCAACCGTAGTATATGATGGTATGGTGAATTTAAACGTTGCCGTATTGGTTTGGTAGGATGAGCTGCCATAGTTACCGCCAACACCAAGCCCTAATCCCTGCACTTTGCCATTGGTAATGCGGTAGCTCATCCATAAATTAGCTAATCTGGCAGGGCCGGAGGCGGCAGGGCGTAAACCTTGCAATCCGGTTCCGGTTGCTGCGTTTGTTATTTTACTATTGTTATAGGCAAAGCCGCCCACAATATTGAATCCTGCAAAAGGGTTGGCTATTACTTCGGCCTCAATACCTTTACTCAGCTGAGTACCGGCCTGGGTTGAAAATCCCGAATGTGCAGGATCATCCATAGTTGTATTGGTTACCGAAATATCATAATAACTTACTGTTGAGCTTATCTTATGATCCCAGGCGTCAATCTTTACACCTGCTTCCCATTGATTGGCATATTGCGGTTTAAAAGGCGTGTTATCAAAGCTGGTTGCGGTAACATTGTTAAAACCGTTCATATAGTTACCAAATAATGATACCTGATCTTTAACAACCTGATAAACCAGGCCAAGCTTTGGCGACCAAGCAGTTTGATTAAAGTTACCTGTAGTCTTGCCATCGGCCGGGGTATAAGCACCTTTGTTTTCAAACCGGTCAATACGTATACTGGCCATGGCATTCAGCCTTTCGGTAATGTTAAACACGTCAGATACGTAGGCCGCGTATGAACTCTGGTTGTTTTGAACATAATCACCCGGCTTTGGCGCGGTGGCAGCAAGCAGAGCCGAAACCTTTTCAGGAGTAAAACTATTGTAAGCAGCTCCTGGTGTTTTGTAGTTGATGAGCGGCATATTTGCGGTAAGGTTTGACCAATTGCTTTTTTGGTTGTAGTACTCCATACCGACAACAATGCGGTTACGGAATTGGCCTATCTTAAAGTCGCCAATAAAATTTTGCTGAATATTGGTAATATAATACGGATAATCTTCTTTGATTGCCTGTCGTCTTATTGCGGTGTCTGATATTGTGAACGATGTAACAAAGCCTTTTGTGGTGGAGAAGGTTTTGTTGAACATGGTTTGTGATTTCCATTTATCAGATATTTTGTAATTGACCAACGCGTAAATATCAATTTGACGGCTCTGGTAATCAAGGTTATTATTGGCGAACGAACGTTTATAGTCGATACCAAGATCTTTAATATTGTATATTTTTGCTTTAGGATCCGGTGCCAGACGATAAGCCGAGGTGGCATTTCCGTTGCCTATTTCAGCGTCAACATCAACTGATAAACGATCGTTAACAATATAGGTAATGCTTGGTGCTACAAAAAAGCTACGGGTAAAACCTGCATCCTGAAAGCTGTGTTCATTATGTAATGCTGTATTAACGCGGAATAATATTGTTTTTTCCTTATTTAAGGGCATGTTTACATCAGCGGTCAGGCGGTTAAGGTCAAAACTACCTGTTTGATAGGTAATTTCAGTACGCGTTGCCTCAAACGGCTGTTTGGTAACACGATTAAAAAGGCCACCAAATGAGGCAAGGCTACTGTTAAATAAGGTACCGGTAGGACCTTTTATGGCTTCTATTTTTTCGATATCGGCAGGGTCAATGGCGTTAAAGTTGTAACCGGCAACGCTGTTACGGATAAAGTTACCCGTGGTAAACCCACGTGATAAAAGGGTGGTACGCCCGTTATTGTATAACAAAGGTACACCTGTGCCGGGGATATTTTTAAAACCATCTGCATAGCTGGTTACTACCTGCTCCTTCATCAGTTCGCTGGTTACAACGCTGTAAACCTGCGGATTTTCGAGATTTTTAATAGGTAAGCGGGCCACATCTTCGGTTTCTTTTTTCAAAAACTTATTGTGTTTCGCACTTTTAACATAAACCTCCTGTAGCTCCTTACCTCCTTCGGCCAAAACAAAGTTTATGGTTACGGCTTCGCCGGCAATTACTACAACCTGTTTGGTTTGCGTTTGCAGGCCAATAAAGCTGGCTGCAACATCATAAGCGCCAGTCGCTATATTTTTAATAGTAAAGTGACCATTTTGTCCGGAAGTTGTGCCCTGGCTGGTTGCCGTAATGATAATATTAACATATTCAGCAGCTTTGCCATCTGATGTTTTTACCGTTCCTTTAATACTACCAAACGATCCGTTTTGTGCAGATGCTATACCAGGGGTAAAAACCAGTGCCGAAAAACAGATAACAAACAGATTTAAAAAATTAGGTGATAAAAATGGGATTTTAACGCCGAAGAGGTTTTTCCTTTGTAAAAAATGTATCATTTATCAGGGGATTAAAGAAATCAATAGTGTGTATATATGTGTGTTTAAACCAGTATCCGTTTAACAAGGCGCAAAGTTATTTTTATTTAGAATAAATACAAATAAGACTTACGATTTTATTTACACCTATTAGAAACCCGTAAAATCATTGATTAATAAGGGAATTTCCACAAAAGGATTACTAAATCCACACCCTGAGCATAACTAATTCAAATCCCTCCAATCCCTTACCAAGTTGCGGTTCAAACAAGTATATTAGCCATATGAATGGCTGGTTTCAAAATTATAAGGGTATTATCCTGCTCATGATTGGCATTGTTACCGGCAGTATTGCCGGCTTGTTCCTTGGTAATAAGGTGCAAGTGATCAAACCCATCGGCGATATTTTTCTGAACCTGCTATTCACAGCCGTTGTTCCGCTGGTATTTTTTGCCATAGCATCGGCCATTGCCAGTCTTGATGGCTCTAAAAAACTGGGCCATTTATTAGGTATCACTTCCATCGTATTTGTATCAACCGTATTGGTTGCAGCTATTTTAACAATTATAGCAGCCTGGATATTCCCAATACATCAACACCTGGTGGCCGCTCCCATTACCGAAGCCATTGCTAAAAAACCATTTGGCGACCAGCTTACCCAATTATTTACCACCGGCGAGTTTTATGAGCTGCTATCCAGAAAAAGCATGCTTGCTGCCATTATTTTTTCGATACTGATAGGCTTTGCCACCTTAAAGTCGGGCGCAAAAGGCGCTCCTTTTGCCCAGTTTTTACATAGCGGCAACGAAGTGTTTAAAAACATATTTATACTGATCATGAAACTGGGACCAATTGGTTTGGGTGCCTATTTTGCCTACCAGGTTGGTGTATTCGGGCCGCAGTTGTTTGGTGGTTACGCCCGCTCCATGGCGTTGTATTACGGTTTAGGGGCATTTTATTTTGTGGTGATTTTTAGTTTGTACGCTTTTATAGCAGGAGGTATAACCGGCATAAAAAAATACTGGCGCAACAACATCATTCCATCGGCAACAGCCGTGGGTACCTGCAGCAGCATAGCTACTATACCCGCCAACCTTGATGCCGCCAAGAAAATAGGGATCCCCGATTTTATTGCCAATGTAACTATCCCGCTTGGGGGCACTTTGCATAAAGACGGCTCCAGCATATCATCCATTGTAAAAATGGTGGTGGTGTTTGCGCTATTTGGCAAAAGCTTTAACAGCGTTGATGTTATAACTATGGCACTTGCCATGACTGTTTTGGTGAGCCTGGTTGAAGGTGGCATCCCTAACGGTGGCTACATAGGCGAAATTTTGTTTATATCGGCTTATGGCTTCCCACCGGAGGCGCTGCCGCCGGCCATGATCATCGGCACCCTGGTTGACCCTATGGCTACCCTTTTAAACGCCACAGGCGATACCGTTGCAGCAATGCTGGTAACACGCTTTAGCGAAGGCAAAGGCTGGCTTAAAACAAACGACTAATCCCGCTATTGCGCCAGGCCTCACAATAACAAACTTTACTGCCCCTATCCCATTAAAATCCATACTTAAGCGCAATTCTTTTGTATGCTTCATTATATCCTGCTTTTGCCTTTTTCAGCGGCATCAAATTAGTTGTCAAAACACCAATAAGGTACTTTTGTCGAATTAAATTCATTTATTGAAAAATATATTGAATTTAATTCTGCAATTAACTATTATTACAGAATGATTAGCGAAACAGAAATAGTCTTAGACAAAACGGACCTGCATATTTTACGCCTGATGCAGGAAAACGCCCGCATATCAAACGCCGACCTTGCCCGTGAACTGGGGATGGCCCCTTCTGGTGTACTTGAAAGGGTAAAAAAACTGGAACAAAAAAATGTGATACAGCAATATACAGCACGCATAAATCCGGTTGCTTTACAGCAAAAAATGCTGGCTTTTATATTCATGAAAGCCTCTGATGGCCCGGGTTACAGTAATGCCACACTTGAGCTGGCTAAAATACCCGAAGTACAGGAAGTGCATCACGTAGCAGGTGATGACTGTTACCTGGTTAAGGTACGTACCTATGATTCGGCTTCGCTCATGCATATTATGCGGGAGCGTTTTAGCAAAATACCTAATATTTTAAGCACCCGCACTACCATAGTGCTTGAAACGGTTAAAGAACAACAACAATTGGTTATACCCGAAAAATAAATATTACCATGGCCACAACTCCTCAAAAATCCGCATCGCCCTTATTGGTTATTATAGCATTCGCAATTGTGTATCTGGTTTGGGGCTCCACCTACTTTTTTATAAAAATTGCAATTGATGGTTTTCCGCCTTTTATACTGGGCGCGCTGCGTTTTTTTACGGCCGGTATTTTATTACTTGCCTGGAGCGCTGCCAAAGGCGAAAAAATATTTGTAAAACGCAATATCATACACGCTGCGGTAAGCGGCTTTTTATTACTGGTAATAGGTAATGGTGCCGTAATTTGGGCCGAGCAAACCCTGCCAAGCGCCATGGTAGCCATTATGGTATCATCGCCGCCAATATGGTTTGTGCTGCTTGATAGACAAAACTGGAGCGTGAACTTTAAAAGCACATCCACCATTATTGGCTTAACTATTGGCTTTGCCGGTGTCATATTACTATTTAGCGAACAATTAGGTGCTTTATTTGGTGCATCAACAGCCAACTCCAAACTACCCGGAATGATACTGCTGTTTGTGGGTTCGGTATCATGGGCAGCGGGCTCATTGTACTCCAAATATTTTAACACACAGGGATCGGCACCGGTAAATACAGCCTGGCAAATGCTGGTTGCAGGCCTGGTATTTTTACCATCAAGCTTTTTACACCAAGAGGTACAGCACCTGCAATGGCAAAATATCCCGGCGCATAGCTGGTATGCCCTGCTTTACCTCATATTTTTTGGATCGATAGCGGCTTTTAGCGCCTATGTATGGCTTTTGCAGGTGAGGCCTGCAACCCAGGTAAGTACCTATGCCTACGTTAACCCCGTTATAGCAGTTATATTAGGCGTATTGTTTGCACACGAAAGCATTACATTATTACAGATAAGCGGTTTGGTGATCATATTAAGCAGTGTATTGCTGATCAATTTAAGCAAATACCGCAAAGAAAAACAAGCTAAAACAGAACTGGTTGCCGCCAAATAAAGGATCAGGATGCAAGAATCAGCTAATCAATTATCTTGATTCTTGTATCCGTTTTATTGGTTCTCTTAATTCTCCCACTTCCCAAACTCAAAATATTTATTAATGCTGATACTGATTTTACTCCCTTTGGTGTATTTGCCCCTGTCATAATTAATTACTCGCAGCACAACTTCATTCCGTTCAATAATCAGCTCTTCATAAACGCCTTTAAACAGTACCCTTTTTACCAGCCATTTACTGCCTAGTTTGCCAACCCTAATATGTTCGGCGTATATAACCACTACACCGCGTTTACTTTTAATGCCGCAAACCCTTGCCTGCGTAGATGTAAGCTGGCTGCAGCTGGCCAGTATTTGCGAGGTGTATAACAACTTGGGCGAATGATAAAGCTGTTCAGGACTGCCGTTTTCTACAATTTCGCCCTCCTTAAGTACAATCAATTCATCGGCCATGGATAATATCTCGGCCGGATCATGCGATACCAGCACCACCGTAACGCCCCATTCCTGTACTATATTTCTGATGTCGTGCTGCAAGCCTTCGCGGTAGGTAGCATCAACCTGGTTAAAGGGTTCATCAAGCAGCAACACCTCCGGACGGCTGATGAGCGCCTTAGCAATGGTTACCCGCTGTTTTTCGCCCCCGCTTAGCTTATTAAAAGGCAGCTCTTTAAGCTGATAAATACCCAGCATATTTAAAGCTTCGGTTACCCGCTGTATGGTCAGGCTTTTATCCTCATCGGGCAGGCCGTCACTTATATTATCCCAAACAGACAAATGGCTATCCACATCGCTCCAGTTTTGGCTTACCATACGCATTACCTTATGGGCATGCTGTAAACCCATGGCCCGGTTTAAAACCCTTTGCTCCTTAAAAAACACCTCGCCATGATCGGGCTCCAACTGGCCGTATAATAAATTGAGCAGGGTAGTTTTACCGCTGCCGCTCTCGCCCACAATAGCAGTTATTTTGCCTTTGGGTATAAATATGGTTACGTTATTAACGCCAGATGATTTATTGCCAAAGTAGTTTTTAGTAACCGATATGGTTTCCAGTATTAAATCATCATTCATTAAAAAGGAGTGTTTTTTATATTTTAATTGGCTGTTGTACAGGAAAAATAAACCGTTGCCGATCCTTGGCCTAAGCTATAAAAAGTTTGCTGTTCAAAAAAGCCGTTATCAGGGTATTTACTATATATGGCAAACAAATTATTGCAATTGCTATTCATATGCATATTAACACCTAAAAACTAACCATCATGAACAAAGCCATTGGCTTAGTACTCATTATTATTGGTGTAGTAATGCTTGTGTGGACTGGCTTTACTTATACCAAAAAAGAAAAAATTATTGATGCCGGCCCCATACAAGTATCTGCCGACAGGCAAAAAACGGTAAACTGGCCCCCTTACCTGGGTGGTATACTACTCATTGGTGGGATTGTAATTGTGGCTACATCAAAAAAATAATTCCCGTTGGCATAAAAAGGGCTGCTCATTTTACTGAGCAGCCCTATATTATATTTTAAATTGATCAACAGGATATTATTCCAGCAACAGGGCATCTTCGTCATCAGTTAAACTTAGCTGTATGGTATCATTACCGGCAATACCTTCAATGCTGCCTTTGATATGGGCGGCGTTAAGCAAAACCTTTTCCAGTTGTTTCTCGCGCGATTTCCACATCTTCTCCATTGCATCACGCTCCTTTTGGATAGACAGGCGCATACTCATATACCCCTCGCGGATGGCTTTCCACTGTTCAGAAAACTCGCTGCTGGTCAAATAATCATACAACAGGTGCATCTTATCGCCCTTATTATCCTGCGACCGCGACAGGTTTGACAATTTGATAACACCATCGCGCAGGATGTATGAAACCGCTTTTACCTCATCAAAACTGCAGATCCAAACACCATCCTTCTCGCCAAAGCAATCCATCCCTTTGGGATAACACTGGGTAACAATTACAGCTACATCAACCCCAACGCTCCGCATGTCCTTTTTAAGCTTCTCAATCCAATCGGCACCAAAATCCTTGGTACGCTTGCTTTCATATATAATACGGCCGCACTCCTGCCCAAACTGGTTGCGTACGGTTTGTATACAATCGGCACCCCGCACACCTTTCCCAACCTCGCTAATTACGTCAAACGGGAAATAATTGCGCAGCAGCTCCTCCAATATCAATTCCTGGGCTTCGCCTTGCAGTTGCATTGATCCTTGCTCTGCTTTCCGTTTCATTTCCTCGGCCAGCTTTTTCTGGTCATCAAGCTGTTTCTCCAGCTCTTTTACCTTTAACTGGTACTCGGTATCTTTTATACTATGGCGCTCATTTTCCTGCTTCCTGATCTGTTCACCCAGTTCGTTTCGCTGCTCCTGCAGTTTACGCTCCAGGGAAAGCTCCATTTCCTCTTCTTTATGTTGCAGTTGCTTTTCGCGCTGTAAAAATTCAAGCTCCTTTTGGCGCGACAGTTTTAGCTTTTCTTCGCTTTCCTGCGCCGCTGTTTTAGCCATCAGCAATTGGTTCTCAAAATCTTCGCTGATTGATTTACGCAGATTTTGCTCCATAGCCAGTTGCAGCTGTTTTTTTTCGTCGGTTAGCCGTTGTTCAAAAATTTCTTTCTGCTGGCGTTCCCTGGTTAAAAATTCTTCGTCCTTTTTACGGTACTCATCTTCTTTTTGGCGGGTATAATCCTGCATCTTATTCCGGAGTTCTTTCTTATACTCCTCGGCCATCACCTCCTCTATCGGAAAACCAAAACCACAACTCGGACACTTAACTTCTGTAGCCATAATGTAAAATATTGCGAAAAAGTAGTTCGCAGACCAAAGATAAGGATTTACTTAGTGCATCAGATACAACAAAATTGCCTGGTTGCAGTTATCAATAATAATGTTGAAATTTAAACGATGCAAATTTTACAAATAGGCAAGGTCCTTTGGAGCTACGATTATGAAATTGCAGCCTGTACCATTATTGATGGTACAGGAGGGTTATTTTCGCTTACACCGCCGCTACATCATCGCGAGGGCGAAATTATACTAACCCCCCAAACACTGGTTATTGATGGCTATAATTATTTAAATATCCCACTTGATGAGCTGGAACAGGTATATTTAGGGTTTGATGAGGTGTACACCCGTTCGCTTGTTAAAAGCCATGGCATGTTTTGGCAACCGCTAAGGCTGCGCTACAAAACAGCCGATGGCTACAATACCGTGTATCTGATTATTGATCATGCCCTTTTTGGCACTAAAAACCAACTTTGGTTTGATACTATAAAACAACTCCTGTCTGACGAATAAAATACTCGCTGCCAGTAAAACAAACGGCGTACCCATGTATATGGATACGCCGTTTGCATTAATATATTCCTGTAATAATTATTTTGCTTTACCGAACTCGCCGTTAGCTTTAATAGTTACTTCGTCGCTAACTACAGCCGAAGGGAATTTTGATCCGAAGTTAAAGTCAGAACGTTTGATAACACCTGTTAGCTGGAAACCTGCATCATCTGCTTTGCTCATTGGGTTAACAATTGTACCACGGTACCATAAATCAAAGGTAGCCGATTTTGTTACGCCATGTAAAGTAACGTTACCGGTAAGTTTGTAATGTTTATCAGATGTTTTGGTGATAGCTGTACTGGTGAAAGTAAGTGTTGGGTATGCTGTTACATCAAAAAAGTCAGGACTTGAAATGTGTTTATCACGTTGATCATTATCAGTGCTTACTGAAGCAGATTGGATAACGATTTGAAATTTAGCATCACTGAAATCTGGTTTTGATGAAGTAATAGTAGCGTCATAATTTTTAAAAACACCATCAACATCAGAAACTAATAAGTGAGTTACGGTAAATTTAACGTTTGAATGTGCTTTGTCAACAGTCCAGGTAGTTTGTGCCGATGCTGCTGTGTACAAAAATGCTGATGCCAACAGGATAAAAATCTTTTTCATTGTGTTTTGAGTTTTTTAAATTTCTTTTTGTTTATGGCTCAAAAGTATATAAATGATTCGGATCTTTTCATAAATATATGTTTAAACATCTTTTTATTGAAATTTAATGACAAATCTCTACCATTTTAGTAGATTTTTAACATTAAAGCACAATATTCTAACTTTCAAATAACTGTTTATCAGAAATATAACCATCTATAGCATCGCCAATTTCCGCTAAAGGGATAACGGCCGACGCTGGCTCATGTTTTACATAAACCCAATTACCTGCATCTGTTTTACCTACGGTGTAAAAAATATCCTTATTAGAAACATCAAATAACCTGGGGAACGCAGAGTGAAGATTTACCAAGTAATTCACTTCGTTAATGGTTAGGGTAAATGGCTCCATAATTATAAAAATTTATAATCTAAGCTAAGCAAATAAGCCGCACTCAACAAACCCTAAATCATCTTATTATTATCTATTTGCCTTGTATTTTTTATAAAACTGAAGTACAAAATTCATTTTTTATAAAACTTTTTGTACTCAACCATGTTTAATTTGCGTTATTAATAAAAAAACACAGAATCGGTAACTTAAAATTTTACTATGAACGTTAAAAATTACTATACAAAAGCAGTAATGCTGTTTGTTTCTTTAGGTTTGCTTACAGCAATGCAATCATGCACAAAAAAAAGTGTATTACCTGATGCAAAAGAGGATGCAAACCTGATTGGTGCATGGAAAAGAACTATACCCCGTGTAGCGCAGGGTGATAGCGTACAAACCCTTGCTTTTTATGACGGTACTTTATCAACCTTAAAAATTGATGTTTACCCTACCCCGCTTACCACTACGCCAACCACTACGCTTTACAGAGGTACTTATAATACCAATACTACCCAGCTTTATTTGAAACTGAATTTAAAATTAGATTCAACAGATCCTAATGGCAGCGGTACCGCCATTAATCAAACGTTTTTTGATACAACGCCTTATAAAATAAGTAAGGATACTGACACGCTTACTGTTATGTCAAACACTACCCTAAAATATATAAGGATTAGTCAGTAATTGTACTAAACATATTGAATACATGATAAAACCGGTCTATACACACCGGTTTTATTTTTTAGCTTATTTTTTCCCAATTACCCGAGTCAAGACTGCGGTAAATGGCGTCAACCACCTTCATATCCTTCAAACCCTCCTCGCCTGGTACGCGGCTCTGTTTATTCTGGTTTACACAGGTAGCAAAATCATCCATCTGGGCAGCCTGCTGCACAATTTGCGGAAACTGCAGGGGACCATTGCTGGTAAAACCATCAATACCGCCATAGCCGTAAGCGGGTTCTAACTGAAACTTACCGCGCTCCGCTTCGGCCTTTAAGTACCCCCAGTCATGATTATAACTTGACTTGCCCGTAACTTTTTGTCCGCCCGGAAACTGCAGCTCCCAAAAAACAGTTTCATCAACCTCCTTAAAAAAATCGGGGCGGTTTTTTTCCTGGGTAGCCTTTACAGCTATGGGCTCCTGCCCCAGGGTATACCGCGATCCCTGTATAGCATATATGCCCATGTCCATCAACCCGCCGCCACCGGCCAGCGCCTTTTTTAACCTCCAGGCGTTAGGGTCGCCATTATAGGTAAATCCGTTGCCGGTTTCAATACTTTTCACCTTGCCAAAAATCTCTTTTTGCCCAAGGCGCATAATTTCAATAGTATGGGGTTCAAAATGCAGGCGGTAACCGATAGATAACAGGCGGTTTGCTTTTTTACAGGCGGCTATCATGGCTTCGCAGTCGCGGGCGTTAAGCGCCATCGGTTTCTCGCAAATAACATGCTTACCGGCCTGCGCAGCCCTTATGGTGTACTCTTTATGCAGCGATACGGGCAACACTACATACACAATATCAATATCCGGATTTTTGGCTATCTCATCAAAGTTCTGATAGTTATAAATATTTTTTTCAGGGATGTTATACTTCTTTGCCCAATCAATAGCCTTGGCTGGTGTACCGGTGACTATGCCGGCCAGGTAGCAGTTTTGGGTTTTCTGCAGGGCCGGTGCTAATTGACCACCGGCATAACTGCCCAAACCTACCAATGCTATGCCCAGTTTTTTACCAGGTTTTGCCAATGCCAATTGTGCCAGTGCAGGCCCCATAGCCAATGCCCCAATACCTATTGAGGCATTGCGGATAAAATCTCTGCGGGATGTTTTTTGTAGTGCCATTTCGGAATAATTGAGTTGAAAGTGTATGATTGATATGACTTGGTTACTGCTATATAAAATACAAGTTATTACAAGATTTTGTTTGACAGATTTGAACACCCCTACCGCCATAACAAAGCCAGCACCATCGGTGCCATTAATTTGGTAAACTGATGATCATACAAGCCGCCAAATCATCCCCTCAATTCAATCATTCCTTACCAATTACCGCCCTTCCAGGTTATTGCGGTATTGTTTCAAGGCTCTTAATATTGATCGTGCAATTTCATTTTGCCCGGCGCTGGAGTTTAAGTACTCCTCATCAGCGGGACTGTTTATAAACCCGGTTTCAACCAGTACGGCAGGCATACCGCTTTGAGCAAGCACCAGCACACCCTGCTCCTTTACCCCCAAGCTGTGCCGGCCATCGGTCTTTTTAAACTCATGGTTCACCAGATCGCCAAACTGGATGCTTTGCTTACGGAACTTTTGCTGAAAAGCGTTTAGCACAATGGTATTAACCACGGCATCGTTACCATAGCCGTTATATTTGTTTTTGTAATCCTTTTCAATATAAATGGAAGCATTTTCACGCAGGGCCTCACGCTGTTCCTGGCTGCGGTGAAAACCATATACCAGCAGTAAGGTTCCGCGTTCGGTTCCGTGGCGCTGTGGCGACGAGTTACAATGTATGGATATAAACAGGTTGCCATGATTATCATTAGCAATATCGGTACGTTTATGCAGCTCAATAAAAACGTCGGTACTGCGGGTCATTACTACTTTAATACCGCTCATTTCATTATTTATCAGGTCGCGCAGCTTTTTGGCAATGCTAAGCGCTACATTTTTTTCTTTGGAGTAGGCGCCATGCGCCCCCGGATCTTTCCCCCCGTGCCCGGCATCAATAATAACGGTTTTAAATTTAAAGCTGCTATTAGGTTTTGCCGCGGTTTCCTGCTGCCCCAAACAAACGGTGGTAGCTAACAGGCTGATGATAGAAAAAAGAAAGGCGGTTATATAATTACTTTTCAGGAAAAAGGCTGGCATGAAAAAAATATTAATACAGGTATCATAAACATGCTATCTAAAATATATTTACAAGCATATTGTTTTACTTATATCATTTAAATGTGCTTAAATAATGTTGCAAAAGTAATATTAGTTAGCGTGTTAGCATATATTTTTATCAAAACGCAACTTTAAATTGCCCGTCTGCTCAAAAGTAAGGGCACGGCTTTAGCACTTAAATTATATATTAGCTTTTTATATCATACTCCTCTATCATTATGCAAGCACAAAAATTGCTGTTTTTATTACTGGTGTTTTTCATGTTTACACAGCTTGGTTACAGCCAGCAAAAAGAGTCGTTATATGGCAATAACCCCGCAGCAGGTAAGTATTATGATGTACGCGGCATAAAATTTTATACCGAGGTTTATGGTACCGGTAAACCGCTGTTATTGATTCATGGTAACGGAAGCAGCATACATGCTTTTGAAAATACGATACCCTATTTTTCAAAAAAATATAAGGTTATTGCTGTAGACAGCCGGGCGCACGGCAAATCGCGCGATGACCGTGACTCCCTGAGCTTTGAGATGATGGCGGATGACTTTGCAGGATTGCTTGATGCTATGCACATTGACTCGGCTTATGTTATTGGCTGGAGCGATGGCGGCATTAATGCTATTGAACTGACTATGCGCCATCCACAAAAGGTGATAAAATTTGCAGCTACCGGGGCCAACCTATGGCCCGATTCTACAGGTTTAATTCCTTCCTACTGGAAACAGGAACAGACAGACTATAATGCAAAAAAGAATAACGTACGTAAAACGGCAAAGGAGAAGAACGACTGGAAAGTATTCATGCTTGACTGGCTGCAGCCCAACATCAAATTAACGGAGTTAAAGGCAATTAAATGCCCCGCGTTAATAATTGGCGGCGACCATGACCTGATCCCTACTCAACATACTGTACTTATTTCGCAAAATATACCTAAAGCTTATTTGTGGATAGTACCCAACTCTGGCCACGGAACACTTATTGAGCACCGCGACGAGTTTAATAAAAAGGTAGATGAGTTTTTTGAACAGCCCTATAACAACCGCTAAGGTTGCAGCTTAATTTTTAAAATTTATAAGTTAAACCCACCTGACCTGCCATTGAGGTATAAAATGAGCCTGAACTTTCATACTGTGTATTGGAAGTTGGGGCAAAAAAGTTATACCGGGCATCAAAACTTAACCCAATATTTTCAGTAAGGGCAAATATAACCCCCAGGCGTGGGGCAAGATAAATATTCCTGTCGCGTAATTCAGCTACGGCATAATTGCCGTCATCTGTAGTAAAAGCAAACGCGTAATGGGTAACGTAAAGACCAATATTGGCACCTCCGTAAAGCCTGGTGTCATCAGACAGGTCAACATTATAAACAGCGCTGGCATATGCAGAGTATACCTTATAATTACTAAAAACTGTGGTACCGTTGTCAACAGTAACAGTGCCATCCGCATTACCGTCAATGGTAATGTCGCCTGCACTGGCAACGTCATCTTTTGGCTTATAAACATGATAACCTAAGTTAAGGCCTACGGTAAAATCGCCCAGGAAACGCACTACGCTTAAATCATAAGCAGGTGCCGCTTTATACACATCTTTAAGATTCCCCAACGGTGCGTCAACCCCAAAACCAAAAGTAACACCATAGCCCGAATCAAAATTGGTGCCTCCGCCCCCGCCGCCATAAGTTAATGCAGCATGCGATCTGCGCTGCGCCATAGCCGTAACAGAACAGCAGATAAACGCTCCGATAAGTATTACTTTAAACAAGAATGCAGCTTTTGTTGAACAAACATTAAAGGACATATAACGTAGGTTGCGGCGATTAAATTGACTAAGGTTCATTACAGTAAAAGTATAAAAAAACCTTAATTCATTGGCTATCCATCAGTATATTATAATATTTTAAACTACAGAATTTTTGCGATAGAATTGACGCTAAAGTACAGTACATAAGCCCGGCTTAATAAACCGGGCTAAGGGGTAATAAATATATGCAGGTTTATAAAAGGATCTTTTAGAAGCGGATTCCTAAATCATCAAAATACAAATGTTAAGCGCTGGTTGTTATTTCCAGATTAACAATACGCTCCTGTTTTTGATGATACCGGATGCCTGCGGTGCAAATTATTACGCTTAGTAACAGGAAACCTTCCACATAAATATGATCCGGCGCTATTCCTTTACCAGGAGTAATCAAGAGGGACGAGATCTCGGGCAATAGCAGGCCGAACAGTGGAAAACTTGAAAATATTCTGAAAATTGCTAATTCTTCCATATCCAACAATTTGATAGGCTCAATTTACAACTTTCAGGAATATATCACAAATATTTTTTCGTAAAAAGAAAAATAATATTTCAGAATGGTTAAAATTTCATAATTAATGTTGAAAATAATTATGAAAACAATAACCAGGTACTCACGCTGTCTTTACACAATGAGTTGTTAAAAAATAGCACAGGGCATTATTGAAGATACCATCTATACTATGGCAGTAACCTTAAAAAGGCATTGCCTTAACTAATTCAAGTACGTTTTGGCGTATAGCCGGGTCATTATCAATAATCTGTTCCAGTTCAATATCTGAGGATACGTATACAATAACAAAGTTGCGGGCCTGGTTCCAGAAATTACCACTGATAAGCACTTTACCAGCGTTTTTAAGACTTTCATAATAGTTAATACGTTCTGAAATACATTGGGGCTCTGCGCCGGTTATTTCCTTTTCTGCAAAAAACAGCATTACATGGTGGGGGTTCTTATAGGCTGATGCTTGTATCATAAAAACGGAATGATTTATATTTGAGTTTATTTAAAACAAATTGTTACACATGACTGGCTACTTCAGTTAGAATATTACCTGGTGCAATAAAGTAAAACCCATAACTGCCCCGCATACTCCCCGGTGGATGCTCCATGGCAATGCCCCCGGCAACAAGGCTATCATACAGATCAACTACCTGTTGGCGGCTGTCAACAAAAAAACCGATGTGAAATGCGTCCGGATAGGTTGAGTCGCCTTTACGGTTAAAACTATTACTCATTAAAACCAGTATAAATCCATCGGTGCCTTGTAAAACTGCTAGTAAATTATCGCCTTTGGTTTCAATACATTTAAAATTAAAGTATTGTTCAAAAAAACTAATGCTGGCGGCTACATCGGTTACAGGCAAATTAATGTGGTTAAGTTTCATTATTTCAATTAATATAAATGAGTGCTCGTTTACTTATCAAATTAAATTTTTTTATGGTTTGAGTGCCTTTAAAACCAATTCAAGCGTCTGCGTCATTAATGTGTCATTAAGTTCAAAAGTAGTATTCACGTAACTTTTACCCTGATAGTGATACTTAATTAATTGATACAAAGGTGCAAAAGCTATGGCCCAGTAAATCTCAAAAGGCAATGGGATCAGTTGTTTTTTTGCGATGGAGTTTTCCATAAATGGGCCCAAAATCGCGCCAAAGTCCTTCGTGATAGATTTACTTACCTCTTCATAATAATGAGTATACCTCATGATCTCGATAAACTCCATTTCGGCCGGAAAGTTGATAAAGTATTCCATCCGGTTTTTCCATTGAATCTTTAGCCCTTCAGCAAAATCCATCTCCGGCGAAAAACCCTTAAAACCGTGACTCATCATTTTACCCGCTACAGCAACACATAACCGGTTAATCAAATCGTCCTTATCCTTATAATAAATATAAATAGTAGCGGGCGAAACTCCCGCTGCTTTAGCCAGTTTATTAACCCCAAACCCATCTAAACCATGCTTCACTATCATTTCAATAGCCATTTGGCGTATCAGCTGTTCTTTATTTTCGTCGCGTGGCCTCATAATTACAATACAAATATAAGTGAGCGTTCATTCATTAACTAATTTATTTTAAAATAATTTTCACTAACAATCGCTGATAACTCCTCGCAGATAGTTTTTATCAAAAATGACAAACTGGTTCAACTCGCGAAACAGCCTTTTCAGTCAGTTTAACCCTTCGTAGTAGTTAAGTTATTTTACTACTGATAAACTTTAAAATAAAGTAGAACAAACTTCAAACAAATTAGAACCCTCATTTGTACTAATGAGCAAAAGGTTAAATTTTTATTTAAATAGTAATGATTTTATGTGTACCTTAGCATTATCATACTAAATGTTAATAATTATGGAAAAATTAATAATATTGAGAATGTTTTTCTGCTTCCCTTTGTTCGGGTTGCTGCTGCCAGATGCAGGCATTTTACTCTCAAATAACCAAGGACGCATCCCATTAATACATTTTGGGATTGAAATGGCGCTTATCTTTTGTATTTTGATATGTACTGCCGCTATGGCATACGGCAAAAGACGTAGTGCAAATCATGCTCATTAATATCTGTTAGTTACTTATTACTCCTACGGGATTGCTACACAAAAGCAATTAATTATGGGGTTTTTATACCCCATCTATTTTCATTTAAGATCCTCGCAACCGCCTTTAGGCTAACACTACCAGGCTTTTGTTTCCGGTATAAGCTTTGCTGTATCTGTTAATGGTTTTTTTATTGATATTTGTAAACCGTTATTCTTAAATGAAAAAAATCTTATTCTTTGTGCTTTTCCCTTTATCTGCATTTGCGCAAACTGCGGGCACTTATATTCAAAATGGAAATGCCAGGGCCAATGCTAAAGATTATAAAGGAGCAATTCAGTATTTTACACAGGCTATTCAACTTAATGATAAAAACAGCGAAGCTTATTTTTACAGGGCCAATGCATACGGTAATTTAAAAGATAATAAGGCCGCCATTGATGATTATGCAAGCGCGATAAGCCTAAGGCCTAATTTTGCTACCGCTTATTATTATAAAGCCAATTGCGAAAGCAATGTAGGCGACTACCCTAACGCTATAGCCGATTTTACTAAAGCCATAATATTGGAACCCCAAAACGCCAAAATATACCGTTACCGGGGGAATGCAAAATCAAACACCCGGGATTTTGATGGTGCTATTGCCGATTTTACCCAGGCATTAAAATTTAACCCTAATGACGCTGACCTGTTTGAATCAAGAGCATTGGCTAAAAACAACAAAGGTGATTTTAAGGGAGCTATTGATGATTACAACACAGCCATAAAATATACGCCCCAAAAGGGCGAATTATATCAGTACCGGGCGGGTGCCAAAGTAAACCTTAATGATTACCGTGGTGCCGTTGCTGATTATACTACTGCCCTCAACCATAATCCTCAAAATGCCGAAGCCTATTTTTACCGTGGCAATACCAAAGCTAATCTTGGCGATTTAAAAAGTGCCATTGAGGATTATAAAAAGGCAGCCGCCATAAACCCGAATTTAGAGAACCTGTTTTTGTACATGGCCAACGCCCAGGGAAAATTAGGTGATAGCAAAGGCACGCTTGATTATTTTGATAAGGCGGCGGCACAGTATCCCAACAAGGCCGATATTTACTTAAACCGCGGTTTATTAAAGGAGAAACTGAAAGATTTTGATGGTGCCATGGTGGATCTGAATAGAGCGGTTATGCTTGATCCTAAAAACCCGGAAACTTACCAGCGGAGGTCTGGTCTGAAACTGGAGCTTAAGGATAACCAGGGTGCCAAATCAGATGCAGACACTGTTATAGTATTAAGCCCCAGCAATATAAAAGGTTACATCAGCCGCAGCAAGGCAAAAATGGCCTTAAAAGATACCGCTGGTGTAATAGCAGACCTTACAATGGCCATCAATATCAATAATAAAAGCGACGAGGCTTACCTGGTACGCGGGGATGCATTCCGTAATCTGGGCAACAGGCTGGCCGCCATCCGTGATTACAGCACTGCTATACAGATAAACCCCTCATACACCTATGCCTATTTAAACAGGGGTATCGAAAAAAATAAGATAAACGATGTGGCCGGTGCTGTAAAGGACTTTGAGAAGCTGATAGCACTTTCGCCGCAGCGCGAAGATGCTTATATGCGCCTTGGAAAAGTGGCTGATTTTTTTAACTATACCAACCAAGGGATACAACTATTTACCAATGCCATTGCCCTAAACCCTGCAAATGGCAACTTTTACTTTTTCAGAGGGGAGGCAAAAGCAGCCGCGGGCGATAACAACGGGGCCATGGCAGATTATGATGCCGGTATTGCCAAAGATCCCCAAAATATAGCACTCCTGTTAAAAAGAGCATTAAACCGTGCTGCTTTTGAAGATAACAACGGGGCACTGGCTGATTTAAATGCCGCGATAAAAATTGATCCAATATCAGATACCTCAGCAGTTTTATACCAAAACCGCGGGCATATACAGGCAAAGTTAAAAAACTATAAAGCAGCCCTCGCCGATCTAGACAAGGCGGTTTCCATTAGCTCAAATGATGAAACCTTTTTATTCAGAGGCGATGTGAAACTGGCGTTAAAAGATTATGCAGGAGCTACTGATGATTTTTATAATGCCATTTATATGAATGCAAAATATAGCCAGGCATACGCACATAACAGTATTGCTAAAAATTACCTTGGTGATAAACAGGGAGCAGCCGACGATTTAGCTACCGCCTTAAAATTAAGCTCCGGCAGTGCCGATACTTATGCCGATCTGGCGGCACTAAAGCTCACCCTGAACGATACGGCCGGTGCTCTTAATGATTGTGCAACCGCTATCAATTTTGATAGTAAAAACGCAGCGACGTATCTGCAACGCGGCCTTGTTAAATTAGCACTTAATGAAAAAACACAAGCCTGTGCCGATTTTAGCAAGGCGGCCCAGTTAGGATCAAAAAATGCTACGGCTGTGGCAGCACGTTATTGCAAGTAAACCCAGGCAGCGCCAATACTAAAAAGACCGGTTTTATATATAAAACCGGTCTTTTTAAATTTATAAATTTCGTATTAATTACCCTGCTTTTTTATCAAGCTGTAGCTGATCACGTAGTTCCTTGATCTCTATTTCGTAAGCACGCATACGAGCGTGTAAGATATCTACCTCTGTCCGCATCATCTGGATCTCTGTAATTAACTTGGCCGATTCTGGCTTATCTATCTTTTTTTCGCCGGTACCTAAAATAAGCCACTCCGGCGAATACTTGAGCTGAAAACAAAGCTTACGGATAAGATAGTAGCTGATATCTTGCTTTTGATTGATCACCTTGCTTATAAAACCCTGATCAACGCCAATGGCCCCCGCAAGGCCCAGCTGACCGCCGTACTCCTTTACAATTACCTTTAATCGCTTTATTATAGCTTCGTCAGACATATATGACTGCAATAATAAACAATTTGTTCATTCAGCAAATATTTATTTATTTTAATAAACCACGCTGCCGAAAATTATTTTGCCTCTGCTTTTTGCAGCAACTCGTTTAACCGATTATTGTAAGTTTGCATATCAATTCGTCCGCAATTATAGTCGGCAGTTATTTTTTTTAGCTGATCTTCTATATGCCCGCCGGTTTTTGCCATAGTGAGTGCTTCATTTAAGCGATTAAGCTTTCTCCCTAAACTCTGCATTAATAGCAATGGCTGCACATCATTCGTTTGTTTCTTTAAGGTATTTGCTTTATGGCGTTGTTGTTTATCAAACTGTAAAATCAAATACACCAACACTAATCCGGCAATCAAAAACCAATAAAAGTGATCCATAGCATTATATTTTTTGGTAAATAATATGTTATTACGACAGTTTTAACCCATAAGTTGCGGTAAAGTTTTACTTTTTACAATACATATTGCACACTACAACAACTGCAAAACCTTATTACCACATCGTTTAAGGTACTTTTTCCTTTGATCAGTGCATTATTTTGTGGAGATGTTTTTTAAATTCCCGTTTTAAAAGCGGTACTTTGTAAACTATAAACAGCGGCTATAATAAAACAAATAACTGCTTTAACCGCTATAGTATTATGAAACCAGGAGATAAGGTAATTTGCGTAAATGACAGGATTGATCCTGAAAAAAGCGAAGAAATAAGGCGGGATTTTGAGATCTGGATAACCAAAGATAAGGAATACACTATCCGCGAGATACTGGACAATAATGGCATAGTAACCGGTGTGTTATTGGAGGAGGTGCACAATTTTCCTAAATTTTTTAAACTGATCAATCGTTTTCAGGAGCCGGCATTTGCACAGTGGCGTTTCCGTAAGCTAAACTATGCCAGTAAGCCAGCCGAAGCGATTGCTGAAGTAGATGAATTAGTGGAGGTTGGGCAAGAAGAGAAACAACAGGTAAAAGTTAAATAATCAGGCCAATCTAACTGATTAACTTCAATATACGCCTACGCCATATTTATATTACAGCGCAGGCACCGGTCTTTATGTTTTTACTGAATAACTATATTTAAAAAAGCTCAGAATGAGCCGCACCCAATTATGCCATTTGGCATAATTGGGGTGAAAATAGTCTAATCGTACATCCCGGCAGCTTCCGTTTCAACAAGCTGGGTAAGCATAGCCTTTAAAACGGCTTCGCGTGCCCACTGCTGTTCAACAACAGATGCATCATCCATGTACATTTGAGCGGTGCATTTATTTCAATACGGGCCTTGTATACAAAGTTCTTGGTCGGGTGCATTTTACTCCCCTCATAGCTGTTAAGGTTTTCTGTTTTAATTATCCTGGCAAACTCCCGCGCTTTAATATCAACCTGCAGGCATTCATCTAATGAATTTTTAAAATCGTGCTTATCTTCCAGCCAAAGTGTGAGTGTGTCTTCGGTAAGGTCATAATCGGCAATGGCAATCCGGCTATAATTATAATCTACCGAGATAATAAGCCACCATAATTTGTTCTTCAATTTTTGAGCAATCTTTATCATTTTATTGGTTTTAGTAATGTTGAATTGGTGCTGTAAAGCCACGTTAGCGAGCGCTAATTATAATCTTCTGGCTTTAAATAACTACCTGAAGGCAGGTAGCCAACCGGGGATATATTTCTGTATATCAGAAATTTCTTTATTGTATTTAATACAGGCGGCCTGGTAGGCCTCATAGCGCAATAATATCTCCTGATCTGCCTGGTTTGTATCTTCATGCGGATGCCGATCTGTTAATTGCTGCATGGCGGAGTAAGCTATATGCATTGGTTTATTATTTGATTTTTCTGTAATAAGCATTTCTTTAATTCTGTAACAAATATTTGTTTTTAATAAAATTTGTATTACTTTAGCAGAATCAACAAAACAAATATACAGAAATATCTTTATAAATATCAAGAAAAATCTTTAAATATTTCTTTACTATGAATAACGCTTTAAAACCCAATAAGATTAAAATTATACGCCCCGAAACGTTGGAATTTATTATACTTTACAACCAATTGAAGGGACTTGCGTTTATAGGTAATGCGCAATTAGCCGAGACCCTGGGGTTCAATTCCCCAAGTTCAATTACCGAAATAATCAAGAGCAGACAAAACATCGATCCTGAAAAATTCAGAATATTTAAAGAAAAATACAGAGAGTTCATTTCAAGCAATAAACCAGTAGAAAATACAGAAAAGACCACAGATAAAAAAACAGAAGACGGTATCCCGATGTATGAAATTTCGGCTACTGCATCTGGTGTAGAAGTATATAATGATATTAATGACTCCATGCCAGTGGGCCGCATGAATTTCCCGGGCATTGAAGACTGCGACTTTGCATTACCTGTTTGGGGGCACTCCATGTATCCATATCTTGAAAATGGCTGCTGGGTGGCTTTAAAAGTAATACATGATAAAAAGATACTCCCGGGCGAAGTATACTATATTGAATGGGGAGAATATAGGATGTACAAACGGTTACTTGCCAGCGATAATCCGGACGAGGTGATTGCCCACTCAGACAACACTACGGAAATGATTGGCAGCCGGCTTAAGTATGCTCCTTTTGTTATTAAAATTGCCGACATTAAAAAACTATGTCTTGTTAAGGATATCCATAAAAAACACAACCATTAAATACCATGAAGATAACATATTCAATTTATAAGTACCGGTTAACTCTTTTGCTCAATCCTGAATATCATACAATCAATATCGGTTTTTAAACTCTCCAGAATCTCCTCCACCTCGGCTTTAGACAAATCTTCCCTAAAGTCGTCGCGCTGCGTGTTATTAATATATTGCAAATAAGGCATGATCATCAGGTCATGCTTTTTATTTAGCCGATCCCCATCATAGGCTATCAACTTAAATAGCGAATTAAGATAGGCATAGTAATTACGCCTGGTTAACCCTTCCATATCATTCGATTCCTTTTTCAGGCGTTTTAGAAATTCATCAAGAGTCATACTTATTTATATTTAAGGCCTCTATTTAGCAAAGGAAGAAGTAAATATATGAACAATGACAACAACCGCTCATCCGCCTTAAGTAATTTATTACTGATACCACTTTACCGCACCGTTGTATATTGCTTTTTGCTGTAATGGCAATTTGTTTCTTCAATTATTGAAGCGGCTCACAGGCCTCAAATCTTAATATATATTACCATGCTTGCTTGCCTTTACCACCTCGGTTAGCTATTGTTGATCAGTATACTAAAGCTATTCAGGAAGTATAAAATCCGCCGGCACTCTGTAATTATACATGCAGTGCTATTGCATCTGTATAGCATATTCATAGCCGGTTAAATAAATACAATAATTAAAAAGCAAGAATATCGTTAAAACTGAAAAGCAATTAACCACGTACATTGTTAACTTCAACTTATTAACAACTTTATGTTGGCAGCTATGCTACAGCTTATTGTTCGCGAACTTAGTGTTGGAAATGCATTTCAGAATATTGCATTTTATGGAACATTGGTGTTTCTGTTTTTTTTATTAGCGGCACAACGCCATGCAAAAACCGCGTTTAAAGCTTTGCGCTCGCCTAAGAAATAATCTCAACTCCACGGCTTCCCAAATAACTTAATTCACTCCCGTTTTTGATTTTGATTCCACCAGGGATTAAGACGCTATTGTTACTAAAAGCTGGCTCAAACAATTTATTAACTTATTAATAAAATAAGCTACTTAAAAGAAAGCACAAAACATTAATTTAACCTCAAACAAAGCACAACCACCTACATGCAATCGATTTTATACACTCCCGTAACTTTAATTTAATAACTTATCAACATTTATCCATTTTATCAACATTGAGGTAAAAAATATTCTACAATACTCATATATTTAGTTTAATAAATAACCACAGGCTATCCCCCAGCCTACGGTAAAACCTAATTATAACAATTGAGAAGATGGATCCAATGATGATGTTAGTAATCGCAATTATTATTGCTGCTATAATTTTAGTTGCAATTAATAAACAACAGGAAAGTAAAATGAGTAGTCATTTGTACACAGATGATGTACAACAACTTTACCAGCTTACCGCAGCCGAGTATAAAATTAATGCCTTAGAAAATCAGCAACACCTTACCGATAATACCATATCTGGCATACCTGATATTGCCCTGGAACTACACCAGCTCACCACTGCCTTTGAAAGCGGTGAATTAGCTATTAACGAACTAAATTCAAGACTTGATTATTTACTGAATGAGCTTAATATAAGCAGCTCCTCTATGGTTCAGGCCTATTAGTTGCGTGTACTTGCATACAGAACAAATCATCAGGGGGATGATACTATTGAGCAACCGGGTTTCTCACCAACCCGCGCTGCTTACAAGCGGGGCCGCTGCTGGGTGGGTAAAATCATGCTTACTCACCCATTATTTTATAAGGCACAAAAAAAGCCGGGCAGTTGCCGGCTTATACTTAAAAAAGAATAATATTTTATTAGCCGTTAGTTACGTCTGAAACCACCTTTACCGCCGCCATTATTATTACCGCCGTTAAAGCCTGGGCCTTTATCTTCGGCAACGTTAACTGTAATTCTGCGGCCATAATAACTTGCACCATTCATACACCTTATCGCTTCTTTTGCCTCGTTATCATTAACCATTTCAACAAACCCAAAACCCTTACTCTCTTTTGTTTCGCGATCCTTGATTATCCTGAGCGATTTAACCGGCCCAAAATCTCCAAAAACTGCTGTTAATTCGGCCTCATCTACTTCTAAAGGAAGCCCTGCAATAAATACTTTCATCAATGTCTTTAAAATTTGCATAAAGGTACAAAAAAATGCCCGCATTACCGTGCCCACCTCACCAAATGGTGCTTATGTAAGACTTTTTTTACCTTTAAATTACGCAGAGTAATTTAATTTGAGGTTGTTAAAATTAATTATTATTTCAGTGATAATTACTTCTGCTGAAGGTCAAAACTGCCCTCAACACGATAAAAAGGAGAATTTGGTTTATCGTCCTTAGCCAGGAAAGTAAAAAATGTACCTTTGGCTATTTCATTTTCGGTGTTATATTTTTCAATACTTATTTTACCCGAATCATCTTGTCCCGCAAATTGTGTAAGGGTATACTGAAGTAATGGTTTTTTATCATCAAATCCAAAAAGAAACTGGCTTCCGGCAACTTTACTGTTAACATTACTTGATGCAAAACCAACCGAACTAATACCGAAACTCATGGTGTGGGCTTTATTAATGGCAGTAATACCAAAATATTTATTATCGCCATTATGTACATTGATAAATGCAATAGAATCGGTAGCGGCATTAAATGTATAAGTTGAATCTTCAATAGTGACTTTCAATGTGCCCTTACCCGCCAAAAAATTACCTGGAGCATTATTAATGCCTACAGTTGATACGCTATCGCTGATAGCCACCTGTTTAACAGCAGCAGGATCCTTCACACTCTCATCTTTCTGACATGACGATACCATCACCGAAAGGAGCAAAATGAAAGAAACAAACCATTTGGTAAACCGGATACTGTTCATAGGCAATTAGATGGTTAAAGCTAACGATAAATAATTTAAATTTTCACCAATACAAATAACTTTAATAAATATTTAACACTTTTTTACACATGATAAACATTATAGGAATATAAAATGTTCGTGCTATTTTAAAATAAAAATGGCAGTCAAAATAATAACGTAAAAAGTAATTATACAGATGGTGCTCCCGGAGATAAATAATGAGATTGCAGTAATCGGCGCGGGCTAAAAAACCTCCCCAACGTTAATAAACAGCCCCCTGGAACCTTCGCGGCCAAAGCCATAATCAACAGCTATATTTGTTTTAGATACCTTATTGAGCTTAATACGCAAACCCGGACCAAAACCTGGTTGTATGCTTTGTAAACGGGTGCCCGGCGCAGCCGAAAAAGACTGGGCATTTACAAATACCACCCCGCCCAATAATCCGTTGCGGCTTATTTTAAAACGGTATTCGCTCTCCAGGTATACCATTTGAGCTCCTCTGAAACGTCCTTGTATATACCCCCTGCCTGTAGTATTTGCCGGATCATGTCCTGTCGCAGGCAAATCAAGATAGGCAGGTCGCCCGTTAAGTACTAGCCAATCGTATGACCAAAAAGCCAACACGTTATCTGAACTCTCCGGAAATTTATAATACTTGCGCATATCAATAATTAACGAGCGCCAGGGTGTAGTACTTCCCAAAAAAGAGTAGTTGTCACGATATTGCAGCGAGGCATAAAAACCCCGCGAGGCGTTTATGGAGTTGTCCCGGCTATCAAACAGGCCACTAAATGTAATCCCGGTTGAAATAGAACGGCTCACAGGTCCGTATCTTTCAAAATCAGAAACCCCGCCGTTAAGCTGCCCTCTTTCAGACATGTTCCATCTGTCATCAAATATATAACCCAGCCCCGCGTAAAAATTACCTGCAATATGTTTTAACACGGTTTCATAAAAACGGAAAAAACTATAATCAAGCGGGTTTTCGTTGGCCAGCTGGGAGTTGCTACCCAAACCAAAACTGCTTTGCGGATATTTATAAAACCTGAAATCGCCAATGAGGTTGTATTCGTTATTTTTTGTCCAGATGTTGGATTGCAACGGAATAATTATTTGCTTTTTTTGCGTATAGGCCGGATTAACCGTTATGGTTGATATACGTGTATTGGGGCCTGTGCGAAATACCACATTACCAGATAATGTTCCGGCAAAATCGGTTTGCAGGGTATACCCTACCGCAGGCACAATTGATATAACAGGCTTGGTAGTTACAGAGTCAGCTTTAGTTTGCTTGTAGTTTTTTTCAAATATTGATCGTATTACGTCAAACAGGTCCTTCTCAAAAGTGGTATCGGGATGGGCAACTACAAGTGTGTCTTTAAATTTGGGTTGCCCCAGAGGAATATATCTTTTATCCTGCGCATGAACCTTTGCATTACTCAACAATAATGTTGCAAAAGCAAAGCCTAAAATAAGTTTTTTTACGCGCATATAATATCATCAAAACAGCACAAAAGGGCGATAAATTGCAATTATAAATAATTATTAAATAATAACCCCCGAATATCTGTTTTAATAAATGCCGCTAACGGGCTTTTAACCGCGGATCAAAAGTAAATTTGCTTACACTACTGATCTTTATTCGTTCGTAATCCGAATGAGCTGGATTTAAGAGATAATTATATTCCAGATCAATAATAGCTGAGGGAACCTTCAAAACAGCTGTTTCCATTTTACGCAACCAGGTGTCGCCCATAAGCTGGGTAATGGGGTAGTTAATTACTTTATGCCAGTTTGCATTAAGCTTATTAAGGCGCGTTATAGTAATTTCAAAAACAGGTACATCATCCGGTATTTGCAATATAATAACCGAAAAATCACCAGCGTATAATGAGGTGCCTGGAGTATGAGCTAATTTTTCAAGGCATGAAAGCGCCAGCGAGCCGCCGGTATAGATCATATATTGGCCCAACGAGTTCCACCGCCCGTCAATGCCCGATCCTTTTCGGTCATGGGCATACTTGGTTTGGCTTATGCGGTAAACGTTCAAATTTATTGGTGTATTTGTTTATTATACAATTAGCATTCGGTGTGTAACTGAATCTATAATTATCAATTATGCCAATACACCGTAATCAATACGAATAAGCTGATTTTGTACGATGCCTATGCCTGTAAGCGTATCAAGCAATTCAAAAGGCACAGCATCAATACCCGGGTTATATTGTTTAAGCCAGCTCTTAAATTCATCAAGCGAGCCAAAGGTATCAAGGCCTTTGTCAAAAAGCTCAAAAAGTTGTATAATGTGTTCACTAAGGCCACGGTTTAATTCACGTGACCCTTGTATATGTTTGCGTAGCGTAGGCTCTGTAATATCAAGCCACTTGGCAATATCAATTTGTGTGGCGCCGGTAACCTGCAACAGATCCGTAATAGCATCTGAACGCAGCCCTTGTTTTATGGCCCCTAACTTAGCCAGTGGTGATTTAAAATAAGCTTCATAAGGCACTAAAAGATCACTCACAATTGGCAATGTGGTGGTTTCATGTATTACATAAGGGCGGGGCGCTGCGCGCTTAGCCTCCATACCTGCTCCGTGATTTTTAATTATTTTGCTCATACACAAATGTAATTATTTTCTATTTAAAACAAAAATATTTTTCTTTTTATTTCTTAACCAACCCTCAGTCCGATAAGCAAATAATACTATAGCGTCTGTTTATACAAAAAAAAATCCTTATTTTGATACAAAGCCAGCCATAATAAATACCAATAAAATTAGCATTTATTAAAAATTCCATGTATCTTTGGTGTTAATTATGCCATTCAGCATTTTATTCATAATGAAAAACCAATCACTTTATTTAAAAACAGCTACAACCCTTGCCCGGCGTATAGATGAGTATTTTTTATCTATTGAGGGCATTTATCACCTGGAGCAAAAATCACAAAAACCAACCAGTGGAAAAGCTGAAACCATAATAGAACATAAAATTTATGATCGTGAGCCAGAACCGGCAACCATTGCGGGTATGGCCCTTTTTCTGGGTTTTAGCAGTAAACATGAATTTGAAACCTACCAGGAAACCGGTAAATATGCTGACATACTTAAACGGGGCTGCCTGCGTGTAGAGGCTGCTTATGAAGCTCGGCTGCATCAAACTCCAACCGGCGTAATATTTGCCCTGAAAACTATGGGGTGGAATGATAAACCCGAAATCCGCACACCACCCACTCCTGCCGATAACACACTAAAGGTTGAAATTATAAACAGCGGCCCGTTCCCGGCTGGTAATGAAAAGGAAGTAACCCTTTAATAAAACTCTGTTTATTTTACTTTTTATTTGATCCTGACCAATATTTTTAGTATATTTGAATCATGCTTATGCCAATAAGCATATAAAACATTCTCAACAGCTATTTCCAAATCAAACAGTCGGTTATTTGGAAACACAACTCTATAATTACAAACCTTATATAAAACCTTCAATTAACCATATTACCAATATGACCGATATTAATGCTCCTCCTTTTCATCATCTGGGAGGCTCTGTCCTTTTTATGCAAAATTATATGTCAACCGCGCACGTAGTTATTAACCAGGGCGGTACAAGCTCAGGTAAAACGTACGCCATTGAACAAGTGTTATTTTGTATAGCATGTCAGAACCCCAAGTTAGTTATAACAGTTGTTGCTCAGGATATTCCCAACCTAAAGGCAGGGGCCCTGCGCGATGCCCTAAATATTTATAACACATCCGCGGCATTACAAGCGGCCGTAAAAAGCTATAATAAAACAGATCGCATATTTGAGTTCAATAATGGATCAATCATTGAATTTAAGAGTTATGATAATGCACAAGATGCCAAATCTGGTAAGCGCGATTATTTATTTATTAACGAGGCCAATGGTATATCATGGGATGTTTACACTGAACTGGCCTTGCGTACCAAGCTTCGCATTTTTATCGACTATAATCCTAATACCGGCTTCTGGGTGCACGAACACCTGGTAGGTAAACCCAATATAGCACTTATTATATCTGATCACCGGCACAACCCTTTTCTGTTACAGGAAGTGAGGGACAAAATTGAGTCGTTAAAGGAGGTTGATATTGAACTCTGGAAAGTATATGCCCGCGGACTTACAGGTAAAATTACGGGACTCATATTTAACAACTGGTACGTTTGCAATCAAATACCGCCTGATGCCCGCCTCATTGCCACCGGCCTCGATTTTGGTTTTACTAATGATCAAACCGGTTGCCTGCAGGTTTATCAGCAAAACGGCGAACTTTGGGTCAATGAACTGTTTTACGAAACCAGCTTAACCAACACCGATATTGCTGCCAAACTTAAAGCACATGGTGTAAGCAAAAAATCAGAAATCATAGCTGACAGCGCCGAACCAAAATCAATAGAGGAACTAAAACGGCTGGGCTGGTATGTAACCGGAGCAAAAAAAGGAGCCGATAGTGTTAAACACTCCATTGATATATTAAAACGTTATAAGATAAACATCACCCGCGCCAGTGTCAATTTACGTAACGAGCTGGAGCGCTATAAATGGCGGGTTGACAACCGAGGGAAAACCGTTAACGAACCTGTTGATGCCTGTAATCATTTAATTGATCCCTTACGCTATGTGGCACTTAACAAATTAAAGATGGGTAACGATGTAAAGTTAAAATCACGATTACCGTTCACCCCCAGGCCATTGGCAAACAATGGTGTTTTTGATGAGCTTATTGGCTCCTACGGCCTTGCGTAGCTTATCACTTTCTTAATCAAATCTTCTTCGCCGGCTTTTGCCGCATATCAAATTAAATACCCCGCTAACCGGCGGCACAAAAATCATGATCGAAAAAACACTTAAAACTACCCACGGAAAGTTAAGGGTAAAAATGCCCACCCAATTAGGCGAGGTCACCTTAGGCCAAATGATAGCTATGCAGGAAAAGCCCGAACTGAATGACATCGAGGCTATCAGTATACTTTCGGGCATTGCTGCACATGAATTGTACACGGTAACCAATATTAATGACTTCCATCTGTTTGGCGATGCTGTGCTATCCTTATCGCACCAGATCAAACACCTCTACAGTAGCGAAACCATACCTGAGGAAGTCATTTTTACAACTGACCAGGCCAGCAAAAAAACAGTATCGACAAAGGTAAAGGTAATGCAAAACCTCTCAGTTGAGCCCACAGGGGCCTTTATGGCAGCGAGGGAGATTATTACCGACGAGATCAATAAACACATTAAAAACCATGGAGAGCAAAACTGGCAGGAAAGCTTTAACCTCTCATTAAATGCATGCTGCCAGGTATTGGCACACTATTTTTTTTGCCGTGCAACTGGCAAAAAATATGATGAATACCAGGCTGAAGAATTTTGTAACGAAATAAAAAAAATGCGGGTAACGGAGGCACTGCCCATCGCATCGTAATGTCTGTGATGACGACATATTTTCAGTTAAAGAACGACATTAAAGATGTACGCTCAACCCAGGAAACTCAGACACGAATTAATGAAATCAGGCTCAGAGTTTTAGAAGGCCAGGTAGCCATACTACAACAAGAGGTAAATAAACTTAAAGACAACAAAAAATCATGAGCTTAAAAAATTTTCTGACAAAAATCTGGGACCAGATTAAAAACCTTTTTGGAGGCCTTCCTAACCAAATTAAAACAGCCATACAAATTGGCGTTACCATTACCGAAAATATTAAAATGGCTGTCGACTCTCCCATTGCAGATATCCTAACCACACTGATCCCAGGTAATGTTGACGATGCAATAAAAGATAAACTCAGAACAGCTATCCCCGTATTTTTAACCGAATTAAAACTGGTTGAAAGCTCTTTAAACTTAACCCAGCCCGATGCCATAGTAAAAGCAGCGTCAGACGTTATAAAAACAATGAATAACGATATCAAACCGGGTGTCCTGCATCAGTTATCTATCCTCATAGCGCAAATGGCGGCAGATGGTAAATTAGCTGGCGAGATGGTGTTTATTTATCGCAATGGTATTATGAACAGAAATTTAAAACTGCCAGTCAATAAAACTGTTCGGCAAAAATATATTGAAGATGAGTCGATCCTCAACTTCTTCGATAACAGGGCCACCAATGCCTCTGCTGAATCATTCAACGCCAAGATTAATGCTTTAAGGGCTACTTCAAGAGGCATAAGGGATACTACTTTCTTCTTATTCAGGCTTACTAATATCTATGCTTAACTTTTAAATCCCCCAACTTTTCCGACTGATCCTTGAAAGGATCTATTTATTTTTTTTGAATATGGAAAAAAAATCCATTTTAAACAGAAAAGGCGCATTTTCATGCGCCTTTTCTGTTTAATCAGTGACCTTCTTTTAGGTTTCTGTGATCCCGCTGGAACGAGAAATCATTTATTCGGGCCATTTTACAAGTAATTAGCACACAGATACTTGCAAAAGTATAAAGGTGCCCCGTAAAAATATGGGCACTGTTTTGGGCATTGATTGATAAAATAGTGCTGGATTTTGGTGCTCAAATGTCCGACAAATTGATGCCTTAATTTTAATATTTATATTACATAATTGTTTAATATTCAATTACTTAATAATAAAATATTCATTTTTAATAATTGTATTTTTTTGTCGTTTTTGAAAGTGATCCTGCCGAATTACGACCCGTGACCCCTGTAAAAATCTTTTTAAAACTCTCTGGCTTGGTTGATTCAAATTATATGTAATTGCATATAAATATATCTAAAGTGGCATTCTTATATGCAATTGCATATAAACTCAGATTTGTGTTCAGCAGCAAAATTTTCATATAAATTGAGCTTGAGTAGTAATTCAATTATCATTCAGTCCATCAAGCATGGCGTTCCATAAAGTAGTCGGGCGGCCTGTCAGTATTTTGGCTATCCGTTCATGTAATTCAGGTGATTCCTGCAGGAGCTGCCCGATCTTGCGGCCGATGACCCGGGCGCAGACTAATGGAATATATTCACGATCCTTCGTGTCATAATAGTCCATGACCTCGAAATGGTCGCTATAAATATCCGCGTCTGAGATATCAAAGTAATTGGCGATAATGTGCTCGATATCCGTGATGTCCTTGGTGCGGCTTGGCCTGTCGTTATTGGCGATCAGTTTGAGGAGAATTATGCCTTCCAAAGTGCAGACCCGTATATTCAGTTCTTCGCTAAGCTGTATAGCTTCGGCATAGGGAAACACCTCGCTGAAGCCCGGCATATTCAGGATAAACATGGGGTCGGTCAATTTGATCTCACGCTGTTCGTTTTCGATATCGCCAAAGGGTAGTAGGTCAATTTCAATAGCATTCTGATAATATAGTTTAATAGCTTCGGTTTCATGGGCAGTAAATTCACCGGAAGTGATCAATGCATTTTTTATGGTCGTGTACTGCGCTTGGTCGCTCACCATTACAGCGATGTCAACGTCTTCCGTCGCCCGTGCGCGTATATTTTCGTCTTTTAATGAAAACTGGATATCACGGGCAACGGCACCTACAATGTAAAAGTCGATGTCCAATTCAGCAAATACCTTTTCTAGGCCAGCCAGCATGTTTAATAATGGTTGGGTCAGCATGTTAATCTAAGTATTGTTTTTTTAATCTTTCAGCGGTTTCGCGGTTCCTGCTGTCCAGGCTGGTGGCCAGGTCGGCGTAAGCCAGCAAAGGCGGGACAGTAACTTGCGTTTCTTCCGGGATGTCTTTCCAGAACTGATGCAGAATTTCCACCGGCCCATCAGGATCGGGTAACAATTTTAGCTCTTTCATAACTTCCTGTCGGAAGTTTATTGCGTATATGGTGAATTTTTCCGGCCTCAGATAGCCCGTCAGCAGTGCTCCGGCATTTTCCCCGCCCCAGTGAAATGTTTTGGGTTGCAGTTCTTTCCAGTGATCGGTAAGGCTTTTATCCACAAATCGATAAGTGCCCGCGGTGATCTTCGGGCGGAGGGTATTGCGATAAGCTTCGGCCCAACGGCCAAACAATTCTTCCCGGCGCTCAATGAATACGGTTTTATTTGGCCCTTCTTTTAAATAGCCTTCACGACCTATTTCGTCCATCAGCGCACCGACATTGCCCAGCGCAATATCTGCCCGGTCAGCGACTGTGCGGTAAGGCTGTCTTAGAAGTTCGGGGTCGTTGAGCAGGGCAAACAGGAATTTAATACCGGCTGTTTTCCAGAGTTTGCCCTGCGGTGCGGTGCGGGTTTCGGTGACTTGCTGGTCATTGATATAAATATAGATGCCCTTGGTCTGGATATAACAATTTCCGGCCAATTCCAGGTAATTAATCTGACGGTGTCGTAGCTCATCTTTCATGGGTTTGGTGATATATCCGCAGATCAGCAGGGTATCCCGTCTTCTGTAAAAGTTTGGGGTCTGTACCACAGGTATGGTGTTGCCACGAACTTCGTTTTTGATCTCTACATAAAATTCCACGGTGGTTCCGCCAAAGGTCAGGGCAATCGTGCCGTCACGTTCAGCATAATTATCTTTAGCCTTTATGCTCAGATCGCGCATTGTTGCGCCAGTTAGTTCTTGTAGCTTGTCCGTGGCGTGATAAAGCAAATTTCTTTCTTTTATGTTCATTTTTTAATGGCGTTCAACAAACATGAACAATCAAAAATAATGAACATTATGTTTAAATGCAAATATTTGTTCAGAAATAAACCATGTTCATGTTACATGAACATGGTTTATCTTAATATAGTGACCTTAAAATAAGTGTATAGAACCAGCACTCATTCGGGTTAGCTCAAAAAGCATTTTTATTCATTTGAAATTAAAACAGAGCACCATAAGTGGCACCAATCATTTAAACGATTTCGGTAGTTTTAAAGAATGTTTCGTAATCCCATTTCCAAACTAGGGAAACTTATTGATTTCAAGTTGAAGTTAATACTATTGATAAACTTATCAATCACGTCGAGTGGTCATTAAAATACTCCTAGTGATAATAAATAGTTATCTATTGTTGAAAACGAACTAATTTGATTAGTTGCATAAATACATGATAAACTATTTTACTAAAGTTTTTTGGTAATGAGGTTTTAATGAATAACCAAAGGAGAACAAAGGATTATGAGTGGTCGAGTTGGCTCGGAATATCTTGGCAAAAACAGCGTTTTTGACTTGCTTAAGCTAATTTGCCTATATTTTTACTTTTGCAGCTAATTTCAATGACGGAATGGTGACGATATTTTGTGTAATTCAGCAACCTGTCCATACCGACGAAATCGTGCAGTCTTGCTGGCACTTTTAAGCGCATCAAAACCCTCAGTTTTTATAATTTCGCCAACTGCTCATATTGGTTTCGTTTTAGTTAATTCCTTATTTTTAATATCATGGGTTTGTTCTTTGTTTTTCATAATGAATGTGTTTAAGTGAAGGTCTGTTTCATTAGTTGGTGTTATACAGAGTTCTAAGCCGAAGGACGCTGAAAGTTTGGAAGAGTTTGCTTCCTTTAGCTGCGTTTAAATTGAATTTAAGATAGTAGTATTATTTCTAAAGGTTTATAGTTATTTTTAACCAAACCTTATTATCTATGTCATTTCTAAGTAGTGCCAGTCTTATTGACTTAAATGCGGCCGAACAAATTATTACTCCCTTTGAGTTAAGCGCAGTAAAAAATGGCGCCTATGAACTGACCTTGGGTGATGAAGTATTTCAAACCAATTCGTCCCCTCGCGGAGTTACAAAATTAACCGACCATGATGAAATATATATTGAACCCGGACACTTCGCTTTACTTCTTACCGCAGAAACCGTAAAGATTCCAAAAGACAAAATTGCTTTTATTTCAATCAAGGCATCTATAAAATTCAAAGGCTTAGTAAATGTTTCGGGCTTTCACGTTGACCCGGGTTTTGAAGGGAAATTATTATTCTCAGTTTATAATGCAGGGTCTTACAATATTATTTTGAGCAGGGGGTCTAAATATTTTCCCATATGGTTTGCCGAATTGGACGGCGAGCAAGAATATAACGGTGTCCACGAAGCACAAAACCGTATTCCTGACGATCCTATCGCTGCATTAAGTCAAGGAGAAATAAACGCCCCAATTGTATTAAGCGGCAAAATTGATGAGGTGCGGCAGGATGCAGATCGGAGAATTGGCCTTTTAGAGCGCGATCAAAAAGCTATCCATTATTTGTCAGCAACTGCCTTAGGTATAGCAATTACCATTTTGTTAAAACTCGGGATCGATTGGTGTTTTTTTAACCAAGGCGTTAACATACGCGTTGACCAAAAAAAACAGGAGATGCTCATTGATTCAACTATTAATGCCCGCCTGAAAGAAAAGAAAGGTTTATTGCTTCAAATAGACAGTATTCAAAAAATACGCCGCACTTCAAAATAAATAGGACCATCAAAATATGAAAGAGAATTACACGTCTTACGAATATTTCGTCGGCAAAATTGCACCCTTTCTACTTTTTGAAATGGAATTCCACGGCCTAAGCTATGTGGTGGAAAATCACAAAAATGATCGCTGGTATCCCGATATAAACCCTGCAGCGCAGGTTGCGAACATTGGCCTGCTTTCCTATTTTGAAGCCTTTTGCAAACATCAGTTTGCGGCGATATTAAATTTGTTCCCTTCAATAATTTTAGACTTCGCGACGAAACGAGGCGAACCAAAAATTGAAATTTCGACTGTTGTTGGCTACGGTGATAATTTCAAAAAAAATGTCGGTTTTCTCTTGGCCGAAAGCTACGATTTCGGCTCTCCTAAGGCGATAAACTCTTTATTTTGCGATATTCTCAAAGTATCTCCGTTTTCAAAAGACGAAGAAAAAACAATGAATGAAATCATTCATCGGCGTAATTTGATTGTACATCATGGCGGCTACTTAACCCATCAATATGTAAGCAGGAAAGGTCCCAAGGCTTTGACTGTGAAACCTTTCAAAGACGAGATAAAAATTGGAACAGATGACTATTACACCAATGCGGACTTTCTATTTGAAATGGCCATTAAAATCGTAAAATGTACTGTAAAATCACTTAAGAAATTTCCGGAATATATTGCTTTGGATCCCAACGATGACCGAATAAAAGCGGTTTCCGAAATGTTAAGAGGCATTCATGACACAATGGAAGAATAAAACCTTATTTTTATTATAACAACCCCGCTCGCAATATGATAATAGGAATAGGCTGCGACTTTGTAAGTCATGCAGTTACGAAAAAACTTAAATGGGAAACGGACGTTGATGTCCTGGAAAGAATTTTTTCAGATAGGGAATTAGGCGTTTACAAATTAAAAAAAAAACGTGCGTTATCTAGCAGGCAGGTATGCAGCCAAAGAAGCGGTATTAAAATGTCTTGGATGCGGAATGGAAGATGGCCTCGCGCTTACCCATATTGAGATACTAGATAGCGATAGCAATAAACCTGAAATTCGACTATCTGGCGAAATACAAAAAGTGGCCCATTCCTTGGGTATAGAATCCTGGTTCGTATCCATTACACACGCGCCGGCAAATTCGTTAGCTTTTGTCGTTGCCGAAGGGTTCAAAACTCAAAGTTGATTTGTCCATATCAATGATAACTGTTCCCTCTTTAAAGTGCTGAAATTTGCGCCATACTTTAAATCCTTGTAATATAGCTTGTTCCCATTGTTTTTCCGTCCGATCGTTTACTTCCAGATGTGCTGTCATTTTCTTTATGGTTTTTAACAGGTCACCATCTACATGGTTGATTTTTTCAAACCAATTGTGGTCGCGAGCAACCCCATAGATTAATGCCGCTATGCCTTCTTCAATGACCGCAGCTCTTCCCCCGTCCTCCACTTCATCTATTTTTTGATTGCTTTTTCTCTTTCTACTGAGGTTTTTTCTCAACACAGGAGACCACCCCAAAACAGCGAGGTAGGACATGTGAAATACATCATGATAGCGGTATCCGTCATCCGTATAAGAGTTATCAGTTAAAGGGTCCCCTACAGGTATTTCATTGTGATAGGTAACAACGGCAGCGAACGGTCCGCCAGACTTCTCGCGTATAGAGAAATCAAGTTTACTTGGCCACTGTTGGCTCAGGGGCAATTGTTCATCAAAACTGATCAATCCTTGAAGTTCTTTTGGCTCTCCTACCCATCTTTTGCGAGTTTTCGAAAGATTGCTATTGGCAATATCTTCGAGTGATATGCCGAATTTTGAGGCAATATTGGTAAGATACCAAAGCACATCACCGAGCTCCTCCACGACAGCTTTATTGAATGCGGTATAGGAATCTCCATCCCGAAGATGTTTTTTATAAATACTAAGCAACTCACCTGCTTCACCTGCTACACCCAGTAAACTGATCATTAAACCTTCACGGGTGTTAGGGTTGAGATCGGTCTCTAATGCTTTTTTTTGATATTCATTCAATTCCATATATTACAAATTTACGGTATTGTTAATATTTTGGTTGATACCCCATTTGGGAGGAAACCAATAATCAATCGGTTCGTAAGTCGGTTTAAAGATTTGTTTAATCCTGGTACGGTCGCTGCTACCTTTAATATCCGGATGTTTTACCCTGGAGTACTTATCAACTTCGCAAAACAAGTTTTGACAATCAATAAGTTGAAGAGGACGGCTCCAAAGAGTTGGAAAAACCAAACCAAGGCGTTCAAATTCGCGTTCTTGCCGGTCAGTCATCAGTTTTATAATCTCAACAGCGCTCAACCCTCCGGTATCTGAAAAGCATTTGCTTATGCCGCCTTTCGCACCTGGACCGGCTACCACGAACTCAGATTCTGAAAAGTTCGTTATGGTAGAATAATTGATATCAATTAATAATTGATAGGCTAAGAAATCGCCGAGTCCCGGGAAACTTTTGATAATCTCAAATGCTCTCTCCATGGTCTTGGCATCCATCAGTTGCTTATGGGTTTCCTTTTTCAACATTAATTCAATCAATTTCAAATGATTGCTGTGTTTTTTAGCCATTCCAAAGAATGATTTACCTGATGGCATGATATAGGCCGCGGAGTAAATCGTTTCGCCACTTGCCATAGTTTGCTTAAGTAATTCATCAAACTTTTTAAAATTATAATTGGCTAAGACCATTTCACCAAATTCTGCATTAAGCAGTTCCCAGGTTTCAATCTTATTAAAAAGTTTGAATAACATTATCCTGAAAAAAACCTCTTCCGGCGTATTAGGAAGATCTGCAGCGTAGATCACATTTTTGATCAGGTACTGGCTAACCCGGTCAGCCGCACGATATGCATTGGTAAACTTATAATGTTTTAAAATCGGATCTTCAGACCAGGGTTGTTCGTGTTCATTAACCCGGTTAAAGAAAGCTTCCTGACGTAAAACAGCAAATCGCCAGTAAGTATCAAAAACTTTCGTGATTTTGGCAGGTAATAGGTGTTGATGAATGATATCTAATTTGTCAGGCAAAATATTATTTTCTATAGCTAAACTTGGTTTCATATGAGTGGTCAAAATTAGATTTTATTAGACCGAAACTATACATCCAATGCAATAAATCGTTTTGCGTCCGCTTTGGTGAGGCCATCTAATTGTTCTACACCTACGTAGCAATTGAAACGCTCAAAAGCAATTCCTGCTTCTTTCGCGATAAACTTACCTAAGTTGGTAAGCCCCAACCAGTTACCATAAGCTTTGCGATGCAATAGTTGCACAGCATAAAAGGCATTCAATATCAAACCACCATTCTCAGATTTATAACAGGAGATCTGTTGTAAACAAGGAAAGCCGAGGTAAGGTGAATTCATATGATCAACCCCTGGGTCAAACAGGGAGGCCTGAAGGGCGGAACGACGTTTCCCCTTTTCATTTTTAAGACCGTTAATAATAACATCGAGTTGGTTTACCGGCATGGCAGGTTTTCGCGGGTTTTCAAATGCTATTAGGCGCTCAAAGTAAATACCACGCTTATTTCGCTTGTCAATCGCTTTCAATCTTGGTAAATTCTCCATGTACTGATTGTACAGGGCTTCCCGGTCCTCTCCGCATAAAATATAAACGGACTCCGGAAAAATGGTTTCAGATACTGTCGTGATGGAAAATTCTTCACGTTTGGCTAAGTCGGCATCAAGGGCGTCCCTTACCGCCTCTTTCTCATCAAACCCGGTTAAGGACAAGATTAAAGGTGTGATCTCTTTGCCGGGATGGTTTAAAATGTATCCAACAACTTTACACCAAGCCGAAGATATGTTATCATCCTCAATTAATACGGGTACGTTTCTCATGAAATTTCTTCTACAGGGGTTTCTAAATGTCGGTATTTCGCTAAGCCAGCATACCGGTAACGTTGGATACGAATAAAGGTAGCAAAATTCCCATCACGTGATGCCGCTCTAACTATTCCTGGCTTGACTGCGGTATAACCCACGCCTACAGCCGTATTTTTAAATTTTTGTAAATGATCGCCTTCTATCTCAATATGCTGCGGTAGCACGAGGTAATTGCCAACCTCTAAATCTATGACCTTTAACTGAGCGTGTTCATCAATGATTTTAAAATAGGCTTTTTTTGTATCCGAGCCAAAGATGTCGCTAAGAATTTTTGCTGGGCCATACTTGTCCAACGACGCAGCAGTCACATCATCTATCAGATTATTAGCGCGCGCATGCGTAATCAAAGTTGTATAACCCGTGCCAAACACAGAACATAATTTATATAAACTCAGCGGTGTTATTCTCCTCCATGACAAATTCCTAATAGCTGCTTCGGCTTGTAAACCGGCTATTGGCATTAAAAGACTCCCGGCAAATAAGTCTACCAGGTATTCGTCTATATCGCGTTTTTCTGTTGGATCCGGACTTTTTTCTAAAATATCTATTTTTAAGCCATGTGAAAAGCTATGATGGCCCAATTCGTGGGCGCAGGTAAAAACTCTCCGTGGAAAGGGCCGTTGGCAAGATATGAGAATAGCATTCTTGGAGCCGCCTTCCTGTTTCACGTACAGTCCTTCCATACTTATGTCAACGAATAAAACATTTAAGCCCAATTCGTCGCATATATCAAATATGTTTACTGGCTCATAGATACTAGCTCCTATTTGCATCCGCACCTCATCTGCTGCGAGAATGGCCTTTTCATAGATTGCGTTCATCAATTTATTTCGGAAGGATTTTTAAAACGTGTAATAGCTTTTTCATGTCTTCCGGTTTCATCTTTCCGAGTTCGCGTGCCGCGACCTTTATCTGCTGATTCATATAAGAATCGTCCTCTTCTTCTCGAAGTAAAAGCCACGAAGTGTCTACCTTGTATATCTCAGCGAATTGAATTATCTCTTCAGCGCTTACTTTTCTCTTCCCAGCCTCGATTTCCGTAATAGCAGGTCTAAGGAGTCCAAGTTTATCTGCCGCCTGAGCCTGTGATAAACCAGACAACAACCTGGCCTCTTTTAATCGGCCGGCAATCTTCTCGCGATCGGATAAATTATTATTATTTTCCATTTTGTGCTTCCTTTATGAATTTTTCGGTTCCTTCTTTAATCGAAAGTTGTCTTTTGGTTTTCTTGTCATAAAAGATATAACACCCATTTGGGAGTATTACTCCAAGTTTTTTTGCAATTCTTGCAATCACCGTAACTAACACTTGACTCGTTAGCATGGTACCGGGACAAGAATCCGCATCAAAGGCTGCCTTTAACCTAAAGACATTCTTAACCTCATCAATTGAATTAACAATTTCTTTTTCTACAGAATCATAACTTGCTGCTATCATGATGATATAATTTCCATCAAATATGGTAAGAAAATCTTACCATTCCAAATTTATTTTTCATATTATTACAATACATTTTAAACATGATTGTGATTTGGTTGTCAAATGCTAAATTTATCAAACAAAAGTTTAGATTTTTGCTTGGTATATTTAGCAAATCTTATTATATTTGATTATTAATTGAAGCGACATGGAACCAATAATGACTTTTGAGGGCTATCAGATTGTCGAGGACACTAAGAAATCGAACGATTTGCTGAATGATTTTTATGAGCAAATGGGGTATGTTGTATCTGATCCACACCATGCTAAGGGTTCTGCTACTCCGTCCGCTCAAGACCATTCTGTATCAGAAACTGGTAAACGTTAATTTTTTTTTATTGTAATGAATATAGCCTTAGGAGCACTTATTATCCTTTTGCTATTGCTTCCTGCTTTTTTTTTTCGGATTGGAGTTGTTTGTCGAAGATATTCCAATAAAGGAGACAAAGCTTCTTCCTCATTCCCTGGAGAACTTGCACGTAGAAACTTTATCAATCTTCTTTCTAAGCTTAATTTCTCTGAAACGCTGTTTTTTTTCTCCATCATACCATTAATGCAGCATCTGCTTTCAGTTTGCTTAATAGACCGGTTTGGTTATGAAATCGATTTCCAGTTATTACTTAATATTTTTTCCAGTCAAAAAGACGTCATACAGAATAATGCAGTATTTAACGTGGAACTAACCTCATTCTTGAAATATGTTTTGTGGGAAACGTTAGCTGGTTTTTTATTGGGTCTTTTGGTCACCCAATGTTTTATTTGGATTCCTTCATTGAATTTGTGGTTGGTTGGAGAAAATATGTATTTACGTTTATTTACAGGCCTGTTGCTTGATACGGACAAACGTAAAAATGTAGATCTCGTGCTCGTAGATGTAGTTTCAGAAACCAAGGAGGCTACGGTGATCTATTCGGGCATTCTCGAAAAATTTGATATTAGCCCCGATAAAAACGAATTGACTTATATCACAATTAGTGCAGCAAGAAGAAGAGATTTAAGAAAAAATAGCCAAGTAACCGAAGTAGCCGGGAGCGGTATAAAAATCACATCCTATGACAATGATAGCGGTGACATGATTGTAATTCCAGGGAAATATTTTACAATTCCGGGTAGCAAAATTTCGAATGTAAATGTAACCTACATCGATGTCCAGACAGTAACGGATGCTGCAGGGAATGTTACCACTACGTTGGTACCCGTAGGCTAACCATTACTTCTTTTTCAATTTAATATAGCCGTTTTTTGGAGGCGTTCGTTCAAACTTTTGGTCGAAACCTGCTTCATGAGATCTTTTAAGATAATAACTATAAGCCTGTCCGCTCACCCTGCCTTCGGAAGTGTTTCTAGCAAATAGATTATTTGATTTATTCGGCTGATGCTTCATAGTTCAGATTATAAATCCTTATTATTAAGCGCTTGCTTAGCAAGCGTAAACGCCTCATCATGCGTTACTTTTTTACGGAAATATGCGTTAATCTGTTGCGTTTTATTTAATGTTTTAGTGACTGAAATGCCAGCGTGTTTATCATCTATAAATGTGACTTCTGTAACATAAGTTTTTCCGTCATTTTCGCAACTCCATTTATAACGGTCCTTTTCGGGTAAAAATTGCCAGTCGTAGGGAATATCTATTCCAGCAAGATCATTAAGCAGGTCTAATACAGATTCGTAACGTTTAGAAGGGTCGGGCTCTAAAGCTTTACGAATGTAGTTTTTTAGCTTTTGTGGAATGTGGGGTGGATATTGCGTGCGTTCTGGAAATTTCCCTTTTAATACGGCTTTTTTGAATAAGTCCTCGTTAAACAATCCACCAATAAGAAACGGCTTCAATTGTCTTTTCAACTCCTCGTTACCATTACACATGCTGTAAAGCGTAAGTCCAGCTTGATAAATATCAGTTTGATGGGTAACCTCTTCAGCCTGAAAATTTTCAGGAGCCTGGGTGAGATAATAAAATTCATCTGCTACAGCGAAACCGTGTAAATTCAAATATTTTGCCAACCCAAAGTCTGTTAAAGTTGCGTCATCCGATGCTGATATCAGAATATTATTTGCTTTAACATCACAGTGAATTAAACCTTTGGCATGGATATGGTGCAAGCCACTTAAGAAGTCAATGCCGTAACGTATGATTTCGCGAGGGGTCAAAAAACGTTCGGAAATAAGCTTATTCAATGAGCCACGCTCATAATCCGGCATGCTGATGTAAATATGATCTTCATCCTGACAAGCATATTGTATCGGCACAATATTGTCATGAGAGGATGCATAGAGCATCTTGGCTTCTTTGAAAAAATGCTCCGGGCCGTTTAAATCTGACTTCTTGATTTTTTTGACGACTATAACAGCGTCCAATTGATAATCATGTGCACGAAAAACTTCAGAATTTTTACCCTGTTCCGTAATGTCCATCAATTTTTTAAAGTGCAGGCTGGTGTTGGTATAGTCGAGCATGTTTAAGTATTTGTAGCCAATGCGGTCATAATACATTCGCGGTGTTCCTTACTGATTGTGGGCCAGTCAGCAATGCCAGCATATGTCTCGTGCCCATCTATAATACGCGTAATGGTTCCATCAGCAGCAAGTCCCAAGCTGGCTGCAATAGATACTTTGGTACCAGCAAAATACCGTTCAACTTTGCTGCTGGCTAACATTTCTAAAATTACCCCCTCAATCATTACTCGGTTCACATCAGGACTTTGATAACCAGAATACTCGGTTAATTTTATTCCAGCACGCAATACGACATATTCATTTAAAATGTCCAGAAATGTTTTGCGGATATACTTCAGCTTTTGTGGTAGATTAAAGGAAACTGGTATGATAAGCTCCTGATTTATAACTTCATAGCTATCATTATTATCTTCAACAATGGAATACAGAACCTTGTGAGGGTTCACGCGAATACCAATCAAGCGCATGTATGTAAACAGGTTTATAAGTAAACAAGGATAAGCAATTTTTTAAGTAAAACAAATTACTTACAATGTCTTATAACCAGGACGTCCAGTTTGATCATCTGGATAGTGCGGGCAGCAATTTACCTTCAAATAATTCAGCCGGTGATGTGTTGTTACGGTTCCTTTATTGCCATCATAGGCAAGATAAATGTTTTCCGCAGCCTGCATCGTCCAACCAGTAATCAATTCCATCACCATACCAACCGCTGTCGATGCCAGCACACCATTTGGCCAAACCACTTGCGGCCGTATACCGACATCACCATATTTGGCGGCTTCAGTTGCCAATTTTTCTTCAGTAATATATTGCATACAGCGCATGCAGGGCATACCCGGTACCGATGTGATAATCTGGCCCGACATAGCAGTATGCTGATGCGCACGATGTACATCCATGCCTATGTCAATATAAGGTATCAAATATCTACGGCACTCCGCTTCCAACTCAGCGCGGGAAGCAAAATCGTCCACACAGCCAATTATAATATCACAGGTTTGTAACGCTTCAGCATAATCCTGCCACCTGCCGTCGAAACATAGCACGTTTGCTTTAGGCAGTAATTTTTTAATTAAACGGCGGGCGACACGCGTCTTCGATGTTTTTCGAACCACATCGGTAAACCAGGCTCCAATTAACCTGTTTAGGTTAGATAATTCTACTCGGTCGCCATCAAAAATCAGCGGATTAAGTATACCTATATGAGCGAGTTGTTGCGAAACGTGAGAACCGCCTCCGCCAAGCCCAACGACCCCTACACGGACCTTACTGAACAGGTATTCCGAATCGGGCCCTAAAAATGACTGGCGGCTATACCTATCATTAATTATTTTGCCTTTACGTTGGGCGTATTGAAATAACATCGGTTTCCCTACTACGGAAATACTGGATGTCTCTATAAAGTTTTTACTGCCTGGCACCCGCATTTTTAAATAGAAAGCATTTTTACTGAGTATCAGGAAGCCATGTGTTTCTTTTGGGGTTGCGTTAACCAAACTTTGTACAACACCAGGTATACTCTTTATATCCGTACTACTCGGCAAGGGCATACCTTTATGATCATGAAGATGTACATAAAGGCTACCGAATTGACCCCTTAAAACGTGTTCCATGGCATCACGGATTGCCGCCCCGCTGAACCGTACACCTACTGACGGATCATCTATATAGTGTGCTTCGTTTAACGGGTGGTAAGAATTGATCCACACGTAAATATCTCCGTTGATAGTTTTGTGGGTAGTATAGATAAAACCTGCCCTTTCGCTGGCAAACTCATGCGGCCGCTTCAGATCGCTTAACATTCTTTCGTATAATGCGGATGATATTTTGACATGTAATTTAGGTGTTTTCATTAACTAAAAGCTTTAAGGTGGACCAGTAACATTTCTTTTAATTTCAGCCCGGCTGGCGTCTGCCAGGAGATACCGTACCATGTGCGGCCAAGTATCCGGACATTGGCGTTCCAGTTCAATGTCGTATTACATCCTACAGGCTTTTCGGAAAAATACAATCGTGACTGATAACCCTCCTTCAACATAGGGCACAAAAGCGCATCAACCAATGCGGGTTTGCAATTTGCCGGTAATTTTAGATTTTCCATGAGAATATAAGTATAGCCGCCCTCGTCAGCTGCGCTTAACGAAGGGACTATTTCCTTAAGTTCCTGGATTTCTTGTTCCGAGAATGCCATATTATGATGATGTGCCGTCCTTAACTCTGCTTAAAAACTCTTCGCCACCTTTAATGCAAACCGTACCATCATCTTTTAATGGTATCAAACTACCATTGATCAGTTGGTCCAATTCGTAACCTTTGGTAACCATGCCTACCTTTTTGATTTCGGCAACGGCACGTTCGCCCGGTTCGATTTCGCGGTCATTGTGGTCAACGATTATGGTCACTTTGGGTGGTACGTGCGCCGCTTTAAGATAGAAATGCTCGATTCCGGGACGTGCTAAGTCTACTTTTGTATCATCGCCGATTAATTCGTCTTCCCACGGCTTGGTAATCGAAAGAAAAAGCTCACCCACAGCACCCAGATTGGCCAGCTCCCTAAGCTCTTTGCCGGTAATGTATTGCTTGCCCCATTCGTAATTACGACCTTCGATCGTTAGGAATAAGACGTACTTCAGGTAAAACTGTTCGATACCCGGTCTGGCTAAATCCACCCGGTCATCGTCAGCCACATGTTCATCTTCCCAAGGCTTTTCGATGGCCAGAAATACTTTGACCTCAGCTGCGGCGCCGATCAATTCTTTAACTTGCAGACCAGTGATATACTGGTGCGCCCACTGGAATTCTTTTCCCTCGATCCTGAGCGGAAGTTTGTTTTGGGCTGACTCATGGCCAGCGTTTTCTGGATTGTTCATATTAATTGTTCTAAAATTTTATCAAATATAGAACGCGATGCTAATTATATCAAGCACTTTATTTAATATTGCTTGATATAATTAGCAACTTGTTGAATATCAAGCTAATTATTTTTAGCGATGCTTGATATCGTGCTAATTTCATTTAGCACTTGCATAATTAATTAAGATTATATTAACTTTGTTGTATATGGCGGAAAATGAAAAAACACTTGGCGGCATGCTGCGGGAGGCACGAGAGTTGAAAAAACTTTCCCTCAGAGAAGTGGAAGTTAAAAGCGGTATTTCCAATGCCTACCTGAGCCAGTTGGAAAATGATAAGATAAAAAAACCCTCGGCTAATACTTTGTATAAACTAGGCGATTTGTATAATATCACTTTCGATGAATTAATGGTTTCGGCTGGTATCATAGAGCAATCCAGCGAACAACGAAATAAAAATGTTCACTACGCATTTTCTTCAGATAACCTGAGCCAAGAAGAGGAGCAGGCTTTGATCGATTACCTGAAATTTTTAAGATACCAGCAAAAGGATGCTAAGTGAACAGAAAAAAAAGGACATTGATAAAATCGCTTTTGATGCGCTAACAAAAAGCAGTGCACTCGGACAGTACCCTACCCCGGTGGATAAGGTATTGCAGTATGCAGATTTACGTGTAAACTCGAAAGTAGACCTTAGCGTGGTACCGGAGCATTATCTTGCAAAGTTTGGACTGGTCTTAAAAAGGGCAGTATCAAAAGTGAGAGGTGTACTCGTGCGCAACGATCGCATTATTTTATTGGATAACGAACAAAGTACGCAGCGGAAGAATTTTGTAAAACTGCACGAAACCGCACACGACTTGCTCTACTGGCAAGGTAAGTTGATCAATTGCCTCGATGATGACGAGACACTTGCACCGGAAACAAATGAATTATTTGAGGCCGAGGCGAATTATTTCGCCTCGGCTGTTTTGTTTCAGCAGGAAATGTTCAGTGACCAATTGCTGACCATGCCCTTAGGCATGTCTTCGGCACGGGCACTCGCGAAAAACTTTGGTTCATCAGTACATGCAGCTGCCAGGCGGTACGTCGAACATAGCCCTAAGCGATGTATATTACTCATCTTGAACAAAGAAAATCCGGTTGGTTTCGGATGGCCTAAGATCACTTTACGGAATAGTCTGCAGTCTCCGTCTTTCACACGAGAATTTGGCACATTGACATGGGATACGGAACTTGGTGTTGATTATACTTTCGTTCAAGAATATATTAATGGGCGCAGGGATTTGCAAAGTGAGATTTCTATTTTAACTGACAACGGTTACATAAACTGTACTTATCATTTTTTTAATAACACATACAATGGTTTTGTCCTCATATTTCCTCAGGGCGAAACTATAAAGTCACGGACGAGGTTTGTTTTTACCGAAGCCGTTTAAGGTGCCTGTTTTTTGGGGGAGGCTGATATTTCCATAGAATAGATTTAGGTAGCGGGTATTTATAGGTTTCCATTTCAAAACGTTTCGAAGATACCCAGCGTGTCAGGTCTTCAGGATAAATATTGTTGATCAGGTTGGTAATATTAAAGGTACTTCGCAGTTTTCGTCCTTCATAGTAAACCATATCGCCCTGGTTTTTATCGTAAAATTCAGTACTCTCACCATAGGCAGCACCAAACTCTGCAACAGAAAATGATTTGCGCCTAAGGTGCCAGAACAAAAGCCGCTTGTTATTCATAAAACAAAGGAGTTTTTCATGCTCTTTCATTTTTAAGCGGTCGCCGTTCAAACGTTCAGAATCAAAAGGCAATACCCAGATCACACCGACATTCAGCGCGAAATAAATTTCAGATTTGTTTATAATTTCGCGAACGTCTGTGGCGTCGACCAACAGCTCGATGGCTATTCGATGCTTACGCCCATTGATGAATACAGCCGGTCTGCAGCCAGCGATTCCCGTATGTTCCACATCAATCCTTCCTTTAGCCCCATACCGCTCAACCAATGCCTCGTAAATTGATACTTTATACGTTACTTCCAGTTCTGATTCATACCGCGCAAACGCGCAATGGCTTTCCGGCGCGTGGGCGAAATGTGCCACACGCACCATGCCATTTTTAAGGAACATGGTCCCGGCGCAACCGGTACACACAAACCGCTCACCCTCCAACTCGGCGTGCCAGGCATAAACTTTTTGATCGGTATCTTTTATGAACGCGGACTGCATTTTTGATAGTTTAATTACTAACCTGGTGATATTTTTTAAACGCTTCCTGAATAAAGAATAACCATCCAAATCGTTTGCGTTTCAACATATCTTCACGAACGCTCATGATCGAAGAATAAATTGAAACCGGATTGACTGGAATAGGCAGAGGGATATTTCCTAAAATTCCAAGTGCACCGTCTTTAATAATAGTAGGCTTGTTAGCCTCCAAAAAATCAAAATTTGATGTACGAAGGTAGCGATCAATATTTTTTTCGAACACCTCCAGGTCTCCATTCTTTTCAAACGCAGCAATCCATTCAAAAAACTTAATACGAAAATCACTTAAAAAATGACTGCGTTTTAATTCCAAAATTTGGTGCCAGGATAATTTACCAAAGTCGAAATAGTTCAGCGAGCAAACTTTGTCAAGCGCACGTTCCGGCATACTTGTATCGTTACTGAACGTGGCGAAATACGCGTCGCGGTGTAGTTCAGTAAAAAGAGCAGATATTTCTGGATTATGATTGGATAATTGCAATAAAAAATCGACGTCTACCGACAAAGCAGTCGTGTAAAAATCTATCATTTCAAATTCCTTGGCCGTGCTGTAATTGAAAGCATCGAAACCGAAACGGTCAGTGAGGAACTGTTTGACGAACCGGCCAAACGCCTGTCCGTTTGGCCCATACCATAAGTTGGTTTCCGGATTAACTATGAAACGCCGTTCATCGAACCACTCTTGTGTCACAAATTCAGTAACCGGCATGAATAGCTCCATTACCTCTTTTTGTTCGGTTCCATCCCCTAAACCAAGCGCAACTTTCAAAAAACCCTCGTCTTGTGTCCGGGGTTCAATGTAGACGTTACGATCAAACAGGATCAGCGAGCGTTTTAAAAGTGCGCTTGCCGGCTCCTTGTAAAGATCAGTATGAAAACGGATGGTGTATGGAGTAAAAACGCCGAATTTGGACATGGCCTACTAGGTTTATACCCCTAAATTAACAAATATCTTCAACGGTTTTATTACCATCGTCCGTCATTTATCTATGTAAGGGAAGATCAGGTCTGTTTTGGCGTCGAGGGCGGTGCGGACTTTAGCGCCTTAGGCAGCCGGGGACTTCTTCGTCGAGGTAACAGTCGCCGTCGGAGATGTCGGTGTATACGGGTTTCATGATATCAAAGAGTTCAGGGGAGCTGTTGTCGTGGCTACCGTGGTGGGCTACTTTGAGCCAGTAGATGTTTTTGAGGCTGCTGTCTGGATATTGGGGAACAGCCTAGAATGATTCGACGCTAACTGACCAACTGTAATAAAGATTGCTCGTTGCCGTGAATAGAGCCATCTTTCGGTTTTATTCACTTTTTAGCGATATGAAACTATGTTTATTTTTAAAGAGGCGATGACGGAGTTTTTTGATCATTGCCGGTACGAGAAGAACCTTTGGGCCAAGACGCTTAAATTTTATACGATCGAAAATTCATGCCAAAGGCGGAAAACAACGGATGATCCACCTCTGTAATGCTGACGCGCTGTTTACGCTTTCGACCTATAGCAGGCTCTTGCCGATAAGATCGCCGTCAACGGAGGCTCCTGCTGATCAACAGCCTTGGGCAAAAAGTCTCCGATAAATCGATCCGTATACTTGTCAGTCGCCCGGCAGAGACGGCCAAGATCGGGGAAAGTCACCCCTCATGTCCTCGGCTATACTTTGGCCACCCTGTTCCTGGAAACGACGTCGATATCAAATACATCCAGTCCCTGCTCGGCTACGGCTCGATTATGACCACCAAGATCTACACCCAGGTCGACCTCGAAAAACAAAAAAATCCTCGCCGAAAAACACCCCAGGATGCGGTTCGAGATGGCCATGTAATAAGCCGAATAAGGGATAACTGAACATTATCGATTAAAAATTTACAAAATTAATGAGAATTAAATACTCTGTTCTTTAACATTGCCGGCAAGCAATGACAAAACCTTTTTTGCTGAGTAAGGTAATATCAAATTAATCAAGAATGATAATTACAAACGGGTATCATGATAAGGGTTGTTTATAATTCAATACTTTACTGACGGTATCTTATTACCGTAAACGTCAGCTTAATCAGCTGCTTTGTAACCAAAATCTCGCATACGGATCTTAATCGTCTCAACCGAGTCGACATCAGGAAGGTCCCAGTTTTTCTCTTCATAATTGGCAATCAAATGCACTAAAAGGAGTTTTTCCTGATGTTCTCCTTCTGCTGTTGCATTTTTGATTGTCTCATACCTGGCAGCAGCCTCATTATACTGTTGTTCGGTTTCCAGTAAAAACCCATACTTTTTGGTCATATCTTAATAAGTTAACCTTATACGGTACTCGCATAAATTCTGAATGGGTACCGACAAATCGTATTTTTATAATTGGATCTGCGTAATCCAGTTCAATATACATCATTTTTCTAAAGCTTTTTTTTATCCACAAGATGTAAAACACCGTGGCGTACTTATAATCAAAATTTATCAGATGGAGATTTTTCTCAATTTTCCATCTTTATCAAACACAATTCCCTTAACTCTTGCCAAAGTTTTGCTGATTTTGTTTTTACGTACTTTGGCATATCGCTGTGTAGTTCTAACAGTTTTATGTCCCAGCATTTTACTTACTTCCTCCAAAGAGAATCCGAAAACATTAAGCATTAAATCTGCAAAGGTATGCCTTGCCAAATGGGTGTTTAACTCTCTCTTGATTCCGCAGATTACGGCGAGCTCTTTAAGATAGAAATTGTATTTCGCATTATTATTTACAGGGATGAGTAAGCCATTTTCGCGACAAGCATGGCTTTTATACTTATCCAATAGAGTTTCTATTATAGGTAATATTGGAACCATCTCACTTACACCAGTCTTCCCGCGATCTTTAATCAACCATCTTTCTCCTTTTATACCAATTCGGACAATATTTTCAGTTGCTAATGCGTAGACATCCTGAAATGCAAATCCGGTAAAGCATTGAAAAATAAATGCATCCCTAACTTCATCTATCGAAGTAACCGTTATTTCTTTACTCCAAATCCTTTCTACTTCATGGTATTCGAGAGGAGGAATGTCCGTTTCATCACTACCACATTTAAACTTTAATATAGGATTTTTGCTGATCCAGGTATTCGTTTCCGCAAAGGTTAATATCTCTTTTAAATTTTTGATTTGCTTCTTTGCTGTTGCTTCACTCAGGTTGTTTTTCCTTTCAACTATTAAGTAGTTATAAAAACTTGTTGCGAATGAATACTCAATATCAGCTAAATTGCAATCGATACAATCAAATTTTGTAATTAAAAATTCTTTAATTTTTTTCCTGGTCGCATTCCATTGTTTAAGCGTTTCATTTGATCTGATTCCCTTATTCACCATGGCCTCAAAGTTTGCAATGTGTTTGTCGACGACCTGTAGTAAGGTTGGTATATGTTTAAATTCTTTCGTTGGAGTGAATTTATTATCTAATGCAGACAACCCGTGATAAAGATTTTTAACCATTAAAGGTTTGACATTTTCAAACTGAGCCCTTAATAGTATGAAATGCCTATTAAGATCGACTGTGATTTCAAGAATTTTGAAATTCGTTTGTTTTGCTTCCTCATTTGTACCTAATACCTTTTTATTTTCAAGATCCCAGCAATTAATATTTGCCTTACGTCTGATCGATATTTCCTCAGGCGCTTCACCATCAATACTTATCCTGCAAATAATGGGTGCAAATCCCTTTTTGTCTGCTTTTGATTTACGATGCCAGAATAATAATGATAGATTTTGGTTGCTTTTCATTTCAATAAATACTTTTGATAAAGGATTAGGACTAAGGCTATTTTTTTAAAATTTTGAGACCCCCAAATCTTAAGGTCGCAAAATACCACCTTAAGATTTGGTTATTTTCATTGAAAGTTCGACAAAAATGGCCTGGAAATCTAATAAGGTTTTTATCCGTTCCTTTTATCTTTTAGTATCTATCAAAATGAAATATTCTATAAGGTCACAAATTGTGACCTTATAGAATTAGACTGACTGTAATAATATCACTTAGCTGACAATCTTCCTTAACTGTCCATCTTCAGTAAATACTATGCTTTTTACTTTCGCCAGGGTTTTACTGATTTTGTTTTTCTTCACTTTTGCGTATCTCTGAGTTGTCCTTAAGGTCTTATGCCCAAGCATTTTGCTCACTTCTTCAAGCGAAAACTCCATGATATTTAACATGATATCCGCAAAAGTGTGTCTTGCCAAATGCGTGTTTAATTCCCGGCTGATTCCGCAAATAACAGCGAGTTCTTTAAGATAAGCGTTGTATTTGGCATTACTGTTCACAGGCATCAGCAAACCTTTGAATTTTCGACAAGGATGATTTTTGTATTTTTTAATCAATTCGTCAATGATCGGCAAAATAGGAACCGTTTCGCTTACGCCGGTTTTTCCTCGATCTTTAATTAGCCAGCGTTCGCCAGTAATCCCAACCTTAACAATATTTTCAACAGTCAATGCAAATATGTCTTGAAAAGCAAAGCCTGTAAAACATTGAAAAATAAAAGCGTCACGTACTTCTACCATCCGTTGTATGGTTATTTGCTTATTCCAAATCTGCTCTACTTCAAAATATTCCAAAGGCGAAATATCAGTTTCATCACCTCCGCATTTAAATTTAATGATCGGGTTCTTGGCGACCCAGTTGCTTGTTTCAGCAAAAGTCAAAATCTCCTTTAGGTTTTTTACCTGTTTTTTTGCGGCAGCCTCCCCTAAAACCTTCTCACGGTCAACAGTTAAATAACTATAAAATTTAACAGCAAAAGAATAATCAATCGCGGCTAACTCTGCATCTTTTAATTGAAACTGAGCGATTAGAAATTCTTCGATTTTTTTCCTCGTCGCATTCCATTGCTTCAATGTTTCTTTGGATCTTAGTTTTTTCTCTACCATCTTTTTGAAGTTAGAAATATGCAAATCTGATACCTGCAGCAGGGTAGGTATAATTAGGGCTTCGGGTTTCAGTGACCCTTTACTCAACATCGGCGGCAAACCCTTGTAAACGTTTTTGAGCATTAAAGGGGTAACGCGCTCATACTCGGCTTGTAGAAAAATGAACTGCCGGTTAAGGTCCACACTAATTTCGTTGATTTTTTGATTAGTAGCTTTTTCCTGGCTACCGCCTTTAGCTTTTTTATATTCAACGTCCCAATTCTTTAGGTGTACTTTTTTACCGATAGCAAGTTCTTCAAATATTTCTCCCTCGATACTAATTCTACAAATAATAGGAGCATTTCCCTTAGCGTCTGCTTTAGATTTGCGATGCCAGAACAGCAACGTTAACTTTTGATGATTTTTCATTTAATGAATTTTGGTGAACAATTTGTTTTGCGGAACTCCGAATAACCTTAATTGCTGCCTTAAACCATTGTCTTACAATGCCTTGATTGTATGTGGTGCCCCAAAGATAAATCTACCAGTGCCCTGTAGAAATAGGGCATCGTTTGATTTGATCTGAATTGATTTGAAATGATCTGTTTATCTTTTTTAGGTATGGCTAAAAAAACCATTTTAAACAGAAAAGGCGCATTTTCATGCGCCTTTTAGCTATAAACGTTGACCTGTTGGGTGGTCTTTGTGATCCCGCTGGGATTCGAACCCAGGACCCCAACATTAAAAGTGTTATGCTCTACCAGCTGAGCTACGGAATCAAACTTTTAACTTTTTCGATTTACTTACCGTTTCCGTTTAAAGTGGTGCAAATATAGGGCGATTTATAATACCATGCAAGTCCTTTTTACAATTATTTTAAAAGTATTTGCTAAGCCTTTAATTGCCAATAAACTACATTTCTAAAATACCTATTTTCCCTTTGTCGCCTGCCAATAAAATCAGTTTTCCACGCTTTGCTTTGCCGCAAACGTTAAAACTTGTGGTATCTATTTGCTGCCAGGTTGAACATCCATCAAATGAGATATTGCTTCCAGAAGTTCCGGTTGACAGGATTTTTTTACTTTCAACGTATGTAACACATGATTGATAACCTGCTGGTCCGCTTTTTGGAGAATAGAAATGAGCATACGGATGATTGGTGTATATAGTGATAACGGAATCAGTTTTTTTATCATTAGCATAATCCCCCCCAACTATTACCCCACAGGCAATTGAAAATGCTCCCTGGCTGCTTTTGCCATGAGCCATATCAAGATTATCATATTTCCATTCACCATTATCACCTTGCTTCGTTATTAGCCTGCTAACTTTCCCTCCGGTAACAATGCTTATCACTCCGTGATCATCTATTTCCAAACAAGTTCCGCTTGCTGCAAATGCGGCTTCGCCCGGATGTGCCTTTGGCGAATTTTTTATTTCGTCCCATGTTTCACCGCCATTCCTGGTTTCCAGCAATAAAAATTTATTATTTATGGGGTCGCCTAAAATATATCCGTGTTGTTTATCAACAAAACCCATGGCGTCCAAAAAATAAGAGCTATCTGCTTTTATAAATTTTTGCTGCCAACTTTTACCCCCATCTGTTGTTTTTAAAATCAATGACGGTGTTCCTGAGCTCATAATTACAGCTTCCTTGTTCGAAAAAGCCTCGATATCTCTAAATTCAGATTTTTCGTAACCTTTAATTTGCTGCCAGGCCCATGTTTTTCCGCTATCATTGGTTATTGCAACATATCCATTACTGCCACTTACCCATGCTATTTTATCATTTACAACTGATAAACCCCTGATGCTTGTTGATTTACCCTGTTGTAAAATTATTATTTTCTGGGCTTTTACAGTTGAAGATAAGAAGAGAAAAAAAGATAGAATACTGAGAATAAGCTGGTAAGTGTTTTTCATTTTTACAATAAGTGAGATATGCTGCTTATCCTAAATTAGTTTTTAATATAGCAAATAACAACAAGTCATCGTTTTTTGAATTATTTAGATTGCAATTTGACGGAAACGATTATATTTGCACGCTTATTAATAAAAAAGGCATTAATATTTAATTATCAGAACTACTTAATTGTACAATTAAGGGATTAAATAAAGACCTTCGATAAATAAGCCCGGATGGCGAAATTGGTAAACGTTGCGGTCTCAGAAGCCGTTGAGAATTGTCTCTTGAGAGTTCGAGTCTCTCTTCGGGCACGCCTAATTTGAAGTGAGGTCTTAAATTAAAAGTTTGATTTAAGACCTCAACTTCCAAACAAAAGCCCAGGTGGCGAAATTGGTAGACGCACCATCTTGAGGGGGTGGCATTCGTAAGGATGTACGAGTTCGAATCTCGTTCTGGGCACCCCTCAAATAACCTTAATTTCATCTTGAAAATCAATCTGCTTAAAGCTTGCTTTTCTCCTCTTAATACTGCTTTATAGCCTATCCTTTTCAACTCCGATATTGTACGCATAAAACCCGCTATTTTGTTTAAATTTAGCGCAACAAAACCTACAACGTTAAACCTAATCATCCTGACATGCCTGCTACCACAATTAACCAGGTTATTGATGCCCTGCAAGCTATAATTACAGATAGCATTGCCACCAACAGTCGTATGGGGTATTTTGCGGCTTTGTATTACAGGGTAACTGCAAGCGTACGTGACGGCATTGCCAGCGGACAGTTTGAAAATGGCGCCCGTATGGAAAAATTTGACGTTGTATTTGCCAACCGGTATCTGGATGCTTTTAACGCGTGGAAAAACAAACAACCATTGAGCGCCTCATGGCAGGCAGCATTTGAAGCTGCTGATAGCTCATCTACCTTAATTTTACAGCACTTACTGCTTGGCATGAATGCTCATATTAATCTTGACCTGGGTATTGCAGCCGTTGAGGTTTCAGAAGGTAATATGGACGGCGTTCAAAAAGATTTCAATTCTATAAACACCATCATTTCGGCCCTGACTTATGAAGTAATAAATGAAATTACACGGGTATCTCCCTTACTATCGCTACTCGGCCTTCATGCCTCCAATTACTCTATACTTATTCAGTTTAGCATAGGCAATGCCCGCGATGGCGCCTGGTGTTTTGCAGAAGATCTGCTTAAAAAGCAAAATACCGATTACGATAATTGCATTGCCACCCGCGATAAAACCATTGCGCAGCTTGCCGGCGGACTTGCACACGCAACAGGTGTTATGCGCATTACACTTTGGTTTATCCATATTTTCGAGTGGAAAAAGCCATCGAAAATTATACAGGTTTTGCATGAATATCAAAAGCAGAAAATAGTAATTAATACCGCTCCAATTTCGGCAAACCAGGTAACTTAAAACCAGATACCCCGTTAAAACTATCAGAATATTAAAATAAGTTACGCTTTTCAATTGTCGCAAAGTGCACCGCAAAATGTCGTATACGCCCATTTAACAATTAAAAAAGCGACCGTACATTTGAATACAAAATATACCGGGATGAAAACCGATTCAAACAACTTCATTAAAGTTCCATAATTGTAATGACCATCATGACAACAGGCAACACACAAGCGCAAACAACCGAACAAGGGCGATATGCCCAGGTAAACGGTATAAAAATGTATTATGAAATTCATGGCACAGGTGCGCCCCTTGTTCTTTTACATGGTGGCGGCTCTACCATTTATACCTCCTTCGGCCGCATTTTACCTACACTGGCCCAATCACACCAGGTTATTGCCATTGAGTTACAAGCCCACGGCCACACCGGCGACAGGGATGCACCTGAAACCTTTGAACAGGATGCCAATGACGTAGCCGAACTGCTGCGACAGCTCGATATACCCAAAGCAGACCTATTTGGCTTTAGCAATGGCGGCCAAACCGCTTTGGAATTAGGCATAAAACATCCCAAAGTGGTAAATAAACTGATCATTGCATCGGCCTTTTATAAAAGAGATGCCATACCCGCTGGCTTTTGGGAAGGATTTAAAGATTCGAAATTTAGTGACATGCCACAGGTTTACAAAGACGAATACTTAAAAATAAATGACCAGGCTGGACTCATAAACATGTTTAATAAAGATGTTCAGCGTATGCTTAGGTTTAAAGATTGGACAAAAGAAGAAATCGAATCGATACAGGCACCGGCGTTGGTTGTAATTGGCGACCGCGATTTACCTCCCCCTGAACATGCAGTCGAGATGGCACATACTTTACCACATGGCAGACTTGCCATATTACCCGGCGCTCATGGTGAATACTTTGGCGAAGCATTTTTCCCGGATAAAGGGAGCAAAATGCCCGAATTATTTGTTGCCATGATCAACGAGTTTTTGGCAGCACCTGTTTCTCATACTAATCTATCTAACTAAATATTAACCCTGATAATCAATAATAAAATGTCATTTCAAGCATATTTAAATACGATTAAGTCAAAAACAGGCAAAGGACCTCAAGACTTCAGAAAGCAGGCAGAGGAAAAGGGACTTACCCAAAACGGCGAACTGAAGTCAAGTACTAAAGCGGGCGATATTGTAAAATGGCTCAAGGATGATTATGAACTGGGTCACGGCCATGCCATGGCTATATACGCCTTGCTTAAAGGCATCAAGAACGAAGACAGCGAGTAAATAACTACCCCAAAAGCCTGTGGCTGCACAGGCTTTTTTAGTACAGCTACATTTTTTTGTGAGGATATATATGAGGGGAACAGGTTTTACATTTTTCCACAATGGTTGCGGCGGTCGTCGGGTTTATCTACCTTTCACCCCTTATTCTGAATTTGAACATCCTGTACATGAAAGTTATTATTGCCGAAAAACCATCCGTAGCCAGGGAAATAGCCAAAGTGTTTGGCGCTACCACCAAAAAAGATGGTTATATGGAGGGCAAGGGATATACTTTTACCTGGGCATTCGGCCATCTTTTACAGCTGGCTCCACCACAGGAATACGGCTTTTATGGCTGGAACATCCAAAACCTGCCCATGCTGCCACCCAAGTTCAAGTTGAGCATCCGTAAGGTTAAAACCAAGGATGGCATAGTTGAAGACCCATCGGTGAAAAAACAACTGGATACCATCAAGGCATTATTTGACGAAGCAACAGAGATCATTGTAGCTACGGATGCCGGGCGTGAGGGCGAACTTATTTTCAGGTATATCTATTATTATCTTAAATGTAAAAAGCCCTTTAAACGGCTTTGGATCTCGTCACAAACAGATGAAGCTATTAAGGAAGGTTTCCGCAATTTAAAACCGGGTAGCGATTATGATACCCTGTTTAATTCGGCCCATTGCCGCTCCCAGTCTGATTGGCTGGTAGGAATGAATGCCACACAGGCCTTGAGCCTTTCGTCCGGCACGCGGTCTGTGCTGTCCCTGGGCAGGGTACAAACCCCAACCTTAGCCATGATCTGCTCGCGTTACCTCGAAAATAAAAACTTTGTACCGCAGCTATTCTACCAGGTAAGCGTCCATGTTGATAAGGATGGTCAGGTTTTCAGGGCCATATCTGTTGATAACTTTAAAACCAAAGAAGAAGCACAAGCCATTGTAGATAAAGTGGAGGATGTACCGGCTGGGTTCCCGAATGGCGGACACATTGTAAATGTTGAAGCCAAACCACGTAAAGAACCGCCTCCCCTGCTGCATGACCTGAGCAGCTTGCAACAAGAGGCCAATAAACGAAAAGGATTTACTGCCGACCAAACCCTAACCTTATTGCAAACCCTTTATGAAAACAAACTGGTAACCTATCCGCGTACCGGCAGCCGCTATATTGGCGATGATGTATTTGCCGGCGTACCCGCGTTAATTGATAAGTTTAAGGAGCATCCCGAATTTGGCAAACAAGCCACTTTTCTTACAGGTGTAACCCTCAATAAACGGAGTGTAAATGCAAAAAAGGTAACCGATCACCATGCCATACTCCCAACCGGCGAAACGGCATATCAGCTATCAAAAGACCTGCAGGCCGTTTATGACCTGGTGGCTGCCCGCATGCTGGAAGCTTTTCATCAGGAGTGCATCAAGGAGATCACCAAAATAACGGTACAGTCTGGTGCTATTTTCACCGCCAGCGGCACGGTGATCAGTTCGGCCGGATGGCGCGCCGTTTTGAACGAAGCCGACGAAGAAAAAAAAGACGAAGAGAATGCAAGTTTGCCTAAAGTACAAAAAGACGAACGCTTGCCCATTCCTGAAAAAAACCTACTGGAAAAACAAACCAAACCCAAGCCGCTTTACAATGAAGCATCTTTATTGAAAGCATTGGAAACAGCAGGTAAAGAAATAGAGGATGAAGAGCTGCGTTATGCCATGAAAGATAGCGGTCTTGGAACACCGGCCACCAGGGCATCAATTATTGAAACGTTGATAAAAAGAGATTACATTACCCGGGAAAAGAAAAACCTGGTACCTACCGAAACCGGGCTTGGCGTATATAACGTAGTGAAGGATCAGAAAATAGCCCAGGCAGAGCTTACCGGAAACTGGGAAAAACGACTGGAAGAAATCCGCTCGGGAGCATCTGTAAATGATTTTCAACAGGAGATAAAAACCTACACCCGTAACATTACCCAGGAATTACTGCTGGCCGGTAAAGGCCTGACAATTAAACGTAAAGAACTGGAAAAAGCAAAATAGTAATATACCAAACCGTTGCTATACAGCTTGTTGGTTTGTCATTTTTACTGTTTTTTCAGATAAAAAATTATCCTGAGCCATCGCACTATGAATATTTTTTTTATACTTGCGCTTATCTATAAATGGTAAACTCTCTGTTTACCTATTGTGATAAGGTTTAGGTTGAAAGTCCCCGGCGGCGAGCGCTTAGGGGACTTTCGTATTTAGTAAATCTTTCAAAGTTAACACATACTATAACGAATAATATTACTTCATTGTTAAGTCTTTAATTGTTTTATATCCACTGCTGTTTGTGGCAAATCGGCTATATTTATAAGCGGAACAAATCAACAACATTCATGTTTATTGTTTAATTTGTAAACAGATATAGCGCTAAACCTTTAATATTTATGAAGCTGATCACCAGAACGTACATTTTTTGCTTGCTGATATGTGTCGCGCCACTTTCCCGGTCATACGCACAATCGGGCTTGCAACGCCTGGATGATCACATCATGATTGATTTACAGGAACATCGCACCCCGGAGCAAACCGGGGTGTTTATGTTTTTAAGCCAAACACACCTTTACGGCGATATTGGCATACCCGCCGGTTTATTAATTGGCGGCATAGCAGGCAACAACAGCCAGATGCGGCAAAATTCATTATATGTAGCCAGTAGCACGGCCCTCTCTTTCGGCCTTACCTTTTTAATAAAACATATTGTTAAACGGCCACGGCCATTTATTCAAAATATTAACATTGTACCAATTTATCGCGCCGGCAACACTTCGTTCCCCTCGGGGCACACCTCAAGCAGCTTTGCTACGGCCACCGCCTTATCCATGGCTTACCCAAAATGGTATGTAATAGCGCCGGTATTTTTATGGGCCGGCTCTGTAAGCTATTCACGGATGTACCTGGGCGTACATTATCCTACCGATGTGGCCGCAGGTGCGGTACTCGGTACAGGCTCAGCGCTGCTGTTGCAATCCATCAGAAAATAATCAGTTACCCTATTCGGCACGTAAACTTTTAACCGGGTTTGCCATCGCAGTTTTAACAGCCTCATAACTTAACGTTAACAAGGCAATAAGCAACGATATGGCACCAGCCAATACAAATATCCACCATGACAAATCAATGCGATAGGCGAAGCTCTGCAGCCATTTTACCATAGCATACCAACCCAATGGGGTAGCTATTAAAAAAGCAATACCTATCAATTGTAAAAAATCGCTGGCAAACAACCGGGTTAACTGCGGTAATGACGCACCAAGCACCTTACGTACACCAAACTCTTTTGTACGCTGCTCTGCCGAAAACATAACAAGCCCCAGCAAGCCCAGGCATGATATGATAATGGCCACTACCGCAAATACAATTGACAGTTGTGTGATGATAAGCTCGCTATTGTATAGTTTCTTATACTCCTGGTCAACAAACTGGTAGGCAAACGGATAATCGGGGTTGATATCCTTGTAAGTTGCGGCCAGACTTTCAAGCGCCTGTTTTGTTTTACCTGCTTCGGTACGCACCAGGATCACACCAAAATTCTCCCCTTCTTTTACATCTATCATTACCGGCTTTATGGGTTCATGTAATGATTGGGTATGATAATCCTTAAGTACGGCGATGATATGTCCCCGCTTTTTCCAGGCAGACACCCATTGCCCTATCGGGTTTTTAAGGCCCATTTGCCTAACGGCCTCCTCATTAACCATAAAGGCATCTGTTGAATCGGTAACATTTGCAGGCGAAAAATCGCGTCCGTAAGCGATTTTCAGTTTCATGAGCTTTATAAAATCAAACCCTACAGAAGCCGGTTTAAACCCTACCGATGTATCTTTCTCTTTGCCCTGCCAGTTGATGTCGTCCGTCACCACAAAGTTCATAGCATGCGGAGCCTCGCTGCTGCGATCAATCATAGCAACGCCGGGCATTTTCAGCGCCCGTTCTTTGAATAATAAGTAATTACTTTTTTTTGCTAATTCCCCTTCAATGCGTACGTAGATCAGGTTTTCACGATCATACCCTAAATGTGTATTTTGCACATAATTGGTTTGCCGCGAAATAACCAGCGTGGCAATAAGTAGTATAATAGACAGCACAAATTGAAAAACCGTTAAACCCTTCCTGAACCAAACCGCACTTTGCGTAAAACGCAACACCCCTTTTAAGATGCGTACCGGCTGAAGAGAAGACAGGTAAAGCGCCGGATAAATACCGGCAATAAAACCAGTAATGCAGGTGAGCGTCAATAATGAAACCCAAAACGAGGCCTGCAAAAAAGGCAAAACGAACTGCTTTCCTGTAAAATGGGCAAACGCGGGCAACAGTACAATTAACAAAACCACAGATACCAGCATGGCCATAAATGAGAACAAAAGCGACTCGCCAAAAAACTGGCAGATCAAATTGGTGCGGCTTGATCCGATAACCTTTTTTACCCCTACCTCCCGCGCCCGTTTTACCGACCGCGCCGTTGCCAGGTTCATGAAATTGATGCAGGCAATAATCAGTATAAAAATAGCAGCCTCGCTAAATATATGTACATATTCAATACGGCCGCCATCGGGTTTTCCGTTTACAAAATTACCATACAGGTATTGGTCGCCAAAGTGCTGCAGGCTAACCGTTGTTTGTACGCCTGTACCTTTATCAAAGCGCGGTTGCAGGTATTGATTGATCTTTGCCACAGCTTGCTCCGGATTGGCCGTTGGCGATAATTGAATATAGGTCTGAAAATCATTGGAGGCCCAGTCCAGTAGTCTTTTCTGTGCGTCCCAGTTAAATAAAAAGTCAAACTTCAGTGAACTTTGCGCCGGGACATCCTCAAACACCGCAGACACGGCAAAATTAAATTTGTTCTCGTACCGGATGCTTTTTCCAATAGCCTGTTCAGGACTTTTAAAAAACATGACTGCCATTTTACGAGATATGGCTATGCCGCTCATGTCCCGTAAAGCCGTTTCGGCAGTGCCCGCAATAATGTGATAATTAAACAATTTAAAAAAATCGGCGCTGGCCCGTGAACCGTCCAGTTTCACCATCTTTTCGCCCACCTGAAAAGTTTCTGCATGCCCCCATGGAAGCTCATAGCCCGTTGCATAAAAAACCTGGTGTTTTACTTCAGGAATGGCATCTCTAATATCCTCCATCAAAAAATCGGGTTTGCCGTTAACGTATTTCAGGGGCGACGAATAAGCGCCGTTGGTTTTGCCATTGGCCATTATAGTTTGGTAAACCGTGTACAGATTTTTGCCGTCATGATGAAAATTATCAATGCTTTGCTCGTCCTGCACCCATAAAAAAATAAACAGGCAGCAGGTGATCCCCAAAGCAAGGCCGCAAACATTAATTACCGTATGCATTTTATGACGGATCATATTACGCCAGGCTGTTCTGAAAAAGTTTTTTAGCATAACAAACGGTTTATAAGGTTTCCACTATTAAATTTTTGTAGGCGCCGGATGCACTGTTACCCAGCCAGAAACCCACAGAGCCTGTTTTAAGATCGGGGTCAAGTGCTTTATATACCAATACAGGCTTAGGTTGATTATTTACAAAAACAACAAGCGTACGGCCTTTTACAACGGCCTTTACATGAAACCATGTGGTAAGCGGTAAATTAGCTTTTGCCTGGTATTTATCGCCTTCGTAATCCCACCAGTTAAATTCGGGCTTTTTTTCGGGCATATATTGCACTGCATTGATAGTACCTGAAGAGCCCGGCCTGAAATAAAGTGTTTCGTAATGGTGCGCATCCCTAATGCGAAAAGCTAATCCCACATAGCCAGCCTTGCCCGTTGGCGAAGCGATGTCAAGCTCAATAATGCCATCCTTGAAATTCAGCGTTTTGGGATAAGCGATACTGGCTGCCTTGTAGTTGGCAAATTTCCGTTTTAACAAAAAAGCCTGCTGCCCGCCGTATTTACCCAAAGCATAGTCAAGCGTATCTGTTTTTGGGATAACCCACAAGCCGGGCTTTATGGATGAATAATCAAAACGGCGATTTTGTGCGGCACTGCACAAGGCTATAAATACAAAAGGAATAACGAGCAGCTTTTTCATAGCGTTTTATTTTATTGCGGTAATATTCAAGTTTTTCCATTTTCCGGCAGAGCCATTACCCACCCAATAGCCAACCATTTTGCCACCAGTATCAACCAGACCTTCTATAGCAAGCATCGGTAAAGTATTACCGTTAATAAACACGCTCACTTTCCTGCCTTTTATTTGCAGCCGTACATGGAACCATTTATTAGGGTCGGGCGCCGGTGTTACAGGCTTTTCATACTGATTAGGAAAATCGGTGCGTAACTTAGGCCAATCAAACTGCGGATTAGCGATGTACTGCACAGCATGTAGTTTTCTTATCGGGTCTGAAGTACTAAAATTGAACGGACGAAAGTATACAGCTTCATAGGTGGTATCATTTACGCCATGAAAGGCCACGCCTACAAAACTTTGCTGCAAAAGATCTTTACCCTGAATATCAAGATCAATAACACCATTGGTAAATTCCAGTGCTTTAATCCATGCAATGCCGGGGCCTTCAGCTTCGTTTAATTTTATCACTGTTGTCCCCTCTTCTTTTATCATGCTTACCGTTCTGTTAAAGGCTTTAAACTTATTTGCTACAATAGGCTTAGTTGCCGTATTCTGTTGCGCAAAAACAGTTACCGAACTAAAAAGCATAGCTATTACTGTTATTTTCATGGCTTTGTATTAATGGTTAGGTTGGCAAAATCCTCAGGAAGTCCATCGGCATAGATGCCAAACAGCCCCTCTGTTCTATCATTGATCAAGGTAACCTCCAACGAGGGTGTGGATGAGTGATTAACATAAACGCTCAACTTTCTGTCTTTAAGTACAAGGGTGGCATGAAACCATTCGTCGGGCTGGGGTACTGGGGTTACTGCATTTTCATATACCAGCGGATGTTCCTTGCGTAGCACAGCATAATTATTATCGGGCAGGCTCATGTAAGCAACTGACCATTTCCGCCTGAGCGTATCTGCATGTCGGAAATTGAAAGGACGAAAATAGAGTATATCGCAGGTAGTAGTGTCTATGCCGTGAAAGGCAATCCCCAGGAAACTTTTCAGAAACACATCCTTACCCCGCAGATCTATATCAATTTGGCCCTGTTTAAAATTTACTCCATTTAACCAAACAATTCCTTTACAACTAATGCCCTGCTTATCGCTATCTTTTAAAATGCTTACCTCATTAGCAGGGCCTGCAATTAACTCGTTTTTGGCGAGCATACGGCCCAGGTTAAATGTCTGTTGTTGTCCGTAAGTTGATGCTATGTGAGTCATTAGCAGAACCGGCAATATAAAATGTACTTTCTTCATCATAAATCAATTAGTTATTTCTCAAGTTTTCCTTTTTCAGCTTTGCCAGCAAGAGGTCAAACCTTACCCAATAAATATGGCAATCCTTTGGGCTGGTCCCTTTTGAATAAAACAGGTATTTACCATCGGGCGTAACATACTGGCCCCAGCGATGAGCCGTACCATCATTGATCAATGGCCCCAAACTTACAGGCGGTGTCCAGCTTTTATCAGGTTTATGAAAACTGATATATAGTTCGCACTCAAAATCCTTGGTTTCCTTTGCACTCACAATCAGATATGATTCATCAGGAGCAACATAAAAATCACCATCAAAACCCGGGGTATTAACAGGTGCACCCAGACTTTGAATGGTGGTATCTTTCTCTGTCATTTTTAACTGACAGATATCGTAAGTGCTGTAATCTTTCCTGTTACCCTGATGGGCATTGCTCCCTACATAGCAAGTGCCGCTTTTGGTGGGCATAAAATCATAAAGCCCGTAGTCTTTTTGTAAATAAACGGATGGAGCCGTCCAGCCGCCACTCCACTGCCCTTTCTTTGATTGCCACACCAAAGCATGTTTACCATCGCTTTGGCCGCCTAAGAAATATAGGGTTCTGCCATCTATCGAAAATGTGGGAGCGTAATAATGCTCGTTTAAAATAAAGGGGCCCGTCCATTTCTTATCTTCATAAGTAAAGTACTTTATTTTTAAGTTTTTACTATCAAACCAGGTGGTATTAACGGGATAATAAAACTGCTTTCCATCGGGCGAAAAAGCTGTCCGGTCAAAAGCTATGGTATCGGCTGTTGTTAATAAGCTTTGCGCAAATATCACGGGGATATCTGAGGGCGGTTGTTGCCCCAGGTAAGCATCAGCGCTGTTCCATAACTTGGTTTGCGCATGTAAGCCGGGGCTTAAACACAGCAGCAGTATCAGGAGTATATAAAATAGCTTGTTCATTGGTTTGATGGTTACAATTGGTACTTAATTTTTGGTTTGACAGGTTTTTGATTATAACAAACCTATCATTTGGTAATGTCCGATGCAATTCATTTGCAGTTCAAGTTTTTTCAAGTTATATCATATTGTAATACAACACATTAAACAAGGGCACTAATTTGCATTTTTGATGTCACGATTGGCGGTTTTGATGCGTCTGTTTATTTAACTTTACTTCAAAAAAAGGCTTGCTGTAACATGGATGCGTCTGCTATAAAACAATTACTAAAAATTATTGAGCAGCAGCTTGACTGGGGTAATGCTTCGGACTGGCAGAGCAAGGATTTTGAAAACCTGAACCTGCTTATTTTAGAAAAAACAAAGGTTTCATTAAGTGCCAGTACCCTACGCAGAATATGGGGACGGGTTGAATATAATCACCTGCCCAGTACCACTACCCTGGATACCCTCGCCCGTTTTGCTGACTTTGAAACATGGCGGGCTTTTATGCGCCGGCACTCTTCTGCAGAAGCCAGCACAGATCATACTTTACCCAAATCATCAAACCCAGTAAAAGAAAGACTTAACTGGAAGCTGAGGGCCGCTTTATTGGCCATAGCTATCATTACCACTACCTTGATAGCTATGTATATTAAAAAAGAGCCTGAACCTGCTGCAACGGATGCTTTTACCTTCAGCTTTAAACCCGTTACCCGCGACATTCCCAATTCCGTTATTTTTAGCTATAACGCTAAAACCTCGCCAACCGACTCTGTTTTTATACAACAGTCCTGGGATCCTCAGACCCGTACCTTGGTTGACAAGAATTTGCACCGGCATACTTCTGTTTACTACAGGCCCGGATCATTCCATGCTAAATTAGTAGTCAATAAACAGATAGTAAAAGAGCTTCCGCTCATTATATCAACCAATGGCTGGCTGGGCTTAATAGCTCATAAGCCTATGCCCGTTTATCTCAACAAAAATGAATTCATCAGCCTGGATATAATGAGCATACCGGCCTCAACCATTCAGAAAAAAAACATTAACCTTGAGCCGCAGCCACCTGTTGTAGAGTTTTATAATGTGGGCAATTTTAAGCCTGTACCACTGAATGATTTTTCTTTTAGCGTGGAGATAAAAAATGATTACCGTGAAGGAGCAGCTGCCTGCCAGTTTACAGATATAGTGCTGATAACCGATCAGGTTCCGGTAATTATTCCCTTATCGGCAAAGGGCTGCGTATCTGACCTTAATTTACTTGATGCCCACGACATGGTATCGGGCAAAAAAACAGATTTCACTGGTTTTGGGGCCGATCTGTCCCAATGGGTTAAGGTAAACTGCTATGTAACCGGTTCAAAAATACAATACTACGTTAATAATAAACTGGCTTATGAATCTGCGTTGCCTCATAAAAAGATGAACATTGTTGGTCTTGGCTACTCTTTTCAGGGAACAGGGTCCGTCAGAAAAATAAGATTGCAGTCGGGCAACAAAACAGTGTTCCAGTCTTTTTAAAACAAGCCAGTTAGTTAAATCAGATTGTTATTAATGATAAACGGCCAACAAAAACTTTGCAGGCCGCTATTTATATATTCTATTGATTTTGGGAGCGAGCGTTAGCCACCGGCTAATTTATTTACCTTTTAACTGAACCATTACCCTAATGGTTTTCAAAATTATCCCTATATCGCTATTGAAATTGATATTATTAAGATAAATAAGATCATAGCGGGTACGGCTGTGCATTTGGTCAATATTTTCGGCATAACCATAGTTAACCTGCCCAATAGAGGTCAGTCCTGGTTTAATACGTAACAGTTTTTTATAATTTGGAGATTTTTCAATAAGTTGTTCAATAAAGTACTGGCGTTCTGGCCTCGGACCTACTACTGACATTTCGCCCTTTAATACATTCCAAAACTGCGGTAATTCATCCAGTCTTGATCTTCTTAGAATTTTACCCCAACCGGTAATACGCGGATCGCTATCACTGGATAGCTGCGGCCCTGCGGCTTCGGCATTTACATACATGCTTCTGAACTTGTATATGGTAAAAGGCTTATGATTTTTACCTATACGCGTCTGTTTATAAAATGCAGGCCCCTTTGATGTTAATCTGGTGATCAGGATCAACAGCACAAATATTGGCAAGCCAGTGATCATCACCATCAAAGAAAATAAAACATCAAAGCTCCGTTTAAAAAATATTACCTTAAAGCTTAAACCCGGATTTGAAGAAAGGTGTATTACAGGCAGGTTTTCATAATTAACAATACTGGCATAATTGTTATTCAACACCAGATCAGATACCAGCTTAATTTTGATGGCATTCTGATCGCCAAAATCAACCAGCTTTTGTAATAAAGATGGCTGCAGGTATTTGTAACACACAAAGATCTCGTCGGGATTCTTATTCCTTAATTTGTCCATCAGTATGCGATCAGGAAGCTCCCTGATCATATCTTCTGAAATAAAATCGGTAAAATAATAACCGTATTCAGGATGTTTATCAAAAGAATGCATTAACCTTTTTGCAATTACCTCATCCCCGATAATAAGTACATGCCTCCTGTTGAATCCTTTTTTCCTGATGTAATCAAGTATAAAAAAAATGGAGGAACGTTGTAGAATAATTAAAAAGAAAAAGAAGCTATAAGTAAAAAACATCTCCCACCGGCTCACCTCATATAACTTGAAAAAATATATGACTCCAAGAACGGTAAGCAAATGATATAATAAAGAGGACAAAAATCTATTAAGATTCTCTTTTAATATCAGGGGGCGATAAATAATATAATTTTTTGTTAATGTGGATATGGAAACCCAAACCAAATTAACTAATAGTATAAAATTTACAGATTGTATTTCCGATGAATAATATTTAAACACCAAGGTGTGAGCACATTGCAGGGCAATATTTAATATTATCAAATCACTTATAAAAGTAACAGGCGGAAGGAATTTAGAGTATCGTATTGCCATAAAATAGATGTTGCAAATATAAATCTTTATCCTCTATAATATCATTCAAAGTAAAATTTATATTTTAATATCATATACGGTTAAAACTTGCTAAACGCTACAACGATTTAAAATTCAATTGATTTTTTTTTAACAACCAAACCCAACGAATTGTTCTACTATATTTTATAAAAAAAAGCACGCAGGAATTTCTTTATAATTAAACAACTGTTCCCTCTATCAACAATAGAAAATCACTCCCTCAACTGTGCCGGTACAATTAGCATTTAGTAATTATCTAATTTATCTTTAAAAGAAATTCAGCAATCACATTGTCTATATGGATATGTTTTCTTGCGTAACTTATTGCATTTAATTTTTTCCCTTCAATATTTTCAGTAGATATATTAAGCAGCTCATCCACAAGCGACTGAGGATTTTCCGGTTTACATATATAGCCTACATCGTATTTAGTTATAAGGTCATACAGGGATGTTTGTGGGTTTGCGGTTACCAACGTAATACCTCCAGTAGCCAGTATACTTGTTAATTTTGAAGGTAGGGCCAAATCACCTGCCTGTGATTTTTGAATTATCAAATGTAAATCGGCCATGTTTAAAAACTCGTTAAAAACGGCTTTATCCTGTAGCGGTAAAAAGTGGACATTTTGAAGGTTATATCCATCTGCCATCTGTTGTAGAGTTGATTTATACTGCCCGGAGCCACATATAATGAATTTGAACTTATTATTATGCTTAAGAAGATTTGCTGCATTTATAATAGTGTCCAAACCTTGTTTTTCACCTATCCCTCCCGAATAGAGGCAAATGAATTGGTTATCGGAGTATCCCCACTTATTTTTTAAAACGGTTTTATCTTTAATATAATATAATTGGTTCGTATCAACCCAGTTGGGGAATAAAATTACCTCCCTGTTAATTTTCAACTTGATCTTTCGAATCATTCCGTCAGAAATACTGCTTACAAAGTCTGCCTTTTTTAAAAACATCCTTTCAATTTTATATAAAAGATTAAAAAGGAGTTTATTATTTAACATTCCTAAACCCTGAGCGGCATCAACCTGCAAATCCTGTATATGAAATATAACAATCGCTTTTTTAAAGAACCGGTATAAAAGCGCGGGTAAAGCCATGTGAAAAGGTGGGGCAATAGCCAAAATATAATCGAGTTTCTTTTTGAATAATAAACGCGCAATAATAAAAAGCGAAGAAAATAAAAATGTAGACTCCATAAGAAGCCTGTTTGCACCCGATGGAACAGATGGAATATAACATGGACACCTGTAAACCGTTAATTTACCATAGTTAGCCGATGAGAAGGTTTCTTTTTTAAAGAACCTGCCTTTATAAGGTGACTGAACTTTCCAAAAAGGATAATGCGGGTAAGTTGTTATAACGGTACAATTGTGCCCTTTTTTTATAAGCCAATCTATTAGCTCGCCATTATATTTACCCGTTGCAGTTGGTTCGGGAAAATAATTAGTGGATATTAATAAGAAACTTTTATTAACTAACATTTAAACTAAAATAGACCTTTGATTTTCAAATTAATTAGTGCCTTAATAAATCCCCAACGGTTAGCAATCTTTTTTGATAAGGGTAGTTTTATTTGAAGCGTTTGTGTAGCATTGTTAGGGTGTCTTATATAATGCAAAAATTTTTCTTCACAAAAATAAATACTTCCCTCTATTTCGGCAACCAAACCCAGCCACCAATCATGCATGTAAAGATTTTTAGGAAAAGGAAAAGCTTTATTCAGCAAGCTCCTTCTGAATGACATACAGCACCCTAAGTAAGAATTTACCCTTAAGTTTTTAAGAAGGCCCCTGCCTGAGTTTCTTGCTTTAAAAAATGATTCAAATAAAACTGTACCATCTTCTGTAACTACAATTGCATCAGAAACAACTAACTCAAATTGTTGCATCAATTCCATGTGTCTTTTTACTTTTCCTTCCAACCATAAGTCGTCTTGATCTGCAAGGAAAATGAAATCAAATTTCGCATTTTCCAGGGCAGTCGCAAAGTTACCTACGGGTCCTTTCTTGTGCGTATTTACAAAAATCTTCAAGCGATTGTCGCTAAATGATTTTATTATTCCAATTGTATTATCAGTTGATGAATCATCACTAATAATTACTTCATCGTCATCAGACAATTGGGATAATATACTTTCTATTTGTTGTTTTATACATTTTTCACCGTTGTATGTTGCCATACAAACACTCACATTGCGCATTTATACTTTATTTAGTTTATATAAAATAACTGGTTTAATTTTTTCAAATTCACTAAGCTTCATCATCGATATTATTGCAATAGAAATAATAGTTATACCCAATGGATGATTGATATATGGATTGGTAAAAGTTAGTAAGTATACAAACCAGATAAACATAAAAAAACCTATACCATTCTTTACGCTGCACCTTTTATACATTATGTAACCTACCAACAAAATTAGAAAATAGTACACCAAACCTATTACTCCTTGTTTGTGAAAAACTTCAAGGTAGGAAATCTCCATATGGCCTGGTCTTTCCGGTACCCCATTACCAAACCCATGTCCTACTATAACAGACATTGGACTTATACGATCTACCACCTGATTAATTGTATTGTATCTTACCTGATCGCTCTCGTCCTTATCACCAATACTACCCTTTAAGCTCAAAAACATCAGCACTGTAAGAAAAGAGCCAATCAGGATGTATGCAATTGATTTATAATTAAATTTCAAGAATGCCCACTTTATAAAATAAGCTCCGGCGGTTGCCAATATAAGTCCGCGGGTACCAGTTAATACAATGGAAACAAACAATAGGAGCAAAATAATATATTTAAATAACGAGTTTCTATGAAATTGATCCCATACTATAAAACCGATGCATAAATAAACATCACCTGTATAATTTACATAACCACTATCGCCCTTGAAAAAGAATTGTGTTTTGTCAATATCTTCCGCATTGGTACTCAAAACCGCCGTTAGTTGCGCGATGCTTGAATTTTGCAAATAAATGCAATAAAACACCAAATGCATTATCGCCAGTATTACCGCGGAGATTTTAAGCAGCTTTAAAAGATGTTTAATCTTATCAACCGAATCAATGGAATAGTATAAATAAGGAAGTAAAAATATATTAAGCAGAGGCTTAATATCATCAAACATACCAGCCGTTGCCGTTTTAATATTTATAAACGCTACAATAGTTGCTATTGTTACAGAAAATAAAAAATAGCCAACAATTAATACAATAAATTTATTCAGATACTTTCTAACAATTAAAAAAAATAGCGTTATAGGAATGTAAATACAAAACAGGCACATTCTTAAGGTAAGAAATGAGGTAAACTCTACTAAGCGCCCAGAGCCCCCCAGAAATAGCTCTAGAAACACACACGTAAATATTACATTTAATATATACTTCTTTACCCTATCAAAACTATTGTTATCAGACACAATTAAAAATTAAATTATAAAAGTTTCTTAATAAAAGAAAAGTCCTTATGAATTAAAGTTAATTTTAACGACCTTAACGCTGCATGGATTTTCAATAAAAAACTTTCAAATACCGAAGAAGAGATATACTTAGCCCCTTCCAAATAATAATCAAATCTAACAAGGTCGCTTTTTGCTGAATTTTTGCTTTCAGTTGACAGTTCGTGATTAACTTTTAAATCAATTACAATGAACCTATCGGTTACAGTATCCTTAAACCGTCTGATAAAATCATGATCACTAAAATCAAGCCGAATAAGCTCATTGTATCCGTTATTCACCATAAACGAATCTATGTCAATACACAAACCACAGTTTATAACCGAATATTTTTTCAATGAACTAATACCTGTTGTAACGCCGCTGGCTGAAAACCCACGCATCAGTTTAAAATAACACGGTGATATCATAGTTTTCTGATTGGCGAACATTATGGGTGCAAACAATTTATCATTGGGAAAAGTACGAGTTGCATCTATATATTTCTCAATCATGTCTTCAGGAAAATCTGTATCCTGATCAAATAATATAATCCACTTTTTACCATTTACTTTGCCAACAGACTGTGCTAAGTTATAAGCTTTACTAACACCGCTATTATTGTTATCTGGATAATAGTTAATATTAACCTCACTTAAACTGCTTATTGTTGAAGCAATGTCTGCATTGTAAGCAGGCGAATTATCATAAACTAACAGATCAAGTTTACTGCCTGCTTTTTGCAGCGACTTTAAAATTGATAGAAACGTTTTTGATTTGTTTAAATTTAGCTTGTATAAAACCAGAACGGCAATAAATTGTTCCATTGTTAATTCTCTAAAACTAAAATAGTTCGGCAATTATACTGTGATACTTTTCAGCAAACAATTTAGTTCTGGCTTCTAAATTTTCCTTAACCAAACTAATATCCTGGGGCTTGGGCGGATTTTCCAGTACATTTTTTAATATACCAGCCAGCTCTTGTTCATTCAGCGGGTTAAAATACAAACCTGTTGCCGGGTTTTGTTCTTTATGTATGGGTATATCAGATAGTATTATTTGTTTGCCGCTACTTTTAGCTTCTTCAACGGTTGAACTCCATCCTTCAAATAGCGAAGGGTTAATTAGTGCCAGGCAGGTACTGATTAAAATCAAAACTTCATTATATGGTATGAGGCCAAGCAATAAAATATTATCGGCTAAATCATTATCATTTATATAATCATGAATAAGTTTTATATGCTCACTTCCTTCCCTGTAATCAGCCATGTGACCCGTGGTGATCAATAGCGGATTAAGGCCCTGCTTTTTCAATAAATTTACAGCTTTAAAGGCTGTTATATGATTTTTATGGCTCCAAAATTGGTTTGGCAAGTAAAAAAAATCCCTATCAATATTATATTTGTTTTTTACTGTTTCCTTTACTACATCTAATTCAGTTTTACTTATGGAAACCGGTTGAGAAACAAATTGCATAACCCTCACCTTCTCAATTTTTTCTGAAGTAAAACCTTTGTAATCTTTAAAAGCATCATTGCTGCTTAAAATAATCCGATCGCTATACTTAACAATATTTCTGTATAATTTAAGTATCCGCTCTCGTTCACTATCATTCCATAAATCAGGATAATGAAGTATTTGAAAGTCAGGAACCCAGTTGATAATTTTTAAAGATTTATACCTGTCAAAAAAATTAGAATGTGATACAACATCTATTTTATGTTTCTTTAATAATCTTAACAGCAAAAAGTTGATACTGAATTTTCTTTCCAATACCTTTTCAAAAAACCAGGGTAACGTTTTTCTTTTCAGAATACTTGTTCTTATTATTTGGGCATATGGTGAAAAAGTATCAATATATTCCTGCTCGATATCACTGGGTACAAAAAGAAAAAATTCCAGATTGCTCTGTTTTTCAAGAGAACATGCATAAAGCAGATTTTTGATATAATTGATACCGCCTTTATATTCTTTTGTGAAATTTAAAATAAATGCAACTTTAGTCATTCATTAAATTTTTAAAATAAATTAAATATTTCATGAGCCCTTCTGACAAACTGATTGATGGCTCCCATCCTAATGCCTTAGCTTTTGAAATGTCTGCATGATAAAATCTCGGATCGCCAGGTTTTACCTGCTTATTAAAAGTAACTACGTTGTTTTTACCATACAATCTAACCAATTCATTTATGGTGTTGCTTATTGTTGTTCTTACACCGGTTCCGCCATTTATGATGATCATATCTGCCTTAACATTTTTGGCTATTGCTAAAATTAAAGACGTAGCATCTGTCACATAAATCCAATCCCTGGTTTCGTCGCCCGTACCAAAAAATGTGATCTCTTTTTCTGAATTTTTTATTTTCAAACAGGCATCCCAAAGCAGCTGTTTTTGCAAACCAGCTCCATAAATAGAAAAATACCGAATGATGGATACTTTTATATTAAAGTTTTTATGATACGATAGACATAACTCCTCTGCTGCTTTTTTATGGAAGCCATAGGGCGATATGGGAAAAGAAGGGTCATCCTCTATGATTTCCTTATCACCCAGGTCGCCATGAACGGCAGGGCTTGAAGGATAGATAAAATGGCATGGCTTTGCCTGAAGACGTATATATTCTAACAATGACAATGTGCTTTGAACACTTTTCTGAAAATCCTCATACGGATTTTGGTAAGAAAATGCCACAGAGCCACTTCCTCCGCAATGTACAATAACATCAAAGGTCCTGTTTAAATTAATCAACGCTTCAAATGTTATCGTAGATTCATTCCACTCATCAATTCCCCATTTATTGTATTCATATGATTGCCATTTACCATGCCCAATGCCAATAACACGATATCCCTCATCACTAAAGTTTTTTGCGGCATGGCGCCCCAAAAAGCCATATGCCCCGGTTATTAAAACCACCTTTTTCTTACTTTCTTCTGCGCTCATCAGGAATTTCTTTAATTACTTTAGCCGGATTACCGCCAGCCACTGTCCATGCAGGAATATCACGTGTTACTACACTACCTGCACCTATAATTGCTCCTTCACCTATTGTTACACCCTTTAAAATGATACAATTTATCCCTATCCATGCATTGTTACCTATTTTTATCGGACTTGACGTTACGTTGTTCCAACTTTTATTCTCAATAAAAAATTTTCCAGATCTATGATCTTCTAACTGCCGTGTAATGTCATCCTCTCTGTTTAAATAATTAATAGAGTGCGAGTCATGATCGTAAAACACAGACCCCATGGCTACCATTACATCATTACCGAACTCAATTTTATTTCTGCTGATAATGCTACTTGTTCCTATATAACACCTATTTCCTATAATTACCTCACCTGTACCAGATTCAAATAAAACTTTGCAATCCAAAATACAATCGTCCCCAACTTTTAAATATATTTTATCTTGTACCGGCTTTATTACAGTTAATCTAAAGCTTTCAAAAAAGTGAGAATTCCCCCTTATTATATATTTTGAAGCACCACTTATATGCCGGGCCAATAAAATTCCTTTTACTTTTCTAACAATAAAACCTATCATAATTATTATCCTTTGGGCTTATTTAACAGATATTCAGGTAAAAGTTATAATTAATTAAGCTACCCTATGAATTAAGTTTTCATATACCAACTAACAAAATGTTCAGAAAAATGCCATCAATAGCGCTCTTATTCTCAATTTAACAAACAACCAACAAAACGCCTTACGTTTCTTTAACGATTACTCCTTTTACTTTTAGTTTAAAAATTAAATAATACAATGAAATTAATTTCCTTACTCCCAAAAACTTATAATACACAGAGGGAAACCAACTTATATTTCTGGATACTGATGTTTTAACCGACCTGAGAATATCTAACCTCCTTTTCATAGAGATATTAACTCCAGACATGTTACTCGAATGCACCCGGTATAAAGAAACAACTTCATCCCAAAATATAATAGATTTTAAAGCTGCTGCTCTTTGATAAAAGAACCAGTCTTCCAGATACAAATCCTCGGGATAAGGACCAATTTTATCGTATATAGATTTATTAATTATGGAAATAGCACCTACTGTTGAAGGTTTGGTTATCATTTCTTCAAGGATACCCCTATCAGTTTTAAATTTTTGCTTATTTCCCTTATTATTCTCCATTGAGCTTTGCTGTGAAACATTGTTATTTTCATCAATAATCAAGGCATCGCTAATTAAAACAAACTTACCCGTTTTTTCATTCTCCTCTAAAATATTAACCCTTCGGGTTACTGTACTGCCGTACAACATATCATCGCTTGCCACAATAATGATATACTTGCCTTTTGATAGCTTAACCAGCTCATTAAGAGCGCTGCATATTCCTTTGTTTTCGCGATTTACATAGTTTACCGAAATTTTACCGGCATTTACAGCTATCCACTCGGTTATAACTTTGTCAGAGTTATCGGTTGAGCCATCGTTAACAATAACGATTTCCTTATTTGGATAATCATCATCACAAATACTGTTTAATGTATAAGCAACATAATTTTGATGATTATAAACAGGAATGATAAAAGATACTAAAGGATAACTCATTTAAATAATAACTTTCTGAAAATCACAATCATAATTATTAAATAAATAAAATAATTGATTGCAAATGCAATGGTAATACCGTTTAACTGGAACAAATGTATACAAAGATATCCTAACAAGACATTGCTTACACTAAAAACAATTTCTGTTATTATATATGCTTTGGTCATGGCTTTGGCTAACATTAAGTACCCCAATATCCAGGCAGACATTTTGAAAAAGTCGCCAATGAGTTGGTAAATAAAGAGCCCGCTCATAGCCTCAAACTCTTTAGTATATAAAATATGGATGATAACAAAGCGTAATAGATAAATAAGCATACAGCTCACAAACACAACCGGCAGTATAATTTTATATCCCTGAAAAATTTCTTTCCGCATGTCTTCATCATTATTTAACGAAGATAATTTGGGTAGATAATAAGTACTTAAAGAAGTAGTAACTAACAACAAATAACCATCAGAAACACGCATCATCCCCTGCCAGTAACCGGCAGAATTAACCCCTAATTGAGTAATGACTAAATTACGCAGGATGATCTGTGAAACAGGTACGGTTAAGGCTGTAACTATAGCCATTAAACTAAAGCGTGATAAGTTACGGGCTGTTGCCCTATCAAAAGGCTGATTAAAATAAGCCTTTGAAAACCAACTACTTCTAACAACCATTACCATAGTAACAAAAAACACAATAGACTGCGCTAAAACTAAAGCATAAAGAGCACCGCTTATTTTATAAAAGAAAACTAATACAACAGTAAACACCAAACCAACAACACTTCCAACTGTATTTACCAAGGTGTATGTTTTTATTTGTTTTTTACCATTTAAAATAGATATAAGAAGCGAGTTGAGCGAATACAGGATAATGGTACACCCCAGTACTCTTAATGGATTAGTATAAAGATCTGAATGAAATAACCATTTAGAAACATAAGTTGCTATGCAGAGCAATAAAAAGCCGAACACACTTGAGCTATAAATACTTATTTTAAGGGAGGTGCTAAAAAGCTTTTTCAGCTGCTGCTCATCTCCTTCATACTCAGCTGTATATTTAATTACGCCGCTATTGATTGCCCCGTTAGCAAAAGTTAAAGCTATGGATATAAAATTTGAAAACTGTCCAATCAGTGCTACTCCAGCCGGACCAGTCAATAAAGCCACTACTTTACCCGCAACAAAATTTGAAGCTATACGGATAAAAGTAATTATAGCCGAAAAAAAAGAGGTTTTTATAAGTTTCAAACTGTCAAATTAAATGGTGATTTCCTTTAAAACCTTACAAGGATTCCCTCCTGCAATGACATTAGGTGGAATGGATTTTGACACTAATGAGTTACTGGCTATAACAGAATTTTCACCAATATTAACTCCTTTCAGAATGGTGACATTTGCTCCTATAAAAACATTGTCATCAATTTTTACCAGGGCAGTTTTAGGAACACCGTTTAACCTTTTTGAAGGGTCAATAGCATGAAAGTCACTATCAAACACTGTAAAATTTGGGCCAACTAAAACGTTTGAACCAAGCACTATACCTTCTCCCTCGCTTATTAAACAAGCATTATTATTTAAATAAACACCACTACCAATAGTAATGCTGCTTTCGGGCTGTCTTGCTTCGATATAACAATATGTATTGTAAAAATACGGAGATGCAACAACACCTATATTTACATTATCCTGAAAAACAACCTTGCCTAAACCTTTTATTAAAACGGGGCCTACGCAAATAGGATTCCCCTTTACATGTTGACATGTTGACAACATCTTATACTTTAGTATACGGGTCATTATAAAACCTGGCGAAATGACCCTGTTTATTAAAGAGTTTTTGAGCCTTGTTACAAATTTATTAGTAGGCATTCACTATTTTTATTACCTGATCTACTTCAGCTGGTGTTAATACCGGGCTTAAAGGTAAACTTAAAGCCTCACTATGAATTTTTTCACTTATAGGGTAACTCAAATTATTCCACTCCTTATACGCCTCCTGTTTATGGGGTGGTATGGGGTAGTGAATAACCGTTTGAATATCATTGGCGGTAAGGTATTGCTGAATCTGCTCTCTGTTTTGGGTTCTAATCACAAATAAATGCCAAACGTGTGCGCTTAGTTCGGCTACTTCTGGTAAAATAACTTTAGGATTTTTTATCTCCTGTAAGTAACGATTAGCGATTGCCCTTTTAGTAAGGGTTTCATCATCAAGAGTTTTCAACTTTACACCCAATAAGGCAGCTTGCAATTCATCAAGCCGGCTATTTAAGCCTTTGTACTTATTTTTATACTTTATTTCGGAGCCATAATTTAATAGGGCGCGTAGGGCTTCGGCAAGTTTATCATTATTGGTAGTGATGGCCCCTGCATCGCCTAAAGCTCCTAAATTTTTCCCAGGATAAAAACTAAATCCGGCTGCGTCACCAAAATTTCCGGCAAGTTTTGTATTGCTTGCAGCCCCATGAGCCTGGGCGCAGTCTTCTATAACTTTCAACCCATGTTTTTGAGCAATAGCATTTATTGCCTCCATATCACACAATTGGCCGTACAAGTGAACTGGCAGAATAGCTTTTGTTTTTGAGGTTATTCTGGCTTCAATTAAAGCGGGGTTGATGTTGTAAGTATTAATATCGGGTTCAACCAGTACAGGAACCAAATTATTAGCTGATACGGCTAAAATACTGGCTATGTAAGTATTGGCTGGCACAATAATCTCGTCGCCGTCCTGAAATAAGCCCAACTCCTTATACGCCCTGATAATTAAAATCAATGCATCCAATCCATTGGCTACGCCTATTGCATGTTTAGTACCGCAATAAGCTGCAAAATCGGCCTCAAATGTTTTCAACTCATTGCCCATTATATACCAGCCTGAATCTAAAACGCGCTCAAATGCAGCCTTTAATTCTTCTTTATGTCGTTTATTTATTTCTAATAAATCTAAAAACTTAATCATTTCATAACTGGTTTATATCCATCTAACACGTATTGCACGTTATTTTTTTTATCCAACAAATCCAAATCAAGAATAACTGAATTCTCGGTAATAAATCCTTGATGAATAGCAGGGTTACCATACCAGACTGTGTAAGGCGGAATTGTTTTGGTTACAACGCTACCAGCTCCAATAAAAGCAAATTCACCAATTTCAATACCAGCTATTATAGTTGCATTTGCTCCGACGGAAGCTCCTTTTTTTACGATAGTTTGCCCAAACTTATCCGGGTATACTTTTGAGCGCGGCACCAGATCATTTGTAAAGGTCGCATTAGGACCAATAAATACATTATCTTCAATAGTAATCCCATCCCAAATCTGTACGCCTGATTTTATAGTAACGTTATTGCCAAGTGTTACATCGTTTTCAATAAAGCAATTACAATTAATATTACAGTTTGAACCTATAACAGCATTTTTTAGTATTACGCTAAATTGCCATACAAAAGTATTTTCTCCTATTTTATCAGTCTGAACATCTGACAGGGGATGGATGTTTTTATTCATGTACGTAGTCTAAAAACTCGTTATAATCTCTTATATAATCTTTTTCATTGTAAGTATGTGATGCAAACACCAAACAAATTGAGCCCGACGAAAAGTTAATTTCGGATGCCCATATTCCGGGAGGGACATGCAATCCAACGTAAGGACGATTTAATTGAACAATACGCTTGGTTTTACTGTCATCTAATAATACCTCAAAACTTCCACTTACTGCTATCAAAAATTGATGGCATTCTTTATGAGCATGCGCACCTCGGGATTCGCCACCCGGGATATCATATAAATAGAATGTCCTTTTTATTGCGAAAGGTATTTCAATATTATTATGCACAGGCGTAATGTTACCTGCACGGTTTTTTATTCGGGGTAATTCAAATACGGAGCAATCATAAGTTGTATTCATTTCAAATCTTATTAATTATCACCTAATAAAAATTGATTATAATCACGCTCGTAATCGTTTTCATCATAATCGGTTGATGCAAGAACAAAGGCTAATGAATTAGTTGAAAAGTTTTCCATATGCCGCCATATACCACTGGGTATATATAAGCCGTAATATGACCTGTTTAAGGTATAGGTTAGGGTACTATCGTTTTTATCCTTAATAATCAAATCGAAACTGCCTGACAATGCGATGATCAATTCCTGATTTTTTTTATAACTGTGCCCACCACGTGCTTCTCCTCCTGGTACGTCATAAATCCAGTAAGCCCTCCTAATGCTAAAAGGTATATGGTTATTTTGTTCTAAAAAAGAAAGGTTACCCCTTTCATCCAAAATTTTCGGGAGATTAATAAGCTTAACTTGTGATAAAGACATATTTATAAATTATTTTTCACTTCAAATCTATCTGTTGTTTTATTATCTACCCACATAAACCAAATGATTATTAACTCATTAATGATTTAAATAACCTTTTACAAACAACAAATATCAAACATAAAAAACCTGATAAAATCCCCCCAATTACAATTCCTTTTAGCTTTCCAACTTTTTCTTTGGCTAACGGCAATACCGGTGCATCAATAACTTGAATTAACGGCAACTCTTGCCTTAATGAAATTTTAGAAAGCTCAAGATTTTTAACAATTTCTGCGTATATAGCAGTACTTGCCTGTACATCTATCTGTCTTTTTTGCGATGGCGCCTTCAGCGTAAGTAATAATGGGTTAGCATTTGGTGCTGCGTCAATGGAAGATGCAACACCATCAATTGAAAAGTTTAAAACTCTTTTAACACTGTCTGCCTGGCGTTGTAAAATAGTTACATTTTGATTGCTCTTTTTAGTTTTTGTTTGTGTGTAAAAATTATTTACCGTTTCAACAAGTTTCAAATTAAACTCACGCGCAAACAACTCATCTTCACTAACAACTTCTACCCTAATGATGCTCAGTTTTTTATCTGGTTTACCAACCGACAATACCTTTTTGTCAAAAATTTCAACAATATTTGAAATTATACTGTCCTGCTTACGTTCAAAATGATTTGGATCATTATTAAAAGATATTTTATCTATATGGTCTTTTTCTTTCCATTTAGATCTTAATTTATTAAAATCAATATACCTATCAATTAATAGTTGTTTTTTTTTGTCAATAGTAACTTCACTCAACAAGGTTTTTTCAATCATTAATCTTGATTTATAAAGTTCAATAATATTGTCACCCTGAAATATACCACTTCCTCCTCCCCCACCAATATCTATACCAGCTAAAGATGCCAGGCCTGCATATTGGCCTAAGCCCCCGGCTTTACTACCGTCTTCCAGTACAAATGTACAAACGGCTGTATATGTTGGCTTTGTAAAAAATGCAACCAGTAATCCTATTGATGCGCCTATTAAAATAAAAACAGAAATAACTTTCCACTGGGTTTTGATATACCTTACAACACCTCCCAATTTTTGCATGACCTCTTTTACTGATATTTCGTCATTTTCAATTTTATTATCCATTGTAGTTTTTAATACACGAATTAATACTCTAAAACACAGTATTTAATAAATAATCACACAAAATGCAGATCAATATATTTAGCAATAATCAACATTCAGGTGCATTATAAACACTTATTTACGCAAACTCAAAACCCCTAAAATGATAGCTCCTAAAGATGCCAATCCCGTTGTTAACCCAATAATTGTTTGGGCACTGTTGCCTTTACTTGCAGGTTTTTTTGGAACATAAACTTCGCTTCCTGGTCTAACATCGGGGTGTACATTAAAAAACAGAAACTTCCTGGTGCCTTTAACCGTTCCGTTGGGATATACAACATAGGCACCTCTTCGTAATGCATCAGGTCCGTAGCCGCCAGCATTGGATACAAAATCATTAAATGACTTTGACTTATCGAAAACTACTGCACTCGGGTACAACACCTGCCCGTTAACACGAACTACCTGTTGCTGCTTGGGAACCCGTAAAATATCGCCATCCTCTAACAGCAGATCATTTTTTGAGCCCGGGGCTTTTAGTATTTTCTCCAGCTCAATACCTACATAGTTATTGCGCTGTTGGGTATCAATAGTACTGGTTGAATCTTTATAGGTTCTTTTTAATCTGTTGAACTCATTTTTTCTCTCAAGTGCCAGGGCAGTAGTATCCGCCTTGTTTTTATCAACCCCCAGAATAGCAATGTTATCTCTTTTCAAAGAACCGCCTTCTACATCGGCTGATGCCGTTAAACCACCCGCACGAGCAACCAGATCAGATATTTTTTCGTTTTTACTTTTGATAGTATACGAACCAGGATACATTACCTCGCCCTCAACCTTAACTGTTTTTTGTTTCTCAAAACCAGGTAAAGTATAAACAGATACGATATCAAACGGGTTTAATACAAAATTGGCTTCTGCCGGTCGTAATTGGCCATCTATATTAACGCTAAAAACCTGTGATACAGAACTATTTCGTGATGTTGGATCAGCGTCAGATACCCTACGGGCCACCTCAATACGCTTAGTACTGGCTCCCTCCGCAAAACCGCCTGCCTTCAGAATCAGGTCTTCTACCTTCATGTTTTCTGAAAAAACAAACTTTCCGGGCTTTCTTACACTACCATTAATAGTAACTACATATTTGTCGCGCAGATCAAATATGGAAGATATATTTACAATATCCTCACGTTGTAATGGGATAGACACTATTTTGTTAATTACATCCTTTACATTGAACCCTATGATCTCCGTACTGTTATCGGGCTTTAACCTGGTAATAGTTCCACGATCTGTAAACGCATCTTCTTTTAAACCTGCCGCATTTTCAATTAACTGTTTTAGGGTTAAACCATTTTGCAACTCAAACTCGCCGGGTCTGAAAACAGCTCCTTTAATAGTAACCCTGTTTTCAAAGCGGTTAATAATTGATTCTATGGTGAATTTATCCCCTCTTAACGGAACATAATTTTTATAATCAGCCTCTAAAACATCAGTTATTCTGCGCTGCTGGTCGCTAATCTGCGATACCTTTATACGTGCGGTGTAAGCGGTATCAGTAAAACCACCGGCATACGTTAAAATATTGTCTAAATTTTCACCGGGCAAAACTTCAAATAATGCAGGTATCTTGATCTGGCCAACTAACTGCACCCTGGTTCTGTAAGTTGGTACGCGAACAATATCCTGATCCTGTAATGAGATATTATCTTTCTGATCACCTCTAACCAAAAAATCATAAACATCAAGGTGTCTTATAACACGATTATTTCTGATCACCTCTATCTGTCTGAAACTACCATTATCTGTTGGGCCGCCAGATGCATAAAGCGCATTAAAAACAGTTGCCAGCGATGGTAAGGTATAAGTACCTGGCTTTTGAACCTGCCCTACTATAATAACCTTAATACTGCGAATATTACCCAGGCTTACCTGAACGCTGGTTCCGCGGCCAATAGCATAATTGTTGGAAGATAGCTTGTTTTTAATTAATGTGGTAACCTGCTCAATGGTTCTGCCGCTTACATTTAAGATTCCCGCACCTGGTATATTAATATTACCCTCGGGCGAAACTTCTAACTTCCAGTTTACCAAAGAACTCCCATAAACATTTATATTCAATTGATCGTCCGGACCAACGATGTAATTTACCGGGGTGGCCAATTTTAAATTGGGTTCAAATGAACTGTTCTTATTTTTAAAAAGATCAGCACCAAATATTTTAGGTCTTAAATTTTCAAAAATATCCTTTCTTGTAATAGCCGTATCAAGAGAATCAGGCTTATAATTTAACCTGCGCCCCGTTTTGCTATTATCAGCATTATCATCATTTGCAAGACTATCAGTGGCTGTCCGGGGATTACGCCCGGTAGCTTTGTTCTCTATTGCCTGAATCCTGGTTTGCAACTTTTGTACTTCTGCTGCACTCATTCCCCTTGCCTGAGCCTGCTGCAACAGTTGAGAATCACTCAATCCGGAATTTTGCGCCTGTTGTAAAAGTTGTGTTATTTGTTGATCTGAAAGGTCATCAACATTAATAGAGGATACATTTTGAAGGCTGCTTTGGGCCGAAGCATAGTTAAACGTTCCGAGACAAATAACAATAGCCACTAAAAATATACGAAAGTTAATTTTATTCATAGTAATGCACTATTAGAATATTATAAATAATACTCTAATAAAAAGTATTTATTTTTTCGCAAAGGTAAATCAATTTCTTATTAAAGAAACTGTATCGGGTTTTTAATTTTATTAAAAAAATGCGTGCAGCTTTATAAAAACATCAACCCGCTATTAATCAACAATATGATCAAAAAAATTGATTTGATTCATTAAAACGCCCTGTTGTTTAATAACGTACACACGCATTGATAATTCATGTTAAATCTGTATTAATTATATACAAATAAGCTTTATTGTTGGCGTATAAATTATTGATTTTACAAATGACAATAAGCATCACATCTGTTTTAACTACTTCTATTACGTAAGTAAGGAACAGAATATAACACTGGGGGAAAAAAATAGGGAAACTTTGTGGAGGATACTATTTAGGATCAATCAAAGTAATATGTAAGGCTCACTCTCGCGTGTAAATTAAAGCTGTTACCATGTCTGTACTGGTAGTTTAAAGAGTAAACAGGTGTAACTTCGGCTGAAACCAGATATCTTTTTAATTTTACGTTTGTATAAAAAGTATTGGAAACATCAACCCAATGCGAGTTAAAATTACCGGTTCCGGAAAAAGCAGTGTAATACAGATCATTATTATGTAATTCTCTTTCAAAGGTCATTCCGAAAGAATTTAAACCCTTCAGGTAACTTATATCAAACATAAAACTGTTACTTCCCGGACCAATTCCCGCTCCCACATATCTGCCATCGTTAGTATAACCATCTCTGGCGTTGATTAAATGCTCATACCAGGTAGGCTCATCCCGCAATAAAAATGTTGATGATCTTTGTAATTGTGTAATCTCACCCTTGATCTGTATATAGCTGCCTTTAGCCAGCTCAAATAATTTGCGCCCTCCAAAAGTATACGCTGCAGAATGAGCCGGTTCCTGTACAAAATCATTTAAACTGCCCGTTCTGTCGTTTCTGGCCCATTCAAAATAAAGCTCTGCATTATACAGAGGTAATAGCTGCCTAATGTTAAAGGCAAAAGCGAAATCCTGCCCATCACCACGGGTACTATTTAAAACGTTGTTTGCCGCTAATGATGACCCTATAAGCACCGGAACTAATTTATGAATGGCGCTTCTTGTATTATAAAGCGAATCCTTATCCATATAGTCATAACCTGTAATGCCAAGATACAATCCCTTTAACCATTTAGGCTGCCAGTTTACTGTATATGCCGAAATATAACGTGTAATATCGGGCTTAGGCGAATACATTCCCTTACCATTTACTATTTTACTGGTATCAAGCGGCAGATAACCCGATTGCTTTAAATTTCCCCCTATTATTTGCCACTCAAATGAACCTATTATTGTTTTAAGCGGTTTTACAGAGTTAAATGTCCAGTGCAGAAAACCAGGAGCTGAGTTACTCATCATAATAGAATTTCTTATCCCCGGCCCCCACCAAAGGTTTTCGGTGGAAACACCCAATTCCATATTCTTATAGTTCACCGTAATTTTTGATTGTCCCGGATACAAATGCTGTAATGACTTGTTGCCAAACCTTTCAGGCGCATCAATACCGTTAACAGTACTATAATAGGCATTTAAAAGAGCGATTGAGGTTGAATTGGCCTGCACATCAGCAAACGTATCAAATCTTTTATTTTGAGCATATACAAACTCGGGTTTTACCTGCACTCTTAATATACCTGCTTTTAATAAGAAGCCCCCGCTAACCATGGTCTGATATCCGGCATTAGGATATAGGGATGAATTATTATAGCCGTAAGGTCTGTTTGCATTAAAGTCATTAAGCCAGCTAAACGGCAGCAACTGTATGCCTGACGGCATACCCATTAAGTTAAATTTAGCATACGTTTTACTGGCTACAAGATTTTGAAGCGAGGAATCGGCATCATTCCATGAACTGTTTACTGGCCTGATATTAAAAGACGCGGTATTATCGCCTTTACCCAATATCTGCTCTCTTCTGGCAATATCTTCTGCGTAGCTGCCAATTGGTAAAGTTTGGGAAAAGCTTGTCGAAGTGATTAAAGCTAATGCCAATCCTAAAAAAAATTTCTTCTTTAAAGTTACGGGGATAAATATTTTAGAGGAAACAAATTTCACAAAAGGACTTGTGACCATGTTCATACTTATATTAAAAAAAAACGGCGGCTTATTCGTAATTTTTTCTCTAAACATACTCAACAGAAATTTTGTTTTGAAATACTTTTAATAACGTATAGTCAACAGAACAAATCTACATTTTATCATTATAAAAAATACGATAAATGCAATAATACTGTAAAAATATTAAAGAAAATTAAATTATAATATTGATAAAATATTAACGTTTTAGGAGATTAAAACTTGTAGTTTAATAAAAAAGACACACTTTATAAAACATTATCACAAACAACCAATTATTCATCTCTCCAATTACAAAGCACTCAACTGAATTTTAGCTCAATAGAGAATCCTCCATCATTCACAACCTTACGTTTTACATGGAGAATCAAATCTTTAATTACTATCCACCATTCTCATACACAAGGTTAACAATACTAAATTACCACATCTAACAATACATCCCAAACGCCTTATATACAATAGCATATACATCTAAACAGATCATTTTAACACACAATACAAACAAAACAAAGTCTGAAATTCCCGGCATACTTTCCTGCTACTTTATAAAATTTATCTTTTAGATAAGGCAACCCACTAGGGTTTTCACAACGTAATGGAGTTAATAGACAATTATTAACCTATAGAAAAGAAATGAAACTCAGACAAAATCTCCCCCTCGCAATTGCCGGTATTGCTGTAATGTTTGCCGCCTGGTCATGTAAAAAAGACAACAACTCCAAAAGCACAACCTCAACCGCCCCGGCTAATACTATTCAATTGGCTGTCAATACAAAATTTGGTAGCGTTATGACCGATGATAAGGGAAAAACGTTGTATTTTTTTGCTATTGATGCTAACGGAACTTCGGGATGCAGTGGGGGTTGTACCACTGCATGGCCAACATTTTACCAGCCTAACTTAACCCTTGATAAGGGTCTTGATGCCAAAGACTTCGGCACTATTACACGCGCAAGTGATGGCGCTAAACAAACCACTTACAAGGGCTGGCCTCTATATTATTTTTCTGGCGATGCCAAAGCCGGCGATACCAATGGCGATGGCCTGGAAAGTATTTGGTTTGTTGCCAAGCCCGATTATACTGTAATGGTTACCAATAGCCAATTGTTGGGTGTTGATAATGTAAATTATGATCACCTGCTTAAGCCGGGCAATGAGGTTACCCAATATATTACTGACGACCGAGGCCAAACCCTGTACTCTTTTAGTCACGATAAATCCAAAACAAACACCTTTACTGTACCCGATTTCAGCAATAATAAAGTATGGCCCATTGACACGGTGAAAACTGTACTGAATGTGCCTTCAATACTTGATAAAACACAATTTGCAATAATTACAGTATTTGGAAAATCGCAATTAAGTTACAAAGGCTGGCCATTATACTACTTTGGACAGGACAATAACACCCGTGGCAGCAATAAAGGCATAGCTTTTCCTAAACCCGGAATATGGCCTTACACCAATAGCAGTTCACCTGTGGCACCTAATTAAACTGCCATTTACTTAAGGCATAAAAAAGGTCAGGGGATTTAAATCCCCCGACCTTTTTTATAATAATATCGGCTCTTCGCACCAACTGCTATATTGATTGGTCCGGATTTTCTTTTCCTATAAATGCAGCTCGTAACTAAAAGTGTCTGGTTTAGCATAAACAGTATACTTAGCCAGCGGCCGCGGGCCACAAGAGTTTGAACCCACACCCAATGTATGGGCACTAACAGTTAATACAGTTGCTTTGCTTTTTGGCAAATCTATCCTGTACTCAACGGGCTCCATTTCTTCATCACTATAAGGCTGCGCCGATACCTGCAACAGGCTATCCTGTTTGCTTACTTTGATGGTAGCTCCATCCTTCGCGCTTAGTTTTGCCCAACGTACATCTTCATGATTACCATTCTCCATTGGTTTTTCATACGGCGTTACCTGTTGTTTTACGGTGCTTGCATATTGGGCCACATCAAAGCCGCTCTTCCTGTCGGCATAGTTTTCCATAGGGCCACGACCAAAATAAGAGAACTGGTCCATCTCCTTTTTCAAAAAGAGCCTTACACCAAGTCTGGCCAATACAACTTTAGGGTCACTAAATGACACTTCATTGTCTGCCTTGATACTGCCGTCACCCTGTATAGTGTACCGTACTTTATGGCTTACGGTAAAGCCCTGTTTACCTGTACCGGTTAAATGAGCACTTATAATTATTTTACCCGGTGCTTCCTGTACTGCAGTAACTTCTGCAACTACCCATGTAAGGGTTTTAATACCGTATTTTTCCCAGCCTTCGTTGGCCCACATATCATCGTTGCGGTGTGGTGCACGCCATAAATGCAGCATCGGGCCACCGTTATCGGCCAGTACATTTTCGCCATTTTTCTCCAGCTTGTTAAATGTGCCTGTTTTTTTATCAAACTCAATTTTAAAATCCTTGCCTTTTACCTTGATCTCATTACTACCATTTGATAATTCAAGCTTTTGCTGAGCCGCCAAATCGGCAACCGGAGCAGCAGCTATTACCGGCAAGGCCAGTTGCTGGCTTGCGGCTTCAAAGCCCTTTTTGGCCCATAACTTATCCGTTTTTGAAGTAAACGAAATCCTGAGGAAGTACTCGGCACCGGCTTTAAGCTTAGGGTTAATAATGGTGTACGGAATTTTGATTTCCTTTTCTTCGCCCGGGTTTATTTTCCCGATGTCAAAATTACCTTTTGTAGTTACCACACCGTTTTCGCTCAATTGCCAGTTACCTTCAAAACCATCCAGGTTAATAAACTGATACCTGTTTTTAATGGTGATAATACCATTTTTCAGATCTTTTCCGGTTACGGCAATCCACTGGTAAGCATGTTTTAATTCGGGATAGTGCGGTTTAACTGACCTGTCTGAAAAAACCACCCCTTTGTGAATAAAGTAATGATCATTGGGATATTCGCCAAAACCACCTCCAAAAGCCAGTATCTGGTGATTAGGGTCGCGCCTGTTCCATACACCCTGATCCTGCCACTCCCAAATTGCGCCTCCTAAAAGTGTTGGATATTTATCAAATAAATCATTGTATTCATCAACAGATCCCATGGAGTTAAACATGGCATGTGCATACTCGCACAGATAAAACGGCTTGGTTAATTTATCGCCTTTGGCATATTCTTCTACCTGCTCTAAACCGGTATACATATCACTTTCGATATCAGCCGGATTCTTTTCACCAACACCAAAGCCCTGGTAGTGCGTAGGCCGTGTAGGGTCAAGTTTTTTCACCACATCCAAAGCTGCCCTGAAATTGCTGCCCCCGCTGCCGCACTCATTACCCAACGACCAAATAATAACCGATGGATGATTTTTAAAGCTTTGCACATTGGCCACATTACGGTCAATAATGGCATCCTTAATCCTTGGGTCCTCATTAAACTCATCCCAGGCGCCATGGTTTTCCAGATTGGCTTCGGCCACCAGGTAAATACCATACTCATCACACAGCTCGTACCAACGCGGATCATCCGAGTAATGGCAGGTACGTACGTGGTTACAGTTAGCTTGTTTAATCAGCACAATATCCCTGATCATCTGCTCCTCGGTAACGGCATGGCCAACCTCGGGCCAGTTCTCATGGCGGTTTACGCCTTTCAGTTTAATCCGGGTTCCATTAATAGTGAATATACGCCCTTTGATTTCAATGGTGCGGAAGCCTGTACGCGATGATATAGTTTCATCAGTAGTGGTGCCATTTTTCAGGCTTAAAACGGTGGTATATAACTTAGGTGTTTCGGCAGTCCATTTTTGTGGATTACTTACCGGGAAACTAAGTTTTACTATAGCCTCTTCACCGGGCTGCAGCGCCTTAACAGCTACCTGTCCTGTTGCACCTTTTACAATGGTACTTCCATTATATAAAGTAACCTGCAATGTATTTGCTTTAACAGGTGCACTGCCATAGTTTTTCACTTTGGCATTTACCTCAACCGTTGCATTTTTATATTGCTTGTCAAGGTTGGTTTTTACAAAATAATCCCTGATGTGCTCCTGAGGTGTACTCCATAAGGTTACGTTACGGAAAATACCGCTTAACCTCCACATGTCCTGATCTTCCAGGTAACTACCTGTGGTAAAACGGTATACTTCTACAGCCACCATGTTTTTACCGGGTCGCACATATTTGGTAATATCAAATTCAGCAGCATTACGACTATTTACGCTGTAGCCAACCTTTTTACCGTTAACCCATATAAAGAAACCTGCATCTACCCCATCAAAGGTGATAAATGTACGACGGCCCTTCCAGTCTGCCGGCAGGGTAAAATCTCTACGGTAACTACCTACCGGATTACGCTCTTTATAAGCGGTAAAGTTCTTGGGTGGTTCGCTCATTACCCGCGGAAAATCTTTCTTGAAGATATAAGTATAGTTACTGTAATAAGGAGTTCCGTAACCTTCTATCTGCCAATTGGAAGGAACTTTGATATCCTTCCAGCCAGATACATCGTAGTTGGTTTGGTAAAAATCAACAGGACGCTGTTGCGGCCATGATACCCAGTTAAATTTCCATACGCCATTTAAGCTCCGGCTAAAAGTTGATGTGCGGCGGTTTCCTTTCAGCGCTTCCTGCAAGGTAGCATAGGGCATTAATGTGGCATGCGCAGCCTCCTTATTAATACCGATGTTACGCGGGTCCTGAATTTCAGCAGGTACCGGGGCACCTGTTACAATGGTATCCTGATAGCCAACGTTTGCTGAAGCAGCTGCGGCAAAGCTTAAAAAGGTAATAAAAAAGAACAGTTTTCTCATGAGTTCAATGTATAAAGTATCTGGCAGACAGATTGTATAAATGGTTTATTCGATTTAGCAGGGCTAATATATAATGTATAATTAACATTTAAAATAAATTATTGCCCCAATTTACTTACCCTGCCATCAGCGTCACTTAAATTCCCCTTTGGGGAGAAAGGCAAACTAAGAATCTTTCACATTAGTAATCAATTTGTTACAGAATTTCAAATTGACAAACAACAATGATACGAGTTTAATATATAAACTCACGTTGTGCTAAACCCTACATCTAACTAAATTAAAATGAAAAACCCTATCATTATCACCTTATTATTCCTGTTTTCAACCTTATTTATTAAAGCTCAGGATATTAAAAAGCCACAGGCACAACCCGACAGCGTTATAAAGATCATCCCTTTTGGCGACGGCCGGTACTCCGGATATTTATATACCATTGGCGGCAAATTACAAACCGCCGAAGATGTAAAAATCAAGTTGTTGGCCTATGCGCCATCGGCTATGGAGTTTAAAAAAGCTAAAACTTATGCTACCTGGAGTTTCATTTCGATGGGCGGCGCTGCTGCATCAATACCCGCGGCAATTATTGAATTTGCACATCATTCAAAAGACAATCTGAATAACATGCCTACTGCAGGTTGGGTTAATGGGCAGCCTGGTTTTATTTATCCGCCTCAGCATCACAGCAGCCTCACGGGGGCGTATGTTTTTACAGGGGTAGCAACAGCCTTGTTGGTTGCTGCATTCATTCATTTTTCAAAGGCGTCAAAGCATGCAAGCAGAGCGCTCAAAGTTTACAATCTGCAATTTGAATAATTAATCAGGAGCTATTGGCCAATAATTTCTTTTACCCAAACACCATGTAAGCACGTCAGCAAATTTACCAGAAAGCCATCAATTTGCGGCGTGGTTTCAGGTAAATTAAAACTCAAAAAATACGGTGTTTTCACGGATTGACAACTTTAATTAAGCTACCTACATTTGCACTACAATGCGCAGGAATAAGAAAAAGTCCAGAATTACGCTGGAGGTAAATGTTAAAATCTTAGCTTTTTTTCTTATACTTCTATTCATAGTTTTGCAGCAGGAAACCAATTCTTTGTCAAACACCCTGTCTCAAACCTATCATCCGGAAGTTAAGCTTATTTCTAATCTTAAATCGTTTGTCACACTCTTCAATAATATCATGTCATACTTTAAAGTAGTTTCTTAATATCATAAACTATACAGAAAAAACTACGTATACATAAAAAACATTAAGCATGTTGTTGGTGATATGCTTAATAAATGGTCTGACTGACCTGAATATAAGAGGTTGTCTTTTCAAGACACCCTCTTTTTTTATACCACCTGTTTTAAGCCTGGGCAGGTTCCGGAATCTCGCCCGGAAAATCGGCCAGGTCTTTATAAAATATTTCGGGATTGTTTCCGCTCTGTTCAATTGCCCAAACGGCCATGGTATATAAAACCGGCTTTAAGCCAAAACCCGATGGTGTAAGGCTGTAAGTAACATAGGGCGGTACTACCGGCCTGGCTTTACGCATCACCAGGTTATCAAGCTCCAATTGTTTCAGATGCTGTATCAGCATTTTTTCGGTTATTGCAGGTATTGATTTTCTCAGTTCGCTGTAACGCTTACTGCCTGATAGCAGGTGAAACAAAATAATGGGTTTCCAGTGCCCCCCTATTTTCTCCATTACATAAGTTACAGGGCACTCCTTAAATGCTATCTTTTTATTTTCCTGTATTGTTGAACTTTCTTTGATCTCTGTCATTGTTATACATACTTCAGGGTAAGTACTTGTAAAAAAGTAAGTACAAATATACCTTTGATCTCAACAAATTCAAAGTATAAATATCATGAAAATTACACTCACAGGATCATTAGGCAATATCAGCAAACCCCTGGCAAAACAATTAATTGAAAATGGTCATCAGGTTACCATTATAAGCAGCAACGCCGGCAGAATAGCCAACATAGAAGCATTAGGTGCTACAGCAGCCATTGGCTCCATTGCCGATATAGCCTTCCTTACAACCGCATTTACCGGTGCCGACGTGGTTTATACCATGGTACCGCCAAATTTTGGGGCGATCAATTACCGGGAGTACGTTGCGGGTACCGGCAAAAACTACGCAAGGGCCATTCAGCAGTCAGGTGTATTGCGGGTGGTTAATTTAAGCAGTATTGGTGCGCATCTTGATGCCGGTACCGGCATGATCAAAGGAATGCACGATGTGGAAATTATATTGAATAAGCTCGATACGGTGGCCGTTAAACATTTGCGGGCACCGTTCTTCTACATCAATTTTTATGGCAATATAGATATGATCAGGCACCAGGGCTTCCTTGGTTCCAATTATGATGCTGACACCAGGCTCATCATGGTTCATCCGGATGATATTGCTAACGCTGCTGCTCAGGAGATCCAAACATCGTTTACCGGAAAAAGTGTGCGCTATTTAATGAGCGACGAACGTACAGCAGGTGCAGTGGCAACCATTTTGGGTACAGCTATTGGTAAGCCAGAACTGCCATGGGTAGGATTTACTGACGAACTAGCCCTTAGCGGTTTGCTGCAAAATGGCATGCCCGAAGAAATTGCCAGGAATTTTGTAGAGATGGGAACAGCCGTACGCAGCGGAAAACTATGGGAAGACTATGATTTAAACCAACCCACAGTTACAGGCAACATCAAATTGGAAGCTTTTTCCCAAGAGTTTGCAGCGCGGTTTAATAATCAATAATGACATAAAAGGGCCGTAACTGATATATTTACAGGCTCAGTACACGTAATAACACATAAAAACAGGCAGGATAATTAATCCGCCTGTTTTAAACTATCAAAAATAAACCTAAAACTCTACAGAACTATTTTGCAGCGCTTACTCCTTCGCTCGTCATCACTACTCTTTTAATGCTGCCATCTTTATTATAATACAAATAATCAATACAAACAGAACGGTGAAAACTGCCTGCATCGGCGGCCAAAGCACCGTTATGATAAATAAAGTACGATTTACCTTTAAAATCAATCATAGCCTGGTGATTGGTGTTGGAGTTACCGGCCAGCTCATTAATGATTCCTTTATAAACCCATGGGCCATTAATATTACGGCTCATGGCGTAAGCTATCTTCTCCGGAAACTCATACGCGTATGACAGATAATACCAGCCATTATGCTCGTGTATCCATGGAGCTTCGGTGTAGTGCGGCAAGATAATGGTTTGTATAGGGCCGTCAAGCTCGGTCATGTTGGCTTTGAGTTTGGCATAGTAACAAACGCCGTTACCCCAAAACAAGTAAGCCTGCCCATCTTTATCAATAATTACGCTTGGATCAATATCATCCCAGGAGTGCTTGGCCGCCTTTGTCATATCATTAGTAACTAATGCTGTACCCCGGGCATCTTTAAACGGCCCGGTAGGGCTATCAGATATCGCTACGCCAATGGCTTTACCCGGAATTGTTGCATGCTCAACCGCTACATACCAGTAAAATTTACCATTACGCTCAATTACCTGCGATGCCCAGGCATCGGCTTTTGCCCATGAAAAATCCTTAACATTCAGGGGCGACTGATGTTCTGTCCAGTTTACCATATCTGAGGACGAAAAACAGGTCCAGTTGTACATCACATACCCGTTATGCTGGGTTGGTGCTTCGTCATGCCCGGTATACAGGTAAACCTTATCCTTGTAAACCATAGCAGCGGGGTCAGCAGTAAACTCATACTTAATTATAGGATTTCCATCGGCATGAATTACCGTATCGCGCTTGATAGCTGCAGCTTTGGCCGAAGCTAAACTCCCAGCTATAATTACTGCAACGAGCAGCTTTTTTATTGATCTCTTCATTATTTTTATTTAAAACTGTGGCCTGTGTCTTTGGCAATAGTGTAAATGCTTCATGACATACGGCGCAACAACTTTTATTATAAATTACCTGACTATCATGGGCCAGTTATTTTCCCAGTTCAGTTTTTCTATCCTAAGTTTTGAAATGCCCCTATCTGCGGCATCATAACCATGAAATATAATATAATCCACACCATCAAAGGTGCTTACGCCGTTATGTCCTACCCCATACCAGTCCTTATCACCGGCCAACAGGATACTTCCGCCGCCTTTATTCATCTCTAATCCATCCTTATCAAGGTATGGCCCTTTTAAACTTTTTGAGCGGCCAATGATCATTTTATAAGTGCTTTTTGGTCCCTTGCAGCAATAATCAATAGAGGCAAACAGATAAAAATATTTATCATGTTTAAATATGAAGGGAGCCTCGATAGCATTACCTCCGGCATCAACCGGATTGCCGTCAACCGCAGGCAAATGTTCTGATGCCTGCTTGCGGCGCGTGGCTATAGTTGGTATTTTGCCAATATCTTCTGCAACGCTTAACCTGTCCTTTTTCAGCTTAACCAATTTAAGTCCGTCCCAGAATGATCCAAATACCAGGTATGGCGTACCATCGTTATCGACAATTAAATTAGGATCAATGGCGTTCCAATTGGTTTTACCCGGGTAGGATTGGATGATTCTGCCATGATCAACCCATTTATACGCAGGATCAGCGGTGTGTAATGTGGTGTTAGTAGCCAAACCAATTGCCGATGTGTTTTTACCAAATACCGATACAGAATAAAACAGGTAATACAACCCCTTGTAATAGGAAATATCGGGAGCCCATATATGATTTTTAAATCCCGGGATGGCATCAACAGCCCATTGCGGGGCTTTTTCAAAAACCGGCTTTTCGGCTTTCCAGTGTACCCTATCGGCAGATGACCACATGGCTATACCCTGTCCGGTACAAAAAATGTAGTAAGTACTGTCCTGTTTTATAATTACCGGGTCATGTACCGATATATCAGTCTTTAATTCCTGGGCATTTAATTGAATGCTCAGGAATAATAAAACTGTAACTAAAAAGATATTTTTCAAGACGATACCTCTACTTGTTTTTTAATCTTACTACTTTAAAGGAATAAGGTTCCACACTCATTTTTAACGTGTTGCCATTAACTACAGCTGTACCCTGAACCGGACTAACTGCGGTTGGCTTTTCCAGCGAGTTCTCCGCATCTTTTCTATCGCTATGTAACGTTGTAACAACTGCCTGCTTTTGATAACCTGCTGAACCGCTAATGTTAAAACTTACATTTTGAGTAGTGGCCGAACTGTTCACAAACTTGATGATGAGCTCGTTGGTGTTTTTATCCAAACTTGCAGTTGCATAACAGCCATCCTGCCCGGTTACAGCCTCGTTATTGCGGGTAAGCGGTACAACATCGGTACCTTTGTTAATGGAAAACAGTTGTTGTACATAATAATTAGGCGTCCCGTATGATTTTAGATTATCAAACCATATCAAATCCGGTGTCCATTGCCAGCCTTCAACATGCGCAAATAGCGGCGCGTATGAAGCCATGTTAACCACATCAGCATTACGCTCCAAGCCGGTCATAAATGCAGCTTCAGAAAGGGCGCAATCCCAGTTATTTTTATTATCAGGACTTACTGTTGCAACACTTTGCGCGGCATACTCACCGGCGAATATTTTTGGTCCTTTGCGGTCATAATTATCATAACGTTTAGCATTATCTAAAAACCACTTTGGTGCGCGGTAATAATGTTCATCAAGGATGTCGGCATGTAAACCACGGAAAGTTTTATTGAGCAGATCAAACTTTTCTCCATCAGGATCAGGGCCTACACTGGATACTATTTTGATGTTCGGATATTTATCTTTGATAGCCTTGGTGAAAATTTTCCAGCGTTCAATATATTGTTCACCCCATTGCTCATTACCTACACCTAACATTTTCAGGTTAAATGGTGCGGGATGACCAAGATCGGTGCGCAATTTACCCCATTTGGTACCGGCATCGCCATTGGCAAATTCTATCAGGTCTAACGCATCTTGTATATATGGATCAAGATCATTTAGCGGCACCATTTCGGCAGTGTTAAATTGACAGGCCATACCGCAATTTAATATAGGCAGCGGCGAAGCGCCGATATCCTCGGCAGTTAAAAAGTACTCCATGAAACCCAACCCAAAGGTTTGATAATAATCCGGAGCCGGACGATGCTTAAACTCGGTATTCCAGCGGTTAATAATCGTTTCGCGTTTATCAATATCACCTATACTTTTTTTCCACTGGTAGCGGTTATTCAGCTCGCGGCCCTCCACAATGCAGCCACCGGGGAAACGTAAAAACCCCGGTTTCAGATCGGCCAGTTTCTGAACCAGATCGGCACGCAAACCACCGGGACGATTTTTCCATGTATGCTCCGGAAACAGCGATATCATATCCATGTCTATAATACCCTTCCCGCTTAACCATACATACAGCTGTGCCTTTTGTATTGTAGCGGTAGCTTTAAACTTTACGCTATATCTCTTCCACTCTTTACCGGTTGGCAATAGTTCGGCTGTACCTATAACCGCTCCATCGGCGCCATGCAGCTCAACGGACAGTTTTACATTGTTTTCTGATTCCTGCCGGGCATATAACGAAAAGCTGTACTCTTCATCCTTAGTAATCCCCATGCCACGGAAACCTTCATTTGCCAATCCGTAATAACCACCGTCAGACTTTACGTTCACTTTAATAAAGTGTGGATTTTCGGGTCTTTCGGCACTCCGGTTAATTACTTCAATAGTACCGGCACCACCATCCTTTTTTTGCTCGGTCCATGCTGCCAATGGCATTGCAAATTCAAACGATCTGTTTTTTACCAGCTCGGCATATACCCCACCATCAGCCGCCATGTTAATGTCTTCAAAAAATATCCCGTACATGGTAGGCTGAATATGTGCCTTTACCTGGTTGGCTGCAATATTGTAAACCTGGGGCTTGTTTGAATTTTGGCCGTATGCTGCCATAAGCGCGCCCGATGCAAAAATTGTTAAAAGAGCTTCTTTAATCATCATTAGTTTATTTGGTAGCTAAAGCTAAAAATATTCGTTCTATAAATTCAAATTAATTGTTAAAAACACACTAATTTTATTGTCGCCGTAAATAACCTGTTCCATTTTATATAATCCGGTAAAGCTATGGTTGAAGTTATTTTGTTTTTATAATTGCTGTGTGCAACAATTATGAATATTCAGGATACTTTCCTGCGTTGGACGGTATAATCATTTCCTCACTTTATCTCCCTCAAAATCGGCTTATTACTGTCAGTGCCCTGCTATTGAATTATGCTTGGAAACAGCAGCTCACTATTTATTTTTAATCGTGGTATAACAACAGTAAATACTGTTATTATACCACGATTTTATAGGGTATTATTTAGTTGAAAATTTATAGGTGGTAGTGGTGTGATAAGTTACACCAGGCTTTAACACAGTTGATGCAAAAGCAGGATGATTCGGCGCATCAGGAAAGTGCTGTGTTTCTAAACACAAAGCCGAGCGGTAGCCATAAGCCTTACCACCTTTACCATCGTGTGTGTCGCCCGTTAAAAAGTTACCGCTGTAAAACTGAAGTCCAGGCTCTTCTGTATAAACATCCATCACAATACCTGTTTCAGGACTGCTCAGGGTTGCCACCGGTACCGATGCATCATGCTTGTTTAGGGCAAAGTTATGGTCATACCCTTTACCATTTTTCAATTGATCATCCTTATCATTGATATTTTGACCAATAGCTTTGGCGGTGGTAAAATCAAATGGAGTGTTTTTAACCGGCTGCAATTTTCCGGTTGGTATCAGTGTAGTATCAACCGGGGTAATAGCATCTGCATTAATTTTCAGCAAGTTATTGGTTATGGTGCTGTTGCCTTCGCCATTCAGGTTAAAATAAGCGTGGTTGGTTAAATTAATAATGGTAGTTTTATCGGTGGTAGCAGTATACTCAATTTTAAGAGCGTTATCATCGGTTAAAGTGTAAACCACTTTAACTGATAAATTGCCGGGATAACCGCCTTCGCCATCTTTTGAAACATAGGTAAGGCTAAGTGTTTGTCCGTTAACCTGGGTAGCATCAAACACTTGTTTATAAAATCCTTTAAGTCCGCCGTGTAAGGTATTAACACCATCGTTAACATCAAGCTGATATGATTTGCCCTCAAGAGTAAACTTACCCTTTGCTATACGGTTGCCATAACGGCCTATAATTGCACCAAAATAATTTTCTTTAGGCTGTTGGTAGCCTTTTAAGCTATCGTGCCCTAACACAACGTCGGTAAGGGTTCCTTTTTTGTCAGGTACCTGCAGGCTCACGATACGGCCACCAAAGTTAGTAATGTCAACAAGTGCACCTTTACTGTTTTTTAATGTATAAAGCTTAACTGCCTTACCATCTACTGTACCTTCAAAATTCTTTTCATTAATAGCCGACGGAGCGCTGGCAACCTTACCTGAATCGGTAGCGGCAGCATCATTGTTATGGGCAGGACCACTGCAACCAGCACTCAAACATAGCGCAAGGCATATTAAAGAAATAAATTTTTTCTCGGATGTTTTCATAATTTATATGTTTTTTTAGGATTAACAGGTCATGTATCTGTATACAGATTTTTTAACGGTGCTAAGTTATTATAATTGGCGTTTGGTTTATTAACAGTTTTGTAACTGTGGTTAATTAAAAACTAAGGTATAATATTTTATTTAATTGTAAAATAAACACTTAAAATATTTTATTATTCAGCCAGACTAAGCCAACAATATACTACGCCCGCCTACTAACTTACAGGTACTATAGCTTTGTTTTGGAAATGCGGTACCTTTAGCTATTATGCCACCACTAAATACTATAAGTTTACAGCTAAGGCAACCTCTTTTCTAAACCCGACGTAATTCTTACAAATACCTCTTATCAGCAAGTGGTAACAACTAAAAACATTAAAAGCACATCCGTATGAAAAAGATCATGTATCCCTTAATAATGCTGTTTATCATCAGCATTTCGGCTTTTGCCCTGGCTATAACCAACTGGAAAATAAAAGCAGACCAATATGAAGTAAAATTTTCGGGTGGAAGAATACACGGCGTATTTGAAATACTGAAAGCAAACATTCAATTTGATAAAGCAGACCCAGAGCAATCAAAAATCTCGGCAAATATTGATGTCAACAGTATAGCTACCGGCTTCTTTATAAAAAACGACCACGCTAAAGATGCCTTAGATGCTGATAAATATCCTACCATTTCATTTGTATCAACCGCGGTTACAAAAAGCGGCAACGCTTACCAGGCAGCTGGTAAACTAACAATGAAGGGGGTTACCAAACCTATCAATATCCATTTTACTTTTGATGATAAAGGTAACGAAGGCGTTTTTAAAGGCGACTTTAAGGTTATACCTAAAGATTTTAATATTACCCGCAATGGCACGCCCGATGAGCTTACCATTGACCTTACCGTTCCGGTTACTAAACCTGATATAAGTTTTCCCTTAATAATAATACCAGTAAAAACAGGCAGATGATATTTGATCATCTGCCTGTTTTTGTTTTACTTCTGTCGTGATTATATCCGCTTCGCAATAAAAATACCGCTTTAATATCAGCTTAACTATTGGCTCCGAACAACATCCCTCCGGCCCATTTCCAGTAAATGCGTTTGCTTAGTTATGGGATTATGAATACTAATCCTGTTGAACAATAGCCAAGGCAAAACCAACCAAACAGGCACAAAAAAAGAGGGAGTTAATCGTTAACGATTAACTCCCTCTTTTTAACTTATTTAGTGTTATGTTATAATCCAAAACCGTAAGCTACCCTCAGAGCTACCATTCCAAAATGATCTTCCTGCCTGGAGAAGTTTTCGTACCGTACGCCAACATCCCAGGTTTTATTAGCATACCCTAAACCCGGCGACAGATCTAACCTGTGCGGGCCCCAGCCTTGCTCCAATTTTTCATAAGCAACACCAATTTCTCCGGCAACGTATATGTTTGGCACAAAAAACTCTTTAACACTTACTTTAATAGGTAATTCACCATAACTGCCGTACCTGGTGTCGGTTCCTGGTCTTAATTTTGGAAAAAAGTGGTAGCCTCCTGCGGCAAGCGTAACTGCAAAGGTGTTAGTAACCCCATATTGTAAACGGGCAGTACCGCCTAACGTAAAATTGGTCCCTAAACGAGCAACCCCTGTTGGCAGGCCGGTTTCAATACCTAAACCTAACGTAAAATTATTGGCTGGTGTGGTTTGAGCCTGTACATTAGTAGCAAAAAACAAAGCTGTGGCTATAGAGGCTGTGGCTATTAGTTTTGATAGTGTTTTCATCTATTGTGATTTTTAGTAAATAATAATTACTTATATTACTATGAAATCTATCAATAGGTTGCCTGACCCTTAACGTTTTTATTTGCTTAAGTGAGTAAAGGATGGCTCCATAGCCTATTATCAGCGCGTATGAATTATGTAGCAATAACCCGTAAAACATAAAGCGGCCCTGGCAAAATGCCAGGGCCGCTTTGTTTTCCCGCATGGGCTCGAACCACGATCGTCTGAACCAGAATCAGAAGTGCTACCATTACACCACAGGAAAATACTGGATAGTTATATTTACAACTACAGGGCAAATATACTACCTCAGGGTTTATAACGCAACAAATAGTGTGTCAGATGTTAGTTATATTTATCTGCTCACCAACCTGCCTTCGTCAAATACAACTTCTAAATCGTCGGCGAGCCAGGATAATAACAACGACAATTACTCCTGATAAAAAAGCCGCAACAGATTAATCTGTTACGGCAGTATCTTAAAAACAGGACGAACCTTAAGGGTTATTTATACCCCGCCAAATATTGAAAAACCACCATCCACACAAATCATGGATCCGGTTACAAATACCGAGGCATCGCTCAGCAACCATACCAGCGCTCCTTTCAGTTCATCTGCATGTCCGAAACGTTTAAATGGGGTTTGTTTAATTACCAGTTCGCCTCTTGGGGTGTAACCACCTTCGGGTTTGGTTAATAAATTACGGTTTTGCTCGGTCAGGAAAAAACCTGGTGCCAGGGCATTCATCCTGATGTTATCGCCATAACGGTTGGCCAGTTCTACGGCAAACCATTGGTTGTAACAGTCAACTGCCGCCTTACCTATATTATACCCCAGTACTTTGGTAATAGCCCGCTTGGAGTTCATGGACGAAATATTTACTATACTACCCTTGCCAGATGTTTGAGCTATAGCCTCGCCAAATATCTGGGTAGGGATAATGGTACCCCAGGTATTCAGATCCATAACCTTTTTCATGCCGGCTATGTTCATCTTAAATATATCTTCATCAGGTGCCAAAATGCCTTCGGGCATGTTGCCGCCTGCGCCGTTAACCAAACCATCAACGCGACCAAAAGCGTCAACAACTTTATTCTTAGCAGCAGTAAGCTCCTCTTCGTTCAACACATCGGCTACCAAGGCTATGGCTTTACCGCCGTTTTTGTTGATGGCTGCAGCCCGTTCTTCGGCTACTTCTTTTTTACGGCCCAATATACCTACAGCACCACCGGCCTCTACTATCCCGTTTACAAAGGCATCGCCCAATATGCCGGTACCGCCGGTTACTACAATTACTTTACCTGCTAATGAAAATGTATTTTCCAAAATTATTCAGTTTTTAAGTTGATAGATTAATTTATCTGATATCGGGGATAGCAATAGGATCCATATCGGTATAGTCAAGATTTTCGCCTGCCATACCCCAGATAAAGCTATAGCTTGCTGTTCCGCTGCCCGAGTGGATACTCCAGGGTGGTGATACCACCGCGTCATAATTATCCATCAGGATGTGGCGCGTTTCCTGCCCTTCGCCCATGTAATGAAATATTTTTTGCCCCACCGGCACATCAAAATAAAAATATGCCTCCATACGGCGGTCATGCACGTGCGATGGCATGGTGTTCCAGACACTGCCCTCATGCAATATGGTTAATCCCATTACCAGCTGACAGCTTTTAATACCTTCCAGATGGATATATTTATTGATGGTACGCTTGTTGGCCGTTTCGTTAGCCCCCGTGTGCACCTTAGCCGCATCGGCATGGGTCATTAACGTTGTTGGGTAAACTGCATGGGCCGGGGCCGAAAGAATATAGAATACCGCAGGTGAATTACTGTTTTTACTGGCAAAACTTACCTTTTTTGTCCCCTTACCTATATAAAGGCAATCCAGTTTGTTTACCTGGTAAGTTTTACCGTCAGCAGTAATTTCACCATCACCGGCTACGTTGATAATACCGATCTCTCTACGCTCTAAAAAATATTCAGCACGCAGGTTAGGATAATTTTCGAGTTCGAGCACCTGGGTTACCGGATGCGCCGCTCCTACAATCATACGGTCATAATGGGTGTAGGTACAGTTGAGCTTGTCGGTTTGTACCAGCTGATCTATTAAAAAACGTTCTCTTATTTGCCCGGTCTGATAACTCTTAAAATCTTCAGGGTGTACGCTATGGATTACTTTCAAGGTTGTTTGTTTTTGGTAAGGCAATTCTACAATGTATCTTCTTTAAATCAAAAGTATTCGGCCCTTTATTCTACTCAAACGATTGCGCTACCTGTCAAACACCATAAAATAAACAAAAAAGCCCCCTGATTAATGTCAGAGGGCTTCAAAAGTTTAGCTGTTATTAATCTTCGTTCACAAAAGAACGCAGCATCCAGGTATTTTTTTCGTTAAACTGCATAAAGCGATTAACCATATCATTGGTACCGTCGTCACCCGCTTCGGCAGTAATGTCAAGTATTTCTCTTTCCTTTTCAATTAACAGAGCCAGGTCATCAATAATGGCCTTAACCATTTTGGTATCTTTTAAACCAATGGTTTGTATTTCTTTAATTTTTGAAGTTTCAATATAATCCTTAAATGTGCTGTATGGCGGCTTTCCTAAAGTGAGTATCCTTTCGGCAAGCTCATCAATGGTGGTTAAGGCAGCCGTATATAATTCTTCAAACTTCAAATGTAAAGTGAAAAAGTTTTGTCCTTTAATGTTCCAGTGGCATCCGCGTACTTTTTGATAGTAGATATGATAGTTGGCCAAAAGGTCATTTAAATGGTCAACAACAGGCCTTACTTTACCTTCTTCCAGACTTATTTCTTTAGCGTTCATATATAAATAGTGATTTTAATGTTCAACACCGGCTTGGTTGCAATGTTTTGTAAATATAACCAGTTTTGATTTTATTGAGCATATTTGCAAACTTTATGACACAACTGCTACCGTACATTAATCAAGATTTCGGCTCGCCCGTTTGGCGTATAGAAATTGATGAAACCAGTACAATTTTGTTTGTGGAATTACGCAATTCCGAAAATAAAAAGGTTGCCTTTGGTGCCGTAAACCTGCTTAACGGCCATACTAATTTTGATGACGTTACCACACCCGAGCGATGGCTCACCGGCATCGAAACCGCTTATGACGGATTATTGCTGGTACATAATTACCTCTCAGAAACCGGGCCGATACATAAAGGCCTGATAGCTATTGATGGTACTACCGGCAAAACTCTATGGAGCAATTATACACTGGCCTTTGATCATCTTACAACCAATGGGCCTGTGGTTTATAATGCGCAAATACAGCCCCGCAAATTATTTTTGGCTGATATAAAAACCGGTCAAACATTAAGACCCTATGAACCGGTGATTGACACCCCGGCATACAACAACATCAGCAGCCCACTACGATTACCGGTTGATTTATTAAAAGAGTTGCCCCTGCCCGCCAAACCTTATGCAAATACGGTACATTATATGGAGCACAATACTTATAGAATTGTATCTTTGCACACGTTTTTTCAGGAGCAAATAAAGCAGCACTTATATATAATTGACAAACAAGGCGCTATTGTTTACCAGGATTTGTTAAACAGCAATATACAAAAAATGCAGCCGGAGGCGTTTGTAGTACATAAGAATAGCCTGATCTATTTAAAAGAAAAATCGGCATTAATAGTTTTACACTTATAAGTTACTGTATTATAATTTATTATGAAATTAAAGATTTTATTATTAGTTGCACCCCTGCTTACGCTTTCCATATCTCTTTTTGCAAACCCTGTGGCTGATTCCGTTGGTGTTGAAAACCTGAACGGCAAAAAAGTGATCCTGCACAAGCTTGACCCTAAAGATAATTATTACTCTATTGGCCGCCGTTATAATGTAAGCCCTAAGGCTATCATTCAATTTAACAATAATGCCGCGCTTAAAATTGGCGGCATAGTAAAAGTGCCTACAGAAGTGTCGTTTTCACAAACAGCAGTGACACCACAGCCTGTTCAGCAAAACAAACCACAAGTACAGCCACCGGTTACGCAGCCAAGCAAACCACCGGTTGTACAACAAAAACCACAAACTCAACAACCTGTTGTTCAGCAACAAGCACAACAACCTGTTGCGCAAACAACCGATACTACGCCGCAAAAAGCTGTTAACTTAGATAATGTACAACAATACAAAGTATCAGCCGGCGAAACGCTTTTTTCAATAGCTAAACGTTTTGGAACCTCTGTTGATGATATCATTAAACTAAACGGTTTAACCTCCAATAACCTTACTCCTGACCAGATCATCAAAGTACGCTCAGGTATGCCGCCAGAAGAAAGACCAGTGGTAAAACAGGATGTAGTAAAGGCCGATTCCACCGTAGCAGCAGTTGATAGCGCAGGCAACAAGCTTAGAGCCAACAAATATGGCTTGTACGAAAAAAACGAAACCGGCGTAGCCACCTGGATTGATGACACCAGCCTTGATCCTAAAAAAGAATTGGTATTACACCGCACTGCTCCTATCGGCACCGTTATAAAAATTACCAACCCCATGAACAACCACACCACCTATGCTAAAGTAGTTGGCCGTTTTACAGATAGCGAAGCCACAAAAGACGTGCTTATTGTAATGACCAAGAACACTGCCGATGCATTAGGTGCTTTAGATAAACGCATTCACGTAAATATCAGCTACGGTAGTCCGAATGAATAAACCTTATATTATTGGAATTGCCGGTGGTAGCGGATCCGGCAAAACCTTTTTTTTAAAATGTTTCCTGGAGCATTTTACTGCCGACGAAGTGTGCCTGGTATCACAGGATGATTATTATTTTCCGGTGGCTCATAACATGACACCTGAAGAGAACAGGGAATACAATTTTGATTTGCCTGCCACTATTGATCACGAGCATTTTCAACAGGATATCAGCAGGCTTTTTAATAATGAAACCATTATTAAGCCCGAGTACACCTTTAATAACCCCGGCATTGTACCCAAAATGCTGGAAATAAAACCAGCCCCTATTTTAATTGTAGAGGGTTTGTTTATTCTGCATTTCAGAGATATTGCTGACATGCTGGATATGAAGATTTTTATTGATGCCGATGAAGACGTTGCCCTGCAACGCCGCCTGAAACGCGACCTCATTGAGCGTGGCTACTCGCACGATGATGTAATGTACAAATGGATAAATCACGTAGTACCGGCCTATAAAGAATACCTACTTCCCTACAAAGGCGAATGCAACAAGGTTATCACCAATAACAGTCATGTTGCAAAGGATATTATAGCGGTGACTGAAGAGATATCTACCGGGCTAAAACAAAAATTATTTTAATTGAAATTTTGCAGGGAAGACACTTAATGTGTTTCTACGAGTTATTATTTAAAACGAAAGGCGTATTACATACGCCTTTCGTTTATCTCCTTTAAATAACAATCTCAGGTATCTCTCCTTCAATGATCAGCTTTCCGGCAGTGGCGTTTTTTATATCCTCCACGCTTACGCCGGGGGCACGTTCAAGCAGTTTAAAACCACCTTCGGGTAATACATCAAATACGCCCAATTCGGTTACTATTTTTTTAACACAACCAACTCCGGTTAGCGGCAAACTACATTCAGATAGTAATTTTGATTCGCCGGCTTTATTAACCTGCTGCATAGCCACAATAATGTTTTCGGCCGATGCCACCAGGTCCATGGCGCCGCCCATACCTTTTACCATTTTACCCGGGATTTTCCAATTAGCGATATCTCCATTTTCAGACACCTCCATAGCGCCCAGTATAGTCAGATTAACCTTTTTAGCCCGGATCATTCCAAAACTCATGGCCGAATCAAATATGGCCGAACCAGGCAGCATCGTGATGGTTTGCTTACCTGCATTAATCACATCAGGATCCTCCTCCCCTTCAAACGGAAATGGTCCCATACCCAGCAATCCATTTTCTGATTGCAGCACCACATCCATAGTTTCGGGTATATAATTAGCTACCAGCGTAGGGATACCGATACCCAGGTTAACGTAGTAACCGTCTTTTATTTCTTTAGCTATTCGCTTTGCAATTCCTTGTTTGTCTAGCATGTTCCCCTATTTTATATTAACGCTGTGTCATTCTGAACATCGCGAAAAATCTGCTTTTCGATAAATATGTAGCAGAATAGATCATTAGTTCAGGATGACAAAATAAAAAATGTTCCTTTCGTCCTTAATCTTTCTTCCTTACGGTTCTCTGTTCAATCCTTTTCTCATAGTTTACGCCCTGAAAAATCCGATGCACGTAAATACCGGGGGTATGAATATGGTCGGGATCTAGTTCACCTGGTTCCACCAGTTCTTCCACCTCGGCAATGGTTACCTTACCAGCCATAGCCATTACCGGGTTAAAATTACGGGCAGTTGACCGGTAAACCAGGTTACCCATAGTATCACCTTTCCAGGCTTTTACTATGGCAAAGTCAGCATTAAATGCCATCTCCATGAGGTAATCTTTACCGTTAAAATTGCGCACTTCCTTACCCTCGGCTACCTCTGTACCTACCCCGGCAGGGGTAAAAATGGCAGGCATACCATAACCGGCAGCCATGCAGCGGGTGGCCAGCGTACCTTGTGGCAACAGTTCCACTTCCAGTTCACCACTAAGTAACTGGCGTTCAAATTCGGCGTTTTCGCCCACGTAAGAGGAAATCATTTTTTTCACCTGGCGTTGTTTCAGCATCAGCCCGATGCCAAAATCATCAACCCCTGCGTTGTTGGATATACAGGTGAGTTGTTTTACCCCTTTTTTTACCAGGGCGGCAATACAATTTTCGGGCAAGCCACATAAGCCAAACCCACCCAGCATCAATGTCATACCATCCTGGATGTCATGGATGGCCTCATCAGCACCACTAATTACTTTATTCATGTTTAACAATTGGTTACTCAAATTTACTTAAAATAAGCAAATGGGCGTTAAAATATAAGCGGCAGAAGTTAATACATTTCTCTCCCTTTCACTCCCAGTTCATTATTAATTATAACTATTGGTTAATATTTAAAACAATTAAAAAAATAGGATATTATTATTAAACATCAACTTTTAACACAAAACCTATGATACTACAAGATAATCAGCTTCAGGACGATACCGATCATCGCACTGAGCAAACCGGCGATAAACCTAACGCTTACCGCGTTGATGATGACAATTTGGAAGAAAAAGACCTCAAACGAAGTTTTTTAGTTTCTGATGATGACATGAAAAAACAGGATTCTCCCGGCATGGAAGGCAAGGGTATGGGCGGCCAAAACTTCGGTCAAAATAATCTTACGCCATCAGGCGATGATGAAGCAAATCCATCTCAAACTGCGGGATACACTAACGAATATTTCAGGCGGACACAACCTGCTGAGGAACACCCGGAGAACAGCAATTTACTGATCCAAATCAAGCCGGACAGCCGGACTATAGCCAGGCTATGGGCGCGGCGCATAACGGCAAACCTGATGAAGAAAGTAGCCAAACGGATGCACCCAATGAAAATAACGCTCCGCATCCACAACAACCTTACCGCGAAGGCACGGCCGACGATGATGGCGACAATAAAAAGCAAGTAAATATTCCTGGCCCTAATGAAGTGCCCGATCAGCAAAAGGTTGGAGAATAAACAAATTAGGAATTTTATCCCGGTGCCAGTTTAAAGCGGGTACCGGGATATTTTAACAAATCTGATCAAGTTAAAATACCCTTACCATTTTACCTGCTTATCAATAAAGCCTATCAGGTCATCGGCCATGGCTTGTTGTTCTTTAACGCTGGGGTGGCCACCGGTATTTTTATAGGGAATAAAGTGTGTATAAATGTTTTTGTCTTTTAGTTCGGCTACTGCTTTTTCAATATATCCCGGCCACGGCGATCCCTCTTTGGTGGCATCCATACTACCCAGCATGCAAATGATCTGTGCTTTTGCATATTTTTTGCGGATGTTTTTTACCAGCTCACGATAAGCCTTAATGATCTGATCGGGCTCTGGGGCCTTGGAGCCAAACCGTTCCTTAAACTGTGGGTTATTGGGTTGCTGCACTATCCATGAATCATTCTGAAACAGGTTTATCACCACCAGATCAGGTGTGTATTTTGAAAAATCCCATAAACTGGTTGGATCTGTGGGATCAAGACGATTATACATTTCAGGCATAATCAACGGAAACCAGCTTACCAAAACACCAATGCCGCTTTTGGCAGTACATACGTAATCGGCATTAAAATGACGGGCGGTAATGGCTGCGTAACTTATATAACCATTTTCGTAAGGTGCAGTCCCTCTGTCTTTCCCACTGGTATCCTCCACCGCATAACCGCAGGTAATAGAATTACCAAAAAATTCAATCTTACGTTTCTTATCAGCAGGTGCGGGTAAAACAGCGGCATCCTTGGCTAATACAAACTGGTAAAAAGTGGTTTTACCCATTTCCCATTCCGTACGTTTAAATAGCTCCAGGCTGTGTGCGCCAGCTGGCAATCCTTCGGCAAGGATATAAGTCCTTTTGGTATTATCCAAATGCAGGGTATTAATCACTTTGTCATCAACAATTACTGTAAAGTAATTATCGCCGCGTTCATCCTGTATCATGGCTGATGCACCGGTGCCATTAAAGTTAATTTTGATGGATGAACCCGTCCAGTAAAGCTCGGCCGCCTCATCGGTCATATTAATGCGGCCGGTGTAACGGATATGCTGATCTTTGCTTTTTAGTACTACAATTTGAGCAATACAATTGCTTATCCCTGCGGTAAAAACAAAGAATAGAGTTATGAGGTAGGTTTTGCGCATTTTTTCAGGTTAAAGCTTAAAATTATAAAACTTATTTTAAAAATGCATAAGTTATACCATCTCCGCCCCTGTCAGCATGTTCATCTTCCAGCCTGTCAACCTGATCATATTTTTTGAGGTATTGCCGTATCATCTTACGTAAAATACCATCGCCCTTCCCATGTATTATTTTCAGGTTATTAAAGCCCATCATCAGCGCACGGTCAAATAATTTTTCAATGGCGTGCAAGGCATCCTCGGTACGCATTCCGCGCACGTCAATCTCCGGACTAAAACTGGCAAAATCACTGGTATGCGAATTAAAGCTTTTACGAATATCCTTCGGCACCGATGATCTGGATACCTTGATAACCCTTTTCTTTTTAGCTACGGTACGCAGATCGCCAATGGCAATTACCACATTATCCTTAATCAGCTCAATTACCTGACCAGTGGTTTCTGAGTCGGTTAGTTTTACCCAATCGCCCGGTTTCAGTTCTTCGTCTGCAATCGTGTTAGCTTTTACGGGCTCAGTTTTAACCGTATTCTTTTTAAGCTCGATGTTCAGATTCTCGCGCAGGTTGCGTGTTACCTCCTTATCGGCGTTGCTGCTCTTTATTTCAGATATTGTATTTTCAACCAGCTTGTTGGCATTCAGAATAATGTTTTTAGCCTGATCTTTGGCTTCTCTGATCAGTACCTTTTTATTTTCATCCAGGTAACTTTTCAGCTTTTCATTTTCGGTTTGCAGCTCGTTAACTTTACGTTGTTGCTTGTCCAGTTTTTGCTTGGTTTCAAATATCTCGCGTTTTTCACGCTCCAGGTCAACCAGTAAAGTATCAACCTTTTTTTGCCCTTCGCTTATTTTGTTTTTAGCCAGATTAAGCACATTTTGAGGCAAACCAATTTTTTGAGCTATCTCAAACGCATAGGAACTACCGGGCTTGCCAATCTCCAGCTGATAAAGTGGTTTCATTTCCACATTATTAAACAGCATTGATGCATTCTCAATCCCCTCGGTATTACTGGCAAATATTTTCAGGTTGGAGTAGTGAGTGGTTACCATCCCCTTCACCTTTTTATGATTGAGGGATTCCAGTACAGCCTCGGCAATAGGACCGCCAAACTGCGGATCAGTACCGGTACCAAATTCATCAATCAGAATCAGCGTTTTACCGTTGGCATCCTCAACAAAGGTTTTCATTTTAGATAAGTGCGCACTATAGGTACTCAAATCACTCTCAATTGACTGATCATCGCCAATATCAACAAAAAGCTGCTTAAATACGCCTACCACACTGGCTTCGGCCGCCGGTATCAATAAACCTGCCTGCACCATCATCTGTAAAAGCCCCACCGTTTTCATACATACCGATTTACCACCGGCGTTGGGGCCCGACACCACAATAATGCGGGTACCTTCGTCAATGTGCACATTAAGCGGCACCACAGTTTTATGTTCCTTTTTAAAATTCAAAAACAGCAGCGGATGACGGGCATTGTATAACTTAAGTTTAGCCTCATTAACAACCTGCGGCATATCGGCCTCTATATCAATGGCAAACAAAGCTTTGGCACGTACAAAATCAAGTTTGGTTAACAGGCTATGGTACGATAGCAAAAGCGGTGTATAGGGCCTCAATTCTGTTGTGAGGGTAGTTAGTATTTTAACTATTTCGCGGCGGCGTTCAAATTCAAGATCACGTACACGGTTATTGAGGGTAAATACCTCCTCAGGCTCCATATAAACGGTTTGGCCCGATGCTGACTCATCATGGATAAAACCCTTTAGCTTACGCTTGTTTTCGGCCAGCAACGGGATACACAAGCGTCCGTCGCGCACGGTAAGTGAACCATCGGCTGTCCATCCGCTACCGGATGCCGCTTTAAATATCTGGTCAATCTTTCTGCGGGCCTCCTGCTCTGCCTTGGCAATACCCGAGGTAATTTCCATAAGCTCACGTGATGCATTGGGCCTTATTTTACCTTTAGCGTCAATAACCTGATCTATTTTTTTCAGGATGGCCTTTTCAATAGGCAAGTGTTCAAACAAAGCCTCCAAATTAGGATACAAGCCCTCACGCTCGCTAAAATAAGCGATAACGGCAAACACCGTTTGCAGGGATGCCTGCACCTGGTAAAATTCCTCCTCAGACAAAAATACACCTTCAATGCGCGCTTTATTAGCTAAGGATTTAATATCGAAAAAATGATGAATGGGTAATGCAGCATCGTTAACCAGGATGTTTTTAAACTCATTGGCCTGGTTCAGGAATTTGTATATCTGATCATAATTGCTCATTACCTGTATCTTGTCAACCATTTGCTGACCCATTTCGCTCAGGCAATGAGCTTTTATTAATTCTTTTACCTCGGTAAACCCCAGCTTATCAACACTATTTTTTGGGTAAAGCATCAGGATGTTTTTGTTTTAACTTTTTAAGAGAATCTATTGCGCGGACAGGTTTTACTGGCTTCTGCGCAGCTTTTTTAACGGAATCGGCCCGGTGAATGGCCTTTAGGGAATCGGCTTTCTGCGCAGTCTGGCGCACTTTCATTTGTATTTTGGCCACCGAATCTGATAGGGCCTTTACCCTGTTATCAACTGAATCATATATGGCAGAAAGCTTGTCAGGCTCGGTAGAATAATAATCCATACTTTTTTTAAACGTGGCAGAATCGGTATGGAATTTTTCAAAAGCAGCAAGGTAGTTGCCCATGCTATATTTATACAACGTATCAGGATTTTGCACGTGGCTGTATAAACCGCCGTCAATCAAATGAATTTCGGTTAACAAACCGGCCATTTTGTTGGGTTTAATGATGCCATTGGGCACCCCGGTGCTTTTACAGGCACACAAAAAAAGTGTTACTGAAAAAAACAAGATTAAATATTTATGCATTCTGTAATTTAGCGGCTAATTAATTAAGCAAATTTACGGATAAATGAGCATTGCAGATAATATCAAAAGCTTAAAAAAAGAAACAGGCCCCGATAAGGTTACTTTATTGGCGGTATCAAAAACAAAACCGGTAACCGACCTGCAGGAAGCATACGATGCCGGGCAGCGCTTATTTGGCGAAAACACCGTGCAGGAAATGGTTGAGAAATACGAGCAACTACCCAAGGATATTGAATGGCACCTGATAGGGCACCTGCAAAGCAACAAGGTAAAATACATTGCCCCGTTTGTGAGCATGATACAATCTGTTGACAGCCTGAAACTTTTGCATGAGATAAATAAACATGCCGAGAAAGCCGGTCGGGTAATTGACTGCCTGCTGCAAATTTATATTGCCGACGAAGAAACGAAGTTTGGACTCGGCTTTGACGAAGCCATCGAGCTATTACGGTCCGAAGAGTTTGCCACGTTAAAAAACGTACGTATACGCGGCCTCATGGGTATTGCCACCAACACCGATAACGAAAAGCAAATTAAGGAAGAGTATTACGAGCTTAAAACGTTTTTTGATGGCATAAAACAGAGCTATTTCAGGAAAGTTGAAAGCTTTGATACCTTATCAATAGGCATGTCATCAGATTATAAACTGGCTATTGAACAAGGCAGCACCATGATCAGGGTTGGAAGCACTATTTTTGGCGGTCGGGTAATTAAACACTGGAAAAATAATTAATCCGTTGCCGGGTTAAATGATTATTTAAGAAATGGAGAATACAACTAATCAAAAACTTCCCGTTCAAGGGGCCGGGGAGCTTAATATTCGTGTTGCCCAGCAGAACGATTGCCCGCGTTTAATGGAGCTGGTACACGAACTTGCCCTTTATGAAAAACTACCTGATGAAGTTTCTGTTACGCTGGCTGAATTTGAGGCTGCAGGATTTGGCACTAACCCAGTATGGAAGGCTTTTGTAGCCCAAGCTGACGGACTTATCATCGGTTTTGCCATTTATTACATCCGCTACTCTACCTGGAAAGGTTGCCGCATGTACCTGGAAGATTTAATAGTTACGGAAGCCTACCGGGGCAAAGGAGTTGGTAAATTATTGTTCAACAGACTTATTGCCGAGGCTAAAGAACTTGATTATAGTGGCATGGTATGGCAAGTACTGGACTGGAACGAACCTGCACTGAATTTTTATAAAAAATATGAAGCCAGTATTGAATCTGGTTGGCTCAACGCATCGTTATCAAGAGAACAGTTTTTAAATTATTAAGCTATGAAAACTATCTGCCTGCTTTGTTTTATTGCTATAAGTTTTGCATTTGCTTCATGCCAATGGGGTACGCCTGCAAAGCAAAAGGCTGCTGCTGTATCTGGGTCAAATGATACACTTGCCTACACTTACAAAACTATACATGAGCGGGCGGCAGACTGCGGCAACAAACCTGACAGTGCATGTACTGTAATACGGGTAAAATACCCGGTTTTTACTGGTCAAAAAACTTTAAACGATTCGGTTACTCGTAAATTAACAAGCCTTTTTGCTATGGATGGCCAACCCGATAGCACAGTGGCCCTGATGAGCAAAAAATTTTTACAGGCTTATACCGATTTTAAAAAACAAAATCCTAAACTGGATATGTATTATGAACTCAACAGCTATGCTAAGGTTATAATACAGGACTCCAGCCTTACCACGCTTGAAATTGGGGGCTATACTTACCAGGGTGGCGCCCACGGCGCATCGGCTACTTTTTTTATTAATTGGGATACCAAAGCCAACAAAAGCATAACCTTAAGTGATCTTTTTAGAGATAACTACACTGAAAAGCTAAAAAGTACAGCCGAAACCATTTTCAGAAAAAACGAAAAACTGAGCGATACCGCATCCTTAGCAAAAGATTATTTTTTTAAGGATAACCGTTTTGCACTTAACGACAATTTTTCTGTTACTCCACTGGGCATTAAGTTCTTTTTTAACCAGTATGAAATTAAGCCTTATGCGGCGGGTACAACTACCTTGCTTATCCCCTATTCACAAATCAGATCATTATTACGGCCGAATACGGTTGTAGCCAAATACATTAAATAAATGCTTGTTTTTAAATTCGGAGGTGCATCTGTTAAGGATGCCAATGGTATCATTAACCTGGCCAGCGTTGTTAAAAAATATACGGACAACCAGTTACTCATCGTAGTATCGGCCATGGGCAAAACCACTAATGCGCTCGAAAACCTTACCCGTGCATACGTTGATCAAACAGACGATATAAACCCCATTTACGACGGTATAAAAAAGTATCATTTTGACATATTGCTGGAATTGTTTGAGTCCGAACACCCGGTATTTGACGAAATTGCCAATACCTTTGTAGAGATTGACTGGATGATTGAGGACGAGCCGCATGACGACTATGATTTTATCTATGACCATATCGTATCCATCGGCGAACTGGTATCAACCCGCATTGTTAATGCTTATTTAAATAAAGTTAGTGTAAAAAGCCACTGGGTGGATGTTCGCAGCTATATCCATACCGATAATACCTACCGCGAAGGTGTGGTACAATGGGATAAAACACGCGCCAGCATCAGCAGGGATATCCCGGCATTGCTGGATAAGGGCGTAGTAGTAACCCAGGGATTTTTAGGCGGCACATCTGAAAACTTTACCACTACCCTGGGTCGCGAAGGTTCTGACTACACCGCATCAATATTTGCGGCCTGCCTGGGTGCCGAATCTGTTACTACCTGGAAAGATGTTCCCGGTATATTAAATGCCGACCCTAAGTTTTTCGCAGACACGGTAAAGTTTGATGAATTATCTTATTCTGAAGCTATTGAGATGACTTATTATGGTGCAAGCGTTATTCACCCAAAAACCATCAAACCGCTGCAAAATGCCGAAATACCATTATTGGTAAAGCCATTTAATGATCCCGATGCGGCGGGAACCGTGATTAAGGAAGATGGCGTAAACCAATTTACCAAGCCCGTAATTATCCTGAAACAAAACCAGATATTACTTTCGGTATCAAGTAAAGATTACTCCTTTATAACGGAAGATCACCTGAGCGATGTATTTCGCCTGTTTGCACAAAACCAGGTAAAGGTTAACGTAATGCAAACATCAGCCCTTAGTTTTTCGGTTTGTTTTGATTTTTATGAAGAACGCTTTGGAAAACTGCTACATAGTTTACAACAGGATTTTAAAGTAAAATACAACACCGGCCTTACGCTGATCACCATCAGGCACCACAACGAAAATACCCTGAAAGAGTTAACCCAGGACAAAACCATATTGCTGGAACAGATCAGCAGAAACACGGCGCAGGTAGTCGTAAAATAACTGGACTGTCATACATCAGAAGTGCTGATGCTCCATTGATATTTCTGTGGTCCCCGCCTTTTTTACTTTAGAGATTAAAAAAGGCGGGGACTTTATAAATACAGATTATTGAGTCGGAATTAAACTATCCCTGCTAATTACCATTAATCTTTTGCAAAAAAAACTGATAACACTTGTTATCATTAACTGTAATTTCGTTAACTGACATTCAAATGTACAAGTTACATTTATTGGCATACAAACCTGTAAATTAATTGACCGAACCTGTTGCAAGGGCTATTTTTACTTAACTAAAATACTTACAGATACAGGGGGACAGTTTTATAATTTATAACCGCTAATATTGCTTTAACCAATTAAAGTAAACAAATAATAATGAAGGTAGCTTTATTTGTACCCTGCTACGTTGATCAGTTTTATCCCAAAGCGGCCATTGCCACGCTGGAGCTACTTGAAAAACTTGGCGTTGAGGTTCATTACCCTAAAAACCAAACCTGCTGCGGGCAACCCATGGCCAATTCTGGCTATGAGCACCTTACCTCGGGCTGTAATAACTTATTTATAGATAACTTTTCGGGGTACGATTACGTCGTATGCCCCTCAGGTAGCTGCACCTTACATATCAAGGAACACCTGCACTCATCAGAAAATGAGGATAAGGCCCTTGCCATCAGGAAAAGGGTTTATGAGCTCACCGAGTTTTTGGTTGATGTTTTAAAAGTGGAGCATTTGGAAGCAAGGTTCCCTTATAAAGTAGGTTTGCACAATAGCTGCCATGGTTTGCGCGGTCTTAAAATATCCCAAATGAGCGAGCTGGTTGCCCCTGCTTTCAGTAAGCCCGGCCAGTTATTGAACATGGTGCAAGGACTGGAGTTGGTGCCACTCAGCCGTCAGGATGATTGCTGCGGCTTTGGCGGAACGTTTTGTGTTGTTGAAGAAGCCGTATCATCGAAAATGGGAATTGACCGCGTTGAAGACCATATTGAACACGGTGCACAATACATTACCTCGGCCGATCTTTCATGCCTCATGCACCTGGAAGGTATTTTGCGCAGGCAAAACAGCGATGTTAAGGTAATTCACGTTGCCGAAATTTTAAACCACTACCAGCCATGAGTAACGTTACCGAAAAAAGCCATGCTGAATTAGCTGCAGCCTTTAATAAGGATGAACCCCGGGTTGACTGGCATGACGAAACCCTGTGGTGGGTACGTCAAAAACGCGATATACAGGCACATAAACTCCCTGAATGGGAATTGCTAAGAGAAACGGCATCGCAGATCAAGAACAATGTATTATCAAACCTTAGTGGTTACCTGGAGCAGTTTGAAGCTAATGCCATTAAAAACGGCGTAGTGGTACACTGGGCTGCCGATGCTGCCGAACATAATAAAATTGTACACCAATTGCTTACCGAGCGCGGCATTAACCGTATGGTTAAAAGTAAATCAATGCTTACCGAGGAATGTCATTTAAACGAGTATTTAAAAGAACAGGGCCTTGATGTAATTGACTCTGACCTGGGCGAGCGTATTGTACAACTGGCCGGCGAACCGCCCAGCCACATTGTATTACCCTGCATCCATAAAAAGAAAGAAGAAATTGGCGATATTTTTCATGAGCACTTAGGCTCGGCCAAAGGCGAATCGGATCCTAAAATACTAACGGAAACAGCGCGTCAGCATTTACGTGAGGTGTTTTTAACCCGCAGGGCGGCACTCACCGGCGTCAACTTTGCCATTGCCGAAACCGGCGAATTTGTAATTTGCACCAACGAGGGTAATGCAGATATGGGCGCCCATTTGGCCGAGATCCATATTGCATCTATGGGGCTTGAAAAGATTATCCCGGAAAGGAAACATCTAGGTATATTTTTAAGGCTGCTTACCCGCAGTGCCACCGGGCAACCTATCACCACCTACTCCAGCCATTTTAAAAAACCTCAAGAAAACAAGCAGATACATATTATAATTGTTGATAACGGCCGCAGCATACAATTAGGTCGAGAAGATTTCCGCAATTCATTAAAATGCATCCGCTGCGGCGCCTGCATGAATACTTGCCCGGTATACCGTAAAAGCGGTGGGCACAGTTACCATACCGCTATTGCCGGTCCTATAGGCTCCATACTGGCGCCTAACCTGGACATGAAAAAATATGCAGATCTGCCTTTTGCATCAACGCTTTGCGGTTCATGCAGCAACGTATGCCCAGTTAAAATTGACATCCATGATCAGCTTTATAAATGGAGGCAGGTTATTGTAAAAGAAGGCTATACACCTACTGCTAAAACCATTGCCATGAAAGCCATGGCAATTACCTTATCGTCACCGGCGTTATACCGGTCGGGCGGTAAAATGGGTCGGCTGGTATTTAAGTATGCCCCGTTTGCTGTTAATAACAAATTAAACCCCTGGTATAAACACCGCGAAATGCCCAAAGCACCTGAAGAATCGTTTGGCGAATGGTATAATAAAAGAAAGGAAGGGAAAAAATAATGAGCAGGGAAAAAATATTAGCCGCAGTAAAAAGCAACCAGTTTAGCCATGCCGAACTGCCTAATGTTGATATTTTAGATGCCCTAACCGCATCAGATGTATCACAGGTTAAACAATATACTACAGTGGCTACAGCCGGTGGAAGTTTTGTTTATGAGGTTTCAGATTTTGATGCCATTAAAACCATATTACATAAAGAATTTAAAGCCGGCGTAAAAATCATATCGGGCATTAAGGAACTGGACGAATATACTTATGCAGGCAATGTAGTTGATGAACTGGCACACAGCTTTGCCGATGTGGAGCTAACCATATTACGATCATTCCTTGGTGTTGCCGAAAACGGCGCATTATGGTTAACCGAAACTCAAATGAATGTTAGGGTGTTGCCCTTTATTAGCCAGCATCTGGCCATCGTAATTCATCAGGACGATTTGGTACCGGCCATGGGTCAGGCCTACGCTAAAATTGGCAATGCCGATTATGGTTATGGCGCATTTATCTCAGGCCCGTCAAAAACTGCAGATATTGAGCAATCATTGGTAATTGGCGCACAAGGCCCACGCAGCTTATCGGTTTTTATATTAACAACATAGCCCCTTTTAATTGAGTTTATATATTTTGATTTAGCCTGCTGTTTTAATAACAGCAGGCTTTTTTATTGCTGCTTATTGGCCACTTGGTAATGATGACATAAAGATGAGTATTGTCTATTGTAAAAATATACCAATTGGTATATTTTTGTATCGTTAAACAAAATAACAACATTAAACAAAATGAAAACTTCACAAAATACAGTACTTATCACCGGCGGAAGTGCTGGCATAGGTTTTGAAATAGCCAAACAATTATCAGCTAAAAATAACCATGTAATTATTGTTGGTCGTAACCCGGAGCGTCTGCAAAAAGCAGCAGCCCAACTACAAAATGTTACCGCCATTAACGCTGATATAGCCAGTGCTGCCGATGTGGAAGCTTTGGTAGCTAAACTAACCAGCGATTTCCCTAAGCTTAATGTTGTGATCAACAATGCAGGTGCCGCATCGGGCTTAAGTGATCTGCTTAATAACACCGATACATTTGAGCGTGCAAGTGCAGAAATACACACCAACTTCTTGTCAGTTATCAGGCTTAACGAAAAACTACTGCCTATACTTAAAAAACAAACGGAAGCGGCAATAGTGAATGTATCATCAATAGTAGCTTTTGTACCGGGCAAAGTAACTGCCACTTATTCGGCCAGTAAAGCAGCCCTGCACTCTTATACGCTGTCATTAAGGATTAGCTTAACCGATACTGCCGTTAAAGTATTTGAACTGATGCCGCCGCTGGTTGATACTGAATTTTCTACAGAAATCGGTGGTCATAACGGTATCCCTGCATCGCAGGTTGCTGATGAATTTTTAGCCGGATTGGAAACTGATAACTATGAGATCAGAGTTGCTGGTACCGAACAACTTTATCAATTATTTCTGTCGTCACCTACCGAAGCTTTAAACGCCATGAACAGCCGTCCAAGTTAATCAAGAAACTATTAACAGCCATTCAAGGTCCAATGTACAGCCATATATTGGGCCTTGAATGCTTTGTACACAGCATGATGGTGTTGATAGAATTATAATATTAAAATACCAATTGGTACATTTGCATTATGGAAAACGAATTATCAAAAGCCGAAAGAACCCGCCAGTTTATTGTAGAAACCACTGCAGGTATCTTCAACAAAAAGGGTTATGCGGGCACTTCGTTATCTGACCTGACCGAAGCTACCGGCTTAACCAAGGGAAGCATATACGGTAATTTTAAGAATAAAGAAGAAGTAGCTGTTGCCGTGTTTGATTACAACTCATCAAAGGTACGCAGGCAAATAGTACAGCTTATTCAAAAAGCCCCTACCTATCATGAAAAGCTACTGGTTTATGCCAGGGTTTACCACAGCTTTACAGCGGCAACATTTCCAGAAGGCGGCTGCCCCATATTAAATACCGCAATTGATGCAGATGACACCAATCCCATATTAAAGGAAAAAGCCGCTGCTGTTATCATCAGATGGAAAAAAAGCATTGAGGAACTAATAAACGGAGGCATCGCAGCCGGTGAATTTAAGACAGGTATTGATACCGCCCGCATAGCTCTTTCTTTGATTGCACTTATTGAAGGCGGCATTATGATTGCCAAGGTAACCAGCACTCCGGCCAATTTAGATACGGTATTAAAAACAGTGAACGATATAGTGACTGACTTAAAAACTTAAACTGTAACTCAATTATTACAGCAATAATTTTAAGTGTAAAAACAAAAGTTATTAACCAAACGTTACTATCTATACCAATTTAATAATATGCCTAAAAGAATTTTAATCCTTGACGATAGCGAGGATATACTCGAAGTGATGAAAGACACACTTGAGATGGAGGGTTATGAAGTTCAGGGTCTGAATTTTACCGATGATATATGTAAGGCCGCTATCGATTATAATGCCGACATGGTAATATTAGACTATATATTATTTGGCATAAACGGCGGTGAGCTTTGCCATATCCTTAAAACCACGCCCACGACGGCGCACATCCCCGTGATCATGGTGTCAGCCTATCCCAGGGTACTTGAGTCATTAGGCAACTATGGCTCTGATGATTTTGTAGCAAAACCATTCGATCTTTCAGATATAACCGATGCTATAAAGAATTGCTTTTTAAAAGCCGGTAATGATGTTGAACATGCCGATTGCGATTTTTAAAAGTAAAATAGCCCGGTAAGTTAAACTCACCGGGCTATTTTGCTTTAATATGTTTGCTATTGAGTAATAATTAAAGCAGCGTTCCACGCATAAGCATTACTGCAATGGTAAAGTAAATGATCAGTCCGGTTACATCAACCAGCGTTGCTACAAACGGGGCCGAAGATGTGGCAGGGTCGGCACCAAGCTTTTTCAAGATCAGGGGCAACATAGAGCCCGCCAATGAGCCCCAAAGCACTACACCAACCAGGGCACAGCCCACGGTTAAGCCTACCAATATCCAATGAGCGCCATAAATGGGCGAAAACATGGTCCAGATATAAATACGCATAAAACCTATAACACCCAGCGTTAAACCCAGCATTAAGCCCGACAACAATTCGCGGCGCATTACCCGCCACCAATCGGCAACCGTAACCTCTCCAAGCGCCATAGCCTGTATAATTAAAGTGGAAGCCTGCGATCCACTGTTACCACCACTTGATATAATAAGCGGAATAAACAGGGCCAGCACAACTGCCTTTTCAATAGCTTTTTCAAAAAAGCCCATAGCGGTGGCGGTAAGCATTTCGCCCAGGAACAAAATAATAAGCCAGCCTACCCGCTTTTTCACCAATCTGAATAAATTGATATCCAGATAAGGTTCATCCAAAGCCTCGGTACCCCCTATTTTCTGAATATCTTCGGTGTACTCCTCATTGGCTATCCACAAAATATCATCCACCGTTACAATGCCGAGCAATATATTTTCGTTGTCAACCACTGGCAGTGCCGTACGGTTATTCATCCTGAAAATATTAATGGCTTCTTCCTGCGGGTCGCTGGCGCTTAACGCAATCAGGCGGCCATCCATCAGGTCGCTTACCTTGGTTTCGGGCTTAACCAATAATATTTCACGTATCCTGATATCATCCAGCAACAAACCATTTTCGTCAATTACGTATATAACGTCAATAGTTTCGGAGTTTTTACCATAACGGCGTATGTGCGATAATACGCGGGTTACATCCCAGGTTCTTTTAACAGCTATATAATCAGGGGTCATTAAACGGCCAACGCTATCTTCTTCGTAACCTAATAATGACAGTGCTTCCTTACGGTCCTCGGGCGATAAATGCAGAATGAGCTTTTGAACTGCATCACCATGTAGCTCGCTGAACAATGCGGTACGGTCATCGGGAGGTAGCTCATTAATGAGGTCGGCAACTTTTTGCCCTGATAGTTTTTTGATGATACGCTCCTGCGTGGGCGAATCAAGAATGCGAAAAACATTAACAGCGCGGTTTAACGACAGTGTTTCGATAAATAAGGGGCCATGTTCCGGGAGTTCATCTATCAGCTCTTCAACATCCGATATGTTAAGGTTGTTCAAATATTCCTGTAATTGGGTATTATCCTCTTGTTCCAGTAACAATTCTATTTGCTCAACCATTTCTTTCATAAAAGCTCCCCCTCGTTTTTACATCTTATTATTAACCTGTTCGTCTTATTTTGACGAGGGCAAAAGTCGTTTATTTTTTCAAATTATAAGGCAAATATTTCTGTTATCTTTGCGCAAATTTTAAATTATCATTTAGTCAGTGATCATGAAGACATTGACTATTGTTTAAAGTTCAATTACAAGGCTTTACACCTTTATAAGTTGAGTTTTAGTATTTAGAGTTTAGTATTTATAAATTTAGAGTTTTATAAAAAATGGGTTTACAATGTGGTATTGTGGGTTTACCAAATGTGGGAAAATCAACACTTTTTAATTGCTTATCAAATGCTAAGGCGCAGGCGGCTAACTTTCCGTTTTGTACTATAGAGCCCAATGTGGGCGTAATTACCGTACCGGATGAACGCTTAACCAAGCTTACCGAAATAGTACAACCCAAAAGTATAGTACCAAACGTTATTGAAATTGTTGATATAGCCGGGCTGGTTAAAGGCGCCAGTAAGGGCGAGGGTTTAGGTAACCAGTTTTTAGGTAATATACGTGCTACAAATGCCATTATACACGTACTGCGTTGTTTTGATAATGATAACGTGATACACGTTGACGGCTCTGTTGACCCTATCAGGGATAAAGAGATCATTGATACAGAATTGCAGCTGAAAGACTTGGAATCAATTGAAAAAAAGATCCAGAAGGTTGAAAAAATGGCCAAAACCGGTGGCGATAAAGAAGCTAAGAAAACCTACGACGTATTAACCGTTTATAAAAACCATTTGCTTACCGGTAAATCGGCCCGTACTGCGCCTGTTGCCGAAGAGGATAAGGAATATGCTGCCGATCTTTGGCTGCTTACCGAAAAACCGGTAATGTACGTTTGCAATGTTGACGAAGCCTCAGTAAGTACCGGCAATGCCTATGTTGAAAAGGTAAGAGAAGCGGTAAAAGACGAGAATGCAGAAGTACTGATCATATCGGCACAGATAGAATCAGAAATTGCGCAAATGGAAACTTACGAGGAACGCCAGATGTTTTTGGATGACCTTGGCCTTGCAGAATCAGGCGTAAATAAGCTGATTAAAGCAGCCTACCGCTTGCTTAACTTAGCTACTTACTTTACCGCAGGCGTGCAGGAAGTACGTGCCTGGACAATTACCCAGGGCTTTACCGCACCACAGGCTGCTGGCGTGATCCATACCGATTTTGAAAAGGGATTTATACGCGCAGAGGTTATTAAATATGAGGATTTTGTTAAATTTAATGGATCAGAAGCGGTAATAAAGGAAAACGGTAAGCTGTCTGTTGAAGGAAAAACCTATATTGTGCAGGATGGCGACATTATGCATTTCAGGTTTAACGTTTAATGCCCGCTGTATTAAAAACCTAATTTGATTAACCGGTATGAAAAAACCTTTTTTATTTAAAACCCTCGTGTGCCTTTTTTCGGCGCTGATTGTAATTAACATACAAAAGTCCTTTGCCCAAAATTCAAAATCAATGACTGAAGTTACCAACGCGGTTGAACAACTGCGTAAAGCAATGGTTGATGCCGATACAGTTACACTTGATAAATTAACCTTAGCCGATTTAAGCTACGGCCATTCAAGCGGCAAACTGCAAACAAAAAAAGAATTTATAAGCGATCTGGCTACCGGTGCCTCAGATTTTGTATCCATTGATCTTACCGAACAAAGTATTAAGATAGTAGGCAATACAGCCATTGTACGTCATATACTTTCAGGTGCAAGCAATGATAAAGGCAAAGGCCCTGGCACTGTAAAACTGGGCATATTGCTGGTATGGGTTAAAAACAAAACCCAATGGCAGCTACTTGCACGCCAGGCCGTAAAAGTTCCGTAAGCTATTTTCAGCATAATATTAAATAGGGTTTACTTTAAATAAGTAAGCCCTATTATTTTTTAAGCCCCATTACAACACTTATTGCAATTTAACTTGTTATATACACAACATTTATATTAAATGAGTAACATTGGCCTGATGTTACATACTAATCCAATCATCAAAATGAAGCATTTAGCAACATTGCTTATTGGCTGCAGCAGCTTTTTAACGCTTAAGGCCCAACAGAAATTTGATACCGAGGCTCACCGGGGCGGCCGGGCCTTAATGCCAGAAAACACCATTCCGGCAATGCTCAATGGCGTGCGTTTGGGAGCGCAAACCCTTGAGCTGGACTGTCACATTACGGCAGACGGTAAGGTTATGGTATCTCATGATCCCTTCATGTCATCGATTATTATGCTGAAGCCTGATGGTTCGGAGATCAGCAAGGCCGAAGAAAAAGAATACGTACTATATAAAATGCCTTATGACAGCATACGCCGCTTTCAGGAAGGCGTTAAGCAGCACCCTAATTTCCCCGATCAAAAACAGGTAAAAACCTATAAACCGTTACTGGCTGATTTGATTGATAGTGTAGAGAATTACGTAAAGGAAAATCACCTGAAACCGGTTTACTATAACATGGAAACCAAAAGTCAACCGGAGGGAGATAATATTTTAAACCCTGTACCTGATGTATTTGTAAAACTGCTGATGGAGGTTATTACCGAAAAGAAAATAACTGACAGGGTAATTATTCAATCGTTTGATCCGCGAACACTCCAGGTATTACATCAGCAATGGCCCAAAATGAAAACAGCCTTTTTAACCCAGACCGGTAGTTATGAAGATAACATTAAAACTTTAGGCTTTACGCCAACCATCCTCAGTCCCGAGTTTAAAATTGTTAATGAGGCCATGGTAAAAGCCGCTCACAAAAACCGCGTTAAAGTTTTACCATGGACAGTAAATAACGAAGCCGATATGAAAGCCCTTGCCGTCCTTGGTGTAGATGGATTAATATCTGATTATCCTGACAGGTTGGTAAAACTGTTTGGCAGCTATCAGCAAAAGTAAAGAAAGCACCGCCTCATATTGCAGGGTATAAAAAAAGGAGCGCCTTCAGACGCTCCTTTTTTTATGAATATCACCAGCTTAATTTATTTGGATAAGTAGGTATCATCATTCTGCTGGTATGTATCGGTTAAAATTTTGTATGATGTTTCTTCATGCAAGTTTAAGCTCGTTGATGTAATTGCAGTAATACTCAACGTTGATGGAACATCATCGACGTCAATGGTCCCGTTTGCATTTCCATCAATTTTAACATTAGTAAGGGTAACATTCTCCCCGTTAATTGAATAGCTAAAATTGTAACCAAATGGTCCATCCTGGGTACGACCGGTAGCATCACTATTAAACTGGATATAAGCACTTTTATCAGTGTAGGTAGTTGTATCTTTTGATAGCAACGCGTTGTTTTTAAAGGTGGTTGTTTTAATGGTATTAACATACCACTTACCAACAATTTTCTTCTTGTTGGTAGTTTCGGTACTGTCTTTTTTACATGCTGATATGCCAACAATTAACAAGGTGATAAGTAATAAATTGTAGATTTTTTTCATAACAAATACAGGATTAAATTTCGGCGAAGGTAAATAAATTACTTTCAATAAAAATTTTTATTAAAAATGGATATTTAAGCGCAATCCGGGTTTGATGCAGCCTGCTAAGTGATTGCTTGAATAGGCAACGAGAGGAAAACTTTGCGGGCAGGGGTAGAGAAAAAACTGGCCGATTAACTGATTTCCTTGGGGTTACAGTACCCGGTCATCATAATGGGATATATGATTAACGTTTAAAACTTCGTCTATTTCATGCAGAAAATGCTGATGATCTATCTCATCCACCTCAATATATTTCCGGTCAATATCTCTCACATTATATTTGGTTTTGTTGCCTTTATACTTGCTTTTAGCAATGATCACTATAGGTATACATACCTGTATAACCATAAAAGCCAGCGTTAACTGGAACATATAAGTAATTAGCGCTTCCATATTAGTATGACAATTTAGGAGCTGTTTGGTGTTATCAATTTACTAATTTTTTATGTAATATTTTCAATAAAATTATCATATACATAATTATGATCATCCACCAACAAAACACCTGACAATCAGCAAGTTTAAATACTCATAGAAACAAAAAAGCCCCCCTAAATTAATTAAGCAGCCAGCGGTAGCTTTTTTACCTTATAACTTGCCATAGCACTTAATAGAGATCGCTTCAAATAGGCTGTCTATTCTTGTATATTATAAGACGTCAAATAAAATAAATAGAAATAAATTCTAAAATGAATGAATAATCATTTAATTTAGATGTTCATTTTAGTTATGCGTACAAGGGATAGTAATAAAGAGCAGTTAATAAGGCAGAAAGCTATAGAGACCATTGTAAAACAAGGTTTAGAAGGCTTTACGATCAACAAATTAGCTAAAGCTTGCGGTATCTCCGTAGGTACACCTTATGTATACTTTAAAGACAAAGATGATCTTATTCTGAAGATCGTATTGGAAGAGGGGGCGAGAATGGAAGAGGCGATGAATAAAGATTTCGATCCCGAGGCTGCACTGGAAGAAGGGTTGCGAACCCAATGGCGAAACAGATTTGATTATATGATGGAGAACCCCTTGCTGGGACAATTCTTTGATCAGATAAGCAGCTCAAGTTACCATCAACAATTCCTGGAGATGTTCACAAGCAATACAAACCCCTTCCTGAATAAATTTAAAGATCACATGGGAAAATTCATCAGTAATAGTGTAAAGCGCGGAGAGATGGACAACCTGCCAGTCGAAGTTTACTGGTCAATTGCTTTTGGTCCATTATATACCTTGATGCGCTTTCACCAACAGGAACGTAGTATAACCGGTGTTCCGTTCCAGATCAGCGAAGAATTGGTGTGGGCCGCTTTTAAACGTGTAGTAAAGGCACTAAAAAACTAACCCTATTCAATTACAAACCGAATAAATAAAATTACATGATACATTCTTTTTTGATGGCAGGGCAGTCAAATATGGCCGGGCGCGGATACCTGAAAGATGTTAAACAAATCTACGACGAACATATCAAAATGCTGGTGAACGGCCGCTGGCAAACGATGATAGAACCGATAAACTTTGACAGGCCGACTTCCGGTATAGGATTAGCCGCGTCTTTCGCGGGGGCCTGGAGATTAAAAAACGGGCAGGATCAGATCGGCCTAATTCCATGTGCAGATGGAGGCACCAGCCTGAATGACTGGGAAGTTGGAGGCGTACTTTTTGAGAGTGCCGTATTCCAGGCAAAACTGGCACAGCGGACCAGTAAGCTAAGCGGAATCTTATGGCACCAGGGAGAAAATGACAGTTTTGGAGGATTATCCGCTCTTTATTACGATAAGCTGAATGTTATCGTTGATGCTTTCAGACGTGAGCTGGCCGCCCCGGACATTCCTTTTATTGCAGGCGGTATCGGTGATTTTTTAAGCGGCGGCAGGTATGGTAAATATTTTACAGAGTACAACGAGGTAAACCAGGCACTTCAGAAATTCGCAGAAACGAAAGCCGATTGCTATTACGTAACGGCAGCAGGCTTGACGGCTAACGCAGATGGATTACATTTCGACGCAATATCACAGCGCAAGTTTGGAATCCGGTATTTCGAATCGTTCCTTAAAAAGAAAAGTGTTTTGGCGCCGCTTGCAGGTGAAAAAGAAATGGTAAATATTATAGAGAATAGACCATTGGCAAAAATCGAAAAGACAGCCTTATTAGAGATCAGTTTTGCAAGTGGAGAACTACTATTGGGCGAATTTGAAGAAAAATTGTCGATACTTAATAGTTATTAAATCGTCCGTTTTACCTGCAAAGGGTTATAAAGAAAAACCGGAGGAGGCTCGAACTGAAAAATCACTATTAAAGTGATTCCAATGACATATATTCTAAATCCATGCTAAAAACTATAGAAAAGCTCGAACCATGTTTCGTTGCCCTGAAATTGAATTTAACCTAATTGAGATGAGGCCATTCTCTCTGTGGAGGTTGCACGAAGGTTGCTGATGCCTTAAGTGTATCATTAGACTATCTGGTAGGTAAGGCTGATAAGCAGATAGATCAAGTCCTATTAGATAAGGAGCTCTCTATCCAGCAGCTACCAAACGAAGACAGAGAGCATATCATGTACGCCATAGATGACCTCCTACAACATGCTAAAACAAAGTTAGCTTATAAAAAGTAAAGCCCAACGTTTAAACTAACAACAGCTTCAATACACGTAATTATTTTCCAGATAATTACATTTTAAATAATCACTTAAGTGTAATATTACTGATATTTCCACCACTGATCAACTTCAGCTGCAACATCCAAAACTTCCGGATATTCACCAAATAAGATTTCTTCCGGCCATCCGTAATTGGTTTTGTAGTCTATCAATTTTACTTCATCTATACGCAAATCTTTTGCTCGTATTAAATATGATTGATTTTGATTCTTTATCTTAATCAGATAACGTAATTCATGCCAATGTTCTTTAAAAGAGTTTTTCTCAAGGATTCGCAATAACTCTTGATACCCCATCAAGTATTTGATTTCTACACATAGATATATCTTCTGATCAGTAATTTTGTCAAGCGCCAACAAACAACAGTAGTATATAACATCATTGTCTGCTTTACAAAATGCCTTAAGTATATTGTCGTACCAATCTATTGTAAGTTCATTAATGAATTTCATTTTATTTATTAGGTGTTATTGGTTTAAATAAATTATTAAACCATTAAGTTGTTTCGTCTGTTACTGGGTTAGGTAGTATAACAGTATAATGCTCCGGATTTGCTCCTTGTTCTTGCTATCTCTGCAGTAGTAGATACTATAAAGAAACCGGTGAAAAGAAACAGTAGTTTTATACTGCTAAAAAGGAGCTAAACGAAGCTATAGGATAAAATCCGTTCACAAAGTGCTCATGATTTCAATAAAAAGCCCCTAATTTTAAAATTAGAGGCTTTTTTGTGCTCCCGACGAGAGGGTATAAAGCGGTTTAATACGATATAATGTGGTATAATAAATTAACAATTTAGGTGTAAATTCATATAATTACTAATTTTTTTAGCATATTTACATCTATTTAAATTGGTAATTTCCGACACCATTTGGACATCGATAATAGTCAATAAATGAGCATTAATTTAAAACTACGACTTTTTAAAGGTAAGACCCATGCGGACGGTACCCATCCTATTCAGTTGCAATTTTACTTAAACGGCAAAGAAAAAAGAAAGGGAATTTATTTCTGTCATGCAAAAGATTGGGATGAAAAGACATCGCGAGTAAAAAGCAAAGTAACTAATTCGGCATATATAAATAATCTGCTATCAGAAAAATATGCAGAATATGAACGGGAGCTACTAAAAGTATTGAATGGAGAGAATCAATCTACTGCCTTTTTTGAAATAAAAAAAGAACTCACTCTGGATGATGTTATGAAATTGGAACTTGATCGATTTGTAAATGAAAACAAGCCAATGACACACGCTCGAATAAATTCTTATACAAATGAATTGAGATTATACTTCAATTCGGCTAATACATATATCAAAGATATTGACCTACGTTGGTTTGAAAAATATGCAGCAATGCTTTCCAATGACCTGTATTCTGGCACAGAATTGATCCGAAAGGGCAATATAGGATCCACTGCTCAAAAAAAATTAAAAACCATTCGACGCGCTATAGAAAAGTTTTCGAACTTTAGAATTGGACAAGATATAAAAGACTTCAAAATACCAGCAAAGAAATCTGTAAAGCAAAAACTGACAAAGGAAGAGTTATTGAGTTTAGAGAATTTAGAATTGGAGCCAGATAGCTTATTATTTATTTGTAGGGATATATTTTTTATGCAGATATACTTACGTGGCTGCAGGATAGGATCGCTCTTAAAGGCCTATTCACATCAATTTAATGAGGGCAGGTACGGCGCCATAAATAGCGGGGGCAAAAACAACGTTGATTCAAAGCTCATTCCGAAAGCTCAGGTAATAGTGAATAGGTACATTGGAAAGCACGATCGACTATTCCCATTATTTAAATTCACAGAGGATCCTCAAAAATCAGAATTTGAAAATCGAAAAGAAGAGTTTAGGCATAAACATTCCTGTACAGCATTAGTTAACAACAATTTGAGAGTTTTAGCTGTGAAAGCCGGCATTAAAAAGCCTTTATCATCTCACATTGCCCGCCATACTTTTGCCCGCATGGCGATCGACAAGATCAATAACCCAATGGTTACGATGGAGCTATTAGGACATTCTTCACTGGCGGTTCACCAGCAATACCTGAATGATATCAGGAAGGAAGAAGTCTTAGATCAAGCTGCTGATGATATATTTGGTTGAATATTATACTGAATTACTCAACTGGCCCTGCAAAAGTGCTTTCTTTGGTTAAATCCTCTGCAATATCGGCAAGCGGAATCTCACTTCCTTTAGGCCATTTAGCAGATGACTTTTCACTCATATACTTGATGTAAAGGTCTTTTTCTTCTACTGATAATGAATCAAAATCTTTCATAACGATTTGAATTTTAAACAATACAAAGTTATGCTAATTTTATTAGCATAAACAACACATTAATAAAAATAATTTTAGAGCTTTGTTATTTAATTATGACGAGAATAGAATTCATAGCAACCGCAGGTGATGATAAATTAAACGTAGAGATATACTATGACCGATGGGGATCAGGATTATATATGGTAAACATAAACAAACACAGCTATGGAAGTATAGGTAAAATTGAAGGAGTTTGGCGTCGAATACATGCAAACAAGGCAGAGCTTGACACCGAAGACGTACAGATACTTGGTGCTATGGTAGACGATGCATTAGAAAACGATCCGAATGGCCATGATTAGCTTGCCTCAGAAAGAATGTCCTTTAATCTAATCAGCTGATCATAAAATGATTTGAACGTAGGGTTGTTAAGGCCATATTGTTTTAAAACAGACAGATGGCCTTCAATAAATAAAGGCACATCTTCAATAACGATTGCTTTATGCAGCTTTACTTTAGGCGGCAGCTCAAACGTTTTAAAATAAGCCTCCAATTCTTCTATTGACATGGATGCAAAAGTATAAAATATAGGGGCTATCCTTTGATCCGATTTGAAATTTTGTAGAATGCAAATAATATAATGGCAGCAATGGCCGCGTAAATAAGCCAGCTGTAGTCTGGCGTGCTTGTTTTTGCAGTATGATCCTGGGATATCTTAACCTGTGTTTTATGGCTGGCTGTACTGTCTGAGGTAATATCTTTATTAATAACAGTAGTCCTATCGAAACTAACGGGTATTAATTGATCTTTAGCCTTAACGAGCACGTTTACCGCATTGCTTAAGCTATCGTAATATAACTTGACATCAGTAAATGAGCTATCAATATTCTTAACAGATGTTTCAAAGCCGTTGAATTTTTGCCCCGGTAACAAGCGATTGAGCTTCCATTGAGCTGCCTGCTGATAGCCTGGTACCCTGACAGCTGTATCCACCTTTTCGCGGATAGTAATTACAGACTTATCAACTTTATGCGCTGACAACTCAGAATTCTGGATTGAATCCGATTTGAATGCATCTTTATTTAGAGTTGTCTTTTTAAATAACCCACAACTGGAAAGGAAGCAAGATATCAGCAGGCAGATGGTAATGTTTTTCATGGCTTCTTTTTTATTGCATTGTTAAGCTTGATCAAACTGGTATCAAGTTTAGATATGGAGTTATTGAGCTTTTCTGCTTGTAGGTATACCGTGTCTATGGTGACGGTATCATGAATAATTGGAGCAGCAGACCTACCATCACTTAAAAACATGATAAAGCCTGCGAAAACAGTTAATCTTTTCATTTCTTTCTTTTTTGCAGTCGAGTCGTTAACGAGTCAACCTTATTTGATATAGTGTCAACCTTTGTGGCTGCTTGATTTATTTTCTGCACAGACGGCCTGATGTATTCTATAGTCATGCGGTAAAGCTCGTCCTGTTTGGCTTGAAATTTATCCTGCAGTGCAGAATACCTGCTGAATAAAACCACAATCGCGATAGTCTGCATAGCCAAAAATGCTGTTATAATACCGGTACGTAGTTTACTTGTTATGAACCCGAATGTGTTTAATTCAGAGTTGTTTTTGTTATTTTCTGACATTGCGAATCATTACTTTAAAAAATATACCTGCTCGGCCTTACGGCGCTTAACCAATGCGTCTGATACAACCTTGGCACCTGTTTTAGGATCTGTTATTTTGTTCCACACCAGGAACTGATCAGCCGCTCCATTATAGTCGCCAGCATTTAACTTTTTGAGTAAAGTAGATGATGCCAAAGCGCCTGCTCCCAAGTTGTAAGTAAACGATACTAATGCGTCGAACTGGTTTTGATTTAACGGCACCTTTACTGAATCATGAACTGCCTGAACATAAGTCCCGAGGGTGTGCTTCAATAAATCAGCTGCCTGAGATTCATTTGCCAGTTCACCGCCTGGCACAACACGGTTACCGTTGGCATATCGTGTAGATCCATAGCCAATTGTCCATACCCCCGCTATATCTTTGTAAGCATGCAAGACAAGCCCTTCAAACCCTTTTATAAGGTTAATGCCGTTATCGCTTATTGTCATTATTTAATTAATTTTTGATACCTGTTAAGATTGTAATTTTCATAAACCTTACGCCCAGTACTATCGATATACATGAAAAGTATTTGATTACGGTTTCCCGCATTTTTATATGAACAATGAACCCAATCCATCTTGCCATCGTGGATGCCTTCAACTATTAACTGGTCGAAATCAAGGGTATCCCTGATAAATTCGAATATTGCCTTGTTTGAAGGACTGCCAAAAACATCGCCGTCCATATCAATGGCCTGACCATATACGTGCTGAGATGTTATTGCTCCGCCAATTGCTTTATTTAATGCAGCACATCGAAAGAATGAGGAAACCTTAATTGGGGTTCGGAAATGATTTCTTACCGGTTCAAAGATCTTGCTGGCGACAAGCTGCATGTTTTTGATCACATCAGCAGACGGAATATTGAGTATATGATTTACCTTAGCTGTATTGCTATAAACAGCTTCGTCGTAAGTTATATGATCTGAAATTGTAATCATATTCAAAAATACCGCTATATGTAAGTATGTTACTGATTGACAGCTTACTTATGATTAAAAGTAAATGAGTTATAAATCTTCATCTTTTTGAAAAAGCCCATTTTTAAAGGTCATTTTTCTGGCTTGACCATTAGCCCCTGTATATTGAATCTCGTAATCTGTAGGGATATCAACACCAGCCGTTTTAATCTTGCCCGGCCCAAGGTCAATATCGCCACCTGCAATCGATATGGCCCAGTTGATATCGCCATTGGCGGCTTCGATTATTAAACCGCAATTAACACCGGTACCTACTACATTATTAGCTCCTAAATTTCTTACGACAGCTGTGGCTCTCAAATTTGGGGAAGTAGTTGGCAGCACGTTGTCACCTATCAGCACAGAATTGGTGTTTGATCCGTGCGCCTTATTCATGGATAACGTACCGCCCAGTATATCAAAATCACCTATGCTACCTTCAGACGCAATCATCTTACCATTATCAAGAACCTTGAACTGATCGGCAGCCCCTGCCGCGAACCTGATGGAGTTTGCACCATTGTCCGTTAATCCTGATATACGTGCATTGATTTTACCGTCAGAACCTACCTGTACCACCTTTGCGACTGTGAAACCACGAATAGTTAAAGTAGCTGGTGTGGTGATATTCCAGTCAAGTCCATTGTCAGAATCGCCCAGGTTAAACTCAGCGGAATTAAGGTCAAAGAAATTCTGACCGGTTAAATCTTTAATCCGGCCGGTTGTGATCTGATCACCCACAATGTATGTCATACCCTTAGTGAACTCAAAATCCCGGTATCCGTCGGTATTAACCTCATAAAGAATCCCAAGGTTAAAAGCATAATAACCTGGTATATCCGTTGCGTTAACGGGTGTTTCTGATATTTCCCATGTGCCCGTAAGTGCTGCCTTAGAGCATTTAGCATACACGTAGTAGAATTTAGCAGGATCAAGGCCGGTCCATGAGTTAGGCTCTACTATCCAGGTATAACCTAATCCTTCAACTTTATAAATACGGTGTACCAGTTCACCGCCAGATATGGTTAAGGCATTTGCATCCGCTTCATGATTCGGCGATATGGTTACATTGTTCAGATTGAAATTCTGTGAGTCATAACCAAACGTGGCCATACCCGCAACCAAACTATCGGTACCGGTAAACAGCGTGCCATCTGGATTGAATATCCGGCTTTGAAGCTTTTTCAAATTCAACGCGTTAATCCTTGCCTTTTGGCTGTTTGTGCGATCAACTATCTTAATATCGTGTTGGTTATCGATAGTGCCTGCGATGACACGCTCTGTAGTGGTGTAAGGTATGAAGTTGGCAATAGTCGCGCTGATCTTGGTGTTCGGTGTAATAATATCCGGAAAGTTTACCGGGTAGCTGATGCTGGTAACCCGGATCAGCGTATTGATTCCCAGGGCATCATCAATCACTGTGATCTGGTCGCCTGGCTTTAGCATGATCCCATTGTCGCGGGCATATAACGGATCCAGTTCCAGATTGTACAATACCCTGGGCACACAGTTTTCGTTCAGCCATTCCTGAGTTTTGGCTTTTAGCCTGTTTTCTGCATCGGTTACAACCTCATCAGGGAGATACATGTCGAAAAGGGTATAAGCATCACCAATTACCGCCTGTATGGTAACATTAGGAAGATTGTTGCCGGCGGCATCAGTAGCAACCTTTAATTTTATAGTTTTTGTTGTATTATTATAAGACACAATATCAAACTCCTGCCCTTGTAATTGACCTGATGTAAATGATACTTTTGGCGTATCTGGTGAGAAGTAGGTATTCAGGTCGAAGTCGAGTGTAGTATCAGTAATAGTAAATGCTGTAGCATCCGGATCAAATACGCTGACAGCTGACACAACTCCTGAAATCTGAGGATAAATAGATTCGTCTTCATAATCTCCCTCTTTCACCCGGTATAAGTCAACATTCTTTTCCAGGTAAAAGCCATCAAACATCAGCTCTGTTGCACCGTCCCGGTAATTCTTAGGCAGGTTCCTGCTGCTACCGTATCCAAACGCACGGGTAACGATATTTTCATCATTCTGATACTCATAGCCTAATGAGTACAAACCCTTACCCCTACCGTATTTAAACACCAGCGTGGTTAAGCTACCTGCCTGTTTAACAAAATTAATTGTCTTGCCGGTCCCAGATAAATACCACTCACAGGAAAAGGCCTCGGCAATGGTATCCAGCGCTGTCCTGCAGGTGTGCTTGTCAAAGTCAATACTCTTTAACCCCAGATCATCACAAAAACCTACAGCCCAACCGGTATCAATAGAATTGATATTAGTAACTATCAAATAAGCCAGGCTGGAAAGATCACCATAAAAAGTAAATGTCTTATTGTTAAGATATTTTAACTTTTTATCATAAAGCTTATATAGGTAGGACTCAAATACTATATTATAGGTATACTTTAACCCGGATGCATCGCCAGTCAGTTGAGGGCTTGGTATCGTGTTCACAGTATACTGCTGGTTATTATAAATGATGTAGGCACCAATAGGGCAATAAAGCGTACCCGGCAATTCAATGGTTGCCGGGATTTCATTTTCAGCCATCAGCGCCCAGCTAATGGCCAGATCGTCATAAACAGGGAGCTGTGAGATAACGGCACCATTAAAATATATTGGTAAATACATGTATAGCGCAGATTAGTATAAAACTTCCGGACACCAGCGTTTACGACTGTAGTACATATTCAAATTTCCGGCTGTATTCGGGTGCGTTACATCACCCATGAATAAAGTTGTATCCTGAACCGCATTGTTATAGCCTACCGAAGTGGCAATATCAAAATAGGCCCCGTTGATCCCTAAATTTGCTTTTACCGTTTCAACCATTGCATTAACTGTAGCTGAATTACTAGTGCTGCTCCAAGGAATGCTGTGCAATAGCGGAATGCAGCCAATTTCAATCAGCCTGTTACACACAAATGTTAATTTATCAACTGTATCCCCGCCATTGGTCCCGATCATAACATTTACATAGCGCGGACGTAAATAATATATCTCGCTTTCAATTCGCTTGATCAAACCATCAATAGCGCCGCCTGGTCTACCGGTAATAAACCCGCTGCTTTCTGCAAGCAACTTATAACTCCATGCATTTGCCCAGCTTGCACCTAAAACCAAGCCCTCTGTTATACTATCACCAATGAACCCCTCATTTTCCATGACCTGGCAGGGCGTGGAAACAGTTAGGCTTCTCAATACCGGGAAAGCTCCCGAAACGTGCCCTATGCAATAGCTATCCAGCTGCCTGCCTGATCCTAATGTATTGTCAGACAATGGAGCTGATGGTATACCGGTTAGGCCGTCTATTACCTGTATCGAGTTAGTATCATCATTCCTGACGATCTCTACTAAATATTTACGTCCAGGCACAAAAGCATAATTTGCATTTGATAATTCGGTGGGCATTGTGTTTGTTATAGAGTTAAACACGTTGTAAAGGCGCATTTTACCTGCTGGCACATCACAAACAAACATGGTTGCCTGGTTCCCGTTACCTTCAATTGTACGGGTGTAAAATGCCTCTACAGTATCAGCGCCGAAAGTTATTTCGAAACGAGCTTTTCTCTTAGCCAGCGCATAAGCTCTGTTGCTAAGTTGCAAGTAAGCATTTAAGCCTGCTGCTGATGGTGAAACTCCCCCGCTTACCAATCCCCAAGAGATCGCGGTATATTCTGAAGATATTGCCGCAAACTTATCTGTAAATAAAATAGTGTCTTTGCCTTTTTGAGCGCCTTGTTTAACAAAAGATACTGAGGCTGATGAAGGCACTCGTGTTGAATTGTTGCTAATAGTTTGATCAATGCTTTTAGTGGTCAGCATCAGGTTTTTAACAACCAGAGTAAACGCTAAATCCAGTTGCCATGTAGGATTTTGCGCTAAAGCGACAACTGACCCTACTACAGGGCTGCCGTGTGTGCTGATCAGGAATAAACCATTTACAACCGGGGCCAGCGGACTGCTATTATAAAATCCAACAACATTAGTATTATTAAACAGGACAATGTACTTACCGGCGGCAACTGCGATATTTTGTGCAGAAACATCTACAGTATTTACACCAGCCGCAGCAATTGGAATTGTAAATATCTGCTCAATGGTAAAATTAGAACCAGAAATTGAACCGAAACCCAACGTTTGAGTCCCTTCATTTTTAGCTTTAATGTTTAAGCTAACCGTTTTTAAAATGCCCGATTGTGTTGTGATTACATTTGGCCCTAACCAGCTGGTTGCGGTGTTTTGTGGCCCGGCTTGAACCAGGTTATAGGAATAAATATCATCAACTGGCAATTGAGCGGTATTGGCAGTAATTCTGGCATCTAAGTTAGCTGCTAAAGCAACAGATGGCACACTATTGGCCGGAGCTCCAACAATTATATCGGTAAAATTCTTTACGTTTAACTGTTTGGTTAGTTCCGTAGCCACTATCTGTAAATCAAGTGACCATGTTGCCTGAGTTTGTCCTAAAGTATAGGTTACACCAGTTGCCGGAGTTGTAGTATGTGTTCCAATGGTCATCATACCCAAGGTGTTAGGCGCTGTACCATCATTGTAAAATGACACCTGGTTAGTATTCGTAACAATGAAGATATAATCGCCTGCATCTAATGGTATGGCTGAGGCAGAAACATCAACAGTTTTAACTCCTGTACCTGCAGTGACATTCACCGTAAATACCTGTTTAACCGTGAACGTGCTGCCTGATTTACTACAGGTGAAAAACGTTTGAGTAGCTTCATTTCTGGCAAGCAATCTGAAAATAATGGTCTTAATTGTGGAGGCATTAGTAATTGGCTTGTTAAATGCCAAATAACTTGCTCCTGATCCGGTAACACCGGTTAAAACCTGATTATAATTAACATCTGTACCTACATTGCCGGTAGCCAACTGACTTACTGTTGATTTTACAGGTACGAAGTCAGTATTTTGAGTATAAGGCGTTAGATCTGTAGCAGGCAAAGGCAATTCCTGCCATTCAGGTATCCAGTAAGTGCCGTTCCATTTCGCTTTTGCTCCGAAGATTCCGTTACCTGTAGCCGGTACTGGAATAACTATTGGAGTGCTGGCAGCTTTCAGTAAGTTAGTATAGGTACCTTGTGGCTTTGACCCACTTCCGGTACCTATCAGATCCACGCTTTGATTTGTCAACGGGCCAACGGGTGCAGCATCTGTGAGTTTAACTGATCCGATGTTATTCCTTACTATGCCAGCCAACGGAAACTGGGCATCAGTCTTACCAGCAGTTAGACCTACGATGGTAGCACCCGTTAAATCGGTCACCAGTGGCAGGTCACTTGTCTTTACTACTTTAGCCATTTTTATAATATGATATATCTGTTATCCTGTGTGTTATAATACCTGAGCTGACTATCAACGAGGTAGGTAATAATGGGCTGGCCATCATCTTTATAGGGCGCATCCTGCAAAACTTCGTCAAACTGAAACTCTACCTGGGCAATGATCCGCCCGGTGAGGTCAGTTTGCCTGCTCCATTTGTTACCCCCAGGCTTAAGCCTTGCATTAACTTTTATTTGCAGGTCGGTGTCTTCAATCGTTACATAGTTCTGATAGATTACTGTTTCCAGTGCCATTTTGGTGGCTAGGTAATCATCGAGATTGTCAACTATTAGCCATCCGTTTATGATGAATACACGTGGTGCCAATGTTGGCGTAGCATCCAGATCATATTCGATTACTCCGTCTTCCCAGGTGTGTGAAAAGACGGGATTAACATCGTTAGGTACTTCAAAGCTGTTGGTAGTAGATCTGTCACCGTTCAGTTTTATGCCGAATGCCAGGTAAAGATCATATCCATTTATTTTGCTTATCATACCAGTCCTGATCCCCTCAGTGATGTACCTTTTGTATTATTTATGATCTCCTTTAAGGCGGGTATCAAGCCATCAGTATTATCTGCTCCCCTACGGGTATTTGCTTCAATCATTACCAGTTGAGCAAAGCTACCCTGTGCAGATTGATATAAATCGCCCATGGTCTTACCTTGTGCTGTTAGTATGTCCCGTACTTGAAGTGTCGCAGTCTGGGTACCCGCAAACACACCATATAGTCGTGTTGCCGTATCCTCTGTGATGGATGCTGCAATCTGTCCCTGCGCCGTTGTTTGCGAAGCATCATTAGGATCAGGCAAATAATCCTTTATCGCCTCCAATCCCTGGGTGTACAGATCGCCTTTTTCTTTGATGGCCTTTTTCCAGGTATCAAAATCGAAACCTACCACACTGTTATCATGTGCTTTGGCGTACTCTGTCAGGTCATCAGTAAAATCGCTAATTATCGGATCGAGCAATTTTAATTGCAGGCTATTTTTAACCGCATTCACGATCACCTGGTTAAATACGTCCTCGAATTTCTTAGCCGAATCTTCCCCGGAGGCAAATGCATCTTCAAATGCATCTGATAAACTTTTTGACAGATCCTTGAAGGTTGTTTGAATAAGATTTTGTGATATCGCCTTGTTGATATCATTGATCTGATTCGGAATATCCGCGATCTGGTTATTGTAATCATCTATCTTGCTTTGATCAGCCTTTTTCTTGCTGGCCTCAGCGTCCCGCATCTGGGTTAACTTTGCCTGCTGGGCCTGCAAATTCTTTATTTGGGCATCCTGATCGCTATAGATACTTTCCCCTACCGCGTTCTGAACCTGCGCGTCAAGTAATTTATATGCCTGAGACAAGCTGTTTAACTGGCGTTGGTACCCATCTATCTTCTTTTGAAGGTCTTTGTCTTTATGGGAGAAAAGGGAGATGGCGGATGTGAGCAGGCCGATTGAGCCGGTGATGATAGCGACAGGATCTTTTTTGGCTAATCCGTCCGAAATCTTACCAAGCCCACCAACTACCCCCATTACGCCCTTCAAGGTATCCTGCAATCCCTGACCTCCAATGCCTAACTGTTCAAAAGATGAAGCCAATTCACCAATTACTTCATTTACAGCTTCGGCGGCGGCGGCAATTGAACTGAACATATCCTGCTGTTTCTCTTTTGCACCCTCGCTGTCTTTACCGGTTAGTTTTACTTGATCTCTGTAGTCCTTAATTGCATCAGTTACTTTCTTAAAAACATCGGCTCCATTAAGGTTTGCAATCTTAGAATTGACATCAGCAGATAACTTTGCCAATTGATCTGCATTTAATTTACCTTCTTCATACTCCTTCTGGTATCCTGCCTTAATTGCCTCCAACCTATTTAAAATCTGACCACGTGTCAGCTCATCATAATGCTGCATCAGTTTTTCAAATCCACCTTTGGCATAAGCATTAGACTCATTCTCATTACGTATACGTGCGTCCCTCTGTAACTTTAGGTTGTCCAACTGCTCCTGAGTGGCGTCTTTACCCAAAGCCTTTACTTTCCGCTGATAATCTTCCTCAATGCCTAATATGGCCTGTGAGTTAGTTAAGGCAGATTGATAGGCGTCCCTGTATTGATCTTTAGCAATTTTTGCAAGTTCATCCGCGTTAGCTTGAGATGCTTTTTTTAGTTGTTCTTGCCTTTGTTGTATTGGCCCTGATATATCAGCTTTATCAACCGAATCAATAATGTTATTAATGTATGTACCGAAGTCTTTTCCAGATTGCAACAACTCAGCATACTCTTTATTGGCGACCTCACTACCTAATTCAACCTTGTAATTCTCATATTCATCATACAGCTTTTTCTTTTTCTCCAGATCTTCGGCAATGAATTTATTTTCATTCAGGTTAGCCTGGTTATCGATTGCTGTATTTTCAGCATCTTGCAAAATAGCAGGATCTGTTTTGGTGAGCTTAACTCCGTTCGCAGGATTGGCATTAAAATCAGTAACTGCCTTCGCCCCGAACTTCTTTACAAAAGCATCGTATTTATCATTAGCCTTCCCAATTTGAAATTCAAGCGCGCCAAACTGATCAGATATAGCGGTTAAAGCACTTTGATCAGGGTCAAGTACTTTTGATTCCTTTTTATCTGTGAATTCTTTTATTCGCTCCTGAATTGATTTCTGAGCATTCAACAATTCTTCCTGAGCAGCTTGCAACTCTTTTAAATAAGCGTTGTTTTTCTTCAGATCAGCCACAGTGGTACTCTTAACTATGCCCTTAGCTACCGCGTTATTACCTCCTGCGTACTGAGTAAGGAAATCAGCAGTTCCCTTGAGAAGTTTTTTCTTGTTATCAAGGTCTTTAAGGGCATCAGCAGCTAACTTATTATTTCTACTTATAACATCATCCCCCTCGGCAAAACTTTTTGTCTGACCTATTGCAATTGATTTTCTAACATCTTCATCCGTAGGGAGCGGCTTACCATAGTTTTTAGCGTTAGCTACCAACCCCGACTTCGTTCTATTGAATACATCAATTACTTCCTGAGCATTCTTATTCTGCTGAGCATTAAGCACCTTCTGCTTCTGAATATCCAATTCTATAGACTGAGCTTCCACGACGGCTAACTTATCTGCAACGGCTTTTGCCCGGGCGGTTTTTAAAACAGATTCTGTTAGATCGTCGTAACTTTGCTTTTCCTTCCCATTCAATATGGCAAGTATTTTGGAGTTGGCGAAGGTATCAGGAAATTCACGTTGTAATTCCCGCGCAGCCTTTGTTCTGTCAACAATGGAGTTATTTACATCGGTAGTTGCTTTATAAAGTATCCTTAGATTGCTCGCCTGGGTGCCAGCATCTTTTGCAAAGTTTTTATTTACCTCATTGAAGGCATCCAGGTTGGATTTGATCTGTGTGATCTTAGTTTTGAAAATATCAAGCTGAGATATGTATTCAATTATTGGCCCCGTAACGAATGCTAAGATTCCCGCAATGCCAATACCAGGTAACACATAAGCTATTTGCCTTAACGCACTCCAAGCTTGCTTAAAAAAGTTTGTACTTCTTACTGTTGCCTGTCCGGTGGTAGTTATTGCGTTACCGACACTGTCAAAACCTTCCCGGCCAACATTGCCTAATCGCCTTATTTCAAGCTCAACCGCTTGAATCTCTCGGTTTAATACTGGCAGGTCGCTTTCATTTGCCAGCAACTTCTGAGCGTTTAACTCCTTCAAGGCCAATTTTAACCCTTCAATTGCGCCAAGTTCAGTTTCAATGGCGGCTGTAGCGGCTGTAGTACTCTCAGCGGCGGTAACACTTGCAGCCCCATATCCTTCAATGGCCGCTGTTAACTCAGCCTCTTTTGCAGTTAGCGTCGATACTGCACTTTGATATGTTTCTGCTCCAATGGTACCTGCTTGATAGAATGATTCTATTTGGGCCTTTGCTGCCTGCAAGGCGGCAATTTCGGCTTCAAGTTGGGCCAATGTTTTAGAATTATCAAAAGCGCCAGTAGTTTGTCCCAATGGATCAATATTTGTAGGTGCCGTTTCAGATATGAATGTCCGTGGCTGGGCAGCAGCTTGCTTAGCCCTTTCTCTATCCAATGATGCCTGCGCTCTTGTAGCTGCAAGTTCAGCCTGCCTCGCTAAAGTATTTTGCTTTATCTGAGTATTTAATTCAGCTTGAGCAGCCCTTTCTTTAGCTACCTGTGCGTTGGCATCTGCTTTTGCTTTGTTGGCTTCAAGAATTGCTAAGCGTTGCTTGTTTATAGCATCAGTAACGCCCTGTGTGGCTGTTTTTTCGGAATCCAACCCTTTGGATATACCATTAGCGGTAACGCTTAGGTCGCTCATTGTTTTCTTGAAGGTTTCCGCATTCTTAAGCGCCTGCGCTATATCGAGGTTTGCTGTAAAATTCAATCCACCTCCCTGGCCACCACTTACTTTTACACCCATTAGTATGTTGATTTATTTTTATGAACTATTTTAATAATTGCCCCATCCTTGCTTTCATTGGTTACCTGGGCGTATTTGTACACATTTACTACAACCTTACTATTGCCGGATGCCGTCACATTTAATACAGCGTTGTCGAAGCAGTCAATCATAACGAAAGCATTGCCGGCAACATTGATATTTGCCGTAGTGGTATGTTTCACAAATAACTGATTAGCTGAAAATCCGTCTATGTGAAGGTTAGCCCTGCATCCACCCAACAAAACAACAAAGTCACCGGGAGCCCCGGTAATACCCTTATCTATGTAGATACCGTAGTTTGACAAGCGATCCCGGCCCAACCTCAGCAGGTCAGCATTGCTGGGAAAGTTCTTTGCCAGGCAAAAATCAATTCCCTTGACGTACATTTTAAGAAGGCCATCAACGCTTTCTGTATCTGTTATCATATCGGCCCATGGCTCACAAATGCCTGCCTCCATGGCCTTCTTTAGTATGTATTTATTTATCTGTTGCATGTGGTTGGTTAAAAAAGTTCAGTAGCATCTCTGACCTCAATCTTTTCTTTCTTATTTTCTTCCGAATCATACCTAGGAATGGAGGATATGTAGAGCATGTAATTCTCCCAGGTCATTTTCCATTTAATATCCCATTCAGACTGATGGAAGTATTTCATTGCTGAGCCTATTGCAGCATGTGGGAGGCTATCTACTCGCTCCCGTCCGTTGGACTTGTCTTTGGTATTAGAATTTTTACGGTTCCCTTCGCCAAGACAATAGAATTCAAAAAAGACTGCATATTCACGTTTTCCAATACCGGGAACAAGCAGGAATACAAGTCTTCATTATCAAAATTCCTTTCAATGAAGGTGATAAGCTCAGGAGCGGGCTCTTCATGATTATTCTGGATGCCGGCGGCCACTAAGTATACTATGGTCACCAAATGATCATGAATCAATGGCAAAACCGTTTCATATAATCCCCCTTCTCTTATTTCATCAGGCAGGGAAGTTGCTGCTCCGGCAATACGCCACATATTCGCCACTTTACATGGATAAATAGTGAAAGTTTCCTCGTCTGGCATCTCTACCGGTTTTTCCTGAATTGCTTTACCATTCAATAATCGGTTCAGCAGCGTTTGTTTAATTGGCGGCAGAAGTGCCTGCTCTGGCCTCCATGATACCGGTATCGTAATCGTAAACTTTTGTTTCTCGGTGAAAGTGTTTACTACACCTTGAAGAATATTTTTATCTGTCATAAAATAATAGGTTATTAAAAAGGCCGCATGTTAATGCATGCAGCCTTTCTTGAAAGTGGTCGGGATTAACCTGCAGGTGTAGAATCTATCACGGTGCCATCAGCCAATACAAACTGTTTGGTATAAATAAAATCCTCAGTTGCTAATGCAGGCCTGTAGGTACCCAAAGTACAATTGAGCGCCAATTGCTCTGCTGCGGTTTTTTCCAGGTTATTGGCATATCCTGTCTGCACATCAGTATTATAAATAGTGATGATACATTTACGGCCATCTTTCGCTGGACGGGTAGTTAACTCCCATGCCAGGTTAGCAATTTTCTCTTTAGCCTTGAATGCTAACAGAGTTGTTGCCACGGTATAGGTTACGTTAAATAGTTGCTGCACAAGGTCAGGGTTCTGCTCCAACACACCCAGGGTAAGTACATCTCCGTCACTTGGTGCAAAAAAGTTTAAAAATGCTACATCTTTATCCTCCGGAACAATAGATGTTTTAGCGCCGTTGTTTTTGGTGAAGAGAACAGTACCTGGGGCAACGTTCTCAATTTGCTTCCAATCACCACTTTGTACTACGCCTAGCGGACTTGCGGGGGCGTATCTTATTTTTTGAATTCCGCTTACTACGAATGTTGCCATAATTTATTTGGTTTTAATGCCCCATAGGGCGGTTTTTAAATGTTTTGATAGTTGCTTTGGATAGACTGGTAAGCCAGCTGCATGCTTGCAAACCAATTTCCATCGGCATCTTGTAATAAAGTGCCAGGATCAGTGATTTCAGTATTGAATGTTTCCCGGTATTGCGTTTCCACACAGGTGGTGATGGCTTTAACGATTTCACTCAACCTCACGTAATTCGGTAGTTGCTGTACGCTTCCATCAGGCTGCGTAGTGATCATGTTAGGGGCATAAATATTGATGTTGGGCGTTCCTTTCTGGAATACCGCGTTATTTACGCCTAAGCTGTTCACTACGATATCCGTCATGAACTGCCGACCGGTTGGCCTGGCATCTGGGTAAATCTCACCATCAATAAGGTCCAGCACTGCAGGAACATTGATCAATGACCTCACATCGGTTACCATGTCGAATCCGTTTTTCATTTCAGTAGCTTATTAAGTGCATCGCCTATATTGTTCCCTACTATGTGCGTGATTACGTCCCGCTGTTTACCTTTATATCCAGTACGCTCCACCAATGTGGCATATTCCATTCCTGCAACGATCACCAGTTGTACACCTTGATAGCTATTAATCAGAGCAGCAATCTCCCGGGCATAGTCTTCCCCTGTTTTAGAGCCCAGTTCACCAGTTTCAAGCGGCGGGAAATAAACGTCAACTACTTCATCGTTGTAAATGATCAGATAGCCAATGGATGATCTGAGGTTCCAAGTGATATTCCCAAAACCGCCATCATCCCTTGTACGTGCGCGGGCCTTGTCTACCAGATCACGTCCGGTTACCCTGAACGGCTCGATTAGCGATTTAAACCACGCCTCAGTTTCAGCCTTGATATAAGCCTCTACGTCACTCATATTAAAATCGGCAGTGATACTAAACATCGATTCTATAGCTTAATTGGCCTCTGTAAATGTCCTGAACTTTGCCATTGAATTGTCCTGGTATGTCGATGATCTGCCCCACCTGAGGTAGCTCTACACCGGCATCCAAACGAATCCTGCCAACCTGGTTAATCGTCGTGTTATCCTGATTCTTGAAGATTTTTACACCACCAAGATGAAAACGGCACGGAACCGACTTAGCTACGCCCGGCGCGCCAGGTATAGGATAACCGGTCAACGGATCCACAGTTACGGCGCCTCCGGCCGTCACCCAATTCATAATATGTGGCCTTCTTACCAAAATAAAATCTGTTTTACTATTGGTTTCTCCGGAGCGAACTCATTAGGGATACCCCATTTATTACATAATGCGGAATACACTTTTAAAAGCACATCGCGCTGAGGAAGCTTTATCCACACGTCATCCTCCGTGATATCAGCACTGGTGATCAGTGTAAAAAGAAGCCCCGCCATACACACCCCCACGGCTCTTGCATCGCTTTTAGTATAGGCGTCTGTACCGTTAAGGTCACCATCTATCAAAGCTTTCTCTATGGTATTATCCGGCAAGGCAAAGTTTACTGTGCTGGTTAGGGCTTCTTTTATAGTCATTATATCGCTTCTATGAGTTTACGGTCAACCAGGCCAGCTTTGCGGGCCTCGTCAAAATGACTAACGTCATCACCTACTTCGTAAAGCTTAGCGAAATTGTCTTTATCCCTGAACTGGGTTAGGACAACGTGGCCTTTAACTTTTTTAGCTTTGGCTGGTGCCGGTGACTCTCCTGGCTCGTTAGGATCAGCTATGATCGCTGCATAGATCTCGTCGATGCCAGCAGGATCAAATCCCTTTTCATCGGCTGCAATAGCTAACTTTATCTCGTCCTCAGTTTTCCCTTCGGTATGCAGGGGGCCGTATTTCTTTACGGCGCTCCCCAATGTTGCGTGATGTAGTCCCATTATGCTTGAACTATTTTAGTATCTAACTGGAATATCTGATCAACACCATTTACAACCGGCACACGGCGGGCCTGTACGTCTGTCCACTCGCCAAAAGGTTTGTGTGTTACGTATTTGGACACAAGGGTACCCAGATCGCCATTTACATACGTTACGGCGGCAGAACGGTGGCTGTCTTCAACAACCTTTTTCCATACCAGATCACCTACATTGTTATCGGTCAAAAGGATTACCTTACCTTCATCCCAAGCCTTAATTGTTTTCTTCACGCCGTCTTTCTCGAACTTCACAGAGCGATCAACGATATCGAATTGCAGGCCGGTTTCATCCTGCCATACTTCCAAAAATTGCTTGTATGTCGGCGTGGGTTTGGTTGTGCCAAAGTTGCCTATGCTGGTAGCATATAAGTCCTTACCCTCAACAGATCTGCGGGCATAGTTAAATGACAACTTATCCATCATGATGTAAGAAACGGTTTCCCCGGCATCTGATGCTTTAGCAATCATCTCGTTAACATCGGTGATTGGAGTCGAGTTGGCAACATTAGACCATACAACAGCAACGCCTGCTTTATTGGCATCTAAATAGCCGTAGTTAACACGTACACCTGTACCAACGTTTTCGGTATCGGTTAAAGCAATACCAGAAGACAGGCCGCGAAGGAATAAATATTCCGTCTGCTCTTCAACACCGACTAACCCGCGTTTGCTATCATCAAACAACTCTGTCAGGATTTCAGAAATATCAGCACCTTTAGCAATCAGCGTATCAAGCTGATCCAGCTGATTCTCGTTCATCTTCATTTCCATACCCAACTTAGGTATATCGCCTGAAGCGCTGGCGATGGCCGGACGAGTTTTTAAGGGCAGCGGGCTATCCATGGCCACAACATCGGCCGCAACGTTTACATTATCAGCGGTTATTGATGTCCACTTACCGTCAATTGATTGCTTTGGCGTAAGCATCGTTTTATAACGATATTTTAGCGGATCCTTACTTCCGTTAATGGTCTTTGTAACCAGGGCTACAAAGCCAGTGAAGTACTTTTGAATGTACTTAATAAAATTCGATTGTTCCATTATGATAAGTCTCCTCTGAATTTAATAAGGTTAGAAGTTGCGGTTAAGAAAGCCGCTTTAATTGGCGCGATAGGGAACGGTGAAGCATTTTCGTTAACCCACCCTTCCAGCATCACCCCCGCAAACGGGCGCTTAGCCCAAATAGAAGCAACTAAAACACCTACGTAGGTATGCCCTCCCGGGAGTGCTCCATATGCTGCTGCACTGGTCGCGATTGTCGCAACTGGAACGCTTGAACCTGAGCCTGTGCCACCTGCATAAGCACCTGGGATACCCAGCACATCTCCTGCGGTGTAACCTGTACCTGCCTGAGTTACTGTTACAGTTGAAACCACGGCACCTGCAACTACTACTGTAGCTAATGCACCTCTACCGGTACCACCTGAAAGCGGTACATTTTCATAGGTACCATTGGTATATGCTGCACCAGGAACAACTGCTCCTAATGTGGCAACGCCAGCCGGTAATGAATCCGTTGCCGGCATCGGCTTATAATTTCCTGTAGCAGTTTCTTTAATTATGACGTGCCCTGCATTTAGCACGCTTCCGAGGTAACCGGTCACATCAAGTGCCTTACCCCCTGGGATCGAGAAGTCGTTCTTTATAATAACTATGCTATCAAGCGAGCTATTAACCTGAACACCCTGATCCACTAAATCAACGTATACTGCCATTTATTTAAATTTTAAAGTTTTTAAATGCTGCATCTATTTCGGCTTGTGATGCTTCGCCTTTTTGTTTTGTGTCGGAGCTGCCTCCGCTGCCTGCAGGCCTGTCATTGCCTAATCCGCTGTTGGCGTCATCCTGGATGAAAACTTTAGCATCTTCCGTTGCATCAGTCAGGTATGAAGTAAAATCTTCATCATCCTTAAAATTCATCCGGTCGAAGTCTTTCAATGCCTTTGTTTTAAAAGCATCAGAAGTACCTTCCAGCGCTTTGGCGTATTGATCCCTGCGGGTATTAGTCACTTTTTCACCAGCCATTGCGGCAATAGCGGCATCCTGTTTTTCCATTTTAGCCATCAAAGCTTTTAACAGCTTATCGGTTGATGATTCGTTTGGATCAGGTTCCGGCTCAGGTGTTTTTCCTTCCTCGATTGCTTTTAATCTCGCAGCTTCTTTATCATCGGCAATTTTCTTTGCTTTTGCCCTTTCATGGTCATCCAATGCAGCTATTTCCTTAAATGGAGAAAGCTCATTGATGATGTCCAGGTTGGCGTCAATGGCGGCATCGTCAGATTCTTCTGTTAAGCCTTTTTCGGCGCGGGTTACAATAGCATCGATTCGTTTTTGAGATAGGTTCACGCCTGCTGCTTTTGCTTTCAGTCGTGCTGCAATCTTGATTTTTAGTGACATAATGTTTTGAGTTGTTTTGCTAAGTTGAATCCGTTAATTACTCGTCTACACCTTGCGGTTATGCCACGAATTTACCTATGCAGGATGGGGTGATAAAGTTTGCGGGGTTACGTTGTGGTGTTGGTAAGTGGATGGGGAAAGTGGGTGATATTTGACCACTTATAGTTACCTTTATAAACCTTATTACTTTTAAATGAAAATATTCTTAATTATATTAATTGCCTTATGCCAAGTGGCAATTACAATTATTCCAAGCAAATATGCGATATCAGATAATCGTCATAATTTCCCGAAAAACTTTACTAAATGGGGCTGGGGATTGATAGCTGTATGCGTGGTGACTATGGGTGCATCTATATGGATATTCATAATAGGTGACCATGAACAAAGTGACGCGCAAGAAACCTTAAAAACTGAGTTAAGGAGTCGGGATAGCATTCACGAAAAAAGTATTGTCAAGTTGAGCCATAACTATACCGTAAAAGTCGATAGCAGCTATAAAAAGAGCGAAGAAACGTTTATAGCAGTTACCGCTAAATATGGCCTACATTATGATTCTGTCAGTAAAAAGCTAGAAAACAAAATCGATACTGCAAAAGTTGAAATGCAACCAGATGTCGCTTTGAATAAATCAAATGGCATTGAATTGGATTCTACAGTAAACAATAGTTATTATTTCAGATATAATCTGGCTGCTTACGACGCTGCTGCGAAAAATATCAATATGGCCCTAATTTTTTTCGGAATGCATAAAGATGGGAAAATAGCTATAGTCAAGGACAAGGATCCTAAATATCCCAGAAATCTACATCTTTCTAAAGACCAAGTTCTTTCTTATGGAGTCACAATAAATTCTACGGATATAAAGGCATTATACATTTATCTTCATGGAACCTATACCAATATAGGTGGAAACAAGTTACATAGGGTGGATGAAATTTATTCATATGAAATAGGAGCTAAGCCATTTAGCTTCGGAGCCCCTAATGGTGCTATTAGTGAAAATATTAGATCCCTGATAAATAACAAAAAGTAAAGTCTTATTATATAAATTGGCATCAAATAAAAGTCAGCCCAATTACCACTATGGCCACAATCCCCAGTGCCAGGCATAATTCAGATTTAGCTTTGGCGCCCATGATATCAGGTAATCGGCCGGAGCCTTTGAGCGCATTCAACTGGCCGGCATAGTAGAAATGAATAGCAAAAAGTATTGCAGGTATTAGCAGGATTAAGTATCTCATTATATTGAATCTTTATCATCGGTTTCACTAACCGGTTTTTCGTTAAAATCTTTGATCAGTTGGGCGATCATGTAAAAGAACACGCCTACAATGGCGATAAAGATTATTAATGCAAGTATTTTCATTGTTGTGAGGGGGTAATTAGGCTTTACACGGATTCCCAAAGCCTGGTTATGGGGTTAAATCAGTTGAATATCATTCAGATCAAAATATAGCACAAATGGCCTTTCGGTAGGTAAATTAACCAACCTGAAACGGGTATGATCAATTACCTTCTCTACTATTCCAATTCTACCTGGATATTCCGATAGCATATTTGATGACACCGATTTTATTTTTACCCTGTCCCCAACTTCGGGAAGTGTTACTTTTTTCATAGTTTATTTTTATTTGTTGATGGTTAATAACCTTCTACCCATTGGCCGTCTTTTTTGACAATGCAACTTCTTGGTATTTGTATCTTCTTGTGGGTATCCTCATCTACCAGATATTCCTTCCAATGTACACGACCAATCAAATGGGTGGTTTTGCTTTTGCCTCGACCAAACGATTCTTCCTGCTCGGTATATTGTTGAGTTTTGTCAGTTAATAATAGGTGTAGCCGGTTGAGTTCAATGTTTTCATTGCGCAACGATTTTATTTTATCACTGTTTATGAGAATCTTTTTTATAATCTGTGATCTTTTCATATTTCTCCCTCTCCGTTTAGGAACATTTGAAATAACGCATCGGCATCAAATATTTCGGAATCCTTCGGGGGTATAGTTCTTTGGTATTCGATGTTTTTGGTATCAAGTTTCCAATAGCTATCCTCAGTTGGTATAAACCAATTATTGTTAATCCAGTCTAAAAATGAAATTGCTTGCCTTTTAATTAAGGAATCGGCAGATTCTTCAAAATCACGCTTAAACATTATTTGCTCACCCATCAAGTATTCAAGCTCTTCAGGACTATAAACAGTTTCAGGAATAGCCCTGCTATGCCAATCCCAGGCACCATCAATAGTATCAAAGTTTTCGCTTTTATATTCAACACTGCCAGTTTCAGCCTCTCTATCTAATCTCCCACTGGATTCATCATCTGACTGTATCGCATCGTTGCAGTCATTACAATAGTCAAATCCATCTTCTGTAGTGTATCTAACTTCATTCTCGGCCATGCCTATACCACACCCATTACATAAGGTATAGTGATCTTTTGTTTCTTCTTCCATGATCAATTACAATAAATGATTAATTCCTTTTTGATCTCACTGATGGTATCATCAGGCAAAATATATGTTCCTGAGAGCTGATCAGCGCTTTGTCGTTCTTTAGCTATTTCCAGATCATAAAGCAGGTCTATGATCGGATAAGAGCCTTGTAGTTTAGGATTTAATGATGGTACCATACAGTTAAATGATTACTATGCCTTATGTCATAAATTTTAACTATTGTTCGCCTGGAAGACGCTCAAAAGAGTACTCAACTGGATTAAAATATGTGCCGGTCATCGTTGCGATATGCGCGTTAATCTTTTCACCCAGATACATGCCGACATTCTTTTCGCACTCTTTCAGCAGATCCTTTGTCTGCTCTCGCTCCTGGTCAATGGCTGCAACGACCTGCAGTGCTTTCTCTACGCTGATAACCCCGTTAACAGCAGTGTTTTTTAGTATTTGTTGTATGGTTTGCATTATAGTTATTTATATTATTTTTATTTATATTAGCCTCGTTAACAGAGCCTTATTATGTCAAACTTCAATGTAAGATCGTTTTTAGCAGTTATGATAATTGGAACTTATGTACTCCTTACAATTGTTGCCACTGTATATCCTGTTTTGAACATCCACAACTTTGATCTTGACAAATTTTCTGCATATTTCACCAAGGTATCTGGCTCTTTAACAGGATTAGTAGGCGCAATATTGGGTTTTTATTTTGGTAAGGCCGATAACAAAGCCACCGGAGAGTCAGATAATTTTACTACATCTGATCATAATCCTGTTCCATACCAACCAATACCCACGGAGCCTACTCCAGTTGTGCCTCCGCCTTCCGGAGCAAAAAACTCATGATCAGCCCTTTTGTGAAATGTCTTCTCATATAAAATCGAATTATTGTTTACCAACAAAAGCCGGTATTACCCAGCTGATTTGTTGTTGCTATTCCTACCATGGCGCTGTCATGTATTACCTTGCTCGCGCTTTTATCACTACCAAGTATAAACTACCAACTGTGAGGAACTCGGTATGTGCTTTATGGCAGTTCTCATTGCATCAAGCGGGATGCACACGGTTAATGAGCAAAAACCTCACAGTGTTAAGTGGAGCCTATCGGATTCGAACCGCATCCTGTACGCCTATCGTGGCCCCGTTTACCGGTCTTTCCCGGATGTCACTATTTTCTGAGTTTGCTGGACAATGGTTTTGCCACACTATTTCACCGTACTCATTTGGCGGGGACGTCCTACGGCTCGGTAATCCCATTTACTCAAACCAAACCAGTTGGCCGCCGAATAAAGAATATTTTTATCCCGAATAGTTAGTCACGGGAATATGGCTTATGCAACTTTAAAGCCTTTCCACGATTGTTATTTATTCACCTCACGTAGCTTTCGGTGGTTATCTTTCAACCGACTTACAAGGATTGCCCTAAGCGGTTGTTATGTCAAGTAAAGGCCCGGATGGTGTATCGCATGGCCTTTATGCCAGTCCGTTTAACCTGGCTTTAACCTTCTTAAATTCCTTACCCGGGCGTAGATGGAAGATCACCGGAATTAAACCGGATAAGAAACAATCCCCTTGCTTTAGATCTTTTTGATTGAGCCTGGTAATCATGTTGCGGGAGTCAGATTTGAACTGACGACCTTCGGGTTATGAGCCCGACGAGCTACCAACTGCTCCATCCCACAAAACCAAAGTAAGACCAGCGTTTCCGCCAGTCTTTACCCTTTCACCAATCCTAAACCAATTATAAATCAAATATAAGCAAAATTATCTTTTCAATCAATATATTGATAAGTTATTTTTAATTTATTTTTTTTCTGGCTAAAGAATGAGGAGTAACTATAAACTTATTCCATACATTTAAGCCGCCTAACAAGTGGCTTTTTTATCAACCTAAATACCTAAACAAAGTGGAAAACGAAACCCCCAAGAAAAACAATACCGCCAAAGTTGTAATCTCAATTATTTTATCAATCATAATCATATGGTTTATTTTTGGCGGGGGTGAGGTCAAATTAGCGTCACAGCAACTAAATGAAATACAAAATAAAGTAGCACAGGACGCGGTAGATCAGTATGAAATCGCCAAAAGACAAGGGGATAAAATGCAGATATATACGCAGGCATCATTAGTTGCCGCCGCTTACCTACAGGCTAAGGATGAACCTAATTATAACAAATGGAAACTTATTCAAGATTCTTGTGGAAAGGTAGTTGGGCTTAATAAATAATGTTAGTGTAAATTAATATATCGCTGCTAATAAACAGCGCCCTGGAAACATCCCGAAGTCAATGGATGTCATGATCCCGTTTTTCATACGAAGTTTGCTACGTTATTGGTGATGATATAATGTGACTGGCAAGGAAACGAATAGTTGCCGACCGATCCTATAAAGGATACGCGACCATCAGGACCTTCAACCAACTGCCACCACTTTGATCCGTCATCCAGTGGCATGATAGTCATCTGCCCGCAGCCACAAAGGCAAAGGTGTTTACTACAATTATGCTCACGGCTGATATAAACCATATCTTGCTCGTAAAAATCAGGCATCCACTCCACGAATACCGGTATTATAATAACCTTTCGTATTGTTCTCATGTTATGCGGCCGGTACAGGTGTAGGAACCAACTTAGCAGCCTCGGCAGCCTCAGATTTAATTTTCTCATACTCGGCAGCGGGATCATCGGTGAACTTCAATTGAGCAATTGCGGTTTCTTTGCTCATTAAGCCGGCACCAACCAGGCTAACGATGTTGGCGTAATCTTCAGTAGTATTGCGCGGCAGCTCAATCTTAAATTTTGGCTTAACGGGCATGCTCACAGATGGCTTAACACCTATATTTAGCACTGACATACATGACTTAAGCAAATTCAAATGTCTTTGCCATTCCATGCCCAGATCACCATCCTGATTTGACTTAGCTTTGTTGGTAGCCGGTAAGAACATCAGCTCAATGGTTACACCAGGAATGTTTGCCGTACCAGTAATTTGCTCCATTGATATCTGGGGCGTGCTGGTTTCATCATATATATCACGGCGCAGATTCTTGCGTTCATCAATAGCTGATTGCTGTGCGCCTTTTGCCTCCACATACTTCAAATCAGCTCCTTCACCTTTTAACTGGAATGTTTTCCGGGTATTTTTAGTACCGCCACCTGTTGCTGCTTCAATGTCGCCTATGGCGGCCAGTATGGGGAACGCACTGATCTGGTTTTCATCGGCAGAATCGCTGTCATTTTCCTCTACCCTTTCGATCTTTGGGATAACATCAGCATATTCCGGCCTTTTCTGGCCATGGAATACAAAATTGGCTTTGCCGTAAGTAATCGTCGTGTCCTTTTCCACGGCCCAGCCTGAGCTGGCCTCGACATATGTGATGTATTTATCACTTAGAAACATATCCATCTTGTTGACGTCCTTGCTATCTATCGTAACGGTGTACGAACGCGCACAGCCGATCATTTCTTTATACTGGTTGTATATAGGAATGATGATATCGCCATCCTCAGGAGAAAAGACAGAGCAGCGCATTTTGAATTTAGTGGTGGTTGGCGCTATGCCATCCCAAAATCCATCTTCTGCAGGTACGGAATACCAAACTACCAGGGCCTGGGTATAGTTCTTTTTGAGCCGGTCTATTTTTTGTGCGATATAATCGAGCTTATTATCTTCCCATGTCTTTTTTAACATGGCCAGCATAGTATCATCGGTAGCTTTAAAGCCATCACGAATAGTTGCATCGATCTCGATACCGCCGCTCAGGTTCATGCGCACTGCCCAGTCTAAAATTTGCTTTTGGGTGGATGATGGTATTCGATGCACATCGCGCTTCTCAGAGCGATAGGTCATATTGCCAAGGTTATCCAATACACCGGTTGCTACCTCTACCTCACGCCATGGCCGGTATTGTAGATCCTTAAAGACTCTATGATTCTCCGGTTCCAGATCATAGGCATAGTCAGGGATGACGGGCTCTAACGCTTTTACAGCGGAAACGAGTTTTAAAGGGTCGGTAAGTAGTGCTTTGAGCTCAGATAATTCCATTAAAACAAAAATACCCTTGCTTATGGGCATGGGTATAGTTTTGGAGTTTACTAAGATAGGTTAGTAAGAGTAATCAAAATTGATTCTTATATTTGCAATTCAATATCGCAACTAAGGCGGTATTTGTGATAAGGTTTAGGTAAAAGCCCGGAGCAGCGAGTGATTCCGGGCTTTTAATTTATAAACATTACCAGGTGAACGGCGTGAGTATGTATAAATATAATTTAACTAATAACTTTAAAATGCCTACTTACAGATTTCGACAAATTGTCAAATTGGTCAGGCATAATTGTACCACCGTTAAGGAATATTTTTATAGCCTGAGCCAATTCAAATGTAGTGATGTCTTCTTGTGGTTCCCATTCAAGTCTTAACAGTTCAACAAGTTTGGCAGTTTTTACGATGTCTGCCAGTGTTTTATTACCGGTATGGTTAGTCTCTCGAAATACCGAATTTAATGTTATATCCGCTGTGTTTTTTAATCTATCAAATTTACTCATAGCACTTAATTTTTTATATAACTTCCAATTCCTCCCCAGTCAACGCAAAGTACAGGTTTTGAAGTTGGTGGACGTATTGCACCTCAGTAAACCATGAATTATTATTTTCAGGTTCAAATGAACATCCATATGAATGGCCGCTATCGGAAATCATAAGATTTAGCACACCAAGTTTATAGTAGCTGCAATTCTCATTACTATCAAGCAGCCATTTTTCAAACCCAAACTTAATCAGCCATTCATCGGAGATCTCAATGCCAGTGATCCACTCCATACTCCATATCATGCCATCAATAACTTGAACATGAGTTTTAGATGGAATCGCCTCTACTTTGCAATGAATATTAATCCATTCAGAATCATCTTCGCCAGCCGGGTTTGATGCGCGTACGTAGTTGCCAATTCTTAATTCTTGTACAGTCATAGTTATGCTAACTCGATTTCGCTTAATTCTTTACCTATCGCCTTAACTTCAGTGAGTATTCTATTCACTTGCTTAGCCGAAGGCTTTTTAATGCCAGTCACATATTGCGACAATAAAGTATTATTTATTCCTACCCTGGCGCTTAATGCCTTTGCGCTGATCACTGGATAATACTCGAAGAATGAAGGAAGATCGAACTCGAATGATATATTTTCAATATTAATCGCCTTTCGACCAGCTTCGACTGCATATAAATTATATGCCTCCAAGGCGTTATGCCTTAATTCTGTCATCGTATCACCGGTTGTAACGGCAACTATGCTGCCATTATTCTCATAGTATGCATCAAAACCTGTTGATGTCTTACCTACAGTAAATCTAATTGTTGTCATTTGTTTTCGTGTTGATCGTCTTACTCGTGTTAATCGTATTCGTGATGACAATATGTTAAAGGTGGGGCTATTTAAGCCCCGCCTGTTTTAGTAATTTGTTTGCTAATCCTGTACCTACTTCTTTTGCACCGTGGTTGGGCAGGATTAGATTATCTTTGTGGTCCGGATGCCTAAGTACTATGTGGCTTCCTGTTTGCCTGACTTCCACCCAGCCAGCTTTTTTGATCAATCTTAGTAGTTCTGATGATTTCATTTCCTCCTTTTTTGATAAATCAAAGGTAAATAATAATATACTTATTTACAAATAAAAGTAAACTATTATTTACTTTAAAGCCAATACAATTGAAGTATCGATCAGATTACCTTTAGAACCATTTCCCATGGTACGATTCAGTTCTACGCACCGGCCATCATTGGTGGTGATGGTAGCTTTGACCGGAATCTCAGGGACAAAGGATCCGGTATATATTTCGATGGATGCTTTGCTCAGGCTATCATTATCAAAACTGTAACTGAATGATCCGTCAACAACAAAGTGCTGAGCATCGTTAGGCTTGTTCCAATGGTTGTCTGTGACAAATATAGAGCAGTGCAGGCAGCTAACGTTGTAGGTAACGGTTTGTTTACCTGGTGTCGGTGTTGCTTCTTTCCGGCAAGACTGCAGTAGTAGGGCTGCTGCTAATAAGGTTAGGATTAAGTTTTTCATGGGTTTATCATTGATTGTTTAACGATATAGCATTTATTATTTCGAATCCGTTGTTATGGCCCGGATTAAGTAGCTCATAGAACTTATTACGATACAACTCTATGGTATACAGATGATCCCTTTTAGCTCTCACTATTGCGCTTTCGTGATCTTTAATTTTATTAATAACAAGATTCCTAACATGCGCGTTAGCTTGATTTGGGTCAGTGAACCAAAAACCAGGGTATTTCTCTAAACCTGAAATATTGTTAACTTCAGATTGATCATATCGAATTACTAAATCGTATTTCCATTCCCTACCGTACTCATGATATTTCCCATTAATAAGTAGATTACCTTTATCAGTTAATTCAATTGACCGAACGGTAATTTGTGTTAAGGTTTCATCTGTGGATTTCCCTATAGATACTATAGCTTTCAAAATAATATCTCCTACAGATAGGTCTTTAAAGTTTTTCATTGGGTTAAAATTTTATGATATAAAAACATTCATGTTCTGGTGTTGGATCATCATCGGGAAGCCGGGCCGTTTTGTTTCACATTCCAGCTTTGTCCATGATGGCGAAGAAAGTTGCTTCTCTTTTGTCAAACCAGTTTTCAAAAGCTTTCATAGTCATTGCACCTACTTGTGCTCTATTGTAAAAGTAAGGAGCTTGATTATTTCTGAACTCGTTGTAAGCTGCGGTGATTTTTAAAGTTTTCATATCTCTTTGTTTGTTGAAACAAATATAAGATTATTTTCTAATACAATCCAAGTCAATATTACTTTTTTTTCTAATATTTTTTATTTTACTTTGAGTTATGAATTTGAAAGAGTTTTTAGATGAAAATAAAGTCATAAAAGAGTCGGCATTGTCAGAATTGATGTGGCCTGATAAAAAGTATACTGCCAAAGTTTTCAGTAATAAGATTAATGAAAAGGTTGCGGGATCTGGTAAACAGCGTATAACCGAAGATGATGAGGCTAAAGCTAAGGCAGCATTATTGGTTGTTGCTGAACGCATAAAAAAATACGCCGGTCAATAACTTAAACCCCGCTCAGCGCCCTTACACCTAATCCCTTTTTCTTGTTGATGAACTGCAGGTACTCAGCAGCGAAGTTGTGCGTGATCAGGTATCGTTTACAATCCGATGCGTGGCCGAACTCCTGGTAAGGTACTTTTGTAACTGGATGTGGCTTGGTCTTCTTAAAGATCGTTCCATCACTGGCCTCCTGAGTATACTGATAATCATAAATAGACTTCTTACACACATCACTTATGCCTATGGTGATGCCGCTGGTACTATCGCCACTGTAAATTTCATTAATAAAGTTACCTGACTGAACAACTGATGGATTAACCGATTGGATACGCAACACTGGCCGGTAGGCCTTTAATTCTTTCAAAATATCGGTAAAGTAGTTCTCACCTTTTTCTTTCTTGGTATCTTCCTTAATCGATGTACGATCCCCGCCAACGAATAAGCCGGAAACTTCAGATAATGGGTAACGCTTTGTAAATTCCAAACAGGCATCCTTAACCCGGTTGCGCGGATCTTCCAGAAATATTTCATCGATCTGCTGCGCATGTTTCCCCTTAAGTTGCCATACTTGCCACGGCAGATATGGATTAACGTTTTCGTCGCATGATAACCATATCGGCAACGATTTATCCCACTTAACCTGGTTAACGTGATCTGAAGCCTTAAATTTCTTCCAGAACTCTCCGCCAGTTCTGATTTTTCCCCAATCGCCTAAGCCATAAATTCGATAGTACTCATAATCATTGGCCTTATCTTTTTCGAAATCATCAATGGTGTGTTGATCGACAAAGTTGGGGCCAACGATGTATTTGTTATCAAGGTAGTTAGTTTTCATGATCACCAGGTTACCTTGCTCGTTCATCCACATACCGGCGATATCAGTTTGCTGTTCAGTTAATACCTCCATGTCAAACACTTTGGTTTTGATCCAATGCTCTTCTGATACCGGGTTAAATATTCCTATGATCTGCTGCCCGGCGCGGCCCCTTAAACGTTTCCTGATCTGCTTCAGGTCCTGCTCATCAAACTGGCTGATCTCTTCCAGCACAACGCGCTTAAAGTTTGCAAGGCCCTTGATCTTTTCGCTGTCATCCAAACCACGAAATCGAACGTATGAACCAGTTATCTTACACTGGATGTAATTTTGCTGACAAATGAAATAATCATCTAGCCCCCAACTGTTAATGATGCCCTTAAAATCGCTGTATATCGAATCCTTAATATCAACAGCATACTTACGAAGCACCATTGTATTTTCATCTCGGCCCTCTAACATCCGGATAATTATCAGCTGCACCACAGAATACGTTTTGCTTGCAGATGATCCCCCATAAACCCAGATGAACCTGATAGCCAGGTTTAGAAACGCCGCCTTCAGGTGCCAGAAAACATTATTGAAAATGTCCGGATTGAAATCGAACTTAAGCTCCTTTGTCGCTGTTGCCATATCCAACCTTTACCACTGTATCGACATTTAGGTTAATGTCGACTTCTTTATCGGTCATCATCTTTCGGATTTTAGCCAACTGAGTTAATGCGTTATCAGCAGGGTACATTTCTACCTGGATACCGTCCTTAGTGTGCTTAACTGATTTAATAATCCCGCGCTCTTTATCTTCAATCACTTTCACCAGGTCAAGCCCTACCTCTTCAATCATGATCGTTTCGCCATCTACAATGCGATACGCGTAAGGATTATCTTCCAGTTCTATTTCCCATCTGAGAATTTTATCTCTCGAATATTCTAACTGCTCCTGGAATTTATCATACTCTTCCTCCGTATATCCCTTGATAGCGCAAAATTTTTCTTCACGAAGTATGTGAGCCTCTTCAGCCTCAATAAGCCGTTTTAAGCCCACTTTTATCTGCGGGGTATGAGGAACAAGACGTTTAGTCATATAATCGCTCATGTTGCCTCTGGCAAGGTTTGTAAACCTTTTTGTGATCTCCCCTGCCTCCATGGATAGGGCATCGAGAATTTTATCGATCTCAATTTTGATTTCAGGTTTTCTCAGGTTTTCATAACCAATGCTATAAGCAGTGTCTTCAGAATACCCAGCTCTACGCGCAGCATCGCTGGCATTGAAATCTTTTAGATATTCCTCAACAAATCTTTTCTGTTTAATAGTTAGTTTGGATGCCATGATTAAAACAATTCAATTTGATTGGAACGAACTGAGAACTGCTGAAACCCTAGCAAAATGCTACTAACCCGTTCTTTAAACTTTGCTCCCTTGATGTATGCCCTGCCCAGATCAGCATAATAATTACAAACCGGAGCATCCTGCCAGCCCATTACCTCGCACATAACCTTTCGTATGCCGTTAGGCGCTCTATCAACCCCTGAGGCCAATAAGCATGCGGGTGAATATGCCGTATATACAGTTGCGGCAAAAAGAATTGATTCGTCTGTACGATCCAATTCGGGGTATGTTTCCTTAATGGCCTTATGAATGGCAGGTATGACGGAAGGATTGGTGATGCACGGCTCACACATCTTAACGGCGGATCTATAAGCCTCTGGTGATTGTCTGGCAATAACCTTTGCCACGGTTGATAATTTCATAGCTTTTTCAATTGTTCATAATCGTTACTAAATTCCAATGCACCACCGTTGTTGATGTACTCTTTGGCGGCATGAATCAGGATGACCGGATATCGTTGTTCCCAAATTTTTATTACCACTCCCGGTTGCATATCGTCTAAGTATTTTTTGATGTCGTTATTTAAAACTTGCATACTGCGTCAACTCAATAACTATGGCATTGGCATAAGGCCCCTTATAGGGCCTTATTGCCATAGTTATATATTGTGTGTATGGCACCATAGTCTATAATCATTTTGCCATGGTTTATTATATCGTTAAGGCACTTTTACGAGTTATTACATGAACTATGGCACCATAGTTTTTTACAAAGTGTGGCAAAACTAAATCTGCCATAGTTTTTAATGCCATAAACGCACTTTTTATACCAAATCACAAAACGGTCTACGCTGCCTTTCCTAGCTTTTTCATTCTTTCTTCCCGCAGTTCAGCCTTGTATTTTGGGACTAAACCGGCATCAGCGAAAGGTGAAATAAACAAATCAAAACCTACCAATTCACCACCTTCGATAACCGTCGAAACAAATGAAACGATGTCGTGTGAGGATGTGAAAATGTAAGTTTTAAAACCTTGTGAAGCGTGAACCGAATGGATCAATTTTTGGTCTGTAGAGCAAAATCCGGTCGGTGTTTTAACCTCGATCAGATACACATTACCAGCCCATAAAAAGAACAAATCAGGTATTCCCCGAACAACACCGGCACCCTTTAAAAAAGCAGCGGTGAGCGCGTCCCTCATGCCACCATTGGGCACATGAAAGAAAAGCCCATACGTTTGCGGATACCGATTTCTAATCTCAGTAAAAGCATCCTGTTGTATTTTCGCTTCCGATTGCATTATGCATTAAAGATAAGCAAACTTATCTTTTTAATCAATATGTTGATTGAAATAAATTATATTTACGACCATGGAAGTTCAAAAACCAACATGGGACGAAAAGCATTATCAGGAAATATATGAATTCATGATGGCCACGTTAGGCAGCGTGCCCTGGTGTTCAGATGTTAAATGCCCAGTTGAATGGGCCAAGACCAAACTGCCGTTAGTTTCAATGTGCGTGGCAAACGAAGATTATGAAGGCGCTCAGGCTACGAAGGATGCTATTATGGATTTTTTGAATCAGTTCCTGTCAGAAAGCGAAAAGATAACTGATCAACAAACTTTAAAATTGCCAGTGAAAATGTCCTGAAAATTATTTTTGCAATTTATTTTGCAAATATATTTGTAACTTTCTTGTTACAATTGAATTTTATGTTATTAATTGAAAATTTTTTAAAATCAAATGCTATGCCTGTATAATCAATTAATTATACTGTCGGGTGTCCGAATATAACTTAATATAAAATATTTGTTTATAGAGCTTTATATGCACCTCTAACAGCACTTTTAGTATATAGTATAGAGATAATTGGATTTACATCACCATAAATATATATGTCTTTATGATGATCTCCATTATCAAAATGTTTTCATTTTTTGGTATATATTTGGTGTTAAACAATAAGAGCAATAATTGAATATGGGTCAGACCCGTTACACATTCCGAGTTGAGGAGCCGTGTAGATCCAGATAAATTGAAGCTTCGATAATGAACTTAATTAACACCACGCGCGTGACGTATTCCGCTGTTTGGCCCCTTGATATGAAGTTAATTACAACAAACATTATTTAAACAATTTGCGTATATAGATGTCAAATATTCGTATAGGTTTTATATTGTGTGTCGTACTTTACAGAATGTCATGACAATTAAGTTAAGTTTAATATTTTTTAACAACTTAAAAAACTCATATTATGGCAATAGCAATTAAAAGCATTCCAGTCCTTAGTGGTAAGGCTGCCAAAAAGTTTGTAAGCGCTGCTGACTCAAATTATAAAAGAAAATCAACAATTGATTTTTCAGTTCAAGTAGAAAAAGCTAACAAAATACTGGCTAAGGCCAAACTTTCATAAAAATTGACTTTAGAAGAATGTACTTTAAGGCCTTACAATAGTGAGGCCTTAAATTTTTGTAGCCCTTTTGACTGCGGGCACAAAGACTTAAACGACTTTTTCGCAAATGATTCGATAGATTACTCAAATCAATTATTGGGTAAAACATATTGTTTTACAGCAAATGAAGATCCCAAACTTGTTGTGGCTGCATTTACAGTAGCAAACGACAGTATAAAAACGACTCATCTACCAAATGCGAGGAAGCAGAAGGTAAACAAACTAATTCCAAATGTAAAAAGAATGAGATCATACCCTGCTGTTTTAATAGGTAGGCTGGGTGTGAATAGCGAGTTTAGTAGAAATGGTTTAGGTAGTGAGGTAATGGACTTCATAAAGGCATGGTTTATTCACGATCAGAATAAAACCGGATGTAGATATATTGTTGTAGATGCTTACAACGAAAAAAGACCATTGGATTACTACATTAAGAATGGATTCATATATCTTTTTAATGACGAAAATCAGGAAAGGGAATTTCTTTTAATTCCAGACGAAGCTCCTTTAAAAAGCAGGCTTATGTTTTTTGACTTAATAGTGTTAAGAAATTAAATAGACAATTATTTCACCTCAACAAAAAATCCGCTAAATCCAATCCCCTTCCCCTATCATCATCAGTCGCGATTCTTTCAATGTGATCAGATATATTAAGGTTGAACTCTGTCGCTTTGACGCGCCATTCGTCAAAAGCCCCCAGATCAGGGAATAAGGTAATGGATCTATTTGCCACACTGGCCAGCTTAGAAGCGTTTAAGCCTCCTTTCATACAACAAGATAACCAAGTATATTTATCAATGATTAACGAAGCTATAAGCGCTGTTTTCTCACTCTCTACAATAGCAATGGGACGGCGCGGGTAACGAGCCACCAGGTGCTCACCAAACAGGCACTGCTGCAGGTTAAAGTCAGGATATAGTGGTTTATATTCCTTTGTCGAATTATGATGCCATGAGGTTTTACTATCCTTATCGCGGTGCCCGTTCGGATGGTAATTAATATACTTCCCGGACCTGACTCCGCCTCGGGCATCTACCTGCCAGAAAATACACCAATTTCTATGAGTGCCGATAAAATACTCTTGGAAGCGGCCAGCTACAATGTCTGCAGGAAACTTTGTACATAGGTATTTAAATAGATTATTGTCATCAGGATGGCCCAGCGTTGGAGTAACATGTTCTACGGGTATAAACGATGCTGGAAGCTGCTGGTAAACCTTTCTCTCCGGAATAGTATAAACTGTATCCGATTCGATTTCGATATTGTAACGCTTAGCCAGGTATCCAATCGCATCATAATATTTTAACGATAGATGATTCATAATAAAATCAATCACATCGCCGCCCTTCCCAGATGAAAAGCATTTGTAAATACCCTTTGCCGGGTTTACCGAAAAAGAAGGTGTACGCTCATTGTTGAACGGGGAAAGGCCCACAAATTCCTTTCCCTTCTTTTTCAAGGCTACAAAATCCGATATCACCTCAACAATATCGGATTTTGCTTTTATCTGTTCTATTTTTTCGGCTGGGATCATTAGCTAAGGCCATAAAAGGAATGAAATTCTTTCGAAGTATATCCATCAACGTATTCGCTAAATGAATCGGGCTCTATGCCTGTAAGACTGCAAATCTCTGAATAACTGAGGTAATCTACCAGGAAAGCATCGGCGTTCGGTTGCTCAGTGGTTCCAGGTAAATCAATAAACCAGTAATCTAAGTTACCGTACTCGTCATTTATAAATCCGGCAACACGAATTTCTCTATCACAAATAGTAGTTTTTGCAGAAGCGATAAACTGTACCTTATAAATTGACTTATAAGGCTTTAATTTATTCTCTGTATCTGTAGTATCAATAAAATCTTTATTTAAAACTAACAGAACACTCTTAGGTTCTGAAATTACATTTAAAGAAATAATTTCATGAAGGACGTTTTTAAGTTTTAATCCTTCATGTTCTTGAAGTTGAATTGTCATCTTTATATTATTAAAGTTTATATGATTAAAAAGGAGCATCATCTCCAGTTGTGGGTGTTAAGGTTACTGGCAGGTATGGGAATCCCAGCCATTTTGGATTCTTTTGATATTTTTCTGTTTTACTTGGCGCGTAAGGAGCTTCCCAAACAATGCCTACGTCGAGGTAATGCGTGATAAATTCTCTAACTTTTCTCTGCCCAACACCCTTAATTCCTTTTATTGAAGCATAATGATGAATGTTATCAGATAGCTCAGAATATTTCAAAAATTCTTTTTTCTTAAAAGCGTGATTTACTATTTCGATATGTGCAGCATTCCATGATGGCTCAGTGGGATCGACTGATTTCTTTCTACCTGCCGACCCTCCCCCACTCGTCGCAATAACACCCGAAAAACCGGTAACAATCTGAGGCATTCCATTAGCATCCCGATCAAAAGCAAAAGGTTCAAAAGGTGCAGACCTGGTATATTCCGGCGAGCATACAATCAATTTATCCTCTCCAACTTCGACTTTTATTACCGATTCCGATTTATTGATCATTTCTGTTCCCAGGTGCCCGCGCGCATGTTCGTTACCCTTATTTTGGTGAAGGATATTCAAAATGTGGCAATCATACACCTCAGCCCATCGCATCAGGTCACCGGTGCGGTTTGTAGCTTCCTCCGGGTTATTAATATCAAATACCAGATCACGAATACCGTCAATAACTACCAGGTCAGGAGTGAACATTTTGATAATTTCCTCCACCATCTCGATACGCTTGGTAGGGCCGAAAATCTTAAGGTCGTAGAACTGCAGGTATTCAGACGATGATAACCCGGACATAGAAAGGATCCAATGCTGTGTTCTGCTGCCGTAGTATAAGCCCTGCTCAGTATCGATCCATAACACCTTAACCGGGACTTTAGCTGTTATTGATTGCGATACGATCCATGACGTCACGGTTGTTTTTCCTGACTTAGCCCGGCCGATCAGCACGCTGATGGACTTTTTGGTAAATATGGGGATGCCATTGATTCCAAAGACGATCTCAGGCTTAGGTATTTCAATGCCCTGAGGTATTAAAGACTCGATGATGATATCCTGCAAGGTTTTCTCTACAGGAGCATCTTTCGATATTTGCTCAACTAATTCAACTACCTTCATGGGCTACCGCAATACTATATCTGTAAATTCAATTGGCTCGTTGGGAATAACCTGATGATCTAACCAGCCGCGTTTATAACCCATATTAGCAGCAAAGTCCATCAGGAAGCCTTGTGCAATTTGTTCCCTTGCCTTGGCCACCCTGATGGCGAAAGGTCTTTTGTTTTTAAGTTTGGCATAATTCGCAAGCTCTAATGGGGTTAACTCGCTTATCTTTTTACCCACCAGGTCATGGTATTCGTCTGTTAAATCTACCAGCTCACCCTGGGCAAATACCTGCTCAGGTACCGGATATTCGTAGCCGCAATACTTACAGATCCTTGCGGATACCGGTATAATGCTCTCACAACTCACACATGATTTGCAGGCAGACGGCCCTTCCGCTTCACCCTTGCGTTTAACCTTTTTCCAAAGCTCACTGTAGGGCCTGTCTTCAAAGTATAAACCATGCTGTTTCCAGTTCATTCCATAGTCAAGAACTGTGAACATGTCCTTACCCGGATAGATACGGGATCCTCGGCCGATTTCCTGCTGATAAACAGATGTTGATAAGGTTTTGTGCATCAATACGACCATATCAATCGGCGGGTAATCCCACCCTTTGCTAAGGGACTTGATAGTAACCAAAATATTGGCCATGCCTAAACTTGTAAACTTTGCCAATTCATATTCACCATGCTCAACCTGAGAATGATAACGGGTAGATCCAAAGCCGGCTTCGTTAAGCTTTTCGTTCAAAGCCTCTGCCTGCTTGATAGAGGCAACAAAGATCACGCATTTTTTATAAGCGAACTCTTTCAGGTCTTCAAACAATCCATCATATACCCGCTGCGCTCCAAAAACTATTTCATTTGATCGCTCTGTTACTTCGCCATTTCTTATTTCCAGTAAACTGGTATCGGCCGGGACTCTGGATTTATGCCGGTAATTTGTTAAATATCCTTGTTGGATCAGCCAATCCACCTGGGGCCCTTCTACCAGATCATTGTAATATGTCGGCAGGTGCTTATGTAATACGCCGTATGGGGTAGCTGTGCAGCCGATACGATAGGCATCAGGCAGATAATCGATAAGCTTGGTGCTCGTGCTGATGTGACATTCGTCAATCAATAGTATCAAGTTACTTCCTAACTCCTGCAGCTGGGCAATGATCATCGGACGCTTAATCAGTGTCTGGATCATACCGACATAACACTGACCAGGGAATACCATCATTGATTTAACATTGGCGTTAATTTCGGTGCCGTTGCATTCTTTTACCAACTGGTTATATATCTTCCTGGCATCAGATAAAACAAGTACTGTCTTACCTTTTTCTATGCACCGGGTAACGATCATATCGATCATCAGGGATTTACCTGCACCGGTAGGAGCATGAAGAATTACAGCCTTATTCTTTGCAAGTGACCGTGATGTACGGTCCACAATATCAATTTGGTATTGGCGTGGCGTTTTCTTCATCTCGTCAATATTCTTAACCCTTCAGGACTGGTTACACGACTCACCGCAACATAAAATTGGCCTGGCATAAAGCATGGTCTACTTATATCGATTGTTACTTCATCCAGTGTAAGGCCCTGTGATTTATGGATGGATAAAGCATATGCAAGTTTAAAAGGGTATTGTTCGATGGTACCGATCACTTTCAACTCAAGGTCTGTTTTGGAATCATTAAGGACATACTCCTTTTTGGTGATCTCTATCTTACTTAACGCGTGGTCGACATCTCCAACTTTTATATAGTGACATCCTTCACATGAAACAAATGTTCCCAGAGTACCATTCACTAGATCATTGTCCTTGGAGTTAACGAGGAACATAATCTTAGCCCCATTCTTAACCTCAATCTTAGTTGGGAAATTAAAGTCATCTGCGTTAATATTACCGGTTACTTTGGCCTCGAAAGTAATAAGGTCACCTTTGAGTGATCCTAAACCTATCTTATTGTATTTATCAACAGTTGAGTTATGTGGTGCCAATATGATACCCTTTGGCTCTGTTCCTATAAAACGGTGAAAATATGGGGCTTTACCCCCATCCCTGATAATGTTTAAGTTATGAATAAACTCGGGATCGTTTTGACGCAAAACCTCGTCCAGCTCAATGGTGTTAACAAATAACTTCCCATAAATCTTGGCTTGATAAAATTCTACTCCGTCATACTTCCTGTACATAACCGAACGGGTATTATCGTTTACTACGGCTGGCAATTGCTTCATATCTCCAATAAATATGATCTGTTTGGTATCAAGGCCCTTGCATCCGTTCTTTAAAAGCGTCCAGTTCATGCCGTCTAATATGTCGGGACGTAGCATTGAAATTTCGTCAATTAGTATGGTATCGATCAATTCAAGCATTCTCCTTTTTTCTCCTTTGAGAAAATTGCAGGATTCAAAATCCATTACGCCATACGGATTTAGTCCGAACATGGAATGTATAGTTTGACCGCCAACGTTATTTGCAGCAACACCTGTAGGTGCCAGTGCTACAACCTTCTTACCGGCTTCCTTTAATTCCTCAATGGCCTTTTTGACTACGAAAGATTTGCCAGTACCAGCTTTACCGGTAAGGAAAATATTTTGACCAGCCTTTACGGCCTCTAAAAAAGCAGTTTGCTTATTTGATAGGTTCATAGTAATTGAGTTAGTCGGTGCTTTTTTAAAATATCATTACCCCCGCAGGCGATAGTTTAGCGACTTTGGAAGCCCGCAAAGGGATGCGTGGCTGGCCTGCGGAGGTGATGATTTAATTTTATGGTTTCGGTCGCTAAACCCGTTAACAAATATAATAAAATCAATCAATATATTGATTGAAAAGATAGGCAAGATTAATTTTTTTCACGTTGTTCCTTATCTAATTGACATATTCTTTCCCGTGCAATATCTACTGCCCAACCATCTTTCCGTACATTGATTAGGTTGATAAGGGCGTGAATTTCATCTGTGAGAGTAATGGGCCTGGCTAATTCAGATGCCGCTACCAATGCCAGCATTCTGCACTTTACAAAGGTTTCACTTACTCCTATTTCTTCTGCCAGCCTTGCTGCAGGTCGCCCGGGGTTATTTGATATGTATTTGTCGATGACGGTCATGGTAAAATAATATGTAACTTTATAAAAACTAAAACTTATGGAACACGATCAATTACGATTACTTATTTATGGAAAGGATCACCTTGATAAAGAAGCTGCTTTCGATCAAAAGATTAAGGGAATAGAAGAAAAATATATAAAGTGGTTTTCTGAAAGATCCCATCCTAAAGACCCACACGATCATGACAGACTTAGGATGCATACTATTGAGCACTTTGATTGCACAAGGCACGGGTTTGGCTTCACCCAAACATCTGATTTGCCAAATTATATTAGAGATGAATGCAACGCGGCATTTAAAGAGGTTTACGAAAGATAACATCATGCAGCCACCCTCCTGCTCTCTTTATAAACCTTCCTGATAGCCGGCAGATTTTTTTTTATTAAAGCCACGATATCTGAGTTGTGCGCAGATGGGCTGTTATATTTACCTCGAGATTGTATTACTTTAAAATCTGTTAACGATACCTCAATGGTTTCAATACGTTCGTCTTTAATCCGAGCAGATAATATTAACGAATCTTTTTTGGCATAGTATTCATTGCTGAACACACAATGTTTTAATGCCTGACTTTCTTCAAAGAAATCGTCTATTGATCGCAACGCCACGATAGTAATGTTTCCCTTTTTAAAAGCCAAATCCTTATATGAGGCAATTCTATCCATAAACTGCTGTTCAACCTCACGAACTTTCATGGCAGCTTGCTCTTTGCGTTCAATTGTCAGTCTCCGCTCAATTTCTCTTTTGCTTGCGGTCAGCCGTTTTACTTCTAATTTTAAAGAGATTAACTTCCCTTTGAATGTCGGTTCAGTTGGCTCGTTAAAGTACCTTACCAAATCACAGTATTTGTACCACAGGTGACCAAGCTCGGCCTCCATCTGCTTTTTAGCCACCTTTTTAGCATGAATTTCTTTAAGGTTTGGAGGGCAAACCCATTTTGGGCTGTGAAGATCTTTTTTATCCTTTGCAATCATATCGAGGTAATCCAGCCATGTGATCACTTCTTCATCGCCTACATTGTATTTGTTTCTGATACATATTTTGATAGAGTTCCAATATTCCTCTACCTTATGTGAACGGTTACCAACCCTACAGGCTAAAAGCCCTATTTGATTTGATTTAAGCAAGGTTTCAGCTTTGCAATCTCTTAGTATAGCTTGCATGGTTAAGTAGTGCGATATACCCTCAACCAGTGGGCTGTAGCCATTGCGCTCGTATATGGGCAATACTTCAATTTTTGGATAGGTAACATCAGTCCAAATGTCATACTTGTTGAAATCTGACCTGTAGGTGTGATGTATTTTTCTACATTCCAATTGACCACCAAAGCTGTCAATGTTAAATGAAGTGGTTCTGCAACGTGCTACCACTTGCATCATTTCTCCAGGTCTAAAGAATTGCTGTACAACCTCCCAAATATGTATGCGAGCCTTATGGCCTACCTCGCACCATTTCTGTAATTCATAAATGCGAACTATTTGCATATCTCCACTTGTTTCCAACACAGAGAAATACTTTTTACCTTGATCGCTTTTCTTTTTGGTGGTATCTTCGATAGTGATCTTCGCTTTACAATTAGGGCATTTACATGCGGTTATTTCTGCCGATAGCTGCCACACATGCCCACACTCCAAACAACCAGTACCCTTTGTTTTAGTACGATAACCGGTCTTAGTAAAGCATTTATCAAATGCATATTTTACCTGATCTTTAGTTATTTCTCCGAGGCTATCGCTATATTCAAGAAGTAGCCTTTGTGCTTTTGTGCGTGCTTTCATACTCAGAACATTGATACTTGGTTTTCGATAACTTTAACTGTGCTTTTCTTGACAGGCTTTTGCGCTGGCGTCGTATGATCACGCTCGGCAATAGCTTTAACCATTTTTTCCTTAGTGGAATCAGACGAATGATTTGCAGCCGCACGAACAGGTGCACCCACTACAATGCTATCCTCATCATAGTAATGAACAGCCATTGCAAAAACTTCTTCGTCGGCCATTGCGATGGCCTTTGATTTGTGCAGCTTCTGAACCTCATTAATAATATATGTGCAGCACTCATCAATATTTTTATTGACCTTTTTAAGCGTCTCTGCAAACAGGCTATCTTTTGATGCAGCCGCCTGTAAGTAGTTATTTATGGCTGCTTTAAATCCCGGCGAAACTGACATGGCTTACCCTCCTATTTGTTTAACCCCAAAGGTTTCAGGCAATGTACTAGCCACACCATTACCGATTATTTTTGCGGCATCCAACACCAACTTATTAGCATTGATGATCTGCGATGCAACCTTACTGACGGCCGCTGCCTTTTTAATTTCCAGCTCCATCTTTTCCGGTTTAATTGTTTCGTCATTCAGGCGCTCCAATTGCGCGAATAAATGATTGTTAAGATCTGCGATTTTGTTCTGTGCCATGTTGTTTAATTTTTCTATTAATTAATAATTGAGTGCGCTTTGCGGTTATCAGGTCGGGCATATTAATGACTTGCATTCTGAGTTCCTTATTTCCAAATGTGATCATGGATGCCACATACCCGTCCGAAAGGTTAACTACTTCTCTTTCGTTAAACTCTCGTTTATAGTCCTCTACCGATATACATCTAAGGTTTTCTATCGTAAGTATGGATGTATCACCAACAAAAACTATGAAATGACCATCAGGTATAGACCCGTTATTTTGCTCCCAAAACCACCTATTCCAATGAATATATTTACCATTAACTTTTATATGGGGTACTGGTCGATCGCTATCCCCCAACTTCCAAAACCTAATTGTACCGTCAGGGGAAACTCCCCTTTGTTTCCATGCTTTAACAGCACACATGCTGAAGCATCCTAAATCAACATTCCGTTGGTGGATTGCCTTTTTCTCGTCAATAGTCCTTTTTAGTACTAAATACCTACGCTTCTTTTCAATATGTTTTTTATCCCAACCTTTATCCTTGTGCCATTTTTGATTGAAAATCTCGGCCAGTTCAGTATCACCAAGTGTTTTGTAGTTGGCTTTTAAAAATTCAACTTGTTCATCTGTCCAGTATTCAAGCCTCATTTTGTAAAATCCCATTTCGTAAAGCTTGGTACGAACAGATGTAACTTTTAAGCCAATAGTGTCAGCTAACTGGCTGTTGGTCATTTTGCTGTGCTGCTCAACCATATATTTAAGCTGCTCAGGTGTCCAATTAATTTTATTTACAGGATTCGGCATTGTTGTAAGTTATTTACCTCTAAATCCCCACTACTTGCGCAGCGGGGTAACCTTTATCACCAACTTATCCCACACAAAACACCCATCCTCATGATGGAGCAGCCATCCATCATGCCGGCGAACGGTTCTGAATTTTGGCTTATGCTCTGTCACTTCAGATATAGGGCCACCAGGTACATGCTGAAAGTTATCACCTTCATTCAGCTTGTTAAAGGCAATGCGCTCTGCCGTATCAGGTAGTATATCAGGAATGATTATCTTGTTGTGGAGTAGCATGCGGTGTTATTTTATTGTAGAAACTGATTCTTTTTCAAGTACAGGCATGATGAGTAGAGAAAATCCGTTCTTTGAAAATAATGATGGCGCCATTTCGCTCGCTTGGCTAACCAGGTCAATCTCTTTTAGATCAAAGTACTGGCACAGTTGATATAGCTTCTTGATATACTTAGGAGCAAATTTTGATTGACCAATAGTGATACATTTGTCAGGATCAGGGATCATTTTACCATCTTCATCAGGGAATGATCCTTCGCCGTCACAAACGGGGCAATCACTATCGGTAGCGTAATCGCGTCCATCATAATAATGCACAAATTCAACCTCTCCCTCTCCCTTACAGCATTCACATTCTTTGTCCTCCTTGACAGTTGGCACTGCTTTCAATGCGATCAGTATTTGTTTAGCCGAAATTGTTTGGATTACTGATACAGCCTCAGGAATAACTTTTAAAATGTTCTTAGGATCGTAATCTTTGATCAGCTCCACATCCGGTGCATGCTCCGCAGGCAGAATAACCATTACATGCTTATCAGTAGCATAAACCTTATCTTCAATCTTGAATGGTGCTTTACTCCAATCCTGCCAAGCATCCATGTCGCTAACAAACAATTGAAGCAATTCTTTAATATCTTTCATTGTAATAATTGATTTTTATAGCCTGTACCGGATTATACAGGCCGTTTGAATGCGTTTTGACTAAAATGGCAGATCGTCATCATCGCCAGATGAACTGATATCGGCTGCAGGCGCTACATGTTGTGGAGCGGTACCGGCACCAAGGATATTGATCTTCCATAGATGGAGGGAATTGAAATAACTTTTCTTACCTGCTTTATCAGTCCATGGCCTGCCTTGATATTCCGGGGATGTTGACCAGGGGATTCCGTGGCAAAGTGACCAGGCAATTAGCTGGCGAACGATAGCAGCGAGAGCTGTAAAAGCGTTTT
>NZ_JACHBZ010000004.1 GCF_014200575.1 Mucilaginibacter saanensis | reverse complement strand
TGGTCAGTTTGTCCCGGAATCCCCTGGTCAGTTTGCCCCGGAATTGGTGGTCAGCTTGCCCCGGAATCAGGTGGTCTGGTTCATCAGAATCTCCACATGCTGAGTGAGTAATAGCGGGTTATCGTTTAGTTATCTGTTAATTGTGAGCGAACTGTAATTTAAATCGACCTTATGAACGGCCGGCTCGCCAGTGGTGAGAAGGGCCAAGGAATTGCGATAAAAATGACGATGAAGGCAACGATGAACCAAGTTAACATCACATCAAATTTCTCAGCGTCGGTCTTTTGCCGTTTTGCCTTAGCTGAGCCGATAGTGATCAGCACAACTGCAAGCATCATCATGCTGAGGTGGATATAACGGAAAAACGTTTGTTCATTTAATAACTTTCCAGGTGCATCCAACATCTGAAACATGACCACCGGACTTTGAAAGTACAGGGACATACCGAGCAAAAGTTGCACATGCGCTATGGTAGCGGTCCAATGCCGCCACTGATTTACCGAAGCAGTGTAGTTTAATTTGCCGGTTTTCCCCCGGTAGGCGATAAATATGGAGTAGACGAGACTACCTAAAACAAGCCAACGCCAGAATGAATGGAAAAAAATTAATATGGGGAACATGATCATAATAATTTGCATACCAGGTAGTATGCTTTGAAACAAAAAAATAGAACACTGGTATCTAACATATCTGCTGAGATTACCTTGAATTTAAGGCCTCTTTTCATCAAATGATAAGGCGAAGCAATGAAATGTATCGATAGCCGTTTCAATCACCTGATAGTGCTCCGACAATGGTACCTCTGTGTTCAAAACCGCCACAAAACGGTTCCACATAGAACCAGTATCTGGTCCGTATCCGGAAAAGAATGAAACGCCGTCATTTACGCCGAATTTTGCCAGCATTTGGACAATGATAGGACCGCCCATGATCGAGCCTTCCATCACATAGAATGCGCCCAGAGCCTGGTATTTATTAGTAATCTCCGGGACATCGGGTATTGGAATAGTTGCTATGTCCTGACCAAGGCTTATGATATCATTGGCCAAGTATCCAGAATTTCTGCGCTGTACTTTATCAGGTAAAGTATCCTCGTTTAAATATGGCGCGATCACCTGCTCCAGACGAGAAAAGTAGGCATAGAAATATTTCAATAATTCCGCGTAATCTTCCTTGCTTTTGATTGCCTTTAAACGGCTAACAACTATTTTTTCTAATTGCTGGTGCGCCGTAGCAGACTGGTTTCTTAAAACATCTTGTATCATGAGTATAAAATTTAATATAGATCAATAGCTAATTTGAGCAGCCTGTTGATCATGGGGTTTGAAAACGTTTATCATTTATAAACTCTTTATCGGTAAGTGTCCTTAAAAAGGCCACTATTTGCTGTTGTTCCTGGCTATTGAGCGAAATGCCTAACCTGCCGTTCTTTTTCAATTCAGGATCCAGGTTCGGGTTTGCTTTTACGCCATGATCATAATGTGCCAACACATCTTCAAGACTCGCCAGGTGTCCATCATGCATATAAGGCGCACTAACCTCGACGTTCCTTAAAGAGGGCACCTTAAATTTTCCTAAATCACTTTTGCGGTGCGTCAGGCTGTCCCTGCCTTTATCAGTCGAACGCGTCTCAAGACCATTATTGCGAAAACTGCGGTCGGTAAATAGCGGCTCCTTATGGCAGGAACTGCATTTTTGTTTAAAAAGGCTATATCCTGATTGTTCCTCTTTGGAAAACGCGCCTCCTTGCTCATTTCGAACATGTTTGTCATACTTCGAATTTGCTGAGACCATCGCGGCCATGAACTGTCCCAGGGCCTTCATCATATTTTTCGAAGTGATCTTCGGATTACCAAATGCCTTTTTAAACAATGGCGGATACATGGGTAAGCCCTGAAGTTTGGCACTGATCTGATTCATTTCGTTGGCCATTTCACATGGATTGGTCACCGCATTATGAGAGGTCAATTCCAATTGGTCCAAACGTCCGTCCCACATAAATTCCCTTTGCCATGCCAGGTTAAACAACACAGGTGCATTCCTGGTACCAGTACACCCTTTGATGCCCCTGCTCAGTGGGCGCTCAAAATTTGCAAAGGCTGCACCTGACTGGTGGCAGGATCCGCAGGAGATCGATTGATCAAGCGATAGCTGCCGGTCATAGAACAAGATGCGGCCAAGTTTGAAACCGGCAGGTGTTAACATATTTCGCTTAGGATCATAGACGGGTTTTGGAAAATTGGAAGGCACTTTAAGATCGATATCTTCCTCGTTAGCATCGAAGTTAACTTGAGTCGGCTTGAGATTAAATGCAAAATAGCCGATGATCACGTTGATCAGTACGATGATTATTATCAATTTTTTCTTCATTAAATTCCTAGATGCAGTTAAGGATTACTGGCAGCTCCAGATCTTGTCTGCAACCAGAATATCGCCAATCTTCTTACTTTTTCTCTTCTGCAATTAAAATGTCCATGTCGTTCAATAGCTGCTCAACCTGCTTCGAATCAGTTCCATCGTACGCACCTCTTACACGTTTCTGTTTGTCTACGAGTACGAGATAGCCCTGATGTACATAACCGCCGGGGGCTTTGCCGTCCTCGCCAACTGATACCAGGTAATTCTTTTTAGCAAGCGTGTAAACGCTGTCTTTTGTGCCACGCACGAATTGCCATTGTGGACCATCAACGCCTAATTTCACCGCGTATTTTTTCAGGACATGAGGAACATCATATTTGTAATCAATGGTATGAGACAGCAACATTACCTGGTCGTTCCCTTTATACTTTTTATATACTTTCATGAGGTTGCGGTGCATCACCGGACAAATGGAAGGGCACGAGGTAAAAAAGAAATCAGCCACATAGATCTTACCATCAAAGTTGTGGTTCGAAACAACAGTGCTATCCTGATTAATAAATCTGAACGCAGGAATGGTCTGGTATACCGTATCGACAATTTTAGTTCCGTTAACGATACGTTCCACCGGTTCGTGTGGACCGAAAATTGGGAGCGTCCGTGGTTTTTCTTTGCATGCTGTAAAGGCGATCGCCAGGGCGACCAAAAAGTATAATTTATTCATCATTAATTAGTTGTTTTCTTTATTATGAACTGCGTTTGCAGCAGGGACATGGAGCTTTTGCAACAGCGCATCGGCTTCGGTGATAGCCTTGTCGTACAATCCATCTAACTTATTTAACTTATCAGCTTCTGTATCAAAATAGGCTTTGGTCTCATCGGTTGAGTTTCCTTTATAATCCGCCTTATATTGATGCATCCAATCTTCCATGGTCTCATCCGCCTTTATCAATGAAGACCTGACAACGTTCTTCTCTTCAGCTAAACGAATTGTGTCCGACCCGGGATCGTCGAAAGTAATGTGACTTAATTGCAAAGTGTCCAGCTGCATTTTAATCGTCATTGCTTGTTCGCCTTTCAGCATTAACTTATCATGTTTAGAAAGAATGTAATGCTGAGTATCCGGCTCGTTCTTTGATCCGCTGCATGCGGAGCTCAACGCAACGAGAGCAAAAGATACCATGTAGTATGTTTTTAACTTCTTCATTGGATAATTTTTATTAATTTTCATTTGATTTTGGCTATGGATTAGACTTATCTATTTATCGATGTTTATCTTCGGACTTAATCTGCTTTTATTGAGCATCAGCCTGGCAACGAAAAAGGTCCCAAAGGGAATTAAGCAACTGACCAATAATTTAACGGTCGTTTCGCTAAATCTCCATTGGAGTTCTTCAGCAACCTTAAAGGTGTTTACGAAAAACCAACAAGTCAGTGCGAGATGGAACGGTGAGATGAACCATAACATACTTGGCTGTTCCAATAATAATTTAAGCGGAAGAGCAACGCCTACTAAAAGTAATAACGAGATTCCTACAGCATAGGCGCTAATCTTTAAACGTGTGAGTGGTGATCCAAAAATCTCTTCCATCAATGTATTGTGCTATATATGAACGTCAGTCTGATTCGCTATAATTCATATTAATAGGAAAATGCTCTCCAAGACCAAAATCCTTTAAAGTCGTGCGGAATGCGCGGCGATAATCCGAAGGTGTTGTATTTAATAACCTCAGAAAAGTACGCCGCATTGAGCTGAGGGCTCCAAACCCACAGATATCTGCAATGTTTTCGAGCGTATCGTCTGTATCTTCCAGTAACTTTCTGGCTTGTTCCACTCTTACTTTCTCTACAAATTTTGCCGGTGGCGTACCTGTTTGTTTATGGAATACCCTGGTAAAATTGCGCGGGCTCATGTTCAGGTGATCGGCAATGCGTTTGACATCCAGTGTCTCGGTCAAATTTTCAATTACCCATTTGCGGAGCTTTTGACTCAGACCAGATCTTTCAACTGAAGGAAGAAGGCTTCCGAACTGACTTTGATATCCCGGCCGATATAAATAAACAACAAGCTCACGCGCTACCTGGATAGCGACATCTTTTCCGTGATCTTCTTCTACCATCGCCAATGCCAGATCGATTCCGGAGGATACACCGCCCGAGGTATATATATGTCCGTCCTTCGTGTAAAAAGGATTCGTATCGACAACTAGTTGAGGATAACTTTGCTGAAGTTGTTCATTCATTGTCCAATGAGTTGTCACTTTACGGTTGTTGATCAGACCTGCTTTTGCCAGTACAAAAGTGCCTGCGCAGACCGACGCGATCCTTCTTGTATTTTTATCTGTCCTTTTTGAAAGCCATTTATAAAAAGGTTCGTATAGTTCAGATAAGGAATCTTCGGATTCATAGTTGGAAATGATCAGCGTATCAATTGGTGATCGGATGTCTATGGCAGATATATGGCACGCTATATCCGCACCGGCGCCGGTGGCGACCAGTTTATTGGCAGTTGGCGCTGCAATTTGTACCTCGTAACCACCTGCAAGACCAGAGCGGACCAGGTATATATTAGTTGTTGTAAATACATCAGAAGGTCCGACAAAATCCATCATCATTCGACCGGACATCGCGACAATTACGACATTTTTTTTCTGAAGGACCTGAGAATTTTCATTAACCTCATTTTTCATAATACAAAATTACAAGATGTTGAAGTTGTCTCAAAGGACATATATAGCACACTTTAGGCCAATTTTAATGAATGGCATAATGTTCATAGCGCTGTATTTCGTCATTAATGTAACTACCAATAAAACAATTAGTTAAATGTAAAAATTGATTGAGAATCATAGGCTATGATACTCCCATTTCCCATTATTTAGCACTGATTGCATACCGTCAAAGATAGGACGAGGTAGTGAAAAATAGCAAAACATGAATAACTTTGCACCATACTAATCAGTATGATAATGTCAAAAGCGGACGCAACAAGAACGGAAATATTGAAGAAAGCCTTCGATCTGATCTACAAGAACGGATATCAAGCCACCAGCATTGATCACATTCTGGAAACCACATCTGTGACTAAAGGTGCTTTTTACCATCATTTCAAAAGCAAGGAAGAGATGGGGATTTCACTCATAGATGATGTTATAAAAAAGGAGATTTGGCCAACGATCGTGAAGTCGCTCGGAGCATCGAAGAATTTTAGAACAAACCTTTATAAAATGATCAAAGATCTGCTGATAGCAAACCCCACCCTTACCTGTGAATATGGCTGTCCTGCTGTCAACCTTATCCATGAAATGGCACCAATAAATGAACGTTTCAAAAAGGCGCTGAAAAAGAACATGGCGGAGTGGCGTAAGGCCATAGAAGAGGAGATCATCCGTGCGCAGGAAGCCGGACAGTTGAGTACCGATCATGAACCAGAAACTATAGCCTTACATGTCATCACTCTTTATCACGGCGTAAGGAACATGGGCAAGGTTCTGGGAAAAAGTTATTATGCGACATTTTTGAAGGAATATAACAGGTACTTACAATCGCTACAATAAATTTTTTTTACTTAAGACATACTAGATAGTATGCTATGAAATGATTAATGACCATACAAATACCCTGCCCTAAAACATACTATGTAGTATGCTATTTCGTATTCAGCGACCATTTAACTATGCTATCTTTTGACAATTACTTTAACTGGTTATCACTTCAACCTGACACCTTGATTAAGTCGACAATCACCACGATCTATTTAAATTAATGAAACAGAAAAATTATGCCCCATTGATCTGGATGCTGACGATAGCGATCAATGGACTTATCGCTACAGCATATTTCATACCCAAAATAGATTCACTTAAAGGATATGATTTTTCCAGGCTCCCATTACTTAATGCAATATTTAACGGGTCGACCTTTATCTCATTGCTTGCAGCTTTGATCAGTATTAAGCGAAAAAAAATAAACGCACACCGTAGTTTCATATTCCTGGCATTTTCATTTACGTCGCTGTTTTTGTTCTCTTATTTACTTTATCATTTTTCTACGCCATCAACAAGTTTCGGGGGTACCGGAATGATCAAAACCATTTACTTTTTGATCCTGATCACCCATATATTCCTGGCAGCATTGATCGTTCCCCTCGCACTGGTTACCATGAGCTATGGACTTACCGGGAATCTAGGCAAACATCGCAAAATAGCCGCCTGGACGATGCCCATCTGGTTATACGTCAGCCTGACAGGAGTCATCGTTTACTTGATGATCTCGCCATATTATCCTCATTAGCTATATAACACGCTACATTTTTTTAACACTTAATATTTAAATTTTTTATGAAAAATAATCTGATATATGGATTGCTGGCACAGGCGATCATTTTTTCGGGCTGCTCATCAGGTGGCCCTCAAACACCACCCGCCGCGGTACCAGCCGTCCCTGTTTCAACAGTTAGCGCTCACGATGAGATTGTTTACACGGAATATCCAGCCAAAATAGAGGGACTGACCGATGTTGAGATCAGAACCCAGGTTTCAGGAATCCTGGAGAAGATCTTTATAAATGAGGGCGCGTATGTAGAAAAGGGTACTCAACTATTTCAGATAGACACAAGGCCCTATCGTGAAGCCTACAATGATGCCGAGGGCGACTTATTAGCTGCGAAGGCGAATGTTGCCAGTGCCAAAATTGAAGTTGAAAAATTAACGCCGCTGGTTCTAAATAAGGTTGTATCGGCTTACCAGTTAAAAACTGCGCAAGCCGTTTACGATGCCGCAGTAGCTAAGGAAACGCAGGCTAAAGCAAGAGCTGGAAATGCAAAGATCACGTTAAGCTTTGCTACGATTACAGCACCGGTCAGTGGATTTATAGGACGGATTGCCAAGAAAACAGGTAGCCTCCTTTCACCAACAGATGCGCAACCAATGACATATCTATCGGATAACCGAGAGGTACATGCTTATTTTTCAATTGGTGAAGCTGATTTCGTCACTTTTAAAGATGGTTTAACAGGCACATCCATAAACGAGAAGTTGAGAAATGCACCTAAGGTGACTATGCTTCTTGCGGGAAGAAACCAGTATGCACCATCTGGTACGCTAGACATGGTTGATGCGGCTTTTGACAAAAATACAGGTGCAATTACACTTCGGGCGACGTTTGCCAACAAGGAAGGCTTACTCCGTTCAGGTAATTCCGGCAGGATTAAGCTGGGTCTTAAACAATCCGGGGTGATCGGTATCCCTCAATCCGCAACCTTCGAAATGCAAGATAAGACGTTTGCATTCATTGTTGACCAGAATAGTATAGTCCACCAGGTTGCACTGACCATAACAGGTTCGACCGAAAAAGACTACTACATCTCCGGGGGGCTCAAGAGTGGTGACCGATTGGTACTGAAAGGCCTGGAATCGCTTAAAGATGGTATTGTGGTGAAACCGGAGCAGACACAGGAAAAATTAGCCAGCAATTAATCATAATCTTAAAATCATGCTAAAAGTATTTATCGATAAACCGGTAATCGCCACTGTAATATCCATTATGCTGGTCATACTCGGTGCGGTAGGTCTTATGGACCTGCCTATTCAACAGTTCCCCGATATAGCGCCTCCAGTAGTGCAGGTATCGGCCAATTATCCCGGCGCCAATGCTGAAACGATGGTTCGGGCAGTAGCTCCACCATTGGAGGAAGCCATAAATGGCGTTGAAAACATGACTTATATGAGTTCAACTTCCAGTAATGATGGAACGCTGACCATTTCTGTATATTTCAAATTAGGTACCGATCCCGATCAGGCAGCCGTGAACGTTCAGAACCGCGTTTCATCAGCAACCGGTTTGTTACCACCTGAAGTTGTTCAGGCAGGTATTACTACGCAGAAAGTGCAAAACTCACTGATCATGGCAATCAACCTGATGAGTGATAAGCCTAAGCTTTATGATGCCACTTACCTCACCAACTATGCCCAGATCAATATCATCCCTGAGCTTAAGCGTATCCAAGGCGTTGGGCAGGTAATTTTTTACGGGGCGAGCAGGGACTATTCTATGCGTATATGGTTGAATCCGGCACAAATGGCTGCCTACAACATCACACCGACCGAGGTAATGGCTGCGGTGCGCAGTAAAAATCAGGAAGCGGCACCAGGAAGATTTGGAGAGTCCAGCAACCGATCTTTTGAGTACGTTCTTAAGTATTCAGGTAAATATACCAAACCGGAGGATTATGGAAATATGATCATTAGGGCGAACACTGACGGAAGTATGCTCAAATTAAAAGATGTAGCCAAAGTTGAATTAGGCAGTTACACCTATAACTCGCTCAATACAGTTAACGATAAGCAAAGTGTGCTTTTCCAGGTGATCCAATTGCCGGGCACGAATTCCAGGGACATACAAACAAAGGTTGGGGAATTTCTAAAAAAAGCGGAAAAAGATTTTCCACCCGGGATCAAACAGCAGATCCTATATAATACCAAAGATATGCTGGATCAATCTATTGAGCAGGTGGAGCATACTTTGTTAGAGGCATTTATCCTGGTGTTCATTGTGGTTTATATTTTCTTACAGGATTTCAGATCAACGCTCATTCCTGCGATCGCAGTTCCGGTTGCGGTCATCGGTACCTTCTTTTTTATGTCCGTCTTCGGGTTCTCTATAAACTTACTTACCCTGTTTGCACTCGTGCTGGCCATTGGTATTGTGGTGGATGATGCGATCGTGGTTGTTGAAGCGGTACACTCCAAATTAGAGCACCGAAATATTACGCCAAAGAAAGCGACTATGTCCGCTATGCATGAGATCACTGGAGCGATCATTTCTATAACGTTAGTAATGGCTGCTGTATTTCTTCCTGTCGGCTTTATGAAAGGATCTGCCGGTGTGTTTTACAGGCAGTTTGCTTTTACCTTAGCAATTGCTATCGCAATATCTGCGCTAAACGCCTTAACACTTAGTCCGGCCTTGTGTGCTTTGTTATTGAAAGACGTCAATCACGACCATAAAGAGAAGCCGAGAAATTTCAAACAGCGATTCTTTTTTGCATTCAACAAGGGGTTTGAAAATGTCACCGGGAAATATGTTGTAGCTGTGAAGAAAATGATCAGGTTCAAGTGGGTGAGTTTGGGCGGACTGGCGCTTGTTGTGCTGGTAACTGCCTGGTTGATCCGAAGGACACCGACTGGCTTTATTCCATCAGAAGATCTGGGTTTTATAGCCATATCGGTTAATCTACCTCCCGGTTCGTCGATGAATAGAACACAAGCCGTTTTGGATGAAGCCGCAAATAAAATACGGGACATGAAAGCAAAGTTTGCATTCAACGAAGTTGCAGGTTTCAATGTTCTGACCAGTTCTACCAGTCCGTCTTCTGGGGTGGCATTCTTCAGGATGAAAAAAGATGGTGAACGGGGGGAAATGAACAGCGTCACTGAAAATATAACTGAATTACAAAAAAGGCTTAACACTATAAAAGGTGCCCAATGTTTCGTATTCTCCTTTCCAACAGTTCCAGGATTTAGCAATGTAGATGCCCTTGACCTGGTTCTGGAAGATAAAGCAGGTGGCAAACTGGACAAATTTGGTGGCCTTGCGAACCGGTTTATTGCCGAGTTAATGAAACGTAAAGAAATTGCGGTTGCTTTTACCACATTCCGAGCGGATTATCCTCAGTATGAAATGGTGCTTGACCATGAAAAGATCGAGCAATTGGGAGTTGATGAAAAGGATGTGCTAAGCACGATGCAATCCTATTTTGGAAGTGCCCAGGTATCAGATTTTAATCGCTTCGGCAAATATTACCGTGTTATGGTTCAGGCAGAAAAAGAAGAGCGTGCCGACCCTGCATCACTGAATGAGGTATATGTTAAAAACAAGACCGGCAATATGGTTCCTGTAAAAACGATTGTTGCTTTAAAAAGGGTGTTCGGTCCCGAAGTGATCACCCGCTATAATCTATTTAATTCTATTGGGGTAAATGCGGTGCCAAAACCTGGTTACAGTACAGGTAACGCGATACAGGCGGTTCGTGAAGTTGCTGCCGAAGTATTACCGGCAGGCTACTCATTCGAATTCTCCGGCATGACCAGGGAGGAGATTTCTTCAGGAGGCCAATCAGTGATTATCTTCGTGTTGTCGCTGTTGTTTGTTTACTTTTTATTATGCGCACAATACAATAGCTACATACTCCCATTGGCTGTCGTCTTTTCTGTGCCAACCGGAATTATTGGGGTATTCATTGCTATCGGCTTGGCTGGCATAGAAAACAACATTTATATCCAGGTGGCACTAATCATGTTGATCGGCTTGCTGGCGAAGAATGCGATTTTGATCGTCGAGTTCGCTGTACAACGCAGGCATGCCGGCCACACCCTGGTAGAATCAGCGCTGGAAGCCGCTAAACTTCGAATACGTCCGATCATCATGACCTCTGTTGCTTTCGTAGCCGGTATCACCCCGATGATGCGCGCAACGGGTCCTTCAGCTATGGGCAATCATTCGATCAGCATCGGTGCGGCTGGCGGAATGCTCGGAGGAGTGATCCTTGGATTATTCATCATTCCGGTGTTATTCGTTGTCTTCCAGGCGCTTCATGAAAGAATTTCAGGGAAAAAAGAAGTCGTAATTGAAGGGCATAAATTAACGGAATACGAACCTGAGCCAGTGCTTTAATATTAATCTCCAAACAATGAATAAAAGTAAAGTAGTATACCTGATACCTTTTTTGATCGCCTTAGCAGGTGCCTGCAGGGTATCAAAGGATGTAAGTACACCACAACCCGAACTTCCGGCGGCATTTCGAAATGCTGCCGGACCAGATACGATAAGCATAGCCCGTCTGCCTTGGAAATCGTTTTATAAGGATCAGATCTTGCAGCAGTTGATCGATAGTACGCTATCGCGAAATTATGATATGCAGATTGCGATGAAAACTTTGGAACAGTCGCAATTGGTTTTAAGGCAATCCAAATGGAACAATGTCCCACAGGTTGGATTGAATGTGACCGCCAGCACAACCAATCCTTCAAATAATAGTTTGAACGGCCTGACCCTGGGGCAATTTCTAGGTACAGATCACTTGGAAGACTATTCTGCTAATTTGAGTTTAAGCTGGGAAGCTGATATATGGGGCAAGATCAGGAATACTAACAGGATAGCGCTCGCAAATTACCTGCAAACGCAGGAAGCAAAAAAAACTTTGCAAACGGCCTTGATCGCCTCTGTATCTCAAGGGTATTTCAATCTTCTAATGCTCGACGCACAACTTGGCGTTGCCAAAAAAAATCTGGCTTTGAACGACAGTACGCTGAATATTGTAAAACTTCAATATGATGCCGGACAGGTTAGTTTGCTTGGCGTTCAACAGGCACAAGCGCAACAGCAGGTTTCTGCGGAGTTGGTTCCTCAACTGGAACAGGGAATTGTCATTCAAGAAAATGCCCTGCGCACATTGGCCGGTCAGTTACCAAATAAGATCGAAAGAAATACGTTACTTGATGACGTGAACTTCCCGTCAATTTTTGCTGCTGGCATCCCTTCGGAAATGGTCAGCCGACGACCTGATGTAAAAAGTAGAGAACTTGATCTTACCATTGCGAATTCGCGTGTCGGTATTGCTAAGGCACAAATGTATCCCGCATTACGTATAACGGCCTCAGGCGGCATTAATTCAATCAAGGCTAGTGACTGGTTCAATATTCCCGGATCATTGTTTGGCATAGTAGGCGAAAGTGTCATCCAACCACTCCTACAGCGTAAAGAACTGAGTACGCAATACCACGTAGCGAAAGTCGAACGTGAAAAAACAGTATTATTGTTCAGGCAAACCGTACTGAAGGCGGTCGGCGAGGTATCTGATGCTTTGGTCAGTATAGATAAACTGAAAGCGAGGGAAGCGATAGCTTCTACCCGTGTTAAGACGCTACAGAATGCCATTGCAAATGCGAATGCATTGTTTAAAAATGGTATGGCCAATTACCTGGAGGTTATTACCGCCCAAAGTAACGCCCTGCAGAGTGAATTGGAACTGGCTTACATCAAGCGACAGGAACTGAACGCCATTTCAGATCTGTATCGCAGTCTAGGTGGAGGGGTCAATTAATGAGTATAACCATAGACAAGCTATTAGTGTATATCGATCGACCATGGTGGAAGATCACAGGGGTGTTCCTGGTTTTTTCAAGCATCTTTACCGGATTGTTAATGCCTGTACCAGCACTGCCGATTTTACATGAAACGATCAGAAACTTATATTTTCACGTCCCGATGTGGATGGCGATGCTGGCTGTCTTCAAGATCTCAATCTATGGCAGCCTGATGTATCTGCGTACAGGGGATCAGCGATATGACCTTCTGTCACTTGAATGCGTGAAGGTCGGGCTATTTTTTTACGTACTTGGGCTTTTATCCGGCATGCTATGGGCTAAATATACATGGGGAGCCTATTGGAGTAATGATCCCAAGCAAAATAGTGCCGCGATAGGCGCGCTACTTTACTCAGCTTACCTGGTACTTCGTAATTCCATTGAGGAAGAACAAAAGCGAGGACGGATAGCGGCAATTTATAATATTTTCGCCTTCCCCATTATGATTGTGCTGTTGTTTGTATTGCCCCGAATGACCGATTCTCTCCATCCTGGGAACGGCGGCAATCCGGCCTTTGGTAAATACGACCTAGACAACGGCATGAAGCTTGCCTTTTATCCTGCTATGCTTGGCTGGTCATTAATTGCGGTTTGGATCACCACCATCCGTTTCAGGATCCAATTGATTGATTACCTGAAAAACTCCATTAACTAGCTTGTAAACCAGCCAGTTGCATTCTTCGAAATGCAACTGGCTATATGCTTTATAAATATGAAAAAGATATCAATAGCGCTATTATTCACCCTACTATCTGCCAATCTTTTTGCGCAACCCGGAGCTGGTATAGAAATGGCTGACTTTATGAGAAGTTCAGGAAAAATATATGTGGTAGTATGCACGATTGCGATAACCTTTTTAGGCCTTGCATACTATCTTTTTTCCATCGACAGAAAATTAAAGCGTTTAGAAAAGGAGCATCATTAATAATCCAGCACATAAGTTTGTTGCTAATTTTGCCGCATCAACAAAAACTTTACTTTGAAAAAAAATAAGACGGGCTTTTGGTTTGTGGTCATTACGACCAGTCTTGCATTTGTGGTCTCCCAACTGGACGTTTCTATTGTGAATGTAGCCGTTCCGCAGATAGGAAAATCGTTGTATGCCAGTATCAGCACACTTCAATGGATCGTTGATGCTTATACAATTGCTTTTGCCGTTTTAATGTTATCAGCAGGCGCAATGAGCGATTTGCTTGGATCGAAGCGACTATTTCAGCTAGGGTTACTAATTTTTGGTGTGGCTTCTGTAGGCTGTGGAATTTCCTGGCATCCATTTGCTTTGATTGGATTCAGAGCTTTACAGGGTATAGGCTCGGCGACCATGATCCCCAGTTCACTGTCTATTTTAAATAACAGTTTTGCAACAGAGCCTAAGATCCGGGCCCGTGCTGTAGCCTATTGGACTGCTGGCGGCGCAGTCTCTATCGCAGCAGGACCAGTTGTCGGCGGTCTTCTTCTAAACATCAGTAGTTGGCGTATGATCTTTTTTGTAAATGTTCCGATCTGTTTAGCCGGTTTAATCCTAAGTACATACCTGATCGATAGTAAAAAAAATAAAAGCCATGGTTTTGACATCGCAGGACAAGTGATCTGGATGCTTTCATTAACGACTTTTATCGCTGCAATGATTGAATGGCACACTCTTGGTCTCGGATCACCTCTGATCTATGGTGGGATCATATTAAGTATGCTGATGCTCGGCCTATTTATTTGGCGTGAACATGTTGCTAAAGCGCCCATTCTTCCCCTTGACCTTTTCGACTCAAAAAATTTCAATGTATTCATTGGCTTGGGAATGTCTCTTAACTGGATATATTATGGGCTCGTGTTTGTGCTTAGCCTGTATTTACAACAGGTGCTTCATTATACTGCTTTTCACGCCGGCCTGGCATTTTTACCATTAACTGGCGGCTTTCTCATTTCTAATCTGGCGAGTGGGTATTTAATGGGCCGGTATGGTATTCGTGTGCCCATCATGATCGGGACCGTAGTCTTTGCATTAGGATGCTTATGCCTGCTGTTCGCCAAAGCTGAAACGCCTTACTGGCAACTGTTGTTCCCTTTCTTCGGCTTACCTTTTGGAATGGGGGTCGCGGTGCCTGCAATGACAACCGGCACGCTCTCTACCGTGCCTGCTAACAGATCGGGTATTGCATCGGCAGTACTTAACACCACGCGTCAGGCCGCAGGCGCGGTCGGAGTAGCTATCTTTGGGACGATGGCCGTGGGAGGATCACAAAATATAGTAACGGCTATCGGGCATATCGCGATAATTGCGACAGTGTTTATGCTCTTGTATGCTTTATTGGTATGCAAAACACTTAAAGAGCCGGAGGACCATTAAAGACCGGTGCTCAAACCAGAATTTTTTCAGGCATTTCTTACCATATGGTAATGGCAGTTACGTTTCCATAAATGACCTTTGTTAAAAACAAGGTCATGAAGAACAGTAAAGTTTTGCTTACCGGAGTTACCGGATTTTTAGGGTCTCACACCACCATCAAATTGTTGAACGAGGGGTACGAAGTTATCGGAACATTGCGTTCGGAAGAACGAATACCATCCATAAAAAAGACCATATCGGAGCATACAGCACATATTGATAGGTTGAGTTTTGCGGTGGCTGATCTTGATCGAAGTGACGTATGGCGTGAGTTAAGCAAAGGTGTTGATTTTATTCAGCATGTTGCATCACCCTTTCCATCAACTCTACCTAAACACGAAGACGACTTGATCAGGCCAGCTAAAAACGGAACCCTTAATATTTTACGAGCCGCAGCTCATAACAATATAAAGCGGGTAGTGATGACCTCTGCGCTCTGCACAATCGCCTATGGTAATGATGAGTGGGATGAAGATAAGGTATTCAATGAAAATGACTGGACGAATATTAATAGCTCAAAAGATATAACGCCTTACTATAAGAGCAAAACAATTGCAGAAAGAGTGGCGTGGGAATATATGAAGAATAACCTGTCAGAACTTGAATTAGTAACAGTGTGTCCCGGCGCAATTTTAGGACCTGTTCTTGAAAACGACTATGGAAATTCAGCTAATATTGTAATAGCTTTACTTAATGGTAGCTATCCCGCGCTGCCAAAGATCGGATTTGACCTGGTTGATGTACGCTCCGTTGCAGACCTGCTAACCAAAGCTATGGAAAGTCCTAAAGCAGCCGGGAACCGGTATATTGCCGCATCGGAATATCTGACGTTAAAAGATGTTTCTGATATATTGCAAGAACATTACCCGGAAAGGAAGATTCCTAGCGCACAATTCCCTAATTTTATAACCCGGATCATCGCGCATTTTCGCCCAGAGCTGAAGCCGGTGCTATTGGAGATGAAGAGAAGAAAGACCGATTTGACCAAAGCGATCAAGGAGCTGGAATGGGAACCAATCTCTGGTAAAAATGCGGTGATTGCCTGCGCTGAAAGCATCCTGAAACTTAAAATAGTTAAATGATGTACATGTTAAAGTCTGCCTTATCGTTCGGAGGAATTCTTTCCGATGAAGATGTTTGTACTCTGGTATCCGATTTCAAACACAAGAAGGTAAAGGCAGGGGACTACTTACAAGAATTTCACGAGATCGCCACCGATATAATTTTCGTTGACAACGGTGTATTAAGATTATTTGGAGTTGATGGCAACGGAAATGATATTACAAAGCATTTCGTTCGTCAAAATCAATTTTTCGCCAATTTGGAAAGTTATTATACTAAACAGCCTGCAACAGAAGCAATTCAGGCAGTTGTAACTGGTGACATTTATACTATTACATTCGCGGCATTCGAAAAGCATATGCAATCGATGCCCAGCTTATATATCCAATTTAAAAACATTAGTGAATCGACCTTACTGCAAAAAATCAAGGATAATGACTTTTTAAATTTTGGTGATGCGAAAACGAAGTACTTGGAATTAGTCAGGCGTTATCCAAAGCTTGTTCAGCAGGTACCTCAACAATATCTAGCATCCTATTTGAAGATCACACCACAATCTCTGAGCCGGATAAGAAAGGAACTAGCTTCACCAACGCCCCCTGAACTGCCAAATAATCAAATTTGATCAATAGATAATTTTTGATGACTCTGGCTATTCCAAAGCTGATACAGTCAGCGTTTCTGTGTTTTCCGCGATAGTTTTAAAGAAAAAACTTCCCGCTTCCTTCGTGATGTCAGTTTGGTAACCCACTAAGCGCACTTCCAATGCAACAGCTGAAGTTTGCAGTTTAAAATTGCCCCCTGCATCCGAAGTTGCAGCATGACCGGCATTGTCGCTGATAATCGCAGCGGGAATAGCTTCTTTACTGCCAGCATCATAAATTTTACAGCGAATGATGCGGGTTTCCTGGGCAGAACTGCTTAACGCTATGAAAAGCAGGCAGCTGAACAGCGTCGAAAGTTTTATAATAGATTTGATATGATTCATGGTGATTTATTAAAAGTTGATAAGGAAATGATTAATGCGTATGCATTTCGTAAGCCGTTGGGTTTTTCACGAAACCATTCTTGCAACGTGCCGAACAAAAGCCGATGATCTTTCCCTGGTAATGCACCGTGTCTGCAAAGCCGGTTAAAGCCATGCCGCAAACGGGGTCTTTGGCATTATCGATCTTGATCTTTGAAATGCTTTCCGGGTGCACCAATGGCGCTAAAGCACTATTATACATGGTGCGTACACTTTCTACAATTGCTTTATCTGTATTATGCTCACTGCCGCCTTTGACGGGTGGCCGAGGATCGTACTCCAGGTCAAGCATCACTGTTTGGGTGTACTTTTTACCCATGATGTCGTTGATTAAGCCCAAACTCATATCGATACCCGCAGAAACACCTGCACTTGTCCAATACTTGCCGCTTTGAACATAGCGCTTGTCTTCTGCGGTGATCCCAAACTGGTCTTTCAGGATTTGCTTACCAAACCAATGGGTCGTGGCTTCATGGCCTTTCAATAAGCCTGTTGCCGCCAGTATCCAGGCACCGGTACAAACGCTGGTGGTGTATTTGGAGTGCATATCAATGGCTTTGATCCAGTTTAATAAAGCGGTGTCCTTGGTTGCCATATAAGTTTCATTCAGGCCGCCGGGTATAACCAGGATATCCAATTGCTTGACTTCGTTGATAGACGTATCACATTGCACCTTCATACCATCACCGGTAGTGATCAATCCTTTGTGACGACCCACAAAAAACACCTTAGCGCCCATTAGCTCACTCAAGACATGGTAAGGCCCCATCGCATCCAAAACCGCATAGTTATCATAAAGCAGAATCCCAACTGTCTTGATCTGAACTTTAGGTTCAGGGATCATATCTGCCATTTGTTGTTCATGGCTTTTTGTTGTAGCCGTTGCTGTGCCGTTGGATTTGTCTTTACACGCGGCCACCATCAAGATAAGGCTTGCCGCAAAAAATATTTTTTTCATCCGATCTTCTACTTAAAATTTTGCGATTAAAGTCGTTCCGTAAGTTTTCGGGCTTCCCAAAAGGAAAGTGCCGAATGAACCGTAAGCGACGTACTTTTTATCCGTGATATTCCGCGCCCAGAAGTTCAGTTCAAAGTTCTTACTGCTAATGCCCGCTTTAGCGTTGAATAAGCTATAGGCTGGCTGGCTTAAGCCGTTCACAAAGTCAAAGTAATATTTGTCTATATAACGATATTCACCACGGACGAATGCCGCTACCTTTTGTTTGCTACCCACAAAGTCATACGTGTATTGAGCAGCCAGCATTGAACTAATAGGCGGCGTGTTGATAGGCTGGTCGCCTTTGTAATTCACTACGGATTTGGCATCTGCGCTGTATAGCAACAGCGAGGAATAACGTGCATAGGAATAGCTGGCGTTCCAGTCAATTTGCAGGCCTTTTACGGGCAGGGCCGTTGCTTCCAGTTCCGCGCCTTTATTATGCATTTCGCCTACATTGAGGATCAGTGCGTTAATACCGTCCATGGCGGTACTGATCTGCTGGTTGTGCTGTTCCAAATAAAATGCGGTCAGGTTCAATTTCAGCTTGTTATTAAACAGCATGTTTTTCCAGCCGATCTCATAATTATCCGAATGTTCCGGCTGGTAAGGGACTTGCGCAGGATCGGTCGCGTTAGTATTTAATCCGCCTGCACGGAAGCCCCTGGCATAAGAGCCGTAAAGCAGCATGTTTTCCTGAATTTTGTAGCTCAACACGAATTTTGGAGTGACCGCGTGAAAGCTGGCCCTATAATCTGCGTTCGGGGTTAGTAAGGTTGCAGGGGCAGGATCTTTCTGATAATCGGAATATTGGCTAAGTCCACGGTTCTCATAATCGTAACGTATGCCTGCGGTGAAGTCCAATTGGTTAGTTAAAGAATAGGTGGCCTGTCCGAAGAATGCATAGCCTTTATTGTTGCCGTGGCTGTTACTGATGGTGGTAAATGGCGCACCGGATGCCGGGTCAAATTGCACGTAATCCGGCCCGTAAAATGTCGGCGTGATCATGTGCAGATTTTGTGTAAATCCATAAGTCCCGGCTACCCATTTTAACTTGCTGATACTTGTGGACGAAGAAGAAAGACGGATTTCCTGTGCGAAGATATGCTGACGCTGATCAGGCGCAGTACTCAGGGCGTCTAAAGGGCTGAAATCATAATCAACGCCTCTTCCTTCGTAATATTCATGCCAGTTGATATAGGATGATACGGAAGTGAAGTTAAAATCCTTACCATAATAATTAGCAGCCAGCGAGGTGTTAAAGTTGTTGCGACGTTCCATGTTGGTATTGTTCGTATTGACCTGGTAAGGCTTGGAAAATACATCATCAATTGATCCAACCCAGGGAAAACTGCCACGGTCGTTGTCATTCTCCGTTTTCACATTCAGTGCAAGTGACCACTGCGCCGATGGCAGGTAACGTAAATTAAAGTTGCCGGAATAATCTTCTCTACGGTCGAAACCACTTTTGGTAAACTCGTTGTAATAGATCGAGCCGCGGTGGTTATAGGTAAAAGAGCCGCTGGCAAACAGCTTGTCTTTTATGAGAGGTTCTGAAAGGCTGACAGTGTAACGCTGCTGACCGTAATTACCGAAAGTCATTTCTGCATAGCCAGACGGCGTATTGCCGGGTTGTTTAGTGGTAATATTGACGACACCGCCATAGGCGTTGCGCCCGTATAAGGTTCCCTGCGGCCCGCGCAATATCTCGATGCTCTGCACATCGTTGAACAAGGGCGGCGCGGAAAAGTAATCGAATTGATAAACACCATCCACATAAGTAGCAACGGCCTGCTCATTAGAAAACCCCATCACCCCACGTATGTTAAAGAAATTGGAACTGGTGCTGTTGCCATGTTCTACCACAAATAAATTGGGTGCGATTGCCGTTAGGTTGGTAATATCCCATAAACGGTAATCCTTAATTTGTTTGGCGTCTAAAGAAGTGATCGCTGCCGGTATTTTTTGGATGGCCTCCTGGCGCTTTTCCGAAGAAACAGTCACCTCATTTAATTGGCTGCTGCTTTCAGCCAGCTTAAAATCAAGGATCAGCACTTGCCCTTTTTTCAGTTCAAAGGATTTTAATTGCGAAGCGTAGCCGATTGCTGATACGCTGATAGTATAATTCCCTTCAGTTAAATTGTTGATGCTGTATTTACCATGGCTGTCTGATATATCGCCATAATTGGTATTTAGTAATTTAACCGTTGTTTTAACAATGGCTTCTCCGCTGGTGGTTGTAACAACACCCTGTACTTTTGCTGATTGGGCGAATACGGGTATGGTAAATAAAATAATAAGTAAAGTATATAAAAGTTTCATTAGATCGCTGTAATAACGACGGGTAGGGAACAGCATAAATGTTGATTTCACCCGAACGTAGATAAATAATAGCAGCGCACGACGATGATTAGTCGTTATAAACGATGCTTTAGAATTATTAGAAATTAAGCGATCAGCTTGGGTGGTCTGAAGATAGTTTCAATATAGCTGTTACTGTATTGATAGGTATATGCAGGGAAAGTGCTTTTTACTGTTTCCAGTACGGTTGGTTCAATAAAAGACAATTGAAAAGGCTCCTGAAAAAAGGAAACTTCTAAACGGTTCAAGTTGTCTTTTTCTTCCTGCTTTTTCTCATTTTCCTCAGCCTGATGGATCTTTTTCATGAAATAGCACTTGCCATTACAATGCATCCAGGGGCGGCTTCTGTTGATACAGAGGGTTTCTGCGATGTATTTCTGGTTCATTTCAAAACCGGCATATACCATGAACAATGAAAAGTTGGAACTGATCAGTGTTACAAGTAGCAATATGGCGGTGAACCGTTTGAACATCGGCGCAAAGGTAGTATAAAATGAAGTTCATTTAAATTATAACGGATATATTGGTTGAGCGTCAACACCGCAAGTTCAAAGGGCTCTAAAACCAATTCAATGCCAATATATTGCCGAAAGAAATTAACTTTCGGCAATAATTTTCGAATTATTTAAATTAGGCACTTACAATTCTCATAGTACTTCGTGATTCGGTAGGATTCATACTTGTGATGTTTTCTGGTTCATCATGGTCACGATTAATAAGTTGAATAACCTGGCTTTGCACATCATCTACTATAGACCAATCTTTAGCCAGATAAATATCTGTCGTCGCATGGCCGTTATCTATATGATTTAACGCTTCGGCAATGTCGTCTATGCTCATGCGGCATGCGTTTCTTGCCAGTGTTCCAAATGTATGACGCGCCCAATATAAAGTAAGCTCTGGTAAATCTGTCAAATTACGCAGCCCTTTCATCCCTTTATACAACGCGTAATCCAGGTAATCATAGGCACCGTATCTGCTGTTTAATTTTCCCAAATATTTTTCAAGTAAGGGTTTTGCTTCATCAACTATCTGAATGCTGATAAAAGCCTCGTCCTGTCTTCTACCTTGCGTCTTTGAACGTTTGTATTCAAATCGGCCATTAATGACGTTTGCCTGAGAAGCATGATAGAAATCAACAGCATTTGTTCCGCAGAGATAAAACGATAACATAAACATATCCCTCGCTAATTCTACACGGGAATCCTTTGGCACTGCTGCCTCACGGATTTGAATTACCTCATCACTATTAAAACTTCTAACCTTTGATGCTGGTGGGGTACCAACTTTGTATTTGGTAAATGGATAATGCTTTATCCTGATGATTCCAAGCTCATCATTGTTAAACTTTCGCTTAGCTTCATTAAATAAAGTGCGCAGATCACGCATGTGTGCATGTAAACCGCCTTTAGAAAGTCCGTTTTCAGAGGTGGTTACCATCTTCCCGAGCTGATTCATGCGCGATATGGTACGGGGTGCTTTCAGAAAACGCTCGTACATATACAGCATATTAGAATGAATTTCATTTATCGAAACATTTGTCCGCCCGAAATAATCTATTAAGCTGTTCCTTATTTTCCGGAATGTCCGGGAATAAGGCTCGCGGCCATTCTCCTTCAGATAGTCAATATGATAATTAGCAAATTCAATAAGATCAATGTCCTTATTACTGTCCCGCAAATAATCTCTTAACTCTTCACAGGTAAAAAAATCTAGTCTGGAATTAATTGCGCTAATTAAAATCCGGTAATCATCAAGTGTTTCATCCAGCCATTTCAGAACAAATTTGTCCTTAATGTCAAAGTCTTTGGTGATTTGTCTTTTAGAGACAAAATGAGGAGAATCAATAAACTTTCTTTCTCCTTTGTGATACACGACATACTTTACATTAAAAGTACCATCGCTCTTTTCATGGTGCGAATAAATCTTTGCACTTACGGTCGTAGCCATAATTTACAGTAATTATGACGCAAAATCCCGTTACGTATTTGTTACATGGGAGCGTCAAGTTCAACAAAAAACTATGTAAATCCCGTAACAAATATGTAACAGTGACGGTGCCGCAGGTGGTCCTAACCCGCATGTGTAAGACAAAAAAACCCGCTCATCTTATCAGAAAGCGGGTTTTTTTACTCAGTGCGCCCACCTGGGCTCGAACCAGGGACCAAAAGATTATGAGTCTTCTACTCTAACCAACTGAGCTATAGGCGCTGGTTATTTGTGTTTGTTTAACGGGTGCAATTTTACATATTTGCCTTCAAATTACAAAACGCTTTTTATGGAAAACATCAAAAATATCATATTCGACTACGGAAATGTCATATTCAGCCTCGACTTTTTGAGGGGGCAACACGCTTGGAATCAATTGGGAATCAACAATGCAGCCGAGTTTTTTAGACACAAACAGCAGGATGAAATTTTTGATAAATTTGACCGCGGAGAAGTCACAGCAGATGAATTTAGGGCATATATCAGACAAAAAACCAGCAATCAGTCGTTAACAAATGATCAAATTGACAATGCCTGGAACAGTATGCTGCTCGGAATTACAGCGGGCAATCACGAATTGCTGTTAAATTTAAAGACAAAATACCGCACATTTCTGCTCAGCAACATCAACGCCATTCACTATGATTACATCATGGCTTACCTTAAATCTGAATTTGGGTTTGATAATAATGACCACCTGTTCGAAAAAACGTATTACTCGCACCTAACCGGTAAACGTAAACCCGAGCCTCACATTTTTGAGTTGGTGTTAAATGAAAATAACCTTAACCCCGCCGAAACATTATTTATTGATGATAGCCCACAACATTTGGCTGCTGCTCAAAAGTTAGGCATCCAAACCTTTTTAATGACAGCCCCTGATACATTGCAACAGTTTTTTAAAAGAGAAAAGCTATAGAATTACAATTCTACAGCCTTTCTTCCGGATAATCACGTTGTGTAACTATTTACTCCTTCTCTTCTTTTCTTTTACAATTAAACTCAGCTCACGGCTCATTTGCCCTGCAATGGCCGTGTTTTCTTGTGCCCGTCTGAATAAATACGGCAATACGGCTTTAATAGGTCCGTAAGGGACGTATTTGGCTACATTATATTTGGAGTTGGCCAGGTTAAAGCTCAAGTTATCGCTCATGCCCAACAACTGTGAAAAGTAAACATGCGGATGTTTATGATCTATTTGTTTAGTATCCAAAAGCTCGGCCAATAAACGGCAGCTTTCCTCATTATGTGTCCCGGCTATAAACGCTATTTTGTCAATATTACTGGTACAGTAATCAAGGGCCGAATCGTAATCCAGATCTGTAGCCTTTTTATCGGGTTGAATTGGCGATGCGTAACCATTCTCAAGCGCGCGTTTACGCTCTTTTTCCATGTAAGCACCCCGTACTATTTTTGCCCCTAAGATAAATCCCTCAACCATGGCGATTTCATGGTCGTTTAATATCGATGCAAGTTTGTCATGCCTGTACATCTGGTAGGTATTATATACAATTGCCTTTTGAGTGTTAAAACGACTCATCATTGTTAACGCCAGCAAATCAATGGTTTCCTGTATCCAGCTTTCCTCTGCATCAATCATCGCCGGAACGTTGCTCGCATGAGCTTTGTCGCAAATGGCTAGCACACGGTTCTGAACTTTTTGCCATTCCTTTTCTTCTTCGGCGGTAAGTGGCTGGCGTGTGTCCAGTTTCTCTAATAAGGCAAACCGGCCAACCCCAGTTATCTTAAATACAGTAATAGGTACGGCCTTATCAGTAGCAGCCCTTACTATGGTGCGGATAATCTCGTCGCGGGTGTTGTCAAAAACAACTTCGTCGTCCTCTCCTTCTATCGAGTAATCCAATATGGTACCTACGCCACCGCTGTGCAAATTTTTGATGGTGTTATTACACTCTGCAATAGTTTCGCCCCCACAAAAATGTTTAAATATGGTTGCCTTGATCAGGCTCTTAATTGGCAAACCTATTTTAATTGCAAAGTTGGTTATCGGAGGGCCAATCTTTACCAGGAAGTTGATATTTATTATTCTGAATAACCAGTATGCCCGGTTAAGATCTGTATTTGATGAATGACGAAAAGCGATTTCTGTATTTTCAAAAGAGAGCTTCGCGTGTTCTGAATTATGGTTCGTTTCGTTAGAAAGCATTTGCAAAATTATAAAATGATAACTCAATATTCCATGAATAGTTTATTTTTGCCCCTCCATGATAGAATTTAAATTAACAGGCGACTACATCCCAATGATACAACTACTTAAGGCTGCCAACCTGGTATCAACCGGCGGAGAAGCGCAAATTGTTGTAACTGAGGGCGAAGTAACCTATAACGGCCAGGTTGATTACCGCAAACGACTTAAAGTTAAGCGCGGCGATCTGGTTGAATTTAGAGGAAATAAAATCAAGGTAATATAATTATGAATACTATTCAAAGCGACAATTACCCTATTTACTTCAAAAATAGTATAGATGAACTGGTTACTTTTATAAAAAATGGCAACTATTCACATTTCTTTATTTTAACTGACGAAAACACAGGCGTTCATTGTTTACCTGTTATAAAAAGCAAAATTGATGGGCTGGGTGATTATGACCTGATTGAAATTAATGCTGGCGAAGAAAGCAAAGACATTGATTTTTGTATAGGTGTATGGAAAATGCTGATTGATTTTGGTGCAGACCGTAAAAGCTTATTGATAAATCTGGGCGGTGGCGTTGTAACGGATCTGGGTGGCTTTGCAGCCTCGACCTTTAAAAGAGGAATTGATTTTGTACACATTCCTACTACCCTGCTCTCGCAGGTTGATGCTTCTGTTGGTGGCAAAACAGGTATTGATATTGATAGTATAAAAAACATTATCGGTACGTTTACGCAGCCTAAGGCGGTGTTTATTGAATATGATTTCTTAAAAACGTTACCGGCAAGGCAAATACTCTCGGGCTTGGCCGAAATGCTTAAACATGGTTTAATTGCAGATGCCGATTACTGGAATCAACTTAAGTCAAGCGATTTAAAAACTCCATCTGCACAATTAATTCACCGTTCGGTAGAGATCAAAAACGTAATAACTATTGAAGATCCTAAAGAAAAAGGCATACGTAAAGCGCTGAACTTTGGTCATACCATTGGTCATGCCGTTGAAACCTATTCACTAATAAATGATAAGAATCCCCTGTCACATGGCGAAGCCATAGCTATTGGCATGATCTGCGAATCATACCTGGCCTATAAAAAAACAGGGTTAAGTGCTGACGAACTTGCTGAAATAACACAGGTATTCAGTGCTTTGTACCCAAGACACACCATAGCCGAATCAAGTTTCAATGAGCTTCTGGCTGTTATGCAGAAAGATAAAAAGAACCAGGATGGCAAAATAAATTGCACATTACTGACGCATATAGGTCAATGCAATATTGACAATATCTGTACAGAAGCCGAACTTTGCGATAGTTTGTTGTATTACATTAATTTGTAAAATGCACGGGTTAGATAAAAATGAGATAAGTGCGGTAGTGATACTTTGTATGCTGGTAGTTTTAACCCTGCTTGAAATGGGTTTGAGCTATTGGGAAGACAAGCATTACTATAAAACCCGCGATACGCTTAGCAATATTTACCTTACTTCGCTTGCAGTTGTAACCAATTTAATAGTTAAAGGAAGCACTTTTTTTATCCTGAACTTCACCTATAAATTCAGGTTATTTGAGATCCACAATATCTGGCTGTATTGGTTAGTACTGGTGGTTGCTCAGGATTTTTTATACTGGATTTTACACTACACTGGTCACTACTGCCGCCTTTTTTGGGCCATGCACGTAACCCACCACTCCTCAGAAAGCTTTAATTTCACAACAGGTTTCCGGTCTACAGTTTTTGAACCTTTATACCGCACCTTTTTTTATTTGCCGCTGGCGTTCATGGGTTTTAATGCTTTGGACATTTTATATGCTTACCTCATCACACAGTTTTATGGCAACCTGGTACACACTCAATATAAAATACCATTACCCAAATGGTATGGATGGATCTTTGTAACCCCAGCTCATCATAGGGTACATCATGCGTCAAATATCCCCTACTTAGATAAAAACATGGGTATGGTGCTGATCATCTGGGACAGACTGTTCAACACTTTTAGGGACGAGGACCTGCCCGAGCCTGTTAAATACGGCATCACTAAACAACCCGAGGATATGGGCCCTGTAAACATACTTTTCCATGAGTGGAAAGCCCTGTTGCATGATGTTAAATGCGCTCCGGATTGGAAGGCCAAAATAGGATATTTTGTAAACCCGCCCGGATGGAGCCACGATGGTAGTACTCAAACAGCCCGCATGCTGCAAAGGGAATACCAGCAGGAAACTGAAATCTCAAAAAAACAATAAACATTTGTTGCATCAGCATGATGTATCATGCCGCAATTTGCTTATAAAGCAGAGGCTCACGTAATCCTAACCTGATTGAAGCTTTTGAGGTAGTTTTTAAAAATGATGATACCATAGAGCTATCAAATATGCTGATATCAAGTTATGTTTTTCTATCAAAATTTACCTACAAAACCTATCAATTTTCTGTTCCTTTAATTTATGGAAAGAAAAATCCATTAAAAATGCTGTAATTTCAGTTTTTACAAAATAAAATTTTGTTCGGTCAAACTATTTTACAAAAAATAAAATTTTCTATTGACAAATTCATTTTTTGCCGTACATTTACAACGCAATAAAAAACAAATGAAATTTACAAGTGCATATTACTTTGGTTACTACTTTTACTTTAACAGTAAGGGCCGGGACTAATATGTACTTAACACACATAAAGAAAATAAAAAGTCCCGGCACAAAATGCCGGGACTTTTTGCTTTAACAGGGGTTATGAAAATAGAAAAACCGAGAGTTGCAATACAGGGGATACGTGCTTCTTTTCACGAGGAAGCTGCCTTAAGATATTTTGGTGAAAATGTGCAAACAATTGAGTGTAACTCTTTTAAGCAAACATTTGAAGCCTTAAAAAATAAGGAAGCCGACTATGTGGTAATGGCCATTGAAAATAGTATTGCCGGCAGTATACTACCCAATTACACTTTGCTGTTAAGCTATGGCTTTCCGGTGGTTGGCGAAATTTACCTGCCTATCCAGTTGCATTTAATGGCATTGCCTGGTGTAAAGTTTGAGGACATAAAATATGTAACCTCCCACCCTATTGCAATACGTCAGTGTGTTGATTTTTTTGATGAATACCCGCAACTGAAAATGGTAGAAAGTAATGATACAGCAGCCTGTGCCAAACGTATAAGAGATGAACAATTAACTGACACCGTTGCAATAGCAAATTCATTAGCTGCAAAACTTTATGGCCTTGATGTGCTGGAACGTAGGATTGAGTCAAATAAAAAGAATTTCACCCGTTTCCTGATCTTAACGCATCATGATAATGTTGAAAAAAAGAATGCCAATAAAGCGTCGCTGTGTTTCCAGGTAAGCAATAAGGTTGGCGCCTTAGCCAAGGTGTTGAATATTTTTGCCGAAGAAAGCGTAAACATGAGCAAAATACAATCAATGCCCATTTTAGGTAAGCGTAATGAATACAATTTTTATGTAGACATTGAATGGGACGAGCAAAAACAATACGATGCATCCATACGGCAGATACTTAAATACACGCATAACTTTAACATACTTGGTGAATATGAAAGACATGATGAAGAGCAAACACCCAGACCACAAAAAAATGACAGAGTCCGGAAGTATATCAATATCAGAAGGAACATTTAAGTCTGCAGTGCAGTAATCAAAAAAGTAAAATTTAAACATAAAATATAGTAAACACACCGGCATTAAACCTACCGGATAAATAACAAAACAATGAAACTGAATTTAAACATACAGCCGCTTCATACCTGGATCAAAACTGGAAAAGAACCACTGGTAATAGCTGGCCCATGTAGTGCCGAAACTGAAGATCAATTAGTGGCCACCGCTCATTTGTTAGCTCAAACAGGCCGTGTATCTGCTTTACGTGCAGGTATCTGGAAACCACGCACTCGTCCAGGAGAATTTGAAGGTATTGGAAGTATTGGCTTAGAGTGGCTTAAACGCGCCAAAGCTGAAACCGGCTTACCAACCGCTATTGAAGTAGCAACCGGCAAACACGTTGAAGAGGCTTTAAAAGCTGGTGTTGATATCCTTTGGGTAGGTGCCCGTTCAACAGTTAACCCTTTCACAGTACAGGAAATTGCCGATGCTTTAAAAGGTGTTGACATCCCTGTAATGGTTAAAAACCCGGTAAATCCTGATCTTTCATTATGGATTGGTGCTTTAGAACGTATCAACAATGCAGGTATCACTAAACTGGCTGCTATACACCGCGGTTTCTCATCTTACGAAAAATCAGCTTTCCGTAATGAGCCAATGTGGGATATCGCCATCAATTTAAAAACACTTGCACCAGAGTTACCTTTAATCAATGATCCAAGCCACATTTCTGGTAACCGCGATTTGATTGGTTACATCTCTCAGAAAGCATTAGACCTTGATATGCAGGGATTAATGATCGAATCACATATCGATCCAAATGTAGCCTGGACAGATGCCAAACAACAAGTTACTCCTGCTGCATTAGCCGATATTATTGATCATTTAGCTTTACGTAAACCAGAAGTTCGTAATGCCGAGGTTAATGATAAACTTGCTGAATTGCGCAACCAGATTGACAAAATTGATGACCTGGTTATTCAGAAAATTGCTGAGCGTATGCAAATTGCTGAGAAAATAGGTAACTACAAAAAAGACAATAACATTACCATATTACAAGTTGGCCGTTGGGATGAAATTTTACAAAAACGCACAAACTATGCTAAAGCTTTAAAATTAAGCTCTGAGTTTACAGAAAAATTACTGGAATTATTGCACAGTGAGTCAATCCGTAAACAAACTGAGATTATGAACAAAAACGAAGCCGGACAAGCAGCAGAAAAACTAACCCACGTATAATTATATAATGATGCAAAACATCATCCTGAAAAAAAGTAATAAGCAAATAAACGGTACGGTACACCTTACCGGATCAAAAAGTGAGTGTAACCGCGCTTTAATTATTGAAGCATTAAGCGGTGGCAAGGTCAAAGTTGAAAATATTTCTGATGCTGCCGATGCCGTATTGCTGGCGGGTATTTTAAGATCAGAAGTTGGCAACGGGCAGGTGGCAGTTGAAGCTGGAAATACTTCAGCAGGCACCGCTCAGCACTCCCTGCCTGCTACTGTTGATATTGGCCCTGCAGGTACCGCCATGCGCTTTTTAACAGCTTATTTTGCTATACAGGAAAATGATGTGATACTAACCGGCAGCCAAAGGATGAAGGAAAGACCAATAGGTATATTGGTTGAAGCGCTGAGAGAGTTGGGTGCCGATATTGACTATGAAGAAAAAAAGGGATTTCCCCCTATAAAACTAAAAGGCAGTTTCGAGCAGCAAACTAGTAAGATCAGTATTAAAGGTAACATTAGCAGTCAGTATATTACCGCTTTGTTACTCATCGCTGCCCGGCTGCCTTTTGGTTTGGAATTACATATTGAAGGCGAATTAACTTCCCGCCCTTATGTTGAAATGACACTTGCGATGTTACAAACAGCAAATATACAGCACGTTTGGCAAGATAACGTCATTACAATATCACATCAGGAGTTTGCAACCGCATCAATTCATGTTGAGCCTGATTGGAGTGCGGCATCGTACTGGTATGCTATAGCAGCGCTGGCTGATGAAGCTGAATTATTTTTAACCGGCTTAACACCTTACAGCTTACAGGGCGATAGTGTGATCACCGAGATCATGGCTAATTTTGGTATTACCTCGCAGTTTAAGGACGGCGGCGTTCAGTTAACCAGGGAAGCCAAACCATTAACCCGAAAAATATTCGACCTGAAAGAATGCCCGGATCTGGCACAAACCATCATCGTAGTATGCGCGGCCCTAAACCACGAAGCTACTTTTACCGGCTTGGAAACTTTAAAAATAAAAGAAACCGACCGCGTTTTGGCATTGCAGACAGAGCTGGCAAAAATGGGTGTAAAACTGATTGAAAAGGGCCAGGTTTATAAACTGGACTGTAGCGAAAAGTTTATCCCCGAACGCATGTTTATCAACACTTATCATGATCATCGTATGGCCATGGCATTTGCACCGCTTGCGCTCATTATTCCTGAACTGGAGTTTGAAAATGGCCCTGTAGTTGATAAATCATACCCTGCCTTTTGGACCGATCTCGCAAAGCTTGGCTTTGAAGTTCAGGAAGTGGAAGCGTAATTTAAAGACTAAATAATTACCAATCGCCATTGCGAAGCACGAAGCAATCCCCCAAATTACAGGAACGCTCTGTATAGTTTAGAAATTGCTTCGTGCCTCGCAATGACGGTTTTAATAAACATCTTACATCTAATAATACCATGGCAGGCAATTCATTCGGACAATTATTCAGAATAACCACCTTTGGCGAATCGCATGGCGAAGCTATAGGCGTAATTATTGATGGCTGCCCCGCACAATTAACGGTTGATCTGGATTACATCCAGGGCGAACTGGACAAACGCAAACCTGGTCAGTCAAAAATAACCACACAGCGTAAGGAAAGCGATACCGTAAAAATATTATCGGGCGTATTTGAGGGTAAAACTACAGGCACCCCTATTGCCATGCTTATCCCTAATGAAGACCAGCGCTCAAAGGATTATACCCACAACGTTGATGTTTTTCGTCCGTCACACGCCGATTACACCTATCAAACCAAATATGGCATTCGTGACCATCGTGGCGGGGGCCGTTCATCAGCCCGCGAAACTGCGGCACGTGTAGCAGCAGGCGCATTAGCCAAATTGTTGCTAAAAAGCCAGGGAATTGAAATTGCGGCACACGTAAGTAGTGTGGGCCGTATTAATGCACCAAATGTGAGCATTGAAAACGTGCAGGACTTCATTGACGAGCGCGAAAAGAACATCGTACGCTGTGCTGATCCGGCAACTGCCGAAGAAATGATTGCCTTTATTGATAGCGTACGAAAAGATGGCGACACTGTTGGCGGTAAAGTTAGCTGCCATATTAAAAACTGCCCCGTTGGTCTTGGCGAACCCGTGTTTGATAAATTACATGCCGATTTGGGTAAAGCTATGCTGAGCATCAATGCGGTGCATGGCTTTGAATTTGGTTCGGGCTTTTCAGGCAGCGAAATGCGCGGATCTGAACATAATGATATTTTTGTTAAATCGCACCTGGGCGCTGTAAGCACCATCACCAATTTTTCTGGTGGTATACAAGGCGGCATCAGCAATGGTATGCCTATTGAATTTAAAGTTGCATTTAAACCGGTAGCCACTATTATGAAAAACCAGGCTACTATTGATAGCGAGGGTAATGCTGCAGAAATATCTGGTAAAGGCCGTCATGATCCGTGTGTGGTACCTCGTGCTGTGCCTATAGTTGAGGCAATGGCCGCTTTGGTTTTAGCCGATCACTGGCTAAGGAACCGCAATTCCATTTTAAGCTAAAAACTTATAAAATATTTTAATTAAAAAACCCGAAGCCATTAAAAAGCTTCGGGTTTTTCGCTTTAAGGTTTCTGCTTATAATTATATTTGTAAAGCAATGCTCACCCCTGTTATCCAATTATACCAAAAAGCCTATAGCGGACTATCAAAAAACAGCTGGTACCTAAGCCTGGTGATGTTTATTAACCGGAGCGGAACCATGGTTGTGCCATTTATGAGCATTTATACCATTCAGCAATTACATTTTACTATTGTGCAATCGGGCTGGGTCATGGCTTTTTTTGGCATAGGGGCAATATCCGGTGCATTTATTGGTGGCAAACTAACCGATAAAATTGGTTTTTACGATATACAGGTAGGTGCATTATTAATTGGCGGCATACTGTTCCTTATTTTAGGTTATCAGCATACTTTTATAAGCGTTAGCATCGGCACATTCATATTAAGCATCTGTAATGAATCCTTCAGGCCGGCCAATTCCACCGCTATAGCTCATTATAGTAATGACGAAAATAAAACGCGCTCATACTCCTTAAACAGGTTAGCTACCAATTTAGGCTGGGCCTTTGGTGGTGGTTTAGGCGGTTTACTGGCATCTTTCAATTATCACTTACTTTTTTGGGTTGATGGCTGCACCAATATTTTTGCCGCCCTTTTACTTTTAAAGCTGATGCCGCGCTCCAGGATCATCAAAACTGTGAAAGCTGTCAGCAGCGATATGATATCATCATCGGCCTATAGAGACGGTGTTTACCTGGTGTTTATTTTATTAAGTACACTTTTTGCCACCTGCTTTTTTCAGTTTTTTATTATGCAGCCGGTTTTTTACAAAATACAATGGCATTTTAACGAACGCTTTATTGGCTTTTTACTGGCCTTAAATGGTATTCTTATCGTGCTGATTGAAATGGTGCTGATACATAAATTAGAAGGTAAAAGAAATCCGCTTACTTATATTACCGCAGGTATTATAGTAGCGGGTGCCAGTTTTGCGTTATTAAATTTGTTACCACATACCGTATGGGTAGCCCTTTTAGTAGTAGTAATGATAACCTTAGGCGAAATACTAAGTATGCCATTCATGAACTCATTTTGGATTAGCCGCACAAATAACAAAAATCGGGGTGAGTATGCGGCTCTTTATAGTATGTCATGGTCGGCGGCGCAAATTATTGCCCCCGCGTTGGGCAGCCAGGTAATTGCTCATGGCGGCTTCAATTTGCTGTGGTGGGTATTAGGCTCGGTATGTTTGTTTACCGCAACAGGATATTATTTCCTTAAAAAATTCATACATCGTGATAAAAAGGTTGCTATTTTAACAGATTAATATCCAGTAATGAAAAAAGCCATCATATTAGATCTCGATAATACCATATATCCTGTAAGCTCCATCGCCAGCGATCTGTTTGACTGCGTTTTTGAGTTTTTAGATAGTTTGGCAGTAGAGTTAAGTGCAGAAACTATCCATATGGCAAAAGAGGAAATGAAAAGACGGCCTTATCAGCAGGTAGCCGATCAATATAATTTTAGCGAAACCGCTAAAAACACAGGAGCAGCAATATTGAAAAACCTGGAATATGATTTACCTATGCAAACCTATGAAGAGTACAAGCATATCAGCAATACACCAATAATTAAGTTTTTGGTAACTACCGGGTTTACCAAACTGCAGTGGAGTAAAATAAAACAGTTGGATATTGAGCGCGACTTTAAAGACATTTATATAGTTGACCCGGAGGTTTCGCCGGCAACCAAAAAGGATATTTTTGCAATGATCATGAATAATAACCATTATCAACCGGAGGATCTGTTGGTTATTGGCGATGATCCCGAATCGGAAATAAAAGCGGCAACCTTATTGGGCATTGACACGTTTTTATTTGACCCGGACAGCAGGCATCCCCATGCGATAGTAACACATTCCTCAAAAAACCTTAAAGATGCAGTTGCTGTATTTTCCTAAATATATTTCCCACTTTTCAACACTGCAACCGTAACTAAAAGCTGCCCAAAATGCCGTGTAGTATGCTCTGCGGCATGTACATACAAACCAATAACTGTTGATTGTAGTTGGGCACGTCCTACCCCACGCGCACTTGTCAGGGTATTTTCGTCAGCATCAGCCAGCTGTTGTAAGGCATTATCAATTTCCCAATTAAAATTACTAACCAGGGCTGCTACCTGTATATGATCAAATGGCTTACCCTCCAATGCCAGGTAATTCAGCTGCTGCTCATTAAGCGCCGCTCCTTTTGCATAAGTAAAAAGCCGGTTAAGCACACCGGTTAAATGCTGCAGATGAAAACCCGGCGATGCCATTCCGGCAACCTTATGCCATAATAAAGCATCGGGAAAATCAGCCATTAAAATATCCAGCTCTTCCCGGATTTGCAGCAGCGCGTGCGCTACAGGCTGCAACAAGGCGGGCATGTTATTTAAAGGGCCGCGGAGCCAAACTTCCGATTTATTACTTGTCGCCATTATTTTTTGTTATTAAGCATCGTTTTTACTTCATCATGATTAAGCGTTTGCGGCAGTCCATAAACCTGCTTTACGCGGTCGTGCGTATTATCAGTCCAGAGCCAGCTTGTCCATACCATAAACCAGGCCCATTCCGGTTGTGCTGCCAATATCTCAGGCTTAGGTAGTTCGCCGGTTTCTGTAAGCGCAATTATTTTACCACTGGCCAGCTTAAGCAGGGCATTATAATCTTTTTGCTCGTAATCAAAATGGTATACATCGGCACCCAATATATCTACATAATTTGCGCCCGGGTAATAATCCTTATAATCGTACGCTTCATCCTGCGGAATATCCCGTAGCCCGTTTGCACCCCAAACCCATATCAGGTTATCAAGGTGGTGATAGTTCACATATCTATCATACATCATTTTCCATAATTTGGCTATGCCGCTCTCCCCCTTTTTATTACCCCACCAAAACCAAACCCCGTTCATTTCATGATACGGGCGCCACAAAACAGGCACATGAGCATCCTTTAATTGTTTAAGATAACCGGCCACAACATCAATCTGGGCTAACCATTTTTTATTTAGAACCGTATTGGGTGTGGTTAATTCCTTCCACTCGGCATCAGTTAGTTTGCCTTGTATGCTTCCTTTCCAGTCATAAGGCGGATTATCCGTAGGCCTTCCCTGGTGCCACATTAGCGTAACCAGATAACCATCCTGCCATTTTTTTATTGACTCATTTACCAATTGCTGCCCCAGGTCTTTATCTCCCCATAATATGAAATCAGAACCCCAAACATCGGGGTATTTACCGGTGATAGCTTTGGCGCTGTCAGAAAATACATTTAAATCGCTGTTATAATTTTGCTGACCTGACAGGATATGCTTTCCTTTAATACTGTATAAAAAAGTAAGCAACCGCGTAGCCTCTGGCGATGCATTTTTATTTACAGGCTTAATCCCCTGAGATAAAGCCACCAATGATAATGAAATACTTATAACCAATAAATAATATTTTTTCATTTTATAAAATGTTTACCCTATTAGGTTTGATTGATGTGATAAAATGTCTGTTTTCAAAATTAATTAAAAACCATTTGGCTTTGTGGTATGGGGATTGCTATTCATAAGCAATATTTAACTATACTTATATCATGATTGTTGCTCCCCCGAGAAAGGCATTTACCCCCATTTTATTATGTTGCCTTTTTATTTCGCTATTTACCTTTCAAAGCTGTAAAAAAAAGCATTCAGAAATAGCCGACTTGCTTTTTAAAACAACCCAGAATAATGCTTTTAAGGATATTGATCCTGATACACTTGCGACAACGTTAAAAAAAGAAATTGAAGACGAAAAATTAAAAATTGCTAACGAACCAGTTATTGAAGCATATTTTAAAGCCAATGGTTATCAACCGGTTTTAGTAAAAGACCATTTATTTAACGGCGACCTGGATGAGCTGCCTGACTATTTTAACAGAGCAGGCGAACATGGTTTGGATAAAAAACTTTTCCACGCCGATGACATAAAAGAGTTGATTGCCAAATTTCATGACAAAAATGGTATAAAAACAACTGCCGAAGCTTACCAGGCGCTGGCAAAGCTGGAGCTCATAACTGCAAGTTCTATATTAAAATACTCCAATGCCCTGCAATATGGGGTCATTAATCCCCGTAAAATATATTCGAGGTACTTTACTGCCACCAAACGTCCTGACAGTGTTACTATGAAAAGCGTACTCCAGGCAAAAAATTTTAAAGCATATCTGGATAGTATTCAACCGGCCGACCCACAGTATAAGGCTTTGCAAAAAGCGCTGATCAGCGGCGAAACGCTTGATGGTTTATCAAAGGAAGAAACCAGGCGATATTTATTGGTTAACCTGGAACGCCTGAGATGGAAAAACAAGCCTATTGAAATAAAATATGTTATTGTAAACATTCCGGATTATAAACTTGACGTAATTGAAAATGGCAAGTCCGTTTTGAACATGAAGGTGTGTGTAGGTCAGGGACGTAATATGGATAACAGGGCCAGCCTGATATCTTATGCAGACAGTGACCGGTATGATAAACCTTTTCCGCGCGAAACACCACAACTAAGCAGCGTGATTCATAGTGTTGAAGTAAACCCGACCTGGAATATTCCGAGAAGCATAGCAACGAAAGAGATCATTATTGAGGCAGCCGAAGACCCTTACTATTTGTCAAACAAAAATATAGATGTTTATAAGGACGGGATAAAAATTGGGGAGCCGGAGTCGATAGACTGGTCGACGGTGACCGCGGATAACCTGCAATACGATTTCAAACAACGCCCGGGAGAGGATAATTCATTAGGAAAAATCAAATTCCTGTTCAAAAATAAAAGCAGCGTTTACCTGCATGATACACCCGCAAAATCAGCCTTCAGAAAATCTATGCGAGCTGTAAGTCACGGTTGCGTACGCTTGGGCGATCCGCAGGGTTTAGCAAAAAACCTTTTTGGCGAAGGTGCTGATTACGACACTATAGCCAAGGATATGGGCGAGGATAATCCCGAGCCTACCAATATTGGTCTGCCTAAAAAAACGCCCATATACATTACCTATATTACCTGCTGGGCAGATGATAGCGGCACCTTACAATACAGACCCGATGTATACGGACTTGACATTGTACTGTACTCCCATTTAAAAACAATGATGAGTGGCATATAAAACAAATGCCCGGCTACGGGCCGGGCATCAAACTAAATTGTAATTTGGTTTATAATTAAAAGTGTTCTTAAAGACGGGCCAAATCAAAAGCAGTTGTATCAGCAGCAATGATATTCAGTGGTGCCGTTTCATCCAGATATTTTGAAGTATAACGTTCGTCGCTGCCGTTGATAAAAAATACGGTTTTACCCATAATGGTATTAATCACCTGGTCTGCAACATCTGGTGATACAGCAGGACATCCAAAGCTGCGCCCTAACCAGCCTTTTTGATTAATGGTTTCCTGCCCTACATAATCTGCCGCATGTATCACTATACCACGCTCACGAGCATTAGTGTTAAATCCCTCGTCCATGCCGTCAAGGCGTAAAGAACGACCATGCTTGCCCATGTAAACATCATCAGCAAGATAAAACCCCAAGCTGCTTTTATGTGAATCTATTTTGTCCGAAAACCTGTTGGCCATTTCATCACCACTCCCTTGCCCATGCGCAACCCAAGTATTTAACAGTAATTGTTTACTAATCAAATCAATAATCCACATGCGTTTTTCGCGGCTTGATTTGGTAAAATCAACCACGGTAAGCACTGCGCTGTTAGCTGATAATTTATGGGAGAGTTTTAAATTGGTGTACCCAGTAACCGCTTTTTCAAATACATCAAACGCCAGCCCTGATTGTTGTAACCCCGTTGCCAGGTACAGATTATTTACATACTGGTTAAATAATTCTTTTGCATTTAGCGTTGAATTTACCTTTCCATCTGATTTGTTCGCACCTGCGGATCTCCAACTGATAACCGTTGCAGATAAAAAAAATACCGCTAATGTGACGCACCAAAAATGTTTCCTCATACTTCTTTGTGTCGAGTTTAATTAATCAATAAGTTAAATTAGCAACAGGTTTAATTAGGAATTGGCCGGATTAGGAAACCGGCCAATTACAAATGTATAATTTTTTACTTAATCAAAGATCTTTTTAATATATTTTTTTACTAAAATGAAAATATATTTTGACTAAAGAAATTATTAAGCAACATCATACGAGAGGAAACAGAGAAAGGTTAAGGCTTTTTATTTAACCCACTGAACTTTTTCCTGAAGCGGAATATTCCTCTGACCCTCAGGACATTGATTAGCATAACCCAGGTATAGTACCCCCATTACATTGTCTTCTTCGCGCAACTGTAAAAACTCCTTCATAGCAGGTTTCAGGATAGCGCCACCCGTACTCCAAAATGATGCCATATTTAAGGCTGTAGCACCAAGCAATATATTTTGAATAGCACTTGAAACTGCAGCAACCTCTTCAAAAGAGGTATTTTAGGCAAATCGCCGCGTTTCATGATGGCAACAACAACGTGCGATACCTTATCGCCCTGATGCTGCAGATTATAATAAACGGTTTCATTAAAGTTGTCAGCGTCAACACTCTGCTTATATATTTCGGCATGTTGTTTACAAAACTGAGCTGGGTTTTCATAAACCACAAAGCGCCACGGCTCTGTATAACCATGTGTGGGTGCCCAGTCTGCAAGTTCAAGCAGGGCTTTAATCTGTTCGTTTGGCACCTTACCGCCATTCATCACAGCAGGTTTAATGGTACGACGTTTTTTGATAATATTCGATATAGTAGAGAAAGTAGTAGAATCCATAATGTTAATTGTATGACAAAACATGCAAAACTAAGAAATAAGCTAAAAAGCGCACGTTAAAAAACAAGATGTGACTGCGTACAGACTTAACCTGTATGCATAAGTCTGTTATTAAATATCCTGCGATTAATAAATTGCAGGATATTTAACAGGATTGGCTTCGTTCATGATGGCGTATACAGCGTCAATAACGTCATCAATTGATGGTTTGCTAAAGTAATCACCATCTGACCCGTAAGGCGGGCGGTGCTCTTTAGCGGTTAATGTTCTGGGTTGCGCATCAAGTGAATAATAGCCATTTTCAGTTTCTATTATTTTTTGAGTAATATATGCCGATGCGGCTCCCGGCACATCCTCATCAATAACCAGCAACTTACTGGTTTTCTTTAAGGAAGTTCCGCAAACATTTTCAGTATCAAACGGATATAGGGTTTGCGGATCAATCACTTCAATATGAATATCCATTTTTTCAAGCTCGTCTGCAGCCTCCAATACAATGCGTAACGTTGAACCATAGGATACAACGGTTACATCTGCACCCTCTCTTAAAATTTCGGCTTTACCAAGCGGAACAGTGAAGTCGCCAACATTGGCAGGTAATTTTTCCTTTAAGCGATAGCCGTTCAGGCTCTCGATAACCAAAGCAGGCTCGTCGCCTCTTAGTAAAGTGTTATACATACCTGCAGCCTGGGTCATGTTGCGGGGCACACAAATATGGAAACCCCGCATGGCATTTAAAATCATCCCCATTGGCGAACCTGAGTGCCAGATACCCTCCAGTCGGTGCCCGCGCGTACGGATAATAAGCGGCGCGTTTTGGCCGCCATAAGTACGGTAGCTTAGGCTGGCTATATCATCACATAAAACGGTCATGGCATATATCAGGTAGTCAAGGTATTGTATCTCTGCAATTGGCTTTAAACCACGCATGGCCAAACCCATACCCTGCCCTATAATAGTTGTTTCGCGTATGCCGGTGTCGGTAATGCGTAAATCGCCATATTTATTTTGTAAGCCGGCAAAGCCCTGGTTTACATCGCCAATAGCACCTACATCTTCACCAAAAGCCACAATGCTTTTATCACGTTCAAAATTGGCGTCAAAACAGGCATTTAGTACCTCTCTACCATCCAGCAGGCGCGCATCGTCGTTATAAACAACGGGCACAACCGGTACTTTCAATGGCGATTGAGGCGTACCGGCAAATAGTTTAGAGTTAAACCGCTCGTTATTTTTCTTGGTTTCAACATTAAGCCAATTTAGCAGGATTTGCCGCTCTGCCACGTTTTCACGCACGGTAACCCGCAAAGTTTTGCGAATGGCTCCTACTATATCCTTACGGCCCGCGTCATAACTTGCACGCAGTGCTGATGAAATCTCAAACAATTCATCTTTCGCGGCTACATGGTGTGCCAGGTCATCTATTAATCCGGCGGCTTCGTCCAGCTCTGTTTTTACTACATTAACCAATTCGCTGGCAGCTTCACGCTGACATTCACGAACATATTTTTTTGCTTCTGCTTCCAGTTCACTTAATTCAGTTTCTGTTGCAATAGCCGAGGCTATCATCCACTCGCGCATTTTAAGCAAACAATCATGCTCATCCTCCCAGGAAAGGCGCTCCTTTGTTTTGTAGCGTTCATGTGAACCTGAGGTGGAGTGTCCCTGTGGTTGCGTCATTTCAACCACGTGTATCAGTACCGGTACATGTTCCTCACGGCACAAAGCAATAGCACGCTCATAAGTTTCGCAAAGTGCAATATAATCCCAGCCCCTTACTTTAAATATTTCATAACCATTACTGCCTTTTTCGCGCTGAAAACCCTTTAATATTTCAGAAATATCTTCTTTAGTGGTTTGCAGTTTTGCAGGCACTGAAATAGCGTAGGCATCATCCCAAACAGAAATGGCCATAGGTACCTGGAGTACCCCTGCGGCATTAAAGGTTTCAAAAAACAACCCCTCAGAGGTTGAACCGTTACCTATAGTACCAAAGGCAACTTCATTACCTTTAACTGAAAACTGGTTAAGATATTCCAGTTCATTATTCTGACGATATAGCTTTGAGGCATAGGCTAAACCCAATAAACGCGGCATGTGACCGCCTGTAGTTGATATATCTGACGAGCAGTTCATGGTTTCGGCCTGGTTTACCCAACTGCCATCGGCATTAATAAACCTTGTAGCATAATGGCAATTCATCTGGCGACCTGCCGATGCCGGATCCTTCTCTACGTCAGGATTAGCATAAAGCTGGGCAAAAAACTCTTTCAGGTTGCTCATGCCTGTAGCAAACATAAATGTTTGGTCGCGATAATATCCGGCGCGCCAATCGCCGGCACGAAATGCCTTAGCCATAGCTAATTGTGCTACTTCCTTGCCATCGCCAAATATTCCAAACTTAGCTTTACCTGTTAAAACTTCTTTTCTGCCTATTAAACTGGCCTGCCTGCTTTCAAACCCTATACGGTAATCGTTAATTACAATTTTCTTGAAATCATCAAAACTGAGCTCAGCGGTATTAAATCTACTGGTTGCACGTATTGTAGTTTCGGGCATATAAAATTTCGTTTAGACGGTAAAATTATAAAATTCTATTCTGTAATTGGCATACTAACAATAAAACATAGACTTTTGTGAATAGTTTTTAAATTACATTAAACCTTATATATTTGTATTAATCAAATACAACGTATGAAAAAGATATTAATGATTTGCGCGGTAATTATAGGTTTTGCCTTTACTGCATCTGCTCAGGATAACCAAAAAGCCGAGTTTAAATTTAATGAAGAAAAACACGACTTTGGTAAAATACCCCAGGGTACACCTGTTACTACCATTTTTGAATTTACCAACGTTGGTAAAGAACCACTTATTTTAACCGAAGTAAGGCCAACCTGTGGCTGCACTATTGCAGACTACACTAAAACCCCTGTAAAAAGCGGAGATAAAGGAACTATTAAAATTACTTATAACGCCGCGGCGGCGCAGCCGTTTAATAAAACAATAGTAGTTAAGTCAAATGCGGTAACGCCAGAGAAATACTTAAACATTATTGGCGAGGTTGTAGCTAAACCCGCATCAAGCAAATAAAAACAGCAAGTTGATTTATAACATCCCTTGCTAAAACAAGGGGATTAAAATATTATTAAAGACCCTATTAAGGGTCTTTTTTCGTTTATATGGTATTTGAAATACAATACTTTCTTTTTACTAATTTTGCACATGCCAAAAATATCTCAAAAAGGGCAGCGAATGCCCGCATCCCCTATACGTAAACTAACACCTTATGCTGATAAAGCTAAGGTGGATGGCAAAAAAGTTTACCATTTAAATATTGGGCAACCCGATATTGAAACGCCTGAAGGCATGATTAATGCCATTAAAAATATTGATTTTAAGGTTTGGGCCTATACTCCATCAGAAGGCACATTGAGCTATCGTAAAAAGCTCGTAGAATATTACAATAAACTGGGTTACAATATTACTACCGAAGATATTATTGTAACCACAGGTGGCTCAGAAGCTATTTCGATAGCCATGATGGCCTGCCTTGATGCCGGTGATGAAGTAATTATACCTGAGCCTTTTTATGCCAATTACAATGGTTTTGCAAGCCAAACGGATATTGTGGTTAAACCCATATTATCATACATTGATAATGGTTTTGCGTTGCCGCCAATCAGCGAATTTGAGAAGGTGATTACCAATAAAACCAAGGCCATTATTATTTGCAACCCCAATAATCCTACCGGATACCTGTACTCGCAGGAAGAAATGGATGCATTAAAGGAATTAGCCTTAAAATATGATCTGTATATATTTTCGGACGAGGCGTACCGGGAGTTTTGTTATGATGGACGTACGTTTATATCACCGATGTACCTTGATGGCATTGATGAAAATGTTATTGTGCTGGATACCGTGAGTAAGCGTTACAGCGCTTGCGGAGCTCGCCTGGGTTGCATTATCACAAAAAACAAAGCCGTTTGGACTACCAGTTTAAAATTTGCCCAAGCCAGGCTTAGCGCAGGTATGGTGGAGCAGATTGCTGGCTCGGCAGCTGTTGATACACCAGATTCATATTTTGAAGCCGTAAATAAGGAGTATACCAGTCGCAGAAATAATTTGGTTAATGCATTGAACAAAATGGATGGCGTTTATTGTCCAAACCCTGGCGGCGCTTTTTATGTAGTGGCAAAATTACCTATTGATAACGCTGACAAATTTTGTCAATGGATACTGGAAGAGTTTAGCTATAATAACCAAACGGTTATGATGGCGCCGGCAACCGGCTTTTACAGTACTACCGGTGCAGGGTATAATGAAGTACGCATGGCCTATGTATTAAAAAATGAGGACCTTCAAAATGCCATGACCTGCCTTGAGGAAGCCCTTAAAGTGTATCCGGGCCGAACAATTGATAATGAACAACTGGCAGCAAGCAAGTAATCTTTAATTCAGTTGGCGACAAATAAGACTGCCAACTGAATTAAAATTGCAAACAGAATAGGGCTACTGCAAACTAATGAGTATATTTGTACCCTTAACTGCAAACTGCCCTCCGGCTATTGCAAACTCTAAAAAAATGGGGTCGACCGGAATTGACAGGATGGAGATAATTAGGTAAGCATGCAGCGCGTTGGGTGAATTAGCGCTTTAATCTGAACGCTCAAACTTACAAATGGCGAAAATAACTACGCCTTAGCTGCTTAATTTAGAATTAATTAGCTTTTGTCCCGCCGGTTTTCCGTTTCATCGGATCGGCAATCGGGGCATCGAAAGATGAAACTGGTCTGCTTAAGGTGTGCATAGCGGACGAGATAAAGCACCTAAGGAAGATGGTACAGGTGAGTTACTGACCTTCCCCTTCCCTACAATTTAACAGAACTAAGCACGTAGAAAGCCTAAATTGTACCATGTTTGGACGAGGGTTCGAATCCCTCCGGCTCCACTTTTAAACCGCTAATTATCAATAAGTTAGCGGTTTTTTTTTATTTTTATTTATCTATCAAAATTTCCAGATTATTCAGTGTTTCAATAAAACGTCAAGGCCATACAAGCAAAGTACGTTAATTTATTTTTTAGCGGTGTCTCGCCCTTGACATTTTACTCACCTTGCGCTTTTGGTGCCTAAGCGTTGAAATGGGATGGAATGCAAATTTATCTCTATTTGTATAAAGGATGTAACTAATTATGCTTAGCGTATGTCTTTTATAATAGTACCTTAGTTTTAACAAGTAATGGCAACATATTTAGTCTTCACCGATCTGCAACTGATCGATCTTTTAAAAAAAGATGATGAGAGCGCCTTTTCCGAAATTTACAGTCGGTATGCAGATTCGTTGGCAGGTTTTGCAAGTTCCAAATTTTTTGACTTGGAGGATGGCAGGGATATTATCCATGATGTTTTTGTTAAGCTCTGGCAGGAAAGAACACAATTGAAGGTTGACCGAGATTTAAAAGCTTACCTCTTTAAGCTAACCCGTGACCGGATAGTGGATAAAATTAGAAAGAATATTACACGCCGGGAGTATGCGGCTATAGTAGACTCGCTGGCTGTTCGCTACGAAGCGACTATTGAGCAAAAAATAGCTGCAAAAGAAATAGCCCAAAGCATTGAAACATCGCTGGATGAATTATCCCCCCGGGTGAAAGAAATTTATTTATTAAGCCGGGAAGAAAATTTAAGTATAACAGAAATCGCTGACAAATTGCAGCTTTCTGAACAAACTGTAAAAAACCAGCTTTCTACCGCGTTAAAACATTTACGAGCTTCACTGGCAATGGTTTCTACCACTGCATTATTGTTATGGCTATCCTAAACCTGACATCCCTTGCATTACATGCCCCTTCTTTCAAGGTGTCTTCCTTATCGTTAAGTTAAATTCACACCTATGAAAAAATATTTCATTTCTCTATAGTACCAAAAGGCATCTCATACGGCTACTGTTAAATGGATAACAAATGAGCCGTCATCAAATAGCCGCCTTACTGGATCGTTACCTCAAGGGCGAAACCACAAACGAAGAAAATGAGCTGGTGAAACGCTGGCTGGAAGATAATGGTAATGCTAACCCTCGATGGCATGATTTAGATCGTTCGGCAAAAGATCAATGGCTTTCCAGTGTATTTAGCGAAATTAAAAACACAATTCACGAAACGGAGGCTAAAGTAGTGCTGCTGCCGCAAAGAAAGCGTGGGTTATGGCGAAGTATTGCGGCTGTTGCAGCAGTGTTGCTGATCTCTTTTACTTTGTACCTGGAATGGCCGTCATTGCAAAGCCGTTTGCATCCTGTTGAGCTTACAACCCTCCAGGTACCCATTAATCAGAAAAGGGGGATAACGCTTACTGATGGCAGCCGGGTGTGGTTAAATGCCGGCTCGGAGTTAAAATATCCTAAGACATTCAATGGTAAAACAAGGGAAGTTTATCTTTCCGGTGAAGCTTATTTTGATGTCCACCATGATGCGAGCAAACCTTTTATTATTCATACAGGAACCGTGTTGACCACCGTGCTGGGTACAGCATTTAATATCAAAGAGGATAAAAATAATCATACCATTCAGGTCACAGTCACCCGTGGCAAAGTAAGCGTTGCCAATGGCAATAAATTATTAGGCGTAATTATCCCTAACCAGCAGATCAGCTTTAATACTTTAAAAGCGGAAGTCGTACAAGCAATTGTTAATGCCAATGCGGTAGTTGCCTGGCAGCAAAGTGATCTGCATTTTGAAGATGTCAGCTTTGGAGATGCTATTGCACAATTGCAACAACATTTCAATGTGAAGATCAGTTTCAGAAATGCAAAATTGAAAGACTGCCGTTTTACAGGTACTTCTTTAAATGGCGAAGAATTGGATAAAATACTAAAAGTAATGTGCGCTTTCAACAATACCATTTATCAGATCAAGCCAGACGGCAGCATCGTTATAGACGGGCCGGGCTGTAACAATTGAAAATTAACGATATTAAAAATGATTAACATCTAAGCTTTATAAATGCTTATTGTCCTCCAGGCAGAATAATAAGTCAAATAAACCTGTAAACCGACGGTCATCGGCTTACAGGTATCCCGGAAAACCAGGGTTTTAAATAATTGTGTCACTTAAAACATTTAAAAGTATGAATATTTCTGCAAAAGTGCGGAAACCGGGAGGCTTATATACTCGCCTCAGCGGTGCAATAGAATTAAACAAGCCATTTATTTTTCAGCTAATGCGTGTAAGCGTTGTAGTTACCTTAATTATATTAACCACTTTCCAGTTATTACTGGCTACTACCACCAAGGGTCAAAATATGCACTCGGACATGGTTACTATCGGCCTGCGGGATGAAAGTCTTGCCAGTGGTCTCAAAAAGATCGAGCAACAAACCTCGCTTCGCTTTTATTACCGCAAAGCAGAAATTAAAGCACTTATCGGACTTAACCTAGCTTTGGAGAACAGAACAATAGAACAAACCTTGCAGGAATTATTACAAAATACTTTTCTTTCGTTCCGACAGGTCGAAGGTAACATATTGATCGAACGTAACACTGTGCAAACCAACTATGAGATTAAAGGCCGTGTAGTAGATGTAAATCATAAATCAATAGCTTTTGCGAACGTGATTATAAAGCAAGTCGCTACCGATAAAATAATCCAATCTGCACAAACCGATACCGGGGGACGTTTCAGGCTCACAGCAACAGAAAAAGGGGATTATCTGATCAGAATTTCGGAAGTAAGTAAGGATAGTTTGTCTCTTGCTCTAACTTTAGCAGACATGAGAACGGTTCAATTACCGGATATCATATTAAATGCATCAATCAAACAACTCAAACAAGTAACCATAACCAGCAAAGCCCCTGTTCTTGAACGAAAGGTTGATCGATGGATATTTAACTTGAACAACACTATAATGGCAAATGGCTCTTCCCTCTTTGAGGCTTTGCAAGTGGCGCCTTTTTTAAAGGTATCCGACAATGGCGTTTCTATGGTGGGCAAAGGCGGCATGGGGGTTATGGTAAATGAGAAAATAATTTATTTAAGCGGAACCGACCTGACTAATTATCTGAAAACACTCAGATCTGAAAGTGTGGAAAAAATCGAGATCATTACCAACCCGCCAGCAAAATATGAGGCCCAGGGCAATGCCGGGCTGATTAACATTGTTTTAAAGAAAAACGAATCTTTGGGCTGGAGCGGATCATTAAGTTCGACATATCGGAAAGGCGTTTACGCCTCCTATAACAACAATGCCGCTCTTTTTTTTCGCTCAAAAAAAGTTAACAGCTCTTTTACATTTAACCAATCAAATTATCACAATATACTAAACGATTCGCTCAATATAATTGGTAACCCCAGTCAAATCCTTAGTAACGAGCAACGTATATCAATTACACCAGGTTTGCAGGCCGGTTTAAGTATAGATTATGAGTTGAACAAGCACAATAACATCGGGATTATTTATAATATTTCACACAGCAAAGAGAAGGATACTTATGTTAATAATTATAGCTATGGTACGAGCAATACGGTCGACTCGGTTTTGAACACTAAAGGCGAAATGTCAAGGCCATTATTTGCACAGACCTTAAATATATACCACGATTTAAAGATTGATTCGGCCGGAAAGAAATTAAGCAGTTCTGTTAATTTTTTCACGAACAGGCCTGAAATAAGAAATAGTTTTGTTTCTGAATCTGCAAACACCTATGCTTCAGTTCAAAATAATAATTTGTCAAAATACAATATCTGGTCTATTCAATCAGATTTAACATTGCCTTATAAATGGGCTAAAATAGAAACCGGTGCTAAGTTTGCTAATTATAATAACAATGCCAGCGTAGCATATTATAATAATATCCTCGATGATCTCCTGCTGAACCAAACGCGCAGTAATGATTTCGACTATACCGAAAAAAACCTGGCCGCGTATTACAGTATGGAAGCTGACCTATCGAAAAAATGGACGGCCAAGGCAGGATTGCGTTATGAGTACACGATGACGGATGGTTATTCGCCTACTTTAGACCAGCGTAATAAGCGTAATTATGGTGCCCTATTCCCTACGACCTATATCGTTTACAAAGCCGACGGAAACAATGTTTTTTCTTTAAATTATTCGAGACGGATCAACCGCCCGGGCCTCGCTTCCTTAAACCCCTTTGACTATTATACAAACATTTATACTTATTCTACCGGAAATCCGCTGCTTTTACCTTCCTACAGTAACAATTTCGAACTTAATTACCTATATAAAAGCATGTTTTCTTTTACTGTATTTACACAACATGCCAGTGATGTAAATTCATTACTTACAACGATTGAGGGGCCATTAGTGGTTTCAAGTAGAGGAAACTTTTTAACACGAGATAATGTGGGTGCCTATGTTTCCTTTAACCGGGCATTTTTTAATTGGTGGGAAAATAGCAGTTCAGCCTCTTTTTTTTATTCATCCTCAAAATCCAAAATAGAAGCGATTCCGATCCAAAACGGAACCTCTGCATCGTTTAGTGTCAATAATAATTTCAAGGCAACTAAACTGTTAAATTTCTATCTGAACTACAGCCAAAGCCTTCCCTCAACCAGTGGAAATACTTACACATACAGTCAACGTGATTTCAGGGTGGGGGCCAGATTGAAGTTGCTTAACAATAATTTAATCATCAGCCCATCTTACTATCTGGGTACGGTAAACAAATATGATGCACGTTTTAGCGAATTTGTGCAGACAGAAAGAACGGACTATCATTATAAAATCTTCAATCTTGGTCTAACTTACTTATTCGGAAGATCAAAAGTTTCTGGAAACAATAAGAACATAACTTTTGATGAGAAAAGAAGAGCTCAATAGTAACATGATTTAAAATATGGAAATGAAGGTGCTTCTAATTCTACATATCTGTTCTCAATTTTTTGCTCTCGTTAAGCCCTGTTAATTAAACGCCTATTCAATAAATTAAATTATTGGAAAAAGCCTTGGCTAACCTTCGCAAGAAATATCGATTCGTTTTTGTAACTTTATATCATAAGATTTGTAATTAATCTATATCTGAAAAGTGGTGAGTAATTCGGTGAGTAAGAATTTATGTCCACATGAAATATTGAATATAAGACCGATACAAGGGCATTATAACTCCCTCCAGTTCCACAAAGCATGTTTTAAAAAACATAAAAAACGCTGTAAATGAATAATTTACAGCGTTTTTTTATTTATAGCCTATTCAAATAAAACCAAATAATCGCATTCTTCTGGTGACCTATTGGGGTTAAATGCCCAGAAATCTTATAAGTTACTGCTATTGAAACTATTAAAGAATTTAACATCTTCATGTTAGCTATAAAAGAAACTAATTTTATAACTTTTAAAGCTTTAAGTGGATATACCGCTGATATCAACAAAAGTCCGCAAGTGCAACTTTTGCTTATTGGTCGGTTCATGTTTGGTTTTGGAATTGATTTTATCATCATAGATCAACTTGGCAATACCGTCATGGATAATATCCCAAACATGCCTGAAAAACTGCGGTTCTTAATCGCCAGGATTGACTTTTAGAAAACGGAAAAAGTGGTAATGGTAAAATGTATCAAACTCACTGTACTGTCCGTGTGTGCATATTCAACCGGAAAAAACGTGTAAAGATGACCACCATTTCACTTAATCACGTTAAAATAAAATTCTTTCTTACCAAGTAACCCGTTTGGCCCTACGCCTTCAACGGTGCCTATAAAATTACTATTGATATCAGAACAGAAGAAATTTAACGTAGCTTCTCCGTTTTTATCTGTAATTACCTCCGGGGCCCATAATAATGTATTCCTATAATCCGGCGCAGGATCGGATTCCTTATCATAGTTCGGTTGGTAAAACTCACGCCTTTCATAATAACCCTTAATTCGTGTAAGATTGAACTTTTTTAAAAGCTCCTCTTCAGTAAATTTGGGATAATGATAAATGATCTCTTTGAAATCACCGGCACCAAAAGTGAAGGGTACTTTAGTCGGGGGATTAGGACCGACCCATACGGTGTATTTTTGTCCCTCAATAGGCTTTGTTCCGTTAGAACCGCTGGGAACATTTAGCCAGTTACTGTTAGGGTACACGAAATCCATATTTCCTTCGAATTTGGCCAGGCTATCTAAATGCCCCATATATTTATCCCGGAAAACGTCCTGCTTTTTTGCAACAATTTTGACTTCATTGAGATTGATAGCGCCCATACTTATCCTACCTGAAGCGATGTCATCTTTATTTTTTGCTTTGGTGCTTTCCCCAACGGGATATTCAAAAAGCATGTTTTTACTGACCTTTTCTATATCCTTAAACTGATCTTCTAAAGCTACTGTATATTCAGCCTTACCCGCATCAAAGTGTTTGAGATAGTTCCATTTTCCTTTAACAAAGTCCGCAGGCCCAAGAACAAATCTCCCCATACTATCAGTGATTAAGCTCCGCTTTTCGCGCTCGTCAGTGCTGAACACCATCAGCATCTGTATCTTGGGTTTATTCCTTTTAACATCAACGAGGATCAGCCTTCCTTTCGTACTGTCTGTAAGCACCTGTCTATCGTTTTTTAATTCTTTTAACTCATCCTCATTCCATAAATAACACCGCCAGCCCTGGGTAAGCAAAAGCAGATCCAGGGCCTCGTTCCGGTCTTTATTAGCGGCATTAAAATAAAAGGCAGGATCGTATATCCTTCCTTTCAACTCGGTTGAAAGATAATAATGGGTAAGAATATCTTTGGCCTCTTCAGGATTACGGTATAGCTTATCATACACGTTTACACCAATACTGGCTTGAACAGGTTTTCCGTTTCTGTCAGCAGTTCTGATTTTAAGAGAGACCTTTTCCCTGATCTTATAAACTTCCCTGGATAAAGTGGCAGTTATATTTAATACCTTATCCGGATTAAGATAAACCAGACGCTCTGCTAGTGGCCTCATTTCCTGGTCAAAAAGGGTTGCTTCGGCAATACCCTGTGGCGCTTCAACCGTAGGTATAGTTATCTTAAGGCTGTCCCCAAGGATACCAGCCGCCATCGCCTGTATCCGGCCGCGGATCTGAAGCCTTAAATAAACTGGTTGGTTTGCCGAACCTGTACTTTGAACGATGTTAAATACAAGACTGTCTTTGGTGTTTTTTGATAAATGAATAACTACACCCTTATCACGTATGGAAGCTAAAGGATAAAACCTGTCGGATTTTGGGCTGGTCAGCCGGACCTGATAATTGGCTCCCGCCACTGGTCTGAAGTAAAAACTGCCCATACCTGCATGTATGCTCTTAAATGTTTTGACAACCTGATTTCTCTGCAGCAATTCACCGGAAACGTTGACCGGATCCCCGCTTTTATCTACTGCTTTAAAGGCAACCGTGTTTGTAATACCCGAAACCAGTTGCCCTCCTTCAGGAAGGATGCTGAACTGGATATCTTGTGGTGATTTTGGATCTCCAGGTATTCCGGCAAGCTTTTCTTTTGACAGCGACCGAATTTCTTTGACAAACTTAATCATCTTTGATGCATGGAAATAAGGCTGGTTCTGATAAAAAGAGTGCGCCGAGTATGCAGATAAACGGTAATCACCTTCGGGTAAGGATTGATCAAGATAGATATGTCCGCTCACTATCCCATTCTTTACCGGATATTTTTCTTGCCACACCACGCTGTCGTTGCCTGCTTTAACAAGCCGCACATAGAGCGTTTTATCCATACCGAAAAGGTCATGGGATTGCGCATCCAGCACATAGGCCTTAAACCAAAGATCTTCCCGAGATTCGTAAATGTCCTTACTTGTTTTTAAATAAACGGAAGCCAGAGCCAGACTATCCGTATATGCGTTTAACCGCCTTACAAGCTGGTCCATTATTTGCTTGTTTTGCTGAGGGAATGCCTCAAAAGCAGTGGTTAACAACAAAAAAAGAGGAATATATCGCAGTAGTGATTTCCTCACATCATTCATTTTATAAGGTGATTTTACTTTTAATTGCACAAATGCCTTTATATTAAGAAAGCAAATAAGGTTATGGTAAGTGTATTTTTTAGTAAATATGCTAAATATCAACCATTTTCCTAAACCGTTCGGCTAATAAGTTCTTCAAAATCAACATACTTCCCATATATCACCGTTTGGCATCAGTCTGTAGTCTTTGTCTCAAGTATCAACCATTCAATATTGGAGTAGCGCTGTGCCACATGAGCAAAATTTGATTTGAAACTGATAGAAATAAGCTTCCAATTAATTCAATGACCGGTACTCATTTGGCGTATAACCAACCCGTTGCTTAAACACCCGTGTAAAATGCTGCGGATATTTAAACCCTAACTCATAAGCAATTTCACTTACTGATTTATTTTTATCAAATATTTTCTCTTTAGCTACATCCATCAATTTTAACTGGATGTATTCCTGGGCTGATTTACCTGTTTCTTTCTTGATCAGGTCACCAAAGTAATTGGTTGACAGATTTATTTGCTCAGCACAATAGGTAACTGACGGTAACCCCAAATTTTGTGGTTTATCAGTTTTAAAATATTCAGTCAATAAATCCTCGAATCGTTGTAAAATACCTTTATGGGCAACATCCCGAGTAATAAACTGGCGGTCGTAAAAACGAACGCAATAATTAAGCAACAATTCGATATTGGTTACAATTAAAGTTTTACTGTGTTTATCAATGCCGTGCTCCAATTCAAACTTAATTTTAGCTATACAATCAAAAATTACTTTTCGTTCACCTTCAGACAAATGAAGTGCCTCGTGTATATCATAAGAAAAGAAAGAATAATCCTGGATATGACGGCCAAGTGCGGTTCCTTTAATCAGGTCTGGATGAAAAATCAGAGCGGTGCCATGTGGCTGAAAATATTCGCCATTATTCTCAATGCCTATTACCTGTCCGGGCCCGATGAAAACCAAAGTACCTTCTTCATAATCATAATAATTGCAGCCATATTTCAGGTTACCACATTTAATCTCTTTTAGAAATACGGTATAAAAACCAAAATTTTGCCGGGCATTATGTCTTATTTCAGATTTTGAAAGGTCAATCACACTCACCAGCGGATGAAGCGTTTCATTATTATTGAATGCATTGTACTGTCCAATAGTATCAAATTTGATTACATCTTCCATCTTTTTATATTTAACTAACTCAAAGTTAACGCTTCATCTGTTGCTTCCAGTACTCTTAGCACCTAATCAGTGATATTGGTAGGTAATCCAGTGATTCGTATAACAACCAAATATAAAATAGGTAAGACTTTTGTGGGGTAATAATACTTACATCAAATGATAACCATGAAGAACGTAAATGTTGTGATCGGGGCCGGATCAATTGGCCAGGCTATCGTAAGGCGGGTCAGCGCAGGGAAGCATGTTTTGCTGGCTGATATTCGCCAGGAAAATGCGGATGCTGCGGCAAAAACATTAAGCGATGCGGGTTTCACAGTCACTACAGCTACTGTAGATGTAACTTCGAGGGCTTCGGTTCATGCCCTTGTTGAATTGGCATTAACCATTGGTAATATAACCGGCGTTATCCATGCGGCAGGCGTATCTCCTTCCCAGGCCTCTCCCCAAACCATCCTGAAGGTTGACCTTTATGGAACAGCACTTGTATTGGAAGAGCTTGGGAATGTCATTGCAGCAGGTGGATCAGGGATAGTAATTGCTTCACAATCCGGTCATCGTTTACCGGGATTGACTGCCGAACAAAATACTGCTTTGGCATTAACGCCTGCAGAAGACCTACTCAACCTACCATTTCTTCAACCCGACAAAATCACCGACCCGTTGCAAGCCTATCAATACTCCAAACGTGGAAACTCTTTGCGCGTAATGGCAGAGGCGGTGCGTTGGGGCAAACGCGGCGCACGGGTAAATACCATTAGTCCGGGTATTATTATTACGCCACTGGCAAACGATGAACTAAAAGGCCCGCGCGGTGACGGCTATCGTAAAATGTTGGAAATTTCACCTGCCGGAAGAGCCGGAACGCCTGACGAGGTTGGAACAGTCGGAGCTCTTTTAATGGGATCTGACGGCGCATTCATTACAGGCAGCGACTTTTTGATGGATGGCGGCGTTACTGCTGCTTATTGGTACGGTGACCTTGCCCCAGGCAAGTAATATACCGATGAACCAGTGATATTGGTAGGTAATCCAGTGATATGTATAATCTCGGGATCAAAATCAAAACAGACCTTTGTATCTGTAAGCAATAACAACAAGTAAAGTATAATAACTAATGACTGCCGAAGCTGAAATCCTGCAATTATCCTTAGATAAATTCCGCTGGAAAACAGAAGGGGATATTGACAGGATAGCCGACCCTTTTGATGATGACCTTGTATTCATTCATATCACCGGGCACCAAACAACAAAGGCCGAATGGGTCAGGCAGTTACGGTCAAACAGTTTTGTTTATAATCGCATTGAACAGCGCGCAGCTGCGGTTAAAATTTATGGCGATACTGCTATATTGGTTGGAAAAGCCGACTTTACCGTAAATGGCGGCAGCGTTTACAAACTCATTTATACTGAAATATATACCAGGAAGAACAACCGGTGGAAACTGGTGAATTTACACACAACATCTACTTACTAAATAAAACATAACATGGAAAAGAGAATTTTGGGAAAAAGCGGCCTGGAAGTATCCGCATTAGGATTGGGCTGCATGGGTTTGAGCTTTGGCTATGGCCCTGCCGCTGATACAAAGGACGCGATCAAATTATTGCATGCAGCAGTAGAGGAAGGTGTTACCTTCTTTGATACTGCCGAAGCTTACGGCCCGTTTAAAAATGAAGAGTTATTAGGCGAAGCACTTGCACCGTACCGTGATCAAATCGTTATTGCTACCAAATTTGGCTTTAAAGATGGTGATTCATCCAAAGGTGTCGACAGTGATCCAAAACGCATCCGCCAGGTTGCCGAAGAATCATTGAAACGTCTAAGAACCGACCGTATCGATCTTTTCTATCAGCACCGTGTTGACGCAAACGTGCCGATGGAAGACGTTGCCGGGACGGTTAAGGACCTGATACAGGAAGGTAAAGTAAAACATTTTGGCATGTCAGAAGCCGGAGTACAATCAATCCGTAAAGCACATGCTGTACAGCCCGTTGCCGCTTTACAAAGTGAATACTCCTTGTGGTGGCGTGAGCCGGAAAACGAAATTTTACCAACCCTGGAAGAATTAGGGATCGGTTTTGTCCCTTTCAGCCCACTTGGCAAAGGGTTTTTAACGGGCGCAATTAATGCCAACACCGTTTTTGATAAAACAGATTTCCGCAATATCGTTCCCCGCTTTTCAACCGATGCGAGAACGGCTAACCAGGCAATGGTTGACCTGTTAACCAAAATTGCACAAGAAAAAGAAGCAACTCCCGCACAAATTGCATTAGCCTGGTTATTGGCTCAAAAGCCTTGGATAGTACCGATCCCGGGAACAACTAAGTTACACCGTCTTGAAGAAAATCTCGGCGGTGCTGAGATAACGTTGAATACAACGGATATAAAACAAATTGAAGAAGCAGCCTCACAGATCAAGATCGAAGGCGCACGCTATCCCGAACATTTACAAAAACGGGTAGGCAACTAATATAGTAAAAGAAAAAAATGAAATATAGGAAATTAGGAAACGGCGTACTGGAAGTATCAGCGTTGGGTATGGGCTGTATGAACCTGAGCTTCGGCACAGGCCCTGCCCGCGATATTAATGATGGTGTTGCGGTGATTCGCCGCGCCAATGCGGTTCACCCTGTTGCAGCCGTTCAAAATCAATACTCCATCTGGACGAGGGAACCGGAGGCGAGGTATTGCCAACCTGTTTAGAATTAGGAATTGGCTTTGTACCCTGGGGCCTTTAGGCACAGGTTTCCTGACTGGTAGCATTGATACCAATACCAAATTCGATAGCAGTACCGATTTAAGGGCAAACTTTCCGCGCTTCACTAAAGAAAACATCAAAGCTAATATGCCAGTGGTAGATATGTTGCGCAGTATTGCAGCGAAAAAAAAACGCCAACCCTGTGCAAATAGCGCTTAGCTGGCTATTGGCACAAAACCCCTGGATCGTGCCTATTCCGGGCATGGATAAAGTGGAATACATTGACGATAACCTGAAGGCTATTGACCTGGAATTAACTGCTGAAGACCTGAAAAACATCGATAGCGAACTTGCTAAAATTAATGTACAGGGCGACCGCTTAGATGCGGGGCTGTTAAGCATGTCAGAATAATAAATTTTATACAAAACACCATGAATACAGAAGAAAAAATCGCAATTTTCCCTAAAGGGGATCAGGGCTCAGCAGATTACTTTAACGGAACTGCCTGGGTTAAAATATTAGTGCCGAAAGATCAAACCGGCAATTACAGTGTAGGCAATGTAGTTTTCGAACCGGGCTGCCGCAATAACTGGCATACTCACGCCACAGGACAGATATTATTAGTCACTGATGGTAAAGGCTGGTACCAGGAAAAAGGCCAGGCCGCAAGGTCGTTGGTTAAAGGGGACGTGGTTGTTATCCCGATTGATGTTGTACACTGGCATGGCGCTGCGAAAGACAGCAGCTTTACGCACATCGTAATTACGAATAACTCACCAGAAGGCCCTGTAAAATGGATGTACCGGGTATCTGACGAGGATTATAATCAACTGCCATAGAATGAAAAAAGTAATCATTATCGGTGCCAGCGGCAGTCTGGCACCTTATGTCATTAGCGCATTAAAAGGCCTGGCCGATGCGAAACTGACTTTGTTTGTCCGTAATCAAAAAAGATTGGCTAAAGATAGCGCGGAAAACTGTACGGTTATCGAGGGTGATGCAATGGATTTTAATAAACGAATATTCACCCTGGAAAATGCTGGCCCTGCACGCCGGTTCATTGCCCAATTAAACATTGATCTTGGAAAGGCACATAATACAAGTGGCATGAAACTACTGCCCAGGTAAAACGGACCAAATGATAGAATAAAAGACTATAACTTATATTTCTCTGAACAAGTTTTCAAAGGGCTACAACATATTAGAACAGACACGAAAAGTACGCGCTAACAGCGGTTCATGACGTTCAATAAAGAACAAACACTTTATCTCCTTTTATTCTATTACAAATCAAGATGTTATATATAACTATCAATTAAAACATTAAAGCCTTCAAAACTTGAAGGCTTTAATGTTTCGCAAGAAAGTTTATGCTTCCGCTGATCAGTTAAAGGATCGCCGGAATTCTAATGGTGATAATTTAGTTTTTGTTTTAAATAACTTACTGAATGATTGCGGATGCTCAAATCCCAGTTCATAGGCAATCTCACTTACAGATAAATTGGTTGTGGATAGCTTTTCTTTAGCCTTTTCAATCAGTCTGTCATGTATATGCTGTTGTGTGCTTTGTCCGGTCAACACTTTGAGTAAGCCACTCAAATAATTGGGCGAAACGTTTAACTCTTTAGCAATGTCCTGAACGGCCGGTAATCCTTTTTTAATTAAATCCTCGCTATTGAAATATTCCGAAAGAATGGCTTCTAAACGCGTTAGGAGTTGATGACTGGAAATTTTCCGGGTGATGAATTGCCGTTCATAAAACCGCTCCGAATAGGTGAGCAACAATTCCAATTGGGCAATGATGACGTTTTGACTAAATTTATCAATATTGGAATGATACTCCTGCTGGATGTTTTGCATTACACCGGCAATAATCGTTTCTTCTTTCTCTGAAAGAAACAGCGCTTCATGCACCGAGTAGTCGAAATATTCGCACTGCTTTATTTTTTTTGCTAAAGATGTATTCCAAAGAAAATCGGGATGAATGAGCAACATCCAGCCAGACTGTTTAGACACATCGCTTTTGTTAGGCTCCACTCCGAAAATCTGGTTAGGCGATATGAAAAACATGGTACCTTCATCAAAATCATACTGCTGCTGCCCGTATTTAAACTTGGCATTGCAGTTTCGCTTTAATGAAATGGAATAAAAATCAAACACAAAGTTTACCGGCTCAGTTTCGTGTCCGCGTTTTAAGGTTGCAACGTTTACCACGCTGATTAGCGGATGTTCTGGCTTGGGTAATTTCTTGAGCCGGTGAAACTCGCTTATGGATTTAATTCGAAGTGGCTGCATGTTTTATATTTTAATGGAACGCTTTTTATGCAAGTATTATACTCTTGCCTTCTTACCAGGGGATTTCTTCTTCCCTGAAAAATTTTCCGGTAACGGTATCCCCGCCTGAAATTGCAAATTTCACAATATACTTTGCACCTTCTTCTACCGTTTGCGTGCCTTGGTGCTGGTTCAGATCGGTTGCGGTATAGCCAGGCGAAACGCTGTTTATTTTAAAATTGGCGTTACGCATTTCATTGGCCAATAACACGGTAAAGGCATTCAGCGCGGTTTTGGAACAACTGTAGGCATCATAGATCCCATAATTGGGATTTTGCGTGCTGCTATGAACCGTTAAGGAACCCAATTCGCTGGAAACATTTACAATAACCGGTTCACTTGATTTTTTCAGAAGACTGATGAATTGCTGTGTTGTTTGTACCACACCAAAAAAATTAGTTTCAAACACTTTTCGCAAGTTTTCCATAGCCCCAACAGATATATTTTGGGGCTGTTCGCCGGCAATACCTGCATTGTTTATTAAAACATCCAAAGCTCCGATTTTGCTTTCCAGTTCTTGTTTTGCCTTTTTAATAGAATCAATATTAGTAACATCAATTTCTATCAATGCCACATTTGAAATCCCCAATTGGTTTAACTTATTAACGGCGTCTAAACCGTTGGCCTCTTCCCTGCTCCCTAAATATACAAAATAGCCCAATTGCGCCAATTGCTTTGCTGTTTCAAACCCAATTCCTTTATTGGCGCCTGTTATCAATACTGTTTTCATTTTTTGTCTTTTTGTTTAAAATAATTGCCCTTTATTCAAGAAACTTCATATCCTCTTCGCTCAATTTTATTTCGGTTGCTTTCAGATTTTCTTCAAAATGTTTCAATGATGAAGTACCCGGTATAGGCAATATCCAGGGAGAGCGATGCAACAACCATGCTAAATTTACCTGCGCATCGGTAACATTGTATTTCTTAGCAATCGTCGAAATCCGGTCATCCATTTTAGGCAGCGATTGAAATAAAGAGAAGTACGGCACCAGTGGTATCTGGTGTTGTTCGCAAATGGCAAGTACTTCCTCGCCGCCTCTTGTTTCGCCTCCATGTACAAGCGTTATGGAACTGCGTTGCGCATGGCCGTACATATTTTCAACAGTGGCAATATTTCCCATGGTCATAGCCGCTTGCAATTCATCGGCGCTAACATTACTTACACCTACATGCAATATCTTCCCTTCCTGCTGCATGTCAAACATAGCCTGCATCGATTCTTCAAAAGGCACATCGCTGCCCGCCAAAACTCTGAAATGAACCAGGGTTATTTGTTCTGCTTTCAGCGTGCGCAAATTATTCTCAATACTGCTGCGTAAATTTTCCGGACGATTAAAAGGCACCCAGCTTTTATCTGGCTTTCTTGCGCCACCCACTTTCGTGCATATCACCAAATCGGCAGGATAAGGGTACAGCGCCTCTGCTATTAAACGATTGGTTACATCTTCCCCGTAATAATCGGCAGTATCTATAAAATTGACACCATTTTGAATGCATTGTTTTAATATCTGCAATGCTTCGGGCCTGTTCGCAGGCTCTCCCCAAATGCCTGGGCCGGTGAGGCGCATGGTTCCATATCCGAAACGTTTTACTTTCAACGGATGTTTACTCTCGCCTGCAATTGTGATTTCCTGCGTATTCATATAAGATGTGTTTTGGATTATTGTTATTCAAAAAAACTTGCCGTAATGGAATGTTATAAGCTAAATATACTACGATTTAAAAAATGCGGCAGCAAATTCCTTTGCAAAATCTGTAAGTTTTACTTTTCCTAAACTTGGTTTATGACGGTAATAGTCCTGGTAAAGGATGCCGCCGCGCCTGCTTGCATTCATTTCAACAAAACCGGCAGCAATTTGCGGATTCATACCGGCAGCTTTTAAACCGACCAATAATTCCTCGTCAGTAATTACAAGCCATTTTAAATCAGGCTTATCAATTGCTTCACCCAAAATACGGGCCACTTCATTGGGAGAAAACTCATCACTGGCCACATAGCGTATTTTTCTATGTTCCGGCTGGCTGATTTCAATTTCTTCTACAATAGCAGCAGCAATATCTATCGGAGAAACCCAAGGTTCCTGATCGTCCCCGCCGTAGTTGGATATAATAGCGCCCTGCGTTTTTATGGTTGGGATAAACGCAAGCATATTATAATAAAAACCAACGGGACGCATAAACGTAATAGCAACATCAGACGGCAACTTGTTCAAAATATTTTCTACCAGATAATGAAAAGCCAGAATGCCATTGCCTTTATCCATGTGGGCTCCGATACTACTCAGATGTACTACCCGCTTTACGCCGGAATGCTGAATGGCTTGCGCGTAATTATTGGCAATTTTGGTATGTGCAGCCATAATGTCAAGATTGTGATCAAAGAAGCTGCCAGCGCCAAGGGCCTCCATAAGGTAAACCACATCTGCGCCTTTGAATGTTGCTGATAAAAAATCGGCATCTTCGATAGTGCCGATAGCTGCTTTTGCACCAATAGCTTCAATAGCCTCTTGTCTTTCAGGATTACTGCTGATTACCGTTACTGTATGTCCTTTTTGCACCAGCGACTGTGTTAATGGCTTGCTGATATGCCCTAACGAACCTGTTACTATAATTTTCATTGTTTTGCTTTTTGTTGATACAAAGTTCCGCAACAATAAAGCAACAGGTGTAACCTAATCTACTGTTGTTGTAGCCAAACTTACTATTAGTACGCCGGTTGTAGCCACCTCTACGTCAGCGAGTAGATCACATAATATCTTAATTTGAAGGATCTTTTGTTTTACCTTTTGGAAGAAGAGAAAACTCCCCGTTATTGTAATCAGATAAAAATTGATTATAATCATCCGTTACTTGTTTTGAATAGTTTATTGCATAGGTTAATAGTGATTTCTGCCAGTCTTTCCTTTGACCAAAGGCAACCAATTCATCTATAATTGCCGATCCATGTATTCCACCACTACGGATCTGTGATGATGCCGTTAGCATAGCCATCGCCCTAATGACCTCCTCCAGGTCATCATATTTTTTTTCAATTAGTTCAAAGTTAATTTTATCAGCAGCGGGTTGCATCTCCTGAAAAACATAAACATCGTTCATAAATGTAATCTGGCTTAATAAGGCCGGGGAGATATTCTGCATTTTTTGTTTAACAAATATTAAGCGTTCCGCCTCTGATTGCCATGCAGGCTGTTTGATGGTAATATAAGGAGCTAATGATGACGGACGAGTTTGTTTCATTTCAACAAAAGCCAGTTTTTTTTTATCCCGCGCACCTAACAGCAAAAACATATAGCGTTTTAACCCCACACTACCCGTACCCGCTACTCTAAAAGCCACATCTTTAACAGTATAGTTATCAGGCCATTCTCCGGAGTTTTTTATCCAATTTGAAACCAGTTGTTTGAGTTCTGCCTTTAAAACTTTATCCACTTCAAAGTGAGTTTTGTTATTGATGGCTATTTTTAAGCCGGAAGCTTTAGGGTTACACAGATGTTGAATTAAATCGCCCTCCCTCCTTTTTTTAACAGTCTTCATAAAACTTCTCACTATTCTTGTCGCAGTCCTTGGATCAATATAGTAAGCCTTTCCCCCGGCCAAAACATTGCTGTAGATTTCAAGAAATAATTTCGCAGATTTTTCAGCTTCCGCGGATTTAATTTTCAAGGTATTAAATGCTACAAAAATACTGGTGAGCGCCCTGGAAACCTCCCAGCATAATGGCGCCAAAATAGATTCATCAAAGTCATTTAAATCAAAATAAACCATCCGGTTATTTCCTTTAAAGCTCCCAAAGTTTTCTAAATGGAGATCTCCGCATATCCAGGTTGCCGGTGATACTGGAAAATCTTTAGCGTTATTCAAGTCTTCATAAAAAAGATGGCAGGTGCCCCTGAAAAAACGAAAGGCATTTTCTGTTAGGAGTTTGTATTTCAATTGAACCTTATCTGGAAGCAGGCCCTTATTGAACCTTAATATTCTTTCGGAAAGCATTGACATCGTACAATTTAACTTAAATTTTTATAGTCAGTAAAAGAAAAACCTTACCATTCAAAGGAGAGTATTGATTTATTATCAAACAGCCATTGATTGAACAAAATGAGCTCACTTTCTTTACCCCAAATCTCGAATTGAAAAGTGGTTTGCCTGTCAGCACGAAACATCTTTGTTTTATTAAACTTTAGTTTTAAGGATTTAACCTGTTCCAGAAGCAAATCTGCCTGGCAATCATCCCGGAAAACAACCTTGTAGTTCCTATGCTCAAATTTGTAATCGATCCAGTACTGTATAAAATCAAGTGCGTACAAAATAAATAATGCAAAAAAGAGGGCAACTCCGGCAAACAGAAAATTGCCTATCCCCAATAGCATACCAATAGCGGCGGCGATCCAGATTGATGCTGCGGTAGTAATTCCGGAAATGGACGAATTATTGCGAAAAATAACGCCCGCCCCAATAAAGCCTATACCGGTAATGACATTGGCCGCTATTCTGTCACGATTTTCTTCAACACCCAGTAAATAAGAACAAATAGTAAATACGGTAGCGCCAAAGCAAATTAATGCAAGGGTCCTGAACCCTGCCGATTTGCCTCTTACCTCTCTTTCCAGGCCAAGTATAGAACCCGCAATTACAGAAAGCGTTAGTTTAGTAAATTCACTTCCATATATATTTTGACTGCTATTATTTAAGAAGTGATTCAAATCCATACCTGGTTATTAATTTGATGAAGTGACTTTAGCACCTTTGCAAGAATAAATATATAAATTATCACAGGATATCACCCAATATGAAAAATCAACCAGGAGATCTATAATATTGCGTGTATATACGTATCAAAGTATGTATATCAATTCTTTTAAACTGCAACAGGCAGTAATGCGAAAAAATCACCGACGTGTCCGTTAGCGGACAATAAGGTGTAACATTTCCGAACAAGTATTCCGTTAATAATTTAAATAAACAACTGATAATCAATACTAAAATTATCAGGCACATTATTGGTGTATTTTTAAACACACCTGAAAACCGGAATGCATGTTTAAAAACTACTTACAAGTTACCTGGCGAAACCTGGCCGTAAACAAGGCCTTTTCATTTATCAACATTGCTGGGCTGGCGGTTGGGCTGGCCAGTTTTATTATTATCCTGCTTTACCTTAATTACCAGCTTAGCTATGATCAGTGGAGCCCGGAATTGAAAAAAGTATACCGGGTGTCCATGAATGAACATGGTGATTTTTCAGATCGTACGCCTGCGCCTCTGGGCGCGTTGCTGGTACAAAAATATCCTAATGCGGAAGCCGCCACGTCTATACAATCTGCCGGAGATTTTGAAATATTACTAAGCACCGGGGATAAAAAGATTTACCAGAAGAACATTGTGACGGTTGATTCCAACTTTTTGAAAGTGTTTCCTTACCAATTAACCAAAGGCGATGCACTGAACGCATTGAACAAACCTAACGCAATTTTAATCAGCGAAGAGCTCAGTCAAAAACTATTTGGCAATGATAACCCTATTGGCCAGCCGGTTAAAGTATACAATGTGCTAAATTGCATGGTAACAGGCGTTATAAAAAAGCCGGCAGGGCCTGCTCATATCCCCGTTGAAATGCTGATGCGTGACCTTAGCTGGAAACAAAATAACTTTTGGGAAAACTTTTCCTTCCAAACTTATGTCAAAGTCAGGCACACGGAAACAGATGTCCGGATCGAAAATGCGATTAACCAGGTATTTTACAATGAACGCCTGAAAAAAACCACCAGGTCTTTTGAGGCTTACCAAAACAGCGGGCAGGCAACCTCACTGTTTATAGATGCTGTGCCCAACATCTATAATTTCCCGAAACATGGCCAAAGCAACTTTAAGGTAGCATCGATATTGCTGGCATTGGCGGTTTTGCTGTTGCTTGCCGGGGCCATCAACTTCAGTAATTTATCCATTGCCCAATCTATGAAAAGGGCCAAAGAGGTGGGTGTGCGTAAGGTATTAGGCTCAGCCAGAGGGCAATTAATCGTCCAGTTTATGATGGAAACGGGAGTACAATGCTTTATCAGTTTGAGTATTGCCACCTTACTGGTTTACATCAGTCTTCCTTATATTAACAGTTCATTTAATCTGCAGCTCGGGTTCTGGCATCAGGGAGGTTCGGCAAGTTTAGTTATACAGATTATCCTTTGCCTGCTAATCGTGACCTTGCTATCCGGCTTATACCCTTCTTTGTTCCTTTCGCGTTATAACACGACCAAAGTATTAAAAGGTGACTATTCAAGCGGAAGCAAGGGTACGCTATTGCGTAATGTACTGATCGTGGTACAATTCATGGTATCGGTATTTTTTATTACTGCCGTCATCGCCATAAGGTCACAGATGGTATATATGCAAAGTAGCGATAAGGGCTTTTCCGGCGAACAGGTAATGCGCTTACAGGCCAGCCAGCAAACCCGTGAAAATGGATTTGAGCATACGCGGCAAACGCTGCTTGCGCTGCCCGGAGTAAGCTATGTAGCCAAAACTACCAAAGTTCCCGGCGACCGCCTGTTTACGGATACCAGTACAGTGGAATTTAAATACTCTGGTACCATCTATCGCATGGCCTCAGTAAAGGTTAGCAAGGACTATTTCAACACGCTACAGATACCGCTGTTGCAAGGCCGCGGTTTTACAGACGAACCGGCCGACCAAAACACACGTTCAGCGATCCTGAATGAATCGGCGGTTAAAAAACTCCGACTGGCAGATCCTGTAGGAAAAACCATTTTTTTCCCTTCCTGTGATAGCATACCCGTTCAGGTGGTCGGGGTTTTGAAGGATTTTCACGAACTCGGTTTTGAAATGGCCGTTCAGCCGGAAGTTTACACGATCGGCAATCAAGCCTGTATGTTCCAATCCGGCGGGGGCATCCTTGTTAAAATTAATGGGAAGCAGCTGCAGTCGTCAGTGGCCGCTATTGAGAAGGCCTGGAAAATGATAGAACCAGGGTTTCCAATTCGTTACAGCTTTGTTGATGAAAACTTTCAGCAGTTATTCAATTCCTATGCCCAACTGCAAACTATCATTACTTTTTTTGGCATCGTCGCCCTCGTGATCTCCATTGTTGGCTTATTTGCATTGACAGCGTTCTTTACACGCCGGCGCACTAAGGAAATCGGCGTCCGCAAGGTACTGGGTGCCAGTGTAACACAGTTAACTGCATTGCTTAGCCGGCAGTTTGTGTACCTGGTTGGTATTGCTATTGTATTGACAACACCATTGGCCTGGTGGGCTGTGCACAAATGGCTACAAACCTTTGCCTACCGCATTGAAACAAGCTGGTGGATGTTTTTAGTGTCAGGAATAACAGCGCTGCTGATCGCAGTGATCACTATTAGTTTCCAATCAATTAAAGCGGCAATAGCCAACCCGGCAAAAAGTTTAAGGAGTGAATAAGGGGAATTTATGTCAAGTTAAGCATCTGCATATTTTTTGAGTATGTTACTGCCAACAAGATTAAGAACGTCCGGTATTATTATTACCGGGACGTTCATTTACTTAATTTGTCCAGTTGTTAATACCACTATGGGCGGGTTAAACCCCGAAAGCATGGCTGTACGACTGGGCGTACATACGGGTGCTGCGTAGGCATTGGTAAACTTCGTACCTTCTTTGGCTATGCGTTCCATATCAGGGGTATGGTAACGTTTGTTTAAAGGGGTGTTTCCGTCAAAAAGGGTAAGGGGTATTATATAACGCTGCAGATTAATATTTAAACTGCAGCGTTATATAATACCCCCTTGGGTCAGATGGTAAAATACCGGGACCAGGATAACCATCTGCCCGACGGGTAAAATACTTACGGTTTGCCAGGTTGTTAACACTGCCCGAAAGTGTAACCCATTTCCACTTATAGCTGGCACTAAGATCCATTACCTGATAGGCCGGCACTACCCCATCAATTGCCCGCGGCGAAAACTCCGCATTTGTAGCATCAGAATATTGCTTGCCAACATGCGAAAACTGATAGGTAACATCAAAGCATTTGTTCCCAAAAGATAATCCTGTACGGAATAACAATGGCGGAACAAACTCCACAAGGTTATCCTTCTTAACAGAGGCATCCTGACTGCTGATATACCGGGCATCAATTAACGCAAGGTTAGTATAAACAGATAATTTATATTGGCTTGAGCCATGAGATATTGCTTTCAGAATATCGCCTTCTATCAAACTTTCAAAACCAATATTACGGCTGTCGCCTATGTTTTTCCGTAAGCGATAAGTTTCCAGCCCGTCAGGGCTTTTTACATTTACCGAACCAATGCGATTGTTATATTTCAGATAAAAAACACTCAGATCATAGCGCATCCAACCACCTATGTTACCCCTTATACCCCCATCGGCGGTATAGCCGCGCTCATCTGTTAGTGATGAATCTACGCGGGCGTTAGGGTTAAGCACCCGGATATCATTGAAATTCACACTGCGGTAATTTTGAGATATGTTGCCATACAATTCTATCTCAGGCGTTGGCTTGTACGACGTACCTACGCCAAAAAATACGAATGACCGGTCATTAACCTTATTTTCCTGATGTTGTATATAGTAAAAATCAGCATACGGACTGGAGCGCGTAGTATAATATCCATTGGCTTTGGTTGATATAAACTCAAAACGTGCACCGGGTGTTACACTCCATTTATCTGTAAGCTGAAAAATATTCTCGGTAAATACGGCCACATTGGTACCGGGGAAACGGTAACCGGAACTGCTTGGAAATGATCCGGTATAATTAAAATCAGGACCACTGCCAGCGTCGGCATTCCCTTGATTACGTAAGGTTAAACCTTTATATACCCTAACACCACCAAGCAAGGTGCTGGTTTGCTTATTGCCAAGCTGGTACTGATGCAGTATCCGTAACTCTGACCCATAGTTTTTATAAGTATCATCCAACAAGTCGCGTTCGCCTCCGGGATCAGGTCTGTCAATATAACTCAGTATTCCCAATGCTTTTCGGCCGGCATGTAAATGATAGCTGCGCCAGTTCAATTTGGTATGGTCACCCATCTGGTAATCAAAGCTGATGCTGGCCAGGTTCCAGTTTACTTTAAACCAGTTTCTTGATCGTACAGACTGCCGCGCATCGGCAGCAAAATCTGCATCTGTTAATCCGCCGGGTAATTGGGCAAGGTAGTCCATAAAGGTATATTCCCCGGTTATTTTAAACTTATCGGTTAGTTGATAATCCAGATGCACATAAGCGCCATGCTGATCAAAATGACTATTTGGCCGCCAGCCATCTCCCCTTTTATACTGATAATAGGCATAATAATTTAGTTTTTTTACCGTTCCGCCTATACTATTAAATGTATTAAAAAAACCAAAGGAACCAGCCGTTTGCCTGCTGGTTATTTCAAAAGGCTTATCTGAAGGCCCTTTCTTTAGCTGAAAATTGATCAATCCGCCAAATTGGGTACCATACTGCAAACTTGCTGCCCCCAGGATAATCTCGATCCGGTCAAGCGCTTCTGTTGATGGTGTATAATAACTTTCCGGGTAACCCAGCGCATCTGCGCTTATATCATAACCATTTTGACGTGTGTTAAAGTTAGATACCCTGCTCGGGTTTAATCCGCGGCCACCTATCCCTAATTGTAACCCGCCACCATCATATTCAATAATGTTGATACCTGCTACCCTACTATAAATTTGCCTGGTATTATTGGTAGCCAGGTTAACATTCAAATTAGCAATATTAACTACCTCCGTTTTTTTGCCGGCATAAATGGCCATCCCCTCTACCTGCTTTAAATTTCCAGATGCCTGGTTTTCAGACCTGTCTTTAACACTTACTTCGTCAAGCAAGCTAATTTCCGCGTATTCCAGATTAATATTCAGGTTTAAATTTTTGTTCCCGATATTAACCTGGCTCCGGTAAGTTTTGGCATTCAAGTGGCTTATCACAATCTGGTATTTACCGGATTGTAAATTTTCAAGTTCAAAGTAACCTTTATCGTTACTAACTGTTTTTTTATTAACGGGCAGCAAGCTAACGGTAGCACCACCGGTAATGGTATCGTTTAAACGGATAACACCGCTAATTTTATAATTTTGAGCAAACGCCAGCAGGCTGAATGTGTTTAATAAAAACAAAAGAAGGTAACGTTTTTTATTTTTCATTTGATTTATAGGGTAAAACCCAGTTATAATGTTTCCAGCTCAAGGACTGTGCTGCAAGATTTACCGTAGTATCCACAAAGGGACGTGACCGTTCACCGTTAAGTGCTACATAACAATCGGCATAAACAGCCGGCTTAATAAGCCCGCGCTGCTGATAAACAGTTGCCAGGTAATGAGCATAGCGCAGGATGAGATCGGGCTGGGTGCTCATCATTTTATCTTGCAGTGGTGTCAAAAACTTGCTGTTATCCACCTCATACGTTTTTCCGGTAGATGGTTCTTTTACATAAAAAAAAGTATTGCCTGATTTCTCCATCAGCATTACCCGCCATGAAAAGCGGTAACCCTCCTCGTACCAGAACAAATGGCCGGGATATAATAAAAAACGCAGCGGAACAACGAGCTGAATAAGAAAGTAAATCCCCAGCATCCATTTCAAAAAGGATGTATTTAGTTTGGGCATTAAGGTAAAGGAATAGGTTCTTGATCTGCTCAACAACTGCAATATATTTAGGTGAGTAGCAGACCCAAAGAATATCAGACTGCTTACCATCATCACATAAGGGAACATGCCTATAGACGGGAAAAACACAGCCGTGGCTATGTGAAAACCCAGCACTACTAAATAAGCCATTGGTCTGGTTTTCCTGTTGATCAGAAAAAAGGCGATCAGTAAGTCGTAACCTGCACCAAACCAGCTAAACAGGTAAGCTATCCAATTGGTATACATGAATTGACCAATAATAGGTAAGTGACTTTTTGCGGGCAGCCAAATCTTCATTGGAATGGCATGCAGCATCCAATCCGTGTTTAGTTTGGCCAAACCTGCAAAAAAGTACACCAAACCTATCTGAAGGCGTATGATGCCTATCATCCAAAGCGGCACTTTAGTTATCCTGAGTTTTGGATTAAAATAGGTATCCAGCGAAAAAAAGCCGCCCGCAGGCAACCATATCAACAGAAAGCCTATCAGGCTAATAAAATAATAATGGTTGAGGTAATTGGTTGCATCAATTAATTCAACATAGGTAAACGATAAAAAGAAGGTAATGATTGATATCCGGTACCATAACCCGGCCGCAACTAACAGTGAAGCTACGGCTATTATAATAAAAAGCACATGCATACCGGTACCACCCAAGGGATGCACCCACTCAAACCCCATATAGCTAAAGTAAAAATGGGGCTTTACATAAAGATCATCAATCCAACCGTTTAGCCAAAATCTTAGCGTACCGGCAAACATCATCAGGCCAAAAAGCATCCTGAATGTTGCCAGTGGGGCTGCCGATACAGGCTGCTGCAACCTGCTAAAAGAAAACTGGATCAATTTAAACCATTTCATCAAACACCTGCTTAATCACCATCGGTATCCTGATAAGTAATACGTACCCCTGTAGCCGATGCCACGTCTGTTTTTATAAGGGTAAGCAATATTTGCACTTCACGATAGGCGGCGTCAATCTGGGCTTTATTGTTAATCAATGCAGTTGACAAAGGATCAGGTATTGTTTTTAAACTATTAATAGTTACATCAAACTGCTTAATAACATCGGTACTCAACTGCTGCTTATTTAGGGCCACCAGGTAATCTGACATACCTTTTCCACTGCCATTGCCGTTAAACATGCTTTTTAAACTGGTTAAGTTTTCAACCGCCAGTGCAACCGATATCCCGGCGCTGTATCCTTCTGTATTTTGTGGATACTGTACACCTCCTGATTGCTTGCCGTAAGGCCAGCCAATTCTTGGCCCTTTTAACTGATCCATTTCAAAGGCAAACTGGTTAATCATGAAAGCAATTGGACTACCCGCGTCAGACTTGGTATTACCGGTAAATTCTGCCCGATAACTATTTTTCCATTTATCAAGCACATCTGTATTCAATGCTTTCATGTGTGCCAAAACATCCAGTATATATTTTTTGGTATTTGCTGCCCTGTTTCCGTTCAAATTTTGCAGCGCATTTGATCCAAACAATACATAATCAAGTGCCGGAAATCCCTGCTGATTGATAGATGAGTTTAAGGTAAGATCATAAGTTCCTCTGCTGATGTTACCATCAATTACCGCATTGTCTGTAGGAAATGTGTTGAAAAAGTTAGTGAATAACACTTTTTCGGCAGGGCCTAACTGGTCAACGCTAACATGTTCAAACTGCAGATAAGCATTCTTGAAAATGGGCTTTAAACCCTGCTGATTTGCGGCCGTTGGTGAACTTATAAAAGTATTTACAGCAGTTTCTAACTGGCCGAGTTGCTGTTGCAGAGTGGTATAGGCCGGAATGATCAGGTTGTCGGCATAATTAACCAGCATGGCCCCTTTATCAAATCCGTTTTCTGTTGGTTTACTATCCACTGACCCTGATTTTTTTGAACATGCGATAAAAACAGCCATTGACAGGATGATCACAGATCCGCTAAGTCTTATTTTTTTGGAGATCATTTTCGAAACTTTTAAAATGATATAAGCTCCCTGCAGATATACCGCAGAGAGCTTAATTAAAATTTAATATTTAAGTATTGTGAATTATAACTTATAGGTTGCTTTCAAAATAGTTTGTGCCTGTACTAACTTGGTAAAATTAGTTTCGGCAATCAGTGTGTAAAAGTTAGTTCCTATGACAGATTGCAGGGTCTGGAAATCTGTTGCCGTAAGTTTACTTCTGGAAGCGCGATATTTAAAGCATGATATAAAACCATAAGCCTCAGATAGGGCATGAAACTGGGTAGCCAGGTTGCCCACATTAACAGAGCGTGTTGGTATGGTTACATACTCCAACGCTGCTGCGGCTGCCAACTGCTCCCATTTATCCTGAATAATGGCAATCTGTTCTTTAACTACCGTATAATCCTTAGCACCAATTGCCGCACGACCTTTTAAGAATGCGCCAAAAATAACACCACCGGCCTGAATGCCTTTACCTCTTTCTGCAAGGTAACCGCCCCATAACAACGGGCGATCTAAATCGGCACTGGTATAGGTTTTTGTTGTATCGTAATTTTTAGGTACTGCTAAGTAGCCAAAAGCCTCATCCCAATGGCGCTGCATGGCAGTAGCACCGTTGGTTACAGTGGTATTATCATCATTAGGTACTGCATTTAAAATATTTACAGCTTCTTTAAAGTATAATGCTCCCATCATACCTTTTACCACTGCCTGGTTGTACTCAAGCCCTTGCGCACCAACCAATCTTTTGGTTGAGCCGCTTACCAAAATACCAGCATTGCCATTGGTGGCGGTTACTGTATTTTTAGCACTGTTATTTGCTTGCTCAGTAAAATAAGCAGTAAATACAGTAGCATCTGACGTTTTTTGAGCCAGGTTGATGCCCGAATTATTTAAGGCGGCATCACTGAAAGGCGCATTGGTATTGTTAAAAAAGTCATTTGCCTTAGTAGCTGTAATAGTTGTTGTATTTGCCGACCCAATGTAAGCGTTAAGCTCCACTGACATTTTAACACGCTGGGTTGAAGTAGTATAATCAGCACCGGTAAAATCATACGTTTTAGGTACAGTGTAAGATGCTATCGGATCGGATTTATCTTTGCTACAAGAACTTACCATTGCCGTACCCACCAGGAGGAACATAGAATAAAAGACGTAATTTTTCATCATTTTTATGATTTGATTGATATAACTATTTGTAATAAGTCTAAATAAATACTTATAATTGCAGCAAAAGTGTACGCTGATTCTAAAGAAATTCTAAAGAATTAAAGTTTTTTGAAATTTTTGTCCGGATCATCAAGGTGATTTGATGATTCATTTAATCTGACGTTTTGTGAAAGTTTTATTTGTTGAAGACGAACCCGTATTGATTGAAGAAATGGTAGATTATTTTTCTACCCAGGGCTACCTGTGCGAATCTGCTTCGACCTATGCGCGGGCAGAGGAAAAGATAGAAACCTATAATTACGATATTGTGATTATAGATATTGGTCTTCCGGACGGATCAGGCATGAACCTTATTCCCCGGGTATCCCGCAGCAGCGAAGAAACCGGTATCGTGATCGTATCGGCCAAAAACTCACTTACCGATAAACTGGAAGGACTTAATCTGGGCGCCGACGATTATCTAACCAAACCTTTTTATGTTGAGGAGCTGAATGCCAGGCTTCATGCGCTTTACCGGCGCAAAATGCTGAAAGGCAACCGGCACATTATATTTGATGATTTTGTTATTGATCCGCTATCCAAAACATTGTCTTTTAAAAATAAAGAGATCAGCCTGACCAAAAAGGAGTATCAGTTGTTACTTTATTTTATTGTAAATAAAGAAAGAGTGGTAAGTAAACCCTCTATTGCAGAGCATATCTGGGGCGATTATTTTGACCAGTCTGACAACTTTGACGCTGTTTATGTGCATTTAATGAATCTTCGCAAAAAACTAAATCAAACTAGCGGAAAAGATTATATTAAAACTGTTTATGGCATGGGTTACAGGTTCAGCGCTGCATGAAACTGCTCACCAAAACCAGCTTACACTATCTTTGTGCCAGCCTTGCCCTGCTGACAATTTTTGGAGGTTTGCTGTTTTATTTGCTAAAAAAAGATATTTCTGCAGAAATACAGGAGCAACTTGAATTACAAGTTGACATGATTTCGGCAGAGATTCGCCAGGGAGCAACTATCCATTACCCTCTTGTTGATATAGTAAAAACGTCAAAGATTAGCCCTGCCCGTTTCAGGGATACACTAATTTATGACCATTATCAGCAATTAACGGAAGGTTATTATGCCCTAACGGAAACAAAACAAGTTAAGGACGAAATTTATTCAATTACTGTACTCACGGCTTATATAGGCTGGGACGAATATTCCAAAACCATTAGTTATATTTTTTTGGGGCTGGGTGTGCTTTTGGCCGCTTCAGGATTGGTAGTTAATTTACTGATCAGCCGGAAAATATGGCGGCCATTTTTAATGAACCTCGCCGTTTTAAAAAAGCACGCGCTATCTTCTAAAGAAGAATTGGTGCTTACCGGTTCTGATACCGACGAATTTGAGGACCTTAAGACTGTTCTTTTAGACTTTACGCTTCGTGCAAAAAAGGAGTACCTGGGTCTTCAGGAGTTTACAGAAAACTCATCCCATGAACTGCAAACACCAATCAGCATTATCAGGGCAAGGCTGGAGAATTTGGGCCAAACAACTTTAAACGAACAAAGTGCAAGATACCTGAAAGATGCCAGGGAAGCGCTTGAACGCCTGAGCAAGGTTAACAAAAGTCTTTTACTGCTGGCTAAGTTATCCGGAGAGCATTTCCCTGACGTGCAGGCAATTTCATTATCGGTATTACTAACGGAGCAACTACAACAGCTTGAAGAACTGTATGAGAGCCGCAAAATTGATTTAAAAATACACATTGAACCTTGCTTTATCAGAGCAAGCCCTCACCTGGTTGATATTATGCTGTCAAATATGCTGGCAAATCAGTTAAAACATTCGGCCGTTGGTGCAGCTATTAGTGTAAAATTAAATGACAGCCTCATTGAATTTAGTAATGAGGGTGAGCCATTACCTTTTGCAGAGTCGGATTTGTTTACGCGTTTTGTTAAAGGCGATCAGGGCAAGGCGGGCATTGGCTTAGGGCTTTCTATCGTAAAAAAAATATGCCTGGTTCATCATTGGAGTATTGAATATACTTATGATAAAGGTATACACTTATTCCAGGTACGTTTCTGACCAAAAATATTTACCTAATCAACTACTTACTCGCTTTGCTCAAAGCGTTTTTACAAAAGAGAAGCCAAACATTTGATTTTGATAGGTAGGAATAATCATTGTACCGCTGTCTTTATTGTTTTTGCCCTGTCCAAACTGTTTTTTAATATATGGATAAACCAAGTAAGCAATTTTGGTGGATAGTATCCCCACTCCTGCCCCGGCAACTACATCGCTAAACCAGTGGGCATTGTTGTAAACTCTTAATATACCGGTGGTAGCCGCTATAGAATAACCCGCAATACCATACCAGGGCGAAATATCTCCGTATTCCTGGTTTAAAAATTCGGCTGCTGCAAAAGCATTACCAGTGTGTCCGGAAGGAAATGAATATTTATCGGCATCACTCGGACGTGTACGCTTGCTTAAATTTTTAACCGTAAATGTTGTTCCGGCAAAAATACCTTCCGATAAAACATAAAGTGCAGTCCGGTCTACAAAATTATGCTTGCCTTGTACCCCGGCCAGGTTTAGGCCATATACTAGCACTGCTGGTGCAAACTGCAAATAGTTATCGGCATGTGTTTTAAAACCAGGATGATCTTTTTGCATATCATTATATACGTTATAATCAATTTGCCTGATGCCTTTTACGTGAAAAGAGAGAATGCCCCAGGTAACAAACACCGCCGGCGGAATATAAGTAACGATGGAGTGATTTGCTTCCTCAAGCGTTTTTTGTTGATGGATAATTTTTAATGAATCTGTATTTTCTGACTGTTGTGCAAAAACCCTGATCGGAAAAACCAGCAGGAACATCAGCATGTATTTTTTTAAAAGCATAGGATATAAGGTTAAATTAAAGTAATATAGTTATAAAGGCAATATTATCTCCAAATTCTTAAATTATTCTGTGTTATATCCTAACCTGAAAAAAACACTTTACCAGACATTAAATACACAAATATCCAACTGATTATCAATGTACTAATACCAGTTAAACAATTACAAACTTTCTACAGATTTATGATTGATATTTATGTAAACAATTTATTTTTTATGAAAAAAATCATTTCAGGCTTTGCAGTATTAGTATTGTTAAGTTTAGTTCCGCAATTATCAAAGGCGCAAACCTATGCATTGGACAAAACCATTTCCGTAAAAGGTGATGGCGGGTACGATTACCTGTCGATAGACAAAGTAAACAGGCGTTTATATGTTTCGCATGGTACAGCAGTTGAGGTAATTGACCTGAATACTGAGAAACCGGCGGGGGTAATCAGTGATTTAAAAGGTATACATGGCATTGCTATAGATAATAAGGCTAACAAGGGCTTTATCAGCGATGGCAAAGCCAATGCAATTGTGGCGTTTGATCTGAAAACCCTTAAGGTTATTGCAACTATAACGCTAAAAGATGCCAATGGCCCAGATGCCGTTATATATGACCCGTATAGTGATCTCATTTTTACCTTTAATGGCGAAAGTAACAATTCATCAGTAGTAAATCCTAATACGCTTAAACAGGTAGGTTCAATTGCACTTGGCGGCGCCCCTGAATTTGCGGTTGCCGATGGTAAAGGCAACATCTTCAATAATCTGGAAGATAAAAGCAGCCTTAATGTAATTGACAGTAAAACTTTAAAAGTTATTAAAAACTATCCGTTAGCTCCATGTGGTGGCCCAACAGGTTTGGCATTGGATACAAAAAACCAGCGTTTATTTACCGTTTGTCGCGAAAACAAGGGCGTAAGCGTGGTAGATGCTACTAACGGTAAAGTGATAGCCACCTTGCCGATTGGCGCAGGTGTTGACGCTGTAGCTTATGATCCTGAAACCAAACTGATATTTTGCTCTTGCGGTGACGGTACAACAACAATTATTAAACAGCAATCGGCAAATCAATATAGCGTAATACAAACACTCAAAACCCAGGATAGGGCCCGCACCCTTACACTGGATACACAAACACATAAAATTTATTTGAGCGTGGCAGAATTTGAAAAAGGAACCCGCAAAGCATTACCCAATACATTTAAGATATTGGTATATAAAATACAAAAATAATATGTGGCTACACACGCCTTAGTGAAAAAGGGAATGATGTATTAATGGATTAATTACCTTTCATTAAAAGAGAAAAACCGGGAGGGCGCTAATGCACCTCCCGGTTTTTCTCTTTTATGATCCTTGGGCTTAAAATAAAGTTGTAGTAAAACCTATACTAAAGTTTAAGCTTTGCGGATTGAGCAATCTGTAATTTCCTCGTGGTGACAGGTAAAAATAGGATGATTCAAACGTAAGCGCAAAATGCTCTGCCAGGTAATACTCCATTCCGCCGGTAAGTTTTACACTCAAATGCCTGCGGCTTATTTGATCAATACTGATAGCCTGGGGATTAAAATTAACCCTGTCATAACTATTTATAGCTAAACCAGGCTGCAAAATGCCAAACAACCTGATGATGCCAGCCCGAGCGCGATAACCCACACCGAGGGAGAAAATACTCGTAGACAATTTTCCGGTATTTACATTGGTTGGTGAGTTCAGATAAACCTGCTGGTAATGATTGTGGATAGCATCATAATTAAACCTTATAAACAAAGCATCTCCGTTAACAGGCCTGTACTCTAATGCAGTAGTTAGTATGGTGCCATTTTTTAAGTTTAACCTGGAATTATCAAACGGCAGACTTAACCCGATGGAACCCGGAAAATAAATTTTTGAGGTAAAACTTTCGTCCTGTCCATAGGCTTTGGTAAATAGTCCTGCGGCCAGTATGCAAAACAAGCTTTTAAGAAAAAACTGATTAAACCTCATAAATAACTATTTGGGCTGTAATTGACTATTTCCGGTTCAATGGCTGAAAAGGAATTTTTAATATATTCAGGAATTTCCCATTGATTAAGGGTTCCATGTGGGTATCTACACCAAAAACGGTTGCCTCTTTCCCAAGCTCGGCATAAGTGCCAAAAATCCTATCCCATATACTGAGCACATCTCCGTAATTACAATCGGTATATGGTAGTTGGTAATGATGATGAACCTGATGCAGGTTGGGTGTAATGAAAATAAAACCCACAATTTTGTTAGTACGGGCAGGCAGCCTGAACTCGGTATGCGCTACAATATTTGAAAATGTTTGAACCGTTTGCCGCAATACCAGCACACCGGCCAAGGGGCCCAGTAAAAACACCCAAAGTATCAAAAAGCCTGTGCGCACAAACGTTTCTCCGGGATGCTCCCTGATTGTTGTAGATACGTCAACTTTTAAATCGCTGTGGTGAACAAGGTGAAACTTCCACAAAAAATCAAACTTATGCATGATTACATGGTAAATATACTCACACAGATCCATCAATATGAAAAGGCTCACGTAGTATACAACTGCGTTGTGATGATGAGGTATAAAATTGATGAGCCCCCAATGGTGATGATTGGCCCATAACGATACTATCAAAACAATGCTGATCATGAAAAGCTGAATAGGCAAGGCGGTAAAGATAAATAATAGGTTAACCTTTGTATGCTGTAATTTAGAGCTCCACATTTTTGTAGTAAATACCACCTCAGCAATCCATAAAGAAATTATTATGGCAGCAAAATAAATTAACTGAATAACATCCTGGTGTGCAGAGATAACCGATTGAACCGTCATTTTAAGGGTGTTAATGTAAAATATATGAGCGTAAGATAGCGTCATTAAATTTCGTCTAACTATTCAATGAGCATGTTCTTATGTAACAAACATATAATCAAATTCTGAGCGAATGTTGAATTAACATCAATTTAACACATTTAATTTCAAAAAAACAAGGTACAAGCTTGTTACGCTGCGCATAACAAGCTTGTACCTTATAAAAAATGAGCCTTTCTGAGGTAAAAATATAATTAAATCAATTTTTGATACTGCCTGGGTCTTCTGTTAGTATTAACCGGCCCTGGGCACGGTTTACATCAATTTTATAACCTTTTTTAGGCTTTATGACACGTATACTGGTATCAATAATTAGTTGTTTATTATTTCTGATTACTAATCTCAAAGTGCCCTCTTTCCTGTACCCATTGCAAAATACGCTGTTGAAATTCCTGCCGTTAAGAGAATCTATCTTTTCGCGTAATAACAGGCGGGTATCATATAACAGATAAACCCTGTCTTGCGGATGCAAATTATTTGACGATAAAATCAGGTTCTGACAAACTTCCGTTGCCGGGTATCTATGCGTATTACTTTTTTCACATGCTGTAAATAAAATAGATATAAAACCTAAACCAATTAATTCCAACTTGTTACGCTGAATTAATTGTAAGTGCGAATTATTGATGAGCAGGCGGATAGGAATTAAAATAACAAGTAACAAAACTGCTGTTACAAAACAGTTTTCAAGAATATGGTTCATGATATAATATAATACTTAGGGGTAAAAAGCTGTGGCGTTTATAATGATTGATGTTAATTAGCACAGCGGCATTTACCAGAAAAAATGGAAGGGAAACAAGAACCTCTGAATAAATTGGAGTTTATATACCAGGGCTCGCCTGTTTTGCAGAAAAAGAGTGCTGCAAGCAAATGAAAAATCAAACTCCGACAAGTTAAAACCACCTATCCAAAATGGTTTGCTTTGACCATAGGATATGTAAGGCAATAAGGAACTGTGTACAATTACTTTTGCATTTGAAAAAAGCGGCGGCTGCGTTTTTATAGTCGCCTCATGCGGGTCGATCTGCAAATTTTCAGAAAACCCTGCAAAGGAATATTCTCCCGGATAAATTATCGAGAAAATAAATAACAGTAAAAACAACCTTAACACCACCTTGTTCACACATCAAAGATAGCCCTTTATTATAATTGATAGCAATAAGGCTGTGAACAATACCCCTGCATTGCAACTGAATTAACTGAACACAAACGCTTTAAATATTTAATCAAGTCATTGATATTCTGTATCAGTACCCCAATCGCATAAACCACAATTACGATTATCAATTGATCCGCATTTAAAAAATGGCGTAAAACATAAAAATTGGTGTCTTTTTAATTAATTTGTTTGAATTTCCGGGTTATAAGCTACGAGCAATTATTGACGATAATAAACACCCTTTATCCAGAAGTTACATCAAAACCACCTTTGAAAAACAGCAATGAGAAAAATAATCAGCAGGCAATCCGGGATAAGTATTTTTACTTGCTTAATCTGTCTTTGTACTTTAAGTGCTTTTCATAATCCCCCTCATTACCGGACACCACACTTCGGCGATGAGCCAACACCAAGGATAGTTAATATTGTCAACTTCATTCGCTTACTGGAACCCCGAGATCCGGTAATAACGGAGGACGTTTTATACCAAACGGTGGTGAAGCAGATTGAGATCATGAAAAAATACAATCTAGGTGGCACCTTTTTATTGCAATACGATGCCCTTATTGATCCGCGGTATCAAAAATTATTAAAAGCATTGCCGCGTGAATCTTTTGAAATTGGCGCCTGGTGGGAAATTCCGCAGCCGCAGGTGGAGAAAGCCGGACTCAAATGGCGCGGGCGCTATCCGTGGGATTGGCGGGCTAATATTGGTTTTTCAACCGGATACACACCCAAAGAGCGTGAAAAATTGATTGATGTATATATGGATGCATTTAAAGGCATTTTTGGCTACTATCCAAAATCGGTAGGCTCATGGTTTATTGACAGCTACAGCCTCAATTATATGTACCAAAAATATCATATAGTGGCTTCAAGTAACTGTAAAGATCAGTATGGCACTGACGGCTATACTTTATGGGGTGGCTACTGGAACCAGGCCTACTACCCAAGTAAGGTTAACTCTTATATGCCTGCCCAACATGAGGCCAATCAAATTCCGGTGCCCATTTTCAGGATGTTGGGCAGCGATCCGATACGCCAGTATGATAATGGATTGGGAACCGCCCGCCAGGGCGTGGTAACGCTGGAGCCCGTTTACAAATTTGGTGGCGGCGATTCAACCTGGGTAAACTGGTTCTTAAAATCATTTACCGAAGACCAGGCCCTTGGATTTAATTATACGCAGGCCGGTCAGGAAAATTCATTTACCTGGGATGCCATGGCTAAAGGGTTTGAAATTCAGATGCCTTTAATTGCCAGTTTACGTGATCAACATAAAATAAGGGTAGAAACTATGGAACAATCCGGGCGCTGGTTCAGGAAAACCTATAAAGTTACCCCCGCAACTTCGTTCACTGTAAGCAAAGATATTGATGGCAGCGACCTTAAAACAGTTTGGTTCAACAGCCGCTTTTACAGAATAAACATGCTTTGGGAGCATGGTAATTTACGCATCCGTGACCTGCATCTTTTTAACGAGAACCTACCCTCAGTATACACCACCCAGGTAGCAACATCAAACGAATGTGTGCTACTCACCTTGCCGGTTGTTGATGGCTATATATGGAGCAAACCCGATTACCTCGCCGGTTTAAGGCTAAAAGCATTGATTGACAATAAGGAGGTGCTAATAGCGGGCGGCAACCCTGTTTATACCCACACCGGCCCCGGTTCCATACATATATCCTGGCCGTTAACCTCCGTACAGGGGTCTTTTGAAGTTGACCTGGACGAAAAGCAGGTTAAAATGAGCCTCATAAGTGCAAAACCCTGTAGCTGGTACTTTGATCTTAATACCGCTATAGGTGCAAAGCTACCATTTGAAAATATAGGCAGCAAAGCAATTGACTGCCGGTTTGAAGGCATGCAATATGCACTAAAAACAATTGATGGAAGCTTTACGGTGCCGGGAGATGGAAGTATTTTCAGGCTAAAACCGCAGGCGAACACGATCATATTGAATCTTTCGGATATCACAAAATAACAGTTGTTTAATTTTACCTACCTTTTATTGCTCATATAAAATAGCTAACGTATGCTTATCAGAAAATTATCCACTAAAGTAATTGGCTTTTTAATTATCATCTCGCCGCTCACCAGCGTTGCTAAGCCAACTACCGGAAAACCAAAGGTAATCACACTAAGCAGCCCTAAAATAAGCATGACGCTTGATTATGAAAATAAGGCCTGCATTACCTCGCTCATCATCAACAATCAGAAAGTAATAACCCAAACCAACGGAATTTTCACCTCTGTAAAGGTTGGCGGGGTCACCTATTCATCATTGCATTTGAAAAAAAATCCGGTGCTGGTACAAGCAGCGGGCAGTATAAAAATTGCAGGGATCAGTTATGGCGATAAGGATTTAACCATTAACGAGAACTGGATCTTTTTGAAAAAGAATGGCGCTATTAAATGGCAGATAGACAGAAGTTTTTCTAAGGCTGTAAAAGTAGAAGAAGCTGCCATGCCCGTGATTAATTTTGACGATATCAATACCTGGGAAGGCGCCTATCAGGGTTATGGCGGGTTGGCCTGGTTTTATCTCTTCAATGAAAAACTATGCACCTATGGTGTGCATACCAGGTCCTCCAATTTCTGGAACAGCAAAAGCGGAATAGGATTAAATATAACCGTTGATGCACCAGGCAAGCAGATTGCCATGAAATATACGCGTACTAATGAAAACCAACTGGCTTATACCATTACAGTTTCCAATCAGGAAATGTTGTCCCGGGCAGACAGTGGCACTAATCGCCGCCGGTTTATAAGAAACAGCACCAATGTATGGTCGGCATTTGATATGCCCGCGGGTGCAAGTTCACAAAGTTTAACATTCAGCTATTTTGATTATAACGAAAAATATGGCCGGGGTAAACTGGCCGGCATCAACGGCGAACAGGTGAATGCCGTACTTGGCACCATTGCCCGCATTGGTGTAATTGATTCACTGCATTTTGGAGGTAACAGCTGGCATACACCCTATGGCCCTATCTGCCTGCATGAACAATATATTGCCCAACTGGGTTTAGGTATAAATGACCCTGCTTATATCAAAGGGTATGCAAGCTGCCTTGATTTTTACCGCGATCATGCCATAAAACCAGACGGACGCGTATACCCGCGATGGGCTTATACAAACGAAGATGCAGCACCCGGGCAATCTAATCAATATGGTTTTTATGAGGCTCAATGGGGCATATTAATGGATTCGAACCCTGATTTTGTGACCAATGTTGCTGAGCTATACGATATGACCGGCGATAAAAAGTGGGTAAAAACGCAGCAGCTCTCCTGCGAAAAAGCCTTGGACTGGATATTAAAAAGGGATAGCAACCATAATGGTTTGGTTGAAATGATGACAGACAATCAGGCCCAGAAAAAGAGCAGCGATTGGATCGATATCATTTGGGCATCCTATGAAAATGCTTTTGTTAATGCGAACCTTTACCATGCGCTGGTTAAATGGGCAGCTATAGAACGGCAGCTGGGCAACGATACCAGGGCGCAATATTACGAAAGCTTTGCGGCCCACCTTAAAACAAGTTTTAATAAGCCAACAAGCGAGGGTGGGTTCTGGGACGAAGAAAAGAAGTGTTATGTTCATTGGCGCGATAAAGATAATTCCATACATGGCCGCAACATGGTTACCCCGGTTAACTTTATGGCCATAGCCTATGATATTTGCGATGATAGCGCCAGGAAAAAACTCATCCTGGATAACATTGAGGAGCAAATGCAAAAGGAGAAATTGTTTTTTTGGCCATTAGCCATGACATCATACGAGCCCGGCGAAGGAAAAGAATGGCAGTGGCCCTTCCCTGCTTATGAAAACGGCGACCTATTTTTATCATGGGGCTCGGTAGCGGTTAAAGCCTATGCAAGCTACAATCCTGCACTGGCTGTTAAGTATGTTAAAAATGTGCTGGACAGGTACAGTAAAGACGGACTTGCCTACCAGCGATATGGCCGCCTGAAACAGGATGGCCTTGGCGATGATATTTTATCGGGCAACAGCCTTTCAATTGTAGGTTTATATCAGGCTATCTACGGTATCAATCCGCTGTATAACCGCTTTTACCTTGATCCGCATATTACGCCGGAGCTTGCCGGTACCGAATTAAGATATAACTTCAGGGGGCAACGCTTAACCATCAATCTTGACAATAACCGGTATGCCGTGTCCAACAAAATGTTTAAGGTTATTTGTGATAAAAACTTTGGCTTTTTTGCCACTAAAAACCAACTCAGCTATTTTAATGGTAACAGTTCAATTGCTGCTATACAAATTACCACTAACCAACCGCTAACCATAAAACTCAACAATTGGAGTACTGGAAACATGGCATGGGAACAAACGGTTTCCAAACCGTCGGCCCAACCGCTTAACTATCTTGTTAAGCAACTGAAACCTAATGCCGGTTATAAAATTTCGGTTAATGGTAAAAACATTCAAAAATTAAAAAGCAACTCCAACGGCGAAATCACCATAAATCACCTGACCAAAAGCGAAACAGAAAAAATCAATATCGATTATGAAGATTAAAAACCATCAGTTTTGACCACCCGAAACCAGGTAATCTGCCAATGCATGGCTTATTAACTGCCCGGTGGTTTGTTCATAATAACTGTACCCCGGCGATGGATTTACCTCAAAACATATTGTTCTGCCATCGTCAGTAATCATAAGATCAATACCGGCGAAAGGTAGTTGAAGCCCGTGAGCTAAGGCAATACATTTCTCTGTTAAACTGGCCGATAGATCATAAGGTTCCAGTGTGGTAGTTTTACCTTCGGAGCGGGCATAACGGTAATCTACCGCATCGCTGCATATCTTTGTTGCAATTACCTTTTGCCCAATCACATGCACGCGCAGGTTAAAACCCGTAACGCACTCCTGGAATTGCACGGGGCAATACTTTATTTTATGCAGATTTAGCAACGCTGCTTCATCAACCTGTTTTACTATACTGCGGGTGCCACTAATTGATTTATATATGGCTGCCTTATATTTCCCTATAAACGCCATCGCCTCATCTACGTTACTGGTAATGCAGGTATCCGGAATATCCAGCCCATATTGTTTGATGATCAAAGACTGATAAGGTTTTGAATTATTTGACATTTGTACCGAGGGAGCATTAATTACCCGGCAAGGGCCCTCCACATCAATAACCTGGAAAAGCTGCTCATACATTTCGCCTATTGCCGCTTTATTTTCGGTATGAGCATATTCAGGTACCAGCGTATATTCCATTGTACGCAAGTATAGGCCCTGGCAATCACTCAGCCTGAGTTTGTTACTCCCATTGCCTAATACACTGTTGCCTATTTCCCTGTAATCATATTCAACCGTCCAGTTTTCCTGCTGACGCTGGTTAAACAGTTGATAGGATATACGTTTGGCATCACAAGCCTCAGCAAGCAAGCGTAAGGGTGTTTCGCTGGGTATGCCCATTAGTATAATCATGATTGATCTGTTTTAATTGTTGAAGCAGGGCCTCTGCAAATGTTTTTCCATAATAGGACAATGAGGGGGTTTTGGATACCTGGAGCAACTCCGGACGGTTATCCTCCCCTTTCAGAAATATAAACTCCAGCATTTCGTCGCCTCCCTTACTCAGGATGCTTTCCCTCAAACCTGCGTAGTTTTTTATTGGATCCTGAATTAAGGGCAAAATAATTTCATTGTTTGCATAAATAAACCGCCACGTTTGTTCAACCGGAATTGCGTTGAGCTTTTCAAATTGTTTACCTGTCCTTTCTGTAGCCAACGGATTTACAGATAGTCCATGCTGATATAAATGGGCGGCCCATTGTGCTGCAAAACTACTGTCGCCGTATAAGGCACCGTGGTATATTTTATTGCTCACCGGGCATTTAAGCGAATGAATAAATGCCGGAAAAAATGAGTTAATTTCATTGGTAGCATAAGCCTTTTCGTCCGCATTAGCGTGCTGCCATACGATTGGATTTATATAGCTGAGGCGGTTAATGGCGTACCATACCTCATTACATTCCAGCCGTAACTGCGGCTCATTAAAAAAGATGGTTGCATGGTGAAGGCCATTATTCTGTAATTGAAGCGATATGCTGTAATCTACACCCAGTGCTTCGGGCATTAACAGGTAAACCGGCATATCATAATCCTCTTTAAGGATCTGGCAAAGCCATTGCGCTTCCGCATCGTGGTGATGGGCAATAATGAGGATCATGGTTGTTTTGATAAAAAAGCAGGTATAAAGGTGGCAATCCCAACTTTGTACCTGCCGGTTTAAAAATTATTCGTTTGAAAGCGCACCCTGACCCAGATCAGGACGCAGGCTGCTGTCAATAAATGACGTGAGCGAAGTAACCAAAGCCTCCAACTGCTGAACCCTTTCTTCAAGGCCCGACGGCACCTGGCTTGACGTACTGCCGATCACCGGATTTACGGGATGCACCGGAACAATATCACTGATCTTGTTGTCAAAAAGTTTGTGGTCAATAATCTTGTGCTCAATGATTTCGTTTTTTTCCTTACGCTCTATTTTTTCTAATTTTTCTTTCCGTTCTATTTTCTCGTTTTTCTCCTTGATCTCTACCTTTTCCTTATGCTCTATTTTTTCATTTTTCTCTTTGGTTTCTACCTTTTCCAGTTTAATATCCTTGTGCTCCTTAAATACGGGTTTTAACGGCAGCGGATATACCATACCCGCAAATTGCTGATCCTGGGCATCAATATCAGTACCGCCGGCTACAGCCACGCCATCCTTCATGATAGAGGCAGGTAACCAATAGCACATGATTGAATTTGGATCAGCATGTGCTGTTTCAATCAGGGCCGAGTCATCCAAAGGCGTAAGCACTTGAGCGGTAACCATATTGGCATCCCAGCCATCGTTTGCCAGGAAATAAGCCTTTGCCTTAGCGGGGTCAATCCGGTTTACAATTTCGCTGCGGGTATGTTCATGCGGAAAGCCCAGTGTGTGACCGGTTTCATGACGTACCACCCGGTGATACTCAGATTCTGCGGTACCCATGCTAAAGCCCTGCAGGTTCATGGTAGCCTGCCCGGCGGGTATATGTAAAATATCGGTTCCTAAATATGACCAGTAGCCATTTCCCAGGAGGCTGATGCGGACTTGCCCGTTAGCACTTACCTGGTTAAATTTGGCATTACAATATTGGCCCCATGCATTCATGTGCGACAGGATGCGGGTAGCCAGCGCAGGGTCAATAGCTTCCAGAAAGCTCACCGTAAGACTTACACCCGTCGATGGCCATCTTTTGGCAGTAATTAGCGCAAGATGCTCCGGAGTAAGTGTACCCGGTGGCAGGGCCTGCCTTAATTGATGCAGGTGTGCTTTGTTTGCAGGATTAATCCTGACTGCAGTTTCTGAAGCCGCGATCCATTGATTTTGTGGCAGCATTTTAAGCGAACAGGCAATGATGTCTTTTGGGGCTTCCTGTTGGTTGTCTGGTGTTTTTTTCATTTTATAATTGGGTATTAGGTTTTGCCTACTCTATATCAGTTTTCGACTTCCCTGTTTAGTTATCTATATGATAGGTTTGCTTTATTTAAGCCTCCCATGATGAACAGTCTACAGTACACGTCAGTCATTAATACTGCCGGCAGCAAACAGCTAAAACACACTGTTTACCAGCCAGTTATTTTGGTGCAATTATTTACAATAAAACTTAAATAGGATTTGGTATTTCAAAGCTCGGGTGTTTTATTTAAAACTTCCCGAGTGTTTTTACTCAAAATAATACCGATGTGAACGTAAATTTACGTGAGTTACTATTCTGCATCAGAAACATGGCTCCTGACGGCTTATAAAAGTGGGATTATTAAACCAATAAAATCCGTAACATAACTGAAATTCAGTAGTTAACGGATTAATATTTATTTAATTTATAGACATATCCCGGATCGTAGAAAGCCGCGATATGGTATGCTGTTTTCCGGCTAAATATTATTGTAACCGGGAGTATGGATGGCTTATATATTTTTGCTTTAAACCCAATATTGATATTAAGTTGGATCAATAATTCCGTCGCCAATCATCCTTAGCGCCGTAAGGCTCGGAATAAAAAAATATTCGCCCCCGCGGGTTTCAATAAACCTCGGAAAATCGCTCAAAAAATAAGGTGGGTTGCCGCTTTCACCGTCGGCTTCTAAAACCATCCGCCCATTGCCTTTTCCATTAACTTCTGCATGGTTACCTAACAGAGCATCTTTGTCGTTTGCCAGCTTAAAATCATTGCCATAATTAATCCACTGCTGCAATACAAATTCAAACTGGCGTTTAATATTAGCACTGATACACATAAAAATAGTACCGTGGTTGCCGTTGTTGCTTTGCGGCGTATCCGCTTTACCGTACGGCAGCCCCCTCCTGATAAGCCTCCGCCGGTTATCAACAGCACCGGGAGTATCAAAGGCATTGTTATGTCCAAACTCAAGCGCTCCCCTGGAGTTTGCACGCCTGATATGCGCACCAACCGGGCACCCGCCACCTTTCAGATCCTTATTGTAATCAAAAGCCTGAAATTTTTTATTTACCTCCCGGAATGTTGCCTGGGCGGCAATCTTTTGGGCCGGTGTTTGGGCCTGGTTAATGGCATACACAGCCAGTTGCCTTTTCATAGCAATATCGTTAGCCTCACTCTCCTTTGGGAAAGTAGTGATCGGCGCTCCGTTACGCCAGCGACCCACCAGTTTGGCGGCAAGCAGCTCTTTGCCTCCGGGGAAATTCCGCGATGCCTCATCAAGATAGGCATTAAACTTCCCTACGTTTTCATGTAGCTTACGGTAAACCATAAACGAGCCATTCCTGGCCATTAAAGGCGGCATGGGAGCCAATGGATACTCCTGCGCTTCGTCTTTATGCCCCAGGATAAACTCCCCGGTTTCCAGCGGTGCCCAGGTAGATGCTAATTCAGGATCACCATAGCCCAGCTTATTTATACCATTCTTTTTTCCGCCGCCAACAAGTTCTCCCATTTCCGGTGTCATCCCCTTAAAAAACGGATTGCTTATTCCATCGGTATAGCCAAAATGCTCTTTGGCGGTGGGTATATCATTCTCATATAAAACGGAAGCATCCTGGTACGCTTTTTCTTCGCCCTGATCTGCGCGGTGCCCGTCTAACAGCACCACATTGTGCAATTTTTTTTCTGTTATAATAGCCAGAATTTCATTAAACCTTTTTACCAAGGCATCATCGTTCGGCGCATCAATAGATACAAAAATATGGATCTCCTTTTTCCATACCGGATCCCAGCGTTCCGGATCACTTGGCCCATCATCGCCAAGGATGCTCCTGCGCCCCCGCATACCAACTATAAACTCATCCGGGAAACTTTGCAGCGTTTGTACCGAAATACCCAATGTCTTCAATCCGTTATAGGTAAATGCTATATTGGTGGTCGCATCCGGCCAGGCTACTCCGGTGGTGGTATCATCGCCGGTAGTCCAATGAGCCGATGACGTAATGTAACGACGAATTTCACTTACAAAAGTTCGCCCCTGCTCCCCTTCATTTACTTTAAAGAACAGATACCGCGCTTTAATAAAGCCACTTTCAGGATAATGTTTCATGATATTACCCTGAATATCATAAAGGTCTAATATTGTATCCATCGTTAAATAGTTTGTTATGTTATTGTTTTTCTACCAGCTGATTTACACTTTGACTTTTGCAGATACCGTCAAGGGAACACACGCCTGCGTTCCAGGTTGGGAAAGCTAAATCAGTAGGCTTAACCTCATTAATAAACGCCCTGAAATCTGATAGTAATTGGCTGGGCGGTAAGCCCTGATGTGTGAACACAAACTTTGAAAACTCCTGCTTCAGATACAAGGATTTTAATTGCTCAGCCAGTGAATCATCTGTTGAGCCGTTAAAGAAAAAGGTAGTTTCAATCTGACACTTTTTTATATACTGCACAAATGTTTCGGCCGAGTTTACCTTGTCAAACGCTACACAATTGGCCCATGTCGTTTTCAATACTATTCCACATACCTGTAAGATAGGTATCAATATCGCCGTGCAGGTTTGATGTGAACACCAGGTATTTTGATTTCAATGTATCCAGCTTATTTGGATAGGATTCAAATACGGCATCGTCCAAAATAAAAAACCTGGCTAAGTAGGTGTTGGCCACTTTTGCCAGCGGACTGTGCTGATTCTCGGGTAGTTGTTGTAGTATCTTCCTGGTAAGGTTACTATTTGAAATGCCGCCCTGCTGGCCATTTTTAATTGGGCAAAGGGTAGTTAGACCGTAGGCTTTTCCTGATATGTTTGGCATATAGTTATGATTGAAGGTTCAACAATTTAACTGATAGCTTTTTCAATACGTGTTCTTTTTTCAATTGCTTCGTAAGCCAGGCTTACAACCGGTGTTGGCTCCATTTGGCTGATATCGGCCTGGAGCTCAAATAATGCGCTGTTATATTTCTTCATAAAATCAGCTTCGCTAATCGTATCCAGGTTTTCAGTTAAACTGATCACCTGCTGTTTTACCCGCTGGGCTGATTTTACATCGTTGGAAGATGCCATGGGGTATGAATTATAATAGTGCTCTGTCCATATCTGGTTTTTGATAACATAGGCATTAAAGGGCGTTTCGGGTACAGAGCCGGGCTTCCCGATATTTTTATACCATAACAGGTTTAAGCCCGAGGGGATCGCCATGGAAAAAGAGTCGACATATTGTGTCCAGCTACCATTAAAATTGCTAAAAAAGAGCATATACCCGTAATTTAACTCCTCCTTTGGCTGCTCCTCACTGAGCCGGGGCCACTGGCTGCGCCCAACTATTACCCAGCGCGCATAATGAATGAGCGATAGCGTAATAAGGCCGCCAAAAGATTTCTTCTGAAAATAGGGTAAGCCGCCCACCCAAAAAATAATGCGGTTGATCCAAACCATATACCATTTAATGGGGGTGATCAAATTCATCGCGTAAGCTTTTCCTGCAATATTTGACATAACTGATATGTGTTAACTTAGGTTTGTATTGATAACTGAACTGGTTGCATTTATAGGTGAATGGTGCTTTTTAACATGCCTGAAAGCTGACGGCATATAGCCCTTGCTATAGCATATAGCCCAGCCATTGGCGCACAATAAGGCAATAAGCTTTTCTGTTGCTTTTTTCTTGCTGAAACTGACATTGTTGGCGTATAAATAGCTCATAGGTCAGACGGTTAATTGGAATAACAGGGATAGGCAAAGGCATCAAAGATGGGTTTTCTGACGCCTGATCAATAGTAAGCATTTGTTTTAATAATTTAAAATTATCAGGAATAAATAAATCATTAAAAAAAGCGATAAGCAACTGATTATAAGAAATCTGAACATCATCCCCACCCCCTACCTGCTGGCCCATGCAGCTACTCAATTTAGGCTAAAAGCTATGCTGTTAAAATGCCTCCAATAAAAAATCCCGGCATTGTGCCAGGACTTTTTTTATCAGGGGTATTTAATTGTTGTTAAAGGGAGGCGTGTTGGGCCATGGAAATGTGCTTATGCTCAAAATAAAGATATTTAACCTCATACTCATTATCTGCCTTGTCAAAAGTGATGAGATCAGCATCCTGATGAAAGTAGTTTTCTACATTGTATCTGAAATCGCTCTGTGCCATAAAACTATTACAGATGTTTTGGATGGTTAAATTCAATATCGGTTTTGCACTATCCATGCTATAAAAATAGTGTTGCACAGCAGCGTATCCTTTGCCCTGCTGTATTAATTCTGGATGGCTGTACAGCGTAAACCCGGCAGTATCCAATATGCGATAAACCCCTGTTTGATAAAATCTAAAATCCTGGTTATGCTGGCGGTAGCCAAAAATCTCATTTTTGGAGAGTTTTATTTTTTTGCCCTGATAAATTAGGCTTACATGCTTTCCGTTTAAAAAACCGTTAAGCTGGAGTTTATCCCCCTCATTTAAAACATAGCTTAATTTACCTGCTTTAAAATCCTGTTCGGTAAGATAAATACCTGTAACGGTAGCTTTTGTTTGTGCATGTAAACGTACGCCCAGCATACTGATCACCAGTATGGTTAAGAGCATTTTGATTGAAGTTTTCATTTTACTTATATTTAATGATGATATACTATTTGTAATAGTATCTTTTTAAAAATCCGGGCGGCAAAACCAGGCCCCCAACCTTACTAAACTTACCAAACTAATTAGGAATAAGTTATCGCTGGATTCTATAATTATTTTCTTTATATAACTGATTATATTACAGTTGAAATTCAGACTACATCAACGTACAGCCGTTAAAACCGCACCAATAAGGCTCCGATAAACCGGGTTTCTGAGGGTACCAGGTCTGGGGTAAAATCTGACGGTACTGGCGTGGTGTTATAACCGTCTGGAGAAGTTACACCACCGTGGCCTGCAAAGTAAGGCACGCTGGCATGGCGATGTACCACCTCTAACCTAAAGGTCAGGTAATCATTGGGCATCAGATCAATTGTGGTGGAGTAATCGTATCCGTGAAACTGATCGCCGGGATTAGCTGTAAACGGATGTGAACCGGTTGCGCCTGTATTAATGGCCGGTATTGGATTGGCATCGCCGGTTGGGTACAGCACCAGGTAGCGGCCGGGGTTATTGATTACACCGCCGCCAACTGTCCAGCCCAGATGGCCCTTAGCCATTACCATGCGGTGATAGATCATACCGCTGGCAAAATACTGTGCCGGACCTTTTACCGGATCTGCATGAAAACCGTTTACACCATCGCCCTTTTCAAAACCAATATCGCCGGTGATGGAAAATGCCGCGCTGTTCACAAAGCTGCCTTTATCCTCGCCTTTAAAATACCTTAGCTCAATACTGTTATCAGAGTGAAAACGTTTTCTGCCTGGTTTGTCCTGCGTATCCGCACCATAATAGGTATTTGTTAAAGCCTGGAACCACTCTACCGGGCGCCATAAAATTTGACCGCCAATACCGGGCTGGCTGTTAAACATACCGTATGATTGCCATCCATTGATCAGCCATGGCTCAATTTTTAACTTATCGCTTACAAATATCTGCACGCGGATACCATTAAAGAACCAAGGTGTATTATCTGACGTAAAGGATGGCTGATAGGCCCAGTTTTCGGCATTATAATAAGAAAACAACCCAACGTATGACATGAAGATACCGGCATCAACGTTAATGCCGTGTAATACGTTAAAGTGATAACCGGCATTGGCCTCGCTTAAATAACGGTACGCCGTTGCCAGGTCATACTGTCCGCGGGTAACGCTAAAATCATTACGGGGCACAACTGTGGCGCGTGTACCAAATTGTGTTAATACGCTTGCCCGTACATTGTCGTAATGAAAATCGCCGCCAAAGGCAACAGTCGAGATCTCAAACTCATGATCACGGGCCAGCGCGGTGGAACCAACCACGGTATGGTCAATAGGGTTATTATTTGACGCCGTATAATTAAAGTCGAGCAGGAAACGGCCGGTAAAGTATTTAGTATCCAACAGGGCCTTATGCCTGCGGTCGTTACCATTAAGCCAGGTAAAGTCGCCGAAAGCAAAGGGTTCGGCTTTAGTTTTCACGGTATCCTTAACCATGGTGCTATCCTTTTTTAAGGTAGTTGCCTGATCCTGGGAATAGGCAGTAGTTATTGATATGCCTAAAATAAATGACAATAAAAGTTTTTTCATTTTGAATATGGATATTATTTGTTTTTGTGGTGAGGGTAAAGCTGTTTGCGTTTTATTTGCTTTACCCAAACCAGGTTAGTACTATTTGAGGCATAGTAGCCAATAGCAGTACCAGACTAAAAGCCCCTGACTAAATCAATTGATTATCAGCAGCTTATTTTAAAACTTATTTGTTTTTGATGATGCCTTAAAAGAAAACCGCCTCAGTTTGTTAAGGCGGTTTTCTCATATTGATCAGTTCAGAAGGATTTGGTATTCTTCTATTTTACGGTAAAGGGTGGCCAGGCCAATCCCGAGTATTCTGGCGGCCTCGGTTTTATTGCCTTTGGCATATTTCAATATCCGCCTGATATGGTGCCGCTCAACACTGTTAAGGTCAAGTGCTACCAGGTCATAATACCCGCCATTATGAAATTCATTGGGTAATAACCTGGGCGTTAGTACGGGTTCGTCCATCAGGATAATCACTCTTTCAATCACATTTTTGAGTTCCCTGATGTTGCCGTTCCATTTGTGTTGGTTCAGCAGTTTAAAAAAAAGTGGATCAACGTCAGGCACTTTCTTTTTAACCTTACCTGAGTAAATTTTTATAAAATGCCGGGCTAACACTTCTATATCCCCGATCCTTTCGCGCAACGGCGGCAGCATAATGGAAAATCCCGACAAACGGTAAAACAGGTCAAGCCTAAAATGGCCCTCTTCCGATTCCCTTTGTAGGTCGCGGTTGGTGGCGGCAATCAGGCGCACATTTACCTTTGTGTTGCGGGTTTCGCCAATCTTAATAAAGGTACCGTTCTCGAGCACGCGCAGTAATTTGGCCTGCAGATCATGGCTCATTTCGCCCAGTTCATCCAGGAAAATTGTGCCCCCGGTAGCCTCCTCAAACAAGCCCTTTTTATCCTTAACAGCACCGGTAAAAGCACCGGCCTTATAGCCAAACAGTTCACTTTCCAGTAATTCTTTACTAAAGGCGCTGCAGTTAACTGCTACAAAGGGCTTATCTTTCCTTAAACTTTCGTAGTGAATAGCTTCGGCAAATACTTCTTTACCGGTACCAGTTTCGCCGAGTAATAAAACCGTAGCATCCGTTTTGGCTACTTTTTTAGCCAGATCAACAGCCTCTAAAATAGCGGGAGAGTTGCCTAAAACTATAGGAAAACCATGCTGCACCTCGGCTTGGTTTTGCAGCTCACTTATTTGGTACTGCAGGTTAGCCTTATCTACAGCCTTGCTTACCAGCGGTATAATCTTATCATTATCGTTACCCTTGGTGAGGTAATTAAAAGCACCATTTTTGATGGCAAGTACCCCATCACTAATAGAGCCGAATGCCGTAAGGTTTATAACCTCAATATAGGGTTTAATCTGTTTGATCTTCCCTACAAGCTCTACGCCATTGGCATCGGGCAGTTTTACATCGCTAAGTACCACCATGATGTTTTCGCGCTCAACAATACGAATACCCGCTTTGGCATTAGTGGCCTGTGATACATGGTAACCTTCAAGCGTTAGTATACGGGCGAGTAATTCGCTGAGCTTAGACTCGTCATCAATTATTAATATGTTTGATTTCATTTCTGTACTTATTTGGATTATTGATCAGCATCAACGGAAAAGTTTCCAGTAGCTTGACATATAAGCTGATCCCTTTTTTTATCTCCTCAAGGTAAATGAACTCATCTGAAGAGTGCGATCTGGCAGAATCGCCCGGACCTATTTTGACTGATGGAATGGTTAACCAGGCCTGGTCAGATGTGGTAGGCGAACTGTAAGTTTTGCAACCCACAGCTATACCCGTTTTTACGATAGGATGATCCATCGGAACGGAAGATGCGCCCAATGAACCCGGGCGCACAGTAAACTGGCAGGATACATTTTTCCTGATGGTATCCAGTATCTCCTGCTGAGAGTAAATATCATCGTTACGGATATCTACAGTAAACTCACATTTGGCCGGCACAATGTTATGCTGCAAACCCGACTTAATAGTAATAACGCTCATTTTTACGTGCGGAAGCCCTTTTAGCTGCTGCGAAAACTGATAGTTCCTGAACCACTCCAAATCACTAAGGCACTTATGAATGGCGTTATCTCCTTCTTCCCTGGCTGCATGGCCCGACCGACCGCTGCTCACGCAATCAATCACCAGGTTGCCCTTCTCTGCTACGGCCATTTTTAATAAGGTAGGTTCGCCCACTATAGCCAGGTCAAGTTTCCCGAGCAACGGCAAAATGGACTTAATACCATTTTGCCCGGAGTTTTCTTCCTCTGCCGTAGCTGCCAGGCATAAATTAAACCCAAGCCCCTGATAACTGTAGAAATGCAAAAACGTAGCAATCAGCGATACCAGGCAGCCTCCCGCATCATTGCTGCCCAAACCATAAAGTTTGCCCATCGCTATTTCGGGGCAAAAAGGATCATTGGTGTAACCCTCATTGGGTTTAACGGTATCTAAATGGGAATTAAGCAGTATAGTGGGATTGGCACTGTCATAATATTTATTAAAACACCAAACGTTGTTTCCCTTTCTTTTTGCTTTGATAGAATAACTGTTCAGGTAGTGCTGCACCAGATCGGCAGCGGCAGCTTCTTTGCCGCTAAAGGAAGGGGTTTTAATTAATTGCTGAAGTAAACCTACTGACTCGCTAAAAAGTTGCGCATTCATAGGGAGGCCTTCCCATACACGGGAAATGCCAGGCCGCTCGTTCAAATCTTTTATCATAACAAGAATTAATTAGTTTAACTGTGGATCAAATAACATGGCGGTACACAGGCAATTACACCTGTTTTTACTTTGCAGTACATTGTAATTAACACAGCTTTTACAGCCGTCCCAAAATGTTGATTCCTGCGCGACTTCGGCATAAGTTACCGGCTCAAAACCCAGCTTGGTATTCATTTTCATGATAGCCAGTCCCGAGGTAATGCTAAACACTTTTGCCAGGGGGTACTTAGTTCTGGACAGTTCAAATATTTGGGTTTTAATTTGGGAGGCAACACCCTGGTTACGGTGTTTGGGGGATACAATGAGGCCGCTGTTTGAAACAAATTTTTCATTGTCCCAGGTTTCTATATAGGAGAAACCGGCCCATTCACCATTCTCAGTCACGGCAACTATTGCTTTGCCGGTATCAATTTTTTCAATGACAGCGGCCGCAGATCTTTTGGAGATCCCGGAGCCTCTTGCTATTGCGGAGCTTTCCATTTCCCGGATAATCTGGTCGGCAAAAACCACATCAGACGGAATGGCTGACCTTATAATAATTCGTTCATCTTCCATTTCTTTTAATAGTTATTTCAGTTATAAGCATTCTTTATTTTTATAACTGTATATGCCCTGATGCCAAAAGAATGCCCATTATGCCAGTATTTACCCAATTATGGGTTTAGGCCATGTAAATGAAGAATTTAAGATTCGGGCGCCTGTTGCTCCATAAAAAAAGCCTATCAAAATGAAAGGCTTTTATTTTCAATTTAAGTGGTTTTAAGAATTATTGTACCGGATGATGATCTTCAGGAATGCCGACGAAGTGCTCCAGATATCCACCCTCATTTACTGCAAGCTTACTCATGCCGGTTTCTGTAGCTGCTTTTTTTCTTTTAGGGCCCGATAGAGGAATGATAATGACAGCCAGCAGTGCAATTACTTTAAGCAGGATATAAAATGATGCCATGATATTTAAATTTGATGTATGCTCAACGCCTTAATCCAATGTTGTACCAAAACCGTTCACCCTGCAACAAAAGCCCCTCTAAACGGCAATAAACCAACAAAATACAATACCTGACTATCAGGATTATTCACTCGAACTATCATTTCGATAGGGTTATTTTATCATCCTGATATTATTACGCTGCCAGTAAATAAATAACGCATCATTCCGGAATACTCTTATAAATGTTAGCTGAAAGTAAAGTGTTACTTTTACACTATGTACTCCTTTAGTATCTGCGTAACTTTGTGTACTTCATCATAGCGTTTTTAATATGCAAGCAGAAATAAACGCCGACACTTCGTTAACAAAGGTTGGTTCAACAATAATCGGGTTCGTTACATTTACTTTTATAGGATACTTTACCATAGGGTTGGCATTGGGCGTATTGCCAATTTTTATCCATCAGCAACTGGGCTACAGTACAGTTATTGCGGGTATTGTAATTAGCTTGCAATATGTTACCACCTTTCTTTTCAGGGGATACGCCGGCAACATTGTTGACAAAAAAGGACCTAAACCGGCAGTAATACTGGGTATGGCAGGCTTTGCCATAAGCGGTATATTATTATTTGTTGCCTACATGTTTCGGGATACACCGGTTTTGAGCTTAGGTGTACTTATATTAACCCGGCTGGTAACCGGTTTTGGCGAGGGCCTAATTGGCGCCAGCCCTATCAACTGGGCAATATTTGCCATTGGCGATCAGCATACCAGCAAAGCTATTTCTTATAACGGCATAGCCAGCTACGGCGCATTGGCCTTAGGAGCACCGATAGGCATCATACTAAACAATAGCTACGGCATTGGCAGTATCGGGATGTTAATTTTGCTTATCGGGATAGCTGGATTCTTTTATGCTAAAAATAAAACGGCCATAAAGGGTAACAGCAAAGCGCCAAGAGCATCCTTTATGCAGGTACTAAAAACGGTATCGCCTTATGGTATCTGCCTTACATTGGGTGGTTTAGGCTTTGGTACTATTTCTACTTTTATTACCCTGTATTATGCCTATTTAAACTGGACTAATGCTGTTTTGTGTTTATCTGTTTTCAGTGTATTGTTTATACTCGGCCGTGTTTTCTTTGCAAATGCTATTGATACTTATGGCGGTATGAAAATATCTATGGCCTGCCTTGCCGTAGAATCCGTTGGTTTGTTTATCCTGTGGATTGCCCATATGCCGCATATAGCGCTTATTGGTGCGGGGATAACCGGACTCGGATTCTCTTTAGTGTTTCCGGCCCTGGGGGTAGAAGCCGTTAAACTGGTACCCGCCTCAAACAAAGGTGCCGCATTGGGTGGCTACGGATTGTTTTTAGATTTATCATTAGGCCTTACCGGCCCGCTGGTTGGTGGGGTGGCCAGCCATTTCGGAATGTTGTACATATTTCCATTTAGCATGGCAATGGTATTTACCGGGTTTATTTTAGCGGTACTGATATATAACAAGCAACGCAAGAAGCTACATACTGAAATATAAATACGCATATTAAATTATAAAACATTATCAGCAATAAGGCCCGGTAAGTTACCGGGCCTTATTGCTTTATATAGAGTTCTTATTGCTTATCCCACCAGATACGCCCGATAGTATAGTTGGCATTAGGCCCGTAAGCGGCATCTTTTGTAATCATGTCCTGAATAGCCTGGTAATAATTAGCATCGTTCAGATTACCTGACTTATTTAAAGCTGTACGACGCGGTACAATCATATTTTGTGCACCGTTATTAAGTGTTTCTAAATAAGCGTTTCCTGAACCGTCACCAATGTTGCCTGGTGTGGTAGGTTGTCCGGGGCTAAAATTCTTAAATAATGGGTAACCGGTACGTTTCCACATAGCCCAGGCATCTTCTGGCTGTGCCATAAAATGCACCCACTCCTGCGAGTATATACGTTCCAGGGTTCCGTTATATGGGTAACGGTTCATATAGTCGCCTACAGCTACCGTATCCGGCCTTGGCACTCCAATGGCGGCCGCTACAGTAGTATACTGATCAAATGAAGCCTGTATACCGGCATTATACCATTCCGTTGCTGATTTGCCTAAACCAGTACCTCCTTTTTGAGCTATTTCGGCCATCATAAAACAGGTTTCGGCATAGGTTAAAAACAGCCGCCTCATTTTTATAGTGTTACCGTCGGCAACTATCTCATCGCTATGCAGCAATGGGTCTGACTGTGCTTTAAAGCCACCGTTCTTTACAAAATAACGCCCCTGAATTAAAGACAGAAAATCAAGCTGGGTTGTAGTAGCCCCTGTGGTGAATGGCTGATAACGGCCAGCACCTGTCCAGCCATAAGCTGCATCCTGCGAAGCCTGAAAAGCATGCTTCCCGTAATACCTGATCTTGTTTTCGGGCTTGGCCAGTGTGGCTTTCGCATCGGCATCGCCGGTGGTTAACACATTGTTATACACCGCGGAGTTGGTACCAAAATCATTTTGACGAACCAATAAAGGCAGCCGCGGATCTTTGGTCGACTTTAAAAACTCTACAAATGCATACGATGCATCATAAGTAGTTGAAATTGCGTTGATATCATCTACGTTATTGTTATTCCCCTGCGTATTGTTATAACCAAATGATTGCGCATTGCTGGCTATAATTTTATCAGAGAAGGTGCTATGCACATCGGCCAATACTGCAGCTAAATTAGCTGCATCTCTTTTTTCATAACGCTGTGCAATTTTTATACGCAGTGTATTGGCACACGCCAGCCAGCTCGGAACATCACCGTTATAAAAGAAATCCTGTGAACCAAGTGCCACCTGCCCTGCGGCGTTAGTTTGTAAAACAGCGGCTGCTGCCTTTAATTGGGTATCAAAGGTTTTATACAACGTGTAGTCATAATCATAAGCCGGGTTTGGATATTTGGTATCATCAAAGGCTTGCGAGTATGGCATAGCGCCGTACACATCCGCAATTCGCCAGGCGTGGTAAGTATCCACTATCTGGCATATTGCCCTGATGTTGGCGTAACCCGCTTTTTTATCAGCGGTCATGGCATCAATTTTAGCAATAATGCGGTGCATATTTACACCAACACCCGTATAATAGTCATTATAATAATCTAAACTGGGGCCTGGGCCTGTTGCGCTTCCCGGTGCCCAAAAATTACCTTGCAAATTGGCATTTACACCATCTGGTACAATATATTGCATGTACACCATAAACTGGTAACGCTCAATTACGGTGTTACGGGTATTATTATCTATATCGGCCGTGGTGCCTGTAAATAAATATTCCGGACTTGCATCAGGCAGAGCCTTCGGGTTGGTATTTACATTAATGAAGTCCTTTTTACATGATTGACCCATTGCAGCTATCGCTAACAGGCCTATAATATATTTATATGATTTTTTCATTTCTATTTATATTAAGAATTAAAACCTAACGTTTAACGAAACCGCGTAATTACGGGTGTATGGCACCCCGCCTGTTATATAAGGGTTAAATGGATCATTACTTTGTAACGATTCAGGGTTTTGATCACCGGTTAAGGTTTTGTATAAATAACAAATGTTACGTGCCGAGAAGCTGATTCTTGCACTTCTGAACACGTGAATTTTTTGAATAAGCGATGCCGGCAGCTGATAACCCAAGGTAATTTCGCGTAAAGCTATCCATGAGTTTTTTGATACGGCACCATTATAATTTAAACCATTTTCCCAATCATAAGTACCATTATATCCAAAACCACCATCATAGTAAGCAGGCGCATACCATGACTCAACCAGGCCTTTATTGTAAGCATCCCTAAAGGTCATGCCACCAATATTTGCACCGGTAATGGCGCTTTTTTCGCCTGCTGCAAAAACGGCATTAGGCACTGCGCCATTATATACCGTTTTGCCGGTATATGAATCTTTACGGGCAACACCTCCGTGAGCCTGATCGCGGTATTGTAATGAGGCCGCTGGTGTACCGGCACCCATAGCATACGTCCATGCTTCGGAGTATACATAGCCGCCTAACCTGCCATCAATTTGTGCAAACAAGCTAAAGTTTTTGTAACGGATGTTGGTGCTGATACCACCTGTCAGATCAGGTTCAACCTTACCCATATTTAACCTCGGCTGATCGGCCGTGGCGTTTTGATAAGCATATTGGTAATTGGCAAAATCAACCTGGTTACCGCCTGTGGCTGTTGACCGTGCCGCATTTTTGATGATAGGATAACCAGTTTTAGGATCTATCTGAAAAGCAGTACTTGAACCATTGGTATTTAAGGCTAACTCACCAAATGCACCACCTTCATAGGCCCATACTTCTGCTCCTTCATAAAATGGTGTTATCTGCCATTCTTTTATACCCGGATAAAATTTAACAATCTTACTGGCGTTATGGGCCAGGTTCACGGATACATCAAAATGCCAGTCCTTGGTACGTATGGGAGTTATTGTTGCTAAAAACTCAATACCCTGGTTTTGGATATTACCTGCATTAATATACAGCTTGTTGTAACCTGTTTCCGGAGTGCCTGGTATGTATAATAACTGGTTAAAGGTATTGGTTTTATAGTAGGTGAAATCAATATTAATGAGGTCATTAAAAAATGCCAGGTTAGTACCAAACTCTAACGAACGTTGTTTTTGTGGTTTCAGATCGTAATTTGGCCTCACATCACCATTAATCTGGGTGGCAGATGATATCGCCTGACCATTTTGGTTAATTACAATACCTGGCTGATATCCTGCTCCTGTAGAGTAAGGCCCTGCAATACCCGCGTTACCTACATAGGCCAATGAAGCCCTTAATCGGCCGGTTGATAACCATGAAGGCATTTTTTCCTTAAATTGATCATAAAAGGAGTATGATAAGTTAGCCGACGGATAAAACACCGAATAATTATTTTTACCCGGTACAATTTCAGGATAGGTTAAAGTTGATAACCAGTCGTTACGGCCGGTTAACTCTAAATTCAGATACTCTTTATAATTTAAGTTTAAAACACCTGCTATACCAATAGTACGGCTTGACGGTGGTGTGGTACGATAGCCCGTGTAGTTATTACTTCCATCGTAATTCTTGATGGTGTTTTTTGAGTTCTCTAAAAAGAACTGGTTAGGCACGTTTAAACCACCATCGGTACTGGAGGAGGCAGACTCACTTAACAGGTTGCCGTAATACTCATTAAGTAAACGGAAATCAATATTCAGCTGGTCATGCATTACTTTTTTATAGGCATGTGCAGAGAATAACAAGTTATAGTCTGTTGAAAAGCCTGTGCTTACAGCATACTGGCCGCCGGCGTTATTAGCCTGGTCGCCATAGTTTTTGGTTTCTGCAAAGTTTTTCTGAATGTTTACGTTACCACGCGCATTAAAGTCGAGCCAGTCTGTGGCTTGTGCTTTTAACAGTAAGTAGGCAAGTAACGAGTTTTCAGTATTAACATAGTTATTATTGTCGATAGTATTAAAGGCACCGGTTGTCCAGCCGCCTAAGGGATCGTTCTTTTCTGAATTATCCGGATTACGGTAATAACCATGCCATGCGGTAAAATTGGTATTACGTGGCATATAGTAGGTGTTAAAGCCTAAATTGGTACCGCCCCCGTAAGCATACCTGCTTTGATTAAAATAGTTGGATGTAGCAGTATTGGCATAATTAATACCTAACTCAGTTGAGAAAACCTTATTCAGATTACCGGTTATCTTAATATCTACAGCATTCCTCTTCAACTCATTCTTAGGCATAATACCATCATTCCTGGTGTTGGAGTATGATATGCGATAAGTGCCTTTTTCTGAGCCCCCACTTAAGGTGATGTTGTTGTTAATAAAGTTGCCGTCCTGGAAAAAGTACTTCCAGTTATCGGGCTGTGCTACGTAAGGCACCAGTGTTTTGTAAGTATTATCATATACCGCCGGATGTAATGTACCATCAAACGCAGGCCCCCAGTTTGAAACTGTGTTGTTCTGCGATCCATCGGGCCTGAAAGCGCCCTCCCGGTAATAGCTGCCCATACCATACTCATTTTGCAGAGCCATAAATGGCTTGTAAACCTGGGTTTTTGAATAAGTACTGCTATATTCAACACCTAAGCCTTGCCCTGCCTTACCTGTTTTTGTAGTAATTACAACCGCTCCATTTAACCCGCGCGAACCGTACAGCGCTGTTGCTGCTGCACCTTTTAACACGGTGATCGATTCGTAATCGTCGGGATTAAGGTTTTTTAGTTGGGAGCCTCCGTCGGCGGCGTCAGGGCCAACAATGTTATTCTGCAATACGTTACCATCTATAACAAAAATTGGCTGGTTATTAGCCTGATGACTTGCATCGCCCAATACTTTGGCACCGCGAATCTGTATAAATGGTGATGTTTGCACACCCGCGCTGCTCATGGTATTAATTACCACGCCCGCAACTTTACCTTGCAGGGCCGCAATTGGGTTTACTGTATTTGTTCTGTCCAGCTCGTCGCCCTTTACGGTACTTACAGAGTAACCCAGGTTATCATTTCGTTTTTGAATACCCAATGCACCTGTTACCGTAACCTCGCCCAAACTACGGGCAGAAACTTCCAGACTGACAGATATGTTGGTATTATCGCCAACAACCACCTCTTTAGGATTGTAGCCTACATAAGTAAAAACAAGTACTGCGCTTTTATCGGGCACATTTATTTTAAAATGACCATCAGCATCGGTAACTACTATAACACGGGTTCCTTTTACGGTAACTGTTACCCCGGGCAGGGCAACGTTTTTTTCGTCCTTTACGGTTCCCGTAATTTGTACCAAAATAGGCAATTGCCCAAGATTTGACAAATTACTTTCGTTTTTTGCCTTTAATACTATTGTGTTTTGCACAATGGTATACGTTAAGGGCAAATCCTTGAAACACAGGCTCAGGATCTCATCTAAAGTACTGTTTTTTACATTCAGTGAAATTTTAGGGGCGTTTTTAATTAATTCAAGCTTATACCAGAAGGTATAGCCACTTTGTTTTTCAATTTTGCCCAGTACTGTTTCCAGCGAAGCTTTTTTCTCAGAAAGGGTAATATTCTGACTAAAACCGGCAGCGCTGATATGCAGACAGGCAGTTATTAAAATAATGACGGTTAGCTTCATAACCAGAAAGATTTTTTGGAGCCGCTTAAATTGGTTTCGCGACCCATAAAGAGTAGAAATTTCCATACTTTTGGTTGGGTTTTGGGTTATTGATCGATAAATTAGGTTACACTTGTTTATTTGCCCAGCCGAATTGCCGGAGGTGCTCGTAACACTATCCGGCTTTTTTTTCGGGTTCAGTTAAGCAGCCTGGCCGCTTACCCTTTAAGGAATTGGGTTATGCTTTTACGATGATTTTTCTCCCTTCGATAATAAAGTTTATACCGCTTAATTCTAAAATTTTTAACACTTGTGATACATTCACATTCCTGGATATTTTACCTCTGTAAAGATCAGATGGCAGTTTTCCTCTAAATTCTACATCCACATCATACCACCGGGCAACCTGCCGCATAATGGTTTGAATATCGGCGCCGTTAAACTGAAACATTTCGTCTTTCCAGGCCATGATCTCGTCAATATCAACATTGTTTGTAATTTTAATAGAGCCGTCGGTTTGAGCAGAAGCCTGCTGCCCGGGTTTTAAGAAACCAATATTAGTGCCGGCCGATACTTTTACACTCCCTTCCAATAAGGTAGTTTTGATGGTGCTTTCGTCGGCATAAGCGTTAATATTGAAGTGGGTACCTAATACTTCAACCACCTGCCCTGCTGCCTTTACCTTAAATGGCATCGCTTTATTTTTAGCTACTTCAAAATAAGCCTCGCCGGTAAGCTCCACCTTTCTCTCGGTTCCGGTAAAAGTAGCCGGATACTTTAAGGAGGATGCCGCATTTAACTTTACCTTGGTACCATCAGAAAGCACAAGATTATACTGCCCGCCCTTAGGTGTAGCTATAGTGTTGAATGCTATTTTATTACCCGCAGTGCTAACCGCGCGATAAGTTAACTGGCTATCGGCCTTGGCTACTATGATGTTGCCTTGTTTAGATACCGTTCCGTTTTTGGAGTTTTCCAATACAATTTTTGATCCGTCGGCAAGGGTTAAAACGGCCCTGTTACCACCGGGCGCAATATCCTGCTTGTGTATCTTGCTGTAAGAAATTTGCTGTGGTTTGCGGGAAGTGATAAAATAAGCCCCAACAGAAAGAAAGACCAGGATTGCTGCTGCTGCCCGGAAAATAGTTTTTTGATAAAATGGAACTGCCCGCTTTTCTTTTTTAGCAATACGACATTCTATACGTTGCTTTAAATAATTTTCAAGGGCTGCTGCTTCCTCAACTGACAGTTGTTCAATAGCGTCGGGCTCATCCGTAAAAAGATCATAATACTGCTCCATTAATTGAATTTCAGCAGGCGTAGCTGTGCCATTCAAAAACTTCTCTTTTAGCTTCAGAAACTCCTTAGTTGGTTGGGCTGACATGATAATTATAAGGTTATATATAGGTAGTATATAAAACCCGGCAAATATCCCATCCGGAAAAAAATATTTTTAAAATTTTTTAAGAAGTATTTATTTGCCCGCCAATAATACCAGTAATAAGAGCATTTTGCTTAATACCGAACGCAGGCTATGCAGGGAGGTGGTATATTGGTTTTGTACTGTTTTTTGAGATATGTTCAGTACCTCGCTGATCTCTTGGGTCGATCTGTCCTCTATGAATTTCAACCTGAATATTTCCCTTCTTTTTTCAGGTTGTAAACTCATCCACAATGATATGCAATCCCTCAGTTCCTTTACTTCAAAAATTGAATCGGCAAAGGGCGCCAGATAACCTATATGCTCCAATGGTTTTTCAAAAAAAGGCTGATTGCTGTTTTTGCGGTATAACATATACACCTGGTACCGTATGGCTGAGACGAGGTATGCGCACAAATTTTCGATATTACGGTTGCCTCTTTTTATCCACAGGTCGCTAAAAACATCCTGCACCACGTCTTCGGCCAGTTCCGTATCCTTTAGCCTTTTAAATGATTCATTATAAGTTTTTTTCCAGTATCGCTTATAAATTTCATTAAATGCGCACTCATCACCCTCATGAAGAAGGTTAACAAGTTCGGGATCGGTGAGCAGGTTATAAGACATGAATTTCTTATCTTAATATTAAAAATAAAATAGCTTCATATCCACAGGTAGGTGTACTTATAAATGTATGTGTTAAACTACTAATTTATATTTATTTCACACTAATTTCATTAATAAAAAACATAATTGAAGTTTGGTGCAAGGCTTAATGCAATTTACAAAACCGGAACGGACTACATGAAATTACGTAAAATATTAAATATTCAAATATTTATTTAAGCGCCGGGCCTTTATACCATTTCTCTAAAATATTTTTAATATCGGCCAGCCTCATTGGCTTACTCAGGTAATCATCCATACCTGCCTTTAAACACAAATCACGGTCTTCGGGCATGGCATTGGCCGTCATCGCTACAATAACCGGCTGATTTTCGAGATGGTTACGAATAAAGGATGTTGCCTCAAACCCGTCCATTTCAGGCATCTGCACATCCATAAATATCAGGTCGTATCTTTTTTTAATTGCTAAATTCACCACCTCATGCCCGTTTATCGCCATATCCGTTTTATAACCCATTTTACTTAAAATGTGTGAGGTAAGCTTTTGGTTTACCTGGTTATCATCAGCAATTAATATATCCATTGGGAAATGCAGTGCAAAATCAGCAGACAGGAGTGAATCTGGCGCCGTAACCCGGTTTAAAGAAGCCACATTTTTTAGCTGATCAATTACGTGTTTATATAATGCGTTATGCTTGGTGGGTTTTGTTAATATGGTATTGAATAAATTCTCTTCCTGCCTGCTTTGAAGATGACCAATAGAACTCAATAATATAATATGCAGATCGGGATTGGATTGCTTTATGGTTTTTGCTAATTGTATGCCATCCATTTCGGGCATGTTCATATCTGATATTACCAGATCTACCTGAATACCTGCCGATAATATATCCAATGCCTTCTGGCCCGATTCTGCTATCAGCGGGATAAAATGCCATTGCTTTAACTGCGTTTCCAGAATGTTACGATTGGTATGGTTATCATCTACAACCAGTATCTTTTTATTCTTTAGCTCCGTTAAATTAAGATTTACGTAGGTGCGTATTTTTTTGCGGCCCGGCCTTGATTTGATGGTAAAATTAAACGTAGTTCCTAATCCAAGTGTGCTTTCTACCCCTATTTCCCCACCCATCAGTTGCACAAGCTTTTCGCAGATAGCTAAACCAAGGCCAGTACCGCCATATTTGCGCGTAGTACTGGAGTCAACCTGCGAAAACGCCTTAAACAACTTGCTTAACTTCTCTTCCGAAATTCCGATACCTGTATCTTTAATGCTAAAAGTTATTTCGATGTAGCCATTCTCTAATTCCTTTGCATTTACGGTAATAAAAACCTCGCCTTTGTTTGTAAACTTTACGGCGTTACCCACCAGGTTAATTAATATTTGCCTTAACCGTAAAACGTCACCAAATATTTGCGCAGGTACATTTTGTTCAATCTGGTATACGAGATCTAAATTTAGCCTTGCCGCATTTTCTGCAAAAACATCCAAAACCCCTTCTATACAATCCCGGAGGTCAAAGTCCTGCTCATCCAGTTCCATGTTTCCCGATTCAATTTTTGAGAAATCCAGGATATCATTAATTACGCTCAGCAATGCATCGCCACAACTCCTGATGGTTTCTGCATACTCCTCCTGCTCGGTAGTGAGCGAGGTGTTTGATAACAGCGCGGCCATACCTATAACACCATTCATAGGGGTGCGTATTTCATGGCTCATAGTTGCCAGGAAGGTGCTTTTGGCGGCATTTGCCTTTTCTGCTTCTTCGCGTGCGTGGCGTTCGTCAACGGTCATTTGTGCCAAAAGCTCGGTACGTTCCTTTACCTGGGCCTCCAGTATGATCTGAGCCGACCGGATAGCTTTAACCCGGTACCTAAATATTTCATATATAAGCCAGATGATGGTTAATAACACCAGGATACAGAACCACCATGTTAACCAAAACGGGGGTACTATGGTAATTTTTAATTCATCAGTAACCTGCGACCATAAGCCTGAATTATTCTGATATTTTAATTTGAACACATATTTGCCGGGAGGCAGGTTGGTATAGGCCGCTGTATTACGGCTGCCTACATAATTCCAATCATTGTCAAACCCCTCCAATTTAAATGCATAATGCTTCCTATCGGCCGATGCAAAATCAAGTGCCGCATACTCAAAGGAAATAACCGATTGTTTATAGGACAATGTTATTGCCCTTGTATCTTCAATAGCTTGCTTTAGTGGCGACGGATCATTTTTATCTTTTGCAATATCAACCGGTTTATTGAATAATTGAAAGGAAGTTATCACCAACGGAGAAAAGCCCGATGGCTTTAATATCTGTTCCGGATAAAATGCATTAAACCCATTGGTACCTCCAAAATATAATCGCCCGGTGCTGCTCTTCAGGGACGAGTGTGGCTTAAACTCATCGCCCTGGATACCATCTTCCGTGGTGTAGTTTTTAAATGTATTTTTTTTCGGGTCATAACATGATAAACCACCGTTGGTACTGATCCATAATTGCCCGTTGTTATCCTCCTTTATAGCGTATATTATATCGCTTGCTAAACCATCCTTTTTACCAAAAACAGTAAAATGGCCTGTTTTTTGATCAAATAAATCTAACCCTGAAAGTGTACATATCCATAAATTGCCCTTACTGTCCTCAATAATATCAGTTACACCATTATTGCTGATGCTGTTGACGTTTTTTTCATCATGATGAAAATGGGTAAATGTGTTTGTTTTCCGGTCTAAAATATCAAGCCCCGCATCAGAAGTACCAATCAGGAGCCTCCCTTTTTTATCTTCATATAAAACGTATATCCTGTCGCTGCTTATTCCTTTCGGATTATTGATATCGTATTTATAGTGTTCAAAGGTGTTGGTACTTTTATCATAACAATCCAAACCATCATTAAAAGTACTTATCCATGTTTTACCGTCCTTGGCATGTAATATATAGTAAACATTATTGCCGCTGATGCTTTGCGGATTTAGGGGGTCATGAGTAAGGTATTTAAACTTTTCGGTTTGAGGGTTTAATATGCTGATACCATTGCCCCAGGTGCCTACCCATAAATTGCTGCTTGAATCCTGGTTAATGATCAGCACATAGTTCCCTGATATTGTATTCTTTTCGTTCCCCTGCTGGTGTTTATAACTGATGAAAGTTCCATTCTGCGGATCAAATTTATTTATCCCTCCCCCGTCGGTTCCAACCCATACTTTTTTTTCTTTATCCTCAAAAAAAGTCAACACGTAGTTGTTTGACAGACTATTAGCAAGACTGTTATGCCTGTAAAGGAAAAAGCTCGAGGTACTCTTTTTATACAAGTTTACGCCACCGCTAAAAGCACCAAGCCACATATTGCCAGACCTGTCTTTACATATAGCATAAATGGAATTACCTTGAATACTGTTGCCGTCAATTTCGTCATGGGCATAATTTTGAAATTTGCCGGTTTGTTTATTTAATATAGATAAGCCGCCATTTTCAGTACCTATCCATAAATTGCCTTCATCATCTTTCCGTAAACTATAAATGATATTACTGGAAATGCCATCAGTTGATTTTTCGTCATGTCTGAAATTTTTAAATGTTTTTTGTTTGGTATCCAACAAAAAAAGCCCGTCGTTCTGGGTGCCTATCCATAACTGATCTTTGTCATTTTCAGTTATACAGATTACATTTTTACCTGTCTCCGTCCTGGTTACGGGATCTATCAATGGGATTTTTGAAAAGCTATTTGATTTTCTGTCAAAAAAACTTAAGCCGCCCCTGGTAGTCCCTATCCATAAACGGTGGTCTGAGTCTTCAAAAACAAAGCGGACGTTATTATCCTGCAAACTATTCTTATCAATGTCATTATGTAAATGGTGTTCAAATATTTTTGTGCTAAGATTCAGACCATCCAGCCCGCCGTTTTGAGTCCCGATCCATAAAATACCTTTAGAATCAAATGAAAGCCTGTTGATAATATCATTGGCGATACTATGCTTATCGTCAGGCTTATGCATGTATCTGACAAACTTATTTGCTTTGACATCATACATATTTAACCCGCTTTGGGTTGATATCCAGATGTTACCATCCCTATCCTCTGCCAGATCGGTGATCGTGTTATTACTTAACGAGGCGGGGTTATTAGAATCATAACGGTAGGTAGTAAACTTATAGCCATCATACCTGTTCAAACCGTTTCTGGTTCCAATCCAGATAAATCCCCTGTGATCCTGAATGATGGTATTAATGTTTATTTGCGACAAGCCATCGTGCGTACCAAAATGATCAAATTTGATACTTTGATTTTGAGCCGCCCCTAAAAAGGGACTAAAGAAAAATAAAATAAAAATCAGGTAAAGTTTATTCATGCCCGGAAAATCATGCGTCAAAGCTCAAATTAGGTGTGCCTGTTTCAAATTTGGAAAGCAGGCAGTTGCCCGGTTTATACGTAGCGAAAGATAATAGGTTTTAATAATTAAAATGGAGGGGGTTTTAATTTATTAGTTAACAGAATTAAAAACACAGTTAAATACTGGTTATTACAGCAAAATAATAAAGCATACTTGCTATAAATTACAGGTGCTTTTGTATAATTTAAAACAGCATAATAAAGAATAGGGATATATTCGCATCAAATTTCTACAAATGACTAAAACACTCCTAATCCTTTTTATACTGCTTACCACGCTCACTGCCTTTGCTCAAAAAAAGTACACTATTAACGGTACCATTAAAGATGCCGCTACCGGCGAAACATTGATTGGCGCATCCGTCAGGATCCAGGAATTATCATCTGTGGGTACTGCCACCAACAGCTATGGCTTTTATTCGCTTACTGCACCCGAGGGAGAATATACCTTACAATTCACCTACATTGGTTACCAAACCACGGTGCAAAAGATCTCTTTTCATAAAAGCCAGGTGTTGAATATTGCATTGCAGGCCAAAACCGATTTGCAGGAGGTAGTTATAAGGGCAAATAAGCCCAACAATGATAATGTGGCATCGCCGCAGATGGGGGTTGAAAAGCTGAACATGGCACAGGTAAACCAGGTTCCGGTGGTATTGGGCGAACGGGACATTTTGAAAACCATTACCCTGATGCCGGGTATTAAAACCGCTGGTGAAGGTAATACTGGGTTTTATGTTCGCGGCGGTTCATCAGATCAGAATCTTATTTTATTGGACGAAGCAACCGTTTACAACGCATCTCACTTATTAGGCTTCTTTTCAACCTTTAACTCCGATGCCATTAAGGATGTGAGTATTTACAAAGGCGGAATGCCTGCCGAGTATGGCGGTCGTTTGTCATCCGTGCTGGATATTAAAATGAACGAGGGTAACAATAAAGACTTTACTGTTCAGGGTGGTATTGGTCTTATTTCTTCGCGTTTAAAGGTTGAGGGGCCCTTGGTTAAGGACAAAGGTTCATTTATGATCAGCGCCCGCAGAACGTATATTGATTTCTTTTTGAAAGCCTCATCCGACTCGAGCATTAAGGGCAGCTCCCTATATTTTTATGATATTAATGCTAAAGCTAACTATCATTTTAATGATAAAAATGCCATTTACATATCCGGCTATTTTGGGAAGGATGTTTTGGGGCTTAAAGATGTATTTGGCACCAACTGGGGCAACTCAACGGGCACCATCAGGTTTAATCACCTGTTCAACAACCGGTTATTTTCAAATACGTCTATAATTTACAGCAACTATAACTACGTTATACAAAGCTTTGAAAGCAATGATAATTTTAAGGCCACATCAAAAATTACGGATGTTAACTTAAAGGAGGATCTGCAATACTCCCTGGGTAGTAGCCACACCCTAAAATTTGGCCTAAACATACTGCATCATGACATCGCCCCCGGCGACATATCAACCTCACAGGAATCAAGCTTTAATGATAAACACGTAGAACAGAGGTACGGCTATGAAACCGCCGCATACCTGAGTGACGAATGGAAAGCCAGTGACAAACTAACCATACTTTACGGGTTACGGTTAAGCGGGATGTTTTTGTTAGGTCCGGGCACATTTAAAACCTACGATGCTGCAGGTAACACCCTTACATCAACAACCTATGGTTTGGGCTCAGTAGTAAAAAATTACTTTAACCTGGAGCCCCGCATATCAGGCAGTTATACCATTAATGACGAAAACTCTATTAAGGCTTCCTATAATCGCAATACCCAAAATATACACCTGCTCAGCAATTCAACCAGCAGTACCCCTACTGATTTATATGTAATGAGCAGTAACAACATTAAACCCGAAATAGCAGACCAGGTATCAACCGGATGGTTCAGAAACTTTAAGGAAAACACCTATGAGTTTTCAGCAGAGGTTTATTATAAATGGCTGCAAAATCAAATAGACTATAAGGATGGCGCCCAGCTTTTGGTAAATCAGGATGTGGAGTCGCTGCTAACTTATGGCACTGGCAGAGCTTATGGTGTTGAATTGTTTTTAAAGAAAAAATACGGCCGTTTTAATGGCTGGGTGGGCTATACGCTATCAAGAACCGAGAGGAAATTTGACGCCATTAATAATGGTAATTATTTCCCGGCCCGGCAGGACAGAACTCATGACCTGTCAGTTGTGGGCATCTATCAGTTCAGCAAACGGTGGACTTTTTCAAGTACCTTCATTTATGGCACCGGTAATGCAGTTACTTATCCAACAGGTAAATATAATGTGGGCGGGCTCACCACCTTTTCTTACTCAGAACGTAACGGTTATAGGCAGCCATCATCAAACCGGCTTGACATTGGCGCTACACTGGAAGGTAAGGAACATAAAAAATATCATTCCAGCTGGACATTCGGCATTTATAACGTTTACGGCCACCGCGACCCATACAGCATAACTTTCAGGGATAGCAAGACTGTTCCAAACACTACCGAAGCCGTAGAAACCAGTATTTTTGCAACACAAATTCCGTCTGTTACCTGGAACTTTAAATTTTAACTACCACACTACATGAAAGCTATTTTTTTATTTATCATATTTTTTTCATCTGCGCTGTTACTTACCTCCTGCAATAAGGTGATTGATTTAAACCTGGGAAACCAGGCCGGCCAGCTGGTTATTGAGGGCAACATAACCAACGTTAGCGGACCGCAGAGCATCAAGCTGTCCAGTAATGTATCTTTTTCAAGTACTAACACTTATCCGCCTGTTACAGGCGCCCAAGTAACCGTAACCGACCAAACAGGCAATAGCTTTACTTGTGCAGAAGGCCCTGCCGGCACCTACGTTATAGGCCAGTTAGCTGGCGAAACAGACAATACCTATACTATGCATGTTGTTACCAACGGCAAAACTTATACAGCCAGCTCGATAATGCCGGTATTTGTACCAATTGATTCGGTTACCTCAGCAAAAAGTGAATTTGACAGCGGTAAAAACAAAAGAAAGATCACGGTTCATTATCATGATCCGGCGGGGATTGCCAATCAGTACAATTTCCTGATGTATGTTAACGGTGTACAGGTTAAACGCGTTTTAGCCAATAACGACGACTTTACCGATGGTAACACGGTAGATTTTGACCTGAGAGAGGATGATATTGACATTTATCCCGGCGATAAAGTAACCGTAGAAATGCAATGTATTGACAAAACGATATATACCTATTGGTTTACCTTAATGCAACAGGGATTTAATGGCCCGGGTGGTGGTGTAACCCCTTCTAATCCGCCAAATAATATTAGCCCAACAGCGCTTGGTTATTTCAGTGCGCATACCACTCAAAGTGTAAGCATAGTGGTAAAATAAGCCTTCAATACCAAGCCATAATTAAACTAATAATCAATCAACTACTAAGCATTAAAGGCACAATCCCCGTAACCTGGAATAACTTTCTGAAATAAAATCAAATTGTGATGTTATTACGCCGATAGTAGTATCAATATGCTTAAAAATATCGGCTGAACTTGCATTAGCATGTAAGCCTGCCGGACCACTTTCGGGGTGACTGTTTTGCAACGCAACAGACGACTCTATAACCTGGATCAGATAACTGTACCAAGTCATATCCTGTAGGTAGTTACTCTGTTTAAAGTACTTAAATATATCTTCCAGATACTGAACCGTCCATTTCGAAATCTCTGTGTCCTTTTTAAATGTCTTATTAAAATAATCATTATTAAACAACTCCGACTGTAGCTTTTGAAGCCTGATTCGCTCTGTCTGAAATTCAATTTTTCTTTCCTTTAACCATTCAATTACTTCCTCGTTTGATTTCTGCTCCTTCTTTTTCATTTTCACCAGCATAGAAAGCGTTGTAAGGTAGTCTTTATGAACCAGTTCAATTTTCACATACGCAGGTTCAATATGGTTATTAAAATAGTTTTTCCTGGTTTCGGTCGTATTGGAATAACCTTCTTTAATAAACTTTACAATTGCAACAATTGAATCAAATATATCTTTCCACGGAAGCATGGTTACAGGCATGATAATAGGATTATGGGTTTATTACTCATACATCAAAGCCAAGCATAAACAACTCATAATGTATTAGTTAATACTAATTTACACATATAATAATTCCCTCGGTTGTTTTTTATTTTTTTATGAAAACAAAGAAGGCTCTCCAATTAATTGGAGAGCCTTTTAAATTAACATCTATCAGGTTCAGGAGCTTACTTTGCCTTAATTAAAGCCAGTAACCTGTTAAATATCTCGGTATTGTTATATACCCCTCTAAAATCGGTAGAGTGCGGGCCGTAGGCAAAAACCGGCACCGGGGTGCCTGTATGGTCGTTAGTGCTGAAATCGCCCCAAACGTATCCTTTTTTAATATCGCCGTCAAGCAGGGTTAAGCCTCCGGTTTCATGATCAGCAGTTACAATAACCAGGGTTTCGCCATCCTCATCAGCAAAGCGCAGGGCATCGCCCACTACCCTATCAAAATCGGCATTTTCGGTAATTACCTGTTGCAGGTTATTGGCGTGACCACCGTGATCAATCTGTGAACCTTCAACCATCATAAAAAAGCCCTCAGGGTTACTTTTAAAAGCCCCTTTAACTTTATTAAAGGCCAGCGGCAGGTAGTTACCCCTACCCGCCATTTTTGGCCTGGTAACGCTGTCATCCATCAATGCCACAATTTTTTTTGCAGGCGAGTTTAAAAACTCATCAAAATTGCGGATAATGGTGTAGCCCCTTTGCCTCATTTTATCCAATGGGGTTTCGCCATTTACTTTTTTAGTAAAATCATTATATCCAGATCCCAACAAAATATCAATCGGCGTTGAAACCATATCATTGGCAATAGCTGTAGCCTCTGATCGTTCAGACTGATGTGCGTAAAAAACTGCCGGTGTAGCGTCGGTTAACTCACAAGCAACAATATCCGCCGTTTTTTTACCGGCTTCCGCACTGTATACTGCTAATGATTTCAATGGTTTGCCCAGGCTATCAACTCCAACCGCACGGTCATTTGTTTTTTGCCCGCCAGCGAAGGCTGTACCACCAGCTGCCGAATCGGTGATATAAGCATCTGCCGAGTTGGTAATGGAAAACCCGATATTCAACATCTGGAATATATTTAACTGACCGCGGTTAGCCGTGTAAGTTGAATATATTTGAGAAAGGCCCATACCATCGCCAATACACAAAATGATATTTTTAACCTTTTTGGCCGAACCATCAGAATTGTAAGTGGGGTGATATACCTGGTAAGCCGCAGGTGCAACATATTCGTCCTTAGGTTTTTTATTCAAAAAATCGCCCAGTTCCTCTACCTTATCAGTACCAATCACATCTACACCCAGCCTTATTAAAGCCAGCCAACTGCTTTTAGTATCGGGAGTTTCCCAAAAGCGGATCATTTTACCGGCGTGGTGCACACTGTCAATAGCCGCTTTTACCTTACTAACCTCCTCATGGTTCAATACCCCTTTGCCGTTCCATTTAACATACTTTTCAAATGGGTAGCTTACTAATCCTATTTTTTGCCATTGTTTGGGCGTAAACCCATCTAAATGGTCTACATCAAAAGATATCCAATCAGGGTAATTATTAAGCTCAGCCGCCGGGGGTACAGCCCCTGTCATCACTATAGACAACCTGCCAGGATGGCCCGGGTATGAAAAATACTGTTCAAGTGGTTTAAGTTCTTTGATCACCAGGGGTAACACCGCCTTGTGATCTTCCTTTATTTCGATAAGCAGGCGCAGTTTCCGTTGTCCGTCCCGCTTAAACTTTTCAATCAGCGGGTCGATGTATAAAAGTTTCAATGAACGTTTGGCGCTTATTTCCTTTTTATCATGTGCTACCATCAACTGCCCGTTTACGGCATAAACATCGGCCTCAATAGAGCCGAAGCCTTTTTCATAAGCCCTCAAAAACGGGATGTTGTTTTTATAGTCATTATGCGAGTGTGCATCGGCAACGGTGTAAGCTTTTGTTTGCGCATTCACGGTAATGCCTGCAGCTGCCAGCAAGGCCAGTAAGGTAATTTGTTTTGTAAGTTTATTCATATGGTGTACTTATATTAATGTACTTCATGTAAAAACCGGGCTTAACCCGGCTTTTACAGATGTTTAAATTTTAATTACCAGCCAGCATTTTGTTTTAGCTGACCCTGGCTTATCTGAATATCATTTGGTGGAATAGGCCAAACATTATCCCTCGCCGGATCAAAATTGCGGGCTTTCCACACAATGGAGCCATCTGATCCGTGTAGCGGCTGGGCATACTTTGCCTGCGCATCGCCCCAGCGTACCAGGTCAAAATTACGGTCGCTCCACTCACCTGCCAATTCCACACGGCGCTCATGTTTCAGATCCTTTAAGGTAGCGCCGGTTATTGGTTTCAGGCCTGCGCGTACCCTGATCATATTAATTTCCTTATCGGCATTTTTGCCCTGCATAATTTCGGCCTCAGCTTTAAACAATATTACTTCGGCATAACGCAAAAGTGGCACGTTTAAATCAGTTGATGGCTCATCACCATTAGGGCTTACATGGATACCACCTGCATAGCTAAACGGCTCCATATATTTATTAAACTGGTAACCGGTTAAGCTGTTGCTTTTGCCACCTATAGGATAAGTATAAGTTTGGCCAAAATATTGAAAAGAATCGCCTTTTTTCAGGATAGTAGCAGTTAACCTTGTATCGCCAGGCTCAAATTCATCAACAAGCTCTTTAGTTGGCTGATAGTAGCCAAAACCGTTATATAAACCCCATCCTTTGTTTTCAAGCATTGCTCCAGGTAAAATACTCTGGCCGTTTATACCACTGGCCACAGACCAAATATACTCCGAACTCCAGTTATTAGCAATCTTAAATACATCGGCATAATTAGGCAGCAAAGCATGCTTACCGCTCAAAATAACCGAGTCGGCATATTTTTCGGCATTAGCATAATCCTTGGCATGCAAATAAGTTTTAGCCAGGTATGCCCAGGCTGCTGTTTTGTGTGCACGGCCATAATCTGCCGGGGCAAGCTTATCAAAATAAGGTAAAAGATTAGCGGCTTTCTTCAGATCGGCCTCAATGTAAGCATAGTTATCTTTTACTGATGGCAGCTGAGCCGGAAAAGCCAACAGATTAGCACGGTTTTGTACCGGCGCACCTTGTTGATTTGTACCGTAAAGATCGGCAATTTCCAGGTGCATTACCGCGTGTACCAGATAAGCCTGACCAATAATAAAATTCTTGGTAGCCTGATCCATATTGATGTTTGGCACATTGGCAATAACATCATTGGCCCTTTTCATCACCACAAAGTGTAATGACCATGGCGCATAAATACTGCTTTCGTTACCGGTACAAATAAAATTCTTGATATTTTCCCTATCTGCAGATGTACGGCCAACTACCATATCATCACTGGCATTGATGAACCAAAAGAAACCGCGGCCGTACAGATCTTCGCTGCCGCTTTGTTTGTCATATAAGCCATTGGCAGCCTGTTGGGCATCATCAGCCGTTTTCCAGAAATTAGCTGTGGTTGGTGTACCGGTTGGCTTAATATTGTCCAACGTTCCTTTTTTGCAACCCTGCGTAAGCATAACAGCCGTTATACCTACCAACCCCTTAATTAATATATTTTTGAATTTCATGTTATTATCTCCTTAAATTACTTTACCGTATTTAATTATAAGCCTACGTTAACGCCTACTAAAATTATTCTTGACTGCGGATACAAACCCAGATCAACACCGTTTTGGTTAATACCTACTTCAGGATCAAGACCAGTATATTTGGTAAATGTTACCAGGTTTTGCGCGTTAGCATATATCCTTACATTTCTTACGCCTATTTTGTCGACGATTGATTTTGGGAGTGTATAACCTAAGGTTACGTTTTTAATGCGCATGTATGAGCCATTCTCCACATAAAAGTCAGATACGTTACCAAAGTTACCGTTGGCATCGCTTGCTGAAAGCCGGGGAATGTTGGTGTTGGTATGGGTTGGTGTCCAGGCATTCTTGGCATCCTCTAACAGGTTATAGTTCTGAATAGAAGCGTTTAAGCCGGTATATTTAACCGCATTAAAAATTTTGTTACCAGCAATACCCTGTAAAAATATGCTCAGATCAAACGAAGCGTAATTAAAATTGGCTGTAAAACCATAGTTAAACTTAGGGAAAGGAGTACCCAGGTAAGTTTTATCGGCATCGGTTAGTTTACCATCTTTATTAATATCAACAAATTTGATGTCACCTGGTTTGGCGTTAGGCTGTATCAACGTGCCATCCGGACCTTTGTAATTATTTATCTGATCCTGTGACTGAAACAGGCCTGCAGTGCGGTATCCGTAAAAAGAATAAAGCGGGTTACCCTGCACCAGTTCAACCGGAACAAGGCTGCCTCTTACCGTAGGGTTTGATAAAATGGTTTCTTCGCCCGGTAAAATGTCAATGATCTTGTTTTTGATGTACGATCCGTTTACGGCAAAGTTGTAGTGTAGTTGCCCTACACTGTTCTGGTATTTAACAGCCAGCTCAATACCTTTGTTTTGAATCTTACCTCCGTTTACAAATGGCGGGTTTGAAACACCAAACACCGCAGCTACAGGTGGCTGAAATATAAAGTGCGTATTGGTCTTAACAAATGCATCTGCGTTAACGCTTAACTTCCCGTTAAAGAACTCCACATCTGCACCAATATCAGTTTGGGTTGCTCTTTCCCATGATAAATTTTCGTTTGCAATACCATCAACCGCCGCACCAGTTACAACTGTAGCCGGGCTACCTAAATACCCTGATGTTTTGGTTAAAGAAACATACGTAGGAAAATTGGCTGCTCCTGTTAAACCAGCAAGGTTACCAGACTGACCATAACTGGCCCTTAATTTGGCGAATGATACTAAACCATCAACCGGGAAAAATGATTCCTTACTTAAAATCCAGCCGGCAGAAACGCCAGGATAATTTTCTGTGCGATGCTTGGCATTAAGTTGTGATGTTTGATCACGGCGCAATATTGCATTAATCAAATATTTCCCCTTATAATCATACCCTACCCTGCTTAAATAAGAAATAACGGCACTTTCTATTTTCTGCCCCTGTAAGGGAGTACCGCTTGGATAAAGCGTTCCGTTTATGATATATTGCGAGGCAGGATCTTCACTTACATAATTATCAGTGTTAACACTAAAATACTCTTGCTTGTCATCCTGATAAGTATAACCAATCAAAGCTGTTATATGATGGTCGGTGCCAAATACTCTGTCATAATTAAGCGTTTGCTCAGTAAGTAGTGTACTTGAATTGTTTTGTTCCTGGAAAAGCGAGTTATCAAAGAACTTTTTACCCGGCTCCAATATTCTTGGGCTAAAGTTTTTAATGGTTTCAAGGTTTTTGGTTATACCCAGGTTTGACCGGAATTTTAAGCCTTTCAATAAATTAACTTCAACATAAGGGTTTATGGTAAAGCTGGTAACACCATCGTTATTATTTAAACGTTTCAAATAGGCTACCGGGTTTATCACATCACCATAAGAGCCTGCGTACTGCGCCGGAACTCCGCCAAAGCTGCCATCGGCATTATAGATTGATGCATTGGGCGGATAAAATATAGCGGTTAACAGCGCACCTGTGTAAGCACTGGTAGTGTTAGCTCCCTGACCGTTATTATAAGAGTACGACATACTTTCGCCCATCTTTAACCAATCTTTGATTTGGTGGTCAGAGTTAACCCTGAAGTTGTAACGGACAGAATTGGTGTTTAACAGGATAGCATCGTTTTTACGGTATCCACCAGATACATAAAATGTTGATTTTTCATTACCACCACTAATATTCAGGTTATAATCCTGTATATAGCCGGTACGGAAAAGCGCATTGGGCCAGTTGGTACGGGTAATACGCGAATCGGGATTCTTTACAGCATCAAAAGCCTCCAACCTTGGTATACCCGCATTGTCATAAGCCTGGTTAATGGCATCGGCATAGTCTGCGGCGTTTAATGCCTGTAATATTTTAATAGCATTCTGGGTACCTCCTTTTACAGAAATATCCAGGTTAGTTTTGCCCTGTTTACCACGTTTAGTAGTGATCAGGATAACACCACCCGCAGCTTTGGCACCATAAATAGCTGCATACGAATCTTTCAACACATCAATTGATTCGATATCAGCCGGATCAATTGGGCCGCCGTTATAAATTGTACCGTCAACAACGGTTAAAGGGCCTTCGTTATTAAATGAGCTTTGGCCACGTAACCTGATGCTTGGCAGTGCCGTTGGGTCGCCGCCCTCGTTTAGTACAGTTACACCGGGAATTTGCCCCTGCAACATTTCGGTAACTGAGCCAACAGAACGGTCTTTAACATTGGTAACCTTTAAAGAACCCACGGCACCTGTCACATCTGATTTTTTTTGCGTACCGTAACCCACTACTACTACCGCCGACAGACCGGTTACATCGGTACTTAGCGTTACGTTTAGTGGCGAATGATCGGCTACAACCTCTTGGGCTTTGTAACCAATAAAGGTGAATACCAAAACCTCACCCCGTTCAACCGTTAACTTGTAATTACCATTAATATCGGTAGATGTAGACTCGGACGAGTTTTTGCTGCGTATGGCAACCCCGGCAAGCGAACCATCGGCATCACTAACCGTACCTGTTACTGCAATTTTATCAACCTTTGCAGCTACAACAACTTTTTTACGGGAAATAATAATGGTGTTGTATTTTTCCTTGTATTCAAGCTGGGTGTTATTCATTAAAGCATTTAGCACGTCTTTTAACGGCTTATTCACAAATGACTCCGCCTTAACTTTTACCAGCTCCACATCATTCAGTTTGTAATTGAAAGCGATGTCATTAGCGGCCTTTTTTAATTTTTCTAAGGAGGCTGCCATGGTTTCGTTTCCAAATCGTACAGTCACCGGCTGGTCAATCAGTGATGTAACGCGTTCTGCCATTGATGTGCCCGGCAAAAACGTTGTTAAAATTGTTAAGAGCAATAAAATTGCAGTCATTAACTTTCTTGAAATCGGGGTTAAAGGTTTTTCCATATATTTGTTTTTAGTTTAATCCGTAACCACCTGTTTTTTTGGTGTTAGTGGTTACATTCATTTAGCCAATGCTTGTTGAAGCAGGCATTGGTTTCTTTTTCATCCTGTTTATTTGATATCCAGTGTATTTCCGTTCAACTGATATTTTCGGCCATCAATTAACTGTAGTATGTCAATTACCTGGGCAATGGTTAATTTATTAGAGAACCTTACCGAGTAATGCTGCTGACTTAGCCTTTTACCGTTATAATTAAAGTTGATATTGTATCTGTTTTGCAGGTAAACCGATACCTCTTTAAAGGTTACATTGTCAAGCACCAGTTCATCATGCATCCAGCTTAATGAATGATCATTGGCTACCTGCTGCTTTACAAAGCTCTCATCATGTTTATTGTAGCTCAACTGTTGCTGCGGTGTGTACATACCCAGGGTATGTTTTTCATCATGAATCTCCACCTTACCACTGTTAACAAACACCTGTAGTTCAGGCAACTCATGGTAAAACTTAATATTGAACGATGTACCCAACACCTGGGTAGTAACTTTTGCGGTATGTACTAAAAATGGTTTTGCAGCATCATGTTTAACATCAAAATATGCCTCACCGTCTAATAAAAACACCTCGCGCTTTTGCTCACTGAATTGAACCGGGAACCTGAGCGAGCTGCCCGCATTCAACCTTACGATGGTATTATCGGGCAAAACTATTTGCCGCATTTCGCCTTTGGGTGCGGTAATTACCTGGTAAGCTATGGAATTGGCGTGTTTATAGCTATTAAGTATCCTGGAACAAAAAACACTGGCAAAAACAGTTACTAATACAATTGCCGCAACTTTTAACCAGGTAGTATTAAACCGGATTACTTTGCCCTTTGGCAGTGTGCGTTTATTAATTTGTTCCCATGCCAATTGTTTTAGCTGGCCCGATGGTTTTTTAAATTCCGCATCCCCGTCAAAATCATGCATTAATGATTGCAGTAACGCTAATTCATCGGCAGTGCATTTGCCTTTATTAAATTTGTCCAGTAATTTTTTGATGTCCTTTTGTTCCACTTAAAAGCCTTTATACTTAGTAAGTGACCAGGAGCGGGGGTTTGTACTATAGGTGGCGAAAAAAAATTATCAGCAACAGAAATTCGCTGAAATTGTCAAAGGGGATAACGTTATAATATTTTTGAACAGACTTTTTAAGCCTGCTTAAAGCATTACTGATCTGGTTGCGCACCGTTTGATGCGATACACCTAATTGAGCGGCTATTTGCTGCCCGTTCATATCCTGCTCCCGGCTGTACAAATAAACCTGCCTCATTTTTTCGGGCATGTTGGCAATTTCCTGATTTATTAAAAAGCTCAGTTCGGCCAGCAATAGCTTTTGCGAAGTGCTGTCTTCACACTGCTCCTGCTCCTCGGTAACATGGTGTAAAGATTGCGGCTGCTGCTTTTGTTTTTTATACCACCTGCAAATCATGTAGTTAACAGAAACTACCAGGTAAGCCTCAAGCACGCCATTTACTTGTATGGTATGCCTGTTTTTCCAAACCGAGAGAAATAACTCCTGCACCATATCCATGGCATCGTCTTCATCGCCTGTTTTTTTGAGCACTATGGCAATCAACTTATCAGCATAACGCTCATAGATTTCCTCAAATGCCTGATGGTCATCATTTTTTAATTCCAGAAGAAGTTGGGCATCAGAATAATGTTTCACAAACCACTTTTAACTTTTGCAAAGAAACAGCTATGATATTAAGGTAACTTAAAGTAAATATTAACGTGCTCTTTTTTCAGTTGATATACCGGTGGTATATTATGCCATTCTCGTTTCGCCCAAAAAGCAGAAAATTATAGTGTTTTATAATATTGATCTAAATATAGTTTTTATTTCGATTGCCCTGCCAATTATTTTATTGAATAAATCAATCAACTACTTAGTTAGCTGATTTACTTGTATTTACAACTATTTTATGTAGATTTAGTAACTAAACTGTTAACCTTTCAAAATCACAGCCATGCCAAATCACCTTTCTATACTTGGAATTATCCATACAGCTATTAGTGTGCTTGCCATTATAGCAGCCATTGTTGCACTTATACGATGGGGGAAATTAAGCCCCGGCAACAAATCAGGCAGACTATATATTATATTAACCATTATTACTTGTATCACCGGCTTCCCCATCATGAAAACCGGTCATCCCACTGCCGGTCATGCACTGGGTGTAATTATCCTGGTATTAATCCCCCTTGCCATATACGCCAGGCAACTCCGCATTTTTGGAAAAGCTGTCGACTCCGTACAGATCGCCCTGTTGTCGTTAACTCTTTTGCTATCTATGATACCGGCCACGGTTGAAACCTTAACAAGACTCCCCATTAAACAACCACTGGCAAATGGCCCTGATGCTTCGCTTGTAAAAATGTGGCTGGCAATTTGGTTTGGGCTTTATATAATAGGTGTAATATACCAGCTTGTACAATTAAAAAAGCGAAAAACATCATCCGGAATGCCCGACAACACAGTCAATTTGGGTTAAGGCTGATAAACAACTTCCAAGCCCTGTTTTTACATCTATCTACAGCCTTCATTCTTTTATCTCAGGGGTAAATCATGGCATAAAATACTAAAAATCAAAACCTTAAAACTAAACCCATTGCTTATGAAAGCGTCAACTTAACAGTTTAATCATCACATTGTAAATACTTTTATTCTACATATAACAACCATTATAAAGTATATACAAGTATTAAATTATAGGTATCTTTGTGTACAAATTACACTAAGATAAATTATCTAAATGAGCACTCCTAAAACTATACCAGCAACAGCGGACGGCGTCCAAAATGCTGTTAAAAAAATTGTGATTGTTGGAGGTGGTTTTGCCGGGATAAACCTTGCAGAACAAGTTGCTAAAAACAAAAACTACCAGGTTATCCTGCTTGATAAAAATAACTATAACTACTTTCCTCCCCTGCTATACCAGGTGGCTACCAGCTTCCTTGATCCGTCAGATATCAGTTACCCGTTCCGTAAATTGTTCAGGAATAAAAGGATCAGTTACCGCATGGCCGAAGTTGTAAAGATTGATGCGCAGGCCCAAACCGTTCATTTAACCGACGAAGAACTTAAATACGACTACCTGGTATTTGCTTCAGGCGCCAGGATAAACTTTTTTGGGATGGAAAATGTGCAGAAGAACGCCATCCCGATGAAAACCATTGATGATGCCCTGCGCATGCGCAATGCATTATTACAAACCATGGAGCAGGCCGCAATGACCAAGGATTCTGCCGAGCGCAGGAAACTGTTAACCATAGTTATTGCTGGAGGTGGCCCAACCGGCGTGGAAATAGCAGGCATGCTGGCCGAAATGAAGACCAACATTTTCCTGAAGGATTATCCTGAACTTAAAGGTACCCCAGGCGGTATTTATATTGTTGACGGGGGCAAAAACCTTTTAGGCCCGATGAGCGAGAAAACTCACCAGGAAGCCTACAAGGTACTGTCACAACTCGGCGTTAAGGTAAAATTGAACACACAGGTTAGGGATTATGATAAAAATACGGTAACCCTGTCAACCGGTGAAACCATTGAGGCTAAAACACTGATATGGGCCGCTGGTATAACAGCCAATACCTTTGAAGGTATCCCTGAAACCAGCCTGGGCATTGGCAGACGCATGATAACCGATGAATTTAATAAAGTTAAGGACCTTGATAACGTTTACGCCATTGGCGATGCCAGCGTGCAGATAACTGACGAACGCTATCCCAAAGGGCACCCGCAGCTGGCACAAGTGGCTATACAACAGGGCCGTAACCTGGCTAAAAACTTTATAGCCATGCAAAAGGATAAACCCTTAACCGCTTTTAATTATTTTGACAAAGGCGATATGGCTATTATTGGCCGTAATAAAGCAGTTGTTGACCTGTTTAAAAACAAGCTGCATATTGGGGGCATCCTCGCTTTATTTATGTGGTTATTTGTACATTTAATTTCATTGGTAAACTACCGCAACAAGCTAAAAACCCTGTATAACTGGGGAACCGCCTACTTATCAAAAGACCAGTCATTACGAATGATATTCAGGACGTAAACAGCTTTAACTGATAATAAAATAAGGGTAAACGCCAAAAGGCATTTACCCTTATTTTATTTAACGGCCTTTGGCCCAAATATCACGGATGGTATCTTCGTCGCCATGGCCATGGGGTACTGCTGTGCCTGGGTTATTGGCATAATACCAGCGCTTTTTATCTAAGGGTGAGGTAGTTTGCCTGCCGCCGGGCATTTCCAGGTGCCCGTTAACATCTGTTTGCTTTACCCAATCATAGGCATAATGTAGCCATTGGGTACGATACTGCTTACTTTGATGTGCAAACCAGCTAATTTCATCATAACCCCAAACCCAAAACGGTATATCACCTGCGTTTGCCTGTCCGGGTCTTTTGCTTACGCCGTAGTTATCAAACTCAACCAGGTAAGGCAGATGCTCGCAAGTCCAGCCGCTTGGCGTAATACCGCCTTTGCTTCGTAAATAAAGGGCATCGGTATGGCCTACCGCCAACATGGCTTCCTCCGGTTTTTCCGGAATTTCCTTTATCCTTAACGGAAAGGCATGAAAATCCATTAACAGCTTGCCGTTACGTACAAAACCGCCACTGGGTACGTGCGAGTCGCACAGGATCATGTGCCTGCGCGCATACTTATTGGCGTACTCCCTGATCAGGGTTAATATCTGTGCATAATTATCCAGGTTCTGATCGTTCTTATTCATGAGCTCCACCTGCCCAAAATGAATCCCCTCTATGCCGATATCAATATATGACTTGGCCAGGTAATAGAAAAACAACTTGGTTTCGGGCCGGCTTACATCCGGAACAGAGCCTGCTCCCCACTGGTTCTTGAATTTGCCGTCAGCATATAACATCGCATCATAACTGAAATTACGCTTTTGCGCTGGCATATTTAAAGCTTTAAATGCCCAGTCGGGTATCGGAAGCTGTTCAACCTGTTTGGTCACAATCTCAAAAATACAGGCTTGTAATATAATGTCCGGATCGCTGGCGTGTACTTTTGCTGCCAGCTCTTTTTCCTGTTGCAGGTTGGCGGGAATATTGGCTTCCTCGCCCCATTGGCAAACAGCCCGGCCAATAAACTTAGCGCCTATATTTTTAATCATCCGCAGGTTATCATCAAAGTTGCCCTTACCTACCAGCAGGCTTTGCATGGTGACAGACCGGTCCAGGTAGTTCTCCAATACCGGTCTGGAAATGGTTTTATCAAATTTATAGTCATTCTGCCCGGGCAAGCTATTCGTTTGTTTAGCTAAGCCATTTACAGAAGTTAACATGAGGATAAGGCATGGGGCAAGTACAGCTATGTACTTGCAAATACCTTTTGGCAATTTTGGTGCTGACAGATTCATTATTCAGGTTTATTAAATTGGTTTTGAATACTCCGGGGTATACAACAAAACTACTGGCCCAAATAAATATTTAATTAATATATCATTAACAACTTAAAAATAAATGCTCCAAATGGCGCAAAGGCTATTTAGAGCAACAAAAAAAATAGCAGTACACTTAAAACCTGTGATCCGGAATTAATTAAACAAGATGCTTTAAATGATTGCCGACTGTTTCAATCAGTTCGCTCATTTCAAAAGGCTTATTCAAATAATCATCAGCTCCGCACTCCCGGGCAATAGCAGACAGGTTTGCGTACCCCGATATTAATATCACCGGGATGTGGCTGGTTAAAGGATGATTTTTTATAGCAACACATAGCTCGCTGCCCAGGCCGTCTTTTAGTTTATTATCAACCAGCACCAAATCAGGCATGTGTAATATAACGCCCTTTATGGAATTTTTATCAAGAGATGCAGCAGTTTGATAGCCCTCACCTTTCAGAATCAGTTGTATTGCTTCGGACAGATCAGCATCGTCCTCAACGATAAATATTTTCTTATTCATAGGTTTATGTAAGTAGATATACAAATCTACATAGCATAGCAATAATAATCAATTACTAATTAACTTATTTAAAAATAAAGCAACTTATTTTTAATGGATTTTACATTATGATGTTAAATGCGGGCAGAAACAAAATATTGCCGATTTTAAAACAATTCATCCGGATTTCAATTTGAAAGTTAGTAATAACAACAACACATTTACCTGATCACTTATGAAAATAACAACATACCCTGGCAAATCGTTCCCCCTTGGCGCAACCTGGGATGGTAATGGCGTAAATTTTACGCTTTATTCAGAAAATGCTACCGGCGTAGACCTTTGTCTGTTTAATACCTCTGATGATGAGGTTGAATCATCAAGAATACAGATCACCGAATTTTCTGATTTAATTTGGCATATATATATCCCCGGTTTAAAACCCGGGCAGCTATATGGTTATAGGGTTCACGGCCCTTATGAGCCTGAGAACGGTCATCGTTTTAACCCCAACAAGCTATTAATTGACCCTTATGCAAAAGCCATTGCAGGCACCATTAACTGGGACGATTCGCTGTTTGGTTATGAACTGGGCAATAAGGATGATGATCTGAGTTTCAGTGAAACGGATAATGCGGCGTTTATTCCAAAATCAGTCGTGATTGATCATAATTTTGACTGGGAAAATGATAAGAGCCCGAATGTAGCCTATTACAACTCCATTATTTATGAGGCCCATGTAAAAGGCTTCACGAAACTTCATCCGGAAATTCCGGAGGAGATCAGGGGAACTTATGCGGCCATCGGGCATCCTGTAACTATTGCCTATTTAAAAGACCTGGGTATTACCGCCATCGAACTCATGCCTGTTCATCATTTTCTTTCAGACAGGCACTTGATTGAAGAAGGCCTTACCAACTACTGGGGCTACAATACCATTGGCTTTTTTGCACCTGATGCCCGTTACGCATCGGGTGGTGTACTGGGCGAACAGGTAATTGAGTTTAAAACTATGATTAAGGAATTACATAAAGCAGGCATCGAGGTAATTCTCGACGTTGTATACAATCATACCGGCGAAGGTAACCAGATGGGCCCAACCCTGTCATTTAAAGGGATTGATAATGTATCTTACTATCGCCTGGTTGATGATGATAAGCGATATTACATGGATTATACCGGTACGGGTAATACCCTTAATGCCAATTTACCCAATGTGCTGCGTTTAATGATGGATAGCCTTCGCTATTGGATTATAGATATGCACGTTGATGGCTTTCGCTTTGATTTGGCGGCCACGCTGGCTCGCGAACTGCATGAAGTAAACCGCCTAAGTGCCTTTTTTGATATTATTCACCAGGACCCAACCATATCGCAGGTAAAATTAATAGCAGAACCCTGGGATCTGGGCGAAGGCGGATACCAGGTAGGTAAATTCCCATCGGGCTGGGCCGAGTGGAACGGAAAATACCGGGATAGTATCCGTGATTACTGGAGCGGTACAGAAAGTACGCTGGCTGAATTTGCTGACCGCATTACCGGGAGCTCCGATCTGTACAAATCATATCGCAGGCCAACTGCCAGTATTAATTTTATTACTGCACATGACGGCTTTACGCTTAATGACCTGGTATCATATAACGAGAAGCATAACGAAGCCAATGGCGAGGATAATAATGATGGTGAAAGCCATAACCGCTCATGGAACTGCGGCGCCGAAGGACCAACCGAGGATAAGGCTATCAATGAACTGCGCTGTAAACAGAAAAGGAATTTTTTAACCACGCTTTTCCTGTCGCAGGGGGTGCCGATGCTGGTTGCAGGAGATGAAATGAGCCGGACGCAACAGGGCAATAACAACTCCTACTGCCAGGACAATGAAATTTCATGGATAAACTGGGAAACCATGGATAAAAACCTACAGGCCTTTACCCGCAAACTAATCAGTTTAAGAAAAGAGCATGCCGCTTTTTCCAGAAAAAACTGGTTTAAAGGCGAAGCTGTAAAAGGTGATGGCATTGCAGATATAGCCTGGTTTTTACCTGATGGCTCTGAAATGACCGACGATAACTGGACTCATGATTTTGCCAAATCAGTAGCTGTTTTTTTAAACGGGCTGGGTTTGCATAGTGTTAATGCAGAGGGTGATGAAGTGGTTGACGATAGTTTCTATATTATTTTTAATGCTCATGACGAAGCATTAAATTATAAGCTACCCAAAACAGCATACGCCAAAAATTGGGAATTGCTGATTAATACCTGTAAAGAACAATTTGATGAAGCTCCCCCAAAATATAAAGCCGAAGATACAATACAGGTAGAAGGACGGTCAGTGGTATTACTACAGCATCAATTGATACATAATGGCGGAACTAAACATCAATAACAGATCAATAGGTGTTAATTTTAATAATCCGGGAGTTGCCGGGATAACATTATGGGCGCCCGAAGCTCATGATGTTACTATTACGTTTAATAATCATGTTATTCCACTGGTTAAGGAAGAACATGGTTACTGGTCATTAAACACCGAACTACTTAAGCCTGGCGATACTTACTGGTTTAATATAAACGGTAAACAACTCCCTGATCCGGCATCGCTTCTTCAACCTGAGGGAGTGCATGGGCCTTCGGCCGCATTTGACGTAACTACCTTTAATTGGACAGACGGGCAATGGAAAAACTACCCGCTGGCCAATTATATTTTTTATGAATTACATACCGGCACGTTTACCAGTGAGGGTACTTTTCAAGGTATTGAACAACAACTGGATTACCTGATTGAATTAGGAATTACCGCTATTGAAATTATGCCGGTAGCTCAATTCCCCGGCGAAAGAAACTGGGGGTACGATGGTGTTTTTCCATTTGCTGTGCAAAATAGTTATAGTGGCCCCCGCGGTTTGCAGCAATTGGTTAACAGCTGCCACAATAAAGGACTAGCTGTTGTATTGGATGTGGTGTATAATCACCTTGGCCCCGAGGGTAATTACTTTGGGCAGTTTGGCCCCTACTTTACAGATAAATATAATACACCATGGGGCAGCGCCATCAACTTTGATGATGCCGGCAGCGATGAGGTACGCCTTTATTTTATTGAGAATGTATTGATGTGGTTTCGTGATTTTCATGTGGATGCCTTGCGCATGGATGCCGTACACGCCATAAAAGATTTCAGCCCTAAACACATCTTGCAGGAGATCAATGAACGTGTAGCAGAACTGATGCAGGTAACCGGAAAAACCCATTACCTGATTGTGGAATGTGATTTAAATAACACCCGCTATATCACCCCTGCTGATCAGGGAGGTTTTGGTATGGATGCACAATGGACAGATGAGTTTCATCACGCCTTACGGGTGACAGCAGGGGGCGAGAAAAATGGCTACTATAGTGATTTTAATGGCATAGCAGATTTGGCCAATGCCTATCAAAATGCGTATGTATATCATGGTCAGTATTCAGAACAAAGGCAAAAAACTTTTGGGACGGATACAGATGGTATTGATGGTAAACGCTTTGTTGTGTTTTCACAAAACCACGACCAAGTGGGCAACCGGATGCTGGGCGAGCGTTCAAGCCAGCTGTTTAGTTTTGAAATGCAGAAACTAATGGCCGCAGCCGTAATGATCAGTCCGTTTTTACCCATGCTGTTTATGGGCGAAGAAAGAAGTGAATCTGCTCCCTTCCTGTTTTTTGTAAGCCATACCGATAAGGAACTGATAAAAGCCGTGAGAAAAGGCCGCAAGGCTGAATTTGCAGATTTCCATACCAGTGAGGAAGCTCCTGATCCCCAGGCCACAGAAGCCTTTAACCGCTCTAAACTAAACTGGGGTACGCTGCAACAAGAACCGCATAAAACTATGTTGCAGTACTACAAAGCCCTGATCGGGCTACGGAAACATCAATCAGCCTTAAAAAACACCGACCGCAAAAACATGACTGTTGCAACTGATGTTGTTACCAATACATTAGTAATACAGCGTTGGGCGGCAGAGCAACAGCTCATTTGCTTTTTGAATTTTTCTGACCAGCATCAAAATATAGCCGTTCCCAGCGGTGTAAACCAATGGCAAAAGCTATTTGACTCAGCCGATCCAAAATGGAACGGACCTACATCATCACCGCAAATTATTGATACAGAAACATTGATGGTTCCGCCAGAGTCTATATTAATATATACCCAATATTATGCATAACCCCGTTGCAACCTACAGGATACAGTTCAATAAAGATTTTACGTTTAAAAATCTCAGCAGTATTATTCCTTATCTGCATCAATTAGGGGTTAGCACCATATACGCCTCTCCTATTTTTGAGGCAACGCCGGGCAGTACCCATGGGTATGATGTGGTTAACCCGTTGCGCATTAATCCTGAAATTGGCACCCTGCCCCAACTGCAGCAGATCAGTAAAACCCTAAAAAAACTAAATATCGGCTGGCTGCAGGATATTGTGCCCAACCACATGGCTTACCATAACCACAACGCCTGGCTAATGGATGTGCTGGAAAAAGGCAACCGCTCGGAGTACATTGATTTTTTCGATATTATTTGGTCGGCACCGGTATATAACAGCCGGGTAATGGTTCCCTTTTTAGGTTTACCCTTTGAAGATACGCTTCAACAAGGGCAAATCAAGGTAAACTTCAGGGATAAACAATTGGTATTCACCTATGCAGACCAGTATTATCCGCTAAATCTGCATGCTTATATTATTATCCTGCAATCCCGTTCTGCTAACCCGCCGCAGGCAATCAGTCAGCTTGTACAGGAAGCAAGGGAACTCCAGCAAAGCGATGATGATAAAACATACCGCCTTCGTTTTGAGGAGTTAAAAGAGCAATTAAGATCCTTATATCAGCAACCAGCGATAAAAAAATATTTACAGCAATGTATTGATACGGTTAATGAACAAACAGACCTGTTGCAAGAGTTATCAAACCTGCAATACTACCAGCTCTGCTACTGGCGGGAAACAGAAAAACAGATCAACTACCGCCGTTTTTTTACAATTAACGGGCTCATTTGCCTCAATATGCAAAATCAGAACGTGTTTGATAAGAGCCATGAACTTGTTAAAACATTGTTAGATGAAGATATTATCCAGGGCATCCGGTTAGACCACATTGACGGCTTGTATGACCCAACAACATACCTTGAACGTTTACGCCAGCTCACAGGCGACCAAACCTACATAATAGTAGAAAAAATACTGGAAGACAGAGAAAATTTTCCTGAAAACTGGCCCGTACAAGGCAATACCGGATATGATTTTCTGGCCGTAGTGAACAACCTATTTACACAGGCCGATAGTAAAAAACTGTTTGCTGATTTCTACCGCGATTTCAATAAGGATAAAGCGTCCATATCACAAGCCATATTAAACAAAAAATCGCTGATCTTGTACGGTCACATGGCAGGTGAGCTTGAAAACCTCTATCAGCTTTTTTACGATCTGGAACTTGCCGATACTGCCAAGCTTAAAAACAACGATGTCAAAACGGTAATTGCAGAGTTTTTGATCCGGTGTCCGGTTTACCGCTACTATGGCAACAGCTTACCTTTACCTAAAGCCGAGCAAAAGGCCATCCAGGATATATTTAAAAGCATCAGGGAGACAAAACCGGAGTTGGATGAAAATGCAAACCTGCTCGAAAGCGTCCTACTAACAGCAAATGCTTCAGATAGCTATGCGCAACGGATACTAAACTTTTACCTGCGCTGTATGCAGTTTACAGGCCCGCTGATGGCCAAAGGCGTTGAGGATACCCTGATGTATACTTATGACCGCTTTATTGGCCATAACGAAGTGGGCGACACCCCACAAACTTTTGGACTGCCGGTTGATGAATTTCATACCTATATGGCAACCCGGCAACAACAATGGCCGCTCTCTATTAACGCCACTGCCACCCATGATACCAAACGCGGCGAAGGAGCGCGAGCCAGGCTTAATGTATTAACTGACCTGGCGCCAGAGTGGTTAAATATAGTTACCGGCTGGCAGCAGGCAAACGACAAGCACAAAACAAATGGCGTACCTGATGCCAATGATGAATATTTAATTTACCAAAGCATAACCGGCAGCTATCCTATGCCCGGTGAGGATGAAGATGATTTTCATACCCGTTTGGACGAATACCTGATTAAGGGACTGCGCGAAGCCAAATTACATACGCAATGGGCCACCCCCAATGAAGGGTATGAAGAAAGCTGCAAAAAGTTTGTAAATGCTATACTACAACCCAAAAGCGATTTCATGAAAGGCTTTAGGCAGTTTCAAGTAAAAATTACTGATTATGGCATTATTAACTCGCTGTCGCAAACCATCCTAAAATTCACCTGTCCGGGTGTACCTGATGTTTACCAGGGCTGCGAGCTTTGGGACCTGAGCATGGTTGACCCCGACAACCGCCGCCCGGTTGATTATGATTTAAGGACTAATGACCTTCAAAAACTAATTTCTGGGAAAACCAACTCTATTAACCAGCTTTGGGATAATCGTTATAATGCAAACATTAAGCTTTGGCTAACACAATTACTGTTTAGCATGCGTAAAAGCAATGCCGTATTATTTGAAAAAGGCACTTACATCCCGCTTACAGTTAAAGGAAAATATCAGGATAACGTGCTTGCTTACGCCCGCTATTATCACGATAGCTGGTGCATTGTGGCCTTGCCGCTGCACCTGGGGCAAATTAACACCGATAGCAATAACCCGGGTAATATTGACTGGAAAAACACCAGGATCATTTTACCGGCTGATGCTCCTGTTCAATGGGAAAACCTATTGAATGGTAAGCCAGCCTCGTATACCGGGGATATCCGTGTCGGTTCGCTTTTTAATGAGTTTCCGCTGGGTTTACTTCAATCACATCCGGGTTACAATAAAAGAGGTGCGGGAATATTAATGCATATTACCTCGCTCCCATCAGCATTTGGTAAAAACACTCATTAAGTTATGCTATGCCTCCGTAGCTGAAAAAGCCATTATACCCATACAGGATATTTTAGGGCTCGACGAAACCAACCGCATGAACGTACCCTCGTCCACAACCGGCAACTGGGCCTGGCGCTTGCCTGCCGATGTCATCACCCCTGAAATGGAGAGGTGGCTTTTAAAGCAAATGAATTTTTTTAACAGGCAGTAATAAGCATAATATAGCTAAGGAGTTGGCAGCTTCACTTTATAAACCCTGAACGGATACTCTACCTTATCCTCCCCGTTATTATACCGGGGCAACCGGTTCAATTGTGAACTGCTCAAGTAAAGGTATCCATCGTTACTGATCCCAAAGGAGTCGGGCCATATCAGGCGCTTGTCCTTAACCAAAAAATGCACCTGCCCTCCGGGAGTTACATATTGTATAGCCTGATCCGGAGAATCGCTCAGATAAATATTGCCGCTTTTATCGGCTATCATACCATGGCATATCCCCGTTTCGGCCACAAGCTCAACCTTGGCGGATAGGTCGGCGTCAGACAAACTTGTGTTAGCCAGGTAAGCTGTTGCTATCCGGTATAGTTTGGTTTGGTTGATGGCCCTGAAATAAAAGTATTTATTATCCTTGGTTAAGGCAATGCCATTTACATTAGATATAAAGGGATTACCCTCTGTATCTACCACATCTTTACCATCTAAGTGCAGTTTCAGCCCTGATTGCACTATGGTTGATCTGTCGTCCTTTAACACGGTTCGGCTTTTGCTGCTTTTCAGGTCAAGCACCACAATGGCACGCTGCCCCGGGTCAGACAGATAGGCCAGCTGCTTATCGTTATCAATACACATATCGTTCAAAGCACTCTTGCTTTTATCAATATCATCAAAACTATAAATCTGCTTTACCTTGTTATCTGTTAGATCTATTTTGACCAGTTTAAATTTACTGCCAGCATCTCCCGTAGGTTTAGAATCAAGGACCCATAAGCAGTTTTTATCATCGGCATACAGATCCTGCACGTTAACAAAATGAGTGTCATCCTTTCCGGGGATAAATTTATTCCACTCTACATCCGGGAAAGGCACACGTTTACCGTTTACAATTTCGGTTAAAGCATAAATAAAGGGCTCCCGGTGCGGAAAAGAAACAAACAGGCGGTTTGTTGCCGGCGCTACCGTAATGCCTATTGGCTGATTTTTGCCAAAACTGGCTACTTCAATCAATGAAGCGCTCTGTTGTGCCCCGGCACAACAGGCAGTTGCCATAATACCAGCGGTTATCAGTAATTTATGAACAAAGGGTTTCATCTATCTATTATACTGATAAACATCAAATTAGTTTTAAAAGCAACACTTTAAAGCATAAAAAAGCAGAATGGATTGCTCCATTCTGCCAAATCACTCTAAAACAATCACCTCTTATTAAATAGGAAGTTCCTTAAATAATAATCAACGGAAATTTAACTTACCATTAAAAATTACCTGAGTAGACAAAGGTACCTATAATATAACCCCATCAGGGTTTACAAGCATTTTTTTTACCAATAAGTGACAGTAAATCAGCCAATAGGAAAAATCTTCCTAATACATCAAGCCCTTAATAAAAATATCTATGAGCAGCAGTTTTTTGGTGTGTATTTCTTCCAGATGCTCTTTACGGGGGAAACTTGTTTTCTTTTGTGAAACAGCCCCTACCCTGATGCCATGCAGGGCGTCAAGCAGTAAATCAACCAATTCATCAGGATTATCAACCGGTTTAATAGTTCCCCTGCTTACCTCTGTTTTTACGGCATTACTTAACAGGCTCAGTTCGGCTGAGTGAACCTGGCCCACAATTTCCCAAATGGTATCAGGAAGGTTTTGTTCATTAAGCCTGAAAAAGTCAAAGAAATTATAATTTTTTACAATAAAATCATGATGTACATTGATCTGGAAAACAAAGGCATCCTTAAGATTTGTAAAAGCGTTTATATTCTCTTCTAACACGGTGAGGTAATCACCGGCAATCTTACGCATCACCGCAATATATAGCTGGCTTTTATCAGGAAAATAATAGTACAGCAAAGCTTTTGACATTGACAGATCGCCGGCAATTTCATTCATGGTGGTTTTTGAATAACCATAATGTAAAAACCGTTGGTAAGAGGCTTCTAAAATTTTTTCTCTCTTTATGTCCTGATGGTCATTAACTGCCGCCATTTGTATATAAATTATATAAAACCGTGTAAGTCAAAACTTAATTCCTGACTTTTTTAACAAAATTATCAAAAGTTCTGTAAATATATGTATCAACACCTAATACATTGTCAATTGCTAAAACAATTTTACATTCCTACTATTTTTAGAGAAAGATTTATATAATGTTATGATGATGAGTATTGAAAATAAATTACCCGATAATTTGCTTGAATTTTCGCAACACCTGCCGGCTATTGTCTGGGATTTGTTAATTGCCGTTATAGCCATACTGGTAGGGCTTATTATAAAATTTATAGTTACCCGCCTGTTTAAGCTTTATGCCAAAAAGGAAACTTCCTATTCATTCTTCAAATCCATAGTGGTTAACCTGGGTACTGCCATAACCTATTTTATTCCATTGTTTTTGCTCAACTTATTCATACCGTTTATGCGTTTGGATAAGGTATATATTGCCCCGCTTGACAAAACCATTGAAATATTGCTAACTATTTCATTTGCTGGTATACTGGTGCGCTCCGTCAGGATATTGGAAGATTACGTTTATCATACCTACGATCTTAATAAAACCGACAATTTAAGGGAGCGGAAAATCCGAACCCAAATTCAGTTTATGCGTAAGCTTCTGGTGGTGGTTATTGTGTTTGTAACTATAGCCATTATCCTGCTCAGTTTTGAAAGTATGCGTAAAATAGGCACAGGCCTGCTAACCGGTGTAGGTATAGGTGGAATTATTGTTGGTTTTGCGGCCCAGAACTCATTGGGGAATTTACTGGCTGGTTTTCAGATAGCATTTACACAACCCATACGCATTGACGATGTTTTGGTGGTTGAAGGCGAATGGGGCCGTGTTGAAGAAATAACACTCACCTATGTTGTTTTAAAAATATGGGACGAACGCCGCCTCATTTTACCCATAAACTATTTTATACAGAAACCCTTCCAAAACTGGACACGCACATCCGCAGATATATTGGGTACTGTATTTTTATATATGGACCATACCATCCCCATTGACGGCATCAGAACGGAGTTTGAAAGACTAATTGTAAAAACCCCGCTGTGGGATAAGCGTGTAAAGGTGGTGCAGGTAACCGATGTAAAGGAACATACCATTGAGATCCGTGTACTCATGAGCTCACGCACATCATCAGATGCATTTGATCTGCGTTGCTACATTCGCGAAAACCTGATCACCTACATTCAGCAAAATTATCCGGGTAGTTTACCCCGTACCAGAAACGAGGTAAGCAACCTTGAAAAATATTTACAGCCCAAAGCAGAGTAAGGTTTAAATCAGCTGTGTTAAACCAATACCACTGCCTATTACCAGCGCATCCTCAATGGCACCGATGATGGGGTCAACAAGGTGACTGGTTTTCACTGTACTTTTACGCAAAAAGAAACTGCCAAAGGTTGATACAAAAGCAACTGTACCACCGAGCAAAGCGCCGGTAATGGCCTTACCGCCGGTTGCTTTATAAATACTTGCCCCCGCCAGCGCTCCGGAAAGTACACGAAAACCAATTACAGCAGGTTTTATGCGGTTGGGGGCCAATGGCATTTTATCGCCCACAATCTCGCCCAGGGCCAAAACCTTTAAAGTTGTGGCCACTGTTTTTGACTGCATAAACCGCAAAGGTGAATGCTCCAGCTGTTTGGATTGATGATGACTCAATATGTGGCTGGCAATAACAGGAGCCGATGTAGATCGCATCCCTGCCAACGTGCCCAAACCGATAACCTGCCAAAAAGGCTCTGATATTTTCAGTTGCATAATAATGTTTTAGTAATGTGTATTCATAAATACCATCAAAACACAAATTATGTTCTAATTAAAAAATATAAATCAATAAGTAAATTTCATTGTTAGTTATGATACACATACAAACTACCAAAACTATGAAATTACATGAAAACAATGCATTAGGCGAGTTAGGAGGTGCAATTGGCAAGGGCTTACTTGCCGGGCTGGCGGCCACCGCCGCTATTACCCTGTCGCAAATTATTGAGATGAAAATAACCAAGCGAAAACCAAGCGAAGCCACACTCAAGGTTGCAGAAGAAACAACGGGCATAAAACCTGCAAGCAGGAGCGAAAAGCAAAAGGTTTCGCAGGAGATCCATTGGTCATACGGAACGGTATGGGGTATATCGCGTGGTTTAATATCATTAACCGGGTTAAAAGGATTACCCGCAACCCTGCTTCACTTTGGAGCCATCTGGGGTACATCAATGATTATGTTGCCCGAATTTAATGCGGCCCCTCCCATTTACAAAGAAGATGCAAAAACCATCGCTATTGATGGTTTCCATCATGCGGTTTATGCAGTAACTGCCGGTATTGTATATGATGCGCTTGACGCGGGCGGTAAAAACGAACGAAAATTCAACAGGCTTGTTAAACAACTGCGTATCAAAGGACTGATAAGCCGGTTTAAGCTTTAATAAAATACCGTATAAATTAAAAAGGCGTATCTCCCTTTACAGGGGGATACGCCTTTTGCTTATAGGTGATTATAAATTTAAACCGTTTCGGCTTCTAATACTGCTGTATGTTTCTCTTCCTTTTTATCACCAAAAAGTTTCTTTTTAAGGTTATAACGGATCAGGTACATACATGGCACCAGTATCAAAGTAATTACTGTGGCAAAGCCCAGTCCAAAGATCATTGTCCATGCCAGTGGCCCCCAGAAAGCAACGTTATCACCACCAAAGTGGATATGCGGTGCAAAATGCGAGAACATGCCCACAAAGTCAATATTGAAACCAACAGCTAATGGTATCAAACCTAATATTGCAGCAGTTGCTGTTAACAATACAGGCGTCATACGGGTATGCCCGGCTTCCACAACGGCATCATGAACGCTTGCACCCTGCTCTATCAGCATATCGGTAAACTCAACCAGCAATATACCATTACGCACTACCACCCCGGCAAGAGCAATAATACCAACCCCGGTCATTACTATAGCGGTGGTCATTCCAAAAATACTGGTACCCAGCAATACACCAATGATACTGAAAAAGATCTCACTAATGATAATCAGCGTTTTACCAATGGAGTTAAACTGGATCATGAGGATCACTAATATTAAACCGAAGGAAATACCCAGAGCCGTTAATATAAATATAGCGGCTTCCATCTGATCTTCCTGACCACCACCCTGACGGATGATAATATCGTCAGACTTTTTAAAGTTGTTTATCGCCTTTAAAATATTATTATTTACATCAGTAGCATTATAAGGCTTAATTACGTTTGAACCTAACGTTAATACCCTACGCTGCTGCTTACGCTTAATGTTACTGAAGGTATTGGTATACCTTACATCGGTAAAGGCCGAAATAGGTACCTGACGTATAGAACCACCTGTTGCAAGGTCGCGGTAGGTTATCTTCATGTTGCGCAATTCATCAATGTTACCGCGTTGGCTTTCCAGGGCCCGCACTTTTATCTGGTAATCATCTTCTTTGGTATTCCTGAAATCACCTGCCTTGGCACCAAATATTGCCGTACCCAGGTTCTGGCTGATCTGCGATGTGCTGATGCCTTCGCGGTTGGCCCGTTCGCGGTCAATGTCAAATACAATTTCGGGTTTATCATTTTGTACGTCGGCAACAAGGTTTTCAATACCTGCAATATTTTGTTTAGCCAGGTATGCTTTTAAGCGGTTACTGGTTTGCACCAATGAATCCAGGTTATCGCCAATCAGCTCTATACTGATATCTTTTTGCACCGGCGGACCGCTGTTTTCCTGTGCTACAGCTATTTTAGCACCCGGAACACCCTGAACAGATGCCCTGATCCTTTGTAAAATTGCTTTGGTATCCTTGCCATTACGTTTACCAAACTCCACAAAGGCTACGGTAATTTTACCTTTGTTTTCATAATCGCCCTGATCCTCATCGGTTGGGTCGGTTACACCTTTGGTTACGTTTGATATAACTGATGATACAATATCTTTATCGGGTTCAACCACCTCCGCTACACGTTTCTCCAATTTCCTGGTTACCTCGTTGGTAGTGGCCTGGTCTGTACCTATGGGCATAGTAATATATACGTATGCAAAGTTTGGATCACCTGAAGGGAAAAATTCCGGTGTTTTACCTAAAAAATGATTGATAACCAGCGCAAGCACAAATAAAACAAATGTTCCGCCCAATATAGTTCCCGGCCGGTGAACAGCACGCTCCAACCATTTGGCATACCATTTCTGGAATTTAGGCCATACATTATTCTGAAATCTGTCAATAATCCTCAATAAAACAAAGTGATTTAGCAGGTATAGGATAATAGCCAGCACCAGGAAGTTACCCATCCCCATTGTCCATGTACCGGTAAAGAACATCACGTAGCTCAGGGCCGCTAATACCGCCATAATAATGAGGGTACGCGTTGTTTTCTTGTCAAACTTAGGGTTATCATGCTCGCCTTTATGGTGCGGTTTCATAAAATCAACAGCAAAAACCGGGTTCATGATATAGGCTACCACCAAGGAGGCCAGCAACGTAATGATAAGCGTAATTGGTAAAAAGAACATGAAGTGACCTATCAAGCTATTCCAGAACGCCAGCGGAATAAACGGTGCAAGCGTAGTCATGGTACCAGAGAAAACCGGTAAAAACACCTCGCCTGCCGCCATTTTAGCGGCTTGCTTAATAGGCACTTTACCATTATCAAAAATACGGTGCGTGTTTTCAATAACCACAATGGCATCATCCACCACAATACCTAACGCCAGCAGGAACGAGAACAGTACGATCATGTTAAGCGTAAACCCAATGGCCGGCATAATTAAAAATGCGATAAAGCATGACAGCGGTACAGAAAGCGCCACAAATATAGCGTTGGTTGTACCCATGAAAAACATCAGGATCACGGTAACTAATATAAAACCAATAACGATGGTATTGATCAAATCGTTAAGGGTGGTACGTGTTTTATCACTTTGATCGCCGGTTACGGTGATGTCTAACCCTTTAGGGAAAACTGTTTTTTGCTTCAGTTTAATGAGATCATTTATTTTGTCTGATGCCTCAATAAGGTTTTCACCGGCCCTTTTACTTACGTTAAGTGTAATTACATTTTTAAAGTTAGGGTTATCAGGTGTTTTTAAACGTGCATAACTCTCCTGCTCTAAAAACGAATCCTTAATTTCGGCAATGTCACGCAGATAAACGGCCTGCCCTTTCGGGTTCCTGATAGCCATAGCGGCTACCTCGGCGGCATTTTTAAAATCCTGCTTAATATCAATACTGCGGCGTACGCCATCGGTTTTAATGGTACCGGCAGTGGTCAGGATATTCTCATTACCAACCGCCTGAGTGATATCATTAAAACTTATCTGAGCAGCCGCCATCTTATTCAGATCCACGTTAACCTGTATCTCGGGCGTTAATGCACCAACTTCGTCAACCTTTGATATCTCTTTGTAGCCTTCAATTTCGTCTTTCAGGATATCGGCATACTCCTTTAATCTTTTCAGATCATAATCGCCCGAGATATTGATATAAAGAATAGGAAGATCGGCAACGTTAATATCAGATATTACCGACTCCTTAAGGTTGTTATCATTTTGCGGCAAATCCTGCTGTGCTTTATCAACAGCATCCTTAACATCAATTTTAGCATCCTTAATTTTTATATTGGCCTGAAACTCGGCAGTGATGATGGATACATTCTGCACCGAGTTAGAGGTTACCTTTTTAAGGCCCTTTAATGATTTCAGCTGTTTTTCTATCTGCCGGGTAACCAGGTTTTCGATATTTTGCGGCGACTGCCCCGCAAAAGTTGTGGTAACAAACACCTTTGACTGCGCTATATCCGGAAAGTTCTCCTTAGGCAAACTATTATAACTTACCAACCCAAGTACGGTGATTAAAAATATGAGCACGTAAATGGCGGTCTTGTTATCAATGGCCCAACTTGAGGGCCCAAATTCTTTATTCAGATCTTTCATAATAACAGATCAAATGTTTAAAATAATTAATTATTAGACTTTAAGACCTTGATCTTATCGCCATCTTCAATATCAGTAGCGCCCTCGGTTACCAACTGGTCGCCAGCTTTTAAGCCAGATAGTATTTCTGTTTGGCCACCATAAGTAACACCCGATTTTACGTTAACCCTTTTCGCGGTACCGTTATTATTAACAAAAACATAATCGCCGGCTTCGGATTTCTGAATAGCTTTTACCGGTACCACCACAGCATTTGGTTTTACATAATTAGCTATCTGAATAATGGCAGTCATGTTTGGACGCAGGGTTTTACGATCCGGTAATCTGATTTCAACACCAAAGCTGCGTGATGTTGGGTCAATAACCTTGGCGGCAAAAGTCACCTTGGTTATTAATGAATCCTGTGCATCAGGTACCAATATTTTTACCTGGTTACCTGTATTCACACTGCCTGCATAAGACTCAGGCACATCAGCCTTAACTTTCAAAACATCAGCATTAACTACACGTATGCCTGTTTGACCAGGCTGTGCTACCTGACCTAACTTAAGATCCATTTGGTCAACAGTGCCATTAATAGGCGAAGTAATACGGTACATGTTTGATTGCTTACGTAACGAAGAAACTTGTTTTTGTGCAGTTTCCAACGCAGTTTTAGCTTGTAAATACTGAACCTCGGTTCCTATCTTCTGATCCCACAGGTTTTTCTGGCGCTGGAATAAAGTGTTGTTCAGATCGGCCTGAGCTTGTGCCTGGGCTATATTCTGAAGCAATACGCTGTTATCTAATTGTACCAAAACCTGGCCCTTGCCTACATGCTGGCCTACCTTTACATAAATTGCGGTAATAGATCCTGGCGATTGCGGATAAGCTGTTATGTTGTCCTGTGCATCAATTTTACCTTGTATCTGCACATAATTGGTAAAGGTTGACGGTTGAATAGCAACTGTACTTACATCTGTAGTTTTAGATGAATCGGTAGAGCCAACCTCTGCCTGTAGCTGGGTGATCTTTACATTAAGATCTGCCTGTTGTTTTTTCAGATCGGCAAGTTCCGCTTTTTTATCTTTTGGTTTATTAGAGCAGGCTGCCAAAAAAATGAAAGCCGGTATGTAGAATATTTTTTTCATGTCTTTTTTATATAGTGGGTTTGGTATTTGTTTATTTAATGCGGCCGTATGCCTTATCCAGATCAACTTTGCTAATTAAAGCATCGTAAAGTCCCTGTATGTATTTATCATTTGCATCGTCAAGAGAGGTTTGGGCTTGCGTTATTTCAATGCTTGAACCAACTCCCTGCTGGTATTTTATTTTTGATACACGCAGTACCTCTTCTGCCAATTCTCTATTTCTCTTTTGATTATTGAGGCTTTGTAAGCCATTAACAAAGGTTACGTTGGCTCGGTTAGCTTCCAGTTTCAGTCCATTTTTGGCGTTATCTAAATCATTCTCTGATTTTAAAACGGCAATTTTTGATTGTCTTACCTGGTTTAAGCGCTGCCATCCATTAAATATAGGTATGTTTAAAGTGAGCCCAACATAACTCGAAGGAAAATTCATTTTGTACAAATTACCAAAACTATTATTCTGATAAGACGAGGTATAACTCGCATTGGCTTTAAGGGTTGGTAAGTATTGTGATTTTTGACGTTTCAGATCAAGCTTTTTAAGTTCAATACCTGTTTCGGCTAAATTGTACTCAATTCGGTTGTGATAAAACGCGGTATCAGACGCCAGATCAGCAGTATCATCTAATCTGATGTCCTCCAGCTTATCTTTTAGCGAAAGATTATTCTCAATAGGCATCCCCATCTGAAATTTCAAAACCTGATAATTTAATGCAAGCAACCGGATTGTATTTTCGCGGCTGGTCACTAAATTATTATATTGAACCGAGATCCGGTCAACATCAATTTTTTCAACAACTCCCTGTTTATTTTGTGCCACGGTTTCGTCAAACTGCTGTTTTAATTGCTTAATGTTTGCGTCTATGAGTCTTAATTGCTCGTTACTAACTAAAACCTGATAGTAGGCTTTGGTTACATTAACGTTAGCCTGAATTTTTGAACGGATATGATTTCTGATCGAAAGCTCTTTATAAGTTTTGGAAGCCTTTAAGCCTACCAGGTAACTACCGTCAAAAAGTATCTGGTCTGCGCTTGCACCAACACTTGACTGATATTTAACACCAAACTGTACAGGGATAAAAGTTCCTGCAGGCTGGCCAAATATTTCGCCGGGCAACAAAGTTGTAGGTATTTTTAAATAATCCTGAAATGTGGCCGTTCCGCTTACCTGGGGTAATCCAATACCCGTTGTTTCTTTGACCTTGTATTCAGCACTTTTTATATCAAGCTTTGCATTTACAACAGAATCCTGATGTTCATAAGCATAGTTGATACAGTCCTGAACGCTAAAATTATAAGTTTGATTATTGGGTGGCGCATCCTGCGCATAGCTTTTAACTGCTATGGCACAAAACACTGTTGCCGTAAAAAGTAAATATTTCATTTTATATATAGTAGTTGGGTTATTATTCAATTATTTAACATGCTGCTCCAAATATTACCACCTGTAGTGACAGCCTTGTGTCAGCAGTATTTTTTTATTCTTCATGTATATTTTTATACTGGTTTAAAAGTTTATATCCTTTAAGTGTACAAATGCCATAGTTAAAATGATCTAAAAACTGCACCTGCACTTTCCAGGTGTTAAATTCAGCCACCGGAAAAACCTCCGTGTTAAAACCAAATTCAACCTGGTTTACCCTCATCCTTGCAATTATCTTTACGTCAATATCCTTGCGGATGTAACCTTGTATCATACCTTTTGCTAAAAGCTCTTCCAGCGTACGTACCAGCACCTCTGACTTAAACCTTTCAAATTCAGTCCAGGCATCCGGGTGGTATCGCTGCACATCATGCATCACAATGGGATTAATCCTTGAAAACACATCCTCTGAGCATTTCATCATATTGATCATCTCTTCTATCACGTTTTCTGACTGGCTGATGATTTCGGCCATCTGATCTTCATCCTCTTTCAGCTTTTTCTTAACTACTGCGGTAACCAGTTCATTTTTATCCTTGAAAAAGTTATAAATCGTTTTTTTTGACATACCGATGTGCCGGGCAATGTCATCCATTGTTATACTCTTGATGCCTGCCTTCAAAAACAGCTCTTCGCCTCCGTGAATTATTCTCTCTATTTGACTCATTGACTTTCCGGGTCAAAACTAAGGAAACATTTTTTGATTTCAAAGTTTCCAACTGAAAATACTTTTACCTTATAAATGCGTTAAACATGCCTGTTTCAGGTTCTTAATGATCAAATAATGCTCGTTTTACTACTATAACAATCCACTATTTAAAAATTGGACAATCCCAATCGTAAAAATTTGCACATCTGCACAGCTATTATCTGCACATCTAATTTGTTACCTTTGCCAAAATTTATTAAATCATGACCCTTACTCCACTTTCAGCAATTTCGCCAATTGATGGCCGCTATCGTAACACCACTGCTGAACTTGCTAATTACTTTTCTGAATACGCATTGATCAAATACCGTGTGTTTGTTGAGATAGAATATTTTATCGCTTTAGTTGAATATCCTTTGCCTCAGCTACAACAGTTTGATAAAAATCTGTCAGAAAAGTTACGCGACATTTACAGAAACTTTACCGAAGCTGATGCTGCAAGTGTTAAAGAGATTGAAAAAACAACCAATCATGATGTTAAGGCGGTAGAATATTTTATTAAAAAGGAGTTTGATAAAATAGGCAATCTGGAAGCGTTTAAAGAGTTTATTCACTTTGGGCTTACCTCGCAGGACATTAATAATACGGCCATACCATACACATTTAAACTGGCTATCAACAATACCTACTACCCTGCTATTGAGGAATTGATTGCCACCCTAAAAAGCTATGCCCAGGATTGGGATCAGATACCTATGCTGGCCCATACACACGGCCAACCGGCCTCGCCTACGCGTCTTGGAAAAGAGATACAGGTTTTTGTGGAGCGTTTGGAAGGTCAGCTGGCGATATTAAAGTCGGTAGCTTATTCTGCAAAGTTTGGTGGAGCTACAGGTAATTTTAATGCTCACCATATTGCTTACCCGGGCAAGGACTGGAAAGCTTTTGGTGATCATTTTGTTAATGAGGTGTTAGGTTTGAGCCGCTCGCAGTTTACTACCCAGATTGAACATTACGACAATTTTGCCGCCCAATGTGATGCCCTAAAAAGGATCAACAATATATTAATTGACCTTGACCGCGATATGTGGACCTACATATCCATGAATTACTTTAAGCAAAAAATAAAGGCCGGCGAGGTGGGTTCATCAGCCATGCCGCATAAGGTTAATCCTATTGATTTTGAAAACTCAGAAGGTAACCTGGGTATTGCTAACGCCTTGTTTGAGCACCTGGCTGCAAAACTACCCGTTTCAAGGCTGCAACGTGACCTTACCGACTCCACCGTGTTAAGGAACATTGGTGTTCCGGTGGCACATACCTTAATCGCCATCAAATCTACCATTAAGGGTTTGGGTAAGCTACTATTGAACAAGGACAAGATTGCAGCCGATCTGGAGGCTAACTGGCCGGTTGTTGCAGAAGCCATACAGACTATATTAAGGCGCGAAGGCTACCCTAACCCGTATGAGGCATTAAAGGACTTAACCCGTACCAACCAGCAGATCAACGCACAAACAATAGCAGAATTTGTTGACACCTTAGCCATAAACGACAGTGTTAAAGAGGAATTGAAGAAAATTACGCCATTGAACTACACCGGGATTTAGAAAAAACATGTCATTACGAGGCACGAAGCAATCGCGAGCAATGCAGATCCGTTCTGCTACATCCGCAATAGTATGGTTTTATAATGTGTACATTTGAAATTTGCACATTTAATACTCCCTGTCATTTATGGGTCATAACTAATTAATAGCTAACTTTAAAGCAAAAAGCTACCTAAATTTGTTAATTCAAGTTTAATAATAAAGATCAGGATGAATATCAACGTATATACAGAATCAACGCCTAATCCGGCAACTATGAAATTCATAGTGAACAAGTTGCTTATTAATGGCAGCGCCGATTACGCTACAAAGGAAAGTGCCGAAAAATCACCTTTCGCCAAAGAATTATACAAATTCTCGTTTGTTAATGGTGTTTTCTTTGCCAGTAACTTTGTTACCATCACCAAAACTGAGGGTAGCGAATGGAGTGATGTTGAACCTATTATGAAAGAGTTTGTAAAAGGTGCTGTTGAATCTGAACTAAAGATACAGTTGGAAGAAGCTGCCGAAGAAACAAACTTTGAAGGTTCAGAAACCGAAGTTAAGATACAGCAGATACTACATGATTACGTTCGTCCGGCTGTTGAGCAGGATGGCGGCGCTATTTCATACCGCTCATTTAACGAAGGTGTAGTTACAGTTGAGCTACGCGGATCATGCAGTGGCTGCCCTTCATCAACCGTAACCCTTAAAGCCGGTATCGAAAACCTGCTTAAACGTATGGTACCCGAAGTTACCGAGGTAGTTTCAGAAGCATTATAAGATATTATCAACACGGATTTTGCACCGATTGGTTTATAACTGATCGGTGTTTTTTTTTTATGGGGGATAGCTTATCTAACCATCTTCACTCTTCTCCAACGGGCTTGAAGCCCGTTGGTAACATAGTTTCAGTTTTCAACTGAACTAAGCCGAAGGCTTTAACCATGTAACTCACGAGATCCGCTGCGCTTAATCTCGCGAGAGTTGGTCATTTCTGCTGACAAGCGGTTTGGTTACTTTGTCGCAACAAAGTAAAGGCCCTTCCGCGGCCAGGAGCGGGTGTACGACATGCTCGCGGGTGAATAGATCCTTCGCTATCGCTCAGGATGACAGCATAGTTATTGGAGATTCTTTGTGCCTCGCAATGGTATGCAGGCAGTTCCTTTTAAAAATATTTCTGTATCGCGGTTAACAGTTCAGAAGTTATGTTTCCGTTGGTGGCCAGCAGTTCCCTTGCCTCCAACACTTCATCGCCGCCTTTAAAATTAACGATGTGCCCGCCTGCCTGCTTTACAATTACTATTCCGGCGGCTACATCCCATGCATTCAGGTTATATTCATAAAAGGCATCAAACCTGCCACAGGCGGTATAGGCCAGATCAACTGCGGCCGAGCCTATTCTGCGTAAGCCGTGGCAGTTTCGCATCAGCTCGGTAAACAATGCTATATATGCTGATTGTTTGGTAAAATCATAGTAAGGGAAACCGGTAGCTATTAAACTGTCGGCAACTATTTTGTTTTTACTAACCCTGATCTCGCGACCGTTGAGATATGCCGGCGCATCTTTCCAGGCATAAAAGCACTCATCCTGGTTAATCTCATACACTACACCTAAAATCAGTTCATCATACTCCTTAAGCGCAATACTTACCGAAAATGCGGGCAAACCATGTATGAAATTAGTGGTGCCATCCAGCGGATCAATGATCCAGTTATACCGTTCGCCAATAACCGTAGTCGTTTTTTCTTCGGTAATAAAACCAGCTTCAGGTAATACCTTTTTCAGTCCTTCTACTATTATCTTCTCCGCATTTTTATCTACGTACGATACCAGATCGTTCAGTCCCTTATATTCAATTTTGTCCGGGTCAAAGGTTTTCCTTTCCTGCCTGATAAAGTCACCTGCCTGCTTAGCTACTTCAGTTACGTGATTCGCTATTTTTATGAGTTCCATGATGCCGTAATGATAAACTGAATGAAAATACCTTATGTATAAAATAGCTCGCAAAAAACAAGCTTAATGCCGCCCCTATCCGTGCTACCGGGGGATAGATGCCAAAATCCTGGATCAGAATTTTTATTACCGCCAGGTTTGCAAAAAAGCCAACGCAGGCTACCGACGCAAAACGTATAAATTGTTTATAGAAAGATAGTTTTGATTCGGTAAAAACCATATACCGTGTAATCAGAAAGTTTACAATAACCCCCATGCAGAACGACAGTGCCAACGACAACGTTGAGTTACGAACTGTGATAGAAAATATCTGGTATGTATGCCGTGTTAGCAAATTATGGTAAAACAGGTAAAAGGCACATACATCTACCAAAAAACCTGCGCCCGCAGAAATTATAAACCTGAATACCTGATTTTCAAATAGCTTGTATGACTGTTTAATAGTATTAGCCATGTTTTAACTGCCCAGTTTTTTTTTCTTGTTAATTCCTGTTAAAATTAAAACAGCTCCGCCAACAAACATCAACAACGAAATAAACTCGGCTTGTGTAAAGCTTATACCGGCAACGTGGTATTTGGTATTTACGCGTATCAATTCAATAAAAAAGCGTTCAACACCTGCTAATATCATGTAAACGCCAAACATTACGCCTGAGTGTTTGATACGGTCACGAATGCTCCATAAAAAGGCAAATAACAAAAGGCAAATTATACATTCATAAAATGAAGTAGGGAAAACAGGATAAGGCAATTCATGGCAAAATTTGCCTATACAGTTAGGAATGGCAACACCTTCGTCATTTACATTATGCGGAAATTTAAAGGCCCACATCCAATCGGGTGCCCAACTTAACCAGTGCGGTTTTGGAGCCATATTGGTTATCCCCCAATCACCATCGCCTGACATTTGACAACCTACACGTCCCAAACCATAAGCCAGCATTACACCAGGGCCTCCAATATCGAGCATATCCAACAGCTTAATACCATGTTTGTGTGCAATATAAAGCACTGCTGCCCCACCGCATATTAAACCACCGTAAAAGGTAAGACCGCTAAACCCGATCAGCATACCTACGGGGTCCTTCATAAAATCATTCCAGTTTTCCAAACCGTTAAACAACTTGGCCCCGGCAAAACCAAATAAGGCGGCCCAAAGTAACATGTTACCCATTAACTCATGCGGATGTACAGTAACCTCCTTAGTAATGGGTTGTGCTTTTTTCTGTTTCTCGCTTTCGCGGTAGGCCCAGTAAGCAAAGATACCTGCACCTATAATACCGCCAATAAAGTTTCCCCGTGTTGATAACAGAAAATCCTGCGGACTATCTAAAAGCGCATGGTAATTTAAGGCACAGTCAACAACTTTGTAACCCAATACAAACCCAAAAATACCGTTACCCGCCAATTCATTAGCTGATGCCGGTTTACCTAAGGTTACTGTTTTTTTAAACGGATGTATAATGCCCAGCTTCTCCTTACGCATAAACTCCTGCACAAAGGCCCAATAAGCTCCCATAAAGGCAATAGCTACAAAAAAACCAAAAGTTTGTATGGGCAAAGGGATATTTATACCAAAAAGATACTGCAGAAGCGATGTAATGGTTGGAAACATAGGTTATAGTTTGAAGCGAATATAGAATTTAATGCACTAATATTTCTTCGCCTTCTGTTATTTCGACATCACCGTCTGGTGAAATATTTGTTAAATAAACGTTTTTTAGTTCATTGATCAGTACAGGGTCATACTTGGTTTTTACCTTTACGTAGTTGCGGGTAAAGCCATGCATAAAGCCATCCTTAATATCGCCCTCAAATAAAACTGTTTCGGTTTTATTTAACTGGCTTTCATAAAATGCACGGCGTTTCTTGTCAGACAGGATGTGCAGCATCTTACTCCGCTCGCCGCGGGCCGATCCCGGTACAGCGCCCGTCATTTGACTGGCCAGTGTGTTTTCGCGCTCTGAATAGGTAAATACATGCAGGTACGAAACGTTCAGGTCGTTTAAAAAATTATAGGTTTCAACAAAATCTTCCCTTGTTTCGCCAGGGAAACCTACTATCACATCAACACCGATGCAGCAGTCGGGCATCAGCTCTTTTATTTTAGCTACCCGGTTCACATACAGGTCGCGTTTATAGCGGCGGCGCATTAAGCTTAGTATCTTATCAGACCCGGACTGCAGCGGAATATGAAAATGGGGTACAAACCGCTTTGAACCTGCTACAAAAGCAATAATCTCATCGGTAAGCAGGTTTGGCTCAATAGAGGATATCCTGAAACGGTCAATCCCCTCCACCTCGTCAAGCGCTTTTACCAGGTCAAAGAATTTATCTTCGCGCTGGCCGTTCCTGATACCAAAATCGCCCAGGTTAACCCCGGTTAATACAATTTCCTTTACACCCGATGCGGCAATTTGGCGGGCCTGCTCCAACACATTTTCAATGGTATCGCTGCGGCTGCTACCACGGGCTAACGGTATGGTACAAAAGGTACACGAGTAATCGCAACCATCCTGAACTTTTAAGAAGGTGCGCGTACGATCGCCAAATGAATAGGCAGGTACAAACTGGTTAGCCTCAGATACCGGCTGGTTATAAACAACCGCCTTTGGTTTCTTGGTCAGATCGGTAATATGATCAATGATCTGGAATTTTTCGGCAGCACCTAAAACCATGTCCACACCCGGTATTTCGGCTATTTCCTGTGGTTTTAGCTGGGCATAGCAACCCACAATGGTTACATAGGCATTAGGTGAAATTTTAAGTGCTTCCTTCACTATCTTTTTACACTTCTTATCTGCGTTTTCGGTAACCGAACAAGTGTTAATTACAAAAACGTCAGGCGTGTTCGTAAACTCAACCGTATCATAGCCAGCCTGGTTAAACAAGCGACCAATGGATGAGGTTTCCGAATAATTGAGCTTACAGCCCAGTGTATAAAAAGCGACTTTCTTATTCATCATTAAAGTGGCAAAGATAGCAATTTTACAATTATTGATTCAGGCGTTATAGAATTGTGACTTTCGGTTAATTTATGGCCCGTTATGCAAACCTGGGGTAAAGCTGGCATACTAAACTTCTTAAAGCTTTATTTTCCCATAAAATCATTGCAAAAACAGCTAAAATTAGTGCAAAAAAAGCTCAAAAACTATCAAAATCCATCAGTTTTAACGCTTTTTGATACTTTTTTATGACGATTTTTAATGTTTAAAAAGTATTAATATACTGATAAGCAAAACGTTAAACAACCCAACAGACCATTTGGTATGTTTATTTAACTAAAAACAGCATAGTTAGTTAATGGGAAAAAGTAAACTGCCTTGTAAATATTAGATAGTGAACAAGAAGCTCCTCCGGAGCTAATACCCCGATGTATGATACTATAAACAGGATACCCCTGTGGGGTTTACGCCTTGATCAGGGTGTCAAAACAAACATTATAGCAGTACTATGAAAGCATGGTGGCTTTTGTCCCCTGCACTCACCCCTTCGACAAACTCAAGGTAATACCCTTCCCTTTTTCAGAGTAATAGCCTGCGAAAAGATATTCAAAACCTTGTATTATGCCGGGTAATAAAATTTCGAAAAACGCCAAAAGAGAAATACGGCATTCCATCGAGCTCCGGAGGAGCATCGTGTTTATAGTAAATCATGGATAAGCGCTTAGCTCCATAGGAGCTTCCTTTCTTTGTCACAACATGTATTTATCAGGAAGCTCCTATGAAGCTGATATCCCGACCTATGATACTATAAACATGATACCCCGATGGGGTTAACGACTTTATACGACAAAAAAAAGACTACCATGCTTGAGCTCCGTCGAAGCATGGTGGTTTGACCTCTGCACACGACCCTTCGACAAGCTCAGGGTGACGCCCCTCCTTTTTCAGATATTATTTAGCTGTAATGCCTTTTCATAGGCTATTAACCACCTGTTAGGGTGTCCTTTTGTTTAAGATCATGTAGCCGGTGCAATCTATTTGACAGGCTTGGCTCATCTTTCTGTGCCAAGAATAAGCAATATAAACAAAAATTATTTAAGCAGGGATACCCCAGTCATAAACCATTAAATTTCAGGAATATTATCAGCAAACCAATCAATAACTATTTACTCATCTTCTTCGCTCCAGCGGTAGCTTTGATGCTCCAGTCCTATCAGGTCAATAATGCGGTTAACTACGGTCATGGCCAGTTCTTCGATGGTTTTAGGTTTGCTGTAGTACGATGGTATAGCCGGGCAAATGATACCGCCTGCGGCGGTTACCGTTTCCATGTTGCGGATATGGATGAGGTTTAAAGGGGTATCGCGGGCTACCAGTATGAGTTTACGGCGTTCTTTCAGGATCACGTCGGCGGCGCGACTAATCAGATCGTCAGAAATACCGCCGGCAATGCGGCCGAGCGTCCCCATGGAGCAGGGCACGATCACCATGGTATCAAACCTGGCCGATCCGGATGCAAAGGGCGCCATAAAATCACGCTTATCGTAAAATTTATAGTTATACAGGCCGAAATCCTCATTATCGAGCTCAAAGCGCCAAACATCCTTAGCATTGTCTGACATTACAACAGCTACTTCGGCTATCTGATCTTTTAACTCGTTTAATTTTTTTAACAGTAAATCGGCATAAATAGCGCCGCTGGCACCCGTAATAGCAACTACAATCTTCTTCTTCATAATTACTCCATCAACAACCCAAACACGCAAAAGTTACGGGCATAAAAAAGGGTCGAATACAAGTACCCGACCCTACATCTACCTATGAAAAACATGCCCTTGAGAGGGCAATACAAATGTAATAACAGTTTTTTAATTATAAAACAAATTTGTAAAAATATTTTTACGTTAAGCTTTTATGAATTCTTATCGATAAGTAATTGAATAATACCGTCAACCATACCTACCCGGGGTACATAAATATGCTTAATACCGGCATTTTTCATCACGGTAAGGTATATTTCGCAGGCCGGTATAATTACGTCGGCACGGTCCTGATTAAGGCCCAGCACGTTGATACGATCCTTTAAAGAAAACGAAGTAAGGTAAGTATACAACGATTTGAGCTTGGTAAATGGCATGGGAGCGTCGTTTTCCTCGTCAGATAAACGGTATAACTTATTGATATTGCCACCGGTACCTATACCCAAAAGCTGTTTAAAACCGCGGGTGTGCTCGCGTATAAAATCCCTCATTTCGTTCCAGGTTTCTTCCGTATCCTGATTATCAAGTATCCGGATGGTACCTATATTGAATGATTTGGAAGCCATCAGTTCGCCTGCCGAAAACAAGGAAAGCTCCGTGCTGCCGCCGCCTACATCTACATACAGGTAGTTTTTACTTTTATCAATGTTTTGATCGGCGTGGCTGGCATAAATAACCTTGGCCTCTTTTGAACCATGGATGATCTCCAGATCAATACGGGCCTCCTCCCTGATCAGCTTTACCACCTCTTCGCCATTCTTTGCCTCACGCATGGCCGATGTAGCATAAGCCAGGTAATCAGTAACCTTGTAAACATCCATCAGGTTGCGGAAAGCCTGCATTGATTTTACCAGGTCGGTAGCCTTTTTATCAGAGATATGCTGCTGTATAAAGGCATCATCGCCCAATCGTAACGGCACCCTGATCAGCGTGTTTTTTTTAAAGGAAACCGAACCATTGTTTTCAATAATGTCGGCAATCAGCAGCCTTACTGCGTTTGAGCCAATGTCTATAGCGGCGTATCTCAATTTAGTTTACTTTTAGTTTTCAGGTAGTTATAAATTTCTATTTGTGCACGATGGGCACTTGCAGAATTGGTTTTATGGTACTTATTGTTGTTATGGCTGTTTATTTCGCGGGCCTTGGTATTATCATTCAACTGTATGTCAATAATATCCTTAATCTCCTTGCGTAAGCGGTCGTCATACACCGGGAAACCAACTTCTACCCGGTTATCAATATTACGGGTCATAAAATCGGCCGAGGTTAAATACAGCAGCTCGTTGCCCCCGTTACAGTAAATATGCACGCGGGCATGCTCCAGGTACTTGTCAACTATGCTTATTACTTCTATATTCTCGCTAAAACCCTTTTCACCCGGAATCAGGCAGCACATTCCGCGGATGATCATTTTTATTTTAACACCTGCGTTGCTGGCCTGGTAAAGCTTATTGATCAGGTCTTCATCGGCAAGGCTGTTCATTTTCAATATCATGTAAGCCTGTTTGCCAGCCTTGGCATTTTTTATCTCATTGTCTATCAGCTTATAAATAGCCGGTCTTGAATCAATGGGCGATACAATAAGATTCTTCAACCCTTTGGCCAGCATATTCTTTTTTAATGCCCTAAAAACGATAACCAAATCGTCGGTTATTTTTTTATTCGCGGTAAACAGCGTATGATCGGCATAAATTTTTGCGGTTTTCTCATTAAAGTTTCCAGTAGATAAACAGGCGTAGTAAACCAGCTTCTGTTTTTCTAACCGGCTTACCAGGCATATTTTAGAGTGCACCTTGTAGCCAGGCACACCATACAATACGTTCACCCCTTCTTCTTCGAGCCGATTGCTCCAGTAAATGTTATTTTGCTCATCAAACCGGGCCCTGAGCTCCACCAAACAGTTTACCTTTTTGCCGTTTTTGGCTGCATTAACCAGCGCATGTATGATCCTTGAGTTTTCGGCCAGCCGGTATACCGCTATGCTGATCTCTTTCACTTTCGGATCAATGGCGGCTTCGCGCAAAAAGTGTATGATATAATCGTACGACTGGTATGGCGTGCTCACCATGTAGTCCTTTTTGGCAATTAACCCAATTAAACTTTTACCAAACGACAAATCCTCAACAGATAATGACGGGTACTTGGCGTACTCCAGCTCGGGCCGGCCCACATTGGGGAACGAGATGAAGTTTTTAAAATTATGATACCTGTTACCGGGGATAAGGCTTTCGCCATGCAGCCCCATTTTAGTTACCAGATATTTTAACATATCCATTGGCATATCAGTATCATAAAGCAACCGCATGGGTTTACCTTTTTTCCGTTTCTGAAGGCTTTTGGATAAGGAGTCAATAAATTTTTCGCTTACTTCCTTGTCCAAGTCAAGCTCGGCATCGCGGGTAAGCTGCAGCGAGTACGCCTCTATGCTGTCATGATTAAATATGAAAAATATATCTTCTAAACTGTACCTGATGATATCATCAAGCAAGATAATGAATTTCAGGTTATTAGTTTCGGGCAGCACAACAAACCGCGAAAGATTATCCGGAAACTCAATAAGTGCAAACCTTGACTTTTTATTTTTGGTAAGCTTTACAAAAAAGTAAATAGCCCTGTCGCGCAGTTCAGGCAAAGGCAGGGTATCATCCAACATAATGGGCACCAGCGTAGCCAGCAGCTTTTCCCTGAAATAGGTTTTAACAAATGCGCCGCGTGTTACGTTCAGTTGCTTATCATTCAGCAAAAATATCTTCTCTTCGGCAAGTTGTTTAACTATGATATTTTCATACAGGTTGTTAAACTTGCGCTCCTGTTTTACTACGATATTTTTTATCTGGTTGAGTATCTTTTTGGGGTTGTAACCGAGTATCTCTTTTGATTTTTCGTTTAAGGCAGCCAGACGACTTAACGTGGCTACCCTTACGCGGTAAAATTCATCAAGGTTGGATGAAAATATAGCTAAGAACCTTACCCGCTCAATTAATGGAACAGTTGGATCGGCAGCTTCCTGCAAAACCCTGTCGTTAAAATACAACCAACTTATCTCTCTGTTTATTAAAGGAACCTGTTTATCCATATAAAATGCCCCTGCCGGGCCCACTTTTACAAAACTGCTTATTTATTTGTTAAGTTAATATTAACTCATTGGTATTTGTACGGTTTTTATTGATTATTATTTATTGCATTATGTAAACAAATTGGGACTCACCCTGCCCTCTCCAAGGGAGAGGATTCACAAAAGCGAAGTTAAAGTCCTCTCCTTTGGAGAGGATTAGGTGAGGCTTATTAGTTAAAACAAATTGGTTTAACACACTGTATAAATGTTTACAATACATTAGTTTTGTAAACATTTATAAACCCATTTACTTATGCCAACATTTGATATAGTAAGCAAGATTGACGGCCAGACGCTTGACAACGCTATCAATACTGCAAAAAAGGAAATACTGAACCGTTACGATTTTAACGATTCAAAAAGCACTATTGACCTTGATAAAAAAACCAACGAGATTACCATCGTAACCGAAAACGATATGCGCTTAAAAGCCATACAGGATTCTATCATAGGCCGTATGGTGAAACAACATCTTGACCCTAATGCCCTTGATTTTGGTAAGGAGCAATATGCATCTGGCAACATGATACGTAAAGAGATTAAAGTTAGGGAGGGTATTGATAAAGAAGCTGCTAAAAAGATCGTTAAAAAGATAAAAGACAGCGGCTTAAAAGTACAGGCATCCATCATGGACGACCAGGTACGTGTGCAGGGCAAAAAGATCGACGACTTGCAAGCGGTGATCAGCCTGTGCCGCGGTGAGAATTTTGGTCAGCCGCTGCAATATATTAATATGAGGGATTGATTATATCTCGATTATTTAGTCATGCCGAATTTATTTCGGCACCCTATTGAACGAATAACTAACACGTACACATTTGCATGTGGGGTGCTGAAACAAGTTCAGCATGACAGATTTATCCATAAAAACAAAAGAGCCGCAAATTGCGGCTCTTTTGTTAAACAGTAAAGTTTTGGTCAACCGTTGCAATATATTAATATGAGGGACTGATTATTAATTTGTACAAAAGGGCCCGTCATCCTGAGCCCGTCGAAGGATCGCGCGGAGAGGCCCTCCCCGCCCACCATGCTTCGACAGGCTCAGCATGACAGATTTATCCATAAAAAGAAAAGAGCCGCAATTGCGGCTCTTTTCTTTTTTATATTATTCAAGCAAAGGTTTTAACCTGCTACTTCAACCTCTTTAACCTCATTAGGGCGGCCGTTTTTGAAAGCCTTGCGTGGCGATAAGCCCAGCAATTCAAACATAGCCATATCGGTATCAAATGATGGATTTGGCGTGGTAAGCAGCTTTTCGCCTGCAAAAATTGAGTTGGCTCCTGCCATAAAGCAAAATGCCTGTTCAACCACACTCATTTCTGTACGCCCTGCAGACAAACGCACTACAGTTCTGGGCATAATAATGCGGGTAGTAGCAATCATACGCACCATATCCCAAACAGATACCCTTGGCTGATCGGCCAGTGGGGTTCCCTGTACAGGTACCAGCGCATTAATTGGCACCGATTCCGGATGCTTAGGCAGGTTTGATAAAGTTTTCAGCATGGAGATACGATCTGCCACCGTTTCGCCCAGGCCAATGATACCACCGCTGCATACGGTGATTTTGGCTTTACGTACGTGCTTTAAGGTTTCCAAACGCTCATCATAGGTACGTGTGGTGATAATACGCTTATAATCTTCTTCTGAGGTGTCCAGGTTATGGTTGTAGGCATACAGACCGGCATCAGCCAATCGTTGCGCCTGGCTCTCGGTAAGCATCCCAAGGGTACAGCAAACTTCCATATCCAGGCTATTTACTGCTTTTACCATATCAATCACCTTATCAAAGTCGCGATTGTCACGTACTTCGCGCCAGGCCGCGCCCATGCAAAGGCGTGAAGCACCACCTGCCTTTGCTTTTTCGGCAGCGGCAATAACTTCGTCCTTAGGCATTATGGCATGTACATCTACACCCGTATTGTAACGTGCAGCCTGCGGGCAATAAGCACAATCTTCTGAGCAACCACCAGTTTTAATCGAGATCAGCGAGCTGATCTGCACCTCGGCATAATCCTTGTTTTCGCGGTGTATAGTAGCAGCCTTGTAAACAAGGTCAAGCAATGGGGTATGGTATATTTCAGCTATTTCTTCTTTCGTCCAGTTGTATCTTACCTCAGTCATTCTGTTTCAATTTTTGATGGTTCAAATTTATAATAAAACCTTGATTGCAAAAGGGTACAATTTAAAATGCGGTTCTGGGGCCAAATAACAGCTATTAGCCTCTCCTGTTATTGATGCAGCAAAAGCTTTGTAGCCAGCCAAAGCGGCAGCAAAAAGCCAATACAATCAGTAAATGTGGTAATAATGATGGATGACGCCACCGCCGGATCAATACCAACCCGTTTCAGAATCAGCGGTATGGAGGCCCCGGTTAAGCCGGCTATAATTAAGTTGCCGGTCATGGCTAAAAACAACACCAGGCCAAGCATTGGGTTGGCATCATAAAAATAAGCCACTATAAATACTATTAAACCGTTGGCCCCACCGTTAATCATGCCTACTAAAAACTCCTTAAGTACAGTATTGTAAGCTTGTTTATCGGTCAGATCGCTTAATGAGATACGCCTTACCGTAACAGCCAGCGCCTGTGTTGCCGCATTACCGCCCATACCGGCTATGATGGTCATGTAGGCGGATATGACAGAAAGTTTAGCAACCGTTGAATCAAAATCACGAATAATGGATGCAGCTAAAAATGCGGTACCTAAGTTAATCACCAGCCATGGCAAACGGCTTTTAACGGCATCCTGCCAGTTACCGCTAAGTTCCTCATCCTCTGATACACCCGATATTTTCAATATATCCTCGGTATTCTCCTCCTCCATTACGTCAATGATATCATCAACCGTAACACGCCCAAGCAGCTTCATGGTACCATCCACAACCGGGATACTGGTCAGGTTATATTGCGATATTAAACGGGCTACCTCTTCCTGGTCAACATCGGCCTTCACGTATACAAAATTGGTTTGCACCAAATCGCTTACCAGTGCATCGGCCTTTGCCTTAATAACTGTTTTTATAGATAGAATACCTTTTAAAATATCCCGGTCATCAACTACATAAATGGTATAAAGCTCCTCCATCTCTTCAGACTGATGAATGATCTCGTCCAAGGCCCCTTTTTTATCAAGGTTGATATTTACCTTAATAATTTCGGAGTTCATCAAACCACCCGCTGTATCCTCGTCATAGCTTAACAGGGCACGGATGCTGCTGGCATCTTCCTGGTCAATATCCCTTAATATTTCGTGCTGCTGCTCTTCGTCAAGCTGCGAAATAATATCCGTTGCATCATCATAATCCAGTTCTTCTACAATCTCAGATCTTTTTTCGGGATGCAGGTTAATCAGCAGCTCCTCGGGGTGATGCTCCTCATCCATTTCAGAGATTACTTCCGAAGCTATATCGGTAGGCAGAATATTAATGATCCGTTCTTTAGCCTCCTGCGGAAGTTGTTCAAACAGAATAGCAATCTCAGAAGCATGATAGTTCTGCAGAACAATCTCTAACTCAGCATCATCGCTTTCAAGAGCAGCTTTTATGCGGAGCAGGTCTGTTTTATCGATTTCAAAAGATTGCATATCCGACTAAAATAGTCATTTTATAAAGCAAATATGGAATTAAAAAGGCATTAAATATGATTAATATCACTAACACCACCAGAGGCTATAAGCTATAGGCTGCGGTCATATTTAGCCACGGTGCCGGGTACCTTACCCACTTTGCCCAACGTTTGCTCAACCTGGGTTTTACGGATGGAAACCTGGATACTGCAATCATTATCAAACTGCTGGTTCAGGATAATCAGGTTATCATCCTTGATAATGCGCATTACATCGTTCATCTGCAGGTAATCAAACTTAATGGTATAAATATCATTAACCGTTTTATGGATGATGACTGCCTGGTTAAGCGCCTCGTCTGTAGCTACTTTGTAGGCATTAATTAAACCGGGGACACCTAACAGCGTACCGCCAAAATAACGCACTACCACCACCAGGATATTAGTCAGATCTCGTGATAGTAAGGTATTCAATATAGGCCGACCAGCTGTGCCTGATGGCTCCCCGTCATCGTTAACCCTAAACACCGACCGGTCTATACTCAGCCGCATGGCCCAGCAATGATGGTTGGCTTTAGGATGCTCGGCCTTAAGTTGGGCAACAATGGCCTTAATATCGTTTTCTGAATTGATAGGGTAAGCGTAGGCCAGAAACTTACTGCCACGATCACGAAAGATGCCTTCGGCAGGGTTTTCTATAGTTTTGTAGGTATCGTCAAAAAGCATTAAAACACATTAAGAATGAAGAAAGCCCAGCGTTTGAGGGAAATAAATAATAACAATAGCCAATACAGCTACCGCAAGCCCCACCATATTAAGCTTACTTAATTTTTCTTTAAAAATAAACACGCCGATAAAGGCACCAACAATAATTACACCAATATTCATGGATGAAAATACAGCTGACGGGCTGTTGGATAATGCCTTGTGGGCCTTAAGGTAAAACAATATGTTACCAAAGTTGGCCACGCCCAGTATCCATCCTATAAAAATATGCGGCCATGAAAAACGTGTTTTCCTGGTGATTACCTGGTAAAGCAATACCACCATTGACAGCGCAAACGCCAATATAAAAATAACAAAAATGGCCGTTGTGAATGGCACATTACTAATCTTTGTGATTTGTTTCAGCAGCACATCAATAACGCCAAACCCCAGGAACACCAGCAGCAGATAAAGCCATGAACCTTTGTCGGCCTTGTTATTTGTCGTTTTTTGCCAGGGGATAGAAAGTAATATAGCCGCAAAGGCCAGCACTATACCGATAATTTTAACAATATCTTTAGCCTCATCAAACAAAAAGAATGCTGCCAGTATGGGAATAAATAACGACAGGCGCTGCGCCACATCCGTACGCACTATACCGGCCAGCCTTACCGACGAGGCCATAATGACAAACAACGACGGAAAAAGTATACCCAGTGCCAGGTAATTGTACACCGGCAGCCCGTCAAGATGCGAGAGCTGGGGCTTAAAAAATATCCAGGTAAGTAATATAGCCATGGAGTAGTTCCAGGTGATGGCCTGAAAAACGTCGATATGATAACGTTTAGCAAGTTTCAGCAAAACGGAAACTACAACACTGCAGCAAATACTTAAAAAAACATATAGCATTATATAATTGGCTTATTTTGTACTACTTGTAAACGGTCGTTCCCCGACGGAAACTCCCCGGCAATTATACCTGTTATTTGTGGCGCTTTTATACCATTGTTTAAAACAATTTTTCCGGTAAAAATACGTGCCTCGTCCCACAAACCGGCTTCAATAAAAGTTTGCAGCGTATGGGCGCCGCCTTCAATAATAACGGATTGTATGTCTTGCAGATATAACTGGTACAAAATATACTGGGGTACGTAACGGTCAAAATCTTCAAGGGCTATGTATTTGTTTTTTCCGGCCACATCAAACTTAACTTCATTAAATATCAGTGTTTCAGCTGTTTGATCAAATATATTCAAGTCTTTATTTAACTCCAGGCGCCTGTCTATCACTACCCGTTTGGGTGCCCTGCCCTCCCAGTAGCGCACGTTTAACTGCGGGTTATCAATAGCTGCGGTATTTTTGCCTATCAGTATGGCATCCTCTTCGGTACGCCATTTATGCACCAGTTTGCGTGACTGCTCGCCGGTGATCCATAGCTGGCTGCCATCATCAGGGGCAAAAAAGCCATTGCTTGTTTGCGCCCATTTCAGTATGATATATGGCCGGTGTTTTTGCACCTTGGTAAAAAACCTGCGGTTAAGCCACTGGCACTCTTTTTCCAATACGCCGGCAATTACTTCAATACCGGCAGCTTTTAACTTTTCAATCCCCTTACCGTCAACCTGCTCAAACGGATCGCGGCAGCCTACTACTACCAAAGGTATCTGGTGTTTAATGATCAGATCTGCACATGGCGGTGTTTTACCGTAGTGGGCACATGGTTCTAATGATACATATATCACCGATTGTTTTAACAGCTCGGCGGCGTTATTAAACCTGCTGGTTACCTGTGCTATGGCATTTACCTCCGCATGGGCCTCACCATATTTCTGATGATAGCCCTCGCCTATTATCTTGCCATCATGAACTACCACTGCACCCACCATGGGATTAGGGCTTACCCGCCCCGCGCCCAATTCGGCAAGCTCTAAGGAGCGCTGCATATATTTTTCATGTTTAACCATGCTGCAAAAGTAGCTTTTATGTTACTTTGTTGCATGATTACGATTAAGGATGTTTTTGAAGATTACAAACAACTGAATAAGGTTTATGGAAAAAATGAGCTCGAGGCCATTACCTTACTGGTTATGAACGAAGTAACCCAGTTATCAAAAGCGTCAATTAAAGCTTTTCCTGAAAGGGTGCTCAGTAATGAGCAAACCGAAAAAATGAAAAGTATCCTTATCCAGCTTCAAACCGGCAAACCTGTTCAGTATATTTTAGGCGTAACAGAATTTTATGGCCTGCCTTTTAAGGTAAATCCCTTTGTACTTATTCCGCGGCCCGAAACAGAAGAACTGGTGGAGTGGATATTGACTTCTGTAGATGAAATGCAGGAGCTGGCTGGCGAAAAGACAATGCAATACCCGGGCAGCATCCTTGATATAGGCACGGGCAGCGGTTGTATTGCCATAGCCCTGAAAAAAAATCTTGCTAATGCACCCGTTTCAGCTATTGATATATCTGAGGGAGCGTTGCAAACAGCAAAAGAAAATGCTGCATTAAATGAGGTTAACATCACCTTTATTCATGCCGATATTTTAAACATCAACGCCGGTATTACAATCCCCAAATCAAGCATCATGGTGAGTAACCCGCCTTACGTTACGCTGGAAGATAAAATACAGATGCATACCAATGTAACAGATTTTGAGCCGCACAGCGCCCTGTTTGTACCCGAGCATGAACCACTGATATTTTATAACGCTATAGCTGATTTTGCACTGCTGAACCTACTGCCGGGGGGGGTATTGTTTTTTGAGATCAATGAAAGCTATGGTCATGAAACAGTTGAACTGTTAGAGGCCAAAGGCTTTAAAAACATTGTGTTAAGAAAAGACATGAGTGACAGGTACCGGATGGTAAAAGCCGTAATGATGTAATTTTACTACAAGCGTAAACTACCTGCCAATTATTTTTGAACCTTAATTATAAATGATCTGTACTATCATTTTATAATGCTCATAACGGCTTATATCGGTATTAACGGCAATTTTTAGTTTAAACTTATTTTTTTCAAAAAGCATTTTCTTTTTTACCGAGGGCAAACCGTCACCTAACATCAGCCTTAAATCATCTTCCACCTCGGTAATGGTTTCAACCGAAGGCTGAAAAATCTTGTCGTTGATACAAAATAGTTGCTCTACCACGCCATCATACCGTTCTAAAAGCACCTGAAGCATATAGGCATTAGTTAACGAATAATTGCCCAAATCATCAAATAGAATCTTCAACTCATTTAATTCCGAGATGTAGTCTGACATAGCTATTAATCTTTTGTTGACTAACTATACCAAGTCTGATGCCACAATACCTATATGCTCAATATTCCGCCTTATTGATTATTATTCACCATTTTTTGAGTAAAATATGCCACACTACCGGGAATTGAAATATACCCACCATATAAAAATGTCGTTTTTTCTGTATTTAATGACGCGGATGAAACTGACTGATAGTGCTTTTCAGGTACTCGCGGTCAAGGTGGGTATAAATTTCGGTTGTGGTAATGCTTTCATGGCCAAGCATTTCCTGTACCGCCCGCAAGTCGGCCCCACCCTCAACCAAATGGGTAGCAAATGAATGCCTGAAAGTATGCGGACTAATGGTTTTCTTTAAACCCGTACGCTCAACCAGTTCTTTAATCATTAAAAAAATGTACACGCGGCTTAGTCTTGCGCCGCGGCGGTTCAAAAACACCACATCCTCCTCTCCTTTCTTTATGGCAACATGCACCCTGACATTCTCAATCCATATTTTAAGGGCACGTATAGCTTCGGCCCCAATGGGTACCAGGCGTTCCTTATTTCCCTTGCCGGTTACCTTTATAAATTCAATATCCAGGTAAAGGTTTGACAGTTTCAGTTCCGTTAGCTCAGATACGCGCAGGCCGCTGCCATAAAGTGTTTCTAATATGGCCTTGTTACGTACTCCCTCGGGCTTTGATACATCAATGGCGGCAATCAGCTTATTGATGTCCTGGTAGCTCAGCGTATCAGGCAGCTTACGCTGTATCTTAGGCGATTCCAGCAGCTCCGACGGATCAACCCTGATCATGTCCTCCATCAGCAGGTATTTATAAAACGCCTTAATGCCCGACAGGATCCTGGCCTGCGACGAAGGGATCATGCCCAGCTCATTTACCCAATTGATAAACAGGCGCAAATGAGCTAAAGTAATAGTTTCTGGTTTTAACTTAATAACCTGGACATCAGAAAATTGATACAATTTCTCTATATCCCTGCTATAAGCCTCAACAGAATTATCGGCCAGCGATTTCTCTAACTTCAAATAGGCCTGAAAACCTTTTATTGCCGAACGCCACTCCAATTGATTTTACTTTTAATGATTTATAGTTAAGTTTGAACTAATGAATATACAAATTATAAACGGCCCCAATTTAAACCTGCTTGGCGTACGCGAAAAATCAATTTACGGTAATACCAGCTTTGAAGCTTACCTGGAAGAGCTGCGTACCCGCTATGCAAACATCACCATTAATTATTACCAAAGTAACGTTGAAGGCGAAATTATAAACAAACTGCATGAAATTGGTTTTAGCTTTGATGGCATTGTGCTTAATGCAGGTGCTTATACCCATACCTCAATAGCTATTGCCGATGCTATTGCTGCTATTAATACACCGGTTATTGAGGTACATATTTCAAACGTACACAAGCGCGAGGAGTTTAGGCACAAATCAATGCTGGCGGCAAGTTGCAAAGGTGTAATTGCTGGTTTTGGGATGGACTCCTACCGCCTGGCAATTGAAAACCTGCTGGCCACCTGATAATTGTATATTTATTACCGGTTAGTAAAACGCTTTTGTAATTAAAGTGTTTACACATTGCTTTTAGCGTATTTATTCAGATGTATAAATTATTTAGGGTTACCGCGTTCAGTTTATTAATTATTACGCTTTTTTCATGTGCCGGTGCATGGGCACAAACTAAAAAGAAAAAGTCGCACTCTGTAAGGGATTCGCTCCGTGCGGCCATCCTCTCGCGCGACTCGATGATGCGGTCGCTCAAAAGATCAGATACCTCCACCAATAACCTGCTGCAAAAAATTGAGTATTATACCTCGGCTTTTAACCAGATTAAAACAAACCTGTCAAAACAGATAGATACGATTGACCTGAGTGCGCAGCTGCCCAGCTATGAAAAACGCATTGGCCTTATTAAATCATTAATTGACAACGACAGGTCAAGCACGCTCCGCTATTTATACACCATACGTGACGTTTTAACCCGAAGCGATGACCAGTTAGACCTTTGGCAGGACCAACTGGCTGATATCAATACAAAACTGGCCCAGAATCAAACTGATCTTAACGCCATATCAAAAGACAGCGTTTTAAAGATCCTCCCGGCTGATAGCTCCCTGGCTACTACTTTCCTGATCCAGAAAATAGCTATTGACAGTAAATACCACCGGCTTGATACCGTTAACAAAAAGCTGATGGTGAAAATTGGCTTATTACAAAACCGCACATCGGGAGTATACATATCCGTACTTGACCTTAAAGACCAGATAGACCTTAAAATAAGAGATTTCAGTATCAGGGCGCTATCTGCAGAGTATAGCGATATATGGGCCATGAGGGCCGACGAGGGAACTGGTTTTAAGGAAGCCTTTTCAAAAACGGCGACTATGAACTCCAAGCTGTTCAGCTTTTTTGTTGGGCGCGATATATTGATACACCTTGCCGGGTTCCTCGTTTTACTGGGATTTTGGTTCTGGATTTACTCCAGCCGCAAAAAAATACTTAAAACAAATGATGCGGCAGAAAACGTGTTTAGTCAGGCTAATTATGTAACTAATTACCCGCTTACCACATCTTTTATTATTGCATTTACGCTGATCCCTAATTTTTATGATCATCCACCGGTGGTGGTTTTGGAAACATTTTTTGTGGTATTGATAACCACAATACTTTACCTGTCAAAAAAAACATGCCCAAAACCCTTGTTCAATTACCTGGTACTGCTATTTATAATTACCAATATTTATTGCATAAGCAATTTATTTATACAGGAAACCAATGCTGATAGGGTTGCTGTGCTTATACTTGGCATTGCATCCATTTACATCAGCGTAAGGCTTTTACCTGCTGTACGCCGTACGCCGGATGACTTTTTGCCTTATACCGGTCTTCTTTTAAAATTCTTTATTGTGCTACAGGGGGTTTCGTTAATATGCAACGTATTTGGCAGGTTTAGCCTTTCAAAAATAATTGGTGTAACAGCGGTGCATAACCTGTGGCTGGCCATGGCCATGTACTATGTGGTGCAAATGATCATGGAAGCCCTGTTTTTACAGCTCGAAGCCAGCAAAAACAGTAACAACCTTACCTCGTATATTGATTTTCAGTTACTCAAAAATAAATTCAGGAGCGTGCTTACCGTATTGGCCAGCTTGTTATGGCTGGTTATGCTCACCCAAAACCTGAGTATTGAAGATGCCGTATTTACCCATATTGAAGATTTTTTAACCGCCAACCGCAGCATAGGCGGCACCAATACCAGTTTCACTTTTCAAAGTGTTATTATATTTTGCGCCGTTATCTGGCTGTCGTCCATCTTCTCCAAGATCATCAGTTATCTTTATGATGTATCTGCCAAGCACGCCCATGATATGGATGTGCTTAAAAAGAAAAGCCGTACCTCTACCCTGCTTATCCGTATCGGGGTTATTGCAGTAGGTTTTTTCCTCGCCGTTGCAGCATCAGGCGTACCGCTTGATAAAATAACCATCATCATTAGTGCCTTTGGTATAGGTATAGGTTTTGGTTTACAAAACATTGTGAACAACCTGGTTTCGGGGTTGATATTGGCTTTTGAAAAACCAATACAGGTGGGCGATATTATTGAGGTAGACAGCCGCTCAGGCACCATCCTCGATATTGGCATACGGGCCAGCAAAATTGCCACCAGTGACGGTGCCGAAGTAATTATCCCCAACGGCGACCTGATATCGCATCATGTAATTAACTGGACACTGAGCAATAACAACCGCCGTGTGGAGCTGATTGTAGGCGTGGCTTATGGCACCGACATTGAAAGGGTTAAGAGCTTATTAAATGGCGTGCTAAGCGCCCATGATGATATTATGCAAACACCTGCGCCATCGGTGTTACTGCATAACCTGAGCCAAAGCACTGTTGATTTCAGGGTACTGTTTTGGGCGGCTGACATCAGCACATGGCTATCACTTAAAAGTAGTGTGCTAACCGATATTTATGATACGTTTAACAAGGAAGGCATAGAGATACCGTTTCCGCAGCAGGATGTGCATTTGCTGTTACCAAAGGATAATATCCCGGTAATAAACCTGGTTAAGGAAAAGGATACAGAAACAAAAAAGGCGAAAAAAGAACCTAAAGACGATACTAAATCAGATCAGCCGGATCAAGATCAGTAAACCTGGTTTTCTTTTTAACAAAAAAGTTCCATACAATACTGCCTTTGTACATACCCTTCAGGTTATGAACTATACGCCGGGATCTGTGGGTTTTAGGGGATGATTTTTTTTCGTCTTTACTCAAATCCTTAATTCCGTATCCCGAAACCCGTATCCCGAAAATGCTCAATACAAAGTTTTGATGCGCACGGCTTACTGCCCAGGCATCTTTGCGCTTACCCTCGGCCAAAAACCGGACTATAGCCAGCAGGTCCATCCCAAAGCGTACGCTGATCACAAAAAAGGCCCGCCAGAACGGTAGGTTCTTTTTTAACAGCAGCAAATTGTTCCGGAAGTTAAGATAGGTTTTGAACGGATTTTCGGCATTAAGCGTCCCCCCACCCACGTGGTATATGGTTGACTGAGCGCAGTACATGACCTTATACCCCATATTTTTTAAACGCCAGCACAGGTCAATCTCCTCCATGTGGGCAAAAAAGTATTCGTCAAAGCCACCGGCCTCATCCCAATACTTCTTTTTAATAAACAGAGAAGCACCCGAGGCCCAAAATACCTCGTCTGATTGCGCGTATTGCCCCAGATCCTGCTCTACCTCATAAAACATCCGGCCGCGGCAAAACGGATAACCAAAAGCATCCATGAAACCACCTGCTGCACCGGCATGTTCAAACTGATCTTTTTGAGCATAAGACAATATTTTAGGTGCGGCGGCCGCAATCAATTGATCACTTTCCATTAAGCTGATCACCGGCTCTATCCAGCCCGGCACCACCTCCACGTCAGAGTTCAGCAGGATATAATAGTCGGCATCTACCTGGCTCAATACGCGATTGTAACCACCTGTAAAGCCATAGTTCTGCCTATTCTGAATAATGGTTATATCCGGATAGTTTTCTCTTATAAAAGCTAAGGAATCATCTGTAGAGGCATTATCGCCTACTACAATCTGTAACCCCGGCCAGGTTGAAGCTAAAACAGAGGGAAGAAATTTTTTAAGGTATTTAACGCCGTTCCAGTTTAATATAACTACAGCAACTTTGGGTGTATTGATCATGAATGTTTATCCTCCGGCTTAAACTTCCATCTCCGGTGAGACCATAGCCAATATTGCGGTTCCTTCCTGATCATGCCTTCCAGGTAATGTACATGGGCATCCGTTATCTCATGCTCGGCAGTTTGCTTGGCATTTTCAGTTAACGGAATCAGGGTGTAAGTATAATAGCCTCTTTTTACGCGTTTCATGTCATAGAAAACTACGGCAGCATCAATCGCTTTTGATATTTTTTCGATGCCCAAAAATACGGCAGTTTGTTGATTTAAAAAATTGGTAAAGTAATTTACTTCATTTACTCCCGGCGTTTGATCGCCAACAAGCACACTTACGGTCAGCTCATTTTTATACTCCACCATTTTGCGCATGGTTGCTCTCATAGCCACAGGCTGCCCCCCAAACCGCGATCGTATCTTGATAAAGAAATCGTTAAAAGTATTATTTGAGAGTGGTTTATAAACTATCATAAACCTTTTATCGGTAACAAAATTAAAATTCAGAGCGGCCATTTCCCAGTTGCAATAGTGGCCGGCCACCGCAATAATACTTTTGCCTTTGGCAAAATACTCATGCACCAGCCCGGCGTTGGTTGCCACTACACGGCGCCGAATTTGTTTTTCAGATACCGTGATCATTTTCACCGTTTCCACAATCAGGTCGGCAAGGTAACGGTAGTATTTATATTCAATATCGTGACGCTCTTTTTCTGTTTTTTCGGGAAAGGCATTGGCCAGGTTTTGCTTTACCACCTCACGGCGATAACCGACTAAATAATAGATAACAACGAATAAAACATCGGCTATGAGGTATAAAAACCAAAAGGGAAGTAACGATGTGAGATATAAAAAAAATATACCCAACCTTAAAAACCCTTTTTTTATCATTATTTTAACCAATTTTGAACACAAACATAAAATATATGATTGAAAAAGGTGCTGTATTGCCTATGTTTTATCTTCCGCCGGTTGAATATTTTGTAAGGCTAAACACTTATAAACCTGATATTCTGATAGAAAGAGAAGAACATTTCCCTAAACAAACTTACCGTAACCGGGCAAATATCTATTCGCCGGAGGGTATACTTACGCTGGTGGTGCCGGTGGCTAAAGGTTCAAAAACACATACTAAAATTAAAGATGTAAAAATAAGCTACGATTTTGACTGGCAGCGCCTGCACTGGCAAAGCCTGGGCGCCTGCTATCGCAGGTCGGCTTATTTTGAGTATTATGAGGACGATCTTTTTGCGTTTTATCAGAAACAAAAGCAGATCCCTTTTTTGTTTGATTACAATGAGGCCCTTTTGCAGCTGCTGCTTAAGCTCACCAAAATCAAAACCGAAATAAAGTATACGGATGAGTATCATCCTGAATATACTTCTGCTTCGGATTTCAGGACGTCCATTCATCCTAAAAAAGAAACCGATCTGGAACAAAAACCTTATTTTCAGGTTTTTGAAGAACGAAAAGGGTTCCTGAAAAATTTGAGCATTGTTGATCTGTTATTTAACCAGGGCCCGCAAACCATTAATTACTTATAAATGGATAGCAGGATTAAACGCGTAAAATACAAAGTAAGAAGACATACCGGAAACGTGGGCGACAGCCCCGGGCTAATTGTTATTCCGGAAGGTGCCTTAACACCCCATATTTCCATATTTTCCTATAATAAAGATGAACTGATTACCTCAGAAGGTAAGGACATTAAGGTGATATTGGCCCAGCTAAAAAAATGCGACAACCATACCCACTGGATAAAGGTTAACGGCCTAGGTGATGCCGCACTGATTGAGCAAATTGGGACGCACCTTAATATAAACCCGCTGGTGCTGGAAGATATAGCAAATACCCACCAGCGCCCCAAGTTTGATGAATATTCTGATTACGCTTTTAGTACCAGCCGCATAGTTCATTTTAACAAAGAGGATGAATTGGTGAACAACCAGTTCTCGGCTATTATTAAGGATAACCTGATCATTAGCTTTGAAGAAGACCATGAAGAATACTTTGAGGCTGTAAAAGCCCGTCTTAAGGCCGGCAAGGGTGCCATACGTACCGCAGGCCCGGGTTATATGTGCTACGCCTTAACCGATACCATTATTGACACCTATTTTTTACTGCTGGCCCAGATAGGTGATAAACTGGATAGCATTGAAGATAAGGTATATAACAGCGCCGACAAAAGCATCATGTTTAATTCGCAGCAGATTAAGCGTACCCTGATCATTATACGCAGGGCAAGCTGGCCCGAACGCGATAAGATTAATGACATGATCAGGTCAGAGAGCCCGCTGATAACACCGGAGGTAAAAATATTTCTGCGCGATGCCTATGATCATTGTATACAAGCTATGGACCTTATTGAGAATTATAAAGAGGTAACCTCAAGCATTATTGACCTGTATTTATCAATGGTTAGTAACCGCATGAATGAGATCATGAAAGTGCTTACCATTATATCGGTAATATTTATTCCATTAACATTTATTGCCGGTATTTACGGGATGAACTTTGCCCGGCAGGATGATAAAGGGCACGTTATTCCTGATAACATGCCCGAGCTGTACTGGCGCCATGGCTATGTTTATGCCATAGTACTCATGTTCCTGATAGCCATTATACAGGTGTTTGTATTCTGGAAAAAGGGCTGGTTTAATAAGTTGTAATTCTTACTTCCCTCCTTTTGTCATCCTGAACGGCAGTGAAGTATCTATTATATAATAGCAAAAGAATAGCCCCTTAGCTGCCGCTCAAAATGACAATAAAATAAAACAACTATTTCTTAAACTCGGGTTTTAGATTGGCGGCCATGGCTTTCCTGAATTTCATTACTTTGGGTTCAGATACACCTTCAATGTAAGGGTTATCCCCATGTGTTCTGTGATAGCCCTGGTGATAGCTCTCTGCCGGATAAAAAACAGTAAAAGGCACCACCTGCGTTACTATGGGGTTATTATAATGTTTTGATTCGTTCACCTTTTTAATGGTGGCAAGCAAAATGTCTTTTTCCCCGGGCGTACGATAAAAGGCAACAGAGCGGTAATCGGTTCCCTCATCCGGCCCCTGGCGGTTTATTGTTGTAGGGTCATGTGCAAAGAAAAAGGATTCGGCAATGGTGTTATAACTGATCACTTTAGGATCATAATAGATCTGTACCGTTTCGGCATGATTGGTAGTTTGCGAACTAACTTCCTGGTAGGTGGGGTTTTTAGTGCTCCCGCCCGCATACCCCGAAATTACTTTATTAACCCCCTTAAGCTCAGACATGGCCTCGCTCATGCTCCAGAAACAACCGCCGCCAAATGTAGCAATGGCTTCCCCTGCCTTAGGCTTAGGTAAGGTGGCAAATTTATCAGACGATTGCCCGTTGGCACAACCAACAAATAAAAATACACCTGCTATATACAAGATTAGCTTATTCATAATTTTATGTTTTTACCTCTTTAGTCGTATATACGCTGCAAACCTTACAGCCGATGGTCATTATTAAGCAATAAAGCCTGCTTTTCCATTTTCTTAAACATCGTAGTTAAAAATACGTTGTTTTAATAAACACCACTTTGTTATTTTTACTAATTATCTATCACCTGCCTGCTATGAATATCCTGCCTTGCCCTGTTAATCTAATACGAATGGTTCTTATTAGTTTATCAATTATAACTTTCGCATCCTGCAAAAAAAATCACGATCAAAACCACCAATCAAACTGCCAGCTCACCAGCATTGCTCGTACAGCCAATGGCAACCTTACAAATATTAAAATTTCTTATGACGCCCAGGCCAGGGTGTCTGCCGTTGATCAATCGGGTTTTATAGTTGACAGCCGTAATTTTGTTTACAAAAACAATACGGTTCTGATATATAAGCAAACTGCCCTGAGCGACAGCCTGACACTCAATGCGGCAGGTTACTTACTCAACGACCGGCTTTTTGCGTTATCAGACAAAAGCTCCTGGTTAAACTGGCAATATGAGCTTAACGCCAATAACGAAGCGGTTAAATTTACCTTAACAAATTCGGCAGGCCGAAAAATAGCCGAACAAGCCTACGTTTATGTTGATGGCAATATGATACAGGATGCAAGTACTAAATACATTTATGATACCGGCAAACCCGCAAAAACCGGCGATTATTTTAATGTTACCAGGATATTGGCAACCGGTATACAGCACCCGGTAAGTAAAAACCTGGTTACCGGTACTATAAATGGCACTGATACCATCCGGTTTAATTATGTATATGATGCAAATGACCGCATTACGGAGATCAATCTTACCGGCCGCAGTATAACCGGTGTTAATCAAATTAAACCCGGCTATACCTGTAATTAGAATTTAATAGCCTCTGTTTTGCTTGAGCAGTGTTTTTTTTACCATGGTCAGGATTTCGCCCAGGCCATTGGTTTTAATTTCAAAGGTTGTTGATAGCAGCATCCCCATTTTGTCTTTGGTAAAACCTTTGCCGGCCATCCACTCCAGGTAATTTACAGGGATATCGGCTATAATGGTGCCTTTGTATTTACCGTAAGGCATTCTCATTTGTACAATATCCAAAAGGATCTTAGGATCGGGCTGCATGTTTTCCACAGCGTAAAGGTAAAATTTACCGTGGATGATTAGTGTGGATAAAATAAAGAATTGCCGTTTGGAATTAAACTATTCCCCATCACCCTCTTTGCGGCAAAGCCGTATAGAGGGTCGTCCAGCGAAGCGCAGACGGGGTGAGTCTACCGCGAGTTAATGCTCTATTTCGAACACATTGCCACAACCGCTTTTTGGGTCAATTATCAATGGCCTATTAAAAGTAATAAATAGTTCATGAACCGACTCACCCGACCGCCGCTTCGCTCGGTCACCCTCTCTACGCCTGCGGCGCAAACAAGGAGCTTTAGAAAGCGGATACAGATGCAGGCTGAGGTTTTGAAGATCTTATAAAAAACACAAAAACAAGGCAAACTCTATCCCCCCATCACCCTCTTTGCGGCAAAGCCGTAGAGAGGGTCGTCCAGCGAAACGCAGACGGGTGAGTCTACCGCCCCACAACCACCCCTATCTTTGCAACTGCTTCATGATCAAGAGCCCTGCAAAAACTCCCGCAAAGGCTACAACAACTTTAAATTCGGCACTGGTTACAAAGGGTGGTATATATTTTACGCCCGTTTTATCGGCAAGTGCGGGATGCCCTACATAACGACCATGTTTTGGGACGGACACGTCGTTAAAATTAGCAGCAAGCTCCTGCAAGTCCTCCTGTAATTCACGGCCGCGCATAGTTTGTCCATGCCCCGGCGCTATAGTGCGCGGATTGAGCGCTGCTATTTTCTGTACAGATGCAGCAGCAGCCTGCCAGTTCATGGTGATATACCGCGGCGGACCGCTTAGTTTTTTTATAAAAGTAAATGCGCTGATTACCGATTCGGCACGGGTAGTTGCCAGGGCATCGCCTACTATCAGGGTGGAGTTTGTTGGTAAAAATAAAGATATGTGCCCCGGCGAGTGGCCCGGGGTTTCTATTACTTTCCATTCCGGTAATTCAGGTATTCCCTCATTAATATCGATGACCCTTAAATCCCGGTTCTGGCGGATATTTATAGGCGCAACCGGAAAAAATGCCGAAGCCAGGCTCATGAGGCCGCCACCCACAAATGGGTCAGTTGGCGGATAGGATGATTTTCCGGTCAGATACGGCATTTCCAGCTCATGCGCATAAACAGGCACGTCCCAGTATTTTAAAAGCTCCTGCAAACCGCCAGCATGATCTCCGTGACCATGAGTAAGTATAATGGCCATAGGCTTTGTCCCAAGGCCAAACAAAGTTTCGGCCATGGCTATAATGGCAGCTGCCGAACCTTTTAAACCGGTATCAACCAAAACCCAGCCCATGGCTGCTCCCGGACGGTTGGCAATCATATACACATTTACAAATAGCAGTTTAGTTCCCCATACTCTTTGGGTAACCTGAAAATACCTGGCACTAAGTCGTCTGTTCATTTATTTTATAATTATTAACAGAACAACAAGCCGATGTTAAAAGTTTTAGCACCAATTAGTTTATGGCTAACTTTTTAAGTTTCTAAGAAACTAAAACAAGAGATATCGCGGCCAACCACAAACACAAATGCCATTAAACGCGTTAGATAATTAAATAATAATACGATGGAACAACAATTTGATGCCAAACTAACCGGTACCGATAGTACGATTGACGGTACCGCACAGGCAATAACCTACCCTAATTTTGCCAACGCTTATGAATTTAAGTCGACAGATGGTACGCTGCACCTGATTATAGCAAAAGACGCCGATGGCCAATGGATCAGACTAACCGGCACCGAGCCTTTTTTATCAAGCTGGATTGATGAGTTGGCAGAGCAGGTTAAAAAAAGAAAAACTAACTAAATTAATTGTACGCGTAAAAGGTCCGTTATACAAAACGTCCGGAAGGTTGAACCTCCCGGACGTTTTATTTTCAATCCTAAATGGCCTACTAAAATCTATAAATTAACAGGTTTCATTTTAGGCGAAAGCAGGTGCATAATAAACCATGCCAGTAAATAGGCACAACCGCATATCAGGAAAATAATATTGTATCCGGTTATCAGGTGGCCGCTTTCTTTATAAAACTCCAATATATGCCCTACTAAAAGAGGGAATAGTATACCACCAACTGAGCCAGCCATGCCGCCAATACCAATAATTGAACTAAGCGCCCTTTTAGGGAACATATCTGACGCGGTAGTAAAAATATTGGCACTCCAGGCCTGGTGAGCTGCCGCTGCCAAACTGATTAAGCCTACTGCCTGCCAAATATTAGCTGCGTACTTTGCCGTTATTATAGGTAACACGCATAATGCAAATATGAACATGGCCGTTTTACGGGCCTTAAACACCGGCCACCCTTTTTTAATGAGGTACGATGATAAATACCCACCACCAATACTGCCAACCGATGTGGCCGTATAAACTATGATTAAAGGTAAACTTGGCTTGGTAAGATCAAGGTGGAATGTACTTGAAAAATAAGAAGGTAACCAGAACAGGAAAAACCACCATATTGGGTCGGTTAAGAATTTACCGATAACAAACGTCCAGGTTTGCCTGATACCGAATAACTGCACCCATTTTATTTTACCCTCCTCTTCCGGTACAACCGAAAGGTCTGTATCGCTATGAATGTATGCAAATTCCTCCGGCGTTATTTTTTTGTGTTTTGAAGGTATTTCATAAAATATCCACCAAAATATAAGCCATATAAAACCTATTGCCCCGGTAATTAAAAAAGCCATCTGCCATCCATATATACCTAATATCCAAGGCACCATTACCGGCGCAACCACTGCGCCAATATTAGCCCCCGAGTTAAATACCCCGGTAGCCAGTGCCCGCTCCTTTTTGGGAAACCACTCTGCCACTACCTTTATAGCAGCCGGAAAGTTACCTGATTCACCTAAGCCTAAGGCAGCTCTAACTACTCCAAAACCTAAGGTGCTTTTAACAATAGCATGAAGCATGGCAGCTATGCTCCATACAATTAATGATATGGTATAACCTAATTTTGTACCTATTTTATCAATAAAGTTACCAAAAGCCAGCAACCCTAAAGCGTAGGCCGTAGCAAACGCCATTACAATATAACCGTAGTCGGTTTCGGTCCATTTAAACTCAACTTCTAATACAGGTTTTAACAAACCAATAACCTGCCTGTCAAGATAGTTTATGGTAGTAGCAAAAAATAGAAGTATGACTACTACCCATCTGTAGTTTCCAACTTTGGATTCTCTCATTATAATTGGTTTAAATTGGTTATTTACTGGTTTGTACCATCTCCATTAATTTAATGGCATCTGCATATAACTGCTCATACGAGCGGTTCTCAAGCGTTTTTTTGCTGATCAGTTTACTGCCCATGCCCACCGCACAAACCCCGGCCCTAAACCAGGTACTGATGCTATCAATATTTAAATCAACCCCACCTGTTGGTATAAATAACTGCCCAGCAAAAAGTTCCCTTATTGATGACATAAACTCCGGACCCAAAATATTGGCTGGGAATAATTTAATTAATGCTGCGCCATGCTGTTGAGCGGTATAAATTTCGGTAGGCGTCATACAACCGGGTATCCATAATAAACCATGTTGTTTAGCTATGGCCCCAACTTCGGGATTTACCACGGGGGCTACAATAAAATCGGCACCGGCCGCTATAAATGTTTCAGCTTCGGCAGCGCTTTTTATTGTACCTATACCCAGTTCCAGGTCGGGCATTTCTTCCTGCTGTGCCTTTTTTAACAGCTTAAAATTGGCCAGTGCGGCAGGGCCACGGTTGGTATATTCAAATACCCTGATGCCTGCCTTGTATAATGTACGCGTTATTTCCAGGCTTACCTCGGCATCTTCGTAAAAGAAAAGTGGTAATGATCCCTGGGTTAATATGGCGTCAAGTGCGTTATCTTTTTTACTCATGATTTTATTGCGTTAGTAATTTCCTTAACCGTTTTAGTAGTTGCATCGCCCTCTATAAATAATTTCTGGTAAGCTGCCGAGGTTGCAAATTCCAGTGTTTGCTGCGGATCAAGATCATTGTAAAAACCGTATATCAGCCCTGCCATAAAGCAATCGCCGCTGCCCACTTTATCAAGTACCTTATCTGTATCGTATTGCCTGGAGTTGTATAGCTTATCGCCGGTATATAAGGCAGTATAATAGTTAATGCCTGCGCCTGCATCAAAACGGAAGGTATTGGCTACCGCTTTACATTTAGGATACTGGCCAATGATACGCTCTGATGAACTTAATGCCTCTTTCAGATAAATGCTTTTTTGCCCCGATTCTGTCACATTGGGCTCAACCGGTATGCCCAGCATTTTTTCGGCAGCCCATATATTACCCATGATCAGGTCGGCATATTTTACCAGCTGCGGCATAATATCAATAGGATTTTTGCCGTATTGCCAAAGCCTTGCCCGGTAATTCAGATCAACAGATATGGTAATGTTTCTGGCTGATGCTGCTTCCAGCACTTCTGCGCAAACATCGGCCACATTCTGGCTAATGGCAGGGCATATCGCACTAAAATGAAACCAGCTTACGCCTTCCAGTACCTTATCCCAGTTAACCTGCCCAGGTTTTAGAGCAGCATAGGCTGAGTTGGCCCTATCATATATTAAAGCATTGTTCTTGATGTCTTTACCGCGGGTTAGATAGTATAAACCAATCCTGTCGCCGTGCATAAAAACAGGCGCGGTATCTATTTTTTTATGCTGCAGATAAGTTAATATCTGCTCCGAAAGCGCGTTATCAGGCAAAGCCGTAAAATAAGCTGACGGCAACTCCCAAAGGGCCAGGGCGGTAGCAACGTTTAATTCGGCACCGCCAACAAAAAATGGAAGCTGGTTATCGGCAAGCCACTCGCCGCCGGCATCAGGACAAATTCTTAACAATAATTCACCAAATGAAAGTATACTCCCCTTTGGCAATCCGTTTTCAAAAGCGTTACTCATTATTGCTTGTCAAAATTAAAGTAGTTTTTAGCGTTATAGTAGCATATATCCTGAATAATCTTACCCGTCCAGGTAATGTCATTCGGCATTTCGCCATTTTCAATATCCTCTGCAAACAGGTTACAAACCAACCTGCGGAAATACTCATGCCGCGGGAATGATAAAAAGCTGCGCGAATCAGTAAGCATACCTACCATGCGGCTTATTAACCCAATATTTGATAAGGCGTTTAACTGCCTGGTCATGCCATCTTTTTGATCAAGGAACCACCATGCCGAACCAAACTGAACTTTACCGGCAACCGAGCCATCGTTAAAATTCCCGGTCATGGAAGCCATCAATTCATTATCAGATGGGTTTAGGTTGTACAGAATGGTTTTTGCCAACCGGTTATCCAGATCAAGCCTGTTTAAAAATTTGGATAAGGCAACACCCTGCTTAAAATCGCCAATTGAATCCCAGCCCGTATCAGGGCCTGATTGTGTAAGCCCGCGGGTATTGTTGTTGCGCAACGCACCCAGGTGAAACTGCTGAACCCAGCCTTTTTCATGATCCCAATGTGCAAAGTAAACCAGCATAGCCGATTTAAACTTCAATATCTCCAAAGGCAATAATGCTGTTTGGCTCCTGATCTTTAAAAATATGGCGGCAATCTCGCTATCGGTATAATCCTCAGCGTAAATTTCTTCCAGACCATGATCTGACAACTGGCAACCATTGGCTGCAAAATAATCATGACGGCTCTTTAAAGCGTTCAGGTAATCTTCAAACGTTGCAATATCAATGTTGCTAACGGTTTGCAGCTTATCAATATATAAGTTAAGCGCGTGCTGGTCATCAGCATTCATCGCCTTATCCGGCCTGAAGGCTGGAAGTACTTTTACCGCGTACCCGTCCTGTTTAATTTTCTGGTGATCAGCCAAATTATCCAACGGATCATCAGTGGTACAAACTACCTCCACATTTTTACCGGTGATGATGTTGCGCACACTAAACTCAGGTGTTTGCAATTTGGCATTACACTCGGCATATATTTTGGATGCCGTAACCGGCGAAAGCAGCTCATTGATGCCAAAATATCGCTGCAGTTCGAGATGCGTCCAGTGGTATAAAGGATTGCGCAGCGTATAAGGTACGGTAGCGGCCCATTTTTCAAACTTTTCCTCGTCGGTTTTATTACCGGTGATGAATGCTTCATTAACACCATTGGCACGCATAGCACGCCATTTGTAATGATCGCCGTAAAGCCATACGCGGGTAAGGTTCTCAAAATTAAGGTCGGCAGCAATCTGGTCTGGCGGTAAATGGCAATGGTAATCAATAATAGGTAATTCACTGGCAAACTCGTGATACAGGCGTTGCGCCGTTTTGGTACCGAGTAAAAAATCCTGATCTAAAAAATTTTTCATTATGTTGTAAGCAGCCCGGCTGCCTTTAAATTTTTAATTGTGTGTATTTCGCCTCACTTAACGTCCTCTCCTTTGGAGAGGACGTTAAGTTAAATTCAATTTTTGAACTTTCTCCTTTGGAGAGGATTTAGGTGGTCGTTATGCTTTATCAAATAAAGAGCGTTTAACGCCCATTTCTAACCCCCGCAGTTCGGCAAGGCCCTTTAACCTTCCAATAGCCGAATACCCGTGATACGTTTTATAGTTAAAATCATCAAGCAGCTTATGGCCATGATCGGGGCGCATAGGTATAGCTGTATCTGTGCGTCCGTTCTGCTGGCGTTTTTGCTGCTCTAAAACAATATTTTTCATCACCGCATACATATCAGTACTGCCGTTGAGGTGTTCGGCTTCATAAAAACTGCCATCATCTTCGCGCTGTACATTACGCAGGTGCAGGAAGTGGATATGCTCCCCTAACCGCTCCACTATACCAGGCAGGTCATTATCTGCCCGGGCTCCTAATGAACCTGTACAAAAAGTTAAGCCATTACTTGGCGAAGGACTAAAACTAACCACATCGGCCAGATCTTGTTCTGTTGATACAACCCTTGGCAAACCCAGTATCGGGAACGGCGGATCGTCCGGATGGATGCACATTTTTACGCCCGCTGCTTCGGCGCCCGGAATAATCCCTTTCAGAAAATAGCCCAGGTTATTTTTTAAGGCTGCGGCATCGGTACCGGCATATTGCTTTAAATATTCTTTAAATTCAGGAATGGTCAACACCTTATTTGTTCCAGGTAAACCGGCCATCAGGTTATTGATCAGTTGTGCTTTTTCATCGGCACTAATGTTATCCAGGTAGTTTTTGGCTGCCTGTTGCTGCTGGGGGGTAAAATCATCCGCGGCGCCTTCACGTTCCAGTATGTACAGATCAAATGCGGCCAGGGCGTTGGCATCATATCTTAATGCAGTGCCTTTGTTGGGTAACAGATAATCCAGATCGGTACGCGTCCAGTCAAGCACGGGCATAAAATTGTAACATACGGTGTTTATACCGGCCAAAGACAGATTTTTAAGCGTACTCACATAATTTTCGATATACTTATCTCTATCGGCCGAGGCGGTTTTAATGCTCTCGTGAATATTCACGCTTTCCACAACCGACCACGTAAGTCCGGCTGCTTCAATCATGCTTTTCCGTTCGTTAATTTCATCTAAACTCCACACCTGCCCGCTGGGGATATGATAAAGCGATGTAACAATGCCTGTAGCTCCAGTTTGCCTGATAGCTGTAAGTGTAACCGGGTCGGTAGGCCCAAACCAGCGAAATGTTTGTTCTAAATTATTCACCATGGATTGATGGTATCGTATATAATAGGTTCGTTGTTGACCGGCAAATTACACATCATTCACGCAAGTTGGAAAAGATATTGGAAAACAATCCACGCAAACGTTTGCGAATAACACGTAAAATGAGGATGACTGAAAACCGGCATGCACAGAAGCGCTCATTTAGCTATTGACAGCAACTGATAAATGGGATAACGCCTGCACGGATCAGTTTCCTGTTTAACAAAAAGGGCGACAGTTCTTATAAACTGTCGCCCTTGGTAAAAATCTTAATTCATCAAAAACTACCAGAAAATAGAGTAAAGTGCTACTACAATTCCGGTTATGATAAGTGCACCTGCTGTAAAGGCACGGGTGGTGCGGAACATAGATGAATCTATTTCTAAACCATTGGTTTTAGTGCCCCTGGCGTGGTCAATCATTGAAATGATATACATACCAACTACGCAAATGATAAATACAAAACCCATACGATCAAGGAAAGGTATCTCATACAACTGGGTTACTTTATCGTCCTGTAAGGCCAGTTTTGAGAAACCGTAAGGTGATAAGAAGCTCAGATCAGCAAAGCGTGGCAATAGTTTAAAGAAGCACGAGAAAATAAACCCACCTATTGTAGCAAACAATGCAGCGTTTGAGGTAGCCTTTTTCCAGAAGAAACCCAGTATAAACATGGCAAAGATACCCGGAGATACGAAACCTGTGTATTCCTGAATGTATTGGAAACCTTGTTTACCCTCGCCCATTAATGATTTACCTATCAGTTCAGATAATAATATACCCAATACCATGGCAACCACAACGGAGATCTTTCCTAAATTAACTAGCTTTTTATCGTTAGCCTCAGGGTTGATCGCTTTTTTGTAAATATCCAGTGTAAAGATAGTTGCAATACTATTTGCCTTACCAGCCAATGAAGCCACGATAGCTGCTGTTAAAGCTGCAAATGACAATCCTTTTAATCCGGTTGGCAATAAGTTCAGTAATGATGGATATGCTTTGTTAGGGTCCATTACGCCCGATGAGCTCATCATTTCCTGGTGGAACATTCCTTTTTGATATAACAAATAAGCAGCTATACCTGGCAATACCACAATAACCGGCATCAGCAATTTCAGGAAGGCCGCAAACAAGATACCGCCACGGGCAGTTTTAAGATCTGCACCCAAGGCCCTTTGCGTAATATACTGGTTACAACCCCAATAGTTAAGGTTGGTGATCCACATACCGCCTATCAACACCGATAAACCAGGAAGATCCATATAGTTTGGATTATCTTTCTTGAATATCATGTGGAAGTGGTCGCCAGCTTCTGAGTGCAGTATTTTAAACCCGTTCAATAAGCCGGTGGTACCTTCTTTTTCGCTTAAAAGCGTTAATGCAAGGTACGAGGCCATTAAACCGCCTAATATCAGTACAGCTACCTGTATAACGTCGGTATAACCAATAACCTTCATTCCGCCCAGGGTGATAAAAACCGAGAATATAGCCAGCAGCCATATACATAAGTGAATATCAATGCCCGATATACCGCTGATAGCCAAGGCTCCAAGATATAATATTGACATCAGGTTAACCACAATGTATAGCAACAGCCAAAAGATAGCCATGATCATGGCTACCGTACCGTTATAACGCTGATGCAAAAACTGCGGCATGGTAAATATCTTGTTCTTAAGATATACCGGTATAAAAAATACCGCAACGATAATCAGTGTAATTGATGCCATCCACTCGTAAGTTGATATGGCAATACCCATCTTGAATGCTGATCCGCTGGTTCCGATAAACTGTTCGGCAGATATATTTGAAGCAATCAGTGATGCACCAATAGCCCACCAGGTTAACGACCCTTCGGCCAAAAAGTAGTCTTTAGAGGTGGCATCAGCGTTGTGTTTACGCTTATATACCCACCAGCCATAGCTGGAAACTATAACAAAGTAGATCAAAAATACAGCATAATCGCCATACGAGAGGGTTTTCAGGTTCATTGTTTGGTTTTTAATATGTTAGATTGACAATTATAAACTATATATAGCGATTTATCAAATTTTCTAAATATTCTTGTTTACCGCTTGTGGCTTTAGGCTCGCCATTGGCAATTGCATAGTTACGTAAATCTTCTAAAGAAACCTTTCCTGCTTCAAAATCTTTACCGGTACCGGAGTCAAAAGAAGCATACCTGTCGGCACGTACTTTTTTATAATCTGACTTTTGCAAAATGGTATCAGCAGTAACCAAAGCACGGGCAAAAATGTCCATACCACCAATATGCGCGTAGAACAAATCGGCCGGATCTGTGGAGTTACGGCGTATTTTGGCATCAAAGTTAATACCACCACCCTGCAAACCGCCGGCTTCCAGTATAATCAGCATTGATTCTGTTATCTCATTGATATCGTTAGGGAACTGGTCAGTATCCCATCCGTTTTGTACATCGCCGCGGTTGGCATCAATAGAGCCCAATAAACCAGAATCAGCAGCTACCTGCAGTTCATGCTGAAAAGTATGGCCAGCCAGTGTAGCGTGATTTACCTCAAGGTTTAGTTTAAAATCATTCAGCAAATCGTATTTCTGCAAAAAGCCAAATACGGTAGCCGCATCATAATCATACTGGTGCTTGGTTGGCTCGCATGGTTTTGGCTCAATAAAGAAACTTCCTTTAAAGCCTTGTTTGCGGGCATAGTCTTTAGCAGTATGTAAAAATTTGGCAAAATGCTCCTGCTCGCGTTTCATGTCGGTATTTAACAGGCTCATGTAACCTTCGCGACCACCCCAGAATACGTAGTTTTCGCCGCCTAAGGCAATAGTAGCATCAATTGCTGCCTTTACCTGCGCACCTGCATGGGCCAGCACATGAAAATCAGGATTGGTTGATGCACCGTTCATGTACCTGCGGTGACTGAACAGGTTTGATGTACCCCAAAGTAATTTAACGCCGCTTGCTGCTTGTTTTTGTTTAGCATATTCCACCAGCGCTTGTAAACGCCTGTCATTCTCATTTACGTCATTGGTGTAATCAACCACGTCAACGTCATGAAAACAATAGTATGGCAGGTTCATTTTGGTGATAAACTCAAACGCCGCGTCCATTTTATCTTTGGCACGTTCAACAGCATCTGCTTTTTCATTCCACGGAAATATATGGGTGGCTTCGCCAAACGGATCGGCACCATTACCGCAGAACGAGTGCCAGTAAGCACAGGCGAAACGTAAATGATCTTTCATGGTTTTGCCGCCTACAACCCTATCAGCATCATACCAGCGAAAAGCCAGCGGATTATCTGATTCCGGTCCTTCGTACTTAATCTGTCCTATTTCCTTAAAAAACTGTTTTTCTCCTGTTACGATGCTCATATCCTTTTTATTTAGTGAGTTATTGAGTTTGTGAATTATTGAATTATTGAATTATCGAATTATACTAATTTTAGATTGTTGTTTTACCTTTCGCCTCTTACCTTTTACCTTTCGCCTTCTTTAACCTTTAACTTCTCGTCTAAAAGCTTTTTCCATTCCTGGTAAACCGGCTCAAATGCCTGGGTTGATGGTTCAACTAACTGAATAGCCTTTGTATTGCTGAAAGCCTCGGCCGGCGATTTAAATATCCCCGCTCCAATACCCGCACCTAACGCTGCGCCCACGCTGCCATCGTTATTATATAACTCCACAGGCACGCCGGTAGCGTTCACAAAGGTTTCGGTAAATAGTTCGCTTAAAAACAGGTTGCTTTTGCCTGCACGTATCACAGTTGGGTTCATACCATTGCTGCGCATAATATCCAGCCCGTAACGGAACGCACTGGCAATCCCTTCCTGTACAGCCCTGAAAATATGAGCCTGTGTATGCAGGTTCAGGTCGATATTTTGAAGATGTGCCCCTACCTGTTTATTGTTCAGCATCCGCTCGGCACCATTACCAAAAGGCAATACCTGTAAGCCATCGCTGCCCAGCGGCGCTTTTTTTGCCTCATTATTTAACTGACTATAGCTTAAACCATTGCCGAAATTGTATTTGGCCCAACGGTATAAACTGCCCGTACCATTAATACATAAAAGAACGCCCAGTCTTTTTTGCTGATCGGTGTAGTTAACGTGCGCAAAGGTATTGATGCGCGACTGCTGGTCATAAGCAAGCTGATCGCTCACCCCGTAAATCACACCCGAAGTACCGGCCGTGGCGGCAACCTCGCCCGGATTCAATACATTTAATGAAAGCGCATTATTGGGCTGATCGCCTGCTTTATAGGTTACCGGGATACCAGCCTTTAAGTTTAATTTTTCGGCAACGGAGGTCAACAAAGTTCCGTGCGATGAAAATACGGGGTTAATTGTCGGGAACAAGCTTTCATCAAAACCAAAATATTTGATGATTTCTGCTGATATTGCGTTGGTTTTAAAATCAAAGAACACCCCCTCAGACAAGGCTGATACCGAAGTGGTGATATCGCCGGTAAGTTTCATAGCAATATAGTCGCCAGGTAGCATTACCTTATCAATCTGGCTGTATATTTCAGGCTCGTTCTGCTTAACCCAGGCCAGCTTGGATGCCGTAAAATTGCCCGGTGAATTTAACAGGTGCGACAAACAATTTTCCTCGCCAATAGCTGCGAAGGCTTTGTCGCCTATTTCAACAGCACGGCTATCACACCATATAATACTATCACGCAATACCTGCTGGTCTTTATCAACCAAAACCAGGCCATGCATCTGGTAGGCAATACCAATAGCGGCAATATCTGCCGGATTGTATGCTTTTTTTGCGTGACAAAGGGCAATTGCCTTTTGCGCCTGCTCCCACCACATCAGCGGTGATTGCTCGGCCCAGCCCAGATGCAATGCTTTAATCGGCGATTCTTCGTCAGGGTATTGCGCCGATGCAACTATCTTTTGAGTAGCTGCATCAACTATGCCTACTTTAACAGATGAGGTACCTATATCAATGCCTAATAACAGCATATACTTTTATGGTTTTATAATGTAAATAATATGGTGCGTTTATTTTTGGTAACTTAACGGACACGAAATTAAATAAATATTTGAAATTGCAATCGATTGCGTAAAATATTTTTTCCAACTTGCACTTTATAATGAAGAAAGTAAAACGCACCACCATTTATGATATAGCCGCCAAACTGGGTATAACGGCTTCTTCGGTATCCAGAGCGCTGAATAACAGCAACCAGGTGAACGAAAAAACAAAGGAGCTCATCATGAAAACTGCTGATGAGTTAAACTATAAACGCAATATACTGGCCTCGAACCTGCGCAAGGGGCAGTCAAAAACCATTGGCGTAGTTGTACCAAGAATTAATCAGAATTTTTTCTCTAACGTGATTGCCGGTATCGAGGAAATGACCTATCAAAAAGGGTACAACCTCATCATCTGCCAATCGGGCGAGTTACATGATAAGGAGATACAATGCGTAAATACCCTGATCAATCAGCATGTGGATTGTATTGTTATATCGGTATCGGCCGATAGTTATGATTACCAGCACCTGCAAAACGTACTTGACCACGGTATACAGCTCATACAATTTGACCGTGTTGCCGAAGAACTGGAAACACTAAAAGTGATCAATGACAATGTACAGGCTTCATTTGAAGCGGTATCGCATTTAATTGAAGGCGGTTACAAACGTATTGCCCTGCTGGAAGGTCCGCAGAACCTTAATATTTTTAAACAACGTAAAGAAGGCTATTTGAAGGCTTTTAAAATGTATAACGTTCCCGTAATTGAGGAACTGATAGTGGAAAACGCCTGGACAAAGGAACTTGGCGCCGAAGGTACACGCAAACTACTGAGCCTGCCTAACCCACCCGATGCCATATTTGCCTCAACCTCAGACTTTTCGGCACTGGGTGTATTGGATGTTGCCAACGATATGGGTATTAAGGTACCCTCAGAGCTGGGGATATGCGGATATGCCAATGAAAGTTTTTCAGAGATCACCAGCCCATCTATCACCACTATTGATCAGTTTAGTGTGTACATGGGTAACACGGTAGCCAATTTATTTTTCCAGGAAATAGGCAATACCGATACCGCCGCCAAACCCAAGATCATCAGTATTAAACCTGAACTGATTATCAGGGGATCGACCTTAAAAAACGCTAAAGTTTAATAAATTAAATACACTATTACAACAAGTTACGCACAAAAAGTACATTTTATATTTAATATCAATTAGCAAAATTTGCTGCTTTTTTTGCATTATAGCTTTACCTTTCAACCATTATTTATATCAACAAATATGGATGATTTTATTGCAGCAAGGTCGCAAATGGCCTTATCCTTAGGTTTTCATATCATATACTCCTGCATTGGTATGGTGATGCCTGTTTTTATGGCCATATCGCATTACAAATGGATCAAAACCAAAGATCAGGTTTACAAAAACATAACCATTGCCTGGAGTAAAGGGGTAGCTATATTTTTTGCCACCGGAGCTGTTTCGGGTACCATGCTGTCATTTGAGCTTGGCTTATTGTGGCCGGGCTTTATGAAACATGCGGGGCCTATTTTTGGTATGCCATTTTCGTTGGAAGGGGTCGCTTTTTTTATAGAAGCCATTGCGCTGGGCTTTTTCCTGTATGGCTGGAACAAGCTTAACACCTGGTTTCATTGGGTTACAGGCGTTGTGGTAGGTGTGAGCGGTATAGCATCGGGCATACTGGTGGTATCGGCCAACTCCTGGATGAACAGCCCCTCAGGCTTTGACTACGTTAACGGCCAATACCTGAACATCGACCCGCTGAAGGCCATGTTTAACGAAGCCTGGTTCTCCGAATCATTACACATGACGATAGCTGCATTTTCGGCCACGGGTTTTGCGGTAGCCGGTATCCATGCGTTAATGATCTACCGTAAACGCAACGTTCAATTTCATAGCAAGGCATTTAAAATTGCCATTATATTTGGTGCGGCAGCAGCAATTTTACAACCCCTGAGCGGCGATATATCCGCCAAAGGTGCAGCTAAAAGGCAACCCGCCAAGTTAGCCGCTATGGAGGCTTATTTTCATACCCAAACTTATGCACCTTTGGTTATTGGCGGCATACCTGACACCGCTGCAAAAAAGGTAAATTACGGCATTGAGATTCCCGGCTTACTGAGCTTTCTGGTACATGACAACTTTAAACAGGAAGTTAACGGATTGGATAAAATTCCGGTTAAAAACCAGCCGCCGGTGGCGGTTACGCATTATGCCTTCCAGGTTATGGTGGGTTTTGGGATGCTGATGATGCTGATCGGGGTATTATACTTTATTGCCCTGTGGCGTAAAAAGAGCTGGTTTACCAAAGGCTGGTTCCTGAAAATGTTTATCTGGGCCACCCCAGCCGGCTTTATTGCCCTGGAAGCCGGCTGGACGGTTACCGAAGTTGGCCGCCAACCCTGGATTATTCAGGGGGTAATGCGCACCAGCGAGGCCGTTACGCCTATGCCGGGTATACAATACTCCTTTTACCTGTTCACCTTTATTTATTTTACCCTGAGCGTATTTGTTATTTTCCTGTTGAAAAGGCAGATACAGATGGTTCCTGAATTGTACGACCGTTAACCCGCGATATTATGTTATACGTTGTTATTCTGTTTTTATTTGCTGCCATTACCCTGTACTTCCTGTTAGGCGGGGCCGATTTTGGTGCGGGTATCATTGAGCTTTTTACATCAACCGATAATAAACACCGTACCCGCAAAACAAGCTACCAGGCCATAGGGCCTATATGGGAGGCCAACCACATGTGGCTTATTATTACCGTTGTTATCTTGTTTGTAGGCTTCCCGGTTATTTACAGCCAGATGTGTATTTATCTGCATATCCCGCTGCTAATTATGCTTTTGGGTATTATAGCCCGTGGCACCGCCTTTGCCTTTCGTAATTATGATGCCATTAAGGACGAAAAAACACAGGGCCTTTATAACCACATGTTTGTTTACTCCAGCTTTGTGACGCCCATGTTTTTGGGTATTATTGCTGGCAGCGCACTGTCAGGACAAATAGATCCGGCGGCTAAAACCTTTGCCGGCGCTTATATTTTCAGCTGGCTTAACTGGTTCTCAGTAGCAGTAGGTCTTTTCACGGTAGCGCTTTGCGGTTTCCTTGCCGCCATTTACCTCATTGGAGAATGTACCGAGGTATACGATATAAAACGCTTTATTAAAAAAGCCAAGGCCATGAATATAGCCGCCGTTGTACTTGGGGCACTGGTGTTCTTGGCTTCGCATTTTGAGCATGTGCACCTGGATAACTGGATATTTGGCAACCCGCTGAGTTTGGCGGCAGTGATTGCCGCTACCCTCTCGCTTGTATTATTGTGGTTCATTATCTCTGATACTAAAAATAAACAATGGATAAGGGTATTGGCGGCGTTTCAGGTAAGTATGATCCTAATCTCGGTTGGGCACACGCGTTTCCCACGTTTTGTGATATTTAAAGACGGAACATCCATGTCGCTACTTACCGATCATGCTACAGGAAAATCCATTGATGACCTGGGTTTAGGACTGCTTATCGGCGGTTTATTTATACTCCCGGCACTGGGTTACCTATATTATAGCTTCAAGAAGAAAGATAACGGCCCAGCTATTGATGAGCATTGATTGACGTTAATGGAGCTGCCACCATCTCCACCTTGTCATCTTAAGGAACGAAGTATCTGATAACTGAAGAGCATGTCAGACTTACGAAGTTTTAAAAACTTCGTAAGTCTTAATAGCAATTTATTAACCTATCCCCGCCACCTTGTCATCCTGAGCGAAGGATCTATTCGCTGAATGGCATGTCGTCAGACTTACGAAGTTTTAAAAACTTCATAAGTCTTAATGGCATATCATTCCCTCCCCACGGGAGGGGTGCGTAGGATTGTGCTGTTGCAGGGAGGGGTTTATACGGCTATGTGAACCCGAAAAGTTTTCTAAACCCCTACCTCCTCCTTCACTAGGAAGGAATCGCACTATCCCAAAAACAAAGCAGCCTTACCAGTTTTAAAACCTGTAAGGTTGCTTTGTTAGTAGATCCTTCACTCCGTTCAGGATGACGGTCGATAACTTACCGCTGAAATATCTCCGGATATTTTCTGATAAAATATACCGGTGTACAGCTCCAGGCATGGCAGTAGCTGTTTACGGGGTAAAAATTATATGGCGATTTTAGCTCATCGTTAGGGTCATAAACCTCCCAAAAGGTATCAGCGCCTTTCTTGATCATACCGCCCCAGTAGGTTTGCACTGCTTCTTTGGCCTCATTCTTCAAACCACTTTCAATTAACGCGGCTACATAATAATGAAACATGTAAGGAGCGCCGGGATGCACTGCATCTTTTGCAGTGGCAAGTGCTTTAAGCGCAATCTGTGCCTCCGGTTTTGACGCCACTCCGCTCAATACCATCCAGGCCTGCGAACCGTAGGATATTTGCTTGTTGGTACCGCTTACAAACAAACCGGTTTGTTTATCATACAGGTTTTTATACGCAGCATTCTTAAGTTTTCGGGCCAGGGCGGGCACGTCGGAAACCTCATCTTCTTTACCTAATTGTTTGGCAAGGGCATAAGTTTGGTTCAGGGCGTAAATGGATAAACCCTGTAAACAGGCTTGCCTATCGAGCCCATCTTTCCAGTCAAAAAACACCCACCATTCTTTCCCGGCTTTTACGTAGTCCATCATGCCATCGGCTCCAGCATACTTGCGGATCATGTCCAGTTGTTTTTTGGCAACCGGCCAAAGGTCAAGTCCCGTTTGCTTATCGTCTGTAGCGGCTACATATTCTTTCAGGGCCACATTGTATAAAAAGCAATAGTCAAGTAAGCGGTTACCAACCTGTGCATGCGGCTCGGGGGTTTCAAACACATTGGAGATAAGAACCCCATCATCACCAGATAAACCTGCCAGCAAATAAAAACAACGCTTGGTAAGGTCATTATTCTGAAACGAGTAAAGATTAGCCAGCGATTCCAGGTATAAGTCGCCAATCCACAGCCTGCGGTCGCGTTTGGGGCCATCCTCGTATACAGTTTGCATACATTCCTTTAATGTATTGAGGCCCACCCGGTCAATATCAGCAATAAGCGACGAAGTACCGGGAGCCAAAAGCGGTGGCTTGTTAAGCACCGACGTTGTAGCCTTAAATTCTATATTAGCTATCTGAAAATCAAAATAAGGAGAAGCGCCCAGCAATTCCATCTTTACGTAGCGGCAAGCCAGCCTGCGGGGTATGGTAATGGTGCCGGGTATTTCGGTAACGGTAACCGTTTCATCCTGCAGCCAGGCGCGGCTAATGGTACCGGGATAAGGGTCAAACGGCACCGATAACTCTGACGGTACCTCCCCAAAAGTAAACCTGATACGTACCGGTGCGTCCGACGTTCCTTTTAATGCTTTGATGGTAAAAGAAAAGTATCCGGTGAGGTGTTCGCCAAAATCGGCAACTACACCGCTTTGGGTTTTAAATGAGGTGTTGTAGAGCTTGCCTACGCTGTCTGTATTTACCGCCTTCCAGCCCTGAAAGGCCGCTTTGTCTTTTTCAAGCCTTACCAGGCTTACGGGTTGTTTCACCGTTTCGGACAGGCGTGGCTTATAGTCTTCGGCTTTTTTCAACCAGCCTTGCCGGTATTGTTGGTAAACATCCTGGGCTTTAACATTTGCGCTAAAAACCGCAATAAAAGCCACCAACAAAACAGTAAACCTTGTTTTAAGTAAGTTTAATACCATAGGGGAATAATTAAAGTTTAACATCTTCGTAACTATCTGTACGGAAGATAAATAATTGGTTATGTAATATAAAAATACACTTTTTTCCAACCATCCCCTACTATCTTTTTAAGTAATAAAATACAATTATGTAATATTACATTTGTGATAATCCAATTATAACGTGTGAAGAATTATCTTAAAATATTATCCATTGATGAGTACTCTATTACTCCCAAATACCTCCAGCTATCCAATGCCATTATCAGGGCCATTGAGCGTGGGGATATTGTGAAGGATGATATGCTTCCGTCTATCAACGATCTGAGCTTTGCCCTTGATACCTCACGCAATACCATTGAACGGGTGTATAAGGAGTTGAAGGAAAAAGGCATAGTGAGCTCGGTACCGGGCAAGGGCTTTTTTATTTCGAACACTGATTTTCAGAAACCGCTTAAGATATTCCTGCTGTTTAATAAGCTGAGCGCTCACAAAAAAATAATTTATGATGCCTTTGTAGCCACCATTGGCGAGCAGGCTACCATTGATTTTTATATCTACAACAACGATTTTTACTTTTTTAAAAAGATAATAGCCGAAAGCTTTCAAAGTGATTACGCCAAGTACATCATCATTCCGCACTTTTTGGATAACGAAACCAAGGCACACGAAATCATCAACACCATCCCTAAGGATAAATTGATTTTGCTGGATAACCTGGTACCCGGTGTAAGCGGTAAGTTTGCCGCCATTTATGAAAACTTTGCTTTTGATGTATACGAAGCTTTAAAAAAGCTATTGGACCAACTAACCCGCTACAACACCATTAAACTGATATTTCCGGGTAAAACCTATCACTCCAAAGAAATTTTGAAGGGCTTTTTAAACTTTTGCAGGCAATATGCCTTTGAATATTCCGTAGTTGACTCTTTAGCTGCCGAGGTGATACAGCCCCAAACGGTTTATATCAGCTTAATGGAGGACGACCTGGTTGAACTGATCAAAAAAATCATTGCATCTGACCAAAAGGTAGCCAGGGACGTGGGCGTAATATCCTATAATGAAACTGCGCTTAAAGAGATCATATTAGATGGCATAACCACCATATCAACCGATTTTAAGCTGATGGGTAGTAAAGCGGCGGAATTTGCCTTAAACAACTCGCATGAGCATTTTGCGGTACCTTTTCACGTTACGCTACGGAGTTCCCTGTAATGATATAGCATTTGCTTAAACGCTGGGCCATACAAGGTAGCGTGAAAGCAGCTTTTCGCTAATGTCCCAAAGTTTATTGCGCGATGGCGTATCTGTTGCGATGGCCGAGGTTTTGGCTTTCTTTTTCTTTTTAAAATATGCTCCGTTATATTTATCAAGCCTTGGTGCGGTTGCCAGGAAAACCGTAGTTTCAGCACCCTGCTCAGCACTGATCATGAAGGGGCTGGCCAACAGCATTAATATTTTACCCAAACCCTTAAGCCCGGCGCCAAATTCTGTTTTTACTACTCCGGGATGCAGCGAAAAGGCAAGGATACCCTTGTCTGCAAATTTCTCGGCCAGCGACTGGGCAAAATAAATACTGAACAGCTTGTTCATACCATAAGCCTTAAAAGCGCTGTATGATTGCGACCATTGCAGATCATCAAACTGGGGCTTACCCATTTTATGAGCCTCGGAACTTACATTAATTATACGCGCCTGCCCTTTTTGCAATAAAGGCATCAGGTTTTGGGTTAATAAAAAATGGCCCAGGTAATTGGTTACAAAGGTCATCTCAAAACCGTTCTTATTAATTTGCCGCTCTTCAAAAATACCGCCTGCATTATTAATGAGCGTATTAATGGCAAATAGCTTTTTCGACAATTCATCCGCAGCATCACGAACACTTTGCAGGTCGGCTAAATCACAGTTTATCACAAAAACCTCCTTATTACCCGTTTTATCAGCTATTTGCTGTTTAAGCTGCTCGCCTTTTAAAATGTTACGTACCAACAGGTAAAGTGCATGACCCTGCGCTGCAAGCGCCAGTGCGGTTTCCTGCCCTATTCCCGATGTTGCCCCTGTAATGATTGTTGTTTTTAAAGCCATATATACCCCCTTTGCCAAGGGAACCTTTTTTGATTTGTGCAAGATAGCATTGTTTTGTACCCCTTAATCTACTAAGAATGTAATTTTTTAACGGTGCAGAAGGCTTATGGCAATTATTTTATTGATTAGCTGGCTTCGGCCAGTTTTTCTGTTTCAAGCAGCAGCAGCAATGCCTTTTCGGCCCGGGTAAGTTCGGCAGCTTTTACCTCGTTATCGTCATCCAGCTTACTGATGTATTTAAATATGGTACCGTCCTCATAACTCTTGATCACCGATGGATGTACATAGTATTTTTTACACACTGTCCTGGTATTACCCAGGTTAACCGCCACTTCGTCAAGCACGCTTACAATTTTTTTACGGCACTCGGTTACATTTTCAAATTCGCCTGCCTCCTTAAAGGCATACAGGGCGCTGACGCTGCCCGCCCAGGTACGAAAATCTTTAGCCGTAAAGTCCTCACCGGTGATTTCCTTTAAGTAATTATTGATATCGCCCGACCCTACACTGCACCGGCTTCCGTCGGCATTGTAATACTGAAAAAGCTCCTTGCCCGGAATATCACGGCATTGTTTAACAAGCCGGGCCAGTTTTTTACTGTGTAGCGCTACTTTATGAAACACGCCCTTTTTTCCCTTAAACTCAAACTGTATATCTGCACCTTCAATTTTAATGTGCCTGTTTTGCAGCGTAGTTAAACCAAAAGATCCGTATAGCTTTTTGTAGGCCTCGTTACCCACGCGAATGCTGGTAAGCTCCATAAGGCGCACCACCAGGGCAACCACTTTTTCATGATCAAGATTGCGGCGGTCCATGTCCTTATCAACCTGTTCACGAATAGCAGGTAAATAGGTAGCAAAAGTTTGCAGGCGGTGGTATTTTGACTGGTTACGGATCTGGTTCCATCCCGCGTGGTAGCGGTACTGTTTGCGCCCGGCGGCATCGGTTCCGGTAAATTGCAGGTGCCCATTCTCATAAGGTGATATCCACACGTTGGTGTATGCCGGAGGAATCACCAGTTTATTAAACCGGGTTATCAGTTCTTTATCCTTAACTAACTTGCCATCCGCATCATAAAAGCTCCAGCCTTTACCTGACTTTTTACGGGTGTAGCCCGCAACCGAGTCAGATACATAGCGCAAGCCAACAGCTTTTGCAGTTATTTTAGGGTCGCGGCCAATTTTTTCGAGCTTTTGCAGCAAACGGTTCATGGTAGCATAACAAGGCAAAAGATATTAAGTTTTGCCTTATTGTGCTACTAAATACTCCTTAGGACTTTCACCACATGTTCAATTTGCTCTGCATGAACATCAAGGTGGGTAACCAAACGGATGCGATGTTTAGCAGTATCAACTGCTTTAATTCCCTGGGCAGCCAGTTTGGCTAATATTGCGCTTGCCGGTTCAACAGTATCAAAAAGCACGATGTTGGTTTCCACGGGTATTACGCTGCTCACCCATGGTAATGGGCGTAGTTCATCGGCCAGTATGCGGGCATGAGCATGATCAATTTTCAGGCGCTCCACCTGATGATCTAAAGCATAAATTCCAGCTGCCGCCAAAAAGCCGGCCTGGCGCATCCCGCCGCCCAAAACCTTGCGTATGCGGCGTGCATATTTTATAGTTTCGGCATCAGCCAGTAAAACTGAACCTACCGGTGCACCCAAACCTTTTGACAGGCAAACGGAAATACCGTTAAAGTACCGCCCATAGTCGGCAGCCTTATCGCCGGTGTGGGTAAGGGCGTTAAATATACGTGCCCCATCTAAATGAAGCTTTAAATTTTTAGTTTGACACAGCGTAGCAATTGGCTTAATATCATGCAGCGAGTAGCAGCTGCCGCCGCCCTTATTCACTGTATTTTCAAGCACCACCAAACTGGTATGGGGATAATGAATATTTTCGGCATTTATTTCCGGCTCAATCATTTCGGCAGTAATAATGCCCCGGTAACCATTGAGTAAGCGGGTAGATACGCCCGAATTAAAGGCAATGCCGCCACCTTCGTACCGGTAAACATGAGCAGTTTGATCGGCAATAAGCTCATCAAGCGGCTGGGTAAAACATTTAATGGCTATCTGGTTAGTCATGGTGCCCGAGGGGCAAAACAAACCGGCCTCCATACCAAAAATGGCAGCTACTTTTTGTTCAAGCTCATTTACGGTTTCATCTTCTCCAAAAACATCATCACCTACTTTTGCGCTCCACATGGCTTCCAGCATTCCGGGGGTGGGCTTGGTTACGGTATCGCTGCGTAAATCAACAGTTAATTGCATGATAATTATAAATTCACATTTTATGAAGTTCAAATCTAAATCTTATGCGTTCAATTTTACTATGATTATGTATTTTATATGTTACCAGGCATGCAAAATCAGCGGCAAATATTTAACAAATATTAACATGATTGGCCCCTTTCGTAAAGTAACCGTTACATATTAAATATCTAAAATTTGCGTTCTTTGTATTTTAACTCATTATGCGCTCAATTGTAATTCTTTTATTCGTTATCCTGGGCTATACATCGGCACAGGCTCAAAAATGGCAGCCCGGTAATTTTACCGATGTAAAGGGCAATCGTGAAGCCGGTTTAATAAGGGTTAATCCGCCGGGCAAGGGGCCTATAAAAAACGAGGGCTTTATTGAATTTAAAGAGAACGAAAAAGCCAACCCATACAAACTGAGCACCAGCGACGTACAATCTTTTGTAGCGGGCAGGGATAGCTTTGTGGTGGCACACGCCCCCAATAATGAATCATGGAGCAAAGAAGAAACCGATTTTGTAAAGGTAGTTTTAGATGAGCCTACCAAACTGTACATGGCCAAGGGAGGCAAAAATGGCGGTGGTAGCGGCATTGGTATTTCTCCGGGCGTTGGGGTTGGTTATGGCAGCGGCGGCTACGGCGGCGGACTGGGTGGCGGTTTAGGTATAACACTTGGCGGCGGAGGCCGTAATGGTGGCTCTACCACCTATTACTACGGTGCCAACACTGCCGATATGGAACGCCTTACCGACCAAAACTTTGAAGATATTATGACCGAGATTATGGGCGATGAACCCGAAGTGGTTGAAAAGATACATGCGCACCAGTTTAACCTGAAAAACATTGATAAACTGATAGCTTATTTTAATGAGAAAGCGGCGGCTCAAAAAAAGTAGCCATCCAAAAGATTTTCTATATATAATTTGTGATGCTGAACGTAGTGAAGCATCTATTCTACAACATGTCGGTCAGTAGATCCTTCGTTCAGGATGATAAGTTAATTTTACGCAACTCGTTTAATCAATCTTTATCCCCTTGTAATACTCCGCAATCTGATAATCCTTCCGGAGCGGGAAACCTTCCCAGTCATCGGGTAACAGTATGCGACGTAAATCAGGATGACCTTCAAAAAATATGCCCAGCAGGTCATAGGTTTCGCGCTCATGCCAGTCGGCAGTGCGGTAAACGCTGGTTACACTTTTAAACTCGGGCAATTCCGTACTTTCCCGGTTATAAGGTTTGCTTATTTTTAGCGTAAGCTGCAGCTTAAAAGGTATTGATGCCAGGTGATAAACCACACCGTACCTGTTATTTTCGTCGTTATAATGCACCCCGCTCAGGCTCGATAAAAAATCGAAATAAGTTTTGGGGTTGTTACGCAGTTCCAGGCATACTGCCACAATATCATCAGGATTGATAAGCAGGGCGGGTTGCAGCCCGCCTGTTTCTTCGCCTGTAATTACGGCTTCACCAAACTTTTGTATCAGTAATAATTTGATATCGTTAAACATCATGGCGCTAAACGTACTTTTTTCCAGCTTTTTTTATCAGTCTTTTTATACAGAATACGGTCATGCAGGCGGCTTGAGCGGCCCTGCCAAAACTCAACAAGCTGCGGATTTAGCACATAACCGCCCCAAAATGATGGTTTAGGCACATCTTTTTCTGCATATTCTGCTTCCAGCTCGCTCCATTTTTTCTCCAGGGTTTCGCGCCCTTCAATTTCCTGGCTCTGCGGCGATACCACTGCACCTATCTGGCTGCCTTTAGGGCGGGAGTGGAAATACCTTTCAGAATCTTCCTTACTCAGTTTTTCAATAGTTCCCTCAATCCGAACCTGACGTTCCAGTTCGCCCCAGAAAAAGGTGATGGCTCCCTGCGGATTTTTGGTGATCTCTTTACCCTTGCGGCTCAAATAATTAGTATAAAATATAAACCCGGATTGGTTAAAGCCTTTCAATAACACAATGCGGGCCGATGGTTTTCCGTTCGACGTGGCGGTAGCCAGCGTCATGGCGTTTGGTTCATGCAATTTTGCAGCTAAAGCTTCGTTAAACCATTGTTCAAACTGATTTATCGGGTCGGCCTTAGTGTCCTTTTCGGATAATGTAGCGGCGGAATAATCCGTCCTCAAATTTTGTATTTCCTGCTGATTCATTAATGCAAACTTACAAATTAATTATACCGTAAATATTGTATATATTTCAATTTAATAATTGAACATATTTTTGTTATGCTTGTTGTATTATTAAATACTTAACCTTATGCTTAGTCCTATTTCGGCTGCCGCGGGGCGTTTATTAATTTCGGAGCCCTTTATGATGGACCCGAACTTTAAAAGATCGGTTATCATATTAACAGAATATTCTGCTGATGGAGCCATGGGATTTATTTTAAATCATCAAAGTGAATTTTTACTGGGCGATGTATTGCCAGACGTTTCCTATTCTGAAATGCCCGTTCATGACGGCGGGCCGGTGGCTAAAAACACACTGCATTTTATACACTGCTGTCCCGAAAAAATAGAGGGTGGTATTGAAATAGCCGAAGGTGTATTTTGGGGCGGCGATTTTGAACAGGCAAAGGAATTGGTATCCAACTATCAGTTAACCGAAAATGAAATAAGATTTTTTGCCGGTTATTCCGGATGGACGTCGCAGCAGCTTGATGATGAAATATTGCAGGATAGCTGGATAGTTGCTGATAATTTTAAGGCCTCAACCCTATTTAGTAATGACGAACAAAACCTTTGGCGCGAAGTAGTGATTGGTTTAGGTCAGCGTTATGCCCACATTGCTAACTTTCCTGAAAATCCGGCGTTAAATTAAGATTTCAACTGCCGGTGCATAGTTTGCACTACAGCCAAATTATATGATAACAAAAATAGCGACAGGATGCCCTGTCGCTATTTTTGTTATGGTTGATGTTTGCAAACTGCGTGCTGCAAATTGCGCTGATCTGTTATCCTTCCATTTCACGGGCAGATTCTTCTACCTTCTTTTTAAGATCGTCTTTAAAGTTGATCAGATTTTTAACCAGGTATTCATCAGCGGTTGATAGTATCTGGGCAGCCAGTATACCGGCATTTTTTGCAGCATTAAGTGCTACGGTAGCAACCGGAATACCATTAGGCATTTGCAGTATGGACAGTATGGAATCCCAGCCATCAATAGAGTTGCTTGATTTTACAGGCACACCTATTACCGGCAAGTGAGTTAAGGAGGCTACCATACCCGGTAAATGTGCTGCACCGCCTGCACCGGCAATAATTACTTTGATACCGCGGTCGGCGGCGGCACGGGCATAGCTAAACATACGGTCGGGCGTGCGGTGTGCAGATACTACGGTGATCTCGTATTCAACACCTAATTCTTTTAAAACATCGGCAGCATCCTGCATAACATGCAGATCTGACTTACTGCCCATGATGATGGCTACTTTTGGTTGACTCATATTGTTGTTATTGTATATTCTTATTCGTTGTTGCGATGCGTAGAGCAATCTCTATTAGCAGATCGGCTCTGTATAGTTTAGAGATTATTATGATTGGTTTACCATTATTCACAATTGCTTCGTTCCTCGCAATGACGCTTGGGTTATGATATTTTGCTGTTAAATTATTGTTTCTAAAAAAGAATGTCATGCTGAACGCAGTGAAGCATCTATTTGATAACATGCAAATCTATGATAGATCCTTCGTTCCTCAGGATGACAAGTATAATTTTCGTAAATCATCAACTATGATCCCTAAATTAACAATTAGCTAATCACCTTTAATGTTTTTTGCACAAATCGGGCTTTCTCAATGGCCTGTTCCCTATCTGCATCAACAATGGTCACGTGGCCCATTTTCCGGAAAGGCTTGGTTAATGCTTTGCCGTACAGGTGTACATAAACACCGGAAAGCTTTAACACCTTTTCGATACCCTGATAAATGGCAGGACCTTCGTATCCGACCTCGCCCAGTACATTTACCATAATGGCGTTGTTAAGGCAGGCGGTATCACCCATCGGCTGATTAAATATGGCTCTTAAATGCTGTTCAAATTGCGACACTACGTTACCCTCAATAGTTTGGTGGCCGCTGTTATGTGGTCGTGGGGCAAGCTCATTAACCAATATTTTACCATGTTTATCTAAAAACATTTCAACGGCAAGCAAGCCTACTATTTTAAGGCTTTCGGCAATTTTTTTGGCTATTTGCTCGGCCTGCTCATGTATTTCAAACGGCAGGGTTGACGGGGATATTAAAAACTCAACCAGGTTGGCTTCGGGATTAAACTCCATTTCAACCAGTGGGAAGGTCCTTATTTCGCCGTTTTCGTTACGGGCCACTATTACGCCTATCTCTTTTTCAAAATCAACCCACTTTTCAATCAGGCTTGGCTCCTTAAAGGCACCCGGCAGGTAGCTTGCATCGGCCACTTTATAAACACCTTTGCCATCATAACCATCTCTGCGCAGCTTTTGTATGTATGGGAAAGAAATAAAACTTTGCTGTAATTGCTGGGGCGATGAAATGATCTGAAAATCGGCAGTGGGGATGCCATTTTCTTTAAAAAACTGCTTTTGCAGGCCTTTATCCTGTATGAGCCTGATGATACGCGATTGCGGATACACGAGTACGCCTTCTTTCTCCAGCTGTTCCAATGCATCAACGTTCACTTTCTCTATTTCGATGGTTAACAGGTCTACATTTTTACCAAAATTGTAAACAGTTTCATAATCGCTTAATGAACCTACTGTAAATTCATCGCACAATTTACGGCATGGAGCCTCACGGTCGGGGTCCAGAATTTTTACCGTAACGTTATAATTTATAGCCTGTTGTATCAGCATACGACCTAACTGACCGCCGCCCAGGATACCCAATTTCAAATCTCCGTAAAATGCTTTCATGTTGATGTTGCAAGTTTAGCCTAAATCTTTCAAAAAGCCATAAAATGCTTAAACATCAATAGCTCATACCCGCTTTTTTACCGTTAAATAATAAAAAACCGAGTGAACCAGCAAAAATATACCACCTGTAACTAAATAAACCACTTTAAAAGAGGGCTGCAAATGCAGGCTAAGTGCGGTAATGATAAAGATAACCGAACCTGAGAAATACAACAGTAACCTTACCGAGAGGTTATTCCAATAAGCCGGGTTAACCAGGAATAATGATGGTAACGACATCACGAATACAATGATGTTCAACAAAACGATGCCTTCTGAAAGGGATGTAAGCACATGGCTGTAATCACCCCCTTTTTGTGTTACCGTATAATAGATACTATTGGCTACTATTGATAATATAACCGAGAATAAAAAAGTCTTAAAAAGCTTTTTAGCAAGTCCTTTCATGGTATACTGTTAAAAATAAATTGCATATCCGGGTGTGTCCGGTATCGGCTATGCAAATAAACATATCAAACGTTAAAAAGCCTTAATCCTAATGTCACAAATTAAGCGTTATTGGCATATAATACCAAAAAACAGGGCCAGAACAGCTACCTTTGCACAATTTTTAATATAAATACATCTTTCAATGAAAACCAAAATAGCAGTTGCAAACGGTGATGGAATTGGTCCGGAAATAATGCAGGCCGTACTTAAAATTTTTGAAGCCAACCAGATACAGCTGGAATATGAATTTGTGGAAATGGGCAAATCATACTTTGATGCCGGGCACTCCACCGGAATGACAGCCCAGGCCAAGGAAACCATTGAAACATTAGGCTTACTGTTTAAAGGCCCGATGGAAACCCCAAAAGGCAAAGGCGTTAAAAGTATAAACGTAACCGCGCGCAAAGTTTGGAACACCTATGCCAACCAGCGCGATTTCAGGACACTGAACGGTGTGGATACTGTTTTTTCAAAGGCAGGCATCCCTATTAACCTTACCATCATACGCGAAAATATTGAGGATACTTACGGAGGTATTGAGCACTTGCTTACTTATGACGTTGCTGTAGGCCGCCGTATTATTACCCGTCCGGGTTCGGCCCAGGTTATCCGTTATGCTTTTGAAATGGCTAAGCGCAAAGGCTTAAAAAAATTAGCTTGCGGCCACAAAGCCAATATCATGAAACTTACCGACGGACTTTTCCTGGAAACTTTTCAGGAGATAGCTAAGGAATATCCTGAAATTGAAGCATCAGACATTATTGTGGATGACCTGTGCATGAAACTGGTAACACGCCCGGAAACATTTGAGGCTATTGTGTTAACCAATTTACAGGGCGACATCGTATCTGACCTGTGTGCCGGTTTAGTTGGCGGACTTGGTTTTGCGCCGTCAGCAAACATTGGTGATAACATATCTATATTTGAGGCTGTACACGGTACCGCTCCCGATATTGCAGGCAAAGGCATTGCTAACCCTACCGCGTTATTACTTTCGGGTATTTCCATGCTGCGTTTCCTGGGTTTCTCTAAAAATGCTGCCGATATTGAAAATGCCTTGCTTTACACCTTAGAGCAGGGTGTACACACCGGTGATTTTGGTGATAAATCTATCCCTGCTTCAAATACTGAAGCATTTACCAATACCATTATTGCCAATTTGGGCCAGGTACCGGCAAACGGCGGCGTGTTCTCAAACCCTGATTTTGAAACCCGTGTAAACCATTTACAACCATTAAAAAACAAGCTTACCGTTACTAAAAACATCAAAGAAGAAATGATTGGCGTTGACGTTTTTGTGGAATCAAAAATTCAGCCTGGTGAACTGGCAGAAATTGCAAAAACTGTACTTACTGATAATTTTGATCTGGTGATGATCTCAAACCGCGGTACGCAGGTATGGCCTACCGGCTCTATTTATACCGAACTGGTAAACGAGTACCGGGTGCGTTTTGAAAAGAAAGCAGGTCAGGACATTACCCAAAAAGAACTATTACATATTGCGGCAGATTTTTCTGAGCGTGTAAAAGTTTGTTCGGTAGAATTTCTGATGAATTTTGACGGCAAAATAGGCTATACACTGGCACAAGGCCAATAAGCCCACGCTTTATTAAATATTAAAAAGCCTGCGTAAACCGCAGGCTTTTTTTGTGGCTTCAAAATCTGATTTATGCCAGCCGGTTCCGTTTTTTACTCCCTCTTTCTTAGCCGTTTAACCATGTATTTTAATTAATTAAAAACTATTTAATGTAATTATAGGTTATAATACCACATTAAACTACTGGTATAAATAATTTAAAAGGAAATATTATAGAGAAACGGCTACTCATTACATTCTATTTATGAACAAAATCAAAAGAAAGATGAACATGAAAAAGTCAGTTTTAATTGCCATTACAGCATTAACCGTTGGATTTTTATCAACCAATGCAATTGCTCAAACCCAAACAGACACTACTAAACGTGATACAACCACCAAAGCAGCTCCTGCTGCAGCAGCAACACCCGCCGCTGCTTCAAGTGATGTAGTTGGTGTGCTTTCAACTACTACAGATTATGCACCGCTGGCACTGGCCATCAAATCTGCTGATCTGGAAGCTACTTTAAAAGGCCCCGGACCATTTACCATATTTGCCCCTAACGATGTAGCATTCAGCAAAATCCCTAAACCAACTATGGACGAGCTGATGAAAGATCATGCCAAGCTTGCCAAAATTCTGAAATATCACGTAGTTGCAGGTAAATACACTAAAACCGATATTATTAAGGCCTTAGGTGCCGGTAAAGGTAAAGCTGTATTAAAAACCATCGACGGCGAATCATTAACCTTATCTGTTAATGACAAAAGCAACCTGCAGATCACCGATGCCAAAGGCAATTCGGCCCTTGTAATAGCATTTGATCTGATGGCTACCAACGGCGTTGTACATGGCCTTAACGGCGTGTTAATGCCGCAATAATTTAATCGTACGTTTGTTTAATTTTAAATCCAAAAAAGGCCCAGGTATGCAAATACCGGGCCTTTTTTATGCAAGGTGATTATGCTGTTAAAAGCAACCCTAAGAATTGCAATTCGGAGAACTGTGTCAATAAACTCTATAACCATTATTTTAAGCAACGGTAAATTTACCCTCTTTGTAATGCCTGTCGGCAATAAGGGCAATGGGCAGCCCAAGGCAAATAATTAAAACAGCTATCCCTATTAAAATAGTTGGTAATTTAATAGGATGAAAGCCTATTTTACTTACCGGCACAACCAGCAGGTTCATCACAAGCCAGGCTGTGCAGCCATACGCAACAGCTACCACGTAGGCATTCTGCATCAGTTTTTTGAAAAACGGGTATAAAAGATAAAATGCGTTGGTAAACAAAAGCGCTATCACGTAGTGAAATACCACACCCGCTGCCACCATTTCATAGCCGCCTTTAAAGGCCGCCTTGCCAAACACGCCGCAGGCTATAAACTTAAAAACAATAACCGGGCTTATTTTATAGTTCAATATCAGGGCGGCAAGCCCATCGAGCGTGCCGGTTAATAGGCCAATGCCCAGGATATTTAACAGTACTTTATTTTTGTTGGATTTAGCTTTTTGCATAGATGTAATGAAGAAGGCATAAAGTTATGCTTTTTATAAAAAAGCTATTTATAATGTTTATTTATTTTAGTAGGTAAATAAGCTACAGATACTTATTTTTAGCGTAATGAATAACGATGCCGAATTTATTGAAATCCCTGCCCTGCTCAGCAATAAAGTAAGCAAAAAAATTACGTTTAAACCCGACGGTGTAATTATTGAAAAGCCATTAAGCCGCGCAGCAGCCAATATTATTAAAGCGGAGAACATCACCGGTTTCAGATATGGTGTTTCCTGGATAAATGGGTACACATTTACCATTGGCAGGCAATATTTTATTGATATCCTGGACGATCAGCAAAAGGTAACTTGCATTAAACTGGGCAGTTATTATGGTATCCGCAAAAAAATATACGGAGAATTATGGTCAGAAACCATACACCAGTTATGGTGCAATTATTTTGTTAACCAATATAATTACTATTACGATCTGTACAATATCCATCAAACATTTGAACTCTGCGGCATCAGGTTTCACTTTGAGGGTATTGGCTGGGATGTACAAAATACTTTAAAATGGGACGAAATTGCCATCAGCAGTTATTACTCCTATTTTATGATCTATAACAGCAATAACAAAAAACAAAACAAAAGCCGCAGTTTTGCAAACGATTGGAACGCCGTAGTACTACAGGCGCTTTTGAAAAAGATAGTAGAGGAAAGAAAGGTATTGCAGTAGATACGCTATCCACAGTTTTCGCGGTTGCTCAGTTTCAACATGCAGGAGTAAAAAAAATATAAAAGATTGTCATTTCGATAGAGCAGAGGCAGGCATGAGCGTTGTGCGAAAGGGAAATCTTTTATAAGAAGCTGTTTAGGATTTTATTTATTAGCTTTTTCATTGCCGTTTGGCTTTAGCCAACGGTTATCGTTGATAAAATGACAGAGGCTTTAGCCACACATTTTGCCAGGTTTTGGCTAAAGGCATATAAAAAAGCTTATTGTTCCGTTGGCTAAAGCCAAACGGCAATGATTTTTTGTCCATAACAAAACATTCCACTCGTTTTTAGACAGCTTCTAAGATATAAGGCAAATGTTATAAGTCGTATAAGGTTTCTCCTTGTACCTTGTCGAAATAACAGCTATTTTTACGTCTTCCCTTATCAGCAACGGCTTGACATGGGCAAAATTCATTAATGACCTTATCTTTTCAAATCATTTTCCCCTTACCCTCTCACCAAATGTTCCTGCTCAATTTTCTTTTGCAGTTCCAGTATGGCGCCAATGAGTGCCTCGGGGCGGGGCGGGCAACCTTGTACGTAAACATCAACCGGAATTACCCTGTCAACGCCTTTTACAACATGATAGCCATGCTGCCAGTACGGGCCGCCACAGTTAGAGCAAGAGCCCATAGATATGACGTATTTAGGATCGGGCATTTGCTCATACAGGCGCTTAATGCGTTCGGCCATTTTAAAAGTAACCGTACCTGCTATAATGATCACATCGGCCTGACGGGCAGACGGACGCGGGAAAACCCCAAAGCGGTCAAGATCATAAGTAGATGCCATAGAACCCATCATTTCAATAGCACAGCAGGCTATCCCAAAACTCAGCGGCCACAGGGACGATAAACGCGCCCAGTTAAGCAGATCATCAATTTTGGTGACAACTACCCCACCGCTTTCATTGGTTACATCACTACTCATTAGCTGGCTTTTTAAAGGTGGGTTTAAACATCGGTTTTCTGACGGGTGGTGCGGCTACAGCAGTTTCGGCAACGGCTGCCACTACTGCCTCCGGTTCCTGATGCGTTGTATTAAATGCCTTAACCGTGTATTTGCTTTGTTCAATATTAAGCTGTTCATAAAACGATGCCGGGATGGTAACATCTGTAGTGGGTACAACCGGCCGGGCTTTTATCCATTCCAGATCGCCTTTGCGCCAAACATATACCAGGCCAAGTATCAGTATGCCTAAAAAAACAAACATTTCGGCCAGAGAAAACCAACCCCAGCGGGCATCCTGTGCTATAATCTCATGACTCCCGAAAACAGTTGCCCATGGAAAAATGAATACCATCTCTACATCAAACAGTAAAAAAACAAGTGCTATCACATAAAACCGCGAATTAAAGGGCAGCCAGGCATTTCCTGTGGGTTCTTCACCGCATTCATAAGAGGTAAGCTTCTCGTAATTGGGATTATTGGGGGCAAGCAGGCGGTTAATAAAAAATATAACGCATACCATTATTATTCCGGTAATCAGAAAGATAAGTATCTTTCCAAATTCTGATATTTGCGAAACATCCGTCATGACTACAAATTTAACAAAACAAACTTATTTTGATGCAATAATAATTGGCGGCGGCGCCTGCGGCTTAATGTGCGCAGTGCAGGCTGGCTTTTTAGGCAAGCGAACGCTCGTGCTCGAAAAAAACGACCGTGTTGGCGCCAAGATCCTCATCAGCGGTGGTGGCAGGTGTAATTATACCAACATGTACGCTACTGATCAGCAGTTTATATCGCAAAATCAGCATTTCTGTAAGTCGGCATTTTCACAATGGACGGTGGACGATACCATTAGTTTTTTTGAAACTTATGGCATCCAGGGTAAAGAAAAAACATTAGGGCAGCTTTTCCCGCTGAGCGATAAAGCGAAGGATGTAGTAGAGGTTTTCACCAGCTTATGTGCCGATATGGATCAGGAGATCTGGTGCAATGCAGAAGTAAAAATGGTTGAAAAAACCGACGAAGGCTTTACCGTCAGGGTTGAAATTGATGGCAGGCAAGAATATGTAAGCGCCGCCAGCGTAGTTATTGCTGCGGGAGGCCTGCCTATACCTAAAATGGGCGCTACCGATTTTGGGCTGCGCACCGCACGTAATTTCGACCTTAAAATTATTGATACCGCCCCTGCCCTGGTGCCACTTACCATTACCGGTAAAGACCAACCCTGGTATGAGCAACTATCCGGCAACAGTATTTTTTGCCGGGTTTGGAATGACCGGATCAGCTTTGAAGAAAACATACTGTTTACCCATTGGGGCCTGAGCGGTCCTGCTATACTACAAATTTCGTCCTACTGGAAACCAGGCGAATACATCAACATCGATCTGTTACCCAACCAAAACATAGCCGAACTGATACAGCAGGAAAAAGAAGTCAACGGCAAAAAAATGCTGCTGGCATATCTGGCGGGCTTATATACCCGCAAATTTGCCGAAGCCCTGAGCGATAAACTGCCTGTGGAAAAAAATCTGGCATCGCTCACCAAAACCGATATAGAAGATATTAGTGCCCTGATACATGAGTTTAAGGTAAAACCGGCAGGCGATAAAGGGTATGATAAAGCAGAGGTAATGCGCGGCGGCGTATCAACCGATGAACTGTCGTCTAAAACACTGGAGGCAAAAAAGGTCCCCGGCCTGTTTTTCGGTGGCGAATGCGTGGATGTTACGGGCTGGCTTGGCGGCTATAATTTTCAATGGGCATGGGCCAGCGGCTTTGTTATTGCGCAAAATTTGTAATTGAATACCCCATATTCAAGAAACTCCCTCCCAACGGGAGGGGTGTGTAAGATTGCGCATAAAGGCAGGGAGGGGTTATATATCTGGAAATATTCTCCTTCCTCAAGGGAGGGAAGAGTATTTAACCTCACTCTTTGCTTATAAAGCGGTTTATATCAACCCAAACTGTTTTAAATGGTGTGTAAAATGTTTACCATGCCATATCAGCCATTCCTGATGATTCATGGGGCCAAACCCTCCGTGAATAGCGGTAGCGCCCGGTTCTTTAAAATATTGATCAAAAGCATCCAGCTCGGCCATCAGTTGGTTAACGGCTGCTGGTATATCGGCATATTTGTAGTGCTCGGGGAGTTTTTCTAAAAATACATTTTTAGGGATCTCCAGATCGGTGTATACCATTTGCATTTTGCCTTTGTAAGCTTGTTCAGCCGGCCTGTCGCAGGTAAGGATTTTTTTTCCGTTAGTCCACTCCACCTGATCAACCAGATGCTCAACCATTTGCCGGGGCTTCATTTTTCCCCAAAGCGGTACGGCATCAGGGTCAAGGGATAACAGTAGGCTGCGCAGCTGTGTCCGGTCTGTAATATCAAAAAAAGTGTTCATGTTTGCCTGATAGTCACCGCTCTACTATTTCGTAGTTACGGTATTCGCCTATACGCCATCCGCTGACATCTTCTATTCCCTGCAATACCTTTCGGCGAAAGGTCATGTTTTTACGGAGCGCCTTTGTACTGAAATCAATATTCCAGTTGGTAGCTGCAATACGTTTTTGTATAGGTGCCGGGTGCGTATCGGTAAAACGGATCAGTTTATCGGCATTGCCGTAATCAAATTCATAGGTTTCGGGCAGGTGCTGCTCTATCCAGGCCTCATCATGGTAAAACTTATTAAAGTTGCGTATTTTGTTATTTAATCCCTGCGGCGGCTTTGCCCAGCCGTAATGATAAATATAGGCATCAATCAGTTTTACTTTAATCTTGCGGTCGTCCAACCTGAAACCCTGCGCATCGCGGTAGGCTTTTATACCTTTAATGTTCTTTAACAAACGGATCTCGCGTCTATACCACCGCCTTGATTGACCGTAATAATCATACGAACCATAAAAGTGCAGGTACTTAAATAACAACCCTTCAATATTAGGTTTGGTTAAGGCATATTCCATCTCCTTTTTAATCAGGGGATGATATTTTTCATGCACCGCCTCATCGCCCTGAATGTAAAAGGCCCAGTCGCTATCCGGGGCAATGGCTGCAAAGGCTTTATCAGTTTCAACAGCAAAAACCCTTCCGCCATCCCTTAATGAATCATCCCATACAGAGTCAATGATCTTTATTTTGGCCGAATCGATAGCCTCAATAAGGGCACGCGTACCATCATCAGAATTACCTGCCATTACTATAAATTCATCACAAAGCGGCAAAATAGAATTTATGGCCTCAACAATGGGATAATCGTTTTTAACGGCATTTCTGATAAATGTAAATCCGGATACTTTCATTAAGCCAAAGGTATTAAACGAAAGATAATTTGTGTATGCCGGCACAGATAATTTAATACACCTGATATTCGCTTACACATCAGCTTACTTTTATAACCTTGCGCTTCATTATTCCGTAAAACACCCTGGTAAACAAGCCCGTTAAATTCTGTTACTTATGCTTAATTATCAGTAAAATAATATTGAATATTTTGCTTATGATTGTAACAGCAACCCCAATTATTTAAACATGGATATCATCAGGAGAGACAACATTTCGTACGAGGAGTTTATGGAAGAGCATTATAAACCCGGCATCCCACTGGTTTTTACCAATGCAGCCAAAGTTTGGAAAGCGAATGGCCTGTTTAGTCCCGACTGGTTCAGGGAAAACTATCCGGATCGGAAAACTGATTGTCGCGGTGTTACCTACACCATGAAACAGGTAATGGATATGGTGGAGGCTGCTACCGAGGAGAACCCGGCTCCCTACCCGATTATTTTTGATATCCCGGCAACTATACCAGAGGTGCTGCCGCTGCTTGATCCGCTTGATTTGAACTATGCCTCGCCAAACTGGCTTAAAAATAAAATGTTTAGCATAGGCAAATGGGGCGGTGCTACCGAAATGTTTGTTGGCGGCCCGGGGGGCAAGTTCCCTTATATGCATATTGATTATTATCACCTTAATGCCTGGATAACACAGCTTTATGGCGAAAAACGCTTTACGGTTTTCCCGCGTGGACAGGAACACATGCTTTACCCCCGCCCTGATGATCCATGGCGCTCAGAACTGAACGTATTTGAACCCGATTACGAAAAACACCCGTTGTTTAAGGATGCCACCCCTATTAATTTTGTAGTTGGCCCCGGCGAAACTTTGTTTATCCCATTTGGTACCTGGCATACTGCATACTCTTTAACCCCTACCATCTCGGTGGCATTTGATACGCTGAACAGCAAAAACCATAAGGAATTTATGAAGGATGTGTGGACATTTAAGAGCCGCGACAGTAAATTAAAGGCGATGGCCATGTACGCTTATGCAGCCGTAGCAACGCAAACATCCAAGATCAGCGAAGCTTTAAAGGGGAAATAACAAAATCGATTCATCCCGATATTGCTGCGCTTATCGCTTTCAGCGGAAAGAAGGCGGAAGAAGTTGTAACTATGTCATTGCGAGGAGGAACGACGAAGCAATCGCGAACTGTGTAAATTACCCGGTAAAGTATGCGATTGCCACGCTGCGCTCGCAATGACATGTAATCCCAACTTTTCAAACCCCTCTTTACCCGGCAGAGCGGGGTAGGTAAACCCTATCCATCCTGATAAAGTCTACGTTTTTTATAGATTTTTACACCAATTTGGCCCGATAAAACAAAAAAATGTTGATTTTTGACACCAACAAAACAGCATACAACATTGGTTATCACAAATTCAAAATACGAAGAAGCTTTAAGTAACTACCATAAAAAAATAGCCGATGCCAGTGTGGAGGATATGGTGCTCAATATGGGGCCCCAGCACCCTTCAACACACGGTGTTTTACGCCTGGAGCTGATAACTGATGGCGAAATTGTTAAAGAGGTTATTCCGCATATTGGCTACCTGCACCGCTGCTTTGAAAAACATGCCGAATCATTAACTTACCAGCAAACCATCCCGTTTACCGACAGGATGGATTACCTGGCATCCATGAACAACAGCCACGCTTTTGTAATGGGGGTTGAACGTATGATGGGCATTGATAAGGATATCCCTAAACGTGTTGAATATATTCGTGTGCTGGTTTGCGAGCTTAACCGCATTGCATCACACCTGATAGCTATTGGCACCTACGGTATTGATATAGGGGCCTTTACGCCGTTTTTGTGGTGTTTCAGGGATAGGGAACACATTATGGGTATGCTGGAGTGGGCATCGGGCTCACGCATGTTATACAACTATATATGGGTTGGTGGCCTGTTTTATGATTTGCCCGTAGGTTTTGAAGAACGCTGCCGCGATTTTGTAGAATATTTTAAACCCAAAATGGTAGAGCTTAACCAGCTGCTTACCGATAACCAGGTGTTTATATCGCGCACGGCCAACGTGGGTGTGCTGCCGCTTGATGTGGCTATTAACTACGGCTGCTCCGGCCCCATGCTGCGTGCATCTGGCCTTAAGTGGGACTTGCGCCGTATTGACAATTACTCCGTATATCCTGAACTTGATTTTGAGATACCGGTTGGCCATGGCCTTATGGGTACCATAGGCGATTGCTGGGACCGCTATAAGGTACGGGTTGATGAAATTGAGCAATCCATCAGGATGGTGGAGCAATGCCTTGACCGCCTGCAAAAAGAACTGAAACGCACACCAGATTTTGATCCCCGCGCCAAAATGCCGCGTAAAACCATCCCCAAGGCGCAGGACTATTATGTAAGATGCGAAGGCGCTAAAGGCGAGCTTGGGTTTTATTTTGTAGCTGATGGCAAATCAGAAATACCTACGCGCGTAAAATCCCGTGGCCCAAGCTTCAATAACCTGTCTGTATTGCCCGAAATTTCAAAAGGAGTACTTATTGCCGATCTGATAGCCATCGTAGGCTCTATTGATTTTGTTTTGGGCGAGGTGGATAGGTAGATTTCGCAAGCAAGCCGATCATTCTTATACAAATCCCTCACTTAGTTATCCTACGCTCCCGCGGGCTTGAAGCCCGTGATTAACATCGCTTCAGCTTTCAGCTGAATTAAGCCGAAGGCTTTAACCATGTAATTCACGAGATGCGCTGCGCTTAATCTCGCGAAAGCTGGGCGTGTAAAAAAAACTCACTCCATTTACTAATTCCCCTTAAACAAAAAAGAGGCACCTTACGGTACCTCCTTTTAATTATTAACTTTTATTGGTTGGGCAAATTATTGATTGTAAACTTTAACCATGAAAACATAGTTTTTAAGTTTCTTCAATTGTTGCGGGCGACTTAAACCAGCCAGCGCATTTTTATTATTTAAGGTTAATGATTTGCTTAATGAATCTGAAGGGATGTTTTGTATCGCCTTTAATAAATAAGCAGATTTTACTGCAAAAGCTGCACCGGCTACCTGGGTTTGCAACCCGCGGATAACCCCTATCACATTTCCTTTATCGTCAAGTAACGGACCACCGCTGTTACCATAATCAACCGGAATTGATATCTGATAGGCTAAAGTATCGCCATGATAGCCTGTAGCCGATGTTAATGAACCGGGACCAAAAACCTCTTCGCCACCCGGATAACCAAAGGTGTATACGTTTTCGCCCAAGTCGCTGCCACCTTTTTTGAAATTATAAGGCACAGGGCCCAGGTTTTTAAAAGCCGGATCATTGATCTGTAATATGGCAATATCATATTGAGGTTCAGTATATATTACTTTGGCATGGAACGATTCGCCACTGGCATTTTGCACGTAAACAGAATCGGCACCGGTAACTACATGATAATTGGTAGCTATGTAACCGTTTGATGATAAAGCAAAGCCGGTACCCCTGTAGTTGCCTTGATTAACAGCTTTAGGTTTGGCATTTATATCATTGATCAAGTTATTAGTTCGGCGGTTAAGTGTTTCGGTAGAGTTTCTGAGCTTACCCACTTCCTGCCTCAGCTGTACAAAATTTGATTCGTGGTTATTAAGCTTACCCGTAAAAAATAAGGTACTTAAAATAGCAAATATGGCTATTGAAGCCGCCACTGATATTTTTGAATGATGTTGCCTCCATAACTGTACTATCCAGGTTGGATGTACCATTACTTCTTCTTTTAAGGCATGTACGTCTATTTCTTCGTGTATGGCATCTAAACGTTTCTGTAACTCCAAACGCTCACCATATTGCTTTAATACGCCAATAAACTGTTTGTGCTCCATTAATTTACTATTAACGGCAGCATCATTTTTGCGCAGCAACTCAAATTGAATACGCTCATCATGACTCATATCGTCATTCAGATAACGTTCAATTAATTCCGTAAGTTGATTATCGCTCATCTCTTAACTCTCCTTATTTCTGCTGAAAAAACAATTTCTTCAGCCTTTGCAGGCATTTATATTTTTGTGTTTTGGCATTATCAGCATTGGTATACCCAAAACGTTCACAGATATCCTGCATTGATCTGTTATGTATATAAAAATCTTCCATAATGGTTTTACAGGGTTCGCCTAATAACTGGAGTGCATTTTCCATTTTATCAAACTGTATATCCCGGTCATTATGTTTCTCTACATCTTCTTCTTCAACAGGCAGGTATTCCTCAAAATCCCTGATATCACCACCATACCTGTTCATATGACTTAATCTTTTAAGCCAAAGCCTGCGGCAAATGGAGTAAATATATGTTTTAAGCTTACTGCTTAATTCAAACTCACCTGTTTGTACCTTATTATAAAGAACAATGATTGCTTCCTGGTATATGTCTTTAGCGTCATCCTCATCACCGTTGTTGTTGATAATTAGCTGTAATATCATCGGGAAATAGGTAGTATATAACTTTTTTAACGCTATGTCCGAATTATTAAGTATACCAAGAACTATCTCGCTATCTGTTGGCGCCGAAGCTTTTAACTCTTTATTCACTCTTAATACTGTTTATGCGAAATTGTAACCCATCATTTATAAAAAATAATTTAACTAAAGTAAATTATTAGTGCCAGCCTCATTATCTGTTACTGTAACAATTATACACCATAATTGTGAATTCGTTTTTTTTAATACTGGAATTAGAACAAAGTAACCCCATATTTTATTAGGGCGGCAAAACTGCAATAAAAAACCCGGCTTCAAAAACATTCCGGACAGCTATAAAAACTACCAAACCCATAGAATTTTTATTTTTTTTTAAAATTCATGGGTTACCTTTTTTTATCTGTGGTATTAACACTTGAAAAACGATCACAACACATTAAATTTTAAAAAACTTACAAAATGAAAAATTCTTTCAAAACTGGCTTATTAGCATTAACTATCGCAGTATCTTTCGCAGCTTGTAAAGGTAACGCTTCTTCTTCAGCAGCTGATTCAGCTAAAACTGATTCTGTAAAAGTTGATTCAGCTAAAACTGATTCTGCTACTAAAGTTGATTCTACTGCAAAAACTGGCGCAGCTGCTGTTGATTCAGTTAAAAAAGATACAGCTAAAAAATAATTGCTAAGCATAAATAAAAAGCCGGTAGGAATATAAATTTCAATCGCTTTTTATTGATTTTTTAGTTATTTGTTAATTTATAAAAGGTAATCTGTAATTTTTTAAAAAATTGCGGGTTACCTTTTTTTGTTTTTAGTATTAATAATAAAACTATTAAATCACTTATTAAAAAATTAATCATGAAAAACTCATTTAAACTTGGCTTATTAGCCTTAGCTATTGCTACTTCATTTGCAGCTTGTAAAGGTTCTGGTTCTTCTTCAGCTACAGATTCAGCTAAAACTGATACTGCTAAAATGGATTCAGCTAAAATGGATACTGCTTCTAAAATGGGCGCAATGACAGATTCAGCTAAAACTGACACTGCAAAGAAAGACACTGCTAAAAAAATGTAATCTTACTTTTATTAGTAATAAAAACGCCCTGGTTTTCCCGGGCGTTTTTTTTGTGATCAATTTTTTCTGTCAAAACAATTTGAGCCTATATTGTTTAATGTGGAAAGTAATATAACATGAAATATTCTGAATGGAAAACGCTAAGCGATACGGATCGTAAAAACACTGGCTGGTACCGCCACCCACACATTAAAACCTTTACACTTTTTACAATTGCGTTCGCCATCGCCTTTATAATAGTTGTTTTAGGCATCAGCAAAAACAGCACAGTGCACCTGAACCGGAAACCCACAGCGCAGGAAGCTTTTAACATTGCCAAAGTTTTTGTAAAAGATCATTTAAAGCAACCCTCAACCGCGGCATTTCCTGATAATAGTTTTAAGCCTGCAATTGATACAGCCAATAACAGCTATCAAATACAATCATTTGTAAAAGCCTTAAACGTCAACGGAAAAATGATACGATCAACCTGGGATATCAGTATGCACTATATAGGTGGTGATTGGTCTGAAAAAAATAGCTGGCAGGTTGTATCGGTAACCCTATCACCAGAAAACTAAATTACTATTAATATTAAAACAAAAAAGGGCCATTTTTACAATGGCCCTTTTTATTGTTATGGTTTTACTAATTATTGAACCCTATCACGCAGTGCTTTAATTTCATCATGAGCATCATGCAGTTCGGCTTGCTGCCTGGTGATCAGTTCACGTAGATAGGCCGGCACATACTCTTCCTCCAGCGCGGTTCTGTATGCTTTTAGTATCGCATCTTCCCCAAATTCGCATTCTTCCAATATATCATGCGTATTATGTGCTGTAAAAGCGGCCTTAACATCAAGCCAGGCGCGGTGTATCTTACCGCTGGTAGTTGTTCCAGCCTCTATATCCTTGCCTAATACTTCAACTTCGGTTCCGAGTTCAATTTTGTAACGGCGACTTTCGCCTATCAAAGCAGTAAAAAGTGATTTCAGATCACTTTCTTCATCCTTTAATTGTTTTAAGGCGCGTTCATATCCTTCTATCCGGTCGTTATTAATTTGTACCAGATCATTCAATACTTCTGTGGTTGCTTGTGTGTTTTCCATGGCTATATGTTTTTATATACAACTCCACAAAAGTTAAATTGTTTAATTTAAAATATAAAAAATATCCTAATTATAAAATAACCAATTGATTACTTGCCTCTAAACAACGAGATCAGCCATATAATAACCAGTACAACAACAATAACTGCTATAACGCCTACAACAGCTCCGGCTTTAAATATTCCTCCAATTACAGAACAGCCGCTCATGACCATCATGGTCATTACAATTAATAATAAATGTGCATTTTTCATAGTGATGTTTTTTTAGTAATAAAAGTTTAAATACCCCAAATGGGAATTTTTTTACACAAAAGCTAAATACAATAATCAGACCTATTTAAAGGCTAAAAATTTTATTTTAACATAATGCCCTCCTATTATGCATTAAAACCATCAATAGCGGGAAATTATAAGGCAAATCATAAAATATTGGAACAGTTAATGCTACTTAGTAATTAATAACTGACAATAAATTGTATAGCTGTTAATACAAAAGATATTAAACCAAATACATTTAGTAAAGTCAAACCAAACAGATTATAAAAACATACCATTATCAGGGCGATTATTCATTTTAACCATTGATATTTTCACAATTAACTGGTAAAAACAAATAAAAAAACTGAGCGTTACAGGTAATATATTTAAGAGGTAAATACGCCGGCCTTATATATTAAAAGTTAAACCTTACATACTTATAGTGCATGTTTTTATCAAAATAAAAGTTAAATAAATTAATTTACATAAATTTGCATTATCTATTTTATAAAACATTACACCTTACATTATGATTTTACAAATACAACCAAACATTCATTGCGAAAATTGCAGTAAATGCGGCGCTCGGCCACACGTTGAGCAACAGAAAAAATATTGGATTGTTACCTGCCCAAACAAAGCCTGCAAAAACTTTGTAAAGGAAGAATTTGTGAATATTGAGTCGTGGAACAGGCTAAATAAAAACAACACCAATTTAAACCATAACCAAACACTTAAAAAAACTGCCTAAGTTTTTTTTAACCGCATCTCACAAAATAATTACCTAAAACAGTACAGGCTTTTCTCTCAGATAAGTATTTTTACAGGCTACTGATATTGGCTATGTATAATACTCTTTTTTCTATAGATAAGGCAACCGTAAGATTTTTGACCAACACCCTATTCAAAGATCTTACCTTCAAAATAAATAAGGGCGAAAACTGGGCATTAATTGGCGAAAGCGGCTCTGGTAAAAGTGCCTTGCTGCAAACCATTGCCGGGCGGTTTAATATCACAGGCGGCACAGTTACCTACAATTTTGATAATGAGCTTAATGGCTCATCACCTGACAATAACGGCGTTAGCATTAACAACAAACTTATTGCCCTTGTTGAGCCCAAACACCATTTCAGAAACCTGTCAAACACCACCGAGTTTTATTATCAGCAGCGTTATAACTCGTCAGATTCTGAAGATGCTTTAACCGTTGATGATTATTTATTATCTATTAAAAGCATCCCCAACCATAGCAGTTATTGGACATTGGATAAAACTTTGTCGCTCTTAAACCTGCACAGCTTGCGCGACAAACAGTTAATTAAACTATCCAACGGCGAAACCAAGCGCCTGATGCTGGCTGCCGCCCTGATCAAAAACCCGGTATTGTTATTATTGGATAACCCGCTAACCGGGCTTGATGTAAAAACCCGGCAGGACTTTAATGGCATTATTGAACAAATTACGGCCTCGGGCATTAGCCTGATCATGGCAACCTCGGTACATGAAATACCTGAGGCCATTACCCATGTTGCTGTTTTAAATAATGGCACCATTGTTCACCAGGTTGATAAAACAGCATTTAAACCCGATTTATTTAACCCCGACACCTCCGATAGCATTAATACGCGTGAACTAAGCAGTTTATTAAACGTTAACAAAAGCGCCGAAACGTACAATTGGATAGTGAACATGGATAAGGTACACATTAAGTATGGCGATAAAGTAATACTTGATGATGTAAACTGGCAAATAAAAACCGGCGACAGATGGGCCCTACTCGGCCATAATGGTGCAGGTAAATCAACCTTACTGAGCTTAATTAATGGCGATAACCCGCAGGCTTATGCCAACAACATTATTTTGTTTGACAAAAAACGCGGTACCGGTGAAAGTATATGGGATATTAAAAAAAAGATAGGCTTTGTATCGCCGGAGCTGCACCAGTATTTCCCTACTGATAATAGTTGCCTTCAGGTAACTGAATCCGGGTATTACGATACGCTGGGACTCTTTAGGCCAAGCAATAAGGAACGCACCGAAATTGCATTACGCTGGATGAAAGCCCTTGAAATTGATAAGTACGCACGTGTTTTGCTTAAAAATATCCCGGCGAGCGCCCAGCGCTTGTGCCTGCTGGCCAGGGCACTTATCAAAAATCCGCCGCTACTTATTTTTGACGAACCCTGCCAGGGTATGGATGATCACCAGCAACTCCACTTTAAAAACCTGGTTGATACCATCTGCAGCCTTACCAGTGCAACCCTTATTTATGTAACCCATTATCAGCACGAAATTCCAAACTGTGTTAACAAGGTATTACGCCTGGATAAGGGCAAGGTTATTGACTAAAAAAACAAACATTTCGCTATAGTTAATAACACATATACTAATTATTATAAGTTTTTTCTTTGAAATAATAACCTCCTGTTCATTTTATTCATTACTTTAAACAGCACACCCTTATTTATAAACACACGTAATAACCCATAAATTGCTTATTAGTTTAACAACTGATAGGAGTACGGTTTTTTACCCCTGTGTTTATGAAAAGCCTATTACGCTATATTTTAATATTTTTGGTATCGCTTTGCCTGCAATTAAAAGAGGCAAATGCAGCTACACGTGTTTGGGTTGGTGCCCTCGGTGCAACCGGAACCGACTGGAATACCGCCGCCAATTGGTTAACCGGTGTGCCGGTAGCCGGCGATGATGTAACTATCGGTTTAACACAAATCCTTATCGCCTCGCCCACGTTTCCCGCAGGCAGCAGCATATCATTATCTTCTATTACTTTTGGAGCACTACTTCCCTCGTTATTCGGCCCGATAACATTAACTGTAAATGGAACTATGACGGTAACTGGCACCGTCACACAATCACCAACCATACTTTCAAGTTATGTAACAGTTATTGCAGGCACAGGAAGCCTCACTTGCGCTACATTACAAATAGGCGCTAACAGCCCACTTATTGCCCTAACAAATATATTAACAAATACCACCTTAAAATTAATATCAACCATTAGAAACTTACATGTGACCGGCAACGTCAATGTTTATACCACCAGCATTACCATTACAATTATAGTAACTATAACCTTAGGAAAAATTGATGCTGCTTTTTCATTACAGGGCGGAACTACATTAATTGATGGCTATATATTAACTCAAACTAACCCAACAGGGGCTGGTTCACCAACATTCATTGTTGAACCGCCAGCCAGTTCTAATACCAGGTTAAAACTCTCCGGTTTAGTCCCTATTAATGCCGCTTGCCTTAGCGGCTCTGTTGATTTTTATAACAGCACAGGAAATGGCGAAGCAACAATTGAATACAATAACACCACTGGTACCACAGCTTCTCCTCAAACGGTTTATAGTACTGCCCCGGCTTATTTAGATGCAAGCCCGGCTGTTTATCAAAATTTAACATTTACGGGCGCGGGTATAAAAAAGGCACAGGCCACAACAATCACTGTAGCCGATACCATTAATAACTCGGCCAGTTCGCCTATTGATTTTGTTACCAATACAACTACTGTTCAGTTAACCAGTTCCGGCAATCAGGTTGTTCAGGGAGGTTCTTATGCTAATACCGCCCTCCCCGCTACACCAACGGGCACTGTATTTTACAATCTTGCCTCATCAGCTCCCCTGGTTACCCTAAGCGGGCGGAGTAATATAGCGGCACTGGGCACTTTATCTTTCTTAAAGTCGAGTAACACCACCATGAATATGGATGCCAGCGCGTCAAACTGCCTCACTCTGCTGTCAAATATTAATGGGGACGCCAGCATTGCCAGTTTAAGCAAGGATGCCAATAGTGTAAGCACTACGGCTACCATTACCGGCAGCGGTGTTAACGTACAACGTTATGTAAGCGGAACACTGCGCAGGTATATGCTAATTTCGTCGCCGGTTGCCAATGCATCTGCCAGTACTTACAATTTACTTCCACTGTTTGCTACCACCTATATTACCGGCCCGGGAGGCTCGGGCAGTGGCTTTGATTCATCACCCACCAACAATCCTTCTGTTTTTATTTATGACGAAAATGCCCCTGTTACCGCCAATGTAAATGTGGTTATAGGCAATGAATTTAAAGGGTTTAATACCATAAATGAAACTGTGCCTATGGCAAACGGGGTTGAGTTTTATTTCAGAGGGAGCCGCAGTATCTTAAACCCATTTGTGAGTCCTTTTCCGGCTACTGATAATGCCACACTCAATTTTTCTGGTGCGGTTTATAAAGGTTCGGGTACCAGTGGCCAATTTGCTGCAAGTATTATCAATTTCCCAACCACCCCGGTGCCAACTTATTATAGTTCATCGGCGGTTACCACTCCGCTTACTTTATCAAAAAACAGCTCGGCTTCCACAAAACTTGGCCTTAATTTGGTTGGTAATCCCTATGCCTCTGTTATCGATCTGCATGCCGTCTACGCTGCTACCGCCAATGGCAGTAACAAATACATATACTATTATATGCTGGTCAGAAACGCCAGTACTGGCACCAACAGCTCCTCTACCAAATACGCCACTTATGATGCCAGCAACAACGGTGTACCGCCTACGGGTGCAAACAGGTTTGCGGTATCTGGCCAGGGATTTTTTGTAATAGCGCCAACAACAACTTCATCCTTATATTTTGATGAAACAATGAAAGTACCCTACAGCTCCTATTCGGGCTCAGCACATACGCTGCCGGTATTTAATGTTATAAAAAGCCCACAGGTTGTACGGACTAAGGCAGCAGTTAGCCAGGCAGCCAATAGTGCCCAACAGGTTTCCGTTTCAGCTGCATCGGCTAATTCAAATGATGCCTTTGAAGATCCTACTCCAAGGTTACGGATGGAGCTGGTGAAAGACTCCGTAGTATTAAACACTACCGACTTCGGTTTCAAGAAAAATACGACTAAGACATTTACCATGGGCGAAGATGCCCCCTATTTCGCAGCATCGGGCCAGGGTGATGTTTTTTATTCTTTATCATCCGACTCCATAGGTTGTTTTGTTAACTACGCCGGCGAACTGGAAAAATTAAAACGTATAAACCTATATACCGATTTTTCAAATTACGGACTGTATAAACTTACGTCGCCCGTTAAATCAAATATCGACGAGCGTTACGTCATATATTTAAAGGATAAATACACCAACGATTCGTTGGATGTGGTGCACAATTCCGAGTACTCCTTTAACATTGATAAAAATGCCGCCAGCTATGCTACTGATCGTTTTTACTTAAGCATTGGTATTGCACCCGGCCATGATTACCGCCTCTTGGGTTTTAGCGGAACCAAGGCCACAGCAGGTATACAACTTACCTGGAAAACAGATAACGAAAGCAACTTCACCAAATTTGCAGTTGAAAAAAGCACCAACGGAGGTAAATCATTTGTAATAATTGACAGTTTGCTTTCAACCGGAGTCGGGACTTATACGTTTACTGATGCAGCGCCAGGTACCGGGCAAATCATTTATCGCCTTGAACAAAACCTGGTTACCGGCGACACGCAATTTTCAAAGAACCTTACATTTAATTCGCCCGATAATACCATTGCTGTTGCATTTATGGTATACCCTACCAACACCACAGAAGATATCCACATCAAGCTCGGAAAAGTTTACAGCAACCGCGTAAAAATTAATATTGTAAACTCCACAGGCAGTATGGTAAAAACACTAACCGCCACTGATACCGACCTGGTGCAACAAAATGTGGGTAACCTGATGAAAGGGCTTTACATTGTAGAAGCCATTGACGAAACTACCGGCCAGCGCATAGGAAGTGCCAAATTTTTCAAGCAATAATCGCTTTTTAATATTAGCTTGTAAACTCCACCGGCAGTATGGTAAAAACACTAACCGCCGCTGATACCGACCCGGTACAACAAAATATGCGCGACCCGATAAAAGGCATTTACAGTGTAGAAGCCACGGGCCAGCGTATAGGAAGCGCCAAATTTTTCAAGCAATAATCACTTCTTAATATAGCGCTTATCCCCAAAATTCATCTGCGTTTAGTACCGTCAAACTTCTTGACAGTAAATTCCCAGGCACAGGAAATATTTCCCCATTTTGAGCGGCCAAAAATCGCCAAATTTTCCCATAAATAGCTATAAACAAACATTTTACAGCTATGATTACTATAATTCAATTATAAGAATTATTAGCATCCTTTTTGTTCACTATTGCAATATATCTTCAAGGTAAATAAAAAGAAACTTTGAAGAAAATTATACGTATAAACACTTATCGCACAAAGAACTAATTCATAATACCTTGCCACACCTTAACTCGCAAACACGTTTACTAAAAGTTTCACTTTTGGTTATATGTATAATAGCTATACAAAGCAAATCCTGGGCTGCCACTACTTTTGACTGGAATGGAACCGGAACTTCGTGGACATCGCCAGGTAGCTGGACAGTTGGTTCCACCGTTCAAACTGTAAATTATCCGGGCAGTAGCACAAGCCGTACTGATGATATTGTCCAGTTCGGCGTAAATACTACCACCGCCTATACCAACCAACCTACGTTAACATTAACGGCAAACCAAACCCTAACCATAGCATCCATCATATTCGGCTCGAAACAATATAGTACGTCAAATCCGGGAACTACTTTAACCGTAAACGGAGCAACTGGAACATTAGTGGTAAGCGGCGATATAGTTCAAAATGTAAACAATACCAATGGCACGGGTACTACGATCAATAACTTTATAAACGGAACAGCAACAGTTAAATGCACCAACATACAAGTTGGCCAAACCGGTGTTTCCTACAATTCGAATAGTTTTCTTTTTTCACACGTTGCCAATCTTAGAGTAACCGGGAATGTTAAAATATTTATAAGCTCCCTTGCTACCAATGGCAGCGGTTTCAGGTTGGAGGACGGAAATATGTATCTTGACGGTCAAATCGTTATTACCAATCCCCTCGGGATTGCCCTTGGTAGCAACCTCGGATATTTCACAGTAAACCAAACCTACAATTCCAGTTCGCCAAAAAGCAATCCAAGCTTATACCTTAGTAACACCAATGCCATAGCAACAATTCCAGCTCCTTATGGCTCGGTAAACTTTGATGGGAACCGGCAGGGAGGAACTTTGGGCGGCCGATCAACCATACATTACACGGGCCTTAACCCAACAATTTATACCTCGTCCTTTAACGGATTTGGAGCCGGTGGTGGCAGTTACAATGCGGGCCCTACTTATGATAATCTTGTTATTGAAGGTACAGGTACAGCAGTTATAGGTACAGCAGGGGCGACCAATGCGAGCACGCTCGTTATCGACTCTACATTAATTACAACCTCTAATGTAAGATTTGACACTTATAATACTGCTACAACACTGGGTATCAGTGGTTCAACTGCTGCTAAATGGACCAATACCGCTACCATTACCGGCGGGCCGGGTGTTATCACGGTTTATGGTAATTTGTCAAACACTACCACAGCGGGGATAATTAACCAAAGCAGCGGTGCCATTACGGTAGCTGGTAATGCAACAAGTACAGGCGTTATTAACGGCGGTTCAGGCGCCCTAACCATTAACGGTAATTTATTTAATAATATTTATATTTCAGGTACAACCAGTACACCTGGGGTAATAACCCAAACCAATGGTAGTATTACCGTTGGCGGCGATCTTTCTAACCAGGGCACAATAAATTTAGGATCAGGAAATACCGACTTAAATGGCAGTTTAAGTAATACTGGCACCTTTAAAATGAGCAGTGGCCCCTTAACCGTTGCTAAAGATTACACCAACACCGCACCCGGCACTTTTACGGCCAGCACCGGTACTATTACATTTGATGGTACAGCAGCGCAAAGTTTAACTGATGCCACCGCCACAGGCACGGTATTTAACAATGTAACCTTCTCCAACGGAAGCACATCATTGGTTAAAACCATGAACCCGGGCAGTCATTTTTATGTATCCCCTACCTATACATTAAATGTAAATCTGTCGGCCGTACTTAAAGTTGGGAGTGGCAGCACCGTATCAACAGCTGCTACAGCGCCGTTAACGCTTATTTCTAATGTAACGGGCGATGCCAGTATTGGCAACCTTACTGCCGGAACAATTGCAGGTAAACTTAACGTGCAGCGCTTTGTTAAAGGCGACCCGCGCAGGTATATGCTGCTTTCATCGCCGGTAAGTGATACAACCTATGCAAGCAGCAGTACCATAAGGGCTTATACTTTGAATCAGCTAAGGGATTCAACCTATATGACGGGTATAGCAAGCACCGGCGGCGGCTTTGATGCATCGCCTACTACCGGCAATAACCCCTCTGTTTTTATGTATGACGAAAATTCGCCGGTTACCCAAAATGTAAACTCCTATTTAAATAATGAGTACAAATCATTCAATACTACATCAGAGGGTGTGCCCATGGGCAATGCGTTGTTATTTTATTTCAGGGGAAATAAACGCACCACATTAAACCCCTTTGTCAGGCCCTTCCCTAAAGCTACCGATGCTACACTAAACTTTTTCGGCTTTGTTTATAAAGGGGCAGCTGGTACTACAAACGTTCCCTTCAATGTAAGCGTAATTAATTTCACTAATTTCGCTTCTCCCCCTACTTTCTATATCGCCGGCGGTACCGGAATGAGTACCGGAAGCCTCTCTTACAGTACCAATGTCAGCGCATCTGCTACAAAAAAAGGGCTTAATCTTATTGGTAACCCTTATGCCTCAGTTATTGATCTTCACTCAGTTTATGCGACCAATACAACAGTAAAATTCTACTATATATTGGTAAAAGACGCAACAACAGGTACTAACAGCTTTTCAACAAGATATGCGTTATACGACGCCAGCAATGGCACCAATGGCACTCCAGACCCTGGAGCCAGCCGGTTTGCACTATCAGGTCAGGGCTTTTTTGTTGTAGCTCCGAACAATACCACCGCAATGACATTTAATGAAGGGATGAAAGCCGCTTATGCGTCCTATTCGCCTATATCACCCGTTATACCAGTTTTTAACGTTAAGGGTAAGCCAGGCACTGTTTTAACCAGATCGGCAGTTGGTCAGCAGCAAATCAATGTAAACCAGGCATCGGCGACTGCTGCCAAAGCAACCGTTACAGATGCGATGCCACGGCTCAGGATGGATTTAATGAGAGATTCTGTAATACTCAATACCACCAATATTAACTTTGATAAAACTGCAGGTAGTATGTTTAAACCCGGCGAAGATGCGCCCTACCTGGCATCATCAGGCCAGGGCGACTTTTTTTACTCCCTAACTGCCGATTCTATAGGCTGCTTTGCCAACTATACTACTGATCTGGAAAAGATAAAACGCATAAACCTATATACTGATTTTTCAAATTATGGTTTATATAAATTAACATCGCCCGTTAAGCAAAACATTGATGAACGCTATACCATCTTTTTAAAAGATAAATATGCCAACGATTCGCTTGATGTGGTGCACAACAGCGAGTACTCTTTTAATATTGATAAAAACCCGGCCAGCTACGCTACCGACCGCTTTTACCTGAGCATTGGAATTGCGCCGGGGCACAATTACCGGTTACTGGGTTTTAGCGGCACCAAAGTTACTGCAGGTATACAACTTACCTGGAAAACCGACAATGAAAGCAACTTTACCAGGTTTGCACTTGAAAAAAGCACCACCAGCGGTAAATCATTCACCATTGTTGATAGCCTACAGTCAACCGCAGCAGGCACTTATACATATACCGACAGAAGCCCCGGAACCGGACAAATAACTTACCGCTTATTACAAAACCTGGTTACCGGCAAAACTGACACCTCAAAAAATTTAACCTTTAATTATCTGGATATACCAAGCCCAGTTAAATTTATTGTTTACCCAAGTACGGCTACACAAAATATTAATATTAACTTTGGTAAAACGTATGCTAATCACGTTAAAATAAGTGTGGTTAGTTCAACAGGTAGTGTGGTAAAAACCTTAGTTGCAAGTAATACGGATTCGGTTCAACAGGACGTTGGCAATTTGCTCAGGGGCCTTTACATTGTACAGGCCATTGACGAAGCCACCGGGAAACAGATTGGAAGTGCTAAATTCTTTAAACAATAACCAGATGAAAGTAATAACCTTTGTAAAAAACAAATATCAGTTTTTACTGAGTGTATGCCTTTGTTTGCTGATTACCGCAACCACTTGCTTTGCTGTACCTGGCAATCCTGGCGATGGGCTTTGCGATGGAGAGGATGGCGGACCCGATGGCTGCCCACTTGATACCTGGGTAATTGCGCTGGTAATTATTGCCTTTATATTTACAATTTTACATTTACGCCGTAAACAAAAATCCCTTCAGGCTTAAGGCCCAAAGGGATTTTTGATATATTATCTTACTGGTATATTATCAGTGCTTACACCTTTTTCATTTGCATTTGGCTTATCTGACTGAGCTGTAATTGTTTCAGTACCCCATCAACCACCTTTGGCAGTTCATCAAGTGTTCTTTTTGGGTTATGCAGTTCACCTACGCCAAATCCACGCCATACGATGCGGCGAGTATTGCGGTCAATAATGTCAATAATCAGGGTACCTTCTTTATACGGAACACGGGCATAACCGCCACCGCCATAAGGATATCCCCAGCCGCCCCAGCCACCGAAACCTCCATAGTAGCCACCGTAGAACGGACGGTATCCCCAGCCCCAACCCCAGCCGCCCCAACCACCGAAGCCGCCGTAATAAGAGGGATAAAACTCAGTTTTTACACCCCTGCCGGTAATTGTGGAGTAACTCACCAGCAAATCGGGATTATTTTCCTGTAAACGCAAGCCTTTAGTTTGTAATGCAGCTATAGCAGCATCCTTCACTTTTTCGTCGGCAATTTCTTTTTTCACAACGCCACCTGCCTTGTTGCTTACCTCTGGAGGTAACCAGGCAAATGTGCGGTAAGATGAAAGATCGGATTTGTTTCTGGCTGCGGTATAATAGTTGTAACTGCTGCAAGCAGACAGGGCGGAAACCAGCAACACCACCAGCCCTGTATAAATAGCTCTTTTCATGATAAATAACTCCCTTATATTTAAGTGTTAGACTGTAAAGTAAAGAAAGGTTTAATTTAAATAATTATTTATTTAAATTAATTAATTGAGCGTACAACTTTTCTGTAGGAAGGCCCACTACGTTGGTGTAAGAGCCGTTTATACGTTGAATACCGATGAGCCCGATGCGTTCCTGAATACCGTAAGAACCAGCCTTATCCAGCGGATTATATTCGGCTACATAACTCTCGATCTCCGTTTTACTCAGTTTACGGAAGAACACCTCTGACACATCAAAAAAGTTATTATACTGATGCTTATATAACAAGCAAACTCCGGTAATAACCTGGTGTACCTTGCCTGACAACAGCTGAAGCATTTCAACCGCATGAGCCGGAGTTTCGGGTTTACCCAATATCTGCCCATCAACACAAACAATGGTATCGGCAGTAAGCACCACCTCATCTCCTATTGTTTCATCAAATGCTTCGGCCTTTTTGCGGGCGATATATACAGCAACCTCCTGCGGTGTTAAACCATCAGGATATGATTCATCAACATCCTTCAAAACAACCTCAAACTCCATATCCATTAGCCTGAGCAGTTCCTGCCGGCGCGGCGATTTTGATGCAAGAATGATTTTGGGAATATTATTCATTTTGATAAAAGACTAATAGATAAAAGGCAAAAGATTTTGTTTTTAAGCCCTCCTTTGGGGGGGGGGAGTTGGGTGGGGTTACCAGCTATACGCCTGCTTGCTCATCCACTTACCCTGAACTTTCAGCACCTTTTCGATGATATCACGGGCGCATCCTTTGCCACCGCCATAGGGCGATACATAGGCGCTTACTGCCTTTATCTCTTCCACAGCATCAGCCGGGCATACCGGTAACCCGGCCAGCTTCATTACCTCCAAATCAGGAATATCATCACCCATGTATAAAACATTGGTAGCAATGATGGCCTTTTCTTCAAGATATATTTTGAACCTCTGCGTTTTGGTATGAGTACCCATGTAAACATCCTGTATACCCAGACTGTTTAAACGGTAAATAGCGCTTTTTGATCTGCTGCCAGAAATGGCACATACGTTGTAACCGCATTTTACGGCTAATTGCAGGGCATAACCATCCTTTATATTAAAGGCCCGGCTTTGCTCGCCAGTATCAGTAACAAAAACAGATCCATCTGTTAAAACGCCGTCCACGTCAAAAATAAACGTGGTAATATCTTTTAATTTATGTAAAAATGATTCCATATTTTGGATTACACAACCTGTTTGAGCAACAACTACATCTGATTAATTTAATTGCTTTTATTAATAAAGGAGCAAATTGCCAACTAAGCTGCTAACTGAAATTCTATTGGTTATCGCGCCACTCATAAACCCATGCCGATTGAATCTGCTCCAGGTGCCCTTCGTTTGATTCGGCTTTTGTTCCTGCAAAATTCGGCAATGTTAACACCCACTCCAGTAGTTCAGTAAAACGGATGCGATATATTTTTGATTCGTCAAAATCAGCACCAAACTTTTCATAAAGTTCAATAGCGATGTCTTCGTAATCATTCCAGTGAATTGGTAAGGCAAATTTATTGTCTGTCATCTTTTGTATGTTGTACGCGGTACGTTTTACGTAATACGTTCTTTAATTCGGTTATGTATACGATATATTATTCCATCCTTATGTAAACGCATTGCGCTAAACCTAAAGCCATCTTAATGCCCCAGAAACTGCGACTGATCAGGCAAGGTAACTTCTATATCATCGTCAATAATGACACACTGGCAACCCAAACGCGAATTGATGCGCGGATTTACAGCCCGGTCAATAAAATCCTCTTCCTTATCGGCTATTTCCTGGATATTATCCATCCCTTTGTTTACGTAAACATGGCACGTGCTACATCCGCAAACACCACCGCAATTATGCTGTAGCTCAATGCCATTCTCCAGGCATACGTCTAATACAGATTCTCCTTCGGCTATAGGCAATTCAATACTTTCATGCCCCTTTTCCTCAAAATTTATCTTTACTTTAAAAATGTTCATTTAAGCAAAAGTAACAAAATTACTTGTCCCCGTGCGTCCCATTATTGTTTTTGATAATACCCTGACTTAATAAAGTATATATATCCTGTAATAGTGGCTGATGGCTAAGCATTTGCAAATGTGCGCTCATGGTAACCTGGTCATTACGTACCGCCGGACCAGTTTGCACATCGGCTGGGGATCGTGTTTGCACCTTTTGAGCTGTTTCCAGTATCAGCGGTTTAAGCATATCAAAATCCATTTTATTGGCTGCCAGCAACTGTTGTGCAATGGTGTACAAATAATTAGGGAAATTACAGGCAAATACCGCAGCCAGGTGCAATATTTTACGATCTGCCGAGTTAATGCTATAAATACTACGGCTAATAGTAGCTGCAAGTTGCTCTAAGTCAGCTTGTATACTATCATTTACCCCTTCAATACAGAGGGGTACGGTGGCAAAATCAACTTCTTTGGTTTTACTGAAGGTTTGCAGCGGGTACAAAACACCTGCATTAGCTGTAAACGTTAATAAATCATTCAAATTAGTTGCACCTGATGTATGTACTATTAACTTTTGATGTTTAGTCAGGGCTTTAACCATTTCAATGATGGCATCGTCCTTAACTGAAATTATAAATATATCGGTATCGGGCAAAACAGCGCTCAGCTCGTTAACAGCCTGTGCGCCTACATGATAGGCCAACATAGATGCATGTTGTAAATCGCGGCTGTAAACCTGCACAATACGATGGCCGGCATTTTTTAAGGCTGCCGCCAAATGTGTAGCTACGTTGCCCGATCCTACTATTGTTATGCGCATATTATTTTTACAATTAATGTTTTCATTGACCAAGTGTAGTTTAAATATTTATGTATTTTAGTAATCATCATCTAATACGCTATGAAAATACTTAAAGTGAGCATAATAATTATAATATTCCTGGCAGGGATATCTGCCTTAATATTATATGGGTTTTACAAATATAATAATAAAGAAAAAGCAACCTTAACAGCCGCCGACCGCAAAAACGTTGAAGGCAGCTTTATTAAATTAAGTAAGGGTGTTACCCATTACCAGCTTGACGGCCCGGCCAACGGCGAAGTGGTGATACTTGTTCATGGCTTTAGCGTTCCGTATTATATATGGGATGGCACTTATGAATGCCTGGTTAAAAATGGCTATAAAGTACTTCGCTACGATATGTACGGCCGCGGATACTCTGACAGACCCGAGGTTGTTTATGACAAAGAACTATATAACACCCAGTTACTGGAACTTATAAATGCGCTCAAACTACAGGGCCGCGTCAATTTAGCCGGCATTTCTTTCGGCGGCGAAGTCATCACTAATTTTACCTGCCAGCACCCGAATCTGATTAACAAAGTTATACTTATTGATCCGGGATATGAAAGCGAAAAGCCAGTTGCTCCCAGATATTTTACATTATATAATGAAGCCGTTAACTCCGACGAGCGTGCCAACGGGCAAATGGATGATTTCCTGTATCCTAAAAAACATCCGGAATGGGTGAAACGCTACTTACCGCAGATGAGTTACAAAGGCTTCAGGCATGCACTGGTATCAACCATGTATGATTATAATCAAAACGGGCGACAAACCAATATATGCCTTAATAGTGCCAAAAAGCCGGTATTGCTGATCTGGGGGCAAAAAGACAAAACCGTACCTATCCGTTTCAGCGATTCCATCCGCAGTGTGTTAAAGGTTGATTTTTTTCCGGTTGCCGATGCAGCTCATTTGCCATCCATTGAAAAACCTGATACCGTGAATAGCAAGATATTATCGTTTTTAAAGGAGGGGTGATAAATTATTCGCGTAAACTAAAATGCATGTCGCTAAAGCGTGGCAATCAGCGGACTTTGCAAAGTTGATACGCAAGGTTCGCGATTGCTTCGTCGTTCCTCCTCGCAATGACATGGATTTGTGAGAGGTCCCGAAAGAAACTCAGCATGACATTTGCTCCCGCGAGATTAGCGCAGCGTATCTCGTGGGTTACAAGGTTAAAGCCTCCGGCTTTATAATTCAGCTGAAAGCTGAAACTCATGTTTCACACGGGCTGCAAGCCCGCGCGAGCGGAGAGTACCAAGATGTACCGCAAGAAGTAATCCCGAATGACACAAAACTGCCTGCAAGCAGAAGATTGCTTCGTTCCTCGCAATGACGCGATCGGTATTTACTAAAATACATCTTATATCACCCCCTTCTCTGCCCAATCAATACCCTCGGGTAATTCCATACGGCTAAATTCAATATGCACCACTCTCCTCTTTTTATTATTGGTGGTTCGGTTTGATGCGTGGAGCAGTAAAGGGCGCATTACCATTACACCACCTGATTTAACCGGGCAGGTGATCTCAGTTTCATTCTGCCAGTCAATTGTTTCGGGTCGGTAAATGCCTTTTTGGTGCGAGCCGGGAATTACCTTTAGCGCACCGTTATTTTCATCGACATCATCAAGATGGACACGGATGGTGAAATTATCCTGTAAAATATTCAATGGAGGTTGTACGCCAAACTGGTTTTGTTTTACAGTCCAGGGGCCGTAACCGGCCAGATCAACCTTTTTATTTACGTTAATTGAGGTCCTGGTGCCAAACTACAAACCAGTTGGAGCGTTCGGGTTTATCAAAGTAAATGGATTTTACGGCGAAGTATTCATCGCCAAATAAATCAGCAATAAGCACCTTCAAATTCCTGTTAAAAATTAAAGGAAGTACCTGCGGCACTTCCTTTAAAAATTGCCTTATGGCAAACAGATCTTCAGTTTTACGAAAAGCCTCGTTTGATGGATCGGCCTGTTCTATTGTTTTTATAATGGCTTCAACTTCCCTCGTAGTATAAATATTCGCTGCAATGGTAAACCCATTATTAAGAACATCATCATGGTGCGAGGCCATATTATCCATTCAACAATAGCCTAAACCGTCTTCAGTTCCTTTTTTCTGCGCAGAATAGACAGGAAGAAGCCGATAACCATAATGATAGTCCCGGACCAGAATAGATTGATATAAGGGAACTGGATGGCTTTCATTACTATGAATTTCTTTTGGCTTTCCGGTTGCTGGTAAACAATGATCTCTACCTTTTTACTCTCCGGAATCACCTTGCTGAAACGTAATTTTAAACCGGCATCATCAACCTTACGGGCAAAGTCAAAAACATTACCGCTTTTGATCATATAAATCGGCTTGGCTTCATATTTATTACCATGCGATACAATTTCCAGATTGGCACCTATAGCTACATCACTATCAGCCAGCGGAATGTTTTGCACTTTGGCCTCTTTGTTCAGGCTCTTTAACAAAATATAGCCATCTCGGTATTTAATGGTATCGCCGGGAGCAACTTCATGGCTCACCGGAGCATCATAGTTTTTATCGTCATTACCCTCATCATGGGCACTTGCACTTTCGGCACCACCTTCGGTAGCGCTGATGGCATTACTCATGGTAATATGCGTATACAAATCATGGAACAGGTAATGTTTGGTATCAGGAGATGAAGCAAGCTGCCCCCTGTTTACCTGCACTTTAGGTTTAAGCACGAACTCCTTGGTAACTTTATCATTGGCATCCATCTGCTTGTAATCAACCTTAAAAAAGTGATTAGGCGCAGAAATAGAGTCGCCGGTGTAGGTCACCATAAAGTCGCCCATTTTAACAGGCTGGTTACGGTAAACCAATATATTTTCGCGTGGGTTCTGTTCTTTGGCAAACTCCGGCGAAAATCCTTCGCCTGTGTTGTTAATAGAGATCACGTTGCTGGTACCGGCTGCAATCAATGCACCAATCATCAGCACGCCAAAACCTATGTGCGCCACTGCCGAGCCTGCGAGTTTAAACTTACCTTTAAAGGCATCGGCCAGTACCTTACCGTTGGCAACCACCGAATATACGGAGCCCCACATCACCAATACAAACACGATGTTAAGTTTGTAAACTCCGGTTGCATATACCACAAGGGCGGTTATTAAAGCGGCAAAAAGCAGGTAGATACCTGTGGTAATAAAAAACCGGGTAACATCTGTTTTCTTGTATTTTAAAAACTGGGTAAAGCCGGTAAGTATGGTTACTACAAAAGCAAATGATGACTGTATAACATTATAATGCTTAACAATATCAGATGGCGGAGCTATCTTGGTTTTAAAGATGGCATTCCAAACCGGTACCGAAGTTACCACAATCATGTGGAAACATGACATGCCTAAAAATACAGCACCAACAAACATCCAAAACTCGCGCGAGTAGGTTTCTTCGTCTTTTTTGGTAATCGGTAACTCTTTCCATCTTACTATAAGCAATCCTACAGACAGTACCAGGAATACCAAAACCCCTATTACTAATTGCCAGAACATTCCATTATCAGTAAAAGAGTGCACCGAAGTATCGCCTAGAATACCGCTTCGTGATAAGAATGAGGAGTACCAAACCAGTACAAAGCTCACCAATACTAAAAATGTAGCTGTGAAATAAGAGTGACCGCTGTTTTTAAATACAATAAGTACGTGTACTGCAGCTACCAGGGTGATCCATGGAAAAATAGAAGCGTTCTCTACCGGATCCCAGGCCCAAAAACCGCCAAAGTTAAGCGATTCATACGCCCAGAACGATCCCATAATAACACCTGTGCCTAATATCATACAGGCAAATAAGGAGTATGGTATAGCAGGTTGTATCCACTCTTTATATTTTTTTTGCCAAAGGCCGGCTACCGCATAAGCAAAAGGCACCACAATGGAGGCAAAACCAAGGAACAAGGTTGGCGGGTGAATGATCATCCAATAATTTTGCAGGGATGGATTCATGCCCTGTCCGTCTTTTATAAACGACAGGTAGTCAGGATTAGAGAAGATAGGCCCCTCTAATGCATTTCTTAATAATAAAAATGGCGAGCTTCCTATTCTTACCCCAAAAATCTCAACACCCAGAACCATAGTCCCCAGCACCACTTGCGACAAGGCAATAACCGTCATCACGGGGCGTTCCCATGATTTAGCTCTTGCAATAAGTATGTTACCTAAAACAGCCTGCCAAAAGGTCCAAAGCAAAAAGCCGCCCTCCTGTCCGTTCCAAAATCCGGATACAATGTAGTAAACCGGCAATGAACGTGAGGTATAAGCCCAGGCATAATGGTATTCAAAAAAGTGATTATAGATTATGTAAAACAGGCAAACACCTATCCCTAATATAGCTATAGAGTTAAGGTAAAAACCTATACGGCCTAAACGCAACCATGAGCTGTTGAGCTTACCGGCATCTTCGGTTGTAGCAAAATAATAACTGAGGCATGATAACAGGGCGGCTCCAAAAGAAAGTACTACAAAAAACTGACCTATATGCCCTGGTAAAAGGTGTTCACCTTTATAAACTGTATCCATCAAACTGATTTATAAACTGGCCTGTTTGGCCTTAACTTCTGTAACTTCTAACTTATCCTGCGTGTATTTTGATGGGCATTTCATCAGAATTTTGGAGGCGTGAAACTCGTTGCCTTGCATAGTACCTGTAAGTACCAATTGCTCTGAACGCTCAAAATCCTCAGGCTTGGTACCGGTAAATACAACTTTACGTTCCTCGCCGTTATTATCTTTCATGTAAAACGAAAAGTAGTTAGCATCTTTGGTAGCATCGTAAAACAACTCTTTTGATTTGTTTAGGTGGCCTATAATGTGTAATTCACTGCTGGTTTTCTGCGCATCGCCAAAAGAACCATAGGTACTGGAGTTTGAATAAACACTTATGATAACCGCTATAGCAATGGCTATAACAACGAGACCAAAAATTGAACTTTTTTTCATTTCGCGGTTTATATATTATAAAATAGAATTGCAAAAATACAAAACGTACAGCTAATAAAGTTTATTACAAGCCATAAGTGTTATTTAGAATTATTCTTGATTAGATAAGAAAGGATAAAAGACAAAAGAATCAAGGACGAAACTGCTTATTTAAGTGCATAATGATGGGCAAGAGTAATATGCCCAGCCAATAAAAATACAGTACCATGAACAACGAAAAAATAATCAGGCCAGAATGGGTGCCTGTTGCTTATCAGCAAGTTGATGCCCAATCTATTAAACCAAATGAAGATAAAAATAGTTTAACACCTGGAAAAGGCATTTATAAACGAGAGAGAAAGAAACAAAGTAAGTTTTTCAAATGATGTAATCTACCTGCATTCATTGAGGAATATATATTACAATCACTTCATCACCACAATAATAAGCACTTGCATCTTTCTTCGTTAAAGTGGGGCGGGTTCAATGAACCCGCCCCACTTTTAAAAAACTTGTCATTCTGAGGAACGAAGAATCTATTTCTTGAACTAAGCAGAAAATCTATTCATCAGCATGCATATTCAAATAGATCCTTCACTGCGCTCAGGATGACAATTGGACAATTTTTATGGCCAGATACCTAAGTTTTGGTATGATACTGCTATTTTATTGATGGCGCCTACCATTGCTGCACTACGCAGTGTATCAATTTCAGGGTTATTTTTGTAGGTTTCCCTGATTTCGTGGTACGAGCGGATCATGGTATCTTCCAGTCCGGAATTTACCAATTCAAGTTCTGATGCTCCTTTAATAATGGTTGAGCGCTGCATTGGTGTTAACGACGTACCTGTTATACCTTCAACCATATTCACCAGGTTCAGGTTGGAGTTTTCTTCAAAGCGCCTGTTCATACGGCCAAAAGCTACGTGACTCAGGTTTTTTAACCACTCAAAATATGATACGGTTACACCACCGGCATTGGCATACATATCCGGGATGATCAAACCTCCGTTAGCATAAAATATAGCTTCGGCTTCGGGTGAGGTTGGCCCGTTGGCACCTTCGGCGATGATCTTGGCTTGAATATTCCTGATATTAGCTTCCGTAATTTGATTTTCCAGAGCCGCAGGAACAAGAATATCGCATGGTTGCTCCAATCCTTCCATCGTATTCTGGAATTGCTGCTTGGCTCCAGCATAACCTAATATTGATCCTGTTGCTTTGCGATGCTGAAAAACAGCCTCTACATCAAGCCCGTCCTCGTTATAAATAGCACCCTCAAACTCGCACAGACCAACAATTACTGCACCAAACTCAGCCAGGAACTTTGCCGAATAGTAGCCTACGTTACCTAAGCCCTGTACAATAACCCTTTTACCAGCTAATCCGGGCAGCAGGTTTAATTTTTGCATATCCTCGCCAACGCTTACACACTCGCGAATGGCAATTGCCACACCCCTGCCCGTAGCCTCGCGCCTGCCTGCTATACCATGTAAGGCAATAGGCTTACCTGTTACCGCACCCATAGCATCCAGCTGCCCCGGGTTCATAGTTGCATAGGTGTCGGCAATCCAGCTCATTTCGCGCTCACCTGATCCATAATCAGGTGCAGGTACGTCAATACTGGGGCCAATAAAGTTTTTCTTGATCAGTTCAACCGTGTAGCGGCGGGTGATGTTCTCCAACTCGCCTACGGTGTAGTTTTTGGGATTAATTTTAATGCCGCCTTTGGCGCCGCCAAAAGGAACATTCACAATGGCGCATTTGTAGGTCATTAAAGCGGCTAATGCCATCACTTCATCCTCGTTCACCATTTCGCTGTAACGGATACCGCCCTTTGTTGGCGATTGATGATGAGAATGCTCTACACGCCATGCATCAATTACTTCAAAACCATTACCCCTGCGAATAGGGAAACGGAAACGGTAAACGCTGTTACATGATTTAATCTGATCTAATAAACCAGCATCATGTTTTGTGAATTGTGCTGCATAATCAAAGTTTTTACATACGTCACCAAAGAAGTGGGTATCCTGGTCAGCAACTAAAATATTCGTAGCCATAGTTGTTATATAAATATTAAACTCTTAAAAAAGTACGCAAATTTGATACTATTTTTATCAATATCGCAAATAATTTATAGTTAGTGTGCTCGCTACACTCTACAACAACAGTACTAAATCTATGTTTAAATCACATAGATAAATTTTTTGAACTACTTTTCTTTTTCGATTTTTTTTAATCTGCGATCAATCGAGAACAGATAAATAGCCAATCCGGCAAAAATAATGCTGATGGTAGCTATCACCACATATATTTTGCCTGAGCTGCGCATAGCATCAGCCATTTCAACCTGTTGTGCAGGCTGAGCAAAAACACCAGTACAGCACACCAGTAAAAACAATAAAAAGATTATTTTTTTCATATTAATTTATAGCGTTCCTCTTATTTTCAATTAAACGTATGCGATAACGAACAGTGGCTATCCATAGCGCAATAAAGCTCCAACCCAGCATTGCAGGGTAAAAAGCAATTTTCATCCCGTTATCCAGGTCATATTTACCAAACGCGGGGTTGCCACCGCTGCCTGGGTGTAAAGAATCTGTAAGCCTTGGTAAAATAAATATCAACACGATCATTATCGGGAAAGCGAAAATGTTGTAAATGGCCGATATTTTAGCCCGTTTCTGCTCCTCATCAATAGAATTACGCAATACCAGGTAAGCGCAATACAGCAGGAAGGCGATAGCGGCACTGTTTTGTTTGGGATCACCACTCCAGAACTCTCCCCAGGTATACTTTGCCCATAACATTCCGGTTAATAGTCCGAGCGAATAAAATAACAGGCCGGTATTTATACATTCAACCGCTGCCAGATCATCTTCTTCTTTTCCATCCTTTAAATATCTGATGCTAAAATATACCGACACTACAAATACCGTCAGCATACCCATCCACATAGGTACGTGAAAGTACAGATTACGTATAGTTTCGTGAATGATGGGCAGTCGGGGAGCTTTAAAAAGCAGACCAGTGTAAAAGGTGGACAACACCAGCAAAACGGCTATGATTTTCCACCATGTTTGATAAATAAATTTCATATTGATTGATGGACAAAGGTAGTGATTTACTTCATTTGTTCATTAGCTATTTGGTTAATTACCACCACCGCTTTATTGGTTAATGTGGTACAACATTTCAAAATAAATTTCCAATGCTGAGAGCTAACACCACCGATGAAGCAATTAGTCGCCCGGCTCGTAATCAACCGGCACCAGGTCTGCCAACTTGGCTTTTGACCACGTACCCTCATAAAGCGGACTTGGATTAGAAATCACTATGCCGTTCATATCAAACAAAATATAGTTGTTATACAGGGTAATAATACTCGTTTCAAAATTACCCATATCCAACGGACGATAAACATCCCTAAACTCTGTCTTCTCTTCCTTTTTGTTATATACTACGTATAGCAAATGCGGAAAAACAACGGCGTATATGCCTGCCTGGGGCGTTTTCCGTAATATCTCGAACGACTGGTACGGAATCCTCACCAAGTTTTCGCGGTTCCATTTGGTAAGGTTTGACAGCTTGTACCAATTGATCAATGAATCGCGGTTAGGGCTTATATCTCTGTATCTTTTAATCTTTTGCTGAATAAGTCCTTCCTCTGGCCGTTCGCGGTTCAGGAAACGTGTAAAATCGTGTGCCTCAAAACCTTCTTCCTTTAACTTGTCTTTATATAAAGACCGGTAAAAATGCTGTGCCGAACCATAGTAAGCTTCTTCCCGCTTTAGTTTCCAGATCTTTTTTTGTTCAACAGAGCCAGGTAACTCTTCAAAAAGAGCCTTACCGGCGTATTGAATGGTATGTTCAATGGCATCGCTTACAAAGTTTTTGAGCAAAAATTTGGTGCGGTAACCCAGCGCGCGGTTCTCTACCACCAAAAACTCATCGCCAGATGCCTCCAGTTGTTGTTTATTACGGTGATAGATCAGGTTCAAGATATGCGGGTTCATGACCTTGCACAGCTTTGAGTTTTCGGTAGTACCGATAAAATCACGCCTGAATTGTTCATAGTTCTTCTTCCAGTCGGCAGCGCTGCTGATCACCACTTCGCGCAGCATCAATACTTTTTGAGTTAATTCAATATTTACCTTTACTGGATCGCGCCCCACCTGTATGGTTTGCGAATAGTCTTCATATCCTACCGTGGTAACTACCAGTTCATATTGCCCGGGCTTAACGCCAGCCAGTGTAAACGCCCCGGTTTCGTTGGTTGATGTACCGTAAGTTGCATTACTTAAAAAAACGCTGGCATTAGGAACCGGGTTCTTGGAAGCTGCGTTTACTACCTTACCGGTAATAGTTGCGTTTTGAGCCACGGCAATAAACGGGCATAAAATAATAATCAGGTAAATCCAGTATGACCGCATCAAATTAAAATACTACAATAATTTTCAAGGTACTAAAAAACACATTTTTTATGAACGCTTTATGAATTGTGAAAGTATTTATTTACTGATATAACATTTTTACACAGTTTGTTACTGAATATGCTATTTGTAGTTTGGGCATAACCGTATTGATTTAAAATTAGTTTGTATCTTTTCTCCCACAAACCATCGCTATTACCTCATGCAGGAAAAGATAAATTCATAAAGAAAAGGGGAGTACGTTTGGTACTCCCCTTTTTTTCTGTTTTATCGGCTATTCTATTAGCCTTACTTAGGCTATAAACTATTTAGGAATTTAAGCATAGAATCCCTATCGGCCTTTGACAGTTTGGCGAAGTAGTTTTTAGATGCAGCGGCCTCACCGCCATGCCACATAATAGCTTCGGTAATGGTACGGGCACGGCCGTCATGCAAATAGTAGCCAGGGTTATTAACCTTCTGGAATAAACCAATACCCCAAAGCGATGCGGTACGCCAATCCTGCGGACCAGCGCCAAAATCAGGACGGTTATCGGCAAGTCCAGGCCCCATATCATGCACCAGTAAATCGGTATAAGGATGTATCACCTGGTTTGATAACGGTGGAAACGCCACATTTACACCCGTAGTTAAGGTTTGTTTATGGCAACCAACACAATTAGCCTGTTTAAACAATAGTTCGCCCCTTTTGGTATCAGCATCAGTAACATCCCGGCGGGCTGGTACAGCAAGGGTAGTTGCATAAAACTTCACTGCATTTAAGGTACTGTCCGGTAATTCAGGATCGTCCTTTAAACCATCGTATTGTGACTGGCCGTAGCTGCTCTCTACCGGAAATATCCTGTTGGTAATACCAATGTCCTGATTGTAAGCGGCGGCAACCTGTGTAAGTATTGATGCAGTATTTGCCTTCCACCCAAACCGGCCAAGCTGGCGCGATTGCGTAGTAACATCCCAAACATAGTTTGCTTTACCTTTAATCCCATCACCGTTAGCGTCATTAGGGTCTGCAAAGGCCACAATTTCGCTTTCAGGAACAGCCTCCAACAACCCCAAACCAAACATAGGCGGCGCCAAACGCGGCGACAGCATATAGCTGCCTGATATGGCCGTATAAAGATTGGTTAAGGTATACGTAGGCGCCCTCAGGTTATAGGTTTCGCCATCAGCAAAACTGTAAGTCTGATAATCGTAGGTAATGTTTACTTTACACTCGGGCACTTTACCAAACACGGCTTTATCCTGCAACTGCAACCCGTAACCCGGTACAGCCACCGGCCCTCCATGTGCATCGGTACCCGGCAAACTAATCCTCACCAGTAATGATGATTGCAGTTCGCCGGCTGTGGGCAAACCAATACCATCGTTATGATGGCATGATATACAGGAGGTATTATTAAAAATAGTACCTAAACCGCTATTGATTGGTGCCGGCGCAGTAACAAATGATTTATTAAAAGCTGCATCGCCAAATGCATGTACTTCCTGGTCATAAGTTGCCATACCCGGAAACATGTTGCTAAAAGCATGTGAAGTAATATCAAATACTGTAGCAAAACCACCTGATAAACGGTCGTCATATTTATCGGCCGGAAAATCTGCCGCTTTTTGACATTTAGTCAAAACTAATACTAAGAGTGCTAATACGCCTATTACCTTTAACTTTTTCACCTTAATAATTAGTCTTTAATATTTGCTTTTATAAAAGCCTGCAAATCAACATTCAATGTAGTCTGCAATGTAGCAATGGCCGCTTGTGTTGCCAATATCTGGGCACGTTGATCGTATATCGCTTTCTCATAAGTAAGCGTAATGGTGCTGAATGAAGCAATGGCCGTATTGATCTGAGTCTTAATTTTATTATCAAGTGCGGCATTTTTCGCAGCTACTAATGTACTCAGGCTGGTTGAACCACTTACGCCGTTATATTTACACAGATACACGTTAAGTACACCGGTTATGTTGTTTTTAAAGTCGGTAGTAGAGTTGTGTGAAAATGACGACTCATCTAACGTTGAGTCACGGGCTGCATAAGGATCCTGCATTTTACCGGTACCCACTTCTTCGCAAATTGCGGTCATGGAACCAACAAGTACAGTAAAAAATGCCTGGCGGGTTGCATAGGTTTTGCTGCCCTTGCCTGCTGTAAGTACGTCATTGCTAAAGTTGCCGCTTTTAGGATCCCAGCTGTTACGCAAATCGGTAGTGGTATTGTATAAACTTTCGGTTAGCGAGGTCAGGTATACTTTTTCGCGAGCGGTGATATCCGCAGCTTTTTTTGTGCTGCCAACACCAAATATAATATATTCAATCGCGTGGAAACCTTTTAAAGTAGTTTCAAGTGTTGTAATATCACTAACACTTAACGGGTTGTTACTTGCAATCAGCGCATCAAGGTCAACTTTGTTAACTGGCCAGTCATCCATAGTAGGGTCATAGCTGTTATCCTCAACCGGGCCAAATAAAAATCCCTCGCATGATTCCCATGCCGCACGGGTATCTTTCCAGGCCTGGCGTGTTGCCAGCAGGTTTGCCTGTGTAGGTGTAGCCACTAATGTTTTTACCGCATCATTAAGCTTGCTGGCGTTTGTTTGAATATCAATATAATTGGGGTTAGCAACCACGTTAACAAAATCGGTGATCACTTGTGCCTCAGCAGTGCCATCGGTATTGGTTGGTGTTGAATTGTTGCTTTTACTGCAGCTGCTTAAGCCCAGTACTGCTATACAGGATAAAGCAAGTATGGTATTTTTCATGAGATGATTAACTTAAATGAATAATTATTTGATCTGATATAACTTCTGTTGTATATTTTTTCAGGGGGCGTTCTGCCGGGCCGGCGGTTACCTTGCCATCCATATTAAACGTGCTGCCATGCAGCGTACATTTATAACCGCTATTGCCGGCCGGTGTAAGCTGGTTATCGGCATGGGTGCATTTTAAAAGCAGAGCGGTATAAGTACCGTCGGCTTCTTTCTTTAAGCCTATGTTATAGTACAGGTTTTTAGGTTGAATTAGCTGAAAATTGCCTTGTGTAAATAAAGCAACAGGTACTGTCACCTTATTATTGGCAATGGATGTTTTGTAAGTGGGTAAAACCGAGCATGACGACAATGAGCCCACCACCATACCCGCACCAACAGCTACGCATAACGAGCATGACTGTTGTATAAATTTTCTCCTGTCCATAAATATTTATTATTAAAATGAATATCCTACACCAAGGTTAACCAGGTTATTACTGGTTTGATAAGGCAATGCCACCGGGCTTGGGTTAATGATCAGATCAGGGTTTTGCTTGCCTGAATGAATTATCCTTACATCGGCTTTAACCACCACATTGCGTATGGGCAAATAGGTTAGCCCGGCTATCACATGATTTTGGTTTAAGGTGCCATCAGTAATGCCATTTTCAGGAATACTGGCATTCAGGTCAAGCTTTTCATCACGAACAAAAACTATTAACTGCTGCGGATTCGTTTTACCATAATTACTGCGGTAAAAAAGATCATAACCTAATTCGGCATAAGCACCATATTCTGTTTTAGGGGTATTGCTTGCGTAAGCCCTGTTGATATTTGCAGCATCAGGGATGGAAACTATAGTACCCAACACCTTTACCGATACTCCCTGGTTGTTGTATTGAATATCGCCCTCGCCCATGGCTACCGGCGTACCAAAAACACCTGAGTTTAAACCAAGACTATCAGCCTCCGTTTTCCGGATGCCTACAGTACCGCCATAATAACCGGCTACCTGAGCTCTGAAATTATTCTGGTAAAATTGTAATGAACCGGTAACAGCCAGGTTGGTTCCTGTTGCGTTGCGCCCTTCAAAGCGGCCGTCAACAATACCCGTGCCGTGTGAAAAACCCGCAGCGCTTAAACCATTAACCAAACCTAATGAGTAGTTAATTGGCAGGTTGTTTAATCGGCCATAAAGACCAATACCCAATTCGCGCCAGGTTGATGGTATAATAAGGGTTTCAACGTAGTTACGCTCGTTACCATTAAAGGTATTAGGTAAGTGGTTCTCGTTAAGGATACCAATGCGCGGCAAAAACAAACCAGCTACGATATATTGATTGGCATTTAAGTTGAATTTTAAATAAGCCTGTTCAATGGTAATTTCACCACCGGCCTGGCCGCCAACTACTTTGGCATCTTCAACCTCTGTTTCTGAGAAAAATGATATTTTATCATTGAATTTATGCCCTACAAATAATACAAAACGTTCAAGATCAACCTTAGCTGTTTTTTGTTTGGAATTGTATTGATAAAAGGCGTTCCCGTACCCACCTATTGAGGTAGAGCTTTTTGATATACTATTTGATAAGCTGTTATTATTCAGAGAATCTTCGGCAGTAGTATTGGTTGCCTGTTGTGCCAGTAAAGAACCTGATATAAAAAGTAAAGATATTAATAGCGTAAAGTTTTTTGCATGCATTACTATTGATTTATTTGCCCGCAAAAATAACTGTTAATTTAGACTTATTCCAAATATAATTGAAAATGATTCTAAACAACGCTGCTTACTGGTTTCTAAAGGGTTAATCGCGCCATAAATAAGGAAAAAGCAGCAACGAAGTGGCAATCACAATGGCGTTTATGGCACACAAAACACCGATATTACCAAAGCTTAAGCTCCTTTCAATACCATCCATAGCGCTTTTACTTAAATGAATAAGCACCAGTATTACAGGTATAATAACCGGGAAGCTGAGTATGGCCATCAGCGTACCGTTGTTGCCAGCTTTTGATGCAATGGCCGATATCATGGTAAAAACCGTTGAGAAACTTACACTACCTAACAATACCGCTAAAAAATAAAATAATGGATCGCCGAGGGTGTTGGTAAAAAAAACCTTGTAAACCAGTAATGCCAGTATACTTAATAACGACATTAACAAGATGTTATAAATTGTTTTTGAAAGGATAATAGCCTCAGGACTTACTACAGAATAATAATACAGCAGGCGATTCTTACTCTCCTGCATAAAACTTTTGGCAATAGCATTAACCGAGGCAAAAAGCATTATTATCCAGAACAATACGTTCCACACTACCGGGTAGCCGGTGCTGCTGCTAAAGCCCGGCGTTAAATTAAATGCGATGTAGCAAATAAATACCGTTGATACTACGTACAATAAAACACCATTAAATGCATATTTTGACCGCCACTCCAGCAAAATTTCTTTTTTTAACAAGTGCCAGGTTTCATTAACGAGCTTCATGGCGGCAAAGGTAATAATTTGCCTGCTGTGATTGCACCTCATTTGTTTGATTGCGCCTATTACATTAAGTTTGAAAAAGAAATGAAATTGCCACCGGCAAGCTATTATCAACCTTTAAAATAAAAACTAATGCCTGTTGCCTACTGCCATACCCCGCTTGGTATTACCCGCATTGTTGAGGAAGATGGATTTATTGCAGCTATATCAGCCATGAATGAGGAGCATGAGGTTGCTATTGCGCCTACCCCACTCCTGCAAACCGCCATTGATCAACTGGATGAGTATTTTAAAGGGACCAGGAAAGTATTCGATCTGCCATTGAAACAGGCAGGCACCCCGTTTCAGCAGCAGATATGGGAGCAGTTGCAACTGATAAACTATGGCAGCACTATAAGCTACGCACAGCAATCAAACCAAATGAACAGCCCGTTGGCTATAAGGGCCATAGCATCAGCAAACGGTAAAAACAATTTATGGATAGTGGTGCCCTGCCACCGGGTTATTGGTTCAAATGGCAGCCTGACGGGCTATGCCGGCGGCTTGTGGCGCAAGCAATGGCTGTTGGAGCATGAGGCCCGTACCATGGGTACAGGCCAAACCAGGCTTGATTTTTAATAACTACCTATGCCTCAACCTTTAGCAAACGGCTTATTTTTTCGTGCAGTTGGTAAGGTTGAAATGGTTTTGCCAATACATCATTCATTCCGGCAGAAAGAGCTTCTTCCTGTTCATGCCCAAATGATGATGCAGAGAGCGATATAATAGGTATGCTTCTTTTGGGTTCTTCAAAATCAACACGTATGCTGCGTGCTGCCTCATAACCACTCATCTCGGGCATGTGCGTATCCATCAGTATCAGATCGTAGTTTTTGGCGCTCAGCTTATCAATCGCTTTACGTCCATTATCAACTATCTCCACATCCATGTTCCAATCCTTTAATATTTTGGAGAGCATAAACTGGTTAACCATATTATCCTCAGCTACCAAAACAGCAATGTTGCTAAACGGAGCCAACGGCTTATCAGGCTTGCCGGTTGTTTTTTCTGACACTTTTATAGCTATGGTATGCCAGTTTATAAAGTTAAACACACTCCCCTTACCTAACTGACTGGTTACTTCCAGTTCGCCCCCCTTTAATTCTGCCAGTTTTTTTACAATAGCCAAGCCAAGCCCGGTACCACCATATTTATTTTCGGTATCCTCTTCGGCTTGTTCAAATGATTCAAAAATTTTATTGATCCTGTCGGCAGGCACACCAATACCTGAATCTTCAACGCTGTATTTCAACTTAACCTTATCATTATGCTTTTGCAACACGGATACCTTGAGCTTTACATATCCCCGTGGTGTAAATTTAATAGCATTGCTCAGCAGGTTCATCAGGATCTGGTTAAGCCGCAGCGAATCAACCATTAAGTTCTGTGGTACAGCAGGATCTATTTCCAGTAAAAATTCAATATTACTTTCATCGGCCCTGAACTTAAGGAGGTCAAAAACTGATTTAATCAAATCATATATATTGTTTGCCGTGCGCACAATATTAAACTTACCGGCTTCTATTTTTGATATGTCAAGTACATCGTTTATCACACCAAGTAATGACTTGGATGACGTTTCGAGCAAATTAAGCATATTTTTTTGCTGATCATTCAAATCAGTTTTCAGCAACAAGTCTGTTATGCCAATAATACCATTTACAGGCGTACGCAGCTCGTGGCTCATGTTGGCTAAAAAGGTTTCTTTCACCTTTTTACCGTATTCAGCCTCCTCCTTTGACTTGATAAGCTGTTCCTGGTAACTTTTTTGCGGCGAAATATCACTGATGTTGATGAATATGATTTTATTGTGATATGATGCACGGCACTCCACCCAGATTATACGTTTATCAAAAGTTTCAAACTGAAGTTCAAAAACTGCAAAGCTTAAATTCTCCTTAATGATCTCACCGAGTTTTTTGCGGAACAATTGCCGCTGCGACTCAATCGCCAGGTCAACAATACTTTTTCCCATCAGCTCAGCAGCTTTAAAACCCATAATGGTTTCAACCGCGGGGTTAATGTTGTGTATACGGAGGTTCTGGGCGTCAAGTGAACAAATAATATCAGCAGAGTTTTTTACCACGATGGCAAAGTTCTGCAGTTCCTCGTTCTTTAATTTGATTTCGGCCTGACTACGGGCCAGGTGCACAAAGGAATCTACCTTGGCCGATGTGATATAGGGATCTAAGGGTTTATACAGATAATCAACCGCACCGGTGCCTAAACCTTTTACCGCATATTTAGTTTCCTTTGATATAGCAGTAACAAATATCACCATGATATCCCGGGTTCTGGGGTTTGATTTCAGCATTTCAACCAATTCAAAACCATCCATTTCCGGCATCTGAACATCAACAAGCGCAATAGCTATATTGGTTTCCCAGGCTATTTTAAGGGCCTCATTTGGTGATGTTGTAGAATATATACGAATATCATCGCGCTTTAATAATGCATCAAGCGCTATAATATTCTCTTCTCGGTCATCAACAATAAGAATATTAACTGGGGTCATTTAATACTGATTAATGTATAGTGAACTATTGTGTTTGTAAAAGTTTAAATATCTCATCTGTTCGTAATATATAGGCAGCGGCATCTATGTTAATGGCAGCAGCGGGCATCTCGTCCATTTCGGCATCCGCGGGGTGTTGCGCTATGGTAACCGCTCCGGCTTCCCTTAATTTAAGCATCCCTGCGGCTCCGTCCTGATTTGCGCCCGATAGCAAAATTGCCATACAACGTTCTTTATAAATTTCGGCAGCACTTTCAAATGTAACGTCAATTGATGGCTTGGAGTACCAAACTGCCTCTGATACATCCAGGCTAAAATAACCATCCTTTTCAATCAGCGTATGGTAGTTTGCCGGTGCTATGTAAATAGTATTCTTGTTAAGGATATCTTTATCTTCTATTTCGCGCAGTAACATACGGCTGTTCTCGGCAAAAAGTTTCTCGATTTCACTGAAAAAGTTTCTCTTACGGTGAATAACAATAATTACCGTTTTATCCAGATTTGCAGGCAGGAATTTAACAATCTGGAATAAAAGCTTAAATGACCCTGCAGAGCCGCCCAATAAAAGGACTTCCGTAGTGCGCCAGCGTTCGAGCAAATTTTTATCAGGCCCCAATTTTTTGATAAATATTTTCTTTTTGGTTGATCACTTTAAACTTTTTCTTAAAAGCATCAGAACGTATGGTTTCTTTACTTCCGAGGCATAAATAGCCAAGCGGGCATAAGCTTTTATAAAATAACTCTAATATGCGTTCCTGTAATTCAGTTTCAAAATAAATGAACACATTACGGCAACTAATTAACTGAAACTCATTAAAAACATCATCCGATACTAAATTGTGTACAGAAAATAACGTATTCTGCTTTAACTCATTATGTATAGATGCGGCATCATACAAAATCGTAAAATTATCTGATATTGAACCCTTTAACCCAGTAAACTGATAATTTTCAGCATAACTTTTTATGCTGCGAAGGCTGTAAATTCCCTTGCGGGCTTCCTTAAGCACTTCGGTATTAATGTCAGTACCGTAAATGAATGATTTTTTGCTTAATCCTGCCTCACGCAATAATATGGCAAGCGAATAAACTTCCTCGCCGGTTGAACAACCTGCGCACCAGATTTTGGCATGCTGGTAGGTTGACAAGTAAGGCATCACCTGCAAATCTAAAGCCTTATAAAATGAAGGGTCACGAAACATCTCGGTAACGTTTACCGTAATTTCTTCTAAAAAGTTCTGAAAAAAATGCTGATCATTCACCAGGATATGTTTCAGGTCATAAAACTCCAGCTTTTTAAGTTGCATTATTCTCACAACCCGCCTTTTTAACGAGGCTTTGGTATAGCCGGAAAAATCAAACCCATGAACTCTTTTTACCAGATCAATAAGTTCAGTTATCTGTGCCGATGTTATAATAACTGCAGTATCACTCATATCAACTTTTAACTTTCCAACCACAATTGCATTAATGAAATAAGCCGGTCCATATCAACCGGTTTGGTAATATAGTCATTTGCACCGGCAGCTATACATTTTTCCCGGTCATCTTTCATTGCTTTTGCAGTTAAGGCTATTACCGGCAACTTGGCCCACTTATTTTGTTTACGTATATGTCTGGTTGCCTCATACCCATCCATTTTAGGCATCATGATATCCATCAATACAATATCAATATTAGGTACCTCTTCCAGTTTGGCAATGGCCTCTTCGCCGTCGTTGGCAATTTCAACAATCAGATCATAACTTTGCAAGGCGCTGCTCAGGGCAAAAATATTACGCATATCGTCATCAACAATAAGCACTTTTTTACCCTTAATGGCTTCCTTGCCCTTAGCCGGCATTTTTGTTTTATTAAATGACGAGCTCTGTTCGGCATGGTTGTTGGCCGATTCGCTGATCTTGTTCAGGAAAAGGTTTACCTCATCAATCAGCCTGTCGGCAGATTTGTTGGTTTTTACCACCATGGCATTGGCATATTGCATTAACCTGTTAACTGATGTTTTATCAAGTTCCATGGCTGTGTTTACAATTACCGGCAGCGATAAAAAACGGTCAACACCTTTTATCTTGTCCAACAGGTCAAGTCCTGATATATCGGGCAGGTTCAGGTCAAGTATCACACACTGATATTCGTTTTCATGTAGCATCCTGAACGCCGATTCACCATCAAAGGCCTGATCAACCGTTATGCCCTGGCCCTGCATCATATCTTTTAAAGCCTGGCTCTGCGCCTTGTGATCCTCCACCAGCAGGATCTGTTTAAACCGGGTGCCGCTTTGCAGCATAATATCGGTAAAAAGCTTGTCGAGCGTTTCGGTATTTATTGGTTTTTTAAGGAAACTGATGGCTCCTTCACGGCGCACACGATTTGCAGCAGCCTCGCCTGCCGACATCAGGTGCACTGGTATATGCATGGTTTCCTCTCCGTTCTTTAATTCCTTTAAAATTTGCCAGCCATCTTTACCGGGCAGCATAATATCCAGTATTACGGCATCCGGCTTGGTTTCTTTAATGGTTTCAACGGCGTTGGTGCCCTCATATACCATAACAGATTTATACCCATGATCGCGGGCATAATCCTGCAGTATGTTGGCAAAGTTCTTATCGTCCTCAACAATTACCACCAGTGGTTCCCGGTTATCCTCACGGATTACGGTCTTGGCCGGTTTTAAGAATGTATTTTCGGCCTTAAAGGTTTGGGCCGTTGGTAATATTTCCTCTTCACGTGTATCTGCCTGTTTGGCCTCAAATGGAATGGTGAGCACAAACTCGCTCCCTATACCCTGCTCGCTGCTCAGGCTTATACTGCCGCCAAGCAGCAGGGCCAGTTCGCGGCTTATAGACAAGCCTAAACCTGTGCCGCCATACTTACGACTGGTTGAGCCATCGGCTTGTTGAAATGCCTCAAATATAATACGCTGTTTTTCGGCCGGGATACCGATACCAGAATCCTTAATGGCAAAACTGATGGTATTTTCTTTTGCACCTGCTATTGCATTAATAGAGATAGAGCCATTCTCGGACGTGAATTTAAACGCATTCGAGAGCAGATTTTTAATAACCTGTTCAACCCTGACTTTATCGGTAAATATGGTTTTAGGTAGATTTTTACCAATATTGGTAGTAAAGTTTATCTTCTTGTTGCCCGCTACTTCGGCAAACAACATTTCCATATCACTCAAAATTTCAGATACCTTGATATTTTCATTCTGCATATCCAGTTTGCCCGATTCAATTTTTGAAAGGTCAAGGATATCATTAATGAGGGTAAGCAGATCATTACCCGCGTTAAATATTACGCTGGCATATTTTATCTGATCTTCTGAAAGGTTGGCCGGTTTGTTATCTTTTAATATACGGGCCAATACCAGGATACTGTTTAGCGGGGTACGCAGCTCATGGCTCATATTAGCCAAAAACTCTGATTTATATTTGCCGGTAGTTTCCAGTTCATCAACCTTCAGGTTAATGGCGGCACGGGCTTCTTCAATAGCCTGGTTCTTTTCTTCAAGCAAGCTTGCCTTTTCTTCCAGCTCGGCGTTAATGGTGCGCAGCTCCTCTTGTTGTACGCGCAGTTCTTCTTCTGATGCCTGCAACATTTCTGTCTTGTTCACCAGCTCCTCGTTGGTAACGCGCATTTCTTCTTGCTGTGCTTCCAACTCCTCGGCCTGTTGCTGGGTTTCTTCAAACAGGTCGTGCATAATGGTACGGGCCTGCGCCGTATTAACGGCAATACCTATATCATTAGCCACAGCCAGTATGTAATTCTTTTTGTGGGCGGCCATCTCGCCGGTATAGGCAATTTCCATTACCCCCTTTAACTGCTTATCAAAAAAGAAAGGAACAATAAAACTTTCGGTTAAGGCTTCTTTTAACATTGATGATTCCAGATCAAGCCTGTCATTCAGTTTACCTTTAACAACAGCTGCTTTTTGCTCATGTGCCACCTGCCCCAGCCAGCCTTCTGATAGCTGAACCGTTTTTTTAATAAAATCGGGGTTATGAAAAGCATAGGTTGCATATAACTCCAGGCGTTGGTATTTATCATTGTACAGGTAAAATGTACTTGCAGCGGCTTTGGTATAACTGCTAACTTCTGTTAATATATTTCCAGACAGTTCTCTCTCGCTCTGTTGGCCCTGCATTTTTTCGTTAAGCAAGCCGGTACCGGTAAGCAGCCAGTTTTTAGCCTCATTTTCGGCAAGTACCTTGCCCAGTTCAATATTGGCTATTTTAATTTCTTCCTCAATTTTTTTCTGCTGATCAAAAGTCTTTTGGATATAAAAGAATAAGAACAGAATAATGACCAGAAAAATAAGCGAACCACATACGATAATGATGACAGCTGTATTTGATGCTTTTTCAGAGCTTTGCTTGCGTATTTGAAGCAAATTGGTTTCTGAATCTATAATATGAGCAACCAGCGCCCTTATCTGATCCATGCTTTGCTTTCCGTCCAAAAACATATCTTTTGCAACCATGAAATCAAGGCCTTTAGCTTCGCGCGTATCAATATTATCTTTCATGATGATACGCTGCGCTGCAACTAAGGAGGTTAACGAATCAACCCGCTTTTGCTGCACCTGGCTATCCTGGGTTAAATCTCTTAATGATTGCAGATCAGCACCCAGACGAGGCAATGCCTCATTATATGGGTCAAGAAATACCTTTTTATTGGTAGCGCCGTAACCACGCATACCTGTTTCGGCATCTATCATGTGCTGCAGCAGGTTATTTGATGATTTGATAACATTTTGAGTATGGTTAACCCATATATTGTCATCTTCAAACTGGCGAATACTGGTGTATGACAGTATCCCTACTACTAAAACGAGTATAATGGATACAACAAAACCAGCTAATACCTGCTGGCGGAAAGAAAATTTCAACATGTAGACGTTTTATTAACTGATACAAATATGTTTAAAAAAAACCTTTTTATTGAAAAGGCCGGTAAACATTTAAGGAATAGTTTTTTAACTGCTTACTTCTTCAGGTTTAATATACGCTTTTGGTTTACCGCTTAAAGCACCGGCAAGCGCAATTACCGGCCCTGCAAATAACACCCACCATCCCCATCTGAACTTGATTTGCCTTGATAAAAAGGCATCAAGTTTTGGGAAAGGTATAAAGCTGAATGCGGTTTGCACTTTTAACAATGCGGCTACCAGCAACAACACTACCAGTGCAAAAGAAAGCCATGCAGCTATACGTGTTATTTTTACCTGATTTAAAAACGAGGCCGCTATACCTACAATGGCTATCAGCAGCAAAACCAAACCGTATGGCTGGTTAATTTTATATACATTCCAGCTGAACAAATAAAACGGGCGCAACAACGGGCAATAAGTTCCTGCAAAAAGCAAAACAAAACCCGTAAATGATAAAATAGAACTAAGGCGCATAAATTGTTATTGCTTTATCTCCATTTTATCGGCAAAGTGAGCACAGTAGTCACGCAGATCTTCAACAATGTTTGTTTCGCCGGTGGCGCGTAAAAAGCTGTCGCCCATGGTTTGCAGGGTTTCATAAAAAAAACGTTTCATTTCATCAACGGGCATATCTTTTGTCCAAAGATCAATGCGCAGGGTATTTTTGTAATTTTGATCCCAAAGGGCCAGCATAAACGATTTTACAGGTAAGGCTTCTTTACTTGCAGAATCGGTTGATTCCCACATAATGGTTTCAGGTACGTTGTTATCGTCAAGGCTGACGGTCAGCTTTATTTCAGCAGTTTTCATTATTAAATCCGTTTATTGGTAATCAAATTATTTAAGCCGCAAGTATCTTAATTTTTACGTGATGGGCTTATAATGGTTATGTAATTTTTAATATTCTTCGCCCGCTGTAACCAGGAGTTAACAGGGGGTTATTTAACAAGAAAAAATATAATAGTAACCAGGATTATAAAGCAGAGCTCTACTATCCATAGTTTTTTAAGTTCGGCAAAAAAATTGCGAAATATCAGGTCAAGGAAAAACACCACAAATGCAAACAATATAAATATCCAGCCAATGGTGCTGCTCCAGCTTTCAAGCGGCCGGCCGGCAATATGCGCACCATATATCCAGATGTAAGCTGCTGCCACAATAAAAAAAGTAGTGGCAAAATTTAACGGGGTAATGCGGAGTTTCATGTATGCTTACGTGTTGTTTTTAAAGCCCGGCTATTTGCAGGCCGGCTGTATTAACGCTTTTTTCTGAATGATTTATTTTTAACACCAGCTTTGGCCCCTTTTGAACCAAATTTAGTTTTGTCCCTGGCGGCATCAAATTTTTTGCGCTGGTTAAGGGTTTTCTTTTCGTGAAAGGCGCCTTTAAAATCAGGATCGTCCTTGCGCTTTTGCATGTCGATCTCTTTGTTCTGCTCCTGTCTTTCGTCGTAACCGGTTTCCTCTATAAATACATCAGGAGGTATACTTGTTATCGGAATAGTTTGCTTGATCAGCTTTTCTATCTTTTTCAGGTAATACTCCTCTGCCGGACCGCAAAAAGTAATGGCTTCGCCAGATTGCAATGCCCTGCCTGTACGGCCAATGCGGTGCACATAATCCTCAATTACCACAGGTACATCGAAATTAATCACGTGGCTCACATCGCTTACATCAATACCGCGCGATGCCACATCGGTAGCCACCAGTATTTTTACCTCGTCGTTCTTAAAAGCATTAATAGAGTTGATGCGGGTGTTTTGCCCTTTGTTGGCATGCAGTACCTTTACTTCCTTTTCGCCAAACTTGCGCAGTAAAAACTTGTACACATCCTCGGCAGCTAAACGGGTTTTACAAAATATAATGAGCTTGGTAATATCGCCTTCCAGGTCAAGCAATTTTTTGAGTAGGTTTATTTTGGTTTTAACATTAGGTACATGGTACAAATGCTGGTTTACCGTTTGCGCCGGAGTAGCCTGCGGGGTTACCTCAATAACGGTAGGATACTCCAAAAAGTTGTTAGACAGCTCATGGATCTTATCGCTCATGGTGGCAGAGAAAAGCAGGTTTTGCCTTTTAACGGGCACCACCTCCAGTATCCGGTTTATCTGGGGCATAAAGCCCATATCCATCATTTTATCGGCTTCGTCTAACACCAGTACCTGCAAGGTTTTGGTTACTATATGGCCAGCCAGATAAATATCCATAAACCGGCCCGGTGTAGCCACAATAATATCAACCCCTTTATTGATCTGCTCTATTTGCGTTTTAGGGCCTAAACCGCCATATAACACCACCACCCGTAAATCGGTATTGGCAGCAAAGGTTTTCACGTTTTCCTCAATCTGCATGGCCAGTTCGCGCGTTGGCGAAATAATAAGTGCACGCGGATTATCGCCCTGGGCATATTTAAGCTTCATAAGGATAGGCAACACATAAGCAGCAGTTTTACCTGTACCTGTTTGCGCTATACCCATCACATCCTGCCCGTTTAAAATTGGGGGGATAGCTTTTTGCTGTATAGGCGTAGCTTCGGTATAACCGGCATCGGCTATCGCGTTTAAAATTTGCCGGTTAAAATTAAATTCTTCAAAAGTTACAGCCATGCCGCAAAGATAGGCTTTTTGTTGAAAGAGATAGATTGGAGAATTACGAACTGGATTTGAGTTACATCAACGAGTTGGCGGGTCACACTGCATGCGCTGGCGGCACCCCTCTCTTCTGCTTGTGATTTCAAAACAGATAAAAATAATGTCATTGCGAGGCACGAAGCAATCTCTACAAAGGCATGTCAACTATAAAAGTTTATCATTCGTATTCGCCCGGTACAGCATAGAGATTGCTTCGTGCCTCGCAATGACGCGCGGAGGAATGTTTTCCATTCCTCTTTCCGCCGCAGGTGAAGAAAGGTCGGTTGAGCGTAGCTATGATCAGGTGAGTAGATTTAACACCCAAAACAATTCTCATTTTTATATCCTAAATTTGCCCAATTACTAAATCCGAAATCGAATATCCAAAATCCGAAATCAACTTATGGCAACAATCCTCATTAAATCGGCTACCGTAGTAAATGAAAACCGGCAATATGTTACTGACCTACTGATAAAAGATGGTTTTATTGAACGTATAGATACAACTATTGACACCCATGCTGATGAGGTGATTAATGCCGAAGGCTTGCACCTGCTACCGGGTTGTATTGACGACCAGGTGCACTTTCGCGAACCGGGATTATTGCATAAAGCTAATATCCGTTCAGAATCACGTGCGGCAGTGGCCGGGGGGATTACCTCCTTTATGGAAATGCCCAATACCGTACCCAATACTTTAACCCAGCAGTTACTTGAAGATAAGTACGAGATAGGCGCACGTAACTCGCTGGCTAACTACTCATTTTTCATGGGCGCCTCCAACGATAACCTTGACGAGGTGCTGCGTACCGATACTGCCAATGTTTGCGGTATCAAGGTATTCATGGGATCGTCGACCGGGAACATGCTGGTTGATAATCCGCACACGCTGGATAACCTTTTTGCGCAATCGCCCATGCTCATTGCGGTGCATTGTGAAGACGAGGCAACCATCCAAAGCAATTTGAACCATTACAAACAACTGATGGGCCAAAATATCCCGGTCAGGATGCATCCCAAGATCAGGAGCGAGGAAGCGTGTTACCTATCGTCCTCATTGGCTGTTGAGCTGGCTAAAAAGCATAATACACGCCTGCACATCCTGCACATATCAACCGCCAAAGAAACGCACTTATTTGACAATACAACCCCGCTGAAAGATAAACGCATTACTGCCGAAGCCTGCATCCACCATTTGTGGTTTACCGATGCTGACTATGAAACCAAAGGCAATTTTATTAAATGGAACCCCGCGGTAAAAACCGTCAACGATCGTGATGCCATTTTGCAGGCGGTACTGGATGGCCACATTGACGTTATCGCCACCGACCATGCCCCGCATACATTGGATGAAAAAGAGCTGCCCTACCTGCAGGCACCATCGGGCGGCCCGCTGGTACAACATGCCTTACCGGCCATGCTGGAGCTGTACCATCATAACAAAATAAGCCTGGAACAAATAGCCGAAAAAATGGCCCATAACGTGGCAACCTGTTTCCAGATTGATAAGCGCGGTTTTATACGCGAAGGATACTGGGCCGACCTGGTACTGGTAAATTTAAACAAGCCATGGAATGTAAACAAAAGCAATTTGCTTTACCATTGCGGCTGGAGTCCGTTTGAAGGCACTACCTTCCGCTCGCAAATTGCGTATACTTTAGTATCAGGAAATATTGCCTGGGCCAACGGAAGTTTAATTGAAGGTAAAGCTGGCAAACGACTGAATTTTAACCGTTAATAAAATTAAGTTTTCATCAATACAGAATTTTCTGTAGATAAAAAAGCGCCATTTTACGAAGCACGCGGCAATCTCCAACAACCAAAACAGTATGGTAAATTGGAGATTGCTGCGTTACTGCCCGTAATTACGTAATCAAAAAAGGCCTTATCTCACGGCTACATAAATCTCTACCTCGGCATCATCGGGGTTTTGTGTTTTGGCACCCCATACATCAAAATCGGCGGTGTATTTCCTATCCATATCGCCATCCCATATCTGCTGCCAGGCTTCGGCAACACAATCAGGCAGCTTACCCTTCGCAATACGTTTAACATAGCTACCAGCAGCAACTACATGGCTCGTTAACCCCACAGGTATATCATCAAGCGTAATTACTTTGCAACCCAATATAGCCGTATACGGCCCGGTGAGGTCGCTCTCATAATCGGTATACACACAGTAAAGCTCGTCGCTTACCCGGTTTGTAATCTGGGGCAATATCTCATCGGCCATAAACCGGCCCCATAGTTCACCAATATCTTTTGCGGCCTGTCCGTCTGCATTAGCCGTACATACCGAAATACCCAGCAAAAAGAACCCATTTATATCAACTTTATCCATTGTTTTAGTCATCACTAATTGTTATACTGATATATAAATAATTTTATATCAAAATCTTGTATTGTTTATTTAAATTATTAATATAAATAGATTATTACTCTATCATTTTCCGCAATCCGTCAAAAACCCCGCGCCAGTTTTGCTCAGAATGTTCTTTGGCTTCCTGATTTTTGATGTTATCCTGGGTTATGGTTAGCGTAGTGGTACCATTATTTTCGGTAAGGTTATAACTGATATAGGCATAGTTTTCCGACTTGTCTTCTGTACCTGACATGCTGCTCCAGTAAGAGTATTTAACAAAAGTGCCCGGGTCAATTTCAAGAATAATACCCTTGTCTTCGTATTTCTTTCCGTCCCATTCGCCGCTAAAGGTAATGGGCTCCCCTACCCTCCAGCTTGATTGTAATTGCGTACCAAAAAAGTATGCTTTTACCATTTCAGGGTCGGTAAGGCCCTGCCATACCTTGGCAATGGGTGCTTTAAATTTCAAGTCAATGCTTAATGTTAGCTTTTCCATAATGTAGTTTATTTATTGTTTAATACTATTGGTTCTCCTGGTAACATCCGGGCTTTTAGCAGTTCAAAATCATGTCCCTGTATCTCCATAAACCCAAACCGAAACGGGTACCCCCATGACTTTTTATTGATAATAAAATCAAGATCATCAACCAGCGGAATTATGGGAGTTTCGGTACTTTGATAAAAGCGGATGTTGCGGCGCCAGGGGATAAAATCGCTGCTCATGGCGTGCTGATAAATCTCATCATCAGCCGCCTGCCCAATGGCCGTAAAAGCCTTGCAGGGTTCAGTACCGTTCATCGTTTGTTTTGGCGAATAAAAAAGTACCCAATCGCCGGGTTTTATCCGTTTCAATGCTGCTTGCTTGCCGTGATTGGCCTGCATAAAGTCACCGGCAACACCACGGCTTATATGATCTTTTGAGGCTACAGTTATCCAGTATTTCATGATACATCAAATTAGTTAATCCAATAAAAGCATGCCACAATGGGTTATGCTATTGTTTAACAAATTAACTGTACCAGAATGACAACAGTATGTCAGTATGAATTACTGAGCAGCAGATTTTTTTGACTGATGGCATTGGCTATAACACTTACCCGTTCCTTTAATTGATCAGGGCTTATGATCTCGGCCTTATCGCCAAACATCATATACCAGCGGGCAAAGCCCTCTATGGTCATGGTTAAAAAAGTCATCTCAACCTTATTGCCTATGGTTTTTTCTGATATAAAACCACTGTAGTATTTTTGATGGTCAAGATAATTACATATATCCTTATCCACCCTGATCACAACCAGCTCCAATTGTTTTTCCTGTGCAGTTTGAGCTATATAGGCCTTTAAGGTAGGGTGTTTACTGCCATTATATGAAGTATCGGTAAGGCTTAGTTTGCGTATCCTGTCAACCCTGAAATCGCGGTAGTCATTACGTAAACGACAATAGGCTATTAAGTGCCAGAAGCTATCCAGGTAAAAAATACCAACAGACTCCACATCACGCTGGGTAAACTCCTGGCTATGCCCCGCAAAATAATCAACACGCAAAAGCTTTTTGTGTACTATGCTATCCAGTATGGTTTGAATATGATCGGTATTACCGGCCAGTTTCTGCCTGTGGCTTTTTAAAACCTCTATGCTGCCATCCAGGTTTTCGAGGGCATCCTTTTCTGCAGTTTTTAATATGGCCCGCACCTTATACATGGCCGATTTATGGTGGGCCATAGTGGTAGTATCGGTAAGCTTTTCTACAAACTTTTCGGCAGTTAAAAAGGCGGTAGCCTCTTCGCGCGTAAACATGATGGGTGGTAAACGGTAACCATCCATGATAGAATACCCCACACCGGCCTCGCCCATAAGCGGGATGCCGGCTTCTTCCAGTGTGCGTATATCGCGATAAACCGTACGCAGGCTAATATTAAAACGCTCGGCAATGTCAGATGCTTTTACTACCCGGCGCGATTGTAACTGTATTAATATGGCTGAAATACGGTCGATGCGGTTCATGGTATCAAATTAAGCAAAAAACAAGCTACATTTGATTAAATATTTCATTTACTGCTATGCCTATGGAAACTGATGAAAAGATAATAACGCTGGAAACCTATTATGATGTTATGCTGGCGCACATTATACGTACCAAGCTTGAAGATAACGGCATCCCCTGTTTTGTTGCCGATGAAAACATGATAGCGTCAAATCCTATATATAACCAGGCCATTGGTGGTGTAAAACTCAAAATTTTTGAGCGCGATCTTGAAAAATGCCGCGCTATACTTGCCGAACAAGGCGATTTGCACGACCAGGACCATGTAGAAATTGACGAAGAATCAAATCATGTGATTATTTGCCCTTATTGTGCCTCAACCAACATCGGCCCTGCTGATCCGGGTAAATTTTCATCGTTTTTATCAACAGTTTTTCCGTTTTATAATACCAAAGCGTGGCATTGCTTTAACTGTTCGCAGGATTTTGAATAAAAACCTTGCTAAATCTGTTTACAGAGGCATTTTTTAGCTGTTTTTTTTATCTTAGCGGTATGTATAACCGCCGTAAATTCATCAAAATATCAGCTGCCGGTGCGTCACTGGCTGCACTGTCCCAATCAGCTATTGCCAAAACAATTTCATTAGCTCCCGAAGCACGTTTCCCCATAGTTATATCAACATGGGATTTTGGTATTATAGCCAATAAGGAAGCCTGGAAAACTTTGGAAAAAGGCGGTCGCGCACTTGATGCCATTGAAGCCGGCGCAAGAATACCCGAAGCAGAAGATATCAGCAACCATACCGTTGGCCGTACCGGCTTACCTGACCGCGACGGTCATGTAACCCTTGACTCCTGCATTATGGATGAACTTGGTAATTGCGGCTCTGTTGCAGCAATGGAAAACATAGCCCACCCTATTTCAGTAGCACGTTTGGTAATGGAAAAAACCCCTCACGTAATGCTTGTTGGCGATGGTGCTACCCAGTTTGCGGTAGAGCAGGGCATGAAAAAGGAGAAATTACTGACTCCGGAGTCAGAAAAAATATGGAAAGAGTGGCTTAAAACTGCCAAATACAGCCCGGTAATGAACATTGAAAATGGTCAGAAACCAGGCAATAAATATAACCACGATACTATTGGTATGCTGGCCATTGATGCTAAAGGCAATATATCGGGCGGATGTACCACCAGCGGTATGGCGTTCAAACTGCATGGCCGCGTAGGCGACAGCCCTATTATTGGTGCAGGTTTATATGTTGATAACGAAGTAGGCGGTGCTACCTCAACCGGCGTGGGCGAAGAAGTGATCCGTAATGTGGGCAGCTTTTTGGTAGTGGAACTGATGCGCCAGGGCTTATCGCCGGAGGATGCCTGTAAAGAGGCTGTTCATCGCATTATAAAAAAGAAACCAGAAATTGCCAAGCAAATACAAGTGGGCTTTTTAGCTATCAACAAAAAAGGCGAATACGGCGCTTATGCTATACAAAGCGGCTTTTCATTTGCGGTTTGTAATGCAGACCAGCAGGACTTGCTGATTAAAGGAAAAAGCTATTATAAATAGGCTATTACCACAGCCCGGGCACGAAGCACCGGGTTGAAGTATAAGATTTTAAATGCTGGTGACATGGTGTGAGTTGCCCGGTTACTGGCATGGTTACCCTAAAACAACTTCATATCCCCTATCTATACAAAAGCTATGAGCACATCCACAAAGCACGAATCTCATACCCGGAACCCAAACACTGGTATTTCGCTTGAAGTTTGCGCCAATTCAGCTACATCGGCCCTGGCGGCCCAGGAGGGTGGCGCTACACGGGTTGAGCTGTGCGAAAATTTAAAAGAAGGTGGTACTACCCCATCGCCCGGGCAAATATTAATGGCCCGCAATACATTGCATATTAAATTATATGTGTTGATACGTCCACGGGGCGGCGATTTTTTATACTCCGATCTGGAATACAAGATTATGCTTGCCGATATCAGGTATTGCATTGAAGCCGGATGCGATGGTATTGTGATAGGCATGCTAAATGCTGATGGTACCATTGATAAGGAGCGCTGCCTTGAAATGGTGCGCCTGGCCAAACAATGGGGGCTTGGCGTTACATTTCATCGTGCATTTGATATGTGTGCCGATCAATCCCAGGCGCTTGAAGACATTATTGAGATGGGCTGCGAACGTGTACTTACCTCGGGCGGTAAAACTACCGCTATTGAAGGGGCAACAGTCCTTAACCAGCTGGTAACACAAGCTGGCGGCCGTATCAGTATTATGCCGGGCAGCGGCGTAAGCGAGGCCAACGTTGCCGATCTGGTGCATTTTACGGGTGTAACCGAAGTGCATTCATCAGCCCGGGCCAGCGTACAAAGCAAAATGCAATACAAAAATGACCACATCCTGATGAGCAATGAACCCGGCGACGAATACAGTATTGATATTACCAGTGTTGCAAGGGTACGTGAATTGGTTAGGCTTGCAAATAGCTGATTTGAATTAAGGGATAAGCCGGGCTTCATTGCTGTGTGCAACTAAAACAGCTTGTCATTCTGAGCGTAGCGAAGAATCTAACCGGCGATTAATAGATCCTTCGCTACGCTCAGGATGACAAGTTAAATGAAACAAAGTAAACTTCGTTCCTCGTAATGACGCGTGTGGAGATGAAAGTACTTTTCACTAAAAAAACGTAACAGGCAGCACAAGCTCTATTCTGTTGCGGCCGGTACCTCCAAAAAAGTCATTGTCAAGCAGGCGGCTGTATCTTACACCAAATGATATGCTATTCTGATTAAAAAACTTGGTATCAAAAAATATGGTGGCCCCGGTCGACCGGAAATTCTGCTTAAAACTACCACCATTAACAAAAAAGTTATCAGACGTTGCCCTGGTGTAATCAAAAAACAAAGCCGCTCTTAAACGCATCAGGTAAACAATATTTCCGAAACCGGCATCGGGGTAGGCAAATGGAAAATGGTAATTAAGGCTAACCTTGTTCATATCGTCCAAACTTTCGGCAGTATAACCTTTACTGAATGGAAAATCATTAGAGAAACTGATCACATTATCTTTACCCTTTTGCTGATGTGCAAGGCTGATCACCAAGCTATGATTGGTAACCAGGCCCGGAAAGTAAAACGTACCTATAGCCAGCAACTGCGTAGCTCCGGCACCAGATATGGCCGACTTGTAATTTAAACTGATACTTTGTGCCAATTGCGGATATATGTTTTGCCGGGCCACCTGCGTTTGATTACTAAACAACAGATAATTGTTCAGATAAGTATAGCTCCTATCTGCAAAATGCAGGGCGTTACCCTGCTGAAAACTGGTGTGGTTAAAATACAGATCGGAACCAAAGCTAAGGCTGGTAGATTGCTTGCCCGACGAAAAATTAAGCGGAACCTCGAGGCCGCCATGCAGGGAGGTTTCGTTCCAATAAACGTAGTTACCTTTGTAAAACTGGCGCCTGTCTAACGTATAATCAACACCGCCTGATATATAAGGGAACAAAGCCCCATAAACAGCATCAAAACCAAATTGCTTGTAACCCTCGTTACGGTTATAATCAAATGACACCTGTGATTGAAAGGTATTCAAAACGTTTTCGCCCGTAATGGCAAAGGAATAGTTAGGATCGCTGATGTTGGGGAAAATACTATGAAAATTGAACAATCCATGCGCCTTTGAATAAGGTTTAACGGGCAGTGGTTTATCAACTACACCAGCCAGCATATTGGCCGATGAATCCCTTTTAAGGGCGGTGATGCCCATATCAGGCAGGTAGTGTGTATATTCGGGGCCTGCGGCAATCCATTTCAGGTCCTTTTTATTTGTTTCGGCTATTTGATAACCGGCGGCTGTAAAACCTACCCAGGCCAATTTATCATCGGCAATTGCCGGTTCATAATAGCCAATACCTGTGTTGGTGCCGGTTGGCAGCAATTCATAAAATTGATTAGTGTTTAACTGCAGCACAAAAAGCCTATCGTTTATGCCCTCGGTTTGGGTAAAGTAAACGGCATCTTTTTTTACCGTAGTAAAGCCAATTGGCCTAAAACTAAAAGGCATTAAGTATTTGGTATACCCGGTTGTAATATCTACCAGTGCCAGGATCATTCCCCCCTCCGTATTGCGTACCGCAGCAATTAATTTATCATCGCCATAAAATTGCGGATACGTATAAAACAGCTTTTGTGGATTAGGTAATACCCGTTTTAACGCCCCATTGATATCTAATATATGCAGTACGCTTGCTCCTGATGTAGCTACCTGTACAGCTACTATACTATTACCATCGGCACTAAAGGCAGGCGAAAAATATTTTGTTTTTTGGGTGATGCGATGCTCACGGCCGGTTTTAACATCAAGCAGCATCAGTTCGCCATAGTTACGGTAGCCCCAGCGCAGATCAGGGCGGTAAGCGGCATAAATAACCTTGCCATGGCTATAGTTAAAATGATTATCAAGTGAGTTTGACCGGGTGCTGATGCGGGTTTCCTTATTGCCTGTTTTTATTACAAACGCCGGTATATGGTTATAGGTACTCTTCATATAAATGAGCGTACTGTCATTAATATACGCAGGATACTCGCGGTCGGCGTCAAAGTGCCGGGGTGCATTGATGAGGTTTACGCTGGTATCGCTGCTAAACTGATCTTTAAAATAACCCAGCCCATTTTTGCTGAACGTTTTAAAATCGGTAGCGGCATATTTTTTTATGGCTCTTTGAAACGGATAAAACCCGCCCCTGAAAGCGGCAGCATCATGCGTTACGCCTTTCCAAAAATCATCGCCATAGGTTTGGCGCCCGTAAGCAACCAGCATATACCCCAGCGGATAATGATCAGGCGTAAAGTCAAGATAGGAGCCATTGCGCAGCTTCATATAGCTGTATTTTTTGTTGGCCACCCAAAGTGCCCGGTAGCCGTTAAAAAAGTAAGGCAACCGGCCCCTGCCCTGTTCGCTTACATGGGTTTCATTAAAAACGGCATCGCCCTCAAAAAACCAGTTGGGTACCGATAGATCGTTTCCCAACGCCTGCCCGCCCTCGCCAAATAAGATACGCAAGGCACGCGATACTCCTACATTAAAATTGTTATACTGCTGTACATGCCTGAACTCGTGAATAGCCAGTTGCTGTGGCCAGGGTAAACTGCCTATAGCAAAACTGTTTTGATCTGGCGTTAAAAAAAACTCACTTCTGAAAGGAGCCAAACCCACATAACCATTGGCAACTGTAGTTTGGTTTTGCAAAACAATGCTTACCTGGCGCTGCTTAAATCCTATGGTAGGTTTAATGAGCCCGTTCATTTGCTGTACAATATTGGCCACCCGTATCCCTGCAGAATCCATCCCGGCCGGAAAAATGATCTTTGCTGCCGGTGTATTTACCTGTTTCCATTTTATTGAAGGCGGATTACCACCAAACTCCTGTGCCCTGGCTATAGTAGCAGCCATAAGCAACACTGGCAGCAGCAGCTTTTGCATTGTTTTGTTAACAGCACGTGATTTATTCATCAGGGCATTAAAGTAAGTACAATTTGCAATTTAAACAACAATATCCCCGGGGTGAGCCGCTTTGAGCAGGCAGATACCATTACAACTCATTTGATCTTCATCTTTCAGCCTTTTACCTTGTTTTTATTTTTCTTTTAAAAAATTTAAAATGTTTTGATTGGTCAATCGTCTATATCTTTAAACAAGCAAAAAATTGATAACCGCACTAATGCCCGAAGATAAGAACAGCCATATCATACATACTATAAAATCGTATGGTAAAAGCCTGTTGAGTTTTATCCGGAGGCGGGTAAAGAGCGATGCTGATGCCGAAGATATACTGCAGGATGTATGGTACCAGTTTAGCTCGGTAATTAATTCAGAGCCTATTGAACAAACAAGCGCCTGGCTTTACCGGGTAGCCCGCAACAAAATAACCGACAAGCATAAAAAGAAGACCGAAACACTGCTTGATGATATGGTTGCCGGCGATGAGGATGAAGACGATACGGCCGACTTTAAAGCCATGTTGTTTGCTGAAACCAGCACTCCCGAAACTGAATATGTGCGCAACCTTTTTTGGGAACAGCTATTTATTGCACTGGATGAGCTGCCCGCTGAGCAAAAGGATGTGTTTATATGGCATGAACTGGATGACCTGTCGTTTCAGGAAATAGCAGACCTTACGGGCGAAAAGGTTCAAACCCTGGTATCACGCAAACGGTACGCCGTACTTCATTTGCGCAAGCGCTTACAACAACTATATAAAGAGATAACTGAATATTAAAAGGCCGGCAAAAACAACACCGGCATTAAAATTAAAGACATGAAAAGAATATTTTTTGAAAAACCCTACCGGTTTATATTTATACCATTCATAGCAGCCGCTGTGCTGTCGCTCGTAAGTTTTGTGGTGATGCAGCTGTGGAACAATTTACTGCCTGATATTTTTCACCTCGGTGTAATTACCTTTTGGCAAGCTATGGGCCTGTTTGTATTATCCAAAATACTATTTGGCTTTGGCAAAGGCGGACGCCCTGGCTGGGGCGGTGGCGGAGCCCCCTGGATGCGCAAACGCATGGAAGAACGCTTCAAGAACATGAGCCCCGAAGAGCAGGAAAAGTTTAAAGCCAAAATGCGCGACCGCATGTGCCATTGGGAAGGTCGCCAGGGTTTTGGCCGGTTTGGCCGCCAATGGGATGATATTACTCCTGAGCAGGAAAAACAAGATCAAAAATAACTTTAACCCCTATTGATATGGAAGTGCTGGTGTTTTCAACAAGCGTTAAGGAACAAAGACAGGTGAGCAAGGTAACTACCTTGCTCACCAAAGTTCCGGCTATTGCCCAATGGAATTTTGACCTGGAAGATTGCGATAATATACTACGGATAGTTGCCACCGGCCTCTCCCCGCAATACATTGAGCTCCTTTTACAAAAAGCAGGCATCTACTGCCAGGAACTTAAATACTAATTTGATACACTATGACAGCCGCCCTGGAAAGAAAGGTGATCCGCTGGATGCATATTATTTTAAGCATCCCGGTGGTTGGCTACATATACGGGCCCGTAGCCACCTTGCCACATGCAGCAGCAGCTGTTAAATGGATATTTTTTCCTATTATAGTGCTATCAGGCTTTTGGCTGTGGAAAGGACACTGGTTTAAAAAACAGCTTAAAGCCTTGAAGTAACTAATTTCTTATTTACCTTTTGCCGGGCTGTTGATCTCAATCCAATAACCGTCAGGATCCTGGAAATAAAGTTGCAGAACTCCATCCTGACGTAAGGTAGGCTCCTTGCTGTCGCCTTTCCAGTTTCCGTAAGGAACGTTTAATTCATCAAGCTTTTTTGCAAACTCCTTAACCGAGCTTACAGTAAAACATAAGTGCTCTGCCTTTTCATGTTTGCCGGTACAATCGCCTTGTATAGCATGTAATTTTACATGATTACCCAGGCTGTACCATTGGTGCACGGTGTCAGCAAAGGGGTTTGGCACCTTTTGTAAGTGCATTACATCGGTATAAAAAGCGGTACTAACTTTAAGATTGCGCACACAAATAGCAATGTGATCAACTACGGGCGTTGCGTTGGTTCCGGTTTGGGCCCGGCATAATGTAGGTAACGCGAACGCCGACAGCAAAACCCATAGTTTTAAGCCGCGCGCTTTGCCGGTATTGGAGTTAAAGAAAAATTTCATTTGAAGTTTATTTTTTGATTGCTTAAAGATATGAGTTTAAGCGAGGCAACAAAAATTCAGAGAATATTATTCAATACGATATTTGTGAGTTAATATCGCGTGTTGGCACAAAATGTACCGTATTATTTCTATTCCAATCTTCTATATCAATTAATCCTGCACGCGTTTGATAATGACCATCATCATTAGGACATTTTACCACATATAGCCCTGCCATGTCGGCCTCTATAACAGGCCGCGCCCCACAAATCTTGCAATATCTGCAATAAACAGACTTTGGTATACTTAAACAGCCATTCATAATCGTTTATTACGAGTAAAATTCTATTTGGTTACCGGTACAATGTAATTTATAACATAAAAAGCTTTTTTTGCGTAAGCATTTTATTCATTTAATAATTATTATAATATATATAACTTATTTGGGCATTCGTTATTACTTTGTTACATTTAAACATTTTAAATAACCTATGCTGCCTGACATTGAACAATTAAAAGCCAACTACAAAGGTTTATCTGATGACAAGCTTACGCGCTTAGCCGTTTCGGAAGCGGCGAGTTTAAGGCCCGAGGCGCTTGATCTGTTAAAGGCCGAAATAAAAAGCCGCGGTCTTGATAAAGGCATTATAAATGGAATAAACGTTCAATTAAGCGAGGTTGATGACTATCATCTTGAAAACTATCTGTACATTATCCGCAACCAGCAATGCCCTGTTTGCGGCGATACCCATCAGCAATTAAATGCCGCTGTAAACGGCACGGTAATGAGTTTTATTTTAATAACCCATTACAAAAAAAAGATGTTGATTGCCTGTCCTCCCTGCTTGCAAAAAGCCAATAAAAAGGCCACGCTAACAACGGCACTATTAGGGTGGTGGGGCTTCCCATGGGGAATTATCCGCAGCGTACAAGCGCTGGTGCGCAATACTAAATCTGGCAAACAGGTAAAATATAATAACCCTACGGATGCATTAACCAGTTTTGTAAAAAACAATATTGGTGTTATTGAAAGTATGCGTGACAATGCTGCTTCTCTGCAATTAATGTTATCCAATATCAATAACCGGCAATAATCAATATGGTAGTTAATTTAACAGGCAACGATGACGCCCATAAATAAGCAAAACCCCATTGCATTAATTTGCGGCGTGATACTCACCTTAATGCTGTGGCTGGGCCTTATACTCCAATTTTACGTATCTATACCAGCCTACCTTAGTAACGGGTATAGCCTGGCCGGTGCTTTGGTGCAATTGTTTAGTTTTTTTACCATACAAGTTAACCTGCTGGTAGCGTTGTGCCTGGTTTCAATACTGCTAAAGCCATCTGCTGCACTTTATAAATTATTCTCGCGCGGATATGTACTTACCGGCATTGTGGTTTATATAGCTATTGTTTGCCTGGTTTATAATACCGTACTGCGGGGATTATTACATTTAACGGGCCCTGCAAGAGTAGCTGATGAGCTATTACACCTTATTAACCCGGTATTATTTATTATTTACTGGCTAATTTTTATACCTAAAACAAATTTAAAATGGGCGCAGTCATTAAATTGGTTGTGGTATCCATTTTTTTATTTGGTATATACACTTATCCGCGGGGCCATCACCACTACTTACCCCTATCCTTTTGTTAACGCTGCAAAACTTGGTTATACTAAGGTTACAATCAATTCATTAGTTATGCTTGTTGCATTTTTGCTATTCGGCTTGTTGTTTATCCTGCTGTCACGAAGATTGGCTTCCAAATCATCGAAAAGCTAACGGACAATTCTATAATTCACTCAAAATAAACAAACCACAACGTAACATTTACGTGACCAATCTATAATACTTAAACTTTTAAATATCTACAGCTGTTATAAACTGTAACATCTATTAAACATAAGTATATGAAAACGCAAGTATCACGCGCCATAGCGTTGCTTATATTAGCAGCCATGGGCTTTACCAGTTGTTCTGCTGATTACCGCGAACGAAGAAGACATCGTCATGATGAAAGAGTACGCGTACATGAACAAGTGATTTACAAAAACTAAATCCCGGAGATGGAGAGTATAAAAAAGAGGAAAGCCCTGCATGAGCAGGGCTTTCCTCTTTTTTATGGTTATATTAACAGTTAATAACTTAAAACAATTTGCTAAAGCTTAATCGTTCCAGAGATGGTTTCTGTGAATAGAACCTGCCAGTTTATTTTTAATAAAGAAATCTTCTTTTTGTAAACACTCATTGGTATGTATGTCTTCGTCAGCGTTAACTTTTATAACACTGCCTGCTACCTGCTCAATTATATTTGATAAAGTAATTACTTCGCTGTCGGGGATTTGAATTGTTAATATTGCCATGATAATAGATGTTTTAAGATTGATAATTCAAAAATATGTAATTGCGGTTACAGCAATGTTTTAAAAAAGTAAAATTTAGCTTAACCTTTAATTATATTTTTGCGTTTTTTGCATTTTAAGTCTTAAACGCAATCAAGGCAATTTGTATTATGACAGTTGCTTACTTGTTACACTGCTTTAACAAACTTTAACATCTATTGCCCGCGGTTCCTGGTAACCAATACCCAATCAACAAATACTTTAGCCTGGCCTGCCTTTATCTTGTTTACCGTACTTGCTGAGATGCCATAATAAGGTTGCTTAATTTTATTGTACCCTCCGGGATAGCCGCCCCCCAATGCAAAATTCAGGATAATAAACTTTTTATTATCGAAAGCCCAGCGGCCATATTTCTCAACCATTGATTTGGTTACCGTATAGGTTACCTTGCCGTCAATCTTAAAAACCAAGCTGGCGGGGCTCCAGTCAACCGAGTAAATATGCCATTGAGTAACATCGGTGCCCGTTTGTAAAAAGGCCCTGTAAGCAAGCGGTGTATTGCCAAAATAATGTGGCCCATGCAGGGCATGACTTACCCAGCTTGAATCGCCAACGGTTTCCATTACATCTATTTCGCCGCAATCTGGCCAATTGCCATTGCCCAGAGCCCAAAATGCGGGCCACAAACCCGCTCCCGAAGTCATTTTCATGCGTGCCGAAGCGGTACCGTAAGTAAACTCCATTTTAGCCCGGGTATTGATGCGGCCAGATATAAAGTCGTATTTCTTTTGCTGTTTGCTGGTATAACCGGGCTGGTATAAAGCTTTTAATACCAATGCCCCGTTTACCGCCCCCTCGGCCTGATCTCCCTTTAACATATATAAGGTAGCCGTGGTATCTACATAAGCCTGCTGTTCATCATTAACGGTATTGCCGGTAACCTCCACATTCCACTTGCTTCGATCAAGCGAGCCTGTATTAAAATCATCAAAAAATACGGTGTCTGTTTTGGATTGCTGTGCCTTTGCATGCGATACCATCAAAAAACCAGCTGATAATAAAAGGTAAAATGTTTTCATGGAATTAATTGTAGCCAAAGTAAACATTTATACCTGATAACATTTAATAACTGGCTATCAATCAAAGCCTCTCTTCCGTACCTCATAAAAGGGTATCATCAAATTTTACCCTTTAATTACCTTTCCTTTTATAAATTGCACGCTTATAAATAATTATATGCACAACGGTGGTTTCCTCAAGGTATTTTTAATTATATCGGCTGTTAGTTTGCTTTTTGACTGGTATATTTTTTCGGGACTTAAAACCCTAAGCAATGACTGGCAATCGCACATTTGGCGTAATGTGATGCTGTTTGGATATTTATTTATTGCTGTTGGGGTAGTTGCCCTGTTTTTAATAGGCTTTGGCAGTTTTAGCACAGCCAGCGGTATGCGCCCCTTTCATGAATGGATGTTAAGCCTTTTTCTTACCTTTTTTATTACCAAGCTATTTTTCATCATTGTTTTATCACTGGGCGATCTGGGGCGTTTTTTTGTTGGTTTGTTCCATCTGGCTATCAATAAAGGTAATGTGCCGGTTTTTCCGGCCCGTCGTAAGTTTATCAGCGAGATAGCTGTATTGGTGGCGGCAGTACCGTTCACCGCTATGTTTTATGCCATGTTTAAAGGCAAGTATGATTATAAACTGCACCGTACCACGCTTTATTTTGATGACCTGCCTGAGGCTTTTGATGGCTTTACCATTACCCAGTTATCTGACATCCACTCTGGTAGTTTTGATAATACCGAAGCTATGCAACGTGGTATTGATATGGTTAAGGCTCAAAAAAGCGATCTGTTTGTTTTTACCGGCGACCTGGTGAACAACGCGGCATCTGAAATAGAGCCTTACATTGATAGGTTTGGGCAGATTAAAGCACCCCATGGCCAATTCTCCATACTGGGTAACCATGACTATGGCGACTATATACATTGGGATAGCGAACAGGAAAAGGCAGCCAACCTTGAACTGTTAAAGCAACACCACAAAGCATTAGGTTACCGCCTGTTGCTTGATGAAAACGTGACCATTGAAAAGGATGGCCAAAAAATATCGCTCATAGGCATACAAAACTGGGGGCGCGGTTTCATACAACTCGGAGATTTGAATAAGGCACTGCAGGGAGTACCTCCGGATGCATTTAAAGTACTACTATCACATGATCCTACGCATTGGGAAGAGCAGGTACGCTATAATGCAACCAATATCCACCTTACACTTTCGGGGCATACGCATGGCGCGCAGTTTGGTATTGAAATTCCTGGCTTCCGGTGGAGCCCCGTAAAATACAGGTATCTTGATTGGGCCGGCCTGGCTAACGAAAAAAACCGGTATCTGTACGTTAACCGCGGGTTTGGTTTCCTGGCCTTTTCCGGTCGCTTAGGTATATGGCCAGAGGTTACCGTAATTGAATTGCGCAGGAAAGTTTAAGAGCTCAAGCTTTTCAACTTTAAGCAAATAAAACAGGGAATAATTCTTGATTTATAAATACGGCTATCAAATTATGGCAGGGTTTTTATGACTGTAATGGTAGCATATAAAAATCAATATTGATTATTTACAAGTATATGCGCTCTAAATATCAAATTATGGCATCTCGCGAAATAAAAAAGATAGGAAAGCAGAACTCAGAAATACAACCGCCACACAGCAACGCATGGGAAGTAATGAAACCATTTGTACGCTTTGGCCTAAAAGCAACTGGCTTAATAGCCAGCACACTGATAACCATTGTTAAAAATATCCCCAGGCCCGATAACTCCAAAAGGCCTGATAACAAAAAAACAAAAGTCATCAAAATCTGATACTTGCCTGACACCATTATGCATCCTTTATCAGGCGCTATCCGTTAAAACACTGTGTTTATCCTGCCAAAAATACCGTGTTTTAACGGATTGACTAACAATTATATAATTCAGATTTTTGGCCGTACAATCCCTGATATTATTAATAATGCCCATACAAATAACCAGTGTAAACAGAACTAATGACGAGTATGACAACCCATACCTGTCCATTAACTCGTTGGTGTGGATTGATGACCATACAAAAAACCAGGGCATTACCACAAGAGATGTACTTTTTGACTGGATAAATGACAACGGTACGGCCTACGTGGTAGACGAAGAAGGAAACAAAGCCAAATTACTTACTGCAACAACTCAAAACGGTTACAAATATGTTAAAACCGCTTTTGATGAAACACAATCAGACAAATTGCTAAGCCTGTTGGCTTCCAAATAATTTAAGAAAACCTATACCTTATCTGCTTGCACCTATCAATAATTTTGATGGGTGTTCGTTTTTAGAGGAAAATCCTGCTTTAACAGAGAAATAAGATGCAAGTGTAAACTTATAACTCCTCCCTTCAACACTCCTAACTTTATTATTATATTGCCTCATAAATTTTAACGTGCATGCTTGAACAGTATGATTTGCATAACCTGCTGGTAATTGATATTGAAACTGTACCACAGTACAGCAGCCACGATCAGTTGCCCGCGCATCTGCAAAAACTATGGGAGCTTAAAACGCAAAACCAACGTAAAGACGATGATACTCCTCAGGATTTTTATCAGCGAGCAGGCATCTGGGCCGAGTTTGGTAAAATAGTTTGTATATCGGCAGGTATATTTACCGGTGGAAAGGATACCGGTTTAAGGATAAAGTCATTTGCCTCGCATGATGAAAAAGAACTGCTGACCAATTTTTCGGCTTTGCTGTTTAGTCAACCCGCAACCCTGGCGCTTTGTGCGCATAATGGTAAGGAGTTTGATTTCCCTTACATTTGCCGCAGGTTGCTGATCAATGGCCTGCCTTTTCCGCCGCAACTGCAAATTACAGGCAAAAAGCCTTGGGAAATAAATCATCTGGATACCATGGAACTATGGAAGTTTGGTGATTATAAAAACTACACTTCCTTAAACCTGCTTACTGCTATTTTTGATATACCAACTCCCAAAGATGATATTGACGGCAGCATGGTTGCCCACGTGTACTGGAACGAGAACCAGTTAGACCGGATATGCACCTATTGCCAAAAAGATGTTGTAGCTACAGCCCAGTTACTCAGGCGTTACCGGGGCGAAGAGTTAATAAAAGATGAATTTATTAACATAATTGGTCAATAATGCTGCAAGTAAAAAACCTGTCCATTAGTTTTAAAACCAATAGCGGCTTATTTAAGGCAGTAAACAATATATCCTTTGATTTAAAAAAAGGGGAAACCATCGGGATCGTGGGCGAATCAGGTTCGGGAAAATCGGTAACCTCGCTGGCCATTATGCGTTTATTAAATGCCAGGCAAACTGCAATTAACGGCCAGGTAATGTTCAACGATACCAGCCTGTTTGATTTGCCTGAGCAGAATATGCGCCACATTCGGGGCAACCGCATAGCCATGATATTTCAGGAACCCATGACCTCGCTTAACCCGGTGCTTACCTGTGGCTTTCAACTTACCGAAGCTATACAACTGCATTTAGGCTTAAGTACCGTCGAGGCTAAGAAAAAAACCATAGAATTATTCAACGAAGTGCAGCTTCCGCGCCCCGAAATTATATTTGACAGCTACCCTCATCAAATATCAGGCGGACAAAAGCAAAGGGTAATGATTGCCATGGCACTTTCCTGCAATCCGGAAATACTGATAGCCGATGAACCCACCACCGCACTGGATGTAACCGTGCAAAAAGCTATTATTGAGCTGTTGCTTAATCTTAAAGCTACCCGGTGCAGGAGCCTGATATTTATATCACATGACCTGGGGGTGATCAGGGAAATTGCCGACCGCGTTTTGGTGATGTACAAAGGCGAAATTGTTGAGGAAGCATCCGTAACCGATTTGTTCACCAACCCTCGTCACCCTTACACCAAAGGATTGCTGGCCTGCCGGCCGTCGCCCAATCAGCATTTAAAAAAGCTGCCCGTTGTTGCCGATTTTTTTGATGCAACTAGCAATGTGAGCACTCAATGGGCTACCATTGAAAGCATCAGGGCATTATACCATTACCCGGATGCCGAAATAGCCGAACGAAAAAATGAGCTGTATCAGCAACAACCCTTATTAAAAATAGATAAGCTTTCAACCTGGTTCCCTATTAATCCGGGTTTGCTTGGCCCGTCCGGGCAGGTGGTAAAAGCCGTAAATAATGTAAGTTTTGATGTTTACCCTGGCGAAACACTTGGCCTGGTTGGCGAGTCGGGCTGTGGTAAAACAACCCTCGGCCGTACCATTTTACGCCTGATAGAACCCACCGCCGGCAGCGTAAGCTTTGAAGGTACCGATTTGGGCAAACTTAAAAAGAATGATCTGCGAGAAATCCGTCGTGATATACAAATCATTTTCCAGGACCCATACTCCTCTTTAAACCCCCGTTTAACGGTAGGCCAGTCGTTAATGGAGCCACTGCAGGTGCATCAATTTTACACCAACAATACCAAACGCAAGCAAAAAGTGCTGGAATTGCTGCAACGGGTAAATCTTTTGCCCGAACACTTTAACCGGTATCCCCATGAATTTTCGGGCGGTCAAAGGCAGCGCATAGTTATTGCCAGGGCGCTGGCCCTGCAACCTAAATTCATCATTTGTGATGAGTCGGTATCTGCGCTTGATGTATCGGTACAGGCGCAGGTACTCAACCTCATCCGCGAGCTGCAGCAGGAGTTTAAACTTACCTACATTTTTATATCCCATGACCTGGCGGTAATTAAACACATATCAGACCGCATGATGGTCATGAACCAGGGGCAGATTGTAGAAACCGGCTACCCCGATGATATCTACTATCGCCCAAAACAAGAATACACCAAAAATCTGATAGCCTCTATACCGCAAGGATAACCTACGGTTGCTTGGTGAAAGTGGCGGTGGTACCCCCCGAGGTTAACTTTAACTTCGTTTTTGTTGCGTCAATGGTTCCACTGTAGCTTTTTGTGCCGCTATTATCGTCAAAAACAAGGTCGAACGTAACTATGGTCTTATTAATTTTGCCGTTGGTAACCGTTCCGGTTTTACCGCCAACTGTTCCTGTACCACCAAGTTGGTTATCCAGTCCGTTAAACGTGAATGAATCATTGCCGTTTTGCCAAAAACCAAAAAGGTCGCCCAAAAGAACAGCAACACCGCCACCATCGCCACCGCCGCCACTATCATCCTTACTGCAGGATGTTGTACAAAAGGCAGAAATAACTATCAAAATAACATACAGGGGGGAATTTAATTTTTTCATGATTAAATGCTTAAGTTATTAATGAATATTAGTTTTTTAACCGGTCCAGAAATTGTTTTACACGTTGCTCCATAACATTAAGCTGATATGTAATAACAGGCACCTGCTCATTTATTTTTTTTTGGATATCCATTTTCAACTTTTCCTTATCATCCTTGGATATTTGGGTCTGAAAATATTGATTGATCTGATTTTTAAGATCGTTCAAAGGAGTAATCTTGTTTTTACCGATGACATTGATCAGCGTATCGGCTATACCTTCAAACTCTTTTGGAAGTGAAGGATCGTTCCAGTAATCACCTATTTTTTTTGTATAGGTAGGATAATTGACATATAATTTTTGATACGCTTGATTAAACGCGCTTTGGGTTGGCGCATATTGGGTAAGCGCATTAACATTTACAAAGGCATATACCCCTATAAATTTAAAGGCGATCATTAAACCTTGTGTTTGCAGGATATAATCTTGCAGCGCGCTGCTTATCTCGGGATAAAACAGATCAATACCGTCCTGCCTTTCCCGGGCTGCTCTAAGATCATCATTGGTATAACCCAGCTTTTTAAGGTTGGCAGCTAAGGAATCAATCCTTTTTTGTAAGGTTTTTGTTTCGGATTGCCCTTTTTTTGCGGCCTCCTTTAATTGCGATAATGATGTCATGTAGCTTTTGATCTGCCCGTTTGATTGAAAGCCTTCCAGTATTATCTGAATTGTTAGCGATGGATCTTTAGGTACCGGTACCCAGCCGTCTGTTGGATATACTACGATATAACGTTTATCTGAAGGTACTATTTTCACTTGGCTGGCGCTGCTGCTTATGGCAGTGGTAAATGCACCAAATCCATCTGCAAATGCAGGTTTTCCGTCTACAGTTATGGAGTAGTCTTTAACTAATGCACCGTTGCTTAATAACAACCCTTTGAAAGCAACAGTTTGACCATAGCTGCAAAACCCGGCCATACATAAACTCAGTATGCAGATGATCGCTTTCATAACTTATCAAGCTGAAGGGTAAGCGGAACCTTGGAAGAAAATATCTGATTACCGTTAAAACGTAACTTTTTATCCCTGTAAACTCTTACCGGGAGTTCGGTGCCATCCTTTACAGGCAAAATGAAGCTAAAATTACCTAACTTATCGGCATTGGTTTTATAAAGACCGTTAGATAGTACGATCAATACACCCGGTACCGGCTGCCCTTTCATATCTACTACCAAACCGCTTACGGTTAAGGAATCAACCTGCCTTTTAAGATGCAGCTCAATAGATGTACGTCCATCAACTGGAATAGTTACCTGCTGACTTTGCCTGTAATAACCGGGCACCGCAGGGATAGCAGTAATACTTTTACCTAATAAATTGGTGGGCAGTTCGTTAAAGATCACAACGCCATTTTCTATCCTTGCCGAATCGGGTTTATTGAGCAGTACTTTAAGCAGTCCCCCACTTACCAGTTCGTTTTTAGTTTCATCACCAAAAACAATGAATTTGATGTCGAATGAGTCGGCTGTTGGAGCAAGCTTTAACCCAAAATAGATGATGAGGCAAAAGATAACGGCTGGGCCGCCAAGTGATAAAGTACCATTATACACATTGCCGCTATATTTGGCATGCGCCTTTAAAGCTCCAAATAAAAATCCGGATGCAATTAAAGCAACAAAAACCAAGAGGAAAAAATAAACCTGTGGACTTAAATTCGAGGCTTTATTGCTAAAGATCATGAGTATTACCGCAGCCGCCACAAACAATACAAAACCCACCCCGGTTATAATAATCCAATTTAAAGATGAAACAGTTTTATTGGCAGATGTTGACATATCGGTAATAGGCTGTGTATTATAAAGTTAGATATAATTTATTTATATAATACAAATTATTAACTCCAAAGAATTATTGTGTGATAAAGTCAAAAAACCTGAGCGATCAAAATCTGTCGATAATTAGAGTTGAGCCTTCCAAAACATAAAATAAATAAAATCTGCAATCACCCCCTGCTTCACGTATCCCCAATCGCCTAATGTCGAAATTCCGTATCTTTGAGCAAATACTTATGTATGTCTAAAAAGAAAAACAATTCTTCTATAGTTCAGGTGCTCACCCAAATGGTGCTTGACATATTTGAACAAAACGGCAATACGCCACTTAACTATAAACAAGTTTCTGCAAAATTAAACGTACGCGACCCGGAATCGCGCGAGATCATATTTGATATATTAAAAGACGAGGCCAAAAAATCAGTTATGAAAGAGCTTTCCCCGGGGAAATTTCAACTGCTGGAACTCAAAACCTTTATTGAAGGTAAAGTTGACCTCACCAATGACGGCTCGGCATTTATTATAACCGACGACGAATTTGAAAGCGATATTTTTATTGCTCCCCGTAAGTTACGCAACGCGTTACACGGCGACAGGGTTAAGGTATACGTGTATGCTAAAAGCAAGGGTAAACGCAAAGAGGGCGAGGTAATTGAGATATTACAACGCGCCAAGATGGAATTTACAGGCATTGTAAAACTATCAGAACGCTTTGCCTTTTTTATTCCTGACGACCGCAAAATGATGCATGATATCTTTATCCCCATCAGCGAACTCAATGGCGCCAAGAATGGTATAAAGGCTGTTGCCGAAATTACCGACTGGCCCGCCGAAGCTAAAAACCCTATCGGCCGGATAAAACACATCCTGGGCGCCCAGGGCGAAAACGATACCGAAATGAACGCCATTCTTGCAGAGTATGGCTTCCCCCTATCGTTCCCAGCCGAAGTGGAGCACGATGCTGAAGAAATTTCAGACATCATTACCCAGGAAGAAATAGCCAAAAGGCGCGATTTCAGGGATGTTACCACTTTTACCATTGACCCATTTGATGCCAAGGACTTTGACGATGCCCTATCATTCAAACAATTAGATAATGGCAACTACGAAGTGGGTGTACACATTGCCGATGTATCCCATTATATTATCCCCGATTCGGCTTTGGATAAAGAAGCTTTGGAGCGCGCTACCTCCGTTTATTTGGTTGACAGGGTAATCCCGATGCTTCCTGAACGCCTGTCAAATGGCCTTTGTTCTTTACGACCAAAAGAAGATAAGCTTTGCTTTTCGGCAGTATTTGAACTGGATGAAAATGCCTATATCATTAATGAATGGTATGGCAAAACCATCATTTACTCTGACAGGCGCTTTACCTATGAGGAAGTGCAGGAAGTAATTGAAAATAAAGAAGGTGATTTTGTTGACGAGATATTAAAACTAAACGCGCTGGCCTACAAACTGCGCGACCGTAAGTTTAAAAACGGCGCTATTAGTTTTGAAACCACCGAAGTTAAATTTAAGCTGGACGACCACGGCAAACCTATCGGCGTTTATGTGAAGGAACGCAAAGATGCCCACAAACTCATTGAGGACTTTATGCTTTTAGCCAATCGCAAGGTAGCAGAGCATGTGAGCAAAATGGGTAAGGGTAAACATAAATACACCTTTGTATACCGCACGCATGATTCGCCCAAGCCGGAATCGTTAGCTAATTTTGCACAGTTTGCGGCAAGGTTTGGCTATAAGATCAACACCAAATCAGACAAGGAAACGGCCAAATCGCTCAATTTCCTGATGGAAGATGTGGAAGGCAAAAAAGAGCAGAACGTGCTTACCCATTTGGCTATACGCTCCATGGCCAAAGCCATTTACACCACCAAAACCAGCAGCCATTATGGTTTGGCATTTGATCATTATACACACTTTACCTCGCCTATCCGTCGTTATCCCGATGTAATGGTACACCGGTTGCTGTTTCATTATTTAAGCGGAGGCCAATCAGCCAATGCCGAGCATTATGAGAAACTATGTTCGCACAGCTCGCAAATGGAAAAAAAGGCTGCCGATGCGGAACGTTCATCCGTTAAATACAAACAGGCCGAGTACCTGAAAGACCAGGTGGGTAACATATTTACCGGTATCATATCGGGCGTTACCGAGTGGGGTATGTATGTTGAGATCATCGAAAACAAGTGCGAAGGTATGATCAGGCTGCGTGACATATCTGATGATTTTTATACTTTGGATGAGAAAAATTATGCTATCATTGGCCAGCGTAAAAAGAAGATCTACCAGTTGGGTGACGAAGTGAGCATCAGGGTAAAACATGTTGACCTCACAAAAAAACAAATTGATTTTTCATTAGTACAGGATTAAGTATAATTACTCCTGTTACCTTATATATTTATGAAACAACTTACTGATTTGCAGGCATTGATAAATGAAGCGGTTGATAAACTTGCTTTCCCCAAATATCCTGCAGAATTATATGAACCTATAAGTTATATACTGGCCCTGGGCGGCAAACGTTTGCGCCCCGCCTTGTTATTAATGGCCTGCGATCTTTTTGGCGGCGACGTGGAAAACGCTGTTGAGCCTGCTCTGGCTATTGAAGTGTTCCATAACTTTACGCTGATGCATGACGACATTATGGATAAAGCGCCGCTGCGTCGAGGTAAAGTAACCGTACACGAAAAGTGGAACGCCAACGTGGCCATCTTATCGGGCGACGCCATGATGGTTGAGTCTAATAAACTTATGATGAAGGTGCAGGATGCCATTTTACGCCGTGTGATGGACGTTTTTAACGAAACAGCCACGGGAGTATGCGAAGGCCAGCAGATTGACATGAGCTTTGAGGAGCGCAATAACGTAAGTATTGATGAATACCTGAACATGATTCGTCTTAAAACGGCGGTTTTATTGGGCGGTACTTTAAAAATAGGCAGTATTATTGGTGGTGCGGCAGCTAAAGATGCGCAATTGCTGTATGATTTTGGTGTTAACCTGGGTATTGCTTTTCAACTGCAAGACGATATATTGGATGTGTATGGCGACCCCGACAAATTTGGCAAACAGGTTGGCGGCGATATTATATCCAACAAAAAAACCTACCTGCTTATTAAGGCCCTTGAACTGGCCAAAGCACAGCAAGCCGATGAACTTAACAACTGGCTAAGCCTGTCGCAGTTTAATACTACCGAAAAGGTAACCGCTGTAACAGGCATTTATAACCAGCTCCAGATAAGGCAACACTCCGAAAAAGCCATGCAAACCTATGCCCAACGGGCATTTAAAGCACTCGACGATATTAATTTACTTGAAGAACGCAGGCAGTACTTAAGGTTATTTGCCGATAGCTTGCTGGTAAGGGAGTACTAATTATATACGCTTTTTAAAATTTTCCAACTTTTCAAGTCATGCCGAACTTGTTTCGGCATCTCATTAGCAGGTATGCCCCAACCGCCTGCTGATGAGATGTTGGAACAAGCAAGTCAGGCTTCACTAATTAAATTCACAAAAAAAAGCCCCGATCAAAATTGACCGGGGCTTTTTAATATCTGTAAAGCTTGGGGCTAATTACTCAGCTGCTGCTTCTTCAGTGTCTGCTGCTTCTTTCTTAGCTTTTGGAGCTGCTGCCTTTTTTGCTTTTGGAGCTGCTTCTTCAGTAGCAACTTCAGCAACCGGTGCTGCTTCTACTGCTTTTGGAGCTGCCTTTACTTTAGGTGCAGGTGCTGCAACTTCAGCAACTGGTGCTACTTCAAACGGAACTACAGAAACGTATGAACGGTTGTCAGCTTTCTTTCTGAAAACTACATGCCCGTCAGTTAATGCAAATAATGTATGATCCCTGCCGATGCCTACGTTAACGCCTGGGTTGTGTTTGGTACCACGTTGACGAACGATGATGTTACCTGCAATAGCTGGTTGACCACCGAAAATTTTGATACCTAAACGTTTGCTATGCGACTCGCGGCCGTTTCTGGAACTACCGGCCCCTTTTTTGTGTGCCATTGTTAATATCTTTTATGAGCTGATTAAATCGGCTCGGTTTAAACTTTAATTATAATGTAATACCAGTGATCTCGATCTTGGTAAATTGCTGACGGTGACCGTTTTTCTTTTTGTAACCTTTTCTTCTTTTCTTTTTGAAAATGATCACTTTATCACCTTTTAAATGAGACACGATCTTAGCTGAAACTTTAGCGCCTTTCAAATCAGAACCTAATTTGAATTTACCTTCGTTTTCTGCTAACAATACACTGTCAAATTCAATACTAGCGCCTTCATCACCCTGTAATCTGTGTACAAAGATCTGCTGGTCTTTTGCAACTTTAAATTGCTGTCCGGCTATACTTACTATTGCGTACATGTTTGTTAATTATTGTTTTAAAATTCGAGGTGCAAATATAGGGATTGATTATTTAATAAACAACCCCGTGCTTTTATTTTTTCTGTCTTTCTTCGGCAGCCAGTAAACTTTGCTCAATTTCCTTAATCAGTGTTTTGTTGGCATCAATCAATTTCGGATCGCCGTTATACTCGCTGTCAAATACAACCCGCTTGCTTTTTTTCTTGTATTTAAACTCGATAATATACCGCACCGATTTATTCTTTTTCCCCTGAACACTATCGGCCTGCTCATTTTTCGGAAAGTCCCAGAAACCTAAATCAGCCGCTTTATGGTGCAAATACAGCAAATCGTCACTCGTTAGCCTCAAATGCATTTTCACTAAGGAGTCCTTTTTATCAAGATATTGATAGTTACCTGTTTTTGAATCATATTTATTAACCAGGCTATCTATATTACCATACTGGAAAGACATCGAGTCGAAATCAGAAAAGCGATAAGGGGCATTTTTGATCATCATGCCGTAATAATAAAAGCAGTACAGCAAAAACGGCAATATAATAGTAAGTGCGAAAAATATTTTTTTGGTACGATCTGTCATGGGTAATTATTGATTTATTGAACTATTGAGTTATTGAATTACTGAATTTTACTTTATTGAATTACCAGATATTTATTCCAGCTCTCCCTCCCACTTACTTACCACGGCTGTTGCCATGGCATTACCTAAAACGTTGGTTGCCGACCGCCCCATATCCAGCAGAGGGTCAATCCCGATCAGCAAAAACAAACCGGCTTCGGGGATATTAAACATAGATAACGTGGCTGCAATTACCACCAATGATGCCCGCGGAACACCCGCAACACCTTTGCTGGTAAGCATTAATACCAGCAGCATAGACAGCTGATGCCCAAAGGATAAATGAATATCGTATGACTGCGCCAGAAACAACGAAGCAAAGGTCATATACATCATGGAACCATCCAAATTAAAAGAATAGCCCAAGGGCAAAACAAAGCTTACTATTTTGTTACTGCAGCCAAAGTTTTCCAATTCAATTAATACCTTGGGGTAAGCGGCCTCGCTGGTTGATGTGCTAAAAGCTATCAGCATGGCATCTTTAATGCTGCCTACCAATTTAAATACCGGTTTACGTAAAATGATAAAACCGGCAAAAATCATGATGAGCCAAAGCATCACCAATGAAAAATAAAATTCGCTTATAAAAATACCATAGGTTGACAGTACCCCCAGCCCCTGCTTGGCTATAACTGCTGTTATAGCTCCAAAAACAGCTAAAGGTGCAACCTTCATTACATAACCTGTTATTTTTAATATCACGTGGGCTATGGCATCCATAGCTTTGATCACAATTTTACCCTGTTCACCAATGGCAGCAGTAGCTACCCCAAAAAACAGGGAAAATACCACGATCTGCAATATTTCATTATTGGCCATTGCTTCAATAAAGCTCCGAGGAAAAACGTGCCCGATAAAATCGGTTAATGATATAGCCGTTTTTTTAATACCGGTACTTAAATGACTGTCAGGCAGCGGCAGGTGCATGGCTTTACCCGGCTCAAACAGGTTTACCAACAGCATCCCCAATAATAACGACACCAGCGTTGCGCTTAAAAACCACAACATGGTTTTACCGCCAATGCGCCCCACGGCCTTAATATCTCCCACCTTGGCTACACCCACCACCAGCGTGGTAAAAACCAGCGGTGCAACTATCATTTTTATTAAGCGTAAAAATATATCGCTTAAAATGGTAAAGCCTTCCAGTTTATCCTCGCGGATAGAATTATTATCTTTACTGATCTTTAATTGTTGTACTTTTTGAGCTTTAAGCGCTATATAATTGGCGGTAGTACTATCATTCAGTAAAACCAATTTGGTGTTTATAGCTTTTATAGTAGCATCGGCAGTGTTGATGTTTACGTTAATAGCGTTAATTACACGAACATTGTAAATATAGCCTGTAATTACACCTAATATAAGGGCTATAAAAATATAGAGGGTTAGTTTGCTTTTATGCATATACCTGTTTGCAGGGTGCTAAACTACAACTATTTAATATTTTGCTAAAATTTTTAAACACACATGAGCATTACCACCTACGGATTACAGCACATAAAAAAAGAAATTCAGCACCTGCCGCAGGAGCAGCTCACTGAATTATTGCTCCGTTTGGCACGCTATAAAAAAGAGAATAAAGAGCTGCTGGCCTACTTGTTATTTGAGGCTCATGACGAGGCAGCCTTTATTGAAAAGGTTAAGGCCGAGGCCGGTTTTATGTTTAGTCAGCTATCGGCATTAAGCTATCATGCAGCAAAGGGGATGCGCAAAATTTTAAGGCTGATAAGCAAATACACCAAATTTGCCGGATCAAAGGAGGCTGAAATTGAATTGCTGATTAATTTTTGCGATAATTACCTGGAATATGCCGACAGGCGTACCACATATAAACCTATCAGGCTGATACTGACACGGCAGATAGAAAAGATACGTACTTTAATAAACAAGCTCCATGAGGATCTGCAGTTTGACTATGCCGGCAGTTATAATACGCTACTGGATAACGCAGAAAAAAAACTATCGTGGTTTAAAAAGACTGATTACCTGTTGTAACATATAGACGCAACTGCAATCTAAATTAAAAAACCTATTAACACAGTGGCCAACAAAGAAGCAGCCTTCAAGCAAATATATGAAGCTAATTCGAAAAAGATATTCCATTTATGCTACGGTTACACCGGCGATGATGATGCCGCGAACGACCTTTTACAGGAAACCTTTTTAAAAGTTTGGCAAAATTTAGACAAATTCCGGAACCAGGCAATGATATCAACCTGGATATACCGTATTGCCGTAAATACTTGTTTAACTTACCTACGATCAGAAAAACGACAGGCTAAAGACGAGCTTACCCCGCAAATAGCCGAAACGAAAAGAGAAGAACTATCGGACAAAAACGAGAAGGTTGCTTTGCTGTATAAATGTATATCAAAGCTGGAAGAAACTGAAAGAATAATAATAACTATGGTACTTGATGAAGTACCTTATCCCGAAATAGCTGAAATTTCGGGCATATCGGAAGGGAACCTGAGGGTGAAAATTTACAGAATAAAACAAAAATTAACAGAATTATATAACCAGTATGAAAGACTTTGATCATTTGATGTCGGTTTGGCAGGGACAGCCAAAACCAGATCAGCTTTCAGTGGATGAGGTGCTGAAGCAGGTAAAGAAGGGGATTCGCAGCATAACTACTAAGTTATACTGGACAATTGTGGCCATGGTGGTAATAGCGGTATTTGCATTTATTATTACCTTTTTCCTGGCCTTTAAATCATGGGTTACCACGGTGGGTATACTGATAGTACTGGTCACTATGCTCATGTACCTCTCGCTCATTGTAAGGCACTACCATATATTAAGCAAGCGCGATGCCACCCTTAACCCATCCGAGTACCTCGAAAGCCTTAAGGCCTACCAAAAAAACAGAACAAAAGTAATAGGCTGGTTCTATTATACATATATACTACTCATTAGCGCAGGTTTAGCCTTATACTTTATTGAGGTATTGGAAACCGCTTCGCTCCCGTTTAAATTAGTCACTTACGGCTCCACCATTATCTGGTTCTTATTTACCACATTTTACCTCAAGCCCCGGATGTTTAAAAACGAGGAAGAAAAGCTTAACCTGATGATTGATAGACTGGTACGCCTCAAAGAGCAATTTGACTGAGTAGCCTAACGCAATTTTAACTTCATGACAGATAACGCAGTTACCATTGAAAAAGTGACAACAGCTGATGCTGATATATTACTCCGTTTCAGCAAAAAAACCTTTTTTGATTTTTGGGCACCGCTCAATAGTACGGCCGATATGGAGGCCTATGCTTCAGTGGCTTTTACTGAGCAAAAAATAGGATCGGAGCTTCATAACCCTGATTCCGCTTTTTACTTTGCTATGGTTAACGGGCAAATAACAGGTTACCTCAAACTAAATTATAATACTGCACAAACCGAATTTCAGGATAGTAACGCCCTTGAAGTGGAACGAATTTATGTTTTGGCCGAACATCATGGTAAAAAGATAGGGCACCATTTACTTGACTTTGCCTTGCAGCAGGCCCTGGATAAAAAACTCCAGTATGTTTGGCTGGGTGTTTGGGAACACAATAAAAAGGCTCAAAAATTTTATGAACAGCATGGATTTAAAGTATTCAGTAATCACACATTTATGTTGGGCAGCGACATACAAGCCGACCTGCTCATGAAGAGGGAATTGATTTAACACTATTGAAGTAACCTATTTTATTTGTCAATGCTGAGGGGACGAAGGATCTATTCAAAAACCTTTCGTCTTGACCAATAGATGCTTCACTACGTTCAGCACGACAGGGATACGTGGTTCAATCATCATCCCTTTAAAAACGGATTAAAATTCCGGGTACCTATCTCCATCCCAGCGGCTCGGCAAACGGTTTTATCGCCAAACTTAAAGTTAATTTTATCCATAGCCTGGTACAGCCTGATACGCTCTTCATTGTCTTCAAATAGATTGATCTGGTAGCTGCCGGTACATAAATTGCTAAGCCGTACCCCAATTAACCGAATGGGGCGATGCCTGTTCCACGCTATTTTTAGCAGGTTCTTTACGCCCGGTATCAATATATGCTCGGCGGCGGTAAGCGCTATTTTTTGCTGCTGGGTATGCGTTTCAAAATTGGCATAACGTATTTTAATGGCCATGCATGACGATAGCTTATTCTCCTTCCGCAATTTGGCTGCAAGTTCCTCCGTCATGGATACCAGTATGGTTTCAAGCGTGCGCTGGTCGTTTATATTATTGGTAAAAGTGTGTTCTGTTGAAATGGATTTACGGTCGGCATACGGCACTATCTCACTATCATCAATCCCCCGGGCTCTTTCCCACAGATACTTGCCTGCCTTACCAAAAACCGCTTCCAAAAAACGGACATTAGTTTTCTGGAGATCACCAATTTTTTCAATACCGTATTGATACAGCTTTTGGCAGGTACTTTCGCCAAGTCCGGGAATTTTACCGATGGGTAAAGGTGCTAAAAACTCAAGTTCCTGGCCGTGCTTAATATATAACTGCCCGTTGGGTTTAGCTTGGTTTGTGGCCATTTTAGCTACTGTTTTGCCAGAGGCCATACCAAACGAAATCGGCAGTCCGGTTTCGCGGATAATTTTCTGACGCAGGTTTGAAGCCATCTGGTAGCAATCATAAAAACGCTCCATCCCGGTAAGATCAATATAAAACTCATCAACCGATGTTTTTTGATAAAGCGGTACCGAATCATGGATGATCTGCGTTACCTCGCGTGATGCTTCGGAATACCGGCCATGCGTACCATGTACCAGAATTGCATGAGGGCAAAGCTTTAGGGCCTGCCGGGTGGGCATAGCCGAGTGTACGCCATATTTACGTGCCTCATAACTGCAGGAGGCCACCACCCCCCTTTCGGCCGAGCCACCTATAATCACTGCTTTGCCAATCAGGCTGGGGTTAAATTTACGCTCAACCGATACAAAGAACGAATCAAGATCAATGTGTACAATATGCCGCTTAGCATCCATGCACAAATATGAAAATAAAATTAGTATTTTACTAAAAATATTAGCATTTTTGTTCTATTAAAACCCCTCCTGTCATGAACATGTACGAAGATTATTTAATGCTGCTCTCGCCTCCCGAAGGAGTTAAGTATGAAATTGCACGTTACAAAAAAGCATCGGCAAAGCTTATAGGCAATTATAAAAGTATGGATTCCCCTGCTCATATTTCCGTTCAGCATCGGGAACGCCAACGGCCAATGATGCCCGAAACCAACTTTGGCCTGCTGGAGAAAAACCTGAATACCATGCCTCCGGTTTTACTGCATTTAGACGGATTTAAATATTTTAGCCACCTGCATAGCAAAATGACCATTTATGCACATATCCGGATTACACCCGCGGTAGACGAATGGTTTACCCTGTTAAAGAAAAACCTGAACATCCGGAAATCCCTGGTACCCCATATTACAGTTGTAAGAGATATACCGGCGGAGCATTTTAATTTGCTCTGGCCAAATTTCAGGCACAAAAAACTGGTTGAACCATTCTGGATCAAAGAAATAAAGATGCTTAAACGCGAAACGTTTGCACCATCGCCCCAATGGATACCTTTTAAAACCTTTGAGTTTAAAAGCAGCAAGGGGATGATCAATATGGCAGAAGCTATTATTGATAAACAGGTATCAATAGAAAATTACCTTCAAAACCAAACCAATCTTTTTTAATTATTATGGATTACAAAGATTACCTCACCATTATTCCGGCTCCGGAGCATATAGATAAAAAGATCAATTTATTGAAGCGCTCATCAAGCAAACACATCGGAAATTTTCCGGGCATGTACGCCAGGGCGCATATTTCATTTGACATTATCAGGGATAAAATTGATTCAGATACCAAAAAGCCATTAACACTGAAATCGTTTTATGAACTTATCGGCTTAAAAATTGGAGCAATACCGGTACGTGAATTAAACATCTGCGGTTTTGATTTTTTTACCCATGGGCCAAACTTCAGAACTATTTATGCAGCCGTGCAACTGGACGAAGAAACAGCCCATTGGTTCAACAGCATTAAGCAGGCGTTAAGAACAAACAAAAAAATAAGCCCCCATATTACCGTTGCCAGAAAAATACCGACTGAACTTTTTGATACGCTATGGCCATATTTTCAAAAAATTGAATACCGCGACTCCTTTAAAGCCGAGGGTTTAACCGTGTTAGAAAAGGAAAGCGGACACACATTTAACCATTATAAGGAATATATTAAGCTGCCATTTGCAAAAAAAGCAGGTTCATGCTGATGCATATTTCACCAAATTTAAGCCATTATCAACTTAATGCCCTAAATGATAGCCTATTAACTTTTTTAACAATTTATTAACCATAAACAAACCTTTTTCTATATTTGCGCCGGGGTAAGTCTTTTACGGCCAGCTCCTCTTGAACTCCCCCAGGGTGGGAACACAGCAAGGGTAGAGAGTTGAGCGGCGCGATAAAAGTAGCTTACCCTTTTTTATGCCCTGATTTTTCCAAAAGGGCAATATCGAACACTAAATCCCCCCTATCGGATGATGAAAATTAATTCGATGTTCGACATTCAAACGATATTACTTCTCCCTAAACTGCCTATCTTCGCACAATGCTCGATATACTCATTATAGGTGGCGGCCCAATTGGTTTAGCTTGCGGTCTTGCTGCTCAAAAAGCCGGTTTAAGTTTTGTAATAGTTGAAAAAGGATGCCTGGTTAACTCCTTGTATAACTACCCATCAACCATGACGTTTTTCTCCACGTCCGAAAAATTGGAGATCGGTGGCGTACCCTTTGTTACCGTGCATAACAAGCCTACCCGTAATGATGCCCTGGAATATTACCGCAGAGTTGCCCTATCCAATAATCTGCCTTTGAATTTATTTGAGGAGGTTACCAACGTTAAGAGCGAAAACGGCATCTATACAATTACAACCAGCAAAGCTACCTACCAGGCCAAAAGAGTAATACTTTCTACCGGTTTTTATGACATTGCCGTTAACCTGGATATTCCGGGCGAAGAGCTGCCAAAAGTAAAACATTATTACCAGGACCCGCATTTTTATACCCTGCAAAAAGTGGTGGTTGTGGGTTCAAGTAATTCGGCCATTGACGTGGCCCTGGAAACTTACCGCAAAGGCGCCGAGGTTACCCTCGTGATCCGTGGTGCCGAAGTTAGCAACCGGGTAAAATACTGGGTGCGCCCTGACATTATCAACCGGATAAAGGAAGGGAGTATTAAAGCGCATTTTAACTCCAACCTTGACGCCGTACGTGAGCGCGAAGTGGATATTAAAACCCCGGAGGGTATCATTACCATTCCTAATGATTATGTAATGGCCATGACGGGTTATAAGCCCAACTTCAACTTTTTGAAAAAGCTGGGTATTATTCTTTCTGAAGATAAATTTGTTCCGCAATATAATCCTGAAACTATGGAAACCAACCTACCCGGCTTGTACCTGGCTGGTGTAGTATGTGGCGGGCTGGATACCCATCTGTGGTTTATTGAAAACTCCCGTATCCATGCTGATATGATCATCAATGACATCATAACGAAGGACTGATCAGGTATCTCCCATTATTCCATTAAATAGCATACTAATGTATATCAATACGTTAATGGAAAGTATTTTTACTTATATAGAACTATGTATTGCATAATACTATATAAAACATGTATCTTTATTTCAATTTTAAACCAAATAGATACAAAACCATGAAATCAACCATTATTGCATTGTTTCTGCTGTTAGCCGGCAGTACCGTATGCTTTGCCCAGTGCGACAAAAGTTTCACGCTCACCTCCTCAAAAACAGAATACCTTGACGACAAAGGCAATGTAGACCGGGCCGCAGATGAACAAACTGTAGTTGAAATAAACCAGTCAAAAGTTTCCGTTACCATTGAAAACGGGAAACAAACACTTACCGGAGTGATCAAATCAAACACATGCAACTGGGCAACTGCTTTTAAAGATGGTAAAAGCATTATCAACACCTCACTTAGTGAAGAAAGCGGCAACGGCGAAAAGGACTACATATTTACCATAGAGGGAAAAGACGGAAAGATCCGTTTTGTAGCCGAAAGCGCCCAAATGCCCGATAAAAAGATCAGGTTAACCATAGATAAGTTTGAAGAAAAAAAATAACTGCCCCTGCATCTGTCCTCTTTTTAAGCACAATAATTTACATACCGGTATAATTATTGTGCTTTTTTATTGCCATGTACTGCCAGCCCAAACCTCCATCGCGCACAATTTTAATGTAATATTTACCGTGATGAGGGGAGTTATATAAACTAAACATCATTAAATGATTTTTTACTTGCATAAATAAAAATTAATGCGATACTTTGCACAAAATTTAAAAACACAGTAATACCTCAAAAAATGAATCAACAAAGCTTAAATAAGCCTGCAATAAGAGCAACATTTGCTCCGGCTGCCGCTGCTTTGGTTTCAACTGTTTTTTTATGCTGCCCTTCCCGACGAAGGCCCTATATGCCTCGGGTTTGAATTAATTTCTGTTCCTGAACCCCTTAAAAAAAGAAAGTTTTTAAACTTCTTTTTAAAAAAACCATCTAATTATTAAGGCTCTTAAGCCAATTAATTTAACGGTAATATCTATTTCAATGACCATACAAGATTTTGATATTAAGGTAGCTACAGCCCAGCATGTAGATTATGCCGCCCAAATATGTGACGAAATGGCCGAATCGGCAAAAGCACGGGGTACGGGCATTGCACAACGCTCGCCTGAATATGTTGCTAATAAAATGCTGGAAGGCAAGGCTGTTATTGCCTTACATAAAGACGGCACCTGGGCCGGTTTTTGCTATATTGAAACCTGGAGCCACGGCGATTTTGTGGCTAATTCGGGCCTTATTGTTAACCCCCAGTTTCGCAAAGCTGGATTGGCTAAAGCCATTAAACACCGTATTTTCCAGCTTTCCAGAACCAAATATCCCAACGCCAAAATTTTTGGTTTAACTACCGGACTGGCCGTAATGAAGATAAATTCAGAAATTGGCTATGAACCGGTAACTTATTCTGAACTTACCCAGGACGAAAACTTTTGGGCCGGCTGTAAAAGCTGCGTTAACTATGACATTTTAATGAGCAAGGAACGCAAAAACTGCATGTGTACCGCCATGCTGTTTGATCCGGTTGAAAAACTGAAACAGGACGAAGAAAAAATGAAACGGATAACACACAAGGCTACCCTGCTTGAGCGTATCGAAAATGCCATTAAAAAACGCATCGGACAGGATCACGATTAAAGCTAAAGGCCAAAAGCCTAAAGCAAGAAATAAGTTTATAAAACAAGTACACATAAATTGAAAAGAAAAAAGCTTTAAGCCTTCCGCTTTTAGCTTTAAGCTCAAAAAAGATGAAGAAAAAAGTAGTATTAGCATATAGCGGAGGATTAGATACCTCATTTTGCTGTATATATTTAACACAGGACCTTGGTTACGAAGTACACTCCGTTATTGTAAATACCGGCGGTTTTAGCGACGAAGAATTAAAAGGAGTGGAAGAACGCGCCTATAAAATGGGTGTTACCTCACACCACGTGGTTGATGAAACTACTAACTTTTACAATACATGTGTCCGCTTTTTGATTTATGGTAACGTTTTAAAAAACAACACCTATCCACTGTCAGTAAGTGCCGAACGCGTGAGCCAGGCTACTGCTATTGCAAATTATGCCAAAGAAATAGGTGCCGAATTTGTAGCGCACGGCAGTACCGGTGCCGGTAATGACCAGGTACGTTTTGACATGATCTTTAACATTCTTGTACCTGAAGTAAAGATCATCACCCCTATCCGCGATTTAAAACTGAGCCGCGAAGAGGAAATTGACTACCTCAAAAAACACGGCGTTGAAATGAACTTTGAAAAAGCAAAGTACTCTATCAACAAAGGTATCTGGGGTACATCTGTTGGCGGTAAAGAAACACTTACTTCCAACTTAGGTTTACCGGAAGAGGCCTGGCCTACCCAGGTTACCGAATCTGCGGTAAAGGACATTGAACTTGTTTTTGAAAAAGGCGAATTGGTAGGTATCGATAATGAAAGATACGATCATCCAACCAAAGCCATACAGGCGTTACAGGCCATGGCACAACCTTATGGCATCGGTCGTGATATTCACGTGGGCGATACCATTATCGGTATTAAAGGCCGTGTAGGTTTCGAGGCCGCGGCCCCGATGGTGATCATCAAAGCGCACCATACACTGGAGAAACACGTATTAACCAAATGGCAGCTATCATGGAAAGATCAGTTATCTTCTTTTTATGGCAACTGGTTACATGAAGGTCAGTTTCACGACCCTATTATGCGCAACATTGAGGCGTTTTTAAATGATACGCAGCTAAACGTAAGCGGCAAGGTATTTGTACAGCTACATCCATATCGTTTCCAGGTAGTGGGTATTGAATCTGACCATGATCTGATGTCGAATAAATTTGGCAGTTATGGCGAAATGAACAATGCCTGGAGTGGTGAAGATGTAAAAGGCTTCTCCAAAATATTTGGTAACCAGGTCATGATCTATCATAAGGTTAATGGCCCACAGCTTCCTGAAGATGGAAGCAAATAATGCTCAAGACTAATTATGGCAGATAAAGAAAATATAAACACCGTTCCAACTCCCCCATTAGGGGGCAGAGGGGTTTTCTCTAAAGGAGAATGCCTTGATCACTATAACTGGGGCGATGACTGCCACGGGTGGACCTTTATTGATACCGAAGCCTTATCTGTTAAGCAGGAATTAATGCCTCCTGATACTGCCGAGCAACTACATTATCATGAAAAAGCAACCCAGTTATTCTTCATTTTAAAAGGACGGGCAACCATCTCTATTGATGGTAAGGCTACGGAGTTAAAGCCAGAGCAGGGCATTGAGATTTTGCCTGGCCAAAAACACTTTATCAGCAATAACGACCGGACCGACCTGGAGTTTATTTTATATTCTTACCCATCTACAAAAAATGACAGGATCAACGTTAAATAAAATAAAAGCGGGCATTATTGGCGGCGCGGGTTATACCGGCGGCGAAATGCTGCGGATACTCATCAATCACCCCAATGTGGATATTGCCTTTGTGCACAGCAACAGCAATACCGGCAATTACATTTATGAGGTGCATACCGATCTTTTTGGTGATACCGACCTTAAATTTACAGGCAAATTATCTCACGATATTGATGTGCTTTTTTTATGCGTGGGCCACGGCGATGCAAAAAAATTCCTGGAGGCAAATGAAATTCCTGACAACATTAAGATAATAGATTTAAGCCAGGATTTCCGGTTAAGTAAAAACGCAAAGTTCAACAACAAAAACTTTGTTTACGGCTTGCCTGAGTTAAACCGCGAACAAATAAAAACAGCCCAAAACATTGCCAACCCCGGTTGTTTTGCTACCTGCCTGCAATTGGGTTTATTGCCGCTTGCGGCCAAAGGCTTACTGAACAACGAAGTACATGTTGCAGCCACAACCGGCTCAACCGGTGCCGGACAAAGTTTGGCCCCCACCTCACACTTTACCTGGAGAAATGATAACCTTTCTGTTTATAAGGCATTTAATCACCAGCATTTAAATGAGATTGGTCAATCATTAAACCAGTTACAGGCCAGCTTTAGTCAGGCAATAAACTTTATTCCTTATCGCGGTGATTTTACGCGTGGTATTATAGCCTCCATATACACAGATAGCGATCTTAGTGCTGAAGAAGCACTGAAGCTTTATCAGGATTATTATGAGGGGCATCCGTTTACACATGTTACCAATCGTAACATTGATCTGAAACAGATTGTAAACACCAATAAGTGTTTTTTACAAGTCACCAAACACGAAGGCAAATTATTAATAATAAGCATATTAGATAACTTATTGAAGGGAGCATCAGGCCATGCGGTTCAGAATATGAACCTGCTGTTTGGTCTGGATGAACGAGCCGGGCTGCGACTGAAGGCAGCTGCATTTTAATTTAGCTGAAAGCACAAAGCCGAAAGCTAAAAGCGCAGATAGGTTACTCTTAATTTTATGAGGGATTATAAAAAATATGAAGTATGGAAAAAAGCACATGAACTTAATATGTTTGTTTATTTAACCCTACTTCCTAAATTCCCTAAAAGTGAACAGTTTGATCTGACAAGCCAAACTAAACGTTGTTCTTATTCAATCCCTCTCAATATTGTTGAGGGATGCGGTAGAAACACCGAACGCGATTTTGCTCATTTTTTAGATCAGGCGTTAGGTTCAGCACATGAATTGGAGTATTGCTGTTTAATGTGTAAGGATTTATCCTACATTGATGAACAGCTATATCAGCAAACAAATAAAATACTTAACGAAGTAAAGGCCATGTTGATCGGCCTGATTAAAACATTAAGAAAGTAAAAAAGCTTTTTGCCTTTTGCTTTCAGCTTTAAGCTTAAATAATATGAATTTATTTGACGTATATCCTGTTAACCCAATAAATATAGTAAGAGGCCAGGGCAGCCTGGTTTATGATAACCATGATACCGAATACCTGGATATGTATGGCGGTCATGCGGTAATTTCTATCGGTCATACTCACCCGCATTATGTAAAACGGTTAGAAGATCAGTTGCATCAGCTGGGTTTTTACTCTAACTCTATCGAAATTCCGATTCAAAAAGAACTGGCTCAAAAATTAGGTAAAGTATCGGGTAAGGATGATTACCAGCTTTTTATGTGCAACTCTGGTGCCGAAGCTAATGAGAACGCCTTAAAACTGGCCTCGTTTTACAATGGCAAAAAGAAAGTGATTGCTTTTACCAAAGCGTTTCACGGCCGTACATCTTTGGCCGTTGCCGTTACCGACAACCCTAAAATTGTTGCCCCGATCAATGAAACCGACAATGTAATATTTTTACCATGGGCCGATGAAGCTGCTTTAGCGCAAACTTTCGTTAATCAGGGCCATGAAATATCATCCGTAATTATTGAAGGTATACAAGGTGTTGGTGGTATTCAGGTTGCGCCACAAAGCTTTCTGCAAAAGATCCGTTCATTGTGTGATGAGCATAATGCCGTTTTCATTGCCGATTCTGTACAATGTGGTTATGGGCGTACCGGTAAATTTTTCTCGCAGGATTTTGCCGCTGTTAATGCCGATATATACAGCATGGCCAAAGGTATGGGTAATGGTTTCCCGGTTGGTGGCATCATTATAGCACCTAAAATACAGCCTGCCTATGGCATGCTGGGCACTACTTTTGGTGGTAACCATTTAGCCTGCGCCGCTGGTTTGGCTGTTTTAGAAGTGATGGAGCAGGACAACCTGATGCAAAATGCCGCCGCTATTGGCGAGTATTTAATTAAAGAGCTTAAAAAGCTGGAGCAGGTTAAAGAAGTAAGGGGCCGGGGCCTGATGATAGGTATTGAACTACCGGAAGAGCTATCAAACGTGCGTAAGGAGCTGTTATTTAAACACCATATTTTCACGGGCGAGGCTAAACCAAACGTAGTAAGGCTATTACCTGCACTTAATTTAACCAAAGCACATGCCGATAGATTTTTAGAGGCTTTTGTAAATGTATTAAACCAATAATTCGTTATTAAATATCCGGGCTAATGAAACTATTTTCTTCTGTAAATGATGTTACTGATATCAATGCGCTTGTAAAAGAAGCATTGGACCTTAAACAAAATCCATACGCACACCAGGAACTGGGCAAAAATAAAACCCTGGCACTGATATTCCTGAATCCGAGTTTGCGTACCCGCATGAGCACACAGAAAGCGGCCCTTAACCTGGGCATGAATGTGATGGTGCTTAATATAGACAAGGAAGGATGGGCATTAGAGCTGCGCGATGGCGTGATCATGGATGGCAGTACAGTAGAGCACATTCGCGAGGCCGCAGGCGTTATGGGGCAATACGCTGATATTATTGGTGTACGGTCGTTCCCCGGATTACGGAACCGGGAAGAGGATTATAGCGAAATGATATTTAACAAGTTTGTTGAATTTTGCAAAGTACCGGTAGTAAGCCTGGAATCGGCTACCCGCCACCCTTTGCAAAGTCTGGCCGACCTGGTAACTATACAGGAACTAAAAAACACAGCGCGCCCTAAGGTTGTATTAACCTGGGCACCGCATATAAAACCATTACCGCAGGCCGTACCTAACTCGTTTTCTGAGTGGATGTGTAAAGCCGACGTTGATTTTACTATAGTACAACCAAAAGGTTATGAGCTTTGTGCCGATTTTACACAGGGCGCAAATATTGCTTATGATCAGGATGAAGCCTTGGCGGGAGCCGATTTTATCTATGTAAAAAACTGGTCGGCTTATGAACCTTACGGTAATATACTCGGTAAAAACGAGGAATGGATGCTGACCAACCAAAAGCTGAAACTAACCGACGATGCCAAAGTAATGCATTGCCTTCCAGTTCGCCGTAACCTGGAACTGTCAGACGAGATACTGGACGGCAGCAATTCCATCGTGATACATGAGGCAGGCAACCGCGTTTGGGCTGCACAAGCGGTATTAAAACAAATGCTGGAAAGCTTATAATAGGTAAATGTATGCGTAAAACCCTTGCAACGTTTAGCTTCAGGCAACAGTTACAAGGGTTTTTATAAAATATTTTCATTCATTGCCGTCCCATTTATGGGGCGGATAATTAAAGAAAACAAATGGCTTTAGCCTAAATATCAAGGTCTGAGTTTACTGATTGTTTCCTGAACATTATAGTCTTGAATAGTTAGCATCATGTACATACCATCATTCAACAAATTCGATAATGAGCAGGAAGCGATCAGCTTTATGCAGCGCTATAGTTTTGCCGCTATAGTTACTTCGGTTGATGATGTGCCTGTTGCCACCCACCTGCCGTTTTTAATAGAACAGCGCGATGGTAAGCTTATCCTGCTGTCACATTTTGCTAAAGCCAACCCGCAGGCCGCTCAAATTATAGGTAAAAGTGTGCTGGTGATATTTACAGAACCCCACGCCTATATCTCCCCCACCAATTACGAAAAAGTAACCAATGTACCTACCTGGAATTACCTGGCGGTACATGCTTATGGTGAAGCCGTATTAATTGATGAGGGCCAAAAAACTGCCGATCTGTTGGCCCATACCATCAATACTTTTGAAACCGATTACCTGCAGCAATGGAACAGCCTGCCCGACGACTACCGGCAAAAGCTCATGAAAGGCATTGTTGCTTTTGAAATTACGGTAGATGAGTTGCAGGCCAAAAAGAAACTTAGTCAGAACCGCACTGCTCAGGAACAAGAAAACATTATAAATACCTTGAGCCAAAGTAAAGATACCACAGAGAGCGAAATAGCCCAGTACATGGCAGCAACAAAACCTACCCGATAGATTTTGACGCCCGGTTAATCATGCTGTTAAGGGTTAATCCCTGTACTATTACCGAAAATATAACAATAAAATAACTGCCCGATAGTATCAGATGCCGGTATGGTGTATCAGGTAGCGTAAGCGCCAATGCTATAGAAATACCTCCCCGCAACCCTGCCCAGGTCATCACATTAATGTTGCTATAATTCACCTTTAACGACCGCCGTAAAAAAGTAAGCGGCAACATAATACTTAGCCAGCGTGCAATTAAAATCATCACAATGGAGATACCTCCGGTAACCCAATAATTATTTACAAAGGGCAGGTTAACCAGTTGTATACCTATCATTACAAATAAAATGGTATTCAGCATTTCATCAACCAATTGCCAGAATTTCTCCAGCGCTTCGTGCGATCTTTCTTTGTTGTCCTGATTAATGGAGTGGCTCCCGGCAAATAAACCGGCCGTTACAACAGCCAATGGTATCGAAAAATCAAATATAGTTGCTATTACAGATAGGCCCATAACCAATGCCAGCGATATTAAAACAATAGTTTGAAAATCTTTGACCGACTTCATGAGTCGTTGGGCCAGGTAACCTAAAAACGCACCGGCAAAAATACCGCCCAAAACCTCTTTTACTATCAGCACCCCTACTTTTGATAGTTCTATGTTCTCCTCACCTACCCGGGTTATCTCTAGTATAATAACAAATAGTATAAGTCCTATCGCATCGTTAAAAAGCGACTCGCCCGATATAATGGTTTCCAGATGGGCAGGCAGCTTAGAGTTTTTTATAATAGCCGATACCGCCACCGGATCAGTTGGAGATACCAGTGCGCCAAACAACAGGCAATAGATCAGGGGCATGTGGATATGAAAAAACGGGGCCAGGAAATACAACAGGGAACCAAAAATGGCAGTTGACAGGATAACGCCGAACGTGCTTAATACAAAAACCGGACGCATTTCTTTCTTAAGTCTTTTACCATCCAGGTTAAATGAGCTCGAAAACAGCAGGAACCCCAGCATAATATTGAGCACCGCCTTTGAAAAATCAATATTCTTGGCCAATGTGGTGAGGTATCTTGCCGAGGCCGGATCTGACCGGTCAATAACTAATATAATGACCGATGATACTGTTGCTATTAAAACAATCCCAATAGTACCAGGAAGTTTAACAAAACGCGCGTTGATGTATGAAAATACAGCGCTTACAATAACCAATAAAGCAATGATAATAAACAGATCCATACACGTTTAGCTTATTAGTAAATAAAATAAGCTAATCAATGTTTCACAAAACCCAATCTTTTTATCTCGATTCAGGATCAGTCATCCGCGTTTTGGTATCAAAATAGCGTACAATAAGGCGGTTATCACTGTTTTTGGTAAAGTAACTTATGGCCCAGCTAAAAAAGATAATGCCCTTGTTGGTAAAGCCTGCGAGCGACATAATATGCACAACGCCCCATAAAACCCAGGCAAAAAATCCCTGAAAATGTATCTTCCCCAAATCGGCCACAGCCTTATTACGGCCAATGGTAGCCAATGAACCTTTGTCTTTATATTTAAACGGCGCCGTAGGTTCGCCCTTAATGAGATGGACAAGATTTTTAGCCAGGCACTTGCCCTGCTGCATGGCCGTTTGTGCCACGCCGGGATGCCCGTTTGGTGTGTCAGGTGTTATCATGGCGGCTACATCGCCTATAGCAAAAATATTAGGATATCCGTTTACCCTGCTAATCTCATCGGTTTGTATCCTGTTACCTTTAGTGATCGAAGTTACAGGCACCCCCTCCGGCACTTCCCCCTTTACTCCCGCAGCCCATAATACATTGCGGGTTAATATGGTGGTACCGTCATCAATTTTAAGTACAGTCCCATCATAACTTTGCACGTGTACACTGTTATAAATAGTTACATCCATATCCTCCAAAAACTTTTTTGCCTTAGCAGATGCCCCCGGCGACATAGCCGCCAGCAATTCAGATTTACCTTCAACCAGGTAAACCTTCATGTTATGTTTCCGCAGCCCATGGTAATCTTTCATGAGTATCAGCTGCCGCATTTCGGCAAGGGCACCCGAAAGTTCAACACCCGTTGGGCCGCCGCCCACCACTACAAAGGTCATCAAGGCCGCCTTTTCTTCCGGATCTTTGGATACCAGGGACATTTCCAAATTTTGCAGGATCAGGCTGCGCAGGTTAAGCGCTTCCGGAATATTTTTCATGGGCATAGCAAAATGCTCGATTTCCTGATTCCCGAAAAAATTGGTATTTGATCCGGTGGCAATAATCAGGTAATCAAAATAAATGGTGCCTATATTGGTCGTTAGCGTATTATTTTCAGGATTAACCCGCTCTACCGAGGCCAGTGCAAACCTGAAATTTTCCTGTTTGGTAAATATCCGGCGTATTGGAAACCCAATAGAATCGGCAGCTATACCGCCGGATGCAACCTGGTAAAGTAATGGCTGAAAAGTATGATAGTTATGTTTATCCAGCAAAAGCACATCAACAGGTGCATTTTTCAGATTCTTAGCTAATTGCAACCCGCCAAATCCTCCGCCAATAATTACCACACGTGGCTTAGTACCTTTTTTTTGATCCATAAAAAATTTTACTGCAAGTTTAATGCCTTAAAATTTCAATTATACTAATTATTTCATAATCAAAATGTAAAGTTGCTGAGATAATACATTTAATCATTTTTTAACATTTTTTGAATAAAATACATGATAATTTCATATTTTTAACAGATTTATGTTTAGTTTGATAGAAATTTAGCATAAGCATAGTTATATTACTGTTAAGAATGAATAAAATTGATACGGTTTCAACAAAATCCGCTCCATTATCGAAAAATAAAAGCTTGTATGTAATAAAAATAGGCGGAAATGTTATTGATAACTCTGAAAATCTGTATCATTTTCTGAAAGATTTTGAAGGGCTGGATGGTTTTAAAATATTGGTACACGGCGGCGGCAAGGTTGCAACCCAGATAGCCGAAGAGTTAGGCATTGAAGCTAAACTGGTTGACGGCCGCCGGATTACGGATATTGAAACATTAAGGGTGGTTACCATGGTATATGGTGGCCTCATTAACAAGAACATAGTTGCCCAGCTGCAACGTTTTGGTAACAATGCGATAGGCCTTACCGGTGCCGACGGCAATTTTATTCGTGCTAAAAAACGCCCGGTAAAAACTATTGACTATGGCTTTGTGGGAGATATTGACGAACATTCCATTAACCCCGGCAACATAAGCCGTTTAATGGAAGCCGGCTTTACCCCTGTTTTTTGTGCCTTAACGCACGATGGCGAAGGCCAGCTGTTAAATACCAATGCCGATACTATTGCATCGGCGCTGGCAGTGTCGTTATCATCACTGTATGATACCACGCTTATTTATTGTTTTGAGAAAAAGGGTGTGCTGCAGGACATTGATGATGAAGACTCATTGATCAGGGAAATTAATCCTGTACACTACGAAGAATTAAAAGTTCAGAAAATTATACACAGCGGTATGCTGCCCAAATTAGATAATGCTTTTACCGCAATTTCATGTGGTGTAAAGGCAGTGATCATTGGCAAGTCTGACGATCTGGGACAATTAAAGGATAATAAACCATTTGGAACACGTTTAAGTAAAAACGCATGAATTCATCACAGCATTTAGCCATTTTAGGCTCTGGTAACATAGGGCTGTCATTAGCCAAAGGGTTGGTTAAAGCAGGTATTTGCAAGCCCCAGCAAATTACACTTACACGCAGAAACATAACAGCCCTTGCAGAATATTCGCAAGAGGGCTACAATACCACCGATAACAACATTAAAGCGGTAAGAAAAGCCGACATTGTTGTTTTGGCCGTATTACCACAACAGCTCAATAAACTGTTAGACGAGATAAGGCCCACCATTAAGGCCGAAAAACAGCTTTTAATTTCTGTTATATCAGGCGTTAGCTGCGCAGATATACGCCAGCAACTTGATTTAAACGTACAGGTAGTAAGGGCCATGCCTAACACCGCTATAGCTATTGGCCAGTCCATGACTTGTATTGCTACGGATACCGGTACCAATAAAAACATCAACCTGGTTAAATCACTTTTTGATACCGTAGGCGTAAGCATACAGATCAATGAGGAATTGATGACATCGGCCACTGCGCTTTGCGCCTGCGGTATTGCCTTTTTCCTGCGCTCTATTCGCGCAGCCTCACAAGGGGGTACCGAGATTGGCTTTCATGCACATGACGCGTTAAAAATGGCCGCACAAACGGCCAAAGGCGCCGCCGACCTCCTCTTACAGCTTTCGTCGCACCCTGAGCAGGAAATTGATAAAGTTACCTCGCCAAGCGGTTGTACCATTGCAGGCTTAAATGAAATGGAGCACCATGGCTTTAGCTCTGCCATGATCAAGGGCATTAAGCTCTCGGCCGAAAAAGCAGGCGACCTTTATAAAAAGGCCGAGTAATCCTAATATCAACCAATAACGATATTATTCTGAGAAAGGCATATCATTATGATATGCCTTCTTTTAAATACGCACCAACTATAAAACCCTAATAATCAATCAACAAAAAAGCGCCATCATCAATAAAGAACCATTATTTTACAAATGGCATAACTTTGGCACTTACGCGTTAAGCGTTTATTTTTTAAAATGTTAACAGTCGAAAAAATCGGCGGCACTTCCATGACCGCCTTAAATGATGTAATCAAAAACATCATCCTATTTGAACGTACCGGACAGCAATTATACAATCGTATTTTCGTGGTATCGGCTTTTTCAGGAGTAACCAACTTACTGCTTGAAAATAAGAAAACCGGCGCGCCTGGTGTTTATCACCGCTTGGCCAGTTATAAGGACTTTCATAAGCCGTTACAGGCCCTTATTACCAAGCTTAAACAGATCAATAAAAGCTACGAGAGCCTGGGCCTGAACGTTGCAGAAGCAGATACCTTTATTGAGCAACGCATCAACGATGCACAAACCTATCTTGAAAACATGGCCAATATTCTGGCATCCGGCTATGTAAGCAAGGATGGCATTTTACTGGCTGCCAGGGAAATACTGGCCTCCATTGGCGAAACCCACTCAGGCTTTGTATTTGCCAATATCCTGCAAAGCATGGGTATCAACGCAACCTTTGTTGATTTGAGTGGATTTCATGATCACCGTTCGTTCACTATTGACCAGCGTATTAAAAAGGATCTGCAGCATATTGATTTTGAAAACACCATTACCATAGTAACCGGCTATGCCAAAGGTACCGAAGGTATTATGCGCGAGTTTGACCGCGGCTACTCTGAAGTAACCTTTAGTAAAATTGCCGTGGCGGTAAAACCACAGGAAGCCATTATTCACAAAGAATATCACCTGTGTACTGCCGATCCTGAACTGGTTGGAGTTGACAATTGTTTCCCGGTAGGTAATACCAACTATGATGTGGCCGATCAGCTGGCTGATGTAGGTATGGAAGCCATACACCCAAAAGCATCAAAACCGCTGGAAATAAATGATATTGACCTCCGTATTAAAAACACCTTTCAGCCGGAGCATCCCGGGACACTGATAACCCGCGAATACATTTGCAACAAAAAACGGGTTGAGATAATAACAGGTACCGAAAAAGTAATGATGATTGATATTTATGACCCATCAATGGTAGGCAACGTAGGTACCGATTTTCATATCATGCAGCTATTCTACAAATTTGGCGTAAGCTATACTTTTAAGGCAACCAGCGCCAACAGTATTTCTATAGTGATATGGGACAAGGATTTTAATAAAAAACTAATCCAGGAGCTCGAGAATGACTATGAAAAAGTAACTGTCGAAAAAATGGCTATGGTTTGTCTTATAGGCTCCAATATGGATCAGCCTGGTTTGCTGGCTAAGTCAGCAACCGCCCTGGCTCAAAAAGGCATCAATATTAAAAGCTGTGGTTTTGCCCTGCGTAAGGTGAATATCCAGTTCCTGATAGCCCGTGAAGATTTTAAGGAAGCCATTAAATCCTTAAATAAGGCCATGATATAAGTTTAAGGATTAAACTTATTTCCCTCTCCTATTGTAACTTTCCCGTGGCTAAACTTTCATAAGCGCCCGCTTTTTAGCATATTTAACTCTTACTTAAGTTTAAATATGCGTAAATCATTACTGCTTATTAGTTTATTAACGGTCTGCTTTAACTCCTTTGCTCAAAATATCAGTAAAAAACCCTTAGACCATTCGGTTTTTGATGGCTGGCAAAGCGTTACCAACCAACACATTAGTAATGATGGTAAATGGATAGCTTACGTGATAAGTCCGCAGCAGGGTGATGCTGAACTGGTGATCGTTAATGCAAAAAACAACACTAAAATAAAAATTGCCCGGGCTGATACCGCCTGCTTCAGTAATGATTCGCGGTTTGTAACTTTCATGATAAGACCCTTTTACAAAGCCACCCGCGAGGCAAAAATCAAAAAGAAAAAACAAGCCGATTTCCCTAAAGATACCCTGGGTGTTATTTCGCTTGGTACACAATCTGTAACCAAAATACCAGCCATCCGATCGTTTAAACTGGCTGCAAACGCAAGTATCATAGCCTATCTTGCCGCTGCCGATACCTTAAAAAAGCCATTACCTAATGATACCTCGAAAAAAGCAGTTAGCAACGCCATAGCCCCGCCCACACATGACGGTGCCGACCTTACGATAAGCAAACTAACAGGTAAAACCAGCCGCACATTTAAATACGTTACGGACTACCAGTTAAGTAAAAACGGCAAATTACTGACTTTTGCCGTTACCGCGCCGCTGAAACAAAAAGATGTACAATCGGGCATGTATGTGTATGATATTGAGAACAATACGGTAAAGTCCGTTAGTACAGGCCGGGGTAATTATCGTAATATCTCTATTGATGATGACGGGCGGCAATTGGCTTTCACTGCCGAAAAAAATCCGGAAAAAGCACTGGTTAAGCCGTTTAAACTATATTACTATAACAATACGCTGGATAGTGCTCATATTATAGCGGCGGCTGGCTTTAACGGTATACCCGAGCAATGGGCAGTGAGTGGCGACGGCAAGGTTTACTTTAGTAAAAGCGGCAACAATCTTTTTTTTGGTACAGCCCCTATACCTAAACCCGCCGACACCACCATTGTGGATTTTGAGGTAGCCAAGCTGGATATATGGACCTATAAAGATGATTACCTGCAACCGCAACAACTCAAAAACCTGCAAAACGAGTTAAAACGCAGCTATCTTGCTGTTATAAAACCTAATGACGACAATGCCCGGCCCTTACAGTTAGCCAACAAAGTGATACAGGACGTGCAGGTAGCTAATAATAAGGATGCACGATATGTTTTAGGTGTTATTGATACCGGCGCCCGTGTGCAGGCCCAGTGGGAAGGCGCCATCAAACAACAAGCCATTTTAATTGATACTAAAAGCGGCAACAAGCGCCTTATTAATACCAGCACAAGGGCAAAGTACCGTATCTCGCCGGATGGTAAATACGTGATCTGGTTTGACCAGGAAAAGCAAAACTGGTATAGCTATACCATTGCCAACGGCAAAAGGAGCAATTTAACCAGTGGTATTAACACCAAAATGGGCGACGAACTGAACGATGTGCCAGATTATGCTTCAGAGTATGGCATGGCGGGCTGGGTGCAGGGAGATAAAACGGTGTTGATATATGACCGTTATGATATATGGAGCATTGATCCGGCTACGGGTATGGTTAGCAACTTTACGAATAGCATCGGCCGCAAAAACAAACTGGTTATCCGTTACAATGCTACTGATCCGGAGCAAAAGTTTATTCCGGCAAAGCAAGTGATGTGGTTGCAGGCTCAGAACGAAACCAACAAACAATGGGGATATTTTACCAAATACCCGGAGAGTTTGGAATATCCTGAAAAGGTATGCATGGCTAAAATGAGCTATCATGAACTGCAAAAGGCCAAAAATTCCAATACTTACATTTACACCAAATCAAATTATGAACTGCCACCAGATCTGTACGTATCAACCGATTTAAAAAAGGAAACCAAGCTAAGCGACATTAACCCACAGCAGGCTAATTATAATTGGGGCACAGCGGCACTTGTACAATGGACAACTCCCAAAGGCTATAAATCACAAGGCATTTTATACAAACCGGAAGATTTTGACCCGAATAAGAAATACCCCATGATTGTATATTTTTACGAAAAGCTGTCTGACGGTCTTTATAACTATATACCTCCTGCCCCCACTCCATCGCGCCTGCCTATTTCATTTTTTGTGAGCAATGGTTACCTCGTATTTGCGCCTGACATTAGTTACACAACCGGCCACCCGGGAGCTTCGGCTGTAGACTTTATTAACTCAGGGGTAGAATCATTGAAGAAAAACCCCTGGGTTGATGCTGCCCATATAGGTCTGCAAGGCCAAAGCTGGGGAGGCTACCAGGTTGCATATCTGATTACCCAAACCAATATGTATACTGCCGCGTGGGCAGGTGCCCCAGTGGCCAATATGACATCGGCATACGGTGGCATACGGTGGGAAACCGGTTTAAACAGGCAGTTTCAGTACGAAAAGAGCCAAAGCCGCATAGGTGCTACTTTATGGGAAAAACCCGAATTGTATATTGAAAACTCGCCGCTGTTTCAACTTCCCAAAGTAAAAACCCCGGTAATGATCATGAGTAATGATGCCGATGGCGCCGTACCGTGGTACCAGGGCATTGAAATGTTTACTGCGCTGCGCCGGCTGGGCAAACCCGTTTGGTTGCTGCAATACAATGGCGAGGCGCATAACCTGGTACTGCGCCAAAACCGTAAAGATATTACCATACGCGAACAGCAATTTTTTGATCACTTTTTAAAAGGTGCACCTATGCCTGTGTGGATGGCCAACGGAGTACCCGCAGTAGATAAAGGCAAGGATTGGGGTTTCGGGCTGGTCAAATAGAGGTATATTTTATTGCGAGGAGGAACTCCTCTAAGTCTGCCAAAAAAGGGAAGACTTTAAAATATTTTCACGAGATCACTTTCCTTTGGAGAGAGTTGAGTGAAGCCTCCTTATTTTGATGTCATGCCGGACTTGTTTCGGCAACCCCACGAGCAATATATTGATGTATGGCGATCACCTGTTCTGAGGGATCCTGAAACAAGTTCAGGATGACAGGTAACCTAATAAATACGCGTGATTGCAATAAAATACAGTAAAACAGCAAAGCCGGGCAATGCCCGGCTTTGCTGTTTTATATCAGTTGAACAATAATTATATCGCTCTGTTTGGATCCCATTGTTCCAGGTAATCGGCAACACGCCTTACAAATGAACCTCCCAATGCACCATCTACCACACGGTGATCATAAGATAACGACAGGAACATCATGTGACGTATGGCAATCATATCACCTTCCTTAGTTTCAATTACAGCGGGCTTTTTCTTGATGGCACCTACTGCTAAAATAGCTACCTGCGGTTGGTTTATAATAGGCGTACCCATTACGTTACCAAACGAGCCTACATTAGTAATGGTAAAAGTACCGTCCCTTACATCATCAGGCAACAGCTTACCGTTGCGGGCCCTGTTAGCCAAATCGTTTACAGACTTGGTTATGCCCAGCAGATTTAGTTCATCGGCTTTTTTAATTACGGGCACTATCAGGTTACCACTTGGCAGGGCAGTAGCCATACTGATATTGATAGCAGCCTTTTTGATGATCTGCGTACCGTTAACGGTAACGTTGATCATTGGGTAATCTTTAATAGCTTTTACTACCGCTTCAATAAATATTGGTGTAAAGGTTATTTTTTCGCCTTCGCGTTTTTCAAAGCTATTCTTAATCTTTTCGCGCCATAATACCAGATTAGTTACATCGGCCTCCACAAATGACGTAACATGAGGTGATGTTTGTTTGCTCATCACCATGTGATCAGCAATTAAGCGGCGCATCCTGTCCATTTCAATAATCTCGTCAACACCAGATACAGATGCCGCCGGGGCTGGTTTACTTTCAACAGCTTTTGGAGTTTCCGTTTTTACAGGCTCAAGAGCTGCAACAGGTTGAACTGCCGTTGGTCTTACAGGTTCAACAATCGGGGCCTGTGCCTTAGGAGAGGACTCTGCGCCTTTTGCTGCAGTTACCGGTTGTTGTTTATTTTGCAGATAGTTTAAAAGATCGTCCTTAGTTAACCTTCCATCTGAGCCGTTCCCGGGTATACTGTCCAGCTCAGCTGCGGTTATACCTTCCTGGTTTGCTATGTTTCTTACCAGAGGCGAATAAAACCGGCTTTCGCTTTTAAATACCTCAGCGCCCAGGCTTGCAGTTCTTTGATTCAATTGATCTAAACCAGGTACAGACGCAGGCTCGGATTGTGCCTGTGATTGTTCCTCCGGGTTAGTTGCAACTGACGAATTTATATGCTGATCAGGTGTTGATTCTTCCTGATGTACGGGTTCTTCTTTTACGGTTGATGGAGCAGCTGCTGTTTCAGATACGGCCGAATCACTTTCTTCAGTTTCAATAATTGCTATTACTGAACCTACCTGAACCACATCATTCTCCTGGTAAAGCTGCTCAACTAATTTACCAGCTACCGGAGATGGAACATCAGAATCAACCTTATCGGTTGCAATTTCCATCACTGCTTCATCGGCATCTATATGATCTCCTGGATTTTTTGTCCATTTAATTATAGTTGCTTCTGCAACACTCTCACCCATTTTTGGCAATAATAGTTGGTATTTGGCCATACGGAATTATAGTTTCTGTTCAAAATTATGAATTTCGATCTGTACCTGCAATTTATGTGAGTAAAGTATTCAACATTGACAGGGCCGTTACCGCGCTCCGCTCAATATTTTGCCTGCGCTTATTACCAAATGTATATTTTTTGATTAACTTTTTTCCGCCACCCGTCGCTGCAATCCACACAGTACCAACGGGTTTGTCTGCTGTACCCCCATCAGGGCCGGCTATACCGGTTATGGCAATGGCAAAATCAGATTTGAAGTTTTTTAACGCTCCATCTACCATTTCTGTTACGGTTTGCTCACTTACAGCCCCAAATTGCTCCAAAGTTTCATGCTTTACACCTAAAAGGCTTTCCTTTAGCTCATAAGCATAAGTTATACCGCCGCCCAAAAACACCTTTGATGAACCGGCATGCTGCGTAAACAAATGCGACAGGTAGCCACCGGTACAGCTTTCCGCAACCGAAAGCGTAAGCCCGCGGGCAGCCATTTTGTTGAGGATGGCCTGTTCAAGGGCAATATCCTCATCAATTACAAACACATTGCGTACGCGTTCAATTATCCGGGTTGCAAATTCATCAACCTTTTGGTGTAACAATGCCTCGTCATCGCCAAAGGCACTCAGGCGCAAACGTACCTGCCCCAGTTTAGGTAAATAGGCCAGCTTGATAAACTCAGGCAACTCATTTTCAATGTCAGCAATACGTTCTGCCAAAAATGACTCGCCCTCACCTACCGTTAAAATATTTTTGTGAACAATGGACGGAAGCTTTAATGCAGCCTTTATTTTAGGCAGTACCTCGCCCTCCATCATGTACATCATTTCAAAAGGTACACCCGGCATCGAAATATAAATAACTCCGTTATAGTTAAACCACATCCCCGGTGCAGTTCCGTTATGATTTAATATTATTTCGCAATTTGCCGGCACATGAGCCTGCAGCCTGTTAACTTCAAGCAAAGGGCGATTATAGCGGGCAAAAATATGTTCAACATTTTCCAGCGCTTCCTTATTTTCAACAAGGCCAACTCCAAAATATTCGGCCAATGTTTTTTTGGTAATATCATCTTTGGTGGGCCCCAAACCACCGGTAATAAAAACTATAGTGGCCCGGCCGGCAGCCTCAGCCAGTGCTTTTAAAATATGCTCCCTATCGTCAGATACCGACGATATCTGCTTAACACGTATACCTATTTTATTAAGCTCAACAGCCATCCAGGCCGAATTGGTATCAACAATTTGGCCTATCAATATTTCATCACCTATGGTTATAATTTCTGCCAGCATTTTAATTAGTAAAAGGTTCCGTTATTAGTGTAATCGTTTCTCTTGCTCAGTTTTAAATCCTGTAAAATGGTTGATTTAACCTTAAGCGTTACGTTGTACGATTTTAAGTACCCAAAAGGTATCCATTGAACAGAAAGATCCCAACAATGCAAATCCCGGTAAATTGAAAATGAGGTTGCACTACCCAGTTTACCTGCCTTAATATCGTAGTTGGTGGAGTATTGCACCTTCCACTTTTGCGTAATGTTTAAATCGCCGCTAATTTGTACTGTATTACTGGTTGAAACCGTATTGAGTGAATTGCTATAACTGTAACTGTAGTTAAATGATATATTCCACGGAACATTAAAGTCAACATAAGCATTAGGGTCGCTGTTTACCAGGGCAAGCCGCTGGGACTGCTGCGGAGTAATGTTTTGCAATGTGTTTACCCCTGGTGTTGCCGGTGCATGGGCTTTTGTGGCATTTAAACTCCCGCTCATGGATATACCAATGTTGGATAGCTGAGGGAATTTACCATCCTGCCAACTAAACCGGTTAATCTGGGTAGCGTATTTTTGAATACTATTATTCTGAATAGAATCCCGGATTACGGTTACATAAGGATTAAAACTACCCTGGAAACTGATATTAAGCCGTTGATTAAAAATGGCCGTGTGACCCGAGAACGTAATAGGCGAAAGCTTCATGGAATCGGCCGCGAAGTTATAAAAGGTGGAGAATGACAAACCTTGTAAAATGGTTACCTTCCTGTCTGTACCAGAGGTATCGGTACTTTTGGCTTTCATTTTAGCTTCGATAGTATTGTCTAAACTAAAGTTAAGTCCGGCTTGCTTGCCCGGCGAAGGTCCTCCGTAAACCGCTCCATCAAATATGGAATACTTTTGATATGAATAAGGGTAAGGTACCGTAGCATTACTTACGGCTGTTTTATAATACCCATAGCTTGGATCAGAAAAATCCGGACGATAACCAAAGCTGATTGATGGCGTGGCCACGTGCCTTATAGCCTTTAAATTTCCGTGTTTAAAATTTATGGTACCGTACAGCTTTGTTGATAAACCTGTACTTAAGCTATATTCGCCTGCGCGTTTAAAACCGGCAATGGTATCGGTAATTAACTGATCACTGTTGTTAATACTACCACGCTCAAACCGTTTGTTGATGCTTTGAAAATACCAACGCTCAGTATAATTCACGCTACTGTTAAACTGAAAATATTTAAGCACATTTAAACCCAAACTCACCGGTATCTGGTGCTGAAAACCATTTTGCAAACGTTTTGATAATGTTTCGCTTTTAAACAATTCAGACTCGGGCACGTCATTTACCTTGTTGGTAGCGGTCATGTTATAGCTAACCGTAATTTTCTGATACCATTTTTGTTCGCCAACCCTATCCTTTGAGTCAAACGGATTTATTGACGACATACCAAAAGCAATGGTCGGCAACTCCAAAGTAATGGTTTTACGCGCAATATCCTGGCTATGGGAAAGTCCGATGCTCAGGTTAAACGGTGTACCCGCCCATGTTTTACCGTATGATATACTTGAACGCAAGCTACTCTGCGCTATATTATTAACGTTATAGTTAGATATGGAAGGATTGTTTTTGAAGAACCCTGACGTACCGGCATTTACCGATGCGCTAAAGGTAGAGCCCGGATTAGCATTGGCATCCTGGGAGTGTGTCCAGTCGATATGAATATCCTTTACTGAGGGATCGCCGGGCAAGCCGTAATTATGCGAGCCAAAGCTCAGGGCAAGGTTACCGGTATATTTATAACGTTTTAAATACCGCATTACACTGTTTAACTCGTATGATCCTTTTGAATATACAGTAGCGGTAGTGGTAAGGTCGGCATAATCACTTAGCCCAAGATAATAACCAAAGCCTGATAATTTAAATCCCAGCTGCTGATCCTCGCCAAAAGTAGGTAATATTACCCCCGATGTACGCTGGTTTGGCTTAGGGAAAAAGCCAAATGGTATGGCTAAAGGCAAGGGCACACCCTCAATTTCAAGGTAGGCCGGGCCCGATATGATCCTGTTCTTTTCGCCAATTCCGCGGGTTATCACAATACCAAAGTGTGTATCAGGATAAGGCAGATCGCAGGTACTGAAAATTACATTGCGATAGGCTACCTCTGTTTCATTCAGTTTTTTTGCCTGCCCGCCTGATATAAAGTTACCATCCTGCTCAGATGCGGGGTTATACAACTTTCCCTTTTTTGTTTCGTAATTAAACAACAGGGAATCGGACGATACAGGTTTATCATTTTTTTGCTTGGAGATAGGCCGCCCAATATAACGGTGGGTACGCGGGTCAATACTTCCGCGTGCAAATATCACGTGATTTTTCTGGTCAACCTTAATATAGTCGGCATCAAGTTCAAAATCCCCATAGGTTACCCGTGCGCGGCCGTACAGATATAAAATATCATTCTTAAAGTCATTCCGTGTAGAGTCTTCGGCAACGGCCTTTACCTCTGATTGCAGGCCACCATTGTCTTTTTTGGAGGTATCAGCAACAGTTTTGCCATTTTTGGGTGTGGTAACGCGCCCATTTTTTTTACCTTTAAGGAGTTTTTTATCCTTAATGGTATCAAGTTTTATAATAGTATCTGCAACTGACTTGCTGCTATAGGCCTTATGTGTACCTTTGCTTTCGGCAGCAAGTACATTTACCGTTAAAACAATTGCAATCAGAAAAAAAAAGGTTGTGAATTTCAAAATTGATTATGAATAGTATTTTTGCAGATAAAGTTAACAGCGTTCAAAAATAATGAAAAATAGGGCATTGAAAAGATTGATTTATAGTTTATCGGTATTACTTACATTCCTTTCATTTTTTCCGGTTACATCTTATGGTTTCATAAAAAAAGATACTACTATAAATAACTTAAAAAAAGATACAGTTATAAACAACACTGGTTTTAAGATCAAAACCATTATTATTGATCCGGGCCATGGCGGCAAACCTTCCAGTACTGTAGGTCATTATTCACACGGCGCATCAGGCGAATATTCTTCTGAAAGGAATGTAACGCTTGCTATTGCGTTAAAATTGCAAAAAGCGGTAGAAAAAGATATTACAGGAGTAAAGGCGGTATTGACACGCAGTACCGAAGACGATGTATCATTTGAAAGGCGTGCCGAAATAGCTAATGAGAACAAAGGAAACATTTTTATTTCCATCCACTGTAATTCTTTATCTGATAGACGCGTATCAAGAAGAGTGGGAACCAAACATCATAAACCGGTTTATAAAACATCTTTGGTTCCTGACCGTTCAGGTAAGGGCGTATTGCTACTGGTTTATGGGTTGCACCGTACTAAAGAAGAGGAGAACGCCATCAAAAACAACCAGATTGAAGGCGACTCTGAATTAGATGGCGGCGCTTTGGATCCTAATGATCCGGTAACTATTATTTTAACTAATGAATATAAAAGAAAATTCAGGCAACAAAGTATAAATCTGGCAAACCTTATTAACAGAGAATTTGTTGACACTGACGGCCGCCCGAGTGAAGGGATAAGAGAACAGGGAATTTATGTGTTATGCCATAGTTCAATGCCATCTGTACTGGTTGAAACCGGGTATATTAACAACCCTGCTGATGAGGCTTATTTAAATTCAGAAGATGGACAAAACGAAATTGTAAATTCAATTGTTCGGGCTTTAACAAGTTACAAAAACGCGGTTGAGCAAGTGGCACAATAATTAGCACCAAACTTTATATAGTTATAAAACGTATTATACATGCAGCATCAGTAAATACTGCAAACTATTTGAACTCATAACATACTACTTAATGAAAATTTCAAACGAAACAAAAATAGGTGCACTTACAGCCATAACAATTACGGTACTGATACTGGGATATAGCTTTTTGCGCGGCAACGATGTTTTTTCGGGCTCCAATAATTTTTACGCTGTTTACAACAGTGTTGAAGGGCTTTCCATATCAAAACCGGTGTTGGTTAACGGCTTTCAGATAGGCCGTGTATCAAACATGAAACTGCAATCTGATGGCCGCACTATTGTAGAGTTTAAAATTGCTCCCTCCTATGTAGTACCTAATAATACGCTGGCAAAACTGCAAAGTACCGATCTTTTGGGCAGTAAGGCCATAGTTTTTGAATTAGGGAACAGCAAAGTACCTGCGGAAGATCAGGACACCTTAAGAGCCGATATACAGGGCAGCCTGGCCGAAAGCTTACAACCTATACAGAAAAAAGCTGAGATGCTGATTTCAAAAATGGATTCATCACTGGGCGCTATCAATAAAATACTGAACCCCAACTTTCAAAAAAATGTTGACCGCAGCTTTATGAGCATTGCCAACTCTTTGCAAACATTAGAGGGAACCACCAAAAAGATTGATAACCTGGTGGCTGCACAATCAGGCCACATCAATGGTATACTGACCAATGCCGAGGTTGTATCTGGCAGTTTAAAAAGCAGTACGGCTCATATTAACGGCATGAGCGCCAACTTTGAAAAGGTGAGCAACGATATTGCCAACTCAAACATCAAACAAACGCTTGACAATGCTAATAAGGCCATGGCCGATTTGCAGGCTACCATCAGTAAGATCAATAACAGCCAGGGTTCATTAGGCTTATTGCTTAACGACGATAAGATGTATAAAAACCTGACCGATGCCTCTAATAACCTGAACAACCTGTTTATTGATTTAAAGGCCCATCCTAAACGCTATGTAAGCTTCTCAGTTTTTGGTGGTAAAAAAGACTAAGCGTTTAGAGCAAAGATTTGAAGAACAAGCAATAAAGAAGATAAAACATAAAAAGGCCAACGATAATCGTTGGCCTTTTTATGTTTTATTATAACTTCCTATTGTCCTTTTTCCTTGCTCCCAGAATCCTTGCTTTGTTTCCTTTACTCTATAACGAATGTTTTCCCCTCAATAGCCAGTTCTGTTGCCGGAAAAATGCTCCTTGCTTCCTCAAGCAGTTCATTTAATGTTTTATACCTGGCCGAAAAATGACCTATCAGCAGTCGTTTTGCATGGGTTCTTAAAGCCACATCTGCCGCTTGTAACGCCGTGGTGTGATGTGTATCCTTTGCCCTGTCCAACATATCATTTAAAAATGTAGCCTCATGATAAAGCAAGGTAACATTACTTATCTGGCTAAAATATTGTTCGTTGTACAAGGTGTCGGAACAATAGGCATAAGCTTTGGGTGCATCAGAGTCAATAGTCAGCGTATCATTTTTATATACCACACCATTATTAGCGGTATAATCGTTCCCTTTCTTTAACGCAGTATAATACTCTACCGGGATATTCAATTGTTCCAGCTTTTCTTTGAGCAGCTTACGCAAGCGTTTTTTTTCCCTGAAAATAAACCCGGTACAATCAATCCGATGATCAAGCGGTATAGTTTCAATAATGATATCGTTGTTGTTTACAATCACTTCGGCTTTTTTAGCGTCGGTAACTTTAAACTCCAACGGAAACTGTAGTGTTGTTTCTGAATATTTCAGTTGCAGGTCAATAATCTCTTTTAAGTGCGGCGGACCAAAAAGATAGAGTGCTTTTTTACGCCCGTTCAGGTGCATGGATGACAACAAGCCAACCAGCCCCAGATAATGATCGCCGTGAAGATGACTGATAAATATATAATCAATGCGGCTGGCTTTAATATCAAAACGCAGCATTTGCTGCTGAGTGCCTTCGCCGCAATCAATTAAGTACAGGTGCTCATTAATATTGAGCGCCTGTGCTGTGGGATTTCTGTTAAAAATGGGTGTTGCCGAACTGCTCCCAAGTATTGTTACCTCAAATTTCATACAGGGTAAACAGTTATATGGCCTATCGTACTTCTTTTTTTAGTTCTTTTTCAATCTCTTCCATAAAAATAAGATCGATGCCCTCCTCGGCTGTAGGAACAATGTTCAGCACATTATCCAATTGCGAAATGGTAACTAAACGGGCAACAGCATCATTTAAACCTGCCAGTATAAATAATCCGGTAGCGTTTTTACATAAACGGTGCCCTACTAATAAGCTGCTTAAACCTGAAGAATCTGCAAATTTTACCTGTGAAAGATCAAGAATTATATTTCTCTGACCTTCTGCATTGATCAATATCAACTCGGACTTTAATTGAGGTGTAACCAATGAGTTTAGTTTTGACTCATTAAGCTTCACTAAAATATATTTCTCGTGTTTATCGACAGTAAATTTCATTCTTGTTAATTATTAGATAGCTAAGATAAGATTATTTTACGTGTAATTAAAAATTTACAAATTTACAAGCGCCGCTTTAATACCGGCTTCAACCCTGTTTAACACGCTGTCGTTAGCTGGTTTTACAAATTTTTCGCCAATGATCTGTTCATACAACTCAATATAGCGTTCAGATATTGACTTTACAATCTCCTCCGTCATAACGGGTACAACCTGGCCATCTTTACCTTGAAAACCGTTTTCAATAAGCCATCTTCTGACAAACTCCTTGGAGAGCTGTTTTTGCGGCTCATTATTTTGCTGACGCTCTTCATAACCTTCTTTATAAAAGTACCTGGAAGAATCAGGGGTGTGTATCTCGTCAATCAAATATATCTGACCGTCAACCTTGCCAAATTCATACTTGGTATCAACCAGGATCAGGCCTTGTTTAGCGGCAATTTCGGTGCCGCGTTTGAATAAAGCCTTGGTATAGGTTTCCAATTGTGCATAATCATCGGCCGATACGATACCCTGTTTCAGGATCTCAGCCTTTGATATGTCCTCGTCATGCCCTACCGATGCTTTGGTGGTAGGTGTAATAATAGGCTCAGGCAGTATATCATTTTCCTTTAAACCCTCAGGTATGCTTTCGCCGCAAACTACTCTTTTACCGGCACTATATTCGCGCCAGGCATGGCCCGCTAAATAACCGCGTATCACCATCTCTACCTTAAAAGGCTCACAAATGCGACCGATTGTAACACTTGGGTCAGGAACGGATATTACCCAGTTAGGTACAATATCGGCAGTGGCCTCTAAAAACCGGGCTGCAATTTGGTTAAGCACCTGCCCCTTATAAGGGATAGGCTCAGGCAATACCACGTCAAAGGCCGAAATGCGGTCGGTAACCACCATGGCCAGGTATTTATTATCTATTGTATAAACATCACGTACCTTGCCTTTGTAATAATTGGTTTGGCCGGGGAAGTTAAAATGTGTTTCTTTTATTGCGTTCATTGTTTTTTAGTATCAAGTAGTTAGTATCAAGTAGCAAGTACATCGCCCGGCGTTTAGTGCCCGCTACAAATATTTAGTATTGTGATCAAAAATCTTGATACTTGATACTAACTACTTGATACTAAAACCTTATTGTATATCTCCGTATGCTTCAAGTATCTTGCGTACCAGTTTATGACGTACTACGTCCTCACCGCTCAGGTAAACTATTTCAATTCCCTTAATATCGGTTAATATACGCAGTGCCGTGTGTAAGCCTGATTGTTGTTTCTTGGGCAGGTCAATCTGTGTAACGTCGCCGGTAACTATAAACTTAGCCGATGGCCCCATACGCGTCAGGAACATTTTAAGCTGCATATCGGTAGCATTTTGGGCTTCGTCCAATATCACAAAACAGTTATCAAGCGTACGGCCACGCATAAATGCCAGTGGTGCTATCTCAATGGTACGGTTCTCCAGGTAAAATTTTAATTTCTCAGCCGGTATCATATCATCAAGCGCATCATACAAGGGCCTCAGGTACGGATCAATCTTTTCCTTAAGGTCGCCGGGTAAAAAGCCAAGGTTCTCCCCTGCCTCTACAGCGGGCCGTGTTAAAATAATACGCTTAATTTCCTTGTTTTTTAATGCCCGTACGGCTAAAGCCACGGCAGTATAGGTTTTACCGGTACCTGCGGGCCCTATGGCAAAAAGTATATCGCTTTTATTAATACTGTCAACCATTTTGCGCTGGTTGGCTGTACGTGCCTTAACCATTACGCCGTTTGGCCCAAAAACTATCACTTCGCCGCTGGCAAACTTATCAGTTACCTGATCTGTTGATGGTGCCGAATTAGCTTTTGAACCCAGTATTCGTTCAAGGTCAGTAATGTTCAGGTTTTCGAACTTTTCTACATGTTGCAGCAGATGATCGAATTTTTCCTGAAAAATATTCAGTTCGTGATCATCACCTAAAATTTTAACTTCGCTGCCACGTGCAACTATTTTAAGCTTAGGATATTGTTTCTTAATGATCTCAAAATGATCATTATTAGGCCCCCACAATACTGCCGGATTTACGTTTTCAATTGATAACTTTAGTTCGTTCAATACTAATTTGATTTTTTAGTTACAGATTTTTATGAATTAAAAATTGAATATTTGTAGCTTCAAATGCTACTACAAGATTAGCAATAAATATTATAAAATTAATGGCAATAATAACATTAACTACTGATTTGGGCGATAAAGACATTTACCAGGCTGCATTAAAAGGCAGTATCTATAAATCGTTGCCCACAGTGAATATTGTTGATATTACCAACAGTGTGGCGGCCTTTAACGTGCAACAGGCTGCGTTTATATTAAAAAATAGTTTCTATTACTTCCCTGAAGATACGGTACATCTTATTGGGATTGATACGGTTTATAATGACCATACTAAATACCTTGCTGTAAGATACAAAAAACATTACTTCGTAGGTGCCGATAACGGTATTTTTTCGCTGATGTTTGATACTGAGCCCGAAGAGATTGTGGAGATCAACATTATGCAGGATCTTAAATTTTTGCATTTTCCGCTGGCTGACATATTTGTTAAGGCTGCCTGTCATCTGGCACAGGGCGGCAAGCTTAATGAAATTGGCCTGCCCGTTCATGAAATCGAAAACAAAATGAATTTGCAGCCTGTTATTGAAAAAAACCTGATCAAAGGTGTGGTAATTTATATCGACTCATTTCAAAACGTCATCACCAACATCACCAAGGAGTTTTTTAACAGTGTACAGCAGGGCCGGCGTTTTGTGTTAAACTTTAAACGCAACGAAACGATTAACCACTTAAGCTGGCATTACAACGAGGTGCCTGTTGGCGAAAAACTTTGTCTTTTTGGCATTAGCGACCACCTGGAAATTGCTATCAATAAAGGTAACGCAAGCGGTTTATTAGGTTTAAACCTTAACGATAAGGTAATTATTGAGTTTCAGTAAGTTTTAGTACATGAAAAAAATCCTTCTGCTTTGTTTATGTTGTTTAATGGGTACAGGTGTAGCATACGCGCAAACTAACACCCAAATTAGTGCCGACTCTGTAGCTTACCAGCTTCAGCGCAAAAAAATAAACAGCATGCTTGACGGGCGTAAACTAAGATTTGGGCAGTATAGCCAGAGCTTAAATGAACATACCGGCATATTTGGGTTGCAAACCAAAAGCGACATACGCCGGTCAAATGATATTTTGATGGATATTGTTAAAACCGACGACAATATTTACAAGGAACTGAAAATACTGCTGGAATACAGGGCCTTTCAACAAAGGCAGATCCAAAATCACTCTAAGGAAGCCGAGAGCATCAACCTGGGTTACATGAGTACAATTAACAAGTTGAGGCAGCAAAATGTGCTGCTAAAAGCCGACGCACAAAAGGCAATTGAACAAAAAGAAAACGGTCAACGTATTTATATTTTGATAATTGTTCTCATGTTTGCGTCAATTTTATTTCTGATAAACAAAAAAAGCAAAGTTAAGGTGTAATTTTGCGCCCATAACTATTAAAAGCATAAATGGCAAGAGGACGACTGAATAGTGGCGCTAAGGCTGAAACGGAATTACCTAAAGCAAAAATAAACAAGCAGAGCATACAAAATATACGTAAGCTGCTTAATTACATCAAACCTTACCGGGGCAAATTTATAGCAGGACTGATATTTTTATTTATATCGAGCATTGTAGGTCTTTCATTCCCCAAAATACTGGGTGCTTTAATTGATGCGGCACAGGGCACTTACCCTAATAAATATTTACCGCACAGCTTAAACGCCATTGCCCTGGCCGGCTTTTTATTATTATTTGGCCAGGCGTTTGTATCCTTTTTCAGGGTGGTTTGGTTTGTACAGGTAGCGGAGAAATCACTGGCCGATATCCGTCGTGATACTTACTTTAAGCTGATTACCCTACCCATGAACTTTTTTGCCAACCGACGTGTTGGTGAACTGAACAGCCGCATATCGGCAGACTTGTCGCAGATACAGGATACCCTAACCACCACCTTTGCCGAAATTATAAGGCAGCTGGTTATTATGGTGGGCAGTGTTATTTTGCTGGCTGTTGTATCTATTAAATTAACGCTGGCCTTATTGGCCATACTCCCCTTTCTGGTAGCATTTGCCGTATTTTTTGGGAGGTATATACGCAAGCTATCACGCCAGGCACAGGATAAACTGGCCGAATCAAACACCATTGTAGAAGAAACCCTGCAAGGTATTGCCAACGTTAAGGCATTTGTTAACGAGGCTTATGAAGCCACCCGTTATGATAAAATTTTACGCAGCGTAGTAGATATTGCCGTAAAAGGAGCCAAATTCCGCGGGATATTTGCTTCATTCATTGTGTTTTGTTTGTTTGGCACATTTGTGGGCGTAATATGGTACGGATCGGTATTGGTAAGCAACCACGAAATTTTAGTGGGCGATTTAACCACCTTTATCATGTACTCCATATTTGTGGGTGCAGCTATGGGTACTTTCCCTGATCTGTATGCCAATTTGCAAAAGGCCGTTGGTGCAAGTGAACGCGTATTGGAAATTTTGGCCGAAGAGGGCGAAGATATCTCCATGGTGGAAAGCAACAACAAAATTGATCAGCATATCAAAGGCGATATTGCTTTTGACAATGTGGTATTTGCCTACCCATCACGCGCCGAGCTTACCGTTTTAAAGGGAATTTCCTTTGATGCGGCTGCCGGGCAACGTGTGGCTATTGTTGGCCCAAGCGGTTCAGGGAAATCGACCATGGCCTCCCTGATCTTGCAGTTTTATCACCCTCAAAACGGTACCATTTTGTTTGATGGACACGCCGCGTCTGATTTTTCTATTACTGACATCCGCAACCAGGTGGCTATAGTTCCGCAAGATGTTATGCTGTTTGGGGGCTCGATACTGGAAAACATATCATACGGCCGGTTGGGTGCATCTAAAGAAGATATTATACAGGCGGCTAAACGCGCCAATGCGCACCAGTTCATTACCTCGTTCCCGGAAGCTTATGAAACCATTGTGGGCGAGCGGGGGGTTAAACTATCAGGCGGTCAGCGCCAGCGTATAGCCATAGCCCGTGCCCTACTCAAAAACCCTTCTATATTAATACTGGACGAGGCTACCTCGTCGTTAGATTCGGAATCAGAACGCCTGGTTCAGGAAGCGCTGGAAGAGTTGATGAAGGACCGTACCTCTATTATTATTGCACACCGCCTTTCAACCATCCGCGAGGCCGATAAGATCATTGTGCTTGAAAAAGGTGAGATCATTGAAAGCGGCAGCCATCTGGAACTAATCAGCAATGAGCAAGGCTTGTACCGCTATTTGAACCAGTTACAATTTGATGCACAAAACAGTTAATAAAGCGCGCAGGTTTCCGTTATACTTTTGAAGTAATGCGATAAAAACCATCAAACAGCCTTTACTAATTATTATATTACACCACAAACGTAATACGTATAAACTAACGTAAAACGTACAACGTAACACGTACAACTTAAGAAGCGTACAACGTAAATAATGAAATTAACTATACACGGGGCAGCCCGGCAGGTAACCGGTAGTATGCATTTACTGGAGGTTGACCGATATAAGATTTTAGTAGATTGCGGGTTGGATTACGAGAAAGACCGCAACATACAAGCTAACGAGAACTTTCCTTTTAATCCCGGCGAAATTGATGTGGTGATACTAACCCATGCCCATATTGACCATTCCGGCAATCTACCTACACTGATCAGGCTTGGCTTTAACGGGCAAATATTATGCACCCCGCCCACTGCCGACCTAACCGAACTATTATTACTTGACTCGGTTAGTATTTTCATGCACAAATCGCACAAGGGTGGTCATAAACGCGGCAAGGGTAAATTTAATACGGGCGCGCAACCGCTATACCTGCAAAAGCATGTAATGGACACGGTTGATCGCTTTGTTACCATTGGCTTTAACAGGCCATTCCGTATTAATGGCAATATTGAGCTTACTTTTATCCCGGTTGGGCACTTGTTGGGAGCAGCAGCAGCGGTACTGAAAATTAACGATAACGGCGAAGAAAAATCAATTGCTTTTACGGGCGATATTGGTCGTAAAAATTACCCTGTTCTGGATGATCCGCAAACATTACCGCCTGTTGATTACCTGGTTTCAGAGTCAACCTACGGTGGCAGGTATCACACCAAAGATAAATCAGTAGAGCAAACGCTGATAGAGGTTATTGATAAGGCTTGCGTAAGGGAACAAGGCCGGTTGATTATCCCGGCATTCAGTATCGGGCGTACGCAATCATTGGTTTATTCCTTAAATAAAATATTCAGCGAAGGCCTGTTACCACAGGTTAAGGTATTTGTTGATAGCCCTATGGCTACCATGGCAACAGGTATTTTCAGAAAATATCATAACCTGGTGAACCAGGAAGCACAGGATTTTTATAAAGACAAAGGTGATGAGTTTGAGTTTGATAACCTTACCTACGTTGAGAATTTAAAAGACAGCCGGCAGATCTCTAATTACTATGAGCCCTGTATTATCATCTCATCGGCCGGTATGCTGGAGGGTGGCCGCATCCAGGATCACCTTTTCTATAATATTCAAAATTATTACTGCACCATTCTTTTTATAGGCTACTGCGCCAAAGGTACTTTAGGGCACCGCCTACTGCGTGGCGATTCCATAGTGCACATTAAAGACCGCGAACTGGCCGTTTACGCCACTATTAAGCAAACAGACGTGCTAAGCGCTCACGGCGATCATAATGATCTCCTGGAGAACGTAAAACAACAGGACAAATCAAAACTAAAGAATGTATTCCTGGTACATGGCGAAACTGAAAGCATGCAACTCCTGGCCAATGACCTGGAACAACACGGCTATACCGTTACGATGCCTGAGAAAGATATCAGTTACACACTATAAAACTCTTTGTCATACCGAATTTATTTCGGCATTCCATATCTGTATACTTTACACATTAGCATGAGGGGTGCTGAAACAAGTTCAGCATGACTTTTATTAAAACAAAATGGCACGGATCTTTTAGATCCGTGCCATTCGTGTAATTCGCAAAAATTAGTGCAATTCGTGCTTATTTATTTTTTAAAGTGATCAATGATCAGGTTGGCAAGCTCAACACCTATACGTTCCTGAGCCTCGTTAGTGGCAGCGCCAATGTGCGGGGTAAGGGAAATTTTAGGGTGTTTTAATATTTCTTCGCGAGGGGTTGGCTCGTTATCGAAAACATCAAGTGCAGCAAATGAAACCTGGCCGCTGTTTAATGCATCAACTAAAGCTAACTCGTCAATTAAACCACCGCGTGATATATTCACCAGGCCAACACCTTTTTTAGTTTGAGCCAATTCTTCGGCGCCTAAAAGGGCTTTGTCAATAAATGGTGTATGCAGGGTAATAAAATCAGACTGTTTGATAACCTCATCAAGCGTAGCTTTTTTTACTGTTACTTTAACGGTAGTACCACCACCTAAAACAACATCAACCTCAGGGTTAAATTCAAAAAGATCATAAGCCAAAACGTCCATACCTACGCCGATAGCAATTTTTGCCACCTCGCGACCAATACGACCAAAACCTACAATACCTAATGTTTTACCGCGCAGCTCAATACCTTTAGCATAAGCTTTTTTCAGATCATTGAACTTAGTACCGCCATCAACCGGCATTTTGCGGTTACTGTCATGCAAGAAACGTACTGAACCAAATAAGCTGGCAAACACCAGTTCGGCTACTGATAATGATGAAGAAGCTGGAGTGTTATAAACACTTAAACCTTTTTCCCTGGCGTATTCTACGTCAATGTTATCCATACCAACACCGCCACGGCCAATTACTTTTAAGTTAGGGCAGGCATCAATTAATGCTTTACGCACTTTAGTAGCACTACGAACTGTAATGGCATCGTAGTTTTGCAATTTTTCAGGAAGTTCATCCTGTGGAATATTATTGGTATCAACAACAAATCCGGCATCTTCTAAAAGCTGCTTTCCAATTGGGTCTATACCATCATTAGCTAATATCTTGATCATCTTAATTATAGTTTAAGCCCGCCGGCCCATTAAAGGGCGAGCAATAAAACTCATCCTTTAAAGATACCGGAGGTTATTAATTTATTTTTATACTTCCTTCAGCAGGAAAAGATTATTTATTGCTATCGGCAAATTCCTGCATTACATCAATTAGTGCAAGTACGCTGCTTAATGGCAATGCATTGTAAATTGATGCACGGAAACCACCAACGCTTCTGTGGCCTTTAACGCCAACAATACCTCTTTCGTCACACAGTTTCAGGAATGGTTTTTCCAGTTCAGGATTTTCCATTACAAAACAAACATTCATGTGAGAGCGGTCTTCAACAGCACAAACACCTTTAAAGAAAGGATTGCTTTCAATGGCATTGTAAAGTGCATTGGCTTTGGTAATGTTTTCCTGCTCAATAGCTGCAACGCCACCTTTAGCTTTTAACCACCTAAGGGTAAGCATAGATACGTATATAGCAAAACAAGGAGGCGTATTGTACATTGAACCACCTTCAATTTGTGTTTGATAGTTAAACATAGCCGGGATCTTACGATCAACTTTGCCTAAAATATCATCCTTAACAATTACCAGCGTTACACCGGCAGGGCCCATATTTTTCTGAGCACCGGCGTATATTAAACCAAAATCGGCAACATTGACCTTGCGGCTGAATATGTCTGATGACATATCGCAAACCACCGGTATTGGCGACTTAGGGAACTCCTGTAACTGCGTACCATAAATGGTATTGTTTGAAGTGATGTGGAAATAAGCAGCATCAGCAGGTATAGTATAATCCTTAGGGATATAAGTAAAGTTGCTTTCTTTTGATGATGCAATAACTTCAACCTCTCCAAAATATTTAGCTTCTTTTAAAGCTTTATTAGCCCACACACCAGTTTCAAGGTATGCCGCTTTGCCACCCGAAGGTAACAGGTTATAAGGAGCTAAAGCAAACTGGGTGCTGGCGCCGCCTTGTAAAAACAATACCGAATAACCTTCAGGAACGCTGAATAATTCTTTCACTAATTGAACAGCTTCATCCAAAACTGCCTCAAATTCTTTTGAACGGTGTGAGATCTCCAATAATGACAATCCTGTACCATTAAAATCAATTACCGCCTCAGCAGCTTGTTTTAAAACTTCCTGAGGTAAAATGCCCGGTCCGGCACCAAAATTATGTTTCATATAATTAACGAATTGTAGGTTCTGAATACACGATTAGGAACTTTGTATTTAGTTGGGCCGAAGTTAATTAATTTGACAAAATATATAGACATTATTTACATTTTTTGAAAAAATAATCAATTAATCAACAAAAGGCCCTTTGATTGCAAATTTTAAATAATTCCTTTTTAGTTGGGGTTGTTTATTATGATTGTAATAACTTTTCGGGATATTTAAGGTTACTTATGGCAGCCAGTTGGTTGGCCGACGAGAATACCGAATTGCCCGCAACCAGCACATTTGCACCAGCTTGGAGTAATTTTTCAACGTTACTCTGGTCAACTCCGCCGTCAACTTCAATCAATAAGCCGGGATTTTTGCGCTGGCTCAGCTCCTTAATATCGTTTAGTTTTTTGTAGGTGTTCTGAATAAATTTTTGTCCGCCAAACCCGGGGTTTACTGACATGATCAGCACCATATCCAGATCGGCAATAATATCGTCAAGCAGTGCCACAGGTGTATGCGGGTTAAGCGCCACCCCTGCCCTGCAACCCAATTCTTTAATAGCCTGTATGGTACGGTGCAGGTGCGGGCAAGCCTCATAATGCACAGTTAAACCATCGGCACCAGCATCTTTAAATGCTTTCAGGTAGCGGTCGGGCTCAACTATCATTAAATGTACGTCAAGCGGTTTTGTTGCATGTTTTTTTGTGGCACTTACAACCGGAAAGCCGAAGGATATGTTAGGCACAAACATGCCGTCCATAATATCAACATGTACCCAATCCGCATCGCTCGTATTAATCATTTCCAGATCGCGTTGCAGATTAGCAAAATCGGCAGCTAAAATTGAAGGTGCTATTAAATGATTCATGTGCAAATATAACAATCCCCCTGCCCCCTAAAGGGAGTATTCATAAAATTAGTGTAAAGTTTTTTAAGATTTTAAGACGACAAACATTCCTGCCGAAGTTAGATTTGCGGAAGTTTTAAAAACTTCGTAAATCTTTGAACGACCAAGGTTCAGAAAAAATAGCACAACAGATTCTTCACTCCGTTCAGAATGACAGTAAGTTTTGGATTGAATAATAAAAGAAATATAATTTGGGAAGCCTTTCCCTCAGAGGCCTGGGGAGCCTAATCGCAATTGAGCAGTAAATCGTAGTATTTTTTCATCAGTATGGTATCATAGTTTACCAGGGAACTGTAAGCTTCAGATACCAGCTCATTCAAAATTGATGAGCCAAGTTGCCCCCCTCCATTTGGAATGGAATTATAATACACAATAAGCTCTTTAACTCTGATAATCTCATATAACAAAAGCTGGACCAAATCGGTTTGCGCACCCGACTGTATCCCATGCGAATTATTGCTGAGAAAATCTAAAGGATCATTGGTAGAAGGAGTCATTTTTTATCAAACAGGATCGAACTTTATGGTTTTATCAACTATCTATTAACTATTAACTATAATAAAGTTTAAACAGATAACTTTTGTTTTGATTTTTTTCAAAAAACCTCAAAACAAAACAGCTTAAATAGCAAAACCCTCATTTCGAGGGTTTTGCTATAGGTATTTATAGATTAATTTTCAGCTTTTGGCGACTCTGGCCTCGGCAATAATGCCTTACGCGACAGTTTCAGCTTTCCTTGCTTGTCAACATCAAGCAATTTCACTCTTACTTCATCACCTACTTCAAATATACCGTCCATTTTTTCAATGCGGCGGTGGTCTATTTCAGAGATGTGTAATAAACCATCTTTACCTGGCATAATTTCAACAAATGCACCAAATGGCATAATTGATTTTACTTTACCTTCGTAAATTTCGCCAACTTCTGGTTTAGAAGCGATATTGCGGATACGGGTTAAAGCCTGGTCAATAGAAGCCTTGTTATCGGCAAATATCTGAACAATACCCTGGTTGTCTTTTTCTTCGATAGAAATGGTTGCACCTGTTTCGCGCTGCATTTCCTGGATGATTTTACCACCGGGCCCGATAACTGCTCCAATAAATTCTTTATCAATTTTAATGGTAACAATACGCGGAGCGTGTGGTTTGTAATCCTCACGTGGCTGGGTAATGGTTTTAGCCATTTCGCCAAGGATATGTAAACGACCATCTTTAGCCTGGTTCAAAGCGTTAGTTAACACTTCGTATGACAGACCGTTGATCTTTAAATCCATCTGAACAGCAACAATACCTTTTTCAGTACCGGTTACTTTAAAGTCCATATCACCTAAGTGATCTTCATCACCTAAGATGTCAGAAAGGATAGCATATTTAGTACCCATTTCGTTGGTGATCAATCCCATCGCGATACCTGATACCGGCGATTTGATTTTGATACCAGCATCCATCAGCGCTAATGTACCAGCACAAACGGTAGCCATTGACGATGAACCGTTTGACTCCAATATATCAGATACGATACGGATAGTGTAAGGATTTTCATCCTCAGATGGCAATACTTGTTTTAATGAACGCATAGCCAGGTTACCATGACCAATTTCACGACGGCCAGCACCCCTGTTTGGACGAACCTCGCCAGTTGAGAAACCAGGAAAATTGTAGTGTAACAGGAATTTTTGGTAGCCATTGATGAACGCTCCATCAATCATTTGCTCATCGTCCTTAGCACCTAAGGTAACGGTGGTTAATGATTGCGTTTCGCCACGGGTAAATACGGCAGAACCGTGAGCAGATGGTAAATAACCAACTTCGCTCCATATTGGGCGTATCTGTGTAGTTGTACGGCCATCTAAACGTTTACCTTCGTCTAATACAAGGTTACGTATAGCATCATACTCTACATCGTGGTAGTATTTTTTTGCTAAGAATTTGGTAACGTCATCTATCTCACCTAAAGTAGCGATATAAGTATCACGAACTTCTTTGAATTTAGCTGAACGCTCGTCTTTTCCTGAAGCAGAAGATGCAATAGCATAAACCTGATCATAAGTAGCAGCGTAGATAGCTTTTTTCAAATCCTCGTTGCTATGCTCATGACTGTAAACACGTTTTTCGGTTTTACCAACTTCAATGGTTAACTCTTTTTGAGCTAAACACTGTAATTTAATAGCAGTGTGTGCAAATTTAATGGCTTCAACCAATTCAGCTTCCTGAATTTCTTTTGACTCACCCTCAACCATGTTAATGTCATGCTCGCTACCGGCAACAATAAACTCTAAAGTTGCATTCTGTAACTGACTTAAGGTTGGGTTGATTATTAACTGGCCATCAACTTTAGCAACACGTACTTCAGAGATAGGACCGTTAAAAGGAATATCAGAAACCGATAAGGCTGCTGATGCTGCCAAACCGGCAAGGCAATCAGGCATAATATCTTTATCAGCTGATATTAAGGAGATCATCACTTGTGTATCAGCATGATAATCTTCCGGGAACATTGGGCGTAAAGCGCGGTCAACCAAACGCGAGATTAAAACCTCATAGTCTGATAAACGAGCCTCACGGCGTAAAAAACCACCTGGTATACGACCAGTGGCAGCGTATTTTTCCTGATAGTCAACAGAAAGGGGTAAAAAATCAACTCCCTCTTTCGCATCTGGCGATGATACTACGGTAGCCAGTAACATGGTGTCACCCATTTTAATTACCACAGAGCCATCGGCTTGTTTGGCCAGTTTACCGGTTTCGATCTCAATGGTGCGGCCGTCACCTAAATCAATAACCTTTTTAATTACGTTTAAACTCATCTTGTTTTGTTTGTGATGCACTTTTCATCTTTCGGAGCGCATCGGTTTTATGTGTGTGAATATTTGTTTTTCAATCAGGTAAGTGCCTTTTTATCGGCACGGAGGCTATGGTAAGTTTGGTTGTTTCGTTACGGGTAACTTAACTTATGATGTTTAAAGTAAAAAAGCCATCCTCTTTAATCAGGATGGCTTTTAAATAAAAAAGGAGAGAATTACTTAATGATATCCCTAAGCTGTAAAGCTTTGATGATAGCACGGTATCTTTCAATGTCTTTTTTGTATAAGTAAGCCAGCAATGCACGACGTTTACCTACTAATTTCTGAAGTGATAACTGGGTTGAAAAATCATGTTTGTTTTTTTTCAAATGGCCAGTTAAATGTGCAATACGGGTGGTGAATAATGCTACTTGTCCTTCTGCAGAACCTGTATCTGTAGCACCTTTACCGTGTTTTGCGAAAATCTCTGCTTTCGCCTCTTTACCTAAATACATTACTTGAATAATATTAAAGCGTGAATGATTAATTAATTGAGGTGCAAAGATAGTGAATTAAGTTAAACTTCAAAGGCAAAAATTCAAATGAATTTGCTGAGCTGCAGGTGAAAAACCAGTGGTAAAAATATTATACTTTTTTTTATAATTTATAAACAGACAGCGTTTTAGTTTTTGAATTTTTACTTTTGATTTTTGACCTACTATGTATTCTACCTTTGAAACCGAGTTCCGTGTACGCCCTGATGATATTGATATGTTTCAGCATGTGCATAACAGCAAATATTTTGATTATGTACTGGCCGCCCGGTACGACCAGATGGAGCGCTGCTATGGTATGGCTATGGAAAAATTCATGGAGCGGGGCTTTGGCTGGGTAGTACGCGTAGCCCATGTTGACTATAAACGCGCCTTAACCATGGGCGACTATTTTATTGTAAAAACAGGTATAGAGAGCATTGATGATAAAGGCTGCCGCGTAAAATTTGCCATCACCAACAAAGCCACCAACAAAATTTGCTGTGACGGCTATTTTGATTACGTGATGATTGATATGGCTACCGGTCGCGGTGCAAAAATACCGCAGGATGTAATTGATCAGTATTTAATTTAGTTATTGTGTCCATATTTTACCATTATTCCTTACTCACCAACCCCTCGTACGAGTAATAATTGGTATAGAAAAACAAGTAGGCAATTACCAGGTTAAGCGGTATCAGCACCCAAAGCAAATGGAACATAATTATCCAGAACAGCACCATAAATAAACCGAGTATCCATTGAATATATTTTTCCATATTCAGGCCAAACCAGTACAACAAGCTGTGAAAAAGCAGCGCCGTGCTTAAACCAGCCGCCAACAACTCCATAGCCATGAGCGGATTAAACCTACTGAAAAGCCATACAGCCTCTGGCAGCAATAAGACAAAGTAAACGCCTATAAAATTTACAAATATCCTGAATCGGCTATAAGGCAAGTTGCGCGAAAAACTTAGCCGGGTTTCCTCAAAACGGCGCTCCTCAAAAATCAGCACCACATGCGCAGTAATTACCGCCAGTATAGCTATACCTGCCAGCCGCTGGTCGGTTTTTACATCAGCAAACAGGTAAAACACACCGGTTACAATTAACCACGATAGCCCCTTGGTAATAAAGTAAGGTATTTTAAGCTTGTCGAACACGTGATAGATATACAGGCTAAAATAAGGCTTACGCCAGTTGCCAGTTAACCTCAAAAATACAGATTGTTTACTACCATCAACCAGGCGGTTTAGTATATGCACGTATAAAACTGAGCTGCACCAGATGGTACCCGCTAAGAATACCAGGATCACCAAAGGCAGTATATAATAATGATGACTTATCCCTACCGCAACAGCCAATAAAGCATAAATGATAACAGGCAACATGATAACAACCTGCGCACAACACCAGCTGGCCAGTTGCTTTGATCGGCTCAAAGCGTTACTGCTGTAAAATAAAAACTGCTTATCGGGAGCCAAAAACTGCCCGGTAACATAATGCCAGCTTTTTAAAAAATATAAAAGCCAGCCGGCCAAAACCAAAGCAAGCATAACAGTGCTGCTGGTCATGGCCAGCATTAATGATTGATGATAACCAATCAGCATATTGCCGGGAACACAACCTACCATTATAAAAAATATAAAAAACAGTATAGCAGCATGTACCTGATAAAAGCTATAGGCAAACACCTTTATTAATATATTGGTAAGTGGCTGCCGCATCAGGAAATAAATTTCAGGGTTTGTTCTTCAACCAGTAACTCATGCGCTGCAGGTAGCTCGGCGTGTTCCAGGGCCTGATGTGATGACAGGAGAAAACTTGTTCCGTCCTGCAGGTGTCGTTCGGCTATCCAGGTGTTCAATATTTTCAAGGATACGGTATCAATGGTGATCAGTGGTTCATCCAGCAAAATAAGCTTTGGCCTGCCCATAAACGCCAGTACCAGCGACAGTTTTTTGAGCATCCCACTGGAGTACGTACCAACCGGTCGGTTTACATAACTCTGCATCTGCATGCTTTCCATATAATGTTGCTCCTGCCCTGCGGGTGCATCTTTGGCCTGGGCAAACAGGGCTATCATTTCTGTACCGGTTAAAAATTCCGGAAATACCGGTTCAGCTTCGGCAAAGTTTACCAGCTTGCGGTAGATTACCGGTTGTTTTTTAATGCTGATACTATCATCGAGCAAAATATCGCCCTCAAACGACAGGATGCCTGCTATAGATTTAAGCAAGGTGCTTTTCCCCGAACCATTTACCCCCTTTATCCAATATATCCCGGGATTGATAGATAACCCATCAACCTTTAGCGCAGGGAAACCACCGTACAGTTTTTTGAATTTTATAAATTGCAGCATTGGTTATTGGATAATGAAAGGATTGCTATTGTTACATATAAAACACTAAAACGAAAAAAGACGCATACCATGCGTCTTTACAGTTAATTTAAACCGATCAATCCGAAATTAAACATCCGGACTCCGGAATTATATGGCTCCTTCAATTAATGCTCCGTAAAATTCGCCCAGATCCATGCCGGCGGCCCTTACCTGCTGCGGTATTAAGCTATGAACCGATTGCCCCGGAGTGGTGTTAACCTCAATAAAATAAAACTCGTTGGTATTTTCCAGTAAAATAAAATCAACCCGCACCATGCCCTTACAATTAAAGCGCACATAAATCTCGGTAACAATAGCAGCAATCTGTTCATTTTGCGCTGCCGAAAGATCGGCCGGGGTTACCTCGTCGGTTACGCCAGTGGTATATTTAGCTTCGTAATCAAAAAAGTCTTTGGTGGTAATAATTTCCGAGGCTGGCAAAACGGTGATTTTACCATGCAAACGGGCAATACCTATACTAAACTCGCGACCTTTTATAAATTCTTCTACCAGGATCTCTTTATCCTCATGGAATGCTTTTTTCAGCGCATCGGGCAAACCGGCAACATTATAAACCTTGCTCATACCCACGCTGCTGCCACCATTATTGGGTTTTATGAACAGCGGGAACTTCAACGTAGCAGAAATAATAGCCACATCATGCATATCCCGCTCAAATAAGCGCATGGAATGTGCAGTATGCAAACCGTGAATACCATTTACAATAGCCTTGGCAAAAGCCTTATTCATGGTAATGGCCGAGGTTGTGGTATCGCAGGTATTATAAGGTATGCCCAGCATATCAAAATATCCTTGCAGCTTACCATCTTCGCCCGGGGTGCCATGTATGGTCAGGAAAGCAAAATCGAATTTTATTTTTTCGCCTTCTAAAGTTACCGTAAAATCGTTTTTATCAACATCAATCTGCCCGCCGGCCGATTCGTAGAACCACCTGTCATGGTTGATCAGGATGGTGTAAACTTTATATTTATCGGCAGATAAATGATCGGCAATATTTTTAGCGCTGTTGATGGACACTTCATATTCGCCGGTATAACCACCGGCCAAAAGGGCTATATTTTTTTGCATTTGGGATGTCGGATATTCAGTTTTGGATTTAGTATTTCTGTTTTTTGCCGCTCATAAAAGCCGCTTGTTTTCGATTTCGAAGTTAAGGATAAAACTAATTAATAAGTGAAGCGGATGATCAAAATTCCGAAATGGAAATTCTGAAATCCGAAATTATCAGTATGTTTGATACTTATTTGACTGTAATTATCTTTACATATACTGATGAGCAAATTTGGGGCTTACTTAAAAACAAAATCATTTCGGAATAACATTATAATGGCTATTGTTACGGTAATAGTTGTTGTTTTAATAGCCTTTTATAGTCTTGGATATTATACCCATCACGGCTCAGGCATACCGGTTCCCAAACTAAAAGGACAATCTGTTGACAAGGCCATGGAGCTGCTGAAAGAGCAGGGCTTTGGATACAAAATTGACTCCGTTTATGTGCAGGACGTTGTTCCCGGAACCATTGTTGAGCAGGACCCGGATGCCGGAACCAACGTAAAAGAGGGCCGTGTTATTTATTTAACTATGGTTACGCTACTGGCGCCCAACATTTCGTTACCTGATCTGGAACAAGCCAGTTACCGTGAGGCTGTTGCCACACTATCAAACTACGGCTTAAAAATTGGTGATACCACCTACCGCTCAGATATTGCCCGCGACCGTATTCTGGAAGTGCGCTTTGGCGGCCAGGTTATTAAAGCCGGCACCAAAATACCTAAAGGCTCACGTATTGACCTTGTTTTGGGCGATGGTGAAGGCGCAAGTGAAGTAGACATACCAGAATTGATAAACCTTGACCTGGATGCTGCACGGTTTGCCATCAAAGGATCGGGCTTAACCATCGGTATTATTACCTACCAAGGTAGCATTACCGACTCGACCAACGTGGTGGTAACCGCACAATACCCAATGAAAACCGACTCGTTAAGCAAAACAAGCATCGGCACCCGTATTAACGTTACCGTTACACAAGGTAAAAAAGCAGATGTCCCAGCAAATTAATGCAACTGAACTGCTTACCCGCTTAAACCAGGCAGAGCAGATAAACCTGATTGATGTACGTGAAGCCATGGAATACCATACCTATAATATAGGCGGCCGCAATATTCCATTATCTAAACTGGAGCAAAGCATAAATGAGCTGGGTTACAACAAAACAGATGAGATAATCGTTATCTGCAAGGCAGGTTTACGGAGCAAAACAGCGCAAACTATATTGCAGCAATATGGTTATAAAGATGTTAAAAACTTAATCGGCGGATTACTTGCACTCCAAAAACTAAAATAATCATTAAACATTCTATTTATTATGACTGAAGAAAAGGCACCGTCAAAGGGTATATTAAAAAAATTCATCATAGCCCTGGTGCTCATTACTATTGTTTTATTGGGCTTTACAGCAGTAAACTATTATTTAAAATACTTTGGCCCCAATGTAACCGACAAACAGGAATATCTATATATACATACTGGTGCCACTTATGGCGACGTGCTGAAAACCATACAGGAACAGGATATTGTTAAGGATACCGTAACATTTAACTGGGCGGCCACCAACATGAACTACGCAAGGCGCGTAAAACCTGGTAAATACCGCCTGCATAAGGGCATGGGTAACCGCAAATTTATCAACATGCTGGCTTCTGGTACGCAGGAGCCTGTAAAACTGGAGTTTCATGGCTTAAGGCAGAAAGAACAATTTGCAGGTTTTGTATCCAAAAAAATTGAACCCGATTCAACCGCTATCATTAACCTGCTTGACTCTGCCAGTTATGTAGCCCAATATGGTTTTACTACTGATAATGTGTACGCCATGTTTATGCCTAACTCCTACCAGCTATACTGGAATACATCGCCCGATAAATTCTTTAAAAGGATGTATGCCAACTATGAAAAATTCTGGACTCCGGAACGTAAACAGCAAGCCGCAGCGCTTAACCTTACGCTGCCGCAAGTATCCATATTAGCCTCTATAGTTGATGCAGAAGCCTTGCATGATGATGAAATGCCAGCAGTTGCAGGTTTGTATTTAAACAGACTAAAAAAGGGCATGACATTAGATGCCGACCCTACCGTTATCTTCGCCCTGAATGATTTTACTATTAAACGAGTATTAACCAAATACCTGTCATACAATTCGCCATACAATACTTATTTGCACAAGGGCTTACCTCCGGGCCCTATCATGATGCCATCGGTTAACGCGGTAAAAGCGGTATTGAACTATCAGAAAAACGATTATCTTTATATGTGTGCCAAGGCCGATTTTTCGGGCTATCATGCCTTTGCCACCAACGTGGCCGACCATTTGGTGAACGCGCGTAAATTTCATCAAGCTCTTAATGAGCGAAACATTAAGCGCTAATGTTTGAGCATAGTACTAAAATACGTGTCAGGTACGGCGAAACCGACCAGATGGGCTATATGTATTACGGCAACTATGCCGAGTTTTATGAAGTTGGCCGTGTAGAGATGCTCCGCAGCCTGGGTTTAACCTATAGCGGCATGGAGCAATCAGGCATTATGATGCCCGTGTTGGAATTAAAGTGCAAATACCTGAAACCGGCGTTATATGATGAGCAGATCAGTGTTAAGGTGATCATGGATAAAATGCCGGGCATACGCATCCATTTCAGGTACGAACTAAGTAACGAAAAAGGTGAACTGATTAACCAGGGCGAAACGCTGCTGGTATTCTTCAACATGCAAACAAACCGCCCTTGCCTGCCCCCTCAGGATTTCATTAATAAATTAACACCCTTTTTTGAGTAAATTTGGCCTAAATGAAATGGCTGCATCATTTTTTTCTCCGGTTTGCTTTTTACCGATACCTTATTGAATGGACAAAATACATTATACTGCCGGGCTTTCGTCCGCTGCCTTTGTATACCGTTATTGACTTTTTTATCAAGGAGATCACCAACAGTTCTTTGGTTAACCGGGCATCCTCATTAGCTTATAGCTTTATGCTGGCCTTGTTCCCGGCAACTATATTTTTGTTTACACTGATCCCTTATGTTCCTATACACAACTTTCAGCGGGAGCTATTGCGTATCCTGGCAACTATTATGCCCACCAATGCTTACCTCGCATTCAGGGATACTATAATTGATATAATCAAGAACCAAAACGGTAAGTTGCTATCCTTCGGTTTCCTGTCAACCATCTATTTTGCCACCAACGGGGTAACCAACCTCATGAAAGCCTTTAATAAATCATCGTTGATAACTGACAGGCGCAGTTGGTTAAAACGGCGTTTAACGGCCCTGTTGCTTACCGTAGCAATCAGTCTTGCCCTTTTTATAGCTATCGGCATCATGATTGCTGCACAGGCCTTAATAAGCTCTATCAGACAACACCTGGACAGCACCAGTCATTTTTGGATCTACCCTATCTTTTTGCTCCGGTGGATAGTTATCATTATCATATTTTTTGTAACCGTATCCTTTTTATACCGGTATGGCCCGGCACATAAAAAAAAGTGGAAGTTTATCAATCCGGGATCTATTTTAGCAACAGGTCTGGCCGTGTTAACCTCATTGGGTTTCTCTTATTACATCAACAACTTTTCATCATACAATAAAGTTTATGGCTCCATAGGCACTTTGATCGTAGTGATGCTTTGGATGTACCTAAACTCGCTGATTTTGCTCATCGGTTTCGAATTAAATGCCAGTATTGAGCTCTCAAAACGCAATATCAGGATAGTAAAACCTCGTTATAACAGCTTCAGAGGCAAAAAATCAGACATTTCAAAAAATTAAATAACTGACTTTCAAACGCTTATTTCCCAATATTAAATAATTGAAAAAAAACGATAAACAGATTTGTCAATCCGGTTCAGATTTGTACTTTTGTGCCCGGAGAGCTGGCAGAGTGGTCGATTGCGGCAGTCTTGAAAACTGTTGAACTGTGAAAGGTTCCTGGGGTTCGAATCCCTAGCTCTCCGCTGATTACATTAACAAAAGTCAAAAAAACCCCTTAATTGTGAAATTAAGGGGTTTTTTCTTTTACATACCTACCAAAACTCGCAAATAATCGCAAAACTCTATTGCGTCATTCGTAGCGTCTTTTCAAAATCGTTCTAAAAAACAAAAAGACGCTACGAATGGCTTGTAACCATTTGAACTACAGCATGTTCGCGACACGCGCATCTTGTGGAGAGAATGGCTGAAACGTAATTTTGTTTAACTTTTATTTATGTTTTATGTTAGAAAAAACGTTTGGGCTATTGTTCTTTTTAAAGCAACCCAAAAACAAAGAAGAAGACAACAGGTTCATCTATGTGAAAATCACTGTTGACGGCAAGGCGGTCGAGCTTTCCACCAAGCGCAGGTGTGAACAATCGAGGTGGAATGCTCATGCGGGCCGTGCAACCGGGACTAAAGAGGCTTCAAAGGAATTAAACCAGTTTCTTGATTCCTTTGAGCAGCACGTATTCCATGTAAAACGAATGCTGAACTATTCTGACAGCGCCATTTCGGCCCTGGCTATCAAAGATATCTTAACCGGCAATATCGAAAAACCGAAAAAGATTCTGGAAATATTCCAGCAGCATAATGATCAGATGAAGGCACTGGAAGGAGTTGATTTTGCTGCCGGTACCATTGACCGTTATCATGTTTCTCTGGAACATACCCGCGCTTTCATCAAATGGATGTATAAAGCAGATGATAAACCGATCAAAGAGCTAGACCACGAATTTATCTCACAGTATGCGTTCTGGTTAAAAACTGTACGGAAATGCAACCACAATACAACGATGAAGTACCTGGCCAACTTTAAAAAAGTTGTTTTGATATGTGTAAAAAACAGGTGGCTACCCGCAGACCCATTTGCCAACTTCAAGCTGACTAAAAAACCGGTTGAAAGGGTGGCACTAACGGAGGCGGAACTTATAAGAATAATAGAAAGGAAGTTTATTTCGGAAAGACTGGATATTGTCAGGGATGTGTTCGTGTTTAGTTGCTACACAGGCCTCGCTTACGCAGACGTAAGAAATCTGAGGAGATCAGACATTAAAAAAGGTGTTGACAATAAGGAGTGGATATTTATAAAGCGGCAAAAAACAAACTCGCCATCGAATTTGCCATTGCTGGGCCAGGCCAGGAAAATCATTTCCAATTACAGGGAACATCCAAAATGTGCCGCTTCAGGAATGGTTTTGCCGGTGTTAACCAATCAAAAGATGAATGCTTACCTGAAAGAGATCGCTGATCTGTGCGGCGTAAAGACGGAACTCACGTTTCACATCGCCAGGCATACCTTCGCCACTACGGTGACGCTCAATAATGGCGTGCCGATTGAATCAGTATCAAAGATGCTTGGCCATGCATCCATTAAGCAAACACAGCATTATGCGAAAACACAGGACTATAAGGTCAGTAAGGATATGCTCCAGCTGGAAAAGAGCTTGGTGAAAAAAAAGGGGAAAGGACTGGCGGATCATTCTTGATCCGCCAGTAAGATTTCGATTCTACTGCCTTTATAACAGTTATAGGTTGGGCTGTAGCTGATGTAGCCCAATTCTATTAGCTTATTTAGACACTTGTGATAAGTACTAGTACTGGCAAAATGGGCCTTGGCCATTAGAATTTTCCTGGTGACTTTGATTTGCTTTTCAAAGCCACTCTGCTGCCATATGTTTAAAATGGAGGTATATAGGCTGATATGCCATACCGTTACCCTTGGGTCATCGGCTATGTCATCCTGCAGTTTTGATAAAATTAAGAGTTCCGACATAATTATTTGATTTTGCCACTGATCATATTTTCAACGTCAGTGAGTTTGTAATAGTGGATCCCTCCTACTTTTTGGGATTTAAGCTTGCCGCTGATCCTTAAATTTTGTACTGTTCCGGTCGAGATTTTTAGCATTTTACGAACGTCTGCACATCTCAGCCATTCCTTATTATCTTGTTGTTTTTCGGATAACAATAGCCTGATATCAAGCAATAAGTTTTTCCTGAATGCTTCAAGGTCATCCTTAGTTATGATTTCTATAGCCATGAGATTGTATGAATTGATAAAGGTTGGAGCTAAAGACGCTTGCAGATAGCGCAAGGGAAATTAATTATAAGGGAGAATGACAGCTCCATTTTAGGGGATAATGCGTTCAAGCCCGACAAAAAAGATATGACCGATTTTTCTATCGGCCTCTCCTATTTTGCTTCTCGTTCGTTGAATTTTGCTGAATACGAATATTATTCTCAACCATTGCGGGTAATCCCGTTTCCGACAATGGACTAACTTTAGCGGTTAAATTTTCGGCTATGGGATGTTCTATTAGCAGTTCATAGAGATCTGATCCATATTCCCGAGCCACAGCAATGGGATCAAGATCGAGTTCATTGGGTATTTCAAGAACCACGATATGCTCAGGTAACTCCGTTAAGTCTTCCGGTGGCATATAAAGTTCATGTGTTTGCGTATTAAAAAAGCACAAGTATTTATCACCATTATCGTCCATTTCAAAATCGTCAAAGCTGATATTATTCCAGGGCTGTTCTGTCTCCCTCATTTGCCTTAACCGCCAGTCCACGGTGAAATCCGTACCAGCCAGATCAATATGCGGCAAAACGCCTGACAAGCGTAATGAAACTTTTTTGTCTCCTAAGTAAAATCCCCAGCTTTGCGCCTGGCTTCGCCTGTTCATATCATCCTGTATGCTTTTATGCATTTTAGAGGGGGCATCAATAATTGTAGCTTGTATAGTGACGGAAAAAATACGATCCGCTAACGCCTCCGGGCCACGAAGGTCAATCGCCGGTCTAAAGGCGATTGTGTCTAAATCAAAAAAATAAAAACCATTATTAAATTTTAGTTCATCAAATGAAATGATCTTTTCAGGATCATTAAACCTTATCAATTGTCGTTTGTATGGATCGATGATAAATGGCACATCTCGAATAACGAGTACCGGCAATGTCTCAATGACCGTCTGTTGCTCATTTTGTTTTTTGGCCCATTCGGCAATCAGAGATTTTAAAAAGTTGGCGGCGATATATTCATCTCTACTTGCGTAAAGGGTTGCCGGGTCAAGCCGATAATTTTGAATAAAGAGATTATCCATTTGAATGATTGAATAATCATCCCAGGTTTCAAATTCCGCTCGGGCTGCATCGAAATTTTTGTGCTCAGCAAGCCTGAGTTGATATTCCGGGGATGTTGACCAGGGGATTCCGTGGCAAAGTGACCAGGCAATTAGCTGGCGAACGATAGCAGCGAGAGCTGTAAAAGCGTTTT
>NZ_JACHBZ010000003.1 GCF_014200575.1 Mucilaginibacter saanensis | reverse complement strand
CCAGAGCCGATGGTACTGCGGTAAAACGTGGGAGAGTAGGTCGGTGCCCAATCTTAAATCAAGCCCTTGCTGGTAACAGTCAAGGGCTTTTTTGTGAAACAAACTCTTGAACTTACTTCCTTTCCCCTGGCCACTGTTCACGTTCACGCTCCCATGAACATGAATGAACATCATTGAACGCCTCGTAATCACCTGCTTACCTATATTCCCTTACTGACAATACACTGTCACCATTGGAGTCTGACATACGCAAGGATTGCAATAATGATCAAAAATCTATCGAATCATCTTTTATATTAAGTAATGATGGAGTCGCGGGAGATAAAATGCACCGACTTCATCTAATATTTAACCTGAATAACCAATATTTTCCAATATTAATAATAGTGCAATCGATTGCTTTTAATAAAAAAATGCTTCATATTTGTTTAAATATTGTGTAAAATCTGCACTTTACCTCTTTTTAACCTAAGAAGCCGTTTATGAAGTTTAATTTAAAATGTTGTTTAACAGCTTTCGTAAGCTGCCTTTTTATGGCTGCCGGGTCAGCTAATGCCGATGTACGTTTGCCCAAATTGGTAAGCGATGGCATGGTATTGCAGCGGGATGTTAAAATTAAGCTTTGGGGATGGGGAGCACCAGGTGAAAAAGTTGAAATAAAGTTCAATGGCAGAAGCGGCAAGGCAATGACAGATAAAAATGGTGATTGGATAATGTTATTACCTGCTATGAAAGCTGGAGGGCCATATATTATGGATATTGTGGCTAATAATCATTTACAGATTCAAGATATTTTAATTGGAGATGTGTGGTTTTGCTCAGGCCAGTCAAATATGGTATTGCCCATGGAGCGGGTTAAGGAAAAATATCCGAAAGAGATTGAGCATGCTGATTTTCCGCAGGTCAGGAATTTTTTTATACCAACCGTAGCCGATGTTACTAAGTTACATCAGGATCTGCCTCCGGGAAAGTGGATCTCCGCTACTCCGAAAAACGTTTTAGGTTTTGGTGCTGCTACCTACTTCTTTGCTAAACAAATATATCTCAAATATCACATACCCATTGGTTTAATAAACTCCAGTGTTGGGGGAACGCCAATTGAAGCCTGGATCAGCGAACAGGGACTTCAACAATTTCGGGAGTATCAGGATAAACTTTTAATTTTTAAAGATACTACCTATATCAATGGGCTAATCAATAAGAAACCTCTGCTCGCAGCGCAACAACCAGCAAAAGTATCGATAGATAAAGGCCTGGCCGAATCAGTTAAGTGGTATGATACCACTTATAATCCGGTGCGCTGGCATAATTTCTGGCTTCCAGGCTACTGGGCGGACCAGGGTATAAAAGGATTGAATGGCACGGTTTGGTTCCATAAAGAGATTATAATCCCGTCGGCAGTTTTGGGTAAACCGGCAAAACTTTTCATGGGGCGCATAGTTGATGCGGATAAAATTTACATTAACGGCGTATTAGTAGGAGAGACCACTTATCAATACCCACCACGCAGGTACAATTTACCAAATGGAATACTTAAGCCAGGTAAAAATATCATTGTAGTTAAAGTTGTTAATACAGCTGGGAAGGGAGGCTTTGTACCTGAAAAACCATATTATCTGCAGATAGGTGATCAAAAAATTGATCTTCGGGGCGATTGGCTGTATAAGGTAGGGGAGGTTATTGATCCCGGAGTAAATAGTGGTAACGTCAATAAATTCGCCATGCAAAATGAACCCACTGGCCTCTATAATACAATGGTTGCGCCTGCAATCAACTATCAGATTAAAGGCATTTTGTGGTACCAGGGCGAAGCAAATACATTTAAACCGGAAGCATACCAAAATCTGCTGCCTGCCCTTATTACAGACTGGCGTAATAAATGGAAATTAGGCAATATTCCTTTTATATATGCACAATTACCGGGTTTTATGGAAGTACAATACTCGCCGTCAGAAAGTCAATGGGCCGAACTTCGGGAAGGGGAACTGAGGTCACTTAGCGTGCCTAATACGGAGATGGCAGTAACTATTGATGCCGGGGAGTGGAATGATATTCATCCGCTTGATAAAAAAGATGTGGGTGATCGGCTGGCTCTTGCTGCCGAGAAAATTGCTTACCATGATACTAAAATAGTGGCATCAGGACCGTTATATCAATCATTTAAGATAGCTGGCAATAAAATCATTATCAGTTTTGATAATACTGGCAGCGGATTGATCGCAAAAAATGGCGATGAGTTAATGCATTTTGCAATAGCCGGTAATGACAAAAAATATGTATGGGCTAACGCCCGTATTGACGGGGATAAAGTAGTTGTTTGGAGCGATGATGTGCAGGTTCCGTTATATGTTCGTTATGCCTGGGCTGACAATCCCGAAGATGCCAATCTGTATAATAAAGAGGGGTTACCAGCTTCACCTTTTACAACAGATGATCAATAGGATGTAATTACCAAATATGGAATATTGAATGAGCCTTTCGTATTAATGGTAAATTATCCATTTAAGCTTTATTTGGTAATACTTATATATGCATATTCAGGGCTAAATTATGTGGTACTTCGATTGCATAAATGTTATTTTAGCTCAAAACTTCAACCCCATATATCTACTAATAATTCCCTGGCAAAAAAAGACTAAATAAATTATATTCTGCTAACTGTATAGTTTCTACCTTTTTAAGTTAAAGTAGTGTTAATGATTATTTGTTATACATTTTTTAACAAATCCTGATATAAACACAATTTTCCGGGTTGCTATTTTTCGAATAAATTATTCATCTACTATAGAATATAGCAAAAAAACAATCGATTGCTTAAATTTTTATTGATGAAATCCATTCAAAATAAAAATATCCATAAAACTTATTTTATTTGTGCAATCGATTGTATTTTATGATAGTTTTACGTCAGCCAAATTATAATACTGTACCTGTTAAAGTTATCCGGCCACAAAGCCATTTGTTGATTAAACCAGTTTAAAACCATTATTAAATTAAAATCTATGAGAAAAAATTACTTCATGTACCGCTTATAAGTGTTTGCCGCATTGCCTAATGACTAATCATTTTCCTGGGAAACACACGGAGTATGTTCAACAATTAAAGCCTTTAATTCAAATTATAAATTATGAAAAAACAAATACGGAAAAACTGCTGGAGGGCATTGCTTATGCTGATAAGTATGAGCTTAATTTCCTTATCACTTTATGCCCAATCCAAAAAGATTAATGGTACTGTACTGGATGAGAAAGGGTATCCACTTATTGGAGCAACTGTAAAGCTGAAGTCAGGTAAACTGGCAACTTTAACAGATCTTAATGGTAAATTCTCCCTTAATGTTTCTGACAATGAAACATCGTTATTGGTAACCTATATAGGTTATACTGACCAGGTAGTTCCTATAACCGAACAAAGTTCAAATTTACACATTAAGTTAGTTCCGGGTAGTCACAGCTTAAATGATGTGGTAGTTGTTGGGTACGGAACGCAGCGTAAACGCGATATTACTGGAGCAACCGGTTCTATAAGTGCTGCAACTTTACAACAGGTACCTGCTACCAACGTTGTTAATCAATTGCAAGGCCGTTTGGCCGGTGTTGATATCCAGAATAACAGTGGTCAGCCAGGTGCCGTGGGGCAAATACGCATACGTGGCGAACGGTCATTAGGGGCTTCGGGCACCCAGAATAATAACCAAAACTCCCCGCTGATTGTATTAGACGGCGTTCCGTTTTTTGGAGGAAGCATCAATGATATTAATCCAGATGATATTGCTTCAATTGACGTATTGAAAGATGCCTCTGCAACAGCTATTTATGGTTCAAGAGGTGCAAGTGGTGTAATCATAGTAACCACCAAACGCGGTAAGGCAGGTAAAACTATTGTTAACTATAATGCCTACGCGGGTGTAAGCAACCCTACAAGTGAGTATAATTTTATGAACGGGCAGGAATATGCCGCATTTAAGGAAACTGCACGGGTACTGAATAGCGTTAACCCAGGTACCTCAAACTATAACTTAACGGCTGCCGAGCAAACAGGCCTTACCAATGGAACAAATACCGACTGGCAAAAAATTATATTCAGGCAAGGTTTTACCAATGATCAAAGCTTAAATATTTCTGGCGGTACAGAGAATACACAATTTTCATTTGGTACAGGATACCGCCATGAGAAAGGGATAGTTTACGGGCAGGATTATACCCGCTACACTATGCGCGCTACTTTAGATCACCAGGTAAGCAAGTTTTTAAAAGTTGGTGGTAGTACCATAGCTAACCTTGCAGTTACCAATGGAAGTAACCGTTATCCGGTTGGGGGCGTGGTAAGGCTTAGTCCGCTGGTATCACCGTACAATGCCGATGGTTCCGTGAACCTGCTGCCACAAGCCGGTTCTCTTGATGCTTCGGTAGTAAACCCGTTGACTATAAGGGATAACTCGACCAATACTGACCAAAACAGAAGATTAAGCTCTATCAACACTTTATATACCGAAATAAACATTATTGACGGATTAAAGTACCGGGCCAATTTAGGTTTCAGTTATTATTCAAGTGGCGGCGGTATGTATTCAGGACCTAATACCTTTTACAATACCAATACTTCTTACGCGCAATCCAGCGAAAATGTGAACGCCAGCGAAAACTATAGCTATACCATTGATAACATTTTAACGTACGACAAGGTATTTGCCCAGAAACATCACCTTACGTTTACCGGTGTATATAGCGTTGAAAAAGACCACTATCAGAATAATGGTTTTGCAGGTGTAGGCATCCCGGTTGACTATATTCAGAATTATAACCTGGCTCAGGCCAACAGCATTTCGGCCAATACCGGAGGCTTTTCTGAAAATGGTTTAATCTCCTACATGGCCCGTTTAAACTATGTTTTTAATGGAAAGTATTCGGTAACTGCTACTATCAGAGATGATGGTTCATCTGTATTCCCTAACAAAAAATATTACGTATACCCGGCGTTTGCTGCTGCCTGGAATATTGACAGGGAAGATTTTTTTAAAGGTGCAAGTGATGTAGTATCTGCTTTAAAAATAAGGGGTGGTTATGGTAAAACATCAAGCCAGTCGGTTGGTGCTTATTCATCATCAGGCCCATTGTCAAGTAATTTTTACAACTATGGTTCAACAGGTGCAAACGGCTACTATTTAGCTACGCTGGCCAATCAAAACCTAACATGGGAGTTTACAAACAGCATAAACATTGGTTTGGATTTTGGTTTATTTAAGGATCGCATTACAGGTTCGGTTGATGTTTACGAACAAAAAACCGACAAGATATTACAACAGGTAAATTTACCTTATAGTAATGGTGCCACATCTTACTACGCCAATATAGGTAAAACCCAGGGTAAAGGTTTAGAGATTACCCTGAGTTCACAAAACCTGAAAAGCCAAGATGGTTTAAACTGGACTACAGACTTCAATATATCCTTTAACAGGAATACTATTGTTGCCCTGCACGACGGATTAACGCAGGATATAGGCAACAACTGGTTTGTAGGCCAACCTTTCAATGTTATTTATGATGTGAAAAAGATAGGTATCTGGCAAACCAGTGAGGCGGCCCAGGCAGCGGTTTACGGACAATTACCTGGCCAGATTAAAGTTCAGGACGTGAATAACGATGGTAAGATCAATACCAGCGACTTACAGATCATCGGTAACTTTCAGCCTAAGTATACCGGTGGTATTACCAATACCTTCTTCTATAAAAACTTCGATCTGAATTTTGTAGCTAATTATCGTATCGGGCAAACCGTTATAGTACCTTATTTAACCGCCGACGGCAGTGCACAAGGATATCCGTTTTTTGGTAACGGACGCGTTAACCAATGGAAGGTAAACTACTGGACTCCAACCAACCCAACCAATGATTTTCCTGCGCCTGATGCCGCAAATGATAAACAGATATATGCGTCAACCCTGGCTTACCGCGATGGCTCATTTGTTAAAATGCGGAGTATCAACCTTGGTTATACCATTCCTTCAAAACTCTTAAAAAGAGCAGGTATCAGCTCGTTAAGAGTATATGCTACCTGCTATAACCCTTTTATCATTTATTCGCCATTGGTTAAAAGCGGTTTAGCCGTTGACCCAGAAGGTAATGCAACAGGCGGTATCGTAATTTCAACAGTAAACCCAAGCTACCCTACGGCAGGTGGTGGCAGCGCCGGTACTACAGGCAGCCGTGCTATTACAGTAAATCTGAATAACCCGCCAACGCGCACATTCCAGTTAGGCGTTAGTGTAAAACTTTAACATTTAAGCATCAGAAGACATGAAACAATATAAAAAGATTTCGATAATGATTGCAGCAGCTTCGTCCTTAAGCTTAGGCGGCTGTAAAAAAACATTGGTTGAAACACAACGAACCAATATAACCCAGCAATCTTTTGCTTCGCCAGTTGGCGTAATAGGTGGTATTACCGGTGTTTACGGTACTTTACGCAGCCTTTGGGGCACCGAGGGTTTTACCAACGAGGTAGTAGGCGGGGTTGATGAAACTTTACTTGGCGGCAGCGGCAGTGGCACCCCTTTGTTTACCTATACCAATATCAGCACAGATGAGTTCAGGTATATTTTCCAGATCGCCTATCAGGATATTAACACCTTAAACGGGGTGCTCCAATATGGAACAGCCATTACCGATGTAACCCAGCGCACACAATACCTGGCTCAAGCTAAATTTTTACGTGCATTTTTGTATTACCATTTGGCTATTACCTTTGGCAAGGTTCCTTTACATACAACTTTTATTACATCGCCAACAACATCCGATACAAGGGCTCCATTGGCAGATATATATGCACAGGTAATTAAGGATTTTACAGACGCTTCAAAAGAATTGCAGGTAACACCCGGCACTCCCTTTGGTGGTAAGGCTGCTACACAATCTGCAGCTTTGTATTATTTGGGTAAGGCGTACTTAAGCCGCGGATGGTCATCAGCTGCACAAACCGGTGATTTTGCAACGGCTGCCACAACTTTTAATACGCTGATTGCCAATAAAGGTACCTATGGGGTTGATCTTTGGCAGGACTTTGGCGATGCCTTTAAACCGGGCAATGATTATGGTAAGGAAACACTTTTTGTAATAGACGAAAGCAGCGACACCAAATATGGTAACTACCAAGCGGGTGGTTCTGGCGGTAATTATAACGCTACTAACTTCTTTTTCCGTCCCAATTATCCAACAGTAGTATCAGGCTATCCATCTTCAACCGGTTCACCGGTCATGACACGTGATATTGCAAATGGTCGTCCGTTTATTCGTATACGTCCAAATACCGACTATATGCTGTATGTATTTGCCGAAAGAAATAACGACAGCCGTTTTGATAAAACTTTCCAAACTACATGGATTGCCAATACTGCAGGCGTAACAACACCAAGAGGGGCATTAACCGTAGGCGTTGATACTGCAATATGGATGCCTCCATTTGATCCGGGTGCTGCCAAACGCGCTTCATTTAAGGGAGTTATTTTGATACCACCATCACTGATCACTTCAGGCTCAACGGCCAATGCTTACACACCTACATATTTCCCATCTATGAAGAAATATGATGACCCTAACCGTACCGGTGTTAATGATCCGTCAACAAGACCATTTGTAGTGGCCAGGTTTGCCGATGTTTATTTATTAGCTGCCGAGGCTTATTTTAAAGCCAATGATCTTCAGAATGCTGCGGCCATGCTGAATGTATTAAGAACCAGGGCTGCTTACAAAACTACCAATACGCCTGATCAAAATAACGCAGCTGTAGCAGCTATGCAGATAACGTCACAACAAATTACACTTGATTTTATATTGGACGAACGCTCACGCGAAATGTATGAGGAATGCACCCGTTGGTGGGATCTGTCCCGTACGCAATCATTAGGTAGGAGGTTACAGACTTATAACCCAACCGAGGCATACAGCGGTTATTCAAAATCAAACCCAGCCGATGCTTATTCATTACGCCCTATACCATCATCTGAAATTAACCTGGTTACTACAGGGCCAAAAATGGAACAAAACCCAGGCTACTAAATAGTAATTAAAAATTTGAAGATTATAGCCGGTTATGATTTCATAACCGGTTCAAACAAATAAAAAGATGAACAGAAAATATTTACAAAACTCCTATTGGGCCGCTCTTGCAATAATAGCATTGCTGGGTACCTCATGCAAAAAGAACCAAGTACTTGGCGTGGGCAATTACGGCAACTTTACTGATACAGCCGGTACGTTAAAAAGTGCAGCTAATTTCCCCATTGGCTTAGCGGCCGAATATGCACTGGCTACAGCTCCTACCAGGTACTGGGCCACGGTGAAAAGAGAAGCTTCGGCTATTACTTTTGGTAACGAACTAAAAAATTCCTCAGTTTTAAAAGATAATGGTACTTATGATTTTACTACAGCCGATGCATTTTATAACCTGGCTACAAGCTCTGGCTTACAGGTTTATGGTCATACGTTGGTTTGGCACTCCCAACAAAATACTACATACTATTCTACCATAGTTGGTAGCGGATCGGCAACAGCTGCACCTAACCTGTTAACCAACGGTGATTTTGAAACAGGCTCAGGGAATAGTTTTGACGGATGGTCTGCTTTTAACGGCTCAGGCTCTTTTAGCGCAACTACCACAACTGGCGAAGTACATGGCGGATCAAGGGCGCTCAAGGTTGTTGTAGCTACAGATAATCCGGGTAAGCAGTATACCGTACAGTTTGCAAGCCCTTTGTTTAACACTGAATCGGGTAAGGTTTATAAAGTAACTTTTTGGCTTAAGGCAGCGGCTAATGCTACCGGAGCTATACGTTTATCAACCCAAAATTCAACCGGTGGTAATTCATCTTATGAAGGCGATCAGGATGTGACCACTACCTACAATCAATATACCTGGACGTTTACAGCCAAAGACCCGCAAACCCGCATATTGCTGGATATGGGCCAAAAGGCCAATACCTATTGGGTTGATGATATATCAGTGGTTGATAATGCAGCTGCATCTGCCCCTACAGGCGATGCCCTGGTAACGACGGTTGATAATGCCATGAAAACACATATTCAAACAGTAGTTGGCCATTACGCAGGTAAAATAAAACAATGGGATGTAATTAATGAACCATTTACCGATGCTGGTGCTTTGCGCGATAACAGCAATACCCCTGCGGGCAGCGGCATATTTGTATGGCAAAATTACCTGGGTCGTAATTATGCGGCAAGTGCCTTTAATTATGCTCACCAGGCCGATCCGGCTGCTGAGCTGTTCATGAATGAATATAATCTTGAAACATCAACAGCAAAGCTTAACGCCTTTGTACAATTGGCTAATGATCTTAAAACAGCCGGTGTGCCAATTACAGGTGTAGGCACGCAGTTACATATTAGCATAGGCACACCAAAAGCAGGTATAGATAACATGTTTATTGCACTGGCTGCCACCGGTTTAAAAGTGCGGATATCTGAACTGGACATCAGGGCAAATCCGGGTGATCAGGGTAATTTTACGCTTACGCCTTTTACTGCCGCAGATCAGGCTGTGATGTATAAATATGTAGTTTGGTCTTATTTTAAATATGTTCCCACAGCGCAGCGCGCAGGTATTACAATTTGGGGAGTAGATGATCCGTCAAGCTGGATAATTACTTCGCAGAAAAAATCTGACCTACCGGATCTGTTTAACGCCGACTTTACCAAAAAAGCTGCTTATGTAGGCTTTAAACAAGGTTTACAAGGTAAAACCCTATAATTGTTCATTATAATAGTTAGTGAAAGGATAACCGGCTTACTCCGGTTATTCCTTTTTATTGACGATATGAGGTTTTTAACCCGTAATAAATTTAAAAGGTCAGTAATTTTAATGAAGTGAAAGCAACTATTTTATCAATGAAGCGCCTCTGGCTCTTATTACCCATTTTATTAATATTGCTGAGGCTAACATCGGCAGGGCAGGAGATCTCTTCAACAAAGGGCTTAAAGGATTATTATGGCAAATATTTCCCAATCGGTGTCGCCGTGTCACCATATTCCATTAAAGATAAGCAGGAAGCAGCCTTAATTCTGCGTGAGTTTAATAGTATCACGCCAGAGAATGCCATGAAAATGGGCCCTATTCATCCTGCAGAGGATAGGTATAACTGGCGGGACGCTGATTCAATAGTTGCCTTTGCTCAAGCCAATCAAATAAAAGTGCGGGGGCATAACCTTTGCTGGCATGAACAAACACCGTCATGGTTGTTTTATGATAAGCAGGGTAACCTGGTTAACAAAACCGTTCTATTACAACGGTTAAAGGATCATATTTTTAATGTGGTAGGTCGTTATAAGGGCAAAATTTATGCGTGGGATGTAGTTAATGAAGCCATCGCCGACGACAGCACCCAGTTTTTGCGAAATTCTTTATGGTATAAAATATGCGGAGAAGATTTTATTTTTAAAGCTTTTGAATATGCCCACGAAGCAGATCCCAATGCGATACTTTTTTATAACGACTATAATACAGAACGGCCCGAAAAAAGAGAAAGGGTATATCGCTTACTTAAAAAGCTGAAGGATGCTAAGGTGCCGGTTAATGGGGTAGGTTTACAGGCCCATTGGTCGGTGTATGAACCAACACAAAAGGATTTGATAACTACTATTAAAAGATTTGCCTCTTTGGGCCTGAAGGTTCAGATCACCGAGTTAGATATGTCTGTTTATCCCTGGGAGAAAAATCCGCGTGCGTTAAGACCAAATGAACAGGATACCTTTACGCCAGATCTTGAGCAAAAACAGGCCGATGAATATGCCATGGTATTTAAGGTTTTTCGTAATTATAAAGATGTTATTTCTGGCGTAACTTTCTGGAATATAACTGACAAACATACATGGCTTGACGAGTATCCTGTAAAAGGCCGAAAAAATTATCCCTTATTGTTTGATCAAAACATGCAGCGTAAAAAGGCATATCTGCGTGTAGTAAATTTTTAATAAAAGGTACCAATGAAGTTTATCAAAAAAAACATCCTTTTTATAATTGCCATATTTTTTCCGGTACTTATATATGGCCAGTCGCCTGGGCGCAAATCGTATATCTCCTATGCCAATGGGGCAGGGTACTTTGCATTAGCGGCGAACAGCAAGGCTGCACCGGTTTACACAGGCACAGATGAATACCCAGGTGTAAAACGTGCTATCAAAAGTTTTATGGGCGATGTGCAGGCAGTAACTAAAAACATACCTGAATTATTGCCCGAACTGAAAGGAAGTAAACAAGTAGTACTCATTGGTACTTTAGGCAAAAATGATAAGATAGACCAGTTGGTGGAGCAAAAAAAGCTCAACGTATCTGCCGTTGCGGGCAAATGGGAAACCTATTTGATAAAGGTAGTACAAAAACCATTTCCCGGGGTAGATCAGGCTTTGGTAATTGCGGGCAGTGATAAGCGGGGAACCATATTTGGTATTTATGATGTTTCATCGCAAATAGGGGTTTCACCCTGGTACTGGTGGGCCGATGTGCCTGTAAAGGAACATAAAAGCTTGTACGTAATGCCTGGTAGCTATACTGATGGTGAACCGGCCGTAAAATACAGGGGTATTTTTATCAATGACGAAGCTCCTGCTTTTTCGGGGTGGGCAAAAGAGAAATTCGGCGGGTTAAACCATCATGTATATGAAAAGATGTTTGAGCTTATTCTGCGTTTAAAGGGGAATTATCTTTGGCCCGCTATGTGGGGTAATGCTTTTAACGATGATGATAAGCTAAATCCGGTGCTGGCAGATGAGTATGGCGTGGTAATGGGAACATCGCATCATGAACCAATGGATAGGGCACAGCAGGAATGGAAGCGCTACGGAACGGGTGCCTGGAATTATGAAACCAACAAAACTGTATTACAAAGTTTTTGGCGCAAAGGCATCCAGAACATGGGTAACAAAGAAACCATTGTTACTGTTGGTATGCGTGGTGACGGCGATATGCCGATGACAGAAGGTAGCAACATTACACTGCTGGAGAATATTGTACGTGATCAGCGGAAAGTTATAACCGATGTAACCGGGAAGGATGCATCGCAAACGCCGCAAATGTGGGCACTTTATAAAGAAGTACAGGATTACTATGATAAAGGCATGCGTGTACCTGATGATATTACCTTACTGTTGTGTGATGATAATTGGGGTAACATTCGCAAATTGCCCAAATTAGGAGAGCACCCGCGTAAAGGAGGATATGGCATCTATTATCATTTTGATTATGTAGGCGATCCCCGTAATTATAAATGGCTTAATACCAATCCTATTTCAAAAACATGGGAGCAAATGCGCCTGGCTTATGAATACAACGCCCGGCAGATCTGGATTGTTAATGTAGGCGATCTTAAACCCATGGAGTTCCCCATCAGCTTTTTCCTGGACTATGCCTGGGCTCCTGATAAATGGAAGGCTGATAATTTAAATACCTACACCATTGATTGGGCAAAACAACAATTTGGTGCACAATATGCAAAAGAGATAGCCCGTATATTAACGCTTTATACGAAATATAATGGCAGAAGAAAGCCTGAATTACTTAACCAGGATACTTACAGTCTTACCAATTACAGCGAGTTTGAAAACGTGGTAAAGTATTATAATCAATTGAAACTTGATGCGGAAAAGTTGTATGCTAAAATGCCATCAAACTATAAAGATGCATTTTATGAGTTGGTATTGCATCCGGTGCAGGCCTGTGCTAATTTGAACGAAATGTATTATGAAACGGCCAAAAACCAATGGTATGCAGAGCAGGGAAGGGCTGCCACCAATAGTACAGCTGCAAAAGTGAACGCTCTTTACGCCAGGGATAAAGAAATATCTCACCATTACAACACTATACTGGCCAACGGAAAGTGGAACCACATGATGGATCAAACCCATATTGGTTATACCTACTGGCAACAGCCCGATTCAAATAAAATGCCCCGCGTGAAAACCCTTACCTTACCTAAAGACGGACAAATGGGAGTATCTATACCGGGGTTACCCAATTCATGGTCAGGAACGGCAATAATAACCGAAATGCCCGGATTTTACTCGTGGGAAAAGGATGGAAGTTATATTGAAATTTATAATCGTGGTGAAACGGCCTTTAATTATTCGGTTGACTGTGCAGCAACTTACGTAAGCATTCGGCCAAAGGCAGGTGTGGTTAATGAGCAGCAGCGGATTGAACTTAACGTTAACTGGATGAAAGCGCCACAGGGCATAAGTCATGTTCCGTTAATTATTAAAGGACCGCAGGGAAATGTAACTATCAATCTGACGATTAATAATCAGGGAACCAGCAGCGCCTCTTTATTTAAAGAGAACAATGGCTATATAGCTATTGAAGCCGCACATTATAGCAAATTTGCTAAAACCCCTGCAATTAACTGGGAAACTATTCCCGAATACGGCAGTACTTTATCGGGTATAACTCCGTTGCCTGTAACTGCCGGGAAAATTAAGCCAGGTGGTAATAGTCCTCATTTGGAGTATAATATCAGTTTAAAAGATACGGGCATGGTATCGGTAACAGCATATATATCCCCGACATTAGATTTTAAAAACCAAGGTGGCTTATGCTATGCAGTTTCTGTTGATGATGAACAACCTCAGATAGTTAATATTAATAAAAACACATCTGAACAAAGCTGGAGAAATGATGTAAGTAACAATATGAAAAAAATGATGACCCAGCATCATATCACCAAGCCAGGGAAACACTTATTAAAATATTGGATGGTTGATGCAGGTGTGGTTTTGCAAAAATTGGTTATTAATGCAGGCGGACTAAAAGAAAGCTATCTTGGGCCACCGGGATTATAACGGATATTGCTTTATTCATCAAAAAGGGCGATATACACTGGCTGTCAGTGTTTATCGCCCTTTTCTATTTCGACGGAATTTATTTAAAAGCCGATGGAGTTTCCGCCGTCGACAGGTAAAATAACACCTGTAACGTAACGTGAAGCATCTGAGGACAGGTATAATACCGCCTCGGCAATATCATCAGGATCTCCTAATTTGCCCATAGGGGTGCGTGATAATACCTTGTTTTTTCTTTCCGGATCATTATTAAGGGCCTTTGCCGACATATCAGTTGCTATAAATCCCGGTGCTACGCAATTTATGCGTATCCCTATGGGGGATAGCTCTGTAGCCATGGCTCTTGTCATCCCCTCAATAGCAGCCTTACTGGCAGTATAGGCAATTACATAGGGGATGCCATATTGTGATGCCATAGAACTGATGTTTACAATAGCACCAGTACCCGCACCGATCATTTTTTTGCTAACCTCGCGGCTCATTACAAATACAGCTGTCAGGTTGGTTTGTATAATATTCTGAAAATCCTCGTCGGTAACCTCAGTGAATGATTTTTTCATATTAATGCCAGCATTATTCACCAGGATATCCGGTGTGCCAAACTCTGAGGTAATCTCTTCAATTAGTGCAGGTATGGTTGCAATATTGCTAAGATCGCAGGCTTTATAATTGCAAAGCGGCCCGAAAGTATCAGCTGCGGTTTGCAGCTTTTTTTCATCGCGGCCAATGATGATTGTTTTAATATTGTGCTCAGTAAATTTTTTAGTGATGGCTAACCCCAGGCCAGAGGCGCCGCCTGTAACTATTGCTATCTTAGATTTTGTTTCCATTAACTTTTATTATATATAGGGTTTATATAACCCGCAGAGAAGATTCACGAACAATAAGCTCTGATCTTAACACAAGGCTATGAGCCGGATGAAACTCATCCTTATTGATCAGGTTATCGATCATTAATTTAGCGGCCACTTCGCCCATTTCGTATCCTTTATAATTTACGGTTGTAAGATTAGGTTCTACCACGCATGAGGAGGGATCATTATTAAATCCCGCAAAAGCAATATCGGCAGGGATCCGGATGCCTGCCTTTTTTAATGTTTGCATGCAGCTTATGGCGCAATTGTCATTGGCCGAAAAAACGCCATCGGGTAGGGGCGACATCTTTAAAAGCTGATGAGCTGCCGTAATCCCGGCCTCGCTGCTCAGGTCATTAATGATCACCAGGTTTGTATCCAGTTTTATATTATTGTCTTCCAGTGCTTTTTGATAGCCTGCATATCTTTCGGCATATACTTTACGCAGCTGGCTGGCGGTGATATGCACTATCCGTTTGCAACCCTGTTTAATTAAATGCGAGGTAATTTCATAGGCCGCCTTATAGTTATCAATGTAGATTTGAGGGCATCCGTCGTGGTCAAAAACCCTGTCGAAGAATATTACCGGTATATTCCTTTTTATAAACGGCTCAAAATGGTCAACATTTGTTGTATCATAAGCAAGTGAAACCAGTAAGCCATCAACCCGGTTAACTAACATGGCGTTGGCATTATTAATTTCCTTTTGCATGGTTTCTAACGACTGGCTGATGATCAGGTTGTAATTATTGTTATTCAAAACCTTTTCAATGCCGGCAATTACATCGGCCATAAAATTACTGTTGAGCCTTGGCACAATAAGGCCAATAATATTGCTGCTTTTTTTACGCAGGTTACTGGCAAATGAATTGGAGCGATAACCCATATCGCCGGCAGTTTTAATAACCAGTTTCTTAGTTTTTTTGCTCACCCTCGGATGATCCTGAAGGGCCCTGCTAACAGTGGCCGCAGATATATGAAGCTTATCGGCTATATCATAAATTGTTATTTCTTTTTCGCCGCCGTTCATGGTGTGCTGTTATGTTTATTAGTAAAGATGGATAAATATAAAAATTAATGTGGTGCTATTAAAATATTTAAACAATCGATTGCACAAATCTTTACATTTGTTTTATAATACTGCCATAGCAGGATAAAATGAACCAATAAACGTAATAGAAATTTAAATTTATGATTCCCGATTTAGAACAAACTTTCCGGTGGTTTGGCCCGTCAGATCCGGTTACCTTGCCAGCCATTAAGCAAACAGGAGCCAGTGGCATCGTATCAGCGCTTCATCACATACCTTGCGGCGAAGTATGGAGTGTTGCAGAGTTAACAGCCCGCAATAATGTAATAAAAAACGCTGGGTTTAAATGGTCGGTTATTGAAAGTGTAAATATTCATGAAAGCATTAAATTAGGTGGGGCCGAAAGGGATAAATACATTGACAATTATATTGATACCCTAAAAAATGTTGCCCACATCGGCATTGGCACCATTTGCTACAATTTTATGCCGGTATTAGATTGGACACGTACTCATTTAGATTACAGACTGGTCAATGGTGCTTCGGCATTAAGATATGAAGCATCGGCCGTAGCAGCTTTTGATCTTTATATCTTAGAGCGCGCGGCTGCTTTTGATGAATTTTCCCACAGCCAGCAATCGGCAGCAAAAAAATATCTGGATAGTTTAAGCGCCAGCGAAAAGGAATTATTAGCCAATACCATTTTGGCCGGCTTACCCGGTACCGATGAGGTTTTTACCATTGAGCAATTTAAAGAGTACTTAAAAAAGTATAGCCAAACAGATAGCGATAGCTTAAAAAATAACCTGTACTATTTTCTTCGGGCGATTATTCCTGTTGCCGAAGAAATAGGGGTTAAGATGTGTATCCACCCGGATGACCCGCCATTTCCTATACTTGGTTTACCAAGGGTGGCCTCAACGGAGAGCGATCTGGCGGGTATTGTAAATGCCTGTCCGTCTGTAAGCAACGGGATAACGTTGTGTACAGGTTCATTGGGTGCCCGGGAGGATAATGATATTCCGGGTATAATTTCACGGTTGGGGCAGCACATTCATTTTTTACATTTCAGAAATGTTAAACGTGAAACCGACGGCAGTTTTTATGAAGCGGAACATTTAGCCGGAAGTACGGATATGTACGAGGTAATGAAAAGCATTATAAATGAGCAGCTGAAAAGAAAAAAGGCAGGCAGGGAAGACTTAGCTATACCGATGCGCCCGGATCATGGGCATAAAATTTTGGATGATTATCAGTACGACACCTATCCGGGGTATTCGGCCATCGGCAGATTAAAAGGATTGGCGGAGCTTAGAGGGCTCGAAATGGGAATTAAAAGGACACTGACTGATCAATAAAAATAATGTTATTCGAGGTTAAATATTAATGAATTGGGTTTGAAAAAGTGATAAAGCTTTTTATATTTACAATCGATTGCATTTGGCCGACATGAACCCGGTTTCGTCTTTAAAATTTACTGAATCAGATACTTACCGACAAACTATCGGGCGTTAATAATGAATACCAATTTTACTCAATTATGTATAGCAACACTATTTCAAAAAAGCTTTTCAATACCTTGCTGATTGCCTTGTGTGCGGTTCAGGTAAAGGCGCAAACGGCAACAGGTTCGGCGGCAAAACAAAAGTATCTTTCGGCGCCGCTTATCAGTTCTATTTACACAGCTGATCCCTCGGCGCATGTTTTTAACGGTAAAATATACATCTATCCGTCGCATGATATCAATGCCGGTATCCCCGAAAACGATAATGGCGATCATTTTGCCATGAGGGATTACCATATTTTATCAATGGATAATATCAACAGTAAAGTAACTGATCACGGTGTGGCCCTGGATATTAAGGATATTCCCTGGGCGGGCAGGCAGTTGTGGGCACCGGATGCAGCTTATAAAAACGGAACGTATTATCTGTACTTTCCGGTTAAGGATAAGCAGGATGTTTTTAGGATAGGGGTGGCCACCTCAAAGAACCCTGCAGGGCCGTTTAAGGCACAGCCAAATCCAATGGCTGGTAGTTTTAGTATTGATCCTGCTGTATTTACCGATACAGACGGCAGCACTTATATGTATTTTGGCGGCATTTGGGGCGGACAGTTACAGCGCTGGGCTACAGGGAAATATGAGGTTAACGGCTCAAAAACCGATTTGATGCATGACGATGAGCCTGCCTTAAGCTGTAAAGTAGTTAAACTCAAAAATAATATGCTTGAGTTTGATGGAAAAGTAAGAAACGTACTGATTGTAGATAGTGCAGGCAAGCCTTTAAAAACTAAGGATCATAACCGTCGTTTTTTTGAAGGATCATGGATGCATAAATATCATGGCAAATATTATTTTACCTATTCAACCGGCGATACACACTTTTTAGCCTATGCTATCGGGAATAATCCATGGGGACCTTTTACGTACAAGGGCATATTTATGAAACCCGTACAAGGCTGGACCACACACCACTCTATAATAGAGTTTAAAGGCAAATGGTATATCTTTTATCATGATACCCAGCTGTCAGGGAAAACTCATTTAAGAAATATAAAAGTTACCACATTAACCCATAACCCGGATGGCTCCATTAAGTTGATTGATCCTTTAGCACCCGGCAAATAGTAGTTCATCAATCTTTTTCTGAGTTATATTACCAAGCGGGAGTTTTAAACAAAAACGGCTTTAACGATATAGTTAAGGCTGTTTTTGTTTTTAGCTAAATAATTTTAGAAAAAAATTACCGTAATGTCCAATTCCGATGATCTCATTCATTATTGTAGTATAAATCAAATATTGAATAACAAATAAGATCAAAACAAAATGGAACAACGAATTAATGTTTTCGAAAAGGGTCAGGGTGCAATGAGGGCATTGTATGGTTTAGGAACATATCTGGCCAAGTCGCCTGTTGAACAATCACTTTTACATTTAATTTACTTCCGTGTATCGCAAATTAACGGATGCGCTTATTGCCTTGATATGCACTCTAAGGATTTGCGTGCCGGCGGCGAAAGTGAACATCGCCTCTATGTTTTAAATGCCTGGCGCGAAGCTCCCTTTTATTCTGACCGCGAACGCGCCGGACTTGCCTGGGCCGAGGCCCTCACAAAAATTTCAGGCGGGCAGGTACCTGACGAAATTTACAACGAGGCACGTAATCAATTCACAGAACAGGAACTGATTGACTTAACGTTGGCCATTATAACCATTAATGGTTACAACCGTGTTAATATTGCTTTTCCGGCACCTGCCATAGTTGGTACTTATACGCCTGGGGCACACGCCGTAAGTAAATAACGATAAGTTAAGGAAGATAAACAGCAATGTATATCCTGCAGAAGGTGGTAGCTTTGTAGAAGAATGAAAATAACAACGGGTGTTTTAACTATGTTAAAACACCCGTTGTTATAAATAGTAATTAATAATTATTGCGGTATAGCGTTCAATACAGGTATTTTAACTGCATTTAGCGTGCTTTGTTCCGTTTTAATTAACTCAAGAACAACCACCTCATTGTGCCCTTTTATTAACCATTCGGCAGGCACATATAGTGTTTGCTGCGGCCCAACATTCCAGTAACGGCCAAGGTTGTGACCGTTCACCCAAACTGTTCCTTTACCCCATTTGCTCATATCAAAATAAGTATCAGCTACTTTGCTCAGGTTAAAAGAACCTTTTTTTAGCTGCGGAGTTGCTGATAGGATTTTACCACCTTTAAATACAACTTTATTAATGTCATCAAAAGGAAGGCTGTACATCTGCCAGTTTTTAAGTTCTGTTTGTCCTAACGTTACCTTATCAGTGATGCCTTTGGTGTTTTTAAGCAGGTACGGGCCAAAATTGATACGACCAAGATTTTCAACTAAAATATCAAGGGTTACTTTACCTTTTGGCAGCGTTACCATTAAACTGTCCTGATTAAGCCTTCTGTCTAAAATACCGGCCTTTTTACCATTAATGTATATAATGCCATAGTCGCGGAGGTCTTGAATTTTAAGTATTGCTGATTTTGCACCATTTAACGTAGTACGATACAGCACAAAACCATAAGCCTGGTTAAGGTCTTCAAAGGTTAGGGGAGTGCTGTTGATTTTTGCTGCCGGGAGTATATTAAACAAATTTACAGACTGGTTAAGTTCAATAGCAGGAATATCAATTACTGGTTTGGCAGCCGGTACTTCGGGCAATGTTTGGCCCTCGGGTAAATGCTTTTTGATAACCTCCCTGAATTTCATAAACTTATCAGTAGCGTTACCTGCCTCATCAAGCGGAGCATCATAATCATAGCTGCTGATCTGTGGTTCATAAGGATTGGTATCGTTATAGTTGGCACCATTCATAAAAGCACGGGTAGTACCGCCATGAAACATGTACATGTTAATTGAAATGCCCGCTGCTAACACGGAGTCGAGCTTAGATACATATTTTTCTGCCGGAACAGTATGGTGTTTAGTTCCCCACCAATCAAACCATGCCGGGTACCATTCCGCAATAAAGAAAGGTCCTTTGCCCTGATGATTTTCTTTTATCAGTTTCTTTACTTTATCTACATTGTCAATCCCGTTAATACCAGGCAACAAACCCGGCAAATGGCCATCCTTAATAGCAGCTTCCGGATCGCAGGTATATAGCAAGCCATCGAAGCCAGCTTCAATAAACATTTTACGGTTAATATCCAGGTAGTCCTTATCATTGGAGTAAGATCCATATTCATTTTCAACCTGTACCATCAATACGTTGCCACCGTGGTTTACCTGTAGCGGAGCTAATTGTTTACCTACCTGCATCAGGTATTTTTTGTATGCCGCTAAGTATTGAGGTTCTTTACTGCGCACCACAAGGCCCTTTTCTTTTTCAAGCCAATAGGGGTAACCACCAAATTCCCATTCAGCACAAACATAGGGGCTGGGGCGTAAAATAACCCATAGTCCTTCTTCCTGCGCAATTTTAACAAATGCTGCAATATCATTATTGCCGGTAAAGTCATAGTGTCCTTTTTGAGGTTCATGAACATTCCAGAAAACATACGTGCCAATGGTATTTAAGCCCATGGCTTTAGCCATTTTCATCCGTTGCCGCCAGGCTTCGCGGGGTACCCGGGTATAGTGCATCTCGCCGGATATAATTTGCAACGGCTTGCCGTCCAGTAAAAAAGTAGAATCACCCAGTGCAAAAGTGTGTTTGGTGGTGGTTTGTGCCTTAAGGGTTAAGCCCGAAAGTAAAAGAACCGATAGAATTAAAATTTTAAAATGCTTCATAAATTGTGAATACCGGATATAATTGTTTTTTAAAGCGCCTCAATAGCAGCTATTTTACGGTTAAAGTTATTGTTTTTGACTTAAGATTATCGGCACTCAATGTAACGTTTATAGTGCCTGTTTTGCCTTGGGTTTGTATATAGGCTATTAGCCGGCCATGAAGTGCCTGCCGTTGATTTGACTGGTAATTTTCATGACTTGTTGCGCTGCCACTTTCTAAGCCAAGCAATTTTGCAGGCCCTTGAATTTGAACACTGATTTCGTTATCCGCTGTGTAAACCGGGTTGCCGTTTTTATCGGTTATCTGTATTTCAACCTGGCTTAGTCCTTTAGTTTGCTTACTGAATACTTTACCATCGGCAACTGCCGCAATAAATGCCGGTGCAGCAGCGGTTTTTATAACAAAATTGCTTACTTCAATACCGTTATTATATCCTTTTACAAGTAATTCGCCAGGTTCATAATTTACCTCCCATGAAGGTATATGTCCTTTGGCTATATCCGTTAATTTTTTACCGAGCGATTTACCATTTAAAAAAAGCTCAACCTCGGGGCAATTTGTAAAACAATCAACCCTGGTTTTGCTGCCTTCCTGCCAGTTCCATACAGGTTCAACAGCCTTGTGGCTCCAGATGCCATTATCCTCGGCCTGGGTTATTGCTTTGGTACCTATATAAACCATAGGTTTATCGGCCCACAGGCTTTGTCGGTAAAAGTATTCCGGTTTCTTAAAACCAGCCAGGTCAATAAGTCCTGCACCATTACTTCTTTGAGGCCATTTGCCGGCCTCGCCCAGGTAATCTATCCCGGTCCACAGGTATTGTCCCGATATATATTCATTGCTGTCAACGGCATTCCAGGCCGATTTTTGCATGCCGTTTTCACTGCCGTAGATAATACGGTTAGGGTATTTCTGATGATCTTCGGCATAGCGGTATTCCTGGTAATTATAACCCACTACATCAAGTACCTCCGGGTAATTCACCTCGTTTGACATTACTACACCGGCCAAAGCCGCGGTAACTGGCCGGGTTTCATCAATTTGTTTAACAGTTTTAACCAGTTGTTTAGCAATTACTGTGAGCTGACTTGCAGGCGGATGATCTGCCTGATAACCCTTACCATATATTTGTGGGTTTTTACCTGAATTGAGTACTTCATGACTGTATGGATCATTCGGATAATCAATTTCGTTACCGATACTCCATAATATAATAGATGGATGATTACGTGCTCTTAAAACCATATCGCTTAAATCGCGGTCGGCCCATTCTTTAAAATATTCGTGATACCCATTTTTTGCAGGTGTACCTACATTCCAGCCTTTAACCCATTTGTTTTTACCAAGCTCCCATTCGTCAAAAGCCTCGTCCATTACCATAAATCCCATTCTGTCGCACAAATCATATAAATAATCGGCATGGGGATTATGGCTAAGCCTAAGTGAATTTACGCCTGCTTCTTTCAATGTTTTTAAACGGCGTACCCAAACTTCCTGTGGTACGGCAACGCCCAAAGCGCCCGCATCATCATGGATACATACACCCTTTAGCTTAGTGCTTTTTTCATTCAGGAAAAATCCTTTATCCTTATCAAACCTGATACTGCGGATACCTACCTGTTGGTTTACGTGGTCAATTTGTTTACCGTTCTGGATCAGTAAAACCTGTAACTGGTAAAGTTTTGGATCATTAACATCCCACAATTGCGGAGATGTTATCTGTGAAGAAAACTCAGTTTCGTGCTGCCCGGGCTTTACGGTCAGTTGTTTTTGAATAGTAGCAGCAATTTTCCCAGCATCTGTAAGCAGGTTTACCTTAACTGCAATTTTTGCAGCGGATGCATTGCTGTTGGTTAAATTGACTTTCACCTTAAAGTCAGCTTTGTTTGCTGATACTTCAGGGGTTGAAAAGGCTACGTCCCATAACCCTATGTGGACAGGGTTTTTAACTATCAGGTAAACGTTGCGATATATTCCGGAACCTGTATACCATCTTGAATCGGCAAATTCGCTGTGATCGGCCTTAACCGTGATCGTATTTTTTCCGGCATAGTTAAGGTATTTGGACAACTCATATTCAAACGAGATAAAGCCATTGGGTCTTTTACCTAAGAAATGCCCGTTTATCCAGACTTCGCTGTTTTTATAAACACCATCAAAATAAATATAAACTTGTTTGGTTTTCCATTTAGCATCTGCAGTAAATGATTTTTTGTACCAGCCTATGCCCCCTGGTAAGTAGCCAGTGGCACTTGCCCATTCTTCGCTAAAGGGGCTTTCGATACTCCAGTCATGCGGTAAACTAATGGTTTTCCACTGGGTATTAAGCGGGCCGCCGGTGTTGCCATTGGCAATGTCGCCTTTATGAAAAGCCCAGTTATCATTAAACAATGCAGGCCTGGATATATCCTGCGCGTATGTAGTATGCGAAGATAACAAACAGGCAAATAGGCTTAAGTAGAGGTAGTTTTTTATTTTCATTGATGGTATTATAGTTATATTATAGAGAGGGGAGAGAGGCAGCTCTCCCCCTTTTTACAGTTAATAACCTGTGTTTTGTTTTAATAGCCCGTTTGAGGCCTGAATTTCTGTTCGTGGTATAGGTAGCCAGTAATGTTTGGTTTCAAAGTGGCGCCCATCTAAAGCTATCTTTTGTTTATAGGTAAATTTACCATTTGCATCCTTATTAATTTCAACACCATATGCAGGAACATTTTCTGTAATTTCCGCAATTTTCCAGCGTCGTACATCATAATATCTGTGTTCCTCAAATGCAAGTTCAATTTGGCGTTCATTACGTATAACCAAACGCATATCTCCCTGTGATAAACCGCTAACTGCAGGCATATTTACTGATGCACGGCTACGGATACTATTAATAGCAGCGTAAACAGATGCGTCAGGCCCTGATACCTCATTCTTAGCTTCGGCATAATTTAGCAATATTTCTGCATAACGGAAATATATCCAGGGTTGTAAGCCGGCAATGTCCCAGGGGTTGTCAATAGGGTTGGTATCATCCATAAACTTTTTAAGGTAATAACCAGATTTTGATGTATTCCAGTTTGACGGGCCATCCTTGCTATCCTTACCACCGGGTGTAAATGTTTCTATAGTGCTGCCTCTGTAGGTTGCGCCGTTATACAAAACAGTTGCGGCAAAACGCGGGTCGCGGTTTACATAAGGGTTTTTAGGATCATAACCAGATGAAGGGTCGGTGATGGGCTTACCATTATCCATCTCATAATTGTCAACAAGATTTTGCAGGGGTAAGTTACCACCCCAGGCGTTATAACCATTGGGACCGTTGGCAATTTCTAAACATACGTGGCGGGCATTACGGGCGTACAAACGTTCAAAAATTATCTCTCCATTATCCGGAGTTAAAAATAGTTTGTTATAACCACCCTGGTAAATGCTGTATTTATTTAAATCCATAACGGCCTTTGCCGCGTCGGCGGCTTGTTGCCAGGTAACCACGCCACCATATAACGGGCTTGCAGCATATAATAGCAAACGCGATTTAAGTGCTAATGCAGCACCTTTGGTGGCACGGCCCAATTGCCAGTTGCTGCCATTATTCAAGGGGAGTTTTTGTGCAGCAGCATCAAGTTCTGCACTTACATAATCTATACATTCCTTGATGGAAGCCTTAGTAAATAATGACGGATCGGCAAGATTATCAGTTAAACCGGTTACCTTATCACCCATTAATACCACGCCGCCATAATTCCGGATCAGATCATGGTACCTAAAGGCCCTGATAAATTTAAGTTCGGCAATGAGGAGGTCCTTATGCCCCTGGCTCATGTTAAGCGCAGTAATATTGGCCAGCGCATAATTACATTCACGTATGCTGCGGTAGCTGCGTCCCCAAAGTACACCTGCAAAACCCAGGTTTTCTGGTGCAAGGGAACCTCTTTGTATCATCCAGGTATCATCATCGTTGTTGTAAATGGATTCGTTTGTAATAGAGCTCCACATGCTGTATTCAAACCCACGACCAAACCCCGGAGGACTACCTTCACCTTCTTTATTTTGTAATATAGCCCCTAAATAGCGGTTAGTTACAAAACTTTCAAACAGGCTGGAATCGCCTTTAATGGCCGTTTCCGGAACACGGTCTGTTGGTGTTACGCTCAGAAAATCTTTTTTACAAGATACTATTAGTAAAAGCCCACTTATTAAAAAGCAAAATGGCTTAATATTTTTCAGTTTCATATTCATCAATATTTTAAAGCTTAAAACTTAACACTTGCACCTAAGTTGATAATGCGCTGCTGCGGATAGAATTGTCCGCTGTTGCTGGTACCTTCAGGGTCATAATCTTTAACTTTTGTTATCGTGAACAAGTTAAAGGCATTGGCATATACACGCAGGCCCGAAATGCGGAGGTTTGACAACATCTGTGAAGGGAAAGTATAGCCTATCTCGACATTTTTTAAACGGAGAAACGAAGCATCGTTTAGCCAGAAGGTATTCGGGAATTGCCCACCGCTCACAGCACTCGAAGCACGGTCAGACACGTGCGGATAGCTGCCATTGGTATTGGTTGGGCTAAAACGGTTATCGGCCCAGCTGCTGTAAAAATTACCTACACTACCTGATTCAGGTAATACGTACTGGCTAACATGGGTTTGGCCGGCAAATAATACCGAGATATCAAAGTTTTTATATCCGGCATATAAGTTAAATCCGTAAGTGATCTCGGGGATGTTACCGTATTTGCTGCGTACCTGGTCATCAGCTGTTATTTTACCGTCTTTGTTGTAATCCTCATAAATTAAATCGCCAATCTGTGCACCGGTAACATGGGGTGTGGCATCCAGCTGCGCCTGCGTACGGAAAATGCCGACTGCGTTATACAACAGGTAGTTTCTTAACGGACCGCCGGTTTGTCTTTGATAGCTTAACGCGCCTGGTGCTTCGTCAATAAATATGATCTTGCTTTTTGCATAGGTAAAATTACCGGATACACCCCAATTGAATGGGCCGCTGTGATTATAACCCAGCGTAGTTTCAAAACCATTATTGTTTACTTTACCAATGTTTTCAGATGGTACCAACGGGTTATAGGTATCGCTTCCGTTATTGTAAGGGTTTACTATACCTGACGAGCCTGGTAATGAGGCGTTACGGGCGGCCAATATATCAGATCTTTTTTGTCTGAAATAAATAAATTCAAGGGTGAAGTTATTCAGGAAAGTGGCATTAATACCTATGTCAGTCTTTTTGGCTACCTCCCAGGTAATCAAAGGATTGGCAAGTTTGGTAAGGTCAAGACCTGGTTTTATACTATAACCGCTTTGTGAGCCTAATACCACGTAGTTGTTAAAGCTGTAATTATCAAAGTATTGGAAAGGGTTAACATTATCATTACCCAGCAAGCCATATGATCCGCGTAGCTTTAAATCGTTAATGAAACTTATATTAAACCATTTTTCTTTTGATATGCGCCAACCAGCAGATATAGAAGGGAAATAGCCATACAGGTGGCCCGATGGGAAAATAGATGAACCATCAATACGCATCTGGCCTTCAACTAAATATTTTTCGTTGTAATTGTAAGCTACTCGGCTGATGATGCTGCGGCGGTAATAGTTGGTGCTGTAACCTGTATTGCCAATATCAGTTGCGGCAGTGCCTCCCTGCGATAATTCGGGAGTTAATGCTGTAGGGAAGTTTATTCTGGATGCACTAAAATATTCAACGTTGTTGTGACTTTGCTCATAACCAACAAAAGCATTGATATTGTGCTGGCCATACTGCCTTGCAAAGTTCAACTTAATGTTTGAAGTTATCAGGTATTCATTTTTTTGCGACTCATTAAGTGTGGCTGCACCTGCTGATCCGCCGGCAACTGTTCTGTCGTAATTTTTTGTATTGGTATTGTAAGTGTAAAGCACGTAAGGGGTGCTGAAACTTTTGTTAAATGTATAGGCCTTATCAACGGAGAAAAAGCCATCCAGAGATAAGCCTTCTATACCCGGAATAGCATAACTTCCCTTTAAGATTCCGTTAAAGGTAGATGTTGGATTTTTTGTTGTACCACCCAGGCTCGTAACCTGTACCGCCGGGTTATTATTCTCGATACCTGTTGTAGGTAATCCGTTTGGATAAAATGCCCCAACAATTGGTTTGGCCCGGTATATTGACCTGAAAAGATCTCCGGCACCCGAAATAGGGAAGGTGCGATCCTCTTCGCGACCAGAAAGTAATAAACTAACTTTTAGCCGTTTGGTTACATTAGCGTCAATATTTGAACGAAAGTTATATTGCTTGTATTTGGTAGCGCCATTTACATAAATGCCATTTTGGTTAATATTACCTAATGATACAAAGTATTTTACATCATCGGTACCGCCATTAACTGATAAGCTTTGCTGGCTTTGCAGCGCTACACTTTTAAGTACGGTTTTTTCCCAGTTGGTGTTTGGGTAGCTTATAGGATCGGAGCCATCTTTAAATTTTTGTATCTGATCTGTAGTATAAGCCTGGTTTAAACCTCCGGACGGACTGGTGTAATAGTTAATTTCATTCATCAACTGCGCGTAGGTGGCTGCGTCAGCCAGTTTAGGCAAGCGGGTTGGCGAACTAAATCCTTGATTGTAGCTGTATGAGATAACAGGTTTACCTGTTTTTCCACGTTTGGTGGTTACTAAAATAACGCCATTGGCTGCGCGGTTACCATAAATAGCAGCAGATGCATCTTTAAGTACCGACATGCTTTCAATATCGTTCGGATCCAAACGCTCCAGACCGCCAACCTGGCCAGGTACGCCATCAACAACCACAAGCACATCATTTTTGCCGGTGGTAGCTAAACCGCGTACTGTTATACCTGATCCATCATAACCTGGTTCGCCACTGGTGTTATTCACAATTACACCCGACATGCGGCCTGCCAATGAGTTGGAAAGATTGGGCTGCGGACTTTTTACCAGATCAGAACCTTTTACCACAGATATAGATCCGGTCAAGGTTGCCTTTTTTTGTGTGCCGTAACCTACAACTACTACTTCATTTAATGCTTTTGATTCGGCCTGTAGGGTTACATTAACAGTCGTCTGGCCTTTTAAAGATACTTCCTGGGTAACAAAGCCTATGTAGGTGAATACCAGCGTTGCTGAAGCATTAGGAACATTGAGTGAAAACTTTCCGTTTACATCAGTAACAATACCTGATGTTGTGCCCTTTATAGCTACGCTAACCCCGGGCAGGGTTTCGCCTTTTTCGTCGGTAACTTTACCGCTTACCCTTACATCCTGCGGATTGATTGTGATGTTCCTGGCGGCTGCAGCAGAAACAGGCAGCTGGCCGGTAATGAAACAAGCAATTACCATGCTGGTAATTAAACGGAAAAAACGGGGCGATTTTTTCCTGCAGGGGGGATACTTAACATGTAAATTTGATTTCATATAATTTATTGGTTTAATAGGCTTTCACCGCATTTATACAAGCCTATTTTAGCACAACTATAAGTTGAGTAAACGCATGGATTTACTTTATTACAGTGTTGCTTTGATAGCGCGTTAATACGTAATGACGATTTATACCTGGTTATGGGTGGGCCTAAATTGATGGTAATTCAAAAAATCAGTAGGGGGTAAACTCTGATTTATGAAGGGGGGATTTCATCAAAAAGCCGCCAAATTGAATGTTTTGACGGCTTTTTGTATAGGGGGTAAAATAATAAATCAGTTTTCTTTTATTACATCACGATTTACGTTGTAATTGTTATGAAAGGGCCTGCGGTATTTTTTGATATAGTCTGACGGGTTTAAGCCAAAAAGCTTATTGAATTGTTCCCTGAAATATTTAAGGTCATTTAAGCCCACTTTATAGGCCGTTTCATAAACGGTACTGTCGGTTGTTAAAAATATTTCGGCTGCTTTTCGTAACCTGATAAAGCGGATAAAACTATTGGCTGACTGCCCGGAAATGGATCTTATCTTTTTATAGAGATTGGAGTGACTCATGCCGATTTCGGCTGCCAGCGTTTTGATGTTAAAATCGGGATCGGCTAAATGTTGTTCGATAATTTTAAGACACTTCTCCAGAAAATCCTTGTACTCTTGTGATATTTTCAGATCATTTGATTTTAAGGTAATTTCGTTATAAAAGTACTTTTGCAGATTATTCCGGCTTTTTAATATGCCGTTGACCCGTGCAATCAGGATCTCTTTTTCAAAAGGCTTGCTGATATAATCATCAGCACCACCTTCAATACCCTTCAGCTTTATCTCGGGCGATGAACTTGCTGTAAGCAATATCACGGGTATGTGATTCAAAACAGGGTCTTCTTTAACGCGGCTACAAAGTTCAATACCACTTAAACCCTGCATCATTACATCGCTGATAACAATGTCAGGCACCAGATGATAAACCAGGTCAAGGCCATCGGTTCCGTTATCGGCTTCAAAAACTTCAAAATCATTTATAAATATCTGCTTTAAATATTCACGGATCTGCTGGTTATCTTCAATGAGCAGCATAGTTTTGGTGTCGGAACTGAGCAGTTCAGTATTTTTGGCTATTTCCTGATTTATGATCTCGGGCTGTAAAACTAATTCATCCCCGTGATCAATAAGTTCATCTAAAAATACAGAGGTTTCGGCAATATCCTCAAACACAAATTGCTGTCCAAAATGCTCTTTCCCTTTTAATAAAGTAACTTTAAAAGTTGTGCCATGATGTGGTTTGCTGGTATAGGTTATTCGGCCTTTGTGGTTTTCAATGAAAACTTTAACAAGATAAAGACCAATCCCAAAACCGCCCGCCATTGGTGCCGTATTTTGAATTTGATAGAACTTGTTAAATAGTTGGTCGCCTGTACCTTCGGTTATGCCACAGCCAGTGTCTTTTATTTCAATATTTACATTCTCCGTTTCATTGATAATTGTGCATGTTACAGTACCATGTTCGGGTGTGAATTTGAGCGCGTTTGATATCAGATTAAATAGGGCAATCTCTATTTTTTCCCGGTCGGCAAGTATTTCTATCACTTCTGCCTCGCTAAAAAAATCAAATTGGATATTTTTAGAGCGGGCCTGGTGATTAAAACATAAAAAAACCTCACGATATAGGCTTACAATATTCAGCTTAACTATTTTAAGCTTATCGGTATCGTTCTCGGCTTTTCTGAATAGCAATAACTGATCAACAAGGCTTAACAAACGGCGTGCATTACGGTATACAATATTCAGATTGCCTGCATCTGTAGTTTTTTCGGCAGGGCCAAACAGCATGTCCTTAACGGGATTAATAATCAACGTTAACGGCGTACGGAACTCATGCGATATATTGGTGAAAAATGAAAGTTTACGCTCATTTAGCTCTTTATCTTTTTCGGCAGAGAGCTGGGCAATTCTTATATCGTATTTAAGCCTTGACTGGTTAGCCCGGTATTGCATGTAGTAATAGGCTATCATAATGATTAAGGCCATATAGCACAAATAGGCCCACCATGTTTTGTACCATGGCGGCATTATCTTAATTTTTAAAGTTACATAGTCATCAAACCATATATTATCCTGATTGGATGCTTTAACTTTGAAAACATAATCGCCTGGTTCAAGATACCGGTATGTTGCTGAGCGTTGGTTACCTACGTAATTCCATGATTTATCAAGGCCTTCAAGTTTATAGGCAAAATCTCCTTTTTGTGGATAGGCATAATTAAGGGATACGTACTGAATGGAAAATACAGACTGATCTGGTTGTAGCACAAGCTGACTGGTTTCATTAATTGCCTGGGGTAATATGGTGCCGTTTTTGTCCTGCGCGCCAACTTCAATCTGTTTGCCAAAAATTTGTAAGCCGGTTATCATTACTTTGGGCTTATAATTACTTTGACTTACCTTTTGCGGATCAAAAATATTAAGCCCTTTTGTTCCCCCAAAATACATGAGCTTATTGCGGGTATCAAAAACTACCGAGCCAACATTAAATTGGCCTGCCTGTAATCCGTCCGACTGGTCAAAGTTCAGGATTTTACCCGTGTGGGTGTCAATACTTGAGAGGCCTTTGTTGGTACTGAGCCATATAATGCCATTGTTAGCTTCTTTTATAGCGTAAACCGTGTTGTTAGCCAGTCCGTTTTTTTCGTTTAATTTTTTAAAGGTTCTGGTTTTTAAGTTATAAATGATAAGACCATCGCCCTCGGTACCTATCCAAAGCTGGTTTTGCTGATCAGGATATATGGAAAACACTACCTGGCTGGGCATGTGTAATTTCTCGTCGGCCGTATTAAAAAGCCTCGAGAATTTTTTTTGATTGAGATTGTAATAAACAATCCCGCCACCATAGGTGCCTATCCACAAATTGCCCTTTTTGTCCTCGGCTAAAGCCCGCACATCGTATGAGCTTATGCCGCTGTTGGCCGGGGTATAGTTGCTGAATGTTTGATGATCACTATTAAGCCTGCTTAAGCCGCCGCCATTGGTGCCAATCCACAGATCTTTACGGCTATCCTGATAAATTACCCTTACATCATTTGCACCTAAGCTTTTGCCATTGGCCGGGTTATGGCTAAAATTTGTAAATGATTCTGATGTTTTATTATACAGGAACAGCCCTTTGGCATAAGTGCCCAGCCAGGTGTTATTATAGCTATCTGTATAGGCACATAAAATGGCGTTATCGGTAAGGCTACCTGGCCGGCCATCGGCTTTATATTGTTTTACAAGGCTGCCATCTGGTTTTGTTTTAAAAATACCATCTCCATCAGTCCCAATCCATAAATAGCCCTCATTATCCTGGCACATACCGTAAAATCTTACCAGGCTCTCTCCACCTGGGGTAAACGTTTTCTTGATAATTTTGGCAAACTTTTCTTTAATGCTGCTGATCATGTAGATACCATCACCATAGGTGCCCACCCATATATTTTTATCTTTATCCAGATAAAGCGTTTGTACCGAGCGTTGGGTTACATCATATCCATCGTCGCCGGTAACGGGTTCAAGCATGAAATTTCTGGTATCATAGTCGGTTGTGGCTCCTAAATCAACTTTATATAACCCGCCATCCTGCAGGCCAACCAGCAATTGCTGGTTACTATCCTCAATTAATGAAATATAGCGTTTGTTTTTTACAGCGGCCTGTGTGCTTTGCAGTAGCGAAAACCGATTGTTGTGCCTGTTGTAATAAATAAGTCCGTTACCGGTAGCAATCCATATATTGTGAAAATGATCTTCATAAATATTATTGATACGTGCAGCGGGGAGGCCTTTTAATTGTGGGCTAAAATCAATTTTGCCTGTAACCACACCATTTTTTACCCGGAATACATTAATACTGCCGTCCTGCATGCCTAACCATAGTAAGCTGTTTGAATCCTGGTAAATAGCTATCACCCTGTCATTGGATAACTGCGGCAGCACTTTGCGGTTATAGCTAATGTATTTGGTGGTTTGTGTATTAAAATATGAAAAACCTAAGCCGTATGATGATATCCATAAGTTACCATCACCACTTTGTACAATATTACTTACATCATTTTTAATGGTTTTGTCGGTGCCGAATTTATAATGAGTGAATTTTTCAGTCCGGGTATTGAGCCTGCTAAGCCCGTTTCTGGACGATACCCAAATTGAGCCATCGGCGCCGGCAAATATTTTTTGTACATAGTTGCTGGCCAGCGATGATGAATTGTCTTGTTTTGATTTAAATGTTTTAAATGTGGTACCGTCAAAACGATTAAGCCCATCGTTTGTGGCAAACCACATGAAACCTTTATTGTCTTGGGTTATACTGTTTACGATATCAAAAGAAAGGCCGTCTTTTAAAGAGTACTTTAGTACCTTATTTTTAATAGGAGATTGAGCATAACCTAAAGAAATAAATAGTAGCGAAAAAAATAACGTGCAGGTTTTTTTCATCGGATGGTTGTGATCGGTAATTTTAAGCTATTGGTTGTTGCGGGCCACAATAGCTCAGATTTGCCCTCAGCAGGCGTATTGGATAAACAAAGTTAAGTTTTATAATTAGTTTTTGGCTATTTCAATAAGTTTAACAAATCCTGTTTTGATAGTGATTTAACAAAGGAACTATCTGTTTGTATCAGCTCATTTGCCAGCGCTTTTTTGTTTTGCTGCATCAACATGATCTTTTCTTCAACCGTTCCCGGGCAAATTAGTCTTACTGCTACTATCTTTTTGTCCTGGCCTATGCGGTGGCATCGATCTATAGCCTGATTTTCAACGGCAGGGTTCCACCAGGGGTCAACAAGATAAACATAATCGGCTTCGGTTAGGTTTAAACCCGTTCCGCCTGCCTTTAAACTGATTAAAAATACGCGCACTTCCGGATTGTTCTGAAACTCATTTACTACGGCCTCCCGGTTTCTGGTTTGCCCGGTAAGGTAGGTAAATGCTATGCCCTTGCCGGTTAGTTTTTTCCTGATCAGATCAAGCATGGTAACAAACTGCGAAAATACCAGGATCTTATGCTGCGCCATTTTGCCTTCAATCTGCTCTATCAGGGTATCAATCTTGGCCGATGCATCTCCGGGCATTTTTTCGCCGGTAAGCAGTAAAGGAGAATCGCAGATTTGCCTTAGTTTTGTAATTCCCTTTAAAACATTCATGGGTGTTTTTTTCAATACCTCGCTGGTTGTGGCCGAAATAAACTCCCTGAACTCCTTTTCATAAGTGTTATAAATGTTACGCTGCTGCTGGCCCATTTCACAATACAAAACCATTTCAGTTTTTTCCGGAAGATCGGTAGCCACCTGTTGCTTGGTACGCCTTAGAATAAATGGCCTGATTTTGTTTTGGAGCTCGACTGCTCTTTTGCTGCTTTTAAATTTATCAATAGGCGAGGAGTAGATGTCTTTAAAATACTGCTTGCTCCCTAATAATCCCGGGCACGCAAATGAAAGCTGGCCGTAGAGGTCAAACGTATTGTTTTCAATAGGGGTGCCGGTGATGGTAATTTTATTGCGTGATTTTAACAGCCTTACCGCCCGGTACCGTTGTGATTCTGGATTTTTTATATTTTGTGATTCATCCAGAAAAACGTAGTTGAAGTGATAGTTTTTAAGAAATACAATGTCAGATAACAGGGTACCGTAAGAGGTAAGTATAACTTCATACTGGTCAAAATCGTCAATGTTTTTTATACGGTCGGCCCCGTATATGGTGTGGAGTTTAATTGAAGGGGCAAACTTTGCGAGCTCCTGCTGCCAGTTAAAAATAAGGGACGTGGGTACAACAATAAGGTTGGTATTATGGCTGTTTTTTTCTCGTTGCGAAAGAATAAATGCAATAACCTGAATGGACTTTCCCAATCCCATGTCGTCGGCCAGGCAGCCGCCAAAATTAAAATCGTCTAAAAAGTTTAACCAGTTTAAGCCTTGTTTTTGATAAGGACGCAGGGTAGCATTTAGCGACTCGGGTATCTCGATTTGTTTTACGGAGTCAAAGTCGGCCAGTTTTTGATGATATATGTTTAGCTCATCCTTTACACCGTCGTCAAGCATTTCCGCATCATAAAGCTGTTCAATGGCGGTAAAGTTGATTTTTGGAATGCGAATGCTATCATCGTCAGCAATTTCGCCCGAATTAAAATAGCCCTCAAACTTTTCTATCCATTCCTCCGGCAATATTCCCGATGTCCCGTCATCCAGTTTGATATACTTGCTCTTGTTTTTGACGGCCCGGTAAACCTGTTTTAGGGCCGCTCTGGTTTTGCCGAATCTCACATTAACCTGTGTATTAAACCAATTAATGCCGCTAAGTACCTTGATGGTAATTTTAACCTTATGCGGATTAAGCTTATTCCCTTCTAATTCATTAAAGCCTAATACGGTAATCTGGTGGTGTTGCCATTCCTCAAAAGCGGTTAAAAACCATTCTTCATCCAAAAAGTGCTTTTTATGAAGGTAAAAGTAGTGAAGATCATTCTCTAGCTGCTCCTCCATGTATGGGTGTTGCTTTAACAGCAGTGCCGTAAAGTCAATCTCTTCGTCGTCTTTACGTTTTACTAAAAACTCGTTACCCTTTGCATCAATTCCGTATATCTGCTTCTTGGTGCGTATGGATATTTCAACCTCGCCATAGCGCATAACCGGGATAATCATGACATGGGTTCCAAAATCAGATAAGTAAATGATCTTCTCGGTTTCGCTATTGAAACCATGCTGTTCTAACTGCGCAGAGGTAGCTGGTTTAATATGTTTATAATCAATATCAATCTTTTCTTCCAGCTTGGTTAAAAACTGGGTTTTAAACTCTTGAAATTTAGAGGGGTGGATTAAGATATTGTTTTGCTTTTTCTTTAACAGGTCCATAATATGCAGCACCTGTAAATTGTCTACCAGGTAAAGCGTATCGTTTGCTAAAATAAAATAGGTAAACAGGATGTTTAGCTCTTTTAGCTCGTAATTATACCCATTTAAATTGAGGGTTGCAGTCAGCTCAAAAAGATCCTGGCCCGGGTTTACCGTCAGTTTAAAATGATTGGGTAATACGCTTACTTTTATAGGAATAACAGAACTCGCAGTTGCGTTATCTGAAACCTTGGTATCATGATAGTAAAACTTATAGTCCAGCGGGTTTTTTAAAATGGCCCGTAATGCTATCAGGTCGGCCTCGGTTTTGTTAGCGTTTAAATGGTTTTGAAATTTATTGATACCAGTAAAAAACTTGAGTTGTTGTGCATCATCGGTTTCCCACATCGGCTCCAGGGGAGGGATGGGCGTTAGCGGGTTTTTAATTTTGCCATCTTTGGTGGTAGGGGCCTTAAATAGTTCAATAAAAAGATACTTGTAGTATTTATGCTCCTTTAATAATACGCAAACGGTTTGCTCGTCGGTTTTTATAGCCTGTTGACTTGGAGTGGCATGTGCGTGGATGGTGCTGTTTAGTGTATTTAAACTCTCCTTGGTTACCTGCATCAATCCCGGTGATTTGGGGTTAAACTGAACTTTTTTATTCAGATAAACTAAATCAAAGAAATTATCCAGGTTGGGTTCCTGTTCCATGCCATAGTCAACAGCAATTTTTTTAAGCATCTCCTGACGCAACCCGTTGTCAAAAAATACACGCAGCTCGTCTCTTTTAATAATGGCATTTAGTACCTGTGCCTCATGCTGGCATAGTTTGCCGGGTTCAGAATCGCAATCACATGAAGCAGATATCAAATTGTCGTGCTGCGTAATAATCACTTCGGGAAAAGCAATACCTGTATGCAGGTTAACAAAAGCACCATGATTAATTTCAATATAGTTTGGTGAAATATAGCGGTACGATTGCTGATCAGTGTGTATACTTCCTGATGTGTTCTTAATGATTTCGCTTTCAGTTAAAACAGCTAAGGTAATATCCCTGAAAATAAAACTGTGACTATCAGAATTGCTATGCTGTTCATTACTTTGCTTACTCACCCGTACTATCCCTTTATTGAATTAAAAGCTAAATATCATAAGAATAATAGATATGTGAGGTATAGCGAAGCATAATCGGTAGGTGAATTTTTATGAATGCTGCTTACGTTTAAACTCACTTGGAGTACAACCATACTTTGCCTTAAATACTGTTGAAAAGTAATTTGGGGTAGAAAAACCCACCTGGTAAGTGATTTCTGCTATAGAATAGGCCTCATTAATTAACAGGTATTTTGCCTTTTTTAGCCGTCGGTTTAAAATATAATCGGTTATGCTACAACCCAGTAGGGCCTTTACTTTGCGGTAAAGCTGCACACGTGAAATGCCTATTGTTTTACAAATATCTTCTACATTGAAGCTTTCATTGGCCAGGTTTTGTTCAACAATGCCGGCAAAATCATTCAGGAATTTTTTATCCAGCGTTTTAGATACCGGCATTTTGCCATGGCTGACATCACTGGTAAAATGTTCTTTCAGTATCACCCTGTTTTTAATCAGGTTTTTTACCGTTGCCAGTAAATGATCATAATTAAACGGTTTAACCATGTAAACATCTGCCATGCTATGAATGCCATCAATTTGCTGTTCAACACTGGCCTGCGCAGTGAGCAATATAACCGGTATATGCGATGTGCGGATATCTGTTTTAATGTTTTCAGTAATTACTTTACCAGATATACCGGGTAGTACAACATCAGATAAAATCAGGTCCGGTACCTTTTCAAAAGCCTCTGTTAATCCTTGGGTGCCATTATCTGCAGTAAATATTTCATAATCGGTGCTTAATTTCTCGGTCAGGTAATTAAGCAAATCTGTATTATCTTCAATAATAAGTATTGATTGCTCTTTAGGTGTGGCTAATGAATCAGCATTGTCATTGATTTCTGTTTGCTCCAGATCGGTTGTGTAAATCAGGGCACGCTCACTAATTGCTAATGGTTGCGAGGGTATTTGTTGTACATCGGTATTATTAATATGCTGGTTACCCAGCGGTAGCGTAATAATAAAAGTAGTGCCCTGCCATTTTTTGCTGCTAACGCTGATGCTTCCCTGGTGAATTGTAATAATTTCTTTTGACAAGGAAAGACCCAGTCCTGAGCCCTTGGCATTGCCGTTGTCGGCCTGGTAAAACTGATTAAATACATGTTCGGCCTCGGCTGGTTCCATACCTATGCCGCTATCCTGTATGGCAATATCAATAGTATTTTCATTTTTAGTAAATGATACTTGTATTCGCCCGTTATCCTTAGTGAATTTGAGAGAGTTAGATATAAGATTAAAGAAAACCTTGTCGAGCATGTTTACATCAAACCAAACCGTGATATTGGGTTCGGTTGATATTAAGCTCAAACTGATATTCCTTTTTTGGGCATTGTGCTGAAAGCTATCCAATATATCCCTCACAAAGGCAACCACATTATTGGGCGACGCATTTATTTGTTGTTTATCATACTCTATTTTACGGTAATCTATCAATTGGTTAACCAACCTTAACAGCCTGAATACATTTTTATGGATCAGTTTTAAGCTTTTACCGGCAACAATGTTCAGTTTTTCATTTCGCATCATATCCTCAACCGGCGATAGGATGAGGGTTAAGGGCGTGCGGAACTCATGCGATATATTGGTGAAGAAATTTAGTTTGGCCTCGGTAGCTGCTTCGGCCCGCGCCGACATTTCGAGCAGCTGATTACGCTGTAACAATATTTCGTTGTTTTTGGCTTCAAGACTCTTATTAATCTTACGGTTTTCCATCAGCGAGTAAAAGGCAAGACCTCCGAATACGATAGCCAGCACCAGCGTTATCACTATGATGTTTAAAATCATTTGCTGACTGTTATAAATTTCCCGCTGCTCTGCTAATAACGATTGTTGTCTTTCAATGTCTTTTTGCTGGCTGTTGATCTTGTTCCATTGCAGCTTCATCAACTGCACATTGGTAGAGTCTATCACCAATGACTGTAATATATTCTCTTTTGAAAAAGGCTCTTTATTCAATATCCTGAAAGCGGTCATAATGGCCTCTTTACCACCTGTTGGATAAAGCAGGCTGGCATCAATGGTTTTTGATGAAACCATTTGCAGACCTCCGCCGCTGCCCGGCAGGGCATCAACTCCTAATACTTTAACATGATGTTGAATATGTAACTTGTTAAGTACGCCCCTTGAGCCAAGAGCCATCACATCATTATGGGCAAACACTGCGCTGGCGTTTTTTAAAGCAGGCTGTATTAATGTGAGTTGCTTTTGGGCATTGTCTTTTAGCCAATCGCCATAAACCTGTGCTGTAATGTGTATATTATTAAACTTCGCCAGGGCGTTACTAAAGCCCCTTTGCCTTTCAATGGCTGGCGAGGAGCCGGGCAGGCCCATTACTTCAACTATATTGCCTTTGCCCTGAAGGGCGTTTCCAATGTATTCACCGGCCATTTTGCCAAGCTGGTAATTATCGGCGCCCACATAGGCGGTATAGAGTTCTGACGATGTTTTACGGTCAATAACAATAACCGGGATACCTTTATTATAGGTTTGCTCTACTATATCTGTAAGCGGTTGGGCTTCATTAGGGGATATGATCAGGAGGTCGACACCATCATCAAGCATTTTTTTAACCTGCTCCACTTGCTTTTTACTGTTTCCATTGGCATCAGCATAAATGAATTTGGCATCCGGATGTAATGAAAGCTCCATTTTCATTTCATCCAGCATGTTGCTGCGCCATAGGTCAGAGCCTATGCATTGCGAAAAGCCAATAGTGTATTGTGATGTTTTATCGGCCTTTTTACAACCAGAAAACAGGAACAATAATATAGGTAACAAAAGTATGCCACGTAATTTACTATACAAAGCCATGCGCCTTAATTGGTAATATAATGAATGAAAAATGTTATTGCGGTTTTATTGGTTGAAGGCTTAATCTTTCAGGTGCGTCTTATCAAAGGTATTAATAAAAGCTTTTACTATACAAATATGCCCCCTGCAGAACGGGTTTGTTTTGGTATCATGATGTATCAAAATTGAAATAAGCTGGTAACATAAACAAAGACTTTGACGCTTTTTTTTGCTTGTGCGATTTTATTTATCTGTAAATCAATTATTTATGATAGTTTTAATTTTTATACTCTTTTGATATAAAATCAATAACTGCCACCCGGCAAATGCGCCTACTTTGCGACAGTAAATCCAATAACACCTTTATTAAATTTTATGAGAAAACACTCCGTCCTGGCTTGGTCCATGGTCGTAGCCCTTGGCGGCTTTTTATTCGGGTTTGATACCGCAGTGATATCAGGCGCCGAAAAATCTATTCAGCAGTTTTGGCACCTCTCTGTATTTGAGCACGGGTTAACCATATCTATAGCGTTAATAGGTACAGTTATAGGTTCCTTATTTGGAGCCCGGCCTTCAGATCTGTTCGGCCGTAAAAACACGCTGTACTTTGTAGCTGCGGCATACCTGTTATCATCAGTGGGGACTGCGCTCGCCGACAACTGGTACCTGTTTTTAACATTCAGGTTATTAGGTGGTCTGGGGGTAGGTATATCATCAGTAACAGCACCCATTTATATATCAGAAGTTTCACCTGCCGACCGCCGCGGCAGGCTGGTAGGTTTGTTCCAGTTTAACGTGGTACTGGGAATATTGATTTCCTATCTGTCAAACTATCTCATTAGCCAGGGCGGCGAAACTTCCTGGCGTTGGATGCTGGGTGTACAGGCTTTTCCATCACTATTGTTTTTGGTGTTGATTTATTTTATACCCGAAAGCCCCAGATGGCTTATTCTTAAAAAAGGAGAAACCGGCAGAGCGCTTGAAATATTGCGCGTGATAAATCCGCTTAACTGCGAGCAGGAGCTGGAGTCAATAAAAAATTCAAACCTGCATGATGGCAGCACAAGCGATAACCTTTTTTCGGGCCAGTACAAAACGCCGGTAGTATTGGCAGTGCTGTTTGCCTTTTTTAATCAGGTGTCGGGTATTAATGCCATTATTTATTATGCCCCAAGGATATTTGAAATGGCCGGACTCGGTGCGCATTCCTCCCTGTTATCAACAGTAGGGCTGGGGGTAATCAATTTTATATTTACCCTGCTGGCCATTAATGTGATTGATAAGGTAGGCCGTCGTATACTGATGTTGATAGGCTCAGCAGGGCTTATTATTTCCTTATTTCTGGTGGCATTTACCTTTTATACAGGTCATTTTAATGGTTTTGCCATTCCGCTTTATATGATGGTGTTCATTGCCTTTTTTGCCTTTTCACAGGGCGCTGTTATCTGGGTTTTTATATCAGAGATATTTCCCAATCAGGTGCGTGCAAAGGGGCAAACTCTGGGTAGCTCAACGCATTGGGTAATGGCCGCAATCATCGCTTTTTGCTTCCCTTACCTGGCCGAAACCCTGGGCGGGGCAGTTACTTTTTCGTTTTTTGGGACGATGATGGTTTGCCAGCTGGTGTTTGTCTGGAAGTTTATGCCCGAGACAAAAGGGAAATCTCTGGAGCAAATTGAAACAAATATGGTAATGCATTAAAAACTGATGACTATGAATAACATAACTGCCAATCCTGTTACCCCGGCCATTTGTTACGGCGAAATATTATGGGATGTATTGCCAGATGGTCCGCAGCCGGGCGGTGCCCCGCTTAATGTAGCTTATCATTTAAATAAACTGGGCATGGCAACAAGCCTGGTAAGCAAAATAGGTGATGATGCCAACGGCCAAAAGCTGGAAAAGCTGCTTGATAACTGGGGTATTAAAAAGCACCTGTTACAGGTAGATCATGAGCATCCCACCAGCCAGGTATTGGCCAGGATGAATAACGGGAACGAGGTGTCATACGAGATTGTTTTTCCGGTTGCCTGGGATTTTATAAGCGAAAGCCAAACTATTCTGAATGAGTTAAAACCTTCAACCTATTTTGTTTTTGGCAGCCTTGCCTCCAGGAATGATGTTTCCCGGAATACGCTGTTTGAGCTGCTGCAGACGGATGCCATCAAGGTGTTTGATATAAACATAAGGCCGCCATTTATCAGCAGGGATTTGCTTGGTGAGCTATTGACTAAGGCTGACATTGTAAAGTTTAATCAGGCCGAGCTGGAGATGGTACAAGGGTTTTTCAGAGGTTCATTCTGGAAAGAGGCCGAACAGATCAAATTTATTCAGGATCATTTTAACGTGCCTGAAATTATTGTGACCAAAGGCGAGTTTGGTGCATCCTATTACAAACATGATAAAGCATACCACGTTGCCGGCCGCGAGGTAAAGGTTAATGATACCATTGGCAGCGGCGATTCTTTTTTGGCTGCTTTTATAGCCAACCATTACCGTGGCGAACCACCACAAACTTTATTGAAAAATGCAATAGCGATGGGCGGCTTTATTGCAACAAAAAAGGGCGGATGTCCTGAATATCAATTAGAAGAGTATCTGAATTTTAAAAATCAAATATTTTAAACCAAATAAACCACTATTATGAGAAAACTATTACTTCTTGCCTGCGTAATGCTATTTATAGCTCTACGAAGTTTCGGGCAGAGCCGGAACATTAGCGGGAGGGTGACAGACAAGTCATCCGTTGCGCTTGAGGCTGTTACTGTAGCCGTTGTGGAAACACAAAAATCAACTCTTACCGATAAAGAGGGGAAGTTTAGCATACAGATCGCTAACGGACAAACCTTAAGATTTTCTTACGTTGGCTTAACCTCACAAACGTTAAAAATTACTTCGGCATCGGCAAATCTGCAAATTGTATTGGAAGGTAACTCTAACCTTAATGAGGTGGTTGTTACCGGTTATCAAAAAGAGCGGAAAAAGGATATTACCGGAGCCGTTGCTGTGGTAAATGTTAGCGAGATCAAGGATATACCGGTAGGTAATCCAATCAAAGCCTTACAGGGGCGTGTACCGGGTTTATTCATCAATGCAGATGGGCAGCCAAACGGATCTGCAACAGTAAGGGTGCGTGGTAATACCACGCTGCCACTGCCAGGGCTTCCGGGTAACGATCCGCTGTACATTATTGATGGTGTGCAAACCCAACGGGGGCTACAGGAGATAAACCAGAGCGATATTGAGTCGATACAGATCCTGAAAGATGCTGCTTCTGCTTCTATTTACGGTTCACGCGCTGCCGCAGGTGTTATTATTGTTACCACCAAGAAAGCGAAAGCTGGGTTTAGCCGTATCAACTTTGATGCTTCTACGTCTATGCAGTTTTACACTACCAAGTTAAAAACGCTAAATACTCAACAGCGCGGAGCGGCTTACTGGCAGGCATCAGTAAATGATAAGCTTGACCCTAATCTGAATCAAACTTATCAGTATGACTGGAATAATGATTACAACAACCCGGTGTTAAACAAAGTGATCTTGCCAGATTTTTTGGATGCTGCTAAAACCATGAAGCCTGCCAATACTGATTGGTTTAATGAAATAAGCCAAACATCTGTTATTCAGTCATACAATTTATCGGTAGCTAACGGCAATGAAAAAGGAAATTCGTTGTTCTCTGTAAGTTATTTGGATAACAAGGGCATTATTAAAGAAACGCAAGATCAAAAGATCACTGCAAGGTTCAATTCTGAGTACAATTTCTTCAACAACCGCTTAAAAATAGGCGAAACCTTTACAGGTACCTATATGAAGGATGTGTTGATTCCCTTTCAGGATGTTACCAGTCTTTCGCAAATTGAAGAGCCTGCCGTGCCGGTACATACTGTTGACGGGGTAGGTTGGGGAGGTCCGGGTCCGGGCATGGCCGACAGGCAGAATCCGGTAAGGCTGATAGAGGATAACAAACAAAATAAAAACAATTTCGGCCGCATACTGGGTAACGCCTATGCCGAATTAAATATTATTAAAGGTTTAAACTTCCGCACCAGCATATCTGCAGATTATAATGGCAACTATGCCCGTACCCTGCGCAAATCATACGTTTCCGGCTTCCTGTCTGATCCTACAAATCTGGTAAATCAAAATGCCAATTATGAAGGTAACTGGATATTTACCAACACACTTACCTACAATTTAAATAAAGGAAAACATAAACTGGATGTATTGGCTGGCCAGGAGGAACTTAAATATATTAACCAATCCTTTTACGGAACAAGACAAGGTGTAGGTGAAGAAAATATAGATTATGCATACCTGAGTTCCGGATCAACCAATATTGATAACGGCGGTTCTGGCGCAACCTATTCATTGTTATCATACTTTGGTAAAGCCAATTATTCTTATGATGACAAATACCTGCTATCATTAACTATCAGGAGAGATGGCTCATCAAGGTTTGGTTCAAACAACAGGTATGGTGTATTTCCAGCTGTTTCTGCGGGCTGGCGTTTGAGTCAGGAAAATTTTATCAAGGACAATATTTCTGCCATATCTGATCTGAAACTAAGATATTCTTATGGTCAAACCGGAAACCAGGCAAGTCCTTATTACGCTCCTTATACGCTGTACTCCGCTATTTATGGCGTAAACCACATTTTTGGTTACGAAACGGGATCAGCTTATGATATTTCAGGAGCTGGCACAGGCCAGTTGCCATCTGGTTTTACGCAAATACAACAGGGTAATGATAATTTAAAATGGGAAACTACCACCCAGTCAAATTTTGGATTGGATTTTGGCCTGTTTAATAATACCATAACAGGATCTGCAGATTACTTTATTAAAAACACTAAAGATATATTATTGACACCGGCATACCTGGCAGTTTTAGGCGAAGCAGGTAACCGCACCATTAATGCTGCTTCGGTACGCAACACTGGTTTTGAGTTTTTGTTAAACTACAATGGCAGGGTGTCAGATGATCTTTCTTTTTCTTTGACAGGAAATATAGCTGCATACCGCAGCAAGATTACCAGTTTGCCCGAAGATGCTATTGCATCGTACCCGGGTAATGGTACCGATCAAACTATCTTAGGCAGATCGGTAAACTCGATATATGGCTACGTGGCCGATGGTTTGTTTACCACACAGGCGCAGGTAGATAATTCGCCGGCACAGCCTGGAAAAGGCCTGGGCCGTATCAGATATCAGGATTTGAATGGCGATGGTGTTATTGATAGTAAAGACCAGAAATTTATAGGTAACACTGACCCTAATTTTACTTACGGTTTAAACACAACAATTAATTATAAGCAGTTTGACCTGGTATTCTTTTTTCAGGGAGTGCAGGGCGTAATGGAGTATAATACTTACAAAGGCTTAACTGATTTTTCATCAATAGCACCTGGAGCTAACTGGGGTGTAAGAACGCTGAGCGCCTGGACACCTAAAAATCCTAATTCAACTATCCCCGCATTAACTACTGTTGACAGGAACAACGAGGGACGGTCATCTACCTATTATATTGAGAATGGTTCCTATTTAAAATTAAGGAATATTCAGCTGGGATATAACCTTAAAAGTGCACTCAGAAGCATAAATGTTAAAACTGCACGTGTATTTGTGCAGGCCAGTAATCTGTTTACGGTTAAGAGCAAATCATATACCGCAACAGATCCGGAAAACCCGAATAACATTTATCCTATCCCGGTTATTGCTACCCTGGGTGTAAACCTTTCCTTTTAAATATTTAGAAAACAAAGACATGAAAAGTAAAATATGTATAGCAGCCTTCATTTGTGTTTGCTTATTATCCTGTAAAAAAACTTTGGACACAGTGCCTCAAGGTACCGCGGCAAGTACAGATTTAAATACGCCAGCCAATGTTGATAAAATGGTAATTGCAGCTTACTCGGCCTTAGGTAATGATGAGTATATGACTCCCTACAGCAGTATGTGGCCCTATGGCAGCATCAGGAGCGGCGATGCTTATAAAGGCGGCGATGGTCCCGGTGATATCAGCGAGTTTCATGGCTATGAAACATTTTCATTAAACCGTGTAGATTATGGGCCAACAGATGCGCTTTGGTTTCGGATATATGTAGGCATCGGCAGGGTTAATGATGCACTAAGTCGCGTTGATGCAATTTCGGCAGCTGATTTTCCTAATAAAGCTGTGAGGCAGGGTGAATTGAGATTTCTGCGGGGACATTTTTATTTTCTGTTGAAAATATTGTTTAAGTATGTGCCTTATATTGATGAAACAATAGCGAAAACGGCCTATCCAACCATCTCAAACCGCGCCTTGACCGATGATGCTTTATGGAAAAAAATTGAAGATGATTTTCGTGCTGGGGTAGCCAATTTACCCAATACCCAATCTGATGTAGGCCGGGCCAATAAGTTTGCTGCAGAAGCGTACCTGGCCAAAGCATTATTATACCATGCCTATACCCAGGATGATAACAACAATGTGACCTCTATTGATCAAACAAAACTTACCGAAGTTAATAGCCTGTGCGATGATGTGATCAATTCCGGTTCTTATGCTTTGAGCACTGATTTTGCCAATAACTTTTTATCGCAATTTGAAAATGGTAAGGAATCTGTCTTCGCCATTCAATATTCTATAAATGATGGTACGCCGCAAGGTCGTGAGGATTTTGGTCATGAGCTTGACTACCCAATGAACCAGGAATATGGCTGCTGCGGGTTTCATGTACCCAGCAATAACCTGATCAATGCATTTAAAACAGATAATACCGGTTTACCAATGTTTGGTACTTTTAATAATACTGATGTGGAACCTACCGGTAATTATCAGGCCAATTCTTTTGATCCGCGTATTGATCATACGGTGGCAACTCCGGGACATCCGTATAAGTACGATTCAAATTTTATATTTCAAACTTCGTGGGCAAGAGCACCTCAGGTTTACGGCCCTCATTTAAGTATGAAAGAAACCGTGTTACCTGGTGATGCTACCTTTAAAAAATTCCCGCCATTTATGTCAAGCGGTAAAAACTGGGCCATTATTCGCTACGCCGATGTGCTTTTGTTTAAAGCAGAGGCTTTGATTGAGTTAGGCAGGCAACTGGAAGCTGTACCATTGATAAATCAGGTACGCCAGCGTGCTGCCAATAGCGAATCATTACTTAAACAGGCAAACGGCAGCAATATATCTAATTATAAAATTGATACTTACAAGCCGGGAGTTAACTGCACATGGTCGCAGGATTATGCAAGACAGGCTTTGCGTTTTGAACGCCGCCTGGAGTTTGCTATGGAAGGCTACCGCTTTTTTGACCTGGTGCGCTGGGGTATTGCTGCAGACTATATGAACAGCTATTTTACCGTTGAGAAAACCAGGAAATCGCATTTGCAGGATGCCGTGTTTAAAAAGAACCGGGATGAGTACATGCCGATTCCGCTAAACCAGATTAATTTTAGTAAAGGATTATACAAACAAAATACCGGATGGTAATTTAATTTTACAGGCAAAGCCCCGCTTTGCCTGTATTCTTGTTTAAATTAGAATACCTTATTAAACCTGACTATGAAAAGAAATTTTAAATATCTCCTTGGCCTGGCATTTATAACCATAAGTGCAACCGTTTCGACACAAGCTCAGGGCAATAAAGAATACCAGGAGCAATATCGCCCGCAGGTACATTTTTCGCCCAAGCAACATTGGATAAATGACCCTAACGGTATGGTGTATTTTAACCATACCTACCATTTGTTTTTTCAGTATTACCCCAAAGATATTGTTTGGGGGCCGATGCACTGGGGCCATGCCGAAAGTAAGGACCTTATTCACTGGAAACAATTGCCTATAGCCTTATATCCGGATAGTTTGGGTTACATATTTTCGGGCAGTGCCGTTGTCGACTCCAATAACACATCAGGCTTTGGCAAAAAAGGTAAAATTCCTTTGGTGGCAATTTTTACCCATCATGATCCAAAGGGCGAAAAAGAGGGTAAGGATAATTTTCAAAATGAAAGTTTGGCTTACAGCCTGGATAATGGTACTACGTGGACTAAATACAGTGGGAATCCTGTGTTGAAAAACCCAGGTATCAAGGATTTTCGCGATCCTAAAGTAATGTGGTATGCCAGGCAAAAAAAATGGGTGATGACACTCGCTACAAAAGATCATATCACTTTTTACTCGGCCACTGACCTTAAAAACTGGAAAAAAGAAAGCGAATTTGGTTTAACCGAAGGTGCACATGGCGGTGTTTGGGAGTGTCCGGATCTATTCCCTTTAAAGCTGAACGGTAAAACTTATTGGGTCTTGATAGTGAACCTTAACCCCGGTGGTCCAAATGGTGGTTCGGCCACACAATATTTTATTGGGCAGTTTAACGGAAGCAAGTTCACCCCAATGGATACACAAACCCGCTGGCTTGATTACGGCCCCGATGAATATGCGGGTATTACCTGGGGTAACACCGGAAACCGCAAAATATTTTTAGGCTGGATGAGCAATTGGGAATATGCAAACCAGGTACCAACAGAAAAATGGCGCAATGCCATGACCATACCGCGTGAGCTTAGCTTAAAGCAAGTTAAAAGTGGTATTGTAATAGCATCAACGCCGGTAAAGGAACTGAGTGGTATACACACGCAAAATGTGCTTCTTAAAAATGTGCAGGTTAATAAAACGCTTGATCTATCGCCAAAGGTTAATGGATTTAAGGGACAATACATTTTGAAATTGAATATGGTCCAATTAAAAGGCTATACCATTAAATTATCAAATAAAAGAGCAGAGGAATTACTAATAGGTTATAATGCAGCCAAAGGGGAGTATTTTATTGATCGTACTAAAGCGGGTAAAACTGATTTTCAAAAGAATTTTGCAGGCAGATTTACTGCTCCGCGATTATCCACTGCTAAATCATCAGATATTACATTGGTGATTGATAAGGCATCTGTAGAGGTATTTGCCGATGGTGGTTTAAGCACCATGACCGCCATTTATTTCCCTAATGCCGATTTGAGTGATCTGTCTATTACATCCACAGATAAATTAAACATCAGTGGCCTTGCCTTAACCGGGCTTCAATCTATCTGGAAATAAACCACAAAACAGAACCTTATGAAACACTATCCAATAAAAAGAACCTTCCTGTATAACTTACTGCTTTTGGTAGTTACCGCCGTCAGTGCCGATGCACAAACCACAACGCCAACACCGCAGTGGAGGCCTGCGTATCATTTTACGCCACCCAAAAACTGGACAAACGACCCCAATGGCCTCCTGTATTTAAACGGCGAATATCAGCTATACTATCAGCACAATCCGTTTGAAAACAAATGGGGGCACATGAGCTGGGGACATGCCACCAGTACCGATCTGGTACATTGGAAAAATCTGCCGGTTGCTATTCCGGAGATAATCACGAAAGATACCACCACCTGGATTTATTCGGGCTCTGCAGTGCTTGATAAAAATAACACGAGCGGTTTTGGTAAAAACGGAAAGGCTCCAATTGTGGCCATTTTTACTGCAGATCAGCCTACACAAAAAAAGGAATCGCAATTTATTGCTTATAGTAATGATGGAGGCTTAACTTACACCCAGTATTCCGGAAACCCGGTTATTGATCTTAACAAGAAGGATTTTAGAGACCCCAACGTATTTTGGTACGAGCCAACAAAACAATGGATCATGACGGTTGCCATGGTTGATGAGCACATGGTTAGGCTATACGGATCAAAAGATTTAAAAGCATGGACAAAGCTGAGCGATTTCGGCCCCGCCGGTTACACCAAAAATGGTTGGGAATGCCCTTCGTTATTGCCATTAATTGTTGATGGTAGCCCTGCAAATATCAAATGGGTACTTTTGGTATCCTCGGGAGGCGACCACGGCCCGTTAATGCAATACTATGTAGGCGACTTTGACGGAATAACCTTCAAAAACAGTAACGATGCCAGTAAGATATTAACTGTTGATTATGGCGACGCGTTTTATGCCGCTATAGCCTGGCGCGACGCTCCCAGAAATAAAAACACACTTTTAGGCTGGATACAAAATGGCAGACAGGAAACCTATCCATGGGAAGGGCAAATGTCTATCCCGAGAGATCTGTCGTTAAAAACAACTGCCGATGGTATCCGATTAATTCAGCAACCTGCGGCTGTGGTAAAAAGCAACCTGGGTGAAATTTCTGCCGGCGTAACTGTTGTTAAAAATAAAGTATTAGACGAATCAGACTCGCCAATTTCTGGTGTCGGAAACTCCAATTCTTATTGGATAGAGGCAGAGGTATTATTGAAGGCAGCTAAAAACGCTGGATTTAAGATAGTACAAAACAAACTAAAGCCTGATAATGACATCACTGTAGGATATGATAGCGAAAAGCAGGAATTGTATATTGATTGTACTAAAGCCGAAAAAAATAACAAGTCGGCTGCCAACCTTATTCAACGTATGCCATTAAAACCTGTAAACGGTAAGGTGAAAATTCAATTACTCGTTGACAGATCGTCTGTTGAAGTTTTTGGTAATGATGGCGAGCAGGTAATAACTACGCAAATATATCCTGAGGTATTGGGCACGGGCGCAGCTGTATTTGGTAAGGGAAGCGAAATGTCAATGAAAATATGGGATATGAGTAAATAGATATGCCTGCGTAGGCAGGTTTCCTGATGTTTCAAGATGACATAGAACTTTGAGTACGCTTACGTTGTGTTCAAAATAATAAATTCCCTTTATACCTGATGCTTATTTACTTAAGGCAGGGGTAAAGGGAATTTGCTTTTTATAATTGTTAGCATAGTAGCAGACTATGCATAACCAGTCGCAGAATATTAGCGCTATTGTTATAAAAGAAACAATATTATTACAATACAAACATCTGATGTTTAAATAAACATCGTATGTTTGTATTGTTTTTAAAATCAATATGAAAACTTCAGAAAAACTCAGCGATCAGATTGCCGATAGAATAAGGCAGGACATTGTTCAAAAAAAATATAAGGTAAATGAGAAAATTCCTGCTGAGCCGGAATTAATGAAACTGTATGAAGTTGGACGTTCTTCTATTCGTGAAGCGATTAAAAAGTTAGCCATGGTAGGGGTATTAACGGTACAACAAGGTTCCGGAACTTTTGTATGTGATCACCAACAGGATGAAACCATTGACCAAAAATTACGAAGGGCAGGGTTTGACGAAATCAATGCAGTTAGACGATTACTTGAAAATGAAATAGTGAGGCTTGCTTCATTAAATTATACCGCCCCGGATATAGCAGAAATGAAAAGATGCCTTGAAGATCGTAAGCAAGCCATCAATGCAGATCAATTGAAGGCATGTATTGATGCAGATATCGCCTTTCACATTGCCATCGCTCATGCTTCGGCCAATAGCGTAATGGATGATCTGTATAAGAGTTTTACCTCAATTATCCGCGAATCCTTTTCAAAAAGAGAGGTTAAGGGCATTGCCCGTTTTGCTATGAGCCATCACCTGCATGAACAATTGTTTGAGGCTATAAGAGCAAAAAAGGAGAAGCAAGCCCAACAAGTGCTAAATACCATACTTGAAAATAACTATTAACTTATAATACCATGACTACATTAACATTTTGTTTAATCTTACTGGCGGGGGCTTACCTTGCCGGCCTGGTAGGCTCTTTGACAGGGCTTGGGGGCGGGGTGGTTGTTATCCCCTTACTGACCTTAGTATTTCACGTCGATATCAGGTACGCTATCGGTGCGGCGTTATTGGCTTCTATCGCTACCTCATCTGGTGCCGCAAGCGCTTACGTAAAAGAAGGGATCACGAATATCCGGTTGGGCATGTTTTTAGAAATAGCCACAACTATAGGTGCTGTTTTGGGTGCTTTAATTGCCGTATACACGCCCACCAATACTATTGCTATGCTATTTGGCGGTATCCTGATTTTTTCGGCTGCTATGACGTTAAGGAAAAAGAACCAGGAAGCCCTTACAGAAGGTAGTAAGCTATCCTATCTTTTAAAATTGAACAGCAGTTATCCTACAAAAAACGGCGAGGTGGCATATAAGTTAAAAAATGTAGGGGCGGGGTTTTCCATGATGACCATTGCAGGTATAGTTTCAGGTTTATTAGGTATTGGCTCAGGGGCATTAAAAGTATTGGCAATGGATACTGCCATGCATATACCATTTAAAGTTAGTACAACAACCAGTAATTTTATGATAGGGGTAACTGCAGCGGCAAGTGCGGTTGTATACCTGCAACGCGGTTATATGGATCCGGGTATTGCCTTCCCGGTAATATTGGGTGTGCTTGGTGGTGCATTTACTGGTTCAAAACTACTTATCCGCATGGATCCTAAGGTTTTGCGGATTATATTTTGTTTGGCCATTACATTTGTTGCTGTTGAAATGATGTACAATGGCTACAACCATAAATTTTAATTTTTAATAATTTATCATGAAAAAAGTATTGTCAAAAGATTTTTGGGTTGATCAGGATATTGAACAATTGATAGGAGAGCTGTTGCGTTACGGTGTTATAACAGCCAGTATTGTTGTGTTTTTTGGGGGTGCATTTTACCTGTATCAACATGGTGGTACAGGTGTGCCTGCATACCGTGTATTTGTTGGCGAGGGGGCCAGCTATACCACTTTTAAAGGCATTATTAATGGTGCAATGGGTTTAAATGCTAAAGATGTAATACAATTGGGGGTACTGGTACTAATTGCAACACCCATTATGCGTATAGCTTTCTCATTGGTAGCTTTTATAATGGAGCGCGACAAGCTATATGTATTTATAACGCTTATTGTTTTGTGCGTTATGCTTTTCAGTATATTCGGCGGTTTAAAGGTTTAGTAACCGCTGTTTAAATATTTCTTACCACAAAAATTACCCATCATCAACGCTGCCAGAATCAGATTGCATTGATGATGGGTAATAGATAACCAGCCAAACTATTACTTGCCGTCGGTGGCCTTAATTTTTAACTCCTTGCCGGCAATATCTTCCCAGCGGTAGTAATGAAAAGTTTTATCATTACTCATTACCACAAAAATTCCATGCTTAAAAGTGGCGTTAAGCGGGGTGGTTATCACCTCTGAGCCATCACTTTCCTGAGCAGCTACATTAGCAATTTTTAAAAGCTTGTGGTTAAACGGGGCTTTTTTGGTGCCCTCTCTGCTAAAAATCTGAAAACGGTTGGCTCCCTGGTCTGATATCAGTATATATCCGGTTGTATCGGTCAGCTTGTAAATAGAAATGCCTTCATGATCGGCTTTAAAGCCTGTAGTGGCAAACATAGCCAGTTCTTTATCCCCTTTTTCCGGATCGGCGTAATATTGGCGGACACCTGTTTGTTCGTCAGAATAGTAAATATAGCCTAATTCATTGTCGACTGCTATAGCTTCAATTTCCTTTTTACCGCTGTATTTCCCAAACTTACGTACCAGGCTGGTCTTCACGTTGCCGGTACCATCATCCTCCAGTAGATACTGCCATAAATAGCCACCGTCTTTAGGTCCATTTTTACGGCCCACAACAGCATACATTTTTCCGGCTTTGGAAGTGTAAATCCCTATGCCCATCAGGTCACGATATTCAAAACCAGTTTCGCCGACGAATACCTCAATTCCGCCATTGTCAATAGGTTTCATATCGGGCAGCGAAAATATACGCAGTTTGTGGGTCATACGCTCAGTGGTAATAGCCAGATCGGTAGGTTTACCATTTAGCATTAAGCCATAAGCTATATCAACATTGTTTGGCCTTTTTAAACCTTTTACAATTTTATCCTTAATGATTTTGCCCTCCAGATCAAACGTATACAAGGCGCCATCGCTGTTTTTATCGGTGCCAATTACTAAACTTTTAGCCGGGTCTTCAGGATTTACCCAAATAGCCGGATCATCAGTGTCATACTGCACAGGTTCGGTAATAATAACGGGCTTTATGGCCGGGGATGTACTTCCGGGTGTAATGATTGACTTGCTGTGATTAACCTGGCTTTGACCGCAGGCGGTATTCAAGAGAACTGTGATAAATGGTAAAAGAAGTGAAATGCGTAGTTTGTTCATTAATAATATTTTAAGTGAGTGAAAAACCACTCAGAAGTTTGAATTTGCTGTTGTTATTTTGTTCCAAATGCACCTATATAGGTGGCTGGGGCTGGTGATGTATAAACTACCCCATTCACGGTAATCCCGTTTGCATGGTGCCTTGTAAAGTTGGTGATGCCTTTGTTTAAGGCAGGTGAGCCGGCTTTAAGATGAAAATCCCAGTTGATATCGAAAACTGCATTTAAAACAGGGGTCGACTCCGGGTAGTTCACAAATTTGGGGTCATTGTCGCCAGCGGTTTTACTTAAAATGTCATCTGTGCCGCCAATGATGTCTTTTGATGGTTGAAATTGATTCACCGTAGTTTGATCATAGCCATAATAAAGGTTATTGCTGATCACTGTACGCTTGTCTTCGGTAGATTTAGTATCTCTTTTAATCCCAAAACGCGTATTGGCAAACAGGTTATTATGAATATCGGCATGCACATTGTTTTCGAGCCAGATGGAACCACCTTTGGCTGATGGTCTGCGCCAGCCCGTGTTAACCATGGTATTGTTATAAGCTATAATATATGCCTGCGGGTTGCGGTCGCCGGAGTTTGATAGTTTTAGTGCATTTGTATTGGCGCTGTAAACCAAATTAAACGCTACATCAGCCAGGCAGCCCGACTTGAAGTTCATGGCTTCGCCGCCGGTTACACCGGTAGTATAAAAAGTATTGTTGGCAAAAATGATGTTACCGCCTTCAATATAGGTGCAATCTTCCTGGAAATTACGTACGATAGAGTTTATGACGATCAGTTTTCCATTAACGTTGGAGAACCATAGTGCAGGCAGGTTTTCGCCGGCAACGGCCTTATATAAACCCTGTTTTACCGATGTTGATGCATCGGAAGTGGTTGAGCCACCATACTCTAAAATAGTATGGTCAAGTACAAGTTCGGCACAGCTTGGGGCTGCAAGTATACCTCCCCACATTTTTCCGAATTTTTTGGCGTCGGTTCTGTATTGCTCGCTTACAGTAAATTTAACAGGGTTTTCAGCAGTACCCATCGAGTACAGGTTACCTTTTACTATAAATTCGGGCTTGGCAAGGATATCCATCAATACGGTTACACCTTCTTCAATAGTGAGGGATTTGCCTGCGGGAATAATGACATCGCCTTTAATTATCTGGGTGCTGCCCTTGGCCCAAACTCCGGATACTTCACCGCTGGCCGAGCCATTGGCAGAACTGGTATCTACATCAAGGTTGGCTTTTTTACAACCGGTAAAGGCTATAGCCGATAATAGCAGTATCGTAAATGTTTGTTTTAAGTTCATTTTGTTTTAATTACTAATGATTAATATTTTAAAGCTTATAGCGCACACCTATAAGGTATGTCTGTTTGTAATAATCGCTGCGGATTAAAGTATGACCGTTTGATTCTATGGCATCATCCTTTAATGCTGTATTGGTAGGGTTTGTGCCTTTTATGAACAATTTACTTGGCGTGTTAAGCAGATTGCCCGCTTTTACAAATACGCTTAACTTGTTTTTGAACCTTTTTTCGGCCGAGGCATCCATCTGGATAAAGCCCTGCTGCCATAAGTCGTTATTTAAAAATTGCGATACGGTGTTGATACGGGGGCCGGTATAAGCGGCGGATACCTGTGCATCCCAGCCTTTTTTAGTGTCTTTATATAAAAAGGACAGGTTGGCTATATGTTCAGACTGCCCGTACAGTGGCCTTGACTGGTTTACTGATATTTTGCGGGTATCACCACTGGCATCAGTAATGTAAGTGTCTTTTGGAGTGGTGATGCGGGAATGCGTATAGGTGTAATTGGCTTTTACACCAAACTTATTAAAGAACTTGATGAAATCGAGTTCGAGCCCGTAGTTGTGCGCTGTACCAAAATTACCAGGAGTATAATAAGTATCTTGTCCGCGTGTGGCATCGGCCTGAAAAATATACTCGATGGGATTTTTGATATTTTTGAAGAATGCGCCTGCCAGTAATTGCGTACCTGCATCGGGGAAAAGTTCGTATCTTAAATCATAGTTATCGGCTATGGCACGTTTCAAATCAGGATTGCCACGTTCCTGGTATTCTTCATTTACCACTTTACTCGGAACAATTTCATAAAATCCCGGGCGGTTAATAGATTTGAAATAGGACGCATGTAATTGCTGTTTATCCGTTAAGAAATATTTAAGGGTTAAGCTTGGCAATATATCCGTATATAGCTGATTGCCTGAAGGGCGGGTTTCGCCGGCAGGGAAAAGCATACGGTACCCCTGATCTGTATGTTCTACACGTGCGCCACCTACTACCTGTATTGTTTTGGTAGTGAATTTAAACATACCGTATCCAGCGCCTATCTTTTCAGAAGCATCATAAGTTAACGGATTGTTTACAGCACCGCCCGGGTTGGTTACCGTAAACGCTAAATCGGTATAATTTTGAAAGTCGGTGCCGTATACTGCTCCTGGATTAACAGGTGTAAGAGCATAATTATTATAAAAACTACTCCGTTCTTTATCTCGATATAAACCACCGGCAGAAAAATCAACATTTAACACCGGCAACCGGGGCGGTATAGGTAAGGTCAAGATAACCTGCCTTATCCTCATCTGTATTGCGTTCCCAGCGGTGGGTAAGCGGTGTACCATTGGTAAGCAATGTACGATTGTCAACAAAGTTATCGCGCACACCGTTAAGGCTGATGGTAGTATTGTCGGGTACATCATTCTCTGCCGAGGAATAAACTGCCGACCACTGTACTTTTAATTTATCGTCAAACAGCTTATGGTCGCCTCGTAACATACCGTTGTAAATCTGTTGCTCGGTTAAACGGCTGCGGGTTGAATAACCTAACTGAGCCTTACCGGCATCGGGATCATAATCGGTAGAGAAGTTGGTTGAAACTTCGTCGCGAACCTGTATGTTGGTGAGGTTAACGTAGGTACTAAACAGGCTTAGTTTGTTGCGGCTGTCAATTACATAATCAACCTTTGAGAACAAGCCATAACGTTTTTGCTGCTCAGAATATTCCCTGTCGCTTTTGCTGGTAATAGCAGCATACTGCGCTGTTGGAACAACCTTAGAGCTGTAAAATATGCTGTTGCTGCCCCGGTAAGTGTTTTGGTAACTACCGGCAATAAGCACACCCAGTTTGTTATCAAAAAAGCGTTGCCCTAACGTTAGGCTACCCACAACATTTGGCGCAGGATTTTTTAAAGAATAATTAAAGTTCCTTTTGAAAAATCTGCCTGGGTGGCCTGATATGCCTTGCCGTTTATTTCAGAAGGCGACCTGTGATTTACAGAGCCGTAATCGTAACTCATAAATTTACGATTAAGAAATAACTGGCTATATCCTCCGGCAATGTTGGCGTTTACCTCAAACCGCTCAGGCGCATCCTTCATTACCATGTTTACAACCCCTCCCACGGCATCGCCCTCAAGGTTAGGTGTAAGTGTTTTATAAACTTCAAGCCTTTCTAACAGATCGGCCGGAAATATATCAAGAGGAACATAACGGTATTTATTATCGGGGCTCGGGATTTTAACCCCATTAACCAAGGTGTAATTATAGCGTTTGTCCATACCCCGAAGTATGGCATATTGCCCATCGCCATTGCTGTTCCGTTCAACAGATACACCAGAAACGCGTGCAATAACGTTGGCCACCGTTAAATCGGGCGATATTTCAATTGCCTTGCCCGATACAACGTTCATGACCTGGGTGGCCTGTTGTTCAATACGGCGGGCCGTACGTTCAGAACCTCCGTTTTTCTGTGATACTACCGATACCTCCTGTAGGTCTTTACCTGCGGCGTCCAGGTATATTTTTAAATGAGGGTTATCTTCTTTCGTGATATCAATTTCCTGCAGTACCGTTTTATACATGATATAGGAAACACGTAACATAAAGGTGCCCTTGGGTATATCCTTTAATTCAAAGGAACCATCTAACCCGGTTGTTGTTGCTTTGCTGGTTTTATCGATGCTAACTGTGGCGCCAACTATTGGTTCGCCGGTCTTTCGGTCGTAAACATGCCCCTTAAGTTTGGTTGCGTTTGCTGCCGTAACGCATAGGAGCAGGAATAGTAAGGTCTGTAAATATTTATTCATTTTTTGAACGATTAATACAATTGTGAGTTGTTTTTTGATGGCGCAAAAATGTTTAAACACAACAGTTCATCAGGAATATTTGCCGTTACAAAAAGGAAACAGCGTTACCAGTTGCGTATATTCAATAGCAACATGTTTTTATAATTATTTGATTATTAAATATTTGTGTTTTATTAAAACCTCCATTATCATTTAGTTAGCGTTACATTAAGTAAATGTTAAGGCTTTTTTGGGGTTTATAAAGCTTGTATAAAAGTGGATAGATTTTCGCCTTGCTGAATATTGAGTTTTTTTCTTAACCGGTAACGGGCCACCCGTAAGCTATCACTCGATATGCCCAGTAAGCTGGCTATATCTTTTGAATCAAGGTTAACTTTAAGCAGGGAGATCAGCCTGATATCTGTTGAGGTCAGATCATTGGTGTGTTGTTTCAGTTTGTCAAAAAAACGTTGGTGCACCTGTTCAAAAGCAATTGTAAATTCTTTCCAGTGTTGTTCGTGGTTAAAACTCTGGTTAATTTGATGAACTATCTGCTGCATTTGTTTTTTCTGATCCCGCTTATCTTCCTTAACCATATCCTGCAACGTATTGCGCATGCTTTCAAGTAGCTGATTGTTTTTTATCAGGTTAAGGGTATGTGCGGATAGTTCTTTACTTTTTAGCTCCAGTTGTTGTTTCAGGCTTTCTTCCTCTAACTGCTTGTTTTTTAATTCAAGTTCCATTAACCCGTGCTGGGCCTCAAAAATTGCCTGGTTTTGCTCAGATAATACCCGCTGATCCTTAATTTTCAATCGTTGCCTGCTAAAAGTAACCAAGCCCAGAACAATCAATAATACAACAATGGTAATCACCGATATGGTAACAATCTGATTTGTTTTCCTGATGTTATTAAGCCGGATAATTTCATCGCTCTTTTTATCCATATCGTATAACACCTGTAAAAATGCGGTTTGGTTTAAACTCTCTTTGGAATACACCTCAAGCGAATACTTTCTGCTAAGTTCAAGGTAGTGATATGCGCTATCCATCTGGCGTAAAAGTTGGTAACCTTTACCCAGGTCGCGGCATGAAGCCGCAAGCTGGTATAAATTGTTGGTTTGCAACGATAGGGTATAGGCAAGGCGTGATTGTTGTATGCCGGGTTCATACTTACCTGTTTTGCGTAAAATGTCGCCGATATTATTAATTACTTCAATGCTGGCCACTTCATTATGGTCTTGCCGGTAAAGTTCCAGCGACTTTTTAAAGCAAGTGTAAGATGAGTCATACCGAGCAAGATCTTCATAAATGCTTCCTAAGTTTTCATAAATTTTGGCCACGCCGCGTTTATCCTTGATTTGATTATAAGTGCTGAGTGCTAAATGCTGATAATAAAAGGAACTATCATATTGATGGCGTTTTTCATATAAATGCCCAATGGCACCAAAAATTTCAGCCTGACCAGTTTTATTACCTGTTGTTTTGTAAAGTGTGAGTGCTTTTTTATATAATTGATTAGCTTTATCCGCTTGCTTATTATAGTAATAGAGTATACCCATTTTACTCATGTTTTCAGCAAGCAGGTTCTTGTTGTTTTCCTGTCCGAATATTTTATCGGCGTGTAAATAAAAATCCAATGCCTGTGCATAATGCCCCTGGTTATAGCATATCTGTCCCATTTGCTGTAAACTGATACCTGCAACAAGGTTTTCATTATCCTGAACTGCTTTACTATGTATTTTTTTAAGAATAATCAGGGCTGAATCCGGGTGCTGCTGCCCAAGTAATTGCAATTGTTGAAACTGATTCTCTTTGTTTGGCTGTGCCAAAACCACTGTTTTCAAAATCAATAGAAAAATAAGCAGGGCCGATAAAAAGAGGGTAGGTTTGGCAGGGATGATGGTCATATATTGCAGGATAATATGGGATCAAATGAATTTAATGCCGTTTGAAAACAATGTGCAGGCGGCCAATTAAATAACAAAACAGACTGATTGTGTATTGGGCAAAAGAAGTACTTTAATGTGATGTTAATGTTAAGTAATTGATAGTTGGTTTGTCTTGTTGTTAATGTTTAGGTAATATGAAACAGGCGTAATCTAAGCATCTTGAACAAAGCATATCTGCCACATTAAAATTATAGGTTATGACTTTTTCCTCCTAATCTTCACCAACCAATAAGGGAGTTATCAGCTTTTTGATCAGTCAAAAACAGGTTACGGAGTACTTTACAGCAGGGGCTCATCTGGTGTTTTAAAAAAGATTCCTATCATTAAATATCTTCCGTTTGGTATTGTAGTTAAAAAGAACAGAGAGTGCTTTTTAGAGCACAATGAGTTGGTTTTTATGGATATTTAAGTAAATTTTATTCTTTTTATTAATGAATATGATATTTAGTTAGTAGTTTTAAAGCTGTGTACGAGCACATGTTTTGATTTTTATAAATGTTGTGTTATTGTTTTAAAATTTACGGCTATTTATATGATAAAAGAGTTTAAAGCATCCTTCGTTTCTGATGTTTTAATGGATTTCGATATTCAGGAGGTGTCGCTGTGGCTTAACGGGCAGCAAAAACAAACTATTAGTAACCTTTTATGGAGCGATAAAGGCTATTTTCCAGAAGTTAGCTTTAGTATGGCCTATACTCAAAGCCATATACTTTTAAAGTATTTTGTACAGGAACAATACACAAGGGCTTTTTATAAAAACATAAACGATCCTGTTTATAATGATAGTTGTGTGGAGTTTTTTATTGCTATGGCTGGCGATAAAAATTATTATAATCTGGAGTTTAACAGTTTAGGGACTGCATTAGTTGGATACGGTTCAGGTAAACATGATCGTGTAGATGTGCCTGATGACGCTATTAAGAAAATTAAGAGTTACAGCACTATGCAGCTTCCAACCACTGATGCGGGGAGTTTTGCAACCTGGGAGCTTACCTTAAAAATACCTTTTGAGGTTTTTATACACCACCCAATCAGTTCATTAAAAGATGAACAATGCTGGGTGAATTTTTACAAATGTGGTGATGAGTTACCCGAGCCCCATTTTTTAAGCTGGAACAATATTGTTAATCATGAGCCCAATTTTCATTTACCTGAATTTTTTGGGAAAGTAAGTTTTGTATAAGTATCAATTTATCATTTAATAGTCTCTAATTAATGGCAATTTTATCAAGTCCCACTACAGATGTAACACCATCAAAAAAATCCGTAATAAGTCCAATAGCTATTATTGGCGCATTGTTTTTTATTTTTGGTTTCGTAACCTGGATGAACTCCGTACTGATACCTTATTTAAAAATAGCCTGCGAATTAAACAATCTGGAATCTTATTTAGTTGCCTTTACTTTTTACATTGCTTTTTTGGTAATGGGGATACCGGCTGCAAGTGTGCTTAAAAAGTTTGGTTTTAAAAATGGTATGTCTGTTGGGCTACTGATTATGGCTGTTGGAGCTATTATTTTTATTCCTGCAGCTCTGACGCGCACGTATACATTCTTTTTAACCGGATTATTTATTCAAGGTACCGGCCTTACCATATTGCAAACCGCCTCTAACCCTTATATTACTATTTTGGGCCCGCCAGAAGGGGCTGCAAAGCGCATTAGTATTATGGGGATATGTAATAAGCTTGCCGGAGCTATAGCCCCAATTGCACTTGGTGTTATCGCGTTAAAAGATATTGACTCCCTTAAAGTCAAAATAAGTAAGTTGGGCGCAGTAGAAAAGGCCGCAGAGCTTGACGTATTGGCTGCAAGAGTGATACTGCCTTATATCATTATAGTAGTAGTATTGGTGATTTTAGCGGTACTGATCTATTTTTCATCATTGCCAGAAATTAACACGGAGCATGAGGACGAAAAAGTAGCGTTGGCTAATACCAATAAAACCAGCATTGTTCAATTTCCTCATCTTATCCTTGGAGTTGTTACTTTATTTTTATACGTTGGGGCAGAAGTATTAGCCGGCGATTCCATTATCAGTTACGGATCATCACAACATATTGCACTTTCAACGGCCAAATTCTTTACTACCTGTACTTTAGTTTCTATGATAGTAGGGTACATTATCGGTATCATTTGTATACCTAAATATATTACCCAGCAAAAGGCACTTGTTATATCAGCAATATTGGGAGTTATACTCTCCATAGGTGCCTTGGTTACCAGTGGGTACTCATCAGTATTATGTATTGCCCTTTTAGGGTTAGCTAACTCACTGATGTGGCCTGCTATATGGCCATTGGCGCTTGCGGGTTTGGGACGATTTACTAAAATAGGAGCCTCGCTACTGGTTATGGGTATTGCCGGCGGAGCGCTGATTCCATTGTTGTACGGAAGGCTGGTAGATGTTTTTTCGGCACAGAAGGCTTATATTATATTAATTCCTATCTATTTGTTTATCCTTTATTACTCAACATCCGGGTATAAAAAAAGGAAGTAAATAGTAATATAGTCGTTTTTTAAGCTGTAGTTTTAATCGATTGTTGATTAAACTACAGCTTTTTTATTTGTGTATTTTTTTCTGTAGTTACTTCAGAGATCCTGTTGTTTCCCAATAATAAATATTTGCAAATGTGTGCACGCACACGCAAAATTTTATATATTTGATTAATACCATGTGATTTTTATTTGGGCATTACGACTTAGTTATAAGCCGTTTATTCACTACTATAGTAAGCCGCAATAGTTTATAGACCATTAAACAGTGAAGTTTATTTTGATTGATATTCTATAATGCAGAATGCTACTTGTAGTTTCTGGCAGGTTAAAGTATATATTAATAACATATTTAGTTTGATTAAGCAATGGATAACAGTATCAAATCCCCATCAAATCGCCTGGTGTCATTAGATGTAATGCGTGGCCTTATCATGATATTACTGGCCGGCGAAAGCTGCCTTGTATATGAGGCGTTAAGAAACATGCATCTTGGAGCGGGAGCTGATGTGATTATTGAACAGTTTTTCCATCATCAATGGCATGGTCTGCACCTTTGGGATCTTGTGCAGCCTGCCTTTATGCTCATGGCGGGTGCAGCCATGTGTATTTCGTACCAGTCAAAATTAAAAAAGGGGATAAGCTGGGAACAAAATTTTAAGCATATACTTATCCGATCGTTAAAGTTGTTTTTACTGGGCACGGGATTGCATTGTATTTATTCGGGCAAAATGGTTTGGGAACTCTGGAATGTGTTAACCCAGTTGGCTTTTACCAGTATCATTGCTTATCTCATTATTAACTGTTCCTTTTGGTTTCAAGTCATATTTTCATTATTACTATTACTTATCACCGAGATTTTATACCGTACAATCCTGATGCCGGGATTTGACCAGCCTTTTGTTGAGCTTCACAACTTTGGTGCTTATGTTGACACCCTGTTAATGGGAAAAATAAACAAAGACGGATGGGTAGCTATTAATATTATACCCACTGCCGCTCATACTATATGGGGTGTACTTGCCGGTAGGTTACTAATAACAGCCATGCCTGCAAATAAAAAGGTTGCCTGTTTGGTTGTAGCTGGCTTAGCTGGACTAGTTTTAGGGTTCGGTCTTGATTGGGCTCATATTACACCTATTATAAAAAGGATCAGTACAAGTTCATTTGTGTTGGCTTCGGGGGGCTGGGTGTTGCTCATGGTTGCATTTTTATATTGGCTGATTGATGTAAAGCAAGTAAATAAATACGCCTGGATATTTATAGTGGTAGGTATGAATGCTATTTTCATCTACATTTTTTTTGAAACAGTAGGGAGCCAATGGTTTAATGGAGTCGTAGGCATTTTTGTAAAAGGTATTGCAGATTTTGCCGGCATCGGTTCAAAACTAACCGCCCTGCTTGCCGCATTGGTTGCCTTGTTTGCAGAGTGGGGGCTATGTTACTGGTTAAGTAAACATAAAATATTCATCAAAATATAAACCTCTTTATTGAATTAATCTGTTTGGTTAGTTGATTATTTATATTGATGGCTGTTTTGCGGTCGGTATGGCATTATATTATGAAAAAATTAATAAAATTATAATGTGTGCGCACACGCAAATGTATTATATTTGCATGTCATATTTAATAATGGCGGGCAGGTATTTCTTTTAATGAGGTATTAGGTTTAAATTTATATGAATAAAGAAGCAATGATTTATAATTTCACGGACATTATAGCTCAGTTCAAAATCGGGACAAATAGTTTTGAAATAAAGCCTTTTGGCTCTGGCCATATTAATGACACTTATCTTATTAAATCATCGGCAGTGGCGGGAGAGGACTACCTGCTTCAGAAAATAAATCACTTTGTTTTTAAAGATATAGATGGTTTGATGAACAATATGTTGTTTGTCACTAATCACTTAAAGCAAAAAGTAGCTCAAACCGGCGATGCGCAAAAGGAAGTACTAACATTTGTGGAATGCTCAAATGGCAAATATTATTATAAAGATGATCAGGGCGAGTATTGGCGAATGAGTAACTTTCTGCATCATACTAAAAGTTATGATGTCGTTTCTACCGCCAAGCAGGCTTATCAGGGAGGTGTGGCATTTGGCCGTTTTCAGGGTTTGTTAGCTGATCTTGACCCGGGAATACTTGTTGATACCATTCCGGATTTCTTAAATATGGAAAAGAGGCTCAGCACTTTTACATCTGCAATAAAGAAAGATGCAAAAGGCCGGTTAAAAAACGTTTTAACCGAGGTGGGCTTTTTAATTAGCCGGGCCAATAGTATGAACGAAATATTGCAACTGGGCAGGGCCGGTATTTTACCACTTCGCATTACTCATAATGACACTAAATTCAATAATATTCTGCTCGATCAGAATGACGAAATACAATGTGTGATAGATCTGGATACAGTAATGCCGGGTTACGCCGCTTATGATTTTGGTGATGCCATACGAAGCATCATTAATACCGCTGCCGAAGATGAGGCAAGTTTAGACGCTATTCAATTAAATATTCCGCTGTTTGTCGAGTTTACAAAAGGCTATCTGAGCCAAACTATTTCATTTTTAACCGAACAGGAATTAAAATCGCTGATAAAGGGAGTTTTATTATTGCCATATATGCAAACTGTCCGTTTTTTGACAGATTATCTGGAAGGAGATATTTATTACAAAACGTCTTTTCCTGAACATAACCTGCAGCGTGCCCTTGCACAAATGCAATTGCTTAAAATGCTTGAACTAAACCAAAGTAAGCTTTCAGACATTGTACAAAAAGAATGGTTTATGTTAAAAAATAAGCAGACCGCTGAACAATCATCCGTGATACAGTAACATGTTGATCAGGTGTACTTTGTCAGTGTCAAAAATATTATCAGGCTCATTATCTTATAAATTAAATATATGCAACGTTTAAATCTTTTAGAAGAAACAAGATTTGAAAAGCTGCCGGTTACCGTATACTCGGATATGCTGGCTGCTTCGCAAATTGTGGCACAACGCATTGCGGGTGTCATCAAACAAAAAGCTCAAAAAGGAGAAAAGGCCATGTTGGGTTTGGCCACAGGCGCTACCCCGATTGCTGTTTACCGGGAATTGGTTCGCTTGCATAAAGAGGAAGGTTTGAGCTTTAAAAATGTAGTGACCTTTAATTTAGATGAGTATTACCCTATGGCACCTACGGCGATTCAAAGTTACAGGGTGTTCATGAACAAGCATTTGTTTGACCATGTAGATATTGATCCGCAAAATGTTCATATACCAGATGGTGCTTTAAACCAGGAGGATATAGCAGCGTTTTGCCTGGCTTACGAAAAAAAGATCACCGCTTATGGCGGTTTGGATCTGCAAATTTTAGGTATAGGCCGTACCGGGCATATCGGTTTTAATGAGCCTGGCTCGGCGCCAAACTCAGGTACCCGTTTGGTATCATTGGATGAACTTACCCGTAGTGATGCCGCGCATGATTTTGGTAGTAAAACCAATGTACCCGCCAAAGCTATTACCATGGGTATAGGTACTATATTTAAAGCCCGCGAAATTATTCTGATGGCCTGGAGTGCGAAAAAAGCCGGGATCATTAAAAAAGCTGTGGAGGGAGAAATTTCTGCGGAGATACCGGCTACTTATTTACAACATTCAAACCATGTTGAATTTATTTTGGATGTAGAGGCCGCATCGGCACTTACGCGCTTTGATACGCCCTGGTTAGTAAAAGATTGCATATGGGACGAGTCATTAATTAAAAAGGCGGTGATATGGTTGGCCAAAACGCTTGATAAGCCTATATTAAAGTTAACTGAAGATGATTATAACAACCATGGTATGGCGCAACTGGCAACCGAAAAAGGGCCGGTTTATAATATCAACATTCATATTTTTAATAAACTACAACACACTATAACCGGCTGGCCGGGCGGTAAACCTAATGCGGATGACAGCCAGCGACCAGAGCGCGCAACACCCGACAAAAAACGGGTTATTGTATTTTCTCCGCATCCTGATGATGATGTAATTTCAATGGGAGGTACGTTTATTCGTTTGGCCGATCAGGGGCATGATGTTCATGTGGCTTATCAAACCTCTGGCAACACTGCAGTTTGGGATGATGATGCCCTGCGTTTTGTTGAGTTTGCAATGGACTTTTCGCATTCGCAAAAAATAGATGGTAAAAAGCTGGAAGATATCTATAAAGATATGCGCGCATTTATAGCAACTAAGCAGCCAAATCAAACAGATACTACCGGACTTGAAACAATTAAAGGCCTTATACGCAAAGGTGAGGCTATTGCCGGTGCACGATTTGTTGGGCTCGGGGACGATCATATACATTTCCAGAACCTGCCTTTTTATGACCGGCGCAAGGTGAGTAAGGATGTATCATACGAGGATGATATACAACAAACTATGCAATTGCTGCAACAGGTAAAACCTCATCAGATATATTCTGCAGGTGATTTTGCTGATCCGCATGGTACTCATAAAACATGTTTTGACATTATCCATGAATCCATAAAACGCCTAAGTGAAACCGAAGAATGGGTTGAGGACTGCTGGCTATGGTTATATCGTGGCGCGTGGCATGAATTTGAAACTCATGAAATTGAAATGTGTGTGCCGCTATCGCCAACGGAGGTTGAGCGTAAGCGTTTAGCCATATTTAAGCATCAGTCGCAAAAAGACAGGCCTGTATTTCCTGGTGATGATGCCAGGGAGTTTTGGGTTAGGGCAGAAGACCGTACCAGTGAAACAGCCAGAATTTATAACAAGCTTGGCCTTGCCGAATATGAGGCTATGGAAGCATTTGTGAAATTTAAGTTTTAATAAAAAACTATATGACATTAATTAAATCAATTTCGGGGATAAGGGGCACTATTGGAGGTAAATCAGGTGATGCCCTTACACCTATGGATATTGTGAAATTTACAGCTGCTTACGGCAGATGGGTGATGGAAACCACAGGTTTGCGCAAAATTGTAATTGGTCGCGATGCTCGTATTTCGGGCCAGATGGTTAATAACCTGGTAACAGGAACCCTTATGGGCTTGGGTATTGATGTAATTGACCTGGGGTTGTCTACCACGCCCACTGTAGAGATAGCCGTTCCTGACGAGCAGGCCGGTGGTGGCATTATTATTACCGCAAGCCATAATCCAAAACAATGGAATGCCTTAAAATTACTAAACTATAAAGGTGAGTTTATTAATGATAATGACGGCAAAAAGGTACTGGAGCTGGCAGAGGATACTGCCTGGGAATTTGCAGAGGTTGACAAGTTGGGGAAGGTAACTTATGATGATACTTATTTACAAAAGCATATTGATAAAATACTGGCTTTGCCTTTAGTAGATGTTGCCGCCATAAAAGCAGCAGATTTTAAAGTGGTTATTGACTGTGTTAACTCCACCGGAGGATTGTTTTTACCTCCGTTACTGGAAGCACTTGGCGTTAAGTATGTTGATCAGCTATATTGTATACCTAATGGCGATTTTCCGCATAATCCGGAACCATTGCCCGAAAATCTGACGGCAATATCGGCACGGGTTTTAGAAACGGGCGCTGATTTGGGTATTGTGGTTGATCCGGACGTTGACCGGCTGTGTTTTGTGAACCAGGATGGTAGCATGTTTGGCGAGGAATACACACTGGTTGCCGTGGCTGATCACGTGCTGAGAAATACACCGGGTAATACTGTTTCCAACCTTTCATCAACCCGTGCCCTGCGTGATGTTACCGAGCACTTAGGCGGGGTGTACGAAGCATCGGCTGTAGGCGAGGTTAATGTAGTAACCCGAATGAAAGAGGTTAATGCAATAATAGGAGGGGAAGGCAACGGAGGCATTATTTATCCAGAACTGCACTATGGCAGGGATGCCCTGGTAGGAATAGCCTTGTTTTTAACTCATCTGGCTAAATATGGCAAAGATATCCTGCAGTTAAGAAATGGCTATCCTCAATATTATATCTCTAAAAATAAGATAACCTTAACAGAAGGGATGGATATTGATAACCTGCTAAAACAGGTTGAAGTGAAGTATCAGCAACAACTGTATTCGACCATTGATGGCTTAAAGATTGAGTTTGGCAAACAATGGGTACACCTTCGCCGATCAAATACTGAACCGGTGATCAGGATCTACTCAGAAGGGGCTACTGTTGAGGAAGCAGATTTGCTGGCACAACAGTTAATTGATGATATCAACAAACTTCTGAACTAACAAATTATTCATAATAAATAATGATCAAAGCTGCTCCGTCCCTTAAGGATGGCAGCTTTGCTTATTTGCAACATTAGCGAAGCCTGAAATGGCATGCCAAAAGTTGATTTGGTTGTATAGGCTTAATTGCTGTCGGACAATAACTGACTGTATTTTTCGAGAAGAGATACATATTTATCTTTCCAGACATCCTGTTCTCCCTGATTGTCGGAAAATTTTACCGATGCGCGTAGGTTATCAGGGGCATTAGCAGCCTTAAAATCATTTTTGGTAAAAAACTCCGGAAATTCTTCTGAAAAGTCGTAGTTCATTATACAGCCAATGCGGTATATAATGTCGGCTTTTAAATATTTTTGATTAAACCATTGGTAAACCATACCCCTGTTAACAGCGGTATGACGAGCCAGTTCAGTAATATTATAATTATTCTTTCTAACTAATCGTTCTACGATTTGACCGTGATGCTTTATCATAATAATCTTTTTAGTAACACAAAAGGTTTTAAAATAATTCACTAATTAATTTAGATCGAGCTAATCTGTGCCTTAAAGAGCCTGTTCATTTTATTCACTCGTTAATATATGGGCAACTTTTGTGCCTTTTAATAAATATTTAGTCGGAATACATCCTATGTGAGTGGATTTTTAAATTATTGTCAAATTCACAATTTAGAATTGAGGCAAGGGAGAAATTGCCAGCGATATACAAAAATATTTTTTAATATTTATAAAAGGCAATAAAGTTGCAATATCGAAAATTTAGCATTTAAGGGGATTAAAATACCCAGTAGGTAATTATTTCCCCATTTTTGCATTTGTTATTCAAATTATAGATAATTTTAAGGGGCAATTAATAAAATTGTACCAAATATGCCCACTTGTTGTTTTTACGCTCAATAAAAGGTTTTAGCTAACGCTAAGATATACAATGTGATGTGAGAATCTGAACACAATAATATACTGGTAGGTCATTTGGAGTAAATGGACATAGCTATTAATTTTATGCAACCTTAGCAACGTTTTTTTCGTAAAGTAAGCCAAAATGGTATGCAATCACGCTGAAGCCTACTAAATAGATTTAAAATTAAATTTTAAGCTTTATATAATGATAATTGAGAGAAGACGACAACTACCAATAAAACAGATTGTAGATATTGACGGAGCTGAATTTAAAGTTAACCATAAAGAGTTAAAGGATTTTTTAGTTCATTGCTCGTCTTTCATGAACATAAATGCACCTGGCTTTGAGGCCATGATTCATTCCATCTCAGATAATATTATTGATTGCGAAAACGCCGAGATGACGATTGAGGAATTGAAAATTCAACTCAAATTTTTGCGCGAATTGAACTTCTTTCTGAAAAGCATTGTTGTATAAATGCTCACATTGATGGTTTATTTATAATTATTTGATTAAAAGGTAATTATACTAATTATTACCTTGTTGTTCAGGAGATTTTAGCTGATTTTTTTCAGCATTCTTTATTAAGATCTCGCTATATTTTTCTAAAAGATCTATATACTTATCTTTCCAATATGAGTTTTCTGACTGTTCTGCAGCTGGTTCTGGTTCAAAATCAGAAAATTTAAAATCTTTTATAACATTTTCAAATTCCTTACCCGTAAATAGGTGAGGAAACTCCACAGAGAAATCATGTTTAAGACTGATGCCGATCCGGAATATAATTTCTGTTTTTAAATTCTTTTGGTTAAACCAATTATAAACGGATCGTCTGTTAACTTTAGTAAATCTGGCAACCTCACTTATACTATAGCCTTTACGTCTTATTACCTTTTCAACTATTTGACCATAATGTAAATCCATCGGTATTTTATGTTACTGCTGCACACTATATCACAATTATTGTGCAATTATTATGAATAGGCTTTATTTTAATATTATTGTCCCTTATGGTTTCAATACTTGGATTTAGCTGGCTGCGTTTAAAGCCAACAGATCAAGACTAACCTTAACCGTTAAAACACAATCAAGCTGTTCTATGGCCATCAATACAGACTTGCCTGTAATTTGACGTATTACCCCTTGATAGTTTAATAGTAAGCCATCTTTTATTTTAACAGTATCGCCAATATTTAAACTGCTGATACTATGAATTTCAATATCTGAATAGCTTTCTACTATGTGTTTAATTCTTTCAATTTCTAAATCCTTTAGTATTACTGGTTTTCTGCAATAGGAAATGAAATTTAAAACCCCCTGTACTTGCTTAACTTTTAATTGATCACTCAAATCAACCTTGACAAATACATAAGAGGAAAAAAGAGGGGTTTCGACTAATTTGGTTCTGTCGGCCCATTTTTTCTTTGATTTAATTACCGGGCAAAAGGAAGTGATCCCATTTTCCTGCAAGGTTTTATCTATCTTTTTTTCAAATCTGGACCTTGTATAGATGACCATCCAGTGTTTCTCCGAAGCTTTTTTTAGTTGAACTATTTTTTCTTCTTTCATATGTGGTGGTTTTTATCAAATTAATTCCTACTTAATAGGCTAAGTAGTGTTATCAATTATTGTGATAAAAATCATCTTTTAAGTTAATATTTAATAGATATATAGTTTGGTTGTTTTAATATTGTGAAAAAGTGAGAAGTTTTGATTTTTGTGTCTGAGGTAACCCTCATCTAATTGAAAACTAACACTATAAATACCTCCTCTTCCTTTTCTGCAACCTCTTGCCAAAGATTCAATAATATAATGAGCTTTAACATATACATGGCTTCATGCTGATAGAAAATATGCATGTTAACTGTTTTCTAAAATGGCTTATTATCAGTTTTTTATATCGAAATTCTTGTACCAGTTAAATCAGTTTATTTTATTACAACTTCCGTTATTTGGGGTTTTTGCTCTCAAAAAATTATTGGCGATGTCGTATTCCAGAAATAGGCTTGATTGGCATAAAAGTATTGTTCAATTATGATATTATTTACAGTTAGGCACTTTAATTACACAATAGTTAATCATATTTTCTCACATGCTTGTATTTAATTGTAAAAAATCTGCACATTTTTTCCCATTTTCTAAACGAACGGGCTTTTTATTGATAATAATGTAAAGAACTGTGTAATTTTATGAAAATAATTTATCTATAATGGTTTTGTTTTACAACTATTAATATTGATTATTTAATAAAAAGGAAAATGTAATTACTGTAAGTGAAATGGCGAAGCTTTAAAATGTCACCAGATTCATCTTGCTTCTATCTCCTTAAAAACAGTCCTATACTCTGGATTCCTGCTTGTTTCATTAGTCAAAAAGCGCAAAATACCTGCAATTCAATTTTATAATATTAACTCCAACTACAATGAAAAAAAATAGTATAAACTATACGTTCATTCTCGTTTTATTGATAGCTGTTTTTTCTTCATGCAGCAGCTCTTATAAGAGCATCCCATATTTTCAGGATTTGGAAAGGTCCAATACTTTAAAGGAGAATATAGATAACTTTTCGCCGCTAACCATTCAAAAGGAAGATATACTTGGTATTACAGTGAGCAGCTTAAATCCTGAAGCCTGGAAAGATGCCGACAATAAGGACGTCGGTTACCTGGTAGATCAAAATGGTAATATACAGGTACCACTTATTGGTAGCTTAAAGGTGGAGGGCCTTACCACCAACGCAATCAGGGAGCAGATTCAGAAAAAGCTGACCGTGTATTTAAAGGAGCCCTCAGTAAATGTGCGGATAATGAACTTCAAGATATCTGTTATTGGTGACGTGGCTCGTCCGGATATATATAAGATACAAAATGAACGGATAACTATTACCGAGGCGCTTGGTTTGGCTGGCGACCTAAATATAACCGGTATCCGCAACAATTTGCTTTTGATAAGAGAAATTGATGGTAAGCGTCAATATATCAATATAGACCTTACCTCGGCAAGCCTTTTTAAGTCTCCATATTATTATCTTAAAAACAATGATGTTATCTATGTTCAACCTGATAAAACCAAGTCAGGTTCAGGCGATAGAAGTTACCGGACCGTAAGCTTACTATTATCAGCGCTTTCGGTACTGACAATTGTATTAACAAGTGTTATTAAAAATTAATAATTATGAATAATGAACAACTGTTCCTGGCTTCGTCCTTTGATGGCAGAGAAGAAAATTCATCTAAGGATTTACGGGGTGCTTTTGCTAAATACCTGCATTACTGGCCTTTCTTTGTATTAAGTGTTGTTATTGCTTTTGCCATAGCCTTTTTTTATATACGGCATACAAAACCGGTTTACGATATTAAGGCAAAGCTGTCAATTAAAGATGAAAAGCAAGCCTCAACGGATAAGGATGCACTTGAAGAAATGGTTACAGGATCGCCCAAGGTTATTGAAACCGAACCCGAAATCATCAAATCACGCCCATTAATCCGGCAGGTAGTTAATGATCTTCAATTATGGACAAGCTATAAGGAGATCACCAATTATTCTAATCTGGATATTTACACAACAACACCGGTAAATTTTAAGCTGATAAGCTCGACCGGCGGCCTTACAGATCATTCGTTAACGGTTTACATCAAAAACAAAAATCAATTTGTTCTAAAAAGGGTTAATGGCGATTCACCTGCCTTTTCTTTTAATGATGTGATGAAGAATGATTTAGGCTCCTGGACATTGACCAAAACAGCATACCTTGATGATTACATAGGCAGAACTATCACTATAAATATTCAAAACCCCGAAGATGTAGTTACCAATTATCAGAATGGTGTTATTGTAACGTTGAATAAAACCGCACCCATTATTGAGCTGGAGTTGGAGGATGAGATACCTGAAAGAGGTAAAGCCTTTTTGGTTGAGCTGATAAAGGCTTACAAAATATCAAGTATCGAGGATAAGAACAAGGTGACCAAAAGCACTATGAAGTTTATTGATGACAGGCTGCAATCATTAACCGGCGAGCTTACCAATGTTGAAAAGGACGTTGAAGGATATAAAAGCAGCATCGGGCTTACTGATATCTCATCAAAATCAAAATTTTATCTGGATAACGTTCAAAGTACTGACACCCGTTTAAACGATGTAAATGTACAGCTTAACGTAATTGAAGGGATTGAGCGTTATGTAAACTCGCCCAATAATAATGAAACTGTACCTGCTACCCTTGGTATTTCAGATCCGGGCCTGATTAGTCTTGTTGATCAATTATCAAAACTACAGTTGCAACGTGATAAACTGCTTGCCACCACCCCGGAGAGGAATCCTATTTTTGATCCGTTAAACAGGCAGATAAGTACCACCAAAACGGCCATCAAAGCCAATATCGCTGGAATAAAAGCCTCATTGATTTCGGTACAAAAGCAACTCAATCATTATAATTCAGGTTTCGAGGCTTCTATTAAAAACATACCGGGACAAGAGCGTCAATATATCAGCATTAAGCGTCAGCAAAGTATCAAGGAAAATCTTTATATCTATTTACTGCAAAAAAAGGAAGAGATTTCTCTTAGTTATGCATCAACGCTTACTGGTATTCATACCGTAGAAGAGCCTTATTATGTTGCTCCTAAATCAAAAAAACAAGTTCCTTATGTTTTAGCTTTTTTACTGGGCCTTGGTATTCCGGCCGGGTTTATTTACGGCCGGGATTTAATCAGGAACCGGGTTGTTAACCGCAGCGAAATTGAGAGTGTTACCTCGGTACCCATCATTTGTGAGCTAAGCCAGGAAAAAGGTAAAAATAATATAGTGGTGCTGCAAAAAAATGCATACGCCATAGGCGAACAATTCAGGGCTTTGCGTACCAGTATTCAATTACTATATCAGGCAAAACTGAGCGGTAGGGTTTCTATGTTTACATCAAGTGTTTCGGGCGAAGGGAAAAGCTTTGTAACGAGCAATATTGGAGCTACCCTCGCTGCAACTAACCGGAAGGTACTTATTTTAGAATTTGACTTGCGCAGACCAAAAATATCCAGGATTTTTAATCTTGACCCGCTACATCCTGGTTTAAGCGACTATTTAGAAGGTATGGCAACTATTGATGGCATTATTCAACCATCAGGTATTCATAAAAATCTATTTGTTGCAGGGGCCGGCACTATCCCTGACAACCCCTCGGAGTTACTTGAATCGTCCGAACTGGACTTACTAATAAATAAACTCCGTACCGAGTACGATGATATTTTAATTGATACCCCTCCGTTACACCTGGTAACTGATGCCATGATCTTGTCAAGAGTGTGTGATGTTACTTTCTATTTAGTAAAACAAGGTTATACTGATAAAACCGAATTGAAATTTATCAAGCAGCTTTTTAAAGATAAAAAGCTGCCTAACCTTAACATCATTTTTAACGGAATCCAAAGATCAAAATATGGCTATGGCTACAACTATGACAATAGCTATTATACTAAGGATAAGGTTAGAAAACTACTTGCCTGATCATTGGCTTCAGTTAGTTATTAATCACTACAGGCTATTTGCCCCATAAAACCTATCCACGTTGCTTTATATAAGCTAAATGAAAACAGCTATTCAAAATACCCCATTAAATGCAAAACAAGCGAAACTACTGGAATGGGGAAAGCTTATTACTATCACCGGTTCGGCCCAGCTTGTAATTCAGGTTATTGGTTTTTTAAGTGCAATTATTGTAATCAGGTTACTACCCACGAAGGAATACGCTTTATATACTTTAGCCAATACCATGCTGGGTACTATGATATTACTGGCAGACGGTGGAATTTCAACCGGAGTAATGTCGCAAGGAGGCAAAATATGGACAGACCCTGAAAAGCTTGGTCAGGTAATAGCTACTGGTTTAGATCTGCGAAGAAAATTTGCCGTTGGCAGTCTTCTTGTTGCTGTGCCAATTTTATTGTATTTGCTAATTCATCATGGTGCAAGTAAGCTTACCGCTATATTAATAACCTTATCGCTTATTCCTGCTTTTTTTATGTCGCTTTCGGGAACGTTATTAGAAGTAGCGCCAAAGCTTAAACAGGATATAGCGCCATTGCAAAAAATACAGGTGGGTACCAATGTTCTGCGCCTCGCCTTAATCGGATTAACCATATTTACGTTTCCCTGGGCATATATAGCTGTACTGGCATCGGGACTGCCACAAATTTGGGCAAATCTGCAACTACGAAAAACATCGGCCAAGTACGCGCAGATACATCAAAAGCCTGATCCGGCTATCAGGATAGAGATACTGGCCTTTGTAAAACGCATATTACCAGGAGCTATATATTACTGTGCGTCTGGCCAAATCACAATATGGTTAATATCAGTTTTCGGGTCAACAACATCAGTAGCGCAGGTAGGTGCTTTAGGCCGTTTGGTTATGGTGCTTAGCTTATTCAACGTGTTGTTTTCTACATTAATATCGCCCCGTTTTGCCCGTTTAGCTGCTGATAGGAAAGTATTACTTAAGCGATACCTGGAGATACAGGTAGTACTGTTTATGTTGATGGCGCTTATTGTAGGTGTGGTTTGGCTGTTCCCTGCACAAATACTATGGATTTTGGGCCCTTCTTATGCCAATTTAAAAAGCGAGGTGGTGTTAAATATTGCAGGTAGTTGTATAGCCCTCATTGCGGGTTCGTCATTCTCATTGTACACGCATAGGGGCTGGGCAATAAAGCCAATTATACTGATACCATTAAGCATTGCAGCTATAGCTATATGTGCTGCCTTATTAGATATATCTACCCTGCATGGTATTTTATTGCTAAATATTTATGTGGCCGCTTTTGAAATGGTGATGCACATGATTTACAGCATAGTAATGATAAATAGAGTAAAATAGATATGCCATTACTTAGTCAATTACCAGCTACAGATAAAAAAGGATGGCCATGGAATCAGGAAGTTGGTAGCAATAGCTACGACTCCAAATCAGATTGGCCTAAAATTTCAATTGTTACCCCAAGCTATAATCAGGGGCAATTTATTGAAGAAACCATCCGGTCCATATTACTTCAAAACTATCCTAATCTCGAATATATAATTATTGACGGTGGGAGTTCCGACGATACTGTCGAGATCATTAAGAAGTATGAACCGTGGATTACCCTTTGGGTAAGCGAGAAAGATAAGGGGCAGGCCAATGCTATAAACAAAGGTGTAAAAAAATGTACCGGCGATGTTTTTAACTGGATAAATAGCGACGACTTTTTAGCGCCATCTGCTTTATTAAATGTTGGTAAATCATTTGTAAAAGGAGCAACAGTAGCCGGACGCGTTTTTAATTTTTATGATAACGATCCTTCATTTAAGGATGTGGTTGAAAATAAGGATTTAGCCATTAAAAGCTTTATAGCCCTTAAAAGTACGTTTCATCAGCCTGGCGTATGGTGCGATTTGCAAAATATACTTTCCATAGGTCAGTTTTCTGAGTCCTCATCTTATTATTTCGACAGGATATTTTTTACAAGTTACTTTTTACAGCATTCTGAAGTTATATATGACAACAATGTTCTTGTTCATTTCAGGTATCACGTAAGCTCAAAAACAGTGGTGATCCGGGATAGCCATGCCGACGAACTGATTAACTTTTATGAACGACTTTTAGAGAATCCGTTGTTCAATGATCATAAACAAGAATTAACATCGGCTCTGTATTATCAACTATTGCCTGAGAAACGTATCCATAGCTGGGAGTTTAGAAACATACAAAAGGATTTCATTACGCGTTTAGCCACCTATATGGCGCTATTACTTAAATGGCCCGGGCTTTTAAAAACCCGTCATTTTTATACCAAGTTAAAAAGAAGCGTTTTCGCGCTTTAATCAACAAGCCCAGTCCGTTAAAGTAACATGATCAAAAGACGATGAAGTTTTGCTTTATATGTGGATCCCTTCAAATAGGTCACGATGGTGTAGGAGATTACGTTCGCCGATTGGCCAGCGAGCTGATCAACAATGGTCATCAGGTAGTAATAGTAGCGCTTAATGACACTTATCTGTCAGCAATTGAATATGCCGAGCAGGCTTACGAAGACACCGTTATAAATGTTTTTCGTTTACCGGCAAACATGCCGTCGGGTAAGCGCTATGCTAATTTAAATAAATATGTAAGTGAGTTTAAGCCGGATATTATCAGCTTACAGTACGTTGGTTTTGCCTTTAATAAATACGGTTTACCCATTGATATACTACGGCTTAAAAAAATAGCCCAAGGTGTTAAGCTACATATAATGCTGCATGAATTGTGGTGTGGCATGGCGGTAAACGCCGGTTTAAAAGAGAAAGTATTGGGTAAGGCTCAACAGTTATTTTTAAAACTGCTGATTTCAGTTTTAAGTCCCGAAAGTATATTTACCAGTATTAATCCTTATGCGCTGTATTTGAGCAGGATAGGTGTTCATGCCGATGTGGTTCCAATATTCGGAAATATACCAGTTACCGAATTGGGTGATCAGGAAGAGTGGGCTGATCTGGTTGAAAAAGCCAATTTATCAGCATTAAGTTCGGCACCGCAAAACTGGCTTATAGCGGGTTTTTTCGGTACAACCTATAACCGACCTGGATTAAAAGAGCTATTAGAAACAACAGCGGCAACTGCTAAATCAGCAGGATTAAAATTTGGTGTTTTAGCAATTGGCCACGGCAGAGGGCAAAATGTAAGTGAACTCCTCACAAACATTGCTGATGCCGCTTACTGGCAAACAGGTCCGCTATCGCCAGGGATGATAAACAGGAGCATGGAACTGGTTGATTTGGGAGTAGTAACCAGTCCTGTTGACGGAATAGACAAAAGTGGCTCTGCAATTACCTGGATGGAAAGAGGAATCCCCGTTTTGATAAGCGCTCAGGATAAAACCTATAAAAAAACAGGAATGATAGCGCTTGGTGTTTACCAGGCAAACTCACAAACTGATGTTCTGGAGGCTTATAAAGTAAAAAATAAGCTTATCCCCAAAAGCCGAATAAAACAAGTAGCCATGGCTTACACCGTTTGCGGCCTTAATTGAAGATAAAGCAATAAGTCAGACCCCTTTAAAACGGTAAATAATTGCGATAGCTCAACTCCCTAAAAATATACCAACATGAACATTAATAATTCAACACCTAAAAAGAGGATTTTACTCATGGGGCATGTTGACGGTTTAGGTGGTGCCCAAACAGCCTACCGTGAACTATTTGATTTTGTTAACAAGGCGGGGTACGACGTGAAAATTATCAATATAACCGACGATAATAAACCACCTTTTGGTACAGATGTTTTGGTAGGTTCTGTCGAACATAAAGTTACAGGTGCGCTACCAAAAGCAAAAAAATACAACTCACTGCTTAAGGCTGGTATTCGCGCCAAGTTTTTCAGGCCCGATATTTTTGTCAGCGTAGGTTTATCAAATTCATCAAACTTTATCACCCGGTTTTTAGCTAATGATTGTTTTAAAATTGCCCAGGATTTTATTGCCAATAGGTTGGTTGATGACGAAATATGGTGTGTTAGCCGTAATAACTTTAATGGCATTGCGCTACAGGCTCCGTCTATGTTAAATTATTGGCAGTCGACGCTTAGCAATATATCAGGAGTTAATTGGCTGCCATGCTTCCCCGAGCCACCGGTAAAAGGAGTGTTGCGCGTAAAAAAGCAACTGCAGCAGAAACAAATTAAACTCGCTTATTTTGGCCGGCTGGCTGGTAATAAAGGTTTACCCTTATTGTTCAAAGCGCTTAGCTCATTGCCTGATTCCAATAGCCTTGTTCTTGATTTATGGGGCAAAGGAGAAGAAGAGGCAAACCTAAGAAAGGTGGTAAACGAGCTTGATCTTGAGGCAAAAGTTAACTTTTTAGGTGGTTATCCTGCAAAAAAGGCTGGGGCCGAATTGATGGCATCCTATGACGGATTGGTACTCACCTCTACAGAAATGGAAGGTTTGCCGCTTATCTTATTAGAGTCAATGGCTTACGGATTGCCTTTTATGGCAACAAATATTGGTGCAATTCGTGACTGCTGTATTGATAATCCCGACACTATTTTGGTGCAGCCCACTCAAGACGACATTACTATTGGCTTATCTGTTTTGATTGCCCGTATTCGGTCAAATGATTTTGATCCGTCAAGGTTAAGACTTTTTTATGAACAGAAATTTTCTCATGAAGTAATGGCTTCCCGCTGGAAAGAATGCTTTGATGATCCTAAACAGTTTTTTTATGAGTCAAGATAAAACCTTACTAATAACCGGGGCATCAGGCTTTCTGGGTACCTGGCTGGCCGAACAAGCTGCTCTTGAAGGGTATAAACTGATGGGCATTGATCTTAGAGCTCCGTTGCATCCGCATTTTTGGGCGGGTTTTGCTACATCGTCATTGGAGTCGGTAGATTTGGATAATCTGCTTAAGGGGAACAATATAATGGGGGTTTGCCACTTGGCGGGTGGTGCCTCGGTTGCATCGTCTGTAGCTGATCCCTATGGCGATTTTTCAAGTTTGCTACCCGGACAGCGCGCCTTTCGCTTTATATAGTGAAAAATCACCCGCAGGCACATGTGTTTTTCTTTTCAAGTGCAGCTGTTTATGGTAATCCTCAAACATTGCCGATAACTGAAAATACCCCGGTATTACCTATATCACCTTATGGTATTCATAAATCAACGGCCGAAACGCTCCTGGAAAATTATTCCCGGGCTCTGGGATTATGTGTTACTGTATTCCGCATTTTCTCGGTATATGGAGTAGGTCTGCGTAAGCAGTTGGTTTACGATGTAAGCCAGCGTGCAAGACAGGCAGCAGCATTAGGGCAGGAGTCTATCATGCTATTTGGAACTGGTTTGGAAACCCGCGATTTTATATACGTTAAGGACGTTTGTAAAGCCGTGTTGCTGGTATTGTCCCAGCCGGTTAAAGCACCGTTTACAACTTACAACCTTGCATCGGGTGTTGAAAGTACTGTGGCCGAAGTTGCTCAATGTATCATTAAGCATCTTAATATAAAAGTTAATATAAATTTTAACGGAGTAGTACCCAAAGGCGACCCAACTAATTGGCGGGCCGATATTGATAAAGTATTACAACTTGGTTTTAAAAGTGATTACAACTTAGACGATGGCTTAATGGAAGTAGCCCATTGGGCAAAAGTACACGCCTGATATTTATAACAATCAATACATTGGTTGTATTTCTGCTCAAAAAAATGTCCCCCTGCATTAATTAAAGCGCCCTAATAAATGAAACATAATAACCAACTTGATTCCATGCGTGCCGTAGCGGCACTTTTAATAATTACATTTCATTATCTTATTTTTCCGTGGGGGTGGGTTGGTGTTCAGTTCTTTTTCGTGATCTCGGGTTTTTTTATTTCTGATATTATTTTGCGAGGTAAAGAGGAATATGAAAATAAAAATCCGAAACCTTTTTTTACAAACTTTTATAAACGCAGGGTTATGCGTTTATTTCCGCTCTACTTTGGTTATGTAAGTTTATTACTATTAATCTATTTCTTTTTTAACAAGCCCGAAACCTTAAAAACCGAATGGATATGGCTGGTTACTTATACAATTAATTTCAGGTGGCTATTTAACAGTTATACTTTCCACATGACCTATGGTCATTTATGGAGTCTGGCCCTGGAGTGGCAGTTTTACCTCATTTGGCCTTTCCTGCTTTGGAAAATACCCAGGAAATACAAATGGAAAATATTTCTGTGGCTCATACCCTCAGGAATGGTTGTCCGGGTGTTAGGTTATCTTATCTGCAATCATATAAAAGGCTTGGTTGGTTATAACGGTAACGCCAAAGCCCAGGCCTTGGCACCCTACGTTTTGCCATTTTCACATATTGATGCATTTGTATTTGGCGCATTGCTTTGCAATAAAAAAGTAAGAGAGTTTTTAAGCAGACCTGTAATAGTTTACTCATGCCTGGGAGTTACCTTAATGGTGGGCCTTCTGCTGGTAGCTTTAATACCCGATTACTCCCTGGCTTCGTTAGGTTGGCCGAGCAATTTACCACTCGCCTACCAATGGGTTTGGGGATATACCTTGTTAAATTTAACCAGCGCGGTTATAATAGCTGCTTTGATCGAACAAAAAAACATGCGCCTGTTCGCCTTTACACGCAGTAAGTTTTTACAATACCTCGGCAAAATCTCTTACGGAATATATGTTTATCACCCCATGATCATCTTTGGGATGATGGCCTTCAGAGATAAAATAGGAGCGTTTCCCGGAAGGAATATCGTAGAACTTATTATGGTGATGACGCTAACTTGTATCATAGCACATTTTTCCTACATTTTATGGGAAAAACGCTTTCTGAAAAGTAAAAAGGCTGCTCATACTGATGTGGATCTTCCGTCGGTTGAAGATGAAAAAAAGTCAAAGCCCGAGAAGTTCTGTTTTCTGGGAGATCAATAATTTATCATTTTTAAATGGATAATAATAAGAACAGGCAATTGATCATAATTGCCCCAACTTGCCCTCCCGGTGTTTGTGGCGTGAGTGATTATGCCTATAAAACAGCATTGGCTTTAAATAAATTTTATAAATCAGTAAAAATAGGGGTCGAAAAGATTCCCTCCGTTATTCCGGATAGCCCATTACAGTTAACAATAGCTAAATGGCCACGTGCTATTCAACAAAATATAAAAAAGAGTATCCCCGCTGATGTTTTACTGAATTATACGCCAACAAGTTATGCAAAGCAAGGAGTACCGGTTCAACTATTGTTGGCCCTGAGTAGGTTTAAAAGTGCAACTCCGGGTAACCGCTTATTTGTATTTTTTCATGAAACCTGGGATGGAAGTAAAAACCTGAAGCTCCATCATCAGCTGCGTGATCATTTTACAAAATCATCAGTCAAATATCTCAGTAAGCTGGCTGATGGCATTACAGTGGTAACTAAAGAGCAAAAACAAAAGATAGAATCGGTAACAGGCGACCACAAGATTCATTTGAGTTTGGTAGGAGCTAACATATTACCGGCCAATAAAGACAGCGGCTTAAATAGCTCAAGAAAAGCAGGGGAGTGGATTGTTTTTGGCTTAGCACACACCCGTTTATGGACATTGCAGCAATATATACCGCTGTTAAAGGAATTAAAGGCAAGAGGATTATTAGTTAATATATATGCTATAGGGCCTGATGATAATCAATATGCCCAACAGGAAAAAAACCTGATTACTGAAAATTTGGGCGCCGATATACTTGTTCAGACGGGGGCATTAAAACCTGAACAGGTATCGAAATATATGTTGAGCGCACAAGCTGCCTTAGTTGGGCAAACTGCTGATAGCCTGCGTAAGTCAGGAACTTTTGCTGCATTGGCTGCTCACGCTGTTCCGGTAATTTGTGACGCCCCCATTTCATTAGGTGAGCCACCCGGTACCGCCATTTTCAGGCCGCAGGAATTAATGGATGATACTTCACTGTTATCAAGTGCAGATGGCGAAAAGCGCAGGTTAATGTTGCACCAATGGTTTTGGCAAACCAGAAGCTGGGAGGCCATTGCGGCCGACACCTACCACTGGATGAATAGTTAATATTCGCCATTTACAGTTTATACCATTGTTTTTTCAAGATAGTTCCATGAAAATAGTTTTATCTCATCCAACTGGCAACCGGAATGTAAGGGCCGTTATTTCAAGCTTGGCGCAAGCCGGCATGTTGTTGGAGTTTAATACTACCCTGGCTGCAGATCCTGCTGCCTTTTGGCTTAAGTTTTTACCCGGTAGTTTGCGCAGTGAATGGCTTAGAAGAACCTTCCCGCTGTCACTATCAAATATAAATACCAGGCCGGTTCTGGAATTGGCCCGTATGGCTTTACCAAGGCTTGGCTTTGATGCTGCCGTTAACCATGAAAAAGGCTGGGCAAGTATTGATGCCGTTTATCATGATCTGGATAAGGCAGGGGCACGAAGACTGGTAAATATTACATCAAAAATTAATGTTGATGCGGTGTATGCATATGAAGATGGAGCACTTGAAACTTTCAGACAGGCAAAAAAAATGGGACTTAAATGTATTTATGATTTACCCATAGCCTACTGGGAAACTGTACAAAAGTTAATGACCGAAGAAGCCGCCAGATTGCCGCAATGGGCAGTTACACTCGGCGGAGGCATTCATGATTCGGCAGCTAAGCTGGAACGTAAAACCCAAGAACTGGAACTCGCTGACGTAGTTGTTGGCCCGGGATCATTTGTAATGGATTCGTTGCCGACTTGGTCCAAAGGTAAAACAGTTATCATGTCGCCATTTGGCTCACCTGAGTTTGATTCCAGCAATATATCGGCAGGTTCTATTCAAAGTAAGCAAACTAACCGGCCGCTTCGCGTATTATTTGCCGGTTCAATGGGGCAGCGTAAAGGGCTGGGGGATTTATTTAAAGCTATAAGAATCCTCAACAATAAAAATGTTGAGTTGGTGGTAATGGGATCGTTATTGGCCCCGATGGAGTTTTACAGAAATGAATTACCCGATTTTACTTACGAGCCCGGCCGCTCACATGACAAGGTATTGGAACTGATGCGCTCTTGCGATGTTTTTTGTCTGCCATCAATAGTAGAGGGACGTGCCCTGGTAATGCAGGAAGCAATGAGCCAGGGATTACCCATCATTATTACACCCAATACCGGCGGTGCCGATTTAATTGAAAAAGGTAAAACAGGTTTTTTGGTACCCACGCGTTCGCCGGAGGTTATCGCAGAAAAAATTGGATGGTTTCTTGACAACCGGTCAAAAATTGCAGAAATGGGAGAGATGGCCCGTCAAAAAGCTGCTGATTACACCTGGGATAACTATGGTGACCAAATTGTACGGTCGCTGGTTAACTATTTAAACTAATATCATGGCTGTTATTGATATGTCTTCAACCATTAACGCGGCAAAAAATGCTGGTTTAAGCAAATTTTATATTGCCAGACCTGTTTTAAACAGGGACCCTAACAGACTACTTAAACAAGGCATTTGGGCATATTTTTTACTATTGATATTTGAAGGAGCTTTGCGTAAATGGGTTTTGCCTGGTTTATCTACTCCCTTGTTGGTGGTTCGTGATCCCTTGGCCCTTTGGCTTGTATTACTGGCTTGGAAAAAAAATCTACTCCCGTCCAATTTGTACATTAACATCATGCTGCTTATAGGTGGCCTGGGAATTATAACGGCTATGGCATTTGGACACGGCAATATCGCAGTGGCCATATATGGGGCACGTATATTAATGATCCACTTCCCGTTAATGTTTGTAATCGGGCGTGTGTTTGACCGGGATGATGTTATAAAAATTGGTAAAGCCACCTTGTGGATCACTATACCAATGGCTGCTTTAATAGCCATGCAATTTTACAGTCCTCAATCAGCCTGGGTAAACCGGGGTGTAGGCGGCGATACAAAGGGTGGAGGCTTTGATGGTGCCATGGGTTTTTTCAGGCCACCTGCAACTTTTTCATTTACCAATGGCACGGCTCTTTTTTTCGGTTTTTCAGCTGCTTATATATTTTATTTCTGGCTTACCCCGAAAGGAGTTAACCGGATCATGCTCATAGGGGCAACAGGCGGTTTGCTTTTGGCTATTCCTTTATCTATCAGCCGGAGCTTAACTTCATTGGTACTGGCTTGTCTTTTATCAGCATTGGTTGCTATTTCGCGCAATCCTAAATATTTGGGCAAGCTATTAATGGCTGTGATGGTATTAGCTATTACGTTTGCCTTGTTAAGTAAAACAAGTTTTTTTGCTACACCTATGGAGGCTTTCACCACACGTTTCTCCAATGCAAATGAAACTGAAGGGGGGGTTGGCGGTGTGTTTGTTGACCGGTTTTTAGGAGGAATGGTGGGAGCGATCATTGAATCGGCAGATAAACCTTTTTTTGGCTACGGAATAGGAATGGGAACCAGCGTTGGGAGTATGCTGATAGCCGGTGATAATACCGTTTACCTTATATCTGAAGGTGAATGGGGGCGTTTGATAGGAGAGATGGGCATTATCATGGGTTTTGGCGTAATTGTTATCCGTATAATACTGGTTGTTAATATGGGGATAGATAGCTATAAGAAAATAGCGAGCAAAGATTTTTTACCATGGATGATTTGTAGTGTTGGTTTGCTTGCTATTATGCAGGGCCAATGGGCCCAGCCTACGTCCTTAGGGTTTGATGTTATCCTGGGCGGCTTAATCCTTGCTGCATTGCGCAAACCCAACCCAAAACTTTGGCTGGTTAAAACTATTGACAGTAACACCGAAACAGTTGCTGCATCAGGCACCAACTACCTGCCTAATTAAGTTTTACAAGTTATTTAAAGAATAATATTAAATAAAAAATATATATGACCATCGCATCCCCCTATGCTACAGCCGTCAATGAATTAATTGATGTGCTTAATGCCTGTAAACAATTAGAAAAAAAGATATTAGCAGCGGCATTGGCCATACAAAATTCTATTTTAAATGGCGGCAAGTTACTTACATGCGGTAATGGCGGCAGTGCTGCCGATGCCCTTCATTTATCTGAAGAATTGGTTGGACGTTATCAGGCCGAGCGCAGGAGTCTTCCGGCTATCTGTCTTAATGCAGACGTGACTGCCATAACCTGTATTGGAAACGACTATGGTTTTGAACAAATATTTTCAAGACAAGTGCACGGCCTTGGTAAACCTAATGATATACTTGTTGGCTTTAGCACCAGTGGTAACAGTGCCAATGTGCTGGCAGCTTTTGAGCAGGCGCGTAGGCAAGGTATCGTTACTATTTACTTAGGCGGAAAAAAAGGCGGAGCGATGAAAGGCACTTGTGATCACGAAATTATTGTGCCCAGTAATACTACTGCCCGCATTCAGGAGGTACACACGTTTATCCTGCATCAGTGGCTTGAGTTATTAGATACAGCAGATTGGAATACACTAAATTAATAAATATGAACTTGACATATTTACTTGAAAATTTAAGTGGAGTGAAGGTGCTGGTGATAGGCGACCTGATGCTTGATCATTATGTTTGGGGCGATGTGCACAGGATATCGCCGGAAGCGCCTGTACCTATAGTACAGGTAAAGAAAGATACCTATACAGCTGGCGGGGCGGCTAACGTAGCCTTAAACTTAACCAACCTGGGTGTAAAAACCGCCATAACGGGGCATTGTATTCCGGATGACGCAGGTATGCGTCTGGTTAATATACTCTCCGATAAGCGGGTGAAATATTTATCGAATGAATTACTTTTCCAGGCACCTACCATTATTAAAACACGGGTTATTGTTCATTCGCAACAAATTTGCCGTATTGATCGTGAGCTTGAACGGGAATGTTATACAATAGATTCATCGCCTGATTTTGAGAAAATGCTGGCTGAAGCATTGAGGGAAGTTGATGCCGTTATATTATCTGATTATGCTAAAGGGGTAATTACACAATCACTTGTTGATAGCGTATTGAAAATTGCCCGCACCATGCCGGGATTGCTTGTAGCTGTTGATCCCAAACCATCCCGTAAGTTATCTTTCAGAAATGTTGGGTTACTGACGCCTAACAGGTCAGAGGCGTTGCAAATGGCTGAATTAGCCGAACCCGGACCTGGTGAAAAATATCCGCTTGAAAAAGTTTGTCAGCGTATTTATGAAATCTATAGTCCTGATTTACTTATTGTAACCCTGGGAGCAGACGGCATGGCCATCAGCCGCAACGGCAAAGTAGTTGAACGGCTGCCAACGGTAGCCCGACAGGTTTATGATGTATCCGGAGCTGGTGATACCGTGATTGCTACTTTAACCGCTGCACTTGCCAGCGGAGCAAATGCAGCCGAAGCTGCCCGCTTGGCTAATGCTGCTGCAGGTTGTGTAGTTGCTCATGTAGGTACAGCACCGGTATCTGCAGATGAGCTAAAGGATTGGCTTGAAAAAGCAGATATGGAGTATCACAGCGATTTAAATTAAAGTTTATCATCAATATTATGAGCAGGCTTACAAAAAACAATATCCTTATTTACCGCTTGGGGAGCCTTGGCGATACCGTAATGGCATTGCCTTGTTTCCATAAGATAAAGGATAGTTTCCCTGATGCCGATATTACGTTGTTAACCAATCGTCCTGTTATGGCTAAAGCAGCACCGCTCGAAGCCGTTTTAGGACAAAATTATTTCTTTAACCGGGTTATTAATTACCCGGTTGGCACAAGAAGCCCTCGTGTTTTATTGGATATTATATTGAAAATACGCCGCCTTAAAATTGATACCGTGGTTAACATAACTCCAACACGCTCGCGGTTAGCATTTAAAAGAGATTATTTGTTTTTTAAAGCGGCGGGAGTTAAAACATTGATTGGTTTTGATGGCGCGAACGAAGATTTTGAAGTAGCAAAAGATCCGCTTACGGGCGTTAATGAATGGGAGGCCAAAAGATTAGCTCGCCGAATAGATGTTTTAGGCAGTATCCCATTAGAAGATAACCATTATTGGGATCTGAAATTAACAAAGGATGAAAAATTAGTAGCTGACAATTGCTATAAAGGGCAGCAGCAGTATACATCAACGCTGGTTATTTCGTTAGGTACTAAAAATCCGGCTAATGACTGGGAGCTTGATAACTGGTTAATACTACTTGAAAATTTGTCATTTGCCTTACCGGGATGGCAGTTATTGGTAATTGGCGCTCCTAACGAAAAAGATGCAGGTGATAGGTGTTTGTTGGCCTGGGGTAAGCATAGCATTAATTTATGCGGACAAACTACACCCAGAGAATCGGCAGCGGTTTTAGCAAAAGCTAATGTTTTTATAGGGCATGACAGTGGCCCAATGCACCTTGCTGCCTGTGTTGGTGTACCTTGTGTGGGCATATATTCGGCCAGAAATTTACCGGGACAATGGTTTCCACGGGGAAATTTTAATCAAATATTGTATAACCTGCCAGCATGTGCCGGATGTGGTTTAGAGGTTTGCATTACTCAACAAAAAAAATGTATTCTTTCAATTTCTGTTGAACAGGTGCAGCAGGCGGTGTTGAAAGTAATAGATAACAAGCAGAAAAACATCACCCATTCTGTAAATCCTATTTTATCCTGACAGTTATAAAAATGAAAATACTTCACGTTATTGCCAGTATGGATCCTAAAACCGGTGGCGTATGCCAGGCGGTACACACTTTGGCCGATGGCTTGAGTAAAATAGGGATATATAACGAGGTTGTAAGTTTGGATGAATCGGTATTTAATCAAACGGATATATTTACACAATATGCTTTGGGGCCTGCAAAAGGCCCGTGGTATTATGGCAGTCAGTTGCTCCCGTGGTTGCTTCAAAATGTGGAGCGTTTTGATGCCGTAATTTTGCACGGGTTATGGCTTTATCATGGTTACGCTGTTGAAAGGGCATTCAAGCAACTAAAAAAGCAACATGATGACATCAACAAACACCCCCGTTTTTTTGTAATGCCTCATGGCATGCTTGATCCGTACTTTCAGCGTGCTAAGGGGAGAAGAATGAAGGCTTTTAGAAATGCCCTTTACTGGAGGCTTATTGAAAAAAATGTGGTCAACCGTTCAAATGGTCTATTATTTACCTGCGAAACTGAATTACAACTTGCCCGTGAGCCTTTCTGGCCATACAAACCTAAACGTGAAACTGTTGTAGGCCTGGGGGTAGAAGAACCTCCGGCCTTTAAAACAGAAATGATTAATGCCTTTAAAGAAGGATGCCCTGAGATTAAAGACAGTTCATACTTGCTTTTTTTAAGCAGGATCAACGAGAAAAAAGGTACTGATCTGTTAATAAAAGCATACCTGAAAATGGTCGAGCGTAAATATGCAGCAATTATCAATCAGGATTTAAATAGTATTCCTAAGCTCGTTATAGCTGGCCCGGGGTTAGATACTGCTTACGGAAAACAAATGCAGCAATGGGTAGCGCAATCAGCTTTAATTAAGGATTTGGTTTATTTCCCCGGTATGTTAAGCGGCAACGCTAAATGGGGCGCCTTTTATGGTTGTGATGCCTTTGTATTGCCCAGTCACCAGGAAAATTTCGGAATTGCCGTAGTTGAGGCTATGGCCTGTAAAAAGCCGGTACTGATTTCAAATCAGGTAAATATCTGGCGCGAAATAAAAAATGCAGGCGGGGCTTTGGTTGCCAATGATGATGAGGAGGGTATCATTCACCAGCTCAAAGAATGGAATACTTTATCTCCCAAACAAAAAATGGATATGGGGATTAATGGCCGCCACTGTTACGAGCAGTTTTTTGCTGTAAAATCAGTGATCAATCGCTTTCATGATGCGGTGCGTGTATCACAAACTCAATAAATAAAACTCTCTTAACTTAATCTCCTAAATAATATATGTTCTCTGTTCATGATAAATTAAGCGAAGATGGTTACTTGCGCCCTGTATTTTCATTCTCCAATAAACTTAAACGGTTTTGCTGGAATATTACATGGTTACTGCTTTGCCGGTGGACACCCAACCCCATGCACAAATGGCGGGTAATGATAGTAAGGCTTTTTGGAGGTAAAATAGGCAAACAAAACACCATTTATCCTGATTGCAAAATATGGGCGCCATGGCTGTTGGTAACAGAAGATGTGGTTACCATTGGTCCGGCGGTAGAGGTATATAACCCTGGTGGTGTTTACCTGAGCCATCATGCAGTTTTATCTCAAAACTCATTTTTGTGCGGCGCTACCCATGATTATAACACATCCGATTTTACCTATATCATGAAAGAGATAGTAATACAACCTTATGTGTGGATATGCTCAAAGGCGGTGGTTTTGCCTGGCGTAAACTGTATGGAAGGGAGTGTTTTAGGTGCTGCTGCCGTTACTTCACGTGATTTAAAACCCTGGACAGTTTATGGAGGTAACCCGGCCGTTGCGTTAAAGACCCGTACTGATTTTCTGAATAAATAAAATAAATAGCACATGGACTGGAATGATAATACATACTTTGATATTTGCGTAATAGGGAGTGGCCCTGCCGGGATCATTGTAGCGTTAGAGTATGCCAGCAACAATCCCGAAAAAAGCGTAATCTTGGTAGAGTATGGAAATAAGAATCAGTCAAAAGAGAACGCGCTTGATAATTCTATTTCCCTGGCCAATAAGGTCAATCATCATCCGCCTTACGAATGCACTAACAAAGGATTAGGCGGCACATCTGCAACATGGGGAGGCCGTTGTGTAAGTTATGACGAAGTGGACTTTTTAGATCGCCCTGTTTTAGAAGGCAATTGCACCTGGGATTTAAGTTTGTTTGAGGATGTTAAAAAGTTTATGGCACCTGCAGCCCGTTATTTTGAGTGTGGTACCCCGGCTTTTGATTTAACAGAACTACGCCATATACCATATAAACCCGTTGCCGAAGGATTTAAAAAAGGGGTGGTTACTGATAGTGCTTTGGAAAGATGGAGCATGCCAACCCGCTTTGGTAAAAGATATGCTGATGATATTGAAAGACAACACAATTTAACTTTATTACAGGGTGTAGAAGCAAGGGATTTTTCATCTCCGGATGGTGATGACAATATATCTTATTTGCACGTGCGCGAAGTAAGAACAGGAGTACTAACTAAAATTAAGGCGACTGCATTTGTTTTGGCTGCGGGTGCACAGGAAACAACACGTTTACTGCTAAGAAATACGCAGTTGTTTAATAACATAGGGGGTAAACCCGATGCATTAGGCAAATATTACCAGGGGCATTTATCGGGCAAAATAGCTTCTGTAAAATTTAAAGGCAACCCTAAAAAAACAGATTATGGTTTTATCAGGGATACTGACGGCACTTATCTGCGCAGGCGTTTTCAATTCGATAATAAGTTTTTACAGGCGAATAATTTATTAAATACCGCAATTTGGCTTGATAACCCGCTTTATTTTGACCCTAAACATCGTAGTGGTGCTATGTCATTCATGTATATGGCGATGATTACTCCGGTTTTAGGTAAAAAACTGGCTCCGCCTGCTATAGCCCATTCCGTTACTAAAGGTAAAGTGAACAATTTGCCGGGCCACTTAAGTAATATATGCCGGGGATTACCAAATTCGTTGTTAAAGCCGGCATCAATTTTTTATAAAAGGTACTTGCTTAAACGTAAACTGCCGGGCGTGTTTTTGTTTAGTCCGGATAATTGTTATGCGCTTCATTTCCATTCGGAACAAACACCAAATGCCCAAAGCAATATGTTGCTTGGCTCCGATGGCGAGAGTTTGATCATCAACTACGAGCTCACAGATGCTGATGTGGCGTCAGTAATTAAATTACATGAAGTACTTGATGAGAGTTTAAAAGAAAGCGGCTGCGGCGAACTAAAATACTGGTTTAGTAAAGATGAACTGCCTGAGGCTATTAAAACGATGTCAAAAGATGGGCTACATCAAAATGGCACTACCCGCATTGCCGACTCCAGCCAGTTGGGAGTAGTTGACCGCAATTTAAAAGTATGGGGCACCAAAAATGTATTTGTTTGCAGCAGTTCGGTATTCCCAACTTCCGGACAAGCCAATCCAACGTTTTTCTTAGGTGCCTTTGCGGTACGGTTGGCCCATCATTTAAATAAAGTAATGACAATATCCGGGCCTGAAAAAATTACCACTGAATTGATTGAACCCTGTTAATATTAATGAAATGATTTCTGTAATAATTTTGACTAAAAATGAGGAAGTTGATCTTCCGGTATGTTTAAGGTCATTGGAGTGGACTGATGATGTGCATGTTCTGGATTCCCTTAGTATAGACAAAACCTGTGAGGTTGCTGAACAATATGGTGCTACCGTGTGGAGCAATGCCTTTAAAAGCTTTGGTAGCCAAAGAAACTTTGCACTTGATAATATTAAAGCAAGATACAATTGGATACTGTTTTTAGATGCTGATGAAGTTGTTACTCCTGAATTTAAGTTGAACATCTTATCATCAGTAAGCAATGCTGATGAAGAGGTAGCTGGCTATTATTGCTGTTGGAAAATGATGTTGGAAGGAAAATGGATCAAGAACTGCGATAATTTTCCGAAATGGCAGTTAAGACTGCTGAAAAAGGGGAGAGTGAATTATAAAGATTTTGGTCATGGTCAAAAAGAAGACAAAGTGCTTGGCAGGGTTGATTATATTAAGGAACCGTATTTGCACTTTGGTTTTTCAAAAGGTTGGACACATTGGATAGAACGGCACAACCGGTACTCCTCATTGGAGGCTGTAGCAAGACTGGACAATCGCCCGCCATTTAAAAATATATTTAGCTCACATGGCAGCACCAGGAACCCAGCCTTAAAATCCTGGTTAAGTAAAATTCCAGGATGGCCTTTACTACGCTTTATACAGACTTATATTTTTAATCTGGGTTTTTTAGAAGGCTTACCCGGACTTACCTATTGCATCAATATATCCTACTACGAGTTTTTAATTATTATAAAAATGAGGGAGGTTTTGCGAAGCAGGGGGCAGCTAAAAAGTCAGAACGAAAAACTCGTTAATGACGAAAAAATAGAGTTGAAATTTGATTTAACGACGGTTAATAAATAGCGAATTCCCCTCGTCAGCTGGAAATATCTCTGGAATGTTAAGGTTTAAACAAAGGTTGCTGCGAATCGCAGCGTTTGGAGCTTACTCTTAGGGCACCTGTTTATTACAGCCAAATGAATGTACTGTTGCTATATGCGCTTGTGCGCATCTGATACAAATTAGTTTCAAAAAAATTATTTATAGTATTTAAACAAACCTAAACCATGGCTACAAACCAACAAGCAGCATTAGCCCCTTTTGTAAAGTCAAACCGGAAATTTGAGAACAAGGGCAAGTATTTTGAGTTTCCTATTGAAAAGCCGTCAGAGGCTATTAAGGCAAATGCCTATTATTTTAATAATCCGGAATGGGCTGAAGAGTATTTAACTTATTGCCACAGGAGCGATTACTTTAAACGCAGATGGCTTGCTGCCATAGGCAATTGGGATAATAAAGTGGTGGTTGATATTGGTTGCGGCCCTGGTAATATTTACGCAACACTTAAAGGTAGTCCTAAGCTTATTATCGGTGTGGATGTAGCATCAACATCGTTAAAATTGGCTAACGAGCAAGGGTATGTAAGCGTGCTTGCTGATGCTACGGATCTCCCTTTTATTTCGGGGTTTGCGGATGTGGTTACTTTAAATGCTGCCCTGCACCATTGCGAAGATATGGAAGCTATTTTGAAAGAAGCAGCACGTATAGTAAAACTCGGTGGGTTATTGGTTACCGATCACGATCCGCAATTAAGCGCCTGGGATTATAAAGGTGTCGCCAAATTATTGTGGAACAGCCGCAAACTGATTTATAGGATAACAGGGCGAGGGTTTCACAAAACACAGAGTCAGCAGTTTTGGGGCCTGGCTTGCGAAATACACCATAAACCGGGACACGGTGTTTCTAAAAGCTTTTTTAAAAACATTCTGGAACCTTTAAATTTTGAGGTTGGGGTTTATCCTCATAACCATGAACTTGGCGAAGAGGTATTGCAGGGACAGAAAGGTAAAACTGAACTCAAATACCGATTGGGCAATATACTTTCAGGGAGAAACCCCAATGCTGATATCAGTGCACTAACGTTGATGTGTTTAGCCAAAAGGGTAAACGCTTAACCGAACCAGCATTAAGCTACCGCGTGCCAGCAACCTGCTGGCGGTTAAAAATATAATATTTACTTCTTTATAGTTTATAGCAAATGAAAAAGCCAGGGTCATCAGAAAAAAGCATTCTTGTTATCGGCATCAATTTTTCGCCGGAGTTAACAGGGATAGGCAAGTACACCGGCGAGATGGTTGATTGGATGATTGAAAACAACTATGAGTGTTCTGTGGTAACTTCTTTTCCGTATTATCCATACTGGAAAGTACAATCGCCATATAAAAACAGGTTCTATACCAGGGAAACCTTAAGGAAAGGTATGCTTAATATTTACAGGTGCCCTTTATATGTACCTAAACAACCCAGTGGTTTAAAGCGCCTTATTCATGAGTTTAGTTTTTTCTTTTCGGCACTCATCATGATCATTTATTTGTTGTTTAAGCCAAAGAAAGATTATATTTTTTGTATAGCTCCACCATTTCATTTAGGGTTTTTAGGTGTCATTTACAGGTTTTTTAAGGGAGGTAAAATACTGTATCACATACAGGATCTACAAATTGAGGCGGCCCGGGATCTGAAAATACTTAAATCGCCAAAGGCTTTTAAGGTGCTGTTTTCTATGGAGAAGCTAATTATGCGCAAAGTGAACTTCATCAGTTCCATATCCAGCGGTATGCTTAAAAAAATTGCCAATAAAATTGATAAGGAAATTATATTTTTCCCTAACTGGGTGGATACAACCGCTTACTGTCCGTTATATGACAGTGCTGAATTGAAAATTTTATGGGGCTTTCATCAGGATGACAAGGTGATATTATACTCTGGCAGCATAGGCGAAAAGCAGGGGCTTGAAAGCATAATAAATGTTGCAAAGGAGTTGGAATCATCAACATTTATCAAGTTCGTGATATGTGGTACAGGGCCATACAAAGAAAAGCTAATGTTGATTGCGAAAGAAAACAAGCTTGAAAATATCTTTTTTATGCCGCTTCAACAACCAGATATGTTTAACAACTTTTTAAACATGGCCGATGTGCACCTGATTCTACAGAAAAAGAGTGCGAGTGATTTAATGATGCCTTCAAAACTAACTACAATTTTGGCCGTAGGTGGGTTAGCCTTGGTAACTGCTGAGCCTGGTACCAACTTATTTGAGGTAGTAAATGAAAATGAAATGGGTATTGTAATCCCTTCAGAAAACCTTACTTCGTTAAAAGATGCTATATATAATTGTTGTATCCGTGATAATTCGGCAATTAAGCTAAACGGACGTAATTACGCAGAAAGCTATCTGAATAAAAATAGTATTCTTAAAAAACTGATGTCCCAAGTAGATAATATACCTTCAAATACCGAGCAGCCAAAGCTTGAATTTTTGGAATTAAAATAAGCATAAAGGGTAATCACCCAATCACCTAATAAATCAGATTTAAATTGTAAAACGTCTACTGTACTGCTTTATCAAAAAACATGAAAAATCATTACAACTATTCACTCAGGCTTATCCTGGCGTTTACTGACTATGTAATTATAAACTACGTTTTTATTTTATCCTTTCAATTGGTAAATGCATCAAATCAATTTGTGGCTTATGACCTTTACAGAAGAAATCTGATTACCATCAACCTGTTATGGTTTATTTGTTCAAATATTATAAATTTTTACAGCGTTCAGAGGCCAACAAGAGAGTTTAATCAGTACGGCTTTACATGGAAAGTTTGGTCGCTTCATGTATTATTTTTAACATCGTGTTTATTTTATACCAGGGAGCTAATGGCATTAAAATACGTGCTGATATGCTTTTACGTTATGCTGGCTGTACACTTTTTAATCAGAAAGTTCCTGCTTAGCATCATCGAATCCTTCATTAAAAGAAAGTTCAAGTTTCGTAAACAAGTTGCCTTAATGGGTATAAGCCCATCGGCAATAGCACTTGCCAGTTATTTTAAGGACAACGAAAACCTGTATAGTTTTGAGGGCTTTCTTAATGAAAGTGAATCGTTAAATAATGGGAGCAAGGATGAGTTTTTAAAAGATGTGAGGCTGCAAATGAAAAAAGCAGCCGATAACGGTATCAATGAATTATATGTTTCATTAACCCCGGTACTATCTGATAACATTGAGTTTTTACTTAACCAAGCCGAAAGCCATTGTATCAGGTTAAAATTTGTGCCTGATTTTAGTCCGTCAATAACGGCGCAATATAGTATTAACTACATCGGTAATTCTCCCGTAATAAGCCTAAAAACAGAGCCTTTAGAGGAGTTACACAACCGCTTTGCCAAGCGTCTTGTTGATATTTTATTCAGCTTATTTGTTTTGGTATTTATTATGAGCTGGTTATATCCCATTATAGGTATTATTATCAAATGCCAGGGCAAAGGGCCGGTATTGTTTAAGCAGTTACGAAACGGTCGTAATAACACTGAATTTTGGTGTTATAAATTCAGGAGTATGAGGGTTAATGACGAAAGCCATACCAGGCAGGTAAGTAAAAATGATGAACGGATAACACGTGTTGGTAAATTTCTCCGGAAAACGAGCCTCGATGAACTTCCCCAGTTTATCAATGTACTATTAGGCGATATGAGTGTGATAGGGCCAAGGCCCCACATGTTAAAACATACCGAGCACTACAGAAGTATTATAGATAAATACATGGTAAGGCATTATCTTAAACCTGGTATTACAGGTTGGGCACAGATCAACGGTTTCAGGGGCGAAACTAACGATATTAGTTTGATGGAAAAAAGGGTAGAATATGATATCTGGTACCTGGAAAACTGGACTCCCTCGCTTGATTTAAAAATTATTTACTTTACCATACTTAATGCCCTAAGAGGCGAAGAAAACGCGTATTAAGCAGTCCTTATTATTTTACATCTTCAATATGAAGTGCACTTTTAGGCCTTGAAACAGCGATTTCAGGTGCCGCATACAAAAAGTTGGAAGAGGAGTACTCGTAAACCTTAACATCAAGCAGTACAATATCCATTGTTTTACCTGATTCTACAAAAGACTTTACAAAACCAGAAAATGTAAGATCGCGTTCAAGATCAGTTAGATAGATCTTTCTTTGGATAGGCTCACTCATTATATAATTGTTATAAGCGAATAACGGCAAAATCTGGTTCATTACCTTTTTTATTTTTTATACGAATAAATCAGATAATAGTTTCCGGTTATTAGCCAATGTTTAACATATTTCTTCTGAAAAATACTTAGCTGAATTAATTTTTTTTGTCAAATATTGGATACCTAAACCTTTGTAATTATCCAGCCAATTTAAAAATAACATTTATGAAAAAAAAAGCTTTAATAACCGGTATTACCGGCCAGGATGGTGCATACCTTGCAGAACTATTACTATCAAAAGATTACGAAGTTCACGGGATTAAGAGAAGAAGTTCACTGTTCAACACGGAGAGGATAGACCACCTGTATCAGGACCCGCATGAGGTTGACAGGAATTTCATAATGCATTACGGTGACCTTTCTGATTCAACTAACCTCATCAGGATCATACAACAGGTACAGCCTGATGAAATATATAACCTGGGTGCTATGTCGCACGTGAAGGTAAGCTTTGATACACCAGAATATACTGCTAATGCAGATGGTATTGGTACGCTGAGGTTATTAGAGGCCATAAGGATATTACAGCTAAATAAAAAAACAAAGATATACCAGGCGTCAACATCAGAGCTTTATGGGTTGGTACAGGCCGTACCTCAATCAGAAACTACGCCTTTTTATCCGCGCTCACCCTATGCCGTGGCTAAGCTTTATGCTTATTGGATCACGGTTAATTACCGCGAAGCCTATAACATGTTTGCATGCAACGGTATTTTATTTAACCATGAAAGTCCGTTACGTGGCGAAACATTTGTAACACGTAAAATTACACGTGGCGTTGCCAAAATTGCCTTAGGTTTGCAACATAAACTATTTTTAGGAAACCTTGACGCACGCCGTGACTGGGGACATGCTAAGGACTATGTAGAGGCTATGTGGCTTATTCTGCAACAAGAAAAACCTGAAGACTATGTAATTGCTACAGGAATAACCACACCGGTAAGGGAGTTTGTAAGAATGGCATTTGACGAACTAGGTATAGAAATTACTTTTAAAGGCGAAGGTGTGAACGAGAAAGGGTATGTATCGGCCTGTAGAAATGTAGATTATTTGGTAGAGATAGGCAAAGAAGTAGTTGCCATTGATCCTGCATATTTCCGTCCTACCGAGGTGGAGTTACTGATAGGCGACCCTACCAAGGCAATTGAAAAATTAGGTTGGAAAATCAAATATAATCTTCAAATGCTCGTTAGCGATATGGTTACTTCTGACGTTAGTTTATTCAGAAAGGAAAAAGTGTTGAGAGAGTTGGGCTACGAGATCAAAAACCAATTTGAATAATGTATTTGTTTTTTAGTTAAGTTTTCTAAAAACTACCAGCGTGAATCTAATAATTATTGATGACGAACCCATTCAGCATTTCATCATGCGGAAGATGATAGACGTATATGTATCCTCGGCTCCTGTTACCCAATACAGTTCTGACGGAGCTGCCGTGCTGGATTTTTTGTACAGAAACAAAAATAACGGGGATGAATTACCTGATATTATATTTCTTGATCTGCATATGCCGATGATGAATGGTTGGGAGTTTTTAGACAGGTTTAAAAGATTGCGCGGAAAACTGAACAAACAAGTTAATGTTTATGTGATATCTTCTTCTATTGATCCTGAAGATATTTCTCGCTCTAAGAAGTATAATTTTGTATTAGACTATATTATTAAACCCATGACTAAGCTGAAATTGAAAGATATATTCGGAGCCAATTAGGATTATATAAATATGCAATTGAAAAGCCTGTAAATATTTATTTACAGGCTTTTATTTTTACGATAAATTCCGGTCAGCTTAATTAAAATGTGTGTTGTGGGCATGAAACCTTATAGCGGTTATTCAGTAAAATGCCTATTACAATTTCATGCGAACCATTGCTCACGGTATTTAAAGCGGAGGTGGTAAAATCATAAGAATAACCAACGTTAATAAATGAACTGAGATTAAACCCAACCAGGGCCGCAAAAGAATCATTATGCCGGTATGAGCCGCCAAACCAAAACTTATCCTGAAATGATAGTTTCATATTAACATCATAGGTGGTAGGTACTGGTTTAATGTATTTAAAAAGCACGGATGGTAACAAAGTAACATCGTCGGATAAAAATACTTTAAAGCCCCCTGTTAAAAAATAATGAGGTACAGTTTTATTTTGATACGCACTGTTATTGCTGGTTATAAACATATTTTGAGGGAGTATTTGCTGTACCGAAACGCCAACAAAATAATTTGCTGCATATGCCCATAAACCTACTCCCAGGTCTGGTTTCCATTGGTTATTATCTATATTATAAAACACGGGGTCTAAAGGGTCAGCAAGTGTTATTTGTGATTGATTGAGTACATTATGGCTAACGCCTGCCGCCACCCCAACGGCCAGGTTTAACGTACTGCTTAAGCCAAGATGATATGCGTAGGTAGCATCAATATTAGTTTGGGTGATAGGACCTGTTTTATCAGACACTATAGTTAAACCAATACCATGGTGCGGCTCTGCGGCTTGGTACTGTTGCGTATATAACCTGCTTGATGGATTAAGGCCGCCGCTGGCCGGAAAGGCGGTAGCGTCGCCCTGTAAAAAATTTTTCCCCAACGGGGCATTTATAGTGAAATAGCCGGTAACCGGAGCTCCCTGCAAGCCTGTCCATTGGCTGCGGTATCCTGCTTTTACATCGGTATAATTTTCAATGCCTGTTAACGCCGGATTCAAAAGATAATTATTAAAAATATATTGAGTGTATTGCGGTCGTTGCTGCGCCTGCGCCAACTGCATAAACGCTACAAGAATAATAACAGCATATATAATTTTCTTCATGATTTGCATAGTTGTAGTAGCACAGCGGTTATAAAACGTAGTGCATTGGTACTATCTTAAAATTGTAACAGGGCCCGAAAGAACTTGATTGTTAACTTTTGTATTGATGATATAATAATAGGTACCAGAAGGTAACATTTGGCCATTGTAAGTGCCATCCCACGGTGTGCTGTAACCAACGGAATGAAATAACTTAGTTCCATATCTGTTAAATATATCCACTATTGCGTCCTGATAAGCAATAAGCCCCTTTATTTCCCATATATCATTGTACCCGTCGCCGTTAGGCGTAAATGTATTGGGCACGGTAATATCAGGGGATACCTTAACAAAAACCACCGATTGTGTAACACAGCCCCTGATATCAGTTACCTGTAGAGTGTATGTTCTGTCAACATCGCCTGTAATAACGGGATTTTTTATTTGAGTGTTACTAATGTTAATATTAGGTGACCATAAATACTGCACATTATCGTCGCTCACCACAGGGTTTAAGGTAACGGTTTTGTTTTTTAATACGTAAGTTATACCCCCCGCATTAACTGTTGGTGGTGGCGTGAATTTTATTTTCAGATCGTCTGTTGCTATATAGCACTGGTCGGCGCTGGTGGCAGTAAGCGTGATGGTAACCGAACCATTTTGCACATCTGCTTTGGTTGGAATATAAGAGGCATCCAGTTGATCGGCAGAAGGACTAAAAGTTCCGGTACCTGAACTGGTCCATTTACTTCCGCCTGCTATAAATATTTTACCATTTAACGGAACAGCTGCATCCTGAGCGCACACTTCCTGGTCCGGACCGGCGTCATCAGCAGGCGATGGGCCAAAAGTTATTGTCATATCAGATGTGGCAATGGTACAATCATCCTTGCTGGTAGATGAAAGCGTAAGTTTTACGCTTTCATTATTCTTATCCTGTGCCGATGGAATATATTGTGCATTGAGTTGATTACTTGCTGGTGAAAACGTTCCGGTGCCCGAACTGCTCCATATTCCGGTATTGGTGCCGCCTGATATAATACCCGCCAGTTGTACTGATGTAATTGTAGTACAAACAAGCTGATTGGGGCCCGCTTGTGCCTGCGGTGGTTGATTAACAACCACCGTGGTAGTGCCGGCTATACTACTGCAACCGTTTAATGATACAGATAAACTATAGGTTCCGGCGTTGGCTTCGGTAACATTTGATACATCAGGATTTGCTAAAGTTGATGAGTACCCGTTTGGTCCTGTCCAGAGGTAGGTAGCATTTGGAACCGAGGCTGTGCGTAAAAGTATGGTGCTGCCCAAACAAACCGGCGAATTGGCGTTTGCTACTGGAGTGCCGGGTTGAGGATTCACAACAACATTGTAAATAAATGGCGTGCCTGTGCAGCCATAGGCTGTAGGCGTAATTACATAAGTAACTGCAATCGGAAAAGTAGCCGTATTAACCAGGGTTTCATTAATGGTGGCGGAGGTTTGGTCGCTCACGGCTGGGTTACTGATATTGGTAACTGCCGCCCGCCGCCAACTGAATGTAGCAGAGGGGATATTGGATTCAATGGTATAGCCTAAAGGCGATCCGCTGCAGGCTGTCCCTTTATTATCACTTGTGATTGTTATGGTAGGATTTACTGTAACTGCCAATTGAAAGGGTACCCCTGTACATCTGGTGGTATTATAGTTAAATGTATAGTTTGCAATAACCGGTGCATTAGTCGTGTTAAATAATACCTCCTTTATGGTACCAGCGGTTTGTCCTGATACAGATGCGTTGCTAATACCTGCAACTGCTGCACGGCTCCAGTTAAAGCTGGTTCCCGGAACGTTGATGGTAATAGCGTAATTACTGCTTGTCATGTTACATATTTCTGCAGTGGGTTGACTTGTTATAAGCGGAGTAGGGTAAACAGTAACTACATAATCAAAAGGAGCACCTGGGCATTCCCCGGCAAAAGGCACTACTACATACGTTACATCTATCGGACTGGTGGTAGTGTTAATTAAGGTTTCAGTAATAGTACCCGAAGTTTGACCGGTAACTGCTGTATTACTGATGCCAGTCACCGCAGCCCGGCTCCATGAAAATGTAGCAATAGGTACATCGGCAGTGATGCTGTAATTTAGTGCGTTACCACTGCACACGGTTCCGGTTTGCAAACTGGTAATATTGGCTAATGAATTTACTTGTATATCTACCTGCGTTCTTGGGCCGGTACAACCCTGAAATGTTGCCTGCACATAGTAACTTGTATTTGCAGTTAACGCAGTTGTTGTATAAGTGCCATTTAATGACAATCTGTTTCCGCCAACAGGCGCATTAAACCACTCGTAACTGCTGCCAGGTATACCGCTGTTTGCCGTAAGTGTGGCAATCTGGCCCATACAAATACTTACAGGCGGTGCTGTTGGTATAATTGGAGTTTGATTAACCGTTACTTTTACTGCTGTTCTGGGGCTTGTTAAATTGTTAAGGGTAGTTTGTACATAATATACTGTTGTTGCCGTAAGTGCCGGGGTTGCATAAGTAGGTCCGGTATTTAATAATGTGCCGTCGGTAGGGGCATCAAACCACTTATAGGTTCCTCCGGGAGCTATCGCAGAAAGTGTCACACTACCACCCTGGCAAATTGATGTGCCGGGAACAGTAGGTGCAGCAGGTCCCGGTTGAAAATGTATAATAACCTCGTCTGATTGTATCCCGCATGCGTTATTAGGGTCACTTGATGTTAAACGAAGAGCCGCCGCGGTTTCACCTGGGCCAGGGGTATAAGTTGTACTTAAGTGGCTTGAATTTGCAAAAGTACCGGTTCCTCCTGCCCATCTGCCCCCGGAGGCACCACCTATGCTTCCAGATAAACTTACCGGTGTTCCGATGGGTAAAGTCTGGTCGGCGCCGGCATTAACTATCACACGTTTATCTATTTCCACAACGGTATGTGATATTGTAGATAGAGCATTATTTCTGGTAATCGTGTTAGTTATTGTATATGTGCCCGGTGTACTTGCGCTTAGGTTTATTTCGCCTGTGCTTGCACTTTTGAAAACAAGGCCTGGAGTTGCCGTAAATACACCGCCACTTGACCCGGGTGCAAAGGATGGCAGCGGGTTAATTCCGTCCTGGCAGTAGGGGCCATCATAAAAAAAGTCTGAATTTGGATGGTCACTTATAGTAACAGGGGCTCTGTAAGTACCGCCGCATGGGCCGTTGCTGGTAAGCGTAATAATATATGTTCCGGGAATGCTCAGGCTCAAATTAATTTCGCCGGTAGTATTATTGGCAAACACCAAACCTGCCGGAGCAGCAGTAAATACCCCGCCTGACGGGAAATTTCTGATAATAGGCTGGGGGTTGGTGCCTGTAGTGCCGTATGTGCCTGAAGGGTATAAGAAACCAAAGGTATCTGCAGAGTTAATAGTAACCGTAACGGGCGTTCTGGCACTGGTGCAGGTAGCTGTGGTACTTTCAACATAGTAGGTTGTATTCTGCGATAAGATAGGTGTATTAAAAGTACCTCCTGATGCAATAGGGGAGCCTCCCACAGCAGATGTGTACCAGTTTAGCGTAGTACCGGCAGAAGAACTCGCTGTAAGCGCAGTTGATGTCCCTGAACAAATGGTAGTACCGTGTACAGTTGGTACAGCGGGTGGTGGATTAACGGTAACGGTTACCGGAGTACGAGCGCTTTCACAGTCATTAACTGCAGTTTGCACGTAATAAGTTTTTGTTGCTGATAAAACCGGAGTTACGTATGACTGCGCAGCAGACAGCAGGGTGCCTCCGGTTGGGCTATCATACCATGCATAATTACCATTGGCACTAAACGCCGTAAGCTGCGCCTGGTTACCCGCACAAATGCTAACTGGCGATGCTGTTGGAGCAACAGTTGGAGGCAGCACGGTTACAGCTACCGCAGTTCTTGAACTAATGCATCCGGCTAAAACGGTTTGTACATAATAAGTGGTGCTGGTTGTAAGGGCTGGGGTTGTATAACTTGCATTGGAAGCTAAAAGTTGGCCACCTGTTGCAGTACCATACCATTCAATGGTGCCGCCACTGGCTGATGTAGCTGTTAACGTAGTAATGGACCCTATACAAATAATTGACCCGGAAACAGATGGCGCTGTTGGCGGTGGAGTGATATTAACAACAATAGCAGACCGGTCACTTGTACAGCCGGCACTGGTGCTTAAAACGTAATAAGTAGTGGAGCGGGTAAGTACAGGAGTATTATAAGTTCTGGCTGTGGTAAGCAAATGCCCATCTTCGGGCGCGTCATACCATTGGTAACTGCCTGTGGTGGTAGCTGACGCGGTAAGTGTAGTACTTGTCCCTGAGCAAATGGAAATAGTTTGCGGGGCCGGTGTTGCCGGAATTGGATTTACCGTAACTTTTACCGGTGTTCTGCTGCTGAGGCAGTCATTTAACGATGTTTGAACATAGTAGGTAGTTGTTGCATTGAGCGGCGGTGTTGTAAAATCCGGACTGGTAATTAACGGTACACCGCCTGTTGGAACATCAAACCAGTTTAATACACCAGCAGGTGCATCTGCATGCAAACTGGCCACAGAACCGGCACAAACAGAAATATTTGTTGCTGTAGGTGGCTGTGGCGGGGTGCCTACCCTGGCCAAAACAGGAATGCGGCCGCTTGCACAGCCATTTACTATACTTTCTACATAATAGGTAGTGGTATTAAAAAGGGGCGGAGTTGTAAACGTGGGACCGGTACCTACCTGGTTTCCACCGGTTGCTGCATCATACCAGATGTAGGTATCGCCGCCACTTGCAGCTAAGGTGGCATTACTACCAACGCAAACCGTAGTGCCGGTTACCGAGGGCTTACCTGCTACGTAAACAGGAACAGCTGTTCTTGGACTGGTACAATCAGATACGGTAGTTTGTACATAAAAAAACATGCTGTAGGTAATGGGCGGCGTAGTATACGTGCTGCCACTACCTAAAAAGTTACCCCCGGTTGGAGCGTCATACCACTGATAGTTTCCTCCGGGGCCGGTTGCAGTAAGGGTAGCCGGGGTATTTTGACAAACAGTTTGTCCGGCAGCGGTTGGCGGCTTGGGACTCGGAGCAACTACAACTGATATGTTTTTAATAACCGGCTGACAACCGGCTGTTTTGTCTGTAACAGTAACGGTGTAGGTGCCCGCCTTATTTACATTTATACTGTTGGTAGTTTCGCCGGTATTCCAAACTAAATTATAGGGGCCTATACCTCCGGTAGGAGTGGCAGTAATTGTAACTGTATTTCCGGAGCAAATAACCGTTCCGGTAGTAGATATATCTACATTTAATGTACATATCTGACTATGTAACTTAAATGGGATAACCAGTAAGAAAAATATAAATAACCGAATATTCATAAACCGTAGTTTCTGTGAGCTTCTGCATCTTATTAATAAGGTAAAGGCTATTGCAATGAATGTTGTTAGTAATATTCAATTATTACAGAGTTATTCTTGTTTAACATTAAGCAATGTATTGTGATGTCCTCCTTGTACGTTAAAAATCCAAAAATGGTTTAAGTGTTGAACGCAAAAATTATAACGGGCTATTACTTTAGTAGAAAACTTGCTAATCGGTCAAAGTACATCCGGTGATGCTTAATAAGCTGTAATGATTACGTAATATAATCATTAATAATCAGTTAGTTGTGTTTTTATTAAAGTGAAAAGGTGATATTTTGGCAATAAAAAAAGTCGTTTCTGTTTTAAGAAACGACTTTTTTTATTGCCAAGACAGATAAATATTGCTTTACTATAAAGCACAATCTTTTCCAGGGTGTATTCCTTCTTTGTTCTTAACGAAATTTGGAATGCCATTTTTGAAAGTAATTATCCATATACTATCATAATCGTCATCGGGCCATTTCAAGGCAGTTTCCTTTATGCCCAACGCCCTGATGATTGGGGCTATGCCATTGTGCTCCCAAACAACCAATACCAAGCCTGATCTGCTCTTAAGATCTGCGGCCATTCCTAATGAGTCTTTTTCCTGCCGGCTACTGTTGATGATTAAATTATACTGAGCTGCAAAGGGAACAATCGTCTGAAACATCCTGGAATGTTTAGTGGCTTCACCAAGGCCCATTGCCGGAACAAAGGTAAACGCAGGTACGCCAAACTTAGCATGAATAACAGCGGGGAGCTTTAATGATCTGTTTAGGCCCTCACAGGTTAAGTTATCACCCTTTAATGGTTTTTCAGCATGGCGTATAAAAACAATTTTCAAATCGGCAGATTGTGCCGCTGCCTTTGATCCTGTAAACAATATGGCCGCTAAGAATAGCAAGCTAAGACATTTAAGATTTTTCATATTTAAAATGGGTTTATATAAAAAGAGGATAGCCGAACTTAATCCGGCTATCCCTGTGGAAATATTGAATTATTTAGTGCTGATTTCCTGTTCCGTTTAACTGGTAGCAACCCAGATCTGAACCAGGAAGGGTGGCATCAGATAAGCCGTATATTTTGTCAACAGGGACTACAATTAATGGTTTGATGCTGGTGTTGCCTTTCCCAATCAGCGGGGAGTTTGGTTGCAAATGAAAATTGAAATTTCCAACCGCAGTATATTGTGATAAAGCATGACCAGTAGTGGGTAGCGGAAAATTCAGAAACATCGGGTTGTTTTTCTGCACTGCGGCACTACCATCGTATATAGCCCCGGGCTGATAGTTAGCCGGAAGATAAGTACCGAAGGAAGGAATATCAGTAGCTTGCGGTTGAGTAATATAGCCGGTTGGATAAAACTGATTAGCCACGCTCACTGAATCGGCCCATTGATAATTATTGCCGTATGAAAGATGCGCCACATCAGCAACCGGATTGCCTACCACCCTGTATCCGAACCGGCAGTTGATAGCTACGTTATTGTAATACATACCTTCTGCGCCTTCTTCATAATTGATGCAGCCTCCGCGTCCACTTTGCTGTTGCCTGTATCCGCCGCTAATAAAAGTGTTATTGTACATAACCAGGTTGGTTTGTGGCGCCCCGATAGCCTGTCCCTTATTAGATGCTTTTTGGCCATTTGTTGCTGTACCTATAAAAAGATTGTAAGCCATGGTACCTACTGTGCCTCCCTTGGCATTCAAACAATCGCCTCCGTTAGATCCGTTCTTTTCAAAAGTATTGCGAAAAAGGGCAACCTTACCCGCTGAAATTCTGATCGGGTCGTCTACGCCGCCGTATAACCAGGAATCTTCCATAATAAAATTTCCATTGTAATTGGCAAATAGAATGCTATATTGATTACCAGCACCTGCATGAGCAAGCTTAGAGGTTGCATCACCTTCGGTTAAACCGGCGTATTCCACATGTGTCCACCGTAACACCATCAGGTTACAGGTTGGGCCGCCAATAATGCCTTTCCACTTGCCCGCATAAGCGGGGTCGGTAGCAGGCGCTACGCCACCGGGCGCATCATTTTTGGTTATTCCGGGTATTGTGATCCAGTTCGGTTGGTTTTTGGAGCCATTACTCACTAATGTTCCCAAAACAATAAGACTACTACCCGTACCCATATTTAAAGTTACACCGGGCTGCATCAATAGTGTATCTGTAGGGTTTATAATCAAGTCGCAGCCGTCTTCTACAGTATAAGTTTTACCGCTAAGCATGGTGCCTTTTACCGGGCTAACTGTACTACCGCCACTACATGATAAGGGAGCCTTGTCACTCACGGGGTTAGCTGCGGGCGGAGTGTAGCTATAGATATCGGTATGTTCGCCTTTCCATTTCTGACAGCCGGAAATGGATGCAGATAATATCAGGGAAATGAGAGGAATTATATATTTTTTCATCGTTATAGTTATTCGTTGGTGACTTGTTTTTTTAAGGGCACTCATGAGTAATTCGCAGATTTTAGAATTTATACCTTAAACCACCCAGGAATAGTGTTTTATAATAGTCGCTTTGTACTAAAGTTTGAGCCGCTATATCCTGTTTGCCCAAAAATTCCTGTAGTTTAGGGTTAATACTGGCATTGGGGTGTTTTAAATAAATTTTAGCGGCGGTGTTGGTAAGGTTATTGATCTTGCCATAAAAAGAGAAGTGTTTAGCCAATGTTTTTTCAAAGGAAAAATCTAACTGTCCGTAAGCATGCTGGTAAAAATCAAGATTTGCATAGGCAGAAACCTGGGCAAGACGTTCGCCTGTATATACAAATGCCATTTGCACATCCAAACCTAACTTGGCGCTTTTAAATAATATGGAAGCGTTGCCCACATGATCGGCCTGACCCTGTAATGGGCGTGTTTCAGTTACTATGTAGTTTTGTGCACCACGAGGATCGCCGCGATCTTCGTAACTTAATTTAGGTGTGGTTACCCTTGAGTGTGTATAGGTATAGTTAACAGAGAACCCAATTATACCAAAAAACTTGGTTGCCAGGGCCTCAAAGCCATAGTTGGTGGCATTGTCTGATGCGTTTTGTGGCTGAATTAGCAGATCGCTCGGCCCGGAGCCACGAACTACATAATATTCAATTGGGTTATAGATTTTTTTATAAAAAGATCCCAGCAATAATTGATCTGCTCCTCCGGGGAAAAACTCGTACCTCACATCATAGTTATCAGCAGTAATGTGTTTCAGGTTAGGGTTTCCCTCTTCGTTATAATACTCTCCGCTAATTACATACGGTACCTGCTCACCAAAACCTGGGCGGCTGATAGATGCAAAGTACGATGCCCGGATGTTTTGGTTGTCTGTTAATGCGTATTTTAAATGAATGCTTGGTAAAACATCAGTATAAATATACTTTCCGCTTCTTTGCGATACGGTCAACGGAGATTGGGTTTCATAACCTAGGTTAGTATTCTCTACCCTAACGCCACCTAAAACCTGCAATTTGGGCAGCAGATCAAATTTAACCTGCATGTACTCCGCATTATCATCTTCCTTGATATGGTAGTTATTTGACAGCTTGTCGCTGCTATTGCCGGTACCATCTCCAGGCGATGTTACATTAAATGGGATAGAGTTAAAATTATTATTATATACTGTTAATCCGCCTTTTAGTGTATAGTCTATGAAATAAGCGTCCCTTATTTTGTGACGATATAACCCCCCAGTTGAAAACTCAACAACTTTACCGGCAATTTTAGGAGTGAAAATCAGATTGGCATAGCCACTTATATCCTGATCTTTATTGTTTTCCCAATGATGAGTTAGTACTGTATTATTATCCTGTTCGGCAGTTACGGCTCCTGCGCTGTTTAACGATTTATTGGCATCGTACGAAAACTCGGTCCTGTCGGGCATATTACGGGTAGCCTTTGAATAAACGCCATCCCAGTTAAAACGCCATTGGTCGCTCAGCACATGCTCGCCATGCAGTGTTGAATTATATATAGTTTGCTGGGTTAAGGTGCTCCTGTTGGCCAGGGTGATTTGTTTGTTAAGGGCAGTAGAGTTTAAACCCAGACCCAGGGTGTCTGAAGACAGGCGCGACTCGAACTCGTTTTGGTGGATGTATAGATTATATAACGAAAGTTTATTTTTATCATCGATTACATAATCAATTTTATTATGGATACCTAAGCGTTGGGTTTGGGTAGAATAGGTGCGGTCATAAGAATCAGAAAACTGAGGATTGTTATCAACATCTGGTTGCGCGTTAGGTATTAGTCGCTTAGAGTTTGATCCCCGATACACATTCTGATAACTTGCCGAAACAATTACACCCAGTTTGTTATTCAAAAAACGATCGCCGATAGTTAAACCTGCGGTTGAGCTTAATGGATTATTAAGGTTGTGATCACTGTTAAGCGCATGGTTATTAAAATCGGCTGCGGTTGCCGGGTAGCTATTGCCATGAACTATGGCAGGCGATTGGCGATTGGGCGAGGCATTAAAAGCATTAAATAAACGACCATTGGAAAATAGTGAAGAAAATCCGCCTGAGGCGTTTGCACTAAACACAAAATGGTCTGGTGCGCTTTTCATAATCAGGTTCATGACCCCACCAATGGCATCTCCCTCAATATTGGGTGTCAGGGCCTTAATTACCTCCAGGCGTTCAAGCATTTCTGATGGAAATACATCCATAGGTACAAAACGGTAGGCAGGATCAGGACTCGGGATCTTGATTCCGTTTACCAGTGTGGAGTTGTAACGCTGTTCCATACCACGGATAATAGCATAGCGCCCCTCGCCACTGGCCGACCGCTGTACAGTTACGCCGCTTACACGTTGTAAGGCATTGCCTACGGTTACATCGGGTAAAAGCTGAATAGTATTAGCCGACAAAATGTTTTCGATCATGTTGGCATTTTTCTCAATACCACGCGCGGCATGGTCGGTTTCTTTATTGGTACGGCCGGTAATTTTAACCTCGGCAACTTGTGTGCTTGCATCTTGTAGATCAATATTTACGACCTTGGTTTCATCCGTGGCGCTTATACTGCCCTCGTAAACTTGCGAAGATTTATAGCCAATATAATTTACCTGTATTTTATAGGGGCCGGGATGTACGTTTTTAAAGATATAATTTCCGTTAAGGCTTACGGGCGCAACTTTATTTATGCCAGGTTGGGTTAAATGTACTGTTGCTCCGGTAAGTGGTTCGCCAGTTTTATAATCGTCAACCTTGCCTTTTATGCTTTGGGCATTGGATGTTAAAGAAAACAGCAGACTTAAAGAAAAAAGTAAGAGCAGTCTGTAAAAAAAGTAGGAGTATTTCATGTACAACGGGTTTGATTTTCCGCAAAGAAACCTGTTGAATGTTGGAGAAAAACTGAATTATCTCAGTTAAATAAATTCAATAACTCAAACTTAATATTAAGTTAACATCTGGCCTGTTTTTGTATATATCTCTGATGGTTTTTAGATTAAAAAACAATAAATCAATCAAGCTTCGCTGTTTAAAATTGAAAATAATGATGACATGACTTAGATGTGAACAGGCTGCCAAAGCCAAGCCCTATTAAACATAACCAAGAAGGGAGTATGGTATATTTTTACTTTCTGAAAAGCCAGGAAAGGGTAACAAAAGCCAGGTAAACAATATCAGACCGTGAAAACTGGGTTCTGAGGTTTTTGAGCGCTGCGATTAAATGATTTTTTACCGTGTTTCTGGAAATTTGCAATCGGTCTGCTATTTCATCGTATGTTAATCCTTCTTCTCTGCTAAGCCTGAATACTAACTGTTGCTGTTTAGGTAGATTTTTAAAGGCTGTTTCTGCAAATTCCTGCAGATTGTTAAGTAAAATAGCTTCCTCAGTATCGTTGTGCAAGTAGGTAAGAGATTCCCACAATTTTTCCTGGCCTGCTTTTGAGATGGTAGATTGGCGCAGTGCATTTAAAGTTAAACGGCGACTTATAGTGAATAGGTAAGGCCCCACCGGGTAGGATTCATTTAATTTTGCCCGATTTACCCAAAGGCTTAAAAATGACTCCTGAACAACCTCCTCGCTAAGCTCTTTGTTTTTTAAAAAACGGAATATAAAATTGTAGAGCCGTTTGCTATAAATATTATAGAGTTGGTGAAAGGCGGCCTGATCGTCATTTTTCAAACGCACTGCATACTCATCACCTTGGTTTTCCAACAACTTCACTAATACAATGGGGTTAATTTTTTCTATTTACCAAATCTAAAAAAGATTTAATAATAACAATATAACACTATGATAAAATATCATTATTAAGATTTAATGAAGTTAAATGCCGAACGGATTTATTTACCAGCTTAAGCATACGCCGTTACTTAGTAATGGTTATTTTTTCAAAAGTTAACTTCGATTTTAAAATATTTTAACAAGGTATAGTCCTAAATTAATTTGCAAGTGTATTACAGTTATCTATTCGGGACCGAAGCAATTTAAATTATACAAAGTGAACAGTGAGCGCATCCATTTTCTTTTAAAACAATATACTGCAAATAACATAGCCAGGAATGATTATGATGAATTGATGAGTTATATTTCCCTGTCATCATCTGATACAACATTACACGAGCTTATGGAAGATGAGTGGGATAAACTGAACGAGGAGTATTCATTTGATGATATACAACAGCGGGCATTATATCAAAAGATCACCACCGATCCAAGATTTGCGTTGAGTACAAAACCGGAGGAGAAACCAGTTTTCAATCTAAAAAAATGGATGTCAGTGGCCGCAGGTACCATCATGCTTGTGGGTTTAGGCCTTTTTCTTAACCACCGCATAAAAAAAGAATCACAGCAACCAGCTGTTGTTTATCATGAAAAAATAGTTCCGTTTGGTAAAAAAATACAGATAGGGTTACCTGATGGCACCCAGGTTTGGGTAAACTCAGGCAGTAAATTAAAATATCCGTCCAGTTTTACAGGCAGCAAAAGAGAACTTTACCTGGAGGGCGAGGCTTATTTTGACGTTGCTCATGATGCAACAAGACCATTTATCATCCATACAGGTAAATTACTTACCCGGGTATTGGGTACAGCCTTTAACATAAAGGCATACGCCACAAATGAAATGAGTGTTACCGTAGCCAGGGGTAAGGTAAGTGTAGGCTTGCAAAATAAGTTTCTGGGGGTGTTAACCCCTAATCAGTGTTTAAGCTACAATGCTGTAAACGGATCGGCAAAAAAATATAAGGTAGATGCCTCAAAATTGCGCTGGATGAACGGCGATTTGATTTTTAACGATACCGATATTGAGGGAGCAGCCAAAATAATTGAACGCTGGTATGATGTTAAGGTAGCTTTTGCAAATACCAGGATCAGCACACGCCGTTTTACCGCATCATTTTTACAACATGAAAATATTGATCAGGTGATGAATGTGCTTAGCGAGCTTTCAGCCTTTAAATATAAACGCGAAGGAAAAGAAATTACTATTCAACAAATTAAAAACTAACCATGCTTTAAACCAAAAAACTTAAAAATATGAAGAAAAAATAACGCAGCCCCCGGCTATCAGACGATAGCTACATCCTAAAAATAAGAAACCGCTGCGGCGCCAACCGCAACGGCCTTTAGTAGGATAACAGAAGTACCAGTTCTGTTATATAATTGAGTTTAAACCAGTTTTCCAAACCGCTTAAATCAAAGTAAAATTATGAAATTTTTACTACTTAAATTTTTTTCAGTTCCAAAAAAGAGCGCTGTACCATTAACCATACTTCTTCGCATTATGAGGTATACTTCAATTACCTTAACAGTTTTGCTTATTTGTTGTAACATGCTGCTGGCACGTGTAACAAATGGCCAAACCATTAAGGATGTAAACATAGCAATAGGGTTTAAAAATCAAACACTTAAGTATGCTATAAAACAAATAGAAAAGCAAACAGATTTTAGATTTGCTTATAAAGATAATCAGTTAAAGGATTATAAAAACGTTACGCTGCCAGAAGGGAACCGTACAGTTGAACAAACATTGGTGCTTTTATTAGGCCAAACAGACCTGATGTATAAACAACGGAATAACTATATTCTTTTGGTACCCCGGCCAACCACTAAAACAGACGAAAATACAGCCGAGGTAATAACCCCCGCTCAGGACATTACTGTAAAAGGGAAAGTTACTGATAAGGCAACCGGCGAAGCGCTGATTGGTGTTTCTATTCGTGTTAAAGGAGGCTCTAACGGTGTTGCAACAGATGTTAACGGGGCTTATACTATTACTGCTCCTGATAATGCTGTATTGGTAGTTTCTTACTTAGGTTATGTAACTGCCGAGGTTCCTGTAGATAAAAAGGTAGTACTTAATATTGTTTTGGAAGCTTCGTCAAAAGGTTTAAATGAGGTTGTGGTTGTTGGTTATGGCACGCAGAAAAAGATAAACCTTACCGGTTCAATTGCTACTGTGAACAGCGACAAATTAGAAAACCGCCCGGTAGTAAACCTGGGTGATGCGTTGCAAGGGCTTATCCCGAACTTAAACGTGAGCCTTGGAGGCGGTCAGCCAGGTACTGCAGCGTCATTTAACGTACGTGGTACAAGTACATTAAATTTATCGTCACAGGCAGTAAGTACCTCGCCATTAATATTGGTTGATGGTGTGGCTCGTGACCCTAATTTGATTGACCCTAATGATGTGGCCAGTGTAACTGTATTAAAAGATGCGGCATCGGCTGCAATTTACGGTGGCAGGGCAGCCTATGGCGTAATTTTAATTACCACCAAATCTGGTAAAGTAGGAGATACACGAGTTAGCTATTCTGGCTCTTACACCATTTCAAAACCTACCCGTTTAGTGCAACAGGTAAATTCTCTTGACTACATTAAAATGTTTAATGAGGCCAACAGAACAGGTTTAAAAAGCGGGGTTACACAACAACTCCTTTTACCGCCCAGGATTCAACTATGGCAACTGCTTATTTTAATGATCCGGCTAATAATCCTACAGGTTACCCTGATCCATCTAATCCTAAAAAGTACCGTTATGTGGGTAACACTGACTGGACGAAAGTACTTTATCCGGGTTGGGCACCACAACAGCAACATAATGTTTCTGTGTCTGGCGGCGAGGGCAAAACGACCTTTTTAACAAGTTTGGGCTATTACAGGCAGGATGGTCTGGAAAAATCAGCAAACCAGGTATATCAACGTTATACGCCAACTTTGAAAGTTAATTCAAATGTGGCCAAATGGCTTACTGTGGGCTTAAACATGAGCATGACCCATACCGATAATAATCAGCCCGCAGCAACTCGTATAAATCAGGGTGGCGCATGGTTGTACTCAAACATACCACCGGTAATGCCGGTTTACAATCCGGATGGCAATTTTGCAGGTCAGGGTAATTATACAAACCCACTGGCCGTGAATGCGCTTTCGGGCAGGGATATTGACTCGCAAAATGATTTTTGGACTACAGGCCGTGTTATTATAAAACCGGTTGATCATTTGTCCATAAATGTTGACTACACCTGGAATGCGCTGAATGATAATCGTAAAGCCAGCCTGATACCGTTTAACGAATACGGTGTGAATGGGACGTTTTTGGATATATACCCATGGACAAACCCATCGCAGGTAATTGAAAACAAAACAAATAATAATTACAACGCTTTAAACGCTTTTGCAACTTATGAAAATAAGTTCGGTAAGCATTATTTAAAAGCGTTGGTAGGTTATAATCAGGAATATCAACATTATATTTTAGGTAGTACACTGGTTAAAAACTTAATTGATCCAACTTTGCCAGCCTCTGGTGTAAATAATGATTCAAAACCACAGGTAGGAAGTGTTGAAACGGAATATGCTTTGGTAGGTAGCTTTTCAAGGTTGAATTATATTTATGACAATAAATACCTGGTTGAAATTAATGCCCGTTATGATGGTACTTCACGTTTTCAACCTAACAGCCGTTACTCATTTTCCCCATCAGCATCAGTAGGCTGGAATGTGTCTGAAGAGAAATTCATGGAAGGCCTGAAGGGCACACTTAGTCAGTTAAAATTACGGGCTTCGTATGGGCAATTACCAAATCAATTGGTACCGGGAGTAGGTTCAACGAATCAAATGCTCAATATGCTTGCTCCTTCAATAGCTTCGTCAGGTAACCAGTACCCTTATATAGCTGTGCAGCAAACAGGTTTGGTTAATTACTTAATGAACGGTCAGCAAGGTATTATGGTTGCTGCACCAGCTTTAATTAGTTCATCGTTTACCTGGGAGAAGGTACAAACTAAAAACTTTGGTTTGGATTATTCTTTGTTTAATGATAAGCTTAACGGTTCATTCGACTATTTCATTACCAATATTAAAGATATACTTGTTCCGGGCCAGCAATTACCCTCAACATTGGGTGCACCCGTGCCGCCGAGCAACGCTGCAAACGTACGCTCACAAGGCTGGGAGTTTAGCTTAAACTGGAGAGATAAAATGTTTGATGATCAGTTAAACTATAGTGTAACGCTTGGTTTGTCAAATACCTCCAATACCCGTGTAACTAAATATAACGGTAACCCAACCAATAACATCAATGATTTTATCCAAGGTCAGGATCTTGGTAATATTTACGGTTATGTTAACGAAGGATTTTATAAAACCGATGCCGAAGCCGCAGCTGTTGACAACTCTGCGCTTGCTGGTTATAAATGGCTTGCTGGGGATATCAAGTACAAAGATCTGAACGGTGATGGGAAAATCAATTATGGTGATAATACCTTATCAAATATGGGCGATAAAAAGCTGATAGGTAATACTACACCGCATTACAAGTTTGGCTTTAACCTGAATCTATCATACAAAAACTTTGATTTTGCCACTTTTATCCAGGGAGTGTTAAAACAGGATTTTTATCCTAACGAGTATGTGTTTTATGCTTTCAGAGATGATGAATATAGCATCCCGTCACAAATGACTACTAATTACTGGACACCAACCAATACCAATGCCTATTATCCACGCATCAGGTTTGCGGGTGGCGGTAATGAGCAAAGCCAGGATAAATATATTTTAAATGCAGCTTACGCCAGAGTGAAGCAATTAACCTTAGGTTACACGCTTCCTTCGGCATTAACCAAAAATATCAAGCTTCAAAAAATAAGGGTATACGTAACCGGGGCAAACCTGTTTACCATAACCTCATTAAATAAGAGCTACGATCTGGAAACTGCAGCAAACTTTGGTACTTATCCATTAAATAAATCCTTATCATTTGGCTTACAGGCTACGTTTTAATTGATAAGGATACATTAAATGATTGGGTTTAACAGATCTTAAAAATTACTAAAAATGAAAAATAAATATATCATATATATAGCCTGCGCAGCAATGACCATTGTTGCATCCTGTAAAAAGGAAAGTTTCCTGAATCGTACGCCGTTAAGTAGTATTGTTCCTGAAAATTTCTTTAAAAATGAAACCGATTTGCAGCTGTACTGTAATCAGTATTATTCGTCGCTAACTATACAGAATTTTTTAAGACTTGACGATAATTCTGATGATAAAGCAAATGCTACTATCAACCCGATGCTGGCTGGCACCTACACAGTTCCAAGTCAGGCTACACATAATTATTCAGGTGGAACGACCCTTGATTTTAGTCCAATAAACGTCAATCAATCAGGTACCGACTGGGATTTTTCGCTTATCAGGGCCTGTAATTTTTTCCTGATCAATTATCAGAAGGCTGCTATTCCTGACGCTACAAAAAATATCTATGTAGGCGAAACACTGTTCTTCAGAGCAAATGATTTCTGGAAAAAGGTGAAAGCTTTTGGCGATGTACCTTATGTAAACCATTACATTGTAGATAGCTCAAAATCGGTATTATACGGGCCAAGAATGCCGCACAAGCAGGTAATGGATTCCGTATTAAAAGATATCAATTTTGCAGTAGCTAATTTACCTGTAACACCTGTCGATGGTCGTTTAGGTAAATATGCAGCACTGGCCCTAAAAGCACGCATTTGCTTATGGGAAGGTACCTATAGAAAATACGCCGGAGTAGGCGATGAAACCATCTATTTGCAAGCTGCATCTGATGCTGCCGAGCAGATTATGAGTTCAGGCCAGTTTAAGATTTATAACACCGGTAATCCGCAATCTGATTACTACAACTTGTTTATACAGGACGAGTTAAAGGGTAATTCAGAAGCCATATTGCCGGCCCGTTATTTATCAAGCATTTTAATGAATGGGATTGATCGCTCATTAGGTGAAGCCGCTGATGGTTACACTAAGGATTTTGCAAATTCAATTTTATGCTCCGATGGTTTGCCTGTTTCACTAAGTCCGTTATATAAAGGTGATGATACCCCTGATGATGAAGCCACCAACCGCGATCCGCGTTACAAACAGCAGATAGCTACCCGGGGCTTTGATTTCTTAGACGGTGACCTTATTTCGTTACCACGTATTGCTACCACAGTTACCTCAACAGGTTACCAGCCTATTAAGGGCCGTTCAAGTAGCCTTGCTGCCTGGAACGCAAACGCATCAACATACGATTTCTTTATTTTTAGATACGCAGAGGTATTGTTGATTGAAGCAGAAGCGAAAGCCGAGTTGGGCCAGGCGACCCAAACTATTATTGATAACACCATTAATCCATTGCGCGATAGGGTGGGCATGCCGCACATGATCATTACCACACTGGTTAAAGATCCTAAGTCGAATTTCCCATCACTACCTGTATTAATTGATGAAATCCGCAGGGAGCGCCGTGTAGAGCTTGGATCAGAAGGTTTCCGTTTTGATGATATCAAGAGATGGCGTGCCGGTACATTGATCAATAACCCTAATACTATTCTAGGTATGAAGCTGACTCCTGCATTGCGTGCCCAGTATGCTGCCGCAAAAATAGATGTAAGCAGTGTTGTGGTTGATGCTAATAACTATATCCGTCAATATCCAAGCATTACAACCCGTACCTGGAACGATAAAATGTATTTGTTACCTATACCAACTCAGGAACTTTCCCTGAATCCTAACTTAAAACAAAATCCCGGATGGTAGCCGGCAAGCTAAGGGGATAATAACCCTGGCATATTTACAGTCCTGTTTGATGAAATTTGTGATTCAAACAGGACTGTATTATTTAAATCTATCTTGAAAAACAATTAATTGGCCTTTGAAAAATTTGTCTGAAAAATGAAAAAGATAATAAGTATTGCTTTGTTACTGATAAATGTGATTGCTGCCATGGCACAGTCGGCGCCTAAACCTTATGGGGTGCTTCCATCTCAGTTGCAATTAAATTGGCAGGAAACAGAAATGTATTGCATTGTGCATTTTAGTATGGCTACTTATACAGATAAAGAGTGGGGCTTTGGCGACGAAGATCCGAAGATATTTAATCCATCAAATTTTAGTGCGCTGCAGATTGTAAGTGCCGCTAAAGCCGGTGGCTTTAAAGGGATTGTGGTAGTAGCTAAGCACCACGATGGTTTTTGCTTATGGCCAACTAAAACAACCACTCATAATATAAGCCAAAGCCTATGGAAAAACGGTAAAGGCGATGTTGTTAAAGAATACCAGGAGGCATGTAAACAACTCGGCATGAAAATGGGAATATACTGCTCACCATGGGACAGAAATAATGCCCTGTATGGAACGCCTGCTTACGTAACAGATGTTTATCGTAAACAGTTGCAGGAGCTATATGCCAATTATGGCCCGCTATTTATGTCATGGCATGATGGTGCCAACGGTGGCGACGGATATTACGGAGGTACGCGCGAAGTCAGAAAAATTGACCGCTCAACTTATTACGGATGGAATACTACCTGGGGTATTACACGTGCTATGCAGCCCGGAGCAGCCATATTTGGAGATGCAGGGCCGGACGTGCGTTGGGTAGGTAATGAAGAAGGGCATGCCGGTGAAACTTATTGGGAAACCTTTACGCCGCATTCCACAGATGGTAAAACACCATCAAACGGAAATGTTAAATATGAAGAAAGCACAGAAGGGACGCGGGATGGTAAATACTGGATACCTGCAGAGTGCGATGTGCCTTCAAGACCCGGATGGTTTTACCATAAATCACAGGATGGGCAAACCAAATCGGCCTATAACCTGATTGATTTGTATTATAAAAGCGTAGGTCATGGAGCATGTCTTGATCTGGGTTTATCGCCAGATAAGGATGGCCAGCTTACCACTGAGGATGTGCAAATATTAAAACAATTTGGCGCTATAATTAAGCAAACGTTTACGGTGAATTTACTTAAGGGAGCAACGTTTAAGGCCAGCAATGTACGTGGCAAAAATGCCGCTAAATTTGGCACTTCGTTTTTAACAGACAATAGCCGCTACAGCTATTGGGCTACTGACGATGATGTAACTAAGCCGGAGTTAATTGCGGATATGCACGCTGCCAAAACATTTAATGTGATCCGCTTGCGCGAAAATATAAAGCTGGGGCAGCGGATTGAAGGTGCCGCTATTGATGCCTGGCAAAATAACGCATGGAACGAGGTTGCTAAGGTTACCAGTATAGGTGCTAACCGCTTAATTCGTTTGCCACAGAATATCACTGCTTCAAAGGTCAGGTTGCGGATAACTGCATCGCCGGTAGCTGTAACACTGAGCGACTTTGGATTGTTTATGGAGCCTGTTCATTTATCTGCACCAGCAGTGTCACGGAACCTAAATGGAGAGGTCAGCATAAGTACAGAAACGCCTGTAAGCAGTATTCATTATACGCTTGATGGTGCTGAGCCATCTATAAAATCAGCTATTTATAAATTACCATTTGTACAAAATAACAGCGCTACTCTAAAAGCCGTGAGCTTTGACGCTGCAGGTAAGCATAGTGAAGTAAAAACAGCGATTTTTGGAGTAAGTAAAACTAACTGGACAGTTTTGACAGATCAGTCAGATAATAACCTGAACAGGATGAAACACGCGATTGATGAAGATTCCCGAACTGTATATAATACTTGTTCAAAAAATGATTCCGTAGTATTTAAAGCACAGGAAATAGCTATAGATTTGGGTAAATTACAACCCATAAAAGCGTTTACCTATTTGCCGCGTCAGGATAAAAATGCAGAGGGAATTGTAGATAGTTATATTTATGAGATAAGTACCGATGGGAAGCATTGGGCACAGGCGGCAGAAGGCGAGTTTTCAAATATAGTATCAAACCCGATTGAACAAACGGTAAAACTTAATGCGCCGGTTAATGCGCGTTATGTTAAGTTTATAGCCAGGCACGTAATTAAAGGCAACGGCTTTGCAATTGCCGAATTGGGTATACTTTAACGGACGTTTAATAATTATTGCAACAAACTATAGATTAATATAAATTAAAATTATCCATGAAGAAGCTCTTTCTTTTGCTTTTAGTAATTTTTTCATTCGGTGTGGTGAATGCGCAGCAAAAGCATGTGTTTTCATTAAGTAAGAGTGATTTTTTGCTTGATGGTAAACCGTTCCAGATTATCAGCGGCGAGATGCACCCGGCGAGGATACCAAAAATATATTGGCGTCAGCGTATTCAAATGGCAAAGGCCATGGGGTGCAATACTATAGCAGCTTATGTTTTCTGGAATTATATTGAACAACAACGAGGTGTATTTGATTTTACAACAGAAAACAGGAACATTGCCGAATTTATCAGTATTTGTAAGGAGGAGGGGATGTGGGTTTTACTACGCCCGGGACCCTATGTATGTGCTGAGTGGGACTTTGGGGGTTTGCCTCCGTATCTGCTGCAAATTCCTGATATCAAGGTAAGATGTATGGATACCCGGTACATGGCTGCAGTAACCAGGTATGTAACCGCAGTTTCAAAACAGGTTAAGCCTTTACTATGTACCAACGGCGGCCCTATAATTATGGTTCAGGTTGAAAACGAATACGGCAGCTACTCAAATGATCGTGATTACATCAAGGCATTAAAAAGCTTATGGGTAAATAATGGCGTTAATGTGCCGTTTTATACCGCAGATGGGCCTACCGCTTTTATGCTGGAAGCAGGTAGCGTTGATGGTGCTGCGATAGGACTTGATAGCGGTGTAAGCGATGCTGATTTTGATCAGGCGGCTAAACAAAACCCAAATGTGCCAGCTTTTAGCAGCGAAACTTATCCGGGTTGGTTAACGCACTGGAAAGAACAATGGCAAAAGCCGGATAAGGCCGAGATTTTGAAACAGGTAACTTATTTACTTGATCATAAAAGGTCGTTTAATTTGTACGTAATACATGGCGGAACAAACTTTGGTTATAATGCCGGTGCCAATGCCTTTAGCCCCACACAGTTTCAGCCAGACGTTACCAGCTATGATTATGATGCACCGGTTAATGAACAGGGAGCGCCTACAGCAAAATACTTTGCCCTGCGCGAGCTAATTGCTAAATATGTTAAATATAAAATTCCCGAGGTACCTAAATCAATCCCAACAATGGAGGTGCCGCAATTTGATATGAAACCATTTACTTCGGTATGGAAAGAGTTGCCTGTTGCCATAAAATCGCCTCAGCCAAAACCAATGGAGAGCTTTGGGCAATATAGCGGCTTTATTTTATACAGAACTAAACTGATAGGGCATAAAAGCGGTAGTTTAACCATTACCGAGCCCCATGATTATGCCTTGGTGTTATTAAATGGTAAATTGGTTGATACCATATATCGTGATGGTGGTAAATGGACAATTAAATTACCTAAAACCGATGTGAAAGATCCTGTTCTTGATATTTTGGTTGAAAATATGGGGCACATTAATTTTGCTCAATACATGATTGATCGCAAAGGCATTACCGACCGGGTTACCTTAGAGGGGATGACCCTGACCAATTGGGAAGTATTTAAATTGCCCATGGATGAAAAGTATGTTGCCGCCTTGAAACCAAAATACCCGGAAGGCTTTAATGATGGCGTGTTTTTCAAGGGAGCTTTTGAACTGAATACAGTAGCTGATACCTATCTTGATCTGAGTAACTTTAAAAAAGGAGTGATATGGGTAAATGGACACAATTTGGGCCGCTATTGGAATGTTGGACCTCAGTTTCATTTATATTGCCCAGCAAACTGGTTGCGCAAAGGGAAAAATGAGGTAACTGTTTTTGATCTTCATCAACAGACTGCTGCAAGCATTAAGGGCGTTAAAACTTTGGAATAATTATTTGAAGAAATGCCTCGTTTTTAAGTATCAAAAAGCCTTAACCTACCAGTTAAGGCTTTTTGATTATGGCATTTAAAATAAGCTGTATAAAGCTATCCATTACGGCATCTGGTTTTTTGCTGAAGGTATGCGTTGCCCGGTTAGCCAAAACAACATTAAAGGACAATGCATGATGCCCAAGGCATGCAGCCATACCATATATCCCGGCAGTTTCCATTTCCATATTGGTTATTTTTTTGCCTGAGTGATCAAATTCTGAAATGATGGATAACAGTTCGGGTATGTTTGATTTTGCCCTAACCTGCCTGCCTTGCGGTGCATAAAAACCGGGTGCCGTAAGCGTTAACCCCGATGGAGCCATGTGGCCGAATTGTTTAAGTAGTTTACTGCTTGCCGATGCCACATACGGGCTAATGTTGCATTTTGCCTGAATAGCTGATTGGAACTGCTGTAAAAGAAGTTGATCAGTTACCGTTAAAGGATATTCATAAAAATGCATTAAAGTATCAAGGCCAAAGGAAGCCGAGGAAATTAATAAACTATCAACCGGAATATCAGGTTGTAAAGCGCCGGAGGTACCAATCCGAAAAACATCAATACTACGCAGCGTTGAATGCGGAAGCCGGGTTGATAGATTTATGTTTACCAGAGCATCCAGTTCATTTAATACGATATCAATATTATCCGTGCCAATACCTGTTGAAATAACCGTTAGCCGTTTCTCTCTCAAATAGCCGGTATGGGTTATAAACTCGCGTTTTCCTTTCTTTATCTCAATGCGGTCAAAAAATTTACTTACCCTGGGTACCCTGTCCGGATCGCCAACGAGTATAACCAGATCACTTATATCTTCAGCATGCAGATTCAGATGGTAAATGCTGCCATCTTCGTTCAAAATAAGCTCAGTTTCTGAGATTTTTTTCACCGGCGTTTATTGTTGATTTAGTATAAATGTAATTAAATAAAGTGAGTAGGGGCATATAGCTATATAACCAAAACTTATAATTTGAATTTTGTTTGTAAAGAAATTATAAAATTTATGCCTGGGCGTGTTAATGAGTTTATATTATGCTAACCTGGTGTTTGTGTTTATGACTAAACATTAAATAAGACCCTCGTTTTCAACGGTAATTTTTTACTTTTAGCATATATTATAGTTAAGGTGTATGTATTGGTACGAAGAAGAGGTTAAGGGACTGGAAAAGGAAAGATTAAAAGCAGCGGATCAGCCCGCAACATTGTTTTACGGTAGTTCATCTATAAGGTTATGGGATACTTTGTTTGACGATTTTAAGACCTTTAACCCAGTTAACCTGGGGTTTGGAGGTTCTACATTGGCGGCATGTTCCTGGTTTTTTAATCGTGTTGTTGCTCCTTATGATGCCAAATCCATAGTTATTTACGCTGGTGATAATGACCTGGGAGATGGCAGGCACCCGGAGGAAATATTTATCTTTTTTGAACAGCTAACCAACCAGATTTTTAGGCGGTTTGGTGATATTCCCTGTTACTTTGTTTCTATTAAGCCCAGCATTGCCCGCTGGGATCTTATTAACTCATTAAAATATACAAACAATATCATTGAAAATGAGATTATAAAGCAGGATAATAACTGGAAATTCATCAATATCTATAACAAAATGTTAAATAAGGAAGGTTATCCTGAAAAAGAATACTTTCAACAGGATGGGCTTCATCTAAGTTTTAAAGGATATGCCTTATGGAAACAGGCTATTTACGCAAAGTTGTTGGAAAATTTTCACGCAGAATTAATATAGAGGTCATACAATAGCACCATCTTGCAATACTTAGTATGAATAGAGAATATATTCAGTGGTATAGCCCGGTTCTTCAAAGAAATATGGAGATGCTGATTTTCGGTTATAGCGGCGCCACTGTTTTGTTTTTTCCGGCAAGAATGGGGCGTTTTTATGATTATGAAAACTGGCGGGTAATTGAATCTCTTCGTGATAAAATTGAAAAGGGATACATCCAGGTTTATTGTGTTGATAGCTGCGATTGCGAGAGCTTTTATAGTTCAGGATTTCATCCGGCGGCAAAAATAACACGTCATATTCAGTATGAACAATATATTTTGCAAGAGGTTATGCCCTTTATGCATCAAAAAAATTCAACTTCATTTAAAATAGTTGCAGGTTGCAGTCTTGGTGCTTACCATGCCGTAAATATAGCGCTCCGGCATCCGGGTGCATTTAATAAAGTAGTGGGCATGAGCGGCCGGTATGATATTGCTACCAAGATAGGGCATTACGAAGATTTGTTAGAAGGTTACTGGGATGAGAATGTTTATTTCAATATGCCATCTCAATATATACCAAATTTAGGTGATGAGGCCCGGTTACAGGGTATAAAGCAAATGAACATTGTTTTGGCCATAGGGCGCGAGGATGTATTACTACATAACAATTTATCTTTAAGCAGGGCATTGACAGATAAGGGTATACATAATTCAATTTACATTTGGGAGAAAGAAGCACATCAGGCACGTTCATGGCGACAAATGGTGGTGAATTATTTATAAAAAAAGGATCAGCGATTTGTTCATCAAATCCCTGATCCTTTTTTATCGAAAAATGTTATATATACATACCGCCGGAAACCTCAATCCGTTGTGCATTTATCCATTTAGCATCTTCGGTACATAAAAATGCTACCACACCCCCTATGTCATCAGGCAAACCTACACGGCCTAAGGCTGTCGCATCTGCAATATATTTATTAATATGCTCGTTGTCGCGTACTGCGCCGCCACCAAAATCGGTTTCAATAGCTCCTGGGGCAACAACGTTTGCAGCAATACCCCGTGCACCAAGTTCTTTGGCCATGTACCTGGTTAATACTTCAACACCACCTTTCATTGATGCGTAGGCGGCATATCCAGGTGTGCTGAAACGGGCCAGCCCTGATGACAGGTTAATGATACGGCCGCCATCATTAATGAGTGGCAAAGCTTTCTGAGTTAAAAAGTAAACCCCTTTAAAATGGATATTAAACAGCATGTCAAAATCTTCCTCTGTTGTTTCAGCAAATGATCCTCCAACACCAACGCCAGCATTATTGATCAAAAAGTCAAAATGATCGGTGTTAAAGGTGTCTTTTAATACGATTGTTACCTGGTCAAAAAAACTCTTAAAGCTTTTAACGTTACCAGCATCCAGTTGTAAGGCAGCAGCTTTTTGGCCTGTTTGTTCTATTTGTGCCACTACAGCAAGCGCCTCATCTTTTTTACTGTTATACGTTAGCATTACATCAATACCTTTTTGAGCAATGCTTAATGCCATGTTTTTACCCAAACCACGGCTACCACCGGTAACCAGAGCTATCTTTTTTATTTGTGCCATTTTTTTGTATTAGATTGATTGTTAAATTTAATAAAACAAATGTAGGACAGCAAACATGTAGCCTGTTTGCATGTATCAATCTGATGTTTGCAAAATTCAAATATTGATACTAAGCTCTAAAAGCGACTGGCGAAAATGATGTTTGTTTTCTGAAAAAATTAGAAAAATGTGCTACCTGTTCAAAACCAAGGCAATAGCCAATTTCTGAGATGTTCCAGTCGGTTTGTTTTAACAGTATTTTAGCTTCCTGAATAATTCTGCTGCTGATGATATGAGTGGTAGTTTTACCTGTATTCTCTTTCAATACTTTGTTGAGGTGATTTACATGAACGGCCAGCCGGTTGGCATAGTCTTTTGCAGTACGCAGGTTTAATTTTTGGTGAGGCGATTCAATAGGGAACTGCCGTTCCAGCAATTCAATAAACAAGGACGAAACACGTGCTGATGCCGTATGGGATGGATATAACGCTGTGGCAGGCTGCAGCTTTTGTCCGTAATGAATCAGTTCAAGTACGTAATTGCGCAAAAGATCATATTTATAGGCATAATCGGATGATAACTCGTTATACATCTTCTTGAAAATAAAGGTAATATCTTCGGTAGCCTCATCCGTAAGCTGGAATATCGGATAGCCTCCAGGTTGAAAAATAGGAAGATCATCCAATATTACACCGCTTTTATGCTGTATCAAAAAGTCGCTTGTAAAGATGCAGAAATAGCCAAACTGATCATCATCTTGCGGTACATAATGGTAGGGTATTTTTGGCGTAGCAAACAAGAGGGCATTTTTCTCAATATCAACAACTTTGTCGGCATATTCGGCTTTGTTCTTTCCGCTTATCATGCTGATTTTGTAATAGGCCCTCCGGTTGTAAGGCATAACAGATTTCTTTCTTGACTTTGCCATCAGCTCATCAATTTTAAATACGTTAAAATGACCTATCTCCTTATTTATTCCATCAGGGATTAAGGTGGCTGTTTGTTCATAAAACTCTTCGAGGGTGATAATATCAGGCGCCATTTTGCAAAATTCAAATGTGCTACAAATATAGGTAACTAAAACTTCAAGTAATGACTTCGCTATTTAACGTTTGGCCAATTTAGTTTAGCACAATTCAGAATACGATGGTATTTATACGTAATATGGTATTAAATTTACACTTTTGTTAATTGAAGTAATTTTCAATTAATTTAAACTGTTGTTAAAATACCGCTCATTGTGAGTACACAAGAACTTATTCGTCGTATTCAGATAGATGGGGATGAAGCTGCATTTAATGAGCTTTATGAATTACATGAGGCTAAATTGCACAAATTTGCATATTCGTTTTTAGCGGAAAGAGAAGCAGCGGAGGAAATTGTAAATGATGCTTTTTTAAAAATATGGCTTGCTCGTGAAAGGCTTAACAATATCAAAAATTTGCAGGTTTACTTATATGTACTGATAAAAAATGCCTGTTTAAATCATCTGCGCAGTAGTTCATCCAAAAAAATAAAAGAATTACAACTCACAGAATCTTACTATTTTCATTTATCTGTTGATCCCTCGCAGTTACTTATCAGTAAGGAATTACAAATTAGGGTTTTAAGGGCCGTTAACAGTTTACCACCGCGTTGCAAACTGATTTTTAAAATGGTAAAAGAAGACGATTTATCATGCAATGAGGTGGCTGATATTTTAGGCCTTTCCAATAAAACTGTTTTTGCCCAGCTTGCCATTGCGCTAAAAAAACTTGATGATACCCTAAGTAATAAATAAACAGGAGCGGGGCTTTTTTATAGCCTTCTAATAACGATCTCAAAAAAAATATATTTTCCTTTAGGAAAAACCGCTGGTTGCTGTGTCCTTACAGCAGAATACAATTTATTATGGGAAAATCGAGGTTTATTGAGTTAATGGCTAAAAGCATGGGCAAAACTGCCAGCGAAGAAGAATTAGCAGAACTTAAGGTATTTCTTGACCAATTTCCTGAGTATAAGAAAATGCATCAGGTTACCGATGCATTTACAGGCGATGTAAAACAAACGGGTAATGTTACCAGGCAAAAAGATATCAGCGAAAAACTGGAAGATCTTTGGTATAAAATTAAAAACTCAAACGAAAGTCATTCAGGCGATATTGAAACAGATAAAATAAAACGGTTATTTAACTGGCAGTGGGCTGCGGCTGCCATCCTGATATTAGGTGTTGCCTGCGGTTTATTTTATATCCGCAAACTTCAGTATAACAATCTGGCATCAAGTTTAGTGATGCATAAAATCTACGTTCCGTATGGCGCAACCCGTAAATTGGTAATGCCCGATGGTACCAAAGTGGTGCTGAATGCAGGTAGTACATTTACTTATCCCGAAACATTTTCAAAAAATACCAGGGATGTTAGTCTTAATGGTGAGGGATTTTTTGAGGTTACAAAAAATGCAAAAAAGCCTTTTCTGGTTCACACCAATAAACTTACGGTTAAAGTGCTTGGAACCGTATTTAATGTAAAGGCTTACAATGACGATAAAACCACCGAAACCACACTGTTGAGGGGAAAGGTACAGGTTGAGCTCAAAAATAACCCGGAGAAAACCATTATATTATTACCCAACGAAAAATTAATGGTGGCTAATAACCTGCCTGCGGCGCATGCAACATCAGCTACTGCTCATAGCGAGGCAAAAATGGAATATCAGGTAACTACGCTTGCCGAAGTTAAACCTACTGAGATTAAAGAAACAGCCTGGCTTGATAATCGTATTTTATTTACCAACGAATTATTTGAGGATGTAGCTAAACAAATAGAACGTAAATATAATGTACAGGTGGTGTTTGAAGATCAGGCGCTTAAAACCGAACAGATAAGTGGTTTACTGGACAAGGAATCATTGCAAAATGCTATGCAGATCATTGAAATGACAACCCCATTCAAATACCGGATGGATGGAAAGGTTGTTTATTTGACGCAAAAAGAAAAACAAAACTAATATTTAATAACCCCTTAAACTAACCGCGTATGAAATTGAAAGATTACTTATCAGATTCCTGAAAATCCAAAATAAACAAGGGAAGAGCTGGCACTCCTCCCTGTAAAAAAATAGGATTTTATTAACAAGAGTAAGAGGTTATAACACAGCCTTACTCTATCCATTTATTTTCAAAACAAATGTAATGAAAAAAACAAGAAGGGTATTTCCGCTTCAGGGTGCCCCCGTATGTCTAAAAGTTATTTTGCTAATGAAAGCAGTTTTTTTTCTAATTCTGGTTACATGCATGCAAGTTTCGGCAACCGTGTATTCGCAGCAGAAATTCACGCTTAGCATTAAGCAAACCGAAGTAAGTAGCATACTTACCAAAATTCAAAAACAGAGTGATTATCGTTTCTTTTACAACTATTCATCCATCAAAAAGTTAGGTAAGATTAATCTTGATGTAAAAGACGCTACTATCGATCAGATCTTGAATACCATTATTGATAATAAGCTATCGTATAAAATGGCTGACGATCATGTGGTTATCATTTCAAATCAGGATGATGCCAATAAACAGGCTATCATTAAAGGGAAAGTGGTTGATAAAACCGGCGAACCTTTAATAGGGGTAAGTGTTAAGCTGCAGGGTACCAATGTAGGTATCACTACAGATATTAATGGTAATTTCACTATTAACGCTCCTGATGATGGGGTACTGGAACTTACTTATATTGGTTATGCCAAAAAGATAGTGCCAATTGCTGGTAACAAAGGCCTCACTATTACTATGGATGCCTTGCCATCTGCGCTAAATGAGGTGGTAGTAGTTGGTTATGGTACCAGTAAAAAAATTGATATTACCGGTTCTGTAGCCAGTGTAAAAGGTGCCGATCTGCAAAATTTACCAGTGAGCTCTGCTGCGCAGGCTTTGGATGGCCGGGCCAGTGGCGTAAGCATTGTACGTAATGATGGTTCGCCGGGTGCTGCGCCAAGTATTCGTATACGGGGTACCGGTACGCTTAATGATGCCAACCCCCTTATCGTAATTGATGGTGTACCTACCAGTGATCCGGATGCATTAAGTGATCTTAACCCCAATGATATAGCATCAGTTGATATCTTAAAAGATGCATCGTCAAGCGCTATTTATGGCACAAGAGCGGCCAACGGCGTTGTATTGGTAACCACTAAAAAAGGTACATATAACCAAAAATTAAGTACAGCTGTTAATTTTTATAACGGTTTTTCAAATTCAACAAAATACATTTCACTACTTACTGCACCGCAGCTTTATCAGCTAAAAAGAGAGCGTTATACTAATGATGGTGTTGCAATTGATCCACTATGGAATGATTCCTATTATGCTACCCAAAGAACCGACTGGCAGCGCGCCATCATGGGAACCGGTCACGTAACTAATGGCGATATCAGCGTACAAGGGGGTAACGATGTTTCAAACTATTATTTTTCGACATCTATTTATAATGAAGACGGGATAATTGATAAAGCCAACTTTAAGAGATATAGCACCCGTATAAATTCTGAGCATAAAATAAAACCATGGTTTAAGCTGGGCGAAAACATACAGCTAACCTACGCCGATAATAACGGGTTTAATAATAACGATTCGCAAACAGGTTTGATATTTTCGGCTCTGCGATTTAATCCGGCTATACCTTTGGTAAATCCTGATGGTACTTTTGGCACAGCCAAGGCTAACTCACAGTTAGGAGACATCAATAGCCCTTACGCAACTATACAAGAGGCTGACAGATTTACCAAAAAATATCGGGCCTTAGCCAACGCCTTTGCCGAGGTTACTTTTATCAAAGATTTAAAATTACGTGTTAATTACGCCTTTGATGGCACTATTAATCGTGGTTATAACTTCAGCATTGCTGATGTAAACCAGGTAAGGCAAAATATCGCATCTACATTAACAGAATCAGAAGGCGAATTATCGTCACAACTACTTGAGTCTTTTCTTACTTATGATAAAGTATTTGGTAAAAGCCATTTAACTTTTACGGGTGGTTATTCTTACCAAAACTTTAAATCCTATGGTTTTAACGCATCAAGGGTTGGTTATGATGATACAGACCCGGCTCAAAGGGTACTTGGTTTGGGAAACAGCCAGTTTAACTCCAGTACAATACCTGACTTCTCATCTCTTCAATCAGGTTTTGCACGGTTGTTTTATGATTACGACGGCAGGTTTCTTGCAACGGTGACTTTCCGTGCAGATGGATCTTCAAGATTTCCTTCCGGAAAACAATGGGGATATTTCCCGGCTTTCTCTTTAGGCTGGAGGTTATCTAACGAGGAGTTCATTAAGAATATAACCTGGATAAACAACCTTAAATTAACCGGTGGTTACGGTGAGTTGGGAAACCAGAATGTTGGTACCTTTCAGTATGTAAGTACAATAAAAATAGGCAGTACTTATGAAAATGGCGGTTATGCCTTTGGTGGCACAGGCGTAAGCGGTGCTGCAGTTGTTAGTCTTGCCAATCCTAATATTACCTGGGAACGTGCTGCTATGACTAACATCAGCCTCGATGCCGGATTTTTAAATAACAAGTTAAATACCAACATCACCTATTTTAATAAAAATACCAAGGATATGTTGTTGTCGCCACCTGTAGTTGGTGCAGCCGGATCGGTAGCCATTCCAGATCAGAATATTGGTACCATGAATAATCATGGTATTGAGTTGGAGCTTAATTACCAGGGCGGTAACGAGTTAAAGTATACCATAGGCGCAAATGCTTCCTTCATTAAAAATAAAGTTACCAAGCTTAACGGTGATGGTACTTTTATCGGCTCTACCGTTTATGGTCGCTCAAGCCAGGAAATTTCCCGAACTTATCAGGGGCAGCCAATAGCTTCGTTTTATGGCTGGAAAACTAATGGCTTATACCAAACCCAGGCCGAGATTGATAATGATCCGGCGTTGAAGAATGACCCTCGTAAAGGAAGCATTAAACCGGGTGATGTACGTTTTCGCGATTTGGATGGTAACGGTTTAATTGACGGTAATGACCGTACAACACTTGGCAATCCAAATCCAAATGTTACCGCAGGTTTACAAGGTAGTTTGTCATATAAAGGCTTTGATTTTTCAGCAAATTTTACGGCAGTATTTGGAGTGAGTTTGTACAATGCCGATAGGATGCAGGGCATTGATCCAACTTATCCATTTAACCTGTATGCTGAGGATCTTGGCCGCTGGACAGGCCCGGGTACAAGTAACACTATTCCGCGTTTATCACTTGATCGTGCCAATGATAACTACCGCACCTCTGATCTTTTTGTAGAAAGCGGTAATTATGTAAGCCTTAAAAATGCAACATTGGGTTATACGTTACCTGTAAAATGGTCAAAAAAAGCAGCCTTAAATAGTGTAAGAGTATATGCCTCTGGCCAAAATATATTTATAATAACCAAATATAAAGGGTACACGCCAGAGTTGGGTTATACAGATGGTAACTATCAAAGAGGGGTTGATGTGGCTCAGTATCCATCGGTTAGAACAATTACATTCGGTGTAACAGTTAAACTATAAATCATGAAATCGAAAATAACATTATATATGATCATGGCGCTGGCATTATTTACCAGTGCCTGTAAAAAAGCACTTGATCTTAGTCAGCAAGGTGTTTATAGCTCGGGTAATTATTTCAGGAATGAGGTGGATGCTGTTAACGCTGTAACAGGCATTTACAGCCTTTTAGAGGAAGAAGATTATATTGGCCATGCCGAAACCACTTTTGACGTTCCTTCTGATGATTACTGGCGCTCTGGTGACCACGGTGAAGATGAAGGTATCGAAAATTTGACCTATGATGCGTCAAACGCAGCTATAAGGTATCCGTGGAAATGGAGATATGAAGAAATTAACCGCTCTACTAATTGTATCATTAACATTCCCAAGATCACATCTATCTCAACAGATGTTAAAAACAGGAGCATGGGCGAAGCATATTTTCTAAGAGCATTTGGCTACTGGCGTTTAATGGTAATTCATGGGGATGTGCCTATTATTACCGAAGATGATTACATTAAACAAACCTTTAATGTGCCAAAGTCGCCTATAGAGGATGTAAGGAAACAAATAGAGTCTGATTTACTTAAAGCGGTTAGTTTGTTACCCGAAAGCTACAGTGCTGCAGACCGTGGCCGTGTAAGCAAAGGAACCGCATTGGGTTTTTTAACTAAGCTTTATATGTACTGGGAAAAATTCCCTGAGGCCATTGCAACCGGACAACAGGTAATATCAAACTCTCACTATGCCCTGGCTGCCAATTACCAGGATAATTTTACCCGTGCCAATGAAAATAGCACTGAGTTGCTTTTCTCTATCCAGGCGGTTCAAAATGTTGTGCAAAACGATTTTACGGTTTACTACATTCCAAGGCCATGGGGGGGGTATGGTTTTAGTCAGCCGCTGCAAGGACTGGCTAATGAGTTTGAAGCGAATGACTCCCGCAAAGCCGCCACTTTATTAGGCGTTGGCGATCAAATAGACATAGGTGATGGTAAAGGGCTTACAACCTTTACGTCAGACCTTTCTGCAACGGGTTTTGTATTTCGTAAGTATGCTGTATTCAATACTGCAGCTGCAGGTGGTGGGGTAGATCATACCTTTGCAGTACCATTAATGCGTTCGGCTGATATTTATCTGCTGGTTGCAGAAGCGTTAATCCGTACACAAGGAGCAGGAGCTGGTGACGCATTGATCAACCAGATAAGGCATCGTGCTTCTCCGCTATTAAAACCTGTTTCAGGTGCAGGCATGAAAGAGCTGATCCACGAGCGCCGTATGGAGCTTGCCGGCGAAGGTGAGCGTCATCAGGATCTGATGCGTTGGGACAAGGATAAAATAGTTGACATTGCTGCAATGTACAATCTGCCAATTTCAAAAGCTCCCGCAGATCAGGGTAAAAATGTGGTGTTTGTTCGCCCTAAAAATTACTATTTCCCGCTTCCGCAGGTTGAAATTGATAAAAGTAAGGGTGTTTTGATACAAAATCCAAACTTTTAAAGGATTGACAAGATGAAATGCCGGCAAGCGGGATAGGTATTTGAATGACAAATATTCCTGGTTGCCGGCATTTTATTATTCCTGATGTATTTTTGTGTGAGGTACAGAATCTGTACATTATTAAACTCAATATTTGTTTAAATGAGAAAGTGTTTACTTGTGCTTATTGTATTGGCACTTGGCGTAAAGGCCAATGCCCAGGTTGATCAGAAAGCGTCGATTGAATTTATTGAGCGCGTTATTCCGGGTAGAAGCAACTGGTTTGTAATAGAGTCCGTTCCTCAGCAAAATGGTAAAGATGTTTTTGAACTGGAAAGCAGAGATGGTAAAATTATTTTGCGGGGCAATAACGGCTTGTCAATAGCATCTGCATTACATTATTATATTAAAAATTATTGTTTTTGTGATATCGGCTGGAATGGAACTAACCTTAATTTACCGGAAACTTTACCACTGGTTAAAGCTATTGTTCATAAAACTACTCCTTATCAATATCGTTACTATTTAAATTATTGCACCTATAATTATTCCATGGCCTGGTGGGATTGGAACCGCTGGCAGAAAGAAATTGACTGGATGGCTTTAAATGGCATTAACCTGCCATTGGCTATAACCGGCGAGGAAGCAGTTTGGCAAGACGTGTATAAAAGTATGGGTTTTACCAACAAACAGCTTGATGAGTTTTTTAGCGGCCCGGCTTATTTTGCCTGGTTTTGGATGGGAAATATTGATGCATGGGGCGGCCCGCTGCCACAGCATTGGATGGATACCCATAAAGAGCTCCAAAAAAAGATATTAGCGCGTGAACGTTCGTTCGGTATGAAGCCTGTATTGTCTTCATTTACAGGACATGTTCCGCCATCATTTAAAGATAAATACCCCAATGCGAAGGTTAAAAAAACCAATTGGGATGCAGGTTTTCCTGATGTTTATATTCTTGACCCTGACGATCCAATGTTTGAAACCATCGGTAAAAAATATATAGAAGCACAAACAAAGGAGTTTGGAACAGATCACCTGTACTCTGCCGATACGTTTAACGAAAATGTGCCGCCTACAAATGACTCTACCTATTTGAGTGGTATGAGCAAGAAGGTTTTTAACTCCATGGCTGCCGCCGATCCCAAGGCAATTTGGGTAATGCAAGGCTGGATGTTTCATTACAATAATAAGTTTTGGCAACCACAGCAAATCAAAGCCCTGTTAAATGCAGTGCCTGACGAGCAAATGATTGTTTTAGATTTGTATAGTGATGCTCACCCGGTGTGGAACCGTACCGAAGCTTATTATGGCAAACCATGGATCTGGAGTATGTTGCAAAATTTCGGCGGTAATATCAGTTTATTTGGCCGTATGCGCCATGTAGCTGCCGACCCTGCCATTGCATTACATGACCCGGAGTCGAAAAACATGAGGGGGATAGGCGTTACCCCCGAAGGTATTGAACAAAACCCGGCTTTGTTTGCCCTCATGCTGGAAAATGTATGGACGGATACTCCAATTGATGTAGATAAGTGGTTGATTAACTATGCACAAAGGCGTTATGGTCAGAATAATAATCAAGCTAATGAAGCATGGCATATTCTTTTGAATAGCGTATATTCTGGCGGACTTACCGAGGGTGGCCCGGAATCAATTGTTGTGGCCCGGCCAACTTTCAAAAAAACCATAGACAGGGTACTTACCAAATTAGATTATGACCCGGCTCAGTTGGTTAAAGCGTGGGGTTTATTGATACAAGCTGCCGATAGCTTAAAACAAAGTGATGGTTTTCAGTATGACCTGGTGGATGTTACCCGGCAGGTATTGGCAAACTATGCAAGTCCGTTGCAGCAAAAAATGGTAACAGCATATCAAAGCGGAGATAAACAACACTTTAAACGATACAGTACGGCGTTTTTACAGTTGATGGATGATATGGATGCTTTATTGAACACCCGTAAAGACTTTTTACTTGGTAAATGGATCAACGAGGCGAGGGCCAACGGCATAACCGAAAAAGAAAAGGACCTTTATGAATTTAATGCCCGTGATTTAGTTACACTTTGGGGCGATAAAGAAAGCGGCTTAAGAGAATACTCCAACCGTCAATGGGCAGGCTTGATTAAAGGTTATTATAAACCCCGCTGGGCGCTGTTTTTTAAGGAACTTGATAAGTCTTTGTCTTCAGGGACAACGTTTGACAGCAATGCTTTTGATAAACAAGTAAAGGACTGGGAATGGCAATGGGTAAACAAACATGATAATGCTTATCCAAATACCATCACCGGTAGCGCAGTCGAAGTTTCGAAACAACTATTTGAAAAGTATGACACCATAATACAACAAACATATAATCAATAACAATGAAGAGAGGAGTTTATACCGTTCTTTTAATTATTGGTTTGTCGGTTTGCGTTATTAATAGTTACAGCCAGGCAATTAATGATCACATATTTCCTGCAAAGGCATCAGCTAAGCCATTTATTGATTTTGACAGCAAGGGTTTCGTTATTAATGGGAAACGTACATTTCTGGCATCGGGCGGAATAGACTATGCGCGGGTACCTCACCAGCTTTGGCGCGACAGATTACTACGTTTAAAGCGTGCCGGCTTTAATTGTGTAGAGTTTTATACTTTCTGGAATTTTCATGAACCACAAGAGGGCAAGTTTGATTTTACGGGTGATCGTGACCTTAACGCGTTTCTATCGTTAATAAAAAGCCTTAATATGTATGCCATTGCGAGAGTAGGTCCGTATGCCTGCGCTGAATGGGATATGGGCGGGTATCCGATATGGTTGAAATTTAAAGATGGCGTGCGTGTAAGAGAGGATAATAAAGAGTTTGAGAAATATGTAGATCGTTTTTTTGATCATCTTTTACCAATTGTATTTAACCAGCAGATCAGCAAAGGCGGTCCGGTGATTATGGTTCAGCTGGAAAATGAGCATAACAATGGCTGGGGGACTGTGACCCCTGATAATTACTTTAAACGTTTGCAAAGCAAGGCCTTGAACCTGGGTTTAGATGTGCCTTATTTTTTCAGCGGGTTGCATCACGCGAGTGATCCGGCAGGCGAGGGTACGCTGGATGACTCCAAGCGCCCTAATCCCTGGTTCTCTACAGAATTCTGGAGTGTATGGTATTCCCAATATGGCGCAAAACCGGATGATGCGGCTATCTATAGTCGTCGCACTTGGAAAATTATAGCGCATGGCGGCAGCGGGTATAACTATTACATGGCTTACGGCGGGTCAAATTTTGGTTATACCAATAATGACGAAGATGCGGCATCCTATGATTACGGTGCGGCCATAGGGCAAACCGGCGATCTGCGACCTATTTATTACGCTTTTAAGCGTGCAGCAACATTTGCCCGCAGTTTTGAAGTTATATTAGAAAACTGTAGCGATGCAAGTGCCTCATATCAAAACGTGACGGCTGATAAGGGCATAACGGTTACCGCAAGATCAAGTAACGCCGGCGATGTTATTTTTTTAGATAATGTAGGTAAAGATTCTCTTAAAACTAATGTTAAGGCAGATTCAAGCATAGTAGCAACTAATATAACAGTGGCTCCCGGTGAGATCTATCCCCTGGTACATAATTTTCAGATTAACAGCTTTGTAAAGCTTGATTGGGCATTAACACGCATTTACGGATTGGTAAAGCAAGGTAATACCACAACTATTTTGGTAGAAGCCGCAAGCGACAATCCGGTATCCCTTTATTTCAAGACAAATGGAAGCCTCAATGTAATTAAGGGAGCACAGGGTTTTAAACTAACCGCCGGAGGTATTAAGCTAGTAACAACAAAACAACAAGCCGATGAAGTAGGAGAATATAGCTTTGAAATTTCCGGGCAGCGCATCCGTGTTTTAATACAGAATGAGCAGGGGACGGATAAAACATGGATAACGGAGATTCCCGGTTCTACAGTAATTATCAGTGGTGCATCATATATTGGGAAAGTAGAGGTACAGAATAAACAGCTATTCGCAGAGGCTCAATACCCGTTAACGTCACAAAAAGATGGTATGATAAGATTGTACAATGAAAAAGAATGTGCTTTATTAAATTCTGTTTATCAGGAATCAACAAACTTTATCTCTACTATAAGTTTATCTGAATGGCAATATAAAAATGCTTCTATATATGCATCGGCTGCCTATAATGATAAGAATTGGTTTAGTTCCCTTAACCCATTACAAATGGGTGCCGATGGCAATCTTACTGCTGATGCTTGGTACCGAACCAGGCTGAACATCCCGGTTTCGGGTAAATATACCATGCAGGTTGATGGTGGCGACCGTGCCACCGCTTTTATTGATGGTAAGCGGATAGTTAGCTGGAAGGTAAGAGATGGAGAAGTAACACTTGATATCAAAAAAGGTAAACATTCATTAGCTGTATTTACTGCACATGATGGCCGTGACAAACTGGCCGCTTATGTGGGGCCAATCACTGATGTTGATAAAAAGGGTTTATCGGGGCAGGTACAACTTAAAAAGGGAGGACCTTACATTTCAACTACCACTAATTGGTATTTTGCCAGGGCCGAAAATGCTGCCGACGTAAAGAATGCCATACCTGCGTTCGATACCACCCGTTGGAAAAAATATAAGATCGGGGACGATGCGTTTAATAAACAAGCGGGTTTTGGTTGGTTTCAAACTACTATTCCCGTAGATAAGCAGAATACTTCGAAACTGATGATCAACTTCAGAAGTGTTGATGAAAATGCCACTGTATTTATTAACGGTAAGCAGGTAGCCCGGCATGAAGGATGGAACTCGCCTTTTGCTGTTGAAGTTAATGACACCGAAGTACTCAAAAAACCGATTACGCTTTCCGTATTTATTGAGAACTACTCAAACGAAGGCGGGATAGATCAGCCGGTAAAAATAAATAGTATAGGAAACAGCACGATGTTAACCGGCTGGAAAATGTTTAGCGGCCCGGGTAATCCTGATGCTGCTACCGGTTGGGATAAGCTTGCCGGAAAAATTACCTTTTCGGGACCGCAGTTTTTTCGTTCACAGTTTACCCTGCCATCGCCAAAAGGCAAACACCTGATATGGCGTGTGCGTACTGATGGACTGAGTTATGGTTCGGTCTGGGTAAACGGGCATAACCTGGGGCGCTATCCGGAAAAAACAGGTAACATCGGTATGTATATACCAGAGTGCTGGTTAAAAACGGGTATTAATCAGCTGGTGGTTTATGACGAAGATGGCAACCGGCCAGACAAGGTAACTATACAATTAGAAAAAGAAGCCAGTAGCGTAACCTATACCCTTCAAGGAACAACTATTAATTAATATTAAAACAGATGGCATTATCAAATAACAGATTTATTACACTCGATATTTTTAGGGGGATGACCATATGTTTTATGATCATCGTGAATGCACCTGGTTCGGGTGCATTGCAATGGGCTCCTCTTGATCATGCAGCCTGGTTTGGTTTTACTCCAACAGATCTTGTTTTTCCATCTTTCTTGTTTGCTGTAGGCAATGCGCTTAGTTTTTCAAAAGCTAAGTTTGAAAGTAATGGGGCTTTTTTACGTAAAATTGGTAAACGGGCTGTTATTATATTTTTATTGGGTTATCTGATGTACTGGTTTCCATTTGTACATCGTGAAGCTGAGGGCTGGGCATTTAACCCATTGGCTAATACTCGTATTATGGGGGTGTTGCAACGTATTGCACTTTGCTATTTGTTTGGATCATTAATTGTTCACTATTGTTCAAAAAAGGCCATCCTTATTATATCTGCAGCACTTTTGCTGGGTTATTGGGTGTTTTTATTATTGTTTGGTGAACCCGGCAAAGAGTTTACCATGCTTGGGAATGCAGGTACCCGTTTGGATATTTTAATAATGGGTAATGCACACCTTTATCATGATAAAGGCGGGCCTATTGCTTTTGATCCTGAAGGCTTATTGAGTACTTTAACGGGTATAGTAAACGTAATTGGTGGTTACCTGGCTGGTGTGTACATACAACAAAAGGGGAGGCGCTACGAAACTGTTGCTAAACTGTTAATGGCAGGAGCTGTATTAATTGGCGTGGCCTTGTTTTGGGGCCAGTTTTTTCCAATTGCAAAAAAATTATGGACAAGCTCATTTACCTTACTCACCATTGGGATAGACCTGGTGATCATTGGTATACTGATTTATGCTATTGAAATAAAGAACGTCAAACGAGGTACGAATTTCTTTTTAGTGTTTGGGAGGAACTCGCTGGCTATTTACCTATTGTCTGAATTGTTATTGACCGTTCTTTCAACTGTTTGGGTAAAACCCAATCTGAGCTTTTATGACTGGATCAACCAGGTGTTTTATCAACCGCTTTTTCCCGGCGCTTTGGGTACGCTGGTTTTTGCATTGTGTTATATGACGCTTTGCTGGTTTGTAGGTTATGTAATGGATAAGAGAAAGATCTACGTCAAAATATAAGTTAAGGGATGAATAAAATTAACTTCTTGGGAATAAAGCTTACTTTGTTGTTGGTGCTATTCTTTGCTGGATATGAAAAAGTTTTTGCGCAGGATAAGCCACATATAGCCTACGTAAATCCATTTATTGGAACCACCAAAAGCAGCGTGCTTACCCACTGGGGAGGCGATGGAGGTACGTATCCCGGCGCCGTGGCTCCGTCCGGGTTTATACAGATTAGTCCTGAAACGCGTGTTACAGGTGCAAAAGGCTACAATTACGCTGATTCGGCTATTTATTATTTTAGCTGTGTGGGGCATCATAGCGGTTTTCCCGAAGGTTCGGCAGGCCGTTTATTTGTGATGCCTGTAACAGGAAGCAAACACTTTATTCCCGGCGAATACAGCAGTAGTTTTTTACATAGTAACGAAACCGCAACACCCGGCTATTATAAAGTTAAATTTAAGGATAACCATGTTACTACCGAAGCAAGTGCAGGTATCCGCACCGGTATGCTACGCTTCACTTTCCCCGCGAAAGCAAAAGTTCAGGTTTTTATAGGTAATGCAGGTGCAATAACCATTGCTACTGACCGCGTACTACATGGTTCTGCATCCAATATGGTAGCTAATTTTAGCGAAGGCTATGTTCAAAAGGAGAAGGTGAAGAATGGTTACCTGTTTACATTTAAAAGCAATGCATTAAAGCCTAAAATTCTTGAGCTCAAATTAAGTACCTCCACGGTTAATTTTGCAGCTGCGCAAAATAATATCGGTAAAGAAACCGGAAAATTAACGCTGGAAGCATTTGCACACCAAACATCAGAAGAGTGGAGCAGGCAACTGTCAGCAGTTGATGTTAATGACAGCAGCGAGGCTAATAAAACTATATTTTATACGGCTTTATATCATTCACTCCTGATTCCATGGGTAGTTTCTGATGTTGATGGTAATTATCGCGGGGACGACGGCTTAGTTCATCATACCAACGGTAAATGTGAATACGGTGGCTTTTCGCCCTGGGATACTTTCCGTTCGCTACACCCGCTATTGACCTTGTTATATCCCGAAAAGCAAAATGATATTATTTTATCTATGCTGGATATTTATAAGCAAACGGGCCATCTGCCCACTGAAACAATGACGGGCAACCACGCAGTTCCCATTATTGTGGACGCTTATTTAAAAGGAGTTACAGATTTCGATAAAACACAGGCCTACGAAGCAATGAAAAAGAGTATTGTTGATTCGCCTTTTGTACAAAAGGACTTATCAATATATCATCGTATAGGCTATGTTCCTTATTCAAATTCCGAATCCGTAACCCGTACAGTGGAGTATGCTTATGACGATTGGGCATTGTCGCAATATGCAAAACATGTAATGAATAATGAGGCTGATTATCTGCTTTTGCAGCAACGGGGACTAAATTACCGCAACCTGTTTCACCCTGATGACCTGTTTATGCTGCCGCGATTGGGTAATCACTTTAAAGTTAACCCCGCAATGTCCGGTTATAAGGAGGGGGATAAATGGGTATACTCTTATTTTGTGCCGCACAACGGTAAAGATTTGGTAAACCTGATGGGAGGGAATAAAGCGTTTACAGCCCGGTTAGACTCTGCGTTAAGTAACAATGTTGTACTTTTTGATAATGAAACGGTTATACATTTACCCTATCTTTTTAATGCAGCTAACAGACCCGATCTGACCCAAAAATGGGTTAGGGATATTACGTTGTTAAGATATAAAAACAGCCCTGACGGTTTGCCCGGTAATGACGATCTCGGGGCTATGTCAAGTGCTTATGTATTTAACGCAATGGGCTTTTTTCCAGTAAGTCCAGGCAGACCGGAATATGCCATAGGCTCGCCAATATTTAAATCGGTAAAACTGCATCTGGCTAACCATAAAACCTGGACAATAGAGAGCGAAAATCAATCTGCTTCAAATAAATATGTGAGCGCGTTAACGGTAAACAATAAGGCATACGAGAAATTGGTGATTCCCCATTCTACTTTAGTTCAAGGAGGTGTTATGCAATTTACGATGAGTAATGATTCGCATGTTGACTGGCCGCTTTATAAAGACCCGGTTGAATTATCGGAAACCAAGACATCTGTTGATATACAATTGCTAACATATGATCTGAGAAAGAATAAACTAACACCTGATGAGCCATTGTGGTTCTATTTTACGGCTAAAAATAGGGGCTCTATAGGGACTAAGAATTTCAAAATATATGTCAACGGCAAAGTTATCGCCGAAAAAAATTGCCTTATTCCGGAGGGCGCAACATTAACTGATTCTATTAGTTGCCGATTATATCGTTTGGGAAAGGCAACTGTAAGTTTAGATAGTATTGATCAGAGAACTGTTGAAGTTGTTGAACCCGCACAGCCTGTAAAACATCCATTTGAGATATCGGCAATTACATTTAACCCCCTTATTGCACAGCACCAGGAGCAGGAAATAAACTATATTATAAAAAATGTGACCGGTAAAGATCAATTGTTCACTATTCCAATAACCGTGGGTGATTCTTTATTATATACTCACCATATACATGTTGCACCGGGAGAAAGTATAGTGCAAAAACATCATTTTGCTGATCATAAAATGGGGCTCAAAATGCTTAAGGTGGATAGCATTATATCAAAATATAAAGTTTACAGTAATGATACCTCATCATTGCTGCTTAACCTCTCGCTCAGAGCAAATGATACCCAAGATTTGTACATTAAGGATTACTCAGGCTTTGAAAACCATGCACACATCATAACACAAAAAGTTAATAAAACCTCATCGGGAGGAAGAATTATGCTGGGTGATGATTGTTTTGCCGAAGTACCTAATGCTGCCAGCCTTGATAATATGGGCGAAACAATTACCATGATGGCCTGGGTTTATCCAGAGGGAAGGGAAACAGGCCTGGTTGATATGCTAACCAAAGGAGATACTCACGTTTTGCAAATGAGCGATAATAAAACGCTGACTTTTTTTGCTGGTGGCTGGGGCAGGGGCGATTGTACCGTAAACTTGCCGCTTGATTGGAAACAACATTGGCATCATATTACAGGTGTTTGCAAGGGTAATAATTTATCTGTTTACATTGATGGTAAATTGCGGGGTAGATCGACAGTTGAAGGTCCGGTAAACCTGTCGGTAGCAAATAAATGGGAAATTGGCCGTAACGAGGAATTTCCTTCAGAAAGGATATTTCATGGCTATATGGACAAAATAAAAATTTATGCCCAGCCATTATCTGCAGATGAGATCAAGGCTGTTTTTGACCAGGAGCAGGCGGGTTTTGTAAATCATCAGGCAAACTAATGGCTCAAACAGATACCGGCATATCAGTTTGTTCAAGTGCGCGTTTCTTTAGTTTTTTGATTGGAAGCAGCGTAAATAATATGGAATAAATGCCTGCCAATGAGCTATCTAAAATAGTTAAGGGGATAACTTTAAAATGGTCATGCTGAGGCAAAAGTAAATTAACTACAAGCATTATGGCAAAAACAGCTAATACGGTGCAAAGTCCGTTAATAATTGCTATTTGAAACATGAACTTGTTTTTACAGAAGTTATTGCTCAGTATTATATTGACATCTTCCTGTTCAGCCAACACCATGGTTCTTTTTAATATATCAAAGGTGATGATGAACGGCAACAGGAAAGACATTGGCAGCAAAATCCCTGCTAAGCTTTGATCTCCTGTGAATAAATATATAACCCCTGGTTTAATAAAGCTGAAATAGGCAATGCAGGCGTTAAATGCAACATTAGGAATTAAACAGCAGTATATTCGTTTTCGTATGAACCGCCTTAATACGGTATTGTTTTCGTATTTGGCAATCTCAGGCATGTGTTAACTGTGGTATGTTGGCCAATAAATATTCAATTGCTTTATCCCTGATCATCGACGCTTCCGTTTTATTTAAAAAGGTATTGTTGGACATCAACGTAAAATCCATTTGGTTTTTGAAGGTGGTTGTTATCAAGGTATTGGGATTACGCCACGGAAATGCTACTGTAGGGCTGTAAACTGTTTCCAATTCAAATGACTGGTATGTTTTGGGGATACTTATCCGGCCCATATTGGAGAGCGTAATATCATGCGTGCCATTGGTAGCTTTTAAAAACTTAACCATTTTGTTTACCGAATGATGCATGTATTCGCCCATCCATAACATTTCGTAAACGTTCATGGCTTCAATTTTATTTGTTAAATCAGTTTTAACTTTTCGGGCAAGCTCCCAGAAACCGGCAGCTGTATTTTTGCCAATAACGAGTTCTGCAATAGGCGCGAAAGCAAACATGGTGTCCTGCTTTATTTCTGGAATAAAACGCCTGATATCAGCCGGACTAATTACCTTTTCGTGGGCTTTGTTACCCTTCACCTGCTCAAATGCCTTAATAAAAGCTACACACAAAGCGGCATGAACCGATGTGCCCGCACGCTTACAGGCTTCGGCAATGGCTATGGTTTGTTCCTGATCAAGTTTCCAGTGCAAAACATAGTCGCTCCCTGAATTAAATTGCGTTTCCGTGCTCTTAAACAGGAAAAAGAGTTTTCCAATCAGGGAGAATATTTTGGCTTTAATTACTTTTTTATTCGCATTAAAAGTTGCTGGCATAAGCTCCTGCACGGAGTTAAAAGAGAAATAGGTTTCAAGCTCCTGCTGTGGGTTATCCACTAAACTTAATATTTCGCGCATCAGATTTACCAGGGTAGTGCCATCGCAAATACAATGCGGGAGCACTAATAATAATTCTGATACTGACGCTGACTTCAGCCAAACTACCCTGGCCAATGGTTTGTTTTCGTCATTGAAATCCCTATACCATTCAGTTTGTGACTCCTTAAGCCAATCCTGGTCAGTAAACCGCTCTACAATACGTACTGGGATTTTACAAATCCGATCATTGGTTATAAAATAGGGGCCGCCTTCTTCTTCGTTATCAATATACACACGTAACAAAGGATGTTTTTTCTGAATTTTAATTAATGCAGCATTTAAATTATCAGGATTAATGCAGCCTTGTATTTTTGCCGTAAATACACAGTTAAGCGGGGTGTGGGCATCAACATACATAATCCGTTCAACCATCATTAATTTTCTTTTCATGCTACTGCTATGGTTGGGTAATTAATCTGTTCTTTAATGGTAGTTAACACTTTGTTTTTTATAGACAAGCCTTCGGCATGTGTGATAAAACCCTCGCTGGAAATAAAGGAAAAATCCATTTGTCCGCGATAGGTGGACGTTGTAAAGGCTGTGGTATTACCCAAAGGGCCAATGACAGATATGCTGAAGATGGTTTCTACCTCAAATGAGTTATACTGATAGGGGATTTCAATCCGGCCGAGATTGGATAACAAACAATCATTACCCGGTTTCTGATTCTTTAAAAAATCTACAATTTTATCTAATGAACCATGGGCCGCCTCCAACAGCAGCATGATGTTATACGGGTCGAGTTTAGACATTTTTTTGTCTATATCTTTTTGCATGGCCCTGGCATTACTTAAAAAATCAAGCCCCGGATAGGCTGATACCAGAACCATCAAAGCAAACGCAAAAATGTTATTTTGCTTGATCTGTTTATTAAAGCTGCGAATATCAACCGGGCATAAAATTTTATTCAACGCTTTTTCCTGCCGCACTTGTTTAAAGGCGCTTAGTATAGCCCCGCAGATTGCGGTGTTAACGGTGATACCCTCGGCTTTACAAAAGGAAATAAATGCAGCGCTGGTGTCTTTATCCAGCTTCCAGTGAATCAGGTAATCTTTTTTCCTTTCTACCTGATTGTTTTTTGTTGGAATGAGCGATAAGGCCAGTGACGCGGCGCCCATAATTAATCTTGACTTTATCCGATGCTTTTTGCTGTTTAAAATATGAGCTGGCACAACGTCCGCAATATTGGTTATAGCCTTTTCTTGTGCAATATCTGCATTCACATTATCCAGTAGTTGCAAAAATTCGCCCAGGATTGACATTACCGAGCGGCCATCAAAAAGACAATGGTGCATTACCAGGATTATTTCAGAAACAGCATCGCCCTTTACCCATACTACCCGCATTAATGGTCCCTGGTAATTATTAAATGGAGTTGACCATTCCCTTACCGATTCCGATTGCCAGTCTTCATCACTACGCCTGGTTACTGTTCTTATCTGGATTTTAAGTGGGTTATTTTTATCAACTACAAACCAGGGATAACCCTTTTCATCATCTTTTACAGAAGCATTTAGCCAGGCGTGTTTTTCCTGCAGTTTTTCTAACGCAAGCCGTATAGTTGACTCCTGAAAGCTGCCGCGAATTTTTGCCGGTACAAGTACATTAAATGCATTGTTTCCGTCGCCATGGAGCATTCTTTCAATGAATAATAATTTTCTTTTCATATCCGTTAGTTCTGTGGTTCAAGAATTTGTTCGGTTCTGGTAAAATCCTCCAGTAATTGCACTGCTTTGTTATTTCCGCCGGCGGCTATAAAGGATTCTTTTACCTTGATTGCTGCCTCACGATACTTGGGATTTTGCAGCAATTCAAAAACGGTATCTCTCAGATCATTTATCCGCAGGCGTTTATAGCGGATGCTTATGCCTGCGCCTGAATTTTCAATGAGTTTGGCGGTATGGAAGTGATCATAAGCAATAGGAGTGATCAGCATGGGCAGGCCGTTGATAAAAGTATCATTAACGGTATTGAAACCACCGTGGCATATCACGGCATCCATATGGGGCATTAACTCTGTTTGGGGTACAAAGCCATTCACGATAAAATTGCTGGGCCATTCCTCAAAAATATCGGGGTTGGTAGCCGCCACAATAGTTACCGGCTGATCTGCAAAAGCATTGATCAGCTTCTGGAAAAATTCCGTTCGTATATCAATCAGTAGTGTGCCTAAGGATACAAAAACTTTTGGGGTAGTGGCCGTGGCCAATCTATCCCAGTCAAAAGCTGCATTGTTGGGCCTGCCTTTTACCGGGCCCACAAATTTCATGTGGGTTGGTGTTTCGGTAAAACCAGCAAAGGCTTCTGAAGTAAATATCATGTTGAGCTTGTGCGAGTGGATAAAAATATCATCGCCATAAACTCCAAATTCCTGTTGCAATCCCTTTATAAGGTTTTGCTGCCATTCAAATATTTTAGGTGCACTGTTGGCTGTATCGCCCATTACATCCGGCGGTACAGGGGTAGTGGTTACCGATGGAATACCCTTAATGTGAGCACACAGCGCACCGGCAAATGTTATACAATCGTTAATGATCACATTTGGTTTCCAGATATCAACAAAATTGCTCAAAGCAGGCATCATGATGCGGGCAAAGGGTACGTATGTTTCCTCCAATGCAAGTTTCATTACCTCGGGGCCCGAGCAAGCCGGGCCATCGTCCTGTCTTTTTAGTATGCGGTTTATTTCGCCCTGGTGTTGTTGCAGTTCGGCTTCAGGGTATATATATTCACCGCCGGCAGGCACATGTTTATTGGCGAGTGGCGTAATGCCCAGCCACTTTATTTCGTGTCCGCGGGCTATAAGGCTTGCGCCGATACTTAAAGTGGGGCTTATGTGCCCAAAAAATGGCGGAACCACAAATAGAAATTTTGCCATGGTAACTTAGTTTTTTAAGGCTTCTAATGATTGTTTAATAACGATCTGTTCAAGCAGATCAGCCGCAGTTCCGGTACCACCCGCTTCTATGAATGATTGTTTAAGCTGCTCCGCAGCTATTTTGTATTCAGGGGTACGCAATATTTCATTAACCGCTTGTTTCAGGTGGCTGGCTTTAAAGCGGTTAAAATTTAATCGTTGACCGGCTCCGGTACGTACTACGCGCCCGGCAACGTGCGATTGGTCATAAGCAATTGGGATTACCACCATAGGTAAACCGTTCAAAAGTGCTTCGCAAACCGTATTGTGGCCGCCATGGCATACTACAGCATCTAAATGTGGAAGTAATTCCAGTTGAGGTACCTGAGATTTTACTATAAAGTTGTTTGGCCACTGATCAAATAAAGCAGGATCTGAAACTATTACAACAGTAATATCTTCCTGACCTAATGCCTCAACCACTTTTGCAAAAAAGTTCTTTTTATGTTCATGATCAAAGGTGGTACCAATGCTTACCAATACTTTTGGTCTGTCGGCAGCTTTAAATTTGATCCAGTCAAATATGATATTATTTGGTCTGCGGTGAATTACCGGTCCTGTAAATTTATAATAGGGTGGTAGCTCCATCTCCCCAAAAAAATCCCGCGATGTAAACACCATAGTAAGCAGATCTGAGCAGGCTATTGAACTAATGGTATCAATGCCTAATTCCCGTTGCAGGGATAAAATCTGATTTACCTCCCATTCGTGTACTTTGGGCAGCTCATCCATCACTTTAATAGCCGCGGGAGCAGTAACTGATGTGGTATAAGGTAAACCTTTGTTTGTTGCGGCAATAGCTCCGGCAAACATCTGGTGATCAGTAATAACCAGGTCAGGCTCAAATTTATCAAGCCATGATGCGATACCCTCGTAACTATGTCTGTTTAGCGGTATCAAGACCTCCTCATACAAAAACTTAATACTATCTATACCATAAACTATCTTTTTGGTAATGATATCCAGGTATTGTTCGCTTTCCTGTTTCTGCTGATCACTCTCTTCATAGCTGATATGTAATAATTCGCCACCTGCAGGCAGCTTTGCAGCCAATGATTGGTCGAGCGTTATCCAGCCTACCCGGTGGCCGCGTTCAAGTAAAACGCCCCCCATGCTTAAGGTGGGGTTAATATGCCCTGTTAAAGGAGGTACTATAAATACAAACTTTGCCATAGATATTTTTTGCAGCATTTTTTAGTTCATGAAAAACATATTCATCATATCACCAATAAGGGCTGGTTCCTGTATTGGGATATTGTGATTGCCTGGTACAAGTAACAGCTCTGAACTTTTTATTTTCTCGTTAAGCCATTTGCCGGTTTCCAGGCAGTTAGAGTCCATCCCATAAAGGAGCAGGGTATCGGTATTTATAAGTAATATCTGCGGGTCGTTCAGGAAATCCTTTTCGGCGGCCATATCGGTTTTGATGCTGGTTTGATAAAACAGATACTCATACATACGATGATTGCGCTCCATTTGCCGTTTACCCATTTTCACTTTAGTGGTATCGGTAAAATTCTCAACGTAATGTTCAAGGAACTCCCGGCTGTAATCATCAATAATGCCCCGAGCTTTTTCGTCCTTTGGGTCAGGCGCTTCAATAACTATCAGCTTTTTTATTTTATCAGGGAAACGTAGGGTCATTTTTAGGGCTATCAATCCGCCAAAGCTATAGCCCGCCAGGTGTGCCGTTTCTAAATTCAATACTTGCATTAGCGCATGCAGATCATCAGTCATGCTGTTCAAGTCATACCCGTGCAGGGTACGTTCGCTCATGCCGTGGCTTTTCAGGTCATACATCACTACATGGAAATGCTTGGCCAGGATAGGCGCTATATTAAAATAATAAACAGAGAGATTACTGAACATGCCATGTATGAGCAATACGGTTTCGGCCGCACCTTTATTAAGCTCCTGGATATGCACCTCCCGGTTATTTACTTTTATTACCGGCATTCGTGAATATAATTGATGATCATACCTAAATTAAGATTGATCAACTGGTCAAGATCCATAGATGACAGCCAGCCGGTAAAATCAATCTGATTGCCAAAGTGAGCCTTTATTTTTTCGGAGAAGGATACAATTTCTATGCTGTCCATTTCAAGGTCTTTCGTAAAAGAACTTTCCGGGGTAATATCCATTTCTTCAACAAATTCTTCACCTATAACTTCGGTGATGAATTTTTTCATCAGCTCAAATATCTCATCCCGGTTCATTTTTGTTGTTGATGCTACTGTGTCCATCCAATTATGTAATTTTTATGTTTTAATGTTTTGATATAAATGTCATTGATGCGCAGTTCGTCACCCTTAATTTCCTGAACAATATATGCCTTGGGGTTGCCCTGAAGGCCTTTTCCCAGGTATTTACCGTAGGCCTCTTTAGCTACCCAAAAGCGGGTTGCCCATTCGGCTTTATTCTTGTCTTTCAGTAGCATCATTTCCGTATCGGTAAACACCATATCATAAAAGCCTGTGCTGCGTTCTTCTATAGTTTCCATATCGATGCCTACAGGTTTATCAAATTGAGCAATACCAACGGCATAGGTACCTTTATGTGCTATAGATATGTGGATGCCCGCTGTGAGGTCGCTGCTTAAATATGGTTTACCCAATTCATCTGCCTTTATTTCAAAAGTGATAGGGTAGCAGGCCTGTTGTTTTTGTTTATTAAGCAGGTTTCTGACAGCATCTTTTACTGCTACGCGACTGATCATCCATATTTTCCGCTTATTGGGTAACAGGTTTTGATGATGTTTTTTCTCGGTTTGGTTAAAGTATCGTTTCAGGATAAAATCCCAGGATACCATCCTTGAATAGGCCTGGTGAAACATGAATATTCCCGGTGCAATTTCCTCCGACAAGCGGTTATGCAAAGGCGACATGGATACGTTCCATAATGGTTCATCAATCTCCAATCGCCTGTTTTGCCAGCCCGAAATAATGGCCCATACCTTGCCCTCGCGTTTCATTACAAAATCTGCGGTAGCAAACTCATCGTTAAGGTCGATGAGTACGCAGGTACACTCAAATTGTCCCTTTTGATCTTCCATTGCCCCAAAGAACTCGATCTCCTGAATTTTTACAGGAAATGCAATGCGGTCTTTGGTAAGCGTTAGTTGCAGCCATAAGCCAAACAGTTGCCCGGCGTTATCCAGCAGCGAACCTTTACCAGCATCGCCTTCAATAATACCGGTTATGCCTTTTTTGCCGACTGCCGTTAATGAACGGATACCCTGATAACGCGGTCCATGAAACATGTGCGCATCATAGATTTGTTCGGATGTACGCTGTATATCCAGCAATTCACCTATGTCAAAATGGCTGGCGGAGGCAGGGCTAAGGTTTGTGGCCAGTTGTACCTCGGCATTTGCAAATTTGTCAAGATCAAGATAAACACGTTGTTGGTCTTTCCACTCACCGGTAACTGTTTCACGAAACGGCTTTACTACATTCATCCACTGAAACACTTTAATGTTCATGATCTTGTGTACCTGTTCGCCAGGCGACTGTTCTGCTGCTATTTCGCCAAACAGTTCAAAAATCATGGTCATGGGTATCACCGGGTCCATGTCCTCTACACAAGGCCAGCCCGCAGGTTGCCTTAGCAAGGAATGATCAATAAGATAAGGGCAGTTGTCTAAAGTAATATCCAGCTGCTTAGAGAAAGGTACCCTTTTTACCTTGGAAAGAGTTGCCGGTTGTAGTGGCGCTATAACAGGAGGAACTATGGTAGTTGACGAGGTTGCCGCTGACTGTAAAGGCCTGTTCTGAAAAAGCTGTAGCATTTCTTGCTGTATGCTAATCATCTCCGTAACGTTATTGTTAAAAGTACGCATTACCGGGTCGGCCACATCAACCAATAAAACATCCCGGTTTATTGGAGCCTGCTGTTTGATCGCGAGATTTTTAAACCCCGCCAGATTATGAATAATGGGTGATCCTAACTGTAGTTTAATGCCTTTTATGGTAGCCGGAATGGTGCTTTTTCGATGATTCATGAAATCCAAACCAATCTCCCTGCCTTCTACAAACAAAGTAGCCAGTACCCGCTGCAATTGGGTTAAACCTGTGCGCGTTGGTATATTTGATGCTATAGTACTAAACCTTTTGCCCTTTAGTGTATCGTCAATAAAGCCAATGAGGCCACCGGAGCCAACCTGTATAAAAACACGTGCTCCCTCATTGTATAGTTTTTCTGTAAGTTCACGAAAACGCACCGGTTTAATCAGATGTTCTGCGCTCAGTTGTCTGATAGCTTCAAACCCCTCTGGGTAAAGTTCCAGTGTAGTTGCCGACCATAAAGGGGTAGTGGTTTTGCGGAACTGCATATTGCGCATTCCGGCCAGTATCACATCCAGCTTGTCGGCAACAAAAGGGGAGTGGAAGCCCGATTGAAAAGGTAATATCTGGTGGAATATTTGTTTGTTTTTTAATATTGGTACCAGTTCATCAAGCGCTGGCTTACTACCGCAAAGGATAACCTGCTGCGGACAGTTGTCATTGGAAAGATATACGTTTTTTATACCAGCTATAATTGGCTCCAACTGTTCAATGCCACAGCCAACTGCTATAAAACGTGAATCTTTAAGTTCAAAGGTTTCCGGATTCAGCACATCCAGTAATTCCAGTACTGAGCTTTCTTCGGCGAGTTCGGATGAGCGGGCCGCCAGCCATTCGCCCAGGCTGTGCCCCGCGTTCATGTCTGGTTTTACACCTAACTGTTTAAGGGCAGTATCAAGTATGCTGCTTTTATTTAATATACCTAATGCTTCATTTAACAGGCCTTCTGCCTTCGCGTCGTTATTGGGAGAAATGTTAAAATATTCAGCTACAGTTGATACTTCGCCTCCTGCAAGGCCATCTAAACCGGGGAATACAAATGCTACTTTGCCACCATCATGGAGTAATGGAGCATTAGTATACCAAATATCCTGTTTGTTGCGCCATGGCATATTTTTAGCCGCTATTTTTGTGGCTTTTTTTAACCGTTCAGGTGTAGGATTGAATAATGCTATCCGGTAATTACCGGAACCAGCGCTAAAATCGCCTATTTCAAGGGCGGTAATTAATGCTTCATGACTTTCGCGGGCAAGTTGTAATACATCGTCTTTCCTGGGAGTGTTAAATCCTTCAAGTACAACATGGGCGTTAATGCCGCCAAATCCAAAGGCATTTATACCGGCAAGTTTTGGTAAGCCCGATGCCGTCCAGCTTTTTGAGGTTTGCACTGGTGAAAACCGGGTTTTATCCATTTGCGCCAGAGGTGTTTCGCAATGCATGGTTGGGGGCAGCGTATCATGATACAAAGCCAGGCAGGTTTTTATAAAACCCGCTATACCCGCAGCCGGCATGGCATGGCCAATGTTTGATTTTACTGATCCTATACCTGCATCAGGTAAATCCGGGTGATGGCCAAAAAATTGGGTAAGTGTTTGCAGTTCGATCTTGTCGCCCAGTGGGGTACCTGTGCCGTGTGCTTCAATATAACCAATTTCTTTTGCTGATACGCCGGCATTTTGCCAGGCCTGTTCAATAGCTTTAAGCTGACCCTTAACCGAAGGGCTCATTACGCTGGTTCCGCTGCCATCGCTGCTTACACCTACTCCTTTGATTACAGCATAAATTTTGTCCTTGTCATTTACCGCATCTTCCAGGCGCTTTAATACTACAAAACCGCAGCCCTCGCCAATAATCAGTCCATCGGCACCAGCATCAAATGGTTTTATTTTTTGCTGATGCGAAAGTGCCCCTAATTGTGAAAATATACTCCAAAAAGCGGCGTTTTGTCCAATGTGTACTCCACCGGCTATAACCATATTGCATCGCCCGCTGTTAAGTTCATGCACGGCATGATCAATAGCAATAAGCGAGCTGGCGCAGGCCGCATCAAGGGTAAATGCCACGCCACCCAAATTTAAACGGTTAGCTACAAGAGATGCTACCAGGTTGGGAATAAGTCCCATTGCAGTATCGGCACTAAAACGTCCTTTACGCTGCTGAAACTCCTGTTTTACTTTTTTTATTTCGGCATCGCCCAAATTGGGGAGGATATCTTTTAGTATTGAAACGATCTGTTCGCCGGTTCGTACTATTTCAATGGCCCGCGTTGCACCCGGCCCTGCATAGTTTCCTTTACCTATGATGATGCCTGTTTTTTCGAGCGTAATATTCCTGGCAAATACCCCGGCATCATCCAATGCCTTATATGCCAGATCAAGTGTGATTAAATGATCTGGCTCGGTACCTTCAACAGCCACAGGCAGTATGCCAAAGCGGCGCGGATCAAATTCATAGTCAGGAATAAACCCTCCGCGATTGCAGTAAAAACGATCAACACCCGCCGTATCCTTGCTGAAATGTATGGGATCTATCCTGTCTGCCGGTACTATTTGCGTAGAGTCGACCTTGTTAATTATGTTTTGCCAAAAAGTTTCCACATCGCCCGCGCCGGGGAAAATGCATGACATCCCAATTACGGCTACATCAGTTTTTTTCATAAGTATTTAGTTTAAGCTTATGAATATTTACCAGTTGTTGCCAGCCATAATCAATACCTGGCTTTCTTTGCCGTATTTTAATTCATTTAAAAATATCTCACGGCCATCCTGCAAGGGTATGAGCGCTATGCCCCGACGTTCATATTCTTTTTCAAGGGTAGGCGATACCATTCCGGCACCTTTCCATGGACCCCAGTTAATGGATATTACCTTGCCGTTGATACGCTTGTTTAATGCCCATGCATATTTATCCAATACACTGTTGGCTGCGGCATAGTCCGTTTGCCCGCGATTACCATAAACAGAAGCTATACTGGAGAAAAGAATTACAAATTGAGTTTCGGGGCGCAATTGCTCTGCAAGTACACGTAAAGGAGTTACCTTGGTGTCAAATACCCGCCCAAATGATTCTGATGTTTTACTATGAAATAATTTATCTTCCAGTAAACCAGCTCCGTGTACTACGCCATCTAAGCGGCCATATATGTCGTAAATATCATCCATAAAACTCCTTAACCGGGCTTCGTCGCATAAATCAAGTGATTTATAAACCACTGTTGACCCATTGGCCTCCATCAGGGTTATAGTGCGCATGATCTGGTTATTTTTATAAATACGGGCGGTTTCCTGCTCTATTTCTGCAGGTTTTTTGAATGCTCCCTGTTTAACTAAATAATTACGAATCTCGTCTTTGGTTTGCATCTGGTCGGTATTGTCCGGAGTGGCTTTCCTTGGATCACTTGAGCGCCCAACCAGGATGTAGGTACAAGGATAATCTTTTGCAAAGTGGATCATCAGCTCGGAGGTAATGCCTTGGGCACCGCCAAGTACAAGTACCACTGCCTCCCTGGTCAGTTTAATATGTGATTCTTCAAGACCTGTTGTTATAAGCTGAGAAGGCACCAGTTCCATTACATGCCTTTTATGATCGCTGTAAATAACTTCCGATGGTTGGTCTGGGGTAAGTATTTCGTTTAAGGTTATATCTGCAATCTCATTCGCAGACATTTGATTGCCTAAACTTATCAATCTGCATTTAGTGTTTTCATATTCGCGGTCAAGACTTTTGAAAAATCCGGGATATCCTTGATATCGCCTTAAAAGGCTGATGTCGGTAAATTCGGCTAAGTGGAGTTTGGTGTCTGATACCAGGTATACCCATTTTACCAATGTAAAGTCAAGTTTCTTGATCAGTGAAAAATGATCAAAAATACCCACCCTTTTTTGCGCCGCAAACATATTGAGTATAATAAGCCCCTGGTAGCTTTGTAGATCACCAGTTGGATACACAATATCGGCAATGGCGCCATGCTGCTCAAATAAATGCTTGATTTTAATGGCCAATACGCCGCCATCATCGGTTATGGCAAAACGTTGTCCTTTTATAATGGATGGCTCATTAATAGTTAATGTTGTTGGAGTAAGTTCAAAACGTAAGCGGGATAGTGTTTCATTAGCAGCTGATTCAACGCTTTCCTCAATAATTTTTTTTGCTTCGGTAAGTAATTCAGTACTTTCAGATTCAATTTCGGCTATCCAGTTGGCTAAACCATTCAGTGTTTTTATGGAAGCAAGCTTTTCCATCATATCATCGCCCTGTTCCTGATTTTTCCCAAACCCTGTTTTTATCTTAAGGTCGCCAATGATTTCCATTCGCTTAATGGAATCAATGCTCAAGTCAGCTTCCAGATCCAGATCCATACCCAGCATTTCCTGCGGATAACCTGTTTTTTCGCTTACAACTGATAGTATGGCTAATTTTAGTTCTTCTAATGAAAATAAGGGTTGGGTGGTTTGTATATTAACTTCTACATTAATACTGGGAGGTATAACTAATTCAGATACTGTGTTTTCTGTAATCCAGTTTACCAATCCATTTAACGTTTTGATAGAAGATAGCTGCTCCATCATGGTATCCTCATTTCTATCCCCGGGGTTAAAGCCGCCTAATTCGGTACGCAAGGAGCCTATGATTTCAATACGTTTTATGGAATCGATGCTTAGATCGGCCTCCAGGTCCATTTCCATGCCCAGCATTTCCTGCGGATAGCCAGTTTTATCGCTTACAATCTGCAATAAAACCTGTTTAACATCTTTTTGAGCCGCTGTTTTATTTATCGCAGATTGTGTTGCGACTGGTAATATATTTTGCTGGCTATTATTAGCTGTTTGCGGAATTATAGCTTGTGGTTCAGAAGCCTGGTACGTTATCGGACTACTTACAATAGGATTTTGCCCTAAAAATGAAAGCATCACGTCGCGCTGCGCCTGGATCATCATTTTCATGCTGTTCATATATTCCTGCATCATTAGTTCTGTTGCAGTATTTGCCATTGGCGCACTTTCTGACCTCATTTCGGTATGTTTCATTTTAATAGGTTGGGTAATAGGTAACGCACCGTTTGATGGTAATTTTCCGTTTGTGGGTATAGCATGCTGACCGTTTACGTGCCATACAGTTGGGCTCTTTTTATACAATGATGGCTCGTCAAGATTTAAGAGTTTAACATCGCGGCCATCAAATAATTTCTCTAAGTTGATGTTGCGACCAGTGCTTATATAGTTTGCCAGCATGCATAGCAAATGGGTTAGCTTATTCCGGCCGTTATCCTCGGTATAAAGTAAAACCTCATCTTTACCGATACAAGCTTTTGTTAAGCCGGTTAATACCTTACCCGGTCCAACTTCTATAAATATCCGGGCGCCTGAGGCATACATTTGTTGTACTTCCTCAACAAATTTTACCGGTTGTACCAGATGGTCTGTCAGTCTTTCTTTGATTTCCTTGGCTTGGACAGGGTATTCTTTGGCCGTTGTGTTTGACCATACAGGTAGGTTAAGGTCAGTGAATTTAACATTGGCAAGCACCTTTTTGTATAACGCTTTTGATTTTGCCACCAGTGGGCTATGGAAAGCACAAGCCACTTCAAGCCTATTGAATGATATTTTTGCCGCTTTAAGTACCTCGGTTAAGTGCAGTATAGCAGGAGTAGAGCCAGCCAGTACGCACTGTAATGGTGAGTTATAATTAACTGCATATACGTCTTTTACTTCTGAAATAACTTTTGATAATTCATTTTGTGAAGCATTTACAGCTACCATAGTTCCGGCATCACCACATTCAACCGCGTTAAGAATTGATTGAGCCCTTTCTGCGCTTAGCTTTACCAGTTCATCTTCGGCAAATGCACCTGCAAAGCATAATGCGGGCAGTTCTCCATAACTGTGGCCTGCAACCATGTCGGGTGTAATACCCAATGTTTTTAAAAGGTTGGCTATAGCCAAATCAACAATACCTAATAATGGCTGAGCCATCCGGGTATCCTTAATTTGCTCTTTTTGAGTCCTGATCTGATTACTATCAAAGGCCGCATTGGGGAAAAGTATTTTTTCGTACGCGGGATGATCCTTTAACAAATTGCGCATGGCCGGGAATATCACAAAAAGGTCACGCGCCATATTAATACGCTGGCTTCCCTGGCCAGGGAACATAAATGCTACCTTACCTTCCTGTTTTTTTACAATATACGTGTCCTTACTTTCAATACCTGATAAGGCCAGTTCGATCTTCATCATCAGGTCATCGGCATGGTCTGCAACAATACTAAGTTGTATTGGTTTTTTATTGATTGATGAAAGGCTAAATGCAATGTCTTTCAGTGTTATATTGTCATTTACTTCAAGTAATAATTTAACTGAATTCAGCCTGGTTTTAGCTTCATCAAAAGTGTCGCCCCTGAAAACAAAAAGTTCAGACGGCCATGATTTTATTGCCGGATTTTGTGTAGATACGGGATTAGAACTTTCAATTACAGCATGAAAGTTAGTGCCTCCAAAACCAAATGCACTTACACCGGCATAGCGTTTTTTATTCATCCATAAACCAGCCTCAGCGTTAAATGCAAAGGGACTGGTATTTGCGTTGTAAAAGCTATTCGGGGTTTTTAAGTGTATGGTTGGTGGCTTGATACCATGATAAACAGATAGGGATGCCTTTATTAGCCCGGCTAAACCAGCGGCGCATTTAGTATGTCCGATCTGTGTTTTTACTGATCCAAGGTGTGTTTGCCCGGTAAGTGCACCTGCCTGGTTAAGCATATCTGTTAAAGCACTTAGCTCTGTTTTATCACCAACCACTGTGCCGGTGCCATGCGCTTCTACCAAACCAACAAGTGACGGTGTGATGCCAGCCTGATCATAAGCGCGCTCCAGTGCGCGCACCTGTCCATTTTTGCGTGGTGCGGTTAAACCTAAACTTTTGCCATCGCTTGATCCGCCAATACCTTTAATTACGGCATAAATCCTGTCGCCATCGCGCAGCGCATCTGCATGTCTTTTTAAAACAACCATGGCAATACCCTCGCCAAGGGCAATACCGTCTGCTTCGCTGTCAAAAGTAGCGCAGCGGCCTTTATGCGATAATGCATGTGTGCTCGAGAACATCAGGTAATCATTAATGCCGTTGTGCAAATCGGCACCACCAGCAAGTACCATGTCTGATTTTTCAAGGAATAATTCCTGGCAAGCCAGATCAACCGCCGCTAACGACGATGCACAGGCAGCATCTACCGTAAAGTTGCGTCCGCCAAAGTCCATCCGGTTCGTGATCCTACCCGAAATTACATTGGCTAAAATGCCGGGGAAAGAGTCTTCGGTAGTTTTGGGTAATAGGTCGTCAACCTCAGGTGGCATATCTCCAAACACTTGCTTAAAGTAGCCCCTGAAACTGTAGTTATTGGCGAGGTCATTGCCACCTTCGGCGCCAATAATTACGGAAACATTATCATGATCAAAATTGCCGTTAGCATAACCGGCATTTTCCATAGCTTGTTTGGCAACCATAAGTGTTAAAAGCTGAGTTGGCTCAATGGCAGCCAATGATTGCGGAGGTATGCCAAATTCAAGCGGATCAAAATCTATCCCGGGAATGAAACCGCCCCACTTGGAATGCGACATATCGCTTGCCGTTGATTCAGGATCATAGTATAATTCCTTGTTCCACCTTTCGTCAGGTACTTCGGTAACGCAGTCTTTTCCTAAAATAATATTGCGCCAATATTCCTCTATATTTTTTGCTCCAGGGAAAATGCAGGCCATACCCACTATGGCAACGTCCAAAGATTTGGTTGCTGATTGCGGAGGAGATGGCAATACTGCGTTTAAAATATGCTGATAGTTACCTTCGGCAACATCCTGGTGTAATTCCAATAGGGAGGTTACCTTGTTATGCATTACAGCAACCTGACCAATCATGTACATGCCCAGGTTCAGTTGGTCGGCTTCATTGATAGTCACCAGTTCATCGCCCCGGCGCTCAATGCCTTTGGCGGCAATACGCAGACGGCCTACATTAAGCGTTTCCAGCTGCGCCCAGATTTCCTTTTTATCGATACCGGCTAACTGTAGTTTTTCCTTTTCGATATTAAAAAAATCAGCAAATGGTGAATTGAGGCATCTTGTTTCGTGACCGGGAGCAGTTTCAAGCAATACGGTATCAATTGCCTGCATAGCTTGTTGCTGAAATTTATCCTGTATGGCGCCGGTAGTAACCGCTTCTTTGGTGTATAAATAGGCTGTACCCATTAGTACACCCACTTTTATACCTTTGGCGGCTAAGGGTGCTGCCATAATGGCTATAAATGCAGTAGAAAAAGCATCATGAATGCCTCCTGCAAAAAACACGCTGATCTGTTCGGGTTGGTCTTCCTTTAATAGGCGCTCTATTTGTTTTTCCCAAAGTACCATGCTGGATAGCGGCCCTACGTGACCGCCGCATTCACGCCCTTCAAAAACAAACCTTTTGGCCCCTTCTTTTAAAAACATGTCCAGTAAGGATACCGATGGAACGTGCAAAAAAGTTTTTATGCCGGCTTTTTCAAATGGTTTGGCTTGTGACGGCCTGCCGCCAGCAATTAAAACTACTGGAGGTTTAGCCTTCAGGATATATTGCTGCTGTTCATCGCGCAATTCCTGAGGGGCAAAACCAAGTATACCAACGCCCCAGGTTTTTTCGCCAGCAAGCATTTTTGTTTCGGTAATAAGTTCTTTAGCACGTGCACCTTTTAACAGAGATAGGGCTATGAATGATAAAGCGCCTGCACCTGATACCGCATCAGCAAACGGGGCAACGTCACTTACCCGTGTCATTGGGCCCTGCGCAATGGGGTAAACAATGTTTAGATCCTTTGCCATGGCATTACCCGGGCTAATAACGTTGAGCGATTTAGCCTGGTTCAGGTGGCCATACATAGCCTCCTGAATGCCAAATATGAGTTTATTTAATTTTTTATAGCGGGTAAATAAGTCTGTAACCAGTGCGATATCCTGCCCCATCGGTATATAACTCTTCTCCAGATCAAGATTGGCAAAATATGGTATAAGGTCGTTATAAGATGCGTTTTCCGGAAGCACAGGGGAGTTGGGCCTTACTAAAACGCGACAATTGTCAATCAGTTTAGTTTCAGTACCACTCAGCTTTGTGCAAACTTCTTTTAGCGCTTTGGGAGCAGAACATTCTGGAAATAGAGCTAACTGGCTGTCAAGCACAATACCTGCCGCACCCTGCGCAACTAATGCTGCCGCAGTATGGATGCCTACACCGCCCTGTACCCAAACGGGGATGTCTTTAACTTCCTGTATAACACGCTGAAATAATACAAACGATGATTCATAGGCAACTTTTCCGGCTCCTTCATTTCCTTTAATAATAATTCCGTGGGCGCCTTCAGCTTTTGCCAGTTTTGCCGACTCCAGATCATAAACCTGGTACATAAGCCTTACATTGTTTTTAAAGTTAGCCTTTACACCATAAGGCATAATAACCAAGCTTAACTGTTTGGGTAACTTCATGGTTGTAAGATCAGTTGAGATAAAGCATACGCCAAAATCATTTAAACCGCTGAGCACTAACTCTTCAATTGCTGCTTCGGCAATTATTTTATCAAGACCAAGATGTAGTACAGGAAAAGCTCCCGCGTGATGCAAGCTGAGTGCAAGCGAGATATCGGGTTTTTCAAATGGGGTTATTCCAATTATTGCACGTTTTTTCATGATATAGGGGTAGATAAAATGTTAAACTTTTGATGATTATCTGCAAAAAAACTGTCAAAAATCCCAGATGCTGGATATACAGAACATTAAATATATGACAGCCGAAATAATAGTCTTATATGATAATTTAATCAATAAGTAAAAATTTAATAACAAAGACACCTCCGTATTATTAATAACACAATAATAGAAGTATAAATTTATATTTATGAGGGGTGAATAGAAATGAACAAAAAGGAACAGGCTGCATAAAAATGGCTAAAAATATATTATATGTTATCCTATTATCAGGTTTTTGAATGAAATTCACATAATTATGTTAATCACTAAGTGTAACTATTGATTAATAAATAAGTCCATAATAGTTAAATATATTATTTACTAACTCGTTTCACATGCGCTGCCCCGTTACTTAAAAAAAATCACTCAATAAAGCGAATATTTAATGTTGATTGGTTGTTTTTTTTTATAAATATCTTTTAATGAGTAATTTGCAAATTATTTTATAAAAGCTTAAAGGTAACTTTTATAACCTTGGAGGCTGTGTGAAACAAGAAATTTTAAATCGCCTTAAAAGTAATTGAAAATAAATTTTCGTCAGGTGAAATTTATTCTAAGTATTTTATTTATAGAAGGATACGTATTAGTGAGGTCATAAAAATGAATAAAGATTTAAATAATTCTATAAAATCTATAGGATTTATAGAATATAGTATTACTTTTGTCACATCATCTAACGTTCTTTATATACTTATCCAGAAAGACTGAGGGAAAGGCCCAAAGAAGTCTTAGCAACCTGTACTGTAACAAGTCAGTAAAAGGTGCTAATTCCTGCTCCGATATAGGGAGATAGATAAGAAGCAATAATTACTTAATATTTCACGAGGTAAAGCCAGCTATCTTCTTTCTGCGATAATTTAAAAACGTTTAGATATGAACATTTTGACTTATTAAGGAAAAAGATAAACTATGAAAATTTATTTGGATAACGCTGCAACCACACCACTTGATAAACAAGTGTTTGAAGCAATGACACCATACCTGTTGGAGTACTTCGGTAATCCATCTTCATTGCACCAGCACGGGAGGTTGGTAAAAAAAGCTATTGAGAGTGCCAGATCAACTATTGCCACATTACTGAATGCCGCACCCAACGAAATTATATTCACATCGGGTGGCACAGAAGCCGATAATACAGCTATTCTGTCTGCGGTGCGCTCGCAGGGTATTCAACGGGTTATTACTACGCCTTTTGAACATCATGCCGTGTTGCATACGCTAAAATTACTGGAAAAAAACAACGAGATTAAACTGGATATACTTGACGTGGACAGCCCGGGCAATATTGACCTGCAGCAGTTACAGCTATTGCTGGAGTTGCATGGGCCATCGCTGGTATCGATAATGCATGCTAATAACGAAATAGGGAATTTAAATAACATTGAACTGATAGGGGATATCTGTAAAAGCTACGGCGCGGTATTTCATTCAGACACGGTACAAACAATGGGGCATTACCGTCATGACCTGCAAAAACTAAACACCCATTTTTTGGCGGCATCAGCACACAAGTTTCACGGCCCCAAAGGCATCGGCTTTATTTACTGTAATAATGATATTAAGTTAAGCAGGTTGTTACACGGAGGTGGTCAGGAACGGCAGCTGCGGGCCGGCACAGAAAATATTCATGGAATTATTGGAATGGCAAAAGCGCTGGAAATCGCTTATAATAATATAGATGAGCATCAGCAATATATACAAAGCTTAAAGGATAGAATGATAGCAAAGCTAAGCAACCAGATTGAAGGTGTAACGTTTAACGGAAACTCGGCCAATGCTGCCAAAAGTTTATATACCGTTTTGAGTGTAAGCTTGCCGCAAAATGCCACAGATCAGGATTTGTTACAATTTTTAGACAACAACCAGATCTCCGTATCAGGTGGTAGCGCCTGTTCAAGCGGCAACGCATCACACGTGCTCAAGGCAATAGGTCATGATCCGTTAAAAGATACGGTGCGTTTTTCATTCAGCAAGTTCAATACAACTAACGAAATTGATTTTGTAGTTGATAAGTTAACCGAATTATATAACAGCATAGCAGCTTAATAATTAATAAGCTAAAATAAAGTCGCGTGACCGAGGGGATAGGTGGAGGTCTGCAAAACCTTTTACGGCAGTTCGAATCTGCCCGTGACTTCAATAAACCATAACACTTACATCACTATTATGAAAAAAATTTTACTAACCGCAATTGTAGCAATACTCGGTCTGAATGTTCACAGCCAGATACTTACTCCAGTTAAGTGGTCATACGCTGCAAAAAAAACAGGTAATAACGATGCTGTAGTTTTCATAAAGGCCACTATTGATAAAGGATGGCATATTTATTCGCAAAACATAGCCGATGGCGGCCCTGCCAAAACCGAATTTACTTTTAATGCCTCACCGGCATATTCACTTAACGGGGTAACTGCTGAGCCAAAACCGATTAGCAAGTATGAAAAATCCTTTAGTATGAATGTGAGCTATTTTGAAGGAACCGTAATATTTCAGCAAAAAATAAAACTTAAGGATGCGCAGGCAGCCATTAGCGGAACCGTGAAGTTTATGGTATGTAATGATAAACAATGTTTGCCGCCAGATGATGTTGAATTTAACATAGCTGTAAAATAATCAATAGCTTAATATTGATATCAATAAGTTAATAACCACCAATTGACTTATAATAAATAATAGGGAAGAGTAGCTTATAGCTCCACGGCCCGATGACAGCCTAAAATATATACTGAGATAATTCCGATTATAAATTGCAACCAGGAGTAGCAATTCAAAAAATCTTACCAGCCTGCCTGTATTTGGCTACGCTACTGATAAAACCACCACCATCAGCAGTTAAGGTACCTTTTGAATTGTTGCCCGCTATATTCGGATTTTGAAGTCTTTTTCAAAATAAACATCCTGGCTGTACATATGCATTGCTTTTTACTATGGTGGTAAGTTTAGCCGATGCGGTACAGTCCAGGATATTTATTATCCATAACGTGATCAACAAACGAATATAAAAATAGCAGGTAGTTTTTTCTTTGAATAGCAATAATTTTACTCATTAAATAAATCCTACTAATTCTATAGATTTATTGTATTTATCATATTTATTATTATCTTTACACCATTCTAATTAACCCCACCATTAATTAGTTGATTTATAAAGAAGAAGGGAGAGGAAGTCTCGATGATCTTCGGCAACTTTTCAGTATTGAAATAAGTGCTAAACTTTTTTCTGAAGTAAAATACTTTAGAAATATAAATTAACTATTATCATGAAAAAATTAAAGTATTCGCACGCTCACAGGCAATCATCTGCAATTATACGATGTTGTTGCTGTGTTCAATTTGCCTTTTGGTTTTAGGCATAAACACCCGTTAAAATTGGTATATGACTATTTAAAAGCTGCAAAATTAGCTTAGTGGACTTGTCATGCTCAAATTTTAAAGCCAACAAATTTTAAGAAAATCTAAACAAACTAAAAATTATAAAAAAATGAACATTCAAAACTATTTAACCAAGGCAAAGTGCCTGTCGTTGGGCCTGCTCATAAGTGGTGCAGCATTGGCTGCCGACAAAAATCCACCTGTAAAATTTATAAAAGAAGGTGTATGGAGAGGTGTATTTACTGTAAGTGAATCACAGGTACCATTCAACTTTGAACTCAAAGGAAAAGATGCCGAACATGCGGTGTTTACGCTTATTAACGGTACTCGCCGTGATAATTTTCATGTAAAAGCTATCGGCAAAGATTCAGTTTATATAAAAATGAATACCTATGATGCCGCTCTGGTGGCCAAAATTGAAGATGATGGAAAAATTAGCGGCGAATACCGTAGCCTGGTACCGGGTTTCAGAGGTAATTCGTTGCCTTTTACTGCCGAGTATGGTAAAAGCTACCGTTTTGTTGAGCCAGGAAAAGATGTTGCTCCAAAAGCAGATCTGTCTGGTAAATGGGAGATAAAAACCTATAGTAAAGAGGCCGTCCCTGCATCTATCGCTATCCTCAAACAAAAAGGCAATAAACTTACCGGTGTAGTTATGACCGTTGTGGGCGATACCCGTGAATTAGAGGGTACCGTTCAGGGCGATGAATTTGCGTTAAGCGGCTTTACCGGACCGAGTCCGTTTATTATTAAAGGCAAGATCAATACTGATGGCAGCATCAGCGGCGAAGAGGGTTTTGGAATTTACAAGAATTTAAAATTTGATGCCGCTAAAAATGAATCGGTTGAATTGCCCGATCCATATAAACTAACCTTTTTAAAAGAGGGCTACAAAAAGCTGGATTTCTCTTTTCCTGGTATCGACGGAAAACAAGTGTCACTTAGCGACAATAAATATAAAGGCAAAGTAGTGATTGTAGAGATAATTGGTACGTGGTGCCCTAATTGCACAGATCAAACTGTATTTCTTTCGCCGTGGTTCAATAAAAACCATAACCGCGGAGTTGAGGCTATAGCTCTTGGTTTTGAACAAAAAGATAGCCTTGACTATGCTAAATATACCTTAGGCAAATTAAAAGAGAAGTATGCCATTAATTATGACATCGCTTTCGGGGGCCTGGCTGATAAAAAACTGGTGTCACAAAAACTGCCTGCACTTAATAAATTTATCGCATTCCCTACCACTATTATTATTGACCGTAACGGCGATGTAAGGGAGATATATACTGGCTACACCGGCACCGTAACCGGGAAATATCATAAGGATTATGAAAAGAAATTTAACCAGTTACTGGATAAATTAATAGCTGAACCTGCTCCGGAGAGTGCGGCTATTGCTCCACTTGAAACTACTCACCAGGGTAATTAATACTTGACTGAATAAATTAATAACTACAAAAATGAAAACCTTAAACTTAATTACTTCATTCAAATGCCTGTCTATAGGCTTGTTATTTGGCGGGGCTGCATTGGCGACCGGGACACCGCCTCCTGCAAAATTTATTAAAGAGGGCGTATGGCGCGGTGTTTTTACCGTTGCTGAAACCAAAGTGCCCTTTAACTTTGAATTTAAAGGTAAAGATGCACAACACGCTGTATTTACCCTGCTTAACGGAACTCGTCGTGATAATTTTCATGTACAGCTTGTAGGTAAAGATTCGGTGTTTATAAAAATGAATACTTACGATGCTGCTCTTGTTGCTAAAATTGAGGAGGACGGAACCCTCAGTGGCGAATATCGCAGCCTGGTACCCGGCTTCAGGGGTAATTCGCTGCCATTTACTGCCGAATACGGGAAGAACTATCGTTTTGTTGAACCAGGGAAAGACATTGCCCCTGCTGCCGATTTAACTGGTAAATGGGAGCTTAAGGTATACTCCAAAGAGCAGGTACCTAATAAGATTGCCATATTAAAACAAACCGGTAATAAACTTACCGGAGTGATTATGCAGGTAACCGGCGATAGCAGGGAACTGGAAGGTACCGTTCAGGGCGATGAGTTTGAACTATCAGGTTTTACAGGCCCAAGTCCTAAAATATATAAAGGCAAAATTAATGCCGACGGCACCTTAAGCGGCGAAATTGGGCAAGGTATTTATGATAATACCAAGTTTGATGCGGTTAAGGATGATAAGGCAGAGCTGCCCGATCCGTATAAACTTACTTACCTTAAAGAGGGATACAAGAAACTTGATTTTACATTCCCTGACCTTGCGGGAAAACCGGTGTCATTAAGTGATGATAAGTATAAAGGTAAAGTAGTGATAGTAGAAATTGTAGGTACCTGGTGCCCTAACTGTACAGATCAAACCGTATTTCTTTCGCCATGGTTCAATAAAAACCATAACCGCGGGGTTGAGGCCATAGCGCTTGGTTTTGAACAAAAGGATAGCTTGAAATATGCTCAATATACTTTAGGTAAGCTTAAGGAAAAGTATAACATTCAGTACGATATCTTATTTGGTGGTTTGGCCGACAAGAAACTGGTGTCCCAAAAATTACCAGCCTTAAACAAGTTTGTGGCTTTCCCTACTACTATAATTATTGACAGGAAAGGTGATGTACGCGAAATTTATACAGGTTACACTGGTACAGTTACCGGAAAGTACTACGCAGATTATGAGCAAAAATTCAATAAGCTTTTAGATCAGCTGATAGCAGAGCCCGTACCGGTCAGCGCCGCAGAAACTCAAACCGACAACAGTAATACATTAAAAGGTAAATAAATAATAATATCCCGGTAAGCGGTAAAAGCCTTACCGGGTAACTTAAATCATCCATTAAATCACACAAATAACAATTACACCACCATGACCAGATTAACAATAGCAGTTTACTCAACCGCGATTATTTCATTATCAGCATTTACCGCAGCTATCGTTCCAACCAAAACAGTGACTCCTGTAAAAAATAATACTGTAAAACGGGTAACTTTTGGAAAGCATTATAAAGCGCAAAATTTTAAAGTTGATAACCAAACCAGTAAGCTTACCTGGGCGGCTAAGAAAGCAACCGGTGATCATAACGGCGATGTTAAAATAAGCAACGGCCAGTTTGCAACGGATAACAACGTTTTAAAAAGCGGAACTTTTGATATTGATTTGAACACGATCACCGATGCAGATTTGACCGATCAGGCTTCAAACGACAAGTTGATAAGCGTACTCAAAAGCGAAACATTTTTTAGTACAGATAAATTTCCGAAAGCTAATTTCGTGATTACATCTGCAATAAAAACAAGCGGTAACCAGTACGATGTTAAAGGTCGTTTAACTATTAAAGGCATAACCAATGATGTAAGCTTTCCGGCTACAGTAGCTGTCGATGGTAAAAAATTGAATGCTACTGCTAAAATTACGGTTGATCGTACTAAATATGATATTAAATTCAGATCAAAAAACTTTTTTGAAAATCTGGGCGACAAAGTTATCTATGATGATTTTGATCTGAATGTAAATCTTGTAGCCAACGCACAGTAAGCTACAAACTAAAAAAATAATTTATTCATCAAGTTAAGGAGCCGCCTTTTTGAGGCGGATGGCCATTGTTTTGACTAAAAAAGCATTTGAAAATTCAAAATGGGTGGTTAGGGAACCATAGCTGGGGTGTTTATGCACCCTGGCGAAGTTCCAAAAAATCAACTCATTATGCAGCGATGCAAATTGTTATGAAAAAGAAAAGTATACTATTGGTTGTAACCGTGTTTAGTTTAATAGTAATCCTTACAGGCTTTATGAGCGGGAAGGATGATGTTCAAAATAAAGAACAGTTGGGTGAGAAACTATTTTTTGACCCCATACTTTCATTGGATAAAACCATTAGTTGCTCCTCATGCCATAAGCCTGAATTTGCCTTTGCAGATACTGCTACCTTTAGCTTAGGCATAAAAGGAAACCTTACGGCCAGAAACTCACCCGGTTTAACAAATTTATCCGGACGTCCGCACTTTTTTTGGGATGGGCGCGCTTCGTCATTAGAAGAGCAAGCCATGGGGCCTATTACATCGCCAACTGAAATGGGGCTGCCTTTAGATGAAGCCGTAAAACGACTTAATGAAAACAAATACTACGCAGATGCATTCCAAAAAATATTTAAATCAGCACCCTCCAAAGATAATTTGTTAAAGGCCATAGCATCCTTTGAACGTACACTGGAAACTGCCAATAGCCCGTATGACAGGTATATTAATGGCGATGATAAAGCCCTGACCGAGGCAGCCGTACGAGGTCGTTTATTATTTATAGGTAAGGCCAATTGCAATAACTGCCATTCGGGAGAAGACTTTACTGCCGACCGGTTTAAGAGTATTGGTTTATATAATGGTAAAGACCTTAATGACGCGGGCCGATCAGAGATCACTAAGAATAAAACCGAAGAAGGGGAATTTAAAATACCAAGCCTGCGTAATGTGGCTGTTACAGCCCCGTATATGCACAATGGTAAATTTAAAACCCTGCGAAGCGTAGTGGAATACTACAACAATCCGTCGGCCATAGTAAAGGATGGGATTAACCGGGATCTGTCCTTGGATAAGCCTTTGAACCTGAACAGCGGCGAAATTGATGATATGGTTGAGTTTTTAAAAGCCCTTACAGACGACCGCTTCAGTCAAAAATCTCCAGTCAAATAATCAATCAACCCCTATTAATTTAAATAATTGATCAGGTACACTGTGGTTTGGCAGACTAAAATTTTAGCCTGCATAGCCACTGCTTTGCCTGCAAACTAATGTAAAAATGAAGAAAATTGTACTCTTGCTTATATTTTTCAGCCTTTATTACGGGCAAAATGTATTTGCACAAAAACGAACGGTAACCGGTGTGGTTACTTCTGCAGATGATAAGGCACCCCTGCCGGGAGTGTCTGTTACGGTAAAAGGCCTAAACCAGGGAGCTGTTACCAGGGCCGATGGTTCTTTTGAAATTGTTATCAGGAATGGCAAATATCTTATATTTTCGTTTGTAGGCTTTGAGAGCCAGGAAGTAGAAATTGATGGCCACAAGGAATTTAATATCAGCCTTAAACCGTCAGGTAACGCGCTTAATGAGGTTCAAATCGTAGGTTCGCGCAATGCCAACCGGACAAAGCTCAATTCGCCTGTTCCGGTTGATGTTATTGACATTAAACCGCTATTGGAATCGGCCCCACAGGTAAGTGTAACGCAGATATTGCAATACATATCGCCATCATTTCACTCCGTTAACGGTAGCAATGCCGGGGATGCTGGTTCGGCCTTAAGTTTAGCGCAGCTTCGCGGCCTTGGCCCCGATCAGGTTTTGGTTTTGGTTAACGGAAAAAGAAGACATAAAAGCGCCAACGTAAATTATGGTGGTTTGGGTAATGGTTCAACCGGATATGACCTTAATTCGATACCTACAGGTTCTATTGACCGTATTGAGATATTACGCGACGGAGCCGCGGCACAGTACGGATCTGATGCCATAGCCGGTGTTATTAATATCGTTTTAAAGAAAAAAACAGATGATCTTTCTGTTTCGAGTACCGGGAGCACGCGCCGTCGTGGCGATGGGGCGGTAACGCGTACCAACGTTAACTACGGTGTAGGTTTAGGCAATGGCGGTTATATTAATGCTACTGCTGAGTATGCTACCCAAGCTATTTCACTGCAGCCGGGTAATGATGATGCGGGGCTTTACAATGGCCCTATATATGGCGGCGGTGCTAATACCCGTGGTTACGACGCCGTTTATACCAAAGCCATTGATGATGCTATATTAAAAAGCCGCGGCATTGATCGTCATTTTTTTGACCAGCGTGCCAGCGGTTCAAACGCAGGGCAGGATGCGTTGTTGTTTTTCAACGCAGGTCTTCCTTTAAAAAACTCCGCGGAGCTGTATGCCTTTGGTGGTATCAGCAGCCGTAATTCGCAATTTACCGCAACTTATCGTTTGCCGGGGTGGACCTCAAGAAACAACAACTTTATTTACCCGGATGGCTTTTTGCCGGCCATGGAAAACAATATTGTAGACGAGTCAATAGCGGTAGGTATTAAAGGCAAGGTAGGTGATTGGAATGTGGATTTCTCCAATGTTTACGGTAAAAACGTATTTGGTAACCGGGTTGATAACTCGCTGAATGCCAGTTTGGGTTTAAAGAGCCCTACAAGCTTTGACGCAGGTAGCTATAACGCCAGTCAAAATACTACCGCGTTGGATTTTAACCGCTATTTTGATAAAATACTAAAAGGATTAAACATTGCCTTTGGAGCACAGCATAGGGTTGAGGGTTTCCAGATCATAGCTGGCGAAGAAGCCTCGTATTCCAAGGCAGATCAACGTAATATTGTTGATATTGATACAACTGTAGCAGGAATACCATATCTGTCATCGGCAGGCGTTACGTCGCTGAATGGTTTATCTGCAGGTTCGCAGATTCACTTGGGTTTCAGGCCTGAAAACGCGGTGAATGTAAGCAGATCGGTAACCGCTGGGTATGCTGATGTGGAGCTTAACATAACCAAAGATTGGTTAATATCAGGTGCGGGCAGGGCCGAGTATTTTTCTGATTTTGGTAATGTGTTTACCTGGAAGGCAGCAACAAGATATTCTTTTGCCAAATGGCTAAGCCTCCGCGGATCGGCTAATACCGGGTTCAGGGCTCCTGACCTGGCACAGTCCTACTATACTTCTATCTCAACAACATTTCAGCAGGGCAGAGGGGTGGATATTTTAACGGCCTCTAATCAAAGCGCTGCCGCAAGGGCTTTAGGGATTCCAAAACTATCACCCGAGCGATCAAAGGGATATACACTTGGAATTACATCTGCTCCCGGCAGTAATGTGGAGTTGACTGTTGATGCCTACCTCATTAATATTGATAACCGGGTTGGCAATACCGGTAATTTTTCGGCAACGGATGCAAATTTGCCGCAGGATGTGAAAAACCTGTTTCAGCAAACAGGCGCTGCACAGGCTAACTTTTTCTATAATGAATTTAGTACCCGTACAAAAGGAGTAGAGTTTACGGGCAGTTATAACGTATTGCTTAATAAAGGTGATATCAAATTCCTGTTCGGCGGTAATTTTGCTAAAAATGAGGTAACCCAGGTAAATACTCCTAAGGGATTGGAGGCCTACAAAAACGTTATTTTAAGTCCGGGTGAGCGTGCAAGGGTAACTACCAATATTCCTGCTCAAAAAATAAACCTACAAGGCATTTACAGTGTTGACAAGTTTACATTTTTGGCCAGAACCGTGTATTTTGGTAAAGTTACCACAGCTACATTGCTAAGCGCCGCAGATCCGCTTAACCCCGTTTATTTTTATCAAACGCTTAAACCTATATGGGTAACAGACCTATCGGTTGGCTATAAATTCACTGCTAAATTACAGGGTACGGTTGGCGTAAACAACGTATTTAATGTGCTGGGCGACTATTCAAATCCAACAATTGCTGGCCTACGCAATCCTACGGTTGTTGGTATACAAAACGGCAGTGCCGGTATACAGCCGTTCGTTAGGTTATCAGCTCATCTTTAATCATTTACTACACATATCATGAACAATATATATAGATCAAAAAATAAACAGATGATGAAAAACAGGGGTCGCGCATCATGGTCGCAAGGGAAATTGTTAATAGCAGGTGGCTTATTGTTGCTTACGGCGTCCTGCAAAAAAACAGATTATCTGAATATCAATGCAGCGGACAGGCCCGCACTTGCGGCACATATTAGTTTTGTAAATGCCCGGCCAGTTAATGTCGGCATCCAGTTTTGGACTTATACTACCCAGGTAACAAAAACGGCTGTCCCTATAAATGGTAAATCAGATTATCTTGATGCCCAGTTTGGTGATGTGCAGATTAACTTTACCGAGGGTACCAATACATCGTATAAAGCATCGCGTGAATTCGGCAACAGTGCCACTTTTACAAGCAGCGGTGGCCCCAATGGCCCTATAGCTAATTATTATCATACCGTGTTTGCAGTTAAAAATACAAAGGCCACTGCTGATTCACTTATTCTTTTTTATGATGACCTGACAGCACCTGCCGCAGGCAAAGCAAAAATAAGATTTGTACACCTTGCTCCCGGAAACCCAAATGTTGACTTCGGTATATCAGGGCAAACGACCTTATTCACCAATACCGCTTATGGGCGGGCAGGTGGTTCCATTTTATCAGGAACAGGTTTTAACACTTGGTCAATTGGGCCATTTGTTACTGTTGATGCCGGTACAGTTAACTTTCAGGTTACTCAAAACAGTAATCATGCTCCGGTGAGCATTTCAAATAACCAGCTTAGTAGTGTTAGCCTGCAGGCGGGTAAAATTTATACAATTTATATTAACGATATACCCGGAAGTACCAACGTTGGTGCAACCATACTCACACATAATTAAAAAACAGCACAGGATATAAGTGATTTAATAGCGTGTGCCTACAAAGCGTGCCCGGTTCCGTTCCGGGCCGCTTTGTTCTTTATAAATGATACTACTTAAACAAAACAAGGATATGAAAACAAATAATCGCAGAAAATTTATAGAAAATACTTTAAAAGCAACATTAGCAGTTACAGTAGCTGGCCCGGCCATTTTAAAGAGTGCATCGGCCTCCGTAATAAGTGTTAAACATCAGCAATTAGGAAATAACGACACGCCATTGAAGTTTACACAGGTTCCGTTAGGATTTGAATATGCGGCGCTGGAGCCAAACATTGATGCCTTAACTATGGAGATCCATTATACAAAGCACCATACTGCCTATATCAAAAATGTAAATGAAGCCATTTTAACAGATAAATTAAACTTTGCTTCGGAGAAAGAGTTTTTTGACAACGCCTCCAAGCTTTCGGCCAAAGCGCGTAATAATGGAGGTGGTGCATGGAATCATAATTTCTTTTGGGAGAGTCTGAAGCCCGGTACGTCAGCCGGTCCTGATGGTAAAATCAAGGATGCCGTTGTAGCTGCATTTGGTACAGTAGATAAGTTTAAGGAATTATTTACCCAGGCAGCACTTACCCGTTTTGGCTCTGGCTGGGCCTGGTTAGTGAATGATAACGGAATTTTAAAGGTTACATCTACTGGTAACCAGGATAATCCTTTGTTTGATAATGCGCAGGTAAAGGGGACACCACTCTTGGCACTTGATGTTTGGGAACATGCTTATTACTTAAAATACCAAAACAAGCGTAATGAGTATATAGCCGGTTGGTGGAATGTAGTAAACTGGGACAAGGTAAATAAACGATTAGGATAACATGAGTACACTAACATATTCAAACACTACAGTTTGGAAAACTTATGAAAAAGTATCAGTAAGAGCTTTCCTGATTTTTGCAGTTATCACGTTTATTCCGTTTAATCCAGAATTTTATAAGCAGGACTTTAACGCTGGGTTTTCTGTTACCGATTATCCATGGCGCTGGCTTGATGTAATCAGTCAAAACAGTCCATGGTTTTTTGAAAGTAAGGAGGGACATAATTACGCAGGTTGGTTTATTACTTTAGGCATAACTTTTTTAGCTGCCGTAGTATGGGAGCTTTTTGACAAGCGCCGATCTAATTTCGACAATATTTATAACTGGTTTTATACTGTTATACGATATCAGATAGTACTGAGGATGTCATGGTTTGCCATAGCTAAATTTTTCCCGGTGCAAATGCCATTCCCAACTATCAGCCAGTTAAATACCAATCTTGGGGATTTTACACCTGGAAAATTATACTGGCTAACTACGGGTGTTGCTCCATTTTTTGAAGTTTTTGCAGGCATATTTGAGTTAACGGCAACTATACTATTGCTTTTCAGGCGCACTACTACACTCGGCGCTATTATGATGATAGCCATTTTGCTGCCTATTTGGTTTGTAAATATTGGCTATAATGCAGGAGTGGAGTTAGCGAGTATGCATATTCTCGTATTGTCAGTAGTTTTATTGGTGCGGGATGCGCCTAAATTTTGGCAAATTCTGATTCTGCATAAAAATGGTGCATTAACCTATGTACAGCCATTTGTTTTTACTGCTAATTGGAAACGCAATACTGGTTTGACAGTTAAGGTAGCATTCATTTTTTTGTTTCTGATTTACAGAGGGTATGAATATGGACAATTATATGCGGCTGGTAAAACTTTTAAGCTTCCGTTAGATACAGGGGTTCAAAGCCTGGCAGGTTTTTATAATGTGGCCGAATTTAAATTAAACAATAAGCCGGTACCATATTCACTTGCCGATACCAATCGCTGGCAAAATGTAATATTTGAAAAATTCAATTCTATAAGTATTAAGGTTAACAGAAAACAAACTGTTTACAATACCAATAAAGTAAGAACCACGGAGTTTTACGGTACCATTGGTCGGGTTTATTATGGTTATCATATAGATACAGCAAAAAAGGTATTTTACTTAAACAACAGAGCCGATACCGCAAGTAAATTAATACTCCACTATACAAAAACTAACTCGTCTGGTTTAATATTATCAGGTGTGAATGAATACAAAGACTCCGTTTTTGTGGTTTTGAATAAAACGGACAAACATTATTTATTGTCAACAGGGAAATAAATAAAAACATTTTAGATAACCGCTACCCCTGCTCAAGTATATTGGGCAGGGATTTTTTGTGTCTGGTCTTTATCCAATAACCTTTGTTTTCAGTATAGATTGATAGCTTTTATTCCGGTAAGTAAGGAGATGGTATTGACGTTTATATGTGGCCCTGATCGGAAATGGATACTTAAATGATTACCAATACACACATTAAGATCGAAGAAAGCACATTAATATATTGATTGACAAATGGAAATGAGAAGATTTCGTATAAACAAGAAGGGCCACTTTTATGCGGCCCTTCTTGTTTATTATTATGGTTTAACACATTAATTTACATCAAACCATAATTTGGTGGTCAGTACATCTGCACCCTGGTCGGCAATGGCGGCTTTGTAGCTGGTGCCATTCAGAGATTGCTCTGTACCTGGATAGATAAACCTTACTGGCATTTTACCGTTAAGAGCTCCTGCAACTGCCGGTTGTAGTTGCGGATAATCCAACCGGCGCCATTCAGCAAATGCTTCAAGACCTTGTCCAAACAGGGCTATCCATTTTTGGTTACCAATGGACTTTCTGAAATTAGAAGCATCATACTTAACTGCGGCCGAAGAGGTATAAGTGGTAATATCTGCATCAGCAATGCTGTATTGTTGTAATGAAGCCTTTATGGCCTGGTTGTATAAATCCGCAGCATTTTCGGCAGTAAACCCTCTGGCGGCAGCTTCCGCACGATCAAATAATACTTCTGCATAGCTTATAATAACGGCAGGAGCATGGGGTGCAAGGAAATAAGTACCCGGTTTTGATGTTTTGCTAAGGCCAAGATTACTGGCATCGCCAACTAATAAACCATTGGGTATACCCACATAGGTTTTAGGATTGGCATCTTGTGTTTTGCTGGCAAAAATTGGCAAACGCGGATCGTTCAAAGCAAATAATTGATCAACAATGGTTTTACTGATACGGTAATCATCGCGGGTATCAAACAGATTGCTAATCGGGTTCTGGTTTGGTGAATCAAGGTAAACTAATTGTGCGATTTCGCTATTGGCACTAATATATCCGCTGCCTTCAGCTTGTATATCAGCTAAAACCTGTTTGGCCTTATCTGGTTCACGATCACTAATGCGCAGTGCGATGCGTAAACGCAGCGAGTTGGCAAATTTTTTCCATAAGGTTATATTATTACCATAAATAACATCACCTGAAATGGATTTACCCGATGCGTTAAGGGATGCCTGTGCTGTTTTCAGATCATCAAGCAATGCAAAGTAAACATCTTTTTGCGTATCGTATGCGGGTGTAAGGTATTGCTCAATATTGATAGCCTGTTTGTAGGGAATGTCACCATACTGATCGGTAAGTAAATTGAATACCCATGAGCGTAATACCAAAGCCACACCTTTGTAGTTTGGATTTGCCTGTGCATCAGCTATACTGATGATTTTATTAAGGTTAACGATGCCTTTAGAATAACCGATAGTCCACAGATCCTGAAAGGAACTATTGGTATAAATATACCTGTCCGGATCGGTATATTGTATTTTGGCCCAGTATTGTACAAAAAGCAAACTGGCATCCATGTTATTTGCAGTACCCCAGTAAGTATCGGCCGTATTTTTTATAGCTGCCGTAAGCAGATAATCGGGTTGTGGGTTTTGAGTTGCATTTGGGTTTGTGTTAATATCAACCAGCTCTTTTTTGCATGACGCTAATGACAGCAGCAATGAACCTGATAATAGTATAAATGTATATTTAAGTTTCATGATCTTAGAATTTAAGGTTAATATTAAAACCAATGTTACGTACTGTAGGTAAGGTTAAATCCTCAAGGCCTTGTCCGTTACCTGTATTGAAAGCTGTTTCAGGGTCAATATTTGGAGCATCTTTATGGATGATCAATAAGTTACGTCCAACAACCGAAACTGACGCTGCCTGAAAGCCTATGCTCTTGGCCCATTTTTGAGGTATAGTGTAGCCCAACTTTATTTCCCTCAACTTGATGTAGGTGGCACTGTAAACAAATGGCTCATCGGCATTGGTTAACGATTTATAGTATGCTTGTGCAGATAAAACGGTGGTGTTTTTACTGCCATCAGCATTTACACCATTGAAAATAATACCATCGTGAGAAACAGTTTCACCATTAGGTGCTGACGCGTTGGTAACTGGAATATTAGTTGTACCGTTATTATAATAGCTTAAACCACCATTTGCCGCGCCTCTGCCTGGTAATGTTGATGCCAATATACCGGTGTAGGTTCCTGTACTGTTAGTGCCTGAATAAATAGAGCCACCGATGTGTGCGTCAATTAAAACGCTTAAATTAAAGCCTTTATAGGTAAAGCTGTTGTTAATGCTACCTAACCAGTTGGGGGTATATTTACCCAGGTATTGTATGGTTGGGTTAATAGCAGGTGTGCCGTCTGCATTAACAATAACCTGGCCGCTTGCATTGCGCAGGTAGGCGTTTCCATAAATAGCACCGTAGGGCTGGCCTACTGCTGCCAATACTTGTACAGTACCATCTGACCCTAATAAATAGCTTTGTAACCTGCCATCGTGATCTAACGAAACAACTTTGCTGTGGTTACGTGAGTAGTTTACGTTAATATCCCACGTAAAATCTTTAACCTTTACAGGAGTTAAACCTAACTGAACCTCCAAGCCTTTATTGTTAATGGTACCTCCGTTGATCAGTTTTTGAGTATAGCCGGTACTTTGACTTACGTTAACATTAATGATCTGATTAACGCTATTTGTATTATAAACACTGGCGTCTAAACGTATCCTGTCATTAAAAAAGCCTATTTCAAAACCAGCCTCGGCAGAGGTGGTGGTTTCCGGTTTTAAGTTAGGGTTAAGATCGGTGCTATTAGCACTTTGCTGTGGATTTGTACCGAATGGTGCAGTAAAATCATAAGTATTAAGTAGCCTGTAAGGGTCTGTGTCTTTACCTACTTTTGACCAGCCACCGCGTAGTTTTAAATAGCTTAATACATCGCTTTTAATATCCAATGCCTGTGATAATATCAAACTTCCGTTAACCGATGGGTAGAAGTAAGAAAGGCTTGCTCTTGGCAGTGTAGACGACCAATCATTACGGGCAGTAACGTTGATAAAAGCATAATTCCTGAATCCTATTTGTCCTGAAGCAAAATAGCTGTAAACTTTAGATTTATTATAAACATTTGATGATATCAACGGATCGCGCGAGTTACTCAAAGTATATAAACCGCTAACAGCCAGTTTTGGAGCTTTTTGATCATTTTCTTCAAACGAGTTTACCCTGATGTTACCACCTATTAACGCGTCGATAGAAAAATCGTCGTTTAATTTCTTAGTATACTGCAATCTACCCTCTGTATTGGTTTCGCTAACATCGTAACCATCTTCTTCGTAGGAGCCATAAGGTGTACCATTGGTGCCATAGGCAATTTTAATCTTACGGCGGTCATTATAATAATCGGTACCGGTGCGGAAGTTTGCAGAAAGCCCGTCGATGATCTTGTAATTTAATTCGGCACTCCCTATAAAACGATTTCTGGTTTGACCAACAGTATTTTCATAAGCCATGAAATACGGGTTACTATAGTAGCTATTATTCCAGTTAAAGGTATTGCCATTGGCATCGCGGTAGTTTTTTAACTGGCTGATATCAACCTGACGACCAAACCAGGTAAATTGCAACATGGTGCTAGTAGCTCTTTTACCGCCAGAACCAGGTAGGTTGGCAGCATCGTCTTTAATATAATTGGCAACAGTGGTTAATGTTAATTTAGGGGTAAGTCTATAAGTTGCATTCAATATAAACGAATTGCGGCCCTGTGCTGAATTAGGAACCACGCCGGTTTGATGCAGGTTATTATAACCTAATCTAAAATCATATTTGTCACCAGAGCTTGCAAGAGAAACACCATTGTTCAGAGTAACACCTGTTCTGAAGAAACTGCTCACATTATCCGGGTGCGCTATAAAAGGTACTGCTTTACCGTTTGAATTGAACTGAGGGATGAGTTGACCATCAAGGGCAGGCCCCCAGCTTTCGTCCACACCATCATTAATACCTCCGCCTTTACCATCAACATAGCTGAATTTGCCATTTGAGCCTTGGCCATATTGGTTCTGGTAATCAGGTAAACCCAATAAGTTTGAAAACGACGTGTTTGAATTGATAGTTATACCAAGGCCTTGTGCACCTTTTCCGCTTTTTGTTTTAATTAAAATTACGCCGTTAGCTGCGCGAGATCCATAAAGCGCGGCCGCATTTGGGCCTTTAAGCACAGTAAGAGATTCAATATCTTCTGAATTGATATCAGCAATAGGGTTGGCAAAATCCCTCGAACCGTTTGTGCCCAGTTGTTGGGTGTTATTAACAGGTAAACCATCTACCACAAACAATGGTTGGTTATTACTGGCAAGGGAAGTTTCGCCGCGTATAATGATGCGGGACGATCCCATATCGCCCTGACTATTGGTGATATTTACACCCGCAATTTTTCCGGCCAGTGCATTTACCAGGTTAGTTTCTTTGGCTTCGGCTATATCCTTTGACTTTAAACCCTGTATAGCATAACCCAGTGATTTTTTATCTTTTGATATATTCAGTGCGGTAACTACTACTTCGTTTAAAGCATTGGCCGCTCCGTCAAGCACGATTTTAATAGCGGTTGAATTTTGAGTAACCGGTATTTCCTGAGTAGTAAAACCTATGTAGGTAACCCTTAATATATCGTTTACTTTGGCGCTGATAGTGAATTTTCCATCATAATCAGTTTGTGTGCCGGTAGTGCTTCCTTTAATGGTAACAGTTACACCAGGCAACGGCAATCCGTCAGATTTAGCGGTTACCACACCGCTTATTTTAACAGATTGCGCCGCAACTGTTTGGATAAGGATAAAAGGCAATAATATTGCCAATAACAATTTGTAATTTTTAATCATGGTAATAGATTGTAAATAATTAATGATCACCAATACAGCATTAGAGTGCGATAAATAAGTAAATCAAGCTATAGCGTGTGCCATCTTTGATAGCTTATAGTCGTTTAAAGCTGTTAGTGTTTAATTGTTAAACCGGTGCTGTTCAGTATACTAATGCACACGCTTTGAACAACGCTGTATTTTTAGCAATAACAATGCATGTTTTGCATGCAGGTAACAATAGTTTCAGAAGTAGATTTTTTTGAAGAGATGTTTAGATCGTTGGTGTGCAGAATTGTACTTTGTGTGTTCATGTACTTGATTTATGATGAATTGTGTTACTTGCCGCGCCCATTTACAGCCCGGTTACTGTTTTAATTTATTATTTAGTTTAAGGATGCGTTTTTATTGTTTACGAGAGCATCAACCACTTTAACCATTGATGCAAATTCATGCTGATCATACAGACGTGTGAGATAAACGATGCGACCTTCTCTGTCAATTACTACATTACGGGTAACGCCGCTTTTTTTATTGGCAAAACGGCCGAATATGTCAGCACCGGGATCAAGCGCAAGGTTATAGGTGATCTTCATATCCTGATGAAATTTTTGTACTCTATTAAGGGGCTCATCGCGGTCAACACCAATAAGTACCAGGCCCTTATTTTTATAGGCCTCCCATATGTCCTTTTGTAAATGGGGCATTTCTTCGCGGCAAACGCTACACCAACTGGCTGTAAACTGTAATATCACCACCTTACCGCGCAATTGTTTTAATGATGTTTTTGTGCCATTGGCTAATACAAGTTCAAAATCATTGGGCGCCAGATCGCCAACCTTAACCAGATAGCCCCGGTCTGTGACGATAGTGTCGGCAGGAGTAGTTGTTTGTGCTGTGGCAACTAAACATGTAAACGACAGTAAATAAGTTATAAGTAAAAGTTTTTTGTTCATCGCCTGAGCTGTTTAATGATATTTTAACTAAAAATAATTAAGCAGAAATGGGAGGTGGGGATGCGAACGGCATATAGCTATAGATGATGTACTTATATATTATCTTTTCTGCATTTTGCAGATAGGAATTAGCACCTTTATAACAAGCCGTACAGGTTGCTAAGACATCACAGGGCCTTTCCCTCAGTCTTTCTGGATAATTAAAAATAAAATAAAGAACGTTTCTGCTGCAAACATATAAATAATTCTACTAATTCCATAGACATTATATGAATTTATAGAATTAATATCCTATCATTGTGACGGTATTATGGCACTTGCACATTTTGGGCCTTATCCGGATTAACCACCAAACGAAATTTTTAATATATCTTTTACTACAATGGCAGAACAAAAAACAAAGCAAACAGCACTTGGCGATGTAGCAGCCAGGCAATTGGCTATCGCAACGCGTACCGTACCCCAGTTATCAATTATTACCCCACGCTGGTTACCTCATTTATTAAACTGGGTGCCTGTTGAATCGGGAGTTTACCGGCTTAACAAGGTTAAGGATGCCAACAATGTAGAAGTTGACTGTTCTTCACGTGATGAAAGAGAACTGCCTTCAACCTTTGTTGATTATATCGAGAACCCACGTGAGTATAACTTGAGCGCAGTAAATACCGTGCTTGATGTTCATACCCGTGTGTCAGACTTGTATAGCAAACCCTATAATCAGATCAGTGAGCAGCTTAGGCTTACTATCGAGATCATCAAAGAAAGACAAGAAAGCGAACTTATTAATAATCCCGAGTACGGGCTGTTAACCAGTGTTGTGGCATCGCAAAAAATTAAAACCAGGTTAGGGCCACCAACACCAGATGATCTGGACGAATTGATTACCAAAGTATGGAAAGAGCCGGGATTTTTCTTGCTGCACCCACTGGCTATAGCCGCATTCGGGCGCGAATGTACCCGTAGGGGAGTACCGCCGCCAACAGTTACATTATTTGGCTCACAGTTTATTACCTGGAGAGGTATACCACTTATTCCATCAGATAAACTGCCTATTGAAAATGGTAAATCAAAAATAATATTACTTAGAACAGGCGAAAGCCGACAGGGTGTGGTTGGTTTATATCAACCAGGGTTACCAGGAGAACAGTCACCAGGCCTATCAGTACGTTTTATGGGTATAAATAATAAGGCCATAGCCTCATACCTGGTTTCGTTATACTGTTCATTAGCTGTTTTAGTTGATGATGCCATAGCTGTTTTAGAAGATGTTGAATTAGGTCATTACCATGAGTACAAATATTAATCAAGATAATTTACCCGATTTACTGGAACTTGAAAAACTGGCCAACCAGTTTTTCAAGGCCATTCCCGGCGAGGTTATAGCGCAACCCGTAACTCATCAGGCTTTGCCTGATCCGGCTACTGGTTTTTCGCAACCTGAGCGGGTAACTACCGCTTATGGCGATCCGCGTGAGGTACGGTTATTTGAGCCTGCACCTCAGCCGGCATCTGTTGCGGGTGGTGGCATTTCGCCATCGGCCATCAATCAAAACAATGCTGTAAACTTAAAAGATCCGCAAACCAGCTTTGCCGACCCGGGTTTAACCGCCTCCCAGCAGTCATCTGAGTATGCTCCAGGAACAGGAATAACACTATCATCGGTACAGTTAGACAAGCCTGAAAGCAGCTATACAAATTATATTGCTGATAATAACTCCCGGTTGTTTCCGGAAACCTTTGGCGCCGAAAAACTTCCCTTTGTAACTGACGGTTTACAACAACTGCCTTATCAGCAGGAACAACCTTTTGAAGCAGAATTGCGAAAGGTACTACAGGGTATCAGTGCGCCGGCTCAAAATCCGCAGTTACCGTTTGGCACGCCCTCGTTTACCAATGAAGCATCCTTTTATTTTCTTAAAGAGCGGTTTCCGTTACCGGCAGTAACAAAAGGTGCTGAACAAAAAACGGGGGTAAGTGGCATTGTGGCGCCACCGTTTGATGTAAATATCATTAAACGTGATTTTCCCATTTTACAGGAGCAGGTAAACGGGCGTCCGTTAATATGGCTGGATAACGCGGCTACAACGCAAAAGCCTAAGCAGGTGATTGATCGTATCAGCTATTTTTATGAGCACGAAAACTCCAACATACATCGTGCAGCCCATGAACTGGCAGCCAGGGCCACCGATGCTTATGAGGGGGCGCGTAAAAAAGTCAAGGATTTTTTAAACGCGGCTTCAACCAATGAGATCATTTTTGTGCGTGGCGCCACCGAGGCCATTAACCTGGTGGCGAAAAGTTGGGGCGAACAGAATTTAATTTCAGGCGATGAGATCATTGTAAGTCATCTGGAACATCATGCCAATATTGTGCCCTGGCAACAACTTGCGGCCAAAAAAGGCTTAAAAATTAAAGTTATCCCGGTAGATGATGACGGACAGCTTTTGTTGGATGAATATACCAAATTGTTAAGTCCGCGAACTAAGCTGGTATCCTTTACCCAGGTATCCAATGCTTTGGGTACCGTAACCGCGGCGCAGCAAATTGTACGGTTAGCTCACCTGGCAGGAGCCAGGGTATTGGTTGATGGCGCGCAGTCGGTTTCGCACATGGCGGTTGACGTACAAGCTTTAGATGCCGACTGGTTTGTGTTTTCGGGGCATAAGGTTTTTGGCCCTACCGGTATTGGAGTATTGTATGGCAAAGAGGACCTGCTTAATGAAACACAGCCCTGGCAGGGTGGTGGTAACATGATAGTGGATGTAACTTTTGAGCATACTCAATACCACAACGCTCCCGGACGGTTTGAAGCAGGTACAGGTAATATTGCCGATGCAGTGGGGCTTGGCGCTGCTATTGACTACGTAACCCGGCTTGGCATGGGCGCTATTGCTCAGTACGAACATTACTTATTGGAGTATGCAACCCGTTTGATAAAGGGCGTACCCGGTTTGCAACTGATAGGTACGGCAGCCGATAAAGCCAGTGTCTTATCATTTGTTCTGGATGGATATAAAACAGAAGAAGTAGGATCAGCGCTGAACAAAGAAGGTATTGCTGTACGTTCAGGTCATCATTGTGCGCAGCCTATTTTAAGGCGTTTTGGTTTGGAAAGTACCGTAAGGCCATCCCTGGCTTTCTATAACACCTGTGCCGATATTGATACGTTGGTTGATACGTTGTATCGCCTCAAAAAATAAATTTAATGGGCAGGGAAAGTATCAGGTAGTCGGTATCAGGTATCAAGATTTTTTAACAATAGTAATATTGTTTTACAAAGCAATCTTGATACCTGATACCGACTACCTGATACTAAACTAAAACTTGATACGATGAAAGAGCAGTACACAGATAGTTTTATTGAAACGCTTTATAATACCCATAAGGCAGAGTGGGAGGCTACACCCTCAAACCGGCAGGCTGTTGAGTGGCTGTGTGAGTTGATTGAGTTTTTATTTCCGAATAACAGGTTAAACAAACACTCGACGTATGAAGGCAGGCTCAAAAAGAACCAGATTGATCTGGAGAATATATTGTTAAGCTATCTTGATCCGCAGGATACTGATATTGGTTTGGCGGTAAATTCATTCTACGCCTCGCTCGAAGATATATACCAAAACCTGCGGTTCGATGCTACGAAAATTTATGAACACGATCCTGCTGCCACCAGTATTCACGAAGTAATTGTATCATATCCCGGGTTTTATGCTATTGCTGTTTACCGTATTGCCAATCGTTTATCGCAATCAGCTGTTCCTATTTTACCTCGTATTTTGAGCGAGTATGCTCATGGTAAAACCGGGGTTGATATACATCCAAATGCTACTATAGGCGTACCCTTTTGCATTGATCATGGTACGGGTATAGTTATTGGCGCTACCAGTATTATTGGTAAGGATGTGATCATTTATCAAGGCGTAACCCTGGGGGCATCTCAGGTAAGTAAGGGCCTGTCTGATGTTAAAAGACACCCTACCGTTCAGGATAATGTAATTATTTATGCCCGTAGCACCATTCTTGGCGGGCGTACAGTAATTGGGCACAATAGTGTAATAGGTGGCAGCGTGTTTTTAACTAAAAGCGTGAGCCCGTATTCCAACGTCTTTAACACCCACCAGTTAAGGATAGAAATTAAAGAAAATACCTCGGTTTAGATTATTTGTTATGGTTTCAAGACTTAGTTCATCAGAAGTGCTGCATTTTTTATTGATTTTGTTGTGTATACTAATACCCGCCCGCATACTCGGAGAAATTTGCCGTCGTTATAAATTGCCAGCTATAATAGGCGAAATATTTGCGGGTATTCTTATCGGCCCCACGCTTTTAGGAACTGTTTTTCCGGGTTTATTTAAAAATATTTTTATTGCTGCGCCGCAGGCCTATAGTGCTTTTGATGGTATAGCCAATATTGGTATCATTCTGCTGATGTTTATTGCCGGGTTCGAGGTTGACCTTAAACAAATACGACAGAATGGTAAGCAGGCCATATCCATTAGCTTAACCGGTATTATTTTCCCGTTTGCCATTGGGTTTACGGCGGTGTGGTTCCTGTATCAGAATTATTTTGCCAACGCATCCAATAATCAACTGGTTACGTCGCTGTTTTTTGGTACGGCATTATCAATCACGGCGCTCTCTGTTATTACCAAGATTCTGATTGATCTTGACCTGCTTAAAACACGGATAGGTAACATTGTACTTACGGCAGCCATGGTTGACGATTTTTTGGGATGGATACTATTTTCTATTATTATCCAGATGATGAATGCCGGTAAGGGCGAGGCGTCATTTTGGGCTGTAAGCGTTGTTGTTTTGTTCGCTATTTTTATGCTCACCATAGGCCGGTGGATCATTCGTCAGTTATTATCGTGGGCGGGTAAAGCTGCAAAACCAGGCCGTGTACTCACTATGGCGGTATGTCTTTGCTTTATAGGCGCATCAATTACCGAATACCTGGGCGTACGTGGTATTTTTGGCGCTTTCCTTGTAGGTATTGCCATTGGCGATTCGGAGTACTTTACTGAAAAGCATAAACACGTTTTGCATCAGTTTACGGTGAATGTACTGGCACCATTGTTTTTTGCATCAGTTGGTCTAAGACTTAATTTTATCGCCAACTTTAATCTCGAAGTTGTATTGATCATTCTGTTTATTGCCTGCCTGGCTAAGCTGATAGGAGCGGGTATTGGCAGCGCGCTGAGTGGTATGAGTAAAAATGAATCAATAGCGGTAGCCTTTGGCATGAATGCCCGGGGATCACAGGAAATTGTATTAGGACTGCTGGCTTTACAAGCCAAGATTATCAGCGAACCGATATTTGAAGGGTTGGTAGTGATGACGGTAGTAACCATGATTATATCGGGGCCTATTATGAAGTATTACTTTTTAAAAGAACAAAAATTAGAACTCACAGCTATCAAACCTCCTCAATTAGAATATCTCCCAGAACAATAGATAAACGATTAAGTAAATAAATCAAATGTTTTTAATGGATATGATTTGAAAAATAAGAGATTTGTTTCAAGTCCTGTTATAAAAGATATTGCCAATTATATTTCTTTTAAAGGTCATGTTCCTGTTTTAAAATGGTAGCAAAGACGGATACAGGTTTGATAACTAATAATTTATTGAGTGATATTTATGATTTGCATGAAATTTAAACGCAGTGTTTATCTGTTAAGTTTATTAAGCTTTTTTTATGGAAACGGCAATGCTCAAACTAAAACTGCTGTAAAGCATTTAGATGAGGTTGATTACGTTAATCCATTGATAGGTACAGCAGTTAAAGGATTTGCCAAAGGTTTAGATGGCGGCGGTACCATGCCCTGTGTAAACGTGCCCTTTGCAATGACCAATTTTGTTGCGCAAACCCGCGAAAATAAAATGAGTTTCATGTGTTATGAGTACGAGGATAACGCTGTTGTAGGTTTGCTGGCCACTCACCAGCCTACGGTTTGGATGGGCGATTATGGATACGTTTCTGTGATGCCTGAGGTAGGTAAATTACGTGTTTTACCAAAAGAGCGGAAACTATCTTTTAATCACAAGGACGAAATAGCTAAGCCTTATTACTACTCGGTAAAGTTAAATGCCGGTGGTGCCGACAAAATTAAGGCCGAGATAGCAGGTGCTAACACCTGCGGTATGTTCCGTTTTACTTTTCCTAAGGCGGAGCAGGCTCATTTGATCATTCAGGGTATTGATCTGAATCCCGAATTGACTGATTGGGCCAATGACTATACCGCCAGGATCAAAAAATTAAAAGGGTATGTACACATTGATACGGTTAATAATGAAATAACAGGCTATAACCCCGACAGGCAATCGGCCCAGCTCGGTCCGCAGCTTAATAACTTTAAAGGGTACTTTGTTATTAAATTTAATAAGCAAATACGCAAATATGGCACCTGGGATAAACAGGTGATCAATAAAGGTAGTCAAAGCCAGTACGGAACGCGTATGGGAGCTTTTATATCCTTCAAGACGAAAGCAAATGATGAGATTAAGGTTGTTATAGCTACCTCTTTTATCAGTATTGACCAAGCACGATATAACCTGAAAAAAGAGATTACCGACTGGGATTTCGATGGCATCGTTAAAAATACACGCGATAAATGGCAGCAATCTTTAAAAGCTATACAGGTAAGCGGGGTAACCAAAGATCAAAAGACTATTTTCTACACGGCTTTATTCCATACCTTGTTGTTTCCTCGCCAGTTTTCTGAGTACGGTAAATATTACAGTGCTTTTGATGATAAGGTACACCATGGCGATTCATATAATGATTACTCTCTTTGGGATACTTTCAGAGCCTTACATCCCTTGTTAATACTTACTCAGCCGCAACGTGTTGATGGCATGGTGCAATCATTACTGCAAATGTACAAAGAGGGCGGATGGATGCCGATGTGGCCAAATCCAACCTATACCAATATCATGATAGGTACGCATAGCGATGCCGTTGTGGCAGATGCCTATGTAAAAGGATTTCGTGGTTTTGATACCAAATTGGCTTATGAGGCTTTGCATAAAGACTCTTATGATGCACCGGATGGCGATACACATAAAAAATGGGGCGATCGCGACCTGTGGACAAGTTTTGAAGCCCGTGGCGGATTAACTAATTACCATAAGCTGGGTTACGTACCTGTTGATAAAACACGGGAATCTGTTTCGCGTACTATTGAATATTCTATTGATGACTATTGTGTTGCACAGGTAGCTAAAGGCTTAGGTAAAACAGACGATTATCAGCAATTGATTACCTGGAGCAAAAATTACCAGCATGTATATAACAGTGCAACAGGATTTATGGCACCCCGTAACGCTAACGGCGAATTTTCTGCCAAGCCTGATTCAGGATTTACAGAAGGAACAAAATGGACTTACACCTTTGGGGCAATGCATGACGTACCCGGAATGATCAAATTAATGGGCGGCGAAAAGAAGTTTGCCGACAAACTAAGTAAGAATTTTAGCGATGGACATTACCGGGCCGATAACGAACCAGGGCACCACTATCTGTATTTGTTTAACTATTGCGGTATGCCCTGGAAAACCCAGGAGCTTGTTCGTGTGCATACGTCAGCACAAAATTTCAGAAATTTACCAGTAGGTATTAACGGTAACGATGATTGCGGCCAAACTTCGGCCTGGTATATTTTTAATACATTGGGCTTTTATCCTGTATCGCCTGCATCAGGTTATTATAGCATAGGTGCACCGCAATTTCCATACATGGTGTTAAATCTGCAGCATGGAAAAAAACTCACTATTAAGGCTACAGACTTGTCGGCTAAAAATAAATATGTGAAAGAGGTAACTTTTAACGGAAAGCTGATTAAGGATTTTCAGATTTCACATCAGGATATTATTGAAGGCGGAACCTTGGCTTTTACAATGACAGGCGTACCTCAAAAACGTTAATGTCGTCAATTAATCAGTCAGAGATTCGGGTCGAATCTCTGACTACCAGTTTTGATGGTAAAATGATATTTTCCTTTTCCATTTGTATAAACCTGCCCGATAAGTGCCCAAACAGTAATTCGGCAGCCTTGCGCCCCATTTCGTAAGCCGGTTGCAAAATAGTTGTAAGCGGGGGATTAAGAATAGCCGCAGTTATCTGATTGGTAAAACATACTACTTTAATGTCCTGTGGTATATTTAAAGTGAGCTCTTCACAAGCCAGGTATGTAGCCGTAGCCAAATGCTCTACAGTGGCTATAATACCATCGGGCTTGGTTTTAGTTATATGGTCTTTTAAAACTGCTATGTTTTCCTGCGTGTATTTGTTTGAGCAGGTAATAATATTGCTTTCTTCGTGTTTTATATTTTGCTCAGCCAGTGCTTTCTTATAACCTTCCTCACGGGCGAGCAAAATAGAGGGATAGCCCTCTATGGTAACCAGGGCAATATTTTTGCATCCCTGATTAAGTAAATGGCTGGTAGCAATATAAGCACTGTTAAAGTCGTCAGTTTTAATTTTAGCGGCTGGTATATCCTCGCAAACCCTGTCAAAAAAAACTATTGGAACACCTGCTTTTTGCAAATTCTGAATATGCTGTGTGTCCTTAGTATTACTTGCTACAGACATCAGTATGCCATCAACGCGTCCGCTTGTTAAATCATTAAACATCTGGGCTTCGCGCTCATAGCTGTCATGTGTTAAATATATTAAAGCATGAAACTTCTCCTGATCAACAATACTTTCAATACCGTTAATGGCCTGGCTAAAAAAACTATCCGCAATTTCAGGGATTACAATGGCAATGGTGTTGCTTGACCTTTTTCTGAGGCTGCTTGCATAAGGGTTAGGCACGTAATGTAATAATCTTGCAGTTTCAATTACCCGCTGTTTTGTTTCGTCACCAATATCGTGACTATCCCTAAGCGCTTTGGATATGGTTGCAATGGATACATTTAACACTTTGGCAAGTGTTTTCATGTTTACTTTATTACTCTTTGTTCCCTCTGTCATTGGTAATTAGCAATAAGCTATAATGGTTATGATTTTTATAAAGGTTTATAATTATAAAAGTTGAGCAATATAATAAAAAATAAAGCTTGCTTAATTTAAACGAGGATAATGAGCCGGTAAATTTAGGTAAACGTTTAAGCAAATAAATAAGTGCTTTTTGATGAAACTGATTTTAAAAATAAAGAAATTTGAATAATAAGAGCTGCGATAAACAGCCATAAAGGATTGTTTACCAATTATATTTCCTTTTAAATTTAAATATTATGAGCAACACTAACGGAGCACCAGACCAAGGTCCTTTAAGTTCGATAGAAGAATGGGAGGATGATTTATTAGTTCGTTATCCCGATGCGGAGTCAATTGCAGCAGGGCGTGATACTGACGCATATCGTGATTACGAAGCTACTACAAAAGACAGCGTTCGTGAATTTTACCGTTTGCAACATATTAACCAAACTTATGATTTTGTTTTAGCAAAGAAAGAACAATACCTGTCCTTTGACAAAAAAGAAATGTCTGTATGGGATGCGTTTGATTTCCTGAATCAATTGGTTGATGATTCTGATCCTGATACAGATCTTGATCAATTGCAACACCTGTTACAAACTTCAGAGGCCATACGTGCCGATGGCCGTCCGGATTGGATGGTGTTAACCGGTTTATTTCATGACCTGGGCAAGGTTCTATGTCTTTTTGGCGAACCTCAGTGGGCTGTTGTTGGCGATAGTTATCCAGTAGGCTGCGCTTTTTCTGACAAAATTGTATTCTCCGAATATTTTAAAGATAATGCGGATCATCACGACCCTCGCTATAATACTAAATATGGTGTTTATGAGCCCAATTGTGGCTTAGAGAACGTACATATGACCTGGGGGCATGACGAGTACATTTATCACATGATGAAACCTTACCTGCCTGAGCAGGCTTTGTACATGCTGCGCTATCATTCTTTTTACCCGCAACACCGGGAAAAAGCTTACAGTCATTTAATGACTCCTCATGATCACCAGTTGTTTAAAGCGGTAGATCTTTTTAATCCGTATGACCTGTACTCCAAGAGCCCGGTTCCACCTGATTGGAAAAAACTACGCCCGTATTATGAAGACCTTGTTGCCAAATACCTCCCGGCAACTCTGAAATTCTAATAAGAAATTTCTGTAATATCCCATTATAATACCGCCGACCATATTGTTTGCCGGCGGTATTACCAAATCATTTTATTTCATAGATTTGAAAAATTGAACCGGCCCTGAAAGTTATCGGCCTAAATTTTCTATTGCAAAAAAATACACATGTTGAATCACATTTCTACGGCCGATCTTTTGGTCTTTTTTTTCTATTTTATCATAGTTGCCAGCTACGGATATTTCATCTATAACCGACGGAAAAACGAAACCAATAGCAGTTCGCACAGTTTTTTTCTGGCCGAAGGGTCGCTTACCTGGTGGGCAATAGGTGCCTCTATTATAGCCTCTAATATATCTGCTGAGCAATTTATAGGCATGAGTGGAGATGGTTTTTTTGCCGGGATAGCCGTTGCGGTATATGAATGGGTTGGCGCCGCGGCATTAATTATTGTGGCGGTATTTTTTATGCCGGTGTATATCAAAAATAAGATATTCACCATGCCTCAATTTTTACAAAACAGGTATAATGGAGGGGTGGCATTGGTGATGTCGATTTTTTGGTTGTTTTTATACATATTTATAAACCTTACGGCTATCTTATTTCTCGGGGCCCTGGCTATTAACGGATTGTTAGGCGGCGAATATTTTCATCAGATCATGATAGGTCTGGCCATATTTGGAGTTGTTATTGCGCTGGGAGGTATGCAGGTTGTGGGTTATACCGATGTTATACAGGTTGGTGTACTTATAGTAGGTGGTTTAGCTATCAGTTACCTTTCATTAACTATAGTAAGTGAAAAATTTGGTTTTGGTACTAATATGATTACCGGCTTTAATTTATTATTAAAGAACGCCCCGGATCACTTCCACCTCATATTTAAGAAACCTGGGGCAGGAGCTTCTACCGAAACCATAACTAAATACCTTATTTTGCCTGGTTTTGCCATGTATGTTTCAGGGCAGTGGATCAGTAACCTTAACTATTGGGGCTGTAATCAATACATTACCCAGCGGGCTTTGGGTGCAAATATTACCACTGCACGTACCGGTATATTATTTGCCAGTTTGTTAAAAATACTGATGCCGGTAATTGTAATGTTACCGGGCATCGTAGCCTTTGTTTTATATAAAAATGGTCATTTGCCTCAGTTAACTAATGGCAGTAAGGATGGCGCTTACTCAGCCATGTTATCATTTTTGCCGTCTGGCTTAAAGGGATTATCGCTGGCCGTTTTAACAGCTGCCATTGTAGCTTCATTGGCTGGCAAGGTTAATAGTATTGCTACCATTTTTACGCTTGATATTTATAAAAAATACATGAATAAAGATGCCAGTGAACGTCGTATGGTTTGGACTGGCAGAATTGCTATTTTAATGAGTTTAATAATAGCGGTTGCATTTACCTGGAATGATGTGCTTGGAATAGGAAGCGCAGGTGGCTATACCTTTGTACAAAAATATTCAAGCTTTGTAAGCCCCGGAGTATTGGCTACTTTCCTGTTGGGTATGTTCTGGAAGAGAACCACTGCCGAGGCTGCCGTTGTTGGGATACTAATTGGCTTTGCATCTTCGGTGTTCTTTAATCAGTTTGCTGTTCCGGTATTTGGGCCCAATACTATATTGTACTCCGCATTTCGTAATGCTTCAGGCCAATATGAAATTCCATTCTTTATATCTCTAAGCTGGTCATTCCTGATTACGTTTGCAGTGATGATAGCCATCAGCTTAAAAGGACCGGCTATCAATGCTAAAGCAATCGTTATAGAAAAAGATATGTTTAAACTGAAATCGTCATCAGTTATATTAATAGCGGTTATACTTTTACTGCTGTCTGCAATTTATGTAAGGTTTTGGTAACCGGTGATGAACAGCTTCAACAAAAAAATGGCTTGCAATTATTTGCAGGCCATTTTTTTGTTTTATCAATATTCCTTATTAATTCGGTCTGCCAGTTCCCGCCACTCAGTAAGTTCCGGAATACCTGGTTTGCGTTTGCCAAACAGTTGTACTATCATCTCACCATTAGCATCATATAGTTCAATAGAACTTACGTTACCATCTGTTGATGGTTTAATCACATGCCAAACTTCTGCAATGGCATCTTCGCGCAGGTGCATATTAAATTCAGGGTCGAGCACATTGAACCATGGGCCCATGGGTACCAGTTTGGTAATGTTACCGCTATGGATCTGAATACAACCTCTGTTACCCACAAATATCATTACCGGTATTTGCTGCGAAGAACAAGCTTCGGCGATGTTTTTGAATGCCTGAACATCTAATTTTTTAGCATAACCCTCCGGAGCTAGACGTAGCGCTTGTATACGGTTTACCTTAAAGCGTTTTAACAGTCCAAAAAATTCATGACTATCCTGCATCATTACCCAAGCTTGCTGAAACGCTGATACATCAATTTCATTGTCGGGTAGTGCTGTGCGGGGGTGATTAACTGCCGGGCTTATTTGAATTTCTTCATTTTCCTTATCCTCAAATTTGGCTACCAGTTGGTCATAAGCCTGCTTGCTGCTTTTATCGGTAAGGTAAATCTTGTGTATAGCAACACCTTCACGATCAAAAAACTGCAAACTTTCGCGGCCATTTTCTTTTACGGCAAACGCAAACTGCCATTGCTGCATAAACAAGCGCAGGTCAATATCGTCGCCCAATACAAGACCCGCGTGTGGGGTAAATGTGATTTTTTCATATATTCCTTTACGCTCGCTTACACAATAGTCATTACGGGTAAGGGCCATTACATATCCTAAACTGCTTACCTGCCGTAGTATGTTCTCAAAATCGTTTTTTAGTAAGGTTACGGTTTCGCCGAGTCCGGTAGCTAACAGTTCTGCCTCGCTTACCTGTAGTTCAGCAGCAATATCCCTGATCCGTGTTTTAGGATTGGTCAATTTATATTCTTCGTACCTCGCTTTCAGCGTGTGGGTTGTTGTTTCCATATTCATGTAGTTAAAGAAGTTTTATTTTGTTTATATATTATTTCATGTGGTATAATGAGCTGTTTGAGGGTAACCGGATTAGTAAAAACATCGGACTCAATTTCAAATATTTCATATACCGATCTCGGATTCAGTACTTCTGCCGGTGTGCCGTCATACCATTTTCTGCCGTGTTTCAGCATAATAATACGGTCGGCGTATTGGGCTGCAAGGTTCATGTCATGCAAGATGCTCACGACCATGAATTTTTTTTGAGCCATTGATTTTAATATGGCCAGGGTTTGTTGCTGGTAAAGCATATCCATACCTGTTACCGGTTCATCCATGAGCAATAGCGCATTAGGAGCTTCCCATATCTGAGCAAGCGCCCGGGCCAATTGTACCCGTTGTTGTTCTCCACCAGATAATGTCGGGTATGATCTCTCTGCTAATTTGAATACACCGGTGGCTTCCATAACTGTATTTACAATGTCGTTGTCATTTGCAGAAGGCACATTTTTGTAATGCGGGTAACGTCCCATCATTACTATCTCTTTTACTAAAAAAGGGAGGCTAACTACATTTTGCTGATTAAGTACTGTTCTTTGCAGCGCCAACGCCGCTGTAGTATAACTACTTAATGATTGACCGTGTAGTAAAACAGTTCCAGTTGCTGGTTTATGGGTTCCGGCAAGTAATTTAAGCAAGGTTGATTTCCCTGCGCCATTTGCACCCAGAATCACTACCATTTCTCCCGGTTTTATACTAAAAGAAATGTCTTTCAATAATTTAGCTTGTCCAACCTGAAAGGTTATGTTGTTAACGCTCAGCATATGATTTAGTTAAGGCTCAGTTTGCGTTTATCTCTGATAAGTATATACAAAAATACAGGAGCGCCAATGAGGGCTGTTATTACCCCGATGGGTAGTTCAATAGGGGCTATTAACGTTCTTGATATCATATCGGCAATAATTAGTGTCAGCGCGCCAAGTAAGGCAGACGCTGGTATAACATGTTTATTATCAACGCCCATAACCAGGCGTATGATATGCGGTACCAATAACCCCATAAAATTAATAATGCCGGTTAGTGACACCGCAGCACCAACTGCCATAGTGGATAGGAGAATAACCTTGCGTTTAGTACGATTTACATCTAGACCCAAATGGCCAGCCTGCATTTCACCCAAATGCCTTACCCGACGATGGTAACAGAATAACCGGTATTAATACAAACGGTGCAAGGGTGGTAACGGTTTGCCAGGTTGCTCCGCCCAAACTCCCCAGCATCCAAAAGGTGATGTTGCGTAATTGCTGTTCATTGGCTAAATAAGTAATAAGGCCGGTTAATGCTCCGGCCAGTGCATTTATGGCGATGCCTGCAAGCAGCATGGTAGCTACATTCGGTTTACCCTCGTGCCGGGAGATCTGATAAATGAGCATTGCGGTAATGCCGGCGCCGGCAAAAGCGCCAAAAGCCAACAGATAATAACCCAGAAAGTTGCTCAGGCTGCTTAGTAAGGTAGCCTCTAAACCGATAACGGCTACAGCCATCAACGTTGCACCTGCTGATATACCTATCAGCCCAGGCTCGGCTAATGGATTACGGAAATACCTTGAATGGCCGCCCCGGATATACCCAGCGCTGCACCAACCAATATTGCCAGTATAAGGCGTGGAAACCTTACAATAAAAATAATTACATCATGCTGCTGGTTAACTTGTTGCATATGGTATATGCCCAGTTTATGAAGTACCAATAAAAATACCTCACTGGCTGGTATAGGTACGGCACCTAAACCAATAGAAAAGATACCGGCAATTAATATGCTGACAGATAGGGTGGTATATGCGATTGCCTTTGGCATGTATTTGAATTAATTTATTGTTATAATTTGCTGTTTAATTGCAAAATAGCCTGATCAAGCCTTGTACTAAAATTGATTAGCAGGCCGGCATCCATTTGTACAATACGTTTGTTTTTACCCGCGTTGGTTTGCAGCATTCCTGGAATTTTTAAGATGCTGTCCATACCACCAAGGCTGCTAAATCCAAAATCGAACATCAGTATCACATCGGGATTGACTTCTATAAGGGCTTCAGTGGTGTAAGGTTTAAAATCGTTAAAAGCTGTTACCGAGTTTTTACCGCCCGCAAGGTTAATAATAGCATCAATATGGGTGTTTTTACCGGCTACCATCATTACACCCGGGCCACGGGCGTAAATAAATAATACCTTGCTGCTTTTAGGCTGTTTTTTTACCTGTGCAAGTGCCTGGTTCACCCGGTCTTTAGTTTGTCTGATCAACACGTTTCCTTTATCGGTAACGTTGAGAGCCGCTGCGACTTCCCTTATAAACTGGTAGGTGCCGTCGGCGGTAAAAACCTGTTTTATACGGATTAGCTTAATACCTGCTGCGGCAAGCTGTGATTCAATTTCTTTAGATACGGAACCATCAGGAGCAAGCACCACATCGGGACCAAAAGAAATCAGGCCTTCGGCAGACACTGATCTGTTTTTACTAACCTTTGGTAAGGTGTTGGCATAAGCAGGGTAGGTACTGGTTACATCGTCGGCAACAATGTTTTTTCCAAGTCCGAGTGCGTCCACAGTTTCGGTCAAAGCTCCGTTTAGCGTAATGATCCTTTTGGGTGATATTGTTGCTAAGGAACTATAAATAACCCCGATAGTTGATCTATGATAGAATTACCGAAATAATAGTCCCAAAGTCGTAAAAAATAATCCGAATTCCGGTAATAAACTATCAAATAAACTAAGCACTTTTGTCTTATTCTTATTTAGACTGTTTAAAAATAAGAAAATTTAATGAAATACACTTTATCACTATTGCTCATGCTGCTGCATTTTAATCTTACACAGGCCCAATCACCGGCTGCTCAATTGAGGGGCACCGTTACCGACGATAAAGGTAACGCGGTGACTGGCGCAGCGGTAGTTATTGTACAAACGGGGCAGGGAAGCGCTACCAACCAAAAAGGGCAATATCATATTACCAATATTACACCGGGAATATATCACATCAGAATAAACGCCATAGGCTTTAAAACGGCACTGGTGAAAATTGCTGTTAAATCAAAGGAGCAATTGATGTTGCCGGTACAAATTGAAACCGATGTTAATGTGTTGAACGAGGTTAGTATCAATACCAAAAAGTATAATCCTGACAACCTGATTGATCTGCAGCATACGCCCATGCCCTCCATGGTGATTACACGTAAGCAAATTGAGCAAATGGGAAGCAGGCGTTTGGATGAAGTGTTAAAAGAACAAACGGGTTTGGCCATTGTAAATGATATAGGTTCAGGAGCAAGGGCAATTGGCTTGCAAATGCAGGGCTTTGACAGTGGGTATACCATGATACTGATTGACGGACAACCCATGACGGGGCGTAACTCGGGTAATTTTGACCTGTCACGTATCACGGTTGCCAATATTGAAAGGATAGAAATTATTAAAGGAGCGTCTTCATGCCTTTTTGGCAGTGAGGCCATGGCGGGCGTGGTTAATATTGTTACACGCCAGCATGTATCACAAAGCCAGGGCATGGCAGGGCTTCGCTACGGCACTTTTAATACAGTTGATGCCAACCTGGAAGGTGAAACACCTTTTGCTAATGGCAAAGGTTCAGGATATATAGCCGGGAACTATTACCGGACCGATGGCTTTAATGCTAATCCTTATCTGAGCGAGGGTAAAACCGTACCACCATATACCAGCTATACCCTGCAAGGGCGTGCCAAATATATGCTGAGTACGGTTAATACCCTCAATTTTACCGGGCGCTTTGCATCACGCCATTCGGTAAATGACAAATCATATACCGGCAGCCCAACAAAAGATGTGCTGGAAGAGGATGACCTGAACGGCTCAGCGGTGCTGAATACCAATTTAAGCAGTGGCTTACGCATCAAGTCACAATATTACGTTACGCGCTACTCAACAGGTCAAAATATTACAGATCTCACTTTAAACGAGGTGATACCGGGTAACAACTTTACACAATACCTGCATCGTGGCGAGATACAGGCTTCTAAAACGTGGTTTAATTCCTTAGTTGTTACCAGTGGTATTGGAACCCAGTATGAAACCATGGATAATGACCTGTATCAAGGTGGTAAACATCAGCAAAATTCGTTTTTTTATAACCAGGGCGACTGGAAAGTGTCTGATAAGATAGGAGTGATTGGCGGTTTCAGGCTGGAGCATCACAGCAGGTACGGCAGCAGCCTGACGCCCAGCTTTGGCATCAATTATCAGCCAATAAAGATGCTTGTTCTGAAAGCCGCGGTTGCTACCGGGTTTAAGACTCCTGATTTCAGGCAATTATACTTGGTATTTACCAATTTTGCCGGCGGGGGCTATACAGTATTGGGAACTGAGGAGTTTGCCGCTGAGCTAAAAAGGCTGCAGGATGCCGGCGAAATTTCAACTGTTTTTCCTAATGCTTCCAAAGTGAGCACGTTAAAACCAGAACGTTCGGTATCCTACAGTGCAGGTTTTACGCTAACGCCAGTTGCTTCTTTCAAAATTGATGTGAACGGATTTTATAATAACGTTCATAATTTCATCAATACCGATCAGGTGGCTTCAAAAAAAGGCGGGCAGCAGGTATTCTCTTACTTTAATATTGATAAGGCTTTTCTTTCGGGATTTGACGTTGGCTTAAGCTGGATTGCCGCCAAAGGATTTACCATTGCTGCCGGATACCAGTTGCTGGATGCCAAAGACCGTGGTGTTATTGACTCCATTAAAGCTGGTACCGGCAATTATGCCAAGGTTTACGACCCTAATTTGGCTGAAGACAGGCGCTCGAAGGTTTCCGATTACTTCGGGCTCACCAACAGGTCAAGGCATATGGCTAATATCAGGTTCAGTTACGAATATGAACCCAAAGGCATTACCGCTACTTTCAGGGTAAACTACAGGGGTAAATACGGTTTTATGGAGTCGAACAGGGCAAATGGTTTTCTTGATCCTTACGATACTTATGTTTCCGGTTTCTTTCTCTTTAATGCCTCTGTACAAAAAACATTACTTAATAAACACATGGCGGTGCAAGTCACTGCCGATAATATGCTCAATTATCGTGATATGCTAATGCCCGGTCAGCCCGGCAGGATGATATTGGCAGGATTAAATTACCGGTTTTTTTAACGATTAGGAATATAAAAATGATGAAATACAATTACATAAAAACATTATCCATTGCATTGGCGGCAGTATTAATGATAAGCTCCTGTACTAAGGATGAGGTAAAGCCCCAGCTTCAGGATGGCAAAAGTACAGTTGTAAATGATTTGCCTGGCGACGTTGGTAAAACTGTAAGCACAGGATTTAAAACATTCTATTTCAGCTTTGCTACTAATGCCAAAGTGGATAGTACTCAAAAGTTAACCAGCCAGTGGGATATTGCCTTTGCCAAAGAGTATAACTCCTATGTATCCATTAACAATGCAACCAATGATGCCAGTTTTGGATTTGGAGGTACGGGGAAGGGGGGGATGATAGCGGCAAATAAGGCTTATGACCAGGTTACACAGGCTCCATCAGATGATGATTTTAACAAGAGCGCTATTACAGCGGCAGGCTGGGATAGCGGTAACGGCAACGGCTGGTATTTTTATGATCTGAAAACGCACTTTGCCATACCCGTCAAGAACCGTACATATGTTTTACGTACCGCTGATGGCAAATATGCCAAGCTCGAAATGGTAAGCATGTATAAAGGGGCACCGGCTGTAGTTACAGACCTGAACTGGCCCGCACCATATTTTACTTTCCGGTACTATGTACAGCAGGATGGAAGCCGCAACCTGTCCACTAAAGATTAATTGAATAAATATAACAACTCATACATTAACATGCGATTAATAACAAATAACCTGATGAAATGGCTCGGCGTGCTTACCATTGCCGGTGTGCTTTTTAGCTCCTGTTCAAAAAGTAACGATCCCGCTCCCGAATCCAAACCTGATACACCGGTACAAACTGGAACTGTACCTTTTTATAAGCTACAACGGGTAGAAAACTTGTATGCTCAATCTGATGACAGTAATCCCACAACCGAATTGCCTCCCATATATTTTAGCCTGGAGAATAAAGAGCAGGAACCGGCCACCTATCAGAAAACAGCCCGCTGGGATATATATTTCTCCAGCCTTTATGACAGTTTTATAGGATGTAATAACGGCAAGGATCAGCTAAATCCGGGTTTTAATACGAACTCAACAGGCGGTATAATTATTTTAAAGCAAGCATTTGAATCGGTAACAGATGTGCCGGCTGATAAGGATTTCTCAACTTCAAAAACCTTTGGCACTGATGATCTGGGAGCTTTTGGGGAAGGTACAGGCTGGTATCTGTATGATTTTGGAGGCACCATCAGGGGCGACGGTAGTTATGACAAACAACATGTGGCCTACGCCATGCCTGAATCACGCACATTGGTAGTGCGTACTGCCGCCGGTAACTACGCAAAAATTAAAATGATAAGCTGTTATAAGGATGCATTTACGACAGATAAATGGCTTCGTGATACACCGCATATGTACTTCACATTTGAGTATGTGATAGTGCCAAAAGGCAGTACCAAATTTGAGATCAAATAATTACATAGCTATACCGATGAAATTAAAACCGCTACATTTCCTTGTTACTATTTTACTTGCCGCTTTTTTCGTTTCCTGCAAAAAAACGGTTGAATTACCCGTATTGCCTCAAAATAAAATCATCTCCTATAAAGTGGTGAATTTGCCTGATACCGTTATTTACGGTGCCATTGATGAGGTGGAAAAATCAATTACGGTTTATGTACCCTTTTATTACAGCCTTGCTGTAATTGACCCGGAGATAAGTGTATCAGACGGGGCGGCTATTACCGATAAAATAATACCGGTATCTGTTGACGCCCCAAATATAACTTATACTGTAAAGGCCAAAGATGGCAGTACGAATACGTATAAACTTAAAATTGTACAGCAAAATATACCATCATTAACAGTGCGCTGGGCGTTTACTGAAAATTTAGAGGCTTACCCGCCGCTGGCCTTACCGGCTATACTCGGCAATTTTGAAAGCCGTAACGGGGCCGAGGTACAGGTTGATCTGGTTAATCAGAAAACCAACAAAGTGGTTAATTATGTTAAAGGTTCGCCGTTTTCACTTACACCTACTGATAATGATTATGTTTTAAACAATATCATTTTACCAACAGATATTGATACCGGTTATTACAAGGTGAAGGTTACTTTTCAGGGTCATACTTCAGAAATAACGGAGCCCTTACATGTGGTTTACCAGCAACCGAGCCTCTTGATACCTGCCCGCGAAGTAAAACAGGGCGGAACAATAAGTTTTACAGCTTTTAACAGCGTTTTTGTAGGGTTAAAATCTGTTTCGGTTAAGGTTAATGGCAAAACGTATAGTTTGCCTGTACAAAGCTATACGTTTACCGATATGACCTTGAAAATACCTGACGATTTTCCGGTTGGGGTTTATTATTACACTGCTGCCTATAGCTTTGAGTTTGAGGGCTGGCCAGTTGTAAACAGAACAGGGGCGCTCACTGTAACGGCCAAATAAAACACGTGGTTATCCCGCTTTGCGTACGGAAGCGACTAACATAAATCAATAACTTTTATTCACAAATCTAATTTACATTATCTCATGAAAAAAAATTTCTTAAACACGTTAAAAGCAACAGTAGTCATTGCCTCAATCGCTATCATGGCGGTTTCATGCTCAAAAGACAATAGCGCTAAACCACAAAGCGCTGCAGCAGATAACACCAAGGTGTCTGTTAATGCAGTGCCTACCAGCAATACCTATACAGTAACTGGCAGGTGGGGTAACCCGGCCTCGGGCCCAACTGTTTATGGTACGGTATACGTAAACCTTGCCAATGGTGCACAAGATACTACCAGCAACACGGTTGGCGCCAATGTGCTTTTTACAGGTACTAATAACTCAGTGGTAAAGGTACCAACCGGTTATACCGTAAAATACCTGTATGATAATACAGGTACCAAAACCTTCGCTGGGTTGAAAATCAGCGATTTTACTGCAGCTGCGGTGGCCAGCGTTGGTCAAAATACAGGTGGCAGCACGCCAAATGGCTGGTATAACTATGTAATTCCTGGTGGTGTTACTCCAATTGCAGGGTTTTACCTATTGGTTACCAATACAACTACCAATGTTAATTATGCGCTTCAATTTACGGCAGCAGCTGGTCAGGGTACAGCTACAAATAACAGAGGTGTTTATACCATAAAAACCGGTGTTGTAAATAACTTATAATACATTTTTTCAGGTAAGCCCCAAACAGGGCTTACCTGTTTTACCACGGACAAAACCGTTAAAACAAAAAAGTTTGAATAATGATCTACTTTAAATTCGGAAGAGCCGGGATTACCTGCATTTTTTCAGTATTACTTGCTATTGCAGTTTTGACAGTGGCTTCCTGTAAAAAAGAATATGTCAAATATCCCTATAATCAAATTGAGCAGTTTACCATACAGGATGCCAATGGTATAAGCCTTAAGGCAACCATATTGGATAACGAAATTATGGTGTATTATCCGCCTTTTCAAACCATTCCTGATTTTATTACCCCGCAAATAACCGTATCTGATCATGCAGTCATAGCGCCGGCATCTGGTACTAAGGTAGCCTTTAGCAACAGTACAATTTTTAAAGTAAAAGCTCAGGACGGCAGCATAAAAACTTATACGCTTAAGCCAATGATCAATAACCCGCGGCCTGTTTTTGATATTGATCCATCCATTCGCATTTGGTCATATATAAATATATCAGGCGAGTATTTGGTTGCGGATACTAACCAAACTAAATTGTTATTAATTGATAAAAATAATAAAGAAATTAAAATACAGGCTACCGCATTTACAACTTTTACGGCCATTCATCTGGTTGCTAATTTGCCACTGTCAATTGATACGGGAAACTACAAAGTGAAACTGGTTACTAACGGACAGGCGATAGTTAAAGGGCCAATTCATTTTGACATTCCTTATTTAACGCTGGCAATTCCAGAGGATATCAAAACTGTAAAACGCGGACAGAACCTACTTATAACAAGTACTGATGGTTCATTAAAATATTATAAAAATTTATTAAGTAATAAAGTATCAGTTTACAATAGCCTTGAAGGTAAAATGCTTTCAATGGATGTTACCATAACAGATGCAGGAATACAGGTACATATACCTGCCGATTTTCCGCTGCTTAATATAGAGAGCGTCATCATTTTTGATAAAAATGGCGATAGCTATGGCTCTGTTGACCGTTATGGGGACGGGGTTAAGGTTACAGAATAACACAATACCTACCTACATATAACTATGAAAAATTAGCCTGCGCCGTAATGGGTGCGGGCTATTAAGCTAAATCAGCGTATGCATATCAAATCAAAAATTGAGGGTTTTGAAGATTGGCTATTTATTGAAGAACTGCCGGATAACTATAATGTGCAAACACCATTGGCCGAAAAAAGTATGACTATTAAACGTACGCCCGTAAGTCGGTTTTCAAATTACACTATTAGTTCCGGCGGCCTGTTCCTGATGCATGCGCACATGCAGTTTAATGAACAGGCAAAAATTATTTTTGAAATAGAGGGTGAAACCATTAACTCGCAGTTTATATTTTATGAACCAAAACCGGGATCTGACGATAAACAAAAGGCCAAAGGAGCAAGGGCCGGCGCAAGGCATAATATTCGTTACATACCTTCTCTATCAGGTAAATATGAGCTGGTGCCTGATGTAGCTTATAATTATTTTCTGGTGGTGCTGTCAAAAGAATACTACTTCCATTTAATTAATCAGGACTCCTCGCTGCACGCAGATTTTGTGGAAGAGATAAAAAACGGCAAGTATACGTCTATATCGGCAAAGGACCTGTTGGTATCGCATGAGATGAAACAAATTATTACCGATATCTCTGAATGTAAAAGAGTAGGGGAGTTAAAGCGTTTGCATACCGAGGCTAAGATACTTGAACTGTTGATGCTTCAAATGGAGCAGCTGCAGTATGACAAGCACGGCGAAATGAAAACCTATACAGATCAGGAGCAGGAAAAGATTGAGCAGGCCCGTGATATTTTAGATCAGGACTTTGCTAATCCACCTGTACTACCTGTATTATCAAGGTTGGTTTCATTAAATGAATTTAAATTAAAAAGGGGGTTTAAAGCTTACTACGGAATTACCATTTATGGCTACGTTACCCGACTTAAAATGGAGCGTGCCCGGCATTTAATTATTGATCAGAAAATGACTATTAGGGAGGTAACTTACGAAGTTGGTTTCAAACATCAATCGCACCTTTCAGAGGCATTTAAGAAATATTTTGGAATACTGCCAAGTGAGGTTAAAAGCTGATAACGGCAAGTATATATAACAACAATTAACTACTTGTTGTCTTTTACAAAACGCAGCGAGGATCTGTAATCTGATCCTACGGACACATTGTAATTAATATTAGCTTCACCGATGGAAAGTTTGCCATTCTGAGTTGAGCTAATACCAAAAACAAAAGGTTCAGGATCGGTGTCAGAGGGAATCATTATGATGCAATCAGATCCCATGTCAGAATATTCCACGTATCCCATACCCGAGTTATCTTCGACATAAACACCTGCAGGCAAGGCATTAAAGCCAGAGGTATTGGTGCCGTTAGGATAGTTCCATCCGGTTTTTGACATTAATGAAGTGATGGTTTTTGTTGGGACATCATAGGAACTAAAATCTTGCTTTGATGCATCCTTTTGTGTAGCGCCCAATGCAATAACTAAATTAAGAAAATCAGCTTGCGTAGGCAATCGCCATCCGGTTGGTAGTTGAATAGCTTTTGCCTCTGCCATCGTATAAAGTTTACCATAATTTGTAATAGGTGCCACGCCAGCACCGTAGCCATAAGTAAAACCGCCGGGACCGCTATAATTTACAGATGTCCATGTCTGGTTTCCAATTACCACGGTACTATAAGCATCTCCGGAAATGGATACTGAAGTTGTTTTAGGAGGAGGAATTGGATTATTGTTCTTTTTTGAGCAGGCACTAAAGCTTAAGGCAACTATTATTAATAAGTAAAAATGCCTTTTCATAAATTTATTGTTGTTAAATTTTAAAGCAGGTCATGATGCTCATGTATATCTGTATATGTTATTGAACCGCTTGCTTTTCAATAACATATACCTGCTAAAAAAGTTTACCTAAAAATAAGGTAAATAGGGTCGTCATATGCTCCTATGTGGTGGGAAAACTTCAGAGATGATTCTTATACCCAAAACAACCAGGGCGGGGAAAATCCTGCAACGCCTGCTATAAAACCATATACAAGAGTAACTTTGATTTTTGGCCAATTCCACATGCAGAAATTGACAGAAATGCGCCTGTACTTACTCAGAATGATGAGTATTAAATCATAAATCTGGTAATCAATTAAAAAAGACAATCCGTTTCCAAAAGAGGCGGATTGTCTTTTTTAAAGCGGTTTTACTGTGAGTAATAGTGAGCAATAATATGTGCCTGTTTTTATTCTTATAAGTTGTTACCTTTATTATAATAATAAAATGTGTTATTTTAGTGTAACTTGAATTTTGTCTGACTACTTATTATTTAAACCTATGTCTATTGACTGTATGATTGTTGATGATGATGAGATGGTGCTTTCACACCTGCGCAGTCTTGTTGTCCAGACACCGTTTTTAAATCTGCTGTCATTTCATACCAATCCGGCCGATGCGCTAATAGCTATTGAAAACGAAAACCTGAAACTTGTTTTTCTTGATATTAATATGCCGGGTATTAATGGGATTGAGTTGGCCAAGATTATTAACAACAGGAAAGGAGGGAGTGCCCCCCGCATTATCTTTACCACAGGTTTTGAACGTTATGCAGTTGACAGTTACCAGGTTAATGCTTTAGATTATTTACTTAAACCTATTGAATACGAGGCCTTTATAAAAGCAGTTTATAAAGCAAAAGATGACATTGAGCATCATAAACAACTGCCAGGTACAATAGGTTACACCGAGAATGACTTTATTTTTTTAAGGGTTGAATATGAGTTAGTTAAGGTTTATTTAAAGAATATACTTTACTTTGAGGGGTTTAAGGACTATGTGAAAGTTTATGTTACCAATAATGACGGTTATATAAAATCACTTACTACCATGAAAAGCCTTGAAGAAAAACTGGCTGTAAGTTCCTTTATGCGGGTGCACAGGTCATTCATTGTGTCGCTTGATAAGATAGATACTATTACCAAGAACACCATTAAGGTGGGTAAAACTCTGATACCTGTTAGCGAGCAGTACAAAGAGCAATTTAAAAAGTTTATTGATAAGTGGTTTTAAACCACTTGATTTCCGTCCAATATTTTGGCCTTTCTGTCGATGTGATACACCTGTCTATCGAAACTACTCCTCATTCAGTTTAAAACTCATTTTATTTGATCCGGATTTAAGTATGGTTATAAAATAACTCCGCCTTGTTAATTCAGTATATAGCGGGCTAATGGTCTTAATTTGAAATCAATATTATGGTTTGGTCATTCTTCATCTAATCCTTTTTACTTAATTATTTTTACATGGAAACAAGCACATTCTCGAAATTTTCAGCCGAACTTTTTGGTACCCTTGTATTGGTTTTGATGGGCTGCGGCAGCGCAGTAATTGCGGGTGCAAATGGAACAACCGGAGTTGGTTTTTTAGGTATATCTTTTGCTTTTGGTTTATCAGTTGTAGCTATGGCTTATGCTATAGGTCATATCTCGGGGTGTCATATTAACCCGGCTATTTCAATAGGTATGGTTATAGCCGGCCGCATGAAAGCAAGTGAGGCTGTAATTTATATTATTGCTCAAATTTTAGGAGCTATTGCCGGGGCCGGCATTTTATTACTTATTGCATCCGGTAAAGATGGATACAGTATTGCCGCTAACGGTTTAGGGCAAAATGGCTATGATGCTTACTCGCCCGCACATTATAATTTATTATCAGGTTTTGTTGCTGAATTGGTTTTTACATTTATATTTCTGTTTGTAATTTTCGGTTCAACGTCTACCAAAAATATAAATGGTGGTTTTGCAGGTTTATCAATAGGTTTAAGTTTGGTGCTTATACATATAGTTGGTATTCCAGTTACCGGTGTATCCGTAAATCCGGCCCGTAGCATTGGCCCTGCATTGTTTGTGGGTGGCGCAGCCATTAGTCAGTTATGGTTGTTTATTATAGCACCCGTGTTGGGTGCCATAGTTAGTGCAGTTGTTTGGCGCTATGTTTTAGAACGCAAATAAAAAATAATCTACTATTTGATATCCATATAATATTGGGCTATTATAATATATAATTAACGTAGTTATGCCTGCGTTTGATATCTCTTTAATCATTCACTTAACAATCATCTCTTGATCATTCAATATTTGTTATACCTTTAAGATAGGGTTTTGTTTATATAACAACATTAAACTATCGTTCCTCGTTTGCTTAATCTCATATCCTTAAATAATTCAGTTACTACATTCTGTTTTAATTCGCGCAGCCCCTCTCGTGTCGGTGAAACTTTCGTTAATAATATGGTTTTTATTTATTGGTTTATATTTTAAACTAACTATTATATAAAGTTATAAATAACTAACACTGGCTCTAATTAATGTTATTTTTGCCTTGTTATTCTGATGATGATTAACATCATTAACCGTTTAGCTATCTGCTTTAATGAAATCAACATATACCCAAAAAATATCAAGAAAAATTCTGCTTGCCTTTTTAGCATTTGTTATTATCCTTGCCATAGCGGCCCTTTTTGTTCGCGATTCCATCTCTCATAAATTGCAGGACATCTCCAACCTCGCCCATAACGTTGAGTATGGGCAAGCCAAGCCGCAACAGATTTTATTGTTGCTGAATGAGGCTGAGGACGATTTTCAGGAGTCGTTGTTAAGCTCCGATGATAAAAAAAGTACTGCATATAAAGCAAAACTATCAGAGGCCTTTGTTGAAATGGATACCTTGCTTAAGGAACATACCGATACACTCGACCTAACCACGGAGCAGCATAAAAAAGTACGATACTGGCAAATAAAAAAGATACAATTATCCGCCAGATTATATTCGCTAAAGCATAATTTTGATTCATTGCTTACAGTTTATGCAGGTTTTAATACAGAAGCTACTAAAGGTGTCACCACTATTAGTCTGGATAAAAGCCCCCGGAAAAAAGTTGTTGAGAATAAAACAGACACGATAAAAAAGACCTCTTTAGTTAAGAAAAAGGGTTTTTTTGGCCGCATCAAAGATGCTATATCCAATAAAAACACCAACGGAGGGGGCACCAATATTATTGAGGTTAATCATACCCATACCAGTCATATCGTTGATTCTGCCACACGCAGATTGGAATACCAGGACAAAAAGGTATATAATCAAAAACTTAAGCAATTGCAGGAGCGTAATGTAAAATTGCTCACTACGCAAAAACAACTGATTTCCTTAAATATTCATATCAGGAACGAGTTGGAGGGTATCATAAATGAAGTAAAAGAGATCAATTATAACATAACCAATGAGTTTAAGGGGATGACCTTTAAAAATTACCAGGAAACGACGGCATTGCTTAATAAGTTTTATTTGGCGGCACTTTTTCTGGTATTGGTATTTGCCACATTGCTTATTGTATTTGTGATCAGACTTGGTGTTTCAGAAACTTTGTTATTGCAGGAAAATGAGCGTTCGATAACGATAGCCAAGCAAAAAATGGATCTGTTGCAGCACATGAGCCATGAAATACGTAACCCGCTTACAGCCATAAAGGGCTTTCTTTATATATTCAGTCAAACTAATCTGTCGCCACGGCAAGCTGATATGCTGGGTTCTATCCGCCTTTCTTCTGATATGTTGCTGCGTACCTTAAATGATACGTTGGATGCTGCAAAAATGGAGAATAGCGAGTTCAAAATTAACAAAGACCCCTTTAATGCCGATTTTGTACTAAAAGAGGTAATAGAAAGCATGGAATTTAGTGCAACTAAGAAAGCACTCAGTCTGAACTACAACTTTGTCGGCGATAAAGAAGCTCTTGTTTTAGGTGACAGCTTCAGACTTAAACAGGTTATGGTTAATTTGCTTAGCAATGCCATTAAATATACCAACAATGGCGGTATTACTGTAAATGCCAATCTTACATCAATAAATGGTGGGCCTCAGCTGCAAGTTGATATTGTTGACACCGGAGCTGGTATAAGTTTAGAGCAGCAGGCAAATCTTTTTTCAAAATACTATCAAACCAACTCTGCAAAAGGACAAACTGGTACCGGTTTAGGGCTTTATATTTGCAAGCAGCTTGTTGAACTACAAGATGGACAAATCAGTGTAAAAAGTATTGCCAGCAAGGGAAGCACCTTCAGCTTTTTTATTCCGTACCAGGAAGCCAAAAACATTAATGATGTACTTGATAAACAGAAAATAGAAGATCCGCTATCATTACTCAATGGTATAAGTATTCTGGCTGTTGACGATAACGAACTAAGTTTAATGTTCCTGAAGATGATGACCAGTAAGTGGAACATTAAGTTTTATCAGGCATCTGATGGTAAACAAGCCTTAGGGATTTTAGCCAGGGAAACCATAACCATTGTATTAACGGATATTCAGATGCCTACAATGGATGGTAATGAGCTTATTGCTGCTATAAGACAATTACAGGCACCTTTAAATAAAGTACCTGTAATTGTAATCAGTGGTAGTTCAAAGCCGTCTGATGGTGAGCGTTTTTCCAAGAAAGGTTTCTCGGGTTTTGTTACCAAGCCTTTTGTTGAAGTGGAGCTGATCAAGCAAATTATTAAAGCATTAAAATCTCAATAATATCTTCGGCGCTATTCAAACAAATTAAAAGTCGTGATACAGGTTTCTGAACGAGCTTCTTAAACCAAAGGTAATCAGAGTGGTTTTAGAATCGCCTAAAGCATTTTTCTGTTGTCTGTAAAGGCCGCTAAGCTCAAAACGCAGATTATACTTCGGGTTAATCAGGAAAGAAACCGTTCCCTCAGTATAATAAAGCTGTGTAGATAAGCCTTGCCCTACGGCTTGGTTTGGACTAAGGGTTGCCGGGGTAGGTTTTGTAATCAGCTTACCGTTGTTATCAGCCGGCGTTGCATCAAGTCCATATTTGCCATAGTCAACCTGCCCTTGAAAATCAAACCTGCCGATGGAGTAGTTTAATATACCTAAAAACTCTCGGAAATTTGCTCCGAAAGGGTGAGCCAGTGGATCACCAAAAAAAGTATAGGCATTAAGTGGCTGCTGGCTTGAATAAGTGTATGGCTTAACGGTGTTAAACTCAAACAGGTAATTAAGACGATTAACTTTAAAGATGTCGGCTCCGCGAATACCTAACTGTACGCCATTGGTGTTGTCTGCGTTACTACCTGAAAAGAAATCACTCGCTTTAAACTTGTCAAGCATCAGCTGAGCGTATATAGCCGTTTTATCAAATATTTTGTATTTACCGGTAAAACCCATAAATACATTGTCTTTAGGCGAACCTGATGAACCCAAAGCACTGGAGAACACGAGAGGGTTAATGAAATTTACGTCAAAACCGCGTTTATTACCCTGGTCATCAGCTTCGGGAGTAATCAGGGCGTTGAAGAAACCGAATGACAATCTGTTGTTAACGTTCCAGTCTAAATAATGGAAAAGGGCCCATTTACGGCGGTTATTACCAAAGCTGTCATACTTTGGGGCCTTTAGATCTTCAAGATATGTCCAGGCTACCATGTATTGCACGTTTCCTAAGTTTGCGGTTAAACGCAAAAGAGGCATGTTAGCTGCATAATCTGATAATAGCAAGGAGCGGTACCCATCGCCCACAAACATTTTATCCTGACCTAAGGTAATATTAAGTTGTTTGATAGGAGTGTAGGACGCAATGGCTGTAACGTAAGACCAATCCTGACTGGTTTGTGCAAGGCCATTATAGTGTCTGGCATAGGCCTGGCCGGGGATAAAGGCGTTTGCATTAACCACATCGTTATAATAGGATGCAAATTTGCCCTGATCTTCAAAACCACTGGTGTAAAAGGAAAACTTAGTACCTACCGTTCCGCCAAATTGGAAACCACGGGTATTTAAGTTTGTTGACTTGTGCGACGAAAAATCATGCCCGAGTTGCAGGTCAACCAAAACATCACCATAAAAGGTATAATCCTTGGTTTTTACATCAAATAGGTGCTCATTAAATATTTTACGTGTGATCCAGCTTTTGTCAAATTTGCTGCTTACCCCTACATTCATGAGTGAATCATAAGTATGGTTGATCAGGCTGTCAATCAGAAAAGGGCGTAAAGAAGTATGAAAAGAAGTTTTTGTACTATATATATCAGCATTAAATTTTTGATAAAACTGATAGGAGTTAGGTAAGTAAACAGATTGTGCTTTACTTAACTGCGCTGAAAACAAGATAATTACAGCTAACAAAAATAATTTTATGGAACGAAAAAAGTAGAGTTTTTGCATCGCAACAAAATAAGTATTATTTATTGTAACATAAAAATTTCATTATCATTTGATTTGTATTATATTATCATGTCAGATTTATTGCTTTTTTTGCAATGCATTAAAAAAGTTAACTGATTGTAAAAGTTAATTAATGTTAAATTTGTTGGCTTGAAACTGTTTTTTTTAAATAAGCTATAAAATTCCTGATATTTGCCCGCGCGATAAAACACCATATTAATATATTAAATGCAATACAAAAAAATCAATAACCTTTTAGGCTGGCTTTGCTTTGTTATAGCTTCTGTTACCTACATTTTAACTTTAGAGCCATCCGTAAGTTTTTGGGATTGCGGCGAGTTTATCTCCTGTGCTTACCGTTTACAGGTAGCTCACCAACCAGGATACCCCGTATTTGCCATGCTTGGCAAGTTGTTTTCATTGCTGTCATTTGGTGATAATACCAAGGTGCCTTACTTTACCAATTTAGGTTCGGCAGTAGCCAGCGGGGCAACCATTATGTTCCTGTTCTGGACTATAACGGCTCTTGCAAAAAAAATGCTGCTTAATAAACGGGATGATGCTGTAGATCAAACAAACCTGATACTGATTATGGGCGCAGGTTTGGTTGGCGCATTGGCATTTACTTATACAGATACTTTTTGGTTTTCGGCTGTTGAAACTATCGTATTTGCATTGTCATCAATGTGTACGGCTATCGTATTCTGGGCCATTTTAAAATGGGATGCACACGCAGATGAAAAGGGCGCTGATAAGTGGCTTGTTTTTATAGCCTACGTAATGGGTTTATCCATCGGAATACACCTGCTTAACTTATTAACCATTCCGGCTATTGCTATGGTTTACTTCTTTCGCAGAAGTAAGAATGTTACTGTTAAAAATGGCATCCTCACTTTCCTTGCAGGTATTGTAATATTGGGTTTGGTACAATATGGTATCAGAGGTTATACTATAAAGTTTGCTGCCTACTTTGACCTGTTTTTTGTAAACTCACTGGGTATGGGTTTTGGTAGTGGCGCGTTTTTCTTTATATTAATAATTGTAGCCGCTATAACAGGCGGTATTATATATAGCATCCGTGCTAAGAAACCGGTTCTTAATCTGGCGTTATTATGCGTGGCCTTTATATACCTGGGTTATGGCTCATTTGCTTATATTCCTATCAGGGCTACCGCTAATCCTGATTTGAATAACTCGCATCCTGACAACGCCTTCACGCTTTATGGTTATCTAAATCGTATTCAGTATGGCGAAAATCCATTGTTAAGCGGGCCGTTTTACGATGCTAAAGTAACCGACCAAAAAGAAGGCAGCATTATTTACCGTAAAGGTAAAACACAATATGAAAATGCCGGCCGTAAAATTGAAACCGAGTATGATCATACTACGCCATTGCCGCGTATGTACAGCACAGAGGCGCAGGATATACAGTTTTATAAGGAGTGGTTACGGATTCCTGATAACCAGGCGCCAACCTTTGGCGATAATATGAAATGGATGCTGAGCTGGCAAATGTACCAGATGTACTGGCGCTATTTTTTATGGAACTTTGTAGGTCGTTATAATGATGCAGATGGGCAAACCAGCACTGAAGGTATTGACGGCAACTGGACAACAGGTCTTTTCGATAAACACCTGCCAAAATCAGTTATTAACGGTACAACTTATACACCATTATACGCCCTGCCTTTAATATTGGGTTTAATAGGTGGTTTTTATCACGTTAATCGCAAAAAAAAGGATGCATTGGTAGTTTTACTATTATTCTTTTTCACCGGGCTTGCCATTGTACTATATGTTAACCAGGCATCGGTGCAACCACGGGAGCGAGATTATTCCTATGTTGGGTCGTTTTATGCGTTTGCTATATGGATAGGCTTAGGCGTAATTGCTATTGCCGATGCTGCCCGTAAGTTTATCGATGGGAAAGTTGCCGCCATAGGTTCAACAGCTATTTGCTTGTTAGCTGTACCTTTACTGCTTGCCAATAAAGAGTGGAAAGATCATGATCGTTCAACCAAATGGACTGCACATGACATGGCTTATAATTACCTGATATCGTGCCCTAAGAATGCGATATTATTTACTTACGGCGATAATGATACCTACTCATTATGGTATGATCAGGAAGTAGAGGGCATAAGGCCAGATGTGCGCATTGTTAACCTGAGCCTTTTCACAGGTGATTGGTATATACGCCAAATGCAGGGAAAAATGAATCAGTCTGAACCGCTGCCTATCACCATGCCTTATGACAAGTATAAGGAAGGAGTGAGGGATGTTATTTATTATAACGACCAGAAAATAGCAGGCCCTGTTGAGGTGAAGGAAATATTTGATTTTATCTCATCAGATGATAAGGCCACACAGGTACAATATCAAAGTGGCGATTATGGTAATTACCTGCCGACTAAAAACTTTAAGATCACCATTGATCCGGATGAAGTAGTGAAGAATGGCGTGGTTACACCTGAACAAAAAAGTAAGCTTACCAAAGTTATGGAGTGGAAGTTTACCTCAAACTACATTACTAAGGATAACCTGGCCATGCTTGATATACTGGCACACAACAATTGGAAAAGGCCTATATGTTTTACTACTACTATTGGCAACGATAACCTTATTGGTATGCAGCCATATTTGTATAAAGAAGGATTTACTTATCGTTTAATTCCGTTTGAAAAGGATACCACCAGGCATGACCAATTGAGTAAAACAAATACCATGGTAATGTATGATAACATTATGAACAAGTTTAAATTCGGTAATTTTAAAAATGCCCGTTATCTTGATCATGAGTCAACTTCTATGTTTTACCCTGTAATAACTTCTACCTTTATTGATCTTACTCAAAACCTTATGCAGGAGGGACATAATGACCTTGCCTTAAAAGTGTTGCACAAATATGATCAGGAAATGCCGGATATTACCCCGTATATAGATGTAGCAGGTCGTAAACTATTCTTAGCTCAATTAGCATTTCAATTGAACGACGTGGTGTTAGGCAAAAAAATAGTAAATGGTATTGATGATTACGTTACTGATCAACTGGATTATAATTATCGTTTGCTTGCTGATAATGCTAATAACTTGAACATGCGCGATGTACAAATCAGTTTGCAGTTATTGAATGGAATAGCTGATTTTACTAAAGAAAGTAAACAAGCTGATGTTTATAATAAAGTGGAGGCGCAGTTAAAAGATTACATGAAAAAATTTGCCCCTGTTTTGGGTCAGCAATAACAAATATCTTAAATAGAATAGCCATGAAAGCCGTTGCAATAATATGCAGCGGCTTTCATTGTTAATGGCGTTTCACATATTGAAATAAATATAAAGAAAAGTCATGTTCTTTATTTATTTTCATTGCCTGTATGCAGAAGCCTTTTAAAATATTTCTGATCCTGTTAATTTGTGTTTTGCGCCTTAATAACGAGTCGGTTAAAGCCGCTACACCATCGGTTCATATCACAGCTAAACCAATCTGGCTTAGCACCTGCAAGGCTTATAATCAAAAACCACCATTACGTACCATTGAAAGGGGCTTTTTTTACGCGTTGATTGAGCAGCAGGTAGAGGTTGAGAAACAGGCAGATTATCACCACGTAATAAAAGAGATTGTTTCAGAAGCAGGCATACAAAATGCTTCTCAAATATCTGTCAGTTTTGATCCTGCATTTGAGCATCTGGATTTTCATGATATCACTATCTGGCGGGATAATAAACCAATAAACCAGCTTAAGACTGCTGCATTTAAGGTATTGGCTGATGAAAAGGATTTGTCAAATTTTGTTTATCAGGGTAGCTTTTCGGCCCTGTGTATTCTTGATGATATCAGAAAAGGTGACAGGATAGAGTATGCTTACACCATTACTGGACGTAACCCCATATTTAACGGCAAGTTTTGCGATGAGATATATTTTCAATGGTATCAGCCAATTGCTCATCAGTATACGGCCATCATCACATCGTCCCAAAGAAAACTTAATTTTAAATATTTTAATAAGGTACCCAAAGTCACGGTTTCAGAAAATGCCGGTTTAAAAAGGTACGAATATGAAGATTTTCAGATTCCGGCAGGTCACGATGACGATAATCAGCCAGCATGGTACAATGAATTGGGCTATGTGCAAATCAGTGAGTACGATGATTGGGCCGGCGTAGTTAATTGGGCGCTGAGCATTAACCCTACCGCTACCAATATAAAAGGAGAACTGGGGGACCGGATTAAGCAATTAAAGCAAGCAGCCGCGAGCAGTAAAGAGAAATACTTCAGAGCCGCAGTAAGAACTGTTCAGGACGAGGTGCGCTATATGGGTATCGAAATAGGGCAGTACTCGCACCGGGCTAATAATCCTGAAAAGGTATTTAAACAGCGTTACGGTGATTGTAAAGATAAATCGCTGTTGCTGGTATCTATGCTTAAGGCTGATGACATAGATGCAGCAATGGTTTTGGTAAATGCAGATCGTGGCGAACATATAGCCGATTATATACCCACTTACAATGCCTTCAATCACGCTGTGGTAACGGCCAGTATAAATGGTAAGCAGGTTTGGGTCGATGCTACCATTGATTACCAGGGTGGTGCAGGTACCGATATTTATTTTCCGGGTTATGGCAGGGGGCTTGTTTTAAAACCGGGAAACAACGCGCTTACCACTATCCCGGCATCCAAAACTGGTAAAATAATTAATGATGACGCATATAAAATAAAGGATGTAAAATCGCCGGTATTATTTACGGTGAAAACAACTTATACCTTAAATCAGGCTGATGATATTCGCGGTAGGCTGGCCTCGGCAGGTATGGCCGAAACGGAAAAAAACTACCTGGATTATTATTCAAAAATATATTCAAAAATTGAAGCTAAGGATTCCATAACCGTGGTTGATGACCTGCAAAAAAATGTGCTGACCACTACTGAAACCTATTTGATCAGTAATTTTTTCAGAAAGGATTCAACGACAAATAAGTGGTACGTTGATCTTTTTGCCAATAGTATATCTCAGCAATTGCCATCTATCACAGGGCAAACAAAAACGCCGGTGTCGGTAGCATATCCGTATGATCTGGAATATAATCAACGGGTAATAATGCCAACCAGCTGGAATATTACCGAGGCCAGCAATACCATTAACCGGGATTATTACCACTTTGTATCTCATTATTTTACATCGGGCGATACTTTGTTACTCCAATATAAGTTCGCTTATCTAAAAGATTACGTTCCGGTAAATAAACTTGCTGAGTTTAAGGATGATATTAAACAACTTAATGATACCGGTTTAAGTTATAGTTTTTCATATACACCAGATACGCAACAGGGCCCGTTAATTACCAATGTTTATATGGTAATGTTTGCCGGCTTACTTACTATAGCCTTGATATTTTTGGGCGTTTGGATATATCGCCGTGAAACACCAGGAATCGTTTTTAGCTATGGCTCTACATTTATACCAATTGGGGGATGGCTTATATTAGTGGCGATTGGGCTTGCAGTTACAGCTTTAAACATAGGGGCGCAGATATTTACGGGCGATTATTTTAACCTGAATACCTGGAACTCCTATACAACAAATAAGCACGGTCTGAATTTTAAACTGTTAACCATAGTTGGCGCTACGGGTAATATCATATTGATGGTTTACGCTATTTTTTGCCTGGTACTGCTGTTAAATAAACGCGATATATTACCCCGGGTAATTACAGGTTATTTTGTTTTTGCTGTAATATTTACCCTAATTTACTATGTTTTAGCACTAAGCACCAACAATAGTAATATTACCGAAAGTGCATTAACTGCTTTAAGCCGTTCAATATTAGTGTCCATGATATGGATTTCCTATTTTAAAAGATCCTCACGGGTCGAGGATACCTTTATAGTTCCTTATCCACCCTATAATTACAGCTACGAAGGCCCTGAAAACAAGAAAGAAGATGTCGAAAGCTAAAAAACGACATATATTTATAGTTAAACAATATACCGGTCATATTTCTGATGATAATTAAAGGTTTAATTGCTACCCTGCCTTAATTAAGAATTTTTTAAAATAATTTTGAGTAATTTAACCATAAAAAGCTATAATGAAATTTCAACAGTTGTTAGAAGAGGTAAAGCATTATGTAATATCATATTTTGATGTACACCATGATCCTGAACTAATATATCATAATCTTAAGCACACCAAAGATGTGGTGGCTTCAGCTACCCAAATAGCCAATCATTATCAATTATCCGACGAAGATTTTTTTATAGTAATATCCGCTGCCTGGTTTCATGATACCGGCTACTTTACTGATAAAAGCGACCATGAAACCAAAGGTGCAGATGTAGCGAGTCATTTATTAAAGCAGCATAAAGTTGAAACGCCTGTAATTGATAAAATTACTGCCTGTATCTTGGCTACGCGGATGCCTCAAAAGCCTTCAAATTTATTAGAGGAAATTTTATGCGACGCTGATCTGTTTCATTTAGGCACGGATGATTTTAAGGATAAAAGCAAACTGATGCGCAAAGAGCTGGAGGCCTGCAGGCATCAGGAAATTGGTAAAGATGCCTGGCGTACAGAAAATATTGCGTTCTTGCAGGCTCATCATTATTTTACCGATTATTGTCGCCTGCTGTTAAATGATCAAAAAGCAAAAAATCTTGAAAAATTGAAAGATAAACAAACAGAGATGGATGAAAAAACTGAAGAGGACAAGGTAGTTGAGATAAGTACCATAGACGGGGATGTGGTAAAAGCAGATCATCAGGATCACGATAAGCATGATAAAAAACATAAGGAGGAAAAACCCGAGAAGGGGATCGAAACCATGTTTCGGATTAGCTCATCCAATCATCAGCGCTTAAGTAATATGGCGGATAATAAGGCCCATATCATGATTACTGTAAACTCCATTATCCTATCGGCCATTATCAGTTTGGTTTTGCGTAAGCTTGATGAACACTCAAATCTGCTGATACCTACGTTCATGTTACTCAGTGTAAGTTTGCTTACCATGATATTTTCTATACTGGCAACCAGGCCGTCAATACCCAGCGGATTGTTTTCACATGAGGACATTGAAAAGAAGAATGTGAACCTGCTTTTTTTTGGAAATTTTTACAAAATGTCATTTGAAGATTACAGCGAGGGAATGGTAAAAATGATGGACGATAAGGATTTTCTGTATGGCAGTCTTATTCGTGATAATTACTCTCAGGGTGTTGTGTTGGGTAAAAAGTACAGATTACTGAGGGCATCTTACAATATATTCATGTTTGGGCTTATTGTTTCAGTTATGGCGTATGCTATTTCCTCATTGGTATAAATAATAGTGTTAATTAAAAATTGCTGTTATTATGCATAATTATTCATTTTTTGACCGGGATCTGAGCTGGCTGCTATTCAATGGGCGTATTTTGATGGAGGCAGAAAAGGGAGAACTGCCGGTAATGGAACGGGTCAATTTTCTGTCTATCTTTTCATCCAACCTTGACGAATTTTACCGGGTACGAATGCCCGTGATACTGGCTCTGCATAAACTGTCTAAACATACAACACCTGATAAGGAAGATGTTTTAGCAGAGGCTCAATCAATTATTGAACGTCAGCAGCAAAAGTTTGGGAAAATATTTGCAGATCAGCTTATTCCATTATTGAAAGAGAGTAAAGTTCAACTGTTGTTCAATGAACCGCTTCCTGTAACCATCCAGGATCAGGTGAGTGATTATTTTTTTAGCCAGGTGATGGCTTTTTTACAACCTGTTGATCTGTCTGAAACCGGCAAAAAGTTTTTCCCTGAAAACAACAGGCTCTACTTTTTGGTGAATCTCGGGTTAACGAAATCTAAAGAAAGAACCGTATTACTCAATATCCCTTCAAACCAATTGCCCCGGTTTTATAGTATTACGACTGATGGCCAACAGTACATTATATTTTTGGATGATATCATCAGACACAATCTCCATAAACTATTTAAAAATGAAGAGGTAAGCGGATGTTATAGTTTTAAAATAACACGTGACGCCGAACTTGATTTAAAGGATGAATATCATGGCGATCTGTCTGAACAGATTGAAAAACAGCTCTTAAAACGGGATATGGGTATGGCTACCCGTTTTTTACATCAGCCCAATATTCCCTTACGCACCCTGCATTTTATTACAGAAAAACTGGGATTGCAAGGATCAAGCATCATTGAGGGCGGTATGTACCATAATCTTAAGGACCTGATGGGCCTACCGGTCAATTTACCAGGTGCCCGGTATAGCAGATGGCAACCAGCAATTAATGCTGCACTAATTGAAGAGAGCTCGATATTTGATTATATTAACAAACGTGATTGCATTTTTCATGCACCTTATCAATCATACAATAGCATATTGCGCTTTTTTAATGAAGCTGCTATTGATGAAAACGTGCAGGAGATATCCGTAACACTTTACCGTGTAGCCAGCGATTCCCGTATTGTGAATGCGTTGATCAGCGCGGCCTGTAATGGTAAAAAGGTAAGGGTAATGGTGGAGCTTAAAGCCAGGTTTGATGAGGCCAACAATATCAAATGGGCAAAAAAAATGAAAGCTGCCGGAGTAGAGATCATTTATAGCGACAAGGCACTAAAAGTACATGCCAAAGTAGCACTGGTTAAAAGACTGGTGAACGGTAGGGTAAAATATGCAGGATTGTTGGCTACAGGTAACTTCAATGAAAGTACGGCCGCCTTTTATACAGATCATATTTTGATGACAGCTAACCCCTTGCTACTGCGCGAAATGGAGCTGCTGTTTATTTTTCTGGCAAAAAAGGCAAAAACATCAGCTGGTTACCCGGTTGATTTTAAACATCTGCTGGTTGCACAATTTAACTTACAACAACGCTTTATTGCATTAATTGATCGCGAAATTGAAAACGTTAAACAGGGTTTGCCTGCCTCAATTACCATAAAACTAAATAACCTGGAAGAACGGATACTCATATCCAAACTTTACGAGGCATCGCAGGCTGGGGTAAAAATATTACTTATTGTGCGCAGTATATGCTGTATCATACCCGGAGTAAAAGGAATGAGCGAAAATATTACCGTTCGTCGCATTGTTGACCGTTACCTGGAACACGGCAGGATCTTTATTTTTAATAACAATAATGATCCCGAGATTTTCCTGGGCTCTGCCGATTGGATGAACCGCAATATTTACCGGCGAATTGAAGTCTGTTTCCCGGTTTATGATCAAAATATCAAGGCAGAGATCATGGCAATTATTCAATTGCAACTAAATGATAATATACAGGCAGTTAGCTTAAATGGACAGCTACAGAATATAGAAATTGATAAACACGAACCGTTAATACAGTCGCAGCGGGAAATTTACCAGCTATTACAGCAAAAGATTTATGACAAGGTTTAAAATTGATAAAGCTATGCGTAAAGGGATTACATTCATTATTGTATTATTAGTGTTTGCAGGCATCTTTTTAGGCATATCCTGCACCAATAAATCTGTAGTTGGCACTAATCCTAAAGGGTACGATCTTAGTAAGCCCATTAAGTACAACATGCATATCAACCTGACCGAAATATCGGGCATTGCTTTTCGACACGGTAAAAGCGACTCCTTATATGCTGAAGAAGATGAAAACGGAAAAGTATATTATTTCAAATTGGGCGATAAAAAAATAAGCGAAAGTAAGTTTGCAAAATCAGGTGATTATGAAGACATCGCTATTTGCAATAACTATGTGATTATATTGCGTAGCGACGGCTCGTTGTTCTCTTTTCCTTTTAACCAGGTAAGGAACAAACAAATTGATGGTGTAAAAAAGATCAAAGATGTTTTGCCCGCTGGCGAATATGAAGGTATGTATGCAGATGAAAAAACAAACCGGCTTTATATACTCTGCAAACATTGTAGCGACGAAAAAAATAAAATCACTACAGGTTATATTTTTCAATTGCAAACCGATGGGTCCGTTAAACCGGCAGGAGGGTTTAGCATAAACGTAAAAATTATAGAACAGCTAAGCGGTAATAAAAAAGGAGCTTTCAGGCCATCGGCTTTAGCTAAAAACGAGAACACTAATGAATGGTATATCGTTTCGTCGGTTAAAAAAATGCTGGTTGTTACAGATGCTGGCTGGAACGTTAAAAACGTATATCCGTTAAATTCGACCCTGTTTAATCAACCCGAAGGTATAGCCTTTGATAATCAACATAATCTTTATATATCTAACGAAGGCGATCTGGTTAGCGCAGGTAATGTATTGAAGTTTAATTACACCAAATATTAAAATATGGTAAAAGGTACCAAGCTGCTTTTATTACTTGTTTTAATTTTTTCCTTTATTGGTTGCCGGCACTGCTTTGCCTAAAATCTTGATGTCGACATTTTAAAAGGTATTAACCCCCGGCACCCAACCTCGCTTTATTGGCGTAACACCAGCAACTCTGCTTACTATGCAGCCGGCGCGGCATCATTTGGTACTTTAATTTACGGTTTTGCAAGTAACAATGCTACAGCAAAGCGTAATGCGGTGGAAACCTTTATTAATTTAGGTGTCAGTGTATTGGCTACCAATCTTATCAAAATTACCGTTAACAGAACCCGCCCCGCTGATAGGTATCCGGATGAAATATTTGTTAACTCGCCAACGCATAACCAGTCGTTTCCGTCCGGGCATACGAGTCTGGCATTCGCTACTGCAACAACGCTGTCTATGCAATATCATAAATGGTATATTACGGTACCTGCTTATGCATGGGCTGCGTCTGTAGGTTACTCCAGGATGTACCTGGGGAAACACTACCCAACAGATGTGCTGGCTGGTGCAGCAGTTGGGATAGGCACCGCTTATGTTGGGCACTGGTTTAACCAAAAACTATTTAAAAAACACTACCTAACCTCTCAAAGTCATGATTAAAAAATTACCCCTGTTGTTTGTTTTACTGCTGGGCCGGTTTGCTGTACAGGCCCAAAATCTTGATTCGGTGCGTTACCGTGTGATATTAATTGGTGATGCCGGCGAAATGGATATGCAACAAAGTGCTGTTTTAAAGCACGCAGCAAACAGTATTATCAAAAACAAAACTACGGTGATGTACCTTGGCGACAATATATACCCTCAAGGTATGGGTTTGCCCGGCAGTCCTGAAGAGGAAAAAACTAAAAAGATACTCCAGTCACAATATCAGCCTATGAGGGCTAATGGCGCTCCTGTTTACTTTATTCCCGGTAATCATGACTGGGATAAAATGGGGCCAAAGGGATTGGCAAAAATCAAACAACAATGGCAATATCTTAATGATCAGAAGGATAGCCTGTTAAAAATGGTGCCCGAAAATGGCTGCGCTGATCCGGTAGAGATTAACCTTACTGATAATCTTACGGTTATTGCTTTTGACAGCGAATGGTGGTTGTTTCCTTATGATAAAAACAACCCGGGAGTGGAGTGCGATTGTAAAACCAAAGATGATATAATTGATAAGATGCAGGAAATACTGGACAGGAACCGAAATAAGGTAATCTTGCTGGCTTCGCACCATCCGTTTCAAAGTTATGGTACGCATGGAGGCTATTTTTCACTTAAAGACCATCTTTTTCCATTAACCGCTATTAATAATAGTTTGTATGTACCACTACCGGTAGTAGGCTCTTTATATCCGTTTTTGCGATCAACATTTAGCAATCCTGAAGATTTGGGCCACCCTTTATATAAGGATATGATAAAAAGGATAGATGGGGTGTTTAACGGCTTTCCTAATATGATTCATGTGGCTGGCCATGAGCATGGCTTACAGTTTATAAAAGACAAACAAATACAGGTGGTAAGTGGGGCAGGGGCCAAACATACTTATGCCATAAAAGGTAAAAATTCACTGTTTGCAGACGCCACACAAGGTTACGTAATTGCCGATATACTAAGCGATAACAGCATGCGCTTCACTAATTATATTGATAGTGAAACGGGCGTAAAACAAGCGTTTACTTTTACACAGCCCTATACACCGGTTCAACCTTTAGTTACAAAGACATATAAGTCAATAACTGCTGATAGCCTGGTGGTTAAGGTTCATCCATCGTACAACGATGTTAGTGGCTTTCACCGGCTGGTGTTCGGCGAAAACTATCGTAAAGAATGGGCTGCGGATACCAAACTGCCTGTAATAAAATTATCAGAGATTCACGGAGGTTTAACACCAGTCAGGATTGGTGGCGGTTTTCAGACACATTCATTACGGCTTGTTGATAAAACAGGTAAAGAATGGGTATTACGCAGCGTTGAAAAAAGCCCGGAGAAAATACTACCCGAGGAGTTTCAGGAAACCTTTGCCAAGGATTGGGTGAACGATGCCATGAGTGCACAACATCCGTTTTCGGCTCTTATAGTACCGCCATTGGCTGATGCTGCTCGTGTGCCACATGCCAACCCTATAATAGGGGTAGTATCGGCAGACGAAAGTCTGGGAAAATACAATAAGATATTTGAAAACAAAGTATGCCTGCTGGAGGAAAGGGAGCCAACCGGAAAATCGGATAACTCTACAAAGATGATCAGGAACTTGATAAGCGACAATGATAACAACGTTGATGGTCACGAGTTTTTACGCGCCCGTTTGCTTGACTTGTTAATTGGCGATTGGGACAGGCATAGTGATCAATGGCGTTGGAAAAATGATGAAACGGACAAAGGTGATTTTTATACTGCCGTACCTCGTGATCGCGATCAGGTAGTTTATACTAACCAGGGTATATTTCCAACTATTGCGGCCCAGCCGTGGCTGGCACCTAATTTACAGGGTTTTAATGGTAAAATATATGATGTACGGTACTCTATCTGGAAAACGATGTTCATGGGCAGGTTCCCGGCCATGCAATATAACTACGATGAATGGATGAAAATTGTAAACGATTTTGTAGCCGCCGAAACTGACGAAGTTTTGGAAGCAGGTTTAAGACGTTTACCTGCGTCATCCTATAAGTTAAGGCACGATCTCCTGCTAAAGCAGCTTAAAGAGCGTAGGGCCAATATACCGGCTGCCATGTCATACTACTATAAGTTTGTAAATGAAATAATTGATATACATACCACCAACAAGAACGAACTGGTAAATATAAAGGACATACCGGGCAAAGGGCTTAATATTACTATTAACAAGATCAGTAAAAGCGGTAATGTTAAAGACGAAATAATGAACATCAATTATAGTCCGGATGTTACTAAAGAAATTAGGTTGTATGTTGCAGGTGGGGATGACAAGGTTGTTTTAGACAACGCTACATCACCTATTAAACTGAGATTTATTGATAGCACCGGACACAAGGATTACAACATTATTAAATCAAGAAATACCGTACAGTTATATGACCGTGGTAAAAAGCTTACACTTACCGGTGATACATCAAGCGTTCACAAGCACATTTCTGCAGATAGTGCAAATACATCATACTCACGAGTTAATTTATTAAGCACCACAATGCCGCTGGCTAACCTTGAGATTAACCCGGATGAGGGTGTTTTATTGGGAGCTGGATTTAAATATACTCACCAGAAAGGTTTCCGTACGCTGCCGTATAATGATATGCAAACGGTGTTTTTAAGTCATTCGTTTTCAACAAAGGCTTTCAAGCTTAAATATGATGGAGAGTGGATACGTGCTGTTGATAAAGCAGATTTGCTGATGCAACTACAGGTAAATGCACCGGGAACGCTTAACTTTTTTGGCAGGGGTAACGAAACTGTTTTTGAAAAAACCGGCGATTATAAAACTTTTTATCGGGCGCGGTTCAACACTGTTCAGTTTGACCCGGCTCTGAGCTGGAAAAACAAGAGCGGAACCACGTTAACGTTGGGGCCGTCATTTCAGTATTATAGTTTTGATGATAAGGATAATGAGGGGCGTTTAATTACAAATCCATTACTTACAAATGCTGATGATAGCTATACCTTTGATAAACGAAAAGTATTTGCAGGTATTGTGGTTAATTTTACCAGCGACAAACGTAATAATAAGATATTTCCGGCCTGGGGAAGCTATGTGAATATTAAATTACAGGGTTACACCGGTTTAAACAACTACTCAACAAGCTTTACGCAACTAATACCCGAGGTAGCATTATATAAAAGCTTAACTAACAATAGTAGCATAGTACTGGCCGAAAGAGTAGGTGGCGGTATTACAGTCGGTAAAACAGCTTTCTATCAATCTTTATTTTTAGGCGGTCAGGATAATTTATTAGGCTATCGTTTATATAGATTTGCCGGACAGTACAGCTTATATAATAACATTGAACTACGCATAAAATTGGCTGATTTTGCCAGTTATATTGTTCCGGGGCAATTAGGTATCTTAGGCTTTTATGATGTAGGCCGGGTATGGGAAAATGGCGAACACTCTGATAAATGGCACAACGGCACGGGCGGAGGTATTTACGTAGCACCAGCCAAGCTTGCAGTTATCAAAATAGTGATCAGTCACTCTGAAGAAGGATGGTACCCCTATTTTTCAACAGCTTTCAGGTTTTAACAGAGGGTAATTTTTTATAACGCAAATGCACACTGAGGTTTTAAATATTGGTAAAGATGAATGCTTTTTATGTCAGGTAGACACATGCCTGTCATTTAATCCTTTTGTAGAGCATTTGCAGGAAAGAATAAAGAACGAAAAAACACTTAAAAGTGAGTTTTACAAGTATGTGCTGAATAAGTTTGAACAGGATACCTGTATAGATTTGGCGATATGCCCAGAAAATGCCGAAAGCTACCGGGAAATGCTTGAACTGATCTACAGCATACTGACACCTCCTATTTTAAATGAAAAAGAATTTTTTTGGGCGTTAAGCACCCCAGTGCCCGAGAAAATATTTTTTAGTACCGATGCTTTTTTTGATTTTCATTCCAGCCATCATTCAGGTTTATATGCTTTAAATATTACAAAAGGCGAGTTGTTTAGCCAGCGCCAAAAGCGTTTTATTTATAACCTGATACTGGAACGTATTTATGGGTTTTCGGCAGTGTCAAAAAACGAGCTTTTGTTCGCCTACATTGATCCGGAAACACACCTTTCAAGATATTACAACATACAAACCAACACGCAATTTATCAATATTAAGGTAAAGGGCGAGTTGCCACAAATTTCTTTTGATGCCATTGAGCCTTACATTAATGACTATGAAGGCATAGAGAAGCTGGAAGAATTGTTGCCGCTTTCAAATTTCAGGTTTGAAGGATTTTCGGTTATTACCTTAACGGATATTACGCTTCAGCATGCGCTTGATAATATCCGGAATGAACTGGTGAATCACACCAATAAAGAAACTGATCAATATAAACTGATTATAGATTCGCTCCAAGTTTTATCCGAAAACCCGGCTATTGAATTTGGGTTGTTGCCCTTTTTGACTATCAACAATAAACTGATATTTGATACGGATGAGTGTTCACAAAGTGTATTGATCACCTCAGCCAAAGAGTTCAGCCTGGCCGAAGAAACTTTTTATGCCATAACGGAAGACTATAAGCAAAATCCTAAACCGGCATTTTTCAGATCGCTCACAGATGAAAAAGTATTAAAACATCCATTCCTTAATGTTTTAAAGCAATCCGGTATCAAATCGTACGGAATTTTTCCCGTTTATTATAATAAGAAAATGGCGGGCATTATGGAGGTTTACTCGTACGAGGAAATAGTCATGTACGAAAAGCTGTTATCCAAATTACAGATAGCCATTCCACTGATTGCTCAATTATTGCAGAATAGTATTGACCAGTTTGCTGCTCGTGTTGAAACGGTTATTAAAGATAAGTTTACTTCGTTGCAGCCATCGGTGCAGTGGAAATTTAATGAGGTAGCCTGGAACTATATTAGGAAAGGCAACCGGAAAAAAAGGAACCAGGAAATTGAAACCGTAGTTTTTACCAATGTTTATCCGCTGTTTGGTGCTATTGATATTCGTAATTCAACAGTTGAGCGCAACACCGCCTTACAGCAAGACCTACAGAGTCTGCTCACTATTATTACAGAAACGCTGGCCATATTAAAAGAGCATATACATCTGGCTCTGATAGATAAGCTTATATACAAATGCGAAGAATGGCTTGAAAAAGTAAGCGGTTTTATAACTACTAATGACGAACTAATGCTGGATAGCTTTCTGCATGACGAGGTTAATCCGTTCCTTAACCATTTCAGACAAAACTATCCTGCCGAAAAAGTAATTATTGACAGGTATTTTGATGCGCTTGATGAAACTACCGGCTTATCATTTACCAACCGTCGTAACTTGGAGGTTTCTATGCAATTGATTAATACTTCCATTAATCATTACCTGGAACAGGCACAGGAAGAGGTGCAGGAATCATTTCCTTGTTATTTTGAAAAATTCCGTACGGATGGCGTTGAGTATGATATATACATCGGTCAATCCATTGCTCCCGATAAGGCATTTGACACGCTGTACTTGAAAAATATCCGCTTATGGCAGCTTAAATCAATGACCGAAATTGGACGTCTTACGCATAGTTTAGCAGATCAGATCTCCAGGCCCTTAGAAACAACGCAGCTTATATTTATACATTCAAATTCAATTGATATTAGTTTTAGGAATGACGAACGCCGGTTTGATGTGGAAGGTGCTTACAACATCAGGTACGAAGTTGTAAAAAAACGTATTGATAAGGTTTTAATAGCAGGCACGGTTGAACGTTTAACACAACCCGGCAAAATAGCCATGGTGTATTTTAACCAGGCAGAAGCCTTAGAATATCAGGAATACATTAAATATCTCCAGGAAGAAAATATATTGCTTGAGGATCTTGAATACCTTGAATTGGAGGAGCTACAGGGCGTTACCGGATTAAAGGCATTAAGGGTAGGCGTTAATTACGAAATAGCTTTATAAAAATAAAACTATTTTGTAATATGCGGTTATACTACTATCGCAAAACAAAACACCTTATCCATGAGGCCTGGTACAAACCTGTTTAAATTTTCATTTCTGTTTTTAACGGGCTCTTTGCTATTGGGCTGTTTAAAATTACAGGCACAAACGCCTGGCGATAGCATAAAACTGGCCATTGAACCAACCTATAATCAGGTAAGCAAAACTCACCGTTTTTTTCTTGGCGAAAACTATCGTAAGCTTTGGGCTGCACCGGTTAGGTTCAGGGTTTTTCATATAGCTACTGAGAAAGGTGGTTTGAAAATCTTACAAAAAGGAGGCGGCCAACAAACCAAATCCTTGCGTTTACAGGATTCAACCGGACAGCAATGGGTATTAAGGACTATTCAGAAATATCCGGAGAAAGGATTACCTGCAGATCTCAGGCCTACAGTTGCCAAGGATATACTTCAGGATCAGGTGTCAGCTGCTCATCCATTTTCGGCATTAACGGTGCCGCCGCTTGCAGAAGCATTGGGTGTGCCGCATTCTAATCCGCAGATTGTTTACGTGCCTGATGACACTGCACTTGGTAATTACCGTAAAGATTTTGCCAATCAGGTTTTTTTGTTTGAAGAAAGAGAACCGCTTGATGCTGACAAAACAGATAACACCACAAAAGTGCAGAAAAAGCTGCAGGACGATAATGATAACCGGGTTGACGAAAAAATAGTTTTAAGGGCTCGCCTGCTGGATATGCTCCTTGGCGACTGGGACAGGCACGAAGACCAATGGCGTTGGGAAAAGATAGATGGTAAGCACGAAACTATATATGAACCCGTACCCCGCGACCGTGACCAGGTATATTACAAAACATCGGGCGTGTTGCCGTGGATAGTGGCCCATCAATGGTTGAAATCAAAATTCCAGGGGTATAGCAATGAGATCAGAGATATTAATGGCTGGAATTTTAACGCACGGTACTTTGACCGCTATTTTTTAAACCAGTTAAGCGAAGGTGATTGGAAGGAACAGATTGCCTATGTTCAGGGAAAGTTAACGGATGAAGTGATCAATAATGCCATAAAACGTATGCCCGATACCATTTACCAACTCTCGGGCCGCGAGATTGTAAATAAGATGATAGCCCGCAGAAATATACTTGCCCGGCAGGCGCTGGAATATTATCGTTTTATATCACGGGAAGTAGAAATACCAGCAAGCGACAAACGGGATAAATTTACAATAGCCAACGAAGATGGAGGTAACTTAACCGTAACAGTTAATAAAATTAAAAAAGATGGCAGTATTGATAAAATAACCTACCATCGTACATTTAAACCAGATGTGACTAAAGAGGTGCGATTGTACGGTTTTGCGGGAGAGGACGTGTTTTCGGTAACTGGTAACGAGGCATCGCCAATTAAGGTACGCATGGTTGGTGGTGATGGTATTGATAGCTTTTATGTAGATCATAATTTACACAACAAACAAAACTTGTATGTATATGACCGGGCCGATCAGAAAAATATATTGCCATCTTCATCACAGGCAAAAGATAAAACATCAACAGATAGTACGGTAAACCAATATGATAAAACGAGCTATGTATATGACAGGTTTGAGCCTATTATACTGGCCAATTATAGCAATGATATTGGTATATTGCTGATAGGCGGGTTTTCATTTGAAAAGCATGGTTTCCGGAAAGAACCTTATGCTTTCAGGCAGGAGTTTTTAACCAATTACTCTTTGGAACGCAAATCGTTATTATTTACCTACATGGCCGAATGGAAAAAATTGATCGGTAACAACGATCTGGGTATTAATATGCTATCCCGAGGCCCCAATAACCTTAGTAACTTCTTTGGTATTGGTAATAATACCGTTTTTGAAAACAAAGATGATCATCAGATATCCTATTACCGTAATCGCTATGATTATGTTACTGCAGATGTTTCATTACACCATACTTATGGTAACCTGCGTCTGAGTGTGGGTGTAGCCGGGCAGTTTTACAATAGTCAGGCTTCAAATAACATCAGTAGGTTTTTAAATAACTACAACAACGCCAATCCTGACCAAAGTGTATTCGGTACCAAGGTTTATGCCGGCATATTAACCAGCGCCCAATATGATACACGTAATAAAGGTACATTGCCAACTAAAGGTGTTTATTGGAATACCAGCCTCAGTGGTTTTACAGGCGGAGGATCGGGCAGCAAAAACACATACGGACAGCTGTTATCTGAGTTTAGTTTTTACCTTAATCCGGGCCAGGATTCTGTTTTTGTGATTGCCAACCGTACAGGCTTGGGTACAACGGTAGGTAATGCAACTTATTTTCAACTTATGAAACTGGGCGGAGCACAAAATTTCAGAGGGTTCCATACCAACAGGTTCACTGGTAAAAGTATTGCCTATAATAATTTGGAACTGCGCCTTAAAGTACTTGATTTTAGCTCTTACCTGCTTCCCGGCTCATTGGGTATCATTGGTTTTAATGATGTAGGCCGGGTTTGGGTGCCGGGTGAGTCATCTAACCAATGGCATGATGGTTATGGCGGGGGGATTTACCTGATACCAGCCCAGTTGGTATTAATTGAGGGTGTTGTAGGTTTCTCTAAAGAAGGGGCTTTACCTTATATATCAATCGGTTTTAGGTTTTAACTACAATGGCTAAGGGCTTAGCTTTGCATACTCCAAGGTGCAAAACAAGAAGCCCTCTTCTTTGGAAAGGGTTGGGTGAGGTTATAACAATAAAATGTCTATCTGGTGAGCATGAACCATATTTACAATAGGTGACCATGCAAAAACCGTAAATCGACCATCTTGCGAAGCTACAAGTGCAATGGCATCCTTTTGATCAAATACAAATTGAGCTGCCGACAAATGCCGGGTACCGCCATTCTGGGCCGGATGAATAATTTTGGTTGAACAGCCAACAACAGGTTCAGTAACGATAATTTCCTCTACACGTGCACTTCTTGATGACCGGCCAATTTTGGCGCCAAATGCAAGTAATTCATGCTTATCGTTTATAACCGTTGCACCATCAATAGAAGTTAGTCCGCCTATGGTATCAACCGCTCTGCGCAGTTTTTCCTGCCATGTGGTGTGATATTTCTCAATCCCCTCATGAATCATCAGATCGGTAAGGCCGGAAAACGCTGGCGCAACCGGATAGGAGATGGGCGTAATGATAGATTCCATCCAGTCATCGTTGCCGGTTGGTACAACCAGTAATATGCCACCACGCCTGTGGGCTTGCATAGAAGCGGCCAACTGCACCAATACATTCACAGGGTCGTTCCATGACGATGGTAAAGTAAAATCAAGCATGGAGGTTAATATCGTAGGGCAATCAGAAAGAGTTGAGCCCTGTTCATCCACCACTTTTATATCATCGCCCTTTAAAATAGCAATGTTTACAAATTTACCAAAACCATCAACCCTGCGGTGCTTTATTACCAGTAGGCCCGGTTCAATAACTTCTAATACAAAACAGTAGGCCGGTATGGCCAGTGTAGTTCCCCAAACATATAGCTGGCCATCTTCAATCCACACACCTAAATGTATGCCGGGCTGCTGAACTGCCGAGGCAAATTTGGTTAAAATATGAGGTGCAAGCGGGATTTTATGACCAAACAACAAAGGTTGGCCCGCACTTTCCGGGGGCAAAAAAGCCAGTGTAAATTTGGGCGAATATCCTTCTTCCCGGCGCAGGCTGGCCCAAAAGGCAATATCAATTATATTTTCAATAATGTTAATGTCAGGAGTAGGGGCCGCAACAAGATCGGCGTCTGCGTTTGCACTCACCATAGAGTGAAAGTACTTAAAGTGCCTTTCAATAGACGGAGCCACAATCCGGGCAGCTTTGTAAGTGGGTTCAGAAGTAGTGCTGCTGGTTTTCATTTTTAATAAATAGGTATCAGGCGTTAACGGTTTTTCGTTTATATGCTCTCAAAAATAACGCTTATTAACTATGGGTACAAGCAAATGCCTCAAAATTGCAATTGTCGGATAATTGGAGTTTGATAGAACTGTACTTTTATTTTTGATAAGCACACCTGTCATTATTGCTGATAGGAAATACTTATCTGAGCATATCTCCCGAAACCCTGAGCCGTTTGCATAAGCAAATGACTTTGAAATAATAGCAGATATTTTAAGCTTATATATTTAATTTCGGCAATTCATACTTAAAAATAACCATGCCTAAATTTAAAGCGGTTTTATTTGATCTTGACGGAACCTTAATTGACTCGGAGTTTTTTCATTTTGAATGCTGGAATGAGATTTTGGAAGAACATGGCGTTAAATTAACTTATGAGGACTGGTTAAAGAATTATGCTGGTATACCGATGCCAGCAAATGCAAAAAGCCTTACAGAAAAATATGGTATCGTAACTCTGCTTGAAGAAACCATTAATAAACGTGAAAACTTAACGCTCGAGCGTTTCAAAACTAAGGATGTTATCTTAATGCCTTATGTAACAACGATACTGGATTTTTTTCATCAAAAAAAGTTAGTAATCGCGCTGGTTACTTCAAGCCCGAGGCAAGATGTTGAAGCTGTTTTTGAAAGAAACGGATTAGGAAAGTATTTCAACTGATTATTACAAGAACAGAAGTAACCAAAAGCAAACCCGACCCGGAAAGTTATAATGTATGCCGTGATCTTTTAGGTTTGGAAAAGGAAGACTGCCTGGTATTTGAAGATACCGTAAATGGCATCAGATCGGCTAAAGCTGCATTGCTTACCTGTTATGCTATTCAAAGCAATACAGATGAGCATCATAAGTTAAATATTGCTGATCAATTATTCTTAGATCTGCGGGAAGCTCAAAACTATTTAATTGAAAATGATTTAATATAATTTTCAATTACTGAACAATATATAATGGAGATACGTCACGGACGTATCTTAAAACTTACCATCAGGTATAATCAGTTATTTATATTTTTGCGCATAATTTACATTAGATGGATCAGGTAACCGCTCCCGGGAGATTGAAATTAAGAATGGCTTGCGGGGTATTCTTCTTTATTTCGGGTTTTGGATATTCGTCCTGGGCTTCGCGTATACCATCAATTCAACAACAATTGCATTTAAACGAAGGGCAGTTAGGTGCGGTATTATTTGCATTGCCAATAGGTCTTATGCTTACTATACCTATAACGGCCAAAATGTTGAAGCACTTTAGCAGCAAGAGCATCATGCTGGTAGGCGCTATAGCGTTTAATCTTCTATTATGTGTACCCGGTTTTACCGCCTATGTATGGCAACTGGTAATATTGCTTTTCTTTTTTGGCTCGGCACGTAATATATTTAACCTGTCGGTGAACGCGCAGGCGGTAAGTATCCAGTCATTTTATGACAAGTCCATAATGGTTACTTTTCATGGTATCTGGAGCCTGGCGGGTTTCGCGGGCGCTGCTGTAGGTTACTTAATGGTATCATTTAATGTAGCTCCATCATATCATTTGTTATTTGTGGGGATAGTGATGATTATTATTACGGCAATATTTTACCCCCACGCTTATTACGAAAAGCCGGTTAATAAGGTTAATAAATCAGTTTTCTCGTTACCGGATAAGCACCTGATAAAATTCTCACTCATCTGTTTTGCCTCTATGGCCTGCGAAAATACCATGTATGACTGGAGCGGAATTTATTTTCAGAAAGTGCTTCATGCATCAAAGCCTGCAGCCACAGCAGCCTTTGTGGTTTACATGGTAGCAATGACCATTGGCCGGTTTACCGGCGATAAGCTGGTAGCATCAGCGGGCATAAAAAAAGTATTGAGCTTTAGCGGCATCTTAATTTTAATCGGACTCCTTTTATCCGTTATCTTACCATACACCTATACGGTTTATCTGGGTTATGCCATGGTAGGCATGGGCGTTTCTTGTGTAGTTCCCCTGGTTTTTAGTATGGCGGGCAAGTCGGAAAGTATGAATTCCGGACAAGCGCTGGCAGCTATATCTACCGTAGGGTATCTTGGCTTCTTAATTATACCGCCGGCTGTTGGCTTTATCGCCCAAGCTGCGGGCTTACGCTGGGCATTTGGCATTGTTGCCGGTTTCGGAGTACTCATCATTTTAATGGTTTCAAAAATAGAAGAGGACCGGCCACAAAAAATGCTTGAGGGCTTGTAAGGCAAAACACTCAGCATAATACGCCTGACAAATGAAAATATTATTAATGCTTATGGCGATGACACCACCAAGACATTCAATGTGGAGTTGCTTTGGGTGCTCATCATGAATTTGTAAAATTGAGAGCCGAGGTTAAGGATAAGTGGGTCAAAAACTACGGATTTAATTTATAATTGCAACAATTAAAGGTTCAGCTATTATTGGCTGAGCCCTTATTAAAAAAACTACAACCATGAGCAACACCACCATTCAAACCAATCCACAACCAGCAATTGACATATTTATAAAAATAGCTGTATCTAACTGGGACCTGCAAAACACAAGGCTTAATAACCTTTTAGATAAACTAACCGACGATCAGTTAATAGCTTCAACAGCTCCGGGGCGCAACAGTGGCGTTTATTTGCTTGGGCATTTAACAGCTGTTAGCGATGGCATGTTTACTTTTCTGGAGCTGGGCGACAGGTTATACCCTCAGCTGGATCAAATATTTGTGAAGAATCCTGAGAACTCCGGACTTGAAAAGCCTTCAATAATTGAACTAAAAGGGTACTGGAATGAAGTAAATAATTTACTTAAACAAAAAATGAAAACCATGCAACCTACTGACTGGTTTACCAAACATAGTGCTATTTCTGCAGATGATTTTGCAAAAGAACCTCATCGCAATAAGCTTAATATATTGATTAACAGAACAAATCATCAAAGCTATCATTTAGGGCAGTTGGTTTATCTGCTTAATAAGGCTGCCGTTTAACCGGCAATTACCTGACATTAAGATGAAATGAATTTTACAAAGCGATGGTAATAAAAATTAATAACCTTTATACATTTGCTTAACGCTGTTAAATAATTTAATCACGTAAATAAAGTGGCAAGTAAAGAACGGATACAACGCTTAAAAGATGAAACCAGAGTCAATATTCTGGATGCTTCACTCCAGATTGTAAAAGAGGAGGGATGGCAGTCTTTAAGCATGCGTAAAATTGCCGATGTAATTGAATACACCGCGCCTATTATATATGAATATTTTGCTAATAAAGAGGCTATACTGCTTGAGTTAACCCGCAGAGGTTTTTTAATACTGTCCAGAGATTTGCAGGATGCGAGAAGTAATAACCCAACACCAGCTAAACAATTGGAATCAATGTGGCTGGCCTATTGGAATTTTGCTTTTGAAAACAAAGAGCTTTACCAACTGATGTTTGGTGTGGAGATGAATTGTTGTTGTGATCTTGTAGCAACTCTGCCTGAATCTGAAAGCCCCTTTACACAATTTAGCGAAGTGATAATTGAACTAATGAATATAGAAAATCCAACTAAAGAGATGGTATGCTTAAAGTATTATACGCTTTGGTCAGTAGTTCATGGTCTTATCTCTATTAATATTCTCAGAAGAGGTTACTCTGATGAAATGAACCGCCAGGTTTTAATGGACGCAATCAGCGGAATTATCAGATCCATCGAAAGAGGATAATTTTTTAACAATAATTTAACGCTGTTAAATTATTTAATGGCGATAAATAACAACTCGGTCATCTACATAATAAATAATAAAATGGACATCAACTTTTACCTACTACTAATCAACAGTGTTAAACAGGTTAGCATTGTTAAATCAAAGCAGTCAAATGTCAATTAGCTACACATCCTTAACAAATGATTGCAAATTATAACTAAGAACATAACTCAATCAACATATATCCACCAGCCTCGGGCTGTTTTACCCTATCATTTATCATCATCAAAAATTAATTCACATGAAAAGTATCATTTTAGCGCTCGTCGCCCTTTCACTATATGGTTGTTCTTCAAAGCCGCAAACGCAGCAAGCACCTCCGCCGCCGTCATTACCAGTAGCCAGCATTACCTCTGGTACACAAACCACTTATCAGGAATACCCTGCCTCAATAGAAGGCACAGTTAACGTTGAAATACGCCCGCAGGTAAGTGGAGCCTTAGACAAGGTTTTTGTTGACGAAGGAGCCTTTGTAAGCGCAGGTCAGCCTATATTTAAAATTAACGACCAGCCTTACCGCGCAGCATTAAACAACGCATTAGCCAGTTTACACGCTGCCGAAGCAACACAAGTTAATTCACAACTTGAAATTGATAAACTGACACCGCTGGTTGAAAATAAAGTAGTTTCTGAATATCAGTTAAAAACAGCAAAAGCTACCAACCAGGTTGCCAAAGCAAACATTGAACAAGCTAAAGCAAACATATCAACTGCGCAGATCAATTTAGGTTATACCTTAATTAAAGCTCCTGTGAGTGGTTATATTGGCCGGTTAATTAAAAAACAAGGTAGCCTTGTTGCTCCAACAGATGTTGATGCATTAACCCAACTATCAGATGTACATGACGTACATGTTTATTTCTCATTGGGCGAAAAGGATTTTGTAAACTTTAAAGAACAATATCCCGGTCAAACCTTGAAAGATAAATTAAAACAATTACCTGCAGTATCATTATTACTGGCCGATGGCACCGAATATGCCAAACAAGGTAGAATAGATGTAATTGATGGTCAGTTTGATAAAAATACCGGCGCAATTACAGTTAGGGCGAGCTTTGTAAACCCGCAGGGTTTGTTACGCTCAGGTAACACTGGTAAAGTACGCTTAAGCTTACAGCATACCGATGCATTGATCGTGCCTGAATCTGCCACAGTTGAAATGCAGGATAAAGTATTTGTATTTACCGTAGGCGACAGCAGCAAGGTGAAAAAGCAGTCAATTACCATTGTTGGTAAAAATGGCGACAATTACCTGGTTAAAGACGGCGTAAAAGTGGGCGACCAGATTGTATTAAGCGGTATTGATCACTTACAAGAAGGTATGGTAATCCATCCTGAAAAGGCGACAGACAAAGTAGCCGCTGTAACAAAAAACTAATACATACACTTAAACTTTAAAGTCATGTTTCAAAAATTTATAGAAAGACCTGTACTCTCAACTGTTATCTCCATATTATTGGTGATAGTTGGTGTGCTTGGTTTAACAAAACTGCCCTTAGAGCGGTTTCCTAATATAGCCCCCCCGTCGGTATTAGTATCTGCGGTTTATCCGGGAGCCAATGCCGAGACTATTTTACGTTCCGTGACTCCGTCATTGGAAGAAGCAATTAATGGTGTGGAAAACATGACCTACATGACTTCCACTGCCAGTAATGATGGTACGTTAGGCATCACGGTTTACTTTCAACAAGGTACCAACCCCGATCAGGCAGCGGTAAATGTTCAAAACCGTGTTTCGCAAGCAACAAGTCAATTACCTGCGGAGGTTGTTCAATATGGTATAACTACTACCAAACAGCAAAACAGCTTTATTGGCGCAATAGGTGTTTACTCAGATGATCCTAAAAAATATGATCAAACCTTTGTGGCCAACTATGCACAGATCAATATCATTCCCGAAATTAAACGTATTCCGGGTGTAGGTTCTGCAAGTATATTTGGCGGTATTAAGGATTATTCGATGCGTGTTTGGTTGAATCCAGGTCAACTGGCAGCCTACAAAATTACTCCTGCTGAAGTGATGGCAGCTATACAGGACAAAAACCTGGAAGCAGCGCCTGGCAGGTTTGGGGAACGAAGCACCGAAGCATTTGAATACGTAATTAAATATAAAGGTAAACTTACCAAACCAGAGGAATACGAGAATATTGCTATCCGTGCAAATGCAGATGGTTCTGTATTACATTTGAAAGACGTAGCACGTGTTGAACTGGGTGCTTATTCTTATAATAGCGTAAGTAACCTAAACGGGCATGATGGTATTATTATCGGTATTATACAACTGTCAGGTTCTAACGCCAACGAAATTCAGATCTCCATTGATAAGTTGATGGAAAAAGCATCAAAGAGTTTCCCAGTTGGTATCAAATACAATCAATTCTATCGTACCAAAACCGATCTTGATGAATCAATTAATCAGGTTGAACACACCTTAGTAGAGGCCTTTATACTGGTGTTTATTGTAGTATTTATATTCCTGCAAGATTTCAGGTCTACATTGATCCCGGCTATAGCCGTTCCAGTTGCTATTATCGGTACTTTCTTCTTCATGAATCTTTTTGGTTTCTCCGTTAACCTTTTAACGCTGTTTGCATTAGTGTTGGCCATTGGTATTGTGGTTGATGATGCCATTGTGGTGGTGGAGGCGGTGCATGCCAAAATGGAGCATGACCCGAGTCTTACCCCTAAAGCGGCCACAACCGAGGCAATGCATGAAATTACCGGCGCAATTATATCTATTACATTGGTGATGGCGGCGGTGTTTTTACCGGTGAGCTTTATGACGGGCTCAACTGGTATATTCTACCGGCAGTTTGCGTTAACCATGGCCATAGCGATTATTATATCGGCTGTTAACGCATTAACTTTAAGTCCTGCCCTGGCTGCCTTGTTCTTAAAGAACAAACATAGTGTGGATGGTCATCAGGAACCTAAAAAAGGTTTTGCAGACAAGTTTTATGCAGGCTTTAATGGTGGGTTCAATTATATGACCAACAGGTACGTTGGTGGCTTGAAATTTCTTATTCGTAAAAAATGGTTGAGCATAGGCGGACTTGTATTAATAGTTGCAGCCACTGTTTACATGGTAAATACTACAAAAACGGGCTTTATACCTACCGAGGATCAGGGTTTCGTGGCTATTGCCGTTAATACGCCATCAGGAACCTCATTAAGCGGTACCAATAAGATATTTAAACAGGCCGAAGAGCAGTTGAAAACTTTACCATCGGCAAGGTTTGTTACAGCGCTATCTGGTTTTAACTTTTTAACGCAATCAAGCAGTCCATCTGCCGGTGTAATTTTCTTATTGTTAAAACCTACTGACGAAAGGGGTAAGGTTAAAAACATTGATGACATACAGAATATAGTGAGAGGTAAATTAGGCGGCATACCGGGCGGTACCTTCTTCGTGTTCAGTTTTCCAACTGTTCCCGGATTTAGTAACGTGGAAGCTTTGGATGTGATGCTGCAGGATAAAACCAACGGCAGGTTGGATAAATTTAGCGGTATTGCCAATAACTTCATAGGCAAACTGATGCAGAAACCAGCTATTGCTTATGCCTTTACTTCATATAAAGCAGATTATCCTCAGTTACAATTAGAAGTTGATGATGATAAGGCTAACCAATTGGGTGTAAGTGTTAAAGATATCCTGTCAACTATGCAGGCTTACTTTGGTACGGCTCAGGCATCTGACTTTAACCGCTTTGGTAAATACTACCGCGTGGTAGTTCAGGCCGATATTGCCGACAGAACGGATGCATCAGCAATTGACCGGGTATTTGTTAAGAACAAAGCAGGTGAAATTGTGCCTATCAATACGTTGGTTAAGCTAACCCGTGTTTACGGTTCAGAAACCGCTTCACGTTATAACCTGTTTAACTCTATCGAGGTAAATGCGATACCAAAACCAGGCTATAGCTCAGGTGATGCCATCAAAGCTATACAGGAAACAGCTAAAGAGCAATTGCCAACCGGGTTTGCTTATGAGTTTTCTGGTCAAACACGTGAGGAAATTTCTTCAGGCGGACAATCAGCTGTGATCTTTATGCTTTGTTTGATATTTGTATATTTCTTATTGTCAGCGCAATATGAAAGTTATATCCTGCCATTAGCGGTAATACTTTCTATTCCTACCGGTATATTCGGTGTGTTCGTGGTGTTAGGTTTAACAGGCATCGAAAACAATATTTATGTACAGGTAGCATTGATCATGCTTATTGGTTTGCTGGCTAAAAATGCCATTCTGATTGTTGAGTTTGCTGTACAGCGGCGCAAGGCAGGGCATGGTTTGGTTGAGTCGGCCATTGAGGCTGCCCGCTTAAGGATCAGGCCTATTATCATGACTTCATTAGCGTTTGTGTTTGGTTTATTCCCAATGAGTATAGCAACCGGCCCATCTGCACAAGGTAACCACTCTATTAGTATTGGCGCTGCAGGGGGGATGGTATCAGGAGTAATTTTAGGGTTGTTCATCATCCCCGTACTCTTTGTTATATTCCAGAAACTACAGGAAAAAATTACCGGTGCGCCGTTGGCAGTATTGAACGGTGAAAACCAAAAAGGTGGTGATGTTCATTCAAAAAATCTTGAACTGGCAAATAATTAATTGAGCATAGCTATTAATAATTAAATAAAATGAAACGATATATAAATCCATATTCCTTTTTGATACTTGCGGCAGTTGCGTTTGTGAGCGCCTGTAAAGTATCAAAGGATGTGGCTACACCCAAAGCGGAGCTGCCCGCAAATTTCAGGAATGCTGCAGCAACAACTGATAGCAGCAGTATTGCTGATATTCAATGGAAAAACTTTTTTACCGATGTTGCACTGCAAAAATTGATTGATAGTGCCATTGTTAAAAATTACGACATGCAAATAGCTGTTAAGAACATTGATCAGGCACAGTTATTATTTAAGCAGGTAAAATGGAACTATGTGCCTACTTTAGGCTTAAATGTTACTGCCAATACTAACAGGCCATCTGACAACAGTTTAACCGGTTTAAGTATAGCTCAATATAATATAGGCACTAAGCACGTAGAGGATTATTCCGCCAATCTGGCCCTTTCATGGGAAGCTGATATATGGGGAAAGATCCGTAACCAAAGCCGCGAGGCATTGGCACAATACCTGCAAACGGCCGAAGCAAAAAAGGCTATCCAAACCAATATTGTAGCTAATGTTTCGCAAGGTTATTATAACCTGCTGATGTTGGATGCACAGCTTGATATTGCAAAGAAAAACGTTAAACTGAATGACAGCACCCTGCGTATTATCCGTTTGCAATACGATGCGGGGCAGGTAACGTCACTGGCAGTACAACAGGCCGATGCACAGCTTCAGGCCGCAGCGCAATTGGTGCCACAGTTTGAAAGAGATGTAACCGTTCAGGAAAATGCATTGAGCATTTTAGCCGGCAGGTTACCAGACAGCATTGAGCGTAATACTACACTCAATCAGATCTCTTTCCCTGAAACCTTGGCTACAGGTGTACCGTCAGAAATGGTAAGCCGCAGGCCCGATGTAAAAAGCTCAGAATTGGCTTTAACAATAGCCAATGCAAAAGTAGGAATTGCTAAAGCACAAATGTATCCGTCATTAAGTATTACTGCAAGCGGTGGTGTCAACTCGTTCAAATCCAGTAATTGGTTTAACTTACCGGCATCATTGTTTGGTACAGTAGCTGGTGGTATTGCACAACCATTGTTACAGCATAAACAACTAAGTACTCAATACAAAGTGGCCGAAGTTGAACGCGAGAAAACAGTATTGCAGTTCAGACAATCTGTTTTGAATGCAGTAGGTGAGGTTTCAGATGCATTGGTTAAAATTGAAAAGTTAAAAGCTGAACAAAGCATAGCTGTAAACCGTGTGAAAACCTTACAACAGGCAACCAGTAATGCAAGCCTTTTATTTAAAAATGGTTTAGCAAATTATCTGGAAGTAATAACTGCCCAAAGCAATGTATTGCAAGGTGAGCTTGAACTTGCTTCTATAAAAAGAGATCAGCTGAGCGCAACAGCCGAATTGTACCGCTCATTAGGCGGTGGTTGGAAATAAAATAACTCCATCATGATATATAAGGGCTCCTGTTTGTACAGGGGCCCTTTGTTGTTTAAGGCTATTTTGGATAATGTTGCTTAATTATTGATTAATTATTACGGCGTTAAATTTACTTTGTTGTTTATGGGTTTAACACTTTTCTGTATTTGCTTTTTATTGCCTTGTTAATGATAGTTGATTATGTGGTCTTTACGTCAATGTTGATCTGTATTTTACTTTTGTAATATATTGGCTTATGTAAACTAATAGTTAAGTAAGGTGGTTTTAATTGTTGGTTTTTAATAAGTTATGGTATTGTTTTTATTATAATAATTGCCTTAATTTATATAAACGGATTATCTGCATAATCCTTTATTAAAAAATTTCTGGGAATTGTATAATTAAATTTAAAAGGATGCAAAAGAACCTTGTACAGGAAAAAAATGATGTTACGCTGAATACCACAACTATTGACAGGCGTACAAATTTATCGAGAGATGAGTTTTTGGCCAAATATGTGAACTGCTCTCGTCCTGTTGTAGTAACCGATGCTGCTAAAAATTGGCCAGCAATGGGTAAGCATACTCCTGATTTTTTCAGGGAAAATTATGGTCATATTACTAAAACTATTGACGGAGTTACTTATACTATGACTGGGGCTATTGACAGAATACTTACCTCAACTGCGGAGAACAAGGCTCCTTATCCATTTAACTTTGATATACAAAAGGTTTTCCCTGAACTGATGGCTGATTTTTCACCGCAATTGGTTTACGGAAAAGGCGACAGAATAAATCATAAACTAATGCCTAAGCAATTGCTTGCCGGAACTACTGTGCATGAGTTGTTTTTGGGCGGCAACGGTTCCAGTTTTCCGTATTTACATTATGATGCATTATTTATGCATACGCAAATAACACAGGTTTACGGATCAAAAGTGTTTTTCATGTATCCGCCGGCTTTAACCCCGAATATGTATCCGTATCCCGACAATCCTAAATTTTCTCAGATTAATTTTCTTAATCCCGACTACGATAAATTCCCTTTGTTTAAAGATGTTGAACCTATTGTTCTTCATTTGCAGGAAGGCGAAACACTGTTCTTCCCTTCGGGTTGGTGGCATACTACTAAAATTACTGAGCCAAGCATCACTTATGGCCGGGCACAGCTAAATGCCAATAACTGGAGTAATTTTATAAATGACCGCTATGTTAACTGGAAAAAGAAGATCTCTTATATGGCGGTACCGGTATTGGCCTACGGCTCCATTGTAGGTAATATTATGAATGCCTTTGAAAATTAAGTTTCATCGCGTTAAATAGGTTTCCGTACTTCTTATTTGATTAACATATTACAAATAAATTACCTTCATCCAGCATAAAATCCCTATCATAGCGGCTCTACAGTAATTTGAACTTTGTTATTGAATGAAATTTAAACTTCTAACCGCATTACTTTTATTTTCTTGTTACCTAAAGGCACAAAATTTAAATATTATCCCACAACCAAAGTCGGTTAGTCGCGATACCGGCCAATTTAACTTCAATAACCATTCTACTATCGGTTTCGGCGATACTTCGTTAAAAGAAGTGGCTGGCTACTTTCAGCAGGAGGTATTCAAAGCAAAAGGATTAACACTTGGTGTAAGTAATAACGAAGCTGCGAGTCCCATTGATCTTGTTTTGATAAATACTCCCCAGGCAGTAGGGGCTTATTCACTTAAAATTAGCCCGCAGCGTGTTACCATAACTTCTGCCAATAAAGAGGGCGCTTTTTATGGAATGATATCGTTGCTCCAGTTAATAAAAGACCAATCACAAGATAGTAACGGTAATGTTATTTTACCGGCCTGCACCATAACCGACGCACCCCGTTATCAATGGAGGGGCCTGATGCTTGACGAATCGCGCCACTTTTTTGGTAAGAAGAAAGTAAAGCAGCTGCTTGATTGGATGGCTAATTACAAGCTTAATAAGTTTCACTGGCATTTAACTGATGTACAGGGCTGGCGTATAGAAATTAAAAAGTATCCAAAACTTGCCACTATTGGCGGTATAGGCAATTACAGCGATACCGTTGCCGAAGCTAAATACTATACGCAAAACGATATTAAGGAAATTGTAGCCTATGCCGCTAAACGCTTTATAACCGTTATACCTGAAATTGATATGCCCGGCCATGCCACTGCAGCAAATAAAGCTTACCCGGAATTTACGGGTGGGAGTGTTGCCGGCTATCCGAATTTTACCTTTAATCCTGCTAACGAGCGCACATATCAATATCTTGCCGATATCATCAAAGAAACCAACTCGCTGTTTCCGGGACACATGATTCATTTAGGTGGCGATGAGGTGGCGTTCGGAGTTAAGGCATGGTCACTTGATACTGCTATTGCGCACATGATGCAAAAAAAGAAGTTTGAAGATGTTGGCGAATTGGAGCGTTATTTCTTTAAACGGATGACCGATACCGTAACCAGCTTAAACAGTAAAATACTGGCCTGGGACGAGGCTACCGGAACTGACTTACCCGTAGGTAAAACAATTATTTTTTGGTGGCGGCAAAATTTACCGGGCCAATTACATTTGGCATTACAGAAGAATTACGAAGTAGTACTTTGTCCGCGTTTACCCTTATACTTTGATTTTGTACAGGACAGCGGGCATATATCAGGCCGTAAATGGAATGGGGTATTTAATCGCGTAACCGACGTTTATAATTTCCCTGACCGGCAAACACCTGCTAACGAGTTAGGATCAAAGCTTATTATCGGTGTTCAGGCCAACATCTGGACAGAATCTATCGCGTCAGAAAAAAGATTGGACTTTATGCTTTTTCCGCGCATTGCAGGTTTAGCCGAAGCTGCATGGACGGCTCCGGAGTTGAAAAATGAAATCTCATTTAATGACCGGTTAATGGCGAGCCTCAAAAATTACGATAGTGCGGGCATTTATTATTACAACCCGTTTGATCCTTTGGCCCATCCTGAAGCTATTGATTTTGCACCACGCATAAAATCGGCTAAAGTTCAGAAACGTGGCCATCACCATTTTTCAAAAAGAACGCATAGTAAGTCATCCGGAAAAAAGAGATTGAGTAAGAGCCACAAGAGCCTGGGTAATGGGCATAAAAAAAGGAAATAACCTTGTTGGTTATTTCCTTTTTTATGATAATGCCTTTACGGTCTATTTGTAAGCAGAAAGGTGAGTGGTTTTTATGCTCAGCATAAAAGTTTTTCCCACGCTTATTTTAACATTTTTATCCTGTAAAAGGGCTTTTACCGCTTCGTCTTCTTTAATGGCTTCATAAAGGTCACGTGCTACTGCTGATCCACTGATGTTATTGACAACCTTACCATTTTCCATAGTAATGTTAAAGGTATAGCCTGATTTTCCACGATCACCTGCAGATTCAAAGTCAGTTATATTCAGTTTAAATTGCTGATCTTCATTCATGCTTTTCTTCAGATGTAAACGGATAACGGGCATGTACCTTTTCCAGGTAGTTAAATACTTTCTTTCTTCCATACTGTACTTTCTATATAAAAAATGGAACCCTTGTAAGGTATTATTCTACAAGGGCTTCAAACGATCTTATGAACCGGGGATTTATCAGGTTCTTATATTAAATAATTTGTTGTTTGTTATATATATGGAGGTAACGGGTTTGCAAATCCCCTTATCAGGGTTGTTACCAAATCATTTTTCAAAGCTACCTAAATTAAAGGGTAATGAGCTTATATAATTCATTATAAAGTTCTGTATTTAACATTCATAAGCCAATTATGTACATAATGAATGCTGAAACTATTATCGAGCTCATATTTTTGCAGTTGTAGTAGTTATATAGGGTCAATCTGTAGCTAAACTGTAAAGCGTGAAATTTATTAATTAGTAATTTGCAGTACACTCAGGATGTTGTTTGTCCTGGTATTACTCCTTATTTAAAATTGCCCTAAATGATAAGCAACTTAAAACCGAATTATGCTCAAAAAATCAAAATCGTATTAACGAGCTGCTTAATGTTATTTGCTTTGATTGGTAAAGCAGCTCCTGCTATTTATGTCAACCAGGTTGCTTTTGATAGCCGTGGTGCAAAAATGGCCGTTGTAAGCAATAGTGTAAAGCTTAACCCAAACACTACATTCACCTTGTTAAATACATTAAATAAAGTGGTGTTTAAGGGTATGCTTAAAGGTCCCTCGCAAATAAACGAATGGGCGCAGGGCAGCTTCTTCTATCAGGCAGATTTTTCATCGTTAGTTCAAACTGGTAAGTACCGCGTAAGTATCCATATAAACGGCAAGCGGTACTTTTCTGATGAGTTTGAGATAAGTGAGAATGCCTTGGCTGTAAATACCATTCCTTCAATTATCAGTTATTACAATAAACAAAGGGCAAATACACCTACTGAGCTCGAGGTTGATAAGGCGGTGATACTTTATGGCAGTACAAAAATGGCCGATGTGCGCGGTGGATGGTGCGATGCCTCCGGCGATGTCAGCAAATATTTTTCTCATCTGGCTTATGCCAATTATATGTCGCCCCAGCAAATACCGTTAGTTACCTGGTCAATGATCAATGCCGTGCAAACCATTCCTGGGCTGTTAAAAAAGTTGGGAGCATATGATAATATGGTTAATGAAGCACTATGGGGTGGCGATTATATCATGAGATCGTTGTCAAAAGAAGGTTATTTTTACATGACTGTTTTTAGCTATTTCAGTAAAGATCCAAAAGCACGCCGCATAGTAGGCTTAAGGGCTAATAGTGTTACGACTGATGAATATCAATGTGCTTTTCGCGAAGGTGGTGGTATGGGCATCGCTGCGCTTGCCCGTATATCTCAATTAAAAAAAGATGGGGATTATAAATCGGCAGAGTATCTTGATGCAGCCAAACGGGCCTATGCACATCTGTTGATCAATAATATTAAATACGACGACGATGGCAAGGAAAATATCATCGACGATTATTGTGCCTTAATGGCGGCTACTGAATTATGGATAGCTACCGATAGTTCATTTTACCACGAGGAAGCACGTAAACGAGCCGAGAATCTCGAGAAACGGATGAGTCCGGTAGGGTATTTTATTGCTGATGACGCCAACCGACCTTTTTGGCATGCTTCTGATGCCGGTTTACCGTTAGTGGCACTAAGCCGTTATTTAAGCAAGGAAAATAACGCCACCGACCGCACCGCAGCGTTAACCGTAATCAAGAAAGCGCTTGATTACAACTTAAGTGTAACTGCGGGGGTGAGCAACCCGTTTGGATATGCCAGGCAAACCTTCAGGATTGGAAATCAAATTAAAGATGGTTTTTTTATACCCCACGAAAATGAAACCGGCTGGTGGTGGCAGGGCGAAAATGCCCGTTTAGGCTCATTGGCTACTGCGGCATTGGTAGGCGGCAGATTGGTTTATCCTCAAAAAGGTGGGTGGGGAGTAAAAAAAGAGCTTGCTCAGTACGCGTCTGACCAAATATCGTGGATATTAGGTTGTAACCCTTATGCCATGTGTTTTATGTATCAATTTGGCAAAAACAATGTGCCTTACATGAGTTCAAGCTTTGGGCATGGCTCGGGCAAAGGCGGTATATCAAACGGAATTACAGGTAAAGAAGGAAATCCCGACGGCAGCGGAATTGATTTTAAGACAAAGGATGAAGATAATGAATGGCGCTGGACTGAACAATGGTTACCACATGCCGCCTGGTTTTTGCAGACCGTAACCGCAATGGCTGCAAATGAGTAGCCCTGAACGAAACAAAAAGCCGGCTGAATGTTTATCTTTATTGACTTTAGTTTCAAACTTTTCATAAAGGTATTAAGCAGTATTACATGACTCAGTTTCCCCGGCGTTTAATATCTATAGATGTATTCAGAGCGGTTACCATGTTATTTATGATATTCGTAAATGACCTGGAAGGCGCAAATAACGTACCCGGATGGATTGATCATGTGGAGGCCAATGTTGATGGCCTTGGCTTTGCTGATACCATCTTTCCGGCCTTTCTGTTTATTGTGGGCCTCTCGTTACCGTTTGCTATTAATAACCGCTTAAAAAAGGGAAAATCCTTTAATTCCATAGCCAGTTATATTTTCTTAAGATCTGCAGCTTTGTTGGTGATCGGTATTTTTCATGTAAATCTTGAAACTTTTAGCAATGCTACTATAATATCAAAACCGGTTTGGGCTTTGCTGGCACATGTTGCCTTTTTCCTGATCTGGCTGGATTATCCTGTGGAAGTGGTTAAGCTAAAAAGGTACCTGCTTATTGGAACAGGGGTAGTTGTACTTGTTTTTTTAGCGGTGATCTATCGCGGAGGTAAGCCGGGTCATGTTCACTTAATGAGGCATTCCTGGTGGGGTATATTGGGTATAATTGGCTGGGCTTATTTGATTTGCGCAAGTATATATTTAATAGCTAAAGGAAGATTTACGGTTTTACTAATAGCGCTTCTGTTGTTCCTGGCGTTAAATATCTTCTCGCATCTCAATTGGTTCGACATTGATCTTTGGGTAATTGACGATGGATCTGCGATTGCACAGGTAATGTGTGGAGTAGTCATTTCTGTACTATATGCCCAACTGGTTCAAAAGACAAAAACGGAATACATCTGGAGTATATTTACGGCCATTGCTGTAGTTATGCTGATAGGTGGTTTTATAGTTAGGCCCTATACAGAGGGGATATCAAAAATATACTCTACGCCAGCCTGGGTTTTAATTTGTTCTGGTATCAGCATATTGGTTTTTGAGCTAATGATTTATTCGGTTGATGTTCGCGGTAAGCAAAACTGGTTTAAAATTATACGCCCGGCAGGTACCAGCACGCTCACCTGTTATCTTGTGCCATATTTTCAACTTTATATTTTAAAGCTGCTGCAGGTGAAATATCCCCGTATTATTGATTCGGGTGCAGGAGCGTTGCTCAGATCTATGGCTACTGCTTTCCTGGTAATCATTTTGGTAGGTTACATGGAAAAAAGAAAGTTAAGACTGAAGATATGAGCGCTAACTTTTTTATAGCTTAAAATTTACTTGTTGGCTTTTTAAGTTATTGATCATTTTCCTATATTGCCAACCATTAGCCGGGACTAATCAACCGCGGGCTAAAATTCTACACAAAGCCCAACCAATCATGTGCTTTATAATCCGGTAACGGCAAAGCTTTTGCTTTGCGAAAATTCTGCGCTATGTTAGTAGCTATAACCAAGATATTTATATTTTTATGCGTTTTAATAGTGCCTTTACGTGGCCCATCCAGAAGAAGAGAAGACAAAAACAGTCTACCCGAAAGTGCCATGGTTTACTCAAAATATGGTATTAACGAGTACGGCGATCTTGAACTAATGGATAAAGATCAAAAGCATTGAACAAACAAGGTTAATTGCGGTTAATGAAACTTGTTTGTTCAGCGGATATTTAAATTGGAATTATTTCTTTTTAGATAAGGCCAAAACTTCGTTCTGCATTACCCGGGCCAGTATGATTTTTTTAATCAGGTCAACGGGTAAAATTTCATTTGGCGTAAAATGCAGCGTGGAACCCGACACTTTAACATTACTAAGCTCATCTTTTAAAGTTTTAACCAAACCGGGGTTCATTACATAAAAGCTGCAATACTTTTTATTTACCCCAATACCCACCAGCATATAATGATACCTATAGCAAGGAATCTGGTAACTGATAGATTCAATAGCCTGCGGAACTGTATTTAGTATCACAGATCGCAATTCCTGCAGCGTGGGCCTAAATTCAGGCGGTTGCTGTGCAATGTATTCATCTGAATTATGCGGCGTTGGGAAATTGGAGCCTCTCATATTTTTTTAATAAATATAACGAAATCAAATTCTGCTACGTGGCATTATCAGGAGTTGTAAGCTTGCTCTAATGTCTTAATATCAAGTTTTTTCATTTGCATTAACGCAGTCATCACCTTCCATGATTTTTTATTATCCTTATTCTGTAACATGGTGGTTAATGCGGTGGGGACTATCTGCCATGATAAACCAAATTTATCTTTCAGCCATCCGCAGGCGCTTTCCTGGCCTCCGTTACCAGAGAGCTTTTCCCAGAAAAAGTCAACCTCATCTTGTGATTCACAGCTTACTGATAGCGATATGGCTTCGCTTAGTTTAAACATTGGCCCGCCGTTTAATATCATAAATTCCTGCCCTTCAAGTACAAATGTGGCAGCAAGCACGCTTCCGGCAGGTTGATGAGCGCCTTCGCCATAATAGCTTACGTCTTTGATCTGAGAGTTTTTAAACAACGACGTATAAAAATTAATGGCCTCTTCAACTTGTCCATCGAACCAAAGGCAGGGTGTGATTTTTTGTGTCATGATCTCTTCTTTTTTGTGATTGTTAAAATGTGGGTTTGCTAAATCATTTACTTTTGATATATCAAAGTTAACCGCTGCAATGTTTAAAAAGAGGGTGCGAATATGACAATATTAGGGTGCTATTGCGCAACTATAAATAGGCTATAAGTATAAAACAACAAAACCCGATTTGATTAACAAACCAGGCTTTGCATATCCTAAAGGATCAATATGTAAACTGAAATGCCGTAACGGCAAAGTTTTTAGGCGTTATCTGATTTTGCACCAGCGTAAGGCAAGGTTGATATAAAAATAACCATACCAATACCAAAGGTGATGAACCCAGTGTAAACAAGTCCTGCTGATGCATCAATTCCGCTGATTGAATCTGCCGGATTAAATGCATGGTTAGGAGTAAAAACAAAATAACCGCCTATCATTAATATACCTATCGCTGTTATTAAAAGCCCTAATATTTTTTTCATGTTATTTATGTGTAGCTACAATGCAACAAATGTATAAACTTTAATGTAATCAACAAACATCCCGGTACCTAAATGTGAACTGTTTGTTGATTATTTTTAGAAAAATAGGCTTGTTATGCAGCGTTCGGCATTACTTATCTAAACTATTCATAAAATTCAAAACATCTTCACCAATTTCATGAGCATGTGTTTCTAACGCAAAATGTCCGGTATTATAAAATTTTACCGTGGCATTCGGATTATCTTTTTTGTAACCTTCGGCTCCGGCCGGTAAAAAGAAAGGGTCTTTATTGCCCCAAACGGCCAGTAACTTGGGTTTCTTGTCCCTAAAGTATGCCTGGAATTTTGGATATAGAGCCACATTAGTTCGGTAATCAAGCATCAGGTCAAGCTGAATATCAACGTGGCCCGGAAGATCAAGAAAATGCTGGTCAAGCGTGTAAGCTTCGGGTTCAAGCAATGAGAGGTCTTCTACACCGGTTTCGTATTGAAACCTGGTCATTTTAATGCTCACAAAATCCCTCAAAGCCTCGCGGTTTTCTTTTGAGGGATCTTTCCAATATTGCTGCATACCGCTCCAAGCAGTGCTTAACCCTTCTTCATAGGCATTACCATTTTGCGATATAATTCCGGTTATCTTTTCCTGATTAGCCAGGGCTAAACGCAAGCCAGTAGGAGCACCATAATCAAATATATAAAGTGCAAAGCGTTTAAGTTTCAAAGTATCAACAAAGGCTTGCATTGTCTTGGCGAGGTTATCAAAGGTATAACTAAACTCGGTATACGCAGGCGAATCTGAATAGCCGAAACCCGGTAGGTCTGGTGCTATTACATGGTATTTAGTGGCCAGGATAGGTATCAGGTTCCTGAACATAAAAGATGACGTTGGATACCCGTGTAATAATAAAATGATAGGGGCATCCTGGGGACCTGCTTCACGATAAAAGATATTTAAGCTATTGGCCTTGATGTTGTTGTAATGAATTGCTGAATTTTTCATGTGATTGTTTTTAATAGGAGTGATTTGCTGACTAAATACTGATGAAATACCAGTCATAAAGATCAGCGTTATAAACAGATGTTTCTTAAACATAATTGTTGTTATTATGATACAAACATAAAGTGTATATTTGATTGTTAAAAATGATTAATAATAATATATATAATCATAAAAAGAGATGAATGTAAATGATCTTAAAATATTTGAAGCGGTAGCTGCCCATGGTAGCTTTACTAAAGCAGCAGAAGCAATGTTTACCGTACAATCAAACGTAACTGCCCGGATAAAAAGCCTGGAAGAAGAGTTTAACGTTCATTTATTCAAAAGAACATCCCGTACGGTGGAGCTAACATCTGCCGGGGAAATATTTATTCAATATTGCAAAAAGCTAAACCATTTAACAGAAACTGTAAAACAGGAACTATCTGCTACTGATAAGCTATTTGGCTTACTTAAAATTGGATGCATAGAAACAACCATGGCGCTCAAAATTCCCGGGGTAATCAACGAGTTTACGGATAAGTACCCAGATGTTACATTAAATTTTAAGGCCGACAATTCGGTTAATCTTATCAATGATGTATTGACCTATAAACTTGATGCCGCTTTTGTGGCCGCTCCAATTACGGCTCCTGATTTGGGAACGCAGTTAATAAAGGAAGAAAAACTGGTGATTACGACATCTGAAAAACATCCTGAATTAAAGGAGTATTTAACTAAAGGGCCTGTTAAAATTGTTGTATTTGATCAGGGATGCAGTTATCGCCCTAAACTGGAGGCCTGGTTGAATAACAAAGGAATAATTAATTATCAGTGCACCGTACTGAATACATTAGAGGGCATTATAAATTTTGTGGAGGCGGGTATAGGTATTACCATAATGCCTGAGGATTTGATCACGCAATTATATTACAACCGCAAACTAAAAACTTATCCTATTGAAGGCGACCTTGGTTTGCTAACTACAGTTATCACCTATCGGAATGATATACCACATTCAAACGCCATGAAAGTATTTATGAGTTTATTTCAATAGGGCAGGGTTTAGGATTTATTACCTTTCTGTATTACGTTATTCCTGATAAACAAGAATGACATTAATGCCCCTAAAAATGCAAGTGCTGCTGAAATTTGCATTACTCTGCTGTAAACGGTTATAAAAGCAGAATGATAAATTTTTTTCACCATCACCTGATCCGGCGTATGGAATGTGGCGGGCGCTTTGGCATCGCCAAGGTTAGGTGCTTGCGCCATGATCAGCTGTTTTTGTTTGGTGTTTAAAGCGGTATGTTGTATTTGTTGTTGTAATGCACCTGTAAAAAACAGTACTGCCAAAGCACCTAATACGGCGTTTGCAAAAACGTTAGCTATCCGCGTCAAAGCGTTGTTTACACCTGAAGCTGTTCCCGAAAAGTGATCACTAACGGATCCCATTACTGCTGCTGTAAGGGGCGCTACGGTAAAAGACATCCCTGATCCAAAAATAAGTATACCCGGAAAAAAGCTTGCCCAATAATCGGCAGGGCCGTTGGTTTGTTTTACAAAAGACAAGGTAAGTAGTCCTACACCTGCAACTGCCGGTCCGCCTATCAGTAAAAAACGGGGGCCGTATTTATCTGCAAGTCCGCCCGCAAACCGGGCCATGGATATCATCAATATGGTAAATGGCAAAAAGGTAAGTCCGGATTGCAATTGACTATAACCCTGTATCTGAACCATATTTAAGGACAGGAATAACATACCTGCGCTAAGCCCGGCGTATAGGAAAAAGGTAAGCAGGTTAACGCCCGTAAATGTCAGATTGGTAAACAGCGTTAATGGCATCATGGGGTGCTTGCTTTTGTTTTCAATAACTATAAAAGCGGTTAGTAATACCACGCCGCCACCCAGGGTAGTATATACCTGCCAGTTGTGTAACCCAACGGCCGGCACACGTAAAAAGCCGAAGGTGAGGCATGCCAGGCCCAAAGCCACGGCAATAGCACCGGGAAAGTCAATATTATGGTCGCTATCTGCATCCCTGCTTTCCTGCACTTTTTGCCATAAAATTAAAAGCGCAGCCAAACCAATGGGGATGTTGATGAAAAATATATAACGCCATAAACCGGCATCGCCAAAAGCACCTCCGAGTATTGGGCCACCTAAAGTTACCACCGTAGTAAAAGCCGACCACGTACCTATGGCTTTACCACGTTCTTTTTCGTGAATAGAGGAGGAGATCAGTGACAAGCTGCCGGGTATCATTAATGCCCCGCCTACACCCTGTAACATCCGGCATAAGATGAGCAGTTGAACACTGGCGGCAAATCCGCACGTTGCCGAACCGAGTATGAAAATAAATATGCCTGTTATGAATATTTTTTTTCGGCCCAATTTATCACCTAATGAGCCTCCTATCATAATAAGTGCCGCAAGCATCAGTAAATAAGCATTCAATATCCAGAAAAGATCGGTACCGGTAGCATTTAAGCTTTGCTGCAAAGAGGGGAGTACCACATTAAGTGCTGTAGCATCAATAAATGCCATGGCAGATGCCATGATAGATGATACCATGATCCATTTACCAGCCGGACTGCTGAGGGCCACTGTTGCCATAATAATTGGTTATACCGTAAATTTAATAAAGCATATCCGTAATAAATTATTTATACCAGGCCAATTGAATAAATTGGAGATAAATATAACAGAACGGCTTTTTTTATAAATTTGAAAAGGCCGGTAATTATTTAAAATGACTCTTATCAAAAAACGCACAGTAGCAGTAATCATACTTTTCTTAACTATCAGCAGCACTTTGATGTGTAATGCGCAAAGTACACCGCCATTGGTTGAACCCGGTGTATCATTAGAGCTGGCCCGGTACAGGCGTGCGGTTATCAGCAATCTCCAGTATACGCTTGATCTTAATATTCCTGCCAGCAAAGATCAGGATATTGATGCGTCCGAATCCGTAGAATTTACTTTAAAATCTGTTAAAGCTCCGTTACAGCTTGACTTTAAACAGAATGCAAATAAAATTCATGAAATACAGGTAAACAATAAAAATATCCCCGTTGATTGGCAAAAGGAGCATTTGCTTATAGCACAACAATATCTGCGGATAGGTAAAAACAAGATCTCACTCCAGTTTGCTACCGGCGATCAGTCTTTAAATCGTAATGATGATTATTTGTATGCTCTTTTTGTGCCCGACAGGGCCCGTACAGTTTTTGCCTGTTTTGATCAGCCCGATTTAAAAGCCAATTTCGTGCTCAGCCTAAATGTTCCTGCTGACTGGAAAGTACTGGCTAATGCCGGTATTGCCGATACTGTAAATCAGGGACAAAAAACAAAATACCAGTTTAATAAATCAGATAAACTGAGCACCTATCTTTTTTCGTTTGCGGCTGGCAGGTTTAGTTCAGTAAAGCAAATGATCAATAACAAACCGGCGGAGTTTCTGTACCGGGAAACTGATACCGCCAAAATCAAATTAAGTGTTGATTCTATTTTTACGGCCCACAGAGATGCGATCAGCTTTTTACAGCAATGGACGGGTATTCCATTTCCGTTTCAAAAAATAGGTTTTGTGGCTATTCCCGATTTTCAGTTTGGGGGTATGGAGCATCCCGGCGAAGTTCAATATAAAGCATCAGGTGTGTTTTTAGATAACGGAGCAACTAAAGATATGATTATAGCGCGTTCAAACCTGCTATCGCATGAAACAGCTCACATGTGGTTTGGGGATATGGTAACTATGGAGTGGTTTAATGATGTATGGATGAAAGAGGTGTTTGCCAATTTTATGGCCGATAAGATAACCGAGAAAATGATGGGCAGCGAAACATTCAGCTTAAAATTTCTACAGGATCATTATCCGGCGGCTTATAGTATTGACAGAACACAGGGGGCTAATCCTATCAGGCAGGATCTGGATAATTTAAAAGATGCGGGCTCACTATACGGAAATATTATTTATCATAAAGCACCTATTATGATGCGCCAGCTGGAATTATTAATGGGAAAAGAGGAGTTTAAACAGGGCATTAGGGCATATCTAAAAAAGTATGCTTATGGCAATGCCACCTGGAATGATCTGATAGCAATTTTAAGTAAACACACCACCGCAGATTTATACTCCTGGAATAAAGTATGGGTAAATCAGCCTGGTCGTCCGGTGTTTGATTATGATATTAATTATAAAGCAGGCCGCATTAATAAGTTTACCATCAGGCAAACTCCTGAATTTGGCCCGATGCGGATATGGCCGCAAACTTTTAATGTTACGTTGGCTTATAAAACCTTTCAAAAGAACATTACAGTAGATATGAATAGCGCGGTTATTGATATTAAACAAGCATCGGGACTTGATAAACCTTTGTATGTCATCTTTAACACTAATGGAATAGGATATGGCTTATTCCCGGTTGATAAAAGTAGCATAGTTAGTTTGTTTATATATAAAGATGCCATAGAAAGAGCGTCACTATATATCACCGCTTACGAAAATATGCTTGGCGGCAGATACTTTAAACCAGGCGAATTATTAGCCATTTTTGAAAAGGGCCTGATCTCAGAAAAAGATGAAACTAATTTACGACTGCTTAGCGGTTACATCAGCAATATTTATTGGGAGTTTATAACACCAGCTGTCCGAAAGCAAGTAGTAGCAGAGCTGGAAACCAATTTATGGAGTGCGATGCAACAGCAGCAGAAAGCCAACAACAAAAAGGTGCTTTTTAAATCGTATCAGGATATTTATACAAGTGCCGCAGCCGGTAATACTATTTACACGATATGGAAACAGCAAAAACCACCGGCAGGAGTTAAACTTACCGAAGATGATTTTACTTCACTTGCACTCACGATTGCGTTAAAAAGTGATACCGAAACCAATGTGCTGAAACAGCAGGAAGACCGGATTAATAACATAGACCGGAAAAAAAGGCTGGAATTTCTGATGCCCGCACTTTCATTAAACGAGCAGGAAAGGGATCGGTTTTTTGCCAGTTTACAAGATCATAAGAACAGGCAAAAGGAAGCATGGGTAACCACGGCTATGGTATATCTACATCATCCGTTACGACAAAAAATATCTGAAAAGTATTTGGCCAAAAGCCTTGATATGCTGGAGGAAATACAAAAAACCGGAGATATATTTTTTCCGCAATCATGGCTGCAAACCATTCTGGGGTATTACCAGGATAAACAAGCCGCTGCTATTGTGAATGAGTTTTTAAATAGCCACAAAAGTTACAACCCTAAACTTAAAGCTAAAATACTACAGAGTGAAGATAATTTATTTCGTGCACAAAAGCTCGTGCCATAGCAATTAAAAATAAACAATTGTAATGCCTAATCACGATTTGGGGTTTTGATCTATTTAGATTGTTGGTTATTTTACAATCAATATGCATTAATTAACCCAGGTGCATGAACCCCCATTTAACGTTACAGAAATTTGTGTTATTAAAAAATTAATAAACAAATGAAAACACAAATTGATCAAACACAATGGGGCTTTAGTTCTTTATCCTGGTGGCTCACATTAATTTTAGCAATAGGCATTATCCTCATTGGCATCCGTTTTATAATATCGCCGTCAACAGGGGCTGTTGGTTTTGGTATAGCTTTTACCAACGTGAATGATGGCGTTTATGGGAAAATTAAAGATATTCGGGATGCTTTTTCGGGCCTGGTGCTATTGCCTTTATTATTGATGAAGATGCGTAAGGCAGCGGCATGGGTATTTACAGTTGCTATTATTGTACCAACTGTTGATTGCGTTATTGTTATTTACACTAATGGTCTGCAGGATTCTGCACATTGGCTCATTCATGGCAGTACGGCAATAATCATGATTTTTAACAGTATGTTACTTTTTAAAGGGCTAAAAAATTAACTATCATGAACAGCTATTTTTTAAGTGAGCTATTGTTGATGCTTGCTACCATGAGTACCGGAATAGTTTATGGTATTGATGTGTTTTTTGCCATAATAGGTAAAAAGGCAGCATCTTTAAGTAAGGATAATTCTATTGCTGATTATCTTGGGCATATCCACTTAATTGCTGATAAACGTATGCCTGTTATTGGCGTTATCAGTGTATTGAGTACTTTATTGTTTACCGTTACATCTTTATTAAGGCACACCACTATTGTGTTTTCAGGGATAGCTTTGTTGCTGTTATTGGCGCATCTGGCTTTATACCTTAGGATAACCAAGCCAATAAATTCGCAAATGTCAGCGGCGGCAATTCAGGGTATAAAGCCCGGTAATATCCGGCAGTTGCAACAGCGCTGGGATAGTATAATTACTTATCGGGCTGTTATTTTGGCCGTTGCTATGTTGACATTGATTTTGGCAGGCGGCAGCATTTAATAATTTGCAATCATCAGCCACAAAATAATAAGCCCCGGTGTTTTAACACCGGGGCCTAAAGTATCCTATCTGAAATTTATACTATTTTTCGGGGACGCTTTGGCTTAAGCGGGGTACCTGGCTTTTGAATTTTGCTATAATTTGTATTCATCGGGCGGCTGGCCGGTTTATGAACAGGGGGCTGATCGGCAGGTTGTTCTATAGTTAGTTTTACGCTTAACAAACGATCTCCCATAGGGTAGCCGTTTAATGCCTCCATAGCTCGTTCCGCTCCTGGTTGATCGGTCATTTCTATAAATGCATAGCCCTTGCATTTACGGGTCTTTTTATCTCTTACAATTTTAATGGTGTCAACTGTTCCCCAGTTATTAAATAGTTTAACCAATTCTATTTCTGCTATGTCAAGGGGAAAGCCACCTACAAATAGTTTCATGCTTAAATGATCATATTGATGTAATGGCAAATATAAACCATTCACAAGCGTATTTATAGACTATAGATGCACAATGTAAAATTATGCACCTTTTTTTAGCAGATTTTGTTGAATCATTTCAGATACTTCAAAAAAAGTGGTTAATTTTTGTCGTTCAATTCCTGCTTCAGCCAACTGGTTGATCTTTTCAATAGTTACTTCGATGTGAGGTATATAGGTTAATGCCGATGATGACAAGGAAACGTAATGTTGTCTTCTGTCGTTAGGGTTTATATTTATCTGTATAAGCCCGCGTTTTTCAAGGTCAAAAACAATTATAGCTGTTCGTGATTTGTCTATTTGCAGTAACTCCGCCAATCTGTTTTGTGTTACCGGGCTTTCCTGGGTAGCAAGTACAAGCAATACTTCAAAATGATGCTCCAGTTTAGAAGCAGATAATTCCTTTGAAAGTATTTTATTGTATAAATAGTTGATTTTCTTTAATTTATATGATATCAATTGAACGCTTTTCATAAGTTTAAATTTTAAATATTACTGCTTGTTCTTGTCTTTATCCTTGTCATGTTCCTCACGCGACAATTTATTTTCGGCATGGGCCAGCATAATGTCATACTCCAGTTCGGGGTCAATATTTTGCTCTTCAACTTTTTTTGCCTTTTCCATCAGCTCTTCATGATGAGCCTGTAGCCAGGTCAGTTGTTTTTTACCATAGGAAAAACGGGTAAACAAAACAAAAAGAACAGGTACGATAAATATGGAAATGGTTGATGAGGCAATCATTCCGCCTAAAACAGTAACACCAATAGTGTTTCTTGAGGCTGCACCAGCGCCGGTTGCCAGGGCAAGCGGCAATACCCCTAATATAAACGCCATGGAGGTCATGATAATAGGTCGTAAGCGCAACCGTACAGCTTCCAGTGTCGACTTGATCAGTTCTTCGCCGCGATCAACCCTGATCTTGGCAAATTCCACAATCAGAATTGCATTTTTTGCCGATAAGCCAATCAATGTGATCAATCCAATTTGTGCATACACATTATTTGTAAGCGGAGGGATGGCAGTAAGCGCAACTATAGCGCCAAAGGCACTGATAGGCACCGCGAGCATCACCGAGAATGGCACCGACCAGCTTTCATACAATGCCGCCAGGAACAGAAATACAAATACAATACAAAACAGGAATATATATATAGTAACCGAGCCGGCCTTTATCTCTTCGTAACTGAGGCCAGAAAATTCATAGGTATACCCCCTTGGCAGTGTCTTTGCCGCTAAAGCTTTTAAAGCATCAAGGGATTGCCCGCTGCTAAAGCCTTCAGGTATGGCACCGTCAACCTCTGCCGAACGAAAAATATTAAAATGCGAAATAAGCGGTGCAGCAACAGTTGGCTTATAGTTGATAACACTACCCAGCGGTACCATATTACCAACCTGGTTACGCACATAATATTTATTCATATTGCTTATCATGGATCGGTAGGCCGTATCGGCCTGTATTACCACATGGTAGGTTCGGTTATACAACGTAAAGTTGTTTACAAACAAGCTGCCCATATAGGCCTGCATGGTTGAAAACACATCGGAAATATTAACGCCGAGTTTCTGGCATTTTTCCCTGTCAACAGTAAGCTCAAAGCTTGGTGTATGTGCCGAAAAATAACTGAAAGCAGTTGATATGGCCGGGACTTTTTTGGCTTCGGCTACAAATTTCTGAACCGTTTTTTCAAAAGCGTGCACATCATCTGTAGAGCTTCCCACTTCAATCTGCATGCTGTAACCTGCTGCAAGGCCCACACCCCTGATGGGCGGCGGTTGAATTACCACTACATTAGCATTTTTGATACCTGCTTTGGCAATACGTTTTTTTATGGCCAAAGTTATACCTGCCACTTGTGTTGCCGGTGTGGTACGCTCATCCCAGGGCTTGAGCATGCAAAACATGGAGCCATTGTTTGAATTCGCCCCCCCATTTAATATGTTAAAGCCTGATATAGCGGTATAATGCAATACGCCGGGTGTTGAGCCTACTATCTTCATCAATTTTTCCATCACGTTAACCGATTGGGTTGTTGATGAAGCCTCGGGCAACTGGTAAGTAACAAAAAGACGTCCGCCATCTTCCGAAGGTACAAATCCAGATGGTTTTGATTTGAATAAGAGAATTGTGCCGATACAAATACATATCAGTATGATCACCACAAATCTTGAATTTTTTATACTGCGTTTAACGCCATTGGAGTATTTGAAAGTAACCCTTTCAAACCAGCTGTTAAAGTGGAAGAAGAATTTATCAAGCCAGTTAGAGGACTTTTTATTGATATGGCTGGGCCTTAGTAACAAAGTACACAGTGCCGGGGTTAAGGACAAAGCAATAAATGCCGATATCATTACGGAAATAGCAATAGTGATGGCAAATTGCTGATATAGCCTCCCTACAATTCCAGGTATAAAACCTACCGGTACAAATACCGAAGCCAGGATAAGCGCAATGGCTACTACCGGTGCCGAAATTTCTTTCATGGCATGATAGGTCGCTTCCTTGGGCGACATGCCTTTTTCATCAATATAATGTTGTACAGCCTCCACCACAATAATGGCATCATCCACCACAATACCTATGGCCAGCACAAAGCCAAACATGGTAAGTGTATTAACTGTAAAACCTAAAGGGATAAAAAAGCAAAAGGTGGATAACAGCGAAACGGGAATAGCTAAAATAGGGATGAGAGATGAGCGCCAGTTTTGCAGGAATAAAAACACCACAATAGCTACAAGGCCTAATGCCTTTACCAGGGTGCCAATAACCTCCTGCATAGAAACTTTAATAATGGTCACTGACTCATAAGGAACGGTGTAATCAACATCGGCAGGGAATGCTTTTTTTAGTTTAGCCAGCTCTGCATATACGTTTTCGGCAGTTTGCAGGGCGTTGCTACCCGGCGATTGATAAACCTGGATAGTGGAGCACCGGTTGCCATCCGCAAAGGCATTACTTGAAAAGGTGAATTTCCCTAATTCTATCCTTGCAACATCTTTTAAATATACCAACTCGCCTGTTGATGGGATGGTTTTTACAATCACCTTTTCGTACTCGGGCACTTTGCTGATCATCCCGTTCACCAATATCCCTATCTCATGCGATTGTGACGATTGTTGCGGCGGGGCACCTGCCGAGCCTGCTGCCACATATACGTTTTGAGCATCTAAAGCAGCGGATATATCTGCCGGGGTTAGATGATAAGACGCCATTTTTTCGGGGTTCATCCAAATACGCATACTAAAGTTATCAGTACGCGCGCTTACATCACCTACACCCGGCACACGCAGTATGGCGTCCTGAATAAAGGTTGAAGTATAGTTGTCAAGAAAGGTGATGTTATGTGTTTTTTTAGGCGAATAAATGGCAATAAGCATTAGCTGATCGGGGTTACTTGCCCGCACTGTTAACCCTAATTTACTTACCACCGCTGGCAATATGGGTTTAGCAATACCTACGCGGTTTTGCACGTTAAGTGCAGCTATCTGCACATTGGTGCCTATATTAAAAGTTACCCGGATACCTACGCCACCACTATTGGTGTTAGTGCTTTGCATATACTCCATACCGGGAGTACCGTTAACCTGTTCTTCTATGGGGATGGCGACGGTTTGCTCTACAGTTTCGGCATCAGCACCTGTATATGACCCGTTAACCGATACGCTGGGAGGGGAGATATTGGGATACTGATCAACCGAGAGGTTGAAGAGGCAAATGGTACCCGCAATCATTAATACAATAGATATAACGATTGCGGTTACCGGCCTTTTTATAAATGTATTCGCAATCATATATGATCGGGTTTACTTAAATCGCGTGATTTCGCAATTTCATATTCTAACTCAGGATCAATATTTTGAGCCTCTACTTTTCGAGCCTTTTCCATCAATTCTTCATGATGCTCTTTCAGGTACGCTAAGCGTGCTTTACCATAAGACAGGCGGGTAATAACCACATACAGTACCGGAACCACGAATATGGCAATAGTTGATGCGGCAAACATGCCACCCAAAACGGTATAGCCAATTGTCCGCCGTGATACAGCACCTGCACCCGTTGCCAGTACAAGGGGCAGCACCCCTAAAATAAATGCAAGCGACGTCATGATAATAGGACGCAAACGAAGACTTACCGCATCCAGTGTTGATTGTAACAGATCTTCACCGCGGTCTACACGTACTTTGGCAAATTCCACAATCAAAATGGCATTTTTAGCGGCCAAACCAATGAGTGTTATTAAACCAATTTGTGCGTAAACATTGTTGGTAAGATCGGGCACCATCAATAAGGCAAGAATAGCTCCAAACGCCCCGATAGGCACCGCAAGTAATACTGAAAAAGGTACCGACCAGCTCTCATATAATGCTGCTAGGAAAAGGAATACAAAGGTTATGGAAAATATAAAAATGTATATGGTAGTTGATCCGGCCTTTTGCTCCTCATAGCTTAAACCCGAAAACTCATAGGTATAACCCTCTGGTAGTTTTTCTGCTGCTAACTTCTGCAGAGCCTCCAAAGCTTGGCTGCTGCTGTATCCGTCGGCGTTGGAGCCATCTATCTCGGCCGTTCTGAAAATATTAAAGTGTGATATGAGTGGGGCAGCCTCTGTTGGTTTATTACTAATGAGGGTTCCGAGTGGTACCATGGTACCCGCCTGGTTACGTACATAGTATTTATCCATATCAGATACATTTGTGCGGAACGCCGTATCAGCCTGTACCACTACGTGAAAGGTACGGTTGTACGTAGTAAAGTCATTAATATACAAACTACCCATGTATGCTTGTATGGTGGTAAATACGTCGGCTATATTGACGCCCAGCTTTTCGCATTTTTCCCGGTCAACGTTTAAACTAACGTTTGGTGTATGCGCTGTAAAATAGCTGTAAGCTTTTGATATGCCGGGCGTTTTATTGGCCTCTGCCACAAAATTATTCACCACTTTTTCAAACGCGTGAACATCGTCTGTTGTACTGCGTTGTTCAATTTGCATACTGAAACCTATGGTTGTGCCCACGCCCGGTAATGGGGATGGTTGAACTACCTGTACATTAGCATTGTTAATGCCTGCATCTGCAATGCGTTTTTTCAGCACCTCCACAATCCCGGGAACCTGTTCGCTTGTTGTTGTACGTTCATCCCAAGGCGCCAGCTGGCAATAAATAGTACCGCTGTTGGAGTTACTGGCATTGGTAACTACGTTAAGGCCCGAAAGCGCTGCATAGTGAGCAACTCCAGGTGTAGTACCAATTACATGCATCAATTTTGACATGGCGTCAACCGAAGCTGCCGTTGAGGAAGCAGGCGGCAACTGAAAGGTAACATACAAGTTTCCGTCATCCTCAGAAGGTATAAAGCCGGATGGCTTTCCCTGGAACATAAAGTAAGTTCCTATACAGATGCATAGCAACAGGATCAGTATATATCTTGAACCTTGTATGCTTCTTTTTACGCCATTGGTATATTTTGCAGTAACCCGGTCAAACCAGTCATTAAACTTGTTAAACCATTTATTTAATCCTTTATTCTGTTTACTTGGATCGGTTGGTTTAAGCAATAAAGTACATAATGCCGGTGTTAACGACAAGGCTATAAATGCCGATATCATTACTGATATGGCAATGGTTATGGCAAATTGCTGATACAGACGGCCCACGATACCCGGAATAAAACCCACCGGAACAAACACCGCTGCCAATATGAGGGCAATAGCCACTACCGGGGCAGATATATCCTTCATGGCCTGGTAGGTAGCTTCTTTAGGCGACATTTTATCATGATCGATATAATGCTGAACTGCTTCTACCACAATAATAGCATCATCTACCACAATACCTATCGCGAGTACGAAACCGAACATGGTTAGTGTGTTGATGGTGAATCCTAAGGGAATAAAAAAGCAGAACGTACCAAAAATAGATACGGGAATTGCCAGTACAGGTATAAGTGTGGAGCGCCAGTTTTGCAGGAAAAGAAATACCACAATGGCAACCAGCCCCAGTGTTTTTAATAAAGTACCTACTACATCCTGCATGGATACCTTAACTACGGTAACTGATTCAAATGGTACGCTATATTCCACATCGGCTGGGAATGTTTGTTTTAACTTGGCCAATGCGTCGTATATTCCCTTGGCTGTTGCAAGTGCATTACTGCCCGGTGCCTGGTAAATTTGCAAATAGGAAGCACGATGCCCGTCGACAAATGAATTACTTGAAAATGTGAATTTACCCAATTCAACACGGGCCACATCCTTTAAATAAACAAGGGAACCCGTAGCTGGAATGGTTTTTACTATAATGTTTTCAAATTCTGTCACCTTGCTTAACCGGCCGTTAACCAAAATTCCAAGCTCATAGGTTTGACTTGATGATTGCGGCGGCACGCCGGCCGTTCCGGCTGCAACCTGAACGTTTTGGGCGTTAAGCGCGGCAATAACATCGGCAGGGGTTAAACTATAGGCGGCCATCTTTTCCGGGTTCATCCAGATCCGCATACTGAAATCATCAGTAAAGCGGTTGATGGTTCCTACACCCGGCACACGTGACAAGGCATCCTGGATAAAAATATTAGTGTAGTTGTCCAAAAAGGTTACGTTATGCGTGTTTTTGGGTGCATAAATGGCAACCATCATAAGCATGCTGGGGTTAACCGCCCTAACCGTTAGTCCTAACCGGCTTACCACAGCTGGTAGCAGGGGAGTAGCGATACTTACCCTGTTTTGTACATCGAGTGCGGCAACATCAATATCGGTACCTATTTTAAAGGTTACGTTCATTGACATCAGCCCGTTATTGGTACTGTTACTTTGCATGTATTCCATGCCGGGGGTACCGTTTACCTGCTCTTCAATAGGGGTAGCCACAGTTTGTTCAACTGTTTGGGCATCGGCACCTGTAAACTGGCCATTTACCTGTACAATAGGCGGGGTAATATCCGGGTACTGATCAATAGGCAGCAGCAGTATACATACTGTACCGGTAATAACCAGTACAATAGATATAACTATAGCGGTTATGGGTCTTTTAATGAAGGTATTAGCAATCATATATTATCGTTCATCTTAACACAGAAAGACCTGTGTAATCATTTATTATCCGCGGCCGCCTTTACCACCTGCTGATGGACCTATTTTGTTTGCTGTTGTAATTTGTGAACCATCGTGAAGCAATTGCACACCATCGGTCACAATCCTGTCGCCTGGGTTTACTCCGGTTTTTATAATTACGTTAGGTCCTATTGTTTGTCCCACCTGCACCTTTTTTTGAACAGCCAGCAACTTGTGTTTTACCCTGCCTGTATCTGTTTGTGCTTTAGGGTTATTAATGGTGCTGTCTTTGGCAACAAATACAAAATATTCGCCCATTTGCTCTACAACAGCTTTGCTTGGCAGTACCATTTGTGGCGTGGTTTCTTCATTGTGTACCCTTACCACGCAGCTCATGCCCACCCGCATGATATTTTTAGGATTCGGGAAAACCAGCCTGATGCGGATGGCGCCGGTTTGCGAGTCAACTGCACGGTCAATTACCGATATCTTACCGGTGTATGGATAAAGTGTATTATCAGGCAGCAGTAAAGTGAACAGAGAGTCGGTAACTGGTTTGCTGTTTTGCAGCCTTTCAAAATGCGGTAATTGCTTTTCATTAACAATAAAGTCAACTGCAATTGACCCGTCAGTTGAAATAGTGTTCAGTACTGTTGAACCTGTATTAACAACATCTCCCAATTTTACCAGGCTAAAGCCTATAGTGCCATCAAAGGGTGCCGTTACAATGGCATAGTTTAAATTAGTGTGGGCAGTTTTTACAGCTTGTACAGCTGATTGAACCGAATTTTTAGCATTTTGCAGCGTAATTACGGCATGGTCATACTGTTGTTTGGCCACCGCATTATATTTGTTTAAATATTCATAACGGTCTGCATCCTGCTGGGCCTGAGCCAGGTTTCCCTCGGCTACTTTTTGATTGGCAACAGCGGCATTGTAGTTGTCGAGATAAATACGCTGGTCTATTTCATATAGTTTTTCGCCCTTTTTAACATGCGTACCTTCTGTAAAGAATATATGCGTAATTGCCCCTTGTATTTGGGGGAGCAGGCTAACCTGGCTCAACGCCGCAGTTGTTGAGGGATATTTATCAAAGTACAGAACGTTTTGTGTTTTTAACTTTAATAAATTAACGGGCACCTCTGGATTGGATGGCGGTTGCTTTTTTTTACAGGCAGCTATAGCCAGGCAACTTATTAAAACGGTATTTAAAATTACTCTATTCATAGAGGTATGTTGATTTTATAATGTTAATATGTAATGCTTCCCATAGCTTTTTCCAGGTCAATTTTGCTTGACAATAGTTGGAACAAAGCATTCAGATAGCTTATTTCGGAAGTGATTAAATTAGATTCGGCAGTAATTACATTTAAATAAGGCACGATACCCTGTTTGTACTGTAAGGTCACAACAAAATAAACGCGTTTGGCCATCGCCACATTTTTTTGCAATAGCTGCAGGTTATAAAAGTTGCCCTTATAATTAGCTAAGGCCGTGGTATATTCCTTGTTTATCTGAAGCTTAAGATCCATTTCGTCCCATGATATAAGCTGTTGCTCTAACTTTGCCTTTTGCAGGTTATGTATTCTTGAAAAACCGGTAAAAATGGGTATGCTGAATGATAGGCCAACTAATGAACTTGGATATGCCGTTGATAAAAGATTAGAGAACTTGTTATTATCATAAGCCAGGTTATAGTTATAAAAAGCTGATAACGTAGGCAAAAACGAGGTTCTGTAGTAATTTACCTGCTGTGTTTGCAAATCCTTATTGGTTTTAATTTGCTGATACTCTATACGTTTTTCATACTGTAGCTGCTGTGTGGTGTCAATGTAAATACCCTTTATCATTTGTATCGTATCAAAGCTTACATTGAATTCTTTTTCGGGGGTAAAGCCCATTAATTGTTTCAATGCGGCATACTGCGGAACCACATTTTCATTAGCTTGCTTTAACTGAGCCGCGGAATTATTTAACGTGATAGCCGCTTGTTCATAATCTGTTTCATCAACTATACCGCCTTTGTACTGGTGGTAGGCATCCCTTAAATTTTTACCTAAACGGGTGGTGTCTTCTTTCAATACATTAATTTGCTCCAGTGTGAGCAAAACATTGTAGTATGATTTACTTATTGATGAAACCAGGAATATTTTGGTACTATCTGTTGCCTGCTGGGCTTGTTTTAAATAAAGGGGCGCACTTTTATAGGCATATAAAAGGCTTGGATTAAATATGGCCTGCGACACAGCTATGCCCGGTATAAATGTATTGGTATACTGCCCCCTGGTTGATACGCCTGTTGACGTGCCGCCCGGTATAGTAGTGCTTGAGCTGTTGCTTGATGTTTGAAGATAGTGGATCAGGTTACCGGAGGCATTGGCCTGTGGTAACCATCCAGATAAATTGATAGCGTTGGTAGCCTTTGCAATAGATACATTGATTAAAGCCTTATTTAACGCAGGCTGGTGCTGCATAGCATAGTCAATACATTGCTGAAGGGTTAAAAACTGTCCGGAACCATCACTTCCGGTGCCTTGTGGGTTCAACGGAACAATCAGCACATTCTTGCTGGTATCTGGCGGCGTAACCGGAGGCAGGTTGCTTGAATTACTATTTTGAGCCGAAGCTAAAACCGGTAAACAAAATAAAAAGGAAATAAATAAATAAGCGCGACTTCTGTCCATACTGAAATATATTCGTCACCCCACAGCGGGATGAAAATGATTTAATTACAATAAATACCCGGAACTTCTTGTGATGAGAATTTCTGGATTACGTCAGCAGGATAGGCGAAATTGATAAATTCATTTGTTATGTCAGGTAACATTTTTGTTAACAGGGTAAACTGTTGTATACCTGAACAATATTGTTACAATAATATGCGCATTGCAACTATTATGATCAATAATATATTATTATACGTTGCTCAAGACCGGGCTATTAAAGGTTTTTATTGTCACTGAAGAACGTATCGGTAAACTGGCAATGTGCTATACTGGTTGTATTTATCAGCTACTTGGGCTTGTTTGGCACGACTTCATTTATGGCAGAACAACGTACTAAGGAAATCTGAGTACGTGAGCATTAATAAATTCTATAAGAAGCTTAAGAAGCGAATAATTTAGTAAATAAGCCTGCTTATCCTATAACGCTTTAGCACGTAATTTTTTTTTACTAAAATTGAGGTTTATAAGCCCTTAATCTATTTAAATGAAAAACTGCAAGCGCTTTTTTGCAGAGATTTGTGTTTTTATATGCACTATTTCCTGTTTGCGTGCCCAAAATATTCCGGTTAAATATTTAGGACTTGATGAAGGACTTTCAAATAATGCCGTAACCTGCATTTTTAAGGATCACTATGGTTTTATGTGGATGGGCACTTATGATGGCTTAAACAGATATGATGGTAATAGTTTTAAAGTATTTAAAAACCGCTGGAATGATCCTCAGTCGCTCATCAACAACCACATCATATCCATAACCGGCGACCATCAGAATAAAATATGGATAGGTACTGAAAAAGGCTTGGCGTATTATGATTATTCTAATTCACAAATTCACCCGGCTTATTACCGGCCTGCTAATCAAACCGGATTAAAAAAGATAACCTCAAGAATTAATATCCTTAAAACCGATATTAACGGCAATGTGTATATAGCTACAGAAGGCGAGGGAATCCTTATTTGTAAAAAGCATAGTACAATATGCGAGCAGGTAAAGCTTACTGACCGGCAAATACGGGCGAATTTACAAACACTTACTATCGATAACCTAAACAGGGTTTGGTTAATGATCAGAGATATTGGACTTTTTGTTTACAAGCCAGAAACACAAAGTATAACATTGATGACCGATAAAATGAAGGGGTTGAACTGTATAACGGCAGATCCCGGAAATAAACTTTTATGGTTGGGGCTGGAGAGTGGGCTATTTAGTTATAATATAGCCCAACACACTATTAAAAAGCTGGATAATTATAAATTAAGTAGCAACAATATCATGCAATTGTACATGGATAAACATGCACAATTGTGGGTTGCTACAGATGGGGGAGGTATCAATATTATTAATACCCTTACCAATAAGGTAACCTACATGCTCCCTAATGACTCAAAAGGGATGTTGAGCAGCGGAGCTATATATGCGCTTTACGAAGATCCTGGGGCACGTATGTGGGTTGCCACTTTACGTGGTGGCGTAAATGTTATAGATTATAAAAGCCATCAGTTTAAAACTATAGCCAACGATCCGCTAAATGCCCATAGCCTGGTTAACAATTTTACCCGTTCGTTTTGTGAGGATGAAAATAATAATATATGGATAGGAACATCAGGAGGTGGCCTAAGTTATTGGAACACCAAATTAAATACTTTTCAAAACTATAAGCACCACGAAAACAATCCACAATCGCTCAGCAGCGATTTTGTATTCAGCATAGTGAAAGATTTCCGGCAAAATATATGGATTGCTACTTTAAACGGGGGCATTAATCTATTTAATAAAGATAACCACACGTTTAAGCATTACACCTGTTATAATGATTCGGCACATATAGAGGACAGAAATATATGGAAGCTTTACGAGGATGCGCAGCATAATCTGTGGGCAACTGCAACCCGTGGTGGTTCGGTATTTATTTATAACCGGATTAAAGATAAATTTGAGCTTTTTGATTACCGTTTAAAAAATATCAATGCTATTAACGAGGACAGGGCCGGGCAACTATGGCTCGCCAATAATGATCAGCTAATAAAGGTTGATTTAAAAAATAAACACCATCAGTATATCAGCATTAATTCTCCTATACATGCTATTTATGACGATAGCAGGAACCAGTTATGGCTTGGTACCGATGGTGGCGGTTTACTGCTGTTTAACCGGAAAACAAACACCTTTACCCGCTATACTGAGGCTGATGGATTACCCAGTAACTCCATATTGAATATGCTGGAAGATAAAAGCGGTGCTATATGGGTTAGTACTTTCAATGGAATCTCTAAATATGACCTTTCAACAAGAAAATTTAAGAATTATTACGCTTCCGATGGTTTACAGAGCAACCAGTTTAACTATAATGCAGCGTTAAAACTTAGCTCAGGCGAGTTTTTGTTTGGCGGTATCAAAGGGTTTAACAGGTTTTTTCCGGACAGTGTAAAAAACAATAGTGTTACACCGCCCATATATGTAACGGGTTTTAAGATCAATAATATTTCTATTCAGGAAGATTCATCATTTAAGGGGAGCCGTAATGTAATTGACATGAAAAAGATTACCCTGAGTTATGACCAGGCAGTAATTGCAGTAGATTACGTGGCACTTGAGTACTCATTTCCAGATAAAATTTCATACGCCTACTATTTGGAAGGCTGGGATCACAACTGGAACTATGTTGGTAAAGTTAAAACGGCGTACTATTCTCGATTAAATGAAGGGCATTATACACTACGAATTAAATCGACAGGTACCGATGGGGTTTGGAGTAACAACCAAAAAGTAATTTATATCACCGTATTACCTCCATGGTACAGAACCTGGTGGGCCTGGTTACTTTATATTGGTTTTACAATAGCTGTGGTTTATCGTTATTGGCTTTATCAAACCAGGCAAACAAAGTTAAAGCATGAGGTGGAGATAACAGTAATTAAGGCAGAGAAAGAAAGGGAGTTAAATGAAAAAAAGCTTTCCTTCTTTACCAATATATCGCACGAGTTTCGCACACCACTTACACTCATTATAAACCCAATAAAGGATTTGCTGCATGATGCCGATGAGAGAACAAAAGATGAGTTGAAAATTATTTATCGTAATGCAAGGCGTTTGCTGGGTTTGGTTGATCATTTACTGCTTTTTAGAAAGGCTGAAAGCGAAACCGATAAATTAAATGTTGTGAAGCTCAACTTTGTTTCGTTAGCAGAGGACGTATTCCAGTGTTTTATTCAACAGGCCAAGGCCAAAAAGATTAAATATTGCTTTCAATCACTAAGTAATGATATAGAGGTATATGTTGACCGCGAGAAAATTGAGATTGCACTCTTTAATTTGATCTCTAATGCGGTCAAATTTACTCCGTCGTCGGGAACCATCGAAGTGATCATTAAGGAAAACGAAGAGAATGTTTTTTTAGAGGTGGTTGACAATGGTTGTGGAATTAAAGCGGGTACAGATGATAAGCTGTTTGACAAATTTTATCAGATTAAAGACAACAAATCATTAAAAAACGGTTTTGGTATAGGTTTATACCTTGCAAAAAGCTTTTTGGAAAGCCACGGAGGTAATATAGATTATAAAAACAATACAGGTGGGGGTACAATATTCACGGTAACGCTAAGCAAAACCCAGGGGCAATTTGCAAGTGTACAGGTATTTGAGGATACCCCCGATCAGCAAAGGCACATTTATGAATTGATAGGTGGTGACATTGAAGAAGAGCCGGTAAACGTGACAGAAGAAAAAGAAACAGGCAATTTGGAGTTGCTGATCTCTGATCAGCAGTCGGTATTAATCATTGATGACAATAGTCAGATAAGGGATTACATCAAAAAGATATTTAAGCCAGATTATAAAATTTATGAAGCCCCTGACGGTTTAACTGGCCTGGATCTGATAAAAAAACATCTGCCCGATATCATAATATGCGATGTAATGATGGATGGTTTAACCGGAATTGAACTTTGTAAGTTGGTTAAACAGGATACTTCGTTAAGTCACATCCCCATAATTTTGCTCACTGGCGATGCAACACTAGATATAAAATTAAAAGGTATTGAAGTTGGCGCCGTTGATTTTGTGAGCAAGCCCTTTGAAAAAGATTTGCTGGTGGCCAGGGTGAAAGGCATATTGAAAAGTAAATCAGAGCTTCAGAATTATTTTTATAATGAAATAACCCTCAAGACAAACAGCCGCAACATATCAGAACAGCATAAAGATTTTCTGTATAGTTGTATAGCTATTATAGAAGATTACCTGTCGGAGTCTGATTTTGATGTGAAAACAATTGCCACAGAAATGGGAATGAGCTATTCTGCACTTTTTAAGAGAATTAAGCTCATCACCGGGCAATCAGTTAATGGTTTTGTGCGGTTTGTACGCTTGAGAAAAGCCGCCGAGCTATTGATCAATACCAATTGTAATGTAAACGAGGCGGCCTTGCAATCAGGCTTTAACGATATCAAATATTTCCGCGAACAGTTTCATGCTTTATTTGGTATTAACCCATCAGAGTTTATAAAAAAGCACCGGTATACATTCCATAAATCCTATAAATTAAATTACAATTCCGGGTTGTAGTAGCACGCTGATATTCTTTCAAAAATCTTTTCTCTCTTAATAGTTTATGAAGAGGGGTAAATTAATGCTTTGTATTGATTTACCCCTCTTTTTTACAGTTTTGTCCCCTGTATATCTCCTTTTATTAGCCTTATTTCGCTAAACCAATTATATGAAGCTCTCTTACGGGCACATAATTTCTGATAACTAATTAACCTTATTGTATGAAAAAATCAAAGGATTTTTTAAGCGTTTACGCCCAATTATTCATTAACCTGTCTGGTTAATACCCATGCCTATTATGGATGAAAAACAATTAAACCAAATATTAAAATCAAATTATGAACATGAAATTTACTTATTTAAAAAAATGCACAAGTGCATGGTTACTATTAATCATTATGCTTTGCTGCAGCAGTTTAACCTTTGCTCAAAACACAGATAATACCATTGTAAAAGGTAAAATAACAGATTCAAAAGGCGAACCGCTTATTGGTGTAAGTGTGTTATTAAAAGGTACATCAACCGGGGCCCTTTCAAACGTTGATGGCTTATACTCCATCAAGGCACCTAAAGATGGTGTGTTGGTTTTTTCCTTTATCGGAATGATTACCCAAAACGTAGAAGTTAAGTCAAGAACTGCTATCAACGTTAATTTAGCATACAGCGGTACCAGCCTTAATGAAATTGTGGTAGTAGGTTACGGAACACAAAAGCGTAGTGACGTTACAGGATCGGTGGTATCTGTGCCCAAAGCGCGGTTGTCTGAATTACCGGTTACCAACGTATTGCAGGCTATTGAAGGTGCCGTTCCGGGTGTTACCATAACAACCCCATCTTCCATACCTGGTAGTCAGCCGACCGCTATAGTACGTGGGCAAAATTCAATTAATGCAGGCACAGGGCCCTATGTGGTAGTCGATGGTATTCCGTTAAGCAAAAGCGGTGGCTCTTTAAATGATATCAACCCCAATGATATTGCTTCAATGGAAATACTGAAGGATGCATCGGCAGTAGCCATTTATGGTACCAATGGTTCAAACGGCGTTATATTGGTTACTACCAAGCGCGGTACCGGTGGCAAGCCCGTTATCCGCTACAGTGGTTATGGCGGTTATGAAAACCTGGCGCATATACTTGCACCGCGTGATCCGGCTTCTTTTACACAAAAGTTTCTGGATTATGAGTCACAAAACAAATTAACCCAGCAATTTCCAGAGCCGGTATACAATAACGGCGAAAGGGCCAACTATGCTGCTGGCCGCACTGTTGACTGGATAAAAGAAGTTACCCAACAAGGCGTCATGCAGGATCACAACCTGAGTGTAAGTGGCGGATCTCCGGATGTCAAATATTATGTATCTGGTGATTATTTGAAACAAAAGGGTGTAATACAGGGCTACCAATATAATAGGGTAAGCATACGCTCAAATCTTGATATTAATGTAACCGATTTCTTAACGGTAGGAGCGACTACGTTTTTTACCAATAACAATTATGATGGCGGCCGTGCTAACTTACTCAATGCTACAGCAATGAGCCCTTATGGCACCGTGCGTAATGCCGATGGTACCTATACCATTTACCCAATGGCTCCTGAGCAATTATATACCAATCCACTATTGGGCTTAACAACCGATCAGCTTAATCGCAGTATTAATTTAAACGGTAACGGTTATGCCGAGATAAAATTTGGTGGTGTGCTTAAAGGTTTAAAATACCGCTTAAATGCTGGCTATACTTATTTACCTACCCGTGTGGATAGCTACAGTGGTCGTTTAGCCAATGTGCCTTTAGGCTCTGCAAGTGCTGTAAGTACAGAAACGAGTGCCTATACACTTGAGAATTTATTATACTATAACAAGGACATTGGTAAAAACCACATTGATTTCACCGGCTTGTATAGTTCACAACGCCGCAGGTATTTCAGCTCAACTGCAGGGGCAACTAACTTCATTAATGATGAGTTGTCTTACAACAACATAGGAGCTGGAGCAACACAAACATCAAATTCATATTCAGACAGATATGCGCTAAATTCACAAATGGCTCGTATTAATTATGGTTACGATAGCCGTTACATTCTTACTTTCACTACCCGTCGTGATGGTTCATCAGTATTTGGTGGTAATACGTCCAAATATGGTGTATTCCCGGTTGGTGCAGCAGCCTGGAATATGAGTAATGAAAACTTCCTTAAAAACTCAAGCATTGTTGACAACCTGAAACTAAGGGCATCTTATGGTAAAACAGGAAACGAAGCTATAACGGTTTATCAAACCATTACTCAGGATGGCACCGTAAGAACTCCATTTAATGGTGTAAGTACTATTGGCGTTCAGGCCAATAATTTGGGAAATTCCAACCTGCATTGGGAAACCACCTTAGGTACAAACATCGGAGTTGATTTCGGCCTGTTCAAGAGCCGTATTACCGGTTCCGTTGATGTTTATAATACCAATACCTCAGGGATATTACTTTTGAGAAACCTGCCAACCATTACAGGTTACAATAACGTATGGGACAATATTGGTAAAACCAACAATCGTGGTATCGAAGTTTCGTTGAACACCAGGAACATCGTTTCAAATAATTTTAAATGGGAAACCAATATCGTATTTGCAGCCAATAAAAATAAAATTGTTGACCTGTACGGCGATGGTAAAGATGACATCGGTAACCGGTGGTTTATTGGCAAACCAATCAGCGTAATTTATGATTACAAGATGACTGGTGTGTGGCAAACCGGCGAAGATCCGTCAAAACAAGATCCCGGCGCAAAGCCCGGCGATCTGAAATTTGCTGATACTAATGGCGATGGCAAAATTACCGCCGATGATAAAGTAGTACAAGGGCAAACAGCTCCAAAATGGACCGGAGGTATAACCAATACATTCCACTACAAGCAATTTAACCTGAGCATTTTTATTCAAACGGCACAAGGAATGTTAAGGAACGATGCTGATTATAATTACGCAGATGAGTCAGGTCGCAGAAATACCCCTGCTCAAATTGGTTACTGGACACCAACTAACGGCAGTAACTCTTTTCAATCGTTAAGTTATACCAATACCCGTGGTTATGGATATCCTCATGATGCCAGTTACACGCGTCTTAAAGACATTACTTTTAGCTATGTGTTTTCACAAAGTTTGGCTAATAGCTTACACTTGGGCGGCTTAACTGTTTATGCCAGCGGTCGTAACCTGGCCACCTTCACCAAATGGATAGGATGGGACCCTGAACAAACTTTTTATACCAGGGGAAGCTCAAATTCAAATGTTAACCAATCGGCCTATGTTGCTGATTGGACGAATAACTATCCTGTAACACGCACAATTATTATAGGTGCCAATATTTCTTTAAAATAAAATAAACGCAAGAACATGAAAAAGTATTCAACTATATTAATGTCAATAACGGTATTGGCGGCAGCGTTTACATCTTGTAAAAAAAGCTTTCTGGCCGAAAAGCCATACTCTTCATATACACCGGTAACGCTTACTGATTCCCTGGGCTTTGAAGCCTCGGCTGTGGGTATGTATAATCTTGAAACAGGAATATTAACCTATTCCAGCCAACAAGGATGGCCCTGTGTATGGCAGGTAGGTACCGATGTAGCCAATTCAACTGCCCAACAGCAAGGGATTGAGGTGCCATATTATAATTATGCCACCTTAACATCTACAGATGGTGCTGCAAGTTATACATGGGGTAAATATTATGCATTAATTAATAATGCTAATATTATCATTGATGCTGCTGAAAGTTCATCTGCTAAAATTGGAGGGATAGGTAAGAGCCAGGTAGAAGCCGAAGCTAAGTTTTTTAGGGCATACGCTTATAATAACCTCGCTACGCTTTACGGCGCTGTTCCGCTTATTGTACATACATTAACCGGGCCTAAAACTGATTTTACACGTGCTGCCCTGGCCGATGTTAATGCTCAGATTGTTAACGACCTTACCTATGCCAGCACTAACCTGGCCGATTTGGCTGGAGTATCATCTAAGGTAAACTTACAAGGTAAACCTGCTGGTCGTGCCAACAAATATATGGCTATGCAGTTACTTGCCGAGGTTTATCTGCGTATGGGTAAAAATGATTTAGCCGAACAACAGGCTCAGGCAGTAATTAATAGCAATAAATTTAGCCTGGTTAAAACCCGTTTTGGTGTGCGTGCCGGTGGTGCAGGCGATTATTATTCAGATATGTTTGTGTATGGTAACCAAAGGCGCGCCCAGGGAAATAGCGAGTCTATCTGGGTATTAGAGCAGGAAAATCCAAGCTCGGTAGTTGGTGGTAACGTTGATAATGCCCAGCAACGCAGAGTTTGGGGAGCGGCTTATTATGCTGTTCCGGGTATGTTACCTTGCGATTCACTGGGTGGTCGTGGTATTGCCAGGTTGCGTTTAAGCAACTGGGTATTGTATGGTTTGTATCCAACCGGCGATATGCGCAATTCACAATACAGCATTAAAAGACGTTATTATTATAATGATCCTGCTTTTCCGGCAACGTTGGGCAAGCCGGTAACTTTTGCCGGTGCAGATACACTTTTCAGAATCTGCCCAAGCACTTTAAAATGGGGACAGTTTGATCCCAATGACACATTTGGTTACGCTATGATTAAGGATTTTATCATGATGCGTTTAGGCGAAACCTACCTGCTGTTGGCCGAGGCCCAGGTAAAGCAAGGAAAAACAGCCGATGCAGCCAACAGCATCAATGCGTTAAGAACAAGGGCCAATGCTCCGCAGGTTACTGCCAACCAAATGACGCTTGATTTTGTACTGGATGAAAGAGCACGGGAATTGATCGGAGAAGAAAACAGGCGTATGACGTTAATGCGTACCGGAACGTTAGTTGACCGCGCATTAAGGCTTAACTCAAATGATGCCCAGCATCCGATCTCAGGTTTAGCGGCCAAAAATTTATTGCTGCCTATTCCACTAACCGAAATTCAGCTTAATAAAGACGCTACTTTAACTCAGAATCCGGGTTATTAATTAATAAAAATCATGACCATGTATTTATAGCTTTATGCTTTTATACATGGTTATGATCTTTTAAATATGAAATCAAGAAATCTATTTTATACCCAACAAAGTTTGAAATCAATTTGTCTTATTTTCCTATTCTTTACCTGTTTGCTTGCTGCAAAAGCACAAAGTCCGGTACAAGCTATTAAGGTGGCTGATGGTTGGGCCGGCAACTCAGTAAATGCCGTAGTTTTTCGTAAAAACTCACTGGTTACGTTTAAGGATACACAGTACATCGCTTTTTACAACCAGCAACAAAAAGTAGTATTAGGTAAAAGGAGTATACATAATGATAACTGGGAATTAAAGGAAACTCCTTTAAGCGGTGATGTTACCGATGCTCATAAATCTATCAGCATTATTGTAGACGGGGATGGTTTTTTACACGTGAGCTGGGGGCATCATGATAATGCGCTTAATTATTGCCATGGTGTAAAGCCTGGTTCATTGGAAATGACTAAAAAAATACCAATGACTGGTGTAGACGAAAAACGGGTAACCTATCCGGAGTTTTACAAGTTATCAGGTGGCGATCTTTTGTTCTTGTACCGCAATGGGCAATCAGGTATGGGGAACTTAATGATCAACAAATACAGCGTAAAAACCAAGAAATGGATACAATTACAGCGCGGTGTTATTAATGGCGAAGGTAAGCGTAGTGCCTATACGCAAACCTGTGTTGATAATAAGGGAGTGATTCACCTGTCGTGGGTGTGGCGCGAAAGTCCTGATGTAGCCAGTAATCATGATATGTGCTACGCACGGTCGGTAGATGGCGGAGTAACCTGGGAGAAATCAACAGGCAAAAAATACACACTTCCTATTACTGCAGCCACTGCGGAGTATGTTTGCAAAATCCCCGCAGGTAGTGAACTTATCAATCAAACTTCAATGGTAGCGGATAACAAAGGAAATCCTTGTATTGCTACCTATTGGCGGGAGGCGGGGCAAACAGTGCCTCAATATCATTTAATATATTTTGATGGAAAAAAATGGAGTGTTCAAAATCTAAAACTATTTAAAAATGCCTTTAGCCTAAGCGGGGCCGGCACCAAACATATTCCTATCTCACGCCCGCAAATAATAACCTGGCAAGCACATCACGCCCTGTCGGCAGCACTGATTTTTAGAGGTGCCGAGCGCGATAGCAAAGTTTCTGTAGCTATTAATCAGCATTTAGGAGTTGACCAATGGCAGGTTGTTGATCTTACAACTGAGTCGGTTGGTGACTGGGAACCGAGTTATGATACTGAACTATGGACTAATAAAGGATTGCTTAATGTTTTTGTTGAAAAGGTGCAACAAGTTGACAGCGAAGGAAAGGCTGACCTGCAGCAGCAACCTGTAACAGTTTTACAGGTGGATATTAAAAATTACCCGAAACCAAAATGAATAAAATATCAATTAACACTATAACAAAAATAAGCTTTATAGCAGCTGGTTTATGCCTTTGCATAAATAGCGGTTATGCGCAGCAAAAGCTGAAAGCCGATAAATCGCTTTTGCCCGTTATACAAAATGACTTATCATCTGCCGCGGCACAATATCATTATATGATGAAGAGAGTACCTGTAGATAGTTTTCCGAAGAGCTATCATACTACTGGCGATTCCCTTGAAACAAGTAACTCAGGCTGGTGGTGCAGCGGTTTTTATCCTGGTACGCTGCTATTCTTGTATCAGCAAAACCATGATAAGGCCTTACTTAGTGAAAGTAACCGGATGCTAAAATTACTGACAAAGGAACAATATAATACCACGACCCATGATTTGGGTTTTATGATGTATTGCAGCTTTGGCAATGCCGAAAAAATTGAACCCAGGCCAGAATATAAGCAGATACTGATAAACAGCGCTAAATCCTTATCTACACGTTTTAATCCAAAGGTAGGGTGTATAAGGTCATGGGATTCAAAAAAGCCCGAATACATTGTAATCATCGATAATATGATGAACCTTGAACTGCTTTTTTGGGCCACCAAGGTAACCGGCGACTCCAGTTTTTATAAAATAGCTGTAAAACACGCCAACACGACTATGAAAAATCATTTCCGTGCTGATTACAGCTCTTACCATGTAATAGATTATAACCCGACAACCGGCCAGGTGCTGCGAAAAAGAACAAAACAGGGGTATGCTGATGAATCAGCATGGGCAAGAGGGCAGGCCTGGGGATTATATGGCTATACCGTAATGTATCGTGAAACTAAAGACAAAAAATATCTTGATCAGGCAAATCATATTGCTAAGTTTATTCTAAATAATCCTAATTTGCCCAAAGATGGAATTCCTTACTGGGATTTTAATTTGCCGGGTATTCCTAATGCACTTCGTGATGCTTCAGCTGGGGCAGTATTGTCATCGGCATTGTTGGAGCTAAGTAAGTATAATAACGAGCAATTGGCCCAAAAGTATGTGAATACTGCCGGATTGATCATCAGGTCGCTTTCATCGCCTCAATATTTGGCTAAACCGGGTACAAATGGTGGATTTATTTTGAAGCATAGCGTTGGTAATCTTCCTGAGAATTCAGAGATTGATATGCCGCTTACTTATGCCGACTATTATTTTGTAGAAGCATTAATAAGATATAAAAACATAAATAAATAAGATGAACAAAAACAAGATCAGTTGGCAGCTATTAATTGGTATGGCACTTATAGGGGTAACCGCTTTACCTTTAAAAGCGCAGGTTAGTGATACTTTACACGGTCCAAAGGCTGTATTGAATGGCGTTTATGCTGACCCGAATATTGCTGTTTTTGGTAAAAAGTTTTATATCTATCCCACAACCGATGGTACCGAAGGGTGGTTATCAACCAGTTTTACATGCTGGTCATCAGATAATTTGGTGAATTGGAAAAATGAAGGTGTAATATTAGATCTGCCCCGTGATTTGAGCTGGGCTAAAGATCGTGCCTGGGCACCTACCATTGCTGTAAAAAACAATAAATATTACTACTACTATACGGCCAATGTCAACATGGTGTGGCCGTGAGCAATAAACCTACCGGGCCTTTCAAAGATCCTTTAAATAAACCTTTGATTGAGAAAGGAACCAAACGTGGGCAAATGATTGATCCTATGGTTTTTGTAGATGACGACGGAGCCGCTTATTTATATTGGGGACAGGGGCAGTGCAATATAGTAAAGTTGAATAATGACATGATATCGGTTGATACTTCAAAAATTATATCCTTTAAGCCACCTGGTTATAACGAAGGGCCATTTGTAATTAAACGAAAAGGAATTTATTATTTAATGTGGTCTGAATACGATACCCGCGATCCGCGCTATTCCATAGCTTATGCCACCTAGACATCACCTTTGGGGCCATTCAAAAAGGCAGAAGGTTATCCGGTTCTGAAGGGTAAGGGAGTGGTTAAAGGAGCAGGCCATCATTCTGTTATTCAAATACCCGGTAAAGACGAATGGTATATAGCTTATCATCGGTTTAAAATACCTGATGGAAACGGATATAACCGGGAAACCTGCATTTCGCGTATGCGGTTTGATGAACAGGGAAACATTTTGCCTGTTGATGTTTTTGAAAAAGTACAACCAGTTAAAATTTCCAGGTAATTATCTATAAATTAGTTATTTATGAAAAAGATATTTTTATTGTTGTTGAGCCTGCCAACAATATTGTATTCCCATGCTCAGGATAAACCATCAACCGGAGTGGCTGACAGGAAGCTTTGGCTGAGCTATATGGACAAGATTTCGCGACCGGTAATGTCAAATCTGGCACAGGATAAGTTAAAGGAGCGTATGCCGGTAATGTTGTCTGACCGAATTGATAATAAAGAGAGCAGATCAAAAGTGGCTTATCTTGAGGCATTTGCCCGTACCTTAAGTGGTATCGCACCCTGGATTAACCTTGAAGGGGGAGATGCGGCGGAGATTAAATTGCGTAATCAATACCGCGAATGGTCGTTAAAAGCTATTGCAAATGCGGTAGATCCGCAAGCTAAGGATTATTTACAATGGAACGGTGGGCAGCCTTTGGTTGATGCCTCTTACCTGGCGTTAGCCTTAATCAGAAGCCCCTGGCTTTGGGAGCATCTGGATAAGCATGTTCAGCAACAGGTGGTAGATGCGCTTAAAATAACCCGGGGAACAGTGCCGGTTTACAGCAATTGGATTTTATTCACCGGCATGATCGAAGCATTTTTTTGCAAATATGATTTGGGCGACGACCCCGTGCGTACCGAATATGCTATTCGGGAATTTACCCAGCATTGGTATGTTGGCGATGGTATGTACTCTGACGGGATGGATTTTCATTTTGATTATTATAACAGCATTGTTATTCAACCTAATTTAAGTGTGATTTTACAGGTGCAGGATGATAAAAGGAAAAAGTACCTGAACGAAAAGCAGCGGGTTAAAGCCATCGGTCAACGCTACGCCGAGATTTTGGAGCGGTTGATCGGTGCTGACGGTAGTTACCCGGCAACCGGCCGTTCCATTGTTTATCGTGCCGGAGTTTTTCATCATTTGGCTAACATGGCTTATCAGCAACAGTTACCGGCATCATTACCTCCTGCTCAAATCAGGTGTGCGTTAACTGCGGTGATCAAAAAAACGCTGGAATCGCCTTCTACATTTACCAGTGATGGATGGCTTAATATTGGTCTTTATGGAAAGCAACCCGGACTGGCTGATTTTTACAATACTACTGGCAGCCTGTACATTTGTACCAATGTTTTCCTGCCGCTCGGTTTGCCCCAAACTGATGATTTTTGGAGTGGTGCGCCATTACCATGGACAGAGATTAAAATATGGAGCGGGAGCGACGTAAAAGGCGACCACGCACTGGATTTGAAATAAAGATTATGCTGAAAATAGAATAAAATTAAATATAAGGTACTGTTTAACAGATAGTCATACTTTTAGATAACTAATCTGTTTAAGATCATGAACAAAAAGCCGTCAGTAAATAAATACGGGCGGCTTTCTTTTTAAATAGTATCTTGTTGCCATTAAACCTTAAGCATTCCTATTGTTGCCATCATTTTTTTTTATAATATTGACCCTATTCTATATTTTTTTCAAATATGGCACCTGATACAAATAATAAAATGGCAACAAAAAAAAGGGCTAATTATGGAATGAAGTCGCTGGTAGAGCAAGTAGCTAACTCCGTTAAAAAGGATATAGATAAAGGCATTTATCCTAAAAATGAAAAGCTATTATCCATAACTATTTATAGTAAGCAACATGGAGTAGCCAGAGACACCGTTGAAAAGGCCTATAATAAATTGAAGCAGGACGGTTATATTCATTCGGTTTCGGGGAAAGGGTATTTTGTAATCGGCAAACCGGATGTACGGATAAAGGTGTTGCTATTGTTTAATAAATTGAGTTCGTATAAGAAAACCGTATATGATTCTCTTGTAGATACCCTGGGAGATAGGGGTAAAGTAGATCTTCATATTCATCATTATAATCCCGCATTACTTGAGGAAAGTATCGAAGCTAATTTGGGAAATTATCACTATTACGTAGTAATGCCGCATTTTTTTGATTATGCCGATGAGCAGGATTATTTAAATATTCTGAAAAAGATTCCCATTGACCAATTAATATTGCTGGATAAAGATGTTCCTCAATTAAACCGGCGTTCGGCAGTATTTCAGGATTTTAGGAATGATATTTATGGGGCGCTGATTGCAGTGACTACCCAAATAGAAAAATATGGAAAAGTGACTATTATATATCCCGTTGATCGTCATCATCCACCCGAAATCAAGGATGGGGTTGCCCAGTTTTGTGAGGAGAAAAATAAAGGGTTTGAAGTTCTGCCCTCCATTAAGTTGGATGAAATTAAAAAAGGAACTGTTTATATTGTACTTGCCGAGAACGATCTGGCCGACCTGATCAAAGGTGTTAGAATTACCGGTAATAAGTTGGGGAAAGACATCGGTATCATCTCATTTAATGAAACTGTATTTAAAGAATTACTGGATATAACCGTGATCTCCACCGATTTTGAAGAGATGGGCCGAAAAACGGCAGAGTTGATGCTCCAGCATAAAACCGCTGTGATTAAAAATGATTTTAAGATCATCATCAGGAAATCACTATAAAATTTATAGCATCGGGCTCTTTACAATGATGACCTGAGGGTTAAGTAAAAAGGTACTTCATATCGGCCCGTACTACCATCTTTTATAATTTGGGCGGTCATTTGCCCCATCTTTTCAAAATCAGTTGATATAGTAGTTAGGCCGTTTAAAATTATTTTCTTTAGTGGTGTTTCGTTATAGGAGATTACGCCTACATCATTACCAATCTGTAATTTGGTGGCGAGTATCCGTTCAATTAAAACTACGAGGTCATTTTCCATCAGATTAATAAAAACCTCGCCCTCGTTTATAGGTTCTTTTTGTATATCATGAACTACCTTATAGGTAAAAGCATATTGAATACAGAAACTAAAAAAACCTTTCAGAATTTCGCCGGGGAAATAAGTGTATTCAGGGAAAATGATTTTTAACGTATGATACCTGCTAAGCTGCGGTACAGCTTCTTCCAGTGCTTTAAAAATATCTTTTTCAAAGTTTTCATATACCGCCGCAAAATCTCCCTTGATGCCGGGCACAAGTTTGTCAAGTATAATCAGTTTTTCTTTAGGCAGGGTATTGATGATATCATGTACATTTTCGCCGCCATCCATAAAATGAGGGAGAATTACATAATGCGTATAATCCGCACTTTTGTTTTGAAGCAGTTTTTTGAAAAACTCAAAATCATTATTGTAAATATAAAAGTCAATGGCCGCCTCGTGGCCAAGTCCGTCAACAATAGCGTCGTATACTAATTTTTTATGGGTACTTAACTTGTTAAAAATTAAAAATACCTTATACTGCTGGCCCGCTTCTGTATTTTTAAGGTAATATCCTTTGCCCGGTACCGAACCAAGCAGGCCAATTGCTTTTAAATGTTTGTATGCTTTTTCGGCAGTATCACGTGATATTTCAAAATGTATATTTAATTCATTTATAGACGGCAGTGTTTCGTTAATAAGCAGCTTTCCCTCACGCACACTTTTAATAATGGAGTTAGCTAACTGTATATATTTTGGTGTAGACGAATAGTAATCAATATATATGTATTCTAATAATCGTGAAGACTTCATAACTCATCATTAAGGAGGAAACCGTTTATAGATCTAAAACAAGTTCACATAGGCTAAGTTATAATTTTTCGCCCGTTAATCATGACGCTACAGGATGGTTGTTTAATAAAAACGGGCTTATTTTACAAAACACATCTGTATTATTTTCAGACACAAACCAGTCGAAAATAATACAGATAATTAGCCAATTACCGCAGTTAATCTTTTCTTGATATTTATTTATGGATCGAGTAGCTTTTAAAATCAAAGCTTTTTCCGGCTTTGTATTATGGGTTTGTTTAATTTCCGGAGCTTTGCAATTGCTTGCTAAAAAAGGCTATGCGCAATCAGATAGCCGTTTATGGCACCATGTTAAACGGGAACTGCGCTATCATCCTGACGGACGGGATTTTGTGATCGTTAATGGCAGGCATCGTTTTAACAGGGCGCTTTACGGCACCAATACCGCTTTCAGGGTTGAGGCTGGTGACCTGCCTGAGTTTGCTCTGTACCTGCCAGGAATGGGAGGGAATCTTAAAATGGGGTTGATCAACGGCGACCAAAGTAAATGGCTTATTAATGCCGGATTTATTAAAGCCCGCTATCGGCCCGGTAGCATGATCTATAAAATTAAAGATGCGCTTTTAGGTAAAAATGGTGTACTGGATATAGAAGTACTGGCAGGTTCATCTGCCGAAAATATGCTAATTAAGGCGAGGTTTTCAAATACCGGTAAACAGGTAAGGCTATTTTGGGCATTTGGCGGCGCCACGGGCAAAAAGTTTTCAAGAGATGGTGATATAGGTGCCGATCCTGAATCAGGCTTTGAAATGCAGCCTGATTACTGCAAGGGAAATGATTTCAAAATTACTGAAGGCCATTTTACTTTGAACTTTAACGGTAAAAGTTTAAGTGAAGCCGGACGTTATGAAAATGGTCAGGTTAAGTCAGATGAGCAAAAAAAAGAAGTCGTAGCCAAAAATGTGTTATATGGTATTTACCCAGCCTGCGCTAATGTTCATCTGGTTAGCGCAAATGAGCAAAGTTCGCCATTAATAATGCTGAACTCTAATGCAGTCGATAAACCGGCGATAGCCGGTTTGGTAAATGGTAATAAAGATGAAAATATATTTTGGGCAATCCAGAACGGAAAGCCTTTTGAGCATAGCAACCCCGAATTGCTGTTTAATGAGGCCGCAGCCTACATAAAAAAATTAGCCTCACGGGTTGTTGTCAGTACCCCCGATCCTTATATCAATACACTTGGTGGTGCGCTAAGTGTTGCCGCCGATGGTATTTGGGAAAGCCCTTCGTATCTGCATGGTGCGGTAGCCTGGCGTATGCGCCTCCCGGCATGGCGCGGGCCTTATGTTGCCGATCCTTTAGGCTGGCATGACCGTGCCCGGTCGCATTTTAGTAGCTACGCCCTATCACAAATTACAGAACCAACATCCGGGCCAGTTATAGCAGATACAGCTCTGCACATAGCCCGTCAGCTTGAAAAACTGGGTACAGCCATGTTTAGCAGTGGTTATATCAGCCGTAATCCCGGCGGCGATATTCGTCCTCATCATTACGATATGAATTTGGTGTATATAGATGCATTGCTTAATCATTTCAAGTGGACGGGGGACCTAAATGAAGTTAAAAAAATGTGGCCGCTCATTCAGCGGCACCTGGCCTGGGAAAAACGAAATTTTGATGCAGACGGCGACGGTTTATACGATGCTTATTGTGCCATTTGGGCAAGTGATGCTTTGCAGTATAGCGGTGGCGGGGTAACGCATACATCGGCTTATAATTACCGGGCAAATAAAGCTGCGGTGTATCTGGCACAGCTTATTGGTGAAGATCCTGAACCTTACCGGCAGGAGGCTGATAAAATAGTGACAGCCATTAATAAAACATTATGGATACGAGGAACAGGCAATTATGCAGAGTACCAGGATTTGCTGGGGCTGCGCTTATTACATCCATCTGCAGGTTTGTGGACAATTTATCATGCTATTGATTCTGAAATACCGGATACCTTTCAAGCCTATCAGGCTTTACGTTATGTGGATACCGAGATACCACATATTCCGGTTATAGCCAAAGGCTTATCAGGTAATAATTATTTACTGTCAACTACCAATTGGCTGCCTTATGATTGGTCGTTAAATAACGTGGTAATGGCCGAAAACCTGCATATGGCTTTGGCATACTGGCAGGGCAATCAGCAGGAAAATGCCTTTACGTTATGGAAAAGTGCGATATTGGAAAGTATGTATCTGGGTACCAGTCCTGGTAATTTTCAACAGATCTCGTTTTATGATGTTCACAGAGGTGAACTGTATCGTGATTTTGCCGATCCAATAGGGATGGCAGCCCGCTCATTGGTGGAGGGATTATTCGGCATCAAGCCCGATCTGTTAAAGGACACGCTAACTATTAAACCTGGGCTGCCGCAACAATGGAATTATGCTTCATTATCAGTGCCTGACATTAAATTTGACTATAAACATGTTGGGCAGACGGATACTTATACCATTAAACCAGCCTTTAATAAAGTCCCGGTACTTAAATTCCAGATACTCGCAAGGTCGGTTTCCGTTCAATCGGTAACCGTAAATGGCCGCCCAGCAAAATGGACGGCAGTTCCCAGTGCCGTTGGTAACCCTGTTTTACAAATAATAGCTGGTAAACAAAGTATCTGGAAAATAAAGATAACGTGGGGCGAGGTAAAACCGCAAACTGAATGTGCAGAAACCAGCTATGGCATCAATAGTACGCTAACCCATAGGTTTGATAAGGCGCAGGTTATCAATATTAATGATCCGCAGCAGATATTAGCACACGCGATTATTAAAGGGAAAAACATAATGGCAATACTGAGCAGTTCAACAGGTAATCATACCTTTTTCGTGCAGTTAAAGCAAGGTAGCTTTAACTGGTGGCAGCCTGTAAACATAAAAATCACCAAATCCTTTACGATAATTGCCGATACACTACAAAATAGTAATGAGCTTGGCTTTAAAGTAATAAACAACGGTTCAGAGAGGTATATAACTGTCACCGTCAATCCTGAACTAAAAACGGCCTATCATTCCGATATTATTATTAAACCCAAAGGCAAATCTGCTCATGTAACTATTCCTGCTTTTAACCTGGTACCAGGCAGTAATCACATCCGTTTATCAGACGGGCGAAATATCTTGGATACCACATTGATAAATTGGAATATTAATAAGTCGCCAGATTGGAAACCTGAAACGGTTAATCTATCTGCCTACTTTAATGATAAGCTTAAGCAAATTTTCTTAAATAAATACCTTTCCCCGCGACCAAAATCACCTACTCTTCAATTACCCTGGCAGGGGATAGGCAATTGGGCATATCCACTTATTACAGCAAATATTGACAACAGCGGTTTAAAAAAAGCAGCCAGCAAAAACAATGGGGTTTTTAAGTTGCCCAATCAAATACCTTTTATCACTCCGGTTGATGATAGTAAAAATATCCTGTTCACATCACGCTGGGATAACTACCCGAATGAAGTAAACATTCCGTTAACAGGCAACGCGGTGCATGCTTATTTGCTTATGGCGGGTTCAACCAATCCTATGCAATCGCGCATTACAAATGCCGTGGTAACAATTAGTTACAATGACGGTACAAATGCCATTTTAAATATTAAAAATCCTGAAAATTGGTGGCCTATAGAACAGGATGATGATTACGACGGTTTTGCCTTTAAAACAGGTGCTCCAAAGCCGTTGCGGGTATATTTTAAAACCGGCGAGATAACCACTGATTATCAACAGTACATCACTATCAAAGGCTATACCAACAAAGGTATTGACGGTGGTGCGGGCACTGTTCTTGATTTACCGCTTGATGGTAAAAAACAATTAAAGAGCATACAATTAAAAACATTAGCAAACGATGTGGTAATAGGTTTGATGGGAGTTACCCTGATGCGCCAATAAAAAAACAAAAGTGATGAATTTGTTACAATAACAGATCTCTTAATCAGGATGGTGCAGGACGCCATTGGTATAAACATCATATAACTTTAAATTATTATAAACCACTACCCATTGCGGGCACCGAAATAACCTGGATAAAATTGTACAAAATGATCAAGCTGACGTATAAGCTCTTATTGCCATTTTTTTGTTTTCTGCTGCTGGTTACTTCGCCAGCAACGCTTTTAGCACAAGAGATCAAAACCAGCTTCAGGTTTGATTTTGGCGTGGGCAAAGCGGCTAAAGGCTATCAGAAGGTAACGCCTGATGATATATTTAATGAAAATAAAGGTTATGGGTTTGATTTTGGTTCAAAGGTCAATGCTATAGTCCGCAATACCCATAAAGCGCTTACGGGCGATTATGTGACCAGCGACAAGCCTTTTTATTTTTCGGTAAATGTACCCGAAGGTAATTATAAAGTAACACTCACATTAGGCGATATCAAGGGCAGCAGCGCCATTACTGTACGTGCCGAGTCGCGCAGGCTAATGGTGGAGAAACTTAAAACCTATAATGGTGCGGTTAAAACGGTAAGCTTTATGGTCAATATCCGTAAGCCGGAGATCAGCACAGGGGGAAAAGTAACCCTGAAACCCCGTGAGTTTGGAAAATATGATTGGGACAATAAATTGAGTATTGAATTTAATGATACCAAACCATGTGTTGACGCCATGGAGATTGAACGTGTAGACGATCAGATAACCGTTTATTTGGCAGGTAACTCAACCGTAGTTGATCAGGACGATGAACCCTGGTGTTCCTGGGGGCAAATGATTACCCGGTTCTTTAAACCGGGAGTTAGCATTGCAGATCACGCTGAATCTGGCCTTACGCTGGGTAGCTTTTTAGGGAGCCATCGTTTAGATAAGGTGTTGAGTGTGATTAAGCCGGGAGATTATCTTTTTATAGAGTTTGGACATAACGATCAGAAGGAAAAAGGCCCGCAGGATGGCGCTTATAACTCCTATACCGAACGGCTGAAATTATTTATCAGCAAGATCCGTGATAAAAGTGCCATTCCTGTTATTGTTACTTCCACCAGTCGCCGCGCTTTTAATGATAGCAATAAAGTGGTAAATACATTAGGTGATTATCCCAACGCAGCGCGCAAAGTTGCACGGGAGCTAAATGTCCCCCTGATTGATCTTAACATGATGACGGCAAAATTTTACGAAGCATTGGGCAATGAAGCTTCAAAAAAAGCTTTTGTGTGGTACCCCGCAAATTCGTTTCCCAATCAGCCTAAAGATTTAACCGACAACACCCATTTTAATAATTATGGTGCTTACGAAATTGCCAAATGCATTATACAGGGCATCCGCAGTAATCATCTGAATTTGGAACAGTATATTATAGATGCGCCATCTTTTGACCCCGCGCATCCCGACCCGGCAGACAAGTTCAGTTTGCCCGCCAGTCCAAGCAATAGTGCTATTAAACCTGACGGTAATTGATGAAAAATATCATGAAAGAAATTCCATTAGTGATATTGTTGCTTTTAAGCTGTTGCCACGGGGCACATGCACAGCAATTGAAAAAAAACGTACCGGATAAGCTGGTGGTTTTAACTTTTGATGATGCTGTTTTGAGCCATTATACCACAGTGGCCACTTTGCTGAAACAGTACGGCTTTGGTGCCACGTTTTTTGTGTGCGAGTTTGGCAAACCGTCGTTCCAGGATAAATCGCTTTATATGACTTGGGAGCAGATAGCGAAGCTAAGCCAGATGGGGTTCGAAATAGGTAATCATACCTGGCATCATACGCATGTTAACAAAATGGATAGCACCCGTTTTGAAGCCGAATTGGACTATATTGAAAAAAAGTGCCGCGAATACCATATTCCCAAGCCGGTAAGTTTTGCATATCCCGGCTATGATACCAGCAAACGGGCTATAACGGTATTAAAAAACAAGGGTTATCGCTATGCCAGGGCAGGATGGGACAGGCCGTATGATCCAGCTGCAGATAGCCCATACCTTATTCCGGGTTTTACCACGCATACAGAAAACACCAAACAAGGTTTTGAATTATTGCAGGAAGCAAAAAATGGCAAAATAGCTGTATTAACTATCCATGGTGTGCCTGATGATGCGCATCCATGGGTAAATACCTCAGTTGAGGTACTTAAAGGATATTTGAACTACCTTAAAGAAAACCATTATACCGTAATCGCTATGCGAGATTTGGATAAATATATAAATGCCGAACCAACCTATTAAAACCTAAATAAATGAAAACAACCCAAAAACTGACTTTAGCGGCTTTTGCCTTTTTACAGGTATGCTTTTTTACCGTAAAAGCACAGGACGTTATGGAAACAGGGGGTACAAAACCTATGCCCGCCCAATGGATTGATAAAACTACCGGCCACAAAATAATTCGGCTGGTAAACAGGGAAAGTGACAACGGAAGCTTTTATTTTAACAATACGCCGTTTGTTCCTCAAAAAAAGAACGAAGGTGATCTGATGGTATTTTATGGTAAAACATCCAATGGGATGCAGTTATTTACCGTTAATTTAAAAACGCTGAAAACGGAGCAGTTAACCGATAGACAGAAGGTGTCTGGTGAAATGGTTTGCGCCAAAACCAGGGAAGCATTTTATCAAAGCGGCGATAGTATATTTGCCGTAAATGTTAATACTCATAAAACCAGGTTTATTTATGCTTTTGCTCCCGATTTTAAAGGGCGTGTGGGTACGGTAAATGCCGATGGTACTTTTATGGCCTGTGTAAAAGCTACAGGTGAGCAGGAGCGGGAAATACTTGCTAAATATCCCGAGAAACATGATTTTTTTAACCGTATATATGATGCACATATACAACATACCTTATATGTGCTTGATGTTAACCGCAAGGTATTAAAACAAATACACCAGGAAAACGAATGGACAAATCACCTGCTTTTTTCGCCTGCTGATCCTGATAATTTGTCATACTGCCATGAGGGGCCGTGGGAAAAAGTTGATCGTATATGGAACATCAATATAAAAACAGGCGAAAAAAAACTACTTCATAAGCGTACCATGGTAAATGAAATTGCAGGGCACGAGTTTTTTTCGCCAACGGGAAATACGGAGTGGTTTGATTTGCAGAAACCCAAAGGGCAAACATTTTTTCTGGCCGGAATTAATATGAAAACAGGTAAGGAAGACCGTGTTTACCAAATGGACCGGAACGAATGGTCAATCCATTTTAACGTAACTAAAGATGAGCAAACATTTGCAGGCGACGGAGGAAACTCGGGACAGGTAGCCAAAGCCCCGGATGGTATGTGGATATATTTGTTTAAACCAGCCGGTGATCATTTCAAATCAGAAAAACTGGTAAATATGAAAAATCATAACTATCACCTGGAGCCAAACGTACACTTCTCACCGGATGAAAAATGGATAATATTCAGGGCCAATTTTGAGGGGAATGAGGGCGTTTACGCGGTAGAAATAGCCAAACATTAATAACTATAAAAGCAGATGTCATTTATTAGAAATAATATAAAAATTGCAGCCGTATTTGCCCTTTTAATAGGTTCGCAGGCAGCCTCGGCACAAATTGGATGGCCGGCAACTACTAAACAAACCAGGCCCTGGGCCAGGTGGTGGTGGGAAGGAAGCGCTGTAAACAAAAAAGACCTTACCTGGAATATGGAAAGTTACAGGAATGCGGGTTTGGGTGGACTTGAGATAACGCCCATTTACGGGGTTAAGGGCCACGAAAGCGAATTTATACAGTATTTATCGCCGCAATGGGTTGATATGCTTAAATATACGCTGCAGGAGGCTAAGCGTTTAAACATGGGTATTGATTTGGCCAACGCTACTGGTTGGCCTTTTGGCGGGCCGTGGGTAACCAATGAGGACGCCAGTAAAGAACTGTTCTGGAAAAACTACGATCTTAAGACCGGCAAAAAACTCAGCGAGCATGTAGTATTTATACAACAACCCTTAGTTAGAGCAGATGGGGTGGCGCCAAAGATCACCGATCTGGTTGAACCTATCAGCAGTAATAAAAATCTGCAGCTAATGGCGCTTGACCAGGTAAGATTTGAAAAACGCATTCCATTAACCGTTTTAATGGCTTATGACGGCAAGGGGCAAGCTTTAAATTTGACCGATAAGGTTGATGCCGAAGGACAGCTAAACTGGACTGCACCTGCTGGCGATTGGAAACTTTATGCCCTTTTTCAGGGATGGCACGGCAAAATGGTAGAGCGTGCGGCCCCTGGTGGTGAGGGTTATGTGATTGATCATTTCTCGAAACCGGCCCTGGCTCATTACCTTGACAAATTTGACCAGGCATTTAAAGGACAGGATGTAAGCGCAATAAGAGCCTATTTTAATGACTCATACGAGGTGGATGATGCTCGCGGACAATCAAATTTTACACCTCAGTTTTTTGAAGAGTTTAGTAAACGCCGCGGTTATAATCTGCAGGATCATTTACCGGCTTTGTTTGGTAACGATGATAAGGAAAGTAACAGCAGAATCTTGTGCGATTACCGGCAAACAATTTCAGATCTGTTGCTGGACAACTTTACCAAACCGTGGCATGATTGGGCCAAAACCAAAGGCGCTTTGATCCGTAACCAATCTCACGGTTCCCCTTCAAATATATTGGATCTGTACGCTGCTATAGATATTCCCGAAACCGAAGGGGAGGATATCCTAAGGTTTAAATTTGCCACTTCTGCCGCGCATGTTATGGGCAAGCCGCTGGCATCATCTGAGTCGGCAACCTGGCTTAATGATCACTTTTTGTCGTCATTAGGGAACGTTAAACAAGCCATTGATAAATATTTTATTGGCGGCGTAAACCATATATTTTATCATGGTATTAGTTATTCGCCAAAAGATGCACAGTGGCCAGGCTGGCTGTTTTATGCTGCTGTACATTTTAATCAAACCAATCCATTTTGGAATGATTTTTCAACGCTTAATCAATACATAACTAATTGCCAGTCGTTTTTGCAACAAGGTAAGCCCGACAACGATGTATTGGTTTATTACCCGCTATTTGATAGTTTTTCTGAGATGGGACATAACGGTTTGCTTAAACATTATGATGCCATGAAACCAGATTTTAAGGGTACAGGCTTTGAATCCTCAACCGAAGAAATGCTGCAAAAGGGTTATACTTTTGACTTTATATCTGATAAGCAAATACTTGGATTAGAAACTAAAGGTGCTGCTATTACAACCGGTGGCATTAACTACAAAACCATCCTGCTGCCTGATTGTAAATACATTCCGCTGGAAACATTTAATAAGTTGATAGCTATGGCGAAGGCCGGCGCAACGGTAGTGGTGTATAAGAAACTGCCTTCAGATGTACCGGGATATGCTCATCTGAGCGAACGCGAAAAAACATTTAAAGACCTACTGGCTGGATTGGATTTTAAAACCGGTAACGATGGAGTTAAAACAGCTGCTATAGGCCACGGACGTTTTTTAATTGCGGATGATATTTCATCATTACTGGATGGCGCAGGCATAAACCGGGAACCTATGACTGATGCTGGTTTACAATTTGTACGCCGTACCTACCAAAATGGCAATAGCTATTTTATAGCAAACAAGGGCGATAAAGCGGTTGATGGATGGGTAAATTTGTCAGTCAATGCAACCTCAGTAGTGGTATTTGATCCGATGACTAAAACTTACGGCCTGGCAAAAAGCAAGAGGTTAAGTAAAGACCAAACAGCCGTGTACTTACAGCTGCAACCCGGGCAAAGCTGCATTTTACAAACCCTGCCTTCAAAAGTTAATATAGCAAACTATCCGGTTTATCAGCTCGCGGGTAAGCCTGTTGCTATAACCGGTATTTGGACACTTAGCTTTACCGAGGGAGGCCCAACCTTGCCACAGCCGGTAAAAATTGATCAACTTAAATCATGGACTGAGTTGGGTGATGAATTTAAGGCCTTTTCCGGAACAGGCACCTATTCCATCAATTTTAAAAAGCCGGTACAAAATGTGATAGCCTGGCAGCTTAACCTGGGTAAGGTTTATGAAAATGCCGAGGTTTATCTCAATGGCCAAAAGTTGGCCACCCTTTTAGGTCCCCAATACGTGGTTATCATACCATCGGCAAAGTTAAAAGCGGTTAATCAATTACAGATAAAAGTAGCCAACCTGATGGTGAACCGTATTATTGATATGGATAAGAAGAACATTCCTTACAGGATATTCTATAACACCAATTTGCAATCTCATAGCCCGGGCTCCAAAGGGGCTGATGGACTTTTTACAGCCATAAAATGGGATCCTAAAGCATCTGGTTTGGTGGGGCCGGTAACCCTTAATCCGGTTAGTTATTTGCATGTAAGGTAGTTATTATTAAGTTTTTATAATGTAAAAGGCGATCAAATTGATCGCCTTTTTTGTTGCCGTATTCTCACAGAGCAGGATGCTACAGGACGGTCTTTTTAATTTTAACTTTTATGTTCGTATATACAATTACAAACCCCAACTGCACCAAACAGTTAAACCCCAAAAAACAATTTTATGAAAAGAATTTTTATTCATTCTTGTAAAATGCTATTGTTGTTGCTTTTTTTTAACGCAACAAACATCTATAGCGCTTTTGCACAGCAACTCAGTATCACAGGTACTATTACTGACAGTAAACATCAACCGGTTCCCGCCGTTTCTGTGCAGTTAAAAGGTACAAAATCAGGTACAACTGCCGATGTAAACGGGAAGTACACTATTAAAGCTTCGGCCGGGCAGGTATTAATATTTAAATCAGTCGGATTTGATGTTAAAGAAGTTACCGTTGGTTCCAACAACGTTATCAATGTTAGCCTATCAGAAGCCGAATCGCAGTTAAATGAAGTAGTGGTTATCGGTTACGGAGCTCAAAAACGGGCCAATGTTACCGGAGCCGTAGCTACATTTAAAGCCGATAATCTTGATGAACGCGCCATAACCCGTGTTGATCAGGCACTTGTAGGCCAGATGGCAGGTGTTAGTGTAAAGCAAACCACTGGTGTACCCGGTAAGGCGTTCAGCGTTAACGTACGTGGCAGCGGCTCCATAAGCGCCGGTAATGAGCCACTGTATGTAATTGATGGTTTTCCTTTATCGGTTTCTCCCATAGGTACCGGCGGCAGCTTCGGATCAGGCAACCCACTTGACAATATTAACCCGAATGATATTGAAGATATCCAGGTTTTAAAAGATGCAGCCGCGGCCGCTATTTATGGATCAAGAGCTTCAAATGGTGTTGTTTTAATTACCACCAAGAAGGGCAAATCAGGTAAGGCCAAAATTACTTACAATACTTATTATGGGTATAACGCTGCCAGCAAATATCTGCCTATGCTTAACGGCGACCAATGGATAGACCGCGCAACGGAAATGATCAATGCGGCTTATGTACTTAAATTTGGAGCATCAGGCGCAACAGCCAGTGATGATGTTGCAAAACGAATGTCGCTTAATGGCGGTGCTTTTAGCTCGGCTTACATGCTTGATCCAAGATGGGCTATGCCAGGTCACCCAGGATTACAATACGTTGACTGGGAAAAAGCCATTGAACAGAAAGGTGCCATGCAAAATCAGGCCCTTAGCGCCAGCGGCGGTAATGAGTTTGTAAACTATTTTATTTCAGGTAATTACGCTAACCAGGATGGTTTTGTAAAAGGGCTGGGATATAAAGCTTACTCTGCGCGCGCCAACGTAGAGGTACATGCAGCTAAGAACTTAAAATTAGGTTTAAATATAGCACCTACCTATTCCATTACACAGGATCCCGGGGTAGAAGGAAAAGACAATATTTTTCATCAGGCAATCAGCTATAGTCCAATACAGGAAGATACAGTTGGTTTATATCCAAACGCGTTTAAAAACGGGCAGTATACCTGGGGTAACTCTGCAAACAGCCCGATTGCTAAACTGGAAAACAAAGTAGGTCAAACTAAAAAATACCGCACACTCGGTAGCATATTTGCCGAATATGAAATTATCAAAGGCTTAACGCTACGCAGTTCATTAAACCTTGATAATGTGGACAATGCATCTAATAGCTATACCCCGTATACTATTTCAGGTACATTGGCTTCCAGAACTTTCAATGCGGCTACCAATGCCAATCTTACTGCCAACACATCGGGTTCATACAGTACATTTAAAAGACAAACGTTTGTTAATGAAAACACACTTACGTACAACACTACATTTAATTCTGTACATAGCCTGAATGTATTGGTAGGTCAATCCTACAATACTGATCGGTTAGATCAGTCAACCCTGTCATCAGTAGGAGGATATACCAGCAGTGTTATTCAAACTTTAAATGCGGCGGCCACTGTTACCGGTAATACTACTGGTACTAAAAGTGTCCTGGTATCATACTTTAGCCGTGTGCAATATGGCTATAAAGATAAATATTTATTGTCGGCCAGCTTACGTGAGGATGGTTCTTCCCGATTTGGCGTTAACACAAAATACGGCATATTCCCTTCAGCATCCTTAGGCTGGCGTGTTATTCAGGAAAGCTTTATGAAGAGTGTACCTGTAGTAAGCGATCTGAAATTACGCGCAAGCTACGGTGTAAATGGCAATAACAGCATTGGCGATTACGGAAGTATATCACAAATAGGTTCTTACGGATACGTTTTAGGCTCGCCGCAGGCATTGGCAATTGGTCAGGCTCCAAGCAATTTACCAAACCCGGATATTAAATGGGAAAAATCACAGACCTATGATTTTGGTTTTGATTTTGGATTGTTTAGTAACCGTTTAACAGGTTCATTTGACTATTACAATAAATTAAATACCGATTTATTACTTAACGTGCCTATCCTGCAATCAACTGGTTTTAGCAGTCAACTGCGAAACGCCGGTTCGGTACGTAATATTGGTCAGGAATTGGAATTAACCAGCCGTAACATGGTGGGTAAATTTCAGTGGAGTACTTCTATCAATATCAGCCATTATTCCAATAAGATTGTTAGTCTGTATGGTAACCAGCAGCAAATCATCATTCCAAATTCATTTGATGTTTCTGATGCCATTTTGCGGGTAGGTCAGCCGTTAAATAGTATTTATGTAGTAAAGCAGATAGGTTTCCTTACCCAGGCCGATATTAACAACCACGCGGCCACCTACGGTACCGGTGAAACAGTTGGTGATCCTAAATATCAGGATCTTAATGGCGATGGTGTTATTACCGAGGCTGATAAACAAATTGTGGGGCACCCAAATCCTTCTTATACCTGGGGTATTACTAACACGGTACGTTGGAAGGGTTTTGATCTAAGTGTTTTAGTTCAGGGTCAAAACGGGGGATCAATTTATTCCCTGTTAGGTCGGGCTATTACCCGTACAGGTCAAGGCTTTACTGATAATGCACCTGCATTTTATGATAATCGCTGGAGATCTCCCGATAACCAAGGCGCTGGACGCGTAAGCAAGGCCTATTCAACCTTTGGATTTGTAGCCAATACCGACTGGTTGTACTCGTCAGATTATGTTAGGGTTAGAGATATCACTTTAGGTTATGATCTTAAAAATATTTTCAAGACAAAGGTTTTAGGTGCGGCGCGTATTTACGTTACCGCCGAAAATTTCTTCGGTCATGACAAATATTATGGAGGTTTCAACCCGGAAGCTCAAAATACCGCTATCAGCTCTGATAGTAATTATCCTGAAGCTGGTGACTATGGTGGTTTGCCATTGGCTAAATCACTGATTTTCGGGATAAACGTTACTTTTTAATTATTTCAACATTAGCAAAATGAAAAAGATATTTTTTCTATCAACCATATCAGCTGTTTTAGCAATGTCGTCCTGTAACAAGGATTTAAACCAGGTGCCTATTTCATCCTCTACCACAGCTACTTTTTACCATTCACCGAGTGATTTTCTGCAGGCCTCAAACGCTATTTATGCCGATCTGCATAACTACCCGGTACGATTGGCTAACATGTCTGAAATTCGTTCAGACAACATATACGGTGTTTCCGTTACCGTTCGTGATTGGGACCCGGTAAATGATTTCTCGCCATCACTGGCTGCAAACGCCTACGTAACTGAGGCTTGGGGTACCGATTTTAACGGTATTTTCAGGGCCAATACCTTGCTTGATCAGGTAACTAAAAACGGCAGTTACATCGGTTCGGCCACTCTGGCTACCAGGTTACAGGCCGAAGCGAAGTTTCTACGTGCGTTTTATTATTTTGACCTGGTTAGGTATTATGGCAAGGTGCCTGTTATTGATCACCCGGTAACGGCTCCGGAAGCTGCTACTATTGGCCGTAGCCCGGTGGCTGATGTTTACAAGCTCATCATTGCAGATTTGCAATCGGCTATAGCTAATTTACCGGCTACATATACCGGAGTTGATGTAGGCCGTGCCTCCAAATATGCAGCCGAAGCCTTACTGGCCCAGGTTTATATGGCTAAATCGGCACCAAACTATGGCATAGAAGGGCCCGGAACAGGTTCAAATGAATGGAACCTGGCGTTACCTTTATTACAGGACGTAATTACCAGCGGTCTGTTTGCTTTTGATCCAAGTTATACCAGCGTATTTTCATACACTAACCAAAGCCCTACCACGAATAAAGAGGCCGTATTTGATGTCATGTATACCAGTGGCATAAGCGGCAGCAGTGACCTTTATGGCGCCTCATTCCCTTGGACACTTGCTCCTAACACCTACTTTTTATATATCAAGGATACCAAATCAAACGGTAGTTTAGAGATTATCCCGGTATCAAATGATTTGGCTAACAGCTATGATGCTACCGATGTGCGTAAAGCCTTTAGTATCAATTCTGCCGGTTATACCAATGCCGGAAGTACAGAAAATCGTCCATTTTTTAAAAAATGGCTTGATATCACCAAAATTCCTGCAGCAAGCAGGTTTGACTGGGGGATAAACTTTATTGCCATCAGGTATACCGATGTGTTAATGCTGAAAGCTGAATGTATTTTGCACGGCGCAACAGGCGGCTCACAAAGCGATGTGGATGCCATTGTTAACCAGGTAAGAACAAGGGCCGGACTACCATCAGTAACAGGTGTAACACTACCGCAATTGTTTGACGAGCGCCGCAGGGAGTTCGCTGACGAGGGTTCGCGTTGGTTTGATTTGCAAAGGAGTGGCGACCTGATCACGATCATGAACGCCTGGATTGCTAAGGAAGATGCTCAGAAGAGCATTAAACCGGTAGTAGCAAATTATGTGATATACCCAGTGCCGCAAACACAACTGGATGCAGCTCCGGGACTGTACACGCAAAATCCGGGTTATTAACCAAAGAATAAAGCTTATTTAGTAAAATGATTATCATAAGTATAGCGACTATCCTGTGTCGCTATACTTATATTGCAGGATGCTACAGGATGCCGATTGATAAATTATCTTATAAGTTCGTATACCAATTTTGGCTTTCTGCAAAGTATACCCCGCTGAAAAGAAAAGCCAGTACCGGCAATAAACACCATCACCAAAAAAAGCAAATGATGAAAATACTGTGCTGTTTCGTTTTGATATTTTTTTTAACAGGTGCTATATCACATGCCCAAGATATCCCCGTATGGGCAGCTAAAGTTGGAGCAAAACGTTATCCTCAAAAAACACAAACCTGGTATATAAATAATAACGGCGCGGTTAACGATGGTAAAACCATCAATACAGCAGCTATACAAAAAACAATAGATGAATGTGCAGCAAAAGGGGGAGGCATAGTTTCATTTAAACCGGGTAAATATTTAACCGGTTCTATATTTATCAGGAAAAACGTTTGTTTTAATATTCCGCCGGGTGTGGAACTGATGGGCAGCCAGGATATAAAGGACTATCCCGAAATTGATACCCGAGTGGCCGGTATAGAAATGAAATGGCCAGCCGCCTTGATCAATATTATCGGGCAGGAGAATGTGGCCATTACCGGAAAGGGCTTAGTAAACGCACAGGGCAAACTTTTTTGGGATATCTACCGCAAAATGCGTTCGGAGTATGACCCGAAAGGACTGCGCTGGATTGTAGATTACGATGCACAGCGCCCACGAACCCTCTTGGTTTCTAACTCTGCCGACGTAACCATTAAAGATATTACACTGCAACAGGCTGGCTTTTGGACAGTGCAGCTGCTTTATTCCAATCAAGTTACGGTTGATGGTATCACCATTCGTAACAACGTTGATGGCCATGGGCCGTCAACAGATGGTATAGATATAGACTCATCCAGCTGGATCTTGGTGCAAAACTGTGATATTGATTGTAATGACGATGATTTTTGCCTTAAAGCCGGTCGTGATTGGGACGGATTACGGGTAAACCGACCTACCGAGTATGTGGTAATACGTAAATGTATTTCAAGGGCCGGGGCAGGGCTGATTACCTGCGGCAGTGAAACATCAGGCGGTATCAGGCATGTACTGGCTACTGACCTTACAGGTAACGGTACCAGTAACGGGCTCAATATTAAATCGGCCATAACCAGGGGCGGAACGGTGGAGGATATTCACTTCACCAACATTACAATGAATGGGGTAGGCACCGCATTTCAGGTCACCATGAATTGGAACCCCAGCTACAGCTATTCAAAATTGCCAGACGATTATCATATAGACAGTGTTCCGGAACATTGGAAAAAAATATTGCACCAGGTAGAGCCTGCCGAAAGGGGGATATCACATTTTAAAGATATTTTTGTTTCAAATGTTAAAGTAACCGGAGCAAAAAAAGCCATTAACGCCATTGGATTAAAAGAGGCCGCTATGCAAAATTTCCACTTCGATAACGTGAACATTGAGGCCGCTACCGCAGGGGATATCCAGTTTGCACAAGGTTGGGAGTGGAAAAACTCCACCATCACAACAAAAGACAACACTAAACTTAACTTAAACAATGCAGGGGCAGCTGAGTAATAAATACAAGGGGTTAAAAAAGCTTCTGGTTTGTGCATGTGCTATCATAGGAGTGCTTTTTTGCGCGTGGTCAATTCCTCCGGTAAAAAAAACGGCTAATAGTATTTCGCTGGCTGGTGTGTGGCAGTTTAAAATGGACCCAACAGATAAAGGGATTGAAGAGAAATGGTTTTTAAAATCCCTGACCGATACTATTCGCCTGCCCGGTTCCATGACTCAGCGCTTAAAAGGCGATGATATAACCCTGAAAACAAAATGGACTGGCAGTATTTATGACAGCTCCTGGTTTTACAACCCGCACATGGCAAAATACAGGCAGCCAGGCAACTTGAAAATACCCTTTTGGCTTACACCACCCAAACATTATACAGGGGCGGCCTGGTATAAAAAGGAGGTAATTATCCCTGCTGACTGGAAAAATAAAAGGGTAGTCCTTTTCCTGGAGAGAGCCCATACAGAAACCCGTTTATGGGTTGATAGCATGGAGATCGGTGTGCAAAACAGTCTGGTGGCCCCGCATGAGTTTGATCTGGGCGATAAAATATCTCCCGGAAAACACAGTATGACACTTTGCATTGATAACCGAATAAAAGCCATTAACGTTGGCCCCGATTCGCATAGTATTACTGATCATACACAAGGCAACTGGAACGGTGTAATTGGTAAAATGGAACTTCGGGCCGGTTCGCCAATCTGGATAGATGATATACAGGTTTATCCTGACCTGAAACAAAAAACCGCGCAGGTTAAAATATTGATAAATAGTAAAAGCGGGATAACAAATGGTAAAATTACACTTAGTGCCAAAACTTTTAATACCACAATTGCACAATTGATACCCGCAGTAAGTAAGTCGGTCACTATAAAAGATGGTGCGGCTGAATTTACAATGGATTTACCAATGGGAGCTAAGATGCAAACCTGGGATGAATTTAAACCGGCTTTGTATCAGCTTACGGCTACGTTGACTACCTCTGCTGGGTTGATAGATACCAGGCAGGTAAACTTTGGCATGCACGAATTTAAGGCCGACGGAAAAACTTTCACCATTAACGGTAAGTCGGTTTTTCTGCGTGGTACCGTAAACAACTGTGAGTTTCCATTAACAGGGTATCCGCCTGCTACCGAAGCAGAATGGGATCGCATTTTTAAAATATGCAGGGCCCACGGTTTAAATCACATGCGTTTTCACTCCTGGTGCCCGCCCGAGGCTGCTTTTGAAGCGGCAGATAAAGCAGGTTTTTATTTACATGTGGAAGGGCCATCCTGGGCTAATCATGGCAGTGGTTTGGGTTTGGGGCGCCCTATCGATGAGTATATCTATGACGAAACTACCCGTATGGCCAAATGGTACGGCAATCATCCCTCATTTTGTATGATGGCCTATGGTAACGAACCCAGTGGCAAACAAGTAGAGTATCTCACTAAATTTGTAGATTACTGGAAAGCCAAAGACAACCGAAGGCTGTATACCGGAGCCGCCGTAGGTGGGAGCTGGCCAATAATTCCGAACAATGAGTATATGGCGCGTGCCGGAGCACGGGGGCTGACCTGGAACCAACGCCCCGAAAGTTATTCAGACTACAGCGGGCAGATAGCCCAGTTCAACGTGCCCTTTGTTGCTCACGAAATGGGGCAGTACTGCACATTTCCTGATTTTAAAGAAATTAAAAAATATACCGGCGTTTACAGGGCCAAAAACTTTGAGCTTTTTCAGGAGGATCTAAAGGATCACGGTATGGCTAATGAGGCAACGCAATTTCTCATGGCTTCTGGTAAATTACAAGCGCTATGTTACAAACATGAAATTGAAAAAGCCATGCGCACGCCGGGGTACTCCGGTTTCCAGCTGTTGTCATTAAATGATTATCCGGGGCAGGGAACTGCCCTGGTTGGCGTGCTTAATGCTTTTTGGGATGATAAGGGATATATAACCGCTAAACAATTCTCCCGTTTTTGTAATGCCACTGTACCACTCATTCGCACCCAAAAGTTTGTATATCATAATAACGAAACCTTAAAGGCCGCGGTTGAATTGTTTAATTACAGCCAGCCTATTACCGCCGCGCTGAGCTGGAAATTAACCAACGCACAGCATAAAGTAATTATGCATGGCGTGCTTAATAAAAAGAATTATGTGATGGGTAACTGCCAGCAATCTGGCGATATCAATATTCCTTTATCGGAGTTCAAATCACCCGAAAAATTGAATCTGGAAGTTTCTGTACCCAATACGACTTATGTAAATGACTGGGATTTTTGGGTGTATCCGGCAATGCTGCCCGCGGTTAAAACAGACATATATTATACAACACTGCTGGATGACAAAGCCAAACAGGTACTGAATGATGGTGGCAAAGTGTTTTTAAATGCCGCAGGCAAGGTTATTAAAGGAAAAGAAATTATCCAGTCGTTTACTCCGGTTTTCTGGAATACCTCCTGGTTTAAAATGCGTCCGCCGCATACGCTGGGATTTGTATGTAACCCGCAACATCCGGCATTCTGTAATTTTCCAACCGCATCTTACAGTGAAATAGCATGGTGGGATATTTTACAGAATGCACAAGTGATGCACCTGGAAGATTTCCCGGCCACATTCAGGCCAATTGTACAACCTATAGATACCTGGTTCATGAATAGGCGGTTAGCATTACTGTTTGAGGCAAAAGTGGGTAAAGGCAGTATTATAGTTAGCAGTGCAGATCTTTCGCCCACTATAGCTGATGACAGACCAGCAGCACGACAGTTATACTATAGTATATTGAAATATATGGCATCGCCGCAATTTAAACCGGTCGATGATATCAATATCGGCACCATAGAAGACATTTTTAAATCCGGCTCAAAAGAGGTATTTGTTTCGTATACTAATGGCACACCTGATGAGCTAAGACCTAAAAATATAAAGAACAAATAGCCTGATCTGGCCATGAAAAGCCGGATACCCTTATCATCATAGAGTAGTTAATACCAATTTTAAATAACTATGAAAACATTGAAATCTATTTTAACCATACTGATAATTGCCTTTGCAGGTTCGGCTTTTGTCAACAAGCAAAAACCAACAATTTACCTCATAGGCGATTCCACAACCCATAACAATGATAAGGAAACATGGGGTTGGGGAAGTACCATTCCAAACTACTTTGACCTGTCAAAAATCAATATTGAAAATGATGCGATGGCGGGCCGCAGCACGCGTACGTTTATAAAGGAAGGTCGTTGGAACAAGGTTGATTCGCTGTTAAAACCGGGTGATTATGTAATGATGGTATTTGGTCATAATGAAGGCAGTCAGCCAGATACCACAAAAAAAGGATATCGCGGTGTGTTAAAAGGTACCGGTGATGAAACAGTGGAGTTAACCAGGCCCAATGGAACTAAAGAAACAGTACATACTTATGGCTGGTATTTTCGCAAATTCATCAGGGAAACAAAGGCTAAAGGAGCTACGCCTATTGTGCTTTCCATGATTCCGCGTAACGAGTTCAGGGATGGCAAAGTAATACGTGCCAATAATGATTACGGTAAGTGGGCCCAGGAAGTAGCACAACAGGAAGGCGCGATCTTTATTGATATGAACCGTATAACGGCTAATAAATACGATACATGGGGACCGGATTCAGTTAAGAAGTTTTTTCCCGGCGATCATACGCATACCAATAAAATGGGGGCTACAGTAAATTCAGAATCGGTTATTGAGGGTATCAAAGCCGATCCCCAAAACCCATTAAATAAATATTTAAAGAATTAGTTATACCATGAAAAACTTGATTAGCAAAAATATAGGGTTGAGCTTATTACTCATATCAGCTATACTTCTTTCGTCTTTTATATTAAGCAAACCGGCTGCAAAGCCCACATTTTACCTTATTGGCGATTCCACCGTAAAGAATGGCAAGGGCCGGGGCGACGGTGATTTGTGGGGTTGGGGTAATTACATTGCTGCGTATTTTGATACTACGCGTGTAGCCGTTGAAAATGATGCATTAGGCGGAACCAGCAGCCGTACCTTTCAAACAATGGGGCTTTGGGATAAAGTACTGACAAAAGTTAAGCCCGGCGACTTTGTGATCATGCAATTTGGCCACAATGATAGTGGCGCGCTGGATGACACCGCCCGTGCACGTGGAACTATCCGCGGCACAGGTAACGAACAAAAGGAAGTTTATAACCCTATCAGGAAAGTTCAGGAGGTGGTGAAAACTTATGGCTGGTACATGCGTAAATATGTTGCTGATATAAAAGCTAAAGGCGCAACGCCTATTATTTGTTCGCCTATACCCCGCAATAAATGGAAAGACGGTAAATCTGATGGCCGTAACGATGTGGATAGCTACGGACAATGGGCAAAGGAAGTGAGCACACAAAGCGGAGCTTATTTTATAGATCTGAACAAATTAATAGCCGACGATTATGACACCGAAGGTGAGGCAAAAGTTAAATCAACTTATTTTGGTACTGATGGCACCCACACGCTGGAATCCGGAGCACAGCTAAACGCGAAGTTTGTAATCCAAGGAATAAGGTCGTTTAACCAATTGGCGCTCAACAAGTATTTAAAATAACCCCAATCATTTCACCTGAAAATTTAACTTATGAAAAGACGGGATTTTATCGAACATCTGAGTTTGGCTTCGGCAATGATATTGTTGCCGGGCTTGGCATCGGCAGGATCAAACGATCATGTTTCGGCATTTGCTAAAAAGCTAAAACCTGTTGGCCGGGCATTGGAAATGGATGGCTACTACGTTTGGTGTAATAGCCCAATTGAGGGCCCCGATGGCAGGATTCATGTATTTTTCTCCAGATGGATCGCTTCAAAAAAGATGGGCGGATGGATCAATGGTTCCGAGATTTGCCACGCAATAGCAGACACTCCCGAAAGCGAATTTAAATTCCAGGGAACTATACTTGCTCCACGCGGTCCCGGATACTGGGATGCTACCACTTGTCATAATCCATCAATCAAAAAGGTAGATGATAAGTATTGCCTGTTTTTCATGGGTAATTGCAATGGAAAAACTAATACTAAGCGTATCGGGTTAGCAATGGCCGATTCACTTGACGGCCCCTGGACACGTCCTGATCAGCCGTTATTACTGCCCGGACCAACCGGCGCATGGGATGATCATTGCACTACCAACCCGGCATTTATCAAGCATCCTAACGGGCAATACTGGCTGTTCTATAAATCATGGAATACGGAAGAGTATGAAAGCTCAACTGACCCATTGGTAAAAGGAAACCGTAAATATGGTCTTGCTATTTCAGATAAACTGGAAGGGCCTTATATAAAATATGATGGTAACCCGGTGATAGACTTTTCTGGCCGCGGTAATAATGCCCAACTGGAAGATGCTTTTGTTTGGCTGGATAAAGGCCGCTTTAAAATGCTGGCCCGTGATATGGGCGTGTTCAATCATCAGTATGGTTTGTACATGGAATCAAAAACAGGCAAAAAGTGGAACGAACCTGAAATAGGCTATTTTAATGCGGAGTATTACCACATCAATCAGCCGCCTCCACCCAAATACCTGAACAAGTACGGGCGGTTTGAGCGGCCGCAACTATTGTTTCAGCAGGGTAAGCCAACCTATATGTTTACTACCTCGCAGGGGGGTAAGTACATGACAGCCTCTCCGTTTATATTTAAGATAGAATCATAATAAATTGAAAATGAATAAATTATTGTCTTTATATCTTGTAATTATTGCCAGTGTGTTGCCGGTAGTTATAAAGGCACAAACCAAAATAGATCGTAAGGCAGTAGTACAAAGGCATGACGTCATTAATCGAGGTACAGACAGCCTGTCGTCCCTATCAATTGGTAACGGAAGGTTTGCCTTTACGGTTGACGCTACAGGGCTGCAAACTTTTCCAAAGCACTATGACAAAGGGATATCGCTGGGTACGCAATCAGAGTGGGGCTGGCATAGCTTTAAAGATACTGCTGGCTATAAATTTGACGAAACTTTAAAAACATACATGCTTAATGGCCGCAAGGTAACTTACTCTGTACAATGGAGCCAGCCCCAGCGCAATAAAGATGCGGCCAATTGGTTTCGCGAAAATGTGCACCGCCTGCAATTGGGTAACCTTGGTTTTATATTGTTGCATAAAGACGGAACCGAAGCACAAGTAGGCGATATTAAAAACATCCGGCAGGAACTTGACCTGTGGACGGGTATTATTCACAGTTCGTTTACCTTTGATGGCGAAGCAGTGAACGTGGAAACCTGTGGTCATCAGGATCAGGATCTGGTGGGCGTAAAGATACAATCTAAACTATTAACCGAGGGCCGGCTTAAGATAAGGCTGCGGTTTCCTTTTCCTACAAACCAGTTTGCTGATGATGGCGATAATTGGAAAAATCCACAGCGACATTACACAGCCATTACCGCATCCGGAAATCAGCAGGCTACCTTTATCCACCGGTTGGATACTAATCAATACTTTGTGCGCTTAGTCTGGCAGGGGACCGCATCTGTTAAAAATACGGGAGCACATCAGTTTGTGTTATCCCCAAAGGGGAAAACAGATCTGTTATCGTTTACCTGTTTGTTTAGTCCGCATAAAACTGTAGCCACTTTACCAAACTTTAATCAAACTGAGGTCAATAGCATACAACAATGGAAAGCTTTTTGGCAAAGTGGAGGTGCCGTTGACTTTAAAGGTAGTACCGATCCGCGAGCCGATGAACTGGAACGCCGGGTGGTGTTATCTCAATACCTTACAAAAATACAATGCTCGGGGAATTTTCCTCCGCAAGAAACCGGGTTAACTTATAACAGCTGGTATGGTAAACCTCATTTGGAAATGCATTGGTGGCATGGCATTCACTTTGCACTTTGGGGCCGGGAAAAGCTGCTGGAAAACAGTATGTCCTGGTATCATCATGTAAAGGCCAATGCCCGTGCTATAGCCAAACGGCAAGGTTATGAGGGTGTGCGCTGGCAAAAAATGACTGATCCGGATGGTAATGAAAGTCCGTCATCGGTAGGTGCGTTCCTGATATGGCAACAACCGCATTTTATCTATTTTGCCGAATTGGATTATCGTGCCCATCCTAATAAGCAAACCCTAAACAAATATAAAGACCTGGTACTGGCTGATGCCGATTTTATGGCTTCTTTTCCCACTTATGATAAAGAACATGACCGTTATATCCTGGGAAAAGGCATTATCCTGGCACAAGAACGTTATAAACCCGAAGATACATTTAATCCCACCTACGAACTTCAATACTGGCGTTGGGCACTCGGCGTTGCTCAGGCTTGGCGTAAACGTTTAGGTATGCAGCCCGATGCAAAATATGCGCTCATATTAAAAAAGTTATCAGAACTGCCTCAAAAAGATGGCGTTTACCTGGCTGCGGAGAGTGCGCCAGACGCTTATACCAATCCAAAATTAAAAACGGATCACCCGGCTGTGCTGGCTACGTATGGCATGCTGCCGTATAACAACAAGCTGGATACAGTTGTGATGAAGAAGACCTTTAACCTGGTGTGGGACGTATGGGACTGGAAAGATACCTGGGGCTGGGATTTCCCGATGACTGCCATGACAGCCGCCCGTTTAAATATGCCCCAAAAGGCTGTTGATGCTTTATTTATGCCTATAAAAACCAATACCTATCTACCCAATGGCCATAACTATCAGGATGGACGTTTGCGCCTTTATTTACCAGGAAACGGTGGGCTGTTGGCGGCCGTTGCTATGATGTGCGCAGGCTGGGATGGCTCAACCACCACAAACCCTGGTTTCCCCAAAGATGGAACATGGAAGGTACGTTGGGAGGGGCTTAAAAAAATGCCTTAGGGTTTAAAAACGAAGCTCGTGAACATAAAATTGAACAGATACATCAAAACCTACAAATATGAATAAACTATTTGCAAAGCTTAAAACAACCGTACTGTGTGCAGCAGCACTGATCATGACGGTAAATGGCGTGCAGGCACAACAAACATTAAAAAGTAAGGTATTGGCTGATATGACGCTGGCTAATAGCTACTTTATGCAAAAATGGCCCGATGCAGGCGCCCCTGTTACGGTAAAGGGAATTACCCGAACAAGTAATTTGTGGACAAGAGCAGTTTATTACGAGGGCTTGATGGCGTTATACGGCGTTGATCCGCAGAAAAAATATTATAATTATGCCGTTGACTGGGGCGAAAAACACCAATGGAGCCCTCGCGATGCCGTAAGCACCCGCAATGCCGATAACCAATGCTGCGGCCAAACTTATATTGACCTGTACCTGATTGATAAAAAGCCGGAGCGTATAGATAAGATAAAACAGTCAATTGATCTGATGGTAAACAGCGAAAAAAAAGACGACTGGAACTGGATAGATGCATTGCAAATGGCCATGCCGGTGTATGCAAGGCTGGGGGCAATTTATAATGATGATAAGTATTATGAAAAGATGTTCGCCATTTATAATTACAGTAAAACTGTACACGGCGGTAAGGGCTTGTACAACACAGCCGATCATCTTTGGTGGCGTGATAAGGACTTTGTGCCGCCCTATAAAGAGCCTAACGGTGCAGATTGTTACTGGTCGCGCGGAAACGGTTGGGTAGTGGCAGCTATGTTGCGTGTATTAGATATAATGCCAAAAAATGCGCCGCACCGGGAGGAATATCTCCAGGTTTATAAGGAAATGATAACCGCTTTGGTGCCATTGCAACGCACTGATGGTTACTGGAACGTAAGTTTAAAAGATTCTACCAATTTTGGTGGCAAGGAGTTATCAGGTACCGCGCTGTTCACTTATGGTATGGCCTGGGGCATTAATCATGGCATACTTAAAAAGAAAACCTATTTACCAATAGTTACCAAAGCATGGAATGCCATGTCAAAAGATTGCCTGCATAGCGATGGAATGCTTGGTTTTGTACAGGGAACTGGCAAGGAACCCAAAGACGGGCAACCCGTGGGCTATGATAAGGTGCCCGATTTTGAAGATTATGGTTTAGGCTGTTTCCTGCTGGCCGGCAGCGAGGTTTATAAATTGAGCAAGTAATGAGGAAAATATTTCTGTTTTTGGGTTTTGTTTTATTGACCACTATAAATGCGTATGCTCAAACAGGTATAGGCGGTAACAAGTCCGGGTATAAAAAGCAGGGGAATACGCTGTATTTTAATAATACCAATGGCGATGTGCAAATTGAGTTTTGTTCGCCTTACATGTTTAGGGTAAGGGCAAGCTGGAACAGAAAATTTGAGCCCGACGAGCATTTGATGCAGGAAAACTACACCTGGCCTACCGTAAACTATAAAGTAACTGATACTAAAGCCGGCTATATTATTCAAACATCGGCATTGATTATTACAGTTTTAAAATCGCCATTTATCATTAACATTTCTGACAGCAAAGGCGTAATGTTATCATCCGAATATGTACCCGATAGTAAGCAAAATGGGGGTATGCATCACATAGGCGATACTGTGATATGTACCAAGGATCTGATGCCTAATGAGCATTTTTTTGGCTTTGGGGAGCGCATGGATTTTATCGATCAGCGTAATAAACTGGTAAAGTTAAACGTAGGCAGGGGCAAGAGTAAAAATAATTTGCTGGGTGCCTATAATGTTAATGAGGCTAACTATTGTCCGGTACCATTTTTTATGAGCACCAGGGGGTATGGTATTTATCTGCATAATTCATCGGCCACAGAATGGGATATGGGTAGTAAAAGCGATAGTGAGTACAGCTTTAAAGCCAATGATGGAGAGTTGGACTATTACTTTATTTACGGGCCGTCATTTCCCTCTATATTAAATAGTTATTTATCCGTTACAGGCAAATCGCCATTGTTGCCGCGCTTTGCTTTTGGCCTGCACATGGGTACCTACAGTGGCGGTACCTGGGGCCATGAGGAACTTACATCAGATAAATATGTAATAGAGCTGGCGCGTAAAATGCGCGAAATGGGTATCCCGGTTGATATTCTCTTCCTCGATTCTACCTGGCGCTTGTTTGGTAAAAAAGGAGGCAAGGGAGCCACAACTTTTGAATGGCGCGAAACATTTAAGGATCCTAAAGGCATGTTTGATAGTTTATATGCTATGAACTTTAAAATGGTAGGGTTGCACATTCGCCCCCGGTTTGATAATGCTAAAAACCTGAACCTGCTTGATCAGGCACAGGCCAAAGGTTTTACCTATCCGGAAAATGGCAAACCGGGTGAGTTTGTTAATTTTTTTGATCAGCAGGCTGCCGATTGGTGGTGGAACAACGGCGTAATGAAAGTTGCTTCCATCGGTGCTAAATTCCTGAAAACAGATGAGGGCAGTGCCTTTGGATCATTAGCCAATGAAAGCGAAAAGGTGGGGCCAACGGGTAAGGAAGTTGCACAACTGCACAATGTTTTCCCAATTGCTTATGCCAAAGCCCCATATTTGAAATTTCAGGAATACAACCATATTCGTGGCTTTAATCAAACCCGCGAGGGGTATTCGGGCATACAACGTTATCCGTTCATCTTTGCCGGCGACTGGCCCAGTGAGTGGCAGTATTTTGCGCCTATTATTAAAGCCGGGTTAAACATCGGTCTTTCGGGTGTAGGGTATTGGGCACATTGCATGGGAGGTTTTGAACACGCGGCCGATCCGGAATTATATATGCGTTGGGTGCAGTTTGGTATGTTTAGTCCCGTTGCTATGGTTTTCGGGATGGATCACCCGGGTTACAAAGAACCGTGGAACTACGGGGCCGAGGCTTTGGCCAACTTTAAAAAGTACGACGATCTGCGCTATCGTTTAATTCCTTATATCTACAGTAATGCGTATACACAATACCAAACCGGCATGCCGCTGATGCGCGCGCTGGTGCTGGAGTATCAGGACGATCCCAATACCTATAATATAACCGATCAGTATTTATTTGGCGACAAAATGATGGTTTGCCCGGTAACTGTAAAAGGAGCGCAAACACGTACCCTTTATTTACCCGCAGGTGTTTGGTTTGACTATTGGACAGGTAAAAAATATAACGGTAAACAGTATATTCATGTATTAACTCCTACGGATCAGTTGCCTCTATTTGTAAAAGCAGGTAGCATCATCCCAATGCAGCCGGCTATGAAATATATGGATGAAAAACCGGTAGATGTGATCACCCTTGACATATTTCCATATCAGTCATCGTCCTTTAAGTTATATGAGGATGATGGTGTCAGCTTAAAATACCAACAGGGCGAAAAGGCCATTACTCAAATTACCATTGCAGATAACGCCGGACGCTGGGAGTTACATATTAAAAAGCCGGAAGGTAATTATACTCCTGCCAAACATCACTATCTCGCAAAAATACATTGGAGCGGCGATAAAGAACCATCAACGGTTACTGAAAATAAGCAGACGATAAAAGCTATAAGCACTGCCGAAGCAGTAAATAATACAGGCGGCTGGTATTATGATAAAACCGATCAGGTGCTTTGGATTAAAACAACAAACAGCAATAGTGAAGACATTACGATAAGTTTTAAATAATAACAGCCTTGCCGGGATTTTAACTTATGGTAAATAAGTAGCATATTAGTTCGAATACTATGAAAAAAACACTAAGCATCATCTTTCTCTCCATTCTTATCAACAGTGCGTTACAGGCTCAAACCAAGCCGGGAAAGCGTCCTAATATCATTATTATACTGGCTGACGATATGGGCTATTCCGATATAGGCTGTTTTGGCTCCGAAACACAAACACCTAATCTGGATGCGTTGGCAAAAGGCGGCCTACGTATGACCCAGTTTTACAATGCCTCGCGCTGCTGCCCAACACGGGCATCGTTACTAACTGGTCTTTACCAGCACCAGGCAGGCGTGGGCGATATGGTGAACCATCGAGATGTGCCGGAGTACCAGGGCTACCTGAATCAAAATTGTGTAACCATTGCAGAGGCCCTCAAGCAGGGTGGTTATAATACACTCATGGCTGGCAAATGGCATGTGGGTACTGATACTGCACATTGGCCTGTTAAGCGCGGATTTGACCGGTATTTTGGTTTGATAGATGGAGCCAGCAGTTACTTTAATCCCACAATGCCTTATCGACCTAATCAAAAGCTTACTATAGCATTGGATAATAAGGAATTTACCCCCGGGCCAAACTGGTACTCCACCAATGCTTATGCCGATTATGCCATTAAGTTTATTGACGAAAATAAAAAAACAGATAAACCATTTTTCCTGTACATGGCCTTTACCAGTCCGCATTGGCCAATTCAGGCGCTGCCAGAGGATATTGCCAAATACAAGGGCAAGTACATGAAAGGGTGGGATAAACTCAGGCAGGAACGCCTGGCACATCAAAAAGCATTAGGTATTTTAAATAAGGACGAACAGCTATCACCGAGGGACAAGAGCGTGCCTGAATGGGATAGTCTGTCGCCACAGGAGAAGGAACGTTTTGATACTAAAATGGCTGTGTATGCCGCCATGGTTGACCGCATGGATCAAAACATAGGCCGCATCAGAAAACAGCTACACGATCTGGGCGAGGATAAAAACACGGTGATCATGTTTTTGTCAGACAATGGTGCCAGTAACGAAAGTATCAAGGGGCCTGGTTTTACACCCGAGGTATTGGCTGCAAACAACAAGCCTGCAAGCGACCCAACCTCATTTACATCTTATGAATCATTGGGCGCCAACGTAAGCGATACGCCATTCCGTTTATTTAAACACTGGGAATACGAAGGAGGGACTGCTACGCCTTTTATAGCTTATTACCCGGGCGTTATACAACCTGGCTCATTGGTAAACAAGCCCGCCCATATTATTGATTTAATGGCCACTTGTCTTGATCTGGCAAAAGTATCCTATCCTGAAATTTATCACGGTAATGCCATAACCCCTACAGAAGGAATTAGCCTTGTGCCAGTATTTAAAGGACAAAAGTGGGCGGGGCATAACGGTCTGTTTTTTGAGCACGAAGGTAACCGTGCAGTAAGACAAGGCGATTGGAAGCTGGTTTCGCAACGGCCTGAAAATAAATGGGAGCTTTATAATATCAGTACCGACCGGTCAGAATTGAATGATCTTAGTGATAAGTATCCACAAAAAGTTGCTGAGCTTACGGCAATGTATAATGCCTGGGCCACGCGTATAGGTGTAGTGGAGTTTGATAAATTAGGAAAATCAAAAGGGGAGTAAACCCAAAGAGTGGGTTAGGGTAACTGATCATTATTCGGCGTTTTAAAAGCATCTGCGTATCGGGGTTTAATATGCCGGCGGGCAGATGCTTTTATTTTAGCGGCCTGTTTCCATTAACATGAGCGCCCATAGTGCAAAACCCCAGGAGGCGATATCTGCAATTAATCGCAATGGACTTAAAGTTGTCCACCATTTTACAATGCGTTGCAGACGGGAGGCTTCAATTTTTTCCGGTTGCATTATCTTACTGATCATAACAGGTATAAAGTATCCAAAGGTAATAAGCCTGCTGCCTGCAATAATAATGGATGCTCCTAACCAAACGCAATGTGCCTGCCCGGTAAAGCGCGCGGCCAGCACAATATTAACAATGACCAGTAACGTTTGGGCAGGTGATACCATTGGCCAGAAACGTTTATTTGCATTTAACTGACCAGATGATTGCAACTTCTGCAATAGTTCGGCCGGGCCTCTTGCATGTTTCCAGTTGGGGTAAATAACCAGGGTTTCGTAAATGCCACCTCCTAAGCTCAGGGAGATGGACAGGATAAATAAGCTAAGTAAAATTACATTGATCATAACCAAAAATAGAGGCAGGCATAATAATCAACTAGTTGATTTTGGTGAAGGCTGTATTTTAGTCGGTGAATTTCAGGTAAAACTGGTAGTGTCTGAATGTTGCTGAATATTCTATTTATACTCCATTTGATAAGTGAGCGGAGTTTTACCGGTAATTTTTTTGAAACACTGATGAAAGCAGGAAAAGTTGTTAAATCCGCTCTCATAGCAAATTTGTTTAATGCTGGTTTTATTGGCAATTAATAGTTTACAGGCATAGCCAACTTTTATTTCGTTCAAGAAATCAGAGTAGGTTTTGCCGGTATAATGCTTAAAATATCTGCAAAATGAATTGGGAGTCATTCCTGCTATTTCAGCTACATCGCTAAGCTTAATTTTTTTGTGGAAATTATTTAATGAGTAATTGTATATAGCATTGATCCTTTTGTTTTCTGATTCAGGAAAATCATATTTAAAGCCTAAGGAAGACAGCGTAGTTACCTCTTCGCAGGAGGCAAATTCTGATAAACATATTATCAGGGCGATGATTTTATTAATACCTGTTGATTGGTAAATAGTTTCAATTAAACCTCCTATTTTTTTTGAATCGGCCCCTTTTAATAAAATACCTCTTTTTGCCCTTTCCAATAATGTTTTAACATGCCTGGTTTCTGGCAGGTACAGGAAACGCTCGCCAACAAAGTTTTCAAAAAAATGAATTACCGTAGAATAAGAGTCAGGACTAATCTGGTTACTGAAATATACCTCATCGTATTTCCAGAAATGCGGCAGATTGCTACCCACTAATACAATATCACCGGGTTCAAACTGTGAAATATGATCGCCGATGAACTGGGTGCCAAAACCATTATGAAAGTGAATTAATTCAAGTTCCGGATGATAATGCCACCTGTTATTAATATTGGGTGCCATTTCTTTTCTAACAGCAAACGAGTGGTCAGGTCCGTATGGTATTTTAAGTAACTGAGGTTTCATAATTATTCATAAAACTATTAAAAAATAAAATACTATGGTAAAATATCTTATTAAATAGATAATCTTTCGGCATTTGATTTTTATAAATGGCCTTTATTTGAATAACCAATTATTTAACGGCTTTATCCGCCGACCGTATTGTTATGACAAAAAATAAAAACTCATTCGCATTTATCCTGATCACCAGTTTGTTTTTTTTATGGGGATTTGCCCATAATCTCGATCCCATCCTGATTCCACACTTAAAAAAATCGTTTACTCTAACTACGGTACAAGCCACACTGGTTGATTCAGCGGTGTTTATAGCCTATTTTATCATGGCATTACCCGCAGGTTTTATCATGAAAAAGTATGGATATAAAAATGGTATCATTACGGGTTTATTACTATTTGCATTGGGATGTTTTTTATTTATACCGGCAGCCAACACTCAACAATATGTTTTTTTCCTGGTATCATTATTCATCATAGCATGTGGGTTAACCATACTGGAAACAGCAGCAAATCCGTATGCTACCGCATTGGGTGATCCAGCTTCAGGTACACAAAGGCTCAACTTTGCCCAGGCTTTTAACGGATTGGCCACTTTCCTGGCGCCTATTATAGGTGCGCACGTTATTTTTACAAAAGGCTACACCGAACTTGAATTAAAAGGAATGACTGAAAGTGCCCGGAAAATAGCTCTTGCTGCGGAAGCTTCATCAGTTAAAATGCCATATTTGGTTTTGGGTTGTATTTTAGTGGTAATAGCAATGGCGTTTGTGTTTATCAAACTACCTAAAATACAAAATACGGAAGATCATCCTACCAGTAAAAATATTCTCCACGCGTTTAAACACAAACACCTGTCATGGGCTGTGGCAGCACAGTTTTTTTATGTTGGGGCACAGGTGTCCGTTTTTAGCCTGTTTATTCTTTATGCCGAAAAATCTGCTGGTCTTGGTGAAACCAACGCCGCTTATTATTTGGGTATTTGTGGACTTGCATTTTTAATTGGGCGCTTTTTAGGGACAGTTTTAATGCGTTACATATTGCCACAGCGTTTGCTGGCGCTTTATGCATTAATTAATGTTGCGCTTTGTGTAGTAGCCATTTTTGCGCATGGAATTATCACTATTTATAACGTAATAGGAATCTGCTTCTTTATGTCAATCATGTTCCCAACCATTTTTGCATTAGGCATTAAACGTCTGGGTGGTGATACAGAATTTGGAAGCAGCCTTATTATCATGTCAATTGTTGGTGGCGCTATTATTCCCCGGTTTTTTGGAATGGTAAGCGATGCTACAGGTAATATACAATACGGTTATATAATACCTATGGTATGCTTTGTCGTGATAGCGCTGTTCGGTTTAAAAGGACATGCGGTTAAACTTAAGGATAAGGAATTACTGGTTTCATCAGTACTTTAAACATATAAACTAATGCTTCACCACCATCATTCGTGAAAAAATAACCAACCCAAATGAACAGACAAACAGTAAAAAAAATTACGGTTGCCGCTCTTCTGGCAACTTGTTTTACGGGCACCATTTGTGCGCAAGAATTACCAGTTAACAAGGGCCCTTATCAAGCTACTGACGAATCACTAAAACAATACCAGTATCCTGAATGGTTTCGTGACGCCAAATTTGGTATCTGGGCACACTGGGGGCCGCAGGCCGTGCCGCGCCAGGGCGATTGGTATGCGAGAAAAATGTACGAGGAGGGAGATAAAGATTACCAGGATCACCTGACCCGTTATGGTCATCCGTCAAAGTTTGGTTATAAAGATATTATCCCGCTTTGGAAAGCCCAAAAATGGGATCCCGAAAAGTTAATGGCTCTATATAAAAAAGCCGGAGCTAAATATTTTGTAAGTATGGGTAGCCATCATGACAATTTCTTTTTATGGAACTCAAAAATCCATAAATGGAACTCGGTAAATATGGGTCCTCATAAAGATGTTGTTGGCATCTGGCAAAAGGCTGCAAAAAAGAATGGCCTGTATTTTGGCGTTTCAGAACATCTGGCCGCCAGTTATACCTGGTTTCAGGCGGCTCATGGAGCAGATCAAAAAGGAGAGTTTAAAGGAGTGCCTTATGATGGTAATGATCCGCAATATCAGGACTTATATCATACCAAAGCAGCTCCCGGCGATAATGATTGGTTAACTACCAACCCGGAGTGGATGAAGGAGTGGTACAGTGATGTTAAAGAGCTGGTTGATAATTACCACCCCGATTTGCTTTATTCAGATAGCAAATTGCCTTTTGACAATGTAGGGCGCAGTATGCTTGCCAACTTTTACAACGGTAATTTAGATTATAACCACGGTAAACTTACAGCTGTTTATAATTGTAAAGAGCCATCACAAGGCAAATGGGCCGAGGATCTGGAAAGAGGGGTTCAGGATAGCATTAGTCCGTATCCTTGGCAAACAGATACTTCCATCGGCGACTGGTTTTACAGCACAGGTCAAAAATACAAGACATCTACCGAAATTTTACAGATGCTGGTTGATATTGTAAGTAAAAACGGAAACTTGCTGATCAACATTGTACAAACACCAGAAGGAGATCTGGAGCCCGACATGCTGAAAACTTTGGACGAAATAGGTAAATGGATAGCCGCAAATGGCGATGGCGTATATGGCACCCGTCCATGGACTATATTTGGTGAAAAACCGGCAGATGCGACAGTGATCAAAGCTGGTAATTTTAATGAAGGTAAAATTAAATATAGCGATAAGGATATCCGTTTTACCACCAAGGGTAATAACCTGTATGCTTTTTGCCTGGATAAACCACAAGGGGATTTATCTATCAAATCGCTTGGTAAAAACGGGCGCCTGAATAACAAAAAAATAGTTTCCATAAAAATGCTGGGTAGCAATGAAGCAGTTAAATGGCAACAGGATGGCGATGCCCTGGTTATTAAAAGGCCGGCGCATTTACCTGACTGGAAAGTTTTGGGTTTTGCAATAGCATTAAATTAATTTTATGAAAAGATATTGCCTGGCATTAGATTTAAAAGAAGACCCGGATTTGATTGCGGAATATGAACACTGGCACAAAACTGAGAATGGCTGGCCCGAAGTAAGGCGGAGCATATTGGATGCCGGTATTACGGATATGCAGATATACCGTACCGGTAACAGATTATTCATGATTATGGAAACAGTGGATGATTACGAGGCCGAAAAAAAGGCAATAATGGATGCCGCTAATCCCAAAGTTCAGGAATGGGAACAGCTGATGTGGAAGTTTCAACAACCGCTGCGCTGGGCAAAACAAGACGAAAAATGGATATTAATGGATCAGATATTTCAGCTATAAAACTTACATGAAAGTATTAATTTGTGAACAACCGGGTGAATTAAGTTATGGAGAAAAGCCGGTTCCGGATTTAGCTGAAGGCTATTCTTTAATCAAAATCAGACGGATAGGAGTGTGCGGAACTGATCTGCATGCTTTTGAAGGTACTCAGCCGTATTTCAATTACCCCCGCATCCTCGGCCATGAACTATCAGGCGAGTTACTTGAGCCAAACGGTGCAAAGGGCTTTACAAAAGGCGATAGGGTAACCTTTATTCCTTATTTTAACTGCGGTGTATGTATTGCCTGTAAAGCGGGTAAGCCTAATTGCTGTGTAAAAATAAACGTTTTTGGGGTTCATATAGATGGGGGGATGGCCGAATACGTGACGGTACCGTCGCAATCACTGGTACACAGTGAAGGCCTTAGCTTTGATGAGCTCGCATTGGTAGAGCCTTTAGCTATTGGTGCCCATGGCGTAAATCGCGCTCGTGTGCAGGCAGGGGAATATGTGTTGGTGATAGGAGCAGGTCCTATTGGTTTGGGAGTGATAGAGTTTGCTCGCATAGCAGGAGGTAAAGTAATTGCCATGGATATTAATGCCGAGCGGCTGGAGTTTTGCAGAACCCACCTTAAGGTTGACCATATCATCAACGTGGCCGAAGGGGACGTGATACAGCAGCTTAATGCTATTACCGGTAATAATATGGCCGAGGTTGTAATTGATGCTACTGGTAATCAAAATGCTATTAATAACGGGTTTCAGTATATGGCTCATGGCGGAAGATACGTTTTGGTGGGTTTGCAAAAAGGAGAAATTAAATTTAGCCACCCCGAATTTCATAAAAGGGAGGCAACATTAATGAGTAGCCGTAATGCAACGCGGGCAGATTTTGAACAGGTAGTTTTAGCTATAAAGGAAAAGTTAATCGATCCTAACCATTACATTACCCATAGGGTGCAATTTGATGATGTGAAACAGGACTTTGAAGGTTGGCTTAACCCTGCAAATGGAGTAATTAAAGCCATGATAGCGCTTTAAACCCCGGTATAGTTATAATAATGGAAAGTAGGAAAAATGAAAAACATATTTAAATTTATATTCTTAGCAGGTACGCAGCTATTAGCGCTTGAAAGTAAAGCTCAAAATAATACCCTATGGTATAAAGAGCCGGCCTCGGTTTGGACAGACGCCTTACCGGTTGGTAATGGCCGGCTCGGTGCTATGGTATTTGGTAAGGTTGATGACGAGCTATTGCAATTGAATGAGGCCACGTTGTGGTCGGGCGGGCCGGTTAAACAAAATGTAAATCCCGATGCTTTTTCATATTTAGCACAAGTACGTGAGGCCTTGTTTAAAGGGAATTATCAGCAGGCGCATGATCTGGAAAAAAAGATGCAGGGTTTGTATACAGAGAGCTATTTACCTTTAGCTGATCTGCACATTAAGCAAACTTATAAAGGAAACGGGGCAGTTAAGAAATATTTCCGTGATTTAAATATTCAGGATGCTGTGGCTACTACCAGGTATCAGGTTAATGGAGTAACATTCACGCGTCAGGTTTTTGCCTCGGCTCCAGATCAGGTTATCGTTGTGTGTATAACCAGCGATAAGCCTAAGCAATTAAACTTCAAAATAAGTACCAGTAGCCAGTTACGGTTCACACACTCGGTGAGTAATACTATATTGGCTTTAAAGGGCAAAGCCCCCGCACATGTCGACCCCAGTTATGTAAATAACAAAAAGGAGCCTATTGTTTATAATGATAATGATAGCTGCAGAGGAATGCGTTATGCACTACTGGTAAAAGCAGTGAGTAACGATGGAAAAATAACTACCGATACCAGTGGTATCAGCGTAAAATCAGCTTCGGCTGTTACTATTTATCTTTCTGCTGCAACCAGCTTTAATGGTTTTAACAATTGTCCCAATAAGGACGAAAATAAGACGGCTTTAGCCAGTCTTAATGAGGCCGTTAAAAAACCTTATTCTAAATTATTAGAAGCGCACCTGGCCGATTTTCATAAATATTTTAACCGGGTTTCATTAGTGTTGAATAACGATCGAAGTAGTAATATCAATTTATCTACGATTGAAAGGTTAAGAAATTACAAAAAAGGTGCAAACGATCCGGGACTTGAATCTTTATATTTTCAATACGGGCGATATCTGCTCATCAGCAGTTCCAGAACTAAAAACGTACCTGCCAATTTACAGGGTATCTGGAACAAAGAACTGCGGGCTCCGTGGAGTTCAAATTACACCAGCAATATTAATGTGCAAATGAATTACTGGATGGCCGAGGATTGTAATTTATCCGAAATGCACCAGCCGTTGTTTGGTTTAATTAAAGAGTTATCTGTAAATGGTGCCCAGGTGGCAAAGGACTTTTATCATGCACAAGGCTGGGTAACACACCATAATACTGATATATGGGCATTGGCAAATCCGGTTGGAGATTTAGGCGGGGGAGATCCAAAGTGGGCCAACTGGGCTATGGGAGGCGATTGGCTTTGCCGCCACTTGTGGGAGCATTATCTATATACCGGCGATAAGCAATTTCTGAAAAATGTGGCTTACCCTATAATGAAAGGCGCAGCCCGGTTTACGTTTAACTGGTTAATAGCAGATAGCAGCGGTCATTTGGTTACAGCTCCCTCTATGTCGCCCGAGAATGATTTTATTTATGCACCGGGTAAAACCGGGGACGTTTCCATATCAACTACCATGGATATGGGAATCATCAGGGATCTGTTTGATAACCTTGCCGAAGCGAGCCGGGTACTGGGAGTTGATGCGAATTTCAGGGATACCCTGATGGCTAAAAAAGCAAAACTACTTCCTTATCAGATAGGTAGCAAAGGTCAGCTGCAGGAATGGTTTAAAGATTATGAATCACCAGATCCTCACCATCGCCATGTATCACATTTGTACTCGGTGTATCCGGCAAATGAAATATCGGTATCAAAAAATCCTGAACTCGCCGCGGCAGCAAAAAGATCATTGGAGTTAAGGGGGGATGAAAGTACTGGCTGGAGCCTGGCCTGGAAAGTGAATTTATGGGCACGGCTGCGTGATGGTAACCATGCTTACAAACTTTACCGAGACCTTTTGAGAGTGACTGATCAAAGTGACTACAATTACAGTGAGGGTGGAGGCCTATATCCTAATATGTTAGATGCGCATCCGCCGTTTCAGATTGATGGGAACTTTGGGGGTACATCAGGATTAGCTGAGATGCTGCTACAAAGCCAGGATGGTAATATTCACCTCTTACCGGCTTTACCGGATACCTGGAAAAATGGCGAAATAAAAGGCCTGGTAGCTCGCGGAGCGTATACCATTAATATTAAATGGAAAAGTAATAAGGTTACCGGAGCAGAAATTTTCTCAAAAAACGGTGGCATTTGTCGCGTAATAACTAATGTACCAATGGTAGCCAAGGTATTAAACATTCAGTCAAAAAAGACGCAGGATGCTTATGAATTGACTATACCAACACAAAAGGGGAAGGCTTATCAATTGGCAGCTGCAAAAACCCCATAACAGCCTTGGTTAATTGATTTAAACGTCCGCAGATTATTTTAAATAGTCTGCGGACGTTTTGTTTTGCCAAATTCCGGAAATAAACATGGATTTGGAATGAATAATTTAATTTATTAGTGTTGTTTTAACGCTTATTTTGTAGTTTTATACCTCTTGTAAACCCATTATATACAGCCCAAATTCATGATATCAATACGAGTAACAGACAAACCGAATGATAAAATAACTATGGAATTGTTAAAATACGCTGTTATAAGTTTGGTAGCTATCCTTGTATTTTTGAGCTTTCCGCATATTGCATTTGCCCAGCAAAGTAATGTTACCAGTCCTATTGTTAAAGGTTATTATGCCGATCCTACGATTATAAAAGATAAAGGTGTTTTTTATATCTATGCAACAATTGACCCATGGGGTGCAAAAGAATTGGGTGTTCTTGCAACAAAGGATTTTATAAACTTTACTACGGAACATATTAACTGGCCAACCAAGGCGGCTTGCACCAGTCCTACCTCTAATGGTTCAATGGTATGGGCGCCAAGCATTAGGAAGGCAGTTAATAACAAATTTTATATGTACGTAGCCGTAGGCAGCGAGATATGGGTTGGTGTAAGCGATAAGCCGCTTGGCCCATGGAAAAATGCCAAGTCTGATAATACTCCGTTGATAGCCGGGAACAGGTATCCTGGCGTTCATAATATTGATCCTGATTGTTTTATTGATAACAACGGCCAGGCATATTTATATTGGGGATCGGGCTTTAATTGGATAAATGGTCACTGCATGGCCGTAAAGCTGAAGAAAGATATGATTACGTTTGACGGGGAACCTGTTGATATTACACCTCCGCATTATTTTGAAGCCCCGCACATGGTTAAACGTAATAATACTTACTATTTAATGTACTCTTACGGTAAGGCTATAGATGCTACTTATCAGATCAGGTACGCCACGAGCAAAACGCCTTTTGGCCCCTGGACCGAGGGTAAGTATGATCCGATACTTTCAACCAGTGCTGACAGCCTGACTACAGGGCCCGGGCATCATACAGTTTTTAATCAGAACGGACAGTATTATATTTTGTATCATCGCATACACCCTCAGAATAAAGAATATGTTTTACGGGAACTGTGTTTGGATAGTTTGAACTTTGATCATGATGGTAATATTTTGAAGATTAAACCCGCCACGTTAAATAGTTTAATAATTAACACTCCGTAATATATTACATGGCTTATTTAGCTGCAGATTTTGTATCAATTATTGCTGAAAAGATACCGGTAATCGATTGTGTAAATTATTAATGTCCCATTGCAATAATGAGTTAAATGCTCTGTAAAATAACGGGTTCCCGATTTGCCATTATAGTAGTTGCGTCAACCTCGTTACAATTTAAAAAGAAGTAGATTCCCTTTTGATCAGGGTTGATTTCAGTATATGTGTTTGATTGGGTTCAAAATACTTTTTATCCAATATTTTAAACATGATACTTGCAGCCTCTTTTCCTATTTCAAATGCTGGTTGCGTAATTGTAGTAAGTGATGGATTTAGGAGGGGAGCCGTTTTAAGATTTGAAAAACTAATGATCTTGATATCGTCAGGTATACGGATATCAAGCTCTTTACAGGCATAATAGCAGGGTAGTGCCATCTCTTCAACAGACGATATAATACCATCAGGTTTTTGAGTATGGAGCAGTTGTTTTATGTGTTCATAATTCTCCTCATCGTTATTGGAATCGGTTAAAATTAAATCAGAATTGTAAGGAATTTCATTATCCTTTAAGGCATTCTTGTAACCGTCAAACCGTTTCTTTCCGGTCGAAATATTATTTAGCGCCAGTAAATAGCCAATCTTTTTACATCCGCAGGCAATTAAATGGCATGTAGCATTATAGGTACTTTCATAATCGTCGGTAGTTATCTTAACTGCGTCAATATCCTCATAAACGCGGTCAAAAAATACCACGGGTATATTTTTGATGATCTCTTTCAGGTGCTCATTATCATTTGTTTCGCTTGAGATGGAAATCAGGATCCCGTCAACCCGGCCGCTGATTAAACGCTGGGTAAATGCAATTTCGGTTTCACTTTTTTCATGTGTCTGGTAAATGAGTACATGGTAATCGCGCATACGGGCAATTTCCTCAATACCATTAATTGCCTGTGAAAAAAAGTTATTGGCTACCTCCGGTATAATTACGGCAATGGTTTTACTTTTTTGATTGCGCAGGTTACTTGCAAAGGGATTGGGCTCGTAGTTTAGCTTTTTAGCCATAGCCAATACTTTTGTCTTGGTTTCGGGACTAATTTGGTAATTGTCCCTTAATGCCCTTGAAACCGTTGCCGGTGATAGATTTAGTTCCTGGGCAAGCTTTTTAATATTCATATTACCCATAACGCCATATACAAAATGAATTTATTTTATATAAATATAATAATTGATTATCAATGAACGGAAATTTTAGCCGGCAATTGCAAGTTTTCAATTTAATGGAAAAAATAAAAGTTTATAAGTTAATGCCACTCAAATATATAGCGGCAACATCAGTATAAACTTTAAAAACTTGTAGGCAAGTTAATATTATTATCTATTATCATTTAGTTAATAAGTGTTAAAGTTACATGTGTAAAGTGATGGCACAATGTAAGTTTTATACCGGCTCATTTGCCATCACTGGTAATACCTTTTACCTGGTTTTTAGCTGGCTCTAAAACACGAAGAATTATTTTTACTGAAAACGTTTGCGTAAATAAATAATTGTAAAAATAACAATCGTATACTAAAAATATAGAATTTTAGGCGGTTAGTAATTAGTACCTGCGATTACGAATCCAATATTATAAACAAAAATAGAACCATTTTTATAAATCGATGCTTTGCGAAAGCGACGATTATTTACTTCGCATATATTTTTTTATTGCTTATTAAATTGCAAATTTTTTTTGAATAAATAATTGTCAAAACCACACAAATCAATTAACCACAAAACAAAATTAATTATGATGACAAACAAACTTAAATTATTATGGAGGAATTCCCGGCCGGGTATAGTACTCATCTTACTGCTTTGTAGCTTCACCTACAGCAGTGCACAAACAGCCAATACCATCAAAGGAGTGGTAAAGGATGCACAGGGAGGCCCATTGCCTGGAGTAACGGTGCAAGTAAAAGGTACCAGTAGGTCAACGGCTACTGATCTTAACGGATCTTTTAAAATTAGTGCAAATAAAGGCAGTGTTTTGGAATTCAGATTTATTGGATTTGAACTGAAAGAAGTAGAGGTAGGAGATGAAACCAACATAACGGTAACGCTAAGTGAAAACCAAAGGAGCCTTAATGAAGTGGTGGTGGTAGGTTACGGTACCGCCACAAAAAAGGAACTGACCAGTGCCATTACAACCGTTAAGGCCGAGCAATTTAACGCTGGAGTGGTATCAACACCTGCCGATCTGTTGGAGGGCAAGGTAGCCGGTTTAAATATTACCAATGACGGTAACCCGAATGGCTCTGCCACAGTAACCCTTCGCGGTCCATCAACCGTACGGCCTGCAGGTTCTGCCGCTTTTTATGTAATTGACGGTGTACCCGATGCAGATTTTAAATTGGTTGCACCTGCAGACATAGCCTCAATTTCTGTATTAAAAGATGCCTCTGCCGCCGCTATTTACGGTACCAGGGCCACCAATGGGGTTATTCTTGTTACAACAAAAAAAGCCAAACCAGGCCAGTTAAGAATGACTTATGATGCCTATGCATCAATGGATAAAATATCTAACTCCTTTAAAGTAGCCAGCGCCGATCAACTAAGGGCTTATGTTAAAGCCAATGGACAAAGTTTTACACCAGCTAATGACAACGGCGGTAACACTGATTGGCAAAAAGCGGTTGAACGCAGCAGTGGTTTTTCTCAGAACCATAATCTTTCATTTGGTGGTGGTACAGATAAGACAGTTTACGGCGGAAGTTTAAATTTCCTGGATAATCAGGGTATTGTGAAAACCAGCGATTTAAAACGTGTTATAGGAAGGCTCAATGTATCGCAAAAAACATTGAATGACAAACTGAAGCTTGACTTTTCTGTAAGCAATTCGGTAACTAATTCTGGTTTATTGGTAAACGATATTCCGTTATCAACAGCAAATGGCCAAAGCCCTGGTTTGTTTAAATCAATTGTACAATACTTGCCAACCCGCACAATCTATAACGCCGATGGCACACTGTATAACGACCCTACATTAAAATTAGGTTACAACCCTGTAGGTTTGATCACCAACGATACTTACCAACAAAAAGTTAACCTTTTGCTGGCTAATACCAAAGCTGAACTACAATTGCCATTTGGTTTATTGTATAATTTGAACTTAGCGTATCAGAGCAGAACTACCAATAACAACACCTATTATGATTCAGCCTCAGAGCTGGCGCCCGGTTTAGGTGGAAAAGCTATCCGCTCAACCTATGAGGACACAAAAAAACTATTTGAAAACTATTTATCTTACGCCCACAACTGGAATAATAAGCATGATTTTAAGGCATTGTTTGGTTACTCCTATGATGAAACCACAGTAGGCAATGGCTTTCAGTCGGTTGCACAGGGTTTCCCGTCTGATGCTACCAGTTATTACAACATGGGTTTAGGTAACCAAACCGGCGTAAATGCCGATCTTGGAAACACAAGCACATCATTTAATACCTTACGTTTAATCTCGTTTTATTCGCGCTTAAACTATAGCTACTTGGGTAAGTATATCTTACAAGCTTCTATTCGTCGTGACGGTTCAAATGCATTTGGTACTAATAATCGTTGGGGATATTTTCCGGCAGTTTCAGCCGCATGGCGGGTTATTGATGAATCATTTATGAAGTCGCAAAACTTGTTTGATGATTTAAAATTCCGCGTAGGTTATGGGCAAACAGGTAATGCATTAGGCTTTAATCCCTATACACCGCAAACCCTGTATAGTTCAACAGGTAGTTTTTATTACAACGGTGCTTATACCAGCGCTATTGGTATAACTCAAAACCCTAATCCAAACTTGAAATGGGAAAGTACTGCTACGTTAAACGGAGGTATCGATTTCTCGTTATTCAAAGGTAGGTTAGGCGGATCTGTTGATGTTTACGATAAAAAAACAACTAACATGATCTTTGATGTTCCTGTTTCTACGATCAATAATTTTGTGAGTACTACCACATCTAACGTTGGGAGTATGAGCAATAAAGGGGTTGAGTTAGCATTAAACGGTACTCCTGTAAAAACAAAAGATTTTACCTGGAGCAGTTATGGAAATATTGCCTTTAATAAAAATAAGATCACATCTTTGGGTAATAATCTTTCAAAAATTTATGTAGGAGATCCGGAAGGTCCCGGACAAAGTGGTATCAAGGTTTCCATTATTGAAGCAGGTTATCCGCTTGGCGAGTTTTATACATTGAAGTATATCGGACGCACCAATGGTGTTTCCACTTTTATGGGTGCAAATGGCCAGCCTACTACTACGCCAACAAGTGCCGATCAAACGTATGCAGGTAACGCGCAGCCGACCTATACATTTGGTTGGGGTAACGATTTTACCTATAAAAAATTCAGTCTTAATTTCTTTTTCCGCGGTCAGGGCGGTAACAAAATTATGGATGCCTCACTGGCAAGTTTTAACCAGCCCACCCAAGCCTCCGCACACGGTGTACCGGTGTTAACATTAAGCGAACCGGGTAATGATGTAAATGCGAATTTATATTCAACCCGTTACCTTGAAAGCGGCACTTTTGTGAGGTTAAGTAACGCAACCTTGTCTTACAAAACTAAAATACCGGGCAATTACATCCACGGCTTGCGTTTTTATGTTACCGGTACCAATCTGTTTATCATTACCAAGTATAAAGGTGTTGATCCGGAGTTGAATTTGAGCCTGAATAACCAGGCCAGCGGCCAGTTTATAGGAGTAGATAGTAATAACTTTTATCCTAAAACACGCAGCTTCCTGGCTGGTGTGCAAGTAGATTTATAATACCCTAAAACTTAATTGACATGAACAACATAAAAATATATAAGAAACTCAGCATCGTGGCTTTGCTTGCGGCAGCAGTTTACCTGCCCGGCTGTACAAAATTGGATGTAACCGCAAAATCTGCACTTACGCCCAGTAACTTCCCTACCACAGCTGCACAATTTGTGGCAGCAACCGGCCCCATTTATACCTCATTCCGTGGCGCGGTTGGCCGCGAGTACTGGTTGTTACAAAATCTGAGTGCGGATGAAAACGTGCTGGTAGCACGTGGTGGAAACTGGCTCGACGGTGGTACATACTCTACTGTGAACCTGCATACCGTTACTCCTGATAACGGAATGATTGAAACTTGCTGGACATGGGGATACACAACTATTAGTAATTGTAATAAGGTATTGGCTGTGTTTAATTCAGCACCTGAAAGTGCAGCTAAACAACAAACCATTGCCGAAATAAAAACAATGCGTGCGTTGTCATACTTCTACATGATGGATTTGTTTGGTAACGTACCTATCTCAAAAACTTTTGGTGATACCACTAATTTAGGTACACAAACAAGAGCCCAAGTATTTGCTTTTGTTGAAAGCGAGTTATTGGCACAAATTCCTAACCTGAGTTCCACAATTGGCGTTTCAACCTATGGTCGGCCTACAAAATATCTGGCATACGCTATCCTTGCAAAAATGTATTTAAACGCGCAGTATTACATTGGCACTCCAAGGTATCAGGATGCTGTTACCATGTGTGATAATATTATACAAGGCGGCCAATATAGTTTGGATACCGATTATTTAGGCATGTTTAAAGCCAGTAACGGACCGCAGATAAAGGACTTTATTTTTGCTGTTCCTTTTGATGCTTTGCAGGCCCAGGGAATGTATTACGCGCGCTGGACGGTAAACCCCAATTTAGCAAGCAAATATAAAATGCCATACACACCAGATGGCCCTATGTATACTTTTAAAGAGTATTACGCCTTGTTTAACGATGCTAATGACATCCGCCGCAAGCAATACCTTACCGGGAAACAATACAACAATGATGGTACCCCGATTAATATTACTACAACTAATATTGGCCTGGATGCCAGCTACAGCGGCCCAAATCCTACAGCTACAGTTGTTCATCAGCTGGAATTTACCCCTGACATCGTTTGGAAAAATATTTCCACCTTCGATATTGGTAATGATGAACTGGCTAACGAAGAAGGTTACAGAAACATTAAATTTTATCCAGACAGCTTGAGTACTACCCGCAACCAAAGCAATGATGTACCGATGTTCAGATATGCCGATGTTTTATTAGAGAAAGCTGAAGCAATTTTAAGAGGTGCGAATACCACCAATGGCGATTCACCATTATCATTGGTTAACCAGGTGCGTACACGTGCCAAGGCGGCGTCTTTAAGTGCAGCAACGCTTTCTGACGTGTTAGATGAGCGTGCCCGTGAACTGGCAGTGGAAGGCTGGAGAAGAAACGATTTGATCCGTTACGGTCAGTTTGAAAAAACCTGGGGTATCAAAACAAATGCCGATCCTAACAAACGTATTTTCCCTATTCCAAGACCAGAAATGCAGTTGAACCCGAAACTCGTACAAAACCCGGGCTACTAATAATTTCAGCATCTTTAGTAAATAACCTCCCGGGCTTTTTAGCCGGGAGGTTTTTAATTTTAATTGAAAATAATAGTGCTTTAGCAGCAAACTATCGCCATTTTCATTGAACTACAAAACATCATCATGAAAAAAGCATTTCTGTTTATCGTTTTTTCTATCATTACGCATCAGCTTTGGGCACAACAAAACATCTTTAATATAGTTGCTTTTGGTGCAAAAGCCGATGGTAAAACCAGTAATACGGAAGCCATACAGCATGCCATAGATAAAGCTGCCGAAAACGGGGGAGGACAAGTGCTGGTTCCGGCCGGGAGCTTTGTTACCGGGGTAATTATAATTAAATCGGGTGTTGACCTGCACCTTGCAGCCAATGCAGTTTTATTGGCAACTACTAAAAGAATTGACTACGGGCCCGAAAAAGCATCGGCATTAATAGTTGCAGAAGGGCAGCATAATATTTCTTTAACCGGTACCGGAACTATTGACGGGCAGGGAGAACTGTTACTGAAAGATATTTATGTGATGCTAAGAAACGGTAAGCTTAAGGATAGCGAATGGCAGAAATATAATGAATGGGGGCAAATGAGGCCCGAAGAAAATAACCGACCTAAGTTAATTGTATTTAAAAACTGCCAGAACGTTACTATTAAAAATATAACCATAAAAAATGGCTTATGTTGGATACAGGATTACAGGAGTTGTACAGACATGGTTATCGATAATATTAAAGTGCTTAGTAATACATTTTTAAACAACGACGGTATTGACCTCGTTGACTGTAAAAATGTAAAGCTTACCAATAGTTCTTTTAACGTCGCTGACGATGGTATCTGCTTAAAATCCTACGACAGCAAAGGGTTTTGCGAAAATATTTATATTGCAAATTGCAAAATACGTTCAAGCGCAAGCGCATTTAAACTGGGTACAGCATCACACGGTGGTTTTAAAAAAATAACCGTACGGAATATTTATGTGTATGATACCTTCCGGTCTGCAATTGCCATTGAAACGGTAGATGGGGCTGTATTGGAAGATATAGACATAAGGGGAGTAACGGCAAAAAATACCGGCAATGCTATTTTTATCCGTTTAGGAAAACGTTTGCCTAATGTGCTTCCCGGTAGGCTTGCCCGGGTTTATATTGGCGATGTTAAGGTTCAGGTACCGGCTGGCAAGCCGGATTCAGGTTACTCAATGGAGGGGCCTAAGGAGCTATTTGCTCATAACGTATTCCCTTCGTCTATCAGCGGTATTCCCGGTTATCCCGTACAGGACATTACGCTCGAAAATATAGCAATAACTTACGCCAGTGTTGCTAAAAAAACAAGGGCCTTTTTTAATGCCGACTCATTAGAAAAAATACCTGAGAAAATTAGTGATTATCCCGAATTTTCAATGTTTGGCGAGTTGCCAGCCTGGGGCTTTTATGTACGGCATGCTAATGGAATTAAAATGAAGAACATCAAATTAAGTTATACCGGTGCCGATTTTCGTCCGGCATGCATATTTGATGATGTTGATACCTTAACACTTAATCATGTTCAAATTACAGATGCGGCGTCAAAGCCGATTATTATACTAAATAAGGTGAAAAAGCAATCACTACACAATTTACTATTGCCTGATAAATATAAAGGAGCTTTAAGAATAAAATAATTGGTATAAAACTTTATACTTAAAGCGCCCGTAGTTATTGAATTACGGGCGCTTTTGTTTTAACAGACGAAATTCAATAATTATAAAACTCCCGTTTCAAGCTGGTCTAAGTATATAAATTCCGGAGCTTTAACTCCTGCTTCGAGCCTGATCTGAATTAATTTCGGCGACTCAAAGAATTGCTTTGCAGCCGCAATTGAACTCCATAGGGAAAAATGCACAATTTTATTAGGCAGGTCTTCATATTTAAGAACCTGATAGGATATTTCACCCGCCTTTTTTCTTATACCAGAGGCATTGTCAAATATTTGTTTCCAGATAGTGTAATCTTCAACTTCGTGACTAATTAAAACGTAGTTCATTCTGATCGGGTTATAAGTAAAATATTGCTGATTGCAGTCTATAACATAAAAATAAATAAAAAGGATTGCTTTTATACTAACATCTGAGTTGAATAGATAGTGAGCGTAAAACGGATTCATTATACCTAAGCCCGACGAAGAACAGTTACAGTTGATTACTTTGGCTCTTAAAATTCTGGATTTTTAATGAAATTTGACGCTGAGATTTACAAAAAGATATAAACTTTTACCATAATTATATAAAAAATAGCCCAAAGAACTTTCCTAATTTAGCACCGTGAAAAGAATAGCAGTCATATTACTTCTCCTGATTTACACGGCATCTGTTTATGGGGTTACCATAAATAAGTTTTATTGCTGCGGTAAATTAGCCAGTGTATCTCTGTCTGTTAGTTCGGTATCGAAAAATGTCTGCAAGGCAACAAGCGGTTCCGACTGCTGGGAAATTGTTAAAACAAATTTTAAGGTAAAAGACAATCATGTTTCGGTCAAAACCGATCTGAAGCTCAAAAACTCTTTTGCTTTAGTTATCCCGGTGTTTTTGCTTCCTGCTTCAGCGGGAATAATTACATTAAAAGAGGTAAAGGCCTACAACAGTCAGTCACCGCCCGTTCAGCCTGATCCGCTTTACATCCTTTACTCCAACTACAGAATTTAATACCCGGTACTTTATCCCTTATTGTTTAATTGCTATCCCGGCGAGTTAGACTATTCCATTTATTAATCAATATTTTTTTATCTATCAATTTATTGCTAAACGATTTTTAGCATCCACATACTTATATATTTTAAAATGAAAACTTTCAAATTTTCAATCATTTTGCTTGCCCTGTTTCTTTCAAGGTCATTGGTTCAAGCCAGTAGCTTTATTGTTCCAAATATTCTTTCAAATCAAGATTCACTTATCGCCATTAAACATCTAAAGTTATCCGATTATAAAGTCCTGGAAAGAGGTGCAATCATCATCTACGAACGCCAGCGTCCCGGCGACAAGCTCAATCTTTTCAAACCCATTATTACCCACTATTTCAGTGTAAAGGGGTCTGACAAAGTATATCTGTTTACCCTGGAAAACCTAAAGAAGATTTACAGGAACGGCCGGGCATTTGAAATTTTGGACACTCGCTTCAGGACAAACAGCGATCTACTGTCCTATGATGCTATTCATGAACAGTACAGCATCAATTATTACCTGTCAAAAGTAGACCCTGCTTAACTAAAATGTAGATGAGTGTTCAAAGATTCCCGCTTGGCCACCTTAAGCGGCGTTGAGTCATTTGTCAGTTATTAATGAATTTAGTAGAAAAAGCAAACCACTAATAATTAAGTTATTAGTGGTTTTACGTAATCTGCGTTTGTAAACGCTTAACTATTTGAACATTTTTCCTGGTGAAACTAATTTCCAAAATATTCGGTAGAATTGTTTTCGGTTTCATGAAGCTTAACCGAATGTAAAAATATTCCCTCATGCGTTTCGATCGGCGCTTTTAACTGATGAAATATCTCTATACAAAGCAATTCGGTGGTCGCCGTTTTACCATACATAAAATCAACATTGAGATTTAGGTTCTTATGATCAAGTTTTTCAATCACGTGCTCATTGATGATCACTTTAAGTACTTTAAGATCGATCAAATAGGGCGTTGAAGCACCCACTTGTCCTTTTACGGTAACAAGTAAATTGTAATTATGACCATGATAGTTCGGGTTGGCGCATTTACCGAACACCTCTATGTTTTTTTCCAAACTCCATTCTTCGCGGAACATTCTGTGAGCTGCATTGAAATGTTCTTTACGCGTAATATATACCAGCATTCTTTTAAATCTTAATTTTCACTTTTTCCCGGTCTGCGAAGCAACAAAGCCAAAAACGCAGCCGCGTTTGCCTGTGCGCCCGAATGTGGTTGCACATTTACCCATTCGGCCCCGAATAATTCTTTTGCGCGGTTAATGGCAATAGTTTCTATCTCGTCAACTACTTCACACCCGCCGTAGTAGCGCTTACCGGGCAAACCCTCTGCATATTTGTTGGTTAATGCAGACCCTGCGGCCTCCATTACCTGCTTGCTTACAAAATTTTCGGATGCAATCAATTCAATGCCATTTTCCTGTCGCACCTGCTCTTCGCCGATCGGTTTAAATATAAGTTCGTCTCTTTCCACTAATTTTTCATTGAAAAAACTGCGGACGCTAATGTCCGCAGTTTTTATGATTTGATATAAATAATTAAATAACGCCTTCTACGCTAATCTTTTCCCTGGCCTCTTTGGCGGCGGCAACCATGTTTTCCAGAGCTGCTTTAGTTTCCGGCCATTTACGGGTTTTCAAACCACAATCCGGGTTTACCCATAGGTTTTGAGCAGGCAACAGGGCAGCAGCTTTTGTTAAAAGAGTAACCATTTCCTCTGTACCTGGCACACGTGGAGAGTGAATGTCGTAAACACCGGGGCCAATCTCATTGGGATATTCAAAATGCGCAAATGCATGCAATAACTCCATCTGAGAACGTGAAGTTTCGATAGTGATCACATCAGCATCCATTCCGGCAATCTGTTCAATAATATCGTTAAATTCGCTGTAGCACATGTGGGTATGGATCTGTGTTTTGTCCTGAACACCACCGGCCGTGATCCGGAATGCACCAACTGCCCAATCCAAATAATGCGAGCGTTTAGCTTTACGCAATGGCAGGCCTTCACGGATAGCGGCCTCGTCTATCTGAACAATACCAATACCGGCAGACTCTAAAGCCACAACTTCATCGCGGATAGCCAAAGCGATTTGTTTAGTAGTAATATCCCTTGACTGATCGTCACGTACGAATGACCATTGCAGAATAGTTACCGGGCCGGTCAGCATGCCTTTCATTGGTTTATCTGTTTGTGCAGCAGCAAATTTACTCCAACGCACAGTCATATCTTTCGGACGCGTTATGTCACCGTAAATAACCGGTGGCTTCACGCAACGGCTGCCATAGCTCTGAACCCAGCCATTTTTAGTAAAAAGGAATCCATCCAGTTGCTCGCCGAAATATTCCACCATGTCGTTACGCTCAAATTCGCCGTGTACCAGTACATCAATACCCAGCTCTTCCTGCCAGCGGATTACATCAATAGTAGCCTGTTCTATCGCCTGCTCATATTGCTCAAGCGTTAAATCACCCTTTTTGAATTTTGAACGCAACTGACGGATATCATCTGTTTGCGGGAACGAACCGATGGTAGTTGTTGGGAATGATGGTAAATTGAAACGTTCGCGGTGTAATTGCTGACGTACCGGGAAGGCGCTAGTGCGTGTTGCATCAGCTTCGGTAATGGCTGCTACACGATCTTTCACCACTTGTTTGTGTACTTTTTGTGATGATCTCCTGCTTTCAATGGCGATTTTATTGGCTTGCAGCAAAGCATCGTTTCCTTCAACTATCTGTTTTAGTTCACTAACTTCGGTTAACTTTTGTTTAGCAAAAGCCATCCAGTTTTTGATTTCCGGATCAATTTCGGTTTCAAACTCCAGATCAATAGGGCTGTGCAGCAGCGAGCATGACGGTGCAATAATCACCCTTTCTGTGCCTAATTTCGCTACCGCTTTGTTAATCAGTGCCAATGATTTTTCATAATCGTTTTTCCAAACGTTACGGCCATCAACTACACCCAGTGAAAGTTGGAGTTGAGCCGGGATTAAGGCCAGTACTTCATCCAATTGCTCCGGAGCACGCACCAAATCAATATGTAAAGCTGCAATCGGCAGGTTTACCGCCAAGGTTGTATTATCGAGCAAAGCTTCAAAATAAGTTGCTACCAGTAATTTGACGCCGCTAATGCGGTTAGCAATAGCACGGTAAGCGTATTCAAATGCTTCTTTATCTTTTTTAGACAGGTCAAGCGCCAAGCAAGGCTCGTCAAGCTGAATCCATTCTGCACCTTGTTGTCTCAGACGGTTGATGATATCCACGTATACCGGTACCAGATTTTTAATCAAGTCGATACGTTCAAAACCCTGTTCTTTTTCTTTGCCCAGCAAAAGATAACTTACGGGACCTAATAATACGGGCTTTGCTTTTAAACCAACATTTTGTTTTGCAACATTATAATCGGCAAATACTTTTTCAGAAAATATTTTAAACTCCTGTTTAGCGGTAAACTCGGGTACCAGGTAATGGTAATTGGTATCCAGCCATTTGGTCATTTCCATAGCGGTGATATCCAGGCCATCTTTCTGATACCCGCGTGCCATTGCAAAGTAAAGGTCGGTTTCTTTATTGGTTTTTACTTCGGCAAGCACTTTTGCATAACGCTGCGGGATCACACCCAGCAACAGGCTCATGTCTAATGTTTGGTCGTAAAAACTAAAATCGTTACAAGGGATCAAATCGATACCTGCAGCCAGTTGTGTTTGCCAGTTTTCTTCTTTTAGCTTACGGGCAACCTGATTCAGTTCGTCCAGGTCAATTTTGCCGGCCCAATACTGTTCGCAGGCTTTTTTAAGTTGTCTTTGGGCACCAATGCGCGGGTAGCCCAGATTTTGTGTTTGCATGTTTTTCAACTTTTTAAATGGTTAATAATCATTGTAAAAAGTTCCGGACTATTTCGGGATACTATATGAAAAAAATCTAAGGGAAGAAAAACGGGCATGCAAACAAAAGAGCATCACCTTATATAGGAGTTTTGCACCTTGTTAAATACGCATCAATCTGACCTAAGCTTCTGATCGCGGAAGCATCGTCAATGCGGAAGAGGCAGGTATCCTGACTTGTAACAATTTTCATCGTCCTTCCCGCTTGCGGCAGTGGATATTCATAGATGAAAACCTTTTTTGTGTTACTTACAGTTGCGCGACAGTCCGTGATTTGCACACGGTTCCCTATTAACCTACAGCTAAGTAAAACCTTTTCCGATTGGTGAAATATATAAAGAACTTTAATGTTACAATAAATCTAAATTCTACCAAAAGTACAGATGATAGCATTAATTTACTGTTATTTATAGATAATAAAATTTAATAGCTATTTTTTGTAAAATTATTAGTTAATTTAACTTTTTGTAACCTGATTTTAATCTGGAAAAAAATTTTTATGCTATGGAAGAGTTAGATGACACAGATTTGCAACTTTTAAAAATATTGGGGAATAATTCCAGTCATACGATTAAGGAGTTGGCTGTACAGGTAAATCTTTCGCCAACACCAGTATTGCAGCGCGTCAAACGGCTGGAAAACAATGGGTATATCACAAAATATATTGCCTTGCTAAATCATGAGAAATTCAGTCAGGGATTTATCGTTTTTTGCAATATCAAGCTCAAGCAACATGACAGGACTATCGGGAACAGCTTTGTAGAAGATATTGCGAACATCGATGAGGTAGTGGAATGTTACAATGTTTCTGGGGATTATGATTTTATTCTCAAGGTGTTCGCTAAGGACATGAAACACTACCAGGACTTTGTATTTAATAAATTGGGGGCGGTTGCAAGTATCGGCAGCACCCACAGCACCTTTGTAATGGCTGAGATAAAAAACCTGCACAATATCAATTTTTAAAATATCCTTTAAAAGATCAGAACCGGTTTGTTATCGTCATCAATATGATTGATATTCTGCATGCTTTAAATATTGAACTCAATGCGATTGACCGATATTTGGATTTGAAAATTCCAGAAAGCAGAATAGTGTATGTGTTTTTGTATGTATTGTAAAAATAAAAGCTGTAAGTACTTGACTTCCGGCTTTTATTCTTCTTTCAGATGTACTCAAACCCGACGTCCCCACGAACCAATTTTTAGATGACCTGAAACGATTAGCCACTCTATTTGATGATTGAAGTACCTAACCGTTTTTGATTGAACCACTAATAGCCCGGTAGAACTTCATTAATGATGTGAATTTTTCTTCTGTTAAGTCTGTTAGGTAGTTTCAATCATACATTGCTTATTCATTCATAAAGCAGGAACTTTATCTATAAAGTTTCAAGTTCATTTACCCTGCAATCAACTACTGCCTTATGTGAAGCACTTGATTATATCGGAAAATGAACAAGAGAACATCTATCAAATCCTACCTGATACCACGTTCAACAAAGGATATAGTGAATGTATCTTATAATTATTTGATTTTCAGCAACCGCCTTTTTGAGGGGCACGTTTATAAACTATTTTACCATCCCGTTCTATGTAGTCGCCCCATATAATTAAATAGGGATATTTAGGCGCGCACCCTGCGCTATGGCTTCTTATAATTATTTTGTCGTTAACTTTCAGGCCTTGTAACTGCTGAGGCTCATTATTAAGAAGATAATCGTCGCCGTTAATCCTGACTACTACACAGTAGTCGCTTGGTGATGCTGCCGGACGTGAAAGAGAAATTATAACAGCTTCCATATTAGTATAAGTATTAAGCTGTTTTCTTATTTTATCAGCACTGGCATGCACTTTTTTACCTTCGGTAGAAGCTTCCCATTTTTTGTACTTTATACCATCGGGGGATGCTTCCCATTTTTTCAATTCGGCTTTCCTTTCAGCAACAGACAGTGGCTTTGGGGATAGCTTCTTAGAAGGTCCATTTTTGATTTCTCGATTAGCAAATACCAGTCCGCTCAACACAACCAGCGGTAAGATCAGCGCATAAATAACTTTTTTCATATTTTTTGTAGGTTTAATTAACATAGATCTATCTGCTTATAAATCAGATTCGTGTGATGCGTTTTTTTTATTTTTCATATCCTTATAAAAGTTGGTCCAACAAAATTACTTTGATATCTTTCAACACAGGGAATTTGGATTGTAAATTAAAATGTAAACTTATGTAAATAAAATATAGATACTATGTTTGATAGCCGAAAGCTTCTCACCGGGAAACGCAAATACCTGTTCGTATTGATAATACTCTTGCTTGGCTGTTTAATCTGCGCGGCTTTCAGTATGGCCGGCAATGACGATTTTGATATCGCCAGAAGGGAAGTTCTGCTCCGCGACATCGGGCATGAATTACTCTTACAATCGGGCGATAGCACATCAAGGGTACTCCCGGTAGAAAAGATCGCAGAAAATGAATACCGGGTCAGTTTTGAGAAAGAGCTTACTTTTAAGCCGGAGGATTTGGTGAATACCATCAAGCGACTGTTAGGTAAAGACCCGCTTACAAGTGATTATGTGGTTAATGTGCTTAACCGCGGTAAGGCGGGCATAGCCTATGGATACGCTATATCCAAAAATAAAAAAAATGATATTGTGCCATGTAGAGGAAGGGTACAGCCCACAGCGCGTTACAGTATTGATATTAAATTTAAACCAACTGGGATAAATACTGCAAAGAATGGATATCTTTTGAGTAGCCTGTCATTTTTAGCAATTATCGGTTTTATATTTTTGAGAACTGTTATGCCACGGAGCGCCCCATCGGACGGTGAGCGCACCAAGATATTCACTTTGGGCTCGGTCTCGTTTAATCCATCAAAACAGCAGCTGATAATAAATAATAAGACCATAGACCTCACCGGAACTGAAATTCGTGTACTGCGCATTTTCGCGTTATCTCCTAACGAGGTTATAGAGAGAAGTAGGCTGCAAAAAGAGATATGGGAAGATGAAGGTGTTATTGTGGGGCGCAGTTTGGATATGTTTATATCAAAACTTAGAAAAAAATTGGAACTTGATCCCAATGTCAACATTGTTGTTATACGCGGCAAAGGATATAAGCTTGAGGTTAACTCTTAAGTATCTACGGATATACTTAAAAACAACAAAGCCCCGATGTCTTTCAATCGAGGCTTTGTACCCCTGAGCGGGAATACTTTCAATATTTAGAGATCTTTTTACAGCTTATAGAGCCCATAATCCAAGATTTAAAAGTGAAAGGATTTATAAAATAAGACTCATACGGAGTTAGATAAAGCTCAGCAATCGCTTAGATTTTGCCTGCACCGGGTTAGAATTGAACCGAAAATTTGGAATTTCGTAATTTTTCAGTAAATGCAAAGTTGAAGCAATATCAAAGCTGTTATTATATTCGTAAAACACGTCTCTTTACCGGTTCAGTATTTGTTTAAAATATTAAATCATTTGTTATATGAACGTAGAAGAGTTCAGAGATTTCTGTCTGTCATTCCCAGATACCCGGGAAGGCATGCCGTTCGAGGGTTTCTTTAAGAATGCGCAGGCTATCCTTGTATTTTATGTTGGTAAAAAGATGTTCTGCTTGTTCGATCTTAATAAATTTGATCGTTGTACATTAAAATGTGATCCAAACCTTATTGATGAGCTTAGGGAACATGAAGGCATCAACAAACCGTTTAACTTAAGCCCAAAACACTGGATAAGTGTGGATTTAAACGGAGGCCGGCACAAACTCATAGAGGATCTGAAAGCTCAGTATCCGGGTTATTTAAGCCAGATAGATAGCGACAAGATTAAAAATAGTGAGTTGCTGCCTATCCTCGAGAAAATTAACCAGGCCTTTGTATTGCGCATAGCTTACCAGGCGCGTGCCGAAAAGCTGGACAAGGCGATCAAGGAAGAGGCCGACGCGATAAACGAAACCTATGATCAGAAGCAAAAGTTGATCATGCGTATTGGCGAAATTCAGCAACTGGTGGCTGAGGATGGAATTAAGTTTACCATTCAGGGTAATACCGAGGAAGAGAAAGCCATCTACATCCGCAAAAATTTGCTGAGCGCCATTCGTGATCAGGCAAAGGGCAATACCGATCTGAACAATGTACTTGCCTCAAATAAGTATGACAACCTGATATCGGGCTTAAATGTTTATGGCAATGCCCTGGTATCAACTACGCAAAAGCAAAAAGATAGCCATGACCAGGTAAAAAAATTGACTGATGACCTTACTAAATTCAAGGCAAGCTCAGGTTATAATGATACCATACCCGGCGCAGATCTGTTGGATGCATTGAGCGTAAAAGTTAAAACACTGAATGCAGTACTGGATAACACTAAAAAAGGATCAGCAGAATATATTAAGATGATCGATCTATTAAAAAAAGCCAATCAGGAGTTAAAGGACGGCCCGAATGATCCATCGGTGTTAAAAGCAGTTCCGGCTACTATGGATCAGATCGATGCGTTAACGGGGCCGCAATCTGGTAAGTCTGCCGAGACGTTGGCTAAGGAGCAGCGCGCGCGAGAGCTTGCCGCCAAAAAGCTGGAGGAATACAATAAACAATTGCAGGAAATGCGCAATTCTATGAATCAGCTGGCTGAGGGCGCTCGTAAAGGCACCGTTGATGATCTGGATGCGCAACTGCAGGTTATCCAAGATAAATACCAGAAGATTATTGCCAACATCAATAAGTTGATGAAGGATCCGCACACTACAGCTGCCATACGGAAGGAATTAACCAGCCGGTTAAACGCTATCCCTGGTGAGGAGAAATTAGCTAAAAACACAGCTACAAATGATTTTAACAAGAAAGCCGATGAGCGTGATCAAAAAGAAAACGATGATGAGTTAAAGGGTGCTTCCGGTCGGATTGACAGTATTTACGGTGAAGGGCAGTCCGAACTGGATAAGCAGCAAAACAAAGCTTTAACCGGAATTAAAGGCGATAACCCCGCCTTGGTGGAAGCGCAGCGCCTGAATATAAAAGAAATCTACGCGCAAAAAGCATTTGAGCTGGAGCAAAAGCATTTGCAAGATATGAAGGCGCTTTATGCGGTGTATGGGAAGGATACCGGCAAGCTTGACAAAACAATTGCCGATAATGCTATTAAGGAAAATAATCGGGCAGCTCAACAAAAAACCATTCAAGATAAAGCATACATCTCCGCAAAAAAAGAAATATCCCAAATGGAGATGTCAACTTTACAAGCGGGTGCTCAATTCTTAGAGTCAATTCTTGATAAACGCAGCGCACTTTATGTTGCCGCATTGATTGTAGACAAGGCCGTAGCTGTTGCGCAGGTTGTTATTAGCACTGAGGCCGCTATAGTTAAATTCACCGAGAGCGTTGCAGCTCTTGGCCCGATTGGATTACCCTTGGTTGCTGCATATTCAACTATGGCGCACGTCCAGGAAGGGATTGCTATTGCTTCGATCGCTGCGCAAACAATTACTCAGCTTTCCAGTGGAAGTAGTAAGAAAGCTGCAAAAGGCGGCATATTTGATGGAGCATCACATGATAACGGTGGTTTAAATGTTGTGGATCCCAAAACGGGCAGAACGGTTGTCAATGTGGAGGGTGGTGAGCCATTTATGGTGCTGAGCAAAGAAACCAGGCGAAATAATGGCGCGTTGATCAACCAATTATTATTTAATAGTATGTTTCGCAATGGTGCTGCTGTTGATGTGGCCGGAGTGGATAAAGGAATCCAGGTTGCAAAAAATGGGGGCGTGTTTAGCAATGCAGCCATCCAGGCGCTAACCGGTTCCGTGTCGGGCACCGGATCTGTAAACGGTAACCAGGTAATCAACAACAGTATCGATATGAGCGAAAGCAACCGATTACTGGCCGAGCTGACCCAACGCTTTGATGATTTTAGTAAAAAGCCCTGGGATTTTAACAACCGAACCTTTGAACAATATCAGAAAAAGGTAGCGGACTCGCGAAATGCAGCGAATGCTTGATTTTAATATTATAATATATTTTCATAGGTTTAAGGCATAAACCTTAATTCACATGAAAAAAAGTATATTGATTGTAATATTCTTATTTCCTTTATTTGTTAAAGCCCAATCTACAAAAGATTCGTTAAAATTTTTAAAGGATACTATAGAGTTAGCTCAACTACCTCTCGATACTTCCGGAATCATTACTTATAGATATATAGGAAATGTAAGCGGCGTAAAGAAAAACGATTTTTATAAAAGAGCCAAAGTTTGGGCTGCTCTGGTATTCAATTCTGCTAAGAATGTGATTCAATTAGATGATGCAGAAGGCGGTAGCCTAATTATAAAGGCCGTAACTGAGCAATCTTATACCTATAAGCTTTGGGGATCGGAATATCCGATAATATACTATTTGCATTTTAGCCTTCATTTCACTTTTAAGGATGAAAAATATAGAATTGTTATTGCCGGTTTTACCCTCGAAACACAGCCATATTTACAGACGCCCTCTCGAACATTTACAATTGAAAGCAGTTACAAAATATTAAAGGACTGGAATACCAACGCTAAAAATGGTAATATGGCATTTAATAGGGAAATGGGGTATGGCGGAAAAAAAGCGATACAAGGACAATTCTCAATGATTAATAATTTAGACAGCTTCGCCAGATCCACGATAGAGGATGCAAAAATCGCGTTGTCGAAATCTGCCAAAGACGATGACTTTTAATTAACTTCAGATATATTATAATTTAATATAATTATTCTTTATTCTAAAAAGGTGTAACCAAATCTATTTTACTCCCGTTTAAAACAATCCCCTATTGACCTTTAAACTGCAAATATGAAGCCTCCTGTTTAAGAAAATTATTTACTTTTGTACACTTAAGATATTGTACTAAGTGTTGCTGAACTTCTAAACTACCAAAAATTTCAAATCTCATGCAGCGCAAAAATTAGTACGCCGATAAGGCGTAGCTGAGCTTTTGCGTGGGATGGGCTTTGGTAGGCCTTGAAGTTGCAAGAGAATCTCGGTTACGTCTTTTTTTATTTTAACCTTCCTGTCTTATGTTATCACCCTGTCTTAAATGTACTGGAGCACCGGTAATGGTGGCTGAATTTTTAAATTTATATAAGGACGGCGATCCGATCCGTTTAATGGAACTTTTAATGGATCTATCCGAGCTCGGCTCTAAGTCCGGTTTGCTTACTGATCATGATCGTACATCTATATCTCAATTAAATCATGTACTTGGCGCTGTAGCGCATCAGCGGGAAACGGATTGCCGCCAAATAATAACTTTACTTAAGGCCTCCGCATAGGGGGCCTTTGGTCATCATCAAAGTTAATTCAACAGCATATCCGGAAACTCCTCCTGTATTCTTAATACCGATGCCAATTTGTAGTCATCGTCAATATGGGCATATCGCTTAGTGGTTTCCACCTTTGAATGTCCGAGGATCTCTTGCAGGCCTGCAAGGTTGCCCACGGTAGTCATATATAAATAACCAAAGGTATGCCGGCCGTAATGGCTGGTCAGGTTTTTATTAATGCCGGCAGTATGGGCAATATCTTTCAGTTCAAGATTATATTGTCCCTCGCTAGGCAGCTCAAAAAAAGTACCCAGCGTATTAATTACAAATTGTTTGGCAAGTGGAGTTAAGGGCACGCTAAGCCATTTGCCCCTGCGCTCATTCTTTTTAGGTAAAAAGTGCAATACATCTTCGTTTACTTTCCACTTGGCGTTAGCCCGATATACGTCTGATATCCTGAGCGATGTATAGCAGGTAAATAAAAATGCGCGGAGCACCAGTCTTTGCGCGCCGGTGATCTCATTGCCTTTGTATACCCTGAGCAAGCTTCGCAGTTCGGTGGTGTTTAAATAGTTGGTGATCCATCTTGGTTCCGGGTTCGAAAAGTTAGCTGCTGCTGGATCTACGTATAGCATTGGCTCCAGCATAGCCAGTTGCAAATAGGCCTTTACGGTTTTAAGCGTTGTCCAAACATGCCCAGGCTTGTAACCTTTAGTATTTAAAAAGTGTTTGAAACGTTTCATCCACTGTAAGTTGATATGCTGAAAATTCCAATACCCATCAAATTCAACCATGATGGCGTTTGTGGAATTGTGATTTTGCCAGGAGCGTTTAACAATCTCCTTGCGTTTGTAGCGGTTATCGGTTTCCCGGAACATATAGGATACAAAACTGCCAAGCTGGTTAAACACGCGGTTCTCCTTGCTGAACTGCCTAATTTCGATACTGATGTTCTTAATCCGGTACGTGCGCAGGATCTCCGTATGCTTTGACTGCTCCATCCGGATCATCAAATTAAAATCATTGACATCAGGATCCGCTTTTTTTCTGGGCAGCAGCAGGCCATTGACCCGGTCAATCTTATCGACCGGCCATTTCAATTTCAGTGGGAACTCTTTGTGTTTCCCATCAATTACAACTTGCAGATAAAGTGATACCTCGCCATTTTTTAATACATAGGTTTTGTTGTACCACAGTTTAGAACTAAACGTGTTCATTTTAGTTGAATTTTTCATCTCGGAGTAATCTCGGAGTAAGAAAAATATTAATCGGCTGGAAGGACAGAAAAAATATGCCTTTTTAAGGCTAAAAAGGCACATTCGTTTTTGGCTATAACGAATGTGCCTAACTTAAGTACCCAGCGCCGGAGTCGAACCGGCACGGTTTCCCACAGGTGTTTGAGACCAGCGCGTCTACCAATTCCGCCAGCTGGGCATACTATCAGGAGTAACGATTAATTACTCACATGCGGGCCGCAAATGTATCTAAACTCTCCTTAATTCGCAACAGATATTTTTGTCTAAAGTAAATTTCTGCAATTTTATTTCTTCTGTCTTCCTGGGCAGTATGGTCTATTTGTTCATAATCTGCGGTAAGAGTGGCAAGTTTGTCATTTATATCGCCCTCAATAGCAAGTACTTCTGCAGTTACTTCGGCCAGTTGTTTTGCGTCATCAACTTCCATGAGGCGCTCGTTAATATCCATCATTTCCATTAAAAAATCTGCAGGTAATTGTGGTTTTGCCCCTTCAGATACCAGATTATGGAGCCTTAAAACGTATTCCATGCGGCGCGGCGCGTCAGAAAGTGTCTGGTAAGCCTTATTATTTAGTGTAGAAAGTTCCAGTATTTCCTGCTGTTTGTCCTCATCTTCGCCCGCATAAAAATCAGGATGGTATAGTTTGCTTAGTTCGTAAAACTTTTTTTTCAAAGCCGCCTGGCTGATGTTAAAAGATTCAGGAATGCCATAAAATTCAAAATAATTCATAATACGAATTTCATGAATGTTATCGGATTAACACGAATTTTAATAAACACTATTACAATAGTATGCCAAACCGCAAATCTCTATCGGCCATAATTAATCTTTATAGCTGGTTTAACCGGCAAATTTTGTGGTAGTTTTTTAATTCGTGCTTATCATTATCTTTGCTGCATATACCATCATAAACTATGTTGTTTGATCAGATACGGCAAAAGCCGTTTTTTATATTAGGCCCCTGTGTAATGGAAAACCAGGAGCTGCTGTACCAGGTGGCCGAAAAAGTGGCCGAAGCAGGGCAGCGTTATAATGTACCTGTTATCTTTAAATCATCTTTTGATAAGGCAAACCGCACCTCTATCCATTCATACCGCGGCCCGGGCATTGACAAAGGTATGCAGATGTTGCAGAACGTTAAAGATCGTTTTGGCTTGCCTGTTACTACTGATATTCATGAACCTGAACAGGCAGCCATAGTTGCACAGGTGGCTGATATATTGCAGATTCCGGCTTTTTTATGCCGCCAAACCGATTTGCTGGTAGCTGCTGCTCAAACAGGAAAAATAGTAAATGTTAAAAAAGCGCAGTTTCTTTCAGGTCAGGATATGTTTTACCCTGCTCAAAAAGTGATAGAAGCCGGTAACACGCAGGTTATACTTACCGAGCGTGGCAATATGTATGGTTACAATAATCTTTCTGTTGATTTCAGGAATATTTATGATATGAAGGCCTTTGGGCATCCTGTTTGCATGGATTGCACCCACTCGGTACAACGCCCGGGCGGTGCAGGCGGCAAAACAGGCGGCGACCGTACTTTTGTGCCTATGATGGCTTTGGCTGCTAAAGCTTTTGGGGCCGATGGTTATTTTATGGAAATACATCCCGATCCTGATAATGCCTTAAGCGATGGCCCTAATCAGGTTAAATTGCATGACCTGGATAAAGTGATGGCACCTTTGCTGTCCTGATAAAAGGGTGATACGTATTGCGTTTTATGTAATACGTTATTTTAATTCACGTTAATAAACGTATTACGTAAAGTATTCAGCTTAATGAAGGATATTGCCAGGAAGGTTTTTGATATTGAGATTGAATCGTTACAGCATGTAGCTGGTTTAATTGATGACGAATTTACAAGGACAGTGGAGGCTGTACTCAGTGCTACCGGTAAGCTTGTAGTAATTGGTATCGGTAAATCAGGGCTCATTGGCAAAAAAATAGCAGCTACGCTTGCCAGTACAGGTACGCCAAGCTTTTTTCTGCACCCGGGGGAGGCGTTTCATGGCGATTTGGGCATGGTTGGCACCAATGATATTGTAATGCTGATATCATACTCGGGCGAAACTGACGAGGTGCTGCGGATCATTCCTTTTTTAAAGTGGAATAAGAATCTGGTTATCGGCGTTACCGGTAACCCTAATTCAACCGTGGCTAAAAACAGTCAGCATCACCTTAACATAAAAATTGCGCGTGAGGCTTGTCCGCTTGAACTGGCTCCCACATCGTCAACCACGGCGGCACTTGTTATGGGCGATGCGTTGGCCATAGCCCTGATGGAATCGCGCGGGTTTAAACAGCATGATTTTGCCCGTTTTCATCCGGGGGGAAGTCTTGGGCGCAAATTACTGATCAAGGTAAAGGACGTGATGCGGACCGATAAATTGCCTTTTATTAATGAAACAGCTTCCTTTATGGAGCTGCTGCTCAGTATGTCGGCAGGGCGATTGGGGATGGTGATGGTAGGGGACGCCGGTTACATTAAAGGAATTGTTACTGATGGAGATTTGCGCAGGGCATTGCTACAACACCCCGATACATCAACCCTTACCGTTGCCGAAATAATGACCGTAAACCCCATCATTATTGACGGTGATGAATTTGCAAGCCACGCCGAGCAATTAATGATAGAGAAGAGGATAACCACTTTGCTGGTTGGCTCGGCACAAGACAGAACTATTGCTGGAGTTTACCAGATTTACAGTCAGTAAATGCTGATGAGGTGTCGAAAAAAATAAAACTATATTTACAATCTACCTATTTGTTGTTATACAATGTTTGATCATTCATCAAATCAACCTGTTGAAAATTTTATACCGCCTGCAAATATTCATATTGCAATTATTGGGTTGGGCTATGTTGGCTTACCATTGGCAGTGGAATTTGCCCGTAAGTTTCCTGTAAAAGGATTTGACATTAAACAACGCCGGGTTGATGAGTTAAATAATGCCTTTGACCGTACGCTTGAAACCGAATCGTCAGTACTGTCATCAGTATTAACAACCGATAAAATAGCCAATGGGCTTATTTTTACTTCGGCTGTGCAGGATATTGCCTTATGTAATGTATACATTATTTCGGTACCTACGCCTACAGATCAATATAACCGGCCTGACCTAAGTCTGCTGATCAAGGCCAGTAAAAGTGTGGCCAGTGTGCTTAAAACAGGTGATGTAGTGATTTATGAATCCACAGTATACCCGGGTGCTACAGAGGATGTTTGTGTGCCGGTTTTAGAAAAAGCATCGGGGCTGCAATATAATCATGATTTTTTTGCGGGATACTCTCCGGAACGTATTAACCCGGGTGATAAAGTACATACGCTTACCAATATTTTAAAAGTAACATCGGGCTCAACGCCCGATGCTGCCAGTTTTATTGATGGTTTGTACCAAACAATTGTTAAAGCCGGTACCCATAAAGCGCCAAGTATAAAAGTGGCCGAAGCTTGTAAGGTAATCGAAAACTCACAGCGGGATATTAATATTGCCTTTGTAAATGAGCTTTCCAAAATTTTCAATATCATGGATATTGATACACATGCTGTTTTAGAGGCGGCGGGCACCAAATGGAATTTCCTGAATTTTAAGCCCGGTTTGGTTGGCGGTCATTGTACCGGGGTTGATCCATATTACCTGGCCCAAAAAGCACAGGAAGTGGGTTATCATCCTGAAATTATTTTGGCTGGCCGCAGACTTAATGATGGCATGGGTACTTACGTCGCCCTTGAGGTAATTAAACTCATGATTAAAAAGGATATATCTGTTAAGCAATCAAATATATTGGTATTGGGCTTCACATTTAAGGAGAATTGTCCCGACGTTCGCAACACCCGTGTTATTGATATTGTTAAAGAACTAAGGGAGTATGAAGCCCATTGCGAGATATATGATCCATGGGCTGACCCTGCCGAAGTTGAGCTGGAATATGACATAACAACCCTGAAAAATTTTGAGGAACTAAGTGGTAATTATGATGCCATAATTATAGCTGTAGGTCACCGCGAATTTTTTAATCTGGACTACGAAAAGCTTAAAAAAAATCAATCATCGGTGATATATGATATCAAAGGGATATTACCGAAAGACACCGTACACGGCCGTTTATAGTGCTTTTTTTGATGTACAAAAATTTAAAGCACTTTTAATGATAATCGTCACTAAATAATTGCTTAATTATTTTATATTTGATTTTGATTAAATTGCTTAATTTTTAATTTTGCGGACAGTAATATGACATTTTTGTAATTGACAGGACATTCAACTATCACATTGTTATATGTTAAATAAATATGCTAATTTTAGCGTGTGTTTTTCTACTTCAATAAGCTCTAATACATGATTCACAGATACGCTACTTTTATTAAAGCAGTGAACCTTACTATTGATTATATTATACTTAATATAAGCATGGTAATTTCTTACTTCATCGAAGACAGATCGTATATTTTTTGGATAAACAACAGGCGATACCTGCCCATTGTATTGGTATTTAATTTAATCTGGTTACTATCTGCAAATATCACCGGCCTGTATGAACATGTTTTAAATAAAGACTCTATAAAAACCTATCGCGGGGTAATTAAAACTTACCTGTTATTTGTAAGTTTTATATGCTTTACCATCATCATACTTATTGGTACTAAAGCGTACTTTATAACCCGTGAATACTTGTTTTATTCCCTGGCCCTTTTTGGCTTTTTATTAGGACTTTGGAAGCTGATATTCTTAACTATAAGGAAAAGCGACCGTGCATCATTAATTGACACCAGGGCAGTTATCATTATAGGCGGTGGCCGTATAGGATCAGACCTGCACAGCTTTTTTAAACAAAACCCGGAGCGTGGTTACAGCTTAGTTGGTTTTTTTGATGATAACCGTGAAAAAGTTAAAGACCAGCATCTTTATTTAGGCGGCACAGATGATTGTATCAGTTATGTGCTCAATAATAAGGTAGACGAGATATTTTGTACGCTGCCAAATTCAGAGTCGCAGACAATTGAAAAACTGATGCTTGATGCCGATAAAAATCTGATTAGGTTTAAGTTTATACCCGAGTATTATGATTACGCTAAAAAGCCAACCTTTATACAAAGCTTTGGCCATATACCGGTAATATCTGTAAGACCTGAACCGCTTGAAAACATGCTTAACCGCTCAATCAAGCGTTTATTTGATGTTGCCTTCTCGCTCTTCATTATATTGTTTGTATTTAGCTGGTTGTTCCCGATACTGGCTATCCTGATCAAACTGGAATCAAGAGGGCCAATATTTTTTGTTCAGGAACGGTCAGGCCGCGACAATAAGCCTTTCAAATGCTACAAATTCCGCAGCATGCGGGTAAATAATGATTCTGATAAAAAGCAAGCTACCCGCGGCGATGCCCGTATCACCAAGACCGGAGCTTTTATCCGCAAAACCAGTTTGGATGAGCTACCTCAGTTTTTCAATGTAATATTGGGTAACATGTCTGTAGTAGGGCCAAGGCCACACATGATTAGCCATACGCAACAATACTCTCAATTGATTGATACCTTTATGGTAAGGCATTTCCTTAAACCAGGTATTACAGGCTGGGCACAAATAAAAGGCTTAAGGGGCGAAACCCAGACTACGCAGGCTATGCTTGAACGTGTGGAGGCCGACGTTTGGTACCTTGAAAACTGGTCGTTCCTGCTGGATATGAAGATAGTTTTCCTTACTTTCTGGAATGCTTTAAGGGGCGAGAAGAACGCTTTTTAACATGGCTGTTTTTCACGATCAGCTACATCGTGTAATAAACCTGCCAGGGATACCCAAAAGAATTGTATCTGTTGTTCCATCGCAAACCGAATTACTGTTTTATTTAGGGCTCGATGCCGAGGTTATCGGTATCACTAAATTTTGTATCCATCCGGAGCATAAGTTTAAAACCGTAGCTAATGTTGGGGGTACCAAGCAACTAAATATCGATCAGATAAAAGCTTTAAAACCTGATCTGATCATCGCCAATAAGGAGGAAAATGAGCGCGGCCAGGTAGAGCAACTGATGGATATATGCCCAGTTTGGATAAGCGATATTAATAATCTTAATACAGCCTTGGATATGATAACCACTGTGGGCTCAATTACGGGCCGTGTAGTTGAAGCGAGATCGTTGGTGGCTCATATTAGCAATAATTTTATAAAAATTATTCTGCCGGCTTTAAAACTACGTGTGGCTTATTTTATATGGCGTAAACCCTATATGGTAGCAGGCAGGGATACTTTCATTAATGATATGCTGCAAAAATGCGGCTTAATTAATGTGTTCGATGCCGATAGGTACCCGGAGATAAGCATGTATGATTTGACATTGGCAAAGTCTGACGTGATCTTTTTATCCTCTGAACCTTATCCCTTCAAACAAAAACATATAGACGAGTTTAAGGAAATCCAACCTCAGGCGAAAATAATATTGGTAGATGGCGAAATGTTTTCGTGGTATGGAAGCAGGTTATTATATGCCCCGGCTTATTTCAGGACGCTGGTAAGTACGTTAACAAAAAATTAATGTCAAAGAAATGAGGTAGATAGACAAAAAACGAAAATTTTGTTTTAATATTTAGCTTTAAACGCTATCTTTGCGACCTGTTAAAATCCTAATGCGGAAGTGGCGTAATTGGTAGCCGCACCAGACTTAGGATCTGGCGCTTCACGGCGTGGGGGTTCGAGTCCCTTCTTCCGCACACCGGATTCTGTTTTGAATCCCCAAAGGCCTCCTTTTTAAGGGAGGCCTTTTTGTTTAATGGCAATTTTGCCGATGTGCGAAATCGCCTGAAGCCATGGTGGATCAGTCGGAAAAGTTGCGGGGAAGAAAAGTTAAGCATAGATATTAGTAAGCCTGAAAGTCACCGTTTCTTTCGCCGTTGTATACGTTCTTCGCTGTTGAGCAGTTCATAAGCCTGCTTCTTTAGCCTGTTAAGGTTTTCATGCCCTCCATGATCCGGTTAACTTTGATCGTATTATGGTCAGGATAGCCTTAACCACATCAAGTAAACACTTTCTTTACGGGAAGCAGCCAGTTTGCGTCTGGAGTACATATTGGTTACATCGCCATAAACCAACACTTTAAGCAGCATCTGTGAGTGATAGCTTGATCTGCCCCAGATATGATATATTTTTTTAATAATGTCTTGATATTGAGCTTGTTAAATAAAAACAGGCTGATCATGATTTTATGATACGGCCTCTTTCTGTTTTAGGGATTTTCTATTTTACCACATCAACCCATTGGCCTTTAATAAGGCTGTTGATGGAGTTGTTATACATCGCCTCGCAATAAACCGCAGGTAGGTAATAATGACCAGCATAGGCCGCATTCAGCATTACGTAATAAGTAACCTCTTTGCCTTCTGTTAAACTAAAATAAGTATTCACCCGGTCATCGCGGATATCACGGTAATCAGACGGGGATGATTTAAATACTTCATCGTTATTTAACATCCGGCTATTCAGAATCTCCCATCCCGAAGGGAATATCTGTGTAAGCGCTAGGTTATCATAGCGGCCACGCCTGCCCGGATTTTTGATGTTCACCTGTGCTACAAAATCAGTCCCTTGTTTTAAAGATGCAGGATCAATTGGTTTGCCGCCCATGGTAAAATATCCAACCCTCATCTGCATAACCTGCGGATCAATAAAGGTTTTAACGTCAAGGCCTGATGATGGTTGTCCTCTTTGTATTAATCTGATGTATAGTTTATTGGTGCCGTTGTTCTTAACCGATACTTTACCTCCATTTACTGCTAAGCCTGCCTGCCACATATAAGATGCTGAATTAACATCAGTTTTAGCAGCACCCGCCTGGTAATTAAAAGTTAGTTTACTGGAAGCCTGGTTTTGGCCGCAATATTGGGCAATGGCAATAAGTGAGTAAGCAGTAGTTTGTGTGCTATACCAATCATCCTGGGATAGGCGAGCGGCAACAGTACGTAATAAAGCAGCCGCCCTTTGTTGCTGACCGAGCAGGGTAAGGGTTTCCAGAATCATCGCCTCATCACGCAGATCAGAACCGTAAGTACCGTACATGGTGTAATATGATTTAATGGTAGTGGGCAAACCGGCAATCATTCGTAAACCCATTTCTGGTTGTCCTGACAGTTTGTAGGCCGCTGCTAAGCGCCATTTTGCTTCAATGCTCAAATATTTAAATTCGCGCAGGCGGTTCATTGCTCCTAATTCGGGTGATCGGGCTAAAGCAAGCAAGTATAAACGATAAGCCTGATTCAGGTCATCGCCATAAAAGCTATGCGGATCAGGTGCCCATGTCAGCGCTTTTTGTTTCTGGTATTTTTTCCATTGTTCAATAAAACCTAAAGGCATACTGTATCCCTTTGCCTGGGCAGCCAGCATAAAATGTCCGGCGTAGTTGGTGCCCCATTCGTCTGCACTACCGCCATCTGGCCAGTAGCTTAAACCACCTCCCTGTACCTGAAACCCATTTAACCTGCTAATGGTGGCTTTGATATTACGCTCGGCCTCGGCTTTTTGAATAGGTGAGAGGTCAAGCAGCTGACTTAAATATAACTGTGGAAATGCTGAAGAAGTAGTTTGCTCCACACAGCCATGCGGATAAGCTATCAGGTAGTCAAGTCGTTTACTAAGGTTTAACGGTGGGATGGAGGCTATTTCTAATGTGTTCTTATTAGTGCCGCTAATGCCAACCGGCTGATAGGCGGTATTCCAGATTTCGCCAGGTTTAAGCTCTTTTTCTAATACCCGTGTTACCGGTGGATTTGGGTTGCGTACATTGAGTTCTACATCGTAAGCCGCTGTTTCTGATCCGCTTTTGGCGATGATCTTTACTTTACCTACCCCTACAAAGTCCTTAACGTTCAGGTCAAAGGTAACTAACTGATCACCGGTTTTGGTAAAGGTGAGTGTTTTTGAATTGTTACCCGTCAGGTTGCTGAATGCGTTTGATTGTACGGATACGGTAACCGTTTTAATATTAGGCTCCATAGCAAAAACGGTAACCGGTAGTTGTACTTTTTCTGAAGGGCCCAGCACGCGCGGCAGCGTAGCCAGAATCATTAATGGTTTTTTAACAGCCACAGCCTTGTCTGCAAAGCCATAGCTGCCATCGTGCCCTGCAATTACCATAGCCTTAACAGAACCTACGTATTGGGGGAGTTTAAAGGGTGTGGTTTGTATTTCGCCCTTGCTAAGGTGAAATGGCCCCATAAATTTCACAACCGGCTTAAAACGGTTTACAGATACATTTTTGTTGGTGCCGAGATTACCATCGCCGCCTATGCTTAAAATACGCTCCAGGCCACCACCAAAAGCGCCTATCACATAATCAAACAAATCCCAGGTTTTTACGCCAAGCGCTTCGCGGGCATAAAAGGCATCATGCGGATCAGGGGTTTTGTAATTGGTGATATCCAGTAAACCTTCGTCAACTATAGCTATGGTATATGTCATTTCCTTACCCGATGCTTCTGATACCGTAATTGCCGACTGTGTTTCGGGCCTGATCTTATCAGACATACTGATCATTGGCTTTAATATTGTTTCGGGATTATCTACCTGCAAAGGGATTGCGCCATACATGCGTATGGGTAAATCGTTTATGGTTTGTGCATGCCTTTGCAGCAAGGTAACGTTTACAAATACGTTAGGAGCCATGTTTTCATCAACTGTAAAGCGGTATTGGGTTTGTCCTTTTTGAGTATTAATCCAGGTAGTTTTTAAAACCTTGCTTCCGTTTTCAAAACTAATTAGCGCACGGCCATCAGCGGCGGTAGGGATGGTTAATGTGGCCTGTTCACCAACCTTATAACTTGTTTTGTCTGATGTGAATGATAGCATCGCAGCCTCTGTGGGGTTGCTTTGCTGTAGTCTTTCTGACCAGTTTGGCCAATCCACATAAATAAATTTACCTGTAGAGTGCCCGGTTTGTTCATCTTTTACTTTGATCAGGTAACGGCCCCAGTCGGCTTTGGGGATACGCAATGTCCATTTGCCGCGGCCATTATTAAGCTGAACTGTTTCGGCCTTAATAAGTTTATTAAGCTTATCCTGCGTAAAATTACTGGTTTCGTCGCCGGTTTGATCCCACCACCAACGCCATTGTACTTTATATAACTCTAATTGTACGTTGCGTGTACCGGTTAAGGCGTTGCCATTTACATCAACATCAGCAATATCTACCTGGTGGTCTTTATCGGTAACCAGCATACCCGAAAGCTCACTGCCTGCAGGTGTTTTAATGCCAACATATCCCGTGTAAACATTATAAGGCATGGTGGTTTGCTGTATGCTGAAATTACCACCGGGCTCAAAAACTTTTACTACAAAATTAGCTCTTAACTGTCCTGGAGCCTGTTTTTCTACATTAACATTGGCATTAACGGGGGCAATACCCTCGGCATTGAGCTTTCCATCAAAAACGGTTTGGGTCTGGGTATTAAATGCAAGTGTAGGGTCGTCAAAAACGTAGCCCTCATATTTTTTAAAAATGGTGGCCTGTGGCGACAAAAACGCATCCACCTTGACTTTTAGATTTTGTGCGGCACCGCCAAACAGCCATTGTGCACTTAGCTTACCGTCGGTATTATTTCCCTTGGTTAATTCAGATACCCCACCGAATGACAGGCTTAACTTCATGCGGTTAGGCATAATGGTTTCTACCTTTATCTTTTTCTCAAATAAGGCTCCGCCAACTTTTACCTTGGCTGTCCAGTTACCGGTAGGTGACGAGGTTTCGGTTGCCGTATGAAAGCTATAAAAGCCATCTAATGCATTGGTTTTGTTAATGCGCCGGTAAAGCTTACCGCTAGGGTCATATAGTTCAAACTCCACCGGGTGGTCTGGTGGCAGTGTCTTTAATTTATCTTCAAGAATAAAAGAAACATATATGGAGTCGCCAGGACGCCATACGCCGCGTTCGCCATAAATAAAACCCTTTAAGCCACTTTGTATCTCCTCGCCGCCAACATTAAAACGGGTGAGGGGCAGAGAACTGCCATCATCAAGTTTTAAATAACCGCGTTGTGCTCCTTTTTTTGCTACCAGCAGGTAAGGTTTACGCTTCAGATCAAATTTAGCAATGCCATCGGCACCTGACGTGGTTTTATAGATCACCTGTTTTTGATAATCCAGTAATTCAAGTTCCACGCCGTCCATTGGCTGGGCACTTAAAATATTGGTTACGGCTACCATCATACTGTTACCCGTGCCGCGCTTGGCTATAAGACCGATGTTTGATGCAATGATATTTCGTGTTGCCCAGCGCTGTTTGGTGAAGTAGGAAGGGGTACAGGCGTTATCCCTGTCCTGCCATTTATATCCATCGGGATAAAAATTATCATATCTCGACCAAAAGTCATCGTCCTCGTCGCTTACCTTGCCGCTATTGTTGCTGTAATCATCGCCGCCATATTCATCACCTTCGTCATTTTGTCCTTTAGTGCCTGCGCCGGCTATGCTGCAGTTGTACAGGGAATACTCTTTTCTGAAACCAATTACTACACGATAAATTGCACCCGGTTCTGTGCGGATCATTTGGTCGATATCCAGCATAAAGCGATTTTTTTTGCTTAGATTCAAGCTCTTATCTGCGTCAAGCCTAATAGTTTTTTGAACAATAGGCTTGCCTACCTGCCGTAGTTCAACACCGCCATCAAAACCGTTGTTCTGAAAATATTGCGGTACGTTATTTTCATATATTTTAATGATGTCTACATCAACAGCATTTAAATTCACGGCTTCAAAAGGCATCATTAGTTTGCCCGAGTCGGGTAATATAACACCTTTGCCGGGTATGGTTACATTGGGCAGTCGGTTTTCAAAAAATACGTTTGCCGTGTAGGTTTTGGTGATTTTTTTGTGGGATATGTTTTCAACCCCTTCATTTACAAATACGCTGTAGTTGCCCTGTAAGCGCTCCGTGGCATAAACCTTTACGGTGCTACCATCAATAGTGTAGGCAGCATCGGCAATGTTGTTAATACCTATAAGGCCGTTAAGTTCCTGGCCAATCATGATAGCATCAGAAAACTGAACCAATACATACTGATCGTTATCCTGCACGGCGCGAATGGCCAATACCTTAAAGTCGCCTATAGCAGGCACATCAAAATGCTGCCCGCCTTTTTTATCTACATTTAAACTGCTGCCATCCCAGCTAATAGTAGCCTGTGTAACTTTACCTGATTGCCTTTTTAAGCCTGTTACTTTAAAATGGTGCGTTTTGGTACCCGTGTTGTGCTCCCAGCTCACTTTAACCGGAAATTCATAATTTACGGTTATCAGCTTTTCAATAAGAGAGGGATCTTCGGTATCGGCGGTTTGTACGGTACCATTCAGTTTCATTTCATCTGTGGAGGTACTGGTTGCGGTTTGTAAGCCGTCAAAACTTACGTTAAAGTCGGGTTTTACCACCTGAAATCCGAATTTGAAATGATCAAACTTCTTCGTGACATCTATCAGTTTGCCTAAATTAAAATCGGCGGTATAGTCTTTTTCAGGATCGAGTTTGGTTGCTGGTCTAAATTCAATGGTACGTGCGTCTATCCAATATGCTTTTCCCTTTATGGCAGGAGAGAAATCAAAAAGATCATCGCTGAGCTGTTCGTTTTGCTGGTGGGTAACCTGTACCTGACTGGCCAGGCGTATGCGTATGGCACTCTCTTTTGATATAACACCGGTGGTGTATGATTCAATATACTTGCTGAAGGCAGGGTCTACTACGGTAGTTTTACGGGCACTGGCAATAATGTAAACAATTAACAAAATCAGCACAAGGGACACACTGATGGTGATCAAGCTTTTACGCCTGCGGAACTTGGTATATCCGTTTTCCATGAAATAGGTTTATTTAATATCATGTAAATTATAAAATTTATGATAATAAATAATTAAACAGCAAACTTATTTTAGCATGTTAAACTGGTGGTTAGCGTTACCCCCTGTACTATCTTAGTATTTATGTGGTGTGGTAATAACACCTACTATAAACCCAGCTTATTTTCGGATGTTTATAATATCATGACACCTGGTTTATTTAAAACAGGTAGTTTAATGAAATTCATTTCCACAATACTTTCAGGTAAAAAGATGAACTTTTTATCATAGATATTTGTGCCGATATAATAACTGAGCCAATATTCATTATTCAACCCGAATGTTTGCTCGTCAATAGGTTCAATGAGTTTATATGATTGGTTGGGAACCGCCGGAAACATGTGCCTTAACGTAGAGGTTTTTACTGGTATACCATCCTTTTCGCCATAGCCCTTGGACGTTACCAATACATTTTCAATAGGCTCGTTTTTAAGGTTGATAAGATATACATACCAAATCTTGCTTTCAACGCTCTCGCTTTCTAATGCTACTGCTATGGCAATGTCCTTTACGTTGTTTTCCGGAAGATCTTTTATCATATTTTAGTTGATTTGTTGAGTGGTTAATCAGGTAGGCAGTTAAGTAAACAGTAGAAAAACCATTCACTTAATGAACCTAATTAACCATTCACTAAAAATCATTTCTTTTTAGCTGGTGCCTTTTTCTTTGCCGGTGCTTTTTTTGCTGCAGGTTTTGCGGCCGCTGCTTTGCCAAAGCGTCCTTTTTTAGCATCCTTAGGCATGGCATCAGCCAAGGCTTTACACTCTTCAAAGGTGAGTGTTAAAGGATCCTTATCCTTAGGTATTTTAACGTTTAATTTGCCAAATTCTATATAAGGTCCCCATCTGCCATTCAATACCTTTACCTCCGGATCTTCGTCAAACGCCTTTATCAGCTTTTCAGCATCCTTTTTGCGTTTTGCGATGATCAGTTCTATAGCCTGTTCTTCAGTTACATCCAAAGGGTCTATTTCTTTCGGTAGAGAGATAAACGCGCTGTTATGGCTGATATAAGGCCCAAAACGACCAATGGCCACTTTCATTACCTTGCCTTCATATTCTCCAACTGCTTTTGGCAGTTTAAATAATTCCAGCGCTTCCTCCAGACTAATGGTTTCAATACTCTGACCATTTCTTAAACTGGCGTATAGCGGCTTTTCTTCATTTTCTTCTGTAGCACTATCTCCAACCTGTACAAACGGGCCGTACCGGCCAATACGAACAGATATTTTTTTACCGTTCTCGGGATGAACTCCAAGCTCGCGTTCGCCGGTTGCCTTATCTGCGGTTTCGATAGTGGTTTGCACTTCTTTATGGAAAGGATTATAAAAGTCGTGCAGCATGGCTGTCCATTCTTTCAACCCCTGTGCTATCTCATCAAATTGTTTCTCAACGCTGGCGGTAAAGTTAAAGTCAACAATATCATTAAAATATTGTACCAGGAAATCGTTTACAACCGCACCAATATCAGTAGGGAATAATTTACCGCGTTCGGCTCCTGTATTTTCTGTTTTATTTTCTTTAACAATAGCACCGGCCTTTAAGGTTAACACCCTGAAGTTTCTTACTTTACCTTCACGTTCTTCCTTAACTACATAACCACGGTTTTGTATGGTTGATATAGTAGGAGCGTAGGTTGACGGACGCCCTATACCCAGTTCCTCCAGTTTTTTTACCAGACTGGCCTCGGTATATCTTGCCGGCGGGCGTGAAAAGCGTTCGGTTGCCGACATTTCCTGCAGTGCCAGGCGTTGTCCTCTGGTTAAAGGAGGCAACATTGTATTATCACCATCCTGTTGGTTATCATCCTCATCATCGTCTGATTCAAGATAAACTTTCAGGAAGCCATCAAACTTCATCACTTCGCCATTAGCAGTTAATTCTTCCTTACGGCTTGATATACTGATTTTTGCTGTAGTTTTTTCAAATTGCGCTTCGCTCATTTGGGAAGCTATCGCACGTTTCCAGATCAGTTCATATAAACGCTTTTCATTTGACTCACCATCAATGGAATGGTTATTGAAATAAGTTGGCCTGATGGCTTCGTGAGCCTCCTGCGCGCTTGCGTTTTTTGTTTTATATTTTCTTAACTGATGGTATTTGTCGCCATAAGCCGATACAATTTCCTGTTGAGCAGCATTTAAAGCAGTTTCAGACAAGTTTACAGAGTCTGTACGCATATAAGTAATATACCCAGACTCATACAGTCTTTGCGCCACTTGCATGGTGCGCGCTACAGAATAACCAAGCTTTCTGCTTGCTTCCTGTTGCAGGGTAGAGGTAGTAAAGGGAGCCGCTGGCGAACGTTTAGCCGGTTTGGTTTCTAACAACCGAACATCAAAATCAGCACCTATGCAATCGGCTAAAAACTTTTCGGCATCTTCCTGCTGGGCAAAACGCTCCGGTAGTTCGGCTTTAAACGCTTCTTTACCTTTACCAAATATGGCCACTATTTTAAAAGCTGCTTCCGACTTAAATTTATTGATATCTCTTTCGCGATCAACAATCAACCTAACTGCAACTGATTGTACACGACCTGCTGAAAGTGATGGTTTAACTTTTTTCCATAAAACGGGAGAGAGTTCAAAACCTACCAACCTGTCTAATACACGGCGTGCCTGTTGGGCATTAACCAGGTTATAGTCAATTTTACGCGGGGTATCAATTGCACGTAAAATGGCTGGTTTGGTTATTTCATGAAAAACGATGCGTTTAGTGGTGGCATCTTTTAATCCTAAAGTTTCAAATAAATGCCACGATATAGCCTCTCCCTCACGGTCCTCGTCCGATGCCAGCCAAACCATCTCTGCTTCTTTAGCTAATTTCTTTAACTCGCTTACCACCTGTTTCTTATCGGCAGGAACTTCGTATTTTTGTGTGAAGTTATTGGCTGTGTCAATCGCATCTTCAGACTTTACCAGATCGCGGATATGGCCGTAGCTTGACTTAACGGTGAAGTCTTTACCAAGATATCCTTCTATGGTTTTGGCTTTCGCCGGAGATTCGACAATGAGTAGATTTTTGGCCATTTAAGCAGTTATTTTTTGCAAATAAAACATAAAGAATGCGAAACGCAAATTCACTTGACGTTTAATTTATTAATTTTTGAAGTAAAGGATAGTTATGAAGTGGTTAAGCCTGCAGATTTTTACATCAGGAAACCGCCGCCAAGCAGGTCGTTACCCTCGTAAAAAACGGCAGATTGTCCCGGCGCGATACCTGATACGGTATGATGAAAATCAACCTTCATGTGTTCGCCCATTTGCACAATGCTACTTTGAGTGCCGGCATCCTTATAACGTATTTTGGTAATGGCCTCTAAAGGCTCATTAATATTGGCGTATTTAACCAGGTTAAGATTCTTAACCCAGGCTTGTTTGCGTTCCAACTCATCAGCCGTACCTAAAACAACGGTGTTAGTATGCGGATCAATACTGGTAACAAACATGGGGTGCCCCAATGCAATGCCCAAACCTTTACGCTGACCTATTGTATAAAACGGATAGCCCTGGTGCTTGCCTACTATAGTGCCGTCTGTAAGCACGAAATTACCACCGGCAACACGTTCTTCCAGGTCGCCTACTTTGTGTCTTAAAAAGGCTCTGTAGTCGTTATCGGGCACAAAGCATATTTCATAGCTTTCGCTTTTGCCTGCCAGTTCAACTTGTCCCATATCCAGAGCCATCTGCCTGATCTCGGGTTTAGAGAAACTACCTAAAGGGAATTTGGTACGTGCCAGGTTTTGTTGAGATACACCCCAAAGCACGTATGACTGATCTTTATTCTCGTCCTTGCCTTTTGATATTACATAACGGCCATTGTCCTGTAAACGGATGTTGGCATAATGCCCGGTAGCAATAAATTCGCAGTCGAGCTTATCGGCACGTTTTAAAAGTGCATCCCATTTAATATGGGTGTTGCATAAAACACATGGGTTAGGAGTGCGGCCCGCCAGGTATTCATCAACAAAATTATCGATCACGAAATCGCCGAACTCATTTCTGATATCCAATATATAATGCGGAAAGCCATAACCGACAGCCAGGGCCCGGGCATCATTGATGCTATCCAGGCTACAGCAGCCAGTTTCCTTTGAACTACCGCCAGATGAGGCGTAGTCCCAGGTTTTCATAGTAAGACCAATAACCTCATAGCCCTGCTCATGCAACATTACTGCTGCTACCGAACTATCAACGCCACCGCTCATTGCCACTAAGATCCTGCCATGCTTACTCATAATGTCGCAAAGATACTTTTTTGATCTTTATCTTAAAGCCTTATTGGGTCAGCAGAGGGTAAAATGAATGATTTGACGAGTGTTTTTATGTTAATCTATAGTTAATTTGTATTGTTATTCAATATTTTATGATGATTATTTAAAGCTAATATACGTTTGTTTAATAGTATATCAATTCCCGAAAGGGAAATTACATGCTTTAATGCATGTATCGGCTGCATGAAAATTAGGTGGGGATATCGGAAAACTTTAAGCGAGCTTTTAAAGAAAAAAAAGCAGAATCGGAAAAAAGGCTAAAAAAAAGCGGCCGAGCTGACTTTTAATGCAGAAATATTGAATTTTAGGTGTGTGTAACTCTTACACGGTTTTCAACGTTAAAAGGTTTTTTTTGCAATTATTTTAAAGAATAAATGTACAACTGACCATTGTAAAAAACATGTAAGTTTTTTGTTAAAAAAAATGCAAAAGTGAGCTGCCCTCTTGTAACATAATGATTACAATTTAAATTTGCTATACCCTAATTAATTTAAAATGATAAGCCAGCTAACATTTGAACAGAAACTACAAGGAGTGATTTTAATGATTATTTGCTTTGTTGCCGTTGCTAACTACTTGATAAAGTAACTGCCCAACCTAAAAAGATGAGAAAAATTTAAGGTGCTTTTTTAAGGCACCTTTTTTATTTATAAAGTTTAGGAAATAGGTTTCAATGTTTACGGATTGCGTGTTTGTCCGTCGCCTTTAACTATCCATTTGTAACTGGTTAGTTCGTCAAGCCCCATTGGCCCGCGGGCATGTAGTTTTTGCGTGCTAATACCGATCTCGGCCCCCAAGCCAAATTGCGCACCATCAGTAAAGGCTGTAGAAACGTTGGCGTATACTGCTGCTGCATCTACGTCATTTAAAAACTTTGCTATGTGTTTGGCATCCTCAGATATAATGGCTTCGCTGTGTTTGGAACCGTTTACAGCAATATGCTCCAAAGCCTGTTCAAAGCTGTGCACAGTTTTAATGGCCATTTTCATCGATAAAAATTCGGTACCAAAATGCTCCGGCTTGGCTTTATGCAGCAAGTTTTCAGGATAGCCACTTTTTAATACAGCATAAGCGGCGTCATCAGCAAAAAGCTCTACTTGCTTTTCCTTTAAAATATGGGTTAGCTGTGGCAGATCATTAATCCGGTTGGTATGTACAATTAAACAATCAAGCGAGTTACATACGCTTACCCGGCGGGTTTTGGCATTGGCAATAATTTCGGCACCTTTTTCTAAATCACCAGATTCATCAAAATAGGTATGTACAATGCCTGCACCGGTTTCAATTACAGGCACCTTGCTATTGTCACGAACAAAATTTATCAATGACTGGCTTCCGCGGGGTATCAAAACATCAACGTATCCAATTGCAGCTAACAATGCCGCCGTGGCCTCCCGTTCGGGCGGTAACAATATAGCTATGTTAACATCCAGGTGATGTTTGAGCAGTACATTATGTATAACCGAGATGATAGCTCTATTTGAAAAATCAGCATCGCTGCCGCCTTTTAAAATGCTGATGTTGCCTGTTTTAAAGCAAAGGGCAAATACATCAAAGGTTACATTGGGCCGGGCTTCGTAAATAACACCTACCACACCCAATGGTACCCGAACCTTTGTAATTGACAAACCATTTGGCATATTGGTTTCTGAAAGCTGCTTGCCTAAAGGGCTGTCTAAGAGAGCCACGTTCACCATATCACCGGCAATGGCTTCAATTCTGGCCGCAGTGAGTTTTAGTCTGTCATATTTAGGATCAGCGGGATCCATGCGATCAAGGTCTTTTTGGTTTTCGGCCAGCAAGTACGCAGTGTTTGCAATAGCCGCTGCCGCTACGTCCTGTAGTACCTGGTTTATTAAAGCAGGGGCGAGGGTAGGTTTTCTGCCCGCTATAAGTGCATTCTGGAAGTAGTTATCGTAACTCATGTGTATTAACCCTGTAAATAAAGATAATCATAATGTATTAATGGCTTTTGATTTTTTTGCCCAATCCTTTCTTTCGCCTTATCGGCACTGTATTCAGCAATTCCCAAACCAATCAGCTTGTCTTTTTCGTCAATCAGTTTAATAATGTCGCCCTTTTTAAAGTCGGTAAGTACTTTTGTTATACCAATAGGCAGTAAACTGGTAGCTTTGGCTGAAATGAGCGCTATTTTAGCGCCATCGTTAACCTGTACAGTACCGGTAGCTGATTTTTCTGAATGAGCCAGCCATTTCTTTTTGCCAGATGCCGTTTTGTTCGGAATAAAACGGGTATGGATAACATTGTTCTCCAATACATCCGTTAAAATATTATTCCGAGTTCCGTTGGCAATGTGCACGGCTATACCTAACTGTGCTGTTTTTTGGGACATGGTTGATTTGGTGATCATGCCACCGCGACCAAATTGTGAGCGGCCCGAGGAAACGAATGTTGCAAAATCAACAACCGAATCTTTAACTTCTTCAATTACTGCTGAGTCCGGCGCTTTAGGATCGCCATTATAAATACCGTCAACATTAGTTAATACGATAAGTGCCTGTGCATTAAGCATAGATGCAATAAGGCCGGCCAGTTCATCATTGTCAGTAAACATCAATTCCGTTACAGATACTACGTCATTTTCATTAACAACCGGTATCACCTGATGTTGTAGCAATAGCTCCAGGCAGTTTTTCATGTTAAGGTAATGCATCCTGTCCCTGAAATCTTCCTTTGTAACCAGTACCTGTGAGCAAAGAATATCAAATTGTTCAAAAAGATGGGAATAGGTATTAATCAGCTTAACCTGACCTATAGATGCCAATAACTGCCTTGCGGCAATGGCATCGTACTTTTCTGAAATAGTGATCAGACTACGTCCTGAAGCTACTGCTCCGGATGATACCAATATAACTTCTTTACCTTGTTTTTTTATAGCGGCTATTTGCTCAACCAAATGTGCTATTCGCTCCAGATTAGGAAGACCATTTTCCTGGGTGAATACATTTGAACCAATTTTAATTATGATGCGTTGATAGTTAAAAGCCATTATAACATGTAAATGAAAAACTCAATATTACAAATTTGAATGCATAAAAATCACATATGGAGCAAAAAATAACAAAAAAGGTATGTTTTTAAATAAAAAAAACTTTTTTATCTAAAATATAATTAAATATAAGTTTTTATTATTATAAAATGTTTATTTATGCCTTTAAATCATAGTTTTTAATAAAAAACTATGATTTTTAACTATTTCTGAGCCTTTTTTAACTAAAAACTATACTTTTTAAATTTTGTATTTTATAAATAGTTTATAATGAGTTGTTTGTATTTTATTGTTTTTTAATGTCATTCTTCATACAAACAGGTTATTCTCAAATAGTTCACAAGCCAGATAGCTTTGTCGTTAAAAAAAGTATAAAAAAATTGGTATAGAAGTTTTTTTTTATATTTTTGTCGACTAATTCTATAGACTATGTATCAAATTTACTTATTCACTACCCCTAATACGTTGAAAGTGCAACTTTCTGTTGCATGTTGTTGTTGATAGTTTCTTCTATTCATTTATCAATAACACAATCAACTCAAATTTTAATTACCACCACCACTAACCTTATTTCATGAAAATTTTTACAAATTCAATAAAGCTCCTTGTATTATTTTTTGCCCTGATACCAACTATAAGCTATGCCCAGCTTAATGGTTCGTATATTTTAAGCGGTAAAGTAGATGATGATCACGGACAGCCGCTTATAGGTACCACAGTTACCATCAAAGGCACAAAAAATAGTGCTGCAACAGACAGCACCGGTAAGTTTTCGTTAACAACTAATGCTAAATTGCCTTATACACTGGTTTTCACAGCAGTAGGTTTTCAGCCTCAGGAGTTTTTTATCAAAAATGCCAATAGTGCCTTAAACATTCAGTTAACTACGCAATCATTATTAATTAATGAAGTAGTTGTTACCGCATCACGTAAGGAAGAAAAGTTGTTACGCTCGCCGGTGGCTATTGAAAAACTTAGCATCAACGCGCTTAAGCAGTCGCCTGGCCCCAGCTTTTACGATGCCCTTGAAAATGTTAAGGGTGTGCAAATGACCACCACCAGTATCACGCTTAAAGTGCCTAATACCCGTGGTTTTAATAGCCCAAACAATTTCAGGTTTATGCAATTGGTGGATGGGGTTGATATGCAATCGGCAACATTAGGTGTGCCGCTTGGTAATGCCATTGGCCCAACCGAGTTGGATATTGCGAGTATTGAAATTACCCCCGGTGCTGCTGCTGCATTATATGGTACTAATGCCATAAACGGATTATCAAATCTTTTTACAAAAGATCCTTTTAAATATCAGGGATTAAGCTTTTACCACAGATCTGGCCTGAACCATGTTGGTAATGATGCTTTGGGTGCGAGCTCTCTTACGGAGGATGCTTTCAGGTTTGCCAAAGCTTTTAATGATAAATTTGCCTTTAAGGTTAACGTAAGTTATTTGCAGGGTACCGATTGGCAGTCAAACACACAAAAAGACCAAAATCCACAGAATCTTAAAACTGCCAACCCGGCGTATCCAGAGTTAACAGGTTTAAGTAATGCAGCTTATGATGGCTGGAATAAATATGGCGATGATGCCCTTGCCGGTAGTAATACTGTAGTTATAAAAGGTGTTAATGTTAACGGTGTTGCCAGACCTAACCTTACTGTGGCCCGTACCGGTTATAATGAAGTTGACCTGGTTGATCCGCATGTGAGTAACTTAAAGCTTGATGGTACTTTATCTTATAAAATCACCCCTAATACCATATTATCATACACCTACCGTTATGGCAGGATGGATGGCGTTTTTCAGCGTGGTAACAAAATATCCTTGGATGGCGCTACAGTACAAAATCATAAGGTGGAGTTAAAAGGAAAAGAGTTCCTGATACGCGCTTATGAATCCATAGAAAATACCGGAAATTCATTTAACGTTAAACCTTTGGCTGATAACCTTGACCTTAACCATGCAAGTAACTCTGCCTGGGGTACCTTGTATGGAAATGCACTTAAATCATACAATGGTGGTGTTTTAACTTCAGCTAACCTGGCTGCGGCAGAGCAATTTGCAAGGGCTGCGGCAGATAAAGGAAGGGTAGAACCAGGAACGCCAGCGTTTGACGCTTTGCGGAAAACAATTATCGGTATCAATAATTGGGATATTAAATCAAGCCTGATCCCGAATGCTCCTGCAACCGGTGGTGCTGCCCTGGTACAAAAAAGCAACATGTATAACGCAGAGGCACAATGGGATTTGAGTGACCGTGTAAAAGTGGTTGACCTGTTGGCTGGTGCTGACGTGCGGGTGTATTCGATTACCCCGGATGGTAATAACTTTGTTGACTTTACACGTCCGATTGCCGATCGTAATACTCCTTTGGCCGACGGAAGTTTCGGCAAAAACGTCATCTACAAAAAATATGGTGCGTTTACCCAGGTTACCAAAACGTTTTTTGATAATAAATTAAAACTGTTTGGTTCTGTAAGATGGGACTATAACCCTTATTTCGATCCTAAGTTTACACCGCGTTTGGCAGCTGTTTATTCGGTAAACGAAAACCACAATTTCAGATTTACTTTCCAGAATGGTTATCGTTTCCCATCGTTATTTGAGGCTTTATCTTACGTAAATAACGGCCGCGTGAAACGCGTAGGTAGCTTACCCTTTATTAATGATGGATTAGGTTACTTAGGTAACAGCTACACTCAAACATCAGTAGCTAATTTTAACGCTGCTGTAAATGCTGCGCCGGGCAGCGCAAGCGGTACCGACGCTACTGCACTTGCTAATCGGAGTTTACTGAAAGTTGCCGATTTGCCACCTGCAAGACCTGAGCAAATCACTTCATACGAAGTTGGTTATAAAGGTATAGTTGCTGACAACAAGGTATTCATCGATATTGATGCGTATACCAATAGGTATGACGGCTTTTTGGGTCAGGTACAGGTATTTGTACCTAATGGTACCAACGTTGGTACAGATGCCGCCGTTTTATCAATGCTTGATGTAAATCGCGATCCAACCACAGGTTCGACATCAAATGCGGCCAGTCAGGGCCAAAGCAGGTATCGTGTTTATACCAATGCCAAGAACATCTATCATAACTATGGCTCATCGGCAGGTATTACTTATAACTTTTATAAAAGATATACCATTTCAGGTAACGTAAGCTTTAACAAATTAAAATCACAATCAACTTCTGATATTTTTGTTACCGGTTTTAACACCCCTGAGTGGTCAAGCAATATATCATTTGGTAACCGTGAGGTGATCAAAAATTTAGGTTTCAACGTAGTTTACAAATGGCAGGAATCTTTCTTGTGGGAAAGCCCTCTTGTAACAGGTAATGTGCCAGCCATAGGTACTTTTGATGCACAGGTTACTTATCGTGTACCGGCATATTACGCCACCTTTAAAGTGGGAGCAACTGATATATTTAACAAAAGGTATTTTCAATACGCAGGTGGCCCAACACTTGGCGGCTTATACTATGTATCAGTTACTCTGGATGGCTTGCTAACCAAATAATAAAAGCGCTTTTTTTTAATACGTTTTATATAGTTTTTTTAAGGCTGGTGAACAAGATGTTCATCAGCCTTTTTTGTTCAAAAGTAAATCAGACATGAGTAGGCTAAAGTATACGATAGAATATCATTTTATCAATAGCCGCTATGCAAAATATGCCTAAACAAAAAACAGAAAGGGCCGGATCATCAAATGATTATCCAGCCCTTTCTGTCTCATTAAAAGCGTATTTTTAGCTCTGCTTCACTTCATGTAAGCCACATTCTTTTTTTGATTGATCTTCCCACCACCAACGGCCGGCACGGAAATCTTCACCTTCAGCAACGGCTCGGGTGCAAGGCATACAGCCAATACTCGGGAAGCCTTTATCGTGCAATGAGTTATAAGGAATGTTATATTGTTTAACGTAGGCTTTTACATCGTCAAGTGTCCAGTCAAAAATAGGGTGAAACTTCACCAGTTGATTTTGGTCGTCCCACTCCATATTCTCCATATCATGGCGATTAGCCGACTGATCGGCGCGGATACCGGTTATCCACAACTTATTGCCTTTTAAAGCGCGTTTAAGCGGTTCTATCTTGCGGATACCACAGCACTCTTTACGGTTTTCAACCGACTCATAAAAACTGTTGGGGCCTTTTTTATTGACCATTTCTTCCAGCAATTCGCGGTCGGGGTAATAAGCATGTATAGGTTGTTTATATCTATCCATAGTACTGCTCCATACGGAGTAGGTTTCGCGGAAAAGCCTGCCGGTTTCTAAGGTGAAAACTTTTATAGGCAGCTCATTGGCAAATATCATGTGGGTTATTACCTGGTCTTCCCAGCCAAAGCTGGTTGAAAATATAATTTCGCCGGGAAAAAGCTCTGCCAATTTGCGCAATGCCTCAACAGGCTCCAGGCCGGCTGTAGCATCTTGTATATGTTTAACTACTTCGCTCATATAATATGTACCTTTAAAATATGTGTAATAAAGGCGGTTATTGATCTTATACTAATCAAAATAACGATTACCGCTACAGAGATCATTATTGTTTTAGTTGATATTTTATTTGATATGCGGGCCGCTATAGGCGATGCCAGTGCGCTGCCCAAAACAAGGCCGGCAACAGCCTGCCAATGATCACTGCTTACCATGGCAATAAAGGTAATGGAACCCATCATGGCGATGAAGAACCTTGACAATTTTACGGTTCCTAATGAAAAACGCGGACTACGACCACCTGCTATGAGGGTAGATAATACGATTGATCCCCAGCCACCGCCGCCAACAGCGTCAATAAAACCACCGCCAAGACCAAGCAGCGAAATACGCTTTACCTTATCTTCTGATTTTTTGCGTTTAACATTAAATGCCTTTGATAATATAACACAACCCAGTATTAATGTATAAAGTGATACTACGGGTTTGGTATATTGGCTGTAATGCTCTAATGATGATAACAAATAAGCACCTGTTACGGCTCCAATAATGCCGGGTATTACCAATAACTTAAACAGTTTCCAGTTGATATTGCCCATACGGTAGTGCATCCATCCGGCAATACCGCAACTCAATATTTCTGAAAGGTGAACTCCCATACTGGCAGATGCAGGCGGAATGCCCATGGACAGGGAAAACGTTGTAGAGGTAACACCGTATGACATGCCTATTGCACCATCAACCAAGGCAAATAAGAAACCAGCACCTAAAAAGTAATAGAACTGCGGACTAACGCCCTCTAAAAACAATTTAAAACCAGGCTCTTTAAAATATAAGGCAGTTATTACAATGGCTATTGATACAATAATGGTTGACCATATAAGCCAGATGAAATTTTTATGTACGCTTGATTTTGGCTCAACCAATACTGAGGTTACGCTATTCAGCTTTTTAACTTTATCTGCAAAATCGCCGGTCAGCGTGTTTCTAAGCTCACTCATTTGCTGTAGGGTGGTATCAAGCTCATCAGGCAGGCTTTCATTTAAAACCTCTTTTAAACGCTTGGCTATAGTAGGCGATTTACCATTGGTTGATATGGCCAGTTTCAGATCGCCTTTTTGCACTACGGATGCAAGGTAAAAATCGCAGAGAGCTGGCTTATCTGCCACATTGATAAGTAACTTACGGTCATGTGCTGACTGGCGAATATAGCTATTTAGTTCGCTGTCATTGGTAGCGGCTATTACTACTTCGGCATCATTCAGGTCATTATCAGAGAATGATTTCTGGATAATGGTAACACCTTCATGCTGTGCTGACAACGCATGTATCTCCGGCAAAAAATCGCGTGAAACTACGGTTACCTTTGCATGGTTACTGTTGCTTAAAATAGCCGTTAGTTTTTCTAACCCAACGTTACCGCCACCAATAAGTACAGTATGTAAATCATTCAGCTTTAAAAAAACAGGAAACAACTGATTGCCACCGTTTTCTTCATTCTGCGCTTTGGTTAAGCTACTATCTTTCGGCAACAATGTCATAAAAAATTTTAATAAGCTGAAATTCATCAGCATCGTCCGGATCCGCACCAACTAAAATAATATGCGGTTCCTTAACCGCCTTATCATTCATTAAATGATTCATTATTCTACCAGTGATTCTCTCTTTACTTTACTCTTTTCCAAAAATTCGGTAGCCTGTGCTAAATATGCTGTAGCAAATGCTTCTGACGGTTCATGCTGGTTGATCTGTAGTACCAGGTCATTAAAGCTACCCTTAATATCAAATTCGCCTTTATCTACATAGTTGGCATCAAACTCGCGGATAACCGCAACTTGCGTACTGGTGTTAATACTTTTATCTAACAACAATGCTTTTGCAGAGCTTAAAAGTGTATTATAAGCGTGGTAAATAGCATCAGACCATGCACCGCCTTTAAAGGCTTCATTTGCCCAGCCCAGTTTTTCTTCAGACTCATATAACAAAGTAGCAACCAGGTCAATAATTACACCAGCACACTCGCCAACACCAATGGCGGTAACAAATGTTTCCTGGTGACCCCAGTCCACAAATTCGTCATCGGTTAAGGTGGTCAGATCGGCAAGGGGTTTTAATAAGCGGTAAAAGTAATCCTTACCTTGTCTGTCATAATACGCATGGTAAGTTTCGCCCTCGGTTGATAGTTGCTTGTAATCATCAAGGAGCATCCTTAAAACGTCAGTAGCCCTTTTTGAAGGTACTTTGATAACCCTGTCAGCCGCACGGCCAACACCGTCGCCAACAGTACCGCCACCTAACATTACCTGTACAGAAGGTAATACCTTTGTACCTGCCTTAAGTGAGCTGCCATGGAAACCAATATGCGCCAAACCATGTTGACCGCAGGAGTTCATACAGCCGCTTATTTTTATCTTGATATCACGATTATAAATAAAATCTTCGTATTCGTTGTAGATCAGGTCTTCCAGCACGCGTGCCATAGTCATACTGTTGGAGATACCCAAATTACACGTATCGGTACCAGGACAGGTGGTAACATCGGCAACACTGTCAAAACCCGGAGCGGCCAGTTCTAATTTAGCTAAACCTTCATATAAAGCAGGTAAAGCTTCTTTACGAACAAATTTTAACAGCAAGCCCTGATTCTGAGTGATACGGATCTCGTCGGCCACTAAGGGCCTTAAAATGTTCACCAGTTCGCGCGCGGTAGCAGTTGAAATATCACCTACCGGTACTTTAATGTATACGCCAAAAAATCCTTTTTGCTTTTGCTCAAATACGTTGGTAGCCAACCATTGCTCATACCTGAACGGGTTGCTGATGCTTACTTCTGCATAAGTAGTTTGCTCCGGAATGGCTGGTAAGGCAATAGTATCCCTATTGATGGGATAGCTTTTAACCTTGATGGCTGTTCTTTCAATAGCCGCCAAACGTAAAACCTCTTCCAAACCTAATTTCTGGATCAGGTATTTTAAACGGGCCTTGTTACGGTTATTACGTTCGCCATAGCGGTCAAATACCCTGATGATAGCTTCGATATAAGGAATCAGCTTGTCTTCGGGTAAAAAATCTTCAACAATACTTGCTAATAGGGGTTGTGCACCTAAGCCACCGCCTAAAAGTACCTTAAAACCACGCTCGTTATTACTGTTCAGTTTCGGAATTACACCAATATCATGAATATAGGAAAAAGCAGTATCAGCATCGCTTGATGAAAAAGAGATTTTGAACTTGCGTCCCATTTCCTGGCATATCGGGTTACGCAAAAAGTACTCAAAAGTGGCATGTGCATAAGGTGATACATCAAATGGTTCCTGCGGATCAATACCTGCAGCAGGGGAGGCGGTAACATTCCTAACCGTATTTCCGCAAGCTTCACGCAGTGTAATATCATCTTCCTGCAGTTTTGCCCAAAGTTCAGGTGTACGGTCAAGACTTACATAGTGTATCTGGATATCCTGACGTGTGGTAAGGTGCAGATTGCTGCTTCCGTACTCGTCAGATATATCGGCTATACGCAACAGTTGTTTAAAAGTAACCTTACCAAACGGCAATTTGATACGGATCATCTGTACACCAGGCTGCCTTTGACCGTAAATTCCCCGGGCCAAACGAAGGCTTCTGAATTTTTCGTCATGTATTTTACCTTCGCGAAAAGCCCTGATCTTTTTTTCAAGATCTATGATATCTTTCTCAACTATCGGGTTCTCCAGTTCCGTTCTGAAGCTTTGCATATGTTATAGTTTAATCAATTATAAAAAAGCCTCTTTGGCTTAGGCTAAAGAGGCGTATGTGGTTAATACAAAAATTATAGCCTTGTTTTATTGTCTTTTAAACAGCAATACATGGGGTTTTTGTATAAAATATTTTTACTGTAAAAGGAAATCATTAACCAAATATATACATAGTATAGGGAAATGGTAGAATTTTATTTAAAAAACTTGGCTTTTTACAGTTTTGTGAGATTTGAAAACTTAAGGGTGTATGAGTGATTGTTCCCTCGAAATGATATCAGCTATGCTGGTTTCGCTTAGTATTTTTAATGTGGCATCCCTTACATCAACAAATACATCCCTGATACCGCAGGTGGTTTCCTGATGGCATTCATCACATTTGTGATAAAAATTAAGACTGGCGCAGGGTACCATAGCAATAGGGCCATCGGTTATACGCATAATGCTTACCAAAAAAATCTCTTTAGGGTCGCGGTTAAGACTATAACCGCCTCCGGCACCTTTTTTACTGTACAGGAAACCTGCGTTACGCAGATCCAGCAGTATTTGTTCAAGGAATTTTTTGGGGATGCGCTCAGTTTCAGCAATTCTTGAAATTTGCATAGGTGGCTGATCCATATTTTTGCCCAGGATCACCAATGCCTTAATAGCGTACTTAGTTTTTTTGGATAGCATTTTCTAAAATAAAACTAACAAAGGTAAACAAAGAATTTTTGTTAATTATAAATAAAAATATCGAGTAATACTATTAATACTATAGAGTAAACTATTTTAGTCGGTTATTAAGGCGTAATATTACTTACTATCTGAGTGACCCAGGCTTTTATCCGGATTAACCTGATCACGTACTAATTGCTTAAGTTCCTTTATTTCGGGAAAACGGCCTTGTTGTTTACGGTCAAATAATATGGTGCTGGCTATGCTGATAGTATATTTCCCGCTAACTTCACTTGGATGTAGCGTTACACCATAAATATCGTCGGTAAAAGTAGTAAGCAGTTCCTGGGCCATATAGGCGGCCCGCATCATCCAGTTACATTTAGGGCAATATTCAATAGTAACAGTTGGTTTCATGGGTGTTGTTAATTGGATTGTAGTAATAATATAAAGTGGCCGGTGTATTGTTTTATTTTTGCGGCACGATAAACCTGTCTTCCTGGTGGGTACTTAAAACGTCAATACTATCACCAACGCTTATTACTCCCGTACCTTGATGAATCAGGTTTTGTCCAAACAGTATCTTGTTATTTTTTAAACGATATGCTGCCAGTGTTTTTAAGGGCTCCTTTGCTTTTACTGCGGTTTGTTGGTTAATGGTTGTCATCACGCAGCGTGCGCAAAGTTTAGCGCCATAAAAGCTGATTCCTGCAATGTGGGTATGGTTCATCAGGTCTTCCTCAAATGGGGCGCCTCCTGTAAAAACAATGTTTGGCCTGAATCTATCCATGGGTAAAGGGTCAGTGAGCCGGCTGTTTAAATCATCAAGTGATGTTTGCCCGATAATTAAAAAGGGGTAAGCATCAGAGAATGAAGTAACCGCACCTTCTGGAGCATACCGTTGATCCACTTCGCGCAGTGTGTCATCGGGCATATAAACAAGCCTGCAGTTTATTCCAAGCGTTGTAGTAAACCAGGCATCCAGTTCGGGATCTACAAAGGCACCGATGCATGTATCATCCCATATTGCTACCTGCTGTCTGGTATGATCATGTTGGTTAAAAGGGATAGTAACGGTACCATTTAACGGGTGCTGAACATGTATGCCGTTGCTTTTAAGCAACACCTTTAACAATGCCATCTGAGGAAATTCCCTTTGTGTAAGAAAACGATTTTGTTCATCAACCAGCATCCAGCGCCGGTCATGTTTAAAACCGCGGTCTGTTACTTCGGCGCTGGTTAAAGACACACCGCCTAATGACTTGATAGGGTAAATATATAGTTCACTTATGGTAAGCATCGGTAATGTACAGCTATGGCGTAAAAATAGGTAATTTGGCGTTGCTTTATATAATTATCCATTTTCAAACAACTAATTATAGCGTTTATCTGATATATGCTAACTCAATAAAATTATTTGTAACCCTATAATTACAATCGATTGCGATTTTATGACCTGCTTCGTTGCTTTAGTTAATTATAATTAATAATATTGTTTATCCAATTGTATAACCAACACCAAATTAACCTATAAACATATTGAATTATGCCATTAAACAACGTGAGCGGCAAAGCCAAAGCAGGTAATACCTATGATGCTATAGTTATCGGTTCGGGAATAAGCGGAGGCTGGGCAGCTAAAGAATTAACAGAACGCGGACTAAAAACGATTATGCTTGAACGCGGACGGAACTTTGAGCATATTAAGGATTATCAAAGCGCCAGTAAAGATCCCTGGGATTTTGAACACCGGGGTAGCGTAACCCAGGAGCAGCGTAAGGTAAGGCCGGTTATTTCGCGCGGATGGGGAGCTACTGAACCCATTATGGATTACTGGGTTAATGAGCAGGAGGCACCTTATACCGAAGTTAAACCCTTTAACTGGTGGCGTTCATACCAATTAGGCGGACGTTCTATTTTATGGGGAAGACAAAGCTATCGCTGGAGTGATCATGACTTTGAAGCAAATGCCAAAGATGGCTGGGCAATTGATTGGCCTATACGCTATAAAGACCTTGCTCCCTGGTATGACCATGTGGAGAAATTTGCCGGTATAAGCGGTTCATTAGAAGGATTATCACAACTACCTGACGGGCATTATTTGCCGCCGATGGATATGAACTGCGTTGAAAAGGACGTAGCCGAACGTATAAAAAAGAATTACAATAATACCAGGCATATGATTATTGGTCGTGTGGCAAATTTAACCGCAGCTATACCTGGCCGTACAAAATGCCAGTTCAGAAACAGGTGCTGGGAGGGTTGTCCGTTTGGTGGATATTTCAGTACCCAATCGTCTACGCTGCCTGCGGCGCTGGCTACAGGCAACTTAACCGTAAGGCCATATTCCATAGTTACCAAAATATTATATGATAAGGATACCAAAAAGGCAACAGGAGTAGAGGTGCTTGATGCCGAAACCAACCAAACCTATGAGTATTACGCCAAAATAGTATTTGTTAATGCTTCGGCCTTAAACAGTGCCTGGGTGTTAATGAACTCGGCTACTGATGTTTGGCCGGATGGATTAGGCAGCAGCAGCGGCGAATTGGGACACAATATCATGGATCATCATTATAACCTGGGGGCATCAGGCACTGTTGATGGCTTTGAAGATAAATATTACTACGGCCGCCGGGCAAATGGTATTTATGTGGTAAGGTTTGCCAATTTGTTTGGCGACAAACGAGATTATCTGCGCGGCTTCGGTTACCAGGGTGCCGCCAGCCGTACAGGCTGGAGCAGGGAAATTGCTGAACTTAACATTGGGGCTCAATATAAAGATGCTATAACAGAACCAGGAGGATGGCAGATTGGGATAGGCGGTTTTGGCGAGCTATTACCTTATCATGATAACAAGATTACGCTTGATAAAACCCGTAAAGATAAATGGGGCCTGCCTGTTTTGGCGATGGATGCCATAATCAGGGATAACGAAATGAAAATGCGGGTTGATATTGTGAAGGAAGCCAAAGCGATGCTGGAAAGCGCTGGTGTTAAAAATGTTCAAACGCATGACAGGGGCCATAACATAGGTGATGGTATACACGAAATGGGTACGGCAAGAATGGGCCGCGATCCTAAAACATCAGTTTTAAATGAACACAACCAGGTTTGGGATGCTAAAAATGTGTTTTGTACAGATGGCGCTGCTATGGCCTCATCAGCATGTCAAAACCCGTCATTAACCTACATGGCATTAACTGCGCGTGCGGCCAATTTTGCAGCTGATGAATTAAAGAAAGGTAATATCTAAGAGGATAAAAAGTCGAAAAAATGAAGAACAATAAAATGAAAATTAAATATGCGCTATTAGTTTGTTTACTGGTGGTATCTACGGCGGGCACTCGCGTTTTTGCTAAGGCTAAAGTACTTGTATTTAGCAAAACAGCAGGCTTTCATCATAACTCCATAGCCGTTGGTGTGCCTGCTATTATAAAGTTGGGGCAGGAAAATAACTTTGATGTTGATACCACTACCAATTCAGAAAAATTTACTACGGATAATTTAAAACAGTATGCAGCAGTAATATTTCTGAGTACTACCGGCGATGTTTTAAATGATGTGCAGCAAACTGCTTTTGAGCAGTATATTAAAGCCGGAGGAGGCTTTGTTGGTGTACACGCAGCTACCGATACGGAATACGACTGGCCATGGTACGGTAAATTGGTTGGCGCTTATTTTAAAAGCCATCCAAAACAACAGGAAGCAACCCTTGATGTTGTTGACCGTAATTTTATAGCCACCAAACACTTACCTGCTGAATGGAAAAGATGGGATGAGTGGTACAATTACAAATGGATAGCTGATGACCTGCATGTGTTGATCAAGATAGATGAAAAAAGCTACACCGGCGGAGAAAACGGCGATAACCACCCAATGAGCTGGTACCATGAATTTGATGGCGGCAGGGCGTTTTATACGGAATTAGGTCATACGGATGAATCATACGCTGATCCTTTATATTTGAAACACCTGCTGGGCGGCATTAAATATGCAATTGGTAAAAAGAAATAACCACCTGCCATTTAACTATAAACGAGAAAAGCCAGAATAAATCCGGCTTTTCTCGTTTATAGCTAAGCGTGTTGTATAGCGTGCTTAAGAGCTGCGTTATGTTTGTAACGGAAAACAAAAGGGAAGATAAGTGCTATAACCAGAGCGTATGCTGCAAAGGTAAGCCAGATGCCATGCCAGTTTTTGCTATGATCTGCATGGGTAAAAAACTTGTCGATAATTAAGCCGCTGGCGAAGCTACCAAAAAATGCACCAAAGCCATTTACCATCATCATAAATAATCCTTGTGCGCTGCCCCGTATTTCAGGAGTGGTTTGTGTTTCAACAAACAATGAGCCCGAAATGTTAAAGAAATCAAAGGCCATACCGTAAACTATGCACGATAAAATGATCATCCACAATCCTCCTGCAGGATCGCCAAATGCAAATAAACCAAATCGCAATACCCAGGCCAGCATACTGAATAGCATTACATACTTAATACCAAATTTGCGCAGAAAGAACGGGATAGCCAGGATGAACAGTGTTTCCGAGATCTGCGATATAGACATGATAATGGCCGGATACCTTACTGCAATGGTATCTTTATATGCTGCTACCCTTGCAAAATCATGAATGTAAGTATCGCCATAGGCATTAGTAAGTTGTAATGCGGCACCTAATAGTAATGAGAAAGCAAAAAATATAGCAAACTTTGGCGTTTTGAATAAAGCGAAAGCATTTAAGCCCAATGAATCTATGAACGATTTATTAGTAACCTTACTTAATAGTGGAGGAGCTTTGGGCAATGTGAACGAATATATGCCCAATGTAAGCGACATCGCAGACGCGATATAAAATTGATTAGCAGAGGTTTCATTATGGGTGAGGCTCACTGTCCACAATGCTGCAATAAAACCAATGGTTCCCCATATCCTAATGGGTGGATAATCTTTTACAATATCCTTATTGCTGTTTTTTAATGCTGAATAGGCAACCGTTATAGATAATGACAGGGTGGGCATATAAAACACCATATTCAGTAAAATTACCCAGAAAAAAGTGATCGGGTTGTTCACGAGCGGCAAAGAGAATAGGGTTAATGCTCCCAAAAGATGCATAAGGCCGTATAGCTTTTCGGCATTTACAAATCTGTCAGCAATAATACCGGTAAGTGCAGGCATGAATATCGCTGAAATACCCATAGTGGAAAAGATGGCCCCGAAGTGTTCGCCAGACCATTGTTTATTTTGAAACCAGTATACAGCTATAGTCAGCAGCCATGAACCCCATATAAAAAACTGCATAAAATTCATCACTATTAAGCGAAACTTAATATTCATACTGCACCTGGTTTAAATAATAATAGTTAGTGTTAAATTAAAAATGGAAAGTAGTGAAATAAATGTAAACTATAAAATTGCGGATTTCGGACGTCCAATTTTGGGTTTTAAAAATCTGAGACAAAAAGAATTGCGTTTTTGAACAGGCAGATTCAAATTAAATCCGAAATTGAACATCCCGAAAACTCAAATTAAACTACGATGCTTTACGCTTGTTTAATTCGTCGCGTATCTTGGCTGCCTTTTCGTATGATTCCTCGGCAAGAGCCTCTTGTAATTTTGTTTTTAGTTCGTCAACGCTCAGGGAGGCAAATCCGCTGCCTACTGCTGTTCCTACTGATTTTTCTTCCTGGGTTTCGTTAATGTTTTCCAGGTAAACAAAATCATTACCTTCAATCACTATGCCTGCTGTTGAAAGTATAAACTCGTAGGTGTAGATAGGGCAGTCAAACCTTACTGCTACTGCAATGGCATCAGATGTACGGGCGTCAATTTCAACTGACCGTTTACCATCGCTGCAAATTAGTTTAGAATAAAATATACCATCAACTAAATTGTAAATGATAATTTCCTGTACCTCTATCTGGTAGGCTTGTGCAAAGCTCTTAAACAGATCATGTGTAAGGGGGCGGCTCGGAGTCATCTTTTCAATTTCGATGGCTATGGCTTGCGCTTCAAAGCTGCCAATAATAATAGGCAACCTGCGGCGTCCGCTCACTTCGCCCAAAACCAAAGCATAAGCACCTGATTGTGTTTGACTATAAGATAACCCTACAATATCAAGCTTAATTTTTTTCATGTTATTACCCATCGCACCTAATAATTTATGCTGAAGCTTTATATTCTTTAACGGCTGCTATTAATTGAGGTACTACTTCAAAGGCGTCACCAACAATACCGTAGTCAGCAACCTTAAAAAATGCTGCTTCCGGATCCTTGTTAATAACCACAATAACTTTTGAAGAACTGATGCCAGCCAGATGTTGTATGGCACCTGAAATACCTATCGCAATATACAAATTTGGACTGACAGCTATACCAGTTTGTCCAACGTGTTCGCTATGTGGCCTCCAACCGGCATCTGATACTGGTTTTGAGCACGCTGTGGCGGCGCCAAGCAGTTCGGCCAGTTCTTCTATCATACCCCAGTTTTCAGGACCTTTAAGGCCTCGTCCGGCAGAAACAACAATTTCTGCATCAGGTAATGATACTTTATCGGTTGAACGTACAATCTCCTTAATAATAGCTTTAAAGTCCGACTCTTTGGTTTCAGCAGCAAAGTCTTCTACCTGTGCTGTTCCGCCGGTTTCTACTACTTTATAGGAGTTGGGTACCAGGGCAATAACTTTATTTGCTGATGTTAATTCAACAACTGCAAAAGCCTTGCCCGAGAAGGCTGTTTTTTTAATGGTGAACTTTCCAGCGCTTTGTTCAGGCAATGCAACAGCACCATCTGCAACACCGGCTTCCAATTTTACGCCCAGGCGGGGTGCTAAACCACGTCCCGAAAAGGTGTTGGATAATACCACAATATCAGCGCCTTGTTTTTTTGCGGCTTCGGCTATTATGGAAGCGTAGGCCTGATTTACAAAGTTTTTTAATTTGTCACCAGATACGTGAAGTACTTTTTCGGCACCATATTTACCTAATGCGGCTAATTCAGTGGCGTCCACATCACCAATGGAGATGGCGGTAAGACTGGTGTTGTTTTGATCGGCAATGGCACGGGCATAGGTTACTGCTTCAAAAATTGATTTTTTGAATTTGCCTCCCGCGTTTTCCGCATATATTAAAACTGACATATGTAATGTGTTTCGTAAAAGTAGATTTGAATTGATTAGATAACGCGGGCTTCTGTATGCAAAAGTTCCACCAGTTTTGCAGCGTCATCTGCTGCCACTAATTTTACCTGTCCGCGCGATGCTGGTGTTTCATAACTAATGATTTCCGAGAATGTTTTTACTTCAACAGGCTCAATAGCTACCAGAGGTCTGGTGCGGGCCGACATGATGCCACGCATATTAGGTATTTTAGGTTCTGCAACGCCTTCGGCAGCGCCGGCCGTAAAAGGGTAGGGAATGGTCAGGATCTCTTTACCACCCTCAATTTCGCGCTCTACAGTTGCAGTGCTATCACCGGCATCTAATCTTTTAATGATGGATACCGATGGCATATCCAATAACTCGCCCAGCATACCGGCAACTTTAGATCCATTGTAGTCAATAGATTCGCGCCCGGTCAGTATTAGATCAAAAGGATTTGCTTTTACATACTGGGCTATTTGATAAGCCACAAACCAGGCATCATGAGGCTTGGCGTTGATACGTACAGCATCGGTTGCGCCAATAGCCAATGCCTTACGGATAGTGGCTTCAGTATTTACTTCACCAACATTAATAACAGTTACAGAACCCTTTCCATTGTCAGTCAGCTCAATAGCTCTTGAAAGCGCTATTTCGTCGTAAGGGTTCAATATAAATTGAACACCATTTGTATTAAATTGGGTGTTGTTATCAGTAAAGGTTATTTTTGTGGTGGTATCAGGAACATTACTTACACATACCAAGATCTTCATATCAATAGGTTTTTGCAAATTTAGTTAAAAAAGATAGAGTTTAAAATGGAGTTGAGCAGATTGGATAAGCTACTGGAATTTATAAAGAACGAACCCAACGACGAGTTTTTAAAATATGCGCTCGCTACCGAATATCTGCGTCTGAATCAGGCAGATAAAGCGTTAACCTATTACGAAGACCTGATCAATAATCATCCCGGTTATGTGGGTACCTATTACCATCTCGGTAAGTTATATGAGGCATTAAACCGCAAGCAGGATGCTATCACTACCTACGAAAACGGCATGAAAGTAACCAAGCAGAAGCGTGATAATCATGCATTTTCAGAATTGCAGGCCGTTTATAGACAGGCCATGGGAATTGAGGAAGATGACGACGATTATTAGCAGCTTAATATATTGAACCGTACAATAGTGAAAGCCACATAGCTACGGCTTATTTTAAGCAGTGTTTGATTCAGAACCCTTAACTATGAACTAATTGATGAAAAAACGGCATCTTCTTTTTCTTCGCGATGTTGCTATTTATACATTTACTGCTTTTGGCGGCCCACAGGCCCATATAGCCGTTTTGCTGCGGGAATTTGTTGAAAAACGGCATTATGTTACCGAGGATGAGTTGATGGAACTCAATGCGCTGTCGCAAGTGCTACCCGGCCCGTCATCAACCCAAACACTGGTGGGCATAGCCTGGAAGGTTGGAGGGTTAAGGCTTGCACTGATCACCTTTTTGATATGGATATTGCCATCGGCCGCAATAATGGCTATGGCCGCCATCAGCTATAAGATGTTTGCTAACCAGGTAAAATTTGCCCACGTAATTACCTATATACAACCCATGGCCGTAGGCATAGTAGCCTATGCTACTTACACCTTTGCCAACAGGTTCCTGAAAACGCGGGTAAGTGCCATGCTGGCCATTGCATCCTTTATTGCTACGCTCATTTTACAAAATGCTTATGCTTTTCCTTTGTTGGTACTTTTGGGTGGCATTATATCATCGGCTATGGAAACCCAACCACAGGAGAATGAGCTGAGGGTTAAGTTATATTCAAATGTTAATCCTAATAAGGTAGCCTATTTTGTTGGGATACTCTTGTTTTTTGCAGCTTTGGGTGCTATCATCAATCAAACGTCGCCGTTTAGTTTGCCTATTCGTTTGTTTGAAAACTTTTATCGTAATGGTATACTGATATTTGGTGGAGGGCAGGTGATGGTGCCATTGATGTATACCGAATTTGTAGAGGTAAAGCATTACCTCAGCAATGCTGAGTTTTTGTCTGGCTATGCCTTGCAGCAGGCACTACCCGGCCCAACATTTTCTTTTACTTCTTTTTTAGGCGGCATTACATTAGGAAACAAAGGGTTTGGTATTGGCGGGCAGATTATTGGCAGCCTGGTAGCAGTTATCGGCGTAAATACTCCCGGCTTAATATTGATCTTGTTCATTGTGCCTTTTTGGGAGGACCTGAAAAAAATAACCCGGATAAAAAATTCCTTAAGCGGCATCAGTGCCGTTGCTGTTGGCTTTATGGCTACTGCATTTATACTTTTGGTACGGCCATTTGGCGGCAACTGGATTGCCTATGCACTAATGGCGGGCACTTTTTCATTGCTGCATTTTACTAAAATAAAAACCCCTGTCATTATTATGATTGGGGTATTACTGGGGATATTTGCCCCCTAACCCCCTGAAGGGGGAACTTACCTGCCATAAGGTAATTTGTCATCCTGGGGAAGGAAGAATATAATCATCGAATAGATCCTTCGTTCATCAGAATGGCAAGATTATAAAAGAGAAAGAGGCGCCGATTGGCGCCTCTTTCTCTTTTATAATACAATTTAAGGAACTCCCCCTTTAGGGGCGTTGTGGCGACTAAAATGGCGGTTCGTCATCAATATCATCCATACGTGATGGGCGAATGATGAAGTTGCTCTGTTTTTCAAAATCCTGTGATGGTGCAAGGCCCGAGAATGCGCTGCCAGCGACAGGAGGGAAGCCATCCATGCTTTCTTCAAGATTGGCGAATTTAACGTATTTACCTACAAATTTCAGTCGTACTGTACCGGTTTCACCGTTACGGTGTTTGGCTATAATTACTTCACCCACGTTGTTGGTCGGGTTACCGTCTTCATCTTCTGTTAGGCCGTAATATTCCGGACGATAAAGGAAAAGAACCATATCCGCATCCTGCTCAATTGAACCAGATTCACGTAAATCTGATAGCATTGGCCTTTTGGAGTTACCTGGCCTGGTTTCAACCGCACGGCTTAATTGCGAAAGGGCAATTACCGGCACATTAAGCTCCTTGGCTACGGATTTTAAAGCCCTTGATATACTACCAATTTCCTGCTCACGGTTACCGCCACCAGCTTTACCTTCGCCTTTACCATGCATCAACTGTAAGTAGTCAATGATGATGAGCTGGATATCGTGCTGTGATTTTAAACGACGGCATTTCGCCCTGAATTCAAATATATTTAGCGCTGGCGTATCATCAATAATTAAGGTTGCCTGCTCAAGTCTGCCAATTTTAGAGTGGATTTGCTGCCATTCCCATTCTTCTAACGTTCCCTTACGGATTTTTTCCTGTTCAATTTCAGTTTCTCCGGATATTAAACGGTTAACCAACTGAACCGAGGACATCTCGAGTGAGAATACCACTACCGGTTTATCAAAATCAACCGCGGCGTTACGGGCGCAACTTAATACGAAGGCTGTTTTACCCATTGCCGGACGGGCAGCTATAATAACCAAATCTGATTTTTGCCAGCCCGAAGTCATTCTGTCAAGCGCAGTAAAGCCCGAGGCAACACCGGTTAAGCCGTCTTTCTTGTCTTTAAGCGCCTCAATATCTTTTAATGCCTCGTGTACCAGGTCGTCCATTTTTCGGGCATCACGCCTTAGGTTATTTTGCGCAATTTCGAAAAGATTTTTTTCCGCTTTATCCAGTAAGTCCAGCACATCGGAGGTATCCTCATAGGCGCTTTGAATCACTTCTGTAGAGATACGGATCAACTCGCGCTGAATGAATTTCTGTATGATGATACGGGCGTGAAACTCAATGTTTGCTGCCGAGGCAACGCGACTGGTTAATTCTGTAATGTAATAAGCGCCGCCTATCATTTCCAGCTCGCCCAGTTTGCGCAATTCTGCTGTAACGGTCAAAATATCTACTGGAGATGATTTCTCAAATAATAACTTTATGGCAGCAAATATTTTCTGGTGGTTGTCGCGGTAAAATACTTCTGGTTTTAAAATATCGATAACAGACGATAGTGCATCCTTCTCCAGCATCAGTGCACCTAAAACAGCCTCTTCCAGATCAGTTGCCTGAGGCGGAAGTTTACCCAGTCCGCTATAGGGGGTTGGAGCAGTAAATCGGCTTCGGCGGTCGTTTGTATTGGGCTTGTTTTGCAGGTTATCGTTCTCGAAATTCATAAGGCGACAAAAATATACAAAATTAGTTTTGATTTGGCGGCTAAAGCGCTAACACGGTGTTTTTCACTTTAACTAATACATTAACAACTATATAAATTTGAGTATTTTTAATTAACAGTTTCTGTTAACTATAACTAAATAATTAACATCGATTGTTAATAATGTGTTAGTATCCTAATTTAGCTATTGTAAATCAAATAATTATAACAATGTTAATAAACTTTGCAATTGTTAATTATTTATAAAAAACCAAAATGGCAGATGGGTTCAATAAGTGCTTAATCAATTAATATAGCTACTTTTGAAAAAAATATAGATTATTAAAAATGACATTTAATTCCAGACCTCAACGAGAAAGCAACCAGATGGTTTTTGGTATCCGGGCCATTATGGAAGCCATTACCTCGGGTAAAGAAATTGAGGCGTTATATATTCAAAGGGGAGTTGGCGGCGGCTTGTCGCATGAGCTAAAGGCATTGTTAACGGAATATAATATTACCGCGCAGCAAGTACCTGTAGAGAAGTTGAACCGCCTTACGGCTAAAAACCATCAGGGTGCGGTGGCTTTTATTTCGCCTATTATCTATCAAAAGATCGAGAATATTATTCCTGAAGTGTTTGAAAGGGGAGAAGTCCCCCTGATACTTGTTTTGGATTCCATAACTGACGTGCGTAATATGGGCGCTATAGCCCGTACCGCCGAGTGCGCGGGTGTGCACGCCATTGTTATTCCGACAAAAGGTTCGGCGCAAATAAATCCTGATGCTATTAAAACATCAGCCGGTGCTTTGTATAAGATACCGGTTTGCCGCCACGATAACTTTATGCAAACGGTGAGGTTTTTACAAGAATCGGGCTTGCAGCTGGTTTGTTGTACCGAAAAAACCAAGGAAGATATTTATGTTCCTGATTATACAGCACCAACAGCTATCATCATGGGGTCTGAGGAGGACGGCATCCGGAACGAGATTATTCGTATATCAGACCACCTGGCTAAAATTCCAATGTTTGGCGAGATCGAATCACTCAACGTATCAGTATCAACCGGGGTGATATTATACGAAGCTATACGGCAGAGGACTCTCCAATCTTAAAAGGGAGAGTTGCCTAATTTGTTGTGGCTTTCTGTTAAAAATATAAAAGCCCGATTCAAAAAGAGTCGGGCTTTTATATTCAATTGGATTTTTAGAAGCTCCTACTTTAGGGCTGGGGCTAAATATACTTAGTACCAAACTTGCTTTTTACATCAGCCACAACCTGTTTCACATTCTGCTCCTGGTCACGCGGGCAGATCAGCAGCGTGTTGTTGGATTCTACTACGATAAAGTCATGCAGGCCCTGTAATATCACCAGTTTTTCGCCCGGTACATTCACCATGCAATTAGATGAATCATACATGATCACTTTTTCTGAGGGGATCACCGCATTGCCTACATAATCCTTATCCGCCAGCTCATAAATAGAGGCCCAGGTACCCAGGTCGCTCCAGCCAAATGCCGATGGCAGCACATACACATTGTCTGCCTTTTCCATAATGCCGTAATCTATCGAGATGTTGATACATTGCTGGTAAGCTTTATGAATATGTGT
>NZ_JACHBZ010000002.1 GCF_014200575.1 Mucilaginibacter saanensis | reverse complement strand
AGGATATGAGTCTTTTACTCAGAGGAATGAATAGTTCACCCCGCTTCTTCTCAATCTAATTATCCAGTAAATTTAATTATGCTAATCTAAAGGAGGAACGAAGGATCTATCTGATGATTGGATTCTTCGCTATGCTCAGAATGACAAGATACTTTGCTTCGTGCCTTACAGTAAAGACTGTTTTAAAATTGTAATTATTCTCCTTCAAAAAACTCTGTAAGAGCGCCAAAATAACTGTTGTTCCATCCGTCAACCAAATCATCAAAATCATCATCAGGAATGTTGGTGTGCCTCAATTCGGCAGATGTGCCTTGTTTATCGGCATGAAGTTTAATGGTGACGATAGAGTTATCAGACTGGCCATCAAAATACCATTGCTGCACTATTTTTTTTCCGGGCTCAAACTCCAGGTTTTTGCCGGTAATGCTACCTTCCCACATAGAAAATTCGGAGCCAGGTTCGGTCGACATTTCGGCAACTTCTCCAGTCCATAATTCTATAGTTATCGGATTGGTTAGGGCCATATAAATTTCATCAGGCGTAGCTGGTATACTGTAATATTTTTTATAATCTTTCACCTGCGCAATTTAACAGAATTAATTTTAGCTTTTAAATTAAACATTCACCGGGCCTATAGGTAATACCACCCTGCCATAAACTTCATTCAATACGTTAGCAATACCAGTATATATGGCCGATGCACCGCAGATGATACCTTCGTATCCGGCTAAATGCTTAATGCTGGTATTTCCTGTAGCATCACCGGCAACCAGTAAAAAAAACAAAACAGTTAATGAAGCAAAAACAAACTGAAGCGCACGGTTAAGTTTTAATGTACCAAAAAACATCAGTAAAGTAAATACTCCCCATATACTTAAATAAGCGCACATGGCTCCCTCAGATGCCGCTGCGCCCCAGCCCAACTTAGGGAACACTATTAAACCTACTAATGACAACCAGAAAAAACCATACGAGGTAAAAGCGGTTAAGCCAAATGTATTGTTCTTTTTAGCCTCGATAATACCCGCAATAACCTGGGCCAGGCCGCCGTAAAATATGCCCATAGCCAATATCATGCTGTTCATTTCAAAAAAACCGGCATTGTGGATATTAAGCAATACGGTGGTCATGCCAAAAGCGCAAAGACCAAGAGGAGCAGGGTTGGCAATGCCATCCTTTACCGGGACAGGTGTAGTAGGAATCATAAAAGGTTAAAGTTTAATTGGTTTATTAAGGCAATCTAATTGATTTATAAATATTAAACAATTTTTTTTACAACTGAACGGGTACTTTTGCGTTAACTAAACACCTATGCAGAAAATTGTATTGATACGCCATGGCGAAAGCGCCTGGAATCTGGAGAACCGTTTTACCGGCTGGGAAGACGTAGACCTATCTGAAAATGGATACCTGCAGGCTAAAAAAGCCGGCCAGATATTGAATAAGAACGGCTATAACTTTGATGCCGGTTTTACATCATATTTAAAGCGCTCAATAAAAACCATGCATTTTGTGTTAGAGGAGCTTGATCATTTATGGATACCTGTTGAAAAATCCTGGCGTTTAAATGAACGCTTTTACGGTGATCTGCAGGGGATGAATAAGGACGATGCCATAGCCAAATATGGGATAGAGCAGGTGCAAAAATGGCGCCGCGACCCTAATGAACACCCTCCGGCTATAACACGGGACGATCCCCGTTTTCCGGGTCATGACCTGCGGTATCAGGACCTTACAGACCGCGAACTGCCTCTGACAGAAAACCTGAGCGAAACCATGGATAGGGTATTGCCTTTTTGGAACGAAACCATAGTAAATGCCATGCGCCGCAATCAAAAGGTGATTGTGGTGGCTCATGGCAATAGCCTGCGTTCGCTCATAAAATATATTGATTGTTTGACCGATGAGGAGGTGAGCAAGTTGGAAATACCGACAGCCACTCCCTGGGTTTATGAGCTTGATCATGGATTAAACAGGATAAGACATTATTACCTGGATTAAGAACTATTTTTATAAAACGGGATATTTTATTTGATATGCAGGGCATTTGTCTATATTAGTTGCTCTTTAAACCCTATCCCCAATTAAAAATGAAAAAGTTTGATCTTTATGAGGTAACCATAAAAGTTTTGGGTATCTATTTGTTAGTTGCCGATATTTCAAAGCTCCCCGGTTTACTAACCTTTGTACGCAGCCATGGTAACGCCATGAATGCCGATCAGAGTATCGAGCAAACCAATTTACTTATAATAAATGGTGTAAGCTTTTTACTCTTATTGCTTTTAGCAGTGTTTTTAATTGCCAAAACAAAATTCATTACCCGTTTGGTAACTAACGTAACCGATCAGCAGGAAAATGTAAAGCTATTTGCAGATAGAAAAGTGATTTATGAAATTGCCTTGATTATTATTGGAGGCTTGCTTATTGTAAACACCCTGCCCGACTTGATCTACAGGTTATACAATTTATCAACCGCGAGCGATCAAAGCGATGTAGTATCGTCATGCTCAAAAATATTCATTGGTATTATAACCGTGGCTTTTGGCAAGCGTATTGCCGCTTATTTCGCCAAATAAGTAAAAACCTCAGTTAATAAAAAAGGCTTCTTAATGAAGCCTTTTTTATTACAAACAACAAAAAAATCTATTGTGAAATTTCGGCCGTTTGTTTTAATGCCGATGCTAAACTGACCCCCGTAAGTTGATCGGCAAAAGCGATAAATGCCTTGCTATCAGATATACGGATTTGGTTGTCGATCAGATTTTGTAAATTAACTTTTCCGATCACAAATTTATAACTACCTGAATAATAACGCTCCTGTATGTGCTCAAAGTTTAGGGCCTCAACCAGGCTTTCATCTTCATACCTCAGGTATATGTTTAGTTCAATATTATTGGTGAATTTGAGATCAGTTTTTTCCTTGGCCTTTTTGTATTCGTACTGATAATTATAGCGCAGCGCAGCAATATCTGACAGTACTGCCGAGCCAGTAGGATGGCCGCCTGCACCTTTGCCAAAAAAGAATTGCTGATCGGCAAAGGCTGCTTGTACAGTTACGCCATTGTATTCGTACTCCACGTTGTACAAAAACTCAGTTTCATTTACAAACTTTGGTAATACAAACAGGGCAACATTTCGTTCGTCCAGTTCTTTTGCTACGGGTACCAGTTTAATTTTAAGGTTTTTCTCCCGTGCGTATTGCAAATCCTGAGCACCCAGGTTTTGTATGCCCAGGTTAAACACTTCTTCAGGCTGCACAATTACGCCATACGCATGTGCAGCGGCAATTACCAGTTTGTATTTAGCATCAAATCCACCTACGTCACTGGTAGGGTCGGTTTCTGCAAAACCAAGATCCTGGGCCTGCTTTAAGGCGCTGTCATAATCCAGGCCTTCAATAAATCCTTTTGAAAGTATGTAGTTTGATGATCCGTTAAATATGCCGCTTATAGAGTGCAGTAACTCATTATCATAATACTCTTCCAGGTTACGGATGATAGGGATACTTCCGCAAACTGCGCCTTCGTATAATAAAGAGGTACCATGTTTATGCTGTAGCTCAATCAGTTCCTCCAGATGCAGTGCGATCATTTTTTTACTGGCCGAAACAACGTTTTTGCCAGAGCTTAATGCCCTTGATACAATTTCAAAAGCAGCTTCGGTATCATTTATCAGTTCAACAATGGTGTTGATCTCCGGGTTGTTCAATAGCTCATCCCGGTCTGTTGTAAATAAATGTGCAGGTAAAGAACGCTCTTTATGCGGGTCTTTGATAGCAAATTTTACTATCTCGATGTTTAAATTCTTTGTTTTGACGATATCATATAGTCCCTGACCAACTACTCCAAATCCAAATAAGCCGATATTTAACTTTTTACTCATTATGCTGTACGTTGCAATTCTATAATTTTTCCTTTTACATCAGTCTTAAAAAATGATGTAATAATATTTGTTAATGCTTCAGTTTCAATTAAAAACCCATCATGGCCATAAAACGAATCAAGCTCTGCGAAGGCCGATTTAGGGATATGTCTGAACAGGTATTGCTGTTCCTCAACCGGGAACAACACATCTGATTTAATACCGATCACCAGGGTACGGGCTTTGATCAGGCTCAGGGCCTTTTCAACACCATTGCGGTTACGCCCCACGTTGTGCGAGTCCATTGTTTTAGTTAAATACCAGTAACTATGGGCATTAAACCTGTTAACCAGTTTTTCGCCCTGGTAATTCTGATAAGTGGCTGCACGATAATCGTCAGTTTTGCTGTCAGTATCTTCCTGCTGGGTTATGGAATAGGTTTTATAACCGCGGTAGGATAACAATGCTATGCTTCTTGCAGCTTTAAGGCCTTTTTGGCCACCCTCAGGCGTGTTGGCGTAAAAAGTACGGTCGGTACTGATAGCCAGCCGCTGCGACTCATTAAACGCTATTCCCCATGGAGAATGGCGCGCATTGGTAGCAATCAGTATCAGGTTTTTGATACGTTCCGGTTCAATTATTCCCCACTCAATAGCCTGTTGACCGCCCAGTGAACCACCTATAAGGATATGGATATTTTTAACCTGCAAATGCTCTGCAAGTAACTGGTGCGCTTTTATAATATCCCTGATAGTAAACTGAGGGAATGCCTGAAAATAAGGTTGCCCTGTTACCGCGTTTACACTTAATGGATTGGTTGTGCCATAGGGCGAACCCAATATATTGGCACACACAATAAAATGTTCTTCGGGGTTAAAAAGGTGGCCGGTACCTACCAGGCCTTTCCACCAGTCAAATACATCGGCATTGGCGGTAAGGGCATGGCATACCCATACTACGTTATCTTTTTCCTTATTTAACTTGCCGTAGGTATGGAAACCGATTTCTAATTCCTCTATCTGCTGACCCGATTCGAACTCAAATGTTTGTGTGTACTTAAATATTTCTGTGTTCATTCTTCTGTTTTGTTATTCCGGGTGCAATTGCAGCTATCCAGCAGTTATAAGTGATCAGGCTTTGAGTTTTTCAACTCATTCCTTCCAACTCATTTACTTCCTGTTTGCTACAATCGCATCCCGTTACAACTTTACTATATCACTTAAAAAAAACTATACTAACTGAGCAGCAAGCTGCTTTACCTTGGCAAATGCCTGTTCAAAATCGCCTTTAATATCATCAATATGCTCAATACCTACTGATACGCGTAATGATGTTGGCGTAACACCTGCCGATAATTGTTCGGCATCAGAAAGCTGCTGGTGTGTTGTAGCCGATGGCTGAATAATGAGCGTTTTGGCATCTCCTAAATTGGCCAGGTGACTTACCAGCTGTAAGCTGTCAATAAAGTTGCTTGCCTGTTGTTTATCCCCTTTGATCTCGAAGGATAATACCCCTCCAAAACCATTTTTTAAATATTTTTTTGCTAAAGCATGGTACGGCGATGATGGTAAACCCGGGTAGTTAACTGTAGCCACCTGCGGATGCTGTTCAAGCCATTTGGCCAGCTCCAGCGCATTATCAACGTGGCGCTGTACGCGTAATGAAAGCGTTTCCAGTCCCTGTATATTCAACCAGGAGTTAAATGGTGCCTGGGCCGGGCCAAAATCACGCAAACCCTCTACACGTGCACGTATAATAAACTGAATATTACCAAACGGGCCGCCAATACCAAATACATCGGCAAATACCAAACCATGATAACCTTCAGATGGTTCTGTAAACTGCGGGAACTTTCCGTTGGCCCAGTTGTAGTTACCACCATCAACTATTACACCGCCAATGGTAGTACCGTGACCGCCAATCCATTTGGTGGTTGATTCAACCACTATATGTGCACCATGATCTAACGGGCGGAACAAATATCCGGCTGCACCAAAAGTATTATCAACTATTAAAGGAAGGTCGTGCTTTTTGGCTAAAGCCGCTACTTTTTCAAAATCGGCAATGGTAAAGCCGGGATTACCCACTGTTTCCAGGTAAATGGCTTTGGTTTTATCGTCAATTAAAACCTCCAGATTTTCGGCAGTATCATCTTGGGCAAAACGTACATCAATACCTAAGCGCTTAAAGGCAACTTTAAACTGGTTATAAGTACCCCCGTATAAAAAAGGGGAGGTAACAAAGTTATCGCCAGCCTGCAGTATATTATTTAATGCTAAAAACTGCGCTGCCTGCCCAGATGCAGTAGCCAATGCTGCCACACCGCCCTCCAAAGCCGCAATGCGTTTTTCAAACACATCGGTGGTAGGGTTCATAATGCGGGTGTATATGTTACCAAACTCCTTTAACGCAAATAAATTGGCGCCATGCTCCGCATTCTTAAATACGTATGATGAGGTTTGGTAAAGTGGTACAGCGCGTGATCCGGTAGTTGGGTCAACTTCCTGACCTGCATGTAATTGTAAGGTTTCGAATTTTAAATTACTGGTAGACATAATAGTTAAGTTTGAAATGTGTTTAATTGATTTAATAAGCTGATTAATTTGGGCAGGCCGGTAAATGGAATTTACCAGTTGTACAGCACGCAGATTTTTCGGGAATTGAAAAAGATGAACGTGCTAACGCATCAACAGCAGCAACACATACAAATATAGCTAATGTTTAAGCCAATATGTTGTATATTACTGTCTGTAGTGTTAAAAGCGTTGCGTTGTGTAATCGTAATTAAACTTTTCATGGTTATAAATTTATATTCCCCGGGGTTATTTTCCGGGACAGGAATTGGCACCTTCTCCAATTTTGGAGGGTTGCCAGCGGGTCATTGAGCCTGATCTCTCGCCGCTTCTTTATAAATCAATACCCGAACTATCGCGGAGAATTGATCATGGTATTGCTACCTGTTATAGTTGCAAATATAGGTTGATATATATTGAATTACCAAATTAAATTTATTTTTAGGTTAAAGGTCAATGGCGAAAGGTAAAAGGTAATTGGAAATTACGCTGAAACTTCTTTATACTAAGCACATTTTGCTTAGTATAATATTCCACCTTTATACCTGTATTAAGTATATTCTACTCATAAAAACCTTTCGCCTCTTACCTTTCACCTTACAAGTCTTAACTCAGTGCCTGCTCCAAATCATCTACCAGGTCATCAATATGCTCTAAACCAACAGATACCCTTAATAAATTTCGTGGAGTTTTGGTATCGGGGCCTTCAACAGTGGCACGATGCTCTATCAGGCTTTCTACGCCGCCAAGGCTGGTTGCACGGGTAAACAGCTGTAGTTTATTAATAATGTTATGGGTATCTTCTTCCGTACCCTTAACAATAAAGGATAACATGCCACCAAAGGCCAGCATTTGCTCTTTAGCAATGCTATGCTGCGGATGCGATGGCAGCCCCGGGTACATTACAGCCTCAACACGTGGGTGCTGTTCTAAAAACTCTGCCAATAGCTGTGTATTTTGTACATGCCCCTTAACGCGGTACGGCAATGTTTTAATACTCCTCACCAGCATATAACAATCCGTTGGGGAGGGGATGGCACCGCCCATTTCCTGCACCTGGCGTATTTTTTGCCACCATTCGCTTTTTTCGGCTGTGATTAAGGCGCCGCCCATCAGATCGCTATGGCCGCCAAAATATTTGGTAGCAGAGTGCATTACAAGGTCGGCGCCTAAAGCAAGCGGCTGCTGGCATATTGGTGTGGCAAAAGTATTATCACAAGCTACCTTAATGCCATGGGCTTTTGCTATAGCTACTACTTTTTTTATATCTGTTACTTTAAGCAACGGGTTTGATGGTGTTTCTATCCATATTAAGCCCGTTGTTGGTTTAATATGCTGCTGCAATACATCCAGGTCATTAACATCAATAAAATCAAATGTTAAAATGCCTGCAAACAGGATTTTAAGCTGATTACGTAAACCATGATACATATCATCAGGAGCGATAACATGTGTGCCCGGCGCTAATGACTGAAATACAGACATACCCGCTGCATTACCTGATGAAAAAGCTGCTGCATCGGCACCATTCTCTAATTTGGTCAGCACGTTTTCAAGCGCTGCACGGTTAGGATTTGATGCGCGGCTATAGATATGCCCACCCGGGAAATCGCCATCAATACCGCGTTCAAACGTGGTTGACAGGACGATAGGTTGTATTACCGCTTTTGAAGATTCGTCTTTTTTGTTTCCGGCGTGGATAGCTATAGTTTCAGTTTTCATCGGATTAATGTATAGGATATTCGGCCAAAATAAATAAGATTATTTAGTAAAGCTGTAGCGCAACGTATAATTTTTGCGTAATATTTAAAAACCTGCATCATGAAAAAACTATCTCTGTTTGCCATCGTCATCATTTTAATTTCCATCGCAAGCTGCAAAAAGGACGATATTGCTAACGAAAGCCCATTTAATAAAAGCTACAACGCCTGGATAAGCTATAAAGGCAGCGTTAATAATTCATATAACTATACCATAAATAACGGTTCAGTTTTCGGTTACGGTACTGAAACTAAAATAGAGGTAAGTAACGGTAAGATTATCTCCCGCGATTTTACAGCCACCCAACTGCGCAGAGATGGCACCAATAACAGGGATATTGTTGCAAATTGGCATGAGGAAACATCCAGCTTAAATACCCACGGCGACCAGGGAGCGCAATTGCTCACCTTGGATGATGTTTACATGAAAGCACGTACCATTTGGCTTAAAGCCGATACAAAAAATAATGATATATATTTTGAGGCAAGAAACAATGGAATGATATCAAACTGTGGTTATGTGCCCAAAGGTTGCCAGGACGATTGCTTTACCGGGATCAGCATAAGCGCCATATCTGCTCTGTAAACTTAATGTCATTACTTTGCTGCACCTGGGCAATGCTTTATCTGATAAAGCATTGTTTTGAGCTTTTTAGTACATTTGCGCAAAGTTTTTTTCATGGAAGCTGAAGGTAATTTACAACTATTATTGCAAAATCAGGACCTACCCGCTGATTTAAAGCACATTGCCGAAAAAGTACTCAACAACCAACGTATTACCTTTGATGAGGGCGTTACGCTGTATGAGCAGGGCGACCTGGGCTATCTTGGAGTTTTGGCTAATTACATCCGCGAAAAGCGACATGGTGATAAAACCTACTTCAACCGTAATTTTCATATTGAGCCTACCAATCTTTGTGTATATGATTGCAAATTTTGCTCCTATTCAAAATTGCTGAAGCAAAAATCTGAGGGCTGGGAGTATACCATGGACGAAATGTTCAATATGGTAACAAAATATGACGGCGAACCGGTAACCGAAGTGCATATAGTGGGTGGCGTTTTGCCGCAATATGATGTACCTTTTTACCAGGAGTTATTCAGCCGTATCCGTGCGCACCGGCCTGGGTTGCATATCAAGGCTTTAACCCCTGTTGAATATCATTATATATTTAAAAAGGCTAAAATTGATTACGCCACAGGTATGCGCCTGATGCTCGAAGCTGGTCTGCAATCTATCCCCGGCGGCGGTGCAGAAATATTCCACCCCGAGGTGCGCGACCTGATCTCAAAAGATAAATGTACCGGCGACCAATGGCTGGCCATACATGAAGAGTGGCACAAATTAGGTGCACGTTCTAATGCAACCATGCTATATGGTCACATTGAAAAATACTGGCACCGGGTTGATCACATGGAGCGTTTACGTCAGTTACAAGATAAAACAGGGGGATTCCAGACCTTTATACCGTTAAAATTCCGCAACCAGGATAACCAGATGTCGCACGTGCCGGAATCTACCGTGGTGGAGGACTTGCGTAATTATGCTATTGCCCGCATTTACTTGGATAACTTTGATCACATCAAGGCTTACTGGGCCATGATCAGTCGTACTACAGCACAACTCTCCCTAAATTTTGGGGTGGATGATATTGACGGAACACTTGATGACACCACTAAAATATACACCATGGCCGGTGCCGAAGAACAGCACCCCGGTATGAGCACCAAAGAATTAGTGGAGCTGATCAAAAATGTAGGTCGCCAGCCTATTGAGCGCGATACGCTATATAATGTGGTAACCGATTTTACTGATTTTGAATTTCCGGAAGAAAAGAAACCTCAATATTATAAATTGCCGGTGATTAGCTAAAAGCCGAAGGCATAAAGCCAAATAATGATAAATACCCAATAAATATATAAGCAAAAGGCTTAAAAAGCTTTAAGCCTTTTGCTTTAAGCTTTACGCTTAAATAAGAATGATAAAAAAAACTTTATATATAGTACGTCACGGCCAAACAGAGCTTAACAGACAAGGTATTGTACAAGGCCGCGGAATGGATACCGATTTAAATGATGAGGGACGCAGGCAAGCAGGGCTGTTTTTTGAAGCCTACAAAGCTGTACCCTTTGACAAGATATATATATCGGCCTTAAAACGTACCCAACAAAGTATTCAACCATTTATTGATCAGGGTATCCCGTACCAAAAACTATCAGGTTTAGATGAGCTTGCCTGGGGCATACATGAAGGGCAGCCAAGCACAACTGAAAACAAGGCCGCCTTTTTGCAAATTATGCGCGATTGGCTTGATGGCCGGTTAGACAGCAAATTTGAAGGAGGCGAAAGCCCCAACGAAGTGGCAATACGCCAGCGCGAAGCGCTTGGGGTTATTATGAGCCATCCCGAAGAAGATACCGTATTAATATGTATGCACGGCCGCGCCATGCGTTTATTGTTATGCATATTAACAGATCATCCGCTTACGGCAATGGATACTTTCCCGCACCAGAACCTGGTTTTATACAAAGTAATATATGATGGCGAAAAGTTTGAGATCGCCGATTTTAATAATGCCGAACATTTAAAATAATCCCGAAATAGCGCTTTTTGTGAAAAAGATAAGAATATCAGCTGTAAGCTATACAAACACCAAACCGTTTATATACGGCATCCAACATTCCGGAATATTAGATAAAATTGAATTGAGCCTTGATATGCCGTCAGACTGTGCTCAAAAACTGATTGATGATGTAGTTGATATTGGGCTTATCCCGGTAGCCGCTACCTTAAGTCTGCCACAATGGGAAATTGTATCGCAATATTGCATTGGCGCAGTTGGAGCAGTAAACTCAGTTTTTATTTTCAGCAACTGCGATGTTAATGATATTAAATATCTGCAGCTTGATCCGGAGTCGCGCTCATCAAATAACCTAGCGCTGGTTTTATTGAAAAATTACTGGAAGGTAACGCCCGAGCTTATCAAGCATGCTGCCAACTACGCCGAATCAACAGACGCAAACACTGCATTTGTACAAATAGGCGACCGTACTTTTGGTAAAAAGGATAAATACAAATACGTATATGATTTGGCCGAAGAGTGGCAAAAATTTACCGGTTTGCCTTTCATGTTTGCCGGTTGGATTGCCAACAAACCTATCCCGCAGGATTTTATGGATGAGTTTAACGCGGCCCTCAAATATGGTCTTGATCACCGGGCCGAACTTTTTGAAGAACTCCCCACGCGGGATGATTTTGATCTTGAAGATTACCTGATGCATAAAATAGATTTTGATTTAACAGCAGATAAAAAGAAAGCACTACTGATGTTTTTAGATTATATAAAATCATTATAAAACAAAAAGAGGCGCTGCAAGGCGTCTTTTTTTGTTTTAACTGAACCGGGATCAGCAGATTAAGGGGGGTAACCCTGGTTCAGGCAAATACAGTTAAATTTTTAAAACCTTATTGGCTAAAAAACATTGGTTATATAAACATTTAAATCTGGTATTACATGAACCCATCACCATCATTAAACGGGCAGGCAGCCCTGGTAACCGGTGCCGATAGCGGTATAGGTAAAGGAGTTGCCCTTGAACTGGCAAAGGCAGGCGCCAAACTGGTTATCAATTACGCTCATAATAAGGCGGCAGCCGATGCTACGGTTGACGAAATAAAAGCAGCAGGCGGTGAAGCTTTTGCTGTACAGGCCGATGTAAGCCATGAAGCCGAGGTAAAAGCGATGTTTGCCCTAATGTTTGAGCGGTATGGTACTATTGATATTTTGGTGAATAATGCCGGCCTGCAAAAAGACTCGAAATTTGTGGATATGACCCTGGAGGATTGGAATACCGTGATCAGTATTAACCTTACCGGCCAGTTTCTGTGTTCGCGAGAAGCGGCAAAGGAGTTCATCAGAAGAGGGGTAGTAGCAGACCGGAGTAGCGCTGCCGGTAAAATTATTTGCATGAGCAGTGTGCATGAGGTAATTCCCTGGGGCGGGCATGTAAATTATGCAGCAAGCAAAGGCGGCATCAGTATGTTTATGAAAAGCATAGCGCAGGAGTTAGCTCCGCATAAAATAAGGGTGGTGGCTATTGGGCCTGGTGCCATACAAACCCCAATTAACAAAACCGCATGGGATACCCCCGAAGCCTTAGATAAATTACTAACACTGATACCTTATAACCGGATTGGTAAACCTGATGACATTGGAAAACTGGCCGCCTGGCTGGCCTCAGACCAGGCCGATTATATCACCGGCACCACTATTTTTATGGATGGTGGCATGACATTGTATCCGGGCTTCGCAGATAATGGTTAAATTAAGGTTAAAATAATGTGAAAAATCGGTTTAGCTAATTGTAAACCGATTTTTTTATGCCTTTTTTGTTTTACATATTGTAATTTATACACTAAGTGATTTGTAAAAATCAAAATTTTCCATCCCTAAAGTCATATAATTATAAAATATTCATAAAAATTAAATTTTATTTGTCACATTGACAACATTGACATACTTTTGTTATGGATTTAAAATTTAAACGAACATGAAAAAGATATTTATAACAACCGCAATAGCCGCTTTATTAAGCGTTAATGTATTTGCTGCCGATGGTGGTAAAAGAGTAGATGGTGGAACTAATGTTTCTTATGTTGCACTACATGGTTTTACAGTTGATTTTGCTGATGCAACAGATGTAAACTGGACAGTAACCAAAAATTGCCAGAAAGCTACCTTTACAGTTGATGGTGTTAAGAAAACTGCTTTTTACAACCTTAACGGCGAGTACTTAGGTGTAACTCAAAGAGTTGATGCTAAAGCTATCCCGGCTAAAACTTTAAAACAAATTGCTAAAGATTACAAAGGTTATGAAGTTGGTGAAGTAATTGTTTACCAGGCAAATACTGAAGTAAACGATAACATTGATGCTACCTCATACTTTGTTGATCTTAAAAATGATTCACACGAAGTATTAGTAAGGATCACACAACAAGCAAACCTTGAATTTTTTCAACAAGTAAAATAATTCAAGAGAAGATTCTCACATGGAAAGCCATCCTGATACATCAGGATGGCTTTTTTGTTTTCGCTGAAAATGTGCATTTTATGCTTATTATCATTATTTAGCAAACAACTTGGCTGTTTATACCTTTATTAATAAGCAATAAATTTATTAATAATATAAAATAGTAGACATGCCGAAAACCATAATTGTATCTAACCGGTTACCAGTTAAAATTTCAAAAGCAGATGACGAATATATTTTATCGCCAAGTGAAGGAGGTTTAGCTACCGGCTTAGGTTCAATATATAAACAGGGTGATAATGTGTGGATAGGGTGGCCCGGAGTTGAAATTACTGAACAACAGGATAAAGATCATGTAACCCACCAGTTAAAAGAGTTAAGCCTGATACCCGTATTTCTTGATCAGGAAGAGATTAACCAATATTACGAAGGCTTTTCAAATGAAGTTTTGTGGCCCGTTTTTCATTACTATGCATCAACTTATGCAAATTACAAGCAATCAAACTGGGATTATTATAAAGCAGTAAATCAAAAATTCAGAGATATTATATTAAGTATTGCCGAACCCGGCGATATTATATGGGTACATGATTACCAGCTGCTGCTTTTACCAGGCCTGGTCAGGAATGAACTTCCGGATGTTTCTATCGGTTTCTTTTTGCATATACCATTCCCGTCACATGAAATGTTCAGGCTTATTCCCTGGAGGTCTGAATTACTGGAAGGTATGTTAGGGGCCGATCTTATAGGTTTCCACACGTTTGATGATGTACGCCACTTTTTAGGCGCTACAACGCGTATTTTGCCGGTAACCTCCTCGTCGAACATTATTACCATGGATGAACGTTCCATCGTTATTGAATCGTTCCCGATGGGAATTGACGAAAAGAAATATGCCACTTTACCGCTTCAGGATGATGTTCAGGAGCAGGTTAAACTTATCCGGAATAATTTTAAAGGCAATAAGCTGATCCTATCAATTGACAGGCTTGACTATAGCAAAGGTATTTTACAGCGCCTGCAGGCTTTTGAACTGATGCTGCAATTAAACCCGGATTGTATTGAAAAAATAGCCTTGTATATGATTGTGGTACCATCACGTGATACGGTACCACAGTATGCACATCTGCGCGATGAGATAGATAAGAAGGTAGGTAATATCAATTCCATCTACCGGACTATGGATTGGACGCCTATACATTATTACTACCGTTCGTTCCCTATTGAAATGTTATCGGCTTTATATTACACTGCTGATGTATGCCTGATAACCCCCATGCGCGACGGGATGAACCTGGTAAGCAAGGAGTATGTTGCCAGCAGGATAAACAACGATGGTGTATTGATAATGAGCGAGATGGCCGGATCATCTAAGGAGTTAATTGATGCCATAATTGTTAACCCCAATAACACCGGCGAAGTTTGCCGGGCTATTATACAGGCCCTTAACATGCCCCTTGATGAGCAGACGAAAAGAATGATACCCATGCGGCAGCTGGTGGCTAAATTCAATATTTCGCACTGGGTTAAAATTTTTATGGATCGCTTAAAAGAGGTTAAACTGATGCAGCGATCTATGCAAAGCCGCCATGTTAGTTTCTCTACAGAACAATCTATCATCAACAGGTATATTAAAACCAAAAAGAGGATCATCTTTTTAGATTACGATGGCACGCTGGTCAACTTTAAATCAAACATTGAACAGGCCAGCCCGGACAAGGAGCTTTACAACATCATCAACAAACTGGTAGAGGATCCCGCTAACCAGGTTGTACTGATCAGCGGGCGTAAGCATGAAAATTTGGATGAATGGTTTAGCGATACCGATATGTACCTTATTGCCGAGCATGGCTCATGGTTTAAAAAACAGAATACTACCTGGCATAAAATACCGGGGTTGTCTGATCAATGGAAACATGATATTTACCCTATACTGGAAACCTATGTTGACCGCACTCCGGGCTCGTTTATTGAAGAGAAAACCTATTCGTTGGTTTGGCATTACCGCAAGGCCCAAAATGGCTTAGGCGAGCTTAGGGCCAGCGAGCTGATGAATAATCTGAAATACCTTGCCAGCGATAAAGGCTTACAACTTTTAGCGGGGGATAAGGTATTGGAAGTGAAGAATATGGATATCAATAAGGGCAAGGCAGCTTTAACCTTAACCGAGGGTAAGGACTATGATTTTATCATTGCCTTTGGCGATGATTATACCGATGAGGATATATTTAAGGCACTTCCAGAAAGCGCCATTACCATAAAGGTTGGCAGTAACGTATCGGCTGCGAAGTTTTATCTGCGCAACCCTGCCGAGGTACGCAAGTTACTGACCAGTTTTGCCCAGCATACACCAGTTGAAGTAAATTAAAGTGAATTTTGTGTGAATGGTTGAGTGGTTGATTGAGTGAGTGGTTAATGAAATATTTTATAAATTCAACCATTCACTTAATCCAACCAATTATAAAAATACAGGCCTGTCTAACTTCATGGCTATCCGGTAGGCGGCATTCATTAGTCCTACGTGGCTGTAAGCCTGAGGAAAATTCCCCCATTGACTGCCATCCTGCTCATCCACATCCTCACTAAATAACAACAGGTGGTTAGAGTATTGCAGCAAATTGGCAAATTCACGTTGTGCATCATCCAGTCGACCAACACTTGCCAAAGCTTCCACATACCAAAAAGCACATATCAGGAAAGTAGTTTTCGGCTTTCCAAAGTCGTCTGTATATAAATACCTGTAAAATAACCCATTAGGTGTTCTTAACTCTTTCTCTAATGCAATCAAATGATCCTTTGCCCGTTGTGATGTGGGGTCAAGATAGTTCATCATAATTAGCTGCAATGTGCTGGCATCCAGGTTGGAGCTGCCTGCAGAATTGGTATAAACTTTTCTGACAGGGTCATAACAGCTTTCAATATGAGCTGCTGCACGGTCTTTTAAACTAATGGCCCTGTCAACCAATTCCTGATTTTCAATGGTACGGGCCATTTTTTCGGCCGCTGATGCACCTGCCCACTGGAATAAATTACTGTAGCAATGTATATTGGCCATGTTCCTGAACTCCCATATCCCGGCATCTTTTTCATCAATGGTTCGTTCAATTTTGCTGAGCAATGATTCTATCCAGCGTACAGAGTCTTTTCGTTCCGAAAAAACAAAACGATGGTCGGTATACAGTGGGAGCAGGGATATCATCACCTGGCCATAAATATCGTTCTGTATATGCTCATAGGCCTGGTTGCCAATACGTACCGGCTGATTACCCATGTAGCCATCCAGGTCTGTCAATATTTCTTCAACCAGGTTTTTCTTCCCGGTAATGCCATAAAGCGGCTGGTAACGCTCATCTTCAGAAAACGAGATGTCGGTCACATAGCTGAAATATTTTTCCATTTCCTCAAAATGCCCAATATGGTTCAGGGCTGTTATTACGTAATAAGTATCACGCAGCCAGCAGTACCTGTAATCCCAGTTACGCCCGCTTCCCGGCGATTCCGGTAAACTGGTGGTGCTTGCAGCTATAATGGCTCCAGTGTCTTCAAACTGGTGTATTTTTAAAGCCAGGCCAGAGCGTATCACAAATGGTTGATAATAAGTAGCAATAGAGGAGTGTTTGATCCAGGTACGCCAGTACTGGATGGTTTCGGCCAGGAACCGGTCGGCAGTGCTTACCAGTGCGGCTTCCAGCGGTTCGCCGTAGGTAAGGGCCAGGTATTTGCTCTCATTCAGTACAAAAGGCTGTTCGTCAAAAACGTAGCTTATGGGTATATTGGTAGTGAGCCTGATGCTTTCTTCGCCGCCAAGGTATTGAATGTGGTTGCTGCCGCGGTTTACCTTAAGTTTTACCGCGCCGTATTCAGAAACAGGTTCGCATTTAACAATAACCCTTGGCGAGCCTTCAATAGCCTCAATTTTCCTGATCAGCATTAATGGCTTGTAATAACGCTGGTGCTGGTAAAAACGGGGAGAAAAATCGGTAATGCGGTACTTGCCACCGCTTTTGGGGCTTATCTCGGTTATTAAAATATTGGTATTTTCAAGGTAATGTTGTTCTGAGGTGTATTCGCCTTCAGGTAAAATAGAAAATTCGCCCCCCTTATTTTTGTCAAGCAGGCCGCCAAAAATAAAAGTGCTGTCAAAACGGGGCCAGCAAAGCCATTCTACATTTGTGTTTTTGTTGATATGGGCCATAAAGGCACAGTTTCCAATTATTCCGGTATCGTAGGTATGTCTTTTCATTAAATGGTTACGGTTTAAACATGTATCAAGTATTCAACAACATTTGCTGTGTAATGTTGGCGTAAATTGTAGTATAATTTTTGTTAAATTTTGATTTATCATACAATGTATAGTAACTTAGTAGTCATTAATTTGATATAAACAACACAATCATGAGTCTACGATTAGGCGATAAAGCCCCAAATTTTCAAGCAAAAACATCAGCAGGTGAAATTGATTTCTACGAGTACCTTGGCGATAGCTGGGGTGTGCTTTTTTCGCATCCTGGTGATTATACACCAGTTTGTACTACCGAACTTGGTAAAACTGCCGCATTAAAAGATGAATTTACCAAACGTAATGTTAAAGTATTAGCATTAAGTGTTGATTCGGTAGAGTCACACCAGGGCTGGATCAATGATATTAACGAAACCCAGGGGGTAGAGGTAAACTTCCCGATTATAGCCGACGAAGACCGTAAAATATCTGAAGCTTATGACATGATACACCCTAATGCATCAGTAAATGCAACCGTAAGATCATTGTTTATTATAGGCCCGGATAAGGCAGTTAAGCTGATCATCACTTATCCTGCATCAACCGGTCGTAACTTCCAGGAGATTTTAAGGGTTATTGATTCCTTACAATTAACGGCTAATTATAGTGTTGCAACACCAGCTGATTGGAAAGACGGCGAGGACGTAGTAGTAGTGCCTGCTATAAAAACTGAAGACATCCCTGCCAAATTTCCAAAGGGTTATAAAGCAGTAAAACCCTATTTAAGAATAACTCCACAACCAAATAAATAATTTTATTTGGTTTATTAATTATTTTATATATTTGAAAAAGGTAGGCTTATCTATTCCTTCTGATTATTAAAACCATTTTATTTTCAGTTTGGCTTTAGTTTTTAATCTTAACACGAATTTTTAATACGATAATTATAATTATGAAAACTGGAAAAGTAAAATGGTTTAACACACAAAAAGGTTATGGCTTCATCGTTACCGAAGACGGTAAAGATCTTTTTGTACACTTTAAAGACGTACAAGGCGGCGTAAATGCCATTAAAGATAACGACGATGTAACTTACGAAGTGGAAGAAGGAAGAAAAGGATTACAAGCAGTAAACGTAAAAAAAGCATAGTTAACCAATGTTATTGTCAAAAAACCTCTGCATACACAGAGGTTTTTTTTGTGTTTAAATTTTTGATTTTATTCTGCTACTTTAGCCCCTTAAACCGCCTATAAATTATGACTGCAGCCGCATCTACTACGGTAACAAGGAATGTTATTTTCCTGGTTCTTGTTGCCTCACTTGGTTATTTTGTTGATATATATGATCTGGTGATCTTTTCCATAGTAAGAATAGAAAGCCTGCATGGCATTGGTATTGCCGAAGCCAATATTCGTGAGCAGGGGGTATTTGTTATAAATATGCAAATGGGCGGCTTGCTTTTAGGCGGTATTTTATGGGGCGTTATTGGCGATAAGTTTGGCCGTATTAAAGTATTATTCGGTTCCATTCTGCTTTATTCTATTGCAAATTTTGCCAATGGCCTGGTTCATGATATTAATACTTATGCCATTGTACGGTTTATTGCAGGTGTAGGTTTGGCCGGCGAGTTAGGTGCGGGTATAACCCTGGTAACAGAAACTTTAAGTAAAGAAAAACGAGGATACGGTACCATGATAGTAGCCGTTATTGGCCTTTTTGGAGCAGTAGCAGCGGCTACGGTGGCCAAATACGGCTGGCGCAACGCTTATTTTGTTGGCGGTGGTTTAGGCATTATTTTGTTATTATTGAGGTTAGGTACTTTTGAGTCGGGTATGTATAAAAATGTGGCCGAGAGTAAAATATCCAAAGGAAATTTGCTCATGCTGTTTAATAATGGCGAGCGTTTTAGAAAATATTTGTATTGTATTTTAATTGGCGCACCGTTATGGTATGTAGTTGGCATACTGATAACCCAGGCAAAAGAATTTGGGGTGGCTTTAGGCGCCAAAGACGTATTAAGCGCCGGTAGCGGAATTTTATACAGTTATGTAGGTATAGCCGTAGGTGATATATTTGCGGGCCTGCTTGCCCAGATCACCAAATCAAGAAAGCTGACCATGATGGTATTTTTACTATTATCGGTACTTAGCGTGGCGGCTTATCTGAGCACCAAAGGTATCACATCATCCCAGTTTATATGGTTAAGCTTTTTTATGGGCTGCACCGTGGGATACTGGGCAACCTTTGTTACCATTGCAGCCGAGCAATTTGGTACCAACATACGCTCAACAGTTACTACAACGGTGCCCAACTTTGTGCGCGGCTCGTTAATACCCATCAACATTGCATTTAATGCCCTTGTAGTGCATTACGGCATGATAAAAAGTGGTTACATCATGATGGGGATACTCACCATTATTGCCTTGTTTTCATTAAGCCAGCTAAAGGAAACTTTTGGTAAGGATCTGAACTACGTGGAGGCAAGTTAGGGGGAAGCTGTATCGAGTAATGAGTATCATGTATCACGACTTTCTAAAGTGCATTAAACGGCTGCAAGAAATCTTGATACATGATACTCATTACTTGATACTAAAAAACTATTTTTACACCTTATGATAAGCAAAGAACAAATAAGTGCCGATTATCAGCAAATACAGGATGAAATATGTGCAGCACTTGAACTGACCGACAGTAAGGCCAGGTTTGAAGAGGAAAAGTGGGAACGTGACGGCGGCGGCGGCGGCCGTACCCGTATTATTCAGAACGGAAATATATTTGAAAAAGGTGGCGTGAATTTTTCGGCCGTACATGGGCAGCTACCTGAAAATATGAAGACTGCCCTGCAGGTAAAAGAAGACGACTTTTTTGCAACAGGCGTATCTATCGTGATCCATCCCAACCACCCGATGGTGCCTATTATTCACATGAACATCCGGTATTTTGAAATGCCATCGTCCTTTGGCAATGGCCATCAGCCGCTAAGATGGTTTGGCGGTGGTATTGATCTTACACCGCACTATATTATTGATGCCGATGCGCAGCATTTTCACAGCAGCGTTAAAGCAGTATGCGATGCTTATCATCATGATTTTTATCACCGGTTTAAACTTTGGGCCGATGACTACTTTTATATCAAACACCGTAACGAAACCCGCGGCATAGGCGGTATATTTTATGATCGTTTAACCGCAAACGATGAATTGTCATGGGATACCATTTTTGAGTTTTCAAAAGCCCTGGGCCGCTCGTTTATCCCGGTATATACCGAACTGGTGGAACGTAACCGCCACGCCTCATTTACTGAGGAGCAGCAATTATGGCAATACCAGCGCCGCAGCCGCTATACAGAGTTTAACCTGGTATATGACGCAGGCACCAAATTTGGTTTGGAAACCAACGGTCGTATCGAGTCGATATTAATGAGTTTACCGCCTACAGCAAAATGGCTTTATAACTACCAGGCCACACCGGGCAGCGAAGAAGAAAGAACCCTGTCCTTATTAAAAAAGGGAATCAATTGGGCATAATATGAACCTGATGAAAAAAGTTGGATCTCCTTTTGTAGCAGTAATTTTTCTGTGTTCGTTTATTACAGCTAACAGCCCTTTAAAAGGCGTTTGGGAGTATAGAGGAGGGCTGTTTAACGGAAAATTGGACACGGTATCAACCAGTTACCGCCTCCAGCGTACCTATGATCAATTGCATTACCAGGCATTGGTAATTGAAAAGGGTGAAAAATCATTTATTTATGAAAAAGGAGATTACAAGCTGAATGCAGATACCTGTTTTGAAACACAAACTTATTGCAGTCAGCCGTCAAAATTATTGGGTAAAACGGTAAAATACACTTACACAGTAAGTAATGATACACTTAAATTGCTGGCTAGATTACCCAATGGCAACAAGGTTGAAGATCATTGGGTAAAGGTAAAATAACGTATTCCCTGCAACGTTAATAAATTAGCTGATGTGTATAAATCCACGCGTTTATTCTCGCCAAAAATGGCACAATAATCAACTATTTTCTTAACTTCGCAGGTCGTTTAAAAAACATTTTTAACGATCAATTATAGAGAAGATTCCACAAATTAATAAAAATGGCCGAAGGAACAGAAAACGATAATTCACACAAAGAAGACAGGATAATTTCGATAAATATTGACGAGGAAATGCGATCTGCCTACATTGACTATTCAATGTCGGTTATCGTTTCCAGGGCATTACCCGATGTTCGCGACGGTTTGAAACCCGTACACAGGCGTGTTTTATATGGTATGCTTGACCTGGGTTTAAATAACAACAAGCCTTATAAAAAATCTGCCCGTATTGTAGGGGAGGTAATGGGTAAGTATCACCCGCATGGTGATAAATCTGTTTATGATACCATGGTGCGTATGGCCCAGGAGTGGAGCTTACGCTACCTGCTGGTTGAAGGCCAGGGTAACTATGGTTCAATTGATGGTGATGAGCCTGCGGCAATGCGTTATACGGAGGCACGTTTACAAAAACTGGCCGAAGAAATGCTGGCCGATATCAATAAAGATACCATTGATTTCCAGTTAAACTTTGACGACTCTTTACAGGAGCCAACCGTTTTACCTGCCAAATTCCCTAACCTTTTGGTTAACGGAGCATCGGGTATTGCGGTAGGTATGGCTACTAATATGGCGCCGCACAATCTTTCGGAAGTAATTGATGCTACTATGGCGTTAATTGATAATCGCCAGATAGAGGTTGCCGAACTGATGAAATATGTTAAGGGCCCCGATTTTCCAACCGGAGGTATCATCTATGGTTTTGAAGGCCCGCGCGAAGCGCTGGAAACAGGCCGCGGCAGGGTAGTGATCCGTGCAAGAGCAGAAATTGAAACACATGGTAATGAAAGGGAGCGCATCATTGTAACCGAAGTACCATACCAGGTAAATAAAGCGCTGATGATTGAGCGTACTGCCGAGCTGGTTAATGATAAAAAACTGGAAGGTATTTCTGCCATCCGTGATGAGTCAAGCCGCGAAGGTATCCGTGTTGTTTATGAAATTAAACGCGAAGCCAACGCTGCCATCGTATTAAATAACCTGTTTAAATATACTGCATTACAAACCTCATTTAGTGTAAACAACATTGCGCTGGTTAATGGCCGCCCAATGATGCTTAACCTGAAAGATCTGATACATCATTTTGTTGAGCACAGGCATGAGGTTGTTATACGCCGTACTAAATATGAGCTGTCTGAAGCTGAAAAACGTGCCCACATTTTAGAAGGGTTACTGATTGCATTAGATCACCTGGACGAAGTGATCAGGTTGATACGTGCTTCACAAACACCAGACGAAGCAAGAGAAGGCTTAATTGCTCAATTTGGTTTAAGTGACATACAGGCCCGCGCCATATTGGATATGACCTTGCGCCGGTTAACAGGACTTGAACGCGATAAGATCAAAGATGAATATGCTGAGTTAATGAAGCTGATTGATTATTTAAAAGGAATTTTAAATGATGAAGGCTTGCGGATGCAGATCATCAAAGATGAGCTAACAGAAATTAAAGATAAATATGGCGATGAGCGCAGAACAGAAATGGTTCACTCATCAGCCGAGATGCAAACTGAAGACTTTATTGAGGACGAAGATGTGGTAATTACCATATCACGTGAGGGTTATATCAAACGCACGCCGTTAACCGAATATCGTCGTCAGGGCAGGGGTGGTAAAGGGGCAATTGGCAGCAACAGCCGTGACGCCGACTTTATTGAGCACCTGCTGGTTGCATCAAACCACAATTATATGTTGTTCTTTACCGAGTCTGGACAATGCTACTGGCTCAGGGTATTTGAAATTCCGGAAGGCACACGTACCTCTAAAGGTCGCGCTATCCAGAATATCATCAATATCCCGAAAGAAGAGAACATCAAAGCTTATATCAAGCTGATTAGTTTGAAGGATAAAGATTATCTGGAAAACAACTTTATTATTATGTGTACCAAAAAAGGTACCATCAAAAAAACATCGCTTGAGGCTTATTCACGTCCGCGTGCAAACGGTATCAATGCTATTAACATTAACGAAGGTGACTCATTACTGGAAGCAAACTTAACCAGCGGAACCAGCGAAATTGTAATGGCATTAAAATCGGGTAGGGCCATTCGCTTTAATGAATCAACTGTAAGGCCGATGGGACGTACCGCTACCGGTGTTCGTGGTATCAGCTTAGACAGTGATAATGATGAGGTAATTGGTATGATCAGTATCAATGATACAGAAACAACTGTTTTAGTGGTGTCAGAAAAAGGATATGGTAAACGTACCGATATTGACGACTACAGGGTAACCAACCGCGGTGGTAAAGGTGTAAAAACTTTAAATATTACTGAAAAAACCGGAAACCTTGTGGCCATAAAAGGTGTTACTGATAAAGAAGATCTGATGATCATCAATAAATCGGGCATTATCATCCGTATGGCTATAAGCGAGCTCAGAACTATGGGTCGTGCTACACAGGGTGTTAGGTTAATAACCCTGAAAAACAATGACGAAATAGCTTCGGTTGCTAAAATTGAGCATGATGAAGATGAAGAGAAGGAATTAGATGAAAATGCTGAAGGTAACGTTGCAGGCGAAAATGAAACAGCTGACGATAATACCGAAGAATCAACAACTGACGAACCAACTGAATAAATAATATGCAGTGCCGTAAAATTCTCTTATCGGTTTTAATACCATTTATCTCCACAACCTTTGTGTTTGCGCAAAGCGAAGCATTAAAGGTTGTGGTTAACAACCTGGCGTATTACAAACAGAAAAATGATCTGAAATACCTGAGCGCTGCCAAAAAATCAGCAGACAGTTTAATTATTACCAAATCAGATACTGCTGACCTGGAGAAAAACTCCTACCGGGTGCTTGTTAATTCAAGCATTTTATATATCGACTCCTTAAACAAGCTGGGCCAGCCGGCAACTTTACTGCCGCAAACATCTGCACTGGTTGATAGGTTATCGGAGAATAAAAAGATATACAAGTTTCAGCCAGAAATTGATTACGCAAAACGTTGCCTGGCCAATGTTTACATACGCAAGGGTTTTGAGTACACCAGTAATTCTGATTTCACCAATGCTAAGCAGGCATTTGAGAGTGCCCGCAAGTATGCTCCTAATTTTAAGCAGCTTAACGATTATATAGCTTATTCAAATAATAAAGCGGGCAACCTGGTTGATGCTGCAAAATACTACAGTAATTTATTGGCTGTTGATAGCACCCGTACTGAATATATTGAAGCGGCTTCAAATATCTATAAATCATTGGGCGATACCTCCAAGGCATTGCAGATTTTGCAAAGAGGAAGAAAGCTTTTGCCTAACGACAGGTTTCTATTACTTGACGAGGCCAATATTTATAACAACCAGAAAAATTATAAAGCCCTGGAGCCATTAATTGGGCCTTTGCTTGATATTAATGCAAATAACGCCGATATTGCGTTTGTAGCTGCCAATTGTTATGATCATTTGAATAAATATGACCAGGCAGAATCACTTTATTTGCGTACTATTGAGCTAAATAACTCGGCTTATGATCCGGTTTTCAACTTAGGGCTGCTTTATTTAAAACAAAGCGCAGCCAAGCAGGGGAGCAGTGAAGATATTGGCAGGGCTGTACAATGGCTTGAAAAAGCTTATGAAATATCACCCAACAATGTACAGGGATTAAAAGCCCTTCAACTGGTTTATGCTAAAACCAATAATAAAGACCAACTGGACAAAGTAAACAACAAATTAAAACAGATAACCAACTAATACTATGAAAATCAAACTTTTGATGGCGGGCCTGTTAGGCTTAGTTTCAGCAACAACGTTTGCACAAAAAGGTGAATTAAAAACTGCTAAAAGTGAATATGACAACTACGAAGGGTTACGCGGCAATAAAGCTACCTTACCAGTTGCCGTTAAAAGTCTTGGAACGGCTAAAACTTCTATTGATAAAGCTTCGGCCGATGAAAAAACGTCAGTTCTTCCACAAACTTACGCTTTAAAAGGCGCTATTTATGCTGCTCTTGCTATACAGGACACGGTAGCCACAACATCATTACCATTGTTTACTACAGCTGACGAGTCATTGAAAAAAGCAAAAGAACTTGATACCAAAGCAGAAAACAAACAACTGATTGATAATGCTTATTTAAATATGGCTCAATACCAGTTAACCAAAGGTGTTGCTGAATATTCTGCCGGTAAATATGATTTGGCTTATCATTCATTTGACTACTACCGCACCGTATTGCCTGAGGATACCAACGCTATTTATTATACTGGTTTAGCTGCTGCAAACTCTAAAAATTACCCTGCAGCCGTTACCAATTATAATAAACTGCTTACCACCAAATACTCAAAAAATGCAGCAGTTTACATGGATTTATCTTCACTGTATTTAGCAAGTAAGGATACAACCAATGCGCTTAAAACAGTTAGCGATGGTATTGCTAAATATCCTGCAAGCTCTGACCTGCGTAAAAGGGAAATTGAAATAAGCCTGCAAACCGGAAAAGAAAAAGAAGTAGCTCAAAAAATACAAACTGCTTTAGCTGCTGATCCTAAAAACAAAACGCTTTACTATTATGCTGGTTTAACTTACTCACAAACTGCTGAGTCAATTATAAAAGAACAAGCTAAAGCTAAGGACGCTGCTACAAAAAATACCTTACAACAACAAAAGGTTGACAATTACACTAAAGCTGCTGATATGTACAAAAAAGCTTTAGAAATTGATCCTAACTATTTTGAAGCAAATTTAAATTTAGGCTATGTAATTCTGAACCCGGCAATTGATGCTTACAACGCAGCAAACAAATTACCGGCTAACAAACAAAAAGAATACGATGCAGCCATAAATAAAGCTAACGCACAGTTTGATTTAGCAAAACCTTATTTATTAAAAGCTACGGAATTAAACCCGAAATCAATTGATGCATTAACTAACCTGAGAACTTACTACTTAGGAAAAAAAGATAATGCAAATGCCGAAGACACCAAGAAAAAAATTGATGCATTAGGCGCACAATAAATAATATAAAGAGGAGGGCTTTTACAAAAAGCCTTTCTTTTTAAAATAATTACTTAACATAATGTTAATTATGAGAATAATTTTATTACAGATGATAAATTTAGTTTTAGTTATTATATTAGTAATCTAAATCTTATTTGATGCCTCTTGTTGAGTGGATATCTGTTATTGCTAATATTCTAAGTATTTTAGGTTTTATTTTAACTATCAAAAGCTCAAGACTTAAAGACATATTGGTAAATCCCTATGCAAAGGTTTTTGGTGCTTCGCTTATTTTTACCATTATCGTTTTTTGCTTTCCATGGGATAAATTTCATTATGGAGATATTAAGCCCATTGTTATCCATGATACGATATTAGCCATTTCAAAACCTAACTTACTAAAACCGGTAACTAAATCTAACGCCGGTATTAACAATATTAAAAATTATCGTTCCTTACCTACTGAAGGTATTTCAAAAAAAACTTTGGCTCCCCATGATACGGCCTTAAAAAAAATAATACAAGCGAAACAGACAGTTGAGTTTAAGGCTCCTGTGAGCAATTCTCCTATGCAATTTGGAGATAATAACGTTCAGAATAATGGAAGGATGGATCATCATCCCGACCTCCGTGATGTCGAAGGAATATTGCATTATTTCCCTGTGAAAGACAGGAAAATAACCCTTATTTTCCAAACTACCGATCCTGATTCAAAAAATTACTGTGTTGAGTTAAAATCTATTTTAACCTTGCACGGTTATAAAAATGTTGAGCTCTTTGATCATTTATTAATTGGTGCTCCTGAGCCGCCAAATAAAATTATGCTTGATACTGCTAATTATCAAATTAATGTGCAATGGAACTGAAGAATTAAATTATAGCAGTAAATGCCATTGTCAGCGCTTCATAATCAAACATGGATCTTAAACTTAGTGGTAAAACTGCATTGGTAACCGGATCAACTGCGGGCATTGGTTATGCTATAGCAAAATCCTTAGCAACTGAAGGTGTTAAAGTATATATAAACGGTCGCGATAAAAATAAAGTCGATAACGTAATTGAGAAGTTGAAAGCCGAAACCGGAAACCCGGAGATTCACGGCATTGCAGCTGATTTTTCAGACAGCCAACAGGTTGAAGATTTAATTCACCAGCTTCCCAAGGTTGATATTCTTGTAAATAATGTAGGGATATTTGAACCCAAAGAATTCAGAGATATTACGGACAGCGACTGGAATAGATTTTATGAGGTTAACGTATTGAGCGGCGTAAAGCTCTCGCGTGCATACCTTGATAAAATGATTGATCAAAACTGGGGTCGTATTATTTTTATTTCCAGCGAATCTGCACTGCAAATACCTGCCGAAATGATACATTACGGTATGACAAAAACAGCGCAAATTGCAGTTGCCCGTGGCCTGGCCGAGCTTACCGCTGGCACTAATGTAACTGTAAATTCGGTGCTGCCTGGCCCAACTTTTTCCGAAGGTGTGGGCGATTTTATGACAGCTTTGGCAAAAGACAAAGGCTTAAGTAATGCCGGTATGGAAAAGGAGTTTTTCACCAGCATGAGGCCTACTTCTATTATCAAACGGTTTATTACACCCGATGAAATAGCAAACCTGGTAACTTACGTGGCAAGTCCGTTATCGTCGGCCACCAATGGCGCAAGTTTGCGCGCTGATGGCGGAGTTATTAAAACTGCCTTCTAAATAACAATAAAAAGGCCGCGAATAAAATATTAGCGGCCTTTTTATATAAAGCCAAATGGTTACATTCTCTTAGCTGTATCTTTTTTGGCAGTATCGGTTTTAGCAGTGGTATCTGTGCTTGCCGGTGCGGTTGTTGTTGTACTGGCCGAGTCCATTTTAGTACTATCAGATCCGCTGCTTGCTTTTTTCTCAGAATTACAACCGGTTACTATTGCACCAATCATCGCCGCGACAAGTGCAAGACTTAAAATTTGCTTTTTCATAGTTATCAGTATTTGATTAATTGTAAATGTATTGTTTGAACTTACTATTAACCGCGTACAACGCATATTGTTTAGCTATAAATAAGCATAATACAAAATAGTTGGTTTTCAGGGCGTATCATCATTTTAAATACCCTTTTTGTAGATACAGCGTTTAATTTTACATAATCAGTATCATTATTTTCCTATTAATTTCAGATATTTAAGCACTATGGTACTATCCGAACGTATGTTAAAGTGGGTAATGCGCTTCTACCCTCCCCTTTTTTTTCAGCGTATTTGGGTAGTAAAAATTGATACGGGATTTAAAGGGGTACATGTTAAAATCAAAAAAAGCTTATTAAATAAAAACTACAACGATTCTATTTTCGGAGGGACACTTTTTTCGGCTGCCGATCCGTTTTATCCATTGTTGTTTCATCAGCTTTTCAGCAAAAAGGGATATAAATTAAAAGTGTGGTCAAAATCATCATCCATACAATATTTAAAACCCGGCTTGTCTGATGTTTATTTTAAGATCAGCCTTACTGATGACGAAATTGCCAATGCAGAACAGATTTTAAATACGGAGGGTAAATACCTGGCCCACCACCCTATTGATATATATAACAAAAATGGCGACGTGTGTGTATCGCTGGTAAACGAGGTTTATATGCGCAATTTGGACTTTAATGATACCGGCTTATAATTTATTTTAATGAAAGTATTTATGAACGATGAGGTCTTTCAAAAAAAAGGCTTCCAGATATCTGCCGATAAAAGCTTACTGAATGTTGATGTCATATACAATTACCTGAACGATGACTCTTATTGGGCGCAGGGTATCCCACGCCAAAAACTGGAGAAAGCCATTGCCAACTCCATGTGTTTTGGTGTTTATGAACAAGGGATTCAGGCCGGTTTTGCCCGCGTAGTAACCGACAATGCTACTTTCGCTTATCTGTGCGATGTGTTTATTTTGCCAGCTTTCAGAAAAAAAGGCTTATCAAAATGGTTGGTACAAACCATTGTTAACCACCCGGATCTGGAAGGGTTAAGAAGATGGTCATTGGCCACGGCAGACGCCCAGGGCCTGTATAATCAGTTTGGATTTACACAAATAACCCACCCTGAAAGATGGATGGAAATATTTACCCCCTATACTAAACCTCAATAATCAGTTTATAGAGATAGGATAACAGCGCTAAAATGAACCACATCAAAAAATTGATATTTGAGGGCGAAGGTGTAACACTCGACTTTAAAAAAACAATTACCAGCTGCGAAAAAATTGCCCGTACCATGGTGTCATTTGCCAACAATAAGGGCGGCAAATTGCTCATAGGCGTTGCCGACGACGGTACCATTAAAGGTGTAAAGTCTGAAGATGAGGAGCGCTATATGATTACTAGGGCGGCGCATTTATTTGCACGCCCGGCCCTGGAACCTGTATTTGATGAGGTTTATGTAGATGATAAGCTGGTATTGGTTGTTGATACGCCCCCCAGCGATCTTAAACCTCACTATGCACTGGCCGAAGACGGCAAATGGTGGGCCTACGTAAGGGTGAAGGATAAAAGTGTACTGGCCAGCAAAATAGTTCTGGAGGTACTTAAACGTTCGTCAAATGAGCAAGGTGTTTTAATTGAATACTCTGAAAATGAAAAATCGCTGCTGCAATACCTGGAGCAAAACACGCGCATTACCATTAAAGAATGTGCCGAATTGCTTAAGGTAGGCCGTCGCCGGGCACAGCGTATCCTGGTTGATCTCATCCTATCCGGGCTTATCCGCATCAATACAACCGAAAAAGAAGAGTTTTATACCGCCTGTTAATTCCGGTTTGTACGGCCTTTATCACTACTTTTGTGCTCCTGTACCTGAGTAAATGAAAAACGTTTTCCTGAAATATAAACCTTATTACGCCGAAAGCCTTACACTGGCCATACCGGTAGTGATATCACAACTGGGACATACGCTGGTTCAAATGTCTGATTCTATTATTGTGGGGCACTTTGCAGGTACCGTATCGTTGGCTGCGGTTTCCTTAGTGAACAGTCTTTTTATGGCCCCGCTGGTAGTAGGTATAGGCATCTCCTACGGCCTTACCCCATTGGTGGCCCAAAATAACGGACGCGGTAATTTTAAAGAATGTGGCCTATTGCTTTCCAATAGTTTATTTTTAAATATGCTGAGCGGCGTACTTTTATTCGCCGGTATTTATTTTGGTACGGTGCTGGTCATTGGGCATCTTGATCAGTCGCCGGCGGTAGTTCAGGAGGCTAAGCCATATCTGTTGCTGTTAAGTCTTTCCCTTATTCCTCTGCTGGTTTTCAATACATTTAAACAATTTGCCGAAGGGCTTGGATTTACCAAGCAGGCTATGCTGATATCAATATGGGGCAATGTGCTCAATATTTGCTTCGGAGTAATTTTTGTAAAGGGACTATTTGGCGTTCATCCAATGGGTATAAAAGGCGTGGGTTACAGCACGCTTATTGACCGTTGCGTAATGGCTATAGTAATGGCTATATATGTATTACGGTCGCCAATTTTCAAGGAATACCTCAAGAGTTTTGCCATCAGAAATATCGACAGGATACGCGGCATACAGATCATGAAGATAGGCGCTCCCGTGGCCATGCAGTATGTATTTGAGGTAAGTGCATTTGGGGGCGCTGCAATTTTAGTGGGTTCAATCGGTCTTATTCCGCAGGCAGCGCACCAGGTGGCTATCAGTCTGGCAGCCATGACCTACATGATGGCCAGCGGCATATCAGCCGGGGCAGCTATTAAATCGGGGAACTACTTTGGTACAGGCCATCACCAAAACCTAAGGCTTAGTGCTATCTCCAACTATCATATTGTATTGGCATTTATGGCTGTTACCGCCTTAATATTTACCTTTGGCAGGCACCTGCTGCCATGGATAATTACTTCTGATGAAAATGTAATAGCAATTGCAGCACAGCTACTTATCATAGCTGCATTTTTCCAGTTATTTGATGGCGCACAGGTAGTTGGCCTCGGGATTTTACGGGGTATGGGCGATGTTAACATCCCTACATTTATTACATTTCTGGCATATTGGGTAGTGGGTTTACCGGTGGGTTATATATTGGGTATCAAGCTTAATTTGGGTGTTAATGGCGTGTGGTATGGTTTAACGCTTGGACTGGCAACGGCATCAGTATTGTTATTTATCCGCTTTAATATTGTCAGTAAAACTCACCGCGATAAAACAATCCCTATACTGGCCCGGGATTAAAAGTACAGATCGGCGGCTACTTTGAAAGTGTTGCAATGGGCTTCCACAATGTCTTTAATTTGCGGCGAATAGCCTCCGCCCATACTAACCTGTACCGGTAGCTGGTTTGTAATGCACTGTTCAAATACAAATTTGTCGCGGGCTTTGCAGGCTTCTTTACTAAGGGCCAGTTTGCCCAGCTTATCGGTTTCCAAAATGTCAACCCCGGCCAGGTAAAATATAAAGTCGGGCGTTTGCTGGCGGATCAATCCGGGCAGGGTATCGTACAAGATGTTTAAATATTCCTCGTCTGCTACCCCATCAGCCAGCGGAATATCCAGGTCTGATGTTTCCTTGCGCGAAGGGAAATTATTTGCACCATGCATTGAAAAAGTGAACACCCGCGGTTCGTTTTCAAATATCTGGGCAGTGCCGTTACCCTGATGTACATCTAAATCAATTATTAAAATGGATTTAGATAAATTATTATCTAATAGGTAGTTAGCTGCAATTGCCTGGTCATTAAGCAAGCAAAAACCTTCGCCCCAGTTACTGCCTGCGTGGTGGGTTCCTCCGGCTACATTAAAAGCAATGCGGTTGTCAAAAGCAAAATTGCATCCGTCAATAGTTCCCTTTGCTATCCTGATCTCCCGCTCCACGAGTTGTGCTGACAGCGGGAAGCCGATGCGGCGCTGCTCTTTCTGCGCCAAAGTTAGGTCGCGCAGCTGGTGCCAGTAGTCTTTTTCATGGGTTTTGAGAATAATATCTTCCGTCAGCACATCGGGCGAAAATAAGTTTTCATGACTGATCACCCCCTCATGTAGCAGCTGCGCCGGGATCAACTCATACTTCAACATCGGGAACCGGTGCCCCTCGGGCAACGGATGTGCATATATGGGGTCGAAAGCTATTTTGAGCATAATGGGTTAAGCCAATATTTCTCCCACGTGTTTCTGAATGTTCTCGCAGATATTATCCAATGGCAGGTCATTGGCATCATGCCCAAACGGGTCTTCAATTTCCTCTGCCAATAGTTCAATACTGGCAAAAACAAACAGTATAAAACCAATAATAGGGATGATGAAATATTTCAGATCAAAGGCCCAGGTAAAGGGCAAAGTCATGATATAAGTAAAAATAAACTTCTTGATAAACACATTATAAGAAAAAGGAATAGGTGTTTTTTTGATACGCTCACAACCACCACAAATATCTGTAAATGAAGTAATTTCTGCAGTTATACTAAATAATTGCTCCGGGTTAATTACGCCGCTTTTATTTAACCTGTACACGTTTTCTATAATTGCCGAGGCCACCTGGTTAGGTACGTGCTTATCGGGGTTAATGGTAATAAACGTGGATTGTTCCGGTTCGTAAATATCGCGCAGGTGGTTTTTGAGCGACCGTGCGTAAAGCGGGATGGTATAGTTAAAAAACGCAGCATCAGCCTCGCCAACCAGGTGTTTTAGTTTAATGGCCAAATTGCGGCTATTATTTGTAAGGCTGCCCCAGATCTTACGCCCTTCCCACCAGCGGTCATACGCCGAGTTGATACGGAACGCCAGCAATAACGAAAACACAAAACCTATGGTTTGATGGATGTAGCTTACTTTTCTGAGTAAACTGGTATCGGGCAGGTGCCAAAAATCTATCAGCAAATAGGTAACCACTCCTGCGTATGCCCCCACGGCTATCATCAGTGGGAATAACTCGCGTAAGGTATCGGCCTTGTTAAGCCTGAAAATAAATGAAAACCATTCTTTAGGGTTATAATAAACCATACTGTAAATTATTTGTAGCGGCCGCCAATTGCTGCGCAGCCCGGTAAACATCCTGAAAAGTATTATAAAGCGGCACCGGGCTCAGCCTGATCACATCGGGCTCGCGCCAGTCGCCTATTACGCCGTTGTCGGCAAGGTATTTAAAAACGGCCTTTGCATTTTGCCTGCAAACTACCGATAACTGGCATCCCCGCTCTCGCGGATTAGCCGGTGTAATGATCTTAAAAACGTCTTCTCCCCGCTCTTTGTTGATCTCATTTATCAAAAACTCCATATAGCCCGTTAAAGCCATGCTTTTAGCGCGAAGCGTATCAATGCCGCCCGTGTCATCAAAAATAACCATAGAGGCTTTAAATAAAGCCATGAGCAGTATAGGGCTTGTGCTCACCTGCCAGCCGGCTGCTCCTTTGGCTGCATCAAAGCCCGGAGCCATTAAAAAGCGCTTATCTTCCCGGTAACCCCACCAACCGGCAAAACGGTCAAGGTCATTGTTAGTGGAATGCTTTTCATGTACAAAAATACCACTAATGCCTCCGGGCCCTGAGTTCATGTACTTGTACGAGCACCAGCAGGCAAAATCAGCCCCCCAGTCATGCAGTTTTAGCGGAACGTTGCCACTTGCATGAGCCAGATCAAAACCCGCGTAGGCACTTGCCTGATGCGCTGCATCGGCAATGGCTTCCATATCAAACAACTGGCCGGTGTAATAATTTATACCTCCAAACAGTACTAAAGCCAGTTCATGGGCATGTTCATTTATTTTTTGGATGATATCTTCGGTACGTAAAGTTAGCTCACCCTCGCGCGGAAACAGCTCAATAATAGCCTCTTTGGGGTCGAAGCCATGAAACCTGACCTGGCTCTCCATGGCATATTGGTCTGACGGAAAAGCACCGCCCTCCATGATGATCTTAAATCGTTTACTATTTGGTTTATAGAAACTTACCATCAATAAATGAAGATTTACTGTAAGCGAATTCATTACCGCAACCTCGTTTTCCTGCGCACCTACAATTCTGGAAATGGATGGTAAAAGTTGTTTATGGTAATCAAGCCAGGGATCATCGCCCTGGAACCATCCTTCTACCGCCAGATTCTGCCAGTTGCTCAATTGGTCGGTTATATGTTTTGCGGCCGAAACGGGTTGCAGGCCCAAAGAGTTGCCACATAAATAAATGGCATCAGCACCATGATGCTGCGGTATCAGAAAGCGGCTCCTGAAATCTCTTAGCTCGTCATGTGTATCCTGCTCCAAAGCAAATACTAAACTGTTCTGGTAATTCATCGCCCCAAGATAGTTTAATTATTGAATTAGTGATTTAATGAATTATTGAGTTTTTACTAAAAGAGGATGTATTTTATCAGCTCACTCACTCACTCACTCACTCACTCACTCACCATTCATCTATTCGGCTTACTCACATAAATATCGCCCTTAACATAAAAACGATAAGGTAATAATGCGTCTTCGCCGGCGTAATCAACACCTATGCGGGGGCCTGTGGTTATCTGTTCGTCGGTAAAATTAAGTCCCCGGTCCTCCAGCCACAAGGTGTCACTCTGCAGACTGATGGCATTGATGTTTCTGGATATACCCAGCGCTTTGGCAACAGAACCCGGGCCTGCTGTGATAGTTGGCTTAACAACCGGCATATTGCGCCGTACCTGCATGGCTTCAATCCCATCAGTTGGATGAACAGCCCTGATCAGTATAGCCTGCGGGTGCCCCTCTATTGAGGTTACTATGTTAAACATTTCATGAATGCCGTAGCACAGGTAAACATAAGCTATGCCGCCCTGCATAAACATAGTTTTAGTACGAGGGGTTAAGCGGTTGCCGTATGAATGTGCGGCCTTGTCAATTACTCCATTATAGGCCTCTGTTTCAACAATATAACCGCCAGTAATTACACCATCAATACAAGTAAATAAATACTTGCCTAACAGGCTTTTACTGATGGCCACTACATCGGTACCCAGGTAATATTCGGTCGCCAGTTTCATTTTTTCAAGATGCGTTTTAGTAATTTGTTGATGTCCTTAGCCTTGTCAAATATCATAATATGGGTACCGCCATTAACAACAGTAGCATCGGAGATTCGTTTATAAGAAAACACCAGGTCTTTATTACCGGTGATGTGAACCAGGTTGGGCGGTACAATGTCGTTTTTCCATTGTAAGATTGCCCCCATGGCCCATTTTACAAAAAACGGAGAAGTATTTTTTAACATGTTGTTAAACAGCCAGGCATCTTCGGTGCTCATTTTACCAAACAATGGCTTGATCATAAAACCCATGGAGGTAAACAATTTTCCGGGTATAAGTTTATAAATGGGCAATGCCCTAAACAGGCTAAAATACCAGGGAGCTTCGCTGCTTGTCTTAATGCTTGATATCAGGATCACCTTTTTTACCAGGATAAGCTTTGCTATCTCAACGGCAATCATACCGCCCAGTGAATTGCCGATGATAATTGAATTTGGTTGTATATTATACTGATAGATAAGCTTTTGTGCGTAGGTGGTTAAAGTGTCAATTCTGTGTGGTTCTATCCAGTCCACAGGAGTTACCTCATGACCATACAGATCAATATTGTTATAAACCCGGGTGTCGGCCCCTAACCCTGCTATCAGATATATGTTGCTCATGCAAAGTTTAGCAGCTTTACAATCTGCTCCAGATATTTGGCGTCTGTTTCGTCAAACTGATCGAGCAACTCGCTGTCTACATCTAAAACGGCAACTACCTCATTGTTATAAAATACAGGTACTACCACCTCAGACCGGGACTGGGAGCTACAGGCAATATGCCCAGGAAATGCATCCACATCTGGAACAACCAATGTTTTGGCCTGCTGCCAGGCCGCACCGCACACCCCTTTACCTAAACCAATACGTGTACAAGCTACCGGCCCCTGAAACGGGCCTAAAACCAGTTGGTTGTTTTTCACCAGGTAAAAGCCTACCCAGAACCATTTAAACTGCTCTTTTAAAGCCGCAGCAACATTGGCCAGGTTAGCCACCAGGTCCGGCTCGCCGTACAACAAGGCCTCTATCTGCGGAATTAGCGTAGTATATTGTTCAGTTTTATCGGTTGATGTAATGATGTTTAAATCCTCTGCCATGGTACAAAAATAACGATGTGTTGCCGAAATTAAATAAGACAAATATCATATTTAATGTTTGCGAGGGTATTTAATCAGTCATTTAAAACTTTCTTAGTACCCATAGCAATTTGCTTTGTGCAGCAAACTGAAAATTTCGGTATATTTGTATAAATGCAACAGCCCGGTTTTCTGACAAAGGAAAATCGGGCTGTTGTGCTAAATGTCCAAAAGGTATAAAAAACATACCACTCGGTCTTAATTAGCTGAAAATAAATTAATTACGACTTTTTAAACCTTCAAAAAAGTATAAAAAACAAGCTAAAACAACCAGTTTTTAATACTTTTTGCAGCTTTTTGAAGCATTTTTGAATAAAAAGCGCTTCTTTTTTGGTCTTATTTATGTTAAAATAATGCTTTAAGAAGTTTTTTTGCCGGGGTTTTACAATTAATGTTTTATTTAGCAGGTGATGATTGTTAGTCTTACCATAATACGCTACCGCAAGCTATTTATCCCGTTTGCCCTCCTGGCTATGGCGATGCATCGACTTCCGATGTGGTTACAAAGAGGCTGCAGCTTTTACAAGTTATTGGGCTCGGGTCATAACGGCACCTTTGATCTTGAACCCGACTGGCAACAATGGGGATTACTGGCCTGCTGGGAAACACGGGAAGATTTTGACCGTTTTTACAAAACCTCCTTTGTATCTGGCTGGTGGCGGCATTTAGGTCGCGAAAACTGGACCTTGCTGTGTGAACCCATACAAAGTCATGGCAAATGGGACGGGAAAGAGCCATTTGCCCCTACTGAGGTAAAAGACTATACAGGGCCCGTAGCTGTATTAACAAGGGCAACCATCAGAATAAGCAGGTTGAAGAACTTTTGGTCGCATGTTGATGAGGTGGCTAATTTAATCGCAGGTGCCCCCGGCTACATCACCTCCTTTGGCATTGGCGAAGCACCGGTTTACCGGCAAGCAACCTTTTCGGTTTGGCAAAGTCTTGATGATGTAAAAGCCTTTGCCTACCAAAGCCGTGAACATGCCGAGGTGATCAAATTAACAAGAAGTGAGAACTGGTACAGCGAAGAGCTTTTTGCCCGTTTTGAGCCCCTGGAAAGTTTCGGGTCGCTTCATGGAAAAGATCCTTTAAATGATTTATTGAAATAAAAGATATGAGAATTATTGCCGAACTACCACACCCCGATTTTAAAATATCCATACTGAATATGAACCAAAAGTTTATTGTAAAAATTGAACAGGGTACCCTTGAACAGAGTTACAAGATTCCGGAGATGGATTTAACCGATGGCGTGAACAGTGTTTTCGAGCTGCTGGATGAGGAATTTTTAACTAAAGTAGGTGCCCGTTTTATAACCATGCGCACCGACTTTAAAGAAACTTATTACCGGTATAACTACTAATATGATAAGTAATTAACTATCTAATAAACAGATATTTAATTGAAATAAAACATCGTAACAGAATTTAATTTTGTAAAATATCTATTTTTAACCCCAAATAAAGCGACTATTTATCTCCACATAAACATATACTTTCTATTTTTAATTTATATTATTGAAAAATAGAAAGTTATGAATTTGTAAATAATTATATTTGGCGACACTTTTAGCCAAATAAATGGGATGTTAAGCTAAAATAAGGTCGCAATACCAAAATCCGGACTGCTTTTGATCAGTTGACGAAACACAGGAATCATCAACATTCCGGGGTGCATTATAGGCCTTGAATATCTTAACCCCGGTTTGGTAAGGTATGCTGTTTTTAAAGATAGGCCCCTTAAAAGTAAATGTATGGAACTCCCCGTTCTCGCCGCAAACGTCTACATCATCGGGCAAGGCATCTATCAGTTCAGGGGTTATCTCCTGCCCTGCTATATGCTCCAGTCGTTCTTGTGTACAGGCTATAACGGTTCCAAACCCAAGGTGTAAAAACTCATTGATCAGTTCGCGAGTATCCCTTTTCCATAGCGGATAAATGCCCTGTAAACCCACTTCGCTCAGGCGGGCATCGCGGTAAGCTTTCAGGTCCTCCAAAAATATATCGCCGAAAATGGAATGGGTAATACCCTCGTTTTTGAAATATGTCAAATGGCGGTGCATTACTTCGTCGTACTCCTGCATCCCCGGCATTTCGGGCAGGCGTATCTGGTATAAAGGGATGCCAATACTATCGGCCTGTTTGATCAGCAGCTCGGTACGCACACCATGCATAGAGATCCTGTCGGCGGCATCATTGATAGTGGTAACCAGGTATCTGATGTCCAGATTGGGGTTTTGCAGGCAATGGTATAAGGCCAGGGCACTATCCTTGCCTCCGCTCCAGTTAAATATGCATTTTAGCATGGGATGTGTTGTTAAATTATAGATTAATTGCTGACAGATAATATCAATCTTCCAGGAGTTTATTTACAAGTGCGGGAACTCCAATGGTGGCCTTTTCCTGAATCCTGATAAGCGTACCACGGGTAGCAACATCCGGTATTTTAGGATCAATAATATACCGCGGAATCTCCGGCCGTACATAACTGATCAGTCCGGCAGCAGGGTAAACTGCCAGTGACGACCCTATCAGCATAAAAACAGCTGCTTTGGAGCATATCTGGGCGGCTGGGCCAATCATCGGTACATCCTCGCCAAACCATACCACATGAGCCCTTAAAGGCGACCCGAGCTCGCAAACTTCATCCATCCCTATCTCCCAGCCATTAATGGGATAAGTAAGCTCAGGATTGACGCTTGACTGCGAGCGGGTAATGATACCATGCAGGTGCATTACCTTAGTTGAGCCGGCACGTTCATGCAGGTCATCAATGTTTTGGGTAATGATAGTTACGTCATACTTTTGTTCGAGTTTAGCCAGTGCGTAATGGGCGGCATTGGGCTGAGCTTCCAATACCGATTTGCGGCGCTCGTTGTAAAACTCCTGTACCAGGGCCGGGTTGCATTGCCAGGCCTGGGGTGTGGCTACATCCTCTATATTGTAGCCCTCCCACAGTCCATCGCTGTCCCTGAAAGTTTTTAAGCCGCTCTCTGCGCTTATGCCTGCTCCTGTTAGTACTACCAGTTTTTTCATGCGTGTATAAATTATATAGCCATAAAAAAAGCGACCTGCCTTTTGGCAAATCGCTTTTGTATGTTAATAGCTTAGCTTAAAGTGCCAGTTGTTTTTTGGTATTTAAAAATGTGTATTTGGTTTTGGCAAGCTCAAAGCCGCCAAACAAAATAAAGCCAAACAGCAAGTTACCATATACCATGTTTTTTTCGAACGGAATGGCATTAACCAGCGATGTGCCGTAGCCAGCTAAAGTATGCGGGTACAAGGTGCCTGGTAAATCGGTTAATAACCAATGGATCAATACCGAAGCCACTGAGGCTAAAACTACATTGAGCACGTTCACCTTTTTGATCAGGCTACCTACCAGAATCATCAGAATAAATGCCAGATAAGTCCACTCAGCGCCGCTATACCACAAAGTTAGCTTTGAAAAGTACAGGTAGTTAATAATAATATCTGTCCCAAATAAGGCCAGCAATACGGTAACATAGCTTTTCCATTTATCGGCAAAATAAACACCGCCAAATATGGCAATAGCCCCTACCGGATTAAAGTTGCTCAGGTCTTTATACTTAAAAGCAAGCAACCTGAACACAGCAGCTACCACGATCATTAAAATAAGAACGATGTTCCTGGTAGTATTATCTTTTTTAGTCATGATCAAATTTTGTGCGGTAAAATTACTCATAAATGTATTAAATAAAAAGCTGCTAATTAAACTGATATTTTGCCCCCAGCATAAAGTTAATACCCATGGTGTTATAGCCCAACCAGTCGGTATATTTTTGATCAAGTACGTTGTTTAAATCGCCAAATACAAGTAGTTTTTTGGTGGCCTTAAACTCCAGGTGCAGGTTGGCAAGGTTATAATGTTTAAGCGTAACAATGGTGGTGTTAGGATAAGTGGCAAAATTTTGGTCGGTACGGTCACCAGTATATTTATAATTTACGCCAAATAAAAAGTCGTCAATAAGCTGATACGTAAAATTAAGCCCTAAGGTGCTTTTGGGCCTGCGGTAAAGATTGGCTGTTTGCAAGCCGTTCTCGTCGGTCAATTTACCGGTTACATAAGTATAATAAGCCGAGGCATTTAGTTTATTGGAATGATAGTTCAATTCGCTTTCGAATCCTTTATCTTTTTGAAATTGCCCGTTCCTGTAAACACCGTAAGGAGAAACCGGCAGACCCGCAAAATAAATCACATCTTTCGCATTCCGTCTATAAAACTGGGTATTAAATGTAAGCGCATTTTTTACAATCTCCCAATCAAAACCGGCCTCATAAGATGTAGTTGATTCGGGCTTTAAACCCCCATTGCCATATTGTGAGTATAATTGATACAACAATGGTGACTTATAAGCCGAAGCTATTGTTCCGAATACCTTAAATTGATCGGCCAGGAACAGTGACGGGTTAATGGTATAGGTAAACTTATCGCCATAAGTGTTATGGTGATTATATCGCCCTCCCAATTCCATGTGAAAAATATCGTCTTTAAAAAACAACGAAGTGTAGGCACTAAATATGCTGTTATTCTTGTTTTTCATGATGGAAGGGTCGCCCGCTGGGTCAAATAGGCTATATTGATTGGTGTTGCTGTATTTAAAACTTGTACCACTGGTTAGGTCAAAATATTTCCCCAAAGCGTAATTTAAAACAGCTTCGGCATTCGTGATGTTGCCTTTGTTTTTTGTTACCTGGAAAGCACCGCTATTGTCAGTAGGTAAATTATTAAAATTGTTCCATACATCATTTTGCGATAGGTTAACGAGTAGTGCTCCTGCCGGTAATATTAATTTTGCTCCTAAACCGCCAAATAAAAATGTGTTATTATAGGTGTAATTTTTGTCGTCGGTAAATGCTCCGTAAGGCAGGTTACCTGATGTATAACTTGTTTGTAGGTTTCCGTTGATACTGAATTTTGAAGAAATACCTTGGTTTATATTTACGCTTGCAGAACGCTGGTGAAATCCATCTTTTTTAAAATTGCCTTTACCAGTGGTATCCGTAGCGGCTGCAAAGCCCCTTGAATCGGTATTAGATACATTGACAGCCACACCGGTTTTATTCACCACCCCGTTTAATGAAGCCGATTCTTTAAATGTATTGTAACTACCGCCTGCAAATTGTACGCTGCTTTTTAATCCTTTACCTTTCCCCTTTTTGGTGATGATGTTGATTACACCGGCTACCGCATCTGAGCCATACAGGGTTGATCCGCTTCCTTTTAAAATTTCAATATGATCAATCATATCCAACGAAAAGGCATTCAGATCATAGCTACCATCTATAGCCGCAGCATTATTCACCGGAAAACCATCAATCAGTATAAGGGTGTTTCCTGTTGATGCACCACGCAGAAAAATGGAAGTAGCAATGCCAGGCGCATTCTGAGCCCCTGAAAACGTTAAACCCGGAACCGTATTCAATAACTGTGGTAATGTTTTTCCCTGCGAATGATTGATCTGATCGGCCGAGATCACGGTAACTACCCTCCCAATGTCTGCTAATTTCTTGGGTGAGCGCGTAGCGGTAACTACTACATTGTTCAGTAACCTGGCGGTATCCTGGGCATAGAGCGTTGAGGCAAACAAGCTTAAGTGAAGAAGTCCGAAACCGAAAATAATTTTAGTGTGCTTTTTTTCCATCTACTGAAGTATAGGGCTTTAATTTTGTAATCATATCCCCGTAATCATATCGTTGCCGGAGTACCGGCAAAAGTAAAACAAGTATAAATAACCGCAAATTAACAGCTATATATTTGTGCTTGCCTCATTAATGCATTAAACCTAATGGTAAATAATTTAAATAAAATTTAATTAACCAAAACTTAGCGTGGTATATACTGTTTAAATTTTATACCTATTTAAACAAACTATGGCAACTACGATAATAAAATACACCGACAACTACCCGGTACTTTACGGAGATGACCGAATAAATTTAAACTGGCCTGAACGTTATACCTCCATAATAGGTGGTGTAAAACTGGGTTTTTCCGGCTTTAAAAATATATTCTCTAACCCATTAACAAGTGTTCTTAAAATTGGAGCAGGTGGCTACCTGTTAAACCGGGGCTTAACCGGCCATTGTGAGTTATATAAGCGTATTGGTAAGCTATCAACCCATCCCATTAACATTAATATACGGTCATCTTTTACGGTGAATAAACCCAGGCATAAAGTTTATAATTTTTGGCGCAAGCTGGATAATCTGCCTTTATTTATGAAACACCTGGAAAGTGTTGAAATGATTGATGCGCAATACTCCCGCTGGGTGTTAAAACTACCGGCTAATGTAGCAACCGTAAGCTGGCACGCCGAAATAGTGAAAGACGAACCAAATGAAATGATTGGATGGAGCTCCCTACCCGACTCCATGATCAACAATGCAGGCAAGGTGCGTTTTCAGGATACTATTGATGGCGCCGGTACCTTAGTTGACGTTGTGATCAGCTATCAGCCACCCGCAGGCGGACTTGGCGCCGGCATAGCTCATGTGCTAAACCCGCTGTTTAAAAAGATGATTGATAAGGACGTACAAAACTTTAAACAGTATATGGATATTGACAACGATGCCACGGAATATGGTTATCAGGAGATTATTGTGATTGAATAAGGAGGCTATTATTTCCTTTTGTTCCTTGGCATGCTAAACATGGTGAAGCAACTATTGCATGATAAGCAATGTTGATGAGCAGATCCTTCGTTCCTCAGGGTGAGAAGTTCAAAAAAAGAATTATTTACAACAAAAAGGCCGCAAATTGCGGCCTTTTTCATAAAACGCTAAGCGTTTTGTATTATTTTACTGCATCAATTACGGCTTTGAAAGCATCAGGATGATTCATCGCTAAATCAGCTAATACTTTACGGTTTAAACCGATCTCTTTTGCTGCTAATTTGCCTATTAATTGTGAGTAAGAAATTCCGTGCTGACGGGCACCTGCGTTAATACGCTGTATCCATAAAGCTCTGAACTCTCTTTTCTTGGTTTTACGGTCACGGTATGCGTACTGTAAACCTTTTTCAACTGTGTTTTTTGCAACGGTATAAACCTTGCTTCTTGAACCCCAATAACCTTTGGCGAGGTTCATGATCCTTTTTCTGCGTCTTCTCGACGCTACTGCGTTAACTGAACGTGGCATTTTGTTTGATTTTGGTAGTGAGTGCCTGCTTTTAAAACAGAACTTAAAACTCTAATACCTGGTTAAAAAAATTGTAAATTACTTTCCGATACAAAGCATACGCTTTACGTTTCCTGAGTCAGCTTTAGATACTAAACTGGTGTGACCAAGGTTGCGCTTACGTTTTGTTGACATCTTGGTTAAGATGTGGCTTTTGTATGCGTTCTTTCTTGTGATTTTACCGGTTCCAGTAAGCTTAAAACGCTTTTTAGCACTGGAATTGGTTTTCATTTTTGGCATAACTATTTATTTATATATGTGCAGATGTTCCGATATGCTAATGTGCAAATCATTACACCCGCGGGTTTGCTATTTTTGGCAATTTCATCTGAAATTCTGCCATTGATATTATTTTTTTGCCGCTTTAGGAGCCAGGGTTAAAAACATCCTTTTTCCTTCAAGCTTTGGTAATTGCTCTACCTTACCCACTTCTTCAAGCGCCTGTGCAAAACGCAGCAGCAATATTTCGCCCTGCTCTTTGTATACAATGGCACGCCCTTTAAAGTGTACGTAGGCTCTTACCTTTTCGCCGGCTTCCAAAAACTTAATGGCATGCTTTAATTTAAATTCAAAGTCATGATCATCGGTATTCGGTCCGAAACGGATCTCCTTAATAACCGTTTGCTTGGCATTGCTCTTAATCTCTTTAAGCTTTTTCTTTTGCTCGTAAATGAACTTGTTATAGTCCGTTACTTTACAAACCGGCGGAACAGCGTTCGGAGATATTTCAACCAGGTCCAATTCCTGCTCCTGGGCAATTGCCAGTGCATCTCTTAAGGAAAAAATACCTTGCTCAACGTTATCGCCTACCAGACGAACTTCCTGAGCCCTGATGAATTGGTTAATGTTGTGTTCAGCTTCTTTTTTCTTAAAAGGAAGCCTTGGTCCTCTATTGAAAGGTTTGTTTAATGCCAAGTTATACTTTTATTTCTTTAGTTATTTGTTCTGTAAAATCTTCTATGCTCATGCTTCCTAAATCACCCTGACCGTGCTTTCTGACAGAAACCATGCCTTCGGCAGCTTCTTTCTCACCTACGATCAACATATAAGGGATCTTTTTGACTTCAGCATCGCGTATCTTTCGCCCAATCTTCTCGTCTCTAAAATCAATCAGCCCGCAAATATCGGAATCTTTTAACACATCAGAAAGTTTTTTTGCATATTCCTCGTATTTTTCTGATATCGGCAGGATAATAAATTGCTCAGGAGACAACCACAGCGGAAAATTACCCGCACAATGCTCAATTAATACTGCAATAAAGCGTTCCATTGATCCAAACGGTGCCCTGTGAATCATCACCGGACGGTGTTTTTGATTATCGCTACCTGTGTATTCCAATTCAAAACGCTCAGGCAGGTTATAATCAACCTGGATAGTACCTAATTGCCATTTACGACCTAAGGCATCCTTCACCATAAAGTCAAGCTTAGGGCCGTAAAATGCCGCTTCGCCTAATTCTGTTACGGTACGTAAGCCTTTTTCCTGGGCAGCCTCAATAATTGCAGATTCGGCCAGCGCCCAGTTTTCGTCTGTTCCTATATATTTAGCTTTATTTTCAGGGTCGCGTAGGGATATCTGGGCAGTATAGTCTTCAAAGCCAAGCGCTTTAAATACATATAATACCAGGTCAATCACCTTCATAAACTCTTCCTTTACCTGGTCTGGACGGCAAAACAAGTGTGCATCATCCTGAGTAAAGCCACGCACACGTGTTAAGCCATGCAGCTCGCCGCTTTGCTCATAACGGTAAACAGTACCAAACTCAGCCAAGCGTACCGGAAGGTCTTTGTAAGAGCGTGGTTTTGTTTTATATATTTCACAATGGTGCGGGCAGTTCATTGGTTTTAAGAAAAACTCTTCTCCCTCCTGCGGGGTCTTGATCGGTTGAAATGAATCGGCACCATATTTTTCATAATGGCCCGATGTTACATACAGGTTTTTATGACCAATATGTGGTGTAATTACCTGCTCGTATCCAGCTTTAACCTGTGCTTTTTGTAAAAAGTTAGTTAAACGCTCGCGCAGTGCAGTTCCTTTTGGCAACCACAATGGCAAGCCCATACCCACTTTTTCTGAAAATGCAAACAGCTCCAGTTCCTTACCCAGCTTACGGTGATCGCGCTTTTTAGCTTCCTCAATCATGTGCAGGTAATCAGTAAGCTCACTTGCTTTAGGGAAAGTAACCCCGTATATACGTGTAAGCTGCTTGCGTGTTTCATCGCCGCGCCAGTAGGCACCGGCAACGCTCATTAATTTAACAGCCTTTATAAAGCCCGTGTTGGGGATATGAGGCCCGCGGCACAGATCGGTAAAGTTACCTTGTGTATAAAAAGTAATAGCACCATCAGGCAGGTCCTTGATCAGGTCAAGCTTATATTCATCACCTTTTTCTGTAAAGTATGCAATGGCATCGGCTTTACTAACAGGCTTACGGATGTACTCCTCTTTAGTTTTAGCCAGTTCAATAACCTTGTCTTCAATGCGTTTAAACTCATCTGAAGAAAACTCACGGTCGCCAAAGTCAACATCATAGTAAAAGCCGGTTTCAATGGCAGGGCCTATACCGAACTTTGTACCCGGATACAGTGCTTCCAATGCTTCGGCCAATAAGTGGGCCGATGAATGCCAGAAAGTTGACTTACCCGAAGCATCGTTCCAGGTTAATAATTTAACGTGCGAATCCTGCTCAATGGGGCGGCTGGCATCCCAAACCTGGCCATCAACTTCGGCTGCTAATACGTTACGTGCCAATCCCTCGGAGATCGACTGTGCGATCTGCATGGAAGTGATCCCCTTGTCATACTGACGAACGGAACCATCTGGAAGTGTAATACTAATCATCTACAACTATGATTTAAATTTTATAAAATTACGTTTAACAATCACCTACAAAGTGATCGTATATTTTGAGGTGCAAAAATAGGCATTTTATTTGGATAAATCATAGCTATATGAGCCAGTTACCCTCAATTTATAACCAGCATTTTTAATGCTGATTATTACTATTGGAATGTACCTAACTCGTGTTCGGAAGAATTGAAAATTTTGTACGGATGAGGTAAACACACTCTTAACGCGTCCACCGCCTTAAGGATTATAGAATACTATTTTTAAATCAATTGATCATACATTCCCCCAGCCCAGTGCCAATACATCAGCCAGGTGCATGGTTTTTATAGGGAGGTTATTCTTGTCGATATAACCCTGCAGGTGTAACAGGCAGGAGGCATCGGTTGATATGATGTATTCTGCTCCCGCTGCCAGCGCGTTATCAACCTTTTGCTGGGCCATTGCCGTTGATATCCCATCGAACTTAACGGCAAAGGTGCCGCCAAAACCACAGCAGGTTTCACTGTCTTTGAGTTCAAGGAGTTCAAGGCCCAATACCTTGGATAATAGCTGGCGGGGCTCTGTTTTGATCTTGCACTCGCGCAGGGCGGCGCAGCTATCATGGTAAACTGCCTTGCCGTCCAGCTCGGCACCGAAATAATCAAACTGGAGGATGTTTACTAAAAAATCAGACAGCTCATAGATGTTTCCCTGTATGCTGCGGCATTTGTTATGTACAGCAGTATTGGTAAACAGGTCATTATAGTAATTTTTTACCATACCTGTGCAGGAAGCCGATGGAGTTACGATCACGCTGTCGTCTGAAAAATCATTCAGGAATTTGCTGCCAACTGCCTTGGCATCGTCCCAAAATCCGGCATTGAATGCAGGCTGACCGCAACAGGTTTGGCTAGGGTTAAAACTAACCTTACAACCCGCCTTTTCAAGTACCTTCACGGTGTTAAAAGCAGTATCGGGGAATAATTGATCAACAAAACAGGGTACAAATAACTCAATCTTCATCTCTTACACAAAATTATACAGCGCTAAATTCCGTATTTTTCTTAACCTTTTGTTCGGCCGAAAGCAAAGAAAACAATAATATTAATCCAACAATAAAGAAAACACATAACGCCAGGGCCGAATTGCGCATACTGCCCGTTAATTCTTCAATAAAGGCGAAGCTAAACATACCGCCTACTATGGCCAGTTTTTCGGTAACATCATAAAAGCTAAAGAACGATGCAGTATCCGAAATGTTTTCAGGTAAATACTTGGAATAAGTGGATCTTGAAAGCGACTGTATACCACCCATAATTAAACCAACCACCACAGCCAGTACATAAAACTGCGGAACGGTTGTTATAAAATAAGCTGCTATACAGGCCCCTATCCATATTATTACTACCATGAGCAATACTTTTACGTTGCCATAAATAGCCGACAGTCGTGACATTAACGTAGCGCCGCCTATAGCTACCAATTGTATAATCAGAATGATTTCTATTAGCCCGCTTGTTTCCATTTTGAGCACTTTTGCGCCAAACCCCGCAGCTACCAGCATAATGGTTTGTACGCCCATGGAGTAAAAGAAAAATGCGGGCAGAAACCTCTTTAACAAGGGCATAGTTTTAACCTTGGCCCAAACATTACCCAACTCAATAAAGCCACCCTTGATAATGTTATGATGATGACTTTGCGCATTCGGACTGCCTTTGGGCAATATCAAGAATGGTATATAGGCAAAACTGATCCACCAGATGCCAACCAGTAAAAATGATAGCTGTGCTGCCTTGCCTCCTGTTAACCCAAACGTTTTTGGCGACAATACAAATACCAGGCAGATAACCTGTAAAATAACACTGCCAATATAGCCATAGGTAAAGCCTTTGGCACTCACACTATCCTGCATATCAATAGTAGCAATTTCGGGTAGGTACGAATTGTAAAAGACAAAGCCACCGCTGTACCCGATGGCTGCCAGGGCAAAGCAAATGATACCAAATTCCACGTTGTCGGGCCCGAAAAAGAACAGTCCGGCACATGACAGTGAACCCAGCCAGGTAAAAAACTGCATAAATATTTTCTTATTTCCGCGGTAGTCGGCAATGGAGGATAGTATGGGCAATAGCAAAACCATGATCATATAAGCTGCTGCCAGAGCATAGTTGGATAATGCAGTATTGATAAAGCTTTTTCCAAAAAACATTACCTTATCGCCATTTTTAGCATTAGAGGTAATAGCTACATAGTAAGCAGGAAAAATGGTAGAAGTGATGACCAGGTTATAGGCCGAGTTGGCCCAATCAAACATAGCCCAGGCCCTGATGGTTCTCTTATTGTTTTTGGTTTCCATTGAACAATAAAAGTATACAAATTTTGGAGTTTTGGAAAAGAATTAGAACTGGGTGTTTTTTTATCAGGTAATATTAAAACGCGTCATTGCTTCGTATCTCGCAATGACGCGTTTTTCAGTCTGTTCTTGTGATTTTTATCTCGTGATGCTGGTAGTTACTTACCGCTCCATTTTTGTTGAAGTATTTTTATGAAATACCCTCCTACTACGCTACGCGCCTGGAAACCTACCTTTTTACCGTTGGTGGTTTCATGCCAGTCGCTCAATGGCACATGGGTAGGTGTTTCGGTGGCATATTTATAAACCGGGTTTACCAGGGCTTCAAAATCGCTTCTGCTGCTGGCCATTGTGGCTGTCCAGATGATCCAGTCGCTTTTAGTATAGGTTTTGCGGCTATCCAGTGGCAAGCCAAATTCATTTTGTTTGGTTAAGTAATATTTAATTTCACGGTCATAAACAGATTGAGGAAACAATTTTAACCCTAATATTTTATCCCAAACAATGTTATACTTCTGGCTCCAGGTTTCTTTTTTATCAAAAACCAGTGAATAATGATCGCCGGCATCAGCCATTTGCATCCATTTGGTAACCATTTCTTTGGCTATAGCCCTATATTTTGCAGCTACTGCTTTGTGACCCAATAAGTCGGCTAAATGTGCGTAGCAACCAATGCCAACAATGGCTTTTGCTGATAAGTTTGCATTGCGGGCAAGGTGACCGGCAAAATCATCTGTACATAATTGGTTCGCTGGATCCAGCCCCTCTTTAGTTAAATAATTAGTCCAGATAGTTAATGTTTTCCAGTGTTTTTTTGCATAAGACGCATTGCCGTCGGCTTTAACAATGGCTGTAGTCAGGATCAGCATGTTGCCTGATTCTTCTACCGGCATACCCTCGCCATAAGTTTGTCCGTTGGCCAGCGGATAAGTACCCAGATCGTGCGCCGCAAAATTATGAGCAAATTTTCCGCTTTCGCTAAAATAGAAAATGCCATTTAACATACCTTTAAGCAGCTCGGGCTTATAAAGCAGGTAGAGCGGAGCCGATGGATAAGTAACGTCAACGGTATTGATGGAGCCGTTGCTAAAGTTCTCTTTTGAAAGAAATAAGGTTTCGCCCTTTGGACTTTTTACCAACATGTGGGCAGAAATGCTTTGACGGTAAGCCAGTACGCATAGTTTTGCATATTTGTCGCCACCTGCCTTTTGGGCATCGCTATACATGGATGTATTAAAAGCAGCACATTTTTTTAATACAGCCGGATATTCCACAGCTGCATTGGCCAATACCTGCTCAATAGTTTTGGTTTTCGCGGTTTTCCACCATGGATTTAAATTAGTATGGAAATATTGTACCGGGGTAATATCGTCATAACCCAGCTCTACAAATTTTTCAACTGTGGCTTTGCCAACTGCACCAAAAGGTATTACGGTATTTAAAACTAAATTGGTTCCGGTTGATGCTGTTGATTTGCTGCTTCCGCTGAAAAAAGAATTAACAGCTTCTTTACCAGAACTTACATATTGCGTAGCATTGGCGGTTTTAGGTACTGCTACATACATATATCCCCAGTCTATACGCAGGTCATCCCCTTTTTTCTGTAAAACAGGCTGCTCAACTGTCCCGGCTTTTAAAATTGATAAATTGCCAGCTTCGTATTGTTTGGTAGTAACCGGCTGCTGCGGAGTATTACGGGCAATATCTGCCGATGCACTTAAATATACTTTTACTTGGTGCGGTTTATCGTCATTTGATTTAACCTTATAGCTGATGTATGATACCGGCCTTGATAAAATGCTCAGGTTATTCATCAGTAAAGGCGAAGTGAAGGTAAGTTGCAGATCGGCCTTACCACATTTGAAATTATAGATAGTTTGGGTTGCATTAACCGTTACCCCTGTTTGCCTGGCAATTTCTAAAGCAGCATGATCTGTGGGTTTTAATTCGTCAGCAAAACCTGCGTCAAGCCATGCGCCGCCGCCGGTGTTGGTGCAATGCAATGCTAAAATATTTTCTCCTTTTTTTAATTTACCGACGGCAACCTCACTAAGCGGGAAATATTGCAGATCGCCATTTGCGCCACTTTGTTCAGCTATTTTCTCACCGTTAAGATAAACTACTACGTCATCATCATGGTGCAGTGTGAGCGCCAGTTTATTAAAATTGATATCATTAATGGTAAAGGTTCTTCGTACCCAGATATTCTTACTTGTCCATACAGTTTTGGCGGCCAATTTATCGTCACTAAAAGGAGCAGTACCGATTTTCCAGTTGTTATCGTCAAATTTGGAGCTTGCCCAGTCTTTAGCCGGTTCAGTTTCGGTAAACTTGCAGGTATAAGGTTTTTCGTTTGCGGCGGCCAACACTGTTTTATACTCAACCGGCTCTTTACCCATAAAACGGTAAACAGTGCCGTCTACTTTAATTAAACCCAGTAATGATTGATCTTTACCTGTCCAATGATGGGTGGTAGACTCGTTCAGGTTGTCAGAAAACGACCAGATACTGAAATAAGGGTTGTGTGTAATAAGCGGATAAGCAGGCGCGTTAGTAGCCTGTCCCCTGGCAAAAAAACCTGCCAGCGCGAGGCCAACAATCATTGGAAACCTTTTCATGTGTTTTATAAGTGGTTATACGTATAGAAAATTATGGTTGTAAATATTTACATTTTCTTTTTTAAAACTAACCACTTTTTATTAAAAGCGTTAAATTGACGATTAATTGATACGATATGTAGAAGTGAGGGGGATTCGCGTTTCAGATTATTGACAAATATCGATTTAATCGACAACAGAGGCCATTTAATTTACATTGCGGCACATCTTAAAACCTGCATGCTTGTTATTTAAACACTTCAAAACTATATTGACCTACGCTCCAAAATTCATCAAGAGCTATCATGCGGGGTTTAAAAAATGAGATGAGAACCGGCCAGTCGCTCTTATTAGAAATACTGGTACCGGGTAAAACCTTTCTGATACGGCTAATGGTTTTATGATTTTCGTCGGTAACATGCAGCTGCCATTCCCATTCCTCATTGAGTTGAGTATGCAGCATGGTTTTCAGTTCCTTAAATTGTTCAAATATTAATTCCTGCATACCCGTATCAGGATGTGCTATTTCAATAGCAATGTAGGCAGAGCGATTATCGGCCTGCATTTTAAAGTTCAGGTGTTTTATGCCCGTTTTATAATTTATCCAGTTTATTCTTAAACCGTCGGCTGATAACTGCGGTGCTATATACTGCCCGAATGCAGTCCAGAAAGCCTGTCTGATCTGTGATGCCTGATCTTTTGAGTACAAACCGTTTGATTGATTTTAGTGCGTAAACCATCAAAATTATGGAAAATAATGAACACCCTGTCTTCGGGAACCCGAAAATATGCTCATGGTTTAATGGCTTCGTCAATATATAACAAAAGCAGAACCTCCTTCAGAAGATTCTGCTCAACGGGGATAAAATAGATTTATGACCTGTTCCAAAACGCCGGCGGTTCAATATTCAATGAACGCAGGTACACAAAACCTTGTGCGCGATGGTGTATTTCGTTATCTATAAAGTAAATAAGGAGATCAATAATTTTGCCTTCAAAGGCACCAAAAGCCAGATCGGTTTCCTGAAACCGTTGAAGCGAAATATGCGGCCAGCACAAATCAATTTGTTCTGTTATTTCATCCCATTGCTGCAAAATACAGTCCTTTGTTTTGAGTGCTGATGCACCAGAATGATAACCTAACTCCGTTACGTTTTTCCATTCGCCGCTGATTGCCCCTTTGATACCCTCTTTGCTGATATCCATGATTTCCATGGTCATTTCTGCAAAAGAGCGCATGCCACCTATAGAATAAGTAAATAATTTATCGTCGGGAAAGGCTTCGATAGTTTTACGTGTTAAACGACGGTGTCCCTGCCAATGATCTGCTAAAGTCTGCGGCGTAATAATTGGGTTTACCTGTTGATGAATTGAAGTTGTTTCCATGGCTTTACTTTGTTTTTGTGATTATAGAACAAAGTAAAGCATGGGTAGTGACAGCCCTATGTCAGTAGTGATCCTATATGTTTAAATACTTTTTACAGGACAATCCTACCGGGCTGGTTCAATTTTATTGATGATCGGTCTCAATAAAAGCGATGATCTGCTTTTGTTCATTTACTGATAATACCACGCCTTTATCGCCGCTGGTATAGATCCATTCAGAACCTGCAGTATTAAGTGTTAACTGCCCTGCGAAATCAGGGTTATTTTTATCGTCAAGCAAAGGCTTACTTTCTCCAATTTCAGGAGCAATTTCCTGAATATCCAGCAAGTCTTTATCTTTTTTATCAGTGTCTTTATAAAGCGTATAAACGCCGGTAAAACTCAATGTACCGTGGTCTGATTGAGTTAATACAGGCTCAATAATGATATTTATTATTGAGCCTGTATCCTTTTTTATGCTGTAGCTTACTGTACGGGTCATAGCTTTTTACTTAATTGTTAAACATCTATGTTTATAGTACAAAGCAACTGTAGAATTGTTCTTTATTTTTACCCGGATATACCTCAATTAACCAACTGATTTTCGCGGTAACGGCCAGATATTGCTATCGTTATTTTTGCAATCAGATCGGCAAAGCTATTGATGCGCCACAGTTCATCTACCGAGATAGCAACCCCCCATTGTTTATCAATAATATCACTGAGCACCATAACTGAAATAGATTCCATGTCATAATCAGCTATGGATTTATCCAGTTCAATTTCAGATCCCTGCATATTGAGTAATACGGATAATTCAGTAATCATATCTCCCTCTACCGTATTAATATCAGGCATAGCTTTGTTTACAGATGCGTCACCTTTTAGCAAATGCTGATAATTTGAAAATAGATTATTATCGGCCAGTGATGAGGATAAAAGTTTGGGCCAATCGGCAAGCTGTATAAGCACCTGCACCTGGTTTGAGTAAAAAACAGATTCCAGGAACCTGATACCCTGCTCAGCACTTAAGCTGTTAATACCCATTAAGGAAAACACACGTTCAAAGTCTGTTTTCTGAAACATCCCGATTGACCAGGGCCCCCAGTTGATGCTTAAGGCGGGCAAGCCCATAAACTTTCTTTTCTGCGCCAGTGCATCCAAAGCAGCATTGGCAGCAGCATAACTACCCAGGCCGCGGTTTGGCAATAAGCTACCCACTGATGAAAATAAAACAAAATGCTCCAGCGGTACATCTGAAAGGGCCTCATGAAGGTTATAAGCGCCCTGAATTTTAGCACTTAGAACTTTCCTTAACGTGGCATCGTCAATTCTTTCAAGCAATTGATCATCGCTGATACCGGCGCAATAAATAAGGCCTTTTACTTTTCTGTCAACTACCTCGCTCCTGAGCTTAACAATTGACTTTGGGTTAGTAAAATCAACCTGTATCACTTCTATTTTGGCTCCCTGCTCCCTAAGTGTTTGCAGCCATACCGCATCAGCATTGAGGTCCCTGCTGGTTGTTAATAGTAAATTACGCGCTCCGGTACGTAACATCCATTGCGTTACCTCCTTACCTATGGCGCCAAATGCACCGGTTATTAAATAAGTTGCCTGTGCATCAAATGAAACGAGGGCCGCTTCCGCGGTTGTAACGGGATAAGGATTAAGCCGTTTACAAAAAGCACTTCCACCTCTTATAGCTATTTGGTTTTCGGGTAAAGAAGCGGCAGATAAAATATAAGTCAGGGTATTCACATCTTCTATACCATTTACATCAATTATTCCTTTATAGTTATCCCTAAATTCCTGATGCCCGAACACGTTGTTTATACCCCAAAGCGCAGCCTGAAAAACATTAACATCATGTAAAAAACCCTCTACCTGCTGTGATTGCTGCGACACTGACCATAATTTACCGGTAAAGCCTGTTTGCTTGATAGTTTTTGCCAGGTATATAAGCGGTTTAATCACGTACAATATGCTGCCGTCAAAGCTATTCGCACCCAAGGAGAGGCAATTGATTATTTCTGTTTCCGGGTCTAAGCTGCTTAATAAATTACTCAACTCGTTGATTACGATATCCTCGTCATCAATACCAAAAAATGCAGAGTTGGCTGATGTTACCTTGTGCCCGGCCATTTGCAGGGATAACGCTAATTTTTCGGCAATGGGGTGCTTGTCAGATAAAATAACAAATTGTTTATTATTGGTGGCTGCCGATGTTTCCATCGCAAACTCCTCCCAGCCAGGGATAACTAAAGATTGCGGCGACTGTATAGCGCCAAGCTGTTTTTTACTGCCCGCGTTTAAGCTACTGGTTCTGAACCCCGATATTACCCCTATGGGGTCGCCTGATACATTATACAGGTAAAGATCGGTTTTGCTACCTGATTCCGTTGTTTCCGTCAACCGGGCATGCACCAGCATTTTGGGTTCTGGTTGTTTAAAAATCCTTATTTGGTCAATACCTTCGGGTATTTCAAAGCCGGCATCGTTCTGTCCTTTTTTATGTTTCAGGGTTAACATTGCATGAAACGCAATATCAAGCGCTGCGGGGTGATACCGGTAATTATCTGTACAATACTCTTGTGGTACAGTTATTTCGCAAAATGCTTCATTTTCGTTTTTGTAAACCCGTTCCAAACCCTGAAATGCGGGCCCATACTTATAATAAATACTATTAAAAAACTGGTACATATCACTCCCTGCAATAAAGGGTTCATATTTTTCAATATGCTGTTGAGGGTTAATATTGGCTATACCACCCGGTGGCAACTGACGAAAACGGCCTTTGGCAACCTCTTCAAACTCCTTTGGCCATAATGATTTTGTTACGGAAATGCTGAAACTGCGGGCTTGTTCATCCAAAGAAAAACGCACAAAAAATACCGCTTTTTTTGGTATCCGGACTGCCTTTATAAAACGCAGGTCTTCAATAACAAAAGATCGGCCTTTACCTGCTTTTTGATGCAGTGCCGCTAAAGCCATATCAATATAGGTTGCACCTGGCAGCAGACAATCGCCCATGATGTTGTGGTCAAGCAGCCAGGGCATTTTTTCTACGGAAAAAATAGTTTCCCATTGGTTGTCCTGGCCATCTGTTAATGAACCAAGTAAACTGTGTTCTGCGGGTCTTAATCTGCGTCTTTTACTTTTCTCGGGCTCCTGCCATAGTTTTTCATTTTGCCATGAATATAATGGCAATTCCATCCGGTTACCCTTTGGATATACCGTAGACCAGTTGACATGATACCCGGCTTCGAATATTTTAGCGAGTATCTGCCGATCTTCCGGTATCCCCGGCAAAACAGACAGCGGATTTAATATAGCGGCTTTTTGAGTGCCGGTAATGGTATACAAATATGGGATAAGCATCGGTTTACCAGACAATTCCATAAAATGACATGCCCCTGCGGCCATTATTTTATCAATTACCTGTTTGAAATAAACAGGCTCGCTTATATTTTTTACCCAATGGTCTGGTAAAAAGGTTTCCGGGGTAATTAGCCCCGCTGTTGCGGTAGAATACAACAATATCTGCGGTTTACGTACCTGAGGAACAGCGACATAATGCTGCGTACTTAAATCAGCATCATCCAATAGTTTGGTATGGTGATAGGCTATCTCTTCCCACAATAAACTACAGGTAATATTTGCCTGTTCCAGATCCTGCATAATGGCGGTTATGGCTGCCTTATTACCAGATAAGGTAAGATGCACCGCACTGTTATACGCGGCTATCACTACCTCGCCCGAGTAAGGCTGCAGCAAAGGGGTTATAACAGCCTCGCTTGCATTTACAGCCAGCATTGCCCCGGTTCCCTGTAGTTTTATAAGAAGTTTAATACGCATAAAGATAAACTCCAGGCATTCATCAAGTGTATAGGCACCGGCCTCATAAAAGGCAGCAAGTTCGCCGGCGCTATATCCAACAATAGTATGAGGCTTTATTCCCCGGGCGCGCCAAAGCGCAGCCAGACTTACCTGGTGGAAAAATTGGGCGGGCTGCGATATAGCAGGATCTGTGATGGTATCATCAGGCGATGACTGCTGCAAAACCTTTAAGAGGGAAAACCCACAAAGCGCAGCATACAACCTATCACATTGCGCATACATTTCACGGAAAACAGGCTCATTTTGTATTAACCCATTGCTGATGCCATAAAATAACCGGCCAATACCCGGGAATACCCAGGTTATCCGTTTTATACCCGATTGCAGCGGCCAGCCCGCAACAGGCTCGTTACCAAACCGAAGCAGCTGATCTATTAAGCCCTCTTTGTTTTTTGCCAGGAATACCTTGCGCTTGGAGAGCTGCGAACGCCGGTTAGCTGCGTTATAACACAAGTCGGCAGTGGAATAACTATTAAGTTTTTTAGCTGTTTCTGCATAATCAAGTGCCATGGTTTTAAGGGCCTTTTCGGACTGGGCAGATAAGGGTAACAGAAATGAATCACATACATCAGGGCGCTGCTCCACTGGTATTTCTGCAATCTGGTATTCCCTTACAAGTACGTGTGCGTTTGAACCACCAAAACCAAAGGAGTTTACACCTGCAATTAAAGGCTGATCTCCTGTTTCCAAATTTTCAGGGGCAAGCGGAATTTTAAGCCGCAAATGATCAAATGGGATAGCCGGATTTAATTTTTCGATATGCAGGTTGGGCGGTATTTGTTTATGCTGTAAACACAAAACGGTTTTGATAAGCCCTGCCACCCCCGAAGCTGACTCTGTATGACCAATATTACTCTTGCATGAACCAATCCATAACGTTTTTTCACGCTCTACCTCCAGGCAAAATACGGTGCCAATGGCTTTGGCCTCGATAGGATCACCGGAAAAAGTTCCAGTCCCGTGAGCTTCTACATAGCTAACATCGCCCGGGTTTATGCCTGCCCATTTACAGGCATTGCGCATCACGGCCATTTGCGATTCAGGATTGGGTAATGTAATGCCATTGGTACGGCCGTCCTGGTTAACTGAACTCCCTATAATTGTCCCCAGTATATGATCGCCGGCAGCTAATGCATCCTCCAGGCGTTTTAAAACAACAACACCGATACCTTCGCTGCGTACATACCCGTTGGCTGCTGCCGAAAAGGATTTGCACCGCGCATCCTTTGATAAGATACCTGTTTTGGTTTCGGCTATGTGATAATCTGGTATCAGCATCAGCATAGAGCCCCCCGCTAAGGCCATCTCAGACTCGCCGTTTTGTAAACTGCAACAAGCCTGATGCACCGCTGTTAACGAGGCAGAGCAGGCAGTATCAATAGACATGGAAGGGCCTTTAAAATCAAAGGCATACGATATCCTGTTGGAGAGCATGGTATTCATGATCCCTGTTGCGGCAAAAGCACCCATTTCCATAGGGTCGGTAAACTGCATCAGGTGATAATCAACACTAAAGCAGCCCATAAAAACACCAACCTGTTTTCCGGCCCATTGATCACAAGGAATTTGCCCCTGCTCCATGGCTTCCCATGATACTTGTAATAACTGCCGTTGCTGCGGATCCATATTGGCTGCTTCGAGATTTGAAAAGCCAAAAAAGCTGTTGTCAAAACCGGCTACATCCTTAATAAACCCACCCTGTTGGGATATAAGCGAACCGGGCTGGGCGCGGTCGTCAGAATAAAAGTAATCCTGGCTCCAGCGATCTTGAGGGATATCTTCAATGGCATCCAAACCGCTCATTAATAATTTCCAATATTGCTCAGGCGTGTTTGTACCACCCGGAAACCGGCAGCCCATACCAACTATAGCTATAGGACTATATGTATTTTCTTGTATCATAAAACAGGGTTATTACAGGTTAGATAATATTTTAACTCCTACACGGCATATTTGCTATCCCCAGCAATCCAAACAGGTTGGTGGTTTTGGTGGCAATGCGGGTGTCATCAGTTCTTCATAGCTCAGGTAATCTGACAGGTAATACAGCTTCATACCTGATGGGCAGGTTGTACTGTCATTCATTTGCTTTCGTGTAATTGCCGATGGGCCAAATGATAAAGGGATCTGGATTTGTCCGCCTTTGCCGTCAGAGTTCAGTATCAGCAATGGCGATGCTCCATATACTTGTATAAATACCATTCCGTTTTCCTGATTAATCAGCTCCAGGTAAAATGTTCCATAACCGGTTTGTGTAGCATCTAAGGCGTCCATGTTCCTGATAGTCCAGTTTGAGCCTTTTATCAGAACAGTAATTTTGGCAGTATTAATAAGCGAATAGGCCATATCATTAAAAGTAGCCAGCAAAAGGGCCGATACTATCCCACTGTTAAGCGTAGTGGAAAAAGTGGAGGCGATGGTAAATAAAGGCACTCCGTTTTTTAGTGATATGGCTGCATTGGTTAAATTGGCATAATTTAAGTTAGATGCCCCGTTAAAGGATGTGCTTTGCATAGATGCAAAAGCAAATGAGGTAGGCTTCATACTTTCGGTGGGATTTAAATTTGCGCCATCGAAAATAGTACCTATCAGGGTAGCATAATCTAACGAAGCTCCCTGCATTAATGATTGTTCAAAATTCATGTTTGCAAGAAACGAGTTTGACAGATTTGCTATACCCAGATCAGCACTCAACGCGCTGGCTCCACTACCATACCAATGTACTCCTGACATTTCGACGGCATAAAGGTTTGCCTGCTGAAAATTGGTTTGAAACATATAAGCATTTGATAATATAGCGGCATTACTTGTAGCGCTAACAACCTGAACCAGTAAATTGGTGCCCGTGTTGTTTACCTGGTATACTTTGGAAATATCCGTTACCTGCCACATTAAACCCGGCTGTATAACACTTACGGTTGCCTGGTCAGACAATTTCAGATCTACCTTCAAATCGGCTGGGATCTGTGACTTATCAAGTATGGCACCATCACTAAGCGGCAACTGGAACAGGATTTGTTTTGCCCCCAGTTGTGCGCCCGGGAACTGGGCACCTGCCAGGTTTGCATTTGACAGGTTGGCCCCGATCATGGAAACTGCACCTGTTACACTTGCTGAAAAAAGATCGGCAAAGGCCATCTGAGCCCCGTTCAATATCGCTCTGTCCAGCTTAACCTTTTGCATCGAGGCCCGGGCAAATACAACATTGGTTAAATTGCGCCCGGTAAAGTTGCAGTTATCAAGCGTAGCATTCATAAAATTGGTATCCTCATTGATCAATACCTTAGTGAGATCGTGGCCGCTTACATCTGCTGCAATAAGAATAGCACTTTCAATACTTATAATGGCCTCAACACCTATGGCTCCGCTTAAGTCAGCATTAATTAAAATGGCACTTTTAAACGTGGCTCCGTTTACCTTGGCGTTGTAAAAACTGCTGTTTACCATGGATGCACTGGTAAAGTCAGCATCCTGCAGAATTGCGTTTGCAAAATTCACTTTGTTTAGCGTACAGCTAACCAGCTTTGATGAGGCCATTTTTACAAAGCTCATATTAGCATTAACAAACGAGCAATTCTTAAAAACCAGGCCATTAGCTACCCAGTTTTGCATGTTTGCCTGATCAAATATAGTGCTACTGGCAGTTGCGCCATTAAAATTGGATGTATTATCTAACCGGGTGTGGGCAAGGTTTGCATAGGAAACATCCGTTGCCATGAAAGCGATATTGGTTAAATCCTGCCCGGCCAGGTAAACCCCTGTTAGCGGATTGGCGAGTGTGCTTTTTTGCTTGCGTATATCGGCAATCCCATCGGTTACCTTGTTTTGATTAAACTGGGCATTTGCTGGTGCTGTACCTTGTTTAATTATCCGGTTTAAATTATTTGAGCTATCAACCACAACGTAATAGTCGGCCCCTCCTGATGTTTCAACAATACAAACTGTACCCGGCCCGGCTGTTTGAACAGCGAATACAGAGCATGCTGCATCGCCCCGTGATTTTGTTGCCTGGTAACCGTTATTAAAATATATGTACAACCAATTAGGCGCTTGCAGTACAAAGCCCGATTTTACATCGCCATATAGATTAAATTGTTGATTTGCCGCCGGTTTATAATGATCGCCCGTTGCCGCTACCAGCGCTGTACCGGGGCTAACGCTTGAAAGTGATATAAGCAGGCTGTTATCAGGTGTGGAAAACGACCATTTGCCCGCAAAGTCGGCTGTATTGGAGTTGAAGGTTGACATAGCTGCTTGTTTAAATTTTTGAAACACTAATGTTATTACTGCCCTGCCCGCCTGTACCCGGAGCACCGTTATTTCCGTTGCTGCCCGGATTACCAAATGGCTGAAAACCCGTTTTTTCATTGCGGCCGCCGTTACCACCCTGGCCGCCATTACCGCCATTACCGGTGGCACCGCCGTTACCTCCTGTTGAGGCTGGTGATACAGGATTATTGATGTTAGCCGTGTGGTAAATCACATTAACAGAGCCGCCATTACCTCCATTACCAGCTGCACCGGCATTACCACCGTTACTTCCGTTGCCGCCAATACCACCAATGGCAGGATTTGACTGATGACTGGCATTATTAAGACCTGCATTGCCGCCGGTTCCACCGTTGCCACCGTTGCCGCCATTGCCACCAGCCCCTCCATTGCCGCCAAAGCTTTGAACTGATAGGGGGCTTGATAAGGTGAACGTAGTTACATTTAAAATAAAGCTACCAGCATTACCGCCGATAGCTGCGTTAGCACCGTTTGTACCACTAGTTGATGCATTTGCGCCGTTAGCGCCATTAGTTGCAGGTATGTACTTACCGCCTTTTTTATACCCATCGGCGCCATTTGTACCTGTGGCCGGTATGGCATTAGGAGCATTAACTCCAATAGTGCCGGCAGCTCCCGGGTTGCCATTAATTACTATATCTGGTTGTGTTGCCATGATCATTAATTTTTAATTGGTTGTAAAAACATGAACCACTTGCAGCAAGGTTACCTACTGCAAGTGGTTTGATATTATTTATGCACTGATGTAGCGCCATTGACGATAACCTGTCCCGGCTGGCCACCATTGCCGCCATTGCCAGAACTTCCGGCATTACCTGTTCCACCAGCGGTTGCGCCTGTACCGCCTGCGCCTGCGTTGCCGGCATTGCCACCATTACCGCCATTTGCAGGCTGGTTTGAAACGGTAATAACGGGACTTCCCGAGGTATAATTAATATATACCTTTGATCCATTACCACCATTGCCGCCGGCACCACCGTTGCCGCCATTGCCGCCTTTTCCACCGTCGCCGGTTGAACCAGTACCACAACTTCTGCAACCGGTACCACCAGGGCCGCCTGCACCACCGCTGCCGCCATTGCCGCCCGGACCGCCATTGCCACCGCTGCCGCCGATACTACCAACCACATACGATCCGTTCAAGGTAGTTACAGAGTAGTTGATATCGTTAGCGTTACCGCCAAGTCCGCCGGTACCACCCGCAGTGCCATTGCCGCCTATACTGCCTACACCACCGGTTCCGGCTTCATTACAGCCGCTTTTTCCGCTTTCGCTTGCATTTGCCCCGGCTGATCCGGCACCTCCGGTGCTACCAGCACCACCATTACCACCGCTGCCGCCATTACCGCCTACAGATAATAAGTTAGGTGCAGGGTTATCGGTAAGTAAAGCCGAAACGTCGCTTCCCCGCATAACATCGGCACTCACTTTTCCGGGGCCCTCTGTAATTACTTGTCCCCCGGCTTCAATAGTAAGTGAATCACAAACCAGGGAAATTGGATTAGCGTCAGTTCCGAGAAGGAATAATGGTATTGGGGGCTGCACAACGATAGAGCTGGCCGCAAATACCGTTACTTTCATTGGGAAACGCAGGGTGTTTATGGTATCCTTCCATGACTCCACTGTGCTGCTATTTCCAAAAACATAAGCAAAAAGTGCATCACATACATGCGGGTCCTGTGGATTGGTTATTACCTGGCTTGCCGCGTGGCGTACCGGCGGAATACGGTGTGTGTCTTCAAGCTTTCCTGCTGTAAATAAACTGTTGTGTATGCCGCAGATGTCTTTAAGTGAATCAACATCGCTTACCGTAATAAAACTTGGGGCAATATGTGACTTCTGCGCATCGGCAGAAAGTATCAAGCCACCCGGAAAATCGCTGGTATTGTATGAACTGGTGCGCTTATCGACGCCTTTTACCCCCATCTTTAACAGTGTTTCCACATCTTTTTGAAAATTAACTGAGCTTGCCATAAAATTTTTGTTTAAAGGTTTTGAATTGAAAAAGTGATTATTGTTTGATAAAAGTTGTTACGTTCAGAATTACACTCGTGAGGCATTGTATTTGTCCGCCCGGCTCCATGGTCAGTGTATCAATATTTACGACCACGGGTTCCTTACCTGATGGCTTTATTATTAAAGGCGCATTCGGTGTTACCACTACGTTATCTGCGGTAAACGTTGTTATTTCCGCAGGCTTATCCGTGTTATCGGAGTTGGCAAAGGCCCAAAATTCATCCCCGTGTTTTGACGATTCAAAGACTATTTTAACCGGTTTAATAAGCGATTTACCCGCGTCATCTGAAAGAGCTTTTGCTGCAGCGGACGTGTGCAGCTGTTCCTTACTAATTTTATCGGGAGATATGCCCAGCAAAGCAACGGCTTTTTGAAAGCTGCCATTTGCCGGATTACCTCCACTCTTATTTTTTTCCATGATGTGGTTAAGTTTTAAAAAATGAAATAAATGGTTGAGAGCGTTTACCTGTATTTAAACCAGTGCGCTGTATACATAGATCTTCCCTATAGTAGTGATCACATCGTAGTTCTTTGAATTTCCAGGGTCATTCACCTTCCAATGCTGACCTGTCTGTATTACCGTGCAGGTAGCAGTTGATGATAAAGTATTACCGGAAGCTGCAAAAGCTGCTGTAATCTGCGGCATGTTGGCGTTATTAAACATAGCTATATTGGCTGCCGTTAAATCAATATCAAACAATGGAGGGCTTGGTATCCATTGGCTCACAGATGGTTCTGTACGGGCTGATGGGCCTGAGATTTTCTCATAGTTGAGTGCAAAAAGATTGCGCCACAGATCTACCGTTATTTTACCGGCAGCAATGTATTCCATCTCGGCGGCAGGCGTTAATTTTGAATCCGGAGTTCTGAACAGATGCTCGCCCTGCGGGGTATATACATCCATAACATAAGCCGTGTTGGGGATACTGCCTGATTTTGGATCGCCGGAATAAGCAAGCACATATACATACCCCTTGCTTTCGATGGCAATATCGCAGTAATTTAGTTCCTCATCCTGCGGATTTACAGAGAAGTATGAGAGGTACTGGGCAACATCAATATTATTACCATTTAAGGTTAATAAATAGGATTTGCCACCTGCCAGATCCTTTAACTGCCATGATGCACCTTTTTGCAAAATGATGATCTCGGTAAAGGTAAACTGATCCTGAACCAGTATGCCGCCTGGAGTAAGGCTAAGCGCATATACATATTTACGGCTTGGATCGGTTATAGTCCAGTTGCTGCCTGCTTTAGCTACTGTAATGTAGGAGGTTTGCGTTGGGTCGGGTATGATTTTTCCATTATCTGTTTGGTAAGCCAGGTAAATCATATTATCAGCAAACGCATTGATGACATCCATAGTCATTACGCCTGCATCAAGCACACTGCTTAATGCAGGGTTTATGTAGAAAAGATCAGTTGCTCTGTTTGTAAGGAATGCGGTAATCAGGTTATCAGGAACTAATTTCTGATCCAATTGCGCGGCTAAGGTTGTACCATTTGCCACTGTAAATAAAGCTTCTCCCTTAAAACTCGGAGCCGGGTTACCCACAATATCAAAGGCCTGCACCCTATTATTCAGTGATTCCAGAACATAAATTTTGCCATCCGGGGAAATGGCGAGCGCAATAGGACCTAACAGTAGTCCTTGTTCCACACCTTTACCCGCAACAAGCGCTGCTGCCGGAGCAGAAGCATCCGGAACGGCTTGCTCAGGCAACCTCAGAATCTGCATGCGGTGACTTGCCCAGTTGGTTGCCACGATATAACCGTTAGGATGTACAGCCACAGCGTCAATATCACCAAGCGTGAAAGTTCCGTAACTCAGGCCACTGTCCAGATTAAATTTCGACGAACCGTTCATCAGATCAACCAAACGTAAATAGCCTGTAGATGCATTCCGGGTATCGATAACAAAATTTAAAGGCCCTACTTCTTTTGGGCTGCCGCCATATATGTCATAAGCCAGTCCGGGTTTGGTTTTAAAGCCATAATCAGGAAACTTATTACGGCTTTGCGGATCACTTAAAACCGATTGGTTCTGGAAAACAAACATCTGTCCCGAATCGGGCGTCCCTCCTTCTTCCAGCGGTATATTCTCGCCTGAAGCCTGCCAGGTGTAGCCAATAACGTATGCGGTTTCATTAATAGTTATACCTGATAACTGGGCAAGATTATGTCCCACGTTACCGGGGTTTAAACTGCTAACGGTATCAGCAGGTGCAGTAGCGCCCTTGCTTTTGCCCCACCAGTAGTGTTGCTGCTGTGCGTTGTAGGCAATTTTTTGCATGAAATTATATTGTGTATCCACAGTAAGCGGTACCAGCAACTCGGTAATATTGCCGTTTACTGTTTTACCTGGTTGACTGGTGTCGGGTATAGCATCTAACCAATCACTTTGGTATTTGCCGCATAGCCAGCCATTTTTTGAGTAAACAGCAGCAATGATTTGCATTTGCCCGCCCCATGGAACGGTAAAATCTACACTAACCGGCGTATTGGAGGAGCCGCCTGATTGGGTTAACGGAACGTTCCCTTTAGCTTCGAAACCTGTGCCATTTTTATAATTCACCATGATACGGTAATGATCTGCAACAGCCGGCCATATAGCGGTTGCTGGCTTTCCGGCTTCGCCATGTGCAGGATCAGGATGAAGCGTAAAGGTTAACGGCATCTGACGTTTAATATCCACTTCAATTACTGCGGGCGATGATAATACCTCGCCTAATGACACGGCCATCTCGGCAACATCAAGCGCTATACTTAATGCGCGTAATACCCAACCAACAAATGGTGCAGCCTCCGCTATCTGCGATGCCGCCACTTTAGCCATAATTTTGGTGGTTAAGGCTTCCATTCCCTTTTTTACCAGGATACCGGCTATAATGTCGCCAAAGGTAAACAGCGAGCCTTTGAGCCCCTGCACCTCTGCTATGTCAACAGCAAGCGCTCCGCCGCCAACACCTGAGCCCACACCAACTGCGGCCATAATATTGTCGGTATCATCTACAAAATCCTTATACCATTGCGTGTCAGTAACCGCTGTTGACAAAGCCATCATGAAAAGCGGCACACCAAAGCAAAATATTCCGGTTTCTATAAAACCGGGCCAAACGGTATGTGCATCATAATTCCAGGTACCGGCACCTCCAAACATCAGCTTTGCAGCCTGGGCCTTATCAGGCCATTGCACCTTTAAGTTAACCGGATCAGTAGGCATTGGTATACCCATGATAGTGTTAACACTGGTAATCATGGATATATAAGTTTTATCTGATGTTTGAAACTTCTCAAGCATCTTAGGATTCATCGGGTTATCAATAGGCGTTTTCATATCCGTATCCGCAAAAAATTGGACATATGCACCTACAATACGCAGAAAGTTATTATATGCATCAACAGAAAAAGTATTACTGGTTGGATCAAAATTGATTGAACCCTGATCAACAGTAATACCATGTGTTGAGGTATTAGGAGATACCGCCCATGGTGATGCCGCTGCACCAAGCTTGGTGGATAGGGAAAATTTGCTGAACTGTTGTGAAACGTTTTGATTGGCCACATCTTTTGATGCCTCGCCCTGATTTACCGACCAGGTTTGGTTTTGAAATTGCGAATCGTTCCTGGAGGTTTGTACAGGCAACGCTGTTGCAGGAGCCATTGCATTGTTGGTTATATCGGTAAGGTCATATATTAATACGGCATCACCGGTACTGCGGGGGCCAACGTTAAACTCATAGATCATTGGCTGCTTATTGCCATCAACTGCTTGCTTTATCCTGGCAAAGCCTGAATTTACCCCAGGTTCTCCCTGAATTTTTATTTGCTGGGCAAGGAATACGATATTATTACATTGAGTGATACTATCAGGCCCAGAGCCATTTACAGGGTAAATATGTTCGTTCTCCATGGCAAGGTGAGTTTGAGGCTTATTACTCATGGTCATGGGATGCTGGCCTGCAAGGTATTTGGCAATTTGAACAGGGCCATTTAAGCCATATTCATGAACCAGTATTTCCCATGGATCATCAGTAGCTACGGCATCTAATCCATAAGCATGATAAAGCCTTGGTTGTACTTTACCAATTTTCTTTTTCAGTTTAACAAAATATGATTTATAGTCGTCGATGTGCGTCATATATGACACATGATAAAGCGGGGGCAGATAATTATTGGGATCGCTTTCATCGGCGTGGCCTACTACTTGTATCCTGGTAAGGCAATTTTTAAGGATGTGTGCTTGCGGCACATCAACAAAATGGGTTAAAGCATTGGGATTATGACTTAATAAAACCGACACGGCTTTATTAACCCTGCCTGATGCCTGCAAGGTTTCCTGTGTGTGCGCACGAAGGGGGAATTTTTCGCCCCTTACTTTTAAAAACAAGGCATTATTAGCCGAATTTCCAAAATGGTTGAAATCAAAATGAAGTTGTTGATACATGGCATTATTTTTTATAGGTTTAAAAAAAGTGATATGTTTTTAGGTAATGTCAACACGGTGATGACGTATGTTCATGTTTAGTAACTATCTTGAACACAAGCAAAGTAAGGGGATAATACAAAGCGGGGAAAGAGTACAAATACTGAAGTTAAAAGATGCGTATTTACACCTATAGTTAAATAAAATATGCTTATTGGTTTAAAAAAATAAACAATACGCAATTATAAATAGGCAGCGAGGTAGCGAATTTCCATAGAAAAATTCGCTTCAGTTGAGGAAATACAACCGAAATATAAAGAATAATATGGCCTGAAAGATAGGCTACTACAGATAGTGAAGCAAAAGAGAACAGTTGTTTATTAAACTATTAATTAACAACTGGAATTTATTTGGTTTTATAGGAAGATGAACCTTATATTATCCCGTTTTTAACGGCAAACATAACCAGCCCCGCAGTATTACGGACGCCTATTTTTTCAATAAGCCGTTGACGGATGCCTTCGACAGAACGCGGACTTAAAAATATTTCTTTACCTATTTCAACGGTAGTTTTTTCATTACAAATTAGATTCAAAACCTCCAGTTCGCGTTCAGAAAATTCAATATTTGTATTAAATGATGGCTTTACATTGCCTTTTATTACCAGCTTTTTCAGCAGTGCTGTACTCACAATATCATTAAAATAATATCCGTTTTGGTGTACGGCATGAATAGCTTTTCCAATCTCAGGCGGATCAGCATTTTTGAGCAGATATCCGTTTGCGCCATTTTCCATTAAATGTATCACAAAGTTGTCATCGCCATACATGGTTACTGCAATAACCTTTATATCCTTGTATTTCTTTTTTACTTCCCTGGTTGCCTCCATCCCATCCATTACGGGCATCTTTAAATCCATCAGGATAACATCGGCTATATTTTTTTGAAGACCTTCCAGCAATTCTGCTCCGTTTCCGGCCTCAAGTACTACTTCCAGATTATCGTCCTGATTTAAACAAACTTTTAGTCCATCTCTAAAAATCGTAGAATCATCGGCAATGGCAATTCTTATTTTTTGTGTCATTTCAATCAGTTTCTGGGAATGTAAATATCAATGTTAAAACCGGAGGCATCTTGCCCAAATATAAGATTTCCGCGAAGTAAGATAACCCTGTTTTGTATATTTTTCAACCCCAGCCCCGCACTTTGGTACCGGAGTTCCTCAAACAATGGTTGTGTAAGTCCCTGGCCATTGTGTGATATTGTTAACCTCAATAATTGATCGGCATATACCGATTTGATATTGATATTGCTGGCGTGGGCATGTTTTATGGTGTTATTAATGACCTCCTGAATAATGCGGTAAATACTGATATCGTTTTGCGGATCTTTTGTGGTATATCTTTCATCAAGCGTAGTTGTAACCATCATAACCGCTTCATGGCCGATGCTTGCGGTAAAATGTTTGATGGCTTCATTTAAACCGAACTCCTGTAATATACTGGAGTGCAGGTTATGAGAAATGCCGCGTACTTTATTAATTGCTGCATCCAATAACTCCTTCCCTTTGTTTGAAAGGCCTTGGTTATAATCATCAATACTATTAATCTTGATGCTATTAAAATGCAATTTAGAGGATGCCAGCAAAGCCCCCACCTCGTCATGCAGTTCTTCGGCAATACGGTGCCGTTCGGTTTCCTCGCTCCTCACCGCAGCTTCAATCAGCTGATTCTGCTGCCTTTCCTGTAAGAGTCTTAGGGATTTTTGATAATTAAGTTTTTTGCGTTGCGTAAATATAAAAGCAAGTAAAAAGCTCACAAAAAGAAGTAACATGGCGGCAACGCCAACCACAAGTAAAAGCCTGATATCACTATTTCCCTGACCCATAAAAATCTTTGGCTAAAAACAAATTAAAAATGATGTATGAGATATTGTGAACATTCCATAAGCTGATTGCAAAATTTTGCAGCCGCATAGTCAGTTCGTTATAAAGTAAAAAAATGAAAAAGTTTATTGAAACATAAATACCCAATCCTGTAACTATCCAAAAACCATTGCTAACAATGTCAACGTCCTCGTTTTCATTTATTTTAAACAGGTAATATTGCAGCGTATAAAATAATAGCAAAATTGCTTCAACAGATAGTAAACGGCTGCTCAGTTTCCAATAGTCAAAAAAATCTTCAAAAAAACAAAAGTTTATAATTACAAACAGAATAAAAAATACAAGCACAGCCTTTTTCAATAGTACAAGAAATGGCTGTTTAAGCTGGATAAAAAAGGCACTGAGTAAGAAAAACCGGACTATGGAATGCAGATTATAAAGATAATTGTTGGAGTTATGATCACCGGGCAGCCAGTTTCTGAACTTCCAGGTCATATCAATTGCAATGTTGATAAACAGTGCAATCCAAACGTATAAAACAACCGGCTTATTTATAGCCGGTTGTTTTTTTGTGATAAGGATTAGAGCGGGTATTAATAAAGCCCATACTTCCGACCAATCAAGAATGATCTGGATGATTTTATACATTAATACTAATTAGTTTTATTTAGTCATGGTTGCCGGTGGCGAAGGATTTGTATTATAATCACCTCCGCCGTTATTGGGAAGCGATACAATTACATCGCCATCATCTTGTTTTCTGTATCGCTGTATGTTGTAATATACATGATAAGTGTCGGTAACATCTGGTACAAAAACCAGATAGTCGGGTTTTAAATTATTATTGTCTGGGGTATTAATTAGAAACTGTATATCTGCCAGCGCGATAATATTGTTACTTAAAATTACCGGGCCGCTAAGTTCTAAAGCATTGTTTTTGTAAACGCTTAAAATATCGTAGTCGCTACCATAGTGAGCAACGGGCTCGCTCATGTGAGCATTTGCTATTAATTGAAGAGGGGTATCAGTATCAGTAGTGGTTGGGAAATAATACGAAAATACAAAGTTATCGATACTTGGAGAATTAGCTATCATTTCTTCAATGACACTAACATCGTATCTTAACCAGTAAAATTTAAGTGTTTGAATGGTTTTCATTTTTTAGTTTATTTAGGATTTGTTTTTCAGTTTAGTAGTTTTTATAACATGATACAGATACATACTCCGGGTATATCTTAGTTATCAGCTGTAAATATAGAGCAGTAAAAATATATAGGACAGCGTGTTTATACGCATTTATTGTTTTGAGGGTTTATACGTTTTTGTTTAATCTGAGGTATAATAATGCAGGATATTTTTTTTGACTACGGTTTATCATAAGTTAATCTATCTTTGGCTTAAAATTTACAATTATATTTTCATGGCAAAAGCATCTGAAATTAAAGTAGGCAATATATTACGTTACAACGGTGACCTGGTAACCGTAACAGAAGTAATGCATCGTACACCAGGCAAAGGCGGGGCTTTCTATTTGGATAAGTTTCGTAATATTAAAACCGGAAAAATTGTTGAGGCGCGTTTAGCTACTGACGAGCAGGTTGAAATTTGCCGTGTAGAAACGAATGACTTTCAATACCTGTACGAAGAAGGCGACTTTATGGTCATTATGGATAATACCACCTTTGATCAGTTTAATATCCCAAAATCATTATTCGGACCTGCCGTGAAATTCCTGAAAGAGGGAATGAACGTTATTGTTTCTTTTGAAAGTGAAGAACCTATCATGGCGCAGGCACCCAATAACGTAGAACTGGAAATTACCTACGCGGAACCTGCAGTTAAAGGCGACACCTCATCGGGTGCACTGAAAACAGCAACAACGGAAACCGGAATAGAAATTAAAGTGCCCCTTTTTGTAAATCAGGGCGATAAAATAAAAGTAGATACGCGCACCGGCGAATACCTTGAGCGTGTTAAATAAGTGATCATCAAAACTCCACTGGTAAGCTATCTCCTGCACGTTCGTAATTATAAATCAACAGAATTGAATGCTGTTGATTTATAATTACGGTGCTAATGGTGATAGCTTATCAGTTAAAGTCCCGGCTGCTATAGCAATATCTCCATAGCTGTTTTGCACTTTAAGAACATAGTTGAAATATAGCGTACAAAGCTAACTATGTAATACGCTTAATATATTCTTACAAAGCCAGTTTGCGACTGGAGTACATATTGGTTACATAGCCATAAACCAACACTTTAAGCAGCATCTGCGGGTGATAGCCTGATTGTTGGTAATAGCTCTTGAAAGCCGACCTATTTAATGTTGTTTCTTATCTGATTTATATCTAAATACATGTAAATCAGATAATTAAAATAATTTTTTTTGCCCAAATAAAAGAACAGTCGTTAAATAAAAAAGAGGCTGATCATGTTTTATGATACGGCCTCTTTTTGTGTTTATAAAGAATCTGATCTATAATTTTTCGGTACGAAAATTAAAATATTTATTCTATAACGAGAATAGTTTATAAGCTAAAGCAAGACTGAATACATTGACGCGCGTATGTGAATTACCATCACCGTAGCCAATTTTATTTAAGCCTCCTTCATATCTCAAATCAATTGATAAGCTGCTGATATCAACACCTGCACCTACCTGAAAACCATAGTTAGCATCCTTGTAGCGCAATGCAGTAGCATTATTTGTTGACTCACCAATGCTTTGGTCTTTGTTTACAGCAAATGACAATACCGGCCCGGCATAAAAACGGCCACCCAAACCTAATGCTCCAACCTTACCGCCCAATAATAAAGGCACGTCAATACTGGTAAACTTGGCTTTGTTTTCTGTTTCATTCGAGGCATCAACATTAATATTTTTACTGGTCAGGTATAATTCAGGCTGAAAGTTGAAGCCTAAGCCACCTACCCTTGCCCAAACACCGGCTAAGTACCCAGCGCGGTTATTGTTGTTAAAAATACCATTTGAAGGGAAAGCCGTATAGTTTAGGCCTCCTTTTACACCAAATGCAAAATTAGGGATTACCTGGGCCGATGCCATGCCTATAGTAAATAAGCAAATAGCTAATGTTAAAATAACTGTTTTTTTCATAAAAGTTGTTAAAAGGTAAGATTGTATATTGATTTAATTTCTATAGCCTACATAACGAAGGCAGATGCTTATTTATTAGCAATATCCGGTACAAAATGTTTTATGTAAATCATAAAAAACATTTTGTACCGGATATCAGGAACTTACTCTGGGGATAAAAGTAGAAATTTTTTATATATCCTGCCGCATTATCACGTTTTTACAACGCAAGTTTGCCCTGGTAATAGTCAAGTATCTTATTATAAATGAAACAATCATAACGGGCGTTAATCAGGTTTAATTTAGTTTTATCCAGGTTGTTTTTGGCAACTACAAAATCAACTGAGGTTAACACCCCGGCATTAAAACGAATTTCAGCTATCCTGAACGACTCGCCATAGGCCTTAACCTGGTCAACCAGTACATTATACCTGTTATAGGCAGATACCATGTTTAAATAAGCCTGCTCTACATTTTGCCGCAATAGTATCTTGCTGTTTTCCTCCACATATTTGGAGTTCATCAGATCAAGCTTAGCCAGCTTCACTTTGTTGCGATTTTGAAAGTAGTTTAAAATTGGTACGCTTAATCTTACTCCAACCTGTGTGCTGTAGTTATTTTTAAACTGATCATAATAACCTATGCTTTTATTGGCGTAGTTGGCCTGGGTTGTATAAACAGATTGTTTACCACCGCCCGGCGTATTAACAAAATCACCGGTTTTTACGGTTGTAGAATCAGTAAATACCGAGTTTTGAGCGGCACTGGAATAATTGGTAAACAAGCCCCCGAATAATGATATGGAAGGAGATAATGCGCCTTTGGCAACCTTTACCCCTTTTTCTGCACTCTCACGCCGCAATTCGGCGGCCTTTACATAAGCCAATTGGTCTAAGGCCGTGTTATAAACCTGTTCTGAATTTTGATCGGTTTGTTTGGCAACATCCTGTACACTGATGGGCTCCAGCTTTAGGTTTCTATTGTAGGGAATATTCAATATCTGCAAAAGGCTCAGTTTTGATGCTTCAAGCGTATTTTTGGCATTTACTACATTGAGCTGATTATCGCCATAGGTACCTCTCAGGTCGTACAGATCTGACGGTAATTTATTGGCACCTTCCTTTTCAAGTATTTCCAACCTCTCCACTTGTTTCTTTGACACATCAAGCTGGTTATATACCTGCGAAAGTAATTCGGTATTATCCAAAACTAAAAGATACGCGGTTATCACATTAATGGTAACCTGATCTTTTGCCTGTTGAAAATCCATCTTACCAGCCTGGAAAGCCAATGAGGTTTGTTTAATGGCATTTAAATTCTGCAGGCCGCTAAACAGGGTTAAACTGGCATTTAAGCTATAATTACCAGAAGTATATGATTGGTTTACATAACTATTGGTAAAAGGGTTAATACTACGCCCCTGGTTAATGCTATGGTCTACTTCGCCGTTTAGTGAAGGTAACAGATTTTCTTTAGCCTGTTTATAGCCAATACGGAGGCGTTCCATATCCAGCTCGCTCTGTCTTACCTGCAAGTTATTCTTGATAGCGATGTCAACACATTGCTTAACAGACAGTACAGAATCTGTTTGGGCTTGCACCTCAATGGCCGACAGCGCAATCAAACTAAGAAATATAAATTTAAAATATCGCATTACTATATAATCAGAGTTGTTTTGATGATTCGATTCTGCCATCTAAAAGATTAATGATACGCGAACCGTATTCGGCATTTTTTTCGGAGTGTGTTACCTGTATAATAGTTACGCCATCCTCTTTATTAAGCTTACGGAACAATTCCATGATCTCCTCCCCTTGTTTGGAGTTTAGGTTACCTGTGGGCTCATCGGCCAATAAAAGCTTAGGTTTGGCAATCAGTGCGCGGGCTATGCCTACCAATTGTTGCTGCCCGCCTGATAACTGTGCAGGGAAAAGGTCTTTTTTGCCAACTATGCTGAACCGGTCAAGCATATCGGCAACCATCGCCTTGCGTTCGGCACCTTTATAATCCTGGTAAATAAGTGGTGTTTCAATATTTTCGGCCACAGTAAGCTCATCAATTAAATGATAAGCCTGAAAAACAAAACCTATATATTGTTTATACAGCGCAGAACGTTGTCTTTCCTTAAGCTGGTGTACAGCCTGGCTAACAAAATAGTGATAACCCTCTGATGGTTCATCAAGCATACCTATAATATTTAACAGTGATGATTTACCCGATCCTGAAGGCCCCATGATAGAGATAAATTCGCCTTCGTCAACTTCAAGGCTCAAGTTATTCAGTACAAAGTTTTTAAGGCCGCCTACCTGGTAGTATTTCGAAACATGCTGGAGTGATAACATCTTATAAATATTGTTTTTGGGTTAGTATGTGTTTTTGCTTAAAAATATCATTTCATTTTGGGCAATCAAGTATCAATAATATACCAAACTTTTAATACGCTAAAAATCAACATATTATATCAATAACACTATATAAATACTGTTCGCTTATGTAACAGGGAGCGTACGGTTATGATACAACAAAAACACAAAAGGGTTAAAGCCTAAAGCCCTAACCCTTTTTCTTTAACGCTTTTATGTTTAACTTTTATTCGCTCCTTAAACTTTTAACGGGGTTACTCATGGCCGCTTTAATGGCTTGAAAACTGATGGTTGCCAGTGCAATTACAATTGCTAATATACCTGCCAGAGCAAATATCCACCAGCTTATATCAATCCGGTAGGCAAAATCCTGCAGCCACTTGTGCATAAAGAACCATGATACCGGTGTTGCTATTACAAAAGACAAAACAACCAGGATCAGGAAATCCTTAGAGAGCATATTTACAATTCCGGGAACGGTGGCGCCCAACACTTTTCGGATACCTATTTCACGGGTGCGCTGTAAGGTGCTGTATGATGCTAGGCCTAATAAACCCAAACACGAAATTAATATGGCCAATACCGCAAAATTAAAGAACAGCTTGCCAAAACGTTGCTCGGTGCGATATTGCCTGTCAAAAAATTCATCTAAAAAGTAATAACTGAACGGTCTGTTAGGGATTAGTACTTTCCATTTATTTTCAATAGCAGCAATAGTGGCGGTTAAATTTTGTGATGATACCTTTACAGAAATAAGGCCAAGCTGCTTAAGTTCAATACGCATACTTAGTGGTTTAATATTTTCCTGTAACGACCGGAAATGAAAATCCTTCATTACCCCTACTATCTTACCTTCGCGTCCCCATTGCCTGAAACGCCTGCCAATAGCCTGCTGTGGCGAACTGTAACCAAACATTTTAATCGCAGCTTCATTTAATAACATGGCCTGTGCGGTATCAGTTCCAAACTCCCGCGAAAAAGCCCGGCCTGCAACCATTTTTATTTTAAACTGGTTTACATAATCATAATCAACAAAATACAGGTCGAGATTTGCTATTTGCAGGTCGCCTTTTTTATTTTCAATTTCAGAATAGGCCCCCGGATTACCGCCACCAGGTATACTGGACGAGTTTGCGGTTGATTTTACCCCCGGTAAAGTAGCAATGGCCTGCTTTAATGCGTCGGCCGCCGGATCACCATTTGTGTCCAGAATCAGCATCTGGTCTTTACTAAAACCAAGATCGCGATTTTGCATAAAATCCATTTGCGTATACACTATAATAGTACCTATTATTAAGGCTATGGATATTGTAAATTGGGATATTACGAGCGTTTTCCGCAATAAATTACCCTTGTTGCCACCTGAGAATCGCCCCTTTAAAACTACAACAGGTTTAAATGAAGACAGTACCAGAGCGGGATATATACCCGCAACCAAGCCTATCACTACCGAAGTTACCAATAATATAAGTACATAATACCAGTTAGAAAATATACCAGGGCTGATAATCTTACCCGCGAGCTGGTTAAACAACGGCAATAACAGCACGGAAAATAAAATAGTGAGTATAAATGCTATTAAACATAATACTACCGATTCGCCTATGAACTGCCTGGCCAGTTGCCCTTTCTCCGCACCTACAACTTTTCTTATCCCTACCTCTTTGGCCCGTTCCACAGAGCGCGCAGTGGTAAGATTCACGAAGTTAATGCAGGCAATAAGTAATATAAATACGGCCACTATACCAAAAACATACACATTGGTTATACTCCCTGAAGCACCACTCCCATCGCGTTTTGAATGCAGGTATACTGATGTCATGGGTTCCAGAAAAAATGTATAAAACATCTGGCTGGCTTTGCGTTCTTTACCGTTATGATTTTCAATAAACCCAGGAAATTTTGCCTCAAGTGTTTTAGGATTTGCACCCGGTTTTAACAACAGATAGCTTGTAGCACCGAAATTACCCCATTGATTATCAAGACCTTTATTAAACTTTTGGGTAAGTGATGACATGGAAACAAGCATATCAGCCTTTATTTGCGAGTTTTCAGGCATATCCTTCATTAAGCCGGTTACTATCGCAGGTACGGCATCACCGGTTACCAACACTGTTTGCCCGATGGGATTAGCATTGCCAAAATACTTTTTAGCTGTTGATTCAGTAAACACCACACTGGCCGGGGCCGATAAGGCAGTTTTAGGATCGCCTTTTAATAACTTGAAGTCAAACACCTTAAAGAAAGTTGAATCAGCAAATGCTGATTTTTCCTCCTGAAACTTGATATCGCCATGCCTGACCAAAAGGCTGCTGCCGCTTATCCGCACAAATGATTCCACCTCTGGAAAATCGTTCTTAATATTAGGAGCAAACGGCCATGCTGTTACGCCTGTATTGATAGTTTCGGTGGGCGTTTTTATATCAGTAACCAAACGATAGATCCGATCAGCCTTGGTATGAAAGTTATCATAGCTGAGTTCAAAACTCACATACATAAATATAAAAAAGCAGGCAGTTATACCTATTGATAAGCCTGTGATATTTATAATGGAAAAGGCCTTATGTTTCCAAAGGTTACGTAACGCGATTTTGAAATAGTTTCTGATCATAACGATATCTTTTAATAATAATCTAAGTAATATTTTACTCGCTTCTTAAACTTTTAACCGGATTGGCAATTGCCGCCTTTATAGCCTGAAAACTAATAGTTACAAGTGTAATAACAATAGCCAGCAATGCTGAAGTAATGAATACTCCAGGACCGATGCTTACCCGGTAATCATATTTCTGCAGCCAGTTTTGTAAAAAGTAAAATGCAACCGGTGACGCTATCACACAGCTCATCACCACCAGTAAAACAAAATCCCTGGATAATAAAAACCATAGCTGTCCCACAGTGGCACCCAGCACTTTACGTACGCCAATCTCTTTGGTACGCTGCTCGGCTATGTAAGCTGCCAGACCGAACAATCCGAGGCAAGATATAAAAATAGCCAATCCGGCAAAAATGCCCGATAGCTTGCCTATCAATACCTCTTGATTAAACTTCTTATTATAGTCATCGTCAACAAACCTATAGGTAAACGGATAAGCAGGGCTATATTTAGTAAATACCCCGGTGATTTTATCAATGGCATTATGCGCGTTGACATTTGGCGACAACCGGTAAATAATATTATCCTGGGTGTAATTGCCATAAACAAACATAGTTGGATCGGCCTTGGCAAATGGCGATAGCATGAGGGCATCCTTTACTACGCCTACAATTTTTGTCGGTCTGCCGCCATAGGTAATAATCTGACTGATAGGATTCTTTAAACGCAGACGCTTAATAGCTGTTTCATTAAATATCACATTAGAGGTATCAGATGGGGTACCGTTGAAATCTCTCCCTGATACTACGGCCATTCCTAACGTTTTAAAGTAATTGTCGGCTATTGATATAACCCCCATTTCCACTGTTTCGCCAGCCATTTTACCAGGCCATTGATCAATATCATTATGCATCCCGATATCCGTAGCCGGGCTGGACGCACTGGTAATATTTTCAACCGTTCCGCTTTGTAACAGTTCGTCTCTAAGAGCTATATAGTTTTTGCCCAGGTCGCTATTTGAATTGGTGGTTAGCAGCCGGTTAATACTAAAACCGGTGGGCCTGTTTTTGGCATATTGTATTTGCCGGTATATAACAACTGTGCTTATTATTAATGCTATTGAACAGCTAAACTGCATTACCACCAATACTTTTCTTGATAGTGTTGCCGACTTGCCAACATGCATGGTCCCCTTTAATACCTTAACCGGATTAAATGATGACAGATAAAAAGCCGGCCTGCTACCGGCTATAAGCGCAGTAATCAAAACGCAAACCATCATGATCAACCAAAAAGTAATGCTGCCAAACGGAATACGAATCATAGTACCTGTAAGTGCATTAAATGGCCCCAAGGCCAGTTGCACAAACAGCACAGAGCATAAGAACGATATAAAGGTGACCAGCAAAGACTCTGTTAAAAACTGAAATATCAGATGTTTACGCTGCGAGCCTATGGCTTTGCGTATCCCCACTTCACGTGCCCTTTTCTCAGACCGTGCAGTAGTCAAATTTATAAAATTGATACAGGCTATAAGCAAAACCAAAATACCGATAATGCTAAATATGCGCACATATTCAATAAAGCCACCGCTGGCAATTCCGTTTTTGTAATCGGAAAATAAGTGCCAATCCTGCATAGGCTGCATAATTACATCTGAGTTTTTTGCATTGGTATTGTCTTCACCTTTTTCAATATTTTTAATTTTTGGAGCTATCTGGGTATAAGATATACCAGGTTTAAGTTTAACATATATTGAAAAAGCATTAAAGCCAAAGCTGTTGTGGGCTCCTTTAGTCCAGGCTTGAGTTAACTCTAAAAAACTGACAGGAATAACATATTTAACAAATTGAAATGAGGAGTTTGACGGAAGATCTTTGAGTACGCCGGTAACCTTTAAATTGTATGCATTATCAATCCTAACTACTTTATTAACCACATTTTCGGTACCGAACAAGGCTTTAGCGGTGGCCTGAGTAAGTACAATAGAATAAGGATCCTGCAAAGCGGCACTTGCGATGCCCTGTACCATCGGAAACTTAAACATCTGCAAAAAGTTGGTTCCCGATTCTATACCACCCAGATAAAGTTTTTTATCGCCTACCATTAAGCCATGAGAGCTGCCACCGTCAGATTCTGCAACGTATTCAATTTCAGGAATGCTTGTACGAAGTGCATCTGCCAGTTTAAGCGAGGTGGAGCTAAACGTCAAGGTTTCGCCATTGCTATTAAAATTACGCCTTACCTGATATAATTGCTGGTAATCTGGTAATGATCTATCGTACGAATACTCATTATTAACCCATAAGGCTATCAGCAGGGCCACGGCCATACCAGCCGCCAGCCCCAATATATTAATGGCACTGTAAATTTTATTATTGATGATATTGCGCCAGGCAATTTTTAGATAATTCTTAATCATTCGGATACGTTTATTAATTCCATTGTAGATGCGTTATAAATTACTCACTCCTTAAACTTTTAACCGGGTTCGCCAACGCCGCAATAACAGAGCGATAGCCAACCGTTATTGAAGCAATAATAAATGTTGACAGTATAGACACCATGAAAATACCCGGACCAATAGTTATGCGGTATGTAAAATCCTGCAGATAATTGTTCATAGCCCACCAAGCCAAGGGTGCCGCTATTAAAAAGGCAATGAGCAGCAAACGGCAAAACTCCTTACCAAACAGCCATAAGATATGTTGTATATTGGCTCCCAACACTTTCCGAACGCCTATTTCTTTGGTTTTGCGCACTGCCATAAATGATACCAAACCGTATAAACCTAAACAACCTATCAATATGGCTATACCAGCAAATGATTCAACCAGTTTAAGCTGAATATTATCCTGCTCGTAAAACTTGTTGATACTGTCATCTAAAAACTGGTATGAGTATAGTTCTTCAGGAAAGGTTTCGTTCCATATTTTTTCAAATGAGGCAAGCGACGCTTTTGCATTACGCATATTTATCTTAACAGCCAGGGTTGAATAAGAGCCAATATCAGGCATAATGCATACCGGCGAAATTTCGGTGTGAAAGGAGTAGTTATAGAAATCCTTAACCACTCCCACAATTGGGGCTGTAGTATGCCTGCCGTTTATGCTTAAAATTTTTCCTATTACATCCTGTGGTTTAAGATTGAGCTTTTTTACAAAAGTTTCGTTTACCAAAAATTCACGTGTGGTATCGGCCGGGAAGAAATTCCTGCCGGCTACTAACTTCATACCAAAGGTAGAAAGATAGTTTTCATCGCCATTTTTTGTATTGATGCCCCAATGCTCATCCTCGGCCCGGTGATCATAGTTTACGCCGGTGCTATTATTTGATTGTGATGCAGGTGCTTTATAACAATAAGAAACATCTTCAACACCTTGTACTTCTTTAATGCGGTTACGCATGGTACTAAGCTTAGCCTTATCGTTTTGGGGCACAGGCAATAGTACTACAGCGTCTTTATTAAAACCAAGATCGGCTGTTTGTGAATAATGCAATTGGGACACAATGATAATGGTACCAATAATTAAGATCTGTGAAATGGAGAATTGGGTTACTACCAATATCCTTCGTAAGGAAAAACCTCCGATATGTTTTTGCGAAAGTTTGCTTTTAAGCGCCGGTATTGGCTGAAAACGGGCCAGCACCAAACCCGGATAAGAACCGGATAAGAATATGACAACCAAGCCTATAACAACAATAAATACGGATAGTTCTCCTTTATTAAATTCCATTTGCGATTGAAACAATTGGTTTATAGCGGGTAACGTCGCTATTGATAAGCCAATGGCCAACACAACAGCTACCAAAGTGATCAGAGCTGTTTCGGCAATAAACTGCCAAAAAAGCTGGTACGGTAAACTACCCAATACTTTCCTGATTCCTACTTCCTTGGAGCGGTTTAACGCCTGCGCGGTTGCCAGGTTAACAAAATTAACACATGCCGTAATAATCAGGAATAACCCGATAAAGAACAATGCCCACAAATATTTTTTATCTGCATATCCTCCCAGGTCTGGGTTAAAGTGAATATTGGAAAGTGGCTGCAGTTTAAAACGCCATACTTTCAAATCACGCCCTGTATAGTGTTTTTTTACTATAAGCCCCATGGCGTTATCGGCTTGTGCCATAGTGGTTGATGGTTTTAACAAAGTAAAAACCTCGCTGCCGCTGTAAACACCGCCCCAGTTTCCCTCTCGACCTTTACCCGCGTATTCGTCCATATTGGCGTAGGAAACATAAATTTCCTGAACTCTGTCTGTATTCGGCGGCAAGTTTTTTAAAATACCTGTTACCGTAAAATTCACCTTATTATCAAGACGGATAACTTTCCCGATAGCATTGTCATTACCGAAATATTTATGCGCAACTTTTTCAGTTATAACAGCTTCCCCGGGTTGTACCAATATGGTCTTCTTATCCCCTTTTAACAGTGGAAAATTCAAAATATCAAAATATTCAGGCTCGGTAAAAGCTACACCGTTTTCTTCTTTAAACTTTTTTATCTGCCCGCTTTGAGTTATGGTGATCAGGTTATTGGGGAAATTGATCACTCTGGCTGTTTTTTCGGCCAGGGTAAAATCATTTTTGAACGTTTTTCCTAAAGGTTGCGGAACTCCTGAAGATCTACCGACACTCTCATCATGCCACTCGGTATAAAGGCGATAAACCCTGTTTGAGTTTTTATGAAAAGTATCAAAACTAAGGTGATACGTTATCAACGTAAAAATCAGTATGCCACAGGTAATCCCCAGCGCTAAACCAATAACGCTGATTGCTGCATAAGCCTTGTTACGCTTTAGATTGCGCCAGGCAATTTTGATATAGTTCTTAATCATACTGTTTAATTCTTATTGTTAAATGTCGCTTTCGCCGGTATCCTATTTTTATTCACTTCTTAAGCTTTTAACCGGATTGGTAAGCGCGGCTTTAATAGCTTGAAAACTAATGGTAATTAAGGTTATGAGCATAGCAACCGCGGCCGACAGCATAAATACTCCCGGACCAATGGCTATGCGATAATCGTACTTCTGCAGCCAGCTTCGTAAAAAGTAAAAGGCTACTGGTGATGCTATTACGCAACTAATCAATACCAGTAAAAGAAAATCTTTAGATAACAAGAGCCATACCTGGGCTATGGATGCGCCCAATACCTTACGAATGCCAATTTCCTTTGTTCGCTGCTCGGCAACATAGGCTGCCAGCCCAAACAAACCAAGACATGAAATTAAAATGGCCAAACCGGCAAAAACACCTGCCAGTTTACCAACCAGTACTTCCAGGTTAAATTTGTGGTTGTACTCCTCATCAACAAACTGGTAAATGTATGGGTAAGCCGGGTTATAGGTATCAAATATCTTAGTAAGCTTTGCAATAGCATCCTGTGTATTTACATTCGGCGACAAACGGTACATCACGCTCCAAAACTCATGCCCATGACAAAATATAGCAGGCGCAACCGGGGTAAAAGGTGATTCCATTAACGCATCCTTTACTACCGCAATAATACGGCATGGCTTACTTACACCATTCCAGGTAATAAGTTGGTTTATAGGACTTTTAAGTCCTATCCTTTTTACAGCTGCTTCATTAAGTATTACACTGGTAGTATCGGCAGCCCAGTTATTGGTAAAATCGCGACCTTCTTTTAATGTCATGCCAACGGTCTTAAAATAATTGTCTGATATAAATATCGCACCAACCCCAACCGCTTCATCTCCGGCATTTTTACCAGGCCATTTATCTAATGACATGTGGTTATAGATATTAGTAACCGGGCTTGTAGCTGCTGCAACATTTTCAACCACACCGGTTGCCAGCATATCATTTCTGAGGGCATCAAACTTAACGTTTAAATCGCCGCTCATATCGCTCATCATTAACCGGTTGGCACTGTAACCCGTAGGGCGGCTTTTGGCATGTTGTATTTGCTGGTAAACAATAACAGTACTGATGATTAAAGCAATGGAACAGCTAAATTGCGTCACCACCAATATTTTACGTGGCAATGCCGCCCCCTTACCTACCTGAATAGCTCCTTTTAAAACCCTTACCGGATTAAATGAAGACAAATAGAAAGCAGGTCTGCTGCCGGCCAATAAACCGGTTAACAGCACATAAAACAGCATAATACTCCAAAATACCGGGTTGGCATACGGTATACTGATACCGCTGTTTACAAGCGCGTTAAATGACGGTAGTGAAAGCTGTACAAAAAGTATGGAAAATAAAAATGCAATAAAGGCTATTAAGATTGACTCTATCAAAAACTGAATAATCAGGTCGCTGCGTTGCGAACCGATGGCTTTCCGTACACCAACTTCCCGTGCCCGTTTTTCTGAACGGGCTGTGGAGAGATTCATAAAATTGATACAGGCAATCAATAACACCAATATACCGATGATACTGAACATCCGCACGTAGTCAATAAAACCGCCCACAGCTTTACCATTTTTAAAGTCGGAATAAAGGTGCCAGTCTTTTAAGGGATGCAGGATCACCTCGGGCTTAGCTATACGCATCCCCGGGTTACGCTCATACACAATATTCTTTATTTTGGAGGCAATTTGAGCAAAAGTTACACCGGGCTGCAACTCCACATAAATATTGAAAGAGTTATTTCCCCATACGGTGCGGGCGTTCTTCATCCAGGCCTCCGTTTGCTCTTTGAAACTGAATGGCATAAGATAGCTAAACTGCAGGCTTGCGTTTCTGGGTATATCTTTTATAATACCGGTAACCTTTAAGTTTTGCTTATTATCAATGCGTATAAATTTATTTATAGGATCAGCATTGCCGAATAAAGCTTTAGCGGTTGATTCATTTAATATAATGGAATAAGGATCTGAAAAAACATCGTCGGCACTGCCTTTTACAAACGGATATTGGAATATCTTAAAAAACTCAGGCGCAGCTGCGCCTCCCGGCAGATAAAGTTTTTTATTCCCTACCAACAGTGAATGCTGTTGCATCCCTACCCAGTCTGTTTCGGCAACATGCTTAATTTCGGGTATCTCTTTACGTAACACGTCAGCCAGCGGAATAGCCACGGCTGTTTGCGTGTGTTCCCCGTCGTGCTGTGTGGTGAAATTCAGTTCAACCTGGTACAACTGCTTATAGTTGGGTAAAAATTTATCAAACGAATACTCATTAAATACCCATAAGCCAATAACCAAGGCCACAGCCATACCAGCAGCCAAACCAAATATATTGATGGCACTGTACACCTTATTGCTTAAGATATTACGCCAGGCAATTTTTAAATAATTCTTTATCATGGTTGCTGCTTTTATTGATGTCTAACCTTACTCGTTTCTTAAGCTTTTAACAGGATTTACCAACGCCGCTTTAAGCGCTTTATAACCAACTGTAAACCAAGCAATAAAAACAGATATTGCCATAGCCACAATAAATACCCATACACTTAAGGATACCCGGTACGCAAAATTTTGCAGCCAGCCTGTCATCAGGTACCAGGCAACAGGTATAGCTACCACGCACGAAATACCGATTAACACCATAAACTCTTTGGAAAAAAGATAAATGATGCTGCTTACCGATGCACCTAAAACTTTGCGTATGCCAACCTCCTTGGTACGCTGCACCGCCATAAATGATACCAGCCCGTACAAACCCAGGCATGAAATAAAGATGGCTATCATGGCAAATATTTTGTAAACCAGCGCCATTTGGTTTTCCTGCTTATAAAACTGAGCTATGTTTTGATCAAGAAAATATCCATTATAGGCATACTCCGGATAAGTGGTTTCCCACATCTTTTTTAGCTCGGCAACTGTTTTGGCAAGGTGATTGGTTTTAATTTTAATAGCCACCTGTGACTCATCACCCTTTTGAATAGATATAACTATTGGCTTAACCGTTTCACGGAGCGAATTGGTTTTAAAATCCTGTACCACACCGCTAATGGGTAATGCAGCACCGGTACCTAAACGCACCGTTTTGCCTATTGCATCCTCAGCATGTTGTATGCCTAATTTGTGAATAAACGTTTCATTAACAACTACCTGCCGTGCCGTATCGCTTACATCATATCCCTTACCCGCTGCAAAACGCAGCTCATACGTTTTAAAATAATCGGCATCGCCAAACTTTAAAAAAGTATTAAACCCGGGATCTTTAACTGCATGATTAAAATAAAAGTTAGTGCCTGCATTATTTTCAGACGATGGTGCATCTGAAGAAAAACTTACCGATTGTACCTGTGGGTTTTGTAATAACTGCTGTTTAAATGCTGTAATTTTACGCAGGCTCAAACTATCTGTATAACCAGGAATAATCAGGACTGCATTTTTATTAAAACCGAGATCGGCTTTGTTTACAAAGTCCATTTGGTTTACGGCTACTATGGTACCTATAATAAGTAATTGTGATATGGCAAACTGTGCTATTACCAGTGCCCTGCGCAGCGGAATACCTCCTATTGATGCGGCAGTGATTTTATTTTTTAAGGCCAGCACCGGCTTAAAGCCCGACACCACCAAAGCCGGGTAAATACCTGACGATATAATTACCACCAACGTTACTACCACTAAAAACAGCGAGCTGTAAGTATTAAATAGACTGATACTCTCCGGCACGCTGGCAATATTTTTTAAATAAGGCATGGCCATTTTTGCCGCTGTAACCGCCAGCAGAACCGAGCCCAACACAATCAGTGTAGTTTCGCCTATTACCTGTATAACCAATTGCCCCCGTGTGCTCCCTAACACCTTGCGAATACCAACCTCCTTTGACCTTCCTACCGATTGTGCGGTTGATAGGTTTATGAAGTTAATAGACGCCATAATAATGATCAATACGGCAATAAATGACAAAGTGCGTAAAGTTGCCATACTCATTAAATGATCACCCAGGGTGTTACCAAAACGGGTATCAAAATGCATCATTGATAACGGCTGTGCAAAAATCAAATGGCGCTTAGTACCAGTTTCAAAATGTTTTTTCGTAAAAGTTATTAACTGTGTATTTACATTATCAATAGTTGCTTTGGGAAACAGCATAAATATCTGGTGGTTGCTGCTGGTAGCTCCCCAATCATTTTCGTAATAATACTCCTTAGGATGTTGTTTCCAGCTGATGTAGGATACCATCACTTTAAATGGAAAATCGGTGTTTGTGGGAGCGTCATCAACAATACCTGCAACTTTCAGGTTTAACAGGTTATCCATTTTCAGCATTTTGCCTACAGCATTTGTCCAGTTGCCAAAGTATTTTACAGCCGTGCTTTTATCAATGACAACCATATTAGGTTCGGCCAAGACAGCTGCACTGCCAACAGCCCATTTAAAACTAAAAATATCAAAATACTGAGGCTCCACGAAAGCTACACCAGTACTTTCTGTAAATTTTTTATCGCCCGTACTATTATCCGGCACGGTAATCTGACTACCATAACTGGTATTTAACGCTGCTATTTTAGCTTCGGGAAAATCAATCCTTAGTGCGTCTGTTGCCGGAGCAGGTATTCCGGGACTATAATGCACCCCATCTTCATGGATCTGCTCAGTTACTATATGATATATGTGCTTAAAGTTAGGATGATAGGTATCAAAACTTAACTCATATTGAATAATAATGAAGATCAGTAAACAGGCCGAAATGCCCAGGGTTAAACCGGCTATATTGATAATAGAATATCCTTTATGACGAATGATGTTTCTCCAGGCAATTTTAAAATAGTTCTTAAGCATATTCACAGTTTAATCAGCATGTTAGTTTAAAATACATACCAAAAAAGTAAATATCTAAAAATCAATTAGTTAATACACAGCAAACGTATTAACATGTTCGTAAGTGTAACAGTATGTGTACGGTAATGATACAGTGCACCAAATCATTACGACAATATAAGCTCAAGCCAATAACATACCTCCAGATTCGGATGTTTATTATCTAACAAAAATAGCTCACAAAATATAATGGTAAAGCCATTAAGGCTCTTATCAGGATCAAACAACTTAAAGCACTTTCTGCATTATTAAAGAGGTATCTCTTTTTTCAATTAATCCAAACCCGAGCTTTTCGTATAATTTTATTGCCTTGGTATTATCATCGGCTACTTCCAGGCAGCATTTTTTAAATCCCTTCCTGATGATATCTGCAATGGAGAACTCCATTAACCTTCGTCCGTAGCCCATATCCTGCATTAATGGAGAAATTAACAGGATTGACAGATATGCTACATTAGTTTCATAGTCATTAGCATAATAACATATAAATCCAATCAGGATATTCTTTTCTATAATTGAAATTATACATCCCTTTTCAATGATCTTATCAACGTAGGCTCCTAAATCGTTTATTTTATACTTCCCATTACTATCCTTAATAAAACCATCTAAAAAATCGTAAATTTTTGATCTCATTGCTTTAAATTTCTTTTTTTGTAATTAAAAACTGTTACATCAATAATTAAATCAAGGTTAGTAAAGCAGGTAATCATGGTAAGAATTTAGGATTAATAAACTTTCCTGTGGCTCAAATTGATATTCCAATTTATACCTATATCAATGAATAAGCAAGCAGAATAGAACAATGTATTTAAATTGTATAATTTAAATGATGAGTTCACATCATTTTCACAACCTAATCATTTCGCAGGCTATTAACCGGATTGGCCATGGCTGTTTTAATAGATTGAAAACTCACAGTAACAAAGGCTATTACTAAGGCAATTGCGGCAGCTAAAGCAAATATCCACCACTCTATATCAATGCGGTAAGCAAATTCCTGCAAGTACTTACTCATCGTGAGCCAGGCCACAGGTAAAGCTATAATTACAGCAATAAGTACCAATTTCAGAAAATCAACCGATAGTAAAGCCGTAATATTGGCAACGGAGGCACCAAGCACCTTACGGATACCAATTTCTTTGGTGCGTTGTATAGTGAGCAGCGAAATTAGGCCCAACAAACCAAGGCAACTGATAAAAATGGCAATTACTGCACTGGAGGTAATAAGTTTATTCAGCAGGTCTTCTTTCTGGTAAAAATCGGCTATCTGTTCATCCAGGAAATGATATTCGAAAACATTATCAGGGAATACCGATTGCCAGCTTTTTTGTATTTGCGCCAATGCCGCCGAACGGTTTTTCATATCAATGCTAACCCCGATGTATTGATAATCTTTACGATGAGTACTGATATATTCAGCCTCAATAGCAGTATATAGCGACTTCGCGTTAAAATCCTTCACAACCCCTACTATGGTACCAGCATTATTAGAGAAATCCCCGGCGGTGAACTGATGGCCAATAATTTGCTCAGGGTTTTTAATTCCTAATTTATGCATCAACTTTTCATTAACCAGGTATTCCATTGCTGTATCACTCTCTGCAATGTTTCTGCCGGCAATAATCCTCAAGCCAAATGTTTTAGCATATCCGGCGTCACCCATAATCTCGCGTCCTACAAACTTTTCCCAATCACGGCTATCATATTTAATCGAGCCGCCCCTATCGGCCGTTGACGATGGAGGACGATAACAATATGATACCGCATTTATGCCCGGATTGGCCAATAATTGATTACGCAGGAAATCTGTCTGGCTTTTGTCGGCATCAGGCAATGGCAGCATTACTACACCTGCTTTGTTATAACCCAGGTCGGCTGTTTTCAAATACCTTACCTGCATGGTAATAATGATGGTTCCTATAATAAGTACCTGGGCAATAACATTCTGAATTACAATAAGGCTTTTACGGCTAAACCCGGTTAACTGTGATTGATTACCGATCTGGTTCTTTAACGCATTTACGGGTTTAAACCGGCTCAATATAAGCGCCGGATAAAACCCCGCTGCCATGGTGATCAACACCATCATCAGTCCAATAAAAATAAAAAGATTACTGTCCTTTACTAAGCTTAAGGTAAGCGTTGTTTGAAGCCACGAGTTTAATACCGGTAATAGCAACAACACCAATAACATAGCCAGCAAACCTGCAAACAATACTATTAACGCAGTTTCGGCAATAAACTGGAAAAATATAGCCGATGGTGTGCTGCCTAAAACCTTGCGGGTGCCTATTTCCTTTGCCCGTTTAAAGCTTTGCGCTGTAGCCATATTAATAAAGTTCACACAGGCTATAACAACCAGCAAAAGCCCAACAATACCTAAGGTAACCAGCAACGATTTTTGTATCACTCCGCTGTACCTGCCATCAAAATGCACCTCGTTTAATGGCTGCAATAAAAAGGTAAATGACTTTGACACTTCCTTCCCGGCTGCCTTGGCAATGGCTGCCTCAACTACTTTAGGTGATAAGTTTTCAGGGAGTGATAAAAACAGTACATTTCGCGTATCTGAAAATTCCCAGCTTTGCTGCCAGTCTTTTTGAACATCAGGATATAATGTTTTCAGAAAACTCTGTGATAAAAACATATCACATTTAAAATCAGTATTGTCAACGTTATCCTTTAGTACACCGGTAATCTTAAAATTGTATTTATTATTAAGGCGAATAACTTTCCCAATAACATTATCGGCACCAAAGTATTTGTGTGCCAGTTTATGGGTAATCACAGCGTTATTGGGATCGTTAAATGCACTTGCTGCGTTCCCTCCAAGCCAGGTATAATCGAGCATATTAAACCAATGCTCGTCAGCAAGCCCAACATTTTCCTTTTCATAAAACAATTTTCGTCCTGCTGACTCATCCGGGGAAACAGATACTGTAAACGACTGTTTCCTGATCAATACCCCAGCATCCTTGATCTGTGGTAGCTCGGTCTTTATTGCCTTGGCCAAAACCATGGGCGCTCCCTGGTCGTACAGGATAACGCCGTCGTCAAAATGAACCTGGTTTACAATTTTATAGAGTTGTTTAGCATGGTGATGGTAGGTATCAAAACTAAGGTGATAAGTAATAAATTGAAATAAAATAATACTGCATGCAATCCCTAACGACAAGCCAAAAATGTTAATCAGAGTATAAAATTTATGCTTCCGTAAATTGCGCCAGGTTATTTTAAAGTAATTACTAATCATACGTTTTCATTTATACGATATTAACCAAAATACTTTAAACAGGTAGTTAAATAATGTTAAAGACGGCTTAATATCATATAGTTATATAACAATTCACTCGCTCCGCAAACTTCTGGCAGGATTGGCGACAGCGGCTTTAATGGTCTGAAAACTCAAGGTACACAAAGTGGCCAGTAACATCCCGGCACCACTCAGGGCAAATATCCACCAGCTAATAGTAGTACGATCGGCAAAGGTTTGCATCCATTTATTCATGGCGTACCAGGCCACCGGGGTAACCAATATAAAGGCAAGTACCGTTAGCAACACCAATTCGGTTGACAACAAAGTGACTATTTGTGTAACCGATGCACCGAGCACTTTACGCACGCCAATTTCTTTTGTACGCAAGTTGGTAGTATACATTGCCAGACCAAGCAAGCCAAGGCAACTGATAAGTATGGATAAGCCGGTGGCCCAGGTAAGCAAGGCAGAAGTATGCTGCTCGCTTTCGTAAAACTTAGCTATGTTTTCGTCAAAAAAGTGATATTCAAAATCATCGTCAGGGTAAACCTCGCGCCATGCTTTGTCCATACCGGTAATCGCTTTTTTCCACTCGTTGCCACCCGCAGTTTCCGCATTTAAAGCAATATGAAATGTACCTGTGTCATAGTGTTCTTTGCTTGTTAAAATGGCCAGCGGCTTAATAGGTGAATGTAACGATTCCGGATAAAAATCAGACACCACCCCTATGATCTCCATTTTTTTATCACCATTAAAATTATCTACTTGTTTACCGATAGCATCATGCGGGTTTTTAAATCCAATTAGCCTGGCATAAGTATTATTGATAATAAATGCCTTCGAGGTATCACTTGGTTGTAAATTACGCCCCGCTAATAATTTAAGCTTATATACATTAATGTAATTTGGATCGCCAAATTTTTCATATAATTCTAATTTGATCTCTTTTTTACCATCCTTATAAGTAGCCTCGGTTGAGTTTGAGCTTGATGATGATGGAGCATCTCTTCCTACACTTACCAGATTTATCTGAGGTATAGCGCGTAGCCTATTCAGGAACACCTGATTGCGACTGTCCGTCCGGTTTTTCCAGGGAGAGTTTATAATAATAATGGCATCTTTTTTAAACCCAAGATCCTTGTGCAATACATAATAAATTTGCTTGCTCACCAATACCGTTGCCATAATAAAAAACTGGGCTATAACAAACTGGGTAACAGTTAGTGATTTACGGAGCCAGGCATTGCGGGTTTTGCTACGGTTTGCAACCGTCTGATTTTTAAGTACCGATACCGGCTTATAACCCGATAGCATTACCGCCGGATAAAATCCTGAAAGCAGACTGACCACAACAGTTAGCAGCACAAGAAAAATGATTAAATTGGGTTGTTTTAAAAGATCAAGACTGATACCGGCAGGGATAAAGTTGGCGAAAAGCTTTAGTATAATGGGGGTAATTGCTATCGATACAACTACCGCAAATAAAGTAATAAGAAATGTTTCACTTAAAAACTGAATTATTAATTGCGTACGGCTACTACCCATCGTTTTGCGGATACCTATCTCTTTAGCCCTTTGAGTTGCCTGTGCAGTTGTTAAATTAACAAAGTTGATACAACCTAATACTAACAGGAAGAGCGCAATCGCCAGTAAACCATACAATGTGGTTTTACTCGCTACCCGACCGCCGAATGTTCCTATTACTTCGTTAAAATGCAGATCGCTTAAGGGCTGCAGATGAAAACTCCGGGTATTCCCTTTATCCGATGGCTTTGGTGGGCTGTTCTTTTTCAGCAATTCACCTAATTGTTTTTCAATATGTGCTACCGTTGTGTTTGGCAATAGCTTGATAAAAAACTGTGAATCAGAGGTTGTACCTCCCCAATCTTTAAGTCGCAATTCATCCGAAAGTGCTTTATTAGAGTTTGCGGTTGAATAGGATATAAAATCATGAAAGGCAAAGTCATTATTGCCTTTTAAAGGTTCAACAATGCCGATAACAGTTGTGCTAAGCGTATCATAAGTAACCACACGGCCCAGCATTTGATGATATGATAATCCGGGAAAATATTTTTTAGCCTGATCTGTGGTCAATACAACCTGATTAGGTGCGTTTAATGCTGTCTTTGCTGTACCGGCCAGCCAGGTATAATTAAACAAGTTAAAATAACGCCCATCGGCCAGGATTACATTATCCTGGATTTTGAATTTAACAGGAGCACCTGATTTAGCAGGGATAAGTACATTAGGCTGACTTATGCCAAAAAATGGTACCGATGCAGCCAACCCGCTTACTTCATTTTTAACCGCTTCCGGCAACCCTCCGGAAACGCCGGAGTTGTAAACAGATTCGCCCGAAAAAGTATAATTAGACACTACCCGGTATATGCGGTCGCCGTCAGTAAATGATTGATTAAAAGTAAAATCAAAATGTACAATAAGATAAATTACCAGTGCCGAACTGATACCAATGGATAAACCAATGATATTGATGAATGTAAAAAGTTTATGTTTCCAAAAGTTACGAAAGGCTATTTTGAAATAATTTTTTATCATGGTACTTAAAATTCTAAGTTCTAAAAACTAAGCTCTAATTTGTTTAGCTATTTTCCTAAACCACTCACCACTCACCACTCACCACTCACCTCTCACCTCTCACCTCTCACCTCTCACCTCTCACCTCTACTCGCTCCGTAAACTCTTCACCGGATTGGCCATTGCTGCCTTAACAGATTGAAAACCGATGGTTGCAAAAGCGATCACCACAGCTATAACACCTGCCATAACAAAAACCCACCACTGTATGCTGATACGGAAGGCAAAATCAAGCAGCCATTTACTCATAGAATACCAGGCTATTGGCAAGGCGATTATCGATGCTACAATTACGAGCTTCAAAAAGTCTTTGGACAGTTCGATAACAATCTGCGGGATGCTTGCGCCAAGTACCTTACGCACACCTATTTCCTTAACCCGCTGGGTAATGGTGAACGCCGATAGACCAAACAGCCCCAAACAAGCTATAAATATGGCAATAAAGGAAAAAATAGTAAACAAACTACCCTGCTGCTGCTCGCTGTCATATAATTTCTGAAAGCGCTCATCTAAAAAAGCATATCCAAAAGGCTTTTCGGGCTTAGCTTTGTGCCAGGCTTCCTCAATGGTGTTTATTGCTGTCTTAATGTTATTGCCGCTTATTTTAATAGAGAGCCTATGATAATTGTTATTGGCAAACGAGGGCATCTGCAATAATAAAGGGATGATATTTTGATGAAGCGACTCGAAATGAAAATCATTCACCACACCGATAACTTTTCCCCTTACACCTCCATAACTCAGATCTTTACCTATTGCGTCTTCAGGGTTCTTCCAGCCCAATACCTTAACTGTTGCCACATTTATTACATAATTATTGCTATCGGTACTAAAATCGCGCGAAAAATTGCGACCAGCTGCCATTTTCAAACCATAAGTTGGGATAAAGCCATAATCGGTATTTATGCATTTCACATCAGCATTTATTTGTTGCGATGCGTTTCCCTTAAAAACAGATATTCCATTATTATCAAGTAAACGCCCTGATGGGATACGTGATGAACGTCCCAGTTCTTTTACGTCGGTATTTTTTGTTACTTCATTTTTAAATGTCTCAAACTCAGTATTGGAAAATGGGTTAATGGTCGTTATTATATGATCTTTATCAAAACCAAGTGACTTATGCTGTATATAACGCAATTGCTGAAATACAATAGTAGTAGCTATGATTAGGATAATTGAAATTGAAAACTGTAATACCACCAGTACCTTGCGAAAGGAAATACCACCTGATCCCACTTTTAATACACCTTTTAAAACTTTAACAGGTTTAAACGAAGACATAAAAATCGCCGGATAAATTCCGCTGATAAGTCCAACTACAAACGGCAGCGCAATTACTGCTAACAAAATTTGTGGCTGATATAAGCTATTAAAAGACAGATTAAGTTCGGAGAATTTATTAACCAATGGAATCAGCAACCGGGTGAGCCCCAGTGCCAACATCAGCGAGAAACAAGTTATTAATACCGATTCGCTTAAAAACTGTACAATTATTTCCTTTTGTTGCGCGCCAATCACTTTCCTGATACCTATTTCCTTAGCCCTAATGGTTGACCGGGCGGTTGAAAGATTCATATAGTTAATACAGGCGATCAACAAAATAAACAACGCGATAGCCGAAAATATATAAACCCTTTTAATATCGCCGTTTTGTTCTAACTCATCGTCAAGATGAGAATGCAGGTGAATATCTAAAAACTTCTGGATATATAGTTTGCTGTTTTTCGACTCATGTTGCCCTGCATATTTATCTAAAAATGCAGGAAATAATGAAGAAATATGATCCATATTATACCCTTTGGGCATCAGTAAATAGGTAAAGAATGCATTATTACTCCAGTTGGTTTCTAACTGTTTTGCACCGTATGTTGTGCTATCCTTCAAGGTATTAAATGACAATAGCATCTGCGGGTGCAATTGCGCATTAGAAGGAAATGGTTCATATACGCCGGTAACCTTAAAATTAAATTTGTTATCTATCCTGATCTCTTTATTTATAGGATCTTCATCACCAAAATATTTGCGGGCCATATCCGCAGTCATCATTACACAAAACGGATCTGACAAGGCAGTATGCGGGTCGCCTTTAACCGTCTTTACACTGAAAAAATCAAAGAAGTTCTCATCAGCAAAATAAGAATTTTCCTCGGTCAGTAGCTTTTCCTTATAGCGAATAACAGCACTCCCATTTGTCAGTATACGGGTAACTTTTTTAATATCCGGAAACTCATTCTTTAACAAAGGCCCAACTGGTGGCGCCACTGCTCCAAGATGAAGTGTCTCTACCCCGTCCGGTGTATTAAAACTGCGGGTTACACGATAAATATTTTTGGCATTAGCGTTAAACTTATCATAGCTTAATTCATTTACAATATATACCAGGATAAGCATGCAGCAGGTTAAACCTATGGTTAAACCAAAAATATTGATGAATGAAATAAATTTGTGCCTGATAACATTGCGCATGGCACTCCGTAAATAATTCCTTATCATGATTTAATATTTAATTCCGGAAACTAAACTCTAAAAGGCATACCAATTACACAAATAACTATAAATCAATAACTTAAAATCAATCATTTTATATAACTGTTCGCAGACGTAACACTGTGTGTACGGTTACGATACAGTTCCAAACAAAAAAGGGAGGCCTGTTAAATTAACAACAGGCCTCCCTTTTATATATCAGTTAACAAGTTTTAGTTCAGGCTCAGGTTAACACGTCCGTTACCCCTTACTTCAACCAAAGCGCCGCCACCATTAAGTTTACCCTGTACTTTTTCCTTTTCAATATTACCTTTAAAATTACCAGCAAAGTCTGAATTTATTTTGTCGCCCTTAATGTTCAGGTCAACACCTTGTTTTGCCGGGAGTTGTAATTCGACATTGCCTGAACTTACATCAATTTTAACATACTTGCCTATGCTGTTAAATTGGGCATGGAAACTACCGGCACTGGTAGAGGCATCAAGGGCACATGACAATTGTGAAAGATTGATGCTGCCGCCTGAGGTACCGGTTACCAATTCACCGCTAATATTGCTGGCTTGTATACTGCCACCACTGGTAGTAGCGTTAATGGTACCCTTTAAAGCTTCCAGGTGCAATGAACCACCTGATGTTTCCAGTTTCATTTGTCCCTGGCAATTAGCAGCATTGATGCTGCCGCCACTGGTTTGCAAATCAATATCCTGCCCAGAATTACTTACATGAATACTACCGCCCGAGGTACGGCCATGTATTGCACCAGTAACCTGGTCAATATTAAGACTGCCGCCGCTGGTTTCAAAATCCTGTTTACCAACTAAATTATCCAGACGAATGCTACCGCCGCTGGTATTTAAGTTAGTACCTACTTGTTTGGTTACAAAAACCTTGAATGAAATATTTAATGAATTGTTCCAGTTAAAAACACCGCTGCCTTTGTTTTTGGCAATAGCATGCACTTCTGAACCATTTACAGCTACATCTAATATATAGTTTTCAAGTCGTTTTGCAATTTCATCCTTAGACAATGTTTTGTTACCGTTATTACCGTTTATATAAACTTCAACCCTGGGAGCTCCGTTACCTGCACCGCTAACCGTGATGCTGCCGCCTGATGTTTTAACAAATACCTCTTTTATAGCCGCTCCCGACAATGACTTTGTCATATATGGCTGCTGATTGTCGCTTTGCGCTAAAACAGTATAGCTTTGACAAGCAATAAATAACAACAGTAAATAATTTTTCATGATCTGTAAGTTTGATTTGTATATAAGACCCTATCTGATTCCATTAAGTTGCACCGATTTAAAAAAATATAATTGATAAGTCATTGAGTATCCTATAGCATGTTATTAATACCTATTCACTTTTTAAACTTTTTACCGGATTGGCTATTGCCGATTTGATAGATTGAAAGCTGATAGTCACAAATGCTATAAAAATTGCCACGGCCCCGGCCAATACAATAACCCACCACTGAAAGTTTATCCGGTATGCAAAACCCTGCAACCACTTGTTCATAAAGAACCATGCCAGCGGCGACGAAATTAATATGGCTATGAAAACCAGCTTGATAAAATCTTTTGAAAGCATAGCCACTATAATGGATACATTGGCCCCAAGTACCTTGCGGATACCAATTTCTTTGGTACGTTGCTCGGCCGCATAGGCGGCTAAGCCAAACAGGCCTAAGCAGGCAATGGCTATAGCTAAAGTGGTGAATATTAAAAATAGTCTTCCGGTACGCTGTTCTGAACGGTAGGTAGCCTCAAAATCCTGATCCATAAATGAGTATGCAAATTGCTGGTTGGGCGCCAGTGATTTCCATTTATCCGCTACCTGAGCCAGTAACGAAGTTATATTTTTAGTATGTACCCTAATACTTAAGGCGCCATAATCGTCTTCCAAAAACAAAGTAACCGGCGAAATATTATCACGCAGGGAACTAAAATGAAAATCCTTAATTACGCCAACAATGGTGAATTTTTTGATAATCTTCCCGGCATTATCCATAGGGCGATAAAGCGGTTTATTTAACGGCTGCTTAAGACCTAATAGCCGTGCAGCGGTTTCATTGATGATCACCGATGATGAATCTGTATGAAGCTGCTCCGAAAAATTACGACCAGTTACAATTTTTATCCCCAACGTGTTTAAATAGCCTTCATCAACCGACCATACCTGTGGTAATATTGCACGTTTTTGATCTAACGTAGGATCCTGAAACAATGAACTGGTATTTCTGTAGCCGGCAGTGGGTAAATAACCGGTCATTGTAGCGTTATCAACGCCGGGTAACTGTTTTATTTCTTGTTTAAAAACCTTTGCCTGGCTACCGAGTGCAGCTGTATTTTTTACAATAAGTACCTGGTTACGATCATACCCCAGGTTTTTATGCTGAATGTAATTAAGTTGATTATAAATGATTAATGTACCTATAATGAGTATAATGGAGATAGAAAACTGAAAAACAACCAAAAAACTCCTAAGCATCCCACCTTTAAAGCCGGCTGACAGCTTTCCTTTAAGCACATCAACAGGCTGAAATGCCGATAGAAAAAATGCCGGATAAAAACCGGCCAAACATCCGATAAATAAAGTAATAATGATGATTGCCGGCAATAACCACCGTAACGATTGTAATGTTATAGCCAGCTCTTTGTTTGATATTTGATTAAACAAAGGCAACATTACCCAGGCCAGTATCACTGCAATGAGCGTAGATACAAATGTTAGCAGGATCGACTCAATTAAAAATTGAGCTATCAATGAACTACGTGGTGATCCTAATACTTTGCGCACGCCAACTTCCCGGGCCCGGTTTGATGAACGGGCTGTTGAAAGATTCATAAAGTTAACGCAGGCTATCAACAGGATAAATATGGCTATGGCAGAAAATATGTATACGTATAGTATACTGCCGTTACGCCCCAATTCGCCTACCCGGTTTGAATACAGGTGAATATCAGTAAGCGGCGTTAAATTCATCCGGAAGTAATTGCCCGCTTTTTCAAATTCATCCATGGTTAAATGCACTATACTTTGCAATTCCACATTCATATGCTTGCGCATTAACGCCGGAAGCTTTGCGTTTAACTTTTTATAGTCGGCACCAGGTTTTAATAAAATATAGGTATTAAAATTGTTGCTTAACCAGGTGGTTTCCTTACTTTCTTCAAGCGAAGACATCGACAGAAAAAAATCGTAATTAAAATGCGACTGTTTTGGAATATCCTTGATAACCCCGGTAACCTTATAATTCTCGTTATCATTAAGCACCAGTGTTTTGCCAACAACGTTAACGCTATTAAAATACTTTTTGGCTATAGTTTCGGTAATTACTACGCTATTGGGTTCAACCAACGCTGTTGATGCGTTTCCATCAATCATCGGTAAGGTAAAAACATCAAACAAGCCAGGATCGCTGTATACCATCATATCTTCCTGAATATTTTGGTTATCCTTTTTTACATGTACCCCTCCCCTTGATTTTAAGCGTACGGTGGTTTCAACTTCAGGAAATTCAGTTTCTAAAACCTGTGCCAAAGGGGCCATGGTTTGCGCGTAAGTAGAGTTATTACCGCCAAATTTTATTTCAAAATTTGCTCTTACTATGCGGTCAGCCTTTTTATTAAATTGATCATAACTCAATTCATCAGCTACGTAAAACACAATTAGTAAACAGGTGGCTAAGCCAATTGACAGGCCTAAAATATTTATAACCGTGAAGCCGGTATTTTTACGCAGACTGCGGAAGGCTATTTTGATGTAATTTTTTATCATGATCTTTAAAATCTAAAAATTAATTTGAGGCTTTATTATTCCAGATTCATTATTCACTCTTTAAGCTTTTGGCCGGGTTTGCCGTTGCCGCCTTTACTGATTGTGTGCTTACGGTTATAAATGCAATTAAAACAGCTGCAGCCCCTGCTACGGCAAAAAACCACCAGTGTATGTTAACCCGGTAAGCAAAGCTTTGCAGCCATTTATGCATACCAAACCAAGCCACCGGCGAGGCTATAACGGTAGCTACCAGCACCAGCTTCATTAAATCTTTAGACAACAGGGTTACAATATTGGTTACACTCGCGCCTAAAACCTTCCTGATGCCAATTTCCTTAACACGCTGCTCGGCAGTAAAGGTTACCAAGCCAAACAGCCCCAAACACGCTATACAAATAGCCAGCAACGTAAATATGAACAGGATGCTTCCCTGTTTTTGTTCGGATTGATATTGGTTGGCAAAGTTCTGATCCAAAAACCTAAATTCCGCCTTGTTCTCCGTATCAAAGCGGCTGTATACTTTGCTGATGTAGCTGAGCGTGGCCGGTATGTTATTTTTGCCCATACGTACATATAAATTATCCTCGTCATTGGCCTCTGCAGGCATTTGCAGTACCATGGGTGCCACTTTGTGTTGCAAGGAATAGGTATTAAAATCCATTACCACCCCTATTATTTTCTGTGTAATAACATTTCCCTGCTCATCAACACCTGTATGTACCATGCGGCCTACTGGTTTTTTCCATCCCAATTCGTTTACAAGGGTTTGGTTCACCATAACTGCCTGCTTTTGATCTGTTGCCATAGCAGCCGAAAAATTACGCCCCTGTGCCAGTTTAATTTGTAGCGTAGGTATAAAATCTTCATCAATTACCAGGGTTTCTACAATTTTTGATTCGGAATTAACCTTACCATCGGCCCCAACATTAAAGTTTCCCGATCCTATATAGTTATCTCCTATTGGGTTACCTGCAATACCAACACTTTCAATGGCCGGATTTTGCATCAGCTGACTTTTTATTGCTGCAATTTTAGTCCGCGCAGATTTATCACGGATATGAAAAGTGAGTACCTGGGCTTTATTAAAGCCCAAATCCTTATTCATTACGTAATGTAACTGCTGATATATAATGCACGATCCTGCTATCATCACAATAGTGACTATAAATTGAAATACCACTAATGATTTCCGGAACAATACAGTTGAAACCTGGTTACCTACCTGCCCTTTCATAGCAGAAATAGTGCTGAAACCAGAGAGCAATAAAGCCGGATATAAACCACTTAAAATACCGGTAACTAAAGCAAACACAATAAACGCAACAACAGTTTTAGTTAACCCAAACTGCATTAATACCAGGCTTTTGCCAGATAGCTGATTAAAATAAGGCAGTGCAAATTGAATTAATACCCCGGCTGCCAGCGTGGCTATCATAGTAAGCAAAACAGATTCAGCAAAAAACATGCTCATCAATTGCTTTTTACTGGAACCAATTACCTTGCGTACTCCTATTTCCTTAACCCTGACAGATGACCGCGCAGTAGTTAAGTTTACATAATTAATAACTGCTATGGCCAATATCAGTAAAGCAACACCACCAAACACATATACATAAGTGATATTTCCATTGGCACCTAATTCATAATCTAAATTGGAATTGAGATGGATAGAAGTTAATGGCTGCAGCTCCAATTGATAATGCATGGGGCCTTTATCACCCTTCAGGTATTTATTGAAAAACGCACCGGAGCCGGCTTCTATGTGCTTGTAATCGTCATGATTCTTTAATAGTAAATAGGTGTATAGGTTGGAATTGCCCCATGGCGCTGTATAATTTGCAGGGAATGATCGCAGCGCGGCAAAGGTAAAATGCGAGTTTACCGGAACATCGTCAATAACGCCGGTTATGGTATTGGGATTATTTTCTATCAGTATAGTTTTGTCCAGTGCTTTTGCAGCTTCGCCAAAAAGTTTTTGGGCCAGGGTTTTGGTTAACACTACCGATTGTGGTTTTACTAAGGCAGAACGAGCTACACCATATAAAAAATGATAGCTAAATACATTAAATATGGCGTTATCGGTAAAATACATATCGCCCTCGTTCATTTGTTTATCGCCGTAGGTAATCTTGCCACCGCCCTCCGCATCAATACGGATGGCATTTTCAACCTCGGGATAATCATTCTTTAAAGCAGGCGCAAATGGCGCGGATGTTACCGCTATGTTTGACTTACCACCGTTCCAATCAGCATGTTGCACTACACGGAATATCCTGTCAGCTTTATCGTTGTAACGGTCATAGCTCCATTCATCCGTAACATATAAGGATATGAGCCAAAAAGTTGCCACTCCGATAGCGAGGCCGCAAACATTTAACAATGAAAAAACTTTGTGTTTGATCAGATTTCTCCAGGCTATTTTAAAATAGTTCTTCAACATGATGCAATGGTTTATAATCTATATCTAAAACACATACCAAAAACATAAACACCTGAATATAAGAAATTTAAACAACAAAACCACGTATACAAACGTCCGCAACTGAAACAGTCCCTGTACGGATATGATACAATTTGATTTAAACGTTGATTCATTTTGAGGATAACTGCTTTGATTATTTAACAATTAGCCTCAAAATATTCGCCCTACTCGCTCCTTAAACTTTTAACAGGGTTGGCCAAGGCTGCTTTTACCGACTGCACACTTATAGTTGCCAGTGCTATAAAAGTTGCGCCCGCGCCGGCAAATATAAATACCCAGGCGGTGATGGTAATTTTATACGCATAATCCTGCAACCATTTATCCATAGTGTACCAGGCTACCGGTACGGCAATAAATATGGCAATAATGATCAGCAATATAAATTCGGTTGCTAAAAGTCTGATGATACCAGTGACGCTTGCTCCCAGCACTTTACGAATACCTATTTCCCTTGTTTTTACCTGTGCCGAGTAGGTTGCCAGGCCAAACAAACCAAGACATGAAATAACAATGGCAATTGCAGAAAATACGTTAAACAACCCCCCTGTACGCTCGTCTGCCTTATATAATTTGTCAAAACTCTCGTCAAGGAACGAGTACGTGAATGGCACATCGCTATTGTATTGTTTCCAGCTTCGTTTGGCTGCTGCAATAGCCTTTTGAGCATCATTACCGCTTGTTTTGATGTAAATGACATAAGAGTTTTGAGGATTATACGTTAACACAGCCGGTTCAATTTTTTTTCGCATCGACATATAATGATAATCCTTAACTACGCCAATAATTGTACCTCTGGTTTTCTGAATCCGTATGTTTTTTCCTATCGGATCTTTTAGGCCCATGGCTGAAATTGCAGCTTCATTTAAAATAAAATGATTTGAATCCGCCACCGCTCCAGTAAAGCCATTACCCTGTTTCAGCTTAATACTGAAAAAATTGATAAAATCCTTATCAATCGGCATTGGGTGCAGGATAAGATTTGCTTTAGCAGGCTTACCGTCCCAATCGTTATCGCCTGTCCAGCCGTTGTTATCAATAATATTTCCACCTCCGCTTGTTACCGACAATACACCCGGCTGCTTCAACAAATCAACCTTTACCGCGTCAAAATGCTTTTGCATATCGCGCATAGGAAACGAAAGCACATTTGTTTTATCAAAACCCAGGTTCTTATTACGGATGTAGCTCAATTGCTTACCAATAATAAGCGTACCGATAATAAGCACTATAGATACCGTAAACTGCAAAACTACCAACACCCTCCGGAAGGCCGCATTGCCAATACCGGCAGTAACCTTGCCCTTGAGCGCCTTTAACGGCTCAAATGACGATAGCAGTAATGCCGGATAAACACTTGAAGCAGCCAGGGTACCAATAAGGGTAATTACAATATATACCCATATCTTGTAATTTGTAATAGCCAGTGTAAGTTGTTTACCCGAAAAATCGTTGTAAAAGGGCATCAATAAATACATTAACAGTATGGAGAGTGCGGTGGCTATCAGAAACAGCACTGTGGTTTCAACCATAAACTGGATAAACAATTGCAGTTTACCAGCTCCTATAATTTTGCGCATGCTCACTTCCTTCGCCCTGAGCAAGGATCGTGCGGTTGATAGATTTACATAATTAATGCATGCAATAATTAATATCAAAATAGCTACAATGCCAAATATCCTTACCGTTTCAATCCCACCGTTACTGCCATCAGTTTTATACAAGTGCATTTTAAATAGAGGCTGCGCCAGGTATGGTACAGGAGCATCATCAGGTTTATTACGCTCGTGAATTGCCTGCAACTTTTTTTCGAGCTGGCTGATATTGGTATTAGGTTTTAAAAGCAAATAGGTTTCAAAGTCAAAGTTTATCCAATCGGCATCCATTGAACTTATACGCCCAGTACCATTATAGTTCATATTATTTTTTATATAAGCTAATTGATTAAAACGGGATACAGGAAGTAATATATTATATTTGATACTTGAATTGGCCGGATAATCCTCAACTACACCGGTAACCTTAAGACTTTCATTCTTTCCAAGAATAACAGTTTTACCAACAGCTTCATCATTACCAAAATATTTTTTTGCTACTGTGCGGGTTATAACCACTGAGTTATTATCAGGAAAAGGATTCTTGTTATCCCCTGCTATCAAATGAAAATCAAATACCGAAAAGTAGGAAGCATCGGCAAAGGCAACACCATCTTCCATAAAGGTTTTGTCTTTATATTTAAAAGGTGTGTCCCCGATATTCATGATACGAACCCCGTCTTTTACTTCGGGTAGTTCGTTTTTGGCAAACGTTACAACCGGAGCAATAATGTAGTTAAATATTTGCTTGCTTACATCGGTACCACCAACTATCCCAATCCGGTAAATCTCGGGGCCCTTTTTATTAAAGGTGTCAAAACTAAGTTCATCCTGCACCCAAAGCAGCATGAACATGCCTATAACCAAACCAAAAGTAAGGCCAGCTACATTAATGGTTGCGTAAAATTTATTATGAATAATGTTACGCCAGGCCGTTTTTAAATAATTTTTAATCATCGTGTTTTAATTGCTAAAACCAATTTTTAATGGGTAACCGTCACGGCGATTCATATAAATGATATTAAACCTTTTTTTACTCACTCCGTAAGCTTTTAACTGGATTGGCAAGTGCCGCCTTAATAGCCTGGAAACTAACGGTTATAAATGCGATCAATATAGCCGCAGATCCTGCTATAGCTAAAATCCACCAATGCAGTTCTGTACGATAAGCATAATCCTGTAGCCACTTATTCATAGCATACCAGGCCACTGGCGATGCAATTACTATGGCCACTACCACCAGCACTAAAAAATCTTTTGAAAGCATGGTGGTTATATTTGCCACGCTGGCACCTAAAACCTTACGGATGCCTATCTCCTTAATTCTTACCTGCGCCGTATAGGTGGCTAAACCAAAGAGGCCAAGGCAGGAAATAAATATGGCAATACCTGCAAAAACATTAAAAAGGGTGGCTGTGTGCTGTTCGGATCTATATAACTCATTAAAGTCATCATCTAAAAACTTGTATTCATAAGGGAAGTTTGCATTATACTGTTGCCAAAACCTCTGAACTGTTTTAATTGCCGCCGGGGCATCTTTACCCGTTGTTTTAACAAACATTTGCCAGGTGCTTGTTCTGTAGCTAAAAATTGCAGGTTCAATTGCCTGCTTTAACGATGCAAAATGAAAATCTTTTACCACACCTATAATGGTGCCGTTGGTATCGTGAAATTTAAAACGCTTGCCAATGGGGTTTTTAATACCCGCAAGCCTTACAGCGGTTTCATTCAGTATCCAATGGGCCGAATCAGATTTGGATGCGGTAAAATTGCTGCCACTCAAAAGCTTTATTTTAAATACGGTTATAAAGTCTTTATCAATATCATAAGGGTGGATCAGAAAACTCATTTTTGAATCTTTGCCATCCCAATCTGTATCACTTGTGGTGCTGCCGCTACTTACAATACTACCATCGCTTGTTGTTACCCCCTTTATTTCGGGGCGACTAAGCAAATCGGCCTTGATCGCTTCATAATGGCTCTCCATACCATGCATTTGTAATCCAAATACATACGCCCGGTCATAACCTAATTGCTTTTGTTGTATATAATTCAGTTGTTTATTAATAATAATGGTACCGATAATAAGCCCTATGGAAAATGCAAACTGAGATACCACCAAAACTTTCCTGAAGGTTCCGTTACCGGTGCCCGAAATTTTACCTTTAAGTGCATTAATAGGCTTAAATGAAGATAATAATAGAGCCGGATATATACTGGAGGCTACCAATGTGGTTAGCACGGTTATGGCTACCACCTGCCACACACGGGTATCAAACAAATCAAAGTGCATTTGTTTACCGGCAATGCTATTGTAAAGCGGCATAATTGCAAATATGAGCGTAAAGGCTAATATGAGGGCTATTAAAAAGCATAACACTGTTTCAAGGATAAACTGGGTAAACAAATGCTTTCTTTCGGCCCCTATTATTTTACGTACACTTACTTCTTTTGCGCGTAACATGGAACGGGCAGTAGACAGGTTTACGTAATTGATACAAGCAATAAGCAAGATTAACACTGCAACTATGGAAAAAACCTTTACCACCTGTATCCCCGCCGATGAGCCATCTGCATTATACAAATGTGTTTGCGTTAGTGGTTGCAGTATAAATATACCATCGGTTGGCTTTATGCCTTGCTGGTGCTTAAAATGGATCTGTGTTAATTTTTCGCCGATGGCTTTGACAGATGCATCCGGCCGTACCTGTAAAAAGGTCTGCGTATAATAGTTTCCCCAATCGTCATCCATTGATTTCCAGTAGGGATTATTTACGTATTGCTTTTTACGCAGGTTAACAGAAAACAGCATATCAGCGTTTATACTTGAATTAGCCGGAAAATCAGCCAATACCCCTGAAACTACAAACGGATCTTTATTGTCACCCGTAATAGTTTTTCCCATTGGGTCAGCATTACCAAAATAACGTTTAGCCGTACTCTCCGTAATTATTACCGATTGGTCATTCGGGAAAGGATTATTTTCATCGCCTTTAAGCAATTTATAATCAAATATCTTGAAGAAAGCATTATCAATGAGTGACAGTTTACCATAGTCTTCCTTTAATAATTTATCCTTATAAGCAAAAACAGAGTAATCCATGTTTGTTATTACTCTAACAGCATTTACCACACCCGGTACTTCTTTTAAAGCAAAGGTAGCAACCGGTGCAGGTGCATTTCCCCATACCTGCTTGCTTACACCGCTGCCTATTGAAGCATTTACCTTGTAAATTTGACTGGCTTTGGCGTTAAAACGATCAAAGCTAAATTCATCCTGTACCCACAATAAAATGAGCATGCCCACAGCCAAACCAATAGTAAGACCTATAATATTTATAGCACTATAAAACTTTTGATTAACCAGGTTTCGCCAGGCTGTTCTGATATAATTTTTTATCATAATACTTTAAAATTCTAAATACTAAACTCTAATTTGTTTGGCAATTTCATTCACCATTCACCATTCACCATTCACCACTATTCATTTTTCAAACTCTCAACAGGGTTTGCTATAGCAGCCTTAATTGATTGAAAACTTACCGTAATAAGGGCAATGAGTAAAGCCCCAACACCTGCCAGCGCAAAAACCCACCATTGTATACTTACACGATAAGCAAAACCCTGCAGAAACCATTTATTCATAAAATACCAGGCAAACGGTGTAGCTATTAAAATGGATATGAATACCAGCTTTATAAAATCCTTTGACAGCATACTCACTATCGCCGATACATTGGCCCCTAATACTTTACGGATCCCAATCTCTTTGGTACGCTGCTCTGCGGCATACGCGGCTAAACCAAATAAGCCCAAACAGGCAATTATGATGGCCAGTGAGGTAAATACAATAAAGATTTGTCCGGTGCGCTGCTCTGTGCGGTACGATGCATCAAACTCCTGATTCATGAATGAATAGTTAAGTTGCACATTAGGCGATACGCCTTTCCATTTATCCTTTATCTGTGCCAATAGAGCCGGCAGGTTTGTTGTATTTACCCGGATACTTAATGCGCCGGTATTTTCGGCCAGTGTCATTACAACCGGGCCCACATTCTCTCTTAATGAACTGTAATTAAAATCTTTTACAATACCTAACACATGATACTGTTTTACGTTGGCTAATGTCTGCTTACCTCCTAAACTCCTGTATAAAGTTTTATTAATTCCATTACCATCAAATCCAAGAAACTTAGCTGCAGACTCATTAATTACAATACCCGCTGAGTCAGTTTGCATATCTTTTGAAAAGCTGCGTCCCGCAGCCATTTTCATATCTAAGGTGTTAATATAATCCTCGTCTATTTCCCAACTTTGCGGAAACATTGATTTCTTTTGATCGAGCGTAGCATCTTTAAAGTAAATGGCTGTACTCTTCCAGTTGGATGTTGGCAGGAAACCAGTCATCGTAGCGTTAATAACCCCCGGAATTTCTTTTACTTCCTGCTTAAATATTTTAGCCTGTTTGTTAAGCTCAAAAACGTTTTGCACTATAAGTACCTGGTTACGGTTATAGCCCAGATTTTTGGTTTGTATATAATTGAGCTGATTATAAATAACCATTGTGCCAATGATCAGGAAAATTGATATGGAAAATTGGAAAACCACCAGAAAACTGCGGAGGCGGCCGCCTTTAAATCCTGTTGAAAGCTTGCCCTTTAATACATCAATTGGTTGAAAAGCTGAAAGATAAAAAGCCGGATATGAACCGGAAAGCGACCCTATAAATATAACGATGAACAACAGGCTGGGTAATATCCAGCTGAGGGATTGCGCAGTGATTGTAATATCTTTATCTGATATCTGATTAAATAGCGGTAACAGTAATGCCGCCGCAAAAAAGGCAATTACCGTAGCAATAAACGTTACCAAAATTGATTCGGTTAAAAACTGGGCTATCAGGTATTTTCTTGACGACCCCAATACTTTGCGTACTCCAACCTCACGGGCCCTGTTTGAAGAGCGGGCAGTTGACAAGTTCATAAAATTAACGCAGGCAATTAAAAGTATAAAAATGGCAATTGCCGAAAATATATAAACGTATTGAGTAGTACTGTTGGGACCCAACTCGCCGCTACGGTCAGAGTGCAGGTGAATGTCGGTAAGAGGCGTTAAATTCATGCGGAAATAGCTTCCACTTTTTTCAAAGGCCTCAATAGTCATATTGAGTTGGGCCTTCATTTGTTCACCACTAAATTTTCTTAACAACTCCGGAAAGCTACCCTCCAACTTTTTAGCATCTGAAGGTGACTTTAATAATACATAAGTATTGTATTGGCTCTGTAACCATTCATTTGACCGGCTATCGGGCCAGGTAGCCATGGACAGGAAAAAGTCAAAATTAAAATGCGATTGTTTGGGTATATCTTTTATTACACCAGTAACCTTAAAAGGCGTATTATCATTCAGTACCAACGTTTTGCCAACAACATTAATGCTATTGAAATATTTTTTTGCTGTAGTTTCGGTAATCACTACACTATTTGGTTCCTCAAGAGCTGATGACGCATTTCCATTCACCATTGGCAAAGTAAAAATATCAAACATGGAAGGATCGGCATAAGCCAATCTGTTTTCCAGAATGTTGACATTGCCTTTTTTAACATGCCAGCTACCTGCATTTTTTAACCGCACCACATTTTCAACAAACGGATACTCTGCCTTTAAGGTCTTGGCCAAAGGAGGCATACATACGGCATAAAGCACATTATTATCGCCCAGTTTCAAATCCTCATTAACACGGTATATCCTGCTTGCTTTGGTATTGTAGCGGTCATAACTTAGCTCATCAACTACATACAAAACAATAAGCAGGCAGGTAGCCAGGCCCAAAGCCAGCCCAAGTATATTTATAGCTGTAAAACCCTTGTTTTTAAAAAGAGTTCTGAAAGCCGTTTTAATATAATTCTTGATCATCTTATTAATATTTTAATGCAGTTCCCAATTATAAAACACCTTCCGTTCCTTCGCCTAGTGGGAGTTATTCTTATTAACTATTAAAGGTTACGATAATCAGGCCAGCAAAAATTTAAAAAAAACTCAAGCCCGCCCCTCCGATAAGGAGGGGAAAGCGAGGCACTTATTAACTTATATAAACTATCTTCTTTTGGGGAGATGATGCACTTATTTAAACCATTATATTTTCCATAACACTTTGACCATCAAGCAATCGTATTATACGGTGACTATAACGGGCATCATGCTCAGAGTGGGTAACCATAATAATGGTGGTTCCTTGCTCATTCAGGTCGGTAAGTAATTCCATCACGTCATTACCATTGCTGCTGTCCAGGTTACCGGTAGGCTCATCCGCTAAAATCAGCTTAGGTTTATTAACCACAGCCCTTGCAATAGCCACACGCTGTTGCTGACCACCTGATAACTGCTGCGGATAGTGGTTACGGCGATGCATGATCTGCATTTTATCAAGTACCTCTTCTACCCTTTTTACTCTTTCAGATGCTGCTACCCCCGTGTATATCAATGGTAATTCCACATTTTCAAACACGGTTAGTTCATCAATTAGATTAAAACTTTGAAACACAAATCCAATGTTGTGCTTGCGCAAATCGGCACGTTTGCGTTCGGTAAAATGCGCAACTTCAATGTCGTTAAAAACATAACTCCCTGCATCCGGATCATCAAGCATCCCCAAAATATTGAGCAATGTTGATTTGCCACAGCCTGATGGCCCCATAATGGCTACAAACTCGCCGGTTGCAATTTCAATGGATAGCTTGTTTAAGGCTATAGTTTCTACTTCTTCTGTACGGTAGAATTTTTCGAGATTAGTAATTTTTATCATTGGTGCCTCCTAAATCATCTCCGCCATGCGGCGGGTTGGACTTGATTTTTTATAGTTTATTGATCAGTTTATATATAATACCTTATAATAGCTTTTCGTTGCAGAACAGCTATCATTTATTTTTTTAATACCAGTTCCTGTATGTCACCATAAGTTTCATAGCTTGAGGTAATTACCTTATCACCCGGATTTAAACCTTCGGTTACCACGTAATAATCCGGACTTTGTCTTCCAAGCTGTATATCAACCTTATAAGCACGTTTGCCATCCTCACTCACTTTAAATATCCAGTTACCGCCGGTTTGCTGGTAAAAACCACCCTTAGGTACAAGAACAGCCTGTGTCTGATCGCTAAGGGCGAGCCTTACCTGTAAAGTTTGCCCTTTACGGATACCTTTAGGTACTGTGCCCACAAATTGCATGTCAACCTGAAAACTACCTGTTGATTTAACCTGTGTATAAACCTTTTTGATAACCAGGTTATATGTTTTATCGGCAAAGGAAAAATCGCCTTTTAAACCGGTATATATACGTGACAGGTAGTGCTCATCAATATCAACCCTAACTTTAAAGCCCGACTGTACATCAATCTGCCCTAAGTGTTCTCCTTTGTTCTTATTTTGGCCAACTTCAGCATCCATTGAGGTTAATTGTCCGTCAATTGGCGCCCTTAACGTAAGGCCGGCAACTTTTTTCTGCATCAGCGACAGGGCAGCCTTCATTTGTGCATAGTGCTCCTTGGCCTGCTCATCCTGTTGTTTAATAAGCGTGGTATCTTGTTTTAATATTTGTATCGCCAGTTTTCTACGATTAAGCTGATAATCATACATATTTTTAGCCGATTGATATTCCTGTAAACCAATGGCCTTTTGGTCATACAGGCTTTTATCCAATTTATAAACTCTTTCAGCTTCTTTAAAAGCATTATCTACATCGGCCATGGAGTTAAGCTTGGTAATTGTATTCTGCTGCGCGTTATTATGAGATATCTGCATCTGGGTTTGCTCAGCAAATACGCCTGATTCCTGAGTGGCCAAATTTAACTCTTCATCAACATTACTCAACTTTAAAATCGGATCGCCTTTTTTTAGCATTGCTCCGTCTTCCACATACTTCTCTTCAACCAAACCACCCTCCGTAGCATCCAGAAAAATAGTTGTAAGCGGCATTACAACGCCATTTACAGGTATAAACTCCTGAAAAGGACCTTTAGTAATGGTACTGATGGTTATGCGTTCGGTATCAACATCAAGCTTGCTTTTACCTGATGTAAAATAAATACTGCTTCCAATTAATAAAATAAGGGCCGTTACGCCTACTATCATTAATATTCGTTTGCTGTTCCAGGTCTTTTTTTCAATTTTTCTGTCCACTGTAGTTTATTATATTTTGAATAGTAGTTACAAAAAGATATGCCACAAATTAAAATACTGTATTTCAATATATTAAACACAAAATAAGCAATTAAAGCGTACGCTTCTGTTACAGCAACTGTCCGGTTATGATACAGTGATTTAACTTATTACCCTCCTATAATTAAGTATTGGGCATTGATTTACAGACTTAATATCCGGATTATAATAACTGGTATGAAATTTAAGCAATTCAATTATTAATTTGCACAAATAATTGAGGTTTGTGAAGCGTTGCCGGATTATAATGGACTATTATTTTATACTATGAATCATTCAGCCTGCCACAAACCAAACCAAAACAAACTAACAGCCATCAAATGATACTAAAAAAAGCAACCATATTAATCGTTGACGATGACCCCGATGTATTAACGGCGGTTAAGCTTTTGTTAAAAACAGAAGCCCAGGAGGTGATCACTGAAAAAAATCCGGAGAATTTGAACTGGTTGCTGCAACGTAACGAAGTTGATCTTGTTTTGCTGGATATGAACTTTAACAGCGCCATTAATACTGGTAATGAAGGCTTATATTGGTTAAGAAAAGTGAAAGACTGGAAACCCAATGTTTGCGTAATTATGATAACTGCCTATGGCGATATTGACCTGGCCGTACGTTCGTTAAAAGAGGGTGCTAACGATTTTATTGTTAAACCATGGCATAATGAAAAGCTGATTGCCACCATTAAAGAGCTTTTAGATAAAAAGGAAGGTTTAAAAACCACAAAAACTGCTGTAAAAAGTACGGCTGGCGATACCTCCATACTGGGCGAATCGGACGTGATGCAGGATATTTTCTACAAGGTAAATAAAATAGCCCCTACTGATGCCAACATCCTGCTCCTGGGCGAAAACGGTACAGGTAAAGACCTGATGGCCAAAGCCATTCATGAACGTTCATTAAGGGCCGATAAACCTTTTATTAAGGTTGACGTAGGCGCACTTACTGACACACTATTTGAAAGTGAATTATTTGGCCATAAGAAAGGTGCATTTACCGATGCCCGGGAAGACCGCACAGGGCGTTTTGAAGATGCCCAGGGTGGTACCCTGTTTTTGGACGAAATTGGTAATATAACCCTGCAACAACAGGCCAAATTACTCACCATACTACAAAACAGGCAAGTTACGCGCCTGGGTACCAATAAGGCTATTGATATTGATATCAGGCTTATTTGCGCTACCAATGTGCCAATGCATGAGCTGGCCAATGAAAATCGATTCAGGAAGGATTTAATATACCGAATTAATACTGTTGAAATTAATATGCCGCCGCTACGCAGGCGTAACGAGGATATTTCTATACTGGCTAAGCATTTTGCTAAGCTTTATGCCAGCAAATACCTTAAGCCAGCTATGGATTTTGATGCTGCCGCTTTGCAGAAATTAAAATCATACAATTATCCGGGTAACGTGCGCGAGTTACAGTACACTATTGAGCGGGCGGTTATTATGGCCGACGACCATGTATTAAGGCCGGATGACCTGATATTTTCTATTTTGGAAACAGCCAATGATACTACTGTAAACGATGATAATATCCAGTTAAGCACCCTGGAGAAAAACGCCATACTAAGGGTTATTGAAAAACATAATGGCAATATAACGAGGGCCGCCAAAGAATTGGGTTTAACCCGAACAGCCCTTTACCGCAGATTAAGCAAATATGATATTTAACCGATACGAATGGCGGCTATTGCTGCGCGTGTTCTTAATGTTCCTGGCTCTTATTGCAGCATCATTTGTTGTGGTTAAAGGTCTTTACCTGTACCTGGTGATATTTATACCACTAGTAACGTACGCGGTTATTGAGATGATCCGTTTTCAGAAAAAAGCGCAGGATGAAGTAAACCAATTTGTTGAATCTATACATTATCGTGATTTCTCAAGGCATTTTGATGTACGCCGGGCTCCCAATGAGCTTAAGCCTTTGCGTAAGGGCTTTAATGATATCAACACCACGTTTAAACTCATTAGCCGCGAACGCGAAACGCAATATCATTACCTGCAGAAGATCCTGGAACTGGTGGATACAGGTATTTTATCGTACGAAGAAGAAACGGGCTCCATTAGCTGGATCAACGAGGCATTTAAAAACCTGATCAGTATCCCTTACCTTAAAACGGTGCACTCGCTTGAAAAACGCGAACCGGGTTTGTATCTGGAACTGATTAAAGTAAAACCCGGCGATAGCAAAATCATCACCATAACCCGCAACCAGCAGCTGATCAAAATTCTGATAACTGCCAGTGTGATGCGCAGCGATGATAAGCTGTACAAGCTTATAGCATTTCAGAATGTAAGCGAAGCACTTGATGAAACGGAATCAAAGGCCTGGCAAAAGCTATTGAATGTAATGACCCATGAGATCATGAATTCGGTTGCTCCTATTTCATCTCTTGCTGATACATTGAAGAACCGTCTTCAAAGCCCTGAAATTGCCAATAGTGTGCAAAGTAGCGAATTAGAAGATCTTGAACTGGGAATTGATACCATAAAACGACGCAGCGAGGGCTTGCTTAAGTTTACCGAAAGCTATCGCAGTTTGAATAAGATCACCAAGCTCGATTTGAATAAGGTACTGGTTCGTGACCTGTTTGAGAACCTGAATAGTCTGATGCGACCAACATTGGAGAAAAAGAACATTGAGCTTGAAATCATCCTGCGCGACCCAACATTGGCCATTCAGGCAGATATCAACCTCATAGAACAGGTAATGATCAACCTGCTGGTTAATGCCATTGAGGCCGTTAAAGATCGCGACGAACCGCGCCTTATCTTATCGGCCGAAATTCAGAGCAATAGCAAAACGCTAGTTAAAATAACCGATAACGGCCTCGGAATGCCACCCGAACTGTTAGATAAAATCTTTATACCATTTTTTAGTACCCGTAAAACAGGTAGTGGTATAGGACTTAGCCTATGTAAACAGATCATGCTGCTGCACAAGGGCAACATACAGGTACAATCAACGGAAGGTAAGGGCTCTTCGTTCATTTTGCAGTTTATACCATAGGCATTCCAGTTATAAGACTTACTAATTTTTAAAAGCCTCGTAAGTCTTATTTAATTCGCCTTTTAATCTCCCGTAAAAAATGCTTCAACAATTTAACCTCCTTGCCATTTCCGGTAGTCTTCGCTCAGGATCATCTAACCATAACATCCTTAAATATCTTGGCAGTATAATACCGGCAAATATCAATTACACTATATATAATGGACTGGCTCAGATCCCGGCTTTTGATCCTGGTTTGGATACTGAAGATGCACCGGCGTCGGTAACCGAATTACGCCATTTACTGGCCAATGCAGATGGCATTGTCATCTGCACTCCTGAATATGCATTTGGTGTACCAGGTTCCCTTAAAAACATGCTCGACTGGCTGGTGTCCAGCAGTTCGTTGGTTGATAAACCTGTTGCCCTTATCACAGCTTCATTAGGTGGCGAACATGCCCACGCTTCGCTCCTACTTACTTTGGGAGCATTATCTGTTAAGGTTGTTGATGGTGCTACATTAGTTATTTCGTTTATCCGTTCAAAGATGGGTGCCGATGGCAGTATAGCAGATAAACAAACCCAAAACAGCGTAGATGCAGCATTTAAGGCATTTTTAATGGCGATAGAATAATTCAATACTGCCAATTTGACAACATCCCCCTCTTTGGAACAGGCATTGATGGTTGCCTGTTAAACTAATATTAAATCAATCATATAATAGTATTATGCAAGAAAAAGGCAGCATTTCGATCCACACCGAAAACATTTTTCCGATAATTAAGAAGTTTCTTTACTCTGATAATGAGATATTTTTGCGTGAGCTGGTATCAAACGCGGTAGATGCTACCCAAAAAATTAAACGCCTGGCCTCCTTAGGTCAATACAATGGCGAACTTGGCGATCTGCGTGTTGAAGTAGCATTTGACGAGGTTAAAAAAACCATTACCATCAGCGATAATGGTTTAGGGATGACCGCCGAAGAAATTAAAAAATACATTAACCAGATAGCATTTTCAGGTGCTACTGAGTTTATGGAAAAATTTAAGGAAGCTAAAGATGCCAACGAGATCATTGGTCGCTTTGGTTTAGGTTTTTACTCGGCCTTTATGGTTGCCGATAAGGTAGAAATTCAAACCCTATCATACCAGGAAGGTGCTGAACCTGCTTACTGGGTTTGCGATGGCAGCACCGAGTTTGAAATTGGCGAAGGCGTACTGGCGGAGCGCGGTACCGAGATTACCTTATATATCAACAGCGAATCGGAAGAGTTTTTAAGTAAATACAAACTACAGGAGATACTTGATAAATACTGTAAGTTTTTACCGGTACCAATTAAATTCGGTACAAAAACAGAATCAAATGAGGATGGTGTTGACGAAGAAGGCAACCCTAAATATACAGATACCGAGATTGATAATATCATCAATGAAACCAATCCTATCTGGACTAAAGCACCATCTGAATTAAAAGACGAGGATTACCTTAACTTTTACAAAACCCTTTACCCTTTCAGCGAAGATCCTTTATTCTGGATACACCTGAATGTTGATTATCCTTTCAACTTAACCGGTGTTTTATACTTCCCTAAGCTTAAGAACGACTTCGAAGTACAAAAAAACAAGATCAAATTATTCAGTCGTCAGGTATTTATTACAGATGAAGTAAAAGACATTGTTCCTGAGTTTTTGATGTTGCTACATGGTGTTATAGACTCACCGGATATTCCGCTTAATGTATCACGTAGCTTTTTACAGGCAGATAGTAACGTTAAAAAGATCAATAGCTATATCACCAAGAAGGTAGCTGATAAACTGGGAGAACTATTTAAAGCTGACCGCAAGGCGTACGAAGAAAAATGGACCGACATTGGTTTATTTGTAAAGTACGGCATGGTGAGCGAAGACAAATTTTATGAAAAGGCAAAAGATTTTGTTTTGGTAACCAACACCAAAAACGAGAACTATACACTGCCTGAATATAAAGACAAGGTTGAGGCTACCCAAACCGATAAAGACGATCAGCTGGTTTATATTTACACCAATGATCCATCAAAACAAGATGCATTTATCCAGTCGGCAGGTAAAAAAGGGTATGATGTATTGGTGATGAACTCGCCGATTGACAACCACTTCATTAGCCAATTAGAGCAAAAGCTTGAAAAAACATCATTAAAACGCGTTGATGCCGACGTTGCCGATAAGCTAATCAAAAAAGATGATGCTCTTGAGCATATTTTAACTGAGGAACAGGCAACTACCGTAAAAACTATTTTTGATAAAGCTATTAATAAAACAGCTTATAAGGTTGAATTGGAAAGCCTTAGTCCTGATGAACTGCCGGTAACCGTTACTATGGACGAGTTTATGCGCCGTATGAAAGATATGGCAGCCATGGGCGGCGGTATGGGCTTTTATGGTAACATGCCTGATAATTATAAAGTAATTGTAAACGGAAATCACAAACTGATAACCCGCATACTACAGGAAGAAAACGAAGATGTACAGACCCAGCTTTCAAAGCAAGCCTTTGACCTGGCACTACTTTCACAAGGTTTACTAACCGGTGCCGAGCTTACCGAGTTTGTTAACCGCAGCGTTAATCTGATATAATTTCAAACACCTGATAATACAAAGCCATCCGCATAAAACGGATGGCTTTTTTGTTTAAATATTATTTAAATTTGATAGAAATTAAACCTAATAATCACTTTATCGTCTAACCACAAACACTTAATTATGAAATTCTTAAATAAAATAACGGTATTAATTGCCCTTGCTTTTATAAGCATAAATACTGTAAACGCACAAACATCCCGTAAGGATAAAAAAGCAGCTCAGGTAGCCGAAATTAAAACTATTGTAGAGGCACAAAACTATGTATTTAAAGCTAATTATGCGCTGCCATCACGAGGCAGCAGCAGATCATTAACTTCTGATTATGACTTTGTAGTTTCAAAAGATACGATCATTGCTTATTTACCTTATTTTGGCCGGGCTTATACAGCTCCTTACAACCCTACCGAAGGCGGAATTAAATTTACCAATACACATTTCAGCTACGTTTCAAAAGCCGGTAAAAAAGGTGGCTGGACAGTTACCATAAAACCAACAGGTAAAGATAAAAACATCAGCGACTGGCGTGATGTACAGATCTTGACCCTGAGTATATCAACAGACGGCTATGCGTCCTTACAGGTAATCAGCAGCAACCGCGACCCTATATCCTTTAACGGAACCATTGAAGCCCGGAAAAAGTAATTTAGAGCTAAAAGCGTAAGATATAACGTTACATTAATCCAATGTCTGCGCTTTCAGCTTTCTAATAACCCTGCATTATCTTTTAAATCAACTCCCGATAGTTTGCGTTTAAAAGCCTCACTGATCAGGTAAAGTATTTTTTTTGCAGCTTTTTTATAAATCAAGCCCGCTGGTCTTACGTTTGATACACAGTTACGCATCTCGTCAGTAAGTCCGGGTTTGGGATTATAAGTTAAATACACACCCAAACTATCTGCCGAACTAAGACCAGGCCGCTCGCCAATAAACACCAGGGATAGTTTTGCCTTTAATCCGTGTCCAATATCGTCGCCAATGGCAACCCTGCCCTGTTCAACAAGGCTTATAGGTGCCAGCTTAAAATTAGCCGCCAATAACAGCGGGATAAGTGCCAGCAACAAGCCAAGTGAATTTTCATTAACCGCCGTGGCCGACAAACCATCCGCAATAATGATGGCTATATCAGTTTCCATACTATAGTCACTCAGCAGCTCTTTGGATACATCATGAAGTTTACGTCCCAGATCTGGTCGTTGCAAATATTGCCTGCGGTTATTAACCTTACTTTGCAGTAATAAAACGGGCAGGCTAAATTGTTTAAATAAATCAGTTAAATTACTGGTATCCAATTCAGAATATACGGCATCACGGGCATGGGCATGGGCCAGCTTAAAATCAAGCGACTGCTTTAACGGTATACTGGTACCTACCCGCCCAATAGCTATCCTTGCAGAAGTAAACTCCTGTAACGCCTTTAAAGGGTCTATGTCCTGGGGTATGTTTCTTTTCACATCATTTGAATTAAACCATTGTGTTTAACAATTGATGTGATGTACTAACCTGCAACATGTTCCCGCCATCATCAACTATCCCCTGTTTAATAAGCCATTGTTCAAATTCAGGTGCCGGTTTTAAGCCAAGTACTTTACGCAGATACAATGCGTCATGAAATGAGGTAGACTGATAATTAAGCATAATATCATCGGCACCTGGAATGCCCATAATAAAATTACAGCCTGCAACACCTAATAAGGTCAGCAGATTATCCATATCGTCCTGATCGGCTTCGGCGTGATTGGTATAACAAACATCAACCCCCATGGGCAACCCAAGTAACTTGCCGCAAAAATGATCTTCTAAAGCGGCGCGGATAATTTGCTTGCCATCATACAAATATTCGGGGCCTATAAAACCAACAACGGTATTAACCAGTAAAGGCTTAAATTTTCTGGCTATAGCATAAGCCCTTGCTTCGCAGGTTTGCTGATCTGCACCAAAGTTAGCATTAGCTGATAGTGCACTGCCTTGTCCTGTTTCAAAATACATGACATTATTGCCAATGGTTCCGCGATTCAAGGATAAGGTGGCTTGATAAGCTTCTTCAATCAAACCAAGATTGATGCCGAAACTATGGTTAGCCTGCTCCGTGCCGGCAATTGACTGAAAACACAGATCAACCGGTGCTCCTTCGTTTATAAGCTGCATGGTAGTAGTAATATGGCTCAATACACAGGTTTGTGTCGGAATGTCAAATTGCTGCCTGAAGTTGTCCATCAACTTCAACAAATTGCTTACCGCCGCCGGACTATCAGTAGCCGGGTTAATACCAATTACCGCGTCACCGCTGCAATGCAGCAAACCATCTATAATACTTGCCGCTACTCCCCTTTGATCATCCGTGGGATGATTAGGCTGTAACCGGGTACTGAACCGACCTTTTAGTCCTATCGTGTTGCGAAAACTTGTAATCACACTGCACTTTTTTGCAACAGCAATCAAATCCTGATTACGCATTAATTTTGATACCGCTGCAGCCATCTCGGGAGTAATTCCTGAGGCAATGCCCGTTAAAGTATCAGTGTCAGTATCATCACTTAATAGCCAATCGCGCAGCTCTCCAACAGTTAAATGACTTATTAAATTAAACCCATTAATATCATGGCTATCAATTATTAACCGCGTAACCTCATCCTTTTCATACGGAATTACCACCTCGTTTAAAAATGTTTTGAGGGGCACATCGGCCAATGTTATTTGCGCGGCAATCCTTTCTTCATAACTTTCGGCACACACCCCTGCCAATTCATCCCCAGACCGATATGGAGATGCCTTGCCAAGCAAAGTTTTCAAATCTAAAAACTTATAAACCTTGTTTCGTATGGTGTGCCTATAGCTCATCTTCTTATTTCATCAGTCAGAGGTTGTTCAATAGCCGGGCTATTTATTTCAATTCCGGCGCAGTCATCATTTCGTCGGTTAGCGCTACTTTATGTTTTCCCATCAATACAAATATTACCACAACTGCTACCAGGCCCTCAAAAAATATCAGGCTCATATCCGGATTAAAGTAAATGGTAGCAATTAGGCATATTACGCAAATAATTAACGCAACAGCAGGAAAAAGCGGATAATAAGGTGCAGCAAAAGGTCTTTCCAGATTCGGCTCCTTCTTTCTTAAAATAAAAAGGCTTACCATGCTCATCATATACATTACTACGGCACCAAGTACCGATAACATAATGATCTGGTCGGTTTTAAATTTATAAATAAATATAGAGCTTATTATACCGCCTACAACAAGCGCCCAGTGGGGTGTTTTAAATTTATGACTAATGCTGGCCAGTCCGCGTGGTAGGTAACCACTGCGGGCCATGGCAAATATCTGCCTTGATGAGGCCAATATAATGCCGTGTAACGAAGCTATTAACCCAAACAGACCAATAATCGCAAATATTTTAGTTAAGCCACTGGTGCGACCTAATACAATGCCAATAGCCTCAGGCAAGGGGTAATCAAGAGTACTTAGTTTACGCCAGTCGGTAACACCTCCTGTAACAATCATTACGCCTAAGGCTAAGAATACCAAAGTAGCTATAGCCGAAATGTACCCCCTCGGAATATTCTTTTTAGGATCCTTAACTTCCTCGGCTACCATGGCTACTCCCTCAATAGCCAGGTAAAACCAAACTGCAAAAGGCAAGGCTGCAAATACCCCACTCCACCCAAAAGGCATCGGATTAGTTAGGTAGGTAGCCATTTTAAAATGAGGTGTAACCACTCCCATATAAAGCAATAACTCTGCAACAGCCAATAAAGTAATGAATATAGAAAACGTGGCCGACTCCTTAACCCCATAGGCATTAAGAATAATAAACACCACATTAAAAAACATGGCCGTGTGTAAAACAGGTATAGCGTTATTTAAAAAATGCAGATATGTACCCAAAGCTACGGCGATAGCCGGGGTGGCTACCAAAAAATCAACAAGGGTTGCATACCCGGCAATTAAACCGCCAAAAGGCCCCATGGCCCGGTAAGCATAGGCAAATGCCCCACCCGCATGAGGGATAGAAGTAGTAAGCTCTGTATAGCTGAAAATAAAGGTGATATACATTACAGTGATAACCAGCGTAGCTATCAGTAATCCTATGGTACCGGATACCGCCCAGCCGAGGTTCCAGCCAAAATACTCGCCGGATATAACAAGGCCTACGGCAATTGCCCACAGGTGAACAGGTTTTAATACTCTTTTTAACTGCTCTGCCGGGGTTGCTGCCATTTGTTTGATTTAATGCGCCTTTAAGATACTCAAAGACGCAGTTAAATCAAAATTATGCCATGTTATGGTATTGTTAACGAGTTAGTTTTACTACTCAACTGATTGGGCAATTGAGGCATTCATATATTTTCAATGCCTCAATTACACCAAATAAATGATTTATTGATCACGAGTTACACCTTCAGCGTATTTTTCAAATAGCCAATGCTGCTGGTGATACTTGTCCATGGGTCTTTTGGCATATCATGCTCTACAAAAAAGTGTTGCATTCCGGCTGATGCCGCAGCGGCGAAGATTGGTTTAAAGTTGATGGTGCCGCTACCTACCGGGAGTATATTTTCGCGACTTGCATCGAGGTCTTTCACGTGCCATAACGGGAAACGGCCAGGGTGCTTCTTAAACATTGCTACAGGATCTTTACCGCCCTTAACTGCCCAGGCCAGGTCAAGTTCCATTTTTACATTATGCGGATCAGTTTCACTTAACAGCAGATCGTAAGGAACTTTACCTTCAACCTGGTGAAACTCCATATCATGATTATGGTAGGCAAATTGTATACCCACCTTTTTTGCGGCCTCTCCTGTTTTATTTAATACCTCAATGGTCGATTTGATTTCATCCAGCGTACCTGTTGGCGAATTTGCGCAAACCAGGTATTTAACACCGCCTTCGGCTGCATCGTCAACCAATTGCTGCATATCGTCGCGCAGGTTTTTCATTGGCGGTATCACCATTGGCTTGCCATCTGCACCAGCGGGCATTTTTGCTCCGGCCGGAAGCTTGAACGGAGCACCCAGCACATGATGTGATGTCCAGGCCATTCCCAGATCATTTACAAGCGCTTTAAACTCCTTGGGGCTCATACCATAATATCCACCTTTTTTACTAAAGGCCGATTCCATTTCCTTGTATCCAAGGGCTGCAATTTTGGTTAAGGTACCTTTTACATCTTCATCAATAATTCCAAAAAAAGTAAATAACTGCAAACCTACCGGATGGTCGGTTTTGATATTACTTAATAATGTAGCGGCATTTCCCGATAGCGCTAAACTGCCAAGCGCCATTGCGCCAGCGCTTTGGATAAACTTTCTCCTGTTGTAATTCATACTGATAATTTTTAGTTTTAATAAGTGGTACAGTAAAACTAAATAATTTTCCGCACGAAATAAATTTTATTGTGTCTTTATTACACAATAAAATTTAAGTCTGCTTAAGAGGCATATTAACAAGACAGACCATACACTGACTAACCCACTTGAAGGCATCGAAACAAGTTTACACCATTATGGGAATAAGGTAATTACACGTACAAGCAATTGGCAATCAACCCTGTCCAGCCGGTTTGGTGGGATGCACCCGCACCGCGACCGTTGTCGCCATCAAAAAATTCATAAAAAAGTATGTAATCTTTAAAATTGGGGTCGGTCTGCAATTTGGAATAATTACCAAACACAGGGCGGTTACCATTTTCGTCACGCAAAAACAACCTGGAAACTCGCCGGTAAAGTTCGTTAGCAACATCTTTAAGGTTCATGTAATTGCCTGACCCGGTAGGGCATTCCACCTTAAAGCCGTCACCATAGTATTCATAAAAACGGTGCAAACTATCAATGATCAGGTAATTGATAGGCATCCAGATTGGGCCGCGCCAGTTGCTGTTACCACCAAATAAGCCGCTATCACTTTCGGCGGGAGTATATTTTATACCAAATTCAACGCCGTTCACTGCTACATGATAGGGATGTTCCAGATGATATTTTGATAAGGATCGAATGCCGTAATCGCTTAAAAACTCATTTTCATCAAGCATGTATTTAAGCAACGATTTCATCCGGAAACCGCGCAATAAGCTGATGAGGTGTTTGCCATTGACACTCTTCTCATTCCATCGGGAAACCAGGGATGCCAGATCGGGCCTGTTTTCAGCAAACCATTTCATACGATCTCTGAAAATTGGACTATCAGTTATATCGCTTTCATTCAATACCTCCGTAGCAAATAATGGAATTAGCCCTACTATACTTCTCACCTTCATTTTTATACTACCATCGTCAGGAAAGCTGATCTGGTCATAAAAAAAGCCATCTTCATCATCCCACAGGCCCTCATTATTTTCACCCAGGTTTGACATTGCCCCTACGATATAAATAAAGTGCTCAAAAAACTTAGATGCAATATCGGCATAAGCATTGTCTTCTGCAGCCAGCTCAGTAGCTATACGCAGCAAATTGAGGGAGTACATAGCCATCCAACTGGTACCGTCGGCCTGTTCCAGGTGCTGCCCCATAGGCAGGTGCATATTCCTGTCAAAAACACCAATATTATCCAGGCCTAAAAAACCGCCTTCAAAAATATTATTCCCGGCAGCATCTTTACGGTTTACCCACCAAGTAAAATTGAGCATCAGCTTATGAAATATCCTTTCCAGAAAATAGGTATCACCCTTGCCGTTATTGGCCTCCTTATCCGTTTTGTATACACTCCAGGCTACCATGGCATGCACGGGAGGGTTACCATCGCTAAAATCCCACTCATAGGCCGGCAACTGCCCGTTAGGGTGCATGTACCAATCGCGCGTTAATAATATCAGCTGATTTTTGGCAAAAGCCATATCTATACGCGCCAGTGGCAGGCAATGGAATGCCAGATCCCAGGCGGCAAACCACGGGTACTCCCATTTATCAGGCATGGATATTACATCCTTCGTATTCAGGTGCATCCATTTACTGTTACGGGCATTTTTCCTTTCGTCAGGTGGTTTTGGTTGTGCCGGATCGCCTTTGAGCCAATGACGAATATCTGAATAATAGAACTGTTTATTCCACATCATGCCGGCAAAAGCCTGCCTTTGTATAAGACAACGGTCGGCATCCTGTTTACTGCTATATATGTCGTTATAAAACTGATCGGCCTCCGCAATACGGGTATTGAAAATCAAGTCAAAGTCTTCAAAACCATAATTACCATCGGGCGATAATCGTAAACGTATAGTTGCACTTTGTTTGGCGGCAATATTTAAGTCGTAATTAACGGCAGCCTTTGTGCCGGTCTTGTTAGGATTAATGGTATCCGCACCATGAACTATATAGTTATTGATACCGTTTTTGCAATATTTTACGCCATTATCAGAATTATATAGCTGGCGGGTGTCTGTTTCATTATCACAAAACAGCAACCCGCATGGCCCTTCGGTATGCAGCCATAAGGGATCTATATCTTTATGAGAAACTTCAATTTTACCCAGACTGTTGGCGGTTAAACGGGGCTTATAGTCCTTATATCCCCAACTCCAGGTATTGCGGAACCATAAAGTAGGCATTACGTTAAGGGCCGCATCCTCGTCGCCACGGTTATGTATAGTAATTTTAATCAGGATGTCATCCTGTGCGTTTTTAGCATATTCGGTAAATACATCAAAATAGGCATCCTTATCAAATATACCGGTATCTATCAATTCAAACTCCGGATCGTTACGGGTACGCCGCTTATTTTCCGTAAGCAGCCATTCATACGGAAACTTCTGCTGAGGATATTTGTACAACATTTTCATGTAGGAATGCGTAGGCGTACTATCCAGATAATAATACAGCTCCTTTACATCCTCACCATGATTACCCTCGGGATTGCTGAGCCCAAAATAGCGTTCCTTAATTATCGGATCTTTTTTATTCCATAAAGCTATAGCAAAACACAGGTTTTGTTGCCTGTCGCATATACCCGCAATACCTTCTTCGCCCCAGCGATAGGCTTTACTCCGGGCCATATCATGGGTTATGAAATTCCACGCATCCCCATTGGCGCTATAATCTTCCCTAACGGTGCCCCACTGGCGGTCACTTACATAAGGGCCCCATTTTTTCCAGCTGATATCCTTTAATCTCGATTGTTCTGCATTCATAATAAAATCCCCTCACAGAATAATGCCTTTTTTAAGCAAGTGTTTGCAAAGTATGCTTATTTAAGGAAAGTTAATACAAATGCATGAGTTGTTTTACACCGGGATGAAGAATGAGTTTTTAAAATTGACAAAGGAATAAGGACAAAAGAGGAAAGACATATTTGCCATGTTGCATGGGGTCTGATAAGGGAGCAAACATATAAAGAAGGAAAGAGATAAAACATACTTGTTATGATGAACAAAGTGAAATATCTGTTATTTTATATGCCTATTTGCAAATAGATCCTTCACTTCGTTCAGAATGACAAAAACAATAACCTTGTTTTACGCCCAGGCCTCTCTTAAAAACCTAAGCCAGTTGCCATGCATCATATTATCGATATCCTGATGGGTATAACCGCGTTTTTTGAGCAATGCAGGTACTTTTTGCAGATCGGCAATAGTTTCCAGGTCATACGGACATTGTTCGCGACCAAAGGCGCCGTCCAGATCAGATCCCATGCCAATATGCAATGCATTACCGGCTATCTGGCAGATGTGATCAATATGGTCAACCATCACTTCAAGATTACAGTTCATACCTTTAGGTGTAGACTGCCCCCTAACCCATCCGGGAACCATCATCCAGGCATCCAATGCTGCGCCAATTACCGCTCCGCGCTCTATCAACGCTTTGATCATTTCATCGCTGTACTGCCGGTTATGGTTTACCAGCGCACGGCAATTATTATGGCTTGCCCATACGTGTCCGTTAAAATTATCTAAAGCTTCCCAAAAACTATCGTCACATAAATGGGTAGCATCCAGAATAATATTCAGGTGCTCCATTTCTTTCAATAGTTCTTTTCCTTTTTCGCCCATATAACCGGTTGCATCAGTACCTTGTGCATACCTGCCGGGCCCGTAGTGGGCCGGGCCAACGGCACGAAGGCCATAGTTATATGCTCGTTCCAAATGTTTTACCGTTACTATAGAATCGGCACCTTCCAAGCTCAATATATAACCAATTGGCTTATTTTCGGTTGATTGCCCGTTGTTCCAAAAGGCCAGATGTTTTTCTAATGACGGCAAGTCATTCACTTGTGTCATTTCGCCGGCGTCTTCCATGGCTTTATACCAGGCCACCTGGCCCTGCGTTTGGGCCCAGGCCTGCTCGGGAGAGTGCCACCCGGGTAAAGGATTATTTGGTGCAACATAACGCCCAATTTGTGTAGCAACCACCAGGCCTATATTACCTTTGCGCAATTCAGGCAAGGTTACTACGGCCTTAGCGCGGTCGGGCTTGTCTGTTAAACCTTCTTCGCGTTTATTGAGTTCTGCAAGCGGGCGGGTTAAATCGCGGTTCCACTCCAGCGCGTTCATACTTAAATCTAAATGGGCATCTATAATAAACATATCAGATTGTTATTTTACGGTCACGGGCTGTATTAAACCATTCACCATTAAGTGATTTATTTTCAATTACATAAACACGCTCATATAAAGAAACTGTTGGACATATATGATGAGGCAAACCATATAATACGTCACCCACATTATACTTATGATTTTCACCAGCTTCCACCACCAAATGCTCTTCGCTTTGGCCTGTTGGCACCAGCTCAGGCGCATTTAAAAAATAAATGCGTTTGCTCAGTTCATTTTCGGCCGATACTGATTTATGTCCTACATCCAGGCATAATTTAGTTGCATCGGGCAGTGATATTACGCGGGTTACAATTATTGCGGCTGGTAAAAATGGCTGCTCAGGCATACCTAATTGATAACCCTGATCCCAATAAACAAAAGTTCCGGGACTACATTCAACATTCTCGCGTTTTGCATGAATGGGAAAAGTTGGTGATCCTCCTGCTATAATAACTGGTTCAGGATATCCTTTTTGTTTAAGGCTTTGCTGTAATTTGAACACTGGTTCAAAACTTGCATTGCAACGCTCAGTACGGGTTTTAAGATCAACGTCATGAATATGGCCGTCATAAGCATGTAAACCTATCGGGTTAAGACCCGGTAATACACCGCAATCCATATACAGCTGCAATGCTTCAAAACCTGCGGGGATACCGGTACGGTTCATACCCACATTTAAATCAATGTATACGTTTATCTGAATGTTATATTCTTTTGCAGCATCGGATATTTCTTTTGCAGCTACGGCATTATCAACCAGGCAAGAAAACCTGGTGGCAGGAAAAGCATGTATCAACTTAACAAACCTATAAAGTTTGGGGCCAACCGGTTGATAAGCCAGTAACACATCAGGTGCTTTGCAGGTGGCCAGCAGTTCGGCCTCGGCAATGGTGGCACATTTAAACTTATGGATAGCAGCAGCAAGCAGCAACAACGTAACCTCTTTATTTTTGTAAGTTTTTACGTGAGGACGCAAGCGGATAATGTCGTCAATCATTGTTTTAAGCAAATCAATATTTGCGTTAACCCTATCCGGATAAACTACTAAAGCCGGCGTATCCAGCAATTCAACATTCTCAATATTATACCATTGTTGCTGCTCTGTCATGGTTAAAACAATTCAAACAAAGCCTCAATTTCTACCGGAATATTATCAGGTAACGAGCCCATGCCAACAGCACTGCGCACACCTATGCCATTTTCTTCGCCCCATACTTTGGCAAAAAGCTCACTGGCGCCGTTTATGATAAAAGGGTGTTTTTCAAAATCCGGGGTGCAGTTAACCATACCCAATACTTTTATTACCCTCTTAACCTTATCAAGACTGCCAATATTGGCCTTTATAGTGGCTAACATAGCTAAGCCTACCTGACGGGCAGCCAGCTTACCATCTTCCTGGCTAATGGTGTCGCCAATGCGGCCAATGATCAGGGAACCATCATCCTGTACGGTGCCATGACCGGATAAGTACAGGTATTTACCATCAACTAAACATGGTTTATAAACGCCAAGTGGCTTTGGTGCAGGTGGCAGGTTTAAGCCTAATGCTGCAAAGTTTTCTTCGGGTGTATTCATGGGATAAAATTAAAAAGATTAACTAATAATCAGTAACAAAAAAAGCCGGGGATCTCACTCCCGGCTTCGATTAATCAACTATGTGTATTTCTATTTAAATTTAAATGTAACGCCAACATTTATGGCATAATCAGCAAAAGCGGCATCTCCCTGGGTGTATACACCAGTTAATGTTGTGCTGATTTTATCAGGAACACTTTGTGTACGATCACGCCTTACAGCTACCGGAACAAACGCATATATAGAAAGTGTTTTTAAGCGGTAGGTAACTCCAGGTTCGGCTGATAGGATGTATCCTGGTCTTCTGAAACCATTGCTGCCTCCTACTAAATCATGTACCGGCAAACATTCGTAGCGTGCTCCTGCCGAAAAATCAAATTTACCAACTCCGTAGCTGGCTCCACCTCTTAACATCACCTGATCCGGAACGCTCATAACATCGCTTCCGTTGGCTACGGTTTTAGCACTTGGAACGCTGCCCCGTGCTGATGATATGCCATTTTCTTCGCGTGGACTAATCAAATAATAAAAGCCGCCATAAACTCCAAACTGATGTGTAAAGTTATAGTAGGCATTAATTTCGGTGGTTATACCGGTTCCGCCATCACCAAGTTGTATTGATTGATCAACCGGCCCTAAAGTCCGGGTGTCGTTTGCACCAGTGTGGTAAAAATAATCCTGGTAATTGTAGTTTCCGGTAGCCAGTTTTAAACCTAAACCAACCTGAATATTACCTCTGCGGGCTTTAGCAGGGTTCAGCAACCATGCATAAGCTGTTAAACGCACATCGCCCAAGCCAAATGAATGGGTGCTTAAGCGCTCTTTGCCCCCATGCTCATATAATGATGACCGGCTATTATCAAGTATCGGAACGTCAACAGCAAATGACCAGCGGTTATTAAATATGCGGGTCAAAGTTAAATCCTGCGTGTAGGAATGATTAATCACATTGGTTCCTAAGGCGATACGTTGCTTTTGCTCCTGTGTGCCTATAAAATGCTTGTATGATCTGAAATAGCGGTTATTGCTGTTCAACAGCCAGCTTCCATCTGTATTTGTGCTATCGGGATGCTCATCCATGGTACATAAACCACCGGTACTCCTGATGGCCACGCATCCTTGCGCATTTGCATTGGCATAAGTAAACAATAAATAAAAGGCTATTATCGAAAAGAATTGTAAAGTGAATTTCATGATTATTTTAAAGTGATTGTAATGGTTAATGCAAAAAAAGTTAATAAAGCCAGGCTTTTACACCTGACTTTAACCTGCTCTCATACAGGATTTCATATTAATCAACTAACTCTCAAACTATTTATATTTTTAAATGGGGAAGTAATAAAAACCGATGGTGCTTTTTTAACTGCAAACCATAAAGCCAATAACACTCCATAACTGCCACCCCGTTCTATCCATTCAAACATTTCGTAATGCGGATAAAAGAGTTCGCTTGCTATTTTCCAGAAGATGAGTATGAATATTAAATTTTTATACGGACGGATTAACACCGAAAAAGCTGCCACAATTTCAAATACACCAACTATTTGCGCCGCTTTACCCGAATCTTGAAAACCCATGGAATGGTATTGCTTAACAAGCCCCGCTTTTTCTATAAAATTAAGCCAACCATGCCCAACAAGTAGTAAAAATGCCAACACTCTTAAAAAATTTAAAACTGTTTTTAGCGTGGCCGCATCAATGGTTATATCATCAGGCATACGACTAAACCACTGCCTGAATGGAATTTTAAATCCTCCCTGCAATAATAAAAGTACAAAGGGAGCACCAAAGTTACCGGCGCGTTCAATAAATTCGGCAAAAGGCTCGCCGGATAGTGGTCGCATTAAGGCTGTAGCTATCCCCCACACTACCAGCCAACCTGCAATTATACGCGTTGGGTAAAACAACATAGACAGGCCCATTAAAATATCAATGGTACCTACAAAGGGCATCAAATGATAGGCCTGCTCATGCCCTATACCTGCCAGCGCAAAATAATTACACCATATTTGTTTGGTAATAATTCCAAATGAACCGTGCCCTATAAAACACATGCCACAGGCAAAGCGCAGCGTGAAATATACTTTTTGATCGGTGTTTAAACGTAACATTTATTTTATTATATATACTATTAATTATCAGCCCCGTCTGTTTTACCACGTTGTACAGCATATTGACCAACCTTGTTACCAGTTACCAAACCTACTTCACAATCACTACGATAATGAATTGCACCGTATAACCTTGACATCGCCGCATCGTTTGCAAGATCAGTAAACTTGGTACCTCTGTCAGGTAATAAATAGGTTAATACCGTTGCAGCAGCCCCGCTAAAGTTGGAGTGCCCTGATGTATATGACGGGAAATTAGGTAAGCCTGTTAAAGTTTTTATTGCCGGATTTGCCTGTGAAGGCCGCTGGTTAAAATAAAAATACTTGGTATCCCAGCAAACTATGGCAGCATCCATTTCGGCCATATTTAATAGCGCAAAGTTACGGGCCCAGCGTACTTCACTATATTTTTGTTTTACAAATTCATCGGCAGCAATAGCATTCCAATGACCTGTAGGCGTATAGGTACCAATACCATCAGCCCAAAATGCAACCAACTCCTCATGGTCACGTGTCCTGTTCTGGCTAAAGGTTAATACTTCTGCGGTTTCCTTTTTAAATTCAGGAGAATTAGTTAAGTAAGGAGGCCCGGGCCTGATAGCGGCAACCGTTAGCGTATCAAATAAAAACGGAATAACTTTTGAAAACAACGGCAACATCGGTGGCCTTTTCGGAATTTCTAAACTAACCCAAAATTGTTCGCCCTTGCTTGTTGCTATCGTTTCAAAACTCTTCCAGATATCTGGCGTACCTATCGCTTTCCCAGCGCGGTCTGCGCGGGCACGGGCAGCAAATACGGCTGCCACCTGTTTGCCTAATGCTTCGCCTGCGTTAAGTTCGCCCCTGGTATTTGCTCCAGCCGTTATCCTGTACAGTTTTTCCTCATCGGCTTTTTGCTGTATGTAGGCAATCTCTGTTGGGAATAATAATTTCATCATCTCAACGGTGGTGCCTGCTACTACGGCATCTTCACTTGGATAAGAAGGCAGATCAGACGTTGGCACCAGCGCCTTTACACCAGAATCATTTTTATACGGTGCAGTACGTTTATACTGATTTTTAAAATGCCATGCTGCAATCAATGCATCATATTGACTGGCACTTATATAAGCATAAGCACGTGCAGCATACGGAGGATTTGAAAACGGAAATTCAGGGTAATTAAATGGATTAGCCGAATTTGGGGCAGGATAAGTACCATCAGGATTTTGATAAGGAGCAACATTATGTTTGGCTACCAAATCACGTAATATCTCGTTCCATCTTAATACAGCACCTGCACTCCAGTATTTTATACTTGCTTTCTGGTCATCGGTTAAGTTACGCTGCAATGCTTTTATTTCATTGATGTCTGCTACATAGGCCGGTGAAGTAACTGCATCCGGTGTAGCAACAGTTAATGTACTAAAATCAGTGATCAGTACCGGCTTCCAGGTATCGGCATTCAGATCAATATTGGTGGGTGCAAGCGCAGGGTATTGCAAAGTACGGTCAACAATGTCCTTTTTACATGATGAAGCAAAAATGGCTACACCTAAAAGAACAGTTGGGATTATATAAAGTAATGTTTTTTTCATATCGCTTATTTTTAACTAACCTGCTTATTTTTCTTTTTTTGTGCTAAACACGTAATAAATTCCACCATATACTGATCTTGTTTGACCAACGTTACGGCCCTTCAAAACATAATTACCACCAGCTGTAAACTCCAGACCGCTAATAGCCTGCAAACTATATTTAAATATCACTCCCGCAATGGTACTATTCATTTTATTGCTTGGGAAAGGCATATCATTTTTCCGGATATCAAAACCACCAAGAGTGGTTACTTTAGTTAAAACAGCCTCCGCATTAAATTTTAAGCTGCGATATCCAGAGCTTACAAAAAAATTGGTTACGTTAGGCATTTGAACCTCATTGGTATAGTTTAACTGAGTGGTGTAATAGGAATTTCTATCAATAGTAATGTTACTACGACGAATATATTGCCCCGCTCCTGCCACAAAGAACCTTCCCGTTTGGTAATTTAACAAACCCCTTAAAGCCACGTTTTTGCTATGTAAACCGATAGAGAGTGGCAGATAATCAGCTTCATAATTTGTCAGCGGAATTGATCCGGATAAAATAGCATGGAAACTGAATAATCCCGCACCTATCTCCTCCTTAACAGCCATCCATTTTATGGCTGCGTTCAGATCCTGAAAGTTTTGCTCACCCCTCAAAGTTCCGGCAGATGCATTGGTGGTTACATACGGTACAGAAAACATCAGGTTAATAGTGTTTGACAAGCCATAATTCCCACCTAAACTATACACATTGGAGCTTACTGTACCTAAATTAAGATTATCCCGTTTAAAGGTTCCTTCCCAATAGTGATCCCAGCTGTTATGGGTGTATACCCCAGCGGCACAAAAGTAATTTTTAGGGATCATAAGCGCATCGGCATCCGTTTGGGCCTCAGCAAATTGCGATATAGTAAGGCAACAAGCCACAGCTATACAGCATCTGTAAAAACGCAACAATAAAATTTTCATCATATATAATTAATTAAAGTTTTAGCTAATAAAGAAATTATAAACAAACTGAAGGTTAATTACCTATAACCAACCTATTAAGCAGGGAGTTAATAATTAATCAGCAATACAAAGGAAAATTGTTGGACTATAAACTTTGCCATGGTTAATAAACGTAGCATGATGCTTAAATAAGTACATACATGTTTTTGACCATATTGATTACCTCATAAGCCTTAAATTAAGGCATATAGGATAATTCAACAGCATAACTTACAGACTACAATTCAGCAGGTAAAATTTGGCGGTTTGCCGGGCGATTCAATGAAAGGAAAACTCAAATGGTAAGATATGGGGATTGTACGTATCTTAAGCATAGTTGAGAATGCTGAAAACTGATAATGCATAACCTGGAAACTATATTCATTACCTGTATTCACTTTTTTCTGAGAAGAATCATGCCCCTTTTTACTTAAAGGCACATCACTGATCTCTTTGGCAATAACTAAATTGGCAGATACCAACCTTGTTTTTACACTGTTTGCGATACAGATGAATGACATCGTATCCCTGGTAATTTTATACTTTAAGTAGTTGTAATAAACTCCCTTTAATTGCAGCTGACCATGGTCAACAACGTAATTATCCCAATCACGAATACCTGGTAAATGCACGGGCAGTTTTATTTCGACAAGTTTGGCTGAGTCGAATTTGTTTTCATAGATCTGCTTAACTATTTGCACTTCTGACTGGTGGATCAAATACTTAAATACCAAACTGTACCCGCCCAAATTGAACAAATGTACATTTAGTAATAGTATAGCAATAATTTTTTTCACCAAAGAGCTTAGTTAATCAGGATATAATCTATTGTAAATATATTGATACAGTTTATTAAAACAAATAAAAAGTAAAATTTACTTATTTCGTAACAGATAGCCCTTACAGATTATAGTATTGTTATTTGCGATGAATACATTTGCAATGATAAGCTGTAAATAGTTATGATGGAATTTTTAAAACAACCGTGGCCCTGGTACGTGGCCGGTCCGCTTATAGGTCTTGTTGTACCCATCCTCTTAATAATGGGGAACAAAGCATTTGGCATATCATCGTCACTAAGGCATATCTGTGCAGCATGTTTACCTGCAAATATTTCGTTTTTTAAATACAACTGGAAAAAAGAAAGCTGGAACCTATTCTTCGTAGCCGGTATTGTATTGGGCGGCTTTGTAGCTACACAATACTTATCAGGCAATCACCAGGTTAGTATTAACCCCAAAACCGCCAGTTTGCTCAGGCAGCAGGGTATTCATGATTTTAATGGCTTGCTACCGCAGGATGTGTTCAGTTTTCAGCAATTACTTACTTTACGGGGTTTTATTTTTATAGTAATAGGTGGTTTTCTGGTAGGTTTTGGTACCCGGTACGCCGGTGGCTGTACATCGGGGCATGCCATCATGGGCATTTCAACTTTGCAATGGCCATCAATGGTGGCTACCTGTTGTTTTATGATAGGTGGTTTTGTCATGACCTGGTTTATTTTACCTTATCTTATCTATTTATAATATGCGCAACATAAAATATCTCATCACAGGCTTGCTGTTTGGTATTGTGCTGGTTAAATCGGAAGTAATATCCTGGTTCCGGATACAGGAAATGTTCAGACTCCAGGCATTTCACATGTACGGCATTATCGGTAGCGCCATTATAATAGGCTTAATTTCCGTTTTACTGATAAAACATTTCCGGATTAAAACCATAACCCGTGAAGATATATTGATACCGGAAAAAAAATTCCATTGGGGCAATGTTTATGGCGGGCTTATCTTCGGCCTTGGCTGGGCCATTACAGGCGCTTGTCCCGGGCCATTATTTGCCCAGATTGGTAGCGGATTCGCTGTAATTGCGGTTACCTTATTAAGCGCTATAGCCGGTACCTGGGTTTATGGTTTACTGCGCAACAAGCTCCCGCATTAATTGTTACTATTGATGATAATGAGGAAAATAACTAAAGGCCATATTGTTAATGCATTCATGATTGTTATTGTTTGTATCATGATCATAAACCCTAACGCCAAAAGCTTATTGATCAGGGGCCTGATGAGTGTTGGCTTTTTTCAGCCCGAAATACCTGATCCAGCTTCAAAAAAAGCGCATGCAAACTCCGTTAACATCAGTTTCAGAGATACTAAGGGAACTATAATAAATACTGCCGACCTTAAAGGCAAAGTAATATTCATTAACTTTTGGGCAACGTGGTGCCCACCCTGCATTGCCGAAATGCCCTCCGTTAACCAGCTGTATACAAAATTTAAAAACAACCCAAACGTTGCTTTTATAACGGTAGACGTAGATAATGACTTTGCAAAAGCTAATAGTTTTATGCAAAAACATCACTACAACTTACCAGTATACACCTTGGCTACTCCTGTTCCTGACAGCATAATGGGTGGCACCATCCCTACTACTTTAATATTTAATAAAAATGGTGAATTGGTATATAAACATACCGGCGCGGCCGATTACAACAGCGATAAGTTTGTTGCGTTTTTGACTACTTCAAGTAAACCTTAAATCATTATTCCTTTAAATTAATTGTTACATGAACACTAAATAAATTTCTACAATAAACTCATTTTATCAAATTTATTATTTGTTGTTTATACACTTATTAATTTTTTTTCTTTTATTTACAATTCCAAATCAGAACCTAATAATCAATGAAAAAGAAAACACTTATCAACCTGTGTACCGTGGCCTTATGCCTTATCTCGGTTCCCGGTTTTAGCCAAACAGGCACGCTTACTGTAAGCAGTGATTCAAAAACCACCATTAGCCGCCACATTTACGGGCAATTTGCCGAGCACTTAGGCCATGGTATATATGGTGGTTTTTGGGTGGATAAAACCCTGCCTGTAAAAAAACAAGATCGCATAAGACTTGATGTCGTTGAAGCCCTGAAAAAAATCAAGATCCCGAATTTGCGCTGGCCCGGCGGATGTTTTGCAGATGAATATCACTGGCGCGATGGCATTGGCCCTGCCGAACAACGCCCGCGTATGGTAAACACCAATTGGGGAGGCATTACCGAGGATAACAGCTTTGGCACACATGAATTTCTTGAACTTTGCAGCTTGTTGAAATGCGAGCCGTATATAGCCGGTAACGTGGGTAGCGGCACAGTTGATGAAATGTCAAAATGGATTGAGTATCTGAACTCAAACAGCACCAGTACAGTGGTACAAAGCCGGATAAAAAACGGACATAAGGAGCCGTATAAAGTTACTTTTTGGGGTGTTGGCAACGAGAGTTGGGGTTGCGGTGGTAATATGACACCACAATTTTATGCTGATCAGTTTAAACGTTATGCCTCTTTTGCAAAGGATTATCCGGGTGCCCAGCTTAAAAAAATAGCCAGCGGTCCAAATGCTGACGATTATAACTGGACAGAAGTATGTATGAAAAACATACCATCAAGCATGATGTATGGCTTATCACTACATTATTACACTATACCAACGGGTAACTGGGGTAAAAAAGGTTCGGCTACTCAGTTCAGCGAAAAAGAATATTTTAATACCATGGTGAATTGCCTAAAAATGGAAGAACTTGTTACCAAACATTCGGCCATTATGGATAAATATGACCCGGAAAAACGCGTAGCTCTGATAGTTGATGAATGGGGTGTTTGGACGGATGCTGAACCTGGTACCAATCCTGGTTTTCTGTACCAGCAAAACAGCCTGCGCGATGCACTGATAGCCGGAACCACCTTGAACATCTTTAACAACCACAGTGACAGGGTTAAAATGGCTGCCTTAGCACAAACCGTTAACGTGTTGCAATCGCTTATCTTAACCGATAAAGAAAAGATTGTGCTTACCCCTACCTATTACATATTTGATATGTATAAGGTACATCAGGATGCCAAATACCTGCCAATTAAATTAGATGTACCTGATTATGAGATTGACGGAAAGAAAATACCTGCTGTAAATGCTTCTGCCTCGCAGGATGCTGCAGGTAAGGTTCATATTTCTCTTGTTAATCTGGATATCCACAATCCAATAACTATTACTACTGGGTTTAAAGATATTAAATGGACAACTGTAAGTGGCCAGGTATTAACTTCGGCTAATGTTACCAATATAAATACCTTCAGTAATCCTGACAAGATACACCTGACCAATTTTTCCGGTGCTAAAAAGGATGGCGACAAACTAGTAGTTTCACTGCCCGCAAAATCGGTGGTAACACTGGAGCTGAATTAACAATTTAACAGTGGTAAGCAATAAGTAAAGGCCGTTTTTAAACGGCCTTTACTTTGATATTAAAAATATCACTTAATACTTTTTTTGCTGCGTGGTAACCACACATACCGTGTACCCCGCCGCCAGGAGGTGTTGAGGAAGAACATATATAAAGCCCCTTTGCCGATGTTTTATATGGCGACCAGCGCAGCACAGGCCGTGTAAATAACTGCCCGATATCAATTACCCCGCCGTTAATATCTCCGCCAATATAATTGGGATTATATGCCTCCAGTTGGGCGGTATTAAAGGTATGTTTGGCCAATATGGTATCTCTGAAACCCGGTGCAAAACGCTCTACCTGCTGCTCAATAATATTTGTCATATCCTTTTCAGATCCATTGGGAACATGGCAGTAGGCCCAGGCCGTATGTTTACCCTCCGGTGCGCGGGAAGCATCAAACTGGCTTTGCTGAGCCAATAATACAAAAGGCTTTTCCGGATGCTTACCATTCCATATTTCCTGCTCGCCCTGGGCAATCTCTTCAAACGTATTACCTATGTGTACAGTACCTGCTTGTCTTACTTGTTCTGCCTTAAATGGTATAGGTGCATCCAGCGCCCAATCCACTTTAAAAACCCCCATTCCATACCGATAGCGCTCCAATTGCCATTTGTATAACGATGAAAATTTATGACCTGCAATTTTTAATAATTGCTTTGGCGTAATATCAAATAATACGGCATGGGCTGATGGAAGCTGATTTAATGATTCCACATAAAAACCTGTTTCAATTTTGCCTCCAAGTGATACAAAATAAGATGCCAAAGCCGCCGCAATTTGTTTTGACCCGCCTTTTGGAACTGGCCAGCCCCCTAAATGCCCTTGAGCTGTTAGCACCAATGCGATAGCCGAGGTTGCTATGTTACTTAATGGTTGTATAGAATGCGCCGCCATACCCGCAAAGAAGCCTTTTGCCGCCGGGGTCTTAAATCGTTTTTCAAGAAAAGTCGCTGATGTCAGTCCGTCAAGACCAAAGCGGGCCATAGCCAGCGGATGTTTGGGAAAATGCAGAGGCCCTAATGCATCTAAAGCTATCAACGGCCAGTTTTCAACTACAGGGCCAATTAACTTAAGATAAGCTTGTTCATCGGCACCGAGCAACCGGGCAGTTTGCTCAATTGATTTGGTAAGAATAGCTGCCGTGCCATCATCAAAAGGATGCGCGGCTGCTATTTCAGGATATATATATTCAAGCCCGTGCTGTGCAAGAGGTAATGTTTCAAAAAAAGGCGAAGCTGCTGCCATAGGATGTATGGCTGAGCATATATCATGTAAATAACCGGGCAAGGTAAGCTCTGCTGTGCGCAGCCCCCCGCCTATCTCATCTTTACCTTCCAACAATAAAACCGACAGGCCGTTTTGCTGTAATAAAATAGCAGCTGCCAGGCCATTTGGCCCCGAGCCAACTATTATTGCGTCATAATCGCGTTTTTCAAGCTTCATGTATGCTGCTTAGATTTCAAACACCTAAGGTATCTAAATAAACAATTTTTATCCTGCAGCAAATCTAATAACACCGCGTGGTTTAATACAATTCACGTTTTAGTTTAACACTTCGCCGGCGTGTGTAGCTTCGGGCACTTCTATTAGTTTGCCAGAGTTTACATCATAAACGTATCCGTAAATGGGAATATGCTTCGACACTAAGGGATGTTTCCGGATGCGTTGAACATCTTCGGTAACACTGGCCTCCAGGTTTTTAAAAGTCAGAAAAGCAATATGATTGGCCTCGTCAGAACCGCCGCTTTCTTCGGTGTTTCGCCAGCCGTTTTCATCTACCGTAGCCGTTTTAAGACTTGTAGCTAACAAATCACGTATAATATCATCGGTAAATAACCCCATTCCGCAATCAGTATGATGAATTACAAACCACTCCTTTGTACCCAATAGTTTATGTGATATCACCAATGACCGGATGGCATCATCACTCGCACGACCGCCAGCGTTACGGATCACATGTGCATCCCCTTCGGCCAAACCAGCATATTTTGCCGGATCTAAGCGGGCATCCATACAGGTTAAAATAGCAAACTGGCGTGCCGGAGGTATAGTTAGTTCGCCCTTATCCCCAAAGTGTTTAACATATTCCTGGTTAGCCGAAAGCACCTGCTGGTGAACTTTGGTTTTAACTTTCTGTAACTCATCAATAGCGTTTGACATGTTTTTTGTTTTTAGTAGACAGTAATTATGCAGACTTTCTATTATGGTCAATCAGGGATGATTCATACACCGATGAAACAATATCCCCGGCAGAGAACGTGCCTAAAAGGTCCCAATCAATATGGCTGTAAACAATTTGTTTTGACGGGTTAATGATATAGGTAGCCAGCAATGGCACATTTTCATCAATACCTGAAAACCTGTTCCAAACCGGATCACTTTCTGAGTATATCCTGAAAGCGCGGGCTATCTCTTTATCTTCATCATAGTAAAAATTTAGCGTTAGGCTGTGTTCCCAAGCTTTTTTTCCAAGTTCATCCGTACGTTCATCACTAATGATCAATAAATTACCTCCACTGGCTTTTATCTCGTTATGAGCATTATTAAGCTGTTTTAACAAATTAAAACCTTGCTCGCGCCAGTGATGCGAATAAAAAGCAATAACCAGCGGCTTATTAAATAAATGCCTTAAGGAAACCGGGCCATGTGTTTCGGCGCCATTGAAAAACTGCTGCCACCGCCCATAATCATTATATAGTTTCAAATCGGGTATATAGTTACCTGCCTTAACAGGCTTTAAAGGCTGATAAGGTTTAAAAGGAAGATCGGTATCGGCAACAATTTCAGAAAGGTCAAAGAATGGGTATTTATTATTGGTAGTTAACATTTTATTTAGAATGAAGATTTAATGGATATAATTTTTTATTGGTACGATGATTTTAAAAGTTCATCTTCAACAACGGCATAATCCATAAATTATATGGTAGCTAAGCAACAGTCTGTTGGGTACAGGTATGTTTATTTGATTAACCAGATAAGTTTTCATAAAAATATGTTAAGTAATAAAGTCAGTAAAATTGGAGTAGTAAACAGATATTATTGTGAGGTATGACTCAACAACAGCAACCCATTATCAATGCCTTCTTAATATCGTTATGATTTAAAAAGCCGTGTAAATAGTATAGGAATTTGCTGCCTGACATTATTTTAAATGATATAAAAACAAATATACTATAAAGTCTATAAACTTAGTATAGATTTATATAAATTTATTTTATTTTTTTGTTTCCTATCTTTCCGGTAAACATACCCTATGCAAAACAGGCAAAACATATATCAGCATCTGCTATTTATAGCAGGCCTTTGTACATTATTTAGCTGTACGCAAAAGCCAAAACACAACCTGCAGTCAAAGGCCGATTCCATAAAAAAAAGAATTGTTAAGGAATGGAATAAAACCATCCCCGGAAGCTTCAGCGACCAAACTAAAGCTACTTTTGACAGTACACAAATAGTGACTTTCCTGAAAAAGTACCCTGCATTTGGCGCTTATGCCAATGACATTAACTCATTTTACAGCAAACGTAAGTTTGCTTATGCCTGGTACGCCAACGATGTGCTGATTGAGCAGGCCGGAAACTTAACAGACAGGCTATCAAACCTGCAAAACGAGGGTATATATAAGGCCATCCCCTATCCAAAATCATTAGATTCATTAATATTTGATGCTCAGCCTAAGGACAAACCTGCTAAAACAAATATCACTGCCGAACTGATGCTTACTGCGCAGTATTTTGTTTTTTCGAAAGTAGCTTTCCAGGGCATGAGTGATTCGGTAACGCGTTCGGTTAACTGGTATTTACCGAGAAAAAAGGTATCATATAATGATTACCTGGATAGCCTGCTGAAAAAAACCGGGAAACCGGGTAGTAATTTATCAGAGCCTGTTTACCGGCAATATGATCTTCTAAAAAACTTTTTAGCTAAGTATCGCCAGTTAGATGCAACCGAAAAGTGGACACCTATTGTTCCCGGTAAAAAATTAGTCCCCGGCGATTCTGCTGCCGTAATATCTTTAATAAAAAAACGACTTTATAAACTGGAAGATTTTAAAGGTGATACCTTAAATAATGTTTATGATGATGAGTTAAAAAGTGCATTCCGGCAGTTTCAGATAAGGCACGGCTTAACTGCCGATGGCCTTGCCGGAACTGGCACTATAAATGAACTGAATGTACCGCTAAAAAACCGCATACGGCAAATCATGGTTAATATGGAACGCTGCCGCTGGCTCCCGGTAAGTTTAAATACAGACTACCTTGCAGTGAATATTCCAGAGTTTAAACTGCACGTTTACCATGCCGACAGCCTGTTATGGAGTTGCAATGTAGTAGTTGGACAAAAGGTGCACCAGACGGTTATTTTTTACGGCGTAATGCAATACGTTGTTTTTAGTCCGTATTGGAACTTACCCGAAAGTATTATCCGGAATGAGGTTTTGCCAGCTATAAAAAGAAATCCCAATTACGTTAATGAACATAATATGATTATTACAGGTAAAGAGAATGGCTTGCCGGTAATAAAACAAAAACCCGGACCTGCAAACTCACTTGGACTGGTAAAATTCCTTTTCCCGAACAGCTATAGTATCTATTTGCATGATACACCGTCTAAATCATTATTTGGCGAGTCGTCAAGGGCATTTAGCCACGGCTGCATCCGCGTAGGTGAGCCTGCTAAACTTGCATCTTTTTTACTAAAATATGATACCACCTGGACTGCCGCAAAGATCAGCAAGGCCATGCATCTGGGTAAAGAGCAACAGATAACACTTAAACAGAAAGTACCTGTTTTTATAGCTTATTTCACCGCATTTACAGACAGGAACAACAAGCTTAATTTCCGTAAGGATATTTATAACCGGGATGACCAATTGGCTTCCATGATCCTATCAGGAAAAGGGAGCTATTAGATACTATTGGAAATAAAAAGACGCCATTGCTTAGCAATGAGCAATGACGTCTTTTATTCTTTTAATGCTTCTTTATTACTTTAACACAGATACTGCCTTGTTGGCATCACCAACACCCCAAACAGTGCCGGGCTTATCACCCATGGTAATCACCAGTTCACCACCGTTCGTGATGTCCTTGTGGGCAAAGTAGGTTTTGTTATAGGTTTTACCGTTCAGCTGCATAGCATTGATATACTTATTTTGCGGGCTGTTGTTTTTTATTACGATATGGAATGTTTTATTGCCCTGCAGTTTTAATGTAGCCTCATTAATAACAGGGCTGCCAAAAACGTATAAACCGTTTGCCGGATTTACTGAATAAAAACCAAGCGCGGATAATACATACCAGGCTGACATCTGACCAACATCTTCGTTTCCGATAATACCATCAGTTTTGTCGGTATAAAAATCATTTAATATAAACCTTACCTTTTCGGCAGTTTTCCAGGGTTGACCCGAGTAGGCATAAAAGTAACTCATTGGGTGGCTTGGCTCATTACCATGTGCATACTGCCCTATCAGCCCGGATATATCATTTGAAGCAAACTTACCCATGTCACCTTTTGCTATAAATAATGAATCCAGCTTGGTATTAAATTTATCCTGGCCACCTAACATAGTAATTAAACCCTCTACATCCTGAGGAACTAAGAAGGTATACTGCCAGCCGTTGCCTTCTGTAAAGTCGCCATGCTCGTGTATTGATACAAAAGGGCTGTAAGGCGTGCGCCATGCTGTTTCAGATAAACGACCGCGCATAAAACCTGCTTTTGTATCATAGTAATTTTTATAATATTGACCACGTTTGCTGAAATATTCATAATCTGCCTGTTTACCTAATTTTTTAGCAACCTGAGCAATACACCAATCATCAACAGCATATTCCAATCCCATTGAAACCGATTCAGCAGTGCTATCAGCTGGGATATAGCCTAATTTTTTTACGTATTTAATACCACGGGCATCCTGCATGGCAGTGGTTTTCATGGCTTCAAATGCTAAATTGGCATCAAAACCCTTATAACCTTTTAACAAAGCATCAGCCACAACAGGTACAGCACTATAGCCTACCATACAATTGGTTTCATTGGCCATTAAATGCCACACCGGCAAACTACCCTGCTGCTGATATATGGCCAGCATGGAGTTGATCATATCATTCACATGCTCGGGGTGGATGATGGTTGACAATGGATTGTTTGCGCGATAGGTATCCCACAGCGAAAAAGTGGTTACATTATTAAACCCGGTGTTTTTATGAACTTTTTTATCTGTACCCCAATATTCGCCATTTACATCATTAAATATTGACGGGGCTATCATGGTGTGATAAAAAGCAGTATAGAATTTTTTAAGCTGCGACAAGGAATCAGTTTTGATGGTAATTTTTTGAAGCTGCGTATTCCATGACTTGTCCGCATCGGCCACCACTTTATTAAAATCCCAGCCAGGTATTTCAGTTTTGATATTCAGCATGGCGTTTTCGGCGCTTACCGGCGATATACCTACTTTGGCATAAACAACTTCGCCTTTGGTTGTGCTAAAGCTTATTACCCCTTTAACTTTACGGCTTTTTAGCTCAGTTCCAGATTTGATTGCCGTACTGTCATAAACAGAAAAAGTTTTGATGGGTTTAGAGAATACTGCGGTAAAGTAAATACGCTGATCAACTGCCCAACCCTTTGAAAAACGATAACCGCTGATAGTATTTTTATCTACCTGCTTAATATAGGTTTCCATCGGCCTGTCCCAACCAATACCTTCTTGCAGATCAATCACAATGTGTGCATCTTTTGATGCCGGGAAAGTATATTTATGCATCCCTACCCTGGTACTCGCCGTAAGTTCAACGCCAATATCATAACGTTTTAATTTCACTTTATAATAACCAGGCTTTACTACCTCGTCATTATGGCTAAACAGGGAGGTATATCCGCTTTGCAGATCCTTGATACTTCCCTTGGTAACTTTCACAGGGCCAGTTGTAGGTATAAACGAAATATCGCCAAGGTCACCGATACCTGTACCGCTCAGGTGAGTATGCTGAAAGCCCACAATGGTTGAATCAGATATGTGGTATCCAGAGCACCAGTCCCAACCCTCAGAAATATTAGTTGGCCCCAATTGTACCGCACCAAAAGGCACGCTTGCGCCAACAAAAACGTGTCCGTGAAAGCCAGTTCCAATATACGGATCAACGTATTGAGTTAAGCCCGCGGGCTTATTTGCAGGCGTAGCTTTGTGCACCTGGCTAAATGAATTTAAATTAAAAAGGGCCAGCAATCCGGCTAAACAGATCTGTTTTTTCATTTACGATTTTAAAGATATAGTACTGAGGTTTGTAATTTATAAACAAACATAGCACTCACTACTTAATAGTTTATTAATAAACGCTTAATTCTGCCACAACCATATCATTACCACTAATTACATGCGCAGCCTCGAATTTAAAATACCGGGCGGTAACAGCTTGTGGCAACGTTACCATTTGCTCAATTGGATTCGATCTGATATTAGAAAACTCGCCAGAGACAACCTTTTGCCATTCTTTACCATCATTACTTACGTAATAGGTATAACGGTCAACCGTTCCGTCAGATTGCTTATCCTGTCTTGGCAAATAGGAAAATGCTTTGATCTGATGCGTTTTGCCCATGTCAATAGTGATCTGCTGCGGGAAATCAATAGTATCCTGATTGTGCCTAAGCGTACTGAAAAATGTATTGGCATGTTCATCAATGGCATTTTCAGCACGCTTTCCTTCTCCATCGGTACCTGAAGCATCTGTAATTGTCCAATCTTTAGGGCTGATACCAAATTGATGGATGGTGGTTTCACTTAAAACACTTGCACTTTCAAAAGCACGGGCCTTTACTGTTTTCCCATTGCCGATTGACAGTGGTTTTTCATATAAAGGAGAGCTTATTGCGGGCTCCTCGCCATTTAAGGTGTAATGAATAGCGTTTACGGGAGCTTCGGTAGTGATAACCACCTCGCCGCTTTTATTGCGGGTAATAGTTGGTGCCGACAGGTGAACGGGTTCTTTATAAATACCAAAATCGCTTAAAGCAACAGCCGCTGCCGAACCAGTAACACGTAGCCTCAGCTTACTTGCAGTAACATTTTGTGTTAAGCGGATAAGCCTGTTACCACCAATGCTGGTTGCTGCACCAATTTGCTGCCATTTTCCTTTCGTAAAAGCATCCACAGCTACTGAATCTATCCGTTGCCCAAGTTTAATATTTTCGCGCAGTCTGATCACATTAAATGTTTTAGCGCTGTGCAAATCAATGGTAAGTTGTGGCGTAGTTACTTTATCATCGGTAGCCCAATAGGTATAGCGGTCATTATCAAGCAAAAATTGCGGACCGTATTTAGCTTTGTTACCGCCGCGTACGTTACTGGCTTTAAGCGTTGCTCCTTTTGCCAGGTTAACGGCAAAAGTTTGCTTTAACAGGTTTCCGAATTCGGTTAGTGATTTTACATCAATTTCGTTAACAATCCCTCTTTGATCAGGCGATAAACCCAGGTCAAGATCTGCACCACGGCCCACACTTTTGTAATACAGATCAAGCAAACTGTAAGGCGACTTTACACCACCATCCTGCGTTTGATGGTAAAACCATCCTGGCCTTAATGACACATCACACTCAGCTGGCATCCAGTATTTTCCGTTGCGGGTACCTTCCGTACCTTCATAATCCTTAACATATCCGTTTCCTGGTTCTTTACCTTCATCAGGGGCATGAGGTGTATAAGTTGCCCAGCATGTTTCGCCGGCATGCCCCTCTTCGTTACCAACCCAACGCACATCAGGGCCTACATCACCAAATATAACCGCGTTGGGTTGTAATTTGCGGGTAATGCCCCATGTATTCTTCCAATCGTAATAAGTTGAGCGGTCAATTTTACGTACTTCGCGCTTGCCGCCGTAGTAACCATCGCCACCGTTGGCACCATCATGCCATGATATAAACAAAGGACCGTAATGCGTATATAGTTCACGTAATTGTTCCTGATATATCTTTAAATATGCTGGCGTACCATAGTTAGGATTATTCCTATCCCAGGGCGAGCAGTAAACGCCCATTTTCATACCTAATTTATCACAAGCATCGCGATACTCCTGCAGTATGTCACCTTTACCATTTTTGTATGGGCTTTGTGATATATTATGCGATGTTGTTTTGGTTGGCCAAAGGCAAAAGCCATCATGGTGTTTTGCCACCACAACCACACCTTTAAACCCGCCTGCTTTTGCGGCAGCTACTATCTGCATAGCGCTAAACTGCGATGGGTTTAGCAATTTAGGGTCCTCATCACCAAATCCCCACTCTTTATTGGTATAAGTATCAAGTCCATAATGTATAATACAATACATACCCATTTCCTGCCAGTTAAGCTGGCCCTGACTTGGCAACGGCCCGTAAGGTTTTGGCGGTGCCTGGCTAAAGCCACGTACACTAATTACTAACAATAATGCTAAACAGATAATTCTTCTCATTGCGGATATTTAATTTTTAAACCATTCAGCAGGGATATCCTGCCGGGCAGAACCATTTAAACTATATTGAAGCTTAAGGGTATAACCGCCGCCGCCTTCAATAAAATTAAGCAGGAACGGATGTAAACCCATTTTTAAAGCCACTTGTCCGCTTTTTTCCTGAGCAGAGTGATTGCCGTCGTTATCTACGGTAACACCCGGACCTATTTGTAACACACCACCATCATCACAAGTTAAATAAAAGTTGTAAATGCCATCAGCGGGTACATCTATATAACCTTTATAAGTTATACCAAATGATGGTGCTTTTACTGTTGCCGGAACTGCAATAGTATTGGTTGTAAATGTGCTATCTACTTTTGCATCCTTCATTGGCGCGATTTGCTTAAAAAAAGCTTTATAGTAGCTGCAAGCTAAACCTGGTTTGGGTGGCGCCACTTTAACGGGGCCAAGCATTTGCTGCTGCGTGTAATTAAGATTGTAAACATCTCCCCGTGCGCCATTAGCTGTAAATGCAGCAACACGTACCAACTCAGCCTTTTTTATACTTAGTGGCGAGGGCAATTCAGGTGATTTAGCACCGGGTAAAGAACCATCAGTTGTATAACGTATGGTAAGGCCCGGCAATGGTCTGTCAATACTTAATTTACCTTCATCAATAAACACATAATTATTTAATAATCCGGGCAGATCAGGCAAGCGATAGTTGATGTTCATGGCATCCATACGGCTATATTGCTGAACAAGGCGTTTTAAATAAGAATCGTATTTATCCTGTTGAGTTGTCCATAACATTTCGGCAAGGGCAGTTAAACGCGGCATGTACATGTAATCTGCACGCTTTTCTGAAGGGATCATCTCTGTCCAGATATTAGCCTGCGCACCAATAATCGACTTTGCTTCTTCGGCATTTAAAACCTTAGGGATCGGGTTAAAATGATATACCTTACTAATAGAATACTGATCTGGCTGGTTATCAAAGTACAATGGCTCACCGGGTGTCATAATAACTGTGTTACCATTTTTAACTGCTTTAACCGGGGCGTCAGGTACCCAGGCGCGCCAGTACATAATGATAGCCGTGGGGCTAATGCCACCTTCGATAATCTCGTCCCAGCCAATCAATTTACGACCTTTAGAGTTAAAGAATTTCTCCATTCGGTTAATGAAGTAACTTTGCAGTGCAGGTAAATCTTTAATACCTTCACGTTCCATTAATGCTTTACAGGCATCTGATTTCCCCCAATCTGTGCGGTCAACTTCGTCACCACCGATGTGAATGTATTTGGATGGAAAAATATCCATGATTTCACTGTAAACATTTTGCGCAAACTCATAAGTGGTTTCCAAACCTGGGCAAATAGGCTTTGTGAACAGTTTGCCCCATGAGTTTTCGCCATTACAGGTTAAAAAAGGATATGAATTAATGGCAGCCATCATGTGGCCGGGCATATCTATTTCCGGGATAATATCAATATGGCGGGCAGCTGCATAGGCTACCACACCTTTCATTTCCTGCTGGGTATAAAAACCACCATACATCGTTTTGCCATTACGCTGAACAATGTGTTCTTTATCAATCACAAAATCAGGGTTATCCTTGGCCCGTTTCATACAAGCCGAATCCTGGTTATTAAAAGTTCTCCAGGCGCCTTCTTCGGTTAGTTTGGGATATTTTTTTATTTCAATACGCCATCCCTGATCATCAGTAATGTGTAAATGAAGCTTATTCATTTTATAAAGCGCCATCCTGTCAATGAATTTTTTGAGATAAGCTATCGAAAAAAAGTGACGGGAAACATCAAGATGCATTCCGCGCCATGCATACGCTGGCTGGTCCTCGATAGATGCAGCTGGCAAAACCAACGTTTCGTTGACCACGCCCCGCTCTACTGAAACAGGCAGTAGCTGCCTTATAGTTTCAACAGCATGAAACACACCAGCAGGATCTTTTGCCGCAATGGTAACCTGCTGCGCAGTGATGTTTAATTTGTACGCCTCCGGAGCGGTTATAGTAGCATCGTATACCAAATTAATAGCATGGGGTTTGTTGATTTTGGCCACAACTAACGGTTTGCCCAAAGCTTTTAGCAGTAGATTGTTCAATTCCGCTGCTTCACTGGTAAATTCTTTGGCAGTAACAATGCTGGTTTTTCCGGTAATAACAAAAGAACCACTACCCGCCACCAATTGAGTTGGGTAAGGGATAAGCGGAAACTTAACAGCATCCTGTGCCTGGGCGCTTAAAGCCCCCGTTCCCACCAGCAGCAATACAATTTTAAAGGATTTATATTTTTTAGCAAAAGCAATCATATAGGGTTGTTTTTATTTACTGATCTGTATAAATTTCTCGTTAACGTTCCAGCCGGTTACAGTAACTGCCAGGTTCTTCTTATCTGAATTTTTGTAATCTATAATAACCTTTTTCTCTTGCCCCGGTAAAACGGATACATAGTTATCACTGTAAAAAGCAGGTAATACACGCTGTTTAGTATCTGAGTTCACTAATGACAATCTGTTAAAAAACGCCAGCGGACCGTTACCACTGTTAGTCAGCGTTACTTCAACTTTATCATTTGCCAGATATTTTGCTGTTGCATTAAGATTACCCTGAGCCATATTTTGTAAACCTGAGTATTCCCCTTTTTCATTAGGCATCCAGTAAATATTTTCGCTGAGTGTTTTTTGGTCTTTGTCTAAAAGTTGCAGGCAAAGGAAAGTTCCTTTATCCTTGGCTAAATGATCAATGGCTTTTTTTAATGATAAATAGCGTTTAGCGGTAGTTGGTGTTACATCAACAAAAACCTGGGTAAGCTCTCTTGACTTACCATCCATATCGTAAGCCTTTACTACCAGCATCATATTGGTATATGCCTTAAAGGTATTATTAACCACCATCACCATGCCATCTGTCGGATCGTACATAACATGCAGGGGTTGACTGCCATTATGTAAACCGTAAAGACAGGCGTTCGGATCTAAATAATAATCGTACATCTGCCCGCGCATTGCTGTCCATGGGTTCTGGGTTTTCCAGATGATGGTACCTGTATACCAGTCCCAGGCATGTGAGCTGAAGCCTTCCATTAAACCACGGTACTGATCATAATTTACCAGCTGGGCTTTAGTGGCAAAATCCTCTACATTTTTAGGTTTACCATATTTATCAATAAAATCATCATAGCCAATGTATTTATGATAATCCCAAACAGAATCGGTTTTGGTTTTACCGGTAGCCGCATCATACTCAGGCAATACCATATTTTTGGTTGGTATAAACCTTTTTAACGATTCATAATCACTTACACCAACCGAGCCTACTTCTGAATTAAATGGATAAGTTCTCTGTGCCCAAAAGGTTGATAAAGGCTGAATACCGTAAGGCCCGTCCCCATTGCCGCCCTGTACGTTGCGCGACATTTCTTCGGAGTTTGAATATGGGATAAACCAGCGTGTATTATCCAGTTTAGGCATAATGGTATCACGCAGGGCCACCAGAATATCTTCGGGCGGGGTAATTTCATTCCCTCCGCACCAAATAGCCAACGACGGGTAATTGCGCACCAATTTTACCTGATCTTCTATCGATTTAAGATAAAGACCATGATCATCCGGATATTTTCTGCGTGTCCATTGATCATCAAGCTTCATGGGGTCTGTCCATCTGCCATTGCAATCACCCGATCCCCACATATCCTGAAAAACAAGCATACCATATTTATCACAAGCCTGGTAAAACTCAGGTCGTTCAATTAAAGCACCGCCCCAAACCCTGATCAGGTTAAGGTTCATATCCCGGTGAAAACGTACTTCGGCGTCATAACGGGCATCTGAAAAACGAAGCATTTCATCAGATACTATCCAGTTGCCACCTTTAATAAATATTTTTTGACCATTAATGTTAATCTGTCTGCTCTCTGTGCGGGTATTCCATTCAGTAGTTAATTGTCGTACTCCAACTTCAATGTTATCCTGGTCAGATATTTTGTTGCCATCTGTTACAAACTGCAGGTGCATAGCATACAAATGCTGGGCGCCATAGCCATTAGGCCACCACAATTTTGGATTTTTTAAGCTGTAATCATTCAGTTGTACCGTTTGTACAGAATTAGCTTTTAAAACGATCTTTTTTAATACTACAGTACCATCCAGATTATATTTCAACTCGCCGGTAACGGGCAAGTTAGTAGCATTTTCAAGTGTTGCCGAAACTTGAATAATGGCCGGCTGCTGAGGGCCATCAACTTGCCTTACGCCAGGCACCAGGGTTACCACATGTGGGTCTTTTATCCTGACTGCACCCGTTTTTTCAATAGTTACCTTATCCCAGATACCTGTATTACGGTCTTTAATAGGTTGTATCCAATCCCAGCCGGCGGTATATTGTATACCTACGTTACGAGCAATGGTACCATCACCACCCTGACCACCGTTAGGATTACCAACCTGCTCTGGCGGGTGAACAATTACGGCTACTCGGTTATTTCCGTCTTTGGCAATCCACTTGGTAATATTATATGTCTGACGCAGAAACATGCCGGAATGAAGTGTGGCATTCAGTTTATGGCCATTCAAAAACACATCACAGCTGTAGTTTACACCTCTGAAATTGAGGTATACCTGACCGCCATTTTGTGGTTGAGTTTCTTTAAAGTCTTTTGCAAACCAATAGGTATAGTAATCCTTACCTGTTCTGTAAATATCAGGAATTTGCTCATTATTCATCCCATAAAAGGGATCGGGCATCTTTTTATCGGCTATAAGGCTGGTTAATACCGTACCCGGTACAACAGCAGGCATCCATGCCGTTGTGCTATAGGTTGAGCGCGAAACATCGGTTCCATTATCCTTAATATTACCAATGGGTGCGCATTTCCATCCTTCATTTAATTCGTACTTACTTTGTGCTTGTGTATTGATGCTTTGCGCAACAAGACCGGCCAAAAACAAAGAAGCTACTGAAAATCTTAAACGAACAGATTTACCTGCAGGGAAATTTTTTGTCATTATGTGGTGGGATGATAATTTCAAAATTAAGTACTGCAACAAGTGCAGCGTTATGGTTATTTGGCTATTTTATGTGGTTTTTTATCCTAAACAACTTATTAGTACTCAAGCCTGAAGCAGGCAGCTTCGTTTAATCCGTTATTTTTTTGAAGCCCGGCAGGAATACTGATCACAACTTCATCATTTTGCTGTTTAAACTTCAGGTGTGTATTGCTACCCAATAAGGTTATCTTTTTAGGCTTGTTTACTTTAACACTTATTGTAGCAGGCAAAACAACTTTTTCCTGGTCAGCCAACATGAAAGCATATATCGTTTTGTCATCCTTTGCCTTAGTATAATAAATATTACCTGTTGAGTAAGGGGCTACAGACTTTGAACCGTAAATACCTTCGCCATTAATTTTCATCCAGGCACTTATACCCTGTAGTCGTTGATAAGCTACCGAATCCCAGTCACCATCAGGGCCAGGGCCAATATTCATTAGCAAATTACCCCCGCGCGAAACTATTTTTACCAGTAACTGCACAATTTGTTGTACCGATTTATAATGATCTCCCGGTACATAACTCCAGGAGTTGCCCATGGTGATGCAGCTTTCCCACGGATGATCAAGAGGTACTTCTGGTACTTCCTGCTCCGGTGTAGTATAATTTTCATACTGACCTGATACTGTGCGGTCAACCACAATAAGGCCTGGTTGTTTTTGCCTGCCCATGGCTGCAATTTTAGGCATGTCAATATCCTGATTAAACCGGATACCACGCTGCCAGTCAACCGAAGTATCAATACTTTTTTTAGGACGAACCCACCCGCCATCGAGCCACAATATATCAACCTTACCATAATCGGTCATCAGTTCGCTGATTTGATTATAGGTAAAATCTTTGAATTTTTGCCATTGCTCAGGGTATTTTGCGGGGTCATAGTTTACGTTACGATCTTTGGGTGGAAAATAAGGCCACCAGTAATTTTCGTTATGCCAATCGGGTTTTGAGAAATACGCTCCTATCATAAAGTTTTCTTTACGGAAAGCATTGAAAACCTCTTTGGTAACGTTGCTTCTGGGATTGGTTGAAAACGGCGTTTTGCTGCTTGTAATTTTATAATCCGTTTGCTTGGTATCAAACATGCAAAAACCGTCATGATGCTTGGTGGTAAATATCACATATTTCATCCCTGCATCCTTAGCTGCCTTTACCCACTTTTCCGGGTTAAATTTTACGGGGTTAAAAGTAGTTTGTAAGTTTTCATAAGCGGCTTTGTAGCCATTATAGGTAGCACCGTACGGCCCTTTACGTTGCGTCCATCCTTCATCTTCGGGACAAATGCTCCAGCTTTCAACCACTCCCCATTGGCTATAGGTTCCCCAGTGCATAAAAAGTCCGAATTTCAAATCCTGCCATTCTCCTATCTTCTGCTCAACCAAAGGATCACCGGGCGGCACGTACTGTTTGGAAACATTGTGTTTTTGTGCCAATAAAACGGTACACTGAAAGCCCACAACGAGTAAGGTAAATATTTTTTTCATGAAAAGTGATTAATAAAGTGCTCCACAATTATAAGTTATTGTTAAATACTTTTTAAAAAATTTTAATAAATATCTAAACTTTGTTAATAAAGTTTCAGTTTCGCAATTAAAATTTTATTATTGTTACAGTAAATTTAAGGTAATTGGCGGTTTCTATCACCTGATTAGGTTATTTACAACGGCATTTATGAAAATACCGGCTAACGTGCATTATCTTTTCATTGGATTTTCCGTTTAGCAGTATAACAGTATCTTTAGTCGACCATAATTTAAGGAGATTATACAATATCAACAAACGAGTTCAGGTTTACTTGCAACCGTACTTAAAAGATAATATTCATTTAAACCAAAAAAGTAGAACAGAAAAATGGCTTCAACCATGCAAAACTTCACCAGGCTCTCCATAGCCATCTGTGCCACGTTATTCATTAGCGTTAATACAATGGCACAGCAAACGCCTTTTTATAAAGATCCTTCGCAATCGATTGACGTTAGAGTAAAAGACCTGATATCAAAACTCACACTTGAAGAAAAAGTATCTCTGCTGGGTTATCAAAGCAAGGCCGTTCCGCGCCTGGGCATTCCGGCCTATAATTGGTGGAACGAAGCCCTGCATGGCGTGGCCCGCGCGGGTGAAGCAACCATTTTTCCACAGGCCATTGGTATGTCTGCTACCTTTAATGACGATCTTTTGAAACAAGTTTCAACGGTTATATCAACTGAGGCACGTGCAAAATACAACCTCGCTATTGCGCAAGACAGGCATTTGCAATATATGGGGCTTACGTTCTGGACTCCTAATATCAATATTTTCCGTGACCCACGCTGGGGACGCGGACAGGAAACCTACGGAGAGGATCCTTTTTTAACGGGGCGCATGGGCTCGGCCTTTGTAAAAGGCCTTCAGGGTAATGATCCGCATTACCTGAAAACGTCCGCTACCGCTAAACACTTTGCGGTCCACAGCGGCCCCGAGGCAGAAAGAGATCGTTTTGATGCCAAAGTAGATGAAAAGGATTTACGCGAAACCTATCTGTATGCTTTCCATGAGCTGGTTAATGCAGGCGTGGAATCCGTAATGAGTGCTTATAACCGCGTAAATGGTGTACCTAACTCAATTAATAAAGTATTGCTAACTGATATTTTAAGAAAGGAATGGGGTTTTAAAGGCCATGTGGTTACCGATTGCGGTGCGTTAGATGATGTTTACTCGAGCCATAAAACCTTACCCGGCCCTGTTGAAGTAGCAGCTGCTGCTTTAAAAGCGGGCGTTGACCTTGACTGTTCTACCATTTTACAGCGTGACGGGTTAAAAGCCATTCAGCAAAAATTAATAACAGAAAAGGATGTCGACAACGCGTTGAGCGCCATTTTACGTACCGAGTTTAAACTCGGTTTTTACGATGATCAAACTATTAATCCTTACCATGGTTATGGCGTAGATAGTATCCATAACACACAACACCTGGCCCTGGCACGTAAAGTAGCCCAGCAGAGTATGGTATTGCTTAAAAACAATAACAACATATTACCATTAAATAAAAGCGCTGTATCAAGCATTATGGTAGTTGGCCCTAATGCGGCATCACTTGATGCTATGATTGCTAACTATCACGGTACGAGCAGTAAAGTTGTAAACTTTGTTGAAGGTATTACCGCCGCAGTTAACCCAGCCACAAGGGTTGAATATGACCTTGGATGCGATTACAGAGATACTACCCATTTTGGAGGAACCTGGGCCGCAGGAAATGCAGAAGTAACCATTGCCGTGATTGGCTTATCGCCGGTATTGGAGGGTGAAGCAGGCGATGCCTTTTTATCAGAAAGCGGGGGCGACAAAAAGAACCTGAGTCTTCCGGCCAGCGAAATTGCATTTATTAAGGCACTGCGTAAAGGTGTTAAAACCAAACCTATCATAGCTGTTATAACCGCAGGCAGCGATGTTGACGTAGCTGCTATTGAACCCTATGTTGATGCCATTATATTTGCCTGGTATCCGGGCGAACAAGGGGGTAATGCGCTGGCTGATCTGGTATTCGGTGATGTTTCTCCATCGGGGCATTTACCTGTTACCTTTTATAAGGATATCAGCAATGTTCCGGATTATCAAAATTACAATATGAAAGATCGTACCTACCGTTATTACAGCGGACCGGTGCAGTATCCGTTTGGCTTTGGTTTGAGCTATACTTCATTTGCTTATACTTTAGACAGCAAACTGAAAAGCACCTATAAAAAAACCGATACATTAACCGTTGCCGTGAATATTAAAAACACCGGTAAAACGAATGGCGACGATGTAGTACAGGCTTATATTGAATATCCTAAAATTGACCGCATGCCCATCAAAGAACTAAAAAGTTTTAAACGTGTAAGCGTGGCCAAAGATAAAGACGAAACTGTTACATTGAAGATACCTGTTCAGGATTTACAAAAATGGGATATGACAACCCATAAATGGAAACTTTATCCGGGCCAGTATAAATTAGTGCTTGGCAGTAACTCAGCAGATGAAAAAGCAACTGCTGATTTCACCATCGCTAAGTAAAGTCAGACTAAATTTTTCCAAACATAAAACGCGCAGTATCTATTACTGCGCGTTTTATGTTTGGAAAAAATATTTAAGCAGTATTTGGTCAGCTTAAAAAATCAACGCCCTGCACTCCTTTAATCTTTTTAAGTTCGGCTATTACAGTCATAACTGTTTCTTGCTGGTTAAACTGCTTTTGAATAGTGATCTTGATCTCATCGTTACCATCACCGCCAGCTAAACTGATCTCTTTAAAAGGAATGGCATTATCTTTTAAAACCTGTTCAATAGCTTCAAAATCAACCTGTTTTTGTGAAAGCACCATCCTGATATTGCGATACCTGTTTTTCTTAAAGAACTTATTTTCAAAAGGCTTGAATACAGCCAGTATAATCAGGGCTATAAATGTGGTGCTAACGGCCTCAATATATAAACCACCGCCGACTGCCAAACCTATAGCAGCCACTGTCCACAGACCTGCTGCTGTGGTAAGGCCCTTTACCACTTCATTACGTAAAAAGAATATAGTTCCTGCCCCAAGAAAACCGATGCCACTTACTACCTGTGCGGCCACCCGCGAAGGATCAAGTTCAATACCGGGCTTACCTACCACATCCTGAAAACCATAAGCAGACACCAGCATAATAAGCGCAGATCCTAATGAAACCATCATGTGTGTTCTTAGTCCTGCTGTCCATTGCCTGCGTTCGCGCTCCCATCCTATTATACTACCTAACAAAGCGGCTACAAGTAACCGAAAAAGCATATCATAAGTACTTATCATAATACTAATTTATGGAATGAATTGATATTATTCCTGAATAGTATTAATTACGATATGAAAACCAGGGATTAAAAAAACAAACGGAGAGCTCTTTTGTCTACTATTAAAACTACATACTATGATCACCAGCGGCGTTACTTTCGGAATAAACAAGCAGGATGGCAGCCATATTACTATTGCCATTGACCCGGCAGATACCAATACCCATGAAGACAAATTAGCCAATACCGGTACCTATAAATTATATCGTGATACCGACAGCGCTAAAACTTTTGATAAAGGTTACCTGGGCGCCATATTTCTTGAAAATGCGGATGGTGGATATCACTATTCCGGCGGTACAGAGCTTACAGATTTTGAGCTGAAACAACTCGCACAGCTGATCAGAAATTACCATGCCACCGGTAAGGAATTTGATGATCATAAACGCGACATCACTACCAAATAATCACCCCTATTAGCGCTACACCACGGCCTTACTAAGCTCGCGAAGATATTTTGCAATATAATCCTGCTTAGTTTTTGCCTTATACTGCATAATGTAGCGCGGGTGTTCCAATGCAATAATCTCCTTAAAAAACTTTTGTTCTTGATTCAGCTTGCGTAAAAAAGCTTCATTTTTACCAATACCAAAGCAAAAACAAATATCCGTTTCAAACCCCAGCTCTATCTGTTTTTGCAGATTTTCGATAATAAAGGGATATACCGCTTTTTGGAGTTCCGGCTTATCGTAGTAATTATAATTCACTTCTTTATTGTTAGCACCGGTGATGGTAAATCCCAGCGGGCAAACGGAATGAATATAAAATTGCTCATAAAACTGCTGAATGCCGCCAAATGCGTGGATCATTTCATACACATACTCAGATGATGGCTCATGTGTTAAATGACCGGGGTACGGTATATGACATTCGTTTATCATTCTTTTAGGGTCAGTAAATGAAACCCCTGTCATTCCAGAGCCAAACCTGCCTGGGTTTATTCCTAATATTAAATGTCGCGGGTGGTTATCATTATAATATTTATGATAAAACTGTGTTGATACCGACAAAGCCGGTCCGTTTTCTTTAAACGGATTCATGATACTAATGCCTGCCGGCAAAGTTCCAGTAAAATCCAGCTGTTTATTAAATGCTATTATCCTGTCGGCAAATGTGCTCATATCAGGTACTAACCTATTCAAAAAGAATCAATACCAAAAATAAAATCCCGGTTACTTTTTAGCAGCCGGGATTTATAAAATCAAACTAATTAAATTATTGCTTCATGTAATCCTTGTCCAAAAACAGATAACGGGCCCGGTTAACTTCAGGTTTAAGTTCGCTTTTAACATCAATATTCATAAACTTAACGTTAGCATTGCTTGTATTAGCTTCCCAGTTAGGCAAACCACCGCCATTAGGGTTTCCGTTTTTTATAAAATTGGCAAAATAGTTTTCCATGGTTGCCGACACTTTATAGTCATCCGGTGTCCAGGCGTAAACTTTATTACTGGCCAGGTTTCCCATGGCGTACTCAATTTCTGAGGCATGAGGTGCACCAACAGCAGTCACCTTTGGAGTTGGCTTTGCGGCGTCGCCTTTTACCACACCACCCGCAAGGCCAGGTGTTGCGTTGCCCATTTGTGCTGTCATAGCAGGGCGTATACGCGAAAACTCATAGCGGTATACCGGTTTATTACCGGTTTGCATTTGCAGATCGGCCCATTTCCAGGTACTATATACTATAAAACGATCACTGGCCAGGGCCGTTGCTGATTTAATCACCTCATCGTTTGTTGAAGCAGGATATAATTTTAACGCCTCGTCAGCCTTATCATTATAAAGCTGGTGTAAAACTTTGGTATAGTTTTCAAGTGTTGGTGCATCTGCCCTAAATATAAACTGATAAGGCACTTCAGCTGAGTTCCATCCAACTAAAATGGGTACGTGAGCCTGTTCTCCGGCTTCAAAAATTGCGGGTAATGATTTGTTTAGTAAATAACCATCAATAGTGGCAGAAGTAGCAGATACGCCCGGCTGAAAAACTGAATCAAGCAATTGAGTAGCTGGAATAGCCCTTAACTCCGCCAATGAGCCCACTTTTAACCGAGCGGCAAAAGCTGCACCATTTTTCTCACCATCTGCCAAAGGAATCGGGAACAAGGTTGGTTTTATACCCGCACCACTTTCACCTATTGCACCGGCTATCAGATCTTTTGACAAAGGTGAAGCCATTTGTACCGATACGGAAATTGAACCTGCAGACTCGCCTGCAATGGTGACCCTTTTAGGGTCGCCGCCAAAAGCAGCTATATTTTTCTGCACCCACACCAAAGCGGCATGCTGGTCAAGATAACCATAATTACCTGATGAATGATTAGGCGACTCTTTGGTTAAATCAGGATGTGCAAAAAAGCCAAATATTCCCAGCCTGTAATTTACCGTAAGTACCACAATGCCTTTTTTGGCCATGCTTTCACCATCATAGCGCGGTTCAGATCCGTCCCCCGCGGCAAGACCGCCACCATAAAAATAAACTAATACAGGCAGTTTTTCTTTCCCACTTTTGGCAGGCGTCCACACATTAAGGTATAAACAATCTTCACTCATCCCCGACGAGCGAAAACCCATATCGCCAAATATTGGCTTTTGCATAGGATTATGCCCAAAATGATCTGCCTTAAGCACCCCCTGCCAGTTTTGAGCTGGTTGTGGTTCTTTCCATCGCAAATCACCTACAGGCGGCAGTGCATAAGGAATGCCTTTGAAAATAAGAATCGGAGATCCGGCGTCCCTTGTCCCCTCCACTACCCCATTTTCTACAGTTACCTGGTTACTTGTTTGGCTAAATACTTTTACAGCGGTAATTTGTGTAAGCAGCAACACCGCTAAGAGCGTTTTCTTCATACTGGTTTTGTTTATGGTTAAATTGGTATAAATGATCAATTTACGAGATTTGATTATTATTGTATCATTATGTTACAATAATAAATTAAATTTAATTAAGCACCAATTTTTTTGTTACTTGCTTTGAATTTTTACAATAAAAATGAGCGATGAATTTATAAAACAGGAAACTAATGTTACTGGTGAGGGCTTTTTACCGGGTTTGGCTATTGATACCGTTATTTTTGGTTTTCATGATAACCAGTTAAAAGTTTTATTACTTACTTACAAAAATACTGGTCTGTTTGCGCTACCCGGAGGTTTCATCCATCAAAATGAGGATGTAAATGAAGCCGCCAGGCGGGTGTTATTTAGTCGCACAGCATTAACTGATATTTTTCTGGAGCAATTTTATGTATTTGGAAATAAAAACAGGCATGACGTGGCTCCGCTTAAAACCATCATGGCTGCCCGCAACTTTATACCTCTAAATGATCATTGGCTATTAAAGCGCTTTGTGTCTGTTGGGTATTATGCTTTAGTTGATTTTACGAAAGTAATCCCTACACCAGACAGTATATCTGATAGCTGTGACTGGTTTAGCCTGGATGCCCTACCAACATTAATGCAGGATCACCAGGAAATAGTGAATAAAGCATTACAAACCCTGCAGGCCAACCTCGATCATAAATTAATTGGCTTTAACTTGTTATCAGAAACCTTTACCATGGGCGATCTACAGAGCCTTTATGAAACCATCCTGAACAAAAAGCTGATCCGAGCTGCCTTTCAGCGTAAAATGCTAAGTTTGTGTATATTAGAACGCATTGCAAAAAAATGGACAGGAGGCGCACACAAAGCTCCATACCTGTACAGGTTCATTTCCGAAAATAACATATTGTCATAATCAACCCCTTAAAGTGTCGTATTTACCCCTTTCAGATACTATTTAATCCAAGTAAATTTGATCTGTACATCATTCCTGAAACAACAGATACATAAATACTTAAATTAAACACGAGATGATAACCATTAACCCTTATTTGAATTTTGCAGGCAACACCGAAGACGCATTTAACTTTTACAGATCGGTTTTTGGCGGCGATTTTTTAACTGTAATGCGGTATAAAAACAGCTTTGAAGCTGATAATGCTGCCGAAGCTGACCAGGATAAATTGATGCATATAGCTTTGCCTATGGGTAAAGGAAATGTACTGATGGGGACAGACATGTTAGGTGATATGGCAAAGGCATTGGTGCATGATACCGGCTACCATATTTGCATGAATGGCGAAACACCGGAAGAAACTGAAAAATTATTTAATGCACTTGCTGTTGGCGGCGAAATAGTTGTCCCTTTTGATAAGGCGCCATGGAGTGGTTACTTTGGTCAGTTAAAAGATCAGTTTGGCATTCAGTGGATGGCTGATTCAATGACAACCATTAACCCGTATTTAAATTTTGCAGGTAACACCGAAGAAGCGTTTGACTTTTACAGATCAGTTTTTGGCGGTGAGTTTTTTATGCTGATCCGTTTTAAAGACAGCCCCGAGGCTGGTAATACCGCCGAAGCAGATAAAAACAAATTGATGCACATATCATTACCCATTGGCGAAGCAGGTAAAGGAAACGTACTGATGGCAACAGATGCCATAGGCGAAATGTGTAAAACCCTGGTACGGGGCAATAATTGTTTCCTTTCCATCAACGGCGACGATGTGGACGAAACCAGAAAGTTGTTTAATGCACTTGCGGCAGGTGGCGGAAAAGTATCGTTCCCATTTGACAAATCTCCCTGGGGCAGTTATTTTGGTATGCTAACGGATCAGTTTGGTATTCAATGGATGGCTGATTGTACGCTTAATTAACTTTTATCAATAAATTTATGAAACCCAAACCAATCAAAATTATTTACTGGATATTAACCATCCTGTTTGCTTTGGCTATGCTGAGCGATGGATACGGCGGAGTAACCCAACAACAAGCCGGAAAAGATGTAATGCATCACCTGGGCTATCCTATGTACGTATTGATAATTTTGGGCGTGGCAAAGCTCTTAGGAGTAATTGCCATAGTACAAACCAAATTTAAAACTATAAAAGAATGGGCATATGCAGGTTTTGCGTTCAACTTTATTGGGGCGTTTGCCTCAAGAGCGTTTGTTGGCGATAGTGGCTCATTTCTGATACTACCACTCATTATACTTGCCGTGATGTTTTTAACCTATTACTCCTGGAAAAAATTTGATAGTTTAAAAACACCTGAATTAAATATTGTAAACAATTAAACCTTATATCATGAAAATAGCTGTAATCATTGTCCGTATCCTGGTGGGGCTCATGTTCCTCGCGTCATCCATAGTGGTACTTTTTAAACTTGTTCCTACGCCGCCACTTCAAGGGAATGTAAAGATATTTATGGACGGTGTAAACGCCGCGGTGTATTTATTACCGCTAATTAAAATAACTGAGTTAGTATGCTCCATTGCTTTTATCACAGGTCGGTTTGTGACGCTTGCTACGGTAGTTATATTCCCAATTATGATAAACATTGTATTGTTTCATGCTTTTTTGAGCCCGGGAGATCTGGTGACCGTTATACCACTACTCGCCGGTGTTTTATTTCTGGCATACGTCAACCGTAAAAATTATATAACGTTGTTTGCAGTGAAATAATTAGCATAACAACGCGTCAAATCGCATGCTACACAAACGGCTATAAACCGAATATATAACGCATACGTTAACATCAGTTAAAATGACGGTAGAGGCTTTTAAAACAAACGTAAACACGCGTAGAAAATGCCAAGTTATTAATAGGCCAAATACACAAAACATTTGTAAGTTAACATGCCAATTTTGATCTGGATCACTGCGATAAGATATTACGTATATAATGCGCTAAAGGAGTAATAAAATCACGCGCATTGATTATCTTTTTAAAGGATTTTGGTTGCAACGCCGAAATATTGCAGGATTGACGATGGTTGCAAACAAAAACCTACTAATTAATTGTTAATTAACAACCTTGATATTATGTTAGAAAACAGCAAAGCGTTTAGCGGCTTTTCGGTAAACGATTTATCCCAGGCCAAAGAGTTTTATGGCAAAGTACTTGGACTCAAAGTTTCTTATGATGATGACATGCCCAATTTACTAAACCTGTACGTTAACGAAGGAAACACGCCTGTTTTAATATACCCAAAGCCTAATCACGTACCGGCTACATTTACTATACTTAACTTTCAAGTAAAAAACGTTGAAAAAACTGTTGATCAGCTAACGCAACGCGGAGTGAAGTTTATTGTATATAATAATGAGTACCTTAAAACAAATGAAAAGGGTATTTTAACAGGTAATGATGGACCGGCCATAGCCTGGTTTAATGATCCGGCAGGAAACATTTTATCAGTTATTGAGCAAAATAGTTAATCTGTACCTTATATGTGGTGGTTAATCAATCCCGTCTACTACAACAAAAGAAGATAGCGATGCACATGCATCGCTATCTTCTTTTATTACCCAGTTATTAGATATTTTCCTTTTAAGCTACAAAAACTTGCGTATACATTAATTTATAGAAAAATTATTCCCTAAGTGGGAATAATTTCCTCACTTTAAATAATAAACCCCATTCCCAGTTTTACCCATGCCAAACTCCTACAGGCTTATTTCTGATAAAATATAAGCACATTACAGGTTTGTTAGCCATTAAACCGGCACAAAACGGCTCCAATAGCTCTATTTATACACTTTCGGTACACAAATTGAAATATAAATCCTGAATAGACATGAGGGTTGTTTTTTTTCAAATGAAATTAACAAAAACCAAACCCCGGATGTCGTTTTAACGTACACCGAATAATTTTTATTTTTTTTTAAATATGAACAACTTAAAAAGATTTAATTCAAAATTTAGCCCTTTAAATCTTTCGTAATATGTATTTCTTTCTGATTATTAATTCAATCAACCTAAAACTTTAATAATGAAAAAAACCCTACTAATTGTTGATGACGATTTAAGCATATTAAAATTACTCAATTTTATACTTGCAAAGGATTATGATGTAGTTGTAAAAAGCAATGGCATTGATGCGTTTGGCTGGCTTGAGGCTGGCAATATGCCTGAATTAATTATATCAGATCTTCAAATGCCTTATTTTGATGGCCAGTCATTTGTTAAAAATGTTAAGATCAGCGGCTTTTATCGTGATATACCGGTAATATTACTTTCAGCTGCACATGACCTTGAGGAACAAGTGAGCAAAATGCCATTTAAAGTTGAGGCCTACATACACAAACCTTTTAAACCTAACGATCTAAAAACCGCAATTAACCAACTTTTACAAGTTTATGAAGCAACAAACATCTGATTGGAACGAAAATTCCGGTTCCCATATCAAGATTGCCTATGCGGGCTTAGCACTAAAAGAGTTAATTTTAGCCGGCCTTCACGATAATTTTAAAATAATTTACAACGATTCTATTCCCCAACTTGAGGAATATCTGGGTAATCAGTCTATTTTAACTGTGCCTGATATTATCCTGATCGAGGTTGATGCTGAAGGAAAATACGTTACCTTGGTTGAGGATATTAAGAAGAGTTTTTTGCTTAACGGATCAATAATCATCCTGTTATCAGCCAAAGAAGATAAAAGTCTAAAGAAAAAAGCGATGCAATTAAAAGTGCATGATTATTATAGTGCACCTTTTTTAATTGACAATTTACGTGAGCGCCTGAATTTTCTGGTAACCTTTAAGTTAATAAAACCACGGTTGCTTGAGCTTTCAAAAGAAGTAGATACTACTTACAAAATGCCTTTAGGCAAACGCATTATTGACCTGGCTATATCAGGAAGCATGTTGTTTTTCTTATCGCCTTTATTCCTGCTTATAGCCATTATGGTAAAGTTAGATTCAAAAGGTCCTGTATTTTACAAAAGCAAGCGCGTTGGCACCGGATACAAAGTATTCAATTTTTATAAATTCAGATCAATGCGTACAGATGCCGATCAGTTGCTGGCCAAATTATCTGCAGAAAACAACCAATATGCAACACAAACAGGAGGTAATCAGGCAGCATTTGTAAAAATTAAAAACGATCCGCGTGTTACCAAATTGGGCATGTTCTTACGTAATTCAAGTCTTGATGAGCTGCCTCAATTATTTAACATTTTAGTCGGTGACATGTCAGTAGTAGGCAATAGGCCTTTACCAGTTTATGAGGCCGAAATGTTAACCTCAAATGAGTGGTCAATGCGCTTTCTGGGCCCTGCCGGTTTAACCGGGTTATGGCAGGTGAGCAAACGGGGAAAAGAAGACATGTCTGAGCGCGAAAGAAAAAAATTAGATAACTTTTATGCCCAGAAATATTCTATTTGGTTAGATTTAAAGATTATTATGGGAACCATACCTGCACTATTTCAAAAAGAAAAAGTATAAAACAATGAGTAAGAATATTATAAAGGTCTGTTTTTTATTAATTTTCATTGTTTTTACTAATAACCTGTATGCACAAGAATCATTTATAAGGGATATATCCTACCCTTATCTCGATAAATTGATAGCTACCGCCAAGAAAAATTACCCCGAAGTTAAACTAAGACAAAGTCAGGTTAATGCAGCAAAAAGCACCTACAACCAAACAAAGTTTGCCTGGCTTGACGGATTAACGGCTTCGTATATTTACAGTCCGCAAAACTCTATCAATCTTTCTACCCCTACCATTTTTAAAGGGTACCAGTTAGCTTTATCACTTAGTATAGGGCAGCTATTAAAAAATCCGTCAGCAACCAATGTTGCCAAGGAGAACTATAAAATTGCGGAGTATCAGCAAAGCGAATATATGTTAAGCATTGAAGCTCAGGTAAAACGATTTTATTTCACCTACCTGGAAGCCCAGGCCGAGCTAAGGTTACGCTCAAATGCGGTACTTGATGCAGAAGGCGCTGTAAAGCAGCTTAAATATGCATTTGAAAAGGGCGAAACAACCTTTCAGATATATAACGAACAATTAAACAGCCTTTACAATCAAAACTCATTCAAAGTACAAGCTGAATTGGCAACATTTACAGCTAAGACCAATCTGGAAGAGTTATTGGGTGCTAAATTAGAAGAGATTAAATAATAATGGAAATAGCCAACTTTTTTAAGCTTTTACGTAAATATAGAAATATACTGATAATCATCCCGTTGTTAACGGTAATTGGTTCATTTTTTCTTGTTAAAAACCTACCTAACAGCTACATATCGCATGCCCAGATAGCAACCGGTATTGTAGATGCTTCAAGACACCTGCTTGACAAGGATGACAATGTAAACGCCCAGGAACAACAGGTTTTTCGTGAATTTAGCAACCTGATTGCGATCATGAAACTAAAGAAACTGATGAACCAGGTGTCTTACCAGCTTATTATTCATGATTTAAGCACCTCCGCTCCATTCCGTAAACCAAGTAAAGAGCTGCTTGACCTTCGCCCTGCCGAGCGTGATCGTGCGCTGGCTATTTTCAAAGGTAAACTTCAGCGCCTTGAGCCTCTGTCACTTTATGATAGGGATGAAGACAAACTGAATGACCTCCTCATTTCAATGAAATATGATGAGCGTTCTATATTAAAGGATCTTATCATTGCACGTGATGAGGATAGCGATTTTATATCGGTAACCTACGATTCAGAAAACCCGCAACTGTCTGCTTTTATAGTTAACGTACTTTGCAAACAATTTATTGATTACTACACTCAAAGTGTAAGACAGAACGAGTCAACAGCGGTAAACTTTTTATCCAATTTATTAGAGGCGAAAAAGAAAGCCCTAAGTCAAAAAACCGATGAGCTGCAAAAATACAAGATACAAAATGGTGTATTAAGCCTTGACGAACAATCAAAGGCGATTTTTGGCCAGATCATGATTTATAATGATAAAAAGCTACAGGCAGAAAAAGACATCATTTCATATGATGGCGCCATTAATGCCATCAACAAACGGTTTGACCCAACCGACAGGAAATATGTAGAGGCTACAATCACCAAATATAATCAGGCCATTACATCAACCCAAGACCAACTTCATTTATTGGAGGATAAATATGTACGCAGCGGTTTTAATGCTAAATACAAAAACTCTTTAGATTCTATTCAAAATATCCTGGCCGGCCAGATTAATCAGTCATCCGATAAATATGCTACCAGCCCACTTGTAGCCAAAGACGATCTGATTCATCAAAAATTAACGCTTGAAATATCAAGGGACTTGGCCAAATACAGTGTAAAATCAATTGATAACGAATTGGCCAGTCTGAACGGAAAATTCTCACGCCTGGTGCCTTTTGATGCTACTGTAAAAACTTATGATTTTGATATTGATATTGCCGGTAAAGAGTATCTTGATGTTTTAAACAAATACAACGCAACCAATCTGAAGTCAAACTTCTCCATTAAACTTATACAAGTTGAAATTGCAACACCTGATGTTGCTCAGCCATCAAAAAAAATACTGCTTATTGCTTTAAGTGCGGTAGTAAGTATAGTGGGTTGTTTATTTGTAATGTTTATACTGTTCTATCTTGATAAAAGCATCAGGGATCCGTCAGAGCTTGTTAACAGAACGCAATTACCACTCTTGGGTTATCTAAACCGTATAAACAGTGAAAACCTGGATTTGAAAAAACTATGGGACATTGAACACAGGGATAAAATGAGGCAATTTAAAGAGTTGCTGAGATCTGTAAGGTTTGAAGTTGACCAGGAACTAAACGGTGAAAAAGTTTTGGCTATAACCAGTATTGATGAAACAGAGGGTAAAACATTATTAGCCATGAGCCTGGCCTACTCCTACTCTATGATCAATAAAAAGGTATTGTTAATTGATGCTAATTTTAATAATCCCACAATTAGCAAAACTATGTTGCCTACAGTGTTTGTTGAAGATCATTTTAAAAACAATCCGCTTAACAACCCGGATATAAATAATAGCACCACGGTATTAGGTAATCGCGGAAGCGATCTTACCTTATTTGAAATTGGCAACGAAGAATTTATCAAAAGCAAGTTTGATGATTTAAGATCGAAGTTTGACATCATCATTATTGATACCGCCCCTCTAAGCTCTTTAAATAAATCAAAAGAATGGTTAGTATTCGCCAATAAAACAATAGGTGTTTTTGAGGCAGGTAAGAGTATTTCAAACCCACAAAAACTTCATTTGGCCTATTTACGCAACCTGCACAACAAATTTGCAGGCTGGGTACTAAATAAGGCCGATTTTAATCAGCAAAATAATAAAGCTTAATAGTCATAGCCAGGGAGTACTCTGGCTATATAATTAATGACTTAATTTATGAGAATAGAGCCTAAAATAACACTGGACAAATACAAAGATCTGACCCCGGTTCAAAGAAAAACACGCAGAGTAGCTATAGTAGTAGCCTTTTGCGGCGTATTTGTTTGGGCAATAAAAATATTATTCATTTAATCTGACAGCGCTATAAATGCAGAGTGATCAAACCGGTAGTGGTAGAGTTAAAGGAACATTTCGGGACAAATTAATTGCCCAAAAGTTTTCTAACCCTATAGTGCCTTTTTTTTTGCTGGTGTTCTCCTTTCTGTCAAGCTTTATCATTTTTAAGTTTGGTATTATAGGTGCAGGCGGCATTTTGGCTGTAATAATTGGTTTGCCTATAATTTATGGCATAGCAGCCTACCCTAAATTTGGCATCGGCGTTTTATTTGTAGCTGCTTTTTTCATCAATTATGTGTCGGAGTTTTTACCCGAGGCAGTACCCATCGGTACCATGCTTGATGCCATTACCTACCTGCTTATTTTAGGTTTTTTTATTAAACAACGCACAGAACAAAACTGGAGTTATTTTAAAAATCCAATCACCTACATGATACTGGCGTGGCTGGGTTATAATTTAATTGAAGTAATAAACCCGGCATCGCCATCGGTGCTCGCCTGGATATATACCGTACGTACCGTAGGGTTTATTATGTTGATGTACTTTGTTTTTGTTTTCCAGATCAAATCAATAAACTTTATAAAGTTTTTGTTTAAGCTTTGGCTCACATTGGCAACAATTGCATCCATATCAGCCTTTCAACAAGAAAATTTCGGGTTCTTTCCATTTGAAAAAAACTGGCTTTATGCCGATCCTTTACGCGTAAGTCTGCTCTTTATTCAAGGGCACATGCGCAAATTTGCCATATTTTCTGATCCGGTTACATTTTCATATAATATGGTAATTGCCAGCTTATTGTGCATTTCACTTATAATGAGCAATATCCGTTCGTATAAAAAAGTGATACTTGGCTTTATGGCTGCCTTTTTTTTATATGTAATGCTTTATTCAGGTACCCGGGCCGCCTATGTACTTATACCCGCAGCATTGGCAATGCTGGCTATTTTAAATTACAACAAAAAAATACTGGTATTTTCTTTAACTGCTGGCTTTATGCTTGCTGTTTTAATTGTTATGCCTACCTCTAATCCGCTTATTAAGAGGTTCCAATCGGCTTTTAAGCCAACTGATGACCCATCTTATAATGAAAGGTCAATGAATCAGAAACGCATTAAACCTTATATCCTATCTCACCCTATTGGTGGCGGATTGGGCTCAGTGGGTATCTGGGGTAGGCGCTTTGCGCCAAACTCCATGCTTGCCAAGTTCCCTCCTGACAGCGGTTACGTAAGGGTATCAGTTGAGATGGGCTGGATAGGCTTAATTCTTTTTTGTACACTCATGTTTGTAGTACTCTACAACGGCATCAATTTTTATTTCCTCGTCAAAAACCCGGTGCTCAAGAATTATTGTATGGCCATGATACTGGTGATATTTGCATTAAACGTGGGTAATTTTCCGCAACAAGCATTAGTGCAATACCCTACCAATATTTTATTTTATCTGGCAATTGCCATATTGGTGGTATGTAAACGGCTTGACGATGAAGAACAACAAAAGGCCGCCATGATGTTACAACAAGACAATATATCATCCAAATTGAGTTAGATAAATGGCATTTATATCAACCATAAAATCAAATCCCACATTAAAAAAGATTGTACACTGGATGCTAATACCCAGCGGCCAGGCGAGGCCCAGGCTTTGGGTTAGGTGGTTCGTTAATCCTTTTTATCATCAAAGGGGTAAAGGATCGGTTGTGCGATTTAATGCCCGGATGGATGTTTTCCCGTTTAAAAAATTTGCATTAGGCTCAAAAAGTATCATTGAAGATTTCGCAACCATCAACAACGGTGTGGGCGATGTGATAATTGGCAATAATTGCGGCATTGGTATTAGTAATGTAATTATAGGTCCGGCTGTTTTGGGCAATTATGTTATGCTTGCGCAAAACATTGTACTCTCCGGCCTTAACCACGGTTATGAAGATGTTACCGTACCGCCAAGATTGCAAAAAGTAAATACTAAACAAATAACCATTGCCGATAACGTTTGGATAGGCGCCAATAGTGTAATTACAGCAGGTGTTACCATTGGTAAACATGCAATTATTGGTGCAGGCAGCGTGGTTACAAAAAATATTCCCGCATATTCCGTAGCCGTTGGCAACCCGGCAAGAGTGATTAAACAGTACAATTTCACAACAAACAACTGGGAAAAAGCGTAACAAATACTACATGGGTTTTCTTAAAAAAGTCATCAATAAACACACACTTTCTTTAGCCAGTAACGCCATTATGCCGGTGCTTGGCATGGCCATACTCTCGTTAATGGCCCGCTACCTTTCAAAGCCCGACTTTGGCGATTACATTTTTTTTCTCATCATTTTTACATTAGCAGATACCTTCAGAACCGGTTTTTTGCAAACATCCTTAATAAAATACTATGCCGGTACTGACGCAAAAACAGCGGGTAATTTTGCCGGCTCGGCCTGGTATCTCGGGTTTATAATCGTTTTAACCTTCGGGATAGGAAATTTACTCTTCTACTTTTTCTATTTCGGCGTTAACCCTAACATGTTGGTTATCCTGAAATGGTTTAGTCTTATCTACTTTGTTACTTTACCAACAGCCATGGCCACATGGATATTGCAGGCCGAAGAACGTTTTGATAAGTTATTCCTGATACAATTAATTAATCAGGGCGGATTTTTTATTATGGTGCTGCTGTTAATTTTATTTCAACGTGCTAACTTTCAAAATGCCATATATTGCTATTTCTTTAACAATGTGATCACCAGTATTATTACAATATCTGCAGGCTGGTCAAAAATAAAAAGCATCAACAGCAAAAGCTGGGCTTCTGTTAAAGAACTGGCTCATTTTGGAAAATACAGCGTAGGCACTTCCATAAGCTCTTATCTACTGCGGAGCTCTGATACATTTATCATCAAGTTGATGTTCAAATCGGAACTTCTGGCGGTTTATTATATTCCTCAAAGGCTCATGGAAATTTTCGAGATCCCCCTTAGGGCCTTTATCTCAACTGCATTACCGGTAATGTCGGCAGCAGTAAACCGCGACGATAAAAAATATGTATCCTATATCATGAAAAAATATGCAGGGATGCTTACCATAGCCTTAATACCTATAGCCGTAGTTTCATTTATAGCAGCCGACCTGGTGATAGGCTTACTATTTGGTGGTAAATACCTCCATTCTGACGCAGGTAACATCTTCCGCATATTTATGTGCTTTGTAATGCTGCTGCCTATTGATCGTTTTTTCGGTATTACGCTTGATATTATCAACAAACCTCATCTTAACATGATTAAAGTTTTTATTATGTTAACCGTAAATGTTACCGGCGATTTTTTAGGAATATTTATTTTCCATAGCCTGTATGGGGTAGCTATCGCATCCATTTTTACATTTTTTTCAGGTGCCATATTTGGCTACTGGGCACTCAAAAAAAACTTACAGTTTTCCATCGGCGATATTTTCAAACTGGGCTATCTTGAGTTAAAAGAATTATTGGGTATTCTTTATCAAAAACTAAGAAAAAAGGAACTGGGGCAAAATTAATATGGAACTTAAAAACAGGCATATAATTATATTTTCTCAGATGCAGTTTGATGGCCGCCTGGAGTCAACTAACTATATCATGGCCAAACACTTGGCAAAGGATAATTACGTATATTATGTTGACCGTCCTTTTACCTGGAAAGATTATATAAAATTCAAGAATACTCCGGAGTATAAGATAAGGAAACCTCACTTTTTTTCGTCTGTAAACAGTTATATCCAAACAGATATTCCTAATCTTAAAATAATTATTTCTCCGCCGGTTCCGTCAATCAACATGCTCCCCGAGGGGCCATTGTATCGCGCTACAGTAAAATTAAATGAGCTGATAGTGGCAACCCGGCTAAAAAAGGTGATTAAACAATTAAACATCAGGAATTATATCTATATCAATTCTTATAACTACACCTATCCTACTTTTCATCATTTAATAAAGCCGATACTAACGGTTTACCATTGTGTTGATCCGCTTATCGAATATTATCAAACCAAACATGGTATAATATCTGAGGATATTGTTGTAAAAAGCGTTGATCTGGTACTTTGTACCAGCAAACAATTGAGAGATAGCAAGAAAAAACTTAATCATAACACTCACTTTATACCTAACGCGGCAAACATAAGTCACAGCCAAAAAGCACTTGACCCACAATTGCCCGTGGCCGAAATTTTATCAGGCATAAAAAAACCGTTGATAGGCTATTTTGGCAATATTGAACGCCGTATTGATTATCATTTACTAACAGAAGTGATGAGGCAAAACCCTGATAAGAATTTTGTTTTTGTTGGCCCGGTTGATATTGATTACGTTGATAACGATGCTTTTAAGGAGCCTAATATATCGTTAAAGGGAGCTGTTTCTTATGAGCAGATGCCGTCGGTTTTGAAAGGGTTTGATGTAGCCATTATCCCTTTTAAAAAGGATGAAGTAAGCAGCGCCATATTTCCGTTAAAGCTATTTGAATACATGGGATCTGGCAGGCCGGTGGTATCAACCGATTTCAATACAGATTTAGGAGATTTTACTGGTGATACCGTAGCTTATTGCAAGGATGCCACAGCATTTTCTGCCGCTATGGAAGCAGCCTTGAATGACACTCCGGACTTACAGAAGAAACGACTTGCCGTAGCGGCAGAAAACACCTGGGAACACCGCATTGTTGAGATTGAAAATTTACTGGCATTAAATTTAGAAAGTAAACTAAATAATTAACATTTCAGTATAAAGGCTAACACTGGTTAAAGCTGCACATATTAAGCATTAAAATACAAATACACATGGATATTATAAAACTGATAGCAACAATAGTGATGGATGTAATTTTTATATATCTGGGAATATATTGCATTTATCTATTTATTTTCTCGCTTGCGGGGAAATTAATACCCGTTAAACAGCCTTCTGTTGCATCTTCATTAAGCCGTTTTGTAATTTATATATGCGCTTATAAAGAAGATGAAATTTTGTTAAACTCTGCGGCAAGCGCGTTAACTATTGATTATCCTAAAGACAGGTTCCACATTTGCATCATAGCTGACTCGCTTAAGCCAGAAACTATTGAAAAGTTAAGACAAATGCCTTTGCAGGTTGTAGAAGTTTTTTTTGAAAACAGCACCAAATCAAAAGCGCTAAATAAAGCCATTGAAAACACCAGCCAAGATTTTGATGCAGCCATAGTTTTTGATATCGATAACGTAGCCGCTCCGGACTATTTATACCAGATTAACAACTATTTAAAAGCCGGTGAAAAAGTGATACAAGGCCACCGCGTTGCCAAAAACACAAACACCTCTGTTGCTGTGCTTGATGCTATTAGCGAGGAGGTTAACAATCACATTTTCAGGAAGTCACAGCGGGTATTTAATCTTTCTGCTGCCATAATTGGTTCTGGAATGGCTTTGGAATACAGTTTATTTAAACAGATCATGTCGCAAATTGATGCGGTTGGAGGCTTTGATAAAGAGATGGGACTAATACTCACCCGTCAAAAAATTGGCGTTGCTTATGCCGAAAATGCACTGGTTTATGACGAAAAAGTAAGCAATCCCGAGGTATTTAAGAAACAACGTAAAAGATGGCTTTCTGCACAATTTAACTTATTACTTAAATACGGGAGCAGCGGTTTTGGCGAACTGCTAATGCGTGGTAATTTTGATTATTTTAATGAGATATACCAAATGTCTATACTCCCCCGGGTATTAATGCTAGGGCTGATGCCGTTCATGCTGTTAATTTCTTTTTTAACTCCAGATATTGGCCCGCACTGGCACCTTTGGCTTACTGCTACCGTATGCTGTTATATTGGTATTGTTGTTGCTATACCGGCAAAGTTCTTTAACAAGAATCTTGTAAGCGCCGCTCTTAAGCTGCCAATGATATTTTTCACGATGTTATTGTTATTATTTAAGTTAAAAGGCGCAAATAAAAAATTTATTCATACACCGCATGACCATACTGCTGCTTAATTACGTATACATTAAAAGTAGTGTTGATATTAAGGTGAATTTAATGATTGAACGCGGAACTAATCCGTTATTATTTATCTAAACAAAGAATACTCCATAATGGCTGCTCCAGTAAATACAGATGCTATAAATTCATTGAATGATACAGTGGCGGACTATCCTAAGGATAAAGCACTTCATCATCTTATTGCCGAACGGGCAGTTGAAACCCCGGATCAGTTAGCACTTAAATTTCATGATCGCGTTTTTAGTTATAAGAACCTGAATGAAGCTGCAAACAAACTTGCCCGGTATTTAATGGAGCAAGGCTTGCAAAGAGGTGACATCGCAGGGCTTGCACTTGATCGTTCGCCAGAAATGGTTATATCTCTATTAGCCATTTTAAAAACAGGTGCGGCCTATGTCCCCCTTGATCCCGAATATCCGAAAGACAGAATTGAGTTTATGCTCGAAGACTCATCGGCCAAAATCTTAATCACATCCCAAAAGTACCATAAGCACTTTATTGCAAATTCAACCGAGGTATTAATTGAAGATGCATTAGAGAAGTTTCCAGATTACGTTGCAGACGAACTGGATGTAACCGTTACAGGGAAGGATTTAGCCTATATACTTTATACATCGGGCTCAACAGGTAAACCAAAAGGCGTGCAAATTTTGCATCACAATCTTGTTAACCTTTTACTAAGTGTACAACAAGAGCCAGGAATATCCAAAACAGATAAGCTACTCGCTGTAACCACTATTTCTTTTGATATTGCAGGTCTTGACCTTTATTTACCGCTCATCAGCGGAGCTCAGCTACTGTTAGCTGATTCCGCTACTGCAAAGGATGGTCGCGCACTGGTTGAACTGGTAAAAGCCGAAAGTGTTACCATACTACAGGCTACTCCTTACACCTGGCGCATGATGCTCGTATCTGGCTGGGACGAAAAGATGCCTTTAAAGGTATTTTGTGGTGGCGAGGCTTTTCCTAAAGATCTTGCGGCACAATTACTTCCTAAATGTGCGGAGATCTGGAATATGTATGGCCCTACAGAAACAACTATATACTCCACTGTTAAACAAATAACACACGAGGATGATATTACTATCGGCCGCCCTGTTAATAACACACAGGTATATATTGTAGATGAAGCCTTAAAAAATCATACTGATGGCACCATCGGGGAAATTTATATTGGCGGCGATGGCGTGGCGGTTGGTTATCTGAACAGGCTTGAATTATCTGCTGAGCGTTTTGTTGAAGATATATTTTCAGGTATACCAGGCAGCAAAATGTATCGTACAGGTGATTTGGGTAAGATTCGTGAAGATGGAGAGATTGTTTGCCTTGGTCGTATTGATCACCAGGTAAAAGTTCGTGGTTATCGTATTGAGCTCGAGGAAATTGAACAAAACCTCTTAAAAGAGGATAATATAAAGCAAGCGGTAGTTATTGCACGGGAAGATACGCCCGGTAATCCACGGTTGGTGGCCTATGTGATCGTCAATGATCAAAAAAGCGGTATCGATTTAAAAACTCAGAATGACGCATGGCAGCAAGGATTACTTGCGGTACTACCTGAATATATGGTACCTGATGACTTTGTAATCATGGACATTATTCCCATTACCCCTAATGGAAAAATTGACCGCAAGGCACTTCCTAAACCAGACTACAGCAATATACAGCGTACCGGCGAATTTGTTGCGCCGGGCACCAGCAACGAAAAGTTAATTGCCAGTATATGGCAGGAACTTATGGGGTTAGAGAATATCAGTATTACCGACAATTTTTTTGAGCTGGGTGGCCGCTCATTAGTTGCCGTACAGATCATGGCCCGCATTGAAAAAGAAACCGGGAAACGCCTGCCTTTGGCTACATTATTTGAATATTCAACAGTTGAAAAATTAGCTGCCAGGCTTGAGATTGATCCTGCGTCTATTACTTGGGAGTCATTGGTACCTATTAAGCCAAGCGGCAGTAAAATGCCATTATACATTGTGCATGGTGCCGGCCTCAATGTATTACTATTTAATGCCCTTGCCATGAACATGGATGCCGAACAACCTGTATATGGTTTGCAGGCCAAGGGACTTAATGGTATTGATGAACCGCTTGACGTAATGGAGGAAATTGCCGCAAACTACATTGCCGAAATAGTAGCCAAAAACCCTGATGGCCCTTATGCCCTCGCGGGTTATTCATTAGGCGGCATTATTGCCTATGAAATGGCCAAGCAGCTAATGGCAGCCGGCAAGGAAGTAAAAATGCTGGCCATGTTTGATACCTATGCAGAGCAGTCAACCGTAAATGATCCGGCTTTAAAAAGAGCCCTAAAAAATACAGTTTTTACCTTAAAGCAAATAGGCCACAGTTTTGTATTGCTTAAGGAAGACCCTAAGCGTACTATTGAATATAAGAGCCTGATCATTAAACGAAAGGTTATCAAATTATTCTGGAAATTATTTCCGGGTAAGGACGAGAAAAAAGAGGGCTTTTTTGCCTACGATAATGAGATTGACGAGGCCAGTGAAAAAGCCTTGCGTAATTACTTTTTAACGCCCCTCCCAATTGCCATTGAGTTGTTCAGAGCTAAAAAACGTACTTTTTACATGATTGATTTTGATTTTCTTGGCTGGCGTCCGTTTGCTTTAAAAGGCGTACATGTACATGAAATACCGGGCGAGCACAACACCATATTTGCCCCGCCAAATGATAAGGAGTTTGCCGTTGTACTGCAAACCTGCCTTGACAAAGTATCAAAAGAATAAAAACTTAACTATTATACTATTAACTGATCTCTTACCCGGTAATATTAATTTATTACTGGGTAATTTTTTGAAAACGTTTTTTTATCTGTAAAAATGGCCTCTCATAGCCATAATATGAAAGTGAGGCTATGCCAATTACACCTATAATTGTTGCACCGTAAATAATCAAATTCTCAACTATCATATTTCCAGGAGTTAAATACTTCTGAACAAGGTATAACACAAGAAACAAGCAGAATTTGTGCAATAAATATATACCGTAAGAAATTTGCCCTATATAATCAAGATATTTATGTTGCAAAGAGTAAATGCTGGTACCGGTTTCGCATAAATTGACAATAAGCAATGACGCCATAACAGATATTAAAACATCGCCATGACTGATATTATAGCTCAGATAAAATAGCAGGTAAATTATAAAAGCTATTATTAATACAATTTGAAACCATTTTTTAAATATCGTATCAAATAATTTTTGAAACCTGAATTTAAACTGAGGATACTTAGTATTGTTGTAAATAATTGCTACAATAGCACCTATCATCATGTTATCAAATCGTGCATAATACATAAGGTTACGAAAAGCCAGATAAATGGAATTTGCTGACGCTAACTTGCCAACGCCTATTTCTACAGTGTAAATTATTATTATAAATATTAATAATGCATAAAGTATATGCTCCGTTCTCTTAAATCTGAAAAAGTGCGGGTGAAATAAATAAAACTGTTCTTCAGTACCAATTGACCATATAGGGTCAACAATAGCAGGCAGCAGATTGAGGCTAAAAGCAAGATTTGGTAAAAACAGTACCGACAGCCAGATAGCATTTTTAGAGCCGACCGGGTAAAGTAAAAAGCCAAAAAGCACTACCAGGAAATATAAGGGCCATATTCTTAAAAGCCTTCTCATATAAAAGCCTTTAAAATTAATGTGGGTAAAGGTTCGCTTTTCCTCAAGTAGTAAATAGGTAATTAAGAAACCGCTTAATGAGAAAAACACGGTGACGCCAATTTTCCCCAAATTGAGTAAATTAATATCGGGAATGCGTCGAATATGAAAAATGGTTTTATGAAGTTCTATATGTGCTATAACAACCATAAGCGCCGCCAGCGCTCTTACTCCATTTAAGTTAGGAAAGTATACTTTTTTCGTCTTTTCCCGGTGTAACTCGTTAATGTTCTTATTCATGAGCATTACCAGTTGTGTTTTCAGTGGAGTTATTTATCATTCAAATTCTTTAATTAATCAACTGCGACATACATTTTTTAATCTATAATTTGCTTATTACTAAAACTTGCATAATTATTGTATTGCTTAGTTAATGTACAACATTAAAATTCATTTTTTATCAGTCAGATTAAATTATGTTAAGTATTTAACTTTCATTATCCTTATTCCGTAAACAGACCGTTCAATATCCATTTAGTATAGATGAAAAAAGTTTCTATTATCACTGTAAATTTTAACCAGCCCACAGTTACCGAAGAATTACTTTTTTCAATAGAAAAAACCAACAACTATACCAAAATTGAAATTATTGTAGTTGATAATGCCAGTAAAATAAATCCGATACCTGAATGGTCATTAAAATATGCGAACATAAAATTTATACGGTCGGAAGTTAATCTCGGTTTCGCCGGAGGCAATAACCTGGGCATAAAAGAAGCAACCGGCGATTATCTTTTTCTGGTAAACAATGATACAGAATTTACCACTGGTTTGATTCAGAAACTGGTTAATGTGTTAGATGCCAATAATAATGCAGGTATGATATCGCCCATGATCAAATATTATAGCGATAAACAGCTGATACAGTACGCCGGTTATACGGCAATGAGTTATTACACCGGCCGCAATAACTGCATTGGTTTACGGCAAAAAGATGAAGGGCAGTTTAATCATATCACCGGCCCCACAGCCTATTGCCACGGCGCAGCTATGATGATCCGGAAAGAAGCCGTTGATAAGGCAGGGCTCATGAGTGAGAACTTCTTTTTATATTATGAAGAGGTAGACTGGTGCGAACATATTATCAGGGCCGGATATGAGGCCTGGATATGTACAGATGCTTTAATATATCATAAGGAATCAGTTTCTGTAGGTAAAAAAAGTCGTTTAAAAGAGTATTTCATGAATCGTAACCGCATTCTTTTTATACGCCGCAATGCATCATTTTTCAAAATGCTGATTTTTTACGTTTACTTTTTATTGCTGGTTGTGCCCCGCAATTTAATCAATTACATAAAGGCCAAAAATTACAATTTTATACCAATGCTTTTTAAAGCGGTATGGTGGAACCTTACCCACTCAAAAAACAGCAATAATTTAGGATACCCCATTAATACAATTGCATGAAAATTATTTTACTATTAAGCCTGATTATTGTTTTTTACACCTTTGCCGGTTATGGAGTACTTTTATATGCCATTATTCGCCTTAAACGGATAGTTAAGGGTAAAAAACAAACTATTGCTAATGGTATCGATACCTTACCAACTTGTACGCTGGTTGTTGCTGCCTATAACGAGCAAGATTTTATTAAAGAAAAAATAGCCAATAGCCTTTTGCTAAATTATCCGGCACAAAAACTGAAGATACTTTTTATAACCGATGGATCTTCAGATAATACACCGGAGATCATAGCTCAGTACCCGCAAATACAGTTGCTACACCAGCCCCAACGTGCCGGTAAAATTGCAGCCATACACCGAGCTATGGAGTATGTAGATACTGATGCTGTTGTGTTTACCGATGCCAACACTTTCTTAAATAAAGATGCACTCATTAAAATATGCAGGCATTACGCCAACAATACCGTAGGCGCAGTTGCAGGCGAAAAGCGTGTGCACTTTGACGAAAATGCAGATGCAAGCGCCGCAGGCGAAGGTTTTTACTGGAAATATGAATCGGCGTTAAAAAAATGGGACTCTGAGCTTTATTCAGTTGTTGGCGCCGCTGGCGAACTATTTAGCGTGAGACGATCGCTATACCAGGCTGTTCCGGCAGATACTGTACTTGACGACTTTATGATTTCGATGCTAATAGCAAAAAAGGGCTTCCGTATTGTTTATGAACCCGAAGCTTATGCTACAGAAACTGCCTCAGAAAATGTATCTGAAGAGCTTAAGAGAAAGATCAGAATAGCCGCAGGGGGCATACAGTCTATTTTAAGGTTAAAGAGCTTATTTAATCCGTTTCCATATCCTGTACTTTCATTTCAATACGTTAGCCATCGTGTTTTAAGGTGGACGGTTACCCCCTTCCTGCTCCTATTATCACTTGTTCTGAACTTTATACTGGCTCTTGAACCCGGCTCAACCGGATACCAGGTATTGTTATTTGCACAAGTGGCATTTTATGTGTTAGCATTATTGGGCTTTATTATGGAGAAAAAACAACTCCGGATTAAAGTATTATTTATACCATATTATTTTTGCGTAATGAATTATGCGGTTTTGGCAGGTATTATCAGATATTTTACAAGTAAGCAAAGTGCGGTTTGGGAAAAGGTTCAGCGGAAGCAATAGTTAACAATTAATTTAAAACTCAACAAATACAAGCTATAGAGTTAATTTATTTTATATTAAATTAAACAAACATATAATTAATTTTATTTCTTTAGTTAAAACAGAAAGCATATATAAAAACGTAAAAATTACTATCTTGAACTGATTTAAAGTTCCTGCAACAAGCTTTAAAAACCAATAATAAAAAATGGTTAGGCCTTTACAGTTAGCCAACCTTATCAAGTTAATGAATATCAATAGCGGCAACGTATCAACAGAGGGTATAGATCATACCTTTTTGATCCATCAATTATTTGAGCATCAGCTAAGTAAAACTCCTGATGTTATTGCTGTTATTTATGGCAGCAATAAGCTCACCTACAATCAACTCGACCAAAAGGCAAACAATTTAGCTGCAGCCATAATTGCGCAATCGCCAAATTCAGCTATAATCGGTGTAAGCACCTATCGCAGTGTTGAAACTGTAATAAGTGTTCTGGCCATATTAAAGGCAGGCAAAGCATATTTACCGCTTGATCCTGAGTACCCGCAGGAACGCCTGGAACAGATCATCATAGACTCCGGCATTGATACTTGCCTGGTTACCAAAACACAGCAAGGTTTATTTGAACCACTGCCGGTTAATATTTTGTGGAGCGATGGTGAATATCAGGAAAGCGAATCAATAACACCATTAAAACAAGGCGATGCTTATGTGTTGTACACATCTGGATCAACCGGAACTCCTAAGGGTGTTGTAATGGGCCACGCTGCCTTAAGCAATCTGCTTTTATGGCAGCGGGATAACTCAGTTTCAGCTACGGGCATAAACACATTGCAGTTTGCGCCCTTGAGTTTTGACGTGTCTTTTCAGGAAATATTTGCCACGCTAACAACTGGCGGTACCCTGATACTTATTGCCGACGATTTAAGGATTGACCCTGTTAAACTACTGCAGTATATTGAAGCCTATTCAATAAACAGGATATTTCTGCCTTTTGTGGTGCTCCAATATTTAACAGAAGCCGCCATTGCCCACCAACATATTCCCTCTTGTTTACAGGAAATAATGACAGCCGGTGAGCAGTTGAAAATAACCCCGCAGATTATCAGTTTCTTCAATGCCTTACCCAACTGCGTTTTATATAACCAGTACGGCCCTACAGAAACGCATGTGGTAACCCAACTTAAATTAGATGGTGATGCTGCCCTTTGGCCTGCCCTGCCCCCTATCGGAATTGCTATTGACGATACTGAGATCCTGATACTTGATGAAAGTCTGAACAATTTACCGTATGGCGAAACAGGCGAACTATGTGTTGCCGGAATAAGTCTTGCCGAGGGATATTTAAACAAGCCCGATCTTACCGCTGAAAAATTTGTTAACTTGCAGGAATCTGCGGATAACATTGTTCGTATTTATCGCACCGGTGATCTGGCCCGTTATATGCCGGATGGTAATATTGAATATTTAGGCCGCAAGGATACGCAGGTAAAGATCAGGGGTAACCGGGTTGAATTGGGCGAAATTGAGGTATTATTAAATCAACTCGAAAACATTCAGCAGGCTGTAGTAATAGCCCGCGAAGATGCTGCCGGTCAAAAACGCCTAATAGCCTATCTGGTTGCTTCCAACAATCAGCAAAATACAGATAGTGTACGCAAAAGCCTGGAACATCAATTGCCCGATTTTATGTTACCTTCCGCCTATGTATGGCTTCAGGAACTTCCCAAAACCACCAGTGGCAAGGTTGACAGGAAGGCCTTACCTCAACCAGGTATGGATCGGCCTGAGCTATCCGTGCTTTACAGGGCTCCGTTAACAGCGCTTGAAAAAAACATCACTGCCGTGTGGATGAGCCTCACGCAATTAGACAAGATAGGATTGGACGATGACTTTTTTCAACTTGGCGGTAACTCCTTGCTGGCATTAAAAACAGTTGCCCAATTAAAACAGCAATATAACCTCGAAGTACCGATAACTAAACTATACCAATACCCAACTATTAGCGGATTGGTAAGTTTTTTAAGTGGCTCTAATGAAACGACTTTTCTCCCATTGTCACAAAAAAATAAAGATCATAACGCTAACCGGGATGTTGCCATTGTTGGTATGGCAGGCCGTTTTCCGGGAGCTAATACCATTGATGAGTTTTGGCAATTATTAATCGAAGGCAGAGAAACAACCAGTTTCTTTAGCCAGAATGAGTTAGATAAATATATTCCGGCCAGTGTTAAAAATGATTCTGCCTACGTGAGAGCCAGAGGAATCATTGATAAAGCAGATGAATTTGACGCTGAGTTTTTTGGTTTTAATCCAAGGGCTGCGGAATTAATGGATCCGCAACAACGCATATTTTTAGAAATAGCCTGGGAAGTACTTGAAAAAACAGGTCACCTACCACAAAAATATAGCGGGACTGTGGGTGTTTTTGCAGGCTGCGGATACAACACCTATTACAACAACAATGTATTAACCAACCCCGAACTGGTGGAGCGTACCGGCCACTTTCAGGTAAGGTTATTAAACGAAAAAGATTATATAGCCACCCGTACCGCCTATCAGTTAAATTTACAGGGGCCGGCAGTTGCCGTTTATGCTGCCTGCTCTACTGCCCTGTTAGCGGTAACACAAGCTGTAAGCAGCATTCGCGATGGACAATGTAGTGTTGCACTCGCCGGTGCGGCATCCGTTACATCACCCATAAAAAGCGGGCACCTGTATGAAGAGGGCTCTATTATGAGCGCCGATGGTCATTGCCGTCCCTTTGATGTACAGGCAACCGGAACAGTTTTCAGTGATGGCGCAGGCGTAGTGCTGTTAAAAAATCTGGAAGATGCCAAACGCGATGGAGATACCATTTTAGGTGTAATAAAAGGAATAGGTGTAAACAATGACGGTGCCGGTAAAAGCAGTTTTGGTGGTCCGAGTGCGCGCGGACAAGCTGGTGCAATAGCCATGGCTATTGATGATGCGGGTATCGAGGCGGCAACTATTAGTTACGTTGAGGCACACGGCACAGCCACTCCGCTCGGCGATCCTATAGAAATAGAAGGTTTAAGCCTTGCTTTCGGCCCGCAGAACAAAAAACAATTCTGTGCAATAGGATCTGTAAAAAGCAATATGGGGCACCTTACGGCTGCTTCGGGTGCGGCAGGGCTTATCAAAACAGTTTTAGCTCTACGCAATCGTCAAATACCGCCATCATTATTTTACGACCAGATTAACCCCAATATCGATATTGCCAATAGTCCATTTTATGTAAACGCCCAATTGACACCTTGGGATACCGATACCATAAGACGCGCCGGGGTTAGCTCGTTTGGTGTTGGCGGCACCAATGTGCATGTGGTTTTAGAAGAGTTTGAAAATACGCCTGCAAAAACAACCATAGATAAACCTTTAAAGTTAATTACGTGGTCGGCAAAAAACCAAAACAGTGTCAATAATTACGCTAAAAAACTAAGCGATCATATCATTGAACATCAGGATACTGATTTGAACGATATAGCCTTTACCTTACAAACTACCAGGGCCGATTTTAATTTCCGCAGATTTATTATTGCAGAAAACAACCATGATATATTGGTTAAATTAAATACCACAGAACCGGATCAATCATCTGTAAAAAACTTAAAGACAAAAGCTACCGGAATAGTGTTCATGTTCCCGGGGCAAGGATCGCAATATGCCGGCATGGGCCGGGATCTGTATCAGAATGAACCTGTTTTTGCAGCCGCGGTAAATGAATGTATGGATTTATTAAAAGGAACTATACATGAAAACCTGCTTGACATCATGTATCCAAACACACCGGACGACAATGCTCAGGAAAAAATAAAACAAACCCTTTACGCACAACCCGCCATATTCATCTTAGAATATGCGATGGCAAAATTATGGATGAGCTACGGCATACAGCCCGAAGTTTTAGCCGGACATAGCATAGGCGAATTTGTAGCAGCACATTTAGCCGGGGTATTTAGTTTAAATGATGCTTTAATACTCATTTCTGAAAGAGCCCGGTTAGTAAACCAGGCTCCTGTAGGCAGCATGTTATCAGTAAGGTTACCCGCTGATGAATTGTTTTTGTTATTACCGGCCGGGTTATCAATTGCAGCTATTAACAGCCGTAAATTGTGTGTAGTGGCCGGTCCGGATGAGCTGATCAATAAATTTGCCGATGCGTTGTCAGAAAAAAGTATACCTGCGCGTTTGTTAAATACCAGCCACGCCTTTCATTCGGCAATGATGGACGATGTTATTGCTCCGTTTGAAACAGTAGTAAGATCAATTCAACTGAATCAACCGGTAAAGCCAATTGTATCAACAGTAACCGGCACCTGGATGAGTGAGGCGGAAGCAACCGACCCGACATATTGGGCACAGCATTTGCGTAAAACTGTTCGGTTTGCTGATGCTCTGGATACATTACAGGAAAGCGACAATCGTCTATTTCTGGAAGTTGGTCCGGGAGCGGTATTAGCAACCTTAACCCGCCAGCATACCACCAATAAATCATTAGCGGTATGCGCAGGATTTGAGAAAAGTGAAATCCTTACCGAAGGTTATTCCTTATTAAAAACATTAGGGCAACTATGGCTAAACGGAATTGAACCTGACTGGGAAGCATTTTATAAAAACCAAAACAATAAAAAAATAGACCTGCCTACTTACGCCTTTGATCATAAACGATACTGGCTTGAGCCGCCTATAGTAATAAATACACCTGAAACCGCATCTGATGCATTTATATCACAAACAACAAGCCCCCAAATTATGCCGATGAGAAAAGATATTTTAATTAATAAACTTAAAGAAATATTTGAAGATGCAGCAGGCATTGAAATTGATGCCGCCAATACTGGCTTGAGTTTTATGGAGATTGGTTTCGATTCACTTTCATTAACACAAATAGCAACCAATCTTAAAAAGACATTCAACATATCCATAACCTTCAGAAAATTATTTGAGGAGTATAACAGCCTGCAATTACTGGCTACCTATCTTGATGCCAATCTTGCTGCGGATGTATTTAAACCCGAGACTGTTGCACCAGAACCGGTAGCAGCAGTACCTCCGCAAGCGTTTAATATCCAGGCTCCTATAAATAACGGTGCTAATAACAACGAACTTATTATCGGGCTGATATCACAACAGTTGCAGTTATTAACCAACCAGCTGGCACTTATACAAAACGGTGGCACACAATCACCTGTAGTTCAAAATCATAGTACTCTGGCCCCGGTTGTAGCCCCGGCAAAACCACAGTCCATAACCTATGACCTTACCCCTGAAGAGCAGATCGAAATAAAAAAACCTTTTGGTGCAACTGCCCGTATCGAAAAACAAACTTTGATATTGGATGAGAAACAGTCGACATTTTTAAAGGAACTCACTGTTCAATACAACAACAAAACAAAAAGCAGTAAAGCCCAAACGCAAAAAGACAGGTCTTATATGGCCGATCCAAGAGTAGTAAGCGGTTTCAGGCCTTTAACCAAGGAAGTAGTGTACCCACTTGTGGTAAACCGTTCAAAGGGTAGCCATGTTTGGGATATTGATGGTAACGAATACATTGATGCGCTCAATGGTTTTGGATCAAACTTTTTAGGTTATCAAACAGACGTACTCAAAAAAGCAGTACTTGAACAGGTTGAAAAGGGCTATGAGATTGGCCCGCAACATGAATTGGCTGGTGAGGTTTGCAAGCTGATTTGTGAGTTTACCAACTTTGACCGTTCGGCACTCTGTAATACAGGTTCAGAAGCTGTTTTAGGTGCTATGCGTGTAGCTCGTACAGTTACCGGCCGCTCCCTTATTGTAGCATTCAGTGGTTCATACCACGGCATCAATGACGAAGTAATTGTTCGTGGAACCAAAAAATTAAAAACCGTACCTGCCGCGCCAGGCATTATGCCCGAGGTGGTTCAAAATATGCTCATATTAGATTACGGCACAGAAGAATCACTGAAAATAATTGCAGAAAGAGCTCATGAACTGGCGGCCGTTTTGGTTGAACCGGTACAAAGCAGGCGTCCGGAATTTCAGCCGGTTGCTTTCCTGAAAAAAGTAAGAGAGATAACCCGGCAATCTGATACAGTTTTAATATTTGACGAAGTAATATCCGGTTTCCGGATGCATCAGGGTGGTGCGCAGGCGCTTTTCGGAATTAAGGCCGATTTGGGAACCTATGGAAAAGTAATAGGTGGTGGTATGCCGATTGGCGCCATTGCAGGTATCAGTAAATATATGGATGCGCTGGATGGTGGTAACTGGCAATTCGGAGACGATTCAAGTCCTGAGGCTGGTGTAACGTATTTTGCCGGAACATTTGTACGTCATCCGTTGGCACTTGCCGCAGGCAGAGCTACTCTGCTATATATGAAAGAGCAAGGTGCAGCATTACAGGAGCGCTTAAACGCCAGTACAAAACGTTTGGCCGATGCGTTAAATAATATATGCGAGCAAGAGTGCCTGCCGCTATATATCCCTTACTTTGGTTCGTTATGGAAGATAAAGTTCAAGTATGAGTTAGCTTATGGCGAACTATTATTTACGCTGATGCGATTAAAGGGCATCCATATCTGGGATCTTTTCCCTTGCTTTTTAACCGCGGCACATACCGATAATGAAATTGATCAGATTATAAATGCTTTCAGCGAAAGTATTTCAGAGTTGATTGCATCAGGATTTATACCTGTGGATAAACCAAAAACTGCAAGTAATGGCCAAGCGGGTTTGCCAACCGATCCACCTGTTCCGGGTGCAAGACTTGGCAGGGATAAGGATGGAAATCCTGGCTGGTTTATTAATGACGAAAACAACCCGGGTAAATATTTACAGGTAAAATTTAGCAGTAACTGATTTGGATAATATTTATACATACGATATAAATCCAGTAGAATTTGATCCGTTTTCAGGACCCGAGTTATCGAACTTAGCTCCGGCTACGGAATCACAACTGGAAATATGGACATCATGCCTTATTGGCGGTGACGAGGCTAATTGTGCCTATAATGAATCTTTCTCCCTGCTGCTACACGGTACATTTCACCATGATGCTATGCTCAGGGCATTGCAGGCTATCAGCAACAGGCATGAGGCATTACGATCATGTTTTAGTGCCGATGGTAAATATATTTGTGTTTACAAGGAGCTATCTCTTGAAATTGATTATCAGGATATTTCAGCACAATCTGTCGCCGGTCAGCAGGCATTTATTGAAAATCAAAATCAGCAGATAGCCTTAACGCCATTTAACCTGGTTACAGGGCCATTATTTAAAACTTCGCTGCTCAAATTAACCGCCAATGAATACCGTTTGACATTTATCGCACATCACATTGCATGTGACGGATGGTCAATAGGCATCATGATGCAGGATTTAAGCAAATTGTATAATTCATATATCAATCATGAAAATATACAATTGCCCCCTGCTCCCCTTTTCAGTGGCTACTCGGCAGAACAGCGAGCTTTTGAACACAGCACCGCTTACAAGGAAACTGAAGCCTATTGGCTTGACCAATTTAAAGACAGCAGCCATCTTTTAAATATACCTACAGATTTACCCAGACCTGCGGTACGCACCTTTAAAAGCCACCGGGATGATTTTGCGCTGAACGGCGATTTAGTTGTCGCCCTTAAAAAACTGGGCAAAGCCAATGGCAGCAGCTTTGTTACCACGTTATTAGCCGCGTTTGAAATATTTTTACAACGACTAACAGGCCAGGACGAAATTATTCTGGGCCTGCCAGCTGCAGGGCAATCAGCTACAGGCAATTACCGCCTTGTTGGGCATTGCGTTAATCTTTTAGCCTTACGCAGCTATCCTAATAGAGAGCTGCCCTTTAAAAGCTATTTAAAACAAAGAACCTCAGCTATTTTAGATGCTTATGATCATCAGTTGTATACTTTTGGCAGTTTACTAAAAAGCTTAAACATTCCGCGCGATGCCTCAAGAATACCACTTGTACCCGTAATGTTTAATATTGACATGGGCATGGATGACGATGTTCAGTTTAATGCACTGCAACATCATTTAATCAGCAACCCGCGTGCGTATGAAAGTTTTGAGCTGTTTGTAAATATATCTGGTCGGGATGAAGCCCTTATATTGGAATGGTCATATAATACGCAGTTATTTACAGCAAGCGGCATCCGCAACATGATGGATGATTTTGAATTCTTGCTGCAACAACTGGTAAATAATCCGGACATTCTGATTGGCGATATCCCGGTTAAAAATTTCGGCGAGCTTACCAACCAGTTAAGCGAATGGAATGATACTGCATCACTTTACCCTAAAGACAAAGCACTGCATCAGATCATCAGTGAACGCGCACAGCAATACAGTAACCATATAGCAGTTAAGTTTGCAGATCAAACGCTTACTTACAAACAATTAAATGAGCGAGCCAATCAACTTGCAACGCTGTTAATTAATGAAGGTGTAAAAAAGGGCGATAAAGTGGCGTTCGCGCTCAGCAGATCGGCAGAGATGGTAGTGATTATGCTTGCCATCATGAAAACCGGGGCCACTTATGTACCTGTTGACCCGCAGTTTCCGCTAAACCGCATTAATTACATGTTGAATGACTCCGGAGCAGTATTATTACTAACCTCCGAAGATTACAAGAAACGTTATCAATCAAATGCCAAAGAGTTATTGGTTGAGCAAATTTGGCCTCAGCTTAATCATCAACCGGTAAACGATATCAATGTTGATGTAAGCGGTGATGATCTTGTTTATATACTTTATACATCGGGATCAACCGGGATGCCTAAAGGCGTTCAAATTGCCCACCACAACCTGGTTAACTTTTTGTACAGCATGCAAAAAGCCCCCGGAATAACTGCTGCTGATAAGTTACTTGCAGTAACCACGGTAAGTTTTGATATATCTGGCCTCGAGCTATTTTTGCCCTTGTTAAGCGGTGCTCAAATAATAATTGCAGATAGTACCAAGGCAAAGGATGGCCGGGCTTTACTTGATATTATTAAAACGGAAGGTGTAACTATAATGCAGGCTACCCCCTACACGTGGCGCATCATGCTCGAAGCGGGTTGGGATAAATCAACACCATTAAAAGTAATATGCGGTGGCGAAGCCTTACCAAAAGAGCTTGCTGAAAAAATAACCAGCCGTGCGGCGAGTTTATGGAATGTATACGGGCCAACGGAAACTACAGTATGGTCAACCGTTAAACAAATAAAAGCCGACGATAGCTTAATAACCATTGGCAGGCCAATTGATAACACTTCTATTTATATTTTAGACAAGTACCTTAACCCGCTTGCTCCCGGGACAGCAGGCGAAATTTATATTGGAGGCGACGGCGTAGCCAAGGGTTACCTGAACCAGCCTTTGTTAACAGCAGAAAAATTTGTTCCGGATCCGTTTTCTAAAATTCCCGGAGCTAAAATTTACCGCACCGGCGACTTGGGTAAATTTATGGATGATGGTGAAATTGAATGTCTTGGCCGCGTTGATGCACAAATAAAAATACGGGGATATCGCATTGAAACCGGCGAGATTGAATACCAACTGGTAAATGAATATAACATCAAAGAAGCTGTAGTCTTAGCGCGTCCGGACAAAAATGGCATTGCTAAATTAGTAGCTTATATTGTTGTTAAGGATAAATACCTCACCGAGCACGAGGCCGATCAGGTTAAGGCTTGGCGAATATCGTTAAAAGCAGAGTTACCCGACTATATGGTGCCGGATGATTTGATTATTGTACCTGCAATGCCCCTAACCCCCAACGGTAAAATTGATAAAAAAGCATTAGCCGATCAAAACACCAAACTTGCTGAAAGTGCGCATATATATATTGCTCCTAGAACAGACGTAGAAAAATTGGTAGCTGATATATGGTCTGAGTTTTTAGCAATCAAGAACATTGGTATATATGATAACTTTTTTGAATTAGGCGGGCACTCGTTAATTGCAGTTCAGGTAATGACCCGGATTGAAAAACTAACCGGCAAACGCCTGCCGCTTGCTGCATTATTTGAAAACTCCACTATTGAAAAATTAGCCTTAATGCTGGAGATGGACGGCAAATCCATCGTATGGGATTCACTTGTACCTATTAAACCCAGCGGTAACAAAATGCCGCTGTATATTGTACATGGTGCCGGTCTTAACGTGTTACTTTTCAATACGCTGGCCTCTGGCATGGATGCAGACCAGCCTGTTTATGGCTTACAGGCTAAAGGGCTCAATGGCATTGATGAACCATTAAGCAATATTGTTGATATTGCCGCGCATTACAATGCCTCTATTATGGAGCAAAATCCTAATGGCCCTTATGCGCTTGCCGGCTACTCTTTTGGGGGAATCATTGCTTTTGAAATGGCTAAACAATTTAAGGCCCAGGGTAAAGAAGTAAAAATGCTGGCCATGTTTGATACTTATGCATACCGCTCTCCGTTTTACGATCCCTGGTTAACCATGCAAATTAAAAGAGGAAAGTTTTTTGCCAGGAAACTGCAGTATAATCTATCATTTCCTAATGGGTTTACTAACACCATTGCACACAGCGGCAAGGTTGCCAAACGCGGTATTACCAAAATACTATGGAAATTATTTAAGGACGAAAAGCAGGAAGGTTTTTTTGGATACTCCAATAAGATTGATGAGATGAACATCATTGCAGAAAAACGATATAAGCTGGAGCCTATTGATGTAACTGTAGAATTATTCAGAGCCGAAAATCATACTTTTTATATGGATGATTTTGAACATCTTGGATGGAAACCTTATGCTTTAAACGGGGTTAATATACATAAAATACCAGGCGAGCATAATTCTATATTTAAATCACCTAATGACAAGATGTTTGCAAGCATATTACAAAACTGTTTAAACGACTCCGCCAAAAAGTAAAACATTGCCATGGATCTAATTAAAGTCAGCATTGGGATTCAAAATGATATTGAATGGCATGACGGTGCCCGGTATGATTACAAATTAGATGATGAAAGTGTAGATATCTGGCGAATTAACATCAGTTCAAACCTGGCCCTGGTTGATGATTTTTTTAAACTATTGCTCCCTGATGAAATTGTGCGGGCTAATCGTTACGTACAAAAAAAAGATCGTATCAGGTTTGTGATAAGCAGAGGGGTATTAAGATGCCTGATCAGTATGTATACCCACCAACCGGCTACTATGATTAAATTTGTAGTGAGTGCCAACAAAAAGCCGTGCATACTGAATCAAAATTTAAAATATAATATTTCGCACGCTGGCGACTGGATCATGATCGCCATTTCCAATAACGAAGTTGGTGTTGATACAGAGGAGGTAGACCAGTTATTTAGTTATAAGGAGATATTGGTCGATAATTTCAGCAATGATGAAATTAATTATATAGCACATCAAAATTCAGCCGCGGGCTTCTTTTTATTGTGGACACGGAAAGAGGCTTTAACCAAAGCAACAGCACAGGGCCTGGATGATAATCTTAAATACATACCTTGTTTAAATGGTGACCATGAAATTAGCAACAGCCTGCTTTCATCATCAAAAAACTGGAGATTAACCAGCTTTCAACCCGATGCGGATAATATAGCAACAGTAGCTACCGCAATATCAAACGCAAACATCAGGTATTGGGATGTTGATTTTGAAAAGCTTTTACCTTGCTTTAAACAGTCCGTACTTTAATATACAGTAAATAGCCCGCACACCATCCTTCCATCCTATTTTCTTGCCCTCATCATAAGTACGTCCGTAATAAGAGATGCCTACTTCATATATCCTTATTTTGGGTATCCTTGAAATCTTGATGGTAATTTCAGGTTCAAAGCCAAATCGTTTTTCGGTAAGCTTTATAGCCTGTATAATTTGAGTGTTAAATAACTTATAACAGGTTTCCATATCGGTAAGGTTCAGATTTGAAAACATGTTTGAAGCGAATGTAAGCCAGCGATTGCCAATGGTATGCCAAAAAAACAAGATCCGGTGTGGGTTGCTTCCCATAAAGCGGGAGCCGTATACTACATCGGCAAAGCCTGCAACTACCGGTTTCAGCAAATCATTATACTCTTCCGGATCGTATTCCAGATCGGCATCCTGTATAATCAAATACTCACCAGTTGCCTTTGATATTCCCGTGTGCAAAGCTGCACCTTTACCTTTATTTATATCATGCTTAAAATATTGTATATCAAGCTCGGAATTTGCGTGGCGGTAAGCATTAATGGCCATTTCAGTATTATCCTTTGAGCAGTCGTTTACAATAATGATCTCCTTTTGAATATCATTTGTAAGGTTTACTGCCTTAATTTTATCTAAAATCAAATGTATCGTGTTACCTTCGTTATAGGCCGGGATAATAATTGATAATTTTTGTATCGCCATTATTGTTTTATTATGAAACCATACAGCTGCGTATATTTTTAGCTGTGTACAAAGCTTACTATACCTTTATTGAAATATATTAATGCAAGCAGTGTTAAAAAGGATAAAATTTCACTTAAAAAAACCAAAAGTAATATTTATCCTCATATTCTTGTTTGGTTTAACCCTACTGTTTTGGTTTTGTTTGCCGAAACCATTATTTATCAGTCCAACTTCGTATGTAATTGATGATAATAACGGGCAATTACTGGGCGCATCCATAGCAACAGACGGCCAATGGCGTTTTCCGTATAATGATAGTGTACCCGATAAATTTAAACAATGCATCATAGCTTTTGAAGACAAGCGTTTTGAGCATCATCCCGGATTTGATGTGCTTGCATTTGCCCGGGCTATCAGGCAAAACATGCAATCAAAAAAAGTAACCAGCGGCGGCAGTACGTTAACTATGCAAGTTATACGTTTGGCAACCAAACATCAGCGCACAATTTGGTATAAGTTGCTGGAGATATTTATGGCCCTCCGTTTGGAGCTTACTTATAGTAAAGGTAAAATATTAGCCCTTTACGCCAATAATGCACCGTTTGGCACCAATGTAATTGGCTTAGATGCAGCCTCATGGCGATATTTTGGGCGCGACCCTGATAAGCTTTCCTGGGGCGAAATGGCTGCCATGGCGGTTCTGCCAAACTCACCTTCGCTGGTACATCCCGGAAAAAACAGAAAGATATTGATTGCAAAACGAAACCTCCTACTTACCAAACTTTATAAACAAGGTGTTATTGACAGTACCACCGCAGCACTGGCCAAGCTGGAACCGGTGCCCGACAAGCCGATGCCTTTACCTCAGCTGGCACCTCACCTGCTACAGCGTTTTAAGAACGATCATACAGGTAAAACAGGGAGTTATACCCGTATCCGCACAAGTATAAGCTCCGATCTTCAACAGCAGGTAAATGACATTCTTGAACAGCATCACCAGGTATTGAAAGCCAATGATATCAATAATATTGCAGCCATTGTTTTAGATGTGGAAACGGGAGCTACGCTGGCTTACGCTGGCAACATAGCCCATCGTGAAGACCCACAAATGGAAAGCGATGTTGATGTGATTAACGCGCCGCGTAGCCCGGGCAGTACGCTAAAACCTCTATTGTATGCTTCTATGCTACATAACGGCCTTATACTCCCCAATAGTTTACTGCCAGATGTACCAACATTGATAGCAGGCTACCATCCCGAAAATTTTGATCTCGGTTATGACGGTGCAGTACCTGCGTCACGCGCATTGTCGCGCTCGTTGAATGTACCGGCCGTAAAAATGCTGCAGCAGTTCAAATATGAACGATTTTACGATTTTTTGAAAAAAGCGGGTATCACCACGCTTACCAAACCTGCAGACCATTATGGCCTTTCGTTAATATTAGGCGGGGGCGAAAATACCTTATGGGAGCTAAGTGGTACTTATGCGGATATGGCCCGCGTACTTAACCATTATAATCAATACAATGGTCGGTACAATCCCGCCGATTATCATAGCCCCATTTATAGTATGCCTGCTAAAACAAAACCTGTCTTGGAAAAATCCGGACTTCTGGATGCTGCATCTATATACTACACTTTTCAGGCGATGGAAGAAGTGATGCGACCAGGCGAAGAGATGCTATGGCAGCAATTTAGCTCCACACAGCGCGTAGCATGGAAAACAGGTACAAGCTTTGGCTTTAGAGATGGCTGGGCAATAGGTATTACCCCCAGATACGTAGTAGGCGTATGGGTAGGCAATACAGACGGTGAAGGCAGGCCGGGCCTTACCGGTATTAATACAGCTGCCCCGGCCCTATTTGAAATATTCAGACTGTTGCCTGTATCACGTGACTGGTTTGAAATGCCGACCAGCGAAATGGTTAGAATAAATATTTGCCATCAAAGCGGTTACCGGGCGGGGCAGTATTGTGACGATGTTGATGAGCAATGGGTACCAAAGGCTGGTTTAAGAGCTCCTGTTTGTCCGTACCATCGGTTAATCCATTTATCTGCCGATGGCAAATACCAGGTAAATGGCAATTGCGAATCACCGGATAACATGATCAGCAAAAAATGGTTTGTATTGCCCCCGTCAATGGAGTACTATTACAAGGCTCGAAATTATCAGTATCATGTATTACCGCCTTTCCGCGCAGGGTGTACACAGGCAGAAAACATTAATGCCATGGAAGTGATATACCCTAAAGACGGTGCAAAAATATATATCCCGCTTGAGGCCGATGGTAGCCGCGGCAGGATGATCTGTAACGCCGCCCACCGCTTGCCTGGTATAAAAATATTCTGGCATCTTGACGATCAGTACATTGGCGAAACGCAGGATTTCCATCAAATGGCTTTAAACCCAGCCCCTGGTAAACATCAGCTAACCTTGGTTGATGGCAACGGTAACACTATTAACATAGGCTTTGAAATATTAAGCAAATAGGTTTTGAACCATATTTGGGAATCCTTCGCGTTCTCAAATAGCTGAGCAATATTTTAAATTGGCCTAAATAATTATATTTGGCCAATAAGCTTATTCTTATCTGCAACCCAATTTACTATGCTCCATATTTTATATATCATAGCCATTATTGCCGAAGCAATGACCGCCGCCTTATCAGCTGGCCGACGTAATATGGATTGGGTGGGTGTTTGTATTATTGCATGGGTTACCGCACTTGGTGGTGGTACAGTACGTAATATTTTGTTTAATCACTACCCTATGAGTTGGGTTGAGCACCCCGAGTACTTACTGATTACCGCAGCAGCGGCTATACTGGCTGCTTTTATAGCATCTATCATGACCAAGTTAAAAAAGCTGTTCCTATATCTTGATGCCTTAGGGTTGGTAGTATTTACCATTATTGGCTGCCAGATAGCTCAGGAAATACATTTACCAACAATTATAGTTTTATTAAGTGGCATGATAACAGGTTGCGCGGGTGGTGTGCTGCGCGACGTATTATGTAATGATGTTCCCTTACTATTCCATAAAGAGATATATGCCAGTGCGTCTATAGTTACAGGTGCTGCGTATTTGGGGATAGCCTATATAGGTGCCAGTTCAGGGCTATCTATTGTTTTGGCATGTGTTATTGGCCTTACTTTACGTTTGTTATCTATTAGGTATAAATGGCAAATGCCCAAATTTGTTTACAACGAGGAATGGCATTAAAAAAGGGGCTGTCCTTTTACAGACAGCCCCCTTCTATTTTATTGTAATCCTTATTACCAACCCGGATTTTGAGTAAGCTTTTTATTTGTAGCAATCTCGCGCTGTGGAATAGGCCATAAATAATACTGTGTTTTGAAAGTTACATTTTGCTCATTAGCAGTTGATGTAGCTTCGCTAAAGGTATTGCTGGTTACGTTGTATGCCTGATGCGTACGTTGAATATCAAAGTAAGCTTTGTTTTCATAAGCAAGCTCATGATAACGTTCTTTCCAAATTGCAGTACGGAAATCGGCTTTGCTTATTCCTGCAGGCAATGGAGCTAATAATGCTCTTGTTCTGATCTTATTCACCTGTGCAATTGCGTCAGGTGTTGGACCACTTGCTTCGTTAGTTGCTTCAGCGTAAGTCAATATTGCCTCCGGTAAACGCAGGAATGTCCAGTTTTCATCACTTTGACCATTACCTAAAGCACTCTCCACGTGGAAATATTTATAAAGTGCATGTTCGCCAAAAGTGATGGTTGTACCATCAACAGATGAAGGGTAGCTTGAGAAATAAAACTGCCTCTCCTGTGTACGCAAATCACCAGCCTCGTAACTATTAAAAAATGCATTGGTAGGTATCATTGCACCCAAGTGGTCATTATAAGAACCAACTAAAAGGTTAAATGGCACAGTTAGTTGAGGGATAGAATTTGTCATTACACCCACCAGGTACTGAGATTGAAAAATTAACTCACCCTGGTTCTTGTGTGCATTATCATGAAGGTAATCATATTTATCAAACAAGGTATATTCTGACAATACCGGTTGAGCTTCCTGAGCAGCTAAAGCATAATTTGCTGTTTTTTGCAAAGGAAAACCTGCAGTAGTTAAATATACACTTGCCAGCAATGTGCGCACAGCACCTATAGACACACGGCCTGTAGTATTAGTTTCGGCAAGACCGGAAGCTTTTGCAGCCTGTAAATCGCTTATGATTTGATCATAAACCTGCGCTACCGGTGTACGTGAAGGATAAAGGTCAGAACTGGAAACTGTAACAGGCTGTACAATCAATGGCACATCTCCATATAACCTTACCAAATGATAATAAAAGAAGGCCCGTAAAAAATATGCCTCACCAAGTACTTGCTTTTTCAGTGTTGCATCCATGGTTATAGCCGGAATGTTTGCTATGGCTATGTTAGCATTAGAGATACCTGTATAGCAGTTTGACCATACGGTTTCAAATCCAGGGTTAACTGCATCGGTACGTTGATTGATAACGTTACCATTATTAACACTCTGACCTAATGAGGTAGCGTGTCCGGCAAAAAGCTCAATCGTAATAAATGGACTTTCGCCATAAGCATCGCCATTTTGAAAAAAGTAAAGAGATCTGTATATACCGTTAACAAAGGTCTGTGCCTGTGATCCGGAAGTAAAATATGTGCTTTTCACAAAATTACTTTTGTTTTGTTCAACAAGATCTTTCTTGCAACTACTAATTGCTACTGTAAGCAGTAGTAATGAAAAACCAATTCGATATTTTTTTAAGTTAAACTTCATAATAGTATGTTTTAACATTTAAATTAGAAACTAACATTTAAGCCCAGCAGGAAAGTTCTTGGTTTTGGATAGTCATAGAACTGGATACCCTGAGTAAAGTTGCTGGTGTTGTTTTGATTTTGTGTGCCCTGAGTAATTGCCGTATTATTGTTATACGTTGAAACTTCAGGATCATACCCGGTGTATTTGGTTATTACAAACAGGTTTTGCGCCTGAGCATATACTCTTAACCGGCTTAATCTTAATTTTTTAACCAGGTTTTCAGGGAAATTGTAACCAAGGGTTACTGCACGACCACGAATGAAGCTACCGCTTTCAACCTTGGTTGAATAGATTTCAGTTTGGTAACGTACGTAGGCTGGCCGGTCTTCGGCAATGCTGGTATTCTGATTAGTTGGAGTCCATGCATTTAACACTGTAGCATAGCTGTTTGCCTGACCTGTACGATCCTGGCCAGAGTGCCTTGTTAAATTCATGATCTGGTTGCCATAGTTAAATTGCAAATCGATACCCAGATCAATTGCTTTGTAACGGAAGGTATTGACAAATGTTCCGTAACCATCAGGAGTTGACTTTCCTAATACCACCTTATCTGCCGATGTAACTTTACCGTCGCCGTTGGTATCCTGTATTTTCAGATCACCTGGCAACAGTCCGTATTTAGCAGCCTGAGTAGCTTCTGCTGTTCCCCATGTTCCCAAAACTTTGTAGCCATAAAAACTACCTGCAGGTAAACCTACACGCATCAGGTTAAACTGTGAAAGGAAAGTTGGGTTAAGGAAGATATCGTCATTTGACGATCCCAATTGTAATACCTTGTTACTTAAGAATGAAATATTAAAAGAGGTATTCCAGGTAAAGTTTTCAGTTTTTACGTTAACTGAATTAATGGTTAACTCAATACCTTTGTTTTGTAACTTACCAATGTTTTTGTATACACTATTAAAACCGCTTGTTTCTGGCAAAGGAGCATTAAGCAATAAGGCTTGGGTTTTTTTCAGGTATGCATCTGCATCAACGTTAATACGGTTATTGAATAAGCCGAACGAAACACCCAAATCATATTCTGATGTTTTTTCCCATGACAGGTCTTCATTACCAATAGTGGTTTGCTGGGTTCCGATAGCACCTGCACCATTAAACACATAGTTGGTTGTATTTATTTGTGCTTGTGATTGGTATGAGCCAATTTCAGAGTTACCGGTTAACCCGTAGCTTAATCTGAATTTCAAATCTGAAATGGTTTTGTTATCCTTCAAGAAATCTTCTTGCGAAGCTCTCCAGGCAATAGCCGCAGAAGGGAAAAATCCATTTTTCACGTTAGTACCAAAACGTGATGAACCATCCCGGCGTCCGGTTACCGTTAATAGATATTTGTCGTTGTAGGCATAATTGATCCTGCCAAAAATTGACTCAAACTGATATGCCAGGTAATTTGATTTAGGAATAGCAGGAATTGAACCCGCACTTAAATTATAATACTGATAAAAATTATCAGAAAGAGAGCCTGTAGACTCATAAAGCCCGACTTGTTGGAAACTTGTTTTTTCGTAACCTGCAACCACATTTATAGAATGTACTTTATTAAATACTTTATTATAAGTTGCATAGTTATCCCACTGCCAGTAAGTATTGTTAGCCTGATCTATTGATGCTGAGCTATATTTTTGATCGGCCACCGGGCCACCTACTAAACCACTTTGGAAGTGCGGGTTATAGTTGGCAGATGTTGTTACACCAAGCACACTCCTAAAATCAAGACCTGGTAAAATGTTGATGTTAGCATAACCATTACCGCTAAAAACACGGGTTCTGTATAATGACTCGATTTCATTTGCCTGTGCTACGGGATTATCACCACCTTCCAGGTTAGGGTAGTCAGTTCTTTTTCCATAAGTTCCATCAGGATATTTGATGGGGATAAAAGGAACCATCTCAATTAACATACGTGGAATGTTGTTACCACCGGTACCATCATCAGCAGTACGTTTATCCTGACTGTTGTAGTTTAATGTAGCACCTACCTTTAACCATGGTTTAATTTGATTATCAAACGTTAAACGTACATTGTAGCGTTTCAGGTAGCTATTTAAAATTATACCCTCATCATCGGCATAATTCATAAACAAACCATAGTTAATATTGTCTGAACCACCGGTGAAGGCCAGGTTATGGTTTTGACTAACTGATGTACGTGTAGTTGCTTTTTGCCAATCCACGTCGTACAAAGGATTTAAATTAGAATCAAAAAGCTTACCGATAAGTGCTGTACGGATAGTTTTTGGATTGTCTTTAGTATAATTTCCAGCGGCCCATCCTACAGGATCATATTTTGGAATGTTAGCATAAGATTGATCTTCAACTGCTAAAAATTCTTTTGAATTAAGAACAGCAAGTTCTTTAGCCATGTGATTTACAGCAACATAAGAGTCATAACTTACAGTTCCGCCTTTTTTACCTCTTTTAGTTGTTACCAAGATTACACCGTTAGCACCACGTGTACCGTAAATAGCTGTTGAGGATGCATCTTTCAATACGTCTATTGATTCAATATCATTTGGATTAATAGAGTTACCTCCTTCTGTCCAAACAACTCCATCAACTACATATAATGGATCGGTATTGGTATTAATTGAGCTATAACCGCGTATACGTATTTTAGTAGCACCACCCGGAGCACCAGAGTTTGTTGACACGTTTACGCCAGCAATTTTACCAGATAATTCCTGCTCAAGGTTTGTTTGAGGGCGATCCTGCAGCTGTTTACCGCTAACGCTACCCACAGCGCCGGTTACATCTACACGTTTTTGTGTACCGTAACCAACAACAACAACCTCACTTAATGCTTTAGGGCTTTCAACAAGCGTAACATCAAGTTGTGATTTATTGCCAATGGCAACTTCCTGTGTATTATAACCAACAAAGCTAAATACCAGTGCTCCGTGAGCGTCAGGTGCATTTAATGAGTATTTACCGTTCACATCTGTAACAGTACCAACATTGCTCCCTTTAACTCTAACGCTTACACCAGGCAAAGGGCCTTTAGCATCACTTACTGTACCCTGTATTTTAAATACAGCGATGTTGTTTATTAGTGCGCCGGCATCTTTACTTTTAACTACAATTGTTTCCTGAAAAATTTTGTAGGTTAAAGGCTGATCTTTAAAACATTGATTAAGTGCATCTTCAAGAGAAACACCTGCAACTTCAACATTTATTGCACCAGCCTTTGAAACATCCTGCTTGTCATATAAGAAATGATAACCAGTTTGTTTTTCAATTGATTTCAGTACTTTTTCAACTGTAGCATTTTTTTGATGTAGGGTCACTATTTGACTATAACTTTTGGCGCTTACGTTGGTAAGCGCTGCAATTATAATAATAGCTGTTAGCTTCATAGCCAATATTATTTTTGATAATTGGGGCCATACCAAAGGCGTGGCCTTAGAATTAAAATTCATAAGTTTGTAGAGTTTGGGTTAAACATTAACTTTCAATTCGTTGATTGCATTTTTTTGGGGCCCAGATACTTAGCCGGGGTAGTGCAGCGAACACTTCCCGGTTTTTTTATGCATGGTATTTTATTTTCTGCAGATATATTTTATACCACAAAAAGTAAACTATAAAACCATTTGGGTCACCTCCCGAGGTTAACTGATTTGTATTTTTTCCATCATAGCGTTGTTTAAAGTGAGTAATTGGTTATTTATAATTGGTATAGGCAGCTGTTTACTGCGTTATGGTTATATGCTTATCTTCTATTCTGTAATTCACGCCAACATACTTTAGCATGCCTAATAATTCTGATGCTTTTACATTCCTGGATATACTACCTGTAAATTGTTTAACAGGTATTTTACCTTCGTAATTTACGTCCACGTCATACCAGCGGGCAGCTTGGCGCATAATTGTCTGGATACCTGCATCCCTAAATTGAAACAAACCGTTTTTCCAGGCAATTGCATCCTCAGCATCAGGATCATTGACCACATCAATAGCTCCATTCTGATTAAGTAACGCCCGTTGTCCGGGTTTTAAAAAGCTGGTATGTTCACTGTTACTTATTTTTACCGCGCCCTCCAGTAAGGTTGTTTTTGTTGCAGCTTCGTCATTATAAGCCATAACATTAAAATGAGTTCCTAAAACCTCAACAACCACATGGTTGGTTTTAACCATGAAAGGCATAGCCGCATTTTTAGCCACTTCAAAATAAGCTTCGCCGGTAATTTCAACCTCTCTTGTTTTGCCGGAAAATACCGCCGGAAAACTAAGTGACGATGCAGAGTTTAGCCAAACCTTAGTACCATCATTAAGTACCAACTGATACTGCCCACCTCTTGGTGTTGACACTTTATTCATGGCATTAACCTGATTAGCCTCGCCGTTATCCCCATCCTTATATACCAATTGACCATCGCGGGTTTTATCTACCTGTGCATTACCCTCCTTTGCCAAAACACCGTTTTGAGCATTATCAAGATAAATCGTTTTACCATTAGCAAGCGTCAATAACGCTCTATTTCCTCCCGGCATAACATCATGTAAAGGATGTTTGGCCACAGCAATATCTTTTTTTTCAACACCGTTCTTTCCTTTTTTGCCCAAAAAAACATAAGCTCCAAATCCAACAAAAATCAGCAAAGCGGCCGCAACTCCTAATTTCACCCATAGCCTACTGTTGTCCGGACTATTTATTTTGTCTTCATTTTCATGATGTAATTCATTTTGCAAAATACTATTAAGCATATCCATGCTTTTTGCTGAATCAAAAAAAGGTTCGTTTATTTCAAGATCATTCCAGGCTTCATAGATAAGTGCTGTGAGTTCGGTATCATTAGCTGACGCGTGAATGATCTGAAACAATTCATCGTGCTCCTGTTGCGTTGCCGTTTGGTTATAATAACCTTTAAAAAGATAGCTCAACCTTGCATTTAATGCACTCATACTTTGTAGTCGTTAATCATAAATAAATAATTGGTAAAATGCGGTTTCGGGCGACCTCATTTACATGACAACAACAAGCACAAAAAAGGGGGTATTAGTTTCTAAAAAAAGTTAAAATACTTTTTAATGCAAGCAGTAAAAAAACAGTAACCTCTTGATGGTCATGAACATAATCCGTTATTGAAGTAGTAGCTATTTGTAAATATTTTTTTACAGTTTCTTTGGATAGCTCCAGCTGATCGGCAATTTCAGCGTATTTCAATCGTCCATGCCTGCTTAGCAGATAAACTTTTTGCTGTTGTGGGGGTAACTGATCAATGGCCTCGTCTAACAAATTATAGTACATATTGGTATCTGTAGTTTCTACCACAAGCCTTTTTAAGCTACTATCCTCCATGCTTTTTTGCAACATACGTTCCTTAGCCAGTTTCTTAAGACAATTTAGTGCATGGTTTTTGGAGATAACAAAAAGATAGGCTTTAAAATTATCAACTCCTACTAATGATTCGCGGGTAAGCCATATTTTTAAAAACACATCCTGTACCACTTCTTCGGCAAGCTCCACCGAGTTTGTTATACGCAACATGTGTACACCCAATTGTTGGTGATATGCCATAAATAGCTTACGAAAGGCATATTCATTGCCTGAAGCCACTTGTGTCAGCAGTTCTCCCTCATCTAAATGAGCAATGTTAAACATAGGCTAAGTGTATAATAATGGCAAATTATAAAACTTTAATAAAACATGAATCATCATACTTTATGCAAATAAAACAAGTACTATAACAGCATTATAGTTATAAAGTTCATTCTTTTTTATAAGAATCGGTCCTATCTGACTATAATTCTTCTCTTTGAACGTGCTTATAATTCATCAAGGATGCTTTGTTTCAATGACTTCCTCTAATATTTTATTCTCTATTCTTTTATCAGGAATAAACCACATGGCAGCCACAAACCCATATAAAATAAACCCAGCAATAGCGCTTACCCAAGAAACACCAATAGCGGCAAGATAAATAACAACCGAAATTTTGCTTTTCCAGTCGTTGCCTACTGCCTTTGCAATAAGTGAATTTTCGCCATGATGCCTTATCAACGATTTTTCCAAAATAGTATAAGCCGCTCCATTCATCATCAATACAAAGCCATAAAACATCACGGGCCATTTGGTAAAATGATTTTCACCCATCCAACCGGTTACAAAAGGGATAAGCGATAACCAAAACAGCAAGTGCAGATTGGCCCATAATACAGATCCATTTACTGATTTTACCACCTGCATCATGTGATGATGATTGTTCCAATATATCCCCACATAAATAAAGCTCAAAATATAACTCAGAAAAACCGGGATCAAGGGTTTTAATGATTCAATATTATCGCCATGGGGTACCTTCATTTCCAATACCATTATGGTAATAATAATTGCAATAACACCATCACTAAAAGCTTCTATCCTACTTTTTCCAAAAGCCATAAGTTTATTATTCCTGTTTTAACTCTAATCCTTAAATTCTGACACCAGCCATTTCAGCCAAATAACATTCAACTTTCATAATTATATAAAGAAACAATGCCTGATACTGACAATATCCTGAATTTAATAAATGAAAGGTTTATAAATAATTTGGTTGGCTATAAAAGTGCAAATTTTGATTGGAATTTCAAGACACATATTATTTTTACAATATATGCACCTCCCGGGCAGTAAAATATCTATTTATTTTTCTTTATAAGTTCATCTGTAAAATGCTCCTTGTGTTTATCTTTTGAAAACTTTTCTGCATTATACGTTTGCGATTGTCCTTTAGGAATAGAAATTGAAACCCAGTTTTTTCCGCATAGCATTTTACCAATAAAAACAATCTGGCCTACATGATACGGATAATGTGCTAATTGCCGGTTAATAGCTTCTGTAATTGTATGCCCCATGTTTCTGATATAAATCACCTTATCCAGGTCGGCCTCTACCAAGAGCTCAAGAGTATCAAAAAGACATTTCCAGCCTTGATTCCAGGCTTTTAAAAACTTTGCCCTGCTGGCATCTACAATTTCAAATTCCTGTTCCCGGTTACGCCATGCTTTTTCACCGTCTGAATTAAAAATATCTGTCCATCTGGAAATCATATTGCCCGACAAATGATTTATAATCATCGCGATACTGTTTGAGTCATCATTATATTGCCAAACCAATTGCTCATCAGTAAGTTGTTCAAATGTTTTTTCGGCCAGCATTTTGTAATATGCAAATTGCTTTTTAACGCTTTCTAAATAATCAGAAGCCATATTAAAATGAGTTTAATTGAAACTATACCTTAATCGCCCAACCCGAAACAAACATACTGATCACCCGACTTACTGCCGATTTTACCGCCTCCACAAGCAATCACCACGTACTGTTTACCATCAATTGCATAAGTTGCCGGTGTGGCGTATCCCGCTGCCGGTAATTTAGCTTCCCAAACTACCTTACCTGTTTTTTTATCAAATGCTCTTATTTTCTCATCCTTAGTGGCGGCTATAAATACCAAACCGCCTTTGGTTACCAGCGGACCTCCATAATTTTCTGTTCCGGTGACGGGGATACCTTTTTTGGTGAGCTCCGCATATTCACCCAAGGGTACTTTCCAAAGTAATTTGCCCGAATTAAGATCAATAGCGTTGAGGGTACCCCACGGTGGTTTTATACCCGGATAGCCATCTTTGTCTAAAAAGCGGTTATAGCCCGTCATGGTGTAAGGAATTTCGTCCACTACATTTTTCTCCAGTTTGGTACTTCCGGTTCTATTACCGGTTGGTTCTTTTGCTAATACCTTGGTTACCTTAGCATCCGGCAATTTTAGTAAAAAAGCAAGTAAAGCCTTTTTATCAGCCGGATTTATTTGTTTAAAAGATGGCATCATATTACGTCCGTTCGCAATAATTTGGTTTATCTGCTCTTCTTTATATTTATTGCCAATATTTACCAATGATGGATACGATGTTCCATTACCCTTTAATTCCGGCCCGTGGCATCCTATACAATTTTTATTATAGATTACCTGACCAATACCCTTCAATGACTGATCATTAGTTGCTTTAGGCACATCTATCATCACTTGCGCCCAGGGCATTTCAGAACAGTTTACATACATGATCTTTGATTCCTGATCAACAGCAGCTCCGCCCCATTCACCACCGCCATCAAATCCCGGAAATATCCATCCCCCCTCTTTACTCGGCGGAGTAAACAGTAACCGGTTTTTAACCTGATTATATTTCTGCAACATATCCTGATGCGTTTCGGACGATAGGTCGGTTACATCCTCCGGGTTAAATGTTTGTCTTGCAAAAGGCTCAGGTAAGGTAGGTATTGGTTGTGTTGGCCAGGGCTGTTCGCCGGGTAAAGCTTTGGTTAATACCGTTTTTTCTATGATCGGGAATATGGGTTTGCCGTTAGTACGGTCAAACATAAAAATATAGCCATACTTGGTGATCTGTGCTACTGCATCTATTTGTTTACCCTCATGGGTAATAGTTACCAGGTTAGGATTAGCTGGTAAATCACGATCCCATAAATCATGATGTACTACCTGGAAATGCCATTTCAATTTACCTGTAGCTGCGTCAAGTGCTAATAAAGAGTTTGCAAACAAGTTTTTTCCTTTTCTAAACCCTCCATAAAAATCGCCACCTATGGAGCCCGTAGGGATGTAAACTATACCTCGTTTTTCATCAAGCGACATACCCGCCCAATTGTTAGCCCCACCAAACTTTTTCCAGGCTGCGGTATCCTGCCAGGTTTCATAACCTTTTTCGCCTGGATGTGGAATGGTATGAAATATCCATTTCATTTTCCCGGTGTGTACGTCATAAGCTCTGATATGTCCTGGTGCCGCATCTGCCGATTCTGCCACCCGCGTACCAACAATAAACAGGTCATGATAAACCACACCAGGCGTAGTACCTGCAACAAACGATTTTGTTTCCCGGCCAAGATCTTTAGTCAGATCTATATATCCTCCATTACCAAACGTTTTTACCGGTTTACCTGCTTCGGCATCAATGGCATACGTTTTGGAACCTACACTGTAAAAAATACGTTTTTCGCCGCCTGTTTCATTTTGCCAGTAAATTACTCCCCTGCTTACTTTGTAATAAGCCATAGGGTCGTTTTTGCCGGCAGTATCCACACCGGCGGGGTCGAATATCCACTTTTGAACCCCGGTAGCAGCATCCAGTGCAAAAAGCTTTAACCGTGGGCTTGTACCGTACAATATCCCATCAATCATGATAGGGTTACACTGGTTTTGACTCCGGTTAGCTGAATCCTTATCATTGGTACTATATGTCCAGGCTACCTTTAATTTGTTTACGTTATTCAGATTAATCTCCTCATTTGATGAATATCTATTCCCTTCTTTGCCACCCGCATAAGCCGGCCAACCGCTATTACCGGATTCAACGGGTGGTTTGTGCTTACATGAATAGCACACGAATGATAAAACGATCAGTAAAAAAGAAAATCTCATTTTCATAACGGAGAACTTAGGTTTATTTGTTTATTAAACTGGTTGGCGCAACTTCGTTGCTTAGCAATTTCCCAAAAAGTTCCCATCGCTTTTCGGGTGCTTTAGCAGTACCACCGCTTCTTTCAATGTAATTTTTTACTAGATCCTGCCCATAGTTATAATTGATTACATAACTGCGGTACTTCTTGATAAAAGCAATTGATTTAGACGCAGTTTCATCATTCATTAAACAGTATTTGGTGAGGTAGTTTAGCGCTTTGTCTTTTGACATGGTATTATTAACCAATCCTCTTGCGGCCTCGTTACGAGCATAATTTAAATTCCCTTTTATAGCTAAAGCTCTAAAATACAGATCAATACCCGCGGTATCTAAACCAGCCATCGGGAGTAATACGCTTTTCGCAAATTTCACTTTATCATCGCCCGGAAAAGCCACTTCGATACCGTAATTGGCACTCCCCTCGGCAATTAATGACTGCGGACTAAACAGCGGGTATAATGATATTTCAACCCAGCCCTTATCGCGATACAGGTTTTTCTCCAGCAGCATATTATATACGTGATGGCCGGGATAGCTCTCATGGCTGCCTACATCAATGGCCCGGTCAATAAACACTTTCAGATCTGTATTAATTTGCACAGTGCTTTTATAGTTCCCCTTGTACCAGTTATATCCACTCCAGGGTTTGTTGGTTACATACTCTAAGGTAAAGGTTTCACCAGCTGGTAATTTATAATGCGCCAATGTGCGCTTCCGGGCTTCGGCTATGGCAGCCTTTATTACCGGATCAAGCTTATCTTTTGGAATGATAAACTTATTAGCGAGTTTTTGAAAACGATCATTAACCCGACCTTTGCCCGGTAAAATACTATCCAGCAAACTAATCTGCGATTTAAAATAGTCTTCCGTATAAATAGGTGCCGCTACACCAAAAAGTTCTCGTGACTCCTCATCAAACGGGCGCTCCTCACCCGAAAATATCCTGATACGACGGCTAAAGGCCACCAGTTGATCGGCCATCCAATCGGCACGCATCTTATTAACATCAACGGTTGATGAGGTAGACACCACTGTCAATTCGTTCATCAGGCTATTAGCATCAGCCAACAGGCTGTCTTTCGGAAAATCCTTGAGTGCAGCCTGTTTGGGCTTTAATGAATCGGGACCGTAGTAAGCATCCACAAAGTCGGCATCATACTGCCCGATAGTTAAACCAAGCCGTACGTATTTAATGGCCAAACTATTTAGTTTCTGATTTTCCTGATCATGTGCCGGGTCATGACTACATGACAACATAAAAAGTATGGGTAAAAAAAGCAATAGTTTTTTCATAGAATTATTATTCTGTTCAAGTAAATGTTGAACAAGATAATAATTCCGTTGGGTATAAAACAAAGCTTAGCTCCAGTTAAAGTCAACAACCCTGTTATTCAGCTTCCATTTTGCAGGCTGTATATTCTGCATCCAATCCAAAGGTTCACCCAAAGGCTGCGCTTTAGCTGCATGTGCAAACGCCTGTTTTACAGCAGCCCGCTGCTCTGCGCCCAGTGCCTCTGGCTGTGCTGATATAAATAGCGGCGCACCACTTTCGGCAAGTAATTGCAGCCATTGTTTATTTTTATCCCAGGGTATATCTTTTGTTAAACCAACACAATCGCCGTCAACCGCATAAAATTTATTGTGTTGAGGCAAACGGAAAGCCAGGGTATTCACCCCCATTTTGCGGGTGCGTGCCCACTCCTTTCCGCTGGTATCATCACCAATACGGCAAAGCTCAAATACACCTGCCGATAGATGGCTTAGCGTATTACATCCAATTATATACATATCATTACCTGCCGCCTCCCGGATTGCGCCGTACAGATCACCAATAATTTCAGCAGTCGTCTTGCTTCTGTCGTTAAAATTCCAACCAGCGGTAGTGATACTGTTTTTCATATCCATCCCCCAACGGCCAGTAATATCATACGTGCTAAAGTCATGCTTTACCACATCATACCCCCACTGTTTATAAACCGCAAAATTATGTTTGATGCGTTCGATATTTTCCGGAATGGTTGGATCAAGCACAGGATTCCGGGGATCATCCCGACCAGGTATTTTAGGAGCCAGCAAACTGGCCTTTTCATCATGGCGGGCACAAAGCGGGCGCATCCATAAACCAGGACGCATGCCCAGTTTCTTTATTTCATTCGCCAACAGGTGCATGTCTTTAAACTTATCGTTGGGCTTTGAAAAATCATCGTTCCAGCCGCCATCGCCAGGTAACAAAGGTGAGTATTGCGCCCAGCCTGCATCAACCACCGAAAATGGGCGATTCTGAGTATCCGTAACCAACTCCGCCATCATAGCGGTAGTTTTTTTGATCAGATCAAATGAATTATTGCCATAAGCAAAATACCAATCATTAATACCATAAGCAGGTTGTTTGGGTAACCGTGGCTTAGGGCACATTATACCGCAAAACCGGTGAGTGGTATAAAACGGATTTTCGCCTGGCCTGCCGTCGGTGGTAACTATATCAGCGGCATGTAGCTCGCGTGCTCCTAATAATACGCCATTGCCACCAGAGTGGGTATCTAAGGTAAGTTCAAGACTATCTTTGCCCAATCCCCACCAGCAAATACTATTGCAGCCTGTTTTTACTCCAAAACAAGCCGTTTGTTTATCATCATGTATAATTACATACCATGGATTTTTTACATTAACCGTGTCAGTTTTCCATTCCAGATCACCATAAGAACGTTCCCAGTGGTCACCCAGAAATTTGATATTCGGTAAAAGCTCATGTTTCCACTTTAACCTTATCGCATTTAACTGTTGGGTTGGCGACTGTGCAAATACTCCTTTAGCGTTACCATTATTTTTAACAGTAACGATAATATCCTTATAGGTAAAAACCCCGCCAGCTGGTTGTAGTTTAAACCATTCCTCGCCAGATTGCGCCCAAACCTCATCAGGAACATTAATTGCAGTAGTTTGAGTGGATGTTGCGTAAGTAAGCCTGCTGATTAATACAGCTGCCGCAGTGGTAGCAGAAAGTTTAATAAAATGTCGCCTTTGCATAGTAGTATATTGGTTATACAACATTACTAAAAGGTTTCAGCTAATGCTAATGAATTTTAATCAATTATTGGATAAAATGTATCATAAATTCCGTTTGTCCCTCTTTTATGGTTTTCAGCGAGAACTCAAAACTATGATTGAGTAGTATTTCTCTAACCAGGGTTAGGCCTATACCTTGTCCGTCTTTTTTAGTACTAAAAAATGGGGTAAATAAATTAGCATGCTGTTCAGCATTAATACCTTTGCCTGTATCAGTAATTACCAATTTTCCCAAAGCTGTGACGATATCAAATTTAACTACGCCATTGCCTTCAATAGCCTCAATAGCATTTTTCACAACATTAATGAGCACCTGCTCAAGTTGCTGTTCATCAGCCATAATGTGAATAGCATCTGCCGGCAGGTTAAACTCAAATTCAACGTTATTTTCCTGTGCCTTTATACTCATTAACTTAGCTACAGAATTTATGAGTTTTTGCAGCACAACAGGCTGCTTGTTGACAGGAGCAAGTTTAACCAGATCTGCAAAGTTGCGCATAAACAGGTTAAGGTTCTGATTCCGATCCATGGCTATTTGCAGGGCATCTTTTAACGTGTCAAAATCATGACTCTCCCACAGTTGGTCGGTTTTCATGGCCGATTGCATGATAGAATTAACCGGACCGATGGTATTATTAACTTCGTGGGCCATCATTCTGATCACTTTACCATAAACCTTTTTTTCGGCGGCCAGTATTTCGGCCGTCAGGTCTTCGATCATGATAAAATGACGGGAGAAACCACGGTCTATAAAGTGCGATTTCTGCAGTTTAAAAGAATTTATGCTATCAAGCTTAGCTACCACAGTTTCGCCCGATTTTAATTCCCCAATCTGTTTAAACAAGGGATGATCGAGCTCGTGAATGGATTGACCTTGCAGATGTTCTTCGCTAACATTCAGCAATTGTAAAGCTTTGGGATTTACTTGTTGTATACGATCATCAAAGTCAAGAATAATGATTCCCGTTGGTGAGGTATGTATCAGCTTTTCCAAAAAAAAGTGTTGTTGCTCCTGCCGGGTACGTTCTGTTCTTAACTCGTCCATCATTTGGTTATAAATGTTAATCAACTCATCAACCTCGTGCTTACCAGTTGATAAAAATTTAACATTAAAATCCTTATCCTTTATAGCCTCAACGCCCTGCATCAGTAATTTCAAGGGCTGTATCAGCTGGCGGTAAAGCTGCCATGCAGTTATTACCGAAATAATGACAAATGCTTCTGATATGATAAAAAACAGCTTATTCTGATCAAAAATAAAGTAGGTAAGCACCAGTGTTATCAGGTGCAGTATAATCACAAACAAGATATACTTAGTCCTCAGTTTCATCGTAGGGAATCTGATATTTATCTAACCGGCGATACAATGCGCTACGTGTAAGGCCCAAGGATGCCGCAGCTCTGCTTATTTTATTTTTATGATGATCCATGGCCCTTTTTATCATCTCCACCTCAACCTCTTCAAGAGTTAAAGTACCAACACCAGGCAACTGCATACTACCCTTTTTTACTGGAGATAGCTCCAGCTGCGATCTGAAATCGTCAATACCTAACTCATCGCTTTTACTTACCAGTATTGACCGCTCAACCAAATTTTTCAGCTGCCTGATATTACCCGGCAGCGGCAATTGCTGCAACCACTTCATAGTACCGGCAGCCACAGACAAGTTGGGGCGGTTGTATATTTCCTTTAAGTTATTGATAAAAAAACTCACCAGCAATGGGATATCCTTTGGCCGTTCACGCAACGCGGGCAAATATACGGTGATCAGGTTAATGCGGTAAAGGAGGTCTTCCCTGAAAGTACCTTTGTTTACCATATCAGCAAGGTTTTTGTTGGTGGCGCAAACCACCCGCACATCAACCGTTTTGGTACGGCTGCTACCTAATACCTCATAAGTACGATCCTGCAGTACGCGTAACAATTTTACCTGACTACTGGCATCCAGATCACCTATTTCATCTAAAAAAATAGTGCCTTTGTTTGCCATTTCAAACCGGCCAATCCTGTCAAACCGGGCATCGGTAAATGCACCGCGAAGGTGTCCGAACATTTCGCTTTCAAACAACGATGTAGAGATACCACCCAGATTTACCTTTATAAAAGGCTTATTACGCCTTAAACTATTTTGATGAATAGCTTCGGCAATCAGCTCCTTACCGGTACCGCTTTCGCCCATGATCAGGATGGATGCGTCTGTAGTGGCCACCCGACCAATAGTTTCCAGGATGTTCAGCATTTTAGGATCTTCGCCTATAATGTGCTGAAAGTTGTACGTTTTATCTAATTGTTTGCGGGTATGGTGTTCTGTCTTTTTATCCTGCAGGTCAAGCAGTGTTTTTACGGATTGCACCAAATGCTCATTACTCCAGGGCTTATTAATAAAATCATTGGCGCCCATCTTCATCCCTTTCACTGCCAGCTCAATACTGCCCCAGCCCGTGATCAATATAACAGGTATCGCCTGGTTAAACTGCTTTATTTTTTCAAGAAGCTGCATCCCCTCGCTTCCGGAGGTATCTATTGAAAAGTTAAGGTCGAGAATTATAAGTTCCGGATTGTTTTTCCGGACAATCTTTAAAGCATCAGCTGGACTTTCGGTACCCAAAGCTTCATAGCCTTCACTTTTAAGTAACAACATCAGCGAAGTTCTTACCGCCAGATCATCATCAATAACCAATATCATAATTGCAGGTTAATATCGTAATTATTCTTCGTGTAAAGCAACTGCCGGATAAATTGCCGCAGCCTGTCTGCCCGGGTATAATGAGCACAAAAATACCAGCAGGTAAATAAATACTATGGAAAGCAAAATAGCCATAACGTAAATACTGGCCGAAAGATTAAACACATTGAGCAAAGGAAACTGAACAGCAAAAAACGTCCCGATAATTAACGACATGGTAGCCAGTATCATGGATTCCATAATGAGTTGAACAGAAACCGAATGGCCTGTAGCCCCCACTGCCCTGCGCAGTCCAATTTCGCCCCGCCTTTTATTAATATTATACCAAAGCACGCCAAACAGGCCAAGTGCCACATTAATAATCAGAAAACAGCCTACTATTGACATGACCATCATTGGCACCAACGACATATAATTGATTTGGGTGCGTTTGTTAGTGAAATGCTCAATAGATATGTTTGAATCCTTCATGTAATTGGCCATGGTTTTATATAAGCGGGCCTCAAAAGCGGCATTAGCCATAGGTTTAACCTTTACAATTATGCTGCCTATCCAATGAAATGATCCGGTATCAACACGAAAATATACTGCATTGCCTGATGGTGCATAATCTCCTTTGACCTTTAACCCTTGTATAACGCCAATTACCCTCATTTTTGACTTTTTGTAATCATCTGTGATAATTTTACCAACGGCAGTAGCATCGCCAAAAAGTTCCTCTTTAAGGTTGCTGTTAATAACTACGGCCGGGTACTTACCAACGGCATCGCTTTTATTTAACCAGCGCCCCTCAAGTAATTGGGTATTAAAAGCTTTGTCATAATTATCATCAACCGTGTACTTATTGGTGCCTACTGTTAATTTACCATTCATAACCGACCCTCCGTTGGTATAGTTTGAAAGCGGCACATTATCACTGCAAAAACTCACCTCCTTAACTTCGGGCATAGCTTTCATCATTTTCTGCAAGATTTGGTAATATAGGTTAAGCGAGTCGGTGTTTTGGGTTTTATTGGTATTGTTGTACGTTACCAGCCAGGCGTTGTTATAATCAAAACCCATTGGCTTTTTATAATTGGTGTAATAATATACCAGCATCGAAAACACGGCGAACAAAACCAGGAATGAGAATAGCATCTCTGTCAACAATAAAAAGTTCTGTTTCTTTTTATTCCAGATCAGTTTAAATAAATGCTTGAACATAATATTTCAATTTAAATGATTGTTAAATATCTATTGAGCTTTTAAAGCGGTTACCACATTAAGTTTTGACATGCGCCAAGCCGGATAAACACCCGATAACAGGCCGAAGAAAAAACAAATAAGCAAACCAATAAACAACACTGTAAAGTTGATGGATAACACAAGATTGGGTATCAGGTGGGCGCTGTTAATAACCCCAATGGCTATAAAAGATAAAACTACACCAATGACTCCCCCCAATAAGGTTAGTATAATATTTTCGACTATAAACTGATAAACTAATGTGTTTGACGAGGCTCCGAATGCCTTACGCACACCAATTTCTGATGACCGCTCCATAATACGGGTAATATTGATATTAACCAGGTTAAGTGCGGGCAAAAGCATTACCAATAACACGAATATCCCCACAGCAGTAAGCACCATGGTTACTCCGGAGCGATTATCATCGCCGGTATCAACGTAGCTTACAATATAAGGACTGGCATGGCAAGCTATTTTTATAAATTCTTTTCTTTCCATGGGCAGTCTTTGAATCATACTCTGAAATTCGGCCTGCATGCGGGGTACGTCTGCTTTTGAGTTTGCCAGCAGTATACCAAAAAAAACGCCGCTGTAGCCTTTATCTTTTGTAAAATCGGATTTGGCTACCGTGTAAGGCAAGTATATATCGCTATAGGTCATATAGCTGGTTACCGGAACATTTTTCACCACTCCTATTACCCGGTATTTAATATTGTCGGCCTCAAAATATTTACCTACTACTGATGGTACATCGCCAAAGTACTCCTTCTTTATGTCTTCAGATATTACTGTTACCTTGTCGCCTCTGTCAATTTGTTGTTTGGTAAAGGCTTTGCCTTCAACAAAATCATACTCCATGATATCCCAGTAATCGGCATTAGTGTATTTGTAGTTTACGGTTATCTTTTTATTATTAACATAGGTATTGGTGTTATTAGCGCCGTTGGTTATACCAATTTTAACGGGCGTTTTTAAGCTGCGCGCATAATGATCAAAAAAGTAAAAAGATAATGGCCCCGAGTTTATACCATTGTCTTTCCTAATTTCAGACATGCGCGAAACGTATAATGAACGGTCGCGCTTATGGTCAGGATAACTATCGCCTACTATCTTATCCAAAAAAGAGGTTAACACCAGTAATATGGTAAGCGTAAAGCTGATGCCAAACAGGCTAATAAAAGTGAAGAACTTTCTGCGCCTTAATACTGCTATGGCTATTTTAAAGTAATTTTTAAGCATGTTTTCAATTTTAAAGCGTTGTAATTATTGAACCTGCGACCCGTCGAAAAGGCGCACCAGCCGGTGGGTTTTATGAGCCATATTTTCGTCATGGGTTACCATTACAATGGTAGTACCTTCGTTACGGTTAAGGCTAATCAAAATATCCATGATTTCGTTACCCATGGCACTGTCAAGGTTACCGGTAGGTTCATCGGCCAGTATAATTTCTGGCCGGCCAACTATGGCCCGTGCTATGGCTACACGCTGCCTTTGACCGCCCGATAGTTGCGTAGGGAAATGTTTAATACGATTGGCAAGCCCCACTTTTTCAAGCGCTTCTGTGGCCAGCATTTTACGCTCTTTGGCAGTGGTATTACGGTATAGCAAAGGCAATTCAACATTATCCAACACTTGTAAATCATTGATCAGGTGATAGCTTTGAAAAATAAAACCCAGTTTTTTATTCCTGAACTGCGCCAGTTGCTTGTCAGACAAATGATCGGTCTTTTGGTCGCTTATGCTAATTGCTCCTTTTGAGGGCAAATCCAATAAGCCAATAATATTAAGCAGCGTGCTTTTACCACAGCCTGATGGCCCCATGATAGATAAAAATTCGCCCCTGGCTACATCAAGGTTAATACTATTCAGCGCCAAGGTTTCAATAGTATCCGTCCGGTATACTTTTTCAATATTTTGTAAACGTATCATAATTAGTGACTGGTGAGTTGTGAATGGTAAGTAATTATTTGTGATTGGTTATCTATTTTTTCTACTTTTTATTTTTGAATTATTGATACGTTATCTTCTGGTTGGTTTCAAAATCATACAATGATAAATACCGCAGCTGATAGTAAGCTCCCCAAAAATCGCGAAGTGAAGCCACATAATCCCGCTTTGCCTGGTCATTTTCGCGAAAGGCTATGCCCAGATCAGTAATGCTCAGATCGCCCAGTACGTAGCGTTCGCGGGCTATCTGGTATTTTTCAGATGCGATACTATCGGCCTGCGCGGTGTATACCAGTTGTTCCTTCATTACATTAAAAAGCGACACCTGGGTTACAATCTGTTGTTTAAAGGTTTGTTTGTCCTGCTCCACCGCATATTCTGTAAATTGTTGATTGGCCTGCGCCGTTTTGGTACGCGATTTTGACCTGCCCCAATCCAATATTGGTATGGCCAGTTGCACCTGCAGTAATTGCTGATTTTGCGGATTTTTGTACACGTCAGGAATATTGGCGGCAGTGTTTGAAAACCCCAGGTTGGCGGTTAAGGTTGCCGTTAGGCCATTTTGTCCTTTGGCCTTGGCTACGTCCCTTTTTGCTTCGGCAACGCGCCTTAAAAAGGAAATAGCGTCAGATCGGTTAGCAAAAGCCTCGGCCAAAACCTTGTTTGACGATACCGTCATCTGGCTAATACTCTCAGGTACAATCAATACTATTTTCTCATCGCCCTCCTGCCCCATATAACTGCGCAGGTTAAGGGTGGAAATTTCCATATCGCGCCTGGCCGTGCCGACAGCCTTTTTGGCATTGATCTGCTCCAGCTGCAACTGCAAAATTTCATTTTTAGAAACTTTACCCAACTCAAATTTGGTATTGGCAATGTTCATTATTTTTTGGGTATTGATGTAATTAGTTTCGGCAATTTGTAAGTTAACCTGGGCCAGCAACAAATCAAAAAAATAGCCCTCAACTGTAATAGAAATGTTTTCCTGGGCCTCAATATAGGCTTGTTTACTTTCGTTATATTTTAATGGTTCAATCCTTTTGTCCCATTTTAAACTGTTAAACTGAAACAACGGTTGCGTATAACCAATACCATACGGAATGCCATTATATAATACATTGTGTCTGTCAAAATCATCAAAACGCTGTAATTGTGTGGTGCCATAAATAGTACCACCGGTTGCCGTAATACTCTGACTAAAGTTAAGTTGCAATGATGAATTATCATTATGAATGGGCTGAAAAAGTATGGTACCATCAGGCTGCAACACCTGCGAAAAGGTTTTGCTATAGCCAGGCAAAATGCCGCTAAGTGCCAATTGCGGCTGATAGTTTGACTTATAGGTGCGGTACTCCCAATATTTTGTTTCGCGAAGAGTAGCTGCCTGTTTTGCGGCTATGGAATTGGCCTTAGCCATCTCAACTACCTGTTGCAGGGTTAAGCGCAGAGTACCACCACCGCTTTGGCAAAAACCGACTAAACTAAAGCTTAGTAACAATATGACGTATAAAAATTTCATGTATCAATTGTTAATCGTGATTTCCTTGGAGTTTTTATATTCGCTCATGTCTGAGGTTATGATCACATCGCCGGGTTTTACGCCATCCCTGATCTCTACATAATCAAAATTGGTAAGCCCAATATGTACGGCTCTTCTTTCGGCCTTCCCGTTACTTACCACAAAAATATCTTGTAAATCAGAACCCTTAAACGCGGCACCATTAGCCACTCTCAGTATTTTACTGTGTATAGCAGTTACCAGAAAAACGTCCACCTTCATATTAGGGCGCAGCTGTTTATTAGCACGATCATCTAACTGTATATCAAAAGAAATGATACTATTTTGAATGGATGGCGACACATTTGATACATGCCCGCGTAACTGGTTATCGTTAATACGAATAATTACCGGAATACCGGAATGCAGATCATTAAGCGCGTTATCTGATATACTACCCTGCACTTTAAAGCTGCTCAAATCTGCAATGCGAGCCAGGGTTTCGCCTTCATGTATATTGGCACCAATATTTTTATTCACATACGTAACAACCCCTTTCCGGGTAGCTATTACATTGGCTAATTGAAGTTTACGTTGCAGTTCATTAAGATCATTTACCTGTATGGCAGCAGCTATTTCAGCTTCCCTTATTTCAATCTGCATGGTTTGCTGCTTGTTTTTTATCTCGTTTTCCAGTTGTTTTTTTTCCAACCGGGCCACTTTCAAATTAAGCTCAGCCTGTTCAATCCCCTCACGGGTACCACCACCGGCTTTATACAAACGTTTGGCATTTTCAACAGCATCGGTCAGATCACTTATCCGCAATTGCTTAATATCATTGTTTGACTGGATGTCATAAAAGCTTTTGTTTAAGTCAAGCTTTAATTTACTGATCTCGTTACGCTTTGATTCCAGCTGAAATTTCAGTTTTTCATATTCGGTTTGGGTAGCCGATTTATCAAGCGTGATAATGGACTGGCCAACATTTACCTTGTTGCCGGCATCCAACAATGTATTTTTTATGGAGGCGTTAATTGGGCTGGTTATAATCTCTTCAAATTCAGGTAATACCTCGCCGGTAGCATTAATGGTATTTTCTATATTACCGGTTTCAACAACAGCAATAGTAATTTCTGATCTTTTGATTGACGATTTAATATATCTCCGCAAAATAAATACTGCCAATCCTAAGCCGCCAATGAGGAGCAAAGTAATCAGTACGGCCTTTTTCCTTTTTTGCGTTGTAACTTCAAGTGTAATTTCTTTGTCCATTAATACCCTGTTTGGGCAATGGATTTGCAAGAGTTATACCAATAATAAATATTTAATTATCAGGTAGTTAAATTTTTAATATTAAAAAAAAGTGATCGATATCGAACATTTTTTTTGATATTGAACATTTGTATATCCCTTAGAAAAACACCATGTAAGAAGTATGCTGTACAGAAGATTAGGGTGCGCCGCTATGGCGGTTACGGGTATTACCTACTTTTAATCAGTTCTCTTTTAGAAGCTTTTTTATTTTATCCAGCAGATCATTTATTTCAAAAGGCTTTGCTAAAAAATCATCAGCCCCGGCCTCATAGGCCGATCGTTCAATATCACGACTGGCTGATATCATAATAATCGGGATACCTTGTGTGGTCTTTCTTTGTTTCAGTTCGCGGCAAATATCCCGGCCATCAAAGCCCGACATCCATATATCCAACAATAATAAGTCCGGGAATTCACTTTGCATATCCAAAATCGTGGCCCCGTTTACTGTTGACGAAACCTGATAGCCTTCAAAATCAAGAATGATCTCCACCGCATCTACTATCCCCGGATCATCATCCCCGATCATAATTTTCTTCATATTTTCCACTCATAAAAGCGCCGCAAAAATCAAGCCCTTTATAGAAAATTTTAGTTAAATTTTAACTAATAGTAATTACAGGTTTTCGTACCGGTAGCGAGAAATAGAATATCGAGCCTTTGCCCTCTTCACTATCTACCCATATCCTCCCCCCTTCGCGTTTGATAATCTCTGACGAAATGTATAACCCTAAGCCCAAACCAGGAAATGTATGCTGTTTTGCGCCACTTACACGGTAAAATTGCTCAAATACCTTTTGTGCTTCTCTTTTGAGATACCTATACCAAAATCTTCAACGCTAACCATAACTTCATCATTAACCAAGCGGGTATGAATAATAATATTTTTTGTATGTGGTGAATATTTTATGGCGTTAGTGATCAGATTAACCAATACCTGGCTTATTCTTTCCTTATCAGCATACACTTGTCCTGTTTCTTGCATATCTTCCATTAAGGTATGCTTTTGAGTGGTACGTTGTAAATCTTCTACCACCTCGGCTATCAACTGATTAAAATCAAACGAGGTATAATTGAACTGAAGTCTTCCGGAGTTTATTTTGGTAACATCAAGCAAATCAGCTATAAGACTGGTTAACCTGTTTAACTGTGCATCCATTTTAGATATCATCGCCGCTTCCTGTGTATCGCCTTTTTTTGCGAGGATACGTTCCAATACCTGGGCATATGCCTTAATACTGGTAACTGGGGTCTTGAGCTCGTGACTGGCAATGCCTATAAATTCATCTTTTTGTTGCTGTAATAATTTTTGATCTGTGACATCGATAGTAACACCAACTATCAATACAGCTTTATCATTTTCATCATAACTGGCCTTACCCGATGCATTTATCCAATGCACCGAACCATCCGGCCACTTAACCTGGTACTCGGCGCTATAAACACTATGTTCATTTATTGCCTTTTCAACCCTTTCCTGCACATAATCACGATAGGTCGGCAGTATTACCGCCAGCAGATCAGCAAAATTAAAAGATTCGTTAGAAGCAACTCCATAATTTGCCTTACACTGCGGCGTACAACTCATTAACCCGGTGGCCAATTCTAATTCATAAGACCCTAAACGACCAGCCTCCAACGCAATTTCTAAACGCTGGTTTGTTTTAGCTTGTTCTTCCAGCGCCCTTTTGCTCTCGGTGATATCACGTACGACCGCAAACAGGTAAGGTTTTTCTGCAAGCACTAAACCAGCCATATTAATCTCCACAGGGTATGCAGATCCGTCTTTACGTTTATAAACCGTTTCAAACGGAGGTATTGTTTGTTTTTGTGCTAATGCAAACGTATCATCAAATGCTTTCTTATTGTACAAAACATCAATATCACGCATTTTTAAATTCAGGGATTCCTCCTCATTGTACCCCCACTGTTCCAGAGCCTCTTTATTTAAATAAGCTAATGAACTGCTTTCACACATCAATATAAATATGTCAGATGCATTATCGGCCATAAATTTAAACCGCTTTAACTCCTCTTCAGCATTTTTTTGCCTGGTTATATCAACAATAGCCCCCAGCATCCGAATTGGCCTGTTACTGGCATCATAATAAACCCTACCTTCGCTTTGTATCCAATGCATAGTACCGTCTTTCCACAGCACCCTGGCGGTATAGAACAGGTTACCTGTTTTTAACGCCCTTGCATAAGCTTCCTCACGAACATACCTGTCATCAGGGTGAAGTTTTGCGATATACCTGCTATGCGGAATTGATGCAGGCTGATCAAAAATAACATCAAAACGGGGCGAAGTGATAATTTCGCCGTTAGTCAGGTTAAATCAAAAGTACCCATTTCGGCAGCATCAAGTACAAGTCTGGCCCGTGCTTCTGCAACTTCAATTGCACGGCGCGCAATTACCTCCTCGGTAATATCCTGCAGGGTACCATTAAGTCTAATGGCAATACCACCACTATTATAAAGCGCTTTACCTCTGGCTCTTACTATACGTTCCTTACCCGTATCCGGATGGATTATGCTATATTCAATATCATATTTACCACCCGATGATGGTTGTAACGCAGCCTGTATGGCCCTTGATACCCTTTCTCTATCTTTATCAGCAATTACACCTATAGCACGTGAAAGTTCAATTTCAGCATCGGGCGGTAAGCCAAACCAATCTTTGATACGGTCGTTTCCAATAAATTTATTAGTTTGTGGATTTAAATCCCAGGTACCCAATTCGGCGGCATCAATAGCAAACTCCAGTTCTTCCTTACTTTCCTTAATCTTATTTAAGGTCTGTACTTTTTCTGTTGTTTCTGAACAAGCTACAATTATTCCGGCGGGCGCGCCAGTTTCATCTATTACAGGGCTGTAACTAAATGTCCAGTAAATATCTTCAATTGCACCATTACGGTAAAAAGGTATTAGCTGGTCTTCGCTCCAGGTTGCTCCGCCGCCTGATAACACCTGATCAATGAGGGGTTTCAGGATACGCCAGATCTCGGCCCAGAAAATTTTAGCGGGCGCACCTAAAAGTGTAGGATGTTTACCATTTATGCCTAAACTGGGGCGGTAAGCGTCATTATAAAAACAAACCAGATCAGGCCCCCAATACATAAACATAGGGAATTTGGTATTTAAAACAATGCCAATGGTAGTGCGTAAACTTACAGGCCACTGATCAGGACTGCCTAATGATGTTTCAGACCAATCATGCTCCCTGATCAGGGCTCCCATTTCACCGCCGCCTTCTAAAAACTTATAATTGTTATGTTGCATTGATCGCGATTATAGATACCGGTACCGCGGCCTCTAAAATAAATCTTTGTAATAAATAAATTATATTACAAATTAACAATCATACAACTTACAGGCGTTAAATTTGTTTGTGGAATAATTAAAAATCAGAGTACTCCACCGGATGCAAAAAAACAATATCTACATGCGAAACATTGTTCTGATACTCGGCCTTTGCCGACAGGCTTTTCCAATAAGCATCTTTACCAAAATCATCCCAATGTTTATCCCTGTCTGCTTTATTGTTAAAGGTGGTCATATACATCAAATTAGGCATGTGCCCGCCTGATATAACCTCTGAATAAAACACGGCGTTAAAACCCAGGCGTTTAAAAAGCCCTACCTCATCGCCATTATTAAACATACGTACTTTGTTAAAATTATATTTTTCGGTAGCACTCTCATAACTGCGTAGTTCATATACCCTATCGGCTTTATTGGCGGTTAAACTGGGCACTGTCGGAGCCGGCATTCCCGGAAAAGCCTGTAAAATTAATGTTTCAATACGGTTGTACGGAGCATCTTTAAAATCAGCATTTATATAATCATCTCCATCGGTTAGGTATTTAGTATCGGCCTGTATTTTTTTATCGGCACCGCTCAGTTTATCTAATGATTTAAATGGCGTAAAAACATAAATACGCATATCAGAAGTATCCTGTGTTATTGGTTTAAATACTCCAACATTTTTAACGCCCGCATTGTGCAATGCAGGTAAATAAGCTTGTTCCAGATAACGCTCAATACGGCCTTCCTGAGCCTGCGTTTTATAGTGGTATATTTTAATTTGATAATAATATCTCTTAGCGGCACTGGCCGATGACGGCGAAATACTAAGTATGATTAAAAGACAGGCCAAAAGCCAAAAGCTGATCTGGTAACGTAATTTCATTGTGAAGATTTAAAGCGTAAATATAATTTCAAATCTGCTATTTTAGGTTGCTTTGTTAAATGTATTTGTAACATTTTAATATAAGCATAGCTATATCCAATACAACAAAAAGCCCGTTAGCAATAACTAACGGGCTTTGATTTTTCAATACGGGACGCTACTACAGTTCGCGCACCCAAATGTTACGGAAACTAAGCGGTTCGCTTTTATCACCATGTGCTTGCAGCTTTATTGGAGCAGCACCATGTTTTTTGCCTTCGTAAGATGGTTTACCTATGTACTGCGTTGGGCCAAGCAATTCAAAGTTATTTTCAACAAGTACGCCGTTAAAAAACACAGTTGCTTTAGCTGCTGATTTTACTGAACCATCTTCGTTAAATACAGGTGCAGTCCAGATCACGTCATAAACATTCCACTCACCTGGTTTACGGCCTGGATTAGCCAATGGAATAGCCTGTTTGTATAAACTACCAGCCATACCATTTACGTATGTTTTGTTATTATATGAATCTAATACTTGCAATTCATAACCAGCATCACCTTTACCTAACGATGCTAAAAATATACCACTGTTACCACGTGCCTGACCGGTTCCTGTTATGCTTGCAGGAACTCTCCATTCAATATGTAATTGATAGTTGGTAAAAGCTTTTTTAGTTTCAATATTGCCTTTGGTTTTATCAACAGTTAAGATATTACCCTTAACCAGCCATTGTGCGGGTGATTTATCTTCTGTAGATACCCACTCATCTAAATTTTTACCGTCAAATAAAACGGTAGCATCAGATGGAGCTTCGCCTAACACTTTACCAGGTACAACCACTTTGGGTATTGGCTCCCAGGTTTCGGTATCTTCGGGTTTTGCGGTTTGTTGTGCATGAGCCATAAAAAAGCTTCCTGCTAAAAGCGCTGTTAATACAATTGGATATTTCATATTTGGTATTATTAATTGGTTTAAATGTGGAGTGTGTTCTTTAAATAAGATGCACTTTGAGCAATACTTACATAAGGATCAATATTGGTATAGTTTTCCTGTTCAACAATAAAGTGCTTAACGCCACCCAGTTTAGCTTTACCTAATATAGTTTTAAAATCAATGTCGCCGTTACCAATTTCGGTATTCAGGTTTGCGTTGGTTTTGTCCCTATCTTTAATGTGCACAAAAGTAAAACGACCCGGATGCTTTTCAAAAATGGCTACCGGATCCTGGCCAGCACGTACAACCCAGTAAATATCCATTTCCATGTTTACCAGTTTAGGGTCGGTATTGGTTAATATTACATCGTAAAAAGTTGTATTTCCAACCGGTTCCCACTCAAAGTTATGGTTGTGGTACCCTAATTTTAAACCTGCTAATTTGCAAATCTCGGCTGCTTTATTCATTTTTTCGGCAACACCTTTACAGTCATCAACGGTTTTGATAAAATTATGATTTAACGACGGTACAATAATATATGTTTGTCCAATGGTATTTGCCACGTCCATATACATTTTGAGATCGTCGGTTTTACCCTCGCCAAAATAGGAGTCTAAACCATAATGTCCGCTTGGACTATTCAATCCGTTATCCTTTAACAGCTTACCAAAATCCTTACTTTGTAAACCCCAGTAACCGGTATCTTTATTGTACCCAAAAGTTTCAACTTCTTTATAACCGGCTTTTGCCACTTTACCTATAACACCTTTTACATCGGCAGGCAACTGATCACGCAAACTGTATAATTGTAAGCCCGCGCCATTTTTTTCCTTAGCCGATAACAGTTGCGGTGCTAATATTGCACCCGCCGAAAGCAGGCCGGCTTGCGCTAAAAATGTTCTTCTGTTTGTCATGTATGTTTTGTTTGGTTAATGTAGTGTTTGAGTGTTGTTTTGCAATAAAGTTTAAACGTCACAAATATGAACCGCTTTACGCAGTGATGCTACCTTATCTTTTTGTTTTGGTATAAACTCCTGTGCTACAAAACCTTTATGACCTGTTTCTAAAATAGCTCTCATAATTGCAGGATAATAAAGCTCCTGTGTTTCGTCAATCTCGTTACGGCCCGGTACTCCTCCGGTATGGTAATGGTTAATATATGGATGATACTGACGGATGTTACGGATCACATCCCCCTCATCAATCTGCATGTGGTAAATATCAAACAATAGTTTAAAGTTCTCTGATCCCAGTCTTTTAGCCAGTTCAGCTCCCCATTCTACCCGGTCACACTGGTAATCTTTATGGTCAATTTTACTGTTCAGTAATTCCATCACCAGTACAACATTATGTTTTTCGGCAAGCTCAACCATGGGTTTAAGACCTTCAACACAGTTGTCCCAACCAGTTTCATTGTCTTTACCACGACGGCTGCCACTAAAGCAAATCAGGTTTTTGTAACCGGCTGCGGCTACCTTGGGTATCATTTCTGAATAGTTTTTTTGCAATTGAGCATGAAACTGCTTATCGCCAAACCCATCCGTCAGATTTATTTCCGCTCCGTTACACATGGATGAATAAAGACCATACTTCTGAAGCGTAGGCCAGTCTGCCGGGCCAACCAGGTCAATTCCTTTTATACCAATATCTTTGGCTGCTGCACAAAGTTGCTCAACAGACATATCACCATAACACCAGCGGCATACCGCATGGTTAATATTGCCTTTAAGCTTATCCGCTGCCATTTTTTTATCTTTTTCGGGTTCAGTAAATGATGATAACATGCCCGACGCTGTAATAGCGGCGGTACCGGCAAGCATGTTTTTTATAGCCGATCTTCGGTTTTGGTTTGATGCCATAATATTGTTATATCTCAGTTTGTGCAGATGGTTCCTGAATATCTAAACCCGATTTTGTGGCCATATTAGTCTTGTCTTTAAATAACAACAGGAATAATATTAATACTACTGCCGCTATACCAGCGGGTATAAGCCAAATAGTTTGCCAATTATGAGTTGTAGGAGATGTTTGCCAATGATCAACTATTGGCCCTGAAATGTACGAGCCTATAAGCATACCTACTCCATAAGTTGCCAGTGTAATAAATCCCTGAGCAGCACTTTTGAAACGGTCACCGGCTAAATTATCCGTATATATCTGCCCAGTTACAAAGAAGAAATCATAACATATACCATGCATTACTATACCTGCAATAAGCATCCAATAGTTGCCACCAACATTACCGTAAGCAAAGAATATATAACGCAGTACCCAAGCTAACATACCTACAGCAAGCATCTTTTTCACGCCCAATCGTACAAAAAATAATGGCATAAGTGCCATAAACAATAACTCAGACATTTGCCCCATTGATTGTTTACCCGCGGCAGCGGTCATACCCACTTCGTTCAAGAAAGGGTTAGTAAAATTGTAGTAAAATGCAAGCGGCACACATATAGCTACAGATGCCAGAAAAAATGTTAAATATGATTTATTTTTAAGCAAGCCAATAGAATCAAGACCAATGATATCTCCAAACGAAGTTTTTTGACCTTTTTTTACCGGAGGAGTATCAGGCAATGTAAAACTTAATAATCCTAATATCAAAGAAGCAACCGATGCCATTTTAAACGTAAGCACTAATGAGCCCGACTTTTCCCATCCAAACCAGCCAATAATTAAACCGGCAACAATCCACCCCGCAGTACCAAACACACGGATTGGTGGAAACTCCTTGCTCGGGTTTTTCATTTGTTTAAATGAAACCGAATTTACCAATGCCAGGGTTGGCATATATATGATCATGTAGAATAATATATTGGGGTAAAACTTATTAAAATCTGCAATTGTGGTAGCATAAAAAAGCGATGCTGCGCCAAGTAAATGCAGCACACCCAATATTCTTTGGGCCGAAAAATATTTATCGGCAATAAGTCCTATTACAAAGGGTGCTATAATAGCTCCTAATGATTGTGTAGCATAAGCTCCTGCATTTTGTGTACCGGTTGCCTTTAACGTTACCGTTAAATAGGTACCCATTGTAACAAACCATGCTCCCCAGATAAAAAACTCCAGGAACATCATTGCAGAAAGTTTCACCCTGATTCCAGTGGTCATAATAATTTAGTAAGGTTTATAATTGGTAAGATTCTTATTTTTTTAATGATAGCACATATTTAACCATTTCTTTAGCATCGCTTTCAGATAAAGTTGGGTGTGCAGACATTGGGATATCGCCCCAGTTACCTTTACCACCGCTGATCACTTTTTTAGCAAGTGTTTCAATATTGGCATCAGTTGCCGGATATTTAGCCGCTATGTCCTGAAATGCAGGGCCTATTACCTTGGTGTCAACCTTATGGCAGGTATTACAATCAGATGCGGCCAGTAAACTTGCGCCAGCAGTTGATCCCGCTGATCCGCCTGCAGCTTCGGTACCTGTTTTTGTAGCATTGGTGTCGGCATCAGAGTTTGTTGCTTTTGCAGTTTGATTTGCAGCATTGGTGCTATCGCTACCACCGGTACTTTTATCTGATGAATTGCCACCACAGGCAGTAACTACTGCACTTATACAAAGAATAAAAAAAGCCTTTTTCATAAATTTTCGTTTTTAATAATAACCTGTCAGGATTGTATCTGTTTTGGTTTTTTTGTACCTGACGGTTTATTTCTGGTTTTTAATGATTGATTAATGAAGGCGAAAAATACAACTTTTATGCTAAATAGGTGTACTTTTTACACTGTAATTGTAGCCAAAGGTGTTGTTTTTTTCCTTGACCGCATATAAAATAACAAACCCGTAAAAGCCACTACCAAAATTACCGGAATGATAAAGGTTGTATTCAACACTTCGGGGCCGGCTGCTGATCTTGCGGCATCAAAAGCTTTGGCCATATCTGTACCGGCAGCTGCCGATCGGTAAGCATCTATGTTGGCTCCGGGGGGCAATTTCTGCACCATGATGCCATCATAATATCCGCCCATAAATATCATATAAATTGATACGGCGAACATCCCCGCTCCGCCCATCAGGTTTAACCCCACGGCTCCGGTACGCGGCAGATTCTCTGCTACAAACCCTATCATACAAGGCCAGAAAAACGCAACTCCCAAGCCAAAAACAACAGCAGCAAAATAAATGGCATCGCCGTGTAAATGAACCATGAGATATATTCCCAGCGCAGACAAAATTGCAGAAATAAGCAATACTCCCTGCGGAGCGAGCCGGTGTACAATAGGACTGGCAAAAGCCCGGCCCAATACCTGTACCGATGCCACAAAAGTTAAAACTAAAATGGCATTATCAGTAACTGTTTTGAACAATACATCTGTCCACTGGTTGGTAAATAATTCTGTAATAGCTGTACCAAACATACAGATGATCATAAACAGGAATAATGGATTAACCAGGGCTTTGTACATGTCGCCCGTACTTACACCTGCAGATACCCGTTCGGTAACAGGAAATTCCAACTTGGAGAAAAGAAACCCGTAGATCAGTGTCGGAATAAGCATAATAGCAACTTCCAATTGAGAGATCCAATAAGGTTTAGGAGATACGCCGTGAGCCAATGCATTATCAAGGCCAAACACGATCAACGTACCGATAACAATACCTGCAGGAAACCAAAGATGAAAGTGATTAAGCTTAGTAGTTTTATTATCAGTATATAACGAAGCCACTAACGGATTACAGGAGGCCTCAACCGTGCCATTGGCAATCCCGATCATCAGGGTTGACAGAAACAAAGTCCAATATCCGTTTGCAAAAATGGTAAGCAAAATACCTACTAAATGAAAAACAAATGCAGACACCAGCAGCTTTTTCATACCGATAATATCTACAATAAAACCGCCCACAATAATAGCCAGCGGAAAACCCCAAAAAGCGGTTGCTGCAATAGTGCCAAGTTCTGAGGCATTCAAGTGAAATCTTACACCCTGGTCATTCAATATACCTGCACGGATACCAAATGACAGGGATGTTACCAACAGGGATAAGCAGCTGGCTCTGAAGAGCTGCGTGCGGTTAATAGTTTGCATTTAAAGATATTTAGGTTAAATTAATTGGTTAATTGGTATACCAAATATATGCTTTTATTAATCTCTTTAATATAACTGCGAGCGAAACGTGGCAATCGCACACCGAGCATAGCTGCACTTTTGGGCATGAGATTACCATGCTTCGCTCGCAATGGCATATATAATTCTTTAAATTCCCAACGTTTTGCGATTAAAAGCATCATCTGAGCCAGATGCCGCAAAATCATCAAACGCACGTTCGGTAACCCTGATAATATGATCCTTAATAAAGGTGGCACCTTCTCTTGCCCCATCTTCCGGATGTTTAAGCGCGCATTCCCATTCTAATACCGCCCAGCCTTTATAATCGTACTGGGCTAGTTTACTGAATATTCCTTTAAAGTCAACCTGTCCGTCGCCCAGTGAGCGGAAACGGCCTGCGCGATCAATCCAGTTCTGGTAACCACCATAAACACCCTGACGACCTGTTGGATTAAATTCGGCATCCTTAACATGGAACATTTTAATACGCTCATGATAGATATCAATAAACTCCAGGTAATCAAGACACTGCAGCACCATGTGTGATGGATCATACAATATATTGGCACGTTTATGATGACCTACCTTATCTAAAAACATCTCAAACGTTATACCGTCATGCAAATCCTCACCCGGGTGCAGCTCATAACACAGGTCTACACCGTTTTCTTCATAAACGTCAAGAATAGGTTTCCAACGTTTGGCAAGTTCTTCAAATCCGGTTTCTACTATACCGGCAGGACGTTGCGGCCACGGGTAAACCATGGGCCAAAGCAATGCACCACTAAACGTCACAGAGGCATTCAACCCCAAATTTTTTGATGCCTGTGCAGCGTATTTTAACTGCTGAACAGCCCATTTTTGTCGCTCAGCCGGATTGTTACGGTAAGCTTCGGAAGCAAATGCATCAAAAAGCGCATCATACACCGGGTTTACGGCTACCAGCTGCCCTTGAAGGTGAGTTGATAGCTCAGTAATTTCCAATCCTGCTGCGTTTACGATGCCTTTTATCTCATCAGCATAAGCTTTGCTTTCGGCTGCTTTCCGAAGATCAATAAAGCGGGCGTCATTGGTTGGCAACTGCACCCCTTTGTAACCCAACCCGGCGGCCCATTTACAAATAGATTCAAGACTATTAAACGGTGCGGTATCGCCTATAAACTGCGCTATAAATATTGCTGGTCCTTTTACTGTAGTCATATTTTTTTAAATAGAAAATTCGGTCCATTTTTTGTCTGATTTCCCCGAGGCAATCACATTTTCAATAAATGCCATGCCTCTGACACCTTCCTGAATGCCAGGATAATCCTGCGCCTCTGGCGAAGCCACTTCGCCTTCTATACCCGCCTTAACTGTTAGGGCAAAGTTGCGATACAAATTGGCGAATGCTTCCAGATATCCCTCAGGGTGACCTGCAGGCGTACGCGTATTATGCTGCGCAAATGAGCTGGTGTAACCACCTCCTGTGCGCCATACTTCCATTGGTTTATCAGTGTACATCACGGTTAAGGAGTTGGCATCTGCCTGATGCCATTCCAAGCCACCTTTTTCGCCATAAACTCTTATCTTAACGTTATTTTCTTCGCCGGCAGCAATTTGTGTAGCCGTTAGCACGCCGCTTGCACCGTTATTGAATTTAAGTAAGGCAGCGCCATCATCGTCAAGTTGGCGTCCTTCAACAACTACATTGATATCGGCACAAATTTGAGTTACTTCCAGGCCCGTTACATATTCAGCAAGATTAAAAGCATGAGTACCAATATCGCCCATAGCACCTGCAATACCGCTTTTACCCGGATCGGTGCGCCATGAAGCCTGCTTATTATCGTCACCCTCCAAAAAGCTGCTAAGCCATCCTTGTGGATACTCTACATATACTTTGCGGATAGTGCCCAATTTGCCTGCTTTAATAAGTTGCCTGGCCTCTTTAACCATCGGGTAGCCGGTATAAGTATGTGTAAGACAAAACAGCTTACCTGTTGCCTTAACTACCTTATCCAGCTCCTTAGCCTCAGCCAGAGAAAAGGTCATCGGTTTATCCAAAACAACATGAAAACCGTTTTCAAGCGCCATTTTAGCCGGGGCAAAGTGTACGTGATTAGGTGTTACAATACTAATTACCTGTACACGCTCGTTTTCTGGCAGTTGTTTTTCTTTCTCAATAAGTTCGGTGTATGAATTATAGATACGGTTGGGGGATAAACCCAGCAATAAACCGCTGGCCTGCGATTTTTCGGGATTGCTGCTAAATGCGCCGCAAACCAGTTCATATTCACCATCAATACGCGCGGCAATACGATGTACGGCACCAATAAATGCGCCCTGACCGCCTCCGATCATTCCTAATCTTAGTTTCATTGTTGTGTTTTGGTTGATTTGGTTGGATTAAGTGAGCAAGGCAAATCCATAGCGATTCATAGAATCGCTATGGATAAGTCAATCATTCCAAAATATCCGAAACACTACTCACCTAATCAACACATTTAATTATCAGGTAGCCCAAGCTTTATCACCCTTTTTATAAGGTATACATCCGTCATAATGTCCGGGTACAGCTACATAGCGTAATGCTTTGGTTGCACCAACCTCAGATGTGAAGAAGCCCAGCAAGGTTAACTCTTTCATCATCCTGAAATAATGGTTTGGATCCTCCGGTTTTTTAGTTTTAGTATATGCTTTTTGCTCTGCATCCAGATCAGTAAGCAGTTCGGTACGTTGTTTGGCATCAGCCTCCATGAACTTTTTACCAAACTTTTTATTGCTGGCTTCGTCAAGATCAGATATACCTTTTACAAATATCTTTTGATCTGCCGGAGTATAGCAATCCTGAACCATCAGGGCCATAAAATTACCAATGTTGGCTGCTTTTGCACCTGGAGTATTAGTGGCCGGCAAAATAGTTTCGCCAACTTCGTTAAAGAAAGCAACGTTGTCCTGATCAAACAGTTCGTTAACTTTTTTAGAAGTTGATTTACATCCCGAAAGGAAATAGTCAGCTCCTATTATTGTACCTCCAAGTATTAAACCAACCCTGCCTATAGCTTCTCTTCTATTCATGATTTAGTTATTTTTTTAATTAGTGATTTAGCAGGTTACAGATTTAATGAACTCAAATACACTAAATCTGTAATTACCTGTTATTATGCTTTTAATTTAAATCCTTCAGGATAATCTCTCTGAATATATTGGTTAACTGCGTCAAAATTGGTAACCTTCATGGCTTTATTATCCCATAACAACTTCACATCGCCGCCCTTAAGATCATGACCACGTACAGCAAGGTTAGCCATTAACAATGCTTCGGTAAGCGGACCTGCTTTATCAAACGATGAGCTTAGTTCGGTTTTACCGTATCCTGCTATACAGCCTTCAACCCATTGTGCATAGTGACCTTCAGCGCCCCCAGGTACCCTTTTCCATTTCTCAGGTGCCTTAGCACTTTGAGTAAGTGATTTAGGCAACAGTGTTGCAGCATCAGAATAAGTACTGGCATACATTTTACCTTTTGTACCAATAAACAGCGTACCATTACCCTCTTCGCCGCCAAATTTTTCATTTGCAAGCAGCTCATTTGGTCTTTCAGGTGTAATACCACCATCCATCCAGTGCATGGTTACATCCCCTTTGGTTTTATCGGTTTTAGGGAAAGTTAAAGTGATGTGGCTTGACGGAGGACAGCTTTCAGGGAAATGGCCTTTTTTAAACTCATCAACATAAACACTGCCTACACTGGCTTGCACATCTTTAACATATTGTAAACCCAGTACACGGAAAGGGGCTTCAACAAGGTGGCAGCCCATATCGCCCAAGGCGCCGGTTCCGTAATCCCACCATCCGCGCCAGTTAAACGGCACCAGTTTATCTACATAATCTTTTTTAGGAGCAGTACCCAACCATAGGTTCCAATCCAGTTCTTTTGGAACGTTAGGGTCTGGCTGAGGCCACGCAATACCCTGAGGCCATACCGGACGGTTAGTCCAGCAGTAAACGGTATGCACATCTCCAATCAGGTCAGCATCATACCATTCAGACATCAGACGGGTACCATCATTTGATGATCCCTGGTTACCCATTTGTGTAACTACTTTATATTTTTTTGCAGCCTCTGTTAATAAGCGAGCCTCCCAAATATCATGCGTCATAGGTTTTTGCACGTATACGTGCTTACCCAATTGCATGGCATGATACGTAATTATAGCATGGTTATGATCTGGCGTTGAAATTGATACGGCATCAAAATGTTTTGATTCCTTATCATACATTTCGCGCCAGTCTTTATAATACTTGGCTTTAGGGAAATCTGCACGGGTTTTAGCCGATCTTCTGTCATCCACATCGCATAAAAATGCGATTTCGGCTTTACCACTTTTATAAAAATTAGCAATATCGCTCTGTCCTTTACCGCCGGCGCCAACGCTGGCAATAATCAGACGATCGCTTGGAGCTGTAAAACCTTTACCACCCAATACAAAACGGGGAACGATCATAAAGCTTGCGGCAGCAATGGTACTTGTTTTAAGAAACTCCCGCCTCGATGGATTGGGATTGGGCGAGCTATTGTCTTTTTCTTCAGTCATAGGTGTTTTTTATTTGATGTCTTTTGAATTAGATCTCATTCTTTTTTAAAGCTTCAACAGCATAGTTTGCTGCACGTGCCGTCATAGCCATATAAGTAAGTGAGGGGTTCTGACATGCTGATGATACCATGAATGATCCATCGGTAACAAATACGTTTTTAGCATCCCAAACCTGATTCCACTGGTTCAATACGGATGTTTTTGGATCACGGCCCATACGTGCGGTTCCCATTTCGTGAATACCACGACCCAAAAATGGATTGCTGCTATGCGTTTGCACATCCTTAACACCTGCCGCTTCCAACATTGCTTTTCCTTCGTTTTCCATAGCAATACGCATCTTTTTCTCATTGTCTTTCAGTTCGGCATCAATAGCAACAACCGGAAGGCCCCATTTATCTTTCTTGGTTTTATCAATGGTAACTTTATTATCATGATAAGGTAGTGTTTCGCCAAAACCACCCATACCAACAGACCATGAACCCGGCTCAGTTAAAGCGTCTTTAAAGGCACCACCGATGTTTAATTCAGCAATATCCCTGCTCCATCCTTCGCGGTTTGCACCACCCTGATAACCAAAACCACGTATAAAATCGCGTTTATCGCCGCCAAGATTAGCAAAACGGGGAATGTAAAATCCATTTGCCCGGCGTCCGAAATAGTACTTATCTTCAAAGCCTTCGTATCTGCCAGATGCACCAACACCTAAATGGTGATCCATCAGATTATGGCCCAATTCACCACTGCTGCTGCCTAAACCGCCATCCCAAACATCAGTTGCCGAGTTCATTAAGATCCAGGCTGAATTAATGGTAGAGGCATTAACAAATACAATTTTTGCAAAGTACTCATAGGTCTGGTTGGTTTCTGCATCTAATACCTCAACACCTTTGGCTTTTTTGGTATCCTTATCATACAAAATTTTTGTTACGATTGACCATGGACGAACGGTTAAGTTACCCGTAGCCATAGCGGCAGGTAAAGTAGCCGATTGTGTACTGAAATAGGCACCGAACGGACAACCCAACCAACATTTGTTACGATACTGGCAATTAGTACGGTTGTTATGCGGCACGGTGATATTGGCTGTGCGGCCAATGATCATATCCCGTGCTTCTTTATAATGATCTTTTAATCTTTTGGCTACGTCTTTTTCAACGCAGTTCATTTCCATTGGCGGCATAAAATCGCCGTCAGGTAAAATGGCTAAACCGTCTTTATTACCGGATATACCTGCAAATTTCTCAGCATAGCTGTACCATGGTGCAACATCTTTATAACGTATAGGCCAGTCAACAGCAATACCATCCTTTAAGTTGGCTTCAAAATCAACATCAGCCCAACGGTATGATTGCCTGCCCCACATTAATGAGCGACCACCAACATGATATCCTCTGAACCAGTCAAATCTTTTGACCTCCGTGTAAGGACTATCCTTATCGCTTGCCCAATAATCAAGATTGGTTTCGTTTAATGGATAATCGCGTTTTAACACAGGATAATCGTCAATCATTTTTTGAGTACGACCTCCCCTGTGCGGAAATTCCCAGGGGTCTTTGTTAGCGTTCACATAATCTTTAATATGCTCGATATTACGACCACGTTCCAACATGATGGTTTTTAAACCTTTTTCTGTAAGTTCCTTGGCAGCCCATCCGCCCGAAATTCCTGAGCCAATGACTATAGCGTCATAAGTGTTTGCAGACATATATATTCGGTTAAATAAATTTGTTTAGTACTTGGTTATTCCGTTAAATGTATGAATAAAAATTATTTTACAAATATTTTCATTGTGTTTTTTTTACACCATCTCATTTAGCAGTTGCAGATTCTGTTTACAATGTGTAATTTACTGCTATTTGTTACCTGTCAACTGGTAATGGCCGACGCCTTTACCTTATTATATATTGCCTTTATTCATCTCACCTACTGCATAATCAACCGCCCTTGCGGTTAAGGCCATATAGGTTAAGGATGGGTTTTGGCATGATGTCGATGTCATACATGCGCCATCGGTTACAAAGACATTGTTAACTGCATGTAGCTGATTCCACTTATTTAGTACCGATGTTTTAGGATCGTTACCCATGCGCGCGCCTCCCATTTCATGTATATCCAGTCCTGGGGCTCTATGATCACTGCTCGCCTTAATATTGGCAAAGCCTGCACTGGTAAACATTTCCGTTAACTGATCAATATAATCCTTCTTCATCTTCGCATCGTTGTCATCATAATCCATAGAGATTTTTAACAACGGCACACCCCAGTCGTCCTTTTGTTTGGCATCAAGCGCTACGTAGCTGGCTTCTTTGGGTATAGTTTCGCCCATCATGTGCGAGCCAACTGACCACGGGCCAAGATCATCCTTTACCAGATTTTCCTTAAGGCTGCTGCCAACGCCATCCCAGCTGCGGTTTTGACCTCTGTAAGCACTAAAGCCGGAGGCATAACCGCGTAAGAAATCAGTTTCCTGCTTGCGTAAATTCCGGAAGCGAGGAATGTATCCACCACCGGCCGGATTACGACCATCGGTAGTCCATTCTTTAAAGTCATCATACTCCGCACTAATATGCGCTGAGTAATTATGGAAAGCTACATATTTACCCAAAACACCGCTATCATTACCTAACCCGTTAGGGAATCTGTGCGATGTGGAATTTAACAGTACCAGGTTTGTATTTAGGGCGGCGGCATTTACAAAAATTATGCGGGCAAAATATTCGATGGTTTCTTTAGTATTGGTGTCAACTATGCGTACACCGGTAGCTTTACCCTTCGTTTCATCATAAATGATGGATTGCACTACCGAATGTGGCCTTAATGTTAAATGACCGGATTTTAATGCCCATGGAATTGTTGATGCATTAGCACTGAAATAGCCACCAAACGGACAGCCGCGCTGGCAAAGAATGCGCTCCTGGCATTGTACCCTGCCCTGATCCAGATGAATTTGGTTTGGTTTTGACAAATGTGCGCAACGGGCGCTGATCACATGCCGTCCGTATTTACCTTTAACATGTTTGCTAAAGTACTGCTCCACGCTATTTAAAGGAAAGGCGGGTAAAAAATCGCCATCGGGTAGTTCATCAAGGCCATCTTTGTTGCCAGATATGCCTGCAAACTTTTCAACGTAACTATACCACGGTGCAATATCTTGATAACGTATTGGCCAGTCAACAGCAAAACCATCGCGGGCAGGGCCTTCAAAATCAAAATCGCTCCAGCGCTGGGTTTGTCTTGCCCATAACAGAGACTTGCCGCCTACCTGATAACCGCGTATCCAGTCAAAGGGCTTATCCTGTACATAAGGATGTTCTTTATCTTTTACAAAAAAGTGGGCGGCATCTTCATGAAAAGCATAACAACGGTTAACAATGGGATTGGCCTCCTGTAAAGCCATCGGCATTTCGCCGCGGTGTTCAAATTCCCAGGGGTACATATTAGTAGTTGGATAGTCTTTAATGTGTTTTACATCGCGGCCACGTTCCAACATGAGGGTTTTAAGTCCTTTTCCTGTAAATTCCTTAGCAGCCCAACCACCACTCATTCCCGAACCAATTACTATAGCATCAAAAGTACGATCCTTAATGCTATCAATATTTAAATTAGCCATATTTGCTTATACTGCTTGCTTCATTTTAACCGGATAAAACGCGTTATACCTGCCCGGTACCAACTCATAAACCACTTGTTTGGTCATAAAATATTTAGAGGTAGTGTAGCCATTTATCGTTTGGTTTTTAACTATACCATAAAATATTTTCAACTCGGTAGAATATGTAGTGATTTTAGGATCTTTATTCTGTTCAATACTTAAAAGTGTTTGCTCGCGCTGTTTTGTATCACAATCGCCAAAGACACGGCCGTAACGTTTGTTTATAAGATCATTAAACTGACCCATACCTGTCATAAAATCCTGCTGATCTTTTTTGGTATAGCAATCATCAACCATTTTTAAAACAAATAAATGCAATTGCAAATCCTTAGCACCCGGCGTATTTGTTTTTGGAATGATAGTTTCCGCTATATCGCCAATTAGTTTTTCCTGATCAGCGCTAACATCAACATTTTTAAGACCAATAGATGCTTTGCCCTTTTCTTGCAAGCAAGATGGCAATAGCGCGGCCCCTCCAATAATTAAAGCCAGATTCTTTATAACAGTACGCCTATGCATAAATAGTAAATGGTTTTAGCAATATTTTGTTAATTAACCCATACTACGGTTTGGTACAGGTCAATTTTATTAGTAATACTTGGGTTTATAATTGGTTTTCAAACTTAATAATTTTAACCACTTTAAAATAGTTAAACAGGAAATTAATTGTACGTGAAAATACCTTATTAATATTAATAACCCCATTTTTTCATGATTTGTAAGTCAATTTTTACACAATCAATGGGATCTTTGCCTTGGTACGACTCCTGTTCTACAATAAACAGGGTTGTGCCCCCTTTTTTATCAGCTGCTTTTAATATGGATTTAACAGGCAATATACCGGCGCCCAATATCGTACTTTCGGTATCATCACCGTCACTTTTCACAGGTACCTTAATTTCGTCCTTTACGTGCAATGATTCAAACCGTCCGGGATATTTATCAATAAAATCAAGCGCTACTCCGCCTGTGCTAAACATATTGCCAATATCCATTTGCTGGGCAACTAAAGCCGGATCAGTATTCTGAATGATAAAATCATATAACGTAATATCCCCTACCTTGGTACTGATCTCGAAATTGTGGTTATGATAACCAAACTTCATTGAGGATTTTTTGCAAAGCTCCCCGCATTTATTAAACTGCTCCATAAAGCGTTTTAACCCATCAGTATCATGACGCAGGTCCTCATCTAACCAGGGACTTATAACATATCTTTGCCCTACCGTTGCAGCATCTTCAATGGTGTATTTCCATTTATCGGTAAAATCATTTGTAGTAGTATCCCAATCCTTAGCGGTCATTACGGTATGCCCGCTTGGCATTTTCAAATCAAGATCCGCCAGTATTTTTTTAAACTCTTTAGCTGTATAACCATAAAACTTGCGGTCGATATAATTGGCATGTTCTACATGGGTACAACCTGCATCAACCAACTTTTTAAGGGTCGCTTTCGGATCAGCCTTCATAGCATCGCGCACACTATAAAGCTGTACACCTACACGTTTAAGCACTTTTTCTGAAGCCAGTAAATTATCAGGTAATAAGGCTGCTCCGGCTAAAGCTATGGCACCGGTTTTTAAGAATGATCTGCGTGTGGTTTGCATATTTTTTTGTTTTAAGGTTATTTACTTATTGGAAATGCAGGAAACAACAATTGTGAATTACTTACAAATGCAATGTGCTTACTATCTGGCGACCAGGAAGGTGTATTGATAGTCCCTTGCCCGCCATACAAATAGGCTACCACTTTTGACGGACCACCATCTACGGGCATCACCCTAATAAATACATGTTTGTAAAAAGGATGATCGCCGGGAGCAACTTCATTTTTAAGGAAAGTAATATATTCTATCCACTTACCATCAGGAGATATGTGTGGGAACCAGTTATTATAATCATCATTGGTAATCTGGGTTTGTTCGCTACCGTCGGCTTTCATACGCCAAACCTGCATTAATCCGCTACGTACAGAATTAAAGTAGATATATTTTCCGTCAGGAGTATACTCGGGGCCGTCATCCAGTCCCGGAGTGGTAGTAAGCCTTTCTTCAGGGCCACCATTTGATGGAATACGGTATACATCAAACTCCTTATTTCGTTCGCCGCAAAACACTATAAACTTACCATCCGGCGACCACCCGTGCATGTAACTTGGGCCAATTGGCGTAATTTGTTTAGCCTCGCCACCATTTGCCAATACGGTATATCCCAATGAGGGACCACCATCCCCGCTACTGATGGCCAGCATTTTGCCATCAAATGACAGCACATGATCATTGTTGTTATTTTTTGCGGAACCGGTATTTAAAACAACCGGCTCGTTGGTTTTAAGATTGAATTTATACAAAGAACCTTCACTGTTATAAATAAGTGTTTTACCATCCCCCATCCAGTTTGGAGCCTGTAATGATTTTGGCGACTGATAAATAACCCTGCTGTTTTGAGTTTCCAGATCAAGCAGTTCAATACTGCTGCCCAGGTATTGCTTATATGGAACCAGTGTTGCAGGCGCGGGTACTACAATACGTACATTATTAAACGTAGCTTTTTCGCTTACGTCGGCATTGTGCGAGCATATAAATATACCAACGTATACCTCATCGCCCAGGTCAAGATTGCTTACTTCTTCGTTAACAAACAAATCACCTTTACGGGCTACAGACATAATATAGGTATTCCCTTTTCTTTCCAGCTGTATAACGCCGGCACTGGTTAAGCTTGATTTTTGTTCTTCAGTTATTCCTCCTACAGTTTTGCGGTATTGCAAGGAAGTTAACCCGTCGCCATGAACAACTGCGTTTACGTGTTTTGAATTAGAATCGAGCGATGTACGTATCATCAAACCAACCTTACGATGCGCTTCAACACCCTTGCCTGTAAAAGCAGCATTCGTTCGTAGTATAAAATCGCCTTTCATGCGTTTCCATACAAAATGGAAAGCATCACTTGTGGCCCATATATTAGTACCGGAACCCTCCAGCTGGTATTGTTGTAGTTTAGCATCATATAATGCGCTGCCTTTATGCTTTACAATCCCTACATCGGTTTGTGCATCAAATATCCCCAAACCAGCCACTTGCGCATTTGCTTTCTGATTAACAAAAACAATATATGACAAGCAAAAAAACAGGCAAAGTATTTTAATTCGCATTGTTCTGGTGTTTATGTTACACTATAATTGGTTTACTAAGTTATAAATTACATTTGTAAATAAAATAGTACTATTTTACCATTAACATATATTTTACACGGGCACATTTCATCCTTCTTTTTAAACTGGTCCCAAACAAAAAAGGAGCGATACGCCAAGCGCTCGCTCCTTTCTTAAAAGTCTTACGGTTTAATTATTATTCAACTGCAAGCAGCACTTTAGTTTCTTTAGAAACAGGAACCACTGCAGGTTGTACTGTACAATACTCCAGCAAAAATTGTTTCTTGGAATCGCGGTATGAACTTACTGCACCTATCATACTTAAAAACTTGATATAACACCAGGCCAGGTCAAACTGGTATGGCTTAAAGCCTGAGCGGGCACTTTTAGGAAACAGGTGATGGTTATTATGCCATTCTCCGGCAACATAACCTGGCCATAGCTGATTAATCGACATATCCTCGCGGTTATGATCAACACCATCACGGCGTTTATCCTGTCCTTTACCATGACCTTCATAATTAAAGGTACGTACACCTACAGCCCAGATACCGGCCGAGCCAAAAACTGCGCACGCCAACTCCGGGCCATCCAATAAATAAAATGCGGTGAACCAAAAGCCCCAGTTAAGAATAATACCTGCTATGGTACGGTATGGATTGGCAATCGTTCCCCATTTTTGATATTGTGTATACGAATTGGGGGTTATGCCGGTATGTTTCATTAAATTAATACAACGTTTATAATCAGCCTCGCTCATTTTACGTGCAACGGGTTGATGATTTACATCGGCCAGAAAGCAATACATAAAACCACCCTGCGCATTATAAGGGTCGCCGGGTTGGTCAGATAAAGCATGATGTACGTGATGAGATATGGCGTATATTTCTTCCGGAATAATCTTAAGCGTTAGATTTTGGGTAAAAAAGCGCCAGAATTTATTACTGAAAGTATATGCCCCATGAGTACAATAACGGTGATGCCAGATGGTACCGTGCGTACCCATGATAATCATGCTATATACAAAGGCTACAATTAAACCGGTAATGCTAAAATATTTGAAAATAAACAAGCTTAAAAATGGAACTAAGGCTAAAACCAAGAGCCAGCTTAAAAACGACAGCCAGTTCTTTTTATCCTTAAATACATTTAACCTTGAAAAAAATTCTTTTACAATTGTTCCATTAGAAGGTTTTGCCAGGTTGCCATTTTCATCCGTCCAGCCGTATGAAGGTGGTTCCAGCACTGAGTTTAAAAAAGCCATTAAGTTTTGGGAGATTTTAGTTAAAAAGGGAATAGTTTAAATTGTCCACAATATAGTGAAAAACATCACCTAATTGTCATTTTATAAATATATGTGAGAAATTCTTTACTCCCTACTAAAACTTAAACTCTTTTTGGAATACTCCATTGAGCCATAAGTGGGAATAAATACTTTGTTGGGGGTGACGAACGTTTTTTTGATCAGCGACAGTGATGTCCTTCCATTTTTTGCAGGTTAATTTTGTGAAGAGCAAGCATATTAAACTTAACATGCTACAGCATAAACTCCAAACCGGATGATTTATTTTACCCAATGTCAAATAAATGTCAGAAAAAAACAACGAGATAACTTTGCTATCCCATTGCAGAAAACGAGGTAAAAATATACTACTCCCCCGCTACCAAACAACGTTCGCCTAACAGCAACGCTATGCAATGTTCGTAGTTATCGGGCATTTGAATCTGCTCTACTTCTTTCATATAGCTTTGTTTAATTTCTTTACGGCGGCGCGATTCAATAAAGCGCCTAACCTGTTCGCGGTTTTCAAGAATAAGACCAGGCACTTTTGCAGGCTTATTCTGGTCGTCTTTGGCAACCATGGTAAAATAGCTGGTATTGGTATGCATTACTGAACTGTTTTTAATATTTTCTGATATCACCCTAATGCCTACCACCAACGATGTTTTGCCAACATAATTAACCGAAGCCATTAATGAAACCAGCTCACCCACCTCAACCGGCTGTAAAAAATCAACCGTATCAATAGATGCTGTTACACAATAATTACCGGCATGTTTTGCGGCGCATACATAGGCCACCTTATCCATAAGCGACAGCAAGATCCCCCCGTGTATCTTCCCTCCGAAGTTAGAGTATGAGGGTATCATCAGTTCGGTAATGGTAGTTTGTGAAAAACTTACCGTTTTGTAATCTGCCTGATCAGTTAAGGCTGTCATATACTATATGTTTTACTCCAAGTTTAAGCATCAGAAGGCAATTTATGCAACAATTGCATTACATACAATTAATCATTTAAACATAATCAAACCTTTGAAGTAGATACCTCCGCGTAACCCGTAACGCGGTGAATAATCAGATTATTGATACCCGCACCACAAGGCCGGCGGTGACAGGGGCTAATTTAAAACATTGTTCTTTTGATATTCAATAAAACCTGTTTTATATTTACCAAAATTGAATTCCTGTTGAAAAATATTACCTTATTAATTGCTGCCCTCTTTTACCTGAATACTACTTTTGCGCAAGAAACTGTTGTACGCAAACACAGGCTTACCGATCTGATAACCGAAAAAATATCGGTATTAAAAAGCGATAAAGCTACCCGTCAAGGTCTGTATCAAGCTATATATCTCGAAAAAACGACCATTGCCAGTGGCCAGTTCAATAGTGACAAAAAAACTGGTATATGCCATTTTTATGATACTAAAGGCCGGTTGCTTCAAAATTACGACTATACAAAAAAGACATTGATGTATGAGGCTGTTGAAGACACTACATCAAACCTGAGATATTTTGTTGACAAGCAATTAACCGATACCGACCATACCACCAAACCGGTTAAGGTTGGTGGTCGATATTTTGGCTACCTGCCCTACTTTAAATTATTTAAACTTCCTGCTGGTTTAATGGATATTAACAGACTGGCATCTATGGCCGTGGTTGAGTTACTGATAAGCCCTGGTGGTAGGCTGGCCGATTTTAAAGTACATATATACAGCGGTGCCAATTATCAAAAAAACTTTAATATGAACATTGACCTGCTCAATGAAGAAGATAAGGAGTTTATTCCGGCAACCCTCAACGGCGAACCTATAGGATGCCGCATTATGGTCAGGTGCCTCATCAATGCCGAAGGTGGTATAGATCATCTTTTATAAAGGGATAAGCCCACCACGCAACGGCAACCAACCTTTTTATAAAAGTTAACAGCAAAAAAAAGCTCCATTTTTGTAATCGTGATTACAAAAATGGAGCTAAAACTTTACGTTATACTATGCCAGGTTACGGCCGGCATTTACAATACCATAAACCGTTCTGATCACCAGTTTATCATATATTTCAGTCAACTCGCTATCATCGCTGTTGTTAAGGCGCTGTAAAGCATAATGCTGTATAATTACCAATGGTAATACAATTTTTTCACGTATAGCTATTGAGCGGCGTTCAACAGGATACTCTTCCATAAGCACACTGCTTCCGGTTAATTCCAGCAACATTTCACGGGTGAGTACAAATTCATCTTTAAGCATTCTCCAGAATTTACCAAACGTTTTATCCTTCTCAAGATAAGCAGTAACTCTGAAATCTGATTTCGACATAGACATCATACAGTTATCCAGCATTGTTTTGAAGAAACCTGAAGTTTTATACAATTCCTTTATCTCTTCCCAGTTACCGTCATCCTTCATTTTTTTAAGTGCGGTACCTACACCATAAAAACCAGGAATATTTTGTTTAAGCTGACTCCATGATGTTACAAAGCTAATAGCCCTCAAATCTTCCAGTTTTAACGGCGCACCTGCGTTACGTTTTGTTGGCCTGCTACTGATATTAATGCGTGACAGCAATTTTAGCGGACTAAATTTTTCCAGGTACTCCACAAATAAAGGATGAGCGCGAAGAGCCATAAATATTTTATAGCTTTCATCAGCCATTTGCGATATCAGGCTTTTATGCCTGGTGTCCAGCAAATCGTTATGATTGGGATGCAGGGCTGATATAATACCAGCATTAATCAGTTGTTCCATATTAAACCGGGCTGTTTCAACCGAACCATATTGCGAACTCACTGTTTGCCCCTGTATGGTTAACTGTATATGTTCATTGGCTATCTCATTCCCCATTGATGCATAAAAACGGTGAGTTTTACCACCACCACGAGCTGGTGGGCCTCCCCTGCCATCAAAAAACGCCAGGCTTATGCCATACTTACGTGCAATGGATGTTAGTTCAACCTTGGCTTTGTAAATTGACCAGTTAGCCATTAAATAGCCTCCATCCTTGGTACTGTCAGAAAAACCAAGCATAATAGTTTGTCTGTTACCACGTTTTTTCAAATGCTCAGCATAATATGGATGCGTATACAATTGCTCCATAATTTCGCCGGCACGTGTCAAATCGTTCACTGTTTCAAACAACGGCATAAAATCAACACTTAAGCTGTCTTTTTTCCAGCCGCTCCATAAAAACAGGTCAATAAGCTGTAATATATCAGATGCCTGCTGGCAGTTACTGATGATAAAACGCTGACAAGCTTTTTCGCCGTTACTTTGTTGTATTTCCTGCATCAGCCTAATTGTATTCAAGGTATCCTTGGTCATATCATCGGCATCCTCAGGGCAATGGAAATCGGCCTCGTTAAAGCTGATCTGTTTTAGCTTTTCATCTTCCTCTAAACCAGCATATCCTTTAATTATACCGGTTTTTATGTTTTTTACACTGTAATCAAATACGCTGCGTAAAACCCGGCTATCCTGCCTGATATCAAGCGTGGCAAAATAGCAGCCGAACAAGCGTACCTTTTGTATCAGGTTTTCAACAATATCAACAAATAAACTATCGTGATCTGTTATAATAGTTTGCTTGATAGATTGTAGTAAGCTCAACAATTCGCCTTGCAGGTTTTTAGTATCCGGGTGCTCATTGGCATTTTTGTATAATATCTTTTCCAGCTTGTTCATCGCCTTTTCAACGCCTCTAAAAGTGATGCGGCGTTTAAGAACCCTGAAATCGCGGTAATAGCATCTGAAAAGGCGCTGCCTTAAAAAGCTGGCTACATCCTTAGTGATTTGTGTGTTTACATTAGGGTTACCATCCCTGTCCCCTCCCGGCCAAAAGCCCAGTTCCAATACCTGGTTGGTTACATCAACATCAAACTCCTCTTCAAGCTTTGCTTGTATACCTGATACGGCATGGTAAAATATATTTTCCAGGAACCATGATAAGCTAACGGCTTCGTCAACCGGTGTTGGTGATGTTTTATTGAAAAAGGGAGTTTTGCCCAATTGCTGCAGCAATACATCAATATTGGTAATATCATTAACCTTTACCGCCTCAATCAGATCAGTCATGATACCCAGTACCGTGCCCGGATAAAATTGCGTTGGGTGTGCCGTAAGCACCAGCCTTAATGAAAAGTCTTTTAACTTTTCGCTGATCTTGTTACGGGTATCTTCGCTGATGGCCGCTTGTTGCAGCATACTCTGCAAGGTACCTGAATCATCAAATTTACCAAGCTTATTAAAAGACGAATCCTCAATGGCATCGAATAAAACCACCTGTCTTTCTATATACTGTATAAACCTGAACATGCGGTTGATCTGTTCTTTATGATCAATATCCGGTACATACTTTTTAAAGAAGGATTCAATAATATCGGTGGGCGATGCCTGCTTTATTGCTCCCTTTTCGCAGTGAGAACTAAAAAACGGCAATAATATACCAGTATCCTTTACCTGATAAAAAGGTAATGTTTGAAATAAACTGTTATACAACTCAAACCGGGTTACAACTTCACTATTGAAAATTGTTTCTCTTTGACTGAGTTTTAAGGTTAACGACATAGTACAAATAAATTGGTGGTAAAAATTGATAAGTACAGGCTATTGCGCAATACCGGGGGTGAATTTAATTATCTAAAATTAATTTTCAGCAAAAAGTGACTAATTAATAACATTTTTACACTATTAATGCCAATTTTACTACAATAAGGCATTAAGATTTAATTTTTGTAAATTTGAGAGCCGATTTAGACCACATAAAAGCATTTAATGAAATAGCGGCGATTATAGCTAAAAAAGATTTTTATAACTTGCTCATGATTGCTTTGCAGCAATAGCACCAAATAATTATTTTGATGAATATTAATACCAGGGAGATAAAAAGCTTTTTTTACAGCCAGTATTTTTCTGATGGTTTGCGTATTTCCATAGGCATACTGTTGCCATCATTAGTATTGATGGAATTTAACAAGTTTGACCTCGGGCTAACCCTCTCGTTAGGGGCACTTTGCATTTGCGTAATTGATAGCCCCGGACCAGTAACCCACAAACGCAATTCCATGGCGGTTGGTAATTTGTGCCTTTTCCTGGTAGCAGCTATTACCGGCTTTGCACGATTGAATATTTTTACGCTGGGCTTAGAGATCACCTTGTTTTCCTTTATCTTTTCCATGTTTACGGTTTATGGCAACCGGGCGGCATCAGTTGGCACCTCCTCCCTGTTAATCATGATATTTATGATGGATAAGGCCTTGCCGGCAAGTGGGGTATTGGCCTATAGCGCTATCATTTTAGCAGGGGGCATTTGGTATATGATTTTCAGTCTGGTATTTTTTGGCATAAGGCCTTATAGGGCGGCCCAGCAAACGCTTGGCGAAAATGTAGCCGACATTGCCAAGTTTTTAAGAATCAAAGGCGATTTTTATTTACCCCATAAAGATATAGACGAGAACTACAGAAAACTGGTATCGCAACAGATACAGGTAAGCCAACATCAGGATGCCGTACGCGAGTTACTTTTTAAAAGCAGGTTACTGGTGCGTGAATCAACCGGAGCCAGCCGTATGCTTGTGCTCACGTTTGTTGATTTGGTTGATATGTTTGAGCAGATCATGGCTACCCATTATGATTATAGCTATATTCATGAAAAATTTAAGGACACAGGTGTATTAAACGAGATTGCCCGCATCATTCATCACATGGCCGATGAACTGGATGATATTGCTTACATCGTATTATCAAATACCAGGCGCAGGCACCTTACAGATTACAATATTGAGCTCGAAAAACTGAAGTTAAAGATTGATGAAATTGGTAAAAACAACCAGGAAACCAGTAACCTGGTATTAAAAAAAATACTTATTAACCTCCGCACTCTTAGTGAGAGCATTAATAATATATACAGCTATTACAATTCCAAAGTATCCCTTAAATCAACCGCAGTAGTTAGTGATACAGAGTATTCGCAATTTGTAACCCATCAGGATTATGCACCTCATATTTTCTTTGACAACTTCAGCCTTGATTCCGGAGCATTTAAACATGCCTTGAGGGTAGCTTTGGTTTGCTTAATAGGTTTTATCACTGCCAAAACGGTAGCACAGGGACATCATAGTTATTGGGTGTTGCTAACTATTATTGTAATACTAAAACCAGGCTTCAGTCTTTCAAAACAACGAAACTACCAGCGCCTTATCGGCACAATAAGCGGCGGAGCCATAGGTATACTGATATTGAATTTTATACCCGATACTAATGCTCAATTTGTTTTCCTGATGATATTTATGGTAGGCGCCTATAGCTTTCAACGGTTAAACTACGTAGTAAGCGTAATTTTCATGACCCCTTACGTGCTTATCCTGTTTAAATTTTTAGGAGTAGGCCTGCTGAATGTAGCGCAGGAGCGCATACTGGATACTCTTATAGGCTCGTCAATTGCATTTATAGCCAGTTATATCATTTTCCCAACCTGGGAGTTTGAGCAGATACAGGAAACACTGCGGGATGTAATCGCGGCCAATGTCAACTATCTGATTACAATTGCTGAAAGCTTATCTGGTAAAATAACCGGCATTACAGTATATAAGTTGGCCCGTAAGGAGGTGTATGTAAAATCGGCCAATTTATCGGCAGCTTTTGAGCGTATGACGTCCGAACCCAAAAGTAAACAGCGCAAAATAAAGGAGGTGCACAAGTTTGTGGTACTCAACCACATCCTTTCATCCTACATTGCCACTATAGCATCGGGATTGGTAAAAAAAGACAGTCAGCAACCATACCCTCACCCGGAAGCGCTTAAGCAGGTTAAAAAAAGCATTGCCGTATTAAATGAAATTAACAAAAAGCTACACGGGGAAAGTATCGAATTTAACATTGGCAAAACTGCCATCGCTAATGATCTTGAAAAACCCGAATTATCGGCGGAAGATAACCTGCTGAAAGATCAGTTGGGCTTTATAAATAAGATTAGTTATGATATTGCAAAAATTACCGATAACATCTTAAATTAACTATAGAAGCGGTAATTAAATGCTCCGGATATACTACTGTTTTTATACAGTAATTGTATCAGCATTATTTCAATTTGCTGACAAACAATTAATGTCGTCGCTCCTTATTATTTCAAACTAAGTTTTTTAATTTACTATTATGGAAAAACGCAAACTGGGTAACTTAGGCTTAAAAACAGCGCCCCTGGTTTTTGGGGGTAATGTGTTTGGGTGGACCGTTAAAGGTAATGACAATGCTATTTTATTAGATGCGTTTTTAGATGCAGGCTTTAACACAGTTGATACTGCCGATGTGTACTCGAGATGGGTACCGGGCAACAAAGGCGGCGAATCTGAAACAGAGATTGGCAAATGGCTTAAACAAAGCGGAAAACGCGAGCAGGTTATTATAGCCACCAAAGTGGGCGCAGAATTTGCCGCTGATAAAAAAGGGCTTAAGAAAGATTATATTATTAAAGCTGCTGAGGACTCGTTAAGCAGACTGCAAACTGATTACATTGACCTATACCAATCGCATTACGACGATGCCTCAACCCCTGTAGAAGAAACATTGAGCGCCTATGACCAGCTAATTAAAGATGGAAAAGTAAGGGCGATAGGTGCGTCTAATTTCTCTGTAGAAAAACTGCATGAATCACTTAAAGTAAGCCGCGAAAAAGGACTGGCTGTATATCAGACACTTCAACCTGAATATAATTTATTTGACAGGCAACAATATGAAACAACTGTTGAACCTTTTGTAAAGGAGCAAAACATCGGTGTTATAAGCTATTTTTCATTAGCCAGCGGATTTTTAAGTGGCAAATATCGCTCCGCCGCCGATTTGGAAGGAAGTAACAGGGCAAGCCTGATTAAAAAATATTTAACCGAACGAGGCTTTCGTATTTTAAAAGCCCTGGATGAAGTTGCTGCACAATATAATGCCAAACCAGCGGCAATTGCTTTAGCGTGGTTAATTGCGCGACCAGGTATAACCGCACCAATAGTTAGCGCAACAAGTGTATCTCAGCTCAATGAGCTTGCCCTGGCTGCAACACTACAACTAAGTCCCGAAGCTATTGAAGCATTAAATACAGCAAGTGCTTACTAAACAGGTAAAATCCCTATAACAGAGCCGCAAAGAGTGGGTGCAACCTGGAAACAAACTGATAACTAAATCTTTTTTAAGGTGTATGCTTTCAGTTTGATTTATGATAGCTTGATAACAAGCTCCTCACATCAGCAATGGTACTATTCAATTATCGTTGAATAGTACCATTTAAACTAAAAATAATACCATTACAAATGCAAATTTGGTGTGTAAATTTGTACTATGTTACAAAACATACCATTATATGATATTTGCTCCCTGTCTGACATAAACCAGGACGACATACTTATAAATCGTTTTGCTCCATACCTGGACATGCATAAAAATCTGTTTGCCACCCATCGGCACTCATTTTATCATCTGGTATTATTCACAGATGGAACCGGCACACACACCATTGATTTTGAAAGCTTCGATGTTAAACCGGGGCAAATTTACTTTATGATACCGGGCCAGGTACATTCATGGGGATTTAGTGGTTTTACCGATGGCTATATCATCAATTTTTCGGCATCATTTATACAATCCTTCATTTTGCAACACGGTTACCTGGATGGCTTTTCGTTTTTTAGCGGAAATCTGGCCGACGCAGTAATCAATTTACCCACTGAAACCTACAATGCTGTAAGGCCGCTTTTTGAAGCCATATTGGCCGAAGTAGCTACACCTGCAGCATCGGCCAGCGATATGATCAGGCTGCTGATGTTGCAAATATTTATCAGGGTTAACAGGGTTAGCCTAAATCCGGTTTTAAACGGTAATTTATCCTATAACCAAACATTGCTCAAAAGTTTTAAAAAATTAATAGAGCATCATTATACCGACATAAAGCTACCTAAAGATTATGCAGCTATGTTGTATATCACCCCTAATCACCTTAATGCTGTTTGTAAAGATATGATGGGTGTGTCAGCAGGTGAATTGATCAGGAACAGGATATTATTGGAGGCCAAGCGGTTGCTTACCAATCAACAACTAAGCATCAGTGAAATTTCACTAAAATTAAACTTTAGCGACAACTCTTACTTTACCAAGTTTTTTAAAAAACTGGAAGATATTACCCCCGAAGAATTCAGAAAAAAAATAATATAATATCATGGAAAATAGCAACAATTATAAATTAGCACTCTGGCCAGCAGTTCTGCATGCAAAATGTCCGCGTTGCAGACGCGGCAATATGTTTGCCAACAGCATGTATGGTTTTCACGGACAAACCATGAATACCACATGCTCTCATTGCGGTTTAACGTTTGAAAGAGAGCCCGGCTATTTTTATGTAGCCATGTTTGTAAGCTATGCCTTAAATGTTGCCCAAATGGTAACCGCAGCCGTTGCCATAAGCATATTAACCGGTAGCGATAATCCTTGGGTGTATGTAACTATTATTTTAGCCCTTGCTGTAATACTATCTCCATTCAACTTCAGATACTCCAGGGTTGCGTTATTGTACTGGCTTACACCCGGCTTACATTACCACCCGGAAATGAGCCAGGATAAAATAAACTGATCCTTTTAGTCAACTATAAAAAAGTGCCCGCAGTAACTTAGGAGGGCACTGAAAAAGGCCGCTAAAATCGGGCAAGAAAAAAGGGGATGTATCTTAAACGATAACATCCCCTTTCCTTTGACCTGTAGAGCCATCTGCTGGGCTTACGAATCGTATAAGCGATTCTCAAAGCCTCAAATTGATCTTTTATTGACCTTTTTCAACCATAAAAATTAAGAGGACTTTTTCAGTACCCTCCCAAATAGGAAAGGTTCTTTTTTATACTTATATCTCATGATTACTTTAAACCATAGGGTTTTCCTGTTGTCATATTCATATATCACATTTAATATACTGAACTATGAAAACTAAATTAAGCAACATAAAAAGAGATCTTTATAATGTATTTGTAATAGGTAATGCCGACGACAGACAATTAGCAAAAGCTTATTTCTTAATAGCTATTCCTCTTTTTACATTATTCTTAATGTTCGGGCATTTTCCTCAATATTGATAACCAAAATGTCTTATCATGCCTCACAAGGATGATAAGACATTACGCACATCTTCAAAAGCAAAACAGCCATTACATTACTGCAATGACTGTTTGCCAACTGTTTCCCTAACTAAATTAACTAAAAAACTGATCTTACTGATGCTGATCAAGAATGCCTGATCGCCACCTATATATTTTTCAAGTAGATATTATATGTGTAATTGAATTGGTCATTAATCAACGCTTTTCCTTTTAAAAGCTCATCATTTAAGCCCGCCCTAACATAGGGGCTGTTTTTCCCATTAACTTTTATTGAGCTATCTGAGTCATTCTGATTAAAACTATGCTCGAGCCACGATGGGCCATCATTTTGAATTTTATTGTCTGTATTAAATATATTGGCGCAGGCAACTAACAAAAGCGAAACGAACACAAAAATTAAAAAATGGTAAAAAAGCTTCATAACAAGGTAATGTAAAGGATAGATAGTTAATGATTAAACATTAATTCAAAGTTAACCTATACCAAAACAAAAGTGCTAAGGGAATACACTGATTTATATACGTAGTTTTACGTATTTTATAAATAAAACAGGACTATTGATGCGTAAATCATATAAAATGGTTTGATTTATAATTCAATTACAAATCAAACCAACAGTTAATATTACCGGTATCCTGCTGCTTGCAAATCAAACAATTCGGCATAACGACCACCTTTGAGCAACAATTCCTCGTGGCTGCCAATTTCAATCAGCTCGCCCTTTTCTAATACCAGTATCCGGTCGGCCATACGTACGGTACTAAAACGGTGGGATATCAACACCGCCGATCTGCCTTTGGTGAGTTCGGCAAAACGTTCAAAAACATTAAATTCGGCCCGGGCGTCAAGTGCCGATGTAGGTTCATCCAGGATCAGTAATTGTGCATCGCGCATGTAAGCCCGCGCCAGTGCAACCTTTTGCCATTCGCCACCAGATAGTTCAACGCCATCGGCAAAACGCTTGCCCAATTGTTGATCGTAAGCAGCGGGCAGCTTGGCCGCCAAAACATCGGCCAGACTTTGCCGTGCTGAATTTTCTATCAGCGGACGATTATCCTGCTCACTTATTTTACCTACTGCAATATTCTGAGCAAATGTCATCTGGTAGCGTAAATAATCCTGAAAAATAATGCCAACGTTAAGCCGCAGATCGGCCAGGTCATATTGACGCAGATCAACACCATCAAGCAATATCCTGCCTTCGGTTGGATCATATAAACGGGCTAATAGCTTTACAAGCGTAGTTTTGCCTGCTCCATTCTCCCCTACCAAAGCCAGTTTTTCGCCCGGATAAAGGGTAAAATTTAAATGTCGGTTAGCCCATCTTTCTGAGTTAAGATAACGAAAACCTACATCTTCAAAGGTAAACCCCTGTTGTATAGTTTTAGGGAAAGGTAATGCGTTGGCTGCTTGTTTAATTTTAGGTACAATATCAAAAAACTCAAAAAAGTCGCGCAGATATATAGCTCCTTGTGACACCGCCGTAAAACGAGTTAAGATACCTTCCAATAAAGTACGTAGCTGCCTGAACGAGCCTGCTAAAAATGCAAGTTCGCCAATGGTTACACTGCCGTTTACGGTTCGCACAATAATAACAATGTAAGCGCCATAATAGCCTAAACTACCCAGCATGGCAAAAAAAGTCCCCCACAGGGAGCGTTTAATAGTTAATCGTTTATTGTCGTCATAAAACTTGCTTGATAGCTGTTTAAAACGTGTAATAATAAACCCCGAAAGGTCAAATATCTTCACTTCCTTGGCGGTTTCATCGCTTGCGCCCAAATAGCGTATATAATCAAGTTCCCGGCGTTCCGGTGTTTGGCCGCGGGTTAAGGCATAGCTTCGGTCGTTAAAATATGATTCGCCTAAAAAGGCCGGAATAATGGCAATGAGCAACAGCACTATTAGCCAGGGATTAAAAGTCATTAAACCGAAGGCTAAAAAACCCATTGTGATCAGGTCCTGCACCTGGCTCATCACCTGAGATAGTAGTATGGTACGGCCAACCGTTTGCTGCCGCGCACGTTCCAGCTTATCATAAAACACCGAATCCTCAAACTGATCAAGATCGAGCGTTGCAGCATGCTGCATGATCTTAACAGATGTATGATTACTGAACAGGTCACCAAGCAAACTGTCCATTAAGGTAATTGCCCTGCTTAGCGCATCTGTTAACAAAGCTAAAGCAAACTCCAGTCCTACAAGTTGCCACAAATAAGTCATATCCTTAACCTGGGAGTGACTTATGGTAACCACCTGATCAATGATCAATTTACCTACATACAATAAGCCCAATGGTGTAGCCGAGCGGGCTATGCGTAATATGGCATTAACAACGGTCATCCAACGACTGGTTTGCCAAACCAGTTTGAAAAAGGCAGGCAAATTACGGAGCGCATCAAAACGTTCCTTTAAAGTTATATTATTGCTAATGGTATTTTTGGGTGGCCTTGAAGTATTCAATAGTAGCTCTTTCTTATTTGGTTATAAACAAATTTAACCAAATAGTACCCTACCCCACTGCTGCGAGCATTATTTTACATTGGGTTGTCATTGTTAATTCCTATAAGCTAATTGCGAAACACAAAGCTTCACCTATTTTTTCTAATGAAAGCTATTTCAAAATGTTGTTAAAATCTCAATTTAGTAGTAGATGCACCTTCTTGCTTTACTCGGCAATGACAAGTTTTTTATTACTTTTGCCGGCGCTATGGATACTTCATTACACAATAAATTCGACAGTATAATTTTTGATCTGGATGGCACCCTTTGGGATAGTACAGCCAATGTAGCATTGGCCTGGCAGGCAGCTATTGATCAGGTTGATTTTATTGATGAAGAAATGACGGTGGAACGTGTAAGATCAATAACAGGAATGACCTACGATGCCATTTTTGACAAACTTTTTCCTGGCCTCGATGCCGAACAACGCAAACATGTACAAAAACTTTGCAGCGTTAGCGAATTAGAAATTTTGCACACCAAAGGCGGTAAACTATACCCCCAGCTTGAAGAAACCTTAAAATATCTTGGCGCTAAGTATAAATTATACATTGTGAGCAATTGCCAAAACGGTTATATCGAGGTGTTTTTGGATTTAAACAACATGCATCCTTACTTTTTGGCCCACCAATGTTTTGGAACCAAAGGCAACCCCAAGGCTGATAATATTAAGGATATCGTTAATGACCATCAACTTAAAGCTCCCGTTTATGTTGGTGATACTATGGGCGATTACAGCGCAGCAAAACAAGCAGGTGTACCATTCATTTTTGCAAGCTATGGTTTCGGCGTAGTGCCTGACGGAATGGTAGCCACAGTAAACAACTTCAGCGAGTTTATTGAGTTGTTATAAGGTATGTTAAAAGCAGTTCGGTTAGTGTAAACTGGTCCTGTTTTTTACCCAGTTACTTGCTGTTCCGGTTTCAACTGCTGCAACAACGGCTTTCTTTTGATTTAGTAACTGTTCCATGATAATAGCTGCTATTGCAGCCTCTTCCTTATCGTCGGTATTGAATACGCCTGCATTAAAATAGTTTTTTACAAAGTGGGTATCAAAATTACCTGATGTAAAGGCTTCATGCTGCATCACAAACCGACCAAAACCCAAGGTAGTGGTTATCCCCGTTATCTGGTATTCATCAATAGCACGCACCATACGTTCAATTGCCTCTGTTCGGTCCTTACCATAAGTTATCAGTTTGGCAATCATCGGGTCGTAATAAATAGGAATTTCCATGCCCTGCTCAAAACCGTCATCAACCCGCACACCCGCACCTTTCGGTGTAATGTACGTTTGCAAAGTACCAATATCAGGCAGAAAATTATTAGCCGGGTCTTCAGCATATACCCTGAGTTCAATGGCATGACCGCGGATCTGCAAATCCTCCTGCTTAAAACTTATTGCTTCGCCCCGGGCTATCCTGATCTGTTCTTTTACCAGGTCTATTCCGGTTATCAGTTCTGTTACGGGGTGCTCCACCTGCAACCGGGTATTCATCTCCAGAAAATAAAAATTCAGGGCATCATCCATAATAAACTCCACCGTGCCAGCCCCGGTATAATTTACAGAACGCGCCACGTCCACAGCGCATTTACCCATCTGCTCCCTAATCTGCGGAGTAAGCACTTTGGATGGCGCTTCTTCAATCACCTTTTGATGGCGGCGCTGAACGGAGCAATCACGCTCAAAAAGATGAACGATATTGCCGTGGGTATCGCCCAAAACCTGTATTTCGATATGCCTGGGTGATGACACATAACGCTCAATAAAAACCGAGCCATCGCCAAAGGCAGATGTAGCTTCGGATACGGCAAGCTGCATTTGCTCCTCAAAATCATTTGGCCCGTCAACTATACGCATTCCCTTGCCTCCGCCACCTGCGGCAGCCTTGATCAGTATCGGGAAACCTACTTTAACAGCACGCTTTTTAGCTTCTGCAACATCAGTAATAGCTTCTTCGGTACCGGGCACCATAGGGATATTATACTTTAAGGCAGCTGCCTTAGCCGATAACTTGTTTCCCATCACTTCCATCGCTTCAGGCGAAGGGCCAATCAGTATCAGGCCCGCTTTTTTCACCAGCCTTGCAAAGGCAGCATTTTCGCTTAAAAACCCATATCCAGGATGTATCCCTGTTGCCCCGGTTTTACGGCAAGCGGCTATAATTTTTTCTGCATTAAGATATGATTGGCTGGATTGAGCCCCACCAATATGTACAGCCTCATCGGCATAACGCACATGCAGTGCATCACGATCCGCATCAGAATACACGGCAACGGTTTTAATGCCCATTTCACGTGCAGAACGCATTACTCTCAAAGCTATTTCGCCCCTATTGGCAATCAGTATCTTTTGCATTTAACAAATGTAAAAGATTTGTGCTTTGTAAGGCAGTAAATTTATGGGGATAAAGCGTTCGGTTGAAAAAAGATGGCTATTAAATTAGTTTGTGCCTGTTACCCCCATCTGTAGGATTTACGATGGCAGCGATAACAAACATATTTTTTAAGAGGAAGCCAGAACAAAAAAAGTTTCACCAATCGATCTCTTGAAATACGGCTGATTTTATTGCCACAACGCCGGCAATGTAATGCATGGTGATGATGGGTATTTATTTGTTTTTGATGAATAATAACCAAAGGTGACTTTTCTTCAATTTCGGTAGTCATAGTTAACTAATTAAGGGGGTATTTTATTAAACTCTGATTAAACAAAGATAAGGACAAGACGCTTATTAATTAATTTTATTTCATTAATAAGCTACATTCAGTCAAAACAGATATTTAAATTAAATCTAAAATAATAAATCCCTTCAAAATTTAATTAATCAAACAAAACGAAGCTTCATTTAATAATTATTTAATATAAAATTGCTTTTTATTTATTTCGTCTCCAAATATTTTTATCACTCTTAGAAAACATCTCCTATTTAACCTGCACACGCTATTAATCTCCCTTTAACAAAAAACACCTCTGAAAAAAATTCAGAGGTGTTTTTTGTTTTGTTTTCTTACTTATCCCTTTTTATCCGGAGCCGGACCACCAGGGCCTGGTTGGCCACCCGGTGCTGGCTGATTGCCCGGAGACATCGGCATTGCGCCAGGGCCGGGCCCTTTACCTTCTGGAATAGTAACTTCCGGATGAGCAGTACCTCGGTGGCAGGTATTGCAATTAACACCTGTTTGCATGATCATACCCAATGAGTCTTTTTTAGCGTGAAAGTATTTCTGATTTATTTTATTCATCATCTTATACATATCACGGGCCATTTCCTTTTCAGGTTTGGCATCATTAGCCCAGTCCATTTTTTTGGTGTCCTCATTACGCACATGACAAAAATTACAATGTACACCTAATGAATGTTCCCACTCTTCCATTACTTTATGAAGATTATCATTAGAGATATTTTTAGGCAATACTTTAAGGTTTTTAAAGCCTTCGTCCTGTGGAGTACTTGGGGTCATTGATGTCATGGCACCAAATACCACAACTGATAATAAACCAAGGGTAACTACTATTTTTTTATTGAATGCCATAATTGTCATATTTAAGTCATCTAAAATAACACTTAACTTTTAATGTCACAACTTTCAATTTGATGAAAGAGGTAATTTTTAGGCTACATAAGCTAATTTATAACCCTTCTATATAACACTACTCATTACTCCTGTTTACTTCAAATTTTTCACCTTTATGCTTCTGAAAAACACCTCGTTGCCATGATCCTGAAGCAATAAATGCCCTTCGGGTGCTTCACCAAAGTTTTTCCAGATGGTATATTTACTTATAGCTACCAAATCGCGGTATTCTTTTGAGCCTCGTTCATATTCCAGTACCTTAACTCCATTCAGGTAATGCTCCACATGGTTATTAGGATAAACAATAATACGGCCTGTGTTCCAGGCTCCTATAGGGTGTACAAACCGGGGTTGCTTATCAGCTCTGATCAAGTCATAAAGTGAAGCAAGCGTGCGGTCACCGTCGCGGCCAAGTTTTGCATCGGGATGCAATTTATCATCCAGTACCTGGTATTCTAAACCAATGGCCGAACCTTTGGTAACTTCAGACAGGGTTACAAAATATTTAACCCCGCTATTGGCACCGGGAGTAAGCTTAAATTCAAATGAAAGATCAAAAGCGCTGTAATTACCATCGGTAACAATATCGCCGCCTCCGGATTCTTCCTGCCCGGCAGAAGGTAATACATGCATTGTTCCGTTTGCATACTCCCAACCCTTAGCCGGGAACGTTTTTTGCGTTGCGCTGCGCCAACCTATATTGGTTTTACCATCATACAGTACCTTCCACCCTGCCGCCTGCTCAGCCGGTGTGATGCTGTTAGGCTGTAGATTTACTACATAAATGTCTTTCGGGAAGGGCTTAGACTTTAAATTGGTTGTCTGTAGTTTAAAGTTTTTAAAATATACTTTTTTACCGGCCTGTTTTTCTTCGCTTACCGCATGTACCTGCAAGGCTATAAACCCTTTCTGGTCAATAGTATCCACCACATCCGCAGTCGGAATACCATTAACCCAGGTTTTCATTTCGTTGCCAATGCATTCAATTCTGATGTGGTTATATTCACCAACCTTAAATGCATCTTTGGCTTTGGCATTCAAATCAAGCGGATAAAGCCAATCTCTACGCCCCTCGTCATAGATTCCCCCGCTCCATTTACGATCCGACGGATCAATTTCAAATTGCCTGCCGTAAACTTTGCCTTTACCATTATTACCTGCCGGATCATAATGACTGCGTGTTTGCACACCGGAATTACTCAGTTTGCTATCAATTTTTGCATCAAGTTCCAATATAAAGTCGCCATATTCTTTTTCGGTAACTAAAAACGAATTGCCTGAGTTTAAAACAGTAGTGCCCACAATTTGGCCGTCTTCTACCTTATAATCGGCAGTACCTGCAAGGCGTTTCCACCCGTTAAGGGTTTTACCATCAAACAGGGGGTTTTGTGCATGACTTTTAACCGGTAACAAAGCTGCCGCAGTAAACAGGACTATAGCAGGGTATAGCATTTTTTTCATGTGTGTATGTATATATTATTGATGTTATATTAACTAAGTTATAATAATGAGGTACGTTACTTATACTTTTACTTCCCAACCTTTTTCATACTCCCTGCTCCACAATTTGGTGGCTTCAGGATCATTTAAAATATGGCCATTTGATGGATCAATATGCAGTACCCTATCTACCCGGTAAGATATATTACCCAGCTGAGGTAAAAGCGTTGATTTAAAACCCGTTTCTATTGGGCAATTTAAAGAGGCGTTGCCCCGTATGGTGTCAATAAAATTTTTCAGATGAAAGCCGTCCAGTGCTTCCGTAGGGCTTACCTTATTAGTAGCATCAACCTTGGTATCGTCCTTTACGTCTTTTACAAGTTTGTTATCACCATCATAAACCTGATAACCGTTGCCACTGCCATAAAACAGCGTACCCTTATCACCGTAAAAAATTACACCGCGACCTAAATTTTCCATATTAAACCCATTACTGCTCCTACTTTCCCACTCCGCTGCTGTATTATTAGGGAAATTATACAGGATATTTTGCGTGTCAGGAGTTTGCCAATCGTCATCAAAATGAAAACGGCCGCCAGTTGACACTACCTTACTTGGAAAATCAACACCAAGCCCCCATCTAATTACGTCCAGTTCATGGGTTCCATTGTTAAGCGCCTCGCCTGTTCCCCAGTTCCAGAACCAATGCCAATTATAATGAATCAGGTTATCATGATAAGGTTTACGTGGCGCAGGCCCCTGCCATAGTTCATAGTTCAGATTTTCTGGCACGGGCACTTCTTTACCTTTTCCGATACTTGCCCTGTGATTGGTATACCATCCTTTAGCGTAATAAGTGCGACCTATAACACCGTCATGCAGCTCCTTTACCATAGCCTGCACATTGGAGAACGAACGTCGCTGACTACCCATTTGTACCAAACGATTATATTTTTTTGAAGCTGCAACAGCCATTTCTCCTTCTTGCGGATTATGGCTGCATGGTTTTTCCACATATACATGCTTGCCTGCCTGGCAAGCCATAATGGTTGCCGGGGCGTGCCAATGATCGGGAGCTGCAACTACAATGGCATCAATATCCTTTATCTCCAACACCTTGCGGATGTCCGTAATTCCCTTGGGGCGTTTGCCAGTTATCTTAAAAATTTCGTTAATCGTTTTATCAACTACTTTAGAGTCAACATCGCATATATACCCAATTTCAACGTTCGGTATCCGGGCGTAACTTTGGGCCAGATAAAGCCCACGGCTATTAGTCCCCATCATCCCTAAAACCACTTTGTTATTAGGTGAGCCTTTATAAAATCCGGCGGCTTTTGATAATTCTGGCGCAAGCAGGAAACAGGTACCCGCTAATGAAGTTGTTTGAATGAACTTTCTACGGCTAATCATATCTAAAATCTGTTAAATTGGTTTATCAGAGGTGTCCGATGGACAGATATGGCAAATTAGCTAAGTTTTATAAAGCACGAAAGAAAAACAGTTTATTTTTTAACCTAACACTGTAACTTAACTGTTACTTAAATCGGGTAAACCTTGCTCATATTCATTGATTTGCTTTTTGGTGGCGCGATTATACCAGGCCGCTATTAACAAGCCTTTTAAATCAGCCGGCGACACGGTTTCAAGACGAACCAGCATATACTTATAGTTAAAATAATGATTGGTGATAAAAAATGTGTGCGGGTCTAAAGCCATCCATTTATTACGTTCAAGCGTATGAATACCTAACAATTGATCTTTTAATTTGACGTTGGTTAATATCTTTTTATTAATATAAAAAGCCGGATCATCAACGTGCATTTTTTCAATTACACCAGGCATGGGCAGTAAGGTACTGCGCATAAATTGCAGAAACAGGTGCATATCAGTTGCCATAAATTATCCGGATCAGAATATTTAAAATTAAAAAAAAATCAGCATTCATATAACTCATGAATGCTGAAAATGCTGACCTTGAAAATTTTAATAGAAATTAGGCAGCGGATTAAGCTTAATATTTTGGCGTTGGTGCCAGTACGGATAAATCGGATCAACCTCACTGGCGGCATCCAGTTTTTTAACCTGATCGGTGGTTAAGTTCCAGCCAATGGCGGCTAAGTTTTGTTTTAATTGCTCCTCGTTGCGGGCACCTATTACCAGGTTGGCAACAGTTGGTCTTTGTAGTAACCAGTTTAATGACACCTGGGCCACTGACTTACCGGTTTCTTCGGCTACTTCATCAAGGGCATCAACAATGTTATACAAATGCTCAAAGTTGGTTGCAGGACCATGGCTCCCCCCCTGTACTGTTCTTGAATTTTCAGGAGTTGGCTGACCCCGTCTGAATTTACCACTCAACTGGCCAGAGGCAAGTGGGCTCCAAACTATGGTACTTACTTTTTGATCAATACCCAAAGGCATCAGCTCCCATTCAAACTCACGGTTTAATAAAGAGTAATAAGCCTGATGAGCCACATACCTGCTCCAACCGTGACGCTCAGATATTGACAATGATTTCATCAAATGCCAACCCGAAAAGTTAGATGCCGCTATATAACGTATTTTGCCACTGGTTACCAGATCATCCAGAGCTCTTAAAGTTTCTTCAACCGGGGTTGTACCATCAAAACCATGCATGTGGTAAATATCAATATGATCGGTATTCAGTCGGCGAAGACTGGCCTCACACTGTTCAATTAAATGAAAACGTGTTGAACCATAATCATTAGCACCATCGCCCATGGTAAAGGTAGCTTTTGACGAGATCAGCACCTGGTTACGCAAACCTTCCAGCGCTTTTCCCAATATCTCTTCAGATAATCCGCGCGAATAAACGTTGGCAGTATCAAAAAAGTTAACCCCTGCATCTAAACATAAATTAATAAGCTTTTTAGCTTCATCAACCTGTGTATTTCCCCAGGCTTTAAAAAACTCGTTACCACCTCCAAAAGTGGCTGTCCCAAAGCTCAATATGGGTACCTTTAATCCTGATGCTCCTAATTGTCTGTATTCCATTTGTGGTATTTTTTGATGTAAAAATTAATTGTATGCCTTATTTGTCAGGTACCATACTTAACAAAGCTAAAACTTATGTGTTTTAACATATAGTTTCATACATCATAAATTTGTCATTTATAACCGCCTTTACGCCTAATCAGGAACAGGTCTAAATTGCAAATAGCCTCGTTGTGGATATACCCATTGGTTAACTTTGCGCAAAAATTATCAAATGGAAAAAACTAAACTTACTATCAATAGCAATGGTTCTGTAAAAATTGACGGCGACTTCGAAATTGTTGACGCACAAGGTAATCCATATGGTTTACAGGGCAGAACCGTGTTATCAATTTGCCGTTGCGGCTTATCGGCCAATAAACCATTTTGCGATGGTGCACATAAGGGGCATTTTGAGCACAATGCTATTGCCTTTGACCTGCCTCCTAAAAAAGTTTAATGGTCAGCAGTAAATAATCAACCGATATCAATGCCTTCTGCCTTTAATAAGCAGGAGGTTTTGCTTTATACTGGCTTTATCAAGTTTTTTACGGAATTTTGAATCTTATTATTTATGCGTTATTTTTTTCACATAGGTTATCATGGCTCAAAATACAGCGGCTGGCAAAAACATGCTGGCGTTGTAAGCATACAGGAGATTTTAGAAACTACACTTACCCAGCTTTTTAAATTTCAGGTTGCCATTGTAGGTTGCGGGCGTACCGATGCTCATGTGCACGCCACCCAGTTTTTTTTTCATGCCGATATAGAACAGGCATTTGATTTCGACCTGATTTTTTTCAGGCTTAACAAAATACTGCCTGATGATATTGCCTTGTTTGACATTATCCCTATGCAGGGGCTGCCCCACGCACGTTTTGATGCCGTTCAACGGGCCTATGACTACTTTATCCACACTTATAAAGACCCTTTTTTAAGCGGTTTCAGTTCGCTTTATCCGGAAACGAGCCTCGACACCGATGCGATGAAAAAGGCAATAGCGATATTGCCCTTGTATAACGATTACCGAGCATTTTGTAAAATGCCCGACCGCATTGACCATACCATTTGCAATGTAACATCTGCCGGTTTATTTATTGACCAAAACGGCGATAGAATAAGATTTCATATATCCGCAAATCGTTTTTTAAGTAAAATGATCAGGATTATTGTTGGGCGTTTGCTGGATATTGGTCGCGGCAATATGAGCGTTGACGAATTTGAACATCACCTTGCCAGTAAACAAACGCCTAAGATCATTATCCCGGCTCATCCGCAGGGATTATATCTTTCAAAAGTCACCTATCCATATCTTGACCTTGTACCGAGAACTAACTTTTCAGGCTTGCTCCAAGTTACTCCCAATAATGACTGGCAGGCATTATAACCGGCTATATATTTAATCTTTATGGAGATGAGCAGTTAAATTGGTAACTTCGCCCTCTTAAATAATTTAATACAAAGTCCTGATGGTGTGGTTTGAAAAATTGAAGCTGAATAAGCAATTGGTTAGATCGGTAAATGAAGCTGGTTTTACAAACCCGAAAGAGTTACAGCTAAAAACACTGGCAAGAATAGTAGGCGGTCAGGATATTATAGCTATAGGCCACGAAGGCAGCGGCAAAACAACCACCTATGTTTTAGGTGTGTTAAACCGTTTTAATTATGCCCCTGAAGGCGTTCCAAGGGTATTGATCCTGGTGCCTGAGAAAGAGCACGTAATGGCAGTGCTGGAGCAATTTGAACTGCTCAATAAAAATAAATCCATATCAGTTGTTGGCCTGTACGTGGCGCCGGGCATTGAGGCCCAGATGGATGCCCTTGCCGATGGTGCTGATATTGTAGTGGCAACTCCCGACAGGGCAAGAGCTATTTACCTGAAACTGGCATTAAACCTGAATAAAGTTGACCTGTTTGTTGTTGATGATGCAGATCTGATGGTCAAAAAGGGATTTCAATTACCGGTTGTTGAACTCGCCAATAGCATTGGCAAAGCCCAGCACCTGGTATTTACGGAAGTAATGCATAGCCGACTTGAAAAAATGCTGGCTCCGTTCATGAATCAGCCCGCTATTATTGAGATTGAAGAATTAGAAGGAACACCTATACAAACACACCAGCAGCTACTATATAACGTGCCCAACTTTGGGACTAAGCTAAACCTGCTTAATTTGTTCATGTATGACGAAGAGTTGTTTACCAAGACAGTTGTTTTTGTAAACACCCGTGCTACTGCCGATAAATTATACAAGAGCCTCCACAGTCGATTGCGCGACGCGGTAGCTTTCCTGAACCCCCAGTTTTTTGATACCAACGGATTTAAAAATATAGAAGATTTTAAATCCGCGGATCATTCAAGAGTGTTGATCGTGGCTAATGAAAATAATGAAACCATTGATCTGAACGGTATCCCCTTCCTTATTCATTTTGATTTACCACTTGAAAAGGAAACTTTTATTGAGCGTATCATTAACCATGAACCTGACAGCCAAAATGAAACCATGGCGATTACTTTTGCTACAGATCTTGAATTGAGCCTGGTTAAAAAAATTGAGCAAATCAGCGGTAAAAAAATACCTTTAGCTGCTTTGCCTGATGAGCTGGTTATTGAAAAAGAGATAAAAGCAAAAAAAGAAGAGGAAAAACCCACCAAACCAAATGCTGATGCGCCAGTAATCGGTGCAGCTTTTCATGAAAAAAAGGCGGCTAACTCAAAAACCTATAATTACAGTTCGGGCCAAAAAGCTAAAATGAACAACAAGCGCAAGCACTAAGCTATCTGGTGCAATAGTCTATATACAGGTCTTCAACTTTTTTACGGGCCCACGGTGTTTTGCGCAAAAACTTAAGGCTTGATTGTACACTCGGATTGTCATTAAAACAGTTAATACGAATGCGTGAGCCTAATTCATCCCAACCAAAACGAGCTACAAGCTCATTTAAAATTGTTTCTAACGTTTTACCATGAAGCGGGTCCTTACTTTGTTGTTGCATGCGCAAAAGTAAGCTTGTTTAATATATTTTTGGTTAAACCATTTTAAAATTAACCAAATATCATTCCAGTAACCATAACCAAATTTGTTACCAATACGTTAAAAGCTATGAGTACTTATGCGGTTAGTTTCAAAGTAATTTATTAAATTACCTATCAATACATACTCACTTTTACTATAATACCACCCTGTAATTTGTTGACATAATGACTGGCCTCAAGTTTTATTTTGTTTTATTTTTTCAAGCCTTATCGTTGTACGCATTTGCACAGGAACAACCCATCCATTTTCAGCGTATAGGCAGCCGGGCAAACCTTTCTGAGCTCAACATCAATACCATCGTTCAGGATAGTCGCGGATTTATCTGGGTGGGTACCCGCGATGGCTTAAACCGCTTTGATGGTAATAAGTTTAAGATTTTCAGAAATGATATTACCGATAGTACAAGTATCAGCAACAACTATATTAATCATATTGCCGAAGATAAAAATGGCGACTTATGGATAGCAACCGGCGGTGGCGGATTAAACAGGTACGATTATAAAAAAAACCGCTTTTACCGTTATCTGCACAACGACAGGTTAACCAACAGTGTAGCCAGCAATTACATCATCAAGTTAGCTTTTGATAAAACCGGTAATTTATGGATAGGTAATCAAAAAGACGGGCTTGACGAATACTTGACAGGCAAAAAACAATTTATACACTATAATTTTGACAACAATAATACGCAAAGCCTGAGCGACAACAACATCCGGACAGTTTATGTTGATAGTCATAACAACTTATGGGTTGGCACCATGTATGGTGGCTTAAACTTATTTAACTCTCAAACCAAAACCTTTACCCGTTTTAAATATGACGAAAAGAATGAAGGATCAATATCCGCCAATATTGTAAATAGTATTTTTGAGGATAGCGATCACCGCTTATGGATAGGCGTTGCCACCGGCGGTTTAAATTTATATAATAGCAACACCCAAACTTTCAGTCATTTTAAAAACGACCCCAACAACAACAACTCACTCTCCTACAATAGCATACAATCCATTGCCGAAGACAGTAATCAAAACCTTTGGATAGGTACTGAAAACGGAGGTTTGAGCATATTTAACTATAAACAACGAAAATTCAGCAACCATTATCAGGACGATGTTGATAATAGCAGCATCGCCAGTAACTCTGTTGATGTTATACTAAAAGATAACGTAGGTAATATGTGGATTGGCGCCTTTGCAACAGGCGTCAGCTTATATAAAAAAATAAAGGAAAACTTTATTCATTATAAGCATAACTCACTATCTAATAGCCTTTCCAATAATTTTGTATTAAGTATATATCAAGATAAAAAAAGCAACATCTGGGTAGGCACCGATGGTGGCGGATTAAATCTTTTTGATTCTGATAAGGGAAGTTTTAGTGTATACAAGCACAATGAAAATGATAAAAGCAGCATAACCGGAAATTATGTTTTAGCTATAAAAGAAGATGACAAAGATAATTTATGGATAGGTACCTGGGGCGATGGTTTAAGCATCATGAATCCCAAAACTCATAAATTTAAATCGTACAAGCATAAACCTGATGACTCAACCAGTTTAAGCGGCGATAACATATATGCCATAACCGCAACTCATGATCATAAAATGTGGATTGGTACACTTGGACAGGGGCTTGAATTATATAATCCTAAAACCGATAATTTTATTCACTACCGGCATCATATTAATGATCCTAAAAGCTTGAGCAGCGATAATATTAATTCATTACTGGCAGACTCAAAGGGCAATTTATGGGTGGGCACCAATGACGGGGGCATCAATCTATTCACTCCTCAGAGCAACAATTTTACCAGTTATAAATACGACAAATCAAAAAACAGCATCAGTAACAACACCGCATTGGATATGATCGAAGATCATGCAGGTAATATCTGGATATGCACTTTTGATGGACTAAATAAATTTGACCCTAAAATCCACAGATTTACCAGTTTTAAAATAAAAGACGGCTTACCTAACAATTACACCTACGCCATTAAGGAGGATAGCAAAGGAAATTTATGGATAAGCACCAACAGCGGCATATCCAAATTTAACCCTGCTGCTAATACATTTAAAAACTATACGGTTGATGATGGTTTGCAGGCTGATGAATTTAAACCACACGCTGCATTAAAGACAGATGATGGGACACTATACTTTGGAGGTGTTAATGGATTTAATGAGTTTGATCCCGATAAAATAACCGAAACTATTTACAACCCTCCGCTTATCCTGACCGATTTTCAGATTTTCAATAAAACAGTAGCAGTTGCCAAAAACAGCAATGATACATCTCCTTTAAAACAAGACATCACGATAACCAAAGCTATTACCCTCACACATGAACAGTCGGTAATTACCTTTGAGTTTGTATCGCTTGATTATGCATTGAGTAGCAAAACAGTTTATGCCTATCAGTTAGTTGGCTTTGATAAAAACTGGAACTATGTGGGGCACAAAAACACCGCAACCTATACCAATTTACCCGCAGGTATTTACCTTTTTAAAGTAAAAAGTCAAAACAGCGAAGGTAAGTGGTCTGTACATCAATTAAGTATTGAATTAACCATCTTGCCACCTTTTTGGCTTACGTGGTGGTTTATCTGCCTTACTGTATTGTCTATTTTAGTAGTTATCTATGGCTTATATCGCCTAAAAGTTAATGCCATTATTAAACAAAAAGCCTTATTAGAGCAACAGGTATCGGAACGTACGGAAGAAGTTTTACAACAATCAAAAGAATTAAAAAAACAATCCGAAAATTTGCACGAGCTCAATGCCGAGCTACAGGCACAGTCTGAAGAGTTACAGGCCTTAAACGAGGAATTACTGGCACAGTCAGAAGAATTGGAGCTTCAGCGGCAGCAAGAACAACAGGCCCGTGAAGACGCCGATAAAGCCAACCAGGCTAAAAGTATATTTCTGGCCACTATGAGTCATGAAATCAGAACCCCCATGAACGGTGTGATCGGTATGGCTTCACTTTTAGGAGAAACAGAACTGAGCAGCGAGCAGCGCGACTATACCGACACCATTATAGCTTGCGGCGACAGCCTGGTAAACGTGATTAACGACATCCTTGATTTTTCAAAAATAGAATCAGGTAAGATGGAAATGGAGCAGGAAGATTTTGACCTGCGCCATTGTATTGAAGAGATTATGGATCTTTTTTCGCAAAAGGCCGCGCAACAAGAACTTGAACTGGTTTATCAGATTGACCCGGCCCTACCCCAGCAAATTGTTGGCGATAGTTTACGCTTAAAACAGGTGATCACTAACCTGACTGCGAATGCATTAAAATTCACCCAAAAAGGCGAAGTGTTTATCAAGGTTTTTTTATCGAAAAGCTTTGCAAATGGCGAAATTGAAATAGGGTTTAGCGTGATGGATACCGGAATAGGCATCCCTGCAGAAAAAATACCCGATCTGTTCAACGCTTTCACGCAGGTTGATTCATCAACCACACGCAAATATGGTGGTACAGGCTTAGGATTAGTAATTAGCCAGCGACTGGTTAAGCTAATGGGCGGCGAAATTTGGGTGGAAAGTGTTTTTAATGAAGGCTCTGTTTTTGTGTTTACCATACGGGCAGCAATCAGTAAAAAGCAATCAAAACATATCCCTGTTGTATTTAACCCTGCCGATCTGGAAGGTAAAACGATATTAGTTGTTGATGATAACCAAACCAACCGGTTTATACTAAAAACCCAGCTCGAGCTTTGGGGATTGGTAACCGAAACTGTTGCGTCGGCTACCGAAGCTATTGAACTGCTATCGGCTAATTCAAAGTTTAACCTCGTAATAACAGATATGGAGATGCCAGGGACGGACGGCGTTGAACTGGCCCGAACCATTAAAGCTAATTATCAAAACATGCCGGTTATTATGCTAAGCTCCATAGGTGACGGCTCCAAGAAAAAATACCCGGGACTGTTCTCGGCTATTTTAACCAAGCCGGTTAAGCAAAACCAACTGGGTAAAAGTATCCAGGCAGAATTACAAAACCTGAAACCGGCTGCATTCATTGAAAACAAATCGTCAAAATTATTGGAAGACAGCTTCGCCACCCAGTTTCCACTGAAAATCTTGATTGCTGAGGATAACCTGATCAATCAAAAACTAATTGATCGTATGCTTACCAAACTGGGGTATAACTTTGAAATGGCACATAACGGGCACGAAGCGTTAGATAAGTTGAAGCTGGTATCTTTTGACGTAATTTTCATGGACGTTCAAATGCCGGAAATGGACGGATTTGAAGCCACACGACATATTCGTAAATATGCTTTCAAACAGCCATTCATTGTTGCAATGACCGCCAATGCGGGTCCTGATGACCGTGAACTCTGTTTAAGCGAAGGTATGGATGATTACCTGGCCAAGCCAATGAAAACAGAGGCTTTAATAGCAGCCTTAAAAACTGCTTATAAAGCGGTAAAGAATGGAAAAGGAGTAATTTAAATTCATCCTATTTTTATACTAACGTTATTGTAATTATACGTTTCCGTTTTTTGATATACCTGCCAGTATTATACCCCATACCCTACCCCATTAATTCTTTCATCAGCTTATCAAAAGCCTCTTTCATTTCGGCAAGATCATGTTCAAGTTTACTTACCCTGGCCTCTAATCCACTTGTTAACCGGGTTCCGGTTTCTTCTGTGTCATCATCATCAGTTATATCGGGGATACCACCTAATAAATGAGCATACCTTACTTCTTTTTGCCCAGGGCGTTTAGGTAACTGCACCACGTAAGGCATAGCGGGATCTGACAGTTTTTCCAGCATTTCCTGTACCTCCTCAATTGATTCAAACTCATACAGCCTGCCTGAACTGGTATTGAGTTCGCCAGGCGTCTGCGGCCCTCTGAGTATCAGTAAACATATTAAAGCAACCTCGGCTGGTATCACAGGAAAAACAATGGCAAAATTGTGTTTATATTTTATACTGCGAATTGAACCTCCCGTAGCAGTGGAGATCAGCCCGCGTCTTTTAAGTGTATTTAGTGCTTCGGTAACCGTACTTTCGTCATAATTCACTACCGGCTTACGAGATGTTTTTTGGTTACATGCCGCGGTTAACCCGTTAAGGGTCATGGGATAATAATCAGGTGTGGTTTTACTTTTTTCCATTAAAGAGCCCAGCACACGCAGCTCGGCAGCGTCAAGTTCGGGTAAAGTTTGAGGTGAATTCATGGCTAAATATAAGCAGCTTTTTATAGCCTCAAAATGTTTTGATTATTTTTAAACGCTTTAAGTTAACACGCCATAAAATTTGGCATAATTCCGTTACTTTGTATTAACATGTCTTTATTCATTACATCACTAAATTCGGGGAGTAATGGCAATTGCTATTACATAGGGAACGAGCGGGAGGCTATATTGGTTGATGCAGGCATATCATGCCGTGAAACTGAAAAACGCATGGCACGCCTGGGCTTATCCATGCAAAAGGTAAAAGCCATATTTGTATCGCATGAACATTCAGACCATATCCGCGGAATCCCCATATTGGCCAAAAAGTTTAACTTACCTGTTTATATAACCCCGGGAACATTACTTCATTTAGGCAATAGTTTGGACGCGCAACAGGTTCATCACCTGCGCGAATTTGAAACGGTAAACATAGGCGAACTACAGATTACCTCATTCCCTAAAGAGCATGATGCCACCGAACCGCATAGTTTTATGGTGAGCTGCCGAGATATTAACGTAGGCGTATTTACTGATATTGGCGTAGTATGCGACAGGCTGATCCGTTATTTTAGTCAATGTCATGCCGCTTTTCTGGAGGCTAATTATGATGATGAAATGCTGGATAACGGGGGTTACCCTTATCACCTTAAACGGCGCATACGTGGCGGCAAGGGTCACTTGTCAAATAAGCAGGCATTAGCGTTGTTCACTACGCACAAACCGCCGCACATGACCCATTTGTTATTATCACACCTTTCGCATAACAACAATAACCCGCAACTGGTTCAGGACCTGTTTACCAATTGTGCCGATGGCATTAATATTATTGTAGCCTCACGTTTTGAAGAAACACCGGTTTACAATATCAGCCTTACCGAAAAAACTTATACATACGCCGCACAACTCAATCTTGGTTTCGATTCGTTTTAGATAATTCTGCCAACAAGATCATACCACATTATCCTTTGCCCTGTCTTGCATAAATATGGTGCTTAACATGGCGTACAGTTCAGGATGCTTATGCTTAAGCTCATCAGGCTTTTGGAAAAAATATTCAGCTACTACAGCAAAAAACTCTGCCTCATTGGTGATAGCATAAGGATTGATGTCTGATTTGCCAGCTTCAATTTTATGAATTTCCTGATGTATCATTTTTAACCAGGGCATTACATAATCATGTGCCAGCAGGTTTTCAGGAACTCCGTCAGTTGCCCCGTCAGACTTGTCAAGCAAATGCACAAATTCATGAATAGCGGTATTCTCCTTGCCTGCAGCACGTGAAAAACCTTTAATAAGCGCAGCCCGCGACAGAATCATTTGTCCATTCATGTAGCCCGTGCCCACCATACCCAGAATATTCCTGTTCTCACCTTCAAACTGAAACTCACCGTCAAAAGTATCCGGATATAATATTACGTTAGTTAAATTTCCATAACGCCAATCCTTAAAGCCAAATATGGGAATAACCGCACTGGAGGCTATCATAACCCGGTCGGCATCTTCAACTATTGTACCTATCCCTTCAATGGTAATACCAGCCAAGAAAGCGACAACTTTTTGTTCAAACAACAGCCTTGACTGCCTATCAAGATTTTGATAAAACGGGATATGTTGTGCCAAAAGTGGCTTATAAACAGTATCTGAAATGGCAATATCTTGTTTTGTTTTATATTTATTACTTAAAAAATAATACGCTGTAATAGCTATAATAATGAGCAGGATGATGGTTATAATCATGGGATTTAAATATCGGTATTAAATAAAATAAAACAGTAACACAATCAGGGCCGCTATCAGTGTATTTAAAAAGTTCACCATATTGTTACGGATATATCCCTTCCGTTCAAGCGTTGCGCCTAATATTGAATCGGCCAGGTTGCCTGCAGTTCCGGCAACAATAACAATTACCAGATTAGTGCTCCAACCAAAACCAAGGGCATATATAAAGGATATAACTATACACCCAACTACACCAATTAAAACCCCTTCCAGGCTTATCACTCCATCAAGTCCGCGCTGGTCGGGTTTAAGAGTAATGACGTTAAAAAATCGACGCCCATAAACCGTACCTAATTCTGACGATAAGGTATCGGCCGTAGCCGAAGCCAAACTGGCAGTCATCATCAACAGCCATAAATGAGCTTGCAAGGGCCAAAGTAAAATTAATACCCCTGTTATGCCCGCAATACCAGCATTAGCCAATACTTGCCCTGCTGTGCGTCCATTTTTATGTTCGCGTGCTGTTGTAAAATCCTGTTTTTTGCCGTGCTGCCATGTGGTAGCAGCAGAACCTAATATAAAAAAGCAGGTCATCATGGCAATACCGGTATACCCCGCGCCTGCAAAAACAAGACAAGCTACCACTGCACCGGTAAAAGCGGCAATCGCGGTAAGTTTTTCGGCACTTACGCTATAACCAATGCCCACTATTAAAATCAGAACCAATAATCCGTAATGTGCCAGCATATTTGTATTTACGAGGTAAAGGTATTTATTGTGCCCATATATTAATTAAATTAAGCCATCAATTCATATTTTTGAAACCAGATGAAAGATATATTAGGCCAGGCCATACATGACCATTATTATAATAAACCCAAGCATAAGCTTTGGATCAATAATCAGTATGGCCCAAAAGAAGAGATGCCCATAGACATCTATTTTCGCCATGAAGACGATATGCCCGATATAGAATGGCTTGCTTTAAACGAATGCCGTGGCCACGTGCTGGATGTAGGCGCCGGAGCCGGCAGCCATGCCTTAATTCTTCAGGAGCGAGGCTTTACTGTTACGGCCCTTGACATATCAGCATTAGCTGCCGATGTAATGCAGGCACGGGGAGTAAACACCGTGATTACTGCCGATATATTTGAATACCAGCTGCAACAATATGATACATTGCTATTGCTCATGAACGGCATTGGCCTTACGGGTACGCTGCTAAACCTTAAAGTATTTTTACAGCACGCCAGGCAACTGCTTAGCCAGGGTGGTCAACTACTGTTCGACTCTTCAGATATTGCTTACTTATATGAAGACAAGCTGCCTGACAATGGCAAATATTATGGCGAAATTCAATACCAGTATCAATATAATCAGCAAAAAACAGACTGGTTCCCGTGGCTGTATGCTGATGAAAAAACACTTTTTGCCCTGGCAGATGAAATGGGTTACGATATGGAAGTGTTACTGGAAGATGAATTTAAGCAGTATCTTGTACGTTTAACACTCAAATAACCCATCCCATGAAAAAAGCAATAACTTATATACTGGAAGGCCGGGAGAAAAAAATAACGGAGGACGACGTTGTAATACAACCTTTACCACATCAAAAATTTCGCTTTGCAAACCCGTTTATTGTTTTGCACCACATGGGGCCAACCATTATTAAGCCGGGCCAAAAATCCAGGATACATCCGCACCCCCACAGGGGCTTTAGTCCTTATACTTTTATGTTGCAGGGCGAGGGCTACCACCGTGATAATGCCGGTAATTATAAGGTAGTAAAAGCAGGTGGCGTACAATGGATGTTTGCCGGACGGGGCATTTTACACAGTGAAGGCCCAACGGTTGATTTATTGCAACGCGGCGGCACACAGGAGCTTATTCAACTTTGGATTAACGCCCCTAAAGCTAATAAGTGGGACGAGCCATTTTACCAGGCAGCTACTAAAGAACAATTACCATTGGTATTGGAGGGCGATGGTTTGAATTTAAGACTGGCCAGTGGTGATTATGAAGGAAAAACGGGCCCTATTAAAAACTTCACGCCGGTTATTTCTATCATAGGCGAAATAGCTGCCGAAAAAACAGTAAACTTTATGGCCACACCCGGCTACTGGACATTGTTATATATTGTACACGGCCATGTTGTAGTAAATGATAAAATTATTGAACCGCATAACCTTATTGTATTTGATAAAGAAGATGAAGATATTTCAATAACGGCCATCAAGGATGCGCAGGTACTATTTTTATCAGCTGCCCCTATTGAAGAGCCGGTTGCAGCCAAAGACAATTTTGTAATGAACTGGCCCGAAGAAAACGAACAGGCCATTTCAGATTTTAAAAACGGCCTGTTTGGCAGCCTGAGTTTTTAGATCGATGCCTTCTTATAGTTTACCGGCAACATAACATCCTGATCTACCGGAATGCTATCGTATTTATGATATAACTTTAAAAACTTATCCGGATTAACAGGTTGCTCCGTTAATATTTCCTGCAAGCCAAAGAAAAACCCTTCCCGGTTTTGACCAGGATTAAATATCAGGGTTAAGGTAACTTCAGCATCCGATGTATTGCGGAAACCATGCGGTGTAAACTTGGGAACAAAAACAACAGTTCCTTCTGCCGCAGATAACATTTTATCAGATAATTGAATAGTCAGCGTACCCTTGTTTACAATAAAGGTTTCGTCCATAAATCGGTGATGATGTAATTGTGCTCCCACAGTGCCGGGCGCCAGTACAATTTCATATAAACCAAACTGGTTATTTGATATTTCACTGGTTACTTTCAACGTAATCTTACTATTTTCAATTTGCAGCATCTCACCCTGGCCAGGGTTAAAAATTACGGCTTCATTTTTTAAAACATCGTTGTAATGACCTGTTTCCGTGGTTTTCATGGTAATTTGTTTTTTTGTTAAACAAAACTCCATAATCGCCAAAGTAAAAACGTTTACAAATGTTGATCTCTTAAAAAATTACAATTCGGCGCGGATACGGCTTAGCTGTGTTGGTGTAATACCCAGGTACGAGGCAATTTCATACTGTTTTAAACGCGGCTCAAGCGCGGGATAACTTTCTAAAAATTGAACATAGCGGGTTTTGGCGGTATCTGATCTAAAAGCAATTTCTAATGGCTCTTTTTCAATGATCCAGTGCAACTCTATATACCTGCTATAAAAAGCTCCTATATCATTGTATTTTTGCATGAGCTGTTTAAACTCACTAAAATTATACTCCAACACTACACTCGGCTCTAACGCTTTAATGCTGAACACACTTGGCGATTTTTGGATCAGTGCGCTGGTTGAGGCAACAAAATAACCTTCGGGAAAAAATCTTTTAATAATGGTATCGCCATGTTCAGAAGTGTAGCTTTGCGCAAACAAACCCACTGATACAAAAGCAACCGTTCGGGGTACCTGCCCCTCGCTCAAAAAAAGATCATTTTTATTATAAACACGTCTTTTTAGCCCTTTTTCCCAAGCCGCCCTGCTTTCATCTGACAAGTTACCGTAAGCATTGGCCTTTTGCCAAAATTCGTCTATCTCTTTCAATGTTGAAACCCTCCTTTACTTCAGCATATCAATATCAATTGAGTTAGGATACTGACGTAGTTAGTGCTTCCAAGATAACTTTATATTTTTATATCACCCAAACAGAAGGCTAAATCGCGGCTATTTTGTGTTCCGTATACAAATATTGCCATTCATGTTCTTCATCAATATTTAAGTACTCTGCGGTGTATCGTTCCTGAGCATAAAAGCACCTCTAATGAATCCGGTAAAAAGTTTAAAAGTAGAAAGTAGTTAAAAAAAGAGGGCCACCATTTGCTATGATGGCCTTTCTTTTTGTGATAAGGCAGGTTAAATTTATTGAGCTCATCTGCGCCGTTATAAGTAGAAAATATATCAATTTATGCTGTCAAGCACCATACTGCCCATAAGCTTTGAGTTTTTATTATAAGTTTCCGATTTCACAAAGCGACCTAATTTGGGAGCAAACCATTCGGCAGCTTTTATATGTACAGGAATGCCAATTCCCATCATTTTTATCTTCATTGCAGCATCATAGGTAATGCGAAAACAGTCAAAACTACCGGCATTGGTACTTACAGTTTCGGCTTTATCAACCACCCGGTTGGTTATATCCATTTGAATCTGCGACATGGACTGCCCGTTATTGCTGATGTCAATGGTAACCGCTCCATCGTCCAGTTTTTGGCCGGCACTAAGATTAAGCGGATAAGCCAGGTATTTAGCATCACCCGTCATTTGCATATTGCTAAACTGCTTCATTGATGATGCAGGTATAAAGGCTTTCATATCTATTTTAATAGCATCGCCATTACAAATCATTTCAGAATCGCCCCCTCCTATTGATTTTCCATTTTTGTCAAAGGCCTCGCTATGCACGCTCACTGTTGACGCATCCTTTTTTGTAGCCGTAACCGTTACTTTTCCCTGTTCGTTACCCTTAGCATCCTTATTTAAATAAACCAGTTTTTTCCCATTTACATTACCAACAAACTGACTGCAATTTTGAGCACTAACAAACTGGAGGCTCCAAACCAAAAATGAAGAAACAAGAAGTACCTTTTTCATATCGTTTACATTTAAAGTAAAATTCAACTTAAAATTAACCACTTACAATAGTGCAAACACGCTATCGCTATTCGGTTTTTACGCATATTTTCTGCTCCTTAATTTTTCTTGGACCAATGGCCATTAATTTTTAACCTAACATTATTTATAGGAAGCAATTTTGCATCGCAATTTAATCGCTTACATTTGTAGTTATTGTTTCTATGTTTTCAGTAATTTAACAGTATACTTGATTTACAGGAGATGACTAATTATGAATTTTGATGCCATTACTATCACAGATATTGCGAGGGAGCTGCATCTATCTATATCTACCGTATCTAAAGCACTAAGGGATAGTTATGAAATCAGTGAAACAACAAAAAAAAGGGTATTAGAATATGCGCAAGAGCATAATTATCGACCCAACCCAATGGCTCAAAGTCTAAAAAAAGGGCATAGCAAATCCATAGGTATCGTAGTATCCAATATTGATAATCAGTTTTTTTCGCAGGTAATTAACGGTATGGAGTCAGAAGCTTATAGCCAGGGTTATAATGTTATTATTACCCAAAGCCATGAGTCTTATGATCTGGAGGTACAAAACGTAAACCATCTTACACATCGCGCAATTGACGGACTGTTAATTTCATTATCAACCGAAACCAATAGTGTGGAGCACCTGAAGAAATTGCAAAAACAGGGCTTACCAATTGTTTTTTTTGACCGTGTAAGCAGTGAGATTGAAACTCATAAGGTTATTGTAGATAATTTTAAAGGAGCTTATCAAGCTACTATGCACCTGATCAATTGTGGCTACCGGCATATTGCACACATCACCAGCTCGGCCATTACCTCTGTTACCAGCGAAAGGTTATCGGGTTACAAACAGGCCCTCAATGACGGCGGAATAAAAATTAACGAACAGTATATTAAATACTGTCCGCATGGCGGGATGGATCTGAATGAAATTGAGCAGGCTGTTGATGAATTGCTTGCATTAAAAACAAAACCAGATGCTATATTAACTGCCTGGGACAGGATCACCACCTCCACTCTGGCTTTGTTGCATAAACGAAAAGTGCAAATACCCCAAGACATAGCGTTATTAGGTTTCACCAATACTTTGTTAGCTGATGTTTTAAACCCATCATTAAGTGCAGTACAGCAACCGGCATTTGAAATTGGCAGAAAAGCTACCGAAATGCTCTTAAGTATTATTAACAGCAAACGCCCAGTTACGGAATTTGAAACAGTTGTATTACCAACAGAACTATTCATTCGCAGCTCTACTGATAAAACATATAAACCAGATCAGTAACAAGGTTGCGCGTAAATAAATCGCTTACATATACAAGTGTTATTGCTTACCTAAAAAAATGCCACCAGATGGCAATGGCCGAAATATGTTTCAGACAAACTCTAAGATGTTTCAGCGCTACGGTTATCTGGTTTTCAACCGTTCGTTTAGAGATGCCTAAACGGCCGGCAATTTCCTGGTTTGTGAGTTGGGTTACCCGGCTCATATAAAATATTTCCTGGCAGCGCTTGGGTAACTGATCAAGATAATGATCCAGTTCCTGCTGTAGTTCCTGATCTTTAATCCGGTTTTCACCTATATTATGATCTAACATTTCGTCTATTTCTGCATCGGCTATTTTTAAAACAACCGGCGACTTTGCAGATCTCATTCTGTTATAAACCTGGTATCGCACAGCCGTTAGCAAAAATCCCGAAAACGAGTCGATCTCCAGTTGATGCCTGCGCTCCCATATATTCAGAAACACATCATGCACTAACTCTTCGGCAGCTTCATAGTCTTTAAGGTAACGAAGAGCAGTTTTATATAGCCGTACCCAGTAGCGATCAAAAAGCGCAGTGAAAGCCAACTCGTCATTACAACGGATAGCATTCCATAGTTCAACATCACTCAAAGGGTGCTTAAGCATATAATTGGCCGGATAAAATTATAAAAAGCCCGGTAATAAGTCAATCATTTATATGTAACAAATAAAAAAACACAAAATCTATGTGTGTGCCCAACCAAAATCTACACTACCAACATGTAAACCTGTAATTATAATTCTTGATGATAACCAAAAACGAGTTTCTGGCTTTGTATGAAAAGTACAATAACGGGCTATGTACCCCCGCTGAGAAAGAGCTGCTGGATAACTATCGTGATGAGATAAGCTTACTTGAAGACGGCTGGGACAATGATTTAGCAAAGGAAGACGACGTACATAACCGTATCTGGCAAAAATTAAGTGATAGCCGTAAAATAGTTAAACTCCCTGAAAGGAAAGTTAATAAATACAGATGGCTGCAGGTAGCCGCAATTTTACTGATCGCGCTGTTTGCCGGATTACTTTTAGTTGAAAAATACAAAACCGCTTCTGCGCCGATAACGCTTTCAACAAAAACGAAACCACTGGATATACTTCCCGGTGGTAATAAAGCCTACCTAACCATGGCCGATGGCTCCCGTATTATTTTAAATGATGCCAAAAACGGCAATTTGGTTAGCAAACCCGGCATAACGGTAAGTAAAACCCAAAATGGTACGTTGGTGTACAGTTTTAGTAAAGCTCCGGCAACCGCCGAACCTGAATTTAATACCATAACAACTCCCCGGGGCGGACAATACCAGATTGTACTGGAAGATGGCACTAAAGTTTGGTTAAATGCTGCATCATCAATCAGGTTTCCACAGGCCTTTACCGGCAAACAACGTGAGGTAGAGTTGAGCGGTGAAGCATATTTTGAAGTGGCTAAAAATAAGGCCAAGCCATTTATTGTACAGGCTAATGGCACGCAAATCCAAGTACTGGGCACGCACTTTAATATAAACGCTTATAATGACGATAATAATATAACTACTACCCTGCTCGAAGGTTCTGTACGTATGACCAGCGGGGCTTCGGTAGTGATGCTGATTCCTGGTCAGCAAGGTGTTGCAGTTAAATCAGGCGAAGCCATTAAGATTAGCACAGCAGATATGCAACAAACCATGGCCTGGAAAAACGGTCTGTTTGTATTTCATGATGCAAACATTGTGGATATTATGAAACAAGTGAGCCGATGGTACGATGTAGATGTGGAATACCAGGGCGATGTGCAGAATAATGAATTTGGCGGTACCATATCTAAATACAAGAATATAACCGACTTGTTAAATATTATGGAGCTTACACGTTCAATTCACTATAAATTTGAAGGAAGGAGGGTAATCATTATGAAGTAACATTTCCGCTTTAATAATGGTAACCTGTTTATAACCAGGAGCGTTCGCAGCGCCCCTGGTATAAAGCTTTGAATAGCTGTCAGGTTTCTGCTAATGATCATATTTCTCATAACCAATTATTTAACCTAACATTCAAATGTATAAAAATTCTACTGTAATAAGATGCAGGAAACTGCCCTGCCTTACATCTAAATTATTTCTGATTATGAAATTGTCGTTCTTTTTGTGCCTGGTATCCATACTGCAAGTTAGTGCGGCCACTACCTTTGCACAAAAGATCAGCCTTAACAAAAACAATGCTTCGTTATCTGAAGCCTTGGAAGAAATTCACCAGCAAAGTGGCTTCAATATTTTCTATAACGCAAAAATGTTAAGAAAGGCTGTACCTGTAAATGTGCATTTGCTTAATGCCGACCTAAGTGACGCGTTAAAACAGTGTTTTCAGGATCAGCCGTTTAGTTACGTAGTTAACAATAATACCATTGTAATTACTCCAAAACAACTGGATGAAAAAGCCGTGCAAGCCATCACTATCACCGGTCATGTTAAGGATGAAAAAGGTTTACCCATACCGGGAGTTACTGTTAAAATAAAAGGAAGCAATATTGGTGCGCAAACCCAGCTTGACGGAAGTTACGCTGTTAATGTTACTGATAGCAAAGCCGTATTGGTTTTTAGTTTTATAGGCTTTATTCCCCAAGAAATACCGGTAGCTAACCAAACGCGTATTGATGTAGTTTTAAAGGAACAAACTTCGGCTCTTAATGAAATTGTGGTAGTTGGTTACGGTACACAGAAAAAGGTGAACCTTACCGGTGCGGTATCAACAGTAAGCGGCAACGACTTAAACAAGCGCCCGGTAGTTAACCCTGCCTCTATGCTGGAAGGTTTGGCTCCTGGGGTTCAGGTAAATACCGGTTCTGGCGAACCAGGTAACGAAAGCGTATCTATCCGTATCCGCGGTAACAGCACATTTAGCGGCGCTGGTTCAGATCCGTTAGTACTGATTGATGGTGTTCCTGGTAACTTTAGCGATCTTAACCCTACCGATATAGACAACGTATCGGTACTGAAAGATGCAGCCTCTGCATCTATATATGGTTCAAGAGCAGCAAACGGGGTAGTGTTGGTTACAACCAAGCAGGGTAAAGCAGGTCAAATGTCAGTTTCCTATGATGGTAACGTGGGTATTTATAAACCTACCAAAATGTTTAAACTGGTAACTAATTCTGCTCAATATATGGAGCTGTTTAATCAGGCCCGTATTAACAGCGGCACAACAGATCCAGGCTCGCTTTATCCGCAGGACCAAATCAATCTTTATCGTAACAGCACGGATAAACTTCACTATCCTAATACCGATTGGTTAAGCCTGATATTCAGAACCGCTCCTACACAAAATCATAACCTGACCTTTAGCGGCGGTAACGATAAAACAACATATAATGTATCGTTAGGCTATGTGGATCAAAATGGGATTGAAAGAGGCTTTAACTATCAAAGATATAGTGCTCGTATCAATTTAACTTCAAAAATAAATAACCATATTAAATTCGGGACAAACGTATTGTTAAAATCAGGTACACGGGACGCTGTAGCGGGTAACCCTTCATCGCCAACTCAATGGGATGGTTCTTCAATGGACCTTTTTCTTTCGGCCATGTCCCAAGCTCCTACCTACGGCCCTTACCTGACCGATGGCAGCGGACGTTACACCTATAAAGCTTATGACTTTGAATATAACAATAAGAACCCAATAGCTGTATTGGATCAAAACTATACCAGGGTTACTAATGATTACGCCGTAAATGCACAGGCTTGGTTTGAAGTTCAATTCAATAAGGATTTTTCCTGGTATACCAAAGGTGCGGTGAATTTTAATATGGATAAGTACAAGGATTTTAAAGCAAGCCTTGATGAATACAATTTCAAGACCAATCAACTGCAATCCACGTTAGACTTGGGTAAAGGCTTAACCGATCAGGACGAACAAACCGTTTATACCAACTTATATAGCTACTTAAATTATGCGCATAATTTTCACGGACATAGTATTAAGGCTCAAGTTGGATACAGTATTGAACAAAGTAAATATCAGTATTTACAAGGCTACCGGAAGAACTTTGCCGACTTAGATTTACAGGAACTGAATGCTGGCGGCTCAGATATACAAAACGCTTATGGAAGTGGTAATCAATGGGCTTTAATGTCATATTTCGGTCGTTTGAATTATGATTATAAAGGTCGTTATCTGTTAGAAGGTACTGTCCGTGATGACGGAAGTTCAAAATTTTCGGGCAGTAACAAATGGGGAGTATTTCCGTCATTTTCTGCTGGTTGGAGAGCCACAGAAGAGCCATTTGTAAAAGCAATGGATTTAAAATGGCTGGATAACTTTAAATTAAGAGGTTCATGGGGTCAGTTAGGGAATCAGAACATTGTGATTGGTGGGTACGGCGCTAATTATCCATACCAGGCCTTATTGAATTTTACCGGCAATTACTCGTTTGATAACTCAACCCTTACAACAGGTGTGGCCCAGCAAAACCTGAACAATCCTGTTATCAAGTGGGAAACTACCACCATGACCGATATTGGTTTAGATGTTACCATTTTCAAAAACTTTAATTTAACTGCCGATTGGTATAGCAAAACTACATCTGATATTTTAAGGCAGGCTCAGGTTACCGCAGCGGTGGGCCTAAGTGCTCCTACTATTAATAACGGTGTGGTGAATAACCGCGGCGTTGAACTCGGTTTATCGTATAATAACGTTATACGAGATGGTGCTTTAAGCGGCTTTGCTTACAACCTGGGTGTTAACCTTGATCATAATCGTAATAAACTGGTACAGTTTGGCCAAACAGAAATTGGTGATTATACCATTAACCAAAATGGCCAACCCTGGAATTCATTCTATATGCTGCAGGTGGTCGGGATATTTCAGTCAGCAGCAGAAGTTGCCAATTCACCTAAACAGTTTTCTGATTCTACCTTACCAGGCGATCTAAAATACAAGGATGTGAATGGTGATGGCAAAATTGATCAAAATGACAGGACCATTATTGGTGGTGTGTATCCTAAATTAAACTACTCATTCAATTTGTCTGCCAGTTTTAAAGGCTTTGACCTTTCTGCTATGCTTCAAGGTGTTTACGGGGTAAAATCATACGTATCTGGTTGGGGCACTATACCTTTTGTACAAGGCGCCTCGCCAACCACAGATTGGTTAAACGCATGGACACCTGAACACCCGTCAACCACTATGCCACGCATTTATTTTGGGCAAAGCGCACCGGATAAAATCGGTCGCCGGTCTTCTTACTTCTTACAGGACGCATCCTATGCACGACTTAAAAATCTTGTATTCGGTTATACCATTCCTGCACAGGTTACCAAAAAGATAGGTATCAACAGGCTGAGAGTTTATTTTGCCGGCGATAATTTATTTACTATCACCAAATTTAAAGGTCTTGATCCGGAGCGTTATGGTAGCGGAGACCAGGTACAGTACCCGCAAAATAAAATATACTCCTTGGGTGTAAATGTTACTTTTTAATTAGTCCTACATGAAAAATCGAATCATAATAACCATCATATTAATTACATCGCTGTTTTTGGGCGCATGTAAAAAGGCCCTTGATCTGAACCCTTTAGATCAGATTGCCACTTCAACTTTTTATAAATCAAAAGCCGATTTTGATGAAGCTCTTGCAGCCGTGTACGGTTCTTTACAACCAGAGGAGTTTGCAGTAGGTATAGGTTTCAGGGATTGTTTTACCGATAACGGATATAACCAGTTTAACTCGGGTAGCTCTAAGGACTTTGTTCAGGGCAACTTTAACCCAACTACCGGCGGCTACGAAACTGGCATTTATAATGATAGTTATACAGGTATTGCCCGGGTAAATTTATTTTTGCAAAACTTGGGTAATTACAAAGGTTCTGATATCTCAGATGCCCAAAGAAAAGTTTACGAAGGTGAAGTAAGATTTATCAGAGCTTTTTTCTATTTTCAACTGTACAGCATCTATGGCGATGTACCATTGGTTTTGCAACCACTTGATTTAAGCAATCAAAAACAACCTAAAGTACCTGCCGCTCAGGTCCTGACCCAAATAACAACCGATCTGGACTATAGTATAGCCAATTTGAACACGGCTGCCTACTACGCCAATGGCGGACACGCAGCGGCCTCATCGGCCAAAGCGTTAAAAGCACGTGTGCTATTATTTGCGGCTTATGGCACCAATGGTACGCCTGACCCAACCATATTAACTCAGGTGAGAGATTTATGCCTGGACTTAATGGGCCAATATAAACTGAGCACTAATTTTGAGGATGTATTTAGGGATGCCACGCAAAAAAATAATACCGAGATCATTTTCTCTATTAACTTTTTAGCGCCAAATAATACAACACCATGGGATTTATACTACGGCGATTACGATGCCTGTGCACCACTGCAAAATATGGTTGACGCCTTTGAATGTACTGATGGTTTACCCTACGGACAATCACCGCTTACGGATACCACCAAAAAAGGAATTTTTCATAACCGCGACCCCAGGATGGCCAAAACCATATATGCCGATTCTGTTAACTTTGGCCCGGGCAAGGTGTATCATCCATCAAACCTAAGGCCTACTGGTTATGGTACCATCAAGTTCCTGGAGCCTAACAATATGCCTTATGGCTTCTCTACGCTGAGTCAGCAGGATGCTGTTATATTACGTTTGGGTGAAGTAATGCTGATGTATGCCGAAGCCCAGAATGAGATTGCAGGTCCGGATGCTACCGTTTATAAAGCGATGGCAGATCTGCGTGCCCGTGTAAGTATGCCGCCATATCCGGCAGGTTACACAAAGGATCAGATGCGCGAAAGGATAAGACATGAGCGCCGCATTGAGCTCGCCTTTGAAGGCCTGCGCCATTATGACCTATTGAGATGGCACATTGCCGGACCAGTGCTTAACGCAGTAAAAACCTCACTTATCAATTATCACTTTGAAGATAAGTTTTACAAATGGCCGCTGCCACAAACAGAAATTGATAAAAGCGGTGGCATATTAATTCAAAACCCGGATTATAAATAATAATCCGCATTAAAGAAACCGTAACTCCTATCATTAAAAAGCCGCAATAATTATTGCGGCTTTTTATTTGCAATACTGAAGCACTCCATAGAACCTCCTTACGGGTGTTTAAACAAAAACAACCTGGTTCTCTATAATAAATTGCCTTGCCGCTTTAACTCCGTTATGGCGGGTAGCTGTTATTTTTTTGATAAAACAACAGTTTATAACCAATTTACAAATCATTAAAACTTGCCGATTTCAGCACTACATGATTAGTATAACTAACCATGATAAGAATCAAATTACTGTGCCAGCTATTCAAAACCACTTTTTCTTAAGGTAATTAAGCTACATAATTGACCAATACAGCCTATATCTCACTTTTCAATACAGTATCCGCAAGTGACCCTATTACTTTATATCATTGTCTTATATGATCAGGCAACCGGTATTGGTTATATCAGAATAACTTTAGATAATATCGTACAATAATTTGATAACAGATAGCTAAAAACGAAAAGCGCCTTTGTACATCTTTGTTCATATAACCAATTAACCATACCCTATTTTATTTCATGGTAATATAATATATGATACAAACAGATAATGTATACCGGGATATCTCCTTAAGATTCCCATCTCAAATAATTATCGGAAAAAACTCGCTTAATAAATTAGCCGATGAGGTAATCGCCGGCGAATACTCTAACGTATTAATAATTACCATAAATGTACTTTTAACAAAGCTCAATCCGCTTATACAACAGCTTAATGAGCGGGGCATAACCGTTCATATCAATACAGCTATTGTTCAGGAGCCATCCTTTTTTGACTTTGAAACTTTACTAAATTCTGTTATCAATAAACCTGTTGATGCAGTTGTTGGCATTGGCGGAGGCAGCGTACTTGATATAGCCAAACTGTTGGCTGCTCAAATCAATAACGATCAAAGTTTAAAAGACATTACAGGTATTGGTTTACTCAAAAAACGCAACATCAAACTCATATGCGTACCAACCACTGCAGGTACAGGCAGCGAGGTATCGCCCAATGCCATATTAATTGACGATGCAGACAATCAAAAGAAAGGCATTATTAGTCCATACCTTGTTCCGGATGTAGTTATTATCGACCCTGTTTTAACCTATAACCTGCCGCCGGATATTACAGCCGCAACCGGGCTTGATGCACTTACCCATTGCCTGGAGGCTTATACAAACCTGTTCGCGCATCCATTTATTGATATGTACGCCTTGGAAGGCATAAGATTAATAGCTAACAATTTGATTAAAGTGATCAGGAATGGAAGTGATGAAAATGCCCGCACCCAACTTGCCATAGGCAGCATGTTAGGCGGTTTTTGCCTGGGCCCTGTAAATACTGCGGGCGTACATGCTTTATCCTACCCACTGGGCAGTATGTTCCATTTAGCCCACGGCTTATCCAATGCATTATTACTGCCATATATTATGGAGTTTAACATACCTACGGCACCAGACCGCTATGCCCAGGTTGCCCGCACTTTAGGCTGCAATAGTGGTAAAACCGATATGGATACCGCTTATGCGGGGGTTGCAATGATCAGGGAATTAATTGAACAATGTAACATACCATCTACCCTGAGCGCTGCGGGTATAAAAAAAGAAGCCATACCTGCTATTGCGGCCGATGCCATGAAAATTACACGATTACTTAGAAACAATCCACGTCCGATAAATCTCAGCGATGCGATCAACATTTACGAGGCAGCTTATTGAAACAACATGAAAATAAAAAAGAAATATAATGGTTTGGTGGTACCATCAATTACCCCTCTTACTGAAAAATATAAGCTGGATCATGAAGCCGTTGAGAAAATTTTCGATAATATTTTTAACTACGGAGGTGTACCTTTTATCTTAGGTACCACCGGCGAGGCATCTTCATTACCAAATGACGTAAAACTCGACTTCATCAGGCTGGCTGCAAAACTTAAGCAGCCCAATAAATTATTGTATTCCGGTATATCATCTAATTGTGTTGCCGACTCCATAACCATGGCTAAGCAGTGTGCAGATGAAGGTGTTGATGTTGTGGTAGCACATCTGCCAGCCTACTTCACTTTAACAGAACAGGAAATAAAAGAATATTTTACAACCCTGGCCAATGAAATTCCACTGCCATTAATTGTTTACAATATACCGGCAACTACCCATGTATCTATACAGCTAAAGTTGCTAAATGACCTGAGTTACCATGACAATATTGTAGGCACTAAAGATTCTGAACGTAACCCGGAACGATTAAAGCAATCACTAAACTTATGGGCCAACCGGAGCGATTTCAGTCATTTTTTAGGATGGGGAGCACAATCTGCTCATGCCCTGTTTACCGGGGGCGATGGGCTTGTACCCAGTACCGGTAATTTATTTCCTGATATTTATTATAAGATGTTGGTAGCCGCTGATAATAATGACGAGCAGGCTGCATTATCATTACAAAGACACTCTAATTTACTCGGCGACCTTTACCAGGGTAAACGGTTATTGGGTGGTTCTTTAGCGGCGTTAAAATCATTAATGGAAAGTGCAGGCCTATGCAGATCGTATATGATGCCTCCGTTGCAACAGGTATCTCAAGCTGATGCTGCCGAATTACAGCAAAGCCTGCAAAATATTATTACCAAAGAAAACCTTAATCTGCCGATATACCAATGATAACTAAAAAGCCAATTATAGGCATTACCATGGGCGATCCGGCCAGCATAGGGCCCGAAATAGCGGTAAAAGCTTTACTTACCAAACGCTTGTTTGAAGTGTGCAAACCCGTAATTATTGGTGATGCAGCCGTTTTTACTGACATTATTGCCCGATTAGGTATTGATGCAAAAATCAACGCCATAAAAAACATCAAAGATGCCAGGTTTAATTATGGCGAACTGGATGTGTATGACCTGGAAAATGTAGATATGGCCCGATTAAGCTTTGGTGAAATATCGGCCATGGCAGGCAATGCTTCTTTTGAAGCGGTAAAAAAAGTAATTGAACTGGCACTTACCGGTGAGCTTGACGCAACTGTTACAGGCCCTATCAATAAAAAATCAGTAAATGAGGCGGGGCATCATTTTGCAGGCCATACCGAGATATATGCTCATTTTACTGATACTAAAAAATACGCCATGCTTTTGGTAGAAGAAAACATGAGGGTGATTCACGTATCAACCCATGTTTCATTGAGGCAAGCATGTGATCTGGTAAAAAAGGAAAGAATTATCCAGGTAATTGAGCTACTACATGATGGATTGATACAGTTGGGCGAAACGAATTTAAAAATTGGCATCGCCGGGTTAAATCCTCATGCGGGCGATTCGGGCTTGTTTGGCACCGAAGATGATGAGGAAATATTGCCGGCCGTACAGGAAGCCCTGAAAGCAGGTTATCAGGTAGAAGGCCCTGTACCAGCCGATACTTTGTTCTCTAAAGCTTCAACCGGTTATTACGGCGGCATTGTGGCCATGTATCATGATCAGGGCCACATTCCATTTAAACTTACCGGCTTTAAATGGAATGCTCAAAAGCAACAGATGGATAGTGTAAAAGGTGTAAATATCACCATGGGGCTACCTATCATCCGCACCTCGGTTGACCACGGTACGGCGTTTGAAATAGCCGGAAAAGGTGTAGCAAGCAGCGACGCCATGATACTGGCAATTGAGTCGGCCATACAATTGAGTAAAGTTAGGTTAAATCAAAATTAATGATAGCCGTAATTGCAGATGATCTTACAGGAGCGGCAGAACTGGCCGGTATAGGATTGGATTATCAGCTAAAAACCGAGTTCAACACTATAGTTGACTCTAACAGCCGCGCCGATTTATTGATCATCGCAACAGATACCCGTTCATTATCTGCAACGGAAGCTAAACAAACTATGTTTGAGCTAACCAAACAGCTTATGGCGCTCAAACCCAGGATAATCTTCAAAAAGATCGATTCCGTATTACGCGGTCATATTTTAGATGAAGTTAACAGCCAAATGCTGGCCTCCGGATTAAAAAGAGCATTAATTGTACCCGGTAATCCACATCATAATAAAGTGGTAAATAATGGCAGTTACTATTATAACCGGGAACCAATACATCTGAGTGATTATTCTATCGATCCTGCATTTCCAATAACTTCATCAGATATAAAAAAGATGCTTCGCGCCAAAGGTTCATTACCAATACTTAAAACACACGAACAAATACCCAATACCGGTATTATTGTGGGCGAAGCTATTAACGAAACCGATCTTGCAAACTGGATTGAAATAGCTGACGAACATACCCTTATTGCAGGCGCATCCGGTTTGTTTAATAGTTTGCTTCGGCATTTAGTTCCTGTAAAACCTGTTACCGACAAAATAAATACCGCCAGGATAACTCCGCGTTTATTTGTATTTGGCAGCACGTTTTACCAGGGTAAATACCCGCTTAATGACGATCTTATTCACAATACCCCGGTAGCTTATATTCCCAAAGGCATCATTGTTGAAGATAGTCCGCCGGCTTATTTATATGCATATTATGCAAATCATATTATGCTGAAATTAGCTCAATATGGCAGCGCCATTATTGCCATTGATCATAATACTATTAGGGGATTAAAAATTGCTCCCCGACAACTCTCTTTTAAAATAAGCGCTATTGTAAAATGCGTAAGCAAACAAGCTGCATTGCAAGAAATATTGATTGAAGGCGGAGCCACAGCCTGGGCCATATTAGCAGCGCTTAATATTTCAAAATTGTACCCGCTACAGCAATTTGGTCCGGGAGTTATGCGTATGGGAGTAACAGGCAATAACCAATTATGTGTAACTTTAAAACCCGGCAGTTATGAGTGGCCAGCTCCTGTCTGGGAAACCAATTAATTGATTACGCCACTATGAAACATGAAACCCTACATCTGGCAGATTATATTATTATAGCTATAGCACTGGCTGTTTCGTTAACCATTGGTTTAAGGTTTTCTAAAGGACAAAACTCCACCAAGAAATATTTTGTATCCCGTGGTTCATTGCCGGCCTGGGCAATTGGCATGTCGCTCATGGCAACGCTCATCAGCAGTGTAACTTTTCTAGCCTATCCCGGCGAGGGTTTTTCATCAAACTGGATCTTACTGGTGCAAGGCTTAATGGTACCCATCATATTGCTATTAATGGTATGGTTCATCGTTCCTTTATACCGCGAAGTAATTGGCGTAAGCACTTATGAATATTTTGAAAAACGCTTTGGAGCCTTTGCACGCTTTTACAGCTCCATTAGCTTTGTACTCACCCATTTTTCAAAAATGGGTACGGTATTTTTTTTGCTTGCACTGGCGTTAGCCAACATGACCAATACAAACACTTATGCTATTATCTGGATTATCGGTTTTGTCATTATTATTATAACATTGATAGGTGGCATTGAAGCCGTGATCTGGGCCGATGTGGTACAAGGTTTCCTGCTGATTGGCGGCGGTATAGTATCCTTCATTATACTCATCTGCTCCATAAGAGGAGGTTTTCCTGAGCTTTGGCATATCGCTACCATCAACCATAAAAACAACTTTGGCCCTTATTCCTGGGATTTTAAAAAGCTCACCTTTATTGTAATGGCTATTAACGGTGTGTTTTATGCCATACAAAAATATGGTACCGACCAAACAATGGTGCAACGTTATTTAACTGCCAAAACAGATAAAGCGGCTATAAGGGCATCAATTATGGGTGTGGCATTAACAGTTCCGTTGTGGGCATTGTTTATGTTTATAGGCACTGCACTGTTTGCCTTTTATCAGCAAAACCCACTACCTGCAGGCATTAAAGCCGATGCGGTATTTCCGTACTTTATCATGAGTAAATTACCTACAGGTGTTGTGGGTTTAATACTCGCGGCATTAATATCAGCAGCCATATCAAGTCTGGGTGCCGACCTTAACTGCCTATCAGCTATTGGAGTTGAAGACTATTATAAAAAGCTAAGACCCAACCGAACAGATCAGGAATATTTAAAAGCCGGCAGGTGGATTGTAGTTGCAGCCGGACTGGGTTCAATACTTATAGCTACGCTATATCTATTAGCAGGAGATGAAGGAGTGTTGGGCATTGTATTCACCCTATACGCCATATTTTCCGGTGGTATTGCAGGTATATTTCTGTTAGGACTATTTAGCAGCAGAGCTAACCGCCAAGGACTTAATATTGGTATTACAGCCTGCATAATATTTACAGCCTACGCTTTTTTAACCTCAACAAAAATTGGATTAGGGAACAACAAGCATATCCTGCTTGATTTAGGTCCGTATAATTTTAACCAGCACAAATATATGCTGGGAGTTTACAGCCATTTAGTGGTACTTGTTGTGGGCTACACTGCCAGTCTATTTTTCCCAAAACCGGAGCTCAACAAAAACCTGCTATTTAGCGGATGGCTGGCAACAAAACGTGCTCAAAAACTGAAGAAATATATCAATGAAGATAAAGTCATTAACATTACTGATCTGTAGCCTGCTTTTTACTGTTGCGGTAAGGGCGCAAATAAAATTGGCATCCCTATTTACCAATAACATGGTGTTGCAGCAACAAAGTCAGCCTCCCATTTGGGGATGGGATAAAGCGGGAGCTCCTGTTACGATAACTACCTCATGGAATAAAAAGAGTTATAAGGTAAAAGCCGACATTAATGGCAAATGGCTGGCAAAAGTAGCCACTCCTGCTTATGGAGGCCCCTATACCGTAACAATAAGCGGCGACTCCACCATTAAGCTAACCAATGTACTAATTGGCGAAGTTTGGCTTTGTACCGGGCAATCAAATATGGAAATACCGATGAAAGGCTATAAAAGCCAACCCATTAGTGGCTCAACCGATGCCATACTGAAATCATCTAACAGTAACATCCATATTTATAATGTTCCCCGTTCGTCAGTAACAATACCACAAGAAAACAGTAAGCCCTCAGAATGGTATGTGGCATCGCCCGAGTTTGTGTCAAATTTTAGTGCTACAGGTTATTACTTCGGCCGCTTACTCAACGAGATGCTACATATCCCGATCGGCCTCATCAGCGATTGTTACGGCGGCTCAAGTGCCGAGGCCTGGATGGATACAGAATCTTTAAGGGAATTTCCCGAGATAAAAGTCCCCGCCAAAACAGATTCTATAAAAGCTGTATCGCGCACTCCCACTACTCTATATAACGGCATGCTGCACCCGGTAATTGGTTACGGCATCAAAGGTTGTATCTGGTACCAGGGCGAATCAAATTATGAACGACCAGACCAGTATGAAAAGTTGTTCCCGGCGATGGTAAAGCGCTGGCGCACCTTATGGGGGCAAGGTGATTTCCCGTTTTATTACATGCAAATAGCTCCTTATGATTATACGCAGCTGCCTCCTTATAATGCCGGTGGTAAATATAATTCGGCTTATTTACGTGATGCGCAGCGTAAATTATTAAACGAAATACCCAACAGCGGCATGGCCGTGTTATTGGATGTTGGCGAACAGGCCACCATTCACCCGCCGCGCAAAGAGCCCGCAGGTACACGCCTCGCATATTTAGCACTGGCACAAACGTATGGCATTAAAGGTTTTGATTATGCCAGTCCACTGTATAAAACCCTCGCAATTGATGGCAACAGAGCCACCATCAGGTTTGACCATGCCGAAAACGGTTTAACCTCATGGAACAAGCCATTGCAATACTTCGAGATAGCAGGTAAAGACAAAACCTTCTATCCCGCGCAGGCGGTTATCTCGGGCAGTACAGTTGTGGTATCATCGCCATTAGTAAAAGAGCCCGTAGCCGTACGTTATGCCTTTAAAGATTTTGTAGTAGGCGATCTGTTTGGCACTAACGGCTTACCGGCCTCCTCATTCAGAACCGACGATTGGTAATATGAAAAATACCCTGCTACTGTTACTACTTTTGTTTAGCGTTAGTGTCAGGGCACAAACTGGTAATGGTATTGACAAATACAATGTAACCTGGACAAGCCAGAGCAAAAACTCCAGCGAATCGATGCCTTGCGGCGGAGGTGATATTGGTTTAAATGTTTGGGTGGAGCAAGGCGACCTGTTTTTCTACATCGCCCGCAGCGGCACCTTCGACGAAAATAATGCTATGCTCAAACTGGGGCGGGTAAGGGTGAAGCTCTCTCCTAACCCATTTGTTGGTGATAGTTTTGAACAACAATTAACCCTTCAAAATGGTGCTGTAGTTATTAATGGCAAAAACGGAAAGTTAAACGTGCAAGTGAAGCTCTGGGTTGATGTTCACCGGCCAGTCGTTCACCTGAGTATTAAAACTAATAAGCCTGTAAAAACCGAAGCAGCGTTTGAAAGCTGGCGATACCAGGACAGGCAAGTAAATGGGCCCGAAAACAACCAGGGCTCCTGGAAATTCGCTCCCCAAGAGCCGGTGAAAACATTCAAAGATGTGATCGCATTTAAAAATAATGGTGTCTTATTTTATCACCATAACCATGACTCTACCATATTTGATGCAACCGTAAAGCAACAAGGCATGGATGCGGTAAAGCCTCAAATGTTTAATCCACTCAGAAACCTCACTTTTGGCGGACTGCTGCAAGGTAAAAACTTAAAGGTCACAGGCACCTATACCGGTACGTACATAAATACTGATTTTAAAGGCTGGAAACTTGAAAGCATAAACCCAACACACCAACAGGATATTGAAATTTACCTCCATACGGCGCAGGTAACGTCAGTTGATGAATGGCAAAATGGCCTTACTAAATCTATGCAGGATGCCAACGATCATCAAAAAAACGCCTGGCAAGCAACGGCTGCATGGTGGCACCAGTATTGGGATAGAAGTTTTATTGACATTAATCATGATAAACCGGCTGCGGATTCCAGTGCTTGGCAAACCGGCAAAAACTATCAACTGTTCAGGTATATGCTGGGGTGTAACGCTTATGGCCAATATCCTACTAAATTTAATGGTGGTTTATTTACTTATGATCCTGTTTTTGTAAACCCGAAATTTAACTACACCCCCGACTTTAGGAACTGGGGCGGTGGATTAATGACAGCGCAGAACCAGCGGCTGGTTTATTTCCCGATGCTTAAAAGCGGCGACTTTGAACTCATGAAGCCTCAGTTTGATTTTTACCTGCGTTCCCTTCATAATGCTGAATTACGTAGCCAGGTTTACTGGGGACATGAAGGCGCATGTTTTACAGAGCAGCTGGAGAATTTTGGTTTGCCCAATAGTGCAGAATATAACTGGAAACGCCCTCCTGAATTTGATAAAGGCGTTGAATACAACGCGTGGCTGGAGTATACCTGGGATACCGTATTTGAGTTTTGCCTGATGATGCTGGAAACAGAACGCTATGCAGATCGGGACATCCACCAATACATTCCGTTTATTGAGAGCTGCCTTACCTTTTTTGACCAGCATTATAAATATCTGTCCCACTTGCGAAGCGGAAAAGCACTGGATGGCAATGGCCATTTAGTTTTATACCCAGGCTCGGCTGGCGAAACATTTAAAATGGCTTATAACTCCAATTCTACCATTGCAGCTTTACAAACCATTACCGGGCGAATGTTGGCTTTGCCCGATAAATATTTGAACCCAACTGAACGACTTAAATTAGAAGGTTTATTAAAGCGTATCCCGCCTTTGAGCACTGGCGAAATTAACTGTCACCAGGTACTCACGCCTGCTACATCATGGGAGCGTGTTAATAATGTAGAAAGCCCTCAGTTTTATGCGCTGTTTCCCTGGGGCATTTATGGCATAGGCAAGCCCGGTTTGGATGTTGCTCTCAACACCTGGGAATACGACACCCTCGCGATCAAATTCAGGAGCGGTATCGGTTGGAAACAGGACAATATTTTTGCTGCCCGTCTGGGTTTAACCAAAGAAGCTGCCAAACTAACTACCTTTAAGCTCAAGGATTCAGGCAGGCGATTCCCGGCGTTCTGGGGACCGGGATTTGACTGGACACCGGATCATAACTGGGGAGGCTCGGGCATGATAGGTCTACAGGATATGTTGCTGCAGGTTGATGATAAAAAAATCTACCTTTTTCCGGCATGGCCTGCGGATTGGGATGTGCATTTTAAATTGCATGCCCCCTACAATACTACCATTGAAGCCGCACTCAAGGACGGAAAAATTCAAACTTTGAAAGTATTACCTGCAGAGCGGAGCAAGGATTTGGTAATGATGCTTAATTCCCGGTAAAATCTTACACCTATCGGTGACCATGCGTTTGCTTTTTGATGAAATGGATGATCACGAAGTATATTCCCTCTAAACGGGACGGGTGCGGCTGGTTTGTGTGTAAATGCAGGGAGGGGTTTACACGGAATGTCGGGCTTTGCTTAATCATAAAATCCCTTCCTCCCCCTTCCCCAAGGAAGGAATCGCACGTTCCCGTGCTTTGGTATCTTTCCTAAAACTGGCGACTTTAATGTATCAATTAATAATACATTTTTTCCGCTACAGCTACCGATCCAAAGGTATCCAGGTTTCCATATCTACATGCCCGCGGTTTCCCCAGGCATAATAAGGGATCAGCCTCAGATCAATTGCATTTTGTTTGGGCACCGATATTTGTTTATACAGCTGATTTTTCCAATTTCCCTCATCACGCACATCTGCTTTCCCGGTAAGGCTCATGATATCGCTGTTATTTATTCTGATCATCTCAGGCTTCAATTCATTTTGAGCTGATAAAGCAATATTAAATACTTTTTGCCCTTTAGGGAGATCGGCAGATTCAAGGCAATAAACTACGGGCCCACGTTTAACTGCAACCTGGTTACGGGTTTCTTCAACCAGTGGATTGGCCTCCATCATGGTTACCGGCATGGGCAAATTTAACTCTATAACCATTCCTTTATGCCAAACCGCGTTAAGTTGCGCATAAGTTCCAGGTGTAGTATCCAGTTGAGGTGCAGGCTTGCCCCCAATTTTAATACTTGCGCCGTTACACCAGCCAGGTATACGCAGAAAAATAGAAAAAGCCTTATTTCCCGGCACATCATCTAATCGGATAGTTATTTTACCATCCCAGGGATAGTTAGTTGTTTGTGTAAGTTTTACCGGTGTACCATCTCTTAATTGAGTTGATAACGTATTACCACCATACAGGTTAAACCACAGCCCTTTGTTGGATATGCTATATGTATAGTCGCTGATCTCAGATATGGTACGTACCACATTCGGCGGACAGCAGTTTGATAGTTTGATATATCCTACCCTGTCTTTTGACCATCGTTGGTTAAAAGGCAAATCGTCAGAATAACTCAATGGGTTGGTATACAGAAAATCGCGACCGCTTAGGCTTATTCCGGATAGCACGCTGTTATATAGCGCCAATTCCATTACATCGGCATATTGAGCTTTACCCGTTATTTGCAGCATGCGCCAGTTCCACAATACATTGCCAATATTGGCACAGGTTTCCTTATGTGCAGTAAAATTGGGCAACTGATAATCGCGTCCATAAGCCTGGTGTACCTTTTGCACCTTGTTGTGGTCATAAGATGTACCATCGGGCGAAACGCCGTCATAAAGTGCGCCGCAACCTCCGGTAATATACATTTTTCGGTTTACTACATCATTCCACATCAGGTTAAGCGTATGCATTAACGTAGTATCACCCGTTTCGGCGTATACATCAGCTGCACCGGCAAAAAGATAATTGGCCCTAACTGCATGCCCCATAGCCTGCGTTTGCTGTCTGAAGGGGATACGATCCTGATTATCGTCTGTACCGTTCTCCATCAGTCCGCGAATGTTGATGAGATTTTTGGCCAGCTCCAGGTATTTAGGGTCATGTGTGGTACGATACATCTCCACCACACCCATATAATGCGAAGGACAAATGGCGTTCCTGGCTAACTCCGGCGAAGCTGTATTATAGAAATTATACAAATAATCAGTTGCCTTAACTGCTATTTTTAACAAGGTAGTTTTACCTGTTGCCCGGTAATGCACACAAGCAGCCGTCATCAAATGGCCCAGGTTGTATGTTTCAAAATTCAGGCGGTCATTAAACGCTTTCTCTTTACCGCTATTTTTCCGTTCCTCAATAATGGTTGGGGTATGAATGTAGCCATCTTTACGCTGCGCTTTGGCAATTACCAATATAGTTTTATCCATCAAGACATCCAGCTCAGGATCATGTGTACTGGCGTACATGCTGGCAACGGCTTCAAATAATTTATAAAAATCTCCGTCATGAAAAGGTGGCCCTTCATGTGAACCAGTATCCAGCCCGGCAGCAATTTCAAAATTACGATAAGCATGACTGATCTTAGGATCAGTGTATATACGCCATAAATTGGGGATCATACTATCGCGGCAAACTTTAAACCTATCGGCCCAAAAACCATTTGTCCAGGTTACATCGCCCATATCAACGCTGCTTAATTGGGCAAAGGTGCTTTTACTTGTATTAACCAATGCCTTAGTTTGAGCAATAGCCCCATTAACGCCCAATACGGCCAGCAACATTACAACGGTATACTTCAACACTTTTCTCATATCAATATTCTTAGTCTTTTTTCAGGTATTTCACCGATATTAAATTCACCGGCCCCAGCAAACCTGCCGGTAACAAAGGCTTACCTTCCAATCTATAAGGTGCATTTGTCCAGGTGGTACGTTCTGTTTCCGGCTTTGCATGGTCCCCCATCAGGCGATTAGCCCAGGTGTTGCTTACTTCTATGGTTAATTGATTGGCACCTTTTTTTAGCGCCTTACTGATATTTACACGGTAAGGCCAGGTCCAGGCTATACCACAATCTACTCCATTTACATAAACCTCGGCCATACTGGCTACTTTGCCCAAGTCAAGCCATACTTCAGCTGCCGCACCTGTATTATTAAAAGTTTGTTTGTACTTAGCTGTACCCGAGTAATAACGTATCCCTTCTTCTGCCCTTGCAGACCAATCGTCTAACTTATCAAAACTTACAGGTTTTACAGGTCCGCCAAATTTAGGGTCAAAATTTACCTGCCATTTACGGTTAATTGTTTGTAGTGGTACTATGTTCCAACTTTTACTACTGTAAACTTTCTGGTGTCCGTTTGTTTTTTTCATTACAACAAATACAGATCCATTGGCTGCCAGTTGTATAGGTAAAACCATACGTCCATTTACCACCTGCCATTTAACCGGAAAATCCATTTCACCTGTTAGTGGGTCCCATAGTTCAGGGGCATTAGTGGCCGATCTCAGAGAGAGTTCAATAGTACGTTGCTGTTGCTGTTGATTGGAGATAAAGTAAATGTCAAAGCCATCACCTGTACGATGCGTCCAGGCTATATCTTTAGCCGCATTGGCATTTGAATCCTTAACAATCACATCTCTGGCAATACCTAACTCATCAAAAGTATCTTTTTGATACGCGCCGATAATCACCTTTCCTTTTTTGCCGGTGCCTGCAAAAAGTTGTTTACCTGCTTGAGCCACTTCGGTATCATTAGCCATCCCGGTAGCCCGTATGGGCTGATTATTAATTAACACGGCTACGCCGTTGTTAACTAATTCCTGCAAACGTTTAACTACCTCCGGCGACATTAACCCGGAATCAGGCGACATGGGATGAACTCCCGGTATAACCAACAACCCATAGCTTGCACCACCAGGCAAAACGATGCGGCCGTCTTTTACGGTAGCCAAACGCAATAAAGCATCACGATTAAAGGAATCATAAGCGTAACCACGCAAGGGATCAATCCAGTTTTCGGGCAGAGCCATATTAGCCGAATGACTGGCGTCTGAAACGCTGCTGATCACCGGTTCGCCTTTATTTGCCAATCTCTCTGCCTCTTGTTTTACTCTTTCCGCACCAAATATGCCCGGCAAAGTACCCACTAATCTATCTGGCAATATAGCCCTTCGAGGTGTTTCTTCTCCGGTAAATACAGCTATATCAGTTATGGGGTGCCCAATCTGCAGTAAAGCCTGGCATCGTTGTATATAATTAAACCATGCCCGGCCAGGTTTCCACCAGGTTTGATCGCGTTGAAAAAATACGCCGATGCCGTCCAGTGTCATTCCCGGCTTACGGTCAAGCCAGGGGTTATGTACATTTACATGAAATACGTAACGATTGATACCGAGGGTAAAATTACGGTCGGCCATGGTTTTAAGTATGGCAGGGTCCTCGTCCCACAGCAGCCTTAATTCTGTAAAAGCTTCGGCCTGGATAATATTTTTACCATAGATGTGGCCGCCGGATATGGCATCCAGCATATCATTCGGCTTGTCATGTGTAGGGCTCCTAAACCAAAACTCCCCCATAGGGATATCTGCCTGGCTGTAATGCAGCATGCCATCGCTAACCATGGTTGGGGCTACACTTTCGGCAGTAAAAGTACAACCCTGCGCATGAGCCAATTTAGCCATGGTGCCATAAAAATTATCAACCAATAATTCTGCAATGGTTTGCCTTACATCACTCAACACTTTTTCTGATACTTCGGCGCTCTGTACGGGTATACCTGCCATCACCGGCAAATACGGTAACAAATCATATCCCCTGCGTTTTTTAAACTCTGCTGCAAATACGGGCGACCAATTCTGACTGCCACATTCCCAGCTGTCTATGTGAAATATTTTTAACACGCGTTTTGCCAGTTCGGGGCCTCCCTGCTTTATAGCTTCGCCAAACCAGTGGGTAAACTGAATTTTAGCTGCTTCAGGGTTAAATTTATCGCACTCCAGGCCGCTCGCGCCACCTCCAGTTTCATTCGTATGCCCTGTAGAGGTATGACCGACACGCAGAATAGTCCATCGCCCGGCCGGAACTTCCCAATGCAGTTTACCTTCCGCATCTATCTTATTGGTTAAATTGATGATCTTATCTTTCGGAATACAAAGTTCATCAGGCAATTGGGCAGTAGTTGTGCGTTTACTTACCCGCCAGACTTCGCCGTTTTTACTTTCGTATTGATGAATACGCGGCTGGGCTGATAATTCGATGCCTGAAAGCTTCAATGATGGTTTCCACTTGGCAAAATCCATATCTTCGGCTCCCGGTTCTGAGCCTGTTTTATCGTATATAAACCTAAAATATTTGGCTGTTGTTGGTGTTATGTCATTCGTGATCTCCGAATCACCATCCTGCCAGCCATGACGCGGTGCCTCCAACCTACCCAACGACCGGAAGCTTTTGCCATCATCGCTCACCTCTAAAAGCAAACGCTCTGACTGATAATTACTGGCAACCGTATGGATCACTAAAGATCTGCAAGTAAAAGGTTTTTCAAATTCCAGTTGCAACCAGCAAGGTTCATTACTGGCAAAACTCTTTTTATTGCCTTTCTCGGCTAAATACTGCACATTAGTACCGGCAATACTGGTGGTAATTTTAGGTGAGGCATGATAACCATTTGAATCTTCGCCGGGTAATGTCGGATAGGCCAGTATAGCAACATCTTTATAATAGTTTCTATAGTGCAATGGTTTAGGTAAAGTATCCTGGTATGTTTTACCACCCGTAATGACTTTTTTTGACCATACGATCTTTTGCATAGACAATTCAGGCGTAATCCAGGGGCCACCGGCCAAGGCAAAACCATCACAATCATGCATAGCCAGTTTAACACCTATCCGGTCGGCTTCCTGCATGGTAAATTTAACCATGCCCCACCATTGCGGACTTAGCTGCTCGATAACCGGGGTTAAATATGGTGGATTAGCTGCGCCTCTTATAGGCATTAGATAAGCGCCCCCAATACCGGCCTGCTTCATGGCCTCCAGATCGGCAGTGATGCCTGCGCGTGTTACGGCGGCGTGCATCCAATACCAAAACACCCAGGGTTTGGCAGATTCAGGAGGATGCAGAAAAGCTTGTTTAAGCTCATCCTTTGCAGGAGAACCACCCCGTACCTGAGCTGTTCCCTGTAACACCAGGAAATTTATACCAACGGCAATTATAAAGATGAATTTCTTCATGAACATCAGTTAAATTTTATTTTATTAGCCACTTCAGCTGCTTTATTAATAGCTCCGCTATAGGGCATAATGTAAAAGCTGTAATGATAATTTTTTGCCGGTACACGATATTGCTCCAAAGGCTCGGCCACTTCAGACCAGCTATCGTTACCACCTACTCCCATCTGTATCAGATCGATGTTTAAAGTAATGTTGCCAGCATCTTTTAACTTATTGGTGTGTTTAGCCTGCACAATGTTATCCTCGGTGTAAGGCCAGGCGCTCATGCTAAGCAGGCTATCGGCCACTACCAATAAACCTTCATTGTTTTTATCAGATAACAACATCCAGCGTACGTCTGTACGGTTACCGTTTTCCTGCGGCACCACATAGGGTTCCATAAACTGGTGAATGGGTATTGAATAAATACCGGCCTCCGAACCCGTGCGCCTGTCAATATAGTTTTCGTAAGGGCCACGCCCATAATAACTGATATTACTATCGGCCCTAACAATAGCCGTTTGCATGCCTACCTTAGGTAGATTGGATAATTGAGGGTCGGCTTTTAAATCATAATCAACCTTAACAACGCCATCCCCGCGAATAGTATAATTTACTTTAACCGTAGCGCTATCATTGATCAGACTGTAGGTAACCCCGACACGAACAAAGCCAGTTGATGCCTTTGACGAATCGATACTTATATCCTTTGGACTGAGTTTGACATTCATCCACGATTTCAGTTTCTTTTCCATTTTCCACCCGCGATGGTCATTATCCGTAACAGGCCGGGTAAAATGCGGCAATAACGGTAAAGAAAGGAGCGCCTTACCCTGCCTGATAACCAAATTTAGCGCACCATTAAATTTGTTGAAATTAAAAAAAGCGTTCTTGTTCCCTACAAGAAAAGATACAAACTGTTCCGGTTTGGAAATTACCAGCGCCGGATAAGTTTTACCTAAAGTACTTTTTTTCGCCAAACCTGTCAGCACAAACTGATCTTCTGCAATCTCATAACCTTTTGCAGCCCAAGGCTTATCTTCGGCAAGCGTAAAATGAATATCTGCTAAATACTCGTGGCCTGGTTTAAGGCCCGGCAGATATGGTTTCAGACTAATTACAGTATCGCCAGCGGCAACAAGGTTAATACGTGGCATCTGCTTTTTAAGGATGATGTTGCCGTCTTCACGAACCTGCAGGTATACCTCATATTCGTTAAGGTTAGCTACGCTATGCCAGTTTTTAATATGAATGAGCCCCTTAGCTGCATCAACCAGTTCAGAAACTGCAGGTTGAAAAACATGCTTGCACTCATAAATAGCGGGCTTTGGCCGGCCGTCTGATGCTACTACGCCTTTGATGGTAAAATTATCAAAATAGCGTTCGCCATAGTCGCCGCCATAGGCATAGTACGGAGTTCCCGCCGAATCTTTTTTTAACAATCCCTGATCCTTAAACTCCCATATTGCCCCGCCGATGATACGTTTGGTTGACCGCCACTGATCCCAAAACTCTTTTAGGTTACCATTAGAGTTACCCATAGCATGTGAATACTCTACAAAAAATATAGGCCGATTATCTTCATTTTGCTGATTAGCCAACAATGGTGCGGTATACAGACCCGGATACATACGGCTTACGATATCTACATAAGGTTGATCAATTGGATTTTGCAACCGGTGCGAGTGATCATTTGTTTTTGGATAGCGCGGATCAGTCGGGTCAATATAACCTTCCGCTTGCGGTGTTCCCTGGGCAGGTTCGTAATGTACCGGGCGGGTGATATCAAAATCATGTATCCAGCCAGCCATGGCGGCATGATTAGGTCCACGCCCTGCCTCGTTTCCTAAACTCCAGATAATGATACTCGGGTGATTTTTGTCGCGCATTACCATACGGGTTGCCCGGTCAAGGTAAGCGCCCGTCCACATCGGGTCGTTACTTAGTTTAGATCCTAAACCATGCGTTTCTAGATTGGCCTCATCGATTACCAGGATTCCATACTGATCACATAGGTCATACAGATACGGGTCCATTGGGTAATGGCTGGTACGGATGCAATTAAAATTAAAGCGCTTAATAGTACGCACATCATTTAAAATATCCTCACGTGACAGCGCCTTACCTTTTACCGGGTCATGATCTGGACGGTTTACGCCATACAGATAAGTCACTTTGCCATTAATGAGCAGTTTACTGTCATCTTTGCCAAACTCAATACTCCGGATACCTACTTTACAACTTTTTACCTCTAATATATGTCCAGTGCTATCTTCCAATGACAGGGTAAGCGTATAAAGGTTTGGCTGCTCATCGCTCCACTTATCCGGGTTTTTCAATGTGGTTTCCAGTAAACCAAACTTTACGTTATCCAATCGCGGATAGATCTCGTTGATAATACTTTCCACGCTGCGTTCCAATGGTTTCTGAAACACCTCCTTGTTGTTTTTATCAAATAGGCGTGCTTCTATTTTATAACCCGGCACGGCTTTACCCGTCAAGTTTTCAATACGTGGACGGATACTGAATATGGCATCTTTATATTGTTTGTCCAGTTTAGCCTGCCATTGAAAATCAGCTATCCGGAGTTTCGGTTCGGCCAATAGCATTACTTCCCGGTGAATGCCGCTCATCCTCCACTGATCCTGATCTTCCAGAAAGTAACCATCGCTCCAACGAATCACCTGTACCGACAACACGTTTTCACCAGCCTGTAAATATGGTGTAATATTAAATTCTGAAGGCAGAAAGCTATCCTCGCCGTAACCTAAAAATTTACCATTGAGCCATACCTTAAAGCCAGAACTTACCCCGCCAAAATGCAGCGTGATGTTCATATCCTTCCAGTTTTGGGGCAAAGTAAAGCTACGCTGATAACTGCCCACTCCATTATAATCCAGGGGTACATGCGGCGGGTTTACTGGGCGAAAGGGATAAACTGCGCTTTTATATATCGGTTTATCATACCCCTGCATTTCGATACTGGAGGGTACGATGATCTTCTTCCAGCCACTTACCCTGCTTTTATAGAAATCCTTAGATGCATCGGCAGGTTTGCTGGCATAGCTAAAATCCCAGTATCCATTTAACAACAACATGCGGCCCGATTTTTCACGATCGCCTTTTAAAGCATCCTGTATACTGGCATAAGAATAAGCGGTTGCCCTGGCTGGGTCGCGGTTAATACCATCAACCAAAGGATTTTCCCAGGGCTCGGCATCATAAACCGTAGGAACATTAGGTATAGGCGCAGGTGTTTTATCAACTAATTGCGCATATAGCTTACCCATTGACAATCCCAAAACAAATAAAATACAAAGTACTTTTTTCATGACCACCATTTACAGCGCGTTGTAATCAATTGTATATTTCTTATCTTTTGTAATAGTCACTTCATATATGCCATTACCTTTGGCTACTACCACACCATTCTTACAAACCGGCACTGATTTACTGGCAAAGCGCAATAAGCCAGTACCATTATCGGAACTTACTTTAATCTGCGTGGTGCTGCAGTACAGTTTAATATCGCCATTGGGGGTAGGCACGCTTCCTTCTATCCACCGTAAACCTCCCAGCTTTGGTTCTGCTATATATTGCTGATAACCAGGCAAAACCGACTTAACACCTAAATAGTATTTACCCAACAGGTAAATGGGACTTGCTCCCCAGGCATGACACAAACTTTTGCCAAACTGACGGCCGTACATGGAATAATGTTGTGCCCCGCTTTTATTGGGGTCATACTCTTCCCAAAAGGTGGTAGCACCCAGTTTAAGCATCCCACCCCAGTAATCCTTCATCTCTTTGAGCACGTAGCTTTGTTCGCCCATGGCACAAAGAGCCTCAAGCTCGTAAAAACGCATATATGGAGTGGTAATCTTTTGAACTTTATCATTCAGCAGCACGTACTTTTTAACATCCTGCTTCTGGCTCGCTGTGAGGTAATTGAAAAAAATGGAAAACATATTGGCATACCGGGTTATATTATCCGTTTGCTCACCGTTAACCCGGCTATGCACCAAGGCATGTTTCTGATTATTCCAGTAATAAGCAAATATTTTAGATTTTAACTCTGTTGATAATTGATTATACTGGTTAACACCCGATTTATCCTGCATAATATTGGCACAAAGGGCCATAGTTTCGAGACTGCGACATAGCAGCAGCTGTTCAAAGCTTACTTCGCCCTGTTTACTCAGTTTATCGGCCCAATCAATAAATATCCAGTCGCCGGGCAAACCTTCCATCAGTCCATTTTTGTCCCTGCGCGACAAGCAGTAATTCATCATGCTCTGCATACGCGGGTACATTTGCTTAATAAAACTTTTGTCGCCCGTATATTGGTAATAATCATAGATGCCCATGAACCAGTAAAAGGTGTAATCCATAATGGTATTGATATGACTGGTTACCGGGTCTTTGCCGCGCAATGCATAAAGCGTACGCGTAACGGTAGGCGAATCAAAATACAGATAGTAGTTCATCAGGTAACTCTGATAGGCATCACCTGACCACACCCAACGGTCGCGTTTAATACCATCAATAAAAAACTCACGCGTATTCAAATGAAGTGTATAGGCCGATACATCCCATATTTTATTGATCTCCTCATCAGAACAACGGAAACTCCCGCGCTGCTTTACCGCCGAATATTCATATAGCATAGATATATCATCGGCACTTATATTATCATCAAACAATACATTGATATACCTAAAGGCACGGGAGCCCTCCATGGTAAGGTTAGTTTTTTGAGGCTGATCGATATAAACACTATCCAACAGTTCGCAGGTTGCGGGCGATAACGCTTCTTCTTTTGATTCGCCGTAGCAGAGTTTCACATTACCTTTCCCCTTTAAACCAATCAGCTTAGCATAGCCAAAGGTTTCTTTACCAAAATCAACCAATATGGCATGATCCTTTTTCTCCGTCTTTTCGGCATGATGCTCCTCAGTAGGTAAACGAAAAGCAGAAGGTCTTGTATCCGGAGAATCAAAATTCCATGCTCCTGCCGATACATATTGAGTGGCCGAAACATCCGATGTTTTACCAGACGCATCAATCCATTCCTTATCCTCATAAGTCACCAGCCATGAGGTATCTGACACCAGATGCTCGCTTTTAACATATATGGCAGGTGCGTTAGCCTGGTTGTAAACCTTCAAACTCAGCCGGTGCTTACCAGCTGGCAGGTTTATTGTTTTAGGATAGCCGGGTAATGCTTTACCATCTATTTTTACATTGTATTGTCCCTCAACCGCCAAATCAGCTTTCTCGGCGTTAGCCAGCACAAAATCTTTATGAAAGTCAATCAATACATAGTGGCTGTCCTGTTTCCAGAATGGCGGAAAAAATGCACCGCGCTCGGTACGCCGGTTTTGCATTTTATTACTTAACCAAACCTCATAATCGCCTGGATACCATACCCAGGTAGCCTTTTGAGCTTTTGCTAAATCAGCAAAAAACATAAAGCCAAAACACAAGATAATAACCGGCCAGTTTTTTAATTTATAGGTACAGGATGCATTCATTTTAATGTCCGTTAAAAATAATGTATAATAATATCATGACAACCCTTAGCAGAGTCCAGGCCATTTTTCAAATTGGGTGGAATGATAGTTCAGGTATTCCTGTTGCAACCTAAGATTGTTTACCAGGTTGGCACTTAAAAATATGTTTTCCCAGTTTTTTGAGCTGATGGTGTCTGCACACATTTTACGGTTAAAGGTGTAGAACGGCTTATCAAAATATTTAACTGTATCCTGCGGATATTCGTTCTGTATACTTTTAACGAGCTCTTCAGTATTGGAAATATTAGCATATACAGCGATATGATTTTCCCACTGGTTGATATCATTGATTTCAAGCGCGAAACCTTTAGCCAGGTCATAAAGGGCGTGCGATTGAAATACTGAATCTTCAGGAACAATGATTTCTACAATGACCGGTCTTTTTATAAGTTCTGATTTTACTGTTTGAGTTTTACTACCGTTTGATCTCGGAGCAGATTGTTTGCATCCTGTAAAGCAGATAAAACCTATCGCAATACATATTCCCCATATGAACTGATTAATATCAGGTAGCAAAAACTTAAATATTCCTTTAATCATTCTCATTTTGGCGATTCCATTTTATGATTAATAGGCTGGTTTGCCGGATCAATCGATTTATATTGTAATAGGTACCGGTAAGGCACTTCCAAGCCAGCCTTGTTTTTAATTTCTGCAGCTACCTGTGGCCCATTATTTTCCCATAGGTTACCGGGGCCATTAGCATTCTGCAGGAATTTTTCGGCCGGACACCAATTATTTTTCAGCGTAATGTATGATGAACCTTCATCGGTATACAGATAGAACCAGTGTTCCGGATCATGTGCATAAGGTGCTTTATAAATGCTATCCACATAATTATTACTGATTATTGAACCCGGCTGTGCAGATAACGTATAAATCCCCGCAACGTCATACATATTACGTGCGTAATGATGTATTTTATTGGCAGTAATACTGTTGTTACTCATCGCGTTGAGGCTTTTTGTCCACCCCCAACCCATGCTGATACCTGTATAATTCACTTCACAAACTTCATTATGGGCAATAATAATTCCTTTGACATATCCGGCACCTATGCCTACACAACCCCAATCCTCATTAGTGGCATCGGTTATAAGGTTGTTTTCGATATGATCATTAGTGCATACTTCACGTTTATCAGTGGGATTATAAGCCATATGCACTTCCTCGGCCTCGTCTGAGTATACACCTGCAAGTATGGCTGTACCGCCAATATCTTTAAACAGGTTGCCTTTTATTTCGTCGTCATGAGTACCGCGTTGATAATCTAACCCTGTAGACGCTATATGTTCAAAATGGCAGCCTTCAAAAGTGGTATGCGATGCGTAAGCTACCTCCACTGCGCCAACCGGTCGGCCAACCCAGGCCTGATTTTCCAATCCTTTTTTATCTGGCGTTCCGGGTATTTTCAGTTTATAGGCATCTAACATATACATGCCATCCTGGTGAGGTACCAGTCCTGACTTTGAAGGAAGCAGCCATCCGCTATGTTGAAAAGAGATATTTTTAAAACTAACGTAGCTCACCGGGCGGTCAACGGTACCTTTAACCTGAACTATGTTTTCGAGGTAAGGTGCTACTACCGCAGCATTCTGCATATCCTCACCCGTACGTGGCAAATAATAAATTTTATGACATTTTAAATCTAGATACCACTCGCCTGGCTGATTCAAAAACTGAATGGCATTGCTTAGATAAAAAGCAGAGTTGCCTGTTTTTTTTGAGATCCATGGCGCAGGCCAGGGATGCTCGGCCTGGATACGGCTTTCAGGCTGATAAAAGGACAATTTTGCACTATCGCCCTGCACTTCAACCGATTTAATGCGTAACATAGCAACAGCCCACCACTGGTGAATAAACATCTCCATACCCTTAATATGGGTCATATCTACCGTTTTAGGTTTGGGGATCCAACAGGTTTGAGCCTGATGATCCCATGATAATATCCTATCCATGAACGGGGCATCAGTGCCTCGGGCACGGGTAGCCTTTACATCATTGATCCAAAGCTGTCTGAATATTACGGGTTCGTTACCGATTAAAGGTGCATCAGCTACCCAAACCTTTCCTGTCGCTTCATCAGGTAATCCTGGCACTGTACCTTTCAATTTATGCCATCCGGTGATGTTAATTCCCCCGCTTAATATAGACTGTGCCTGGGGAGCTCCCTCAATAATTGTCGGGCAATCGGCTGTCCCGGAATCCTCCGGTCTTACAAACAATGGTTCTGTTAATTGGTACATTCCCTGTTCTACATGAATATGTATACCACCTTTTATTGACGGGTCATTTAAGCGGCGCAACTCGCGCGCTTTTCTTAAGGCCATACCCACCGTGGCTAATGGCTGTTGTTGCGTACCTGTATTGGTATCCGAACCATTAACATTTACCCATATTTCGGCCGCCAGAATGCTTTGTGTTAAAATTATATTTAACACAAAAACGAAAATAAATATGCGACCTGGTTTCATAACAGTTTATTGATTAGTGCTTTGAAAAATTGATTTGAGATAAGTTGTGTTTGCGCTAAAATTCCATTTTACGTTATGTACATCTTTGATGTCTCTTGAACGCTCTATAACCAGCCAGCCGCACCAGCCCATTTTATCAAGGGCTTCTTTAACTTTTTCCATATTTATTTTAGGATCATTTTGCAACCATTGCCCATCGGTGTCGGTACAGTGGATCATCACAATGTTTTTTCGACCAAGTATTTGTAGTTCCTTTTCCAGATCGCGGCCATTATCAAGGGCATTCTGAAAATTGAAATAGCTTTTTATAGCTGGTGAATCAACATCCTTTAACAGTTGCAACTCACCTTTAGCATCCAATGCGGTTTCAATGCCAATTACAACGCCGGCACTTTGAGCTATTTTGCCTACTTCTTTTAAGCGGGTCACAATAGCTCCGCGCAACTGCGGATATTTGATCAGATTGCCCTGGACACCCATAGGCAGGAAACCAACCTTCACGTTCATTTGCTTCATGGTATTGATACAGTCTTCAACCGCTTTAACGGCGGTAGGCCGTTCGGCAAATGACTGGGCAAAAAAACCGGTCATCCCCAGGGACGGAATCTGCAGGCTTAAAACTTTAACTTTATTTAAAAACATTTTCCTGACTGAGTCATTAGCCAGTTGGTTGTCAAAGGTTTCCCGATTACCTAATCCCCCCATATCAACCTCAACCCCATCTGCTCCAATATCCCTGGTGAGCTGGAAAGCTCCAAGTTTCTGTCTTTTTAAAATCATCAGATCAACCACTGCTATCTTGTATCGCTGATTTAGGGGTGCCTTTTGTGCCAATGCCCGTGTTAATGGCAAACCCAGCAATATCATATTCAATACCAATATTATCCTGCTTTTCATTTGAGTTATTGTTTTGTGGCCGCCGAAAAAACTTTCTGTAACTGGTCAAATCCCTTAATAGCCCCTGCCGGCAGTTTTTCGCCTTTATCACCAAACACATACATGGCTGGCTCTTTTTCAATGGTTACTTTTGATTCGTCAATTTTACCGTTCCCATCCTCTATGCTATTGATATTCAAATGGAAATTTTTAGCAATAAACTGATATAAAGCGTAGCGTTTTGACGGGCCAAAATCATGTCCTTCTGCTGGCAGATGTACATTTTCTACCATGTTTTCGGTGTTATAATAACCATATATTTTTTTGAGATAAGGGAAATCATGTTCGGGCATGTTGGCAGTCCAGTCCTGCCCATCAGATATCAGCAACTGCGGACGGGGAGCGGCCATAGCAGCAAGCTCAACATTATCGGTTCCGCCACCGCACTGATGGATAGGCATACCGCTTTCGCAAGGGCAACCACCATAGAAGTATGATGATACGGATACAACAGGTGCACTTAGTTTTATACGATCATCCAGCGCCGTCATTAAAACGGTATGGCTGCCGCCACCAGATCCTCCGCTGATACCAACCCGCGCAGGGTCTGTTTCCTTTAGTGACAACAGATAATCCAATATCCTGACAGCCCCTAAGGCCTGGATAGTTTGCGCCAGGCTGCGCCGGTGATCCTCTTCCTTAAACTGCAATAATGATTCGCCCCAGGCAAAAAGATCGTAGCTATAGGCCATGGCCCCCATCCGGGCAAGCGTAGCACAACGTATCTGGCAATCGGCACGGTAACGCTGGTGCTCCCAATGCCCATCGGGACTTAATATTGCTGGTATCTTCCCTTTAATTTTTAAAGGCCTGTATAACGAGCCGTTGATATACAAACCCGGCAATATCTCAATGGCAATGTTTTGTACGGTATAACCATCAAATACCCTTTGAGGAGTTATAATTGGTTTAGATGCCGGTTTAACTGGCAATGGAGATAACTTCAGGGCTTTATACAGTTGCTGTTTAAGCAAAACTTTACGCTGCTCCCAGCTTTCCTTATCATGATATTGAGATGCAATGCGGTCAAGTTCCTTCCATCCGTCATTTACTGCCCAGCGATAATATTCATATTCCTTTAATTTATACCTGCCAGACCCCTCTTTATTCACTTTCAGATCAAGCGGTGTCAGCACATTACTCAGCGTGGTATCTACATTGGGCCTAAAGCGCCACTCCGCATAATTTACCCACTTGTCTTTAACCATTTCTGTTGTGTACTTGATCTTTACGTGATACTTTTCCTGTATCTCATCCAATACCTCTTTCAATGTCTTTTTATACAAACCATCTGTAGTTTGCTGAGCATACGTGCCAAGGAAAAGCAGCGTGAAACACACTACCAGCACAACTATCCTGTTTTTTTTCATCGCCATAGTTATAAATCCTTGGTATCTCCCGTTGCAACAGGTAGCGTATACCCGGCCACCTTAGGCCATTCACCGTTCTTAATTTCTTTTAACCGGATTTTTCCCGGATCAATGACCACATGTTTTATCCTTTGCCTGCGCCAGGTATAAACCACATGCACCAACCCATCAGATGATTGTATCACAGACGGATAAGAATATTGGCTGATGGGCGAATCTTCCAGTATCAATGCAGCATACCATTTTACACCATCTTTTGAAATGTCAATATTTAGGGGAGTACGTGCTCCTTTTGCCAAATTTCCTGGCGGCAATACATGGTTATAAACCAGCAGTTGGCGCCCGTCTTTAAGGGTTACTGCATCGGTACCTGAGTTATTATTGGGTAATTCGGTTTTTTCAAGCTGCGACCAGGTTTGTCCGTTATCTTTTGACCACGCACTTAACACCGCCCTGTTCTGGCTTCGGCATAGTACCTGTAAGCTACCATCCTTGTACGATAAAATACTGGGTTGGATAGCTTTCAAACCAGCGCCATCTTTAACCGGGCCTACCATTGTCCATGTTTTACCAAAATCTTTGCTGGCTTCAAAATGCACCTGCCAGCCTTTACCTTCGGTACTTGAGGGGCTTAAAAGCGTACCATCCTTTAATAGCACGGGTTTGTTTTTGATAGGACCTAAGAAACCATCGGGCAACGCTTTTTGCGCCGACCAGGTAATGCCGCCATCGGCAGATGTTTTCAGATACCCTTTCCACTTAGCCGGACTGGGGCCTATCTTGTAAAACAGCAGCAAATCTCCGTTAGGAATCTGGTAGAGCACAGGATTCCAACAAGCATAGCGTAAAGTATCATTCTGGATTCCATTTGCCACATTTACACCTTCTGTCCATTTGCCATTAACCAGGCGGCTTACCCAAATGCAAACATCCGGATTGCGCTCCTTAGTACCACCAAACCACGATGCAACTAAACCCTTTGGAGTTTCGGCAATGGTGGCTGCATGGCATTCCGGGTAAGGGGCTTTTTCGTAAATAAACTCATCCTTCACAATGCCTTTGCGCCAGGGATTAGTTTGGGAAAAGACATGACCTATAATTAAACAAACACTTAATATAATCAACAATATTTTTTTATACATAATGAGTTATATTTTATTGTACTGTTTTTTTTGTAGCCGCATCTGCCGCCTTCTTTGCTTTAGCGGCATCTACGTAAGCCTTAAATAACTGGTGCCAGTTATGACCATTATTATTAAGATATTGCTCATTCTTAGTTTTGTAGATCTCAAAAATGGCAGATATCTGTTTGATGTTCTTAAAATCAACTGCCTGTTCCCGTGCCTGTTTAAGATTTGTTAGGATAGCCGCCTCCTCTGTTGCGGTTAAATCGGGAACAATGGCTTTATACCCAGCCAACGTGAAAGCCACTTTACCAATAGTATATTTATCCAGTATAGTTTCTACCTGTTCCTCTGTCAAATCTTTACGTAAGCCGGTCATCAGATTATCATGTACCGATTTAGGCAGCGATGAATTGACGATGATTTGGCGATCCATGGTACTTAAAGGTTTACCCGATTCCGGGTTAATTCCAGCCGGCACCAATTCATAAGAGTGCGTATTATTCCAATCACGAATAGCTTTTAAATGAGTAGTTATTACCTCTTTTACTCTCGTTTCTTTACCAGCATCATTAAGGGTTAATACCCCCACCCAATCAGTAGCTTTTTTATCCACATCTGCATCAGCTTTTGCCTGAGCATCTGCTGAAACAGCCGGTTTGGCTGCAACCTGATCCTGTGCTTTACTTACCGCAGATAGCGTAAGCAATGAAACAAACACTACACCATACACAAGTAATACTTTCATAATCAATAAATTATATAATAAATTTAATTTCTAACTTCAAAATTATAATCACCGGAGCCAATTTTAAAAATAGCTTTAGCTGCGTCCATCTTAATTAGCTTAATTGCCTTTGTCGCTGTCACTCTTTGACCATTTTCCGTTACCTTATCTATGGCAATTGCAGGTATATAGACCAACGCCTGGCTATTAGGCGGTATAGTTATATGCCAGGTAAAACTGCCACCGCCATTTGTCCAATTACTCTTTACCAAACCATAAGGGGTTTGGTAGGAGGCTTTAACTTCATGGAGATCCTTAATAACAGGGGCATTCATCACAATCTGTTTAAAACCAGTATTAACCGTTTTAATACCCGCTAAATCCTGATAAAACCATGCAATCAGATCACCAAGGAGCATGATGTGATTACGCGAGTTCATGGCGGGGTTGGCTGTATCTCCATTCCATAATTCCCAAATGGTGGTTGCACCATGTTTTACCATATAGCCCCAGCTTGGGTAATCGTCATTAGAGGCTATGCGGTACGCCAAATCAGGCCGACCAAATTGGGTAAGGCCACGCATGAGCCATTGCGTACCTATAACACCTGTGCTGATATGCCCTTTGGCTTCGTTTTCTATTTTATAAACTATATTATTAAATACGGCCTGCTTGTCTTTTTGAGCAGTGATACCAAAGTAAAGAGGCAACAGATTGGCCGTAACTGTATTGTTGGCATATTTACCCCGCTTTGAATCGAAGTATTTCAGGTTAAAAGCCTTACCCATGTTCAAACTTAAAGCAGCAAAAGTTTTCGCATCAACTGGTTTATGGAGTTTCCCGGCAAACTTTTCCATCAGGTTTAACAAATGATAATAATATGCGTAGCAATAAGCTGCCCATCGGTATTACGCGAAGAATCCCGGGAGTGGATCAACTCTGGTGATTCAGGTGGTACACACCAGTCGCCATATTTGTCTTTGGTAATTATATAACCCTTCATGTATCTTGAACGCATATAATCCATCCACTTTTTCATGGAGGCATAATGCTTTTCAATAGGCTCTTTGTTGGCAAACTGATTATACAACATATCGGCCACCAGGATATAAGTACCCGGCCAGGTTACATTATCACTGTAATAATTCCAGTAAGCTGGGGCTACATCAGGTATGGCACCATCCGGTTTCTGCGATTCCGCAATGTCATCAAGCCATTTAGCATACAAGTTACCATTGGCAAAAACAAAACTCTCACCCAGCGAACCAACCGCACGGTCGCCCAACCAGGGCATGCGCTCGTTACGTTGAGGGCAATCAATTGGCATACCTTTGTAATTACTCAATATACCCCAATAAGCATTATGATATATCTGATTAATGAGTTCATTTGAAGTTTCAAAATGGCCCGTAGTTGCCATAGCATCATACACCACCTGTCCTTCAAAATCAGTCAGTTCCGGTTTACCGGGATATCCGCTGATTTCAACGTACCTGAAACCGTGGTATACAAATACGGGATGCCAGATCTCTTCTCCTCCTCCTTTTAGCGTGTATATGTCGGTTACTTTGGCATCGCGCAGATTGGCTACATATAGTTCACCGTTAGGCTGCAGGGTTTCGGCGTATCGCAACGTTACTTTATCGTTTGGGTTTCCTTTAACACGCATTTGAACCCAACCTGCAAAGTTCTGCCCCATATCCATGATCCATGTGTCGGGTTTTAACTGGGTGATGCCGACCGGCTTCACGGTGGCCATCACTTTAACAGGTTCATTCATCTGAGCTTCTATCCTGCCGCCAGGTGCTTCCACCAATGATGCCTTCAGCCATTCGTTATCATCAAATCCGGGTTTATTCCATCCGGGAAGTTCTTTGGTAGCATCATATTCTTCGCCATCATATTCGTTATTGGTACGTATAGAGCCATCAGCAGTGAATTTCCAGCTACCATCGCTTGTAATCAATTGCCGGGTTCCATCGGTATACTCCACCTCCAATTGCAACAGCATTTTAGGAAAGCCGAATTCCTTTATCTTTTTAGGCTTGTATTTAGGGCGCATGGTAAAAAAGCGGCCGTTACCTAATACTGTGGCAATGGCGTTTACACCCTGTTTAATATTCGAGGTAACATCATAGGTGCTGTATTTAACCGACTGTGTATAGTCTGTAGGAGGCTCGGCCAGCACCCGATCGCCAATAGAACTTCCATTTACATATAATTCATAATGACCTAAGCCAATGATATATACTGTAGCTCTTTTAATGTTTTTCTTAAGCTCAAATTGTTTACGGTAATACCTTGCCGAAAGTCTTGAAAATTTAGAAACACTATCCCAGGGAAAGCCTTTATCATATCCTATCCAGTGCGCCTTCCAATCGGTAGCTGCTATCAAGCCCTCGCTCCATTGGGCAGATTTACTCCATTTACTTTGGCCATTATTAGTCCATACTTTAACTTTCCAATAACAGGCGACGCGGCTGAGCAACGCTTTGCCTGTATAAGTGACCATAACAGACTGACCGGAAACAATCTTATGTGAATCCCACAAATCACCTTGCCCGGCTGCCAGCTTGGCGGCACTCGATGCAACAATTATCTGATAAGCCGTTTGATTGGTATTACGCACATCGCTCGTAATCTGCCAGCTTAAGCTTGGGTGAGTAGTGCCAATTCCTAAAGGGTTCTGTAGTATCTCGCACTTTAAGTTTTGCAACTCAATACCTGCATAGCTATGCAGGCAACAACATAAAGTCATTGCTAAAGTGAGGGTAATATGTGCGACGGCCTTTCTCATTATCTATTTACCCAAAAAATCAAAATATAAAGTGAGGGATAGCGCACGATCTATATCCTTACCATAATCAAAATATTTATTCTTTTGCCCGGATGGCCCCATGGTTTCCGGCCTCTGCGATTTGGTACCAATGGGCGTTATACCATGCATAAAGGAAATATCACCCGATGGGAATGCAGGCGCCGTGTTGTAGACATTTTTAGGATTTGCCGGAGTAAAAAGGCGCATAAAAACATCCTGACTATTACACACAATAGTTATCGGCTGCCCGGTGGTTTGTAACTTCATCCAGTACAGATTGGAGTAATACCCTTTAAACTCAGGGTAAACCACATTTCCCTGACCAGTGATTGTGTTATTATAAGTTTTATCCCAAATGCCGAGTGTAGTTCCTTTCATCCGGTTTTTCCAAACCCTGTGCGGACCATCGCCCAAATAAGTGACTCCTTTTACATCCTTCTCAGGGAAAGAAAAGTTTACCCCCATCAGTGTGGCCTCTTCACCAAGTGGCCAGTATTTTACATCCAGTTGTACCCATCCCGATGGATAGATAGTCCACTTCAGCAAAGGTTCGGTTGTTTTTTTTGCAAACTCAGCCTCAATAACCAGATTGTCGCCTTCATAGCGATGGGTAAGCTTTTGAAAAGCCGATTGATCCTGTCCCTCGGCCAATACAGGTCCGTTATTAAATGGAATATCACCTTTTGTGCTTTTCACCTTTACCAATACACCTGAATGACGATTAAAGGTGAGCTCCAAACCATTATTAGCCTTTACGTTATACAGCGAATCAGTTTCTTCCAGAGTAGCTTTATTACCATCCGTTTTGTTGATCAGTTCCTTGCTTATCTTGTCATGGTTACTGATCGGGAAGCTCCACGTAAATAACTCACGTTTAGTAGCATCATAAGCTGTTAAATACAATACATCAAAATTTTGCCAGTCAATGGGTAATTGCAGCTGGAGGTTCCCATACTGACCGGGAGCAACATCGGGAGCAATAACGGCTCCTGTTTTAGATACCGTATTTGCTTTTTGATAAGGATTAGCGAGTTTGGTTAATTTGTAAGTAAAACTACATTGCTTTAAATTGGTATACAGGTACCGGTTTTCGAGCCGCAGCAAACCATTAAACTGCGTGGTTATTTCACGGGCCTCCAAATGCACTGGGCACCAAACTTCTTTAATGGTATAATAGCTTCCCTCCTTTTCATGATATGGCCCTACAATGCCATCCGGACCATGATCTCCATCTGAATCAAGTTCACCATTTTTATCTGTGCGTACCACCGCCTCATCAGCAAAAACCCAGATGAAGCCTCCCGCAGATATTGGTGTATGCCACATCTGTTCCCAATAGTCATCCAAACCAGCACCGGCACCTCCATCGTATAAACCATGCAGAAATTCGGTTGGGAAAAACACCTCGTGCCCATGCAGCGCGGTACCGGTACCATAATCGTAGTTAATATAGTGCTGTGTATTTGTTCCTCTAAAAACTGTCCAGGGATGAATCAACGGGCGTTTTTGTATGTCCAGATCATCAAACCAGTGATCAAGATCGAAGTTAAAACCACCCTCATTTCCATTATCCCATATCACGACTGATGGATGGTTCACATCTTTTTCAATCAACTCTTTTACCAACTTTGACCCAACCTGTGTATCATAGTTATGATGCCAGCCAGTTAGCTCATCTAAAACAAATAATCCTAAGGAGTCACATGCATCCAAAAAATGATCGTCAGGTGGATAATGTGACATACGGACAGCATTCATATTCATGTCCTTAAGCATCTTTACATCAGCTATACTTATGCCTTTGTTAAGCGCCCGACCCGTGGTTGGCCAAAACGAATGACGGTTTACCCCCTTGAACTTTACTTTTACATTATTTACATAAATCCCATCGTGCTCACGCAGCTCAACCGTGCGAAACCCAAAGCGCTGCCTAACTCTATGAACAGCCTTACCCTCATAACTAAGCGTAAACACCACATTATAAAGATTAGGAAACTCAGGTGACCATAGTTTAGGGGATGTAATATGTGAACTGATATTAACCAGTGTATCACCCATATTTACTTTTGCCGAAAACACCGGCCCTACCTTTTGACCGCCTAAAGAAAAAACCTGCCCGGTTATAAGGCCCGCTTTAGCTGATGATAATTTAATGGCCGCCTTGAGATTGCCATTTGCTTTAGCGTCAACCGCGTAATTGCTGATATGTGCGGCAGGCATTACCTCGAGAAAAACCGGTCTGAAAATCCCCCCGAATATCCAGAAATCACCTTTCCGTTCGGCGGCATTTACAGATTCATTGGAGGAATGCTTGGCAACCGTAACCTCTAACAGGTTTGGTTTGCCGTAAATGAGCAGATTACCTATATCATATTTAAACCTATAGAATGATCCCTGGTGAACAGGCCCAGCAATTTTACCATTCAACTTTACTTCCGTATCAGTCATGGAGCCATCAAAAACAATATTGATAGCCTTACCTTGCCATGCGGCAGGCACTTTAAATTCATACTTGTATAAACCCTTCTCTTTGCCTTTTAAACTATCTTTAGCCAAACCATAATTATATTTGCCAAAGCCCTGAAATTCCCAGTTAGACGGTACCGGGATGGTAGTCCACTTGCCTGAATTACGCCCTTCCGTACAGAAAAACTGCCAGTTAACAGTATGATCGCTACCTGTACCTGATAAGTATACTTTTTGCGTTTCCTGCGCATGACTAATAAACCCGCTCATGATCAACAGGGCACACATAAATATTTTAAAACAAACAAACTTCATCAGATTAATTAGCAGTTAATGTAAACTTCAGGGGATTATCAGTGCGGAAAGGCACTGCGGGTAATCCGTTTTTGTTATAAAAATTGGGTTGAGCGGATTCTGACCAGGCAAAACGCACAGCTACCGGAGCAGTTACTGATGGTGCCGAAACCACTATGGTGTTATTTTTAATTTCCGCATCGGCCTTAATAAACTTCCCGTCCTGCCCGGCTATAGTAAAATCAGTAAGTGGACGATCATTATGGCTAACCAATCCTCCACCTTTATAATTAAAATCAATAATTATCTTGTTCCTATTGATTTTCATATTCTTATACATTGGCCCAGAGAATACTACCTTTCTTTGCCCATAGGTATTAGCCAGAGCCTGCAATTCTAACCGGTGCCCAACCTCCCATTTAAAAGGCGGGTGGATATTTTTTAAATCGTCATTCAAATCTGTGGTGACGATCATGCCAGTATGGGGTATGCTGAGCGCAAGGGTTTGCGCTTCGCGCAACTGAGGTTCGGTAAATTCGGTATAGGCTACCTGCCCCTTACTTTGTGAATAATAAAACGGAGCTATTTGTACATAATAAAAAGGCATATTCTTGTCATTCCATAACTTACGCCAACTATTGATCAGCGCCTCCATTTTATAGGTATAGCCGATGGTTTCGCCTAAAAAACAATTGGATTCGCCCTGGTACCATAAAAAACCTTTGATGGCAAAGGGAGCCAGTGGCTCAATCATTTTTCCATAAAACTTACCGGGATCGCCTTCTATCTTAATTCCGTTGGCCTTAAAATAAGGAATAGCGTCATAAGCCCCCTGCGGCGCCCAGGGCTCAATGCGGCTGCCACTTACCGCCGATGAAATAATTCCCACAGGAACATTGAGGTCGTGGTTCAACCTTTTGGCAAAAAAATAACCAGCTGCCGAAAATGCCCGCAATGCAGAATCTTCCGCAACACTCCAGCCACCATGGGTAGAATCTGGTTTTGCTAAATTCTTTTGAGTTACCGAAAATATCCTGATTTGTGGATTATGTGCACGCTCTAACTCATCAACCGGTGAATTTACCGTACTGGTGTCAGGCTTTTTTACTTTGCTGTTCTTACGCATTTCATAAGCCATATTTGACTGGCCCGAACACAACCACACCTCACCTACCAAAATATCATTGAGCTTAATAGTATTCGTGCCCGAAATAGTTAACGCCGCGGGTTGTGCCGATGCTTTCATCGGATTGAGCAAAATCTGCCATTTGCCGCCTGCATCTGCTACGGTTATTTTAATTTGCCCATTAAAAGTAACTGTTACTTTCTCGCCAACAGCGGCGGTACCCCAAATGGGCACTGGCTGGTTGCGCTGCATTACCATACCATTACCCAATATTTTAGGAAGTACCACTTGTGCCATACTTTTAGTAAAACAAGAAGCCGCTATCATTATCAACCAAAACATCAGTCTGCTCTTCATCTCTTAATAGTTGCCTGTCTTAAATGATTTAATGTAAAAAACTGCGGGTTTAGCTGCTTCGCCCGGTTTGGGCAAATCATAATCCTGATCGGTAGGTGTATCGGCATTAGGAAAGCGCCGTACTGCGCCAGTCCAAAAAACCACCCGGTTTACCTGTAATACGGGAGCAAAAAACAAGGCAGTAAGCGCATCTTTACCATTTACATTTACAGTATAAAAACGGGTATCAGTGTTCAATTTCAGGATAATATGATAAGCTTTACCTGCCTCATATTTCATGATATTTTTATTGCGATACCCTGATTTGGTGCGAAACTCCCCGGCGGAGTCAAGCGTAAGGCGAATGGCGGCATCTCCCTTTTCGTTTTGAAATTCTATATCCAGCATACCGGTATTATTTTGGCCCGGCACAATGGTAAAATCAGCTATTAGCTTTTTTGATGCAGGTATTACACGCTCAGCCTTAGCATAATCAAAGGGATCGCTGTCTTTCAGAGTCAGGCTACGTTCGCCATCGGGTGCTTTTTCAATAGTAACAGGAGCCCATTGCGGGCTATACGTATTCCATTTCTCCAGTTCTTTGCCCAAGGGCATGGTGTTAAACACTTCATTGGCAGGTGCATCAGCAATTTCAGTTACCGGAACAGGTATCGATGACACCCAGATATCTTCCTTATTCATGCTATAAGTAACCCATAATTTACCGTCTGGCGGTGTGCCGTTACCATCTTCTATCCCGCGCACATATTGCGGCCCGTATGATTTATAAGCTCCTCCGTAACGCAGGGTGGCAATCTCACCATTAACCAGTAAAAGATTGGTATATTCCAATCCATTTTTGCTTACAGATATAGCCAACGGCCACCTGAACTCTGATGGATTATAAACCGCGGCATATTTTCCATCTGATGTACGCTGGCCCCATATTTTGGCATTACTATTCACAAAACGGGGTGCGCGTGAGGCATTTGCAGGCCAGGTTTTACCATTATCTGTGCTGATGGCGGTCAAAGCGTACTTCCACAAGCCTACCACACGCCCATCGGGCAGATGATAAAAGTTAAATGCTTTATAATCCTTGTGTAATGGTATTAACGGATCTTTTTTGTCGGTTTCTTCTACCCATTGCATCATCATTAACGGGTTTGCCATCAGCTCGTCGCAAGCCTGTATAAAGCCTTTGTCTTTACTTGTTTTGTAAAAAGGGAAACTGGTATTCTTTTCGTTCCATTTAGGATTATAGTGGATAAAGTATATCGGGCCGTATTTTCCATTGGGCAATATCTCACGTACAACACGGCCTATACCTTGCCCGTCATTCGGATCGTCGTGCCCGTCTAAACAGATGCCGTAAAAACCCAGCACCAGTAAACGCTTTGATTTGGCTGTATAAAACCCCATACGCTGGTGCATTACCGAATACAGATCTTTAGCTACGCCAGGATGACCTTCTTTTGTAGTGCCATCAGGTATTCTATATTGCGGAAACACCACCGTTGGTTTTGACCATGCTTGCCCATCCTTGGAGGTGATCACCAGCGTTTGACCCGGCGGCACACTCTCGCCTACCTTGTCGCTTAAGTACTCCACATAGAAGGTATTATTCCAGTAAGCCAGCATTGGTGCATGGTTGTAGGTAAAACCAAAACCGTCGGCCAGTTCAGGATGTTCCCGATTGGCCCTGAATATCTGCTGACTATGAACACCTACTACCGGGCTCAACTGCCCATGATGGTAATCTACATTAACTACCGTATTACCGGTGTAGCGCACGGTATCCTGCGCTTTAGCGGTATAAGTAATTAATGTGAGCAATAGTATGTTGAGTATCTTATTCATGTTAGTTTCTGTCATTTTTTAACTGCGCTTCTTTTAAAAGCAAACCCAGTTGTTCTTTGGTTACTTTAAGTATAGTACCGTGCTTGTGTCCTACAGGCACACTGACGCTATCAGATACATCTGTAAAAGTTTTAAAATCAGCGGTACGCATAGCACCATACCTTTTTAACCGATATGAGTCATAATAAATGAGCCAGTTGTTGCCTGCTTTGGTCATTGTTGGCCCCTCGCTGTACATTTCGGTAAAGCGCCTGGTGTAATTGGTATATAGCCCAAGCGGTTTATTGCTAAAAGCCATCAGTATATTTCGGTTTGGCCGGGTATTATCTTTCATTACCAGTGCATAATCATTGTTAGCACGTTTAACAATTTCAGCATCAATTACACTAAAACCGGGATCGAGAAATAGCTTTGTAGCTGTAAAGGCTTTAAAATCTTTAGTGGTAGTGTAGTAAAGGCGGTGATTGTTGTTTTCATCTTCCTTTCCTTTTGCAAAACGCTTAGGCACTGTTGATGCCCAAACAATAATAAACTTATCAGCGGCACCATCGTAAAACAGCTCGGGAGCCCAGGCATTAACCGCAGTTGGTTCATACTCCATCACATTAAGATGCTGCTGTGCCGACCAGTGGATTAAATCTTTTGAGCTGGCATACCCTATCCCTTTATCATCTTTCCAACCGGTTGTCCATACCAGATGATAAATGCCATTGGGCCCCTGCACTATGGACGGATCACGCATGATCTTTGCATCGCCAACCTCTGGTTTTATAAAAACATGGTTAAGGTCTGTCCAATGGTAAGCATCATCACTATATAAAAATCTAAGCCCTTCATTTGCCGGTTCATGAAAAGAGGTAAACAGATACACGCTTTTACTTGCTTTGCATGATAACATCAAAACAAAGGCAAATCCTAACAATGTATATTTAACAGATTGGTTCATGTGTACTTTTATTTTCAGATTATATTGCGTCAATGATCAGTACCCAATCATTGCCATTTGCTTCTTTACCCGGGGGATTAAATTTAAGTGCTTTTGTTTTTACAACCGTGCCTATACTAGTAATTTGTCCGTTACGCGGATTATACCACGATGCTTTTATTTTAGTTCCGGTTAGATTTTCGGTATTAACATTTATTTCCCTGCCTGTATAAGTGTATATAAACGCGTAGTTTTTACCTCCTGTAGCAATTAACCTGTCGTACTTTTCGCCTTGCTTACCGGCAATTAATGATTGATCGGGCACACAGTCAAAATACGGACGTGACAGCATCAGTTTTTTCAGATAAACCATTTGCCTTGCGCCAGGATCATTGATTGAATTATACCAATATCCCCTTGAACCGTAAGCACTTCCTTTATCAGTTGGTTTGTGCATTTGCATTACATCGTTATTGCCGTAAGTATAACCGCAGCCACCTGCAAATACTGACCAGTATCCGTATCGCCGTACATCCGCAGCCGTCCACCGGGGCAGTTTAAGGTCATGAAGCCCGTAAGGAATTTTTTCGTACGATGGCTCCGCATCAAGTGTTGGTTTTACAGGGATTTTAGCGTAGTCTGCCTCAACGTATTTCCAGTTATCCTCCCCATAGTTCAAATCTTTTTTTGAAGTATCCTGGGCATAAGTACGGTGACCTGACTGAAAGCAGTTAAAGCTTAACCAGGCTTGGTTGTGAAACCATGTTGAAGATTGTGTTCGCCCTCGGGGATGAAAAGTAATTAAATGGCTGGTATCCGCCGTGTGTAGTGTATTACCTATTGCGTTCCATGTTTTCAATGAATCCGTTCCAGCAATATCGCCGCCATTCATCCAGATGATGTTTGACCTTCCGCTATATCTTTTAGCCAAAAACTCAGCATATATTTTTGCCTTTTCGGCTCCGATATGATCTCCTTTTACCACTGATCCCCAAACAGGTACCAATGCGATGTATAGCCCTTTTTCGGCAGCCTTGCCAATTATCCAGTCAATATGATCCCAATAATCATATTCATGGCTTTTGCCAAAGGTGTTGCCCGGGGTTGTTTTGGGTTCAGCAATATTTTTATTTCTCAAGGCTGAGTCGCCATAAGCGTTTACTTCGCCTATGCTATGTATTACCATAACCTGTATTACATTGAACCCCTGCCTGCTCCTGGTAGCCAGATACTGCGCTGCTTCCTCGCGGTTCATTTTTGAAAAAAGCAGCCAGCCAGTATCACCCAACCAAAAAAATGGTTTACTATCTGCTGTGAAATACCGGTGGTTTGCTGATAGTTTTAAAACAGGCATAACCGGCCCATTGCTTTTAAACGAAAAAAGCAAACAGGAAAGCACGCCTATTAAAATGATTCTTTTCAACATATTATTTAGTTACGGGTTAGCCACAAAATAGCGGCTCCTGATTTCGGACTTTTTATTTCAGTATCGTTGTCACCTTTTACTTCTTGTTCGCCGGTTAAAACCTCGCCGGTTTGAGGGTCGACCCATTGTACTTTATAACTGGCATTTGCACTCAGGTTTAAATGGATTGAACTGCCGGAATCAGTATAAACAATAAACCCTTTGGCAGAACCCAAAGCCCATTGATTTTTTGGAGAGCCGGGCAATGCTATCGGTGCCATACCACTTGCATTTGTTAAAAATTGAGTATTAGTGTTTTTAGGCAATACCGGTAATGAACCGCCTGCCATAAATACAGCCCAGCCAAAATGATCATAGCCATCAGCAGAAAACAACACAACCTTAGTTGGGTATTTGGTACGATATTCATGCACTGCACGGTAAACCTGTTCAAATGAAGCTGCCTTAGGTTTAAATATTCGTGCCTGCTGACGCGGTGCCAGACTTTGGCCGCCAATTGGCTCATAAGCCGCTCCGTTAGCCTGATAATACCAGTACCGGATATCGATCACATTAATCACTGATGCCTTTGAGGGATCGGCGAGAATGGCATCCTGTACATCTTTGGTGGCACTAAGGCCAATAATTTGTTTCTGCTTATGAGCAACTTCCCATTGCTTAATGGTTTCGACCCAAAATTGCATAAAATGAAGCGGGCCGGTAAATTCAGCCCCAATCAACTGAATCACCCCGTTATTGCCCGCAAAATTATCCAAACATTTGTTGATATAAGCCTGATGAAGCTTACGTCTTGCCGGATTAGTTTCGTCATAAAATTGCTCTGCCATAAACTGACGTTTATCGCCGGCGTAGGGCACCGGTTCCGGAAAACCGCTTCCATTGATATTATTTGCCGTGCGCCACGGAAAATCGGTATAGTGGGCACCTGCCTCTATGATATTATGTTGAAAATAGTTCTGATGTATTAGCACCAAACCCTTCTGATCGGCCAGATCAGCAAATTTTTTTAAACGAGCCCAATACCAGGTATTGTATTTCGTCAGATCGTATTTGCTTAAACCATCATACGCCAAGCCCTTACCAGTGCGTGCAAACGGCAGTTCATAAAATGGCGCCCAAACATCACCATCCATACGGCGGATACGTTCGTGATCATCCCGGCGGCGATCATACCATAAACCGTAGTTATGTTCAAAGGCCACAATATTATCTTTCAACATCCAGCTACTCACCTCGTCCAGATCATCGGTTAATCCGGTACCGGTTTGCCCAGGTACCCAACGGGTAATAGCAGGCTTGGCTGTTGTTCCGGTATAATCAGGGTGTACGGTTCCGCTCCACCATGGAGTTTCAAAGTGTTTACCCGCCATTACGGTATTACCGCGTACCAGCCAGCCATTTAACACACTCATTTTAGGTGCCATAGCAGGCACATCAGCAGGTTTATACCCTATCTGATCAATGGTTTTAGCGTTCGCTGCTGTAGTACTGATCGAATTTCTTTCGGGAGCTTTATCAATCCAATTACTAATGGTGATTGCCGGCTTCCTGGCGGCTGCCATTAACTCGGCAGCTTGCTCAACAGTAGGACTACTGGATGGCTCTGTTGCCGGATATAGTATATTAGCCTGCTTGCTTACGTCTTTATTTAGACGATTGGCCAACTGGGCGTAATAAAAACTACGTGGATTGATAGTGCTGTTTGACGACTCCCAATAACCATCGCCGGCAAATTGTGCCCAGGTACCAAAGGCCCAGTTTTGCGCCGTAGGTGGCTGATAACAATCTACCCGGGCCGCTGTACAGTTCCAGAAAGTACTGTTTGCGGTGTTCCACCCTGCACCTTGCCCATCCTGGCCGCGATTCATATAGCTTAGGGCCTGTCCGTCAATACTGGTTATATCAAACAAAATACCTGATGCCCAACTGTCTATACTTCCACTAAAACTGTTGGACTGCATGGCCATACACTGCACAAAAGCATTAGGACCGGGCGCGCAGTAACCGGTAGCAAAGTCATGAAAACCCTGCTCTGAATACAAACACTGAAACAAAGTTTGCCCCCCCATGGTAAGAAATGTATTACGGCGCTGCCCGCCAATTTCAGATACCGGTGCAAGCGATTTACAATCTTCAACGGTGATACGGTTACCGGTAGGCGCTACAAATACTGCAGAACCCGCAAAGTGCTCAAACCTAACCTGGCGTACCCAGGCATCGGTAACACTTTCCATAGTAATAGCCATCCAGCGGTGTGCTTCGTCTTTGGGGTTTGTTACATCATAAGCCGAGCTTAACGCTAAATTTTCGACACCTACCTGATCAATACGACCAGGCCATTGATAGGCCGCCACAAGACCACCTCCGTAGGCCGTGTCTAATGCTGTGGTAAGGGGTGCATCAAGCGTGATCGCATCACCACTAACAGCAATTATTTTACGATCCCAGTAAATATCACGCTCTCCCGGTTTCCAGGCCAACGCGGTGAGATCACCACCAAAATGGTCGGTTTTTATGGTGCTGATCCAATCCTGGGTACTTGGTCTGTGTATGAGGATCAAATCTCCGGCCTTAAAGCCGCCACCGTTCGCAGCATGTATAATATTTGCATTTACAGGCACATAAGCATCTGTAATTTTTATTTCTTTTTCGGCTCGTCTGTCATTTTTCCCTGCAATATGTATAAAGGTTTCCCTGTCTTTACCGGTGGCCAGCAAAGTGGTTCCGTTTAGGCCCATGCCACTTCCGCGCAATACAATTCCGGAGGCATTTATTTTTAAGCTACCATTAACCTGGTATACCCCTTTGTTAAGTAATACCGCACCGCGAACACCATCTGGCCCGGCTGGTAAAGTTGCCACATAATCTAAGGCTGCCTGGATGCGTAGTGTAGCATCTCCGGATTTCAACGACACTACTACACGTACTGTGGCTTCCGGTATTGCTTTCTCAGAAGCCATATATCCGCAGTATGAATAATCAGGAATACGGTCGCCATTGGGGGCGATGGCATAAATGAGTTTCCCGCCTTTATCAACAGCAACGGGAGGCTGCGGTTTAACAACTTTCTTTTTATTCTGTGCAAATAAGGGTGCATGCAAAAGCACACACCCCATCATTAACCAAATCAGAACATAAAGACCCTTTTTAAACTTAAATCCTAACATCGCCGTTTTTATACTTATTTTATATTAGCCAATTTCTTTTCGCCCTTTAGCGCTACCGTATTTAAATAAACCTCGATGTTGGAGTAGCCACCACCATTTTTTGCTGGCAGTGCAGAATCATCAGGATTTTTAGGATTCAATCCATGAGCTAATTCCCAATCATCAGGCAACCCGTCGTTATCAGAATCTTTATAAGGAGCTCCTTTATAATCAGGATATCCGCCAACTTGCCATGGGGCAGTGATAATACCCAGTTTATAAGAGTCTTTAGGTAATTTACGTACTTTAAATTGATATGCAGTATCAGTTTTCACCTCTTTATAAGCAATTTTACCTGTGCGTACCTGTTCGGTAATGCGTACATCAACCGGATCACGCTTGGGTAAAGTTGCACCAGCATTGGCAATAACAAATTTAAGTGCGTCAGTAGCCGACAAAACATTTACCGGAGCCATTGGGAAAGGAGTATCCGACTTCATGTAATCTTTGTATTCGCCTGCATCAGGTAATTCCTTACCTCCGGGGCCTTCAACCTGGATACCGCCATTCCATGGATCTTTGGTTACTTCAGGATAACCTTCCATAATATTGCCCACGGCATATACGCGTCCGAATACTCTCTCCTTCAGTTTACTGCGGCCTGATTCAGGTTTTAATAAACGGTGGCCAACCGGCTGATCTCTTGGTGTAACCGGCCCTGGTTTAAAGTAGTTATTGATGATATTATAATTGGTGGTATAATCGCCGCCATCCATTGAGCGGTGATGCCAGTTAAACACCACATTATTTACAAAATTATAAACGCCGTTCCATCCCACAGATGGATTACGCCCGGTATTGTCTGCCCAAAGGTTGCGGATCAATGTACTGTTCTCACCGCCTGTAGTACTTCCAAACGCATGGTTCCAGTAGTCAAGCGATTCTGAATAGATGCAATTTTGTATGGTGATATTAACTGTTCCCAGTTTTTCTTCTTTTGAGCCATCTCCCGGATCAAACATGTGTCTGTACATAGAGAAATTCTCATCCAAACCCCAGCTTGCTGATACGTGATCTGCGATGATGTTTCCAACCGGATTACCGCCTAAAGCATCATCCCTGCGCCCCACATTAGTTTCGCCACGGCGGAAACGCATATACCTGATAATTACATCATGCGTGTTTACCCAAAATGACTCGCCTGCCACGCAAATACCATCACCGGGTGCCGTTTGTCCCTCAATACTAATATATGGTGCCCTTACAATAATTGGAGTTTTGATATGAATAATACCTGCCACGTTAAATACAATGATACGGGCACCGCCCTTTTCACAGGCATCACGTAATGTGCCGGGACCGTAATCTGCAAGGCTCGTCACTACATACACTTTACCGCCACGACCTCCAAAGGTATATTTACCACCGCCTTCGGCACCGGGGAAAGCCGGTATTTTTGCCTGTGGCAGGTCAGTTGGTCTGGCGGCCCAGGGCACGTATACTTTACCTTTCCGCTGATCGGCCTGAACTATGGGTAAGGCCACCTGCCAGGCTGAGTCTGAACGACGGGTAGCCTCCTTCATTAGCGCTTCACTTTCCTGTTTAACCTTTTCCGGCACATCCGGATATTGCGCAAACGCGGGCTTAACAACACCCAGTGCTGCTGCAATTATAAATAGGGCTGCATGTTTTTTCATATATAAATTCAAATTATTAGTTGTTAAAAAGCGGGCAGAAAATATATCCCTCCTGCCCCTTCCGTTATATTACTGCAACGGGTCAAAAGAACCGCCCCAGGTATTAGTTTGTTGTAAGTTTGGATTGTTTTGAATAGCAGCCGTTGGCAAGCCAAAGAAATAATCGGCAGATTGAACATTAATACTATAAGTATCCAACACCTTAGGCGTAACTGTAAAACTTGTTGAATACAAATTATCTAACGATGAATTTGCTGATGCATCACGTGTAAGTAACAAGTAATCGGACCCAGACTGGTCATTGTTGAGCAGTACGGTTAATCCGGTACGTTTTTTTCCGTTCAGCGTGCTTTCCAATAGTTTTCTTCTTCTTAAGTCCCAATAACGTTTGCCTTCAAATGCAAACTCAATCTGCCTTTCGTACATAATGGCAGTGATCATCTGATCATGGCTCATGCCTGCTGTTAAACCATATAAGCCATCATCACCAGCCTCAATACCTGCACGTTTTCTGACAGCGATCAAGTTGGCGTATGCTTCCTGCCCAACCCCCAGATTGCCTACTTCGGCAGCACTTTCGGCAAGATTAAGTAATACCTCGGCATAACGGATCTCCATCCAGTCGGTACCTGATGTTGGTAAATTGGCTGCCGTAATATTAGGGTCTATAGCTTTTCTTAAATAAAATCCTGTTGAAGAAGCAGTTGACTCTGTGGACTTAACCGATGATGAACTATTTTTAGCGCTGTAATAATAATAAGTCCACAATCTATAGCTCGCATTACCCAATATTGGCCAGTTACAACCGTTATAAGCAATAGTTTTGTTAAAACGGGGATCGCGGTTTTTGTAAAAAGTTTGCACATCGTAGCTGTACTTGGTTGAAGTTCCGGGAGCCTTTCCGTCAAGCATCGGGTAGGCCTGCACCAAATCCCAGGTGGGTTGATTTGAACCGCCTCCTGTACCTAAATATGCAGGGCGGGTGGAGTTATCATAATTATTATTGTATGATCCGTTGGCATCAGAAAAAGTGTTAAATGCAGTAACCATAACCGCCTCCTTATTGGCATAGCCCTCTGTAAACCACATATTGTCATACGATGAGTTAAGGCCGTACCCATTAGCTGTAAGTATATTTACTGCGGTTACGTTAGCGTTATATGCATTTTGCCACCTGGTACCATCATTTGTTGGGTTAAACTGCGGACTGGCATAGGTTAACAATACACGTCCTTTAAAAGCTGCCGCGGCACCGGCTGTAATACGACCATAGTCGATATTTGACCATTTATTGGGTAGATATTTAATGGCAGTGTCCAAATCACTGATTATCTGTTTAAAACAGGCAGTAGTACTATTACGCGGAAGCAGTGCAGCGTTTTTGGCATCGTTGCCAATTGCATCTAATGGGGTTAAAATAATAGGCACCCCTCCATACAATCTAACCAAGTCAAAATATCTGAATGCCCTGAAAAACAATGCTTGCGCAAGATACCTGTTTTTTACGCTTTGAGAAAGAGAACCTGCGCTCAAATCTTTTACAAAGGTATTTATGGTTCTGATTTTTCCATAGTTGCCGGTTTTGCTTGCGGCTGTACCTATATCTTCTACCGATTCAATAGTAACCGAACCTTTAACAAACACGTTATCGCCGTAGGCCTCCTCAGTTAAACTACTGCCGCTGCCGATAGCACCGCCTGTGTTTCCGAACCAGCCAGGCAAATTTTGTGTATAAATGTAATCTATTGCCGGTTTAACCAATGTAGTATCATTATATATCTGACTGGCAACCAAATTTTGAGGATCATCCTTCAGTAATACTTTTTTACAGCTTGTAAACAGTACAGTTGATGCGAAGGCTATTATTAGGATTTTTTGAACTTTCATTTTTTTAAATTTAGAAACCAACATTTAAACCGAAAGAAAACGTTTTAAGATTTGGGTAAGCTGTATAGCCTACAGCATTATCCCTGTAATCAAATGGATTAATGAAATTGATAGGATTAGTGGCCACAACATAAGCCCTTAAACTTGCCACGCCTATTCTGTTTACAAACCGCTGTGGAAACGCATATCCCAAATTAACGCTGGATACCCTGAAAGTTAAAGAACTCTTGAACCAAAAATCTGAAGTAAGATCATAGTCATAATTATAATATGGATTTGGATAAGCTGCATTGGTGTTGGAAGGGGTCCAGTGATCAGACCAAAACTCCGGTCGATTTTCAGTTGCGGTGGCCATTTTCGTAGCAGCACCTTCAACAGCAGATGTACCGCCGAATGACATGCCCATAACCACATTTATTGATAATGATTTATATGCCGCCCCCCAGTTTAAACCTAAATTATAATGGTTACTTGCTTTGTTTGAAAGGTAGGTTAAGTCATTAGTGGTCATTTTCCCGTCGCCATCTACATCTCTGAAAACTATCATCCCAGGTTTAGGTACGTTGGCCGCACCAAATAAGGTATAGTTAGGATTAGCGGCAACAAAGGCGTCAACATCTGCCTGAGTGCGTAAAAAGCTTACATATTTATAACCCAGTACACCATTATCGCTTGACTTACCAGTTAAATCCTGAATAGTACCTTTCAAACCATTGGAAAGATCATATTTAAGTATCTTATTGTCACTCCATGAAAAATAAGGACTGAAACTGTAGCTAAAATCACTGCCGATCCTATCTTTCCACGAAGCAGAAATTTCATACCCGAAGGTATTGATCGAGGCAAAATTCTCTGACGATGGCACTGCACCAATTAGTACCGATACTGATGACGTAAGGTTACTTAACATATTATATCCGTGATTCCAGAAATAATCTGCCGAAACTGATAAGCGGTTATTTAAGAACTGCATATCTACCCCGTAATTTGTTTTTAAATTGCTATCCCAGGTTAGGTTAGGATTGGGAATGGCGTTGTTTTGAGCTAAACCGTTTCCTCTTTCGGCAGATGGGGTACCGAATACCGCACCTCCTGAAGAGCCTGTGCCAAACTGATAATTAGCCTGATATTGGTAAGCCTTAGTATTATCGCTTCCAAGAAGCCCTACCGAAGCCCTGAACTTTAGCATATCAATAAACTTTAGGTTATTTTTTATAAAGCCTTCTTCAGACGCTACCCAACCAATGGACCCTGACGGAAAGTATCCCCATTGATGGCCCGGAGCAAAATGTGTATTAGCATCTGCACGCATTAACACTTCAACCAGGTATTTGTCGGCATAACTGTAATTTACCCTGCCCGCGTAGGCTAACCTGCCGTAATTGCTAATCTGGCTTGATTGTGTTGATGATTGCGTTCCGTTGGTGAAGTTTTGATTATCCTCTGCACCTACTATAACGCCCGATACTGCGCCTGCAACCCCCTCTGAATGTCTTTCTTCCTGCTCATAAAGTGCCAGTACAGAAAGCTCATGCTTGCCAAATTTGTTGTTATAATTTAACGATGCATTAAACTGATAACTGTTAGCAAACACCGGATTTAAACGTACAATGTCGCCGTTGGTTATTGCAGTGAATTTTTGTAGTGTGCCACCCGGAATATGGTTATTATCGCCAGTCCCTGAATAAGATGCATAGTTAAAGGTTGTACCATACTGCTTGTTAAAAGCATTATTGTTGTTTTTGTTAAAGCTGGCGTTGGCCGTTAATCCTTTAATACCCGGAACCTGGTAACTGATATTTGCCAAAGCATTTAAAATATAGTTATCGCCCTCGGTGTAGTTGTTTGATTTAGAAGTTAAAAAATAGTTCACATTATCTACCGCTCCTGATCCTGACAAAGTGGAGTTTTGCAACACTGGGTTACCATCTATAAAGAACTTAGTCCATGGTGCAGCATAGGCCAACGACAATACGTCATTATCTAAGCTTTCGGTAGTACTTTTAAGCTTGTACCAGTAACTACGGCTGTTTGATATTTCATCACTTACAGATAAACTTACCTTTAACCGCTTGGTTAGTTTGGCATCAACACTTGCTCTAAAACCCAGTTTATTTGATTTTACACCCTGAAAGTTTGAATTTTGATTGGTGTAGTTGGTTCCGGCAAAATAAGTTACCTTATCGTTTCCACCGCTGATATTTAAAGCGCCGCGTTCAACAAGCGCAGTTTTAAAGGCCTGTTTAAGATAGTTATTGTTGTTCTGACTAAAATAGTTCAACTCATCAGGCGTATACCAGCTGGCGAGTTTATTGGTAACAACACCTCCAATGTAACCGTTCTCGTCAATAGTATTGTTGTATTTTGCCTGGGCTGCATCATTTAAATAAGTACCTAATTGTAAACCGCTCATCATTTTAGGCAATTCCGTAGCGCTGGCTGCACCTACAGATGTGCTGAAATTTACTTTAGGAGCTCCCGCTTTTCCACGTTTGGTTTTTACGATCACAACGCCGTTATTACCCTGAATACCGTAAATGGCTGCAGCGGCATCCTTTAAAATGGAAATGTTCTCTATCTCGCTTGCATCAAGCAAATTAAAATCTGCTGAGGTACGGAATACATCATCAATGATATATAAGGGATCTGTAGTACCACCATCTTTAGAAAAGAAATACGGATTTCTGATGGTTAATGTAGCTGGCTGTCCGGGTCTTTGTGTACCGCCAGATTCGCTAAGGCCTGGAATTTGCCCTCTGAGCGCTACTGACAAATTACCTGTCGGGATATCCTCAATAGCTTTTACGTCGATGGTAGCTACAGCACCGGTAAGGTGTATTTTCTTTTGCGTGCCGTAGCCTACTACTACAACCTCTTCCAGGTTGCTTGAGCTGGGTAGCAATTTAAAGTCGGCATTCATTTCACCAACTTTTAAGGTTTTCTCCTGGTAAGCATAGCCTATGTACTTTACACCAATTACAACGCTCTGTAAATTGGTAACTTTAATTGAAAAGCGACCGCTGGTATCGGTACTGGTACCTGTGGTACTCCCCTTTACCTGTACGGCCACCCCTATCAGCGCCTCATTTTTATCGCTGCTCACCACCCTTCCTGTTATAGTACGGGTTTGTGCTTTTAGTGTACTACTTAGTAAAAGCAGTACGGAAAACAAGAGGAAAATTCTTCTCATAAAAACTGGATTTTGGTTTCATAATTAGGTTAATAAATTGGTTATAATTTTTTAGTGCGTTATAATTAATGCTTCTCAATTATTAATTAATGCACTTGTCATTTACTATATGGCTGTTATTTATTGGTTTTGATTCTTTTCTTTAATGCGTTTCTGCCAATCTTCACCTTCCTTTTTCATATCATATCCCTGTGCCGACAGGTAGTTATTAATACGCCCTTTAAACTTGCCAAACCAGGCATGCTTTTTCTCTGACGACTCTGCATCTATGGCATTTTCCCGGGCTTCTATCAACCAGGCTTTGATCTTTACTTTTTGCGGCTCCGTCAGGTTAGGTATTTCATCAAGATAAGCTCCGTAGGTAATTGGATATATCCTGTAGGTCATTCCATCCTTAACTTGATCTATCTGGTCGGCGTTTAGTTCCTTACTTAATTTTGCAAGATATACCGCATGCTGAACTTTCAGTTGCTTGCTTACGCTACTATCAACGTCCGCAATTTTGGTATTGGGGGCAGCTTTGTCGTCTGCGGTTTGTGCCTTTATTTCCTTAATCTTTGCGTTGCGGGTGTTGTACAGATCATTCAGGCTGCTGTATTGACTTACTATAATATCACGCACATTTTTAAACTTTACAGAATCGGTAATACCTAATACATTTACAATTTTTGCTGATCGCAGTGTAATTACCTGTGTATAATTATTGTCATCGATTTTTGATGCAGGTGTTTGCGCAAGCGCTATCACGGTTCCCCCAAAAAGGAATAGCAGCGTTGTTATATATCTTCTCATTATTATCAATTATTATATTAATTCCTCTTGTTCTTAAACAAATATTTATCCTGTTCTAATTCATTATTATGATTAAAACAGTGCTTTATTAAATCAATCTTGTATTGTATCTATTGCTATAATTTAATTGTGTATACAACAATTAATTCAATGCCTATTTCCTATCAATACTTAACTTAAAACAAAATGTACGTTAACTATATTGGTTTATATGTTTGGGGTAGCCGCCCCCTGTAAAACAGGTTGCTTTAACAAATATCAAATATTAGGCATTGCTATTTCTACCTGTATTTATCAATTTATTGTACGATCCTATCATAACCCTATTTTTAGCTTATATTGCAGTAACGTCAAAAGAATGTTACTTTTTGATAAACCATGTTTCCTTAAAAATTTATAATTTTAAAAATTATAAACCAATTAATAAGCGGCATATATGCAGCTCATTTAATTAACACTTTATTGATTTTTTAAAAATGAAGCCCCATTTCCTTAAGGTTGCTGTAAAACCGCAGAACTCTTTTAGTATCAGGCATGATATTTTACCAACCTTTAGAGGCATCTGGCATTATCATCCCGAGCTGGAACTTCATTATGTAATTAAGGGCGAAGGTGTGCGTTTTATTGGAGATAATATCAGCAATTTTTCACCAGGCGAAATAACTTTGCTTGGAGAAGCTCTGCCCCATTGCTGGCGTTGTAAGGATGAGTATTTTCAGCCTGACTCCGGTTTAAACGTTGAAGTGATCGTTATTCATTTTTTACCGGATTGCCTTGGCAAATACCTGTTAAATTTACCCGAGGCTTACCTGTTACCTAAATTATTTGAAAAAGCAAAAACGGGAATGGTTATTGGCGGTACAGCAAAGGTGCAATTAGCTAAATTAATGCGGCAGGCCGTAAATGCAACTAACCTTGACCGTATTATTGTATTATTATCCATATTAAAAATACTGGCCGAAAATGAAAACTTTGAACCCATTACCCTATCACCTAATGAGTTCCACCAATCTAACGAATCTGACACGATACGATTAAATAAGGTTTGTACCTATACGCTGGCCAACTACAAAACAGAGATCAGTTTAGAGAAAATTGCCGCAATCGGAAATCTTAGTGTTACCTCATTCTGCCGATATTTTAAGCTGATGACTAAAAAAACTTATTTTGATTTTCTAACAGAGATCAGGATAAGCCATGCCTGTCGTTTTTTAATTGAGGACAAATTACCAACCGAAGTATTATGTTTTGAATGTGGGTACAACAATATCTCAAACTTTTACCGCCACTTTAAAAGGGTGACTAAAATGACTCCTCTTGAATATAAAAGGAGGTACCTTAACGGACAAACCGCTAAGGTTTTATAAATAATTCTTTATTCCAACGGCATTTTGCAGGTGCGTATAGTTGCAGTACAAATTTTCAATCTGGATACGCACCGACGAAGAAAAGTGGCCGACATCGCGCCTGGTTGTAGTTGATATTTTTAGCCCTCTTTTGGTTAAATAATATTTGGCAACCACGGGGTAAACATTGTGCATCACATCCATATTATCAATCAAAAACTCCTGAACCATATCTACCTCGTGTTGCAATGCCTCATCAGCATAATTGTCACATAACCAAACAATAAGCTCCGGAAAAAAATTGCCCTGGATGCAGGAAAGTCCTGCAGATCCGGCCTTTAACGAGTCTACCGCGTGTGCCATGTAAGCATCGTATAAACCAAAGGCAGGGTTTGCTTTACCAGCGTCCAATTTTTGTCTTACCTTTTTTATATCAAGACAGGTATCTTTATGATATATTACCCTGCCCGTTGCCACAAAATTATGTAATTGCTGTGGAGATAATAACCTTTTATACGGAACCGGGCATTCATAAAATCCCAGTGGGATATTCGGAGTTTGAGCAAACAGGTCAAATACGCGATCATTAAGCACTTCGTCGGCTTCATCCTCATCTGCTAATAAACTCGTGATAGCAATTACGGCAGCGGTACCGGTATCATGTACTTTTTTTACAAAATCTGCTTGTTTGACAATCGGCCCGCCAAAGGTACCGGTAGCTACCACGGGCACCAATCCGTTAACTATTTTAATAACATGCTTTATCACCTGCAAACGTTCTTCATCAGCCAGTTCAAACATTTCGCTGGAGAGGCAGTTGGCAAATAAACCAGATGCGCCGGCTTGCAAATACAGTTCGGTTAACCGGGTAAGTGCATCGTAATCAATATTGCCATTATTTTTAAAAGGGGTTAACATTACGGGTATAAAACCTTTTTTTGCCTGTTCCATTATGCTGTTTATGTAATAAATATTTTATCAGTTAATTGATATTATACTGTTAACTGCCTTGTTTTTGTTAAAATAACACCGGTAAGAAAAATAGTAAGCGTACCGGCTAAAATAATCATATTGGTATTTAAAGTGCTGCGGAGCGATGCATATTCGTCAGGGATAATTGCCGGAAAAGTGAGCCATAAAACGACCAGCAATCCAACTAAAGTAGCCGTCATTGCCTCAATATTGCGGGTTTGCCTGCTAATGATACCCAACAAGAACAAGCCCAGCATACCTGCAGCAAATATGCCCGAAAGCTGCCACCATAAATCTAATATGCTTTTTACACCAATCATGGCTATCCCCGCTCCCATGCCTGCCAAGCCAAATACCACTGTTCCGATGTGTAATAACCGGAGGGTTTGTTTTTCATTTAACAGTGGTTTAAAGTATCTTTTATAAATATCAACTGTAAAAACTGTGGCTGAAGCATTCATACCCGAACTTATGGTACTCATAGCGGCAGATAATATAGCGGCCACAATAACGCCAACTAATCCCGCCGGGATTTTAGTTACCATAAAATGGGGCATTATTTTATCTCCATAATCAGCCGGTGTTAGCTTAGCCATCATAGTGCTGATCTGCCTGGATGTGGCGCCTACAGGTAGGCGCTCAACAGCCGCCTGCTGTTTGATGGTCAGAACAAGATCAGGATGCTGACTATAATAGGCATACAAACACGTACCTATCAAAAAAAAGAGAAATGATGCCGGTACATAGATGCATACACATAACCATACTGACTTTGCTGCTTGTTTTGTTGATTTTGCAGCATGATAACGTTGTATATAATTTTGATCCATCCCAAAGTTGTTGAGATTGATAAAGAAACCGTAAAACAATACCACCCAAAATGTGGGTTCGGTGAAATTGAGCGACAAGCTGCCTAAACTAAATTTATGATCAGCCTTTCCAATATCCATAATCCGGGCAACACCGCCGGGAATATTGGTTACAATCAAATAAATGATAAGCACTGCACCTGAGGTTTTGATGACACCTTGTACCACCTCTGTCCAGATCACGGCTTTTATACCGCCTGATACCGTATATAAAATGATAGATATGCCCATGATCAGCATAATCATTTTCATAGAAACACCGGTAAGTGCCTGCAGACTTAAAGCTATGCCAAAAAACACCGATCCCATGCGAGCAAACTGGGTAAGTAAAAAACAAATAACCGCATAGGTACGCGCCCATGGGCCAAAGCGTTTTTCAAAATGAGTATAAGCCGATACCTCTCCTGTGTTACGATAAAATGGTACAAAATATTTTACAGCTACCCATGCTGCAAATGGCATTGACAAGCTAAAAACAAAAGCATTCCAGTTGCCACCGTAAGCCTTACCCGGAACGCCTAAAAACGTGTTACTACTTAAAAATGTGGCATATATGGAAAGCCCAATGGCCCAGCCAGGTATTAAACCTGATGCCATGGTGAATTGCTCGGCACTTTTATTTTTGCGTGAAAAATAAAAGCCGACCAGTACCATCCCTATCAGATAAATACCTATAATGGTAAAATCAAGCACAGGTAACACTTTCATGCGTTAAACAGGTTTTCCATTAAGATTTATATTGCGGTTTATAATTGTATAACAAATGTAACCCTGTAACGCTATGATTTCCTGTAATATTTTTTCAGGCTACTATAGGATATTATCATTTGGTTTAATCATCAGCGATGGCTTTCTATACTAATTGTAGCGGATTGCAAACCATCGGCAGTAGCACTAACTACAATTTTGCCCGATTGCGGTGTTGATTGTATAATTGCCAAACCTAATCCGTTAAACACATGGTGCTCATTAGCCACAAAAGCATCCATATCTGTTTGCGAGCCGTTATCAACCGCTTTTAATATGCCTGCCCCGCTCACTTTAAATTTAATAAGCTGATTAGCATTGGGTACAAGGTGGTTATCTTTATCTAAAACCGATACGGTAATAAATGAAAGATCTTTACCATCACCTTTTATATAACTTCTATCCGCCTCAAGTTTAATGCGATAAGGCTCTCCCGCAGTAATAATCTCTGTTGACAAAACAATCTCACCATTTTTACGCGAAACCGCTCTTAAAATACCCGGTTCATATTTAACGCGCCACATCACATGCAGATCATCACCCATTTTTTTCCTGATCCCCAGTGATTTTCCGTTTAGGTAAGCCTCTACCTCATCGGCGTTATTGTAGTAAGCCCAAACATCCACTGTTTGACCAGGCTTCCAGTTCCAGTGCGGGAACAGGTGCAACACAGGTTTAGCACTCCACTCACTCTGATACATGTAATAAACATCTTTTGGGAAACCCGCCAGATCAACAATACCAAAATATGAACTGCGGGCAGGCCATAAATACGGCGTAGGTTCGCCAATGTAATCAAAACCCGTCCAAACAAATAAGCCGGATAAAAAGTCATACTTCTTGATGATTTTCCAGGTTTTTTCATGGGTTGAGCCCCAATAGGCAGAAACGTTATCATAGGCCGATACGGTAAAATCAGGATTACCATCCCTTAACGGTGTTTTACCATCCTTTGGCCAGCGCCTTATGCTATCAGATGGCATATCATAGTGACCACGTGTGGCCAGCGCCGACATATTTTCGGTGCCGATAAACTTCTGGCCTGGATAGTTTTTCTGAAAATCGGCATATACCTCCTGATGATAATTTAACCCAACCAGATCAAGTGCCCCTGATTGATAAATAAAATTTTTTTTAAGATCAGCCTCGCTCAAAGCCGAAGTAACGGGCCGGGTTTTGTCTAATTGTTTCACGATACTTACAAGTTCCCGGCCTATGCTTATTCCTGTACTATCAAACTGCTCCCTGATCTCGTTCCCTATACTCCATGCAAATATGGATTGGTGATTACGGTCGCGCAATACCTGATCCTGCAGGTCCTTTACATGCCACTTATCCCAATCCTGGTGATAATCAAATTTGCTTTTCTTTTTCTTCCACATATCAAAAGCTTCGTCCATTACCAAAAAGCCCATTCTATCGCACAGGTCAAGAAACTCCGGTGCAGGTGAGTTATGTGATGTGCGGATGGCATTACAGCCCATAGCCTTTAGTATTTGCAACTGGCGTTCCATAGCCCTTATATTTACAGCAGCGCCCAACGCCCCCTGATCATGGTGCATACACACGCCTAATATCTTCATGGGTTTCCCGTTTAAAGTAAAACCCTTATCCGCATCAAAATTAAAATAGCGGATACCGGCGAAAGAGGTATAATCATCAACCTGTTTTCTGTTTTCCAAGAGTTTAACTACCACCTTATACAAATACGGATTTGTTACCGACCATAGCTTTGGATTAATCACCTGTAGGCTTTGCTTAAAAGTAGTAAGCGTATCGTTAAAAGCGTTTACAAGCGATTTCTTTTGTGCCACCAACCTCCCCGAGGCATCGTAAACCACTGTTTGCACACTCCACTTTCCTTTTGCAGGTAATGGTTGATGAATAGCCATATCCACAGCTACCTCTGCACTTTTTTCATCAATCCGGGGAGTGGTAATATATGTTCCCCAGTGGGTAAGGTATGTTTTGGAAGTTGTGACCAGCCATACATTACGGTAAATGCCCGAGCCTGTATACCAGCGTGAATTTGGTTGATCAGCATTATCAACCCTTACGGCAATTATATTTTCATGCTTACCAAATTTCAAATACCGACTAAGATCATACCTGAAAGATATATATCCATTTGGTCTTTTTCCTAAGTAATGGCCATTTACCCAAACCTCACTATTATGATAGATACCGTCGAAATCAATAAAAACTTTTTTGCTTTTTGCGGATATAGGTATTGTGAAATGCTTGCGGTACCAACCCATTCCGGCGGGCAGACCACCTTCGGCCTGTGTAGTTGGATTTTTAGCATCAAACCGACCTTCAATACTCCAGTCATGAGGTAAATCTAAATTGCGCCACTTACTATCATTAAATGCAACTTCCTTTGCCTCTTGGTTATCTCCTAAAAAGAATTTCCAATGGGCATCAAAGCTTTCGGTTTTACGTACACCTTGCGCATCGGCCTGAAAAAAACAGCCTGAAAAGATAACCAACAAAAAATAACAATACCGCATAGCTAACTTTAACAAAACAACAAATCCATTATTTCTTTATTTTAACTGGTGGCGTTACAAAGCTTAATTCGCTTTTGCCTAAATCCTTTGAGGTGGCTACTGCTATACCCCGCTGATCTGCCTTATTAACGGCACAATAAAAGTGATAAACAACTCCTTTATACTTTACCACAAATGATTTATGAGCAAACATATTGTCATAAGGTTCGGATGACTGGATAAGCTTATCACCTGTCCAATCCGTCCAGTGCACCAGGTCATAAGAACATGCAAAACGATTAAACACACCTGGAGTACCGGTTTTCCAGAAAGCCCCGAAATAAAACATCACATACACATTGCCCATCTTTTGAATGTATGGATCGCCGGTAATACCATCACCATGATTCAGGACAGGGTTTTCCCCAAATCGCTGCCAGTGCAGCATATCATCAGATACAGCCATACCTATACGTTCTGCACCACGTTTTTTATTCACGCTATCGCCATTGGCGTTGTAATACATCACAAATTGATGCCCGGTGAGCTTTGCTTTATCCCATATTACAGTTTCCTTGTACTGGGTGTGGTTGTCCCACCAGCTCACGTCCTGATCAATACTTGACAATACCGGATGATCAAGCCTGTTCCACTCATGCGCTATAGCCGGGTCCTGTGCTGTATGGGCTATCCCGATAGAAAGCAACCCTTTTTCATACCCCCTGCTCTGCCCGCCAAAGTATGACATCCAATATTTCTCCTGGTACCTTTGCAGCTCGTAGGAGCCGCCCCATTTATTATCCTGCAAGGCAATGTAACCTGCTTTTTGATTACTGTCCCAGTGCGTAGTATCGGAAAAAGACATGATACGGCCACGGGTTTTCCAGTGCAGCAAATCTTTACTATCGGCCAGCCAGGTTTCATATCCCCGTCCGTTAAATATCAGATAAGTCATATACCAGTTATTCCCTTTTTTAAAAACGCTCGGGCAATCCACCTTTTTTGAATTACTATCGGGCACCATTACCAGGCCGTATTTATAAGGCGTTTTTACCTGCCGGTAAATATCCTGCATCACTTTATCAGGTACTGTTTGGGCGTATATATTTGCTGTTGTAAACAGACAAACAAATAGGGCAATATGGTTTAATTTATATTTCATACTTTTAAAATCTCGTTATTGGGCTACAAACGTGTAACTGCCCGACATTACTTTAACCAGGGTTTTATCATCCTGATAACCCACAGACTTTATATCTTTTTGAGTTTTAATATTTTGACCGTTTATTGTAACTGTTGCTGTTTTGCTAACCGGTAAATAAACCATAGCAGTGGTGTTAGCAGGTATGCTTATACTGAGTTCAAACGTGTTGCGTTCTTTTTTCCAACTGCTGGATATAATGCCGTAGGGTGATTGATAGTTGGCTTTAGCCCAGGTTATGTCACCTACTATTTCGGGCCTGATCTCTATTTTATTAAAGGCGATGGCATCATTAGCCGGGCGAATACCTGCCAGTCCACTATAAAACCATTCCATTAAATGTCCCAGCATAAAGTGATTATTGGATACTGCTGGCAATGCGGCCCATGATTCGGTTAAGGCAGTTGCGCCATGCGCCAGTTGATAACCATAGCCAGGTACATCAGCACGGCTGTTCATGTCAAATATTACCTCAGACCGCCCCTCATCTTCCAGTACCCGCAACAGGTACCGGTAACCGATATCGCCAGCCGTAAGGCTGTTACCACGACTACGGATATCCTTAACGATGTTATCAACCACCGCATCTTTATATTGCGGCTCAACCAAACCGGCATAAACCGACATAGCATTTGCAGCCTGACTACCCGTGCCATACTGCTTAGTTTGTATATTAAAGAATGTTCTATTGTAGGATTTTTTTACCTGCAAGGCCTGTTTCTTGTAAGCCGACATATCCTGATCTTTACCTAAAAGAGTCGCTATTTTCCCGGCTATATTCAGATCATAATAGTATAAAGCCGAAGCGGTAATACCTTGCGGTGTTAATTGAGAAACACCCGGCGGTTTCGGGCCAAGATCATACCAATCGCCCAAACCCTGATAAAGCAGATTATCTTTGGTCTTTGTATCCAGGTAAGCGAGGTAACGTTTTATCATGTCATAGTTTTCGGTCAGCACTTCCTTATCGCCATACCACTGGTACACATACCATGGTAAAATAACAGCATTGCTCCCCCACTCAGGCGAGTCGCGAAAGGGTTCTGTGAACTGTACAAACTCAGGGGCTATTTCAGGAATTAATCCATCTGGGGTTTGCGATATACGCATGTCATTAATGCATTTACGAGCCAGGCCAACTATGTCGTAATTATAGTGTAATGAACTGCCAACCAAGTGGGCTTCTTCCAGCCAACCCAGTTTTTCGCGATGCGGACAATCCGTAAACACGCTGGCCATATTGCTCTTCATGGCCCAGTCAATCAGCTTAAATGTTTTGTTGAACAAATCATTTGAACAGACAAAACTGCCAACGGAAGCGGCAGCATTTCGCGTATGAAATCCCTTTATCGCTATAATAACCGGCAGCTGCGATGCATTAGCCTCATTCTGAGGCACGGCTCCCACTACCTGTAAATACCGGAACCCGTAATAGGTGAACTGCGGGTGCCACGTTTCTGCACCATCGCCCTTTAAAATGTAGTTATAGTAGTGCGGACCGCCAGATCCCTTCTGATTAGCGCTACCATCAGCATTAACCAATTCGGCAGGCATAATTTTCACCGTATCGCCCTTTTTTCCTTCAACGGTAATTTGTGGGATGCCTGAGAAGTTTTGCCCCAGATCATAGATCCAAGCACCGGGGTTGAGTTCCTTTTTTGTTTGAGGGATAAACTCCTGCATTATCTTTAATGGATCGGCCATTTGTGCATTTAATAGTGGCGGACCGTCAACTATAATGGTATTACGCCAATTGGCATCATTAAAAGCGTTGGTGTCCCATCCTTGCTGCTCCAGGTTTGCATTATAATCTTCGCCTGCGTAAATACTGGTAAAAGTAACGGGGCCGGGAGCCGTCTTCCACGATGCATCGCTCACTAAATTATCTACCTGCCCATTCTGATACTCCACTACTAAACGACATATCATTTTAGGATAACCAAAAGCACCTGTAAGTTTACGATATCGCTTGTCTCTCGGAATATAATAAAACCCGTTACCAAGCATTACGCCAATGGTATTTTTATCTGCTTTTAATTCATTAGTGATATCAAACGGCACATACAAGGCTTGCTTATCATATTTTGTCCAGCCTGGGTCGAGAAAATGATCACCTACTTTTTTACCATTAAGGCTGAGATCAAAATGCCCAAGGCCGCAAATGTAAAGGGTGGCTTTTTTTAATTGACTGGCAACATTAAAAGTTTTACGCATCAAAGGCAATACATCATTAGCCATGCCTAATTTCTTGGGTCCCTTGCCGTGATAAAAAGGCACAATAGCTGCCGAATAAGGCAGTTTATCGTAGGCTATCCAGCTTGCGCCATGCCAGTCTGCTTTGGTTAAGATTCCCATTTGCCAGTTTGCAATAGTACTCCAGCTTGCCTGTTGTTGGTTATCCCAAACCATTACCTTCCAGTAGTAAGTTTTTGTTGCCTGCAAATGCAAACCCCTGTAAGCCACCTGTAGTGAAGCTGATGAAGTTATTTTGTGCGAATCCCAAACATTACCCTGATTACTTGCCAGCTTTTCGGGAGCATCCGCAACCAAAACCCTATAGGCTGTTTGTATTACACCATGCTGTGCGCTTTGCAATTGCCAGCTTAACTTAGGTGATGCTGATTCAATACCCTGTGGATTTAACTTGTATTCGCATTCCAGGTTTATGATCTTTAGCCCCTGCGCAAAAATATTCAGGGGTAATAGCACCAGCAGTAGGTAAAATCTCTTTATCAGCATTGTCGTATGTTCTTTATGGGTGTTACTGCATTTCAATACCTGATATATATAAATCATTAGCTCCGGTTCCGGTAAGTACCAGCCGGTAATTGCCAGCATTAATACTTGTGCCCGTTGTTACGGATACCGTGCCCGATTTATTTTTAGGTACCGGTTTAAAGCTGAGATCCTCCTCCTTCATTACCGTGCCGTCTGCCGCAAGCAATCTCATTTTAGCTTTTAAAACATTAGCTGTCTGATTGTAATATTTAATGCGCAGGGTATACAGGTCTGCAACACCCGGAGCTATTGGAAACAATACGCTGCCGGTTGCACCTTTTTCAAAACGAATAACCTTTTTACCATTCAAGGTGTCTCTTATTACGCCGCTTCCCTGCACCTCGGCGCTTTCAGGTTTATAACTGATTATTTTACGTAAATCGGTTGCCGGCTCAAGCCTGGTAACAGGTAACACGGCTACCGTGTACATATACTTACCTGTATTTTCCCCTAACAAAACGTTGCTTTCTTTTTTAAACCGTTTCCGGTAAAATTGTAATCGGTGACCGCCTCCGGCATCATTTTCAATAAATAGTCCCGTATTTTCGTAATCATTTAACCACGCAGGCCTGTTTTCTGGATTGGTATCCATCGCTACAAAAACGTCGGCATCGACGTTTACGGTGAATGTGGCTGGCTGATCGGGCATATTATTGCTTGTGCATATCCAATCTGCACCATAAAGTACCGGCGGCATATTACTGAAAGTGATATTGGAATTGGTGTATTGCTTTTGACCGATATCCAACCAGCTTAATATTTGCCAGTATTTACCCCCCTTAAGGTTTTCAATAATACCGGCATTGCCTTGCAATGGTTGTATATGATGGTTTAAAGTACTTATAGCTATAGCCGAGACAATGGCCTCGCTAGCTTCAGCTTCCGGAAAGGATACACTCAGTACACCATCGGTTACATGCATACTGATAGTTTTTTTTAATGCATGAGCATATCCTGCATCTTTCCATATATCCAGATTTTTAATTTTTGTTTTACCGTTAACGGCAACATCAAACAAACGCCATCCGGTACAATCCATACCGCCACCTGTACCGTACCAGGGTTCAGCAAAATATAACTCTATTAAATAATTCCCGTTGGGTACAGGAAAGTTAAAGCGTAATTTATCCATACCGTACCTGAAAGTTTGAAACAACGGACTATCGTTTGTACCATCAATTGGATCAAAAGTGCGCTGCTGACTGGCAAAAAAAGCAGGCATATTAGCGTAACTATCAGTCCAGCTTAATGAGCCTGCCTGGTGTTTATTATCCTGATGCCGGTCGGCCTTCCATGTATTACCAAAACTATCCTTATAATCCGGGCCTCCGCAGTTTATTCGATACAGGTAATTATTGCCCGTTACAGGCTTGAGCAGATTTAAATCGGGATGTTTCCCGGCATTTAAATGTGGAGCAACAGGAAGATGATGAAGTGTAATTTGATCATGTGCCACAGCTTTACCGTTTACATAACCCACCGCATATAAAACATTATACCTGATATTTACACCATCCCATTGAAAATGCGTACCAATACCATTCCTTTTCTTTTTACCCAGCGAACTGTGCTGTACGTCATTAAAAAGTTCTACCTCATCGCAATTCGAATAAACACTGATGCTATCTTTTTTATCAGCATTAACCCAACGATTTGGCCAAGTGTGTGACACAATATATGCCATGGGTTGCCGATTTTTAGGCGCATAGTTTGCCCGGTACATGTAAAAAGCATCCGTTGGTTGGCCCCAGGGTGTAAATAGCCCTTTGTAGTTAACCGGGCCTACCCTGTCTAATTCCCGCTGTCCCTCCCCGCCTTGTGTACGACCTGGATTTTCGTGCGAATAAAGCAACCACTGAAAATGTCCGGCCACCTGATCTTTTACAGATTCCGCAAGGCGTACCTTAGTTTCCATTAGTTGATTAAGCCTATCTTCGCTTAACGGGCCATTCTGATTAAAAGGCCCTCCGGTATGTAAACCTAAACTTCGCCACGCGCCATATTCTCCCACCAGGATTTGCTTTTTCAGATCATCGCCATAAGTTAAGGGGTTACCGCCGTAGGTACCTGTCCAGTTTTGCGGCACATCCCAGTCGGTTCCTGCGCCACCATTACAGGTAGTTATCTTTCGTTGAGCAGATGCTGTTGGATCAAGCTTGCGGATCAGCTCGCTACATTCTTTGGCAAAATCGGCAGGTAATTTACTTTCATTTTGTAATCCCCACAAGATAACTGACGGACTATTACGCCGCTCTTTAACCCAGTCAATCAGTAGAGCCTTATAATTGGCCCTAAACTCCGGCGAATCAAACCAGATGTGCGCCGAATATTGCGGCCACCAAAGAATCCCCAGGGTATCCCAGTATTTTTGATATTCCAGATTATGGGGCTGGTGCGCATCCCTGAAAGCATTAAAACCGGCAGCCTTTACCTGCATTACGCGTGCTTTAATTTCAGAGTTGCTAAAGGCCTGACTTTTACCCATCAAGTGTTCATATTCCGCTACGCCATTAATAAATACGGGTTTGCCATTCAGATAAAAACGGTTATCGCCGTTATTACGCCCAATGGGCCAGCTGATCCACCGGATACCGTAAGGCGTTGTGATTTGATCGGTAAGTTTACCGTTTTGCCATATCTCCGTAATAATATTGTACAGATATGGTTGTTCTAATGACCATAAATGCACACGCGTAACATCTTTCAATAATTGAGGTAAAAGGATAGTTTGACCCGGCGCAATATTTTTTAAAATATTAACTTCGGCAATGGTTTTACCGGCGGCATCAATCAGTTTATTAGTAACATTGATGGATGATGCCTGATTACCGTAATTTTTAACTTCGGTTTCCAAGTGGATCGTGGCTGCTTTTTCGGATACTGTGGTATCATTCCATGCGTGAACACCAAAAGGATCAATCCTCACCGGGTTGGTTACAATTAAATGTACCGACCTGAATATCCCCATAGGTTGTGAACCTTCAGAAAATCCGGGGTCGTCTGAACAACCACCACATACCCAGGGCAGATCTTTAATATAAGCAGGATGATCTGCACGAACACAGAGCAAATTCTGTTTTCCGGCATTTATTGCAGCCGTAACATCGATGGTAAAAGAAGTGCGCCCGCCTGCATGATAACCTACCTGCCTGCCATTTAACCAAACAGTAGCATAAGACCCAACTCCCTCAAACCAAAGGAAGTACCGTTTATTACTTTGCTTTACTGATAAGGGGAACCACTTTCGGTACCAAGCACACCCATGCCGGTTACCATGTTTTAAACGGCGGTAACCTTGGTAAGTATCCCAATTGTGCGGCACGTTTACTGTTTCCCAATTACTTTCCTTGAAACCAGCCACTTCAAACCCTGCATAGGCTTTGTTGGTATCGTTGGCAATAGTGTGCCAGTTGTTATTCAACAATACTTCCTGCCGTATACTTTGTTGAGCAAACGTCATAGTAACAATAAAAACAAGTGTAAGGATCATTAAAAGTGCAAACCCTGATTGATGGTTTAACCTGGGTTTTCTCCATTTTATATGCCTCTCACCCATTTCCATCATTTACAACTGTTTTAAATCGCCGTTAAACTTATATGATCCACCTTTTTGAGTATCAATACTGATAGTTTTATCATGATAGCGCAGATGACAACTACCGCCTGCATTTGATAATATCTCCACGTTTTGCAATAAGCCATGCTGCCAGTTAAAATTGAGTACAAAACCACCACGGGCACATATCCCTTTAACATTACCCTGAGCCAAAGCTGATGGCAAAGCCGGTAACAATTCAATATCATCGCCCTGGCTTTGCAATAGCATTTCTGGTAAGCCAGCCGCACCGCCAAAATTCCCGTCAATCTGAAACGGTGGATGCGCATCAAATAAGTTATGGTAAACGCCCCCCTTTTCTTTACCTGAGTTTACATCGGCAGGCGAAAGCAGTTTAGTAAACATCAGGTAGGCATGGTCGCCTTCTTTCATTCGGGCCCATATATTCACTTTCCAGGCAATACTCCAGCCGGTGCCTTCATCGCCACGATAATGCATGGATCGTTCAGCTGCTTTCATTAATTCAGGGTTTTTCCAGGTTATATCAGTACCCGGAAAAACGCCCCACATGTGTGATACATGGCGATGGGTATCCGTAGTATCATCCTTATCTTCCATCCACTCCTGCAGCTGACCATACTTGCCAATTTTATTTGGCGCAATCAGGTTGTACTTTAGCCGGAGTGTATCTGCAAATGCCTTGTCGACACCTAAAAGGTCAGATACTGCAATACAGTTTTTGAACAGATCGCGGATGATCTGGTGATCCATAGTTGGCCCGGCCACCAGACCGCCATGTTCTGGCGAGTTGGATGGTGCGCTAATCAGGTAACCGGTCTTAGGGTCTTTTACTAAAAAGTGTACAAAAAACTCTGCCGCACCCTTCATTTCCGGGTAAGCACGATTTCTTAAAAAATCCTCATCCTTTGTATATAAATAATGTTCCCATAATTGATGGCACAGCCACGCACCACCACTTACCCAAATACCATGATTAGAAGCATTTACCGGCGCCGTGCCTCTCCACAAATCGGTATTGTGATGCAGTACCCAGCCTGCCGCATTATAATGTGCCCTCGCGGTTTGCTTACCGGTTTGCGTTAAGTCGTCAACAATATCAAAAAATGGCTCGCTGCAAGCCGAAAGGTTCAAAACTTCGGCGGGCCAGTAGTTCATTTCCAGATTAATATTGGTGGTAAATTTGCTACCCCACGGTGGTGTAAGCAGATCATTCCATAAGCCCTGCAAATTTGCAGGGCCATTGCCGGCACGTGACGAAGAAATTAATAAATATCTGCCGTACTGGACATAAAGCGTAATAAATGATGGATCAGGAGTATATTTAAATTTAAGGATACGCTCATCTGTAGGTAAATCTGCGTTAATACCTTTACCAAGGTCAATGGTAAAGGTGTTAAAATATTTCTGATAGTCTTTGATATGATCAGCCCGGATAACTGCATAGCTTTTATGCGCAAGGGCAGCTATTTGATCCTTACATGTAGCATCCGGATTATTGGATACATCATGATAATTTTTAAAGCTGGTGGCCGCAGCTAAATACAGGGTAGCTTCATCAGCGCCGGTAATGGCTATATTATTTGCTGTAACCAGTGCCTTACCCCCTTTGGTTTGTACAGTGAGGTAACTTACGCCACGCAAAACACCATCGCGTACTTTGAGGGATAAGGCCAGTGTATGCTCGTCGACTCTGCGGGTAGTAAAGTTTTTATGCAGGCTTTTCATCAGCGCTTTTAAGGTGATACTACCCTTTTTATTTGCAGTGAGGTGAATTGCGATTACCTGATTGGGGGCGCTGCTCAGATACTCGCGGGTATAAGTTACACCATTGGCCTTATAGCTTACATGTGCTGTGGCATTACTAATATCCAAATCGCGTTTATAGGCACTGATGACTTGTTTGGGAAATTGCAGATATACATCTGCAAAAGGTTGGTAATCGGCATTATAATGCGGGTATGCCGGAGGATTATCATCCTGAATCCAATATTTCCATTCAGGTTTTAACAAAATACCTGTTTCCGGATTTGTCCCTTCCACATATACCGCGAATTTTTCTTTAACGGTTGTTAACCCACCTTTGTCAAAAAAATTAATTACCTGAACGGCAATAGTATTTTTACCTGGGTGTAATAAACCCGAGGGGATAGCATATTTCCGATTAGCTGAATTTGTGGTTGAACCGATCAATTTACCATTGATATAGGTAAAATCCATATCGCGCACACGGCCAATACTGAGCATCATATTTCTATTTACCATCTCTGCCGGTACATCAACCGTAGTCCTTAACCATACAGCGCCATCCAACCCCTCAAAACCTGCTGTTGCCTCCCAGCCGTTAGCTGCAGGCACTGTCATCGTTTTCCAACCGTTGTCATTAAATGCTACGGTAGCGGGTGCTGTGTTTGAGCTTACTTTTTTTAACCAGGCAATTGAATCGGCAGCATAACTAACCTCGTTACTTTTCACGCCCATGAAATGCTGCTGAGCAAGGCTCTCCGCATCGGCCTGTTTGCCGTCAAACAAAAGCTGACGAATAGGTTGCAGGTATTTGGAAGCTCCCTCCCGTTCATAAGCCCGCGGGCCTCCAGTCCATAAGCTTTGCTCATTAAACTGAATACGATCCTGTTCAGCGCCACCAAATATCATAGCGCCCAACCGGCCATTGCCAATGGGCAACGCATCTGTCCATTTTTGGGCAGGTTGTTTATACCATAATTTCAGATTGGTTTGCGCAAATGCAATATCTGCAGCAAGTAAAAGTATAATTGCAATACCCAATGGCTTAAAGACTGATGATTTTCGGTTTTTCATAGCCCTAAATTAATTAAACAACCAACGTAAATCCTTAATATTTCCGGCATTACTTAAGCCTGCATCATAAACCGGGATTGGAGTATCATCATCAACAACACCTAAGATTAAACAAGTCCCTTTACCCAAGGCAAGCGTATTGGTACCTGCTTTAAAGGAATAGCTGTGTACATTAACCGGTGGCAAACCTTCTATCTGGATAGCGTTGGCAATTTTTATATCAGCCTGCCCATAGTCGTTGGCGCTGGCATCGGTTTCCAGTTGTGGTGCAGGTAAATACCCGGCGTCCTGAGTGTTAAAGAAACCCACGAGCACCTTTACCGGCTTAGCATTCTTAAAACTAAATGTTGTTCCGTTTTTAAATTGGTCTGCCTTTAAAAACCTGATACCATGCAAGCCACTTAATTCTTTCGCTACATTTTTTATAACCGCAACAGTATCTGTAAACACCTTTTCATCTGCCTTTAATTGGTAACGATCTGCATTATCCGTTACCTGCGCATCGGTTAAAACAATTTGCGCCGCCTTTTTTGAGGTAATTTTCGGCGATTTCAACGAATCAATATTGCGTTTAAAATTTTCGAGTTCCTTTTGATAAACCGGCAATAATTCTACCCAGGTTTTCATCTTAGCATCGTTACCGCCAACAGGTATTTTGCGTTGCTTGGTTTGCATACTATTGGCATACAAATAAGTATTTTTTGTAAACCTTACCAGTTCCTGATAATACTTTAAGCTGGTTTGCAAATCTGGCAGTGCTTTTTCCAGATCGCCGATATTATCAGAATATTTATAGCGCAGTACCCACAAAGCAGCTTTTGCTTTATAGGCATAACTATTGGCCAGTGCATTGTAGCAATACATATCGTTCTTTAACCGGGCAAACTCGGCCTTATCTCTTTTTATTCCCGGCGCTGCCTGGTCAACAGCTTCAACCGCTTTACGCCCCTGCATAATCACATTGTCAATTACCTTAACGGGGGTTTCGCCAATATGAGGCTCGTGCTTCCATTCCTTTTCGGCATACTCACTCATCATCTCCCCAACAGGACCTTCTGAATTATAAAGCAAAGAAAACAGACCATATTTTTCTGGATTAACCATTTGGCTCATCAGCATCCCCAAAGTCATGGTTTGCCGGTTACCATCGGTAATACCAAAACGCCTCAACAATTCAGGGGCTATTTCACCCGACTGCTCGTAGGCTGTCAAGATCGCCCTACCCTGTGCTTCATCGGTGCCATATTTTGAAGCTAATTGTGCAGCCCAATAATTTATCTCGGCAGCCCTGTCCCGGTGGCAATTCCAGGCGTAGCGTGCCCATTCCTTATACCATATCCAGTCACGATCCATCTGTAATAATCTTGTATTACCTGCATTGTCAGCAGTATAAGGCCAATCCCAGTAAGAAGCCTGCGGATAAATATGCAAACCATTTGCGCCATAAGTATTGTGCATGGCCAACACGCATTTTTGTATAAAATCTGCTGATCCATAACGAAAAGGCTCCAGATTAGCCATGATATGTACATTCTCAATCTGCACGGTACCGATACTACTTAGGGTGCGGTGCAAATCGGCCCAGGGGCCGTGAGGTTCATAAGTGGTAAGCGCTTCGCCATTATATTTAGCCATGGTATACAGATTTTTATATAATGGTTTTGCATACTTCATTACAGTTGGGGCATCGGTATCATGGGCCCGTAATACTATTGGAGGCTCATCTGTGCGGCCCAAAGCCTTTAACCCATCCCGCATGCCCGGAATAATGGTTTTGGTGAACCAGTCTATATCATCCTGCCCTACGCCTTCCATAGCTTCGCCAAGCGTGATCAGCAGGCCTACATTAGGGTATTTTTGCACGAATGCAGCAATGGATTTGCGGGTATAATCGGCAATGATGGGTACAATGTGGCGGTTTCTGTCCTGCGTTTTGAGGTTATTTTTTTCGGCAAATGGTTTGGATACAATGATGTTATAAAAACCCTGTATAAGCCAAATGCCACGTTTATCGGCTTCGCTCGCCAAAAAACGGTACATTTCCTCATTCTTTTTAAAAGTGGCATCATCAACCTCCACGGCATAAGGATATTTCTTTACTTTTACCAGCGAGGCAAACGGATGTCCGTTCCATAGGTACAGGGAGTTCATCCGGTTTTCGACCAGTGAATCCAGGTACCGTAACCAAAGTGCCTTGTCATAAAACCAGGGGAAATTTTGAGGTGTATAGGGGTACTCATAAGTACCACGACCGGGCAGCAACGCCGGTTTTTGTACGCCTACGCAAGCACCGCGCAATATCATTTCAGGCTGATCAATTAGGTTGATATCGACAGGCAATTGACCGTTGCTAAGAATACGATCGGCCAGTTCCAGGCAACCATATAGTACACCTGAATTATCTGACCCGCCGATCACTATTTTTCTACCGGTATTATGATTACTGATCACAAACCCTTCTTTACCGGGATTTTTATCAGTTACGGGGATTAACTTTTTCAGGACAATATCCTGTAATAAACCTACTATAATGGTGTTACCACTTGGGAACACTCCCCTATAATTTGTAGTAGTTACTGCATGTCCGGCTTTTTGCAATGCCATTGTTAACCTTTGTACTCCATAAATTACACGGGCCTGATCATCTTGAACAATAACAATGGTAACCTTTTTAATGGGCTCTGATGCCTTTAACGATGTAAAAAGACAGCTGGATAACAGCCATAAAAATGCAGCGAAAGTATATGGTATCTTTATTTTCATATTTCAGCATCATTTGCCACAAAGCCGTTGAGGGGTTGCCTGACTTTGACAAAGCGGATATGTTAAGATGGTACTTAATTGGTTGTATAACATTCAAAAATATCAGTACTACCGGGTAATTTCATCTGATATTTTCTCCATATACTATACGATGTTACCATCATTACAAATCTCTGCTTGAAATAGAAGAAACTTAACTACCGTTAAGCCGGAAGTTTTGCCAGTACATGTTTTAAGGTTGCACTACGTAGAATGGCCTTACCATCCGCATAAATTATAAAACCTTTGCCTTTATGATACCTTGCGCCGGTTTTGTCCCATATTATACTGATATAATGACCATGGTACAATACATTATCCAGCGCAAACCATTGCCATTTGCCCTGCGGGATGAGCGGAAAAATCTCCAGCATATTATCAGCCCTCGGTTTCAAGCCAACCAAATCATTGATAATCAGGTCACAAAAACCAGAGTGGTTATAATAACTGCTTCGCGGATTATCGCCTTTTAGCCAATATCCTGTCTTCTCGTCCTGGTATTCACCAAGGTAAGGCACTCCACGTTTAATGTGCGACAATGCATATTTATGCAGTTCATTATAAAAAACAGCCGGAGTCATGCCACCCTTGCTTTGATAATTTGTAAGCAAATTAGCTAAACCTTTGAGTGTTTGTGCTGTGGCAAAGGGCCATACAGCACCATCCCATTCGCAACCGTGCCCGGTACCGTGCGTACGAAATAAAGGATGACGCCTTTCAGCAGTAGTAATGCCCCACGGTGCATTAAAGCCTTTTTCATCAGTGAGCTGACTCCATTGTTTTGCGTAAACTGGTTCATCATTGGGCAGGTTGAAATACCAGGGAATAAATCCGAGTTCTTCGCGGGCATCTGCAAAATGACCGTTGGGTTTCCTCACCTCAAAAAATGAGGCGGTATCATTCCATAAACTATCCTGAACCAGTTTTTTCAGTTCGGTTGCCTTTTGGGCATATTTAGCTTGTAAGGTATCATTACCCGTCAAAGCGGCCATTTTTGCCAAAGCAACAGCGTTGCCGTACATATAACTGTTAATGGTTGGCCTAACGTTTTTTACTTTGCGCCCCCCGCTGATAGATTCTTCCATGGCATCCCTCACATCAAACTGCCAAAAAAGTTTGTCAGGCAGTTGCTTTTCACTTTCCCATTGGTTATAATCCAGGTTAAGGGCGGGTAGATTCTTTTGAATAAAGGGCTTATTGAGATTAACGAGGTAGTAATTATAAACGGCATCGTCGATCCAGCTACTAAAAGCGTGTAAATGCGGCTTTTTTTGTTTAGGATCAACATACAACCAGAAGCTGATATACTGATCAATATATTGAGGATCATGCAACCACCTGCCCTCATAAATCTGATGACCAAGTGCACTGCTTGAGCTGTTATAAACGCCTGTAAAAGTAACAGGAGTTATAAATTCTGTAAAGATAAACCCATCGGGAGTTTGTTTGAGGTGCTTCCTGAATGTCCACCAGCGATAGTAATATATTTTTTGAATAGCCGAATCGGGGCAATCAAACAGCGGCACGTTTTTAGCGAGCCATTCATAAGCATGATCGTTAGTTACATAATTCTTTACCGTTTCCGTATCAATAGCGTTAAAATAACCAACGTAGCTTTTCAATTTATTAAAACTCAACAAATGCTTTTGCTGCGCATTAACATTACCTACGGTAAAACAAATCGTCAACCCAATAAAAAATAATATTACAGCTCTGTTATTCATTATATTATAACTCAACCATTGCTTTTATAACTCCATTAGCGGGATTTAACCAGCTTTCGAACTGGTCTTTTACTTCATCAAATGTTACCCTGTGCGTTATATAGGTTTTAGGATCAACCAAACCGCTTTTCATTGAACGGATCACATGTTCAAAATCCTCACGGGTAGCATTACGGCTGCTCATCAGCGTAGCCTCACGTTTATGAAACTCCGGATGGCTAACAATGATCTCGTCCCTTTGTAGCCCAACTAACACATATCTTGCTCCGTGAGCCATATATTGAAACGCACCATTAATAGCTTTTTGATTGCCTGTTGCATCAATTACTACAGTGGGCATATCACCATTGGTAATGGCTGATAGCCGTTCCGTTACATTTTCATCTTTTACATTGATAGTATGGGCAACATTTAAGTTTTCTTTACAGAAGCTTAAACGCCGTGCATTTACATCCGCGGCAATAACCGTTGCGCCGGCAATTCGGGCAAATTCCATAGTGCCTAAGCCTATAGGTCCCGCACCAATTACCAGCACAAATTCGCCGGGCTTAACATAGGCCCGGCGTACGCCATGTGCACCAATGGCCAAGGGTTCAACCAGCGCCAGTTCATCAAAACCAAGACCATCGCCATGCACTAATAAGTGCGATGGTATTTGCAGATATTCGGCCATGCCCCCATCTGTATGTACACCGCAAACCTGAATATTTACGCAACAGTTAGGCTTGCCTGAACGACAGGCAATACATTGACCACAGTTATAATAAGGTATAAAGGTCACTGCTTCGCCCGTTTTAAATTCGTCGGCATCACCAACATCCACTAATTCGGCAGCAAGCTCATGGCCCAATATACGCGGGTAGCTGAAAAATGGCTGCGTACCCTCAAAAGCATGTAAATCAGTTCCGCATATACCTATGCGTTTAATTTTTAGTAAAGCATTACCTTGTTTAACTTCAGGAACTTCAACCATGCCATATTCCAGCTTTCCTGGCGTTATACAGGTTAGTATCTTCATTATTTTATTTTCGGATTGATGTATTTCCAATTATTCAATTATCTACAGTGAAACACCTCTTTTCCAAGGAATAAAATCATCCTGTCCGTGTCTTACTGCACTTACTTCCGTTTCGCCGCTTGCTACCTTAATCACATAGTCCAGTATTCTTTCACCAGCCTGTTCAATAGTTTCATCTCCCTCTACAATAGTACCGGTATTAATATCAATAATGTCACTCATGCGGTTAAACAGTGTTGTATTGGTGGCAATTTTCACCACTGGTACAATAGGGTTTCCGGTTGGTGTACCTAAGCCTGTAGTAAATAAAACCACATTAGCCCCAGAACCAACCTCGGCCGTAGTTGATTCCACATCATTACCGGGGGTGCATAACAAGTTCAAACCCGGTTTAGTAACTTTTTCAGGATAATCAAGCACATCGGTTACAGGTGATGTGCCCCCCTTTTTTGCAGCTCCGGCAGACTTGATAGCATCTGTTATTAAACCATCTTTGATGTTTCCGGGTGATGGATTCATGTAGAAACCTGACCCTGCTTCTTCGGCGCGCTGGCTGTAGCTGCTTACTAAACCGGCAAAACGTTCAGCCTTATTCTTATCCAGGCAACGATCTATCAGATTTTGTTCAACACCGCAGAGCTCAGGAAACTCTGCCAGGATAACCGAACCGCCGAGTGCTACCAGCAGATCAGAGGTATAACCAATAGCCGGATTGGCTGAAATTCCGGAAAAACCATCGGAACCGCCGCACTCCAAACCAATAGTCAATTTGCTTAGCGGAGCCGGTTTACGGGTATAAGTGTTGGCCTGCATTAAACCAGCAAGTGTTTGGCGTATGGCAAGTTCTATTAAATCAGACTCTTTACCTGTTTTTTGCTGATCAAGAATGCACAAAGGCTTATTAAAAGCCGGTGAACGTTTAGTGATCTCCTCAAGCAGTATTTTTACTTCGGCATTTTGGCAACCCAAACTTAATACCGTGGCGCCAGCCACATTAGGATGCGTAATATACCCTGCCAGTAAGCCACACAAGGTGGTGGCATCCTGACGTGTACCACCGCAGCCACCGCTGTGAATTAAAAACTTTACCCCATCCACATTCGGGAATAACTTATCACCCGTATTCCGGGCCGTATCACCGTCAATTTCGGTATATAATATCTCTTCAATCTCACCGCCAGCTTTAATCATGTTGATCAGTTGCTGTGCTTTTATCTCATACGTTTTTTTACGGCCGTAACCCAGCGGTTTTACTAAAGCCTCCTGCAGTACTTCAATATTCCGGTTTTCGCAAAACACCATGGGTATTACCAGCCAGTAATTGGCGGTACCTACGCTGCCATCTTCGCGATGGTAACCATTAAATGTTTGGTTCTGCCATTTGCTTACATCGGGCTTATGCCAATCGGTATGGCTGCTACCTGTTAAAAAGCTGTTAGCAGCATGTACTACGTTACCCGTTGATAATAACCCACCAACAGGTATATGGCTTTGTGCCTTTCCCACCAAAACGCCGTACATAATAATTTCGCTGCCTGCCGGAATATCGGCAATGGCAAATTTGTGCTTAGCGGGTATAAGATCAACTATTTTATATTTGTCATTCTTATACACCACTTCTTCACCTGCCTGTAAATCAGTCAGCGCTACCAACACATTATCGGCCGGATGTACTTTTATAATTCTCTGTTTCATGAATTCAGTTTTTGATAATGCCGGGCTCTAATTGTCCTTTAGCATTAATACGGTTAAATTGTTCTATTACAGCATTCTCAAAACCAGGCAGGGCACTAAGATCAGCATCCCATAACTCTTTGTTTTTTAACACATTTTGTACAACTGTATTAATATCATTGCTTTCCCAAACCTTTGCAAAATATTCGGCCTGGCTATCAGTTACCTTATACTCCTCGTCGTTTATCGTACCTGTATATTGTCCATTATCTCCAGCCTTAACACGCATAAACCTGATAAACGCCGCAAAACCGAGAGCCACGCATTCAGGAGCCGAATTATTGATTGTGTAGTGATTCAACAATAAAGGGATCACTCTCATTTTAATTTTGGTTGTGTACTGCATAGAAATACTTAACCACTCATGCCTGATATATGGGTTACGGAACCTGTCAAGTACCTTACCTGCAAAATCAGTTGCAACGGCATGATCAATTTTATAAGGAATAGCCGGCAGGATCTCGTTAAATGCCAACCGGGTTATAAATTTAGTAAACTCATCATCGTCCATTGCCTCCTTAACCGTTCTAAAACCCGACAGATAAGCCACAGCACAACTCAGTGTATGCGTTCCATTAAGCAAGCGCAGCTTTAACTCTCTGAATAATTCAATATCAGGTGTTATTACAACGCCTTTATCCGCCAGACTAAATGACAACACCGATGCAATTTTATCATCACCTTCAATAGCCCAAAGGCCATAGGTTTCAGATATAATGCTCAGGTTATCAGCATAGCCGTTTGCAATTTCCTGTTCATCACTTAAAGCTTTGTCAGGCCTGCCGGGTACAATCCTGTCAACCAATGAATTGCAAAAGCTGTTGCTACTTTCCAACCAATCCATAAATGCTGGTTCCAGCTTATTTAAGTGTGCCAGTTCAAGCACAATGGCTTCCAGCTTTTTGCCATTATCAACTATAAGCTCGGTTGGGATAATTACCAGGCCTCTATCTTTACTGCCATTAAAAGCCTTATATCGCTCATATAAAATAGCCAGCAACTTACCAGGGTAAGAAACCGGCGGATGCTTGCGTACATCCTCTTTTACAAGCTTTATACCTACCTCGGTAGTGTTTGATATAACTACCTGCAGATGCGGGCTCCGGGCAACTTCCAAAATTGCATCCCAGTCTGTAGAGGCAGACAATACCCTGCTAATGGCCGAACATATTACCTGCTCTTTTATTTCCTTGGCATTTTCAATCCCCTTTGAATAAATGGTGTATAAACCGTCTTGCTTATCAAAATCAGTTACAGATCCGGTATCGGTTGATTTTACCACCACCACCCTACCATTAAAAATCCCTTTACGGTTGGCTTTGTCAATAAAATAATCAGGCAAGCCACGCAAAAGAACTCCGGTTCCAAATTGCAGCACCTTTTCAGGCAGCTCAAATACTTGTTCCTGCGGCAATTGAAACGCAGGCATGTTTATTTTTTTCAGGTTGTATTTTGATAATATCATACACTTATTTGATTGGGGTATTTATAGTTTAAGGTTACTTTGTTGTTATTTGTTGTACTACCCAGCTCACGAGGTCATTGGCAGCTTTAAAATTTTCATATTGCAGCGGCAGTTTGCGACCGTCTACGTATTCATTATAAAACCAGGGGTCGCCTACGGCAAATACTACACCTTTACCGTATTTTGCAGTAGCCACAATCACATCATTTTTGTTAATTAATTGAGCAACAGCCGGAGATTTTATCTGTAGGGTACTTAATTCTTTAATATATATTTTTGAGGTGGTTTTTAATATGGAGTTACCCGCGGGTATGTCAATAGCACCTTGTTCAAAATTATGACCAGCTACATGGTTAACACTATTTTCATTGAAGCGGATTCCAAATTTAGCCATCAGTTTATTAAGGTGTGTAAACTCAGCATTGCCTGTGTCATTATTTAGTACCAGCAATACACCGCCATCTTTAACCCATTGACTAATGGCTTCAATGTGAGGTTCCTGTATATATTTTGTTTCGGGGTTTTCTTTTGGAATATCAGGATCAACAATAATGTAAACGGCCGCTTTTTTCAGGTTCGATACATCAGGGGCCTGGAATAAGGTTTCTGTACGTAAGCCATAGTTATTAAAAGCCTGCCCGAAAAAAGAGAAGCCATTATTGTCCCACTCACCCCATTTATAATGGAAGGATATTTTTTTGCCGGTAATAACATCCTGCCGGTATTCGTCATTAAAATAGTTGTCAAGCAATACTACATTGCCTTTTGCCTTATTTAAATGCTGCAAACGCTCCATTTCAACACTGGCCAGCATAAAGGAGCCAATGCCTTTGGGTTCGTTAATTACAGGTTTTTCGCTGATGTAATATTGATAGCTACCATCGCGATAAGGGTTTCCGCCCAGGCCAACTGCTCCGCAAACTCCGTTCAAATTCACTTGTCCGCTGGCATCTGTTTCCACAAATTGTTTAATGATCCCTTCGTAGCCTTTTTGAACTACCGGCAGGTATTTTTGCGGCAGGTAGCCCTCCCTGATCCCTTTGGCCAGCGCGTACACAAACATGCATGACGCCGAAGACTCCAGGTAATTACCCTTTTCGCCTGCTTTATCCAATACCTGGTACCATACGCCAGTATTAGCATCCTGGTACTGAGCTATTGCCGCAGCAAAACGGTTTAATATGGCCAGTAATTTTGCCCGTTGGGGATGATTAACCGGGAATTGATCAAGAGCATCAACCAGCCCCATTACAAACCAACCATTTGCCCTGCCCCAGAATATTGCCGATAAACCAGTTTGAGGATTGGCCCAACGTTCTTTTTTACTCTGATCCCAACCGTGGTATAACAAACCTGTCTTAGTATCACGGGCATATTTTTCCATCAGGATAAACTGTTTGGCTATATCGTCAAAATCAGCATCCTGATGAAATGTAGCGGCATACTCCGCGTAAAAAGGCTCAGCCATATACAAGCCATCAAGCCACATTTGATTGGGATACCTTTTTTTATGCCAGAAACCACCTTCGGGGGTTCTGGGTTGATGGTCAAGTTGTTTGCGCAGCAATGTAGCCGCTTTATAATACTTTTCGGCATTCAGTACCCGGTAAAGTGCCAGCAAGCTACGTCCCGTTAAAACATTATCCAACGTATAATCTTCCGCCTTATATGTTCTTATAGTGCCATCCGCAGCCACATACCTGTCCGCAGCGCGTTGGATGTAATTAAAATACTCGCCATTGGCACTTTGCTGCCACACACTTTGCAGCCCTTGCAAAACTATTCCCTGATCATACGACCAATTATGGCCCGGTAGCGAGTCTTTCCACAAATGCACAGCGGTTGCAGCCATTCGCAGCGACCACGGCGCTGTTTGCGCCCTGAGCAATACGCCCGAAAAAAGAAAACAAAACAGCAATAACAGCTTTTTCATTATACAATTATTTTATAGAAGATAATACGTCCCAATTATCATTACCGGCCAGGATATTTTTAACCGTATACTTTTCTGCTTCCGCCTGGGTAAGCTGATGGGCCCATGGTACCCGGTTACCCGCATTGGCACCTTTGCCTGTACTTTTATATTCGGCAAAAAACATAGTCTTTTCATTTTCCGGGTTATGCCAGTTATCCCATCCCGCTTGCACTATTTGACCACCCATATCTGAACGGATATAAACAGCTTTAGCGTAAGGGCGCCATGGCCTGCCCAGATAAACCTTTTTTACGCTGTCTATAGCGATGAGCTTACAGTCAAAAAAAACAAAACCAAATTGCTGACGCGGCGTTGTTGCCGGGGCCGAGATAAATGAATTTTTGATATTCATGATCACACAATGTTGAAATACCGCCGTAGCTTCGCCAAAAATAAAATCGGTAGTGCCTGTTATAAAGCAGTCCTTATAAAATTGGCGGCTATTTTCTGTACCGGCATACAATGTATCTTGATTACCCAACAAATGGCAGTTTACTATAGCGCACCGGTCAGCTTCTACATGCAGGGCTACTGCCTGCCCAACCTGCCCGGCCTCATTCGTAATGGTGAGATTTTTGGCTATAAAATCATTCCCCTGAACCAAAACGGTATACGACGTATAGGTGGTGAATTTGTCTTTACCGAAGGCATCCTTACCTTGCGGATTTGCCTTGCCTGAGAAATCGCTATTGGTAATGATGGTGTTTTGCTCGTCCTCGCCAATTAAGGAGATCCTGGTTTTCCATGAGGGTATAACCAGTTTTTCGTGATAAACGCCTTTTTTAATATAAATGACAACCTGTACCTGCGACAGATCACGTACCGCATTTACGGCTTCCTGAATGGTTTTAAAATTGCCGCTGCCATCCTGTGCAACCGTAAAATGAGTTGGATAGGAAACTACCTGTGCCCGTAGCATAACCGGTGCAATGCAGATCAATATCAATAATAGTATTTTCATCATTTTAAAATGCTTTGTTGAATACTACATTGTTATTAATGCACTATTGGCGGCCCCTAAAGCAAACTCAGCTTTTGTCCTGGCCTTAGAGGTATCTGTATCTGACACCTGTATCTGTGCTGCTTTTTTTCCGCTTATTTTAAATAGCAGCTGCGCATCATTATACGTTACCTTATTAAGTATAACACTGCTGCTGTTTTTAATATTAACAAGCGGATTGGTGTTTTTACTCACCAGGCTTACGCCTTTAAGTGTAATATTTTGCGCCTCAATAATATCAACCCCGTTGGTGGTTTGAAACAGGCTATTGCTTATATGTATATCTTTGATACTCATTTCAGGCAGTCCCCTGATCATCAGCGCTTTTTCGGCACCATTACATACTACATGGTCAACATAAAAATTCCTGAATGCGGGAGTAGCTTCTGTTACCGGAATAGTGGCTGCATCATTAACCGCGTCATCTTCACCTGGCGACTTGCCACCGTAATACATATCAAAAAGTATGGCTTCATGCACTATACTTTTCATGTTGATGTTTTTAACAAAAATATCCTCAACCACTCCACCGCGTCCGCGGGTGGTTTTAAAACGCAAGCCAATATCGGTACCGATAAACGTACAGTCAGAAACAAAAATATTGCGTGCGCCGCCAGACATTTCGCTGCCTATTACAAAACCACCATGAGCCCGGTAAACCACGTTGTTTTTAACGATCACATTTTCGGTAGGTTTACCGCGTTTGCGCCCTTCTTCGTCCCTGCCCGATTTGATACAGATCCCATCGTCACCGGCATCAAAGGTGCTATTTTCTATCAGTACGTTTTTACATGATTCTACATCAATACCGTCACCGTTCTGGGCATTCCAGGCATTTCGCACATTTACATTTTGCACGGTAAGATCTTCGCACAGCAAGGTGTGAATATTCCATGCCGGCGAATTTTGAAGGGTTACCTGCTGTAATAATACCTTTTTGCAATTAGTAAACACCAGCATGTTGGGCCTGAAAAAGTCTTTTATTGCTTCGCTGTCTTCGAGGGTTTTACCGGTACCAAGTATACCGGCATCAGGTGTTTTGGCTCCCTTCATAAAACCTACTGACGGATACCAGGTTTTTCCATTTTCGCTCACTACACCACCTGATGCTATTAGGGCTTTCCACTCGTTTTCGGTTACCCTGTCTTTACCCATTGCCCGCCAAACTTCACCGCGACCGTCAATAATACCGTCGCCGGTGATAGCGATATTGACGAGATCGGTACCAGAAATTGGCGACTCATTACGTACCGCTACATGACCTTCATAATTACCTTTTACAAGTTTATACTGGCTTTTATCGTCCGTAAACTGTAGTAACGCAGCGCGGCTAACATGCAGGTTTACGTTGCTTTTGAGTACCAGGGGCCCTGTAAGCCAAAAACCTTGCGGAATTAATACTACACCGCCCCCTTTTGTACTGCATGCAGCAATAGCTGTATTTATGCTTACCGTATTTAGTGACTGTCCATCGGGTTTTGCACCGTAGGATAAAACATTAAACGTATCTTTCTTAAATACCGGCCTGCTTACCTGTGGCAAATGTTGCCAGGAGTACGTTTTTGTTTGTGCCGATACGTTTAATACCCCCGCAATAAACAGGGCCACAATACCAAATGAACCTTTTATGATAAACATGCTTTGTTGTAAAATATATGATTATAATTGGTGAGCGTTTTAGTCATTTTTTAATGCTTTTGGCATATAAAAAGCGCAAATCTCTAAACAAGATTAACCACTCTTGATTAATAAAAAAAAGATATGTTCAACTAAAACTATGCAATCGTTCCCGGAAACGATTGCATAATTTATACAAATTAATTGTATCAGGGTAAATCGGGGATATTTCAATTTTTACAGTAATTTAGCCTGATAACAAATTATTACCTATAATTATAATCCGTGTAATCGTTACAATTATTTACAGGATTACCTAACCAAATTATGTTTGAATCTTACACCATAAAGGATATAGCAAAGGCGCTGGGTTTGTCAACATCAACCGTATCAAGGGCCTTAAACGGGAGTTATGAAATAGGTGCCGAAACAAAAAAGCTTGTATTGGAATATGCTGAAAAGGTAAACTACAGGCCAAATCCTATTGCACTGAGTTTGAAAGAGCAAAAGAGCCATTCAATTGGCGTGGTGGTGTGTGAAGTTGCTAATAATTATTTTTCGCAGGCTATTAACGGCATTGAATCAATTGCTTATAACCGGGGGTATCACGTTATTATAACCCAAACCCATGAATCATTTGATCGTGAAAGTGCCAATGTGCAACATTTGCTGTCAAGACACGTGGATGGCTTACTGGTTTCATTATCTGCCGAAACAACAGATACATCACAATACAAATATTTATTGGAAAAAGGATTCCCGATTGTATTTTTTGATCGTGTTGCACCTGATATTGAAACCCATAAAATAATTGTAAATAACTTTAAAGGATCATTTGATGCTGCCGAACTCCTGATAAATGAAGGATTTACCAAAATAGCCCATCTTACCAATTCTAATAACCTGCTCATTAGCAGGGAAAGATTTGATGGATTTAAGGCCGCACTTGATAAGCATCATATTAACTTTAATCCGGCCTATTTAAAACATTGTAATCATGGCGGTATGATTCAGGATGAGGTAGAATTTGCCATTAAGGAATTGCTTAGTATGGATGAACGACCCGATGCTATTTTTGTAGGCAGCGACCGGCTTACCATCAGTTGCATGTATATACTAAAAAAACTGGGCCTGAAAATCCCCGAAGATATTGCCATTGCGGGCTTTACCAATTCTGATGTGGCGGAGTTGTTTGATCCTCCGCTAACTGTTGTGCGTCAACCAGCATTTCAGATAGGCCAAATGGCCACAGAAATGCTTATTAAAACTATTGAGAGCAAATGGCCAGTTGAGGAATTCGAAACTGAGCTGGTAGAAACCGAGCTGATAGCCCGATTGTCATCTCAAAAAATACGTCAATAAAGCCTTTAGTATCACTGTTATATTTGCCAATCAGGTTATCTTATACAGATTATTGCTTGTCCAGAGATTTGACGTTTTTTTATGCGAGAATTAACGCCTCATCTTGCATATTATTTTCCACACCAAAGTTTACATATAATAGTAAATGGGCAAAAATTTGCAACCCAATTATTGGCAAAAGTAAACCAACACTCCACTTTACAGCTTATTATACATATTTATGTAAACAATATACATAAACAACATCTATAAAGAATGTTACGTTCAATGGCACTCTTATTGAACTGGCTCAAGCGGCTTAAAATAATTTGCTATGCTAATTCAAAATATCCAGGTTGAGGCAAAACTTAAAAAATTCAACCAAGCGCTTTCACTCATTCAAAAAAACAACTATTTCTGGTTCGATTCCAGACATGGGGAGTTTCCGGAACAGGAGCATGACATTATATTTAATCATCTTTTTTTTGAAGTAGATTCCAATTTTGTAAGGTTTCATTTCTTTCACACCTCTCAACTTCCCTTTAACATCAGACGTGAATGCCAAAATGCATTCAATGAAATATTTCATGCCTAAACATTAAATACCCCGCAACACAAAACCCGGAAAAGGAATCAGGCTAAACATTATCTATTCTGATCACATCTCCGGGTTATGTATCACGATATATAAAACTATCTAAGTGGTTGGATGCACCTCTTTCATTCAGCCAGAATACTGTTAATCAACTGAAGCTCATCCTGGGTAAATGACAGATTTTCAAGACAACGCAAAGAATCTGTAACCTGCTCAGGTTTGCTCACTCCTATGAGCACAGATGTGATCCTTTTATCTTTCAGTATCCATGAAAGCGCCATTTGTGCCAGATTTTGCCCACGTTTTAAAGCCAGTTCATTTAACTTACCTACTTTGGCAATTTTATCATCCGTTATCTGATCTTCTTCTATGGCACCATTTCCACGATGATTAGCAGCTCTTGAGCCTTCGGGTATACCCTTTAAATATTTATTAGTTAAAAGGCCCTGTGCAAGCGGCGAAAATGGAATACACCCCATGCCTTTATCTTCAAGCACATCAAGCAACCCATCCTCTACCCAGCGGTCAAACATAGAATATTTAGGTTGATGAATGAGGCACGGGGTGCCTAAATTTTTCAGAATTTCAGCGGCTTGCGCCGTTTCTGAAGGGCTGTAGCTTGATATACCTACATATAAGGCCTTTCCTTGTTTTACTATAAGGTCAAGGGCTGCCATGGTTTCCTCTAAAGGTGTTTCAGGATCCGGGCGGTGGTGATAAAATATATCCACATAATCAAGGCCCATACGCTGTAAGCTTTGATCTAAACTTGCCACGAGGTATTTTTTCGATCCCAGATCGCCATAAGGGCCATCCCACATAGGCCAGCCAGCCTTGGTAGATATGATTAGTTCATCACGGTATCTTTTAAAGTCATCTTTAAAAATCCGTCCAAAGGTTTCCTCTGCCGAACCGGGAGGCGGCCCGTAGTTATTAGCCAGGTCAAAATGAGTTATTCCGTTATCAAATGCTAATCTCAAAATGTTGCGGGCATTTTCAAGATTATCAATAGCTCCGAAATTATGCCATAAGCCTAATGATACGGCAGGCAGTTTCAGGCCACTTTTGCCGCAACGGCGGTACTCCATATTTTGGTAACGTTGCGAATTGGGTAAGTAGTTCATATATTCAGTTTTTAGATAATTAAACTTGTAATGATAACCGACGATTAAAATCCGGGGTGGGATATTTTACTGTTGTAATTTATGCCAGTTTCCCAAAGCATTTCACTTTGTAAAGTTGCTTTATCTGTTTGTTAAAAACATTGAACTAAGACAAGAAATTGTAAAATTTGCCCTACCGGTTTAAGCCATTATAATTGCAAATAATTAGCATTGTAAGTAACAGCCAGCCGGGATAAACTATGTTTCAGAATATCAACAACTACGTTTCAAAAAGTATTAGTTTATCGGCCGATGAACTGGCTTATTTTAACGCTATACTTGAATATAGAACAGTGCCTAAAAAGACTAAACTGCTACAGGCCGGCGATATTTGTAATTTTGAAGCCTATGTAAATAAAGGCTGCATACGTGAATATTATATTGACAGCAACGGTCAGGAAGTAACGCTGCAATTTGCTATTGAAGACTGGTGGGTTAGCGATATAACGAGTTTCCAGGATCAAACTATAAGTAATATGTATATTGAAACCCTGGAAGATTGCGAGCTCCTGGTACTTTCGCGCAATTCAAAGGAAAAACTCTTAGCAGGAGTACCTAAACTGGAAAGAATGTTCCGGCTTATGATTCAGCGCCACCTTACTGTAATTCAAAGCCGCTTGTTTAAAACCATCTCCAATACTGCCATTGAAAAGTATCTTGAATTTATTAAGCGTTATCCAACTATTCCACAACGAGTGCCACAGCACTATATAGCATCATACCTGGGTATATCGCCAGAGTTTTTGAGTAAGTTAAGAACCAAGCATTTAAAGAAATAGCCACATCAAATTTAATACCGCCTCATATTATTCTTTAAATAAGCACATTCACGGTGTTTGTTTTTTAGATACTATTTACTGGCAACACACCTGAAACCTAAATGCTCCATTCCGCTATCTTCCGTACTTTTCATCCTGCGCGAAACCCGGTAACCCGAGCAATAGCTATCATTACATAAAAATGAGCCACCCCTGATCACCCTTTTTTTTGCATTAGGCTCGTCAGGGTCATAACTCTCAGCCGGTCCGTTCGGGTCTTTATTGCCTGCTGTACCTGCTATTTTTTCATAATACGTGTTGTTATAATAGTCGGCACACCATTCCCAAACATTACCCGCTGTATCATATAAACCGTATCCGTTGGCAGCAAATGAGCCTACGGGTGCAAGTCCATAAAATTTATCTTTTTCGGTGTTATTATCCGGAAAATGCCCTTGCCATGTGTTGGCCTTAGGCTTGCCGGCATCAACCGGTTCATTACCCCATGGGTAAACCTTGTTTTCAAGGCCACCTCTGGCGGCCCACTCCCATTCGGCCTCGGTAGGTAATCGTTTGCCCGCCCATTTACAATAAACCACAGCATCATACCATGATACCTGAACAACCGGATAATTATCTTTACCTTTAATATTACTACCGGCTCCCTGCGGATGTTTCCAGCTGGCTCCTTTTTTCCATGACCACCATTGGCTGTAATCGTTTAAAGACACCGCGTGATGAGGTGGGGTAAAAACCAGCGAAGCCGGTACCAGTAAACTATCAGCGGGTTTTGGAGTACCGGGCGGCAGTTGTTTTTTAAGCTCACTCCAATCGGGCTTTTGTTCGGCCGTAGTTATATAACCTGTGGCTTTTACAAAGCTGGCAAATTGTGCATTGGTAACTTCCGTTATATCCATCCAAAATCCAGTTACGCTCACCTGGTGTTTTGGGTACTCGTCAGGAGCTGCTTGTTTATTGTCTGCTCCCATCATAAAAGCACCGGCTTTAATCCAAACCATACCTTTATGCAAATTACCCGTATTTGAATTTTCAAGTACGGCCTGTTTGGAATTAAGCGATGGGAAACGTGAGGGGATATTAGACTCACAACATATAGCTTTTTTAGCCGGCAACGCCGATTTAGGGGTATTAGCAATTACCTGAGGCTTTTGCTTACAAGCAACAGATAATAAAATAGCACTAAATATGGGTATATATATAACTTTTTTCATTTACAAAGGAATGAGCGGTAATTCAACGGGTACAAACTGTATCTTCACCAACCTGTATTAATTTTCTGTTTTTCCGGGAAACTTATCAAACAGTGCCTTAAGTTGTTTTGCAATTTCAGGATATTCTTCAATCACGTTGGTACGTTCGCTTGGATCGTATGACAAATTGAACAACTCCGTTTTAGCTCCCTGAGGCGCGCTTAAAATACCTGAATTCTGGTTATTTCCGCTAATTTCCAGATACTTCCAGTCGCCGAGTTTAACGGCCTCACATATACCATTATTTACAATGTAAATTTCGCGATGCTTTGGATGTGCTGGTGCTTTCCCTAACAATACATCCGAAATGGATTGCCCATCAAGCGTACGACCTTTGGGAAGCGGTGCGTTTGTCCATTGGGCAAGTGTTGGCAATACATCAAGATTGCTTACCATACTGGTTACAGAAGCTCCAACCGGGGTATGATTTTTCCAATAAACTATAAATGGTTCGCGAACACCACCTTCATAACTTTGTCCTTTGCTGCCGCGAAATACTCCCGCTGTACCGGCATCCCAACGCTTGGTTGCTCCATCACCAGACATCCGTGAAGGAAATTCAATCCACGGGCCGTTATCACTTGAAAACATAAATATGGTATTATCCGCCAAACCTTGCTTTTCAAGAACACTCCATATCTCGGCCAAACTTGCATCTAACTGCTCAACCACATCGCCCAAATGGCCACCATCTGACCGCCCGGTGTTTCTTTTTGATGAAGCGAAGGCTACAGGCAAATGCGGCATATTGTGGGCCAGATACAAAAAGAAAGGTTTATCCTTTTTCTGTTTCCTAATATACCTTATAGCTTCATTGGTATACAGATCAACTATAGATGAATCGGCTGGTTTAATAACTTCTGGTGTATGGTTCCGGAATATTTTTAAAGTGGTATCAGTTTTAACGTATGGCGACCGGTAATCGTGGCTGTATAATAATCCATAGTAAGAGTCAAAACCCTGTGCCATGGGGTGATTAAATGGCCGGTGATCACCTAAATGCCATTTACCAATCATGGCCGTTTTATAGCCTACGCCTTTCAGCATTTCGGCAATGGTAACTTCCTGATCTGCCAGCCCGAGGTCAGATCCGGGCGGAATTACGATGCCCAAATTCATCCTTGAAGCATAACGGCCGGTTAATAATGATGCTCTTGAAGGGGTACAGGCCGGACTTGATACCACATAATTGGTTTCACGCACACCTTTTTGAGCCATTTTATCTAAAAATGGTGTTTTAATAACCGGGTTGCCATAACAGCTTAAATCTGAATACCCCATGTCATCGGCCAAAACAAATATAATGTTGGGCCGTTGCTGGGCCTGAACTTCTGCGGCAAAAAACAGGATTATTACAGCAATCAGCCATTTGCCGGATACGGCTTTAAAAGTATAATTAGTAAACGATTTTATTTTAGCAATTGTCATAAAAATCACCAGTTTGGGTTTTGCTTTAAAATAAGGTAAAAAGTACTTTATTGGGGTAAAAGCCAAAGATAATATCTTGCCTTATCAAAAAAAACGTTAAATGAAACTACCTGCACCGTAACCAACTTGTTACTAATTATCAGGATAAGTTAGGCCACAAACCCGGTAAAGCTCTATGCTAAAATATCATTTTGATGAACACACTTACCTGCCAATACAGCCAGTATTCATTTTATTATTTATTATTGAAGATTCGTAAAACGACATTAAACCTTTATCCATATAATTGCTCCATACATTGCTGAAAAGAATAAAGTTATTTTTTATGCCGCGATGCTTTAAACACTGCATAAAAATAACTTTTATATAACATTATAATATAAAACTGTTTTTGATATTGGCTGTTTTAAGCCAGCACCGATTAAAACCTAAGCCTTGGATGGCTATCCTTTTTTATGACCGACTTAAGTATTATTATTGGTAATGAGCGCCCTGATTTAATCAAAGAAGAAACTTTGGTTGACCTGTTCTCATTGTCAGCTAAAAACTATCCATATAAAACTGCTCTTATATTCCAGAATCAATCGTTAACCTATGCCGAACTGGATCATTGGAGCAATCAGATTGCCGCATATTTAGCCGAAAAGGGCATTGGCCGCAATGCCTGTGTGGGCATTTGGTGGGCCCGTGGCTTGCACCTACACGCCGCCATATTAGGCATTGTAAAATCGGGTGCTGCCTATGTTCCTGTTGATAGGGAGATCCCCGCTGAAAGAGTTGAGGGAATTATGAAAGAAGTTGGCGCCGTTGCCTGCTTTAGTCAGGAAATGTTAAATACCGATTGTCAACTATTACAGATACCTTCATTTATTGAGCAACCGGCGCCTTTAATTAGCCCTGCTACTGCATACCAGGGTCCACAACCTAAAGATCCTGCTTACGTATTATATACATCAGGCAGCACTGGTAAGCCAAAGGGTATACTAATAAGCCACCGGCAAATTTGCCACCTGGTAAGGGCAGAGCAAACAATCATTGATATTCATGACAACGATAAGGTTTACCAGGGATTTTCGGTATCGTTTGATATGTGGTGCGAAGAAACCTGGATAAGCTATTTTGCAGGAGCTACTTTATGGGTGGCAGATAATACTACTTCCAAAGCTATTGATGAACTTAGTGACACCTTAAGAAAAGAGCATATCACTATACTGCATGCCGTACCCAGCCTGCTTGCTGTAATGGACGATGATGTACCTTTGCTACGCCTGGTTAATGCAGGTGGCGAAGCCTGCACCCCACAGGTACTGGCTAAATGGTCAAAACCAGGCATAAAATTTTTTAACAGCTATGGCCCAACCGAAACTACGGTAACAGCCACCATGGCTTCGTTAAAAAAGGGCGATCATATTATTATAGGACAGCCCCTGCCCAATTATAACCTTGCCGTTGTTGATGAAGCCCTTAACATTCTGCCAACCGGCGAAGCCGGAGAGCTGATTATTACCGGGCCTGGGCTATCTGATGGTTATGTAAAGCTACCACAACTCACCCAGGAAAAATTTGTTGATAAACCGGCTTCACTATCGGCTTTACCGGGCAACAGGCTTTACCGTACCGGGGATATTGCCGTGATTGACAAGAATGGTAACGTAGATATGTACGGCCGTATTGACGATCAGATAAAACTACGCGGCTACCGCATTGAGTTAGGCGAGATAGAAGCAAAGCTTAACCAACTATCTGGCGTTGCTTCTGCTGCGGTTGCTGTTAAAAAAGACAATCTTGGTCAGGAGCACTTGGTTGCTTACATTGTAACCGAGGGTTTGATCAATATAGATGAAAATGACTTCAGGTTAGAACTGGCAAAAAGTTTACCATCATACATGGTACCCAATGTTATTGTAACCTTGCCCCTAATGCCACGCATGCCAAGCGGTAAAATTAACCGCAAAGCTTTGCCCGTTCCTGATTCCCTTAACATTGATGCTACGGATGGCCCACAGGAAACATTGGATATAAATGCTCCAGCTGCCGATCGGATCATGGCTATATTGCACCGGTTTTTTCCAAATAAAACCATCGACGCTTCCATGGATTTCTTTACCGACCTGGGAGGTCATTCGTTACTGGCAGCCGGTTTCGTATCACAATTACGCCGCGATGCTGCATTGCCAAAAGTATCTCTAAAAGATGTTTATCTGCACCGGCCATTAAGCGCTCTAATCGCCAATTGGGAACAGCAAACAGAAGAAAAGCAAAAAGAACCGCAAATTTTTAACACGATCCCTTTGTGGCGTTATGCAGCCTGTTGGCTCGCCCAATCTGTTGCTTTATTGATGATCTTTGGGTTGTTTGCATTTCAGATATTTATCCCCTACCTGGGGTATTATTATGTGGATCAGGAAACAAGTAACGTAGGTTATTCCATTTTAACTTCATTAGCCCTTTTTGCCATTATCCCTCCCATATTCACAGTTATCTCTGTTTTTACAAAATGGGTGGTGATCGGAAAATTTAAAGCAGGCGATTATCCTTTATGGGGTACTTATTACTTTAGATGGTGGCTGGTAAAAACGATGCAACGCCTGGTACCTGCCCAGTTTTTAAACGGAACACCATTATACCCAACCTATTTGCGCTTTCTTGGAATGCAGATAGCTCCCGATGCCCAACTGAGCGATTTTAGCTTTGGAGCAGAAGACCTGATCACCATTGGTAATGATGTAAGCATCAGTTCAAACACCACACTTAACAATGCCATTGTTGAAGATGGCATGTTGAAGCTGCGTACCATTGTCCTGGGCGATCATGCATACATTGGCACCAGTGCAGTAATTTCTGGTGATAGTGAAGTACAGGATTGGGGCGAATTGATGGATCTGAGCCATCTTCAATCTGGTAAAATTATAAAAACGGCTGAGGTATGGCAGGGAAGTCCGGCCCAGTTTAAAGAGAAAAAAGATATTAAGGATTTGCCGCAGCCCTTGCCTATTTCAGCAGGTACACGCCGCAAATATAAGCTCATCTTCATGGTGTCTATCATGATATTCCCGCTCATTATCCTGCTGCCGTTGCTACCCACCATAATTTCCATCAATAAGCTGGACAACGCTGCCGATGATTATGACTTTACTTATATGATAGGTGCACCGGTGCTGGCTCTCATCTATATTTTACTTTTTGCGGCTGAAACTATTATACTGACACGCTTGTTGCAACGTAATATTAAACCGGGTAAATATCCAATTTATAGTATATTTTATGTGCGCAAATGGTTTGCAGACCAGTTAATGTCATTAAGTCTTATAGTATTACACCCAATATATGCTACTGTATTTATAGCCCGCTTTTTTAGGGCCTTAGGCGCTAAAATTGGCAAGGACACAGAAATATCAACAGCAAGCAGCGTTACCCACCCCTTGCTTACCATAGGCGATGGTGCATTTGTGGCTGATGCCGTTACGCTTGGCGAAGCTGATGTGCGCGGTCAGCAATTGATGTTGAGCCATACCACTATTGACAATTTTAGTTTTGTTGGAAACAGCGCACTGATACCACAGGGGTATCACCTGAACGGTAACATGCTTATAGGTGTATTGTCAAGCCCGCCAAGTGAACAGCAAATGGCAGATAACGATGCCCGTGATTGGTTTGGCTCGCCTGCAATACCCCTGCCGCGTCGCCAGGAAAGCAACCCTTTCCCTCCCGAACTCACTATCCGGCCCAAGCCGCTCAGAAAACTGGCACGCGGAACGGTTGAATTTATCCGCATTATATTACCCGAAAGTGCAATTATCTGTTTTTCTATTCTGTTTATTGCCTATGGGCACGACCTGATAGTTAATGAACCTTTATGGAAGATCATTTTATACTTCCCGTTTTATTATCTGTTTTATATGGGTGTGCCGGCATTTTTACTTACTGTAATTTTAAAATGGCTTTTTATTGGTAAGTATAAGCCCAAACAAAGGCCAATGTGGAGCTGGAACGTTTGGCGTAGTGAGGCTATTACATCCACCTATGAAGCCCTGTCTGTTCCGTTTTTACTTGAATATTTACGGGGCACACCATGGTTACCGCTGATGATGCGTTTACTGGGTACCAAAACAGGCAAGCGTGTATGGATGAACACCACCGATATTACAGAGTTTGACATGGTAAGTATTGGAGATGATGCCGCATTGAATGCCGATTGCGGCCCCCAAACCCACCTATTTGAAGACCGGGTTATGAAAGTTGGTTCTGTTAAAATTGGCGCCCGAAGCAGCATTGGCGCCGGATCAATTATACTATATGACAGCGAAATAGGTAATGACACTAAACTGGAAGCCTTATCACTGGTAATGAAAGGCGAACGGCTATCCCCTGGAACAGACTGGACGGGCAGCCCGGTAAAACCACTGTAAAAAACAATAAGCCTTGTAGTGGCAAATAGATAACCCTTGTCACTACAAGGCTAATTTTACCCTGTGACATGTTTTAGCAGCGGCAGCTTGCTCATTATCCAAATTAAAAGCCAGGATAAAGCAAAACATAATAAAGCCACCAGCGGAATACTCAGTGCCGGTATGAAAAGTGATGAGTTAATATCTATAAGATCAAGCGAACTCAGAATGAGAGCATGGCTCAAATAAATTCCCAATGTATATTTTCCGGCATGGTTACTTATCCATCTTAAGGGAGCATTCAACTTTACTGTTGTACATTTAGCCATTAAAAATGCACTTGCTGAAAGTATGATTACAAATGGCCCAATAGGTTCATAAAAATAGGTACTTAGCTCATGATCTTTCACTTCCAGATAATGGGTACCGGCGGCAATTATAAAAGCAAAGCTTATAAATACCAAAGTTGACACCAATAATAAACCCCAGAAATTGATTGTTTTATAGGCCAGGTAATGCCCAAGTACCAGGTACCCTATATAGCCTGTAAAATAGCGCAGATCAAAAGCGATGTTAAACTGAGCTAAGTACGGTTTACTTATCAGTATCGTCAAAAACCATACAGCTAAAAAGTATAACAGTTCCTTTTCGGTAGCATGGCGCACAAACTTACTGATAACCGGAATAAACAAATATAAACCTACTAACAGGTATACATACCATAAATGATAAAAGCTACCAGTTTGCAGCAGCTGCAGCACCTGTTTTATATTAGCCCAGGTATTGTTGGTGAAAGTAATATCCTCATTGTACCATCTGTATACAATATAAACAAGGCTCCAGAATATAAAAGGCAATATCAACCGGCCAAGGCGCTTCTTCAAAAAATCACCCAACTCATATTCACGATGTAATAATAAGGCCCCTGTGATCATTACAAAAACAGGTACCGCAAAGCGTACCAGGGCATTATAAACATCGGCAACAAGCCACTGCTGTAAAGGAGATTTATTATACTGAAAAAGTAATGGCGAAGCCGTATGTAATATAACTACCGCAAACATGGCTATAAGTCGTAAATTGTTTACCCATGCAATATTTTGTTCTCTGGCCTGTATCGTAGCTTCGGCAAATTTCATCGGATAAACTTACAATATTTTGCTATAGCGGCAACTCTTTTTTCGCTTTAGCTTGCTTGCCCCGCAGTACCACATTCACTGCCAAATCATTTCAACTTTACTAATGTGTGGGCAGGTTAGATAGCTGATCATTTTTCACCTGACACGCTTATAAAAATTATTTTTGCTTTACAATTTGTTAATGTAACACCAAAATCATTTTATATTTTTTATTTTTATCCTAAAGTTGATTTTCCAGATGAACCATTATAACTTATCTTCTGATCTTGAGTTGGTATCCATGCTTAAAGATGGTGACCTGACTGCTTTTACAGAGATCCACAGAAGGTATTATGGTGTTTTATATAGTCATGCTTATAAACGCCTGCCGGACAGTGAGGAAGTAAAGGACATATTGCAGGAACTTTTTATATGCATCTGGAATAACAGGGAAACGATCAATATTGGTTCCAATCTTCCGGCTTATCTTTATACCTCGGTTCGTAACCGGATATTAAATATTTTCAAGCATCAAAAAATAGAATCGGACTATATCACCTCATTTCTGCATTTCGCACACCAGAACGAACCTTTGGCCGATGAACCATTCCGGATTAAGGAACTGGTAGCCATTGTAGAGGCTGAAGTATCATTATTGCCCCCGCAAATGCGGCTTATATTTGAAATGAGCCGAAACTCTTACCTCTCTCATCAGGAAATTGCTGATAAATTGAATATAAGTTCCCTTACTGTCAGAAAACAGATTAACAATTCGCTCAAAATATTGCGGGTTAAATTAGGGACACACTTTTTTATGCTCTTTTTTTAATTTTTTTTACTGCTGCCTACTCCCTCCCCCCTTTACAGTTGTCTATCAGGTAATTTAGCACAAACTCATCCTGGTAAACAATATGGATCGCGAATACTTAAAAGATTTAGTAGAAAGATATGATTCGGGTCATGTAACTGAAGACGAAAAGGCTTTAGTTGAAAGCTGGTACCTAAAATATACACATCCCGAAGCGGAGGTTCCGTATAACGAGCTGGAAAGCTTTCAGGATGAGAGTTTAAATAAACTCCTACACCAAATTGAAAGACGGCATAAAACCCCGCTATGGCCCCGTTTGGCTATTGCGGCTTCAGTTCTTATCATGCTTAGCGTCGGTATTTATTTCCTAAAACGTGATAAATTATCACAGGCTCCGATTGAAGTAAGCAAGATTAATAAACCTTTTATTGCACCAGGTAGTAATAAAGCTACTATAACCTTGGCTGATGGCAGTACTATTGTTTTAAACGGCGGAAAAACCGGCCAGCTTGCCAAACAAGGCAAAGTAATCATTAATAAAACGAGTGATGGCCAAATCACGTATGTTGGTTCAAAAGCTAATGCTCCTGTACAACAAACAACTTATAACGTAGCTACTACTCCAAGAGGCGGTCAGTTTCAGTTTATCTTATCTGATGGCACTAAGGTTTGGTTAAATGCAGCTTCGTCTATTAAATACCCGGTTGAGTTTACAGGAAGCGAACGCAGGATAGAACTTACCGGCGAGGCTTATTTTGAAGTGGCGCACAACGCCAAAAAGCCTTTCAGGGTAGTATCAAACGGACAACTGGTTGAGGTACTCGGCACACATTTTAACATCAATGCCTATGCTGATGAAAATGAAGTTAAAACTACACTTTTGGAAGGAAGCGTAAAAATAGTAACCGGAGGGGCAAATTTCCTGCTTAAACCGGGCCAGCAATCTCAATTAAAAAATGGAGAACTTAACATAACAACAGCAGATATTGAAGAAGCAACAGCCTGGAAAGATGGGCTTTTCCATTTTAATGATGCCAATATTGAAGGTGTTATGAAACAGCTTAGCCGCTGGTATGATGTTAATATCAGGTACGAAGGACAATTAAAGGAAAGAAAATTCTCCGGAGAGATATCCAGGAACGTTAATGCGACACAGATATTGGACGTGCTGACGTTTAAAAAGATACATTACCGGATAGATGGTAAAACCATTGTAATAATGCCTTAAAATATCAATAATTAATTATTTACTTAAACAGAAACAAATGAAGAAAAACCTACAAAAAATGCTTTAAATACTCAATAAAGCAAGGTTAATTAAATAACCGCACCCCGACTGCAATCAGGATACGGCAAATATTTGAGTTAACCCTCCCCGTAAACGGGAAAACAAGTTTAGTGTCTCTAACCATGTATTAACCCAAACTCATCAAAAGTATGAAATTAAATGCTTTTCCTATAGTCATGCATAAACCGTGGCTATCAAAAAAAATTCTCCTGGTTATGAAATTGACTACCCTTATTATGGTCATAGCCTTAATGCAGTGCAGCGCAACTGTGTTCAGTCAGAAAATAAGTCTGAATGAAACCAACTCTCCTTTAAAAAAGGTGCTGCAGGCCATTAACAAACAAACCGGGTATGTCTTTTTTTATGACTCAAAGGATATCAAACAAAAAAATGTAAGCATCCAGATAAAAAATGCTTCGTTAAATGAAACATTGGATGCGTGTTTAAAAAACTTCCCTTTAACCTATAAGGTGGTAAACAACTCTGTTATTTTACAGGAAAGGGATAACACCACCGCTGGTATCGTCGCAGCTAAAATAAAAGGAAAGGTTGTTGACGAAAACGGCCAACCATTGCCGGGTGCAAGTATTAAAGTTAAAGGTTCAAACGTTGGCGTAAGCGCTGATGTAAATGGAGCTTTTAGTCTTGACGTTGCTGATAACAGCATTCTGGTTGTAAGTTTTGTGGGCTTTGAAACAAAGGAAGTTGCCGCCGGTAACGGAAGTTCCCTAATTATTACCTTATCCGCATCAGGAAAGCTTGCCGAAGTAGTAGTAACGGCCCTCGGTATCAAAAAGGAAGAAAAACAATTAGGTTATTCTATTACTCAGGTAGGCGGCGAGGAAGTGTCAACCACCCGTGAGCCTACTTTTATTAATGCTTTATCAGGTAAGGTAGCTGGTTTGGTTGTTCAATCACCTCCAAACGGCCCAGGTGGCTCATCAAGGGTGATCCTTCGCGGTAACTCCTCTTTTTCAGGTTCAAATCAACCTTTATATGTTGTAGATGGTATCCCAATTAATAGTACAACCCGTGAAAATACTGACGATGGCGGCAAGGTTTATGGCGGATCAGATCCGGGCGACGGTTTATCATCTATTAACCCCGATGATATTGAATCTATCAGCGTATTAAAAGGAGCTTCGGCAGCAGCGTTATATGGCGGTGGTGCACAGGCCGGTGTTATTTTAATAACCACTAAAAAGGGTAAAAACGGCCAGGATCTGGGCATAACCTTTAACAGTAATACTGTTTTAGAAAAAATGGTACCTTATGGTGATCTTCAATATGAATACGGCCGTGGTTTTTATGGCAGAACCTATACCGCTGCCGATTATAGCAACCCTATTTTTTACGGGCAGCTTCAGGATAATTCAGGTGATGCACCAGGATGGTCATGGGGCGCCAAAATACAGGGGCAGCCTTTTATAGATATTGATGGAAAAACAAAACCTTATGTAGCACAAACTGCAGCAAAAAACTTCGACAGATTTTTTAAAACAGGGATAACTACCACCAATAGTATAGCCTTAACCAAAGGCACTGATAATGGCTCATTTCGCATTTCCTTATCAGATACCAAAGATAATTCACCTACCCCAAATGAAGGGTATGACAGGTATAACGCGGTATTCAGAATAAATCAAGATTTTGGAAAACGGTTACATACTGATTTTAAGGTTGACCTATCCAGAACATTACGTATAAATGCGCCTCTATTACGTGGCGACGGCAGAGGGTCCTTTGGTTTAAGCTATCCGCGTATTTCCAACACAACAGATATCACCCTATTGGATGCTAAAGATGCTGATGGCAATTACTTGTCTACCTACAATGCAAATCCTTACGTACAGATAGAGAAGGTTAAAAACAACCAGACCCAAAACCGCGTATTATCCTCAGGAAATATTACTTATGACATTACAAATCATTTTCATGCCAACGTTATAACCGGTATAGATTATTTGAATACAGATGCGTTATTTGTGGTTTTCCCGAATAATGTGATCAATACAGGAGGTGTTTACAGAACTACCACCATACAACAGCAAAGAACGGATTTGCGTGGAATGTTGAGTTATGACAATAAGTTTAGCGATTTCACCGTAAATGCTTTTGCCGGTGCCGAAACTCAAAATTCTACTCAGTACTCGCTTGATTTATATTCCTATAACTTCATTGACCCCAATTTACTTAATTTTAACAACAGCAAAAATATAAACGCACCAACCGAACTGCATTCTCCGCGTAGTAAAACTAATTCGGTTTTCGGTTCAGCACAGTTTGGCTATAAAAATTACCTTTTTTTAGAAGTAACCGGACGTGGCGATTGGTATTCTTCACTGGCTTCAACCCGTCCTGGGTTTAAAGTAAATCTGTTTTACCCATCTGCTAATTTAAGTTACGTATTTACCGATGCCTTACATATCGACCCCCAAATATTATCATTTGGTAAATTAAGGGCTTCAATAGGGCAAACAGGCAGTAATCCTACACCAAACTTAACCGATCTTACCTTCACTTTACAACCTCCTTTAAACGGGCTTACCAATGCAGAATTAACAGGCTCAACCGTACCGCCATCAAGTTTAAAGCCTGAAACAACAACGGAAACTGAAATAGGTACCGAGCTTAAATTTTTCGGTAACCGGATAGGTCTTGATTTTGCATATTATTATAAAAAATCAAGTAACTTCTTGTTGCAATCAACCATTAGTAATGCCACAACCTATAACTCAGTTTACTTTAATGCAGGTTCCATGTATAATAAAGGCTTCGAGTTATTACTTACCGGCACTCCCGTAAAAACAAGGGATTTGTCATGGAATGTAAGTTTTAATGCTGCAAAAAATAAAAACATGGTAACCGAATTGAACCCATTGGTGGGTGCAAACGGTATATCTCATTATTATAACATCAAATCTAAGGTTGGCTACCCGCTTGGTTCCATATTCGGTTCCTCTTTCCAAAAGGCACCAGATGGGCAAACCGTTTACCAGGTTGAAAACTCTCAAACCGGCGATAGTGGAACACCAAATTCGGTTATTATTGCTAAAAACTCTAATGAAACCTACCTGGGTAGCGCAAACCCTAATTGGTCTGGAGGTATAACCAATACTGTAACTTATAAAAACTTCTCCTTAAGCTTCCTTATTGACGGACAGTTTGGAGGACAAATATATGAAGCCGGTGCAACCTGGACCAACTATTTCGGTAATTCAAAAGCCTCTCTTTTAGGTCGCGATGGTAATTACATACCAAATGGCGTAATTAATACCGGAACCGCCTCGGCACCCGTTTATGTTAAAAACACGCTCCCTTACAGCGCCTATATTCAATATAATGATAATGGAAATGCCGATAAGATCATTGATCAGTCAAATATTTTCAGCAGAACATTTGTCAAGTTCCGTCAAATTTCATTGGGATATGCTTTACCTAAATCATTCCTGAATAAAGTAGCTATCAAGAGCGCAACATTCTCTTTGGTTGCACGTAATCTTTTCTTCATCAGGAAGGATCTGCCAACTTTTGATCCGGAATCATCTGATAGTATTGGCCAGGGCTTTGGGTATGACAGCGGTGGCTTGCCAACCAGCAGAACCTATGGATTTAATTTAAACGTAAGCTTTTAATTTTATTTGAAAGGAAAAATCATGAAAAATGTATCATATAGAATATTAAGTTTTCTTTTTATAGCAGCTGTAATTACGGGCTGTACTAAGGACTTTGCCAAATACAACCTTAATCCGGATGCGGTAACATCAATTGACCCCGGGGCGTTATTTTCTGACGCACTGGTCAAAACATCAGATCAGGACATGGAACCCCGTACCAATTATTGCCATGCATTTATGCAATACGGCTATTCTTCTTTCTGGTCTGGAACCACGTATGTTGAATCTGATGGTATTAGCTCCAGATACTGGAACAATTTTTACAGACCTGTACTTAACAACCTGGAATATGTAATTCCAGTTTTAAAAGCTAAACCAGAATTGGCCAGTACCTACGCCGCTGCCAGGATATGGCGCGTTTACGTTTATCAAAAACTAACAGATTTTTACGGCGATATACCCTATAGCCAGGCAGGAAAAGCTTTATCGCAAAACGTATTTACCCCGGCTTATGATCCGCAGCAGCAAATATATGCTGATTTTGTAACTGAGTTACGCGCTTCAATAGCGTTATTAACCAGCAATAGCAGCCAAACTGTACAAGGCGATCAGTTTTACAGCGGCAGTGCGGCACAATGGAAAAAGTTAGGCGCTTCGCTTCTGTTGCGTGTTGGCATGCGACTTATTAAGGTAGATCCGGCACAGGCCTCTACTTTGGTCAAAGAAGCAGTTGCCGATGGCGTAATGAAAGCCAATACAGATATGCCCATATTAAATCACAGCGTGGCCTTGCCAAATGGATTTAACTTTTTGCTGAATGACGGCGTTAACCATTTCTTTTTACATAAAACACTGGTATCGCACATGCAAGCCACCGCAGATCCACGCCTGAAATACTATGGCGCCGTGTACGATAAGCAAATTTCAAGCGGCGGTACTATAACATCAGACAATCCAAGCCTGTTTGTTGGTTACAGCTTTACAGCTACTGACCCCGCGGCTACCGCTCGTATCAACTACACAATTTATGGTACCGAAATAACTCCATTCTTCGATTTTCCGTATGCCGAGGTAGAGTTTTTACAGGCCGAAGCTATTTTGAGAGGATATATCTCTGGTGGTAATTCAGATGTTGTGAGCCACTATAATGCCGGTATTACGGCAAGTATGCAATCACTGTCTAAATTACCTACATCGCCAACTATAAGCAATGATGATATCACTACTTATATCGGCAAAGTTCCGCTTACGGGCACAACAGAGCAGCAAATAGCTCAAATTAATACTGAATTTTGGGTTTCAGGTTTTGCCTTTGATGCTGATGAAGTGTGGGCCAATTGGCGCCGCACAGGGTATCCGGCACTTACTCCAAACCCGGGTAGCGTATCTCAAACTATTCCTCGTAAAATGCCATACCCTCAAAGTGAATTTACTTTAAATGGAGCCAACGTAAACGCAGCAATAGCCAATTACGGCGGCGTAAATGATTTTAACCCCAAAGCACGCGTTTGGTGGGACAAATAATTGATGCAAATAAGTTCATCTAAACATAAAAGCCGCTCCTGATTCACAGGAGCGGCTTTTATGTTTTTAATCACCGGCTGATTAACCTGGTTTATTATCAATGTTTAACTTTATAAAACCTGGCAGCAAACAAGAAAATAACCACATAACATATAATCGGCAGGTAATAAGCTTTGGCTACATCATGATTAGCAATTTGCCCCATAATAAGCGGGAAGAAAGCACCGCCAACAACCCCCATGGATATAAATGACGAGGCTTGTTGAGTATGGCCACCCAGATTTTTTAATCCCAGGCTAAAAATGGTTGGGAACATGATACTAAAGAAAAAGTTGATCATCATTAAAGCGATATATGATGGCCAGCCTAAACCCTGTGCCACAATAACACACATAATAATATTGCCCAGGGCAAAGGTAGCCAGCAACTTATTGGGCGCTATAAAACGCATCAGGAATGTACCAACAAAACGCCCCAGTGCCATCATAGCCATAAATATGCTCATGTAGCTTACTGCAGTAGCATTGCTTAAACCCATTACATCGTGCCCATAATTGATAAAAAACGCCCATGTACCGCCTTGAGCAGCAACGTTAAAAAACTGGGCTACTACCGCCCAAACAAAATGCTTGTGCTGATATAGTTTTTTTGCAGGCGTAAGGTCTACATTAACAGCATCAGGATCAACTGCGGCTTTTTCAACATGAGGGTCTGTCAACGCAGGTATATTCAAAAATGAAAAGGCAAACGCGATGAATAAGATCACACATCCAATACCTATATACAACGACTTTACCGAGCTAAGATCTGTAGAGTTTTCACCAACAGCGCGAAACAGAAAATAGGAACCTATAGCCGGGCCAATAATAGTACCTATCGCATTAAAAGTTTGCGAAAAATTGAGGCGCTGGTCACTCGTGCGCTGATCACCCAAAGCAGCAGCAAACGGATGCGCCACGGTTTCAAGGGTAGCCATACCACAACCCATCACAAACAAGGCAACTCTGAAAAAATTGAAGGAAGCTGCATTTGAAGCCGGTACAAATAAAAACACGCCCGTGGCAAATAACAAAAGCCCCAGCAATACCCCCGGTTTATACCCAAACTTTTTAAGGAAATAGCCGGCAGGGATACTCATAATGAAATAAGCTCCGAATACGGAAAATTGGATAAGGCCCGATTTAGATTTAGACAGGTTTAATACAGTTTGAAAATGCTTATTAAGCACATCACTCATTGATAAAAGCAAGCCCCACATCAAAAAGAGGGAGGTAACAAAAATTAAGGGGACAATAAATTTCTTCTCGGTAAAGGCCGCTTTGGTTGTCATAAAGTTGGTTTTAATATTGGTTTATTAGAATTTTCAGGTTCATGATCGGGAAAGTAAATGTGGTACCAATTAGCACCACATTTACCTCCGGTTCTGCCAAATTAATATAAACCAATGCATTATTACCAAACAAAAAATAATTTAACTTACCCATAAATAGGTAATTACCGCTACAACACTCCTCCTATGGCTGTTTTGCAAAACGTCTACGGGTATACCTATTAGTTTTTAATCACGGTTGCCTCGCCGGTTTTAACATCTAATTTCCACGGACCGGGCTTAGGCAACCATAATTTACCGTCGCCTATTTCAACGGGCATCCACAGGTAACGCGAATCCCACTGTGTTTTAGGCTTCCAAATATCTCCCATAAAAATCACGGTTGTTTTTTTACTGCCAACTACCTTAATCATCATGGTTGATTGCGCACCGTAGGTCTTGGTTTCTGGCGGTGCTATGTCTTTAAAATCTGTCCATGGGCCTGCTAATGATGTTGCCGTAGCATATTTATTGGGATTAGCCGACCAGCCTGTTAACGCGGATCCAATGGCATAATAAAGACCATTGTAATGAACTATAGCGCCGCCTTCCATGTGATAAGGGATCAGGCACATTTCCTTTTCTACACTTAAATAATCATCAGAGAGTTTAGCTATGCGAAATCCATAAGGACGATCTTCAAAAATCAGGTACGCTGTGCCATCATCATCAATAAACTGCCCAATATCCCGGCTCTCGTGCCCCAGCGGACGAAAAGTTTTGAGTACTTTAAACGGTCCTGTTGGCTTATTGCTTATGGCTACACCAACCCGGGCATAACCATAACCACTTGTTGGTTTCTGGTTAGGTGTGGTACTTTTCACCTGCCCGTCAACATGCATGTACATTACATACTTCTTTGTTTTACTGTTGTAATAAACTTTTGGGCGTTCAATAACCCATTTATCCAATACGGTATCGGGCTTGGCTATCTTTACATCATTTTTAAATTTCCAATTCACCAAGTCTTTTGAAGTGTAACAGCTCACATACCTATAATTGGTATCTAACCCCTGTCTGCGTTGTTCGCCATACCAAAAATAATCGTTTTTTACCTTGATGATCCCTCCGCCGTGAGCCTGGATGTGATTACCCTGTGCATCAGGCCATACTTCACCAGGTTTTATGGTATCTGTTTGCGCAAGCACCGTTAGTTGAGATAAAACCAACCCGGCCAGCAGATAAATCGTGACATGTATTTTCATGATGAATATTTTAATTATTTTGTTCCGTTGTAGATTCTTTTGTTTTGCAATTACCTTACTGCTAATAATTTGCCACCAAAATAAAGCCCGGCATATACATAAAAACAAGCAGAAAACTCAAGGATCAGAATTTCCGTTTTTTAAAGTTTTAAATTACAGATTTACTTCAATTGGCTTTTCAAACATAGTATAAACTAAAATGCTTTAAGAAAATGGTATCAAAAAAAACTACTTCAACGTTGTAGCAAAACATCGATGAATATTGATGACCCGGAAATGCTGATGAATGGTATTAAAGATCAATATTTAACCTTAGGCTTTGATGAATCTCTTACAGATAAAGTGGTCGGCAAAACTATTGTCTCAAAATCATAAACCGGATACTTGCTTTCAATAAGATTGATTAACATCTCCGTTGCCTTTTCACCAATCTCAAATCCGGGCTGACTTACGGCACTTAATGATGGATTTAAACAGGCGGCCAAATGCGTATTGGTAAACCCAAGCAAAGCAATATCATCAGGAATCTGAATACCCATTTTTTTTAGAAGCTGGAAAATTGTAGTGGTAATACGATCTGATGCTGTAAAAATAGCATCGGGCGGATTATCAGCATGGAGTAATTCATCCAGGGCATTTTCTATTTCCAACATATCCTTACCCCCATGCAGGCAGTACTTGATATAGCTATCATCCGCTTTAATATTGTTTTCTTCTAAGGCCAGCATATATCCTTTGAGCCTTTCTGCTGTAATGGAAATATTTGGAGAACTGGTAATATGAGCTATTTTACGATAGCCCGATTCAATGAAATGCATGGTGGCATCATACGCGCCCTTAAAATTGTCAGCTATAACTTTATGGGTTTCAATACCATCAATTACCCGGTCAAAAAAAACTATAGGAAGATTTTTTTGATGAAGATTTTTCAGATGATCAATTTCTTCAGTTTCTGTTGATACGGAAATTAAAAGCCCATCAATTGACCTATACATTAAATGACGAAGATTAGATACTTCAAGCTGATATGACTCATGCGTTTGGGTTATAATTACATTGTATCCTTTAGTATATGCTACGGATTCAATTCCATTAATAACCTGCGAAAAAAATTGATTGTCAATTGTAGAAACAATGATACCGATAGATTTACTATTCCCCCGCTTTAGGCTTTGAGCCATGGGATTAGGCTTATAATTTAATCGCTCCGCACACTCAAGCACTCGTTTCTTGGTTTTTTCGCTAATCTCATAGCTGTCTTTAAGCGCCTTGGAAACTGCAGATGCCGATATTCCTAATTCCTTTGCAATATCCTTTATCGTAACATTTTCAAAATTCATGGGACACTTTTTCGTTAGCTCGACACTTTGTACAGTGGGGAAACCGGTACAGATAAATACCGACCACAACAAATATAGCCACATTTAAGCCCAAACAAAATTCAACTCTTTGTTTGTATGTGCTAACAAACATCATTGTTACCCAAATCCTCTTTACCTATCGGTACTTAGCGCTCCATTATTCAGCCAAGTATTTAAGCCTAACACAAGTCATTATTTTTTTAAATTATACACACCTGAAAATCAATATATTGTATATTTATATACTTAGCCCCTTGAATATGCCTAATCCTGATTTCCCCCTGATCTCTAACGTTTTCGTCCTGATGCTCGAAAACCATTCGTTTGACCATCTGCTCGGTTTTTCCGGCATAACCGGAAACGACGCTGAAACGGGTAAGCCTACAACTTTAGATGGCCTCACCGGAAATGAAACCAATACCTACCAGGGGACGGTTTACAAAACACAACCAGGTGCCAGCTTTTCTATGGCTGCAGATCCCGGGCATGAATTTTCGGATACCCTGCTACAGCTTACAGGCAGTAAACAGACCTATAACCCGGCAAACGGTTACCCGGCTATCAATAACAATGGTTTTGTGCAAGATTATGCCGGTGGCGCACCGGGCGGCCAGCCACAGGATATCATGAACTGCTTTTCGCCAGAACAGCTTCCTGTTTTAAATGCATTGGCCCGGGAGTTTGCCGTATGTGACCGCTGGTTCTCCTCGCTTCCAGGACCAACCTGTCCTAACCGATTCTTTATTCACGCAGGTTCATCAGGCGGCTTGGACCATAGCCCTGATACTGCGCAGATACTGGCTTGGGAAACCATCTCCGGGATGAATTTTCAACATGGTACTATTTTCGATCAGCTGCGCACCAAATATGATGATGGTTTCCGGATCTATCGGGACAACAAGGGTTTTGTAACCGACATTTTTCCTAATGTAGCCCAACTGCGGGGGATCAACAGTATTCAGACTCATTCAATGACAAATTTTGCTGCTGATGTAACTGACCCCGCTTACGATAGTTGTTATACATTTATTGAGCCCAGTTATGGCGATGTGATAGGCAATACTTATAAAAATGGTAGCTCCATGCACCCTATGGACGATGCCACCCATGGCGAAGCACTTATTAAGACGGTATATGAGGCCATTCGTAATTCTCCCCACTGGCCCAAGAGTTTGTTGATTATTGTTTGGGACGAGCATGGCGGTTTTTATGATCATGTGCCACCACCAGCAGCTACAGCTCCGGCAGATCAGGTATTGCATGGCAGTATGAATCGCTTTGGCTTCGATTTCAAACAATACGGTGTAAGGGTGCCAGCTGTTGTTATTTCGCCACTGATACCCAAAAATATAATCGATCACCGCATATATGATCATACCTCGGTGCTTAAAACACTGCATGGCCTTTTCCTTACGGAACCAATGACCGAAAGGGATCGCAATGCCAACTCGCTTGAAGACCTATTGCTAAAACTGGATGCCCCCCGAACTGATACGCCCATAACTTTGCCCAATCCGGCCAGTTCAGACTTGCTATTTGCGGCAGCAGCAGCAGACAATTTGTTGTTACCGGCTAATCAGGGTAGCCTGCCCTTGTTTTTACACGCTGCACTCCGGGCTGATCTGGATACCGCCACTAATGCCGAAGACGAAAATATAATACGAGCGGAGTTTAGCCGCATCCGAACACGTGGTGATGCAGAAGCCTATCTGCAGAAAGTACAGCGCAAAATAAATAATCAGGTGTAGTAATTCACACAATTTGTTATCAATATCTGCATGGCCAAAGTCCTCCTTCCCTTACAAAATTAATTCTTCTATGATTTAAAATAGTCGCCAAAAAGCTTATTCATATCTGCATAACTTTTCCCTTTTGCTGCGTAACCAAAACTTCCTTTTTGAAGTATCTCATCTATGGCCCTGAAAAAGGCACCGTAAGCTGCTCGTACCAGCGAAGATCCCAAACTAACCCTTTTTACCCCCAACGCCTCTAATTCAGCCAAGGAAAGATTATTACCTCCGATACCCATAATCACGTTTACAGGTTTAGGCGATACCGCTTTTACCACGGCCTCTATTTCCTCGGCAGTTTTTAAACCAGGAGCAAACAGTACGTCTGCACCGGCATCAGCAAAAGCTTCTAACCGTTTAATGGTATCTTTAAGATCGGGCCGGCCATGGATCAGGTTTTCGGCACGGGCGGTAAGTGTAAACGGATAAGGCAGGCTCCGGGCAGCTGTAACAGCAGCTTTTACCCGTTCAACTGCCAGTTCAAATGGATATATGGGATCGTCAGGTTTTCCTGTGGCGTCTTCAATAGAACCACCAGCCAGGCCAGTCTTTGCCGCCAATAATATAGTTTCTGCACAAATCTCGGGTGAATCACCGTAGCCATTTTCCAGATCGGCGGATACCGGTAAACTGGTGGCTGCAATAATGTTTTGTGCATTTTGTAGTGTTTCATCTCGGGTGATGGAGGCGTGCCCATCGGGTTTGCCTAATGAGTAAGCCAACCCTGCACTGGTTGTGGCTAATGCAGAAAAGCCAAGGGTTTCCAACACCCTTGCCGAGCCCGCGTCCCATGGGTTAGGAATAACAAACATACCTGTTTGCTGGTGCAGCAGCCTGAATGCGGCGGCTTTTTCCTGAATTATTTTTTCTGTTTGTGTATTCATATCCAAAATGATAGATGTTATTCTGATAACTAAGTTACCTATTTCGGCTTTTAAAATTATCTGATAACAGTTTCTGCTTTGAAATCTTTTTACCTTTACACCATGAGTTTTGATGAACTGAACGATTACTTTAGTACCGCCACATTACCAGAGGAATTAAGATTAGACCGGGCTTCTACCCAACTTCATGTTGCCGACTTTGTTAAACAATTGCTGACTAACATGCAATTACATCCCGACAACTGGCGACATAAACATCAATTACTAAGGATAAAAAACGCACTCGAACACCCCTATGATGGGCCGGGTATTCCAAAATGTTAATCAAAAAACAGCAGGTTGAATTGCAGGGTTAAGACAGTTTAGGAAAACAAATCATTTTCTCCTAAATAGCCACGGATAAGTTTTAAGATCTGATCGCCAAAATCAGATGCTTTTGCATCCCCAAAACTTTTTAACTGTGCAAGTTGATTTAATGACCTGGGTAGCTTTGAGGTAATGTCCCTGAGCATGTTTTCGGACACCAGTGTATGTTCCGGGATTTTACGTTTTTCGCTGATGTCTTTACGCCAGTTTAATAATTGTTTATATAATTCGGGATGCACAATTTCCTTTTCTTTAGGTAAGGCTTTGGCATTCCAGTTTTTATAAATGGGCTTAAAACCAATCCCGGCTTCCTGCACCGATGACAGAACATCTTTAACCGACGAGGCCATAGGCAGGCGCACAAATGCCGCTGTTTTTGTCTTTAAATTAACTAGCAGATGGTTTAAGCTATCATAAAATTCAGCAGGTAACTCGGCACTGTTTTTTGCAGTATAAAAGCCATTAATGGCAGCGGCGAAAGCGTTCAATTTAGGGACAAAATAAGCTGCCGCATTTTTTAACCTGCTCGTAAATATACCGTTTTCCCAAACAGTTTGTCCTTGCGGCAAGGTTGATAACTCCTTTCGGATAAACCGGTCGCCTATATTTCTGATCTCCTGATTGAGTAAAATATCTGCCTGCTGCGTAGTAATAGTTAAAGGGCTACCCACACGTTCATTTATTAACAGAATTGCCTTTAATTGTTTCCAGCTACCTGTTAACATCGAAAAATCAAATATATCTGCCAGCGCTTCCAATTCCAGCTGGCGAATAATACCCTCCAACAAATGCTCGTCCGGAACTGCGGTTGCCGCGCTTTGCATAAAACGTACAATTTCAGGATCGGTCCTGATATTTTCAGGCCTTACCGGCGATTTCAGGATCATGCCTTCCAGCGTTCGACACCGGCTAAGCGCTACATAAGCCTGTCCAAATGCAAATGCCGCATCAACATCAATAATTGCCTTTTCAAATGTTAAACCCTGACTTTTGTGAATGGTAATGGCCCAGGCCAGCCTAAGCGGATACTGGCTAAAAGACCCGGTATTAGATTCATTTACTTTTTGCTCGTTCTCGGCAAGTGCGTATTTAACATTCTGCCAGCTTTCTGGCGATACCTCAAACTCGGTACCATCGTCAAGAAAGCTTAGGCGGATACTCCCCGCTGATATTGCTGTTATGCGCCCCGTGCGGCCATTATAATATTGCTTTTTTCCGGAGCTGTCATTTTTTATGAACATTACCTGTGCGCCCACCTTCAGCACCAATTCCTCTTCGGCAGGGTAACCTTCTTTTGGAAAATCGCCGGTAATAACCGCCTTAAAGGTGTAGGGATCACCTTCTAACTCTTTTAACCTTAGTTGGTTAATCTCGTTTACCAATTGATTGTGGGTAGATAGCGTTACATAATCCTTAAGCCAATTGGCATTTAACGATGGGTTATAATGCTCATTTAGCTTTTGGAGCATGTTGTTATCTGCATAACCATTACGGATATGGTTCAGGATTTCTACAAATAAAGGATCTTTTTGCCGGTAAACCTGAGTAAGCTCAAAGGTGAGCACCGGGAATTTTTTAAAGGCAATGCTGTCAAAAAAGTAAGGCCCGGTATAAAAATTTCTAAGTACAGGCCAATCCTTTTCATATACCGGTGGCAATTGAAAAAGGTCGCCGATCATCAGTAATTGAACACCGCCAAATGGTCGAGCCGAACCTTTGGCCTGCCGGAGCACGGTATCAATATAATCAAGCGTATCAGCCCGCACCATACTTATCTCATCAATGATCAGCAGGTCAAGACATTTCAAAACCTTTGCTTTTTCCTGGCTGATTTGGCGGGGAGATAATTCATAAATATCCGCATCCTTAACAGCAGGTACCTGCGGACCAAAAGGTACCTGGAAAAAGGAATGAATGGTAACACCACCTGCATTAATAGCCGCTACTGCCGTAGGTGCTAGCACCGCCAGATTTTTGCTAACGTTTGCCCTGATCCAACGTAGAAAGGTAGTTTTACCAGTGCCCGCCTTACCGGTTAAAAATATCGGCCGGTTTGTGTTTTCAATAAATTTAAGGACGAGTTCATGAAAAGGCTCCAACACCATACGTTTACTATTGCTTGCAGTTTCTGTCTTAAATAAAAGAAACTCCTTCAAATTTAACAATTGAGATGAAATTCAATGAAACTGTATTATATGTTAACTTAAAATACCATTATCTCCTATCTGCTAAACACCCAAATTATCTACTGTCAAGGCTTTTAATAAAAGCTATTACAGCTTTGGTTTCTGTAGCGGTTAGATGTAGTTGTTCTAACGGTAATGTCTGGTTATTCACTTTTATTCCCAGTCCTGCCCCTCCACCTTTGTTATAAAAATCCATCACTTCATCCAGGGTTGCAAAAACGCCGTTGTGCATATATGGCGCGTTACGCGCGGCATTACGAACGGTAACGGTTTTAAAGGCGTGTTTATAAAACTCAAGCGGAACAATATCATATCTCCCTAAATCCTGATCAATAGCCGTATTGGTTTTAGAACTTGGCACCCCAATAACTTCGGTTTCCATTTTGACATATCTTGGCGGAAAAGTTCCGTTAAATAAGGGCATGTAATGGCAGGTGGCACATTTTGCTTTGCCCATAAATAAATTAAAGCCATTTATTTCTTCCTGATTCATGGCTGTTTTATTACCACGCATATACTCATCAAAACGGCTGTTGAGCATAGTCAGGCTACGAACAAAGGAGCCAATAGCATTCATCACTTCAGATGTATCTATCCCTGTGCGCTTACTCATAGGAAAGGCAGCGGTGAACATTTGCCGATACTCTTTATTCCGCCAAAGGCGGTTTACAGCAATCGTCATGGAACCATGCATTTCATCCCTGTTCTGCACCACATCCGATACCTGTTCTTCCAGCGTATTAGCTCTCAGATCATAGAACTGTGCCGGCTGCAGGGCGGCGTTTAGCAAGGTCGGGGTATTTCTTCTCAACGGAGCTTTACTGTTTATAACCGTGTTTTTTACCAGCCCGTCGGCAAAGGCTTTATCCGGCCTGTGGCATGAGGCACAGCTTCTGATATTGGTTCCTGATAAAATAGGATCAGCAAATAACTTTTTCCCTAATGCAATCTTTTTATCTGTTTCCAGCCCAGGTTCAACCGGCTCATACGCATTGGCATTAAAGGCATCCTTATCAAAAAGTGTTGATGCTTCCTGGCGCAGCAGGCGGTTGTATTTGATGGTATGTATTTTTAGCTTTTTTTCTAAAATGGTTATGCTTGTACTAATTGCATTTCCATACCCGGTAATAAACCGGGCACGGTCAAAGGAGTTAAAATTAGTATTTTGCTTCAGATAGCTAATGGCCGCGGTCAGCCTCAATCTTAAATCAGCTGATTCCTGCTGACTATCATAATGAGCCATAACATCCTGCAGACTTTTCAAAGCCGTTGCAGATTCCGTCATGCTTTTTTGCGTGAGCGGATTATCAAAGCCCGTAATACCCAATGTAAGTATTCTGAAAACCTCCAGCTTGGCGGCATCAAATACCTGCCCGTCAAGAATATCAATATTATTAAAGTAGCTTTTGTAATTATCACAACTGCCTTGTAGTAAATTAAGCTGTCGCAATAATTCCTTTTTACCAGAAGCGACATTATACCGCGGAAATAATAAAGCTTCAATAACCTGCAAACCGGCCGGGTCGAATACCTGGTTGCCTATTACTTCAACCTCGGGCACGGGAGCGCCATTTACGAGCCTTGATGTTGCCGGATCAAAATACTCAGCCGCCCATTCAATTTTTTTATAGGCCAACCGGGTTTGTAAAAACAATTGCTGTAGTTGATTTTCGTCAACATTATTGCTTACCGCAGTAAGGAGTTTATTTTTTGCAGCCAAAAAACTGTCTGTTTGCATAATCAGCATATGCGCGATGGCCTTTTCCGGAGCTGTTTTTTCCTTTTGAGAAGAAAAGAACGAACACCCGGAAATAGCCATAAACAGTACTAATACAATTGCTACCTGCCGCATTATAAATTTGTAAAACCCTTACTACACCACTATCCTCAAAAAGCCGCCTGTTTTAAAAACTAAAGGCATTTTGAAACGGATTGGCATTTTTATCGCGATTGGTAAGGGGTTTTAATCCCCATCTTTTTTCAATAAAAGCAAGGATACTAACCGTTTCATAACGGGTATGGTCAACATAACCTTTTTTAGCAAATGGAGAAATGATAATGGCCGGAATACGGGTACCAGGGCCAAATCTGTCAATTACCGGCGGGGCAACGTGATCCCAGAAGCCACCATTTTCGTCATAAGTTAATATCACTACTGCATCTTTACCATTTGGGCCATTAAGTACGGCATTTATTAATTGTACCGCATGCCCTTCGCCATGCATTATGGTAGATGAACCTGGGTGCTCATTATCGGTACCCAACGGTTTTACAAAACAAACAGCGGGTAGTTTTCCGTTTTTTGCATCAGCTAAAAACTCGGTTTCATCTTTCAGATGCTCCTTTTTAGCTTTTGTTCCGTCGGCATACTTGGTATAATATGCAAATGGTTGATGATGAAACTGAAAGCTTGGATCAGGTTTGCCGGCAATGGCATTGTTCCAGCCACCGGAATACCAGGCCCATGAAATACCTTTTTCACTTAAACGGTCGCCAATGGTTGGGTTAGTTTGGCTGGGCAATAAATTAGCCGGTATAGTACCTTTTGGATGCGGAGTATTAACCGTATAGATGGTATTAACTGCGTATCCATCAGGGGTAACCACACCATCAGATGTTAATTTACCATTAGCATCAACCTTGGCAACAATGCTTGATGGAGCATTATGAAAAACAGGTGTTGCAGCAGATATTAACCATTGATGATTTAAATACGAGCAACCAAAAGCGCTATGAAAAAAATGATCACAAAGCGTATATTTTTTTGCAAAAGCAACTAAGGGAAGTAAACTCGTTTTATAATACCCCATGGTTAGTCCTTTGGTGTTGTTATAAAAAGCATATTTATTCATTTTGCCACCGTTTATCTGCATTTGCTCCTGGTAATATTTATGCAAAACATCGGGTATGAGTTGATCTGACGGTATATATTGATCAATATTGAAATAGTTATTAGCCAAATTGGTAGGGAACATACTGGTACCCGGAATAGCCGGCAGATAATTGTATGTATTACCGGCTTCATCTACCTGGCTTACATTGGAGTCCGCGTTAGATAACCCATCTGCACCGGCAAACTGTCCGTAAAGGTTATCGAAACTATGATTTTCCATGTATATAACTACAACATGGCCAACCTTCTTAATTCCGGGATTTGCAACAGCACGGTTAGTACTATTTTTATATCCCAAAAGAGATAAGCTTAAGAACAGCATTGCAGCAATGCCTACCGGTAAAAAAAGATAACGACTTTTGTTCATGACTTTAACTGGTTTCATAGGATCATTTTGAGAGGCCAATATCGAAATAATATATTTATATCTAAGTAATTTTGATGATGCAAACACCGCTAATTGCTGCACCATTTCTCATAAATTCCCGATTGTAATTGCGTAAACGTTTAAGATGCCTTTTTACAAACATGATAGATGATGCAAACATTTTGATTCAAACGGCCATTTGTGGCACATACCCGGCACTAAAAGTATTGATAACAGACCTCGGAGTTAAAACCGGCAGCTTGTCCGTTTGGGGCAGGTCAAGGCTTTTTTCATATCCGAAGGGTGTCCACAAATAAATCTTACCTCGTTTAATTAAATAAGGCTTATGCTCATACAGCACAAAAGCTCCATCGGGTAATTTGTTCAGGTTTTCTTCATAAGTAACCTTTGATTTATCAGCGGCTATGCGTTCCGCATGTATAATGGCATCAATCTTTCCAATGAGCGTTTTCATGGTAAAGCCATATTCAGGATTGCCCTTTATCCAGAAATCCTTAAATCGCTGGTAATCGCTTCGGCGACATTCGCTACACGGGCGATGCCCCGCCGAAAAAGCAGTAGCCTCATCCATAAAAAAGAGCTCGGTATATCTATTGGGTGTCATTACCTCCCTGTGCCATCCCTTAAATTCAAGCACACAGGTTATCCACGGAATAAGTTTATAAGGGCGTACCATTTCCTTTTTATTATTATGAATAAGGCCACGATTCCCCATCCAGGCACCTCGGGCAGGGGTTCTAATAATATCTCCAAATGGATCTACTCTATTTTGTAACATGTTTATTAATTTATTTATTAAAAAACTATACTATTAAAAAAAACAAGCAACTGGTAACGTAGCCCAAATAAGCAAGATACGGGTTTGAGTAACTATGTTACGGTTTAACTTTGCAAAACATAATATCCGCATGTTAACAAGATCGCTAATTCATAATACAACATCAATATATAGTAATTTAGCTTCATGACAACTTTACTAATACCCAAACCACCCCTTTTTTCTTTTAAGGAATGCCTTTGGTTCCTGAACAGGAGTTATGATGATTGTTTGTATCATATTACTGATAATAGTGTTACCAAAGCAATTTTGATAGATGAGCAAACAGTTGTTATTACTGTAACGGAAGATCAAGAAAACATTGTTGTTAACGTGCTGACCGGTAGGTTGCCAACCCAAAGTAAAACAGCCTTGTCAACTTATATTGATGATTGGTTCGATCTGCAAAGAAACATAGAACCGTTTTATAAACTGCTTAGCGCTCATCCTTCTTTAGGTTATATGGCAACCGATTTTGCCGGGCTGCGTTTAATGAATATTCCCGATGTTTTTGAAGCTATTTGCTGGAGCATCATTGGTCAGCAAATAAACCTAACCTTTGCCTATAAACTAAAACGGGCTATTGTAGAAAAATACGGCACGTATATTGTAATTGATGGAGTTAAGCATTACACTTTTCCAAAACCAGCCGTGCTCGCGCTGTTAAGTATTGAAGACCTTAAAGCGTTGCAGTTTTCCAGGCAAAAGGCAGATTACATCATTACCCTGGCAAAGCTATTTGAAGCCGGTGAAATAAGTAAGGCGCAATTGCTTCAGCTGAGCTCTGCAGACAAAGTCAAAACCCTTGTTTCGCTTAAGGGAATTGGCATCTGGACAGCTAATTATGTTTTGATGAAATCACTGAATGACACCAATGGCATACCGCATGGCGATGTAGGTCTGTTGAAAGCACTTGAAGACCATGCCCTGATCATTAACAGAAAGGATGATAAAGCTATTGCTCATCTTTTCAGCCAATTTCCCGGGTGGCAAAGTTACCTGGTTCATTACCTCTGGCGCAGCCTTGCTATACCGAAATCTTAGTTTATGCGCCGTTGCCACAATAAGCAAAAGATGATTCATTATTCGCGCTTGATTGCCGATGCATCTTCATAAACAAGTAACTTCCGTTTAATCTCGTTACCCCAATAATACCGGTCAAAACTGCCATCGGTTCTTACAGCCCTGTGGCATGGTAAAATGTAACTTACCGGGTTGGCTCCTACAGCTGTACCTGTTGCCCGCGCGTTCCGTGTGCTCCCGGCGAGCTCTGCGTAAGTACTGAGCCCACCAAAGGGAATCAGTGTCAACTTTCTCCATACATTAAGCTGAAAACCGGTACCTTTCAAATGCAGATGCACCGGAAGATTTAGCTCCGGATTATTTAAATATGCGGTGGCTTCTTTTTGCCATTCCGTATCTGCCTCAGTAAATGTACTCCCGGGAAACCGGCGTTGAAGATCAGCAAGTGCAAATGCATAATCGCCATTGGTAAACCCCAAAAAGCATACCCCTTTTACGGTTGAAGCAATCAGCGCCTCCCCAACAGCGGTATCGGTTACTACCCAGCTTATGGCTATTCCTTTATCCCCCTGCTGCCATTCCTCAAGTATAAAAGTGGTATTGGATGGATACAATTTGGTGCTATTAACACGTTTTAAAATTGCCGGTTTATTTAATACAATTCGCTCTTTTGTTGATTTTTCGGCATCCTTTTCAAAGTCTATCAATAAATCTGCTTTGTTTTTCATAGCAATCCAGTGGTTATTCAATTAAAAGTTACCTCATTAAAAATGCTGCTTTGTAAACTTAGTAATAGCCTTTACATGATGCTGCCAACAATTGAAATTAATTAAGCGCATCATGAAATATAATACCCAGGCTATGCCGCTGCCCACTATGAAGCGGACTTACCCCATGTTTCATATTAACCCTGTAATATCCCTTGTTTCCTTTCACCGGCCTAAAATTAGTGGTAAACAACACCATATCTCCCCTGTTGGGCATCAAAACATTAGCTTTTGATTGTGCGCGGGGAATTTGCTCGGTAATCACAAACTCACCGCCGGTATAATCATCGTTGATCTGATCAAGCATAAAAACCATTTGCATCGGGAAATAAACGTCCCCGTACAAATCCTGATGCAGCGTATTAAACCCGCCTTCGGCATATTTTAGTATCAATACGGTAGGCTTGGTTTGGCCCGCCAGGTGGCTAAGCTCTTTCATTTCTTGATGTGTAGCTGGGAACCGCTTATCAATTCCCAGTTCCTGCATCCACTGGTTAGCAACGGGTACAATTCTTGGATAAATATTTTCTCTCAAATCGGTAATAATAGCAGGTAACGGATACTTATAATATTTATATTCTCCCCTGCCAAAACGATAACGTTCCATGTTAATGGTTTTCCTGTATTCATCAGCCTGGTAATCCCGAATTAAAGCGTTGCACTCCTCTTTGTTCAAAACATCTTTCACAATTACAAAACCGTTGTTGTGTAGGTTTTTTGTGACCTCATCCCAGTTAATATTTGCTATACGATCTGTAAGCGGTAAAACCTGTTGTATTTCCATCATCTAAAATTTAGGTCAAAACTATACCGCCATCGGTTGAATATGAACCCGATTCTTGCGAAGTTTTCAGCTGATAGATAAGCTCATGCCCCATTCTTCATAATCGCGCTGGTTGGTAACCTTGATTAATCTGTCAATTATTACATTGCATATCCTTACACTAACTTAGCATCATCAGGTGAAGTGAGCAAGAAACGGGTTTAAACCAGGAGCTTGGCGAGATACCTTTGTAGTACAAAAATTAAATAATTATGAAAGCTCAACAGGAATTAGATTATAACAGGATTGCTGAAGCGATCAATTTCTTCCGGGAAAACTTCAAGTCGCAGCCAAGTCTTGATGACGTGGCCGGGCATGTTCACCTTAGTCCGTTCCATTTTCAACGGATGTTTTTACAGTGGGCCGGGGTAACTCCCAAACAGTTTTTGCAATATCTGAGTATTGAACATGCCAAGGAAATTTTAAAGCATACAGGGGCAAACCTTTTTGATACGGCATTTGAAACGGGACTATCGGGTACAGGCCGGTTGCATGACCTTTTTATTAAGGTAGAGGGAATGACGCCGGGCGAGTATAAAAATGGCGGGGCATCACTCCATATTAATTATTCCTTTGCCGATACCCCATTTGGCAAAGTGATTGTTGCCTCCACAAATAAAGGGATATGCCACATGGCCTTTGTTGACGAAGGAGAAGACACGGCACTGGAAAAATTAAAAGCAAATTACCCTAACGCATCTTACAATCAACTGGTTGACAGAATACAACAGAATGCCCTTTTTATATTTACCCAGGATTGGGATCGTTTGGATGAGATAAAGCTGCACCTCAAGGGTACCGATTTCCAGATAAAGGTATGGGAAACCTTGCTTAAAATACCAGCCGGAGGGTTGACAACTTATGGCGACCTGGCAAAAAAAGCCGGATATGAAAAGGCTTCAAGAGCTGTTGGCACAACAGTAGGCAATAATCCGGTGGCATTTCTGATACCATGCCACAGAGTTATCAAATCTACCGGCGAAATTGGTCAATACCACTGGGGTTCTGCACGTAAAAATGCAATAATAGGCTGGGAAGCCGCCCTCAACAAGAAAGCATCCTAAGTGCATATAATGCAACAGGCTACCTTGTTCAAGGTAGCCTGTTATGATAATTCTTGCAATTTCAGGTACCGTAAAAAGATGGTTTCAACCAATTATTTATATTATATATTGTTCCTGATGTTTTAACTTTACTCAGTGCGCTTATCTATTGATCACACACAGGTAAACACCAGTTTTATGAACTTTATAGCCTATCAGCAAATATTCCTTGATATTTTAAATTCACAGGCTCCATTGGCGCCCTACAATGATCCTGCTTATTTAAACTATACCAAACTAAATTGGTCAAGGCAGCAACGCTGGTTAAAGGTTGGCATTTTAAATAAGGATTTGGTGGTAGCTATAGAAGCTATTACAGAGCAACAACTATGGACAGTTATCACCGAACCCTGGTGTGGCGACGCTGCCCATACTTTGCCATTTCTGCATAGGTTGTCTGAGCTAAACCCGTTAATAAGGGTCAAATATCAGCTAAGAGATACTGCGCCATTTCTTATTGACCAGTATTTGACCAATGGCACCAAATCCATTCCTAAATTGATTATTGCCGACAAGTACAGTAACGATCTTGCCGTTTGGGGTCCCCGGCCGGTCGAGTGTCAGCAATTATACCTGCGGCTCCTCCGGGAACATGTTGATTTTGATCAAAAAAAGATTGAATTACAAAAGTGGTATAATGAAGATAAGGGAGAAAGTTTTCAGTTAGAGCTATTGTCCATTATCAATAAACTACAGCCTTAAACTAATTACCGCGCCTTCTTTTAACAAACCCCAACCTGTTCTTTCCTGAATAACAGTAACCAGACCTGTCAAGGCTGCCCCCATCTAAACTATAACACTCTCGAAAGGTTATTTTCTTGTTTACCTAAAGTATCATTCTAATTCAGGTTTCAAAATGACTAATTCAACACCAGCGTTGTCTGTTTGACATAGTTGGTGATTGGGCTTAAACCGATGTAAGCATACTTTTGAGTAAACAATAACAAAAAACTTAAAGAAAATGGAAAATAACATCATCGGAAATTCAACAATGAATGCGATAAAAATAGTAGAAGAAATTAATAACGGCCAACCAGAAAAAGTACTTTATACAGGTAAAGTACATACCACAGGCGGCCGCGACGGCGCCGCACAAAGTACTGATGGTCGCCTTGATATTAAACTTTCATCTCCAGGCACCGCCGGCGGCGGTACCAATCCGGAGCAATTGTTTGCAGCTGGCTGGTCGGCTTGTTTCATTGGCGCCATGGGGCTTGCTGCTGCTAAAATGAAAGTAACGCTGCCTGCCAGCCTTGCAGTAGATACCGAAGTTGATTTGAGCAACACCGCCGGTGCTTACTTTTTACAGGCCCGCCTTAATGTAAGCCTGCCAGGTTTGCCAAATGATGTGGCCCGTGCCTTGGTTGAGGCCGCACATCAAACCTGTCCGTACTCTAAACTAACAAGGGGCAATATCAACGTTTTAATTAACCTGGTGTAAGTTGGTATTTATATAAAGATGGCCCGTCTGTACTAAGTAGGCGGGCTTATTTTTATAAATACCATCCTCATGCCAAAGCGCCGAGCCATCTACCTGCTTATCTTTTTTCCGGATAATTAAAACAATTGATAAGCTCCCTTCAAAAATTAATAACAGGGCTTATATTTGCTCAAAGGCAATCTCGGTTTTTATAAAACCAATTCATCATTAAATGAAAAATACAAAATTTAGAATTTCTCCCGGAATCATATGGATCAGTTCAATTTTCCTGGGGTTGCTATCTTCCGTTCCCCAAATTGCAGAGCGTCATTTTAATCCGGCAGAAGCTGCGGTGAACTCTTCCATTACCTTTTTATTTGCCTTATTTGTATGGTATTATAACATATATACACTGCCTGGTCATTATAACAAACAGGGTAACAGCAGTTTCTCCTACTTTCGCCTGCTGAGCAGCTTGCTTTTGGGGATAGCCGTTATGCTGGCTTTAGCCTCCATTCAGCAATTAATATTATCTCACATCAACTTTGGCCCGGTAATGCTCATGGTTGAAGTACGGGGCATTTTGATCAATTTGGTTTTTTATATGTTCCTGCACTTGTTGTATCAGAATTACAGAAACCAACAGGTTAATATAGAGCTGGAACGCACCAAGGCCGACAATCTGGGGGCACAATATGAATTACTTAAACAGCAGGTTAACCCTCATTTTCTGTTCAATAGCCTTAATACACTTAAGGCAATGGTAGAAACTGATGATAAAAATACGGTAGATTTTATTTTGAAGCTTTCAAATTTTTACCGCTTTACGCTGGAAAGCCGCAAATTAGATCTGATTCATTTATCAGAAGAAATGGAGATTGTAGAGGCTTATAACTTTTTATTAAAAGCGAGGTTTGAAGACGGCTTTACGTTTACCAATACTATTAATGAAAAATATATGGGGACGCTAATTCCGCCGTTTACCTTGCAATTACTGATAGAAAACTGTATCAAACATAACATTGTATCGCTGGAGCATCCACTGCATATTAAGATTTATGATGAAAACGATAGCCTGGTTATTGAAAACCCGTTGCAATTAAAAAGAAGCGATGAATCATCATTAGGTGTTGGCCTCAGCAATATTAACCTGCGTTACAGCCACTTGTTGGAGAAGCATATAGAGATTATAAAAACCGATAATACATTCAAAATAAAACTCCCGTTAATACATGAACATTATCATCATTGAAGACGAATTAAAAGCAGCCCGGTCGCTTGAAAATATCATATCAGAGGTGAGGCCCCAAGCTAAAGTAGTGGCCCAGCTACAGAGTATTGAAAGTTCATTACGGTACCTTTCTGAAAACAAGCACCCCGACCTTATATTTATGGACATCCAGCTTTCGGATGGTTTATGCTTTGAAATTTTCAAGTCGGTTAAAATTTTGTGCCCTATTGTATTTTGTACTGCATTTGATGAATATTCATTAGAAGCATTTAAAGCTAACAGCGTAGATTATGTACTTAAACCCTTTTCAAAAATTGATATAGCTGATGCCTTTAAGAAAGTGGACGAGCTAAGAAACTTTTTTCAACAGAGCACAGTACCCGATTTTAGTAATTTATTATCTCAGATTGCCGCTCCTGCCGGCAAAAAGAGTTTCCTTGTATTTAAAAATAATAAGTACACCACGGTATCAACTGAAACTATCGCGTTCTTTTATATCCGTAATGATTCAACTTCGATCATGTGTTTTGACCAGCAGGAATACGCCCTTAACCAATCACTTGATCAGATCACCAGCCTGGTATCACCATTACAATTTTTCAGGCTAAACAGGCAGTATCTGATCAATTTTAGCGCTGTAAAAGAGGTAGAACATTATTTTATGCGTAAACTATTTGTAAAACTGATTATCCCAACCCCTGATAAACTACTCATTAATAAAGAAAAATCCCCCCTATTCCTGAACTGGCTTGAAAACAGGTAGGCATTACTCACTGTTTCATTCGCGCATAAGTTGCTGCATATCTATTGTGTTATATATAACCAATACTATCATTAAACTTCTTATCGGGAATAAAAACAACAATATAAAAATGAAAATCGCTGTTTAAATAACTTTTATCAGCGATTTTCGTTTAAAACTTTTTAATTTGAATATGTTTTTCCTGGGCCCACGCAACTGGCTTATATTGTTGTTATTATTTTTTCACTGCGCTATTTTCGGGGCTTCTGCCCCCAGTCATGACACGCCCGTAGCCCGTGGAGCTGTAATAAATCTGCGCAATCAAAACTTCAACAACCTGATAGATCTGCGGGGGGAATGGTTGTTTAACTGGCATGAATTAATTAGCCCCGGTGCTCCGGCTCCCGGCAATGGCATTCTTGTAAATTTTCCTGAACTATGGAGTAATGAACAGCAGGCAGGCCAAAAGTTACCTGCTTTTGGTTACGCTACTTACAGGCTTACGGTGCTATTACCCAAACATACGCCCCCTTTAAGAATAAGTGTACCTGATGTTTACAGCGCTTACCGTTTATTTGTTAACGGACAAATAGCTGCAGAAAACGGGCAGGTTAGTACTACTGAACATGGTTTTGTACCGCATTGGGAATACCGCGCTTTTGATGTGCCCACAGGTACAGATTCGCTCTGGATAGTATGGCAGGTTGCTAATTTTGTACACAGCAAAGGAGGTGTAAGCAGGACTATCATTATTGGTCAAAAAAGCATGGTTGAACTTAACCGGGAGCGCGCAGTTGCTATAGATCTGCTACTGACCGGCTGCTTGCTGATGGGTGGTTTATTTTTTCTGGGGCTTTATCTTTTTGGTAACCGGGATAAAGCCATCCTTCTGTTCGCCCTTTATGCTATGGTCTACAGCTACAGGATGATTGGTACCGATAATTATATACTGCACACCCTAATTCCGCAGCTGAACTGGTACTTAGCCGTCCGTATGGAATATATCAGCTTGTTTGCTGGCATTGGCTTGTTTGGCTTTTACAGCCGCTATTTGTATCCTGAAGATCAACACTCCGTGATTGTTTTTACCGTTGGTGGCCTCTGTGCCCTATTTATCCTGGCCACGTTATTATTGCCGCCCAGTTATTTTACCATGCTGATCAATCCTTTTCTTTTGGTTGCTGTTTTTTGCCTGGTTTATATCCCCTACTTATATATTATAGCCTACCGCCGAAAAAGGGAAGGATCAGGCTATGCGCTGGCCAGTGGTTTTGCTTTAATGTTTGTTTTTGCCATTTCACTTTTACACTATTGGGGCGTTTTGCCGCAATTGCAGATTTTTACATTTTGCGGTTACGTGTGCTTTTTCTTTCTTCAATCGCTTGTGCTATCCAGACGCGTATCATTTGTGTTGAAAAAAGCAGGTGAACAGGCGGCACAGGGCTTAAATGCGAAGGCGGAGTTTTTGAGCACCATGAGTCACGAGATCAGAACGCCATTAAACTCTGTAGTTGGGATGAGCCATTTGCTACTAAAAAATGATCCGCGGGAAGACCAGCTTGAACAATTGAACGTGATGATCTTCTCGGCCAATAACCTGCTCAATATTGTTAATGACATACTGGATTATAGTAAGATAGAAGAAGGTATGATCACCTTTGAGCATATTGAGATGAATATTGCCGCTGTAGCAGGTAACGTGGTTACCAGCCTGCAAAACGCAGCAACCGACAAAGGGATCACACTCAGTTTAGAAACAGATGATGCCTTAAAGCACATGGTGTTTGGCGATCCTACCCGCACATCACAGGTAATTACCAACCTGGTGCACAATGCTATTAAATTTACCACTACAGGCGGCGTGTTTGTCAGTATCCATGTGCAGGCACAAACTGACGAGTTTTTAACTTTGGCTATCCGTGTAAGAGATACCGGTATCGGTATATCAAAAGAAAAGCAGAACCTGATATTTGAACGTTTTACCCAGGCCGACTCCTCCACCTCCAGAGGGTTTGGCGGAACAGGTTTGGGATTGGCCATCAGTAAACGTATTCTTGAGCTACAACAATCCGAACTGCGGCTGGTCAGCGATGCAGGGAGTGGCTCCACTTTTTATTTTATACAGCATTTTCCCAAGGGTGGCCCGGTGATTAAGCCTGTGTTATCTGGCCGACAACGCCCTGCCGACCCCAAATCATTTAGCGGGAAACATATATTACTGGTTGACGACAACCCTATGAATGTTATGGTGGCAGAAACTTTTCTGAAACGCTGGGGCGCCATTGTAAATGTGGCCGAAAATGGTCAGCAAGCATTAGATCTGCTTCAACCCGAACTTCACGAGCTTGTTTTAATGGATTTGCACATGCCCGTTATGGATGGTTATGAATCGGCCCGCAGAATGCGGGAGAATGGAATTGATATTCCTATTATCGCCCTTACCGCCACCCTCCCATCCGAAGCAGAAGATCAGCTTATCGGCACCGGAATTAACGATATCCTGGTAAAACCATTTTTGCCCGATGAACTATACCGGAAAGTATTTTCTTATCTTTCTAAAAGAGAACAAAAATAAGAATCTAAAAATCAACTACATAAGTAGCAATGAGATATATCCGGGTACACTTGATACTCCATGGTGGAATTTCCTGACTGATGAAGCTAAACAAGCCACATTTCAGCAATATGCCACACAAATACCAGTGGGTAGGATTGGTAAACCAAAAGAGAATGCCTATGCCACATTATTTTAGCAGTTAACAAGTATATGACCGGTAAAAGTATTTGGATGCGAGTTAAACCCTGCTTTTATTTTTCAAGATATAGCTATCAGTAAACTGACTGATAGTTCCAAATTCAAGTCCTTTTTTTTGAGAGAACCTGATAAAGCTTTTTATACGTGCGATAAATTCATCGCCGGAGTTTCTGGATATATAAGCAGGCAAACCAAGTTCGGCATGTTTCAGATTGGTAAATTCCCAGGGATGAAAATAAATATTAAGGTATTTATCTTTCCGGTATGTTATAAGGCTTAGCCAGTTCAAAATGGCAACAGGCAGATTGTGAAAACTTAACCAAAACAAAGGGAAACGTATCAATGGCGATACAGAGGAGGGCAGTTGTAGGATATCCTGCTCAAAAAACCAGGTCCGCGGTTTATCAAAATGATTATAACGACCGGGCACCCAGGTAGGGTTTATAGATGAATTATAGACATAACCGCTCCTGTTTAATTCAGCGAGATTTACAGGCATCATCCGGGCCATCCGGAAACCTTTAACAGTAGTACCCGACAGCTTCTCCAATACTAATTTCGACTGTAGCAAGTGCTCGTCACTAAAACTTGAATGATAATACCCATGCGAAGCCAGTTCATGTCCATCGTTAACTATCTGGCTGATAACATCGGGCTGATTTACTGCATAATGCGCGGTAACAAAAAAAGATGCCTTTACTCCGGTTTCGCGGAGCATATCAAGTATAGCTAAAGTTCCCTCAGTTGATATGGACAATTGTTCAGAAAATGGCAGCTCTCTGCCATATTCCGTAGGCAGATCAAACTCTTCAACATCAAAACTTAATAAGATCATCTTCGTTAACATAACTGGCCGAGCGTATAATATAATTAGGCCGTTGTTTGGCCTGCATAAACAATTTACCCAGGTACATACCAATAATCCCCAAAACAAACAACTGCAAACCGCCAAAAAAAGCAATAGTAGCAATTAATGATGCCCAACCAGAAACCTGCGTATACCCTAAAAAGTGGCTGATAAGTATATATGGAATGTAAAATACCGAAGCCAAAGAAAAAACAAGACCTATTAAAGTAACAGCATACAACGGGCGTACACTAAATGACATGGTACTGTTAAGCGCCAGCTTAAATAATTTATAAGCCGAATAACTTGTTTCGCCGGATAAACGGGCGGTGGGGTTGTAGGGAATCGCTTTTTGTTTAAAACCTACCCATTTTACCATTCCCCTGAAAAACGGGTCATACTCATTAAATTGCCTGAGCTGAGCAACAACCTTTTTATCAATCAAACGATAATCGGCAATGCCATCCTCCATCTTAATATCAGACAAAAGGTTAATGGTTTTATAAAAAAGCCTGGATGATATGTTTTGATAAATTTTGGCATGTGCATTTGCCTTTTCCCGGTGCGTATACACAACATCATTACCATTTTCCCAATGTTTAATCATTTCAATGATTAGTGAGGGCGGATGCTGAAGGTCGGCATCCATAGTAATAACCGCTTCGCCATCGGCAACTTCCATGCCGGCCTGCAAAGCCTGATCTTTACCAAAATTCCTGGAAAGTTCAACATACTTAACATGGGATGAAAGCGCATTTTGTACCTTTATAGCGTTTAGGGTATTGTCGGTACTGCCATCGTCAACAAAAATGCATTCAAAGTCATAATTGATCCCGGAAAACACCTTTTGGAGCTCCCCAACCATTATGCTTATATTATACTCCTCATTATGAGCGGGTATAATGATAGATATTTTCTTCATTGATTTTGTGCCAGGAATAGTATTGTGATAACGATGCAATATTGTAATTTTATTGTTACAAAATCAATAGCATTAGCAAGTAAAATCCCTACTTTCGCCAAAAATGAAACTAATATTACGATTTGATGTCAAAACTATTTACGTGCCGACATTCAACTTCGCTACACCTATTACCTTTTTTAACAAACAAAATGCCACCCAGTAAATTTAAACTAACCGGATACCAATGGACTTGTATATTATACATAGCTGTAGCTGTTTATTGCTGGCAGTATAAATACTTCAGGCACATTGATAATAATTATATTATTTTCCAGGCATCGTACTTCCATATTAAGGAACATGTTAACCTATACCTGCTGTACCCAAAAGAGTATTCAGATCTTTTTATCTACGGCCCGCTGTTTACTGTTTTTATTGCGCCAATGTCACTGATGCCCGAAGCCTGGGGCTTTTTCTTTTGGGAGTTTATCAATGCAGCAGCTTTTTTATATGCCATTCACCTTTTACCGTTCACCAACAAGGTAAAAATGATCATACTGCTTTTATGTGCTATTGAGTTTGCAAACGCTATTCATTACATGCAGTTTAACCCCATTATTGCGGCATTAATTATACTGAGTTTCATACTGGTAAAAAAAGAAAAAGACCATTGGGCAACCTTGCTCATTGTGATGGGTACATTAATGAAAATTTATCCTATAGTGGGGCTGGCATTTTTTGTATTTTCAAAGCACAAATTAAAATTCATTGGCTTTACTTTGGCATGGACAGTAGTTTGCTTTTATTTACCAGCCATAATTTCGGGGCAGTCATTTCTAATACAATCTTATCATGACTGGGCCACAGCCTTATCACTGAAAAACTTTCATAACGAAGGTTTAACCAGCGGGCAGGATTGGTGTATAATGGGTGTAACCCGGCGTCTACTGCAAACTACAGAGATACCTAACTGGCCGTTTTTACTTGCGGGCGCCATTATTTTCTGCATCCCGCTGTTAAGACTCAGACAATATCAATCGTTGAAATTCCAGATCCAGGTACTGTGTTCGGCATTGCTGATGGTAGTTATTTTCAGTACCGGGTCTGAACATCCAACCTTTGTTATTGCAACCGCCGGGGCCGTAATATATATTATGATGCAAAAGAAACCATTTACCCCGTTAAACATTGTTCTTTTGGTATTACTGCTGGTTATTACCGGCCTGGGGCCGTCAGATGCTTTTCCGAGGTTTATGCGGGTATGGATGCAAGGTTATGCTTTAAAAGCCTGGCCATGTATTATTATATGGCTCAAAATTGCGTATGAGCTAATCTTTAATGATTTTACCGTAGATAAGTGGTTGCCAATGGCTCCAAATGATCAGGTAGCCCGCTTGTCACCACTCACGCCAGATTTACAGAAAACGACAAGATAAACACCGGGGCAGATTATTTTTCAACAATTCGCGTTTGTTGTTTCCTGAAATTGTTTGAAATACTATTTTCGCGCACTCCCGCCGCAGGGCAGTTTATATTATTATCGATGTTACCAAACCAACAAATCTCTTTTGTAGAAGCTGATATTGTAAAATAGTTTCCAGATATATTTTATTACAGGAAAGCCGCCGCAATTTAAAAGGACGCTGTCCTTTTCATAAAGATGTAACTACCTCATTGATGGTTTCTCCGGAAAAAAACATTTATCAATGCTTTGGCTGCGGTAAAGGTGGCGGCCCGATAGAGTTTGTGATGGCTATGGAAAATAAATCGCGCGAAGAAGCCATAACACTGATAGCCAAAGGATAGATCATATTTATTGACAATAATTGACATTTCTTACTTCGAACCGGTAACATAATGCAAAACCAAGCCCCCTGCAGCACAACTAATTACAAACGGCGCCCGCATGTGTAACAAAAATCATACAAACTTCATTTATTATTTGATTCTTTGAGGAATATTTAGTGATAAAGCATTATATGTTATAGTGTTGTCAAATAAAAGAACCAGGAATGGGCAATGTTTTTTTAGTAGAAGATGAAAGTAAAGTAGCAGCCTTTATTTCAAAAGGACTTGAAGAAAACGGCTATCATACAACCGTGGCCACTGATGGCTTTTCTGCTAAGACAATTCTTGATCAGGAAGGTTTTGATATTATCATTATGGATGTGATGCTTCCTGACATTAATGGCATTGAACTATGCCGGCAAATCAGGAAAGCCAATATAAACGCACCTGTACTCATGCTAACTGCGTTAGATAACGTGAACAATAAGGTAAAAGGACTACAGGCCGGTGCGGATGATTACCTGGTAAAACCATTTCATTTTAGCGAACTACTGGCCCGGATAGAAGCCCTGCTCCGAAGGTTTAAACGTACCCAGACAGACCAGCAGCTTATCCTCTTTAGTGATCTTAAATTAGATACCTGGAGCAAATTGGCAGAGCGGGCGGGCGTTCAGATAACTTTAACAGCTAAAGAATATGCCTTATTGGAGCTGTTTATGCGCTATCCAAATAAAACACTCTCGCGGGAATACATTGCCGAAAAGGTATGGGGTATTGAGTTTGATACCGGAACCAACTTTATTGATGTTTATGTAAACTATTTGCGTAAAAAAATTGAGAAAGGGTTTAAAAGCAAGTTGATTCATACCAATATAGGCATGGGTTATATACTAAAGGATATTTAATACCGCTATGAAAATCAAAAACAGGTTAGCCCTTTACTTTTCACTGATTAGTGCAGGGGTACTGCTGTTTACATTGGTGGTTATCTATTTTATTTTTTATACGCTTTTTAAAAACGATTTCTACCAGCATTTAAATGACCGCGCCAAAGTGGCTGCCCAGCTTTATTTTGAAGCTGATGAGATCTCCACCGATTCCCTGAACCACGTACGTGAAAGGTACCTGGCAAAACTCCCCGACGAAATATTGGGACTATATGATGAACATGATCAATCATTTATTGGCGATAGTCACCCTTACTGGTCAAGCAGTATCATTAATAACATCAGGAAAAGGAAGTTTATGCAATTTACTGATGGTAAACGACAGGCAGTAGGTATTTACTATAATGACAATCAGGGCGATTTTGTAATCCTGGTTTCCGCATTTGACAGATTGAGCTATGACCGTCTTCGTAAAATGGCGCAAATGATGTTGCTGTTTTTCATTCTGACTAATGGATTATTGTTTTTGGTGGGCCGTTGGTTTGCACAAAAATCTTTATCTCCCATTGATAATCTGGTTAAACAACTGAATCGGATATCGGTTAATAATCTTCATTTACGGGTTGAGGAAGGCGAAGGAAAAGATGAAATAACTGCACTTGCCAGGTATTTTAACCTTTTATTAGAGCATCTGCAAAACGCGTTTGAGTTGCAGCAAGCCTTTGTAACTAATGCATCGCATGAATTAAGAACCCCAGTTACCAGCACCGTAGGCGAAATAGAAGTAGCTTTAAACCGGTTAAGAACCCCTGAAGAATATCAGAAAACACTGCGGTCTGTTTTATTAGATGCCGAAAGGCTGAACGAAACAATAACAAGTCTGCTTGAACTGGCCCAAACCGATATGGAATACACGCAGGCCAAGCGCGAACCTGTTATGATAGACGAGCTGATATGGGATTTACATGATTACTGGAAAAGGCAAAAAGATGTAGGCAAGCTACTCCTTGAGATTTTAAAATTACCAGAAGATGCAGAATCGCTGACGGTTTTTGCAAATAAAGCCCTGCTTACTATAGCCTTTAATAATTTAATTGGCAATGCCTTTAAATTTTCGAATAATCAACCCGTAATTTGTACCTTATATGCTGATAATGAGGTAATTTATATTGAAATAACTGACAGAGGCATAGGCATACCTACAGAAGATATACAGAAAATATTTACCTCTTTTTATCGCAGCCCTAACGGTCGCTCTTTTCAAGGCAGTGGTATAGGATTGTATGTTACCCAAAAAATCATTCATTTATTTAATGGAGTTGTTTTGGTAGAACCTCAAAAAGATACCGGTACAAAATTCACGGTCAAATTTCGCCCTTCTGCAATCTAATGCCGTTCTAATGTCACTTTAATGTGGCTCTAATTTGGGGCGTATAGCTTTGTAAAAACAAATAAACTATGCGCCTCAAATTTGTTATCGTTCTTTTCCAATCTATTCAACTATGGTGTATGGTTGCCGGGGCCAGTGCTTATGCACAAAGCCCCGGCAATGATACGCTAAAACTAAGCATGAAGGATGCGGAAAAAGCGTTTATCAACAATAATTTAACGCTGCTGGCCCAACACTATAATATTGATAATGCCAGTGCACAACTCATTACGGCAAAGTTATTTCCCAATCCCGATTTCAATTTCGCTAACGGACTTTATAATAACACGCATGATGCTTACCGCAATCAGTCGTTAGGATTGTCACAACTATTTACCACAGCTGGTAAACGCAATAAAAATATTGTACTGGCCAAAATAAGTATTGACCAGGCAAAATACCAGTTTTTTGACCTGATACGCACTTTAAGATTTACATTGAGGAGCGATTTTTACAACATTTATTTTCAGCAGCAGTCAGCAAAGGTTTATGACCAGGAAATCAGTTCGCTGGCTAAAACGCTTACCGTATTTGAGGAACAATACCATAAAGGAAATATAGCCCAAAAAGAGGTATTACGTATACAATCGCAACTATACTCGCTCCAGGCCGAATATAATAATCTGTTAACAGGCATAGATACCACAGAAAATGAGTTGAAGATGCTGATCAAAGCGTCACCGGGCAGCTATCTGTTACCATTGGTTAACCCGGATGCCAATCATCAAATATCCGTTACAACAATTCCATATCAGCAGTTACTTGACTCTGCTTCAGTTAACCGCTACGACCTGAGAAATGCCCGTGCCAGTGTGAACTACAACCAGATTAACCTAGCGCTTCAGAAAGCCGTTGCGGTCCCGGATATTTCATTATCTGTAAGTTATGATAAATTCGGAGGCTTCAACAATAACTATTTAGGTGGCGGCATTGAATTTAATTTGCCGTTTTTTAACCGGAACCAAGGAGCAATTAAGCAGGCACGCATAGCTATTGACCAAAGCAAGGTGCAGCTTCAAAATCAACAAAACCAGGTAGAAATGGATCTGACGACGGCTTATAAAGGAGCTCTGCGGATTGAAAAATTATATAACGGCTTTGATCCTGATTTTAAAGACAATTTTACACACCTTATTCAGGAGGTATTTAAAAACTATCAGAAAAGAAACATCGGCCTGCTGGAGTTTCTTGATTTTTATGATTCTTACAAAAACAATCTACTGCAATTCAACAACATACAACTCAGTAAAGCTACCACGCTTGAGCAGCTAAACTTTGTTACGGGTACCCCTTTTTTTAATCAACAATAAAAATGTCATGACCAGGATATTTCCCATGAAGAGATCAACTCCTATCCATCAACTTATTTTGGCAGTTGTGCTGCTTAATCTTTTTGCCTGTAAATCAAATGAAAATAACGAGGATGTAAGGGTACCCTACACTGTTCCAGATTCATTAATGAAAACCCTGGTAATAGATACGGTAAAAATATCCAACCTTACTTACGCCATTAAATTTAACGGTGCCGTTGATTTTAATACGGACAAGATGATCAATATATTCCCATTAATAAGCGGAACCGTGCAGGATGTTAACGTAATGCAGGGCGACCAGGTAAAGGCGGGCCAGGTTTTGGGCATTGTAAAAAGCGCCGAAGTGGCCAATTACAATGCTGCTTTAATTAATGCAGAGACCAACGTACGTTTAACGGCAAAACAACTTGACCAGCAGCAGGATCTGTTTAAAAGCGGCCTGGCATCAAAGGTTGATATTACCAGCGCCGAGGTTAATTATGAGCAGGCCTTAGCCGCCAGAACCGCCGCACAAAAGATACTCCGCATAAATGGTAATAATACCAGTGGCGAGTATCTGATCAAATCGCCTATTGACGGGTTTATTGTGCAAAAAAATGTAACTAATAGCATGTCTATCCGCACGGATAATAATTTGCCCATGTTTACGGTGTCAAATCTTAAAAATGTATGGGTTGAGGCCAACGTTTACGAAGAAAATATAGGAAAAGTGCATGAGGGTGACGAGGCTGAAGTAACAACTATATCCTATCCCGATAAAGTTTTTAAAGGCAAGGTAGATAAGCTGATGAATGTGCTTGACCCTAACAGTAAGGTAATGAAAATGAAAGTGGTTTTAGATAATCCCGGCTTTATTTTGAAGCCGCAGATGTTTGCCACTGTTACCGTAAATAATACCGAAAACCAGCAGGCTATCCGTATTTCAAGTACCGACCTCATTTTTGATCATAGTCAATATTATGTAATTATTTTAAAAGGCCCCAAGGAAGTGCAGATCAGATCTGTTGATGTTGCCAGTATTAACGGTAAGGTGGCCTATATCAAAAACGGGGTATCCAAAGGCGACCGCCTGATTGGTTCACAAGCAGTACTTATTTACGGCTCATTAAATAACTAATTATCTACACCTAATTATCGGTCCATGAATAAGTTTCTAAAAGGAATAATCGGATTTTCATTAAAGAATAAATACCTGATCCTTTTTCTTGCCGGCGTATTGGTGATAGCAGGGGTAATTACATTTATCCAGATGCCGATAGAGGCTTTTCCTGACGTTACCAATACCGAGATAGATGTTATTACCCAGTGGCCCGGCAGAAGTGCCGAGGAAGTAGAAAAACTGGTAACCATCCCCATTGAAATAGCCCTTAACCCGGTACAAAAAAAGGTTAGCCTGCGCTCCAGTACCATTTTTGGTTTAAGTTATGTAAAAGTGATCTTTGATGATGACGTAAAAGATCCGGAGGCCCGGCAGCAGGTAATGTACCTTTTAAATAATGCCACCTTACCCAACGGTATTACTCCATCGGTACAGCCACCTGTTGCACCAACGGGCGAAATTTTCCGGTATACACTTAAAAGTTCGGTACGTGATGTAAGGGAGCTCAAAACCATCCAGGACTGGATTATTGACCGCCGTTTAAGGGCTATACCGGGCATTGGCGACATCAATAGTTTTGGCGGCAAAACTAAAACCTATGAAATAACGGTTAATCCCGAAAAACTGGCTACCCTGAATATTACCCCACTTGATGTATTTACCGCTGTTCAAAAAACAAATATCAATGTAGGCGGCGATATGATCATCCAGAATAACCAGGCGTTTGCGGTGCGTGGCTTAGGTTTATTGAATGATATTAATGAGATCAGGAATATCGTGATCAGCAATAACAATGGCGTGCCGGTACTGGTTAAGGATGTAGCCAATGTGGAAATATCAAACCTGCCGCGCCTGGGCTGGGTAGGCCGCAGTGATGCACTGATAGATAAGCACGGAAACAGAACAGTAACCGATGATACCGATGCCGTAGAGGCTATTGTTGTGATGCGCAAAGGCGGTAACCCGACAGAGGTAGTGGCCGCTTTAAAAAAGGAAGTTGATAAACTAAACAACGACGTATTGCCTGCCGATACCAAAATAATTCCCTACTATGACCGTACCACGCTAATTGATTATGCAACCCACACGGTATTGCATAATTTAATGGAAGGCATAATCCTGGTGACCTTGCTGGTATCGCTGTTTATGTTTAATTGGCGCACCACGCTTATTGTTTCCATTATCATTCCGCTGGCATTACTGTTCGCATTTATCTGTTTGCATTTGATGGGCATGTCCGCCAACCTGTTATCATTAGGTGCGGTCGACTTTGGGATCATCATCGATGGCGCCGTGGTAATGGTTGAGGGGATGTTTGTGTTTTTGGATCACAAGGCGGTAATGCTGGGTATGGATCGCTTTAATAAAGTGGCCAAAATGGGCATGATCAAGAATAATGGGGCTGTGCTCGGCAAGGCTATTTTCTTTGCCAAATTAATTATCATCACCGGTTTACTACCCATTTTCGCATTTCAAAAGGTTGAAGGAAAACTATTTTCGCCATTGGCTTATACCCTTGGTTTTGCCCTGGTAGGTGCATTAATTACCACCTTAACATTGGTTCCGGTGCTGATAAACCTGCTGCTGGCCAAAAATGTTCATGAAAAGCACAATCCTTTTGTACACCACCTCACAGCTTTTATGCTTAATGGTTTTGTACGCTCATTTAAACGGAAAGAGATTGTAGTTACCGTATCGTTAATAGCCATGGTAATTGGGTTGCTATCATTTAAGTTTTTAGGTAGCGAGTTTTTGCCCGAGCTTGATGAAGGCGCTATATGGTTACGGGTGCAGTTACCTTATAGCGTATCACTTGATCAATCTGTTGAAACATCAAAACAGGTACGCAGTATATTGATGACATTTCCACAGGTTAAATACGCCGTTTCTCAAACCGGCAGGCCCGATAACGGCACTGATGTGGCGGGCTTTTATAATAACGAGTTTGACGTATTGATGTACCCGGAAGAAGACTGGAAACCCAAAATATCAAAGGAAGAGCTCATTAATCAGATGAATGTGAAACTGGCCAAACTACCAGGTGTGGATCTTAACTTTTCACAGCCTATCAGTGATAACGTGGAGGAGGCTGTTTCCGGGGTAAAGGGATCAATAGTTGTTAAGGTTTATGGCGACTCGCTAAATTACATGGAAAACAAAGTAAACGATGTTTATCATATACTCAGGGATGTAAAGGGTATTGAAGATCTCGGTGTACTGAAAAGTATTGGTTTGCCTGAGCTGGATATTCAGCTTGATCAGCAAAAAATGGCCCAGTACGGGGTTGCGACCGCCGATGCCAATTCGGTAATTTCCATGGCTATTGGAGGGCAGGCTGCCTCAACCTTGTACGAAGGAGTACAAACGTTTGACATCAGGATACGTTTCCCCGAAGATTTTAGACGAACCCCTGCTGATATCGGGAACCTGCTGGTACCCACACAAAGCGGCGCCAAGGTAGCTATCAAGCAAATAGCCGACATTACCCAGAAAACCGGCCCCTGCTTAATTTTCAGAGATGAAAACGAGCGCTATGCCACGCTTAAATTTTCCGTACGCGGCAGGGACATGGGTAGCACCATTGCCGAAGCACAACAAAAGGTAAATGCCCAGGTAAAACTAAAGCGTGGGTATCACATGGCCTGGCAGGGCGATTTTGAAAACCAGCAAAGGGCTCAAAAACGACTGGCAGAAGTAGTGCCCATTAGTTTAGCACTCATCTTCTTACTGCTTTTTGTAATGTTTGGTAACGTAAAGGATGCCGCTCTTGTATTTTTAAATGTCCCTTTTGCCATTGTAGGCGGTATTATTGCACTGCATGTAACCGGAACAAACTTCAGCATATCTGCCGGTATTGGGTTTATCGCCCTGTTTGGTATCTGTATTCAGGATGGCGTATTGCTTATTACCATATTCAAACAAAACCTTGACGAATTAAAGGGAGATAGCTATACACTATATACGGCCATAAAACTGGGAGTAAACTCCCGCATTAGACCGGTAATGATGACAGCACTAATGGCCGCAATAGGATTATTTCCAGCGGCTATTTCGCATGGCATCGGGTCAGAAAGCTCCAGGCCATTAGCACGGGTTGTTATTGGCGGTATATTATGTGCCATGCTATTTAGCCTTTGGGTTTTCCCACTTATTTTTGGCTGGGCTTACCGCAAAGTTGATAAATCATCAAGATATATCCGGTAAAGCAAGATTTGGAATATTGTATGTATTTAAAATTATTGTTTTAACACTTTTTAACAATAGCTCATTAATCTTCAGGTGTTTATAACAGTCCAAATAATAGCTTTTACAAAAGCAGAAATGATTTTTGACAGTTTAATAAATAATATCATGAACACATTAAATAGATCCATAGCATATTTGTCATTGGCAGGTTTGTTGATCATCGGTTCAGTAAGTGCCGCTAACGCCCAAAGAGGTGGACATGGTGGTGGTTTCAGAGGCGGCTTTAGAGGTGGTTTTAGTAACATAGGTTTTAGCTATGGCAACCCGGGGATAGGAACAGGGTTTGGGTTAGGTTTCCATGGCTTTTATAGTCCTCATATATATGCCAATATAGGTTTACAGATTAACGCACTTCCCTTTGGCTATTATCCGTTTTTCTGGGGATCCAGTCAGTATTATTACAATGACGGGATCTTCTATCAACCATACAGCGATGGCGTTTATCAGGTAGCAACACCTCCAGTAGGCGCTCAGGTACCTTCCCTACCGGCTAACGCCAGCAGCATTGTTATAGACGGGAAACAGTATTTTGAATTTAACGGGGTGTATTATGAACAAGTAGTAAATGATGATGGGAAAACCGTTTATATGGTTGCCGGTAAAGACGGGGTATTAAATACCGGCCAGAATGCAGGGCAAGACAGCGGAAATTATCATCAAACACCACAAGTTGGCGACATGACCGATCAGTTACCCAACAACACCCATAAGGTTAACGTAAATGGTAAAAAATACTGGGTAACCCCCGACAATATTTACCTGGAAAAGGTTAAAGTTGGCGACAAGACCAGCTACCGGGTAAGCAGTGTACCTGACGATACCGATCAAAGTGAACCCACCCAGGGCGATAGTAATTTATAATATATAACAGATTGTCAAACAAAACAGCCTTCGCATAGCCAATATGCGAAGGCTGTTTTGTGTTTAGAAAAGAAGAGCATCAAGTTAACTTTCCTGTCCTCATCCAATATTTTGAGATTGTTGAAACCTTGGTGGAGCATCGGTTTTGATTATATTTGACGAGGCACAAATCAGGTGCGCTTATTTTATAAATCAGGGCTACTTACAACATCAACTACTACTATGAAAATAGCAACCTACAATGTTAACGGCGTAAATGGCAGATTACCGGTTTTACTGCGCTGGCTTGCAGAAACCCAGCCAGATGTAGTTTGCCTTCAGGAATTAAAGGCACCTGACGAAAAATTTCCTGAACAAGCCATCCTTGACGCCGGGTATCATGCGATATGGCACGGGCAAAAGAGCTGGAATGGGGTGGCAATACTTTCACGTACCGAAATTAAAGAGCTGCGACGCGGACTTCCGGGCGCCCCTGATGATAGCCACAGTCGCTATATTGAGGCTTTTGTAAACAATATTGTAATTGGCTGTCTATATCTTCCTAACGGAAACCCAGCACCAGGGCCCAAATTTGATTATAAACTGGCCTGGTTTGAGCGACTGAAACTTCATGCGGCCGGGCTGCTGGCAAACGACATACCGGTGGTATTAACCGGCGATTACAATGTAATGCCTACCGAACTGGATGTTTATAAACCTGAACGCTGGGTAGAGGACGCACTTTTCAGACCGGAAACAAGACAGGCCTTTAAAACTCTTGTAGAACAAGGTTGGACAGATGCCATCCGTAAACTTTACCCTACCGAAAAAATTTATACTTTTTATGATTATTTCAGGAATGCTTACGGCCGCGATGCAGGTTTACGCATTGATCATTTTTTATTAAGCCCACAATTAAATAATCGGTTGCATGCTGCCGGTGTTGACAGAAACGTTCGTGGCTGGGAAAAAACAAGTGATCATTGCCCGGTTTGGATTGAACTGACCCCATAAATCAACCTATTGTTCTTAAGGAATCCATCCTTCATATCTCAGAAATTCCGTCAGCTTCGGATCATTAACCGATGTAGCCGGGATCCAATCTCCAATGCGTTCGCGCGTCCAGTAAAAGCCCTGTGGATTACCTGGCTTTGCAAATTTGTATCGATATAACACCGCGCGGATAAACCGCGGCGACCTGCCGGGAAATGGAGTGGCAGCAAACAGACTTACCGCCCCTGCATCGTTATGGAGGAGTTTCCACGCCAGGTTATAGGTCCAGGGGTATTGATCAGCAGATGACATGGCGGCAAACCACATCTGCCAGTCTAAACGCAGCTGATAAGGCGCAATCTGGGGTGGCCGTTTATTTAATAACATCGGCAGGCCTTTGTAAAGGTATGGCTTCCATGTGGCACGGGTATTCATCGTATCGTCCATAGTACCCTCAAATACCACATTAAAACGCTCCTTCCCTACGCTGCCGAATGCACCATACGTGTTCACAAGATCAAGCGGATCAAATGAACTGTTCATAACCTGTCCCGGTGATAACATATTCAATACCGGCTGGATACTCAGGAGCATAACAATACCTGCAACCACCCAGGCCGAGGTAAGCATGGGTTTGGATTCTTCGGCTCGGGCCGCAGCTGTTTCAGCCTTGCTTACCAGCCGCTTAGGAAGTAACCTCACCCAAAAAGCGTCATCAAAGCAAGCCAATGCGGGAATAATTGTTAACCAGTTTAAGAAAGAAAGATTACCACTAAGAATAATGGCAAACTGAAACAACACCATCACCGAACCTGCAATATAACGTACCACGCCAGGCCACCATACAAACCAGGGGGCCACCAGTTCGGCCAGCCAGTTAAACCACACCCCGGTTTTAAGCAATATACGCGGCATAAAATGAAACCATCGGCTAAGTACACCAGGAATAGGTTGTGTTTCAAAGTAATAATAAAGTGCCGTTCCGTTGCGCCATACGCTATCACCCCGGTATTTGATCAACCCGGCACCTAACATAATGCGAAAAGTAAGCCAGCGAAATAAAACAATGATTGTCATAGGTGGCGCATACCGCGGAAAAGGCCGCATATCAAAGAGCGGACACAGTAATATGGCGAGAAATCCGGTTTCGATAAGTTGAATTTCCCAGCCATAGCCATACCAATCCTGCCCCGCATGAACAAAAGACATATAAAGCAACCATAATACCGTGAGCAAAGGCACATTTGCGAATCCAGCTATAACGATGAAGGAAAGCACAAGACCTACCCAGGCCACAGTTAAAAGTGCAGCATCGGAATGCCAGAACCAAAAGAGTGATGGCAAACGGACAAAGCCCGCGCCCTCCGACCCTAATGCGTGACTTACCTGTTTAAAATAGATCCCGACCGGAAGCAGCCCGTTTGCTCCTATCAGCGGAACAATCTGGTTAATGGCCACAAGAAAAGCCACCCCGTAAACAATACCCAGCAAACGGAGTATTACAAAACGGGTAAGCCAATAACTTGAAGAATTACCCGATGTGCTAAAGGCGCCGATAGACTCATGAGCCAGTTGATTTTTCATCACTACCTAATTTATGGTTCAATTAACCTTTTCTTTATAAATAGTTATTGACATGCAAGGGTTTTACATGTACCTAATATAATCATGTTTCTTTGACCAGTGGAAACACTAAAGAAAAATACTTTACAGAATTTCTTGATTTATAAAAATATTGTGTATCATTGCATCATGAAAACAACAACAATACAATGCTTTATACCGCAACCGGATTACCGGAGAGGATAGCTTTGTATTGAATAAAATTTTATAAAAATACTTGAATCCTCTTAGATAAACCTAAGGGGATTTTTGTTTTAGGGAGAAATTTCAGGGTAGTATATCAATTGGTCAGATTACCACATTTGGGATGTGGAGGCTCCCGGTTCGAGTCCGGGCTACCCTACTGTAAATGAAGGAAATATAGCTCAATGGTTAGAGCAGCACCCTTATACGGTGTCGGTTAAAGGTTCAAGTCCTTTTATTTCCACAATTATATTTTGGTGTCAAACAGCGGTAATACGCCGGGTTTAGACTTAACAGGTGGTGATTCAAATAATTTGCCAGGCTGAAAGTACGAGCGAAGATAAAAGGAGTTTTTAAAGCAGTTGATATTGCTCTTTAAGGTAAAATATTTTTTAAAACCAGCCTTGGCTGGGAAGGGTGAAGTGCGTTATTTTTAAAGAAATTTCTTTATTTTATAAAAATATCATCCTTTACGGGAGGGCCTGTAAAAATGGTGCACGCGGCTGGATTGAAGACCCCAAGATCCAGCATCGTTACCTGGATTATCAAACAAAAATGGTCGGTTGCCCGAGTGGTTCAAGGGAGTCCTCTGCAAAAGGAATGTTCGCAAGTTCGAATCTTGTACCGACCTCTGTTATTTCTCTGTGGTGCAACGGCAGCACGTCTGATTTTGGTTCAGAAGATCGTGGTTCGAATCCATGCAGGGAAACACGCCAATTGTAAGTATCTTTCCCTCCATGGCGCTGAATAATTTAATATGCCCGATATAGCATTGCGCAAATAATATCAGTCATTTTATACCGTTAAGTCAAGAGTTTTTTAACCTGCTATACATTTTTAACAAACAATATCACAACTTAACATTATTTAACTATCATTCATTTGGTTGTTTGAGTTTGCTTTCTTTAATTTATAAACAGAATGTTAGCATTGTTATACCCAACTAAAACCAATAAGCTGCTGCTTATTGGCCTGTCTATCTTACTTTTACCTGAAGTGCTTTTGGCACAGAACCTCTTTCTTGAAAAAATAGATGTATGTAATACGGCGAATTTTTGCATGGATTGCGGAAGCCCCAAGGCAACCTGTGAGCAATTTACGCTTGATTATATATGCGACAAGATTAATCGCAAATATATTTTAAAGGAAGCACACGGCTCCATCACGTTTCAGGTGTTGGTTGAGCCCACGGGCTTTAGCTGCGTACTTAGCCATACCGATATTACCAACAGCCCGGTAACCGCCGAGTTAATCAGGTTTCTGAATGGCTGTTACTGGCATCCGGCTATCGTAAACGGGAAAAAAGTTTCAGCATCGGTAAATGTAATTTTCAGTTTTGTTGACGGTGTCTTAATGGCCCAAATGCAACGAGTAGACCTGTCTGAATTAAAACCAGCCGGCGATCCTGTTATTTATAATAAGGGATTTGCTTATGCTAACCCTTCGCTAAAAAACTATGACTTTAAAGTGTGGACCAAATACAATTCGCCCCTGCCAGACAATATCAGCCGCTCCTGCAGCATGGATAAATCTGATATTTTGTGGTACGGTAGTGCGCGCGGGTTAATACGCTTTGATGGTACCAATTTCAGTCCCGTTAATGAATTTAATTCACCTTTTTCATCCGAAACAGCCGTAGGCGATATTATTACAGATAAAGACAACAACAAATGGGTTTACGTTAACAATAAAGTATATAAGTACACTGACGCAGGCTGGCAGATATATGATTTTAAAAAGTTTTTAGCAGCGGGTGTTACCCACATTTTAAATAGCCGGAACGGCGAACTCCTGTTTACCACTAAAAATGGACTGGTAGTAGTACGTAATAATAAAATTGTGGTATTGAACAAAAAATCAATTCCGTTGCTGCCCTCAAGTAATATACTTTATGCTTTTGACGACAGCCAGAAACGGTTATGGATAGGAACTGAAAAAGGCACTATAATGATTGAGAAAAACTCGGTGATCACAACCTTTAATACCTCTTATACACCTTTAAAAGGCGTTTGTATCTCTGCTGCAACTGAAGACGAACAAGGTAATATTTATTTTTCAATGTCTGCCCTTGATAACGCTTCAAACGATAATGACAAGGAAGGTATTGCTGTGCTGAAGACTGATGGCAAGTGGCTTCATTATACCGACAAAAACTCCGGGTTGCCATCAAACCATGTCAATGCTATATTATATGACGAGTTTGAGCATATTTTATGGGTAGGTACAGATCAATCAGGCATTGTAAGGTTTAATTTAAAAGATAGCTGGGAAAATTACCACAATAACAATTCCCCGGCACCTGGCTATACCATTTATCAAATGGTTCAGGACTCCAAAGGCATTATTTACGCCACCACGGCTAACGGTTTATTACAAATTAAAAAGAAATAAAGCCTCAATAGGCGTATCAACTAACCAAATGGATAAAACATAGTGCATTAAAATGGTGCCGGTTGGTTTTTCCTGAAACGAACTACTGTTTTACTTAAATAAGGAAACAAGGCTATAGTTATCAAAGTAGCAACCAGCAGCCAGCCAATTAAAACGTAATAATCCATCGCCGACCTCAATTGTGCTTGAATAGTCAGCTGTTTGATCAATAAGCGATTCGCAGCGCCAGGTACCTGCTTTTTTAAGATCCCATGATTAATAAGGGCTTTACTTTGTTTAATAATAGCCGGTTTAATCATGGGATTAATAGCCGTTAGCTGCTCTTTAAGGGCATTTAAATGCGTGTTTTTATTTAACAAATCAAAATGATTGATGAGTGCAATGCTTGAATAAAAACCCAGACATCGTACAAACAGGCAAATACCGGCAGCGGTATCAACCATTTTTGCCGGCACTGCCGAAACCATAAAAATAATAGTAGGTGAAATGAGCAAACCAACACCAAGACCATGTAAAAACAAGGGCAAAAAATAACTGAATGGTTCACCTGCGGTGCTGAAAAGAAAATACATGATAACATGAAATATCAATAAGCTCAGAAAACCATAAAGCCAAATGAGGCGGATAGGCCGGTGCTGCAAAAGGTACACACAAGAGATAATTACACCCAATACTATCCCTGCAATATTGAAGAGATTCATGTAAGAAACATGCGCTGGATCAAAACCCAGCACCCCTGAAAAAAATGCGGTGGAGAAATTTAGCGTAAAACGGCACAGATACAGAACAAACAGCACTGCTCCTCCTAAAATAAAATTCAGGTGTTTAAAAACCTGTAATTTGAAATATGGCCGTTTTAATACCGTTTGCCTAATGATAAAGGTAAGCAACATAAATACAGCAAAAATAGCCACACAAAGCATTCGGGGATCACTCAGCCAGTAACGCTCCTGCCCGTAAACAAACAGGTATGCTAAAGAGCATAAAAAACACCCGTAACAAATAAAACTTGGCCAATCCAATAAGTATAGTGGGAACCTGATGTTTAAGCGCACGTTATTCATAATTAATCCCAGTAAAATAAGGCTGGGTAAATAAGAAAACATGGCCCCTTTATAAATCACATTAAAATTGAAGGCATCGAGCAGATCGGCAGTGATGAAATTATTAAAGGGGATCATGCAAACCAGCATACCGAAGAAAACCGAGTAACTTACGGCCCGTCCGCGTTCGCTTTTTGAACGGTTAAATATAATAGACATACCCAGGTTTGCCGTGCTCGTCATCCCCATCCCCTGAATAAAGCGGAGAATAAGCAGGATAAGCAAACTATGGGTTTCATAACAGGCAAAAGAGGTTATGACTTGCAGAATAGTAAATATAAAAAAGTACTCCCTGGTGGCCAAGTATCTGAAAAAACGTTTCTCCAAAGAAAAAAAGCTGGTATAGCCTGCATAATAAACCAACACGGAATACTGCACATCGGCAGGCTCAATTCCGTAATAACCTGCCGCTGCTGTCACATTACACAGTGGCAAAAAAAACAACACCAGGCTTGGCAAAATCACTATAAACATTGTGATCCTGATGAGCCACATGGGCACCCATGGTTTAAATAATGGGATAATCGCTCTCAACGCACTGTTTTTTTAATATTCACGTTTACATTCATCCCTGCTACCAGGCCATCAATATCCACCTTGTTATCTGTTAATTTGATACGTACTGGTACGCGTTGTACAATTTTCACGTAATTACCGGTTGCATTATCCGGCGGGCTCAGCGAAAAACTTGAACCAGTTGCCGGCGAAAGGGAAACGATCTTCCCTTTAAATATTTTACCAGGATATGCATCTGCCTCAATATCTGCACTTTCGCCCACGCACATTTGGGCAACCTGGGTTTCTTTAAAATTGGCTATCACCCACTTGTCTGATTCTTTATTGATAATATAGGCCAGCACTTGTCCGGCGTCTATCATCTGCCCTTTTTCAATTGTTCTGCGGCCTATTCTGCAATTATAGGGTGCAGTAATAACGGTATAGGTAATATCAAGTGTGCTGCGTGCAGATACAGCCTGCAATCGTTTAATATCGGCTTTGGTAACTTGCTGCTGGGTTTTTATATCTTCTACTTTAGATAGCGACGCGCTGTAGTTGTTTTGTGCAGCTCTGTAATCTGCTGTTGCCACATCAAGATTGGCCTTGCAGTTTTCCAGTTGTTGCCTGGTGGCAGATTCTGCTTCAAAAAGTTTAGTGTAACGGTCATATTCCTGTTGCTGCTTTAAGAGTTTTGCTTTAGCGGCGGCAATTGGAGCCCGACTTACCAAAGCCACGTCATTAAGCGTATGTATATTACTTTGCAGCACCTTTAACTGGGCTTCGGCATTTAATAATGCTGCCGAGGTTTGCTGCTGCTGCAACTGGTACTCGCGGTTATCAATCACAATAAGGGTATCCCCTTTTTTAACCAGTTGATTCTCTTCAAAATTAATTTTAACAATAAATCCCCCGGCACGCGATATAACCGGGTTAATGTATTCCTGTATTTGCGCATCATTAGTTTCTTCATAATGATAAAGCTCCCAAACTGATATAATTCCCCAAATAAAAAGTGCAATGGCAATTATGCCGGCTATCCAACCGGTAATTTTGGTGATGATCTGATCGGTTACGGTATAGGTATTCTTTTTTGTTGTCATAGGTTTCCTAATACATTTTGCAGCTGGTAATATTGTAATTGCGCCGTTACCTGCGCACTGGCTAAATCAAAGTTGGTTTGTAATAATTGCACGTCGGCATCCAAAAAATCGGTTATGAGCGATGTTTGACTGAAGTAGGTATTCCGCACTATCCTGTAATTTTCAGTTGCCTGGGTTACATTTACTTTGGCTACGTTTACCTTAGTCAGCGCTTCTTTAAAGCGCAGGTAGGCTTCATTTAACCGTTGGCGAACCTTATCCTGCATGTCGGCATATATAATCTGTTGTTTCTGCACTTCAATATATGCTACCTTTTGCTTATGCGTATTTAAATAATAGCCTGATATTGGAAACGACACCTTTAAGCCTGCAACACCAAGCGAGTATATATTGGCCGAATATGGGTAAAGAAAAGTTTCGGGATAAGCATATTGAAAATTGCTGTACAATCCTATTTTCCATGCAACATTGGCTTTTACATTTTTAAGGTGCACCTCGCTCAGTGACTTTTCCTGCCCGGCAATTCGGTTATCATAAGCTTGTGCTAAGGTTGATAAGTAGTCGTCATAAGGTTTCAGCACCAGATTTTCTGGCTGCAGATCATCAACCGGTACAATAACCTGATTATCGGGCTGGCCGATCAGTATATTCAATTTCTGATTGGCAATCAAAATATCATTCTCTATCTGCAGCAAGGACACCCGCTGGTTTGACAATTTGAGCTCAGCGCGCAGCAGATCGCTTTTCAGAATAACGCCCTGCTGTAGCAACATCTTTATTTTTGCCAGTTGTTTATCCTGATCGTCAATATTCTTAACCATTAATAACTCAAACACGTAGCTTCGTTTCAACTCAAGGTAATAAGCTGCGGCAAGCAACCTGATACCCGATGCTGTGGCTTGCTGACGGACCAATTCCAACTCCTTTAAAACTTCGCCCTCAGTTATTTTCAGGTTTGTTTTATTGCCGTTGTAAATATTTAAATAACCATCTACGCCAATTTTATAACGTGTGTGGATAATTTTATGCTGACTGGGAGTATTAAACACACCCTGATCATATATAGGAAGGTCGGAAGCTTCTTCAAAATTGCCCGATGCCACTAGCTCAGGCAGTCTTTCGGCTTTGGAGTCCAGTACGTTCTGGTTAACCTCATCTACCTGCAATTGCTTTACCTGGTTAGTTTTGTTATAACTATCTACCATGTGCCAAACGGCAAACAATGATAGTTTAAGACCAGTTGAAGTCACCGGTTTTTGCTGGGCCCGGGCGGTAAAGACTACTAAATTTAATATTCCGTAAAATAAGGGTTTACTATAGCTGCGCATTTTATTTGCGGCAAAAGTATGGTTACCATTCTATTCTCATTTTATTTAATAAGCCATATATTTGATGATTCGGGCCAAATGATATTATCTTCCTAAATTCATTACTATATTTCACGATGAATTACCAGCTCTATTGCAATAATGATTTTAAAATTCACTTTTATTTATGAGTTTAATAGCATCCTTACCCGAAATTGATAAGTGGCCGCAATCTGTTTATGTGTTGCATGAAAAACTGGAAAGGTATATCCCGGTACATCAACACAAAAAAGGACAGTTATCATACGTTGAAGGAGGAATTGCCTATGTACATATCAAAAATAAAACCTTTGTGATACCGGCTCGCCACTATTTCTGGATACCCTATGGCATCGAACATATTTTAAAGGTAAGCCATTCAGCAACGGTCTTGCGTTCGATATTTTTCTATGTTTTTGATGACGATACAGATCCGTTTTATAGCCGCGTGGGTATCTATCCTATTAATGACCTGTTACTACAGATGATCAAGTACACAGATAAGTGGGAAGGCCCGGTTGGGCCCGGCGACAGGCACTACCAATTTTTAAGTACCATCAAAAATCTGCTGCCCGAGATAAGTACCCGCGTATTGCCGATAGCCTTACCCTCAACAGATAACGAACGTATGCTTCCCATTATGGGCTATATAGATTTGCATATTGCAGAAGAACATACGCTGCAAACTATTGGTAAGCATTTTGGGTTGAGCAACCGCTCGTTATCAAGACTGTTCCAGGCTACACTGGGGATATCCTTTTTGCAATACTTAAAACTGTTGCGTATGGTTAAAGCCTTTGAAATGATATTACAAACCGACATGCCCATGAGCGAAATAGCTTATGCCATTGGTTATCACAGCCTGTCTGCATTCAGCAATACCTTTTACCAGTTTACAAACTTACGGCCATCAAACTTTAGCGATTATAAGTGATGGAAGCTAAAAACACTATCTTGTTAACGCTTTATTACCGGAACGAAAGTTACCAGGTACAAACCAATACCAAACAGTACCATAGCTTAATGACCTTGATCCTGGATCATTTGGCTATACCTGGTTTTGGCTTATGCTGTGGTATGGGAAGCTGCGGCACCTGCCTGGTACAGATAAGTAATGCGCATTCCTCGTTTAAGCAAACAGTGCTGGCCTGTGGCATTCAGATAAACGATGAACTGGCAAATGCTCATATTTTTATTCCTGACAATGTTTATTAGCAAAAAGGCCGTGGGTATTAAAGTATACTCACGGCCCTGATCCAATAAAAGTCATTGGCTAAAATTTAACCGATAGCTTTTCTGCAATAAGCTTACCATCCTTATAATATTCAAAAAACCATTCTTCGTTCTTTTTAAGCACTATGCCGTTTGCAGTTGTATTATTGGCTATATAATAATTCGGCACAGATGTTTTAAGCAGGGTTAAAACTATTTTGGGGGCAGTGTCAATTAATTGATATCCATTAGGTATGGCCTGGGCATATAATGTCCCGGCGGGTTGCGTTGTTTCTGCTACGGCCGCCGTTGCAGCAGGTACTGTTGAAACTATTGCAGGAGCTGTAACTGTCGCAGCTGGAGTGGTTGTTACCGCTGCTACCGGAGCTGCAGCAACCGCAGCTGTGGAGGTAATCGGTTGCGATATCCGGTCAGCAGCTCCATTATATGCATACGGAGCATCAGTTAGCGATTTAAAGGCATCTCTTAGTGCAAGGTTATAAGAAACATTATATTCCTTTTCCCTGCTTTTGCCTTCCTTGCTTTTAAAAACGATGTTACCCTGGCAATCCTTTAGCAAAAGGGTAAGCCCCGTGGTAAACATGCTACTTTTTTCTAATACTTCGGCATTTAGCGCCCTGCATTTATTATTAGCAATATCGGCGGGTAATTCTGAATTGTCAAAATAAACCGTAAAACCTTTATCTTCTAAAAGAGATTTGGTTAGGCTGTTTAACCCATACTGATCATCTTGTTTAAGAAAACTGAATTTTTCGGGCACTACCACATATTTGTAGTTATTAATGGTGTTTTGTGCATATCCTGAAAGGGAAACGAATAAAAGGAGCAATACGGCGTATCTTTTCATAGTAAAACAAGGTATTATAAATATCAAGGAATTGGATTTTAATTTAATGTCACTAAAATTAGTGATATTTTTTTGTCTTATAAATGAGTTATCACCCCGCGCCATTATTTCATTGAATAAAATACACTTTAACTCCTTCATACAACTCATTTGAAGCTATTCGATTACTTGTATAGTAGCTTAATTGCTTGGGGCCAAAACATTGATAAGTGCAAACTGTTATATGCGCAAAATAACGACATCTTATCCAGGAGTAGTTTTATTTTAGTTTCTATAGTTTTGTGGCTATTTTTCACACACTTAAAGCAAGTTTGCGATATATCGTAATATGAACAATCATTTAGCGGTTTACCTGATCGCATTCCTGTCTATTGCCGGGGTCATTATCCGGCCTTTTAAAATAACCGAATATATATGGGCTGTTTCTGGTGCCTTACTCTTGTTAATTTGTGGACTGATCTTACCAGTAGATGCTTTTTCCGGCTTATCAAAAGGGAATGATGTTTATCTTTTCCTCACCGGGATGATGTTGCTGGCCGAAACAGCCCGTGAAGAAAAGCTTTTTGACTGGCTGGCCGCACACGCCACTAACCTGGCTAAGGGATTTCCATACCGCCTTTTTATGTTAATCTATCTTGTTGGCGTTATTGTTACCGCACTACTTTCAAATGATGCCACCGCCGTTGTGCTTACACCCGCAGTAGCAGCCGCGGCTAAAGCCGCTAATGTAAAAAAGCCACTACCCTATCTGCTGATTTGTGCATTTGTTGCCAATGCAGCATCTTTTGTGCTGCCGATCTCTAATCCTGCCAACCTGGTAATTTATGGTAAGTATATGCCTTCCTTATTACGTTGGCTGGCCCAATATATGTGGCCGTCGCTTGTTTCTATCATTGTAACTTATCTATTGTTATTACTTACCCAGCGTAGCGCTTTAAAGCAAACTATTGAGAACAAAATAGAAGTACCCACATTATCGCTTGGTGGTAAAACTGCTTTGCTGGGCATTATCGCAACCGCAGTTATACTACTTGTTGCCTCAGCATTTAACATGCAACTTGGCTTACCTACTGCTGTTGCCGGTATCATCACTTCGGCTGTTGTTATTTTGAATGCCAGGAAAAATCCATGGAGTGTTATTAAAGGCGTATCATGGTCAGTATTGCCGCTGGTGGGCGGGCTGTTTATTATTGTAGAGGCGCTTAAGAATACCGGACTGATTAATTACCTAAGTGCCATGCTTCAGCAAAGCTTAGCTGGCTCAACAACCGTTGCAGTGGGAACAAGCGGCTTTATTATTGCCCTGGCCTGCAACCTTGCAAACAATCTACCGGTTGGGCTAATTGCCGGCAGCGCCGTTCAAACAGGGCATTTACCGGAGCTAATTAAAAGTGCGTTGCTCATCGGGGTCGATCTTGGGCCTAACCTTTCCATCACGGGATCATTGGCCACCATTTTATGGCTTGTAGCGCTTCGGCGCGAGGGTATCATCGTAAAAGCTTGGACATTTCTGAAACTTGGCCTTTTAATCATGACTGTTGCTTTGGCATTTACCTTGGCTGCCTTATGGCTTTAGAGTAACTGATCATCTACGCTCCGTTCAGGACAATTGATAAAGTAGAAACTGCTTATCGGTTTCCATGACTAAAAACAAACGCCTTAAATCAAATGATTTAAGGCGTTTGTCGCAATTTAATAATACTTAGCGCAGAAATATGCTTAATCAGTTATTGCTGATCCCACCATACCCTGTCTGTTAATTTTGCACTTTGTTGCGGCTGCGCATTGGTTAATATTTCACTTTGCGGATACAATAACCGTCTTGGAATATCTGACAGCGCGCCATCAACCTTGGTTATCGCCGGGAAGCCAGTTCTTCTCCAATCCGTAAAATTTTCAATGTTAAAAAAGTTAGCGACACTTTTTTCTTCCATTATTCTTTGGATAGCATTTGTCGCGGTAAGTGCTCCTCTGAGAGTCAAATAGGCCGTTACGTCTGTACTGCTAACAGAAAGCTTGGTCATATTTGATTTTACAGCATCCTGGTAAACAGACTGTGCAGCGGCAGCGCCTGATTTAATAAAAGTAGCCTCGGCCTTGATAAAAAGAGCTTCGGAATAATTCACTACATAGTTAGGAGATGTTGCCGATGCATAAAAATCAGCAGGATATGAATAATTGGTTAAAGTACCTAAATCGGTACCTATTCTTCGGCCGGTATATAAGCCTGTACTTTCTGCAGGTTTTACAATCTTAGTTAACCTCGGATCGTTCCGTGTTTTAAAACCGTTTACATAAGTTTCATTTAAAACGTAAGTTGTTACCGGCGAAAAAGTTAAATTGATAGTATTCTCGCTACCGGCAGCTCCGCTGTACCCAAATTTCAAGTCATCGTCATTACTTTGCATTCCGTTGGTCAAGGCGGTCAAGGCTAAATCAGCCTGTTGCTGTGCATTATAGCCCGGTGCTTTGGTTAAGTGCATATAATAACGCGCTTTTAAGGTATAAGCCAGCTTTTTCCATTTATCCATGCTACCGTTGTAAAAATAATCGTCGCCTCCTGGTTTTACTATGGAATTTTTATTGATATCGGCTATTCCGTTATCCAGCAATGTCTGTACTGATTTATAAATATCTTCCTGCTTATCGTAAACCGGGGTTAAATTAGTTCCTCCCTTTAATGCGGCAGAATATGAGATATCACCCCAGATATCTGTAGCAGTACCTAATGTATAAGCCGACAATATTTTAGATATGCCTGCGTAATTGTATTTGCCGCTGGCTTCGGCCTTGGTATTAAGAATATTAAGGTTATTAAGCACATTTACATAAAAGTTAAACCAGTCACCATCCAGATCGGTATTAAATAGCTGATAGTTCCACAACCCGGGATTAGGCTGGTTAGGAGCTATAGTTTGCATAAAATTCTGAACAATTATGCTGGCATTACCGGCATAAACCTGATCGGACACGTTTAGTTCAATCGGTGCCAGCAATAAGGATTCCTGTACATCAATCGGATTATTCGGATCATTATTGACATCCAAAATCTTTTTACAACTGCTTAAGGTAACTATAAGCAACAGTAAGTATATTGATATTTTCTTCATCTGAGTAGTTATTAAATTTTGATATTGAGCTATTTTAGAAACCAAATTTTAGAGAGAAATTGATAGAGCGCGACGTAGGTGTTGAATAAGCATAAATGCCCAGATTACCATTTGCACTACCATAAGAACTCACTTCAGGATCTGCCCCGGTAAAGTGAGGACTGTATATCCAAAGATTTCTGCCAGTTATGGTGAACGATGCCGTTTTAAAAGGCGTTTTTGCTAACTGAGCCGGTGTCAGCGAATATGATAAGCTCACATTACGCAGTTTTACATACGTACCATCCTGGATAGATGACTCGTACTGGCGGCTTTGGTAATATGTTTGCGCATCAACAGCAACTGTATTTGGCTGCCCTGTAGCTGCACTTATACCCGGCACCACTATTGGCGCCCTGTTTTCTGTTACTTTTGCAGTACCGTAAAAAAAGCCTGCTGCTTCCACATCATTCTGCACATCACCACCTTTTTTCACATCAAAGAAAAAGCTTAAGCTCAGTTGTTTGTATCTTAAAGTGTTGCTGATACCTCCTGTCCAATCCGGATTGGCATCGCCAACAATTCCCTGGTTAGGATCAACCAATGGCAAACCCTTATCATCAATAAGCAGTTGCCCGCCGGCATTACGCTGGTACTTTACTCCATAAAAAATATTGTACGGCTGACCTACAATAACCCGTCCCAGCTGAGTGATATGTTGTTGATCATTTAATTCTAAAACCTTATTGCGTATGTGGGTATAATTGATGGTAACATCCCAGCTAAAGTCGGCCGTTTTTACCGGAGTGGCATTTAATAATAACTCCACACCCTTGTTTCGGATGCTGGCCGAATTAACCGTTGTTCCTCCGTAACCTGTAGTATTTGATATTTGTATATTAGGGATAATACCATTTAATGATTTCCTGTTAAAATAAGAACCTTCAAAACTTATCCTGTTATCTAAAAATTTCAGCTCTAAACCTGTTTCAAATTCTTTGAGCTTTTCATTCTGCAAATAAGGGTTTCCTAATGTGGAGCTTTGTAAGAAGCCCGGCTGCCCCTGGTATGGAAATGGAAAATAACCTGCATTAGTATTTCTGCCAGCCAAAACATAAGGTGTATTTAATGAATAAGGGGGCACTGCATCATTACCTACCGTAGCATAAGAAAAACGTAGTTTTCCAAAGTTTAAAACACTGGTAACCGATTCCGGCATAAAGCGGGTAAATATAAAACCTGCCGCTACAGAACCATAAGGATAAAATTGTTTTTGCTTGTAAAGTACCGAACTACCATCGTACCGGCCGGTTAGGGATAGGATAAAGAATTTATCATATTCCATATTGGCCTGTGAATAAAAACCGATTTTGCGCTGCGAACTATGTGATTCAGCTCCCGATATAGTTGAACCTGCCGAAACATTATAAAAATCTTCGATGTTGAGACCGGTTCCGGTTAAGTTGGTGCTTTGGGTATAAATTGAATTGTAGTTATTACCTACCAGCATATTCAAATCAAACTTTCCAAAACTCTTGGCTGCATTAACTATCAGGTCATGATTAAACTGCCTGTATAGCACATCCTGATCACGGATCTGCCCTTTCAGACCAATAGCATCACTGGGCGATTCTGTATACTTATCCTGTTCTGTATAAATATCAGCTCCAAGGCGTTCAGTAACTGTTAGCCATTTGGCAGCGGTATAGGTAAAAGTAGTTACGGGTAAAAATCTGTTTACCCTGGCTGTATTATTAATATTATCCAATGTCCATAAAGGGGCATTTCTGGAGTAGCGGTATAAACGCGGAGTACCATCAGGATTTAATACCGGATAAGGATTCCAGGACACGGGTTGTAAGAGCACAACAAAAAGAGGACCGTTACTGGCCCCTTCAGGCAAACGGTTCTGGTCTGAATTGCTATAACCTAATTGAAAAGTTGTAGTAATTTTTCTACTGATATTAGTAGTGTATTTGGTGAAAAAAGAATGACGTTTAAAGTCGTTTTTAGGTGAAATACCTTGTTGATCAAAATAGGAATATGATATATAATAAGACGAATTAGTGCTGCCACCTGCAATACTCAATGAATTATTGGTGGTTCGGCCAGTTCTGAAAAAAGAATAAGGATCATAGGTGGGTGCCTGCTTTCCGTTGATCTTTAACGTATCCATTCGAGGCCCCCATGAAAGACTGGTCTTTTGATCTTCGCCATTATAAAAAATGCCGTTGGTACCCTGCCCATAAATTGTTTGGCGCTCAGGCAGCAATGGTTTTTCAAACGAGTAATCGGAAGTAAAGGTAATAGATGGCTTTTTGTTAATACCACCGCTTTTGGTAGTTATAATCACCGCACCGGAGGCTCCTCTTGAGCCGTATAAAGCAGTTGCAGCAGCCCCCTTTAATACGTTTACACTCTCAATATTATTAGGATCGATGTCAATAATACGACTGCTTCCGGCACCAGCGGCCCCTCCCGCGATGTTACCTGTTTCTGTATTGTCTATCGGCACGCCGTCAACTACAAAAAGAGCCTCGTTATTTCCATTTACAGAAACAGCCCCCCTGATCACAATTCTCGCCGATGCTCCTGCCGTACCTGACGAACTTGTTATTTGAACGCCGGATAGCTTCCCGTCCATTGCGTTAATCAGGTTAGGTTCTTTTGTGCGCGACAACTCTTCGCCCTTTAGCTCTTGTGTACTGTAGGTTAAAAGTCGTTTTTCGCGTTTTACGCCAATTGCGGTAACTACCACATCATTAAGCTGTATATTATTTTGAACCAGCTTAATCTGTATTTGGGTCTCATTGGTTAAGTTGATTTCTTTCCCAATGTATCCAACAGCAGTAATTGTTAACGTAGCAGGAGCTTTGTAACTAATATTGAACGCACCATCAGCATCGGTGGCAATACCGGTTTGGGTTCCCTTAATTTTAACATTGGCCGAAGGTACGGGCGCTCCGTCCGTATCAGTTACACGGCCCTTTAAAATTGTTTGTGCGTAACTTGTACATGCTAAGAGCATGATACAAAAGCACAATACAATAATTTTTTTAGTGGGTAATTTATTTATCATAAAAATTCAATTTGCGCTATTATGGTTTTAAACATTAAAACATTAATCCTATTTATTTGTAAAGATATCGCCCTAAATAGCCTTAAATAAGCAGAAATTGGCAGGTTGTCACCGTATTTTAACATTTCCGTAAAGTGCAGATAATGTATTTGCAGAATCAGCGAACAAGCCCAATATGATCAGGCAAGAATTAGCAAATGGCACATGCAAAATAAAACAGGCAGGAAACCCGCGTTATTTACGATACTATAGGTGTAAAAATTATTATTGTTTATTGACGATTTTGTATCAGTTTAAAATTCAAAAAACTGCCGAAACCAGGTTTGGGACCATAGGTACATTGGTATAAACCAACCTGTACTTCCTTATTGTCAAGATCCATGCGTAAGGCAGGGCTACCGGGCAGATCAACCCAGGTAAGGTTGTCTTTGCTGGTACGTATATAAAACAAATTGCCGCAGCGTTGTATTTGCAGATACCTATTAAAATTCCAGGCCGATTGTATATTGGCTTGCCTGCGGTCGCCATCCCTATAATTGGTAAACATATTACCGACGTTCCATGCCGGGAAAATGCCATTCTGTAACAACTTTTCGCTGGCGTCGCCCTTTATAATGTAATTGGCAGCACGTACCATTAAGCCAGTTTCGTTATTGCCGGCTACCTTCTTTTCGCCGAGGCCGCTTACATCCGCAACCTCTACTTCGGCAGTAAAATCACCTTTAACGTTGCGGTACAAAAATGGCCCATAAGGGGTATTTCCATCCCAGTTAGTCCCCTGCGATTCCATGTAAAGCCCCTTATTACCACCAGCCATAATTTTTGTTGCAGCCTGTTTGTCGCCCTTCCCAATTAACCCATCCCAAACAGAACCTTGCGTACCTGTTAACAGGTAATCTTTTGTTGCTAAAAAATCATCAGTACTCATGGTAAACAAGGACTGATCCGTACTCGCCTTTGCAACAACGGAGTTGCCGGTAACATTACCAAAGTTGTCCCTGATCTTGTAGCTATAACTATATTGCTTATCGGGCGAAAGTCCGTAGTCAATATAATAGGGATTATCTGTCCAGGCATTTGCTTTTTCAGACGCCGTATTGTTATCGTTGGTAAAATAATATTGCAGGTCGCTTGTTTTATCCTGCTCATTATGTCCGGCCTGTAACCCTACCATCTGTGGTGATAATGCTTTGGGGGCTTGTTTAAAATCTAATACTGCTCCCTTTGGCGTATGCAGGTTTTGAAGCCAGGTAGTCGTCAGGTCTTTTATTTCGTTATCACTTAAGACATGTTTATAAAGTATCAGGCTGGCTATAGCACCCTCGAACCCCTTATTTACAGCTGATCCTATATATAAGCTGTCAATCTGCCGCAAACTCCCAGTACGCTTTGTAGTTCGCTGCAAGTTTCCGTCTATATATTCCTTAATCTCATTGTTGCTAACCGTTTTAATCAGTAAGTGCCATTTTCCGGATGTAGTATTATAGTTAATACCAGTCTTGTTGCCAGGTTCATTCCCGGCCAAATTCACAATAACCCTATTTTTTTGTACTTGATCGGTAAATGCGGTTACGGCAATGCTATAGCTGCCATTATTGCCCAGCGCTATGGACTTATTTAGTACCATAGCTTCCTTACCATTAAAACGGGTTGTTATTCTCCCCCCAACATCTGTAACCAAGGGAGCAGTTTTCAAGGGATGGAAACTACCGCCAGCAGAGCCATCATTTTCCCAGCTTTTCAATTGACCGTAAGGCAGTTTTGCGGCATCAAGATATACGGCTACATCGGGCTGTTTCACTTGTGCGTAGAGATGCATTACAGCGCTATCAGCCAATGCGTTATCATAAACCTGTAAAGAGGCCAGTGCACCTGAAAAATTAACGGTTCCGTTGTTTTTACCTCCAAGTAAAAAATTACCCGTAGGTTGTAAAAACAGCATTTTACTTTCCTGGCTGTTAAGCTTACCGTCGACAAATATTTTTTCAAAGGTACCGTCAAAGGTAATGGCAATATGGTGCCATTTACCTGTTTCCGGCGTACCGTTATGATAAGACATATCTGCGAAACCAAAATGCTGTGCAGCGCCCATGTCGCGGTTATTCCCATATCCGAACGTGGCACCGGTAAGCTGCTCGCCACCGTTAGTCCATGTAAGCAGCGGGTTTTCATCTTTCAATTGGGTAGTATAGGCCCAAAAACTCACTGTATAGCTGCTATTCCCGGCCAGCGAAAGCGGTACATCAAACGTTGATTTTAACGATTGCAGCCCTTTAAATACAATTGCTTTTTTACCGGCAATAAAATCGGTGTAAAGAGCTTTTTCTGTTGTTTTAAACGATCCGCCCAGTGTACCTTTATTGCTCCACTCATTTACCAATGTACCAGGCTGCAGGGCATCCGCGTCCATATCAATTAACAAGCCTTTCTGATTATATTTAACCTGGGCTGCTGGCTCATGAATATTTGCCGGTACAAGCTCATGCCCGCCATCACTAAATACTTTTAAATTCCATACGGCTTTATATAAACCGGGGTATTCAGTTCCTGTAATGGTAAGGCGTATAAATCGTGCCTTTGCATCGCCCTCGTCAACAGCCGGGCTACCATGCCAGTGATTATTCCTTTTATCAGCAAATGTTTGCCAGTGTTCTCCATCAAGCGAATATTCTATCAAATACTGATAATACCAGGTTGCATATTCAAACTGGGTAAGCACTTTTTTTACCGTTGTTACGGTGCCTAAGTCAACCTGCAACCATGCCGGTGCTGTACTGTTATCTTTTGGTTTCCATAGGGTACCGTTATTATCATCTACTGCAAACTCAGGCTTGTAGTCATCATTATAAAACGAGGATGCGGTAACCTTTTTTTGATAAACCAGATTAGGGTAAGGGTGTGTATTTTTACCCAACAGACCTATCCCACTATGCGTAGGGATTACCTTTTCAATATTCCCTTCAGCATCAAAAACAAGTTTATCGGCGCATACCTGCCTGTGGTAACCGCCGCCCGAATGCGGATTGTTATGGCGATGATAAATAATATAATATTCATCGCCTATTTGTAATACCGAGTTGTGCCCCGGCCCGTGTACAGAGCCATCGGCAGATGTAGCCAGTATGGGGTTGTTTTTACCATAAACAAACCCTTCCATCGGACCTTTTTTACTGGTGGCGTACTGAACCCTATACGTTTCATTTTCACAAAACCCGGATGAATATAGCAGGTAATAGATACCCTTGCGTTTAAACATATATGATGCCTCAAAAAAGTCTTTAGCTGTTGTATTCGGGATCTGAGCCGTTTTAGCAAAAGATCTCATATCGGGATTTAAAAGTCCTACGCCACAACCATATCCAGGATAAATACCCCAGGTTCCCCAGGTCATATAAAATTTACCGTCATCATCCCTGAAAGTTTGCCCATCAAGCGTGATAACACCCGGCACAAACAGATTAGTGAGCACCGGTTTTCCATCGGTGAACAAAGAAGTCCATGGCCCTGTTGGTGTAGCTGCAGATGCACCATAGATCTCAACCGTTGGCTGGCAGTAGTACAAATAATACTTGCCGTCGTTCCCGCGGGCTACATCAGGTGCCCAATAGTTATGCGTGGTAGGCCAGTTCATATCCTGCATAGTCCAGTTCACAAAATCCTTGGAGGTCCATACCTGCGATGGCCCCAGTCCTCCGCCATTACCGTCAGTTGTGGCATATATATAATAGGTATCTCCAAATTTTTTCACAGTAGGATCAGCAAAATAACCGGGGATAATAGGGTTACCATTACCCGGCAAGGTAGCCAACTGTTGCTGGCCATACCCTTTTGTAGCCAAAAGACCAAAGCAGCTGATAAAGAAAATCTGTAAAAATAAGTTGGTGAGCCTGCGCATATATGAAAGTATAAAATAAAGCTTAATTAACCTTAACTTAAAGCTAATAAGACCTGTTTGATTTTTTAATAATTTGAAAATCCCGTGGTTTGATCAGCGTAAAGAGGCCGCACGGTATTAACCGGTGCAGCCATCTTTTTCAACTATTAACTAACCAAACTTTAACTGTTATTTATTTTTTTGTGATAGTAGGTAGGGTAATCGTAAGTGTATATGTACCAGGAGAAAACACTTTAAATGCATCAAAAGTCAGATTCACATTTTTATTTAAAGTATTGTAAGCTCCGGGTACCCTGTAATAACATAGTGTGCCATTGGCACCCAACTTTATAGGAAAACCATTTGGTAAAACCGGGAAACCCCATTCCATACCGGTAGTCGTTTTAACTACAGGGTAATAAGGGTTCATTTGTGCATAATTACCCCTGTCGCCCCGGTTTATTACCTGGCCTGCAGCCGGGTTAAAAGGTATCCCATTTTTGTCAACTACCTTAATAATAACCTTATTAGGGCCTGCCGTACGTTCAATGCTTGCTACCGGATTAGGCAGGGTTGTAAAATTAGTTTCGGCCTCCACATCGGAGTATGATGAAAATGTTGAACCAATGGATGAATTTATTTTAGCAACCAATTGAATATCGCAGGCGTTCAGTAATGTTTTGCTGCCTCTTAAATTGCTTACTTCTACATCAATAGTGTACAGTCCAGAATCAACGTTGCTGGTTGCGGTGCTAAATTCAAGTCGGCCACCCAATGGGTTTACATTAAACGGTTGTTTTAAACTTTTGGTGATCTTGGCATTTAGTAATGCCAATGTTGAATCGGCATCGGTGATTTCGCCCGAGAAGGTATTTATGGTGTCTAATTTAAGCATATCAGGAGCCGGCTTACCTGTAAGTTTATTTCTTATGGCCAATAACTTAACTTTCAAAGGCTGGGTTGACTGGTCTGTATTGATGGCATTGGAGTACATAGTTATACCCTGTGGTACAATAAGTAACTGCGGACTATAATTAAGGTTATTACTGATATAGCCAACCTCGGGCTTTTTACAGCTACAAATAATTGTAATTAGTAAAAAGACGGTATATGATAAATATATAAGGTTCTTTTTCATAATTGCGCAAGTTAAAAGGTTACAAAGGTGTGAGTATTAGATAGTACGTTCAGGATACCGCCAGAGGATGTTTCTATCCCCTGCGTTTGGCAAGCAACAGTAACATCTACCGGGTTTGCCGGTGTAGGCAATTGCCCCGGTACATCAAGTGCGCCTCTTATTTTTACATAATACAGGAAATAAACCGGTGCCGACGAATAAGTGTAGTATGACGGATCGGTGCTTTTTATGCGCTGGATGCCACAAGATAAATTTGCGTTGTTAGTGTTTATATGTATCAACTCATCAGTAAAATCAGTGATTTTTATTTGTTTGGCAAACAGATACTGGCGTAATGAGTCTGCAGTTAACCTGGCATACAAACTATCCATCGTAAACTTATTATTTTCATTAATGAGCTGAACCCGGCGGTTTTGCAAAAGCAAATACCTATTTATAGAATAATCTGTAGGTGCAAAAAAGGTACCTGCCTTATTTACCTCATCAACCATATTATAGTGTTTTATAATAGTGGTGAGCGTATCAAAAATATGGTATGGATGGCTTTGCAGATAGTCAAATGTGCTTAATGATGTTTTGGCGCTACTTGTGCCGCCGCCGCTGATGTATGTTTTTTTACAAGCGGTGGTCATCATTACAACCAAAGCTATTAGTGTAAAAAAGCAATATATAGTTTTACTAATTTTCATGTTATTACAATTTAGATGCCCAGTAAGGAGTTTGTTTTAAACTGTTGTTAAGCGTGATAAGAATAGGGTCAATAGGCCAGTAATATTTGCCGCGGTTAAATTCAGACATGCTGATCTTGCCATCTCCAAATTCGGCTATGCTTTTTTGGCGGGCAAGGCGCACCAGGTCATAAAAGCGGTGTCCTTCTAAAAACAATTCCCGGCCACGCTCATCAATTATCGATTCAAATAGTTCATCGGTTGTTCCTGCATAAGGTTGGGTACCGGCTGCCGTACGGATCTGGTTAAGCAAGGTAATTGCCTGCCCGGACTGGCCTGTGGCAGCCAAAGCCTCGGCCTTGAGCAGTATAATATCAGATAACCTGAAAACGATGATGTTATAATAGGCAACGGCTATTTTGGTAGTAGTTTGCTGGGCATATTGAAAATTGGAATATTTTATACAAATAGGGTCTGTTGTGCCTAAAAATGCAAATGCATTCTTTAGCCGGAGATCAGCAGTATCTGCATAAAGCGTGTTTAAATGGTCGGTATTCATGGTAAATACAGCATTACCATTAATGAGCGTATTGTATGGTGCCTTTGTAGTATAAAAAGGCAACCCATTTGATGAACCTTCATTGGAAGAGCTTTGAGCAATTTCAAAAATCCCCTCTGTTGACTGGCCTTTGTAAATACTTAAATAACCGACACTGTTTCTGTTAACTAATTGATAGTTTCCTCTTTGAATTACAGAATCGGCTGCTGAGGCACAATTTTGATAATCCTGCTGCCAGGCATAAATATGAGCAAGCAAGGCAAAGGCGCTCCCACGATTGGCCCTAACTGCACGGTCGCTCGCATTTACATATCCATACTGCATCAGGGGTATGGCTTTTTTTAAATCGCTGATGCATTGTGCCAAAACAGTTGCCTGCGGAGTTCTTGCAATGCTTACGGCATCACCGGCATTTACGCTTTTGGTTACCAGCGGCACATCGCCCCACACCCTTGAAATGTAGAAGTAAGTAAAGGCCCGCATAAAATAAGCTTCGCCTATTAAATTATTTTTGGTTACCACAGGATCGCTCCCTGAATTATCGGTAGAGAAATCAATACCCGGGATGTTTTGGATGCACAAATTTGCATTATCAATTACCCGGTAAAAGTTATCCCACCTGCGCAGGTTAATCATGGTACGGTAATCAGAGGTAGCCGCAACCGGCAATGCCCAGTTAACATTGCCCACATCGTTCATATCTTCTACAAATCCGAATGCGCTGTACTCATCTGTCGGTACATCGCCATAAGCGTAGTAAGTGATTGTTTTATTGTTTAGCGCAGTGCGCAATAATGAATAGCATCCTGCAACAGCACTGTTTGCCTCACTTGCCGTTTTAAAAAAATCTGTAGTGATTGGCGTGCTTATTGGTTTAAGATCCAGGAATTTTTTGCAGGAAAACGTTAATATGCTAATACTTAAAAGTATCGCCATTATATATGTCCTTTTCATTCTATTAATTTTGATTGATTTACGATATAGAAACTATTATTAACCCAATAATATCAGGCATTACTAAAAAACTACGTCAAGCCCTAATGTTACTTTTTTAGGCTGCGGATAAGACGTACCGTTGGCATACCCATCTACACCAACCAGTTCAGGATCGGGTATATTTGCATACTTTTTAAGGTATATATTATCAACAATGGAGTAAATCCTGATGGATTGCAGTTTAAAACGGCTGGCTATCTTTGCCGGCAGCGAATAGCTTAACCTTGCACTTTTAATTCTGATAAAACTTCCGTTTTGCACAAAGGTTGATTGCGCTATATTCCATTTGTCTACGTTATTGCCTATCAGTCCCGGAAACGTTGCTACATCTCCCGGCTTTTGCCAAAATGTTTGTCCATCATTCAGTTTCAAAGCTACTGCCGCGTTTGTTCCGTAAAGGATATAAGGATTGTTGGGGCCAGCTACCTGCAACAGATCTGACAGGTAACCGTTCCTGATCTGGCGGCCAAACATGAATGTTGTTAATATACTTAACGAGAAGTTTTTGTAAGTGAATGTATTGGTGAAACCGCCAGTAAACTTAGGGTTAGGGCTTCCGTTCTCAACCCTGTCCTTATCATCAATAATGTAGTCGCCGTTAACATCTTTTCTGATAGGGTCACCTGCCGAATAAAAAGGCCCCGTAGCGCTGCCATGGCGTAGCCGCTGGCCCGTTAATGGATCAACAGGAACATCGGCATCTGTTGCATAAACGCCGCTAACTATCCATGAGTTGTAATAAAACAAAGGTTTACCAACGGTTAAATTCTCTGACAAATACGGTGGGCCGTAGGTGATATCCCTGTTACCGTTTGGCAGCTTGGTTACGTAATTTTGGTTATAAGCAATGTTAAAATTGGTTGACCATTGGAATGCCGATGAATTTGGCAGATTACGGGTGTTGATAGTAAGCTCAACCCCGGTATTGCGTGTGCCTACAAAATTGCTGCTGATGGATGTATAACCCGTAGTTATAGGCACCGGTACAGAAAACACCTGGTTATTGGTATTCCTGATGTAATAATCGGCTGTTAAATTTATCCGGTCGTTGAAAAAATTAATATCAGTACCGATATTAAACTGCGGACTGCTTTCCCATTTTATAGAAGGGGATGCGGCAGGTATATAGTAGTTAGGGTAAGCTACCTGTGTACCATTATAGTTAGGAATATTTACAAGCCCCCTATCGCCGGCTGTACCATTAGCCAGTGCAGAACCATCATACGATGCGTCAGAGATGAGCGTGGTATACTGTGCATAATAATTGGATGGGTCCTGCCCCGTTATACCAAAGCTACCGCGTATTTTAAGAAATGAGATGGTTTTATTAAGCGATTTAAAGAAAGGTTCGTCAGAAATGATCCAGCCTGCGGATACAGAAGGGAAATTTCCCCAGCGGTGTTCAAGACTGTATTTTGATGATGCATCGCGGCGGTAGTTTGCCTGAAAAAGGTATTTACCCTTATAATCATAACTAAAACGTGCAAAATAAGATAGCTTTCTGTTTTCTTCTGAATAAGAGTTGCCTGATAAATTTGCACCCGGTGCAACACCTTGCACTGTTTTAACACCATCTATAGCCAGGTTTAAACCCTGTAGAAAAGAGTTATCCCTTGTAAGGTCATAAGCTCCCTGGCCTATCAACGCCGAAAAATTATGATTTTCTTTTACCTTAAAATCATAAGATAAAAAGTTGTTAACCTCCCATATCCGTTCCTGCAAAACTGATGTGGAGGCCAAGCTTACCCCATTATTAAGCTCGGCCGGTAAAAAATAATTGCGGGTATTATTATCGGTATTAAATGAAAAACTACTGTTAAATATGAGCCCCTTAGCCAGTGTAGCTACCAATTGCGAGTTGGCTAAAAGCGAGCTTTTACGGTCATCATCTCTCAGGTCGTCATACCTGCCCTCATATAAAGCCTGTTCTGCAGGCCTGATCTGGAAAAAGGACGATGGAAAGCTTTGAATATTAAAAGGGTAAGTAGCATACGGATCACCAGAGCCAATACCATGTTTTGACTTGGTAGTACCATAAATAATATTGGTACTGAATTGAATGGCTTTGACCGGACTAACCTGAAAATATAAGCTTGGTGTTATCCTGTTAAAATCGTATCCCCTTAATACACCTTCTTCATAATATTTATTTACCGAAAACTTGTATGAATATTTATCTTCGGCACCGCTGATGCTGGCGTCAATACTTGATAGCGAGGCTCTTTGCGTAAGTAGTCCCTGCCAATCCGTATTATTGTTAAAGGCGGTGTTCAAACTATCGGTCAATAAAGGACTAAGCCCGCTTTGTATACTGCCATAAGCACCCTGGTCATAAAGTATCCCTAATTTTAAGCGCCTTTCTGCAGCCCCTGTAACTACAGGTATTAAAGCCGGTTTATCAGAGATACCGTAATAAGTTGATAGCCTGATTTGAGGAATACCCAATTTAGGGCGCTTGGTTTTAACAATGATAACACCGTTTGAACCCCGCGAGCCATATATGGCAGCGGCCGATGCATCTTTCAAAACATCAATTGATTCAATATCATTCGGATTAATAATAGCTAATGGGTTGCTGCCATAGCTTGATTGCTTATCATTAACATCATAAATGATATTATCAATTACATATAATGGTGCAGTACTGCTACCCTGGTTAATGTTGCTGCTCCCCCTGATGTTTACAAGGGTACTTGCACCAGGCTCGCCTGATGTACTTAATACAGACAAGCCTGCCACCCGGCCTTGTAAGGCCTGATCAAAGGATGCATAAGGTGTATTTTCAATATCTTTACCTTTAACAGAGGCAATCGCACCTGTGGTTTTACGTCTTTGAACACCCTGGTACCCTATTAGTACCACCTCTTGTAATGATTTCAGGTCGTCATCAAGCAACACTTTTAGGGTGGTTCTGGAACCTACTGCGTACTCATTAGTTTTGAAACCTACTAAACGGAATAAGAGTACGGTGTTGTTACCCTTTAAGGTTAAAGAAAACTTTCCGTCCTTATCGGTCGTGGTTCCGTTTGTAGTGCCCTTCTGAATAACACTTACACCTGTAAGGCCAAGGTTTGCCTTATCAACAACGGTTCCGGTTATCGCCTTTTGTGCAAATGCCTCCCAGGGTATCAATAAACAGAACAGGGTGCAAAGGATCAAAAAATACTTGTGGTGTGTAAGGTTTTTTGTCATAAATTATCACTTTAAATCTGTTACAAATAATGAATTGGTTTAGGATAAATATATCGGCTTACATCGCCCATTTTAATTGTTATTTTAACACATAATAACAATATTTTACCCTGTTTTAACTTTTAAATGTCTGATATACAATTTATTACAAATAATAAAAACGCAAGACAAGGTCTTGCGTTTCAACATACGTGATCAGGTGCTAAAAAAACACCAGCAATAAATACGTGGTAAAGGTTATAAGCGCAGGGGCTTACTCCGCCTTATTCATTACTGTAAGCTCATCTGTATTGCGGGCGGGAGGTTCGGCATTTAACAGGTGTTTTACAAAGAAATCCCTTTTCTTTGTACGGCCGTAGACACCGCCATCGCTATGCCCCATTCCGGGTACGGTTAGCAGGTCAAAAAATTTGTTATTTTTTATCAGGGCATCGGCAAAACGATAAGTTGACTCCGGAGGAACGTTGTTATCAGCCTCGCCCACAATAAGCAATAAATTGCCCTTTAATTTACCGGCATTGGTAATATTTGATTGCTGTTCATAATGAGGACCCACTGGATAGCCCATCCATTGTTCGTTCCACCATTGTTTATCTATCCGGTTATCATGACAGCCACATGCTGATACTGCCGCCTTGTAAAATTCGGGATGAAACAGTAATGCCCCGGCAGAGTTTTGCCCGCCCGCAGATGTGCCATAAACGCCAACACGGCTGATATCTGCCTGCGGATACTTAGCTGCAAGCGCCTGCATCCATAAAATACGATCAGCAAAACCGGCATCTGCCAGGTTGTGCCAGCATACATCGTGAAAAGCTTTTGAGCGGTTAGCTGTACCCATACCATCAATTTGTACTACTATAAAACCCAACTGCGCAATACTTTGCATTTCGTTGATCGCCGAAAAGTTCTTAGGCACAAATGAATCCTGCGGACCGGCGTATATGTTTTCAATAACCGGGTAACTTTTATCAGGGCTCATGTTAGCCGGGCGATAAATAACTCCCCATATATCTGTTTTACTATCACGGGCTTTTGCAACAAATACTTCTGGTAGTTTAATTCCTGTAGTCAGCAAGTCGGTCATATCACTATGCTCCAACGCTGCTATTGTTTTTAAAGTAACTGTGTTTTTAAGCACTATGTGTGGTGCTATATTAACTTCAGAATAGGTATCAACATAATATTTCCTGTCTGGCGAAAAGGTGATATTGTGATTGCCTTTTTCGGGTGTTAGGTCAACCAGGTTTTTACCATCAAACCCTATGCGGTAATAGTGAATAAAATAAGGGTCTTCGCCTGCATTTTTGCCGCTTGCATTAAACCATATTTCTCTCCTTTTTACATCAACACTGTCAATATCCCGTACAACCCAGTTACCATTAGTTATGAGTTTTTGTGCTCCAGTTAATTCATTAACGAGGTAAGCGTGGCGCCATCCGTCTTTTTCGGTTACCCAGATGATCTCATGTGTTTTAGGCAGATACCTGGTATAGATCCTTTGTTCATAAATAAATGTGCTTGTTTTTTCATCTATAACGTTACGCGTTTTACCGGTTTGTACGTCAACCTCAATAACCCTGAACCGCTGGTGCCCGCGGTCGACCTTTTCATAAGTAAAATACCGGCTGCTACCATCGCGCCAATGCAGTACGGGTGCGCCAAAAAAATCAAGTTTTTCGGCATCAATCTTTAATTTGCTCTTATCGGCTATATTAAATATGAAAGGTTCATAAGAAGTAAATTCATCGCCAGGCTGATCATACTCGTGCGATTTAAGCTCACCACGCGTTGTTCCTGGTACCGAACTTAGAATATAATAAACCTCCTTTGTTTTCTTAGGATCAATACGATAAGCTACTATATGTTTGCTATCAGGAGCCCATGTCATTTCACCATAAGGTTTATCAAGGCTACCATCGTTAGTGAATTGTACTTCTGCTGATCCTTTTAACGACCTGATGTAAATATTACCCCCTTTTACAAAAGCAGCCCATTGCTTATCCGGCGAAACGGAATCCGTAACCAGCCCCTCCCAACGATACCTGCGCGCCTGAAGCGGACCCTCAGGGTCATAATTTTTAAATAGAGTATCTACAGTTTTTTGGCAATGATAACTATCAAGATTACATTTTAGCCAGTTGTTACTTACTTTAAGGGTGACCTGTTTTTCGTCTTCGCTAAAAAACATCCGGGCAATATGCAGCCTGGTAGCTGGTACCGGTGTGCCAAGTGCAGCACTCACCGCATCGGCCATTTGCTTTGTGTTAAAAGCTTTATGCTTCAGGCCTTTTTCGGCGCTTACAAAGTAAAAGGTTGTTTCGTTATTTTTTGCGCGGGTGCTGTACCAAAATTGTTTGTTATTTGATTGCCAATTAGGTTTAATGTTATAAATAATGGGCAGCTTTTTCCAGGCAGAATCCAGTTTATCAGCGTTGATATAGGATTGCAATACCGTCTGATGATCAGGCAAATATGGCGTAACCGGTGCTTGTTGTGCAAAGCTGACCATCGCCTCCAATATAAGTGAAATTAAAATAAACGAGTATTGATATAAGCGCATACGGTGCATAGCGATAAGAGTTTGTTGATCAAAATTACTTAATAGAACAAGCCTGTTTTTTCAATAAATTATCAACTATTAACCCGCAATTACCCTTTAATAAGATAGTTAAACCTTAGTGAGGTTGTTTAGCTTCTCGCTTTTTTGTTTGGTAGTGCCTATAAGATAATACACGGGTATCCCCGCAAGGGCAATAATTAATCCCGGCCACGTATAAGTAGGCTTATATTTAATAAGCAACAGGCAAAACGCCAGCCCCATAATAATATAAATTATAGGTAAAACCGGGTAGCCAAAAGCTTTGTAAGGTCGCTCGGCATCGGGCATTTTTTTACGTAGTATAAATATGCCGATTATGGTAAGCACATAAAAAACCACCACCACAAAAGATATCATATCCAACAGATCGCCATATTTACCGCTCAGGCTCCATAAACAGGCAAATACACATTGCAGCCATAAGCCAAAGCCGGGTACCGAATTTTTATTAAGTGTGGCAACTTTCTTAAAAAATAGCCTGTCCTTAGCCATAGAGTAGTATACACGCGCACCAGACATGATTAACCCGTTGTTGCAGCCAAAGGTGGATACCATGATCAGCAGCGCAATAATAACTGTACCCGAGCTGCCAAAGATCTGTTGTGATGCAGTTACGCCCACCCTGTCCTTTTCGGCAGTAGCAATATCATGTAAGGAGAGTACCCCTGTATACATGATGTTGGTTAAAATATATATCACGGTAACTATCAACGTACCCAAGGCTAAACTTAGACCAATATTCCGCTTCGGGTTTTTTATTTCGCCTGCAATAAAAGTTACGTTGTTCCAGGAGTCACTGCTGAATATAGAACCCACCATAGCAGATGCTATTGCCCCTAATGCAGCAATAGTAGTGTAAGAAGCTATTGAACCGTTAGGTTTTAAAGCGTGCATACTCCAGGCATTGTGCCAGTTGCTGTTCCATACGGAGCCTTTTACGGCAAACAGGCCAAACACAATTAAGCCTAGCAAGCTGAACAGCTTAGCCATGGTAAAAATGGTTTGCACTATTTTACCACTGTTGATGCCCCGGGTGTTAATATAGGTTAACAGCACAATGACTAATATAGAGAGCAACTGCGCAGGCGATATGGTGATAAAACCCAGGTCAATGGCTATCAGATCTTCACTTAGCCCGGGTAACAGATAAGCTGTAAATTTAGCAAAGGCTACGCCTACAGCGGCTATGGTTGCCGTTTGTATAACCGTAAAAAAGCTCCAGCCGTATAAAAACCCCACCAAGGGGCTATAAGCTTCTTTCAAGTAAACGTATTGCCCGCCGGCTCTTGGGAACATGGCACTTAATTCGCCATAGCTTAAAGCAGCTGTAAGGGTCATAAAACCGGTTATCAGCCAAACAAATAAGAGCCAGCCCGAGCTGCCTACACTACGGGTTATATCAGCACTTACTATAAAAATGCCCGAACCAATCATACTGCCTGCTACCAGCATGGTTGCATCAATTAGCCTTAATGACGGTTTAAAAGAGGTACTATTATCCATATAAAATACGTGATCAATATTTTTTAAAGGGTTGTTAACTCAGGAAAAAGCAGCAATTACTTGCTAAAATCGTAGAATTTCCAGCTGGTGGTAAAATCTTTGTTTAAAGGCTGATTAGTCAAGGTTGCCCGTATCATTTCTATCGGGATCAGGTTTTCCTTGATCACTGCGTCATGAAATTGCTTGAAAGTCATTTTGCCGCTATCAACCATTTCCTTTTTCAGATCCATCAATTGCAAGCCTCCCAGCAAATAAGCCACCTGGTAAAGCGGACTATATCCGCCCTCAAATGAACGCCTTACTTCGCCCTCGGCATTTGCCTTTTCGTGGCCCACTCTGTCAACCAAAAAATCTATACATTGCTGTGGCGTCCACTTACCTAAATGGTAGTTCAATGAAAATATGATGCGTGCGCAACGGTGCATACGCCAAAACAACATCCCTACCCGTTCTTCAGGCGTTTTTGCAAAGCCTTTATCATAAAGCAGCAGTTCCCAGTATAATGACCATCCTTCGGTTGCAAAAGGGGTAGTAAAGTCCTGACGATATGCTTTGTAGCGACTGTTCATAAAATATTGAAGGTTGTGCCCCGGAATAAGCTCATGCTGTACAGTCCCCCTTGAAAAGTACGGATTGTTACCACGCATGCTCATCAGCTTGTCTTCGGCGCGCATGGTATTGGTTGGGTAAGAAATGCTGATTTCTTTACCACCCGTAAAAAACGGATTAACCAGCTGCCTCTCAGGCGACATCATTACCATGCCCCAGGTTTCCTCGGCAAGCGGAGGTATGGTAATCAGATCGCGCTCTTTGATAAAACTAATGGCATCGTTATACAATTTCACAATTAGCTCGGGCTGATGACCTACCGGCACATAGCTGTTCTTTACTTTTTCGAGTGCTTTTTTCCAGTCGTTACCAAACCCCATTTCCTGCGATGCTTTCAGCATTTCCTTATCGCACCAGGCAAACTCCTTATTGGCCAGCTGAATAAGTTCTTCAGGTGTGTACGGTATCATCTCGGCTTTTAACTGGCGTATCAACTCGTCCCTGCCTATGGGCACACCCTTAATACCGCTGCTATCATTTTTTTGAGTAGTATTGATCTTTCCTTTAGTTATAGCCAGTTCACTATACTTCTGCAGGGCGTTATTAAGCACTTTGTAAGGCTCCGGCACCCACCAGGTAAAAGCGGGGTCATAAGTGTTATAAAATCCATAAAAGTCCTTTAACCGTCCCTTTAAGCCCAATAGTGCATCACGGGTGATTTTTGCCAGCGGCATATCCAGACTTGGGATTTTTACAAAAACAGCCGAATCAGTTTTCAACTGTTTAAGTATATTATTGAGTTCGGCTGCCACTTTTTCGCCATCCATGTATGCGCCTCGCCTGCGCATTTTTTCAAGCGTATAAATTGCATCAGCAAATGAAAGATATTTTGTTACCTGGGCATACTGATCGTCCTCTTTTTTTAGATCATTCAAATCAAAATTTATTCTTTTTTTGAGCAGGATATAATCGACCTTACCATATATGCTTAGTGAATTAAAATCGCTGTTATCTAGTTTCTTTAAGTAGTCGTTATTAATTTCAATCAGTCGTTTGCGTTGTTCTGGCGAATTGAGCACATTCATTTTGTATTGATCTTCGGCATGCTCATTTACATTATAGGGCGAGTAAAAGTCCTTAATAGCATTAATATCCTGCCCGTATTGAATAATGGTGCCGGCTATTTCACTGGTTTGTTCATACATGCCAGCGGTTGCGCTGGTTTGTGCATTACCCCAAAAGGCACATATAATTACACACAGTACTGTTAAAAGTACATACGATCTCTTAGAAGTGATTTGCACAGTTAATTTTTTTTAAGATGTAAGGAGAAGTAGATATTTTATCAAATAAGATTTTAGCTTGCTGCCCTGCTCAAACTGATTAGGTTATTATTGTAAGAATCAAGATAACCGCGCGGTGAATTGCCTATCACATATTTAAAAACACGGTTAAAATTGGTTATACTTTTGAAACCGCATTTATAGGCTACTGTATTTATACTTTCAAATTTATGAGCAATCAGCTTTTTGCAGGCCTCATTGATCCTGATCTCATTCAGGAACGAGATAAAGGTATGGCCGGTATGTTTTTTAAAATAACGGCAAAAAGACTCGGGGGTCATAAAAGCAACCTTAGCTACATCCTCAAGGGTTATTTCCTCGCTGTAGTGCTGCATAATAAAGTTATAGATGTTACCTATCCGGATACCTTCATTTTCTGTTATGGCCGGCAGGTTGCCGTAAGATGACAGGGGATCTAACTTTGATTTGATATTAGTAAGCCCCTTAACCAGGTTAAGAAACTGGATCAGCTGATCGGGCCCCGAAGCGTTTTTAAGTGCACTCATCATTTGAGCTATCTTATCAGTAATATGATGCGGTATTTTAAACCCTTGCTGGTGCTGCTGCATAAACATCTTACTCGATTTTAGCTCTGGCAGATCAAACAGGGGAGCAAGCGTTCCTTCGGGATTAAAAAATATAGTTAACGCCTCAATTTGTTTGTTACTATCCTGAACAAAATATTCGGGGTTACTTTTAAAAACGTGAGGCAGGTTGGCTCCTAAAACAAATATATCGCCAGCCGAATAATCGTGCATATTGTTCCCGGCAATCAAGGTGCCCTCTCCTTGCTGTATCCAGGTAATCTGGGTTTCTTTATGCCGGTGCAAATAGGGATAATGATATGGCTGACAAACTTTTTCAGCAATCACACTTTTGTCGTGCGAAATGGGGATGGTAAATTGTAAAACTTTCATTTTTATATTTGTTAATCCTCTTTGAATTTACAATTACTTAACTCAAATACCCAATACTTTTCCAAAACAGGATAAAATCCAGTTACTATTTGTTAATTTATAGCCTATTAGGGTCTCAAAAAGTCACTTTTCTAACACAAACGTAAGAAACTATTAAATGTTAAATAAACACTAAAAAACCAAATTAAAGTCCATTAAGCATCAATTAACCTCTATTATATACGTTTAATTGTTCTATAGACAATTATAAATAATGAAACACAAAATCAGTTTTTGCAAAAAAACATGCCTTTTATTGGTAATTTATTGTCTTTAAATAAAAATACCCACTTGCCAGTTAAGACAAATGGGTAAAGCGGGAACCCCGAAATAACAGTATTTAACCTATACAAATAGCATCAAGCACGATCAGGAGCAAATGCGTCAATTGCTATGGCTGTGGGTGTATCTGAAATGATTTCGCTCACCAGCAAGCCAGTGGCGGCACCTAAGCTTAGCCCCATCATACCGTGGCCTGTAGCAATGATAAGGTTGTTATATTTATTGCTACGACCGATGTAAGGTAACCCATCGGCCGAGGATGGCCTGAAACCAAACCATATATCTTTTTCTGCCGGAACAACTGGCTTAAGACCCGGGAAATATTTAGGCACTGATTCAACAATGCCCTTTACCCGGTTCATGTTAATACGGCTGTTTATTTTATCCAGCTCCATGGTACCTCCGTAACGCAGGCCACCATTCATTGGCGTAATAGCCACCCTGGCCTCGGCCAGTAAGGCTGGTATCTGCATAACGGACTCCTCGTTGATAAGGTTAAAAGAGTAACCTTTTCCAGGCATCAGCAATATTTTTATACCCAATAGTTTACCTATAGCCGGCGACCATGAGCCACCTGCTATAATATATTCATCGGCTGTAAATTCTTCATTTAATGATAATACGCGGCTTATCTTGCCGCCAGAGGTTTCTATTTTGGTAACTTCCTTATTGGCCAGTAAATTTACGCCTGCCTTTTTCAGGAATTTTATCAGGGCAACCATTAACTTATTTGGCGAAAGATGCGCATCACAACGATAGTGTACGGCACCTAAAACATCCAGCTCAAGATTGGGCTGTAGTTTAGTACAATCCGCAGGGGTCAGCACTTGCATATCTAAGCCTAACGCGCGCCCTTTTTCGGCCATGTGAGCTTCTTCCTCGCCCGCTTTTTCGGTCTTGTAAAACATCAGGATGCCCTTGTTAACCAGATCAAAATCAAAACCGGGCTCTTTACTTAAATCTTGATAAAGCTTTTTACTGAGTAACGAAAGCTCCGTTAAGGGCAACGCAGCCTTTTCCACGTGTCCGGCGTTAGCTTTCTTCAAAAACTTCAGCCCCCATGCTATAAGTTCTGGATTTAAGGATGGCCTTACATAAAACGGACTTTTGCTGTTAAACATCCACCTTATGCCTTGCGTAACCATGCCGGGTGTTGCAAGCGGAATAAAGTGGCTTGGCACTATCATACCCGCATTACCGTATGAACAGCTATCCGTCATATCTCCTTTATCCACCACGGTAACCTGATGCCCGGCCTTATGTAAATAATATGCAGAACTCAAACCAACAATTCCACCACCAATAATCAGCACTCTTGCCATTTTTTTTAACTTAAAGCCGAAAGCGCAAAGCTTAAGGCTTGAATATGAATAGAATTTATTAAAACCTGGTGATCAGGTTTATTATATCACCTGAAAACCATGCGCATACGGATCATCGTCATCAATTTTTATGGTGTTGTAACCATAAACCTTTGCCCACCCTTCAACACTCGGAATAATAGCGTCAAAATCATTAATTTTAACAACCTCTTCTACCCTGCCGGTAAATTTGCTGCCGATGATGCTTTCATGTATAAATGGCTCACCCACCTGGAGTTTTCCTTTGGCGTGCCACTGTGCCATACGGGCCGACGTACCAGTACCACAAGGTGACCGGTCAATTGCTTTGTCGCCATAAAATACGGCATTCCGGGCTGTAGCATCTTCAGATAAGGTAGCGCCAGCCCAAAGGATATGGGTACAAGTGTTAATAGTTGGATCCTGAGGATGAACAAATTGATACTTCTCGTTAATACGTTTGCGTAATACCTGGCTCCAGGCGATAAGCTGCCCGGCTGTATAATTTTCAATACCCTGAAAATTGGGTTGAGGGTCAACTATAGCGTAATAATTCCCACCGTAGGATACATCAATAGTAAGCATACCAAGGTCGGGGCACTCAACCTGTAAATTTGTTGCCGCGAGATATGCAGCCACATTCCTCAATTTTACAGATATAACTTTTTTACCTTCCTGCTTATATTCAATTAAAACCAGGCCGGCAGGTGCCTCCATCCTTACTATACCAGGCACTTTGGGTTGTATCAAACCTTCTTCAATGGCAATGGTAATGGTACCAATGGTGCCATGTCCGCACATGGGCAAGCATCCGCTGGTTTCAATAAACAGAACCGCTACATCATTTGCGGGATCATGAGGTGGGTACAATATACTGCCCGACATCATATCATGCCCCCTGGGCTCAAACATTAGCCCTGTCCTGATCCAGTCATACTCTTTTAAAAAGTGCTGGCGCTTTTGGCTCATATTATCGCCTTTTAGCGTTGGCCCACCACCGGCAACCAATCTCACGGGATTGCCGCAAGTATGCGCATCTATACAAAAAAAAGTTTTATTACTCATATATTAAATCGCAACCTTATTCACATTTCCCCAGCTACCGGCAGGCAATACCGGGCGTACCGCAAGTGCATCATTAATGATCTTTTGCACTTTTATACGCTCTTCGCCTATTAATGGCAAGCGCGGGGCACGTACATTTTCAGTACCTATGCCTGTGGCTACTTCGGCAAGTTTAATATATTGTACCAATTTAGGGTGAATGTCTAACTCCAGTACAGGTAAAAACCAACGGTAAATAGCCAGGGCCTCATCATATCTTTTGGCCTTAATTAAACGGTAAATAGCAACAGTTTCTCGCGGGAAAGCATCTACTAAACCAGCTACCCAGCCATCGGCACCCATTACTAAACTTTCCATAGCCAATGGGTCTACTCCTGTAAATATCTTAAATCTATCACCAAAACGGTTAAACATCCTGGTAATATTTGAAACATCGCGGGTAGATTCTTTTACCGCCTTAATATTATCATAAGCAGCCAGCTGTTCAAACATATTTAAAGTTACTTCAACTTTATAATCAATAGGATTATTATATATCATAATGGGCAGCGGCGTGCTTTTGGCAACAGCGCCAATATAAGCCAGGGTTTCGCGCTCTTCGCTGTTATACCGCATTGGGGGCAATAGCATTAGGCCATCGGCCCCATTGTCAAGCGCTTTTTGCGCGTATAAAACAGCCGCTTTAGTTGTTTGCTCGGCTATGTTAAGTATCACGGGAACTTTCTGATCAACAAAAGCAACAGTATGCGCAAGCAGCTCAAATTTTTCAGCATCGCTCAATACACTTGCTTCGCCTAAAGATCCTCCTAATATAAATCCGTCAACACCGGCATCAAGCTGGGCATTTAAATTTATATCAAATGAGTCAAAGTCTAATTCATCATTATCAGTAAACTTGGTAGTTACTGCCGGTAGTACGCCTTTCCAATCAAAATTTATCATTTTTAATATTTTTTTTCTACAAAAATAGCACTGCATTAAACAGTAAAAGGCCAACAAATTAGCATACACTAACCATATTTTAACAATAAAAGTAAAGCAAGCAAGTAATATACTTTATAGGATATAATAATGCGATGTTTAGGGTTATCATTTTGATATAATACGTATCTATTTATTATATAGTGTATTTACATCAATTACAAAACCTGCTGTCTTTAATTGATTGCAAGCTATTAATATAGTATTACTTTAAAAGTTAATCAAATGAAAACCAGTTAAAATCCGGTTAACACCTGCAAATTATGATCAATAAATAACCATAACACCAGCGTAATTTTATAAACTGATTTTATGGTTAAACAAACCCCAATATTTATGTTAGTAAACAAATGGTTTAAGTTAAATATGTGTGTTATTGCAGGTTTAATAACAACCGAAATGGCGCAAGCGCAATCCTATGTACCAGAATGGAATGATACACGGATGAAAGTAAAGAACCAAACCGAGATCAAAGCCTACACCTTTGACCTGAAAAATGTGAAGCTGCTGGAAAGCCCCTTTAAACAAGCTATGCAGGTTGACGCAGCTTATCTGTTATCAATTGAACCAGACCGTTTATTATCGGGCTTTCGTTCCCACTCCGGGTTAAAACCCAAGGGTAAAATGTACGAGGGTTGGGAATCATCAGGCTTGGCTGGTCACACGCTTGGGCATTACCTTTCGGCAATATCCATGCACTATGCCTCCACACGCGATCCTGAATTTTTAAAACGCATTAATTATATAGTTAAGGAACTTAACGAGTGCCAGGTAGCCCGTAAAACAGGTTATGTTGGTGCCATCCCTAAAGAAGATACGGTTTGGGCCGAAGTAGCAAAAGGAGATATCAGATCAAGGGGGTTTGATTTAAATGGTGGCTGGTCGCCCTGGTATACCGTGCATAAGGTTATGGCCGGCCTTTTAGATGCCTATTTATATAGCAACAATACCCAGGCGCTCAAAATATGCAAAGGCATGGCCGATTGGACCGGGGAAACTATAAAAAACCTGAATAATGATAAAATGCAGCAAATGCTATTATGCGAATACGGCGGTATGGCAGAAACCCTTGTTAATTTATATGCCATAAACGGCGATAAGAAATACCTTGAACTATCCTACAAGTTTTATGACAAACGGATATTAGATCCGCTTGCGCAACAGCAGGATATACTACCCGGCAAACATTCTAATACGCAAATACCCAAAGTTATTGCCAGCGCACGACGGTATGAACTTACAGGTGATAAAAAAGACAAGGCAATTGCCGATTTTTTCTGGGAAACAATTATCAGCAACCACTCCTATGCTACCGGAGGCAATAGCAATTACGAGTATTTGAGTGAGCCGGGCAAACTAAACGATAAGCTTACGGAAAACACTACTGAAACTTGCAACACTTATAACATGCTTAAGCTAACCAGGCATTTATTTGCAGTTGAGCCATCGGCAACTTTGATGGATTATTATGAAAAAGCCCTATATAACCATATTCTGGCTTCGCAAAATCACGAAAACGGAATGATGTGTTATTTTGTGCCTTTACGCATGGGCGGTAAAAAAGATTACAGCAGCCCTTTTGACACCTTTACCTGCTGCGTTGGCTCGGGTATGGAAAACCATGTGAAGTATAATGAAAGCATTTATTTCAGGGGTGCCGATGGTAGTTTGTATGTTAACCTGTTTATCCCGTCGGTACTAAACTGGACCGAAAAAGGAATTTCTGTAAAGCAGGAAAGTAATTTACCGGCAAGTGACCATATTAACCTTACCATAACCACTTTAAAACCTACCACGCTTGCCATTCGCATTCGCAAACCCAAATGGGCTAATAATGCGGTGGTTAGTATTAATGGAACGCCACAGCAGCTAACTACCGATGGCCAGGGATATTTTGTTATAAACCGCAAATGGAAAAATAACGACAAAATTGAACTCACCGCACCAGAAAATATTTACACCGAGGCCATGCCCGACAATGCCAACAGGCGTGCCATTTTTTATGGCCCGGTATTGCTGGCCGGCATTTTAGGCACTACAGAACCTGATCCGCTTAAAGGTGTACCTGTTTTTGTTACCAGTGAAACCGATCCTGACAAGTGGCTGCAGATGGTTGATCAAAAGCAATTAAGCTTCCGTACGGTAAATATTTCGCGCCCGGAGGAGGTTAAGCTGATTCCTTTTAATCAAACCAAAAATGAATATTATTCTGTTTACTGGGATGTATTTACACCAGAATCATGGGCTGTACAGCAAAAATCCTATGACGAGCAAAAGAAAAAGCAACAGGAATTAGAAGCCCGTACCACCGATATTTTACGCATAGGCGAAATGCAACCCGAACGCGACCATAATTTCAGCGGCGAAAATGCCATTACCGGCGAAGATCATCAAAAGAAATGGCGCTCTACAGAAAACGGAGGTTACCTTTTATATGATATGAAGGTTGACGCCAACGCACAAAACACCCTGATAAATACCTATTGGGGAATGGATAACCGGGGCCGTACCTTTGATATACTGGTTGATGGTATAAAACTATCAACCGAGGATTTAAACCAATATAAGGAAAGCCGTTTTTACGACATCAGCTATATTATCCCTATTGAACTTACTAAAGGAAAACAAAAAGTAACCATTAAATTATTACCCAAAAAAGATAACAGTGCAGGCCCGGTTTATGGCAGCCGCATGGTTAAAAATTAAATTACCAAGTAAATAAAATCATGATGATAAATAAACGGAAAGCAGCCTGCATCCTGTCACTGTCTGTAATAGGCATCACGGGTAAGGTATTTGCTCAGCAAAAAGACTATCCCATACAACCTGTTGCGTTTACCAACGTGCATGTGAACGACAATTTCTGGCAACCCAAAATGGAGGTTAATGCCAATGTGACCATTCCCTATGTATTGGCCCAATGCAAGAAAAATGGCCGCATGGACAACTTTCTGCGTGCGGGAAAACAACTTGATGGCGATAAACTGAGTGAATTTCCATTTGACGACACCGATGTGTATAAAGCCATTGAGGGGGCATCATACTCCATGCAAAACAAAAAGAACCCTAAGCTTGATATGTATATTGATACGCTTATCGGCATTATTGGTGCTGCACAGGAACCTGATGGTTATTTATACACCTTCCGTACGGTACATGCCAAAAAACCGCATGAATGGATAGGCTCCAAACGTTGGGAAAAGGAAGAAGACCTGAGTCATGAGCTGTATGATTGCGGGCATTTGTATGAAGCCGCCGTTGCCCATTACCAGGCCACAGGCAAACGTACACTACTTAACATTGCCATAAAAAATGCCAATCTACTGGTTAAAACTTTCGGCCCCGGTAAACTGGAAGAATATCCGGGCCACCAGATAGTGGAAATAGGTTTATCAAAAATGTACCGGGTTACCGGCAACAAACAATACCTTGACCTTGCGAAATTCTTTTTAGATGTACGCGGACCAAAAGGCGACCCGTATAACCAGGCTGATAAAAAAGTTATTGATCAGCATGAAGCCGAAGGACACGCGGTAAGGGCAGCCTACATGTACACCGGTATGGCGGATATTGCAGCTTTAACCGGCGATACCAAATACTTAGCTGCTATTGATGATATATGGGGCGATGTAGTTAACAAAAAACTATACATAACCGGCGGCATAGGTGCAACCGGTGCCGGTGAAGCATTTGGAGATGCTTATCAGCTGCCCAATATGTCGGCTTATGCAGAAACCTGCGCGGCAATTGGCAATGTATACTGGAATAACCGAATGTTTTTATTACATGGCGATTCAAAATATATTGATGTTTTGGAAAGAACGTTATACAACGGCCTTCTTTCGGGTGTTTCTTTAAGTGGAGATCGTTTCTTTTATCCCAATCCGCTGGCCTCTATGTTTCAGCACCAGCGCAGTGCATGGATCAGTTGCGCATGCTGTATAAGCAACATGACCCGTTTCCTGCCTTCGTTACCGGGTTATGTATATGCCAAAAATAAAAACGACCTGTACATTAACCTGTTCATGAGCAACTCCAGCAATATCAAGCTTACCTCGGGTAATGTAAATATTGTACAAACAACAGACTATCCATGGAAAGGCAAGGTTGATATAACTGTTAATCCTGAAAAAAGCACCGAGTTTACTTTGCGAATACGCATACCAGGCTGGGCGAAGCAACAACCAGTGCCCGGCGACTTATATACTTTTATGGATAAAAGCCCTTTACCGGTGGTATTATCAATAAATGATAAGGTAACCTCCTTTGTAACAGAAAAAGGTTATGCCGTGTTAAAACGCAGCTGGAAAAAAGGCGACAAAGTTTCACTGTTATTGCCAATGGAAACAGAAAAGGTATTGGCTAACCAAAAAGTTAAGGACGACAAGGATCGTTTTGCATTTGAACGCGGCCCTATTGTTTACTGCCTGGAAGGGCCGGACAATAAAGACAGCCTGGTACAAAATATCCTGATTGATAAAAATGCTATTGCCAATGCTAACTACCATGCAGATTTGTTAAATGGTGTTGATGTGATAAGCGCCGAAGGTAAAAGTGCCAAGAGGCAGCTAAACAGCGATAGCCTGATAGAAACAGACCAGCAGGTAAAGGCCATCCCCTATTATGCATGGGCTAACCGCGGACCAAGCGAAATGACCGTATGGATACCTTACGAGGCATCTGCCGCAAAGCCAAAACCGGCGCCAACTATTGCAAGCAAAAGCAAGGTTTCATCGTCATTAAGAAACGTGCGGATGTACTCAGCAATAAAAGATCAGTATGAACCGGCCGATTCAAAGGATACCAATTACCCTTACCTGCACTGGTGGCCTGCCAAAAACACCAACGAGTATGTTCAATATGATTTTGATACTGCACATACCGTTAGCGAATCAAAGGTATATTGGTTTGATGATGGCCCATGGGGCGGCTGCCGTATACCTGTTTCGTACAAAATACTTTATAAAAAAGACGGGCAATGGGTACCCGTAAAAAATACTACCCCTTATGCTATTAGTAAAGACAACTTTAATACCGTAAGTTTTGAACCGGTTAACACCACCGCCTTAAGGATGGAAATTCAGTTACCGGTAGATAATTCAACCGGCATACATGAATGGGCTGTTAAATAACAGCATTAAAACACGCTGAGAACAAATAAGCCAGACAAGGTAAAACCTTGTCTGGCTTATTTGTTTTATTCCGAAATTGAGGACTTTTATATTACAACTATGGATTTATTCAGCTCATAATGGCGGGATGTAATTCACGCCTTTTAAACCGTTCTGCTGCGCCTTTACTGGAAAAATATTTAAAATGGGTAAGCTGTTTTATTTCATTAATTTTCAGATAACCGGCCCTTTCTTTTGCCAGTTTATTCAGCACCTGGAAATCATCCTTCAACATGTCATCTTTTTGAATAAGTCCGTTAGCTAAACCTTGTTTCAACAGTTCTGCCAGCATAGTATTGGCATAAACATGCTCCGGCTTTTTGAAATAAGACTCGTTTAAACATTTAAACTGATCCCTGATCCATTGCCCCGCGGCTTCAGATTTAACAACCATTTTACCATCCTGCAGCGTTAATTCTACTAAAAAGTCACTTACATCACTCAAAACGATCATACCTGCCTGGTAAAGATCCCTTAAAATATAGTCAACCCTGTCTGCACAAAGCTGCGGCAAGGGTTGCTCTAAAATGGCATAATCCTGCTCAAATAAAATATTCACATCAAGGCCGTGTTTGTGCAGAATGGCAGGAATCTCAGAATCCATGATCACTTCTTCATAAATACTTTCGTGATAATCTTCATCTGTGTAGTTAAAAATATAGTCCGCCACATGCGAAAAAGCGGTATGGGATACGTCATGCAATAAAGCCGCAATCTGCTCTTCCAGGTTACCGCCTAAATATTTAACCAGGAATAATACGCCCAGCGAATGCGCATAACGGGTATGATTTATTGTGGGATCAACCAAAAATATTGCACCTCCCTGGTGAACATGTTTCAGCCGTTGCATAGGGACAGAACGAATCAGCTCCGCTAAAACCGGCTCTACTTTAAAACTCCCGTATAGTTTATCCTCAATTTTCATCCCGTTTATTTGTAAATCATGCTGAATAATATCCAGCATTAAACCCCATTACAAATATAATAAAATACTAATATTTTTAGTATTTTACCAGAAAATAATTTAATTCATGATGAGTTAAACAGGTTTACATCACCAGTAACAAAAAATAAAATATTTTAAAATGTTTCCGGTTTTGATTCGTCTGCATTATCAGGAGGATCAGAAAGCAAGTTTGTAAAACCGGGTTTTGGCTACAAGGAAAGCTGATACGGCTAATTTTCAATTCAGACACTTAATGATCTTTGTATTATCAAATGAAGTAAATAAAATACAATAACATGAAAAATCAAATCAATACAAAAACGCTGTTAAAATCCGGCAAACACCTGGCAAAGGTATGGGAAGGAATAGATGATTTTAAAGGAAGAAACAGTCAGAATTAAAAAAGATACCCCTTATGATAATTAAGGTACAGTAAACAAAAAGGAGAAGGACAGCACCTTCTCCTTTTTGTTTCTGATTATTTTAAAAGCCCGGGTTTTGCTTAGCCAGCGGATTGGAATTCAATTCATCCAACGGCAAGGCGAACAATAAATAGTTCGGGTTTGCAGAGCCTCTCTGCTGCTTGATGATATCAAGCGCAGCAACCTTGTGCACTGCAGAAGCATCCGCAATAGTTTGGTTACTGTACCTTACCAGATCAAACCACCTGTCGCCCTGAAAGGCCAATTCAAACCTCCGTTGTTTATCCACCTCATCCCTAAACAGGCTTTTGCTTGAAAGTACAGCAAGCGAGGTTGCACCTATGCCGGCTCTTACCCGTATGGCATTTAATTTATCAAGCCCCTGTGCCGTTGGACCATTGAGCTCATTTGATGCCTCGGCATATACCAGGTAAATATCATCCAGCGTAAGCAGCGGGTAATTATCATTACTGGCAAAAAAGTTTGTATTGCGCCATTTATAAACAAACCACCCTCCATCATTACCGCCTCCCGTGCCCTGTATGGCACTGGTGTAGCTTATCCCCCCTTCTACTGCTCCCCTGTTTTTCCAGCGCTCATCATTTACCTTATCTACTGCATTCATCAAATCATCAGTAGGGATATTATATTTAGGAAATGAATACGATGCAGGCGGCGATGGTAAAACCAAATCTGGCAAGGTAAAACCACCATCATCGGTACCTGCGTATTGTACCTCAAATATAGATTCCTGCTTATTTTTAAAGGGCAGCAGGGCATTAAATGGTGTATTTAAACCTGTACCATAGTTGGCATTGCTTATTACTTTATCAGCCGCGGTTATGCTTAACTGCCATTTACGCTCATATAAATAAACTTTTGCCTGTAGCGCGTTAACTGCTCCTTTGGTAGCCCTTGTGCGGTCAATACCGATATTGCCAAAGCTTTCCGGCAACAGGCCTTCGGCGGCGGTAAGGTCACTCTCAATTTGCGCGTACACCTGACTGGCTATTGAGCGGGCTATAGCCGACTGTGCTTCGGTTTCTGTAGGCACCAGGTGAAGCGAAACGCCGCCAAAGCATTTTACAAGGTTAAAATAATGCAGGGCTCGTAAAAAATACGCCTCGCCCATGATCTGCCCGCGTCTTTCCGCAGTAATGCCGGTGGTGATTGCAGGTACATATTTAATAACAGAATTCGCCCGGTTAATACCCTTAAAAGCGTTCTGGAACAACCTGCCAGGCTGGCTGGTGGTTGCAGTCCACTGAATTTTATCCAGCGAAAACACGTCGGCATTAGCAGATGTGGCATCGTCCGATGGCATTTCGCCCAGGAGGTTAAATACCGATCCGTAATAACCATCGTCCTGCAGGGCATCGTAACATCCTGTTATGGCCGATTCTGCATCATCACCATTTTTAAAATAGTTATCGGCGGTAATGGCTGTTAGTGGTGGTTTTTCAAGCACTTTTTTACATGACATAGTCCCGCAAAGCAGGATAGCCAGTACAAAAAGGAATTGATTGATATATCGTTTCATATAGTTAAGCTATTTGGTCATGAATTAAAATTGAACATTGATTCCCAGCGTATAAGTTTTAGCCGGCGGGTATACCCCGTAATCCCGTCCAAAACCTGTATTTGAAAGTGGGTCGGCATTTACCTCCGGGTCATAGCCCTTGTACTTGGTAAAGGTTAATATGTTTTGCCCGGTTGCATAAAGCCTTAACGAGGCTATCCCTACCTTTTTAAGCAGCGCACTTGGGAAAGTGTAACCCAGGGTAAGGTTCTTTAAACGCACATAAGTACCGCTTTCCAGGTATTGTGTTGAAAAGCTGCTGTTGCCATTCGGATCACCATATACCTCACGTGGAAGGTTTGTTTTTTGACCGGCATGTGTCCAGCTGTTTAATACATCAATGGATTGATTAAACGGATTAACCATGTTTTCAAGCAGCGTACGGTTTTGGTTATAGATCTGGTTACCAAAGCTACCCTGGAAAAAGAAACTCAGATCAACACCTTTGAAACTAAAGGTATTGGTAATACCGCTGATGAATTTGGGATTAGGATCTCCAATGATCTTGCGGTCATTAGCATCAATAACACCATCGTTATTAAGATCTTCAAAACGCAGATCACCAGCCGATGCATTTGGCTGTTTAGGCGCACCTGCTACTTCTGCAGCACTTTGAAATATTCCTTTTACCACATAACCATAAAACGCACCTAAGGGCTGTCCTTTTTCGTTGATGGAGTAATCCCCGATGATCTGCCTGTTCACCGTTTTTCCATTTTCATCTACCAATGTTCCCAGATCAAGTATCTTATTGCGGTTAAGGCTGAAATTGAATTGCGTACTCCAGGTAAAGCCACTTGACGACCGGACATTTACTGTGTTTATCCCCAGCTCAAATCCCTTATTCTGTACCTGACCCAAATTTTCTACAATTGTGGTTATCTCCGCACCTGAACTTATGGCAAGCGGCACTTCGGTTAACAGATCCTTAGTTCTTTTCAGATAAACATCCCCGGTAACATTTACACGGCTATTAAAAAGATCAACGTCAAACCCGGCATCGTACTGATAGGTAGTTTCCCATTTAAGCTTATCATTACCGATACGCTGGGCAGCTATACCGCCGGCAACAGAACCATCACCTGTATAATTGCTATAATTGTATCCGGTACCATAAGTGCTGTAACGATCATAAACGCCCACATTTTGGTTACCATTGGCACCAAAGCTACCTCTCAGTTTCAGCTCGGATACAATTCCGTTTTTATCAAAAAATGGTTCCTGGGAAATGCGCCAGGCCGCAGATACCGCAGGAAAGTAACCATACCTGTTATTAGCCGCAAAACGGCTTGAACCATCGGCACGCATACTGGCCGATGCATAGTACTTGTCTTTATAATTATAGTTGGCTCTTAAAAAATAACTAACCAGCCCCCACTGTTCTTCATAACTGGATATGCTTTGCTTTATGCTGGCAGCAAATAAGTAAGGCACCGCATTTGACGGAAATCCATAGCCCGAAGCACTGGACGTAAACAACTCAGAGTTTTGTGCCGATTGCCCCGCAAGCAACGTTAAATTGTGTTCGTTTTTAAACACCGCTTTATAGGTAAGGGTATTTTCCCAAAGCCATATTGTACCTGTATTGGTGCCGGTTGCTGCACTGCCCCTGCTTGCCGAAGCCGCGTTTTCAAAACCCGGATTTTCCCTGGCTATAAACTGATTCTCGATCTGCGCCCGGTAATCGATACCAATTGATGTACGAAAGACTAAATTTTTGAGGATATTATATTCCCCGTACATATTACCAAAAAGCTGGTTCATTTTGATGATGTTGTGCGTGGTTTCATTATCCCCGTACGGATTATCTGATTGCGAAAAAGGGTTAAGCGCATAAGTACCATCCGGATTATAGATGGCTAAAGTGGGGATCTGCTCCAACGCACCTAAAACCACGCCCGAGTTATTAAGCTGCATTTCTGAACGCGTGCTGCGGTTATTTTGGGTATTGGCCAAATTTAAACTGGTACCAATTTTAAACTTATCGGTAACCTGCTGATCAAGGTTGATCTTAGCCGAATACCTTTCAAAACCAGAATTACGGATAATTCCATCCTGGTTAAAATATGCACCTGATATATAATACTTTGTTTTATCGGTACCGCCCTGTATGCTTAGCTGATAGTTGCGGATAGGCGCATCATGGTAAAGTAAATCCTGCCAGTTGGTGTTGGTGGTTACGGTATCTACATCATACGCCGGATCCTCGCCCGCATTGATAAGGGATTGATTGTATATGGATGCAAATTGTTTTCCATTTAACAGCTTGATCTTTTTAACCAGCTTTTGCTGCCCGTAGTACATATTAAAATCAACCTGGGGCTTGCCTGCTTTACCCCTTTTTGTGGTTACCACAACCACCCCATTTGAGGCGCGCGAACCATAAATGGCAGCTGCCGCACCATCCTTCAAAACATCTATTGATTCAATATCACTGGTGGCCAGCGTGCTTAAAGGATTAGGACGCTGATTGCCTATACCCAGCTCTTCATCGTATCCGGGTTGTACAGGTACGCCATCAATCACATACAAAGGTGATGTACTTAAACTCAGCGAGTTTTTACCCCGGATGGAGATATTAATTGCAGAACCGGGTTGCCCTGTTGGGTTGTTTACCTGAACACCGGGAGCCTGCCCCTGCAACGCATTTTCAAAACTACTCACCACCTGCCTACCCAGTACTTTTGAGCCAACAGTTGCTACAGCTGTACTCAGGTCCTTTTTGTTTTGTGTACCGTAACCCACCACTACCACCTCATTTAACCTGCCGGTTTCTGGCGACAATACAATATTGAGGGTAGTTGTACCGGCACTAATGGTTATTTGTTTTGACGCGAGGCCCATATAAGAGATAATAAGCACGTCGCCCGGCTGGGCGTCAATTGTAAACGTTCCGTCAACACCTATCACCAGCACGCCCGTTTTGCCTTTTATGGCAATAGTTGCACCCGGCAAAACTGCACCGGTACTATCGGTAACTTTCCCTTTAATTTTTACCGGTACCTGTTTAGCATCGCCGTTATTTTTTGCCAGCGAGATCACGATGGTTTTGTTTTCGATAGTATAATCTAACGACTGACCCGCAAGGCAGTATGTAAGCACCTGTTCCAAAGGTTTGTTATTAAAATCCAGATCAATGGGCCTGGAATGCTGCAACAGGTCATAACTGTAGAAAAACACGTAACCCGTTTGCTTGCGGATAGATTTAAAAACCTTTTCCAGGGCCACATTCTTCCCCGAAAATGTTACGGTTTGAGAATAACTGCTTGCATAAACATGCATAAATGCAATCGTTATTAAAATAAAGGTCAGCTTCATGATCCGCCAGGTTTGATGGTATGTTTTTGCGGGTTTACCGACGGTATATGGTGCCGTAAACAGATCGCATAAACTACGACAAGTAATAAAATTCATTACATTTGAGTGGTTTGGAGTTAAAAAATAATTGAATTGCAAAAGAATTTTGTTTGAAACATCCCGACTATTTATGCCGGAAGCGGGCCAACGCTTCCGGTTTTTTATACAGATGATTCACGTTAGGCGTATAGGTTATTGCATAACGGTCACCTCCTTTCCGCTAATGTTAAAGTGTAGCCCGCTTTTTTCTAAAATGTGCAATACCTGCGATAGCTTTAAATTACGCTGAATGGCACCGCCAAATTGTTTTGATGTAACAGTGCCATCGTATTTTACATCCACATCGTACCAGCGCGACAGCTGCCGCATCACGGTTTGTATATCGGCATGATTAAACTGGAAATAGCCATCCCGCCAGGCAGTAATCTCATCCGTATCAATATTGTCGCTTACCACTATCTGCCCATCTGTTCCAGTAGTAATTTTTGCTTGCTGCCCCGGTTTCAATAAAGCTATAGACTGCCGGTAAAGCACTTTTACACTTCCCTCGAGCAGGGTAGTTTTCACCTGCGTTTCGTCATCATAAGCATTGATATTAAAATGCGTACCCAACACTTCAACAACTTGTCCGGCTGATGTTACTTTGAATGGCTTTGCGGCGTTTTTTGCAACCTCAAAGTACGCCTCGCCCGTAAGCTCCACATTTCTTTGATTGCCTGTAAATTGTGTTGGATATTTTAACGAAGAAGCGGCGTTTAACCATACTTGGCTGCCATCAGGCAGCACCACCTTAAACTGCCCGCCGCGTGGAGTTATGATGGTATTGTATCCGGCAGGCATTGTATTGCTTGCCAAGTCATCGTTTGTTTTTTTATTGATTACCTGCCCACTGTCGGTCTTAAATACCGCTATGCCTCCCTGCTTTGCTACAATGCCATTTTTAACATCATTCAATACTATCCTGGAACCGTTTGATAAAATTAAAACCGCCTTATTGCTACCTGGTATTACATCGTTTTCGGGTTGTTTTGACGCAAGCGGCGCTACTCCGGGTTTAACCCGGTTAAGATTCAGATAAAGATAAAACCCGGCAAACAGGAATGTTAACAGAACAGCGGCTACAGCCGTAAGCCGCCACATTTTACGGTAACGTTGCTTAGGAGCATTACTTGGTTCATCAATTTGAGCAATAAGTTTAGTGTGTACGTCGTCAAGCAAATTCTTCAAACCGGTATCGTCAAGGCTATTGCTATCCGCTGATTTTTCAAAGTATTGCATTATGGCAGCTTTTAGTGCCTCCTCACTTTCAGGATAATTAAATTCATGCAGCAGCACATCTATTTCATCCGAAGTACATTGCCTGCTGAGGTATTTATTTATCAGAATATCAAGTTCTTCTTTATTTTTCAAAACATCTGTTTTTCTGCTAATACGCTACAGAAAATGTTTATGTGGGCTCTGAATAAAAAATATTTTGAAAAATATTAACAGCCGGCTGTCAGCTCAAATTGGAGAAAATGATAACGGCCAGGGAGTAAGCAGCGAGGTCAGGATGGTTGTGCAGGTAATTACGTACAACAGCATTAGCTTTAACCATGTGGTCCTGAATAGTTGAAGCTGAGATATGGAGCTCCTGGCTAACCTCATCGTAAGTTTTGCCTTCGAGCCTGCACATGGTATAAATTTTTTTTCGTTGCGGGGGAAGCTGATTTACTGCTACCCTGATCAGGTCCATATTTTGCTTGCTGATCATATTCTCTTCAGTATGGGTATAAACGTCTGTAGCCATCAATAATATTTTCCCGGCCAGTTGTTTGTTTTTAGCAACTTTTCTGAAATGGTCATAAACCATATTTACACCAATGGTATATAGATAAGACCGGAATGAACGCGAAGTATCTATATTTTCGCGCCCCTCCCATATTTTCATAAACAGGTCCTGCAATATCTCCTTCGCAGTGTCCTCATCATTCACCATCCGCAAAATTTTCAGGAATAGCCTTTTGCTGTATATCTTATAAATTGCCGTAAAAGCAGTTGTATCCCCTACCTGCAGTAGCTGTATTAACTCCTCCTCAGAAAGATCATCATCCCGGTTAATTTCCATTTTAAAACTATAATTCCACAGTAAGAATTAATTGGCTGAGGACAATATAAGTATTAAAAAAAGATTTACCGGCACCTAAATGTATGCAGGTTAAATTAACACGTTATTAATTTTATTTTCGGCGATGGTAAGTTCATCAAACCATGTTTGCAATAATTCGGCAGTTTGGTTTGGGTAGGCAGCAAAAAGTTGCTTGTAATAGATAATACCCTCATGCAGCTGTATTTTAAATTTATCAAGCTGTTTCCGTTTTTTTTCGGTTATACTTTTCAAATGTACCTGTATATCAGCTTGCAGATAATCAACATACAGGTTAAGCTCCTTAATAAACATGTGCGGCCGCTTTATTTTATCAAGCAAAGTAATTTTACCGTAAATATGCTTTACCATTTCATCTAATGAATATATCCTGTTAAAATAAACCAGATTAGGACCGGGACATATTGCTACCGCCGCTGTTTCGCGGGGTTTAAGTATATCGTACTTAATATATGCAGAAGTACATAAGCCTTCGCAAAGACATATTTTTTCGGTGACGGCATCAATTTGCTATTGTAGTTCATCCGCAGGCAGATTAAGCAATTCCAACTGCTTAATTTTCAGATGTTGATATTCTCGTGATGCAGTGCAGATGGGCTGTTCCGTAAATTCGGTATTGGTAACCAGGAACTTCTTGGTACACGGGCTACCGGGACGCCCAGTTTCAAGGCGGCTCAGCCTTAGTTGCTCCATACTGTTTGGTTTAAAATTATTGAATAATATCCCCCCTTTCACTCTTTTACGCAGGATAAAGATGATTTCAAAATAGATTTTACAGAATTTGTGAGTGCTAAAGTTATAGAAGAGCACATTGACAAACTTTTTGAGGGCAATTTTTTCGATGCTCCACGAGTAGCATTTGAAGTATTTGAACATTGCGTCAAGAAACACGGCCCAAAGATAAGGCCATGCCATGTGGCTGATGCCATTGGGAAATATACAGATAGAAGAAAGGCACTGAGATTAGTGAAAGATAGAAAAACTGAAATGCATAGGGAAACGTATAAAAAGATATATGATATTTGATTTATGCGACACTGAATGATATGTCACATATTTACTCATAAGGAGATAGTTGATTAGAAGTGCTCGGTTTTGAAATACATAAGGGGTATATTATTGCACTAAACTTCTATTTACTCAGGCATTAAAACAGCGTTGACCACATGTATCACACCGTTACTCTGGAAAATATCAGCAATGGTGATGTAACCTACTCCCCCTTTTTGATCAATAAGGTACAATTTCTTTCCCTTTGACATAAGAGTTAACACTCCACCCTCTACTGTATTTAATACAGCTTTTCCGTTACCGGATCTCAACATTACCCAAAGGTCGGAGGTTGGTAAAAGTCCTATTACGATATGATAATTTAAAATCTTTGTAAGCAGGTTTTTATTTTCGGGTTTTAATAATTTGTCTATTGTTCCCGTTGGCAGTTTGTTAAACGCTTCGTTTGTAGGAGCAAATACGGTGAATGGTCCGGCACCCTCCAAGCCTTCTACTAAACCTGCCGCTCTTATTGCTGCGACAAGCGTCGTATGATCTTTAGAGTTTACTGCATTTTCAACTATATTTTTGGTGGGGTACATTGAAGCCCCGCCAATCATTTTGGTTTGAGCCTTTGCTATGGGCGCAAACGCTAAAACCATCAACATTAAAACAGTGAAAGCTAATGTTTTCATTTCACCGAATTTAATAAAAGCAGATCAAATTAACGATATTAGTAATTATCTAATTACCATCACAAATGAAGCTGCTAATAAAATATTTCGCATACATATTTATAGCGCTATGGTCCTTGCAATTATCAGCGCAAACGATCATTCAAAAAAGCACCGATCCTCGGTATCACGTTTATGATGTACATTTCAAAAAAAAGGAAATTGTTTTTATTAATTCAGCAGAATTATTTGACCCCTTAGCACCGTTTTTTAAGACTATAGTAGCCAAACAAAAAAATGAACTTCATGACACGGTAATCAGGGATAATGCTGCCGAATTAGTGCTGACATTAGACGCGAAGAACGTCATTATCGACCCTGAAGTTGAGGGACTACAATCTCTGAAAATCTACCTGAATGACGTCGACTCGCTCACAGTGGCAGGTAGTGTGATTAATCTGGAAACGAATGATGCCGCTAACGCTATAAAAAAAGCACAAAGAAACATTTTACTCATCAGCTATTTGAATAATAAAACAGTAAGAATAAATAGCAAGCAACAGCAATTACTGATCACCAATAGTAAGATCAAATTTCTAAATATAGCAGCAGTAATAATTTATAAAAAATTTGAAATACGTCAAACAAAAATAGATAGTGTAAATTTTGATAATACGCTTTTACCTGATACTATAGGTTTTAATAATACGGATCTTCGCGATCTTAAAGGCGCGATAGATCTGACCCATTTAAAAAACACAAAAATCTGTACTATTAAACTCAATAACGTCGACTTTACAAAATTCAAATTGCCGTTGGATCGATTTGAATTTATAATTGACTCCTCGCAGGGTTTTGAAAAACGGTCCATCATCTACCAACAGTTATTAAAACAACTTTCAGATGCAGGTCTCACCCAAAAATTCGAAAAGTATGACAAGGAATTTACCGCTTTAAAACTGCTTCACGAAGGTCATTATTTCATCAATTTCCTTTCAAAAAACTGGTGGGACTATGGCTATGACAAAGGCATGGTGATCTACAATGGAATAATCATCTTTTTAATATATTTTGTGGTTAATATCTTCCTTTACGGAAACCTAAGATTAGTTTATTCGCCTGGAAATTTTCTGAAGTACGACGAAAAAATCAGGAAAAAACATAGAGAAAATTCATGCAAACGCAGGATCACCCGTATACCGGGTGTCTTTTTGTATACTGCTTACTTATTCTGGGGGCTTAATCTTGACCTTTCCAAATTAGAATTGAAACATTTTTTGACCATCGCGCTAATTGTATTGGAATATGTTAGCGGTGTGGTATGTATTGCTTATATAGCAAATTATGTAATCACTAAATAAAATAAGGTATTATAATATAAAAAACTTCAAATTATAAATATTATAATTGCCTCAATGAACTTTAGAAAAATATGAAGATAAGAACCCCTAAAACAATGGATGACCTGCTGATAAAAAAGAGGTATAATGTTTTAGAAGTCGGCGGTGGTAATCACCCTGACAAAAGAGCTCACGTTGTTGTTGATAAATATGTTGAAGACAACACGCACAGATCAGGAGATTTAAAAGTTTTGAAAAATCAAAGGTTTTTGCAGGCCGATGGTGAACACTTGCCATTTAAAGATCAGGAATTTGATTATGTAATTTGTCGGCACGTATTGGAACACGTGGATGATCCAATTCAGTTTGTTAAAGAACAGGCTAGGGTTGCCAAATTTGGATATATGGAAACACCTTCCCTTTTAGGGGAATATATTGCACCCAAAGCGTCACACCAATGGCTCATTCAGGATATTGACAACAAACTGGTGTTGTATGATAAAGAGCTATTGGGTTTTAAAACATGGATGGATTTCGGTGAAGCGTTTCTGTATTATTTACCAAAAACTTCAATAGGATTTAAAATTTTAGAACGAACCCATGCGTCAATAATTACTGCAAATTACGAATGGGAAAATGAAATAGACATATTGATAAATCCAAAAGACGAGTATTATTTAAATCACTTTACCAAACCATGGGACGAAAGCATCTGCGAAAAGATGCTGGTAAAAAGAAGCTACCGCAAGGAAATTGCAGCTACTATGGCCGCCATGTTTGATGTTATGAAATCAGTGGCTAAAAGTAAATTACTTAAAAAATAATTCGTCACAGCACTGACCTTTCTATAACAGAGCCTTCCCCCCTGTTATAGAAACAATCAAATTTGATTAACCAATGTAATGCCCTTAGCTAATTCTAAGTAGCCAACAACACTTTTACATCTATCAAAGCTACCCGATACGTTTCTTGTTATGTGCTGCAGAATGCCCTTGATACTACCTCAAGAATTCATTCATTAAATCTATCATCAAATCTTTATTAGGATCGTGCTCCAGGTTTTCAAACGAAAAACCAAGCAGCAGACTAATATGTTTTATGAAATGGCATTTACTGGTTCTGCTTACCCCATTAACTTATCAAAATTATAGCATTTATCAATCCAAGGATAATGGTTAACAATACTCCAATAGCACAAAGCTAATTACTTTAGCATAATCAAAAAGGGTAAAAATTCAACTAATTGAAAGTCAGCTTTTTTTAAATAAAAGCAATTATACAAATCAAAACTTGCAAATTAATAGCCAAAAATTTATTTTTGCTAAATAAATTAGTAATTCGGACTGGTTATTATAGACCAAAAGCTGAAGCCGCCCATAATACGTCATTGGAATGCCCGCCGGTTATAAGGAAATATGGCCCACTAATATGGTAAAGGTAAACTTCTTGATTGCGTCAACAAATGATCGCGTGCCGAATCTGTATTTCTAATTTTCAACTTATAAAGTGAGTCATCACCTATGTTCTTAATATTTGTTATCAATAATTCTATCCATTAATTAAATATTTATTTAATTAATGGATAGAATTATTGATAAGATAACTATCAGGATTTTAAATAAAAAAAAAGAAATATAAACTACCAATAACAATAATTAAACATTATTACCAGTTTATTATTCATAACATTATCATAATTATTCTTGTAGCTTTAAGCTGCATCTTCTAACCTAAATCAGACCAAGAAATACCTATGACTATATGCAAAACAGGACCGGACTTTTCAATTAACGGGAATACCTACTTCCCCACGCAGCAGGTAAATTTTAATTTATCATTTCAAAATGCAGATGATTTAAATACCATAAGAGCATTTCAATGGTATTTAAATAATGTACTGGTGTCAGGGGCTAATCTATCTACATTCAATGCAGTTCTTGGCTGCGGGGGATATACTATCGGAGCGAGGGTTCTGAACAACGATGAATGGTCGGGTATAAAGAGTTTAGTATTTTATACCTGTAAGGTAGCACCCCATCCCATAATCGTCGACCCTGATTCAGTAAGGGAAGGCGAAACCAGGGTGTACCGGGTGTTTATAACGTTTACGGACGGCGCCATGGAAGAAGTTACCACAGATTATTCCTTCACTTGTGACTATGGAGAATTTGCGGGCAACAATTATACAGTACCACTCAACGATATCCTTAATGACAACAGACAAGCTAATATAAATGCAATAAAAAATGGAGAGGCACCCGTTACCAAGCAAATCAACATTGTGGATAATACCCTGGTAAATTTGGTTTCTTTAGTAATTGCCGGTCCGGATGAGGTAAATGAGAGCCAAAGTGCCATCTACGCTGTAATCGGAACTTATTCAAATGGCATAACAACCGATTTTACGAGTGATTATGTTTTTAGCTGTCCCGATGGCGTATTTTCAGATGGGAGTTTCGAAGCTTTTGAAAATAACACCGTTAATGATACCCGCGAGAGCACAATTCTTGCCCTCAGGGGAGGTATTCAGCAACTAACCAGGCACATTACAATTAAAGATAAAACGCTTTATACATCCATCAGCATTGTTGGGCCTGCTATTGTTGATGAAGGCAGCAGTAACAAGTACCAGGTTATAGGAAAACTAGGCGATGAAACCAGCGATGATATTACCGGACAGTACACATTTTCATGCACGAGAGGAACGTTTAACGGTTCGGTACTTACCATTCCTGAAAATGATGTCCCTAATGACTCCAGAAATGCCACGATCACAGCGACTAAAGATGGTACCGTTCCTCTAACAATGCCCATTGTTAGAGGAACGGTACCACCTCCGCTGTTGTTCCGGTTATATGGGTAGAGGATAACAGTCAGAGTTACTGTGAGACAGAGATTGTTCAGCAAAACATCATTAGCAAATTTGCCTCGCCTACCTCGCCTGTCGTATCGCCGAATAATGAGTTGTTCTATGTCGATCCGACCTTAGATGGTATTATTTATTTCGATCCGAAGACATTAACAGACGGCAGTTTGGCAAACATCATCAGTATGGGCAGCGGATCAAGGCCCACCGGCTCTTATTATCATGCCCCATCTAATAGATTATATGTTAACTCTTTCTCCGGTGGCGGCCTAACGGTAATTGATTGTGTGGCACATACCAACCTGACAACCATACCTTACGGCAATGACGCACCGTACTCCAGAGGTAATGTCTATTATATAGCGGCGCTGAATGAAATATGGGCCGTGGGCAATAGTGGTTTCCTGCGGATTAATGCCAATACGGACGCAACCATAGCCAATACCAGCTTCTCCGCACAGGGCAGTGTATATGTCACCCAAGTCAATAATAAAATCTACGTATTTTATGACAAGAACGGCAATATGGTGAAGGTATATGACGCGAATTTAAACCTCATCAAGACTATTAGCGGGCTCTTTACTGATGTTTTTATAGGCGGAAACTATGTATCCAGAGCTTATTATAGCGATATCCCCAATAAAAAGATCTACTTGGGAGAAAGTTCACAAGTTGGCGCTATCATCGTGGTTGACACCGTTACAGATACGATTATCAAAAGGTTTGCCCTGGACAAAGGAGGCAAAGTTTACGCGAGCCCGGGTGTCATTAGTTTCCATCCCTTACGAAACAGCGTATACATTGGTGGCGCAATACTGGATACGGCGGATGCTCCGCTTGCCCGCCTTTGGGCCTTTGATACAGTTACCAAAACAATTACACAAACCACCAGTCCATCCGTCAACAGCAGTATAGACGGGCTTGTTTATTATCCGCCTAATAACAGTGTATATGCTTCCAGTTCGGGGCGATTGCCGGAAAGCGATCCGAACGCCAACCAATTTACAGACGGTATCATTTTTAAATTTAATTAATATGGCAACAGTAAATACAGGAAACATAATAGTTGTGCGGCTGAAGTCTGTACGAGCCGACATCACCGACACGAGCGATCCGCATTACCGGGAACCTGTGGATGTAAACGGCATACCCTGCAGATTATCAGATCTGCCGCAAGCCACCAAACCCAATACACAAGGTGATCCGGATTATATAACGCCGTATCAGAATCTGACGTTGTGTCCTATTACACCTCAGGGAGAATAACTTATATAAAAACGCAAATACAAATGGCTGCCAATTCCTCCAACCGTAAATAATACTCAATTAAGCTCTTACAAGATTTAGGATAAATAAATTTGGCTTTATACGAAACATTCGTAAATTTACGAAACAATCGTAATTAATGGAAAAGTTATCCCAACAAGAAGAAGAAGCCATACAGGCTGTTTGGCAGTATGGCGAAGGGTTTATCAAAAATTTTCTTGAACTAATAAACGAGCCCAAACCGCCCTACACTACCTTGGCGTCTACCATAAAAAATCTGGAACGCAAAGGATTTGTATCCAGCGAAAAACTGGGCAACTCCTACCGTTATAAAGCAGCTATAAAAGAAGAAGAATATAAAAAACGCTTTATGAGCGGCTTTGTGAGCGACTATTTCGAAAACTCTTATAAAGACCTGGTTACGTTTTTCGCGAAAGAAAAAAAGATCAGCGCTGTGGAGTTAAAAGAGATCATTAAACTGATTGAGAACCCTAAATCTTGAAACCATGCCTGCACTATTTGTTTTTCTTCTTAAAGTAAATATGGCACTAATTATTTTTTGCCTCGGCTATTACCTGGTGCTAAGACGCATAACCTTTTATACACTTAACCGGATATATTTGGTTACTGCCATCATATTCTCCACCATTTATCCGCTCATTAACCTGGATAGTTTTGTTCAAAAACATAACATCCCGGTGCAGCAAATAATTGTTGACTGGAAAACTCCGGCTAAGAATTTCGTTAACCCGCTGGTACAACAATCCACTTATTGGCATTGGGCCACATTATTATTCTGGACAGGAGTAGTAATGTTTACCATGCGTTTGTTAATGCAGCTACTTTCGTTATACAAGCTGTATAAAAACTCCAAACCGGGCAATATACAAGATCACGAAGTGCGATTAGTTAAAGCCAATATCAGTCCGTTCTCTTTCTGGCAGAGCATTTACGTTAATCCGGATACCCTTAACCCCGACGACCTTAAAAATGTATTGAAACATGAGCAAGTACACGTGCAGGACTGGCATACGCTTGATATTTTATTAACAGAAATAAGTGCAGTATTTTATTGGTTCAACCCGGGAATTTGGCTAATAAAGAGGGCCGTACGCGAGAACATCGAGTTTATTACCGACCGTAAGATATTGCAAAAGGGTACGGACAGCAAAGCCTATCAATACAGCTTGTTAAATGTAAGCCTCTCTGCAACTACAGCAGCAAGCATCGCCAATAACTTCAATTTTTCAACGCTTAAAAAACGCATTACTATGATGAACGCAAAAAGATCTTCGAATGTTAACCTAACGCGCTATGCGTTTTTGGTTCCGGCAGTTATAATATGTCTGTTTGCCGTCAGCCTGTCAAAGGCTGAACTGGTTAAAAAAAGCAAGGTTGCCTATAAAACAATAGCCGCTTCTGTAAACAACTCCGTAAATAAGCTTGCCAAAATAACAGCGCCGGCAAGCGTAACACACGTTGCGAAACCAGCTATCCCTTTGTTGTCAGACACTGCAAAAAAAATCCAAAACACCGTTATGACCATCTCTTCGTTAGCTATTGTTGATGGCGATACCATTAAAAAAGTTGGTTTAAGGATTGACAATAATGTACCCGACTCCTTAAGCTATTTTATAAACGAAAGAAAAGTTACTAAAGCTGATTTTTTGAATTTATCCCGAAACAACATTGCAACTATAAGTATAGAAGCAAAAAAAGGCTCTGCAGAAAAATCAATATATGTGGTAACTAAAGACAACCACGATCTTTTACTAAATTCTACTATACATGGTTATTTCGTAGCAAAACCAGTGCAAGCATTAAATACCAATACAACACTAAGAATAAAGAGCGATTCGACATTGCTCGCACCTCCACCGCTAACTGCTGCTTTCGTAGCCAAAAGTGACCGCAGCACAAACAGTGAAACAATTACTAATGGTTCAGCTTTACGTAATGATAATACATCTGAGCAAACTCAAAACCAAACATCTACTGAAAACACAAAGAAAGATCCACTATCCGAGGTTTTAATTATTGTAGATGGTAAAGAAACAGCCGAAAAAGATTTGCTGGCCATATTCAAATCCGGTAGTTTCGAAAGGTGTCTTCTTGAAGGCCCTAATAATAAAGAGATGATTAATAAGTATGGCGATAAAGCAAAAAAAGGGGTATTCATAGTCACCACCAAAAAGAAAAACTAATTGTTAATCCCTCACGCACGACACGCGTGTCGCCAGCACACATATCCAAAACAGCAAAGCCTGTAAATCGATGATCTACAGGCTTTGAATGGTATCGTCGCCCTGCCTGTACAAATTTCGAACCTTTTCTGCATGATTTGAGGTTGCTTACAAACCGACTTTATGATGGACTCATCAATTAATGGCATCGTGGACATAGGCTGCGATCATATGAAAGATTCCTATTGGCATGCATTATTTTGATAAGTTGCTTAAGGGTATGAAGGGTGGTTTCTATTTGATATTATAAAAAAAATGACTATAATAACCCAATATTGTAATACCATTCTAAATCGATATTATTATATGACACTTCAACGTTACTATCGGCCCGAATTGGATGTACTTCGTTTATGTGCCTTTCTTTTTGTATTCTTTGTTCATAGGATGGATTTGGCACCCGTTGACAGCAATGAACATTATTGGGGATACCACATAAGTTTAGTGGGCAATTATGGGGTACCACTATTCTTTTTTTTGAGCGCTTTTTTAATTACAGAACTACTTACACGAGAGCAAGACGGATTTGGCAAAATTAGCGTTAAATCTTTTTATATAAGAAGAATCCTACGCATTTGGCCGTTATATTTAACGTTCTTTTTTCTAATAGTTTTGCTTACATCTACTACTCATTATTTTGGAAACAGCATCCCGCAAAACGCGCAATTAGCCTTTACTTTATTTTCCGGCAATTGGTACATCACATTTAATCAGTGGCAGTCTTATTGCATTAACCCATTGTGGAGTATATCGGTAGAAGAGCAACTTTATATTTTGCTTCCTTTAGTCTTATTCTTTACAGGAAAAAAAGGATTAAAGATTTTTTCATTTTTTGCAATTGCAATTTCATATATAACCATCATTTATTACGCCCAAAGACCGACAGAGGGATTTAGCGGACAGTGGACAAATAGCTTTGTACAATTTCAATTTTTTGCGGCAGGAATCTTAGTTTCTCTATATTTAAAAGGCAGACAGCCTAACTGGAGTTTTGTAACACGAATATTGCTGTTTGCTATAGGTTACACTTGTTGGTTATTAGCTTCTATGCTTTGTGAGGTCAATGCAGACTCTCCACACCTCGCCACAATTTCACAAGCTACAAGTGGTTGGTTTTTGATACTTATGGGTGTAATGTCTTTCTTTTTTTCGTTGTTTGGGTCATCTGCAAAATGCATGCCTTCTGCGTTAGCGTATCTTGGACGCATATCTTATGGAATGTATGTTGTTCATATAACAATATATTGGATAGTATATAAAATTTTCAAGAATGAATTATCAACTTTTAGCGATGAAATAGGTTTGTATGAATGGAAAAATGAAATAGGGCTTGTTATTGCATTTCTTATAACAGTAGCCATAGCTATGATATCGTACAATACTTTTGAGAAGAGATTTTTAAAATTGAAAACCCGATATACGTTTATTCCCTCAAGAGATTAAATCTGCGAATAATCGTACTAATTTATCAATCTGTTTTATTTGTGGGTTGTTCATTAGCCCAATTTGCGGATTATGAGTATAAAAGAGTGATCATCATGTAATGGCTACCATGATGATCGCAAAACTCTGCAATAGTATTTGACACGGTTGCCGGTACGATATTCTGTCCCCTTTGTTGGCTCACGCGTGCCACGTGCGTTGTACTTAGATTACTTACTCCCCACAGATGCCCGCAAACTATGGCACGTTATCCATATAAAATTTAATATTTACCCCTCTTAACCAATAATAAAACCCTTTCCGGTCTGCTCTCATCCGTTAAGATAACTTTTTTATTAAGAAGCTGAGAAACCTCCTGCAAATACTTCAACAAAGCAAGATGCTGTTCCTCTGAATTAAACTCTTTGGGAGATATATCATTCTCTATTTCATCTTCTGCAAAGAAATGCGCTTTTAAGTACGCATCTTTTATGCGAACAATAACAATACAATTATAATCGGATTTGCCATCCCAGCGATCTGTAACAGCTTGCGGATCTATCTGACGAAATTGAATATCCTCATCTAAACCATGATTATAAAAGTTAACAGGATAGTTTGAATTAACATATTCTATCCATCGATACCAATCATCCCGAGTGGTATTCAAGACATAGATGTCACGCAGTGATCCATCTTCAAAGTAAATTTGCTCTTTAATATTATCCCAATTCATGTTTCAATATAACGATAACTCTGATTCAAAATATTTTTGGCGAGGATTTGTTGCAGCTGGTGCAAGTGCATAAACAGCAAAGCCCGTAAATCTATCGATTTACAGGCTTTGAATGGTATCGTCGGGATGGCAGGATTCGAACCTGCGGCCTCCACATCCCAAATGTGGCGCGATACCGGGCTACGCTACATCCCGTGTTTCTTTGATTGGGTGTGCAAAAGTAGGATTTTAAATCAAGTTACAAAACTTTTTTTCAAAGAAGCCCACGCAAAAGCTATAACACATTCATTTGCACTGATTTTAATTTATAAAAAATTTCACATCCCCGTTTTTAGCGCCCCTGTTTTTACAAAAAAGCACAATTAAGCATTATAAAACTTTAAACAATGGCTATTGTTGTTTACTCAAATCCCAAAAACTAATGAATCTTTATGAACAACAACCTATTGACTAATAAAAAACGGCCTTGTTGACTCCTACCCTTCCTTATCTGTTGACCTGGATATTGATGTGACTATCATAAGTGGGGATATCAGCGCAGCGTTAGCCGTTATTGCTGCCGAAACTATTCATGACCTTATACTGGGTAAAAAATACCAATGCTGATATATCCAGGTTTAACAGATAAATAATTAAACCTGATCAACTTTACTTGCCCTGTTCATCAGCGCTGCAGATACGCCTACGCAAATTAAAATTCCAATTACCAGGCCTCCAAATAAACGCCCCGAAAAATCAAGAAAATTATTCCCCTGATCAACATAGTTTAAATATACCAACCCCGCCAAACAAGCAAAAAAGCCACCTATCAACAATATTTTAAAACTTTGAAACAAGGCTTCAAAAAAACTGAGGCTATTTTCCTTTTCGTCTTCCTTATAACTTTTCACGCCCAGATAAACCCCTACCAAGGGTATTAAAACGGACAAATACTCAACCGGAGCCACGTGGTTACCCGAATTACTGTACCCAAAGGTATGCATTACAAATAGCCAGGTTCCGCTAAAAATACCTATAACCAAACCTGTTACAAAGGCGTTTTTCATAAGTTTATGTTATTTAATGAGCCTTAATAAATTTACATATTAAAAAAGGAAAAAACAAGCCATTTATTCAAGTGCAACTGTTATTTACGTAAATGTCACCGCGTTAACCCATAACCTGTATTGATACAACACGCCTTTAAATTTGTTTAAGATACACCTTTTTTATACTAAAAGTAAATTCCATAATAACTTTTAGTTATCAAGTATTGCCATTTGTGATAAAAATAGCATACAGCAATCCTTCATCTTTGTACTGTATTAAATAAAACATCACATGCATACTCAAAATCAACTCACCAATACCAGCGCATTATTGCTTAATGTAAACTCAAACGTCCGCATTATTATATTCGCCATATGTATAGTACTTTGCTTAACGCCATTTGTAAGCCCCGCCATAGCTTTATTGCTGGGTTTGGTTATAGCACAATTCACTGGGCACCCTTATCTACATTTAAATCATAAAGCCACTAACCTATTGTTACAGGTATCAGTAGTTGGTTTAGGTTTTGGAATGAATGTGCATAGCGCCCTACAAGCAGGTAAAGAGGGTATATTATTTACGATAGCATCTATTACCGGAACGCTGGTTTTTGGGTATCTGATAGGCAAATGGTTCCGCATTGAAAAGAAAACAGCGTTCCTGATCTCATCCGGAACGGCCATTTGCGGGGGCAGCGCCATTGCAGCTATTTCACCGGTAATTAAAGCCGAAGAAAAACAGATGTCAGTTGCCTTGGGTTGCGTTTTTATACTCAACTCTATTGCCTTATTTGTATTTCCATTAATCGGGCATCAGCTAAACATGTCACAAACACAATTTGGCTTATGGTGTGCCATTGCCATTCATGATACAAGTTCTGTAGTAGGTGCGGCCAGCAAATACGGCACACATGCGTTAGAGGTAGCCACTACAGTTAAACTCGCCCGAGCCTTATGGATAATACCAGTAGCATTTATGGCATCATTTCTCTTTAAAAACAACTCCCGGAAAATAAGCGTACCCTACTTTATAGGTTTGTTTATACTGGCAATGATTGCCAATACTTACATCCCTGCGGTATCTGTTATCAGCCCATATTTTATAAAAATTGCCAAAGCCGGCTTAACACTTACCCTGTTTCTGATCGGTGCTGGTTTATCACGTACGGTATTATTATCAGTAGGATTTAACCTTTATTACAGGGAATATTGCTTTGGATTGCCATATCTGTAACGGCACTATATGCGGTAATGCACCTTGCATAATTTAATTTCGTATAAAGCTAAATAATATCAGGAAACAAAAAAAGCGTAGTTTTACGTTTATGGGTTTACCGTTTTTTGCTTAATTTTAGCCCCCACATGATACCTGTTATTTCTAAACTGCCCCAAACCGGCACAACCATATTTACTATTATGTCGGCTTTAGCTAACGAGGTTGGTGCCATCAATCTTTCACAGGGTTTTCCTGATTACGACTGTTCTCCCGAGCTTATTGAATTGGTAAATAAGGCCATGAAAAATGGCCATAACCAATATGCCCCTATGGCCGGGGTCATGGACCTGCGCGAAAGGATTGCCGAAAAAACTGAAAAGCTATACGGCGCCGTTTATAACCCCGATACCGAGATTACCATAACCGCAGGGGGCACACAGGCTATATTTACAGCCATAAGTGCCGTTATTCATCCTAATGATGAAGTGATCATATTTGAACCCGCTTTTGATTGTTATGCACCTGCTATAAAACTAATGGGTGGTGTGGTAAAATCGCTGGCCCTTGAACCTCCTAATTACCGTATTGCCTGGGATATGGTAAAAAGACTGATCAACCATAAAACAAAGATGATCATTCTCAATTCGCCTCAAAACCCTACGTCAACCATTCTACAAAAGGAAGATATTGATGAGTTGAGCGCGTTGGTAAAAAACCAGGATATCTTGATTTTAAGTGACGAAGTTTATGAACACCTGATATATGATGGCGAAACCCACCATAGCATGGCCCGATACCCCGAATTAAAACAGCGCAGTTTTATAGTGGCATCATTTGGCAAACCTTTTCATGCTACCGGCTGGAAAGTTGGTTACTGCATGGCTCCCGAATACCTGATGAACGAGTTCAGGAAAATACACCAGTTTTTAGTGTTTGCGGTAAATACCCCTATACAGTATGCCATTGCTGAACATTTAAAAAATGAAGAAACTTACCTCGGGCTGCCTGATTTTTTTCAACAAAAAAGGGATTATTTCCGCAAAGGGCTTGAGCAAACCCGTTTTGAACTCTTACCCTGCCACGGATCATACTTTCAATCAGTACGTTACAGCAATATAACCGACGATAAAGATGCCGACTTTGCCATACGCATGGCCAAAGAAAATGGCGTAGCTTCAATACCTGTTTCCGCCTTTTATACCAAGGGTACCGATCATCATGTATTGAGGTTTTGTTTTGCCAAAAGGCAAGAAACTTTAGATAAAGCCGTTGATAGATTAATAAAAGTGTAACAATACGGTTAGATTACATCACCTAACCATTAATACACACACCAATTTAACTATAATAAATACAATACCTGTGGACAGTTGTCCATGAACTTAAATACCTCAGCAGGTTACCTCACCATTGCTTGCTGAATAAAATAACGCTTATGGATAATCTTAAAATTACTGTTTTTCAAGGCTATCTCTTCTGGGAAAATACGGATAAAAATTTACAGAACATCACCCTGAGATTATCAGGGGGAATCCGTGAAAAAACAGATCTGATCATACTACCCGAAATGTTCAGTACCGGTTTTACCATGAATGCCGAAAACCTGGCAGAACACATGGATGGCAAAACCATGAAGTGGATGTATAAAACGGCCGAACAATATGACTGCGTGGTAACCGGCAGCATTATTATAAAGGAAGCCGGTAAGTACTACAACCGCCTGATATGGATGCGCCCTGATGGTACTTACCAGCATTATGACAAACGGCACCTTTTTGCTTTAGGCAAAGAACATAACACTTACACTGCCGGTACAGAAAAGCTTTTTGTTGAGCTCAACGGCTGGATAATTTGTCCGGTGATATGCTATGATCTTCGTTTCCCGGTGTGGCTGCGCAATATTAGCGAAAATGCTTATGACCTGCTCATTGTAGTGGCCAACTGGCCCGAGCGCAGGGCCCTGCACTGGCGCACCCTGCTACCTGCCCGGGCTGTTGAAAACCAGGCTTATGTAATTGGTGTAAACCGTGTTGGACATGATGGCAACGAGGTTTACCACTCCGGTGACTCCACCTGTATTGATCCCAACGGTAACGTGGTGTACTACAAACGCGATGAAGATGATGTTTACACCTTCTCTATCATAGCTGATGAAGTTAAGAAAGCACGGCGTGCATTGCCTTTTTTAAAGGATGCAGATGAATTTAAAATAGAATAACTTTTCCGGACCGGATTAATTTGCCTCAACTTCATTTTCGCCAGCTTCTCTATTTAAATGATATTCAATAACTTCGCATATCATATTGCTCAGAGCTTACCTTAAGCTCTGAGCATATTATTTACCACCACACAAGCAACCTATAACTTAAACCCTTCTTCATGGAAAATTCATATCTAATATAAATTTTTGCATTGTTGAAATAGATGTGGACTATGTATAAAGTAAAAAACCTGCTTTTTTTATCGATCGTACTTTTTAGTTTTAGTACTAACCGGGCCAGCGCCCAAACCGACACCGTTAAGCTTACCTTTCAGGATGCCGAAAAACAGTTTCTTGATAACAACTTAAGCCTTTTAGCCCAAAAGTATAATGTAGAAGCTTCAAAAGCGCTCATACAACAGGCCAAACTCTGGGACAATCCCGTTTTAAGTACCGACCAAAATATCCATACCAGCGGCAGTAACAAATTTTTTGACCACAGCAAAGGTAACGGACAAGTATTTGTTCAGTTAAATCAGGTGTTTGCCACAGCCGGCAAACGAGGCAAGCAGGTGCAAGTGGCCAAAGACGATGCCATGGTACAGGAAGCTGCCTTTAACGATCTGATGCGCAATCTGAAGTATAACCTGCAGCTTGACTTTAGTCAGCTGGCTACTTTAAATGCACAGGATAAGGTTTATCGTAACGAGATCTCTTCGGCAACCAACCTGGTTCAGGCTATTCAAAAATCATTTGATGCGGGTAATACTTCCATGAAGGATCTGATCAGGCTTAAGGCATTGCTTTTTGGCTTACAGAATGACATGGTTGAAAACAATCGCCAAATCAATGATTTGCAAACAGAATTAAAAACTTTGCTGCAAACCAAAGAAACCGACTTTGTTTACCCGCTCATTAATGACAAACCTACAGAAAGCGTAACGCTTGATATTCCGACTTTAATTGAGCAGGCAAAAACTAATCGCCCTGATTATTTATCCAACCAATACCAGCTTAATTCAGCTACGCACAACCTGGCCTACCAACGGGCCCTGGCCGTTCCGGATATAACTATTGGCGCATCATACGATAAAAACAGTAACTACGCCCCCAACTACTATGGTTTGGAAATTGGCTTACCCCTGCCGTTTTTTAATCGCAACCAGGGTAACATCAAATCGGCCAAGTATAATATCCAAAGCCAGGAAAGTACTTTAAAACAAAACGAGTTACAGCTTAAAAATGATGTGGTAGCTGCTGTAAATCAATATAAATTAAATCAGCAGTTGTTTTCAACGCAGCAAATTGAGTTTAATGAGCAATATGATAAATTGTTCAGCAGTATGTTTAAGAGCTTTCAGCAAAGACAGATAAGCCTTATTGAGTTTGTTGACTTTTTTGATACCTATAAGGACACTAAACTCAAAATATTGCAACAACAATATAACCTGCAAAAAGCCATTGCCGACCTGAACTTTGCTACCGGCACAACTGTAATTAAATCCTAAAAATTTATATAAATATAATATAATGATGAAAAGAGAAACGCTGTTATCCGGCATCTCCGCTTTACTATTGCTTGCCGCCTGCAAAGGCAAGCCCCAACCCGTGGCAGAAAACCAACCCGTTACCGTAAGCGACTCTATGGCGCGCATGATAACTATTGATACCGCCAAAACTACCACCATGAAAGATGAACTAAATCTATCTGGCGAGGTATCATACGATGATAATAATGTAATAAAAGTATTCCCCTTTTCCGGCGGACAAATACTTGAGGTTAAGGTTTCTCTTGGCGATAAAGTTACCAAAGGACAAACACTCGCCGTAATGCGCAGTGCAGATATTGCAGGCAACTATACAGACCTTACAGCCACCAAATCAGACCTGGCCATAGCCAAACGTCAGTTGGAGCAGGCAGAATATCTTTACAAAAACGGTATCTCCAGCGAGCGCGATTATACCGAGGCTAAAGAGAATTTTAATAAAGCAACAGCAGCCAGCACAAAAGTACAGCAGCAAATTGCCATCAATGGCGGCGGCAATACTACCGCAAGTGGTACCCTGATTATTAAAGCCCCTGAAAGCGGTTATATAGTTGAAAAAAACATTACAGCAGGCAGCTTTATCCGTCCGGATAATAGTGGTAACATGTTCACTATCTCCAACATGAAGAATGTATGGATCTGGGCCAACGTGTTTGAGTCCGACATCAGTAAGGTAAAAACCGGCTACACTGCCAGGGTAACTACAGTGGCTTATCCAGACAAAGTATTTATTGGCAAAGTGGATGCTGTTAGTTCGGTTCTTGACCCTGACAACAAGGTAATGAAGATAAAAATTGTATTACCTAATCCCGACATGATGCTGAAACCCGAAATGTTCACCAATGTGATTATCACCAACAGCGATAAGGCGCAATCGGTGGCGGTACCGGCCAAGGCGGTTATTTTTGATAACAGCAAATACTATGTTGTAGTTTACAATAGCAAAACAGATTTAAAGGTGCGTCCGGTAAGTGTTATTAAAACGGTTGACGATGTGAGTTACATTTCATCAGGCTTAACTGCCGGCGAAAAGCTGATCTCCAAAAACCAGCTATTGTTTTATGATGCATTAGTGGGCGATAAATAGTTTTTATAGTATCAAGTAGTTGATTTAGTAGCAAGTAATTAGTATCAAGTATCATGACTTTAAATGATGCCCGCTCCATAGCTGATGCTATAAAACGCTATAATTTCCACCTGATACTTACAACCTGACACAAAAATTCGGTACTCGCTACTTGATACTAATTACTTGATACTAAGAAAATGAATAAATTCATTAAAAATATAATCTACTTTTCACTGAGGCACCGCTACTTTGTGTTTTTTATGACACTGGTATTGGTTGTGCTCGGAGTATGGAGTTACTCCAACACCCCCATTGAAACTTTCCCGGATGTAACCAATACACAGATCATCATTATTGCTCAATGGCCGGGCCGTAGTGCCGAGGAAGTCGAAAAAATGATCACCATCCCCATGGAGACCGTTTTAAACTCGGTACAAAAAAAGGCTAATCTGCGCACTACCTCATCATTCGGACTATCCTATGTCCGTATCATTTTTGATGACGATGTTGATGACGCATTTGCCCGCCAGCAGGTTTTAAGTCGCCTGGGCAATGCTGATTTGCCCGATGGTGTAAAACCCGAAGTTGAACCGCCTTACGGCCCAACCGGCGAAATTTACCGATACACCCTTAAAAGCCGTACTAAAAGCATCCACGACTTAACAGCTGTACAGGATTGGATACTTGACCGTCAGTTTAAATCCGTTCCGGGTGTTGCCGACGTAAACAGTTTTGGCGGGGAAGAAAAGACTTATGAAGTAAGTGTTAATCCTGCTCTGCTTCAAAAATACAGCCTTACCTCACTTGATGTATATAATGCCATTAACCGCAGTAATATTAATGTGGGTGGCGATATTATTGAGAAAAACGACCAGGCCTACATTGTACGTGGTATAGGATTGATCAATAATATTGATGAGATACAAAACATCATTATTAAAAATGTAAACAACGTACCAATACTGGCTAAGGATGTTGCCGAAATTAAAGAAAGCGGTCTGCCAAGATTAGGTCAGGTGGGGCGCGATAAGCACAATGATGTTATTGAAGGTATCGTAGTGATGCGTAAAGGCGAAAACCCCGCAGAGGTATTGAAACGCATACGGGACAAGGTATCTGATCTGAACAATAATATACTGCCAAAGGATGTCAAGATCGACACCTTTTATGACCGTACAAACCTGATGGATTTTTGTACCGAAACAGTTATCCATAACCTGTGCGAGGGTATTATACTGGTTACCGTAATCGTATTCCTGTTTATGGCCGACTGGCGCACTACATTGATCGTTGCTATCATTATCCCACTGTCGTTGTTATTTGCCTTCATGTGTTTACGTTTAAAGGGCATGAGCGCGAACTTACTCTCGATGGGGGCGGTTGATTTTGGGATCATCATAGATGGAGCCGTGGTGATGGTGGAGGGCATATTTGTTGCCCTCGATCATAGGGCGAAAGAAGTGGGGATGCAAAAATTCAATGGTTTGGCTAAGCTGGGGCTTTTCAAAAATATTGGAGCCGAAATGGGCAAAGCGATCTTTTTCTCCAAACTTATTATTTTAACCTGTTTGGTGCCAATTTTTGCTTTCCAAAAGGTTGAAGGTAAAATGTTCTCGCCATTGGCCTATACATTGGGCTTTGCCTTACTGGGTGCTTTGATATTTACACTTACGCTGGTACCTGCCCTATCAAGTATTTTACTAAGCAAAAATGTTAAGGAAAAACACAACCCGGTTGTTATATTTTTTGAGAACGGTATACGCCGCATGTTTAATTACACCTATCGCAATCAAAAATTAAGTTTATTGGTGGCAGTTGGATTTATGGCAGTAACATTCTTCTCCGCTAAGTTTTTAGGCAGCGAATTTTTACCACAGCTTAACGAAGGCGCCTTATGGGTAACAGCACAGCTCCCCATGAGTACATCATTGGAAAGCTCCGTAAATGTTACCAACAAAATGCGCGAGGTACTATCCACCTTTCCTGAGGTTAAACAAACCTTGTCGCAGGTTGGCCGTACCAATGATGGTACCGACCCGAAAGGATTTTTCAACGTACAGATACAGGTTGATCTTTTACCGCAAAAACAATGGAAAAGTGGCATATCTGAAGAGCAGCTTATTGCCAATATTGATAAAAAACTCAGCCAGTTCCCTGGTATTATATTCAACTATTCGCAGCCTATTATTGACAACGTCGCCGAAGCAGTAGCCGGTGTACCGGCATCAATGGCCGTTAAAATATTCGGTCCCGACTTTGAGGTACTGGATAAAAAAGCAGATTCAGTGATGGATATACTTAAGCATGTTCAAGGGGTTGAAGATCTTGGCGTGCTGCGCAATCTCGGTCAGCCTGAATTCAGGATCGAACTTGACCAGCGCAAAATGGCCTTATATGGTGTATCAACCGCCGATGCCAACTCCGTTATTGAAATGGCCATTGGTGGTAAAGCCGCCACTACCCTGTATGAGGGTGAACGCAAATTTGATATAAGGATACGTTATCAAAAACAATTCAGGGATACACAGGATAAAATTGAAAACCTGATGGTTCCTACCATGAACGGATCAAAAGTTGCCATCAAAGAAATATCTACCATAAGCACGCAAACCGGTCCTGCATTTATTTACCGGGATAATAACATGCGCTATATAGCTGTTAAATTCTCGGTGCGCGGCCGCGATTTAGGAAGTACCATTGCAGAGGCCCAGCAAAAGGTAGACAATGCCGTGAAGCTTGATCAAGGCTACTCATTTACCTGGAACGGTGAGTTTGAAAACCAGATACGTGCATCAAATACGCTTGCCAAGGTAGTGCCAATTTGCTTACTCGTTATATTCCTGATCCTGTTTATCACCTTTGGTAATGCTAAAGATGCTACCCTGGTTATATTAAACGTACCATTTGCATTAATTGGAGGTATCCTGGCACTGCATATTACCAGCACCAACTTCAGTATATCGGCAGGTATTGGTTTTATAGCCTTGTTTGGGGTGTGTATCCAAAATGGGGTAATATTAATCTCCGTATTCAAAAAGAACATTGAGGCACACATGCCGCTTAACCAGGCCATATTAGATGGTGTTATTTCCAGGGTGCGCCCCGTGGTAATGACCGCCCTCATGGCCGCCATTGGTTTAATGCCAGCAGCTATATCAACAGGCATAGGCTCCGAAACTCAAAAGCCATTAGCTATAGTAGTGATAGGTGGTTTGGTTACATCAACTATACTTACCTTATTAATATTGCCTATTATATATGCCATAGTTCACCGGTTGGTTCACCGCCGCGAAAACCGCAAGCTATTGAAAAAGATGGGCGTTGTTAGAAATGCCTAACTCCCGCTAAACCAAAAACGCCCCGGCAATGTCGGGGCGTTTTTGGTTTATTGTAATATTTAACCCTTAATTTGCGTGTTATAATAAAATACTATTTATCAATATGCCCGTTACCCTATCTGTAATCCGTAATATTTTCTTATTTGCTTTATTAACCACAGCACTGACAGCCTCGGCTCAAAAGAAAAAAGATAAAGATTATGCACAACTGGTTGACCCTTTTATTGGCACGGGCGGCCACGGGCATACCTATCCTGGGGCCATTGTACCTTTTGGTATGGTACAGCTTAGCCCGGACACAAGGTTAACAGGCTGGGATGGCTGTTCTGGCTATTATTACGCCGACACCACAGTTTATGGCTTTTCACATACGCATTTAAGCGGCACCGGCATCCCGGACTATTGCGATATACTGTTTATGCCCACTACCGGCGAGCCGCAATTTAAAAACACCGAATACCGGTCGGGGTTTAAAAAGAAAAATGAGCTTGCCTCCCCAGGTTATTATAAAACCTTGCTTGATAAATACAACATTGGCGTTGAGCTTACTGCAACCACGCGCACGGGTTTGCACCGATATAGTTACCCAAGTACTCCAAAAGCCAACATTATTATTGACCTCCAGCACCGCGACGAGGTGCTCGACTCCTGGATAGAGGTAGTTAATGATCATGAGATACGGGGGTTCCGTCGTTCCAGATCATGGGCCAAAGATCAGCAGGTATATTTTTACGCCAAGTTTTCAAAACCATTTAAAACCTACGGGATAGCCAGTAACGATATTTTACAGCCGGGCCAAAACAAACTTGAAGGTAAAAATATTAAAATGTACCTGCAATTTGACAATCCCGGCGAGGTAATTTCAAAAGTCGGTATATCATCGGTAAGCGCCGATGGCGCTTTAAAAAACCTGGATGCCGAAGTTGCCGACTTCGACTTTAAAAAGATACAGAAAGCTGCCAGGGCTACCTGGAACACCGCGCTGAACAAGATACAGGTTGAGGGCGGTGCCCCTACCGTAGCACAAGCTACCCAAACGGCCCAAACCGATATGAAAGAAAACGGCGAATCAAACGGTAGAGTCCCGAAAGCAAAAAGACCCGTAGTGCCAGATTATGCCCGAATAAAACAAACCATATTTTATACCGCCTTATACCACACCATGCTTGCTCCCAACATTTATAATGATGTTGACGGGCAGTATAGGGGATTAGATCAAAAGATCCATACTGCGCAGGGCTTTGATTATTATACAGTATTCTCCTTATGGGATACTTTCAGGGCCGAGAACCCTTTGCTTACCCTGATTGATAAAAAGCGTACGCTTGACTTTATTAAAACCTTTTTGGCCATGTATGAGCAGGGAAGCCTGTTACCTATATGGCCCCTCGCCAGTACCGAAACCTATTGTATGACCGGCAATCATTCCATTCCGGTTATCGTGGATGCTTACGCTAAAGGGATTCGTGATTTTGATGCTGCCGAAGCTTTTACAGCCATGAAAGCTGCAGTAAACCGCAATCAGTTTGGGTTGGATAGCTACCGTAAAAATGGCGCAGTATTGGCCGATGCCGAACGCGAATCGGTTTCAAAAACGTTGGAGTACGCTTATGACGACTGGTGTATTGCCCAAATGGCCAAAATGCTTGATAAACCGCAGGACTATGCCACTTACATACAACGTGCCCAATACTGGAAAAACGTATATAATAATCAAAACGGCTTTATGCAGGCCCGCATCAATGGCGGTTGGTTTACGCCCTTTGACCCTACCGAAGTAAACCACAACTACACCGAAGGAAATTCATGGCAGTACTCTTTCCTGGTGCCGCAGGATGTGGAGGGTTTATTAACCCGAATGGGCGGCAGCCAGGCATTTGAAGCCAAGCTGGACGAGCTGTTTACCACCGAATCAAAATTGACCGGTAATGCCGTACCTGATGTAGCCGGGCTCATTGGCCAGTATGCCCACGGTAATGAGCCGAGCCATCACATGGCTTATCTATATAATTTTACCGATGCTCCCGAAAAAACACAGTTTTATATTGACCGCATATTGCGTGAAGAATACAGCGAAAAACCTGATGGGCTGGCCGGGAATGAAGATTGCGGGCAAATGTCGGCCTGGTATGTCATGAGCTCTTTAGGTATTTATAACATTGCCCCGGGGCAAAACCAGTTTCAGGTAGGCATCCCCCAGTTTGACAGAGCAACTATTTACCTGGAGAACGGCAAAAAATTCAACATCAGCAATCCTGGCGCAGGTATCAACCGCACCAACATTTACCTACAAGGCATGAACCTTGCTAAAAAGGCTTACAGTAAGCTATACCTGAACTATACTGATATTGCCGATGGTGGTGATTTTGAAGTATTCACAGGCAGGCTCCCCAATAAACTGTTTACCCAGGATCTGGAAAAACCGACTTCGCAAATCACGGATAGCCCGATCGTGGCCAATCCCTATATCATCGCACCGTCCAAAACATTCAAGCAACCGTTTAGCATTCAAATAAAAAGCGCCGATGCCGGAGCTAAAATCTATTATACGTTAGACGGATCGATACCATCTGCAGGTTCAGCACTTTACAGTAAGCCAATCAATATTGCGGCCAGCACAACGGTAAAGGCAATAGCTATTAGTAATGGCAAAAGTAGTTTTGTTGATGAAGCCAGTTTTGTTAAAGTAAACTAAATGCAGGCAGCTAAATGCCCCTGTTTACACAAAACACAACCTGCGAACAATTAGCAAATAACTTAAACATTTGATAATAAATATGGTTAGCTTTAATTAATTAACTGCATTTTTTAAACTAACCTATCCTATGGACAACTTTTCATCAAAAGACGACGGCAAAACAGCCGGAATCATTAGCTATTTTACTATTATTGGCTGGCTCATAGCTTATTTCGCCATTTACAAGGATAATAAAACGGCGCTATCAAGTTATCAGTTACGGCAAACCTTACTATTCCACCTGGTTTCTATTGTTATTTACTATGCAGTAGGAGCCATTTTGGGTGCCATGTTCTTTACTACGGGTGTTACCATCGGGTTCTCTCTTTACTGGGTAATTAAGGTGGGCTTGTTTGTGCTGTGGATAATAGGCCTTCTTGGAGCAATTAATGGCGAAAGAAAACCAATACCCCTTATTGGCGAAAAAGCACAATCTGTATTCTCTGGTATATAATATTTAATATAACATTCGGTATCTTATGTGTATTTGCAATTGATACCGAATGTTATCTGTTATTCCTTTTCCAATAATTTTTTTGATTCGTCCAGCTTTTCCTTTTCTTCTTTGGGCAAAACCGGATACTTCAATTTCAGATCTTTTAAGGTTTCCAGTATAATTGACGATATAGCTATCCTGGTGAACCATTTTTTATCTGCCGGTATCACATACCAGGGGCAATCCTTAGTGGCTGTTTCCTGTATAGCTTTTTCGTAAGCATTCATGTAATCGCCCCATTTTTGCCGTTCTTCAATATCCGCTGCCGAAAATTTCCAGTTCTTTTTCGGATTATCAATCCGTTTTAAAAAACGAACCTTTTGCTCGTCTTTTGACACGTTCAGAAAAAACTTGATAATAATTGTTCCGTTATTTACCAGGTGATCTTCAAACGACCGGATGCTCTCATAACGTTTGGCCCAAAAACGGTTATCAATCTGTTTAACATCGCTAATACCCGGCAAATGTTCATTAAGTAAAAGCTCGGGGTGTACTTTGGTCACCAGTACATTTTCATAATGCGACCGGTTATGTATCCCTATCCTCCCCCGCTCGGGAAGCGCCCGGTAATGCCGCCACAAAAAATCGTGTTCATAATCTTCGGTACTGGGTTGTTTAAAGCTGTACACCTGGCAACCCTGCGGGTTAAGGCCCGATAAGGTATGCGCTATGGCACTATCCTTGCCGGCAGCATCCATAGCCTGAAAAATAATAAGTAAAGCATATTTATTAGCCGCATAAAGCTCCGTTTGCAGATCAAAGGTTTGTTCGATTAAACCTGCCAAAATCTCTTTTGCATCTTTCCTTCTAAAACCGTCAGCGTAAGCCGTATCAAAATTTTTAAGCGAAAAATCCTTACCGTTGCGTACCCGGAACTTACTAATCATATTACTCATATTAAAAAATATTGCTTTACACTTTGTTAACTTAAAATTTAGATGTTAAAATTGCGTTGATAATAATGCTGTTTAATTTAAAAGCCGGATATTATCTGCATCAGTATGCTATTCAATAACCCACGTTTGAGGTAAATTTAGTTTTATAGTAATGAAACGACAATACCTTATACCTGTAAATGGGCCCGTGACGAGTGTATCTGTAACTTTTATGTAAACTGTATATATTAATATTTGTTTGATGCTATGATATAGCGCCATAATTTTACATCTTTACCCAATGTTCAGACGTATACGAAACCGATTTCTGAGATATTTCGCCATATTTATTTACTTCGTTATTATCTTTTTCTGTTCTATTGAACTTAACTTCCTTTGGCTGTCTGGTTACTCTCCTGATATGCAGGATATTAAAAGCCCGGTCATGTCAGTTGGTTCAGAAGTTTACACCGCCGATGGTAAACTCATAGGTCAATATTATAAAGAGAACCGCTCGCCGGTTGAGTTAAAAAACATATCTCCAAGCCTGGTAAACGCCCTGGTGGCAACCGAGGATGTGCGCTTTTACAAGCATCACGGGGTTGATTTTTATTCGTTTTTTACCAGTATACTCTCCACAGCCAAAGGTGATCGCCGCGGCGGGAGTACCATTACCCAGCAGCTGGCAAAAAACCTTTTTGAAACACGTAAAAGAAAATCACAGGGGATAATTAAACATGTGCCAATTATTCGTACCATAGTTTACAAATGCAAAGAGTGGCTTACGGCATTTAAAATTGAGCATGTTTACAGCAAACAGCAAATACTCACCCTGTATTTTAATACCGTGCCCTTTGGTAACAACTCCTTTGGTATTAAAACCGCCTCGTTAAAGTATTTTAATAAAACACCTGATAAAGTAACCCCTGCCGAGGCCGCCTTGCTGATCGGGATGCTTAAAGCTACATCAAGTTATAATCCTATTAAAAATCCTGAACGCGCACTTGAACGCCGTAATACCGTTTTAAGCCAGATGCAAAAGTATGGCTACCTTACCAAAACAGGATATGATACCAGCGCAAAATCGCCTATAAAGCTTGACCTGAGCTATGTTGAACAAGATTCACATGGTGACTCCTATATACGCCGTGCTGTTGAAAAATGGCTGGACAAATGGTGTAAGGACAACGACTATAACCTTTATGAGGACGGGCTTAAAATTTACACCACCATTGATTCGCACCTGCAGCAATATGCCGAAGAAGCTGTTGCCGAAAAAATGAAGATGCTGCAAAAGCGCTTCAACAATCTTTGGGGCAATAAAAACCCTTGGCGCGACTCCAAGGGAGTGGAAATAAAAGATTTTATCCTGAAAAACGAGCAGAGGTTACCGATATATAAACTGCTTGACAAAAAATACAAAGGAGATAGTACCCAGATACAGGAGTACTTTAAAAAGAAAAAACGGATGACTGTCTTCACCTGGAATGGTGAGCAGGATACTACTTTTTCAACTGTCGACTCTATTAAATACTATGCCCGTATCCTGAATACCGGTATGATGACCCTGGAGCCGGCAACTGGTAAAATAAAGGTTTGGATTGGCGGTATTGATCACCGCTTTTTTAACTATGACCACGTAAACCAATCGCGCAGACAGGCAGGCTCGACCTTTAAGCCCTTTGCCTATTTAACCGCACTTGATAATGGCTTTACACCATGCGATAAGTTTACCGACAAACCGGTAACCATTAAATACAAAGACAATGGTAAAGACGAAGTTTGGCAACCCAATAATGCCGATTTCCATTTTTCCTACCAGGAAATGTCGTTACGCTGGGCCATGGGTAAATCTGTTAACTCTATAACTGCGCAATTAACCGAAAAGGTAGGCTGGGATAAAATTGTTGAATATGCCCACAAATGTGGTATCGAGAGCCCACTTAAATCGGTACCATCGGTATCCCTGGGTTCAAATGATGTTTCTGTTTACGAAATGGTAAGGGCTTACAGCACCTTCTTAAATAAAGGCGAAAAGTTAGATCCTTTGTTGGTAACCAAAATCACCGACCAACAAGGTAACGTGCTGGATGAATTTACCTTAAAACAAGAGCGCGTGATAAGTGAGGAAACTGCCTGGCTGATGCTTTACATGTTCCGCGGTGGTATGGAAGAACCGGGTGGTACTTCACAGGCCTTATGGGAATATCCTGGCCTTTGGAAAAAAGACAACCAGATAGGTGGTAAAACAGGTACATCATCAGACTATGTCGACGGCTGGTATATGGGTATCACTAAAGACCTGGTTACAGGTGTTTGGGTTGGTGCTGATGACCGCAGCGTTCACTTCACTACCTCAGAAAGCGGCGAGGGCTCACATACTGCATTGCCAATTTTTGGCCGCTTTATGGAAAAAGTTTATGCCGATCCAAAATCGGGCTATACTTATGGTGCCTTCCCAAAACCATGGGTTAAAATAACCAAATCCTATAATTGCCCTTCGCCAAGAATAGTAGCAGATACAACATCAATTGATAGTACAAGCAACCCTATTGATACAACCGGCGTATTACCTGTACCGGTAACAACTACACCAGAAAACCCTGACCCTACGCCGCCAAATCAATAACAGGCTTAGTATTAATGGTGTATATTAAATATTTTAACCGGCAGGCCAATACAGTCTGCCGGTTGGCATTTAACCAGTAATTAATAGTAACTTGTTTTAATAAGATCCTATTTCATTAAATTAGCCATATCTATTTAGTTAAATTATGAATAAACGCTACACCGTATCAAATAAAGCTAAAAGGTTCACTATCATACTCATCTGTCTTATTAGTTCCCTGTTGATAAGCAACGGTGCCAGGGCACAGTATTTCGGTCAAAATAAGGTACGTTACAAAAACCTCAAGTTTAAAGTTTATAAAACTCCACACTTTGAAATTTACTATTACATAAAAAATGATAGTATGGTAAAACGCTTTGCCCAGGAAAGCGAATTATGGTATACGCTGCATCAGCAAATTTTCAGGGATACATTTAAAACACCCAACCCTATTATTCTATACGCTAACCACCCCGATTTCCAACAAACTACTGCAATAGACGGCGAAATTGGAGTTGGTACAGGTGGTGTTACCGAAGGATTAAAAAACCGGGTAGTAATGCCCGTAATGGAAACCAATCAAACCACAAGGCACGTTATAGGCCATGAGTTGGTGCATGCTTTTCAATACCGGGCATTGCAGGGCGGCGAAAACGACAACTTTGAAGAGATCAATAATATTCCTTTATGGATGATAGAGGGTATGGCTGAGTACCTCTCATTAGGTAAAAAAGATTCATATACAGCTATGTGGATGCGCGATGCCTATTTAAATCACGATATCCCTTCAGTGCGCGACCTTACCGAAAGCAACAAGTATTTCCCATATCGATATGGCGAGGCTTTTTGGTCATTTTTAGGATCAACTTATGGCGATACGGTAATAGTTCCCTTTTTTAAAAATACAGCCCGTTACGGGTTGGAGTACGGCATCAGGCGCACATTTGGCTATGACGATAAAACCTTGTCGCGCCTTTGGAAAAACTCCATCGAGAAAACATACAAACCTTATTTAAAAGATACCGTTCAAAAACCAATTGGCGTTAAGCTGATTGACAGCAAAACCGGCGGCGATTTAGTGGTGGCTCCCGCCGTAAGCCCTGATGGTAAATACGTAGCATTTTTATCGGCTAAAAGCTTATTTTCTATTGATCTTTACCTGGCCGATGCGCAAACGGGGCGCATATTGCGAAAGCTCACCAGCAAGGTATCAAACACCCATATTGATGAGTTTAACTTCATAGAATCGGCGGGCGCGTGGTCGCCCGATGGTAAGCGGTTTGCCTTTAGTGTGTTTAACAAAGGTCGAAACCGTATGGTGGTGGTTGATCTAGCCAGCGGCAGCACACTCAATGATGTTTCGATGGAAAAGGCCGAACAATTCAGTAACCTGTCATGGTCACCCAATGGCAAGGATATTGTTTTCCAGGGATTGTCTGAAGGCCAGGGCGATCTATATTCCTATAACTTCGATACCAAAAAGATAACGCAGCTTACTAATGATAAATATTCCGATTACCAGCCAAGCTATTCAAGAGATGGTAAAAAGATCATTTTTTCCAGCGACAGAACCACTTACGACCAATCGTTAGAGCAGGACATTCCGTTTAACCTGGCCGAACTTGACATTGCCACAGGAAAAGTCACGGATATAAAAATATTTAATGGCGCCAACAACCTGAATCCACAATACTCTGCAGATGGCTCGCAAGTATACTTTTTATCAAACCGCGATGGTTTCCGAAATCTATACCGGTACACGCTAAGCAGCGGAAAAATTGAGCAAATGACGGATCTGTTTACCGGTATATGCGGTATTACAGAATATTCGCCGGCATTGAGCATTTCTAACCATGACGATATCGTTTACTCCTACTACCGGGCTCAAAAATATGCTTTGTATAATGCCAAAGCATCTGATTTTAAACCGGTAACATTGCAGGCTACTGATGTAAACTTTAGCGCGGCAATGCTGCCCCCGCCGCGCGCAGTGGGCGTTGATCTGATCAATTCAAATCTGAACAACTATCTTGCCTATAAAAAAATACCTGCCGATTCGGTTGTCAACATTGCGTATAAACCCAAGTTTAAACTGGACTATTTGGCCGGCAGTGGTATAGGCATAGGCGTGAGCAGTTTTTACGGCACAAGCCTGTCAAGCGGCATACAGGGTGTTTTTAGCGACATACTGGGGCGTAACCAGATATTTGCCGCCGCCTCTGTTAACGGGCAGATATATGACTCTGGCGCAGCAATAACTTATGTAAACCAAACCGGCAGATGGAACCTCGGTTTTGGTATATCACATATCCCTTATCAGTTTGGTTTACAAACCAGAACCTATCCGACGCAAAGCGTAGGCGGCAAAAGCCAAACTGTACTATCCGACAATATTGACATCATCCGGAATTTTGAAGATGGCGCAAGAGTGTTCACCTCCTATCCTATTTCCAAAACATCGCGCTTTGAAGTTGGCGCAGGGGCATCTTATAACTCCTACCGGGTTGACCGCTACAGCGACTTTTATAAGTTAGATACTGTAGTTAACAGCGATAAAAGCACCACCATAAACAGTACCTATTTATCATCACAACGAAAAAAGATAGCAAATAGCGACGAAGGTAACCTGATCAGTACCAATCTGAAGTCGTACTCACTTTTTCAGCTTTCGACAGCCCTGGTTGGTGATAACTCATTTTTTGGTGTAACGGCGCCGCTTAACGGCTTCAGGTACCGGCTGGAGGCAGAATATAACTTTGGTACCTATCGCTTTTTTGCCCCTACTATTGATCTCCGTAAATATGTACGGGTAGAACCGGTAACCTTTGCTGCAAGGTTTTACGGTTACGGCCGTTTTGGAGATGCCAACGGACTTTATCCGTTATATGTTGGTTATCCGTTTTATATCAGGGGCTATGAGGGACAAACTTTTTACAACAATAATAAAACTGCAAGCAATGGTTTTAGTATTGATCAGCTTTCTGGTAGTCGCATAGCGGTGTTTAACTTTGAGGTTCGTTTGCCATTTACAGGCCCCGAAAAACTGGCGCAGATCAAATCAAAATTCCTGTTTACCGATTTAAACTTGTTTTTTGATGCTGGCTTAGCCTGGAACGCCGGTGATCATATCTACTTCCAAAAAAACCCACCCGTTATAGGCGAAACACCGGTATTAAATCCTGACGGCACTCCACAAGTTGATAACAAGGGTCAACCGGTTACCGAACCCTTATATGGCCGGGTACCGGCTTTAAGTGCGGGTATATCATTAAGAATTAACGTATTTGGCGCCTTTGTTCTGGAGCCATATTTAGCCATACCATTTAACCGGAGCGATGTTACCAAGCCATTATTTGGCTTAGGCTTTACACCTGGCTGGTAAATACTTGGTTACTTTAAAAGATTAAAGCGGCCTTAGCCGCTTTTTTTAAAACCTAAACGAAAAAAAACAGTTAATTAATCACCGTTAAATAAATAATAATCAACCGATACATGAAAAATATATTACTGCTTGCCCTTACGTTATTTTGCGGAGCTGCAGTATTTGGCCAAACTACCGATACAACAACCAATAAAGCCCCCACCATTGGAACGCTCAAAACTAATGCAGGCGATGGCATGTTGCCAGCAAATGATATTGTTCAGAATATTGAGCAATCAAAAGATTTTTCGGTGCTATATAATTTTATAAAAAGTTCGAGCTTAATTGAAACATACCAAAGCAAAGGACCTATCACCATATTTGCTCCGGATAACAGGGCGTTTGAAAATCTTCCTGTTGGCAAACTCGATTCGCTATCAAGGCCCGCCCATGTTTGGGAGCTTACCGGTATACTTACCTATCATGCGGTTGCCGGCAAGCTGAGTGCAAAAGATATTGAAAAACAAATAAACGGCCATAAAGGGTTGGTCACTTTTACCACATTGGGGGGCGGTAAGCTCAACGCCAAAATTGATAGTAACCGCAATATTGTACTGGTAGATGAAACTGGCGGAGAAAGTGTAATTAACCGCTTTGATATTGTGCAAAGCAACGGGATGCTGCACGTGGTGAACAAGGTTTTAATACCTAAAGCAAAAGCCCTGTAAATAGTACTACTATGGCATGACAATCTGCCCAAAATGTCATTACGTATTTAATTCAGGCAATTATATACAAAGCTAACCCGTCCTTCGGGTAGCTGATTAAATTTTTCATTCATTTATGTTTATTAAAAGGTTTATGTAGATTGTATCCCTAAACTAAAATCTTTTGGATAAGCATCACATTGAACTTCAAGCCATAGCTTGGCGAGGTAAAATAATCCACGAAACAATTTCGCTTGAAAAATTTATTGACTTGTATATCGCACGTTACTTTTGCGGAAACAATGAAAAAAAGGTAAAAGATTTACATCTTTTCTTTTTGGGCGATAATCGAACATCGTTTGGTGGTAAATGCGAGGTATTTAAACATATCGCTGAAACCCATGATACTGACTGGTATCTTAAGTACAAATCTGTTAAGAAAACAATGTATCAAGATTTAGAGGATATAATTGCATCTAGAAATGTATTGGCACATCGGTTATTAGATACAGGTGATGACACTCTTGCTAATTATCCTGAAAGTATGGTTTTCAAAAAGTATAACCTTAAGTATAAATACGAGGATTACACCGAAAAGGATATGAATACACTAATGTCTAAAATTGAAGGCATTAGTGTTTACTTGATAAGTAGGTTGTTTCCACTTTTACTATAACCCCCCTCGTACTCCCAAACGTGGCCACGCTGTTAGTAGTCATAGGGGGATAGTAGCATCTTAAATATTTTCACACTTTGTTAAAGTAAACAACAAAGTTATTAAATTAGCCATTGGATAAAACACTGTTAATAAAACATCACAAAAAATAACACTATCAAATAGATAAACAAGACTGTACTTCCTTTTATTGCTGCTCGAATTACGACCTCTAAGCACCACGCAATATAAATGATGTAAGTACGCTGTCATGGCGTGGCTGTATCTTTATGCGTGGAGGGCGTCGTAACCCTGAGTAGCTAAAGAAAATTGCAGTTACGCCATATTTTATTGCTCAAATTACGACAAATGATAAAAACCTTATTAATTACCACGCTGGTACTCGCTACCGCATGGAAAGCTAACGCGCAACCCAACATGTTAGGAAAGACACGCGATTACATTAAAGCCTCAAGCTATCTCCCTGGTAGTATTGGTTCTTTTGATAAAGAAGATTTAGTCAATGATAGCACTACTTTTTTACAGCTCGTAGATCGAGAAAATAAAAATGTACACTTTAGGTATTATCTTACCAAGGGTATTTGTGATTACTATGTAATCATGCAACCAAAATCAGATATGGCGCGTTGGGTTGAAACACTCAACTCCACTTACACCAAAACGAACACAACTGAATGGGTAAGTAAAGAAATGGATATGAAAATATCTATCCTATATCTGGACGATGCCGATGTTTTTACAACTGGTTTTTCATCTTTAAAATAATGAAAGAGAAGTTCTATTTAAAGATATTGGAGGTATTGGCCCAAGGTGGACTATACGTATTCATAGACATTTCAGAAATAATGCAAGAAATACCATTGTATCCTGGAATGGCCCGAACGGCAATATTTATAAATGAAATGGCTGTGGCCTATTTACGAAGTATGAATTCAAATAAACATATTGAATTTACAGATAGTACCTCTTTCGGGCACAATCAAAAATTAAGGTTGGTAGCATGCATCACGCCCGAGGGATTGAAGTTTTACCAAAATCAGCAAATAATAGCATCTGTCTTAGCTACCAATAAAGCATCTCAAAAAACGTTTATAGTAGTACTTATATCATCTATTCTTACTTTTTTCAGTAGCCTTGTTTAGTGCAATTATTGGTTACTTTAATTATCAAGTTAGTGAAAAGCTATCCGAACAACAATTGCCGCCCCAACAATCATTACACAACTCCCCACAATTAAAAACCACCAAACAGCTAAATCCTGTATCATCTCAGAAGGACTCGATCCATAAGCGTTAGCCATTTTTTTGATATACCTTATAATCCACATTTTGATACAAATAAAAACGCCCTTACAGACTATGCAAGGGCGTTTGGTTTACGTTATGTTTTTAAGCTACTTTGAGGGTAAATAGTTAACCGGCTTTTTTAGCATTTTATCAATTGCGTCATCAAATTTTTTATCCCCACTCGACTCTTTTGGTGGTTGTTGGTTGCGCACAGGCGCAACTACAACCGGTTTTTTACTTGCTGAACTCATAATGTGTGATGTTTTATAGTGCTTATCCAATACGAAGTTACAAGATTGAATTTAAAATATCAAGCCGCAATAAGGTGTTTGTATTTCAACGGATATTCATATTTGATATGGCTTGCTCAATTTGTTGTTGAGCGCCTAAATGCCTGTAATTGTATCTAAAACTAAATTCCTGTACGTATCTATCCTGATGTTTACGGCTCACCCAATGGTGAGTGGCTTGAATGGTTAGCTTTAAATGCTTCCAACCGCACTCCATTGCATTAGAGGTATAACCCGAATCATTAACATATTGCTTGCGGCCATGATCAACAACCTCATGTTGATATACATCGTTTAAGCCCTTATAAGCAAACCATTCATCAGATACTACAATACTACCGGGAATAACGTTTGTACGTACCAACGGCTGTATACTGGCTGTTTTAGTATCATTAATAGTCCAACACTTAACATATGCATGCTTGTCAATTATTTTTTCTTTCACCGTTCGACCTGGTATTATCTTATGCTCACGCTCAACGTAATGCCTAACCTCTGTTTGAAGCAATCCCAACACAGGGGTTTTGTCAATGAATGCGCGGCCCTGGCTATTGGCTACCTTCTTATCGTGGTGACGATTTTTGTTTTTTCCACCCACAAAGGTTTCATCTGATGCTATCGTGCCCTCAAGCTTAACATCAATCTCATTCCCAAATACAGCCCGTAATCTATGCAGTATAAACCACGCTGTTTTTTGGGTGACTGAAATATCCTTAGCCAGTTGGATACTGCTGATCCCCTTTTTATGCAGGGCCATGTAAATGGATATAAACCATTTGATTGTAGATATCTTTGATGCCTCCATCATAGTGCCTGTTTTAGCTGTATACAGTCGCTTACAACATTTGCACTTATAACGTATTCCGTCTTTGAACACGTAAGCCTGTGCTCCTATACAACCCTCATGTGGGCAAGTCATAACACCATCGGCCCAACGCCTCGATGCTAAATACTGGTGACAGGATCTCTCTGTTGGAAATCTCGTGACAACATCAATAATGCTTTTAAATTCGGTAGAAGATAACATTGGGGTATTTTTTATGCGTATTAAAGATAGGTAATGTACTCTGCATTTTCACGGGCTTGTAACCGTCAATTGGCTGCATTACACTACTGGACAGGTAATGACATATCTGCGGCTCAACCATGCAGTATTCTATCATATCTATTATTCGATCCAGCTATTTGCCTTCACCGTGGGACACCTTAGCCACGTGGTTTGATTAAGACCTCACACTAAATGAGGTTTCGCCTAATTAAGGCTCATCAGTTAATCTTTATTGTTTGGTTGGGATTGTATATAATTGCCTTAATTCATAATGCCTTGTAAGGATTGGTTGTACATCACGACTAACCAAACACAACAATGATGCAGCAATGCCTTGTTGATTATTTAATGATCATTTAAATACATTAAAATGAAAAAATCAATTTTAGCAGTAGTAATATTAAGTATTTTAACCGCTTTTGGCTGTCAAAACAGCAGCGGACAAAGCACTGGCAGAAAACTGAGTAAACCGGCAGCTGAATGGAAAAAAACGCTGACAGCGAATCAGTATCACATTATGGTTGAAAGCGGCACTGAGCCCCCTTACAAAAACGCATATTGGAACAACCATGAAAAAGGCGTTTATGTAAGCGCCGCTACCGGCGAAGTATTATTTAGCTCCGATGACAAATTTGACAGCGGAACAGGATGGCCAAGCTTTGTTAAAGCCGTTGACTCTAAAAAAGTAGCTATAGTTCAGGATAACAGCTTCGGCATGAGCCGGGATGAAGTTATTGAAAAAAGTACAGGCCTACACCTTGGTCATGTTTTTGACGACGGCCCTGCAGACCGCGGCGGCAAAAGATATTGCATGAACTCAGGTGCGTTAAAGTTTATTAAAAAGTAACTGTTCTTCTGTTAGCGTTTACGGACGGGCGCAGTTGAGGCCTTACACGTAAACCGTTTTCAAATTTCAACCCAATGGTCAGATCTATCCAGTCAGGATTAACAGGTCTGATCATTTTTTCTTTTTGGGGGCGTGTATAAGTGCTTACCACCTTAAAACGCTCCATGGCCTGCTCTTCGGTATTTATCTCTTCAAAATACACTAAACGGTTAAGCTGCTGGGCGCTGTCAAAAAACAAGGTAGGCATATCCGTATAAAATTGCAGTGTTTTTACAAGGTCTGAGCATAAGCCTACATGTAAATTTTTCCTGTTTCTGTCGGTGATGATATATACAAAACGCTTCATTTTATGATAAAAAATTTGGTGAACAAATAATTATTACTAACTTTATGAGCATAAAATTACTAATAATTTTAGCAAATGCAAATTTTATGTCAATAATTTCACAAAATATTAAGTTCCTCCGCAAAAAGAAGGGTTTAACCCAGCAACAATTTGCTGATCAATTAAGTATAAAGCGCTCATTAGTAGGCGCATACGAAGAAGAAAGAGCCGAACCAAAATACGAACTACTAAAAACGTTAGCAATATTTTTTGACATTACTATTGATGATTTTATTAACGAAACCATCAATGAAAAATGGGCACCAAAACCCAAAGGCAATCCAGCTAACCTACGGATACTCAGCATTTCTGTTGATAAAGAAGACAATGAAAACATTGAGATGGTGCCTCTTAAAGCGAGTGCGGGCTATTTAAATGGCTATGCCGATCCGGAGTATGTATCGCGATTACCTAAGTTTTATTTACCTATGTTTAAACAAGGCACGTTCAGGGCGTTTGAATTAAATGGCGACTCGATGCTTCCGTTATTATCAGGTGATATTATTATAGGTGAATACCTTGAAAACTGGGGCGATATTAAAACTGGCGAAACCTATGTGGTAATATCCAAAAGCGATGGTGTAGTATATAAACGTATAGGCAACAAATTTAAAGAAAACAAAAAACTAAAGCTGGTATCTGACAATCCCGTATACGAACCTTACGAAATAAATGGCGAGGATGTTTTAGAAATATGGAAAGCCAAGGGTTATATTTCAACACAATTACCGCAACCTACTCCTGAACCGACAATGGAAAGCCTCACTAATATGATGGCACAAATGCAACGTTCTATATCAAACTTACAGCAAAGCAACAATTAAGTTACATCAGCTCATTTAAACCTTTACGGTATATCTTTATCATAAGATTATAAAACGTAAATAAAAAGAGCTATGAAAAAAATTTTGTTAATGTGCTGTTTCCTTATCGGAATTTCAGCAGTAAGCCGTGCACAAGGTGGCGGTATGAGAAAAAGTCCGGAAGATAGAGCCAAAGACCTGCAAACACAGTTGAAGCTTAGCGACGATCAGACTTCTAAAGTTACTGCCATATACAAAGACCAGGCTACCAAAATGGATAGCGTAAGAACAGCAGCCAATGGCGACAGAGGTGCTATGCGCCAGGCCATGATGCCAATGATGCAAGCCGCTAACGATAAAATAAAAGCTATTTTAACACCCGATCAGGTGACTGCCTACGAAAAAATGATGAAAGACAGAATGGACAGGATGCGGCAAGGTGGCAGCGGAGGCGGCTCGCAAAATTAATGAAATAAGAAAAGCGGCCTATTGTCGCTTTTCTTATTTTTACGCAAATTTTCCTCCTTGACATCAGCCGATATATATATAAAAAACAAACTTGATGAAAGACGTTCATCAGGCACCTTCAGGGTATTAAAACCAGAGAACAGCCTTATTGACTTTTGCTCAAATGATTACCTTGGGTTTGCGCAATCGGCGGTTTTAAAACAACTCATTGAAACCGAGATACAGAATCATCCGCTAAGCTTAAATGGTGCTACCGGATCAAGGCTACTCTCAGGTAATATAACCTATGCCGAAGAGCTGGAAAGGGAAATAGCCGCATATCATCAGTATGAGGCTGGTTTGCTTTTTAACTCAGGCTATGATGCCAACCTGGGTCTGCTATCTTCATTAGCCCAACGCGGCGACACCATCATACTTGACGAGCTCATACATGCCTCTGTAATTGACGGAGCGAGGTTAAGTTACGCAAACCGCTATAGTTTCAGACATAATAGCCCCGAAAGCCTGGAAGCTAAATTAAAGCTAGCTAAGGGCAACTGTTATGTGGTTATTGAAAGTGTTTATTCCATGGATGGCGACACCCCTCCTATAGAGGAAATATTAAACCTCACCGAAAAATATGGTGCTCACCTCATTGTTGATGAAGCCCATGCTGTTGGCCTTTATCCTGTTGGACTGGTAAATGAGCTTGGCTTACAAACCAGGGTGTTTGCATCCGTAGTTACATTTGGCAAGGCATTAGGCTGTCATGGTGCTGTTGTATTGGGCAGTAATTTACTGAGGGAGTACCTCATTAATTTTGCCCGGTCTTTTATTTATACCACAGCATCCTCATTTCACCAACTGGCAGCTATAAAAATGGCCTATCAATTATTAAGCAGGGCCGGTCCGGAGGTAATCAGTCTAAAAAACAATATTGATTTGTTTAAAAAACAGATTAATATAAATGACAATTTTCCACTTATTAGCAGTGATAGTGCCATTCAGTGTATTATATTAAAAAGTAATAACAAAGCATACCAAGCTGCAAACATTTTACAAGCTGCAGCGTTAGATATAAGGGCTATATTTAGCCCCACAGTTGCATCAGGAACCGAGAGAATAAGAATATGCCTGCATGCATTTAATACAACCAATAATTTAATCATACTTACTGATACTATTAACCAGCTCATAAATGCCAGCTAAACAGCCTATATTTATTACCGGCATTGGTACCGGAATTGGCAAAACAGTTGTTTCGGCCATTATAACGGAGAAATTAAAAGCCGATTATTGGAAACCCGTACAGGCAGGTGATTTAGAGGATAGCGACACCCTAAAGGTGCAAAATCTTATATCAAATGATGTTTCGCATTTTTATCCTGAAGCTTATCGTTTAACACAGGCGTACTCACCCCATAAATCGGCAGCTATTGATAAAATAGTGATTGATATTCAAAATATCGTTCCACCGCAAACTGATAATCAACTCATTATTGAGGGAGCCGGTGGTCTTATGGTACCTTTAAATGATAACTTTTTAATGATTGATGTAATTAAGCAATTAAATGCCAAAGTTATATTGGTATCGCAAAACTACCTGGGCAGTATCAATCATACATTATTATCGCTGTTGGCACTAAAAAAATATAATATCCCGGTAATGGGGATTATATTTAATGGAGATAAGGATATTTATTCAAAAACGTATATCCTGAATTACTCAAATGTGATTGAGTTGGGGCATATCCCCACTTACGACGCTGTTAACAAAAAAATGATAATTGAGGCAGGCACTCGTATTACCTTATAATAAAGTAAAGTATCTTGCCAATAATTATATTACCCCCAACGCTGATTTAAAACGTTGATACAACTACACCACCATGAAAAATATTACCATAATTGGCTCAGGAACTATGGGAAATGGCATAGCCCATACCTTTGCACAACATGGATTCGGGGTATCATTAGTTGATATTAATACCGAAGCTTTAAATAAAGCTATACAAACCATCACCAATAATCTGGACAGGCAATTAAAAAAGGGGCTTATTGATGATCAGGTAAAAGCCACTACACTTAGCAGAATTAAAACTTTTACCGATCTGCAGCAAGGTGCAGCGCATGCCGACCTGGTGATTGAGGCCGCTACCGAAAACCGGGAAATTAAATTAAAGCTATTTAAACAACTCAGCGATATCGGTAGTGATCAAGTGATACTGGCCTCTAACACCTCCTCTATATCTATAACGCAAATTGCTGCGGTAACTAAAAACCCTGGCAATGTAATTGGCATGCACTTTATGAACCCGGTACCGGTAATGAAACTGGTGGAGGTTATACGGGGATACGCTACCACCGATGCCGTTACCAACACCATTATGGAGCTGGCTAAAACCTTGGATAAAGATCCTGTTGAGGTAAACGATTACCCTGGCTTTGTAGCCAACCGCATTTTAATGCCCATGATAAATGAGGCTATTTATACCCTATATGAGGGCGTTGCCGGCGTTGCGGAAATTGATACGGTAATGAAACTCGGCATGGCCCACCCTATGGGCCCCTTACAACTGGCAGATTTTATTGGCCTTGACGTATGCGTGGCTATTTTAAAAGTATTGTATGACGGTTTTGGCAATCAAAAATATGCTCCTTGCCCTTTATTGGTAAATATGGTAACTGCAGGGCACTCTGGAGTAAAAACAGGTAGCGGCTTTTATAAATATACACCAGGGAGCAAAGAACTGATAGTAGCTGATAAATTTGTGAGCAGGTAGTTAAACTTTCTAAGCTAATAGCTGTCAAAATTTCTGTAATTATTTAACAAATAAACATTTTACAGATGAAAAAGATAGCGAAAATAGGATTATTACTGGCCTTAACCGGCACCTTATTCACCTCCTGCGCTGCTGATTATTATGTTACCGACCGTCCTGCCGAACCTGTATATGTACGCCCTGTTGCCCCTTATGCTGGGGCCGTTTGGGTACCGGGAGAATGGGCTTGGAACGGCGGAAGATATGTTTATGTAAATGGCTATTATGCCCGTCCCCGCCCCGGCCGTGTTTATGTAGGCGGTTACTGGCACCCCGCACGTCGTGGTTATGCATGGCACAGAGGACACTGGAGATAATTGCCCTCCCAGCCCCCTAAAGGGGGGCTTTTGATGTGCAGATGTTAAAAATAACAAAGCCCGGTCCCAAAAGGAGCCAGGCTTTGTTGTTAATGAACTCAAACTCCCTTTTCAGGGGGTGGGGGGCTTACATACGCTCCGGCACATCAATACCCAACAGGTTCATGGCCTTACTGATCACTTTGGCTGATGATGCAGACAATTGTAACCTGAACTGCTTTAAAACCTCATCCTCGGCCTGCATAATTGATTTTTCGTGATAGAATTTATTGTATGTTTTGGCCAGCTCATATACATAATTAGCAATAATTGCCGGACTATACTCATTAGCTGCCGTACTGATAATAGTTGGGAACTGGGTTAACAACACAATCACATCGCGCTCAACATCGGCAAGCTCTGTTATCTCAATTTCACTATCAGGCTGATAACTGGCCCTGCCCAGTACCGATTTGATACGCGCATGTGTATATTGGATAAACGGCCCGGTGTGTCCCTGAAAATCAACAGATTCATTAGGGTCAAACAACAACCGTTTCTTAGGGTCAACCTTTAACAGAAAATACTTCAAAGCCCCCATACCAATGGTATGGTAAAGCTGCAATTTTTCATCTTCGGTAAAGGCCTCAACTTTGCCCATAGCTTCGGTTTGTTCTTTGGCGGTGGTTTCCATCTCCGCCATCAGGTCATCGGCATCAACCACGGTACCTTCCCGCGATTTCATTTTGCCTGAAGGCAAATCAACCATACCGTATGAAAGGTGAAATAAACCATCGGCACCGGCTTTACCCAGTTTACGCAATATCAGGAACAGCACCTTAAAGTGATAATCCTGCTCGTTACCTACCACATAGATGGATTTATCCATGTGAAAGTCGTTGTATTTGAGCTGGGCAGTACCTAAATCCTGTGTAATGTACACCGAAGTACCGTCTGACCGTAAAACCAGTTTCTCATCCAAACCATCAGCTGTAAGGTCAATCCATACAGAACCATCCGGCTTTTTAAAGAAAACGCCTTTTTGCAATCCTTCCTCAATAATATCCTTACCTAACAGGTAGGTATTCGACTCATAGTAATATTTGTCAAAATCAACGCCCAACTGCTTATAAGTATCTGCAAAACCAGCATAAACCCAACTGTTCATGGTTTTCCACAAGCTGATCACTTCTTCATCACCTGCCTCCCATTTTTGAAGCATTTGTTGCGCTTCCTTTATAAATGGCGCATTCTTTTTGGCCTCATCTTCAGTTTGCCCTTCGGCCTTTAATTCCTCTATCTGAGATTTGTAAGCCTTATCAAACAACACATAATATTTACCTACCAGGTGATCGCCCTTTAAGCCCGATGATTCCGGAGTTTCGCCATTGCCAAACTTTTGCCACGCCAGCATTGATTTACAAATGTGTATACCACGGTCATTCACCAGGTTAACTTTGGTAACATCGTAACCCGCCGCAGCCAATATCTGGGCTACGGAGTAACCTAACAGGTTGTTGCGAATGTGCCCAAGGTGCAGGGGTTTGTTGGTATTAGGCGATGAGTATTCAACCATTACCTTTTGGCCGTTAGGTTTTGCCACTGCAAAGGTGTCCGGTAAAATCTGGTTATATAACTGGTTTATCCAGTATTCGTCACTTATAGAAATATTAAGGAAGCCTTTGATCACATTAAATGCGGCTACTTCTTTCAATTCGTTTTTAAGGTACTCTCCTATCTCGTTACCGGTTTGCTCGGGGCCTTTGCGCGAAAATTTGGTAAACGGAAAGGTTACTATGGTTATCTGCCCTTCAAATTCTTTCCGGGTTTCCTGTAAACTTATAGCAGCGGGGGCAATATCAGTTTGATATAATTGTTTTATTGCTTTAACAGCTGCATCAATAATAAAATCCATGCGGCAAAATTAATTAAATTGCTAATACAGATTGTATTAATTTGAGAGTTATATTCAGGTTTTAAAAACTTTACAACGATGCCAATTTAGCTTTCTTCCACTTTATAAAAGCCGCCATGTCTGTTAGTTCCATCATCCCTTGATCTGCCGGATTACCATCGGGCAAATGCTTAATTTCTATATAATCTACATCGTTGGCAAATGACTTTTCACCTAAAACTGTATTAAGCACTTTATAAACAGCAGCTTCTAACCATTCACTATCTTTAACAGAGTCGTAGTTGGGTAAACATATCCTGAGCCCTATTGACTTTGGATTATTTTTGTTGTCAAGGGGTAAGAACCACATTTCAAATGGCTTTAAATCAACATCTTCAAAATTGCTGGCATAATCTAAATCGGTTGGCTGTATAAAAGCGGTAAAAATCCAGCCTTTAATTTCTGGAGCATCGTTAATTAACTCCTCTACTCGTTCAAAGTAATTAATATCACCATCTGCTGTAATAATTAATTCCTGATCCCGATCCGGCCAGCCTCCTATTTCGAAAAATAGTTTGTCACAATAAATATGTAATTGCTCTAATACATTATCAAGCAATGCTCTTTCCTATCTTCACTTACATTAGTACTATTGATCTCAATAAGATATTTTTGATTTTCATTAAACCAATTCCAAAATTTTTCAGTTGCTTGTAACATAGTAAACTTTATAGCCAAACATAATAAATATATTCCTCAAAGTGATGATTACCAATTTAAGATGGTTGGACCATTTTGTTATTTAATTTCTAATAGATTTGTATTAGATTATTCTACTTTATGATACTAACCAACACCGATTTTAAAATAGATGTAACATCCGAAATTGGCAACCTGCGTACCTTACTGATCCATAGTCCGGATAGCGGGTTGGGTAAAGTTGTACCCTCAAAAGCCCAGGACTGGCTATTTGAAGACATAGTTCACCTGGATACCATGCGCAAAAATGAGTATGACTATTACGTAAAACTATTACTCTACTTTTTAGATCCGGATAAAATAAAAGGCAAGCTGCAACAAATAGATAATGATGACGAGCGCTCTTTTTTTAAACCGGATAATGCAGGTTTCCACGCCTCAAATCAGGTAATTGAGATACAAACCCTACTGGCTGATATTTTGCAGCAGGACGATATCCGCGAAAAGCTGGTAGCCTCTGTTTGCGCCATTGAAAGCTGTAATTACCGGCTGCAGGAAGAGTTAACTAATACCGAACCAGTTGAGCTGGCTAAAATATTTATATCAGGATCATTAAAAAACGAAGAAATGATATTTGCACCTATCCCCAACCTGATATTTTCAAGGGATATTGGTATAGCTGTTAACAATTACATGCTGCTTAATAAACCGGCAAAAAAGGCCCGTTTCCGCGAAACCTTACTGGCCCGGTACATCTTTTTCAATCACCCGTTGTTTGCATCATACAGCAATAATATATTGGAGATACCAGAAACTGCGCAGCATTTTTTAAGGCCCGGAGAAGATAACCTGGAAAAAACCACCTTAGAGGGTGGCGATGTGATGATGGTAAGTCCGCAGCATTTAGTAATTGGATGCAGCGAGCGTACTTCCATAAGCGGGGCCAATGAGGCCATTAAACTGTTATTTGATAACAACGTGGTAAAAAAGGTAACCATTGTAAAAATTCCGCATAAGCGCGATTATATGCATATTGATACCGTATTTACCCAAATAAGGCGGGATACCTGGGTACTATTGCGCTCTTTGGCTGTGGCCGAAGCACCAATTGAGGAGCAGGAACCAATATCATGGTTTGCTGACAAAAAGCAAAAAGAGCGGCCCGAAATTGTTCAGTTTGAAATGGATGAAAAACCAAAATTGTTTGGATGTATTGAAGATCTGCTTTCTGACATCAGCGAAAACGATCTGCAAAGTGGTAAAAAAACAAATTTTATTTACTCGGGTAATAATACGTTCCCCTTTGATGCGCGCGAGCAGTGGACCGATTCCTGCAACCTGTTGGCTATTAAAGAAGGCGTAGTTTTAGGTTATGACCGTAACGACAAAACCGTAGAGGCCTTTAAGAAAAGCGGATTTGATGTGATCAGGGTTAATGAGCTGCTGCAAAAATTTGAAACGGGCGAGCTTGATCCGCAAAACCTGACTGATACTTTAATTTTAATGCCATCGGCAGAACTTTCCAGGGCTCGCGGTGGTTTTCATTGTATGAGCATGCCGCTTTTACGGGATAGAGTTGTCTGAAACAAAACTTTCAGAATTAAAGCGATGGATACAATCCTGAAAATTCATAAACTCTGCCAGTTCTGATTCGGGCTAAATTTTTAACACAATGACTAATCATCAAGCTACCAACAACATATTAATGATACGGCCGGTAAGTTTTGGCTTTAATGAACAAACGGCAGAAAGCAATGCCTTCCAGAACCGCGATGCCAACCAGCAAGCGGTTCAGGACAAGGCCCTGGCTGAGTTTGATGGCTTTGTTAACACATTGAGAGTAAACGGCGTAAATGTTACCGTAATTGACGATACCGCACAACCGCATACCCCCGATTCTATTTTCCCGAACAATTGGGTATCATTCCATACGGATGGTAACGTTTTCCTCTACCCTATGCAAGCTAAAAACCGCCGGCTGGAACGCCGGGAGGATATCATCAGTAAATTGGAGGATACCTTTAAGGTAGGGCATGTAATTGATCTGAGCCGCTTTGAGGCCGAAAATAAATTCCTGGAAGGCACCGGAAGCATGGTGCTTGACAGGCAGAACAAAATAGCCTACGCATGCCTTTCGCCCCGCACAGACAAGCAGGTACTGGAGTTCTTTTGCGAGCAGGCTGGCTACAAAGCCATCAGCTTTGAGGCTGTTGATGCACATGGTAAAGCCATTTACCATACCAATGTATTGATGTGTATTGGCAGTGCATTTGCGGTGATCTGTACAGACAGCATAGCTAATCCGCATGAAAAGGTGGTGGTTTTAGAATCGCTTCGGTCAACCCATAAACAAATTGTACCAATAACCTTTGACCAGATGAACCGTTTTGCCGGTAACATGCTGGAGGTTACCAATAAAGCAGGCGAAACGTTAATAGTAATGTCAAACAATGCCTACCAGGCGCTAACGGATGAGCAAAAGAATATGCTTAAAAAGTATGGTAAACTGGTGTACGCTGATATTAACACCATCGAAACCAATGGCGGCGGCAGTGCAAGGTGCATGATGGCCGAGGTACACTTACCAGTTGTCACCTTATAGGATAACACTGGAAGCAATAATAGTCAGAGCCTGTAAATCATTCACCGCCAGGAATAAAACTTATGCAGGCATTTATAACAGATGTATCTTTTAAATGGCAGCCAAAACAACAATGTTTTAAATATCCTGCCTCTTGAAATTCTTTCTACATGTTCCGTTTTACATTTGGTACAACACACTGTTTCCTTTTTCTGATTGTTTGTCTGTTGCCCTTTTATTAACCGTAATGACATAAGTTATTCTTTATGTAAGATATCAATTGCACTAACTGAACAAAACGAATGCCATTATAGCAGAAAAAATCAATCAAAAAGTAAACTCTTTGTGACTCTGACTATTTATAACCCCATTTTTCAATATAAATTCAGCTTGTTTTGCAGACAACATTTATCGGTTAAGTGCTAACAATTTCAATACTACAACTCACTGATTATCAGAACAAGAACACACACAACAAACTAACTATTAAAGACCATCAAATAAATTACATTCAGACTATAAATTTTATCCCAACATTTGAGGGTTAATTCCGTTTAAAAATTACATTTTTGCCAAAATTTTAATAAATGCAGAGTTACCAGGAATTTCTTGATTTAAGTGTAGGTTTCCCGCAGGATGGTTTTGAGATCATCGATGACGAACTATATTTTCAGGACCTTAATTTAATGGAGATGATTGAAACGTATGGCACCCCATTGCGTTTTACTTATTTACCCATGATAACCAAGAAAATACAGCAGGCTAAGCTGTTATTTCAGCAAGCTATTGTTAAAAACAATTATCGCGGCAGTTATAAATATTGTTATTGTACCAAGAGCTCGCACTTCAGACACATTGTGGAAGAAGCCCTTAAAAACGAGATTCACCTGGAAACGTCATCAGCTTTTGATATGCCGATGATTGATGCCCTGGAGAAAAAAGGTGCTGTTAGCAAGGATATCACCGTAATATGCAATGGCTTTAAAACCTTCCAGTATAAAACTTATATTATTGATATGCTGCATGATGGTTTTAAAAACATCATCCCGGTATTGGATAATAAGGAGGAATTTAACCTATATGACGATGAGATCGAGATGGACACCCCATGTAACCTGGGTATCCGTATAGCTGCTGAAGAGCAGCCCGACTCACAGTTCTATACTTCGCGTTTAGGTGTACGTATGGAAGATGTGATTGACTTTTATCATAATAAAATAGAAGACAACCCTAATTTTCAGGTTAAGTTATTGCATTTCTTTATCAACTCTGGTATATCTGATACTCCGTATTACTGGAATGAGCTGGAAAAATACGTAACTCTTTACTGCAAATTTAAAAAGATAAACCCCGCATTAGATACGCTTGATATTGGCGGCGGTATGCCTTTTAAAGATTCATTGGTTTTTGATTTTGATTATGAATACATGATCAACGAAATTGTGAGCCGTATTAAAGAGATCTGTGCCGAACATGATACTATGGAACCGGATATTATTACCGAATTTGGTAAATATACCGTTGCCGAGGCCTCGGGCATTTTATACAAGGTTTTAGGGCGTAAACAACAAAATGACCGCGAGAGATGGTTAATGCTCGACGGATCATTCATCACCAACCTGCCTGATGTTTGGGCTTTAAACCAAAAATATATTTTACTGCCTGTTAATAACTGGGATTCTGAATACGAGCGTGTAAATCTTGGTGGTATTACCTGCGATGGACAGGATTATTATAACCAGGAAGCGCACATGAACAGCGTATTTATGCCTAAAACCCGTAAAGTACAATACCTGGGCTTTTTTAACACAGGTGCCTATCAGGAAGTATTGAGCGGTTATGGTGGTATTCACCATTGCCTGTTACCATCACCCAAACATGTGATCATTCGCCGCAACCGCGATGAAACATTTAACTTTGAAGTGTTTGGCGAAGAACAGAACAGTAAACAAGTGCTTAAAATACTGGGGTACACCACATAATATTATATTAATTTATTATCAACGCCTGCTTAAATTAAAATTTAAGCAGGCGTTTTTGTATTAAACCACGTGCCCTGGCTAAAACGAATTTTTATTATTTATTGTAAAAACATTTTACAGTGAGAATGCTTCTATTAATTATTAACTCCATAATTAAACCGTTATGAAACACGCATTCATTTTTGGGACAAGTATATTTTTGAGTACGCAAAATACACTCACTTTTGTAAATGGGGATAACAGCACCGAATTTTTAAAGGTGCTGTCGTTTTATAAACATCAAAAGGGTTTTGAAGACCAGGCACTTGTTATTGATGCCATTATCTCCTCATTAACTGACGATCCTATCCGGATAAGCAATAATCAATTGCAGGCAGGTCCGGCTTTTCGTTTAGAAACTACGGCTAATCGGCTTAAGGTATACCAAGCTGGTCATGCTGAGCCGGTGTTAGACGTATATCAGCTGGAAGAACATGAGTACGCTGGTTTATCAAGCCATATCACCAACGAAATTGAGGCCCAGCATCCCGATGCTGTATTAACAATCAAGGGTAATTTCCACGTACAAGGCGCCCATTTTTTAATTGAAAACGAAAAAATGTTTATTGATAAAAATGGATTTGCAAACGGGGTAGCCAATGCGCACCACGGTGTTCAGCTATCCGCTGTTTATCAGGATCTTTAAGCAAGCTTTTCCGCATATGATAAAGCATCGGATCATGAAAAATCCGGTGCTTTGTTTTTTTATTCCCCTATTTTTTTGCGTGTAGCTGAATTTTGTTTGTAATCTGAAATCCATAAAAATTATTTTATTCAAAAACTGAACACCATTCAGTACATTTGCAATGATTATATCAAACAATGGGCATATCTGAAAGAAAAGAGCGCGAAAAAACTGAAATGAAGGAGCTCATCAGGGCTGCTGCGTTAAAAATGTTTTTGGAAGACGGTTATGCTAAAACATCGATCCGCAAAATTGCTGATGCCATTGAATATAGTCCTGGTACCATTTATTTGTACTATAAGGACAAGGATGAACTCCTTTACGAAGTACAGGGGCTTGCATACGGCAAACTACTGGATGCTTTTAAAGCCGAGGCTAATAGTGATGATCCGTTAAAAAGGCTCATCCAAATGGGTAAAACCTATGTGTCCTTCGGCCTTGAAAACCCGGAGCTTTATGACCTCATGTTTATTATCCGGGCCCCAACCAATGTTGATGAAGAATCACATAAGGACAATGGTGACAAAACCTTCCAGTATTTATTAGATTGCCTGGAAGAATGCATCAACAAAAAACTGCTGCGCATTACTGATCTGCAATTAGGTGCCCTTCAAATATGGTCAATGGTTCATGGCCTGGTATCCCTTAATTTACGCTGCCGTTTAAAAGTGATGGCCATAGAGCAGCAAGAATTAAAGGTAATACTAAGCCATGCTATAGAAAATTATATTGCATCTGTAACACTTTAAAAAAATTTACATCTAAACTAAACATCGTTCATTACTTAAACATAAAATAATTAACACTATGCGTTCACCTCAACTTAACAGCAATATCAAAATCCAACTAAACTATTCAATCAGTAATCATCGCCATAACTAAATATTTTTTTGCCATAATACTAAACACTGTTTATTATGTATACATCATTTATAAAAACATCTATTTTGCTTGTCGCAATGGTGTTTGTTTATCATTCCAGTGCATTAGGCCAACCAGCACATCAGCAACTGGACAACTACATTGCAACCGCATTTGCACAAAACCAAGGCTTAAAGGAGCAGCAATTTGATTTAGACAAATCGTTATTTGCGCTAAAGGAGGCACAGGCCATGTATTTGCCCACCGTGAGTATGCTTGCCAGCTACACACGCGCTGCCGGCGGCCGAACCATTGATGTGCCCGTGGGCGATCTGGTAAACCCCATATATACCGCCTTAAACCAGCTTACAGCATCCAATAAATTCCCCCAGCTTCAAAATGAATCGTTTTTACTAAACCCCAATAATTTTTACGACGCCAAACTGCGTACCTCTCTCCCACTTATCAATGCCGAGATCAGGTACAACAAGCTCATTAAGCAACAGTTGATCAGCAGTCAGCAAGCCGCAGTGAATGTTTATAAAAGGGCTTTGGTGAAAGACATTAAAACTGCTTATTACCGGTATTACCAGGCCCTGCAATCAATAGCTACCTACAATAGTGCCATGCTGCTTATTAAGGAAAATATTCGCCAAAATGAAAGTTTACTACGTAATGGAGTACGTAATGGAACTGCTTTATTGCGTTCGCAAACGGAGCAGCAAAAAAACGATGCCGCTTTAATACTGGCACAACGTAACACACAAAATGCCCGGGCTTATTTCAATTTTTTACTCAATCGCCCCCTGCAGGATTCTATTCTTACAGATGATAATACTACTGCTGATATTTTGGCGCAACCTGATACAACAACGGGTACCAGCCACCGCGAAGAATTAGCACAGTTGCACTCTTTACAGCAGGCCTACACGTTTGACTATAAATTACAGCGATCGGGTTTTTTACCAAAGCTTAGCACCTTTATTGATTTGGGTTCGCAAGGCACCAATTTTAATGTGACCGACAAAACCCGTTATTACCTATGGGGAGTTAATTTACAATGGGACATTTTTACCGGCGGCCAGCGCAAATACAAAGCGGCCCAGGCCAATGCCAATTTACAGGCCGCTACAGCTCAGCTTGATCAAACACAACAATCCCTTCAGTTACAACTCAATCAATCTTATAACAACTACCAGTCGGCAAGGGCAGCCTGCAAAAACGCTGCTGCACAATTAACCTATGCGGGCAAATATTATAATGATCAATTGAAAGCCTACAGAGCCGGACAACTATTATACCTTGAACTGATAGATGCCCAGGATCAGCTTACCGGTGCACGACTACAGCTAACAGATGCACGGGCCAGCCTGCAAATAACGCTGGCAGAATTAGAACGAGATCAGGCCACCTATCCAATCAATAACCCAAACTCCAATAAATAATCAACATGAAAACTATACAATACTTTAGCTTATTACTTTGCACCCCGCTTTTGTATGCCTGTAATAACCCGGCTCCTAAAACTGTAGCTAACCATGTAACCGATACCATTCCGGTAAGCATCATACCCCTAAAACAACAAAACAGTGATGAAACAATGGTGGTATCGGGCCAGTTTACTACTGATGATGAGGTAATGCTTTCATTCAAAACCTCGGGTATCATCAGCAGTTTAAATGTAAAGGAAGGCGATGCTGTTAAAAGTGGCCAACTGCTGGCTACCCTAAACCCTACCGAGATCAATGCGCAGGTACAACAGGCACAGTTAGCCAATGAGAAAGCCAAACGCGATTATCAGCGTACCCAAAACCTTTATCAGGATAGTGTAGCCACGCTTGAACAATTGCAAAACAGTAAAACCACACTTCAGCAAACACAACAGCAGCTAAGTATGGCAACATTCAATCGCCAATATTCCGAGATTCATGCTCCTAAAAACGGTTATGTGCTGCATAAATTAGCCAACACCGGGCAACAGGTTTCTGCAGGTGCCCCTGTACTGGAAACCAATGGTGCCCACTCCGGTAAATGGCTCCTGCGCTCAAACATCAGCGACCAGCAATGGGCAAAACTACAGCCCGGCGACCAGGCACAGGTGGTAACTACCGCCCTGCCCGGCACAACGTTACAAGGTGTGGTTACCCGCAAATCGGAAGGGATTGATGCAGCCACCGGAACCTTTACCGCCGATATTACCTTAACCGGAAATCCAAAGGCCATAGCAGCGGGAATGTTTGGTAAAGCTATCCTTACTCCCGCACATCAAACCACCGGAGCCTGGCAAATACCTTACGAGGCCCTGCTTGACGGCGACGGCAACAGCGGCTATGTTTTTGTTACCGACGATAATAAAATTGCCCACAAGGTAAAAGTAACGGTTGCCGGCATCAACAAAAACACGGCAACTATAACAGATGGTCTTGGGCAATCTAAATCGCTTATTGTTTCGGGCTCCGCATATCTTACCGATAACAGTGCCATCACTATTTCATCACCCGTAAAAGCAGCCAAATGAAGATCTCTGAATATGCTGTAAAAAACAGCCAGTTTACACTCGTGATCTTTATCATGATCATTGTGCTGGGGATTACTACCATGCTCAGTATGCCCCGTTCTGAAGACCCTGAGATGCACCCGCCATCATACCTGGTTATTGTAAATTATCCGGGAACCAGTCCGCGCGACATTGAAGACCGGGTGGTAACACCGCTTGAAAAAACAATTTCGGGCCTTGACGATATTAAACGCATACGTACCAGTATATCAAACGGTGTAGCTGTATTACGTGTGGAATATAAATACAGCAGCAATATTGACGCTAAGTACCAGGAGATTGTGCGGGAGGTAAACAATAAACGCAGTGAGCTGCCTGCCGATATCTCCAGTATCGAAATACAAAAGCAGCAGCCTACCGATGTTAATGTTTTACAGGTAGCGCTGGTATCAGAAAATGCACCACGCAGCAAACTGCAATACTACGCCGAAAAACTACAGGACGAATTGGAAAAAGTATCGTCGCTTAAACAGGTATCCATATTTGGCCTGCCCGGTCAGCAGGTACGTGTGGAGCTTGATCTTGAAAAAATGGCACAGATGCATTTGCCGGTGGGTGTGGTTTCAAACAGCCTGCATAGTGAAATGGCCAGCATCCCCGGCGGCAGTATTGATGCCGGCCACCAAACCTTCAATATTAAAACTAATGATTACCGCACGTTAGATGCTGTAAATAATACCATTGTATCTGCCGTTGCCGGAAAAAACATCCTACTGAAAGATATTGCCAAGGTTTATTACGGCTATGGTGAAGAAAAACATATTACCCGTTTAAATGGCCATCGCTGTGTATTTATTGCCGCCGCCCAAAAAGACGGAGAAAACATCAGTAAAACCCAGGCAAGTTACCAGGTGGTGCTGGATGGCTTTAAAAAGCTGTTGCCCCCTAACATTGACCTGGTTCAGAATTTTGATCAGGCTGATAACGTAAACAGGCGACTTACCGGCCTGGGGCATGATTTTATTATCGCCATTTTATTGGTGGCAGTTACCTTGTTGCCGCTTGGCCTGCGCCCGGCCATTATTGTCATGATCTCGATTCCGTTATCATTGGCTATTGGTATTGTTTTACTGCAGTTATTCGGGTTTAACCTTAACCAGTTAAGCATTGTGGGCCTGGTGGTGGCATTGGGGCTTTTGGTTGATGACAGCATTGTGGTAGTAGAAAACATTGAGCGCTGGATGCTGGAAGGTCACACCCGTTTAGAGGCTACCTTAAAAGCTACCGGGCAGATAGGCATGGCCGTAGTTGGCTGTACGGTGATCCTGATCATCGCTTTTATGCCACTGGTATTTTTACCCGAAGGCTCTGGCGATTTTATCAGGTGCTTACCATTGGCGGTTATTTTTTGTGTGCTGGCCTCAATGGCAGTTTCGTTAACCATTATTCCTTTTTTATCAAGCAGGCTGTTGAAAAACCATAACGGTAACCCCGAAGGCAACCTGTTGATGCGCGGTTTAAAAAGAATGATACATGGCAGCTACGCACGTTTGCTTGATAAGGCATTGCAAAAGCCTTTCCTCACCATAGGTGTAGCTGTTGTATTGTTTGGCTTATCACTCCATATTTTTAGCATTATTGGGTTCAGTTTATTCCCGGCCTCAGAAAAGCCACAGTTTTTAATCAATATTACCACGCCGAACCAATCAAACCTACCTTATACCGACACCATAACACGCGATATTGAGCGCCAGTTAAAACGACAGCCGCTTATAAAATATTATGCTACCAATGTAGGCCGGGGCAATCCGCGTATTTATTACAATGTGATACCTGAAAATAACCGAAGTGATTTTGCCCAGCTATTTGTACAACTGGATGAGCACACCACGCCCGATGAAAAACTTGCCCTTATTCAGCAATTGCAGCACCGCTGGGCACATTATTCGGGAGCTAAGGTAGAGGTGAAAAACTTTGAACAGGGCACCCCTGTAATAGCGCCTGTAGAGGTACGTTTATTTGGCGATAACCTGGATACCTTACGTAACCTATCCGCCAGGGTTGAAAAGCTTTTACACGCCACGCCGGGAACCATGTATGTGAACAACCCGGTTAGCCTGCTTAAAAGCGATATACGCGTAGCTGTGAATAAGGAAAAAGCAGCCCAGTTAGGCGTACCAGCCCTTAACATTGATCAAACGGTAAGACTGGCCGTAACTGGGTTGGATATGGGTACCTATTATAACAATGATAACAAATATGGCTATACCGTATTGCTTACCCGTGTTAAAGAAGGTCGCCCCAACCTGGATGCCTTCCGTAACTTATATGTGAATAACGCACAGGGTAACGCCCTGCCGCTTAACCAGGTTGCTACCCTGCAGCTGGAAGCATCCCCTGCCGTTATTAATCACCAGGAAAAGAAAAGGGTAGTATCGGTACAGGCCAATGTGCAAAAAGGGTTCCTGGTAAGCCGGGTAATTACCGATGTGGTACAAAAGATGGACCAGCTTAAACTGCCCGCAGGCTACAGTTATGAAATGGGCGGTGAAGTGGAATCACAAAACAATGCCTTTGGTGGCTTTTTAAGCATCATATTGGTCACCGTATTTATGTTTATAGCCGTACTGGTATTACTTTTCAAAACCTTTAAAAGTATGCTCATTATTTTATCAGTTATTCCGCTGGGGGTAGTTGGTGCGGCTACTGCTTTATGGGTAACAGGCAATTCATTATCATTTATAGCCATTATTGGTTTAATAGCACTGGCGGGTATTGAGGTAAAGAACACCATTTTGCTGGTTGATTTTACCAACCAGTTAAGGCGGCAGGGTAAAAGCCTGCAAGACGCCATTCGAGAGGCCGGTGAAGTACGCTTTTTACCTATTGTGCTTACATCATTAACGGCAATTGGCGGATTAATCCCTATCGCCATATCTACCAACCCGCTGATCTCTCCGCTGGCTATTGTGTTAATTGGCGGTTTAATCAGTTCTACTTTATTATCAAGGATAGTAACCCCTATTGTTTACGAATTGATTCCACCGGCTATAGAGCCCGATGTACAGGTATCTTAACCGTAGTATTATTATCTAAAAAACCGAACCCTGTTAATGTACGTTAACAGGGTTCGGTTTTTTTATACTTTGATAAAGGAAAATCAGGCTACTTCGCTTTCTTTTTAACACTTAAACAGGCAATAATCCCTTTTATTACACTTTTAGTTTCTTCGGGATCACGTATCTGTATACACTCTACACCGGTTGTCAGTGCAGGATGATCATTCCCTCCTTCAAACAAGGCGTCCCCGATAAATATCATTTCGGCAATTTTTATGCGTAGGGTTTGTTGTAGTTTTTGAATACCATAAGCCTTATCAACACCCGATTTGGTAATATCAATAGACGTAGCACCGCCCATGTTTACTGAAAACCCCCTTAAAGACTTGTCCAGTTTGATTTTTATTTTTTTACGCTTCGTAAACTCCGGATCCCATTTTTTCTTAGCAGCAAGCGGGGCCTTTTGCCCTAATGCCGAAAAGGTGATCTGGCTGCCGCGATCCTCAATCTGTTCACCCCATATCTTTGAAAATTTAATACCCGACAACTCAACACCCTCGTGAAGGTCATGGGTGATCTTTACCCTTTCCTCATCGGTAAAATTCTCGGCATATAATTGTTTCCAGCCCTTGTTATACTGATAATACTTAGTACCGCAGGTAGGCAGGATAGACAGATTTTTAAGCCGCTTCTTTTCGGGCAGCCGGCCAAGCACCTGCTCTTCAAACTGGGGCCAGTCGCCGCCAGATATAATGGCCACTTTTGCCACACTCAAAAGATTGGTTAACATGGTAACCATTTCATCATCAAGCGCTGCTTTACTTTCAGCTAAGGTACCATCAAGGTCAAACACAATTAACTTTTTCATCGCTCAGCTTTATATCCGATCTATATTTATATTAATTAGTACGTCAGCACTTTAAACAACCGTTTCCGCATCTGCTCGGTATTCGCCGCGGCGTGCAGTAGTATTGCAGGCAGCCCGGTAAACCAGCTCTTTTTGTGCCTCGGCAATATGCTGGTCATTGCCCTTCCATATCTCCAGCGCAGGCTGTTGTATCGCCCTTGAAAAGGAAAATGTTAGTGCCCAGGGCATTATAGCATCAAATCTTACATGCATGGCGTTTAACCTTACCGACGCCAGCGTTGCTGACTGCCCGCCCGATAAAAATGCAATTCCCGGAACAGTGGCAGGCACACTTTCTAAAAAACAGTTGATAGTGGCATCTGCAATAGTGTCGGTATCAGGTTGCACGGGGCAATCCAGGCCGGGTAGCACCATATTAGGCTTTAAGATCATCCCTTCCAGATCAACCCTTTGTTGATACAACTCATTAAAAACTTTATGCAAAACCTTTTTAGTTACCCCCGCGCATTGCTCAAGTGTATGCGTGCCATCCATCAGCACCTCGGGTTCAACAATGGGCACTAATCCCGCTTCCTGACAAAGGGCTGCATAGCGGGCCAGCAGGTGTGCATTGGTTTTAATACAGGTATCCGTCGGTATACCTTCATCTATGGTTATCACCGCGCGCCATTTGGCAAAACGGGCACCTCTTTGGTAATAATCGGTTAGGCGTTGGCGCAAACCATCCAGACCTTCCGTAGCCTTTTCACCGGGGAACCCCGCCATAGGTACAGCGCCTTCATCAACCTTTATACCCGGTATAATTCCTTTTTTTATCAGGATATCAATAAATAAAGTACCATCGGCTGTACTTTGTTTTATGGTTTCATCAAACAGGATAGCGCCACTGATACTATTTTCTAATCCGGGCGCAGTTACTATCAGCTCGCGATATTTGCGACGGTATTCTTCATTCTGCGGAATACCGAGGGCTTCAAAGCGTTTATTACATGTACTGGTACTTTCGTCCATCGCCAGCAATCCCTTATCACCAGCCATCAATCGCTGGGCAGTAACCTTTAATTCTTGAATGTTCATATTATTACGCTGTTAAGTTTCGGTTAATAATTTAAATTATACAGGATATAAAGCGAACAGTTGCTGTGTGTACTTGTTTTATTGAAAAGGGAATTTACGATTATTTGACCAATGTATCAATTGGTGTTTTGCTGATTATAATGTGCTATATTTTGAAAAATAGTTTATTCCGGTACAGGAAATACAAAAGCAAAAGCTGAATAATTACTATTGATGTAGCCTGCCATACTGCCTGCCATGCTTGCGAAGTGTATTGTATGAGCCCTCCGAAAAGATAGTTAGCTGTATGCTGAAAATCAATAACCCCTTCGGCAGCCAGATAAATAAAAATTGAATTTACGCCGATAAGAATAAAGGGGAATGCCCATTTCTTGTATCCGGCAACATCAATAATTAAATAAAAAACAGCCAGCAAAATAGCGCTCCAACCACCTACAAACAATACAAATGAACTTGTCCAAAGGCGTTTATTGATTGGGAAGTTGAGGTCCCATAATTCCCCGGCAATTATTAAAACCAATCCAGCTGCAAACAAGGCTATCCCCTTTTTCCACATGGGCCAGTTAAGGGAGCTATCTTTTAAAAGCTGTCCGCTGAATATGCCTAATAATGCTGTAGCAATTGCAGGGATGGTTGATAGGATACCTTCGGGGTCGTGTACCTTATCATGAAGCCGGCCAGGCAGCAGCAACCTGTCAATATATGACTCCAAACTACCATTCATGGTTAAATTTCCGGCGCCATATCCCGGCACAGGTACAAACATCATAACTGCCCAATACCCCAACAGCAAGCCAAAAAAGCAGATAATTTGACCGCGCAGATTAAAATTCAGGTATATGAGCCCGCCGAAGAACCAGGCCAGGCCTATACGACCTAAAACGCTGGCAAAGCGGGTATTTTCATATCCGTTAAATTTCAACAGGCCATTTACAATCATGCCCAGGAAAAGCAGTATGAGGGTGCGCCTGATCATTGATTTATAAATCGTCCACTTAACGGCCCCGGGTAACTCAACCGCCAGATCTACCCCGGCCTTATTCATTTTATTTGTCATGGAATAAGGCATGGATACCCCGGCGATAAATAAAAACAGCGGAAATATCATATCATAAAATGTAATGCCATTCCATACGGTGTGGTGCAACTGGCCCGACATCCATAAAAAAACCGGCCAGTTGGTGGCTTTAGCAAGTGCATGAACTACACCCTCGCCACTCATAATCCAAAACATATCAAAGCCGCGCAATGCATCTAACGAATATAGACGCGCTGCCTTCTCAGCCGTTTTTGCTGTACCTACCGTATGCTGCGTAGGATCATCAACCGTGTGTTTCTTTGTCATTGATATCTAATTTAGATCAGTTGTCATTACGGTGCGGTACTTGTTATAAAGCTGCTTTACAACCACGGTGCTTTTACCCGATGTATTAACCGGAAAACCTTTTTGCGTATTAACCCATTGCCACTCCCATTTACTGATGGCCTGCTCAAAAGCCGGCAGGTCGGGTTCTTTACCGTCATTTAAGGAATTATGAAGCATACCAAAAAACTTTTGCCAGCGTACCAGGTAAAAATCGGTTAGTAAACCGCTCCACTGCCTGCATGAATACTCATGCAGCGGACTATGCTCATCTCCCCAAAGTGTTATCAAGTTGCGGGCATTGCGCTCATACAGTGTTTTTTCGACTGGTGTTGTTCCCCAGTTACGTGCATCTGCTATCCATGGGCCTAATAAAAAATCTTTCCGGGTAGCCAGCAAAACATCCATGTCACGTATCAATTGTTCAAACTGTGTGCTACAATTATCAAAGTTCTTAACGTTCTTTCCCGGTAAGCCTTAATCCATTTTTTTTGCAGCGGGTCGGCGTAATTGGCTAAAACCTGCCGGGTTAAATCAACAAGATCATAGTTAAACCCATCACTATTTTGACAGGCCGGTATGGCTTTCACCATATCATCCCAGGCTGGCAGCAAATCCTTACGGGCATAATTAAGTTTGGTACGTGTCCAAACAGCGGCAGAATCAAAGGTAGGCCTGCCGGTGATAATTGATTCAGCGCCGTCACGTATATCTTTCCCGTTAAACACGGTATTTCTGAGTATTTGCCAGGCATCAAGCGCAGATTTGTTACTTGTACCATATCGGTTGAGCAAATATTGAGGCAACCATTTATTTAAATCAACAGACGTATTTTGCCAGGTATTTTGCGTCATGAGCTCATACAACACCGGTGTTTGCTCAATGGCCTCCATGGTAAGTCCAATGCCAGACAAACGCCCCGATGCCGGATCATGCAGCGCATCGGCAGGGTTACCGGCAACGGCATCCATCCTGCCAAACAGACTGATATTACCTCCATAATTATGCAGCATACTCCATATCCAGCGTTTGCCATAAAAGGCTTCCGTGCGTTTCCAAACCGGTTCATAATCGGCAGTAAGATCAAGCACAATCATGTGATCATCCGGAACGGCGCTTAACAATGCCTTGATCTGTTCATTTTTCCAAAATTTGCGGTCGCTAAAAAACAGCCAGCCCTGCATTACCCAAATAGCCTTCGGGTCGGCTATTTTCATCCCATCATAAACCCTGGCGCTTAGTTTTGATAAAAACTCCGGATCACTTGACGGGGGCTCATTTTCATTAAAGGTATCGGCAGAGTAAAGGTGGTCTGTACCATAAATTTTAGTTTGAGCCTCTAAAAACTTTTTACCTATCTGTGCAAACATCGGATCTTCTGAATCCAGGATATAGGTATCAGCAAACCCATTGTTCCAGTTGGTTTGTTTTAGTTTTGCCTGCGGAAAACGTGTTTTAAACGATGCAGGTACGTGCCCGGTAAATGCCGGCAATACAGGTTTTATACCCAGCTCGCGTTCGCGCTGCAAAATTTTTATCTGCATATCTTTATGGGCAATTATCCAGCTCATTGGTAACGGGCCACCCCATGCATCAATATTGCCCATATAAAACCAGCCAAAATAGGCCGGGCCCGTAAAAAAGGCTTTCATATCCTGATCTGTAAAGCCCATAGCCTTATATACCTTGTACCAGGTATACTCCTGCCCCGTAATGGCAAGTGGCATGTTTATGCCGTGCATGGCCATCCAGTCAATTTCTTTTTCCCATCGTTTCCAATCCCACCAGGCCATACTATAGCTATAGGTGCAATAGTTTAAGTAATACCGGTATTGGTAGGGCGTGTTTTTATGAACCTTTGAAGTAACCATCGGTAACTTCAAAGGCAAATTAAGATTGGTACCGTTCCATGTTACCTGGCAATGGCCATATTCCGTCAGGTAATAATATAAAGCCGATGCTATAGCAACCCCGTTGCTGCCGCTTAATATGATCTTATTATTTTTACTCTCTATTTCAAATACATCCTTACCGGCCTCCGTACTGATTTCCTTTACAATAAACGAAGCCGCCTGCTGTGGCACTATACGTTTAATAAGTGCATTTGATGCATTTATATTTACCTGCGCCTGTGTGGTTTTGTTAAAAACAACCGCAAATAAAAACATGGTCAATATGCTGTAAAAGCCTAAGCGTTTTTCTTTGTTCATAAAATTAGTCTTGTTATAATTGCCATATCAAAAAGCGCAACAATATATAAAAGAATATGAGCAGTTAACCATTTATTGACAAATAAATTTATCTTTTATTAACCTGATAATCAACAATATAAATTTATCGCATTACGCAATCGTTTAAGTTATTTTATGCCGTAAAAATGTTTCAGAGCATGTTTTATTTAATAATTTAGCCCTTGATACTTACTGCCAAACAATAATTATAATTCGCTGTCCCAGCTACCTATCCGGGAGTTGAAAAACAGATAAACACTACACAAACACTGCTCCTTTTATGACACTCAAAAGCACCCGTTATACACTTTTGTTATTACTGACAAGTACCCTATTTACCACTTTAGCCAATGCCCGCCAAAAGCAAAACCATTTCATTATCACTAACTATGGTGCCATAGGCGATGGTAAAACCGATAATGCCGTTGCTATTCAAAAAGCTATTGACGCCTGTACAAAAGCAGGTGGCGGTAAGGTAATTATTCCGGCAGGCAACACGTTCATGAGCGGGCCTTTTAACCTCAAATCAAATATCCAGCTTGAGGTTGAAGTAAACGCCAAACTTATAGCAAACTCAAACGAAAAAGTTTATCAAAAAAGCGCATTCCGTGATAATAAAGGCGAAGGCACCATTTGGATTGGCGGTGAGAACCTCAGCAACGTTACCATTTGCGGCGGCGGTACTATTGATGGCAACGGAATATCTTTTATGGGGGCCGAACTGGATGACTCCTATGAGCTGAAACCTTTTAACATTATTGATCCCCGTCCGCATTTGCTTACCATTGTTGGCGGCAAAAATATCCGCATACGTGACCTCACTATCCGTAATTCGGCTTATTGGACTGTTCATTTAGTGGGCTGTGATGATGTAGCCATTGATAATTTAACCCTGCTAAATAGTTTAAAAGTTAGGAACAGTGACGGCATTGACCTTGACCATAGTAAAAATGTACGCATCAGCAATTGTTATATAGAATCGGGCGATGACTGCATCTGCTTAAAAAACAGGCGGGAATATGAGGAGTTTGGCCCATGTGAAAATATCACCGTAAGTAATTGCACCATGACCTCCCGCTCCTGCGCTATTAAAATAGGGTCTGAAAACATGGACCGCATTAGCTATGTGCTTATCAATAACTGTATCATTAAAAAAAGTAACCGGGGTATTGGTATTCAAAACCGCGATGAGGGCACAGTTTCCGATGTCATATTTTCAAATATCATTATTGATTCGCACCTTTTTTCTGATACCTGGTGGGGCAAGGCCGAGCCTATTTATGTAACCTCCTACCGCCGTGCCAAAGGTAATAACAAAGATGCCGGCTGGCGTTTCCCTAAAGGCCAAACAGAGGGTAAAGCAGGGGCGGTAACCAATATTTATTTCAGCAATATTAAATGTACAAGTGAAAACGGCATTTATGTGGGAGCAGAATCGGCAGATAAAGTTTCCGGAATTATTTTTGACCAGGTTGATGTATTCATTAACAAATCAACCGCCTTACCGGGCGGCGTATATGACCGCAGACCAAGTAATGTAGAAGGCCTGCTGAAGGGACGTACCTCAGCTTTTTATTTAGATAAAGCAAGCCATATTATCATCAGAAACAGCTCTGTAAGATGGGGCGATAACCGGCCCGACTATTTTGCCCATGTATTGGAAAGCCACGAAGTAACTGACTTAAAAATCACTAACCTGGAAGGCCAATCAGCATTTCCGCAACAACAAGAGGCTATTAAGGCATATTCCACCAATTAACTAAGTCCTTTATTAATTATAATCTCCGGCCAAAATATCGCTGTGTTTTGGCCGAGGTTACATTATCGGGACATCCCCCAGGTTCTGTTTAAAATGCAATTATCTAAAATCGAACCACAAGCTGCCGCTCACCGGTGTATAGTTCAACTGCACATTTTTTTGACTCTGCGGACCTAATTTATCGGCACTTTGAAACTTTGTTCCAATTGGGCTAATGGTGTTCATAAAGCCCAGGTTCCCATCCGGAAATGGCGGATTGGTATTGTTATTACCCGAACCCAGCGCCTTTGCTGGTTTCAGCATTTCTAAAAAGGTATTCTTTTGGGTGGTGTATATAGTAAAAGGAGCTTGTTTGGTTTCCACGGTAACCCAATATACATCGGCATGATAACCTTTAAACTCCGGATAGTTCCAGCTTTCGCCGGTTATGGTATTGTTATAGTTTTTATGCCAAACGCCAAACTGCTGCCCTTTAAGCCTGTTTTTCCAAACATGATACGGCCCGCGACCTTCCCATTGCATACCGGTTACCAGTTCTTCGGGATAGTTAAACGTAATACCCGAAAAATCAAATTCCCCTTGCTGGCTAAACTGGTAACTCAGCTTTGCGGGCTTACCTGGGCTAAATATCCATTTTACCTTAAACATGGGGCCGCCTTCATATAAAGGTTCCACCACATAATCCTGCCCCTCGGCGTAATGGTTCAGGGTTTTAAAGGTGTGTTTTATGCCGGCCACCACAGGCCCGTCTTTTAAATCAATAGCTGATTTTGGTGTTACTACCTTTTGTAAATAGCCTGTTTTAGTACTGAAATAGTAACTGATGGCATCACATTTAATTATAAGGCTGCTATCCTGTTCTATAACCTGTGGTCTAACGTTCCCTTGTGCAGCAACGCGGTTCAGTTTTTCGCCGGGCGATTTGAGCGGCCAGCTCCAGGTAAATATTTCTTTATGATCAGGACCATCAACAGTTAAATACAATACGTCGCTATTCTGCCATCCTGCAGGCAAATTAATCTGCAAATAACTTTTACAACCCGGTTCAAGATCAAGAGGTGCTATATTTCCTGATGCATTCACTTTGCCCTGCACACTATTACCGGGTAAGCGCAACGATACCAATTGCCATTTAAATGAACATCTATTAAGGTTAGTATAGATATACCTGTTTTCGATACTCAGCTTGCCATCAAAGGCTTCGGGTATGTATTGATTCCCGATCACCACCGGCGACCAGATCTCCTTGATGGTATAATAGCTCCCCTCCTTTTCGCGATGCGGACCTAATATACCGTCTGGCGCTGCATTTCCCTGTATATCTATCTGTCCGTTCCTGTCTGTGCGGGCAACACCCTCATCATGGAACGACCATAAAAATCCGCCTCCAAAATAAGGATGCCTGCGCATCAGGTTCCAGAAATCATCCAGCCCTGCGCCCTGTCCGCCATCATACAATCCATGCATAAACTCTGTAGGGAAAAACACATCCTTACCGTATAAAACAGCATTAGTTACATAATTATAATCAGGATAATGCTTGTTATCCGTTCCGTTAAATTTTTCCCACGGATGGATCACCAGGCGGTGCTGCGGATCATATTTTGCAAATTCATTATCCAGATCGGTGTTCCAGCCGCCCTCATTACCATTATCCCAAATTACAATAGCCGGATGATTCACATCCCTCACCACTAATTCTTTCACCAATTTTTTTCCTACCTCTGTATCGTACTTAGCCTGCCAACCCGTTAGTTCATCCAGCACAAAAAGGCCAAGTGAGTCACATACATCCAAAAAATGCTGATCGGGCGGATAATGCGACATCCGGACCGCATTCATGTTCATCTCTTTCATCAGCTTAACATCCATTAAGCTGATATCCTTACTCAATGTCCGGCCAGACTCGGGCCATTCGCTGTGCCTGCATACTCCTTTAAAAACAACTTTTTTACCGTTCACGTAAAAACCGTCCTGTAACCTTAATTCCGCAGTACGGAAACCAAAACGCTGTTTGATGCTGTGAATATCCCCCTGTGGCCCTGTAATGGACACCACCAGATTATACAGGTTTGGCGACTCCGGATTCCAGGGTAAAACATGATTAATCTGTTGCTTCAGGGTTATTTTGGGGCTGTCTGCAGATGCGTTAATGCTAAACGGAGCGCCTACAGGCTGCCCGTTTAGTTTTTGTACCTGGGCCTTAATAACATGTTTACTGTTGGCATTAACGGCAAAAACATCAAGAGAAAGCTTCCCGTTTGCCTGCGCGTTGATGGCGATCCTGTCTATAAAGGTTTGCGGAACAATTTCAAGATATACCGGACGAAAAATGCCCCCGAACAACCAAAAATCAGCTTTCCGTTCGGCCTGATTAACGGATTCGTTTGTTGATTTTTTACTAACAGTAACTTCCAGTAAATTATCGGCACCAAAATTCAATAGCTTAGTTATATCGTACTTAAACCGGTAAAACCCACCCTGATGTACGGGGCCTGCCAACTGTCCGTTAATCTTTACTTCGGTTTCGGTCATGGAGGCCTCAAAAACAATAAATACCTTTTTATCTGAATTTGATGAAGGTACCCTAAAATGATATTTGTACTTCCCCTGCTCCTCCGGGTTTTGTGTGTCCTTATAATAGTTGTATGTGCCAAAACCTTGCTGTTCCCAGTTTGATGGCACTGCAATTTTACTCCACGAACCGCTTTTTTGACCGGTATTGATATAGAAATCCCAGTTTACCGTATGATCTTTATCGGTACCGGATAAGTATTGTACAATGGTTTTTTGAGCCATGGCTTCATAACCCGTACTCCATAATAAAATTAGTAAAAAAACAATTTTTCGCATTGGTGATGTATTTGAATAGGTAGTTATTTTTGGCTCCAGCCCAAATGCAGGCTATTAATTTCACTAAATTAATTTAATATTTGATTTGCCTATAACTATTTTAAACCATTCCATTAACTAAAACAAAAGGATAAATTACTTTTTACTATCAGCTACTATAAAATAACGACTGCCCCTGATGCTGAAATTTTCATATCGCCCTGTAAGACCGACGAGGCCGCACCCCGTGGTTAAATAAGAGCATCGTCCGGAGTATATAAAAAAACCGGCTTGCTGCATTAAACATCCATCATGATGGGTTTAATGCAGCAAGCCGGTTTTGAAGTGATTTTATACGCCTACTTTTTTTGCTTAATTGTGTTCAGCAGTTCAGCAAGTTCTTTAACTTTTTCGGGATATTGGGTAGCAAGGTTATGTTTTTCTCCAATGTCGTCTTTCAAGCGATAGAGTTGAGGTTCAGGAGAGTTACCTGTTTCTATGCCTACCAGTTTATCAAATGCAGCACCTTTACCGGGGGTAATAAATTTCCAGCCGTCCTTCACAATAGCGAGCGCGCCACCCTGTTCTATGTATACAGAGCGCCCTTTATTTGATTTGCCTAAAAACGTATTCATCATATTTTCACTGTCAATTGAGTTGTCTGCAGGTATGGACTGCTTTAAAAACGACGAAAAAGAAGCCAGCATATCTATCTGCGAAACCAGCGCATCTGACACTCCGGGTTTGATGTTACCTGGCCAGCTAACAATAAATGGTATCCGTGTACCGCCCTCCAAAGCGCTGTACTTTCCCCCACGCATGGGGCCTGCCGGGGTATGCCCATTTAATTTTGTTACCGCCTCATCCTGGTAACCATCGTCAAGCACGGGACCGTTATCACTGGTAAATATTACGATGGTATTTTTATCCATGTTGTGCAATTTGAGCTGTTTCCTAATTTCTCCAATTGTCCAGTCTAATTGTAAAATAACATCACCACGCAAGCCCAAGCCACTTTTGCCTTTAAAACGTGTTGCCGGCATACGCGGCACGTGTGGTTCTGTTAATGCGAGATACAGGAAAAATGGCTGCTTTTGATGGTCTTCAATAAAACCTTCTGCCTTTGCTAAAAAAGTTGATGATACTTCCTCATCAACCCAACGGGCCATTTTCCCACCAGTCATATAGCCGATTCTGCCAATACCATTCACAATAGTTTGATCATGTCCCTGCCCCGGTGATGATTGTAGTTTTAATAACTCCGGATGCTCCCTACCGGTGGGATCGTTACCCACTTTCTTGGTGTAATCAACCGCTATAGGGTCATTTGAATCCAAGGCTACTACTTTATGGTTCTCTAAAAAAACAGTAGGTACCCTATCGGCCGTTGCCGGAAAAATAAAGGAATAGTCAAACCCTACTTCATTGGGTCCGGGCTTAACCTCCCCGTTCCAGTCCTTTGCTACAGCTTCCCCTAATCCTAAATGCCACTTGCCCACAATTGCAGTTTTATACCCCGCCCTTTTAAATATATTAGGCAGGGTGGCTTTGTCTGTAGGAATTATAAGGGCAGCATCGCCGGGCAAAATACCGGTGCCTTGCTTACGCCAGGGATATTTGCCGGTCATAAAGGCATAGCGGGAAGGCGTACAAGTTGCAGAAGTACAATGCCCGTTTGTAAACCTGATACCCGAAGCGGCCAGTTTATCTACATTGGGAGTATTAATTTTTGTAGCGCCATAGCAGCTTAAATCGCCATAACCCAAATCATCAGCACAAATGTAAATAACATTTGGCCGGCTATTTACGGGTTTCTTTTTAGTTTGGCTGTTAGCGGTTATTGCAGACGCTATAAAAGCCAACATTAATACACTTCTGTTTATCATCATCATATTACTTTTGAAACGCCTTACTCAATTGTTAACCATGTATAATTTTTTGCCGGGATGGTCAGGGTCAAATCAACGCTGTAATCACGATTTAATGTGTACGTTTTAACTGCACCTTCCTGTTCGCTGACCTTTGCCGTAGCGGTTAAACCGGTATAATAAAGTGGCAGCTTGATATGCCTTGTTATAGCCTGCCCTGTAGGATTGTACAGCATAACCAGGCCTTTAGTTTTAAGATTTGGGTTAACGTGGAGTATTCCGTCCCAGTCGCGCCCATCTGCCCTACGTAGGTGAATAACACTTGAATTGAGGATATCGCGATATTTTTTATACCATTTAATTACCTCGGCAACCGTTTGCCTGGTTTTATCGGTATCATAAAGCCGCGGCCCACGGTAACAGGCTTGTACACCGGCACCATAGTACTCCATCATTAACTGTTTATAATCTTCCAGGTGTTCATTCAGAGGTTCTAATACTGCTTCCGGTCCACCACCCTGATAGCGCGTTAAGGGTACAAATCCCCAGCCCATGGCAGGGTCCTTATTCCAGGTTCCGTCAAATATATTCTGCCTGTTCAGGATTTTCTGATTTTCCCGGGGCAAAGAAAAGTTGACCTCCCTGTACCCGATTGAAATCTTATTTGAACCGTCAAGAAAATACCAGTCAGGTGCATTAACGTATATTCCCCGCTGGTTACACCAATGGTATAACTCCTTTTGAAGTTCCATTTGCTGCCATTGGGAATCGTCCAGTCCCTGATGACCGGGATGGGTAACCGAAGCACACACATCGCCCGGATAAGGGCCGTCGTTTTCAAAAATATCAAAACCTGTACCAAGCATAAACGTTTTAAGGTGCTGCACGTATGCCAAGCCCCATTTACTTGCCAAACAAGGCGCATTACCAAACATTGCGCCTCTGTCGGGCTTACCTGATACAGGGTCAATCACATCATCAGAGTCACTGATGCGCCTGGAGCTGAATAAGGAATACCCACCTATCTTTATTCCTTTACTATGGGCGTAATCGGTAAGCTTTTTCCAATGTGCAATGTTATCATTGCTCACATCCTCCATATTGCAATGGCTGCCAAAGCTTAGTATCACCGCCTCATAGCCCGTTGCAGCACATTGATCTATTGCTGTTATTACCTGATCATCATTTTTACTTACCAGGTGCATAAAAATAGGATTGACCATTGTCCATGGAGCTACTACATTATACATTTTGCGTATGGCAAGCCCTCTTCTTTCGCGGTCATCACTATCCATCAAAAGCTCATGCGTGCGTACCGAATTAAATATGTGGCCATGTTTTAGTTCAACTCCGGGACCTTGTTCAGGGTATACTTCCAGTAAGCATGGTGTTTTAAAATCATAATTTACCTGCGAGGTATAGGCCGTGTCTGTTTTCCAATGGGTTGTTTGATCGCTTTGGGCATATCGCATGGAGTTGTTAAAGGCGTAGTTGGTTTCCAGATAAATACCCTGATTTTTTTTCATATTATCAGGATTCCCCACAACGGCACTCTCCTCCTCTACTACACCCAGAATCTCATTTACTACGCGGTTAATTTTGAAAGTATGATCGCCCACATTATCCAGCGTAAGCGACTTAACAATCAAAGGTATATTATCATAAAGCTCATAATTTACCTTAACCTCCAAACCATTTAATGCCGGTATGGTTGCCCGGTATCTGAAACTGATCATTTTTCCGGTTACTGCCTGCCCGGTTGTGGGTTTCCAGAACCGGGTTTTCCAATTCAGATATGGTGCAACCGGCTTAATTGTATAATCAACAAACTGAAAATCATTGCTTCCGGTTGTCATCTGGTCAAGCTCGGCCGGCAGCAGATAGGCGTTCTCCTTTTGCCCGTACAAGCCACCAACGTTATAATCATGCCCGTTAACAGTTAAACGGGCTTCGGCTTTTACAGCCCGCAATAATTGCCTCCCGGTGCTTAAATTCTGATAATCTACACAGGCCACATTGGGGGCAATCCGGAACGTTCTTTTAAGCAAGCCGTTATATAAAACAAGCTCCTTACCATCCTTACTTTTAAAAACCTGCGCCTTGTTGCCAGCAGGATTTATGAGCCAGTCAGGCCGGTGTTGCATAGTGGCATTGTCCCATACTGGTAACACTTGCCCGACGGCTTTAACGCTCAGTTGTAAAATTGCCAGAACCGTTCCGATTATTATCCGATTTTTCATGTATATAATAGCTAATTAACGCTTACAGACCAATCCTTTCAGCAATACACTAATCTATTTAATATCAACACTAAATTCACTACTTGTTCTGTTGCCTGGTGTAACTACAATATACTTTAAAGTTAACTGCCGACCATTGGTAAACGGCGTAAGTATGGAACCTGAATATAAATCAGTAGTGTTGTCGGCTTTATGTCCATCTATGGTATAATATATCTTGCTTTGAGCTACAGAAGAAATGATAGTTATCTTTTTCCTGCCGGTTTGTGCATCATCAGCAATTACCACATTAGCTTCCGGGATCCTGTAATTTATTCCGGCCTTTTCAATATCCTTTAAAACCGCAGGCAATCTTCGTCCAACAAAATCATCATAATTCTTGCTTTCTGTTTTAGTCCAGCCAACCTCTGCAAGTGCTATGGCGCGCGGAAATATCATGTATTCCAATTTATTATTTGTTGGCACGTACTCTGTCCACATATTGGCCTGCACACCCAGTATGCTTTTCTGCTGCTCAGGAGTTAATGCAGCAGGCAGCGGGTTATAATTATAAACAACATTTAACGGTAAAAAACCGCCAATAGCCAGGGGCTCGGTCTTGCTATCTTTAGCCTGGGCATGGTCAATATACATATTGCTGTTGGGCGACATGATCACATTATGCCCCTCTTTTGCTGCCTGTATACCGCCAGCCTCGCCCCGCCAGCTCATTACTGTTGCATTAGGCGTTAGTCCTCCTTCTAATATCTCATCCCAGCCAATCAGGTTTTTGCCGTTTTTATTTAAAAATTTTTCGATCCGGTTAATAAACCAGCTTTGTAGCTCATGCTCGTCTTTTAAATTATTATCATGTATAATTTTTTGAGCAAATGCCGAACTTTTCCATTCATCTTTCGGAACTTCATCACCACCAATGTGTATATATTTACTCGGGAAAATAGCAATAACTTCGGTCAACACATCCTCCAGAAATTTAAATGTTGGCTCACCGGGGTTATAAATAGTGTTGTGCACTCCCCAATAACCTGGTACTTTATATGGTCCGGTTCCGTTACCCAACTCAGGGTAAGCTGCTAACACCGCGGTGCAATGACCCGGCATTTCAATTTCCGGAATTACTTCAATATTTCTGTCGGCCGCATACTTTACAATTTCGCGAGCCTGCTCCTGCGTATAAAATCCGCCGCTCTTTTTTCCATCATATATAAAAGGACTAAAGTCGCCATATCCACCAATAATGGACGAATCGCGCCAGGCGCTGATGGCTGTTAGTTTTGGATATTTTTTTATTTCCAGGCGCCATCCCTGATCATCAGTTAAATGCCAGTGAAACTTATTCAGTTTAAGATATGCCATTACATCAAGAATCTTTTTTACCTCGTTGGCATCAAAAAAATGACGGCCAACGTCTAACATAATTCCACGATAGGCAAAACTTGGCTGGTCATTAATATTTACCGCCGGAACCGATAATTGCGCACCTGTTTCATGAATTAATTGCAATAACGATTGAACACCATAAAATACACCGCTGCGGTCGCCCACTATATTTACGCCTTTGCTGGTTACTTTAAGCTGATACCCCTCCTCCGGTAATTTAATACGTAACATGGTGTTTAAAACAATAGCGTCAGTAAGTGCACTGTTGTTAATTTTTAAGGTAAACCCGTATTTTTTGTTAAAAAAATAATTGAACATACCGGCCACCTTTTCAGCATCGGCTCCTTTGGCCACAATGCTGGTGCGTTTGCTGATCACAAATACACCGGTACCTTTTTCGGCAGAGGCAGGTTTGGGTATAATGGTTATTTCATCGGCTTGCTGAGCAAACGCTGTGCTTCCGAACAAAATCAGAAAAAGTAAGAAGAAGTTTTTTTTCATAAAGATTTACTATGGTGATATTTAATTAATTCAATAAATGTTGCCCGGATTTAAAACCGGGGTAATACTATTTTGCACGATAAAAACCCAGATCCGAAACATCTGCCCAGGCGCTATTTTCAGGTTTTAACCGGAGTTGTATTTCTGGTAATGTATTTGCCGAAACGAGGTAGTAAAGTTTTACCGGGTGCAAGCCTGCTTTCAAGTTAAGCGTTTGGCTCAGCTCTGTACCTGATAAGTACCCAAAATCTTCGTCAATCAATGTTGCCTCGTGCAGGCGCAGGTAAGCTTTTCCGGTGGCCTGTAAAGCGAATGTGTAAGTGCCGTCTGCGGGAATTTTAATAAAGCCCTCATAACATACCAACCCCGCTTTATTTTCGGTTTTTAATACTGTTAGTTTGCTGCAAACGCCTTTTCCATCTGCATGCAGGTTTTGTTCAGAAACAACCCAAGGGAAATTTCCCTGGTAAAATTTCCAGCTCAAACCGGGTTGTATATTACCCACAGCTGGACTTGCGGGTATGGCAACATTATCATAAGGGCGCGGCGCCTCCTTATCAGCATGACGCAGTTGCAGCACCTTGGTTTTCATTTGAGCCTGTATGGCTTCAAATCCTGACTTTAAAGCCAGGTTAATCACCTCTTTGGGGTCTTTAACTACGTTATATATTTCAAAATCGTCGTTAGCGGAGGTGATGGCATAGCGTACGCCAACCAGATCACCCATACGTATCATTTGCATTTGGTCACGTTTTCGTCCGCGCCGGCTTGCTTCAAATTCTTTAAAATCGGGAGTTTTGCCACTTTCATAATATTCGGAATAAACCAAACCGGGTTGTTGTTTGCCTTTGCCGGTTAATGCTGGCAGTAAAGATACCCCATCCGTACGCGCGGGAACCGGGATTTGGGCAGCATCTGCAAAGGTTGCCATCCAGTCTGACAGCATACTTGGTGTATTAATAATTTTACCCGCATTAATATGCCCATTCCATGCGGCAATAGTAGGTACACGGAGGCCTCCTTCCCAGCAATCTCTTTTTATACCATCAAATGGGCCATAGCTACCAAAAAAGGTTGGGTGATTAGGCACATAAGAAGCAGGTAGATATGACTCTATCGATGGGCCATTATCTGAAGTAAAAACCACCAGCGTGTTGTCATCAATCTTTAAATCGGTAAGCAGCTGCATAATATCGTCTACGGCGTCATCTATCCTGCGGGTTGCAGTTGCATATCGTTTATAGGTTTCGGGCCAGGCTTTTTCCGGTGTTTTGGGATCGTTATCGTCATCATAAGTAGCGTTGGCATATTCCGGATACATATAGGAATCAATAGTACCCTCGGCGGTATTAATCATGTGCCCGGGCTGGCCTAACCATTGCAATCCTCCCTTTAAACCTCCACCAGCAGGATAAGGTTTTGCCGGCAGCTCAATTACCGCATGGGGGCAATCATACGCCAGGTACATCAGGAACGGCTTGTTTGCATCTTCTCCTTTTTCATAATCCGTTATCCATTTTTTTGCGGCGGATGTCCAAAGGTCAGTGGTATAACACTTATCTAAACCAGCCGCTACGTTTTTATAATTATCCCATACTTGTTTTTTACCGCGGTATAGCCCTTCTGCAGGATAATGCTCATGCCCGTCAGCATGGCGCATATAACCATAAAAACTGTCAAATCCTCTTTTTAGTGGATGCGCGGGCCAATCCGGACCATCTTCCTTAACGCCTTGTAAACCCCATTTACCAATGGCAGCCGTGGTATAACCAGCCGTTTTTAATACGGTTGCAATGGTGTGGTTATTTTCTATTTCCTTATCGAACTGGTTATCCCTTACACTGGCGTTACCCTGGTTTACTCCTGTTAACAAGGATGCCCTTGATGGCGCGCAAACCGGCGCATTACAATATTGCTGGGTAAACCTTGCTCCCCTGGCTGCCAGCTTATCCAGGTTGGGGGTTAACTCATAAGGCAGGCTCCTGTTGCCAGATTTTTGCCTTTGTTGCTGAAAAAACACACCGATATCACCATATCCTTGATCATCAGTAAGGATGAAAATAATATTGGGCTTTTTTTGCGCCTGTACAGTTAATACATTGGAAAACGCTGCAAAAAAAATGATGGTAACCAGGTATGCTTTTTTCATAATGTAAATAGGTTTTATTAGCAAAACAGCTATTGCTGTATGAAATATAACCAATGTTTATCAGCATTTTTTATTCCAGTGTAGTTTTACCGCTTATAGTTTTAGCTTCGTTTTGATGAAAATCAAAAACAACAATTTCATTCCGGCCTGTTTTTAACCAGGAAGCAGGGCAATATAACCGTTGTTGCGGCCCGGTATTCCAGTACCGGCCCAGGTTATGTCCATTTACATAAACAACGCCCTTGCTATAATTGCTCAGGTCAAAATAAGTATCGCCTGTTTTTGGCAGTTCAAAAGTTCCTTTAAAAAACAATCCTTTATTATCGTCTTTACCGGGTTGCTTTGCTTTTAATGTGCTTATAAACTGCTCATTCATAGGCAAGGGAAATATCTGCCAATTCATTAGGGTCATGCCGTTAAGTGTAACCCAGTCTGTGATGCCTTTACGGTCAATAATATGCTGGGCAAAATTGATATGGCCCATACCCTCTACTAAAATATCCAGTACGGGATTTTTGCTGCTGCTTTCAGGTATTTTAATATCCCATTTGCCGCCATCGCGATAAACGGTATCAATAAATTTCCCATCTACAAATACCATGGCATAGTCATGTGGCTCTGTAATGGTAAGTGTACCTTTCTTATGACCTATCAGCTGCGTACGGTACAACATCAGCCCCTGATCCTGGCCGTAATATTCCATAGGCTGCGGCTGTGCTGACAGATGGGGCTTGGGGAGTTGCTGCCAGATACTGGTTAGTGGCGTTAATGTTACCGGAGGGATACTAATGGCCTCAACCGCTTTGGGCACTTCCGGAATTTTATATTTAACATATTTACTGATGAGGTTACGCAGCATATAATACTTGGGTGTGGGTTGCCCCTGCTCGTTTATAGGCGCATCATAATCATAACTGGTAAGGTCGGGCTGATACTGTATTGCCGAGAATGCGTTGGCCCCTGCTGTAAAGGAAAAGTTTGTTCCGCCATGTATTACATACAAGTTAAACGACTTGTGATGACTAAGCAAATAAGTGATTTCCTTTTTTAACCCGCCGGTATCAGGCTTAGCCCATTTTTCTTTCCAGTGTGTTAGCCAGCCTGGGTAGGTTTCGCTGCTGAAAGACGGGACATTAGGATTGCGTTTTGTAGCCTGGTCAAAATCTTCGTCGCTGCTGCCACTATCCAATCCAATAGCCGCACCATCAATGTTACCCGCCTCAAGCATATAGGAAGTGGCGCCATCGGCTGTATAAAAAGGTACGTTAATGCCATTCTGCAACCATAATTTCCTTAAAGTTTCCAGGTACACTTTATCATTACCGTAACTGCCGTATTCGTTTTCAATTTGCGACATGATAATAGGGCCGCCATTGGTACAAAGCAAAGGTTTAACCTCTGCCGAAAGCCTGGCTATATAACGGGTAACCGCACTCATGTAGCGGCTATCCATACATCTTACCTTAATATCGGGTGTTTTTAAAAGCCAGCTGGGTAGTCCTCCAAAATCCCATTCGGCACATACATAAGGCCCCGGGCGCAGCATTACCCACATCCCTTCCTGCTTACAGATCCTTATAAATTCGGCTATATCATGGTTGCCCGTTTTAAAGTCAAAAACACCGGGGGTAGCTTCATGATAGTTCCAGAATATATAAACAGCAATAGTATTGCAACCCATAGCCTTGGCCATTTGGATACGGTTACGCCAGTATTCACGTGGTATACGGGCCGGATGCATTTCGCCGCTAATGATCTGAAAGGGTTTCCCGTCCAGCAAAAAATCATTTTTACTTAAACTAAAAATGTGCTTTTCCTGCCCGAAACAGGTTACCACCGACAACAAGAGAAAAGATAATAACAAGAGATGCTTTTTCACTGACAGGTTTTATAGTTAATAATAAATTTCAAGTTGCTATATCATCAGGACGCTGCGCTGATCAACCGTTGTATGACCCTGCACTTTTCCTGTTATTATTCCCTTTGAATGGCATGCTCAATGGGTGTTGCTTATAAAGGTTAAGGCGGAGTCAAATAATTTAATACCTGAATGAAATTTTATTTGTTAAAACATCCGGTATTGATTTCGTGAAAGTAGTTTGTTCCGGTAGTTTTCACCAACTTCAGGGGGATAAAAGTCAGCGCAAACGTTTGTTCTTAATCAAAACGAAACTAATTAGTACTATGGTTTCATTTTTTAGCATACGTCATACATATATCTGTATTTTGATATCTATATGCCTTGGAAGGCGATTAAAACATCAGACATATACTAATCTCCTAACAGGAGCCCTAAAATAGTTTTATGCGTAAAGCATCAAATATTGATGCTTTATATGTATCATACCGGATATTTTTATCTGTTTGTGTACATGCTAAACAGTTGTGACAAGGTGTTTTGGTACCTCAGTCAAACGTTTGTGTTATGTTTAATACTAATAAACCGTATTGCAATACCGGCAATAAACCTGATAATGAAACCTGATTTTGAAGATTTTGCAGGAATTTTTTAAGCAGGGGAATTATTCTGAATCCTGATAAAGAATTATTAGTTTTGATTAAATGATTAATGGATTGAAGGATCAGTTAACATTGCCCCGGTGGAAAGTTTGGCGACCAAGCACCGGGGATTTTTATTTTTATAAATAACGGTTTATTCCTCTTCTGTACTGCCGGCGGCCTTGGATTGCAGGTAAAATGCTCCTTTAGTAATCACCTTGGTGTTAGGTGGCAATTGCACTAACTGTTTAATGTTGCTGTACCCTAATTCGGTTACACCTGTAGCCACCTCTGTTTTTTTGAAGCTCTGTAAACTGTCTTTTTTATTTTCCATGGCAACATAGATGTATTGTTTGCCTGTAGAACTGATCACTGCATCAACAGGCACAGCGGGCATCTTCCCGGTTCCTACGCTAATAAGTGCCGTTACATACATGCCCGGTATTAAATTGAGTTTATCGGAGTTCTCAATAATAGCGTGTACAATAACACCTTTACTTTCATTTTCAAAAGACTTATTAATACCACTTATCCTTCCCTTAATCTGTTGGTTATTCTGATTAGTGAGCTCAAAATTTACCCGCTGACCCGGTTTTACCTTACTTAAATCTTTTTCAAAAACAATAAGGTCGCAGTGGATCTTGGAATTATCCACAACCTCCATTATCGCGGTTCCGGGTTGTACAAATGCGCCGGTTGTTGCCTTTATGGTACCCACCGTTCCGCCAATTGGCGAAACAACCGGGAATGACGATACAATATTACCTCCAGATATTTGACCGGGAACAACACCTAACTGCCGAAGATTAGTTTCATAAGCTTTAATACGGGCTTGCTCCGCATTATAAGTTGCCTGTGCCGCCTGAAAAGATTTACCCGTACCGGCGCCGGCGGCTTGCAGTTGTGTTTGCCGCTGGTATTCGGCGGCTATATAGGTAAAATTATTTCTGGCTGCTAAGTAATCTTGCTGTATCTTGATCAGCTCCTGATTTTCAATGGTAGCCAATATCTGTCCCTTATGAACCTGCTGCCCCTCAAAAACTTTGATATTGCGAACAATACCGCCCGAAAGTATACTCACGTTTGCCATATTTTGCGGCGGTACGGCCAACTGCCCGTTGGCCTTAACAACCGTTGTCAGATTTTTTTCCTCAATGGGCCCTACGGTTATGCCCACGGCTTGCATTTGTTGGAGTGTTAGCTCAATGATGTCGCTATTTTTCTGTTTAGCTTCCTGTTTACTGTCCTTTTGATCATCATCCTGTTTATTGGCACCGTCACCAGAACAGGATAGTAAGCCTGTGGTAATTAATAATAATCCGATAAATGGCATCAAAAGCTTTTTATATGTTATATGGTTCATGTTTTATTCTCCTTTTAAAAATTGTAATTGAATAGCTGATTGATTTAAACGGCCCAGCGTTTCCAGGTAATTAAGTTTGCTTTGCACAGCAGCCGATATATTGGCCACATATTCCATGTAACCGATCTCGCCCAGGTTAAAAGACACCTGCGCAATGCGTAATTGCTCATTGGCATTCTTTAGGCCACCGGTTGTATAATAGTTCAGCATTTGTCTGAATTTCCGATATTGAAGCAGTTCTTGCTGGTACTGGACGCTGATTAACAATTGTGTGTGCTGCAAATTGGCTTGCGCTATCTGACTTTCTATCTGTTCGCCTTTTACCCTGGCACGATTGGCGCTGCCGCTAAACAGCGGAACCCCAACACCAAACTGGATACCGGCAATACGGGTACCGGGGAAATAACTGCGGTTAATTGCAGCCGGATTAAATGCACCAATCAGCAATTGCTGATTATACCCTACCCTGAAATCAGGCAGATTCTTTGATTTTTCCACGCGGATACGGGCATTGGCCACTTCAATATTCTGGCGCTCATAATTTACCTGCGGATTAGAAGAAACCTCCTCCTGGGCACTATCAGTAATGGTAATGGCTGTCAAATTATTTTCGGCCAGCCTGACAGGGTCATCAACGTTTAGTAATTGTTGCAGGTTCAGTGTTACCGTTTGCAGATCGGTTTCTGCTACAATTTTTAAAGCCTGTATCTCCTGAAACTTGTTTCGCGCGTTAATCAGTTCCAGGTTGGAGGTTTCACCAGTTTTAAAACGCACTTCAGCCTTTTTAATAAAACCACCGTAAACACTATCCTGACTGGCCAGTATCCTTAAAGTTTCGGTACTTTGCAAATAATTGTAATAGGCCATTTTAACTGCCCTGGTTATTTCATTTTGGGTTAAACTACTCAATTTTTCGGCCAACAGGGTTTGTTGTACCAGCAATTTTTTTTGATTACCGTAAAGCCCAGGCCAGGCAAAACTTTGCGTTATACCAATGGCATTGTCAATATTACCGCCGCTGGTAGGGTCCTGCGTAACCATAATTTCGGATTTAGGCAAATCAAAGGCGGTTTTCTGCAACACACGTGCTTTTGCAACATTTAACCCGGCCGCCTTTAACTGCAGGTTATTTTTTATTGCCATGGCTATGGCGCTATCTAAAGTAAGCGGCTTTATGTTTTGTGCATGGGCCGGTTTTATCCCACCAAGGGAGCATATTCCAATTAGCAAAACAATTGTTAATACTTTGGGCAGCTTACTGTTAGTTACTTGTTTACCTGAAAATATGATGTATAAGCAAGGCAACACAAACAAGGTTAAAAAGGTGGCAGTGATAAGGCCGCCTATAACAACTGTTGCCAGCGGCCGCTGCACCTCGGCCCCCGCACTTGATGATAAGGCCATAGGTAAAAATCCCAGCGAAGCCACAAAGGCGGTCATCAAAACCGGGCGTAACCTTACTTTGGTCCCCTGCAATACGCGGTCATAAATATTGTTAACCCCTTCCTCTTTCAACTGGTTAAAATACCCAATAAGCACAATACCATTTAAAACGGCGACGCCAAACAACGCAATAAATCCCACCCCTGCCGAGATACTGAATGGCATATTACGCAGCATTAAGGCAGCAATACCACCAATAGCCGCTAAAGGCACAGCGGTAAAAATGAGCAGGCTTTCCCCAACAGAGCGAAAGGTGACATACAGCAATAACAAAATAAGTAACAACGCGGCGGGTACAGCTATAGCTAACCTTGTTTTGGCAGCCTGTAAATTTTGAAACTGGCCGCCATAGGTCAAATAATATCCGGCTGGTAGTTTCAATTCCTGATCCAGTTTGGTTTGTATCTCTTGAACCGTGGTTTGAACATCGCGCTTAACTACATTAAACCCTACATAAATGCGGCGTTTACCATCCTCGCGTGAAACCTGTGCGGGTGCTTCTTTAAAAGTAATATCGGCAACCTGGCTTAGTGGTATTTTGTTACCCGATGGCAAGGGGATTAGCAGGTTTTGTACGCCCGAGATATTTTCTCTTAAATTACGCTGCAGCCTCAGTACCAAATCAAAACGCCTCTCGCCTTCAAATACTACCCCCGCTGTGTTACCTGCAAAAGCGGTGCGAAGGATCATGTTGAGATCGCTGATGTTCAGGCCATATTGTGCCGTTTTATCGCGGTTATAGGTAACCGCTATTTGGGGCAACCCGCTTACCTTTTCTATATAGGGTTCACTTACTCCGGATATGGGTTTAATTATCCGGGCTATCTTATCGGCTTCGGCTGTTAAAACATCAAGGTCATCACCATATATTTTAATGGCTACATCCTGTCGTATGCCGGTCATGAGTTCGTTAAAACGCATTTGCATCGGTTGGCTTATCTCTACATTAATGCCGGGTATAACGGCAAGGGCGTCCTCCATTTTGGTTATCATTTCCTCTTTGCTTTTGGCCGATGTCCATTCTGCCTTGGGTTTCATCGCCAGCATCATATCACCTTTTTCCATAGGCATTGGGTCGGTAGGGATTTCTGAGCTGCCAATACGGGTAACAGCCTGCTTCAACTCAGGAAATTTATTCTTTAAGATTTTTTCGGCTTTACTAAATGTTTTAATCGCTTCTGATAAGGAGGTACCCTGCATCATAGAAATTTCAACCGTCAGATCACCTTCTTCAAGTGTGGGTATAAATTCACCGCCCATGCGGCTAAATCCCCATATCGAAATACTAAAAACAATAAATACAAGGGCTACGATAATAACCCTGACCTTTAAAACCCGGATGAGTACCTTGCTATAAACAGCCTGCAGAAAGCCCATCAAACGGTCGGAGATATTTATTTTATGTTGTGTGTTTTTGCTGAGGAACAGCGCGCTGGCCATTGGCACATAGGTTAGCGAAAGAATAAATGCACCCAATATGGCAAAGGCCACGGTTTGAGCCATTGGCTTAAACATTTTACCTTCGATGCCAACCAGTGATAGCAAAGGCAGATAAACAATGAGGATAATGATTTGCCCAAAAGCCGCCGACTTCATGAGCTTGCCCGCACTGCTCTTAACTTCGGTATCCATTTGTTGTTTAGAGAGTTTTAAAATACCTTCCTTGCCATAATTGCCTGTAGTTAAATGGTGAATCACACTCTCTACAATAATAACTGCACCATCCACAATTAAGCCAAAGTCAATTGCACCCAGGCTCATCAAATTTCCCGATATACCAAACAAACGCATCATGCTGAATGCAAACAGCATAGCCAGTGGTATTACAGAAGCTACTACCAGGCCCGCGCGCCAGTTTCCTAAAAACAGGATCAGGATAAAGATCACGATAAGCGCACCCTCCATCAGGTTTTTTTGAACTGTGCCTATGGCGCGGCCAACCAGTTCAGTACGGTCAATAAACGGTTCTATCACCACCCCTTCGGGTAATGATTTACGAATGGTGGCCATACGCTCTTTAACGTTTTTGATAACGGTATTAAAATTCTCGCCTTTCAGCATCAGGGTGATACCGGCCACTACTTCGCCATCGCCGTTACGTGTTACTGCCCCATAACGGGTTGCTCCGCCAAACTGCACAACTGCCACATCCCTGATGAGAATTGGATTTCCCCCGGTGTTTTTCACAACGATCCTTTTAATATCATCCAGGGTTTTCACCTGCCCTTCCCCGCGGATGAAATAAGCACTGTTTTGCTGCTCAATATAGGAGCCGCCTGTATTTTCATTATTGCGCTGCAAGGCATTATAAATTTCAGGAATAGTAAGCCCTAAAGCATTGAGCCGGTTATTATCAATGGCTACCTCGTATTGTTTAACATAGCCGCCCCAGCCGCTTACTTCGGCAACGCCGGGTGTGCCGGCCAACTGGGTGCGTACCAGCCAATCCTGCAGGGTGCGCAGATCAGTGGCCGAGTACTTATTTTCGTACCCTTTTTTAGTATGTATCACATACTGATAAATTTCGCCCAGTCCGGTGGTGATGGGTGCTAAAACAGGCTCGCCTAACCCGGGCGGTATAATAGCCTCTGCCTCTTTTAGTTGCTGGCTCACCTGCTGCCGTGCCCAGTAAATGTCGGTTTCGTCTTTAAAAACCAGGGTGATCACCGATATACCTGAGCGGGATATGGATCGCTTTTCAACAATGTTGGGAATGTTAGCCATAGCCAGCTCTATTGGCGCGGTAATAAATTGTTCTACTTCCTGTGCGCCCAAACTTGGCGCCTGTGTAATAAGCTGTACCTGATTATTGGTAATATCGGGCTGTGCATCAAGCGGGAGCGTGACTGCTGAGTATACACCGCATGCTATTAAAAGTACGGTCATGATACCAACAACCACTTTATTCTTTATAGAGAATGAAATGATATTTTCAAACATGAAATATGAGTTAAGTTAAACCATGAAGATTTAAGCAAGCACCAGGGCGATTGCTTATTCAATTGCCTGACGGCAAAATGGAATTAACTTAATTGAGGAGGCTGCCACACAGAAAGACTTACCTGTTGAATGGCAGGAGTTGGATGTATGGTATAGCTATCAGCAAGCTGTATTGCAGGAAATTGAATAAGCGTTTGAGGCTGCAATGTTCTGACAGTTGAACAACATGTACATGAACAAAACGGAGAACAGCTTTCCTGTCCGCATTGATCATTCCCGGTATGGCTTTTTTGTACAGTGGTGTGAATTTTATTCAACGCGGCAGTATCCTGCTTGTCCCGGCAGGGCATAAATGCCAGTGCGGTCATATAGATACTTAAAAACAATGCGATGAATTTCATTGGCGCAAATGTAATAATTATTGACAAGATATCATTTTTACGGTAACAACATCAGGTAACAACCGGTTGATCCCTCCTCCGCATCAATAATTAATTTAGTGGTCTTGTTACTTGGCCGAACATAACTTAATATTGTACGTTTCAATTCATGAAACATGAGCACAGATGGAAAAAAGGCGCTGCAACATATTCATTTTTACATTAGGCGTAATCATGCTGCTGCTTCGTCCGTATGTTATTTACCAGGTTATTCACCAGAGTTCCGTTTCCAAAGACCCCATAAAGACAAATTACCTGATGCAACGCCTCGTTAAAAAGAAAGATGAGCTCCAGTCGGTAACAGATGAAACAGCAGTTGAAGTTAAGCGCTTTAAGGTTTCCTTTAATTTACCCATGTTGCTTTTAAACGTTTTTATCCCGGCATTTTTAAGTCTTCGGTTGTTAATCATGCGCATTAATGTAAAAAGCCTGCGCTCTTCTGTTTTCCAAATCTCACCCGAAAATCATTGCTATCTGAAACAGTTAAGATTTCAGGTCTGAAAATTCAGGCCATTATTATTTAGCCTGAATTATTCAGTCAGGCCCTCCATATTCTCCCTTGTTTCAATCTTCACGCAGATTATTCATTTTAGAATAAACGGATACTATTTTATAAATAACACGCGTGTTTACTTATTTTTAATTGCTAATAAACTACTCCATCACGTATGAAACGAATACTTATTATACTGCTGTTCATCAATTTTACCGTACAGGCACAGGAAAAAATAAAATGGCCCCAGCACAAAAAAGCGGTTATTGTGCTCACTTATGACGATGCACTGGAGTCGCAATTAAATATTGCCGTGCCGCAATTGGATGCTGCGCATTTAACCGCTACCTTTTTTTTAACAGGCGATATAAACCGTTTAACTATTCCACGGTGGCGGGCATTAAGTAAAAGGGGGTATGAACTTGGTAACCATACCATTTTTCACCCCTGTTTAAGTACCGATGATAACCCTGTACCCTCTGAAAAGTACACGGCATACGGTATGATCAGGGAAATTGAAGTGATGAATCACTTTTTGTACGCCGTAGACGGGCAAATAGGCAGAACCTTTGCCTACCCTTGCGCTGAAACACTGGCTGGGGGCAAAGACTATGTAGATACCCTTAAAAAATACGACATGGTTAAGTATGCCCGCATTGGAGGCGATACCAATGCTGTAATTACTGATTTCAAACATCTTGACCCGTTCAGGGTACCATCCTATGGTTTAGAAGATGGCACAACCGGCAACCAACTCATCGCCTTTGTTAAAAGCACCCTGAAGCACGGCGGCATGGGCGTTATCATGTTTCACGGAATAGGCGGCGACTATATTACCACATCGGCAAAGGCACACCAGGAGTTACTGAATTATATACGGGATAACCAAAAAGATTTGTGGGTAACCACTTTTCAAAAAGCTATGGATTATGTGACAGCTGCAAGTAAACCCGCCGCACACTCTGCCAAAGTACAGTAAGATTAAACGGTAAACAAGACACAAAAGCCTGACTACCGTCAGGCTTTTGTGTTATATAAGAGAAGAATCCATTGCGATATTTATAAGTCAGTTAACTTAATTTATGTTACAACCGAATAAATTGTTGCTTTATTAAATACTGCATCGCTTCCTTAACGGAATGTTCAGGAGGTTTAGGGTTAAATCCGAGTTCTTTTCGTGATTTTGAAATATCGAAATCCTGTTGCAGACCAGAAAACATAGTAATATCCTTAATACTTAATAGCGGGGCCTTACCATTAATTTTACTTCCTATCTCCATAAACCAGGCAATCACAACTAACACAGATCTGGGTACAGCAACTGGCAGCTTTATTTTTAACTCCGGAAAAAGATCCTGCGCAAGTTTAGTAGTGTCCTTGATAGAAGTACATTTTTCATTGGCCAAAATGTATCGCTCGCCGCTGGTGCCTTTTACAGCTGCCTGATAGCAACCTTCGGCAACATCTTTTACATCTACCCAGTTAAGCGCTATACTGGTTTCTACCGGTATTTCCTTTTGGAGGATCAGCCTGATAATATTGTACGAAACGTTTAATGGTGCAAAAGCCTCGCTCCCGATCATGGCCGATGGTAAAACAGCGACCAATTCAATACTATGTTTTTTTGCCAGTTCAAAGGCTAATTTTTCACCATCATTCTTTGAGTTGTAATACATATCCCTGCGGTCAGGGTTGTAGCCATAACTTTCTTTTACCGGTACCGTATTATAATTTAATGCGGCTATTGAACTTACGTATACAATTCGTTTAACACCGGCTTCGGCGGCAGCTTCAACCACATTACGGGTACCCTCAAGGTTTACATCGTAAATCTCTTTTTTGGGATATTTTGCCCAAAGTTTAAATGCCGCGCCCACGGCGTAAAAGGTTTCTACCCCTTGTAAAGCCCGTACTAATGATTGTTTATCCGTGATATCTGATTGAACCACCTCACAGTCCAATCCCTTAAAAGGTTCTTTATTATGAATGTTTCGGACTGTGGCACGTACACGGATGCCCTTACCGATAAGAAGCCTTACTAAATTATTACCGAGATGCCCGTTTGCACCGTTAACTAATGATAGTTGCTGATTTGCCATTTGCTTATTTCTTAAGTAATTAATGGTACAAATCTGAGGTTTGTTAAAGCCAATCCACTTGACAAATGTTAGGAAAACATCCGTTTGCGTATACGGCTCAGGCTTTCAGGTTTCATACCCAAAAAAGAGGCAATGTATTGCACCGGCACATGATGAATAATACCCGGATAGTTTTCAATCAGCTTTTTATAGCGTTGTTCGGCAGTTAATGTCGCCAGTTCTTTCGACCTGTTTTCATTATAAGCTATCGATTGCTGAAATACCGCGATGCTAAAATCCTTAAAAGCGGGGCTTTGGTTAGTCAGATGGTCTAAATTTGTTTTGGTGATTCTAAGAATTTCGCACTCCGTGATACATTCAACATTCTCCTCTGATTTGGTCTGATTAATAAAATTAAAGTAGGAAGTTAGAAAACCCGGAGGGCAATTGATGTGAGTGGTTACTTCATCGCCATTTTCATTGTAATGAAACAGACGCATAAAACCTTTAACAACAAAGTAAAGATATTGTGGCACCGCACCGGCCTCTTCAACAATTCGATTTTTCGGAAAAAGAACAGGCTCAAAACAGGCTTCGCACAAGCTGATATCGGCCTTTGTAAGCGAAACCCTTTGCGATATAGTATGGATCAGGTGCTGAAGCATATTGCCAAGATATTAATTATTTAATTAAAGCCTGTTGAAGATAATAGGCCTGAAAACTGCCCCAAAGGGGATCAACCTTTACAAAATATCATTTGCCCCTATATTTTATACCTAATAATAACATCAAAAGATATATCAACAGGTGTGGCAAACGGCTATCATTTTTTGTTATTATTATATTTGTTATATTAGATTTAATTATCTGAATTCCAGTACGATAAGAGCTAAATCACATCATACAATACCAGTAAACTAAATACTCATGAAACAAATCCTTTTCTTTTTATTACGCTATGCACATTGCTTTTGAGTTGCCAAAGCAAACCGGGCACCAATCAGATTAAATCTGATGTATCTGCAAAACTTACTTACCCTTTTACTCTAAAATATTCTGTAAACTGGCAACCGGGCGATGAGAGAAATGCGCTTATTGTACTTAACTGCTTAAAGAAATATATTGCAGGAGATGTTAAGGGTGCTGCTGAAAACTTTGCCGATACGGTAGAATTTATTGGAGATCAGTTTTATTTTAAAGGCAAAAAAGATAGTCTGGTAACTATACTTACGCAAACACGTAATGATATGGCATCCGTTTCAAAAACCTTTGATTCCTGGCTTACCACCTACTACCATGACCAAAAAGATACCTGGGTTACACTTTGGTACGTAGAAAAGTGGACAGACAAAAAAGGAAAAACAGATTCTTTATATTATACCGACGACGTTAAACTAAAGAATGGAAAAATCATGGTATATGATGAGAAAATCCGTAGATACCCACCAGCTGTGCGCAGTAAATAGCAAACTTGACTTACGATAAACACCGATAGATTTAAGCTGCAACCATTGATTAAAACTTATAACTAAAAGATAAGTAAAACCGCCATGGCAAATTGATATCGCCGATTTCGGCCTTCCTGATCACGCAATCTACCGGTCCTATTACAGACAGGTAGCCCAGGTGAACACCATAGCCGCTGTAATCGCTGTTACGTTTAAAAAAATTAGCCGTTACGTTATAGCCATTGCCATCTGCAGCATAACTGAGGGTAGGTATAACGTGCCGTTTGTCAAACGGAAAGTATTGGATAGCTAAGTCAATAGCCGATAAACTTCTTACCGGCACCTCTCCTTGCTTTAACCCTATAAAATTGATATTTGAGCCCATTTCCCGCTCATCGGTACCACCAAGTCTGAAATAATTGTTGAGGTAAAAATAACCGCCGGTAGTAGCACCAAAATTGCATCTGTTGTTGACACCCGCCATAGCCGATATTTGTACAGCTACAAATATTAAATACAAGGATAGCTTATTGATCTTTTAACCCTGGATACGTTACCGGGTAACCCAGATGGTTTATAAATATTGCCATTGGGTTTTAAATATTGATAAACAGCCGAAGCGTCGGAGTCTGCAGGTTGGCCAGCGTTAAATGATTATTGAATGAGTATTTAAACTCGGCCTCAAATTTATTTCCTTTAGTTGCATAATAAGGCGCCGACAAGGTATTTTGCACAACCCGTAAAAATATGTTTTGATTATACTTTTTAATAATATGGTTTTATCGTTAAAATCTTTACAATACTCTGCCAAAAAACAATTAAAAAACTTCAATATTTGCAGAAAAATACATTTTAATCTTAAAACGATTATATATATTTTTTGAATATAACCTTACCTATATCCCTGCTAATTTTAATATTATCCTATTGATGCATGACTTAACGTTATAAGTGTTGTTATGCCTCTGGAAACTGAACAGATTACGCGCGCAATATTTATTATGTATCAACTTTATTATCGCCTACCTATAAACTTTAAATGGTTTTTTACTTTATTAAGTTGCTTGCTGTTCGCCAGCCAGCTGTTCGCCCAACAACAGGTCGCTATTAATGATCAGCTCAAACAGCATATTTTTTCCTACAAAGAGATATATTGTCTAGAAGACAAGGGCGGCAAATTAACCCTTAATGAAGTACTATCACCCGGTATAAATTCAAAGTTTAAACCAAGCTGGTCAAGTACACCTCAAAACTACAAGCTAAAGTCTGCTTATTGGTATAAGATAACTATCAAATACCCCCTGGAAACCAAGAAGGGCTGGATGCTGGAGTTTTTTGATCAGACAATTGATGATATAACCGCTTATTTGCCTGATAGCAATGCCAATTATAAAGCCGAAAAATTTGGCGCGCTAAAAAAGTTTGGCAGCCGCGAGTTTCAGCATAAAAACTTTGAAATAAGCCTGGATGTTGCCCCGGGACAAGAGCGTACTTATTATTTCAGGATCAAATCGCACCAAATTGCCGACGTGATTATTGTGCTGCGTTCTGTTAATTGGTTTATTGAGTATGCCTTAAACGAGTATTTGTTATTTGGCATTTTTTATGGAATGATACTGGTTTTTGCCTTTTACAACTTAATGATGTTTATTGCTATACGGCATATACAGCATTTATATTATGTTTTTTACATATTAAGTGTAGGCTTTTATGAGCTTTGTAATGATGGTATAGGATACCAGTACTTATGGCCGGGTTCGCCTTTTTGGAACGAATACGCTTATGGTTTTGCCTTATGTTGCATTAGTGTGTTTGCTTTGCTATTCACTAATAAGCTATTGTTTGTAAAAGCCAAAGCACCTGTTCTGTACAAAGTGATCAACATCATAATTGCCGCCAGGTTAACATTTTTTTTGCTGTGCCTTACGGTGAACAAACAGTGGTTCAATTACAAATTTATTGAATTTATACCTCTTTGCATTGCCTTTTTTACGGGCATTTACATTCTGAGAAAAGGATACAGACCGGCGCGATTCTTTGTGTTAGGTTATAGCTTTCTGTTTACCGGCTTTACACTAAAGTTATTGATCATGCTAAATGTATGGTGGCTTAACCTGGGTGCAATGAGTTATTATAGCCTTAGTTTGTGTTTCATTTTTGAAATGATATTGCTTGGCTTTGCCATTGGAGATAAAGTAAGGATATTAAAAAGTGAAAAGGAGAAAGCCCAGCATGATATTATCCAACAACTAACTGATAATCAAAAGCTCAAAGAATCAATCAACATCAAATTGGAAGAGCAGGTTCGTGAAAGAACGCATGAAGTAATTGACAAAGCCCTTATCATTGAGAAGCAGAACGAAGACTTAAACCGGGTTAATAAGATACTGGAGCAGCAAACGGCCGAAATTTCAAGAATGAATTTGCTGCTCGAGAAAGACAACCAGGAACTACATGCCAGCTTTGAAAAAGTATCACGTGATCGTATCATGTCTGCAGGGGTGGATTTTGAGGAGTTCAGCAAAATATATCCTGATGCAGAGAGCTGTTATCAATTTCTGGCCGATTTGAAATGGCAGGAAGGCTACAAATGCCATAAATGTGGCAATACGCATTTCTTTAATGGGCACCTGCCCCACGGCAGGCGCTGCAGTAAATGCAGCTATGAGGAATCTGTAACTTCATACACCATATTTCAAAATACCCGTATACCAATAACCAAGGCCTTTTACATGATATTTTTAGTATACTCCACCAACGGAAAAATATCATCGCACAAGCTATCTGAAATACTATCCATACGGCAAGGTACTTGCTGGGCCTATAGTAACCGTATCAAAAAGCTGTTATCAACGCGTAAAACAGGAGTTAAAAATGGCAATAATGAAGGCTGGAGCAAGCTGGTTATTGATCATCATGACGATTAACGTGCTTTTACATATAATACGCTAAATTTTAACTGCCTGTAAATCAACACTTGCAAAAAGGTAAATATCCGTATCAAATGCGGCGAACGCCTGCCGTAAATTCTTTCAATTTATTCTTAATAATCAGCCAATTAGCTCATCAATACCATAGGGTGTTAAAGCGTATCAATTAAGACATAAATACCTATATATCAATAAGTTGCGTTTAAAATATTTAAAATTTCCTTGCGTTTTACTCTGCAATGAGCATAACTTTGTGCCCATGATTTAAGCATGCCAAAGCATGTAACCAATTTTTAATTATTGAACTAAAATTTATGAAAAAAAGAATTACTTTAATGGTAATACTTCTATTGTCGGGCTATTTGTTCGCGTTTGCGCAAACAACTACCGTAAAAGGAGTGGTCAAAGATGGCCAGGGATTACCCCTACCCGGAGCAACAATTGTTGTTAAAGGCACTAATGATGCCGTTTCTGCCGATTTAAACGGTAAATACTCTATTAACGTTGCGCCAACGGCAACACTGGTATTCTCTTTTGTAGGTTTTGATAACCAGGAGATTCCAGTTAACAGCCAAACAGAGCTCAATGTAACCTTAACCTCCAACAATAAGCAACTTAACGAAGTAGTGGTTGTTGGTTACGGCTCACAAAAGAAAAAGGACATTACATCGGCCATTGCCACTGTAAGCACCAAAGATGTGAGCACCAGGCCAATTGTAAACTCTTCAGAAATACTGGATGGTAAAGCAGCGGGCGTGCAGGTATTTAATGCCTCAGGCGCACCTGGTGGCGGCAACTTCAGCGTGAGGATACGTGGAGCATCTTCGCCAAATGGTTCAGAGCCTTTATATGTTATTGATGGTACCATTGTTACCAGTACAGCAGGCCTTGACCCTAACAATATTGAGTCGGTGAGCGTACTTAAGGATGCATCTGCAGCCGGTATTTACGGTTCATTGGGTTCAACAAATGGCGTGGTATTAATTACTACCAAGAAAGGTACTGCCGGCCAAACCAAAGTTGAACTGAATATGTACGCAGGCAAACAGCAGATAGTTAAAAAACTGGACATGCTGAATGCCGATCAGTATAAAAGCCTGATCAGTGATGAATATACCAATGCAGGGCAAAGTGTTCCTGCTTTTCCATCAAACTTTACGGCTAATAATAACTGGCAGGATCTTACCTATCGTACGGCCAACCAGAGCGGCATTAACGCGGGTATATCCGGTGGTACAGATAAAGGTACTTTCTACATAGGCTTAGGCGATTTAAACCAGGACGGCATCATCAACGGTACCAATTACAAACGTTACTCTGCTAACGTAAGCCTGGAGCAAAAGATCAAAAAATGGTTAACCTTTGGTACCAACATCGCTTACAACAGGGAAAACGGCCGCACCGTAAATACCAATAGCTCTGCCAACCATGGCGGTACCGTATTATCAGCACTGTCCACCCCTCCTATAGTACCTGTTTTTGGTGCAAATGGTATGTACCAGGCCAACTCTGATAACACATCAAACCCTTTAGATGATATTTACAGTAATAATAACAATTACGTTAAAAACAATTTATTGGGTAATGTGCATACCGAAATCACATTGCCGTTTAACATCAAATACCGTTCGCAATTTGGTATTTCGTTAAACAACTACAATAATGATTCCTTTACCGACCCTTTAACCAACCAGGGCGCAAGCCAGGTTAACGGTATTGGCAGCCATGATAATAACGAAACCTTCCGTTATACATGGGAAAATACCTTAACCTATTCAACAGTTATCAACAAAAGGCACAGCATTACAGCCGTAGTTGGTAATACAGAAATAGAAGAAAAGTACAATAGCAGTTATTTATACGGAACAGGTTTCCCTGCAGGTATAACTACCTTAAACGCGGCCAGCGCCAACAAACAGGTGTCAACTTACAAAACTGACTGGACTTTAAGATCATACTTTGGTCGTGTAAATTATGCGTTTGATGACAAGTACCTGGTAACCGCATCAATGAGGGCCGACGGTTCATCAAGAGCTGGTATTAACCACCAATGGGGATATTTCCCTGCGGTGTCTGGTGCATGGCGCATATCACAGGAGAATTTCCTGAAGGATAACAGCTTTATCCGCGATTTGAAATTACGTGCAGGCTATGGTGAAGTAGGTAACCTGCCGCAAACCATTTACAACAGCTACAGTACATTAAACCCAACAGGATATTTATTTGGCGGCAACGCAGCATCCGGCTACCTTCCGGGCAACCCGGCGGGTAATCCTGATCTGAAATGGGAAACCACAAAGGGAGTGAATGTGGGCTTTGATATATCTGTTTTAAATGACAGGCTTTCATTAAGTGCCGATTATTACAGCAAAAAAACAACCGATTTGATCTTCCCTATCGTAATATCTGCTGCCGAAGGAGGTGCGTCTAACCTTAAATACACCAACTTAGGAGGCAACGTTTTAAACCAGGGTATTGAATTTTCATTAACCGGAAGAATTGTAGATGGAGCAAACTTTAAATGGATTGCTACCATAAACGCATCCTTTAACAAAAACAGGGTAAATGGGTTACCGCAGGTTCTGGATGCCTCAGGCAACAGCGTTGGTCAAACCTTTCCTTCAGGCGGTGTAGCATTTGGTGGCAGCGGAAACGCAACCAACCTTACCATTGTAAAAAACGGATTGCCGTTAGGCGCTTTTTATGGTTACCAGTATGCAGGTGTTGATCCGGCCAACGGAAATGCCCTTTATAAAACTGCAAATGGTGGTACTACAGCAACCCCTACCGCTGCAGACCAAACTTACTTAGGCAGTGGTATACCAAAAGCAACTTATGGTTTTGCCAGTACAGTGAGCTACAAAAATTTGAGTTTAGATTTCTTATTTGATGCAGTAACCGGCAACAAGGTATTTAACGCAACCCGCGTTGAAACAGAAGGTATGTACCTGATAAGCAATGCAAGCACAGCTGTTTTGGGCCGCTGGGAAAAACCTGGTGATATCACCAATATTCCGGCTGCCGTTTATGGCGGTACAAACAGTGCTGGTGTTTCAACCATTTTACCTTCATCCCGCTTTATTGAAAATGGTGCTTTCTTAAGGTTAAAAAACCTTTCATTAAGCTATTTGATAAAAAGCGCGTTGCTTGAAAAACAAGGTATAAAAGTGCGCGTGTTTGCAACAGCACAAAACCTGTTTACCATTACCAAGTACAAAGGTTATTATCCTGAGGTAAACGTATTTAGCGATGCCTCGCAAAACAATGGTTCACTTGGTGCGCCAAGTTCAACTGCTACCGGTATTGATTATGGTACTTATCCGCAAACCAAAACATACACTGCGGGCCTTAACGTAACCTTTTAATCATCCTAAATTTTAAGAAAAATGAACAAATACAATAAAATATTACCGGTTGCGCTGCTTGTTGCAATTGGTCTTACATCTGCCTGTAAAAAGGACTTTCTAAACAAACAGCCTATATCGCAAGGTACAGCGGGCAACTATTACAAAACAGCCAGCGATGCCGAAGGTGGTCTGGTGGGTGCCTACTCGCAAGCTTTTATCAATGACCAGTACTGGGTTTGGGATTATGTGAGTAATGGCGATGCCCGTGCTGATAACTGTTATGCAGGTGGTGATAACCCGGATAACTTTGGTGTTGCCAACTTTACAGCTACTCCGCAAAACGGTAACTCAACCCGCGACTGGCAGGGTTTATACCAGGACATTTATGCAGCTAACATCGTGTTGGATTATGTGGCTAAAATACCAGCTGCTCAATTCACCAATAACAGGCAGCAGGAAATTCTGGCCGAAGCTAAGTTCATCAGGGCTATCTCCTATTTTCAACTGGTAACCACGTTTGGCGATGTGCCCTTAATTTTATCTACCATAAACACACCGTCAAAGCCATCGCGTACATCTGCTGCTGCGGTATACGCCCAAATTGAAAATGATTTAACCACTGCCGAAACCGTGTTGCCGGTTTCTTTCCCTAATGTGGGCCATGCCACTAAAGGTGCCGTACAGGCCCTGGCTGCAAAAGTTTACGCGCAGGAAGGTAAGTATCAACAATGTTTAGATTATTGTAATAAGGTAATCAACAGCGGCCAATATTCGCTGGTTCCTAACTACGCTACCTTGTTTGATGGCACTAAAAATACGTCAGAATCTATTTTTGAAAGCCAGCACTCTGCAGCAAGCGGTTTTACCACTTACAATACATCATTATTTTTACCTGCCCAGTTTGGAACGTATTCTTTTAAAAAGTTCGACTTGCCTACTGCAAACCTTATCAATCTTTTTAAATCACAAAATGATAATATACGTTTAAATGCTTCTGTTTACCAGGCAACGGTAGCCGCCAACGGCCTTGCAGCCGGCGATCCGATACCAGCCCCGTATACCACCGCATCGCCAACTGTACCTTTCCTATACAAATGGAAAACCAATATTTCACAGTTTGGCGGCGGTACCGATAACAATGTTTTGCTACGTTTGGCTGATATCATCCTATTAAAGGCCGAAGCACTAAATAATTTAGGGCAATCGTCACAAGCCATCCCGTTGGTTAATCAGATCAGGGCGAGGGTTAAACTGGCCCCTATTACCGTAACTTCACAAACCGATGTAGCATTGGCTATATTAACAGAAAGAAGAATGGAATTAGCCTTTGAGGGCCACCGTTGGAACGACTTATTGAGGTTTGGAGCCCAGTATACCATCACCTTGATCAAAGGTCAGGTTGATCCTTTTGGCAAACCATTTAACTTCCCCATTAACCAGGCTAAATTATTATTACCTGTACCGTACAATGAAATTCAGCTTGACGGTAATCTGACTCAAAATCCGGGTTATTAATCAAATAATGAAACTAAAAAAGCTGCAATACTCCTATTGCAGCTTTTTTTTGAAGTAATTTTTATCTCGAATTTTTATATCTAATTAACCTTATATGAATAAAAGCAGATTGCTGACCGTTGCTTTATTTGCAGCCCTGTGCACGCCGTCGTTAAAAGTGGCGGCCCAAAATACTACAACAACTATAAACTCGCCCCAGGCGTGGCTTACCGACCCTTCTGACTCTATTTTATTTAAGTCACAGGATCATCTCCTGAAGGCAGCTGATAAAACAGCAGGGCTGCCGGTTATCACCATTGATAAAAATAAAACCTACCAACAAATGGACGGGTTTGGTTTTGCGCTGACCGGCGGTAGTGCCATGTTAATTAATCAAATGAGCAGTGCCAAACAGGCGACGCTTTTAACCGAGCTGTTCACCCTGAATAAAAATAATATAGGGGTAAGTTATTTGAGGATAAGCATAGGGGCATCAGATCTTGATGATCATGTTTTTTCTTATGACGACCTGCCCGCCGGCGAAACAGACCCGGAGCTTAAAAAGTTTAATTTGGGTAACGATTACAAAGCCTTGATCCCCGTGCTAAAAAAAATAATAGCATTAAACCCCGGCATCAAAATACTGGCTTCGCCCTGGAGTGCACCAACCTGGATGAAAACCAACAATAGCAGCATTGGTGGTAATTTAAAACCAGAATACTATTATGCTTATGCACAATACTTCATCAAGTATATTAAAGCCATGCAGGCTAATGGTATTCGTATTGATGCCGTTACCTTACAAAATGAGCCGCTGAACCCTAAAAACAATCCGAGTATGGTAATGGAGGCCGCCGAGCAAGCTAACTTTATTGCTCAAAATATAGGACCGGAATTTAGGGCAGCGGGCATCAAAACAAAAATAGTGCTGTATGATCATAATGCCGACAGGCCCGATTATCCAATTACTATTCTGAATAATCCGGAAGCAAAGAAATATATCGATGGCTCTGCATTTCACTTGTATGGAGGGCAAATAGGGGCTCTGACACAAGTACATGATGCGCACCCTGACAAGAACCTATATTTTACCGAACAATGGGTAGGTGCACCCGGTGACCTCAAAAAAGAACTGAGCTTTCACATCACAGACATTATTATAGGCGCCCCAAGAAACTGGTGCAGGAACGTTATTGAATGGAATTTAGCCTCAGATCAGGATCAAAATCCGCATACCCCCGGTGGTTGCGACCAATGTCTGGGGGCTATCACCATCAATAACAATGTTGTTACCCGTAACCCGGCCTATTATATTATTGCCCATGCATCAAAATTTGTGAGGCCGGGCTCAAAACGGATTACATCAAACTATATAACCGCTCTTCCAAACGTGGCCTTTATCACCCCTGCCGGAAAAATTGTGCTTATTGTTTTTAACAACGGACAAACCACTCAAAAATTCAATATCCAAAATGGTAAAAATAAGGTATCAACAACGTTGAATGCCAATGCAGTAGCTACCTACATTTTATAGTTCTCCTTAATTTATTTTTCAAGGAGAATAAAAGGCCTTTCGGAGTTTACCGAAAGGCCTTTTTTGATAGATAGCAGAATAGGAAACTTTTACACTTCAAAGTAATGCCCCTGCTCCATGTCGGCAATCAATCCGGGATGGGTGGGTTGCCATCCAAGCCGCTCTTCTGTTAACTTGCGCGTTCTGAAAAATCAGATATGTTTTTTATAAGTTTTTTGAAAAAACATTTGCGTAACCCACAGGTTACTTATATATTTGAGTAACTTAAAAGTTACCTATTATGGCAAAACTTATTAAACACCAATTTTTCTGCCCTCATCCGCCTAAAACGGCTTGGGAATACCTGACATTAAATTAATCAATATTAAACCATAACCGCTTTTATCATGCAAAAATCAAACAGTAATTACCTAGTTATGAAACTTCTGTCATTTTGTTTGCTTACGTTAATTAGTTTTTTCAATTTCAATACCGCCTGGGCGCAGGAATTAAAAGGAAAAATACCAGCCATAAGCCAGGGGCAGCGTATTGAGCAGGATTTGGGCCTGGGTACCATATCGGTAAAATATTACCGGCCAAATATAAAAGACAGAAAGATATTTGGTGGCATTGAGCCCTACGGGGTAGTTTGGCGGACAGGAGCCAATAATGCTACAGTAATTACACTAACAGATACGGTAACAGTAGAGGGGCATCTACTTACCCCTGGCGCCTACGCCCTCTTCTGCATACCTGGCCCCAATGAATGGACGATAATATTTAACAAAAACACCAGTCAATGGGGTGCTTACGCCTACGATGAAAAACAGGACCTGCTCCGGTTTAAGGTAAAACCTTCAAAGCTGCCTATTAAGGTTGAAACACTGACCATCCAATTTGCCGACGTTCACCAGGACGAGGGTGTGCTTCAAATACTATGGGAAAATACGGGTATCAACCTGCATTTAAAAACAGAGGTGGATAAACGCGTTATGGCCAATATTCAGGAAGCCATGAAAGGCGATAACAAGCCTTATTATGTATCGGCAGTTTGGTATTATAATCATGGCGGCGACCTTAACCAGGCGCTAACGTGGATGCAGCAAGTTGATAAAACACAGCCGCCTGCTTTCAACGTAAAATACTGGCTGGCCAGGCTACAATTAAAAACAGGTGATAAAAAGTCGGCTATTGCTTCCGCTAACGAAGGGATTAAGCTGGCCCTGGCGCAAAATAGTCAGGAATACGTACGCCTGAATAAAGAAGTATTGCACGATGCAGGCGTTAACTAACTTAAGCACCCTGAAAAGGATTTGTGATCATTAACAATAAATAAAAATATTAATCCCCGAACAGGTAACCACTATAAGCCAGGCCTTTTGCAACGCTTTTAAAGTTATCTCCGGAATTCAGGCTAACATGAGGAAACCTTTTTTTGAAGAGCTTTTGAATACTACCCACCATAGAAGTGCCTCCGGTTAAAAAAAGGCTGTCGATGTTTTGGGGCTCAATACCATTTTGCAGCATAAACCCATCCAGGTAGTTTGCAATCCGGTCTACATCCTTTCCTATAATCTGTTCATAATCAGCAAGGGAAATTTCCTCATGAATATTAATATCCATTTTATGGTAACCAAAGGTTGCGGTATCCGCATTGGTAAGCGTAATTTTTGCCTTTTCGATAGATTGAAATACTGAATAGCCAAGGTTATTCTCAATAAGCGTGATCAAGTTTTTAAACTGAGGGTCGTTACCCGAAAAATAATAATAATCTTCTATGTCTTTTTTTATGCGAAGCCCGTTAAAGAAATTCATTTGCTCCCAGGAGCAAATGTTTGCAAAAAGTGATTTTGGCACGGTTAATACCTTACCTGGCGTGGCTTCGTATTGGGTATTTTTACCAAAGTATGGCGTGCCTTTTTCCCACATAAAAGCAGAATCAAAGCTATCGCCACCCACATAAATCCCACCATTGGCCATCATGTCATTCTGCCTGTCTTTACTTCCAACTTTTTCAGGATCAAGTACTAAATAAGTAAAATCTGTGGTACCTCCGCCCAAATCGGCCACCAACACATTTTCCCTTTTTTGGAGGCTTTTTTCATAGGCAAAGGCCGCCCCTATGGGTTCAAATTGAAACCTGACATCCGCAAAACCGGCAATTTCTGCGGCCTTGCTCAATCGCGTTTGTGCCAACGTATCTTTCTTTACATCATCGTCATCAAAAAAAACAGGCCTTCCAATTACGGCTCTTCCGCAATCTTGCCCAATTAATTGATCTGCACGATCTTTTAGCTCCTTTAAAATAATAGCTACAAGGTCAGATGCATTATACCTCTTATTATGAATACGGGTTTCCGTGAAACTATTCCTTGATAATACTTGTTTAATAGACTTAATGAAACGTCCTTTCATGTCATCGTTAAGGTAGGCTGTAATTGCATCCTCACCCACCACATAATTTGAGCATCTTGCAGTACTAGGCTGATGAAAGAAATAAATAAGGGAGGGAATAATAATGGTGCTATGTATTTCTTTTGTCGTTTCGTCGTAAATAGCCAGGGCAGAATTGGTTGTTCCAAAATCAATTCCATATAAAAACTTCTTCATACAAGTGGGAGATAAACACTAAAAATTTAAAAGGGCGGCGAAAATATTAAAAAATAGCTTAGCAACGAAATCAATGCTCAATTTCTAAGACTTTTCAATATCCAAACCGAAGAAGTGCTATTGAAATATAACCTGGCCATTTTTTGTACCGGATTTATTAAGGATCATACAAAACCGATCAGCATATTTCCCTTTCAACCGACTTAACGCCGTCATCATATTTGCTCTGGTGAACTGAAATCAGTTCAAGCCGGCTAATACCTTTGTTCATTTCCCACTCCGTTTGATCTCCGTCAGAATAACCCAATAGTGCAATCGCCAAGGGATCTGATAACAATATCCGGTTCATTTTCGCTTTGTCCGGATTTTTGTCCACAATGTGAACGCTATAAGTCTGCATTTTATCAATGTTCCTAACCAGTACTTTTGATCCGGTACGAACAACGTTTAGGGGTAAATTATCTTTACTGACAATTCTGGCATCATTTAATTCATTAAAGAGTTTCCTTTTATTGAACGGGGAAAGCCCATTGGTAAAATAATATTTCATTAACAATTTAAAATCATTGATGGTTAAGGTAAGTTGAAATATCTTTCTCATGATAAAACAATTTGATTTTAACAGATAAAAAACGTGTTTAACATTCGTGTTTGCGGGCAGCCTGATAAGCCGCCCCAATTCCGCAACTGGTTTAGGTAATGCTACCCTGACTAATCTGGTTTACTTTTAAAACTTCAAACTCCTGTATACCGCTGGGCATTTCCCATTGTATCCGGGCTCCTTTACGATAGCCGAGCAAGGCAATAGCGATTGGGGCTGACACCGATATTTTGTTCTTTCCTACATCAGCGGCTGAGGGATGGACAATTTGAAATATGAAACTTTGTTTATTGAGCACTCCCTGCACCTGTACCACAGCATTCAAACATATCGCATCTTCCGGCAATTTATCTTTCTCTACTACCCGTGCTGACTGCAGTTCCGCTAAAAGCTTTCGCTTATTAAAATCAGTTAGGGCCGAATCATTAAGGTATTTTTTTAACAGATCAAGTTCACTTTGCACTATGATTAATTGTTCAGTTTTCATATTTTTTCTGATTAAGGGTTTAAATAAAGAGTATGTATTTATAGAATTTACCCGGGCATTTAGTTTAAATTAACATACAATGGCTGTATAGCTATCGAATCTGTCTGATACATCAACTCTTCCAGGGTTTTGGTTTCCAGTCCGTTTACCTTTCTGCAAAAATTGGCAGGACTAACGTCTGAAAGTTTTTCATACCGGCACAGGCCCATCAAATTACGCACTGCGACTATGGTATTCCGATGAAAATTGGCGATCCTGATACTCTGGGCATCCCGGTTCATCTTTAAACAATCGGTTACTGAACCTGTAACCATCAGGGTATCACTTGCATTAAAACACGCATCGGCACCTAAGGCAATAACCCTTAACAGCTCATACTCCGTTACAATTACACCGGCAGCAATTATTTTGGTGGGCAACTGATATTGTTCCACCATTTTTCGGGCCGATACAATGGCCTCAAAAAAGAATTGTTGAAACATCACGGTGTTTTGCAAACCAGGCATTCCGGGGCTTAAATTCTCTATAGTTATAAAATCAAAATACACACCTGTGGAGGCCATGGCTTTTCCTAAGAAATTTAATATGCCCGTGCCTGAGTGCTGCAGATGAATACCGATAGGTTTGCCCCTGGATAAGGCCCGCAACTTTTTCACGAAGGAAAATATGGCAAAAGCCGTTAAACCTCTTGTTGCGGGAAAATTTTCCAGTTGAAATTTAACTTCAATCATTTTGATATATGGTTTCAAGGCGATGGTTCTGATCATCGTTTCATTTATTGAGCGGTCATCATTCCTCAGCGAACGGTCGTCATAGCTGATATGCCAGATCAAATCGGCGCCTCCCCGTATTAAATGAGGGCTTAATCCGTCTTCGCCCGTATTAACTGCACAATTCCCGATATTGGCCCCCTGGGATATAGCGTGAACATATTTTTTTGACAATTGCCTTTGATTAAGCCTGCCAAAATTCAGGACGCTTAAACTATAGGGCTGATAGCATTGCCCACTGCCAATTACAACTCTGAAGCTTTCGTTTTGTAAATTGATCAAGGTGTTGCTGCCTTGGAGATACTCAAAACCAGGATCATTAGGGTTTAATAAATTATTCTGAATAATCTCTGTTAAATTGTTCCTCGAACGCCTGCCCAGTATATCGCATTGTTTCTGGTTTAACAAAAACCTGGATGGGTGCGTCGCAAAAATGAGGCGCCGAAACTTCAATGGCATAAATGCCAGGGAATCATCGATCAGCACGGCGTGGGGTGCATTATTAAGTATAGCGCTTTTACGCCTGAATTGTTCAAGCACATAAACCTGGAAGCAGGACAAGAGTATACCGCATGCGACGAGTAGGTGACTTGCGATAACAAGCCCGGCAATAATTACATATAGATTAAAAACAAAAAGAAGCGCAAAAACCAAACCTATAACAGATTTGAACCTGAAGTTTTTCATAAAATAATTAAAATAAGACAGTAAAAAAACAAACGTTTTAAGACTGGCCCCGAACCATATAAGGCCGGGGCTTATTTTACAAAGTCCTTAGAGTTGGTTTGAGCGTAATAGCCGAAGTGGAAATGTACAGGCACAGAGAAGCCATAAAATGCAAATGCTACCTGCAATTTATTACAAAGCAATAATAAGTAACGATAGAATGATATTTGAAGATTGAACATATATTAAGCTTACGACAGTAAAACAACATGTTTTAAAACCGGCCCCCATTACCAATTATGGCAGGGGCTTACTTAATAAAGTCTTTGCTACTTTGAAGAAAGGCGTATTCTAATTTGGCATTTAATATCACCGGACAATAAGACATACCACATCCCGATTGCATTTGACTAGCAATGATTAAATGAGTATGATACATTATCCTGTTGGTGATCATTTCCGTGTATTTCTAATAGGAAAACAAATAAACCGTTATTTGTTTTTTTAATTATAATTTATCTTTAGTTTCAACGGTGAAAGTGATACTAATATTGTGTAAAAGGGTATCATTCAATTTTCTACCCTGATGGCAATATCCGCAACCATCAAGAATAGCCTGCAATAGATGGAATCAAAAGCCGTAGCTGGTAACGTTAAGACAAATCTGAACTCCGATTGATATATTTACAGGCCTCTCTCATCTTAAAATAAACTATAAACCTCATTTTACCCCGGCGCCGTCTGGCTTTTCTTTCCAAACAAGTACCCGGGTAAAATAAGGATAGAAACAACGAGCATATAATGCCGCTCTTAACTTTAGTTTACAAAAACCTTACCGGCCTTCATTACAAAAACAACGTTTTTCATTACTTTAATATCTGTTAAAGGGTCGCCGTCAACTGCTATAATATCTGCAAATTTCCCCTTGCTGACACTACCTAAGTCGTTCTCTTTTCCCAGGAGAATGGCGGCATTGGAAGTAGCCGACTTAATAGCCTCCATTTCAGGCATACCGGCTTCCACCATATATTGAAACTCCAGGTAGTTTTTACCATGATCAAATGCACCGGCATCCGTTCCAAAAGCGATCTTCACACCCTCCTTATAGGCTTTGGCAAAAGTCTTCTGTATCTGCTCGCCGAAGGCTATCCCTTTACTTGCAATAATGGGCGGGTAATACCCCTTTCTGGCCGAGTCAGCAACCGCCTTTCCGGCAATAATAGTTGGCACATACCAGGTTCCGTATTGTTTCATCAGCTTAATATCTTCATCATCCATATAGGTGCCATGCTCAATTGAAGCTACCCCTCCTATAACAGCCCTCCTGATACCTTCGGCCCCGTGGGCATGGCAGGCAACCTTTAAGCCATAATCACGGGCTATTTCCACAACTGTTTTAATTTCTTCTATCGTGAACTTAGCCCGTTTATTGTTATCGCCCAGTTCAAAAACGCCACCCGTCGAGGCTATTTTAATAATATCGGCACCGCTTTTTATCTGCAATCTAACCGCTTTAATCAGTTCATCCTTACCATCCGCAACACCATCACCGGGTCCGGGGCGATGGCTAAAAACATCATCCCGAAAACCGTTAGAAGGATCGCTGGCGCCACCACTGGAAGATATAATTTTCCCGGCAGTGAAAATCCTGGGGCCATCTATCCACCCATTTTCTACCGCCTTTTTCATACTGATGTTTACTCCCGTACCACCCAGATCACGAACCGTGGTAAAACCGGCCAAAAGCGTTCTTTTTGCAAAATTTACTGAACGGTAGGCAATGTCAGCATCTGACAAAGTAAATACCTCCATCAAAGTATTGCTGCTCAGGATGTCTTCCAGGTGTACATGACAATCAATAAGGCCGGGCAGCACCGTTTTTGATTTAAGGTCAATTACCCGGCCCGCGACACCCGGATCAATATATCCCTTTTCTATACCAGCTATTTTCCCACTATCAACTATAATAGTTACCTGTTTTTGTATAGTATTGGAAATACCATCAATAAGTTTACCGCAAAAGATATAAGTTTTTTGTGCCTGAACCGCCTGGCTGGCCAGAAGCAGTAACAGAAAAATCATTTTTTTCATCCGCACGGCTTAATTTAACGGAACGCTCTCAACGGTAACATCCCAATGGGCCAAAACAATTTCCCAACGGCGCTGCTCTTCTTTTTTGTACGCTTCCTGGTCAGGAAATAATTGTTTTTTATAAGGATCAACAATGCTGTAATCAAAGGCTAAGGGGGCGTTTTTAAACACCACACTAACCTTAAGATCCCAGCGGCTTTCTTCACTGCTGTGCAGCCTGGGTGTTTCGGCCTCTATACTGATCACATCACCTTTCTCCAGCAGTTTTTTTAACAAGGGATAATGGTTCTTTTTCCATAGTGCAATAAATTCATCCGCATAGCCCCATTTTATTTTATAATAGTCTTCTATCTTGAAATACTCGGCAGGGTTAGCCTTTTGTGCCGAAGCGCTATTGCTCAAAATTGTTAAAAACAGCACAGTTAAACATACTGCTGCTAATTTGATGATGGGTTTGTTTAGTTGTTTCATGATGGGTTGTTTTATGTTTTAGTTTCTATTCCAGAATATTTTGGTGGCAATATTATCTCCTCCGATGGCCGCTGCCGCCTGGTCGTAATTTACCTGGTTAACATTTTGCTCGGTTATAGGATAAGTAAACCTGTTCAGATACGAAGTTTGGTTTGGCGGCAATGGCAGGGTAATCCCAAGTCTTCTCACCTCTGTCCAGGCCTCGTATCCCCGATTGTAAAGAGCAATGTATTTCTGATTACCTATTTTTATTTTATAGCCCCCACCTGCAGTTGCATAGGCCACTTTAGGGTTGGCTAAATAAGTATTGACATCACCAGTGCTACCTCCCCAATAATTGATGGAGGCAGTTATTCCATTGATGTAATGCTGCTGGGCTGTTCCGCCTACATTGTAACCACGCTCAACGGCTTCTGCCAGGTCAAACTCAACCTCGGCATAGTCTGCCAGCAAGCCCGGAAGGTCAGGTGCCCCTATGGTACTGCTGAAGGTAGAGTATTTATTATATGTATTTACCTTGCCTATAACACCTCCCTTATATACCAGCACATCACCTGGTTTAACTACTGAGTTGGTATCAATAGCGGTATAATATGCAGCCCTGCGCGGATCATTTAAGCTATTCATCAAATTTACCAGTGTTGAACCGGCTATATAATCAATCAGATGCCCCTGCACCTGGTCAACCCATAAAGGATTGGTATTTGGCGTGGTAGTTAAATACTTAAAACTTACATTGTCTGCATTGGATTGCAAAACATGCGGAGCTGCAGCTAATACGGCAGTTTTTGCTTTAGCAGGCTCAGCATCAGCAAGCGTAATACCCAGCTTAAGCTTAAGCGTGTTTCCGAATTTTGTCCAGGCGCTGATCTCATTCACACCATTAAATAAAAGATCAGCGGTATTAAAGCCCTTCGCAGATGTGTTCAATTTAGCCAGGGCATCATCCAGCCGGCTTAACAGGCTATCATAAATCTGGCTTGCATCATCGTACTTTGGCGTAGTGTTGGTATAATCCTCGGCCTGTGTGTACGGAATATTTCCAAACGTGTTTACAAGAACCGAGTAAGCATATATCTCCAGGATATTGATTTGTGCCAGCTGGTTATTTTTTTGTGCTGCTGATAAGCTTGCATCTGCCAGGGTTAATTTATTGGCTTCATACAGGTTACGAAGCACATCCCGGTATATTGCGCTCCAAAAACCATCGGGAACGTTACGGAGTTTAAGATCGTAGTCGCTTTCGGCGATGGCCGTGGTTTGTGTCCACTGCTGGGCCGTTAAGCGAAAAATATTTGTATTATAAGCACTCGTAGCCAGCACGTCAGATAGCTTTTTCTCGGCATAAGAAAACAAGGCAGATGCGGGTACGGCAGTTGCACTTTTAGTATCGTTATTCAGGTATTCATTCTTTTTTATGCAGCTTACCAACGTAAGTGTCAGCAATAGCGTAGTTATTATCTTTTTCATCCGTTTAGAAGCTAAATTTTAAATTGAAACCATACCTGCGTACATTGGGATATGAACCAAGCTGGACACCCTGATAGGCACTTCCTGCTCCAAGTCCGTCCTCAGGATCGGCGTAGGGAATATTTTTGTGAATGATCCATAAGTTCCTGCCATTGATCGAAACATCGATAGCCTTTACCGCCCCAATTTTTTGAACAAACGATGCCGGGATGCTGTAGGAAATTGATGCCTCCCGTAACTTAATATAAGAAGCATCGTACACAAAAGCCTTGTTCGGCGCGGTTTGGTAACCGTAAGCAGATTGATTTTGAGAAGCATCTATCCGGGTGCTATTAGGCGTACCGTCAGCATGAACACCCGGTAATATCACGCCACCGCCCTGGGCAAGTGAATTACGTTTTGGATTGCCCAGATCATTTAATCCGGCCGTTTCAGGATATAAACCAGTCCACAAACCAAACACCATATCCACATCATAGATACTGCCACCATGGCTAAAATCAACTAAAAAGCTCAGCGTGAAGTTTTTGTACCTAACGGAGTTATAAACGCCGCCGGTCCAGTCCGGATTGGTATTTCCAATAACATTGTTGGAGTTTGATGTAAACAGGTAATGCCCGGTGGCATCTACTTCTTTCTGCCCGTTTTTATATATGAAATCCGTCCCTCTCAAAGTTCCGTAAGCTTCGCCAACGGTGGCATTGGTGGTCACCCCGCCTTTATAAGCCGCCAGCTGGTAATTACTTACCCCGTTATATAGGGAGAGCACCTTATTTTCATTCTTTGCGAAATTGACATTGATGTTCCATGAAAAATCGTTGGTTTTGATAGGAGAACCATTCAAAGCAACTTCAATGCCTTTATTTTGTACGTTACCGGAGTTAACATACAGGCCGTCATACCCTGTTGCGGTTGACACAGATACCGGCAGTATCTGATTAATAGTATTGTTTTTATAAAAGGTAACGTCAAAACCTAAGCGGCTTTGGAAAAATGATGCATCCAAACCGGTTTCAAAGCTTTTGGTTCTTTCAGGCTTTAGGTCGGCATTGTTCCTAACGGTTGATACATAATAGAGCGGTTGTGAGTTAAAGTTGGTGGCCTTATCATACACTTCGCTGATGCGGCGGGACGGGGCATCGTTACCCACTTCCGCATAATTCAGCTTTAATTTACCACTTGACAGCCAGGTATAATTTTTTAACAGGTTTGAAAAAACAAAACTTCCGGCAACGGATGGATAATAATAAGTATTGTTCCTGTCTGGCAGGGTGGTTGACTGGTCACGCCTTAAAGTTCCGTCCAGGAAGAAAAGGTCCTTATAACCAAATGTGGCACCTCCAAAAACACCGGTAACCACCTTCTGGTCAACTTCTTCAACCGGGTAATCTATCGGGTTTACCGAATTGCTTAGTGCAAACAAACCGGGAACAACCAGGCCGCCATTGGTTGACGCACTTATTGACTGGATATTTTGCCGTCTGGCGTTCAGCCCCAAAACTCCCTTAAAGCTGATATCGTGGGTAATTGCCTTATTAAAGTTCAGCAATAAGTCGTAGTTATTTTCCTTGTAAGTACGGTTAAGGCGATAATAAGATGAGGGTGTAACTACACTACCCACATTGATCCGCTGCTCCTGAAACTCATTATAATAATCCTCAGATGCCCGGCCCAAAATATCCAGCCAGCTGAATAACTTATAATCCAGGCTCACATTACCAAAAAAGCGGTCACGACCGTCGGTTTCATAATTCTGATATTGTACAAAATAAGGGTTATCCCAATAAGCGGAGCTCAGATCGGTTGGGCTCTTCACATTCCAGTTATTGTTGGTATTTGTTCTAAAATAAGCATCCTTCAGGTCTTTTACATCCACATTCCCCTGCCAGAACTCTCTAAAATTTTGAAGAATATTCATCGGTTCACCATTCTGTCCCCCGAAACCGGTTCCTCCTCTTCCCTGACCGGCAGTTGTGCTGTAATTAACATTAGCCTGTACCGTTAATTTATCTGTAAGGCGATAGGACCCTCCAAAATTGAACAAGTTTTTACCAATACTGCTATTGGGAAGAATACCATGGTCATCTGAGCGCGTATACCCTATTTTATAATTCCCTTTATCCGTTCCCCCATCAATAAATAAACTGTTGTTAAGCGTGTACGGATGATTAAAGAAAGTTGACGGATCATTTTTAGCAGCAACCCACAATGTTTGCTGGTGATAGTATGGCGAAGTTGGATCTAATGAGCGCCAATCATAAACTTTGAGGGCCGGATCAAATTTCTGACCATACGAGGCATCATCATAAGTAGGTACAACCAACTGTTTTTGGCCATTTCCCAGAATATCGGTATAATCAAAATGACTGCCGGGCGTGTTAGGGTCATAATACGGGCCATAACCTGCTCCGTAATCTTTCTGGTATTTGGCAAAGGTGCTTTTATCCACCGTACCAAACTGAACCCCGGTATTCAGCACCACGTTCAATCCCTTACTGCCCTTTTTGGTAGTGATGATGATAGCGCCATTAGCTGCCCTTGATCCATAAAGCGCTGTTGAAGCTGCTCCTTTTAAAACTGTAATAGAGGCAACATCATCCGGATTAATATCTGCCCCGGGACTTCCATAGTCGTACCCGCCCTTGCCATTACGCTGGTTTTCTGTAACGTTGCTCCGTCCGCCGAGCTCCAGATCGCTGGAGTTATCTATGGGAACACCGTCAACCACAAACAAGGGTTGATTACTGCCGGATAGTGATTTTGGACCGCGAAGCACGATATTAGTTGACCCGCCGATCACGTTAGACTGCCTGATCTGGGCTCCTGCAATTTTACCTGATAATTCACCAAGTAAATTCGTATTGCGGTTACTGCTAACCTCGGCCCCACTAAGTGTCTGAGCAGAATACGGCAGCTCATTTTTGTTCCTGGACAAGCCCAGGGCCACCACTACCACTTCGCCCAATTGTTTATCATTTTTAACCAGGGTAACGTTAACACTGCTTTGCTTAACCTGGATTTCCTGGTTATTATAGCCTACAAAAGAAAAAATAAGCGTTTCATCGTTATCCGCTTTGATGGCATAACTACCGCTACCATCGCTTATAGTACCTCTTGATGAGTTTTTAACCCTGACACTTACACCGGGCAAAGCGCCCTGCAAGTCGCGGACAATGCCATGCACCACCTGCTGTTGCTGCGCAAAAGTTGCCAGCGGGCATAAAAAAATAAACAGCAACAGCCATTTAACACGTATATGTTTTATCATAATTTGTTGAATTTGTAAAGAATTTTGCCAAATAAGGAGCTGCTTAACCCATAGATAAGTCAGCTCATTCCTGCACATAAAATTGATCGAAACTTCAGATCCGGAGAAGATCTGGCTGAATTAGATTCAGACTAATGGGTGACTTAACAACAACAAGTGTTGCAAGTGGAAAGATGGGTAAATTCGACGTTGAAATCGACACGTGCTTTCTCTGCAATAACGTTACTGTAATTTTGGGGTATATTTTTTTTCATGATTAAATTATTATCCGAAAAATGCAGATATGGAACCTATTTCCATTCCCATTTTTCTGCGTCAAAACTATAAATTAATACTACTATTCCTATAGATTTAATATAATATATTTTCATCCCAAAGTCATAATTGACAACGCCTGTCAGTGATGTATCCTGATGGCTCTGCCGTTGGTCTTTTTCAAATTCATTTCTGACAAAAAATATTTTTTTGTCAGAAATTACCAATACCTTTGCATAAAGGATAAAATAATGATCAGTCAGGACGATATCATTCACCAGGAAATTTTGCAGGCTGCCTTACGCCTGTATCGTAAATCTGGTCCGACAAAGATTACGATGGATAATGTAGCGAAAGCCACCGGCCGAAGCAGGAGTTCGCTTTATTATTATTTCAAAGACCGCGACGAGATTTTCCAGGCGGTACTCGACCGGATAGCAGAGAGTGTGGCCGACGAAATTCGCGTTGCTGTAGCTGCGGCGGTAAGCCTGAACGAAAGGATTTACGCCTTTTGTTTAACCAAAATCAAAACATCGCAGGAGTGGAAACGCGTATTTACCGCCATTGACCAGCTGATGAGCGCCGATGAAAAGTCAAAACATACCAAATATCTGGATGCCTTGCACCAAAAGCTTATTTACCTGGAAAGGGTAATACTGGCAGAAGCAATGTCGGCAGAAAGCGTCCAGCCGGCCCGTATCCCGAACAACGCCGAACTGGATATGCTGGCTTTTATCATTTCAAGCGGAATACGTGGCATCAGGCGGGAGATATATGACCATAATGATCCGCACGATGCAAAGGTAGCCATACAACTATTAAGTGATATGACCACCAAGTGGCTTCAACCCTAATTTTTGCCCACATTTCGACATTAATTAAAATTTTGTCAATATTTAAATGAAAAAAATAAGTCAACTCAATCTATTCCGCGCATTAGCAAGCCGCAACTATACGCTTTACTTTATTGGCAGGGCGGTATCTCAATTTGGTACCTGGATGCAGCGTACAGCGGTTGTGTGGCTCGTTTATTCCATCACACATTCTGCATTCCTGCTTGGTGTAACCATTTTCGCCGAGCAATTCCCGTCATTTATATGCTCCATACCCGGCGGTGTTGCCGCCGACCGCTATAATCGCTATACGGTGATTAAAATTACCCAGATAACCTCTATGCTGCAGGCGGTATTGCTGGCGGTACTGGTGATTACGGGTCACGCAGCAGTATGGGCGATCCTTTTGCTCAGCGTGATTCTGGGTATCATTAATGCATTTGACGTACCCGCGCGGCAGGCCTTGATCAATGATGTGGTTGCCAGCCCCAATGATTTGCCTAATGCGGTCTCGCTTTCAACGGCAACGGCCAGCCTTGCACAATTGTTAGGACCAGCATTATCGGGCATTGTGCTAAGCGCATTTGGTGCCGGTGTCTGTTTTCTTTTGAACGCGGCAAGCTTTGGTGCGGTGATCATATCCCTTCTACTGATGAATTTGCCGGCCTATAAACCAAAAACAGTAAACAAAAAGATCATAGCAGATTTTGCAGAAGGTTTTACTTATATAAAAAACACACCGGGCATTAGTACTATCGTAATTATGCTTGCTGCAGTCAGTTTGCTGGTGCTGCCCTATAATACGGTGTTGCCGGTTTTTGCCAAAGTGGTATTCAGTGGTGATGCCTCAACCTTTGGTTACATCAACAGCTTTATAGGCATAGGTGCGGTAGCCGGTACAATTTTCCTGGCTTCGCGCAAACCCGGTGCGCATTTGAAACGAATATTGTTTCTAAGCACTATATTGATGGGCGTGGGACTAATTTGTTTTTCCCAGATAAAAAACTTCCCCGCAGCCATGTTTTTTGCAGCTATAGCCGGTTATGGCTCAGTAGCGCAGTTTACAATCAGTAATATTATAGTACAATCAGATGCTGCCCCTGAAATGCGTGGCCGCACCATGGGCATCCTGCTCATGGCTATTTTTGGCATGATGCCGTTGGGCAGCGTGCTTATTGGCGCTGTTACTGAACATATAGGCGCACCCGCCACCGTATTGGCCCAGGGTATTTTGGCCGTGGTAATTGCGTTAATATTCCTTAAATTTTTAACCACCCCATTGAAGACAGCCATCAAACCGGATGTACCGTTTAGTGGCAATTGAGATTCCCTTAATGATATTAGTATCTATTGCTTAGCCAACAAGGCAAGCGCATCAATCTTCCAGTTTCAATGCATTTTGTGATGAATGAATTATATGGCTACTTTAACATAGTTTGTACCGGCAAGCTTTCCCAGTTGTTTCAATTTCAAATTCAACTCCTCCCTCCATGGCAGGCCAATACACAGCCTGATGCAATTTTCAAATTGATCCTGAAGCGTAAACATCCGGCCCGGCGCAATACTGATACCTTGCTTTATTGCAAGGTCATATAGTTTTAAAGCATCAATATTTTTGCTGAGTTCTATCCATAGGGTAAGCCCGCCCTGGGGCCTACTGGTTTTTGTGTCTTCCGGAAAATATTCAGCTATCGCCCGGATATAGTTCTGGCAGTTGTTTTCTAACGTGCGCCGAAACTGCCGGAGGTGGTTTTCGTATTTGCCTGTTTTTAGAAAATTAGCAACGGCCTCCTGTACAATAGACGTAGAAGAAATCACATGAACCAACTTGAGTTTCAATATTTTTTCTTTGTATTTACCCGGCGCTATCCAACCCACCCGATAACCCGGCGCTAATGTTTTTGAAACGGAACTGCACCATACCACATTTCCGTCAAGGTCAAATGATTTGCAACACTTTGGCCGTTGCGAACCAAAATAAATATCGCCATACACATCGTCCTCAATAAGTGGAATACCGTGTTTGGCCAACAGCATAACTGCCTCCTTTTTATTTTCATCGGGCATGCAGCTGCCCAGCGGCGTATTAAAATTTGGCACCAGCAGACAAATATCGATTTTGGGGATCGCCCGCTTCAAGTCAGCTAATTCAATACCTGTAACGGGATGGGTAGGTAATTCCAATACTTTTAATCCTAAACTTACCGCAAGCTGCAAAATTCCGGGATAACACGGACTCTCGATGGCAATAGTATCACCGGGTTTACTCAGCGCCATCAAAGAAAAAGATAGCGCCTGCATACCTCCGCCGGTGGTAATGAGGTCATCTTCATGCAAATTACCTCCCCAACCTAAGGAGCGAATAGCGATCATTCGCCGCAGGTTAATATTTCCCTGCACCAATTCATAATCCATTCCGCTACCTTTTAACGTGCGGCTGGCATGAACAATTTCCTTTTTTAGTTTTGCCAGCGGGAGCAGTGCCCCGGAAGCAGCGGCGATAGAGAAAAGCGTAAGGTCATTTCTTCCCATATTTGCATAAACTTTACTCAGCAGTTCGTTTGGTTCATGCTCGTTGGCGATTGCCGAAGGACGACTTGTATTGGGCAATGGCAATTCCCGGTACATTTGCCGCCTTACAAAATAGCCGGATTGCGGTTTTGAATCAATTAACGATTGTGCTTCCAGCTCCATGAATACCCTTTTTGCAGTATTTATACCCACACGGTGTTCCTGGCAAAGTGTTCGCACCGAAGGCAACCGGTCTCCGGGTTTTAGCACCCCGTTCCTGATCTGGGACGCCAGTCCATTTGCTATTTCATTATACAGAAAGTTCCTGCTCATGCTGTAAATATAACTGTGTCTATTTAAATATCAAAAATTGGCACTGTATTCATCAATGTATGCTGTATAACTTTGTTTAAAATTCATTGCTACAAGTTGCAGAACATTTCCACTCTCATGAATAACAAACTATTTTCTGGTAAGCCAGAGCAAAATCAAACCAGCGGTTGGATCAACGGGTTCATCGGCGTACTCCTGTTCAGCGGTTCTTTGCCGGCTACAAAAGCTGCCGTTCTGGATCTGTCCCCTTTCTTTGTAACTGTAACCCGCGCAGGTATCGCTGGGCTGCTTGCGGTTTGTGTGCTACTCGTTTTCAGAGAAAAACGCCCTAAAAAGGCGCAGCTTTATTCATTGATCATTGTAGCAAGTGGGGCCGTGGTAGGTTTTCCATTATTAAGTGCGCTTGCACTGCAATATATCACTTCGGCACACTCCCTGGTATTTATCGGGATGCTGCCACTTACAACCGCTACATTTGGAGTACTGCGTGGTGGGGAGCGTCCCCATCCCCTGTTCTGGGTTTTCGCGGCATTAGGGAGTTTTATGGTAATTGGTTATGCGCTGAGCCAGGGGCTTTCTGCATCGCCCATTGGTGATATATTGATGCTGCTTGCAATTGTACTTTGTGGGCTCGGTTATGCAGAAGGTGCTAAACTTTCCAGAGAACTTGGAGGTTGGCAGGTAATCTCCTGGGCATTGGTGCTTTCCCTGCCTTTCACAGTTCCTTTGATGTTTTTTCTGCGTCCGTTATCAATTTCAACCGTGAGTTCAGCCGCCTGGATCGGCCTGGCTTATGTTTCTGTATTTAGTATGCTTATCGGTTTCGTATTCTGGTATCGTGGTTTAGCGCAGGGAGGTATTGCAGCAGTAGGACAATTGCAGTTGTTGCAGCCTTTTTTTGGTTTGGCCCTGGCTGCCCTTTTATTGCATGAGCAGGTAAGCATGGGTATGGTTGGCATTACTGTTTGCGTAATTTTGTGTGTTGCAGGTTCCAAAAAACTCGCCGTGCATCGGCAATAGCGTTGCTGGCTGTATATTCAAAGCGTAAGTAAGCGTACTTTTTGAGTTCTCTTAAGTGCGCACCTTGCAAAATCACATTAATAAATAATGGTCACAGATCCGCTGCGCACCTGTTTGGATCCCGGTGAATTGATCAGGTAATAATATACGCCGGCGGGTAACTTTTTGCCACCATAGGTACCGTTCCACGGCACAGGATAACCCAGGCTTTGAAAAATCATGGTACCGTTACGATTGAAAATCTTGACCTTAGCCGATGCATCAAGGCCGGTGATAACCCAGGTATCGTTAATGCCATCGCCATTGGGGGTAAACGCATTGGGGAAGTGAATATCGTCGCAATGGCTGGTAATATGAATAGTTTGTGTAGCCTTACAGCCATTTTGATCCGTAACGGTTAAACTCACCGTTCCAAGGGCATTGGTGCTGAAGCTGGTGCCGCCCGGCTGTCCGTTCCATTCATAACTTACAAACCCCGGCGGGGCGGTTAAGGTAATGGTTTCATTGGTGTACTGACAAAGAGCAGCATCAGCGACCGACAACAAGGGCTTGGGTAAAAAAGTTACCGAAGTATTTTGTGACACGATGCAACCTCCCGCAGTAGTTACCGCTGCGGTATAAGTCCCCGAATGTGTAACGTTGATCTGATCCGTTGTTTCGCCGGTTTGCCATTGAACAGTACCATTTGAATAACTGGCCTTAAGCGACACCGTTTCACCATCACATAAGGAGGTATTAACAATTTGTTGTATGCTGATGACAGGCAAAGGATCAAAACTTAATGCGTAAGGAGCCGAAAGTGTACTGCAAGCAGTTATATTACTGCTGATACTGAAGGCATAGTTTCCGAGCTGGTTAGTTGTTATAGCGGTTTTGTTTTGCTCACCCGGCAACAAGTTACCATCGCGGAACCAGTTTAAGGTATAAGTGCCATCATTGATAAAGTTAACCGATAACCCAGCGATATCACCGATGCAATAACCGGGTTTATCCGTAATAATAACCGGTGGGGATAATTTAATAAAACCAATACTAAGCTCATCTGAAGCCACCCACGTGCCCGAACAACCTTGAACCTCCACTTTATAACTGCCGGGTTGGGTAACCTGCAGGTTTGGCGTAGTAATGCCATTTAAAGCCCCGTTTTTATACCAGCGGTATTGATATGCCGTCCAGTTGATGATCTGTGATGCATCAATAGGTACATCACTGGTTATGGTGGCCTGATCACCATCGCAATATGCTGCCTTATCCTGGTGCAACAGCGGTTTAGGAACCGGGATAAAATTTACCTGCACCTCTTTTGACGCCACCCAGCTATCCACGCAGGCACTTACTTCAACTTTATACGTGCCATTTTGAGTAATATCAATCGAGGCAGTGGTGTTACTGTTTAACACCCCATTTGTATACCATCGGTACTGATAGCCCACTTTATTGTCGGTTTTAAGGGTTGCTACCGAACCATCACAGTAATTCATAACATCCGGGTAATTAAAAGAAAATACAGGAGCCGATATTTGCGTAACTTTTAGGTGATTAGTTTCAAAATGTAATACGGAACAGGGGTCATATAATACCGCATAATAATCACCTGGATCTTTTATGGTAAGGGTGCCGGTGCTTTCATTGGGTATCTCCTGGCCGTCCTTATACCACTGCATTAAATTTGCGGAATAACCGGTATTAAGTATAATGGCATTAATGACGGTATTGGCGCATATTTCTGCTTCGCTTTCCTCGTAAGTGTGACCCTGAAACTGTACAACCTGTAATTGCTGGGTTTGGCTGATGTAAGGTGCATAATCTGGCTTGAGTAAGTAAAGACCATTTACTGCTGCTACCCATACCCCATCTTCGCAAACCGGGCTGGCATAAGATGTGGCATTAACACAAACATCATTGATCTTAGTATTACCCAGGCCTGCATAATGAAACATCGAATAAACATTTAGGTTATTTACGAAATTGAAATATCCCGAATTACTGTAGTAAAAGCCCTGATCTGTGCCTATCAGTAAATTTTCCTTGATTAGCCCCTTGTATTGTGAAGTTCCGAAATACCTCAATCCGTATATAGAGGTAACCTTATTCACATTAACGCCGGATAAATATTCACTGTGCCCCTTGCCTGAATAGTTGGAGTATCCCCTGGCATTTTGAAACAAACCCTTTTCTGTTCCCCAAAACTGGTTCATGAGCGATCCTGATAACTGCCCATAATCAAGCGGGTCAATAACGTTGCCGAATGTGGCATAAGCCGTATTGATCTGATTACCATAAACGCTGTTGTTACCATACCATAAAAAACCTCCGTATATGGTTTGATTGGTGAGCTCAATAATGGGATATTGTTGTACAACATCCGGATAACTGCCAAACTCCAGATCACTAAAAACTTCTGAACGATAGGTGGCCTCAAAAACCCGCGCAGGTACATGGGATGGCCCGGGCATCATGATATCCTGTTTATAATCATAATTGCACAGCCCCTGATCAGTAGCAATTACCAGGATATTATCTGCCAGCGGATGAGCGCTCATGCCATAGGTGTTATCGGTAAGATAGCTACCGGTATAATCCACCCCAATAGAATGCACGGTACCCGGCACGCCATTAGCAGTACCGATCACCTGAATGCTGCCGTTTTTTAATTCGATGACATTACTGGAATTGGTGGCTATAAATACCACGTTTTCATTGGCACCGGCAATATCAATAAACTGGAGGTTTTGGTAGGCATTAAAAAAGCTGGTATAGTTGTCAAGAGCTTTGGTGATACTGTTAATGCGGTAAACCTCATTATTTTGTGCCAGAACCCATAAGTACGGATCTTTAAAGTCACGTTTTACCTTCAGGATATTTTTACCCGCTAAAAAAGTGTCATTCAAATGAAAATCCACGTCCTGCGCATAGGTGACATTGGCAGAGCTAATCAGGAAAAAAAACAGCAGGTAACAAAAAAAACGCATGACAAGGTTTTACAATACAAAGTTAACCAAATACCATAAAGTTCACATTGGCTCATTAAGCAAAACTCCGTAACAATAGCGTATCAATATTTCACAATTGTGCTTTTGATGAATATTGTTCCAACAAATCACCAACATCAGGTGGCCTGAATTGTATAATTTATGTCCTTTTAGACAGGTTAAATATCCCATATTTTTGAATATGCATAAAAAGAAGGTTGCTATTGTGGTGATGTCCACCGAATTGCTGATGGATTTTGCAGGTCCTGCCGATGTTTTTAGGCACGCCAATAAAGGTCGTGATATTTACGAGGTAGTATTGGTTTCACCTACTCCGGGGTCGGTCAGCGATGCTGCCGGGTTACAGATTCAATGTACTGGTTTGACGGAGCTGGAGAACATCATCGATACGCTCGTGATTGTAGGGAATGATACGGGGGCAAATTTTGATGCATTTTACACCTGGCTGGCAGGTGCCCAGAATCGCATCCGAAGGATCGGTGCCGTAGGCGTTGGAACCGCTATTTTAGAAAAGTGCGGTCTGCAGCTTGACCGGAACTTCTTTCGGTCAAGGGATGGGCATTTGTATACTTCAGGTGGCGTGTCTTCCGGGATAGATCTCGCTTTGGCGATGGTGGAGGAAGATTGTGGCCGGGGTGCTGCAGCCGAAGTGGCGCGGAAACTCATTTTCTTTTACCTGAACAGGCAGCCTTACCAGGTACAGTTCGGAACCCTGGTTGATACATCCCCCCTTGCGGCACAGTTAAAAAAATGGGTGGAGGAGCGCCTGCATGAGCCTCTGGATGTTGGGCGCCTGGCAGAAAAAATGAACATGAGCCAACGCAACTTTACCCGGGTTTTTACACGGCAAACCCGAATTTCGCCGGCAAAATTCATTGAAAAAATACGCGTAGAAGCAGCCAGGGTTTACCTGGATGAAGGCGATCAGTCGCTGGAAGAGATTGCTTCGCGTTGCGGCTTAGGCGGACTGGTTTCCATGAGGCGCCTCTTCTTAAGGCACCTGTTGGTTACACCATCAGATTACAGAAAATTTTTAAAACTCCAGAAATATGAAAATTGCAATTAACGGCTTTGGCCGTATCGGGCGCATGACATTACGTGCCTTACAAAATAAACAGGATATTGAAGTGGTGGCCATTAATGATCTGACAGATCTGTCCACCTTGATACACCTGCTGAAATATGACAGCGCGCACGGGCGTTTCCCCGGTACGGTTGCCGAACAGGATGGCGCTATGCTGGTGAACGGCCGAAAAATAACGCTACTGAGCGAAAAGGTACCCGGAAATCTGCCATGGGGCCAACTCGGGATTGATGTGGTTATCGAATCAACCGGCCGTTTCACAGATAAGGCTGCCGCACAGGCCCACATAGATGCCGGTGCTAAAAAAGTACTGATCACTGCACCTGCAACAGGCGGTATTAAAACCATTGTGCATGGCGTAAACAATCATCTGATTGGCGGCGACCACATCTATTCAACAGCATCCTGTACCACGGGCAGCATCGCTCCTGTGCTATATATCCTGGAAAAAGAGTTTGGTATTGAATCGGGCTTTATGGCAACCGTTCATGCTTTCACGGCCGATCAGCATTTACAGGACGCGCCGCATAAAGACCTGCGGAGGGCAAGGTCTGCACCGCATTCCATCATCCCCACTACAACCGGCGCGGCCAAGGCTATTGGCGATGTATTGCCGGAACTGAAAGGCAAACTGGACGGTTTCTCTTACCGCGTACCGGTGATTGACGGTTCTATCGTCGATCTGTCGATTAATTTAAAGCAAGAAATTTCAGCAAAAGAGCTCAACCAGCTATTTAAAAACTATGCGGATACCAGCCTGAAAGGGATTCTGGAATATACTGAAGAAGCCTTCGTATCTGCAGATATATTGGGTAATACCCATAGCTCCATCGTGGATGGCAACCTCACCCGGTCAATCGGAAAACTGGTTAAGATAGTTGCCTGGTATGACAACGAAGTAGGTATCTCCAATCGAATTTCCGAGCTGGTATCGGTACTTTAAATTTTAAAGCCGGGCAGGTGTTACCTGTCCGGCTTTAAAATCTGTTTTGAGAAAAATCCATGCTAAGAACGTGCCATCATAGTCTTAGGTTTCCCAATAAATATAAGGGGATGGTTACATTTATTGGGATGTTTTTTTCTGGTTTTTCCAAAACCTCCCTTTTCCTTCGGCTATCCACTCCAGGGCTTCACTTATTCTTTTCTTTCGCGTGTCATCGGTTTTGGCATCGGTAATCCAAATAATATACTCCTTACGGAAAGAGTTGGACTTGCTTTCAAAAACCTGTTTTGCTTTAGGATTAGCTGTCAATGCTGCCATCAGGTAATCGGGCGTTTCCAGTATCTTAGGTTTATCTGATTCTGGTTTTTCTCTTTTTATTTTTATGCCTTGTTCATTTAACAGCATTGCCTCTTTCAGCATGGCTATAAATTCTTCGTCGGCCGGCAAATCTGCCTTTTTGGTAATCTTGCCCATAAATCTCTGTATGGGCTTCAAGTTTTTGCTCTCTTTCAGGCGCGGGTCTGTCATCAGCTCAGCCTTCAAAAACGTGAAAGAACAGTGATTTTTATAAGCTGCAATTACACCCATATTGTCCCCTTTATAATCAAAATGAGGCAAGCTCCATTTTATAGTTTCCTCTACGTTTGGACAATTTTCCTGAATAAGCTTGCGCAAATGCTCAAGAATTGGTTTTGCAAAATCTTCCGAATTTGTTATGTAAGCATCCACGGCTGAATTATAGTTCATCATGTTTAATTAAAAAGGTTTACGATTGCGGGAACTGGCTCATATCCATATATGCCATTTCCCATTTGTGGCCGTCAAGATCGGCAAAGCTGTGCTGATACATAAAACCATGGTCTTTTGCTTCGGCATATATCCTGCCTCCCAATGATTGCGCTTTATTTACAAATTGTTTTACTTCGTCGGCAGAAGCAGCGTCCAGCGCAATCAGTACTTCGGTGGATTGATGTGCATCACATACTTCGGTATCAATAAAGGATTTGAAGTAACTATCAGTCAGCAACATCACAAAGATACTCTCACTAACTATCATACAGCCGGCTTTTTCATCGGTAAACTGCGGATTAAAAGAAAAACCTAAATTTTGGAAGAATTCCACAGACTTAGCCAGGCTCTTCACAGGGAGATTAATAAATACTTTAGTTGCCATGTTTTTTTAACTGATCGTTTTTGAGATACGTTTAATTTATGGAGCAAATAAACACAGCCCTATGCAAAAGCGTTGGTCAAAAACTTGGGTAAACAGGTTAATTTAATTACCCGCGCTGTTTTCGGAACTCTGAGGGCGAGAAGCCAGTTTGTTTTTTAAAAAATTTGCCAAAATTGGCCGGGTCCGAGAAATTGAGTTGATAGGCAATTTCTGCTATTTCAAAACCCGTATACTGAATGAGTGATTTGGCTTCCTTAACCAGGCGTTCAGCAATAAAGGTAAGCGCGTTTTTGCCCGAAACCTTTTTAATAGATTGGGAAAGGTAATTTGCAGTAACAGAAAGCATATCTGCATACTCCTGTACCGTGCGTTTATCTATGTAATGATTATCAATCAATTGCATAAACTTACGCAGTAATATTTGCTGCGTGGTTGCCATGCGGATATCCTTTTTCTTTTCTACCGCAAAATCTTCAAGCTGATAAAGTAAACCCAGCAATTTTACTTTCGCTTCCATGTGCTGTGACCTTTCCGATCTTTCATAAGCTACAAATACATCTTCAAACTGTGGTGCCAGGCGGTCAAATGTGGCATGGTCAAACTTAAACAGGTTAGTATGCAGCGGATCAAATAAAGGAAACTGCTGATGAAAGTCTGGTTTAAAGAACGAGAAGCATTCCTGTGTAAAATAGATTATATAGCCCTCCAGGGAATTGTTATGGGCAAAACTGTACACCAGGTTTGGTGAATGAAAAACGAGATAGGAATCAGGATCATGGACAGTTTGATCGCCGTAATTAACTTCAATTTTACCAGAGTTTACCAACAGCGCAAAAAAATAAAATGAACGTTTAAAGGGCGGCCTGTATACCTGTACATCCTGATCCAGCCTTTTTAACCGTAAGCAATAAAAGTCGGGGTCAGTTGTTCGGTCGGGCCAGGGAATAGAAGCCAGGAAATCATTAATTTCTATATAATAAGGAAGCGTAGCTTTTATTTTCTCCATAAAATAGGCGCGCAAGAGGATTGATCCTAAAATAGAAAAAGAAAACAGATTTGGCCGCTATACAAAAAAATTAACCGCATAGAGGAGTCAATATTGTTTCAAATAGTTATTGTTCATGTTTACGCGATTGTCAGTATAATAAACAGCCTGATAGCAAAAAATAAAAAATAAATTTGCGTAACCCATAAGTTACTTATATATTTGAGTAACTTAAAAGTTACCTATCATGGCAAAAATTATTAAACACCAGTATTTCTTCGCCCATCCTGTTGAAACGGTTTGGGAATATCTGACAAATTCTGAACTCATGGGGCAATGGCTCATGAAAAACGATTTTCAGCCCGTTCTCGGGCACAGCTTTCAGTTCAGGACCGGCGCAAAAGCCGCGCTTGATTTTGACGGCATCTTTCATTGCAAGGTGCTGACAATAGAACCCTTTAAAACATTAAGCTATTCCTGGAACTGCGGCCCCGGTGATGGAAAGATCACCCTGGAATCGGTTGTGACCTGGCAACTGGAAGTCAAGGAAAATGGCACGGAGGTATTTCTGGATCACCGCGGATTTAACCAGGAAGCGAATCTCGACATGTATCATGGTCTGCTGCATGGCTGGCTGGAAAAATTCCAGAATATCGAAAAACTTATAAATACCAATGCACATGGCCATACCAACGCTTGATACTTTCCAGGTAATCGGGGACCCAAGCCGGCGAAAGATGCTGATGCTCCTATCCGAAGATAGTTTGACCATCAACAGCCTGGCCGATAATTTTGACATGAGCCGCCCAGCTGTATCAAAGCATGTCAAAATACTGGAAACCGCCGGGTTTATTTCTATCCGGGATATGGGCCGCGAACGCTATTGCACGTTGAAAAAAGACGGTTTTGAAGAACTGCAGACCTGGTTGAAATACTTTGATGAGTTCTGGGCATCCAAACTGAAAAAATTGGAAACATTATTAAATAACAAATTACCCAACTAAACATCGCAAAAATTATGAATCAACAAAATTTCACCGCTACGCTCAGCGTAGACCAAACCCCAGAAGAAGTATTTAATGCCATTAATGATATCCGTGCCTGGTGGTCAGAGGATTTTAAAGGCCATTCCGAAAAATTGAATGACGAATTCGAAGTCCGCTTTGCAGACATGCACTATTCCAAACAAAAATTAACGGAATTGACCCCGAACGAAAAAGTAGTATGGCTGGTTACCGACAGTTGCTTAAGTTTCCTTGAAGATAAAACCGAATGGACCGACACCCAGATCTGTTTTGAGATCTCTAAAAAAGACGGCACAACGCAGGTGCATTTTACACATGTTGGTTTAGTACCCGAAAGTGAGTGTTATAAAGACTGCTTCAAAGGTTGGAACTATTTCCTGCAGCATAGCTTATTAAACCTGATCACCACGGGCAAGGGACAACCACATCTAAAGGATGATGACCTGGTAAAAACCGAAGTATAATTAATCAGCGTAAGCTATGCCAGCTGATATCCAGGTAAAATCTTTTATTACGCATCTTCCCGATAGAGGTTGGGCATGCCTGACCAGTCCTTATATTATGAAAAATAAGTTAAACCGGTGGTAAACCTACTGGTTTAACCTTATACTATTGTTTTGGCGGTTCCTGCAAGCAGCTTCCCACCCTTCGGCAAAGGCATTATTTAAACCGGCCCAAAAGCTAATTCCGGCTGCAATAAAATTATTACTGTTTACCTCATTGTTTTTTTAAAACAACGGTTGTTTGCAACAAAACATTCATCTGCCTGTTAAAATCTCTCCTATTTGTTTTAATAAATTGGTTTGTTAAAATATTAGCTTTTATTAAAATCATCACTACCTGCTTTAACGGAAACAGGTAGTGACAGATAATATTTTATACTTTTACTTTTTACTTAATTAAAATGAAATGGGTAAATGGAACAGGGCAGAGTTTGACAGGAAATATGGTCAATTTTATGCCGGGATATGGATATTAGGATTATCTTTTATCATCTATCTTTTTTTTCAGATTAAAAAACAAATATTCCATCACAGAGAAGATATGCTGAAATTGGAATTTAAAGGTGTGGTTGATTCGTTGGGCTTTACCGGTAATGGAATTTTAGTCATAAAAGTGAATCACAAATCTTATAATTTAGAAGACTACACAACCAAAATCAACAATACCTCCATTGTTGAAAAAGGCGATTCGGTTATTAAAAATCCAGATATTTATAACATTAAACTGGTGAACCACCAAACCGGGAAAATAAGCGAATTAAGATATAAATAGAAAAGCCTTCCCATTCCTGATAAGGGCAAAGCCAGAAAATCAATCTTAAAAACTTTGCGATATATTATTGGTATTGTCACAGAATTGAGATTGGAGCTGTTGCGTTACATTCACAAAATACTGTTAAATTAGTGATCCAAACTTTATTGTCATGGATGAAATATACACACCTCCGTTTCTGCCAGGAACCGTAAAACAAGCAACACCAGGTTTAAGAGGATTTGATGTTAACTTCATTCTTTCCGCTACGGATGCACAGCATTTAAAAGCCGCAGGATACGACTTTTGTATCAGGTATATCCCGCGTAATGTCAACCTGCTCAACGGCAATCTCACCAATTCCGAAGCCTTGCGTATCCTGAATGCCGGCCTCGCACTTATGGCCGTTCAGCACGTAGCTTTACCTGGTTGGGTGCCTTCGGCAGATTTAGGCACAGCTTACGGAAATTATGCAGCCTTATACGCCAAACAAGTGGTGGGCTTACCACCAGGAATGAATATATGGCTTGACCTGGAAGAGGTTGCTCAGGGAACGCCGGCTGCCGGGGTAATTGCTTATTGCAACGCCTGGTACAAGGAGGTAGAAACCGCAGGTTATGAGCCAGGCATTTATGTGGGATATGGCCCGGGGCTCACCTCACAGCAATTATATAATAATTTATCCTTCAAACACTATTGGCAGGCTTATAACGGGCCCAATGTTGCCACCCGGGGATTTCAGCTATTACAAAAGACCCAGAAAACTGTAGCCGGTATTGTAATTGACCCCAATATTACGCAAGCAGATAATTTGGGAGATGTAGCTCTATGGCTTCAATAACTGGCTGGGTGATGCGGTGATCAACGCTCAATTTCCAGGTAACGGAATGTGCCGGGCACGACGGAAATAACTGCCGGCTCCTGCCTGGAAACAGACAACCCGATGATAGCGGTTTTACGCCTGCCAACATCGCTGTCTGAACTATGGGTGTGAAAAACGTAATACAGGGCTCCCCCATTCGTTGAAAACAGGTCGCCGTGCCCGCTCCCATTTTGCCCGGTGTTCTTTCTGCTCACTATCGGGTTGCCGGCATACCTGGTCCATGGGCCAAACGGACTTGTTGAAGTGGCATAACCAACCGCATAATTGATGTTCCTGAAATCATTAGCCGAGTAAAATAGATAATACAAGTTACCCATCTTGGTTACCGTTGGGCCTTCTGATACCGGCCAATCAGAACCCGCCGTATTTTCCCATCCCGGCTCCGCATGGATGCACTCGGTTGGCATTTGCCCGTCAATATCGCTGAGGTCATCTTTCAGTCGCGCTACATAAATGCGGTTACCCCTGTCAAGGCGCACATGGTACAGGTATAATTTACCGTCGGTATCTTTAAAAACAAACGGATCAATCTGTTTGCCCTGTTCCGAAACCGGTTGCTGCAAGCGTTGGGTAAAAGGCCCGAGCGGACTGTTACTCAAGGCTATCGCGATGTGCTCATCGGCAGTATAGGCCATATAATACTTTTGGCGGTACCTGAATACCTGCGGGGCCCAAAAACCTTTGCTGCCATAACTATTGCCTTTGGACAGCGCCAGTTGTTCATGCCGCTTCCAGTGTTTCATATCGTGCGAGGTATAAACCTCAAAACCTTCCGGGTTGCCTGTGCCATATAGATAATAAGTATGATCCTCATAAAATATGGTTGGATCGGCCAGCCGGATCGTATCTTTCCCCGTTTGCGCACGAACTACGTTCATACCCGCAAGAAGTATTAAAATGAGCACTTGTTTTTTCATCCCTTGTCAATCTGATAACCACTATCCCAGTTACATATCTTTTTACCGTATAAAGCCTGGTTTGCCAAATGCACGCTGATTGCGGTGCGCGCGCCTGTGAACACATTACTATCCGGCAGTTCATTACGCTGTATCTTTTGGTAGAAATCGTTAAACGCATACCAGGTGCCGTCCTTTGTTGCTTCCGGCAGGATAGGCGTCCCCCCTTCCTTGTTCCACACAATGCGCGTGGCGCCGGTAACACCATCTACCGTCCCTTTTTCGCCCAGCAGCTTTTTTTCGGGATAGAACATCCCCTGGTCCGTTAGCAGGGAAACTGTTCCCAGGGTGCCCTTGATCTTGAAAAGATATCCGTCATGGGCATTCCCGCACATCGCGCCAAAATTCCCGATGAGGCCAAGGTCCGGGTAACGCAGCATTAGTTGCACGTTGTCGTAAGTTTCCCGCCCGTCTTTAAAAACATCGATGCCTCCTGTTGCAAAAAATTCCTGCGGATGGGTGTCAAACGCCCAATTGATGAAATCGATCTGGTGCGAAAGCAGCTCCGCCGCCAACCCGCCCGAATATTCCTTATACATGCGCCAATTAATGGCCCGCTCCAATGCAGGGTCAGGTACGGGGCGGCGCCAGTTGCCGTTGCGGTCCCAGCGGCAGTCTACCTGTGTCACCTTGCCCAGGTAGCCCTTATTGATCATCTCCTTAACCCGGTAGTACAAAGGGGAATAACGGTACTGGTGCCCCACCTGTAAAACCTGGCTGCCGCGACCTTTCATCAGGCTTACCAACTCAAGTGCCTGTTCAATGGTATAGGTCATTGTTTTTTCCAGGTATAAATGCTTACCCGAGCGGATCACATCGGCCGCTACAGGGTAGTGCAGGTACAGCGGTACTGCCACAATTATTGCTTCTACAGTTTGATCATCCAATAGCTTCCGGTAATCTGTATAGGCTTTCAGTGGCCCGGTTTTGCTTAGCTTTTGTGCCGCAGCCAGCCTGAAATCAAGTACATCGCACACCGCGGTGATACGGAATTGCTCCGGCATCCCGTTAAGGATGTTCATGATGCCGGTGCCACGGTCGCCGCAGCCAATCACCGCTATTTTCACTGGGTTGCCTGCTGGCTGCATAGCGCTCAGGTTATGGTTAAGTAACAGTCCGCCAGTTAGCAGGCCCGTATTTTTCAAGAAAGTTCTTCTCTCCATCTTTTCAGTTTTGTTATTGATATCCTTTAAAAAAAGCGGTCACCGTATCCGAAATAACACCGTTAGGCTTCCGGTATACGATATAAGCGCCCATTGTTTTACGATTTGATAAAAAAGCCAGGGTACGTTGCAAACCCATAGCCATGAAACCATTATCATAACCATCCGCAGTGATGGCGTCCCGGGCGTAAACCGTAACGCTGATCATCTCGTTCTGCAACGGGTAACCCGTTAAAGGGTTCATCAGGTGCGAGATCTGTTTGCCACCGGCCTCATGATGTTTCCGGTAATTGCCGGAGGTGGTAATGGCGCCATCACCTGGCTCAATCACCTTACGCATGGGCGCCGGATTCAGGTCATCACCGCTGATCCCCTCAATACCTACCTTAAATGGCTCGTTCCCGGGCTTATGGCCTTTAACACGCAGCTCGCCACCCAGTTCAACCAGGTAATTATAAATGTGGTGGCGTTCCAGTAAAGACGCCAGCAAATCAACCGAATAACCCTGTGCAATGCCGTTCAGGTCAAGTTGTACACCAGGCTTTGTTTTATATAAAAAATCACCCTTCAGGCCAATCTTATCCACGCCTACATTACGCAGTAGTTCTTTTATTTCGTCCTTACCAGGATCATGACGGGGTTTAACTACACCAAATCCCCAGGCATCAACCAGTGGTTTTACAGTTGGATCCACCAGCCCCCCAGTGGAATGGCTGATCTGTAAGACACGGGCAATCAGCACCCGGATAGGTTCGTCAACGCGGATACCTTTTGCCGATCGGTTAAAACGGCAGATTAGCGAGTTTGGCTGATAAAGCGATACCGACCGGTCAAAGCGCTGCAGCAGGCTGTCTGTTTGCTGCTGACTAACCAGGCTGTCTGGTGCGTAATACACGATGCTATAGGTAGTACCCTGCGCATAACCGCTCAGTTCAAAACGGCTAAAATGTTCCTGCCGCCCAAAAGCACAAAACAGTAACACCAATAAAACAGTGCCCGGCAACAAATTCTTTTTCATAGTTCGATAACCAAATGTAAGAATTCAATCGTTTTTTCACCGGGGAGAGTGCGGAACCTTGAAAAAAAAAGCACACACTGCTGACATAGGGTTGTCAGCCAGCCATGGTTAATTTGCGGCATCAATATTAAAAAAACAAATACCATGAGTTTTACATCAGTCCGTATCATTACGAAAGACATACAGCCGCTTGTGCAGTTCTATGAAAAAGTTTTAGAAAGCCAGGTAATACAGTATACCGAAGATTTTGCTGAATTACGTACCCCCCTGGCTACGCTTGCCCTGGCAAGTAACAGGACGCTGGGACTATTCGGGAAAACTGATATTGCCCGACCCGCAGAGAACCATTCGGTTATCCTGGAGTTCAGGATGGACAACGTGGACACTACTTACAAGGTACTGGCAGGCTTTTTAGGAAACAAGGTTGTTCAAGAGCCAACAACCATGCCCTGGGGCAACCGCTCCCTGTTGTTCAGGGACCCGGACGGTAACCTCGTCAACTTTTTTACGCCGCTTACCGAAGAAGCAAAGCAGCGCTTTGGAGTATAAAACACTTAGCGGGGGTACTACTGTATCCCTGCTTTTGCCAGTATCGGCACTGCACGCTTCGGCCTATTTCTTTCACATCGGTTTCCATCGCTGATTTACCAGCGCAGAGCCCGGACAGTTCACATCGGGAATTATTTTAATTACCCATTACACTAAGCTTGTCCAACGTCTTCTTTTAAACTGTGATAAATGGCAAGGGAATGGCCATGCCCCAGGCCAAAGTCAGCCTTGAGCCAGGCTATTACCTCAGCAGCTTTAATTGTAGGTTTTAAAATACCGTTCTCAAAATAACCCTTGGTAATAGCCAGAGTTTTGAAGTCGCCCGGGGTTTTGCCTGTTTTCTTTTTGATGGTGGCGTAATAAGCAGTGAGGTTGATCTTATTCATGATTAGCTATTAAATTGACGCAGGTGATGGTCTATATGCTTATAAGCCATTTGGCCTGCCTGTTCAGCGGTTAACAAACCAAAAACGGGGTGCACAAACCCCGCGGGCTTCCGGGATGAATGCTCTTCCAATAGGTCGGCCATTCCTTTTTAGCCACAGCAACCTCACCACTTCCAATGATCTTAAAGGAGGGAACGGTCGGCAAATTCGGTTTTAGGGGTTCGTTCTTCATTATATCTTTAAGGGCAAATTTTCCGATCACCTTCCCCAGCAATGATTGTTTATACACTGTTTTCCCCAACAGCATATCTTCCCATTTTGCACAGTGTTTAATCATCTGGTAAGCAGTCATCTTTCCCCATTGTGCGGAGCTACGCTCATTAAGTTTATCAATCCGGGCAACAAGCTCCATTCTTGTTTTTTCATCAAACAGGGTTTTCATACATTCACAGGAGTTAGTTGTGCAAGCGAGAACCAGTTACCGGAATCATCTTTGAACAAGGCTTCGGTACCATAAAATTCTTTTGTCGGCGGTTTAATAAACTCCACTCCTTTGGATTTTAATTCTTCGTAAGTGGCCATAATATCGGTGCAGGTAAAAATACCCACGCCAAAGGTGCCCTTTTTTATGAGCTCGCGCAAGACATCCGCCGTGTCGCGGGAATGCAGCAGGCTCTCATGTACCAGTGTTAAATTGATTTCAAAACCTGGCTGCCCGGCTGTGCCAACGGTGAGCCAGCGGGCATCCTTATTCATCGGCGCGTCAATGATCACTTTCAATCCCAGTTTATTGGTATAAAAATCAAGAGCGCTGTCCTGATCCAGGACATAAATATTCATATGAGTAAGTCGCGTGATCATTTCTTTGTGTTTTAATATTTACACAAAGAAAGCGGTAAATGCTATTGCTCATTTGTCTGAAATTGCTCTTTTTTAACCCAGCCATACTGGTAAGCAAAGCAGTGCGGTACCAGCGTCAGGGGCGATTCTGATTTTTGTTTCAGCAGGGCCTGTTGCCGGGACAGATACACAGAAGGATTTATACCTACGCGGCGTTTGAACAAACGACTGAAAGAACTTAATTCTTCAAAACCAACGGCTTCACAAACCGCTGCCACGGACATTCCCGAAGACAGTAATTTCATTGCATTTTCTATGCGGACAAAGATCAGGTACTGGTGCGGTGTACGCTGATAAACTTCTTTGAATTTGCGGATAAAATGGAACCGGGAATAATGAGCCTCATCAGCCATACCGTAAAGCTCAATATTTTCAGTATAATGCTGATCGATAAACAGCTTAGCCTGTACGATCCGCCTGTAGAAATATAACCTGGGGTAAGAATAATGTTGCTCCTGATCCATTTTACCAAAGTTAAACATTTCTGTAATCTGATGGCTCAGCTACAGTTCAAATATTCCATGGAAAATTTGATTGCCAGGAGGTTATGAAATTGATGTAAATAACTAAACCCACCTCATTTTAAACAATGAGGCGGGTTCTTATTTCTAACTTTATCTACCTCAGCGTAACGCAATAAGATAATGTTGATGCCGCTGTTTTAGGGGTTGGCATAATCATTGGTATTGATATATTTTTTAATGTTATAGCCGGTAGTTGAAGCAATATAGGTACTCTCAATGGCGTCAGCAGTTCCACTGTTGGGGCGGGCTTAAAGGCGATACCGCTTGGCAGCACATCGCCAACAACAAATACAGAAAATCGCAGCCTTGGGTCGCAGTTATCATATGGGTGATATGGATCAAATCCACTGCCGGCATCGTTAATGTTCATGGCCAGGAAGAATTTAAGCGGGCAGTACCTCCAATCTCATCTCGGCAACAATAGACATGATGCCTACCTTTTGCAATCTGTTGAGCCTTAAAACCACTAAAGATATTGACGGGCTAAGTATTTTACCAACAATGCAGGGCAAAGGTAGACAAGTACAACACGAGTACCTTTATTATGAATATCCTGAATATGGGGGCCATCAGAATTGGTGATTGGAAAGGTGTTAGGTTAAATTTGTTAAAAGGGAATGCAACATGGTCATTATATGATCTTAATACTGATGAAAAAGAACAAAATGACGTTGCAGTAAATCATCCGGATATAATTCAGAAAATGATCGCGATTTCAAAGAAAGAGCATCATACTCTTGAATTGAGCAGGTTTATCATACCTGTTTTAGAAGAGGAAAGAAACAAATAGATATATTAGTTAATAGATATACATTAACAATCTCCATGACTTTATGTACAAAGCTAAACGCTACACTATAGCAGAAGTTATAGTGTAGCGAAAAATAAAATCAGGTAATAGTTATGTAACCTTTCCATAGTACCCTATCCCTTTTTTCTTCACCGGCTCCGGCAAAATCTTCAAATCCCAAATGCTGTATACGTAGATACTTGTTTTGAGCCGCACCATAAATTTCAAAAAATGAGGTTTCATTATCGCCAATAATAGTATTATCCATTATAAAAAATGAATATAACATTTATATGTATATACATACGAATTATATTTGTTTATATTAACAGCTTATTTTATCAGTATAAATATGGCCCCGGTCAAATAGCCCGCAGATAAAAAAAAGCGTTTGCGATAACTCAATATTTAAAAGGAATTTTCATGAGAAACAACCATAGTAAAAAAGACGGATTTCCAGGAGCAAGTGATCAACATTTCCGGGTATATATTAAGGCGGCCCTTGGTAACTGCTCCCCTGTTTTCAATCTTTATATTTTACTATGACTTAGTTTCGGTAATTAGCTAAATCCATACTTGTTCATTACTGTAGTATAAAATCAATCTGCTTTTAATCACTTCCATAATAAACCTTTATTAAAAACCCAATTTCCGATATGGACATTAAACTATTATTCTTTTCCCTAATAGCTATTCTCTTTTACTCAAATGTCAAAGCGGAATCTGAAAACATCGCCCCTCAGGCTACCGTAACGGCTTCCTCTACATTCAGTAAAAATTATGCTGCTTCAAATGTGGTTGACGGTATTATCGGTATTGAAGATAAGGGCGAATGGGCATGTAAGGGGGAATCTGCCTTTTGGGGATTTGTGAAGTTTCCCTGGATACAACTGGAATGGAGAGATACTAAAATTATAAACCGTATTGTATTGTATGACCGTGCTACGATGAACGATTATATAGCAAGCGGTAAACTTGTTTTCAGTGACGGCTCCGTAATTTGGGTTGATCAGATCCCGAATAACGGTACTGCCAAAGCGGTTACTTTTCCATCAAAAAAAATAAAGTGGGTTAAGTTTGTAGCAACAGATGGTAATGGTGTTAATCTTGGTTTTTCAGAGATCGAGGTGTTTAATGCTCCTGAGCAATATAAAGATTTTACTTCGTGGGTTGATCCATATATTGAAACCAATAGAGGGAGATATTTCTTTTTCATAACCGGCTGCCGGCCATTCGGAATGATTAGTGCCTCACCACATACCCGAAATAAAAATCAGTGGGGCGGTGGCTATGTTTATAATGAAGATCATATTATGGGTTATGGCCAGATCCATGACTGGAGTCTTTCAGGTCTTGAAATTATGCCCACACCGGCCGGCGTTGACCCAACTAAGGGCGAGAGTGCCTGGCAATCCCTATATAGCCACGATGATGAAATTGTGCAGCCCGGATACCAGCGTAATTTTTTACGCGACCATCAAACCTGGGTTGAACAGACATCTACCGACAGGGTGAGTTACTACAGGTTCACCTATACCAAAAACATGGACGCTCAGGTGATCACGAACCTCACCGGTGATATTGGCGGCACTAGTATGACCCACGCCGAGGTTAACAAAACAAGTAATTCGGGATTTGAAGGCTCGTTTAGCGATGTAAACCGTTTGTGGGGCGGCCCAAAAGATGTAAAAGTGTTTTTTGTTATAGAATTTGATAAGCCATTTAAAACATTGGATGGCTGGAACGGGAAGCTACTGGTTAAAAACTTAGATAACCTGAAAGGGGATGAAATAGGCGTTGCACCGCAGTACAAGGTAGCAGCCGGCGAGCAGTTGCAAATGAAGATAGCCATCTCTTATACCAGTATTGAAAATGCCCGCAACAATTTAAAACAGGAATGTAATGGATGGGATTTTGAATCGGTAAAAAATGATTCGCACAAAGTATGGAACGATTGGCTGGGAAGAATTGATGTTAAAGGAGGTTCCATCAGCCAACGCATTAAACTATACACCAATTTATGGCATGTGCTTTTAGGCAGGCATAAAAACAATGATGTTTCCGGTGATTATCCGGACCGCACCGGAGCAGTAGAATCACAGTCAAACGATGGGGCTTTCAGGATCAGAACGCTACCCAAAGGTGCAGATGGCAAACCGCTATTCAATATGTACAATTCTGATGCATTTTGGCTGACCCAATGGAATTTGAATGTATTATGGGGGCTTGCGTGGCCCGAGGTTCAGGACGACATGTCGGCCTTTTTGGTAAGGTTTGCGGATGACGGTGGGCTGCTGCCCAGGGGCCCGGTTGGTGGTGGCGATACTTTTATCATGACGAGCTGCCCGGCAACAAATCTTATCGTAAGCACTTTCCAAAAAGGTTTGCTAAAAAAAACCAACCCCGAACATGCGTTTGAAGTGATGCGCAGAAACCATTTACCGGGAGGCGTGCTTGGCACTAAAGACGATATTGAGTTTTATACCGCAAACGGTTATTGGCCAAACAATGCCGGAATTACAATTGAAGCTGCTTTCCAGGACTATTCTTTAGCGCAAATGGCCCTCAAACTTGACCACAAGAAAGATTACAATTTTTTTATGAAACGCTCATCAGGCTGGAAAGCATTGTATGATCCGAAGCAGAAATTGCTATTTCCAAAAGACCGGACGGGTAAATTCATGCACACAGATGCATTTAGCGGGAATGGCTGGATTGAGGCTAATGCCTGGCAGGCAACCTGGGGTATATCTCATGATATTAAAGGGCTGGCAAAATTAATGGGCGGTAATAATGCCTTGTGTGATAAACTCAACTTTGCATTTGAAAAAGCGCAGGAAAGTGACTTTGTTTACAATTATGGAGAGGGTTACATCAGCTATGCCAATCAGCCGGGTTGTTCAGACGCACATGTTTTTAGTTATGCGGGCAAGCCCTGGCTTACCCAGTATTGGGTTCGTAAAGTTCAGGAACAAGCTTATGGAGGTATTACACCCGATCTGGGTTACGGCGGCTCTGATGAGGATCAGGGACAAATGGGCGGCGTTAGCTCTTTAATGTTGATAGGCTTGTTCAACCTGCAGGGGAACGTAAACAATGACCCGGTATACGATATCACCAGCCCTGTTTTTGACAAAGTCACCATTAAACTTGATCCACAGTACTATTCGGGTAAGCAATTTGTGATAAAAACCTATAACAACACCTCAAAAAATAAGTATATCCAAAAAGCAATATTAAATGGCAAACCGCTCAATCATTTCTGGTTCCGCCATGCTGATTATGCAAAAGGCGGAGAGTTGGCTATATGGCTTGGGCCGGTGCCAAACAAGCAATGGGGAATCAATTAACTCAAGTTGTTAGTTAATAAAAACGTCTGAATTTTAATAGTGAAAGGTTTATAACATAACTCCTTTTTGCTGTTTCGTAGTTTTATATATCAATACACAAAGGTCAGCAGCTCTATGGGCTGCTGTTGTGCTAACCGGGTATTTTGGTAAGCAAAATGTGACTCCGGTACGCCATTGAAATATTCTTGCCTGTTCCCCCAGTTGGTTCCTTTCTATAATCGGCTGTTTTTATTTGGAATTGTTCTAAATAACAGCTTTCTTTGCGGCGACTTATAAATCAGCCTATGCATAAAAACCGTACCCTTTAAAATAAAAAACCCGGTAATCCGTCGCCAAACATCCTACCGGGCCATGTTAACAAATCCTTCAATCCATTAATCATTTTACAAAATTATGAATTCTTTATTACTATGTAGTAATTCTGCTACGGCCTACCTATCTAAATTCCATTTATCTGCAAATTTTGTTTCCCGTTTTAAGCTTAAAGTGTTTCAATATACCATCTGTGCGATGGTTGTTTTAGCAGCAACAGCTCCAACTAATGCGCAAACCGCTTTAAACGGGGTAATTAAAGGGAATGTTAAAACCTCCGATGGTAAGCCAGCAGCGTTTGTAAACATTGCTTTACAAAGCACCAGCAAAGGAGCAACTGTTAATCAATCAGGCCATTATACCATCCACAATATTAAACCCGGCAGTTACCAGGTGATTGCCAGCTTTATTGGCCTTGCAACGCAAATAAAACAGGTAGAAGTAAACGCAGCTGATACCATCACCATTGATTTTATGCTCAGAGAAAGCAGCCGGCAACTTAATGAAGTAGTGGTAAGCAGCAGAAAGGCCAACCGCTTTTCGACACCGAAAAGTAACGATGCGGCTAAAATGCCCTTGAATAACCTGGAAAACCCGCAAGTATATTCAACTGTAACCAGCACCCTGATGGCTGAACAGTCTGCTTTTACTATGGATGACGCCATAAAAAACGTACCTGGCATTAACAGGCTTTGGGCAGCAACAGACAGATCCGGATTCGGTAACGGCAGTTCTTTTGCACTACGCGGCTTCCAGTTGAATACTTCTCTGCGAAATGGTTTACCCAGTAATGTGAGCACCACAATAGACGTTGCCAATATAGAAAGCATAGAGGTACTTAAAGGCCCCTCGGCTACACTGTTCGGTAGCGCAGTAACATCATACGGCGGGTTGATTAACCGTGTTACCAAAAAGCCTTATGACCATGTTGGCGGCGAAGTTGCTTATAGCGGCGGCAGTTACGGTTTTAACCGCCTTTCGGCAGATGTTAATACACCGCTTGACTCTGCTAAAAACCTCCTGTTTCGCATCAATACATCATTGAACACGCAAAAAACATGGCAAGACGCTGGCTTTCACAACAGCATATTTGTGGCTCCAAGTTTTACCTATAAGGTGAATGACAGACTTTCATTTTCGTTTGATGCGGAACTGTATAAGTCAGAAGGTACCACACCAACCAGTTTTTTCTTTTATACAACGGTACCTCAGCTGGGTGTATCCAGTGCTGACAAGCTGAATTTAGATTACAACCGTTCTTACATCAGCAATGACCTGGTGCTAAGGTCATCAAACCTTAACTTTGTTGGGCAGATGAATTATAAGTTGTCTGACAATTGGACCTCGCAAACCAATATCTCGGTAGTTAATACCAATTCATACGGCCCAATGCCCTACTTCTATCTACTGCCGGGCAACAACCAAATTGCCCGTAACGTTTGGACGATAGATGGATACGACCGGACCCTTGATATTCAACAAAACTTCATAGGCAAGTTCAACATAGGTACCGTAAAAAACCGGATTGTGGCGGGTATAGATTATTATAACTACAATGCTAACGTGGTTTACCATGAGTTCATGGGCACTGCGGGCGGGCAAACTGCCGCAGATTTGTTTGATGTGATCAACTCAACCGGCAAAATTCCTAATTACTTAAACTTTAACAAAGCTAAGGTCGATTCGGCTTACGCCAACAGCCCCGCAGCTACCAATCCTTATATTATATCCAATAAACAATACATAACCAGCGCCTACGTGTCAGATGTTGTAAATATTACGGATCAACTGATCATTAATGCTGCATTAAGAATTGACCATTTTGACAACGCTGGCAATTATGACCCAATTAGCGGCACCACAAGCGGCGGGTTTAAGCAAACTGCCTTATCGCCAAAATTTGGACTGGTTTACCAGGTAGTTAAAGACAAGGTATCCCTGTTTGGTAATTTCCAAAACGGTTTCACCAACCAAACCGGAACTGATTATGCAGGGCGTTCTTTCAAACCGCAGCAAGCCAACCAGCTGGAAGGCGGCGTTAAGCTGAATGCCTTTGACGGAAAGCTAAGCGGAACGATAAGTTATTATGATATTAAGGTAAACAACATTTTACGTACAGATATTGATCACCCTAACTTCTCCATACAAAATGGTACGCAGCTAAGTAAAGGTTTAGAGGCCGAGATTATCGCCAATCCGTTTGCCGGTTTTAATATTGTAGCGGGTTATGCTCATAATAACAGCAAATACACCAATGCCGATGGTGATGTAAACGGGTTAAGGCCAAATAGCTCAGGTCCTGAAGATATGGCAAACCTGTGGCTGAGTTACCGCATCTCCCAAGGAGCAGCGAAAGGTCTGGGTGCTGGTTTCGGAGGTAATTATTCAGGCAGGAGTTTGGTAGTAAGCAGCAAAAGCTCTGGTCAGTTTTATGTACCGGAATACACTGTGTTAAATACCAGCGTATTTTATGATGCCGGTAAATTCCGCCTGGCGGCTGCGGTAAATAACCTAACCAACAAAAAATACTGGATTGGCTGGTATACCGTTAATCCGCAACAATTACGAAGCATTACCGGAAGCATCGCCTTTCGTTTTTAATTTCCAAAATACCTATCCGGATACCCCATCCGGATAGGTTTAATAATGATGCCAAACTATAAATGGCTATCCCCTTGCTGAATAAATAATAGATTAAGCCAGTATTATATCCGCTTTTATAATATAGAAATATGAACACGCTTAAAATAACCTGGAAGGGCCAACTGTCTTCCCTCGTTTTTAATGAGTAAATTGCTACCGATAGTTACATTTACAGCATGTATCAGCAATTGGCTAAATATATTACAGACAGGATTGTAGTGAACGATGAACAGCTGCAGGTTATCCTTTCCTATTTTAAGGCTTTGACCCTTAAAAAAAACGAGGTAATAAATAATTTGGGCAACCCTGCCAGGAGAATGTATTTTGTAAACAAAGGCTGTTTGAGGGTATATTTTGTAAAGGAAGACGGTGCCGAAGTTACCCGCAGATTTGCTTTTGAAAATGCGCTTTCTACCTCGCTAACCTCCTTTATCAGCGGCGAGCCTTTAACTGAAATTACAAAGGCCATTGAAACTACTGAGCTGGTGTACATTTCGCGTGCCGATTTTTATTATTTGCTTGACGTTTTACCCTGCTGGGAAAAATTCTATCGTAATTTGCTGGAGTTTGCCTATGTTAATAACACCAGGCGCTTACAAAGTTTTGTTACACAGGATGCTACCGAGCGCTATAAGTTGCTGTTAAAGGAGAATCCGCACATGGTGCAACGCTTATCTAATAAACTGGTGGCCAATTATCTCAATATCTCCCAGGAGGCGCTAAGCCGATTAAAATCAAAAATCTGATTTTTTGATCCAGATCAATGTTTTTCCATTTGATCAACATGACCTTTGTTGTTCACTATAAAAACATATATATGCGCATTGTCACCCTTGAAGAACATGTAACGTTTCCTGAACTGGTTGATCAGATCCCACAAGAAGCAAAAGATAGAGATTATTTAGGTCAGTCGCCCAACATGCAAATGCTGATCCCCAAGCTGGCAGATATTACCGGCGAACGCCTGCAGTCAATGGATGCAAACGGTATTACTACCCAGGTGCTTTCGGTTGTTGGGGCGGGTGCCGACCTGCTTGATGCCAGCCATGGCCCTGCTTTTGCCAAAATGTATAATGATGCCATAGCCGAACGGATTTCGGCTCATCCCGGCCGGTTTACAGCCTTTGCACACTTGCCAACAACAAATCCCGAAGCTGCGGCAGATGAACTGGAGCGAACCGTAAAATCTTATGCTTTTTGCGGCGCACTCATCAATGGCCTTACCAATGATGAATTTTTAGATGATGCTAAATATGCATCCATTTTAAAGCGCGCCGAGCAACTTGATGTGCCTATTTACCTGCATCCCGGCTTGCCGCCCAAGGCCGTGTTTGATGCCTATTACAGCAACTTGCCCAAACAAGCCGGAACCTTCTTATCCATAGCGGGTTGGGGCTGGCATTCAGAAACAGCGCTCCATGTTTTACGACTGATCGTATCCGGCACTTTAGATAAATACCCCAAGCTTAAACTCATCATCGGCCACATGGGCGAAATGCTGCCAATGATGATGGTGCGTAGTGATAAGATGTTTGGTATTGATAAGGGCGGAAACAACCAGCGCTCTATTATACAAACCCTGCACGATCAGGTTTACATTACCACCAGTGGATTATTTACAACCCCACCGTTACAGATCGCGATTGACACCTTTGGGATTGATAAGATCCTGTTTTCAATAGATTATCCTTTTAGCACCAATGAGGCAGGTAAAAATTATCTGGATAGCCTGCAGCTTTCATCTGCCGACCTGGAAAAAATAGCCCATGGAAATGCTGATAAATTATTGAAATTATAGTCCCCTTTATTTGCGTACAGAGGCTGCAAACTTAGCGGCGCAATTTTCAAATTCATCAAAGGTAAAATGAGGGTCAAAGTAATATTGATCTTCATTTTGCCGCTTTGAGCCTAACAATAACTTCTTTCTAACGCGGGATCTTTGGGTTGACTGGTGTGACAACAACTTTAAATTCAGGTCGCTGAAGGCTTCGGTCACCGTCGCAGGGGCCGCCTTTACAGTCAGCAGTTAAGGCCTACTACCTGTTTTAAGGTTAATATCATCTTTGGACTACCGTAAAGCAATACCAGGAAAAGGTGAAAACATCCAAAGAAAAGGAAAATCAAAACTGATTCTCCTCGGTGCGTTATTCATTATACTTCGCTCCACCCTCATTTGGTACAGTAAACAACCATAAGCGAGGGATTCTTTTTCATTAATACTATCGTCCCATTTTTTTAGAGTAAAAATGTTTTATAACACTACACGAACAGGTTTTCCGGTTAATGCTTTGTAAGTTTTTATTTTTCCATTTTGTTTAACAAGTACATCCACTTGCCCCTCGTTTCGTCTGGTTATTTTCAGGTCAAAGTTTTTGCCAAAAGCGTGAATATTATTCAAGGCCATTTCCTTCCACCCTTTTGGTAACCTTGGCGTACAATTAAAACTATTAAAGCCGGTAGGCCTGATGCCAAACAACCCCTCTATAAATACGCGGCAATACAACCCGCTTTCTGCCGAAAGATGGCGCTGGTTACCTTCGGGATAAGCCTCAACGGCGTAAGGCACATGCTCACCCAAAAGCCGGCGCCGCGAGTAGTAATGTAAAAAGGCTATCGCACGGTCTGTTTCCCCGGCTTGTAATATCCCGCGGAGCGCGTACAGTGTAGACCGGTCCCAAAAAGTATCTTTGCCTGCTTCGGTAGCCAGTCCGTCAGCTGTCCAGAGCTTGGGTGAAAAAAGCGCATCTACAGTTGCCTGGCTCCTGTCATATATGCCCATAGCCAGTGGCATACAAATCCAGGCCCGTAAAACATCATTGGTTTCGTAATATTTATAGGTATGAAAGCCAGCGATATCTGCACCAAAATATTTCTCGATATTGGTTTTAAGCATGGCTGCCTGCCGGATATATTGATCGGTTTGTGCTTTTGGTAAATTCAATTGCTTACCTAACCAGGCCGCTGAAATCAGCGCGTCATAATAAAGACAATTGGTTGAAAGGTTAGCCTTGCCAGATGGAAAGCGCCCTTCCAATTCATCACTTTTTGATTCTACCACACCCTGCGCATTAATATGTCTGTGGCTATATTCCAGGCACCAGCTTATTAGTGGCCATAACACTTTGGCAGAGTCAACATTGCCATAAGTAAGCGCGTAGCGGGAAGCCCCGTAGGCTATCATTGCCTGATCGCCCCTGTCGCCGGCGCCTTGCCAAACCGTATCCCCTTCGGCAACTATGGAGCTGGGCAGCGGTTTGTAATTTTTATTCATATACCGGGCAAACATCCGGTAGGCATTCATGGCCGAAAGATTTCCAATTCTGTCGCCTGAAAAAGCGAAATATGGGTTAATATACTCTGCCTGGTCGTTGGCCCAGATAGCAGCATAGTATGACAGGCCGCCAGGGCTGTGCATATATCCCCCCTTGGTTTTAAAGATGCTTTCTGTTGCCCTGATCTTGGCAAAACTGAACATAGTATTCAAAATACTATCAGGCGTTTGCAATTGTAAAGGGGCCGAAATCTCGTCTAAACGGCTTCTTCTGGCTTTTTCTTCAGCATCGGGCGAAACAGACACCGGCGTTTCCGGATGATCGGTAGCTGAATAAGCAACCGAAAACGTACAGGACTGTCCCGGTTGTAAAGTATGCCGGCCATCATTTAAAGAGCGTATAATTACTGTATGAGGCGACTGTTTGCTGCTACCTGTATCCGTAGTGGTTTCGCGTTTCAGGTGCTCAATAGATACGGTTACCGGTTTGGTGCTTACATTGGTCAATTTAAAACTCTCGATAGCGAGGGGTTTATCAACCGAAGGAAATAAGCTATGCTCAATTTTAACCGATGCAGGTTGCCCGGCAGTTTCCTCAATCCTCATTACGCCATGCTGACTGATGGCTTTTGTTTGCACATTTATGCCTGATTTGGAGGCATCCGGCCTTAATAGTTCTCCATCAACATACATACGGGGTAAGGCGTTGTCGTCAAAAGTATAGGCTATGTGGCTTCGGGTATCATCGGGCAGCATCCGGAAACCGGGGAAAACCACGGCCCGGGTAAGGTAGCATGATCGGTCGTTATCAATCTTATAGGCTACCCAAAGAGATACTTTTTCGCCAGACATTTCGATATGATCAGCATGAGGCAATCGATTATCAATAGTCCACATAATGCTGCCATCGCGTTGTATAGCCCACCTGTCATTTTGCTCAGGCAGACTAACTGTTTGAGCGTAAGCGGCAGAAAAAAGGATCAATATAACTGCTATTGTCAGCAGTATCTTATTCGGGAATAATGTCATGAAGTTATTTTTGGGATAGTTATATTTAGCGCTCCACACTGATTTTTACCTGCTGTTGTGGAGCAACGGTGGTTGTTGCAAAAGAGATTACCTTGCCTTGCGAATCGGTTGTTCTCTTTATGGCAACCGCACGGCCGTTTACATAAGCACGCGGGAAACTTCCGTTAAACATGGCTTTCCATTTTAATGGCCGGCTCCCTTTGTTACTCATGATGGACTGATGATTGTTAAGATGACTGATATCAACTACAGTATTCAGCACGCGAAGGTTATGCACAGCTGCATCATCACTCGTATTGCTTTTATAAATGGTGCTTACGCTTACCGTCCTTGCATCGGGTGCCACTCCCATCAACCCCTGAACTACAGCCTCAATCACCCCGAAGGAAACCTCAGGGTATTCTCTTCGTGGCGTACTCTTGTCAGCCAGGTACAGGATATAATCCCTGCCCTTATCCCAGCTACCCTTGTTATAAAATATCAGGGGCAGGTAGGATGTATTTTCCACGTTCCAAATTTTGGAACTTAAATGATCCAGGGTATGTTTAACCCGGTCATTATCTTTAAGCGCATCAAACCAAAGCAAAAAGGTTTCGCCTTCATCTTTACCAAAATAGCCATCGTTACTATAATAGGTATAATAAAGTTTATCCTTATTATCCCACCATTTAGCTTCCAGCTGTTGCCTGTAGCTTTCGGCTTTACGGGCATATAAGGCGGCCTCTTTTGATTTGCCTGCCTCTGCCATGATGGCCGAGTAGGTTATCAATCCACGATATAAAGCCGCCACCAGATCGGCCCCTGCTTTTAAATTGGGTACCCCTTCTGAATAAGAAGGTAAGCCCCTGCAACGGTGAAAAGAATCACTGTCATTAAAAGGAGTTGGCGCATTGGGATGAGCGGGCCGAGTCAGGATAGAATCTGCCGAAAGCACCCATTGATCTATATATTCCATTACCGACTTTTGCTGAAACCGGGTAAATACAGGATCATTGATATAGCGCTTATCGCCGGTCCATAAGTAAAGTTTCCAGGTGGCAGACAATACATCAAAATTGGCCGGCAGATTATACCAGAACTCTTGATCGTTACGGTAATCTTCCGGGGCCGGCTTACCATTTTTATTCATCTCCCAGTAAGAGCACCAGTTTTTTGATGCAGATATATTACCGGCAAACAGGCTGAGCATGTTATAGTTCTCACGATTTAAACCCAGTATTTCGGCACCTATGCTTTGATGTGAAACATCACGCATACAAAAAGCATCACGGGGCGGTAATGCCGATTCATACCAAGCTCCAACCGCATCGGCCGGGTGCCCCTTATAGTGCAACGCCATACCTTTGGCCCATTCAAATGACCGCTCAACTTTTTTGTCTGACGACGTAAAAGTAACGTCCGCTTCCTGGGCCTTGCCTGTATAGAAAAAACACACAAGCATAATTGCAAAAACAGCTTTCATGTACATTAAGTAAGATTTGACATGCATAATTAAAATGATACGGTAAAAAATCAATCGGTTAATAGTCTGAATATTTAGAAACAGGTCTATTCTGGTCTATTTTATAAAATTACTTATTTTTTTTTACTGTCCAAATTTATTTTGCCAATCCAAGCGGAGAAAACAGCAGGAACATCATAACCATAAGGAGTAATAATATGGCATTATAGATATGCCGGTTTTTCCAGGGTTTTATATCTACTAAATTATTAAGCTGGTGGCTATAAGGTACCGGCATGGGGTAAAGTTTACCTATGCCGTACATGATACCGCAGGTGATCACAAATAATATAGCCAGTATGTGTAAAAAATGAATGTGAAGATCAAATACCAATTGCGTAAGCCCGTAAGTGACAATGAAGAACAACAACCCTATTTTAGCGGCTATAGCAGGTACCTTTTTAGTTACAAAACCCATGAACATAATGGTAAAAATAGGTACGTTAAAAAAGCCATTTACCATTTGTACATAAGTATAGAAACCATTTTTTACAAAAATGATGAACGGCGCAATAAACATGGCCAATAAACAAATCAGGATCTCAAATTTTTTGGCTGTGCTGATCAGGCTCTTTTCTGTGGTTGGCCTGGATCGTTTTTCCATCCACGGTTTGTAAATATTTAATACAAACAATGTGCTTGAACTATTTAAACCTGCATTAAAGGTAGTAATGGCTGCGCCAAAAATGATAGCCGCTATATAACCCGCAATAAACGGCGGCGAAACCAGGCTATCCAGCTTAGGGAATACTTCTGCCGGATTATCCAGGTGCGTAAAAATATGTACTGCAATTAAACCCGGTATGTTCAACAGTAATGGCGATATCAGTTTGCCTAAACAGGCTACCGCTATACCCTTTTGACTGTTTTTAAGATCTTTTGATGCCAGCACCTGCTGTACAATATATTGCTCGGTACCCCAATAATACAAATTCACTAACAGCATACCGGTGAACAGGGTGCCAAAAGGTATGGGATCCGTAGCAGAACCAATGCTGTTCAGGTGCTCCCGATGCTGGTTAAGCAGGATATGCAGCCCGGCCAGCATATTGCCATTGCCAAGATACCTTAAGCCGAAGAACGGCAACAGCAACCCACCTGCAAAAATACCCAGGCCAAGTAAGGTATCAGATACTGCAATTGCCCTTAACCCGCCTAACAACGAATACAGGCACCCTATGCTGCCCATAACCCATATCAATAGCCAGATGGTTGTCCAATAGTCAGTTTTCCACACATCCGAAAAATGAAATAAGCCATTAAATGCTACAGCTCCGCTATACAACACTGAGGGCAGCAAATTGACAACATAACTGATTAAAAAAACAACTGATACCAGTTTGCCAACGCCAGGGCTATACCGCAGCCTTAAATAATCTGGCGTGGTAGCTATACCCAGCTTAAGATACATGGGCATTAAAAACTCTGATACAATGAGCATGGCCAGCACCGAGGTGATACCCCAGGCCATCACCGACATATTGTGGGTATAGGTGAGCTCATTTTCGCCAACGATGGTAGCCGTATTGATATTGGTGAACAACAGCCCGCCACCTACCAACAGAAAGCCCAGGTTCCTATCGGCCAGGAACAAACTATTCAGGGTGGTTAACTTATTTTTTCGTAATTTATACCAGGAAGCCAAGGCAACGATACCTGTAAAAAAAAGAAAGCTGATTAAAATAAGCCAGTTCACCTTTATGATATTTAGGTTAAAGTGTATGTCGTTCAAACAGTATCGTGGGCACTGTTAAGCTGATCTTTTCTTTATTCAACACCGCCTGACCGGCCAATTTTCCCATGCTTGAAAAATCTGCCGAAAAGGTAGTAACCCCGATAACTTCCTTAGCGGGTTCATCATTACTGGAAAGTACACCCAGATCCTTTCCTGGTATTAGTTTCTGACTATTACAATCGCGCATAATTTGCCAGAGTGCAAAGTTGTCAAGTGTGAAATAAACCTTCCCTTTTTCCACCGATCCGGGCATATATTCTTTAACAATACGCCCTTTTATTTTAAAATCCTTCAGAAATTTCTTGAAAGATGAAACGATTTCCTGAGGGTCCAGGGAACTGGGTGAATGAAAAAATATAATTTCGTCAAACTGGCTTATTCTGGGTGCCAATTTTGAAAATACATCATAAGACGATTGACCAAACTCCTGGGTTATATGATTAAAATCTCCATCCAAAGGTTCAAAACGGTCAAACATCAATAATTTATTGCGCGGGATAACATCCAATAACTCTTTAGTTTTTGAATGAGGGATGGGGGCCACAACATACATGCCATACTTCGCTTTTATTTGCGTGAGGATGGTTTCAAATATTTCAATATCTCCGTGATGAAAATAAGTACTTAAATGAATATTAGGGCCAAGCTCCTGACGGAAATTCCGGTAAAATTGCTCTTCAAAGGTATCCAGGTTATACATTAACAATGCCACCTTTAGTGTTTGTTCTGTATTACCGTTACCCACAAAAAAACCAAGCCTGTTTTTTGATTCAACAATACCCCTGCTTATCAAATCCTTATAGCCCTTCATGATAGTTTCCCTTGAAAACCCAAGCGCTTTAATTAATTTGTTCACCGAGGGCAGCATTTCACCTTGCACAACTAATTTTTCAGTAATAGCGTTGATCATGCCCTGAACAAACCGGTCATGCTTTGAATATGAAGGTATTTCCGAAAGTTTCTTTATTTCCTGAATAATTTTATCCATTATTCCTGTAAATTTTAGGCAAAGTAAGAAAAAAGGCAGCATCTCAGTTGCCCTATTTCTCCATTATAAGTCCGTTTAGGCTCCATTCTCTGCCAAATTATCATTTATATAAGCCTTTTAAACTTAAAATAAACAACCCGGTTATCTTGTTAAAAGAGAACCGGGTTGCCTTATACATAAAAGATCTGGGATACTTGCCCGCAAATTACACTTGCAAGTCCATGACCATACCCTGCCGATAAGGCAGGAAGTTCTTTTATTACCGACTCTTGTTAATATATCCAGAGAAAAGATGTTTGGGTAATAGTTACCTGATTAAGGTATAAGGTAAAGCCACTACTTCCCGTTACATGTTATTTACATTGTAAAGGCTACACACTTTTTGGTATCCATCAAACCGAAACCACTTTAAAAATTCAGTAGTTCATGAACGTGTTTAGTGAATAAACTTTAATCACTAAACACGTTATCATTTTAATTAATACCCCGGATTTTGTTTCAGGCTTTTATTCAGATCTATTTCGGTCTGAGGAATAGGCCACAGGTAATTTTTGGCTGCGTTAAATACGCGTGGCGCACCAACTTTAATGGTTGTACCGGGAGTTAACACAGTTGCGCCATTCGTTTGGTTCACCGTACCCAGCAAACTGCCTGTTACCTGGCCATTCATAACCTGCTGACCGATCTGCCAGCGTTGTATATCAAACCAACGAAGTCCTTCCACAGCCAGTTCCACCCTTCTTTCCCTGCGTAACAGCGTGCGAAGACTTGCCTGATCATTATACTTTGAATGATCTACAGCAGGCAGATTTACATCCGACCGCATCCTTACCGCATTGATATCATCGTACACAGTGGCATCAATTTGATTGCTTTCAATTTTAGCTTCGGCATCCATTAATTTTATTTCCGCATAGCGTATCAGGATAACATCCATACCCACCTGGTCCAGGTTCGGGAAGTCGGCAATTACCGGTGTGTACTTACGCAAGCCATAAGCAGAAGGGCTGCAATTGTTATCGCCCCAATGGTCTAAGGTTTTAGGACTACTTGAAATTGGGTCATAATAAAGGCCATAAGGCAATTTACTGCTGTATTGCGTACCCGGATAAAATACGGTTGCAGCAAGCCGTGGATCCCTGTTTTGATAAGGCTGTGCCGGATTATAACCCGATGCCGGATCATCAATGGTTTTACCATTAGTTGTTTCATAGGCATCAACCAGGCTTTGCGTAGGTGCAATAGAGTTATAACCACCCAACGAGTTGATGGTCATATTTCTGGCCCATCCAAAATTGTTATCACTTGCCTTAAACTGCACATCCAGTATTACTTCCTGGTTATCGGCAAAAGGCTGGCGGAACAGATCCACATATTTTGGATATATCGCATAAGTAAACGGCGGGGCCATCAGTTGCTGGCAGTCAGCGATACATTGCGGATACATTTGATTAAACAGTTCTATCCTGGCCTTTAAAGCGATGGCGGCACCACGTGTAATACGCCCGATATCTGAGCCAGTATAACTAACAGGCAGGGCAGGCGCAATAGCAGTAAGCTCCTTTAATATATAAGCAACCACATCAGCTTTTGATGTTTGTGTTACTTTATTCGCTTCTTCAGTTGTCAGGTTATGCTCCACCAGCGGAACAGATCCGTATAACTGGCTAAGTGTAAAATACTCATAGGCCCTTAAAAAACGAGCTTCACCAATTACCCTTGCTTTAAGCGTGGCATCCATGCTGGCGGCACCCACATTATCCAAAAACCAGTTACAGGTTTGTATAGTGCTGTAGTTCCATTTAGAATATCCGGGATTGGTAGGTGTGGCAATACCTGCCGATAGGGCCAGCCAGTTTTCCCACGGAAACTGGTCAAAGGTATTATCAGAATTATTATCGGCAAAAACTCCGTAATAGCCGTTATTGCTGCCGCCCCATTTGGAGTAGCAACCATTGAGTGCTGCAATTACATCATTGGCTGATTTCCAGAGTACAGTATTGGTATAAGAATCTAAGGGCGCCCTGTTGAGGAAATCCTTTCTACAGCCCGACGATGCCAGTGAGGCTAAAATAATGATGGTTATGAATAGATTTTTCATTGACTAATTTTTTGATGATTAAAATGTTACCTCAAGGCCAAGAGTGTTTGTTTTAAGCTGCGGGTATGAACCGTAAGCATTGTTGCCCGCACTTGTTTCAGGATCTACCCATTTGTAAAAGCTGGTAAGTGTGAAGATATTTTGCCCGCTGTAATAGATTTTTACGCCTTTAACACCCAATTTTTCAAGTGTTTTTGCAGGCAGGCTATAACTCACTAACAAGTTCTTCATCCTCAGATAAGATGCATTTCTTACCCAAAAAGATGATACAAAGTTTTGAGGGTTGTTTTGCGTATAGGTTGACCATAAACGCGGGAAGGTAGCCGAGGTATTGGTCGGTGTCCAGGCATCCAGTAACGCTGATGTTGGATTACCGATGTTGGCCTGTTGTAATGAGCCCAGTTCAAAACCCTGTACATAGTTCTTCACGCCTAATGCCCCCTGGAAAAAGCCGCTCACGTTAAACCCGTTCCAGCCTGCGCCCAGAGTAAAACCAAACGTGGTTTTTGGAAAAGGCGACCCAAGGTATACACGGTCATTACCATCAATAACACCATCGGGTTTACCATTGGGGCCGCTGATGTCTTTGTACATCAAATCGCCTGGGCCAATAACACCGCCGCTTTGTTTGGCATGATCAGTTACCTGTTGCTGTGTCTGGAAGATACCTTCGGCCTCGTAGCCGTAAAATGCCCTGATCGGTTCGCCCACTACCAGCCCGCTGGAAATAGACCCGGTACCTGCCAGGTCAGTTATTTTATTTTTGATGAATGAGGCATTAACAGCTATATTATAGGATACACTGCCAATTTTGTTTCTGTATGCCGCACCCAGTTCCCAGCCTGCATTACGTACCGCGCCTGCATTTTGATAAGGTGTACTAAAGCCATAAACACTACTGGCTGGTAATTGCAATAGTATACCGTCGGTATTTTTCACAAAATAATCGGCGGTAAAGCTTAAACTGCTATTCAGGAGTTCCATATCCATGCCCACATCTGTGGTAGTTGTTTTCTCCCAGGTAATAAACGGATTGGCACCATTGTTCAAGGCGATACCCGGAGCAAGGGTTTGGTTAAAAGAATAATTCTGTCCGCTGTTTACAACCGAAATAGCCGGGTACGGACTGGCTATATTCAGGTTACTTGAACTGAATAATGTTTGGTTGCCTGCATTTGGACTTACTAATGTTTGGTTGCCTAACTTACCCCAGGAAGCCCGCAATTTAAGCAAGGGAATGGTATTGGATAAAGAACCGAAAAATGCTTCTTTCGAAATATTCCAGCCGGCAGAAAAAGACGGATAAACACCCCATCGCTGCCCGTTGGCAAACCGGGATGACCCATCATCGCGCAGGTTGGCCTCAAACAGGTACCTGTCATCATAGGAGTACCTGGCACGACCGAAATAGGAAAGCAGAGCTAACTGGCTTGAAGTACCCCCATTTTGCTGACCTAATGATGGTGCTGCATTTATTTGCGATAAGGAACTGTTAAGAAAGTTTTGCCTGTAGGCGTATAGATATTGATAAGACGTAAGTTCCTGTGAGGTACCGGCCAATATATCAATACTATGTTTACCAAAATGCCTGTCATACTCCAGTAATCCCTGCAGGTTGTAATAATTGTTAATTGTATTAGCATTGGCTATTGAACTCTGACTGACAGTTGTTTGCACCACAGTTGGGGTCTTGGGATCATAATAAATATCGGCAGGTTTAAATTCCTGGGCTGGGTTTGCATTATACCTGTAAGCGAATGACGGTTTAAAATGAAGCCCTTTGATCAGCTCCCAATCGGCACCTACATTGCCTGTAAAAAGAGAGTTTTGATTGTTGTTATAGCCAGGTGAGTTAAGCCACGAAATAGGGTTACCAAAAGAAAGATAATTGTACACCCCGTTTTTGTATTGGTTAACAACCGTACTGTTCATAGCTGCTGTTGTACCAATAATACCGCCAATATCGCCGCCGCCTAAACCATCAGGGGCCTGGGTAGGTGCGTATAAAAACGAGAGGTTGGCATTCACGCTGAAATTTTTGGTAATAGCAGAATTGAGGTTCATACGGGTAGTATACCTTTGATAATTTGATTTCTGTATAATACCGTCCTGTTGAAAATACCCCAGGGAGAAAGCGTATTGCGTTTTCTCATCGCCCCCGCTGATATTAACAGCATGGTTTTGCTGAAAACCGCTCCCTTTATAAAGAAAGCTTTGCCAGTCGGTGTTGGGGTGTGTATCCGGATCACTTTGGTTTTTAAACAAAGTGATATCATTAGCCGTCCAGTAAGGAGCTTGCCCTTCATTGGCCAAAGCCTGGTTATACAAAGTGGCAGCCTGCCAGGAAGGTAAAAAATCGGGTAGGTTGGTGGGCTTTTGCTTACCTACGTAGCCGGTATAATTGATCTGCATTTTACCGCTCTTACCTCGTTTGGTAGTAACCAGTATAACCCCGTTGGCAGCCCGGGATCCGTATATAGCTGCCGAAGCTGCATCTTTCAACACAGAAATAGATTGTACATCGTTCGGGTTCACGTCTGATAAACTACCTATAATACCATCAACCACTACCATAGGAGTGCTGTTATTTAATGTACCAATACCGCGGATATTGATATTACCAGATGAACCGGGTTGCCCGCCTGTAGTGGTAACCGTAACCCCGGCCATGGTGCCCTGCAATGCATCGTTAAGGTTGGTAACCGGACGATCCTGCAATTCTTTTGTTCCAATTGCCGACACCGAGCCGGTAAGGTTGGCCTTTTTCTGGGTTCCGTAGGCTACAACTACTACTTCATTCAGGTCCCTGGTTTTTTTATCCGGTTGCATTGCCACATTTCCGTCCCAACTGCCGGTAACCTTTACTGCCTTTTTCTCATAACCCATAAAGGAAAACTCCAGTGTGGCGTTTTCAGGGGCATTGATTTTGTAAAATCCATTAACGTCGGTAGTTGTGCCCTGCGTGGTTCCAACAAGGTGAATACTGACTGAGGGCATGGGTAAGCCCTCCTCATCTTTTACGTGGCCCGAAATGTTTTTTTGTTGCTGGGAAAAAACTTGCTGAAAGCTCAGCAGCAAAATGCAGCAAAGCATTACAAGCCCCAGTTTGTTAGGTACTTTTTGTTTCATAATAATGGGGGTTAAATAAATTTTGAATTATTGGTCTATTCTGGTCTATTTAAAATAAAAGTAGAAACTTTTATTTGATAAACAAATTTTATTTTCAAATCTTAATCTTGCCTGAAATATGATCCGGAATTATTGAAAAGGAAAATCGACCGGTAATTCAAACGCGTCTTAAACACCTTACCTTCTAATGTATCCGGGAGGATATCTACATCCTTGGCATCCTGTTTCACCATGCTGGCCCTGCGTTTTTTCCGGGTTCCGGCGGTTTTCCCACCATTGTTTTTTGGTGGATAACCCTACCGGATGTTCATCTACGGTAATGCGTAAATAAATGCACTTTCAGGTTTGTTTCCTTACCGTTTCAGGAATTATAGCAGGCCAAAGGTTTTTTTTGATAGAAAACAAAAAATCCCGTAAACTTTTGATTTACAGGATTCTTATTTGGGAATCAACTTTCCCCATTCTCGTAAAGGGCCTCAACTAATCAGAAAATTAAACTGGAATTACAAAAATCCCTGAACCTCAAACGCCACTATTCAGAACGGAGTGTTTTCACTGGGTTGGCCATTGCCGCCTTTATTGCCTGAAAGCTTACGGTAACTAATGCAATGAATAAAGCGGCAAATCCGGCGATGACGAACATCCAATATTGTATTGTTGTCCGGTAGGTATAATTCTGCAACCAATTGTTCATCAACCACCATGCTACAGGAAAAGCAATAACACAGGAAACTGTTACCAATTGCAGAAATTCTTTGGCCAGTAAACCAGTTAGTGCTGTAACTGACGCGCCGAGCACTTTTCTAATACCAATTTCTTTTCTACGGCGTTCAGCAGTATATGCAGCCAATCCGAACAAACCAAGACAGGAAATAAAAATGGCGAGCATGGCAAACAATCCGGCAAGATTGCCTATAAGGGTTTCGGACAAAAACAGGTCATTAAAATCTTTATCGGCAAATCTATACTCGAAAGGAAAGCCTGGATTTTCCCTTATCATTACGTCATGAGTTTTTTCCAACGCCCGCAACAAGTTTACATTGGGTTTAAAGCGCATGGCCATCACAGTAGCCGAATAACTACCATTGAACATTATTAAAGGAGCCCCATTTCCATAAATATCGTTGTAGATAAAATCTTTAATTATGCCAGCTATGGATAGTTTGTGTTGGCCTGTGGTTATTATATTTCCAAGCTTTCCTTCTTCACCCATCAGTTTTGCCATACTTTCATTGATGATCACGTTTGTACTATCCACATTACCAGGGTAAAAATCCCGCCCTTCAACCAATTGCATATGCATGGTCTTTACATATTCGGCACTAACAACGTTGGAATGAATTGCCAGTTTAGCATTTGGGTTTTTGCCCTGCCAGCTAAAGCCGTCGCCAAAACTATACACGTGCAATGCGTCATGTAAACTGGTTGCTGCATTCTCAACATATCCCGTTGCCATAAGACTGTTTTTTATGGTGCTGAAGTGGTCTTTCATGTTGCCTTGCAAATCCAGGTAAATGAGGTTATTCTTATTATAACCCAAATCCCTTTCCTTGATATGCTGAACCTGTTTGTATACTACTATAGTAGATATGATCAAAATAACCGATGAGGCAAATTGTATGATCACGAGCCCCTTGCGAATAAAAACAACACTTACAGCGCTTTTTATCTTAATACCTTTTAAAACCGTTATCGGGTTAAATGATGATAAGTAAAAGGCGGGATAAAGACCGGCAACAATCCCGGCAATAAGGCCAATACCCAGCAGCCCCCCGAGATGCGCAGGGCTGAATAAGTTAACTGATAGTTGTTTTTGTACAAGGTTATTGTAAAACGGCAATAATATATACAGCAGCGCCACAGCCACCATTATTGCAATAAACGACATCAGCATAGATTCACTGATAAACTTACCTATCAGGCTTGCTTTGTTTGCTCCCATCACTTTGAGCACGCCTACTTCTTTACCACGCTGCTCTGAACGTGCAGTGGAAAGATTCATAAAATTGATGCAGGCTATAAGCAGCACAATAATGGCGATCATTGAAAAAAGCTTAACATACTTTATGCTGCCTCCATCCTGCAAGCCATTCACAAAGTTGTTTCGCAAGTGCCAGTCGTTCATACTAAACAAAAAACACTGGTTGATTGCTTTATCTACCTTAGTAGCTAAAAAAAATTTTAATTTTTTATTAATGGATGCTGTGTCTGCTGTTGGCGAAAGTTCAACAATCGTTTCTGTAAGGTTATTACTCCAGGGTTTTAACCATGTATTTACATTTTCCCATGTGGTATAAGGAGAAAGCCATTGAAAATGATAATAACAATTTACAGGCAGGTCTTTGTATACGCCTGTTATTTTATAAAGCCCGTCAACACTGTACGCACCCTTAGCACCCATTTTGATGGTTTTCCCAACCGGATTGCCGTTACCAAAAAACTTGTGGGACATGGTTTCACTGATCACCACATCATTAGGATTGTTTAATGCTGTTGTGCCATCACCATAGACAAAGGTTAGCGTATACATGGAAAGCACAGCAGGATCAGCATACATACCATTTTCTTTAATGGCTTTTTCGCCTGACACAATAAGCTCATCCATTGCCCAACTGAGACGCCCGCTATTAATAATGCCTGGGATATCCGCTTTTAAGGCCGCAGCAAGTGGTCCTGGTGTAGAACCGTTGGTATTTATACCCGCATCACTTTTTTCATTTTGCATAACATGATACAAGTAATCACGTTTTGCGAAATTGTGATTGAATTCAATTCATCTTCAACCCACAAAAAAATCAGCGCCGCGCTAACTATGCCTATGGCCAAACCTACAATGTTTAAGGCGCTATAAACCTTGTTCTTTTTTAAATTCCGCCAGGCGGTTTTGAAATAGTTTTCAAACATATAGTTACAATTTAATTTGTCATCAGACCACTTAGGTAGCGTATCATGACTCAAAATTAACGGCGCAAGTTGGTTGCGGCCTCCCATGTTATAAGATGGGAGTACTTTTTCAAGATGATTTTTATATTCAAGAGGGCTTTTTCCAGTTAGTTGCTTAAAAATACGGTGAAAGCTACTTTGTGAATTGAACCCCGATTCAAAAGCAATTCCAAGAAGGGTAATATGATGGAAAGCAGGATCATGCATTTTACTGGCGGCCGCCCTGACACGGTATGCGTTGATGAAATCATTGAAAGTTTTTTTTAGGGCTTGATTCAGAATCCGCGACAGTTCATGTGCGCTGATACCTGCCTTTTCAGCAAGTGAACTTAAATTTAATTCCGGGTCCTGATAATACCGGTTCTCTTCAACAATTCTTTTAAGCCAAATTCCTTTTTGCTTAAGATCTGATGCCAGTAAAGGTGTTAAGTTCAAAACAGCGGTTGCCTTTACTTCAATTTCCTGTCTTAAAAATACCTTGGCCGCCATATAGATCAAAGCCGACATTGAGAGAAAATAAATGGGATAGTAGGCTTGAACGCTTAATTCATGATGGTAAAAACAATAGTCGGCAACTGTAAAAGGTATCCACAGCAGCCATATTAACCCAAAGCCTGCCAGTAAGTTTTGAAGCCATCGAAGTTCGTACAGGTACCGGTCGCCACCATTGAATTTTATTTCCCTGTAAAAATTTTGGATCAAAATGCCACATCGGTATAGGTACACAATAACCGAAATGAATGCCAAAACGTGCAGGCCCGAGGCTAATACTTGAAACACAGGAGATTTGTAATTTATCGCCCCGGCTTTAACGGTTTGCAGTGTAGGTAAAAGGTAAACACTTAACTCCAGCAGCAAGGGAACGAAATGCAGCAAATCCTGACGCTTGAGATTATATTTAGGATAAACTACTTTCTGTACATAAAAATAGAGCAGAGGGCCTAACGTCAGTGAATATTGCAACTGCAACAGGCTCCAAATCGAATTATAGCTGAAGAGCTTACTATCTATCGCTACAGTTTGGCCTATCCATAATCCGGCTATAGTAACGGTAATGGCCAAAAAACGGTTTGCTGACTGATTTGCTTTCCTGGCAAATAATAAAAGGAATGCAAAAGTAAATGCAATAAATAGCATTCCGAAAAAGGCAAGGTCATAAAGGGTAATATGAAACGTATAGGTTTTCAAGTAATGAAAAAAGCTCAACTGACGTTCCAAATATATAAATACCTAACAGACAGAAAGTTGATCAGCACTATAATTTTATGTTGTATCGAAAGCGGACAAGGCAATGTCCGGTTTTGAATAAAGGTATTTTCTTTAAACCGGATCTTCATTTGGTACAATGGCCAGGCCCATAAAGGAACGCAGGCAACAACTGTGGATTATTCCACGCGTTACCTGCGTTCCTGAGAATGCTGTAAAAAGCAAAAATTGATGATACGATGTATTTACAAAATAATATTACCGCTTAGCTATCTTATATAATTTACCGTCGTCAGTTGCAGCGTAAATAGCACCGTCCTTACCGGTGGCCATGCAGCGCCACCGTTCGTTTTTATCGGCCAGCAAACGTTCTTCGCCAACTACTTTGTTGTTTTTAATTACCAGCCGACAGATGTGTTGCCCGCTCAATGCCCCTACAAACAGGTTGTTCTTCCACTCGGCAATATTACCGGTATAAAACATCATACATCCGGGCGAGATAACCGGATCCCAATAGTAAACAGGTTGTATGGTGCCTTTTTTTTGCTGGATACCATCGTAAACTTTTTGTCCGCTATATTCTATACCATAGGTAACGTATGGCCAGCCATAATTACCACCCGGTTTAATCAAATTAATCTCGTCGCCGCCCCGGGGACCAAATTCAGCCTCCCAAAGGTCACCGGTAACGGGGTTTATCGAAAAACCATCGGGGTTACGAAAACCCAGCGCGTATATTTCGGGTTTAGCATTAGGTTTGCCAATAAACGGGTTACCTGCAACCGGTTTACCCTCTTTGGTAATGTGAATGATTTTACCGGTGGTGGCGTTTAGGTCCTGAGCCTTTACCCGTATATCATCGGCCTGGCGGTCGCCGATGCTTACAAAAATATTTCCCTGTTTATCAAATAATAAGCGAGAGCCAAACTGACCTGCACCTTTATACCGTGGGGTTGCCTCAAATATCACGCTCACATTTTCCAGCTTGGTTTCATCGGCCGATAATTTACCTTTAGCTACCGCCAGGGTGGCCCCATCGCCCGGTTGGGCATAGGTCCAGTAAACCATGCGGTTTTTGATAAAATCCGGGTCGATGTTTACATCAAGCAAACCACCCTGGCCGGCATATTGTACTTGCGGAAAACCTGTGATGGTTTTATCGATTTTACCGTCAGTCTTTACTATTTGCATAGTTCCTGGTTTACTGCTGATCAACAAGCGGCCATCAGGCAAAACGTGCATCCCCCATGGAACTTTCAACTCGGTGCTGATTACTGTAACTGTGTAAGGCGTTTTAGTTTTAACACTGCCAATACGCGTTTGTCCGGCAAAGGCCGGTTTATAATTGCTGTTGGCTTTATTTTTTTCAACCGGCTCGCCGGTTTGTGCCATACTGGTGGCAGTTACTAATAACAGGAGGGTACCTAAGACCAACGATGTATAAAATTTTGAAAACATAATATCGATTTGGGGTTAATGCCAAGTAAGTTACAACGTTACTGGCTATATGTTTAATTACAACATACTTTTTACACTTTGCCCAATTAAATCCTGATGGTAGTTTTTATCAGAAATATTTTTCTGGTATGTTTTGTTGAATTGCAGCTGTCAATTGCTATTGGCTTTACTACCGTAACGCGCCAACCCTGCAAGTAACCGGATATAAAGTAAGCGCACTGAACGGATAAATTAGATTTTATGCAACCGGCCGATAATATAACCTACAATAAGTGCAAAAAGAATCATTGCCCAGTAAATGTATTGCCGTATTTGCAGGCCATTAACTGTTTTTTGAAGCATGCCAATCTCCGACTCATTGCTTAACCTTATATTTTGCAGCTTCATATTTTGTTGTTGCAGTTTGGCAAGCGTCCCTCCTACTTCAAGCGGCTTCTGCTGTTCCAGGCGGTATCGCCGGGCAAAACCGCCCTCTTTAAGGAATTTTTCGCCCTTGGGCTTAAGAATAAGTTTCTCCGGCAACTCGTAATCACCATGTTTTCCGGATTTCACAACAAGACCTTCCCTGGTTAGCGCCTGCACCATAGCAAAGGCGGTAGCCTCGTCCTGGTCAAAAAGCTCCATTAACTGCAGGCGCGTAAGGCTGTCCGGAATACCAAAAGCCTCCAGTATGGCATCCAGCATTTCGCACTCATATTCGTTCAGGTCTGTCATGAACACAAATTTAACAATAACTTTGATCAGGCAGTACTGTCATCAATGCAATTTTCGCGCTAAGTAACGGCACTTAGGTAAGTTTTTAGTTTAAATCTGTCCTGAAGGGTGAGTACCTGCTCCTTTTTTTATCGTCGTATTCCCAATAAATGTCGAAATACAACTACAGGAAATCAAAAGTACCATATCCGCTTTCCCGAGGAGTATAATAGGCCTCGTTTTCCATCAAAATATGATTTTTCGGAACAAATCAAACCGATGAAAGATAATTCCAAATTCACATTAACTCAATAACTGAATATTTATTTATTATCTTATAATGGCAATCCAACCCGATAGCGGCTTGCTGCCGGGTTTTATATCAATTACATAATAATATGTTCCCGTAGATACATCTTTTCCTTTGTATTTACCATCCCATGATATGCCATAGCCATGCGATGTCAGTATTTTTTCGCCGTATCTGTTGTATATGTTAACTGTACAATTGGGGTAATCCTCAATATGTTTAATTTCCCAACGATCATTAATGCCATCACCATTAGGTGTAAAAGTATTAGGTATAATTAAAGCTTCTTTTATTGGTGCAATTGTAAGACTTCCAGACACATAAGTTATTGCGTAATTAATTGAACCTGCACCATGAACTGTAATGAGATATTGTCCTGCCGGCGAGGTTGATGTAGCGTCGGTAGTAACCAATGGCTGTGGCGTAAGCACCAAGGCTGTTTCCATATTCACAAAGCCGCTATAAGTTAGCGTTAAAACAGGGTTGTCGTCACCATAATATTTTCTCTCGTTATCAGCGGTAATGATTAATGACGCAGGGCTCACTGTGTTATTGCTTGCAGTAGAAATAACCTGATCGGGGGTATTATCGGTACTAAGCAAGATATCGCCGGTATAATTACCTACCGCTGTAGTTGCTGAAAGCCTTATATAGATTTTAGTAGGTATGAGCGTTCCAATTGTGCCTACAGTTACAGTTTGGCTAAAGGTTGTTCCGCTTGTACTTATCTCAAACCCGGACGGAGGAGTGATTACTATGCCACTTGTTAAATTGGTAGCAGATATGGTAAAACCGGATGCCAGAGAGGGAGTGCCATATACCGTTGCAAGCGGATCAACATTGCCTGAAATTTTAATGACGGCACTTGTTATGGTTGGCTCTACCGTAATGGTAAATGTGACGGGTTGCCCTGGGCAACCGCTAACCGGCGTAATAAAACTGCCAATTGAAAATGGATTGAGCCCAACAGGTATCGTTTCCTGCTTAACACCGGATAAAGCATCGATTACAGTAACGGTACCTGAATTAGAATTGGCCACATATACGCTTGCTCCGTTTGGCGTTACGGAAATCCCCATTGGATATTGACCCGCATCCGCTTTGAAAAGCACTGTATTTGATGAGGTATTAATAGCTGCCACTGTCCCGTCGCCGTAACCGGAAACATACAATATATTTCCATCCGGCGAAAGCGCTAAGGCAAACGGGGCTGTTCCAACTGTTACAGTTTTTGAAACTATATTAGTTATTGTATTAATTACCGAAACCGTATTTGAACCGGAGTTGCATACATACGCTGTGCCACCATCCTTACTTACCATTACACCTTCTGGTGCCGTACCAACGATTATCGTCTTTAGTAACTGACCATCGGATGCACTTATTACTAATAACTTGTTTTGGACGTTATCTGTGGCATATAATGTACTGCCATCGGGGCTTAAGGCAATTATACCAATACTAACACCCACACGTAATGTTGAGGTTATATTGTAGGTAGTAGTATTGATTATATATATATCGTCGTTACCTAAATCGGGATTAATAGCCACTAAATAAAGTTTGCTGTTATCAGGTGAAACTACCATACTAAATGAGCCTACGGGGACAGGTATGGTCGCTATTACTGTATTTGTAACTGTATTGATCACCGAAATCGTTCTTGAAATAGGATCGGATACATATATTTTTTTACCATCATGGCTAACAGTTATATCCTGCGGATCTGCTCCCATAGGTATGGTGGCCACTATTTTATTGGTTGCAGCATTGATAACAGAAACAGAGGCAGAGGCGGAGTTGGTTATGTAAGCATATGGTGAATTGGATGGTGTAGCCGTGATTTTGGCAACTATAGGGCTTGCCGTGTTATTAACAGTTGAAAAGGTAGCAATATTGCCAGTGCCGCTTGCCGCCAAACCAATTTCTGGGTGATCGTTTACCCATATATAGGTATTACCAGTACCGGTGAATGTAACTAAATCTGACTGTGTTCCGTTATTCTTAATTTGATTAGGCACAGTATTGATCATCGGCAAAGCGTTTATAGTTCCGGAAACAGTCACCCGTTGATTTACCGCTCCGGCAGAACTCAATATCACATTACCCGATATATCGCCGATAGCATCTGCCGCATTTGACCGTACATATATGATTTGATTCAAAATGCCACCTGATGGGACAAGGCTTAGACTATTGCTGTACCCGTTACCGGCGATGAGCGAAATCTCGAATCCATTAGAGGCAGTTATTATAACAGGCGCAGTTAAATTACTGCATATAGCTGTAAATTGCTGTATATAGGGTGAAACTGATGGCGATCCTATGCAAGCCGAGATTGCCCCACTTGCAGGGCCGGCTTTAATAAGCGGAGCAGCAACTGTTGGTTTAACGGTTATGGTAAAAGTAACCGGAGAACTGCTACAGCCGGGACCGGCCGAAACGAAGTTGCCGTATGAAAGTGCACCAGTAACAGTGGTAATAGAATTGATTACGCTATTATTGGCAGTATTGATAACGCTGATTACTCCATTTTGATTTATAGCGTAAGCCTTGGTGCCATCTGGGCTTAAGGATATACTAAATGGCGATTGGCCACCCGGCAGATCGATGGTTGCAATTACTGTTTTTGTTTGATTATCAATAACGGACACAGATCGTGAATCCTCATTCACCACATATACTTTTTTATTGTCGGGTGATATGGCCATACTTATTGGATTTAAGCCTACATCAATGGTTTTGACAACCTGGTTGGTTGCTGTATTAATGACAGAAACGGAAGCACCGGCGGTTACATACAACTGACTGCCGTCAAGCGTAACGGCGAGGGAGGAGGCACCATGATTCAGCGGAATTTGACCAATTGCTGCCCCTGTATTAGCATTTATAACCGATATGAAACTTGACCCTTGATTTGCAACATATATTTTGCTGCCATCCGAACTCATGACAATGCCCAAAGGACTTTCTCCAACATTGATAGTTGCGGTAATATTATGGGTTACCGTATTGATTATATCAACTGTACCGTGACCAATAACGTCAAAAGGGTATTCGTTTGTTACATATATCTTACTTCCGTCGGGGCTTATGGTAATACCGCGCGGGGAGGAATTGTTGCCCGTAGATGTATACCCCTCGATAGCGTATGTAGATGCGTTGAGTGTTATGACAGCGTTATCGGACGGGTCTGTTATATATACAAACTTTCCGTCCGGGCTTATGGCCTCGCCAAATGCGCGAAACGAGGTTTCTGTGGTACTTACAATTTGGTTGGTTGACAGGTCAATTGCAGACAACTGCCCGATAGAACTAAAAATATAGGCAAATCCGGTTGCAGCTGGCGTAGCGGTAATTGTTGCCGTGACAGGAACATCTCCTGAGTTAATTGCTGTAAACCCCTGTATGTTGCCGGTGCCGTTTGCCGGCAGCCCGATAGATGGATTGCTGTTTACCCAAGTATAAGAACAGGCCGCTCCCGGAAAATTTGCAGGTGTTGTTACATCGCCGTTGGTAACTATTTGGTTTGATTGAGCAGATGCTTGCGAGAGGAAAGAGAAAAAAAATCTTATAACAGCCACAACATATAAGAGCCTCTTCATTAAATAAGGGATAGGTTTAGACACATTTCAATTCGATAATATGTCAAATCTATAATTATTTTAGCATCATTAATAAACAAGTGGATGGATTGCTCAATCTTATTTACTAACCTCCCGCACATTTAATACACCATAGCTGTTTAGGATATCCACACCATCCTGCGCCTCATGGGCAGTTTCCAAATGCAACGTTAACTTTACGCCATCCCCTAAAGCCACGTTCTCCAAGGTCGAATCATCGGTAATATTACAACCATCGGCAGGATCTCCATCGCTGAAACCGTTAGCTATCAGGTACAGTTGGGCAACCTCTGCTTTTCCTCATTCTCAAAAAAAACCGGTTGCTATTAATTCCATAAAATTGAATTGATAAGTTTACTTATGTAAACCAACTTAAGGTGCATATTTAACGTAAAGTGTCAAACAATGTTTACCAGGGAGCTTTCTCTTATTGCGACCTTATTTATCAGCCCATTTACCTCGCTTTAGTTTTTGCGCTACTTCCTTTAGCATATTATAACTCTCCTGGTCAATACTTCCATCTTCATAAACCAATAAGTTCAATGCGACTGAATAACGTTCTTTTTGGAGGCGACGCGTCATATCGACGATGCCGTCGGTAGTCCAATTGCGTGGGGGCCTGATGATCGTATTTGGTTTGTTAATCCCCCAACCCGGGCCGTCGAAAATAAAATTGCCGAATAATTGCTGTCCTCTTTGAAGGCCTTTAATAATGAGGCCGTCCCGAATTTCATAGGGTGTTTGCTTGCCATCGAAACCCTCGCCGCAATAAAAATCCTGAAATGGTGTTAAGCTCGGGCCTATCCAGGGGTTATAACAAATCAAACGTTGCGGATTGCCTGTCTTGAGCGCAGCACCTAACTTTTCAAAATCTGCCGGATACCATACACAACCGTCATCAAGAAAGATCGCGTCTAAGCCCTTGCCGTAACGCTGTCCTATTTCCGTAAATATCTTGGCTTCCCGATTTAGCCATACCTGGCGCGTGTTGTAGCCTTCCTCTGTACTGTCCTTCCAGCCCTTTGCTAACAGTACATCCTTATGGTCGTGGCCTAAGTGATAGTAAAGCATGACGCGGATATTATACTTCTTGCACTCCTTAATTAAATCCCCGAGCATATCCCGTTTGCTAACTCTGTTAGGCAGTACTTCGGCAATCGCCTTTATGGGCGCCGGGAAAAGGTAATCAGACCAAGTGGCACTCCAAACAAGATATTTACCCCCCATATCTCTTATTTTATCTACAAAGGACTTTACATCAAAGTCTTCGGCGAATCCTGGCCAAGGCTTTTTATCGCCATTTTTTGGATACGCCCAACCACCTACCTGTGTCATAATGCCATATCCGGCATCTTTCATCCAGGTTGGATCACCTTTAAAATCTTGAACGCGCTTTTCTATATTCGCATTTTCCGCTTTATAGATGAGTTCGATTGATTTAATATCGATAGGTGACGCCGTATCCGCTAATTGCATTGTTATTGATGATATGCCTGCAGACAGTTGCAATGCATCCACTGCTTGTGAGCGCTGCCACCCGGTTTCGCCAGCAGTAAACACAATCTGACTGCTTGCGCCACTAACAGTGACACGTGTACCTTTTTTTGCGTTTACTAAAAAATCAACGAGGTAGGCACCTGACTTATTCACTTTGACTTGCCATCGCAAGAGGTCCCGCTTATTGAATTGGGTAAGCCAGAACCGCTTGGCGTTCAAATTACTCTCCGGCCCAAACTCTTTTATACCAGGCGACCGGGCAGCATCAGGAGCGAAAAGTTGATTAATAACTTTCGGGTTTATAATGACCGGCGTCTGCATTTTTTGTTTTGTAAGAGCCGGCGTTATCACGCTTATGTTAGTTTGTGCCCCGGCAGGTAACCTTAAACACAAGTATAGGACAATAAGGATATTTAGTTTTTTCATAGAAGCTGATTTTTATTTTTCAATACGCCGGCTATTTGATAACAGCACTTATACTCAATTCTTTTTGATCGCGGAATAGCACCAGTTCAAGCGTACCTTTGTACGTTTCGGATAACCTATTTGCCTGCAAGTCACCTAACCCAGCTGTGCTTTTACCATTAAACATCAGTAAAACATCATTTACTTTAATATAACCTTTTAGAGGACTATCAGGCATCACCTGCAAAATCAGTATGCCTGTTTCCGAGGCCATTCCGGTAGCTGACCGCTCGCCCAGGGTGTTAAGATTCTTAAGTTTTAGACCCATGTATTCAATTATTGAATCAGCAGATGTTCCGGTATTCATCTTAATTTGAGGTAAAACAATTTTTTGAGCTACTGCCTTTAAGCCCGCCGAAACAACACCAAAGTTGTTCATATCAAAATTTTTAAAGCCCGTTGCAAAAGCAGCAGACCCGTTTTTCAAGCGAAAATCGCCTTTCGCCGGATCAATAAACAACGGCTCTGCATAAACACTGTGTGCATCGCGCCCGCCGGTTTGCGCTTTTGTCAGCGCCGCCTGATCCATAAAAATATTGTAATCTATTTCTTTGCCCCAGTGGTCATTCTTCGGCATACCTATTGCGGCATAATTGCGAAATATAACATTGTTTCGAAATACATCCTGACTATTTTTAAACCAAACATGGGGATGAAAAGTGTTATTAATCATAATATTGTTCTCGGCAACACGGTTATAGCCTTCCCTGAACTTTAAGCCCCCGTTGAGCATCAGATTATTATAAATGCGGTAATTGCTTGATCCGTCATCCAGATCAACATCCCAGCCATGATCACAGCGAAACCTATTGTTCCGCATGATAATGGGGTGAACTACATCCAGCAATACCAAATCCGGGTGCTTTTCTACAATAGTATCAAGAGTAGATTTTACCGGGTGCCAGTACCGGTCGCGTCCCCATGAGTTGAAAGAACCATGATCGCCACTTTCATTCACCGTATTAAATACATCGTTGTATTCGATAATATGGCCACCCCAGGTGCCTTCACTGATATTGATGCCTGCCCGTGGAAGATTATCAATAGTATTGTGGCTGATGGTGATATCCTGCGACATCGAAATTTGTACGCCTGCACTTTGTATCTCTGTTTGCCCAATCTCTTCGATAAGATTATCATATACAGTGCATAAAGCCGGGAAATTATTTGTTTTAGGTCCGGGCGTCCGGTCTATCTGGTTAAACGGAACAAATTCATTGTATTCAAAACTGGGTGAGCGAACAGCATTAGGATCGCCTACAAAACTTACACCGCTGCCTCCGGCTTTCCATATACGGCAGCCCGAAACCTCATCTTTACGGTTGTAGTTACTGAAATAAACCGCATTCCCTCCAACAGTATTTAAAAAACAGTTTTTAAGGCTGCAATTAACCGCGCCTTCAAACAGTACTGCCCCACCCCTGTAAGTCGTCCAATCGCTGCGTAATAGTGGTTCCTTATTATCCATAAACGTGCGCAGGGTTTGCGTCAGTTCCAGACCCTCAATGCTGATATTTGTAACCGGTGATTTTTCGGAGCCGCGAAATTCAAAAAGATGTTTCAGTTGAGGTATTTCAATTTTGGCTTTATTCAGGTTTAACCCTTTGGGCGGATAGAAATAAAGTATTTTCGACGTCTTATTATAATACCATTCATTTACTGTATCTAATTCCTCAAAAATATTTTCAACAAAACGATACGAAGGGTGCATACCCATTTTGCGATTATTTTGCCATCCACCTTCCAATTGTAATTCACCATTGGCGTTTTTTCCAGTAATGATATAGCTAAAACCACCCCACTCGCTACGATGAAGCGCATGGACGTAGCCACCGACGGGATTACCCCACCTGGCTGCCCGCTGTGCACTAATGGCATCGGCCGCAGTACCTCCAAGCATTTTTGCTGCAGGGTTATAATTAGGATAGCGGGCCATTCGCTGCAACTGACCATTAACAAATAACTGGTCAAAAATATAGTCACCTTCAACATGGGCTTGCATAATATTGCCCTTATATTTTTGCCAATTAAGCTTCAATAAAGCCCATTCCATTTGAAGCTTCGAATAAAACCTTTATGCGTGGCTTGTTTGATATTGTATTGCGACCTATAGAAAAAACCGGTGTCAATTTTTGGTGGCTGGACTGGCAGCAATGGCCAAATGACAAGAAGATACCTCAACTAAGTAATACCTGGTGGCTTAATTATACCTTTTTTACGGACATGGCCCTGCACAGCCAAACCAGACCACTTCTTTACCATCGCTGGGGTGGTTTGGGTAACCACCGGTATCAGATTGGTTTTTCAGGCGATACGTTTATGACCTGGGAGTCACTGGCGTATGAACCCTATTTTACCAGTACCGCGTCAAACGTACTATATACCTATTGGAGCCATGATATTGGTGGACACATCCTCAAGCAAAACGAAAAATTCGTCGAGCCGGAGCTTTATACCCGCTGGCTCCAGTATGGTGGTTTCAGTCCGATCATGCGGACCCACTCCACGAAAAATGCTGCCATTAAAAAGGAGATTTGGAATTTTGGATCACAATATGCCAAAGCGCAGCACGATGCGATCAGGCTACGTTATGCTCTTGGCCCCTATATTTACACTATGTCCAGAAAAACCTTTGAAACCGGTATCGGGCTTTGCCGTCCGATGTATTATGATTATGCTCATCAGCCTGAAGCATACACCTTTAAGGAGGAGTATATGTTTGGCGATAATATCTTGATCAGACCAGTAACTACGCCAGCAAAGGATGGATTCTCCGCGGTGAAAGTTTGGCTGCCATCAGGAAATGACTGGTATGAATGGTCAAGTGGAACGCTGCTGAAAGGTGGTCAGGTGGTTGAGCGCTCCTTTACGATTGATGAATACCCGATTTATATTAAAGCGGGTTCGGTGATCCCGATGTACAACGATCAGATACAGAACCTCGACAAGAATCCATCTGAAATGAATATTGCAATCTTCCCCGGCGGAGGCGGCAAGTTTCAACTTTACGAGGATAACGGTAACGATAAAAACTATGCAACCGAATTTGCCACCACCAATATATCAACGTTTATAACCGGCAACCAACAGCTGGTAAATATTTCGCCTACCGCAGGAAAATATCAGGGAATGCTGCTAAGGAAAAAAATTACGTTAAAGTTATTCGGAACTCAACCGCCGGTGAAAGTATCAGTCAACGGCAAACCCGTGCTTTGGGCTTCCAATGGGCGCACAGGCACCTGGAACTTTGACGGCGCAAGCCTTTGCCTAAATATTCTGCTTCCGGAGCAGGACTGCAGGATTCCACAACAAATTCGGATAACCTACGATACTATGCAGTATGGGGAGCTAAATGCGGGTCTTGTTGAGAAGTTCAAACGCTTGTCAATGATAACGGCGGATCTTAAAAGCGGCGATAATGGTAATGAGGGTATAAGCATTTCGAATAACCTCGGCACTGCAGAAGAAACAAACCGTCTGTTAGGTTACCATCCCGAGCGCTTTCAATACTATCTGCGGCAATTCGAAATGTCCTATAAACTTATACCAGACGAAATCCGATCACTGAAAGCTGTCGACGAAACGAAAAAAAACATATTAATCAGCCAACTTCTTCAATAACAACCTGCTTCCTGCAATAGTAGTCGAACTTTATGCACCCCGGTAATTTGATTGATTGCCGGGGTGCTTATTTAAAGCAACCAAACTCGCCGTTTTTTTTAACAAAGCAGAATTTCCAGATTGAAATTTCTGCATCAGGTTATGCCTGTGCGTTTCAACTGTTTGCTGACGTATAGATAACCGTTTACCGATACTCGCGGTAGTAATTCTTTCAGTAACATGTTTAGCATCCTCACTTCTTGCTGTTTTAGACGCGGTTTTTCCGATAGTTTTCATCCGATAGAGTCCCCACGGGCAAAACAGCTGCCACTTTGCAGAACAACCTACCGCCTAAGGCGGTAGGTTGTTTAGTGGAATAAAACGGCCCTGTTTACTTTAAAAAGTAAACAGGGCCGTAGGTGTGGTTTTATTAAGGACACTAAAAGAATATATCAGGCTTAATTTAACAAAGTACCTGTTTGTATCATTTTAATATCCCGGATTTTGCTTCATACTTGGGCTATTCCGATCTACTTCGGCCTGTGGTATTGGCCATAAATCATAATTACTTTGATATTTTGTTTTAATAGCAGGGAATAATGGATTCTGAATAAACCCGTTTAATTTTTGAGTGGTAAGTCCCCAACGTTTTAAATCAAAATAACGAAATCCTTCCATCGGAAACTCCACTCTTCTTTCATGCCTTATTTTTAAACGCATGTCCGTTTGTGAAAGCCCCAGAGTTAAACCGGGCATATTTACACCTGTTCTGGACCTTACAAGATTAACGGCACTATATACGGTATTATCGGGGCCGCTTGCTTCATTTTGTGCCTCAGCATACATCAATAATACATCGGCGTACCTCAGGAGTACAAAGTCGGCATCAGTTTGGGTAGAGTAACTCGGATCTAATATACTTGAATTGATCCACTTATGCAGTGGATAGAAACCGGTGATCCAGGAATCTTTACCAGGTGTGGCAATGCCGCCATTGGTGGTTAAATTCCAACCCTGAGCCTGGGTATCGCCACTAAAAAAGAAATTCATTTTTAATCTCGGATCTCCCGCTTCAAACTCATTGATAAGATCCTGGGTTGCCAAATATCCTTTCCACACGCCTATATAAAGATTTATATCAGGCGAATGATAGATGGTGGGCAGCTGATATTTTACAGAAAACATTATTTCAGGACTTGTATTTTGGCCCGGTTTATAAAAATTCTGTAAGTAATCAGTGTTTAATGAGTATTTATGCCCGCTTATGATTTGATTGGCCATGGTGGCCGCATCTGCAAAACGCTGCTCAACCAGCAACAGCTTAACCATATAACCCATGGCCGTTGTTTTTACCGCATGCCCAGTACCATAAGCCACATCAGGTAAGCTGGTAATGGCCAGGTTCAGATCACTTTCTGCCTGCTTCAATACATCAGCTTTTAAAGATGTTGGTCTTTTAGTTGTAATTGGTACTGTTGTCGGGTCGTCTGTAGTTATCGGAACATTGCCATACAATTGAGCCAGCATCAAATAATTAAAACCTCTCAAAAAATAGGCTTCTCCTTTGTAAGCGTTAAGCTTATCGCCGGTTAATACCTTGCCTACGTTTGCAAGAAATGCATTTTCGGCAGCTATTTGGTTATATGCACCAATATAATAGTCATTTACAAATCCTCCAGAAAGTGGCGTTAACCCCGAAGCTAAAGAGCTTGTGCCGCCACCATAATCATATTGTGAATAACAATCGTCGCTAAAGGTATCCCAGGCCATTGGCGTGTACAAGGTAACAGAATAGCCCCCTCCCCCGTTAAGTAGATAGGCATATAAAGCGGTTAAACCCTGGTCGGCATTGTCTGGAGTTTTCCAAAAAGTGCTCACCGCAAGTTGATCAGTGGGCGTTGTATTAAGCAGATCTTTTTTACACGAGGTAAATCCCTGTATTAACATGAACAGGATAAAAAATATCTTTGTTTTATGGTATGTTTTCATCTTAACTGTTTTTTTGTTAAAAGCTTGCGTTAACTCCAAAGGTGAATGTTCTGGCCTGCGGATAGTTTAAATAGTTTCCATTTAAAGAAGTACGTTCAGGATCGAGCCCCGGAAATTTGGTGATTAGCAGAAGGTTGTCCCCTGCGGCATAAACCCTGAAAGACTTTAATCCGATTTTGCTTAATAACAATGGAGGTAACGTATAGCCTAACTGAACATTCTTTAACCTTATAAACGAAGCATCTTTTAAGAAATAGGTTGATTGATAACCATCAACTCCTGCATAACTTGGTACATAAATTTTGGGGAGTGTATTTGTTGGGTTACTGGGTGTCCAGGCATTCAGCCAATCAGTTGTCGGTATAGATCCTTGTCTGAAAGGCTCAATGCCCCAGCCTGTAACATAACTTTTAAGGCCCTCAACTCCATAAAGCTGGATATTAAGATCAAAATGTTTCCAGGTTGCGCCCAGGTTTACGCCAAACGTATAATTTGGATAAGCGCCTGGAATTACCGTACGGTCCTGGTCATTGATCTTGCCATCTCCGTTCACATCCTTTATTTTTAAATCTCCCGGAGTTGGAGTAATAGGCTGCGTTGGCGAATTATTAATTTCGGCCTGGCTTTGGAAAATTCCCTGCCATACATACATGTAATAACTATCTATCGGCAAACCTTGTCGCCTTATGGTATTGCCTCCAATTTCCTGAGCTCCAAAAGATGCCAGCTTATTACGATATATCTGGATATTTGGCGAAATATAAAAACCAAAGTCTTTGCCAATTTTGTCCTGATATTTTAAAGCAAATTCAACCCCTTTATTATCAACAGCTCCGTTATTAACGGTAGGTGCCGACAGGCCAAGCCAGTAAGGAACTTGTGATGACCGTAAAATATTATAGGTGTATTTATTAAAATAATCCCCGGTAAACGTTAGCTTGTTGTTAAAAATAGCCAAATCTATACCTATATCGGTAGTCCGGGTACTTTCCCAGGTAAGTGATGGATCAACCAGTTGCGTTAATGCAAAACCGGTACTTGGTGTGCCTCCAAATGGGTAAGAACTTTGACTTAGCAGCGCTTGGGAAGGGTAAGGATAATTGGCATTACCACTGGTTCCAATATTTTGGTTTCCGACTACTCCCCATGATCCGCGTAGTTTTAAATCAGATATCCAGGTAACATCTTTAATGAAGTTTTCCTGTGAAATTCGCCATCCGCCAGAAAACGAGTAAAATGATCCCCATTGATGACCAGGTAAAAAGCGGGACGTACCATCGCGCCTGAATGTGGCACTGAAAAGGTATTTATCATTATAGTCATAGTTTAACCTGGAGTAAAATGATTTGATTGCCCATGAGGTTGTATAGCCATCATTTGTTGATCCGGAGGCAGGGCCACCGTTAAGATCGGTTAACGTATTGGTAGGATAATTTAATCGTGAGGCATCCAGATTGCTTGCCTGATTATATTGTTGCTCATAACCGGCAATTGCAGACAGGTTATGCTTCCCAAATTGTTTACTATAATTAAACTGGCTATAAAAAATACCAAATGAATTATCATTTCTATTTACATATAGTGTGCTTGGTGTACCATCATCTAAAAAACCTGCTGGGCTAAGGTCGCTAAAGTAGTACTGCTGAATTTTTGGCCTGAAATCATTTACTTTATCTGTGTTATAATTAAATCCAGCCCTGTTTTCCCACTTTAAACCATCCACTATATCAACGTTTAATGATATATTTCCCTGTGCGTAATAGTTTTTTTCTTCTGCAATTGAATTTTCGGCAATAGCCAGAACGTTCTTGTTATGGTTTTCATTACTGAATGCGCTTTGGATATATAACCCGTTGTATTTTAGGGGATAAGTAGGTGCCTGTGCCAGTGCAGACAGAAACATATCTGTTCCTCCGTTTTCTGGATACAGCCTGTCAGAATAACGTGCCTGCAAATCCACACCAAACGTTACTCTTTTGTTAACCCTTGACGTAAGCCCTAAAGCAAGGGTATATTTGTTGTACTTGAACCCTTTTATAATACCCGGTTGGTTTGTAATACCGAGCCCTAAATTATAAGTAGTGCTATTGGCGCCCCCGGTTAAATTAATATAATGGTTTTGTACGTATGCCGTTTTGAATATATCATCCAATGGGTTATGATTGGGATATTTTACATGATCGGTAGCGTTTTGATATAAAGCGATCTGTGCCGGGGTGTATATAGGCTGAAGCCCGCTATTGACCTGAGCCTGATTGGCCAGGGTCATATAGGTTGCGGAATTGGTAATCAGATCGGGCAGTCTTGTGGCGTTGGAAACCCCTAAACTATAAGTATAATTTAATGAGTATCCTCCAATGTTTTTGCCCTTTTTTGTTTTGATCACCAACACGCCATTTGCACCACGTGATCCGTAAATAGCCTCAGATGATGCATCCTTGAGTAAAGTTACCGATTCAATATCGCCAGGATTTAAAATGCTGATGCTACCCGGTAATCCATCAATGATAACCAAGGGAGAGGTTCCGGCGTTACTGAATGTTCCCGGGCCACGAACCTGCAAATTAATGCTTTCATTTCCAGGCTCTGCAGAGTTTTGAGTAACATTAAGGCCGGGTAATTGTCCTTGTAATAATGATGTAGGGTCTGTGGCTGTCCTCTTAGTGAGTTCCGTTCCGGATACTGTTACCAAAGCGCTGGTTACCTTATGCCGGTCCTGCGTTCCGTAACCTATTACCACTACCTGGCTTAAATCTGAAGAGGTGGGGGTTAATTGTATAGCATTCAGATTCTGTTTTGCCGAAAGTTCCCGGGCGGCATAACCAACAAATGAAAAAATAAGTACAGCGTCCGAATTGGGAACATCTATACTAAATTTTCCGTCTTTGTCAGTAATTACAACAGTTTTTCCGCCTTTCAATCTTACGGTAACACCTGGCAGCGCATTGTTTTTTTCATCAACAACCTGCCCGGTTACTTTAATACTTACCGGTTGTAAATTTGCAACCGAGGGTATTTGATCAGCTACTTGCTGTTCCTTAATAAAAACAGTGTTATTAACTATTTCATAGCTTAACTGCTGATTTTTTAAGCAGGCCGTTAAAACTGCGTCAAGGGTTGCGTCTTTGACTTGTATAGTAATGTTTTTATTACGTATGGCTTTAGATTCATAAAAAAATACATAGCCTGTTTCATCGTTAATGACTTTCAATACCTTTTTTAAAGGTGTATTGGTTTCATTAAGATTAATCTTTTGACCAAGAACCGTAGCACTGCACTGCAGTATTGCCAGGAAAATCATTAGGGTAGCCAATTTCATAATCAGTATTATTTGCGGGGGTAACCACAGTTTGCCTGTGGGCACAAAAAGAGATTTTAATTTCATACTTTTGAAAAGTTTGAGTTAATGGATGATTGCCGAATAAGATCATTTTTCTGTAAAGAGGTTAACTCAGATATGCGTACCCTGATTCCAGTCGGGGTACGTTTCTGTTTTTAACTTCTGGCGGAGCCGCCTATGGGGTTTCTTCTTGTATTTTTTTTCTCATATATAATAATTAAGGTGAATAATTGGGTTTATTGTCTTGGTATATTTATTAAGGCATAATCACGATGGTTCTTTCTTCTATCCGGTAATGAATCTGTTCAATACTTAAAATATGCAGCAGCTGTGAGGCACTGATGTTTTTATTCATTTGCCCTGAGAATTCCCTGGTGGGAATTTGTCCTTCATATTTTATCGATACATCATACCAGCGGGAAAGCTGTCGCATCACCGTTTGAATATCATCATCTTTAAAATAAAAGAAACCTTTTTTCCAGGCTATGGCTTCTTCCATATCTGCTTGTTTTACTGCCATGTGGCCATTTTCAAACTGAACCTGCTGCCCCGGCTTTATTTTGTTGCTTGTTTTACCGGCTAATACCTTAACACTACCCTCCAGTAAAGTGGTTCTGGTAGCCTCTTCGTCCGGATAGGCATTAACATTAAAATGTGTACCTAAAACTTCAACAATCTGGCCGTTTGATATTACGCGGAATGGTTTATGGCGGTCATGAGCAACTTCAAAGTAAGCTTCGCCCGAAAGTTCTATTTCGCGCTTTGTGCCACTGAATGTTACCGGGTATTTTAACGTTGATGCGGCGTTTAGCCAAACTTTGGTTCCATCACCTAAAACAAGCTGATATTGTCCTCCTTTTGGGGTAATAATCGTGTTAAATAAATTTGCCTGATTGGCAGTATGATGTTTGGCCTGATTATAAGTTATGCGGCCATCTGCATTTTTATGAATAACTATGCCCCTTTCGTCAGCCAAGGCTCCGTTTTTTGTATCGTTTAAATTAATTGAGCTGCCGTTTGATAAAATTAGCGTTGCCCTATTACCTCCCGGAGGTAAACTGCTATTGGTTTTTTTTGCAACTAAAGATGGCTGATCATTATGAGGTTTGTGTTGTTTTATAAATAATAATCCTGCATATAATATCAAAACACAAAAAGCCGCTATACTGATAAACCGTTTGTAATTAATTTTATGTTGCGCAGGCAACTCAGACAGGATGCGTAACAGAACCTCGTCGCGGGTATTTTCCAATTCCTCATCTTGAATGTTAGGACTGGCTGCGTTTTGAGTATAATCCGCATACCAGCTTTCTACCAAAGCTTTTTCTTCTTCGGAAACCTGACCATTACGGTATCTGTTCAATAAGTCTGTTGCGTCTTTTTTTGACATAATTGGTAAAGGCGGAGGGGCCCTATTACGCTATATGCACTTCAGAACGGAGGAGGGGGTAGAGGAATTAAAAAAAAAGTGAAAAAAATTTACTTCCCAGTTTTAGCCTTAAAATTTTCAGGGAGTTATTAACTTGTTTTCTTACAGTTAACACACTGATGTTAAGTTGATTTGCTATTTCCTGATGCGAAAAATTGTTGTTCCTGCTCATTTGAAATATGAGCCGCATTTGTGCAGGCAACATGGCTACCTCGGCTTCTACTATGGCAATGAGTTGTTTTATACGTATGGCCTCGTCCGCTTCGGGTTGTTTATTATCCAGATAATCTTGAAATGATGTGATATAATCATTTTTAATTTTGAGATGCCTGAAATTATTGAGCAGCTTATTTCTTACTGCAGTGTACAGATAGGCAGCAAGGTTGTCTTCCGGATTTATACTTGCCCGTTTATTCCATAAGTACACAAAAACCTCCTGCAACACATCTTTCAATGCTTCGGGATCAGGCAAACTTTTATAGGCATGCCGGTAAAGAAGGCCGTAAAAGCGGTTGTAGATTTCTGTAAAAGCCAGTTCATCGCCATCATTTAACAGATAGGCTAATTCTTTATCCGAATAAACATGATATAGGGGCATAGAATGTTTTTGATAACCAGGGCAAATATTCGGTCGGTTTTAGCCCACGCCCTATTACTACTGGTACACGTTGAATAAAAAATGTTTATAATGGTTTATAAAAATGATAAATATTTACCAAAAAAACTATGGCTAAATTATCATATAACTAAGCGAATTTGGCAATAATTTATGACTATGGGCTAAATATGTGGTAAAAACATGATGTTTTACTGCATCATGGAACGGCACCCAGAATAGTCAGTAGTCTTAATCGTATTCTTAAAAGTTTTCGCAAACGACGGAGCGGCCAATGATATAGATTAAATCGCTCCCTCTATTTTTAAAACAAATGCATCTTTACCGGGAACCTGTTCGGTCAATTTCACTTCTAAGCCCGCCTCTGTCTTAACAAGCGCCTCGTTGTCTGCTGGCCAGTATTGGTTTTCGGTAATGAGCGGCGAATACTTTCGCATAACAGGTTTTGAAAAATGCTTTAAGTATTAGCGGAATTTTGTCTCCGTCCTGAAATGCGGCTGTGCATGTTTTATAAAAAAGCTCTAAAACACCTTTATGTCCTAGTTAATAACAGGCGGCGATAGCCGCATACTGTTTTAATGGTTAAAAAGTTGTCAAAAGAAGTTTATTGATCACTACTAACATTTTGGCTTTACAACAGTTGGGGAAAACACCATGACTTGGCTAAAGTTTAACAAATGTTGTGCTTTTATGATAAAAAATGGGGTGCCAAATTCTGCGGCGCAAGTAATTTTGTTTTAAAAGCTACTACAAATCTAAGTAACCAGCTACCAATTTAAACCAACAAAGCCGACCGGCAAGTTCTATAACAATTTCGATTAAAGTCATCAAGGCTTTTTTTGACCTGTATACTTTAATTATTGTATCAGGCAAACGTACAAACTGGTCAGGCTCTACAATCGATTGCAAACCTTTATGAACTTAAATATGAGAGAATAGATCAAATAAAAAAAATTGCCGGTAACAGCCCGTGACCCGTAATAAACTACTCCAGTACTTGCCATTATGGATTGCTACAGGCAAATAAATTCAATCCTGATATAGCTTACCGGTTAGCCAGCCAATTATAAGTAAACCGCTTTTTATTAAAATCAGCATTAGGCCATAGTTATGAATAAACTACTTTATTCAACAAATAGCTATTACGTAATGTCGGCACCTATTGCAAAATACGAGGCGGGTTTTTACCAATTTTTCAATTAATATTTTCAATTAATAAACCAAAATATGAAAAAAAAATATTTACTAATCACTTTCATGAGAATGACGGTTATAATAGTATGTATAAGTATTGCTATTGTAAACGACACATTTGCGGCTAACAGCCCGACTCATTTTAGGCATACAGCCCCCGGTGCAATAACGTCAGACGCAAGCAGGGTAATAACGGGTAAAGTGACCGATGAGAACGGTTTAGCGCTGCCAGGCGTAACAGTTACGTTAAAAGGCACCACTACCGTGGCAGGAACAGATGTTAACGGCGCGTACCGCATTGAGGTACCTAATGACCAGGCCATACTTGTTTTTAGTTTTATAGGATATGCTTCAAACGAGGTAGCAGTTTCAAACAAATCAGTAATAAACGTATCGTTAAGAAACGATTCTAAATCATTAAATGAAGTAGTTGTTGTAGGTTACGGAACGCAAAAGCGTGCCAACGTAACTGGCGCTGTATCGTCGGTAAACAGCAAAACAATATCTGCGTTACCCGTCGGCGGTGTAGATCAGGCCTTACAAGGCCGGGTAGCTGGCTTAACTGTAACCAACAACGGCTCTCCGGGTTCTGCGCCTATTGTTCAGATACGTGGTGTAAGTTCGATAGGTTATGGAGCCGATCCGTTATACATTATTGACGGTTTTCCGGGTTCTATCGGCGGGCTCGATCCCAGGGATATCCAATCTGTTGATGTACTTAAGGATGCAAGCGCCGCGGCCATTTACGGTTCAAGGGCAACTAACGGAGTTATCATCATTACAACCAAAAAGGGTTCTAACGGTAAAGTTGCGGTAAGTTTTGATTCATACGCCGGCGTTCAAAAAATTACTAAAACGTACGACCTTTTAAATACAAGCCAGTATTTACAATATGAAAGGGCATTAAACGGAGCTGCCGGTATAGGTATCCCTCCGCGTTTGCAACCGGCAAACTTTAATCAGCCTATTTACGCGGGCTCTTCACAAACCTTTGCTCAAACCAATACCGATTGGCAGGACGCCTATTTCAGAACGGGAGTTGTACAGCAGCATGATGTTTCATTAAGCGGTGGAAATGAAAACTCCAGGATATTTACATCTGCCGGTTATTTTGATCAGGATGGTATTACGGTAGGAACAAGTTTTAGCCGCAAAAACTTCCGGATAAATTCTGAACATAATATAAATAAGTTTATTACAATTGGCGAAACCTTTAATGTTTCTGAAACCCGCCAACGCTTTGGCATCCCCCCGGGCAACAGAACGCCTATTACCAACGTAATAAGGATGCAGCCATACTTACCTGTTTATAACCCTAACAATGCCGGTGGTTTTTTTGGCCCTCAGAGCAGCTTTGACGGTGCCGATCCGGTAAACCCGATAGAACAGGCATTAATTAACGAAAACCGCAATTTTGGAGCAGGGATACGCGGCAACGCTTATTTAACGGTTAAGTTTACACCATGGCTTAAATTCAATTCTACATACGGTATTGATTACGGAACAAACAGGCAAGAGCAATACACTCCTATTTATAATGACGGTGGTACTTCAAGCAACCCGCTTGCCTCAATAACCGAAAATACCAACAGCGGCACAACTACGCTGTATACACAACAACTTACCTTCGATCATACCTTCGCCAGTAAACACCACGTTTCGGCTTTGGCGGTTTACGAGGTGCAAACCAACCGCAGCGATAGTCAAAACTCTTTTGGCAACCAAAATAACAACATAATACGCACGCTGAACAACGCTACAAACACTACTACCAATTACACCTACGGTACCAACGTACTGCAGTCATTAGTAGCCAGGGTTGGTTACGACTTTGAAGGGAAATATTTAATTTCTGGTTCAATACGTCGCGACGGCTTATCGGTTTGGGCACCAGGTCACAAGTATGAAAACTTCCCCGCGGCTTCCATCGGCTGGAAAGTTGACCAGGAAAGCTTCATGAAAGACGTTAAATCGATAAGCGAGTTAAAAATACGGGCAGGTTACGGTGTTACCGGTATAAACGGCACCGTGTTAGGAAACTACCCTTACGTTTCCAATGTTTCTGCAGGTGGTACAACCTATCCGTTTGACAACCTGGCAACCGGTGCTAACTCTGGTAACGGATCTTATTACAGTGCATTGAGCAATTATTTCCTTCACTGGGAAATAACCAAATCAACAAACATTGGTTTTGACCTGGGCTTGTTCCAAAACGCATTTACCCTATCGGCCGAGGTTTATAAAAGAAAAACTGAGAATCTGATCTTAACTGTACCGGTGCCACCCAGCTTTGGTGTCGGGGCCCCACTTGCAAATGTTGGCTCGATGCAAAACACTGGTTTGGAATTAACCGCAGGTTACCATAAAACCACTGGCGATTTTAAATACGATGTAACAGGCGTGTTTGGTTTAAGCAGAAATAAAGTTACTTCATTAACCGGGGCCGCAAACGGTACCATAACAGCAGGTGGCGATGCAGATTTTGGTGGTGGCGGTCCACTTACCAACACTTCGGTTGGTCAACCTATCCAGTATTTCTACGGCTATGTAGTAGAAGGTATATTCCAAAATGCGGCTGATGTAAGCGGCCATGCCACGCAAACAGCTGCAGCACCGGGCGATTTAAAATTCAAGGATGTTAATCACGACGGCGTAATTGATGCCAACGACAGGGTTAACCTGGGCAGTTATCTACCTAAGTTTACCTATTCATTAAATTACTCGGCCAGCTACAAAAATTTTGACGTCGCTTTATTTTTCCAGGGAGTATATGGCAATAAAATTTTTAATGCCGAAAAAATTATTGCCGAAGGTATGTCGAGGTTATTTAATTCGGATGTAAACGTGTTAAAAGCCTGGACACCCACCAACACCAACACCATTGTTCCGAGGGCCATTTCAGGAGATCCAAACTCAAATGTAAGGCCTTCATCGCGCTGGATAGAAAGCGGATCATACCTTCGTTTAAAAAACCTTCAGCTGGGCTACAATTTGCCAATGCCGTGGCTTAAAACAGTAAGCAACAATTTAGTAAGCAAAGTGAGGATTTATTTATCATCAACAAACCTGTTCACCATTACAAAATACACGGGGCTTGATCCGGAGGTCGGCTCTAAAAACGGAACACTCACAAATGGTATAGATTACGGTCAATATCCAACCCCAAGAGTGCTTCAGGTAGGTTTACAGGCAACATTTTAACAATCATCAAATAGGTATATTATGAAACATGGAAAAATTTATTTATTGTCAACCGTTATCTTATTAACTATAACGGTGGTTGTATTGTCATGTAAAAAATCAGCGCTAAATACGTCTGATCCCAACAACCTTACTACCGGCAATTATTATAAAACGGCGGCGCAATTAAAGTCGGGAGTTAACGCCATATATGCGGTTATGCACCAAAACAACCTTGTATCACGTGAGTGGTTTTACCTGCACGATACCAGGAGCGATGAAGTATCACCTGGCGGCGGCCAATTAGAAGCGCCAAGGCTGCAGCTTATCAACAATACCGACGATCCTACAAATTCTGTTATGAATTCTGTATGGAACGGCTGGTACACAGTAATATTCAGGGCAAATGTGGTAACAGATAACGCCCCAAATGTTACCGATAACGTGGCTGACGCCAAAGAATCAGTGGGCGAGGCAAAATTTTTGCGTGCATGGGCTTATTTTGACCTGGTTAGCATGTGGGGAGATGTGCCACTGGTAACATCTGTTCCTAAAAGCGTTACCGACTTTAAACCACGGGCAACTGTCAGCGCTGTTTACGCGCAGATAGTTCAGGACCTTACAGATGCTGCCGCGGTGTTACCCGAAAAATCAGCTACAGACAAAGGACGGGCAACAGCATCTGCTGCTAACGCCATGCTGGGCAGGGTATTAATGCAGCAAGGCGATTATGCGGGCGCTAAAGCTGCCTTGCTTAAAATACCCACAAGCGGGGCCAATGGTTACTCCTTAACCCCCCGCTACCTGGATAATTTTGAGTTAGCAACCGAATTTAACCAGGAATCAATTTTTGAAGTAGTATTTGTGGATAAAGGAACTAATGGTTACAACTGGGGCGGCGAAAGTGCAACTGAGGATCAGGCAACGGTTAGAAACCAGGAATACTGCCCGGTTGCATGGAGAAATCTTATTCCTTCAAACAAATACCTGAATGAATTTGAAAGCACGGCAACGGGTGCTGCAAAAACAGACCCTCGTTTTTCATATAGCGTTTACCAAACCGGCGACCTTTATAATAATGGCCAAAGCACATTAACAGATGCCGATCAAAACGGAAATTCGTCTGTACTTAACGGTGTTACCAAAAAAATCAGCTGGCGTAAATTTATGATCATCTACCAGGAAAGCGCGACAACAGCAAGCTTTCACCCAGGTGGCAACAACCAGCGTATTATACGCTATTCGGAAGTTTTACTTAACCTTGCCGAATGTGCCAATGAAACAGGCGACATTGCCGGGGCCGTAGCCTACCTTAATATGGTACGTGCAAGACCAGATGTTGCCATGCCCCCTTACCCAACAGCGCAATTTCCGGTTACGTCAAAAAAAGATGTAGTTAAAGCCATAATGCACGAAAGAATGGTAGAACTGGGCGATGAAGAAGTACGTAATATTGATATTTTAAGATGGCGCAAAAAAGGATATTTCACTACAGAACCTATTGCCGGTTTCCACGCTAACAGGGACGAATTATTACCTATACCTCAAGCGGAACTGGATAACAATCCGTTGGTTAGCGGACACCAAAACCCTGGTTATTAAGTTACTTGCAACTATTTTTAAAGTAAGCGGCCTATAGGCCGCTTACTTTTTTCTAATTTTTATGTAAAATTATGAAAAGACTTCTGATAAGTTTTACTATAGCCATATCCCTTTGCTCATGTAAAAAACACATGCTGTTTGAGCAGATTTCATCATCAGTTTCGGGGGTTACGTTTAATAACTTAATTACAGAAAACGATTCCATTAACCCGATTGATAACGCCACGGTGTATAACGGCGGAGGCGTAGGCATAGGCGATTTTAATAACGACGGTTTACCTGATGTTTACTTTGCGGGCAATATGGTACCCAATAAGCTTTATTTAAACAAAGGAAATTTCAGGTTTGAGGATGTTACAGCAAAAGCGGGCGTAGATGGTAAAGGACGCTGGGCCAAGGGGGTTTCAATCATTGACATCAACAACGATGGGCTGGCCGATATTTATGTATGTAATTCCTTTGCCAATGATGCCCAAAAAAGGCAAAACCTACTTTATGTAAACCAAGGGGTTGGCAAAGATGGCGTGCCCATGTTCAAAGAAGAAGCGCATGAATACGGCCTCGACATTCAGCTGTTTTCTACCATGGCCAGTTTCTTTGATTATGATAATGATGGCGATCTGGATATGTATTTAACCGTAAATGAACCTAACCCAGCGGAGTTCCCCAATCAATTCAGGCCTATAAACATTACCGGAACCGGCAGAAGCATGGGAAGATTATACCGGAACGACTGGGACCCAAAACTTAAACATCCTGTTTTCAAAGATGTATCGTTAGCCGCGGGGATTAAGATAGAAGGATACGGACATGCTGCAACCATCGCCGATATTAACCTCGACGGCTGGAAAGACATATATGTTACAAATGACTTTTTGTCGAACAACATATTGTATATCAATAATCACGATGGCACTTTTACTGATAAGTCAAAAGCGTATTTTAAGCATACCTCGTTCAACGCTATGGGCCAGGATATTGAAGATATTAACAATGATGGCTTGGCCGACATATTTGAACTGGATATGAACCCTGCTGATAACTTCCGAAAAAAAATGATGTCGGGGCCAAGCAGCTATACAACCATTCAGAATTTTGACCATTACGGTTATCAATATCAATACGTTCGAAATACACTTCAACTGAATCAAGGCCCCTCTGTTGGAGAAAATAACCAGCCCGGCGACCCCACGTTTAGTGAAATTGGCTTTTTAAGTGGTGTGTCACAAACAGACTGGAGCTGGACACCCATGGTAACCGATTTTGATAATGATGGTTACCGCGATATCATTGTTACAAATGGCTATCCGCGCGACATTACAGATCATGATTTTATTGCTTACAGATCCAACGCGTTTTTAATAACACCCAAGAAAGAGGTTCTTAAACAGATACCCTCGGTAAAAATCCATAACTATGCTTTCCGTAATCAGGATGGTGTGCAATTTACTGATGTGAGCACGAATTGGGGCATGGATATTCCTTCCTTTTCAAACGGGGCCGTGTACGCTGATTTAAATAACGATGGCAAAATGGATCTGGCAATTAATAACATCAATGATGAGGCATTAATTTATAAAAACACCGGCGCAGAAGACGATGGAAATTTAAACCACTATTTAAAAGTGAAGTTTAAAGGGCCAAATCAAAACCGCCAGGGTATTGGAACTTTTGTAGATATATATTACCAGCATGGTTTACATCAGGTATACGAAAACAATCCGTACAGGGGTTACCTATCCAGTATTGAACCCATAGCCCATTTTGGATTAGGTAAAAGCAAAGTTATTGATTCGGTAGTTGTTAGATGGCCCAACAAATACAAACAAACCTTTTTAAAGGTAAATGCAGATCAAACCTTATATGCAAACGTTAACGATGCCCATCGGGCCTATAGTTTCGCGAATGCTGTACCTATAAAAAAGCCGCTATTTACAAATATTACGGGCAAAAGCGCGGTTAATTATGTTCATCGCGACACAGATTATAAGGATTTTAACATTCAAAAGCTGTTGCCGCATAAGCTATCGGAGTACAACCCTGCACTGTCTGCCGGCGATATTAACGGCGATGGTTTGGATGATATTGTTGTTGGCGGCAATTTGACCACGCCGGCCCAGGTTTTTTTACAACAAAGCGATGGCACATTTAAACAAAGAGGTCTTTTAGCAGAAAAGAAATATGACCATCCATATCTTGATGGCGGAATTCTCATCTTCGATTCTAATGGCGATAAATTTCCCGATGTACTCATTACGGGTAGTGGATATAAAGCGCCGGCAAATGATGCGGTATACCAGGACCGTCTGTATATTAATGATGGCAAAGGCCACTTCACACTCGCGAAAGGCGCGTTGCCCGAGTGTTTTAAGAGTAAGTTATGTGTACGGGCGTTTGATTATAATAATGATGGCAAATTGGATTTGTTTATTTCAGGCCGGGTTGAACCATGGCGATACCCCGAACCGGTAAACAGCTACATTTTAAGAAATGACACCAAAAACGGGAAGGTAAAATTTACAGATGTAACCGATGAAATTGCTCCCGGTCTAAAAAAAATCGGCTTGATATGCGACGCGCTTTTTAGTGATTTTGATAACGATGGTAAAACAGATTTAATATTGGCGGGCGAATGGATGCCGGTAACCTTCTTAAAAAACATTGGCGGCAAATTTGTAAACGTTACAGCAAAAAGCGGCGCTGGCGATAAACCCGGATGGTGGAGCTCCATAGTAGCGGGCGATTTCAGGCATACAGGCAGGACGGATTATGTAGTTGGAAATGTGGGCATGAACACCCTTTACCAGGCCAGTGCCCAATTTCCGGTTTTTATTACCGCAAATGATTTCGACAAAAGAAACAGGTTTGATGCATTTCCATCATTATTCCTTCCGGGCAAAGATGGCATACAACGAGAATATCCTGCAAACGTAAGGGATGATGCTTTTAAGCAAATGATATCTTTACGTACAAAATTCACCAATTATCATTCGTATGCCGAGGCTACAATGCAGGATCTGCTAAGTCCCGATCAAATGAAAAACGCGCTGCGGCTTAAAGCAACTGAATTAAGATCATGTTACTTTAGAAACGATGGCAACAGTAAATTTACAATAATCCCCTTGCCTATTGAAGCGCAGGTTTCGGCATTAAACGGGATGGTGACCGACGATTTTGATGCCGACGGGAACCTCGATTTAGCAATTAATGGAAATGATTTTGGCACCGATGTTTCAATTGGCCGGTATGACGCTTTAAATGGGTTATTGTTAAAAGGAGATGGCAAGGGCGGGTTTAGCCCGTTATCTACTGCAAACAGCGGTGCATATTTACCCGGAGATGGAAAAGCGCTTGTAAAACTCAGGGGCGCGGCTAATAGTTATCTGCTGGCAGCAAGCGAACACCTGGGGCCCCTGCGAATTTTTCAATTGAATGCCAAAACATCAATGCTAAAGGTGAATGATGACGATCAAAGCGCTGTTATCACTTATAAAAATGGCAGCAGCACCAAACAGGAATTTTATTATGGCAGTTCATTTCTGTCCCAACCTTCCAGATTTATCCTTATTAATAACAAAATGGCTCAGGTATCAATAAAAAATTATTCGGGAACAACCAGGCTGGTTAAATTTTAGCTTAGGGAGTTTTTGTAATGCTGTTTAACGATAGGTGCAAATCTAAATCAACATCCTTTATGATGATTTAGATTTGCACCTTTTTTAATGAAGTTAGTTCAACATCTTTTACTTCACTACATCTTTGTTGTTCATCGTTATACCAGCCATTTGCATTGGCATAGCCTGCCCATTGGCATTAAATTTCAGCGCCTTTAAATTGAGTGGGGTTACTTTGCCATCTTCTGTTATTTCCAAAAACCGGTTAGGCTTTACATTGTGCAAATGCTGTACCGTGCCGCTGCCAGCCCATCTAATCTCAATATCATCGATATTATTGGCCTGCCCTATGCCAATTTCTTGCCGCAGAGGAGATGAACCAAAACTGCCACCGGAGTTTACATCTTTAAAAACACTGCGTTGTAAACCATTTTCTTTAAAAGTGAGCTTGATTCGTGAACCAATTGCTGATCGGTTTGCCTTTGTACCAAGCAGTTTTAAGCCTATCCAATTGTTATTATTTTGGCCGGGGTTAAGGTATAACGCGCTTTTATAAGCATCGCCTATGTACGCCCCGCCCATTTCTATGAAAATATCCTGAAGGCCGTTGTTCCTAAAATCGGCAAATGAAACACCGTGCCCTTTTTGCAAATTGCCGGTGCGTGATGAACTGGTTACATCGGCAAATTTTTTGCCGCCTATATTTCTGAAGAGTTTATTTGGTATAAGCGACTTAAAATCAGGGTTACCGGTTCCGAAATACATGTCGGGATAACCGTCATTATCAATATCTCCAAAACTACCTCCCATGCTAAACACAACTTTATCCAACCCTACATTATGGGTCACATTTGTAAATGTGCCATCGCGGTTATTTTTAAAAAGAAAAATATTCCCGTTATCTGCCACTGGTGTGCCTAAGGCCTCTAACGCGGCATAATAACCCAGGGAATTACTAAAATTGTAACTACCAGCCAAAATATCGGGCCAGCCGTCATTATTGTAGTCATAAAACCAGGTTGTAAATGTATTTTGCTTAATGTCAATCCCGGCTTTATCGGTAACATCGTCAAAGCTTACATTTTTGCCTCCGTAACACTTATTTTTCAACAAATATTTCTTCCCGCTCATAGTAGATACAAAAATATCGGGCCAGCCATCATTGTTGTAATCGGCCGACGTTACGCCTTTTACAAAATCATTAATCTGGCAGTGCACCTTTTGCGCCATCTCGGTAAAAGTACCATCATGATTATTCATGTAAAGTGCCGATGGATGGTTGTTTTGGGGGTTGGTTGTGCCATGGCTTTCCATCCCAATAAATACATCAAGCCAGCCGTCGTTATTAAAATCAGCCCATACAGCGGTTTGCGTAGGGCTCATGAATTTTAAACCGGCTGCTATGGTAACATCGGTAAAGCTGCCGTTGCCGTTGTTTTTAAGCAGCGAACACGGCTGATTGCCAAAGCCATCCCTGAGCCAACCGCCCCTCATTACAAAAACATCGGGCCGGCCATCGTTATTGTAATCGGTTTGTTCAACATTAAGGCCACCAACAACATCTTTTAAACCACTTTGAGCGGTTCGGTCGCTAAAGGTGCCGTCGCCGTTATTATGAAAGTAATGCATGTGATCCTGAAGATCCATCCCGGTTGTAATAATGTCTATAAAACCGTCACCGTCAAAATCCTCGGCTATGGAGCCCCCTGCGCGGCTATTCAGGTTAATACCAACGTTTGCTGCTATATCAGTAAACGGCTTTACTTTATACGGGCCGTCGTTGGCATTTAAATTAGGGATCAAATATTGAGCGGGAACTTGCGCCGGGTAACCACCCAATGTCATATAAGCTATATTTAACAGCCATCGGGACTGGGTATCTTGCGAATTACCTTTCAAAATATTTTGGAGTGTTTCGATAGCCTTTTGCGATCCTGTTTGAATTTGATGTATTCCTGCTCCTTTAATAGGGAATATGCACGATGATCCGTTATGGCCAAGCATGCAATTGGCCCTTTCACCCAAACGCATATAAGCAATAGCCTGATCGGGCATCACATTTACGGGGTTCATGTAACGGGGCAACTTTGATATTTTTGAATATATATCAACAGCTTGTTGTTCATTACCTTCCTGCAATTCAAACAACGCTTTTTTTGACAATAATTGAACGTCGTAGTTCGGCGAATCGGCCTTTAGCAGTGAATCGCAGGCGGCAAGCCGGGCATCAGAACTAAAAATATTTTGCTGATTGTAATTGCGCTTCTTAAGCTGCTGCAACAAATCGGCCATGGTTATTTGAGGATCGGGCTTACACGAACTTATTAAACCACAAGCACCCGCAACAAAAAAACTCACCGTTTTTGCAAATCGTGATAACATGATATTTTCATTTTTAAAATCCGGTATGGATTTGTTTCTTTAAACCTTTAAAAACCTACAAGATGGCATAGCAGAGTCCCCCCTCCCCAAAAAAAACGAACAGAAGCTAATATCAATATGGCAGGTTTAAACATCGGTTAAAAACAATTATTAAATATAAATATCGATAACGGCTTCAAACACAACGTTTGTTTATATTGATATAACATTTGTACAAATTATCAGCACTAATTTAACCCGTTAATAATGGTATACGTTTTACCCGGACGGGTAGCTATATCGTATAACCAGGTTTTAGCTAAAACAGGGCTAAGGTTTTCTCCCCCATTTTTAACTATCGGGGTTTTTAAATCCATAATTTTGTAAAAGCGGTTTTTGTTTTTACCATTTGCCGCTATTAAAAATTCGCCAATAATTTGTTGATTTACACGTAAACGGCAATTTCCGCCAAGCGAAGAATGTATAACCAATCTGCTGATTTTATGATTAGTCCACTTTATATCAACTTTAAAACCGCCTCTTGCCATCAAACCTGATATACTGCCACTCTTCCATTCATCGGGCAATGCAGGCAATAGGTAAATAGCGCCATCATGGCTTTGTAACAACATTTCTGCTATGCCTGAAGTGCATCCAAAATTACCATCAATTTGAAAAGGCGGATGAGCATCAAATAAATTGGGATAAGTACCGCCGGAGTTAGTGCTTACCGGTTTTATTTGATCCTTAATAAGCTTGTAGGCATGATTACCATCCAGTAAACGTGCCCAAAGGTTAATCTTCCATGCCATGGACCATCCGGTTGATACATCACCACGATACTTAAGCGAATTTTTTACAGCTGCAAAAAGCCGCGGTTGCGTAAAAGGAGAGATCTGGTTGCCTGGAAACAAGCCATACAAATGAGATACATGGCGATGCTGATCGTCTGTACGGTCAAAATCTTCCAGCCACTCCTGTAACTGTCCATACTTGCCAATTTGCATTGGCGGTAGTTGGCTGCGGTAGCTGGCCAGGCTATCAGCAAATGTTTTGTCAATATGCAGTTCCGTCGCGGCGCTGATGGCATCGGTAAACAGGCCATAAACCAATTGATTATCCATGGTAGCACCTGCAGTTACAGAAACCTGATTTTTTCCGTCGATATATTCATGTTCGGGCGAAATTGAGGGCGACACTACCAGCCAGCCATGTTCGCGTTCTTTTTGCAGCACATCGATATAATACTCAGCCGCACCTTTAATTATAGGGTAATACTGTTTTAAAAACTTCTTATCGCCCGAATATAGGTAATGTTCCCACAGGTGCTGGCACAGCCACGCGTTTGAGGTGGGCCACAAACCCCAGAAAGCGCCGTCTACAATACCTGTTATACGCCAGATATCTGTGTTATGATGTAACACCCATCCACGCGCCCCGTACATTATTTTTGCTGTTGGCGTACCTGTAACAGATAAGTCTTTAATCATATTAAATAGCGGAGTACTTAATTCCGGCAACCGGGTTACCTCGCTTGGCCAATAATTCATTTCGGTATTGATGTTAATCGTATACTTACTGTCCCAGGGACCTTTAAGTTCTCCATTCCAAATCCCCTGTAAATTGGCCGGCTGCGATGTCGGTTGCGATGAACAGATTAATAAATACCGACCATATTGAAAATATAGTTCGGCTAATTGAGCGTCATTATTGGTAGAAAATTTTTGAATCCGAAGATCTGTGGGCCGCTTTGCTGCACTATCTATACCAAGGTTGATTTTAACTCTATCGAAATAAGCACGATAATACCTGATATTCTCATTTAACATCTCATCAAAACTTTGCTTATAAGCCTCTTTTAAAATACTATCCGCCCGGGTTATTGAATTGGCAGAAACATCGTGATAATTTATGAAATTGGTGGCAATAGAAACATAAATTACGGCCGTATCTGCGTTTGCAATGGTAATGCCCGAAGTATCCACAGCATTTGTACCGCCCGGACTTTTAACTCTGGTAAGTACACTAAATTCAATTCGTCCTTTTTGTTTTTCATGCTCACTTCCGCGCCCTGATAAAACCAGTACTTTTTGGTTATTTATATCAACTGAAGTTTTAAGCGGACTTTGAAGTTTTAAGTTACAATTTATCATGCCTGGCTTATCGCTTGTCAGTCTTATCATCAATACATTTTTTGTAAACGATGTAAAAAATTCCCTTTTATAATTAACGCCGTTTGATGTATATTTTACCGTAGCCGTGGCATTAGCTATGTCGAGGTCACGATAATAGCTGCTAACGGTATCGGCCCCGGGAAAGCTGATATATAAATTGCCGGCAAGCTGGTAAGGCATACCGCTATTGCCCTTTGGGCCGAGTTTGCTGTTGGCCAGTGCCTGCGCCTCTACATACTTTTTTTCAGATAGTAATTGCCTTACCTGGTTAACATACGGCCTCGCACCAGAATCAATTGTATTATTGGGGCCTCCCGCCCAAATGGTTGATTCATTGAGCTGAACGCGTTCGTTTTGTACGTTGCCAAACACCATCCCCCCTATAAAACCGTTTCCAAGCGGCAACGCTTCATTCCAGTTTTTTGCTGCCTGTTTATACCATAACTTATATCGTCCATCATTATAAGACGCATTTGATTTTTTACCTACGTGGCTTTTTTGTTGAGCTTGCACTGATGCAAGTGTCAACAATGCCACAAAAAAAGAGCTTACTTTTTTGTTAAACAATCCGGTCATTTAGCTTGATTTGGTTTGTATAGTTTTGTATCTGTATTGTTTTAGCATTTGGTTATATACATCTGCCGCCTGATCACATACTTCAAAACAACGCAAGTTAAAAGTTTACTACAGACCAGTAGGCCTTTTTGCGTTGCCGGTTTTCATCGAACAATAAAGGATAGGCTTTTTTTAGCAGGTGAGGCGCCTTAGCGGCCGCAGCCGCTCCGCCCATTAACCCTCCACCTCTTTGGTCCAACCAGCTGTATCTGTCAGATACATTCCAGAATGTAACGCTTGTTATAAACTTTTTATACTGTCTGAAAATATCAAACGCCATTTTGTATTGCGCTATTTGTTTAGCTTCCAACTCCGGTGTGTAACCAGGGTCAGGTGTGGGCAAGATTGTGGCCCCCGGAGCCGCCGCTCCAGTGGCAGGTTTTGGTTGTGGCAAGCGTATAGTAATATCCAGTTCCGTAAATTGTACCTTTAAACCTAAGGAGGTTACTTCATCCAAAGCTTTACGTAATTCGTCGGGCGATGGATCATTCAGCTTCCAATGTGCCTGCATGCCAACCCCATCAATGGGTACATGATCGGCAATCAATTTTTTTAACAACTTAAATATCTTCTCTCTTTTTACCGGGTGTTCGCTGTTATAATCGTTATAGTATAATCTGGCATGCGGATCGGCTTCATGCGCATACTTGAAGGCCGCCTCAATAAAGTCGGGTCCGTTGCATATATTATACCAATTGCTTTTACGATATATCTGCGTTGTATCGTCGCTATCGTCAACCGCCTCATTCACCACGTCCCAGGCATAAATTTTCCCCTTATATCTTCCGGCAACAGTAAAAATATGGTCCTTTAAACGCTGTAGTAATAATTCTTTAGTTACCGGCTTTCCGTTGGTATCCTTAAACATCCATATTGCCTCCTGGTTATGCCAGCATAAATTGTGGCCGCGTATTTTAATATGGTGGCTTACGGCAAAATCAACAATATCGTCGGCATTTTTCCAATTATATACACCTTCAGATGGGTTGATAGGCCCCATTTTCATATCATTTTCGGGCGTTACACTATTAAACTCTTTAACAATTAATGCCGAATCGGGGCCATGTAAAGAAGCCGCGCTAACTGCAACGCCAATTGGAAAATAGTTTTTATAATAATCCTTTAAACCTTTATCGGTATTGTGGGCTTTTGTATTTCCGGCAATAAATAATGCCGGCCCTTTTTTGGGCGTATTTTGGATAAACGACGAAACAATAAACGCGATTATTAGGAGCAGCAAACCCCTATCTATATTTTTAAAAATGGTTGAAGGATCCATGAACTGGTATTAGTTTTATCTTGATTAATATTTAACTCCGTATCTCCCGCCAAGTGTTGTTAATTTTAAACAGGCTGATATTTATTGACCAACGAGTTCTGTAGTTTTGTAACCTAATATGGAAAGCATCGTTTCGCCATACCGTTTTCCTATTAACCTGTAACCCTCGGCTGTAAAATGGAGATGATCGGGAGAACAAGTGCACCCTTTTGAAGAAATAACGAACGAGTTAGGAACCTTTTGCGGCAACGTTGCAATAATTTTGTTCATAACAGCACAGGCACCATTCTGATCGTCATTTACCAACTCACCGGCAAGCAGGGGTACCTTTTTTGCCTTCAGGTTTAAATCTTTAATTAAATTAACATAAATTCCGTTTACCTTTTTTGTCCACAGTGTATCATTAGTGTTCGATTCTCCCTGGTGTAGCAAAACCCCTTTAATTACACCAGATTTTTGTGCTAATTTTGCTAATTCGATGATCCTTGAATATGGATCTCCGCCATACTCGGCTATTATGTTCTTCATCCAGCCGGGGACGTTAGCAACGTATGATTGATAAGTATCTTTTTCAAAAACTTCAATTTTGGCGCCCGCGACCGACACATTAATAATCCCGATCCGGATTTTTTTTGGAAGATTAGCCACCAAAGTTCTCCCAAAATAATCTCCTGGGGTTAAACCAGTTGTGCACCGGGCCAACGGAGGTATGGCCGTATACCAGTTATCTTTTATCCTGCCTTTATCAGCACAGTCAACAGCTTGCAACAGCCTAAGCCTGCTATCAACATTGATGGTATCCTGGGCTTCAATTTTTGCATTGCCCTCCATGTTTGATTGACCAAAGCAGATAAATATGTAAAAATTCTTGTTTTGCGAAAAGCTTTTCAGGCTTAACAATAAAAGGCATGTGAGGCCTATAAACTTCAGTTTCATTTTAAGATGCTATTTTAATTCTTGAATATCAGGCTGGCAAACTGGTTTAAAGAGCGCCTCCATGATTGCCATTCATGTGCCGTGCCCGGCGATTGGTAAAACACATGTTTAATCCCTGCCTTTTCAAGCGCTTCATGAAAGCCATTCACGGTGGTTTGCATCCTTTCGGGTTCAGTAGTTCCAATGCTTAAATAAAGTACTTTAACCTTTTGATTAAAAGCATTGGCATCGGCAAATACGCCGTTATACATTTTGGCCAAATCGGTGCCCGGCTGCATGAAAGCTGCACCGCTAAAACCGCCTACAAAAGCAAACTTATCAAGATTGGTCATTGTAGTTTGAAATGTTTGAAACCCACCCATGGAAAGCCCTGCCATAGCGCGGTTATCACGGTTGGCAAGTGTCCTGAATTTTGAGTCGACCATGGGGATGATTTCTTTTACAAGTACATCCGGAAAAACGTTTCCAGCCATGCTCATTCCGCTGGCCTTGGGAGTTGCAGGTTGGGTTGGGTCGGTGGCATATCCCCGGTCCATAACAACTATCATAGGGGTTGCCTGTTTCCCGGATATAATGTTATCCATGATGAAATTCATTTTACCTTGCGCAGGCCAGCCGGTTTCATCTTCGCCCGAACCATGTTGCAGGTAAAGTACCGGGTATCTTTTGTCAGGTTGTGCATCATAACCTGGCGGTGTGTAAACATTTGCACGCCTCCAGGCCTTTGTTATATTTGAGTAGTAGTTTACCGACCGTACTTCGCCGTGAGGCACATCTTTTATAGTATAAAAATCGCCATCAGGATCGGGAATGTCAATGCCGCTCGCCATCCTACCCATGCCATAAAATGTTTGACTGGATGGATCAGTAACAGCTATACCGTCAATTATTAAGGAATAATAATGAAACCCTAACGCGATAGGATCGGTAGTTACCGTCCAATAGCCTCCGGTATCTTTGGTCATTGCATACTTTTTCAATAAATCAATTTGAACACTTTGCGCCTGCGGGGCTTTTACACTAAAAAAAACAGTATTATCCGGAAATATTTGCGGGTACTTAATGCCCGGGATATTAGTGGGGGCCGGTACACCTACTTCGTTATAAGCATATTTGGAAAATGCAGAAACATCTACCGGTTTAAAAATCATTTGAGAAAACATGTATAAGCCATTTTTCCAAACCTTAAAGTTGTGTACGCCCGGTTCAATGTAGTATACATGCGGCACACCTTTCTGCGTCAGGTAATCATGAGTGCGTTGGCTAAATGCCAGTAAGCCATCGCTTGAACCACAGGATATCCAAAGTAATTTCAACTTGCGTTTTGCAGCATCGGGGTTGGGAAGCAATTCTTCGGGTTTTTTAGTATTAGGTGCCGCGGAAAACGCACCAACCCATGAAAATACATCGAGGTTTCCTAAACCAAAATTTAATGATTGCCCGCCTCCCATTGAAAGGCCTGCTATAGCCCGGTGATCCTTATCTGTATATACACGGTATTTACTGTTAATAAATGGTATCAGGTCGGTTAACAAATCCTTTTCAAAAAAAGCGAAAGCCTGTACCTTATCGGGGGCCATGATATTTCCGGTAGCGCGGTCGTCTTTCATAGCCCTGCCATTGGGCAACACCACTATCATGGGTACAATTTTGCCTGTTGCATAAAGGTTATCCAGTATAACCTGGGGGCTGGCACCGTTATACCATTCTTTTTCATCGCCACCAATGCCGTGTAAAAGATATAGCACAGGGTATTTTTTGCTTTTAGAGTATCCGGGAGGTGTGTAAATGAGCGCACGGCGGGCGTTGCCCACGGTTTTTGATTGATAAGTGATGGTATCAATTTTTCCATGCATAATATCCTGGCGATAAACATCAAAACCTACCCTTGCCTGGTTAACCAAATCTTGTGAATAAGCCGGTATGTTAAAAAAAAGAATGGCGCATGCCGCAAACAAAAATTGCTTAATATGTTGTAATATGTTCATTGTTAATATGGTTTAATAGGTAAATAAAACTTTCAATTGGTTTGTGGCTGTATAAGCTGATATTGGCCACTGAGATGCATCAGGCTAAACAGATACAATAAGCCGTCATAGTAAGGATCGAAATATCCATCCGCATAAGGTTCGAGTTTAGCATTCCAGAGAGGCCGCACGAAATCGAATTTTGTATTATCGGCTATCATAAGCGAGGCAGCTGCGGCGGTAGACACCAAACCTAATGAATGTCTTAGTTTTTTAACACCTCCTGCCTGGAGGATAAACTCAGGTGTGGTACCATCAGTGTTAAACTGATCCTGAAAATCATTTATACCTTTTGATCGTAAAAAGTTTTGAATATGCCCCGCATATTCCTGCTGCCAATTTTTATCCTTCCCAAACCACACATAATCCATAGCTACATTCATCGGTACCCGCCACGAATCGAAACGAAAAGCAGGCTTCATCTGGCCCCAGCCAAGCGGCTTGCCACTAAAATAGCTGTTATCCGCGTTTAGGCCAGTAACGGGGTCGCAGGCCCGGTGCAAAAATACCCTCGCGGTATCCGCACAATCCCGGTAAAACTGTTCATGGCCATCTTTCGCGTAAAGCGCCCATACTTCATAAAACGCGGGCAAATGATAAGAAGGATCTGTCCATTGGGAGCCGCTACCTTCGGGTACAAAAGCAATTTGTTTCGCTGTAAGATTTATAAACGGATGAATATTACCTGTACCATCTTTTTTCCACATAGCATCCAAGACCTTTCGGGCTTCGCCATAATAGTTAATGCCTGTATTGTTCCCCCACCTATTGGCGGCAAACAACAAATCGGTAACATAGTATAATTCCCCGTCAGACGCAGAACCTTCCGAATTATGCTTCATGGTTTGGAGGTTAATGCTCCAGGCAAAATATCCTGTGCTCGGCCCGTCCTGGTGTTGCAGATATTTTTTAGACCATCGCCATATCCGGTCGAAAACATCTTTTTTGTTAAGCTGTACGGCAATCATCATCCCATACGAAAGGCCCTCGGTTCTGGCATCGTGGTTTTTTACATCAGAAACATAAGCCATCGAATCGCCAACTTCGAAATAAACCTTATTGGGGCCTTCAAATACATCATAATAAGCTTTGGCTACTTTAGTGTTGATATCTCTTTTGCTATACCCAGCTTCCTGAAAAAGTTTAGGATAAACGCCGGAAGCGAAAGACCCTTTAACTGGCACTTTTTTACTTTGCCCATTTGCCAAGGCAGGCAATAAGGCAACTATTACATACAATAACACTATTTTTTTCATACTCAGATTGTGGTTTATTAAAGATCTTGACTTACTATTATTCTAATTGGTTAATAACTAAAAGGCATCTTATTTGCCAGCGAACCTGATGCTTTTAATAAAAATGCTTTCAGGATCGCCTTCGGAGTACCGCACGAAAACATCATGTTGTCCGGTAATATTTTTTAGTTGTTTGCTGAATGTTTTATAATTGCCAACGCCTGTAGCATTTAGCGGTATGGTGGCTATAAGTTTACCATTCCGTAGATCATCAAGCCAAATTTGAAGTTTACCTTTGCCTTTTGAGGAAGCAACTACCTGTACAGAAGCAGGCGATTGCCTCCCGATCTCCACACCAGATATCATAAACCATCCGCCATACCTGGATGTATTTGTTACCGTTTTCAGCTCTCCTTTATTTACAGTTGCGGTTCCATAGTAGTTACTATAGCCTGCTGCCGCCAAGGTAGAGTACCCGTCTTTGCAAATAAAACAATCAAAGTCTGCAGGTTTGCCCTCTGCAAATAAACCTACACTTGTTCCTACCCATGAATTAAAATTTGGCTGGGCTTTATCAAGTTTAACGGCGTTAATAGGTTTGCCTAAAGACTGCCAGACTTTTCCGTCGCCACTATAATATCCGCCTAACTCGTGGCCACTCCTTACCAGTTTTAGCCAAACCACGTTTCCAAAAATATTCGGCGCGCTCCGGCGCGCGGTATCCATTGTGAAAACAATTTTCCTTCCGTTATCGTAGCCGCTGTAAAGTTTCACCACCACCGTTTGGTTTCCGTTAGCAAGGTAAATACCGGCCCTGGCCCTTTCATTCGTTGCGCGCAGATCTACCTTTGTAACCGCCGAATAATAGTGATCCGTTTCTTTTTGAACAAGGTGGGTACGGTTAAAATCGGGCACAAGCCTTATCCACCCTTTCCGGCCGGTGAGGGAATAAGAGGTTGAGGCTTTTTTGGTGAGAAAATGCCAATTCGGGCTTAATTCGCTCCTGTCAAAATAATCTGTTTTTACGCTCGTCCATAAAATACCTGACCGTGGCAGGTCCGGTTTCAGGATAGGTACGGTGGTTGGTGCCATCCCCCACGGCCTGTCGCCCTCCCAGGTCACGGGGTATAATGATGTTTGGCGTCCGGTACCTGACCAATCGTCGCCATCGTACTTCTCATAGCTTTGCCCAATGGTCCACCAGGTACCATCGGCTATTTGAACGGGAGCTGAAATGTGGTTAGGACGACGGAAACCTACCTTATCATCGGTAATCGGTTTAAAAAAGTCACCAAGCCTTTCCCATTTCGTTGAATCGCCCGTTAATGCTCTTCCTCTTAAAACATATTGTCCTCCTGTAACATCTCCGGCCGGGAAGTAATAGTAATAGCCATTTCGCTTACACATTACCGGGCCCTCGGCCCAGCTATACTGTAACCTGGCGTTTACCCAATCAAGATTGATCACATGATCTGTCAATTGCCCATCTTTACCCAGGGCCTGCAAACGGTTAATTTTTTGACCATTTTTTATCACCATATAAGGTTTCCCATCGTCATCCACAAAAATTGAATTATCATAACCAAGATCGCCCGTTTCAGCATTAGTTTTCACTTGTACTGGTGCAGACCATGGGCCTTTAGGAGAACTTGCCTTACAAAACCATTGCCCTCCGGCCGAAAAATATATCCAGTAAGAGCCATAAAAATAGGTTATGGCACCCTGCCAGATACCGGTTGAAGGCCGGTCATTAACCCAGCCGGCTTTTGACGATGGCAGCACCCTGCTGATTATCTCCCAATGAACAAGATCTGTTGAGTGATAAACGGGGAGATAAGGGTTAAAATGAAAAGACGATCCACAGTGATAAAAGTCAGCCCCCATCTTAAGCAAGGTGGGGTCAGGGTGATCGCCAGGTAATACAGGGTTAGTGTAGGTATTAACCGTTTGATAAAACAAGGAGGAATCTGGCATTTTTGCCTGTGCATTTACAAACAGAACAGTGAGCGTGAATAGGGCGATAAGACCTGTTAAACGGATAGATTGGTACATGATATTTATTAGATATTGGCTTTTTCAAAAGTATTTTGAAAAACAGAACCTGATGTGACACAAATGTTGAAGAAATCAACACTTTGGTTGAAAAATGTGGCTTTTGGATACCAAAAAGTGCTGATCAGGCAAACAATTTCATAAAGCGTAATTGTTTATTAATTTAAACTCCAGCCTTTCCTGTAGCCGGGATTACACCCTTATGCAATTGGCTTGCATGCACTGACAAGTAATTTTTTATTTACGCAATCGATTGCTTTTTATTAATATATACTTTAGATTTACGTTGTGCGATTTTCACTAAATGCTTGAAGTTGTACCATTATAAACCGCACGTTTTCTAAAATGTATTATCAGTAGGCTCATCTTCCCATAAACCGGGATGACTTTACGATTAAAAAAATGGCATTACGTATGTTGAACCTATCACTTAAGCAAACCATGGTTAATCGATTATTTTTAATTGTATTAACGATATCGCTCGGCAGCACTATCCAATGCCGCGGACAGGCTATCCGATTTACTGTAATTACATCGCACGATGGGTTGCTTTCAAATACGGTAAACGCAATTATGAAAGATCACTACGGTTTTTTATGGTTTGCAACCGCCGATGGGCTTGACAGGTTTGACGGCACAGAACATAAGCCCTATCGTTTTGACCCGGCAGACAAATCAGGTTATCGATCCAAAGAGGTTACCAGCATGTATGAGGATGAAGCAGGTGAGTTTTGGGTAGGCACACTGGGCGGCGGATTATATTTTTTTGACCGTGCTCATGACCTGTTTCGCCCTTACAGGGAGAGCCCCGCAAATGGACATCTTGCAAACAGCTATATAAAATCTATTTATGGTGATGGCCGTGGCAGGCTTTGGGTTGGTACCATGGGAGGAATATGTGTACTTGATCCTAAAACAAAAAAAGAAACATTTTACAAGCCCGACGAACTTAAAACCGGGCAGATCCACTCAAGGATTATATTATGTATTTTCAGGGATAGCCAACAGCGGATGTGGATTGGTACAGATAAAGGGCTGTATCTTTATGATAAAAAATCAAATAGTTTCGTTGCCTTCCGGCATGATAACAACAACGCCTCAAGTATTCCAAATGATGGAATCAATACCATAGCCGAGTGCCAGCACAGGCTGTGGATAGGCACCAATGACGGATTAAGCATTTTATCGACTGATTTGAAAAGTTTTAAAAATTTTAAGTATAGCCCCGAAAATGATAGCAGCCTTAGCGGTAACCTTATTTATAGCATAGCCGCGAGTGGCGATAAAATTTGGGTAGGTGCCGAAGGTGGCTTAAATATTTTAGATCCCGTATCCGGAAAGGTAAAGCGCTACAATCATGATGATAAGGATAAATTTAGCGTAAGCAGCAAATCTATCCGTTGCATTTATAATGATAGCGAGGGGATTTATTGGCTTGGCACCTACCAGGGAGGTGTGGATAAGTACGACAGAAACCTTACCCTATTTAATTCAAAACAAAATAACGCTTATGATCCTGCCGGGCTAAGCGCGCCTTTCGTTTCATCGTTTGCAGAAAATAAGGATGGCGATTTGTTTGTAGGTACAGATGGTGGCGGCTTGAATCTTTTTCACACCAAAACCGGTTTATTTAGCCATATCGTTATCAAATCTAAAGCAAGGAGTAACTCGGCCGGGCTTCCAATATTAACCATGATGCTTGACCATAACCAACAACTTTGGATGGGCACTTTTCAGGACGGCTTATTTATTTATAACACAAAAACAGGCCAATACCAACAGCTAACTGCCGGAACAGACAACACGCACATAAATCATAACGAAATTTTTAGCTTAAAGGAAAGCAGTAAGGGCAAAATATGGATTGGAACCAACGGCGGCGGTGTTAACATGTTTGACCCGAAAACAAAAACCTTTTTTAAATATGTATCAGCCCCCGCTAATGCAGGAGAAAGACAGTTGCCTGTTAATGGTTTTATCAGGGCTATTGAAGAGGACCGTGAGGGGAATATATGGATTGGCACCTACGGTAGTGGGATAGCAGTATTAAACCCCGCTACTCAAAAATTCAGGGTGTACAACAATCAAAATACAGGTATGGCGATAGACCGCGCATTTTCGCTTTTGGAAGATCATAATGGCAATATGTGGATTGGCACTGCCGGCGATGGGCTATTTTGCTTTAATTATAATCAGAAAAAAATTGTTAGCTACTCCGCGCCGGAAGAACTTCCAGACGGTGTAGTGCACAAACTACTGGAAGATAATAGCGGCAACATCTGGTTAAGTACCGACAAAGGAATATGTACGTTTAACACAACGCTAAAAAAATTCACGCACTACTCTGCCTGCAACGGACTGCAAAACAATGCGTTTATTGACGGATCGGGTATCCGGTCAACAAATGGCCTGCTTTTTTTTGGCGGGGATAAAGGATTCAATTACATCAACCCACAACAAGATGTGAAAAGCAACCACAATGTGCCTCCTGTATTTTTAACTACCTTAAAAGTAAACAACACTACTGTATTATCCGGTAATCACTCAGCCCTTAAAGAAGATATTTCGGTGGCAAAGCAAATTGATTTAGATTATAAACAAAATTTTTCAATCAGCTATTCGGCAATTAACTTTACTATTCCTCAGCGAAACAAATATGCCTACATTCTTAAATCCTTCAATAAAAGCTGGAATTATGTAGGCTCAGCTACAACGGCGTATTATACCAATTTAGATCCCGGCGAATACATTTTTATGGTACGGGCCTGCAATAACGATGGAATCTGGAACAACTCGGGAACTCAAATCCGCATTATTATTCACCCTCCGGTATGGATGACCTGGTATGCCTATCTCTTATACGCCATAACGGCTGTGGCCACGCTTCTGTTTATCAGGCACAGAGGTATAAAAAAATTAAAAAGCAAACTGGCATTAGAGCAGGAACGGAAGGAGGCAGAACGCCTGCATGATCTTGATTTATTAAAGATAAAATTTATTACTAACCTGAGTCATGAATTCCGTACGCCAATTTCCCTTATCATGGCACCTGCTGATAAATTATTGGCCCAGCATAAGGATGAACAAACTACGAGCCAATTGGCAGTGATACGCCGTAACGCCCGGCGGCTTTTGAATTTAGTAAACCAACTTTTAGATTTCCGGAAATTAGAAGAACAAGAGTTAAAACTTAACCTTGGCGAAGGTGAAATAAATTCGTTTATAAGTGATGTTGTTGATTCTTTTCATGACCTATCTGAATCGAGAAACATTATCCTTGATTTTAAGGCCCCGCAGGAAAAATTGTTTGTGCGTTTTGATCACGACAAGGTGGAGCGTATTTTATTCAACCTTTTATCAAATGCCTTCAAATTTACTTTCCCCGGAGGGAGAATTTCTGTTTACATTACCCAGCATCCCACCCCCCAAGCAGATAAAACGGTGTTGGAATTTAAAATAAGCGATACCGGTATTGGTATAGAGCCTGATAGAAAACATTTAATATTTAAACGATTTTACCAGGCAGAAAATCCCAATATCGAGAACATAAACCCAGGAAGCGGAATTGGCCTGTCAATAACAAAGGAGTTTGTTGAAATGCAGGGTGGTAGTATTGCCGTTGAAAGCGAATTAGGAAAAGGTTCGGAATTCAGCGTGTTAATTCCGCTTGAGGTATTTGCTGATAGGCCGGTACAAATAGAGTTGCCGGTAAAAACAGATCTTAAAGAAAAAGATACTCGTATAAAAAGAAATAATGCCCAGGCCCTTACCGATATGCCAGTGCTGCTTATTGTGGAAGATAACGATGAGTTTCGTTATTATATTAAAGACAATTTATTGGCACAGTATAAAGTTGTTGAGGCTGTCAACGGCGCAGAGGGCTGGGATAGGGCCCTGTCATGCCATCCTGATTTGATCATTAGCGATATAACCATGCCGTTTATGAATGGTATTTCGCTGAGCAGGAAAATAAAAGCAGATAAACGTACCAGCCACATTCCTTTTATAATGCTTACTGCCTGTACCGGCGAAGAAGAGGAATTACGAGGGCTTGAATCAGGAGCAAACGATTACCTTACCAAACCCTTTAATTTTGATATTTTAAATATTAAGATTAAAAATTTACTGCAACTCAACACCTTGCTTAAAAACACCTATAAAAAGCAATTAACGGTAGTTCATCCCGATATAGAGGTAGAATCGAGCGGGGAAAAATTTTTAAATAAGGTAATCAATTATATAGATAACAACTTAAATAATCCAAAATTTTCTGTTGTGGATCTTAGTGAACATTTGTCAATGAGCCGGGGCGCCCTTTACACAAAAATATTCGACCTTACCGGTTTCCCCCCTGTTGAATTTATCCGCTCATATAAACTTGACAGGGCCGCGATATTGCTTATCAAAAGCGATCTAACAGTTACACAAATAGCCTACGAAGCGGGATTCGCTACACCTCATTATTTTTCAAGGTCGTTTAAAGAGAAGTTTAATATGTTGCCATCAGATTACCGAAAGGTAGAGAATAACAATGTAATGGCTTAAAAAAAGGGCGTTTATAGCAGTTACATCCTACTCTACCAAACTAATAAAGGAAGAACGGGAAGTAAATAATTTTATCAGAACAACCAGATTCCGGTGTCCGTGTGGCTATAAATTCAGGTGCTCTATCGATAAAAAACTCATTTAAAGCTTATCCAGTCAACTTCAACCGGGCCGCCGCCTATTGATTGTACAATGAGGTTTCTGACACCTACAGGCATTGATAAACCTGTTTTTGTAACGATGTGCCATTCATTCCCTTTTGGAATAATTAGTTTTGTTATAATCTTACCCGGTTCGTCGTCGGTACTTATTAACAAAGTTCCTCCTGTTGCCGAACATGCATTTACATAAACGCGCCCTACTGTTTTCTTTCCAAAAGACACACTGTTATATTTTATCCACGAGTTGGTTTTACTCAATGTAGCTTTCCAGCCCTTAAATTTGTTTAGCGTGTCGAGAAACGTTACCGCCACTCCATCCGTACTTGTGGCACTAAACCTGTCTACCTGTATTTTTCCGGACGAGGCGGTTACACCAACGCCACGTAAGGTGGGGATCACCTTACGAATGGTGCCATCTTCATTAAAAAACAAACTATCGGCCCTCACAGCCCGGTTTTTATCAAAGTCTGGCGACAAATCGTCGTTATGATAAAATAAGTACCATTGATTTTTAAACTCGATGACAGATTGATGGTTCGTCCAGCAGCCCGAAGCCGATTCGTCCATAACCACGCCTGCGTATTTGAAAGGCCCGAGGGGGCTGGTTGCCATTGCATATTCAAGCCGCTCTATCTTATCAGCCACATGCGGATAGGTCATATAGTAAATACCGTTCCGTTCAAATAAGTATGGTCCTTCTTTTAAACCTTTATCCGGAAAGCCCTCAAGTTTTACCGGTTCTGATGCCAATTCAAGCATATTGGCCCTAAGTTTAGCACCATACAGGTTCCCTTGCGCCCAATAAATATATGCTTGTCCATCTTTATCTATTTGCACATTGGGATCTATACCATGAATCCCGGCTATGGGCAAAGGCTGTGGAACGAAGGGGCCGTAAGGCTTGTTGGCTATCGCGACACCCACCGAAAACCCTTTGGGACTACCGGATTTTACAGTGGCAGGGAAATAGAAATAATATTTTCCTGCCCGCTCAATACAATCGGGTGCCCACATGCTATACGCGGTAGAGTCGGCCCAGGGCACTGTGTTTTGACTTACAATTACGCCGTGATCAGTCCAATCGGTAAGGTTTGGCGATGAAAACACATGATAATCCTGCATGCAAAACCATCCGGCTTTGCCATGTCCTGGCGTGGCCGGAATATCATGTGAAGGATAAAGATATACCTTTCCATTAAAAACACGGGCTGAAGGATCGGCAGTAAACTGATTTTGTATAAGTGGGTTTTGCGCCATTAAGCAATTAAACCATAACATCGACACAATTAGCGCCGCGCATTTCTTAAAATCCTGTATCGTCTTCAACTTGTTACTATTCATTATCTTGTTCTTTAAATCGAATCAGTTATTGTTGGGTGCTGATTTAATCGTTTAACCTGAAATAATCAAAGTCGGCATAGCCTCCCGCAGTTTTTGTGGCATAATTAAAAAGGCCAAACCTGTAACCCATAAAGTGTGGAATGGTATAAGCCATTTGAAGTATGCCGCCAATTGCTATCCAACTATACCCGTCGAGGCTGTAATAAAAATAAGCTTTGTCTGTCCTTTCTTTAAAATTACACGTGGCTTTTAGATACACCCGGTTTTGGGTTAATGGAATACCAGCCGACTCCGTTTGCAAAGCGCCCTGCGCATTTACCATAACAATAAGTTTGGTGCCGTTTTCAACCTTTACACCCACCCATCCAAATTTCTGCTGCAACAACGCAAGCCCGGCACGATCCCCTTCTTTTAGTCCTGACACATCAATACCTGTTACTGCAGAGCACTCCGGGCCAAATGTGCGTTGTGTAAGCGTATTTCTTGCTGCAAGTAAAGTTGTATCAAGCCTGCCGGTAGTTAACCTAAGGTATCCTTTGCGCTGCCTTACAGACCATAATTGGTTAACCGGGTTATGGTTCCATTGCCAAACCAGGGGCAAATCACGCTCGGCAGGACTCCGGTTAAATTCGTCTGACGAGATTATGCCGAGCATTAATGATTTATTTGCAGGTAACGCGACAGAATCGGGGACTTGATGATTTATGCCCAATACGGGCCAACCATCCTCCCACTGTACAGGAACAAGGTATGGTACACGGCCTACTGACCCAAAATCGCGAAAAAGATATGCAAACCATTGGTCATCGGGTGTATTTATTAAACCGCCCTGGGCTACGCCTTTGTCCTGCAATGCCAGGCGCCCCTCGTAGGGGCCCGTAATATTATCTGCCCGGTGAACGAGAACACTTCTCATTCCGCCGCGTGGCCATGAGATATTGAATAAATAATATTTACCATGTATTTTAAACATCTGGGAACCTTCTGCCGGCAACCCCAAATTTGACCCGGCAGCCTGGCTGGCGTTTTCTATCAAAACCTGCGGCTTTATGTCAGGTTTTAGTCCTGACAGGTCATCTTTCAACTGAGCTAACATAATTCTCCCGCTTCCATAAACCATGTAAGCTTTTCCATCATCATCAAAAAACAATGAATGATCATGCAAGCTTGGTTTAAAAGATAAAGCCTTCCATGGGCCTTTTTCAATATTACGGGTGGTATAAATATAAGTTTTGCCAGTATTGCCGGCAAAGGTAGACACATAGTAAATACCATTATGATAACGCAGGCTACTTGCCCACGACCCTTTACCATAGCTATTTTTACCATTAGTGAGATTTAGGTCATCTGTATCATCTAAAATATCATACGCATAGCTAACAAGCTTCCAATTAACGAGATCTGTAGATCTCATTATTGGCACACCGGGGCTCATGTGCATGGTAGTACTACTCATATAATAAGTATTTGCTACCCTGATTATTGAAATATCAGGCACATCTGCATAAATAATGGGATTATGGGCCATTTGTGCCAAAGGCGCAGATGTTCCCAACAAAAAAAATGCTAATCCCCAAAAAAGGTTAATGAATATTTTGTTCACAGTCGGTTTGTTCAAGTTATATGAATAGTTTTTTCTATCGTGATCCGGAATCTATTGTATAACAAGATCGGGAAATAACTTAAGAATGAGTTGAAGTACGTTTTACTTAAATGAATTAGTGAACCCTAAAATTCCACTTAGAGTTGTCACTATTTATATCAAACCTGGCGAGTGTAGGTGTGCTATCTCCGGCAGACACCAAAGCCAGTTGTTCCCTTGAGTTTGGAATCACTTTTGGCATAATACGATAAGTTCCGTCAGTCAACTGATCGATTCGCCATAATTGTTCCGGCGCACCGGTAAACGTTGGAACTGTTATAAGTTCAGATGTTGCTGTTGCTGCCAATGCACGCTCTGTTCCGGCAATTACGATTTTATAATATGGGCCTCCCAAATATCCTCCTGCGCCGGGAACTTGTGAAATTGCCCATTTTTGATGTGGACGAAACACATAATCTCCTACCCTTACACTAATATCTCCGGCAGGCCAGCTTTTAACAACATCTGCTAACTCCTGGGACGGCATGGGCTTTACCGGCTCATCATTGTTGCGGTTGAATCGCATACCACCTGGCATCCTTGTAAAATCAACTCCTAGCTCTAACGCGTATCCCCTACGCTCAGACTCAATTTCGTAAATTCCATCTTTGAAGTTGTCTCCCGCAACAGGCCATCCATTTTTCCATAACAATGGGCGAATGCCCAATACGCTACGCCCGCTTTGATCCAAGTCTGCCTCGTAATGACAGGACATCTTTTCAACACCGTCGGCAACTTTTATACGTCCAAAATGCCCTGGCCCAATCAGCCTGTCGCCAGCCGCGAGTACCATTTTACCACCTCCCTTCAACATACTTCTTCCCATATTATCGAGGTATGTGCCGGTTACTTTTCTGGATCGGCCAACAACAATATTATAGGTTGAGTTTGGGCCGTCGCAGCATGTACCATGTGTTCCAAGCAAGTAGTACCATCCATCTCGAAATATCAAATCTGTGGCTTCACAATCGATGGCTATATTTAATGCTTTATTACCTTTCACACGTTCGCCGGTTTTAGGATCAAGTTCCACAAGGCGGATGTACCCAAAATAGGTGCCGTAGGATAACCACAATCTTCCATCAGTTGGATCCAGAAGAAGCCCCGGGTCTATCGCGTCATTATCCTCTATACCATCTGATGACGCAACCACAACTGCCTCCGAATATTTAAAATCCGGAGATTGGGGATCAAGCGATTTATTCCACATGGTGAGTATTTTTCCGTTATGACCGCCAGCCAGGCCACCACCTGTAGCACCATAAGCGATAAGGTAACGACCACCAATTTTTAGCACATCGGGCGCGGCTCCTCCGCCCGGTCTTACCGCGCCGCTGTTCCATGTCCAGCCATCTTCAGATATTAATCCGCCTCCAAATGTTCCAAATGTGAAATACTTTCCATCAGATTCTACAATAGTTGACGGATCATGTATAAATGGTTTGCCCACTTGCGCTATCGCGTTTCCGGTTAACCACAATAAAAACAGGGCAATAGTGCTTAGTACTTTTAATTTCATAATAACTTAATTGCTATACAAATTCGATGTTAAACAGATGGTTAACTAATTTATTTGACACTGATAGTAATGTCTTTTATCGGCTCCCCTCTTTCATCCAGCAAGCGGACACAAAAATCGCTAAGCCCAGGTCCGTTGATTAGCGCCCCCCGTATTATATTTTTTCCTTTGTTAAGTGTCAACCGGGTTGAGATACAATCATCCATCACCATGCGCCTGTCTCCGTCAAGTACCACCGCTTCATTTCCATTTAGCCACCACACAGATCCCCCGTTGGAGCCTACCGCCAATCTTACATTTTTTATCTCCCGCGGACTGTTAACTATAGTTACTGTCCAAAACAACACCGCGTAAGTCTGTTTTTTTAATCCATAGGCAAAACGAAATAATTTGACATTAAAACCCGGGCTTTCTAAGGCATGCCAGAGCAATTCCTGCTCCCCAACATTCACTTTTTCCCCATCCTTCGGAACAATCGTAAATTGATTTGGGAAGTAATTGATTTCAAATTGCGTTTTCAGGTAGTTATCTGTAAAAACAAGATTGCTCCGTATTGATTTATTAATCGGCTCTAAAAGCAACCATCGCTGGATAAAACCCTCAGAATCCGGGCCTTTTTTTAATGAAGTTGCCGGGATAAAGAATGGTGCCAGACTTCGTATGGTATCATTAGCGGTTATAATATCGATCTTGCCAGCAGCAGGCTGCGCTTGTAGCCTTATCGCCGCTAAAATTATAAAGGCCACGGCCAACAATGCCCTGCATTTAATATTCATGGCATACCTTAGCCCCACTATTTTTAAAAACCAATAAACCCTTGGAAAACAAGTGAAGTTACGGCTGCAAACGGCCTTTAGTTTCCCGGGAAAAGGTTTGGCTTGCCAATATTGATAGATGGATATCCTCATGTTTTATTGTGTAGGTTTGAGTTAGCATTAACATGTATTTCTCCAATTTGGGAAATTACCTGTGGTAACCATTGGTCCAAAACTATACTTTCACAAAACGAATTCATCACACTATTTAGCGATAAAAGTCAACTTTTGTTTACAATGTTGTATAAATAGCAGGCTTATAAAACCTATGCCACCGGTCCACATTGGCCAGCTTTATAATTTTTTGGTCTTTTCAGATAGAAAAGCAAGCTGAATGTCTTTTTCATTATTTTTAGATAGTTAAAAAGTGAAACAAAATTAGGCTTGCAATGAATAGGAAACAAGATGCTAAACTATTAAACTTGTTGATAAACAGATAGTTGAATTTAATTCGGCAAGTAGTTCAATCTGAATTTTGACTCACCGAATTACGCTCTTTTGTGTTGCAACCTCGTGAATAAAAAATTTCCGGGTCGCAGGTATACCTAAAAAATGATCAGATATAGCCTGTAGGTAACACGTTTAGACGGGAGTTGCTTGAGCGATTCCAACGCGAATGATATCCCTGGTTACCATTTACACAGAACTCTTAAGAAAATGAATTGCCTCCCCTTAGTCTTTGCGTATTTGCACTCAACAAGATTAATTTAATGGATAAGCAGTACGTTTTGTCTGTTACATCGTCATGAAATAAAACCAATGCTATTTTCTGTGATGGAACAGCATACCTGTTACGAAAACGCTAATTGAATTTTGGGCCAGGACACAGATCAACAGCGTTTGCCTTAACAAGAAAAATGGAATCAGGAACAAATAGTCCCTGATTCTACTTCTCAGACATTTTGGTTGCTAAACCTATACTGCATTGAGTATTTGCTATTAAGATAGCACGATATTTTTCCAGCTACTGGTTATTGATCAATGCCTTTTATTGGGCGATAAGTTTCCATTGCTGATTATAGCTTGAACCGCTTGACCACTGCTGCATGGTTGATCCGTTGGCAGTTTGACCTCCCGTATCGAGGCATTTCCCTGTTGCCAGATTAATTATCTTGTAATAACCACTTCCGGCTGAAACTATCGACCAGCGCTGGTTAGTACTGGTACCTACTGTATACTGCTTAACAGAAGACCCATCTGTGGTATTGCCTCCGGTATCCATGCATTCTTTTCCGGTTGCACAACTTAGTGTATAATAACCATCGGTATAGCTTACGTTCCATTTTTGATTCTGGCTTGTTCCATCCGCCCATTGCGCTATGGTGGCACCATCGGTTGTGCTGCCAAGATTATCGAGCATAAGACCTGATGCCCGATTCTGAAGTTTGTATTGCCAGTCTCCGACGGGTCCCGGCCATACAGGCGATGCTGTAAGTTTCCATGACCATCTGAACATATTGGCAGTGCCCGGGCTCACTTCAACCAGGGTGTCATTTGCTTTATACCAACGATAGGTATCTATATCGTTAACCCCAGACCATGCTATTGTGCCTATAGAATTATCCTTGGCATATGCGAGCGATCCGGTCAGGAAGGCCTGATCAACATATACCCCGGTATTCCACTGCCACCAGAAACTTAGGTTCCGAAACGTTTCGATACCAACTTCTGTAACTATAGTACGGGCCGCATAAGAACCTGTTCTATTTGACATGTCGCTATAGTAGGCTGACCAGTTATCGTGAGAGCCCCAGAACCACCAATAACAATGCAGACCAAGATATTGATTGGCCAGTCTTGAATCGGCGCCAACGGTAGTCACGTCAGCAGCATAGCCGGTACCATCCAGTATGCATTTCCCGTTAGCCGGGCTAAAGGTGGTCAGGAAACCTGCATATAAATTATTTAGATCGGTACTGGAATAATCAACAGGCTCATTGATGGGCTCATATAACACAGCAGTATTGTTTTTATACACATTATCTACTGTTTGCCACATGGTATTCCACTGCGTTATATCCGGCACATGAAGAACGCTGGCGGGCCAAAAACAAAGTATTACCTTGCATCCATTTGATACAATCGCATTAATTGCGGCTTGGTATACAGGCCAGTAACTGGAGCTTGATGCTGTCCATGGGTTTATGGGCATTCTAATAGTTGTCCCGCCGCTTGCTTTAACGGCGTTGGAAATACGGGTACCAACGGCGGCAGCCTGTGTTGCTGTCATTGATGAGGTTAAGCCGCTGGGTAGAAGAACTCTTCCTTCTCCACCATTGCCATTAGGATCCGCCCAATTCATGCCCCGAAAAGGGTTCGTGTTATCAGTGCCGGTTGCTGCTACAGCAAGGCGACTTTTCGAAACTGAACCTGCTACCACGGTGCTTTTTTTTAAAGCATCTTTTGAACAACTTGTTAAAAAGATGACCAGACAGCATGCTGCCTGAAGGACTACGTTTTTTTTCATTTGCTTAAGATGTTAGTAGTTTGTTTTTAAATTTATTTTGGAGGACTGTCCGGATCTTTTTCCTTTTTTTTAACAAAGAACTACCGATCAGATGCTGAATATTCAACTGTCAATACCCAGTTGTTTTGGGGCTTGCTATTTTATGTATTGATTAATTACTTGCTAATCAATGGCTTAGATTTACTGCACTTCAAATGAGTATAAGGCAATTTTTGCTTGAATTAAATATTTCCCGCTCAGTTTTTCGATAGTCGATACAGGCCTGCGCCATGCTTGTTAATTATGGGGGCGAATTTATCTTTAAAGATTCCGATATCAGCTTTGCCCCACAGGTCGCGTACTTTGCAGTTTCTGTTAAAGCCAAGTTGTTTTAAGTCAACTGGTATCCTCACTGCACTATCCCCATCGTCCGTATTGAACAGGGCTATAAATTTGTCGCCAGTTTTGGGGTCATCTGCCACCCAGGCAACATTACTACCTGCCCTGAAAAGCTCTTGGTTGTTTGTACTCTTTTGCAAAATGTACAGCACTTCCTTATTGGTTATTAAAGCAAGCGTAAAGGGGTCGTTGCCGGGCAAATCACCCCCAAACATAAGCGGTGAGCGAAAAATGCACCATAAACTCATCAATGTATATTGCTCATCCTTGCTAAATTTGCTCATCCGGTTATCTCCTCTTTCCGCACGGATACCGATCCGGCCAAGCGGCAGCATGTCGCCATCAGGCCAGCCTCCGGGCGTGCGGTAGGCGTTCCATCTTTTAAAAACATCAAAATGATCTTTAAGCATAGCCCAATTGTCCCAGAAATCATCAACTGTACGCCACATATTGGCATGTTGCTGTACATCAGTGGCACTTTCAATGGGGGTTTCGCCCGGTGAGGTACTCAGAACAATCTTTCTGCCTGTTTTGTCAATAGCTTTTCGTATCATTTCCACTTCAGGGCCATGGTAGGGCCTGGAGAGGTCATCAACCTTTACAAAGTCTAATCCCCAGGAGGCATAAAGCTCAAAAAGCGAGTTATAGTACTCCTGTGCACCCAGCCTACCGGCAACAACGGTGTACATATCTTTAAGCCATTTACATTGCCCTTCTGTGCTGTAAATGTCGGCAGCTTTGGCGGTACTGCCCAGGATAGGCGTATTGCGTTTTACAGCCTCAACCGGGATGCCCCGCATAATATGGATCCCAAATTTTAAACCTTTACTATGTATATAGTCGGCCAGTGGTTTAAAGCCTTTACCGTTTGCAGCAGATGGAAAACGATTGGCAGCGGGCTGGAACCTGCCATATCCGTCCAGCATATAGTCGGGGTTGTTTTCATTATAGCCATGTGCCTTATCGTTAGCTACGTACCATCGGATATCAACTATAATATATTCCCAGCCTGCGGCTTTCAGGTGTTTAGCCATATAATCGGCATTGGCTTTTACTTCTGGTTCAGTAACCGTTGGCCCATAGCAATCCCAACTGTTCCAGCCCATAGGAGGCGTAGGTGCCCATGCACTGAAGTTTTGCTGCGCAAATACCGCTGAAGAATAAATACAGCTGATATAAACCAGGAGGAAGGAAACCTTTTTTAAATTCATAAAATTCAAGATTATTACAGTTTTCTAAACCAGAACATACCCACAGGCATGTTCTGATCAGATTTAAATAAGTTATATCAATAACCCGGGTTTTGTTTTAAAGCGGCATTGCGCTCCACTTCTGATTGCGGGATAGGTAACCAGTAGTTGGCCTCTTTAAACTTACGGTCTTCCACTAATGTGGCCGGGGTACCGGTATGTGCCAGGTATTCTGTTGTTCCATCCAGCTTTTTGGTAATTACAATTCCGGTTGCGGGCTTATTCAACACGGTAGTGGCTATCATCCAGCGCCGGGTATCAAAATAACGGTGTTCTTCAAAAGCCAGTTCTATACGCCTTTCATGAGCAATTTTATCCCATAGGGCCGTACCACTTTCTGTCGCCAGCGGCATCTGGGCTCTTTGCCTAATTTTATTAAGCGCCAGTTTTGCTTCGCCTTCGTTACCCAGGTTATACTCAGCCTCAGCATAATTTAAATAGAATTCAGCGAGTCTGAACCATACCCAATTTTGTGCTGACGCACCGGTAAATGTCCAGCTGTCAACCACATAGCCCTCATTTAAAAATTTGCGGACGTTATAGCCAGTTTTACTGGTATTCCAGCTGCTCGGTCCGTCCTTGGTATCTTTGCCGCCTCTTAAAACGATAGTACCATTCTCATTAACCTCATTAAAATGATCCTCCACGGCCCTTCCTTTCCAGGGGTCGCCGTCAGATAAAACAGTTGCATATAAACGGGCATCGCGATTAGCGAAAGGGGCTTTTTTCTCAGCCGGATTGTTCCAATCAAACTTGGTGCCGTCTGCCATTTCAAAATCATCGACGAACTCCTGTATAGGGGTGTTACCGCCCCATTCTCCATAGCCGTTGGGGCCGTTAGTCTGATCGAGCTGATGCATTGCGCCAAAGTTTTGACGGTCAAATATGATCTCTGAGTTATTTTTATCCAGAAAAAGCTGCGTGTAGTTAGTTTTAACATCGCTGTACTTACTATACAGGCTATAGCCATTGGCTATGGCCTGGTCTATAACCGCTTTGGCGGCATCAGCAGCCTTTTGCCACCGGGCCGGGTCAGGGGATGCGTAACCAACCAGCGGATCAACACCTGATTTATTCATCAGCGGACTGGCAGCATATAACAGCATACGCGATTTTAGCGCCAGCGCTGCAATTTTAGTAGCGCGACCGATATCCTGCCCACTGTAACTTACCGGCAACAAAGCAGCGGCTTTGTCACATTCGGCAACGATGAAATCCACATTTTCCTTGTAGGTATTTCTCACCATCTTGGAAGCTTCCTCTACATTATCTAAGTTGAATGACTTAGTAATAACAGGCATACCACCCCATCGGGATACCAGGTCGAAATATTCAAGAGCACGGATGAAGGTAACTTCGCCCAATAAGCGATTTTTCAAAGTGGCGTCGGTAAAAGTTGTTTTATCTACATTCTCAAAAAAAACGTTGCAGTTTTTGATATTCGCCCAAACGGTTCCCCAGTTCCGGTAATCATTACCGTACCACGCGCCGTTCATACGCCCCAGGTTAGAAGGGCTGACATATCCCTGGGTAATGGGCTCGCATCCCCGGCTCCAGGTTAAATAAGTTTCGTCAACTACCGAGCTCATCCAGGACTCGGTGAAACCCTGACCGATTTGGCTGTAAATGGTGTTTACATAAGCTTTAGCCAGGTTTTGATCCTTCCAAAAAACATCCGCCGAGATTTCGGTGAGCGGTTTCTTGTCCAGGAAGTCTTTCTTACAGGCTGTACCGGCCAAACATAGTGCCAGCAACAATATATATTTCTTTGTCAGGTTCATGATATTAAAAATTAGCGTTTACACCGAAGTTATAGATACGGGCCTGTGGCGTCAGCCAGCCGGCATAATTTTGGCTGGTTGCCTGTCCTTCCGGATCAATATATTTTAGTTTGTCAAAAGTCAGCAGGTTAAACCCGCTTACATAAAGCCTGATGTTGCTAAACGGAAGTTTTTTAACGCTTTGCTTATTCAATGTGTAGGAAAGCTCCACCGTTTTCAAGCGTAAAAACGCGGCATTTCGCAAAAAGTAAGTATTGGTTTCGCGGGTTGACGGGATCGTTTCCCGGTCATAAAGCCTTGGGCCTGACGCATTGGGGTTAGCGGGCGTCCAACGGTTATTATAATAATCCTGCAGAAAATTCCCTATCTCGCCCGATGCAAAGTATACATATTGGGCAACATTGCCGCCTTGCCCCTGCAAAAGCATGTTAATACCCCAGTTCTTGTATTTGGCAACCAGCGTGACACCATAAATTGTTGATGGTATGGTCGACTTTGTTTGCCTCACCTTGTCTTTTGCATCGATTATGCCATCCTTGTTCACATCTTCGAATATCAAATCGCCCGGTTTAGTACCATCAAGATGCGGGGTGCTGTTAACCTGTGCGTCACTACGGAATATTCCAATAGCATTGTACAGTACATAATCGGCACCTACCGGCTTGCCGGTTCGCATTTGCCAGGGTTGAGCGGATGCCGCTTCATCCATGAATAATATCTTGCTTTTGGTATAGGTAACATTCCCGCTAATATTGAACCAGAACTTATCTATATTCCTGGAGTAACCTAAAGTAATTTCAGCGCCCCTGTTCCGGACTTTACCGATGTTCTCATCGGGCAAGGTCAGGCCGGTGTACTGTGGTATAGAGGCATTGCGCTGGGTAAGTATATTACTGCGCAAACTTTGAAACAGATCAACCTGGAAATTAACTTTATTATTAAATAGTTGTGATTCCAAACCTATGTTGGTGGTATTGTCAACTTCCCATTTTATGTTCGGGTTGGGGGTACGTACGGAATATGCCCCCTGTAAATTTGCGGGATTATTCCCTCCAAAAACGGCCGGTGAGCCGTAAGCGTAACTGGCTAAATATTGAAAAGCAGCAACACGGTCATTACCTCGTTGTCCCCATGATGCTCTTATTTTTAAATTATCGACAAAAGGAACGGCCTCTTTAAAAAAGGGCTCTTCGGATATTCTCCAGCCGCCAGAGAAACCGGGGAAGAAGCCAAAACGGGAACCCGGAGGGAATGCCTGTGAGCCATCATAACGCCAGTTAAATTGAAAAAGGTATTTGCCTTTATAATCATAATCTACACGACCGAAATAGTTTTGACGTGCCGTTTCAGATCCAGACCCATCATTGCTGTAAGATGTAAGCTTATCTGTATTGCCCGCAAATAATTGGTCAAGCTGGGAGCTGATAAAACTGGTACGGGCAGCGGCCAGGTAATCGCTTGAGTAATTATATTGTTCATAAGCTACAAAGCCACTAAGGTTATGATCCCCAAATTTGTGTGCATAATTAAGACGGATGTTGGCGGTTATACCCAGGCCAACGTTCATGTTTTCACTCAAGTTAGCATTGTCTGCCGGGCCATAAATGCGCGGTATAGGTGTTCCGGTAGCAGGATCCCTGTCATAAAGGGTGAAGGATTTGAACCAGTTTTTGTAGAAAGTGTTGCTTTTATCTACATAAAAACCACCGGTTAATGTCAGGTCTTTAACCGGCAGGTTCCATGTGGCAACCAGGTCGCCGTTCAGGAAGGTGCGGTCATCGCGCTGATAGCCTGCGGCATCGGTAACTGCTACCACCGGATTACGGTCGTCTCCGAGAGGAAGACCAGGTAATTTACTGTCGGGCCAGTAGGCAATTGCTTTAGGATCGCCGTTGATGATGTCATTAAATATACGTTCAGACGCGTGGTGCGGGTACCTGCGGTTCTCCTGCCGCGCCGCAAGGTTTAATGATAATTTGAACGAATTCGTGATTTGCGCATCAATATTGGAACGGATGTTATACTGATTGTATTTAGTGGCGCTGTTTTTATAGTAGCCATCCTGAAACTGGTAACCGCCCGAAAAGAAATATTTTATATTATCTGTCCCCCCCTGTACCGATAAATTATGCTGGTATTGCGGCGATGTTTTACGTAACGTAACATCATACCAGTTCGTATTCGGGTGACCTATCGGATCTGATCCGTCCCTGTACTTTCGTATGTCTTCTGCTGAATATTTGGGAGCCCTGTTATAAATGGTTTGTTCAATTTCATTATAGGCTTCTGCATAAGTGGCAGCGTCAAGCATCTTTGGCAAACGTGTAGGCTGCCTTAAGCCATAATTAAAGGTATAACTTACAGTGGGCTTACCTGTTTTGCCACGTTTTGTAGTTACCAGGATAACGCCGTTTGCCGAACGCGAGCCATATATAGCAGCCGAAGCATCTTTTAAAACAGAAATACTCTCCACATCGTTGGCATCCAGGCGTGAAAAACCGCCCGCACGGTCTGCAACACCATCAATAACAACCAATGGGCTGGCATCCTGAAAAGTACTGCGCCCCCTGATTAAAATCGAAGCATCATCATAACCTGGTTCGCCGCTTCCCTGGGAGCTTATGATACCCGGGGTACGGCCAACCAAAGAGTTTGAGATGGCGGGTACCGGTGCTGTTTTTAAATCATCCCCTTTAATGCTGGATACGGCACCGGTTACGGTTACCTTCTTTTGTGTGCCGTAACCCACCACGATAACATCGCTCAGGCTTTGTGAGGTTGGAATTAGTTTTATTTTTAATGGTTTGCCGCCGTTTATGGGCATCTCGGCTGTTTCGTAGCCCAGGAAAGCAAAGGTTAGGATGGCATTATCCGGAACATTGATCTTAAATACACCGTTCTTATCTGTGGCAACACCACTTGTTGCCACCCCTTTTACTTTTACGGTGACACCAGCCAACGGCTGGTCTTTTTCGTCGACTACATTGCCGGTTACTACTAACTCCGTAAACTTCAGGCCTTTCGGAACAATGGCGATGAGGTCATTGTTCAATTTTTGATAGGTAAAATCACTGCCGGCTAACAGCTCACTGATCAGGTCCAGCGCATCACGGTCTTCTGCATGGATGTCGGTGAATTTTGTTGTTGGGATCTTATTGTCGCTAAATAAGATCCGATAGCTTGTTTTCTTTTCTATCTCTGAAACTACCGTTTTGAAATCGGCAGATTTCAGGTTCAGCGTTATCCTGGATTGTGAATATCCTTTTGCCAGCATCTGCAGGTTGAATGCTAAAATCAGCAAAATCGTTAGCTTCATGATTAATAGGGGATTATTTGGGCAAAAAAAATGCCGTCCACGCTTTTTATGCGTAAAAAAACTCATAACTTTAGTTTGTTAAAGGTGATGAAATACAGGCACCCGGTCAAAGCTGCCTGTTTAATAAGAAATCGTCATTTTGTGCACGGGGATGTCCAATCCCCGTGTTTTTTATTAAGTAAAAGTGTGTGTCATAATTTAAATGAATTAGGTTAGTAAATTGGTTATTTGATTATAATCTGGTTTTTCTGAATTTTATAAGAGAAAGGCTCGATAAGGCTTAACGCATCCAAAACTTCACTGATATTTTCCTGATCGAATGCCCCGGAGAAAACCTGGTTCCTGATCTTTTCATTTTTAAAAACGAAATCAACGTTGTAGGCCCGTTTTAGCTCATGGGAGATTTCTCCGAATGTTTTATGCTTAAAACAGACCCGGTGATACATCCACGAGGTTTCGACAACTGTGGTGTCCTGCCGCTCAAGGTAAGTGATTTCAGGTAAGGCATTCATTTTCCTGAATTTATGGACGGTGTCTGAATTTATAGTTTCAGCGAACCGGATTATCAGCTTTTCCGAAGGTTTAAGTGTAAAGACATCTGCAGGCCTGTCTTTCAGCGTGATCTGAACTTTCCCTCTTAGTAATGTTGTTTCACTAAATCTGTCGTCTGGATAGGCTTTTATGTTAAATGCCGTCCCCAAAACTTTAACATCCATTTTGCTGGTATGTATAATAAAGGGGTGTGATGCATCATGATGCACATCGAAAAAAGCCTCTCCAGTAAGGGATACTTCACGGGTAGCGTTATTAAATTCTTTAGGAAATGTTAACTTGCTGTCCGCGTTTAACATCACGCGCGTGCCATCGCTCAGGGTGATATTCTTTTTAGATGCCGGTAGGGTCAGGGTTTCAAGTTGGGGGATGTTTTGACGAGAATTGTAAAAATGCGAATAAGTAAAAGTGATGCAAAATATGATGATGGCAGCAGCAGCAACTCCGCGGTAAATATTCCTTAAAACCGGTACGGGTTTAGGATCCTGTTGCTGTTCCCGTTCCACAATTTTTTGCCTGATTCTCTGAAAAGCGTCTTCATTTTCAAACTTCCCAGCGTTATTGGCAGAGAAGTACGCTTTGAAGATATCATATTTCTGCTGATATACGGGATTGCTTTCGAGCAAATCAGCTAATTCTTGGCTCTCTTCTGCGGAGAGCTGTTCAGTGAATTTCCGGGTAACTAACTTGATAAAATTGTCCTGATCCATTGGAATAATCGGTGCCTTTGAATAACAGGACGAATTTTTTCAGGAAATTACTTACACGCATTGAAAATAAAAAAAAGAATAGACGAAATGGAGATGAGTGAAGATGATATGTTCACGATAATGGCCTTTCTGTCATCGTTAACATATATGTCCATAGAGTCGCTAAGTTTATTCATCGCCCTGTAAATTTGGGTATGTACGGTCCTTACGGAGATGTCAAGCACCTCCGCAACATCAGCACATTTCATCCCTTCTTCTTTAACCATCCTGAAAATTGTTTTGCACTGCATTGGAAGGGAGTCTATAGCTTTATCAAGATTGAGCATAAGCTCTTTCTTCTCCAACTGGTGATCTGGCTGGTACTGACTGGTGAGGTTGGCAGAAACGTAGTCAAGATCGACGATTTGCATACCGGCACTTTTTCTCCAATGGCTAATAGCCCGGTTCTTTATAGCCACGAGCAGGTAAACCTCTGGTTTTCGGATCCCTTTTAATTGTGCACGGTCCATCCAGCAATCTACCAGCACATCAGATACAATCTCTTCAGCAACTTCTTTGCTTTTTACATAATGGAGGCAAAAGCGCACAAACTTATCCTGTAACAGATGGAAGAAGCATTCAAGTGCCTTTAAATCATCGTTCAGGACAATTTTGTTCCAACACTCCAGTACTTCATTGTCTGTGTTACCCATGGTTGTTCAATTAACTGGTAATAATTAAGTATAACTGACATTAACAGACAGTATCCTGAAATTTATTGCAGCGCTTAAAATCCTGAAAATAGCCCTTATGTATGTTGCGTTTATAATTGTATAACTAAGTTAAATTTTAATTGTTAAAAAAACAATTAAAATTATTCTTTTAAAAACTCCCCCAAAGGATAGCGGGCCAGCCAGCGTAATTTTTAGTCGTTAGCCTTTTCTTAAAAGTCGTATGCCTTGGATCGATATACCCCGGTGGTCTCCATGTCAAATTAAAAAAAAAAGACAGTTAAGGCGTGGATATTCCGAGGGACCTGACCAGGCCATTCTGCGCGCTTTAGAGCAACGAGTTGTGTTGGTGGTAAAGAAATTCATGGTTAACCATCAGAGGATTAACATGATCAAAGTAACGGAATTACCTGCACGGTCAATGCAGATTAGGGTGGTCAATGCCTTCATATTTTCCTTACCTGACTCACGTAAATGATTCTTCGCAGGGACTGATCGACCAGGGTGTAACAATAGTAAGCATGAACGAAAATGAGCAGGACACCATTCAGCGTGTTGAGCATAGTTTCTTTGTCATCTGGACGATCCCAACTGATGAACTCGCTGATGCTGTTCAAAAGTTAATGGTAAGTGAAGGGTGGTTTAATTACTTTGATCAGTTAAACCTGAAAGGTGCACCTACCGATATTTTTTAAAAACTCATTAATATTTAACCTCAAAAAATTGTTACCAGTTTTTTTTCATTGCGTAAAGCATGATTTGTAAATCTTTAATGTTTTGATCGCCCTCAGTTTTCTATGCGGGTGATTACTTTATTTTATATCATGAATTGGGGCTCAATATGTATTCGATTTTGTTTCGGAATATCATGTTGTGATGAATTAAAAGGCTACTAACCAGTAAATGTAATCTCATAATATGTAAGCATGTGCGTCAGAGCTACTTCAAGGTATTTGTTAATGTCTGAAATAGTTACAAGGTTTACAAGTAACTATTTACCGTATTTTCTTTGAAAAATGATACCGTTGTATTGATTTAACCGGACAAATTGCTGGTACGAGTTTGTAAGATTTTTCACAATCGTCATTGGGTGTACTTCAATTCTACGCTACCTGTGTTAACAGCCTCCGCGTAGCTTGAGGTGGTGAACTCAAAGCACTATACCTTGTTACGCTCAGGTCCGTTCGATGCTCTCGAAGGTATGCAGAACCTCGGCCGCGTGGACGGTGGGGCGTATGGTGAGTTGCCAATGCCGTGTGAGGTGGGTTGCGTGGTTACGGCGTTCCAAAGCCGGTCGTAGTTGCTTGTGGCGAAGTCGGGGAGGGTATCACGGACGAAGGTATCACGAGTTGATTGCTCATCGCTTTGTCCGGAGCGTACCTGCCCGACGATACCGTACATCTCGGTACCGTGTGCCGCATGTGCTCCCTCGACAGGACCAATGCTGAGCAGGTAAGCGTTGCCGCCTGCTGCTGCGTGGGCAAGCGCTGCACGTGCGGCTGGCAAGGTAAAGGAGTATATAAAGTGCTCCGCGAACCTCGGCCGGGGTGCATTCGTTAACGTTGTAGGAGGCGACGATACGCCGGGCACAGCTGCGTGGGATGCGGCCTTTCAAGGCGAATACATCGACAATATTTTCGATGCTGCCCGGATCGAACCCCGGATCGTTGATAACATACCAGTCAACTTCGTGCGTGGTGCTACTGAACAGGATGTCAATGTTGGTACGCCTCCCAGATTCAATTACACGCATAGGGTGTCCTATAAGAACTGCACCAGATTGCGTGTGGTCATCGACGATGCTGGTCGTGGTGTTATCGATGCGGTGCCTCTGCCCGAACTCACGCGGGCTGACCTTGATGAACGTTTCAATGAGAAGCTTCGGATCCAAAGTGAGCAATTGTTCTGGGGCGTCCGCAATGCCAAGTTGAGTTAGAAAATTAATAGCGAGCTCTTCGGCCCACCAAGCCGGAACGATGCGAAATGCGCCACCAGAGAATGCGGCAAGGCGGTGGTACAAGCCGTCTGCCGCCGGAGCGGCGAGGAGTGCGGTTGTGCAGTACGCTCCAGCGCTATGGCCGGTGACGGTAATGTTCTAAGGGTCGCCACCAAAGCGTGTTATGTTCTGCTGCACCCACCTGAGTGCGGTGATGATATCCTCCAGGCCCAGGTTGGTGGCATCCGCCAACTCGCCCCCGTACTGGGAGAGCGAGAGCCACCCGAAAGGGCCGAGCCTATAATTCAGTGATACACTTTAGAATTTATACCATTTATTTTTACATGGATTAGGGATAACCGCTTACACATTAACAATGGTTTGTGTAAAATTGAATATCGTAAACCCTTTAACAATTATAAATAGGTAGGTCCACCCATGCCATGGATTCCATATAACTGACATTACTACACCCTGATTTTATGTACTTTTCCTTGATATACCCGCTGCAACCAGTTTGCAAGATTTAGTAACAAGATCTTTGATCAATTGCTCGGAGATAGCTCCGTTTAAATCCACACTTATCCAGTGTTTTGGGCTTAAGTTAAATGGTTTGTTAATGCCTTCATGTTCCCTAAGCTCATCAATGAGCTTGGGATCACATTTTAATGTACAGCGATCAAACTTATCAAGGTCTAACAAACAGAACATCTTTTTACCAACATAAAACACGAGGATAGACCGTGAATTATGAAAGAAACCCTCAAACGGCATACCTTCCCGGGTATCCGGGAAGGACAGACAGAAATCTCTGAACTCTTCTACGTTCATATAACAAATGATTTAATATTTTAAACAAATACTGAACCGGTAAAAGACGTGTTTTACGAATATAATAACAGTTTTGATATTGCTTCAACTTTGCATTTCTAATTATTTTTCATGCCTCATGTAGTTCATATTTCCAGTATAAAATAAAGGTCATTTTTTACCATGGTAATGTCTCGCCAGCCTCAGAAAAAGTACCCGATGGTCCATTCTCATCCAGCAGAGCCAATGCTACCCCTGTTTTCGCTCCCCCTTCAGGTGTAAGTGGTGCCTGATCTGAGCCGATGGATGTTTTAACCCAGCCAGGATTTGCTGCGTTGACCTTTATATTGGTTTCGCGAAGTGCGTGGGCCAAAAAAACTGTAAACTGGTTCAAAGCCGTTTTTGATGCACTGTAAGCATACGGTTTTAAAGCGTGCAGCCAATGAGTTTCATCCTGGTGAACACCGAAAGAACCGGAAACACTGCTGATGTTTACAATACGCCCCGCAGCGCTTTTTTTGATCGCCGGCAATAAAGCTTGGGTCAGTTCCACAGTTCCAAAATAATTAATGTCAAAAGTATCACGAAGAGTTTGTAGTGAAACAGTTTCCGTGTTGTTTCCGAACCATGCGCTGTCTAAAAATACGGCTGCATTGTTGACCAGGATGTCCAATGCAGCGTACTCGCTTTCAATGTAACTTTTAACCTTTTCTATATCCGCCGAGTCGCTGATGTCCAGTTTTATATAGGTAACATCTAACAACAAACCCCGTAAAACTTCTTCAGCCTTTTTACCTTCAGTTTCATTCCTGGCCCCTAATAAAACCTTGATGTTATGTTGTGCAAGTTGTTTTGCTGTTTCAAAACCAATGCCTTTATTGGCACCGGTCACTAATGCTATCTTTGTCATGTTAATAATATTGTTTAAATACGATGCAAAGGTAGAACGGGTGGTATAGCTGGTGTTAGCACAAATAAAACCGATCCTTACTAAAATCAAACTTTCTTGTCTCAGAACTTTGAAAGAGCAAACTATTCCTTATGTAATTTTCTGTAATCTGTAGGAGAACCGTTTGCATTCTTTTTGAAAAACAAATTGAAATGTGACGGCTCCTCAAAACCGAGTGCAAAGAAGATCTCCGCAATGTTCCAGTTGGTTAATTTTAATAAGATCTTAGCCTCTTGAACAAGTCTTGCTGCGATGATCTCACTTACGGTCCTTCCTTTAGCTAATTTACCTGGCGGTTTAAATAATTGGGATGGAGTGACAGGTTGTCTGCGAAATCTTTTGAAGTTTTAAATTTGATCGTATCCTGCGGGAATTCTATGGGAAACTGCGATTCTAATAATCTTATAAAGGAACAGGCGATAACCTCGGTCGTATTATTTGTTTTTATGAAGGAGTTAACCGGAGCGAGTTTTTGTGCATTAAAAATAATTTCAAGTAAATAAGTGCGTTGCAGATTATCTTTAAAGGCGCTATTGGCTTGTGCTTCGTCAAATATTTTAGTATAGATATCAATAAAATATTTCGTTTGATCATCTGTGAGCGAATAGATGTTCTGCCTGCCTGGTTTATAGATCGGAAATTCAAGTAAACGATAACCACTGTTAGTTTTAGTGATAAACTCTTCCTTAAACACGCAGCTGATCCCGGCGTATCCCAAACCGGTCGAGTGTATCCCAAAAGGAATCTTGGTAGTGGTGAAAAGTAAAGAGTTGCCTGAAACATCAATACTTCTGTCTTCAAATTCAAGTCGATATTCCCCTTGCAATAAGGTGGCCGTATAAAATACCTTCCGGTTATAATCAAATGAAAAAAACGGGTTATTAGCTATACTCAGGTCCAGTATATGAAAAGTATCTGCATCATTTTGAATGGTATCTGTTATTGCAGCGGATTTTGAGGGAGTGACATAAGATGTAGCATCAGATATTCTCATATACTAAATTAGGTAAAACAATTTTAATAGAGATTTAATTGGAATGCCTGACTTACCATACTTAGATATATTTAATTGTTTGGTCATTAACAATTTATATATTAGTTAACAATGATCTATTATTGTACTTCGTTTGTACGCCATAGTGTAGCATGGGAAATATCTGTTTTGTCGTAATCGACACTGAGAAGCAATTGCTATAAAGTTCACTAAAAAGCACAGAGTCACATTTCTATGTAATAGAATTTCGGGTATAGGAGCCTATAGTAAAACAAATGAAAAACGTTCGCAAGTATCCCGCAACTTGCGAACGTTATGCGGGGATCAAGGGAGGCGGTTAGAACACCTTTCTGTGATTTTGGCCGTTATCAGAGAGGTTTTAAATAAGCAATAATTAATTTGTTTAACCTATTTTTATTTAATAAGACTTTTTTTAATTAAACCTATTACTTCATTGTTTTTTCCTTCTTGAGCGGCGCTAAGAACAGAGTTGCCCTGTTCATCTTTGGCCTTGACATCAGCACCACTTTTTATTAAATAGATTACTATGTCCTTATTGCCCTTGTTTGCAGCGTACATTAAAGCTGTTGTTTTGAACGCATCCCGCCAATCAACTTCGGCGCCATGGCCAACTAATAACTTCACATCCCTCAAATCATTATTTTGAACAGCTAAAATTAGCATACTGATTTCCAAAAAACCACCTGTTTTCTTTTTGAAATTAGCATCGGCTTTTTTAATCAAAAGATTTTGTACACTTAATGAATCTTTGTCAGAAACAGCTTTATATAATTGTTCATTCAGATCTTGGCAAAAGCCTGTTGTTGTTACAAGTATCAGAACTATAATGCTTAAAAGAATTTTTATTTTGATTTAATCAGGATTTTACTTTGCAAAGTAGTAACTTTTTTACATTTCTTTATCCTACTCAGTACTATCACATTTATGAAATTAGAACACTCAAAAAGGTCGTTGATAATTACCTAAAACAATAAAGCCCGACAATTGTCAGGCTTTATTTCACTTAGCGGAGAGAGAGGGATTCGAACCCACCCAAGTTAACTACTGTAAATCAAACATTTACGTTGGTTTCATTTTTCATTGCCATGATTTTGCCACGAATTTGAAAACACGCAAAAATACATTTAAACTACTCTCCAATTATATCATCAGTTATCAACTGAGCAGACTAAAACATGCCTACTGTTCCCTATAACTGTAAATCATTTTCTTAGTATAAAGATAAAATCATTCAAGGCTTTTTACAATTATTTTGATTATAAGATCGTTTTGAGTTGGATATTCGTTATGCTTGACCAAAAGATCCGCAATATAGCACTCCCAGGGCTAGCAGGTAGAATGAGTTTGAAACTAACAATCAATAAACCACTGCGGTCAAAGTGTAATAGAATTACTAGTACACATTCAGAACTAGCTGGTCAAGTGCTTCATGTTCCACACATTCCGTTTTTTATTTGTCGAAATATACCGTTCCTTTGAACATAACCGATTGCTACTTTCCTCAACTCGTACTCAGTTCAGAATTCAATTATTTCGGAAAAAATCCACTGAAGGTCTTCCGTGTCGCTTTTAACTTCTGAAGCCGATGGCCCGGGGCGCTTGTTCTTTTGTAGCTAAACCCTGGATGAAAAGCTGCCCCTCCTCTATTTTAAACTGTAAATTGTGTTCATCCGGCTTAAAACCATCCGCCTTCAAGACATCCTTGATTTTTTCGACCAGTTCTTTCCGGTCGAAGACGGGACTGACCTTGATTGGGCTATTGAGCGGTTCAAGCACAATGCCCTCGGCTTTGTAAGAGAATAGTTTAGATTCCATAAGATAAAGATAAAATATTCGTGGTAATTATTTTGTAGCCAGGCCTCTCCTACTCTAGGCCTCTGGTGCGATGAAACGCGCTTAGAATGTGCCCTCTGTAGATAACGATCACTGGTTGGCGTTAAATCACCTACCTCTTGAATAAGTGGAATAGTCCGAAAAATGATTATATTATCCTACCAATTCACAGCTATGCATATCACCAAAATCAAGAAAGATATCATCCGGCGGCATTATATTGCAGGAGAACTCGATCTGCAGAACCTGGCGGAGCAGCTGGAACTCCGGCAATCCACCATACGGTTTTATTTCAAAGAATTTGGTGTGCTGGAACAACAGCGGCCAGACAAATTGCATGACTACAGTTTTTTTATCGGCAAAGACAAAGTCACGCGGTCTTCACCCTGGTATTTAAACTTCTTGTCGGTCATACCCAGGCTGGTGCTTGCCGAGCCTGGACCGCAACTGGTTGCTGAAAAGCTTTATCAAAAGTACCATCTTCGCTTTCCGGAGGAGTATAGTAAGCCCCGTTTTTACGGTGTATTCAAATCTTGGTTCGATGAACACGAAAAGGAGCTCAGCGCGATCAAATTGAAAGCCAAATTCACCCTACAGGAATTGTCAACCCTGCGAAAATGGCGGAAAGGAAACGACCGACGGTTGTGGCAGGTCTCCGTACTGCTGATGACGGTTTACACTTATAATTCCATGGGAAAACTGGAACACCAGATCGAATGCACCTATGCAACCATGCTGCATTGGCTAAGAACCTACGAGAGGCAGGGACTGGAAGCGCTGAGTCGTCCCGGCAACAGGAAGCCGATCAGCAAGGAAAGGCAAGCGGCCATTGAAAAAAGAACGGACGAGGTTATCCACATGGTGCGGCAAAGCCCGAAATTATATGGGATCGATAAAACATCCTGGACCATTACGGATCTAGCCTATGCGTACGGCAAAACATCCGGAAAGCCGGTCAGTTATAGCTCGGTAGGCAATTATTTAAAAAACAGGGGCGTCAGGTTCAGGCGTTCCCGGGAGGTCCTGGTCAGCCATGACCCGCTCTTCAGGGAAAAATATGACCACTTGCAGCAGACATTGTCCAACCTGGGCAAAAAAGAAAAGTTTTTCTCCATAGACGAGTATGGGCCGAAAGCCATCCGTCCAAAAGGCGGTCGCCAGCTCGTGAGAAAAGGTGAACTGCCGATATATTATAAAGTGGATAAAAGTAAAGGCTGTTTCATCTGCACCTGCGCGCTGGAGCTATCGACCAATCAACTCACCTGGTTCTATTCCGGCAAGAAAGACACGGACGAAATGATCAGGCTGATCGATATCTTAACCTTACAATACCAGGATCAGGAACGCTTGTACCTCTCATGGGATGCTGCCAGCTGGCATGATTCGCAGCAGTTGCGGGATTACCTGGCAGAGATCAACGAACCGGACTACCGGCAGAAGTTAAAAACACCCGGGGTCGAACTTGTTCCCTTACCCGCCAGAACACCGCACCTGAACGTCATTGAGTCCGTATTCAGCGGCTTATCCAAGTCTTTCATTCATAACAGTGATTATCAGTCCGTAGCGGAATGTACAGCCGCTATCGACCGGTATTTTAACTGTCGCAATCAGCATTTCCTCCAGCATCCCAAACGTGCAGGGCAAAAGATCTGGGGAAAGGAAAAGGTAAAACCAGTTTTTGACAAGGCTAATATTTGCCGGCATATAGGCTAAAGAAAAATAAGGATCACAGTCGGACCAATTGTCAAGCTGGTTTATTACTAATAAAATTAGCAAAATCAGGCTTGAATTCTTATCTTTGGGGAATTGTTTTTTATGCCAGACAACAACATTCTCATAGCGGTAAGCGCCTTCTCCGGCTTAGCGGGTGCCATACTTACCCAGGCCTTAAGCGGACTATTTACTTACGTTAACGATAGACGTAAATATAACAATGAGGTCAGAAATCAGTTCAGGGCTAAAAAAACCGAGATCGCTGAAAGCTACTATTTCGTGACCGGAGAAACCATGGCCGTCTTAAAAAAGAACATCAATTACCGGCAGAACCGAAATGATGCCCGAAGTGATTTGAGTTTAAAATTTCTCAGTGAGGAGATCAAAAAAGTAGACGCACATTTGCAAAAACTAAATGACGAAAACTGGAAACATAACTTGATCGGGCTTTATTTTGACGTAGCCCTGTCCCATAATGAGATTATAGCGGCCAATACCAGGACCCATTTATTATTCCTGAAAAACTTGGATATTGCTGACCTGCTCGTTAAAGCCCAGGATGGAGAAAAAGAAATGCTTTATGGTCTTTATAATCAAAGCATATTTGACCTTTGCGCACAATACGAAGCAATTTACGAGCTCTTAGGTAAGGATATGAATAAGATAAAACAAGAGTTACGGTATAGTTTTCAAAACAACTGATCTTTATTACTAAGGGCTACAAATTTGCCGTTTATACACATCATAATTAGACTATTAGCTCATTCATTACAATATTAACAATTCTTGTCGACTTGTAGAAACTGGCGCGACACACGTCGCGGCTTTCATAACCACTATCTTTCGTACCTGTTTTCTACCACTTGCACTGACCAGCATACGGACCGTGAGTACATCAAAGACCATGGACTTCTTCATAAGAGGTTTGGTTGATGATTTGAGTTTAAGCAAACAATCCACATTTTTTGCAATCGAAACATAAACAGGTAAATGATCGGACTTACCGGATACAAGACTCACCCCGCGCCTGCTATAGATTTATTACGATGATCAGTCATTTGATTCCAGTTATCGAAAATACCAAACCAGACAAAAATAGCAGCCGGAAAACAGAGAGTCCGATGATAGCCGTTTTACGTTTTCCAACGCCGCCATTAGAACTAAGGGCTTGCGCTGGAATTAGGCGGTGTAATTCGTCAGAATCTACATCATAATACATTTGTATCACTTAGTGTAAATTGCGATAGCGTTTCTAAAAGGTCTTTATGAATCGAAGAAATTGATCAACTGTCTGTTTGTATCAAATAAATAGAATTGTGAATCCGGTTTAAGCTGAAAGAATGAAACCGTGCTCGTAAAAAATCCATGATAACTCTGTTATGACCACTTCCATGAAACACAACCCATGGAACACGAAAAAAAGCAACAATATAAATGAAATCCCTCTTAAATATTTGAATCGCAAATTTGATTTTATTTAACTGTAATTGCGCCTGAGAGCGTTAAACTTGCAACAATCGAACACCGGGGTGAGTTGCTAATTATAAATCATTTACTTTTCCAATAACGGATTTTTTCGTTTAAATGTGATATACAAATAGTTATAACAATAATGTGTAGTACCATCATCATATAATATATCGAATTTTTTGAGCTATTTGTCAAGAAGTTCATGATAAACAAAAAACCATGTAGCAAACAGATGAAACCGTTACAAATGATAACAATATTGATTTGATAAAATTTCGATTCTTCGTTGAAAATTGATTTTTATTTGGGGATTTTTTTTCTTTGCATTATCTACACCGAACAGTGCACAAATAGCTACTAGGGTATATTCTGGCCGCTTTTGCCGTATTCTTAAGACTGTTTGGCACCACGCTTTTTTCGGATCTTTATATGTAGGTCACTTTCAGCTACCTCGATCATCGTTTCCATGGCAAGATTCTTCAATTGAGATATCTCTAATGCCTTAGTAAGCTCACGTATCTTTTTGATGAGTAACTTTGATTCGTGACTTTGGGTCATGCCGGGAAGCGTTGAGATATTCTTGACATTCAGCAAAGTAGTCAAATTAAGCTTCCCCGCCCATACTTTGATGGTATTTCTTAGAACTCGGTATTTCCGGCTTGCACCAAGGCAACTGATCATCCCCGTTTTCATTTCTTCTACAATCTTTATTTTGGTCTGTTCTCGACTTTGTCAAATGGCTTACGTCTTACGACCGCCACTGCTTTCTTTTTCTTTCCTGGAATTGCTTTCATTTTCTTGTCTTTAATGACAAGCTATATCAGGACAAGACAGCTACCCGGTATCGAAAAACTGAAGGATATAACATAGAAAAGCACCTCAATTGAGCCGGATATTAGCGAAAATAGCTCATTTTTGAACGGAACATAGTAAACCGGCATCAGGGACTGGTCAACTTTACATAAATTTTCATTAACTCATGTCCATTACTGCTGCGCAACAATGCTGCTAGCATTGATCGTTGCTAATTTTTCTGTGATCTTCTGTAAAAGTCCAGGATCAGGCTATGCTTTCGCTTCAAAAGTAGCCGGCACAGCTAAGCCCGGTAGCCCCTCTTCATCAGGTTCGAACGTTACCGTATTTTCATCGATCAGCAAAGCGATACGGTGGAGATATACCCACCCGTTCGAAATGCACCTTAAATTCATGTTCCGTTCACTGATAGACGACCGGTATAATAAACAGCTCATTGTTCGGCTTAGAATTTGATCTTGACGGGTCGGTTATGATGAGTATTCTGCTCATCGTTCTACGAGCTGTGCTGCCTTTATATGGTTATACAACTCGAAGCTCAAGGTTTTTCCATGGTATTCCCTGACCCCTTCGTTGTTGAAGGAAAATGTCACATAATATCTTTGATTAAGGTCATTGTGTAATAAATGTTGGTTCTGTGAAAGTTGATAATGCTGTTAACAATTCGCGTACTTTTTAAGCTGTATGATCAACAACGGCTTTAAAATGGTATTGAGGAGATCTATGGTTTAGTTGTAGTATCGGGTTTAGCATTTTCCAGAAAATCCATATAAGTTAGCAAGGCGCCCCAGTGATAAAAACCATCGGCATTTTTAACATCGCTTCCGTCGCCTGTAACCGCGTTATAATTTTCGTATACGCCGCCGTCTTTTTTCCAGTTCTGCATCAGCAGGGCTTTTGATTTGCTGATAAGATCGGCACGGGCTGTTTCTAAATGGTAGTTACGCATACCCAGGTAAACAAGGAAATTCATAGGCCCCCAAATGCGGCCGCGCCAGTAGTCATTATCCTTAAATCCGGGATCATTACGAGCAATGGAAGGCATCACATACTTACCGTAAAACTCGCCAGGATTGTAGTAATGCTCTTTTATCATGCGTTCGGCCTGGCGCTCGGTGCAGGCTTTTGCCAACATCGGATAAAAGTTAGTAGGCGACATTTTATAGCTTTTTTCACCGGTATCCATCCTTTTGTTTAGGAAGATACCCGTTTTTTCATCCCACATGGTGGCCAGTTTTTTACTGTAAACGTCGGCACGTTTATTTAATTCTTTGGCATCCTGTGGTTTGTTAAGTATGGTAGCTATTGCCGATAAGGATTTACAATCGGCAATGTAAAGGCTCATCAGCCCTACATCTGCCAGCTCCATGGTGTTGTTTTTTGGGTTAAAAGGTACCCCATCGTACATAGGTGAATTATCAAGGCCCGACTCATACATGGCCGCCTGAATGTTATGGGTACCATTAAAGTCCTTAGGGTTATCACCATGGCTTTGTGATCCCCAGCATAAATATCCTTTTACATCCCGGTTTTGCGACCACCACCTGTTCCAGCTTAGCAATTCGTCATAAACTTCGATTAAAAACCACTTTTCCTGATACTTTTTATAAATATCTAAAACAACCAAGCTGCCAATTGGAGGCTCCGAACGATCAAACGATGTTTTGCCAAAAGGAGCCTGGTAATTGGGTATAAATCCATTTGGAGTGATGGCTTTGGTTATTTCGACAGCGTTGGCGTATGCAAGGTTCTTGTTAAACATACTGAACATATAGCTTGCAAAATAATTGTCCCAATCAAACAACACAAAACCACCCCAGCCATGGCTCCAATTCCGACTAACAGGCGTTAACACCCGTTTATTTGGCGCATCGTATGTAGTGTTCCAGGCAAGTATAGTTTGCATGGCCGTGAAAGATTCGGCCATGTTGCCATAACCGGTCATCCGTTGTTGCTGCTCGGCGTGGCGTTTTTCGATAATTGATCTAATCTCCGCAATTGTACGCTGTCTGCCGGTATAGATCCCGATTTCCTGATCCAGGGAAAAGGTGAGGTGTGGCGTGGTTGTAACAGCGTAAGCATCAACGGTAGGTATAGCTGTGGCACTTACGGAAATATCCGTGTTACCGGTATGATAATTTAGTTTGTTTTGTGCCATACCTATAGTACCTTCTTTATTCCACAGCACCCCGGCTTCCACGATCAGCAGGTTTTTGGCTCCATTAGCCGGGGTTACCAGTATCAACTCATCCTTACCGTCGGTAGCCGATTGAACGGCCAGTTCCTCACCCTCATATTTCACAGTCATACTTGTATAGCTGCCATCGTCGGCACGTAAGCCAAGCAATACCTGCTCCTGGCGCTGCTGTATGGCAGAAGCTTTAAAAGTTTCCCTTAATAAAGCGCCGGTTCCGGGCTTTTCCAAGCAAAGATTGATGGCAAAGCCATGAGGCAGCAATACATGTGAGATAACGCTGTTGTTGTACCAGGTATTCCAGCCGGTTGCTAAGTTTCGTTGCAGTTCCCGATATTCGGGTGTGCGTATATTTATTGGAACAGATTGTGAGATCGCCTGTACAGGTATTAAATATAAAACAGCAATTGATAGCCGGCAAAACATCACGTTCAAGTTTTTTTGTCGCATATAAGCTTAAAATATCTTTGTTAAACAACTATTTATTCTTCATGGCATAATCCATTGCCTCGCCAAACGTGGTTACCCAAATCTCCTCTTTATGCTGAACGAGGTAATTCAGCAACTTTTTATGATTAGCAGCAGGGGTTGTTAAATAATCGCCACCTATGCCATGGAACATGAATATGCCTATGCCGCCGTTTTTCTGTACTTTTTTAACAAAGTCGACAAGGTCGTCGGCAGTTACCTTTCCTACCACTCCCCATGACGGCACCTGCAAGGGATCAATCGACGCATAATCAGTGATGATACTGTTCTGGTCGCCGCCGATACGGGCATATTTTATCAAGCCGGATTTACGCAATGAATCCAGGTAGCTTATACCGCCAACAGTTGTCTCCGAACATGGAAATGCAAATGAGCGATCCTTACGCTGATCAAGCGCAAATAGGAAATTGTTCATAGATGATACCTCGCGCATGATGGTATAAACCGTGTAATTAGCCGAGTTATTAGCTGGCTCGCCCTTGCCGTCTGTAGACAAACATGGGTGATACAATGTATGATTAGCTAGCTCGTTGCCCTTTTTGCTCACAGCACGCCATTTTTCAATATTGTCCTGGTTCATGTTACCGCAAACAAAGAACGTACCCTTAAAATTAGCCGAATCCAATTGCGGGATAGCAATGTTTAGTTGCGAATTAAGCGCGTCGTCATAACTAAGCACAATGATGACTTTTTTATGTGCAGGGGATATTTTTTTTTGCTGCGCATAAGCGCCAAAACTGATCAATAATAAAAAGAGAGTTAGTTTTTTCATGATTACAGTATGTTTTTAACGTAATCGCCGCTTTGTTTAATGCTGACGAATGGATCTATATTGGTAAAGTTTTCTTGTTCAACAATCAAATACTTGACACCTACCTTTTTTGCTTTAGCCAATATTAGTTTAAAATCTATTGCACCATTGCCCACTTCGGTATTTTCATCTTGGTTGGCTTTGTCCATATCTTTTATGTGCACCAGCCGGTAACGGTTTTTATATTTATCGAGATAAGCTATAGGATCCTGCCCTATGTTTTTCATAAAGAAAATGTCCAACTCCAGGTATAGCAATTCAGGGTCGGTATTATCTAAAAGGGTATCGTAAAAAGTAGTGCCGTCGATCGGTTTCCACTCAAAATTATGGTTGTGATAGCCTAATTTTAGTCCTTCTTTTTTAAGCAGGATTCCTGCAGCATTCATCTTTTCGGATACTTTTTTAAAGTCATCTACCGTTTGAAAAAGCTCCGGATGCAATGCCGGGATGATGATAAACTTCTGCCCTAAAATGTGCGCTGCTTTGATGTAAGCGTTAATATCGTCGGTGCCGCCGGTGGTAAAAAATTGGTTAAAATCATAATGTCCGCTGGGTGTGTTTAATCCCAAATCTTTTAGCAACTGCGCAAAATCCTTGTTAGGCAATCCCCAATAGCCATTATAAGCTTGGTTGTAGCCAAAGGTTTCTATCTCTTTATAACCTGAATCAGCCACTTTTTTTATTACCGATTTTACATCCACAGGTAACTGATCGCGCAGGGTATATAGTTGCAAACCGATAGTATGCTGCTGTTTAGCCAGCAATGCGCCCGGGCCTATTATTAATCCGCAGGCCAATATACCTGCTTTTGCTAAAAATGTTCTTCTGTTTTCCATAGTATTAATTTTATTTCATTTGCTGCTGCAGTAATTGCAGCATTTTACGGTCGAGCTTGTGACCGTGCCAGTCTTCATAAACTACATCTGCCCTGCCGGAGTTTAGTATACCGAAATCGCCATCAAACTCCCAGATGGCAAAGCCTATTTTATTGGCAGCAAAAATGCCCAGCACATCGGCAAACCAAGCCATGAATACCTCATGCGGTGTTTTATTCCAGCAGCCGCATTCGCCACAATGTACGCCGCCACCACGGTTAACCAGCTCTATCCAGGGTTGATATTCGGCGGTTAATAGTTGTTTACCCTCGTGTTTACTTTCATTGGGCCATTTAGGCAAGGGCAAACTTTCAGGATGTTTATAAACCCATGGAGCTTTATAATGCGATATAGTTTCGGGGCTGTAGCCACGACAGCTTTGTGCAATATCCAGATCTTCCAACCCGGGGATCATAGTCCTGCCGGCATTGTTACCATCGGCAATAATCTGTCTTTCCGGGCTTATTTTATGAATAGTATCAATAGCGGTCCTGGCAACTTTGAGGTAGATATCGCTGGGCACCGCGCTTCTTTTAGCCAGTTGATCATTCATATCTACGCGCATAGTGGGCTCATTTAGCAGGTCAAAACTCAGCTTGCTGGCGGGGATATGCTTATACCTGTTTGCCCACATCCCCCAATGAAAGCAAAAAGCATCCAAGGCTGCCTGGTCTACCCATAAATTATAAGGTTCATGGAAGCCCGCGTTGATACAATATCCCGGTGCACGGTGCAGATTTAGGCTCACATGTAAGTTGTACTTGTGAGCGGTATAGATAAGTGCGTCGATCTTTTTTACCGCTGCCTCGTCAACTTTATAAACATCTTCAGGCCTTATCGGCTTGCTCCGGTCAAAATCAAGATAATACGGGTATGCTACCGGGATGCGAATAAAGTCGAACCCCCAGTCGGCTATCCATTTAAAATACGCTTCAGGTGTTTGGCGGTGCTGGACCGGATCAGGAGAGAAAAAATCGAGCAGATTGAAGCCTTTCCACGCTGGCAATTTATTGCCAGTTGCATTTACTTTTGCAGTAGCAGGCAAACCTGTTAAAGCAGCAGCAGCGGTTAACACACCTGCCTGCTTAATAAATTTACGACGATCTGGTAAATTGCTTGTCATACTGTTTTATCCTTATTTCGTTTAGAAAAAAAAGTGCGTCTGATTTCTCGCGTCAGAACGCACTCCAAACATCATTCAAATGATATTTAACCAACTAAAACTGATCTTTATTTAACCCCAAAAAATATCATCTTCGCATCTGGCTTATCAAACCGGGCATTAATAATGGCCCTTCCCAAAGCATCGAATTTAACATCGACACCCTCCGTTTTCCATATTGTATTGTTAGCCAAATTTTCGGACAGGTATTGATAACTTCCTTTTTTATTGGCGAACATTACGATAACCCCTTTGCCCGTTTGCTTGTTTATCTTTTCATAGATCTCTGGGCTTTCGCCTGTTTCGCCATGTTTTACAGGGTAGCTTTGTGTGATATCGTATTTAACCTGCTTGTAATTGCCGAGCACCTCGTTAAAATAGGTCAACCCTTCCGTCGACGTTTTTAATACCTCTCCCCAAATACCGTTTTGTCCCAGGATCAACGAAGCTAGATTGACAGTTTGCGAACTCCTCGGTTCATCCGGCATGTAATGCGTAAGGAAAAGAACCGAAGGGATCCAGGTGTCGTAATTTAAAACCGAGCGAGCAAACCATCCCCTGGCTGGCCCAGGGTTAAAAAACATATTTGAATTACCATTATTAAGCGGACTGCCCCATTCTTTAGCCAGGTCATAATTATGAAAATAAGGCCCGTTGTTCATGGCAAAAAACTTTCCGGCCGATAAGAATTGCAGCCCCACACATCGATTATCCTCCGTAATATCAAAATCAAAAATAGCTTCTGGATTAGCTTTGCACACCTTATCTATTATTTTAGTCATATATACAGGCTGCTGAAACGCGTAGCTATCTGCGCGTTCCTGCGCGGAGTTGGTCGCCATACCATGGAAGTGACTAGGATCGTCGCAGCCGTATTGATCTATGCCGTCCCATTTAAAATAGGTAACACCCAAATCTCTTGATAATTGAATGAGCTTATCAGCAAACTTTTCCCAATACGGGCTTACGAGGCAAATGTTCACGCTTTCTTCTGTTTCCCAAACCGGCGATGGTTTACTCACTACGCCTTTCTGGCTCATTACATTGTTCTTGTTTTGAGCCAGCATATCGCTGCTTAAAGCGGCAACTGTTGGGTTAAACCAAAGACCAAGCTTCATCCCGTATCTATCAAGCAACTTTTTTACCTGTTTTAAAGTATCCGGAAAACAGGTAGTATTCACTTGCCAATCGCCGGTTTTTGAAAACCAGCCGGCATCAATAACGTACACATCTATACCCATTTGATGCGCAACTTCAATTTCTTTTAAGGTAGTAGCTAAATTCATACTGCTCAGGTATTTGCCACTCGCTAATTTTACCCGCTCCTGCCTGCCCCAGGTGTTGTAATAAATGTAGGGCTTGCGGCTTTCCTGGTTTTGGGAAATATATTTGAGCATAAAATCCCGGTAATATCTTTGAAGATCGGCCTGGTTACCGGCCGCATCTCCAATTTCGAACCACAGGGATTGATAAGGATTATTTTTATTTAAAGGCTGCTGATCCAGGTAATTGGCTTTTACCGAATTGAGCGAAACCTGCTTAAGCTTGTTAAATTTAAATTCTAAAAAACGGTTGGGAACTTGTGAGCCATGCTCATAAGCTATAAGATATTGTTCCCGACTATCAGAAAAGATGATCATTGGCCCCATTACAGACCAGTTATCGTCAAAATGTCTTTGATCTATACCTTCTTCCGTAAGATTGTAGGAATGGTACTTATCATTATAATCAGAAAAGCGGATCTCTTTTGTTTTTGTAAAGGAACTTAAGGAAGTAGCCAGGTAATTAAAATCATCCTGGTTGTTGGTTTTTGTAAACAGATACTCTTTATCTGCTGATAATTCATATGTAAACTTAACTATGGGGCTTTTATCGCTCACCCTAAACTTCACGGTTAATGAAATGGAGGCCTCACTGATCAAATGACCGGTATAACTATATTCTGTAACGTCATTATTTAACTTGACCGGGGATATAGGTGTAAAACCATCAACAACGGATGTGATCTTCTTTTTATCTATCTCAAAAGCAGGAGAACTGATATTTATTACATGTTTCCCTTGTTTTAAATGGTAGGTCCACAAGGCATTGGCATTGTTAGTTAATGTTATATTAAAAAGTGAGTTTTCTATTTTACAGGGCTCATTTTCGCCGGCTTTTACCTTTACGATTAGCAAGCAACTTATAACCAGAAAAAATAACTTCTTCATTTGGGACGAATATGTAGGATAGCTCATAAAAAGCGGCAATTGAGAACCTTCTGTAAGAACTGTTCTTAATTGCCGCGGTATAATTTAGTTATTGCCTAAACCCGGGTTAAGTAAAACATCCGAGTTTGGTATTGGCATTAAATATTTTATAGGGCCAATGATCGGGATCTCGCCCGGGTTTCGCTTGGCGTTCACTTGATCTAAAAGTTGTAAACGTACTAGATCAAACCATCGGGTGGTTTCACCTGCAAACTCCCATGATCTTTCGTCGATAACTGCATTTATAAAGTTAGCGCTCGAAAGTCCGCTTAAATTAGGTAAGCCTGCACGTGATCTGATAGCGTTAACTGCAGCGTATGAGTCTGAATTAACAGTACCCTCGCTTCTGGCCTGTGCCTCTGCGTAGATCAGTAAAACATGTGCATAACGTATCATGGCCAATGTAGCGCTGGTTGAATAGATAGCCTCGCCACCATTCACCCTGAATTTACCGTAATAGGGGTGCTTGGTAGAGCTATTTTGCCATGCAACAACAGATCCGTCAGGCTTGATAAACTGCGTATGAAAGGTTACATCCTTTCTTATACCCGCAGGATAGTTATTGAAGAAATTGATCTCACAAAAATAATCATCCCAGCCGTTTTCTTCAGTAGGCATAGATGAGTTGCCAAAAATGGAGTTACTGGTTAAAGCATTACAGTTGCCACAGCTATGGAAAGCAAATACTTCTTCGGATATGTTGGTACCTGATGACAATTTTGCCCATAAAGTAGGCAGATCACTGGCAAGATCAAAACCATAAGTTCCTTTGTTATCCATAACAGATTTTGCTGTTGATGCCGCCAAAGCAAACTTGCTTTGATCATTTAACGGCCAGCCGCCTTCTGTTAAATAAACATCGGCCAAAAGTGCAATTGCAGCACCTTTTGATGCACGGCCATCTTCGGTTTTCTTATTCTGCATTAAACCTTGCGCAGCGGTTAAATCGCTTTCTATTTGCTTGTAAATATCAACCGCAGCAGATCTGCTGATGTTTAATATGGCAGGATCATAAACTGCCGAGGTAACCAAAGGCACGCTACCCCATAACCTTACAAGCCAATAGTAGGAAAAGCCGCGTAAAAAATAAGCCTCACCAACAATCTGGTTGATGATTGCCGCATCGCCGGGTACCTGTTTATAGTTGCTGATGATATTGTTTGATCCCTGGATAGATTTGTAACAACCATTCCAGATCTGCGACAAGTTACTGTTTAATGCGGAAACATTAAACTGATCAAATTCTCGTAGCTCTTGTTTATTACTGCCGGGATTAGTGGTCAGATCATCAGAACCCATTAATATGGCATCAGTTGCTGCCGATGTAAAACCGCTTACAAAATCTTCCATCAACGGTTTGTAAGTACCGGTTAAGGCTGCTTGTAGGCCGGGTATAGTACTTAGGGCGTTTGAACCTAAAACCTGCCCTTTAGGATTTTCTATTAAGGTTTTTTTACAGCCCAGGCTTAATAGTGCTATCGCTGCAATTACATATATCTTTTTCATCTTTCTTAGTGTTATAATTAAAATTTAAGGGTAACGCCCGCATTGAATATTTTTGAATTTGGATATGCTCCATAATCAACGCTTTGAATTACATCAGATCCCGAATTTGCATTAGAAGTTTCCGGATCCAGCCCTTTATATTTTGTTATGGTAAATAGGTTGATAGCACCGATAAATACTTTCACGCCAACATTTTTGATTGTATTTTTAGGTAATTCATAAGAAAGGTTGATGTTTTTAATCCTTACAAAATTGCCATTTTCCAGGAAACGCGTTGACTGTACAAAATTTTGATTGGTGGTGCTAAAAGCAGGGATATTCGAAGTTTCGTTAACTCCCGGGATGTACCTGTTCAGGATATCGGCTGATGTTACTTCACGTGTATCTGCATTGGCACTAATGGCGTTAGCATAGGTATAATCCAGTTTTTTGAAGCCGAACAGTGATTGCACAAATAGATTCAATGTGAAGTTTGAATAAGTGAAGGTATTATTCCATCCCAGCATTTTGTTTGGCGTGCCATTGCCAATGATCTTGTAGTCATCAGCGTTGATGGCATGATCGCCATTCATATCCTGGTAATGCGAGTCGCCCGGCTTGTTGCCATATTTTGCAGCTTCGGCAGCTTCAGATGGTTTCCAGGTGCCAAGGTAGTTTAAGCCCCAATAAGACCCCAGTGAATAACCCGGTTTGATAATAAACTCTGGCTGGGTACCGCTGAAACCTGTGTATGGAAAGATTTGCCCCAGATTACCTATGTTTTGTACCAGGTTCTTAGAAAATGTGATGTTAAATGAAGATGACCAGCTAAATTTTTCGGTACGTACAGGTATAACCGATAAACTAAACTCGGTACCGCTATTTTTTACTTTACCTACGTTACTTACAATAGATCCGCCACCTGCGTAAGCCGGCAATGGTAACGAAAGCAACAAGTCTCTGGTATTTTTTACATAATAATCAAAGTCAAAATTCAGGCGACCGTTAAAAATGCTCATCTCTAAACCAACGTCTTTTGAATTGGTAGTTTCCCATTTCAGATCGGGATTGGCGGCGTTCCCTAAGTTGATACCAGATGTAAGGCTGTTGTTATTAAAACTTGTTCCTGCAGCATAATTATCATTGGTATAAGTTGCCAGTGTAGAATAAGGGCCAACGGCCTGGCTGCCGGTAAGTCCCCAGCTTGCACGAACTTTTAGAACATCAAATGTATTTAGCTTTTTGATGAAAGGCTCTTCAGATAATTTCCAGCCAAGTGCTACCGAAGGAAATACTGCTGCCTTGTTAACTCCCTGAAATTTTGATGATTCATCACGGCGTACAGAAGTAGTGAGCAAGTATTTATCTTTGTACGCATAATTTAATCTACCTAAATAAGATACAATTCCCGTGTTACTGTAGCTTGCACTTGCTGCCTGTGTTCCTGATAATGATAAATTATCAGATCCTAAACCAGGGAAAGTAAGGTTAGTTGCATTAGCGCTAAAACCAGATGCATTACTTTTTTGCTGCTCATAAACTGCTGTAACTGTTAAACTGTGGTCTTCGTGAAAAACATGTTTATAGGTTAAGGTACTGGTATTTTGTAGATTAATATTCTCCAGTGAGGTACGGCCTGCTGTAGGCACGTTATTAGTTATAGAAGCGTTTGAAAAAGCCGCCCCCTGGTAGTTTTGGTAGTCGGCGGCCAAAGTTACATCTAATGACAGATCACTAAAGAACTGGTAACTGGCACCTCCAATAACGTTTGCAAATGTATTATGATCAGTATTGGTTTGATCGTTTGCTAAAGCAACAGGATTGGCAAAAATTGAACTTACAGGGTCACTAATGGTATAGTTACCTTTAGCGTCTCTTACCGGGGTAGTTGGTGCCCATGCGTAAGCCTGGTTTACCGGTGCACCCCTGCCAGAGTTATTGCTATTAAGATTTTCCCTTCTTACACCCGATATATTCAGACGTACAGCTAATTTATCATTTATTTTAGAGTTGATGTTTGACCGGATAGAATACCTTTTATAGCCCGAGTTTAAAACAATACCATCCTGACTTAAATAGTTGGCCGATAAAAAGTAGTTGGTTTTAGCGTTGCCATTGGTAATGCCCAGGTTATACTCTTGTGATGGAGCAGTATGGAAGATCTCATTCTGCCAGTCGGTACCGCCATTGGCTTTGTAGCCGGCTATCTGGTCTGCAGTATAAGTTGGGTTAGCATTAATGGCAGCATCACGTGCATTAACAGTATTGGCAAAATCAAAAGCGCCAAGCAAGTCCAATTTCTTAAGTACTCTCGCACTTGATACTGTACTCGAAAAGGTGATCTCCGGGTTATTTGAACTACCTCTTTTGGTAGTGATCAAAACCACGCCATTCGCACCCCTACTACCGTAAATAGCGGTACTTGAAGCATCTTTCAATACCTGGATAGATGCAATATCTGAAGTACTTAAATTGTTAAAATCTTCACCAACAAAACCGTCAATAACATAAAGCGGGTTATTATTACCTAAGATAGAGTTTGACCCCCTGATCCTGATCGTCACCTCGCCGCCCGGCGCACCTGAATTATTTGCAACTTCTACGCCAGATACGCGCCCCTGTAAAGCTTGATCGAGTCTGTTTACTGGCTGATCTCTAAAATCCTTAGGAGATAAGCTGGATATAGCGCCGGTAACGTCCGATTTTTTTTGCGCACCGTAACCTACAACTACCACCTCGTTCAGGTTTCGGCCCGAAGGCGCCAATGACACACTGATAGAAGTTTGTTTGCCTATAACAACTTCCTGGGTTACATAACCTATAAATGAGAAGGAAACAGTGTTATTTCCTTCAGGAATATTAAGGGAGTAATTACCGGCTGCATCAGTTACCATGCCAATGGTGGTGCCTTTAATGGCTACGGTAACACCCGGAAGCGGCTGCTGATTTTCATCCTTAATAGTCCCTGTTATTTTACGCATTTGCGCAAATGCGGCAGTGCAGTTCAGCAGTAATAAAATGCCTAACATAGGGAGTATATTTTTAAGCCTGAACAGGCGGTGCAAATACACATCTGATTTTAGATCGAGGGGAGCTACTCCATCAACTACATGTAAATCTTTTTTCATAATACAATAATTGGTTTATAATCTTCTTTTGTTGTTAACCAATGCGGGAATCAGTTTATACATACCCAACGGTTATTGGTAAGGCAAATTAGTGATTAGTTAAGCCTTGCATTTTCGTTTTTATACATAATTTATTCGTTTTTGTACATAATTAACAAAGACCATTTTATGAATTATTAGTTATTTAATTATCTAATAAATTGATTTACAACAACTTAAATTATTGTTCATTTTTAACAATCTTATTTTTTTAAGATATAAGCTAACAACGGCGGGCAAAACATCATATAACCTAAAAAAAACACCTGTTTAATTTTTTAAAACTGTGCTATTATACACAGCAAAAACAGGCTGAAAATTTAGGTGCTAAGAAGTTTAGATAATTAATTAAATTGGTTGTCTTTTGCTAAAGAGCTTTGTCATTTAACAAATGTGAGTTGCCTTTTTTTATGGCTTTGAAGAAACTGCGAAGGCGATTTACCAAACTCTCTTTTAAATGCTGTAGAGAAATAGGCGCTACTGGTAAAACCAATAAGATCGGTTAGTTCTGTGATGGATATATCTTGGTGGGTCATGATGTGGACTGCTTTTTTCAACCTTACCGTCCGGATAAATTCGCTTACAGATTGGTCAGATACACTCTTGATCTTTTGGTAAAGCTTAGTACGGCTGATGTATAAATGTTTACAAAGAAAATCTACATCCAAACCCGGTTCCTGAATATTTTCTTCAATGATCTTTAACAGTTTATTTATAAACTCCTTATCCCTGCTCGAGTTTACCAGTTCGGTAGCTTCGGCATAATAATCTTTGGTGTACTTTACTTTTAGCTTTTGCTTTTGTTCAAACAGGTTGTTGATAGTTAGCAGCAGAAGGTCAACGCTTAATGGTTTGGCAAAGTAATAGTCGGCTCCGGATTGCATCCCTTCAATTTTGGCGTCGAGCGCATCTTTTGCAGAGAGAATCATGAACGGGATATGGCTTGTTTCAAAAGTTTCTTTGATATGCTTACAAAGGTCCATGCCATTCATCAGGGGCATCATCACGTCGCTTATAATCAGATCTGGCATTTCCTCAGTTGCGAGTTCCAACCCTGCCCGGCCGTTTGGGGCTTCGTAAATGTGGTAATACTTTTGCAGCATGCCCTTTAAAAATGTACGCAGTTCGTCGTTATCTTCAACGATAAGAATGCGCTGTTTACCGATTTCGGCAGGCATAATTCCAACAACAGGTTCATCATTTATTGCCGGAGTCAGCAATACCGTATTGTCGATTTTTTCCAGTTGATCTGGAATCAATTTGCTGTTATCGGCACATTTTTCTGATTCCAGATAATGCTGACCGCCCAATGGCAACGCTATAATTATCTCAGTTCCTTTGTGTCTTTCGCTATACACATAAATCTCGCCTTTGTGTACCTGGGTTAAACTTTTTACCAGCGCCAGCCCTACTCCCGAACCCAAATGCTCATTACTTACCCGGTAAAAACGATCGAATATATTGCCGATAGATTCTTTAGAAATACCAATACCGCTATCTGACACGCGCAGGTAAATATATTTATCAGCCTTTTTATCGTTAAGCAGTTGATAACTATTTTCATGTGCCGGTTTAAACTTATCCCAGTTAAAAAACACATCAAAGGTTACAGTGCCGCCGGTTGCTGTATATTTAAATGCATTATTGAGCAAATTGAACAGGATTTTTTCTACTATTTGCAGATCGAACCAATTGGTTAACACTTCTTCGTGGCCACGCACCAAAAAATCAATATTCTTGTTGTTAGCCAAAGGATAAAATTCACCTGCAACATCTTTAATAAATTGAGTAAACACCACCTGCCTCACCTGTAGCTTGATTACGCTATCGGCTACTTTCCTAAAATTCATCAGCTCATTAATGAGATTTACCAACCGTTTAATATTGCGGTACATGATCTGGTACGATTGATTTAATGCCGGATTTTTATTTTCCATTATTAAATTTTCAAGCGGTCCCAAGATCAGCGTTAATGGTGTACGAAACTCATGTGAGATATTAGTGAAAAATTGCAGCTGCTGCTGGTAAAGCTCTTCTCGCTGCAAATGTATCTCTTCGCGCCTTTTTTCTTCAATATCGCGGATAGCTATCCCTCCTTTAAGCCGGTACCACCTGGCCTGGTAAATATAAATTCCCGTAAGCGCCGATATCAGCAGTAAAAAGTAGACAAATTTAGCTAGATTTGATTTCCACCAGGGCGGGTTTACCATTACAGAAAGCGAGGCCGACCCCGTACTCCACAGACCGTCGTTATTACTAGCTTCAACAACCAATGTGTAGGTGCCATAATCAAGGTTACTGTAAGCGGCACCGGGGCTGCTTCCAATGGCATATTTCCAATCCTTATCAAAACCAACCAATTTATAACGGTATTTGCACTTTAAAGGATTGGCAAAGTGCATGGATGAAAAGTAAATTAAAAAGTTATTTTGCAAATAACTGAGCTTAAGCAATTTATCATAACTTATTACTTGTGTCAGGGCCGAAAAAGATGTGCTGTCCTGCCCTATGGCTACTTTTTTATTGTTTATTTCAATATCTGTAAATATAGGGCGGGCGGGTATGGTGTTATTTTTTATACTGTCGGGATAAAAATAGTTAAGGCCGTTAATTCCGCCAAAATAAAGCCGCCCGTCTTTGCCTTTAAATGACGAACCCACTTTAAAGCTGTTGCTTTGTAAGCCATCGTTTTTATCATACCTTATTACTTTTTGACTGCGCAGATCAAAACGCTCTAACCCGTTGCCCCCCATCCAGATAGTTCCAGAATCAGATATCTCCATACTTTCTACATCCTCAAAAACCCCATACTTGTTGCCGTAGGTTTTGATGCTGTATTTGCCGTTACGTTTCAAAGTTAAACGGTCAAGCCCCCCGCCTATAGTGCCTATCCAGTAGGTACTATCATTTTGCTGACTGATGGGATATGGATAATTGGAACTTAGTGAGTTAGAATCCCAACTGGCCTTGTAGCGATACATTTTGATGATCTCGCCGGCATTATTTATGATAAAACGATTTAAACCCTGCGTGGTGGAAACAAATAATTCGGGGCGGCTTTTGTTTGATAAAATGAAATAGCCCATATCATAATAGCGCACATGATAATTAAATTGCCCATCGTGCCAGATGCAGCCCAAACCGTTATGGTTACCAAACCACATGTTGCCATAATAATCTTTGGTAAGTGCCGAAATACCGTACGCCGGAAAATCCTTGCTGCCCTTTAAACGTAACAGGCTGGTGCGTTCCTGGTTCAACACATCAATCCCTTTAGATGTGCCGATCCATAAATTTTTGTCCTCATCCAGCGCAAGCGCGGTAACATCATTGCTTTTTAGGCGGATGGCGCTGTTATTTTCGTTATACCGGGTAAATTTTTTGGTATTAAAGTTATATTCATTAAGCCCGTTGCCATCGGTTCCTATCCATACCTTACGGCCTTCCTCTTCCAAAACAGATTTGATATGATTGCCCGACAGGGTGTTGGCAGTTTCGGAATTACGCTGAAATGCATTAAACATTTTGGCATTAAGATCACTAAAATTAACGCCGCCGCCGGCCGTGCAAATCCATAAACACTCGGAACGGTCAATAAATAGCTTATCTAAATAATTAGTATTTATACTATTGTTAAAACTTTTGCTATTAACAAGCTGCTTTAATTTCAATTGTTTATCAAGCAAAGCGAGTCCCCTATCAGTACTTACCCAATAATTATGTTTTTTATCCTGAATGATATCCCTGATCTTGGAACCATCGGAAACTATGTATTGATGAATTATCCCTTTTTGCGCACCACCCGCCTGATCAGTCTTGTAAGCTTCCGAATCACTGAACAGCAATAAATTATTATCGGGATCGCGATACAGACCCACCAAACTGCCCGTATCGATTTTACCGGAAAGTTTTACATGGTCAAACTGTAGGTTTGCGCGCAAGATCCATACTCCCTTATCGCTTGATAGCCAGATATTACCTGTTTTATCGTTTATTAAACTTGTAAAAGTTACACCTTTAGGCAACTGCAACGGAACACTTTTTAAACTTTTCCCACTGACGTCAAAAAGGCGTATTTGCCCATCGCAAATTGCGCCGAGTCTATTATCTTTTATAAGCAGCAAATGGGAGTATACATTATTGCCAGGACTATGCGTTTGCCCGCTAAAGTCAGTATATCTTTCTGTTTTGGAGTCGAAACATTCAATGCCGTCTTCGGTCCCTAACCATATATTGCCGTCACTATCAGGGTAAATACTCCTGAGCCTGTTTTTAAACGCGCTATTTCGTAATCTACTTGTATTGTAAAAGCGTTTTATGGTATAGCCATCATACCTATCGAGGCCAAAAAGGGTTGCTATCCATATAAAACCCTTGGTATCCTGCTTTATATCATTTGCATCGGTATGTGAGAGGCCGTTATCTACTGTTAAATAAGAAAATTTTAATGGGGTTTCCTGGGCTTTGGTATTTAAGCTCCAGCCCATCAAAATGCAAAAAGAACCCAAAGCCCACCCGTTTAACCACTTATTGATGAGTCTTTTATAAATGAACATTTCTTATGTATAGTTTGTAAATCAAGTTTAAATAACATAAAATGATAAATTATTTAACTTAAACAATTCATACTATTCATTAACGTAATATAAGGCATATATAGCTATTTAACTCGATTCATCGAATAAAACATATAGGAGGTAACAGGACTGTCTTTGAAACGCCATGTACGGTTTATTATTTTGCCGTTAAATCAATTTTCATACTACTTAAGCCACCGGCTGATGCTGTTAAAGTTATTTTACCGGGCGTTTTTCCGGCTTTAACAATCACCAGGCATTTGCCTTTCCATGCTTTTCGGCGAGGCATCTGGCTGCTTTCAGTACTTACCGGGTTGGCATTGCCAACGCCAACTATCTGTGCATCACCGGTAAGCGCAAAATTCACCAAGTTATCCGCTTTAGGGTTGGTTACGCCTTTTGCATCTTTTAATTCAATAGTGATGTAACTCAGATCCTGGCCATCGGCATTAATGTAGGTACGATCAGCAGTTAGTTTAATTTTTGCAGGCAATGCTGCAGTGCGTAAAACCGAGGTATTAACAATTTTGTTCCCATCATACCCCACCGCCTTTAACTCCCCTTTTTGATACGGAACCATCCAGGTAGCTGTAAACTTAACCAATCTGTCTGTAGGTTTTATACCCAATGAACGACCGTTTAAAAACAATTCTGTTTTTTGGCAGGAAGAATATACCACTACCTCCATAAGTTTGTTTTCGTAACCAGCCCAGTTCCAATCAGCAAAAACATCCGGCCAGCTCCATCTGGCCCACGGCGATATCTTGGGGTTTAAAGCAAAAGTAGGACGTGGTGATTTCACAAAAACAGATAATTGGTTATCCTTCCAAACCGCATCCCGATAGTAAGATTGCGAGCGTTTCCAACCGCAAATGTCAATATCGCCGCAATAGGCCAGGTTCCAGGGGTATGCTTTTTTATCCTGCGGATACCCCCGCCAGCCTATACTTGCTTCGCCCATATAATCAAAGGCAGTCCAAACAAAATCGCCTATAACGTAAGGATGATCCAATACAGCCTGCCAGTTGGCAAAAGCCTCGATAGCAAATGATTCGGTACCCATCATGATCCTGCCGGGGACGCGCTGATGGCTTTGCTCATAAATATTAACCCATTTGGCTGTATCTTTTGTTCCTGTATTATACTCACCCATGCCAATGGCATAGTTATAACCTGCTACATCCAAGTGCAAAAAGTAAGGGTCTTTATCCGGCGTAAGCTGATCAACAGCGGCCGTAACCGGGCGCGTAGGATCTAAAGTTTTTACATAGCGCGATAATATACCGGCCGTATCAGCACCGCCGGTTGTCCCTTTTTCGGGAATCTCGTTGCCAATGCTCCACATAATTACCGAGGGATGGTTCCTGTCCCTTTTAACTATGCTTGTTACATCTTTTTGCCACCAATCCTTAAAATAAAGATGATAATCCTCAGGATTTTTGCCTTTGTTCCACATATCAAATGCTTCATCAACAACCAGCATGCCTAACCTGTCACAGGCAGCCAAAAACGATGGGCCTGGCGGATTGTGTGAGCAACGGATAGCATTATATCCGTTTGCTTTTAAGATCTCTATTTTCCTTTCTTCGGCCCGGTCATAAGTTTTTGCACCTAAAGGGCCGTTATCATTATGTACCGATCCGCCTTTTAGCTTAATGGTTTTACCGTTAAGCTGTAAGCCGTTGTTTACATCAACCGTAATACTGCGGATACCAAACAGCGTTTCTTCGCTGTTGATAAGCGCGCCATCCCGGCTAACTTCGGTAACTGCTTTATAAAGCACCGGCGTTTCCGGCGACCATAATTGTGGCGCTTTAATTTCGCGGCTTTGGCTGAGCTCCTGTTCTGCATCTGCTGCGAGGCTTAATGATAATTCTGTTTTACCGGCCTCGGCACCTGCTGCCGTTAAAAAGCGGGTAACAATAGTAAGGTTTGCCGCTCCATTGCTTTCATTGATCAGGTTGGTTTTAACGTTGACGGTGGCCGTTGCTGTACTTACTTCGGGTGTGGTAATAAAGGTACCCCATTGTGCAATATGCACCGGATCAACCGTTTTTAGCCACACATGACGGTAAATGCCCGAGCCGGAATACCAGCGACTGTTGTGACCTTCATTTTTTACTTCAACGGCTATAACATTGTTTTCGCCATATTTTAAATAACTCGTGATATCATAATAAAAACTAGTGTAACCGTAGGGATGGTTGCCAAGGTGATTGCCGTTTACAAATACATCGCTGTTCATGTAAACCCCATCAAACTGAATGATTACGTGTTTACCTTTTACTGCTGATGGTAAAGTAAAGGTTTTACGGTACCAGGCGGTACCCTGCGTGGTAAACCCACCTCCTATCTCACTGATAGCGTCTGGGCTGTAGGGCGATTGAGTTCCGGGCAGATCTTCAATGCTCCAGTCATGCGGCAGATCAACTTTGCGCCATGCCGCATCATTATAACCGGCTTGCCCTGCCCCATTTACAGCTCCCCTGTGAAATAACCAGTTGCTATCAAAACTTATAGTATTTTTAATTTGCGCTATAGCCAAGCTTTGCCATAGCATTAATATACAGGTTAATAGCAAAACAGGCTTTATTTTCATCTTTTAACTAGTTTATTAGGGATAATAATAGAAATAATTGATTGTTGAAATAACACTTAAAATAGTTTATACAACAATAAGATCTATATAAATTTACTCTTAAAATTCTTTATATTTTAATTTTGCGGTTTATAGGCATCAATTTTAAATATTTTAAATTACTAAACCATCCCTCTCTGTCTGCACCATTTTCAAACGGCATCCCGCTGTACAAAATCGAATAAAAAATGTACATAATCGAAACTTGCGTAATACCCTAATCCGTAATTTGCCGATGACCAATTAACACTAACCAACAATAAAAACAACCTTATAACCTATTTATTATGAGCAAATTAAAGCATCTCTTATTGATAACGCTATTTTTACAACTTATACCGGATACCTACTCCTCTCCTGCTTATCCTAAACGCATTTTAGCTACACTTACGGACAGTATTGACGCAAATAAGGAAGTAAAACAGTTTAACAAAAAGGCCGATGCGATCATAATAATAATGGAAACAGCCGCAAAAAGCATGTCTGCAGAAGGGGTTTGTATGATAGCTTTTATTCCTACAACCACGCCCGAAAGATGGATATCGCAAATGAAAGTTGTAGGAAAAATGAAAACAAAAGACGCCAATCTTTTAGGGATAGTTTATACCAAAGCATCAGAAATGGCCGACACCTACAAGGATAGCGGCAGTGGTGTAAGACCCCTTTTAAGTGGCGAATGCGGGTACAAGGGCGGCCTCATTAAACCTTACAAATCGGGTTATATCATCGCGGCATTTTCCGGGGGAAGCAATGCCCAGGACCTGGCCATATCAAAAATTGGATTAAGTGAACTAGAAAAAGGATTTTAGAAATCCAGACATGTATTAAAATAATATGAACAAAAGAAAAGCTATTTCGGGTATTGGCGCTTTATTGGGCGCTACAGTAATTAAAAGCAAGGCTGCCGTTAAAACGGAAATTGACAGGGGTTATTCTCCCACTGTAAAAAACAGCTTTGTAAGGAAGAACAGGGTGCTATCTGATGGATGGCAATTCCAGATAGATATTAAAGATATCGGCGAAAAAGAACAATGGCATGCAAATACATTTAATACCGGCGACTGGACAACTTCAAAATAGATCTTATCAGGATGCAAGTTTTAGTCAAAATCTTATAACGAATTGCGTGACTCAGTAAACTTAACAAATTTAAGTGCGAACTGATATACTTTAGCTTCATATCGGCGCATCGGCTGTTCCAAAGCCAATGTGCTGCCGTTGACATTTGCACCAAAAGTTTACTATATGAAGTTAATTCACTATTAATCAAAGTATACCATCAGAATTGGGGACAAAGATAAATGGCTAATATTATTTATTGTTATGTTTAACTTCATAACAGATTTGATACATTAGGCAATTAAAAAAGACATTATTGGTTTTTAATAAACTTTATTTTAAAGTGCCGGAAGTTGATCAGTGGGAAGCAATCGAAGGGTAAGGTGAAATTCAATTCCGGGTGATCCATGCCTATGTTAAGTAAAGCTAACTCCCGAATCATTTTGTTTGAGCACCGAAGAAGATCCTAAAAAATCGTCAAATAAAAAGGAAGGCTTATTGTAGTACCAATTTCAAATATCTCAGGATCAACTGCCATCATATTAAATTTACTACATCATTGGCCATTTCAATAATAATGGTATCCATTTTCTCAAATTCCTTTTTGATGTAAGCCAAAACTTCTTCATCCGACGGATTTTCAGTCAGCATTAATAATAGCCCTTTTAAATTGGCCAAAGGCTGTCGAATGAGATGTGATTGTTTCCATGCAATGGTTTGCATATGTTCAATTTGACCTTCAATCTTGTTATAAGCACTGCATAAAGCTTTCCGGTCGTTTTTTCTTTCAGTAATATCATTTATGGAGACCATAATTCCTATTATATTGTCATTTTGGTCCCTAATTGGAGCAAGTCGTATTTCATACCAAAGTATTATTTCAACCGACTGCTTGTAATCAATTTCGTATTTAATACTGGAACCACCTAAGGTCTTAATTGCTGAATCTACCAACCGAGGAAGTTTTTCAAGCAGGAAGCAATCCGTAAGCGAAGCACCTCTTTCGAGGTTGATGTTGTATTTATTGAACGCAAATTCAGCCGCATTTTCATTGAATGAAAAAACCTTTAATCCTGTGTCGAATAGAATGTAGCCATTGTCTGAAGTTTGTAAAATGGTTTGTAAATTGGCTTTGGCATTTTGGAGGGATTTTCTTATCGTAAATTCATCCGTAACATCAATGGTCGATACCAGCATTACCGGCCGGTTTTCGATCTCCATATCCTGGGAAATCATTTTTACATGTATAATTGTACCGCATTTTTTAATATGTTTTACAATGCGTTGAAGATTGACAAAATGGTCTTCAGCGTCACCTTTAACCTCCATATCCTTTATGATCATTCGCTGTAGTTCAGAAATTGCATAGCCATAGTGGGTTACTACAGCTTGGTTAACATACAGGATGGAAAGATCATCTTTCGCCACCAACCACATCGGTATAGGATTATTATCAAATACGGATTTAAAACCCTGATAGGTTGAGCTATATAATTTGCCCGCCGCCAAGGTTTCGTTATAGGTTTTCGTATTTACTTCCATTAATCGTTGCATTAACATAAGTTCGGGTTAAGTGAAATATAAATATTCATAATGCCATACACGTTTTTAAAAATGCCCCGGTCAATAATTATTCCATTTACTTTATTTGCTGCACTTGTACCGATATAACTTGGAACATCCCTCCTCCAATTTGTTCAACTTGTCCACCAAAAGTTACTAATACCAGCGGTTTGTGTATTGCCTGCCAGGGTAAAAGTGGTGGTGGCCTTCAGCGCTACCTTGGGCATCAGCACCCACAGGGTGCTACTCGTTATCTGCAATTGCGCGCTGGCATCAGGTGGGCTTGGAGAACCGATATTCATTTGTGCTTTTAGATTACTTATCATGCTATTTGCAAAGCCAAGAGAAGAAATTAAACTGTAAATATCAGTATTAATAAATACTTACATTTACTGCACCCAGATTAAATACCTGAATTTGAGTTATTTATGTATAATTCACTTAATTTATAGAAGGTATTGAACTAAATGTGATTCATCCAGATACTGACGTCTTGATTGGAAGGAATATTTAATTTTTTCCTGATGCGGTATTTTTTCCCTTCTACCGTGCGGACAGAAACTTTAGTATAACGTGCAATTTCCTTGGTTTCGAAACTTAGTTTAAATAGTAAGCAATACTCAAGCTCAATTGCGGTCAGATTTGGAGCTAGGCCAAGTAATTTTTTACTAAATTCCCGGTCGAATTCATTGTACTTCACAAAGAAAGCAGGGTCGTTATTAATAGCCAGCTGGACGATATTCTTTAACTCTTCTATCTTTGCAGGGGAACGCTTATCCTCTTTCAGCCCAATTCTTCTGATCAATTCGTCCATTTTTCCCGCACTAAGTTTTATTTCTCTTTTTAATTTATAACGATAAAAAAACACACCGCCTGTAACAAGCAATAATAGTAAGGACACCAAGAATATAATCCGCTGATATTTTTGTTTTTTCTGGGCTAATAGCTGCTCCTTATTATTAACAATATAGTCCAGTGGGGTTTTGATAGCGGCTTTTTCAACATTGGCCAAGCTATCACTCAATTCAATACTTCTTTTTAAATATTGTTCTGCTTTTACCTTCTCATTTAAGGCATCATATACCTTTGATAATCCAACACATGCACTTTTTAATATTCTTGCGTCTTTTAACTCAGTAAAAGCATTGAAAGCGTTTTTATAACTAATTTCTGCTTCACGGTATTTTTTTTGCTGATAATAAAGATCTCCAAGCGCATTAAACGCTGCCGCTCTTATGAAATTTTCATTGTATTCTTTAGCCACAATGATAGCTTTTTTAAAATAAAATTCTGCAGAGTCCAATTGATTAAGGGTTGAAAAATTGTCTGCCAGATCGCAGAGTGGTAGTGACGCGATATTTGGAAATTTACGTTTGTCCTTAATTTGAGAATACTCCGCATAAGCTTTATGTCTAAGGATTAGTGCTTTTGCATTATTTTTTAAAAGTTGTTGGTTTTCGGCCAGGATGTCATAAATGCTTCCCAGGCGGTTATGTCTTTGATCTGCATCGGCAATATTTTGGGCAATCGGAATGGCACTGAGCAATGTCTCTTCAGCTTCTTTATGGAAGCCTAAATGGGCATAGCTTCTTCCCTTTGCAGCTTCAAGTACTACAAGATATCTGGGGTTATTCAGTTTTATGGTCACACTTTCTGCCTCTGTTGCAGCTTTAAAAGCCTCTTCAAACCGGCTTGCGTTAGCATATTTTGAAGCCCGGCTTAAAAGTGCCCTAACCATTCCTTCCTGATAGTTTATTGCCTTTGATGCCTGGTATGCTTTAAGCCCTATGTTAACCCCCGTCTCCAGGTTGTTGGTATACGAAACCACATCTAATAGGCTGTCAATTTGCTTTTTGCTGTATTGCGCATGGCTTTGAATTCCTGCTAAAATTAACGCGCCAAATAATACTTTTGCAATAAACCCCTTCATGTGTTTTGTCGAATGATATTGATTTAATATAAGTTGCTAAATAAAAGATATTTAATGAACATTTAAAAAAAGATTACTAAATATCTTTTCTTGATTTCAACCCGATAAGAACATGCAATACCTTGATAAAACTCTATAGTAAAATAGCATTTTGCATTTTGGCCTTGTTAATACACCACAAAATGTGACCTTAAAGATTATTGGCTTGACTTAATGCTTATTTGGCGTTTTGACCCAAAATAAAAGCCTGCATTTTTTTGATTTTGAGGATTTTAAAGCCGATTTACCAGATTCTTCGTATCACTTACTTATTTTACGGGTTGCATATGGTTTTCAATTCGGTAAGCTCGTAGACTCAAAGATGGAGATTTGCTATAGATAAGCCGAGACGGTGTCATTCCGTAGATTATATCCTAAGTCCTGATTAACTTACCGGAAATAATCTTTATAACATAGAAATTTAATCATTAAAAGGGTCTTCAAATTTTTTGAAGACTCTTAAATTAAACTTTGAATATTTATCCCAATGGGATAATACTTGGGGTTCCGACGAGACTAACTTTCTTAGCATAAACAAAGACCAAACACATAAAAACAGGTCAATATGAGTCATTCTTATTCCAAAATCATTCACATAAGTTCAAAAACATTCCCCCTATTGTTTCCCCTTTTTACTGAGGCAATAATCTAAATATTTGTTGTATTAATTTTTATAATTGACAAGGGTGAATGGAATAATTTCCTTTCCATTATAACTGATTGGATTATTCTCGCCAGCGTAATTCCCAATATATTATTTCTTAAAGACAAAGAAATTAAGCAAGTTGAACATTCATGTCCTGATTGGCAATCACACCGTATATTTAAAAGTTTATTTATAAGAATATTTAATCAAGTATTCATTATTCCCCCTCTCGTACCATTCCCCCTTTATATAATAATAGTTTATTTCACCTAAATTAATTGCAGGAAAGGTACCCCTCACATATTGCTTAATTTCTTTTTGAATTTTGGAATTATAAACTGTAAAATATTGTTAAATGTCGGCATGTTCATTATAAAAGATACAATATTCTCCATCATAAGTTAAAGTAATCAACTTATTGTAATTACGATCAGTTTTGGGATTACGTTTCGATCTACTTTCATCATGAATATTAACATCCAACTTATAATTATTTTTATCACTCCCTCTTAAGTTAATTTTCAACTGATAATCACCATGCTTATCAATATTTTTTGAGAATCGATTTTTTTGTTATAAACCATATCTACGTCATATGTTGAGAAAAAGGAGACTTGGGCCGCCTGATAAAGTCTATTGTGACCTGTCGGGCACAATGAAAAGAGATACCTTTTTCGATCCTTGCAACGATCATTAAATCCTTCAAGCTCCGGTTGATTACAGGATTCGATATCGTTGGTAAAGCTAGCTTATCTTTTTTCTTGGCTGTAACTGGCGAATCCTTTTTGATAATCTCAAGTGCAGGCCCTGAACCCGATGCGTTGTTCTGTTCCATTCAGCTTTTTCAAGCTTGGCTTCTTGATCGGTTAAAAACTGATTTAGTATCTGGTTGGATAGTTGGAGAGATATTTCCATTATACCACCTCGATATGGCCCCCCCGTTTGCTTCCGGTCAATTTGGCCCTCAACCTGGTTTTGTTCAACAATTAGAAATTCCAATCGAATCCTTATGGGGTTTATACGAACTTATTAAAAGCAATTGTTTCATATACCCATCGAATAGCCTTATCCAATATGCTAGTACAGGGTTAACCATAAAAATAAAAAACAATGTTATGATTACCTTTGATAGGTATATTCCCTCCTATTACAAATACCTTAGCGTGTTGTACACTTCATCGAAGTCCAGCAGGAAAGTATCCCATATTTAATGTTACAACTAATGCCTGAAGCGAAAAGCCCGCACGATTGCCAAGCACGGTATTTTTTAACAACGTAACTACAGGTGGCATTGCCCTTGTGTCGTCAACTGGCAGATTCGAGCGGGCAAGATTGTCAAGTACAGGCATAGTGATTTACTACCCGGATCAAAGGCGGTTTACCCAGATATTGACATCCTGGTCCGAAGGAATGTTTAATTTCTTCCTAACCCTGTATTTTTTTCCTTCCACTGAGCGTACAGATAAACCTGTATAACGGGCAATTTCCTTGGTTTCAAAATTTAAGCGAAGCAAAGCACAAAATTCGATTTCAACAGCCACAAGGGTTGGATTTATCTTGAGCAATTTGCTGGCAAATTCAGGATCAAACTCATTAAACTTCATCAAGAAAGCTGGGTTATTGTTAACCGCCAACTGAACCAACGTCTTTAACTCTTCTATCTTTGCCGGTGTATTTTTATCCTCATTCAATGCTATTTTTTTTACCAGCTCAGCCACTTCTTCCGTTTTAAGCCGGATTTCTTTGTTTAATTGATAACGGTAAAAACAAACCGCAATTATAATAATGAATAATAAGAGAAAAGCGGTAAAGATAATTTGATGATACCTTTGTCGGTCTTTGTTCAATACTTGTTCTTTGGTATGAATAATGTACTCCAGCGGTGTCTTAAGAGCAGCTTTCTCGGCATGGGCTATGCTGTCATTCAGCTGGTTACTGCGTTCGAAATACTTCAAAGCTTCCCGGGGCCTGTTTAAAGATGTATAAGCCTTGGCCAGCCCGGTGTAGGCTCCCTTTAAACCGTAAATATATTTGATTTGGCCAGCTGCGTTTAAAGCGTTTCGATAGTAGAAAGCCGACTTCGAAAATTCCTTTTTTGCATCATAGAAATTACCTGCATGGATATTGACAACCCACAAAGCATAGTATTTTCTATACCGATACGCATTTGTGCATTGATCAACTAAAAACAGTGACTTATTCAGATACAATCCAGCGGAATCGTATTCCCCGAGCGTCGTAAACCGGTTGGCCCGATTAGATGCTGCGATCGCTGCAACCCACATATACCGATTGCTTTTCTGTAATTGCTCAGCTTCAGCATAACTCTTATTACCCCAGAATTCCTTGGCATTTTTATTACCCATACGGTCGTAATTCAGGGTTAAATCCGTATAAATAATGGATAAATAATAGTGCCTGTCCTCTTCACTACTGATTCTTTCAACTATAGGAATAACCCTAGTCAAATTTTCATCCGCTTCCTTATAAAACCCTAATCTACTGTAGCACAACCCCTTGAATATCCTGATATTCAAAATCAAGATCGGATCTATTACGGAAGCAGATACATTTTCCGCCTGTGTAATATATTTAAAAGCCGTATCATACTGCCCGGCATTATAGCTGTTTCTTGCGTAAAGCGTAAGCCCTTCAGCCACCCCCTTCGCATAGTTTATTCTTTTTGATACATTATAGGCCATATAGGCAATGGCTGTTTCCTTCGCGTCCGGTTTCAGATCATTCAGACCGGCGACTGCAAAGATACTGTCAATTTGCTTTTCATTGTATTGTGCATAACAGGGAATTCCGGCTGTGATTATAAAGCCCAGCCATAATATAGCAAAAAAAAGTGTCAGTTTTTTCAACGGTAAAATGATGGATATGTTACAAATTTGCCTCAAGAATACGCATATTTCCCGGTTTTAGAAATCAGGAAACATAAAAAAAATATCACCAAAATGGCGATAGCAGGGTTAGACAGCCAATATACGCCCAAATTCTTTATTATTATCGAATTACCTAACGATGCAGTTATGCATCGCCATTTCTCTCCTTAGATGCCTGATTTCAACATCAGTTCACGTGGAAAGTACTGTACAGCTCCTGCATTACCCCTATAACAAAATCCCTGATCGATATAAATAGTTTTATTCCCGTTCCCCCTTTCGGTTGGAATTATCAATTTTCCAACATACCTCAGGAATGCGTTGCAAGTGTCGCCTTCAGTAGATTGATCAATCCAATCTTTTCAGGAGCTACTGGTCGTTGGTGGAACCGCTGCCAGAGATCGAACGGCGCCCTATCCGTCGTTTCATCATCTCATAAGATTTTTTATCCCGTGGGTGGCTTTAACCCGCTTAAATAAATATTGGATTTTGTGCAGCAAAAGGATTCAGGCTTCCTTATTAAAAAAATCATAGCATCCCATTGCAACGGATCAAAATCTCAGCCATTGAACAGAAGTCGCACAATTTCAACCATTCCTACCCTGATACAATACAATCTGAGTAGATGTGAGTAGATAATAATTAACAGTATTCCTTCTTAAGTTAGTCTTTTTGCGCTGTAAAAATAAAAATCCGACCGACAGTACTCTTTGATCACTAATTAAACAAAAAGCTATTTGATGACCGTTACTTATACCAGGATATTAGGCAGAAAAATTCTTCTTGCCTTCCTGATATTTATTATCCTCTTTTCCGTTACCACGTTTTTTATACGTCACGTCATCCTTAGAAAATTAGCTGATGTCACGAAAATGACCAGCAGTATCCCTTACCACCAGTCAAAACCAGGAAAGGTACTGCTGTTACTTCACCAGGCAGACGACGATTTTCAAGAATCCCTGCTTAATGTCAACAATAAAAATTTTTCCGATTATAAAACAAAACTGGCTGTCGTCTTCAATGAGATTAATACGTTATTGAAAGACAGAGCGGACACCGCTCACCTGACACGCGCACAAAACAATCAAATAAAATGGTGGTACAAAAGAAAGTTAGCATTGTCAGATCAATTATTTGAACTTAAACACAGTTTCGATTCTCTTCTTACCGTTTATGCTGATTTTCATCATAACGGGCATGGCGCTGTCCATCCGTTTGATACCAATCTTTACGTTAATAAAGAGGTGATAAAAAACAATGTTGATACCACTCAGAAAAAAATACAGCGAAAGGGCCTCTTAGGCAGGTTAAAAGATGCCATCTCCAACAAGGGTCAGGGCGCGATCATAGAAATCAGCCATGATAAACGTATACAAACCACGGATCTTAACACCCATAAAATCGTAACTGAAGACAGAAATGCGTATCTGCACAAACTGCAACAATTACAACAGCAGAATGTAAAACTGCTCCACATGCAAAAAGAGCTGCTCTCTCTTAATACACATATTCTTAATAAGCTGGAAAATATCATCAATGAGGCAAGGGATATTAATTACCAGATGTCTGATGGATTTAAAGAAATGGCCCTTAAAAGTTATGAAGAAACCACCGCACTGCTCAATAAGTTTTACCTGACCGACCTGCTTCTTGTTTTGATCTTTGCCCTGTCCTTGATCATATTTATTGTTCAGCTTAACAGATCCGAACTTCGCCTGAGGATGGAGAATGAACAATCAATGATCAGAGCCCAGCAAGAGATAGATCAATTGATCAAAAAAATAGTGCCGGATCATAACCAATCTGTTTTAAAAGCCAAAATACTGGAAGAAATTGTACACCTCGCTGTCAATAACAATCCCGCTTTTCTCATCAAGTTTAACGAGTACGACGGTGAATTTATAGGAAAGCTATTAAGCAAATCTCCAACGCTTACCGCACTGGAAATAGAATTCTGTGTACAGCTACGGTTAAATTTTGAAACCAAAGAGATTGCACGTTATACTAAAACCTCGGTACGTTCTGTGGAAGGAAAAAAATACCGGATCAGGAAAAAATTAGATATTCCTTCTGACCAGGATATTAACATATGGATGACTAATTATTAATATCGAAGCACAAGGAAAAGAGAGTGGTTTAAAGTCTATAGCTGTCAACCGTTGATAATCTAAAATGATAAAAGCCAAACAAGCCTGGCAAACCATAAAATAGCTATTCATCTGAAATCAAGAATTAATGAGACCAAGAGCACCAAAGTATTTTTTCTGTATATTTCCTTATGGGCCAGCGGGCCTCTGTTATCGGAAACCGAAACCGGTCATTTATCAGTTTGGCTGAAGTTGCAGCTAAATATAATTACGATTTCCGACTCCAGATGTCAATATCGCCGATCGTGTCCCTGATATTTCTATTCAAACTGAAGAGTAGCTATAAATTTTTTATGTAGACAGATCACTGATATTGAATGTTTTTGTTCAATAAACGACTATGCCATGACAGCACTGTTAAGTTTCCATTCATATTACCTTTTATTCTACGTCATCCAAGTGACCGTCTTTCTGTATTTAAAAAAGCAGTTCCATCTCTTGGCATTTCTGTTCTTCATCCAGTCATCTGGTATCATGATGATGATATGGACGGGGAACTTAACGGCAATATCGTATTCACTACTACTTCTAAATGGCCCGGTATTATACCTCATTCATTTAAAAAGCACATCAACTGCTATAGCAGCCCCCGAAAAAATAATTCACTTATTACCATTTTCAGCTGCTTTATTCATTTTCAACTTATTTCATAATATCTCCTGGCACAACAACTATACGTTGGCATTTTATAACCTGAGCACGACTCTGGCGGGCTTTTCTCCAATTCTATATGCATCTATAGTCTGTCACCGGTTAAACAATACGCAGCATCAAGAAAACTCCAAGCCTATAAGACTAAGACTCCTATGTTATATGGTGATGGTCAACGGCACATTCAATATCCTGATGCAATTAAAGGCCATCGGTGTTCATCTTGACTTAGGCCTTAACGGCAATGCATTAGGTTATCCGATCAATCTTCTTGCAGTGCTGTTCAACACCTGTTTTCAGCTATGATCGTGGCCCCATCACCGATCTCCCTGATTGGCGTTTCGTTGATTTCGAATGACCTGGAAAATTTAAAAAGCACCTGTTGCTCCATCAACAAGTGCCTATAACTATTAACTAACAAAAGCTAAACTAAAGAACGAAGGAGTATTTTACTTCACCCATGATGTATGAGGTCGCTTAAATGATCGCATATATTCATGGGCGACTGGATAGCTTTTAGCCTGATCAACAATTATTAAGTTGCCGGCCAACCTATCAAGTCAAATATGCCAAAACTCTGTTTCAGAGGCTTTATCCAATTGCCTGCCATGGATTTACCTTTATTTTCCTACCCAATTCCTGCGGTCATTTCGTTTTCAGGCGATGTTTAGCCGGGAATCCGAATTACTTGGTCAATGGGGCATCTGATTCATCTGCTTTTGCTTTAGCAGGTAGCACCTGTACGCCGTCCGCTATAAATTGACCATCAGCGTATGCAGATGTCTACGCAGAAATCCGGTTATCTATCATGGCACGCATGTAGAAAACAAATCATGAAAAACGCGGATTAGTAGTCAAGGATTATTCGGATTAAGCTATTGCATATAACAAACCACCAAGCCTGCATCATTAAAATTACCAGATTACCCTTTTTAATGTGATTGATTCGCATAATGATTGGCCCATCATTTTTTATGTTCTTATATTTTCAAAGAAACGTATCATCACCGATTTTATCAGCCGGGCATGCTACTCACATCTACGTAAGAACTTCAATTACCTGACTGTAAGCTATTTAATCTACTTTGAAGTGATTTTCCCATCAATGACTACTATCACATCGCTGGCAGTATTCCGATAAAGCACCGGATAGCCAGGACAGTTACTTTAGATCCCTTAAACTGAAAAACGAACACCACTGAGACATTGGAACACGAGAGAGCCAACAATGACCTTTTGGGATATAGCAATATTATCCCGCCCCGCTCGGAATACCCGGCCGTCATTGTCAGACAACTCTTGGTATTATGAACGAGTCAACTCCTTATCATTGGGCAAAGTCAGATGCTGAAACCGTTTGATCAGGTCGAGGTGTGCTGAAAATTCTTCCTTTTCGACATCAATTAAGGTATTCCAGCTTTGGTCCGGCATTTCTGCTACTCTTTATTCATTATTTGAATAAGCTGGCTTAATAACAGATTGTTTTTTTCCAGCAGCCTTTCTATGTGTTGAACCTTTTCATTCAACTTCTCGACCTCCTCAAATGTGTATTTCGTCCACGAAGTATTACTCTCAAGAGCTTCAATTTCCGATTTTATTTTTTTTAAATATTCCGCTGTCATATCCAATTTAATATGATGATGTATAAATTCTATTTCTTAGCCTTTTCATTAACGAGGGTGCCCTGTTTTAAATCGAGATGGAAATCTATGCTCTTTATTTATCGGCGGCGGATCAGTTATTACAAACCATGCGACTGATACAGTTCCAAAAGTTATTCCTGTTCTGGTTTATCCGGCCGATCCTTTTTTTTATAACGCTTATCCCAGCTATCAAAATGTCCCGATGCGGCTAATAAACAACTGATGACAAACCAGCCCATCAATAGCAAAAAAAATATAGATAATGCATGTTGCATAAATTCCATCAAGAGAGCTCTTTCTTTAAGTAAATAATATAATAAAGCAATACCGAAACACCCTGTATTACTTCAGCGTTATCAACAAAGAAATGGCGTTTCGGATAAACTTTCCTATAGTTTCGACATAAAGCAACTTGATGTCGGTAAAAAGATTATAACACCTGACGTACTCATTGTCACCTCGATAATCACCCTCGCTAAGCAATACTGTTCGATCAAATCCTGTAGCCGTCAAAAGCGGTGTATCGACACCATTAAAAACCAGATAATGAATAAGTTATTCATTAAATTACAAGAAATCATGATCATCGTTATTCTTAAAACCAGCGGATATTTTCTTACCAGGGTATTTCCGCTGACGCTCAGGATCAACGAATCCGATCTCTTGTTTCATCATCATTTTCCCGGAATAGCATAAGCAGACGCATCTTTCCTGCGTGTATTTCCCGACCAGCTACATGCCTGAACGAACGGTGGCCTTGGTCACGATATCCGATACGTCTCCGCGGGGAATCTTTTCATACATGGTGCGGGCTCTTTTTTGCCCGGTCCAGGCACTCTGTCGGCGTCGTCAAAAAAAATAATAAGAAAGACAACAGCGTGTCAGCTTTATCCTGCTATGATAAATTAACTGATCATTGGACGTGTATCCTGTTTATGGTAAAAACCGGGTACCGGTAATTGTTGACGCATAGAATTTAACAAATGATCACAGGGTGTATAAAATCCCGTTAACTATTTGTTTGGTTATTATGAGATGCCTTTAAAATAGAATCCAATCTGATTTCTTCAGCTCTATTCGAAATATCTTTGATGATCGTATCTAACTCATGAGCCGAAGATATGGTCTTTGCTAAAAAGTCCATTCTTTCCGGATCCCAGTCTCCAGCATCTTTCAATAATTCGATCAACGCCATGATCCGGGCCAAAGGAGCTCTTACCACATGAGATTGTATCCAGGCGATTTCCTGCAACTTTTTATTCTGCTTTTCTACTGCTTCCAGGTAATTCTGTCTGTCCGTAATATTATGGGATAATACAATACAAGTTGGAATACCGTCAAATTGCACAATATTACTGTGAATACTCACCTGAATAAGCTCACCATTTTTTTTTCGGTGTTTAAATATTCCCCAATCATTCTTTCCCAACCTCGCACTGGAATTACTTAATGCATCTTCCAATTTAGCTACCTCCTCTTCCGGCCTGATATCCCTGATCGTCATCTTCAGGAACTCCTGTAGAGAATATCCATACTGGTGAATTGCCGCGTCATTCACATTTAGAAACTTCAACGAGCTCAGTTCATAGATCCACATGGGTTGCGGGCTTAGGTGAAAGAGGTCACTATATTGTTTCTCTGAAAGGGCCAGGATCTTCATTTGTGCCTCCAGTTCCTGATGTAATTCCGTTAGCCTTAACTCGGCTGCCTTGCTCTCGGTAATATCCAGACACGCCCCGATCATCTTTACAGGAATACCCTGTTCATTGATTTGCAACTTCCCCCAGGACTTTAAATGTCGTACTTCCCCATTGGGTCTTATTATTCTTTCCTCAAAAATGCTATCCTTTTTTGTCGCAACAACCTCTTGAATGTATTGATAAATCCTTTCTCGGTCATCCGGATGCAATAATTCCTGATAACCCTCAAAAGTAGCTTTAAAGGCTGTTTTATTCCTGCCATAGATATGATAGAGCGTATCAGACCAAGTCACCACATTATTGAGTATGTTCCATTCCCAACTGCCAAAATTTGCTAATTCCTGTCCTTGGGATATCAGCAGGGCAGTTTCCCGGATAATGTCCGACTTCTTCCGGTTCTCTAAAATTATTTTCAGGATCGCGGCAGACCTTTTGATCGTTTGAAGTTCTTCTTCCTTTGGTTCCTTTTTTTTTCGATAATAAACCTCAAATACAGCCATAACCTCCTCCTCTGAACTTAATATAGGATAAGACCAGCAAGCCCGTAATTGATGTGATAAGGCCAGTTGCCTGTGACTTTCCCAACCCGGGTCCGTACCAATATCGCGAACAATAACCAGTTTCTTCAGATAAGCAGCCATACCGCCGGGTCCCGCATTTTCTCCTATGGACAGATCGCCGATATGCTCCGTGTAAGCCTTTGGCAAGGACGGTGCGGCCCAATAATATAACCGGTTACCTTTAACCTGAAGAATCGAAAAATGCATCTGGGTAAACATCGATTCCATACCTTCCAGGTAAATGGATAATAATTGCTGGAGAGATATGTTATTATTTGCATTCAGTTCCAGTACCTTTTTTTCCAAACCGTCTAAATACGCCAGACGTTTAGCAACTGTTATATCTGCCATAATTCCCCGAAGCCATCGGGGTTCCCCATTTTCATAAATGACGGAAACGGTATCTTTTAGCCAGGCCATTCCGCCATCGGCTTTGATCATCCGATACTCAAAGGTCATATTCCGTCCTTCTTTGGCCTGAATACGGTAGTAATTTAGGGTTTGTTCCTGGTCATCCGAATGAATATTGCTTTCCCAGTATTTCCGGTCATCCAACCAGGTTTCCGGAGCATAGCCCAAAATGAATTTAACTTTGTTGCTAACGAAAGTAAATTCAAAAGTCCTTGCATCCATCTCCCACACAATTCCGTCAACAAGCTTGATGAAGGACTGAAATTGCTTTCCTGAGGCCAAAAGTGCTTTCCAAAAGCTGCCATCGCTAATATCCTGTAAGATTCCCAAGATTTTTTTGCACTTTTCCTCCCCTATTTCAGGATTCCCGGCATTCCGTAACCATCCTTCGTTCCCTTTTGCCGCAATGATCTGTAACGTTATGTCCAATGCATCCCCGTTTTCGGTTACCCGTTTAACAACCAGATCCACACTATCCTTTTTTTTTCCTTGTTGGTAACCTTTCGCTATCCCTGATCCTGGTTGACAGCTGATACCCTCGTCAAAAATCTCTTTTAAAATGTCAGACCACATAACCTCTTTTTTTCCAAGTTCTATTTCCGGGCTACTGCTTCGGTTCATTTGTCGTAATTCTTTTCGGGAACCGCCTTCACCTGGCAGGTTTTTCCGGGCATTGATTTCATGTCGTTCCCGGATAATCTTTTCCGTAACATCCATTAAATAAAGGAAAATATATTCTACCTCCTGGTTATCATCGCATAGCGGGACATACAGCGCATCCATATATTTAAGCATGATGCCAGAATTCAGACTGCCCGGGATTCGGCATGATTGTGTAGGTGATTGATATGGTGATTTATCTCTGACTACTTTTTCTAATGCCTCCTTCGAATCCGGAAACCGGAGATACAGGTCATCCGGAAAATCATTACAAATCGTACGGCCCAGTAAATGTTCTCTGGAAGTGTTGGTGATTTTCAGAAAGGCCGGATTAACTTCCAATACGGCAAATTCCGGATCGTCCGTACCCAGTACCAAACAAGGAACTGGCAGGGACTCCAAAATTTTACTGATAAAAAACTCAGGTTTTGTCATGATTAGCCATTAACAATTTTCAATAATCACTCATAAATGCCAGTAACCGAACCCTGATTTCATCAGATACCTGGTCTGTATATAGATTTCCACGCTTCAAATAGTTCTTTAGAATATCTGTATGCCGGCGCTTAAGTCCAACGGGGAATACTGACTATAAATTTACTGCTCACCCCGGAAGCAGATTGTACTTCTATCCGGCCATTCAGTTGAGTTACGGCATCTTTCACCAGGTAAAGCCCGATACCCGAGCTTTTTTTATTATCACCGGACATATAAAATTCATCAAAAATACGTTCCTGATCCTTCAACAAGATGCCAATTCCATTATCCTCCACCTCAATGACTGTGTCCGTCTCGGAATGATAGCTTTTCACTTTCACCCATTGCTCCATTTTTTTCGGATCACAGTATTTAACCGAGTTGGAAATCAGGTTATTCAATATAACCTGTAACTTCAGCGCATCGCTTTCAATAATATTTAACTCCAATTCTTTATAAAACTTCACTGCTTTCCCTTCATTCCGGAAACTATTCTGAGCGATAACATCATCCACGATCAGGGTAAGATTACACGCAGCCTTATTAATCCCTGTATGTTTACTTTTGACAAAGATCAACATCTCATTGATAAAGCGGTCTTGTTTCTCCAGGCTGCCTTTCATCATCAATGTATAGGCCCTTATCTGGTCCAGATCGGTCTCATCATTGATCAGACCGATCAACCCTGCCAACGCAGTGAGCGGTGAGCGAAGGTCATGAGTGACGTTATATACAAATTTGTCCAATTCTGAATTGATTACTTCCAGTTTCTCATTTTGCTCAATTATTTTCCTTTTGGAGTCGGCGAGGTTTCTGATCATGATGCCAGCGTAGGACAATGAGCTGATCACAATAACGATGGTGATCAGCACATTCGCAATAAACACCCATATTTTGGTGGTGCGGATTATTGCGCCGAGCGTATTTCTAAAATCCTCCCCTTTGGCCGCACTCCGTGCGGACAGATCCCTGATGGATAGTATCAATGCTTTTCTTTCCTCTCCTGATATTTTACCCTGAGCTATCTTCTGGTGGGCTTTAGAAGCTATCTGGATTATTTTATTTAATATAGCATCCCCTTCAACCCATACTTTAATCACCTCTTTAAATGCACCTAAATGTTCAAATCGTCTAAACATCCATATCAGGTCTCCAATATCTTCCGAATGGTTCTGTCCCTTCAAGAGGTCAGCGGCCGCCTCCTGATAGTCAGGATTTTCAGAAGATAAAGTAATACGAGCTCTACTGTCACTTAAGGGGATGTCTATTGCCTTTTGAAAGGCAATATAATCTGATTCGTTTTGCAAATAAATATAATTGGTTAAATAAGCCGACGCTTCCTTCTGCCCCTTGTAATGTTGTGATTCCCCATTAATACTGGCACCTGCTGCTGAAATAATCTTGATGGTAAAATAGTTCATAATAATAATGGCCGCTGAAGCAGCCATGACAATGATCAATAATACGATGGTTATTTTTTTTTTCAGCGCTTTGATCCCGGAAATAGAATTAATCAGTTTGCCTTTCAATTCAAGTATATTTAAACAATAGCGATATAATAAGAACTTATAGAACAAAAGGTAATCCAATCATCCCCGCGGCACCTAAAACTTCCTTTACCTCTCAAAAGCATGGACACTATGCCAACTGAAGCTGTTCTACTTTATCCAAGTTAAACGATCACGAATGATCTGGTGTCCAATTCTTCCGCAGTGAATATCTATAACAAATCGACCTCCCAATTTATTGGTGCTTTCATCCCACCCGATATTGCCCCGCAATAGACAGCGTCCGGTACAAACAGGAGGCTGAACAATAACTATTCATTTGGTTGCATCCTGGAACAGGTTCACATAGACGCTATGAATATTTGCACTCATGTCCATTAAACCGTCCTTTAACCGCCACCATACCCTAATTCTGATGCTCCCCCGAACATCTACCATTGTATTCATGAATTCATTAAAGTTCAGCCTCGTTGTCATCCAATCAACTTAGTCATCCTTTCAGGTGCATGCATCCTGAAAGACAAGCCTAAGGAAAGAATTGTTTTATAAAATCAACCCCCGGTTTCGACACATAGCCAAAACATCCCGGCAGAAAGGCAATAATGGCAGGTAAAACAAATCCAGTGAAATCTGGAGAACACTGCGAAATCGGTAGCTATATTAAATTACATCAAGAGGTACTATTGGCTTCTTTAATGTCAGCAAAACCTTGTTTTTCTTAAAATGTCATCCGACCATTGAAAATCATGTGACGATCTATCCCGGAGCAACGACGTCAGGCGGAAAACCATTATTGGCCGGCGGTGCCTCCAATACACCCGGTCTAATTATATCACTCAGCAAAAACACGTGTCAAACAAAATCAGCCGGGGTCGAACTGCAAAATACCATGAATAAATCAATAGTGCTATAGTGCGTGGCGATAGCATCCAGGGGTTATTGCAGTAGAGCGGTTAACCGCTCTGTGGATGATATATCTCCACAAGCTGGCTTCTCAACGCTTTGGAGTCATAATTTTTTTCGTAATACAGATAACCGCTGTTTTTCAATTCTTCTATACTTAAATCGTCCAGTTCATTAATCCTTTTTACCAGGGAGGCCGGGTCATTTAGCCCAAAGCTAAGGCTGGTCACATTATTCACGGTCATTGATTCAAAAAATGGAATATCAGAAACAATAGAGGGAATTTTAAAAAAATAAGGCAACGATAATATGCCCGATTGCGTTCCTGAAATATAAGGAAATATGCTACAATAAGCCTGGGAGAACAGGCATTTTATCTCCTCATCGGCGATATAACGGTTTATAAAAATTACTTGCCCCTCTTTTGCCACCTCTCTTTTGAAATAGATATGTCCTTTTCCTGCGATCACCAATGGCCTTTTAATCTCGTCAGCATAACGGAGATAAGTGTTGTACAAAATATGAACCCCTTTGTATTGTTCTACCTGGCCAAAGAATAACAGGTAATCTGTAATTCCATGTAATTCAGGAATAACAGTATTGCCTGATTTTACCGATGCCGTAATCAGGCTGGGAAAGTTGTGAAAGCAGACATTCTTGTTTGGAAAAATACTTTTCATCAGCTCGTATTGTGCATAACTGCAGGTCACCAGGTTATGACTTCGGCGGATGATGTAGTTAACCCGGTATTCTACAAGAACTTTTCTTAATAACCGTATAAGGGTATTTTTATAAACCTTTTCATGCGCAAACAGATCGTGAACCGTGTAAAAAACTTTGGTTCGCCTTTGCAGCATTGGCAAAAAAAAAGCCAATGAGGTATCCTCCGTTAATAAGTGTACCACTTCAATTTGCTGGTCTTTGACCACCTGATTAATTGTTTTCATCAAGTGATGGGGATATATATACCGTTGAAGCTTCCTGAGTTTTTTGTCTGGAAAATCCAAAAATGTATAATTATCGCTATTGGGGAAGACTGACCGGCGATAATCACATTGCGGCGTACATACAAAAATGCCAAAACAGTCATCTCCACGCATGGCGTTGACAATATTTGCACCAAATGGTAATAAACCGGCATAAAATTCAGAACAAACAAAAAGCTTCTTCATCGATATCAAATATAATCAGGTACCTCCTAAACCGAAGGCCAGATATCCTCTGGAAAATCCGAAGTTAATTATTTCCCGGGTACAACTTCGTAATACGTATGATCATAGGTATATCCATACCCGTATTTCCAGTTATTTACGCCGTTGAAAACAATATTTACCAGCGGAAATTTATCGTTCTTCATCAATTTCTTGATAAATTCCAACTCTGACTTTGGAGTATTGCCTTGTCTGATCACATACAACGTCAGATCACTCACCCTGGCAAGAATAAAGGCATCTGTTACCAGGTGAACCGGTGGGCTATCGATGATGATATTATCATAACTTGTTTTAAGAATTTCAATTAACTGGTTAAGCTTCCCGTTTTCCAGTAACTCAGCAGGATGGGAAGTTACGGTTCCACCTGAAATGATATCTAAAAAAGGGGTGACACCAGAAGGGCGGATAATATCTCCGGCAGCAACAGTTCCACTTAAAAAGTCAGTAATACCGTGATGGCCTTTAGCCAGCTTAAAGCTATCTGTTATAGCCGATTTTCTTAAATCTAATTCCAGGAGAATTGATTTTCTTTCCGCACCCGCCAAAACCAATCCCAAATTACTACTTATAAAACTCTTGCCTTCACCTGCGATGCTGGATGTCACCAAGGTAACCCTCGACTGTTGTCCGTCACTCCGCAGATCATGGAGTTTGGTTCTTAAGATCCTAAATTGTTCGTTGATGATCCCTTTGTTATCTGTCAGGGATGAAGCATCTTTGTCAAAAGAAATTTCCCCCAGGATCGTCGTCTCCAACTCATTTTCAATTTCCGACGGATCTACAATCTTTCCTTTCAACAGGTGTTTCAGATAAATCACCATAGCAGGAAAACAGATTCCCGCAAAAAACGCTATTGCGTAAACAATCATCTTATTAGGCCATTTAAAGGGCATACTATAGGCATTATCAAGAATCTTGTAGTTGGAAACGGTTGACGCGTAACTCAGCGACACCTCTTCGCGTTTTTGCAACAGGTACACATATAGATTTTCCTTAATGGATTGCTGACGCTTAATGCTAATAAACTGACGTTCCTGGGTCGGTAGATTAGATATGGAAGATTCCGAAGTCGTATTAAAGGATTGTAATTTATTCTTCGCATTGGTCAGTGAAGACTTGATGTTTTTCACATTTTCCTTAATGGCCGTTTTTGTCGTCCTAATTTGGGAATCAATTTGTTCAAAATCAGGACTTGTTTCCGGGGTCGTCGCCAACATCTGATCCCGTTGCAATTGTAACTGAGATAATCTTTCGATGGAACTTACCAAGGAAGGGTCCGAAATTCCGATCACAGCTGGTGCCCGGTTGCTATTTTTCGCGGCATTAACATAGGCTTCAATCCCATCAACAATACTTAGCTGAACATTTATTTCATTGAGCCGGGCATCATTAGACTGCAATTTATCGAGTTCAAACTTAGCATCCGAAGTGATATCTGTTAATTTATGTGCGCTTTTAAAGTTTTCTATGTCCTTTTCAGCACCGGTCAGTTCCCCTGTGAGCGAAGCCAATCTTTGATCAATGAATTTGATGGTATTCTGGGTTTCCTGATTTTTTTCATCAATCTCATCCTCATTGTAAACTTCAATGAGGTGATTGATAATATCTTTTCCCTTTTGTTTATTGTTGGTGCTGAAGGTCAGGTCAACGGCAGTAGCCAGTTTGTCTTCTAAACTTGCATCTATTTTCTTTTGATAGAATGCCGTCAGTTTATCAGGTTCAAACAAGGTAACTTTAAGCAGGGCACCCTTAAAATTGATGATCTCTTTAGTGGGCTCCAATTTCCATGTCCCCATGGCCGTATGTACTATTTTATCAAATGAAAATGCCTGCAGATTGCCGGCGTCATTCTCCATTAAGAACGTATGCTCATCCTTCACCGTGATCTTCAGGGAGATTTGGCTTTTTTCGCCAAAATCCAGGTCAGATTTAATCATTCTTAATTTAAACGGGCCGTTATAATAAACGTCATCGTACAACCAGCCATTCTTAACTTTATAAGAAACCGTTAACTCTAAATCACGAATGACCTCGTTGATTAATTTGGCCGACTTTAATTTGGCTAATTCATTCTCCACGATCTCCGCAGAGTTTGGAAGATCGATCCTGTTCAAAACAGATTGACCACCATCTTGCTGACTGGTTGTGGTTTTATCCGGGTTGACCAGCAGGGTAGCTTTGATTTCGTATACCGGATCGGCAAACTGAAGGTAAACAAATGCGATAACCAGCAAGACAACTGTAGTTGCCAACAGTACCGGCCAATAATATACATACTTAGCCAGCAAAGCTTTTATACTGGTTGTATTATTTTTTTCCTTTTCAGTAGCAAAGGTCAAAAACGGTGGGTTTGCGCTCATCTGGATTACTTATAATAATGGGTTAACAATATGGCAATTACGGACAATCCGGATATCACTAAACCGGCGAGAGGAAATCCTTGGGTAGCTGTTTTTGCACGTCCCGGCGACACGTAAATTTCATCATTATTTTGCAGGTAAAAATATGGTGAATTAAATAGCTGCTTCGAAGTCAGATCCAATTTGATATACTTCCGTTCCCCGCCTTCATTTCTTATCAACAGGACTTTTTTCCGGAGTGCAGTGATATTGAGATCGCCGGCAAGTGTCAGCGCCTGTGTGACGGTGGTATGGTCATCCTGCAAAGTGTATACATTAGGGCGTAATACGTCTCCATAAACATAAACCTTAAAATTGACAATCCTGATATTCACCACGGGATCCTTCAAATAGGTCAATAAGGCAACACCTAATTTTTCGGTAACATCATTGGTGGAAAGCCCCTCCACTTTAATTGCTCCGACAAGCGGAAGGTGTATCATTCCATTATCGTCAACCAAATAGCCGATCACCGGGTTCTCCGGCGAGGTATTATAATTGTTCCCGTTGACCCTGGCTAAATTATAATTAAAAACAGCCGCAGATTCCGGGTTCCTGCTACTTACGTTGACGCCTAAAATGTCCCCGGTATGAATGAAGTACTGAACCCTATTATTCATCTTTTCCGTCGTTACCGGATCATTTTTTAAATCCTGATAATAAGGGATATTTTTATAAGGAGCGCAAGAGGTAAACGCGAACCCGATACAGCTGAAGATAAAGTAAAACAGCTTGATTTTCTGATTGATCATAGACTTGATTATTAGACAACTTATTAGATTATATTTATTCGTGAACTATATGGACAGGTGCGGCCGGCAATGAGATCTGCGACATCTTCCGTCCCCGGACCGGACGCTGGTAAAGGTCAATTTCGAACTGATTTGTTGGCGCTGACTTTTCCATCAGAATTGATTAAATGAACCCCATCCGCTTCAGCGCCGGAAAAGGTATTATTCCTGGATGAAACTTTAGAGTATTTATAAAATGTTATCCCATTACCCGGAATAGCAGAATTGATCGTATTATGATCCACGGAAACATTTCCCAATCCGGTGGTCGTTCTGGCGTCCGAAATATTAATTGCCGGTAAGCTGATATGGCTTACGCCGGATATGTTCTCGAAATAATTGGTAATCATATTTCCGGATATCTCCACGTTCACATGCCCAAAACAATCGATCTGTCCCTGGTAGATGGTATTGTTATCAATTTGATGATGGCCACTTAAAGAATCTACGACCCCATTTTTATAACCTGCATAAAAATAACCCATGGTAATGGCTCTCCGATAATGGATTTGACGGCGCCCGCGTTCAACAGGACCATATCCGTCACGAAAGTCAAAGGTGTTGTTGTATACTGATACATGCAGGACGCTTTCCTTGTCGCTATGTCTTTCAATATCGACACCACCAACAAGATAACCGTCCCCGTGAACATAATTATTATAAAAGGAAGCACCGTTCACACAACAAAACATTGCCCCTTCCCGAAAAATATTAATAAACTCGTTATCGTGGATACTAACATTTTCGGCAATTCTGGCATTTAATAAGGGTTCGAAAGTGTCCCCGAAAAGTAAGCCGTCTCCCCTAAAATTTTCAAATTTGCAATGGTTTACTTCTATATTTTTACCATTATTGATGCTGAGCGCATGGCAATACTGGTAGCTTGCTTCAAATGTTTGTTGTGAAATACTTCCGTCAAAATCAATCCCTGTAATCATCACATTGTCGATCCGGTGTTCCTGCCACCAGGCCTGGTAAAAAATCGAGCGCGGATTAAATCTGCCACCTGACAATATGATGTGACAATCCTTAACCCCTGCCCCGATCAGGCTCACACCATCTGACAAGGGAATTATTCCTGGTTTACTACCCGGTTCCTGGATCGAATAAGTACCCTTTGGGAAATAAACTGCCGTCTGGTGATTTTCTTTAGCATAAACAAGGGAAGCCCTGATCGCCCGAGTATCATCAGTGACGCCGTCCCCCTTTGCACCATGATCCATCACGTTTACCATCCCAGCATCTACATATCCTTGGACTCTATCGACATAACCGGCAAGCGCCACCTGGGTAAAAAACAGCATTAACAATGAAATAATCAAGCCTTTTCCTTTCATATCATTTTACGGAATTCATTCAACCACATCCTAATCGTTTTTAAACATTCAAAATTTAAGCCAAACTAGATTCTCCCCTCCTGCACTCAACAACCCTGTTCTATCTGTGAAGGAAATTTTTATCAAAGATCAATCCCCTAAAACGCTGGCTGTAACGATTTGGAATTCCGCTCCGGCCTAATCTATTCATGCTACTTTAAAATACTTATGGCAATAAAATTGCAACACTTCACATCATGAGTTGCTTACATAAAATCAGTAGGGTTTTCAATAATGAACACTTCAGCGTAGTCAGAAGCACTAATTACTGAACAAAAAAAACTTTGATAATGATGTAAAACATTACTTAAAACATTAAATAATTAATATAAAAAAAAGATGAAAAAAGCACTTTTATTTTCTTTGACAGTTATCATGTGTTTTTCTGCCTGCAGAAAAACCGCGGCTGTCGCTCCTGCCAATCTCGATCAGAATTATGACGCAAGCAACCGGATTTTTCGAATTAAAGCAAGTGCCACCATGGGTTATGTACTTACGCTCACCGAGACCAATCCAAGTTCACCGGATACGCCTTACAACTATCAGCAAGCGACACAGAGCGCTGATTATGATTACGGCTTTACACCTGTTGTAGGTCATATCATTAAAGTCAATATTAACAGCCCCAAAGGCGTCATTTCAGCGGCTGTTTATTATAAGGGAATCAAATTGAAAGCATTAACGGTAACACCCACCGCAGAGGGCGGATCTACTGTAGATTATAGCTATACCGTTAAGGATTAATCAAAAAAAGCCTCCGGGGAAATTAAACCCCAATTGGAGGAATTAAATTCCGTCGCCCAAAAAGTGCTGTTAGTCTTATTTATTTATGGATTACATGCTTTGACATTAAAATACAATATTTAATTCATTCTACATTCCTATGCCGCTATCGTCATTTTCAGCAGTTGAATCTTTTAACTTAAACAGATTGACCCAAACAGATTTATTGCTCAAACAAGACACGCTGTTATCCACCAATATAACCGCGTCAAACAAATTGCAAACGATTGATATTGGAGAAAATTTATCCGGAGCGCTGATCGTCCTGAGTAAAAAGCTGGACGTTCCCCTGGAGACGATATACATCACTGTTTTCCAAATACTTTTACAAAGATATGCCGGACAGGAGACTATCCTCTTGGAACAGGCATTTTTAGGTGAATGGACGATGGTTAATATTGACAATGGAGTTAACCTCCATAATCTCTCCTTAGGATGTATTGCTCAGGAACTGAATAGTAAACATCTCCTACCAGAAGCCTTTCAAAACCTACAGCAAAAACTTTCGGACCCGGGTAATTTCAAAAACCTGTATTTTGAAAAGCTTGAAGATACCCTGACAACAGATCAGATGAAAGAAGTGTACTTCAAAATTTTTTTCCTTACCCAGCGATATCAAAAGAAACCTGTGAACCAGGATCTTTTAAATTTTGAAGATATTATCACCCAATTATCCGATCTTTTTTCCAATTACCATTTCGGGCTTTATTTTCAAGAAGGTCAGGCAGAAACCGAAGTCGCTCTGTTTTACAACGGCAACTTATTTAGCGAGGATTTTTTTGCCAGGTTCGCGAAGCATTTTATTATCCTGCTAAAGGAAATCATCGCCAACCCCGAAAAAAATATTGGTGCTTATAATATTGTCACCGATGACGAATGGGACCACTTAATCAGGAAATTCAATGATACCAGTACCCCCTATCCGAAAGCGTTGACCTTGTTCCATCTTTTTGAAAAACAGGCAGCTGAAAGTCCGGATCAGGTCGCCCTCATCCGTGGTGACAAGAAAATGACCTACAATGAATTGAATAAAGCAGCTAATCAATTGGCCTATCACCTGGTTAGTTGCGGAATAACAGCGCAAGATAATGTTGGATTACTTGTGAGCAGAGATTTTGAGATGATCATCGGCATGTTTGCCATACTGAAGACTGGAGGAGCATATGTCCCCATTGACCCGGATTATCCTGTAGAAAGACAACATTATATTTTTAATCAATCCGGTTTAAAGGCTATCGTAGCAGACCAAAACTACCCTTTAAAATCTCTTATTGGCGAAGATAATTATATCCGCATTGACTTGGTGGATTTAAACGGTTATAAAACCGAGAATCTTGACCTCAACATCAGCAGTAACCAATTGGCCTATACCATCTATACCTCCGGCTCAACGGGAAAACCCAAAGGCGTAATGATTGAACACCACTCTGCTGTCAACTTAGTAACCTGGGTCAATACTACATTTGGTGTCGGGCCGAAAGATCGGCTGCTGTTCATCACTTCGATGTGCTTTGACCTCTCCGTTTATGACATTTTTGGTATGCTTGCCGCAGGAGGCACTTTGGTTATTACTCAAAAACAAGAGATTCAAGATGTAAAAATATTACAGCGCATGCTGGTGACTTACCAAATCACCATTTGGGACTCGGTACCAACAACCATGGATTACCTGGTAAGAACACTCGAACTGGATGATCCGGAATATAGCTATGATGGGTTAAAAACAATTTTACTAAGTGGAGACTGGATACCTGTAAGTCTACCGGACCGCGCAAAAAAGTTCTTCCCGGAGGTGACTGTGGTTGGTCTGGGAGGCGCAACTGAAGGGACGGTATGGTCAAATTTTTTTATTATTCATCAAACATCCGGCGATTGGAACAGCATCCCTTACGGGAAACCCATCGCTAATAATTTCTTCTATATCCTGAACGAGCACCTGCAACCTGTTCCCCAAGGTACTATTGGAGAACTTTATATTGGCGGCGTGGGGGTGGCCAGGGGTTATGCCCATGACGATGCAAAGACAAGCCTTTCCTTTGTTCCCGATCCATTTCACCAACATGCGGGGGGAATGATGTACCGTACAGGGGATCTGGGTAGGATGATGCCTAATTATCATATGGAGTTTATAGGCCGTAAAGATAACCAGGTTAAAATTAATGGATTCCGGGTCGAACTTGGCGAAATAGAAAGTGTATTGAATAACAGCAGTTTAATTCTGGACGCGGTAGTCATTGCGATAACTGATAAAGAAGGAAATAAACGACTGGTGGCCTATGTGGTAACACCGGATACCGCATTTGACCGGGAAGCCATCACTTCTTTTTTAAGCAAACAATTACCGGAGTATATGATCCCTGCTATTTGGATCGGACTCGAAAAATTACCCTTAACTTCAAACGGAAAAATTGACAGACAAACACTCCCCTATCCCGAAAATTTCGCTTCACCGCAAAAAAGTATTCCTGGACCTGCCGGCCAGCAATTGCCTCAAGAAATACTCACGGATACCGAGGAAAAGCTCCGGAAAATATGGAAAGAATGCCTGAACCTTGATCAATTGCATGTGGACAGCAATTTTTTTGAGCTTGGCGGTCATTCCCTTATTGCTGTACAGATCTTGTCGAAATTCAGAAAAATCACCGGACTTAACTTACAGCTTGCCATATTCTTTAAATGCCCGACCATCAGGACCCTGGCGCGGTTTGCGGACGAAAACATGGCTGAATATCACTACCAATACCTGGTACCCATTAAACCGGAAGGAACAAAAAACCCTTTGTATATTGTCCATGGCGACGGCCTGAACGTACTCAACTTTAGTCCGCTGGCTGCTTGCATTGATCAGGAACAACCTCTTTTTGGCCTGCAGGCCGTCGGCCTGGACGGAAAAGAACAGCCCCTGGATAATTTACAGCAGATCGCTGCCTGTTACCTGAAGGAGATTGTCCGCCATAACCCCGAGGGTCCTTACCTTTTAGCTGGTTATTCCTCAGGTGGTTACATTGCCATGGAAATACAAAAACAATTGCATGCTGTTGAAAAAAAAGTCCAGATGTTGATCATTTTTGATGCCGACGCAGAAAAAACAGAATACAAAGACTGGTATTCATTGATTCCCAAAAAAGCTCAGCGACACCTTCCCAGATTTTTGCAATCCATTATTGCGGATCCCATCAGCAGTTTATTGAAGGGAAAAATGCCTCAAAAGCCTTATGGGGAACCATCAAAGACAGAGAGTAAAGATTTTTACCGTTTAATTAAAAAAATAAAAAGAAGACATATAACTGCCTTTAGAAATTACCAACTGGAATCGTTTGATGGTCGGCTATTTCTATACAAAGCCTCTATATGCGTGCATTATATCGATTACGGAAAATTTCTGGGGTGGGAAAAATACGCTAAAAAGGGTGTTGAACTCTGTGAGGTTCCTGGTGACCACTTTTCCATGCTTTTACCACCCCATGTTCGTGATTTTGCTACCATACTGCAGAAAAACCTGGATGAGCACGGGAATTCTGCTGCCAAATGCAGCTGAACCAGCGATCACATCAATTAATAACTTCCTGTTGCTTATCTCCTACTGTTAGACATCGATGAATATTTTAAATGCAAAGCATATCCTGAGTAAAAAACGTTATATCTGGGTGGACTCAGATAAAGGGATCAGTATTCTATTGGTTGGCTTTGGCCATTGCTTGTTGGTTTTAAGGGCCCATGGACTGGATCTTAATGCTTATCCGCTGATTAATTATATCAGTCTGTTCCTATACGGCTTCAGAATGCCTTTATTTTTTATCATATCCGGGATATTTATTGCTTCCAGCTTGAAAAAAAAGGGATTAAACGAATATATCACCAACCGTGCGGACACCATTTTATACCCTTTATTACTTTGGGGGGGAATAGAAATCTCTTTGCAGCTTTTGACTGCCAGATACTCGGCTAATGGCATCACCCCGATGAATTACCTGAATCTATTAATTGATCCACGCAAAACCGGTCATTTCTGGTATTTGAATACCCTGTTTTGCATCGGCGTCATTTATGCGTGTCTGCAAGCTGCTTTAAAAGTAAAACCGGTAATACAAGTGGTCATCGGTGCTGTACTGTACGCTATTGCTGCTTACCTGCATATCAACGAGATCCAGGGAGGCTTTCTAACTGATATCTGTGAGTTTTATTTATTTTTCGCCCTGGGGGACTTCATATCTAATACCTTATTGGATGAAAAGAACGCCCAACGGTTTTCATCATTTAAAGTGTTTATACCGCTTCTCCTTGTATTTTTATTTATTCAGTACCACTTTGCCAGAATAAATCTACATGGGGGCGCGGACGGTATTAATTTTGTAGAGCGGAAAATGCCATTTTTTTTTCTGTTAGAAGCCCTTGTGGGTTGTACCATATCTATTAATTTTTCCTTTCTCCTGCAAAAATATCAGGCTTTAAATTTTTTAAGAGTAATCGGTTTTCATTCCCTTTTTATTTATTGTATGCAGATCATCGTCATGACCATAACCCGCGTTATCTTAGTCAACCTCTTTCATTTTACCTATATCCCGGGCTTGGTTGCTGCACTGTGGATCTGCGGAACCTTGCTACCCATGCTTTTTTACAACCTGTGCATGAGGCTGGATATTTGGTGGTTGTTTACCTTTAGAAAGCCGGATCAACACCGGCCTTTTATTCCCAAAGAAAAAAACATCCCGGAAACGATTTCCTAAATTAGTGGCAACTTGATTAAGGTCATTTACCCGACAACAGCCGTTTGTATATCAGTCCGTCGGGGCATGACATCGGAAAGGCGGATCTCGCATAAATAGCGTTTTACATCACTCTTTGCTGGCATCCGCCTTCGCTGGCAAAGCCGGCACATATGACTAATAGATTGGAGTTAAGAACTGGTTTTTCCTTTTGATGGTGACTATAAATATCCTTTTTTTGCTTTATTGTTTTCTTGGGAAGATTTCTCCATTAACTTACGATCATTTCATATAATATTTCGTAATAAGGCAAACTTATTTATCGGAACCTTTATCATCTTGTAGTCAGTCCAATAAGAAGCTGCCCTACGGGAAGCCGATAAAAAAATCCCATCACCTGCCAAAGTGTGTGCAGATGGGTATTACGATCTCGCGTCATAAACTTATCAAACTCTCCCCCGAATGAAGCAATTTTGCTATCTTGTCCCGTCAGATATCCCTAAAAGTAAGCGAAGAAATAAAAAAAGCATCTTTCTACCCCGCATCATCCAATCAGTGCTAAAATTTGCGTTGTTTTGTAATGTAAATGATGAAACAATTAATACCCTGCATACGTAAATAGGTTATTCTTAAGTGAAGCATCAGCAGGCGTAGTCAACTGAAATCCGACAGTACTTAAACCTTATATAGGGCAACATGTCATATTTCAAGCGATTACGAATCTTTTTATAATATGAGTAGTATGACAACGATTAAAAATATAGGGAAATTTTCATTTTATGAATTGTGCAAGGCGTTGGAGCTTGACAATGAAAATGACTTTCTATTTGTTCCTGTATCTGAACTCCAGGTGATCAGAGTGTTCTTTACTGATTTTATTCCTCCCCAGGATGCGGACGCCGGGGATTCTGCGACCACCACCATCAAAGTAACAGAAGAGGTGATAGAACTCTCCCTTGGAGAATCCATTAAACGCGGTAACACAACAAAAGCTAAATTATTTTCAGATATCGAAAATGTGCTGTCGGATTATTTATTTGAAGCACTTTACAGGTATCTCAAGCAAGAAAACCAGGAGCTTTCGAAAGAACGCATACTGAGTACATACCCCGTTAAATTTATTTCGGAAAACAAGTCACCTGTCCCCCGCCTTATTGCGCTTCACAAATAAACATGCTATCCGACAAGGATTAAACCGACTATATTTTGTTAAAAATAGCTCCGTTTAACCCCTATTCAATAAAAGTCCTTAAAGAATCCAATAACGTATCTGAAGCACTATTGCCAATTTTATGAAGTGGTTTTAATTGATCTGGCCACATAGTTATAAATTTGGCCATTAACTCATGTTCATCATAGGCAACATGCAAATAGCCTAATGCATCAAATTTTCTGGCAGTTGCCAGCTGATGCTCATTCCGATGTTCATTATATCGCAACAATCGCGGCATCACAATAATGGGCTTATTCTCTACTAATGCAGAGATAATTGTCCCCATGCCGGCATGGCTGATGATCAGATCAGCTTTATCCATATAGCTGCTAAAATCAGCAGCGGATATGAACTCTAACACATCAAAATTTTTTGCCTTATAGAGAGACGAAAATGCCTGCACAACAAAGGTTAAACCCGGATATTGTCCGGCGATATCATCGATCGTTTCAATAAGTCTGTCAAAGGGTTCTTGTGTTCCGGTAGTTACAAAGATCATAGTTACAATATATTTCCGCTAAATATCACTTTGGAATTGGCCAGGTGCTCCCATTGGGTATATACGCGGTCAGCGATCTTGACAGCTATATTTCCGCTCATTGATAATTTTTCAGCATTTGCAATACTGTCTATCCAAATAGTTTTAGCCCCTGTTAACTTACCAATCAGAATCCCAATTAAACCGGGTGCGGCTCCGGTACTGATAATTACCCGTGGCTTCACGGCAACAATATGCCAGGTAACTGAAAGTATACATTTGCATAAATTTATTTTCTTTCCTCTGTTGGCATCCGGAATAGTTATAAATCTATGGCCTTTGACCATATCCTTCAAATTAGGCTTGGTGGAGATAAACGTTACTTCATGGTCTTTGAATAATGGCATCAGACGTAGAAGTTGGATCCAGTGCCCCCCGATTGATGCAATTGCTAAGATTCTCATATACTTGTGTTATTGTTGAACTAAACTATTCTTCGTTATACAAGATCATCAGTCTTTTGTATAAACATGTTATTATTAAGGGCGCGCTCGTGACAACCAAGTTTCTTCATCGCCGCTTCCTCCATCTGCTCCCGACAAGCAATTTTCAGATCGGCCATGGAAATTATGATATTGTCAATCATGCGATACCTATTAACTCCATAATTCGCTGCTATCGCTGAACGTCATACGGTTTCCATATTCATTTTATTCGAACTGACAGAGCAATAACCATGCAATAATTCCATTTTATCTGGATTCGGGGAAAGCCCCCGAAAATCCATATCCGCAAGTTTATTCTACCCGATAAAAAAGATATCCTGTATCTATTACCGAAATTAAGCGTCAAGGGTTCAATAACTCCCGCAAACGCTTTCCTAACGGGATAAAATCCATTTAACATTCCCTTTCTTCAACTGGCCCCCGACCGGTAAATCAGTTCTGCCCGAAACCAGGTATTTATTGAACAGCTTCTACCGATATAATTCCTGTAAATAAAAAAGTAAACCGGCTTCACCTGATCAATATCGAGCAATACGGTACACATTTGGGGAAAAAAATACACACTATGAAAAAAAATTTCGTTAAAACTTATATTTATACCCTCTCAGCTTATTTTAGGAAACTGGCTCTTGCTTTGATTATAGAATAGATAACTATCGGAATATTGATTTCCGGAAATTACTGCAATGGCCCTCCCTTTAGCCACGCAGCTATATTCCGATTTTCGACAATAATTAAATAAACAGACCTGATTAACGACCTGAATAAACTTTAGAAATATGACCTTAACCTAAAGACCATGAAATATGGCAAAGAAACATTTAAGACCTTTTCCCCAATTGTAAAATTGGGAATCGGAAGCGAACCCATCAAAAATTATCGTGATTCGGCTAAACCATAATCCAGTGAATATTTATCATACCTTTTGTTCCAGAATTCCTGAATCCATAGAAAAATTTGATCCCAGAAACAAGGCTTTAATTACCTTTTTAAACCCGTACACTTATACCCTAGCTGTTAAAAATACGGCAATATTTGAAAAGTTTGACATCATCGCTCCGGATGGGATATTTGTCGTGATTGTTTTAAACCTGTTAAAGGCTACGCCATTTCGCATTCAGCGTTTTTCATGCGACATGACCTCTATTGTACCTTATATTTTCAAAATCGCTATTGAAAATAATTTAAAAATCTTCTTCCTGGGGACGGATCCGATAACGATCAAAAAAACCATGGAAATATTCAGGATAAATTTCCCGAATCTGCAGATATCGGGATATAAAAACGGCTTTTTTGAGAGTGAATGGGAAAGACAAGAAGTTATTAATACCATTGCTGTCTTAAATCCTCCTATTATATTGATCGGAATGGGCGCGATCATCCAGGAAAACATGGCGCTGGATTTAAGGCAGGCAGGTTATAACGGAGCGATTTATACCTGCGGCGGATTCTTACACCAATCTAAGGACGATATCTATTTTTATCCTAAAATCATTGATTACCTTAATTTAAGATTCTTTTACCGTGCACTAAAGGAAAACGGCTTTTTAGGCCGATCAATAAAAACCTATCCCAAGTTCTGTTTTTTAATCATCAGCCAGTTGTTAAAAACAATCCTCAAATAAAAATTTCAAATTTCACTTTATCCGATCTTAGTGAGCGCCCAGGAAGCCTCCCGTATTTCAGGTGTTAGATTTTTCCAGTTCGCGGATAACGTTGAGGTAGTTGGCAACCATATCGTCATAGGTAAACATAGTTTCATAACGCTCCCGGCTATGCCGGCTCATCCGGGAGTATGTCGTGGCTGGCAGGGATATCAGACCGTTTAATGTTTCGGCCAGCACATCCCAGTCCTCTTCCAGCGCAATACCATTTAAACCCGGGATGCCGATCTCGAAATTACCCCCGACATCGTTGACCAGCAGAGGCTTTCCATGCATGATCCCCTCTATCAAAGAGATCGGCAGACCCTCCTGTACAGAAAAAAGCATCAGGTAATCTGCATGGGAAACCAACTCATGTACGTTCTCCACAAAACCCAAAGCCATAAAGTTCTCCGTACCCGAACATTTTTCCTTTAACACCTCGTAATCCGGACCCGATCCCGCAAATTGGATCGAAAGTCCAGGATGTAATTTCCCCGAAAGCCGCTCAACCAGCTCCAGTTGTCTTTTTACGGCATTGACCCTGGCCGAATAGAGGATCACGATCCTGCCATCCTCCCGGTAAGAACGCCGCGCTGGGAAAACCTCGTCCCTGATCCCATTATAGATCAGCCGGACGCGCCTGTTTTTTAACTTGAAATAATCCAGCAGATTACCCGTCACCTTTTGTGAAATGGAGATGATATCATCCGGAAAAAAAGAGATTCTCCGATGGTTATGGTATACGTTATGCGAAACATACAGGATTTTCGTATTCAGAAAAAAAAGCCGCTTCAAAACCATGATAAAGGCCATGACATTCCGTGCATGCACAATAAGTATTTTATTGTTCAGGTAAAACGGGTTGTTAAACCTAATATACTCGGATGAACGAATACCATATTTCGGGTGAAGGTCCCGAAAATCCTGAAAACCCAAGATCTTTGCATCGTACTCCGTCCGAAGCCCCTCATGGACATCCATCAGCACTTTTTGAGCTCCACCAAAACGTCCTAAATTAGTTGTAACAGAAATAACTTCCGTGCTCTTCATTATTTATTGATTAAAATTTTGTTATTCCCTACAACCGTTGAATTTTCGGCGACATCCCTGGTAATTATGGCCTGCGTTCCAATAACAGCCCCAGCTTCGATAACGACCGGTCCCAGGACTGCCGAATTGATACCGATAACAACGTTATTTTTGATGTATGGCTGTTTCAACAACCTGTCTTGATAAACCCGTTCTTTGCCATTATTACCTCCGATAGTAGCGCCCTGATAAATTTTAAACTCTCCCGTTGCGATAACATACCGACCGATGACAATTCCAATGCCGTGCATGATCACAAAACCACCGTGAAGAGACGCCCCTGGATCAATATCAACCGAAAAAACAATCCTGTTAAATAGCCAGAACAAGCGTGATACAGGGAGTAATTTCAAGCTAAAAAAGAGATGACTGATCCGAAAAATAACATTACAGTAAAAATGAATTTTGAAAAAGGGTTTATAAAAACTCTTTGCCGATCTGGCATAAGCGCGATAGTCATTTTTAAGCCCCTGATAGAGATTGGCAAAACAATTCATAAGTTTATTTTAAGTCATCAAAAAAATCAACATATTTTTTGCTAATTCCTTCGATAGAAATTTCTTTGGCGATATGGCATTTTAATTTTTCAACCGAAATCTGATATTCATCATCCTTTAAGTTTATGGCATTTTCCATTTGTGTGACCAGGTCGTTTACATTCCCGTTTTCGAATAAAAACCCATTTTCGGCATGCTTAATATATTCGGTAAAGCCCTCTAACGCTGTCGCGATCACCGGAATGTGATAATTATAGGCCGTAAGTAAAACGCCACTCTGCGTAACATCTCGATAGGGTAAAACCAGATAGTGGGCCTGGGCAAATAACTCGGGGATCTCCGCTTGCTCTATATTCCTGATGATACAAGTAAACCTGTCCGGTTGCTTGATCAACTCCTCATAAGCACTCCAATTGTCGCACTTACCCGCTATAACTACTTGAAAATCGGTATATTTCTCTCCTAAGATATTGACGGCCTCAATCAATAAATCTAATCCTTTATTAGGCCTTATAATACCAAAAAACAAGAAATGGGTCATCTTCTTATGCCTTAACCTGTTGGCCGGAGAAATGGGGCCAAAATCCTTGAGAAATAAGGGGCTGCAAAAGGTCTTCTTCCCGGGGTAATGTAAATTAAAAATCTTGAGCTGATGCGGAGAGAATATGTGAAAATTCAAATAGGTACGCATCAAAAATGAATAATAAAATGTACGAACGGCCTTATTTTTCATTTTGTAATGCTGCTCTACATCATGGATCGCCATTACAAATAATTTTCTTTTTAGAAAAAAACCTGTAAAAAAATGCATATATGGAACTCCCAAATAACTATCATAGATCAGCTGGGGTCTTAGTTTTTTAACTGTTTTTAAAATATGTAAATGAAAAAAAATGTTCAGCGGGTTTTTGAGTTTTCGATGCTGCTCAAAAATTAAATACTCGATGTGGTTCTGTGTACAAAAAGAGGTCAGTTCTTCTTTTTTATACCAGCCATATCCCTTTAAGATAATAATCCAAATGATAAGATATTCTTTTTTATAAGTCAGGTTTAATTCTTTAACCACCGGCAAATCGACATCCAAAAGATCTTCGCTGGTTAAGAAAACAATTTTTTTCATGGGCTTCAGTTTTATATCACGGCTAGGGTTTATTTCGATCATTGTTAATACCTGATTATCAGGATTTTAAACAAATACTGTATTTATGATTAAAATAGGTAAACAGCAAAAATATAGGAAAGGTAGAATGGGAAAGCGGCGCCCAATCCGTAAATCCATAGACCACGTAGGTTAGAATTAAGGCGATCTGAGTAAGAGACAAAATCACATTGATATGATGTTGTATATTCCATTTAGCCTTTTGGAATGAGAAAATTAAAAACAACAGCCATAACAAAAAACCAATAATACCTGATTCTGCCAAAATTATTAAATGGGTATTATGAATGGGGTTTGAAGTTAAAAAATCATTATGTATCTGTTTGTTTAAACTGATGTTGTGTGCCACAAATTCCAAATGTGTATTGATACCTACCCCTATTACCGGCGAGGATTTGAATATATTTAGCCCCATAACCCAGTGATCTAAACGTGCTTGGGCCATTTCATCCGCATTGGTTTTAAGAAAAGTTTCGCTAAAAGGGGAAAAAAACACAAGCCAGTAGACTGCGCATAAGGCAGGTATCAGTCCTAAAAAAATACTTTTGAACGAAAAAAGTGATTTTTCCGCATTTTTAAACAAGTAGAACAAAGCAAATAAAATCACGACCAGGGTGATATAAGAAGTTCTCGAGTAGGTTAAAACTATTGTGATACTGTTAATACCCAATAACCCTAAACTTATCTTCTTATTAAACCCGCCTAGGTAAGTGGAGAAAAAAAATCCGGAAGCAAGAACGGTAAACAATCCTAAGTTGGCCGGTGTTACAAAAACGCCAATCGCCCCGGCCCTGGTCCCATTTCTGGTAGCCCATCCTTCCCCGCCGGCTTGAAAGATCGTTGTTACAAACGACACTCCCATCAATGGGTACAAAACAGCCAAAATAAACTGTAACACACATAAAAACAAAAAACTTGCAAAAATTCCGTTTAGCACCTGGACTGGATTTAAGCTTTCATAGATCAGTCTGAAATAAAAAATATAGCTCAGAAAAATTACTGCAAATGCAACGGTGCCCCACCTGGCAAAATTATATGGGTTTAAAACAGATATCAGAATCAGTACCAAAACCCACAATACCCAGTTTTCATTCTTATAAATGTGTAATAAATTTTTGTGCTTTTGTTTGACCAGCAAGATGAGAGATGCGATGAACGGCACCATCAAAAATATTTTTGCGGTAAACGACCCGGTGCCTATAGCAGTGGAATAATGCGGGACAAACAGGGGAATAGACATCTGAAAAGGTATGCAGGTAATAACAAAACTAAAAAATAGATAGGTGACATCTCTTTTACGAACCAACAAAATACAATACCAAATCAAGTATACAATGATGAGTAAAGCAAAAATTAAAACTTTTTGAAGCATACAATTTTAATCAAACTAGTTATCGCATCCTTTTAAATGCAATTGTTCACCGTCTGCAAAATTCATGCTAAAAAAAAATAACCCGGTAAGAAGGAGGAACAACGATCAATAAACCAGAGAACACCGTGTGGAGAAGCCGTACGACGGGCACCGTTCAATCATCCCACTTAACCCGGCACCGACAAATGGAGCGCATCTGGTTATTGATCTATCGCTAGGCTGTTACCTGGCAATAGATGACGCAGGATGTTATGTGATCAGTTGGCAACATTATTGGCCAGTTGGACATATCCTGGCTGGTAATAGTAAGTGGAAATCACCCCTTTAAGCATATTTTTTCCTTGATTTCCGGAGATCCGCGGAGGCACTGCGCCATTATTTGAACTGGCTATCTTTATGGTGTAATCCATTGTACGGCTGGCGCCGGTCTTCGTATTACTTGCCGCGTTGTTCGAGATGATCAAACCGGAGGCATTCCCGTTGATGACGATCCCCGAGCCATTTTTCACGGTTGTCCCCGCATCAGTGATGATATTGGAATCAAACAGGCCGCCTGCACCCAATAAGTTTATTCCATCCGTCAGCGTCCCGGAAATGATATTGGATTTTGCTGTAATCCGGGAATAGTTTTTAAAAGCAATACCGTTGCCCATTCCTGAACTGATATTATTGCTGTTCACCAATACGTTGATCAGTCCCGTGGTCGGGCTCGCATCAGATATATCAATGGCCGGCGCCGAAACATGAGATACCCCGCTGATATTTTCGTATTTATTGGTTATTGCATTCCCTGTTATACTGATATTGACAAGTCCAAAACAATCGATCTGGCCCTGATATACCTTATTATTATAAATCCTATGGTGCCCGCTCAATGAATCGACAATCCCTTTTGGATAACCGGCGTAAAAATAACCCATCGTAATCGCGCGCCGGTATCGAACAACCGGACCACCTCGTTCAACCGGGCCATATCCGTCATTAAAATTAAAGGTGTTATTATAAACCGCAATATTCAGTACGCTTTCATTCGCACTATGACGCTCAATGTCCACACCACCCACTAAATATCCATTACCGTGGACGTTGTTATTATAAAACGACGCCCCATTTACGCAACAGAATAGCACACCTTCCCGGTAAATATTAACAAACTCATTATCATGGACATTGACATTATAAACGATCCGGGCATTTAACGAGGCTTCAAAAGTATCTCCAAATAGTAGGCCGTCCCCTCTGAAGTTTTCAAATTTGCAATTTTTAACCTCAATGTTTCTTCCATGGTTGATGCTAAGCGCATGGCCGAATTGATAGGAGGCATCAAATTGCTGGTTCTGACTCTCGCCGTTAAAATCTATGCCTTGAATAACCAAGTTACATATGGTAGGTTCAACAACATAATCCTGATAAAAAATTGGATTGGGATTATAACGCTTCCCCGTCAGGTTGATATGGCAGGTGGCCGCGCCATTACCCTGCAGACCTATGCCATTGGCCAGTTTAATTATCCCTGATTTATTGCCCAGTTGCCCGATCAGGTAATTCCCATCCGGGAAATAAACATTAGACAACCCATGGGCCTTCGCAAAGCTGATCGCATTTTGAATAGCTTTTGTATCGTCAGTCACCCCATCTCCCTTTGCGCCCTGATCCCTTACATTTACGGAGCTCTTAGCGATGGTGGTATTAGCCGTTGCTGCAGCTAAACTTTGGCCACTATCAACAGGATCAGTGCCAGATACGGCACCTTCTTTTTTACATGAAAACAAAAATAAGACAACAAAAAAATAAAAAAAGCTAAATATACGCATATGTAACACCAATTTGGCACAAATATGGTACTTATAAACCACTTTTTTATTTTCAATCGGTAAAATTTATTTCGTTTTAAATAATTTACGCTCTTTATTGAACAGCACAGGCAAAACGAGTATACTCTATAAAAAATTAAGAATCAGCCGTGGCCGGTGTTTGTAACGCTTTCCTTTTCACTTCACTGGTAAAAAAGACCCAAATTGAGGAATCTTTTACACATATATAATGGCCGGCACTTTTTTTCCAAACCGCCATCGATGATGAATAAAATCCTCATTTATCTTTATAAGTTCAAACTTAGTCAGTCCGTGAAGCATCGTCTTAAAAAACAGGATTGCACTTCTCTTTTAGCATCATAGTTGCATAACGATACAGAATTTATTAAAAATTAACGTAGACATCATCTTGCTTTAACCAGGGCCGGCAACGATATCATTCCTGGAAGACATGACAGCGCCGGCATGTCATATTTGTTTAAACATGACCGGTTAGTTAATGCGAATCATCCTTTCCTCCGGTATTGTTTAAGCATGGTTGAAAGTTGTTGATTTTCTGAACATCTTATCTCGATATGGACTTCTGCAGTGATCGGCACGACCATAAAAGGATAAGAAAAATAAAGTTTATGAAAAAAATTTTTCTTTTATTCTTGTTTTTTTACGTGAAAGCCTCCGCTCAGCAATTTTCACTATATAACACGGAAACACTTTATGATTCCTTTGAGAACCCTGCGCAAAGATCATTCATCCCCGATTCCAGCAGACAATTTGCCTTTAATTTTTTAGTACCCAACTTCGATATCAATACCTATTTGAGCGGAAATATTCAACCTGCCATAAAAACCAGGTTATTTGCGAATATACCCTATTATAACACCACTGCGCTGCAAATAGGTATGGGAAAATATAATCACTTTAATGCGAACATTAACACTTACTTTTTTATGCTTAAAATGTTTAGCAGCCTTAACGGTGATGTAGAAATGGGGCTCTCTGCTCAAACAAAAATGGAAAGCAGCGGCCTTTTTTCAGATGAATCTTTAGCCATGTTCAGCGGCCCCTCTAATTTTCCCCAAAACAATTACACCAATATTTTTAATGATCATTATAGATTTCAATCTTTTCATCAACTCAGTTTTTCCTACCGTGAACGCATCGATGACAAAGTCGCCATAGGCTTCAAAATCAGTGGTCTACTTGGAATACAGCACCAAAAAATTGATATTACGGAATCCCATCTTACCCTGGATAAGATACATGATCAAGCAATCTTAACCCTACACGGGCGTTACGAGGATAGCTATATGCCCGACGACAGTTACACACCGACATTACGTAATCCGGGCGCAGCCATATCCCTGGGGGCCTCTTATACAACAGACAACAACATAACGATCCAGACCAATATAAAAGATCTTGGATTTATTCTTTGGAATAAAAGATCAACCTTATATAACTTCAATAACAGTGGCATACTCCATAATATTTCATCTGCTGCACGGGAGGATACCATTTATAACGGCACCCGTAAAATCCTCAAAAATAATGGTTCGGCAAATGGCTTTGCTTCCACCACAAATTCACAGGCAGAGATTAGTGCGACAAAGACCTATTGGCTCAGAGAAGAAAATGGCTTTAAATATATTCCCACGCTTTTGCTTGCTAAAGAATTATTCTCCCCTGGTTTCACCGGCGTCTTTATCAATCATTTTCAATATCATAATCTCACGCTTTCGCTAACAACAAGCTATAATGAGATGAAATTCTTTAACCTTGGATCCCAAATCATGATCAAATCCCCTAATGCGGAGTTTTTTATCGGATCAGATCGCTTACTCAATACCGGTAAGTTCGCCATGGCCATGTTAAATACTGAACAGATAAACAACACGGGAAATTATAGCGGCGGAGATCTCTTCCTGGGATTTTCCTTGAAATTTGGGCAGGTCATTGATCACCCAATGAATTCAAGTTATATCCCTATTGGGGGAAGTGACAAGGGCTTTTTCGGCAGACTATTCGACCGTATCTTTTAAACTGACCAACTCGATTAAAACGAATACTAACCGGGATAGCTTCAATCCGTTCTCTAGCTTTCCTTGATTCATTTCAAAAAATACTTTGATCCATATGGACGGATAGGCGGTATGTGAATTGGTAAAAAAACAAACGACAGCCGACATCATAAAGCCATCGTACATAATCGCAACAGGCTAGTATGAATTCTTTGCCATTGTTAAGCCAGCAGGAAGATTTCTCCTTTGAATTAGGAAATAAATACCAATTAAAAGCCAAGCCAGCATAAAAACAACATAGGCATTCAAATACTGGCTTAGTTCAATATAGCTAACGATAAATAGTGTAGTAAAAACATAAAATTTAAAAACAGATATCAGGGATATGATCTTCTTCCGTACTAAAACAATATCCTGAAAAACGTGAAATACAAAAAAGGAAGCAAATATGGAATAATTTACGATACTTAAAGATTTGATATAAAAGATACCAAATAAACACATAGATAAGTTAACAACCAATGCAATGATATTAAACAGCATATCCAGTTTCTCCAATTTGATCGTGATGAGTACATTTGCCTGTAAAAGCGCGGTCGGAAAAACCAGGATAGTTAAAAACATCTGTTTGGTATATTCTGCATTATTCAAATAAGCAGTCCCAAAAGCAATGGGTATCAGTTTATCTGAAAAGGAATAAATAAAGGTATAAGCCAAAAGACCAAATAACAGGTAGAATACATGTACCTTTTTATAGAAAGTTAAAAAATCTCTTTCGGGGCTATTGGAATAATGTTTCACCAATAAAGGAAAAACAGAGGTAGAAACCACAACAGGAAGTATCTGAGCTATTGAAAATATTTTAAAGGATATTTCATAATTCGCCACATCAAAAGCTGTTAAGACCTTGGAAATAATGATATTTGACATCCTCCAATTGATGATAGAAACGCCACCAATAATTACAAAAGCCCAATTGAGCAAAACCAGGGATTTGATATCAGGATAAGAAACCTTAAACCGCCAAAGCTTTTTGAGATTTACCGCGTTAGAAGATCCAAAATTCAAAAACAGGTTCAAACTCAAAAACCTTATCCCGATTAAAATAGCAGATAATATAATGATGGAGAAAGGGTGAACAAATAATAAACATCCGGCTAAGAACTTCAGCAAAGACTCAATGGTTAAAATAATAAAGGTTTTCTTCTGTTCAAAATTGGCGATATTTAAAGCTTTAATAGCATTGATTAAATTATCAAATATGACATTGGCTCCCATTAAGATAATAAGCATTCTGGTGAATTGCTCGTCGTAAAGTAAAAATGCAAGACCTATATTGAGTAAATAGAAACCCAAGCCAAAATAGATCTGGGTTTTAAGAAATTTGCTTATTAATGCCTCTTTATCTTCCGATACGATAAATTCCCGGATAAACCATTGGCTTAGCCCCATAGTGGAAAATGCGGTAACCAGCTGATATAATGCATTGGCAATAATATATTTAGCAAAAATATCCGTGGGATATTTTCTGGCGAGGATCACAAAAAACAAGCTTAGAAATATAGTTTGAGATAATTGTGATATAATTCCCCAGCTGCTGTTTTTAAACAAAGTATTTTTCAAAAGTTTTGCCTTTTGATTTCCGATAGATCTGAAAACTTTCTTCATGTTTTATTAATGGAAATTTGAATTAGGGGATTGGCCGATATTGAGATTTTCTTTTGAATAGTTTATTTCCAGTTCGCGGATAACGTTGAGGTAGTTGGCAACCATATCGTCATAGGTAAACATAGTTTCATAACGCTCCCGGCTATGCCGGCTCATCCGGGAGTATGTCGTGGCTGGCAGGGATATCAGACCGTTTAATGTTTCGGCCAGCACATCCCAGTCCTCTTCCAGCGCAATACCATTTAAACCCGGGATGCCGATCTCGAAATTACCCCCGACATCGTTGACCAGCAGAGGCTTTCCATGCATGATCCCCTCTATCAAAGAGATCGGCAGACCCTCCTGTACAGAAAAAAGCATCAGGTAATCTGCATGGGAAACCAACTCATGTACGTTCTCCACAAAACCCAAAGCCATAAAGTTCTCCGTACCCGAACATTTTTCCTTTAACACCTCGTAATCCGGACCCGATCCCGCAAATTGGATCGAAAGTCCAGGATGTAATTTCCCCGAAAGCCGCTCAACCAGCTCCAGTTGTCTTTTTACGGCATTGACCCTGGCCGAATAGAGGATCACGATCCTGCCATCCTCCCGGTAAGAACGCCGCGCTGGGAAAACCTCGTCCCTGATCCCATTATAGATCAGCCGGACGCGCCTGTTTTTTAACTTGAAATAATCCAGCAGATTACCCGTCACCTTTTGTGAAATGGAGATGATATCATCCGGAAAAAAAGAGATTCTCCGATGGTTATGGTATACGTTATGCGAAACATACAGGATTTTCGTATTCAGAAAAAAAAGCCGCTTCAAAACCATGATAAAGGCCATGACATTCCGTGCATGCACAATAAGTATTTTATTGTTCAGGTAAAACGGGTTGTTAAACCTAATATACTCGGATGAACGAATACCATATTTCGGGTGAAGGTCCCGAAAATCCTGAAAACCCAAGATCTTTGCATCGTACTCCGTCCGAAGCCCCTCATGGACATCCATCAGCACTTTTTGAGCTCCACCAAAATGGTCGAGATCTGATGTAATAGAAACGATTTTTACGCCCACGCTTTGTCCAAATCAAGTTCTCCTTTTCTATATTTATTAAATCTTACAGACCGGTGTTCTGCTTATTAAGCAGGGACCGGTGAATTCTTATGGATGATATCCCCATATAAATCGTTAGGGTAAGCCCCGTTGGCGATCAGCGCTGATATACTTTGCTGAACAATTGGTTTATCTTCTTTATAAGTTACGCCAAACCATTTTGACCCGGTTGGGATAACTTTAAAAGATGCGGTGCCCGCTTTAATTAATTCATCAGCTACCAACGGAATAAAAAACTCCGATTTAGGGTTGTTTTCATTAGCATCCACAAATGTTCTGAACATGTCTTCGCTTTGCTTAAATACGGCCGGAGTAAAGCCCCAGAAGTTCATCGATACGCGGGTATCATTGCTTAATGCGTGCTCGCCGGTGGCATCTTTATAGGCAACGCTGCCGTCTTCTTTAAAGTAAACTTCGGTACGCTCGTTAATTTCAACCATGTTGCCTTCGTCATTAACCTTACAAACACCACGTGATACGGAACCATAGTCAGACAAAGTTCTGTCAATCTGGTAACCAATCAGCGAGTAAGTATCATCAGCAACTTCGGTAGTTAAAAACTTAGCCATTTTTTCAAATGAGTCATAACCGTAAAAGTCATCGGCGTTAATAACGCAAAAAGGCTCGTTTATCTGGTTGCGGGCAGCAAGTACCGCGTGGGCAGTACCCCATGGTTTGGCACGCTCAATAGTTTTATTAATACCAAAAGGGGTAAGGTCAAAACTCTGAAAAACGTAATCGGTTTCAATACGGCCTTTTAGTTTGGGCTCAAAAATAGCCTTAAAATTATCTGCAAACTCCTCGCGGATAATAAAGCTTACCTTACCAAAGCCTGCTTTTATGGCGTCATAAATAGAGTAATCAATAATAGTTTCACCATTGGGGCCAAAGCCATCAACTTGTTTCATGCTGCCGTATCGGCTGGCCATACCTGCGGCCAAAATAAGAAGTGTTGGTTTCATATGTATGATATTGTTTGTAAATGTTTTGTTTGCCGGAGGTTTATTTTTTTCATGGGTTATAGACTTACCTGATCATCCATTTATCATTTGTTATAACTATAGATCTGACTGAAAAAATATTTCGGGATAGTGAATCATTAAAAAATCCTGGTAGACCAGTTTGATACCATTTTGCAGACCGATAAAATGATCCCATTCTTTTTTTAGAGATATAGAAATGCTCATAGGTTTCCCTAAAAAGATATCAGGAATGGTTTCGTCAAAATGAATATTTCCTTGATATTTGATCAAATCTTTAATCATTTGGGTAAGGGTCTCCATTGTAATATCTTCTCCGCTACCGATAAAAACAGGAGCTGTCCCGTTATAATTTATCATCAGATCTTTGCAAGCTTTTGCCATGTCATCTGCGAATAAAAACTCAAAGAGTGCTCCAGCTGCTCCTGGTATAGCCATATTTGCGTTTTTTTTCATTTTGGCATCCTGAAACTTGCGAATCAGCGAGGGTAGAATATGACTATTATTTAAATCATAATTGTCATTATATCCATATAAACTGGCAGTTAATACAGAGATAAAATTACAATCGTACCTTTTCCGGTAGGCATCGCACATTTTTATGCCGATAATCTCGGCTACTGCATATTCATTAGTCTCATCAAATAAACTATCCAGCAGGCAGATATTTTTAATGGGTGGATGTGCCAACTGGGAAGAAATACAATCAGAGGCAATCAGCATCAGCTTTTTAACACCTGTTAAATAACTCAGATGGATAATATTACTTTGGACTTGTAGCCTTTCGTACAAATCAACTGAACGAGCGGCATCGTTTACTAAGCGTTTCCTTAAACTCTCAGACGTAAGAAACACATAATCAGGCCTTTCTCGTTGAAAAAAATCCGCTACCCAGACGTAGTTTCTCAAATCCTGTACAGAACCGTTAGAAATCAAGAGGTTGGTATAACCCTCTTTTTCTAACTTTCGATGAATAGCTGATCCAACTAAATTATTATGCCCCGTAATATATATTTTAAGATTTTTATTCATCAGGATTCTAATCGCTATTCACTTCATCTCATTAACAAATGATCATTTGTTGTACCTTTAATGTAGGGCCATGATACTTTTTGACACTTTGATAAAACATACCTTTTTATTATCAGTAAATCAGTCTTATCTTTTTATAGTACAAATAGCACAAACCAAATTGTTCTGTCAAGATCATCTGGCTCGATCAAACATATGTGCTATCAAAATCATATTTACCCTATTTATTTTATTGTTTAACACCCCAGCTTCTTTCTTTTAAAAATTTTTATTATAGGTTCCATCCAAACCCCGTGCCATAGGAGATGATGACCTCATAAAGGTTTCCGAGCAAATGTTTATAAATGACCGGCGTGCCAATGGGGAATGAATTCTACAAAAAGGGAATTGACTACATGTAATTTCTGCTATTCCTAGGAGAGACTTCAATCTCCGGTTATCCTGTGCTTGATAATTGTTGAATCAGTACCGCCCCTGGAGATTTAAATAGCCTCATCGGGAATTCTTGTGAGGCTTATTTTGTGCCGTGGTAGATCAAGGTTGATATCCGGCATTTAGAACCTCGCTGAATCCCGGTAGATAATTCATTAGCAATTGTTATCTCCACGAAATCATTAGACTCAAATCATCAGCTGCAGGCAATATCTATCCATATCGTGGCGGTTATTCCTTCTATGTATCCTCGGCGAAGGTGGACGATATATGGATAATATGCAAACGTTCCAACACAAGCTATCATTTCACCGTTGCTTGAAAAGGTGCGGATTTCAGCTGTTCGCAACTATTGTTTTTTTAATTCAGTTTCATTTACAATGGCTTCAAACTCATCAGTTATCAGGTTGATACCCCATGGTTGCTATCCAGTGGGCATAAGCAATCCCAACACCGTTTCTTTAATGGAATAACATCGTCCTGGGTATTCATAAATTCTCTTGCATTTATTTTCCAGCTTACATTTCTCTTTTCCAATTATGCAAATAATGATCTTTTTATTCGTCAACTTAGTTAACCGCAGGGACAAATAAATGCCAGAATTCCGGCTGAACCTTGGTCAATCCAATGATAGAAATACGCTACCGCTAATCGGAATTACAAAATAGCCAATAAACACTGGTTATTTGCAAATTGAACGTCTTACTAAATATGACTGGGTAACTGGCGGATAAAATCGCCAACATTAGGGAAGCAGCCGAAAACGGATGCCGTCGATGGTAGTTCCTAAATCCATGCCGCCTTGGGTCAATATCTCGTATTGATCGGGGAGTCACCTGGTAAATCCCGCATCCCCCGAGGTTTGACTTTTCGCAGCCTGCCGAGCAATATACCGGAGATAAAAGCGATCAAGGCAATAAGTCCAATAACGACCAGGTTCGAAACATAAACTTGGAAAAACAAAATAGTAAACTTAACCTGCTGATTATTTTGGATGAGAACCACGATAAACAATAGAGTAATAATGATAAGAAAAATTGATTTTATACGCATATATTGAACACTGTTTTGCCGAAATAAGTTAAATGCATTTCTTCCAGATCATCTCCCCCTAGCGGAATAAAGATTACGAAAGATTGTTATTGAATTTACTGCGGAATTGACTAATAAAAATCATACCAGAATTTCACCCGGGTGTTCCTATAAAAAACATTACTACTCCGCTGGATCTCAACACATATTTTCCCAGGGCAGCCCCCCGATGCAACGACACCGGGGAACCTAAATTTCCTCAACGAATTCCCGGCCTTATCTCAGCATGATCCAATTTATTGTAAGTCCTACCGATCCGGCTGGTCATCACGATAATCCTCCAATAAATCATTGACCCGCTGATTGCTGTTATTCTAACTATTTGAATAATGACAAATTCATTCGCACATCGTTATAAAATCAGAATTACGGACAGACCAAGTCTTACCGGGGTCAGTTCTCCTGTTTTTTAAGCTTCAATATCGCATTTGACCTGCGGAAGCCCTTTAATTACCTATGCAGAGTAGATGTGAGTATTGTTTTTTTTTGGGGATTTTCCCGTAAACCAGTTCTTTGCATCTTTGAGAACTAAGAGATTATATTATTATTAAACAATTGATCAGCATAAACTTTTTAATAACATCAGCCATAAAAACTAAAGCCCTGTTTTTAAGCTGCTCTTATCGTTGATTCACTACACTGAATTATAAAAATATGAGTACAGAAATCATTCCTCCGCCTACGTTATATTGCCCGAAATGTGGGTCTTCCTTTCATTTTCAGATGCACAGAAATTGGTTTGTAAAGCATTTACTCTTCTTTTTGCCTTTACAGAAACACTTTTGTGCCAAGTGTAAAAAGGCGCATTATGTTAAAGTAATAGACGAAAAATAAGTCACGGGTAAACCATGGTACAATAAAAAATCCAGCGTTAAAACTCAATTGAAATGCAGGGCTCATGTCGTACCATTTGATAAAGAACCGGAATGAGGATAATCTAAGAAGTGCTGGCTATATATTAGGATTGACCATTACTTCGGCTTCCTTAAATTAACAAATATTCGGCGGACCGGTTCAAAACTATAACATGATCTTGTTAACAGTTTAGAAAAAAAAAGCGGTGTCGGCACAGAAAAAGATCTACTAAATTATGAAAAAAACAAACCGACCTAATTTAAAAACGAAACAATTTTCAACACTGCACATAGAAATATTTGAACAATTGCTGATTTCCGGCAAAACCAACAGGAGCTTGAATCAGCAATTTGGTTACACCAAAAAATCTCATTCTGTCGTGGACCACTCGCGTAAGGTTATGTATAAATTATTAACCATGGAAAATCTGAAAAAAGAGGCCAATAATGAACGTGTGGTCTTTCCACGGAAATACAAATTTTGGTGGAAATGGCTCTTGGATAAACATAAGCCAACGCTGTTGGAAAAAGCGGTCACCGCACGTTATTACGAACCTTCCCACCGATTAACAGGGAACGAATTCCGATGATGGATTTCCACATACCATTTACAATCGAATAATTGCCTTTTTCAAGCCGCGAGGAGGTACGATCAGCACCAAATAACAAGATAGAACACCAATAGACTTAAATATCAACAAGAACGGAAACCAGAGAAACCATGCTGACGTTAAAAAAAGAAGTGTTGAGAATTGCGAAAATAGAAGAGATGGCGCCCCAACATTGTAAAACCCTATCCGAACTGATCTATAAAAAAACAAATAAAAAAATCAGTATAACTACTTTGAAAAGAGTTTATGGCTTTGCCACTTCAAAACACCAGATATCATCGTATACCACCAGTGTACTTCAGGAGTTTAGCCAGGTCACTTAATGATCACCTAGACAAAGAACGGCAAAACAGAAAGAGTCAGCTAATAAATATCCGAATTTCTAAACAACTATATATATTCATTATTAAATTAAAAAAACAATGGAAAACTTCAGTAAAATGAAAGAACTGATTAACGCAACAGAGGCAGACGCCTCCGCATTCTTTGGAAAAGGCAACAAATCGGCAGGAACGAGGGTGCGTAATGCCATGCAACAATTAAAAGAGCTCGCCCAATCGGTCCGTACGGAGGTATTGGAAAAGAGGAGCGAATCAAAATAAACAGTAACACATTGTTTTGGGAGAAAATCCTGATCGTAAGGATCAGGATTTTTTAACGGGCCAATTAATAAATATTTTATTCGTCAGGAAGATATCTAACAAATGAATCACCTTAAACTTCGAAACGATGGAGGGCTTATACAAAAGCCGCCCATTACTTCCGGTGGCCGTGACTGTGAATCACGATCAATCCTTGTACGAGGACCTGCTGGAAAGCTGGCAAACGCAAACACCATAGCTTAGAGAAAGATTATATATTGTTCGTTCAATCCACTTGAATTTCATTCATAATAAAAAAATTTAAATCAATATATTTATCATTTCATTGATACCCCATCAATATATAATACCTGGTCATACGAACTTAGTAGATTTTATTTCATTGTCCCGTTAAAAGATTAAGTATGAAAACTCAGGTCATCGTAACCGTTATTTTAATATGGATATCATTATTTTTCAGCGCCCTTCTTCATGCAACTGAAAGCTTGCCCGAAGAAATTCAAAGAGCGTTAAAACTCTCCCCTCAGGAAAGCGGATTTCGTTTATACCGCTTAAGCATATCTTTTATTATGGACGCCCCTGTTGACAGCATCGTCCATAATCGAAAGAAAATATTAGCGGCCGTTGCAAAAATTAATCTTAGCAACAGAAATGCGATTTATTATGAAATAGAAGCGCTGTATGCCAAAAGGTTAATGAGGCTCCAAGATGCGAAATATTTTATCCTCAAAGCACTGAACTCTGTTGATGTTCCCCAGAAACAGTTACTCAGGCTGCTGACCCAGCTGGCATATGTAAATACCGACCTCGAAGATTATTCAGGGGCGTTGGAAAGCTACAAAATGATAGAAAAGCTTCTTGTTGGCGCAAAAGATATAAAGGAGCGGATTTCAAATTACGTCGATGAGGCGGATTTATACACAAAGGCAGCTTTGTTCAACGAGTCCATAAATTCATTAAATAGGGCACTTAACCTGATCCATAATCAAAAAGGAGCCAGTGTCCCCATTCTGCTTTATGTAAATATGGCCGAGGCCTATTTTTACCTGGGTAATCGTGATTCTCTGCAATATTATACCGATAAAGCTTTACAAAGCCCTAAAAAAACTTTCCACCATGCGATAGCTTTACATCATTTTAAATATATGGAACTGCTATTAAAAAAAGATCCTGCAGCCATTGACGAGATCAAGGTATTAATTAGTGAACCAAAAGATAGAAATGATCTGGGGACGTATCTTTTACTGGCCAAAACATATTATGAGTTTGATCAGACTGCAAACGCAAAAAAAATTGCATTCAAAATGCTGGCCACCGGTGATTTAAGAAATCACAAGTACTTATGCAGTAAATTATATAAGTTGCTGGGAGATATCTACCACAAGGAAAACAATCCCGAATTATCATCATTATATTACAAAAAAAGCATAGAACAGACCTCGTTACATATAGAGAAACAATTAAACTCGGAAAACATGCTAGTTTCCTTAAAATATTATGATCTGAAAGACAAATATCTTATCGCGGAGAAAGACCTGAAAGTGAGAAAAAAATATCTTGTATTATTATCAGTTATAGCACCAATGATCATTATTATATTGTTTCTGTTATATAAATCTTTACAGATCAGAAAAAAATTCAATGAACTCAGATTTAACAAGCTAAATGAAGAAATATCTATGATGAATTCCCACGAGGTCAGAAGATACCTGGCTAATATTTTAGGTATTATTACCATCATACAAATCAGTGAAAACAAATTTGAGGCATATCAAGAAGTAGAACGGGCGCTTTGTGATTCGGCCGAAAACCTGGACACTTCGATTAAGTCCATTGCAGATAAGCTCAATGATAAAACGCTGTTCACCTCCTGAACAGCTTATTGGTGACAAATTAAAACTCTTGATATAAAACAGCATGTTATGGCAAGCCCTCCTTGCTTTATATACGAATTTTCTCCTGGAAATTATCCGGCAATCGAATAGTTGCATCCGATCATTTCCACGAACTAGAGTAAAGGTTTATTACCAAAGTCCATTCTTTAAATCTATTTTTAAGCATAAAAAAAAGCGACCGGAGCCGCTTCTGTATATTTATTTCTTATTCTCTTTATATCTTCTGTCGGGCTTACCATCCTTTCGCACATGCTTCTTATGTCTTTTGTTCTTTTTAAAGCGTCGGTCGGGAGTTCCGTCCTTTTTGAGATGTTCTGTATGCTGTTGTACCGAATAAATTGTGGCTGCCTGTGTTTGCGGTACAAACGTGCTGAATCCTAAAACAAGGATCGTCAGTAGGGTTAAAATTTTTTTCATGTTTACTAAGGATTAAAATATCTGTTCTGCGAGCCTCATTGCAGCGCAAAAACAATAAACAAATAAAGAATTATTCTTAGAAATTATAAAATGGTATCGGTATATAGAAAAGGGATACCGGTGAAATCAGAATTTCAGCAGACGAACCCTATAAATTCAATAAACGATATTGCTGAATCCTGCATCTTGTAAGCATACCCTCCTTCCAATAGCCCTATGTAAACGATATGATAGATACCCGATGACCATCAAAATCCGGCTAAAAAAACAGTAAAAGTAATCCAGCCCATGGTTCGTCATTCCATCGAAATAACTTCGGGAAACTGACGATAATTTTCAGATCTAACAAAATGATGAATTGTCAGGTATATGTCCCCTTGCTTAAATTTCATGAGAGACATTAGCTACTGAACAAACCCAGCCAATCGTATTTGCCCATCGCACATACAGACGAGCATGAATTAGCCCTGTTAATGTGTCCGAAATCTATCTGTTATATTCAAATTAAGTTACTGATAAGGATTAAACAAGGAGACTGAACGATCATTTTTCATTAGCCGGTATTAATTTTCCACCATCTTTTTATGCAACTTTTATGAACGAGTAATATTGTAATGACGTCAATACCGGGCTGTTTGGTCTTGATGTTGTTTATAAGTAGACGGCATATCAAACTATATTCTTTTCCCGCCCCTTCCGATCTCAATACCAAACAAACCTGTCCACTCCAGGGATATTTTCTTGTTTCCCCCCAGTGGTCCCGGTTCCCCTTAATACGGAATAACAGCGGTACAAAAAACCTGAGGGACCAAGTCGTCACGCCAAACGTTGCAGCGCATATCAGGGTATCCGGTTCAATATCTGTTTTTGCAATGCCGGCATAATCGCCTCAAGTAATGAAATAATGTAATCCACATCGCTTATTATCCCATTTCTACCGGCGTGTTTCTACTGTGTACCGAAACCAATAAACAAATGAGTCAAATTTATTTTAATTACATACAAAATCCTTAATCTTTTTGAAGGTTAACGCGATTTGAACTGGACGGATTTGATAAAACGGGTATGCCAAGTTAACAGCAATCATTTCCCTAAAATGAAGGCTTTATTTGCTTAAATAACTGAACCGAAAATCACTAATGTGCCAGAAAATTGTAAATATCAACAAATCAAATACTTGTAAAATCAGAAACATGAAAAAAATTTTATTCATTTTGACAATCACGATCTGCGGCAGTTACCGCACGCACGCAAGGGTCATCAATATCATTAAATACACCGTCGATCAAAAAACAGATAGCCTCAAAAATGACAGCAGCAAAATTATCAAGAAAGTCCTGGAACTCCATAACAAGTTAGCAGACCTCAGAAATCAGCTAAAAACAATGCAGGACAAAATTCCGACAGATCAATCACAAGTAGCAGATAATGAGAAAAAATCACATGACGAACAAGTAAAAAGCAGCCAGTTATCCATGGAAGCTGTTGGTGATGGTGTCAAAAAATCCAAACAAGCTGCCAGACAAGCCAAAAAAGCAGCTAAACAAACGCAGGAATTACAGGATGCTACCCAACAGCTCGAACGGGATCATAAAAAAATAACTGATCTTACCGATGAGATTGAGAAAGTCCAAAAAAAATTAGCCAAGATACAACCTCCCGACATCTCCAACTGATCGTAAACTGCCGGCAGTAATACTGCCAGTAAATCCACCATCATTTCCGGTATGACCTGACGGACAGCCCGATGCTGATTCATTGTTTGGGGGTATTATTAAAATTAAGAAAAACTTAAAAGTTTAAAACATTGTATTGAGTAATACTTTAGGTTACAAGGGCATAAAATGATCCTTAAAAGCTATTTTATCCAGCCCAACAACAGAATAATGTTTAGGTAAATGCCATTGTATTTTTTGCATTAAGACATTAAATTTATCGTCGCCTCCAACATCAAACGGAGTTATGTTAAAAACCAAGTCCTGCGATAGATGATCTCCAAGCCAGTTGCTTCTCATGATGAAACATATCTGGGGAGACCGGATACCATTTTCAATTAAAAAAGTTTTAATAATACTTCTGGATACCTTTGGTATAAGCAACGCAGATGGCGCACCGATGAGTATGTTCTCTTTTTCCGGCACATCCTTCAGAGGGACTCCTTTGGAGAATAAACCGCTGTTAAAATAAAAATCGCCGTTCAAATGAAAATTTAAAATATCCCCATAAGATAAAATCCAACAGAACTCCCCTGTAAAACTATTTAGCTTTACCCCCCAGCCCTTTTGTAACAAAAAATCATCCATCATTTTTGTAAGAACATTCCCCTCCAAATTATCGTCGGGCTCCGCCAAAAACAGATTTATATAAGAAAAGCCATCCACATCTTCAACTATTTGTGGTTCCCCACACCTAAAAGTTACGAGTGAAAGGTTGGAAAGAATCCCTTGCTGCCAACTCTCGTCCCTATCCTTACCGGGAATCCTCATCAACTCAGCCATTTGTTGCGTGGGGGTTAATTGTTCCAGGCATGCGTCCTTTCCCTGTTGTATATGTGTTTTTGTCCTATTGAATATAGTAAATAGATTCATCTTAATTTCATTGTCCATTAATCATGGTGATCAAAAAGGAAAATAAAAAAGCTAAATAGTCAATAATTTATTCTTGCTTTTAAAGATTATGAATGCCGACAATTATTGCGTGCTTAACACTCAGAATAACAATAGCCGCAAGCAAAACCATACACAAAATAAACTATTGTAACAGAAACGCATTTGTCCTTTCGATACATTGTAAATATCTACCGACAAAAAGAAGATACTATCCGATTAAGGGGAACCCAGCGCAAACAAACCGATTAAAATGGCCTGGTCCGCTTTCAAACTCCCGATCATACAAACAAATCTGGCACATAAAAGGATAAAAACATTGATCCTTAAGTCCTCAGACGCAAGGATACAGACCGGCCAAGGGCTAATATCAACTCCCGATCCAAAAGCAATCCTCCCTCCTTTTGGGACCATAGGTTGCTCTTATCCCTGGTTATTATCACCTTTTCCCCTTCAAAGAGCATTTCTACTTCTATGGTATATAAATTGATCTGATGGCAGGTTATAATCTTATAAATATAATCTGTATCCTTAAAGGTTATTCTTAACGGTAATCCCATGTTAGCATTTATACCATGTAAAGTAAAGAAAAAAATATTTTTCCCGACATCTGCGGTTTATCAATGCCGTTTGTATGTGAACAGGATACCCCTGTTTGGGATCAAATTCCAAAGGTATCATTCAGCCAGACATGTATTCCGTTTGTATCGCTCCTGTTTCGCGGAAAACAAGGCCATTAATCTCCGGGAGGCGGACGTCCATTCTCCGCTTCTCATTAATTTGTTGACATAAAGACGTTATTCAACTTTTCACTGTTAAGAGGCTTTGAAATAAAAGCTTTTACCATTTTATAAGACTTTGACTTTATCATATCATGCTTATAAAAAGAGCATGTTAAGATAAAAATACGGGTTTTACCCAAGGGGTCAATATTTAAATCGCGGAAAGCCTCCAGAAATTCCCAGCCATTCATCTTTGGCATAGTGATATCCAGGAATATATAATCAGGTAATAAATTCACGTCCTGATTACTGATTTTGATCAGTTTGGTTATTGCTGATTGTCCATCTATACAAATCGTAATATCAGGATCTTTTAATATTTTTTTTATAAATTTTTCGGAAATGAAATTGCTGATCACTTCATCGTCTATAAATAAAACACTTGTGCCGGGACGTAAATTGGATGAATACATAATAGGCGGTTAAAATCATTTAACAAAGGAAACGTTAGCGGAAGGTACAACTATCGCTGTTAGAATAAGATTTCCATGATACATTTATTTCAACTTTTTTTATCAGCAAACACTTCAAAATCAGGAAGGTTACTCATAAATACTATTTTCAGAAGAGGATGCTTTTCATGTGGTTATATAGCAAAATCCTTGGTAAATAATCACATGCATTCAAAGATAATATTTTCGGTTCCCCAGTTAATCCTGAAAGCAGCCGAATAAACCTGAATAACAGGAACCACTTTCTTCAGCAGACTATGGCCTACTAAAATTTTGTAGTCATCCCGTCATGTCCCCTACCAGGACATAAATTATTCCATTTTTTAGGCCCCCGGTCATCCAAGCAGGTCATTCCTCACTTTCCGGGAATGTTCATCTCCGTGGCACTTATCAGGTATTCAATCCGCTAAATCAAGGCCGTTTTATTGAAAAATATAAAGCCGGTGTGCCGTAAATTCAATTCAAACCCGTTCTCCTTCGGTTATCAGGAAGTGATAGGATCAATTTTCGATTATTCCGGCAGCAGCCGTAGCAGGCCACAAAAAACGGCATAAAAGAAGCTCAACTGACAATACAGCAAAGTTTTTTACTTAAAGATTAAGCGGTATCCAAGTTGAGCGTAAACGTTTTCTAGCAGCAGCCAGATGGAGTAAAGTTTTCCCCAGGGCTCTACAGGTTAATAATACTAAAGATCGGGCCTGGCGTACAAAGACTGGACGAGTTCATCTTTACGCCAAATTATTAAAACCCAATAAAAGGTATCCGATCATCATTCATATCCACTGGCTGTCCACGATCAAAAAGCATACTTATCTCCTTTAAGGGTTTTAAAAAAGGTAAAAAAGATGATTTTCAAATCCAAGGCAAAACTCCAGTTTTCCATATACCACATATCTGCTTCTACTCTTGCACGCATGTCATCCAATGTCTGGGTTTCTCCCCGAAGGCCATTGACCTGAGCCCAGCCCGTAATACCTGGTTTTATAAAATGCCGGACCATAAAATGATCGATCAAATTAGCGTACTCCTCCGTGTGACTAAGCATATGAGGTCTTGGACCAACGACAGACATATCGCCCAATAGTACATTAAAAAACTGAGGCATTTCGTCCAGGCTTGTCCTTCTTAGGAATCGGCCAATTCTGGTGATCCTGGAATCCCCCCTCCGGGCCTGCAAACTATCCGCATCTTCATTTAGATACATACTTCTGAACTTATAACAATTAAAAGTCGTGTTATCTTTCCCCGACCGGGGCTGTACAAAAAAAACCGCCCCTCGAGACTCTGCTTTTATCAGAACATACAAAATAGGATATAGCCAACTCAATACCAATACAATAACCAACAAAGAAAAAACAATATCAAAAGCCCTTTTTACGATGCGGTTAATTACATTTTCCAAAGGTTCTTTTCGAATTGAAAAAACATCTGCTTTATTAAGGTTACCGGCACGTAAGGCACCCTGAAAATAATCAAAATGTTCGGGGATCAATTTAAACCTCACCAAATTTTTATCAGAGTGCCTAATCAGCCTTTCTATAGTGCTCTGCTGAGAGAATGGCAAAGCGCAAAATATTTCGTCGATCTTGTTTTCAACGACATATTTCATGCAAGCACTGATATTTCCAAGATAAAAATCACAAGTTGCCGTCGTTAACGGTTTATCTCCAAATAAACCAAGCAGCTCATAACCAAGCAGATTATTTTTGAATCGATGAAATAGTTCCGTACCAGTCCCTCCCCCTCCGATAATCACCGCCTTTTTTAAAGGTCCGTGTAAAACAGTGGAGTATTTAACAGTTTTCACATAAAACACCTTCCAAATGATCAGTAATAATGCGTACAGAGCCAGAGACAAAAAAAGAAACTCTTTGCTGATATTGTAAGTTTCCATATGGCTTACAAATAACATAATATACCATACCAAAGTCAGATATACCAGATAGGTTTTTACAGCCTTCGCTACAATATGCCCATCGAGGTGAAGTCGGTATAAACCCATCAGATTTGCAGCGAATAACCATAATAAGTTAAAGATAACAACGGCATTCAAACACGATCTATCCGTTAACCATTGAAAAGAACTATGATGTAAAAAATTAAAGACTATTATCAAAGATGAATTTAACAACAGGTAATCAATCAATACGTTTGCCACCCTGTTAACTTTGTTATACTGTTCAATCATAAGTCATTATTTGATTGGAGTATAGCAATTATGATGCAAATCATAGCTGGTCATTCGCGAAATGAATTATATTAACGCAAACCTTCCTGAAGATAGTCTGCTTTTCGAAGGCAACCAAAGACATTATCCCATCTTTTTCAACCGGTATAAAAAATCCGCATCCTGGGTAATTATTTCCTCATTCGTAATTTAATTAATATCAACTATTTTTATTTTCACTATAATCAATTAATAGGATCCCAAGCGATTATTTAATTAGATATATTCTCCTCCTCTGCGCTCGCTTCAAGTAATCAGCCCCATATTTTATGCGGTCAACATGGCTCCGGCAATCATGGGCAAAACAATACCGGAGAGGGCTGGCCAGGATCAATAACAATAAAGCTGATTCTGGCTTTCGTACACAAGTTTGTATCGCATCATAAGGAATGAGGATCAAAGCGTTTTCCAGAAAGCAAGTTGACAAATTTCCCGTTTAAAAAATCGTCGGAAGCACCATAAATTGCGCTCGGTTAATTCGCTGGATAAATCAACCAATAGTTAGTGCCCTGAGAGACTTTTTGATCAAAATCCCCTGAACAATTAATAACCGAACGCATTGCGAAACCATACAATACCCTATCAATAAATGGAAGCATGAATAGGGCTCCTGTTCATATCACAATCAGGCAGTAACGCCAGACAACCATAATATTTATTTCTTGATCATATACCAGCGCCCTGATTTTTGAAAGAATGGGCAGGATCAAAATATAATATTATGAAGTCCTATTTTTACAATCTAAAATGAACCTTCCTGCCCACTCCTTGACCGGCCATCATGGCTACCCCTCATATACGTGACATCATGCGGTTACAGAGGCTTGAACATAAAAACATATTGTTCCGTAGTAATATAATCGTTTTTATTATAAAACTTATAAGCCGGCATATACTTATTAGTCATTAACGTCAGTAATTCTACCTCCTCCTTTTTTGCATAAGAGCTACAAAATTCCATTAAGTATTGTCCATAACCTTTTCGTTGGCTTTCAGCAGTAATAAAAAATTCATCTATTACCATTTGTTTGTTGGTCCACCATGTTTTGGTATGGCCAAGTATGGCCCCTACCGGCAAATCCTGATCATATAAAATAAAACCAATAAAATAATCAGAACTCATATACTCTGCTAAATACTGGGATGCTTTCTCCACTGTCCATTGATAATTCCAGGGTGCTTGATTATAAGCTTTGATAAAAATCCCCACGCAATCATTAAAGTTTTCCAGTGTAATAGATACAATTTTCATTTTTATTCCTTCTAATTTATAAATACCTGGCTAGAAGCTGCGCAAACCGGCCAGGTGAACCATGCATACCATACGTCCTTCCACCCTGAACAATCGTCGGCTTTCCCATATTGGAAAACGCCTATATTAAAGCCCGTCCCTACGGACTATCATCATTCCTTCTGCGGCATATTTTGAAAAATCTTTTCCTACATCTTCAAGCCTGACCAGGATCTTTTTATACAGCACTTTCTTACTGCAAACTCCAAGTGAGAATTCCGTATCGCACCTGGAGTCCGCCTTCTGAATGCTGCCAGAAATTACTCCAATTGGAACTGGTCAATTTCTCCTAATTCGGTACTTAATCATTAAGTTTACCGGGATCAGGTCCAAGTAAATTACTGTCAAACTCCAGTCCGAAAACCGTTGAGGCCCCTTTTTGGAGGATCGTACCAAAAACTAAAAATCAATAACTTACCCTAATCGCCCACAATGGTTCACAGGAGTACTTACGAAGACTGATAAGGTGTACCGAATTTGCAAATAATGTATCCCCTATTTTTACACGATGCAAACCGCTGACCAAACGGGGTTTGCCATGCCGATACTGTGGAAACTTTACCCCATCATTCTTATTTCTGATCATAAATCCATCCAAAAGGCTCAAAGTAGCTTTGGCTCCTCTTGCGCTTACGCGGCCCTCACGAAAACAAGTGATGAATGATATACGAGGACAAGTAATGTATTCGTATTTCAAAAGAAGCATTTCAACATTTCTTTTCACGGCATACCCCCCCGTTAAAAAAAGAAATCTGATTCAAGTAAATAATTTCGGTAATACAAGGTAATACAATAAGATATCCCATCAAAACGTTTTCGAACATGATATATACAGTGTTGATTAGTGGTGCTGCGCTTTAGGCTCCAATAAACAAGCCATTCGTTTGTTCTCCCGTCTTGTCCGGAAAAATCCATTCTAAAAATGCCAGGAAAGTTGACAACGCGCCTTAATAACATGTTAACTCTACCGGATAAACAGTTACCAACCAGCCATTTGAAACAGTTAAGGAACAATATTTGATTTAACTATCGAAAAACACATTTCAAATGACTAAACTACTTATGATTGACGATAATCCCATGGAACATACCATCGCCAGGGCCATTTTTAAACATCATGGTTTTTTTGAAGATTCACAGCATTTAAATGATTGTAGGGCCGCTAAGGAATATGTAGAAAAGCACCTGCAAACGGTAGCCGAACTACCTGACGTCATTCTTTTAGATCTGAACATGGATGGTTTCAATGGATGGGATTTTTTAGAATATTTTCACGCTTTGCAACCCATTTTACCCAAACCGATCAGTTTGTATATTTTTAGTTCATCGATCAGTCCAACTGACCATAAACTTTCTGTTCGCTATCCATTTGTAAAATCCTTTTTGATAAAACCGCTCAGTCTCCAAATACTGGAACAGATCAGTTATCAAGCTCCAGACCACCGCATTAATGGTTAGCTATTTATGCGGAACTTGGAATAGGGCTATAAATCCCGTAAGCTATTAAAGTACAAAGCAAGAGTATGCCGTATCTTAAATCTATCAGATTAGGCGTCGCGCAGCCCGGTCTTGTGAGTAAAGAAAACAGCAAGCAACTGCATGCACCTCGACTATAAGAAATAAACAGGGGGGGGGCAATCATTGGATTACCGATTCCGCTTCATCTTTTAGAAATGTAACATGATAAGCGCACGACCTGGATACGATATCTTGCCTTATTTTGCGCTGAACTGATACAACTCTTCATACAGTGATATTATCTTGCTTTGCAAGGCCAAGATCTCGCTCTCCTGATGAAATGCCTTGTTTTGAACAGGACTCCCGGTGATCAATGGCTGGTGATCATTCTCCCGGAAATCTTCCGTCAAGAGGGCACTAACTTCAACTTCATAGACAGCCGCGATTTGGCTGAGGCGTGAAAAATTGATATCTGTAAATCCTGTCTCTATTTTTGACAGGGCAGCCGCTGATATATCCAGACGTCCGGCTGTATCCTCCAAACTCCAACCATGTCTACGGCGTAATATTCTAATATTTTCACCTACAAATCTTAAGGTTAATCGACTCATATATTCATCCATATTAATACCATATAAAAGATAGTATTCCTCCATTCGTTGGAGTTCATTCATTGCAGACCTGCTTATTTGCTTAACTTTGTTGCCTTTATAAGACTTGTCCCTGCTGTAAGTGCCATGGCATCAAGTTCGCAATGATCATACAAAAGCTAAGCTATACCTATTATACAACTGGCGCTGATTATCACTTATATTTAAACCCCATTGATAAAAAACACATTATTACTTTCAATATCTGAAAGATGGGTTACTAGCATTTCAATTTTACAATCTTTCAGTTCACAATGAATTGCCGAATGTTCATCTAGTACCAAGTTTCCCCTAACCCCAATATTATGTAATAGCAACTCCACACTATTGAAACCGTATAAAATATGATTCAACTGGAACACAACTTCGAAATTTTTAATTTGCTGCGCTCTTTTAATGACCTCATTTACACCAAAAGCCGCTCCCGAGATGGCACTCATTCCAGGAAATAGCCAGATAACATTTTCAGAAAGAACAGATCTCATTAAATCCCAATTGCCATTTTTTAGGGAGATAAGAAATTTAGTGGCTATACTAAACATTTCTTCTTCAGACAGCATGTGATTGGCATTATTTTCATTTGGTAAGCTCATTGGGAATAATTAAAACATAAGACTGTGACTTTATTAAGTTTTACATCAACAATCAGGTCATCACCTTGAATACTATCTTGACCAATTTACTCATTGCATAAAGCTCATGCGGTAAATCGTTCAAATCATAAAAGGTCTTTAAGGGTTATGCAAAGCCAGCTATCAATAATGAGCAGTCTAAAAAGCAAACTACTAAACTAACAGGGGTTTAAAGGTTTGGATGATGCCCCTTCCAAACTACTTTATCATTTTATGTATTTTTTAAATACATAATTTACAAACTAAATCTTACATGAATCTCAACAATTCCTATGAGTTCAGTCATTATCAATAAGCTGGCTGCATGACAATCAGAAACAAATAAACAATTGATTTACTTAAGTACTAAATAGTTTCGATACATAGCCAAACGACACCGGTGAAATGGGAAAAAAATCGTGTTGAATGGAATGACACCTTATCCGGTAGGATAATAAGACAATATCGATTACACCCGCCAGTCATATGATCAGAGAAGTAATACGGCAGAGATAGTTAAATAACAGAAAAACAAGACTTCACAAACGACTGATCCTCAAAATAGCTTCATCGGCAAGCCGATTATATCAGCGAAACACCAAATTCAAACGGTAAACGATCAGCAGGGATCGACGTCCCATAGATTATAAGACTAAGGAGCCGGATAGATCGTTAATACCATCGGTCAGTAAATTTTTTGAATTCTTCCTTATACTGTTGACTTATGGGAATAGTTGCTTTGCCAATTTTTACCGATTGCTTGGTTATGAAATCAATCTTATCTAACGATATAATGAAAGATCGATGAATACGCATAAATGCATTACCTGACAACTTTTCGTTAATGCTCTTCATGGTAGAGAGCGTCTTGATATAAGTATCCGCGTTAGCTAAATAGACCCTTACATAATCATTACAGCCCTCAAAATAAAGTATATCTCCAAGATAAACTTTAACCAATTCATATTCTACCCTTAAAAATATAAATCCAATTTCCTGATAATTGAAATTCAACATCTTTTTTCGTTCTTCGAGATATGTTTTCACCTTATATGCGGCACCAATTAAGTCTTTATATTCAATCGGTTTAAGTAAATAATCCAGTGCATCAACTTTATAGCTTTCCAATGCAAACCGCTCAAAGCCTGTTGTAAAAACAATACGGGGAGCATCGATTCCTCTTTCCTGGCTAAGCATCCGCGCTAATTCAATACCGGTAATACCCGGCATATTGATATCTAAAAAAACAAGATGAAGATTACTGTCATCTATAACATTTAAGGCTTCTTTTGGATCCTTGTGAGAAGATAACAAATTTAAAAACGGAATCTGGCTGATAAGCTCTTGAAGATATGACATCGCGAATTCGTCATCATCCACAATTATACAATTTACTAACATGGTTAAACAAACAGAAACAATAATTGGTCCATTCCTAAGACAAAACCTCAAATTAAGCTTAACTTGTTGGTCACAATTTCATTACATATCAATGATGTTCAGCGCTGAATATCAGGAAGAAGGACAATCATTTTTACCTCCTGATAACTGAACCTGATGTTTTACAAGTCAAGTGCTAAAGCAATTTGTTCAAATAATTGTCCTTCCGTATATGGTTTGGTGATCGCACCTGACCACAACTGGTCAGTATCCAGGGACGACAGGTCTCCGCTGACGGCCACAACAGGTAGCTGATTCCAAGGCGCGGGTAGTTTTCTTATCGCTGCAACAAGTTCTTTTCCATCCATATCTGGCATTTGCAGATCTGTTAATACAATTTGTATCGATTTTTCAGTGATAATATCAAGGGCTTCTTTTCCGTTAGCGGCTTGAAAAAAATTAACATTCCATTTCCTTGTCATCGCTTTGAGAAATATCAAATTAAGCTTATCATCATCAACAGCTAAGATATTCATTCCGCTAAGCAACCATAACCGTTCCCCAAAGGTCTTTTCAACGTTAGTTATTATCCCTTTTTTATAGGGAATAGTAAAGCTGAAAGTACTTCCTGTCCCAACTGTACTCTGCACATCAATTTGCCCTCCTTGTAGCAGGATCAATTGTTTACATATATACAGTCCCAGCCCGGTGCCTGTCTGCCCTTTGGCAGAACTGGTTTGATAATATTTTGAAAAGAGCTTTGCCTGCTGTTCCAAGCTAATTCCGTCACCTGTATCGACTACATCAACGTGTAGCCAATGTTCTTCATTGATATTTCTTAAATGAGCTTTTACAACTATACCTCCCTTATTGGTATACTTAATGGCATTGCTCAATAAATTAACCATGACTTGTTTAAGCCGAAAACTATCTCCGGAAATGAGCACTTCGCTAGCTCCTTCAAAGCGATAATCAAGGTAAAGCTCTTTTTTAGCAGCACTAAATTCCATACTTTCCATTACTTCTTTGAGGGTAAAATCAGGGTTAAAAGGCTCATGGTTGATCTTAAGCTCGGTCGTTTCCATTTTTGCGGTATCCAAGGTATCGTTCAATGTCTGCAACAACATATCAGAGGAAAGTCTTATGGAGCCGAGCATATCGACTTGCCTCGAAGAGAGGCTGGTTTGACTAAATATATGTAAAAAGCCTTGAATGGCAGTAAGTGGGTTACGTATCTCGTGGCTCATGTGCAATAATAAATGCATCTTTTGCCGGGCAATAGCGACAGATCGTTCGTTTTCCCTAAGGAGGAATGCTTCCATCCTATTGAGGCTAATAATGAATATAATTAACAAAACAGCAAATAGCAGCACCCCTGACAAAGCTACCAGATACAATTTATTTAATAACCCCGCGGTTTCCCGGTAACTTTTAAGCGCCATATCCTGGAATTCCCGGATCAGGCTGTAGTTGATATCCTTAATATCGCTTATTACATGCTCCAATTCATTATTGATACGAATATTGATAACCGTTAATTGTTTTTGCACTGACAGCACCTGAACATTATGTTGCTGCAACTCTTTTAATCTTTTATTATATGCATTCTTGTTCTGTTTAACGATTTTACGATCAACGGAATCAATAATGTTATTCGTAAGATGATGATTGATAACCACGACACTTGTAGCGGCTGAACTTATATTCTTATTTGAAATTGCATCTTTTATTCTGGCAAAAAACCCCTTCTTTTTGACAACAGTAACCTTTCTCAACGTATCGGTGCTGACTTTTAAGCCTACTTCCGGCACACGCCGGCGTATGCGGGCGGGAGCTGTACCCATATCCATTGCCAACCCAGTCTGGAATATGTGGGTTAATAAGGAATCAAAATTGTGTTTTAAGGTATATAACCTACCGGAAAGTGCGATTTTTTTTAAATACAGATTCCTCACTTTAGCCCGCTGGCTGGTTGTTAACTTTGTCGTATCGATGTTCTCCCTAAGCAAAATATCGATCAGGTTAAAAGCTTCGGAGAACTTAGCTTTATAGAATTTGTTTTTCGCGTCATCTGACGTTAAAAGTGCACCCTGAAAATCGTCTTCTGCTTCATGAAGTAACAGGAGAGCCTGTTGAGCTTGAACTTGATCATGCTCGCTGTTAAGCGAGATCCTTGACAGTCCCTCCTGTTGATGCGCGATTTCGTTGCTCACAAAAACAGCTGCAAGGGCTATAATAATTACCAATATCAGAAATACAATGAGAATTTTTCTGGATAAAACTTTAATAGTAGTTACTTTCATTTGCTTGTTAAGTATAGTCGTTTGATCCCCCGGGATCGACAAAGTTTATTATGTTAATAATTTTCGATGTAAAACTGCCGTGATCTGCTTCATCAAAACCGGAACTATCCAATACATTTGAACAAGTTATCCATCAACAATAATGAGCCAGGGGTAAACAATAGCGTACTCAAATTATTCAAAAACAGCCGGCTATCAATATAGTTTCTAACAGATAATTACCTTCTATCAAGGTCACGACCGATCTGCTTCTCTCACCAGACTTTATTATGACCGCTTCCAAACCGTCATTGTAATCCATGTCCTACTGATCATTAAAAATTTACAAGAAACATATCTGTATCTGCGCCGCTACGTATCATACCGCGCAAAAAAAACAGTTCAACATTTTTAGTGGCTGCTTTCCGACGTGGGAATGCCGGTTTATTAAAAAAAAGCGCGGATAATCGAATTGCCTCCTGTTAAACCGCACCGAATATCTTCCAACAACAATACCTGGATAATATATGATCCCGAACAAGAATATCCAGATATGATTTAATGCAACACATTATTATACCAAAGAGTCCTTATGCCAGCAGCCTGGCTGACCGACCGATGCAGACCTTATTTCATCAGGCAAATTGACCTTGCAAAACTATCCCGCCCTATCCGGGTGCTGTTTTTTTACGAAAAGAGATTTCCAGAGCCCCTGGAAGCTATCAAATTTTACATTGATCTGATTTTCAATCCCATAAATTCAAGCTATCATTACCATGACTACCTTCAAAAGCTTTTCTAATTCTCCATTTGTGGGGCGCCTACATAAAGACATAGCGATAATCTTAAAAAATTCAAATACTCACATATACGAAAAATTACAACTACCTGATTTAAAGATAATTAATAATTAGAATCAACTTACAACAATCAAAAATTTATAACTATTTCAAAAGCTATCCTTGCAGCAAAAAACCAATACGATTCATGCTGCAGCGCCACTCCCCCTTTTCTGTGCAAATAGTTCTGCAGCGTTAGGTACCACCGGAAAATCCGTGATTACTCCCACCATGAGGTTGCAAGGACTGAACCAGGCGAATAATAAAACACACCCGGCAGCATCCGCGGCTTCGCCGCAGCCAGTATATGCTACGGCATCCGGAGATTTGGTTATTGGGCGCAGGTTTCAGGTAATCAAACAGACACACCCGGAACAGACCTGCTGACGGGTGTACTGCTAAATGTCCCTACAGGTACCACGGGTGCTATTGCAAAAATATCTACCGATAACATCGTTATCAAACAGCCATCTTTGGTTTATTTTCAGCTAACATTTCTTTTGCCTTTAAAGGGACAGATGAAGGCATATTCACAGACGGTGCCTCAAAGATGAGGGGGCTTGAATTTTCATTTTCATCGGCTCCGGCAGGGAGCGGTGTTCCAACCACTGGATATTTTGCAGCTGCACAGTATCCTTTTGCACAGACGAATGGCTGTTCCGGTACCGGCGGCTTTTATGGAACCCATATAAGTCCGTATGGATGGTATGTATTTACTTTGGGAAAAGTGATCAAATTACCTGGTACGTATGTGTTTAATATCATCGCCTGCGGGTCGGCAGGTAACGGCACAGGATTCCATTTGCATTATGGCGGAGGTACCAATGATCAAATAAACATAATTACAATTGCTTTATAAGAGCATAACAAAGACTGCAAGCAGTAAATACGTGTTAACTTTCAAGTATGATTTATCTATGAAATAACCTATCTATATTAGGAAGCGATAATCTCCCCGTAAGAAGATTGCGAAGCATTAAGGATCTTCGTTGTTATCGGTATTTACTTTTACTTGCTCCATGGCTTTGATTTTATAACTCCATCGATACTTCTCGGTGATGACCTGAGATTTTGATTTCCCTCCTTTTTTTAAATGAGCTGCAAGCGGAACCATTTAATATTTGACAATTTTAAATTCTGTTCTTCTGTTTACCTGGTGTTCTGCTTCCGTGCATTGAACATCGTTAGCACAACGGTTTAAAAGCTGACTCTCCCCATAACCCTTAGCCGAAATACGATTTTTACTGATACCCTTATCAATTATATATTGAACAGCGGAGTTTGCTCTTTTCTGGGATAGCCATTGATTATACTGATCATTACCACGACTATCTGTGTGAGAACCCAGCTCAATCCAGATTGTCGGATTATCTTTTAATATTTTCACCAGTTTATCAAGTTCAACAGCAGCATCAGGACGGATAGCGGATTGATCAAAGTCATAATATATATTATCAAGCTTGATCTCCTTGTTCAGTTTAATCTGTTCCAGATAAAGATCCTTTTCGATAACGGTTGAACTCGTTAAATTAACAGTCGTCAACGTTGCCGCATCATTTCTGAAATTAGTCTTTTCAGCACTTAAATTGTATTCAGAATCTTTTTCCAGTTCAAATTTGAATTTCCCATCCGTTTCCGTTTGTGCCTTTAAAAGACTACCATTTTGTTTGTTTAAAAATACGATGACATCTGCAAGCGGCTCCCCTGTTTCTTTGTTATAAACCACACCTTGTAATTTAAAGGCGGGCATCTTTTGCGCAGAAGCACTATAAATGTCGTCGCTACCCAAACCTTCCGGCCGGTTGGATGCAAAATAACCAGTGTCCGTTGAGTTGGGATTATAGGCAAAGTCATCCTGAGGAGAATTAAGAGGGTATCCCATATTCACTGGGTTTGTAAAATGGCCATCAAACATCTTTGTCTGAAATATATCCAAACCTCCCATACCAATACGACCATCACTGCTGAAATAAAAATTATTTTCCTTATCAAGACTCGGACTTCGTTCATTGCCTGGAGTATTGATAGCAACTAAATTAACAGGATCCTCCCAATCACCCATGATGTTTTTTCTACAACAATAGAGATCTGTTCCCCCCTTACCACCGGGCATATTTGATGCAAAATATAGTACTTTACCATCTTGGCTGATATAAGGATCGCCGACAGAGTATTTGTTGACATTATTATACTTAAAAGCTACAGGAACCAACCATTGGTTTTCAGCGCCCCTTTTGCATTCATAAATCTCTATATTAATGGTGGCCAGTTTTCCTTGATCATATATCGGCTTTTCCGGGATACGGGTAAGTGTAAAATACATCTCTTTTTCGTCAGCCGTAAAACTCGCCGCACCTATGTGATAGTCAGTGTTGACAGGTACCGGAAAAGGGATAATCTCTGTTATCCCTTTCTTTTGCTCGAACAAACGTAAATAACTGTTCCCTGTCCAGCCATAAATCTTCTTATCCGGAACTTTTCCTCCATCAAACTTTAAAAATGGGTGACTTGCTTTTTGTATTGTCGTCGATGGCACAATTAACCGGTCAGAAGTAAAAACAAATCCGTCCTGGTAAACGACAGCTCCCCAATCCGATTGCGGGCTATTTAATGATTTCAAATTATTGATCATTATATGGCGGGGCGTTTTCATCCAGATTAATGCCGAATCACAGGATAATATCCAGTTCCTCCGTTGATCAGCTGTAACCTGCTTATCAATTACTGCATATTTTCCATATTCGTCCCTCGCTTCCCTGTATTTCGCATTATTTTGGAGAGCCCGCGCATAATTTAATATGTTCTCCGGCTTACTACCTGTCATATTTACAACGATGGCATACCAACTCTCAGCTTCTTTATAGTTTTGAACAAGTAAATAACTGGAAGCCAGCCGTTCAGCCGCGTGCAAGGTCATTTTTTTTCGATAAGCTTGTTCATATAAGTCAATTGCCTTACTATAGTCAAACAATTCATATTGTGCATCGGCTTCTTTGATAATATACTGCGCTTTCACCGGCAAACAGCTTCCTGATAAACAGATCAGATAAAACAAAGATGATAATATCCTTTTCATTCGTTTCCAATTCATATTCATTAAAAATACCTTGGGGTCAACATCCTTGAACTCTTGGTATCAAAGAAATACCCTATGGATATCTCATGGGTTCCATTGCTGTATCCTTGTAATGGACCTATGGAAATATCATAAGCATATCCGATTCGAAAATTTTTGAGTGAGAACAACTGCACAGCCGCCACCAGTGAATTATCACTGGTTAAATCACTCTGGAGATAGCTTTTTTCATAAAGCTTGACACCTGTACGATAAGAACAACCAATCCATATTTTATCTCCCAGTATAAAAAATGCGCTTAAATCCAGACTTGTTGGACCTGCCATATCGTCTTTTAGCAGAAAGGATGGTTTTAATAAAAGATCTTCGGATAAAGGCACAAGCATACCGGCAGTTAAATAATAGTGAGGTTTGGGTTGGGGGATAAAAGAATAACTGTTCACTTTGAAAAACTGTGACACCAAGTTATCAGCAGATAAGCCAGCATAGTAACGATTATCAGAATAATATACACCTGTCCGGGCGTCTGCAACAATTGTACTTTGCATGCCTAACGGCTGATAAGGTTCCGGGTCATTTGGATTGAGCTTTGACCCATCTATGCCCAACTGAATTGCACCAACCCCTAAACCCAAAGCTAATCGGGCACTGCCATCATCATTCATCTGAAGACGGTAAGCATAATTTGCATAAGCCGCCAAATTGCTTTGTGCGCCTAACCGATCACTTGATACCTGCAATGCCAGGCCCACCTTATTGTCATTTGCAATGGCATCCACTGCAAGTGATATCGTTTTGGGGGCACCAGGTATACCCGTCCATTGACTGCGATAAAAACTCTGTATATTTAATTGTTCTTTATACCCTGCATAGGCCGGATTAATATAAATTCCGTTGAACATATATTGACTAAACTGCGCGTCCTGCTGAGCACTGACTAACTGAACACTAAACACCGCTAGTATCAATAGTATTGATATTTTCTTCATCTTATGATCTTTTAGAATAATGCTTGCATACACAAGCATCAAATACATTCATATTACTTTTTAAAAGTCCGAATTAACGTGATATACCCTTTAAATACTTTCCATTCCGCATTAGCATTTTCTTTAACACGTAGTATGTAATAATAGGTACCTTCATTCAAGCCAGTACCGACCCAGTTATTTTTATAATTCTTTTGTTTAAATACCTCGTTGCCCCAGCGATTTACTATAACGATGTCATTTTCAGCATATTGATCAAGACCCCTGATCTCAAACCCGTCATTGATATTATCACCGTTGGGTGTGAACAGGTTTGGAATCAATAAGGCGGCTGCAGTATATTTGGTAAACCAAACACCGTTCTCCAGTACATTGGAGGCCAGTTGTACCCCATAACTGGTATGGATTCCTGTAGACGACCTGTTAGTTCTTAGACTGTTCCAATTTACACCACCCGCGTACTGCGAGATTAAGGCGTTGATATCGTTAAATAGAGAACCATTGGTGCTGGCATTATGTTGTAAAGTCATATTTACCATTACAGGCGCAGCTGCGTATATGTGCCAACTCCGGTTCATACCCATTTCCGAATTAAATCCTTTTGTGAAGGATGCATTATAATCCTGTACACTTACATATAACTTTCCGGGCAACAGGGGTGACAATGTGGCGGGCGTATAATCCCGCTCATCTATACCTATTGGAAACACAAATGCAGCGCTATCGGCGTAATCCTTAATTACATGACCTGATATGCTGTTGCTCGTCGAAACCATACGGTTCTCGTTGTAATTACTGATCTTGCCGCTGCTGCTGAATGATAAATTATTACCATTGAGTATAATGTTGGCATGATCAACAGCCAGATCTACAGTGCCACTGATATTTAATGCAGCGGAAGATTCGCCTTCTGGATTAGTGGTGCTATAACCAGGGTCATTAATATTATTCAAAATAATATCGTGATCGTTTTGGTGCTCTATAAGCAGATTAATAAAGTTCCCATTGTTACCATCAATATTAGTGGCGCCTGCAGACATCTGCGTATAAAAAGGATTGGTGCCGGGATTATAAATGACGATCTTGCCTTTACCACTAAAACTAGCTCCCGGAGCAATCCAGATATTTTTGCTCCAAATCTCGAGCGTACCGTCAATTACCCAGTTCGCGTGGGGGCCGAAATAGCTCCCTTCCGAAAACCTCAGCTCTGTTGTTCCGGCGGCAATATATACTGACGAGTTATCAACTGTCATGCTACCCGATCCTTTTTGAGCTTGAACAGTCATATTCAATAGCCACAGCATTGATATCAACGCAATCGTAAATAAATTTCTTTTCACGCTTTGATATTTATTTATTTTCATCCTTGTTCAGCAGTAATTTTTCAAGCTTTTCCAATCGCTCACTCATGGCCTGCTGTGACTTCCTCAGTCCTTCAACTTCCTTGTCTTTGGCTTCAATTTGTTTTTGTTGATCAATTACATGGAGATAAAGTTCCTCCAGTTTTTCTAAAGATTGCACCGATAATTCTGTTAGGTCAAAAGAATACCCGCCGGGAACTTTGATAACCTTCTTATCTGTAATGGAGGTAACTCCTGGTAAATGTCTGTTTGTTTTAATAAAGTCAGCAACTTCCTTCAGCGTTTGAAATTTATAATCAGACTTTATTTTAGATTCTCCTTCGAAATAATCTTCAAATACATAGTCCGCATACACACTACTTGCTGTTCTGATAGTACCATTTACAGAAAGCATTTCATTTCCGGCACCCGGAGTACCAGCGGTACCTGTGCCATTACCAAAAAACTTATTTTGTCCTATAGCTACCGCACCCAACTGATATATATTCTGACTATTAGCTGTAGCGGGCGTTGTCGTATTTTGCACATTCCAAGGTTCTATTGCTGCTAAAGTCGATAAAGGAACAGTTTTCAAGACACCTCCAGTACTGGCTACTACGATATTATCGGTAGCTGCACCTGTTTGTAAACCAGATAGTGCTAGCGTATTCGTTCCAGTTGTAACTATTGTAGTAGCAACTGACAAAGTACCACCCAATTGTACTTTTCCACTGGCAACTGTTAAGCCGTTATTAGCGTCTATTAATACAGATACCGGAGGTGCAGTCGCTATTCCATTGACGGTTGATATTAAACTACCATTAGTCGCCGTTAGCGTATTGGTATTTACTAGTGGAGTGGTTACAGTTATTCCATTTACCGTTGAAGTAAGCGTATTGGCTGTACTTGACAAAGTATGTGCGGTTGTCGCCGCTATAATATAAGGTGAAGTGGATGTCCCGGCACCTGTTACTGTGACAACACCAGTGCCCTGTGTAATACCACCTTGCCCTTGGGGGCCAGTGGCACCTGCTGCACCTACATCACCTTTAGCTCCTTGAGGACCTACAGCGCCCGGTGCGCCATCAGCTCCTACATCACCTTTAGCTCCCTGAGGACCTACAGCGCCTGGTGCGCCATCAGCTCCTACATCACCTTTAGCGCCTTGAGGACCTACAGCGCCTGGTGCGCCATCAGCTCCTACATCACCTTTAGCTCCCTGAGGACCTACAGCGCCCGGTGCGCCATCGGCTCCTAC
>NZ_JACHBZ010000001.1 GCF_014200575.1 Mucilaginibacter saanensis | reverse complement strand
TTACCTGAGAAAAGTAGCTGAAGGCAAAAATAAAATGAGTGCTTTAAATGCCGTCAGAAACAAAATTGTCCATAGGATATTCGCAGTTATAAAAATCAAATCCCTTATCAAAATCATTTGCTTTTATCATAGAAATCAGCATGACAAAGCATTTTTACAGAGATCGTTTCATACCCTGACAATGTGGAGAGCACTCACTCACTCACTCACTCACTCATGGAAACAGAATCATCCTCCAAAAAAAATCCCCCGGCTTTTTGAGCCGGGGGAGATAATTAAAGTATTAAGGGGATTAAATTTTTGCTGATTTTACAGTTTTGATGATAACTGCAGCTACTTTGTATGGATCAGCAGCAGAGTTAGGACGACGATCTTCTAAGTAACCGCTCCAGTTGTGGTCAACTGTGTACAACGGAATACGGATAGAAGCACCACGGTCAGATACACCATAGCTAAAATCATTAATTGAAGCAGTTTCGTGTTTACCTGTTAAACGCAATTCGTTATGCGCACCGTATACGGCAACACACTCAGCAACAGCCGGACGGAAAGCTTCGCAGATGGCTGTGAAAGTTTCTTTGCTGTTTGCAGTACGTAAAATAGTGTTTGAAAAGTTAGCGTGCATACCTGAACCATTCCAGTCTAATGTACCTAATGGTTTGCAATGCCAGTTGATGGATACGCCATAGCTTTCGCCAATTCTTTCTAACAAATAGCGGGCAACCCAGATTTGATCACCAGCTTCTTTAGCGCCTTTAGCAAAGATCTGAAATTCCCACTGACCTGCTGCTACCTCGGCATTGATACCTTCAACATTTAAGCCTGCTTCTAAACATACGTCTAAGTGCTCTTCAACAATTTCACGACCGTATGCATTGTTTGCACCTACTGAACAGTAGTATGGGCCTTGTGGAGCTGGGTAACCACCTACCGGGAAACCAAGAGGTTTATCGGTTTTAGTATCCCATAAAAAGTATTCCTGCTCAAAACCAAACCAGAAATCGTTATCATCATCCTCGATATGAGCACGACCGTTTGACTCATGAGCCTCGCCTTTTGAATCTAATACTTCGCACATTACCAGGAACGCATCTTTTCTCTGAGGATCTTTACAAATAAAAACCGGTTTCAAAACGCAATCAGATGAACCACCTGGTGCCTGTTCAGTTGAAGAACCATCAAAGCTCCAAAGCGGGCAATCTTCTAATTTACCGCTGAAATCTTTTTCAATTTTTGTTTTGCTGCGCAGGCTTTGTGTTGGTTTATAGCCATCAAGCCAAATGTACTCGAGTTTTGTTGCCATTTTTAAATTAATTTGTAAAGTTGTGGTTCTAATTATAGTTTTTCTGTTAATCTCACTAATTATTAAGGCGAATTTAAATTATTTTTATAAAAATCATTGCATTTTTGTGAAATTTTTATAATTTTTTTCTACAAACACTACTTTTATGGTTCAAATACGCAAAAAGAAGGTTAACAAAATCAATTTTTAACACTTTCGTATTTTACATATCAAAAAACATGTATTTTTTACAAAAAATGTAAAACTTTATAAAAGCGTGCATTTTAAGGGGTATTTTAGCCTTAAAATTTGTTTGTTGCTAATAAAAATTACAAAACTGAATAATTCAAAGGCCTTGAGTTATATAATTAAACATAATAAAGATTAATGTTTTTCCTGTAAAACAAAAGTGAATAATAAAAAAAACTCAATCGCTTAGTTTTTGCGACACGTTTTTCAGGGCTTTATCCAGTTGCTGGGCCGAGTATAGCAGATAATATTTTGTTTTTATCAGTTCTTCGCCCTGAGTATCGTCATCCTTCATTAAATCTAACAACCCCAGTATGTTTGACAAGTGGTTACGAACCTCATGCGAGTTAATAGTTGCAAGTTCATGCTTTTGGGCGGCATAAACTAATTTGTCGTAATGGCGCTTTTGGCGGTTATTCCGGTAAAAAATGCCCACTACCACCACTGTTAAAAACGCAAGGGCTACTATAAACCTGAGCCTTAACTGTTCTTTTTTAAATATGAGCATATTTTCATAATACATACCTTGCACATCGTTAATTTTTATTTGCGATGATACATTACCCACATGAGTAAGATTATTAAGGTTTTGTTTTAATTGCTCAAGCGAAAGCTTAAAATTGTATGCTGCCAGTTTGTTATCATGTTTTAACTGGGCAATTTCGCCAAGCATATCATATAAATGAAATTGTATTTCGGGATGGTTTGCCATGGAAGGCCGGGCAAGTAAATTATTGATGACAGACATGGCCGAGTCTGTTTGCCCAATATTAAAATATGCATTAGCCAGGTGCTGGTCATCAATGTCACCTTTCAAATACACTTTATCGGCCTGTAAGGTATTAATAGCTTGTATAGCTGCTTTGTAATTATGCTTTAAAAGGAGCAAATAATATCCTGAACGATTACGGGAGGTATATAATTTAGCACTCTGACCTTTAAGATTGCACAGCTTTTCATGATAAAAGCTTAACGAATCATAATTACCTGTTCTGAAATAATTTTCAGTTTTATTATAACTGATAAGCCGCAATAGGTTTATCTCGCACAATTTATATCTGTAGCAATTATCCTGGGCCTTATCCAGGTAAAACAACGATTGATTGTACAGCCCACTCCTGTAATATATATCAGACATGTTAACATACAGTATCGTTTCCAGGTAATGATCTTTAAGCTTTTTGAGTTCGCTTTGAGCCATACTATAACTATAAATAGCATTAATAGCATCACCCTGATCGGTTTGTATAAATGCCAGGTAGCTAAAAAAGGTATACAGCAAAAAATGGTCGGGCTTTTTTTGCGCATCGGAAATACCTTTTATCAGATTTCTTTTAGCTCCGTCAAAATTCAAAAGTCGTTTTTGATAAATACTTTCTATTAAGAGGATGATTCCCTGTTTATTTTCAACACCGGAGTTAGAAATTACACTGGCAATGGAATCTTTTTTCTGACTGAGCCCCTGAAGCGGAAGATCCTGGATATTTATTTTAACGTAGTTTACTATCGCCTTCTCTTGCAGGTCTTTATCCGTAATTTTAATAAAATACGAAAGACTATCCTTTTCAAGCGGTCGCGAAAAGACAACACTAAAGCAGCATGTAAATAAAAGCATCAGGGGGAAACGTAGCATTTTTAACACGCAAGCATATTTAGCTATAAAAATACGTTTGCTTATGATAAATGCAAATGTTACACATATAATTAATATTAGCTATCGAATTTTTCAAGCAATTTCAACAATGTTTCAAAATCTTTAGGGTATGGGGCATGTATAGTAACCTCTGTTTCCGGGTTTATCCGGAAGGTAACTTCATAGGCATGCAGAGCAAAGCGTTTCATGATAGGCAGTTCTTCCTGATCTTTACCTAAATGGTATTTACGCTTTATTTTTGAAAGAAAAACGGGTTCGCCCTTGTACATATCATCCCCGGCTATGGATGCCCTTTGCGTGGCCAGGTGTATGCGGATCTGGTGCATTCGTCCTGTAACCGGACGACACTCTACCAAGGTGTAATGTTTAAAATATTTTAATGATTGAAACCAGGTTTCCGCACGCTTACCCTCCTGCCTGCTAATAGTTACGTTACCTTTACCCACATTCAAAATTGGTAAGTCAATCAAGAGGTTTTCAAAAGTATGGGTACCGTCAATAACAGCATGGTACACTTTTTTCACCTTCCGTTTTTCAAACTGCATTGATACTAAACGATAAGCTTCAGGATTTTTAGCAATAATAAGCGCCCCTGACGTCTCCTTATCCAACCGGTGACATATCTGTGCATCGTCCCAATAAGCTTTAGCCAGTCGCAGCAAATTAACCTCCCCGCCTTCGCGCTCATCAAGTGAACTTAAAAATGGCGGCTTATTCACTACAATCACATCATCATTCTCAAACAATATCAGGTCGGTAAATTTCGGAAACTTCATACTTTAAATATAGCGGGCAAAAATACGGTTTATAATTTAAACCGTAACCTATGCAAAACATCTATTGTTAACCCACTGTAAAACAAAGCCTACGGGCAGCGAATATCGGGCAGTTAAAATACACTTCACTTATGAAACCATTTGACCACCAATCCGGACAGTATCTGCAAATTGGTTCAGCAAAATATACTATGAAATTGCCAGCACTGTAAATAAACCCAACTTATTTATTTTGCACGGCGGTTTTGGAACCATTGAAGATATCAATAACCTTATACCTTACCTGTTTACCCCGATAGGCATAGACAGCCGCGGGCACGGAACATCAACCATGGGCACCTCTCCCCTAACTTATGAGTGTATTCAAAAAGATGCAGAACTGGTATTGGAACATTTAAATATCAGTACACTCAGCATTATTGGCTTCAGTGATGGTGGTGTAGTAGCTTATCGCCTGGCTTCGTTTGCCGCTTTGCATATCGAAAAACTGTTAACTATTGGCTCGCGCTGGCGCTACAAAAATGCGCTTGCTACCAAACATTTTACAAAGCGGTACAGCCGAGAGCTGGAAAAAAAAGTTTCCCGCAACTTTTAATCTGTATCAGCAACTAAACCCTGAACCAGATTTTAATAAACTGGCACAATCATTGGTTAATACGTGGCTGGATACCGGTTCATCGGGTTATGCAAATAACCATATTGAAAAATCAGCATCGCAGATACTTATTATCAGGGGAGATAAAGATCCGCTTTGCAGTTTGGCTGATGTAACAGAATTAGCTGCAATAGTAAAAGGCTCGGGAATATTAAATATTCCTTTTGCAGGCCACGCTGCATTTATCAATGAATCCGAAATAGTAACGATATGCCTTAAACGCTTTTTTAACCATGTTAATTAAATAAACACATTATAACATCTACATAAACAAAAACAGCCATGAGTAACAACACAACCAAACCTGAAGAAAAAGGATTTTTTGAAAAGGTTAAAGAAACAATTGAAGGATTATGGGACAGTACGAAAGATACAGCCGAAGATTTAAAAGATAAAGCCGAAGATAAGATTGAAGATATAAAAGAGAAGGTAACAGCTAAAAAAGCTACAGTTGCCCAAAAAGCAGCAACTACAAAAGCAGCCATTGTAAAAAAAGCCGATACCACCGTAGCTAAAGCAAAAACAGCAGCTGTCGATATAAAAGCGAAAGCCGATACTAAAGCCAAAGCCATTACCACCAAAGCTGCAGACAAAACAGTAGTTGCTAAAAAAGCTGCCGCCGATGTTAAGGCTAAAGCAACCGCCAAGGCAAAAACTATAACAACTAAAGCTAAAACAGAAGTTACTGATGCTAAAAAAACCGTAGCCGCCAAAACTGCAAAAGCTGCTACCGCAGTTAAAAAGAAAGCAACAGCAGCTTCCAAATAAGGATTACTCCACTACAAAAAAAGCGGCTCCGGATAACCCGGGCCGCTTTTTTTAGTTTAGTTTTGTTTGGTAATGATAGCTTAAGCTTCAAATTTGTAACCTACACCTTTAACGGTGGCTACACAATCATCGCCCAATTTTTCGCGCAGTTTACGGATATGAACATCAATAGTACGGTTGGTAACCACTACTGAGTCTTCCCAAATATTTTTCAGGATCACTTCGCGGGTATATACTTTACCTGGTTTTGAAGCCAGCAGGTACAATAATTCAAATTCCTTTTTAGCTAATACCACTTTAACACCGTTTTGGTAAACCAGGTAAGCTTCGCGGTCAATAACCAGATCGCCAATTTCCAATTTATTATCGGGCGCATCCTCTGCCGGGGCATTGCGGCGCAGTATAGCATTTATGCGGCTAACCAATGCACGTGGCTTTATAGGTTTGGCTATGTAATCATCAGCACCTACGTTAAAACCGGCAATTTCAGAGTACTCTTCACTGCGTGCAGTTAAAAACACCATAAAGGTATTTTTAAACTCAGGCATGGTACGCATAATACGACAGGCTTCAATACCGTCCATTTTAGGCATCATAATATCAAGTACAATCAAATCGGGCAGTGCTTTTTTGGCTTCGGCAACAGCTTCCTGTCCGTTACGCGCCAAAAATACCTGGTAGCCTTCTTTTTTTAAATTATACTCTATTAATTCTAAAATATCAGGTTCATCGTCAACAATAAGTATTTTCTGTTTTGAGGAGTTGCTCATGGCACGTTAATTTTTTTGTATAAAAGTATGCACTTTACAAAAGATTAAAGTTAACCAAATATTAACAAATTGTTAAAGGTTACCTTATGTTAACGATTTATTGAGGCTTACTAAATGTTTTGTTTAAAAAGGCTTCAAGATCGGCCCCTGTAATATTCTTGGCAATGATATTTCCCTGTGGATCAATAATAAAGTTTGACGGGATAGCTTCTATATGATAAAGCTGCTCGGTAGCACCTTCAAATCCCTTCAAATCAGATCCATGAGCCCATGTTAACTTATCGTCATTAACCGCCTTTTGCCACGCGGCTTGTTCTTTATCAAGGGATATGCCTAAAATATTAAAGCCTTTTGACTTAAAGGTATTGTATTGTTTAACCACATTGGGATTTTCCTGACGACAAGGCATGCACCATGAAGCCCAAAAATCAATCATGACGTACTTACCTTTAAAATCAGATAGTTTTACCGGTTTACCATCAATACCTGCTGTGGTAAAATCAGGTGCTTTATGACCAACAGATACGGGCTTAGCCTTTTCCATTTGTTTAATAAATTGCTGTACTGCCGGGTTATCTTTAAAGTCGTCTTTAATTTCGTCGGCGTAAGCTACCAGTTGCGGTTCGTACTTGTATACATCTAATGATGTGGCGGCATAAAAACCGGCAAGCGATTTTTTATTGTCATTCACAAATTTAATAACCGCATTGCCGTAATCGGCCATGTTTTTTTGAAAAACAGGCATATATACCTTCAGCAACGAGTCTGACTGTTTACCCAATGCCTGTGATTTCTCCTGGTATTCGGCAACTACTTTGTTATTCTTATCGCCGTAAAAATTACTGATCTTGTTAAACTCCTTGATCTTATCAGAATCATCAGACCCGGAAATGGTATAAGCATGAGCATTGTCCTTAAGGTCGGTAGTAAATTCAATACCATCACCGTTTTTAGCTATCACATCAAATACATTATCACCTGTGCGCAGTTTATATAAGTTGGCATAAGGGGCATCATGTTTAAACTGAAACTTACCATCTTCACTTAATGAGGTAGAGTCAACAACCTTTATCTGGGTGCTGTCGGCCTCAAGCAGGTAAACTACTTTTAAGCTCGCCGGGTTTTTAATAGTACCTGAAATGGTAAATGCTGTTTTATCCTTACATGAAAAAAGGGCAGCGGTTAGTAAAAATACACCCGATGCAATTATGCGGTTCTTCATTCTTATTTTGATTCTAATTCTTTTATTAATAGCTGGTTTGTTTTCTGCGGATCAATTTTTCCTTTGGAACTTTTCATGATCTCGCCCATAAACAACCCTAAAACGCCCTTTTTACCCTTTTGATATTCTTTAACCTTGTCGGGATATTTGGCTATGGCATCGCGTATAAAGCGGCTCACATCATCATTATCCGAACTGATAAGCAGGTTAAGTTCCTTAGCCAAATCTTCTGCATTTTTTGCAGGTTCTTTGATCATGGCCGGGAATAATTTGTGCGAAGCTACAGAATTATTTATCACACCACTGTCAACAAGTTTAACGAGGCCTGCCAGGTGCTCAGGTGTAACACCAAAGTTACCAATAGTTACGCTATGATCATTCAGGTATGACTTTACCGCGCCCATTAACCAGTTGGCGGCATGTTTATAGTGATCTGTATATTTTATAACTTCTTCAAAATAAAGAGCCAGTTCCTTATCGGCCGTTATTACCGAAGCATCATAGGCCGATAGTCCCAGTTGGTCAGTATATTTATGATACAATTGATTTGGCAACGCGGGCAAACCTTTGCGTATATTTTCAATATACGCATTACTAAGCATCAATGGCGGCAAATCAGGTTCCGGAAAATAACGGTAATCATTAGCCATCTCCTTGGAGCGTAATACAGATGTTTCACCTGTATCTGCATTAAAATTCAGGGTATTTTGATCTATATGACCACCATTTTCAATAATATCTACCTGACGGGCAAATTCATGTTCAATAGCGCGCTGTACGTTACGTATGGAGTTCAGGTTTTTTACCTCACAACGGTTGCCGTACTCAGTAGCGCCTTTAAGCCGTACCGAAATATTGGCATCGCAGCGCATACTGCCCTCTTCCATGTTACCATCGCAAATATCAAGGTAACGCAGCAGTTTACGCGTTTCAGTTAAAAACTGACCGGCCTCTTCTGCGCTTCTCATATCCGGTTGCGACACGATCTCTACCAGCGGCACCCCTGCCCTGTTCAGGTCAATCAGTGAATCGGCGTGGTGCTGGTCATGCATACTTTTACCGGCATCCTCTTCCATGTGGATGTGGTGAATAGCAATATCTTTTTGAGTGCCGTCGGCCAGTTTTACCGGTACAAAACCGCCCAGGCAAACCGGGGCCTGATCTTGTGTGATCTGGTAGCCTTTTGGCAAATCGGCATAAAAGTAATTTTTACGGGCAAAGCTGTTGTTAAGGTTGATGGTGCAATTGCAGGCCAGCCCCATTTTTACCGCATACTCCACAGCCCTTTTATTAAGGAACGGTAGCGTGCCCGGATGGCCCAGCGATATGGCACTGATGTGGTGGTTAGGTTCGGCACCAAAAGCAGCTGAATCTGCCGAGAATGCTTTACTTAAAGTGGATAACTGGGCATGTACTTCGAGGCCGATAACCACTTCATACTTGTCACTTATCCCGTTTGTGAGAACTGTCATAAAAATAAAAATTCAGCTATAATTTTACTGATTGTAAGGTCAAATATATAAAAGTTAATACAGTATAACCATCTTTTAACTTTTAAACAACGCATAAAAATGATATTAATACCACGTTTACAGCTATAATCAGACTAACATACCCAGTAAAACTATTGATTTAATATAGTTTTAAAATAATCAGTATCGGAGCTTCTCAAAAAAAGAAACGCGCTATTGCAAGTATAAAGCAATAACGCGTTTCTTTTTATATTATAATTTAGGCAACAAAGCTTTTAGCCTTAGTCAGTACGTTATCCAACCCGCTCACATCGCTACCGCCTGCGGTTGCAAAAAACGGCTGACCGCCGCCGCCGCCTTTAACCTCTTTAGCCAGTTCTTTTACAATATTGCCTGCATGTAAGCCTTTTTCCTTTACCAGATTTTCGGCTATCATTACGGTAATACTTGGCTTACCATCAAAATCTGCAGCCAGCACCAGGAACAGGTTGGGCACAATATCTTTCAATTGATAAGCCAGATTCTTTACCGCTTCGGCATTAGGCAGGGCTACTTTCTGGGCTATAAAATTAAGTCCGTTAATGGCCTCGGCTTTTTCGGCCAGTTCATTTTTTAAACCAGATGATTTTTCAAGAATGGCTTTGTCAATCTCCTTTTTTAAACGCGAGTTTTCATCAAGCAGGCTCTCCACGCTTTTTGACAAATCTTTTGGATTTTTGAGCAGATCTTTCAACTGGTTTACCAGTAGGCTTTGGTTATTGATATAAACCTCGGCAGCTACACCGGTTATAGCCTCAATACGTCGAACTCCGGCAGCCACAGCGCTTTCGGCAATTATTTTAAAGAAACCTATCTGACCGGTAGCCTGCACGTGCGTACCGCCGCAAAGTTCCTTGCTAAAGGTGTCCTCAAAAGTAATTACACGTACGTACTCGCCATATTTTTCGCCAAACAGGGCGGTTACACCGCTGGTGATAGCCTCGGCATACAATACGCTGCGTTCTTCTTTCAGCGGGATATTCTGACGTACCTTTTGGTTAACAATAGCCTCAATTTGCGCCAGTTCCTCATCGGTGACCTTAGCAAAATGCGAAAAATCGAACCGCAGGTAATCAGCATTTACCAATGACCCTTTCTGGTTTACGTGGCTGCCTAAAACCTGTTTCATGGCAGCGTGCAACAAGTGCGTAGCCGAGTGGTTGCTATTGGTTTGGCTGCGCAGGGCAGGGTCAACTATAGCAGTCAAGGCATCGTCAATATCTTCAGGCAGCTGATCTACATAATGTACAATCAGGCCGTTTTCTTTTTTAGTATCTGTTACTTTTACAATCTCACCATCGGGGAACACCAGTTCGCCCTTATCCCCTACCTGACCACCGCTTTCGGCGTAGAAAGGAGTTTTATCCAATACTATCTGGTATTGCTCTTTTCCTTTGGCAGTTACCTTGCGGTATTTTACGACATGGGCAATGGTTTCGGTTTCATCGTAACCGGTAAAGGTTACGCCTTCGTCTTCTTTTAGAACTACCCAGTCGCCGGTATCAATGGCGGTTGCTGCACGGGAGCGAGATTTTTGTTCGTCCAAACTTTGTAAATACTCGTTGTAGTTTACATCGAACCCATCTTCTTTTGCAAGTAATTGAACTAAGTCGATTGGAAATCCATAAGTATCGGATAATAGAAAAGCAAACTTCCCATCTATCGAATTTCTACCATCATTTATTATATTATATATCGAACCGCCAACAGAAACAAAAAACATTTGACTTTCAGATCCAACTTCAGATTTATTTTGTTTAAAAGCTTTAATGTAATTGTAATAAGATACAAGACCTTTCTCGAGCGTTCTCAAAAACGCAACCTCCTCCTCTAAAATCACCTTCTGTACAAAATCCTTTTGACTGTAGAGGTTATCAAACACACCTTTAAACTGCTCTGACAATAAAGGAACTAACTGATTAAAGAAAGGTTCTTTAAAGCCTAATGTTTGATAGCTGTAACGCACAGCCCTACGTAATATCCTGCGGATCACATAACCTGCTTTATTACTTGCCGGCAGCTGCCCATCGGCAATAGCAAAGCTGATGGCGCGGATATGATCTGCCAGTACGCGCATGGCAACGGCATTGTTCCAATCTGCATCGCCGGGTTTGGCTGCGCTGTTATAGGTTTTGCCACTTTTTTCAGCAATGAACTGAATCATCGGTTGAAAAACATCGGTATCGTAATTTGATGACTTGCCCTGCATTACGCGCACAAGCCTTTCAAAGCCCATACCTGTATCTACGTGCTTGGCTGGTAACGGTTGCAACGCGCCGCCTTTTAAGCGGTTAAATTGCATAAATACGTTATTCCAAATCTCAATAACCTGGTCATGATCGGCATTTACAAGGGTGGCGCCATCTACTTCGGCACGCTCATTATCTGGTCGACTATCGTAGTGAATCTCCGAACAAGGCCCACACGGACCAGTTTCGCCCATTTCCCAGAAATTATCCTTTTTATTTCCGGGGAGGATGTGATCTTCGTCAACCAGTAGTTTCCACAAATTGTATGTTTCGGTATCTTTTTCAAGCCCCTCCTTTTCATCTCCCTCAAAATAGGTAATGTAAAGGCGGTCTTTAGGCAATTTAAAAATATCTATAAGCAGTTCCCAGCTCCAGGCAGTTGCTTCCTTTTTAAAATAGTCGCCAAAGCTCCAGTTGCCCAGCATCTCGAACATGGTATGGTGATAGGTATCAATACCCACCTCTTCCAGATCGTTATGCTTGCCTGATACGCGCAGGCAGCGTTGGGTATCGGCCACGCGCGGCGCCTTTGCCGGTGTTTCGCCTAAAAATATATCTTTAAACTGGTTCATCCCCGCGTTGGTGAACATCAGGGTGGGATCGTTTTTTATTACAATTGGTGCAGAAGGCACAATGGTATGTCCCTTTGAAACAAAGAAATCAAGAAAAGCCTGTCGTATCTGTGAAGCTGTCATTTATAAAAATTTGCAATTGTAGAAGTGCAAAAGTGTAAATTTTTGAGTACTTATTAAGTACACAATTCAAAAATAGCGTGTGTATAAATTGTGTATAATTATACAGGCTGCTGTGTATTGGCAATTTTGAAAAGTTTTTATGCTGATTTTTCAATACTCGTGGTATAAAAATCATACCTGATTGGGCAGCGTATCAACAGCAATACCTTTAATTAAACAGCAACGCTTTGCACTTTAATTAAATAAAAGTTAAATTTGTTTATGGAAACGTTAAAAGTTGATATTCAGAACGATCAGGAAAAGAAAGTACTTTTAGCTTTTCTTGACAGCTTAAATTATCACTACCGCATAGAGCTTAACGACAGTGCCATACCAAACCAGCAGGACAAAGAATTGGAGCAGCGCAAGGCCGACTTTTTGAGCGGCAAAGCATCGTCCCTCCCTTGGAGCGAAAATAAGTAGCACAACTGCCCCCTTATTGCTCATTTTTAACAGGTAAGTCTAAAAAAACCGGAATCGAAATTCCTAATTCCGAAATTAACAAATACATTTGCACATGCCTTACAAAGACCGCGAGATAAGCAAGATGTATTATACCATGGGCGAGGTATCTGCCATGTTTGATGTGAATCAGTCGCTTATCCGTTTCTATGAAAAGGAATTTGAGGTACTGCAGCCCAAAAAGAACAAAAAAGGCAACCGCTATTTTACCCCCGAAGATATCGAGCACTTTAAGATCATTTTTCACCTCATACGTGATAAGGGCTACACCTTGAACGGCGCAAAAGAGCATTTAAAACATAACATGAGCGATACCAAAGAAAATCAGCGTGTTATTGATTCGCTCGAAAACATAAAAAAATTCCTCCTCGAAGTACGCGACCAATTGTAGGTATACCCTGATAGTATCAAGACTATAATACCACCTTCAAAAATCTTGATACTTGATACGAAGAAAACATATCTTTATTTTTTATTGATATCAATGATCGCAAATCATAAAGGCGAAATTCCGGTTGTTGTACTGCTTATACCCTGGTTGCTGGGCATAGCTGTGGGTATTAATTTAAATCCGGCCATTTACATAGCGGTGCTGTTTGCCTGTTTTATTGGCTTAAGCGCTGTATTTATCATACTGAACTTGAACTACAAGGTGCTGGCTCTATACAAGCACCGGTGGATAGGCGGAGTACTCATCAATAGCATTTTGCTGATTGGCGGCTGCATCAGCGTAATCAATTATAACGAACTGAATAATCCGCATCATTTTACCAAGCAACCGGCGCAATATCTTTCCGTCAGGATCAATAATGAACCCCAGCTAAAAAATGGCTTACTGCGGTTTACAGCTTCGGCTCAGCAAAGCATCAACCACAGCCAAACGGCGGCAGTTAATGGCACTTTGCTTATTACACTGAAAGATAGTATGGCCATAAACCGTCTTCAATATGGCGATGAACTACTTGTACCAGCCACCTGCACACCTATCGATCCTCCCTTTAACCCTGCCGAGTTTAACTATAAAAAGTACCTCGCCCATCAGAATATTTATTATCAGCTATTTTTATACCCCGGCCAATACCGTGTACTACGGCATAATACGGGTAACCCGCTTATTGCCTATGCTTTAAAGTTAAGGCAGCAAATGGTTGCTAAATTTAAACAGCAGTTACACGCCCCGGATGCCATTGCCGTGGCATCAACCCTTATACTGGGTTATAAAGCCGACCTCAGCAATGATGTTTTACAGGCCTACTCCAAAACGGGCACCATCCATGTATTATCGGTATCAGGCGCACATGTCGCCATTATTTACTTTTTATTACAATGGATGCTCGGCTTTTTAAACCGGTACAAATACGGCAAGCATTTAAAAATGACGGTAATTATTGTGCTGATATGGTACTATGCCATGTTAACCGGTTTTTCGCCGGCCGTTTGCCGGGCTGCCGTCATGATCAGTATGGTGATTGTGGGCAACACCTTTGTACGGTACATCAATATGCTCAATATTTTGGCTATATCGGCATTCTTGCTGTTATTATATAACCCGCTTTTTATAACTGATGTAGGTTTCCAGCTCTCGTACCTTGCCGTTGCAGGGTTAATTATTTTGCAGCCGGTAGTATACCAATGGTTTACATTTAAAAACAAATGGGCCGATAAACTATGGGCGCTTTGTTCGGTATCTATAGCAGCGCAGGTAATTACTTTCCCGCTAAGCGCATTTTACTTTCACCAGTTCCCGGTTTATTTTTTGGTGAGTAACCTGCTCATTATTGTACCTACCATGGTTATTATGTATAGCGGCATGGGTTATTTGCTTTTTGCCTGGGTTCCGGTATTATCTACTGCGCTGGCCTGGGTACTTGAAAAAAGCATCCTGGTCATGAACAACGCCCTGGCGGTAATTGAACATACGCCTTTTGCCAGTATTGGTAAAATATGGCTTACCAGTACCGAGCATTTGCTTATGTATGTCTTTATCTTCAGCCTGTTTTATTTTTTGTATGATAAAAAACCATGGCTACTAAAATTGAGCCTGGGTTGTATGCTTTTACTGTGCATCAGTATTAGTTTAAAACGATACCAATCTGCCAATACCCAGTCTGTGGCCTTTTTAAACCTGCGTAAAAACACCGGCATTGTGTTTAAAAGCGGCAATAATGCTTTTATACTAAGTAACCTCACCAATACCGATAAAAATTACAGCTACTCGGTACAACCTTATCTGGATAGCAGTAAGGTTAGCATGGCAACGTTGTACAATCTGAAACAAAACATTAACACGCCTTATCTTAAAAAGCAGGGAAACCTGATACAGTTTTATGATAAAACCATACTGATTTATGATGCAGAACAACCCAACATACAACTGCCCAAAAAATTAAAAACCAATTATATTTATATTACCGGTAACCCGCATACCAATCTGCAGCAGATTGGCAGGAATTATGATTATCAAACACTTGTAATTGACGGCAGCAATAACAACAAATTAATTAACCTGCTGGAGAATGAGGCCAGCGCATTACACATAAATTATAGCACCTTAAAGCGTAACATTTCGCTAATTGCACCATCTAATTGAAAAAATTAAACCAAACACTAAAAAATTTGTCTTTTAATCAAAAACAAGTAAATTGGTACAAATCAAACTAAAACTATGAACATCAAATTTTTCAATGTTGCCCTGGGAGTGGCTCTTACTGCAACAGCCTTGACTGCCAGTGCGCAAAAAAAATACACTGAAGGTGTTGTTAACTTTACAACAAACATGAGGGGGCAGCAAGTGGATGCCAAAGGCTTTTTCAGGGCCGATTCAAGTGCTTTTGCTTTTACCGCAGGTCCTGCAAGCATAAAAATTTTAACAGATGCCAACGGAAAATCAATGGCTATTTTAGTTGATGTACCGGTTGCAAGTATTAAAAAAGCAGCTATTGCCACACCAGACGAGGTTGATCAGGCTTTAGCGGATATGCCAACCTTTACCTTTGCTCCAAGTACAGAAACCAAACAGATATCAGGTTTTAACTGCAAAAAAGTGGTAGCTACTGATTCAAAAACTAAAAAGACTTATGACATCTGGATCACTAATGATGTTGAAGTACCTATTACCGGCATAGCTAAATACTACCGCGAAATTGGCGGTTTCCCGGTACAATATACCTCATTTAGCCAGGGCCAAAGCACAGAAGTAACTGTAAAAAGCATAACCGATACTAAAGTACCTGCCGGTACATTCGGTATTCCTGCTGATTATGATAAAATTTCATTGGATGATTTGAAAGCGATGAGCGGCGGCAGATAGGCCACTTCACTAACAATTCATTAAAGGTTTCTTAACATTGCGGTTAAAGTACTACTTTTGTGCCCCCGTATGTTTAGAAACCTTTTTAGTTTATTCAGATTTTTTGTTTTCTGGCTGCTGTTTTTCGCAATCACCAGGATAACGTTTGAATTATACTTTGCCCATAAGCTAAAAGGCGCCGGTTTTAGCGAAATACTGCAAACCTTTTTATACGGCATCAGGTTAGATGCTTCGGCCGCTGCCTATATCTGTATTGTTCCTTTACTGGTATTTGTGGTTAACTGGTGTATCCCTACCTACCGGGTTAAACCTGTTTGGCTTAAAGCTTATGTATGGTTTTGCCTGTTCTGCATATCGCTCAATACGATACTTAATTTTAACATTTTTCGCGAATGGGGCACCAAGGTAACCTTCCGGGTGTTTAGTTCATTGTATCATGCCCCCTCAGAGGCGTTAGCTTCATCAGGATCATCACCGGTTGGTAAATGTATCACCATTGGCATATTACTGCTCGGTACAGGTGTGATACTTTCTAATTATGTTATTAATTACCAGTTTAAAAAGCCGGTAACGGAACCCCGCCTTAAAGCCATTTTAATTTGCCTCATACTTTTTACAAACTTTTTATTGATGAGGGGCGGTTTACAAACCGAGCCTATTAATCAGAATGCGGCTTATTTTTCTGACCGGGAAATATTAAACCAATCGGCATTAAATACCGAGTGGAATTTATTTAATAACATTTTTGAAAACCTACGCAGGCCCTACAACCCATACCTGTTTATGCAACCCGCCAGTGCCGCACAACTGGTGCAAAATATATTTAGCGTAAAGCCCGATTCAACTATAAAGGCACTTACCACCAACAGGCCAAACATCGTGATCATTCAACTGGAAAGCTATACGGCCAGTATTATTGAATCATTGGGCGGCGACAAGGGTGTAGCGCCTAATTTTGAAAGGTTTATTCAAAACGGCATACTGTTCAACAATGTCTACTCATCTGCCGATCGTACCGATAAGGGTATCATATCTATCATGAGCGGTTTCCCTTCGCAAGCCGTTCGTACCATTGTGGCCGATACGCTTAAACAAAAAAAGCTGCCAGCATTATCAACTGTGTTTAAAAGTGAGGGTTATCAAACCACCTACTTTTATGGTGGTAAAAGCAGCTATATGAGCTTTAATGTATTTATGAAAAGCCATCAGGTTGATCATATTATTGATGAGTTTAGCTTTGATAAGAAACAGGCAAAAACAGAGTGGGGCGTGTATGATGATGTGCTTTTAAACAAACAACTGCAATATACGCAACAACAAAGCCAGCCATTTTTTTCGTACGTACAAACGTCAACCAATCACGAGCCATTTGTGCTGCCGGTAAAAGCTCATTTCCCGGCCGATGAGGATGGCGACGCCAGCAACAAATTCAGGAGCACCGCCTACTTTACTGACTCCTGCCTTAACGCTTATTTTGAGCAAGCCAAAAAGCAAGCCTGGTATAAAAACACGCTGTTTATTTTAGTGGCCGATCATGGGCACCGTTTACCCCGTAATATATCCGAGGCTTATAATCCGGCTAAATACCATATTCCGCTGTTGTTTTTTGGCGAGGTGATAAAGCCGGAGTTCCGTGGTAAAAAGATTAATAAATTAGGCGGCCAAACAGATATTGCCGCTACCCTGCTTAGCCAACTTAACATACCGCATACGCAGTTCAAATGGTCAAAAGATTTACTTAACCCCAATACTGCCGATTTTGCATTTTTTGACTGGGATAATGGCTTTGCCTTTATGCTGCCCCAACAAACGGCAGCTTATGACAACTCAGGCAGACGCATAGTTTACACCAGCAACAAAAACGCAGATCAGAAGCTAACAGACAAAACACTCCTATACGGTAAAGCCTTTTTACAGCAGATTTATACAGAGTATATGGCTTATTAGCCGATAAAGCTGTGTCTGAACCTAAATTTAAGGATTACCCTGATAAAAAAATATGTCATGCCGAACTTGTTTCACTGTTGTCCGGTAAAAGTTCCTTTGATATTAGAAAACATCTCATAAGACCTCAAAGGGTCTTTTTTATTGCTTTTTTAAAAGCAAGCCTTCTAAAAAATGGAAAGGTGTGCTCATTTTTAAAAACCGGCTGTCCGGTAAAAATTTAACCAAAACATGGATATTCTTGGCATTTGACTGCTTATGGTTGCGTTATAGCGTTATAAAAAGTTTTTTGCTGAAAATATCGTAGCTATTTCGATACCGGCTATCCGGTAAAAGTTTTACGATTTTGGTTTACCGGACAACAGTGAACTTGTTTCGGCACCCCATATTCAGGGTATATTGCACACATGAGGACTGTCCTGAGAGATCCTGAAACAAGTTCAGGATGACTTCCGTGAAGTTTCTGATCCACTCAGGCCAACAATCTACCGCTTCTAATTCAGCGATTTTCCCAGTTGCTCCACCCATTGGTTAAACAATTCGGTTTCAAATGCAACTGCTTTATTGGCATGCAGTTCCCAATCTGGCGAAAATTTGTGCAGCTGATTCAGCATTTCTTCCAGGTGACCTTCTTCTTCTAAAATAATTGATTTCACGTTCACTTTACTGTTTGCTTCGTCAAGTGCGTCCTGGTAAATAGGATAAAGTTCATCAGCACGTACCTCAATGGCATAAGTAACCAGCAAATACGCCGCAAAGCGAAGTTCGCTGCCTGCCAAACCAAGTTCTTTTTTAAGGTAACGGCAAACATCCACATCCAATTGGTTCAAATAATATTTGCTTGAACCCGGTGCCAGCAAGTATTCGGCAGCGTAAGTTGGCAGCTCAACACCTGTTTTTTCTAACTGTTTTTTCAGATAGAACGCATGACGATGCTCTTCGGCAGCGTGTTTTAATATAATATAGGTTACGGTTAACGGATCTTCGCTGGCTGATATTTTACGGGCGCCGGTGTTTTCCATCAGCGACAGCGTATTTAACCAACGCGAGTGTAATTCGTTATCAGCAATTATTTGTGGTAGTAGTTTATTTAAAAGCATAATTATATTTCTTCAAGAGCCTGCTCAATTTTGCTGTAAACATAATCGAGTTCGGCATTAGTAATGCAATACGGAGGTAAAATGTATATGATATTACCAAGCGGGCGCAATATAATACCTTCGGCCAAAAAGTACTGATATAATTTATCGCGCAGCGAACTAAAATAAGAGGTGTTATCACCGGTTTCCCACTCCATGGCTACAATAGTACCTGTTTGCCTTACCGTTTTTATTTTAGGGTGATGTTTTATTTTGGCAGCAAACTTAGCATGTGCCGCCTCAATCCTGCTGATGTTTGCCGCCGTTTCGGGCTCCAGGAAAAGATCAAGACTGGCCAGCGCCGAAGCACAGGCTATAGGATTGGCCGTAAATGAATGCCCGTGAAATAAGGTTTTAAGCCTATCATCTGATAAAAAGGCATCATAAATATGCTGGGTGCATGTAGTTAAACCCAAAGCCATGGTACCACCCGTAAGTCCTTTTGAAAAGCACATAATATCGGGCTGTACCTGCAAATGATCACAGGCAAATGGTTTGCCCGTGCGCCCAAACCCGGTAAACACCTCATCATCTATCATCAGTACATTTTCCTGACGGCAATGGGCCATTAACTGGTTCAGGTATTCTGCTTCATACATCAGCATGCCGCTTGATCCCTGTACCAATGGCTCAAATATGAAACAAGCGGTTTCAGTTTTTATGGCTGTGATCTGCGATTTAAGTTCTTCTATATTTCCTGCATTGGGCGTATCAATAAATTCAACATCAAACAGCAGGCTATCAAACGCCTTGGTAAATGCACTACGTCCGCTTACAGCCATAGCGCCAAAGGTATCGCCGTGATAGGCGTTATTAAATGCAATTATTTTGGTACGTTGATCGCCTTTGTTAAGCCAGTACTGCAGGCACATTTTTATGGCTACTTCAATGGCGGTGGAGCCATTATCAGAATAAAACGCCTTTTGCTGATTATCCGGCAAAATAGCCAGCAGCCTTTCGGCCAGTTCAACGGCTCCCTCATGGGTAAAGCCCGCAAATATTACGTGTTCCAGTTTATGCAACTGTTCTGATACCTTTTTGGCAATGTAAGGATGTGCATGCCCGTGTATGTTTACCCACCATGATGATACGGCATCAATATATTTTTTACCTTGTTCATCAAACAACCTCGCACCCTCGCCCCGCACAATGCCAATTGGCGGCGAAGCCGTTTTCATTTGGGTATAGGGATGCCATATTACTTTAAGATCTCTTTCGGTTAAGCTCATAATTCTGCTTTTAATAATTCAACAACACGCTTATCTGTAGGGAAGGTTACATCATCGGTAGTCAGTGTGGTTATATTAACCCACCTGAAAGCCTGCAACACATCGCCCTGGCCATCAAAATCATAGGCTATGGTTTTTATAGGAAAGTTTAAAGGCGTTATGTTTTTTACCTTATAATATACGCTGATGATCTGCGAGTCATTAAATGCCGACCTCACAAAAAAATCAGTAGTGTAAAAATGACTGACCACCTCAATTTCGGCTTCGCACTCCTCTACAAACTCACGTTTTAACCCGTCAATTAACCCCTCGCCTATCTCCAGGCCACCGCCCGGAAACTTGATAAAACGCTGACCGTACTCCTGCTCATCACTTATCAGCACTTGGTTTTGCCCGTTTATAAGCAGGCCATATACTCGTACATTAAAATACTCCATTATTCAAAATGCTTTTTATTGCGCACCACCTTGTCAGTTGTCCAGGCTATGGTTTCGGTTTGCGCTTCAGACCGTATGGGGCAGTTGGGCATACTGCAATAGTGGCAACAATCGGGCACGCATGGGTCTGAGTGAATAAACAATTCTGTTTTTATACCCACCTCTTTGTTGATCATTTTATCAACCAACGATACCTCTGCATGTACCCGGTTCAGATCAAAATAGTTGGGCAGGGTCATGTGGCAATCAATATGCAGTTCGTTACCATATTTTTGGGCACGCAGGTTATGTACATCAATCCATGATTCACGTCTTTTTTCGCTTAAAACGTTAATAATATCTGTTACTACCTGAAAATCGGCTTCATCCATGAGGCCTGCTACCGATTTTCGAATCAGTTTATAGCTGCTAAATATGATATATAGGGCAACTAAAATAGATAAGGCACTATCAAGCCACAATACATTGGTAAACCTGATCAGTACCAAGCCGGCTACCAGGCCAACGCTGGTCACCATATCGGCAATCAGGTGGCGGCCATCGGCATCAAGCGTTATGGAACGTAATGATTTGCCTTTTTGTATCATATAGTATCCCAGGGCACCGTTGATAAGTCCGGTAGCGCCAATAATAGCCGCACCGGTAAGCAGATCATGAATTACGTTGGGATAAAATATGCTGTAAGTAGATTTAATGATGATAATTACTCCGGCTATACCGATGAGCGATCCCTCAATAAATACCGAAAAATATTCCACCTTACCATGCCCGTAAGGGTGATTTTCGTCGCGGGGTTGTGATGAAAGATAGATGCTGAAAAAGGCAAAGGAACTTGCAATAACATTTACAATACTCTCGGCAGCATCGGTAAGCACAAAATTTGAAGCTGTTAAAAAGTATGCCCCAAACTTCGCCATCATTAATAATATGCCTGTTATCAGCGAAATTAATATGATCCTTTTCTGTTCTTTCAAACCTGTTTGAATTATAGGGTCAAATTTATAAATAACAAGCGTAAGTAGCAGTAAAGTTATTTTCTATATTTGCCGCGATAACATAATTTATATGAGCACATTAAGTAACCGGATAAATAACCTGTCCGAATCTGCAACAATTAAGATGGCCAAAATGGGCCGCGAACTTGCCGCAAAAGGTGTTGACGTGATCAGCCTTAGCTTTGGCGAGCCTGACTTTCATACTCCTGAACACATTAAGGAGGCTGCAAAGCAGGCCATGGATAAAAACATGACCTACTACACACCAGTAGCTGGATATCCCGACCTGCGTAAGGCCGTAGTTAACAAGTTAAAGAACGAGAACGGTTTGGATTACGAAGCTACAGACATTGTGGTATCAACAGGTGCCAAACAGGCTATTGCCAATGCTGTACTTTGCCTGGTTAACCCCGGCGAAGAAGTAATTATCCCTACTCCATACTGGGTATCATATAGCGAGGTGGTTAAACTTGCCGAAGGCGTAAGCGTTTTTATAAACACTACAGTTGAGCAAAACTTTAAAATTACTCCGGAACAATTAGAGGCTGCCATAACGCCAAAAACTAAACTATTCATGTTTTCATCGCCATGTAACCCTACCGGTAGTGTTTACAGCAAAGATGAGCTGGAAGGTTTGGCCAAAGTATTTGAAAAACACCCTCATGTGTACATCCTGAGCGATGAGATTTATGAGCACATCAACTTTATTGATAAACATGAGTCAATAGCACAGTTTGATTATATTAAAGACCGCGTGGTGATCATTAACGGCTGGTCAAAGGCTTTTGCCATGACCGGCTGGAGGATTGGTTACACTGCTTCTAATAAAGAGATTGCTGCCGCCTGCGATAAAATGCAGGGACAGATTACCTCCGGTACCTGCTCTATTACCCAGCGTGCCGGTATTGCTGCTTACGAAGGTGGTTTAGAGAGCGTGCTTGAAATGCGCGAAGCCTTTAAAAAACGCCGCGATATTGTGTACAAATTATTAAGTGAGATAGATGGTGTAAAAGTTAACCTGCCCGATGGCGCTTTTTACTTTTTCCCTAACGTAACTTCATTTTTTGGCAAAAGCTATAACGGCAAAACTATTAATGATGCTGATGAACTGAGCATTTACCTGTTAGAAGAAGGTCACGTAGCTACCGTAGGCGGTGATTCTTTTGGTGATACTACTTCTATCCGCATATCTTACGCAGCTGCTGAGGATAAACTGATTGAGGCTGTACGCAGGATTAAAGAAGCCTTAGGCAAACTGAAATAGCACAACAAAACGTTGCTATTGCGAGCATAATTCAAAATGGTAATTCTTATAAACAAACAAAGCCCCACATCTGGTTGATGTGGGGCTTTGTTTATTAGACGGTTTATGTAAAATTACAAACCAAATCCGTAAGCTAAACGCAAACCAACCAAACCATAGTTATTACCCTGACCAGAATAGTTTTCGTAACGTACGCCTACATCCCATGATTTAGATGCATAACCTAAACCTGGAGAAAGGATAAGCTTAGTGTCTTTTTCTCCACCTGCAATAATTGGGTGAACTTCGAAACCAGCACCTGCTTCTGCAGAGAAGTAAAAGCCATTAGAAATAAAAGCTTTAATACCAGCTTTAACCGGGATCATTCCAAGAGATCTGCCTTTAAATGTTACAGTAGTTACGCCTCCAGGTGTTACTTCTCTTGACGTCACAGTTTTACCAAAAAAGTTATAGTAACCTGAGGTAAGTGTTAAAGCAAGATCGTGACTTACACCATATTGCAAACGGGCAGTACCACCTAATTCAAAGTTTGAAATATCATGGGCATTACCTGTTGGTGCACCAACTTCTAACCCCACACCAAAACGAAGTGTGTTAGCTGGAGTAGTTTGGGCTTTAACATTTGTTCCGATAAAGATAGCTAAGGCGGTAAACGCTCCGGCTATAATTTTTGTCATTGTTTTCATAATTGTATTATTTAAGATATAGTCTACAATTTTTATTGTATTAACACCTCCTTAACAAATACTTTGCCATTATCACAATTTTACATGCTTATGAGATTGGCATGACCGTGTGATTACATAAGCATTTTCCAGAATACCATCCATTTATCACCCCTTAACAATTGAGTATCAACATCCTTTTACAGGCTGTGTTGAGCGTAAAAATGGTCCGTTTTTATTTTAGTTCCGAACAAATTAGTACTGCCAAAACCTGCCTGTGTTAACTTAATAGTGTAGCCTAATACTGACTTTATGTTCGGTTTGCCTAAAAAGCAGACCATGGGCTGACTTAATCTCCCCCTTAAAAAGGCATGCTAAACAAAAAAGAGAGGTCAAGCCTCTCTTTTTTTGTTAGTGTTCAATTATCTTAAACCTCCGGGTCATGCTCCGCATCAGGTTTGTAATTTTTCTCCAATTCGGCCAGTTTTTCTTTACCGTAAGCAAAACGGGTAATTACAAAGAATAATACGGGCACTATAAATATAGCCAGTGAAGTAGCTGCAAGCATCCCGCCAAATACGGTCCAGCCGATGGTTTGCCTTGCCACCGCACCCGCGCCTGATGAAAACAATAAAGGCATTACTCCCAATATAAAGGCCAGGGAGGTCATGATGATTGGTCGTAACCTAAGCTTTACGGCATCTAATGTTGCTTTTTCAAGCTCCATACCCCTATCCACACGTTCTTTGGCAAACTCCACAATCAGGATGGCGTTTTTGGCAGCCAAACCAATCAGCGTAATTAAACCAATTTGCGCGTACACGTTATTATCCAAACTCGGATTAAACGTTAAAAACAGGATAGCACCAAAGGCTCCTAACGGTACAGCCAACAGTACCGAGAATGGCACCGACCAGCTTTCATAAAGCGCTGCCAGAAACAGGAACACAAAACCGATGGATAACATAAAGATGTATATGGTTTTTGAGCCTGATAGTTTTTCCTCGCGGCTTAAGCCCGAAAACTCATAGCCGTAACCCTGCGGTAATGTTTTAGCGGCAACCTCTTCCAGTGCATTCAATGCATCGCCGCTACTGTAGCCAGGTGCAGGGTTACCATCTATCTCGGCAGACCGGAACAGGTTATAATGCGATATCAACGGTGCATTTTCAATTACCTTATAACTGGTTAAGGTGCTTAGCGGCACCATGGTGCCGGCCTGGTTACGTACAAAGTATTGTCCAATGTTTTGAATACTGGTACGGTAATTTGTATCGGCCTGGGCCACCACGCGGAATGTACGCCCATAAAGGGTTAAATCATTGATGTATGAGCTACCCATATAAGTTTGCAAAGCTGCGTTCACATCAGATAGCTGTACGCCTAACCGTTTTGTTTTCTCCCTGTCAATAGTTAACTGGTAAGCCGGTGTACGTGCCGTGAAGAAAGAGAAGGCCTTTGAAATTTCGCGGCGTTTACTAACCTCAGCTATAAAATTACGCATTACTGATTCAAAATATTTGATATCGCCCCCAGCCTGTTTCTCCTCTAATATAAACGAGAAACCAGCCGTGTTACCTAAACCGGGTATAGCAGGCGGCGGAATTACAACCACGCTGGCCTCTTTAAATCGCGACAGGCGCTTTTGAAGCATCCCTACCAAAGGAAATATGGTATGCTCTTTTCCCTTACGCTCATCCCATGGTTTAAGCTGCACAAATATGGTGGCACTGTTTGATTTGGTGGCGAATGTAACCGCGTTTAATCCTCCCAATGCTGCATAATGGCCAATCTCGGGAACACTGTCAAGCGTTTTCATCATTTCATGCAGTACAGCTACCGTACGCTGGGTTGATGACGCCTCGGGCAAATCATAGGTAATATAAATACGGCCGTCATCCTCTGTAGGTATAAACCCGCTTGGCTTACGCTGAAACAGGATGATGGTACCTACAATAATACACACCAATATAATAACAATGAATTTGGAGTTCTTGATACTCTTATCAACCCCGTTGCGGTACCTGCCCGTAACACGCTCAAACCAGGCATTAAACTTAAAGAAGAATTTGTCAAGCCCTTTTGACTTCTCATCAAGTTTATGTGGTTTTAATATTAACGTACAAAGTGCCGGTGTTAATGAAAGCGCCACAAAAGCCGATATCAATACCGATATAGCGATGGTTATCGCAAACTGCTGGTAAAGCCGCCCTACAATACCGGGTACAAAACCAACCGGGACAAACACCGCAGCCAATATAAGCGCTATGGCTATTACCGGCGCAGATATATCACGCATGGCATGTACAGTTGCCTCCTTAGGCGACATGCCCTCCTCATCCATATAGTGCTGCACAGCCTCTACCACCACAATGGCGTCATCCACCACAATACCAATAGCCAGTACGAAACCAAACAAGGTTAATGTATTAATGGTAAAATGCAGTGGAATAAAGAAGATGAACGTACCAATAATGGATACGGGGATAGCCAGTACCGGGATAAGCGTAGTACGCCAGCTTTGTAAAAACAGGAATACCACTATAATAACCAGTATCAGCGCTATTACCAATGTTTCAATTACTTCATGTACCGATACCTTTACAACCGTTACCGATTCAAAAGGAACTACGTAGTCCACATCGGCAGGGAAAGCTGTTTTTAGCCCTTCCATAACCGCGTAAACATTATCGGCAGTTTCAAGTGCATTACTGTTTGGTGCTTGATAAACTAACAGGTAAGACGCACGTTTACCATCAACAAATGAGTTACCGGCATAATTAAACTTACCCAGTTCAACACGGGCTACATCTTTTAAATGCACTATAGCACCATTACTTGGCTGTGTACGTACAATAATATTTTCAAATTCTGATTGCTTGCTTAAACGCCCCTGCACCAGTACTGTGTATTCAAATGGCTGTCCGTTCTCTTGTGGTGTTGAACCTACCGAACCTGCAGCTACCTGAGCATTTTGCTCGGCAAGCGCATTGGTTACATCGGCAGCGGTCATACCCAGTGCGGCAAGCTTATCAGGCTTAAGCCAAATACGCATACTAAAATCATCGGCACGGGTAAACACGTCTCCTACTCCTTTGGCGCGTAAAAGTGCATCACGTACAAAAACGTTGGTATAGTTATCTAAAAAGGTAACGTTGTGTGATCCCTTGGGAGCATAAATAGCTACCAGCATCAAAATACTCGGATTACGTTTACGCACGGTTAAGCCAAGGCGTTGCACCTCCTGCGGCAGCGTTGGCGTTGCAATACCTACCCGGTTTTGCACGTCAAGGGCCGCTATATTAATATCTGTACCTACATCAAAGTTAACGGTCATGCTCATGGCCCCGTTGCTGGTACTGTTACTTTGTAAATAGGTCATACCGGGCGTTCCGTTCACCTGTACCTCTACGGGTGTAGCCACGGTTTGCTCAACGGTTAATGCATCGGCCCCCGTATAGGTACCGGTTATATTTACCGTTGGCGGTGTAATTTCAGGATACTGACCAATGGCCAAGCTACTTATTGCCAATATGCCGACAATAACTATCACCAGTGATATAACTATAGCTGTAACTGGTCTTCGTATAAAGGTATCTGCTATCATTCTTAATGTTTTTTATAAAACCCCGGTTACTTTCCTTATTTTTTTGCCTGTCCTGGGGCTGCTTGTCCTGGTGCTCCTGCCGCAGCCGGATTACCTAAAGTAATTTTGCCGCCATCACGTAAGCGCTGAAAACCGTCGGTTACAACCTTATCGCCCGCCTCTACGCCGCTCATGATAACTACATCACTGCCTACACGCGGGCCTAAAACTACTTTATGTTGCTTGGCAATAAGCGCCTGGCTCTTTACATTATCTTTAGTGGTTGTATCAGTAAGGGTGGTATCTTTACTTACAAACACAAAAAACTCACCCATTTGCTCAGATATTGATTTATAAGGAATTTGAACACGGTTTCCGGATTGATCATTTAGTACTTTCAATACACAGCTCATACCATCTTTCAAAACATCATCCTCGTTAGGGAATTGTACCCTCACTTTAATGGTACCGGTTTGGTTGTTAACCCCTCTGTCAACAGCTAAAACTTTACCCGGTTTATTATAGGTAGTAACGCCGTCTGATAGCTGTAGTTTGAAAGTAGTATCTGTACTTGTTTTTTGCAGTTTATAAAAACGCTGAATGTCCTGTTCATTCACCACCACGTCAACAGCTATGGGATGCTCAGCTGATATAGTATTCATCAGCGTAGTGCCTGCTGTTACCTGTGTACCCAACCTTACCTGCGATATACCTATACGCCCGGTAAAAGGTGCGGTTATAGTAGCAAAGGACAGATCCGTACGGGCCGACTCCAGACCGGCTTTAGCAACCGCTACCTGGCTTTTATTAGTTTCAAACGCTGCAGTTGCCTGATCAACGGTTTGGCGTGCAATTGCATCATTTTGCAGCAACATGTTATACCTGTCAATATCTTTTTGTGCTTTAACCAGATTGGCTTGTGCACTTAATACATTGGCCTGCGCCTGCTGATAAGCAGCGAGATATTTACGCTTATCAATTTCATAAAGCACTTTTCCTTTTTGTACCACATCGCCTTCTTTAAAAAATATGCCCGTTACAAAACCAGGAACCTGGCTGCGCAGCTCAACAGTATTTATAGATACAACCGATCCCTGGTACTGATCATAATAAACGGCTTCGGCTTTTTTAGCTTCGGCAACACTTACAGGCGTTGGCGGCAGGGCGGCATCTTGTTTAGGGTTTTTACCTTTACATGAAGCAAGTGCTAATAATGCCACAGGGGCAAACCAATATATATATCTGTTTTTCATTGTAGTGATTTGTTCTTTTTAGGTAATGAAGCTATCATAAACTGATGTTGTTTTGAGCAGCAACGCATGATAATTTCCATCGTGTTTTTTTTAGTATATATGCCTTATGGCAACCGTATTTACAATTATTATTCAACAGGAAGTGTCCCTAACGCCTTTTCCAGATCAATTTTACTTGATAACAACTGGAACAGCGCATTATAATAGCTCAGTTCGGCAGTGCGAAGGTCTGATTGGGCTACAATAACATCAAGGTAGGTTTTAACACCCTCCCGATATTGCAGACTTACTATTTTATAAACATCCTTGGCTAAATCAACATTTTGCCTGATGAGCTGCCAGCTGGTATAATTGCTTTTGTAGCTGGCCAGCGCCTGCACATATTCGGTATTAATGGTATTCTGGGTATTTAAAATATCCAGATCAGCACGTTCTACCTGTAATTTAGCCTTGCTTAAGTTTTGCAAACGTTTGGTTCCTTGAAAAATAGGCAGGCTTAAGGTTAGTCCCGCGTATCCGGTAGGGTAATTTTTATCATACAGGTTTGAAAAATCATGGCTAAAGTAAGCCAGATTATAACTGCCAACTGCCGATAGCGATGGTAGAAAACCATATCTGTAATAGTTAACGTTTATATTTTGCAGTGTTTTGGTAGTTTGCAGCAAACGGTATTCAATACGGTTATGCACATCAAGTTTTTGATTAGTATCAATAACAGCAGCCTGCTCATACTTTGTCGAATCATAAGCCAGTTCGAGCCCTTTAGAAGCATCAACCCCCATAACCTGTTTCAGGTAGGCTGTTTTGGCTTTTATTGACTCCTCGGTTTGTTTGCGGGTAGCTAATGAGTTATTCAGGGCGATGGTAGCCTGTTTATAATCTGTTTTATCAGATACACCTGCCTGGTATTTATTAAAGGCATCTTTTAAGCTTCGTTGCAGCCTCGTAATATCCTCAATGGTAATCTTGAGTTGTTTTTCAGAAAGCAATACATCAAAAAAGGCCTTGCTTACATCAGATACTACATTGATCTGGCTGCTTAAAACATTCTGTTTGTAATACTCCCTTGAATACTTAGCTGTTTTTGACGCCAGCAATACATCATTATTATATAGTACCTGGCTGGCCTGTACCCCTACTGTTGATAAATTACGGATTCCGGTACCGCTCGGGAAATTTGCACCTGACGAACCAGCCTGTGGGGTTCCCTTAAAATAATAATTATATATACCCGATGAACTAATCTGTGGCAACCAGGCCGACAACCCTATCTTGATATCTCTTTCGTTAATTTGCTCATCAATAGAAGCTTGGCGTGCTACCGGCTGATTACGGAGTGCATATTCAATACATTGCCTGAGCGAAACCGGGCCACCAACGGTATCAATACCAGTTTGAGCCCAAAGCGGCGAATGTAAAATTAATGTTAAGCTGATTATAGTGAGAATGGCTAAATATTTGTTTTTTTTCATAGAGCGGATGTAGGTGTCATTGTTTATCAGCAAAAAACATAAAATAATAATCTTATATTTTTCGGTAAATCAGATAGGGGAGCTGCTAATATGTAACTAATATTACGAAATTAAAATGAACAACAAAAATTTTACGTAAATTTTATAAAAACAGGCCAAAAACCAACTTTTTTAGGCTTTTTACAAAAAAATGAAAAATTGTGGTGCGAAATAAATAAAAAAATTAATTAATTTGCCATGTGAGAATATAGATTGCTTCTTATTAATTTAAGTTCATAATAAGCATTTTAAAAAAAAATTACATGTACCATATAGGTTATATGCTTATTCATGGTATTTTTACACAAAATTTAAGCAGGGTTAATACATGGTTAAAAAACTACATGGGAAAATCGCTCAATTCCAAGTCGCAAATTCGCTTCGGGAAAGAGGATTGTATCCTTATTTCAGGCCTATTGAGTCTGCTCAGGACACTGAAGTACTAATAGATAACAAAAGAGTGTTGATGTTTGGTTCTAATTCTTATTTAGGCCTTACCAATCACCCTAAGATTAAAGAGGCTTCGAAGAAAGCTATTGACAAATACGGCACAGGGTGTGCCGGTTCACGTTTTTTGAATGGTACACTTGATATCCATATTGAGTTAGAGAACAGGCTTGCCGCTTATGTGGGTAAAGAAGCTACTGTTCTGTTCAGCACCGGATATCAGGTTAACCTGGGCGTGCTTTCATGCATAACAGGTCGTAATGATTATATCATATTAGATGAATATGATCATGCCTGTATTATTGATGGCAGCAGGCTTTCGTTCTCGAAAGTTATCAAATATGCCCACAATGATATGGATGACCTGCAGCGTAAGCTAAGCATCCTGCCAGAAGAAGCTGTAAAGGTTATTGCTGTTGATGGTATCTTCAGTATGGAAGGTGACATTGTTAAATTACCGCAAATAGTTAAGCTTGCTGATCAATATGGTGCAAACATCATGATTGATGATGCGCACAGCCTTGGGGTAATAGGTCATAACGGAGCAGGTACTGCATCGCACTTTAACCTTACTAATGATGTTGACCTTATCATGGGTACATTCAGTAAATCACTGGCATCATTGGGTGGTTTTATTGCCAGCGATAAGGATACTATTGATTACATCAAACACCGTGCACGTTCATTAATGTTCAGTGCAAGTATGCCTCCGGGTTCGGTTGCGAGTGTAATTGCCGCTTTGGATATCATTGAATCTGAGCCGGAGCGTATTCAGAAACTTTGGGATAACACCAATTACGCGCAAAAACTACTGCTGGATGAAGGCTTTGACCTTGGTCCTACAGAAAGCCCTATACTACCTATTTACGTACGTGATAACGAAAAAACATTCCTGGTTACTAAACACCTGCAGGCTGCGGGCGTATTTGTTAACCCTGTTGTTTCGCCGGCTGTACCATCAGATTCGTCACTCTTACGTTTCTCATTGATGGCTACCCACACCTTTGATCAAATTGACGAAGCCGTTGAAAAACTGGCTAAAGCATTTAAAGAAGTAGGTGTAACTTCTTCTGTAAAAGAAAATATATAAATAAGCTTAAAGCAAAAAGCTAAAAGCGGAAAGTTAAAAAAAGCAGCCAGACTTTTGGCTTTCTGCTTTTAGCTTTCCGCTTTTGGCTTAAATAGCACTACTCATGATAAAAATAGTAACTGTTAATTCTAAAAAGGAATTAGCTTCATTTATTGATTTTCCACATGATTTGTATGAGAACGACCCCTACTACGTTCCTGAATTATTTATTGCCCAAAGGGAATTACTTACCATTCATCCGTTTCATAAGCACAACCAGGTACAAACCTTTTTAGCTTATAATGGCGATAAAATTGTTGGCCGTATTGCCGCCATCCTTAACAATGCGCATAACAAATTCAACAATGTTAATGATGGTTTTTTTGGTTTTTTTGATTGCATTAATGGTACCGAAGTATCAACCATCCTTTTTAGTACCGCCGCCGAATGGCTCAAACAAAAGGGTGTAACCGGCAAGTTTATAGGTCCCGTTAATTTTTCAACTAACGAGCCATGCGGTTTATTAATAGAAGGTTTTGACAGCCCTCCTTTTTTAATGCAAACCTATAATGCCCCTTACTATGCTGATTTGATAGATGGACTTGGCTTTGTTAAAAATGTAGACCTTATTGCCTGGCACTGGGACGATAAAAGCTATGACGATAAATCGGTACGTTTATTAAATGCCCTTGAGGAGCGGTTAAAACGCAACAATATTGTTATCCGCACAATAAACTTAAAAAAGTTTAATGAAGAAGCTGTCAAACTACGCGAGGTTTACAACTCGGCATGGGATCATAATGACGGGTTTGTGCCTTTAACTGACGAAGAATTTGATTACCTCGCTAAAGATCTGAAACTGATAATTGATCCTGATTTTGTACTGGTTGCCGAGCAGGAAGGTAAAATAGTTGCCTTTGGCCTGGCCCTGCCTAATTATAATGAGATATTCAAGAAAATAAAACGAGGCCGTTTATTGCCTACCGGTATTTTTAAAATACTTTTTGGCAGAAAAAAAATTCAAAGCCTGCGTATATATGCGCTTGGAGTTATTGATGGCTATCGTAAAATGGGAATTGAAGCCTGTTTATATGGTACCATTATTAAAGAGTACAGAAGAAAAGGCATGAAGCAGGCCGAAGCAGGCTGGACCCTGGAACATAATGATATGGTAAACCGCGCTATAGAAGCCATAAACGGAAATCCATATAAAAAATACAGGCTTTACGAAAAAGCGATATGAAGGAGCGGGTCTTAATAACCGGCGCAAGCGGCTTTGTAGGTTACCACTTAATTGAAGAGGCATTACAGAACAACCTGGAGGTTTATGCAGCCGTACGCAAAAGAAGCCAGACCAATCATTTAAAACATCTGGATATAAAATATATCTACCTGGATTATAAAGATCTGCCCGGCTTAAAAGCGCAACTTGCAGCACTCAATCCTCATTATATTGTTCATGCCGCCGGTGTCACCTCTGCCCGCTCACAAGCCGAGTATAATTACATTAATGCTACTCACACCCATGATCTGGCTTCAGTTGCTGTTGAGGCCATCGGTAATTTAAAAAAGTTTGTATTGATAGGTAGTTTAGCCGCCATTGGCCCGCTCAAATCAATCACAGGCATTATTACCGAGGCTACTCCCCCCCACCCTGTAACCGCTTATGGCCGCAGTAAGCTGCTGGCCGAAGAACAGTTGAGGACAGTTAAAAATTTAAACTATACTATATTGCGGCCAACTGCCGTTTATGGACCAAGAGATACCGGCATATTTATATTTTTCAAGCAATTGGTAAAAGGTATTGAGCCTTATATAGGCAAGGCCCAACAAAAGCTGAGCTTTATATATGTAAAAGATGTAGCAAAGGCTACTATAAAAGCATTATATGGCGGCAACCATGAAACATATAATCTGAGCGACGGAAACTTTTACGGCAAGTATGAATTAGGCGATATTGCCAAGGAAGTGCTGAGCTTAAAAACTATAAAGTTTCATTTGCCTGTAAATTTTGTAAAAATAATAGCGGTTGTATCTGAAAAAGTAAGTTATTTGAGGAATAAAGCCGCAGTAGTAAATCTTGAAAAAATAGATGAGCTCATGGCCGTAAATTGGTCATGCGATAATGAAAAAGCTAAATCAGACCTGGGGTTCTATCCAACATATAACCTGGAGCGTGGTTTAACTGAAACATTAACCTGGTATAAGGCCAATAAATGGCTTTAGCCACTTACAAAAACAACAAAATTAATAGAATGAAAAATGAAATTTTATTATCTCTGATTCGTTTACTTAAACGTTTAAGTAACTAATAAAACAAAGAGAATGATAAAGATCGGATTCATTTCCCAGATTACTTAAACGTTTAAGTAAGTTAATAACGTAGTAATTAAAATGCAAACCCTGGTTTAAAGCTAATGTGGCTTTAGCCTATAATTAAACATAAATAAGTACAATGAAAAGTAAAATTTCACCTGCCGAAGGAAAGCTGGGTATTCTTATCCCTGGTTTAGGAGCAGTAGCAACCACCTTGATTGCCGGCGTTGAAGCGGTAAAAAAAGGTATCTCGCAGCCAATAGGCTCACTTACTCAAATGGGGCATATCCGTTTAGGTAAAAGAACCGAGAACCGCAATCCTAAGATTAAAGATTTTGTGCCACTTGCCAACTTAAATGATATAGTTTTTGGTGGTTGGGATGTTTACGAAGATAACGTTTACGAAGCTGCAACAAACGCACAGGTGCTTGAGCCGGGTCTGTTACACGCTGTAAAAGCGGAACTTGAGGCTATTAAGCCTATGAAAGCTGCATTTGACAAAAATTACGCTAAAAACCTAAACGGTACCCACGTAAAACAAGGTACCCGTTATGAACTGGCGCAGCAGGTAATGGAGGACATTAAGAACTTCAAAGAAAAAAACGGGTTAGACAGAGTTGTTCTGGTATGGTGCGGATCAACAGAGATATACTATGAAGCATCGGCCATACACCAGTCATTGGCTGCTTTTGAGCAGGCTTTAGTTGATGATGATAAACTGATAGCGCCCAGCATGATCTATGCTTACGCGGCTTTAAAATTAGGTATTCCGTTTGCTAATGGTGCCCCAAACTTAACAGTTGATATCCCCGCACTAATTGAGCTTGCTAAACAAACCAACACCCCTATTGCAGGTAAGGATTTTAAAACCGGTCAAACCTTAATGAAAACTATTTTGGCCCCAGGCCTGGCAGCACGTTCATTAGGTGTACATGGTTGGTTCTCAACCAATATATTAGGTAACCGCGACGGCTTGGTATTAGACGACCCGGATAACTTTAAAACAAAGGAAGTATCAAAACTGGGTGTACTGGAAGATATTTTTAAACCCGAAGATAACCAGGAACTTTATGGTAACCTTTACCACAAGATCCGTATCAACTACTACCCACCGCATGGCGACAACAAAGAGAGCTGGGATAACATTGATATTTTTGGCTGGTTAGGTTACAAAATGCAGATCAAGATCAATTTCCTTTGCCGCGACTCTATCCTGGCCGCCCCTATTGCATTGGATCTGGCTTTGTTTAGCGATCTTTCAAAAAGAGCAGGCATGAGTGGTATACAGGAGTGGTTATCCTTCTACCTCAAATCGCCTCAGACAGCCGAAGGCCTGCACCCGGAGAATGATATCTTTAAACAACTGATCAAGCTGGAAAACACCTTACGCTACATCATGGGCGAAGATCTGATTACCCATCTTGGATTAGATTACTATGAAGAGGCTTATGCCGAAGCATAAATAAAATCATTAATTTTTTATAGCCCGACATTTTGTAGAACAAAACTCTTCAGATGCCGGGCTATTTTGTTAATAATTGTTAAAAATGTTTTACATTATTAACATACCTTTAACTTTATTGCGAGGCTTATAATTTTTCAATTTGTTCAAATATTATCTGTTACCTGTTTAAACACCTGTTTTAATTAAACCTTAATACACTCCCAATTTTTAAATACATCTAACAATCAATATTTTACGTTATTAACAACATAAACATTACACAAAAAGCTCATAATATATATGAAACAGTGCCGTTTGCAGAGTTATATAATTTAACGGTAATATTTGCAGAAAGCGCCATTTGTGAAGTTATCATGAAGAATATTTGACTTTTTGACCACATTAGTCTGTAATAAATTTTTCTACCTTTGAAGCGCAATTACAAGCCATAGGGAGTAGCTGTGTCAACACTAAACAGGCTTTTAACAAGCTGTTTACGAGATTAAAACGGGTGGAATAAGGTGCTAAGCGGATGATATGAAGATCTGTTGTTTTAAATTGATAGTTAATTATCTGTAATAAAAATATGATAGCACTAATTATGGCAACAGAACATCGATGTTTCAATCAACATAAGGTTTGTATTTGCATAACTGCATAAAGTACATGGATTTTAAAAATTTTTATAAAAGTTTATTTCTTTTAATATTCTTTTTTTCTGCCTCATCATTATTTGCACAAACCACTGTTATTACGGGTACGGTTACTGATGCCGGTAACAAACAAACCCTTCCTTATGTTGTAGTTTCATTTACAGGTACCACCGTTGGCGTTGCTACCGATAATGACGGAAAATATCGTTTGGTAACCAGCCAGGCGGCTTACAAACAAATAAAAATTTCTTTTTTAGGATATAAAGATGCCTTTTTAGCCGTTGAACCGGGTAAAGAGCAGGTAATCAATATAAGGTTGTTTCCCCTGGCCAAACAACTGAATGAGGTTGTTATAAAATCAGGCAAAAAACCAAAGTATCATAATAAGGATAACCCCGCAGTTGAACTGATACGCAAAGTTATTGAGAACAAACCTAAAAACCGGCCAGAAGCTTACGATTACGTTCAATATCGCGAATATGATAAAATGATGTTCGGCTTTATTAACGTATCAGCTGCGTTTTCTGACCGCAAATTCTTCAGGAAATACAAATTTGTAATTGATAACCGCGACAGCACTATTTTGCCCGGTAAATCAATACTACCTATTTATCTTGACGAAAAATTATCACAAGTTTATTACCGCAAAAACCCCGAAAAAGACAGGGAAATACTATTAGGCCAAAAAGGTGTAAACTTTGGCCCAGCTGTTGATAACGAAGGTGTTAAGCAATATTTTAAACACCTGTATAACAAGGTGGATATTTATGAAAATGATATATTTCTGATCACCAGTCAGTTTTTAAGCCCGATCTCTAATAATTCGCCCAATTATTATAAGTTTTTCATCACTGATACCATTACCGACAGTAAAAACCAGAAGCTGGTTGAGCTAAGCTTTACGCCGCGTAATAGTAACGACGTGCTTTTTGAAGGTATGATATATGTTACCCTTGACGGTAATTATGCAGTACAAAAAGCGGTATTAAAAATCAACAAGCATATCAACATCAACTTTATCCGTTCAATGGAAGTTGACCTTGATTTTGACCAGGCGCCATCAGGCCGGTACCTCCTGAGCCGCAGCAACACCATTGCAGAGTTTGGGGCTACCAAAAAAGAAGGAAAAAGTGGTTTGCTTGGAATGCGTACCATAACCTATAAGAATTACATATTAAATAAGGCACTGCCTGATACTGCTTATACCAAACAATCGGAAGAATCATCTGACGAGGCTAAAAACAGGAGTGCCGAGTTCTGGAAAGAAAACCGGCTTGACACGTTGAGTACTGCAGAGTCAAAGGTATACAAGAATATTGACAGCCTGAGGAGTATGCCGTCATACAAGCGTACAGTTGATATTGCAACATTGGTACTTGCCGGTTACAAAGGCTTTGGAAAATTTGAATTAGGTCCTGCCAACACCTTCTATAGCTTTAACCCGGTTGAGGGTTTACGTCTGAGGATTGGCGGCCGTACAACGCCTGAATTGAGCAAGCGTTACTACTTTGAAACCTATGCAGCTTATGGCTTTAAGGACGAAAAATGGAAGTACTTTTTAAGTGCTACCTATTCGCTTAATGCCAAATCAATCTATAAGTTTCCGCAAAACTATATCAGGGCCAGCTACCAGAAAGACACCAAAATCCCGGGTGCAAACCTGCAGTTTGTTCAGGAAGATAACTTCCTGCTGTCATTTAAGCGTGGGGTAAATGATAAGTACCTGTATAATGATTTTTACCGGTTAGATTATGTGCATGAGCTTGAAAGCCATTTATCTTTAAGCGCTGGTTTTAAAAACTGGAAACAAGCACCAGCCGGATCACTCTATTTCAACAATATAGTAGATGGCTTGCCTAATTCTGTACATGACCTTACCACTACCGAGCTTACGGCGAGTGTACGCTGGTCGCCGCATGAAGAGTTTTATCAGGGTAAAATTTATCGTATTCCTATCCCTAATAAATATCCAACGCTTGAGCTTGATTACGCTGCGGGTATTAAAAGCTTATTTAACGGACAGTATAACTATCAGAAACTTGATTTCCGTATAGATAAACGTTTATATCTGTCGCAATTGGGCTATTCAGACCTTAGCATTTCGGCCGGAAAAATTTTTGGTCAGGTACCGTTCCCTTTGTTAACCATACACCAGGCAAACCAAACGTATGCCTATGACATTGATTCATACAACCTGATGAACTTTTTGGAGTTTGCCAGTGATAAATATGCAAGCTTCAGGATCGACCATCACTTCGGCGGTTTCTTTTTCAACAAAATACCATTGTTTAAAAAGTTGAAATGGCGTGAGGTTACGTCTGCAAAAGTGTTGTATGGCGGTATTAGCGACAAAAACAATCCTTCATTACACCCGTCTTTATATCAATTACCGGTTGATGCCAGCGGCGTACCTATTACTTATGCACTTGGTCGCACTCCTTATGTTGAAGGTAGTGTTGGTATCGAAAATATATTTAAATTTATACGGATTGATTTTGTGAAGCGGTTTAACTATTTAGACCACCCGGATGTACCAAGTTGGGGTATCCGTACAAGGGTCAAATTTGATTTTTAACTTTGTATAGCACAATAATTACAATAAAATGGAACAGCAAACATCAATAAGAACAAACCTGCAGTTGGGTATTTACAAGGTTATTGATCCCTTTGTAAAAATTCTTATCAAAATTGGTCTAACGCCAAATGCAGTTACGTCAATTGGCTTTGTATTAAATGTAGGTGTAGCCGGTATATTTATCTTAGGCGCCGAAGAAGGTAACCGTGGCGATTTAAGCTACGTAGGCTGGGCAGGCGGTTTAATTTTGTTTGCAGGTTTGTTTGATATGCTTGACGGGCAAGTAGCCCGTTTAGGTAATATGAAATCAACCTTTGGCGCGCTGTATGACTCTGTACTTGACCGTTACAGCGAACTGATCATGTTTTTAGGAATTTGCTATTACCTGGTTGCCCATCATTATTTTATAAGCTCAATAGCCGCATTTATTGCCTTAATAGGCTCTATGATGGTGAGTTACGTAAGGGCCCGTGCCGAAGGTTTGGGTGTTGAGGTTAAAGGCGGTTTAATGCAAAGACCTGAACGCGTAGTAACCATTGGCCTGTGTGCAGCCTTGAGTGGCATAGTAGCCCAATACATTGGCGGTAACTATAAATTATTTATTCCGGGCGTTAAATTCCATGTATTTGAAACCATATCTATATTTACCATACCTATTGTGATACTTGCTGTGCTTACCAACATTACTGCATTTAACCGGTTAAGAGAAGCTAAAAGGGCTTTAATTAAACTGGAAGAAAGCGGCGAATTGTAAGCCGGATGACAGGATTATAAATGCCAGATTTTGATTCTGTTGTGGTATATAAATCTATCGTAAACACAGAACTCAAAATTCAGAATTAATCTAAACTCATTACGCTGAATCAAAGAAGCGCAAAATATCATATCTTCGTAACAATTAAATAAAGCCATTTACATACAACTAAATCTTTATTAAAATTGCGTATGGTTAGGTTTTAATAACCAGATATATTGTTCATTTTGTTAAAACAGATAAATAACAGGCAGAGAAATTGTTAAACATTTTAAACCCTGATATGCTATGAAAAAGAATTATGTCTCCAATTCACAGGAGTCTGTGAGAATGTTTAAAAGCGACTTTTTTGAGAGTTTATCAAAGGTACATTACACCGTACCATTGTATATTTTTATACCCGTTATTTTATATTGCACTTATAAGGCTTTTGTTGATGCCGGTATTGGCTTTGTACAATATGCAGGATTGTTTATCGCCGGACTGTTTATATGGACCATTGTTGAGTACATTATGCACCGTTTTGTTTTTCATTTTAAACCAAACGAAAACTGGAAATGGGCCCAAAGGCTGCACTTTGTAATGCACGGCGTTCACCATGATTACCCAAGCGATGCCAAACGCCTGGTATTGCCTCCATCATTGAGCATTCCGCTGGCTACAGGCTTTTACTTTTTGTTTAATGCTTTGTTACCTGTAAATTATATCTTCGGCCTTTTCCCGGGATTTATATTGGGCTATTTATTTTATGATATATCGCACTATGCAATGCATCACTTTAACTTTAAAAGCGGCCTGTTTAAAAAAATAAAACAACACCACATGCTGCACCATTACCAGGACCCCGACAAAGGTTATGGTGTAAGTTCACCGCTGTGGGATAAAATATTCCGTTCAGGTTTTCTAAAAAAATAGCTGTGGATAGTACCGGGCAAAATAGTGTAACCGTTAATGCAAAAAGTGCAATAATTGTTTCTCTTCTTTCATTAGGTTATTTACTGATCTCCTACTTCCTTATTGGTTACAACTCATCTGAGCTTGTACTGGTAATTATATTTAACTCACTTTTTTACGCCTCAGGGGGCACCCGCAAATTCATATTGGGCTTCAGTATATTCATTGTATACTGGATCATTTTCGACTATATGAAGGCTTTCCCTAATTACCATTATACTCCGGTTCATATAGCTGATCTGTACAATCTTGAAAAGCATATTTTCGGCATTAATGATCACGGCAAGCTGGTAACCCCTAACGAATACTGGCGCATTCACGGTACAACCTTTATTGATGTAGTATCGGGTTTGTTTTATCTGTGCTGGATACCTGTTCCTTTGGGCTTTGCCACGTTCTTATTCTTCAAAAACAAACGTCAGTTTCTTTATTTTTCGCTCACCTTTGTACTGGTAAATTTACTCGGCTTTGTGGTTTATTATACTTATCCGGCTGCACCACCATGGTACGTTCAATATTACGGTTTCCATTTTACTCCGTTAAAAGCAGGCAACGTAGCAGGCCTGGCTAAGTTTGATGCTTATTTTCACGCAGGCATCTTCAAATCTATTTATACCAAAGGGTCCAATGTATTTGCGGCTATGCCGTCGTTACACTCCTCCTACCCGGTCATTGTGTTATACTATGGTATCAAAAACCGCTATAAAGTTGCCAGTATGTTTTTTGCTGTAGTAATGCTGGGCATTTGGTTTACCGCGGTGTATGCAAGTCATCATTACACACTTGATGTTTTAGCCGGTATCAGCACTGCTATTTTAGGTATATTGCTATTTAACCTTTTAATAAGCAGGGTAAAATGGCTGCAGGTATCTATTGATAAATACGAACAGGTTATCTCCTAACTTATTGTACTATTTACTATACCAATCAGGCATTGTTGAAAACTGCCGCCGGGTGTTAAATAATATTCTGCTTTAATTTATGCGATAAAAGTACTCTCAGTGCATAAAGAACCCCCAATTGCCCATTGCCTTAAATATTTTGGTTAATTAACTGGTAAACAGGCACACTATTTGACGGGGACTATTGAATTAGTAACACAATTCGATACCCCCTACATGAAGAAACTGATTACTTGTATATTTATTCTCTTAGCCGCACTTAAATTATCAGCACAAGCTGGTGATCTTGACAGCCTTAAACAAAAATTACAGATCACTAAAGATTCACTGAAAGGCCCTGTATACATCCAAATTGCCGATCAATATTTATTAAAGAATGATAGTGTCAGCAGCAGGCGCCTCAAGTTCCTGAACCAGCTGGAAGCTTTAAATTATACCATGCTGGCTCTGCACAATTACTCTGGGCTTAGCGATACACTTGGTTTACGTAGCTGTTATAATAACCTTTCTAAAATTTATCGTTTACAGCATAAATATATCCAGGCTAAGTGGTTCATATTACAATCAAATACTATATCGCGCCAAAAGAAAGATGTGCCCAATATTATTACATCGCTAATTGAACTCTCGGCCATTAAAGGTGATATTGAAGATTATAAACTGGCCATGCGCGATCTGAACGAAGCTTTAAGACTTTCGCTCAAAAGCAAAGATCCTAAAAATGAATCGGCCGTGCAGGTAGGGTATGCAGGGCTGTACCGGCAAATGAAGGAGTTTACCAAGGCTGCTTTGGCTATAAAACGTCACGAGTTTATTGACGACAGCATCCATCAGGCAGAATTAGCCCGGTTAGCCAGCATAAATACGCAGGATTCTGTTCAGATAAAAAAGAAGGATTCGGTAATCGTCAAAAAAAAAGTATATACCTCCAGCAACAAAAAAACCTTCAAGCCAAACTCAGCCAAACGCATAGCCTCGTTATAGTACTTATTATTGGCCTCGCGCTAATGGCTATAGCGGTACTCATTTATTATAGGCGTCGTAAACGTGGCAAATGGCGCTTGAGAATAAGAAAACCACGTTCCTGACGTTGCTTATACCGATGTAATGGTCGGCATTAAACCAGCCACCGCTAAAACCGTCTTATACACATGAGGAAATTGATTGCAAAAACCACTTTTACACTGGGCGTTTTACTGATATTTGGCAATGTTTACGGCCAAAGCGCCAGCCAGTTTAAAAGCGATTTTTTATACCGTATAAATTTAATAAGGGAAAAGGGATGCAACTGCGGCGTTAAGTTTATGCCCCCTGCCCCACCTCTAACCTGGAATAATAAATTACAGGATGCAGCAATGGGCCATGCGAAAGATATGGCCAGAAAAAACTATTTTGACCATACCAGTAAAGACGGCCGCAGTATGGAAGACCGCATTGTATTCGCCGGTTATACTTTTAAAGGGTTTAAAAGTTTTGCCATAGGCGAAAACATTGCCTCCGGGCAAACCAGTATAGCCGAGGTTATGGACGGGTGGTTTAAAAGCGAAGGACATTGTAAAAACCTGATGAATCCCGATTTTAAGGAAGTTGGCGTGGCTATGTATAAGAATTACTGGGTACAGGATTTTGGCGGCCGCCAGTCATTTTCGGCCGAGCAGCAGCGGCTTATCAAATCGGGCAGGTACCGTATGGTGCAGGAAAAAGGATCAGGACATGATTAAACAAAGGATCAGGGGCATCTATTCTATATTACCAGCCTTTATCCTTCGTGCCATTACTTCTCTCCAGGTGGTTAAAATAAATCCCTGCTGCGTTAAAAAGGCCTTCAGTCGCGCATCTGTCATAGCCAGCAGGTCACCTTTGCGCTTTTTGCCGGTATCTGAAATGTATTTAAAACCCAGCGATGGCTGTGTACAATGCATAATTACCATAGTTAACCCGGGCGAAAGACGGCCAATACTTTCTATATAATGATCCGTGTACCATTTCTGAATTTCCTTATCCGTTTTTTTATCAATATCAGGCATCTGCCAGTCATAGCTGGAATTATGCAAATCATCCAGAACGGGTAAACCAGCTTTCCATATCATTGCACCTATTTCTCTTACCTTGCTTAAAACAGCAGGTTCAGGGATAGTCATCCCCTCGGTATATTTACCCTGTTTTTTTAACTCGGCAATGGTAGCCGCTTTAGCTTCTGCCCGGTAAAAAAGGTCACCACCACCCGGAAACATAATCGGGATCTGTTTTTCAATACCAACCTTAATGTATCGTTCCATAAAAGCATCCTTAGCAAACAAAGTGCCCATGTGCGAGTCCATGTGCGTTGGCACAAAGCCCATGCTAAGTGCGCGGTCAAGCTGTGCCCTTATTTCCTTCTCCACCTCATCGCCGGTAGCTCTGAAATATACGGCCTCAACTGATGACCACATACAGCCCTGCGTATCCGTTAATCCCGGAACAGCCGCTTTACCTGCCAGCGGCCCCCACCGGTAATTACTCCATTCAGACGTTAATGTTAAATGAAGGCCTACGTCGGTATTGGGATGTTTGTCCAGAAATGCCTTAAACTCAGGCACCCATGAACAAGGCATCATTACGCTGGTTGAAGTAGCCACTCCGTTGCCCAAAGCTTGCTCAACTCCTTCATTTGATTCATGCGACATACCTGCATCATCCACATGCAAAATAATCACCCGGGCTCCTTTTGGCCAGCCGAGGCGCTCGGCATAGGTTTTAGCTGATTGCGCCTCAGTATAAAAACAGGAAATAAAGGCAATAGCAGTTAATAGGAGCTTTTTCATTGGGTGATATTTAGGATAAAAGGTTATCTAAATATAAACATATAACTTCTACAAATTCAAGTTAACGGTATGTCAGCTTTTCAAAATTCCGGAAATTCAACCTGTAAATACACTTACTTTTGCTAATTTTGAAATAATGCTGCCCGCAACTAACCATACCCTTGAAAAATTAGAGCTACTGCTAAAATCGGCCGGGTACAGGGTACGCTATGAAAAAGGTAATTTTAAAACAGGATCATGCCTCTTACTCAATAGCCGTATGGTTATTGTTAACCGTTTCTCAAACCTCGAGAGCAAGATACTGGCCATTGTAGAACTTTTACGTGAACTCGAGGTAGATTATAAACTGCTTGACGACAAACAGGTCGCACTTTTGCAGGAAATTAAACAAACTAAACTGCAGCTGTGACCATAACATTCTTAGGAACCGGAACTTCACAGGGTGTACCTGTTATAGCCTGCGGCTGCGAGGTATGCACATCGCCCGATACGCGCGACAAACGCCTGCGTACCTCTGTTTTAATAGAGGCCGAAGACAAAACTATAGTTATTGATTCAGGTCCCGATTTTAGGTATCAAATGCTGCGTGCCGGTGTAAAGCACCTGGATGCCATTGTGTTTACCCATGAGCACAAAGATCATATTGCTGGTATGGATGACATACGGGCCTTTAATTACCGGCAAAAAGGTGCGGTTGATGTATATGCAGATATACGTGTACAAAAAGCGTTGGTACGTGAGTTTCCTTATATTTTTGATGGCACCAGTTATCCGGGTATTCCACAGGTTGTTGTCCATCCTATTGATCTGCGTCCTTTTTCCATAGGGAGCGTAAATTTCACCCCGATTGAGGTTTTACACTATAAACTACCGGTGTTAGGGTTCCGGATCAATGACTTTACTTATATCACCGATGCAAAAACGGTATCAGCAGCTGAAAAGGAAAAAATAGAGGGAACAAGAACGCTTGTGATTAATGCGCTGCAAAAACAAACACATATATCGCACTTTACACTTGACGAGGCCATAGCTTTTGCTTACGATATAGGTGCAGAACAAACCTACCTCACACATATAAGCCACTGTTTAGGTAAACATGAGGAGATCTCAAAAGAATTACCACCAAATATTAAACTGGCCTATGATGGCCTGAAAATTAATATCTAACGGTTGTCTACAACCCTGTTGTTTAACATTTTACAATGATATAGCACAAAACAAAATAATTTTCTCATAAAAAAAACAATATTTGCCCATATCCGTTGTGCGTTATAACATGTACTTTTTTGGATAGCCCCCTGTTAAATGGAATATATTGTTTATGTAAGCACAGCTAAAACGCTGATGAGTGAAAAGGAACTGATAGATTTACTGAAAGTTTCACGTGATAAAAATAAAAAACATGACGTAACCGGCATGTTATTATACTGCGAAGGTACATTTATGCAGGTTCTTGAAGGTGATAAAAACAGCATTGCTATGATTTATAAAACCATTGAGCTGGATTCAAGACACAAGAACGTTATAAAACTGACCAGCGGTACATTAAAAGCAAGAAACTTCCCCGATTGGACAATGGGTTTTGCATCAGTAAATGCAGAAACATTGCTGGAAATTGAGGGATTTCTTTCAGCACCCGATAAAACCCTGTCAGACAGTACAGATCATATTACTGTTAATATGCTCAAAACGTTTGCCAATACCAATAAACTTCATATTTCGTTTTAAGCAATATGTAATCCCCCCTGCGGCGGGTAACTAACTATCGTATATTACTTGCCGGTACCTATCCACGTTGGTTTCATATAAAGTTCCCCCTTGTATATTATTCATTGCGGCATTGCGTTGTTCATTTATTATTACAATAATAATAATTAATTAATTATTGTTGTAAAAAAATTATTATTTAACTATAATTCAATTATAATCAATCAAAATAGCATATATCAGTTAAATAAGTAAATATTTAAGAACTATTTAAACTATAATTTAATAAAACTAACTCTATCTATTGATCCCTTATACTGATTTAAATGCCCTGTATTATGCATGTTAATCTTACCCTTAATGGTAATATAACTTTTATTAATCTGCGTAAAAGTGCCGTTATTATACTCAAACAACCCAACCCTGGTACCTGTTAAGTACAGCGGACATTCCTGACTAAAATCAACCCAGAGTGCTTTTTTTAAAGAATGATCAGCAAAAAGACTATCATTAAATAATGCCGACTGTTCAAAACCTTCGGCATACTTACCGGTAACCTCTACATACTGCTTATCGTATTTTTCAAGATGGTTTAACAGCTCGGTAAACTCAACCTTCTTAAAAATGATACCGCTATTGCAATTACTTTCAAAAACCTTATTGTGTTTACCGCATGACAGTAGCCATACCGGAAGAATAGTAGCGAAGAAGATTTTATTTAGCTTGTCCGGCATCATCATATAAAGTTCTGCGTGATGAATATACCTAAAACATTGTCTGGAAACTATAGCGGCGCAACTTAAATACAAGATTGTGACACTGCAGGTTGCATAAACCAGCCTTAGGTGTATTAATCGTACACAGGGTGCTTTATTTTATTGTAATTATGCACTACATTTAGCCTTAAATCACCAATTTAATGAAGCCTATAAAACTAACACTTATGTTGCTGGCGTTTTTTGCTGTCAGCGTAAAAGCACAACAAAAAGTTATTCAACTATACCCCGGCGCAGCCCCAGGTTCTGAAAACTGGAACTGGACCGAAGGCGAAAGCGAGAACAATGCATTTAACACCAAAGTGATTTATAATGTAGTACACCCCAGCTTGGGGGTATTTTTACCTGATGCGTCAATTGCTACAGGTACAGCGGTTATTATTTGCCCGGGCGGTGGGTTCCATACGCTATCGATCAACAGTGAGGGTAACGATGAGGCTAAATGGCTTAACCAACATGGCGTTGCCGCCTTTGTGTTAAAATACAGGGTAGTTCATAGCCTTACCAATGATCCGGTGGGTGAATTGGTGGCTCAAATGGCCAAAAAAGATTTTGAACAGCAAGTGAGCAAGGTAATTCCATTAGGTATTGCCGATGCCAGGCTGGCCATAACCTATGTGCGCGAACATGCCGCGGAGTATAATCTTTCGCCATCACGTATCGGTATCATGGGTTTCTCTGCCGGCGGTACCCTGGCTGCGGCATCAGCCTTTAACTATACACCTGCTAACAAACCTGATTTTGTTGCCCCCGTTTACCCCTATTTCCCACCAGCATTGCAGTCTGCCATTCCTGCCGATGCACCTCCAATGTTTATAACAGCCGCTACTGATGATAATTTAGGCCTTGCACCGCACAGCGTTAACCTCTATACAAAATGGATAGATTCAAAACACAGCGCTGAATTACACATGTACGCCAAAGGCGGTCATGGTTTTGGTATGCGCAAGCAGGATTTACCTACTGATAACTGGATTGAACGCTTTAATGACTGGCTGGGCTTAAAGGGCTTTTTAAACCCGATAGATCCTAAAGCCGTATCACCGCATGAAAAGGAACAGCAGGCAGAAAACAATCGTAAAAAATATGATGAGGCATTTCACAAAGACTGGGCAAATATTAAACGTTATGACGCTGACAACAGCAAGATAACAGCGGCAGCCGATAAATCAAAAAGTGTGGTATATATGGGTGATTCCATTACTGATTTCTGGATAAACGCCGACCCATCATTCTGGAATGGTAAGCCTTATTACAATCGCGGTATCAGCGGGCAAACCACCACCCAGATGCTCGTGCGTTTCCGCGATGATGTTATCAACTTAAAACCCTCCGTTGTGGTAATACTGGCCGGTATTAATGACATTGCCGAAAACAATGGCCCTATAAAACTGGAAGACGTTTTTGGCAATATACAATCTATGGCACTGCTTGCCAAGGCAGCCGGTATCAAAGTAGTTTTGTCATCGGTATTACCGGCGGTAGCTTTTCCGTGGCGCCCCGGTATGGAGCCCGCACTAAAGGTGGAGCGACTTAATGCTATGATAAAAGACTATGCCAATAAAAACCACATCGTTTATCTCGACTATTTTTCGACAATGGCAGATGAACAAAAAGGTATACCTAAAGCATTGTCCGGGGATGGTGTACACCCAAACCTGGCTGGCTATAAGGTAATGGAGCCATTGGCCGAAAAAGCTATTGCCGAAGCCTTAAAACGCAAATAATCAAGAAAAAGAAGCCCTGCAATTTATTAAAAGTTGCAGGGCCTTTTTTGTTTGATCTCTATTTATTCAAGTCGCGCAGTTCATTTCTGATATAGGCGCCTGCAGGAGTTAGGTTAGCTGGTGTCCAGCCGCCGTTTACAGGGGCATCCTTTTGCAAAATTGCAGTAGTTTCGTGTTTATCGGTAATGTTCCAATTAGCCCAGCTTAACTGATTATCTTCCATCCATTTTAACCAGGTATTTGTTTTCTCTAAGTCAAACTTGCCATCGCCATTGGCTTCGCCCACGCCCCACTCTGTAATTATTAATGGCAGCCCGAGTTTAATAGCCTTGTCTGCCTTAGCACGCAAAGCATCCTGGTGATAAGGGTCGCTCGCGTAAAAATGGAAGGAATAAGCAATATTGTTAAACCCTTTTATCGGGTCGGCAGCGGCCACATCAACATCCTGATCCCAATGCGGGCTGCCTACCACTATAATATTATCCTTATCATATTGGCGTATAACCGTAATTACCTGTAAGGCATAACTTTTTACCGTGGCCCAGTCTGTAGCTGCGGGTTCGTTCCATATTTCATATATCACGTTAGGTACGCCCTTATACTTTTGTGCCATTTGCTTAAAAAACGCTTTTGCCTGTTCGGTATGCAGGTTTGAGTTATGGTCGTGCCAGTCTATAAGCACATACATACCATCTTTAATGGCTTGGTCAACTACACTTACAATAAGTTTTTTTTGCTCTTTGGGCTGCTGTAAATAACCACTATCCGGCTGAACGCCCATTGCAGCCCTAATGATGGAAACCTTAAAATCATTACCAAGCCAATTAACAACCGCAGGGGTATAATACTTACGCCCCTGCCATAAACTCCACGAAAAACTAATTCCCCTAAGCCGGGGTGCAACACCTTGTTGGTTCACTATTTTACCGCCGTCTACCTTTAATGCGCCGTTCCTGGCAACCGGCGATAGGTTCTGAGCAACTGATACGTGAAAGATACCGATAGCCGCAAAAAAAACTAAGATTGATCTCATTACTTTATAATTGAAGTGATCAATGTAAATTAACGCGGCCACTTTATAAACATCTTGTAAAAAATCAACTATAGTATGTTAAAATTCAACAGGGTTAACAGGCTGTTATTATCCCCGTAACACAAATGGCCTAATTTTGGCGCGTAATATTTATTCATGAAAAACTACACTATACTTTTGCTTTGCTTTTTATGGGCTGTGAGCGCTCGTGCACAAACTGATACCATTCAAAAAATTGTACCCGGCCGTAAAAACACCTCTGAACAACAAAAAAAGCCTTATGTGATCCTGATCTCAGCCGATGGTTTCCGGTATAATTATGCTCAAAAATACAACGCTTCAAATTTGCTTACCTTAAGCAACCAGGGTGTAAGGGCAACATCCATGATTCCGTCTTACCCATCGGTAACCTTTCCTAACCATTACGCCATGGTAAGTGGTTTATACCCTTCGCACTCGGGTTTGGTGAACAATACCTTTTATGACCGCGACCGCCATGACTTTTACACTATGGGCAATAAGGCAAAGGTAGCCGACGGATCCTGGTACCATGGAGCACCTCTCTGGGTGCTTGCCGAGCAGCAACATTTATTATCGGCCAGCTTTTACTGGGTGGCATCTGAGGCCGCCATACAAAACATTACCCCCACCTATTACTACGTTTATAACGAAAAGATAGCCATACGCGATCGTATCAGCGCCGTTGTAAACTGGCTGAACCTGCCGGCCGAAGACCGTCCTCACCTGATCACCTTCTACTTCCCACAGGTTGACCATGCAGGGCACTTATACGGCCCTGATGCACCGGAAACGGCCCATGAAGTTCATTTTGTTGATTCGGCAGTTAGCGAACTGACCAAAGCCGTAAAGACAACCGGACTTGATGTTAACTTTGTATTTGTATCTGACCACGGCATGACCAACGTTGATCAGCAACATCCTATTAGCATCCCTGCAGCAATTGATACTTCTAAGTTTATTGTTTCGGGCGATGGTATACTGGTTGAGCTGTACGCTAAAGGTGATGCCGATATCACTGCTACCTATAACCATTTAAAACGACAGGCCAAAGATTATGATGTTTATCTAAAAACCAATGTACCTGCAAAATTGCATTATTCCCAAAGCGATGACTGGCATAACCGCATAGGTGATATACTATTAATTCCGCACTATCCTAAAGTTTTCAACTTATACAATAAAAGTATACATCCAGGCTGGCATGGGTACGATCCAAACCTTGTTAAGGACATGCATGCCACATTTTTTGCCTGGGGCCCGGCATTTAAACCACATACAACCATCCCCGCGTTTGAAAATGTGGACGTTTTTAACCTGATAAGAAGTATATTAGGACTTGAATATACAGGAAAAACAGATAGCACCGACAAGTTGGCCAATGATATTCTGATTAAACCCATGAAATAAAATGATAAAGAGTGCCTTCCGTTTACTGATTATTTTAATAATGCCAATAACCCTGTACGCACAGGATACCACTGTTGTAAGGAACCAGGCAAATGTTTTGGCGCAAGCTATGATCAAGGGCGATTATGAAACCGTTATTAACAATACCTACCCTAAAGCAGTACAAATGGGCGGCGGAACAGAAAAAATGCTTAAACTGATCTACTTAGGTATTGGTCAGCTTAAAAGTGCGGGAATAAGTTTTGAAGCAATTTCAATAGGCGAACCTGGCAAATTTTACAATGCAGGCGATGAAATACATTGCTTGGTGCCTGAAAACATTACCTTAAAAACCCCTAAAGGCCGAATATTATCGCACAGTAATTTATTAGCGATAAGTAATGATGGCGGTAAAAACTGGACGTTTCTTGATCTTAACAATTCCAACACCATCCGGATAAAACAACTACTGCCCAACTTTAATCCTGAATTAAAAATACCTCCGGCCACTACGGAACAACTTCAATAAATTAACAAGGTGCATGGTTGTTGATATATTAAAAAAGGTCTACCTTAACCTTTTTTAATTGCACATGATGACCAACATCTATATACCACAGGCCACCGAGAACCAAAAAAGGATTGCCGCGGGCGATATTTCATTTGTTCATTATGAAGAACATGATAGCCTGCAAAAAAGCAGGGTGGTATTTAATTGCTATGCTATAAGCTTTGTAATTAATGGCGAAAAAGCCATTTTCCGCCCATCAAACAACACAATAGTAAATACAGGCGAAGGTATTGTTATTCCTCAGGGCAATTCCATCATGGCTGAACATACTTTAAATGAGCATAAATACAGCAGTGTACTGATATTTTTCCCTGCAGGCATAGCACTTGATTTTTTAAGCAAGCATCAACTGAATACCCATGTTACCACAACCTCCCACCCCGATTATATTAAGTTCAGGCAAACCAATTATCTTGCGGGCTATATCAAAAGCTTACAGGCATTAATACACGAGGGGCAACAGCTATTGTATCAGTTGGCAGTAAACAAGGTGGAGGAATTATTACTGGTTTTATTACAAAGCTATCCGAAGCAATTGGTGGCCCTTTTACAAAGCAATAAGCCTTCAACTTCGTTACAGCTTAAGAACATTGTGGAGAATAATCTCTTCAATAACCTTACGCTTGATGAGCTTGCTTTTCTGTCGCACAAAAGCCTGGCATCCTTTAAACGCGATTTTGAAAAAGCTTATCATATAGCCCCCGGAAAATACATCCGCGAGCGTAAGCTTGAATTAGCCCGGCAGCAACTATCAATGGGCAAAAACGCCTCATCCCTGTATCTGGATTTTGGGTATGATAACCTATCTAATTTTTCATCGGCATTTAAAAAGCAGTTTGGCGTAAGCCCTAAACAATACCAACTTAATACAGCGCTGATATGAGCTTTTTTCAATAGTTTTTGAGCCGGCAGCATTAACTGACCTGTGCCAAACAAACGCACTTTTGGATAAATAAATATTATCCGGAATCGTTATGAAAACATTCATTTTACTGGTGCTTGCTGCAATTTTAAGTTCAACCGCACAAGCGCAAACCTTTACGCTTAAAAGTGCCGATTTAGGCGGTCAGTTCACTAACGAATTTATCTCGGGCACTTTTGGATGCAGCGGAGCCAACAAATCGCCGCAACTGGAGTGGCAAAATGCCCCGGCAGGTACGCAAAGCTTTGCTGTAACCATTTACGATCCGCAAGCGCCTACCGGCAGCGGGTGGTGGCATTGGGTTATTTTTGATATCCCGGCAAGCACACATGAGCTTAAACAGGGCGCAGGTGACCCATCCGCAAAACTTGCACCGGCCGGAAGCATACAGGGCCTTACAGATTTTGGCGTACCAGGCTACGGTGGCCCCTGCCCTCCGCAAAATGACACTGCCCATGGCTATGTGATTACTGTTTATGCCTTAAAAAGCGCCAAACTTGGGACAGATAACAAAGCATCCGCAGCGTTAACAGGCTTTATGCTTAACCAAAATATTATAGCCAAAGCATCACTAATTGTATATTACAAAAGATAACGTAACATGAATACAGTAAAACAACAATTTGATCATATCTCCAAAAAATACGATGCACAACGGGAGCAGCTTATACCCTGTTTCCGCGATTTTTACACCGCCGGACTTCCCGTGATAAAAAGCATAATAAATGCTAAAACCGTGCTTGACCTTGGCGCAGGCACAGGCTTATTTTCATGGTTTGTTTACGAGCAAAATCCGGCATTGCAATTTACTCTTGCCGATCTTTCGGTGGATATGCTTGACGTAGCCCGGCGGCGCTTTAACGGCCTGAATAATTTCAGCTTTATGGAGTTTGATTTTTCGGGCGATGACCTGTCCGGTAAATTTGACATCATCATATCGGCACTGGCTATACATCATTTGGAGGATAACGAAAAAGAAAACCTGTATCATAAGGTTTATCACGCTTTGAACCCCGGCGGTTTGTTTATTAATGCCGACCAGGTATCCGGGCGCACACCGCTATTTGATAGTTTTTATAAAAACCAATGGAACGATACCGTTTTAAACTCAGGCCTTGATGATGATGCCATTAACCGGGCCTTTGAACGCATTAAGCTTGACAAATTTGCCCTGCTTGAAACACAGCTTCAAATGCTTGAAAAAACAGGATTTACCGAGGTTGATTGTATATACAAGAATCTGAATTTTGTTGTTTTTGGCGGCGTAAAACCGGCGTTATAAGCAGTGTTCACTTGATTACCTGCTGTATAATATATTAGGATGATAACTTTAAAAGCAGCTAAATATTTTGTTACTTGTAAAGGCTTTAAAATCCTGATATATGCACAGAAGAAACTTCCTGAAAACGGGCTCAGTAGCGGGCTTAACCTTATCAACCCTGGTTGCGGCGTGTGGTCAGTCATCGGCAGAAAAAAAACCTGACGCTGCCGCTGATGACAAAGGCGACCTGTTTGAGCTTTCAGAAGCTACCATAACCGATCTGCAGCAGAAGATGAAGGCTAAGCAATATACCTCGCGCCTGCTTACCGAATTGTATCTGAAACGCATTGATGAGATAGATAAAAACGGCCCAAAACTTAATGCAGTTATCGAGTTGAATAAGGATGCCCTTAACATGGCCGATGCTATGGATAAAGAGCGGTCACAAGGAAAGGTGCGCGGGCCGATGCATGGCATACCCGTGCTAATTAAAGACAACATCAATACTGCCGATAACATGCACACTACAGCAGGCTCGCTGGCCCTTGGCGATAACTTTGCTAAACAGGATGCTTTTATTGTGCACAAATTACGGGAAGCCGGAGCTGTAATATTAGGTAAAACCAATTTGAGCGAGTGGGCAAACTTCCGTTCCACACATTCTACCAGCGCCTGGAGCAGCCGTGGCGGCCAAACCAAATGTCCTTATATACTTGACCGTAATCCAAGCGGATCAAGTTCGGGATCGGGATCGGCAGTGGCAGCTAATTTATGTACGGTGGCCATTGGTACCGAAACTGATGGCTCCATCGTGTCGCCATCGTCAGTAAACGGATTGGTTGGTATAAAACCCACTGTTGGGCTCCTGAGCCGTTCAGGAATTGTCCCTATATCAAAAACACAGGACACCGCGGGCCCAATGGCACGCACCGTTAGTGATGCGGCCATATTTTTGGGTGTACTTGCAGGTGTGGACGCGCAGGATAGCTATACCTTAAACAGCAAAGGAAAAGCGGAAACCGATTATACCAAATTTTTAGACGCCAACGGTTTAAAGGGCAAACGCCTCGGCGTCGAGAAATCGGCTTTGGAGGGCAACGCCGGTGTAGTGGCACTTTTGCAGGATGCCATCAAAACATTAAAAAGCAAAGGCGCCGAGGTAATAGAGATAGAGCTGAACAAACAATTGAAAGATGCAGGCAAAACGGAATTTACCTTACTGGTGTATGAATTTAAAGATGGCTTAAACCAGTATTTAAGCAAGGCTAACAGCAATGTTAAAACCCTGACCGATGTAATTGCCTTTAATAAAAAGAACGAAGCTAAAGCCATGCCCTTTTTTAAACAGGAAACAATGGAGTACGCCCAGTCCAAAGGTGACCTAAGCAGCAAAGAATACCTGTATGCCCTAAAAAGCACCAGCCTGGGCAGCAGGCAAGCTATTGACAAAATATTAACCGATAATAAGCTGGATGCCATTATTGGCCCAACCAACGGCCCCGCTGGCTGTATTGACCTCGTGAATGGCGACTATGATAACGGCTTTTCCTTTTCGGGCCCGGCGGCCATGGCTGGCTACCCGCATATTACGGTGCCCATGGGATTGCTGCATGGTTTACCTGTTGGCCTGTCGTTTTTTAGTACGGCTTATCAAGAGGGCGAGATCATTAAACTGGGATATGCCTATGAACAGGCATCTAAAAAAAGAGCGGCGCCCGAATTTAAAGTTGATTTGTTTAGTTGATTACTTAAGCAACAAAATCATATCTTGTCAAAAATATTAACATCATTATGGAATTTGGCCGTGTAACCCCGGAAGAATTAGCAACAGTAGATTTTACTCTTCCGCCTGATCCTGAATTAACTATTGCAACCTTAAAGGCCGCAAAAAACAATCAGCCTTTACAGGTACATGTGGGTTGTGCCAAATGGGGCCGCAAAGAGTGGATTGGCCAGATCTATCCACCTAAAACCAAAGACGCTAATTTTTTAGATGAATATGTGAAGCATTTTGACTGTATTGAGCTGAATGCTACCTTTTATAATGTTTACGGCCCTGATACCATTACCAAATGGAAATCCAAAGCCGAAAGCAACCCAAACTTTAAATTTTGCCCTAAATTTTCGCAAAGTATCAGCCACATCCGCAGGTTAAAGAACGCAGAAGATATTACCACCTCCTATTACGAGGGCATTATGGCTTTTGGCGATAAGCTTGGCCCGCTTTTTTTGCAACTAAGCGATAATTATACACCAAAAAGCTTTCCCGAGCTCAAGGCATATCTTGAACAATTACCAAAGGACGTACCCGTTTTTGTGGAGTTAAGACATAAAGAATGGTTTTCCGTAGCCGAGAATCGCGAAAAAGTTTTTGCCTTGTTTCATGAGTTAAATATTGGTGCCGTAATAACAGATGCCACCGGGCGCCGCGACGTGGTACATATGAACCTGCCTACGCCACATGCCTTTATCCGTTTTGTGGGCAACGGCCTTGTCAATAATAATTTTGATTCGGACAAGGCCAGGTTAAATGAATGGGTTATCCGCATTAAACAATGGCAGCAACAAGGCTTAAAATCGGTATGGTTCTTTATGCACCAGCATGACGAGCGTTACTCGCCCATATTATCCGACTATGTAACTGACGAACTAAACAAGGCATTAGGCATTCAGCTGCTTCGCCCCAAGTTTATAGAAACGCAAAGCAGTTTGTTTTAATTAGCAACCAAGCCTGATATTACATTGATACTTAATGCCACTATAGCGGTATTAAACGCAAACGAGATCATACCGTGGATCCAGCAAAGGCGGCGGATCTGCCGGGAGGAAATCTCTACGTCTGATACCTGAAAGGTCATGCCTACTACAAATGAGAAATACACAAAGTCAAGATAATCGGGATCTTTTTCATCACCCGGAAATTCAAGCCCCCCGATTGGCTTTTTCTTATTATCACCATCTGTATCTGTAGCATAATACATGTGCGCATAACGCAGGGTAAATATGGTATGTACCAACACCCAGGAGATAATTACAGATGCCATTCCCAGCAATACATGTCCCGTTACGGCTTCGGCAGATAAGTGTTTGGATGATTTGAGCAGGAAAAAAATGGCCAGCATACTAACCAGCGAAGCCACTATAACAAACAAAAAGATTAATGTACGACTGGAATCTTCAATTTTGGCAATCCGCCGTACCTCTATCGGGTGCGAGGATAAAATAATGATCCAATCCATCAAAATAATGGTCATACCGCAGGCGAGCCAGGTAACCAAAATGGCCGCAGGCGGACTGAAACGCCCCCAAACGAAAAATAATGTTATAGCTGCTACGCCCAGAGATATTAATAAACGGTAATGAGCATCAAGCCGGAGCCATAGCTTTTCTTTTATTTTTGGACGTGCAGGCATATTAATCTGATTATGTTGATGTAAATATGGCGATGAATTGTGTAGAATTTATGAACTGCACAAATTTAATCTTCCTCCACTATCCAGGCTACCCGGCCAACCTGCCCGTCATCCAGCTGCACCTTAATTCCCCTGGAATGATAAGTGGCACTGGTAAGTAACCTTTTTACTATGCCACGGGTCAGGGTACCACTTCGCTGATCTTTTTTCAAGATAATATCCACTTCAAGACCAGGATATATATCACTTCTGTTTTGTCCGTTCATGGTTTAGTTTGTCATTATACCGACTCTTTTAAGATTTCGCCGATAATGTAAAAGCCGTCATTGCGGTTATTTGTTTATTTATTCACCAATTCCTTTATAGCACCTTCAACCTTTTCAAAATCAAAATTAGCGAGCAGTTTATTAAATGCTGCCGTAATATGCTCGTTCCCGAGGTTGCCAATACTACCCTCGTGGGTATGGTTTACTGTTTTATCAGGGTTAAAATCACCTTTCTCTATAGCCAAACCTATTTGTTTGTAAGCATCACGGAAAGGTGTGCCGCTTAATACCATGCGGTTTACCTCCTCTACACTAAACAGGTAGGCATATTTAGGGTCTTTCAATATATCGGTATTTACCGTGATGTTTTGCAGCATAAAAGTAGCCATGTGCAAACAGTTTTTCAGATCGGCAAATGCAGGGAACAACAACTCTTTCAGCAATTGCAGTTCGCGGTGATAGCCTGATGGCAGGTTGGTGGTCATCATGGCTACATCGGTAGGCAACGCTTGCAGCCGGTTACATTTACCACGCATAATTTCCCAAACATCCGGGTTTTTTTTGTGTGGCATAATGCTGCTGCCAGTTGTAAGGGTATCAGGGTAGCTCACAAAAGCAAAATTCTGGCTCAGGTATAAAGCCTGATCCATAGCCATTTTTGCCAGCGTGGCAGCAACGGACGATAAAGCCTGCGCGATGATCCTTTCGGTTTTACCGCGCCCCATCTGGGCATATACCACGTTATAATTTAAACTATCAAACCCTAATAACTGGGTTGTTAAAGTACGGTTTAACGGAAACGATGAACCATAGCCCGCTGCCGAACCTAATGGATTTTTATTGGTGATGCGGTAAGCGGCCAAAACCAGTTCCAGATCATCAGCCAGGCTTTCGGCATAAGCGCCAAACCATAACCCGAATGATGAAGGCATGGCCACCTGCAAATGTGTATAGCCGGGCAATAGCACATCTTTATGTTTTTCGCTGAGCTCCATAAGCTGGCGGAACAGCGTTTCTGTTTCTTCAACAACCTGCTGTAACTGATGGCGGAAAAACAGTTTAAGATCAACCAGCACCTGATCATTACGCGAACGACCGCTGTGGATCTTTTTTCCGGCATCGCCAATGCGCTGGGTAAGCAGCATCTCTACTTGCGAGTGCACATCCTCTACCCCGTCGTCAATGGTAAAACCACCTTTTTCAATGTCCGCATAAATTGCCTTTAACTCACGCTGCACCAGGTCAAGATCGGCAGTATCCATTAGCCCTATGCTTTGCAGCATGCGGGTATGGGCCAATGATCCTAAAACATCAAAAGCTGCCATTTGCTCATCAAATTCCCTGTCGCGGCCAACGGTAAAGTTCTCTACCAGTTCATTTACATTAGTGGTTTTTTGCCATAACTTACTCATGATGCAAATATGTGTATTAATGGGAAATAAATATTAAAAAAATCTCACAGGGTAAAAAACAGAGAAATTTTAATTTATTCTACTATTCCTATAGGAATTATATAAATAGTTTTTATATTTGCATCGTCACTGATGACAAGTAGTTCTTTTATTTAAGCTTATCAAGAAAGACCGAGGGAAAGGCCCAAAGACGTCTTGGCAACCTATACATCCGCATAATGTAAAAGGTGCTAATTCCTGCTCCTGAAAAAGGAGAGAGATAAAGAAAGATCATACCCCTGCCTTCTTCATAAGTGATTTATAGTTTTTTTTAAGTCGTGTGACCGAGAGGATAGGTTAAGGTCTGCAAAGCCTTTTACGGCAGTTCGAATCTGCCCGCGACATCAAATTTTCCCGTTTGTTTCTTCATTAATCAACAGCTATTTTGTCTGTAGTTGGTATTATGTGCCATTGTCCTATAACCAAATTATAGTCAATAAATTATTTTGTTGATTTACTGAAATATTTACCTTTATGCAGTGCGCATCAACGCCTGCCGGTAAACCAAAATGCCTAACACTTTATGAAGATTTTTAACATTGTTTTTGTTGTGCTGTTCATCATTTTTGCGGGATTGCAGTATAACGACCCCGACCCTTATGTATGGATGCCTATATATTTATACAGCGCATTTTTTTGCTATCAGGCTGTCCGCAAAAAGTTTTATCCCATAGGCTACGCTATTGGTATTTTTATCTACCTAGCCTACGCTACCTATAAAATTTTCGACCGCAACGGCTTAATTGACTGGTTTGAATTTCATCATGCCGAGAGCCTTGTTGAAACCATGAAAGCCGAAAAACCGTGGATTGAAGAAGTACGTGAATTTTTTGGTTTGCTGATATGTGTAGCTGTATTAGCCATAAACTGGGTATATAGCAACCGGCTTAAAGTAAAACGCGCTATTTAAGTTAAAGAATCCCCATTAAGTTTCATGAACTGCTAACGCAGATGCCCCCATTAATATAACGAGTTACACAAGCTGTTACAAATAGGATAATCCTTTATAATCACTTGCCTGGTAATATATAGGATTAAAACCCTCCCCTTCGGCAAGTTCACAGCTTACCTGCATGGTGGTAAAGGTTACATCGCCAAAAATATTGGCTATAGCGGTATCGGCGGCATCGCGCCCGGTGGCTATTTTAACCAGTCCGTTAAGCGGCACCAGTTTAGTTGCATCAAAAAGCACCCAATTACCGCCTAAATAAGCCTCAAAACAGGCATGAAAGTCGGCCGGTTTTAAATGGTAGGCATAGCCTGTAAAGTAACGTGCCGGAATGGTTAAAGCCCTGCAAAGCGCAATACCCAGATGAGCAAAATCACGGCATACCCCAATTTGCTCCGTAACGGTATCAAAGGCCGATGTTTGTGCATTACTATAACCGCTAAGGTATTGCACGTTATTGTGTATCCAGTCGGTAAGGGTCACTACCTGCTCAAAGGGGTTGTTAATGTGCCCGAACAGGTTATGTGCCAGCCTGTACAGTTTGTCTGACTGGCAGTAACGGCTTGGATTAAGATAAGGCAGCACGGTAACATCCAACTGGGCAACCAGGGTTTCCTGCTGTTGTGTATAATCGGTTACCTGATAATTATTATCAACCAGCGCCTTATAGGTTACTTTGATGGTACACGGATCGGCCACTTCAAAGCGCATCAGCCTGTTCTCGCCCTGGGCCGAGATTAGTTCCTCCACTTTAAGGTAAGGCTCAACGGTAAATTCCTCATTGAGCACCGTTTGGTGCGGCGTGCGTAAAGCGTGTATATTTAAAATCAATGTGCCCGGCGACCGCACTACATATTCCATTTGGGTAAACACATCGAATTTCATATTGCTCAGCTCTTCGTTTTAATTCCGTCTAATTTGTTAAATGTTGTATCCATCCAATCTTCGGATATATGGTCAAGAGCATTTTTCAGTTCTTCGGCCCATTCGGTTGATATATATTCCAGATCCTTCTTTTCGTATCGTTGCTCCACTATTTCAAAGCTGTCCTTTTTATATAGTGCCACATCTATTGGAAAATCAACGTTATTTGAACTTACCCGGGTTGAATCAAAGGATAAGAACCCCGTTTTAAGCGCAAGTTTAAGGCTCGAATCTTCTTCCAATATACGGTTCAGTATAGCCTTACCGTGACCCGAATTACCAATTACTACGTAAGGCGCGCCTTGTCCAAGTTCAACCCAGTTACCTTCAGGATAAAGCAAAAAAAGCTTATGCTCATCATCATCTTTTAACTGCCCGCCAATAATGGTGTTCAGATCAAATCTGAAGCCGGCTTTTTCAAGAGCCATCCCATCTTCTTCGGCAGCACGTTTTACCTGTTCGCCAAAAGCATTTACGGCTTTGTACATTTTATTAAACTCCTTGTTTTCCAGTTGCTCCGTAAAATAAGTAATGGCCTTATCCCTTACAGAACGCAAACCACTGGTCATGATAAAAAGCGAAAAATGATCCTTTTGTTCTATTGTTATTTTCTTTTTTACGGTAGTATCTGTACCCGAAGTGATACGTGTATCGGCTATGGCTAATAATCCTTCTTTAACCTTAATTCCCAGGCAATAAGTCATTTTAATGAAAGCGAAACGTGTTATAAAATTCGCGGTAGCCAAAGTAATTAAATAAAGGGATATTTATAAACACTTAGCTATATAAGGCAATAATAGTAATACCAACAAAAAAGCAGCGCTATATAGCGCTGCCTTGATCACCGGTTAATTATAACTGCGGGTTATAAAATATAAAACACGGCCGGACCATTTTGTTGCTGATTGACCACTGTGTCAATATCCTTTGGCAACTCGTCTTTCATCATTTGTTTCAGGTCCTGCTCAATTTTACGGCTGATGGCTGTAGTAGGCGTATCAGTAGGCATGTTTTCAAATGGATCCTGCAAGTGGATAGCCATTTTTTCGATCAGGAAAAATGCTGATGATATACCAATTACCAATGGCACCTGCAGAATACCAAAAAACTCAATAAGGCTAAATGGTAGCAACAGCACAAAAAACAATACCAGCCAATGAATATAAACACTGTAGGTAGCCGGAAACACGGTATTCTTAATACGTTCGCAACCGCCCATTGAATTGGTGAAACCAGTTAAGGTACCGTCAAGAGCTACCTGCTGGTATTCATTGATCCAGCCCAATTTGTATAGCGTACGCAAATCATGCCCTTGCAGTTCATTTAGCGCCAACGGAACATGCTCCAGGTTTTTTACCGTTTTAACATCCTCTTCACTTAAATAAACTTCCAGGTTTTGTTTGGAATTTTGCCTGCGTAAATGGCGGCTTAAGCTATAGCACCAGGCAATTTGCCGCTTAACAATACGCTCTTTAAGCGCCCATTTCTCATCGCCATCATAACTACTGTCAACAAAGGTGAGTATCTGACGGGTAAAGGTTCGGCTATCATTTACAATTGCACCCCATAAAATACGGGCCTCCCACCAGCGGTCATAAGCCTGGTTTGACCGGAAAGCCAGCAGCAATGATATAATGGTACCCAATATGGCAGGTACCGTTAATGGGATAGATATCTCCTTAAAGTTATAGTACTGGTGTACAAAATAAATTACGGAAGAATAAATGGCTACCATAATGAGCTCTTTTTTTATTTTACCCAATACGTAGGTTACCGGTATATTTTTTTTTAATAACATAATGTTTAATAATTAAATTGTTAATTACTGGTGTTCAATTAACTCTGGCTCGGTGGTAATAACATCCGCCATCATACCAGGAATTTCCTGTACGGTTATAACCCTTGTACCGCATTTTTCTATCAATACATCCGGATCAATACTGTTTTTAAAAAGCATCTGGTAATTATCATGCGAGGCCACAATTCCATCAACGTTATGCGCATCCAGGTAGTTATTAAAAACTGCCACTGTGCTGCCATAAAAAATATCAATGTGTATGCGGTTAATTAAATGGCTATAATCTTTTTCGAGCTCACGGCACCGGATATAAAAATTATCGGGAATTTGACGGTATTCCGCAGACCGTCGCGAAAGCATCAGCAGTTCGCTTATGGAATCGGTTATTTTTAGCATGTGCACCAATATAATATCCAACTTTTCAGGGTAATATTGCTGTGCTATTAATGGTATACTTTGAAGGGACTGGTAAGTAAAATCTGTGGGAATAAGCAGCGTTTTCATAGTCGTAATTTTTAATGGTTTAACTTGTACCTTTTGTTTGATACAAGTGTAGCCGCCAATAATTAAGACGATCTAAGAAAGTTATTAGAATTTGATTAGAATTTAAACGGAGGCGTCAACAGGTAAAAATATCTTCATTTCGGTACCGGTACCAACCTCTGAGCGGATACCCAAACTGCCCTTATGCAAACGTATAATATTAAGTGTTAACGGCAGTCCGATCCCATACCCCTCATATCTATGTGTATTGGAGGCCCTAAAAAACGGTTCAAATATATGCTGAAGTTCGGACTGTGGAATGCCTATACCCTTATCCGTAACGGCAATAATCACTTTATTATTTTCGGCCAGCAGGCGTATGTTCACCATGTTATTATCAGAATATTTACAGGCGTTGCTGATAATATTGGTAATGGCCAGCCTCAGTAAATTACTGTTACCGCTCACATAAAGCAGTTTTTCATCAACCGGCATATTTTCCAGGTCAATCAAGATATTACTGCCCGGATTTATCTTTTTGATTGATTCTGAAGCTACCATTACCAGCTCATCAATCCTGATGCTCTCCCACCGTTGCTTTTTACCGTCAAAACCTGATTGCGCCAGCGTAAGCAAACTACTCAGAATTTGTCCCAGTTTTTCTGATTCAGAATAAATGGTATTGAATATCTGGCGTTGTTCATGACTTATATCCTGTTTTCCTAAAGCCAGTTCGGCTTCGCTGCTGATGATAGTTAAGGGCGTGCGCAACTCGTGCGATGCATTACTCACAAAGTTGTTTTGTGTTTCAAAAGCAGTTTCAAGTCGGTTAAGCATATCATTAAAAGTATATGACAGTTCGGTTATCTCGTCCTTACCGCTCAATTCATCCAGCCTGAAATGCAGATTATTGGCCGTGATATTTTTAACATTATTAATAATGCGTCTTACCGGCTGAAAGGTATAGAACGAAAATATTTTCCCGACAAAGTATATCAGTACCAGGGCCACAAAAAAACCATACATCAGTATCTTCTGCAATTCCTTTAATTCCTGAAATCCCGATGGGTCTGCGGCAGAAACTATAGCAATATACCTTTCAGCGCCTTTTGCAAATACCCGGCCCGCGTAAAAAGTATTATCTACCTTGTAATGCGCCTTGCCATCCTGTAATATGCTTTTTATAAAAGTGCCTTTTATGTTGATGCCTCCGGGTATGTGAACTTTGTCAAGAGTATCCGTTTTAAAAAAATACTCCCTTTCCGACTCCAGTTTTTCCAGATACCGGTTTCGTACTTCCTGATAAGCTACACTTTTGGCTCCCGGAAAAAGGTGCACCTGGGCAGATATATTAACGCGAGCCTCAAGACGCTTAAAAAAATCCTCAAAACTAAATTTATAAACCAGGTAAAAGACGGAGGAATTGAGCAACAACAATATTCCGCCCGATAATAGTAAGAACAGTAACGTTATTTTACTTTGTATTTTCATTCCCGTCTTCCTCTTTCATAATATATCCCATACCAAAAACAGTATGTATAAGTTTTGGCGAGCCATTTTTCTCCAGCTTTTTGCGCAGATAATTCACATACACATCAACTACATTGGTACCCATATTAAAATCAATATCCCAAACGCTTTCCAATATCTGGATACGTGACAATACCTTTTTTTGATTCCGGACAAAATACTCCAGCAGCCTGAATTCCGTAGCGGTAAGCTTTAAGGGCTCCTTATTACGGTAGGCTATTTTTGATTCAGCGTTAAGCTCCAGGTTATTAATGGTAAACACATTATTTTTGGCTTGCATATCACCAGCCTTTCTGCGTAACAAGGTGCGCAACCGGGCAGCCAGCTCGGCTATTTTAAAGGGCTTAACCATATAGTCGTCAGCACCGCTATCCAAGCCACCAACTATGTTTTCGGTAGAGTCAAGCGCGGTAAGCATAATAATGGGGATGGTTTGTTTCTGCTGCCTGATAAGCTTACACACCTGTATGCCATCCATCACCGGTAACATTACATCCAGTATCACCAGGTCAAAATCGTTGTCAAGGGCCATTTGCAAGCCCGTTGCCCCATTAGCCGCTACGCTAACCTCAAAGCCAAATTCGGCAAGACCGCGTTTTATTACCGAAACAACATTAGGCTCATCCTCTACTAACAAGATCCCCATATTACTGATGCTTTTTATTGAAGGTACAGATCATTTATTGATTTAAACAGGCAAGCGCCACGGATAGTATTAAACAATTAACTTTTATTAAGTTTTATCAAGCAGCTTATAAAAGCAACTATCCCCGCCCGGAGATCAGGTTAACCGTAACCCCAACTACCTCTTTAATATACGAACTCCATTTGTTTAAACTATCCGCATCAGGTATCAATTCCCCGAATGACATATTTCCGGTTCCGGCAATATAATTACATGGGTATGGTATTACATCAATTCCCATTTTTTTGAATATGCGTAATGATCGCCTCATGTGAAAAGCCGAGGTAACCAGCAAATATGGCGGCCGCTGGTTATGCTGTTGTAATACTATTTTTGTAAGCGAAGCATTTTCAAGTGTATTTCGCGATTGATCTTCAATCAATATGCAGCTGTCAGGCACTTGCATATCCTTTAATTGATCTTTAGTCCAGGCACCCTCCCGGTAACTGCTCGGGTTTAAATTCCCGTTTCCGCCCGTTATCAAAATCTTTTTTACTCTGCCGGTTTTCTGCAAAAGCACACCTTGTATAAATCTGTCGGCAGCGGGACTAAACATGCCTTTCCCTTTATTATCATCAGACGAAAAACCGCCCAATACAATTACAGCGCTATATACTTTGCCATTTTCAAGTTGTGCTGGTGCCACATCCCAAACTTTGGCAAACCGGTTTATTAAAAACGAATTGGAGAAAAGATAAAGCAGCCCAACACCGTATAACAGGCATTTACGTTTCCTTTTTGCATTTTTTGAAAAAATGGCCACCAACAGTAAAACAAATACATATAACAGTGGATAGAGTAAAAATGCCAATACTTTAGAAAAGATAAAAAACATAATAATAACAGGCTTTGCCGTAAAAGTAATTAAAACATTAAACTTTATAAGCTTATAACCATCATACCAATAAGCCATGTAACAAACTGGCATCATCATTGTCATATAAACACTAAAAATTAAAAAGTATGGGCTTAATAAAATTACTTGTCGTTGGTGCAGCAGTTGCTTACGGCATAAATTATGTTACCAAAAAGGGACCTGATGGCAAGTCAATTATTGACGACCTGACTGAAAACGGCCCCGAATGGATGGACCGTGCCAAAAGATACGGCGAACTTACTTTGGAACAAATAGCTGTACGTGCGCAAAACTTCAGGGATAACACCAGAGGCTAAGCCAATTCTTGTACACCTTTTATGAACAATATTCTTTTTTTTGGCGATAGCCTAACGGCAGGCTATGGCCTAAAAAATGCCAAGGCCGAGTCGCTTCCTGCTCTTATACAACAAAAAATAGATGCGGAGCATCTGCCTTATCACGCTATTAACGGCGGCTTAAGTGGTGACACCTCCGCAGGCGGCCTTTTCAGGCTGGAGTATTGGCTAAACAGACCAATACATGTATTTGTATTGGAGTTGGGTATCAATGATATTATCAGGGGCATAGCTCCCCAAACAACCTATAAAAATTTGCAGGCCATTATTGATAAGGTAAAGCTTAAATACCCCGATGTTAAACTGGCCTTAATGGGTATGGAAATCCCTGCCTTTATTCCCGGCCCGTTTGCGGCCGAGTTCCGAAGTATATTCCGCAAGCTGTCTGATGCCAATCAGATGGCTTTTGTACCTTTTTACCTGGCAGGCGTAGCCGGGAAACCCCATCTTAACTTACCAGATATGCTCCATCCATCTGCCGAGGGTTATCACATTATTGCCGGTAACGTATGGCCTGTGCTGTATAAAATATTATAAAATATAATTCACTCCCTACCCTTAGTTTTTAAAAGGTTTTTGATTTTATTGATATATCAATTATATTTATATCAATAATTATGGAAAACCTGAATAACATTTTATTTTACACGCTTGAGCGCTCAATTAAAACCTACCGGCAGTTTGCACAGCAAGAGCTTGTTAAACATGGTTTTAATATCACTATAGATCAATGGCTGGTTTTAAAAGCCTTAAATGACGACCCTAAGCAAACGCAACAACAGATAGCCGCAACTGTTTTTAAAGATTATGCTTCCGTTACCCGCATCATTGATCTACTGGTAAAAAAAGATTACCTGACGCGTACTTTACATGCAGATGACCGCAGAAGGTTTAACCTGGTTTTGACAGAAAATGCCATCAAAATTTTGGCTTTGATGCAGCCTGTAATTAATAAAAACAGGGAAACTGCGCTGGCGGGTATCAATGAACAGCATGCCACTGAACTTAGGCGGATATTAAAAACGATCATTAAAAACTGTCAACCTTAACCATATGAAACAATATTTTAAACAGTATTTCCTTTTTTCAGCGTTCACTTTTTTCGCGATTGCTGGGTTTTCACAAGTAAAGCCAGTTCAACTTGACAAAAAGATCAAAAAGCAAGTTATTGAACACATTGCCGAAAAACTAAATGCAAATTATATTTATCTTGACACAGCTGTAAAAATGGGTGATTTTATCAGACACCAGCTTAGTAAAGGCGTTTATGACACAATCAAAACACCCTCGGTTTTTGCGGCCCAATTAACGAAAGATATTTTGTCCGTTTATCACGACGGTCATTTATCTATCAGCTATGATCCAGGCTTTGCAGCAGGTACTGATAAAAAAGATACTGCGGCAGAGAAAAAAGAACAGGACAGGCATACTCAATTTAGAAAGAGAGTAAATTTTGGATTTGATAAAGCAGAGATATTACCTGGAAATATTGGCTATCTCAAAATAAGAGGTTTTTTTTGCGCCTGATAATGAGTCAAAGGCAATGGTGGTAGCAGCACTTAGGTTTGTAAGTAATAGTCAATACCTGATTCTTGACCTAAGAGATAACCGCGGAGGTGACCCGGATATGGTTAACTACGTTTGTGGCTTTTTCTTTAAAACCAGGACGCATTTAAATGACTTATATGAACGAAGAAACAAGTCAGCAACGGCTTATTGGACCGCGCCAAATAGCATTTTAAACACATTAAAAACCATCCCCATTTATGTACTGACCAGTAACAAAACGTTTTCGGCAGGCGAAGAATTAACTTATGATCTGCAAACCCAAAAACGGGCGATAGTTATAGGCGACACAACTGGTGGAGGCGCGCACCCTGTTCAACCTTTTGCCGTAGAGAATGGCTTTGTTGCCAACATCCCTTTTGCCCGCGCAATTAACCCCATTACAAAAACCAATTGGGAAACCATCGGTGTAAAACCAGATATAGCAGCCGCCGCTGATACTGCTTTAGATGTTGCTATAGATAATATTAAAAACATTAAGCACCAATAAACATTCGCTATCGCATCCATCCCTAACTGTACAAGACAGTTGGGGTTGCGCAAATAAAAATATCCATTTAACATTGTTGTTAGCCGCATGAAATTTAATTACTGCGCGTAGCTTTTACTTCGTGAATAAATATTTGCTAAAAGCATTTGCTTACATTTATAAACCACTTTATTGAACCTTATGAAAATACGTTTGTGTAAGCATGCGCTTTATACCGCATTGCTGTTAAGCAGTTTTTTTATCATTAAAACTAGCAACGCTGCCGAACCCGGCAGAGCGGCCGGCTTAAAATGCGAATACCTGATTAACCCCATCGGTATTGATGCCACCCACCCTCGCTTAGCATGGTTACTTGCAGATACCCGGCAGGGAGCAGCACAAACAGCCTACCAACTTTTTGTAGGTACCGATTCGGCAATAGTAACCGCGGGTAAAGGTGAAAGCTGGTTAACGGCAAAAATCATGTCAGCTACAAACTTGGTGAGTTATCAAGGCCAACAACTAAAACCTTTTACCAAATACTACTGGCGTGTGCAGTTATGGGATCAGGCTGGCAAAAAACTCAGCTCATCAGCCACAGCCAGTTTTGAAACCGGCATGATGAATATGCGCAACTGGAAAGGTTCATGGATCAGCGATAACAAAGGTATTGCGGTTAACCCTGCTCCCTACTTTCGGCATACTTTTAAAATTGCTAAACCTATCCGCTCGGCAAGGGCCTATATTGCTGTAGCAGGTTTGTATGAAATGTATATTAACGGAAAAAAAATCGGCAACCATCGGCTCGACCCTATGTACACCCGTTTTGACAGGCGTACTCTATACGTCGCTTATGATGTTACCTCGCAGCTGCAAAGCGGTAAAAATGCCATTGGGGTATTGCTGGGCAACGGCTGGTATAATCACCAGAGTACAGCAGTTTGGTTTTTTCACCAGGCGCCGTGGCGCAATCGCCCTGCGTTTTGTATGGATGTGCGCATTACTTATACCGATGGCACTGTAGAAACCGTATCCTCAAACACTCAATGGAAAACCTCGCTTAGCCCCGTTGTTTTTAACAGCATTTATACCGCCGAGCATTATGATGCACGCCGCGAGCAACCCGGCTGGAACACACCCGATTTTATTGACAGCGCCTGGAAACCTGTAATCAACCGATCGGCTCCATCACAAAATATAGTAGCCCAAAGCCTGCAGCCTATTCGTAATGTAGAAGAAATTGCAAGCAAAAGCATTACTAAAATTGATAATAACCTGTGGGTATTTGATATTGGCCGCAACATTTCCGGTGTAAGCCAAATTACCGTTAAAGGCGATTCGGGCACTATTATCCGCCTTAAACATGCCGAACGCCTCAACAAGAACGGACACGTTGATCAGTCCAACATCGACCTCCATTACCGCCCTACGGACGACAAGGACCCTTTTCAGACCGATATTTTTATTCTCGGCGGCAAGGGTCAGGAAACCTTTATGCCTAAATTTAACTACAAAGGCTTTCAATATGTGGAGGTAAGCAGCAGTAAACCTATTGAATTAACCAAAGAGAGCCTGAAAGCTTATTTTATGCATAGCGATGTAACGCCGCTAGGTACCATAACATCGTCAAACAAAACTATCAATCAAATATGGAGCGCTACCAACAACTCCTACCTGAGCAACCTATTTGGTTATCCCACCGATTGCCCGCAGCGCGAAAAAAACGGCTGGACCGGCGATGCCCACATTGCCAGCGAAACCGGGTTATATAACTTCGATGGCATTACCATTTACGAAAAATGGCTTGCCGATCACCGGGACGAACAACAACCTAACGGTGTACTGCCTTCTATTATACCCACAGGTGGCTGGGGATATGAATGGGGCAACGGGCCCGACTGGACAAGCACCATTGCCATTATCCCATGGAATATTTACCTGTTTTATGGCGACAGCAAACTCCTGGCTGACAGTTACACCAGTATTGAAAAATACGTAAACCATATTGATGAACTTTATCCTACCGGGCTAACCACCTGGGGTTTGGGCGACTGGGTACCTGTAAAATCGGTTTCGCCGGTTGAGCTTACCTCATCCGTTTATTATTATGCCGATGCCAGTATATTAGCTAAAACAGCCAAAATATTAGGCAAACAAGCCGATTTTGTAAAATACTCGGCACTGGCCACTAAAATAAAAAACGTCATTAATGCCAAATACCTTAATACAGAAACCGGTGTTTATGGACAGGGATTGCAGACAGAACTGAGCGTCCCTCTTTTTTGGGATGTAGTACCTCAAAACCTGAAAAGTAAAGTGGCAGCCAACCTGGCCCAGCGTGTTGCGGCAGATAATTTCCATCTTGATGTAGGCATACTGGGTGCAAAGGCCATCCTGAGTGCCCTGAGCGACAACGGATACCCTGATGTAGCCTACAAGATAGCATCACAGGAAACTTTCCCTTCCTGGGGCTGGTGGATGGTTAACAGCGCTACCACGTTATATGAAAACTGGCAGATAGATGCTAAATCAGACATTTCATTAAACCACATTATGTTTGGAGAAATTGGGGCATGGCTATACAAAGGCATTGCAGGCATACACCCTGATCAAAATCAGCCAGGATTCAAAAACACCCTGCTTCAACCACATTTTGTGGCAGGGCTCAATGAATTTACAGCAACGCATAGTGGGCCTTATGGTAAAATTATATCCTCATGGCAGCGCAACGGCAGCAGTGTTACCTATAAGGTTACTGTACCGGCAAACTCAACCGCTGCTATACAATTTCCGGAGGGTAAGGTTTATTTAGCAGGTAAATTGATAACAACGCCACAGTTATATAAAGTAACGGCGGGCAGCTATGTGTTTGATGTAAAATAGCCGACAGCAATTGACATAGATTTTTCATATTTACATCTACTTAACATCAAATGACCCTTTTTTGACAGGCCGGTTAACAAACCGGCCTGTTTTGTGTATATTTTTGTTACAATCAATAATTTATTGATGTAACTTATCATGTACAGAAAAATAACCTTGCTGCTGCTGTTTATAATAACGCTAACTATAGCTAATGCCGAAGAACCATGGACTTTAAGCACCAATAAAGAAGGCATTAAGGTTTATACCCGCCATGTACCTAATTCAAAAATTAAAGCTATTAAAGTGGAGTGCAGCTTAAATGCTACGCCAGCACAATTGGTTGCAGTATTATTGGATATTAAAGGTAGCCAGGATTGGGTATACCATACCAAATCTGTCAGCCTTATTAAACAGGTATCACCATCAGAATTATATTATTATTCAGAAGTATCGGTACCATGGCCCGTGCATAATCGCGATTTTATTGCACATATAAAGGTAACACAAGACCCAACTACCAAAGTTGTTACTGTGGATGCCCCTTGTTTGCCGGATATGATACCTGTTAAGGAAGATATTGTCCGGATTGAGCACTCGGTAGGTAAATGGGTAATTACCCCGTCAGATAACGGCCAGATAAAGGTTGAATACACCCTGCATGTTGATGCCGGGGGCAGTGTACCCGCCTGGCTGCTGAATATGTTTATTACACAAGGCCCTATGGAAAGCTTCAAGAAACTAAAAGTACAACTGCAAAAACCAGTGTATAAGAACACCAAGATCGCTTACCTTACTGAATAACAACAGATTACGATAAAAAACCATTAAATCTCGTTATTTTTTGACTTTCAGAATACGCTTTCCGGATAAACTAAGCGCCAGAATGTGCCAAATTTTACGTCTGAAGGACTATATTTGGAAATGAACGCGATCAAGACAATAAAAGATGCCATAACCATCGGAATTGGGATACTATCGGCCGGATTTGGTCTTAAAGGTTTTTTGTTATCAAGCCATTTTATTGATGGTGGTGCTACCGGGGTAGCCATGCTGGTAGCAGATATAACCGCTTTACCTATCTCAATTCTCATCTTTATTATTAATGTACCGTTCCTGTGGTTGGGTTATAAAAAGCTGGGCCTGGAATTTGCCATTAAAAGCACGCTGGCCATCGGCTTGTTATCCGTTAGCCTGGTAGTCATTAGCTTTCCGGATGTTACACATGATAAATTGCTTACAGCTATTTTCGGAGGCGTATTTATAGGCACCGGAAGTGGTTTGGCCATGCGCGGCGGCGCCGTACTTGACGGCACCGAAATTGCAGCCGTGCTTGTAAGCAAAAAAACTCAATTACTTAAAGTAAGCGATTTTATTTTACTGCTGAATGTAATCATATTTAGCCTGGCGGCATTTTTCCTGGGTGTTGAACCGGCTATGTACTCGATACTAACCTATATGGCCGCCGCCAAAATGATTGATTTTATTTTGAATGGTATTGAGCAATATTCGGGCATAACAGTTATATCCACCCATAGCGAAGCCATCCGCAAAGCCATTACAGAAACCCTTGGTCGCGGGGTTACCATTTACCAGGGTAAAAGCGGTTACGGAAAAGATGGTCATATCAATGATCCCCGCGATATTGTTTTTACCGTTGCCACCCGCCTCGAGATTCCCTCACTTAAGCAAACCATTCTTGGTATTGATCCCAAGGCATTTATTGTGCAGCAAAGTATTGACGATACCACCGGAGGTTTGCTTAAACGCAAGGGCCTTCATTAAAAACGCTAAAGCAACCTTATTAACGGGGAAAGCCAAGCTCTTTCTTTACCACTTTTATCCACTGCCGGGCTATCAGCTCATGACCTGCCGGCATAGGGTGCACACCATCCCATATCCAGTAATCAGCAGGGGCTTTTTGGGTTGCATCTGTAAAAACATGTTGTAAGGGTACAAATACTGCGTTATATTGCTTAGCTAATGCCTTTACTATTGCCTGCCGGGGAGTGATCTCCTGCTGCCAGCGGTCCGGGTTTTCCTTTACCTGCCCTACCGGCAATATAAAAGGTTCGCAAATTACCAGTTTAACATCAGGGAGTGCAGTTGTAGTTTTGATAATAAGCTGCTCGTAGTTCAGTTTAAACTCCTCAACCGTGGTGGGGTTATTGTTTTTAATAACAGCAAACACATCATTAACCCCAACAAGAATACTCAAAATATCTGGTTTCAGGTCCAAGGCATCGGGCTGCCAGCGGTCAAGCAAGTTTTTTACTGTATTACCGCTAATACCCCTGTTGTAAAACATCAATTGCTGGTCTATATGATCAAACCATAAACGGCTGGAGATTAAGTACGGGAAACTTTGCCCCATAATATGGTTCCAGTCTTTATTATAGGACCGTCCACCATCAGTAATGGAATCGCCCTGAAATAAAATTATTTTAGGTGCTCCGTCGCGCTTTACAGGTTTAGCTGGTAACGAAAAAGCATAAGGTGCTGCAAGTGCGCCCAAGGTACCTAAGCCCAACGTCCGGATAAATGCTCTTCTTTTATTTTTCTCCCCTTTGTTCATATTTTTTTCTGTTAGTTAGTACATTGCTAACGGAAATAAATATATGACTTTTAGATAAAGCGTTATATTTACAATTAAAATTTAATTCGGTGAAACTAAATACTTATCTTCTCTTTCTTTGCTTCTTATTTCCTGTTTTATCAGTATCGGCCCAGCAAAACAACATGAATGCGCCATCGGCTACCCGGCTATCACTTGATAATGGCTGGCGCTTTCATTTGGGCGATATCCCTTTCCCCATCGTGAGGGGACATGGGGCAAGTTATAATAATGCAAAAGCTGGTAAGGCCGGCGGAGCAGCAGCCCCTGATTATGACGATACAGACTGGCGATTGCTTAATTTACCGCATGACTGGGCCATTGAAGGCGGCTTTGATCAAAATGCCAACCTATCTCAAGGCTACAGGCAGCGAGGTATAGCATGGTATCGCAGAAGCTTTAAAATTGATCCTAAACAACGCGGCAAAAACCTTGAACTGCAATTTGATGGTATTGCTACCCATTGCACGGTTTGGCTCAACGGTATTGTTGTGCACCGCAATTGGTCTGGCTATACTTCTTTTTATATCGATATGACCGCCATGGCCAAATATGGCGATGAGCTTAATACCATTGCCATACGCGTGGATGCGGTTGATCAGGAAGGCTGGTGGTATGAGGGAGCGGGCATTTATCGCCATACCTGGCTGGTAGAGCGTTCGCCTGTACATATTATCACTAATGGCGTATTTGCCCAACCGGTCAAAAAATCGGCAGACATCTGGGAGATACCCATTGAAGCTACTTTAGAAAACGCAGGAAAACTAAGCGCCGACGCCACCATTTCATCAACCCTTATAGATAATAAAGGGCTTAAAGTTGTAAGTGCCGAAACATCTGCTACCATAGCGCCACTTGCAGAGTCTGTTGCACATCTGTCGCTTGCGGTGAACAACCCCAAACTTTGGACTTTGGATGAGCCAACTTTATATAAGGTGCAAACCATTATTACTCAAAACGGCAAACCTACAGATACTTTGATAACCTCCTGCGGTTTCCGTACCATACGTTTCACAGCCGATTCGGGCTTTTATTTGAATGACAAGCACGTTAAACTATTTGGCGTGTGTAATCACCAGGACCATGCAGGTGTAGGTGTTGCGGTACCAAATTCCCTTTGGGATTTTCGTTTGCAAAAACTAAAAGAAATGGGTGCCAATGCCTATCGCTGTGCCCATAATCCGCCATCGGCAGAGTTTTTAGATGCCTGCGACAGGATAGGCATTTTGGTAATGGATGAGAACCGTAACTTTAACTCGTCGCCCGAGTACCTGCGTCAGTTAAGCTGGATGGTGCGTCGCGACAGAAACCACCCCAGCGTAATTCTTTGGTCGGTATTTAATGAAGAGCCGATGCAGGGCACCGAAATTGGTTACGAAATGGTACGCCGGATGAGCGCCGAGGTTAAAAAACTGGATACCACACGTCCGGTTACCGCCGCTGCAAATGGCGGTCTGTTTGAGCCCGTAAATGTGTCACAAGCAGTTGATGTGGTAGGCTTTAACTATCAGATTGAAAATTACGACCGTTTCCATAAAGCGCATCCCGAAATGTTGCTCACAAGTTCTGAAGATGCATCGGCCATTATGGTGCGGGGTAACTACGTAACGGATAAGGACAAGCATTTGCTGGATGCTTATGATACTCAAAAACCTGACTGGGGATCAACTCACCGCGAAGCATGGAAAGCTGTGGCCGAACGACCGTTTTTGGCCGGGTGTTTTGTATGGACCGGATTTGATTACCATGGCGAACCTACACCTTATGACTGGCCAACGGCAGGTTCAAATTTTGGAATCATGGATATCTGCGGCTTTCCAAAAACAGCTTTTTACATACACCAGGCACAATGGATTAGTACCAAACCTATATTACAATTGGTACCGCACTGGAACTGGGCGGGTAGCGAGGGCAAGCCAATCAAGGTGATGGCCATGAGTAATGCTGATAAGGTGAAATTGATATTAAACGGAAAAGTGATAGGCGAGCAAACCGTTGATAAATATGAAATGAATACCTGGGAAGTGCCTTATGAACCCGGTAAACTGGAAGCCATTGGCTATAAGGATGGTAAAGCTGTATCGCATTTCATGTTAGAAACAACCGGTAAACCCGTAAGCCTGCGTTTAACACCGTACCGTAACACGCTTACCAGCGATGGCTGGGACGCAGCACCAGTAACAGTAGAAGCCCTTGACGCCAAAGGCCGGCCCGTTCAAACAGCGAACCTGCCAGTAGAATTTGAGCTGAAAGGTGCAGGTGATATTATAGGTTTGGGTAATGGTGATCCTAATTCGCATGAGCCTGAAAAGGGTAACGCCAGGAGCCTGTTTAATGGTTTGGCACAGGTTATATTACAAAGTAAAGCCGCAGGTAGTGGTAAGCTTACATTAACGGCCACTTCGCCGGGATTAAAGCCTGCTACCATTGCCATTAATATTCAGGCAACTGCAGCCATCCCTTCGGTTGCAGTAGTACGACCGTACCTGGTGCTTGACAGGTGGTTGCTATCTCCGGGCAGTACCGTAAAGCCCGACCCAAACAAAGTAATTGCAGAAAATGATATGAATAGCTGGCAACCGGTAAAACCCGGTCAGCTGCAGCAATTCAGTAACGGCAATTTTGCGGTGTTCCGCACCAGGTTTACTCCTTACCTTGGGCAACGCAACAATGGCGGCAAAATCATTATCAGAAATGTAAGCGGCAAAGCCGAGGTTTGGCTTGATAAAACATTACTGGCCACTAAGACTAATAGTGACAGCGGCGATATAACCGTGAATATGCCAGCAGGTCAAAACAAACGGGAATTAAGTATATTGATAGAAACATCAAACAGCCAACAAGCCGGTTTAGGCGGCCTGGTAACCGTTGAAGGAAATTGATTAAACAGATCAGAGTACGTTTACCGGATGCTTATGCTCGTCAATAGCTACAAAGGTAAACGTACCTGTTATGGCCTTTTCACGTACAAATGAGTACATCTCCTCAATAAATATCTCTACCAGTACTTTGAGGCTGGTATTACCTATATGCGATACTGTGCCAATCAGCTCTATAATAGTGCCTGCAGGGATGGGTTTCTTGAAATCAATCCTGTCTGATGATACGGTAACCATCCGTTTACGTGTAAAACGGGTAGCTGTAATAAAAGCTACCTCATCCATCATGGCCATGGCCGAACCGCCGAAAAGTGTATCGTAATGGTTAGTATTATTCGGGAACACAGTTTTGAATATGCGGGTTTCAGAGGCTTGGATTCTTTCTTCTGTTGTCATTTTTGATGTTTTGTTGTTTTTTACAGGAAAACTAAATAAATGCGTCATTGCGAGGCACGAAGCAATATCCGAGCTATACAGAGCAAATAGAGAAGCATAAAACCTGTACGATTGACCTGCTTGTGTAGAGATTGCTTCGTACCTCACAGCAATGACGCGTTTATAAACAAGTGGTACGTGTTGATATTAAAGACTTATGCTGTTCTCAGCTTTCCCCATTTAAGCAGGGTTGCTCCCCACGAAAAACCAGCACCGAAGGCGGTTAGTATCATATTGTCATTATATTTGAAATCTTCTTTAAAATCCCAAAGACAAAGTGGTATAGTGGCAGCCGTTGTATTTCCGTATCTATCGATATTAATTTTTACGCGGTCGGCAGGTAACCCCAAATGATCCCCCACGGCATGTATTATCCTGTAATTGGCCTGATGTGGTATTAACCAGTTAATATCCAAAATATCCAGGTTATTGCGGGCAAGTACAGCCTTGCAAGTATCTGTCATACCGTTAATGGCAGCTTTAAAAACTACTCTCCCATCCTGGTGTATATAGTGCTTGTTAGCAGCAACACTCTCCGGTGTAGCTGGTGTCATGGAACCGCCTGCGGGCACTAATAAGTGCTCCCTTCCCCTGCCGTCTGTTCTAAAAATGCTGTCAATTAGGCCCAGATCTTCAGTTGTTGGCTCAATTAATACCGCCCCGGCACCATCGCCAAAAAGTATACATGTATTTCTGTCTTTATAATTTATGATAGCGCTGTTTTGGTCGGCTCCAACAACTATTACCTTTTTATAACGGCCGCCTTCAATTAAACTGGCACCCATAGTAAAGGCATACAGAAAACCGCTGCACGCGGCGTTAACATCTGTTGCCCAGGCATTGGTTAAACCAACCTTATCGCAAACTATGCTGGCGGTTGATAATAGCAGATGATCGGGTGTTGAAGTAGCAACAATTACACAATCAATTTCATCTGCAGACAAACCGGTAGTTTCCAGTAAATTTTTCACAGCCCAGGTGGCCATATCAGAGGTCGCAAGTGATTTATCGTCTAAAATTCTTCTTTCCCTTATTCCGGTCCTTGAAACTATCCATTCACTGTTAGTTTCAATCATTTTTTCTAAATCACTGTTATTCAGAATGTTATCTGGAACATAACCACCTACACCCGTTATAACTGCGCTACTCTTTAATCTCATAAATACTAAAATTCAACAAAAAACAGGCAATTATACGGAAATTGCCCGTTTTTAGTGGTCAGGAAACTGTTGTTTCTACAACTAACTGACGAAGTTGTTTTGCTACTTCCAACATATTTACCAAAGCGATCTGTGTTTCAGGGCATTTTCTTGTCTTTGATCCGCAGTCTGGGCTACCCCATAAACTACCCGCGAACAGTAAAGCAGCGGCTTTTTTTGATCAGGCCATCAGATCATCATATTGGTTGATGCTATTTCTTTTTTCCAATACATTTACTTGAACAGGTAAGGAATCCCACGTAGAAAAAGTAAATAACTTTATCGGGGATCAATATAGATGTAAACAAACACGTTTGAGAAAAAAGTGGCACCCGGTACGTGCAATCCTCAGGATACTGTTATGAGTACCCTGAGGAAATTAAAATTTTAAATTGTGAAGGTTAATCAGGCGGGGGTTAGTCTTTTTTAAAAAACCTGTTCCTGATAAAAGAGTTGATCATGATGCCGGCCACGCTGCAGGCAACTAATAAATAGACTTCCAGGATGTGTTTCTGCATTAGTTTATAATTTTTTAAATGTAACAGATGTGATACAAACAATGCAAGTGTTTTGAAAATTAATCTTTTAACTGATTCGGATAAAAAGTCAGGGAAATGTCATGAGATTGCCAGTGCATTGATATAAAGCATCGCCTATGTTAATGACTATCCTATTTAACTAACCTTTATTCCCCCTTATATCATATCGAGATATACATCCTGATCACAAACCATTAGTTTTTCTTTGAAATGTTTAACTTTGAGTAATGGATGTAGTAAACGTAACCGAGATTAACAACACTTACTTAGAAAATATAAAAACCGAACCCACACAATTTAGGGTTGCCCCAAGTTGCGAAGGTAACTGTAGCCTTGAATCATATAATCGGCGGGATTTTTACAAGATCACATTAACGTTAACAGGCTGCAGTCAACTACTTTATGCTAATCGGGGCATTGAAATTAACAAACCGGCCCTTGTGTTCACTAATCCCATGGTTCCCTATTCATGGGAAGGCGACCATGCCGGTGCATTGGGATATTTTTGTGTTTTTACTGATGAGTTTTTACAGGCTGGCAACCGCATGGAGAGCCTCGAAGAATCAAACCTATTTAAAGCAGGCGGCGATCCTGTTTACTTTTTAGAGGATGCACAGGCTACTTATATCAGCAGTATTTTTACCAGAATGCAGCAAGAGCTTGACAGCGAATACGTTTACAAATACGAACTCATCCGCAATCACCTGAACCTTATTATTCATGAGGCTATCAAAATGCAGCCCGCGGTGGCTTATTATACCCCTCAAAATGCTGCATCGCGTATAGCAAAGCTATTTTTAGGTTTATTGGAGAAACAGTTTCCGGTTGAATCTTCACGGTATAGCCTGGTGTTAAAAAAAGCCGGAGATTTTGCCGATAAGCTGGCTGTACATGTAAATCATTTAAACGCGGCTGTACGTGAGGTAACCGGTAAATCAACAACCAGCCATATTAATGAACGGATACTTACCGAAGCAAAATCATTACTAACACATACCAATTGGAGCGTTGCAGACATTGCTTTTAGTCTTGGATTTGATTACGCATCGTATTTTAATAACTTCTTCAAAAAACATACAGGCGTTACTCCCATGGCTTTAAGAAAAACCCTTTGAAAAGTATAATTATTACTTTGAAATGTTTAGCAACCAGGGAGGCTATCTGTTTTAAATTTGCCTACGAAAAACATAAAACAACTTAAATATGATACAAGCCAAAGGATACGCCGCCCAAGATGCTGAAACAGACTTAGCTCCCTGGGACTTTGAGCGCAGAGAGGTTGGACCTCATGATGTTCAAATTGAAATACAATACTGTGGGGTTTGTCACTCAGACCTTCACCAAATTAAAAACGATTGGTTCCCGGGTATTTTCCCGATGGTGCCCGGTCATGAAATTGTTGGCCGCATTGTTAAAGTGGGCGACCATGTGAAGAAATTTAAAGTAGACGAACTGGCCGGTGTAGGCTGTATGGTTGACTCCTGCCAGGTTTGTGAAAACTGTAAAGACGGATTAGAGCAGTATTGCTTAGAGGGTAACGTACAAACGTACAACGGCCGTGGTAAAGATGGCGTACCAACCTATGGTGGCTACTCAAACACCATTGTAGTACGTGAGGAGTTTGTACTCCACATTTCTGATAAATTATCCCTTGCCGCTACTGCACCATTGCTGTGTGCTGGTATTACCACTTACTCGCCGTTACGCCACTGGAAAGTAGGCAAAGGGCACAAACTTGCTGTTTTAGGACTGGGTGGTTTAGGCCACATGGGCGTTAAATTTGGTGTTGCCTTTGGTGCCGAGGTTACTGTTTTAAGTACATCAGCTTCAAAAGCAGAGGCCGCAAAAGCATTAGGAGCCCACCATTTTGTGGTAACCTCAGATCCTGCACAGTTAAAGGCTGTAAAAGGTTCATTTGATTTTATCCTGGATACCGTATCTGCCGAACATGATATGAATATGTACCTATCTTTATTAAGAACCAATGGTACACATATTTGCGTTGGTGTACCTCCTGCTTATAGTATCCACCCTTTCTCATTATTAGGTGGCCGTAAAAGCGTTGCTGGCTCAGGCATAGGCGGCATACCTGAAACTCAGGAAATGCTTGATTTTTGCGCCGAACATAACATTGTGTCGGATATTGAAATGATAGATATTAAAGATATCCAGACCGCTTATGACCGTATGGTTAAAGGCGATGTCCGTTATCGCTTTGTTATTGATATAGCAACGCTGTAATTTTCAAGAAAAAAGCATCAATAAAACGCCCTTTCCTGTATCAGGAAGGGGCGTTTTATTGATATCATTATTTCCTGTTTAAGCAGAATTATTTAAACTGAACCGCTAAGCCAATACTATTCGGCAGTTATTGGGTCAATAACTGTTAATACCTGACTGATGGAGTTTGCCGGAAACCCACCCTGATTGGTGTTCACGAACCATATCCTCATTGGGTGCTATGTAAACACAATAAATTTTATCGGCCGTTACATAGCTGTTAACCCACTGAATTTGCGGCCCCATTTTGCTTAAAACACCACACGAGGTTTGTGAAATAGCCTTTAGTTGTTCTGTTGAAAGTTTACCTGCTTCGGGAATTTCTCTCTCTATTACATATTTTGGCATAATTTAAGATTTTGATTTCCTTGGTTTACTATCTGACATCCTTTTGTTTTCATCACTTGAAGAAACAAAACACATTGACTATCAGCATGTTTAATTGTCAATCAAATCTAAATTTTATTTTCTTTTCGTGCAAATATTAGTTATTAAATTCCCAGGCTTGTCTATCCCCTAAAAAAACAAATACTTCTAACCAATCAGAACAATTTTATTGAAAGGAGATTTTACGAATCAGGTTATTTCCTGTATCAGAGACATACAAATTTCCTGATTTATCTGCCACTATTCCATTTATATTTTTGAAACTCGCTGTAGAAGCTGGTCCATTTACCGCACCTTCGGCCCCACTACCTGCAAAAGTGGTTACCACACCAGTAGCATCAATTTTCCTGATAACATTTCCATCAGTAACATAAATAGTATTATCCTTATCAACTATTATTGCACGAGGAGAGTTAAAACTGGCATTAGTCCCTTGCCCATTAGTACTACCTCGTATCCCTGAACCTGCAACCGTACTTACTATCCCTGCGGGTGTTATTTTTTGGACCAGAAAGTTTCCTATATCAGTTGCATAAAGATTATCATTATTATCAATCGCCAGCCCTCCTGGGAAATGGAAAAGACCCACATTATCTTTTCCTGGCGTAACTATTTTTGAAAATGTAGTTACTGAATTATCCGAAGTTATTTTTCTTATTATTTCATTACCTAAATCTGCCACATAAGTATTTCCGTTTTTATCAAGGACCAAATCTACAGGGCCACTAAAGCTTGCTGCAGTACCTTTTCCATTAGCAAAACCCGGGGATACAGTACCTGCTAATGTAGTCACGTTGCCAGAGATGTCCATTTTTCTTATAAGGTTATTACCATAATCTGCTACATACAAATCCCCCACCTTATCTATCACCATTCCACCGGGATTAAAAAAACTAGCTGCTGTGCCGTTCCCATTGGCAGAACCTATCTTTCCTGTTCCAGCAATGGTACTTACAACCCCTTCTGGTGTAATTTTCCTGATAGTAAAATTCTCACCTAAATAAAGGTTCCCTTTAGCGTCGATTGTCATACGATCAGGATTGGTAAAACTTGCAGCTGTTCCCGTTCCGTCCACAGTTTTTTGTGCACCACTGCCTGCGAGAGTGCTTACCACCCAGGAGGCTTGATAAGTAAAAACCGGACCAGTTATTGCATTCCCACTCTTAACTTTTAAAGTTACATTTCCGGTTCCGGCAGCCAATGGCACAGTAACTGTTAACTGTGTGGAGGTAGCCACACTTACTATAGTTGCTTTTCCGTTAAAAAACACCTGATCATCAACAGCAGTATTACTAAAACCCGTACCAGTTATTATCACAGTTGTATTATAAGGCCCCGTATTTACATTCAATGCAGTGATAGCTGTTTTGGAAGTGTTATCTGGCGGAGTTGGAGAAGAGCCTCTTTTTGAACACCCTATAAAAAATATAGTTAATAAAAACAAGGCCATATTGACGGCCATGCGTTTTTTGGTACAATGAATCATATCAGTGTTAAGATTTAGGGTAAATAATTGATATCAAATATATTTAAACAATTCATTTAATTCAAAAGTAGTACCGATCTTCAATTAGCAACAATAAAAAATGCCAAGCGATAAGACCCGGCATTCATAATAACATAACAGGGGCTATTCTTACTTACCCAATTTTTCAATAATCTCGGCCGTAGTACCAATCTCACCTAAACGTGGAAATATATATTTCAAGCTGTTATCATGGGCTGCTGCAACCATATCGGTCATCGCGTCACTGGCAAAGGCAATGTTATAACCCCATTCATTGGCCGAGCGGGCCGTGCCCTCTACACCAATACTGGTAGCAACACCGGCCAGTACAATACCGGTAATGCCTTTTTTCTGCAATTCGTCATGCAGCTGGGTACCAAAAAAAGCATTCCAGGTTTGTTTGGTTATGCGTATATCCCCTTCCTCCATTTTAATTTCAGGAATAATATCAAGCCAGTTATCCGGCAGAGTACCACCCGCAGGGCGGTTACTGTCCTTACGGGTTTTTGACCCGGCAGAACCCATGGGGTTCACATTTACAAGTACAACCGGCAATTTTGCCTCACGAAAGGCGGCAACCAATTTGGCTGAATTTTCTATCACCGGTGCAATAGGATATTCTACAGGCAATTGCACTATTAAAACCTGAAGATCAATCAATACCAACGCGGTGTTTTTATCTAATGTAGTTATCATATCGTTTTTTATTAAGATGCAAGTGTATTAACGGGCTGTTGTTGCAGGGTTTCCAGAGCGTTCTTTTTAAGTTTACTTTTCCGCAAAAACCTGAAATGAAGTAGACCAATGATCAGCGCAACCGTGCCTTCGGCCAGTACCGTATCTGGGGTACCTATCCATTGCGAAACCGAGCCTACCAGCAAACCACCAAGCGGCTGCATGCCAAAAAATGCCATGGCATAAAAGCTGATCACCCGCCCACGCATGGCCGGGTCAACGGTGGTTTGTATCAAAGTATTACTGATGGTGATTTGCGACATCATACCGAAACCGGTTATAGCCGCAAAAAGCAGCGCCAGAGGATAATTAGGCATGTGCGAAAACAATACCAATCCGCCACCAAATATGAGGGTATTGATAGCCAGTATCTTTTTAAGATTGCGGCCAGGTTTTAACGAAGCCAGGAATATAGCCCCTGAAAAGGCTCCTAATCCTATTACACTATCAATAACCCCGAAGGTTGATGCAGTACCTTTAAAAATATCCTTGGCATAAACCGGTATCAGCGTGCTGAAAGGCAAAACCATCAGGCTGATCATGGCTAACATAATAATGGTAAACTTGATGGTTGGCGCGTTCCTGATATAAGCAAAACCCTCTCTTAATTCAATAAGAATATTTTTATTATGCTGTTTTGACTCAGACTTTGGCAACCGCATCATCAGTAATGAACCTATTACTGCTATAAAGCTCAATGCATTCATGCCAAAACATACGGTATCGCCAAATTTTTCCAGTACTAAACCGGCAATACCCGGCCCTATCAGCCTGGATAAATTCACCATGGATGAATTAAGGGCAAGTGCATTGGGCAAATCGGCCTTACTGTTTACCATTTCGTAAACTAAGGATTGCCGGGCAGGTACATCAAACGCGTTGATAACCCCAAGTACAGCACTAAGCGCTATAATTTCCCATACCACGTAATGCCCCCAAAATACCAATGCGGTAAGCAAAAGTGCCTGTATCATAGACGCAGCCTGCGTTGCCAGCAACAAACGGTAGCGATTATATCTGTCTGATACCACGCCCCCCAGGAATGACAATAAAAAAGACGGAAATAAGCTTGCAAAAAGCGAAACGCCCAACATAAACTGGGAATGGGTAAGCGAGTAAATCACCCAGCTTACCGCCGTTTTTTGCATCCAGGTACCTATCAATGATATGGATTGCCCGGCGAAGTAAAGGCGGTAGTTGCGGCTTTTAAAAGCATTAAAGGTGCTAATATTCATATTTTATTTTCCTCAGCGCCGATTAATCAAAATCAACTAATTTGGTTAATGGCCCTATTGCTTTTTTTAGCAGCGCTTGTTCTTCCAGGGTGCAGGTTGCTTCCAACGCTTTGTTCAGCCATTCGTCACGCTCGTTTCGTACCTGGTAAAGCATGGCGCGCCCAAGGGTTGATAAGCTGATAATGGCCTTACGTTTATCTGTTTCGGATATGCGCCGTTTAATAAGGCCACGTTGCAGCAGGTTACTCAATATCTGCGACATGCTTTGCGTAGTGATCTTTTCCATAGCAGCCAACTCATTAGGAAGCAATTCCTGGTGCTGATCCAATAATGCTATGGTTGAACGCTCCGTTAATGACAACTGGCCGGCTGTTAATGATTGCTTACGCAGCTTTTTAATAAGCCGGGTAACAACAATGCGCAGTTCAGAGGCTAATTGGATGTCTTTTTCATTTGCCATAACTAATCAGTTAAACTTGTAAGTTTACCTTACAAATATACAAACTATGATATTGCCTAAATGTCATCCCAAAATCTTATTATAAATGCCGCAGCATACAACTGTAAAGGAGCGAATCAAAAATTACTTAGCCATTAACTAAATACCAGCTAAAAAGCTTCCCTTTGTATTGGTATTAATACCAATGATTATGGAGCAAAAACATGACATATCAACGTTTGATGATATAAAGCTACTGGTAGATGCTTTTTACACTAAAGTAGCTGATGATGCCTTGCTGGCTCCTATTTTTAACGAGCGCCTGGGCGGGCAATGGCTTCCGCATCTTAATAAAATGTATGCCTTTTGGCAAACCGTGCTATTAGAGCAATATACCTACAATGGGAGCCCTTTTCCACCACACGCCCGCCTACCTGTTGACAGTTCGCACTTCAAGGAGTGGATGACTTTATTTACCGATACCATTGATCAGCTTTTTGCCGGTCCAAAGGCCGACGAGGCCAAGTGGCGGGCAGGTAAAATGGCCCAGATGTTCCAGCTGAAAATAGCTCATTTTAAAAATAATCCGCTGAATATATTGTAGTACTAAATTGACAGCGCATATATGCACGGCAATTTTGTAAGTTTGCACCTGTGCCGTCCCCCGTTAAAAAAACACCTGTAAAAGCAAAAGACCCGGTAAAAGCCAAGGCGCCGGTAAAAAGAAAACCTGCTGCCAAAAAGAAACAAAACAACAGCCTGTCTACCGCATGGAAAGTAGCGCTGGCTGGTATACTACTCGTCCTGCTGTCGCCTTTTTACTATGGTTATATTTTAAAAAGTTTTAGCGCTACCTGGCGCTGGATACTGGATATTGGTCAGGATCCTAACTACCGCACCTACAAAAGTTTCAATGTCCGTATCCCATCGGGCTATACCATTCATGGTATTGATGTGTCATCGTACCAGGGTAAAATAAACTGGCAAAAGGTTAAAGCCATGAATGACGACGACGTGCATATCACCTTTGCCTTTATAAAGGCAACTGAGGGTATTTTAAGCATGGACCCCTACTTTCAGCGCAATTGGCGCGAAGCACCTAAAGCCGGTATTATTTGCGGTGCGTATCACTATTTTCTACCTCAAAAAAATGGATTGTGGCAGGCACGGTTTTTTTTACAAACCGTAAAGGTTGAGAAAGGTGATTTACCCATGGTAGTTGATGTGGAACAGCTTTACAAAACGCCGCCCGCAAAAATGCGTGCACAGCTTAGCTCCTTTGTAAATTACATAAAGACCCAAACAGGCATAAAACCCATTATTTATACCAATATCAGTTTTTATCAGGATTACCTGAGTGGCTATTTTGATGATTATACTTTGTGGATAGCTCATTATTATGAACCTGTATTAAATATAAGCGATAAAACAAATTGGAGATTTTGGCAGCACTCGGATAAAGCCCGCATAAATGGCATTAATCAAAAGGTTGATTTTAATGTTTTTAAAGGTGACAGCACGGCCTTTCAAAAACTACTCATCCCCTAAACGGTATATCAAAGCCCCGGCAATTGCCGGGGCTTTGATGTTATAAATGTAATACCTCTTATTTAATACCTTACATAACCAACGTGGGCCATACGCTCGCCCATTTCTACATAGGCTTCATTAGGGCCCGGCGCCCAGGTACCCAGACCATCAACATACCGGTTGTACATACAAAATGCGGCGGCTATTAAAACGGTGTCATGTATCTCGTTATCGGTGGCCCCTTCTGCACGGGCTGCAGCCACATCATCTTCGGTTACATTTTTCCCGTTGCCTTGCACCTGGTGGGCAATGTGCAGAAGCGCCCTTAGCTTTGTTGATACTGGCGTATCAGGCAGGCCTGCTTTAATGTCATCAATAAGGTTTATACCGCTTTTTAAATGGGCTACTGCAGCAGCAGCGTGCGACGTATGGCAAAAATGACATTGGTTCCAATAAGATACCGATGCTGCAATAATTTCCCGCTCGCCGCTTGTAAGGCTTGATGGCCCGCGTAACAAGGTTTCGGCCAGATCAAGCAATGGCTTGGCCGTTTCAGGGCGGTAATCCAATAAACCAACAATACCGGGTAGCTCTTCGTTTTGTAATTTAATATGTGCCATGTTTTTTATCAGTTAAAGGTTTTGTAATTCTTCGGTACGGTTTATTTTAAAAGGTGCGGTGAGATATCCCTCGCGGGCACGCTGTTCTCCCATTTTATCATACAGTTCATCATTATCGGGCTGCCAGGTGGCAAGGCCATCAACATAGCGGTTATACATACAAAATGCTGCGGCTATTAATACGGTATCATGTATGTCAATATCTGTTGCTCCCTGCTCGCGGGCAAATTCAACATCGGCAATGGTAACATTTTTGCCCCCGGCCTGTACGCTGGCAGCAATTTTTAATAAAGCTTTAAGCTTATTGCTGATTGGGGCACTTTCAGGATCGGCCAGCACCTGTTTAACTATGGCTGCATTATTGCCCAACTGGTGCTGGGCTATGGCACCGTGTATACTTGTACAATATTTACAGGTATTTAAACCTGATACATAAGTGGCTATCAACTCCCGTTCGCCGGCACTGAGGCTTGGGTGTGGGTTATGGAGCAAGGTTTGCACAAGGGAATTTAAGGGCGCGGCTGTTTCTGGCCGGTACATGAACAGGCTACGAATACCCGGAAATTCATGTGGTAAATTAATGTGTGGCATAATTGGTTTATTTAAATCAAATGAGTTAAAATACAATAACATACACGTGAAGCCAAGACATCAATGCCTCAACTAAAAATCAAGTGTTAAAAAAAGGGGAAAGATTAGCAGAAAAGCCGGGGCGGCTGCTCCGGGATATCCAGATTACGGCGAATTAGCTGTTTTGCAGACTGAACAAAGTGCCGAACTAATATGCTATTCGGAATTGTCAACGTAAAATTCACTACAACTATATTCGCATTATACTGTATAGTACCTTTCACAAATGGAATATGATCTTTCTGAGGAACCGGGTTGCCATGCATACCCTTGGCCTGTAAAATATTTTGATCAGTTAAACAGGTGGTTTTATAATTGGGGATGCACATTAAATATATGGCATCCTTTGTTATTTTCATTTTTACATAATTGTAACTGATGCTGGCAAGCTGGATTTGCCCGGATATATTTTCGTAATGTTTCCAGTCGGTAATACCGGGTAAGCTGGCTGGCAGTTTAACTTCTGTTAAATCATTTACATTGTATAAACCTTTGCTGGTTTGGCTCATAAAAAAACGCGAAACCTTATACTCCATATACTGATGTATCACTACATACCCACCTATATTAAACAGGATGGCGATTAGCAGCATATAGGCTATTAACTTTTTCAATATTGCTCGGCTATAATCAGGTATCTAAATATCCTATTTATTATTCACTCCGTCAATAGCCTAACCAACAGTATTTAAAATAAGAAAAAGCGCAAGGCATTGTCAAATAAGCACCTCGCACTGATGGCCGTAATTATTCAGCAACTTCACTATACTATCTGTACAGAATTGTTCTCCTTCAACCCGTAAAATACGATCACAATCCTCCAGGTCAAAATTTATATGACAGTCTGGAATATGCTCTATAAGTTTCTGAATAAGGGGTGCCGACTGCTTAATATCCTGCACATCTGTTTTAAAAACCTCAATCATTGTATCTATCATTGATACTGAATATTTTAATTTAAATTATCATCAATTAATAATGGCAGTTTGAAATCCAAATGCTATCAATAATGGTAGCAAATGAATCTCAAACTGCTTAATTGTTTATTAAAACCGGTAGCTGATGCCGCTTTGAATAGCAACACCGGGTTTCTTCATTTCAGCTAAATATTTCCGTTTATTGGGATCATTAAAAGGTATCCAGTTCACTTTTTGATCTTTTGAGTACAGATCTAACTGCTGGGTAAAATTGTAGCCTGCGCTTACATTTATTGAAAAGTTTTTTGCCAGGTTGTACCCATAATATAATGACCCTTTTAATTGCTGTACCTGCAAATAATCACCATTCATTTTTTTAGATAAACGATATGAACCTCCCCCAATACCAAAATCAATATTTAAGCCAATGGCACTTTTACCCGAGAGCTGGTAGTTTAACTTTTCGGAAACAGGTAATGTACCTGAAAAACTTAATTTGTCGCTGATATTCCAGTCGATTCCAAATACTGGTAATATTAAAGTGCCAAAGAACTGTTTAGAATAGGCAGCTCCTACCGAATAAGAGAAATTAGCTGACGTTCTGATCTTCAACATCGCCACTCCCGAGTAAAGCATATCATCGCCCGAAATATCCTTCAGATCGGAAGATAATGTAGGTATGAACGAAACCAACAGGGAATACTTAGGCGAAAACGATTTTTGAAACGTAAGTGGTACAGAAATAGCATGAAACTCCGAGCCACCGAACTGCGGACTAATCCCCGAAAAAAACAGGCCGCTATAGCTAACGCCGGCAAGTAAAAAATCAAGCTTGCCATTTTGCAACTTATTAATTAAAGGGAGGGTAAGCGCACCGTTTACCTGCTGTATATTCATCTTTTTACCATCAACAACAAATGGCGAATAAGTATAATCGGTTTCGAAGGAGCCTAACTTAGGAAGTGGGGTAGATTCGGCAACACTTTGCTCTACCGGGGTGCTTTGCTGTGACTGTGCCGACAGTTTAAAACTTATTAAAGCTATGGTAATTAAATACAGGATTCTTGTTTTCATGATGTGTTTTTGTGGAGTGTTTTTATTTACTGATTGTTAATTTGTTGGGGATGGGATTAAACTGGTGGGGCAAGATGTTTGAAAGAGAATGTTTATTCATTTTAATTTAATTTCTCTTGAAACACGCTGATCCGAACTTACCCTTACCCCGAAATGAATTATTTAAATCAGCAAATATCAGCAGCTACCGGAGCAAGTATTTATAGGGCAGGAAAAGACCGGGTATTTAGTAAGAACAGGCAAAGCGCCGATATATCATAACAATTTGTTAACCTTAAATACTAAGCAAGCAAATATGTGATATGGTTATTTGTTTATTCAACCGTCAGGCTGGAGTCATTCGATGATAATCATGTTAGCTATATGCATTCCTTGCTAAATATAATTACCCTTCCGTTTATTGGTGAAACTGAATTGAGCACTTCGTTATTGCTTGTTTTCTTTATTTGTTTACTGGCAGTTGTTGGTTTTGAATTTGTAAATGGGTTTCATGATACTGCCAATGCCGTGGCAACGGTAATTTACACTAAAGCGTTAAAACCGGTTTATGCAATCCCCTGGTCGGGGTTTTGGAATTTCTTAGGTGTTTTTCTGGGCGGCGTTACCGTGGCTATGGGAATATTAAAACTGGTACCCCTTGATGCCTTAATGACGCTCCCCGTGAGTGTGGGGGCTTGTTTGGTATTATCGGTACTGTTGGCCTCTATAATCTGGAATCTGGGCACCTGGTACCTGGGTATCCCCTGTTCAAGCTCCCATACCATGATTGGCGCAATGATTGGGGCTGGACTTGCATTTACCTGGTATTATGGCGGCAGCGGTGTAAACTGGGATAAGGCCGGCGAAATCGGCTCGTCGCTTATTTTATCGCCCATCATTGGGTTTGGGGCAGCGGCATTGCTTATGTTGTTCTTGAAGCACGTAGTAAAATCCACCGCTTTGTTCCACATCCCCAAGGGCGAAAATGATCGCCCTCCCATCCTCATCAGGCTGTTATTGATCACTACCTGTACCCTGGTTAGCTTTTTCCATGGCAGTAACGATGGGCAAAAGGGTGTAGGTTTATTTATGCTGATCCTTATCGCATTTTTACCTGCACGCTTTGCGGTTAACCATACCATACCCAACGCTAACGTATTAACTGCACTAAACCAAACAGAACAGGTTTTAACCCAAATATCGGTAGTTAGTAACAATCAAAAAGTTGAATTGAACATGCTGACAGCCGCCGTTGACAAGGCCAAAATATCGCTGGCTGCTAAAAACGAGAAAGATGTAGCTAAAACCTACAGCTATCGTAAACAGATAGAAAGCGTGATCAAGGATACCCGGAAGGTGATCAAAGATGAGCAGATCAAGCTTAAGCCTGAAGATAAAACCACCCTGATTGCTGCCATAACAGAACTGGAACACGTAACCGATTTTGCGCCAGTATGGGTTATTGCCATTATATCCTTATCGCTCGGTTTAGGCACCATGATCGGCTGGAAACGCATAGTAGTAACCATTGGCGAAAAAATTGGCAATGAACACTTGAACTATGCGCAGGGCGCCACCTCAGAGATAATTGCAGCTTCTACCATTGGGCTTAGTACCGGTTTTGGCCTGCCGGTAAGCACTACACATGTGCTATCAAGCGGCATTGCTGGTGCCATGGTAGCATCAGGCGGCAAGGGAAATCTTAATAACAAAACATTAAAAAGCATTGCCCTGGCCTGGGTACTTACTTTGCCGGTAGCCATAATTTTAGCACTTTTATTGTTCATGTTATTCCACTTGTTTATTTAAAGCTGAAAAATGAAACAGATTCTCGTAGCCACTGATTTTTCAAAAAGCGCGGCCAATGCCATGGCCTACGCAATGGAACTGGCCAGCATTTTAAACAGGGATGTTTGTGCCATACATGCTATACACCCTACCGAAGGAATTAATAACAGCACCTACAACGCCATTTTTATTGAGGATTATTATAACAATAAAAGGCAGGCTTTAAAAGAATGGGCGGCAGAGTTTGCCGCTGATGAAGCTTATAACGCTGTAAATGTAACTACACTTTGCGACGTAGGCTTTCTGAAAAATGTAATTACCCGTTATGTAGATGAATATCCGGTAGAGCTTTTGGTAATGGGTATTACCGGCTCCACAGGCATCACTGGCATTGTTGGCAGCAACGCCAGCATGATGGTAACCAAAGTAAAAACCCCCACGCTCATCATTCCCCTGGAAAGTAAATTCTCAAAGGTACCGATGATCACGCTGGCTACAGATTTTGAAACCCGGCTATCGGCCGAGGATGTGAATGCACTTAACGAAATGGTTAAGGCCTTTGGTTCCGAAAAAATGCAGATTTTGTATGTTGACGATAAATCAGATCAAAAACATATTCAAAACGGCGAAACCCGGCTTAGGGAACTATTTGCACAAACCCCGCTTGATTTTAACTACATAACCAACAGCAGTCCGTTAAGTGGAATCACAGATTTTATTGAGACACATGAAACCGATATTCTTTGCCTGGTAAAGCATCATCATAATATTGTTTACAGATTATTTACCCGGAGCACCGTGAATCAGGTTATGAACAGATCGGTTAAGGCTATCCTGGTTTTGCATGAATAAGCGGTTATAACTAATGCTTCAGGGATAATTAACGCTGCCTTTATATAGCATTGTTATTTTTGCAGCTTATTTATTACCCTGATGACTGCTATAACTGCACAAAAATATATTACCCCCGTTTTAAAAAAAGATCAGCCAGACGATACTTATAAGTTTTTACCCTTACCCACACCAACCGGTAGCTATCCTTATCACCTGTCATTAAAAAAGGTGGTACCCATGGTGAGCAATAAGCGCTTAGTATTTCACATGGTTGGCGATACCGGCAGCGTCCGTAACCCATCTTTACAACAATTAGTAGCCGAGGCTATGACTGCCCAGTGTGATGCGGCTGCCGATGCTGATGATGCTCCCAGGTTTCTGTATCACTTAGGTGATCTGGTTTATCACCATGGCGAAGCAGATCGTTATTACGATCAGTTTTTTAAACCCTTCCGTAATTATCCCGGCCCCATTTTTGCCATTGCGGGCAATCATGACAGCGATGTTAATCCTGCCAGTACAGTCCCTTATCAAAGCCTTGATGCCTTCAAAACTGTTTTTTGCGATACAGAACCCCGCCCGGTAGCCTTAGGCAAAGATGCAAGCAGAAACAGCATGATCCAGCCCAATATTTACTGGACACTTGATACAGCCCTGGCCACCATTATAGGTTTGCACAGCAATATTCCGAAATATGGCATTATAACAGATGAGCAACGAGCATGGTTTGTAGAAGAATTAAGAAATGCGGCCTTGAATAACCCGGATAAAATGCTGATCCTTTGTGTTCACCACGCCCCCTATTCGGCTGATACCAACCATGGTGCAAGCTTGTATATGATCAACTTTTTAGAAAGCGTATTTGACGAAACCGGTATCAGACCCGATATTGTTTTCAGCGGCCACGTGCATAATTACCAAAGGTTTGTTAAAAGCTATCCCGATGGTAAAACCCTACCCTTTATTGTCGCGGGCGCAGGAGGCTTTGATGAAATACATAGTATAGCACTGGTTGACGATGCACGTTTTACCAATGCCCATCCGGCTTTTGATGATGTTAAGCTCATAAGCTATTTTGATAGCGGACATGGTTTTTTAAAAACAACCATCAACAAAACCGAAAACGACTTAACGCTGACTATCGACTATTACAGTGTAAATACAGATGGCTCTACTGTTTTAATTGATTCCTTTACGGTACATAAAGCGGCCGTAGCCTTACAGCATTAATAAGCTATTGCATGGAGGTTGAGGTAGATTTTAATCGTGATGATTTTGGCTACTCGCCTTCATGCCTTTCGGGTTTTAACTCTGAGTTGATGAGTTCTTTTTTGTATTCTTTGAGATCTTTTTGGTTCCTGCTGATTACAAAAATGATCAAAGCAATAGCAGCCAGCGTAACCAGGCCAACTACAAAATAATTAATTTCCATGACGTTAAAATGAGGTAGATACAGATCAACATTAAATATGTCATCCGCTCCCTTGGTTGTTTTGAATACTATAAAGATACAGCCAATTAGATATTGAAAAACTACCAGCTTAATAATTTAACAGAAGTATAATATTAGCTTGTTGTTAGTTAAGGCTTCCCCGGTCATCATTACTTTGCCGCTACTTGATAGTGGCATTTGCCCCACCGGTATCTGCCACATCCACATTCCAAACAGGCTTTCATCTATACAAAGCACCGGTTCACCGATACACGATTGCCAAAGCTTTGATCATTTATCACTTTTAACCTATGGTTGAGAGGGTAACCGGCAATTCATGGATTCTTGTGCATTATTGCAATCATAAAACTGACGTTCTGCATTACACGCAGGCACTTGTGATAAGTTACTGTACAGCATGTACATATTCCATCAGTTTAATCACCCCCATTGTTGAGATAACAGATACGCACGGTTATTTTCTGCAAAACGCTAATTAAATGATCAGATCGAAAGCCACCAATTTTTTTATTCACGCTGCTGGCTGGCTGGTATTTTTTGGCTTCCCCTTATTATTCATGAACCGTACACAGCAAAACAGCACTTTTTCTTTTATTGTAATGCTTTCGCCTTATTACTGGCTGTTCTGTTTAACATATATTTTCATGTTTTACTTTAATGCCTGGTACCTGGTGCCGCAATTTGTATTTCGCAAAAAATATATCTGGTACGGGCTTATTGTTTTGCTGCTTTCAGGCTGCGTATATTTTTTACAACCATTTGATAACCTGCTTGGGCACAACTTGCTTAAAAGCAGTAAACAAAACAATCAGCTTAATATGGGTCAGGCTGGTACTGATCATACTGGTATTGCCAGCGTGGGCGACAGCGCCACTACGCCCGGACAAAGCATGCCCTTTGGCCCGCTGCCGCATGAGGATCTGCGTATGCAGGACCCCAGTTTAAAACCATCTAACCGTATCATTTTTATACATCAATCGGGCAATATTGATATGGTTGGCCTGTTTATTTTTATTATAGTGATGGGTTTGGGTATTGCAGTTAGCACCGTACAAAAATGGCAGCTTACCGAACAAATGGTAATCAGGGCCGAAGCAGAAAAAGCACATGCCGAACTATCGTTCCTTAAGGCACAGATCAACCCGCATTTTCTTTTCAATACCCTTAATAATATTTACGCCCTGTCAGTTACAGATAGCAAGCACACGTCAGAAAGTATCATGAAACTATCCAACATTATGCGGTATGTTACGGATGAAGTTACCGAAGACTTTGTTTTACTCCAAAACGAAATAGATTGTATAAATGATTATATCGATCTGCAAAAACTCCGTTTAGGCAAAAAAACAACTTTAAGTTTCAGTCATTCGGGCAATACCAATCAGCAAAAAATACCACCTCTGGTGCTAATGACCTTTATTGAAAATGTATTTAAATATGGGGTAAGCAAGCATGAACCATCAACCATCCGTATTGACCTGAAGGTACTGCCCGGTAAAATTCTGTTTATGTGCGAGAATACCATATTTGACAACCGGCCGCTTTCAAACCGTAAAGGGATAGGCATTGCCAATACCCGGCAACGGTTGCAGCATATTTACCCTCGCAGGCACCGGTTAAATATTAGTTCCGTTGATGGGCTTTACCGGGTTGAATTAGAAATTGACACCTAATGAAAATTATATGCAATTAAAATGTGTAGCCATTGATGACGAGCCCCTGGCACTGGAAATCATTAAAAGATATATAGCCGATTATCAAACCTTAAAATTGGTAAACACCTTTGATGATGCCGTTTCCGGTGCAGAGTATTTAGAAAAGAACAAGGTTGATATCCTTTTCATAGATATTAACATGCCCGATATTAGTGGTGTTGATTTGGTACGCTCCCTGCAGGAAAAGCCGATGATCATATTTACTACCGCCCATAAAAACTTTGCCTATGAGGGTTTTGAACTGGAGGCTGTTGACTACCTGTTAAAACCTATTAACCACATTCGTTTTGGCGCCGCAGTAAATAAAGCTATAGACTATTATCAGTTTAAAAATACCAGCCATGCCGGGAGCGACGAGTACCTGTTTGTACACTCAGAATACCGGATGATCAAGATCAGTATAAGAGATATTGAATACATAGAGAGTATGCAGGATTACATCAAAATATACTTGATAAATGCCGAAAAGCCGGTATTAACCCTGATGCCTTTAAAAAACGTAATTGAAAAACTACCCGCTAACCTGTTTATCAGGATTCACCGGAGCTATGTGGTATCACGTGCTCAGATCAGGTCAATTTACAACAGGAAGATCAAATTAAATAAGATTGAGTTACCTGTTGGAACCAACTACGCCGAGTTTATCAAAGACCTGGTAAAATAGCTGTATTCCAACACATTCATCGTCACATTTACACCATTGAACGACACATTGTTTGATGTCCGGGGGAATAATTTCAACTTTATATTACAATAATGAAATAAACCTAAAGCATTATGGATACAAGTAGCAACAAAAAAAAGATCCTGATTCTGGACAAAAACAGCAGGATGCTATCAGTAATTGATGATATCATGTATTACGGTAATTTTGATATTCATTTAACCTATGATCCTAATGCGGTGTATGACAAGGCAAAAATTATAGCTCCTGACCTGGTGATATTGGATTACCTGATTGCGGATCAGGATTGTATTATGGTTTGTCAGGATTTTAGGAATGATGACCAGTTGAAGAATATACCCATTATCGTGGTTACTGCATTCAGAACAAAAATGGCGCAAAAAGAAGTGTATAAGTGTGACGCATTATTTGTAAAGCCCTTGGATATGGAGTTGCTGGCATCGCGCATGGAGTATTTAATGGCTTCATAGCAATAGTATTTTTGATAAACCAACAGGCAATAAAATGCCGCATATAAACTTATTTATAATACCGGTATAGCACATAGTTTTTTGTAAAACTCGCTTAAACCAGTTAAGTTTAGCCTTTATATGATGATTAAAACCCGGTGCTGTTAAATGAAAATTAAAAGTAATATCGCAACCAGCGAAAACGGATTTATTTTTAACCCGGCCACCGGCGATTCTTTTTCAGGCAATGCTATGGCCGCACAATTGCTGCTGGCTATGAAAAGCGGCAAACCAGCAGAAGATATTAAAAAAGATATTCTGGAAAAATACAATGTGAGTGCCGACCAGTTAGAACGTGATTGGGACGACTGGATTGCACAGTTAAAAGAAGCTAACCTGCTTGAAACCTAAGCCTATGACGGCAGAAAAGTACTCGTGTTTATGTATTGCTGTTACCGGCCTTAACGCCAATGACAACCCCGGCCCGGGCATGGCGGTAATACGTTCATTAAAAGCCGCATTTGGTGATGGTATTAAGATAATCGGCTTATCGTATGAATCTCTTGAACCGGGTATTTATATGCATGAGCATGTTAAAAAAACCTATCAGATCCCCTATCCAACCGAAGGAAGCACGGCTTTGTTTAACCGGCTCACTTACGTACATCAGCAGGAAAACCTGGATATTATCATTCCTAATTTTGATTCAGAGCTGTTTAATTTTATAAAAATAGCACCACAGTTAAAGCGGCTGGGTATAGCCAGCTTTTTACCATCGCACCAGCAGCTTGCATTAAGGGACAAACTAAATTTAAAGGATTTTGGGGCAAAATATGATTTTCACGTACCTGCTGATCATAAGTTATTTACATCCGAAGACGTAAAGAGAGCAGCCGATGAATTTAACTTCCCCATGGTTATTAAGGGGAAATTTTACGATGCCTACATAGTTTATACCATTGACCAGGCACTTAAATCATTTCATCAGCTTAATGCGCTATGGGGTGGCCCAGTAATAGCTCAGCAATTTATTAAAGGAACTGAAATTAATATTGCTGCCCTGGGCAATGGTAAAGGAAATAATACCAGCATAGTAGCCATGCGTAAACTATATATTACTGAAAAAGGCAAAGCATGGGCCGGTGTAACCATTAAAGACCCAAAACTGCTTGAACTGGCAGATAGTTTTGCCCGCGCAACCCACTGGCAAGGTGGTTATGAAATGGAGATCATGAAAAACGAAGACGGCGATTTATACATACTGGAGGTTAACCCCCGGTTTCCGGCCTGGATATACCTGGCAGTGGCGGCCGGGCATAACCAGCCTGCCGCGTTGGTAAAAATGGCCCTCGGGGAAGATGTTACTCCTTATGGTGATTACCAGGCTGGTAAACTGTTTATCAGGTATTCATGGGATCATATTGCGGACATTGCCGACTTTCAGCAAATTTCAGTTTTTGGAGAATTTTAACCTTATCATCATGGAAAAACTGACTTACGAAAAACCATACATTAAAAAGCTCCATGCCGGGGTTATGAATAAATTTGGTACCCGTACTGGTATACAGCCAGTTAAGCAAATTGATGGAGTTTCGGTCAAAAGCCTGATAGAAAATTACGGATCGCCGGTTTTTGTTTTATCAGAAAAAAAAATCCGCAAAAACTACAGATCAGCTTACAGGGCATTCAGTACCCGCTACCCCAAAGTGCAGTTTGCCTGGAGCTATAAAACCAATTATCTAAATGCCGTTTGCCAGATATTTCACCAGGAAGGCAGCTGGGCCGAGGTAGTATCCGGTTTTGAGTATCATAAAGCATTGCGTAACGGCATACCCGGCAACAAGATCATTTTCAATGGTCCGGGCAAATCAAATGATGATTTGCAGGCAGCAATTGACAATGACTCCCTTATCCATATTGATCATTTTGAAGAGTTAAATCAGCTGCTTGTCTTAAGTAAAAAACTGGCAACTAAACCCAGGGTAGCTATCCGTGTTAACATGGATACCGGTGTATACCCATCCTGGGACCGTTTTGGATTTAACTATGAAAACAATGAGGCCTGGACAGCCATTGAAAAAACAATCAACTCAAACAAACTACAATTAGTTGGCCTGCACTGCCATATAGGTACCTACATGCTCTCGGCCGGGGCTTATGAAATAGCGGCAAATAAGCTTTGTGACCTGGCTATGCGCTGCAAGGCGCAGTTGCATCATAAAATTGAATATATTGATATGGGAGGTGGTTTTCCCTCAACCAACACCTTAAAGGGAGCTTATCTTCCCGGGTCTGATACGGTACCAACTGTTGACGACTTTGCTGAAGTAATTACGTCCACCATCCTCAATTTTGGCTTTGCACAGGATGATCTGCCCCTGCTTATCCTGGAAAGCGGGCGGGTACTTATTGACGATGCAGGTTACCTGTTAGGCACGGTTGTAGCCAACAAACGCCTGAGCAATGGCAAAAGGGCCACCATTGTTGATTTTGGCGTAAATATTTTATTCACCTCCTTTTGGTATGAACATCAGATAAGTCCGGCGCAGGATTTTAACTCGCATAACGAAAACATGATTATTTATGGCCCGCTGTGCATGAATATTGATGTGATAAGAGAAAGCATTAACCTGCCATTACTGGATCCAGGCGATCAGGTGGTGGTACATCAGGTTGGAGCATATAACATGACGCAATGGATGCAGTTTATTACCCTGCGGCCAGCCGTGGTGCTTATTGATAAACAGCAACATACCCATGTTATACGCACAGGTGAAACACTCCATTATACCGAAGAACCGGAAATTATACCCGGCCATTTAAAACCCGATAAGTGAAACAGCAAATTTCATTATTTACAAAGTCGATAATTAATTCTTATGCTATCCTGTTTTTTTCGCAAAACCAGATATTAGGAATTATCTTACTGCTTGTTTCATTTTTTAACCCCGCATCAGGATTTGCTGGTTTAGGCTGCGTTGTTTTTTCACTGTTAACCGGGCACCTGTTAAAATTCCCGGCAGACGATTTGCAAACAGGTACTTACAGCTTTAACAGCCTGCTATTGGGGATAGCATTCGGGGCGTTTTACCAGGTTAACTACATGTTCGTGATCTGGTTGATATTTGCCTGCATCATGGTGGTTATTACAGCCCGCATACTTTTACAACAACTTGCCCAATCAGGACTACCGGTACTTTCCTTGCCTTTTATACTGGTGTTTTGGCTGGTGCTATTAGCCGCAAATAGTATTTTTAATACTGGCCTGCAACAAAAAACCAGCTACCTGCTACAGGAAATTTATAACGGCCCAGGGCACCTTGCCGGTATTGAAGGTTATCTTACCTTGCATCTGCCCAAAATGCTCAGTTTATTTTTCAGAGCTTTAAGTGCTGTTTTATTTCAGCATCATATTTTTGCAGGTATGCTCATCAGCGTGGGGGTGCTTATCCATTCGCGCATATCCTTTAGCTTACTGGTTATCGGCTTCGTAGCAGCCTGTGGTTTTAATTACTTTACCCATATCTATCCCGAAGGTACTAGCTACTATCATTTAGGAGCAAATTTTATGATGACATCAGTAGCTGTCGGGAGCTTCTTCACCATTCCGTCTTTACGCTCCTATTTGTTAGCCATATTATGTATCCCTGTGGTATTTATATTGGTTAACGCCCTTACCGGTCTTATGGCTGTCCATCTCCTGCCTGTTTTTTCGCTGCCATTCTGCATAGCCAATATAAGCCTGTTGTATTTTTTAAGGTTAGGAAAAAACTCAGGCAAAATTCAGCTCGTAACAGTACAGCATTATTCTCCCGAAAGAAATCTTTACCAGTTTTTAAACCATCAAACCCGTTTAAACGATTTGAAGTACTTGAAACTGAACTTACCTTTTATGGGTTTCTGGACCGTTTCACAAGGCTATAACGGCACTTTGACCCATCAGGCAGAATGGGGCCAGGCGCTGGATTTTGTGATCAGCGACGATGAACACAATACCTACCAGTACCCAGGTACCCTGCCTGAACATTTTTACTGCTACAATAAGCCCGTATTGGCCTGTGCCGATGGCATTGTAGAACAAATAGTGAACCATGTGGACGACAACCCCATTGGCAGCGTAAACCTGACAGAAAACTGGGGCAACACAGCGGTGTTACGCCATGCTGTGGGATTGTATTCAAAGGTATCGCACCTAAAAAAAAACTCTATAAAAATTAACCCCGGCGATGCTGTAAAACAGGGGGATATGCTGGGCTTGTGCGGCAATTCAGGGCGTTCGCCTGAACCACATCTACATTTTCAAATACAGGCTACCCCCTATATTGGTTCAAAAACACTGGCTTACCCTTTTGCCTATTACTTTAACCGGAACCCGCAAATCAATAGCCTGGAGAGCTACAAAATACCAACCGAGGGAAAAGTAGTAAGCAATCCCCAAATCAATCAATCCATAAAAAAAGCATTCGATCTGCAGCCTGGTTATACGGCAAAACTCGTCAGTGAACAAGGCATTACAGAGAATTGGGAGGTATTTAAGGATGTACTGGGTCAATCCTATCTATGCAGCAAAAACACCGGCGCTGTTGCGTATTTTATCAACAACGGCACTATGTTTTATTTCACCAGTTATTATGGCAGTAACCATTCGCTGCTATATTATTTTTATCTGGCAGCCTATAAAATTGTCTTTAGCGATGCCGAAGGCGTAGTTGCTGATGACCAGTTGCCGTTACAGGTTATGGAAAACAAACCATTGCTGTGGCTTCAGGATTTTTTGGCTCCTTTTTACCGGTTTATCAATATCAGTTATCAAAGCAGTGCACTTATTCAAAAAAAGGGATTGAGCATAGGGGCAAAACAATACCTGGAAATTACCGGCAAAAAATCACAAACAATGGAAGCCGTGGTGAACATTGACCAGGGCAACTTACAGGCATTTAGTATAAATATAAAAGGCCATCATATTAAAGTACAATGGGATACAAAAAATATTTAATCCTTCCTGCTTTAATTTTTGCTTTTTTTGCCGCAGATGCGCAAGAGAACAACTTTGCTACGGCTGATAGTGTTGCCGAACAGCTATACAGCACAGCCAATTGGAAACAGCTCATCAAGTATGGCAATCAATCAATAGCAGACAGTATTGACTTTCCCGGCCTGCGTTTTAAAATGGGTTATGCTTACTTTATTACGGGTAACTATAAAGCAGCCATTTCTCAGTTTAACAAAGTACTCAGTAATGATTCGCGCAGTTCAACAGCGCGGCTTTATGCCTACTATTGCAATACTTATTTAAACAATTATTCCGGAGCTTCCTATTACGCCTCCAATCTGGATAAGGAAACGCAGCATAGTATCAAACTGTCGCCGTTTGGCCTTATCGAAGGCAGGCTTGAAAGCGGGATAAAACTGCCCGATAATAATGAGCGCGACAATGGCTTCTATGAACGGCTGGGCTTAAGTAATCGTCTGTCATGGCGGTTACAATTAGAACAATCCGTCATATCTTTTAACCAAAGGATATTTCGCTCAAGATATATTGACAAAAACAATCAAAAAGGAGCAACGGACAGGCAGCTTGAATACTTTGTAAAGGCAAAGTATGCGCTTAACAGCAACATCAGTTTGCTAACATCGTACCATTATCTGTATACTAATTACCGGAGTAATACGTACAATAGTAATTTAGGATTACTGGGTATAAAATATACAACCCGTTATTTAGATTTGCAGGGCGATATTAACTGGGGGCAGCTTATTAGCAATAGCATTAAACAATATAATGCCAAAGTGGATTTTTATCCATTAGGCAACCTTGACCTGTATAGCACAAGCCGGGGTAGCATTTTAAACTTAAGTGGCAAAAACAATTGGATATATAACCAGGTAATTGGTTTTAAGCTGACAAAAAAAACCTGGTTGGAGTCGTCAGTTACTTTTGGGGATCAGGATGATTATCTGGATGAGGATGGGCTTTACGTATATAACGCCATCGATCCGACAAAGTTTAAATGTGGCGAAACCGCTTTTTACCGGTTAACAACCCACGCGTTATTAGAATTAAACTATATTTATGAAAAGAAAACAGATGTTTACCATTCTGTAAACTATAATCAAAATTCTGTTACGTTAGGTATCGCATGGAAATTTTAAAAAAAACGTTTATAGCAGTATTTTTAATATTATTAATAACTAAACTACAGGCGCAAACCAATGCCGTATTGCAAAAAGCTTTCCATAACAGCTATGCCGATGAATTGAACAAGAATTACGTAGCAGCCATTAACGATATATACCCTTACTATACCGACAATAGCTATGAGCTTAATATACGTTTAGGCTGGCTTCATTATCTTAACAAAAATTATACTGCCTCACAATCTTACTATCAAAAAGCGGTTAATTTAAAACCCGGCGCTATTGAGGCCAAGTTTGGCTATGTAAAACCCCTCTCGTTCCTGCAAAGTTGGGATAAGGTGCTTGAACAATACCTGGCTGTACTAAAAATTGACCAGCAAAATACGCAGGCTAATTACTGGGCAGGTACAATTTATTACAATCGCAAGCAATATGAGGCTGCCATAAGATACTTTAAGGCGGTGGTTAACCTGTATCCGTTTGATTATGATGGTAATCACATGCTGGGATGGGCAAACCTAATGGCCGGTAAAAAAGCTGATGCCCGCACATTTTTTGAAAAAGCCCTCATTATTAAACCAGCCGATATTTCCAGCTCGGAAGGTTTAAGCAAATGCAATTAACGTAAGGGCTACACTTAGTCGATTCAAAAACGCTGTTTATCGATTTTTGACCATACTTATTTCAGCGTCATTTTATTTTTGGCATACCGTTATTTTAACTACGTATGAAACTAACCAGGATTTGTTTACGGTACTTGCCGGTGCTTTGCATGTTTTTTATGGTGTGCCTAAACGCCTGCAAAAAAGATAAAAATGTAGCAGCAAACATTACCCCGGTTAGCATCGGTCTTTATGAATATGTAAGCGGTGTAAATAAAAGAATATTTATTCCCGTTACACAAATCGGCACTAAAACAATAAACTATTACGAAATATTTGACACCGGATCATCAGGCATGACCATTGATGCCGCAAATATATTACCTGCATCCATGATCACCGCATCGGGCATACAAATAACAGGCGATTCGGTAGTTGTAAGTGGCATTACCGTAACCTCAAAAACAGGTACAGTAAGTTATGGCGATGCTACCGGTATTACCAAAGAGTATGGTAACCTGGCGTACGCCAATATTAAAATAGGTAACACAGCCGGTAGTTACACATTTAAGCGTGTCCCCATTTTTTTATATTACAAAATAATTGATGGAAATGGTAAGCAATTATCTGCCCACTCCGCCGATGTTTTTGGTGTAGGCCCTGGCGTGAGCTATGCCAATGGCAATATTACAAGCCCGTTAAGATATTTTGAAACCGGCACAGCACTCACCAGCGGTTTTAAACTGGCCACTTTAAATGCTTCAAGATTTAGCAGCACGGGCACTTATGTTTCCGGATTACTTACCATGGGATTAACCGCCTCAGATCTGTCATCATCAAATTTTATTATGCACCCGCTTACTTATTATTCAAGCGGCGGCTACTCCCCTGATATACCGGGGACTATCTCATACAGTGGAAAAACTATTTCTGCACAATTTCTGTTTGACACTGGCACTCCATCCATTACCATTATTGAAGACAAACTGGCTACCAACGCCTTGGGTGCGCTGCCTGCAAATTCGGAAGTTACCATAACTACCAACAAAGGTTTTACCTATATTTACATCACATCAAGCACAGGCAACCTTACTGAGATACAAAACCCCAACAATACAGATGATTACAGGACTATCCTCAGCATCGATTTTTTTATCAAGAATGAATATCTTACCGATTATGGCAATCACCAGATTGGTTTAAAGAATAATTAAACGCTGGCTGCATCTTTCATTTATCGATTTTAAATCCACATTCGTCGATACATTAATACAAGCAAAGCACCTCTCCGTTAATTTCATACTACCAAAATTAGCCTGTCTCCCTGCATAAAATTGATTGTTAAATTAATTCAAAAAAAAATGAAATCTATTTACACTATGTTGGTGGTGATGGGCACATTAAGCTGTCTATCATCATGTCAGAAAGACAATGCTTCCAAATCGGCTGCAGCTAAAAGCACTAGCTCAACTACGGTTACATCAACCGGTGCTATTGGGATTAACCTGGCTTCGGGTACTACCGACAGCGTGTACATGGTTGGCTGCTATGGTCATCATGACAAAAAAGACACCGTTGCCTTTAGTGCCCTGCCAACAGCCATTGGCAATTATCTTACAGCTAATTACAGCGGCTATACCTTTAAAAAGGCTTATACCATTACCGATAGTATTAAAACGGTAGTGAACTATATTGTGCTGATTAAATATAACAGCAATTATATAGGACTCAAGTTCACCGCAACAGGAACATTTGTAAGCATCCTGGAACAAAGGGAGGGGCCCGATCTGGTGGGCAGAGGTTGGCACCCCGGTGGCCCGTTTGATAACAGGGATGGCAAACACAGGGATACCATAGCTTTATCAGCCTTACCCAAAGCTGTTACCAGCTACTTTTCTGCTAACTACTCAACTGATACCCTTTTACATGCCGCCATTGCGCCGGACAGTACCTATATCCTGTTTAGTAGAAACAACGGATTATTTGCAACGGCCATTAAAGCCAGCGGCACCTTTGTTAAACGTATACAGATTGACAAAAACATTGGCAAGTATACATCGCTAGCCGCCGCCAACCTGCCCGCAAGCATTACCACTTATTTGAGCACAACCTATCCCGGTTATGTGTTTGACAAAGCTTACGCCGCAAGCATTGACGGAACCGTTAAAGCGTACGCTGTATTGATCACCTCAAACAATACTAAGTACGTGATATTGTTTGATGGTGGAGCCGTTTTTGTAAAAGCTTTTGCTGTACATTAAAAATAATTCATCAGTATAATCAATTACCCGGTCTTCTTTTTAATAAGAGGGCCGGGATTTTTATTTAGCAATGTGCCGCTTTTAAACCTTAATATAATGAACTATTAACCGCGCAAACGTCTGTGTAAAGATTTTACTTTAAATGAGAAAACAAGCAGCAGATATTGCTGCAAGGTAATGCCGCTATCCTATCAAATTAATAAAGACATCCGCTTCTGAGGATGCCTTCAATTTATTTTAACTATTAACTGAATAAAGAACGATTGAAGCCTTTTATAGTATTCCGTCAAACCCATCTTTGCCCTTATGACGGCTAAGTAACATCAGGATGATAATGATGTATCAACCCATTATTTAACATAAACTTTCAAACCGCTATCCAGGTATTTCAAATAACTAACCGGATCATAATCTGCCCCTTGCGGCGTTACCAAAGGTTCCTCCGTATCCGGATCAAGCAACACGTAAAACGGCTGCGAATTGGATACAAATTTTGAAGTTTGAAGGTAGCTCCATTTATTGCCGATGGTTTGTATTTTTCTTCCTTCGGGTGTGGTGGTCTGTTCAGCTTTAGCCAGATCTGTCTTATCGTCAACGTATAATTGTATCAACACATAATCCCGGGTAACTCTTTGATACACCTGTTTGTCAGGCCACACATTGGCTTCCATTTTACGGCAATTTACACAGGCATGGCCGGTAAAGTCTATCATCACCGGTTTATGTACCTTTTTTGCATAAGCAAGGCCTTCAGCATAATCAAAATAGGGATTAAACCCCTTTGGCTTATCAAACAGATCGGCATATTTATGCGGTTGGGTATCGGTAATATTATTACTATTTTGATTATTGGTATTCATGCCGGGATTTGACAAGTCAAAATCCTGGGTAGCCTGCGGCGGAAGAAAAGCACTGATTGATTTGAGTGGCGCGCCCCACAACCCCGGTATCATATACATGCTGAACGCCAAAACAATAATGGCCAGAAAAAGTCTTGGCACCGAAATAAACTTCAGATCGATGTCATGGCTAAATTTTAGTTTACCCAGCAAATAAAAACCCATCAGCGTAAAAATCACAATCCACAATACCAGGAATATTTCCCTGTCAAACCAATGCCAGTGATAAGCCAGGTCAACATTGCTCAGGAATTTGAGGGATAGCGCCAGCTCCAGAAAGCCCAATGTAACCTTTACACTGTTAAGCCATCCGCCTGATTTTGGTAACGACTGAAGCCAGCTGGGAAACATAGCAAACAATACAAACGGTATGGCCAACGCCAGCGCAAAACCCAGCATACCAATAGCTGGCCCCAATAAGGCCCCCGTAGTAGCGGCCTGAACCAACAGTGTGCCAATAATAGGGCCAGTACAACTAAAGGATACCAGCGCTAATGTAGCCGCCATAAAAAACAATCCGGCTAAGCCACCTTTGTCTGAGTTCTGATCCATTTTATTTACCCAGCCCGAAGGCAGGGTAATTTCAAAAGCGCCCAGAAAAGATGCGGCGAACGCCACAATCAACAGGAAGAAACCAAAGTTGAAGATGCCGTTGGTTGATAAACTATTTAAGGCGTCGGCGCCAAAAATTACGGTTACCAGAAGCCCCATCACCACATATATGGCTATTATACTGATGCCATAAATAGCTGCCTTGCCTACCGGGCTCCCCTTTTTATCGCCCGATTTGGTGAAATAGCTAACCGTTAACGGAAGCATGGGGAAAATGCAGGGCATTAACAGGGCTGCAAATCCACCTGCCAAGCCAGCTAAAAATATGGCCCATAGGGTTTGTTTGCTTTGCTCTTTTTTAGCCGCTTTTAATGCGGTCTTTCCACTTTTTTTGTCCACTGCTTTTTCCCGGCTGCCGTCTTCTTTTGTTGTCCCGGTGGTTTTTGCAGCCGGGGATGGATTAATAGGGGTAAATTCTATACCTGAGCTTGAAGCAGTGTCTTGTGCCTTTACCACATTTTGGGCAAACACGATTCCTGTAATTAGTAAAATAAATAATATGATCCGCTTCATTAATCTTTGTTTTTTTTGATCCTGATGTTTGTTACAATCCCTGTAGAACCAAGTTCATCACGTAATTCTTGTATCTGGTCAAGGTTATCAAGGTGATATTGGAGCAACAGCCCTCCTGCCTGATGATAATTATCTGTTAACTGGTTAACAGCATACGGTGATAAAAAACTGCTGCTATTACCCGACGATCCCAAGCCCATTACATTTATCTTTAGCTGTATTTCAACATCCCAATAAACATGGGCAGCTGACAATAATGCTTCCGGTTTAACGGCATCAACCGGACGTTTTACCACGCAAGACAGCAAGAACCCGGAAAAAATCAGGCAAAGGCATAGCCTGGGGTACTCCCAAATCCGCATTGATTCCATGAATTTTACAGGTTTATTTTACGGGTATGCTAAAGTCTATATCGTCCGGAGGCAAGCACTTCTGATCGTTACAGGTCATATATTCCAACTTACCGCTAACAGTAACCTGCCTGGCCTTCAGCTTAATCTTCTGCTGAAAAATCACGCTGTTTTCAAAAAAACCAACCTCCATTCCAAAAGCTTTTTCCATCCGGGTTATAGGCTGGGGTTCAGTGGTTTTACCTACCAGGGTAAAAGTATTTGACGGGGTAAAATCAATAGTGGTTTTCACAGGGCCACCGTCTTTAACAAACTGGGAATATACGTGCCAGCCGGCATCAATAGTTGCCTTAATAAATACCACTGCCTCAGTTGCGCTGGTTTTCTTGGCGGCATAACTCCACTTTACCGGTTGTAAAATCTGCGATTTGCTTTGCAGGGCAAACAAGATCAGCATGGTTATTATAGTTGTAATTTTTTTCATCTTATTTTTCTTGATTAATTATTGAATAACGGGTTCATTTAGGCGGGAAATAGGCTGGTAGCCGGTAAAATCCGTATCTGTTGATATGTAGCTTTCTTTAATAGGTTCTTCTTTTACCAGATCGGTACTCAGGTACTTTTTATTGCTATCACATAGCAGCGTAACCACTACTGCATCAACTCCCAACTGTTCCTTTAATTTAATGGCGCCGATAACATTGGCACCTGATGATATACCTACAGCCAATCCCAGTTGTTTAGATAACTTTTGCGCCATAATAATGGCATCACCATCACTGGCCTGCACTACCTTGTCCATGGTGTCCAGCTTTACAATTGCCGGTATAAACTCATCCGAAATTCCCTGTATACGATGGCTGCCTACTTTGTGTCCGGTTGTTAACGTTGGCGACTCAGCAGGTTCAAGGGGATGAATCTTAACTTCGGGGTTCATCATTTTTAGATATTTGCCCGCTCCCATTACTGTTCCGCCTGTACCTACCCCCGCCACAAATGCATCGGGCTTAAGGCCCAGGCCAACAAGTTGCTCCCATATTTCGGGCCCGGTGGTCATTTCGTGCGCTTCGGCATTGTAAAGGTTTTCAAATTGCTTAGGTAAAAAAACGCCACCATCAGCAGCTAATTCCTCACTTAATTTAATACTGCCTAAAAAACCACCTTGTTCTTTACTGATCAATAATACCTCGGCCCCCATGCTTTTGATAATATCAATCCGCTCTTTACTTAGCCAATTGGGCATAATTATCTTTACGTTGTGCCCCAGCGCCCTTCCAATTGCTGCAAAAGCAATACCCGTGTTGCCACTGGTGGCCTCAATAATGGTATCGCCGGATGCTATATTTCCATTTTTATAAGCCTTGTATAAAATATACAGCGCCATCCTGTCCTTTACACTGCCCGTAAGGTTATAATGTTCGCATTTCACATAAATTTCTCCAGGCTTCCCCTTGTAGGTATACTGTAATTTTAACATCGGCGTGTTGCCCACCAGATACCATAAGTCCTGAAACTTTTTTTCCATATTTATTGTTAAATCCAATACTGCTACCCCGTCTCTCATACTTTAATTTTTATTGCTTAAATTTCAGCATATCCTATAATAGTAACAATCATTTTCAAAAAAACCGTAAATTTTATGGCTAATTATAATTATAGTTTGTTTATTTTCAGCTTTTACAATTGTTAGTTCCTATCATTGTATGTTTTTTCAACAGCCCACCTTTTAAACTTTTATAAATGAATGATTTAGACGTAACTGACCTTGAAATTTTAAAGCTTTTACAGCAAAATGCTTCATTAACTAACAAGGAGATATCTTACAAGCTTCATAAATCAATTGCCACTATTCATGAAAGGATAAGGCGGTTGAAAGACCAGGGTTACATTAAGCGTATTGTAGCTATTCTTGACAGCAAAAAGATCAACAGAAACCTGATTGCTTTTAGCCATGTACTTTTAAATGACCATACTGCCAATACGCTAAATAATTTTGAAGCAGAAGTTGCCAAGTTTCCTGAAGTGATGGAATGTTTCCAGATGACCGGGACATTTGACTTTATCCTGCGTATAGCCACGAGTGACATGGAGGCTTATCATCATTTTTACAGGAACAAACTGGCAACCCTACCCAATATCACCACTGTGCAAAGTTTCTTTGTTTTGTCTGAAACTAAGAGCGATACGGCATATCCGTTATAAATTTTACTATTTAATAAAACAGGCAACACTTGTAAGGATGTTGCCTGTTTTATGAGTTCACTTATTTGGAAGTTTATGGTGATTTATATACCGGCTTGTGTTATATCAATAGCCAAAAATTTCCTCTAATGTTAGTTTTTTAACATCTCCGTACTGTTTTAATATTTCCGGAGTGATCTTCTTTTCCGAACCCAGAACACAGTAGATGTAAGGTTTATCTTTCAGATTATCATCATGAAACTTTTGAATATCGGCAAAATTAATCTTGTCAGCTGTTTCATATACCTGTTTTCGATAATCATAATCCAATCCCAGCTTTTGTGCAGCCAGGTAATTGTAAATAATACCATCCTGGGTAATGCGCTCTGTTGCAATATCCTGCTTAATACCTTGCCGGGCATTTTGTAACAGCGTGTTATTTTCAGGCATATCGTTTAACAGCTCATTCATACCACGTATGGCATCGTTCATTTTATCGGCCTGTGTGCCTACATAAGCTACCTCCGAATACCTCCCATCCTTTTTATCTGGTGATACATATTGCGCAAAGGTTGAATAGGCCAGTGCTTTCGACTCCCTGATAGTTTGAAATACTACAGAGCCCATGCCTGCACCAAAATAAGTATTAAACACATTTATGGTAGTGGTATTATCCGGGTTATAATTGCTTGTGTTACGCACCCAGTATACTTCTGATTGTACCATGTCATAATCGGCAAATAATACCTGGTTACTGCTTTGGCTGGTTTTGTCAAATACCCTGGCGACCGGGGTTGTTGCAAACTGCGCCGGTATGGTATGCAGTTTACCAAGTGTAGCTGCTAATGATGTGATTGCTGCCGGACCATAATAAAGCACGGTGTGTTTATAACTCATGAAGTTGTGCAGCATTGTGGTAAGCTGCTCTGCAGTTACGCTGTTCAATTCCTCTTTACTTAATTGATAATTATAGGGGTTATTGGGACCATACATGGCATATTGTATCAGCCCGCGCATGATGATTGTCTTATTAAGCTTGTTATTTTCCCTTCCTTTTTCAATACGGCCCTTAAAAGCGGTAAATGCCGCTTCGTCGGCTTTGCAGTTAGCTATCAGGTTTTCAAATAACGATACCGCTTTATCAAAGTTTTCCTGTAAACCGGTAATGGTTACCGTGGTTACATCATTACCTACGGCTACATTGTAGTTACAGGCAATGTTATAAAACGCTTTAATGATTGCTTCTGCCGATGTTTTATCAGTACCTAAAAACTGAAGGTATTGTGCAGCCAGGGGCAGCGTTTTACTGTTCCAGCTACCCATATCAAAACGGTATGATAGTGTAAAGAGCGAGTTGTCCTTATTCTGTACATACAGCATCTCGGCTATGCCTACTTTACTTTTCTGAATATCCTTTTTATAATCTAACCACTGCGGCTGTACTGGTGTTGCCGGCATAGCGGCAATAGCTTTCAAAAATGGCGACTGCGCTTCTTTATTGATAAAGATTGGTGTAATTGCCGGCTTCTCGACCTTTACAATGCTTTTATCTTCGCCAATGCGCTTATAAACCAATACATAGTTATTCCCCAGGTATTGATTAGCAAAATCAACTACCTGCTGCTTGTTTACTTTTGCCATTTCATCAAGCAGCCCCACATCGTTTTGCCAGTTATTGCCTTTATGCTTTATAAAGGCATCCATCAGGGTATTGGCACGATTATCATTTTTTTCGAGGTCCTTGATATCTGAAAGACGAGCATTGTTTACGATAGCTTTTACCAGGGTAGCATCAAAATCGCCTTTTTTTATTTGTTCTATCTGAGCCTGCAAAAGCGCTTTAACCTCATCAAGGCTCTGACCTTTTTTGGCTCTGCCATTTAATACTAGCATGGCATAGTCCTTAAAGCTTTGGCTATAAGCTCCCGCCCCCTGCACCTTTTGCTGCTGATTCAAGTTCAAATCAAGCAACCCAGCCTTGCCATTGCTCAGCAACTGACTTACCACCTCCAGCATTACCTGTGCGTGGCTATCCTGTACGCCAGGCATACGGTAGGCAATATTTATGCTTTCTGCATCGGGCCCCAATACTTCTTTAACCACAGGAATTTTGATAGGCGCCTCAGGAGCTGGTGTATATTCATGCAAAGGCTTAGGTTGCATATAGGCAAAATCAGCATCAATTTTTTTAATTACGTAAGCAGGATCAAAATCACCCGACATGATGATGGCCATATTGTTAGGTACGTACCAGGTATTGTAAAAATTACGGATTGCAATTAATGACGGATTTTTTAAATGCTCTATCGTACCAATAGTGGTTTGCTGGCCGTAATTATTGGTTGGGAAAAGGCCATCTAACATGGCGGCATACACTTTCCGGGGGTCATTATCCAATCCCCGATTTTTCTCTTCGTACACAGCTTCCAGCTCGGTGTGGAACAAACGGAATACCGGGTAACGGAAACGTTCTGCCTGTACTGCCAGGTATTTATCTATTGATGACGCAGGAACGTCCTCCTGATAAACTGTTTCTTCAACAAATGTGTGGGCATTGGTACCTTGTGCACCCATGCCAGCCATTAGTTTATCATACTCATTGGCTATAGCATAATGTGAGGCCAAACCAGACACACTATCAATCTGGTGATATATGGTTTTGCGTGAGGCTGCATCGGTAGTATGGTTATACTTGTCATACAGTTGCTCAATCTGGTCAATGTATGGTTTCTCCTTAGCCCAGTCTAACGATCCGTATTTATCAGTTCCTTTAAAAAGTAAGTGTTCCAAGTAATGCGCAAGACCGGTATGATCTTTAGGGTCATTGTTACTTCCTGCACGCACCCCGATCAGCGTTTGTATGCGCGGCTCCTTTTTGTTAACGCTCAGAATAACTGTTAAGCCATTTTTAAGCTTGTAAAACTGCGCATGCATGGGGTCGCCGGTTACGTAGCGATAGGTGTAACCTGCTTCACTGCCCTGTTTCCATTCATGCTTTACCTGGGCATTTACGCTTGATATACCTGTAACAACAAATAATGTAAATGCCAACAGATATTTCCCTTTTTTGTATTTCATTTTTTGTATGTATAGTATTTGTTATGAATTACTTTTGGCCATATCAATCATCATTGACAATTCATCAACCGCGGCTTCGTTACTGCCATCAAAACCGGTTAGTTTAAAGCGGATATTACCATTGGCATCAATCACAAACTTTGCAGGAATGCCAAATACCTTATAGCTGCTTACCACTTTATTTTCTTTGGTTTCAGGATCCTTTAAATCCATCAGTACCTGAAAGCTATATTTCTTGCCTGCTATATAATCTCCTGCGTCTTTTGTTGCGGTAGCTGTTTTTTCCCAAGTATGAATGAACAGGAATTTAACTTTAGGATCATCTTTGTATTTATTTACGGCCATTTGCATTGCCGGGAACGAAGCCTTGCAGGGGCCGCACCAGGTAGCCCAAAAATCAAGAATAACAACCTTACCTTTTAAATCGGCCAGGGAAACTTTGTTGCCATCCAGATCTGTTAACGTAAAGCCTGCGGCTTGTTCTTTAACCATCTCTTTGGTTAGCTTCTTTTTCAAATTCTCTATCACACCTTTACGGATAGCAGCAGCATATTCATTAAAACCCGCATCACTACCTTTCAACTTAATGTACAGCTTTTTAAAATCATCAGACATTTCAGGTGTTGCTTTTCCGGATTTAACCACTTCGTCCAGTTTGTCAAAGGCCTCCTGATTACGGTTTAACCCCATGAGTATCTGCGCATACCTGTAGTTAAGCTGCGGATTTAATTCAGTTGAGCTTTTGTAAGCTAATTCAGAATATTTTAAGGCTTCGTTGTATTTCTTTTCCTCAAATAAAATATTGGCGTAGGTGCTGGTTAAACCGGCATAGCCCGAAGCTGCAAACTTAGCGGCATTGCTATCCCCTTTTTTACCATCGGTATATTCTGCGGCACTGTCCATTGCCTTTTTAGCATAGATTTCCGCATGGGCTAAATCTCCCGTCTTGCGGAATGCCTGAGATAATCCACTATAAGCGTTACCTTTCCAAAAATCAGCCTCCAGCATGTTTGCATATTCAATAGCCTTTGCTGTATTTTTCTCTTCTGCATAGGTTGAGGCAATAAGGCTCCTTACATAGTCGTATATCAATCTTTCGTCTACCTCACCGGTAATAAACTTCTGAGGCGGGAATTTTTTAAACCATTTTTGGTACGCCGCCTCTATGTTGGCTGCACCCTTTTCTTTATAAATAACCTCTTGCTCTGTGCCCCTTGCCTGTTCGCCTTCCGGAAATTTTTTTAGTTCCATTTGCCTTACAGAATCAACCATTTTGGTATTCTTTAAGCGATAGTAATATTGCATGGCCAGGCTCATATCCTTTTCACTACTGCTTGCAACCAGCTTATTTAATTGGTTATTCAATAAAACCTTGTCAGACTCATCCGCTGAGGCCAGCAATTTATCCAGATACTTTTTTGTACTATCCGCAGGAGCCTTTGTTTGGGCTGCCGCATTCATAAACATACCCGTTATGAGCGCCAGAGCGCCAAAGCCGGTCATTAATTTCTTTTTAATCATCATTTTATTAGTTATTAAAAATCGATTTCAATTTGTTACCCAGTTCCTCTTCACGAATATTTTTGGCGATAACCTTTCCATCTTTATCTAACAGAAAGTTGGTAGGCACTACCTTTACACCAAATTCTACAGCTGCGGCATTGTTCCATCCTTTTAAGTCAGATACATGTGTCCACGGCAAACCATCGGCTTTTATGGCTTTTAACCATGCGGCTCTGTCCTTATCCAAAGAAACGCCCACAATCTCCAGTCCTTTATCATGGTATTTATTATAGTTGGCTAATACGTTAGGATTTTCCCTGCGGCAGGGCCCGCACCAGCTGGCCCAAAAGTCAACCAGGACGTATTTCCCTTTAAATGACGATAGTTTTACAGGCTTTCCGTTTACATCATTCATCACAAAATCGGGCTTTGCCCCTATGCCTGATCGTTTTTCAATTTCAACACTTTGATCTATCTGCTTGCCATAATATGATTTTTTAACATTGTCATTTAACAAAGCAAATAATTTAGCTGCTTTATCAAACTGAAAATAAGGGATAAAGTGCGTATTGATCACGTAAGCGCAAATAATTGATGCCGGGTGGCTGCTAAAAAACTCCTGGTGCATTTTAAAATCAAGATCTTCCAGTTTCACATTTTCAGCTTTCAGAAATGCCTTAGCTGCCGAATCGGGCTTTTTATTGTGCGCTTTATAAACAGAATCAGACAGGTGATAATATTTGCCTGCATATTGTGTTACCGGCTTCCAGGCTTTTAGATAGGCGTTCCATGTATCCTGCGTGGCAGAACCTTTAATATCTGCTTTAAAAAGCGAATCTTTATTGGCATGAACTGTAATATTCGTATTCTCAACAAACAGAAATATTTGCTGGCGATCATTACCTGAAAACTTTATCCGGTATTCCAACGGTTCAGGAGTAGAACCCTTGAATACAAAATCACCATCCTTAATTGTTGCCGAATCGGTAATTTCATCTTTAAAATACTGATGGATAAGGTAAACTTTACCTGAAGTAACACCATCAATATGACCTTTAATTATAAACCCATCGCCACTTTTAAATGCCGAAAAGGCGTATACTACTGCTATCAGCGCAACGCCGATAGCAGTAAAACCCAAGTTTTTGAATTTCATACTTAATTTAGATAATTGGGCTATTTAATAGCCCGGATTTTGAGTAAGCTTACTGTTAAGTAATATTTGATTGTAAGGGATAGGTAACAATACCGCGGTCGGCTTCCAGGTGGTTGGTTTTAATGCACCAATTACGGCATCGGCCTGTCCTGTTCGCTTTAAATCAAACCAACGATGACCAAATTCACCAAACAGCTCCACCTTTCGTTCATTAGCAATAGCAGCCAATAATGTACCCTGATCTGCAGCAGCGGTATTGGCCAGCCCAGCCCGGGTGCGCACCATGTTTAAATCGGCCTGTGAGCCAGAAATATTGCTTTGCTGCGCCCTTGCTTCGGCACGGATAAGGTATTGCTCTGCTAAGCGTAAAACCACATTAAACTCATTACCAGCTGTCGCCGTTACCAGTTTATATTTATTGATGCGGTAATACTTTGTATTATTTAATGTAGTAGAGTCAACCCAGTTAGTCATACGGTTATCACCGGTTTCAAATGACTTGGTAAACGTTGGGTACAGCACATACGTTGGCGGGGTAGTACTTGTGGCATTGGTACGATAGTTTGTACCAAAGGTTGAATAACCATAATAGGTGGCAAACTGTAATATGGTTTCGGTACTTGTATTAACAAAAACGTTGCTTAAAGCATCCAGGCTATATGTACCAGACCCTATAACCTGGGTTGCCTGTGCTTCGGCGTTAGCATAATCTTTAGTATACAAATACGCACGGGCAAGCAAAGCGGTTGCCGCCCATTTATTTACCCTGCCTTTTTGCGCACTTATGCCAGCATACGCCACGGGCAATAAACCTTGTGCATCTTTCAAATCGGCTATAACCTGTGCCCAAACAGCATCGGCAGATGACCGGGGTAAAAAAGAATTATCAAGCTGAGCCGCACTTAATGACAATGGCACCCCTCCAAAACAATTTACCATATTAAAATACACAAAGGCCCTGAAAAACTTGGCCTCGCCAAGCAGCTGATTTTTAAGCGCCGGGGTTATGGTGGTAGAATTTGTTAAACCATTAATAGCCAGATTTGCCTCGCCAATAATGCCATATGCATACGTCCACAAATAACTTTCAGAAGCACTGTTTGTGACAGACACATTTGATGCGCCAAACTGCATTATATCAGACGTGGTTGAGGTATATTGTAACTCATCGGCATTAAGCCCTCCTAAATAACTGCTATAACCTATAAAATTGGGGGTATAGTTATAAGAGTACAAGGCCAAAACAGCACTTGTTGCAGTGGCATCGGTTTTATATACATTATCTGCCGAAATTAAAGTGGGCGCAATAGCAGTATCCACATATTTTTGACAAGCCGATAACGCCGTACTTATTAATACAATAAGCACTAAGGTGTATTTTTTAACAAATATATTTTTCAATTTCATGATTGTTTAAATATTAAAATGAACAATTAAGGCCTATAACCATGGTACGCAACTGGGGGAATGCTATATAGTTACCGGTACCTAAGGCCACACCAGTACCTGGCAGTGTAGTTTCAGGATCGTAAGTATATTTTTGCTTGGCCCAGGTATAAAGGTTTTGGCCCTGCGCGTAAACAGATATGGCAGACATATTAATATGTTTAACAAATTGTTTAGGCAGTGAATAAGAAAAACTTAATGTTTTAAATTTAATAAAGGACGCATCTCCCCAGTTATAGTCAGACGATGACAGGGCTGAATATGCTGAGTAATAACCAGAATTTGCCGCCGGATAATACGCATTATCGCCAGGTTTTGTCCAGCGGTTTAAGAGCGCAACACTTTGGTTGGCCAAATTACCATACGGGCTAAAATTGGTTGAAAAGGTATTATTCAGGTAGCCATTGCGATGGTTAAACTGGAAAGTAAAATCTAACTGGAAACTTTTATAGGTAATGGTGTTGCTGATACCGCCATAAAAAGGATGCCCATAGGGTGCCATTGTCCTGTCGGTAGTATAGTTTGGTGTACCATTTGCCGTTTTAAAAGTTGGCAATCCTGTTTGAGCGTCAACGCCTGTATAATGATATAATAAAGTAATATCTAATGGTTTCCCTATAAAGTACGAATTACTGTATGACGACTGGGCCAAACCAGGATAAGAAACAAGCTTATTACGGCTAATGGTTACGTTGGCTGATGTAGTCCATTTGAAATGCCTGCTTGCAATGTTTACCGTATTTAATTCAAACTCCCATCCGTAATTTTGCACCACTGCCGGAAGATTAGCCACATAACTTGAATAAGTTGTTTGACTTGGCAGTGTTGTATACGTAAGCAAATCGCTCGTACGGTTACGGTAGTAGTCTGTTTTTAATAAAATGCGGTCTTTAAGGAAACCTACCTCTAATGAAACATCCATCTTCTTAGTAGTTTCCCAATGCAAATCAGGGTTAGCTAAGTTATTTTGGTACAATATACCGGTTCCCTGGTAGCTTGATGTAGATCCTGCCGCCCTATCTGTTGCAAAATACTGATAGCTGGGTATCTGATCATTCCCTGTTAGTCCGTAGCTGGCACGCAATTTACCAAAGCTTAAAAAGGTAAGATCATTAAAGAAATCCTCCTTGGTGAAAATCCAGGCCGCACCAACTGCTCCAAAATTACCAAAGCGGCGTCCGGGGCCAAAACGGGATGAACCATCGCGCCTGAAAGTACCATCAATGATGTACTTATCATCCCAGTTATAATTAAGCCTGCTAAATACTGCATTGTAATTGTACTCCGAGTAATTATTATAGTTTGATGCGGTAACTGTTGTAGCGGCAAATAAGGTATTAATTAAAGCCTCACTGCTGTAACCGGTACCTGTTAAATAAACCCCATCAGACTTGGTATGCTGAAATGTTGTACCAACCAATAAATCAAAATGACCTTTGCCAATATTTTTTTGATATTGTACCTGTGGCTCTACAATATAATTACCTACGTGGTTGTCTGAATAAACCAATGAACTTGTTGCCGAACTTGCCGTAGCCGGATTTTGTGAGCTTGCCGGGTTCGTATTAGTTTGATGTATTGTTGTTAACGTATACCCTAAATTTGCTTTTACCACTAAGCCTGGTAATATAGTATAACCTAAATTGAGGTTACTTAATAAATTACTGGTTTGCGCTTTATACTCTTTTGAAAAGTATGATAGTGGGTTGGTCAAAGTCCAGTTAGGTGAGCCATCAGCCTTATAAATAGGATAGTTAGGAGGCAGGTTATATAATGTACTTATGTCTGTAACAGGGAGGTTATTACCCATGTAGGTATAGTTAACAGACAAATCAATATTAAATTTTCCGTTGGCACTTTTATGCCCTGAGTTTATCCGGTTTGAAAACGTGTTGGCATTGTAATCTCCCGGAAAAACAGTTCCTTCTTTACGATAGGTAGAACTAAACAGGAATGTATTTTGTGCATCGCCGCCTGATACTGATGCCGTAGCATTGGTTGAATGAGCAGTACCGCCTATAAAATACTTTTGCCAATCGGTATAAGCATTTTGATCCCAAAGGGTTAAATCAGGCGCATTGGTAGCATTTGGTGTAGTACCAGAGTTTGCAAAGGCCTCTTTACGCATGGTTAAATATTGCTGGGTATTCATCATATCTAGAAAATGCCCCACCTTTTCAATACCTTGATAAAAGTTTACATTAACACGGGTATGCCCCTTGCTCCCCTTTTTTGTTGTTATCAATACAACCCCGTTTGCTCCACGCGAGCCATAAATTGCCGTTGCATCAGCATCCTTCAGTACGTCAATACGTTCAATATCTTCGGGGTTTATCATGCTAAACGGGCTAATGCCACCGCTTGCGCCGCTTGTACCACTTGCATTCAGATTATCAGACGGCGGTACTGAGGCATTTATTAAGGTGAAAGGAACACCATCAATAATATACAGCGGTGCAAAACCGGTATAATAGCTCAAGCCTCCGGCCGCTGCAGTACCGGCTCCCCTGATATTTACACGCACGCCAGCACCTGGCAAACCATTGTCCTGCGTTATTTGCATACCCGGTATACGCCCTTGCAGTGCGGTTAAGGGATTGGTTACGGTTTCCTTACCTAAGTCAGTAGCCGTTATTGAACTTACTGACCCTGTATTTAACCTTCTGGTGGTAGTTCCATAGCCAATTACCTGGACTTCATTTAAACCATTTTGAGCCGGTTTAAGCTTAATCTTAACTGACCGTTGTCCTGAAAGTGGTACTTCCTGGGTAACAAAACCAATGTAGCTAATCACTAAAATATCGTTTGCGGATGCTACTGGGATGTTGAAATGCCCGTTATAATCACTGGCAGAACTTACAGATCTGTTACCTTTAATACTGATGGTAACTCCCGGAAGCGGTTGATCGTTATCGTCAACAACCATACCGGTGATCAGAATGGCGGGTGCCTCTGTTTCCTGCTTGGTAAGCACAATCAGGTTATTATTAAGCACTTTGTAAGTGAAACCCGTATGCTGCAGTATAGTGTTTAATATGTCAGCTACGGTTACATCAGTAACCGAAAGATTGATCCGGGTATCAGATTTAAACAGGTTGTTATTGTAAACAAATTTATAAGGTGTATTTTTTTCAATATTCCTTATAATTTTACTAATCTCAGCATCCTTTACACTCATAGACATACGCACTTCCTGGGAGTATACCGTGGCCGAAACAGACAGGCAACTGATGAGGATTAGCATAAAAGTTAATTTCATAACAAACAAAATTTTACCAATAGGGGTTATAGGGAAAACGGCACTATTATCTGTGCTTTTTTGCATAATTTTACATGATTTAAAAGTTTAACATTTGAAGCAGGCGACAACGCCAATTGATTAACCTGTCTTCAGTGAGGATTTTAATTCGCGGGGGAAATACGTTTGTATTTCCCTTTTTTACGATCGGAGAATCTTAGTAAATACTGATTACATTATCCTCCTTTCTGTACTTGAAATTTCCGGATAATTTAAGAGCCTCTAAAACTTGTGTAATGTCTTCATGATCAAATGTGGCCGTGAAATGGTACGCCCTCACATCGGGATTAATAATATCTATTTTAACGCCATACCATCTTTCCATCTGAACTGCTATTTCGTCAAAAGGCTGATCAGAAAATGTCAGTTTATTTTGAGTCCAATCGGTTTCAACTACCGAGTTGCCATCTGTGTTTTTAGTAACTTTACGCACAATAAACAGCTCTTTAACCGTTTTTTTACCCTCTGCTATATTCAAATCCTTGTTGTTAAGCAAAACCAGTTTATGGTTTGGGTTTAGCAAAATTTTGCTTTTAGTTTTATTGTTCAAGGTAATTTCAACGGCTCCCTTTATTAAAGATGCTTCCGTTGTTTTATCAGTGGCATAGGCCTTTACATTGAATATGGTACCAATATCTTTAATGTTGATTTTGGCGGTATGCACTGTAAATGGTTTTTGAGCATTATGTATCACGTCAAAATAACCCTCGCCCTCCAGTATTACATCGCGCTGGCTGATATTATAATTACCGGCAACGGTTAATTTACTGCCACCATTCAATATGATCTTTGTTCCGTCGGTAAGGATGATTGATTTCTTTTTCCCCAAAGGGCTCGAAAAACTAAGCGCCCCGTTTGTTATTGATTCTTTACTCTTTTTGACTTTAAACAAGTAAACGGCAAATACAATAAGAAAACATGCTGCAATGCCGGTTAAGACCATCACCAGGTTCACATTAGAGCGTTTAAGCGGAATTACCTTTTGCTCAGAAGGTAAATGCGGAACGGGATTAAAACTTAGCTGCCCAAAGGCTTTTTGGAAAATCTCATAGTCTGCCCGGAAATTTTCATCGGTGATGTTTCCGTTAAGAACATAATAAAGAGCTTTGGCGCTGTGAATAGTACTCGCCTTTTCAGGATGGTCTATTAGCCATTCGGTCCAAAAGGCTACAGCTTGTTCATTATTACCCAAACAATATTCCTGAAACGAAATATCAGATAAGAAATCCTCAATACCAAACTTCGAATAGTTCATTTTGTTTAAAATTTCCCTATTGATGCTTGGCATTTCAATTTTTACTACAGAAATTGAAATATTTTTTAACTATTTAATAAAACGAGCGTTTTATTTGAAATAAATCAGGAAATATTAGCCCCCATTGCAAACAACAACAAACTTACAACCGACAACAGGTAATAAGAATCCTCGTTACCTTCCTTTTTAAGATCATCTTTCAGAATTTTGAGCGCATCATAAACAATATTATAAGCTGTACGCTTGGATATATTGCATCTCGATGCTATTTCGTCATAATCAAGGTTATCAAAAAACTTTAACTGCAATAACTCCTTTTGCCTTTCAGTAAGTTTATTTAAGCTTTTGGTTAGTTTATCCTTAATTATTAAATCGGTTTGGATTTTAGTGATATGCTCTTCGTAAGATAATTCCTGATGATCTATTAAAGAATGAGCATGACTTTCCTTTACCCCCCTCAATTTATCTGACCTGATGTGTTGCAGCATAATGGTTCGCAAACAGGTTAATAAATAACTCCTTACATTTTCTACCTCAGGTAATTTAGCGCGTTTTTCCCAAAGGCCAAGCAACATTTCAACAATACAATCATTTGAATACTGCCTGTTTCCACTAAATTTAATTCCGTAATTTATTAGTCCCAGGTAATGTTGCTTGTATAAATTATGTAAAGCCTTTTCGCTCCCGCTTTTAAACTCAAGCCAGGTTATTTTATGTAAGTTAGGGCCTTCCATTTCCCAAATATAAACTTATTGTAAAAGAATTGGCCGTTATGTTGTTGAAAAATCAGTTAACGCCCAATTTATAGTAACATTGATCATATCAACAAAGCATTTACCGGGCATTAAATATACCGATGGCGTGCAGGCATCTTAACTGGTGTGTATTAATATAACGTAACAGATTTAAATCAGGCATTGCCTTCTCAATGCCTGATTTGTTTAACTGTATTAGCTATTAACTAATCTAAAGAACGATTGAAGGAAGGTTTTGTAATCATTTATCTAAGAGGCATCGTCAATTCGCCTGTCCGGATTCTCTTCTTTTTTCTTTGGCTGTTTGTGAACACCTGTACTTTTACCAAAGCGGTAAGTAAAGGTTAAAGTAGCTCTTGACCCTACCGTTCTGCGTTCAAAATCCAGGAGCAACCCATCGCTGCTTCTTAAAAATGCCCATTTACGGCTGTTAAAAATATCTATACTGTTAAAACTCAACGAAGCATTATTGCCCGCGAAATCATATTTGGCACCGGCATCCATTCCAAATGCAGCGCGGTTCCTATCCTGTATTACAAAGTCGGCAGCACGATAATCTGCCCGGATCTGTACCGACAGCTTTTTCACAAGCAATATATTGTTCGTAATGTTTGCGTTCCAACTCAGGCCACTATTTGCGGCAATACCATATTCAGGAGCTGCATCATTTCGGCGTTCAAAAACATTGGCATTTGCGGTAAAATCCCAAGCCTTAATTAAATCAAAATGCCCTATCAGTTCAAGCCCTGTAGTAGTGGAGTGCTTTAAATTTTGAGCAGTTGTTGTAATAACACCGTTAACAGGATCGCTCTCAATATGTTTAATAACGTTATTAAGCCTATTGTAGTAAATGCTGGATGTGAATGATATATTTTGCCAGTTTTTGTTATAACCAAGTTCTAAAGAGTTAATGCTTTCAGGTATCAAATGCGGATTCCCGGTTTCGTAATTTGTAGGGTCAGAAAAATCTGTTGAAGGGTTGAGCTCCCTGGGGGTGGGCCGTGTTACCCGGTTAGTATAACTCAACTGCAATTGCTGATCATTATTAAGCTTTTGCGTTAAGAAAATACTGGGATATAGCCCCTTGTCTGGCACTTTTATTAAAGTACTATATAGCGAATTATTTGTATCGTAGCCTTGAAATGTCGCGTTTAAATGAGAATCTTCTCCTCTTAAACCCAGTTCATATCTAAAGTTCCCGATCTGATTATAATAATTTAAATAGACTGCATGAACTTGTTTATTGCTGCTGAAAAGATTGGTAAAGGAATAAATTGGATTGGCGTTTGTGCCGCTAAGGTCATAAGCATATTGATTATTATTACCCAAACTTATCTGGCTGCGATACCCCGCTGCTATTTGCCCGGTTTTACCTGTTGGCAATATATAATCAGCCTGTATATTATAATTATTGCCATTATTCCATATATCGCTTTCTAACGGATCTGGTTCAGAATTAGCTATGCCCGTCTTCAAATTGTCTACACGAGGTGAATAGATGGTTTGGTAAACCTGTAAGTTCCTTGATGTGCCATGTGAATAAGTAAAATTAAAGGTTAGCTCCTCTTTGGGCTTTTTAAAATGCTGACTATAGTCCAGATCCAATTCATAACTATTCCCATTATTATGAGTGGTGTTGTTACGGGTGCTGTATTGTACCGGTAAGCCACTTGCATCCAGATTATCTATATCTAAAAGCTCATCCCGGTGGGTATTGCGTAAATTAAGGCTACCAGAAACACTCAAGATACTTTTAGGTGCTACTGAATAATCAATACCTATTTTTAAATTTTGCACTTTATTCCTGGTGGTAGAAGGAAATGTTTCATTTGAAAAAACAATAGCATCGGTTGGTTTTAAAAATGTCAGATACTGGAAACCGTTACTGTATGTATCACCATCGCGAAGGCTATAATTTCCGTAAAGATTTATCTTATTGGTTTGATAACTTAAGGCTGCACTACCATTATAATTACTGCGGGTTCCCCCGGCCAGGGCTACCGAACCATTGAAACCGACCTTGCTGTTCTTTTTTAGAACAATATTGATAATCCCCTGACCTTCGGCGTCATACTTAGCCGATGGGTTGGCAATTACCTCCACACTTTCAATAGAGCCGGCGGGTATAGCCTGAAGAATTTGGGTAACATCACCACCGGCAATAAGTGAGGGCTTGCCATCAATCAAGACTTTTACACCGGTAGATCCCCGCAAACTAACATTGCCATTTACATCAATTTGCAGCGTAGGCACATTCTGCAACAGATCTGCCGCGGTACCGCCCTGGCTCACCAGGCTCTGGTTTACCGAGAAAACCTTTTTTCCGTCCTTGTTTTGTATGGTAGGCTTTTTGGCTGTAATTGTCACCTCGTTCAATACTTTCTCTTTGGAGGCATTCATCTGAATATCACCCAAACTTAAAACATCATTTGGCGAGTCAATAACAACGTTTTCTTTAACAATCCGATCATACCCAACAAAGCTTAACTGTAATGTAAATGTCCCCACAGGTAATTTATCCAGAACAAAACTACCGTTTAGGTTAGTTTGCGTTCCTTTGATAATAACTTTGGTATGTTGGTCTGTTAACGCAACTGTAGCCGAAGCAATATTTTCGAGCGTTTGAGCATCTTTTACACTACCTGTTATTTCCCCATTGTTTTGGGCATATACAGTACCAATCACGCTCAAAAAAGCTATAGTTGTTACAATTGATTTTAATGGTTCCATTACAAGAATTTAGTTTATTGGTAATGAGCAACCGTTAGCGTATCGGAATTAAAACCGATAGCATCTCCCAGTTTAAGGAAAGCCCTTTTGAAGTAAGTTTATAGATTAACATTTCCTGCTGGCTTTCTAAACGGGCTGTTTTTACATCTACCCGAAGCTGATCCTGAGTTTCGTCATATTTGAAAGCTCCCCACTGGTTAGCTACCTTATTAAAAACAGCTACCCATTTGCCTTTTTCCTTTTGCACCAGAAAAAAGCCGTATTTACCAGCAGGCAGCAGTTTATGCCCTATTTTAATGTCCTTGTCGGTTTCAAATGTGGTGGCTTCATTGGCACCTGCCCGCCATACTTTGTCGTAAGGCACCAAGCCGCCCCATATTTTCCGTTCTTTTACCGAAGGACTGCTATAGTTAACAGTAATGGTAGCTCCATTGATTGTTCCGGTTACCGTTTCGGGTGGGCTTACTCTTGGTTTGGCAGTTTGACCATAAGCCGAGGCAGCAATAATTACTGCGGCTAAAAGCAACAATGCGTTCTTAATTTTTTTCATGACTTTGATTTTGATAACCAAAGCTGCTTTTTGCAAATTGCTTTCAAAAACAATTTCGACGCAATTACTCGTATTTCTAACAGTGGTGGCTATTTATTCGACGATGTGGCTTTTCATGCTTTTACAGCCGGTTATCTGAATTTTGCCTGCAATGGCAGAGAAAAGCACCCCACCAGCATAAAACACTACCTAAGAAGATAAAAGCTTGGTATTTTTGAATAGAAAACCAGAAATGAATAAATTACCCCTGATAACTTCAACGTTCTCAAAAAACAAACCGTTGTGATGAAAATATGGCGATACAGGCCCAATATTGTTCAGCTCCAGGTACTGATCTGGGTGGCTGTACTATTGCTCATCTTTTTTTCATTGTTACCTATGGACGGATTCCGAAAATCAGTCATATATACTATAGTTAACACAACATCATACGCTATTATTATCTATGGTAATATCCTGATCCTTTATCCGCTATTTTATCAAAAAGGAAGGTTTGTTTGGTATGGCCTGCTGGTAATGCTTTTGCTGGTTGCAACCGGAATTTTGCGCGGATATACAACCATAATGCTCTACCAGCACTTTTTACAGTTAAAAGCTGTTCCTATAAAGTTTCTGAACTTGCTTAATTATGTTCCCGGCGGAATCTTGATCTATATCCTTAGCCTGGTTTTTCGTATTTCTATCGTATACTTTACCCTGAAGCAGCAAACCGAAGAAATTATGCTGCAAAAAAGCCAGGCCGAACTCAATTTGCTTAAATCGCAGGTACAGCCACATTTCCTGTTTAACACCCTCAATAATATTTACTACAAAGTTTACAAAGTTGATCCCGAGGCGGCCGGCCTAATAGAGCGCCTCTCTGATATTATGAGGTATTTTGTTGACGAAAGCCCCAAAGACGAGGTACCAGTGAACACGGAGGTGGCGTTTATTGAAAACTATATAGCGCTTGAAAAAATCCGGATCAGGCACGGTGCTACGGTTAATTTTGAGAAAGCTTACCATCCGGAGCTCCGCATTCCGCCCATGCTGCTCATGACCTTTGTTGAAAACATTTTCAAACACGGGATCGATAAGTCGCGTAAGCAAAACCAGGTTAACATTTCACTGATCCAAAAAGAGGATTACTTGCTTTTTAAAACCATCAACCGTAAAGTTACCCCGGTAGTAACACAGCAGTCCAACGGATTTGGAATAGCTAATTTAACCAAAAGACTTACGATGTTATATGGTTCAAAATTTGAACTGGCTATTGATAACGAAGGAGAATTATACACCGCATTTTTAAAAATACCGCTTTCATGAATTTAAGCTGCATAATTATTGATGATGAACCAGATGCCGTTAGCCTGCTTGAACTGCTGATTAAACAAAGCACAACATGGGAGTTAAAGGCCCGGTGTTATAACGCATTAGAGGCATTGGAATTTTTAAAGAAAAACCCGGTCGATTTTATTTTTTTGGATATTAATATGCCGCAGTTAACAGGTATGGAATTGGCTACCTTATTGCCGCCCCGAACAAAAATTGTTTTCACCACAGCTTATTCAGAATATGCCGCCGAAAGCTATACTTTTCAAACCGTTGATTATCTTTTAAAACCTATTACCTTAAAACGTTTCCTGTCAGCAGTACAAAAAATAGAAGCATATTTTTTAAACCACGAACCCGAAAAAGCCTTACATCAAGCATCCGGGCCGGATTACTTTTTTGTAAAATCAGGTAAAGTATTAAGGAAAATACGCCTAAGGGATATACAGTATTTTGAGGGGGAGAAAGACTATGTAAGACTGGTTACCGGCGAGGAACAACTATTAATATACCACCGCTTAAAAGATATTGAGGAACAACTTAAATTGCCGTTTATCAGGGTTCATAACTCCTATATTATTAATTATGATCATCTTTTTAAAATGGAAGACAACCATATTTACATAGCCGATAAACGAATCCCCGTAAGTGAAAAGTTCAGGGATAGGTTTATGGAGGTTATTAACAGAAATAAGTTTTGATTCATCACTAATAGTGACAACTTTTCTCATCAAGCAGAATATCGTCTTTACTTATGTGCTGGCATTTTCGCATTCTGGCTATTTTTTGTTGGCGTAGATAAACACTTTAATTGATAGCGTCTATTTCCTGGTCTGACAATACTTTGGACCATATCTTAAGATTATCTATTTTCCCGTTGAAACCTCCAATTGTTTGCAGCGGAAAAAACAAAGTTTCTACTTTACGCATCTTCGTTTTATCCTTATCTGTAAACTGGATCCAATTGTCATATAGTTTCTTTTGTAATTTGCCATTTACATACAAACTCGTTCCTTTGTTGGTACCCGTAACTATAATATGTGTCCAGGTATTTTCCGGAACAGCAAAGTCAAAGTCAAAATCATACCCCTCTCTTGAAAAACCCAACTTACCTGTACTTCCCTGTTTTAACTTCACTACAGCATTTGGCGATTTAAAAACAATAGCATTATCGGCATTATTAGCACCCGGATTTATCCAGAATGACACCGTATAGTTATACCCGATTTCGCAATAAGGCAGTTTGGCAAAACTATTTCTGCCTGAAAACAATAACGCATTTCCTTTAAAACTCTTTACGTAAGCTGCATGACTGGTTTCTACAAGCTTATTCTCTTTATCAAAATTAAAATATGCTACCAGCCCTGAATTGGTTTGGCCTATTTTTCCTCTCCTATTCAATGATGGCCCCTCTCCTATTTTTTTGCTCATTGTTTCAAACTCTTCATATCGCATTGCCGTATCATTACCGGCCCACATTTTTTTTGACAGAACCTGCATTGCCGGGAATACACGGTCATGCACATCCTTTTCAGTGATCCCATTACCAACAATGTCATTCCACTCAGCAAAAGAACCTCCCATAATGCTCGGATCTCCTGTCGGAAAATGTACATCACCTACCATGTAAGGCGTCCAGTTATTATAAATATTCTTTACGTCCAGGTAATCATAATAATAACCTGCAGCGGGCACTATATATAACCATCCATCAGGAGTACTGATTTGTTTATAACCCAATTTTTTCATCGCAACAGGGTTGGCATAACCATTATACCAGGTGTTCATGGTTACATTTTTCACGGTTACGGGTGTGGTACCCTGCGCATGTGTCAACGCCCCCCAAAGCCTTACATCTTTACCAAAACTTTGTACATACCTAATAAAATGATCAGTAAATGCCCTGAAAGCTTCGGCATCTTTTTTGGCATATTCATCGGTACCAATGTGGATTTCTTTACCTATAAATACAGGATGATCACCGGATAAATACTCTTTAAACACGTTTTCAATAACAGTGTAGGCAAGCGGATTATGCAGATCCAAGTGATCCATACCGTACTGCTTGCTGCCAATTTCAGGAACCACCTTGGTAAATGCCAGCGCATGTGCGGGCACATCTATTTCTGGAATAATGCGAACAGCATAGTCATTTGCCAGCTGCTGCAATGCGATGAACTCCTGTTTAGTATAAGAACCATCTTTGGCCGTAAGCCCGGGATAAGTAGTATTTTCTAAACGAAATGCAGAATAGGTACTATCCCAATTATCATTAAAATACTTTTTAAAGCCATTATCATTTAAATGAATCTGAAAATCATTCATTTTATAATAGGACATGAATTTTACATAATCCCGCAGGAATTGCAGGCTAAAAAACTTACGGCCATCATCCAATACAAAACCACGTACTTTAAATTCAGGATAATCACGTGCAATACCATGAGGTATGTTGTGTTTCTGTTCCAGCAATTGCAGCAACGTTCGTGTCCCCCAAAATAATCCCTGATATTTTAATGCACTTAGGGTAACTATACCTTCAACTTTTAAGTAATACCCCTCTTCGCCAACAGTGGTATCTTGCTCATGGAGCTTTAAAAATATATCGCCCTTCAGGGGCTTTCCAATGGCTGTTTTTAAACTGAATCCTGTTTGCTCCTTGAATTCTTTTTGCAAAATATCTGCTACTTTTTGTAAAACGGCTTTATCTGCAATATTTACAACAATCCGTGCGGCAGGTGTTAAATAAAAATCACCAGCCCCACCATGCCATTCGCGTAAAGCAGGAATCACAAATGGCTGCGGGTTAACACCCTTATTTGCGAACCTTCCGGGAACAACTACCTGTTTTGAAACATCGTACTTAATAGTATCTGTACTATTGCTCACCAGCTGAAAATATAAATTAACCTTTGTGCTAACAAGTGGATTTATAATTCTCCCTGTACTGTCAATAATAGGTGTATGATCGCTCCCCTTCAATATCAAATGATACCCGTTCGGGTTTACCGGGAAAACAATTCTTGTATCCCCTTGATTTACAACCTGAATATCGGGAACTGATTTTACAACAGTGCTATCATTTTGCGCAAACAAAAAGCCCGGAGTAAATATTATTAGCGCTATCGCAAGTAAACTTTTTTTCAGATTCCTCATTAAGTTTTTATCAAAATTTTCAACATTATTTAAGGCCAGATATAACGGGCATGAACCCCGTCATCAGTGCACCGGAGCATATACGCCCCCATCTGATATAACAGTCGGTAACGAACGCACTCTGCTTTGGTTATTTTTGTCATGACTGACGGTAAATACATGATGAAAGTATAAATTATTTTTCCTGATAAAGAGATTTTAACCCTATTTATACAGCGCAAACGTTTGATAAGGTAAGGAATGCTTTAGCCCTTGGCATCGTGACTCCTATCTAATTTCTTATAAGGTAATAAGCTAATGCTGTGCCTTAGGTTATAAAGCACAAAAAATGTCGCAACAGCCCCCCACTCTTGGCGCATTTACACACTGCGCTTTAATTCAGGAGTAATTAAATTTGAATATGAAAGTTGTACGTGTTCAATATACCACCCGCCCGGAGTTTGCTCCTGTAAATCAGCAAAATATTGCAGCCATTGCAGAGGAATTAAAATCACTTAATCACCCGGGGATAAAATATACAGCCTGGCTGCTACCAGACGGTAAAACCTTTATGCATTTTGATCAGTTAGAGAATGAAGAGGCGCATCTGTTTTTACAGGAACTTGCTTCGTTTAAGAAATTCGCAAATGAACTCCATGCCAGCAGCTTAGAGGTAGAACCTAAACTTGACCTGTTATCGCTGGTAGCATCAACGGAAAAGTATTTTTAAGCAGCGATGGAACGGTGCGGTTGCTATGATATGATGCGCAGCCTCTGCAAAGAAAACAGCATTGCGTAATCGCATATTTCCTTTTTTCAGACAGCTTCTACGTAGTTTATGATAAACTTAGCCAGTTGTTCCTGCTCCTCAATGGTGAGTATTTCGCCATCATATATCCAGTAACCTTGCCTATCAAACAATATCCGGCCCAAATAATCCGGGTGGATGTCATAAGCGGTGAATAATTGGTAACAAAGGGTTGCGTCCTTAAATTCAAGGTCAATTACGATGCGTACCACCTCATCAGGCCCATTTTTGCGTTTAACCCAGGCTCTGGCATTGTTAACTAAATAAGCGTTATTCATCATCAAAACAAAAATCGAAAATATTTTATAATTATCTTTATAAAATGCTAAAAATATTAGCATAAATTTGTGGTCTGATTTTAATGTTATGTCGCAGTCTAAAAGAGATATCATCAGCCAGCTGCAAAAAGATATTTTGCAATGGGAAGGCTACCAGCCTGCCCCCGCGCATAAACATGGGCTGGTTGGACTGGGCCCCGTAGAAGCAGCTTTTCCTAATGGAGTATTTCCGGTGGGAACTGTACATGAACTGGTATGCGAAAATAGCGGGCAGGCAGCTGCCACAGGTGGGTTTATAACCGGCTTATTGTCTGTACTGATGCAGCAGGGTGGCGCGTGTTTATGGATCGGGCTATCGCAAATGTTATTTGCTCCGGCACTAAAAAATTTTGGTATCGAGCCCGATAAGGTGATCTTTTTGAATGTATTGCGGGATCAGGATGTGTTATGGATAATGGAAGAAGCGCTCAAATGCCCGGGCCTTGCTGCAGTGATCGGCGAAGTACAAACATTGGATTTTAAACAATCGCGCCGCCTGCAGCTGGCGGTAGAACAAAGTCGGGTAACTGGTTTTATTTTGCGGAACTCTTCAAAGAAACCAGGGTCAACTGCCTGTGCTGCACGCTGGCATATTAAACCATTACCCAGTGAGGCCATAGCGGGCTTACCGGGTTTGGGCTTCCCTCGCTGGCAAATTGAATTGCTAAAAGTGCGGAACGGGCAGCTGGGTAGTTGGATCATGGAATGGGATGAAGGCCAGTTTAGCGTGATTACTGATAACCCGATGGTAGAAAGGAGCCAGCGTTATGGCTAAGCGTTATATGGCAATCTGGTTCAGGCATCTGGTTACAGACTGGCTGATGCTACGCCGGCCGGAATTGCGTGAAATACCTTTTGTTTGCGTACTACCTGAGCGTAACCGCATGGTGGTTACAGCGGCCAGTTACCTGGCAGAGGCCGAAGGCATTTTTGCAGGTATGGCCGCGGCCGATGCAAAGGCAATGACGATAAATTTGCAGGTACTGGATGCTATCCCCGGGAAAGAAGCCAGGCTATTGCGGCAACTGGGCTTATGGTGCATGCGTTATACACCTTTGGTTGCTACAGATGCACCAGACACATTGCTACTGGATATTTCAGGTTGCACACATTTATGGGGCAGCGAACAGGGTTACCTGAAGGAGCTTGTTTTGAAATTACGTACTTCTGGTTATGATGCACGGGCGGCAATAGCTGATACGGTGGGAACAGCCTGGGCAGTAGCACGCTTTGGAAGAGTTTCTCCTATTATTCCGGCGGGCAATCAGGCGCAGGCTTTACTGGCTTTACCGCCTGCAGCTTTACGGCTGGAGCAACCAGTACTGGAGCGTTTACAAAAATTAGGCTTGCGAACCATAGGCAACTTTATGTTAATGCCACAGCGTGAATTACGGCGGCGCTTTGGCGAGGGCTTACTGTTGCGGCTCAGGCAAGCCCTGGGATTGGAAGAGGAAATACTGCTGCCTGTAGTACCGCCGGTACCTTTTGTGGAACGGCTACCCTGTTTAGAACCAATCTGTACCGCTACAGGTATTGAGATAGCTGTTCAACAACTTTTAGAAAGGCTTTGTCTGCTGCTGCAAAATGAGGGCAAGGGTTTGCGCAGGGCGGTGTTAAAATGCTACCGTGTTGATGGCAAAATGGTTCAGACCGGGATCAGTACCAACCGGGGCTCACATAGTGTATCGCACTTGTTTAAGCTGTTTGAATTACAAATTGCGAAGATAGAACCAGCTTTAGGTATTGAACTCTTTTTGCTGGAGGCCTCCAAAGTGGAGGATGTGGAGGTGCTGCAGGAAAAGCTTTGGACCGGCAACCCGGGTCTTGCAGATAATGCATTGGCCGAACTGCTGGACCGCATTGCTACCAAGGTGGGCCAGGACCGCATCCGGCGTTACCTGCCTGCCGAGCATTACTGGCCAGAGCGGTCAATCAGGCCGGCGATCTCTTTGCAGGAGATGCCGGGAACTTCCTGGCGAACGAACCGGCCAAGACCTATCCGTTTGTTGCCTCGCCCGGAAAGTATTGAGGTAATGGCGCTTTTACCAGATTATCCACCGAAGGTGTTTACTTACAGGGGCCGGCGGCATGTGGTAGTTAAAGCAGACGGTCCCGAACGCATAGAGCGGGAATGGTGGCAGGATCAGGGCGTACATCGGGACTATTATGCGGTAGAAGATGAACAGGGCCAACGTTACTGGCTATTCCGTTCGGGCCATTTTGATACAGCACCGGAATGGTTTTTACATGGTTTTTTTGCATAATAGTGATGAGATACGCAGAACTACAGGTCACTTCTAATTTCAGTTTTCTGCGGGGCGGTTCGCACCCGGAGGAGGTGGCGGAACAAGCTGCAGCTTTGGGCTATACTGCCATTGCTATTACCGACCGAAACAGCCTGGCTGGAATTGTCCGGGCGCATATCGTAGCCAAAAAGCTGGGAATGAAATTTATCCCGGCTTGTCGTTTAGATTTATTAGATGGGCCTGCTTTACTGGCCTATCCTACCAACAGGGATGCTTACGGTCGTTTATCGGCTTTACTTACTTTGGGTAATCTCCGGACAGAAAAAGGCGACTGTCAATTATATAAAGCGGATGTATATGCATACCAGGAAGGGATTATCTTTATTATAGTACCACCGGATACACTGAACACTCGCTTTGATTTTGAGGAGGATTTTAAAGCAACAGTTACCGAATACAAGCAGGTTTTCAGCAATTCACTGTATGTGGCGGCCATTCGTTCTTACAGTGGAGATGATGCCAAACGGCTTTTTCGGCTGGCACAATTAGGGGTACCAATGGTAGCTACGGGTGATGTACATTACCATGAACCGGAGCGCCGGGAACTGCAGGATATCCTGACCTGCATCAGGGAGCGTTGCACCATCCATACCGCGGGTTTCAAATTACATGGCAATGCTGAACGTTATCTTAAACCTGTAGAAGAATTGCATCGGCTATTCCGGGCCTATCCGGAAGCAATTGAGAATTCATTAGCTATTGCGGAAGCCTGTACCTTTTCTCTGGATACACTGAAATATATCGAGCCCGAGGAGGCTATTGTAGACGGAGAAGGCCCCCTGGAACGGCTTACTCGTTTTACATGGGAGGGCGCGTGCAAACACTATGGTGACCAGGTGCCGCCAAAAGTTAAAGACCAGATTGTGTTTGAGCTGGCTTTTATTGAAAAGCGGAAACTGGCGCCCTATTTCTTACGTGTTTATAAATATACCCGAAAGGCAGAAGAACTGGGTATACTATACCAGGGCAGGGGCTCTGCAGCCAACTCCACGGTTTGCTATTGCCTGTCTATTACCGCGGTCGATCCGATGAAGTCCCGATTGCTATTTTCCAGATTTATGTCTGATGCGCGGGATGAATGGCCGGATATCGATGTGGATTTTGAGCATGAGCGCAGAGAGGAGATCATTCAGTATATATACCAGGACTATGGGCGTGAGCGGGCCGCCATCGTAGCAACAGTTACGCAAAAACGGCATCGTGGGGCTATCCGGGATGTAGGTAAGGCCATGGGCTTATCTGAGGACACGATCAAACGGATTGGCGCTACGATTTGGGATTTTAGAGATGAGGGCTTTGATGAAAAGCGCCTGCATGAGCAGGGCCTCAACCCGAAGGATCGGGTGATTTGCAAAGTACTGGAGCTAACTTCACTGTTAATGGGTTTTCCGAGGCAACTGGGGCAACATACGGGTGGCTTTGTGATCACGGACGGGCTACTGTCTGACCTTTGCCCTGTGCTGAACGCACGTATGGCAGAGCGCACGCAGCTGGAGTGGAACAAGGATGACCTGGAGGCATTGGGTATTTTGAAGGTAGATATACTGGGCCTGGGGATGCTGACCATGATACGTAAAGCCTTTGACCTGGTTAAACATCATTATGGCTTGAACCTTACCCTGGCCAACGTTCCACAGGATGACCCGAAGGTTTACGAAATGATCAGCCATGCGGATACGATAGGCGTGTTTCAAATCGAAAGCAGGGCGCAGATGTCCATGCTACCGCGTTTGCGGCCGAATTGTTTTTATGATTTAGTGATTGAGGTAGCCATTGTGAGGCCGGGCCCCATCCAGGGTGATATGGTGCATCCCTATCTGCGCCGGCGTAACGGGGAAGAAGCTGAGGATTACCCAAAGAAGGAATTAAGGGAAATCCTGGGGCGCACCAAGGGGGTACCATTATTTCAGGAACAGGCTATGGAAATTGCAATTGTGGCAGCGGGTTTTACACCAGCCGAGGCAGATGAATTGCGACGAAGCATGGCAACCTTTAAGGCCAAGGGGCTGGTGAGCAGTTTCAGAAAAAAACTGGTAGACGGTATGATGGCCAAAGGTTATACAGAAGAATTTGCCGGACGTATTTTTAAACAACTGGAGGGCTTTGGCAGCTATGGCTTCCCGGAAAGCCATGCGGCCTCGTTTGCATTACTGGTTTACATATCCTCCTGGCTAAAATATTATTATCCGGGTGTGTTTTGTGCAGCTTTGCTCAACAGCCAGCCGATGGGATTTTACCAGCCTGCACAAATTGTGATTGATGCACAAAACCACGGAGTAAAGGTTTTGGAGGTGGATGTAAATCATTCGGCCTGGGATAATACCTTATCAGCGCCGGGTGTGGTTCAGCTGGGTTTCCGGCAGGTGAAGGGTTTGCGGGAAGAGGATATGGAAGAACTTGTTGCCGGAAGACAATTGACTTATACCCGGATAGATCAGATACCTATTCAATTGATTGCGCTTGAAAAGCTGGCTGATGCAGATGCTTTCCGTTCCATGGGGCTGGACCGACGACAGGCCCTATGGCAGGTTTCGGCCCTGGCAGATAAACCGGTTGCGCTATTTGCGGGAAAACCCCAACCAGAGGCGCAGGTAGCACTGCCGCTAATGACACCAGCCGAGCACGTGGTGCAGGATTATGCTTCAACAGGCCTTTCACTAAAACAACATCCGGTGGCCCTTGTGAGGGACCAACTGCAACTACTCCGGGCAGTTCCTATTGCTGATATGAAACTGTTAAAAGATGGAGATACCGTAAAAATAGCGGGACTAATCACAGTAAGGCAGCGGCCTGGTACGGCTAAAGGTATAGTATTTATGACACTGGAAGACGAAAGCGGCAATGCTAACCTAGTGGTTTGGGAAAAACTATTTAATACCTATCGCAAAGAGATTATCCAGTCGCGCCTGCTGATGGCCGAGGGTAAAGTACAAATTGAGGGTGAAGTGATTCACCTCGTAGTGCGGCGTTGTTTTAACCTGAGTGGTTTATTGCGCGGGCTCACGGCGACAGAAAAAGACGATCTGCCGGTAATGAGCCTGACACGGAGAGATAAAGCTACAACACCAGGTATGCAACAAACCAGTACTGATGGCGCTGCGGGCGTTTTCCATAAGGGGCGGAATTTCAAGTAGGTATTTGAATGCCATTATATTACCCGGCAATAAAACCCGCGCTGATCAATTGCCTGGATAATAATTCCCAATACTGGAATCTTCTCTATTATGGCTTCCAATTATCTGTTCTGAACGGAGCGGCCGGTAATCCAATTTTATTAAATAAGGTCACATTTGGATCAGGATCCCAGGCATACCTGAAAGCAAGGGGCTTGGCAACTAATGGCGAACTGATTAATAGCGAAGTGCCTTGTAACTGTACCTTGGCTAAATGAAAAACATGGTCATCACCTGCAATAAAAAAGCCGCTCCCTGCTGCAGTATTTTTTAACACAATTCCATTTTCTGTGTTTTTAAACCCGATGCGAATAGCATTTCCTTCAATGGCAGATTGATTAAAAACCGGTCCTTCATATACCTCATTATACCCGTAAGCGATATGCCCGGCCAGTAAGGCAAGTCTTTCTCCTACCGGCTTTTTGTTATGCGGATGTACATCATAGGGATCGCCAACATCAATAGATACGGCCATTCCGGTACCGGGATAAGTTAAAGAGAAAGCCTGCGCTTCGCGCATCAAGGGCCATGACTTTGCCCCTTGAAGGCCAGGCAACTGTACAAAAACAAAAGGTATATCCCCCTCAGCCCAGCGGGTACGCCAATCGGTAAACATCAGGACTTGTAAATTTTTATACTGCTCATAGTCGCCGGCATTTGCTTCCCCCTGATACCAAAGTATGCCCTTTATACCATAAGGAATTAAGGGATGGATCATGGCATTAAATAAGGCCGAGGGCTTGCCCTGATAACCTTTACCAAGGGGCAGCTCCGGTTCCAGCAAATAGTTATACAACCATGTACCTCCAAGAGAGATCATCACCTTACGGTCAAGGCTTTTCAATACCGGCTTATCAACCGGCGAACCAAGTTGCCCATTACCCCATTGGGATACCAGCCGTATAGCGATCACATTTTCACCAGAACGGATCACACCATGCGGAATGGTATAAAAAGTATGATTGAGCTGTTTGCTGCGGCCTACCTCTATACCATTAATATAGGTAATATCAGATTCCAGCACTTTACCCAAATCCAGTTCATAATCTTTGTTTACCTCTCCGGCTGGTACAACAACAGTTTTCCGGAGCCAGATCAGGCTGTACGGTGGCGCCTGAATATCAGCAACCCGAACCGGATAATCATGCCCCTTCCAACTGCTGTCCATATCATTCAACTGATGCGCCCCTAACCCCTGTCCGTTAGCGGCGGTTGAAATAATGTTATCCTTTTCCAGGTTCACGCTATCGGCTTTGGCCTGCATCTGCGCCCAGTTAGTGGTATCATTAAATAACTCAGGTATTTTACTTTTAAAATCAGGATTGGCCAGCAATGCTTCTTTACTTGTCCAGGCTTCAATGGGAGTGCCCCCGTAAGAGGCATGAATAATGCCAATAGCCACTTTCTTTTTTAGATATAGTTTCCTTGCAAAAAAATAAGCAACCGCTGAAAATTCCGGCACATTGTGACTATTACAAACCAGCCATTGGCCGCCCTTCAAATCATCAAGCGGCATTTTACTAACCTGTGCGGGCACGTTGAATTCCCTGATCATGGGGTAAGCAGCTCCAGCCAACACTTTTTCCATATCATCAACCGGCCTGCCGATGGCAAAATTCATATTGGATTGGCCTGAAGCCAGCCACACTTCGCCAATCATGACATTTTGATAATTGATAACTTCCCGGAGGGTGCTGACCCGCAAAACATAAGGTCCACCGTAATTGAAAGCAGGTAAACTAAGCAACCATTTCCCGCTTGGCGCTGTTCTGATTGCTGCTGTTTTTGTCCCCAGTTTAACACTGACAATTTCGCCCGGCGTGGCCGTACCCCATATTTTTACCGGTATACCCTGCTGAAACACCATATTATCGGCAAATATTTTAGCGGTGGCCACAAACACCGGTTTTTGTTGTGCAAAACCTATTGTTTTCACCGTAATAAGCAATAGAATAAGAACAAGTGTTTTAAACCAATAAATTGATCGGTTTGGTATAAAGGCGTCCATATAAAAATCCCGTATTGTACTCATCATCTACGGCTCAAAAAACATGCAATATTGTTCATATATCTTTCCTGTTACTTTCACCATGATCATCTGCCATTAGTTTTAATAAATCCTAACCTCCATCAACGATGCCGGCACATTTTCTCCGGGATGCTTTAATTTAATCTTCAACATTGTAGTATGGACGGGCTCCGGGAATGTCACCGTTACACGGGTTTGATAATTATTATTTTCCTCGTAAATAACTGTGCCATCGTTATTTAAAATCATAAAACTTTTAACACAAAAAGGCATAACTGATTCGGGATGTGTCAGCAAAACGCTTTCCATAGGATGATCAAAATCTGTGTCAAAACTCAGTTCAACCCTGCTTATCTTTTGTTCCTTCTGCCAGCTTATTTCAATTTCAGGACTAACATCGTTAAAATCAGCAACAAACGCATTGGGTTTTATTGTTGGCCGCTGTACCCCGTTTCTAACATGTTCTACGTCAAAACTACAAATTCCCGGCTCTATTTTCATGGCTATGTTTAAACCAGATGGCCTTCTTTGCGGGCACCAAAATTCAAAAGATTCCATTCCAATATCTTCAGGAGGCTGTTGTTGCCCAAAATTAGAAACAGCTTCGTTAACGAGGTTAAAAACCGATAGAACTCCTGTTATTCGTTTATGGGAATAGCTAAAGGACACCTTTTCGTTTTTACGAAAAATGATAAATGCATAAGTATCTTCTTTAATCAAGATATCGAAATCTAACCGGATGTTATTACGACCTTGTTCTAATGATAGGGTAAGCGTTTTTAATAGTTCATCAGGCGTATAGCTGCCGTTTTTTAAACATCGCCTCAATTCTATCACGAGTTGTGTTTTTTCTTTAGCATAAGGATGCAGGGATATAACCGGCATCTTTCCGGCTTTAACCGGAAGCATTTGCCCTATGGAATGCTTCATTAAAAAAGGCCCGGTATCTTCTATAAGTTCATTAAGCACAAGCACCGAACTGGATGAAAATGTGGCTTGATGTGACAGATCGTCGGGATCATGTAAAAACAGGCCAGGGATATGATGACCTATTTTCATTAATTCATTTTGCAGTACCTTTATTTTTTCGGGCGAGGACAGATCACGGGGCTGCCAATTATTTTTTATGCACAAAGCAGCGGCCATACCCACAGCCTGGCCACCAAGTGCACAGGTGGCCATTACTCGTGACGAGGCAAAGGCAACATGACTGGTTGAAATAATCCGGCCGGCCAAAAACAGGTTTTTTATATTTTTTGAATAATAACTCCGGTACGGAATACCATAAATGCCTTTACTATGCCACTGGTTACAACCCGGTTTCTCGCTAAAAATACCATCGGCCGGGTGCAGATCTATACTCCAGCCGCCATAGGCAATATCGTCATAATGTGGCCGCTGCTCCACAATATCAGGTTGGGTTAATATGAAATCGCCTTCAAAACGACGGCTTTCCCTTTTTCCCGGTATTGTACCCACCCATTCCAGCGTCATGGCTTCCGATTCGGGAAATTTGCCTGAATTTTTGATATAATTCCAGATACCGTATACTACTTTCCACAGTTCCCATTTTATGGTTTCGGTTTCATGTACCGTATCCATACGGCCACCATATTCCAGCCACCACAGCTGACACCCCTGCTCATGCGCATTAAAACGTTGAAATTTGGGTACTTTTTGGGTTACATCAATGGCAAAAGTGGGCGGAACAAACCGAACTGGCTTTCCGGTATCCTTTGAATAAAAGTATAGAGAATGCCCCAACAGTTCGCCATATTCTTTAGTAGGAGCAAACTTTTCACCAAACTCTGCCGAAGATTCGGCTCCCATACGGAAAGCGGCACCGGCCAAAAAGCCAACTATCCCATCGCCCGAGGTATCACAGAATAACGGAGCACTAAGCTTGTACGCGGTTGAATTCTGACTGCAGAAAGCAAATACCTTTGAGATAGTTTCATTATCTGATTTTTCCAGCTCATAAACAGCCGTATTCAGTAATAACGTAATATTGGGCTCCAGAATCACTTTTTCCAGAATAATAGTATCAAATATCAAAGGGTTACCTTCAGGATTCCGATAGATATTTTCCACCAATAACTCATCTACTATACCCCCCTCCCTCGCCCAGCGATTATTATTACCCATGTGCGATGTTGCACCAAGTACCCACAAACGCACCTCGCTCGATGCATTTCCACCCAAAACCGGACGGTCGGTAACCAACACTACCTTTATACCCGAACGCGCAGCGGTAATGGCGGTACACGTTCCGGATAAGCCTCCGCCTATAATCACCAGATCAGCAGACCTAGAGATGGTTAAAGGACTTCTTTTATCAGTTGCTTCAGCTAATAGCATAAATCAATACGTATTAATTTTTTGACTTTTCTTCTGTCAATTCAAAATTCTGCTCACTCACCGCAAATCCGGTAGGCGTTACCACCTGTACAGAAAGCGTATGATCAAACCCTGTCACCGGAATACCTATTTCAACCGATGTTCCTGGTTTTAACTCAGGGATTTTCTGGCTACCCTGAATCGTTTTCAGGATATAATTTTTCACATTATAAGATGGAAAATCCGCACGTGCGCTCACCTTCAGGATAAGCCGATGACGACCATTATCGCCCGGCTGCCAGCCCACTTTCTTAAGCGTAAGCAAGGCCATTTCCTTACGGTAGGTTTTATATGCCGGTTTGGGTATACGGTCAGGACTCACCAATCCCCAGGGACGGTAACCATTTGGATTAGTGCCTTCGTATCGGCTCTGATAATCATTAAAGGTCCACCAGGAAGCGCCCATCACGTATGGCCTCTTCCTGATCTCGGCCACTACTTCTTCTATGTTTTTTATTTGCCCATCTTCTGATGGCTCATCGGCCCTTGTTCCCCATTCGCTAATCAAAACGGGTTTATCAGGATAAAGTCTATGAATATTATCCAGCACTTTTACATGATTACCATAGGTATTTGTGCATACAAAATCACTGTATTGGGATGCTTCGTCCTCTGGTTTTTTCGGCAATGCGTTTAGCCTCATGCTCACAAAGGTGAAAAGTCGTCCAGGATCCATCAATCTGCCAAATGCGATCATATCTTTTGTCCAGCGTTGGCCTGCGGGCTCATCTGACATGTATTCATTCCCTACGCTATATGCCACTACACTTGGGTGGTTCCAGTCGCGCTGCATCATTTCCGTGAACTGTTGTTTAAATTTTGTGCGAATGGTATCATTTTCCATCTGGCTGGGTGTTAACTGCCAGTTACCCGGCTCGGCAATAATCAGCATACCGTATTGATCAGCCAGTTCATAAAAATGCTCTGCCGGCGTGTAATGAGTTAACCGATGAAATACCATTCCAGCCTCTTTCATTAACCGAAAATCCTTTTCAATAAGCCAATCAGGTTCAAGTGATCCCAGCCCGGGATAATCCACCACCCGGTTTGCCCCCGCCATCCTTACAGGCTCTCCGTTTAACAAAAGCTGCATATTACGTACCTCCACTTTTCGTATACCAAAATGGTTTGATATAGTATCGCCCGGAATAATGCCTTTTATCTGATAAAGATTAGGTTCATCAATACTCCAGAGTTTTACATCTGAGGCCTTAATAACCGTTTCAGCTTGCCATACTACACTTTGAGAAGCCGGTATACTCTTTTTCTGCCTGTTCCAGCTGAGTTTTAAAGATTGATCATGATAGCTAACAATAACCGTGGGATTAACCCATGTATCCTTCCCTGATGCATTCCTGATAAAAGCTTTTGCAATTAATTTTGCTGTTCCTTTATCCAGGTCGGGAACGGCATCGATCTTGAGATTTTCCAGATATACTTCCGGTTTTACCGTTAAATAAACGGGACGGGTGATTCCTCCGTAATTGATCCAGCCCATAAATGGATCATTGGCAAAGCCATTATCCTTTGCTCCCGGTATACTGCCGGTTTGCCAGGTGTCATTATCTACCGAAATCGATATCGTATTTTTGCCTGATTGCAGAAAGTCAGTTATATCAAAAGTAAATGGCGTATATCCACCTTCATGACTTCCTATTTTTTTATTGTTTAGCCAAATGGTTGAGGCATAATATACGGCATCGAAATGCAGGATAACTCTTTTCCCTATTTGTTTTCTCCACGGAAAACTCCGTTTATACCACACCGTACCGGTATAAAACTGATAGCGCAGATCGCTCGAGAAACAATGCGGAACGGTAACCTCATCCCAGCGCCGTGTATCAAAACTTTCATTGAACCAACCCTTTCCCGCACCTATTTTCCGGGGATCCATAGCAAAAGACCAGCTCCCATTAAGCGGAATAGCATCGGAGTCACCAATGGTGTACTGAGCCAGCAAAGTTTGATACCCTCCAATGAGTAAAAAAAACAGTAGGGTTATTTTGCGTATATGTTTCATGGTTCTGTTTAATCTTCCAATGTTTGTACAGGTGCTGTTTCTGATAAAATAAAAACTTTTTGGGAAGCCCGCCATGGAATAACCGCACTTAAAAGTACAATTATTCCTATAGCAGCGGTAATTACCGATCCCGAAACAGTAAACAGGCTAAGTGCAAGCAACATAGCCGCAACAAAAATCAGCGCACCGGCAATCACTTGCAGCCCGAATTTATTCTGCCGTTTTATTTCAACAGCCTCTTCCAATATGAGCGCTTCTGCTTTTTTGATTGTCTTCCGCTTAAGATAATCTTCATATTCTGGTGCAATAAACCCTTTGTAACGGGCATACAACTCATAGGCTGTAAGCAAGACCAGCGGCAAACCAATTCCGATAATGGTTTCTGCAGCACGGCTTAATTTTATACCAAAAACTAAAGGCGAAAGCACTTTGAAGTACAGGTTCACGGTAAGCCCTATCAATGTGATCCAAAAGGTAGTTTTTCCATTGATCCGTTTAGAAAACAAAGCCCATAATGGAGGAGCAAGCAAAGGGCCACCTGAAATAGCTGAAATACTCAGTACTACTTCCACAATGCCGCCGGCTGCCGGTACCAGAAGGGCAATGATAATCATACCTAAACCAAAACCCCAGGAAGAAAACCGGGCAACACTGATCAGTTTTTTATCTGATGCGGCCGGGTTAATAAAGCCCTTATAAATATCATTGGTAAAAACGGCTGATACTACATTAAGCGTGGTATTAGCACTTGCCGATGTAGAAAAATACATTCCGGTAAGCATAAGCCCCAGTAAACCCGGCGGAAGCACAAGTTTGCAGACCATGAGATAAGCATTTTCTGTATCAATGCCAGTTAGGGCGGGATTAATTGACTGATAGATCATCGGCGGGAGCATCCAGATCATCGGGCATATCAAATAAAGTGCTGCAAACAGGTAAGCCACCTTCCTGGCCGATTTGGGGCTGTCAACACTGGTATAACGCTGAACAAAAGTCCAGTTACCCCCGATATAACAAATGTGATACAATACAAAAGCCAGCACAAAGCCAAGTGTGTACTCTCCGCTAATCGGTTGAAAAAAATCTGGTGGAACATGCTGGATAAACCGGTTGAAACCACCTGCCCGGTCAAGGGAAAGCGGCAATAAAATAAACACCGCAGCAGTAAGGATAACAAATTGCAGAATATCGGTCACCATAACCGCCCAAAGCCCGCCAATAGCGGTATAGGCTATCATAAAAACACCAAGTACAATGGTTGATTCAATTAACGGAAACCCAAGCGAAACACTCACCAGTTTGGCAACCGGATACAATACCGAACCTTTAATAAATACAGAAACCAGCGTAAATATGCCGATATAAGTCTTCTGCACCTTTTCGCCGAGGCGGGCACGGATAAATTCGGCAGCTGTAAGGTTACCTGTAGCCTTCCATTTTGGAGCGAGGAATAAAGCAGTGACCAACGCACCTATACACATTGTCCATTGAATGGTGACAGCCACCCATCCCTGTTTGTAAGCAATGGAACCCCAGGCCACAAAAGTACCTGCCGAGAAGAATGACATGAACAGTGATAAGCCGCCGATGAACCACGGGACAGCTTCGCCACCAGCGAAAAAAGATTTCAGGTTTCTGCCGGTTCTGGCAAAAAGCAAACCAATTGTCAGCACAAATGCCGAAAAGATGAATATAACCGCAGTATCTATGATGGAATGCATGCTGTTTTTGTTGATAATTTCTATTGAAATTTGATAATATTTTCTTTTTTTCAGTTCAATTCAACGACCAATACCTCCAGCCCAAAACCGGGTAACTCCATATTTCTCACATCGATCATCTTTCCGTTTTTTAAAGATTTTACCGATTTTATGGCACTGCCCTTTTTCCACTTTTCAGGATCAAGCGTAAGGGTAAATGTAGTTTGTTGAACCCTGTCATTCAGCAACACAACATAATAGCAATTCTTCTTTTGTGACTTAGCTACAATATAATCAATCACCGGTTCACTGGGTTTTACTGCACCATCGGTAATCATTAATGAGGCCTTGTCACCATATACTGTACCGGCCGCAAAACCATAAGTTTGATGCGGGCCTACTTTTGGCGTTATAAAACCTCGCGGAAAGACCACTTCCCCATCAGAACGCATTTCAGCTTCGGCCATCAGGTAATCTGTGATCCAACCAATCTGCCACCAGGCGTGGTGTGGATACGGACCGGCACCTTCATTCATATTTCGCCAATAATAGGAAGCAACACTGGTTTGCTGATTTACAAAGGCATCCCGTCCGAGAGCTCCGGCACGGGCCATATCGGCAAAAATAGGTTCCTTGGTTAACTGAAACATGCGAATGAAAAAACCGGCATGGCTACACAACTGGATTGGTCCATTCCGGTTTGCAGAACCCAAAATACCGCCATGCTCAAAACTTAAACCAGATTGAGCAATTTCCCAATCCTGGCGCTCAACACCGTTTACCGTTTTAATTTTAGTACTTGCAATGGGATGTGTGTAAATAGAATTGACATATATTTTTGCCACATCAATGGCTGCATTTCTGTATTTTACCTCCTTTGTGAGGTCAAAAAGATCAAGCAGTGCCTGTGCCGATTGGCCGGTGGCAAAATCAGGCGCATAGCGGGTATCGCCGCAAACACCTAAATAAAAACCTTTTTCTACCGCGTTTTTCAAAAACCAATCTGCCCCCTTTTTGGCAGCTGCCAGATATTTGGGCTCTTTTGTTATCCGATACGCCACAATCAAACCATAAAATGTAGGACGAACATCCGGGATATCTCTAAAAATCTCTTTCTGTGTAGCGTGATCATAGGCCACCTCCCAGCCTCCATCTGCCTTTTGTGTTTTCTGTAAAAACTCAGCGCCTTTCTTCAGGTCGGCTTTAAGCTGTGTATTTCCAGGTTCAAACAACAGCATATTACCGATGTCAAGCATTGTATAATAAGTTACCGCTATGGGTTCAACTATTTTTCCCCACTCCTCCACAAATTTTTTAGGTTTAGCCAGATAATACTGGCCTTGCACCGCTCCTTCAAAAAATCCGGTATCTATTTGCTGTGCCAGCTTAAAGTTGAGCGCATACGGCAGTACATTCTTTTTCAGTAAAGTATCATTTGTTGAATTTGCCAGATACCACATAGCGCCATAATCCGCATTTTTCATGGCGTCTTTGTCAGACCCTACCACACCCGCCATATACGATTGCGCTCCAATTTTTTTCCCTTTGTAATCCTCAATATGCCACATTGAAGTAACCGGATCAGTGAGATAATGATGCATTCTCTCTACCCTGTTAGTCAGTGATTGTTTGCTTTGACGCAGCGCCAGCGACTCTTTAAAACGGTACACATCATATACAGCGTGATTGATTGCCCTAAACCACCCGCCATCGGTAAAACTATAGCGGTACCCGTATGAAAGCGTATCCCCCTTTTTCATGAAGGACTTCTCCTCCCCCAAAACAGGATAATACAGTGTTGGCGACAGCTGAGCTTTACGGTTTTTATGCGATAGACCAATGAACCAATTGGTTTGAGTGATGGAATCTTTAGCCCAGGGGTCACGCGCCAAACCCGGGTCAGGAATAACAGATATAGTAATGCCGTTTCTGGCCGATACCAACGGGCATAATGTACTGGCACAACGCTCCCTGTATACAACTGGCGGCTCTGGAACACCCATTCCGTAAGCGTAGGCCTTTATAAAGTCTTTTTGAATCGCGCTCCCTTGAAAATAGCCTGGAACAGTAGCCCACATCAGTTGATTTTCGGGCACAGAAAGCAACGTTGGCGTAGCCAGCGAATAGTATCCATCGGTTTTAGATTTGATATGCTGGGTCACTTTTATATCACCTGCAAAGCGCTCATCCAATACAAAATCACTTATTACAGTTGCCTGCGCTGTTTCTGATTGAAAACGAATATGATTTTTAGCCAGTTGCTTTGCCGATTGAAAATAAAAGTAAATAGCTTGCCCTGCGGTATTGAGCGAAACAGCATTCGTACTCTCTGCCCATTGTTTTTGCTGATAATAATAGTTGGCCTCAGGGAATATACCGCCAGTACTTTTCTCAAAGGTTCGTGCAGCATCGGGGTTAGGCTTTTGCGCCGAATACAAAAGTGTATTCTCGCCCGAAAGATCTTTTAAACTTTCCCATTTTCCTTTTTTATTCACTGCAAAATAATTCAATATCCATCCCTTTTCACTTTTTTCCCATGTCATGCGGATGTGATCATTGGCCAGGGTCAGATTTGATTGCGCCCGGGCACACGCACAGATCATCATCAACCCTAAAATCAATATTTTATGTTTCATGGTGTGGATTTTCATTATTTCCAATCGGGATTCTGTACTAATTTAGGATTAGCATTTATTTCATCCTGCGGTATTGGAAAATATTTATGTTTAGCCAAAACAGTACGCACCGGATAAACGCTGTTTACGGCTTTTGGAATTACAGTCAGAAATTTCCCGGTACGGGTAAGGTCATACCAGCGGTCGCCTTCGGCAAAAAACTCCCAGGCCCGCTCTTGCAAAACGGCATCGATGAATGCATCCTTGCCCAAACCCGCTGTAAGATTGGGTAAGCCCGCACGATTGCGAATTACATTAATATAACCATATGCGGTAATACTGGCGCCGTTCAGATGGGCCTCCGCTTCGGCAGCTATAAGGTACATATCAGCCAAACGTAAGATCGGTATGTTGGGAATGACACCGATAGTTGATATCGGATCCTGATATTTTTTGATCAAAACCCCATCAGTTGTAATAGGCGTAATATTTTTTTGTGCTACGGTTTTTCCGCTTTTATCCACATAAACCGTATCCAGTAACAAACGTCTTTTATCTGCCGGATTAAATGAATTAAAAAAAGCCTGGTAGGCGAACATCGAACCAAAAGTAGTGCGGCCATATTCGGGTCCGGCGCTCCCCGGAGGACCGCATAAGCCGGTAAGCTGGTGCTGTTTACCCGGAGAAATAGGGTCGGCTTCAAAAGCAAACATATTCTCCACACGGGCAGCATCTTCTTTGTCATACTTGTAAACATCCCTAACGTCGGGCATTAAAGCATATTTACCTGAAGTAATAACCGCCTGCGCCTTTTGGAGGGCTTTTGCCCAGTCTTCATTATACAAGGCAGCTTTCGCATACAAAGCATCCACCACTTCCTTTGCAGGTCTTCCCTTATCTACTGCCGGGTACGATGGTAAACCTGCTGCAGCTGCCTGGTCAAGGTCACTGTAAATTTGTTTGTAAATATCGGCTTTAGCACTTTTAGCTACATATGCGTCTTCAAGCGTAATGCTGGGCTTAATTTTTACAGGAGCATCTCCGAAGTTTTTTGTAACCATCCAATGGTAAAAGGCACGCAAAAAATACGCTTCGCCAATGATCTGTTTTTTTCGGGCCGCATCCATATCTGCTCCTGGTACTTTAGCTATTACCCAATTGGCCTTTTCAATACCACTGTAAGAGGAAGTCCAGATTTGCTGCGGCGATTCATTCAGACGGCCAATACTGCGTTGGGCGGTAAAAAATGGATCGTAACTGAACAATGTCAGCGTGTTTCTGCCAACCACTCCCCGTGGATAGGTTTGGTCATCGCTGAAATCGGCCACTATTGTGGCGGCAGGTCCGGCATACATGTCCGCAAGCGGCCCATACACGGCTATAATAGCTTTTTCGGCATCAGAAGCTGTTTTATAAAAGGTTTCGCTATAAGCCGACGAATAAACATGCTCATCCAGCTTGCAGGAATGCAACACAAAAACTAAAACTATTAATAAAGCGGAGTTATATATTGTTTTCATATAATTATGATTCAGGTTAAAAAGTAAGTTGAATACCGCCAAGAAATGATCTGGCTTGCGGATAAACCAGATTATCGACACCGGTTACTGTGTTAGAACCGGCATAAGTATTTACCTCAGGATCAAAGCCACTGTATTTAGTTAGGGTAAACAGATTATTTCCACTTATATAAATACGCAGTTGTTTGATGCCCTTTATTGGGGGGAGTGTGTATCCGAGGGTTATATTTTTACAACGCAGATAAGATCCATTTTCAATATCGTGATCGGTGATCTGTAAGCGCCCACCCTGAGAGCCACTTACATATTCATTACTCGGGTTAGTTGGCGACCACCGGTTAACCAGCCCGGCAAACATGTTCCGTTGTCCCAAAGGCATCTCAAAGGAAAGCCTGCTGGCATTATAGATCTGGTTACCATAGGTTCCCGAAAAGAACGCACTTAAATCAAACTTTTTATAACTGAAGTTTGTCGAAAGCCCATAGAAAAAATCAGGGTTTGGATTACCGGTAATAACCTGGTCGGCCGCAGTTATTACCCCATCGCCGTTAATGTCTTTTACTTTGTATCCGCCGGTACGGCCATCATAACCTGGTAAAATAGTTTCCCCGGTTTGATTTATTCCATCAAAAACATAGGTTTTAAAAACGCCGAGCGGCTCGCCTACCTTTAATAGCGTGGTATTGGTAATAAAACGTTCGTTGGTTATGCCCCCATCAAGACTTAACACCTTGTTTCTGTTAAAAGTAATGTTTGCCGAAACGTTCCATTTAAAGGCACCTTGCATTATACGGGCGTTAGCTGCAAATTCAAAACCCTTATTCTGCAATGATGCAAAATTGCCGGTAATGGAACTGTAACCGGAGCTTAATGGCAATGTTTGCACATAGAGCAGATCATTAGTTTTTTTGAAATAATAGTCGGCAATGAGGGATAAACGATTTTCGAATAAACCTATATCCAGGCCAATATCAGTTTGTGCAGAGCGTTCCCATTTCAAATTGGGGTTAGCAATGCCAACGGGGTTTATTCCGATTACATATCCATGATTAAAATCATAATCATTGCCTGTTGCTGCTACTAATGACAGCGACTGGTAGGGACTGATGCCGCCGGCATTACCGGTGATACCATAACTGGCCCTAAGTTTCAGATCAGATATCCAATAAACATCCTTTATAAATTCTTCTTCGCCAATTCGCCAGGCGCCGGAAATGGCAGGAAAAATGCCGTATTTATTATTGGCACCGAATTTACTCGAACCATCTGCCCGAGCTGTGACATCTAAAAAATATTTGTCTTTATAACCATAATTCAAACGTAACAGGTACGAATCAAGCCGTTCTTTGGTTCGGTTGCTTGATATGGTATGGGTCAGGGCCAACTGCAGTGCTTCATCGCCGGTAACATCGTTTGGAAAACCTGCGGCACTGATGGAATTGGCGTTGGCCATCTCAACCTGTGTTGCATAAACAGCCGTGGCTTTAAATGAATGATTTTCGGCAAAACGATGGGTAAAGGTTAAAATACTTTCATGCAGAAGCGAAGTATAATTATTATTGTTTTTTTGGGCCGATCCGGAATTATCATTCAGATCTGTGCGGCTTACGATAGATCTGGGAGAATAATAATCGCCCAAAGTACTCTGAATATCAACATTAAATGATGCACGGTAAGTTAAACCCTTAAAAAGGGTCGCTTCGCCGTAAACATTGGTTAACGTGCGCTTGGTAGTTTGTTGGTTTAATATGGCGGTAAAGCCAAGCGGATTGATCACTTCACGGTACTGACCTCCTGCTTGCTCTCCAAAAGGGAATATAGTACCATCATTACGATAAGGTTGCAAGGTTGGCGGAGCCCCTATAGCAGAACCCAAAATACTACCGCTAACCACCGGGCCGTCACCAATGGCTGTTGAGCCTGTTGTGGCAGCATCGTTTACAGCATACGACCCAAGGATACTGGTACCCACTTTTAACCAGCTGGCAATGCGACGATCCAAATTCAGCCTTAGGGAATATCGTTTAAAATCGGAATTAACAATGATCCCCTGCTGATTAAAATAATTAAATGACAGAGCCAGCTGGGTTTTGTCATTCCCCCCGTTAATGGACAGCTGATGATTCTGGATAGGCGCTTTCCTAAAAATAAGATCCTGCCAGTTTACTCCCTTACCCAACGCTGCCGGGTCGGGATAAAAATTATTCTGGAATACTTCATTTTCCAATTGCGCAAACTGAGCAGCATTTAACACGGGTAATTTTTTTGCTACCTGTTGCGAACCATAATAGCTATCGAAACTAACCCGTGTATCACCTGTTTTACCTCTTTTAGTAGTGATTAAAACAACACCGTTGGCCGCACGGGCACCATAAATGGCCGAAGCTGAAGCATCTTTTAATACTTCTATCGATTCAATATCATTGGGATTGATGGTAGATAGTGGGCTCAAACTATTGATGCCATCGCCATTGGCAATCTGTATACCATCAATCACATACAACGGTTCCGAAGCACCATTAATTGAGTTTGTACCCCTAATACGGATACTGATATTACCGCCCGGCGATCCGGTGTTCTGACTGACCTGCATACCAGAAACACGGGATTGTAAACCCTGGGCCATATTAGCAACGGGTGTTTGCACCAGATCAGCTGCCTTAACAGATGCGATTGACCCGGTATTTTCAATCTTCCTTTGTGTGCCGTAGCCCACCACAATCACTTCACCGAGCGAACTTTCCGTACTCTCCAAAACAATGATTGAAGGCTTGTTGGGAATCAGGGTATATTCCTGAGTTTTATAACCTACATAGGTTATAACCACGGTGTACATTTTGCTATCGGTTTTCAAAGAAAACTTACCGCCATTGTCGGTAATTACACTTTTCCCGATACCTTTTAAATGAACACTTGCCCCCACCAATGGTTCTTTTTTTGAATCGGTGATGGTACCGGTTAATACAACGTCCTGCGCTGAAGCTACTTGAAAAAGAACAAAAAATTGTACGATTAGCAGATAAATTTTTCTCATATGACAGGTTTTAGGTACACCCAGCAATTGCGGGTGTAATGATAATTGGTATGTCGAAAATAGATTATAATCATTATTGCCGTACTAAACTGTTATAAAAAAAACAAATGGGAATGTTCCCATTTTGCGGGAACATTCCCATTTTGTAACTTTAAGGCAAAACCATCACTATCTTGAAAAGTCATCAAATAACCATTATAGACATTGCCAGGGCTTTAGGAATCTCCAAGTCGACCGTATCAAGAGCACTTACAGGCAATGTTAACATCAAACCGGAAACTATGGAGGCTGTAATAGAGATGGCCAAAAAAATGGATTATCAACGAAATTTGCATGCAATAAGCCTGATCACCCGCAAGACTAATACAGTTGGCATTATTGTTCCTGAATTTTTAAGTTCCTATTTCCCTAAGGTGATCATCGGAGCACAGGCTGCTGCAACCGCAGCCGGGTATCATGTTATTATCAGCCAGTCGAATGAAACCTATGCAACAGAAGTAGCAAACACACAAGTAATGCTGGCTAATCAGGTAGATGGAATAATTGTTTCCATGACTAAGGAAACATTGAATTATGATCACTTTAAGATATTTCAAAGAAAAGGAATACCTATTGTTTTTTTTAACAGGGTATGTGAAGAAATGGCCGTGCCAAAGGTTATGGTTGACGACTATGATGGAGCTTTTAAAGCTGTAGAACACTTGCTTTCAACAGGTAAAAAACGGATAGCCCATTTAGCCGGTCCAAATTCACTTTCAATGAGTGTGAAAAGATTGAATGGGTACTTGGATGCATTGAAAAAAAACAATATTCCTATAGATGAAGAACTCATTATTCCTTATGATTTAACCATTGGTAAGGTTAAGATCTATGTTAATCATCTACTCCAATTAAAAAACCCACCTGATGCCATATTTGCCGTCAATGACCCCACTGCAATTGAAACTATTTTGGTGATCAAAAAAATCGGGCTCAGAATTCCACAGGATATCGCTATCGTGGGTTTCAGCAATGATTATATCTCGTCCATTATTGAACCATCACTCACAACACTTTCACAACCGGTAGAAAAAATAGGTGAAACGGCCATAGCATTACTCCTTGATCAAATGAATAGAAATGTATCAGACTGGAAAGCCGTGACTAAAGTATTGAAAACAGATCTTGTGATCCGGAACTCTACAGTGGCTTCATCATTATAAAAATACTAAATGCATTTTTTTCATGACTCATCCATAAACCGTCCTCTGAAATCAAACGAGAGCTAAACAAAGATTTTACACTGGCATTCATAATACGTGCATAGATATCTCCAATTTGTGTTAGCCAATTGTTGTTTGACTTTGGCAGAGTAACTTCGGGTTACTTCAAGTTGTAAATAAGGCATAACATGAATTCAGAGCGGATGGATCAATAATGTATAATGATTTATAAAACAGCCAACACATCATTTGTTTTCAATAATGAAATGATAATTTGTTGCTATGGTTTTAACACCAGCCCCTTATTATACTCATAGTTCATACAAGCAATATGAAGCACAGGTATCGTCTGCGGGCATTCCACCTCGCAAGCTTCTGTGTTAGAGCAATGGCCAAAACCTTCTGCATCCGTCTGGTTAACCATGTTAATTACTCTGCTTTCCTATTAAACAATCAATTCAAATACAATAATTCAAATAAAATCACAACAAGACACTATTTTTTTGAAAAATTGATCCTGAATGAGAAACTGCGTGGAAGTATGAAAATAACGAGGTGTCCACTCGAAAAACAAAAGCATACATGCAAAAAATGGGACAAAATCATCAAAAATAATTTGTCCCATTTGACATAAAAGCCTTCACTGCATCAAAACATTAAACTGTTACGATACATTACATAATAGTATTTTGAAAAGAAAGCAAACCTTTTAATTCTATTCATTGATAACACTAAATGTATAATTACCTGATCCGGTTTGAACAACTGCTTTATCGTTTTCAAATCTTAAAAGCTTAACGCTCCCATTGGCAGTTATTCTTTTTCCGCCTTCAGTAATTATACTACCCTTTTTTGCAGGCAAATAAATTACGGCTACGGTATTAACCGGGATAGTGGTACTCATATAAAAAGCATCAGCCGTTTTTTTCCATTGATTACTGATATTACCATATGGCGATTGATAGTTTACTTTAACATTACTTACATCACCTACCGGTTCAGGGCGAATAATGATATGACTGAACCCGGTTGATCCCGTATCTGATTTGATGCCGCCAAGGCCACTATAAAACCATTCCATTAAATGGCCCAGCATAAAATGATTATTGCTTGATATCCGATTGCCCTGCCATGATTCCGTAAGTGCCGTGGCTCCCTGGGCAAGCTGATAACCGTAACCAGGTACATCAGACCTGTTATTCATATCAAATATTACGTCAGAACGGCCTGCCTCATCCAATACTCTTAACAAGTAGCGATAACCTATATCGCCCGCTGTAACTCCATTGTTATGGTTACGGATATCCTGGATAAGATTAGCTACAACCTTGTTTTTATACTCAGGCCCCACCAATCCCATATATACCGACATGGCATTGGCTGCCTGGCTACCGGTACCATATTGGCTTGTTTGCGGGTTGAAAAACGTTTTGTTATATGCTGCTTTTACCTCAGCGCCTAAAGCAGTATATTTTTTTTCGTCTGCGGGCTTATTAAGTATCCGGGCAATTTTTGACAGCAATGTTAAATCATAATAGTATATAGCTGTACTTGTAATGCCACCCGGTGTTAATTGCGAAGGACCCAGATCCCTTGGGCCTATATCATACCAGTCGCCAAGACCAAAATACAGGATATGACCCTTGGATTTTTTTTCGAGGTAGGCAACATAACGGGTCATCATATCATAACTCTCTTGCAGCACCTGTTTATCGCCATACCATTGATAAACATAATAAGGCAAAATAACACCGTTGCTACCCCACTCCGGCGAATCACGGAAGCCACCACCGAACTGAACAAACTCCGGGGCAATATCAGGTATTAAACCATCCTTTGTTTGCGCGTTTATCATATCCTTTATTACCTTACGGCAAAGTGATGCAATATCATAATTATAATGTATGGAGCTGCCAACCAGGTGTGCCTCCTCCAGCCAACCCAACTTTTCGCGGTGAGGGCAATCGGTAAAAATGCTGGCCGTGTTGCTTTGGATGGCCCAGTCAATCAGCTTAAATATCCTGTTAAATAATTCATTTGAGCAAGCAAATGAGCCAATAACAGCAGCACTGTTGCGGGTGTGTAAGCTTTTAATTTCTACAATCCGGGGTGCGTCACCATTCCCTGGCTCGTTTTCGGGTATTGCTCCTTCTACCTGAATATACCTAAAACCGTAATACATAAACTGCGGATGCCACACCTCCGTACTCTCACCCTTAAGGGTATAATTAAAGTAAACCGGCGTACCAACCGGAGCCTGCAATACCAGGCCCTGATCATCCAATAACTCGGCAGGTGTGATTTTTACTACTGCACCACGTTTACCTTTTACCATTATTTGTGGTATGGCCGATGCATTTTGCCCCATATCATATACCCAAACACCTGGCTTTGGCTGGGTGATTTTTTTAACTGTAAACTGATCAAATATTTTCAGGGGCTCCTGAGCCTGTACTTCAAGCAACGGCGGACCGTTTACCACAACCGCATTTTTAAACTGCGCATCGTTAAAACCGGCCTTATTCCAACCATCACGGGCTAAAGTGGCATCATAATCTTCGCCTCCGTAAATACTTGAAAAAGTAACAGGCCCGGGGGCTGTTTTCCAGCTTTCGTCACTAATGATATTTTCCGTTGTACCGTCCTTATATTCTATCAATGTACGGCATATCATTTTGGGATATCCGTATGCGCCCCTTAGCTTATGATAACGCTCGCCCGGAACATAATAAAACCCATTCCCAAGCATTACACCAAGCACGTTACTGCCCTGTATCAGGTTACCAGTAATATCAAAAGATACATATAGTGCATGTTTGTCATATTGTGTCCATCCTGGGTCTAAAAAGTGGTCGCCCACCTTTTTACCGTTGATGCTTAAATCAAACTGGCCAAGGCCGGTAATAAATATGGTTGCTTTTTTAATTTGTCTGCTTACGCTAAACTGCTTACGCATCAAGGGCAAAATATCTTTTCCTTTTGTCCATCTGCTATCGCCCGGGTTATCTGTAGCAGGCACTATACGCAACGAATCAGGCATTTGTTCATAACCTATCCACTTGGCCCCTTTCCAATCAGCCGCTGATAATAAGCCCATTTGCCATTTTGAAACTTTGCTCCAGGCTGATGCCTTTCCGTAATTATCCCAAACCATCAGTTTCCAGTAATAAACCTTTGCGGGTATTAATTTTTTACCGGAGAAAATTACCTGTATGGATTGCCCACCGGTCTTCTTTTTTGTATCCCATATATTCCCTTCGCCTTTTTGCAACAGCGAGGGATCATCGGCCACCAGTATCCGGTAAGCCGACTGTTTTACATTACGCACGTTTGAGGATAATATCCAGCTTAATTGCGGGTTTGAAGCTGTAATACCAATTGGGGCATTTCTGTACTCGCAACGCAGCGAAGAAACTGATACCTGCGCCGATACGTTTAACGATGCGGATAACAGTATACAGCAGATAAAGGTTTTAACTAAATTTCTATTCATATTAAAAAATACTTAAGGATCATTCGCTGGTAATAGTTACAGGGCCAAGCAAACCCGAGGATATTAAAGGTGAGTTTTTATCAAAGTAATTCCAGGTTGTAAAACAGTAACGCCCTTTTGATGGCCGTTTTTGATTATTAAGAAACCAATCCGGAAACTCTTTTAGGAAATGCCCTTCGCGGTGCCCGGGCAGCCATTCCATATCAGCGGGTTCCTGCTCATCGCCAATAAGACGATTGGCCCATACATTGGTAACTTCAATAACAAGCGTATTGCTTTTTGGCTTTAATAAATTGGCTGGCAATTTCACACTCCAGGGAGCGGTCCATAAAACACCCAGATCTTTATTATTGAGTATAATATGAGCCAGGTGTTTAACCACACCCAGATCAAGATATATAGCTGATGAATCCGCTCCATCTTTCAAGGGGGCATCAAATTGTTTCTTGTAAACCGCTGTACCGCTAAAATATTTTATGCCGTTCTCTGTTTGCTTTGTCCAGTCTTGCAAAGTTGTAAAGGTTACCGGTTTATCGGGCCCGCCCCATTGTTTATCAAACTTAACAGTCCATGGCCCGTTGATGGTTAGCAACTCCTTAGTTACCGGGAAATTGTTGCCATTATTTAAAACGTCTTTAGGGGACTTTTTACGGAATACAATAAAAAAGCTTTGGGCTTTATCAAACGTAAGTGCCACAGTTGTATTAACACCCTCCGTTTTAAACTGAGGCAGATCTCTCATGGTACCGGTTATTGGGTCCCACAATTCTGGCTGCATATCCATCACATTAAAACTACAGGTTGCGCTCCCGGCATTGCGCGAAACATTAGCCACAAAATATACATCAACAAGCCCCTGCTTACGGTGGATGTGTTTAACTGAGATATTACCGGTTGCCTGACTCACCAAAAAATCATTTGCAAACGGAAGTGTAATTGTACCCCATTGCAATAAGGCCTGGCAGCGCTGCCAGTATTTTATCATGGCCTTACCTGGCTCCCACCAGGTTTGAGTACGGTCAAAATGGGTTCCCCATTCACCCATTGTGAGTCCGGGTTTATATTTATCATCCCAGGGCTGCTGTACAAACCGGTGCAGTACCATGCGGTTTACACCATCGCAAAAAGCAGCATCCCCCATAGGCTTTAACCATTCCGGTGTTTCGTCCCACTTACTATCGTGCGGATCGGCGGTAAACGCCTCAGCTTCAATAATATTCTGGCCAGATTTTCTCAGGGCGGCCACCGTTGGCTCAAGCTCATAGGGCGAATAACGACCGCCGAAAGTCCAAAATTCTGTCATTACCCGCTCCACATAAGGCATCACTTCGTCCTGACGCCAGGGGCCGCCATAGGGCTCAGATAAAAATATCAGGTTTGCCTCACGTAGTTTTTTTGCTATGGTTGCGAAATAAACATCTCTGTACAGATCTTTCACAGTTACGTTAAAGTCATTTACAAACAATGATGAATCCCGCCGCTCGGTTCCTATTATTCTGCCGGCAAACGTTGGCAGGTATTTGGTGATATCGTAACCTCTCCTGGCGGTAAATTCTTGTTTCATTTTCGGTGTCCAGGTAGGGAAACCCGCTTCGTAGCTATCAAAATGTACACTTTTAAAGCCGGTTCCAATCAGGTCACCAAGGTGTTTCTTAATTTCGCCTATAACGTGATCAATATGAAAGCTTACTGCTTCCCGGCTCATTTTATCACACTCCAGGCCCGTGGCCTTCCACTGGGCAGGCTGTATCAATGTACCTGTTGTAGTGTGCCCGAACCTGTATATAATCCACTTTCCCTCGGGTACCTCCCAATCCAACCGGCCATCAGGCTGCATTTTGCCAGTAAGATCTATCACTTTATCTGCAGGCACTATGCCGCTAACAGGTAATGCCAACACGGCAATATCTTCATAATAGGTACTCCGGGCTGCAATTTTAGGTATTTCAACCAATCCGGTTTCTTCGTTATATACCGGGTAAGGGGTATGCCCGCGTGGATTCACTTTTGGACGGTTAAGCTTAATTTGATTAGATGCACCACCAGATACGGTATCCGCCGACCAGCAAATTTCCTGCATTGACAATTCGGGCGTTATCCAAGGGCCTCCGCTGGATTCATAACCAGGGCCGTTAAACATGCCAAAATCCATTCCAAGCCGCTTGGATTCTTCGGCAGCATGACGTACCATTTTCCACCAGGGCTCTGTCCATGAAATAATTTCAGGCGTCGGACTTTTTTTTATTTCCCCGGCCCAGGGCGTGGTAGCATCGGCAAGACTAAACATAGTTGTGCTGCCAAAGCCCTCTTTTTTTAATGCCTCCAGATCCTTAGTAATCCCTTCTTTGCTCAGGTTTGAGCCCATCCACATCCATAAAACTCCAGGTCTTGCACTTACGGGCGGATTCAAAAATACTTCGGCAGGGCTATCCGGTACTTTTTTAGTGTTTCCGGATATCGGCAGTTTATCCTGTTGAGCTTTGGTGTTGAATGCAGTAAAAACAAAAAATAAAGGCAAAAAATATTGTAAAGGTTTAAATAAACTCATAAAGTATTTTCAGGTAAAAAAATTAACAGTTTGATGCGATGTTAGAAGGTATTGGAATTAAGTGGTCTATTATTGGTAAACCAAATTTAACAGGCTTAAGGCGTATCAAATTACCTATTTTGACATTTAGCTTGTCTGTTTTGACAATTATTGAATATTCCGCTTGTCCATTATCCGAGAATAGAAACATTTCCCGTAATACCGCATTTCCAGATCCACCTTCCCGCTTTCGCGGGGTATGTAACATAACCGGCATCATTGCTGTAATTGCCACGTCTTTTATATAAACCGGGATCCAAAATCTTCATTTATCAAGGTTAAACAACGTTATGTACTCAACTCAATTAAGCTGAGCAAGCCTGAAAAGGCATGCAATTAACACACCTGTACAACGTCTATCCCTAATAATTGCCCAAGTTTTTGCAACCTGGAGCTAATATGCCCTATACCTACTGCACAATGATGGGCGGGGCCGTGACTGTTCCAGTCATTAACAAATTTTCTGGCTCCGATAGGGAACTTATAACGGCTGTTTGTGTTTCCGATTTCCAAAATTGGCCCTGCTACTGATTCCCCTTCTGCAACCAGCAGCATTAACTTGCCACCTGCCTGTTCAACTACAGAAAGCAGGGTAACCGGTCCATTCTTTACCGACATTTCTACTGACAAACCATGCCCTACCTTACCATGGTAAACCAATAATGGCCGTACTTTGGTTTTTCCTTCGGCTATGGCTATATGACCGGGACCATCATGCCCCATTAATACAATATCCGCTGCAAAATCCATGGCGTAATACTCCGTAAATGAGCCACCGGCTCCAAAGCTGTCCATTATTTTCATGGCTTGCGCATTTTTTATTTCATACTCACCAGCCACGGGTATTCCCCTGGCGGTTAGCAGGGAGTTTCCAAGTATAATAGAGCTTATGGTATCTTCATTGTCAAAATTGCCTGTCCCTTTGTAGTAATAGGCCAATGAACCAAGTTTATGGTTTTCAACCAGTTGATCAAGCGCTAAAGAAGTACGGGCGGCGCGTTGCAATTCTATTTCTGTACATCCATCCTGTATATCAAACTGATCTTTAAAAAGCTCAACCCTTTCGCTTATGGCTTCATCTGAAATGTTTTTACGCAAACTGGCCAGCTCATCAACCTCCAGTAGCTCAATATGCCCTCCAAACGCGGCATACTGCTGTGTTAGATCTGTATATATGTCAAGCATTCCGCTGTAATAATGCCCCATACACCCCAGACGGTTAAAAGCCATTATATTGGCCACTTTTGCAGCCTCTATCCATTCTGTTACCTCATTCCAGCATTCCGGATCCTCCTGTAACATGCCGGTTATCTGATGAAATTTGATACCGGTACGTGTAAATACATTAGCAATCTCGGGCACCGGACAAGCCGAACAAAAAGCCAGCCACTCACCCGTCATCCGGGTACGATCATTCATGCTGTTAAAAGCGGCATAATCAATGGCCGCTTCGGGCGACAAGTTTAATATGATTACCGGAACTTTGGCCCTTTGTACCACCGGTAACACAGTAGATGAAAGCGCATAGGTAGTAACGTATAGGAAAATAATGTCCACATCTTCCCGGCGGAAAGCGCTACCGGCCGCAAAAGCCTTTTCAGATGTATCTATCAATCCCAGATTAATAACGGATGGATGTATATCAGATATTTTTTTCTCAACCACAGCTAAATATCCTTCAAGGCGCTCTTTTAATTCGTTAAACTGCCCCCAGTAAGCATCCAGGCCAATACCAAACAATCCAATTTTTAATGTACTTTGTTGCATGTAATATATTTAATACGTGTTAGTTTCAATTGATTTAACCGCTCTTGTGTTAACATGAAGCGTGTGTGTTTAATTTCTCCTTTCCCGCTGTTCGGGATTAATTATAACCTTCCTTAACCAAATAAAATGATAGCTGCCAGAGCAAACCTCCTGTTTTTAAATTATTATTTTTCAAAACCAGGCAGTTCAGACGCGCTCCTCCCAACAAAAACATGCAACAAACAACAATAATCCCTCGCCAAAGTAAAGCTATTATGATTTTTATGAATATCTTTAATAAGGGCTGGTAAAAGTTATTGCTTGTTTACGTCATTAAAATTATTAAAAACAAATATTTTGTTTTTAATAATTACCTGTTGCGCTGGGCATTATTGTAATTTATGATAAACAAGACCACTGCCTGACTGGGGCATATGCATTTATTACCCGGTTAAAGATTGAGCTTTTTTCATAATTTTAATTGGCTTGTAATTACCTGGTATACAGCTACCGAGGCTTGTTTAGTTTTACAGAATCAAATCTATAGTGATGTTAGCCATCAGAATTATCCATTTTGACAAATAGATTATACATTCTGACAAAAAGAACCTGATGTTTTATTTTCAGCTTATTTAAGCTTTTATTTGTATAGCCAAACCCGGCGAAAAAGGGGAACAGGATAAACCAAATAATACTGTTTTTTCACAAACCAATTATCATCATGACGAACTATTGTAAATACCTGCCCATAAATCCTGAAGATGAAGCATGGGGTTTAACAATATTGAACGCGGGATATACCCACATTCCCAAAGCCACGATTTACCCCAGTAAGGATCATCCGTCAAATTATTATTTTACCTGGAAAAATGGCCGCATATTACATGAATATCAAATCATCTATATAACCCAGGGCGAAGGAGTTTTTGAATCTGAACATTGTAAGTTAAGGCAGGTTGAGGAAGGTAGCATAATTTTGCTGTTCCCGAATGAGCGGCACCGGTATAAACCAAGCGAGAAAACCGGCTGGCATGAATATTGGATAGGCTTAAAGGGCCCTGTTATGGAAAACATTATCACAAATGGTTTTTTCAGCATCAATTCGCCTATAATAGATATTGGGCTTAAGGACCCGCTGTTTAATTTATTTACAGACATAGTTGAAAAAACCAAAAGCGAAAAACCGGGTTACCAACCGGCTATATCAGGCGCTGCAGTTCATTTATTGGGCACGCTATTTGCCGAAATAAAACAGGCCTCGTTCTCTGGCGAAGACAATATTCAGGCTATTGTTGATCGCGCCCGTTTTTTGCTGCGCGACCACATGAACCAACATATAACGCCCGAAGATATAGCAAAAGAGCTGCAAGTGGGTTATTCTTGGTTCAGAAAGGCGTTCAAGAAGTACACCGGCATGGCGCCAAATCAATACCTGATCCAGCTCAAAATTCAACAGTCAAAAGAATTGTTATTAATTCCCGATAACTCTGTTAAAAGTGTAGCCTACCTTCTGAATTTTGAATCAATACCATACTTCTCCAAACTATTTAAGATAAAAACCGGATTAACTCCGCAGGATTACAGAAACAATGGTTTGAAAAAATACGGTACATGATGCAACTTGCTTAACCCAAACTTTTAAATCAAATTGAATTTCCGATAGTGTTTTACGACGTTTTAAAGTCGGCTATATATTATGGAACTATTGCCGCTTAATATAATTTAGCGATCTATTGCAAAGTAGAGTCAAATAATTCTTTACATTTGATCGATAAACCTATTATGTCCGCTGAACGGGTACTTATTGATCATGAATTGGTTGCCCTTTTAAAAGAGGGTAATAGAGAAGCATTTGCCAGAATTTATCAGCGTTATTGGACGGTGATGTATATGCATGCGCTAAAAATGCTCAAAAGTGAAGATGATGCAAGGGATATAGTACAGGAAATATTTACCTCTCTATGGCTAAAAGGCCAATCCATTGATCCTGATGTTAACTTAGCAGGATATCTTTTTGTTTCCACAAAAAACAAGGTTTTTGACCTCATAGCCAGCAAACGTGTCCGTTTGGATTATTTGGGATCTTTATCCTCTTTTACAGAGGCATATAGTAATCAGACATTAGCCCGCATTGAAGAAAAAGAACTACTACAGGCCCTCCAGCATGAAATTGAGCAGTTGCCTGCAAAAATGAAGCAGGTTTTTGAAATGCGTATTAATGAGCATTTAACGTATATAGAAATTGCCGATAAACTGAACATATCCGACAAAACAGTTAAAAAACAAATCAGCAATGCCATTGGGATAATCCGCCCTAAACTACAGCATCTTTCAATTGCCATAATATTGTTATCTAAATTATAATTCTTTTTTTTCTTTTCGTCTACTACTTCCTGTTCTGGCAGCCGTTTATCTTAAATAACCACTTAATAAGCCATGACCAGGGAACAAGCCCAGGATTTACTGAATAAAAACAAACTCGGAAAATGTACCGCCGAAGAGCAAGCGCTTTTGGACCGCTGGTATTTTCATGAAGCTGCCAAACAAGAGACCGCTGATGGTCCCCAGGATATTTTAGCAGAAGAACAATTGATCTGGAACCGGATATTGCAAGAAATCCCGGATAATAATAATATACGCCATTTTAAAAAATGGCATTCCATAGCGGCGGCCATAATCCTTTTTTGCCTTTCATCAGGTGCGTATTTTCTCTTAAAAAAGCCGGCTACAGATAATTTGACTGCAAAAAACCAACCAGTTAAAAATGATATTGGCCCGGGAGGCAATAAAGCTATTTTAACTCTTGCAAACGGCTCTCAAATTGTATTAGATGACGCTAAAAATGGCAATATTGCCAACAATGCTGCTATCAAGGTAAATAAAATTGGTAACGGTATGTTAGTTTACCACTTTAATAAAACTGCTTCGGATAAAAATACTACAGCATCTTCCGAAATTAATACAATTACCACCCCGCGTGGCGGCCAGTATCAGATTGAGTTAGAAGACGGGACAAAAATTTGGTTGAACGCAGCTTCATCTATCAAATTTCCACAAGTATTTGCCGATAAAAACAGACAGGTTGAACTAAACGGCGAGGCTTATTTTGAGGTGGCTAAGAACAAAGCCAAACCCTTTATAGTAAAAGCAAACGGAACGCTGATACAAGTATTTGGTACGCATTTTAATGTAAATGCCTATATGGATAATTCCAGCATAGCTGCTACGCTGCTGGAGGGATCCGTTAGTATGACTTATGCAGGCACCACCGTTATGCTTAAACCCGGGCAGCAAGGGGTTACCAGCCAGAACAAGGTGCCAATCAAAACCAATTTTGTAGATACCGAAGAAATTACTGCCTGGAAAAATGGCCTTTTCATATTTCACGACCAAAGTATCGCCAATATCATGAAACAGGTTAGCAGGTGGTATGATGTTGATGTTGAATATAAGGATGGCGTGCAAAATAAAGAGTTTGGAGGCACCATATCCAAATACAAGAATATAACCGAATTGCTAAATAATATACAATTTACTCAAACCATACATTATAAGCTTGAAGGAAGGAGGGTAATTATTATGAAGTAGCTTTATTTTTCTTATCAATTATCTGTAATCATCGGGAGCATTCGTATTGCTACCGGTGTATTAGTCTTGTAAATAACCAGAGGTGTTCTGACCACCCCTGGTATTATGTATCAGGTAAACAAATAATCGTATTCAATAACCAATTATTTACCCTCATTCAAATGTATAAAATTTTAATTGCAATAAAATGCAGGAGGCTCTCCTGTGTCCTATCAAAGCTTTTTCTGATTATGAGATTATCAGCCTTTTTGCTTCTGGTTTCTATACTACAGGTTAGCGCGGCCTCAATTGAGACACAAACAATCAGCCTAAATAAATGTAATGCCTCATTAACGTCAACTTTTAAAGACATTCAAAAACAAAGTGGCTTTAATATAATTTATGATGCACAAATCATAAAAAAGGCAGTGCTGGTAAACGTGCACATCAATAATGCAAATCTCGGCGAGGCACTGGATCAATGCTTTAAAGATCAGCCATTTACATACATAATCAATAACAATACTATTATAATTACGCCAAAAAAGCAGGACGAAAATCCTGTTCCGGCCATCATTGTTAAGGGTATAGTTAAAGATTCAAAAGGGCTGCCTATTCCTGGTGTTAGTGTTAAAATTAAAGGAACCCAAATTGGTACACAAACCAATGCAGACGGTAGCTATACCATTACGGCAAATAATAGTAATGACGTATTAACATTTAGTTTTATTGGCTTTTTATCACAGGAGTTAGCCGTAGGTAATAAAACTAGGATAGATATTGTTTTAGTTGATCAGGATTCAAAGCTTGCTGAAGTTGTGGTTGTAGGTTATGGTACCCAGAAAAAAGCAAACCTCACAGGTGCAGTATCAACCGTTAATGCTGCCCAGTTGGAGAACCGGCCAGTAACGGGTGTTACCAATGCACTGGCAGGTACTGTTCCGGGTCTTACCATTGTATCCAATAGCGGTCAGCCTGGTAAAGATGCAGGTACCATTAGTCTACGGGGGCAATCATTGAATGCCACCAATGCGTTAGTAGTTATTGATGGCGTTATTTCGGGAACTAATGAATTAAACAACATCAATCCGAATGATGTTGATAATGTTTCTGTTTTAAAGGACGCTGCTTCGGCATCAATTTATGGAAACCGCGCCTCTGGTGGGGTTATCGTAATCACCACAAAAAAGGGAAAAAAGGGAACAGCAGTGGTTACCTATAGTAATTCCTTTGGTAAAAACAAAGCCGTAGCCCTGCCTGATTATCTGCCCTCGTGGCAAGCAGCCAGCATGTACGATCAGGCACGTGTAAACGAAGGTCAGTCGGCTGTTTATACAGATGCTGAGATACAAAAATTTAAAGACGGTTCCGACCCCTTTAATTATCCCAATACGGATTGGTTAGGCCTATTTTATAATGGTAATGGCTTTCAGCAAAATCATTATTTAGGTGTTAGCGGCGGCAGCGACAAAACCACCTATGCCCTTTCTATAGGTTATTTTGATCAAAATGGTATTACGAAAAACACCAATACGCAGAAATACACCACACGCTTAAATTTAAATACCAAATTAAAAGATAATTTATCCGTTTTTGGGTATTTCTCTTATGATTATCAGCCACTAACCGAGCCTCAAAGCTCACGAGCGGGTACTCCTGGTTTTCCACAGGTGATCTTCCAGTTCAACAGGATTTCACCAATCATCCCCGCGTATTTTAAGAATGGTGATTATGGAAGTATATCAGATGGAAGCCCTTTAGCATGGATCAATTCCCCATCATTCAATAAGCAAAATTATTATAATTTTCAGGGAAGTACCGGCGCTGACTGGGAAATAATAAAAGGGCTCCACTTTAAACCCTCATTAAACTACAAGCTTAATACCAATCAAAATTCTACTTTTGTTGCATCTGTGCAATATTATAATCCTGATGGCAGCACTCTTGGCCAGGCAAACGTTAATAATTCAACACAATATTATAGCAGTTTTACCTACGTTTCGCCACAAGCACTATTAGAATACGGAACCCAAATAGGTAACCACACTATTAAAGTGTTAGCAGGTGCATCGCAGGAATATAGCCACAATTACAATTTGACTGGTTACAGGCAAAATTTTGTAAACAATAGTTTAAGTACGCTGAATGCAGCACCGCCGGCAGATCAATCAACAGCAAATGATGCTTATGATGCGGCACAGCGATCATTTTTTGGCCGGATCAATTACGATTATAAAGGTAAATACTTATTAGAGGGAGACATTAGGAACGATGGATCATCGCGCTTCGCTCCTGCTAACCGATGGGGCGTTTTCCCGGGTGGATCAGTGGGCTGGAGAGTATCTGAAGAAGACTTTTTTAGCAAGCTAAAATCTGTAATACCCAATTTAAAGTTACGTGCATCGTGGGGTAAATTAGGCAACCAGGACATTACCGGATATTATCCGGCAATTGCAACAGTAAGCTCCGGTCAGAATTATCCCTTTGGAGGCAATATTGTTGGCGGCCTTGCACCAACCGCTGGAGTTTATCCTAATATTGTATGGGAAAAAAGCACACAAACCGATATTGGTTTAGATGCTGACTTCCTGAACGTATTTAGCTTTACTGCTGATTATTTTAATAAAAAGACAAGTGATGCTTTATATCAGGTGATACTTCCGCAAACTTACGGATTGACAGCACCTTTTGTTAACGGTTCAACTTATAGAAACGCCGGCTGGGAGCTTGCGCTTACTTATCATGATAAAGCAGGTGATTTTAGTTGGAACGTTACTGGAAACGCCTCTTTAATATCAAATAAAGTATTACAATTAGGAAGCACAAATGCACCTCAAATAAACGGTGGTATTATAAACCAGGTTGGACAGCCGCAAGGCTCTTTTTACGGCTATGTGAGCGAAGGCCTGTTTCAAAACCAGGCACAGGTTACGGCACATGCAAGCCAGGCAGCCATAAGCCCAAATACGGGTCCCGGCGATATCATATATAAAGATCTCAATGGTGATGGTAAAATAGATGCAAGCGACAGAACTGTGTTAGGGTCTAATTTCCCTAAAGTAACTTTCGGCTTAAATTTAAATCTAAACTGGAAACAATTTGACCTTTCGGCATTTTTTCAGGGAGCCGCCAATGTAAAAAATTATATCCAGTCAGTTGCGTTGGGCCAAAACGGAATAGCAGTGGGTAAGCCGACTTCGGCCATGTTAAACAGCTGGACCCCGAGCAACCCGAACGCTACTTTTCCGCGCTTGTGGTTGAATTATACTCAAAACGACCCTTCATCTACCGTTTCATCATATTGGGTTAGAAATGCAAGTTACCTGCGGGTAAAAAATCTACAGTTCGGATATACGCTACCTTCAGCCTGGGCAAAAAGCATCGGGATCAGCAAATTGAGGGTATATTATAGCGGACAAAATCTTTTCACATTTACCAGCTTTTACAAATGGATAGATCCGGAAGCTCCGCTTAGTGCAGACGGAAGTGGCTATCCCCAGGTAAAAATTAACTCTATAGGTTTAAATGTAACTTTTTAAGACTTTCAATTATGAGAAATAAATTCATTCTAAATATATTGGCAATACTCCTTCTGTTTTCGGCCTGTAAAAAGGATTTTTTAGACAGAAGCCCGTTAGACGCATATACTAATGACAATTTGTGGACCTCGGCAAATGACGCAAATACTGCGCTTGTAGGTGTTTACAATAACTGGATAACTGCAGATTTTGTTGTTGGTAGTGACTGCGCAACAGATAATGGTTTTGACCAATACCCATGGGAAGGTTTACTGGTGTATGGTAACGGCAGCGTTAATCCTTCGCTTGTTGGTCCTTTATCGTATCCTACAACTAAAGCTTATAACCTATATGATTATACAACCATAGTCAAGTGTAATTTCTTTTTAGCCAACATAGGTAAAACCCCTATGGATGCAACACAAAAAGCAAATATGATAGCCCAGGTGAGGTTTATACGTGCATACAAATATTCGGTGATGAGCCAATTATATGGCGATGTGCCACTGATTACAACGGTACTTACAGCAGATGAGTCCCTTGCCTCTGTCAGAGCGCCAAAGGCCGACGTTGTTAAATTTATCATCAGCGAACTTGCCGCCGCTGCTCCTGACTTATCAGTTGCCTCCAACTCTGGAGATGGCCATGTTACTAAAGGTGCAGCTTTGGCTTTAAAGGCAAGGATTGAACTTTATAACGGTAATTATGCAGATTGTATTACCGACTGCCAGGCGGTAATGCAAATGGGTTATATCTTATACCCAAACTATACTGATCTTTTCCGGGTAAAGGCCCAGAATAATAATTCTGAAATAATTATATCAGCACAGTTTGTTCAGTCAACCTACTCCAATAATATGCCAGGCAAAATGGCATCAAATTCATCGGGGGGGTATTCATCTTTTATTCCGGTACAAGGCCTTGTAGATGCTTATGAGATGGCCAATGGTAAACCTATTACCGATCCCGCGTCTGGTTTTGATGCAGCTAATCCTTATGCTAACCGCGACCCGCGCCTGGCAGCTACCATTATATATCCGGGCGAATCATTTACGCAAATAAACGGCAACGCTACTTATTATGATCCTTTTACTACAACATCTGCCGATTATTATGCAAGCCGTAATAATACTTCGCCAACCGCTTACCTGGTAAAGAAATATACATCAAACCTAACCGACTTTAGTCAGCTATTTAATGCTGGATTGAACATACCACTTATTCGTTATTCAGAAGTTTTGTTAACTGATGCCGAAGCGAAAATAGAGCTGGGGAAAATAGATGGCAGTGTATATGATGATATAAACGCGGTACGGCTCAGGGCAGGCATGCCTGCTGTTGATAAATCAGTATATAGCAATCAAACCACACTGCGTGCCCTGGTACGGAACGAACGCCGGGTTGAACTTGCATTTGAAGGCTTGCGTTTTTTTGACATCCAACGCTGGAAAATTGGCTCGCAGGTGATGTCTGGTCCTATTTATGGGGCTAAAATGGGGACGATAAATCCTACCAATGGTAAATACACGGTAACAGGCGCACCACTAAGCATTGAAACCAGGGTGTTTGCCGATAAAAATTACTTATGGCCAATACCACAAACTGAAATTGACCTTAATAAAAATATAAAGCAAAATCCAGGTTATTAGTATTTAGTTAATTTACAGATTTACAATCCCGGCAAATCCGGGATTGTAAATCTTTTTTACTTCCCTGCCACAGTACCTGATTAGGTCATACGAAAATGAAAAGGTAGTGTGAATGATGATTTCTTCATTATCCTGATCCAAATAACACCCCACTTTGCACACCATCAACTGCCTGTGCTACCTTACCGGTAAAAATGGTTTATCAAGTTTTATTTACCTTCTCTACCTGCTCCTCTGAACGGTTAAGGATAGACCATTATCCCATTTTTTTAAATACTATCCTGCCAACGGTATTGGGTTTTCCTTTTGCTGGTGCAGATATTGTACCTTTCAAAGTGCCATTTTTCAGTTCTACTTTTATCTGCCTGAAGGAGTATGAACCTTTCTCATAGTCAAAGGTTTCGCCGTCATCGTCATACAACATGTAATAACCTGGTTTTTCGCCATAATACCGCATTTCCAGATCCACTTTTTCGTTTTTTCCTGGTGCATGTAACATAACCGGCATCATTGGAATAATTCCCCCATCTTTTACATACACCGGTATCTTATCCAATCCCGGTGTAACACTGATCACTTCGCCGTTACCGGCATATTTACCGGTGTAAAAATCAAACCATTTGCCCTTAGGTAAAATTACTTTCCTGCTTGTTTCTCCGGTAAACATAGGTGCTACCAACAAATTTTCACCAGCCATATACTGGTCTTTAACTTCTTTGATTGTTAATTTTCCGTAAGGATTCTCCTTAAGGTTTCCATTATCTTCATTTTTGCTGAGCTCTCCATCTCCAAATCCCGGCTCCAGCACCATTGACCTGAACGGCGGGATACCTTTAAAGTGATATTTGGCAAATTCGCTATACCAATATGGCATCATTTGCATCCGTAAACTGGCCATTTGTTTAACCTGAGCGGCTACTTCAGTAAACGTCCAGGGTTTGGTACCGCTTTCCCAAGCGTTTATCATGGCCATGGGCGAGAATATATTGGATTGGAACCGGCGCAGCCACTCCTCTGCTGTTCTGGAATCCCGAACCTCGGGGGTCCATAGTACACCTGCAAAACCACTATTAGTAAGCGCCGTAATAAAATCCCGGTGGTCATAATAATCATTGTAGATAACAAAGGGAAATGATGAACCGCCACCATTAGAAGCCCTGACCAGGCCAAATGTCCGCTCGTTTCTTTCGTGATAAATTTGTGTTACATAACGCTGCATCATTAAACCATAGGTCTGTCGCATCTGTTCGGCACTATGTCCGGACGGAAAAGTAGCCACATCAGGCCACAGAAACTCATCACCACCATCAACCTCATCAATTTTAAAGCCACTGATGCCTATATCTATTTTATTTGTTGACAGCTCTTTAAAAAAAATATCCCTGGCTTGCGGCATAGTTAAATCGGCAACGGCACCCACCCAAACACTATGCGAACCAGTATATGGCGCTATTTGCTTGTAAATACCAGCCTCAGGAGAAATATAAGGATTGGTCCATAAGTTTAACCTTACCTTTTGTTTAAGCATTTCCTGAACAAATGTACGGGGATCAGGGAAACGGGTTTTATCCCATTCAAATGTACAGGGGTATGATTTACTTTGCCAACCGGGTTCAAGCCCGATAAAATCAAGCGGATAACCGCGTTCACTGAACGCCTTTGCTTCATTAGCAACATCGGCGGCATTTGATAAACGCTGTACACGTTGCGTAAAGCCAAGCCCCCAGCGTGGCGGAAGGCACCCACCGCCGTTAAGCAGGTTGTACCGTCGCACGGCATCCATCATGGTTGGGCCGCCTAAAACGTACATCTCTACCCCTTCGGCAGGTATCAGCATTTCAACACCATCAGAATATGGGTGGGCAGACCAATTTGCATCCGTATTTCTGTCCTGCACCTCGGGGGGATTCTTGCTGTCGGTTCTCACCGCCGAACCCGCATAAACTTTGATATATCTTGCGCTGTTTATAAAAACGCCATATCCTTTTGATGATATATAAAATGGCGTAGGCGCATGTGTTCGCCCGTTGTCTTTACCTTCGTAGTTGTCTACATGAAGGGTCAATATTTTACCCCGCTGTAGCACTGTTTTAAAATTCAAGCCAAAGCCATACAAACGCTCGGCCCTATCTAAAGGAAAGCGCAGGTAAGTTTTGCCATCAATTATTTTTGCAGATATATCAGTTGCCGAAAACGGGAAAGCCGTGCTACCCATATCGGTTAAGCCCGCATGGGCCGCAACCGCGCCCGAAGCGGTTAACAGATTAAATTTTTCTGGGCTGCCGGCAACAGCTTTCCATATGCCAGGTTCAATTTCGGTCCATTTAATGGCCTGGGCCTTTAGGCTGGTTATGGAACTAACTAAAATAAAACTTGTTAAAATTTGCCTGATAAGCCTCATAAATTATATGAAATTAAAAAATACATTATCAATAGTTAACAATCAGAAATTGCAGAAAATCCGGCTTATTTCAATTTAAGCAGATAGTCTGTTTCGGTTTATAAGTTTATAACTAATTGTATTCAAAAAAAGCTGTTTTTAAATTGGAAAATCATACTTTAGTTATCAAACCATTAAGAAATTCTACCATTAAACAGTAAGAAAATTACAGTTTGAGAATACTACGTACGCTATTAGCTACGGCCGTGGCATATCAAAATTCAAAAGGTGTGTAAGCTCAGATTATCAGGCCCACTTCCTTTGTTTTTGCATCTATTGTTAGTTTAAATTAATAAAAAAGGAGCACAGCCCTAAAGCCGTACTCCAACCAACTATAATCAAGAAAAATTTAATACCCCGGATTTTGTGTAAGCAAATGATTAATATCTATTTCTGATTGTGGAATAGGAAATATCAATCGATTTTGCGTAATATTTGTGTATGCGTTTGCGGGAAGATAAGGCTCCTGCTGTTTAATTTTTACGCCAAATGCAGTCATCACGTTAATTGCCTGCCCTGTGCGCACAAGGTCAAGCCAACGGTGATTTTCAAAAGCCAGCTCTACTCTGCGCTCTTTTGCTATAGCGATACGCAAGTCGGCCTGATTGGATGCAGCAGTAGCTGCCAGCCCCGCCCTTGCCCTTACCTGGTTAAGATACGGAATTGCCTGGCCTGATTTTCCTTCCTCATTTAAGCATTCTGAAAGTAGCAATAAAACGTCTGCATAGCGATATACTATCCAATCATCTCCGCAATTATTAAAGGTTGCATACGGCCCATGGGTATATTTTTTGCAATAGGTATCATTTACCGTGTTGTCATCGCCATCTACATAGCTAAATGCTATAGAAGCAGCCTTACGGGTATCTCCCGCTTCATAGGCAGCAATCAGATCAGGGGTTGGTTTGTTCCAGCCCCCGGTGGTCTTATTATCTCCTGATGGACCTAAAATATTCTTTACGTTTGAAATATTAGGCGCAAACTGAAATGCAAAATTATTTTGCTGCCCTTGCGGTCCCTCTAAATACTGCACTTCAAAAATAGATTCGGCGGTGTTGCGGGTAGTAAAAATATTGGCGTAATTGGGTACCAGACTGTAGCCTAAAGCCGTAACGCCTGTTAAAGCGGTTTCAGCCTGAGGATATTGCTTTAACGTCATATAAACGTAACCAAGCAATGTTTTGGCCGAGCCCTGGGTAACCATGCCAATAGTAGTTTGCTTTGCCGGTAATAAACTGGCAGCGCTGGTGGCATCTGCTATAACCTGTTTATACACATCAGCTGCCGGCGAGCGTGGCAAGGAGGCTTCTGCTACAGAGGTAACTTCTTTTAAATGCAGCGGTACCCCACCAAAATACTGAACCAACTCAAAATAATAAAAAGCCCGTAAAAACTGTGCCTGCCCTTTTAAATTGGCTTTTACAGCAGCGTCGATGGTTGATTTATCAATACGATCTAAAATAGCATTAGTACGGGCTATGCCAACGTAGCAATTTGCATATTTGTTAAGGCCGTTCATATTGATAGTTATATCCAAAAAGCCCGAAATGTTCCATTTATCACTGAACTGGCCACCCTGCAAACCGGGGCTTGCAAAATAAGTAGCATTGTCTGAACGCATTTCGCCCATTACATAACCATCGTTGTATATACTGCGCAGAGGCTGGTATGACCCTACAACCGCCTGGGTGTAGTCATCGGCTGTTTTAAAGAAAGTTGCTTCGGTTACCACCGTTTTAGGCACTAATTCAATGAAGCTTTTTTTGCAGGCAGATAAGCTCAAAGCCAATGCTGCCGTTAATAATATCCTGACTCTCATAACTATATGATTATATCTTTTATTTTAAATTAACATTTACACCAAAACTGATAGTGCGCGGCACCGGGTAAGAGGTATTGTCAATACCGATATTCAAAGGACTGCTACCTTCAAGTCCGCTCACTTCCGGGTTGGCGCCCTTATATTTGGTAAATACAAACAGTTGCTGGGCGCTGGTGTAAACCCTTATACTTTTAAAATAATTATTGCTTTTATTAAGCGGGATTGTATAACCTAAAGTCACGTTTTTAACCGTAAGATAACTGCCGTCACTTACCCAGCGGGAATTGGTATACCTGGCTAGGGCGGTACCTACAACTATTCTTGGATGAACGCCGTCACCAGGGTCTGTTGGCGATTTCCAGCGGTTAGCAACATCTTTGGTTACGTTAAATACACCATCCAAGTTCTGGATATACTCTAATGTGCGGTTTTGCAAATCGCCACCATAAGCGCCGGATACGGTAACGCCAAAATCAAAGTTTTTGAAATACAGGTTATTTGTCATACCGTAAGTAAAATCCGGATTAGGATTACCAATAAAAGTTTGATCTTTCAGATCGATCACACCGTCACCATTGATATCTGCATACTTAACTGTTCCCACGGCTGATGGCGAATCGCTGCCAAGATATTTTGCTGAACTATCAAAATCTTGTTGATTTTTATAAATACCGATAAATTTATAGCCATAAAACATTCCCAACGGCTGGCCTATCATTTCGATATTGGAACCGTTTGTATTTCTTGGCAAGTAACTACCGTATGGGCCTAAATTCAGGATCTTGCTGCGAACAAAACTGATATTGAAATTAGTTGACCATCTGAAATCACCAATCAGGTTTTGGCTGTTAATGGAAAATTCATGGCCCTGAAACCGGATCTTGGCAACATTGTCAGATATGTTGGAAAAGCCTGACTCCTGCGGTACATTAATCTGGTACAACAGCGAAGAGGTGATCTTATGAAAATAATCGTAACTAACACTTATACGTCCGTTAAGTATGCTAAAGTCGGCGCCAATATCCAGCTGCCGGGCTTTTTCCCAGCTTAAATTGTTATTACCAATGTTCGCAATAGAAGTACCAGGAGTTAAAGTTCCGTTAAATGTATAGTTGCTTGTTTGTGTATTGGGTATAAAACCGTAGTTTTTGATGGCAAAATTACCATTAACACCATAACCCGCCCTCAATTTAAGATCTGATATTACAGAAATTTTCTTCATGAAGGGTTCTTCAGGGGCATTCCAGCCAACTGATACCGCCGGGAAATTACCATATTTGGTGTTAGGGGCAAACCGGGATGATCCATCTCTTCTGTATGATGCAGAAATTAGGTATCTGTTTTTATAATTGTAATTTAAACGTGAAACAAATGAAGCCAATGACCATTCCTGAATATCATATTGCGGATTATTAAACTGCGTTGCAGCTGCCAGCGATGATATATTGTCATTAGGAAAACCATAGCCCGATTCCTGGTTATAATTTTGGTGGTACTTTTGAGCGGTATAACCTACCAATACGTCAAAATTGTGATCACCGAAATTGTGTTTATAATTCAGCGTATTTTCAGCAAGCCATGAATAATAAATATTGCTGTATGTACTTGCATTGGCAACAATTGGCGGCGGGGCAAACAGGCCTCCGGTAGTAGATGGGTTCCATTGTTGATTTTGTTCATTTACATAGTCGATATTTAAAGAGGTTCTGAAATTCAGATCTTTTATAATTTCAATATTAGCATACGCATTGGACAATAAACGGCCCTTTTGTGTATTATTTGTTGCTTCGGTTGCTACCCTGTACCAGTTGGGGTTACCAAAAAGACCAGGAGATTGCGAGGTTAAAGGCAAAGAACCATCAGGGTTTTTGTAAGGTGATATTGGCGAGCTTGTTATCGCATTTTGAATGATACCGCCGCCAAAAATATTACCATCGCTATTACCGTTGGCCAGTTTTTCATAAGTCGGTGCTACATTTAAACCTACTGTAATTTTACTATTGAACTTATACTCGGAATTAACACGCACAGAATATCGTTTGTAGTTTGATGCGATAAGTACCCCATCCTGATCCAAAAACCCAAGAGTAGCGGAAGTGGTTGATTTTTCGGTGCCGCTGCTTAAAGCCAGGTTATAACTTTGAATAGGCGCGTTACGCAACAAAACATTATACCAATCAGTACCTTTTCCTGCGTATTGTGATGGATTTTGATATTCAACAGGTATACTTGTAGCCTGCCCAAGAATAATTTTTTCTGTAAACACATCTTGTTCATACTGCGCAAACTCTTCTGCATTCATCATATCCGGCCGCCCTTTTTGCGGAACACTTTGCACGCCGTAAAAAGAGTTGAAGGTTAATGAGCTTTGCCCAACCTTAGCGTGTTTGGTGGTAATAATGACTACACCATTTGCGGCCCTTGAACCATACAAGGCGGTTGAGGATGCATCCTTCAGTATGGTAAAGGTTTCTATTTCTTCAGGATTAAGATTATTTATATCGCTTACCAAAGGCACGCCATCCACCACATATAAAGGCTGGGAATTGGTTCCGAAAGATGCCGCTCCACGAATTCTTATTTGCATGCCCTGTCCTGGTACACCTGTTGTTTGGTTTATCTGTACACCTGGAGTTTTACCCTGAATACTCTGCGTAAACTGTGTTACCGGCTGGTCTTTTACATCGCTTGCTTTTATTGTAGTTACAGCACCTGTGATGTCACCCTTTTTCTGAGAACCATAGGCTACTACAACCACTTCATTTAGCGACTGCGAATCTGACGACAACCGAATGTTTAGTGTAGCGTTATTGTTAACAGGTACTTCTTTTGTTTTATACCCAATGTATCTAACCAAAAGAATGGCGTTACCATTGCTTACTTTTAGCTTGAAATTACCGTTTACATCTGTAGCAACGCCATTCCCGACACCTTTTTCAGCTACCGTTACGCCTACTAAGGTTTCACCATTGTTGCCGGTAACTTTACCGGATACTTCAAACGGTGGATTGGTATTTTTTTCGGTTGCAGTGGCTGTTTGGGACACAGCGCCCACAAAAACCAGAGTTAGCATCAAAACGGATAAAAAGCGATGCCTCACCCCTAAAAAAGGGGATATATTTGTAAAAAAAATCATAATTTTGAATTAGGTTAATTAATTGATTAGTTGACTTAAATGATTCTATTATCTTTTCGACCGGGCAATAAAATCATTCAGTAAGCGGGATATTTCTAAAATGTCCCGCTTTTGTTTTTTACTTTTCTTTATCCAAATTCTTTAATTAAAAGTTAGCGTAATACAATAAGCAATATGATTTTAGCGATCCATATTGCGTGACATGTTAAAAGTGAAAATCTTATATAATTGGCTTTCATGAAGATTTTATGAAATAAGAATACTAAAATCTTCGTTTATCAAAATTATGCCAGAATGCATCTAAAAGGATATATAAAATGACATTTATGTTATCCAATTTGATATAATTAATACTATCTGAACGTTGGGATTCAGCATCTTGATTATTGAGGCTAAACCTATAAGCCACACTTGGAAAAGAAGCCAAATAACGAACATGGGCAAAGTTTCAGCATGTTCCTTATTTTTGAAACAAGCGATCAGTTCCCGGTCGATAATACCGCGAAAAATAATGAGTTTCGACTAAAACAGGATAAAAAAGCAACGCCATTGGAGCCGAGCTATTTCAATTCAAATACCGGTTGTAAATTACTTATTCTTCTAACAGTGATGGATTTATTATTCACTCTTATTGATCACGAAATGATACGTGCCTGATCTCAATTCAAATTGTAACTGATCATCTGCCTTTTTAATAAATTTAACTCCGATAGCTTTGGATGCTGTTTGATTGCCTTCACTTATGTTTTCCGGATCAGATCCCGGTACGTAAAGGATGGCCGAAGTATTGGGTGGTATGGTTACATTTATCAGTAACTGATCACCTGACCTTTTCCAATCGCAACCAATGTTGCCGCTCATAGAAGTATACGAACCTTTAACCCAATTCAAATCGTTAACAAAAGCGGGCTTAATGGTAAACTTCCTAAATCCCGCTCCATCATTTTCAGGAGCTATCCCAATCAGGTTATTAAAGAACCATTCGTTGATTTGTCCTGACATAAAATGATTTTGTGAACCGAAGTTCCCTACGCCTGCATCCCATTTTTCAGTTAAGCTGGTAGCTCCCATTTTAAGTTGATAACCGTATCCCGGTTTGTCTGATTGATTATTCATTGAATACACTACATCTGAACGCCCGTTATCGGCTAAAGCACGCAACAAAAACCGGTATGCCACCTCACCTGTAGTAAAACTATTCCCGTGGCTATGAATATCGTCAACAAGCTTGTTTAATAGTTTTTGCCGGTTATCTGCATCAACCAGGTTAAAAAACAGTGGCATTGCGCTGGTTGCCTGCGAACCTGTAGCGTAAACTCCGGTTTCTGACTTGTAAAACTCTTTATTGAATGCTTTACGGATCTGTACTGACGCTTTTTGGAAAGCCGCTGCATCGGCAGTTTTGTTTAGTTTGCGGGCTATATTATACATGATCCAATTATCATAGTAATATATGGCAGTTGCCGTAAATGACACAGGTGTAAGCTGTGAGCCCCATGGCTCTTTAGGGCCTATATCATACCAATCTCCAAGCCCGGTATAAATAATATCATTTTTTGACTCCCCTGATAAAAACTGCACATAATGCTTCATGCGGTCATAATAACGCTCCAGCAGTGAAACATCACCTGAAAACAGATATTGCTGCCACGGGACTATGATAAAGGAGCTTCCCCATTCAGGCGAGTTACGCATACCATTAGTTAGCGATGGCGAACCGGCAATAAAATATTCAGGAGCAATATTGGGAATTAACCCATTATCTAATTGAGCATCGGCCATATCATTCATAGTTTTCCTGAACAATAGCGCCATATCAAAATTATATCTTAATGATGGCCCATTGAGGTTATTCTCTTCCAGCCAACCCATTTTTTCGCGGTGCGGGCAGTCTGTCATCAGGCTCATCATATTACTGCGCTGAGCCCAGCGTACCAGGTTATAAGTTTTGTTAAAAAGCTCATTGGAACATTCAAAGTTACCAACCGGCTTTGATGAGGAATGAACAATAACATCGGTAAGCCGATTTATTTTGGGTAAAGCACCAGCTTTTGTTGCCGGATATAATTCAACCTGAAGGTACCTTGCACCCTGATAAAAAAACTTTGGGAACCATGATTCATCCCCATTGCCCGCAAGTGTATATTGCCACCAGGCTGGTCTTACCCCATCCTGTGTCGCCGATCTGCGGTCTGCCAACCCATTGTCGCCCAAAAGTTCAGACGGAATCATACGCACATAAGAACCTTTAGGGCCCGTAACATGTATGGCCGGCATCATGGATACATTTTGGCCAAAATCATAAATCCAGAGGTTATCTTTTATTTTGGTTATTTTAACAGGTTGTATAGAATCAATTGCAGTTATAGGTGGGGCGCTTGCAGAAAGCCCTTTCAAAACACCACCCGGACCATTGGTTAGTATTGAGCTTGTCCATGTTTTACCTGCAACAAAACCGGGGGCATCCCAGCCTTTATTTTCAAGATTGGCATCATAATCCTCACCGCCATAAAGGTTGGAGTAAGTAATTGGCCCGGGCGATACCGACCAGCTCTTATCCGTACCAACTGTTGTTACTGAGCCGTCGCTATACTCCAATCGCAATTGGGCAATGGCCTTTGCGGGGCCAAAAGTAGTCAGGAACTTTACATAACGTACCGTATCTGGCTGGATATTATAAACACTGTTGCCGGTAATAATGCCTATGGCATTATTACCGCTTTTTATCTGTTTGGTAACGTCATAGGTATCATACAGAACTGTTTTACGATAATCTGTCCAACCGGGAGTAAGCAGGTAATTACCCACTTTATGGCCGTTAATTGTAAGCTCATATTCTGACAGGCCACTGATATTAATGACAGCACGCTTAAGAGTTGGTTTAACCTTAAACTCCTTACGTAACATCATCGAAGAATAATTTGGAAATTTGTGGTAATCGCTCACCCTATCAGTAAGCAGTACTTTTGAAAAACCATTACTTTCATCACCGTCAGACGATTCAACAACTTTTCCGGCAGCAATATTTTTTGTTCCGGCAATAACCTCAATTTGTCTTAAGGCATAAGCATAGCCATCTTTCAGCTTTGCGCATTTTGATATGGTTATCCTCACGTATCTACCGGCTGCATTTGCAGCATTTATGTGAAACGCTGCGAAGCCAGGGTTTTTCACATCCGAAGTTGTATAATCGGCTATTTGTTTACTATTTTTAAACGAAGGCTCATTGGCCACCGTTACCTTAAACTGTAAGGGAAACGCGTAACCTGCACGATCATTAAAAAACATAGGACATAATTGTATTGCCGAAAACGATTTCGATTCGCCGAGATCAACCTGGACCCATTTTACCTGGCTGGCCGAACCGGCATCTGCCGATTTGAAACCAACCGGACTCAATGCATACTTTTCTGCTCCAACCGCTGTTATCCAACTCGCTTTCCAATCAGTTGATTTAAGGATTCCCATAGTCCAGCTGGCTGTTTTGCTCCAGGCAGACTGTTGCCCCATCTGATCCCAAACCCTTACCTTCCACCAACATTTCTGGTTAGATACCAATGTGTTTCCGCCATAAGTGATATAGGCCATTTGATCACTCATTATTTTTTTTGAATCCCACAAATCCCCTCCCCCTTTAAAATCAGGAGTACTGGATACAAGAATCTGATAAGCGGTTTGGCGTATATCCCGCTGATTTTGCACGGCGGCCTTCAAAATATAGCTCAAAGCCGGATTACTTACATCAATCCCTAACGGATCGGTTATTAATTCACATGCCAGCTTAACAGGCGTTGGAGCAGCTGTTATTTGAGCATATAACCCCGTGCTTAGTAAGCATAGCAGAAATAGAATTTTAATTTTTTTTTGCATCAGGTATTTTGATAAGCTCCATATTTTTCAAGTATTATGTGTTCACATTTTACAAAATAACATAATCAGCATAGTTTTTAGACTATACTGCTTAATTTTTCAATTACAAATATGGATTAAGTGCCGCTTCTGAATTTGGAATCGGGAACAATAAGCTAATATTTGTAAACGCAGCAGTTACAACAGCTATACCAGCCGGAAAAAATAATAAGCCTGCGGATTGGCCTTTATCCTGGCCCCGTAAGCTGTCGTTATCTGTACTGCCTGCCCGGTGCGCACCAGATCAAGCCATCGTTTATTTTCAAAGGCAAACTCAAAACGGCGTTCATTGATAATTGCCTGGCGTAAAGCATCGCCACTTATTGCATTAGTTGCTGCAAAGGCCCACCTTTGATTTTACCTGATTAAGTAGCGGAACAACATCGGCTGCCCTTCCCAGCTCATTAAGGGCCTCCGCAAGCAATAATAAAACTTCAGAGTATCTGTAAACAGGCCAGTTGTTATTAATACTGCCTGCCGGTTTGTGCATGAGGGTGATTGTACTTTTTAACATAAGAGTAATTTATACCACTGGCTGTAACGGTACATATGCTTGCAGTTTTCCGTTTATCACCTGCTTCATAAGCAGCAATAATATCCGGCGAAGGAAGGTTATACCCCTCTATAGTTAGTCCTGTTTATGGCGAAACACCGGTTACAGCAGTTATTTTGGTTCCGCTTTCTTAAAAAACGCGCACTAACTAAGCACAATGATTATTTTTTGCCGGTTAACCCTTGCAACTTGTACCACAGTAATTAATGTGGCATAGAAATAATTTGATTATCAGGAAAAACACTCAATCGGCATATTTAATAGCACCAGACCATTTCCCACTACTTAAATTGATGCCATACTGATTCCCTGTTTTTTCAATGACCATTTTTTTATGATTTAGCTGAAAATCGGCTACTTTATGTTCGCCATTTAGTTTAAGCGTGGCACTCACCCCCTTCGGAACATTTATATTAAACTTCATTCCGTCCGTAGTCCGGGTCCAGGCAACCGCTATCTTTCCAAATTCAGTAACTACGCTGCCGCTGGCATAATTCAGATCCCCCAATCGCGGATCTATGATTACTTTTTTTGTCCATACCGGCCCGTCTGGCCTTACGCCTAACACATACGAACTAAAAAAATATGCTGGAAAAATGCTATATACATGTACCTTGCTTCCTTCTTCAAAATAATGTTCCCAGGAGGTTTGCCAGTCATAATCCAACATAGGCTTCCACCGTTCGCGAATCATATCCAATATTTTTCCATCGCTTTTATTATCGTTTTCGGCATACATTTGTTTAAAGCTATAATAATAGCTCATAAAACAATAAGGTTTATCCCACTTATCTTTCAAGAACTGCCTTACACTGTCTAAACGGGCGGTTGGTACTATCCCTTGATCAACCGCAAAAATTGCCGCTTCAAAAGTCGGCTCGGCGTAGCCGTTATTCATGGTGATATTACAGTGTTGCTTTGCAAACATCTTTTTAGCGGCATCCTCATCATCCATATAACCGCTGTAATAGGTACCTCTGTTTTTATCCCACAAATGCTTGTTAATAGCAGTTCGCAATTTCTCGGCTGCATCACCAAAAAACAGGGATTCCTTGTTGTGCCCGATCTCTTTTCCCAGGTACGCAGCATCCGCGAGCGCTTTAAATATAAAGGCATTTAAACCTGTACCTTCGCAAACCTGGTAACGCAACGGGTTGGTAGACAATTCCCATTCCCTGGCTTTTACTAATCCTCTTTCTGTACGGCGTGCCAGGAACCAGTTTAATTGCTGTGTTATCGGGTACCATAATTCTCTGATAAACGCTTTATCTCCGGTACTTTCGTAATATCTTCTAACTCCCTCAACCCAATCGCAGGCCCTGTCTTCCATGTAGCCATGAATATCCCACCTGTCTGAGCAGGTATGCGCTTTAACCCTCCCATCAGGCCCCTGGCTTAACGCAGTACGGCGCAACATCTGTTTTAATAAACGGGCATCAGCATACATTTTTTTACCCTTAAGATCTGGCCCCTCCATGGCGGTACGTGTAACGTCAAACGCTGGAGGGTCACAATCCATCCACTCCACCCTTTCACGGTCGGCGCAATCAACGTAGGCATCTTCACTGATGATCTGTAGTGAACGGGTAAGCCTGTCCCATAAGCTATTGAGTAATTTATCGTTGCTTGTAAAACTTCCCACGCGTTTAAGCGGATACCTCCTTTCAATCACTCTGAGCCTATTTAATTTCAGGCTGCCATTTACCACATAAATAACAAAATGCTTTGTTCCATAAGTATTAAAGGATGTGTAATTCTGTAAACCATTACGGGTAATGTAAGCGTTATTGAGTTCGCCGTCTTTATCAAATATATGCACAAGGGTTCCTGCCTCCGCATCCAAATCCAAACTTACATACGCCTGGTAGTAATCTGGCAGGGTTACCTTAAGCGTATCACCCTTCTTTACTGTAATTGGTAATTGCCTACTTGCTGGTTTTCCATTGACGACTATATTGTTGATATCTGTTTCCTGTTGAAAAGGAAGTTCTTGTTTCCGGAGTGGTACAAAGTTTTTTAAATTTTTAACAGCAACCGCATTCTCCCATGAATGATCGTCAAAAGTACCTGAGATATAATTAGCCGGCATTTTACGGGCATCGATGTTTTCGCGGATGGAAGACCATGCAAACGGACGGTGTAAATAGGAAAACTCCTGTGAAACTTTCCAGCTGCCGTCGGTTTTTATCTGACTGTTTTTGCTATCCCCCAGCATTATCAGCGCGGTAAACCCAGCCTCATGAGCCATGATCTGCCCGGTATGGTCAAAGCGGTGTACAACAACCACAATAACATTCTTCCCCTTTTTCAGATAGGATGATATATTACAACTGGCATATTCCGGTCCTTTGTTTTCAAAACGCACAGGGCCCCGCATCAAATATTTTCCGTTAATAAAAACCGAGAACCTATTATATGCAAACAAGTTAAGTGATGCGGAAGTATTGATATCAGTAACAGTAAAGCTCTTTCTGAAAACAACGTGCAAATCACCTGCTTTACTGGTGTCCTGAATATTCCATATGTAGTTTTTATCAAGAGTTTTTGATACTCTATCTTGAGCCCCAGCAACAAAAGTGAACAATATCAAAACAATGCTGAGGAAAAAGATTGTACGGCAATATTTACACATATTTTTTCTAAAAATTTACTATTTATTGTTTTATACCCCGTTCAGCAAAAAATGGCTAAATGGATCTTAATGATTTTTCAGCTCCATCATAATTATTATATCAGTATGGCAAATCAGGCCAACGGTGATTTTAAAGGGTACTTTCGCTTATTTTTTTCAACAACAACCCTTTTGTCCAGCTTTGCATTTTAATGCGGCTTATAAAATATAAAATTATTAGAATGGCGGCGGGCAGGAATATCTAATTTGATATATTGGTTATACAAAATGACAAATCGGGCATTTTTCTCAGAAACTGTTTGGTTCTGTACTTTATCCGGGCGAATAACAATACCAATGAATTAGATATTATGTTTAGCTGGTTCTCGAAGCCAGGCTCAAATATTCAATTAAAAGAAAATGATGTTAGGTTAAGTATTGAATTTAAAAAAATCCTTCCTAAACTGACTTTGTTAATTGAAAAGGCAAGAATTACAGTCGCGAATATTGACCATACAGGGTAAGCAATTTTTGAAATTTGCAACTAAGTTCGACAGTGCGCGACTGTCTATTTTCTGTAGGTACTAAATCAGTATAAGTACAGGTTGTCATCCTCAAAATTGATTGGACAAGAGTATGTTGGTGAAGGTTAAGCATAATTAGTGGTTATTTTTTTAATATTCTGCCCATGGTCTTTGTAGACATTAATTAATCTTTATGTTTGTCGCCATAAAGAGTAAATTCGTTTTTTAATTAAATGTTATGGCAGCGCTGAAAGTGCTTTCTGATCAGGAATTGCTGGACCTATTAAGGTCTGGTGATCGGGCTGCGTATACGGAGATTTATACCCGGTATAAATTCATTTTGCATCATCATGCCTGGAATAAGGTCAGGAATAAAGAAGAGGCCCAGGACATTTTACAGGAAGTGTTTACTAATCTGTGGCTTAAACGTGAAACCATACGAATTGATAGTAATTTATCAGGGTATCTTTATAGCGCGGTGCGTAACCGGATATTGGATTACTTCGCCCATCATGAAGTTAAAGTCAAATATGTAAATTCGGTTAAACCCATCCTCAATCTGGATGTGGCCACCGATCACCGGGTGCGCGAAAACCAGCTCAAGACGCTCATTGAGCTGGAGATCGCCGAATTGCCACCCAGAACACGCAAGGTTTTTGAAATGAGCCGCAACCAGCATCTGACGCATAGGGAAATAGCGGAACAATTGGGCACCTCTGAAGAAACAGTAAAAAAGCAAATGTCATATGCACTGCGCGTGTTAAGGGTAAAACTGGGTATCTTCGTTTACCTTTTTATCCTGCTCCATTACTGAATATAAACTCCGGTATTAAAAACAATAATTTTTTTTAATACCGGATACCCCTGTCAGTATCACCTCGCCGTCTTACTATTATATAATGCATAATGGAAGTGCAAGACATCATCATCAAAACTTTACTGGAAAAATACAAAACGGGTACGATCACCGATGGGGAAAAGGCCGTCCTCGATAAATGGTACCTGCACGTTGCAGTAGATAACTCAGAGGAATTGTCTGATGAGGAAAGACTACGAACGTTTGCTTCGGTTTTGATTGGTTTGGAAGAGGTTATAGCTGAAAAGAAACCCAGCAGACATCTTTGGCCCCGTGTAGCCGCTGCTGCGTCTATCTTATTAGTTCTATCTGTTGCAGTTTATTTCACTTTACACAGAGTGGTGGCTCCTATGCAGGTTGCAGCTGCACCGCCAGAAGGACTTGCGCCAATGAATAAAGGCGTTGTGCTGAAGATAGCTGGTGGCAAACAATTTATTTTAGGCCATGCTCAGGGCGTGCTAAATACTACTGACGGAACTAAGGTTAAACAATCTGGTGAAGCCCTGAAGTACGTACAGGCTTCCGTTGATGAAGCTCTTGTGACCCATACTTTGACCAATAACAATGGTAATAAATATACGCTCACTTTAGCAGATGGTACCGAGGCTTATTTAGACGCGGCTTCATCCATTACTTATCCTGTGGCTTTTAAAGGAAACCAACGTAAGGTGAGCATAACAGGGCAGGTATACTTCAAAGTGAAACACAACGCGGCTATGCCATTTTATGTAATTGTAAATGATGAGATCATCGAAGATATCGGTACCGAATTCAATATCAATGCCTATGAAAATGAAACTGCATTAAAAACAACGCTGATTAAGGGAGTTGTTAGCGTAAAACGCGATAAGGCAAGTATTTTATTAAAACCTGGCGAGCAAACGATATCATTTGGAACAGGGCTTATCAAAAAAACTGTTGATCTGGAGGAAGCCACCGGATGGTTACAAGGCAAACTCATTTTTGATGGTGAAACATTGGAAACTATCATGAACCACGTGGCGCGTATTTATGATGTCGATCTTGTTTGGGTGGACGAAGAAGCGCGTAAGCTGAAATTCGGTGGGTCTATTAACCGTACCAAAAAACTATCCGCTGTGCTGAATTTCTTCCGCGAAACAGGTAAAGTGGATTTTATCGTCGAAGGCAAAACCGTGAAAATATTTAAAAAAAAGTAATAATAAACTAAACTATTGTTAAACGTTTCAACCCAGCAACTATGAAAAAAAATTTACACAGCTAAGTAACCCTCCCAAAGGTAAGCGGATAAAAAACGCATCCCGAATTGAGCCTCGGGACGCGTGATGTCCGGGTTACCCATTCCTGAACGGCCAGGCCGTTAAAGGGGAAAAGAAATTTTGTCAGTAAACAAATATTTAAACCCGAACAATTCAAAAGTATGAATTTTAATACAATACGCATAAGCGGGAGGCACTTATATGTCTATATCCCTCGTAAAATCTTTTTAGTCATGAGGATCACTTCTCTCCTATTGCTGATCTCCGTTCTAACAGTTAGTGCTAATAGTTTCGCGCAAAAAATAAATTTGAACGAAAAGAAAGCCAAGCTTAAAGATGTACTGGTCAAGATCCGCCAACAGAGCGGTTATGATATTATTTATAGTAATGATATGCTGGAGAATGCAAAGCAGGTAAGCATTAAGTTAACTGATGCTTCGCTTGAGGATGCCTTAGAGGCCAGTTTAGAAAACCAGGAGCTAACTTACAAAATAGCAGATGGCACGATTGTCATCAAGGCTAAACAAAATTTGACAGGAACAAATGCTTTGCAGGAGAGGGGAAGCATTGAGGTTTATGGCAAGGTGTTGGATGAAACGGGCAAAGGTCTTCCCGGAGCATCAGTAAAAATAAAAGGAACAACATTAGGCGCAATTACCAATTCCGAGGGTAATTTCAGATTAAAAGGCGTAGATGAGAAAGCTACTTTGGTTATTTCTTTTCTAAGCTATGAATCGTTAGAAATGAGCGCAGCAGCCAACAAGGAAATGATTATTAAGCTTCACCCCGTATCCGGTACATTAAATGATGTTGTAGTAGTAGGTTATGGAACACAGAAGAAAGTAAATTTAACAGGCTCTGTTGCTGTGGTAAAAGGGGCAGACCTGGAAAACAGACCCGTAATGAACGCCACTCAAAGGTTAGAAGGGCTTGTACCAGGCCTCAACGTATCTGTTGGTGGCAATACTCACCCCGGACAAAGTTATAATTTGAATGTACGCGGAGTCGGAAACCTTAGTGGTACTGATGTTCCTTTTGTATTGGTTGACGGAACACCTCTTCCTTTAGACGATATTAACCCCAATGATATAGAATCAATATCAGTTCTGAAAGATGCTGCTGCCTCCGCAATTTATGGAGCAAGAGCGGCTTATGGTGTAATTTTAGTAACTACTAAAAAAGGTGCTGAAGGAAAAACAAAAATTACCTATTCAAACAACATCGGGTTTACCTCGCCAACACACCTGCCTGATTTAGTTAACTCTTATCAATTTGCGCAATATTTTAATGCTGCCACTTATAATGCTACCGGGACCAAACAATATTCCGATGCAAAGCTGGCTCAATTGCAGCAATATATACAAAACCAGGCAGGTTTTCCGGTATTGCCTGAGGCTAATGATAATTATCTTTCCAATTGGGAAAATACGGCAAATGGTGTAGCTAACACAAACTGGTTAGATTTTAACTACAAACCTTATGCACTAAGACAAACTCATAACCTTAACGTCAGGGGTGGGAGTAAAACAGTACAATATTATATTTCAGGTGGTTACAATCAGGAAGGCGGAGCTTTGCGTTACGCGGATATTAATTATAAACGTTACAACTTCAATTCTACCTTAAATGCCGATCTTACTTCATGGGCTAAAGCTTCGCTTAACTCGAAATTTACTCAAAGCACTTATTCTACTCCTTTCTCCGGCAATTTTGAAGCTTTGTTTTTCCATAACATGTTGCGTATGCGGCCCAACATCTCTCCGTATGATTTGAATGGGAATTTTAATGAAATTTCGAGTGTCCCTTATTTTCAATCGGGCTCAAAAAGTACAACCACCGAGAATGTATTCAGCATTTCGCCAAGTCTAAAACTTCAACCGGTGAAAAACTGGACATTTAATATTGATCTTAATATCCTCAAAACCTATGATGAGAATTCGTCACTCCTCATACCAGGTACAATCTATGGAATAGATGGCACACCCAAATTGGTTAACCGCTCAGAATTTGGTATCCCTATCGGAGGTAGTTATAGTCGAACTACAACTTCCAATAATTATGTTTCGCCCAATATTTATACTTCTTATGATTTGAAGTTAGGCAGCCATCAAATCACTATCATGGGTGGTTACCAACAGGAGTTGAATCAATTTAACTCACTTGGCGCCAACGCTCAGGATTTGATTAGTTTTGCCACTCCGGGAATCTCTCTTACTACCACCCCAAGTGTTTCAAATGAAGCGCGCAATGAATGGGCTACACGCGGGTATTTCGGTCGTATCAATTACAACTACAAAAACAAGTTCCTGGTAGAAGTCAACGGTCGTTATGATGGATCATCACGCTTTGCAACCGGCAATCGTTGGGGTTTTTTCCCGTCCATGTCGGCAGGTTATAATCTGGCGGAAGAAAGCTTTATTAAAAACTGGAGCAATCAAATCAATTTATTAAAACTGAGAGGGTCTTATGGTGCCCTTGGTAACCAGGCAGGAGCTCCAATTTATTCGTATGCTCAAACAATGTCTACATCAATACCCGGGCCCAGCGGCGCAGGTCCACAATGGTACTTTCAGAACGGAAGAGAAGCCAATATACTTGCACCCGCTCCTTACAATCCAAGTTTAACCTGGGAGAAAGTTTTAAGCAGCAATTTGGGACTCGATTTTGAATTATTTGGAAGCCGACTTACCGGAAGCGTAGATGTTTATCAACGTAATACTAATAATATGCTGGGGCCAACTTTTGACATTGCCGATATGTTTGGCGGCACCGTCCCGGCAAGCAATAATGCCGACTTGCGTACCCGTGGTTGGGAGTTGAGCCTAAACTGGAGGGGCAATATAGGAAATGATATTAAATATAGAGTAGGTGGTATATTGTCTGACTATAAATCAGTGGTTACTAAGTATCAAAATCCAACTTTATTTAATCCGGCCGGCAGTTATTATGTAGGAAAAACTATTGGTGAAATCTGGGGCTATAAGGCTGATGGATTAATCCAGACACAAACACAGGCAGATGCCTATAATAAGTTAGATCATTCCTATTTATCCCCGCTTGCCTGGAAGCCCGGAGATGTAAATTATCTTGATCTTAACCATGATGGGAAAATTAATAATGGGAATAATAAATTGGGCGATATGGGCGACTTGGCAGTTATTGGCAATACCACCCCACGTTATGCTTACTCGTTTAACGGCAGCATAAGCTGGAAAGGTTTAACTTTTTCAACGCTATTGCAGGGAATAGGCAAGCAAAACTACGCACCCGGCGTCGGTGATGTGTATTTTTGGGGTGCGGGCGCATTAGCCCAGGTTACAGTGTTTAAACAGCATTTGAATTACTGGACGCCTGAGAACCCCGCTGCATATTACCCAAACCCGTATGCGGCACCAGCAGGCTCCCAAACTAATTATTCCAATAAAACCCAACAGGTATCAGACCGCTATTTGCAAAGCGCTGCTTACCTGAGAGTAAAAAACGTGACATTGAACTATTCGTTACCAAAATCCCTGATCAGCAGGTTGAAATTAAGTAACGTAGACGTTTTTGTAACAGGAGAAAACCTGCTGACATTTACCAAATTGGCTAAAATGTTTGACCCGGAAGGATTGGCTGGTTCACAAGGTACCGGCAAATCATATCCAGTTAGTAAAATCTACGCTTTTGGCCTCAATGTTTCACTTTAAACTCTGAACTAATGAAAAAGTATATCATAAATAAGTGGTGGGTATTAAGTATTGTTGCCCTCACAATCCTCTCGTGCAAAAAAGACTTCCTGGACCGTCAACCTTTGGATGCGTTAAGCACAGCTAATCCTCTTGCAAGTACAAATGAGTTACGTCTTTACGTAAATCAATTTTATAGCATTTTGCCTGGCCAACCAACAGGAGTTGGGGGTACCGGAATTGCATTTAACGACGCCGGTACAGATAACCTCATCTTTTCTTCAGTTAACACCCGCCTAACCGGTCAATCGGCCTTAAGTAATGCTGCGAGCATTAGCGAGTACACCACAATCCGGAGTTTGAATTATTTTATTGCCAACTATAAAAATGCAAAAGGTGACGATAACCTGATTAATCAATATTTGGGCGAAGTCAGGTTTTTTAGGGCGATGTGCTATTTCAATATGGTTAAAAAGTATGGAGATGTAACTTGGGTAAATAAGGTTTTGCCTGATGATCCGGCTGCTATGCAGGTGCCACGTGATCCGCGCCCGTTAGTAATAGATTCTGTATTAGCCGATCTGGACATAGCCGCGCAACTTTTACCAGTTGCTTCAAGTAGCGCGAGCATGCGGTTACATAAAGATGTGGCGCTGGCATTTAAATCAAGAGTTGCATTATATGAGGGCACCTGGCAAAAATATCATAAGGCTAAGGGAGATGTTTTTTATACATCAAGTATAACCGATGCAAAAATTCAAAACTATTTGGAGCAGGCACGGGATGCAGCCCTATCAGTGATCAATGGCGGTCGCTGGAGAATTTACAATACCGCAAAACCTTTGCAGGATTATTCAGATTTGTTTATCACCTACGATCTTTCTTCTAACCCTGAAGCAATGCTGTGGCGTAAGTACAACACTAATGATAACATTGGCCAAAGTATCTCCAAATACACTTCAACCGATGGAGCCGATATGGGTATTGTACTTTCACTGGTTGACGATTACCTGACCCAGGACGGAAAACCTTTTTCAGGTGAAGCTCGTAACACGGCTCAAAAAATATATGGTACAGAATTTACCTCGAGTATAAGGGACCCTCGTTTATCCCAAACAGTGTGCATACCCGGGCAGCCATTGCGCCCGGTCAATGTCGTGGTTCCGGCATATCCCCCAATTGATCAAACCGGCTTTAGCCGCAGTACTACAGGTTTTCCTTTACATAAGTACCTGGAATATGCCAGTGCTGCCGCAGTATCTGACGATTACAAAAGCATGGCCCCGGCAATTGAGTTTCGCTATGCCGAAATATTACTCAATTATGCAGAGGCTATGGCAGAACTGGGGGGCGATCAGTCCTTAATTGCTAATGCATTAAAACCTTTACGTGATCGTGTAGGTATGCCGATGGTTGATTTTACCAGAGAGTATAATACAGATACCAATTATCCATTCCGCAACTTAACACCTGTAATACAGGCGGTAAGAAGAGAACGCCGGGTTGAACTTGCCTGTGAAGGCTTTCGGGTAGATGATATCTTACGATGGGCCGCTGCAGATATACTATTGGCTGGGAAACGGCCATTAGGTGCTTTATTTGTAGGGAGCGATATGGCCGCGCAAGATGTACCTGGTGGGTTTTATAATGGCTCATTATACTATGATACCGCCCCGGCAGGCAAAAGCGTTAACCTTTACCTGACCGGAACTCAGGGTGACGCGATGCGGTATATCGACCCTTATAAAAACGTATTGCCAAGTGGTTACCTGTTTAATGTAAATCGAGATTACCTTTTACCGATTCAACAAAGAATGCTACAACTAACTGGTAACAAATGGGTTCAAAATCCAGGATGGTAATATTTAATAAATTAAAATTGTTAATTAAACTTTAATCTGATGAAAATTAAAATATATTATGCCAGTATATTTGCACTGGTTATACTTCTTTTCAATGCCTGTCGAAAGGAGAATCAACCGGTAAAACCCATCCCGAGCACTTATTTCTCGGCTACGCTGCAAGATAACCCGGCAGTTTTTTCCAATACTAAAACTATTACTTATATTAATATAAAAGCCGGAACTAATGGTTGGTACCTTACTCAAACGCCAGGTAATACCTGGTGCGTGCCCGATAAAAATTTTGGAGCAGGTGATTTTAGTCTGAGAGTAACTATTAATGCGAATGCCACAGGTGCAGACCGAACTACGCAGATTGCATTAACATCAACTAATAAGAACTTGCCGGCTGTTACCCTAAGTTTAACGCAATCTAAATAATACCAACAGAAGCTTTACCCACCCATTAAAAGGGGGATGTTTGTTATAATATTAATGTAAAAAAACAGCACGGCCTTTAGCCATACAAACCGCCTTGATGATGGTTTGAGGAGAAATGAATTTTATAGGGAGATATCTCCCTATAAAATTTCATTAGGTTAAATTACCTATATATAACAAACAGTCGGGAATAATTAAATATCAGTCCAACAAGCAATTAAAATTAGACAAACATGAATTTCTTAAATTTTATAAAGAATCAAATTTTATTAGCCTGCCTGTTTATCCCAAATATGCTTTTGGCGCAGGAAGTGAGCAAACGGCCGGAAAAGCCTAATATAGTGATCATTATTTCTGATGATCACGCGTACCAGACTATCAGCGCGTATGGAAGCAAGCTGATGCAAACACCCAATATTGACAGGATAGCCAGGGAGGGGGTAGTTTTTAATAAAGCCTACGTAACCAATTCTATATGCGGCCCAAGCAGGGCCACAATTTTGACAGGCAAATACAGTAATAAGAATGGTTTTAAAGATAATGAGCATTCAAAGTTTGATGGTTCGCAGGATTCATTTATAAAACAATTACAGGCATCTGGTTATTTAACGGCCTGGATCGGGAAATGGCATTTGGAAAGTCAGCCGCAGGGATTTGACTACTGGCAGATACTGCCGGCACAAGGACAATATTACAACCCGGACTTTTTGATGATGGATGGTTCAAAGAAACAGATAGATGGCTATGCCAGTAACGTTATTGAAGATGTTACTGAAAACTGGCTGGATAACCGCGATACCACCAAACCGTTTTGCCTGGTGATAGGCCATAAAGCAACACATCGCACCTGGTTACCGGATACTACAGATCTGGGCCGCTTTGATAAGGTAACATTCCCCTTACCGCATAATTTTTATGATAAGTATGCCAATCGTGAAGCCGCCAAGGTACAGGATATGACCATTGCCAAAACAATGATCATGGGGTATGACCTTAAAATGTTTACCAGTGATGAAGAAGAAAGTAAAGAGGGCACTATTAAGCGAATGAATACTGCGCAACGGAAAAAAATGGATGCCTATTATAAACCTATATACGAAGATCTGAAAGCAAAAAATTTGTCTGGAAACGCTTTGACCGAGTGGAAGTACCAACGCTATATGCGTGATTATTTAAGTACGGCAACCTCTCTTGATAGAAATATAGGCCGCACTTTAGATTACCTGGACAAGCATCATCTCAGTAAAAATACCATAGTGATCTATCTGTCTGATCAAGGCTTTTACCTGGGCGAACATGGATGGTTTGATAAGCGCTGGATCTATGAAGAATCATTCCGTACACCGATGGTAATGCGCTATCCCGGTAAAATAAAACCTGGAACTAAATCAAGTGATTTTGTATTGAACCTGGATATCGCGCCTACGGTACTAGATGCCGCCGGTGTATCCATACCCAAGGATATGCAGGGTGAGTCGATGCTGCCTTTATTTGCAAAAAAGAAAGCTACTGGCCGGGATGAGATATATTACCATTATTATGAAAATGGAGAACATTCCGTATCTCCCCATTTCGGTATCAGGACAAAAAGATATAAACTCATTCGTTTTTATACCCGTGTAAACTCCTGGGAGTTGTATGATCTGCAAACCGACCCTCATGAAATGAATAATCTATACGGCAAAAAGGGATATGAAAAAATTACTGCTCATCTGAGGGTTCAGCTTAAAAAAATGATCGGTAAATATCAGGATGATGATGCTGCTAAGATATTTTCAATACCAATATAATACAACAGCGTTGCATACAAAAAATAATGAGGGTTGGTTTATTTATTATCACTGCCTTAGAAGCATTTACCTCTCGTAAACAAAAAGCAGCCCAGGTAATTAATAATCAACTTTCATTAGTAAGCTCAGCCAAAAAGACATTTTATTGAGAATCAAATATACCACCACGTTCCTCTTGCCGGCTCGTAATAGCCTGCACGGTGATATCAATACCTGGAATTCCGGCAAACTATTAATGTATTTTCCAAAGGGTAATTTGCCGAGGTACTCTGCCTGAGTGGCGGATACATATTTGGCTCAAAACAAGGGTTGATGACGGAGAAGCTGCATAGCGTGAACAAGCAACCAAAGAAAAAAGTGATCGTCAGCGATAATTAGGTCAACTTATTATCCAATAGCACCGGCAACCTTTCAACTTTTACAAATGCTGAGTTTGAACCCATTCTTTGGCATCCGGCAAGCTAAAAAAGAAGGCCGCTGGATGGGCAAGCCCTCTTTAGGATATATCAAACCGTGCGCGTGAAGACGGCAGCCTTTATATCGCCGTTGAACAACCGGAGGCAAGCATTGTTGCCTGGGGAGATTGCTGATCCCAATATATTGCCTATAAGCAACCAGCCTAAGTAGCTGCACTGCACAGCACTTTCTATAACCAAATTAAAAAATAAAATATAGATAATACAACTGATAAACAAATACTTACGTTCAAAAAAAAATGGGACAAAAATCTATTTTAAAGACCTTGCCCCATAAAGGGTGGAAATGGTACGAAACCCGCACCATTTTATTGAAGAATTGATTGAAATAGGCAGCTTTTCAAATATTATAGCTTAGCGCGCTCATCGAATTTATTCGCCATAAAAATTTATAGATATTGGAGAACATAATTTGTAACGCGGGTTAATTTCGATACTAATTAACAGCTGTTTGGTAAAAATGGGATTGACAAACTGGCTTAGCATCAACATGTAAGGTTAGTTCCTCCTTGCCGCAATGGTTACACTATTCCCCTGTTCACCCAACCCTTTGCCCTTATCGGGTTCAAAAGACCTTTATTGTAAAATAAAACTCGCCGGGGCATAAGCATGAAGAGCGAATACGAGTCTATCCTTTACAACCTTAATTGGCTTTCCATTTACTACTCCACGAAGGTTTACCGGCGTGGCTCTGCGGAATGCTTTACCCCCCGGTAGCGTAACCCCAACCATACCGTTATTACCTGCTTGCTCCCATAAACGCAGCAGGGTGCCTTTATTACCATTGGGGTCTTCGCCGAAGGCCGTTATTAAAACACCAGTCCTTGAAACGGAAACACCGGTTTTATGAGCCGGTAATTTTCCGGCTTTACCTTCCGCCACCCCTGTTAATAATGGCAAGCGTGTTTCCCATCCATATTGAGTTAAATTGGTAACTGTGTTGGTATCTTTGTCAAGCGGCCAGATACGTACACTTTCGCTCCACGAACCTTCCTGCCACAGGGCGAAATTAGTATTCCACATATTATTGTAAAGATTTACAAAAACAGATGCGGTTGTTGGTACATAATCCATTGAGTATTTCCACAATCCAGGTTCGCCAAGACTTAGTAATGGCGCATCGGCAGAGGTGAGTGCAGCCCCCGATTTGTCGGCTTGCGTAATGGCAACGCCTGTAGTTGCCGCCATGAGGTGCCTGTTGGTGCCAGGTACAATATCCTTTGCAGGGTCAATTGAACCACCCAGGCGCCCCACTGTAAACGTTGGTTTTTTTACGCTAAACGGAAAACACAACCACCCACCTTCAGGTTGCTTATCAGGCGTTTTTGAGTCAACGCCCCATTCAACGTCAACATAAGCAGCATTGCCGGGAAAGGTAAACTTCAAAGTATATCCTTTTGCAAAGCCCTCTGCTGTTAATGTTGTTAATGTGGCAATATCCGCAACGGCGGTATGCGTAACGTTTATCTTCCAGGCATTGGGTGTGAATGCCAAATAAGGTATTTCTGATGCCTTTGGAATTCCGGGTTTACCAAAATCATTTAATCCCCAACCATCCTTTACGCGGCTATATGCGTTAAAAAAAACATCTACCTCATTGGAGCTAAAACGCTCATGCAAAAACTGACCAATAGCGTATTTTGATGATTGATCAACCAATTCACGACCAGTTGATTTTTCAATTAAAGAGGTGATGCCTCCCTTTTTCAAATCAAAAACAACTTTGAAATATGGGGTGCTAAAAGTGGTTGCTTCATCCTTGGTGATGGTTCCTTCCTTTAATTCATTAAAAGCGAAACTGCTGTAACCGGAAGCGGCCACTTCTTTCACATAAAAATATTTTCCTTTGTCCCATGGGTTTTCGATGATCCCCGATCTTTTCCATGGTAAGGGATTATATACCATTACACGTTTCCCGTGCTTATTAACCGCAGCGGCCAATAAATCAAGATCAGTATGGAGTTCTTTACTTACAATTTCATTGGTGTTGCGGATGTATTGCCGTTTGTCATCATAAGAGCGAAGCCATTTTCGTTTACTTCCCGTTTCGGTTTCGTGGGCGTCGCTATTTTTTAAGGCGGCATAGTTGCCGTTTGGAGGCAGAGGTTCTGCTGCAGCTTCGTCCATCCATTTTTTCCATGCATCACCATAGCTGTAACGAGGACCGTATTCCGCATTCATACCCCACGTATGTTCGGCGTATAAGAGGCTCTGTTCGTAAGCTTTTGCCAGCTTTGCAGCAACAGGTGCAACCCGGATACCCCAGAATTTCATTTGTGTATGCAAACCATCGAGTGTTGATTCCAATGGGCGGATATTCCTGGCCATTTTCGTTTCCTGTGGATTTGATTGCAGGCCATGAATCCAGGTATCAGGGCAATCTCCTTTTACGGTTGGCAGATCAGGTTTTTCGGCGAGCACCGCTTTAGCAAAATCGTCGAGTGTACCAAAGTGGATTTTTACACCGGGTAATTCTTTTGCAGCATAAGCAAGAAGCTTATCGATTTCCTCTGCGTTTGGCGGACCATGATTATCGCCTGTCATTTGCATGGCCAGGTAGTTCTTACAGGGCCAGTTAGGTGTTGGCTTTATATCGGAGCCATAAAGAGGGGTATAATTGCATAATACTTTTGATCCATCGGCCCCTTCCCACCAGAACAGCTCAGGAAAACGCGGATACTGACTGGCGGGGTTACAACCCAATTGTAAAAATTGGATGCCTGCATTTTTTAGTAAGGTTGGCAAAATCCAGGAATGGCTGGGTACATCCGTCATTTTTGCACTGATTGGTAAAGGAATACCATATTTTCTTGCTACGGCTGAAGAAAAACCCAGTCCCCGCACTAAATCTTCATCATCCAGCGACTCTGTGTGCATAGTAAAAGGAAGCGCATGAACAACAATTGTTCCTTCCTTTATAGCCTTCTCAATTCTTGTTTTTCGTTCCGGTGTTTGCAAGGGACCGAGTATTTGCGCCTGCAGTGGCCAGCCGGGAACCGTCCATTTAAAACGTTTTTCTTTAGTACCCATTCGGCTTTTTTCAATTACCGTTAATGCATTATCCATCATTTTCCCCCTGTACCGTTTAAATACATTTTCGGGCAGATCCGTAAATCCCAAATCGAAATGGGTTTTAAACACTACCCAGATATCCGTTACTACCGGTGCCTTTTTTCCAGATATTAGATTAGAAGGCCCCGGAGCTAACAGCACATTTTGTGCGAAAGCCTGCGTTGAAAAAAACAAACTCATCAAAAACAGCCTCAATAAATTATTACAAAAACAATTAAAAGAATTTTTCATCTTAAATATTTATTCAAATGTTTACTACGATCTATACTATATACCTTCATCTTATCTGGCAAATTTTGCCTCAATGGTTATAAACCCCATTGCCGGAACCACAATTTCTTCCCGCAACTCCTTATTGGTATCTTTAGGATTATCAATTATGGTCAGCGATTCAGGTTTACGGCTAAGCCAATTTAGTTTTACCAACTCATCTTTTTCCGACACTGACCGAAGCCTTATTTGTGTATTATTCCCGGTACTATCAGTTTTAAGTATTGATATAAGTACTTTAGAGCTACCTGCTAAGTATAAAAGTGGCTTGCTCTCTATATTTTTGTTTACCGGAGCGGCAACTAATGGCTGGGCCTGCTCAAGTCCGAAACGATTGGATAACCCGGCATCATAGGCAGAGTTATGTGGAAGAATCCGGTAACGAAGCTCTATTTCACCTTCCTGACTTAATGGATAATTTGTGTGCCAATGATTATTTAATGCCCATGAATAAATTGTGGCACTTGGGTTAATCTTTTTTAACCATTTTTCTGAATCGGTTGCACTACCTATAATATTCGCTGTCATATTTCCCACTTCAAAAACAGGGGCATCCAATGAACACCAGGTTACTCCTTTACCATTATTAGATATATCCAGCCATCTTTGAAAACCTATCCAATTCCTGTTTGCTCCCGATAGCATATCGGTATCTATTTTCATTACTCCCCACGGGATATCAACCCTCGTTATTGGATTATTAATATTAAACGCAAATCCAAAATGGATACCTTCCTTTTTCAGGATGGCCTGTTTATCAACAATGTTTTTGATTTCAATATAGGGTTGCCCGGCAATAATGGTAATTTCGCGCGTTAAACTATTGCACCCTTCTGCTTGTGATTTAACCAGTAGTGTAGCCAACAATGGGCCATTTTCTTTGATTAATATTTTCACGGTAGTAGTACCGGTAGCTTTTTCCGGGCCATCATTGCCATGCAGATAACGATAACTATTGAGATTGCATGCTGCTTTTTTATTAACATATTCACTGGAACCATTAGTTAAACTGGATATATCACCCGTTTGTGAATCAACAACCACCCGTACTATCCCATTATCCAATATATTGCCTTGCAAAAGTTTTCCTGTATAGCTATATTTCTTGTTGTTCAAAAAATACTTTTTTGACCCAAAGGCCGAAACATCTTTGGCAAGAAAGACAAATTCCCCATTTGAAAGGCGCTGTGAAACTATTGTATTTCCCTGATCATCCTTTATGCTATTAAAATCCTTACTTTGTTCATTAGAAATATGAACCAATCCATCTCGTGCCCAAGAAAGCGTATTAAAAATACCTATTATTGAACTTCCATTTTGACTAACTGAAGACAATGCGGAACGCAGCAGGAATTTACTTTGGTCTTCAGCTTGCTGAAAATAGCCAAACTTGACATTCAAAATGTCATTGGTAATGGGTTGTTTAGAAGGATCATTATAACACCAGGTATGCTCAGTCCCCATACTTACATTTCTCCAGGCTTCCTTGATTTCCTGCCGCGGGGCTGTTTCTCCCGGATGCAGCATGGTCCAAAGCGTCTCGTCCTGAATTAAACGTTCCTTTGAAGCCCGGTTCATGCTGGTTTGCTTTGCAGCAGTCCCCAGACCATCAGTCCAGTACTCGGTAAAATCACCAGATAATACCGGTAATTGATCACCATATTTCTTTTCAAATGATTGCATTATTTCTGTTGCACTGGCAATAACAAGATGCGGAAAGGCATAATCTTCATTCCAGCTTTTAACAGCATCCGGTAAATCTGCATCAATTGGTGTGTTATCAGCCATTGCCCATGACATGGCGAAAATATCGTAAGGATAGTAGTCTGATTTTTCCAGTTCTGGCAATTTTTCAGCAAGATATTGGTCAACAAAATGGTCCCTTGGACGATCTGTTTTTACAATTTGTAATAATTTAGAGGTGTCTGTTTGCCCAAGCATTTTTGGCCAGTAATCATGACCTTTTGCCCTCTCTCCCGGAGTATAATTACCAGGCTGCAGAAAAAGAACTTTTGATTTACCGTCAGGCCCTTTCCACCAAAATGGTTTATAACTCATTTGGGTAGAACGTCCCACCCTATCAGATCCATTATTCATTGCAAAAATGTATTTAATACCTTGCCTTGCGGCAACAGGCACTATTCCCCAAGACATACCTGGAACATCTACCTGAACATAAGTTTCGATTTTTTTTCCGGTTAATTTTTCAAGCTCTCTGCTATGGCGCAAGAATTCAAACATTTCTTCATCTGCCGCTGCACTCGTATTGGTGTTTACATAACTGGCATCCAAATGCAGGTAGCCTTTTTGCACAGCATCAATGATATACTGTTTTTGATCGGGAGTGGCTTTTTTAAGAAACCTTTCCACAGGCCATAATACTTCCGGATTCCATAAGTAGCGAGAGCCCTTAGGATAGTTAGCCGTTTTTTTTGCCAGCTCGATACCATTGATCAGGTTACGCCTGTGTATGGTTTCTACGTTGGCTTGAGTATTGGTATATCCAATATCAACATGTGAATGCGGGTAAATGTAAACCGTCCATTGTCGCAGTGCCGGAACGATTACAGCAGCCTTCAGCTCTTTACCACCCCTCTTCAGCGTAAATTTTGCATCACAACTTGTTTTAACACCTGCACCATAAGGAAGAATAAACGCCAAGCTATCAATCCCAGCTTTTATATTTAATGCCATGGTTTCTTTTTCTCCGGCGCATTCAACTTCAATAACTCCCTTACCAGAAAATTTTGCGCCTTTGAAATACACCATGATTTCCCTTCCAGGGTTCCCATCCAAACGATGCCGGTAAAAGGTTTGCACTTTAAAATTCATATTTTCCGGAAAGTTCTTTTCATAACGCAAAGCGGTTTGGGGTTTCAGATCATTTTGTGCCCTCAAAATGGTTGTACTCAACAATAAAACAAACAGTACGTATGAACATTTTGAAATACTTTTTTTGTTCCTCATTTAATTTATTTTTTTTAGTTTAAAGATTGCTACTTTTTAGGGAGCATTTTGTTGTCGTTTATTGAAGTATCTTGAAGTACTATTTTAGTGGGGAAGCTGATATCATCCTGTTTAGAACAGATCATAACTTTGCTATCCTAAATTTAAGGCGGCTCAAATATCCCCGTTCATTCCAAAAGAGAGCTTTTATTTAATTAATTATTTTTTATTTGATTTATAAAACTAATGAGCGTTTAAGAGATATGTTAAAGGAATATAATATGTTATAATGTACAAACATAATTATATTTATACAAGCATAAAAACCCTCCTCCACTTTTATCAAGAGATTAAGTAAGTCATTACGCAATGTTTTCCTGAACTACTTTAAACCGATTCTATATTAAACTGATTTACAATTATTGTCTTTATTTTTCTATACCATTTTTAAAGCCGCATTCATAAATCCGAGAGTATATGCCATCCCCGCATGCCATGGTGCATTGCAGGAAATCTGCGGGGTATGGTCAGGAATCAATACCCCATTAAAATTCTTACTTTTGAGTATTTTTAATATCTTGAACATATCAATATCTCCCTCATCAACAAATACTTCCTTGTAATGCGGTGCTTTGCCTATTACATTTCTAAAATGAATATAGGCAATATGCGCCGCATATTGCTCTGTAGCCTGATACACATCGCCTTCAGTCATCTCCGCGATAGATCCTAAACAAAACTCTAAAGCATTGGATTTTGAGTGTTTAATATCTAAAAGCTTCTGATACATATCGGGCTGATAAACCAGTCTTGGCGTACCTCGCAGCAGAGGCACGGGTGGGTCATCCGGATGGGCAGCGAGTACAACACCCGCCTCTTCCGCTACCGGCACTAATTCCTGTAAAAAACACTTAAGCCTTGACCATAACTCATCATGTGTTATTACCGGCATATACCCTTTTTTTGCGTTGGTTTCATAGATCATATTCCATACCATTCCATTTGGAATGGGTTTGTCATCTATTCCATCCATACCTACAGAAATGGCTCCCCCACGCGCAAACCCTCCAGTTATGCGGCTGCTTACACCTGAGAGGCTGAAATTATAGCCCATTATAGGTATCCCGGCTTTTCCAACGTTTCTGATAATCTGTTTCACATCTTCCATTTGCTGCTTTTTGCGGGGGCCATCCAATAAAATATCATGCCAGTTTGCAGGATCAAAATTTTCAATTGCCTCCAATTCAAGGCCTGAGCTATTTACCTCTCGTTTTAAACCCACCAACTCTTCTACTGACCAAATCTTATTAGAATCACCCGCTATCCCCCAGCCAGAACCGTCACCTATCGGCTGATCATTATTGCTTGTTTGGTTGCCTTTATTAAAATAATCTACCAGGTGTACAATTAAATGAGTACATCCACATTGCTTTGCAAAATCAAAATGCTGTTTATTCAGCATATGTTTATATAAACCCAATCCTAACTTCATAGCTGTATTTCCTAAGATCAAAAACGATAATTAAAGTATCCCATATTTCTTAAAGGCATCAGTGCTGGACATGCCATTTTCTATTTCCTTCCGTACCAATTTTTCTCCGCGGGCTTTGATAAGTGCCTTGGTAATTACCTCAACTTCATATTTAGCCGGAATGACGACCACACCATCTAAATCCCCAAAGATCAAATCACCGGGCTTTATCCAAACATTACCCATCTGGATATCACAATTATAATCAGCAACCTGTGTTCTGACACCAGAATCCTGGGCAAATCTTCCCCTACTAAAAACCGGCCAGTGCTGCTCCATCACCTTTTCGGAGTCCCGGTAATAACCATTAATTACAGCCCCTACCGCACCTCTCTTTTTAGCCGTTGCTGTAAGTATTTCTCCCCAGTAAGCGCAACGCATATCGCCCCCCGTTGCCACATAGATCTCACCTTCCTTTAACTGATCCAGTGCTTCTGTAAGCTTGCCAAATGGCTGTTTTTGTGGGCCATATACATCTATCATTAATACTGTCATAGCCCGGCCGATAAGTTTATCCCCATCGTTGACCGGTTTGATTGGTTGTGGCAGAAACTGATGATAACAGCCCAATTCATCAAGTATATCTCCTACCACAGGCGTATACAATTCATTTTTGAAAAGTTCGGTTAGCTGCGTATCATTTTCCCAGATCGGATGATTATTATTTGGTTCCATTATTTGTTATATCTTTTGAATTTCAGGTAAAAAAGTATTTATTAAACAGTTATTTTAAGGCAGATTGAATGCGATCGAACAAATCAATCTTTTCATTTTCGCTTAAAGGCACATAAATACAATCGTGAAGATGTGTATTACAGTTCTCAACAATAATCAACTCCGCATCAGTATTCATGGCTATATTGTGCCAGGTATTAGCCCTGATGTTATAGGTAGTTCCAGGCTGCATTTTAAGACAATCAAAAGAATAGGCATCATTTTCATTCCGTTCTGCGGCAATTAGTATAGCCGTACCTTTTATCAGGATAAATACCTCGTCTGTGTGTATATGTTTATCTATCTTAACAATGTCTGTAAGACCCTGACCGGGCATGTAATTCAATTTTGCCACCTGCCAGTTGTCACGAATCAAAAATGGATCGTAACCTTCGCCCTCGTATGTATATGCTTCAATTAACATTTTATTATTTTTATTTATTAGGCCTTGGATCATAAGGAATTGTGCTTTCTTTATATCCCCCATCAATGTATATTTCTGTTGCGGTATAATAGGCTGCTTTATCACTGGCCAGAAACGCACAGGTCCATGCCACGTCATCGATGATACCAACTCTTCCTAAAGGGATCCAGCTATTAAATTTCTCCCTGCCAAACTTATCTATCTCCTCCCTGTTCATTTCGGTTTCTATGGCTCCCGGAGAAACTGCGACTACCCGAATATTATTTTCAGCCAATTCGAGTGCAAGGCATTTGGTCATCATGTTTAATCCTGCTTTGGCAGCGCAGTAATGAATCAGCCCTTTTCTTGGTACTTTATCATGAATGGATGAAATATTGATAATAACACCACTGTTTTGATTTACCATTCTTTTACCTGCCTCTTGTGAACATATAAATGCGCCTCGTAAATCAACATTGAATACCCTGTCCCAATCATCCAAATTCAGGTGTATGGCATGATCTATAGTTTCACAAGCCGCATTATTTACCAAAATGTCGATCCCGCCCAAAACCTGATCAGCAAATTCAAACATGGCTACAACAGATGCCTGTTCAGCAACGTCTGCACAAAAACAAAATGCCTTTACGCCATATAAATTCTTCAAATCGCTTACCACAGCTTCTGCTGCTTGCTGGTCCTGAAGATAATTGACCAATACATCTGCACCACAGGTAGCCATGGCATGGCATATACCTGCACCAATGCCCTGACTTGCCCCCGTGACCACAACCCTTTTATTTTTTAAATCGATGCTGTTATTCATCATATTTTTCAATTATCATTTCTATTATATATTCAACCCTTTAGGGTAGTCAGATAAAACGAGGCAGCCATTGGCTGTAATTAAAACATTGTCTTCAATTCTGACCCCGCCATTAATTTCCATCCCGTAAATACCAGGTTCAACGGTCAATAACATTCCTTCTTCTAAAACACCAGTCGAACCAGGGGACAGTACTGGGCCTGGGTCATGATACCTGAAACCGACATGGTGCCCCAATGCATGATTGTAAAGATGCCCGAAACCCGATTTAGTGATATGATCTCTTGCGGCTGCGTCTACAGCCCCCATTTCAACACCTGGTTTCATCATGGATATGGCTAACTGCTGTGCTTCAAAAACGGTGTCGAAAATCTTTTTTTGATATTCAGACACCTCACTTGTTTGCCCGGTACGGGTTATATCGGCCCAGTAACCATTTACACAAATACTCATTTCCAGCATGACCATTTCACTGTTGTTCAGCGTTCTTCCGGTGGTTCTGTTGTATCTGCCCCCAAAAGCAGCATTAACCCCTGATTGGATCAGGGGCCAGGCCTTCGCAAATTGAACGCCGTTTTTCCCGGTCATATTCTGCACTTCCGCTTCTATTGCTGATGCGATAATCGCTTCGGAATTGCCAACTTTTAGATTGTCATAGAATGTTTGTATGGCCATAGCTGCAACCTCATGAACAAGTTTCAAACACCTTACATCTTCCTCATTTTTATACAAATAGAGTTGAAGCAAATCATTGGTCACATCCTTAAAACCGGAATCGCTTACTACAAACAATTGTTCAATCAAATCATAGGGTAAATGAGGCTGCTCGCCAGACATTCTACAAGGAGCAGTCCCACCAATATTTTTGATAAAGGATACCGGATAATTATTCAGTCCCTTTTCGCCTATTAAATCTTTAATCTGACTAAATAAATCTTTCCATGGATCAGCACAATTGATGTTCCCCCATGGGAATTTTCTTATTTCTATGTTGCGTGGCAATATATCTTCCGGTTCAAGTTCAGGAACAAACAGAACCGGCGCATGATCGCTTGTATATACCAGGAATGACAGGCCCCATTGGGGCAAATAACCCAAAGTAAGTACAAGCTCATCTGGCTTCCAAAAAATAACCGCTCCTAATGCATGCTGGTTGATAATTTGCTGAAGCATCTGCCTTTTTTGAACATTCATTCCTCCTATCATTTCATTTTCTTTATTTAATTCGTATGGTTTCAATTGAATAGGGCTTAACCTTTAAGTTAATATCTGCGTTAGTATTCTTAAGCGGCTTGTCTTCCTCTTCAATTATATTGGTACTGTTAACACCGTTTATTTTACCAAACCATTGAATCTTCGCATCAACCGTTTTACCCTGCATATCAACTAACCGCATGATAATGTTATTTTCATCCTCAGATTTTTTAATAGTTGAAATAACAAGGTTATCACCTGTTACCCCTGCGAAGCTAAAGCTCAGCGGCAGGCCCGACTTAAGCTGATTAACATCCAATACAACAGACTGAAGCGGCTGATTTTGCTGTTTTCCGGAATGAACGCTATTTTGCCAGTCGCCCTGATTTGATGTAAAGCTAAACTGGAAAGAGTGATTGCCGGTTTGCAGGTAATAATTACCTTCACCATGGCAGCTTTTGCGGCTGGAGAATAGAATAGGCTGCAATACCGTAGAAGTATTAGTGGTATCCGTACCATCTATCCAGTCAAATACGGCTACAGAACTACTAATGGTAACAGAAGTATTGTTTTTACTGGCATTAAACCAATCCTGTACTTCGCGGGGGTGCACTTTACTACACTCGGTATTATAGTCCTGAACACCATAAGAAAACCCTGCGGCTCCTTTTATTTCGCTTTTTCCTACCTCAACTACACCCATAGGAACTTCATAAGCAACTTTTGATTGCGTTTGTTTTAGCGGGAAAGCCATCCTGTATTCGCGATAGCGCTCGCCTGAAAACCCTAAAATTTCCGCTTTAAAATCAATCTGTTTTAAATTGTCATATAGCGTTACCGTTTGATGGATAGTGGCAAATTTTGTTTGCTGGGTAAGCTCCCACGTTTTACGAACAGGCCCATACTCTACACAATTCCATTTGGGCTTATATTGACTTACTTTCTCAAAACCATTCATCGTTACCGGCTGTACATCGCTAAATTCTCCCGCTCCGTTACCTACAGACTCTAACTGAAATATTTCGCCACCTAATAACTTGGGGGTTTCTAAAAGCTCCGTTTGCAGATCTTTATCAAAGATGCTTTTAAGACCGCCTTCGGCAAATTCAACTTTATAAAAATTATTCTCATATACATTTGCATTCGCTTTTACGTCAATGGCAGATGCATTGGTTGGCGCTAAAGGAACTCCGTTTTTATTCAGCCCATTTATGTAGGGTTGCAGGTAATAACTTTTGTAACCAAGTGAGGGCACCTTATCTGCAACAAAAGCAAGCGTGATCACTTCGTCTGATCCGTTGACTGGCTTTGCTTTTATTAACTGGCTCGGAACTTCAACGCCCGAGGCCGCATCAATAATTTTATAGGATAAAGTATCCTGTCCATAAACATTCACACTCACTTCTACCTTATCGCTCCGCTCCCATGACAATGGATTAAAGACAACAATAGCACGACCCTTTTTATTAAAACCAATTGACTGTGTGATAGAAGTTAAACTCTTTTGTAATATGTTGTTGGCGATAGTATATGCATCTTCAAATTTATTCCTGAATGTCAAATCGGTCATATCTCCATGCTTTCCACCCCAGCCATGATCGGCATAAATGGCATTTTCCCAGGCAGTAGTAAAATCCTTTTCAGGATAGCTTGAAAAATCATTTTGAATAGTAGCGTTAATAGCAGCAAACTTTTCGGCGGCTGTAAGCGTTCTGTTTGCCATCCTTGAGGCTGTTAAAGCATGCTCATGCGTTGGTCCGTGGATATATAACCAAACATTGGGACGTTCGCCGGTCAGTTTTTCGTATTTGGCATTTGGTGCATCAAGGGCCTTAAATGATGCTGCAGAACTCGAAAATTTCAGTTCAGGTAATCCTTCGCTTTTTGCAGATTTATTCCATGATGTCATCAAAGAGCTAAATTCCATGGGTTGTGCCCAATCGGTAGAAATAAGAATAGGAAGCGCTGGTTTGAATTTGTTTGTTTTAAAATAAACATCCCATGCATTAAGGTGGTTAATTATCCCTTTTTTCTTTTCTTCGTCTGTTTTCACATCCCATATATCCCTGCCAGAGCCATCATAATGGCCGGGAGTATACATCAACACATTGCTGCCATCAGGGCTGTACCAACGGTAAATGCCTGCCTCATGCCTTGAAATGTCAAGATACTTTATTCCTGCCTTGGCTAATATTTGGGGCATTTGCATAGCTCTTCCCGGTACATCCTCGTTTGATGCTATGGTGAAATCACAACCAGGAAGCATCTTTTTTAACCATTTTCTTCCCAAATAAGTTTCACGGATCAAAGCTTCACCATCATACATTGATTCATAAGGCATATTGTAAGTACCCCCCCATTCCAATCTTCCCTCTTTGGTGTATTTTAGGATGTCATTATAGCGATCGGGATGTCTTTTTAAATATTCCCGTAAACTCAATGCATCTTCTACCCGGAAACAGTAATCAGGGTTTACTTTCATAATTGCCAATGCAGGGGTAATCATTTTTTCATCTCTGAATTTTTCACAAGCCGCAATTGAATCCATCCAGGCTATATCCTGATGACTGGAACTTATGAAATTGACCGTGCCTTTTTTAAAGTAAGAATGATCCTTATTTTTTGACCCGTGCGGCCGGTAATTTGTCTGAGCCTGCAAATTGACACTGCAAGCATAGCAAAGTATTATAGTCGATATGATAAATTTTCTCATTTGATAATTTTAATATTGAATGCCTCTTTTATTGATTTTTATTCCTGCTCAACCGAAGATAATTTTGCATCTCTCTTCCAGTAATGTTCAATTTCTTCAAGCGATTTCCCCTTAGTTTCAGGCACATACTTCTTAACAAAATAGGCAGCCGGCAACATGACCAATCCATATAAAAGAAATACATTTCCTACCCCTATCGAATCTCTTAGAATTGGATAAGTTTGCGTTACAAATGTTGAACCCAGGAACAAAGACAGGGTAGCCATTGACATGGCCCTGCCCCGTATTTTTGTTGGATAAATTTCAGAGATCACTACCCACACCCCTGGCCCCAGTGTTGAAGCAAAAACAGCGATGTAATAAATAAATGAGCTCAGGAGAACATTCCCTGCAATATTTTCGCGGGTAAATGCCCAGCCGATTAAAAACAATGCAATACTTAGCCCAATGAACCCCCATATCAATAATGGCTTTCTTCCCCATTTATCAATTTTCCAAATGGCTACGAGCGTGAATATCATATTAAAGAAACCGATTACAGACGCACTGCCCATTGCGGAGCCTGCTTTTAATCCAGCCTTTTCAAAAATAGCCGGTGCATAATACATCACCGTAGTGATTCCTGATAGCTGGCTTAAAAAAGGTAAAGCCAAACCAATTAGCAAAGCAATACGCATACCGGGTTCCAGCAGTTGCCTGAAACTCCCTGTTTCTCCTGAAATGGTTTTCTCTATTTCAAACAATTCAGATTGAGCTAAGCCATTTCCGTTAACACGTTCGAGTATTCTTCCAGCTTCTTCAGTTTTACCCATTTTCACCAACCACCTCGGGCTTTCTGGCACAAATAACAGAAATACAAAAAATAATAATGCAGGCACCATGTTGGACCCCAACATACCCCGCCAAACCTCAGCCACCAGGTAGTAATGCATAAAACTATTGGCGCCTGCAGCCGCATTGCTGGCATATTGCAAAAGGAAGGAATTTGATAAATAAGAACATAAAATCCCTAAAGTAATGGCGAGCTGATATAATGAAACCAACCGGCCCCGTAAGTTTGCAGGTGATAGTTCTGAAATGAACATAGGGGCAACCATAGCGGCAAAGCCGACTCCAATACCCCCTACAATCCTTGCAATTACAAGAAAGGCCGGGGTTATGGCAATGGCACAACCAGCGGCAGATACAATAAATAAGATCGCTGAAAGCAGTAATATTTTTTTTCGGCCGTATTTATCAGCCAAATAACCTGAAATCGCGGCTCCAAATACACAACCCAACAATGCTGAACTCATTAACCAGCCTTCCATAACGGCAGATAAATGGAACTGGTTTCGCAAAAAATTAATTGCTCCTGATATAACGGCGGTGTCAAATCCAAATAAAAACCCGCCCAGCCCTGCTGTAAAACAAATCAGCGTTACGTATGCGTTCCCTTGTAATTTCATGTTTTGGTTAAGTAAAAATATTTAAGTCTTTTAGCGATCTTTTATAATTTAATTCAGGTTGTTGTACGCTAAAGGTAATTAATAAGCCGTCTAATATCCTGGATTCTGAGTAAGCTTCGGATTAGCATCTATTTCTGCCTGTGGTATAGGGAATAAGTAATGTTTGGTCTGGAATTTTGCGGTGTTATTACCAGGGAGAGTATATCCTACCATGGGAACAAAAGCATCATTTTTCGTGTCATATACCATCCTTGTTCTTACCATATCAAACCATGTTATGTTTTCAAAACAAAGTTCATGATTTCTTTCGCGCCACACAGCCTGGCGAAACTGATCCTCGCTTAGGCCAGCCAACGGTGTCAAATTTGCCCTTGCCCGTATTGCATTAATATAATTATAACTATTTGCGTCCGGCATTCCGTCAGCCTCATTTTGAGCTTCAGCATAGAGCAGCATGATATCCGAAAGACGTATTATAGGAAAACATTTCCCAGAACCCTGCCCACTCGCCTGGGCCACGTCATCCCAAAACTTGTAAATGTGTTCCCCGTTTTTGAACTGCACGTCCACCCCGGTTGAAAAGTTGGGGTAATGAGAGTAAAAAAACTGCTTTTCCTGTTTCCGCTTATCAGATGCGCTATATGATGCAAAAAATGTATCTTCTGGCAAAAGTGTACCTATTTCTTGTTGTCCATTGGAAATGTAACTGAAACTTGGAAGCGTAAAGGAAAACATAGGGTTGCCTGCAATCCCAGGGGCAAATTGCACCATAAAAATGTTCTCCATTTTGTTATCATTTGCCGCATCGCGGAACTGATCATAATTTTGGTAAAGTGTATATTTCCCGGAGTTAATCACATCCAAAGCCTCTTGTTTAGCCAGTGGCAATTTGTCCTTCTGCTGCAAAGGGAAACCCGCCATTGTTTCATAAACCTTTGCCAAAAGTGACTTTACTGCCCCAATAGCTACTCTTCCAGTTTGATCAGAAAAAGGCAATCCGCTTTGTTCTGCAGCAAGTAAATCAGGTACAATTAATTTTTCATAAACGTCTTTCGTAGCTGTCCGCGGTATCTGAAGCCCAGCAGCGCTGGTGGTAGGCTCGGTAACTAAAGGAACATCGCCGTATATCCTTACCAGATTAAAATAGAACCAGGCCCGCAAAAATCTGGCTTGTCCCAGCAACTGATTTTTCTGTACATCCGTAACAACGGATGCCGGAATTAAAGGTATATTCTGAATAGCCAGATTTGCTGCATCAATACCTTTATACGAACTACGCCACCATACGTTAAAATAAAGATCTGTAGTTTGCATGGTCAAGTTCCGCAAATTGGCATTGTTATTAGATTGATTGATATCACTTTTGGCCTGGCCCGTGGGGTTTTCCAGCATGAGCATAGCATCTTCTTCGTAAAGCCCCACAGCTGCATAGAAATCACGGGTAAAAGTGTAAATACCGTTTACAGCGTTTTGTGCCTGCTGGTAACTTTTGTAATAATTGTCTGAAGTATAAAAACTCGAAGGCTTTTCATCCAAAAATTTATTGCAGGAAATTGCAGATATGCTGAAAAGTGCAATTGATAATATGATTATTTTTTTCATCATCTTTAATTTTATAAATTATAAACTGGCATTTAAACCAAAATTAAATGTCCTGGCCTTTGGCTGAGCATAGAACTCTATCCCATAAGCAAATGCTTGTGGGTAAGTTGATACTTCAGGATCATAGCCGGTTTTATATTTAGTAAGCAGGAAAGCATTTTGTACACCTGTAAACAGGCGTAAATTCTTTAAATGCAAGGCATTGCAAGTACTTTTTGGCACCGTGTAAGACAATGAAATATTCTTACCCCGAATGAAAGATCCATCCTGAATATAATGACTATCCTGGCGTAGTGAAGGGCCATCACCATTTAGTCTTACCTGTGCAATGCTGGTATTTTGATTGGTAGGTGTCCAGGCATTCAGAACAGTCGCATAACTATTGGCAAGCGTTTGTCTGTCTTCAGACGTAGCATAACCAAGGTTTAATATGCTATTACCCTGGCTTACCTGAATATCCACAAGCAGTTCAAAGTTTTTATATGAAAATCTGTTGATGAATTCCGATACGAAATTCGGATAAGCATGGCCCAAAATAGACTTTGTACTCGAATCCTTTATGTCACCAGGTTTGGCACCAACCAGCGCAGCCTGTGCGGCTTCAGCGGTACTCCAGGTTCCCAAGCGGGTAAGTCCATAAAAAGTTCCAACTGGCTGCCCAACCCGCAATATATTCGTTTGGTCAAGAAATGACGGCCCAGGAAAAATATCCTCATTGTGTAAGCCTAATGCCAATATTTTGTTTCTATTAGCTGAGAAATTTAAAGTAGTACCCCAGGTGAAAGCACCCACCAGATTGCTTGTATTCAGGCCCAATTCGAACCCCCTGTTACGTACTGATCCTATATTATTTAAAACGTTATCAAATCCTGATGATAAAGGAACCGGGGCATACAATAACAGGCCGCTTGTAATTTTGTTATAAACGTCGGCCGTAAGATTGATACGATTGTTAAACAGACCTAAATCTACACCCAAATCTGCTTGATCCATCTTTTCCCATTTAAGGTTGGGATTGGGAATAGTACCTTGTACCTCACCACCAGCACGATTTCCTCCGAATATTGCCGTATTAGATGACAGGGCTCCAATAGACTGGTATTGTCCAATCTCAGAATTCCCGGTACTACCATAGCTTATTCTTAATTTTAAATTGCTTATAATTTTAGAATTCTTTAAAAAATCCTCTTCTGATACTCGCCATGCTGCCGCAGCGGAAGGAAAAAATGCATATTTATGGTTTGCTCCAAACTTCGAAGACCCGTCGTACCGTCCTGTTGCGGTGAACAAATATTTATCTAAAAGGGAGTAACTTACCCGGGAAAAATAGGAATGAATCTGCCAATCATAAGCACTGGATGTAGGCGGATTGGGAACTATCCCGGCACCCAGGTTATTCCATAAATAGAAATCACTATCAAAATTTGACGCGGAAGCACCAACTGTTTGATCATGCTTTTTTGCCCATTCTGTACCTAAAATAACATTGATGCTATTCGCTTTATTAAATTGCTTTTTGTAGGTAAAATAGCTCGAACTCTGCCAGTAAAGAGACTTTTCCGAATATATACCCGCGGAAATATTTTGATAAAGACCTCGCTGCACAGCCGACCCGCTGGATGCCTGATCATTTTCATCAGTATAACTTTCTGTTGAGAAGCTGGTCTTGAATTCAAGATTATCTGAGAAACGAATATTGAAATAAGTGTTTGCTAAAACATTGATCCTATTATGAATATTATAGTAGTTGGTTAAAATATTTACCGGGTTATCAGCGCCTTCAGAATTTAAATGCATAAAGTTACCGCCCCATGATCCATCAGGTAATTTTACGGGAATCATAGGAAAGGCTTCCATGACTTCGCGTGTGGCTGTTAGCCCCCCTACCCCATCATCTTGTATTCTTTCTTTTGAAGATACGCCTGATAAATTTAAACCTGTAGTAAGCCAGTCGTTAACCTTTGCATCAAGGTTTATCCTTGCTGAATACTTTTTATTATAAGTAAATAACATTAAAGCCTGATCATTCTGATACCCATAGTTCATACTGTATTTCAAGTCAGGATTGCCTCCTGAAATCGACAAGTTATCATTTTGAGAAAAACTCGGTTTATATACTTCTTTCTGCCAGTCGGTATTATATTTAGGGGTACCATCGGCATTGTACAACAGGGGCTCCAGATTTGCAAAATTTGGATAGGCCCTACCGGGAACAAAAGCATAAGCAGCCTTTTCCATAGTTTGATATTGCGTTGAGTTCAACAAGGAGATCTCTCTGGGCAACACATTATAGCCTCCTGTAAGATTTAAGTTTACAACAGCCTTCCCATCCTTGCCGCGCTTGGTAGTAATGATAATCACACCGCCTGAACCCCTTGCTCCATAAATCGCTGTCGACGAAGCATCTTTCAAAACGTCAATAGTTGCAATATCGCTCGGGTTAATGGTAGAATAATCTACGCCAATTACCCCATCCACCACAAACAGTGGATTATTGGAAGCATTGATAGAGTTAAACCCCCTTATATTCACACGCATATCACCGGGGCGTCCGGAATTAGAAGTAATGCTCAAACCTGGCACCTGGCCTTCCAGTGCACCAAGCGCATTTGGAGAAGGTCTTTCTATAATTGTTGCACTGCTAACAGAGGCAACGGAGCCTGTAACGTCTACTTTTCGTTGGGTTCCATAACCTATTACTACCACGTCTTTTAGCGCGGTATTTTCAGGCACCATTGACATATCGATTATTGTTTGCGTATGAATGGCCACCTCCTGTGATTTATACCCAGTACTACGGAACACCAGGATAGCGTTGGCTTTTACCCTTAAGGAAAATGCACCCTTGGCATTTGTTGGGGTGGCATTTGTTGTGCCCTTTTCCATTACGGTTACACCGGGCAAGGGTTGTTTGTTTTCGTCGCTGATAATACCGGAAACTGTTTTTGTTTCCTGGGCTCTTGCGCTGAGGGCGAAAATCGATAGGCTTAAACAAATTAAAACCCAAAGTTTTCCAGATCCATTGAGATGTAGATTTCCTTTCATTAATTTAAATTTTTGTGTGAATTAGTTTTACTTGAATTTATATTGGTAATTCAAAAGTACTTGGGCTCCAAACAGATTTGTAAAATTTATTTAATGAATACTTAAACTATTTTAATCATATATCTGATTTTATCTATGCATTATTAAAAAATCATTACATTTAAACAGATAAACGAATCCTAAATATTCATTAAAACTTCATGAAACCTAATCTGATTAAAATCGGGAACGATGATATTAGCTCACTTCTATTTAAGAAAATTGAAGAGCATCATTATAGTTCCCCTTTCCATTTTCATAATTTATGTGAATTAAATTATGTAGTTGACAGTTGGGGAAAAAGGATGGTAGGAGATAATATCAATAACTTCGCGGCAGGCGACCTGGTTTTGATGAGTCCTAATCTTCCCCATATATGGTATAATGATCCCTCTGTTTTAAACAACCCTTCCGAAACAAAATTGGCAAGGGCAGTTGTGATTTATTTTCCGTTCGACTTTTTAATAAAACTCGCAGGTGATGATATTGTCATATTGAAAACCCAAAAATTACTGGAAAAAGCAAAAAGGGGAATCAGGTTTTATGGAAAAACACAGGAAGAAGTAACTCTAAAACTCAAACATATCACGGAGAAAAATGGTTTTTCTAAAACCATTGAGTTTCTTGAAATCATGAATATTCTTATTGAATCAAAGGAATTTGAACCACTGGCATCTGTGGGGTTTACACATAACCTAAATGAAAAGGATACCGAAAGAATGAACAAGGTTTTAAAATATATTATGCAGAACTTCGCTAAACCTATTTCTTTAAACGAACTTGCAGAAGTTGCAAACATGACCCCGCCTGCGTTTTCCAGTTTTTTTAAAAAAAGAACTCAAAAATGCTTTAGTTCTTTCTTAAACGAAATACGGATAGGGCATGCCTGTAAATTATTACAGGATCTTGAAATCACCATATCAGAAGTCTGTTACTCTTCAGGATTTCAAAATTTCACCAATTTTAATAAATTCTTTAAGCAATTCACCGGTAAGATACCACGGGATTATAGAAAGCACTGCATAGATTTAGGTAGTTAACGGAGCTAAATCACGATGTACAGATTTCATCATTGGGTAATAATTTGTTTTACTGACCGAATGAGATTTGTGGCCTTTTGAAGATTATGAAATAACGAAACGTAATTCCCCTCATCAAGTATTTTTTTAGTGATTAACTTATCCCCCATACCAACAGCGCAAATACCGGCCTGAAACCAAGGTCTAATGCATCGCTGTTCCAAATCAACTCCACCTGTGGCTATAAAAAGAAGATCAGGAAATAACTTTTTAATAGAGGATAAAAAATGGGGGCCTAATAACCCAGCAGGGAATAGTTTTACGAATTGGGCTCCTAAGTTCTGTGCATTGTAAATCTCAGTTGGTGTCATACACCCGGGTATCCATAACAACTCATTTTTATTTGCCAAATCTGCTACATCAGCATTTACAATGGGTGCCACCAAAAAGTCAGCACCCGCAGAAATATATCTTTCGGCATCCTGAACAGATTTGATGGTACCAATACCGAGATATAAATCGGGCATTTCAGCTTCCTGTATTTTTTTTAAAGCCGAAAAATTAGTCAATGCGGCATCTCCGCGATTCGTATATTCAATTACTCGGATTCCAGTTTTGTATATTAACCTTATAACTTCGGTGCTTACGTCTACAGAATGGTAGCAAAACAGTGGCAAAACGCCCTGATCTTTAATGCATGTTATTAAGTGCTGCTTATTTTTTTTCATTTTTGAATTATTTTTTTTTCTACGACACGTTTATTAGTATAATCGCCCTGGACGAATAATTTTGTAAAATCGGCAGCCGTGGCAAATTCCAGGATAACCTTCGGGTGCATTTTCTTATAAAATCCATAAATTAATCCAGCCATATAACAATCTCCACTGCCAACTTTATCTACAATACTTGTTGCTTTATATTCTTTTGATGTATAAAGACGGCTGTTCGTAAATAATGTTGAATAATAAATAAGGCCATTTGATGTATCAGAACGGAACGTATTAGCTACAGCTTTGCATATTGACTAATAACTTTTTTCGATAGGGTTTCGCCTTCGTTCACATGCCTTGTTTTATTTCCAACGTTGATAAATTCCGGACTTAAAGGGATATTTAACATTTTATTGAAAGCCCAAAGGTTGCCCATGAGCAAATAGGCGTACTCCACAAGTTGAGACATAATTTCTTCAGGCTTTTTTCCATATTGCCAAACTTCAGACCGGTAATTTAGATCGATTGAGATCGTAATATCTTTACTTTTGGCTATCTGCAACGCTTTTAAACATATGTTAACCAAATTCTGGTTTAAAGCAGGGCAGATAGCGCTGAATTGCAACCATTCTACCCCATTTAACGCATCTTCCCAGTTAATCTGATCTGTATCCAGATCAGCAAATGCACTGTGCGCACGATCATATATTGTTCCTGCATGTTTCAGGTCATGACCATTACAAAGAAAGTAAAGGCCGATTCTCGCACCTCTGTAAAACACATTTGATAAATCAATGCCCCTTTTATTCAGATAACTAATAATTTGCTCAGAAATACCGTTGGGTGGCAATGCCGTGAGAAATGTAGAGGGCAGGGCCCAGAGAGCCAAAGCAGAAGCAACATTGAGTTCTGCACCACCAGTCAAACGGGGAAGGTTATTTTGTTCAACCCGATGGCCATTAAGATCCGGCATGATACACAGTAATAATTCGCCAAATGATAATATTTTACCATCGGCCTGCGTCATTGTTATTTCGCTCATATTAATAATTATCGGGGTTATACTTAATGTCCAGATTTACGAAATCTATTTCCACTTATTTAGATTAAAGCATAAAGCTTTGTCAGATTAAGCACAACTAGTTTCCATAAAAACTCAAAAGTATATCGATAGAAATTATGATTTTAACAGTCTATTAATCGATACTTAAAGTATTTTATCGAAATAATTTACACCGAAGTCTTAAAAGCCGCTGATATTGCATAACCATTTATTTTTACATACAGCCGGACTTCAAAACATAACGATATTTTCAATGACTACCGGGCGTATATGTATAATGCAGGCATATTTTGTTTTTTATTGGCTTGAAATCCCTGTAACCGTTTTGCTGCCTATAGCTCAGTAAAAAACTAAGTACACCAGGTATGGAAAATAATTAAACATGAATTGTTCGCCCTACCTCGTAAAAAATACCGTGAAGTAAATAAAATATCAAAAAATCGCACCCTCAAAAAAATGTGTAAAGCTGTTTGAACCATTTTATTAAAATTCTAATTATCTACCGATCAATACTATAAACAAAAAAAGCAGCCTTTTCAGGCTGCTTTTAAAACTAAGGTGGGTAAATGATGGGGCTCGAACCCACGACCCTCGGTACCACAAACCGATGCTCTAACCAACTGAGCTACATCTACCGTTTGGAGAGTGCAAAAATAGAAATCTTACGGCTATTTGCAAACTCTTTTTTAAAATTACATTCATCTTACCGCTTTAATTTAGAACGATTTTAATTAATCGCTAAATTTGTAACTATGGCTGAGCAATTGATTGAACTTAATGTAACGGGAATGCATTGTAACAATTGCGCCTTATCCGTTCATAAACTCCTCGAAAAAAAGGGCTTACAAAATATCTTGGTTGACTTTGCCAGTGAAGAGGTAAAATTTTCAACTAACGACAATACCAAATTACCCGAAATAAAAAAGGGGATAGAAAATTTAGGATTTAAAGTTATTGATGATATTTCTCAGCATCAGCCGCCATTTTATCAAAAAATCGAGAACAAATTTATCTTTTGCACAGCGTTTACCGTCCCGCTCCTGCTTGGCATGTTGTTATCCTGGCACTTTTTGCATCAACCAATTGTACAACTATTGCTATGCCTGCCTGTTTTTATAGTGGGCTGCCTGCATTTTGGCAAAAGCGCATGGAGTTCTGTTAAGGGAGGTATGCCTAATATGGATGTGTTGATATTTATTGGCTCCACATCGGCGTTTGTATACAGCCTCACCGGCACTATCAAAAACTCAGGTATGCAGTATCAGTTTTATGAAACCTGTGCAACCATTATTACACTGGTATTGTTAGGCAACGTTTTTGAGAAACGATCTGTTACCCAAACAACATCTGCAGTAAAGGACCTGATCAAATTCCAGCTGTCCAATGCTAACAGGGTTATCAACGGTGGTATTGAGGTAATCAGTGCTAAAGATGTTCGTCCAGGTGATACTTTACTCGTTAACCAAGGTGATAAGATCCCCGTAGATGGCGAAATACTATCAGGCAATGCCTCTGTTGATGAAGCTATGCTTACCGGTGAAAGCCTGCCTGTTGAAAAAGAAAAATATGATAAAGTAATTGGCGGCACTACCCTGCTCACCGGAAATATACACATGCTGGCCACCAAGGTTGGCTCCAATACTATCCTGTCACAGATTATTGATCTGATGAAAAAAGCGCAGGCTGCTAAACCTCCCATCCAAAAACTGGGCGACAGGGTGGCATCCATATTTGTACCAGCGGTGTTGGGCATTGCATTACTTACTTTTATAATCAATTATTATGCAGCCCATGCCGGCATACAACATTCTTTAATGAATGCCATTGCAGTAATGGTTATATCATGCCCCTGCGCCATGGGGCTTGCTACTCCTACAGCTGTGATGGTGGGCCTGGGTCGTGCTGCTAAAAATGGCGTGTTGATTAAGGGTGGCGATACTATTGAAGCAGTTGCAAATGCCAAATATGTGGTATTTGACAAAACGGGTACGCTAACTACCGGTAAGTTCAGCATTAATGAAATTAAGGCCGAACCCGGGGTTGATATAGAACAGGTAAGAGGCGCCATTATTGCTATTGAAGAACGGTCAAACCATCCCATAGCCAAATCATTGGTACATGGGCTTAAAAACCTCCCTAAACAAAAGATAATACTCAAAGTAGCACGCGAAGAACGAGGTTTGGGCATGCGTGCCGAGGACGTAGAAGGCAATAACTACTTCTTGGGTACCGCCAAACACAAACAGGACGATCATTTTAATTTATCACTCTATAAAAACCAAAAACTGTTGGCCCAGATAGCTATTGACGACGAGATAAAATCAGGAACTACATTATTAATAGCACAGCTCAAAAAAATGGATCTGGTACCGGTGTTATTAAGCGGCGATAAAAAAGAACGATGTCTGAAAGTTGCGGCCCAAATTGGCATTAGCATTAAAGACATCCACGCCGAAAAGCTACCTGACGAAAAGTTGAAGGTGATTGATATTTATAAACAAAAAGGCAAAACCATTATGATAGGCGACGGTATAAACGATGCCCCAGCCTTAACAAAGGCCGACGTTGGCATATCTATGAACGACGCCAGTCACGTAGCCATTCAATCGGCAAGCGTGGTGTTATTGAATACTGATCTGCAATCGGTTATCAAATTTTTACAGATTAGTAAACATACGTTACTTACTATCAAGCAAAACTTATTTTGGGCTTTTGCCTATAATATAGTAGCTATACCGGTAGCAGCCATGGGACTACTAAACCCCATGCTGGGCGCATTTACGATGGCTTTTTCAGATGTGGTAGTTATTGGTAATTCATTAAGACTAAAGAAAAAGAAAGTGGATTAGCCAGTTTTTTTGCGGTAATCACAAAAAAAAACATCAAATCACTCTAACTTTTTTTGTTATCATAGCTTCTTATTAAAAGTTAGATTTCATGAATTTTATTGAGCGTTATTTAAGTGGTGAAAATGGAGCTTCAGTATATAAGGATATCTATGCTTTAAAGGACGACGCTTTTAATGAGGTTCATTTTGATGATGTTTTGGCAGTACTCACCGAAACATTTACCAGAGTGGCTTTTAACCTTGGGATTATTTATCAGGAATTAATAAATATAAATTATGTTTTTAAAACGGTATTCGATTCTAATTCCGACAGGCCATTACTACCTCCACTACCTAATGCAGAAGAATTAATTGCGGAACTTGAAAAAATGGTTGCCGATTTTGGCAAAATACCACTTTCGTTAAAACTGTTTTATAAAATTGTAGGCGCCTGCAATTTTGTATGGGACTATGAAACTAAACCTAATTTATTATGGGATACTGCTGATCCTATCCAGATTGAAAGTCTTGATGATCTTGTTGCCTACGTTTCAACAGCTGATTGGAAAGAGTATATCAAGGACTGTTTGGAATACGAAGACGAAGTACCGGCTTTAGAATTAGCCGCTGATTATCTACACAAAGACAACATTAGCGGAGGGCCACCCTATTCCATAGAAATTACCAAAGAAGACAGCATAGATGCTTTATTTTTAAATGCCCCTAACAATACAACCTTTATAGGCTACTTAAGGATATGTATGGAAAATTGTGGTTTCCCTGGAGCATCAAATTTTAAACAACAACAAAGCTTCAGAGATTTTTACATCAAGACAAAACCACAGTTAAAAAGCATTTAAATTATTAAGTCCTTACCAATCTGAAACCCTCCTTTGAAGGCTCTTTGTAGGCAATTACTATATTTGCACCCATGATCGAAATATTTACAGACGGTGCATCAAGTGGGAATCCAGGTCCCGGAGGATATGGGGTAATTTTACGTTCGGGTAAGCATTATAAAGAACTATCTGAAGGCTTTCGTAAAACAACCAACAACCGCATGGAACTACTGGCTGTAATTAAAGGATTGGAGGCTATAAAAACACCCAATCAACAAGTCATGATATTCTCCGATTCCAAATATGTCATTGATGCCATTGAAAAACGCTGGGTTAACGGCTGGCTGCAAAAAGGTTTCGCGGGTAAAAAAAACAAGGATCTTTGGTTGCGGTATCTCGAAATCAGCAAGCAACATCAGGTCAAATTCACCTGGGTACGGGGCCATAACGGGCATCCAGAAAATGAGCGCTGTGATGAACTTGCTGTAGCTGCGGGTAAACAAAAGCCCCTGCTCATAGATTCTGTTTTCGAGGTAGAAAATGCTAAGGCTGGGTTAGTGTAAGTTGTTAACTAAGCACATAGCCGTGTTCTTTTGTGGCACGAAGTAATTACGCGTGTATATACTCGGATTAAACCCACCTTCCGGCCAATTCAATAACCTGCAGGTCCTGGATTTTATCACCATCAATATTAAAACGCATCAGGGTGCGCACTTTATGCCAGCCCTGCTGGCCCGCAGCACCCGGGTTAAGGTGCAGACAGCCAATTGTTTTATCGGGCATTACTTTTAATATATGTGAGTGGCCCGAAATAAACAGCTTAGGTGAATTCAAATAAATCTCCTTCTTCACTGCGGGGCTGTATTTACCCGGATAACCGCCAATGTGTGTCATCCAAACATCAACTCCTTCGCAATTAAATCGCAGATTTTCAGGGTAAATCATTCTTACATCTTTACCATCAATATTACCATAAACTCCCTTTAATGGTTTAAAAGCAGCCAGTTTATTGGCAAGTTCAAGAGTACCAAAATCACCGGCGTGCCATATTTCATCGCAGTTTTCAAAATGCTTAAAAACAGCATCGTCAAGGTAGCTGTGGGTGTCAGATATAAGGCCAATGCGGGTCATGGGGTAAAGATAGAAACAAGAAGTAAGAGTGAGGAAAGAAGCAACGTAAATAATCCTGTCATACTGAACGGAGTGAAGTATCCATTCTACAGCCACAGCATATTCAATAGCAGATCCTTCGCTGGCGCTCAGGATAACAAAACGTGGTTAAACTATCAAAATATTGTTAAAAACTCGCGCAGCATATCCTGATATTGTTTGCTGTATACCTTAGGCTCATCATAAATCACCAGTTCCTCATCCTCAAATTCATTCGTATCAAAACCTAAAGCCAGTATCTCCCGGTGAGGGGCGTCATGCTTAAAGGAGCACACTTTTATTATTTTTTGCAACCTGAGGTTATTGGCCGATGTCAGGGTTTTAACTAATTCGGCTGTTTCGGGGGGCAATATCAGCCAACAGGTTCCTGCTTCCGTCAGATGAATCGACACCATTTTGATCAGGTCATCAAAAAAACTTTTACCTGCATGCTTGGCCAGATTCTTTTTCGCCCCCGGCGACTGCAATGAGTTGATATAGAACGGCGGGTTAGATACGATCAGATCGTACCTTTTGTCAGGATGAGCCGCGAAAAATCCCTCAAAACCTATTGGGAATAAAGTAAGGCGTTCGGAAAACGGCGAATTTTTAAAATTCCCTGCGGCTGTTGCGGCTGCAACTTCGTCAATCTCAACAGCATCAACTTGGGCCTGTGCAAAACGCTGGGCCAGCATCAGCGCAATTACGCCTGTACCGGTACCAATATCCAATACAGACAACATTGTTGTTTCGCCTGCCAGCGCAGCCAGCAAAACGCCGTCGGTATTAATTTTCATGGCGCAGCCGGTTTGGTCAACACTGAATTGTTTAAAGCGAAAAATATTCGCCATAACTACTTTTCGTAAAGTTCCAGGGGTAGCCCGTCAGGATCGGCAAAAAAGGTGAAACGTTTGCCCGTAAATTCATCTATACGGATAGGCTCAATAGCTATTCCAAATTCCTGAATGTGGGCTATGGCTTCCTCAATATCATCAACTTCAAAAGCCAGATGGCGCAAGCCAACCGCTTCGGGACGCGATGGGCGGGCAGGAGGACCGGGAAATGAAAAAAGCTCAATCTGGTAGAGGTCTCCCACTTCCAGATCAAGCTTATAAGATTGCCGCTCTTCACGGTAAACTTCCAGTAATATCTTAAAACCCAGTATCTCACTATAAAAATGTTTTGACTTTAGATAGTCAGAACAGATGATAGCTATGTGATGTACCCGATTTAGTTTCAGCATTATTCGCCTAAAATTGTATGTAATACATTAGCATGAACCATTTTCAGATCGGTAACATGACCAAATGGAACTTCATCTACATTCAGGAAACCATTGTTAACAGTACCCAACAAGCTAAATTCAACGTCGCTGGTAGCCATAAACTCAATAAAACGTTCCTGCTCTTCAGGGGCAACGGTTACCACTACCCTACCTTGTGCCTCACCAAAAAGGAAAGCATCCTTGCGGATATCATCATCTGTTTCAATATCAAAACCCAATCCGTTTGGCATTGACGACTCCAACAGCGCAATATATAAACCACCATCGGCCACATCATGAGCCGATTCGATAACGCGGTGTTTGATCAGGCCTTTTACAGCTTGCTGCATCTCGTATTCCTTATCTATATCAAAATAAGGTGCCGGTGCTTTTAAAACTTTATGCCACGAAGCCAGGTATTGTGATGAAGCAATGTCATCAACAGATTCGCCTATTAAATAGATCAGGTCGCCAGGTTGTTTAAAGTCGGCAGTCATAATGTTACTTACATCCTCCATTACACCCAGCATGCCAATAGTTGGTGTCGGGAATACAGAACCGCCATCGGCAGATTGATTGTAAAAACTTACGTTACCACCGGTAACCGGGGTTTCAAATTTGCGGCAGGCATCGCCCATACCTTTAATAGCGCTAACAAACTGCCAGTAAACCTCAGGAATATAAGGATTACCAAAATTTAAGCAGTTGGTGATAGCAACAGGCTCGCCACCGGCGCAGGTAATATTACGTGCAGCCTCGGCAACAGCTATAGCCGTACCTTTATACGGATCGGCATAAACGTAGCGGGAGTTACAATCAGTTGTTAATACAATAGCTTTATCAGTATCCTTAACAGCAACCACAGCTGCATCACAGGCCAGGTTAGCAGTCATGGTTTGTACACCTACCATGCTATCATACTGGTCAGTTACCCAACGTTTTGATGCCAGGTTAGGGTGTGCTGCCAAATGCTCGGCAACTTCAACCAGGTTAGCAGGCACAGCTACATCATCTATATTAAATTTCTGATTTTCGGCATAGTATGCTGGCTCGCGGTATTCGCGTTCATAAACCGGGGCACCGCCACCTAAAACAAGGTCATCGGCAGGTACATCGGCTACTTTTTCGCCATTCATAAAATACTCCAGGCGCTGGGTGTCGGTAACTTCGCCAATAATAGCGCAGTTCAGGTCCCATTTTTCAAACACAGCCTCAACATCTTTTTCACGTCCTTTGTGCACCACAATAAGCATACGCTCCTGTGATTCAGAAAGTAAAATTTCGTAAGGTTTCATGTGAGCCTGGCGGGTAGGTACCTTATCTAAATCGATACGCATACCATGCTCGCCTTTTGCAGACATTTCTGAGTTGGAGCAAATGATACCGGCTGCGCCCATATCCTGCATACCTACAACAGCACCTGTTTTAATAACTTCTAATGAGGCCTCTAACAACAATTTTTCCTGGAACGGATCACCCACCTGTACGGCTGGTAAATCATTAACAGAATCGGCAGTGATATCCTTTGATGCAAAAGCCGCACCATGTATACCATCTTTACCGGTTGCAGAACCTACTATATATACCGGGTTGCCTACGCCATAAGATGTTGCCGAAACGGTTTCGCCCGCTTTAACAATACCTGCCGACATAGCGTTAACCAGCGGGTTTACATTATAACAATCGTCAAAAAATAACTCGCCACCCACGGTTGGGATACCAAAGGCATTACCATAATGGCTGATACCTTTAACCACGCCTTTAACAAGCCATTTGGTTTTGTCAAGGCTCAGATCGCCAAAACGCAGGGAATTTAGCTGCGCGATAGGTCTTGCACCCATGGTAAAAATATCTCGGTTGATACCGCCCACACCTGTTGCGGCACCCTGGTAAGGTTCCAATGCTGAGGGGTGGTTGTGCGACTCTATTTTGAAAGCACAGCCAATACCATCGCCAAGATCAACAAGACCGGCGTTTTCCTCGCCTGCTTTAGCCAGCATACGGTCGCTGTCTTTGGGTAAAGTTTTAAGCCAGGTAATGGAGTTTTTGTAAGAGCAGTGTTCGCTCCACATTACTGCAAAAATAGAAAGCTCTGTAAAATTGGGCACTCGCCCTAATATTTCTTTAATACGTTCAAATTCTTCGGGTAGTAAGCCTAAATCTTTGGCGGTTTCAACGGTGGTTAATTCCTGGTGCTCCAATGCAATATTGTTTTATTTAAAAGGATGCGCAAAAGTAAGAAAAAAGGCGGAAAGGATAAAGGCGAAAGGCAAAAGGTTTTGGAAGCGCAGGGATCGGGGTATAAGGATCCCAGGTGCGGTTATGCCATCTATATTAAAGCTTGAAAAAAACAGAAGAACAGCAGATTGCCAAAAGCCTCACTTACTGTACACCCCTCTTGGATGTTTTTGCCACTCCTTTAAAGGCGTAAGTTTATTATCAATTATATCATAATAACGGATAACATAAGTAGCCGCATCTACTTCAAACCAATAATGACTAACTAAATTCATTCCGTTAAACTCACTAACAGAAACAAGGTAATAGTTTTGCTGCTGCGTTGGGGTATTTTGTATAAAGGCCTTTAGAACACGTTTACAATCAGAATGTTTAATAATATACCGGCTGGCCCGCTTTACTTCAGGCAATGAGTTAATGAGCTTTAAAACTTTTTTCTCTCGTCTGTTATTACCAATATCATCCTGAGCTTTCGCTTTGTATATTGTAAAACAATATAAAATAAGAATCAGGCTAAAAATTTTCATTTGCTATATACCATTAAATATAATAATTTCCTGTCCGAGTATAACCCCTCATAATCAAAAAACGGGCAAACGAAAATGTCCGCCTGCCCGTAAGGGTCTGCTTCGCGATACACGCTTCCCCCCAATCGCTATACAAACCTGTTTGGCTGCCTCATACGGCTTATCTTATTGTTCTGTTAGTTGAAAATTGATAGGTATAGTGTATTTAACCCGTACCGGCTGACCGTTCTGAATGCCCGGTTTCCAGGCCTTGGCCAGCTTAAGCACCCTTAAGGCTTCCTCATCAAACCCATACCCGGCGCCTTTATCAACTGTTATATTTGATAAATGACCATCTTTTTCGATAATAAAGCTCAGGAAAACCCTTCCGGAAACACCATTATCTTGTGCTACCGGCGGAAACCTTAAATTTTTCTGTAAAAATTTAGCCCACGCTGCCGCACCACCAACAGGCTCCGGCATTACTTCTAATGTACCAACATCATGAACACTTACATCAACACTTGCTGTACCAGTACCTGAGTCACCTTTATCGCCTTTATCCATAACATTCCCAGTTTTGTCATCTCCTTTATTATTATCCACATTACTAATTGTACTTTTTAGCAATTCGGTGGTAGTGTGCGGTTCTATCGGAGGATCAGTAGGGACTACAACCGGAGGCAAATTCTGAACCGTTTTTACAGGGGTTGTTGGTTTTACCGGCTCTGCAGATTTTAGCGGTTGCGTTTTCTTCAACTCGGCCTTTACCGCCTGTTTTTCCGGCACAACAATTTTAGTAGTTGGCGGTAAAACCACATCGAGCAGCCTGGTATGATCGATGTGGGGCCTGAATATAATACTCGCCGCCACAAAAACGGCAATACCCGCAAAGGTTATCCCCATGGCTTTTACCATGTTGGTACCATAATGCTGTCTTAGTTCATAAGCACCGTACTGTTTGTTACGATGATCGAATACAAGGTCGAGCCACTCGCCATTGTACAAATTTAATTTTGTGAAAGGCATAATTTTCAGATTTAAATTTCCATTATAACGAATATACATCTATAATATTTTACAAAACGTAATTTATTTTAAAATAAATTGATCAATATTTTGTAGTTTCAATAAATAACCCGAACATCATTTACATTAAATAATTTTACATTTTTTAATTTTTATTTCATTAAAAACCCATAAAAGATAATTTTAAAATCACTTTTCATACATATTTATCATACAAATTGATAAAAAGTTAAAATATTTATAAAAAAAATGCATTTATTTTATTTTTTTACTACTTTTAGACATGATTAACAGGCTTTATCAATTTACTGCCTTATTTTTTCTTCTCTTTACGGGCTTTTCAGCATCGGCAAGGGGAGGATTATACCATACTAATAAGAAAGAAGATAAAAAAACCTCAGTAAGGGCTGCAAACCCAAATCATCAGCCGTCAAACTACGAGTACAGCATTAATAGTATACCATTACAGGTAATTAATGTACAGCAACACCGCGGAGCACATTCTTTACATGGCTTTTACCACGCTCCCGGCCTTTTTTCCGTAGGATTTAAGTATTTAAATTTCATTTGCGGCAGCGGCACAAGTGAATTATCACGTTTCCGCAAACTCATCCTTTTTCCATTTCACGCTTTTTGGTAGTAGAAAAACAATTTCATCCGGATGCCCTGATTAAGCACCTGGATTTTATTGTTTTTTAAAAATTTAGTTTTAATACTACCCGGCATTTTGATTGGATGCCTGGTATATTATTAATTTTTAATACTGCCTGGTATTTTGATTGGGTACCAGGTGGTATTAATTAAATTTTATTGACTATCCCTAAAACCCTGAACATGAAAAAATTCATACCCTTTGGCGTACTTATAATTGTAATTGTACTTGCCCTTATCTTCCCGTCGGTTACGCTAACAACCGTTAAAGACAGTAAAATTGATAGCGGCGATACTGCCTGGCTATTAGTAAGTACTGCACTTGTACTTATTATGACTCCAGGACTTGCCTTTTTTTATGGCGGTATGGTTAGTAAAAAAAATGTACTGTCAACCATGCTGCAAAGCTTTGTATGTATGGGTGTTATTACCGTTATATGGGTAATTTTCGGCTTCAGTCTTGCATTTGGCGATAGCCTTGGCGGTTTTATTGGCGACCCGCGCACTTTCTTTATGATGAAAGGCACCCTGGGCAATGCCACCTGGAAACTGGCACCTACCATTCCCCTGGTATTATTCGCTATGTTCCAGTTAAAATTTGCTGTGATCACCCCTGCCCTTATTACTGGTGCTTTTGCAGAACGAATCCGCTTTAATTCTTATGTGATATTCCTTTGCCTGTTCATGATATTTATATATGCCCCATTGGCACACTCTACCTGGCATCCAGATGGTTTCCTTTTTGGTAAGGGCGTACTTGACTTTGCAGGTGGTACCGTTGTACACATGTCTGCAGGTTGGGCGGCATTAGCATCAGCCTTATACCTAAAACAACGTAATGATAAAGCACATGCTCCTGCACGCATTAGCTACGTATTATTAGGCACAGGCCTATTATGGTTCGGCTGGTTTGGCTTTAACGCTGGTTCAGCTTTAGGTTCAGGAACATTAGCAGCAACAGCTTTAGCCACCACCACTACCGCATCTGCAGCAGCAGCAATGGCCTGGATGTTTTTTGATATCCTTCGCGGTAAAAAACCGGGAGTTATGGGAGCTTGTATAGGTGCCGTTGTTGGTCTTGTGGCTATTACACCGGCAGCCGGCTTTGTCACTATACCTCACTCTTTAATAATAGGTATCGTTGCCGCGGTAGTAAGTAATCTTGTTGTGATCTGGAGATCATCAACCAGCATTGATGATACACTTGATGTATTTCCTTGCCATGGCGTAGGCGGCATGGTTGGCATGTTATTAACCGGTGTATTTGCCCACCAAAATGTAAATGGCGGCAACACTACCGGCAACGGACTTTATTACGGAGAAACTCATTTATTTTTTCTACATGTGGTAACTTTAATAGGTGTATCTGCCTTTGCTTTTTTTGGTTCATTACTGTTATTAAAAATTACAGATATGATCAGCACATTACGTGTAACACCTGAAGAAGAACTTGCCGGTCTTGACGTAAGTCAGCACGACGAAGAACTTTAACAATGACTTCTAAAATCAAACCAAACAACTAAAAAAAACTAAAGCTGCATTTTTAAAATGCAGCTTTTTTATGCTTGTAGATTCCTGATCGTAAACTCCCCGATCAAAAACAATAAGATTACAGGCAGCTCCTATGAAGCTCAGAACTACACTGAAATCGCTATAAACACTGTATCCCGATGGGGTAAAACAGCTATTTCAGCCTTTAAATTTAACACCTCATATCCAATACAGCAAACAGCGAAACACAAAATTCACCTCACTCACTCACTCACTCACTCACTCACTCACTCACTCACTCACTCACTCACTCACTCACTCACTCACTCCTACCACTCCTACCACTCCTTAGTTGATATTTTATTGATCTTATTAGCTTTTGGCAGGGCCGATATTTTAAGCATGTATGACTTTAAAACATCTCCTACTTTTCTACTATTCAATAAAGTTTTGTTCAAATATTCATTAAAATCCTTCTTTTCAATTTTATCCTTCGCACGCTCCATTGGTATATTAATACCAGGAACAGGCTCATAAGCATTGTACCGGTTGCGCTGGTAAGGAGTATATACAAAATCGGTAAACCAATACCTGTATTTAGAGTCCTTAACTTCCACCCTCATTGTATAAGTTATCTGGCCATCTTCATGACCAACAACAAGGGCTTTTTTTGCTACCATAAAGCTCCCCGTCCCTATCAAAACCCCTTGCGCTTTATCGGCTGAGGAAAGTTTTAATTTACCTTTAGGATATGCAGCATTAAAAAAAAACAAGCCCCGCGCATATAAAGTATCGCTGCTTAAACCTTCCTGCGCAACGGTTTGATAATAGATGTATTTATCATTCTCATCAATAGACAATGAATCTTTCTGCGCAGCTGCTGTTTTAACAAACAGCATACTGATAAGGGTAATAATAATGTATTTCATAACTACTGTTATTCGTGTATAATTTATTTTTCGAGTAAACGCTCTCCCGTTTTTTAATTCTATAAAGATAAAAGCCGCTCCGATAATCGGAACGGCTTTTATAAAGAATATTTTACGTACTTCTTTATTTAGAAAGCATACACAGCAGCTAACACAAATTGCGAAGCATGATTGGTAGACACACCATCGCTATTAACAAACGGCGCGTAAAATTTATCGCTTTTGCTATCAAACCTAACCTCTGGAATCAGGGTTAACGGACCAGCTTTAATGTTTGAAGTAACAGTAATGCCTTTTACATCACCACCATCATTTTTCTCTTTAAAGTATTCGCCGCGTACACCAAAGGTTACAACTTTTGATACCGCTAACTGAGGATACAACGCTACACCACTAAAACCACCACCCTTGTTCGGAGCAGAGAAAGTAGCACCATTTAAGCCCAATTTAAAGGCATCTGTAATTTGATAGGCAGTTGTAAGGTCAAATTCAGTTCCTGAGTAAGTTCCGGTAACAACGTTCAGGTAAGCAGTCCAGCCTTTTACCGGAGCAACCATTAACTGAGCGCCAAAGGTTGATACGTCACCTGATGATGTGCCTTCGCCGGCCGCTCTTACTGACGAGTAGGTATTCCACTGGTTATTAAATATACCAGCCATTAAACTTACTTTATCACTAAATGCGTAAGTAGCTTTAAAACCAGCATTCTGGAATGGCCCGTTAGTAAATAAATACGAAGTAGAGTAGTTAAAGTTACCCGCAGGGGCTATTACTTCGTAACCCACAAAAGTAGCCATATAACCAGCGGTTAAATTAAATTGACTGGTAACATCATAAGAAACATATAAATTTTGAATGTGGTAACCTGCATTTGGGATTGACTGATCACTACGCGGACCAAAAGACATCTCGCCAACAAACGATGCCTTACCTACTTTTTTCTTCAAGCCCAGATCTATCATCCCGATAGATACAGAGTTTTGATCAGATGCAAAACTGGTAGGGATATTGTTATGGCCCGAAAAATCATACTTGTAATAAGTATCAACAGAACCGGTAATCACCAATGGCGCATCCGAAGTGGTTTTAACCGTGTCCTGTGCCTTAACCGTAAAGGCAGCAATACAAAATATAGAGAAAAGTAAAAATATTTTTTTCATGATAAACGATTTAATTGTTGATAATTTTTGGTTAAATACCGCTTTGCATCGAGCATAGGAATCCTATACAAGCCTCAAATGCAAGAGCCGGTTAAGTTTTTCTGTGTAGAAAAATTCCTGTGCGGTTAGTTGAACATCAGCAGTTTCAAAAACTGAAACAACCAACCGCACAAGGCATTATAGATTTTTATTAAACTTCAGAAGTTGATTTTACACCTTTATCAAAAAGGCCGCTTAAGCTAATCTCTTCTTCCTGGGCAGGGTAAACTTCAATACCATGATCAAACACGTCAATACCACCCAATCCGGCTTCGCCATGTTCTTCGATACGCAGTTTCCAAGGATTTGGAAGCTTGTTGATGATGTACATCATTACAAATGTTATGATAAATACTGAGGCAGTGATGGCAAAGCTACCTATAGCCTGTGCCTTTAATACACCAAAACCACCACCGTAAAATAAGCCGGTAACAGGAGCTGAGTTATCTGCACCTGTTGGACCTGTAGAACCAAACTGACCTGATGCAAATAAACCTAATGATAAAGTACCCCAGATACCGCAAAGACCGTGTACAGAAACTGCACCAACCGGATCGTCTATACGGAACCACTCAATAATATAAACACCTGCAAATATTACGAAACCTGCAACTGCACCGAGTAAAATTGCGCCAAGCGGGCTTACCCAGTAACAAGGACAGGTAATAGCAACAAGACCTCCTAAAAATCCGTTAATGGTAAAAGCCAAATCGAATTTACCTTTAGTTGGCCCCCACCACAATGCGGCAAGCATAGCAGCAAAACCACCGGCACAGGCTGCAAGAGTTGTATTGGCAGCAACACGGCCAATACCTTGCATATCCATTGCTGATAACGTACTGCCCGGGTTAAAGCCATACCAGCCAAACCATAGTATAAAACCACCCACGGCAGCAACTAATAAGTTGTGACCAGCAGGTAATCCCCCTTTTTCTTTATCATCACGGGCAAATATGCGACCCAAGCGTGGGCCTAACACCATTGCACCGGCAAGTGAAGCAACACCACCAATAGTATGCACCACTGTTGAACCTGCAAAGTCACGGAAAGGCTGGCCTAATGTTGGCAAGAAACCGCCTGTAGCTCCCATAGTAGCAAGGAAACCATCCGGTCCCCAGGCCCAGTGACCAATTATTGGGTAAATAAAACCTGTAATACCTATACTGTATAATATATCGCCACGGAAACTGGTACGACCAATCATTGCACCAGAAACAATGGTTGAGCAAGTATCAGCAAATGCATACTGGAATATCCAGTGAGCCAAAAGCGGAATACCAGTTGCGCCATAAGTAGCAGGGGTATTTTGTAAAAAGAACCAGTTAGTGATGGTTTTGCCATCAGCTCCAAGTCCACCCCAGCCAATAAAGCCATTGCCATTACCAAACATAAAGGCATAACCTATAGCATAAAATAACAACCCACAAAGGCATGTATCAAAAATACATTCCATTAAAACGTTTACGGTTTCTCTTTTGCGGGCAAAGCCAGCTTCAAGCATAACAAAACCTGCCTGCATACCAAACACTAAGAAGGCGGCAACCAGGGTCCATACCGTATTTACAGTATTGATCAGTGCTGTTTCATGTGCAGTATAAGTATCAGCAGCGTGAGCTGAAGTACCAAAAATACCAGGCAAACTTATCATTGCCACAAGCACCAGCAATAAACCAATCATCTTTCCTGTTAAAATGGTAGCTCCCAGCGCCCATTTTTCACGTGGCAGTTGTCGGACTGCACTCAGGAGGTTGTGTTTTGTTGAACTTACTTTCATTTGTTTAATTAATTTAGTTTGATTGTTTTTTAAAATTTTAATTTAGTTTGATTGTTGTATTATATAATTAAGCTTGATTGCGATTTAATAAACTAACAAAAACACTCCACTCATCAAATTTTACCCTATTTCCGCTTCTATAATTTGATTTTTTTATAAAAACCTCAATAATTATAGTGTTTCTGTAAATTATTTTCTGAAATTATGTAGTTATTTTAACAATAACAAATTTTTAACAAAAAAATAATCATAAAATTCACAATATTTACGAAAATTGTAAATCAAAACTAAAAAACTAACTCAATTTTGATGATTTTAAAATTACAATTGACTATAAATCGAATTTAAAATCAATTATTAAAAAAAATCAATGGTTTTAATTAAAAAAATAACCATTTCAATCATTTTAAATAAAAAACACAGCTCAAATACCCCTAAAAATCCATCTTTTATTAATTAAGGCATTAAAAAATCATGTTATTAATAACTAAGCATTAAAGACAGCAACTTATTTAACATGATATTTCCTTTAATTTTTCTGAATATTTTAAATGATAGTTCTATTTTTGAAAGTTGACCTTTATTTAAACCGCATATCTTATGTCTAACATCCGATTTAAAGCATTGCAGGACGTTCTGAGCAGAACCATCCCCGAAGTGAAAGCCCCTTCTGCAAGAATCTCTGATTATTTCAGTGCCAACGTTTTCGATAAAAAGAAAATGAAGGAATACCTTTCAACAGAGGCCTACCAGGGAATTATCAATTCCATTGAAAAAGGCGAGCCTATCCCGCGTGATCTTGCCGAGCAAATTGCCTCTGCCATGAAATCATGGGCCCTGGGTAAAGGAGCAACACATTATACACACTGGTTTCAGCCTCTTACCGGCACCACTGCCGAAAAACATGACGCTTTTTTTGAGCCTACCGCTGATGGCGGCGCCATTGAACGTTTTTCTGGCGATGCCTTGTCACAACAAGAACCTGATGCTTCAAGCTTTCCGAGTGGAGGCATACGCAATACTTTTGAGGCCCGCGGCTACACCGCCTGGGATCCGTCATCGCCCGCATTTTTAATGGCTAAAACATTATGTATACCAACCGTATTTGTATCATATACCGGCGAGGCGCTTGATTATAAGGTACCTTTATTAAAGGCCCTTAATGTGCTTGATAAAGCTGCGGTTGACGTATGCCACTATTTTGATAAAGGCATTGAAAAAGTAAATGCATCATTAGGTATTGAGCAGGAGTATTTCCTGGTTGATATTGCCTTATTTAATGCGCGCCCTGACCTTTACTTAACTGGACGTACCCTTTTTGGCCATATATCTGCCAAAAACCAACAACTGGAAGACCACTATTTTGGTTCGATACCTGAACGCGTATACGCTTACATGCAGGATATGGAAGCCGAAGCCTTATTATTAGGTATACCTTTAAAAACACGTCATAACGAGGTTGCACCATCACAATTTGAGTGTGCTCCTATTTATGAAGAAATTAACCTGGCCATTGACCACAACCAATTGTTAATGGATTTGATGGACAGGGTAGCAAAACGTCATAATTTTAAAGTATTACTGCATGAAAAACCTTATGCAGGCATCAATGGCTCAGGCAAGCACAATAACTGGTCATTAATTACCAATACCGGTAAAAACCTGCTATCGCCGGGTAAAACGCCAAAAAACAACCTGATGTTCCTTACCTTTTTTGTGAACACCATTAAAGCCGTATATGATCATGCAGACTTGCTAAGGGCATCCATTGCCTCTGTTAATAATGACCACCGCCTGGGAGCTAACGAAGCCCCTCCGGCCATTATTTCCATATTCCTGGGCAGCCAGTTAAATGATGTGCTTGATGAGATTGAGACTTCAAGAATCAGCAAAAAAATAAAAGAAGATAACCTCCTGTGGCAGGGCATCCCTAAAATACCTCAGATTTTGCCAGATAATACCGACCGTAACCGCACATCGCCTTTTGCCTTTACCGGTAATAAGTTTGAGCTGCGCGCAGTTGGCTCTTCTGCAAACTCAGCAAGCCCAATGACTATCCTTAATATGATAGTTGCCGATCAGCTTAAAAAATTCAAGTACGATGTTGATAAACTGATCAAGAAAGGCGAGAAAAAAGACCTTGCTTTATTAATAGTGATAAAGAAATACATCAAGGAATCAAAAAACATACGCTTTGAAGGCAATGGATATAGCGATGCCTGGGAAAAAGAAGCAGAAACCAGAGGCCTCTCAAACATCAAAACAACACCCAAAGCACTTGACGCCTTCTTATCTGAAAAATCAGATATCCTTTTTGCAGAAACCGGCGTATTTAGTCCGCGCGAGGCACATGCACGTCATGAAATTTTGTTAGAAAGCTTTTACAAGAAATTACAAATTGAAGCCCGCGTTATTGGCGAACTGGTAATGAATATCATTATCCCATCGGCTATAGCCTATCAATCCAGGCTTATCGAAAACGTGAAAGGATTAAAAGATCTTGGCCTTGCAGATAGCACCTATACTGCACAGCTGGATATTATTAATAAGCTATCAGAACACATTAACTTTATTAAGAGCAATGTTGAACAAATGGTAAATGAGCGCAAAAAAGCCAATGCCATTGAAGACATACGCCAACGCGCCATTGATTATGACGAAAAAGTAAAATCATTCTTCCAGCCCATCCGCTACCATGTTGATAAACTGGAGCAACTGGTTGACGATACTTTGTGGCCGCTGCCAAAATTCAGGGAGCTGTTGTTTATTAAATAAACTTTCACGGATAGCACGAATTGGTGCGAATTTCACGAATTATAAAAGGGAGCCAGTTAACACCGGCTCCCTTCTTTGTAAGGTTCAATCTGAACAATATGCGCTGGCGTAAATACATTAGTGTAATTCGCCTAAATTCGTGTAATTAGTGTCAAAATCATTAGTTTTGCGCCATGGTTTCTTCACAACGTTATGATCAACGTGGCGTATCTGCATCAAAAGATGATGTACATAATGCAATAAAAAACATTGATAAGGGTATTTTCCCTAAAGCCTTCTGTAAAATTGTACCCGATATTTTAACCAACGACGACCTGTATTGCAACATTATGCATGCGGATGGTGCTGGTACAAAATCGTCATTAGCTTATACTTACTGGAAAGAAACCGGCGATATTTCGGTATGGCGCGGTATAGCCCAGGATGCTATCATCATGAATCTTGACGATCTGCTTTGTGTTGGCGCAACTGATAACATCCTGCTATCATCAACCATAGGCCGCAATAAAAACCTGATACCTGGCGAAGTAATTGCCGCTATCATCAACGGAACAGAAGAAATATTGAGCGAACTGCGCGAAGCAGGCATCGGTATATACTCAACCGGTGGCGAAACCGCCGATGTTGGCGACCTGGTGCGCACCGTTATAGTTGACTCCACCGTTACCTGCCGAATGAAACGCGACGAGGTGATCTCCAACCACCGCATACAACCCGGCGATGTAATTGTAGGCTTAGCCTCATACGGCCAGGCCAACTATGAAAAGGAATACAATGGTGGTATGGGCTCAAACGGCTTAACATCTGCAAGGCATGATGTATTTAATAAAACCATTGCCGACAAATATCCTGAAAGCTTTGATGCAGCCATACCTTATGAGCTAATTTTTAGCGGCAGTAAAAACCTTACCGATCTGGTTGATATTGGCAACGGACAAAGCATTACTGCCGGCAAGCTGGTACTAAGTGCTACCCGTACCTACGCTCCTATCATTAAAACCATATTAGATGGTTACCGCAACCAGATACATGGTATGGTACATTGCAGCGGCGGTGCGCAAACCAAGGTACTGCACTTTATTGATGAGCTGCATATTACAAAAGACAATCTTTTCCCGGTACCTCCTTTGTTTAAACTGATACAGCAGGAATCAAAAACCAGCTGGCAGGAAATGTATAAGGTATTTAATATGGGCCACCGTATGGAATTGTATGTGCCCGAAGCAATTGCCGCCGATTTAATCAGCATATCACAAAGCTTTGGTGTTGACGCACAAATTATTGGCCGGGTTGAAAAAGCCGATACTAAAAAAGTAACTGTACAATCAGAATTTGGGGTATTTGAATACTAATCCAACCCCTTTTTACTATATAAAAACAAAAGCCCCGGCCAATTAGCCAGGGCTTTTGTTTTTATAGTAAGTATTAATTACTTAGTTGCAATTTTTTGTATCAAGTTTCCCAGTGTATTAGCTACATAAATGTTTCCTGCATTATCTGCAACTACAGCCGATGGACCGTTAAATGGCGTAATTAAATTATAATAACCACTGCCTGCTACAGATGATACCACACCTGCCGGAGTAATTTTGCGTATCAGGTTATTACCGGCATCAGCTACAAATAAGTTACCCGCATTATCAATAGTAATGCCACTTGGGTGGCTGAATGACGCTGCAGTACCTGTACCATCGCTATTGCCTGCCTTTCCTGTACCTGCAATTGTGGTTACAGTACCCGTTAAATCAATTTTACGGATCAAGTGGTTATTGGCATCCGCTACATATAAATTACCTGTAGCATCAATTGCTATGGCGCGAGGACCGTTAAATGAAGCTTTAGTACCAACGCCATCGGTATTTCCAAGTGATTTACCCGCAATAGTTGATACGGTCTTCCCGTCAGCTGTAATTTTACGGATAGAATTGTTGGTGTAATCGGCAACATATAAATTACCAGTTGCATCAATTGCCAGGCCGGCTGGATTATTGAATCGCGGCGGCACAGGAGTTTTAACAGCAGCGGTTATAGTAGTATCGTTATTACCTGTTTGCCCGCTCACACCAGCAAATACAGTTACAGCTCCGGTAGTTGCAATTTTTCTGATAGTCTGATTGCCAAAATCGGCAACATAAATATTAGCTGCAGCATCAACCGCAACGCCTGTGGGGCCATTAAATGAAGCCACATCACCAATTTTAGTAGCATTTGTACTGCCCGCAAGTAACGTTCCGGATATGGTGCTTACAACACTGTCACCAACAATTTTACGAATTTGGTTGTTACCCTTGTCAGCAATATATACATTACCCGAAGCATCAATCGCCAACCCATTTGGGTAGTTAAATGATGCAGCAGTTCTTTTTCCGTTTGCAGCACCAAATGATCCGCTTCCGGCAATTGTAGTTACCACTCCGGTGGTAGCTACCGGGTTCGGTAGCGGGGCAATCTTGTCAGTTTTGCAAGCTTCAAAAAATACGGCTAACAAAAGTACAAGTGATACAATATTTATATTTTTATTCAATTTCATAATGCTATTTTTTTCAATCATCAACAACTTGGTTAGTTAAATATATATCTAACACCGATCTGGGCCTGGAAACGTGAGAACTGGCTGATATCTGTTTTATAAGAGCTGGTAACAGGCGTCGAGGTGTTTGGATCAAGATAAGGGAAAGAATAGGTTGCCCTACCAGTAGCAGGATCTTTACCCATATAAGTTAACACCGTAGTTGCTCCGTTATTAAAGCCACTATATGATACCTGGTATAAGCCCCAGTTACGATTAAGCAGGTTAGTGAAGTTAATCACGTCAAAAGTAACTTCCAGGGTGTTTTTAACTTTTCCAGATTTGATAAAGAAATCCTGGGCAAAGTGTAAGTCAACGCGTTTATAAGTAGGTAATATAGCACCGTTTCTTTGAGCGTACTCACCCCTGTGCTGGCTCAAATATCCGTCCTGGCTGATGAAGTTATTTAACTGAGTCCAGATCTGGGCCGGGGTACGTGAATCCGCGGTACCATTGGTGGCGTTGGCAGCTCTTACCAACATAATATCTCCCTGGCTTTTTGGAATATACATTAAGTCGTTGGTAGCACCATCATTGTTGGGATCACCTGAAGTAATATATGATACAGCTCCGTTGTTTGAAGCCTCAAAAACCAAACCCACAGTGGTTGCCAGGTTTTTAGCATATTGCTTGCGATAAGACACTGTTGCAATAACACGATTTGGCTGTACGTATGAACTGTTTGACAGGTTATCAGTATTAGGGTTACCGGCAACATACCTAGTGCTCCAGATAGTACTTGCGGTTGATCCTCCGTCATTAACATCTTTTGATTTGGTGTAGGTATAAGCTACACTGGCAGCAAATCCGCTGGTGAAGCTTTTTTGCAATTGACCGGTAACAAAGTATGAAAATCCTTTGCTGGTATTTTTCATATAATACAAGCCGGTTATTGAAGGATTTTGCGCGGTAGCTGCAGCGGCCGAAGGGGTTGTATTTTTAGAGTCATATTGTATTTGACCTTCAGCCCCCGGAAGTGTTGTATAGCCATCAGACAATACTAAATTCTGGTGATAGATAGCACGGATATCCTTAGTATAAGCACCTTCGATAGTACCGATGATACCGCCAGGCAATTTCTGGTCAACTGCTAAATTTGTTCTCCAGATTTTTGGATATTTCAGGTTAGGGTCAGCAACGTCAAGCTCGTATGAAGTGTTTGCCTTAGCATTAACCGGGCGGTTTGCATTAGGATCCTGATTAAATACTAATTGTTGATTAGTTGGGCTGTTGGCTTTGGTAATGGTGTATGAACCAAATAATAAGCCATTATTTGAAGCCTGGTTAGATATCCATACAAATGGCACAGAACCTGTAAATAAACCAGAACCACCACGCACCTGGGTAGAACCATCACCATTTACATCCCAGTTAAAACCTACACGAGGTGAAAGTTGCACCCTGTTTTTTGGTAACCTGGAAACATCAACATGGGTGCCACCCTGAAAAGTAACACCGGCTGCATTATCGTTACTTGCCAGGGTAGTAGGGAATACGTCATAATCTGCCCTTAAACCATAGGTTAGCCTGAAGTTATCAGTTACGTGATATTTATCCTGTACATAAACACTGTAAATAGACGCCTTGATTTTGGCTAATGGCAATGAGTTACCTACAGCCGAGTAACGTAATGTGTAAGCTTGCGCCGGCAAACCATTGATAAAGTCAGAAGCCGAGTTATAAGTATATAAACCATTGTAATCCGGAGCAAAACCATTGGTATAGCTCTGGATCTGATTACTTGTACCTATAGTGAACTCATGTTTACCTGAGTATATGGTGAAATCATCAGAAAACTGCCAGATGTTGGTGCTTAGCAAGTTGCCTGCGGTATAAAGCTCCGAACCAAAGCTGGTTGCTGTTGCTGTTGCCGGAGTGGTAACTACGCCATTGGCATCTGAAGTACCGTTACCAATATCAACCATTGGTAATGATCCGTTACCCAAAAAGTTACGGTAATCTCTTAATGCAGAATAACCTACAGTAAGTTTATTTGACATTGAATTGCTGATGCGGGTATTTAACTCAACAATACCAATGTTAAAGTTATTGTTAATGGTGTAGCCAGAACCAACAAAAGGTAAGGTATTAGGGCCCGGGGCACGGGTTGTACCATAACCAACGCTGGTTGTACCATCGCTGTTACTGATACCCGAGTTACTTGCAGGCTGATCTTTAAATGATTTCAGATAAAAATATTTAGCACTTAAAGTATTATTCTTGTCAATATTCCAGTCTAACTTGGCGGTAAGTTTATTACTTGAAGTTCTGTAAACATAGTTTTCATAAGCTCCCGGGTTATAACCGTAGCTTGTCAGTTTATCCTTAATGGCATCAAGCGTACTGCCCTGAACAGCTGATACGTTAGAACCGCTTAAACCTGTACGCCCGGCTACATAAGCAGTTGCCGGCGGCTGACTTATTCTTTCCTGCTCGCCTGATACGAATAAGAATAATTTATTTTTGATGATCGGGCCGCCAACCGCAACACCATCTGTATGATAATCAAAAGGTGTGATTGGCACATTGGTTGTACCTGCATGGTAACCTGTTAACCTAACACCACGACCATAATAGTAAACCGTACCTTTTACCTCATTAGTACCCGATTTCACTACAGTGTTAATACCAGCCCCGGTGAAGTTACCCTGACGTACGTCATAAGGGGCAATATCAACCTGAATCTGATCAATCGCGTCCAATGATATAGGCTGTGAACTTGCCTGACCACCCAAAGTACTTGATAAACCAAAAGAGTTATTGAATAATGCACCATCAACAGTTACGTTATTGTAAGCGCCGCTACGACCACCGAAACTATTAAAAGTACCGGTTGAGTTTGCAGACGGTGTTAATTTTGTAAAATCCTGTAATGAGCGGGCAATAGTTGGCAGGTTTTCAATTTGCTGGCGGTTAATGGTTTCGCGGGCGCCGGTGCGTGATGAATTGATCACCCTACCCTGAGAACCAGTAATCACCACTTCGCTCAAAGCCGTTAAATTATCTTCAAGCTTGGTATTGATTTTTTGATCCTGACCAATAGAGAGCATGATACCGTCCTGGACAAAGTTTTTGTACCCTATAAAGCTTACTTTAAAGGTGTACGGACCACCTACTCTTAAGTTAGGGATGTTGTATCGGCCATCGGCACGACTCACGGTTGAGTACACCGTACCTGTGGGTGTGTGGGTAATGGTTACCGTGGCACCGGGTATGGTGCCTTTGGCATCGGTAATGATACCGTTTATACTTGCGGTAGTAACCCCTTGCGCGGCAGCATTCCTACTAAAAAGAAGCATAAAGCCGGACAATAGTAAAAAAAGAAGTAAAGGCTTCCTCATAAATTGTTTTTTTAATGATACGTTCAGTTAATAAGTAGCTAATATACTTATAAGCTTTATTGACAATATTAAGTTTAGATTAAGAATCTTTATATATTTTTCAACATTTTAACTAAAATCAACATAAAAAGAAAGAAAACCATCAAATCATTATAAAATTCTTAATCCTATATTTAACTTGTATTTATAATAAAATATAGATCAAGTGAGAATTTAAACATTATAATATATGATATCTGTAATATTATTAGTGCCATAGCCCGGGTAAATCAGTCCTGATTATCCTGCTATTTTAAGCCGCTTTACAGGCAAGTACCAATAAACAAAAAGCGCCCCGGTCAAATTTGACCGGGGCGCTTTTTGTTTATTAAATTCAGTATTAGAAGCTGTAACGGAAAGTTAACTGAGCTCTCCAGCGTGAAAGAAAATCATTAACAAAATAAGGTTGGTATTTCCCTTTTATGCTGTTCAATTTTGTTTGATCAAATGTAAATGTTGGTGTTGTAGATTGAGAAACTACAGTGAACAATGATACGTCCTGGTTTGCCGTCCCATAGCTACGGCCTGAGTTTTTATCAATCAGGTTACCAACATTCAACATATCAAATGATACCTGTAAACGATGCTGATTAACCAAGTAAAAGTCCTGGCTCACTTTTAAGTCAAACCTGTTTTCCCATGGGGTGCGGGTAGCGTTACGTGCCATTACTTTACCCTGGTTTTTCTTCAAATCTGCATTACCATTAATAAAATCTTTCAGGTCGGCCCATTCCTGCGCAGCAGTTTTGGTTACTGTGGTAACTTTATTAACTGTTGTGGTTAAGTCAACCAGTTTATATTTAGCATAACCATTAGGGTCATTTAACTCCTGGGCCGAAGGCACATACACCAGGTTGGCATTGTTATTACCTGTTTTTCCGGTAATATCATCACCATTGATATTTTTTGAATAAGTGTAGCTAAATGGAGTTCCGGACTGACCGTTGTAAACTAAACCAACTGTTGTAGACGTACGGTTGTGAGCGTATTTGAATGTTTTAGAAACATAACCAATTATACGTGATCCCGGATCATAGTTTGAACGTGACTCGTCAAGGCTGTTTAAACCATTGGTATTATAAGCAAAACGCCAGTTTGATAATGCTACAGAGCTTGTACCATCATTTACTGAGTACGATGCACCATAAGTATAGGCAACCATTGCAGACCATCCGTTGCTGAATGGTTTTTGAAGCTGACCAGTAATGTTGTAAGAGTAACCTTTGCTGGTATTGGTAAGCTCCAATACATCGGTAAAGTTATTATCTACACGGGTAAAGTTATACCACGGGCGGGTGCTGTTACCAATAGTAACTGAACCAGCTGTTGGTGCCACATTAAGGTTTTTGTAAAGTATATTGTTGATATTTTTAGTATACAATCCTTCAATAGTACCTATTAAACCCCAGAATGGCAGTTTATGATCAACTGCTAAGTTAGCACGAAATATCTGTGGAACCTTGAAGTTAGGGTCGGTAACGTCAACCTCAGTTGCCGGCGGGTTATTTGCCGCAGGTACATAAGCACCACCTAAACGGGCACTTGGATCATAATTTAAATGAACACCGGCAGGAACAGCTGTACCATTTGGAGCATATCTGATGGTTGATACACCTGTACCACCATATTGATTAGAGATCCATACCAATGGAACTTTTCCTGTAAATATACCGGCACCACCTCTTAATTGAGTTATACCTTCGCCATTGATGTCCCAGTTAAAACCAGCACGCGGGCTAAATAATAATTTTGATTTAGGATGTTGATTATTTTGAATACCGCCAAAGTTAGCATCGCTATTAAAGGCAGTATTTGCAGCAGGGCTGTTAAAATAAACTGGCATATCAATCCTTACACCATAGGTTAATTTAAACTCAGGTTTTATTGACCATACATCCTGGCCATAAACGCTGAATTGGGCAACGTGCATAATTGAAGGAGCCGTATCATTACCACCTTTGGTTGAATAATTTAGGGTATACGCGTTGGGTACCGAGTTAGGATCTTTAAATGCAGCTATGTTATCAAAGCCGGCAGCAGAGTTGTTATAGCTATAAGCACCTGTATAGGCTTGCAAAAATACGTTATTAGTATTAAAGAACTGATTATCTGTACCAACAGTTATGGTATGATTATCTTTATAAATGGTATAGTTATCAGTTAAAGTAAAGTTATTTTGCTTTAACGAGTTGGCAGCTGATGAAAAATCGGCACCAATGTTATAAGTTAAACCATCCTGTACAATTTGAACATTCGGGAATGCAGAGGTTTCTCTCCTGTCATTAATGTTATTGTATGTTAAACGCAATACATTTGACGAGTTGTTTGATAAACTGCTGTTTAACTCAACCACGGTAGAGTTTGAAGTGCTTTTAAAATAATAACCGCTATTAGCAAAAGCAATTGACGTTGGGCTGCGGGAAATGTTAAAATTGCTGCCGTCAACATAACTGTGGCGTACCGTTAATTTGTTCTTATCATCAATATTCCAGTCTAAACGGGCAAATATAGAGGTTGCTTTAGTTGTTCTGTTAATAGCTGTAAAAGAACCCGGATCATAATTGAATCTGCTTTTTAAGTCATCACTTATTGATTGCAGTGTAGCTACGCTAAATTTTGAACCAGAACCAGCTTGCGACGGATCAAAAGCCAATGGGTTTAAACTGGTAGACCTTTCACCGTTCACAAAGAAAAACAGCTTGTTTTTAACAATAGCGCCGCCTAAGCTGGCTCCAAAGGTTTTGCTGTTAAATGTAGGATATGGGGTATCAGTGTTACCATGGTCGCCAACAAGGCCCTGGTTTGCAAAAACGTAATAAGCCGAACCATGGTAATCGTTGGTACCACTTTTAGTTACTGCGTTAATACCACCACCGGTAAAACCACCTTGCGTAACATCATAAGGCGACAATAATACCTGCACCTCTTGTATAGATTCAAAAGGGATAGGGTTTATACCCGCCTGGCCACCATTGGTACCTGACGCTGATAAACCAAAAGCATCGTTAGCAGCAGCACCATCAATAGTAAACTGGTTGTAACGGTTGTTTTGGCCGGCGAAGGTAATACCAGCCGGACTACCATCAGCATTACTGGTTGAGGCAATTGCTTGCGGTGTTAAACGCGTAAAATCCTGAATACTTCTTGACAAAGTAGGTAGGTTTTGAAGCTGACGTTGTGAAACATTGGTTGACGTACCGTTACGTTCAGGGCTGATAACCGCACCTTTTTTTTGACCTACAACAACCACCTCGTTTAGTGATTTTGATAAGTCATCTAAAGTTACGTCAATTCTTAATGGCTCTCCTAAATTGAGCACCAGATCATTAATTACTTTAGGATTGTAACCTACAAACGTAATTTTTAAGCTGTACGGGCCACCTACCCTCATGTTTGGAATAGTAAATTGTCCGGTAGCTCTGGATACAGTACTATAAACAGAACCAGATGAAACATGTGTGGCTACTATGGTTGCGCCCGGTAAAACACCTTTGGCATCCTTGATAGTACCTGTTAAACCACTTGTGGTTACCTGCGCAACGGCCAGGCTCGTAGTCATGATAGTAACGAATAAAAGAAGTAGAAGCTTCCTCATAAATTGTTATTTAATTATTCTTTCAGTTAATTAGGGGCAAAGGTATGCAATCATCTGATTTTCAATGTTAAGTTAATGTTAATAATTATTATATATTTTTCAACAATTTATAAGATTATAACCAATAAAGTAAAGTAAATTGATAGATTTAATATGATATTCATAATTTACGTTATACTTAATTGCACCAATGGCATCTCATTGTAAATAATGATCACCAAGTATGTTTAGCATGCGTTCCATTTTCTCGTTTCGCCCCTTTTACTTAGCTTTGGGCCATTAAAATCAACGCCTGTGTTTTAAAAGCATGGGTTGCTTTAATCCGTACAAAACAAAAATTTAAATTATAAAAGTATTATCATTACAAATATGGACTACGATTTAATTGTTATAGGATCAGGCCCTGGTGGTTACGTAGCTGCTATCCGCGCTTCCCAACTTGGTTTAAAAACTGCCATTATTGAAAAAGAATCATTAGGCGGAATTTGCCTTAACTGGGGCTGTATCCCCACCAAAGCCTTATTAAAAAGCGCCCAGGTATTTGAATACCTTAATCATGCTGCCGATTACGGTATTAATATTAATGGTGCAGGCGAAGTTAATTTTGATGCCGTTGTTAAAAGAAGCCGTGGTGTTGCCGATGGCATGAGCAAAGGCGTTCAGTTTTTAATGAAAAAAAACAAGATCGATGTTGTAGTTGGTTTTGGTAAATTAAAATCAAAAGGTGTTGTTGAAGTAAAAGCCAATGATGGCTCAACCAAACAAATCACTGCCAAAAATATTATTATTGCTACCGGTGGCCGCTCACGCGAATTGCCCAACCTTAAACAAGACGGTAAAAAAGTAATTGGCTATCGCGAAGCCATGGTATTACCAAAACAACCAAAATCACTTGTGGTGGTTGGCTCTGGTGCTATAGGTATTGAGTTTGCTTATTTCTACAATGCAATTGGCACTAAAGTTACCGTTGTGGAATACTTAGACAATATTGTGCCTTTAGAAGACGAAGAAGTTTCAAAAGGGCTGAACCGTATCCTTAAAAAACAAGGCATCAATATCATGACCGGCGCAAACGTGGAATCTGTTGATAGCAGCGGTACACTTTGTAAGGTAAATGTTAAAACAGCTGCCGGTATCGAAGTACTGGAAGCCGAAATTGTTTTATCAGCCGTTGGTATATCTACCAATATTGAAGGCATAGGCCTTGAAGAAAATGGCGTTAAAACCGATAAAGGCAAAGTATTGGTTGATGACTACTACCGCACCAACGTTGAAGGGGTGTATGCTATTGGCGATATTGTTAAAGGACAAGCACTGGCTCACGTAGCATCTGCCGAAGGTATCATCTGTGTGGAGAAAATTGCCGGTCAAAATCCCCATCCTTTAGATTATAATAACATACCGGGCTGTACCTACTGCTCACCTGAAGTTGCTTCTGTAGGTTACACAGAAAAAGCAGCCAAGGAAGCTGGCTACGAAATCAAGGTTGGTAAATTCCCGTTCTCTGCATCGGGCAAGGCAAGTGCAGCCGGTGCAAAAGACGGCTTTGTAAAACTGATATTTGATGCCAAATATGGCGAATTTTTAGGCGCGCACATGTTGGGTTATAACGTTACAGAAATGATTGCAGAGGTAGTTACCGCGCGTAAGCTCGAAGCTACCGGTCATGAGATCATTAAATCGGTACACCCGCATCCAACCATGAGCGAAGCCGTGATGGAAGCAGCCGCTGCCGCTTATGACGAAGTGATACATTTATAGGTCAAATTTTCGTATCCCACTGATAGGGATGATAAATTTCAAAAAGCCGATAGCTAAAAACTATCGGCTTTTTCTTTTTTTATTTAATATTACATCTGAAAGCTTTTTGACTTTTTAATTTTTAATTTTGATTTACCATGAAGCTCCACACCATAGATACCGGTTTTTTTAAGTTAGATGGCGGAGCCATGTTCGGCGTTGTGCCTAAAACTATTTGGAATAAAACCAACCCTGCTGACGAAAACAATCTTTGTACCTGGGCCATGCGCTGCCTGCTGGTCGAAGACGGGAACCGTTTGATATTAATTGATACCGGAATAGGCGACAAACAGGATCAAAAGTTTTTTAGTCATTACTATTTACATGGTAATGCCAGCATTGATAGCTCCTTAGCTGCCCTGGGTTTTAACCGGGATGATATTACCGATATATTTTTAACCCATTTACATTTTGACCACGTAGGCGGCGCGGTAATCAAAAAGAGCGATGATCTGAGCCCCGCTTTTAAAAATGCAGTTTACTGGAGCAATCCACAACACTGGGACTGGGCCGTAAATCCTAACGATCGTGAAAAAGCGTCTTTTTTAAAAGAGAACATATTGCCAATACAACAAAGCGGCCAGCTGCAGTTTATTGACAGTAAAGACGGGGTGCAGTTTACCAATGACTTTAGTGTGCGGTTGGTTTACGGACACACCGATGCCATGATGCTGCCACTAATTAACTACAAAAACAGAAGCATCCTTTACATGGCCGATCTGCTGCCATCAGTAGGGCATTTACCCCTCCCCTATGTAATGGCGTATGACATGTTTCCGCTAAAAACCCTAACCGAAAAGAAACTATTTTTATCTGAAGCCGTAGAAAAAGATTACGTACTTTACTTCGAACATGATCCCATAAATGAATGCTGTACATTGCAGCAAACCGAGAAGGGAATCAGGGTAAAAGACGTATTTAAATTAACCGAATTATAGATAGTGTTTTAAGAACACCACAAAAACCATACCGCTTGACTGTTTAACTAATTAATTAAAATAAATAGAACAATATCGTTACATTGAATTTACTAAACCCTCATAATCAACTCATTACAAATTGGCTATATAACGTATTTTTTTTGAAAATACATTGTACAATTGTAATTTTTTAGAACAATTTTATAACTTTGCACGTTCTGTACTCAATAGAAAGCACAGAAGGTTTATTAAATAAATGAGACAACTCAAAATAACGCAATCCATTACCAATCGCGAGTCACAATCGCTGGACAAATATCTTCACGAGATTGGTAAAGTTGATCTGATAACTGCCGAAGAAGAAGTAATATTAGCTCAAAAAATACGCGAGGGTGACCAGGCGGCTTTGGAACGTTTAACCAAAACCAACCTGCGCTTTGTGGTGTCTGTTGCAAAACAGTACCAAAACCAGGGCTTAACACTTGGTGATTTAATTAACGAAGGCAACCTGGGTTTAATTAAAGCGGCCAAGCGTTTTGACGAAACAAAAGGTTTTAAATTTATATCATACGCCGTATGGTGGATCCGTCAATCCATACTGCAGGCTATCGCCGAGCAATCACGTATTGTGCGTTTACCGTTAAACCAGGTAGGCTCATTAAGCAAGATCAGTAAAGCATTTTCAAAGCTGGAGCAGGAATACGAACGTGAACCATCTCCCGAAGAACTTGCCGATATACTGGAAACTACTGTCGACAAAATTTCTGACACACTGAGTAACTCAGGTCGTCATGTATCTATGGACGCTCCGTTTGTACAGGGCGAGGAGAACACTCTGCTTGATGTACTGGAAAACCAGGAGCCAAATACCGATTCGATACTGATCAATGAATCATTATCGGAGGAGATCAAACGTTCCCTGTCAACCTTGACAGAGCGCGAACGTGAAATTATTGTGTTGTTCTTTGGCTTAGGCACCAACCACCCACTGTCATTAGAAGAGATTGGTGAAAAATTCAATCTTACCCGTGAGCGTGTGCGCCAAATTAAGGACAAAGCACTACAACGTTTACGTCATACCTCCAGAAGCAAAATTCTGAAATCATACTTAGGTTAATCCAAATTTTAACAATATATACTAAAGCCGTCGGTTACACCGATGGCTTTTTCGTTTTTACTAAGGCACATTTGGGATTCTTATAATACAGACAAACAACCCTTACGTTCCTGTGTTTTAAAGCTATGCAGCCGTCCGATTATGAAAACCTTACACCTGCCCAGGCCATTGCCTATCAGCATGAATTGCGCCGGCAAATAAATATCAAACCGCTGGATAAACCTATCCATATTATTGGTGGGGCAGATATCTCATTCAATAAATACTCCGATATTGTATATGCAGGCATTGTATTGTTTAGTTATCCGGAATTAAAGGTGATTGGTACGGCCACAGCCATCAGTAAAACCAAATTTCCCTACATATCGGGCCTGTTGGCTTTTCGCGAAGTACCTGCCCTGCTTGAGGCCTGGAACAAACTGGAAACAAAGCCTGATCTCATGGTACTGGACGGCCAGGGCATAGCCCATGAGCGCAGAACGGGCATTGCCACACACTTTGGCTTAATTACCAACACACCAGCCATAGGCAGTGCCAAAAGCCGGCTCACCGGCAGATATGACGAACCCGGCAACAGACCATTTGACCAAAGTCCCATGTATGATAAAGGCGAGGTAATTGGCATTGCCTTACGCACCAAACACAATTGCAATCCCATTTATATTTCGCCAGGGCACCGGGTTAGTATGCAGCAAAGTGTTGACATCATTAAAAACTGTATTCACGGTTATCGTATACCTGAACCTACCCGACAGGCGCATCTGCTGGTTAATAAAATTAGAATTGATGATGGGCAAAATTCAGGGCAGCAATTCACACTGTTTAATTAATTTTTTGATAATAAATTATGCTTTAACCGAATATTATTACCGATATTCCGTTATGTATCTGAATTTAATATCCAAATAATAAAAATTTAATTTAGCCTTAACAGAATATCTTTTTATGACTATACCCATCTATCAGGCCGATGCATTTACCGATAAACTTTTTGGTGGCAACCCTGCTGCCATTTGTCCGCTTACTGAATGGTTACCTGATGCGGTGATGCAAAAAATAGCTATTGAGAATAATCTGGCCGAAACCGCTTTTTTTGTAAAATCAGCCAAAGGCTATAAGTTACGTTGGTTTACGCCCGAGTATGAGATAGATCTTTGCGGCCATGCCACCCTGGCATCGGCACATATATTATTTACCGAATTAGGTTTTGAAAGCGATACACTGCATTTTGAAACTGTAAAAGCAGGCTTACTTACCGTAAAACGCAATGGTAATAAATACACTATGGATTTCCCGTCGAGGCCCCCTATACCGATAGAGCAACCTATGGGGCTGGCCGAAGCCCTGGGCGAGAAACAACCCGTGGCTTTTTTAAGATCAAGGGATTATTTCCTGGTTTATGAAACCGAACAGGATATAAAAGATATTACACCTGATTTCTTCGCACTCTCAAAAATGGATACCGTTGGCGTAATTGTTACCGCTCCCGGTGATAATGCCGATTTTGTATCGCGTTTTTTTGCCCCCGGTGCAGGTATCCCTGAAGATCCGGTAACCGGCTCTGCGCACTGTAACCTGATCCCTTACTGGGCCAAAAAGTTGGGCAAAAATAGCTTACATGCTTACCAGATATCAACCCGCCGAGGCGAGCTTTGGTGTGAGCTAAAAGGCGACCGCGTACAGATGAGCGGTAAAGCAGTTACTTATTTAAAAGGCGAGATCAGTGTATAGTGGCGAGAAGACCATTAAGCGTTTTTTTTAAACTTACCGAGCTTCAAGAACTTCGTAAGTTTTCATTACTTGTCTTTCAACTTGCTAACTGTTTTAAAAGACCTTTATCTTTTTACCTTTTACCCCTTCCACTCCTCCGCCAAAAAAAGTTTAATAAAATCATTTTTTTATGATTACTTTGAAGGTTAAATTTTTTGTAAGGACACAATAATATAAATGCAGCTTACCCGCTTAGAAATCAAGGGCTTTAAAAGTTTTGGAGATAAGATCACCATTAATTTTAATGAAGGTGTAACTGCCATTGTGGGGCCAAATGGTTGCGGAAAATCAAATGTGGTTGATGCTATACGCTGGGTTTTGGGCGAGCAAAGCACCCGGATGCTCCGCTCAGAGAAAATGGATAACGTTATTTTTAACGGTACCAAGAGCCGAAAATCAGCTAACCTGGCCGAGGTTTCCCTTACTTTTGACAATACCAAGAATGTTCTTCCTACTGATTATTCGCAGGTTACTTTAACCCGGAAATTATACCGCACCGGCGAAAGTGAATACCGCCTGAACGATGTACAATGCCGGCTTAAGGATATTACGGATCTTTTCCTGGATACCGGCATCGGGTCCGATTCCTACTCCATTATTGAATTAAGGATGATCGATGAGATCATTACCAATAAAGAGGGCTCGCGACGTAATTTATTTGAAGAAGCATCGGGCATATCTAAATATAAACTGCGTAAAAAACAAACGTTCAGTAAACTGAAAGATACCGAGGCTGATCTGGAACGGGTGGAGGATCTGCTTTTTGAGATTGAAAAGAATTTAAAAACACTGGAGAACCAGGCAAAAAAAACCGAGCGTTATTACCGCATTAAAGAGCAGTACAAAACACTCAGCATTATGCTGGCCTCGTTTCGAATTGTATCATTCAGCGAGTCGTTAAAGAAAATTGAAGAGCAGGAGCAAAAGCAGAAAGCAGAAAAAGGCAGCATTGTAGCCCAGATAGATACCTTGGAGGCAGCCCTGCAGCAACAAAAGCTGGATAGCATTACCAAAGAGAAAAACCTGTCGGTTCAACAAAAAACCACTAATGAGTTTGTTTCCAAGATCAGGGCTTATGAAAGCGACAAAAAGATCAAGAACGAACAGCTTAAATTTCAGCAGGATAAAGAAGCCCGTTTGAGCGAAGAACTCGAACGCGATAAAAATCAGCTTAACCACGTATTCTATAACATTAAACGCCTCTCTGAAGAAAAAGCACTGGAAGACGAAACACTGCAGGCCATTCAAAGTCGTGTGGCCGACTTGAAAGAGGCGGTTGATGAACTCAGGTTGCAGCAATCATCAGCACGCAACGAGCTAAACGAACTTACCAATATCAATACCCGGCTGCAAAACCAGGCTTATAAGGCTGAAAAGGACATTGATATATTACAGATACAGCAGCAAGCCCTGGAGCAGGAAAGCCAGCGAAATATGGAAGATACTACCAATAAGGAGGTAGAGCTTTCGCACTTTAACCAGGTGGTTGCCGAACTGCAATATCGAAAGGAAACCCTTGACGACGAATACCAGCTTTCGCTTGATGCGGAAAATAAGCTAAAAGAACAGATCACCGATACCGATGCTGAGCTTGCAACGGTTAAGGATACTATTATTAAAGAAAGCCGCAAGCTTGACGCCAAGCAAAACGAATACAACCTAACCAAAAGCATGGTTGACAACCTGGAGGGCTTTCCGGAGTCTATCCGCTTTTTGAAAAAAAACACCGACTGGGCCAAAAATGCACCGCTATTTAGTGATGTGCTATTTTGCCGCGAAGAGTTCCGTGTAGCCATTGAAAACTACCTGGAGCCTCTCATGAACCACTACGTGGTTGAAAACTATGACGAGGCTATAAAGGCCATCAATTTACTTAGCAATTCGGCCAGAGGCAGGGCTCACTTTTTTATTCTTGAAAATTACGGCGATGTAGTTACCTCCAATCCTGCTTTTGAGAATGCGGGTGCCGTGTCTGCCTTAAAGGTAATTGAGGTTGATAAACGGTACACCAGGCTATGTAATCATTTATTAAAGGATGTTTACCTGATTGATGACGATAAAGACCAGCAAATTAATAATGCTACCCTGCCCGATGGCGTGGTATTAATTGGCAAAAGCGGAAAATTCAATAAGTCAAAGCACACTATGGCCGGCGGCTCGGTAGGATTGTTTGAGGGAAAAAGGATTGGCCGGGCAAAAAACCTGGAAAATTTAGCCAAAGAGATCAAGGGTATTGAAACCCAGGTTAACGGGCAAAAAACAAGATCAGAAGAGTTACAAAACAAGCTTACAGCTCTAAAAGCGTCAACAAAGGCCGCTGAGTTGTATGAACGGCAGCAAATTCTTACCCGCCTTAATACCGAACTTATTACGGTTAAAACCCGGCAGGAACAATATCAAACGTTTATTGAAAACAGCCTTAACCGAAAGGATGATATTGCCCGTAAAATTACCACTATTAAAGAGGAAATGCTGGCCCTGCAGCCCTTGCTTATTGAACTGAAAGCTCAGAAAGAAATACAAAACGAGCTGTTGATTGAAAAACAGGCAGCGTTTAATGAGCTTAATGAATATGTTTCGGTACAGTCAAACGCGTATAACCAGGAGAATATCCGGTTTCATCAACAGCAAAATAAAGTATCTGGCTTAATAAAAGATCTTGATTACCGCGATACACAACAGGAAAGCCTGGAAAGCCGGATAAAACAAAACAGCGGCGAGTTTGAAAAAGTAAAAATTGCCATACAGGAAAACCTGAAACAGGCCGATAACTCTGATGAAGGCTTATTGGAAATGTATGAGCAAAAAGAAAACCTGGAAAAAGCCACTCAACAGGCCGAACAGGAATATTACCAGTGGCGCGGCATTATTACCGAGAACGAAAACGAAATAACTGCCCTGCGGCGTAAAAAGGATAACAGTGAGGTTATTGAGAACGAGCTGAGGGACGAGCGTAATAATCTTAAACTGGAACTGAATGCCTTAAAGGAGCGCCTGTCTGTTGAGTTTAATATTGATATTGAGGAACTTCCTGAAACCGAAACACCAGCAGACGAGAGTGAGCATGATCTGCGCGAAAAGGCCGAGAAGCTAAAAAAACAACTGGATGATTTTGGAGCCATAAACCCGATGGCTGTGGAGGCTTATAACGAGATGAATGAACGTTATACCTTTATACAGGCACAAAAGAAAGACCTGAGCGAAGCCAAAGCATCATTACTGGCCACCATACAGGAAATTGACGATACCGCCAAGGAAAAATTCATGACGGCCTTTATTATGGTACGCGAAAACTTTATTAAAGTATTCCGCTCGCTATTTAATGAAGAGGATTCCTGCGACCTGGTGCTTACCGACCCTAATCACCCGCTTGAGTCGGACATTGACATTATAGCCAAACCAAAGGGTAAACGTCCCCTATCCATCAACCAGTTATCCGGTGGCGAAAAAACACTTACGGCCACTGCTATCCTGTTTTCGCTCTATTTACTTAAACCAGCACCATTCTGTATTTTTGATGAGGTTGATGCGCCGCTTGATGATACCAATATTGACAAGTTCAATAACATTATACGTACTTTCTCCAAGGACTCACAATTTATCATTGTGTCACATAATAAAAGAACCATAGCCAGCACCGATGTAATTTACGGGGTGACTATGGTTGAGCAAGGTATATCGCGCGTAGTTCCCGTTGACTTGAGGGAATTGGCTGATTAACCAGTAAATCTTACTTTTTCTTTTGAAGGTTAATAAACATAGAGTTTAATCGGTGCGACTGCGTTTTTATCGCCAATACTTTCCGTTGATATAAAGACATCGTTGTGCCATTGGTTGACAGGCTTTGTACCTTTAATGTAGTATTTTCCGGATATGCATTTGTTTGAATATACGTTATAGCATCATGCAGTAAGGTTTCATTGGTATCACCAAAATCGGTCACTATATCTTCGTAATCCTGTTTACCCGCAAAAGTACCTCCTGTAGCAGTGCTTCCGCCCGGAGGCATACCTGTATAATACCCCCCCTGGCCCGATGAATTTTTGGTTTCAAACTCAGGCGTATACAAATAGTGCCCCTGAATAGTTAGCTGTGACAAAAAGCCTACCGGTTTGCCATAGGTAGTATCTCCTACCAGCTGAACATTCATTTTGGGCCTTAAATTATTAATAGTTAACTCACTTGCCGATGCCGTGTTATTAGTTACCAGGAAAAACACCCTGTTAACGTTTACCGCGCCCGCTTTAGTAAATTTCTCCACCTGGTTTGCCGGTTTAAACCAACCAGCAGGTTCGCTTATTTTTTTCTTTAACAAGGGATAAGTATCATTCTGCAGATTAGCAGTCCAATAAGTGGTATTCATCACTGTCCCGCTTGCACCAGAAGGAGCAATCAGGTTTGACAAATATGAACTTGTTTCTACATCCCCACCGCCGTTATAACGCAAATCAATAATCAGATCAGTTACATTTTTGCTCGCAAAAACAGAAAAAACGGAATCTAACCGGGCCTGAATATTATTTAAGCTAACAAAACTATTAAACACCATGTATCCAGCCACTTTTCCACCTGTAAGGGGGTATGTGTTAACATAAATTACCGGGTTTACCGTATAGGTTTTAGTGTTCAGGGTAACCGTTTTAGAACCGCTTGCATTGGTAACTTTCAGGGTAACGGTACTGCCACTATTTAAAGCATTGCTTACATATTTATAAGCAGGGTCATTTGAGGGATCATTCGGGTTGGTAACAATATAAATATCCGTACTTCCATTTATAGAGGTGATCTTATCCCCTCTTTTTAAACCAGCGGCGGCTGCCGGCGAATTTGGATACACCAAACTTATCCTTAAATCGGTATAGGTGTTATAGAAATAGTTAAACCCGAAGTCGCCCTTGGTGGCATTTAATTCACCATTTACGGTACCATCATCAATAAAGGAGTATTTTGAACTGCCCGGATTAAAAGGATCATACTCATAAGGTAAATTGTGATTTGCCGAATTTTTTGACAATTGCGTGTACGCATCAATCTCGGTTGTAAATTTAGCCAGATCCGTGCTGCCGTTGGTATATTGTTCAGGGTTGAAAATATTAAAAACAGGTAAAAAACTATTCCAGTAATAAATTTCCTGTGCGTATAAGTAAATAGAATCCTGCGTTAACTTAAGTTTTACTGCGGCGGTAGTATCTGTTTTACCACCAGTGTTCCCATTATTAGTAGGGCCTTTATCCTTTTTACAGGCTGTTATCATACCTAAGGAAAAAATCAATATGGGGTAAAGTATTTTTTTCATACAAATCAATTTAGATTGTTAACGCTATATAATTAAGTATGTTACAGGCTCCGTTATAAAAACTTATCAATGTTGAAGTAATCTATCCCAACCGTTTCCGCACATAAGCGGTCGGTTTCAGAGTTTTCAATCATCACAATATCCCTTCGCTGTAAATTATGCTCCTGCATTAACAGGTGCAGTACATCAGGTTCAGGTTTTGATACCGTTTCTTCGGCAAAATAACAGGTAAGGTATTTTTCAAGTCCATGCCATTCTATCTGTTTAATTTTATTCACCTGTTGTTCCACATTGCCGTTGGTTACAATAAAAAGCTTCTTCCGGTCAACCACCACTTCTTGTAACAGGCTCAGCATATTTTGATACAACAGCAGCTTTAAAGGCAATTTGGCAGTGACAAGCAGGTTATCAAAATTAGCCCTGTATTTTTCGGCTATGGTAAAATTTTCTGCCATGCGATCAAAAACAGCATGCTCCCCTTCTGCTACATACGTATCAATCATCAGATTGGTTGTTGCCTTGGCGTCAACCAGTTCCGTATATTCCAGTAAATTGGCAAACAGGTAATAAACCTGATATAAATAGTCTTTTTGCGGATAAAGCACGTTATCCAGCTCAAAAATGAAAGCGCTCTTGCGCTTATCAATATCCTTATAATTCATTTCCGGTCGGAAGGATTTTTATATTGTACTCATTAAACAAGGTTTCGGCCTTTAACAACAACGCTATTTCCTGCTCACGAAACAGGTAAAGAACTTCAATACCCATATCTAAGCACAGGGCCAACATTTCATGGGTATAACTTGTTGATGCAGGATTAGGCAACCGAATCAATTTACCAGGTTTCAGCATAAAGTCGGGCAGATCCATGTAATCGCCCATCACTATATCATCGCTGTTTAATTGGTTTTTAAGTTTGTAGGCTGGCGCAGAGTTGGCCGCAGTTATCAGTATATTCACGCTTACAATACAACTATTGAACAATTAAACCATCCTTCATTAACACCGTACGATCTGAAAGATTGGCAAGGTCCTCATTATGCGTAACTATTACAAATGTTTGGTTAAAATCGTTTCTCAACTTAATAAATAATTCATGAAGTTCAAGGGCATTTACCGAATCCAGGTTACCCGAAGGTTCGTCGGCAAATATCAATGCCGGGTTATTAATGAGTGCACGCGCTACAGCCACACGTTGCTGCTCGCCGCCAGACAGCTCATTGGGTTTATGATTTATCCTGTCTTTTAAACCCAGCAACTCCAATAATTCTGTAGCCTTGCGTTCAGCATCTGAGCGGCTGGTACCGGCAATAAACGCCGGGATACAAACATTTTCAACCGCGGTAAACTCGGCCAGTAAATGGTGAAACTGAAATATAAAACCAATTTCACGGTTGCGGAAGTCGCTCAGGTTTTTGTTACTCAGCTTACTAAGTTCTATATTATTAATAAACAGCTGCCCGGAGTCGGGCCTGTCCAAAGTACCCAAAATATTAAGCAGGGAGCTTTTACCGGCTCCTGATGCACCTACAATAGTTACAATCTCGCCCTGCTGTACCTCAAGGTCAACACCCTTTAATATTTGCAGCTGCCCGTATGACTTATGAATAGAATTAGCTTTTAGCATTTTACAAAGTTAGTTTTTTTTGGTATCAAGTAGTGAGTATCAGGTATCAAGACAACTACAATTAAGTATTAAGCCCTATTATAAAAAATCGCGATAATTGCCATGTAATACCTGATACTAATTACTTGATACTTGATAACAAAATTGTAGATTTACCGCAAATTCTTCAAATAACATGAATATTCACGAATATCAGGGCAAAGCCATATTAAAGAGCTTTGGCGTTAGAGTTCAGGAAGGCATTGTTGCCGATACTGTTGAGCAGGCGGCTGAAGCTGCCCTAAAATTGAAAGAAGACCTGGGATCAAGCTGGGTAGTAATAAAGGCACAAATTCACGCCGGTGGCCGTGGTAAGGGTGGCGGTGTAAAGCTGGCTAAAAACCTTGACCAGGTTAAAGAAATTGCAGGCAACATTATTGGCATGCAGTTGGTTACTCCACAAACCGGACCTGAAGGTAAAAAAGTAAAAAAGGTTTTAGTAGCACAGGATGTTTACTATCCGGGCGAAAGTGAAACTAAAGAGTTTTACATGAGCGTACTGCTTGACCGCGCAAAGGGCCGCAACATTATCATGTACAGTACCGAAGGTGGTATGGACATTGAGGAAGTTGCACACTCAACCCCTGAATTAATATTTAAAGAGGAAATTGACCCTAAGGTTGGTTTACAAGGTTTCCAAACCCGTAAGATTGCTTTTAACTTAGGTTTATCGGGTGAGGCTTTTAAAGATATGACCAAATTCATAGCTGCCCTATATAAAGCTTATGAGGCTACTGATTCTTCGCAATTTGAAATTAACCCGGTATTAAAAACATCAGATAATAAAATTTTAGCAGTTGATGCTAAAGTAAATATTGATGATAACGCATTATACCGTCATCCTGATTATGCCGCTATGCGCGATACCGATGAGGAAGACCCTACCGAAGTAGAAGCAAGCAAATCAAACCTTAACTATGTAAAGCTTGATGGTAATGTTGGCTGTATGGTTAACGGTGCCGGATTAGCTATGGCTACCATGGATATTATTAAAATTGCCGGTGGCGAGCCTGCTAACTTTTTAGATGTTGGTGGTACTGCTAATGCACAAACTGTTAAGGCTGGTTTTAACATCATCCTGTCTGACCCTAACGTTAAAGCTATCCTGATCAATATTTTTGGTGGTATAGTACGTTGCGACCGTGTTGCACAAGGTGTTATTGATGCTTACAAAGAAATTGGCAACATTCCTGTACCTATCATTGTACGTTTACAAGGTACCAACGCAGCAGAGGCTAAAGAACTGATAGACAATTCAGGCCTTAAAGTATTCTCGGCTATATTGCTGAAAGAAGCTGCTGAAAGAGTTAAAGAAGTATTGGCTCTGTAATTAGCCAATTGAATATATTGAAAAAGGGGAAGCAAAAGCTTCCCCTTTTTTATTGTACCAATCTGTCATGCTGAGGAACGAAGAATCCATTTTACGGCACAAACGTCCCCATAACAGATTCTTCGTTCCTTAGAATGACAAAACACAGCTACAAGAGCTAAATCTCATAGTAATCATAGCAACTTAGCTCAAATACGAGCTTACGTTACTATAGTCAATATTAGTGACCACGGTATAATCAGGTACAAAGGTATTCTCGCTGCTCAGGGCCATGTCAAGCTCAAAAGTTGAGGGATGTGGCGTATTGAGCAAGCTGCCTTTGGGGATGTATGGAAACAGCTCGCCGTAAGTTTGTATGTGGCTGTGATTGATACGGCGATAAATAAACATGCGGTGCAAATCGCAGGGCTTTGTTAAGCCAGCCGCCCCTATCATTTGAATGGCGCTGCTCACGGTTTGATTATGAAAGTTGGCCACACGTACCTTTTTATCATCAACCACCAGGCCGCGCATCAGGCTTTTATCCTGTGTGGCTACACCGGTTGGGCAGGTGTTCATATTGCATTCCAGGGCCTGTATACAGCCGAGGGCAAACATCATTCCACGGGCACTGTTGCACATATCCGCACCCAGGGCAAAATTCTTCACCAGGTCAAACCCGGTAGCCACCTTGCCCGATGCAATGATCTTGATATGCCTTTTGATATCAAAACCCGTAAGGGCGTCATAAATAAAGGCCAGGGCCTCGCGCAGGGGCATCCCTACCGAGTTCGAGAACTCCAGCGGAGCTGCTCCCGTACCTCCTTCGCCCCCATCCACCGTAATAAAATCGGGATAGATGCCCGTTTTTATCATTGCCTTACATATCGCCAGGAACTCACTTTTGTGGCCCACGCAAAGTTTAAATCCAACAGGCTTACCACCAGATAGGTCGCGCAGTTTTTTAATAAACGCCATTAAACCTATGGGATTGTTAAAGGCGGTATGGTATGGCGGCGATACTACGTCCTGCCCCATCTCTACCAGCCTGATACGCGCAATTTCAGGGGTAACCTTAGCTGCGGGTAAAATACCGCCATGCCCCGGCTTAGCTCCCTGCGATAGCTTGATCTCGATCATTTTTACCTGCGGCAAAACTGCACGCTGTGCAAATGCATCGTAATCAATAGTACCATCCTGATGGCGACAGCTAAAATATCCTGTACCTATTTGCCAAATGATATCGCCACCGGGCTGCAGGTGATAATCGCTTAAACCGCCTTCGCCCGTGTTATGAGCAAAATTCCCCAATTTGGCACCCCCGTTTAAAGCAAGAATAGCATTTTCGCTCAGCGAACCAAAACTCATAGCCGAGATGTTGTAAACGCTTGCCATGTAAGGCTGCTTACAATCAGGACCACCAACCCTTACCCGTGGTGACAAATTAAGCTGGTGGTGGTCAATAGCTGCAATGCTGTGATTAAGCCACTCATAACCGTTCTCATACACATCAAGCTCGGTGCCAAACGGGCGAGTATCATCAACTTTTTTTGCACGCTGATATATTACACTGCGATTTTGCCGGTTAAACGGTGTTCCATTGGTATCGCTTTCAATAAAATACTGGTATATCTTGGGGCGAAGCTCTTCCATCAAAAAGCGCAGGTGCCCAAATACCGGAAAGTTGCGAACTATGCTATGTTTTTTTTGAACAAGATCATAAAAGCCGATAACATATAACGGCACAATGACCAGGAATGACCATGCCGCTGGTTTCCATATCAACGTCCATGCAATAAGCACCGCAAAAATGATAATGAATGAGGCAATAAATAACTTTCTCATAGGTAATTATTTAATATAAAAATAACTTTTAAAGTTAAACAATAGCGCAATTGTATGGTTAAACTTGTAATTGAATGTCTGCAAATTGTAATTAAACAAAAATAGATGTTTAAACATCTATTTTTGTTCTTATATTTGATCAACAAAAAAAATTAAAAAAATCATGGCAACAGAAACAGCAACAAAATGGGTTATCGACCCAATGCATTCAGAAGTACAATTTAAGGTAAAACATTTAGTTATATCAACAGTGAGCGGCTTTTTTAAAAGCTTTGAAGGCGAACTGATAACTGATAATGATGATTTTGAAAACGCCGAAGTAAGCTTTTCACTTGATATCAACAGTATTGACACTAACCAAAGCCAGCGCGATGAGCACTTGAAATCGGCTGAGTTCTTTGACGCAGAAAAATATCCAAAAATCAGCTTTAAATCAACCTCATTAACCAAGACTGATGATGACGAGTTTGAATTAAAAGGCGACCTGACTATAAAAGATGTAACCAAAGCAGTAACACTGAATGCAGAATTTGGCGGTTCAGCAGCTGATTTTTATGGTAACACCAAAGCAGGTTTCGAAATAACCGGCAAAGTTAACCGTAAAGATTTTGGCTTAACCTGGGATGGCGTAACCGAAGCCGGATCTATTGTGGTTGGCGAAGATATTAAACTGTTGATCAACGTTCAGTTTGCTAAACAAGCTTAATTGTTTTAATGCTGTTGCTGTGTTTTAACATTTAAAATGCCTGTGTTGTTACCCAAGTGACAACACGGCATTATTGAAACACCTTAACAGCTTAAAATTTATTATAAAGCGGTCATTTGCTAATGCAGATGACCGCTTTTTTTATTTGAACCGGGAGCAACCGGATTAAAGGATCAGTAGGATATTGAATATTACTAAACTTCGTAAGTATAATTTAGGCAAAAAAACTGTCATGCTGTTTTGTGTGCTCATTTCAAACCAACTTATAGGTATATTTGTCTGTATATTATGCTTATTAAAATATATCCCGAAAATCCTAACCCAAAAGCCATTGAACAGGTAGTTGAGGTGTTACGCAAAGGCGGCCTGATCATATACCCTACCGATACTATTTATGGTTTAGGCTGCGATATCACTAACCATAGGGCTATTGAGGCGATATGCAAAATCAGAAACATTAAACCGGAAAAGGCTAATTTTTCATTTATATGTTACGATCTGAGCCATATATCTGATTATATTAAGCCTATTGATAACGCCACTTTCCGGGTGCTAAAAAAGGCATTACCTGGCCCATTCACCTTTATATTTAATGCCAGCCACATGGTGCCTAAGATGTTAAGCTCCAATAAAAAAACGGTGGGTATCAGGGTGCCCGACAATGACATTGCCCGCGAAATTGTAAAGGCTTTGGGTAATCCTATCCTATCCACCTCCATTAAGGATGATGACGATATTGTAGAATACTCTACCGATCCGGAACTGATCCATGAAAAATACGAGGATTTGGTTGACCTGGTTATTGATGGCGGTTATGGCGATAACGTAGCATCAACCGTTGTTGACTGCACTTCAGGCGACTTTGAAATAATTCGTGAAGGCAAAGGCGATCTGGAGCAGTATCTGTAAATAATCGACTCACCCGACCATCGCTTCGCTTGGTCACCCTCTCTCCGGCTTCGCCGTAAAAGGGAATTTAAAATTCGAATATAAAATACGAGAACTGCATTGATCCTCTTTTCAGTTTTGTTGAAAAGAGGATCAATGAGCGAAAGTGAGTGTACACACTCGGGATATTATTCTTCTTACGACCTAATCGATTCAACAAACCCTGGTATTTTCCCCATATAATCCTCTTCGCCCAGCAGCTTTACAAACTTGCTGCCCACAATGGCGCCATTGGCATACTCACAGGCTTTTGTAAAGGTGGCACGGTCTGATATACCAAAGCCTATGATGGTTGGATTTTTTAGTTCCATAGCCTTAACGCGCTTATAGTAATCTTCGATATTATTGGTTAGCTGCAAACTGCCGCCGGTAATGGATGATGAGGACAGCAGGTAAATAAAGCTATTGCTTAACGCATCAATTTTACGGATACGGGCTTCTGATGTTTGCGGTGTTACCAGAAATATATTGCTCAGGTTATTGTTAATAAAATGAGCCGAATAAAGGGCCTCATACTCATACATGGGCAGGTCAGGCACTATAATACCGTCAACACCAAGCTCAGCGGCCTTTTTGCAAAATTTTTCAATACCGTACTGTACTATCGGATTAAAATACCCCATTAGCAATATAGGTATGGTAACCCGTTTACGCAGCTCGGCAAGTTCTTCAAACAACACATTAAGTGTCATGCCGTTTTCCAGTGCCTGCTCAGAACTGTGCTGAATAGTTGGCCCATCCGCAACCGGATCTGAATACGGAAAACCTACCTCCAGAAAATCAACCCCTGCCTTTTCTAAAGCTTCGGCAATATCAACAGTAGTATTTAAGGCTGGATAACCGGCGGTATAATATATAGATAACAGGTTGTCTTTTTTTGAAACAAAAAGCTGGTTCAGACGGTTCATTTTATTTGATAATTTTTTCGCACACGATAATTGATCGTCTGTGATGTAATTTTAAAATTGAGAGTTGTGATTTTCAGCCATGGCCAATGGATCATTAACTATATACTAATAGCCAAAATATTTTATAAACGTATCCAGATCCTTATCGCCCCTGCCCGACAGACAGATCACTACATTATCACTGGGATTAAACTTCATTTTCTCAAGCTGTGCAAGCGCATGTGACGACTCAATGGCTGGGATAATACCTTCCATCTGCGAGCAAAGCAAACCAGCCTGCATGGCTTCATCGTCTGTTACACTTACATATTGCGCCCGGTTTATTTTGTACAAATGCGCGTGCTGCGGTCCAATACCAGGATAATCTAACCCTGCCGAAATTGAATAGGGCTCAATAACCTGCCCATCAGGTGTTTGCATTAATATAGTACGGCTACCATGCAATACGCCTTCCTGACCTAAAAAAGTAGTGGCTGCTGAGTGACCGCTATCAACCCCCTTGCCGGCTGCTTCAACGGCTACCAGCTTAACCTGTTCATCATCTAAAAAATGATAGAACATGCCCATAGCATTGCTTCCACCGCCCACGCAGGCAAGCACATACTCAGGCAATTCTTTACCGGTATGCTCAACAAGCTGTTTTTTAGTTTCTTTGGATATGATAGACTGAAAACGGGCCACCATATCTGGGTAAGGGTAAGGCCCAACAACCGAACCGATGATGTAATGAGTATCAACCGGGTTGGCTATCCAGTCGCGCAAAGCCTCGTTAGTGGCATCTTTAAGCGTTTTACTGCCCGATGATGCCGGCATTACCGTGGCGCCCAGCATTTTCATACGGGATACATTGGGTGCCTGGCGGGCCATATCAATTTCGCCCATATAAACTACACACTCAATACCCATCAAAGCACATACGGTAGCTGTAGCCACACCATGTTGACCGGCGCCGGTTTCTGCAATAATGCGTTTTTTACCCAAACGCTTAGCCAGTAAAATTTGCCCAATGGCATTATTAATTTTGTGCGAACCGGTATGGTTCAGATCCTCGCGCTTGAAAAATATGTTTGCGCCATATTTTTCAGAATATCTTTTGGCATGATATAAAGGCGAAGGCCTGCCTACATAGTTTTTCATCAAATCATCAAACTCAGCCTTAAAATCGGCATCATTAATAATGTTGATGTATTGTTGCCTTAGTTCTTCAACGTTTGGATATAGCATTTCGGGGATGTAGGCGCCGCCAAAATCGCCATAATAACCATGTTCGTTAACTCCGTACTTCATCTGTAATGTTTTGTTTTTGATGATATCAAATGCTTGTTCCAATTTATCCGTGTTTTTTATCCCCGGTTCTGTTTCAAAACGACTGTTCAAATCAACCGCATAAAACTGCGGGTGGCTTATTTTTTTTACCTCATCCAAATTATCCAGGCTTATACCGCCCGATAAAAAGAAAGGTACATTTAACCGGTAATTATTTAAAATATCCCAGTTGAAAGTTTTACCCGAGCCACCATAACCGGAAGTCTTGGTATCGAACATAAAATAATCAACATTGTTCGCATAATTTTCAAGCTGTCCGAAATCAAACTCGTTATCAACCCCGAAGGCTTTAATAACAGTTACCTTGTTTCTGAAAGCATTGCTAAATTCCGGGCTTTCATCGCCATGTAATTGTACCGTATCAAAGCCGTACTTATCAATAAGCAAATTAATATTTTGGGCGGTTTCATTTACAAAAACGCCTGTTTTGTGTATAGATGCAGGTATTGCCGCCAGTACCTCTACTGGTAAGGCACCAATGTAGCGCGGTGAACGTCCATAACAAATAAAGCCCAGGTAGTTTGCCCCTAAGGCCGCCACTGCTGCTATATTTTCGGGCTGCTTTAATCCACAAACTTTAATCTTCATCTTTAATTTTGCAATAAAACGTTAAAACTGTTTAGGGCGCGCTTGCCCAACAAAGCCTCTTCTGCTTCATAATAGCAATCTGCAAAGCTCTTTTCAGGTCCTATGGTTTTAATGGCCAACGCAGCGTTTGATAACACTACATTGTTTTGTGCAAATGTACCTTCGCCGTTCAAAACATCAGTAAATATTTTTGCCGAAGCCGCTACCGTATCCCCGCCAACAATTTGTTTGGGATCCAGCTTTTCAAAACCTAAACTTTCCACGGTATTTATGCGCTCACCTTCGGTCGAAAATGTTTTAAAATCACAGGTAAGTGAAATTTCATCATACCCATCAAGCGCATTTACTATGGTGTATTTGGTAGTTGATTTTTGATACAGATAAGCATACACCCGCGCCAGTTCCAGGTTAAAAACCCCTACCAGCTGGTTATCGGGCTTGGCCGGATTAACCAATGGGCCCAGCATATTGAAAAATGTTTTTACACCCAATTCGCGGCGTATAGGTGCTACGGTTTTCATTGCCGGGTGAAATAGCGGAGCATGTAAAAAACAAATATTTGCCTTATCAATACTTTTCCTGAGCTTATCGCCATCATTGGTGAACTGGTACCCCAACGATTCAATTACATTTGACGAGCCGCAGCCTGACGATACACCGTAATTGCCATGCTTGGCCACCTTATAACCAGCCCCCGCTACTACAAACGATGCCAGAGTTGATATATTAAAAGTATCCTTACCATCGCCACCGGTACCGCAAAGGTCTATCAGTTCGCCAGTTTCCAGATCGATAGGCAAACACAGTTCCAGCATGGCATCACGAAAACCTTCCAGTTCAGCAACAGTGATACTGCGCATGCAATAGGCCGTCATGAATGCCGCCATTTGCGAGTTATTGTACTGGCCGCGTGCAATGTTTATCAAAATGTTTTTTGATTGCTCCCGGCTAAAGGTTTTGTGTTCAAAAAGATGATTTAATATCTGTTTCATAAGCCCTCTCCCCCCTAATGGGGGATTTTTTTGATTTGCTATTTCATTTATCCTTTTCTTAAGCTCCCTGTTTTTAACGCTCCCCCTTTAGGGAGCCGGGGGGGCATAAAAAAAGGGTTACCGTATGGCAACCCTTCTGAATATTATTTTAAAAAACAAAAACGGAATTGCCTTACGATCAATCGTTAAGCCACCACCAGTTATTGTTTAATGTAATCGTTCTCATTTGTGCCACAAATATGGAAATAGTTTTTACTAAAAGCAAACAGAATGATAAATTTACACAAAAGCCCAAATATAGACACTTAAGATGCACCAAAACACACGAAAAGTTAATCCGGAAGATGATCTTGGCTTTGGAAAACAGCCGGTTATGAAAAGCCAGCCGGTAATTAATAAAGATGGCACCATTAACGTAAAACGCACCGGGCTCCCCTTCTTTAATAGCTTAAACAGCTACCAGACCATGATTACCATGAGCTGGACAAAATTCTGGATAGTTGTTTTAAGTGGCTATATGGTGGCCAATATCACCTTTGCCTGTATTTATGTTTCGCTGGGAACCGATAGCCTGGATGGAAAAAGCGGCACCACTTTTTTTGATCATTTTATGGACGCCTTCTTTTTTTCGGCGCAAACCATATCAACTGTTGGCTACGGGCACATCAGCCCGCAGGGTATGGCGGCAAACTGTGTTGCCGCGCTGGAATCTATGATTGGCTTACTGGCATTTGCCCTGGCCACAGGTCTGCTTTACGGGCGTTTTTCAAGACCCACAGCCAAAATAAGGTACAGCAATAACATTCTTATATCTCCTTACCTGGAAAACAAACGCGGCTTGATGTTCAGACTGGCCAATGTAAGGCGTAATATATTGATTGATCTGGAGATGGAGGTATTGTTTTCCTATAACGATGAGGTAAATGGCAAAACCGAACGTAAGTTTTTCCCGCTGCCGCTTGAACGCAGAGCAGTAAGCATACTTACATTGAACTGGACAGTTGTACACCCTATTGATGATGACAGCCCGTTAAAAGATTTTACGCAGGAAGATTATAAAAAAGCAGAAGTGGTTTTCTCAGTAATATTAAAAACCTTTGATGATACCTTTGCGCAAACTGTACACTCACGTACTACCTATACTTATAAAGACATGGTATGGAATGCCAAATTTAAACCAACGTTTGACCGCGACGAAGACGGCAGGGTTGTTTTACACCTGGAAAACATCAATACTTACGAAGTGCTGGATTAGCGAGAAAATATTTTATACTATTTTGCTACTTCAGTAACGGATTTTTCTCCTTTGAAAAAACCTTATAGACCATTTTATCCAAAAAAGCGGGTAAAAATTTACTCAAACCTACGGTAAGCTTGCCCTGCCCCGTCATGATCAGGGTACGCGAACGGTTTTCGATACCATCGGCTATAATGCGGGCCACTTCATCACTAGTCATCATTTTTTCCTCGTGCATGGAGCTTTCACCCTGCTGGCTGCCGTCTTTCGCCAATGCTGTATTACGAATATTTGATGCTGTAAAACCCGGACATGCTGTTAACACATGTACGCCAGTCTTCAAATTCTCTACCCTGAGCGAATCTAAAAAGCCATTCATTGCAAATTTAGATGCCGAGTAACCTGTACGACCGGGCAAACCCTTGTAACCTGCTATAGATGAAACCCCTACTACGCTACCCTGAGTCTTAATAATTTCAGGCAGGGCATATTTAGTGCAATATACGGTTCCCCAAAAGTTAACATCCATCAGCGTTTTTAATACGGAGAGGTCCGCATCTTTAAACAGCGCCCGCATAGATATGCCCGCATTGTTGATCAATATATCAATTTTACCAAAAGTGATGAGGGCTTGCTTAACCAGGTGTTCACAATCCTGTTCAACAGCAACGTCGCACTGTACAGCCAATGCCTTTATGTTGTATTGTTTTTCAAGATCGGCCGTGATCTGGCAAAGTGTAACATATTGCCGTGCCGCCAATACAATATTGGCACCTCGTTTGGCACACTCAATAGCTAATGATTTGCCGATACCTGATGAAGCACCGGTGATGATAATGACTTTGTTATTCAACTTCATAAGATGGAGGATATAGCTGCGGTATGCCCTCCATTTTTATTTCGGGCACCTTAAACAGGTATTTAGTGGCGAAGATAATCATAGCGCCATAAAATTCCCTGATATAAGCGTAGCTAAATTTAGCCCTGCTCCGGGTGTTAAAGTTGATGATATATGTTTTGGGGAAATAATAGTTTTTGAACCCTGCCAGCCTAATGCGATAAGACAGATCAATATCATATCCGTAAATATGAAAACGTTCATCAAGACCGCCCGTTTGATTTAAGGCCTCTTTCCTGAACAGCATAAAGGCAGCATTTAAAATATCGGTTTCTGAAGTTTGAAACTCCTCTACCCAATCTTTACGCTGCACGTCCGTTAAGCGCGATTTTGAGAAATACCTTGCCAAACCTGTCAATTTAAAAAACAACGCCCAGGGTTCCGTGAAGCCATGTTTTGACTCAGGCAGAAACCGGCCATCCGGTGTTATCATCCTCACACCAACACCACCGGCATCAGCATGCAGATCCATAAATTCCAAGGTACGTTCAATTGTTTTTTTGCCTGTAATTGTATCCGCACTGACCATTAAAACATACTCTCCTTTTGCAAGTTTTAATGCCTGATTATAAGCTTTGGCTATACCCTCATTTTTGGTATTGGCTATTATATTTACACCGGGAAACTCATCGCCCAACATAGCAAGCGATTTATCTTTTGATCCGTTATCAACCACAAAAACCTCATTACTGACATCCTGGGCGGCTCTCACAATAGAGTTGAGCGCCAGCCTAAGCATATCACAGGTGTTGTAATTAACAAGAATAACAGATAGTTTCATTTTACTTAGTCAGTGAATTTTCATAAGGAACACGCGTAGTAATTGATCGCCCTAAGGTTATCTCATCTACGTACTCCAATTCACCACCAAAAGCTATGCCACGAGCAATGGTTGATATAGTAATATTGAAACTTTTTACTCTTTTATGAAGATAAAACAAGGTAGTGTCCCCTTCCATGGTTGCACTAAGGGCAAAAATGATTTCTTTGGCCTCGTTTGTCTTCAGACGTTCCACTAAAGTATCCACCTGCAGGTCTGAAGGGCCAATGCCATCCATGGGCGATATTAAACCACCCAAAACATGGTAAACCCCATTGTATTGGTTGGTGTTTTCAATGGCCATTACGTCGCGGGTATCCTCAACCACACAAATCAGGCTGCGGTCGCGTTTGTTGGATGCGCATATTTCGCAGATGGAAAGGTCAGATATATTGTGACAAACACTACAAAACTGTATCTCGTTTCTCAGCTTGCTGATAGCGCCGCTAAAGCGCTCAACCTCCTGCTTATCCTGGTTCAGCAGGTGCAGCACCAGGCGCAAAGCAGTTTTTTGTCCTACACCCGGCAGTTTAGCAAACTCCGCTACAGCATTCTCCAGCAATTTGGACGAAAAATTCATGCCACGAAGTTAAGGAATAGTGAGGAAAGTTTAAAAAGACGCGGGAAGTACAACATAGAAATCGCTTTTACAATCGTGTTGCTCTATTTTGGCTAAAGCCGCTGCTTATTTATTCCATATAACCGTTGGCTAAAGCCAACGGCAATGATTAAGTGGCATAAAACAGTCAAAAATGTAAAAGAATTCATTGCCGTCCCATTTATGGGGTGGAAAGATTATCTACTGAAAGAGGGCTTTAGCCAAAACAATCAGCAAATTTCCATAAGCGATTTCCCTGGGAAGTACAAAGCAATGATCACCAGCATCAACAAATAACGGTATACAAATTAAAAACAGGCATAAAATTACATATCCGGTTTTCGTGCAAAACCAATTAAATTAACATCAATAAGCTCCAAAGCCTTAACCATGTGCTGCACAGTTTCCTTATACTTTTTAAAATGAGGTGTTTCTATATGTAATTTGTATGCAGATGAATCAGCATATATTTCAAGAATAGTGATGTGCGAGGGATCGGCTTTATCCGCAACTGCATAATAGGTTAATACGCCGGGCTCAACCTTAATGGCAGTAGCCATCTGCTCTTTTAGCGCAGCGTTATACTTTTCCAATTGCAATGGATCAACCTGAATTTTTGCTAATCTAACCATTTGATTTTTTTGCTGTGCCATACCTTTTTTACTGAAAGAAAGCGTAAGTGTACAAATGGTAACAATCAAAATTAACCAGCTTTTACGGCTTAATCCCATTTTTAAAATCGTTTTAAATACTTTCATTGAAATTGAGTTTATTCTAAGTTACAAAAATCAAACTGTCATATAAATGAGTTTTGGCCCTGAACCAATAATAAAACACAAATCGCCCCTTAATAATTATCTTTTGTAAAAAAAGTTTCCGACTTTCGGAATAAACAGGGACCTGAACTTCCGGACTTCTCCGGCTTTCGGTCTTTCTGACTAAAAATAAAAGTATGTCGCCAGGAGTATTATTATCTTTCATCATCGGTTACTTTTTGGTATTGCTTGTTATATCATGGCTCACCTCGCGCAAAGCATCAGATAATGATACCTTTTTTGTAGCCAACCGCAACTCCAAATGGTATTTGGTAGCCTTCGGGATGATTGGCACGGCACTCAGCGGCGTTACCTTTATTTCGGTACCGGGCAAAGTTGGCGCGCCCTCCGGCGATCAGTTCTCCTACTTTCAGTTTGTGCTGGGCAATGCTGCCGGCTTTATCATTATTGCCTGCGTACTTTTACCGCTTTACTACCGGCTAAAACTTACTTCTATTTACAGCTATATAGAAGGAGCTTTAGGTACCTGGAGCTATAAAACGGCAGCCGGCATTTTCCTTATCAGCAGGGTAATTGGCTCGGCATTCAGGCTTTACCTGGTGGTTATTGTATTACAGAAATTTATTTTTGACAGTTATCATATCCCCTTTGCAGTTACGGTACTTATTTGTTTGCTGCTTATATGGTCATATACGTTTAAGGGCGGTTTAAAAACTATTATTATTACAGATAGCCTGCAAACATTTTTCCTGGTGCTCTCGGTATTTTTATCTATATATTTTATTTGCCAAAGCCTGCACATGAATATTTTTGAAGCAGCCGATGCCATAAAAAATAGCAGCTACTCTAAAATATTTTTCTTTAATGATTTTTTTAGCAGTAAACTCCACTTTACCAAAGCATTTTTTGGGGGATTGTTTATTACCGTGGGTATGACCGGGCTTGACCAGGACCTGATGCAAAAGAATCTGAGCCTTAAAAACATCAAGGAAGCACAAAAAAACATGTTCAGTTTTACGGGTGTGTTTGTGGTGATCAATATATTTTTTTTAAGCGTAGGCGCATTGCTTTGGCTTTATGCCACCAAATACGGTATCCACGTTGAAAAAACCGATTACCTGTATCCTACCATCGCTCTTAAATATTTGGGAATAGTACCGGCTATGGTTTTTATGCTGGGCCTCACAGCGGCCACCTTCGCTACTACAGATTCGGCTTTAACCGCGCTTACAACCTCCTTTTGTGTCGACTTTTTGAATTTTAACAAAAGGAACGATCTAAACAGCAAAAAAATGGTGAGTGTAAGGCATACCGTGCATATTTCCTTTTCGGGCCTTATGTTCGTAACCATTGTAATATTTAACGCCATTAATAACGATGCCGTAGTAAGCGCCATATTTGCTGTGGCCTCCTACACTTACGGTCCACTGTTGGGACTTTACTCCTTCGGGTTGTTTGTAGGCAACCGGCAGGTGAGAGATAAACTGGTGCCCTTTATTTGCCTTATATCTCCGGCGGTATGTTACTTTTTAAGTACTGAATCGGCCAGGCTTTTAGGTGGCTACGTTTTCAGCAATGAACTTATCATTGTTAACGGATTAATTACATTTACCGGCCTGTGGGTTACATCGGTACCGAAGTTGGAAACAGCCAAAATACCGCAGCCCGGCAAATTGTAAAATCTGTAGGTATTTGAAGTACGTTTATATATGAATAGTAACAAAACATAATTATACTTTTACCGTATTAATATTCCGGACTTTAAATTTATTGAGCATCCGGATAACAAATGAACACAAAACGCTTCCGGACTTGCGGATCTCCCACATGTCCGGACTAAACAAAAGATGATGACTGGCGAAGAAAAAATAAGACAAGCATTTGAAAACAAAAACTGGCAAGAAATTAAGGTTACCGACTCCTGGCAGATATTTAAAATAATGGCCGAATTTGTTGACGGCTTTGAGAAACTTGCCAAAATAGGCCCATGCGTATCTATATTTGGATCGGCCCGTACCCATAACGACAATAAGTATTACCAACTGGCCGAAAACACGGCGCGCCTGTTAACTGAGCACGGTTATGGTGTAATATCAGGTGGCGGCCCCGGTATTATGGAGGCAGCCAATAAAGGAGCTTACGAAGCGGGCGGTAAATCTGTTGGTTTAAACATTGAGCTGCCTTTTGAACAATTCCATAATAAATATATTGACCGGGATAAAATCATGGAGTTTGATTACTTTTTTATCCGCAAGGTAATGTTTATGAAATACTCGCAGGGCTTTATCATTTTGCCGGGTGGTTTTGGCACTATGGACGAATCGTTTGAGGCTATTACGCTGATACAAACCGGTAAAATTGCCCGCTTCCCTATCATATTTGTAGGCGTGGAATACTGGAAAGGTTTATTTGCCTGGGTAGAAGATAAAATGCTGGCCGAGCAGCACAACATTAACCCAGACGATCTGAACCTTTACCGCGTGGTTGATACCGCCGAAGAAGCAGTGGAACACATTACCCGTTTTTACAACAAATACGTACTGAAACCGAATTTTTAAACAGCACAAAAATATACCGATACAGAAATGCCGCCTAAATAAGCGGCTTTTTTATTAAAATAAATATTTAATTACCAGACAAATACCATCGTAAATAAAGTTTATATTGTAACAAATTACACCTTAAATCGTCAATGTATCTTTAAAAATACTTTATCATATCCTTACATTATGTCACAATAAGCCCTTGAAAGTGTCGTATATCCCCCTTTTATATCAGACTGCATAGTAATAAATTTGAGGCGCAAACAATTAATAGAATATAAAGACATTCATGAGCACGAAAGTTAAACCGCAGGCCGCATTAGGATTTATTTTTGTTACCCTGTTAATAGATGTTATTGGCTTTGGTATTATTATACCTGTATTGCCCAAACTGATACAACATTTAATTAACGGCAATTTAAGCGATGCATCGCGCTATGGTGGCTGGCTTACTTTTGCTTATGCTATTATGCAGTTTGTTTGTGCCCCTCTACTGGGTAACCTGAGCGATAAATATGGCCGCCGACCGGTTTTACTGGCATCATTACTTGGTTTTAGTATTGATTATACTTTTTTGGCGTTTGCACCATCTATAGCTTGGTTGTTTGTGGGCCGCCTTATTGCCGGTATTACGGGAGCAAGTTTTACAACTGCATCAGCCTATATTGCCGACATCAGCACACCCGAAAAACGCGCTCAAAACTTTGGGCTGATAGGGGCAGCCTTTGGTTTGGGCTTTATTATTGGACCTGTAATAGGCGGTGTGCTGGGTCAGTACAGCACCAAACTGCCATTTATAGCAGCAGCTGTGTTAGCGCTGATTAATGCGTTATACGGCTTTTTTATTTTACCTGAATCATTATCGGCCGAACACCGGCGAGAGTTTGAGTGGAAACGTGCAAACCCAATGGGCTCTTTACTGCAACTAAAAAAATACCCGGCCGTGAATGGTCTGGTGGTATCATTGATACTCATCTATATTGCTGCGCAATCGGTACAAAGTACCTGGACATTTTTCACCATGGAAAAATTTAGCTGGAACGAGGCCTGGGTAGGTTATTCTTTAGGCTTTGTGGGTTTGATGTCGGCATTGGTGCAAGGCTGGCTTATCCGGCTCATTATTCCCAAATTTGGCCAGGAGAAAAGCATCTGGGTAGGCCTGTTGTTTTATACGGTCGGTCTATTTTTGTTTGCATTTGCCACCAAGGGGTGGATGATGTTTGCCATACTGGTTCCCTATTGCTTAGGAGGTATAGCCGGCCCTGCGTTGCAAGGACTTATCAGCCAGCAGGTACCGCCAAATGAACAGGGCGAACTACAAGGCGGTTTAACCAGTTTAATGAGCGCTACCACTATTGTAGGCCCGCCGCTCATGACCAGTCTGTTTGCCTATTTTACAGATAAAAGTGCTCCGATACAATTTGCCGGGGCACCATTTATGATGGGCGCCGTGCTGATGCTACTGAGTACCATATTGGCTGTACGGAGTTTTAAACGGAATTAAGGTTAAAAACATAACCTGAAGCTTAATTAAATTTATTGTATTGGTGTTTAAAACTTTTACGTCATTTAAACCTTTATCCTCTTAATGAATAAACCACCTAAAAAAAAGCACTCGGCAGCGCTGGGTTTCATTTTTATCACTCTGTTTATTGATGTGCTTGGCTTAGGTGTAATTATACCTGTAATGCCCAAACTACTGGAAACTCTGGGGCATGTAGACGTAAGTACCGCCACCCAATACAGTGGTTATTTAACTTTCACCTATGCATCTATGCAGTTCCTGTTCTCGTCGGTATTGGGCAACCTGAGCGACAGATTTGGGCGGCGGCCGGTACTGCTCATTTCCCTATTAGGCTTCGGGATCGATTATATTTTTATGGCCTTTGCACCTACCATAGGCTGGCTTTTTGTAGGCCGTACTATTGCAGGTATCACCGGGGCCAGTAACTCCACCGCTACGGCATATATTGCCGATGTAAGCACCGGAAAAAACCGGGCGGCTAACTTCGGGCTTGTTGGCGCGGCATCTGGCCTGGGCTTTATTATTGGAATAGGTATTGGCGCTTATCTTGGCGAACTGAATGTTAAACTGCCTTTTATGGCTGCAGCGGCTTTTGCCTTACTCAATGCGGCCTATGGCTATTTTGTATTGCCCGAGTCATTGGCACCAAAAAACCGCAGGAGGTTTGAATGGAAAAAATCAAACCCCATCAGCTCCTTACGAAGCTTGGGTAAGTACCCTGCACTTAGCGGCTTAATTGGCGCGTTTTCATTAGTATACGTGGCCCAAAAAGCGGTTGAATATGTTTTATCCTTTTTCCTGATTGAAAAATTTGACTGGCAACTTAAAAGTATTGGAACACTTGGTATATTCATTGGCGTGGTATTGGTAGCCATACAAGGTGGCCTGATCCGGTACACCATCCCCAAATTTGGACAGGAGAAAAACATCGTGGCCGGCTTGCTTTTTTATACCATTGGATTAACCCTTATTGCCTTTGCAAACCACGGTTGGCTCATGTACCTGTATATGATTCCTTATTGCCTGGGCGGTATCTCGGGCCCGGCACTCCAGGGCATGATCACCGGTACCGTATCGCCAAAGGAACAGGGCGAACTGCAGGGTTCTTTAACCAGCCTTACCAGTATAGCAGTCATTATAGGGCCGCTGTTAATGAGTTCTATATTTCATGCTTTTACACACAGGGATACCAGCACCTATTTTCCGGGCGCACCCTATATATTGGCGGCTATACTGATGCTAATCAGTGTATTTTTAGCTATCAGGAGTTTTAAGAAAGCCGCAGTTGTTCAACCCAAAACGGTAGAGGTTTAATGATCAAGACCGCTTACACCGCCTGATATTACAAACTTCATCATATCGGCAGCGCTTTTATCAATTGGTTTTACTTTGCTGGCGGGTATAATAACAACCTGCCCTGCAAAGGAGTACGAGTAAGGAAAATATACGGCTACCTCGCCCGGTAAATTCAATGCGGCAAGATCTTTTTGAACTACGAAACCTATTTTTTTAAGTCCAACCTCATTTACTTCAACCAAAACGGGCTCGTTAAATTTCTTCTCCTCCCCTACAAAAGCCTCGGTCAGATCTTTTATTGACGAGTACAGGAACTTGATTAAAGGCAGACGATTTAACCACCGGTTAAACCAGCGCTTAATAGGGTCAGTAATTACATTGGTAACCAGTATGCCGGCAATCATAATTACCACCAGTACATTTAAAATACCCAGACCAGGTATGTAAATATGTTTCCCTGATTTATCAACCCATAAAACATCGCTCAGGTTCAACGCTTTATCAATAGTTGATACTGCCCAGTAAATTAAAAAAAATGCCGCCCCTATAGGTACTACTACCAATAGCCCCTTTATAAAATACCTGAATATGGCTCCCGCAATCCTGTTCATAGCCCTTAATTAATTCTACTCATAAAAGTACACTCTTTTTACCCTTTGCGAAATATTAGTTAATATTTCATAAGGGATAGTGCCTATCTGCTTTGCCAATTCTTCAATACGGTGCTGTTCGTCAAAAATAATTACCTCATCGCCCTCGCTTACATCAAGGCCGCTTACATCAAGCATACACATATCCATGGTAATGTTACCCACGGTGGGCACCATAGTGCCTTTTACCAGCATTTTGCCAACGCCGTTACCAAATGCCCGCAAATAACCATCGGCATAACCTATACGTACCGTGGCTATTTTCCCGTCCTTCAATAAACTGCCGCTGCGGCCGTAACTGATGGTATCGCCAGCTCCTATTTTTTTAACTTGGGCAATACTTGTTTTTAAACTGGCTATGGGCTGCAAAGCAGTTTCTGAAGCCGGAACAGATGAATCAACCCCGTACAAACCTATACCCAGCCGTACCATATCATAATGTGCCGACGGCCAGCGAATGATACCTGCCGTGTTGCACAGATGTTTGATCACTTTGTAGCCCAGTGTTTTTTCTATCTCCTTAAAGGCTTTTTCAAAACGCTTGATTTGTTTTTTGGTAAACTCGTCATGCTGGGCGGCCTCGCTTGCTGCCAGGTGCGAAAACACCGATTGTACGCGAACATACCTGTTCTCTTCCAGCATATCGCACAGGATTTCAATATCCAGGTTTTCAAAACCGAGGCGGTGCATGCCCGTATCAATTTTAAGGTGTATGGGATAATTCAGTATACTCCGATCCTGCGAGTAAACCACAAAATCATCAAGCAGGCCAAAGCTGTAAATTACAGGTTGCAGTTTATACTCAACCAACTTATCAAATGCAGATACCTCCGGATTAAGCACCATAACCGGCAAATTTATACCCGCCCTGCGAAGTGCCACTCCCTCATCAATATAGGCCACCGCCAGATAATCAACCTTGTTGTATTGTAGCATATTGGCTACCTCAAAAGTACCGCTACCGTATGAAAAGGCTTTAACCATAGCCATAACCTTTACCCCGGGCTTTAGCTTTGAGCGGTAAAAGTTAAGGTTACCCAACAAGGTATTCAGGTTAATCTCCATGATGGTTTCATGGGCTTTTTGCGACAATGCCCTGCTGATGCGCTCAAATTCAAAACTCCGCGAGCCTTTAATAAGAATGGTTTCTTCCCTGAAATTGAGTTGCTTTAACTGTTGCAGCAAAGCAGCGGTGTCCGAAAAAAAGTGTTGCTCCGAAAGCGCAAAACACGTTTGATTATTCATTAGTGCACTGCCTACGCCTATAAACCTGTCTATCTTTTGTGTGCCGATAAGATTGGCTACCTGGCAATACAATACATCCTGCTGTAAACCCGATTGTAATATATCTGATAGGATGAGCGTACGTTTCTCGTGCTGATTTTGCTGTCCCAGGAAATTAAGTGCTATCTCCAATGATTGCAGGTCGGAATTGTAAGAGTCGTCAATAACAGAACAATCGTTAATACCGTTCTTTAATTCCAAACGCATGCTTACTGGCGCCAGGCGCTCAATGCGCTTATCCGCTTCTACCGCACTGTACCCTAAAGCCAGCATAGTGGCCCAACAGGTAATAGCATTTTCAACAGAAGCCTGATCAGAAAAAGGAATGAGGCATTCTATCTCCCTTTTTTGGAAATACGCCCGCAGGTAATATTTTTTTGAGATAACGGTTTCGCTAAAAACATACAGATCGGCCATTTTAAATTTACGACTCCAGGTAAAGGTTTCCTTAACCTGGATGTCTTTCTGATAATCCGTCAGCTGGTCATAATTATAGATCAACTTTTTAGCTTTTTTAAATAAACGCAGTTTTTCAAGCACCTTTTGCCTGCGGTTACTAAAGCCCTCATCATGCGCTGGCCCAATATGCGTCAATACCCCTATTTCGGGCTTTATAATGGCTTCTAACTTATCCATTTCATTAATGGTGGAGATACCAGCCTCAAAAATACCCAAATCATTGCGGCCGTTTATTTGCCATACCGAAAGCGGGACACCAATTTGTGAATTATAGCTTTTAGGGTTACGTACAATATTTTTGTCGGCAGCCAGCAACTGATAAAGCCACTCTTTAACTATGGTTTTGCCATTGCTGCCTGTAATGCCTATCACCTGTAAATTAAACTGACCGCGGTGATAAGCTGCCAATACCTGCAAGGCGGTCAAAGGGTCATCAACCAGCAAAAAATTAGCTCCGGGCAGGTTAAACTCAGGGCCATGCTGCACTACAAAATTACGCACACCGGCAGCGTAAGCCTCGGCAACAAATTCATGTCCGTTGCGTCTGGCATTTAAGGCAAAAAATAATCCGTCGGCTGCATTATTTATCCTGCGGCTATCCGTCAACAAACTGCTGATTGTATTTTCATTTACAATGTTGCCGCCCGCATTAATAATTTGCTTAACCTCGGTTATGGAATATTGATTGCTATGCATGGCACGAATTTGCTTATATTATCTAACAATAGAAGAATTTTTAACGAATTTTGACATTGATGGACCGCCCGAAAACAATTAAAATAACTGACCCTAAAGTTGCTCTGACTAAGGCCGAACACTTTTGTGCATACCAGGAACGGTCACAACAGGAAGTACGTGATAAACTGTATGACTGGGGTTTGTGGCCCGATGCAGTTGAGCAAACCATAAGCCAACTGATAGAGGGTAACTTTTTAAACGAGGACCGCTTTGCTAAAGCTTACACCAAAGGTAAGTTTAGCCAAAAAGCCTGGGGCAGGATTAAAATAAAACAGGGGCTTAAATTTAAACGAGTGCCCGATGTACTCATTAAAAAGGCATTATTAACCATTGATGCTGATGATTACTTTGCCACTTTAACCAGGATACTGGAGAAAAAGGCATCCTTACTGAGCGAGCGTAGCCAGCTTAAACGGCGGTACAAGCTACAGCAATATGCAATGAGCCGCGGGTACGAGGCTGACCTTATTGCTGATGTTTTGAAAAACAGCGACTTATAAAAAAATTTTAAAAAATTGCAATTTCTGTTTGCGTAGTAGGGTTTTCTGGCTATATTTGCACTCCCAACGCGAAAGTAGCTCAGTTGGTAGAGCACGACCTTGCCAAGGTCGGGGTCGCGAGTTCGAATCTCGTCTTTCGCTCAAAGCCCTTCCATCAAAAAGAAGAGTTTTATTATTAAATGGTTAATCACCTGCTCAGATGGTGGAACTGGTAGACACGCAGGACTTAAAATCCTGTTCCCGTAAACGGAGTGCGGGTTCGATTCCCGCTCTGAGTACTTGCTAAACAACTCACTGATAATCAGCGGGTTGTTTTTGTTTTTAGCCTTCCTAAAAAGAATCGAACCTAACTCTTTTAAAACCACAACATATTGTTTATAAGGGATTTAAAAAATATCACTTACCAACAAATGACAATAATATGGCCAAAAACTTCAAATAATTCTTCGCCATTTTGAACGTCTTTTGATATAAAAAGACGTCAAAATTGAATTCCAGACGTTAGGATACAAGTATGTAATCAAATTTTAAAATTGCAGTTCACTTTGCAATGATTTTAACAAATTAACTCAAACTTTTGATTTAACTGGAATATCCAGTCTTCGACTCATCTCCGGATTCCCTATTAATTTTTTTTTGAGGTAAGTGATATTTACTTTCAGGGTTCGCCAAGTAAGCCTTGACCTATTCAAAACTGAACTCTTTCATGCTGCTAATTTTATGCTTCGGAACGGCTTGGTCAATGTTATCAGAATCTCCACTAATTCTAATTGGATGACGAGAACGCGAACATACATTGCAATTTGTATTCCTAAATTTATCACATGCACTTCAAATTTTAGCAAAAATTTGCGGATAAGTACCTCGATAAACTAAATTCTTACTAAAAAGAGATCGCTGATGTTTGTGTAGTAACAGAAAGAGCGACCTTCCATATTGCCTGACATACATTTGCAACTACCGTTACCCTGGCTAACGGTGCCCCCCTTGGAAACAGTTTCTAAAATGCTTTGACATAAGCACCTAAAACAAACACAACACTATGGCAAAGTTAGGGACACGAAGCCTAATGATGATATGATAAATCTGGAAAGAAAAACTGCCGGGCATACTAAGGCATGCCAAACACACATTAAAAGCATTCATAATCAGTACATTAAAATTAATAAACATTTGTTGCATTGATATTTACAAATGCCCCCCCTTTTTTTATCAATGTCTGATACCTTCACCGCATACAAACCAATTTATCTACCGGCAGGTAGATTTCGCATGTTAAATATTACCAATGTATAAAACAGTTTCAGTCTTCTTCAATGTTGTATCATTTATTATATGGACACGAAAGGGCTTACACTTATAACCTTCTTTTCTTTCAATTCAAACATTAAAGCCCAACAGTTTCGCTGGTAATACAATTGGCATGTCATCTCAATCACTTCTAATTAATAACACAATCTGAAAAGTATATTCAAACCATTTATGTTATACAAAAACCTACATTTTAAGATCAGCAAAATATGGATGCCATTATTTATGCTAATATGTACTTTTAACATGTCGTATGCCCATGAAAGCATTCGTAATTTCAAAAAGGAAGCCGATGGAGTAAGCTTTACTTTAGATAAAGGCATGCTCAAAATAAAGGTATGTACACCCGATATTATAGAAGTTAAATACACCATATTAGATTCTTTTAGCACAAATGAATCACTTGTAGTGAACAATTCCTGGAAGCAGCAAACAAGCTTCACTGTTACAGATGAGGGTAAAAGCATCGTAATCACCACAGAAAGATTAAAGGTGGTAGTTGATAAAGCAAGTAATGCCATCAGCTACTTAACAAAAAGCGGGCAGGTCATTACATCAGAAGATAAAACTGATAATAAAACGATGACGGCCTCCACCATAGCCGGTATTAGTGTTTATAACTGTTCAACGCAATTCAATTCTCCGGCAAATGAGGCCTTGTTTGGATTGGGTTGCCATCCGGTTGATTCTTTGTCCATTAATTATAAGGGCCGCAACCAGGATATGGCCATTAAATACCTTACAGGTGCTATCCCTGTTTTATTATCAACCAAAGGTTATGGTTTACTGTGGGATAATTATTCGCCATCAAATTTTTACGGTGCCGAAGCCGCTAATACCAAATTTAAATATGCTTCAGAAAGCGGAAGACAGGTAGATTATTACTTTTTTTACGGTCCTGACTTTGATCATATCATTGATCTTTACCGTACCGCGACAGGTAGGGCTCCCATGTTCCCTAAATGGTCATTCGGACTTTTCCAGTCGCAAGACAGATACCTGAGGCAGGATGAGATTTTAAAGGTAAAAGATAACTACCGCAATAACCATATCCCGGTTGATGCAATCGTACAAGATTGGTATTACTGGGATCCCTTGCCCATTGGTTCGCACATCATGAATCCGGACCGTTACCCGGATCCAAAAGCAATGGTTGATGAATTACATAAAGCGAATATGCATACCATGATCTCTATCTGGCCCGTGTTTGGTAAGGGGACTCCTAACTTTGATGCACTTAAAAGCAAAGGGTATTTAACCAATATTACCTGGGACAATGTAGTTACACATACGTTTGATACCTATTACGATGCACATAATCCTAAAGCCAGGGACCTGTACTGGCAACAGGCCCGCGATAGTTTAGTGAAACGTTACGGCTGGGATTCATGGTGGGTTGACCAGTGCGAACCTGATAATGGCGCATTGTTGGATGAGCGCCGCAAGGATACCTTTTATGCAGGCCGCGGAATTGATTACTTTAATACTTACTCATTGGAGCATACCAAAGGTCTTTATGGTGGATGGAGAAGGGATATTCCTGGTAAAAGAGCGTTTTTCCTGGTAAGGCAGGCTTTTGCAGGACAGCAGCGCAACGCCACAACTTTATGGTCATCTGATATTAGCTGTACTTTTGAATCCTTTAAAATACAGGTACCACAAGGTATTAATGCCTGCGCTTCGGGTATACCCTACTGGACCTCTGACATCGGCGGCTATCACCTCAACTGGAAAGCAGCTGACTGGTCGAAACCCGAAAACCAGGAACTATTTACACGCTGGTTTCAGTTTGGCGTGTTCTGTCCCATATTCCGCATACATGGCAAGGGTGAAAGGGCTCTGTTCTCTGATAACTGGGATGCAAAAACAAAAGAAATATTATTGAACTATGATAAGCTGAGATATCGTTTGCTACCTTATATTTATTCACTGGCAGGCAGGGTTACTACTGATAACTATACCATAATGCGCGCCCTTAGCTTTGATTTCCGGAATGATCCCAAAGTTTATAGCATTCCGGATCAGTATATGTTTGGCCCCGCTTTCCTGGTAAACCCTGTTACAGAACAGTTGTATACTGGCAGCAATGCCGCATCTGGTAAAAACACCCGCAAGGTATATCTGCCCGCAGGCACAAAGTGGTACAACTTCTGGACAGGGAAAGTGTATACTGGCGGCCAAACCATAGCAGCAGCAGCCCCTATTGATGTAATGCCCCTATATGTTAAATCGGGTTCAATTATCCCTATGGGCCCCGTAATGGAATACGCCACCGAAAAACCTGCAGACACCATAGAACTGCGTATTTACCCCGGTGCGAATGGGCAATTTGAATACTACGAAGATGAGAACGACAACTATAATTATGAAAAAGGACAAAGCGCCACCTTTAAATTAAATTGGAATGATACATTGCACCAATTAAGTATAACCGATACCAAGGGCAGTTTCTCCGGCATGCTGAAGTCGCACACGTTTAACATTGTACTGGTTAACGGTGAACACGGTTCAAACGCCGATGCGGTAAGTAAAGCAGATAAAAAATTAATTTATAAAGGTAAGGCTATTACAGTGCAATTATAATTTCCATATCAAAAAAGGGGATTGATAATAATAGCATTTACCGCTTTAATGGGTTATCAGTGGCCATAGCTGCGAAGTAGCCCTCATTTGAACGATACACTATAATTGAAATTAAGAATGACAAAATATATAACCCTATGCACAATCGCAGTTTTTGTATGCTGCGGTGTTTCGGCACAAAACAAAAAACAAGCTGCTCTACAGCTTAAGATAAATGGCATAATTAAGAAAATGACCCTGGAAGAAAAGATTGACATGTTGCATGGCAACGCTTTGTTTTCCTCAGGCGGGGTTAAACGTTTGAGTATTCCAGAATTAACTTCTGATGACGGACCGTTGGGTGTGCGTGAGGAGATCAAACGTTTTGATTGGAACTCGGCTAACTGGACCACCGATTCGGCTACTTTTTTACCCAATGGCGCTGCTATCGCCGCCACCTGGAACCCCGATATGGCCAACAGGTATGGTGTTGTTCTGGGCGAAGAAGCTAATGCCCGTAAGAAAGTAGTGATGCTTTCACCAGCATTCAACATTTGCCGGATGCCACTTTGCGGACGAACTTATGAGTATTATTCTGAAGATCCTTATCTGAACGCGCAATTAGCCATCCAGTCAGTAAAAGGCATCCAGAGCCAGCATGTGGCAGCGTGCGTAAAACACTTTGCCGCCAATAACCAAGAAGTAGGCCGCGACAGCGTGAACGCAATTATTGACCAAAGGGCACTCCGCGAAATCTACTTACCCGCCTTTAAGGCGGCTATACAGCAGGGTAACGCCTACAGCATTATGTCGGCATATAATAAGGTAAATGGTTACTGGTGCTCCGAAAATGATTTCCTGCTTAATAAAATACTAAAAAAGGAATGGGGATTTAAAGGCGTTGTTATGTCTGACTGGGGTGGAACGCACCATACCGTAGCCGCTGCAAATAATGGGCTGGATATTGAAATGGGATCAAGCGGCACATATGATCAATGGTATTTTGCAAAGCCCTTGCTTGCAGCAGTTAAATCTGGCCAGGTGTCTGAAAAAACAATTGATGATAAGGTACGCAGGATTTTATGGGTAATGTACCATACCTCTATGAGTGAAAACCACCCCGCAGGATCGATAGCTACCCCTGCGCATAGTAAAGCTGCTTATGATATCGCATCCGAATCGATAGTGTTGTTAAAGAACGATGCGGGGTTGCTTCCTTTAAAAAATAACATAAAAAGCATTGCGGTAATTGGTGACAACGCCACCCGTACTTTTGCTTTAGGCGGCTATGGCGCAGGTGTAAAGGTCAAATACGAAGTAACAGCATTGGCTGGTATCAGGGCAAAGTTCGGTAAAACCGCCGAGATTAAATTTGCACAGGGATATAAAGCAAATTATTTGGCAAATAAAAAGGAAAATGCCGATTACAATAAGCCCGATCAAGCCATGATTGATGAAGCCGTGGCACTTGCCAAAACAACAGATGTAGCTATCCTGTGTGTGGGCTCAAATCGCGAATATGAAAGCGAAGGTCATGACCGTAAAAATTTAGATCTCCCATTTGGTGAGCAGGCACTCATTAACGCGGTCACAGCCGTTAATCCAAACACCGTCATCGTCATAATGGCTGGCGCCCCTTATGATCTTAGTGAAATCAAGAGATCAGCGCATACCATCGTATGGTCATGGTTTAATGGTTCGGAGGCGGGCAATGCCTTAGCCAACGTATTAAAAGGCGTGGTAAACCCCTCGGGAAAACTGCCTTTTACTTTCCCTGTTTCACTACAAGATTCACCAGCTTTTGCCTTAGATACATACCCCGGAGATGGCCGTACAGCCGAATATAAAGAAGGTATTTTAGTGGGGTACCGCTGGTACGACACTAAAAAGATCGATCCTTTGTACTGCTTTGGTTACGGTTTATCTTATACCAACTTTGGCTATTCCGCTTTAAAAACGGATAAGAAAAATTATAAACCCGGGGATAAAATTAAGGTATCTGTTAGCATAAAAAACAAGGGAAATGTGGCAGGAAAAGAAGTCCTTCAGTTATATGTAAGCAAGGTAAATCCCACTGTTTTAAGGGCTGATAAAGAACTCAAAGCGTTTAAAAAGATCTTGATTGCTCCTACTAAAACTATCGCTGTTAATATAAACGTCAATATCAATGACCTGGCTTATTTCAATGACAAACAAAGCAAATGGGTGATTGAGCCTGGCGAGTATAAAATAATGGCCGCATCCTCATCAAAAGATATAAGGCAGGTGACTTCTTTTTTCATACAGAAATAAGTTCAAAAATATTATAGAATCATTATTAAAACCGATGTGCCGGCCATGAAAATAAAATATGCTGTAATATTACTCCTATTCATATACACCGTAGCAAAAGCCCAATTACCTATTAATAAAAGAGCGATCGATATTAATATTAACCAGATTAAAGGAAAATTGCCTCAAAGCATAAATTTATGCGCCGGGGCTGGGCGCGCTAATGAAGGCTTGCGTGCCGACTGGCAGCGGCAGCTTAAAGTTGCACATGACGAATGCGGTTTTAGATATATCCGCTTTCACGGGCTGCTGTCAGACGATATGGGTGTTTATTTCGAGGATAAAAACGGAAAGTCGATCTATAACTTTCAATATATTGATGAACTCTTCGACTTCTTGCAATCCATTCATATGAAACCCTTTGTTGAGGTTGGTTTTATGCCGGGAGCTTTAGCCAGCGGTTCACAGACTATTTTCTGGTGGAGGGGAAATGTTACCCCACCAAGGGATTATCAAAAATGGAATGACTTGGTTAAAGCGTTAGTTGAACATTGGACGCAGCGCTACGGAAAAGAAGAAGTGGCCAGTTGGTATTTCGAGATATGGAACGAACCTAATCTTAAAGGCGGTTTTTTTACAGGTACACAGCAAGACTATTTCAAACTTTATAAAGAAACGGCTACCGCTATCAAAAGTGTGTCAGTTAATTATCGCGTGGGAGGGCCCGCTACCGCAGGTAATGCCTGGATCCCGGAAATGATTGACTTTTGCACACAGCAAAAAGTACCTATCGATTTTATCAGCACCCATGACTATGGGGTAAAGCAGGGTTTTTTGGACGTAAATGGCAATGCAGGGACGGTACTTAGCCAAAACAAGGATGCTATTGCAGATGATATGTACCTTTCAAAAAAACAAATAGTACAATCCAGGATGCCAGGCTTAGAATTGCATTACACGGAATGGAGCGCATCCTATACTCCAGCCGATCCCATTCACGACAGTTATCAGGAAGCTGCCTATATCTTAAATACGGTCAAACGCGCAGCAACAGTTGTGAATTCGATGTCTTACTGGACATTTACCGACGTTTTTGAAGAAGCCGGCCCCAGGGTTACCCCTTTCCATGGCGGCTTTGGCTTGATGAATTACCAGGACATTAAAAAACCAGCCTATTATGCTTTTAAATATTTGAACCAGTTGGGCAACACTGAATTGCAATGTGCTGATTCAAGTGCCATGGTTTGCAAGGACACAAATGGCGGTATACAGGCATTAGTTTGGAATATTACCATCGACCACCTGGGCGATAGTGTTAATAACCAGGTTTTCTACAAAAGGCTCCTTCCATCTAAACCTTCGGCGCCGGTTGAATTTAAATTTCGTGGGTTAAAGGCAGGCAAATACAAACTGAGCATTTACAAAACCGGTTATCATGCAAATGACCCTTACTCGGCTTATTTTGAAATGGGTTCTCCTTCACAATTGACTACAGCTGAGGTAAAAATGCTTAAACAAAAAGATGCGGATGCTCCTATTGAACAAAGTACAGTAACCGTAAATACATCAGGTAATTTAACCAAACAGCTGACCATCCGACAGAATGATGTGCTTTTATTTAAAGTAAACCCGGTTAATTAATAAAACAGCAAGTTATACTGAAAACAATATAAAACTTAAAGCCTGTTTAAATTTTATTCGATAATAATTTTATAGCTACAAAAAAGGATGAAGTTTATTGATGACAACTTTGTCCTAAAATCCGGGTTTTACCAACATCAATGATGGCAAAAAAACTTAGTTTTATAGCTATAATAAATTACTATAACAAATTTAAACAGGCTCATATACTACTGACCTATAATTTCAAAAATACCCTTTGCTGATTTCTGCCACCAACGTAATCCCATTAATCAATCGCACCGTTATTATTGAGTGAATATCCTGAAACATCCAGGGCATTGCGATAACAACCGATACCTACCGGGAAATATTCCCCCCGTCCACCCATCGAATTTTTAAATCTTATATCTCTTCAATACTCCAATCGTGCCGTTAACCAAAGCACCGCCAATTCATACCGTTAATACTTCTTGATTTCATGGCAGCAGTATCTCCCGATAAAACTTCCATTTATAATCAAACAGTTGCTTTCGTTCAGTTCTATTCGGGTTTTGACACAGACATATCATATTGCATGCCTAAAACAAGACGGCTGTAATCATTGTTTTCATACGGTATTCCATCCATATATTTATGATATGTATACACAATCTTTATAGCTTATTCTGTCCATACCAGCACATCTGCAGGTTTTAATACTTTTTCCCCAATTAAAATTTTTGCGGCATCCGGCAGATTTACCGTATAGTCTGCTGATGAATAGTTTAATGCTGTATAAAAGCCATCGCGCCAATAAACAAATACCCCGGGAGGATACTCCTCCGTTGTAGCACCGGCATCTTTATATATCTGCCTTAATAGATCCTTTTCTAATTTGGAATCATCGGTATCTACACCAATATAGGTTACGAAACCTTTGCCTACCCGGTGGTTTATAACAGCGGCTTTTCCTTTATAAAACTGATTATCATAAGTAGCCAGCACCTCAGAAGCATTATCGGGTACAAGCAAATCCGCCCAGCTATGCCATGAATAATGATTTGAATTCATCAGTATATCGCCTTTACCATACGATGAAAGCATATCAGTCTGGCTTATATGAGCACCAATAAGATTCGCGATTGGCAAGGCTGTTTCTCCCTCCCAAAAATGGCCCCTGCGATCTTTAGTAGCGGTTCTGCAGGTAATAATCAAATGGCCGCCTTTTTTTACATATTCATTCCATTTTTTTACCAAAGCAGAATCTACCAGTTCATAGGCTGGAACGATCACCACTTTATACTTTGATAAATCTGCTTTTTCCTGAATTACATCAACAGGTGCCCCTAATGATTTGGCAATCTTGAGGAACTTTACCGGGTAATCCCATGTATTCCATTGTCCTGTCTGCCTTTGTCTATCAATGCTCCAGTAATTTTCCACATTCCACAAAAGCGCCGTCGACCGTGCGGCCAGTTTTGCCGGCATCTTCGTACCTGGCGTAAATTTCTTCCTCAGTTCTGTTATTTCTTTCATGAACTGCATATAGTCTTTACCGCCCTGTGAAGGTGTTACACCATCCGTTTGTATCATACCGGCATGATATTGTTCTGCACCATATAAGATTTGACGAAAGCGGTATGAACAGGCGATCTTTCCCCCTGCGGCGAAACTATGGTATAACCACAGCCTAACAGTACAAGGTAAAAGCAGCGGATTGTAGCTTCCCCAGTTAACAGGGCCTGGCTGAATTTCCATTACCCCTGATACACCGCCTACAGATTTGTAATATTCTGAAGCAAAAAGAACAACATCGCTATTGCCTAAACGGAAACCTAATTCACCAATATTATCACTCCCCCCATTTGGATAAGCTGTATATGCTGCAAAATCCAGTTTGGTGGTACGGTTAGGATCTGAACCTGTGCAAACGGCAGTATAATTGGTAGTTATAAACTGATTCTTTGTTATATAGTCGCGCAAAATGCCTGCCTGATAATCGAGAAATTGAGCTTGGGCATCTGCTGAATATCTTTTAAAATCCAGCAAGGCATGAGGGTTGTTACCCCACCAGCCTACCAGGTTTGTATTAGGTATAATTACTTCATCAAAACGGCTGAACCACTGGCTCCAGAAGGCCGCTCCCCAGGCAAAATTTAATGCATCAATGGTTTTGTATTTATTTTTCAGCCACGTTCTGAATGCTTCCTGCGAGGAGGGACTATAATCAGAAACTGCGCCAGGTTCATTATCTATTTGCCACCCCATCACATTACTGTTCTGTCCGTATCGTTTGGCCATTTCCGCTACTATTTTCTTCACATAGCCCCGATATTTCGGATTGACCATTGATTCTAATCCACGCGTACCATTCTCTGCACGGATATAATGGCCGTCCATAACAAATGTTTCCGGGTAATTTAGTCGCATCCACGTTGGAGTAGTTGCAGAAGGCGTACATAATAATACTTTAAGGTGATACTTTGTGCAAAGGCCCACCACCTTGTCGAGCCAGATAAAATCAAACTTACCTTCCTCAGGCTCCATTTTAAACCAGGCAAATTCAGCCAGGTGAACAAACTCAAAACCCATGTCTGAGATCTTTTTTATATCTCTTTCCCACTGGTTTTCATTCCAATGTTCGGGGTAATAATAGATACCGGTAGTTACCAGATCCTTTTCAGGGAAAAAACGATTGGTTTCCTGGGCTTTTAAAGCGCTGTATGGAATTAAAATTGTTATTATGAATATCGTTAAGATTTTTTTCATCTGTAGATGTCGAGCCTTTTTTTTAGCTGTTATAAGTTGTTTGGCAATACATTTTATTCGGCACTTTTGCTAAAGATAGTTATTATAGATTTGCCGCATCAGTTTGCTATCCGGAATGTTGCAGGCATCATAGGAAAGAAATCTTTGATGCCTTGATGCCTGCAACTCTGTATGCCCATTATCATTCCCGGAGATGTTTTGCGTTGTTTTAATTAGCGCCTGCTTTAATGGCGGTAATCGTACGTTGATCTTTTACAGTATAATTTCGCCTATCCAATGCACCGCCCGTGTCCCAGAAAAATGGCAGCATCCCATTGGCTTTTGCTTGTTTCGTAATGTAAGTTATCCAATAATCTACGGAGGCTTCGTGTGTTGGCAGATCTAACGGAACATGTGCGGTGTTGTCACGTCTGTAGGCCCCGTATTCACCCAACAAAACTGGAATTCCTTTGTCAGTAAATTTTTTCATTTTGATGAAGGAGGCATCTACCGCACTTTCTTCCCCCCAAGTTGCATTGCGATCTGGTTCAATTGTTGAATGATGCCCTGTGCCCCAGTAGTAAAACATTTTTCCCCAGCTTGCATCGCCGTCTAACAAAGTGAATTGAAATGGATCATAGTAATGTACCTCAACCATCATCCGCGCCGCAATTTGATCAGGGGGAAGATTAGTCATCAGATCGTTAGTTTTGTCAATATTTGTTGAGGGCCCCTGAACTACCAACACCCTATAACTGTTTTTACCACCGGTAGACCGAACCGCATTGATAAAGGTTTCATGATAGGTAGCAAGTATTGCCATTTGTGCCGCATTGTCAACGGGAGGTTCGTTGGCACTGGCAAACATCAGGTGTTCATCAAAATCGCGCATAGTTGTTGCTATTTGCTCCCAAAAAGCTTTTTGTTTGGCATTAACTGAATCCTGTTTTATTGCGTTAATGTTATTATCTAACCAACCGCCATCCCAATGTATGTTAAGTAAAACATACATATCGTTTTTCACGCAATATCCTACCACTTCTTTCACCCTGTTAAGCCAATTGGGGTCTATTTGGGCTGTCGCCAGGTTATTTAAATGCCCCATATTCCAGGAGCATGGAAGGCGAATGGCATTAAACCCCTGCTGTTTCACAAACTTTATATAATCCTCTGTAATGGCAGGATTACCCCAGCCTGTTTCCCCACCCGCAGCTTCCAGGGTGTTACCGATGTTCCACCCTAACTTGATTTTAGCGGCGATTTGAACTGCATTACTGCTCATTCCGCTTGCATCGGGAGCTTTTGGTGAAGTATTATATGAGGGGTAAATTGCAGATGTCTGGGATACTGTTACCCGTCTTACCTGGCCATTTGAAGAACTGATGATTAAAATAATGGAACGTGTTGATCCCGTGCTATTTTGTGACAGTGTTGCTAAATGAATGGTAGTACTACCGCTGTTGCCTGACATTGTGTTTAATTGCAGCCAGGACGAACCAGGGTTACTGATATTCCATGTGGCATTAGTTGCCAGGGATAAATCCTGAGTCCCGCCTTCGGGCGTAAATGTTATTGCAGACTGATTAATTGTTAGTTCCGCGGTTGGATTAGTGGTCTTTTTACACGAAAAAAAAGAAAGAAACACAATAGAAAATATTATACTCAAAAAATTCACTGTTTTCATTTTTGTAATGTTTAAGCTCTTTTATCAGAAATGTGCATTTTATGCGCTCCTTAGACCATATTGATCCATCCAATAGCAGGAAAACGCCTCGTATAAGAAAGCCCTGAACTGATGTGGCTTAAAAAATGCCGGGCCCTTTTGATAAAGGCCCCGCGCATTCACTTATAATCAACTAAAACTCTCTTTTATTTAATTTTCACAATCCGGAAATCATCAAAACCCATATTTACATTTTGGGTAATGCCATTACCATCATTAACATAAAACAATTGTATAGGCTGTCCCTTAATATCGTTATAGGTTAAAATACCAGGAAACGAGCTTAACGGAATGCTGATTGTTTGCCAACCTGCAGTAGTTAATGTAACCCGGGTTGAGCCATTTATTAGCCATGGGCTCCAGGCATAAGCATGACCATAGTTAACATTAAAGTTTATTTGGCCCGAGCTCATTCCAACGGGGATATTAACTTCAAATTTAAGAGCCAGGTTAGCTGACGGCTCACTACTGCTTATGGTTGATGGATAGGCTAACTTACTACCATCTGTCGGCGTTGCCAGATCGCCAACATAATAAGTACCGGCGGTAATACCCTGGGCATTCCAATATAAAAATTTACCCCTGCTCGCTTTTATAGCCGGGCTTGACACAGAAGATACCACAACCGGCAGGGCGCTCCATGGGGTAAAACCGTTTTTATCATCAAAGTTTAAAAACACATCAGCATTATCATTCAATACTGCATCAATAACCGATGTTGAGGTACCATATTTGGTAACTACCACTACCGGCCCCGAAGTGGTAACACCTGCTGGAACGGTAACCGTAGCAACAGATCCGCCTGCATCACTGGTAAAGCTGGTAGCTGCTATGTTTCCGGGGAAAGTAACACTGGTTATAGCAAATAACCCTGATCCGTTCAGCGTAATTACATCGCCTGCATTAGGCATCTCGTTTGAGATGGAGGCGATATGAGGTGATGGCGCGGTGATCGGAAACTTATACGTAACTGTACCGGTAGCCGTAGTTACCACTATAGTGTTAAGCTGGTCATTAGTAACTGTAGCAAATGGTATAGTGCCAGGTATTACCACCGGGAAGTTAGCATCAGACCCTAAGGCGGTATTAATTGAAGCCTTGGCGCCATCAAAATATACTGCTGTTATGCCTGTTAAATGGCTACCCTGCAAAACCACATAATCTCCGGGATTAGCTTTGGTAAGCACACTATCGCGGGGCGATGCTTTATAGGCCCTTACCCCGGTAATAACGGGGTTACCGGAACCTTTGGTGTTGGTATCCTTTTTACAGGATGCTTGTATAAACACCATACCTGCTAAAGCCAGCATCATTATGGCGTTTATAATATTTAGTGAGGTCTTTTTCATCTCAAAAACTTTAAATTGTTTAATATTCTATTTTCAGTTTTTCTGCTTGTTAATAATAAGGTACTGGAGCCTGGGTTAGCAACGGATCGGCAATAACCTCAACTGCCGGATAAGGCAAGGTATAATATGCAGGTGTAACCTTAGTAATTGTTGGTTCGGTAGCAACGCCCGCTGTATAAGTAAATGCATTACGATGCTGCGCGGTTATAAAAGCATCAGCTTTTGTAGGATTGTAATCATGCAGTCTTTTCAAATCGAACCAAAACTGGTATTCTAATGCCAGCTCAATCCGCCGTTCCTTAAATACATCATCAAAGGTTAGCGAAGTTGCGGATGCCAAACCAGCTCTTGTACGTATCTGATTAAAGTAGTTTAAGGCTGTAGCATCACTAGTATTTGCGCTGGTACCCAATGCGGCTTCAACATATACCAGGTACACATCAGAAAGCCTTAACAAATAGTTAGGCAAATCACCGTGCATTAGTGTTATATTATCGCCCCTGTTGGCCAGTGGGCCACCAATAACGTATTTTTTGATATAGGCGCCGGTTGCATCTGTCATGCTATAACCATTAGGGTTCTGGGCGGTTATCAGCTCAGGGTAAATATCTCCGTTTAGCATAAAAGTAGCTTTGCGTCGCTTGTCGGCCAGGGAGTAATCATCAAACATATCCTTGCTTATACGCAGGCCATCCCATCCGCCGCCGCCAATACCGTCAATGTTGGCATCACCTTCAATAGCTGTTTGCCTGAAATCGTTAGTTGTCCAATCCGCGCCGGCGGCTACGGTAAATTGTAAACCAAACAGCATTTCTGGGTTGTTTTTATGGAGGGTTAAAAACGCATCGTAGTAATCAGGATAAAGCGACAGACCACTATTATTGATCACATCAGCGGCATAATATTTGGCGCTGTCAAGATCGGCCTGAACTCGGGCACCTGTAATACCCGCCTTGGTTAAAAACACCTTAGCCAACAGGCCTTTGGCCGACCATTTTGTAACCCGTCCCGGATCATCAGTTGAAGGCAAATTTGCCGCTGCATAGTGTAGGTCGTTAATAATAAACTTATAAACATCCCCCTCTATATTACGATGTAACAAAGGCTTATCTACCAGCTTATCGCTACTTTCCACAATTGGAACCGGCCCCCATAATTGTACCAGGTAAAAATAAGCTATAGCGCGCATAAACCGGGCTTCGCCAATTGCAGCGGTTCGGGCCGAACCTAATGATGCAGGACTAAAATTAGTAACATTATTGATGGTTGTATTGGATTGTGCAACCACATTGTATAACGATGACCAGCCATAGCTTAAACCGCCATAGCCATTAGCTATGGTAAAATTTGAAAATTGCGACGCATTGGTATTGTACGGATTACTAACCGTATTACCCGACATAATATCACCCACATATACAATAAAAGGATAATTAAAATCAAACCAGGGTTTGGTATATAAACCGGCTGTGGCAGCTCTGAGTTCGGCAGTGGTTTGATAGTAAGTATTGGCAACCAGCTTATCTGTTGGAACCCCTTTATTCAGAAAATCTTTTTTGCAGCCATTTAAACCAAGCACTGCAAGTAAAGAAAAGACCAATATTTTATTAACGTGTTTCATGTTTTTTCTTTTTTTAAATAATGATTAAAGGCCTACGTTAAACCCGAATGTATAAATACGCGGGGTAGGGTACCTGCCCCAATCAATACCTGATGTTAATGCATTAGTACCCTGACCAGACTGATTTGGAACGTTGGTACCTACTTCCGGATCATATCCGGTGTATTTGGTTATGGTAAACAGGTTTTGAATATTGCTGTACACCCTTAATGAATGTACATGCAGCTTAGCAACCACACTTGTTGGCAAATTGTAGCCTATTGCCAGGTTTTTCAGGCGCAGGTAAGAGCCGCTTTCTATAAAACGCGAAGAAATACGGTAATTCTGATTAGGATCACCAGATACCCTGAAACCCGGTACCGATGTACCCGGATTAGTAACATATACGTTATTTACATCGGTATTAGACCCAGAAGCATCAGTTAAAGCAACCTTGGCATAATTGGTAAGACTTGAAAAATAACCGGTTGTGCCACTGTTAGGATCTTCATGCAAAACCTTATTGTAGTTTAATATTTTGTTACCATAACTACCGGTAAAAAATACGGTCATATCAAAGCCTTTGTAGCTGAATGAATTATTGATACCATAGGTAAATTTGGGTAATGGCGACCCCAGATTAGTCATATCATTGGCGTCAATTACGCCATCCTTATTTAAATCTTTATACTTGGTATCCCCCACCCAAATACCTTGGGTGTAATCAATAATTGAACCCGCCGGTAGAGCCGACGATTTTAAATCAGCAGCATTTTTAAAAACCCCCTGGGCTACATAGCCATAAAAATCACCAATTGAACTACCCACAGCGGTTCTGGTAACTAAAACACTGGCGTTGTTGATTTTACCATACAAAGCACCGCTGGCATTATTGAGTGATAATATTTTATTCCGGTTTAAAGAAAAGGTTAAGGCTGTATTCCATGAAAATGCATTGGTTTGAATGTTACGTGTATTTAAGGTAAACTCAAATCCTTTATTCTGGATAGATCCTATATTACCCCATGGCGCGCTTAAACTGCCGGATCCGTTGGTACCTGCGTAACCTGGCAATGGAATTTGAAGTAATAAATTATTGGTTTTGCGGTTATAAACATCGGCAGTAAGCTGGATACGATTTTTCAGGAAACTTATATCAAGACCTGCATCTAAACTTTTAGAGGTTTCCCATTGTACATTGGGGTTAGCTATGTTTAAAACATAGGCACCCTGCCCAAGCCCCACCGTCCCGGTAGCAATTGATGAACCATAAGTATAGGCTGGTAAATTGGCATTGTTGGTTAACCCATAGCTTAACCTGAGCTTTAGCTGATCAATTGCTTTAACATCTTTTAAAAAATTTTCCTTTTCGGCATTCCATGATCCGCCAAAGGCATAGGTACCAACCCAGCGTTTCCCATCGGCAAAGTTGGAGTTGCCGTCTTTACGGTAGGTTGCGGTAAGGTTATATTTATACAGATAGCCTGCGGTTACCCTTGCCAGGTACGACTCGTTTGAGTAGTTGCTTGCCCCTCCTGAGTTTGACGCTGTACTGGCATTACCCAAACTCAGATCCTGCGGATTATTGGCAAAAAATCCGGTACGGCCGCCGCTTAAATACGTATATGTACCTGAACTTGCCTCATGGCCGGCTGTTGCGTTAATACTGTAGTTGGCCGCGTAATGGTCATAACTAAAATAGTTACGTACGGTAAAACTTTTATTATTAGTTGCGCTAACCGCGGCACTGTTAACCGGGTTTAGTATTCCGTTAATGGTAAATGTAGGATAAAACTGGTTAACATTACCATAATCAAAATTTCCGGTTACTTCATTGTGCAATTTCAGATCCTTGGTAAAAATAATATCCCCGTAAAAATTACCATAAGCCTGCGAACGCTGTACCTTATTGGTATTCATGGCAGCAGCAGCTATCGGGTTAGGGTTATAAGTATTAGCTACTGTTTGGCCCGGAGTTGGAATAGCACCTATACTACCATCCGGATTAACCGGGGCAACATTTGGCGGGAGGTTAAGCGTAGCGTTGATCAGATCATAAACGCTCGCATTCACGTTTTCTTTAATACCCGAAAACGTTAAGCTTGTTCCTATCTTTAACCAATTGGTGGTTTTATTATCCAGGTTAATTTTTAGCGCTGTTCTTTTAAAGTTGGAGCTTAAAACGGTACCATCCTGGTTTAAATAACTGCCACCTATATAATAGGTTGTCCGGTCGTCACCGCCACTAACAGATAGGTTGGCATTATACATACCTGCATTTTTGAATATAGCTCTTTGCCAATCGGTACCCGTACCCAAATACTGCGGATTTACAAAATCAGGGTTAGGTGTAGCACCCGTAACTGTGGCCCTGGCGTTTAAAAATGTGGCGTATTGCTGTAAATCCATCATCGGTAAATATTTGGGAACCTGCTGAACGCCATAATAATTGTCGAAACTTATTTTTGGTGCGCCTGCTTTACCTCTCTTGGTGGTAATGATAACAACACCATTACTCCCTTGTGAGCCATAAATGGCAATAGCCGATGCATCTTTTAACACATCAATTGATGCAATATCATTGGGGTTAATGGTTGATAGGGGGTTATCGCGGGTGCCGCTGTTACCCATGTACACACCTCCCGTTGATGAAGGCTGCCCCGGCGGGATAATCACGCCATCAATAACATACAATGGATCAACACCTGCATTTATTGAGCCCAAACCCCGTACCTGGATAGACACTCCCGCACCTGGCTGGCCTGAGTTTTGAATAACGTTAACACCCGCTACCTTACCCTGCAAAGCCTGATCAAACGTAGTGGATACCGTTTTTGCAATATCAGCAGATGATATGGAAGCGATAGCCCCGGTTAAATCCTTGCGCCTTGCTGTACCATAACCAATTACAACCACTTCATTTAGCGCATTGGTATTATTTATGAGTGATACATTTATGGTATTAACAGCCGTAACAATAACTTCGTTGGATTTGAAACCCGTAAACGAAAAAACAAGTACATCACCGGTTTTGGCATCTATACCGTACATACCGCCTGCATTTGTGTTGGTAATGTTTGTTGTTCCTTTAATTTTTACTGTTGCACCAGCTAACGGCTGCGAATCATCAGCGCTTACTATTTTCCCGATAATACGATGGGTTTGTGCATAGCCCGTGAGGCTTAGCAATAGTGTTGCAATAAAAAGCGGAACACTATATTTTAATTTCTTTAGTAATTTTTTTTCCATGTTGTTTGTGGTTCATAATTGGTTCATAATTAGGTTGGAGGTGAGAAAAATTCAGTTTAATTCATTCATAATTTAGCTGCTTTGATTAGGGTTATTTAATAGTTAATTAATGCGGAAGAATGGCATCTGCTACAAACCGATTTCGCAATCGATTGCAAAACCAAAGCCTCAAAGTTGCTGGTACAATAAGTGTATAGCAGTTCCATCAAGAAAAAATAATTATATGGTTATTAGTTTATAATTGGACGAGTATGCCGAATAGGAGTTAAAGCCAAGCCATCTTCTCGTTTTATAAAATTATGACAGTTGCAAAAACAGGGATAGCCGTTTTGATAACGTTTATGGAACAAATGTTAACACTGTTATAAATGGCTTTTAATCAATAAATTACATCAAATAAAATGCAACAGATGGAGTAAATTTATGTACTTCAGAGAATATTGGACTTAAATTAACAACAGATAATGGCGAGGGACTCAAGGTCATCGCCGTTCTTAAAGATCATATAGGTACAGGATAAAATAAGGTGCCTACTTTTTAAGTATTGATCCGGATAAAGATTTGTCTTTACGACTTGCGGTAATATATTCAGAAGGCAGCATACCATATTCTTCTTTAAACATCTTGGCAAAGTAATTAGGGGTATTAAAACCAACCTCATAGGATACTTGACTGATACTCATCTGGCTATTTTCAAGTAATTGCATCGCTTTTCCTAACCTCATGGATCTGATAAATTCTACCGGTGATTTCCCTGTAAGCATTAAGACCCTTTTGTAGAGTGACACCCGGCTCATATTCATTTGTTTGCTTAGCTCTTTTACCGAAAGATTATAGTTAGTGATATTTTGCTCTATGTAATCAACTACGTTTCTCAAAAAGATCTCATCCTCTGACTGTACAGGGATATCCTGCAACTGTACAGTCATTTGCTTTTTATACGTTCGTTTAAATGTTTCCTGCAATACTAACAGGTTTTTTATTTTTGAAAGCAATATTTCAAAGTTAAAAGGCTTTGTCATATAATCATTAGCACCTGTTTCCAGCCCTTTTAGCAGTTCCTCTTCCCCAGCCATCGCAGTCAGTAAAATAACCGGGGTATGCGCGGTACGTTTATCAGTTTTTATCTTCTTGCAAAGCTCAGTACCGTTCATTTCGGGCATGCTGATGTCGCTAACTATAATATCCGGATGCTGTGATAATGTTTTTTGCCAGCCTTCTTTACCATTCGATGCCTCAACAATAAAAAATGTTTCCTTCAGGTTGTCTTTTAAGTAAAAGCGGAAGTCTTCGTTATCTTCAACCAGCAGCACAGTTGGTTTTTTTTCAGCCAGTGAGCCTTTCAACTCAATCTTGACTTCGTCGATTGATAAGGTATTTATTTCTTTGTCGGCAATGTTCAGATCAGGTATTGAAGTATCCTGTACCTGCAGCGGTAACTGTATGGTAAAACAACTACCATGATCAAGTTTACTCTCCACAGTTATTTCGCCCTTATGCATTTTAACAAATTCACGGGTAATCGCCAACCCTATACCACTCCCCTGGTTGAGCAACGACCCTGGAACATCGTTCTGGAAAAATCTTTCAAATATTTTATCCTGTTTTTCCTCCGGGATACCAATACCCGTATCGATAACTTTGATTTCAAGCAACCGGCACGCGGCATCAGATTTTTCCTGCTCTATACTCAGCAAAACACTCACATGCCCGCCCCTTGGGGTAAATTTAAAAGCATTTGAAAGTAGGTTAAATAATATTCTTTCAAATTTATCGTGATCAAAGCTGGTTTTCAAATTTTCCACTTCTGTATCAAAAGCAAATAAAAGACCCTTTTCTTCAGCTATATCAGTAAAGGAAAACGAGATATCTGAAATAAATTTAATAATATCCCCATGTTTGGTATGCAGTTTCAATTCCTGAACCTCCATTTTCCTGAAATCAAGCAACTGATTTACCAGGTTCAACAATCGCCCGGCATTTTTTCTGACCATAGTCAACTGCTGCTTTTGATCAGCATCGTTTGTATGATTAAGCATTTTATCAACGGGCGCCATAATCAAAGATAAAGGTGTTCTGAATTCATGACTTACATTAGTAAAAAACTTAATCTTCATCTTATCAAGTTCATGCATACGCCTTACCTCCTTTCGTTCCTGTTCAATGAGTAATTTTGCTTCCTGTTTTTCCCTTTCAACTTCGAATTGTCTTCTTATTTTTTGTATTCCCCTTTGTCTGATTAACAAAAGAATTGCAACAAACAATACCAGGTAAATGATATAGGCAGTATTTGATTTCCAGAATGGAGGCAATATTTTAATTTTTAAAGAAATATAATCCGAATTCCATACGTTCTCTGTGTTAGATGCCCTTACCTTAAACACATAATCGCCTTCATCAAGATTTGTGTAGCTGGCTTTCCGCGTTCTGTTGTCTGCGTTTACCCATCCTTTATCGAAACCCTCCAGCATATACTGATGTTTCACTTTACCTGGATTAAGAAAATCAAGCGCAGCAAATTCTATGGAGAAAACATTTTCGCTGTGATTAAGTATGATTTCATGGGTTACCGATATGGCTTTGGAAAGCACTGTATGGCCATTAATTGCCTCATTAGCTGAAATACTCCTGTTGAATAATTGAAAATCGGTGAAGGTTAATTGAGGCTTATTGATAATAGACTTTATGACCGCTGGATCAAAAATATTGAAACCGTTCCCTCCCCCGAATATTAATTCACCATGCCGTGTCTTTAAAGCGGACCCTATATTGAATTCCCGCCCCTGCAAGCCATCCGTTTCGTCAAAATTTTCAAATCGAAAAGTAAATCCTTTAACTGCAGGGGTAAGGATGACATGGCTTAAACCATTGGAGGTACTCAACCACATCCCTCCCTTGTTATCTTCAACAGTATTCAATATTGAATTAGCAGGGAGTCCATTCTTTTTTGTCAATGAGGTAAAAGTATTTGATTTAGTATCCAGAACACTCAATCCACCAGCCGTGGCAATCCAGATCAAACCGCGGCTATCCTCGTTAATATTGTTCACGTTGTTATCCACTAAACTATTTGCACCATCTCCATTTAAGAAATAATGAATTACCCGCCCCCCACTTTTTAATATCACATCTACCCCTAAGTACCCTCCTATCCAGATATTGCCCTGTTTATCTTCAAATATCGACGATACAAACGCAGATCGTATATCTGTTTGTTTAAAGGGGTGGTAAAATGTTTTTTTTGAGCGGTCAAAGATTTCAAGACCGCCCGCAAACGTTCCTATCCATAAACGCCGCGAGGAGTCTTCCAGAATGCTCCATATCCTGTCATCAGCAACGCTTGTGGCCAGTTTATCCTCATGCTTAAAATGCGTAAATGTTTTTCCATCAAAACAATCCAGCCCGCCAAAATAGGTTCCTATCCATAAATTTTGATCATGGTCAATACATAAGCTAACAATAATATCATTACTCAGACTATTGTGGTTTTTAGAATCATGTTTGTACTGGTTAAACTTACCCGTTCTGCGGTTGAAATAAATCAAGCCTCCTCCGTTGGTGCCTATCCATAAGTTTCCCAGCTTATCTTCGGCAAATTTGTTGATATCATTAAAACTTAAACTGGCGGGATCTGATGCAAAATGTCTGTAGAGCGGAAACTTGATAATATTTTTATGATAATAACTTATCCCTTTTTTAAAAGTACCGGCCCATATAATACCAAGATTATCCTTATAGAGTGTTGCTGTATTCTGCCTTAATGATTTCGCATCGTCTTCACGGTTCAGCAAATAGGTAATTTCAAATTTATTTTTATCCAGTATATTGATCCCACCGTGGTCGGTAGATATCCATATCAGACCATCGTCGGCCTGGATAATATTGGTAACGATATTTACATTTAACTTAGCTCCAGTTGATTCCTTGTTAATATGCAGCAAAGCCCCTGTTGAAGACTTGTAATAAAACACACCTAAATCAACATACGGCGCGTAAAACCACAAATCGTTATCCCGGTCAACAGTTAAAGAATAAGAATCGTTTTTATGGCGAGTTGCTTTGTTAAAAATGTCAGTATGATAGGTAATTTTATTATGTTTAACATCAAACATCTCAACGGTGGCATTACTGTAAACTATCCATAAGTTGCCTTTACTATCCAGGGTAATATCTGAAATGGAACTTGAGTATAAAGTTGGAGCAGAAATACTGCTATGATAATAGCGTTTTGTTTGCCTGGTTCTGGCATTATATCTGTAAATGCCAGAATCGGGATACAGAAACCAAAAGTCCGAAGTGCCGGTTCGCAATATCTTGGCGACATTTGGATAAACAGGGAGTTTTAAAGAGCGCGACATTGACAAGATATCATCACTAAAACATTCTTTATCAATATCATAAAAGCAATACCCATCGTGCGTTGAGATCCAAAGCTTTCGATCTGGACCTTCAAAGATTTTATTTATAAAATCGTTACTAACTGAGTTTTTGTTGTTGCTATTATGCTGGAAAACCTTAAAGGTATAACCATCAAATCTGTTGAGGCCAGATGCAGTACCAAACCACATAAAACCTTCCGAATCTTTAAATATGCAATTAACCTGATTGTGCGATAATCCATCACTTATATCTAAGTGTGAGAATCGATACTGGTTGGTTTGCGCAAAAGCATTATCCCATGAGAAAAGTATAACTGTAATAAAAACAAAAAAATTAAGGCGCATGGAATATAATTGAAAAAACAAAAACCAACTGGGCTATCATTTAAGAAACGAGAATACTAAGTTAACATAATTGTTACACAATACCAGTCCCGATAAGAATGTCACCCTGTTCCGGGGCATATTTTTGCGAAACCTCATACCATTTCAATGTTTGGCAGCAGGCTGTGTCCGGGCAAGCTTTGATCATCTCCCAAAAACTCAGATAAAAGGCTTAACCGGAAACTGAAAATAGGCTTTACTTATTTTTAGTTTTTTTTATTTTTGAAAATGCTGTTAAAATGACGTACGTAGGAAAGCTGAAAGTTGACAGAAGTTATCTGGTATTTATTCTGATAGGCAAATGCCGATTTATTATTAATCAGCATCAGGAAAGATGCCGCCCATCGCGGTTTTTGGTAAGTGGCAGAACCTCTTGCAAAAGCAGTCGGATAAACTTTTATTTTTTCACCTCCGTTAAGTTGGGGCACATTTACATAACTGGCCCCTGCTTTTGCCATACCGGCCAACATCCATCTGTTGTTAATTACCCAGGAATAGGCATACCCCCCGTTTACTCCTGCCTGGAAATTACGAAAGGGATTTTTACCAGTAATCACCATATTGCTGTCCAGCCGTGCTTTATATAAATAGACACCTGCTCCCAGGATAACACTCCCTGCTGACTGAAGCTGCTGCTCACTTTGTTCAAAGGCCGCTTTACCGGAAAATTTGTTACCGTTGAAAACATAGGTACCCTCCCCCCCGATTTGGGAAACAGACAGGTCGGGATAGCGCATAATTTCGTGCCCCGCTGAACCACTCTGTGAATAAAACCCTTTATATTGCTGTATAAACAGATCCAGCATCAGATATCGCCCGTAATTATGGATCTGAAAATCAGTTAAACTTGTTTTTCCGTAGGACTTGCCTTTCAGCGATACGACACCATAATCAAACATGGCGTTAATCACTGTATTTTTTAAGGCAAAGATCACACCAACATTAAATGGATTATTAGGCAAATAAGTTTTACCGGCGTTAACCAATTGAACCGCATTAGTGGAAACATACCCACCCATTAGCACCTTTTGAGTATAAGGCCGGATATAAGCGGTATCCGTAACTTTTGACTGGGCCCGGGACTGAGGTACTGTGAAAACAACGAGGCAAAATGCGATATAAATATGCTTCATCATAATACTGATTAATGTTTAGGCCAATTTTACAAACCGAACCGCCGGCTGATATAAAAGTAGCCAATAAATTAATAACGACTTAAGCTAAATATCAGGAACGCACGCTGTTCAGAGATAGTTTACCCTTTTCCTGCCATATAGGAACCGATCAGGCCCGGCTGGTCCACATGGATATAACAATATTTTTTGGAAACCGGTATCACCTCAGCATTCTTCAGTTCATTAAAATCATAGCAGTCGGTGTTTGGTGTATCTGTCATAGATTGAGGCATTTGCCGTTCCGACATTTTGTGCTGTATACGCGAAAGCGCATCGTTTTCCACGACACGCCTCCGGATACGCTGGTTAAATTAATTATAAAGTATCTCGTTCATGATCAGGTTGCCATTAACGTCGTCTGTAAAATACAGCGTGTAAATTTTCCCGGCCTGAAGATTAGGGAAACTGAAATTTCCTAAAACGTTCCTGGAAGCCAGTCCAACCAATTGTACCGAAAGCGTACCCGGATCCACAAACTTGTAGCCGCTCGCTATATTTCTACTGATATTGCTAACCAGTTCATCACCTGCCGAGTTTTTGATCTTAACATCTGAAGGCGCATTGTCACTTAAATGGATAAATTTGACTTTTACTTTGCCGTTGTTCGGAGCGCCCAGATCGTCCTCAAAGTTTTTCACTCTCGCTGATGACCCTTTTCCCGCCAGGAATACCGTAAAACTTACACCATTGGCTGTATAAAGTGAACCGGATGCGTAAACCGAATTTGTACCTTCATTTTTGAATTCCGAAATCATGTTTTTTCCGGACGGGGCGGTGATGTAAGGAGATACGTTCATAAAATTAAGACCCCCGCTTACCAGAACATTGTCTGCGAGTGTAAAACTCTGTGGCCCGGCTGCAGGCGACGCATTTACCACCTTTATATTAAATTGACCGGATGGATCAATTGTGTTTTTTTTACAAGACGCAAAAAATACCGTTACAATTACTATGGCCAAACCTGTAAAAAGGTTTCTATAAATTAGTGTTGTTTTCATTACTCTTTTTTAATGTTAATTATTGAATTGATTGCTCAGGTGGTTGCACACCGGAATATGGTATTACATATATTTTACTTTAATCCCCACCTTAGGATGAATTGTCAGGTCAACCTTGAAATCGTCGAACGCCGGCTTTTTCAGTTTCTCCATAAAGAAATTGGAAAATCCGAATCCTTCTTTTGGCATCCGGATAAAATTCCTGTCGATTTTTCCGTTCCCGTTCTCATCATCCAGTAAGGTGATACCATATACGCCTTCTCCGATCTTACAAGTTACCGTCAGCGTGCCGTCAACCATGGCCTTTTTGTCGAACGTGAATTTCTTATATGGCTTTTCATTATCATAGCCCGCGTTATCTTTAAAAACGTTCAGGATGATATTGCCTTTCGGAGATCTGATGCCCGTAATATTCACTTCGGTTTCCTTTAACTGCATGGCAGAAGAAAGGATAATTAACAGCAATCCAACAGTTAGGTGAATGCCTAATAAAAGTTTGTTTTTCATTGTCTTAATTTTAAAATTGTCATTACTTCTGATGCCGAAAGTAAAGTCATGCAGCGGACCATCCAATCAAAAACTAAGTGAAGCGGTCATAATAGTGCCTAAATGTCCAAAAATGCGATCTGAGAAAAAATGATGTTTTGCATTATTGCCGCCATGATCCGGGGCCGGAATGGCAACGCGATGGGGGCAAAGAATTTAAAAGCTGGCTTTGCTGGCAGTATATAGGTTTGATGACATCACCGAAGCGCATGACATGCTGCGGGGCCGCCTGCCAGTTATTTTAGGTTGCGATATACTTTTTTTTAAAATAATGCCTTCTATGGAAATATCAATCTCTCTGATCCCGCTTCACCAATTTATAAATTCCAAATAACAAACTGGGTATCATTTGCAAAAGTGGTCAAATCAAAATTGGCGAAGAGGATATCAACACTTAAACACTATATTTTCGGCGCCGTTGCGGTAGCCGGTATCTACTATTTGTACACTTCCTTTTGCTGATTGATGCGACCCCGGCAAGGACGTTTTTGATTATTGGGTATACCTTGCGATGCTTATGGATGACCTTTTGTAGCCGCATCAAATACACGGCAAAAATTGCCGCCGCCGACCTTACCGATCTCGTCAGCATTAAAACCCACCTTTAACATGGCTTCCACTACGGTATAATAAAAACCGGATTTTTGTTCAGGCCAGTTCTTATTTGATCCTTCGCCCCGGAAAGCCTGATTCTGACCGTCGCCCGGAGGGCGGTCTGGACGTTTGCCGTCGCCAGTGCCTTGCGGCTTGTTTTCACCCGGTTTGATACCCTGGTCAGGTCGTGGTCCGCCCGGCCTGTCATTGGAATGGGTCAGTTTGGTATCCGTACCGATGCATACATGGTCGATACCAACAACATCAACCATTGCCCGGATATTCCGGGCGTATTCCAGTGCTGAGTCTGCCAGATGTGTCCAAACGCCGATGACACCCCCATTACCGGCAACAAATCTGGCGTATTCCTTACTGATCAATCTTGGCAAAAACATCTTACCCATGCGTTCATTCTGTCCCAGTTGTGTATTCAGCCCGGTATGGGATATCAATACCGGGCGCGTCGCCACTTTGAGCGCGGCAGTTACCGTCGCCTCGTTCGCATGTGAAAGGTCGACAACGATGCCCAAACGCTCGCATTCCCGGATCACTTCGGCCCCGAAAGCGGTCAGTCCTCCCCAGCGTACCGGATTAGTGAAAACATCGCCTAAGGGAACGGAAGCATCGCTGTCATGCAGCAAAGTGATCAGCCGTAAGCCACGGTCATAGGCCAACTGCAGCCTGTCCAAATGTCCTTCCAGAAAATGTGCGCCTTCTACAGCCTGAATAACGGTAGGCCGGTGCTTTTGATGGGCATCACGCAGGTCTGACACTTTGAACGAGCGTTTCATGTTGCTGTTTTTCAATTGCTGATCCATTGAGCTTAACCCGTTCAAAAACCGCTCATAAGCCAGTCCGGGGGTATCCAGCTTTTGATAGTCTACAGCAAAGGTCATGCAGATGGCCGATAGGCCGGACTTTTCCATGGCATCAGCCAGGTTAATATCAGGGCCTGGCACATCCCTGGTGGTCAGCGGAACATCGATGTGATTATGCGTATCAACGCCCAAAGTACCGGCTACTATTTTTGCTACCCTTGGGTCTGTATCATCAAAAGCCCAGGCCCCCAGTGAGTTCAACACGAGCGTGGTGCCACCGGCGATAGCTGTTGTAGTAAGAAATTTTCGTCGTGACCAGGCTGTTTGCGCGTTTTTCATGCTTGTTGAATGAGTGAACTTAATTTTTTACAAGGTAACAAAGTCCGGCAGATGTTCTTCCTGAAATCGACGTCCAGCCAGAACAAATCGACGAATGGTATGGTCGGTAAGAAACAGGAACTGTTTGATTATAGCATAAACCATCCCCCGGTATGCTGCCTGCGGTCCTGTAAGTCAACACTTGACTTTAAATCAGTATCGGTCAATAAAGTGAAACATTTTAATTTAATGACTGGTGTGTCCAAAAATGCGGCCTGAGAAAAATGATATTCTGCATTATTATCACCATGATCCGAGTCCGGAACGATAACGGCTGGTGTTAAAAAACAGCGGCTTTCCTGTTTCTTTTTAGCCCGGGAATGATCAAAAATAACCTTCAGTTTTTTAAACAGGAAATTGCCCCTTTTAGGTTCCTTTTTGCCTGCTTCGGGCTAAAAGGATGTAAACAGCCGGAGTAATTGATTTAGCTTTACTACAATGGATGAGAAATTACCTTTAAGACGCTTAAGCTGGCTGACCTGGCTGCAATCGATTATCATCGGTTTTATCTTCTATCTGGTCATTTCACATAGCTGTGCACCGGTTCACATCGTACCGCTAACTTTGCTAACGATGTCAGGTATACTGCTGGTTGGCCATGCGGATATCTTCCTGATGATCGTGCTTTCGAAAAAGCTGTCAATCCGGGCGAAGAAATTCTCTGTTTATCGCCGTCTGTTAACATATGCTACCAGTGTGCTGATCTATCTGTTGTTAAGGCCTGCGTTTGGATGTGTGTCAGACCTCGTGTGGCCTTTCTGGGATCCGGGTACTTTCTTCGCATTTGTCGGATCAGGTCTTGTCATCAATACCTTCATCACGCTGCTACATGACTCCGTATTGCTGTATGAACATAAGATGTACAGTGATCTGGAGCTTTCCAGACTAAATGCGGCGAACTGGGAAGCGATGAACCTTGCTTTAAAGCAGCAGATCCAACCCCATTTTTTGTTCAACGCGCTGAACACGCTTAAAGCCCTGTATCATAAGAATGCTCAGGCAGGCGATGATTATATTGTACATATGGCGAATTTTCTACGGGCCTCCATATATCATCACGCGTCTAATATTGCCAGACTGGAAGACGAGATCAGCTTGCTGACTGATTATCTTGAAATGCAGCGGATAAGATTTGGTACGGCTATGAACTGTACGATAACCTTACCCGATGAAACTTTAAAAAAGTTCTATCTGCCGTCATTTTCTTTGCAGCCCTTATTAGAAAATGCCATCAAACACAATAATTTCACTCAGGAGCTCCCCTTGGTAGTAACCATCAGCCAAAAAGAGGGGTGGCTGGTGATCAGTAATAATCTCCAGATGAAGAACATGAAGGTACCTTCAACCAACTATGGCTTGGCCAACCTCGCGGAGAGGTATCGTCTATTGTCAGGGGATGACATTCATATCAGTGAGGCCGGGAATACATTTTCAGTAAGTATTAAATTGTTAAAAAATGAAAATAACGATCATTGAGGATGAAGAGCTGGTTGCGGACGACCTCGAACGGAATATCAGGGAATTAATAGATCAGCCCGTTTACATCGTCAAGTTGAGATCGGTAAAAGAGGGGATCGCCTATTTCAGAAAAGCCGAACCCCAGGATCTCATCTTTAGTGATATACAGTTGGGTGACGGTCTTAGCTTCGAGATATTTGTGGCTAAATCTGTTTCCGTTCCGGTTATTTTTTGTACCGCATATAATGAGTACGCATTGGACGCGTTTAAGGCTAACGGCATAGATTATATCTTAAAACCATTTACCCGCCAGACGCTGCAATGCGCTATCCAGAAATACAAACAGCTGCAGCAGGTGTTCTCAACAGAACAGACACCGCAGTATGATGCGCTGATGCGGCTGCTTGTCGGTAAGGACACCCAGCAGGCAGCTTCCGTCCTCGTATATCACCAGGATAAGATCATTCCTATCAAAATGGATGAAATAGCCATTTTCTATATAGAAAACGAAGTTACCCACCTGATGACTTTTGGCGGCAAGAGTTACTATCCCAATAAGAACATGGATGAACTGGAAAAACTCTCCGGAAATTGCTTTTTCCGGACCAATAGACAATCCCTGGTTTGCCGGAAAGCCATTGTCGATGTCTCCAGTTTTTTCACCAGAAAATTATCCATAAATCTCAATATCCCCTTCCATAATAAAGTGACCGTGAGCCAGGCGAGATCGTCACAATTCCTGAACTGGTTAGCAATGGGCAAATAACGGTACAAGCTGATTACTCCGTTCGGTCGTGATAAAGGTATAACCTGTCCGCGCCCGTTGGAATGGCAAGTATCCAATAAGAAGATGAATAAAACGACTGATTTTTTAGCCGCCGTACAACTGTACTATTTCCCTGATATGCTGTTATATTTGTATGTTATGGGGAGAAACCTGCCTGCTAAAAATTTATTCTGGCTTACCTTGCTGCTTTCGGTAGTGGTGAGCATGGTTATCTGCATCTACCTCTACCAAAACAAGAACGAGGTACATCAGCTGATAAATACCCTGCTCACCTTTATCGTCATCACCATCATCGGACTAAGTCATTTAGGGATATTGATACTGCTGAACGGAAAATTAAAACTTAGCCGTACAAGGCTAAAGTTATCCCGGTACCTCCTAACCTATATAGCCGGAATATTAGCCTACTTTATCATATGGCCCTTTTTCGCGCCATACTCTAATCCCAACCCGCAACTTTTTGATCGTGATATGGTCATCACTTTTATCTGCTCCGGGGTTGTGGTCAATACGATGTTTATAGTGGCCTTCGATCTGGTGCTTCTGCAGCACGACAAATCGAAAGCTGATCTGGAATTCTCCCGGTTAAAGGCGACACATGCCGAGGCGGCCAACCTGTTTTTGAAACAGCAGATACACCCCCATTTCCTTTTTAATGCGCTGAATACCTTAAATGCACTTTACCGGAAAGATCTGAATGCCGGTGAAACTTATATCGTACACCTGGCTAATTTTCTGAGAGCTTCCATCGAGAACCATGATCAAAAAATTTCAAGCCTTGATAAGGAACTGGCCCTCCTAAATGATTACTTGGAAATGCAGAAGATCAGGTTTGGTACCGCGCTTGATTGCAGGATAGATGTCCCGGATGAGCCGCTGAATAAATATTACCTGCCTTCCTTTTCACTGCAGCCTCTGTTGGAAAATGCTATTAAGCACAACGATCTGACCACGCAGGCACCTCTCATCGTACAAATCTTCTGTCAGGGAGATCGCATTGTAGTACACAATAATCTCAAAAAGAAGATCATAAAACCGCAGTCCACCAGGCACGGCCTGGCTAACCTGGCAGAGCGTTACCGCTTATGGTCAGGAGACGAGGTGATAATTAAAGAAGATAAGGAAACATTTACCGTAAGCATTAAATTATTAAGTGATGAACATAGTGATCATTGAGGATGAACAGATAGTTTCTGATAACCTGGAAATTAATATAAGGGAACTGACAGGCAAGCCGCTAAATATCGTAAAGCTGCTTTCGGTAAAGGAATCTATTTCGTATTTCGGGGAAAACCCGCCGATCGATCTTATCATCAGCGATATTCAGCTTGGTGACGGGTTGAGTTTTGAGATATTTATGGCGGTTCCTGTTAAAGCTCCCGTGATCTTTTGCACCGCTTATGATGAATATGCACTGGAGGCTTTCCGCGCAAACGGTATCGATTATATCTTAAAACCATTCACCAGGCAAATGCTACAGCAGGCCTTGCAAAAGTTTGACGATCTGACAAAAAAGTACGCTGCGGACCCATTTACGCAATATGGTGAGTTATGGAAAGCAATAACAGAACGGGACAACCGAACGGCAGTCACGATACTTGTTTATCATCAGGATAAAATCATACCGATAAAAATCGGTGACGTGGCCCTGTTTTATCTTGAAAATGAAATAAGCCATCTACTTACTTTTTCGGGGAAGATATATTTCCCAAACAAGACGCTTGATGACCTTGAAAAGCTATCAGGCAATAATTTCTTCAGAGCTAACCGGCAGTTCCTGGTGTGCAGAAGCGCTATTGTAGATGTATCCAGCTTCTTTTCCAGAAAACTCTCGCTCAACCTGAATGCCCCCCTGCCCGAAAAAGTGATTGTCAGCAAAGGCAAGGCTTCTCAATTCCTCACCTGGCTGGCAGGGAACTGACCTTTTCCGTTTTTGCCTGCTCCGGGCAATCAATTTTATTCTCTTTCCTGTTTCGTTTCTATTCAGGTGCGAATTGATATCACTGAGGCACCATTGCTTCACTTGGTTTATGCTTAAAACTAATCTGGAATCGCCCTACATTCAATTCAAAATCACATAATATTTAATCCCTGGTTAAATGTCAAAACGGCGTAAGTTCAGGAACAATCCATGTGCTGATTAAACATTTACCGGATAGCATATAAATTTCTTATAACATCAAACAGGCGGCTCAGCTGCGAGCCCGTAAAAATGTCTTTACTACCGCATTTATTAACCTTTTCTTATTCATGAAAACACGGACGGCAACGGGTCAATCTGTTTCTTTGAACTGCAGCGCTTCATTCCGATCTCCCGATTTCATATCCTCCGTCAATAACGTTTTCTGCCATTTTCGTTTAAATGCAGTTTTTCCGCTTAACCCGCAACTTTGCCCGCTTCGGTCACATTTCGCTTTCCTAGGCTGCCAAAACGCCGCACCTTTGACTTAAATAAAACGAACAGCCCAAGGCTATTAATAAGAAAACACAAATAAAAAAGAATTTTATGAAAAAATTAATCTTAGTTATTCTGATCCTGACATCGGCCAGGAGTTTCAGCCAGACCACCGCGACAACCACTACAGCTCCTGCCGATCAGGGCTTTTTCAAGAAAATAGCAAGCCGTCTTGAATTTGGTATAACCGCAGGTGGTAACTACAGTAACTTTACCAACGCCACTTTCGCAACAGACCCGCTTCCTGGTTTCCACGCCGGGCTTACCGTTTCTTACAGAATCACTGACAATTTCCTGGTATCGGAAGAGTTCCTTTACTCCCTGCAGGGAGCCAAAGTTAAAGCAGGTCCGTTTGCTGCACAAGATATCAAACTTTCTTACGCCTCTGTTCCCATCCTTTTCAAGTACCGCACTAATTCCGGCTTTTATGTAGAAGCAGGTCCGCAGGCAAGCTTTAAAGTAAAGGAAGACATCGGCGGATTAACTGACCTTAAATTTGCTAAAAAGATTGATTTCGGTGTGGCCGGCGGTCTTGGCTACCAATCTAAAATGGGTCTGGGAATAGGTGCGAGATATGTTTATGGTATGCAAAAGGTTCAGGAAACCCCTTCACCGCTCTTAGGCGATTTCAAAAACAACAGCATTCAGGCCAGCATCTTCTACGTTTTCTAACAGACATACTGCTGGTTTATATTTAAAAATCCCGGTTGCTTATGCGATGGAACTTAAAAAGTCCACTAAAATTGGATAATAAAAAGGGGATGTATCATAAATCATGAACATCCCCTTTTCTTTGGGTTATAGAGCAATCTGATCAACGTTCCACTCATATAAACGATTCTCAAAGCATCAAATCGAACTTTATGCGGCTTAACATTTGCCTTCTATTTCTAAGGGACTTTTTAAGTGACCTCCCCGGCGGATTGGGGATTTTTGTTTATTATTGTGAATAGCTGAACCTAAATTAATCAGGCTCTCATCACTCTTCTAAGTGAAACATTTTTTTTCTGTAATACTAATCACCTAATGCATTTTAATACTTATGTGAATTGTAAAGCCAGGCATATAACAAGTAAATAAAATGTATTCGATCTCAGCTGAGTGATAAACTAAAAAGCCCCCTTAAATTACCGATTTAGGGGGACTTTTTATTTACGCGTACTCACCGGAACAAAGCACCTTCTACATCAATGTTGGCCGAAGATAATATTAGTGGTTGGTACAACACGTTGTTTTTTGTCTATGAAACAAGGTGCCGATGGCTCCCCAACCAGGTTTTCGACTCAATATTAATACTCGGTGGCTCCAATATCAAAAGCAGCACCAGACGGGCGTAACTTACCGTAATAATCGGCACTTACGCCATACGCTAATACGTTTGCACCCTTATTGATAAGGGGAGATGACGATAATAAATGAAAGTTTTGTCCACTGTAGTTTACAAACTGACAAGCGCTTACATTACTACCAATATAGTTATTTAAAGAGGTAAGCTTAACACTGGTGCTTTTTCTGATTATTGCAAGACTTGTTACCGACTGTATAATAACATTATTAATAACAGTATTCATCGGGATAAGTTCAGAATCTAATTTTATACCACCTAAAGCAGAAGCCACGATGGTGTTATTAATAAACTGAAAATGCGGTCCCGGGGTATATCTTGAATCTGCAAAAATGCCGTAACCTTTTGAGTTTAGCACTAAGTTATTATACAGCAGGTTGTCGCCAAGACCAAGAACGATAATACCGTTACCTGGCGCACCCATAACCAGGTTATTATAACACTTGCCTCCGGTACCCTCTCCTATCTGTATGCCGTTATTTTGATATGCCTCAAAAGGACTTACTCCCGGATTTTTAACCACATTATTAAAAACCTCACATCCTGAAATGGCACTGCCAACCTGAATACCTTCGGCGCCGGTAGCGTCAAGAAAGTTTCTGCATATTTTAAGGTTCACTACATCATGAGGTAAAACTGTACCGCAAGAAGTCGATACTCCTTCGGCATAAAAGGAATTTCCTATATAAAGGCCTTCACCGCCTGTGTTGTGAACGTAATTATCGTGAATACTTACATTTTTCATTGTAAAATGACCGCGCCATGTTGCCGGATCACAACTCGGGTCTGTTTTTGCCATTATACCTGCAAATCCACTATTATGAACCTCAACATTGGCAATTTCAAAGTCTGAGCTCAGATCATCCATCGTCATACCAATGTTACCACCATTTACATTAAACCCATACGTAATGCCAGGGGTTCCACTTCCCACTATCCTAAAGTACTGGCAATTTTGTGTCTTAAAGGCGTATGAGGCAGTAGTTGTTGTTGAAAATGTTACTTTACCGCCTTTATTAATAATTGTAATAGGTTTTGCTGCCGTTCCTTTAATATTTTTAAGTAGCAAGGCACCTCTTTGCCCGGCAGTAATATATATAACAGCTCCAGGCGGTATTGCGGTACCGTCAATAGTCCAGGTAGCAGACTGAACTGTATATGTAGCGGCAGCAACTGCTGTGGTTTGCGCAGTTGCGGCATCCGTGTTCAGATCTGAAGAGTTTACCGGTTTTTCAATTTGATTTGTGCTTTTAGTGCACATGGTGAAGGACGATATAACCAGCATACCGGCTATCATACGTATCCAGGGGTTTTTGTTTTTCATTTATAAATTTAAGTAAGCCTTAAAATACATTTGCACAACATCCAACACATCTCAAATGGTTCTGCTCTAACAAAACCACCTGTTATACGGTGTTTTATATATATAGTTGCTTGAAAATTGTGCAACGGTAGAATGGCGGTAAATGTATACAAATTATGTTAATCTTACCGCCTAACAAAATATTCTGCAAAAATTGGCTGGGAAATTCCATTTAATTGTTCAATTGGGCCTTCAAACTGCAATAAACAAAGCTGATGGAGGCAATAAATCAAGTAAATTTGATCAGAAACCCTACATTAAATAATAAATATGAAGCTATAGTAAAAAACAGGAACAAGAATGCCGTTGCAGCAACAAAATTCATTTAATTCAAGAATATATTTAGTCATTATTTCTAATTCATTAAATTTTCATTAACTGCCGGGCAATATTTCCCGGAAATATTGCCCGGCAGTTAAGCAGAATCAGTAAACAGGTTTCGCGACGAGGCCCTGTTTATTAGAATGATAATATCTTAAGGCTTGATCAGTTTATTTTCCCATCCCCTTTACTGGTCATCTAATCCTTTTCCATTGAGAATTTGCGGTATATATTTCTCAACCCTTGCCTCACGGGTTTTAGATTGTTTGGGTGCAGAAAAATGCAGCAGATAAGCCCTTTGCCTGCCCGGAGTTAATGCATCAAAAGCAGTTTTTAAAGCGGGGATTGCGTTTAATCTATTTTGAAATTCTTCTGAAATTGTGAATTCGGTCGTCTTTTTCAAATCCACTTTTAAACCGGCTTTCTCCACCTCAATGGCTTCAAAAATATAAGACTTCAGAATGGGTTCCATTTCAGCTATTTCATGAAGACCCGTGAACCGGATCTGGCGCGCGGCTTGCACATTCTCAGTTTGCTGAATGAGGATTCCATTAGTATCATTTAACAAAGCACCTTTGAAAAACAAAAAGGCACAGTATTCTTTAAACACGTGTATTAAAACGATGTTACTTTGCCGAAATGTATAACAAGGACAACCCCACTTCAGTTCTTCGGTCAGCATACAATCAAGAGCGATAATTCTAAGTTTTTTGATCTCTTGGTGCCACTTTTCAGCTTTATTAAAATAAAAATCAACCTTAGGATTCATTGCATTCTTTTTTAGGGTGTTATAGTCAATTAAACCTTTAATGAGCCCCGGAACCCTCTGGCCGCATAGTAAGATTCTGCTCCGTTGTGATAAAGAAAAACCGTATCATAGCGGCGATCACAAAAAGTAGCCCCACCAAGTTTTCTGATATCGGCAGGCGTTTGTACCCAGCTCGATGTTTTTGTATCGAATTTTCCAAGTTTTTGCAACTCCCGATATTCTTCCTCCGATAAAAGCTCAATGCCCATAATAGCGGCTACGTCCACAGCATTATTTTCTGGTTTATATTCTTTCCTTGATTCATGCGCTTCACGGTCATAACAAAGGCTTCGGCGGCCTTTAGGGCTTTCTGCAGCACAATCATAAAAAATGTATTTGTCGTTTTTTTTATCATGATCAACAATATCCGGCTCGCCTCCGGTTCTTTCCATTTCATGAAGCGACCATAGTTTTTCAGTATTAGTTTCCAGCTTTGCTTGTACTCTAGTCCATTCAACACCCTTATGTCTGTTTATGTTTTTCTCAAAACGGGCTTTCAAGGTACCGAGTAATTCCTCACGTTGTGCTGGTGACAACTCCTTTTTATTGCTATTAGCGCTGTTCATACTTTACTTAAATATATCAACTTTAGAAATTGATTATTGATTAACTGAAATAATTTTTCTGTCGGCAGGCCTAAAATACCAGGATACCACAACAAGGATGAGCAAAAGAAACGAGGGAAATATATCACTCACGGAATTACCTGATGCGATATGCGAAACCATGGCTCCCGACATGACAAAGAAAAAGCCCGCATAAGCCCACTCCTTGAGCAAAGGAAATTTAGGGATAAGCACGGCCACAACTCCCAAAAGTTTCCAAACTCCTAATATGGTCAGAAAATAAACAGGATAACCCAAATGTGTAATACTATCCACTCCTCCTGCTCCCGTTTTCTCTTTAAGTAACTGCACTACGCCGGTTGATACCATTCCCAGTGCAAGCCAGATAGTAAAAATCCAATAGATAATTTTATTTCGCTTTGTCATGGTATGTTATTTTAATTTGTTTACGATGTCCTGTAAACGATTATGTGCCATGTTTATGCCTTGAGCAAAGGGCAGCTGCAACACCTGGTTCCTGTGTGTAACCGATTCATAGATGACACGCATATTGAGTTTGCTGGTGTCATCAGTAAGCCGTTCAAATTCTACAAGCTCCAGCTGCACGCCAAAGGAGGTATTCTCCATTTCAAATGTCCGGGTGATTTTTTTGTTGGGGCTAAATTCGTGAATTACTCCATTGGCCCTGAATACCACATTTCCCTTAGCATCTGTTGTTTCAAACTGGTAACTGCCGTGCTTTTTACTTTCAAATTTCAGCACTTTGGTTCCCATCCATTGCTCAATAATTTCAGGATCTGAACAAGCTTTAAAAAGCAACTCTAATGGCAAGTCAAATTCCCTGGTAATCATTAAATCCTGTTTGCCATCTTCGGCATTAATTTTTGTTTTCCTTTCCATAACAGTCTATTTTTTTGATTGGTAGTTTTTCATGATGGCTTCCAGTTTATTAAATCTATCATCCCACATATTGCGGAATGGTTCAATAAAGTCAGCTATTTCTTTCATTTTTTTTGCGTTGGTGTGATAGTAAATTTCCCTGCCGTTTTGTTTTTGTTCAAGCAATTCGCACTCGGTGAGTATCTGCAGATGTTTTGATACTGTTGGCCTGGCCGTATCAAAGTTTGAGGCTATTGCACCTGCCGTTAAAGATTGCGAAGCAACTAACAGAAGTATAGCCCTTCTTGTTGGGTCAGCTATGGCTTGAAATACATCTCGTCTTAAATTCATTATGTAGCTATTTGACTACAAATATATGTGTAGCTATTTAACTACGCAAGTTTATTTTCTATTTTTTTATCAGAAAGCAACACACAGCTTCAACCTGTCATTCATTATTCTCAATATTAATACTCCCGCTGTAACAGGGGCAATCCCACAGATCAAAGCCCCATTGCATATCTGCAACGGGGCTTTGATCTTTTAACTTAGCTATACCTCCCTATTTAATTAAGAGGCTCTTTTACACATTATCTCTCGGGATTTTTCATTGACAGATAGTCGGCCTTGCGCCTGGAGGATACCAAGCTAATCCCTGCTGCGCTTGGTTAACGTAACGTTTTTAAAATAGTTTAGCCGTATACATACAAATGTATACGGCTAAACATTAGATATTTATAGCGTTTTTATTACTTCTGTGGCAGGCTTTAAACCATCGGCTACTGCTTCCAGATGAATATCACCGGGCTTTGCTCCAGCACTTATCAAAAAGGCTGCTACTGCGGCTTCGGTATTTATTTCACTATCACCAATAACTTCTGCAGGGCCATTAACGCTAAGTTTCACATGTGCTTTTTGGGTAGGCACTAATGTGCCGTTCTGATCAACTACCGAGGCATATACAAATACCATATCATTTTTTCCGGAAACCAATTTCCTATTGCTATAGTCAACAACCAGCTTAATGCCATAAGGCTGTCCCGGCGTAGTACAGCTAACCGAATTAACCAATTGATTTTTGATATAACCTTTGGCTGTTAACGTACCTGGCTTATAAACTACATTAAACGTAAAGGGAGCATGTTTAAGGTTAGTATTCATAATACCAGTATCAGGCGTTTGTTTACCTATTGACTGGCCGTTTACAAACAACTCTACCTGGTCACAATTACTATAAACCTTTACGCTTTTTGTGGCTGCATCATTCCAATAATTAGCAATGAACAGTACTGGCTTACCTTCTGTTGGGTTACGCTGGCTCTGGTAAAAGTAGAAAGCAAACTTAGGTAACCTGAAAATATCCATTATACCCGATGATTCGATATCCGGCGCATAACCTCGTTTATAATCAAACATCAACCAGTTCAGATCGCCGGTAATGCTGCCATTAAGGTTATCGTTGTGTGCTTCCTGAAAGTTCAGGGCCTGTTGTAACATGCGTTTTTCGCCATCACCGCGTAATTGCCTTGATGTTTTTTCCTCGTCGGTCAAATCCTTGTATTGAGTTTGATTAAAACCGGCGTTTTGTGCGTAGTACTCCCAATCACCGTATTCGGCTATCAGTATAGGCTTACTGTTATATTTTTTCCAGTAATCGGGTGCTTTGGCATGTTGCCGGGCCGGAATAAACACATCATATACCTCATTCATCCAACCGCAGGTGTAAGTATCGGTATAAGGCAGTTCACGATGTACAAGCGCATGGGCTTTTTCCATGTAATCACGCTTCATATTGGTTTCGTTCAGCGACGCTTCCCATAAAATAATGGAGGGGTGGTTACGGTCGCGATGAATCATATCGGTAATATTTTGCAGACTGTTTTGCTGAAAAACATCATCGCCAAAAAACTGCCATCCCGGTGTGGAATCCATGACAAAAATGCCAAGCTCATCACAAGCCGCTAAAAAGGCCGGCGATGGCGGATAATGCGAGCAGCGCACAAAATCAAACCCCGCCTGTTTTATTTTATAGGCATCGCGGTATTGCGCATTGTCACTTAGGGCATAGCCTACGTAAGGATATTCCTGGTGGCGGTTGGTGCCACGCAATACATATTTACTGCCGTTAAGATAAAAGCCATCTGTCTTAAAGCTGATTTGCCGGATACCACTTTGTATGGAAACAGAATCAACCAGTTGACCATTGCTTAAAACACTAACTACAAGTTTATATAGCTGCGGGTTTGAGGGCGACCATAAAGCCGGCTGTAACACCGGCATGGTTTGTTGCAACGTAACCGTACCGTTTGCACCAACTCCCGTTAGCGCGGAGGCCACAACTCCAACCTGCCTGCCCAATGGATCATAAAGCGTAGCCCTGAGCTGTACCTTCTGCAAGGAATTAAGCTCATTCTTTAATTCTGTTTTAATATGCAGATCGGCTTTTGACGATGAGATATTTTCAAAATGCAGGCTCACCCCGCCGCCATTCACCTTGTTTGCGGCAACGGCATCGGTAATGTAGATCTTGTTTTTTTTGATCAGCCAGGCATTGCGATAAATGCCACTGTAAAAGTTAAAATCAAGATCCTTGATGGGCTTACCCGGCGGAATTACCGGGTTGTCCTGATTGTTTAGCTTAATGAGCAGGCAATTTTCCTTACCATATAAGGCTTTTCCGGTAATATCAATATAAACAGGCAGGTAGCCGCCAATATGGGTTTGCAAGTGCTCCCCATTTAAATAAACATCGGCCAGGTTCATGGCCGCATCAATACGAATGGCAATATGTTTATCCCTGTCGGCTTTATCAAGTGTAAAAAACTTACGGTAAAAGCAAATGCCCTGCCATTGCTGGGCTGTCTTAATTACCGGTTCCAGATTGGCGGTGTGCGGCAGGCTTATTTGCTGCCAGGGTAGCGCATCATTTTTATGGCTAAAAAACTGTTGGCTGATAACGGTATCTGTATTTTTTACAAACTGCCAATCATTATTGAAAAGGGTAACAGTTATTTTTTTTTCGGCTTTGCTTTGTGCCTTTGCAGTTATAACCGTACTGGCAACGGCAAGGACTAACAGAAGATTTTTTTTCATTTAGAGGAGCTTACTGGCTAATGTGATATTGTTTTTTTATGCTGTCATAAGTATCTATGTGTGCATTGGTGTTTCCCTGCTTATCAACAAAGGTTTCGCCCCAGCTAAAGGGTTCCCATATAAAAGAGCCTTTTACTTTATTGCCGGGCAATGAAAGTGCTATATCATTTACCTCGCGTTTATGCTGCGAGTATTCGGCCACCATTACATCTTGCTTGTAACGGGCGGTCAGGTCAGTTAAATTATTTTTTAAACTATCCGGAGTACCATGCCATTCTGGGTAATAAGATTCACCGATGATGTCGAAGCTGACGCCGCGTTTAAGCATATTGTCAATAAAGTACCGCGATTCGGCATTTTGGCCGCCGCAGGCAATGTGCAGCATAATCCTGATCTTGCTGCTCTCCATCCGCACACCGCTGATGCCTGCTTTTAAAAAGCCGGCCAGGGTATCCAGGTTCTTCAGCCTGCCATCGGGCCATAAAATGCCATGATTAATTTCATTTCCTACCTGCACCATATCGGGCAGGGTACCTTGCTTTTTAAGCTCCTGTAAAACAAGCCGGGTAAAGGCCTTTATAGAGTCCCGTAATTGCTGGTTGTTCAGGTTTTTCCAGGCAGCTGGTTTATATTGCTTCCCCGGATCGGCCCAGGTATCGCTGTAATGAAAATCAAGCAGGAAACCCATTCCGGCCGCTTTTATCCGCAGGGCCATCTTTTTGGTATCTTCCAATCCGCAATATCCCTTTGCAGAATAACCGCTATCAGCCTTTGGATCATTAAAAATGCGCAGCCTTACATAATTAAAGCCATGATCTTTCAGTATGGCAAAAGGATCTTTGCTCACACCCTTATCATAAAACTTCTTCCCTTCACTTTCCAGTTGTGGAATAAAGGAAATATCAGCGCCCACTATCTGTTTAAATTTAGTAGGACCGGCATTCCCAGAAGGTAACTTATAGGCCGATAATGCACCCATGGCCAGCAAACCGGCTGCCAGGCATACTAACCCGCTAAAACTGATTTTTAACTTCATATAAATGTATTTGATATCAAAATTATAACTAACCGATTATTAAAATTAACCGGACGTACCATTTAAACGCCATGTAATATTATTTAATTGGCAAATGCATCCAAAGCAACCGTTGGCTTACCAGTGCTGTCAAATGCACCCAGCCCATAGCCTTGCCAATTATAGGCCTCGGGCTCCCAATAAAAAACACCTAACCCCTGATTACCATTTACCGTACTAACCTTGGTTAACAGATCTGTCAGAAAAGCTTTACAGGTTACTGCCTCTGTAGCTGGCATCCCTACCTCAACAATCATTACCGGTGAGCCGTAACGGGTAAACATATCATTCATATTAGCAAGACATTGCTCATTATAAGTTTGCCAGTTGGTAGTTGAAGGATATAAAGACATGCCGATAATATCCCATTTGGCACCGTTGGCCTTTAACCCGTCAAACATCCAGCGGAACAAAGCATTATCATAACCATTGGCCAAATGCACAATTACTTTAGTACTGCTGCTAACCGATTTTACTGCGGCATAACCGCTACCTACCAGAGCCGCAAAATTTGCCATATTTTTGGAGGCTCTGCCATCTTCCCACAACATACCATCCGTGGTTTCATTACCTACCTGTACCCAATCCGGGGTAATGCCTTTTGCTTTCAGCGCATTCATTACAGATATGGTATAAGTACTTACAGCATCCTTTAGACCTGCAAAATCAAGACTTTGCCAGGCGGCTGGTTTTGTTTGCTTACCCGGATCGGCCCAGGTATCGCTGTAATGCAGATCGATCATGATCTTCATGCCCAGTTTTTGTGCACGCAGGGCTTTGGCAACAACGTCGTCGGTATTACACCAGCCATCGGCGGGGTTAACCCAGGCCCTGAGCCTGATAGCATTCATGCCTTTGTCTTTTAACAACTGCATACAATCCTGCGCGGTGCCATTGCTGTTATAAAACTTTACACCCGATGCCTCCATTTGGGTTAACCAGCTTACATCGGCGCCTTTTATAAGCGCCAATGTATTGCTTTTAGTGGTATCTATTGTATTGGTAGTTTTAGTACCCGTAGCGCTGTTATCCTTTTTACAGGCTGCCAGTAACAGGAGCGCCAAAACCCAGGTTATATTTTTGCTTTTCATGGCAGCGGTTTAATAACCGGGCGTTTGGGTTAGTTTGCCTTTACTTGCTGTGATTTCATACGTAGGCACCGGGAATAAATACGGGCCTGCTGTTTTACCAACCGAGCTAAGGGCACTTTGCCATTGCCCGTGTCGTACCAGATCCATTTTCCGGTAACCTTCAAAGTAAGTTTCCCAACCCTGCTCTTTCAGTAACCAGGTATCAAAAGCCTGCTTACTTGCAGTAGCCGATGACGGCACATTACCAATTGCAGCACCGCCGTGTGCCAGGCGCACCTGGTTAACCAACCCAACAGCCTCTGCAGTAGGGCCGCTATTTTGGTTAATGGCCTCAGCCAGCATCAGCATTACATCGCCTAAACGGGCTTTGGGTATATCATTACCCTGGTAAGCATCAATAGTGGCTCCGCCATTGTCAGGGTATTTGGCAACAACTGGGCCCGATAAGCCATTAGCCTGGTTACGTACCACACCGCTTTTATTGATATAACTGGCCACTAAAAGGGTACGCCTTTTATCTGCCGCGTCAAAAGAATTATAAAATTCCCATGTTGCTGATATAGGCGCATCACCGCCCGCAAAAGAATCCTTTACACGGTTTCCGGGATAATCTTTAGGATAGGTATAAAAATCCCAGGGATTAAAGCTGGCATGGTTCTCATTACCATCCTGATCAGGCACGCAGGATACTGCCCACATTGTTTCGCTGTTTTTCTCTGTATTCTCATTAAACAAACTGGCATAATCATTTACCAGTGCATAACCCATACCGGTGATCTGCCTACCTACTTTTTCGGCATTGGCAAAATCCTTTTCATTCATGTAAGTGCGCATCAGCACGGTAAGTGCAATGGCCTGGTTAAAGCGGCCATAATCTGCCGGTGTTTTTGGCAGGTTAGCAGCTGCATAAGTAAGGTCGCTCACAATATCGGCCAGGAAAACATCACGTGTAGGACGGGTCAGGTCGGTTTCTGCAGGCGTATTGATCTTGCTTGCATCCAGTATTACCGGCACAGGCCCGTATAGTTGCAGCAGGTAATACATATTCCATCCGCGCGACATGCGGGCCTCCGCAGTAAGTTCCTTTTTGGCATCGTCGCTGATGGTTGATTTATTAATGTCATCTATTATCTGCGTAATACGGGTAACGAACCGTATTTTTTCAAAATGATTATTAGGAGCCAGCTGACTGGTTAAAAATGCAAAACTGGCCGTACTGAACTGGGTAAAAATACCGCCCCACCCGGTCCAGATGTTCAATTGATCGGTAGGATAATCAAACATCATGATATCGCCGTACTCCGGGCTAAACCAGTCATTCTGATAACCTGCAGGGTCACTATAGCCCCATTTTGATTGAAATGGTTTATAAACTTCGGTAGTATAGCTAACAAAATCCGCCTCGGTTTTAGGAAAATTGGTGGTTGACAGTGAACCATAAAGTTGCGGTTCCAGACCTTTTTTACAACTGCTTGCGGTTACCGCGGCAGCTATTAAGCATATGGTTATAATTTTTTTCATGTTGATTGCTGATTTGAAATTAAAATCCGGCCTTTAGGCCAAAAGAAAACGTTCTGAACATAGGGTAAGGCGCATAACCACCTTTAACACTGGTATAGCTCACCTCCGGGTCAACACCTTTGTATTTGGTGATGATGAACAGGTTTTGAGCATCGGCAAAAACACGTATTGATTTGCTGAACTTGTTAAGCCATGGGGAGTTAAAAGTATAACCCAGGGTAAGGTTACGGCAGCGTACAAAATTGGTGCTTACCAGGTTAATATCCGTACCCTGCGGTAAACCTGTTGCATTTTCAATGTAATTTACACCCGGCCTTGTTCCGGTTTGGTTTGCTGATGTCCAGGCATTAAGTGCCTGTATGGTACCGCTCTGTGTACTTGATACGATACTTGCAGGATCGGCCCAGGCATAATTGTAGTTAATAGATTTGCCACCAAACTGGCCATAAAAGAAGATACCCAGATCAAACTGCTTGTACCTGAAATTATTACCAAAGCCAATGCTGATCTTAGGATCGGGATTCAGCTTGTAAATATCAGCTCCGGTAAGTTTACCATCACCGTTGGCATCAACATAAATCGGCGATCCAGCCAGGCTTGCACCGCCGGCTGTAGGCTGCGATGCAGGTACGGCTTGTCCGGCTTGTAATAACCCTTTGGTTTTAAAATAATAGATCTCATTTACCGGATCGTTAACAGCCTGGTAGGTTACCCCCTGGTAAGCCAACAGGTAATCAAAAACAAAGCGGCTTTGCCATTTATAGGTATAGTGCGATACGTTGATAACAGAGTTCCAGCTAAAATCCTTACCTGTTACATTTTGTGTATTCAGGGAGATGTCATAACCTTCCCTGTACTGGTGACCACCATTAACGGGCTGGGTAGTCAGGTAAGATAATGGTGCTGTGGGGCCTGTAGTTCTTAACAGATTGGTAATATCATCCTTAAATACATCAACCGAACCGCTGATACGGTCCTTAAAAAATCCAAAATCAAGACCGATATTTTTATTTACCGTTTTTTGCCAGGTTAATTCGGGATGATCAATGGCATAACGGGCAATGGTTACATAATTTGCAGCACCGTTATTAAAAAATAAAGTATTGCCATCGGGAGCATAACCACCGTAGCCGTAAGAACTGATGGTGCTACCGGTTGTACCTGCACTTGCACGCAGTTTAAGCTGACTTATAAAGTCCACATTTTTCATGAACGCCTCGTTATTGATTTTCCAGCCGATGGATGCTGAAGGGAACGGAGCATATTTGTTATTAGGGAAAAACAAGCTGTAACCATCATAACGGTATGAAAGTGTCAGCAGGTATTTATCCAGGAAGTTGAATGAACTTCTTGCAAAATAAGAGCGTGTTTTACTGGCAGTTTTGCCAGAAGTTATACCAACATTAGCAGTTTCGGCCGATAGGTTGGTTGCACCAATAGCATCAGCACCACCGGCTCCCTGGCTGCCAAAAGCATTGTAAGTTAATTTATACTGACCGGCACCCGCAACAGCATCAATATTTAAAAAGCTGGTTACATCCTTTTTATAAGTAATTGTTGCTTCTAAGGTCTGGTTTTCGCGGTTGTTATAATTCATTGATGCCCTTGACAGGTTTTGTGAAAAATAGAAAACCGTGCTTGGTACAAAAAAGGTGCGGTTAGCCGCTTCATAGTTATCGCCAAACAAAATATGACCGGCCAAAACACCAGGAATAACCTTTAAATCGGCAGATACGTTTACATTCAGAGAATGATAACTGGTATTATCCTGTATATCAAGCAGCGATACCGGGTTGGCAATAACCCCGTACCGGGTAAAATTGCCGCCGGCATCCCGTACAGGTACATTGGCTGGGTAACCCAGCGCGGCTTGTACAATACCAAACCCTTGTGTACCTGAGCCACCGGTTTGCCCGCCTGATGATGAGTTAAGATAACTGTTGGTATTACCGGTAATGTTTGCGTTTAACGTTAAAAACTTAGCCGGCATAAATGACATATTGGCCCGTCCTGTGTATTTGGTGAGTCCAGCTCCTTTTAAAGTACCTTCCTCATTATAATAGCCTCCAGAAAAGTAATAGGTAGCTTTTTCGCTGCCGCCGTTGATGTTGATCTGGTGGTTATTGATGTTCCCGGTTCTGAAAATCTGCCCCAGCCAGTCGGTTCCAACCCCAGCAGCGGCAATATCGGCATCGGTAAATTTGGGTGCAGGTATGCCTGATTGCGGATTTGGGCCGTAAGGTTGTTGTTGCTTGCCCGCCAAATACTGATCAACTATGAGTTGATTGTACAAGGTTTCGTATTGATTGGCTTTAAGCGGTTGCAGGTACGGATAGTTTTTTTCGAAAGAATAACTCCCGTTGTAAGTAATGCTTAACCTGCCCGCTTTACCTTTTTTTGTAGTGATCAGGATAACACCATTGGCAGCGTTTACACCGTAAATAGCGGCACTGGCATCTTTCAATACTTCAATTGATTCCACATCATCCGGACTTAAACCGGCCAGGCCACCGCGGCTTACGCCATTGGTTTCACCGGCAATGGTGCCGTTACCCGGTTCAAGCGCATCGCCCGGGAATATCACACCATCAACCACGTAAAGCGGGTTACCACGCCCCCTGATTGACAGGTTGATGTTACCGCCCGGCTGTGAACTGCCCTGAGAAACCTGAAGTCCTGACGCCCTGCCGAATAACAACTGCGGAATAGAATTATTAGCCGCCTGTGGAATTTTCTTAGGGTCAACCTTGGTAACTGCGGTGGTAATATTTTGGCGGGTTGTTGTACCGTAACCAATTACCACCACCTCATTAAGGCCGTTTTGTTTGGCATCTAAAGCAACGTTTATCGCGTTGCCGTTAACAGTTACTTCCTTTACCTCGTACCCAAGGCCGCGAAATATCAATACGGTACCGTTGGCTGCCCTGATTGAGAATTTTCCCGAGGCATCGGTAGCTGTGCCCTGTGTGGTACCTTTAATACTCACTGAAATGCCGGGCAGTGTAGTACCATCCTCTTTGGAAATAACGGTACCCGTTACAGCTTGCTGGGCATAAACACCGGAGACAGATAGCGTTGCCAGTGCAAACACCAGCAGGCATAGTCTTCTCCAAAATTGAAAAGTAGAGTTTTGCATATTTGAATTTTTAATTGGTTTACAAAAAGGCCCTTTTACTCACCGTGTAGATGCATGCAGCATGCGACTTGTTGATACCACAGATATTGGCGACAGCAATCTTATACAACTACGTGCATCATTCCATGAAAGAAAAAAAGCAATTGGTTTATTATACAAATGACGGGGTTAAGTAAAAATCCGGCTTGTGCGGATGTTCATTTTTTTAGTTCAAACTGTTATTTATTACCTCAAAAGTGCTATCTGAAACATTTGAGGCCGTATTTTAACATTTATTATTAATTTTACGGTATACCAGTGCAACCCTACAACTGTTGTTGTTGTTTTAGCTCCTGATACCCGTGCCCTTGAGTAATATATTTAAGCTTAGCAATTTGCAACGCCCCCTGATGCTGCTGGTTTATGGGGCGAGCATTTTTTTTGCAGCTATTTTTTGTCTGGTACCGCCAGCATCGGCACAAGCCCCCAAGCTAAAATTCAGCCATATCACGAGTTTGCAAGGCTTGTCAAACAGCACTATCGAGGCTATTTACCAAGACAACCGCAAGTTTATATGGTTTGGCACCCGCGATGGCTTAAACCGTTACGATGGCTACCAGATCACCGTATTTAAAAACAATCCCGCCGATGTTAATACCATCAGTGATAATTACATCCGCTGCATATTTGAAGACAGCCAGCATAACTTATGGATAGGAACCAGCAACGGGCTCAACAGGTTTAACCCGCTCAAGAATACGTTTATCCGCTATAAACATGATGAGAGTAATAAAAACAGCCTCGCTAACAATGCTGTTAACTGTATTTATAACGATAAGCAAGGTAAACTATGGATAGGTACGGCAAACGGCTGCCTCAATTTATACGAACCAGCCAGCAATGGTTTCAGGCATTTTTACTATGACAATAGCACTACCAAAAATACCGAGAGTAGCCAGATCAATTATCTGTATGAGGATAGCAACAACACTTTTTGGATAGGTACAGGCAACGGGCTAAAAATATTTGACCGGACTAAAAATACGTTTAGCACCTTCACGGGCATAAACGCAGACCAAAATATCAGCTACCCCATAAACCGCATACAGGAAGACAGCCTAAATAACATTTGGCTCAGTACCGAAAATAGCGGCCTCATTGTATTGAATTTAAAAGATAAAAGCCTGAAGCACTACCAGCATGAACGGCAGGTTAACGGCAGTTTGGCTAATAACCAGGTAAGAAGTTTGCTGGTTGACCGGAAAGGCAATATCTGGGCGGGCGGCGTTAATGGCGGCTTAAGCTTGTTCAATCCACAAAACGGCACATTTAGTAATTATCAAAACATATCTGAAAACTCCAGCAGTTTATCTCAGCGAACGGTATCGGCCATTTTTGAAGATGATCAAAGCAATTTATGGGTGGGCACACATCGTGGTGGTATTAACCTGTATACGCCTAAAGCCAACAAATTCAGGCTACTGCAAAACGAGCCCGACAACAACAGCTTAAGCTATAATGACGTGCGCGCTTTTTGTGAGGACGATGCCCATAATATATGGATAGGTACCGATGGCGGCGGTTTAAATGTTTATACTCCTTTAACAGGTACTTTCAAACATTACAGTTACGATCCTTATAATAGCAACACCCTGGGCGCTGATGCAGTACTGGATATTTTGATGGATAAAAACAAAGCATGGATAAGCACCTGGGGCGGCGGTTTAAACTGCCTTGATAAAACAAGTGGCAATTTCACACACTTTACCAATAACCCGGCCGATAAAAACTCCATCAGCTCTAACTATGTTCAAAAATCATTTAAAGATAGCGATGGCAATTTCTGGGTAACAACCTATTATGGCGGGCTTAACCTGTTTGATGAAACCACGCATCAATTTACCCGCGTTACTGATGCACCCGATAAAAAAACCAGGTTACAGGGCAACAACATTGTATCTATTAATGAAGACCGCAACAAAAATATCTGGATAGGTACCGATGATGGAGGGCTTAACTGTTATAACCTCCGCACAAAAAGATTCAGCCATTATTTCAACAATCAGGAAAAATTACCCGATCTGCGTGTTATCTTTATTGATCATAAAGGCAGGTTATGGGTGGGGCAATCCGGGCTTTATTTGTTTGACACCGCAAAAAATAACTTTAAAATATACACTACCGAAACAGGCCTCGGCACCGAATTTATTAAAAGCATTGAGGAAGACGCCACAGGTAATTTTTGGATATCTGGCTCAAACGGATTAATAAAATTCAATCCCACCACCCTAAAGTTCAACAAATACAATACTGCCGATGGTTTGCAAGGACAGGAGTTTGAGGCAAATGCGTCATTAAAAGCCAAAAACGGCTATCTGTATTTTGGTGGCGTTAATGGGTTTAATGTTTTTAACCCTTCGGCTATTGTTGGCAATCTGTACATTCCGCCGGTTTATATTACCGGCTTACAACTGTTTAACAAAATAGTAGAACCCAATACACCGAACTCGCCGCTTTCGGCTGATATCAGTGTTACCAAGTCCATCACTTTAAGCCATGAGCAATCAACCATAGCACTTTACTTTGCCGCGCTTAACTATACCGCTGCCGAAAACAACAAATACAGCTACAAACTGGAAGGCTTTGACCCAAACTGGTATTCCACTACGGAGCGCAAAGCCGCCTACACCAATTTGCAGCCCGGCAAATACACATTTATAGTTAGGGCCGCTAATAATGATGGTTTATGGAATCTCACCGGTACTTCGTTGGTCATTGTAATTAATCCTCCATTTTGGGCTACCTGGTGGTTCAGGGTTTTAGTAGCTGTAATTACGTTGTTCAGCGCTTATCAAATATTAAGATTTAAAAAGAACCTGGATCTGCGTAAGATAGAGGAAAATAAACGCGAAGAGATGCACCAGTTGCAACTACAGTTCTTCACCAATATTTCTCACGAGTTCCGGACGCCGCTTTCGCTGATCCTGGGTCCGTTGGAGCTTTTGCTTGACAAGGGACAATCGGCAACAAGGCAATATTACGAGGTGATGTACAGGAACGCCAACCGCCTGCTGCTACTGATTAATGAGCTGATGGATTTCAGGAAGGTTGAATCCGGTGTGTTAGGGCTTAAAGTGATGCCTGGCAACATCAACGCCTTTATTGATGAACTGGCTGCCGAGTTTAAAGAAGCGGCACTACAAAAAAACATTACACTGAATGTGGTTTTGACCAACGATTTGACCAATGCCTGGTTTGACCGCCAGGTGATTGAAAAGATAGTACTGAACCTCATCAATAACTCACTGAAATATACCCCGGTAAACGGGGCGGTAACAATTGAAGTGTTCAACGAGTTGACCGCTTTCAGATCAACATTTGAAAATGAACTTGTATTGAAAAACAACTTCAGGGCAGGGAGGTACGCTTATATCCGCATTTCTGATAACGGTATCGGTATTTCTAAAGATTCTATACAGCACCTTTTTGAAAGATATTACCGCACAACCGAAACACATTTAGGTTCAGGGATAGGCTTGGCCTTTGTAAAAAGCCTCACCGTACTACATAAAGGCGACATCTACGTATACAGCCAGCGTCATGCAGGTACCGATATTATTATCGGGCTGCCAATTGCCGAAGCTGATTACGAACCAAATGAAAAATGGACAGCTGCCACACAAAGCGGCGGTACCCGGCTGGAAAGTATCCAAATAGAACCTGCCGCCGTAACCGGATCCCTTTATCCTTCAAAAGCGAGGTCGGCTAATAGTGCACATAAATACCGGATATTGATTGCTGAGGACAATGACGAGATACGTGCGTTCATCAAGAGTTCGCTTGAAGAATATTACAACATCATTGAGGCTATCGACGGCAGCACCGGCCTGATAAAAGCCAGGGAAGAATTTCCAGACCTGATCATCAGTGATGTGATGATGCCCGGCATGAACGGTATTGATTTTTGCGTGGCTATAAAAGAAGATATTGATACCAGCCATATCCCTTTTATTATGCTTACTGCAAAAACCAATTTACAAGCCGAAATTGAGGGAATTGACTCAGGGGCAGATCTTTATCTGCCAAAACCTATCAGCATCAGTTTACTTTCCCTGAGCATCCGTAATATATTTGAGCAACGGCAAAAACTTAAAGACCGCTACCTCAAAAACCACCATATTGAGGCGCGCGAGCTTGTAAACTCGTCAAAGGACAAGGAGTTTATGGATAAGCTATTAAGCATTATTGATAAAGAGCTCAGCAACCCTGACCTTGAGATTGACCTGCTTTGTAATGCTATTGGCATGAGCCGCACCAAGCTTTATCATAAGATCAAAGAAATTTCGGGACAAGCACCTAACGAATTTATCAGGAGTATACGACTGAAAAAAGCCATTGAGATCATGACCCATGAGGATGTGTTGCTTACCGAAGTAATTTACCGTATCGGGATTCAAACCCAGTCGTATTTTACAAAGGCCTTTAAAAAAGAATACGGAAAAACACCCACACAATTTATACAGGACCTGGTTACCGAACGCAACAAGTAACTATTGATATATTGTGTTTGAGTAACGCAGCATATCAATAGTTAACAAAATCGGCCTTCATTACGCTATTTATTAAAATGATTAAGCAGTTTTTTTGCTTCTGTTTTCGAGATCTCTATGATGGTGCCGTGGCTCATCTTCAAATTAGTTACCTTTCGCTCCCAGGTTTTTAAATCACTACTTACAAAGGTGTACATGTAGTTGCTTTCAAATGGGTCTGTAAATAGATGGTATTTTCCATCTATTTTTATACATGAGGGCCCTTCATCTCCGGTAGATGGTTTAATTGGACCAACCTCCTGCCCCCAGGGACCGATAGGTGATTTTCCGATCCGGTGAAAAACTGTTGGTACCCCGGTATTATCATCCTTTTTATAGAACAGGATATATTTCTTTGCAGCATCTTTCAGAATAAAGGCATCAATGGGACCATTATTGCCAGCCGCTCCGCCTGTTGTAAAGCCATTACGAAAAAGAATTTTAGGTGTGCTGAAAGCTTTAAAATCTTGGGTAGTCACGTAATAAATTCGTCCTTCTCCCTTGGGTGACTTTGCAGGACCGTAGTTTGAGGACCAAAAAATCATATAATTCCTGCTGATATCGTTATAAAAAACTTCAGGCGCCCAGCAGTGTTCTATGTTGTCAATATCTTTCCCAACTGGGATTGCGTCCTCTTCGCTCCAGTTGACAAGATCAGTAGAAGTTGCATGCCCGATATCTTTGCCGTTCCAACCGGTTGTCCAAACTAAATGATAGGTACCATCAATACCCTTATTGATACTGGGATCGCGCATTAACTTTTGAGAACCCACTTTCGGTGTTACAATAGGCTGGCCATGATTAAGTTCAACCCATGATACTCCGTTATTGCTCATCGCATAAAACATTCCTTTGCCTTCATCATTAAAATAGGAAAATAAAAATAAATGCTTCCCGTTGAGGTCAATTGAATCGGCTTTATTTTTAAGCTTCGGTGCGTTTTTTTCCAACACTTCCAACTTGTTTGACCTTACTTTTTTAGTGGCATAGGGCGAGTCATTTACGCTATGATCAGCATAAGCGCTGAAACTCATCAAAGCAGTGCAACCTATAAAAGCAATATTGAAAATGGATTTTATCATTATCTTATTTTTTATGAGTAATAGAAACATTTACCAGAAATCTGTAGTTAAAAAAATCAATAGAATCTATTTTCACCTGGCCGGTTTTAAATTAATATAAACCGGTTCATTCCTGTCGCAGGTGATTAAACCATCTTTATAATGCAGCTCCGTAACCTGAATAATGCTTCTACGCCATTCAAATGAAGTTTCCGGAGCCGGGTTAGCCTTTGACCTGCCGGGATGCGTAAAGTAAAACAGGTATGCACGGTCGCCATTTACTATTACATCAGCGTGGCCTCCTATGGCCTGGTCATCTTTGCCGGTTCCGGGCAGTTCAACCAAGCGTTCATCCTGTCGTTTCCAATTCAGCATATCATCACTACTATATACGCCTAAACCTTTCCAATTATCCACAATCATCCAGTTGTGGCCTTTCCATTTAAAAACAACAGGGCCTTCGCCGGGCATATCATGAATAGCTTTGCCTTTATCAGTCCAGTGTGACAAATCGGGGCTATCGGCGTAATAGATAGATTTATGATCAACCTCGTTATTATACCACATGCGCCAGGTGCCATCAAGCAATTTATATACGCAGGGATCAATTACCCTTTCGGTAGCAAGTTTCAGGGTTGAGCTGTATTTCCAGTTCAATAAATCGGTACTGGTTAAATGGACAATGGTACGCGGGTGGCCCCAATCTGCAAATACACCCGGAACATAGGTTAAATACATATGATATAAACCCTTGTTTTCAATTACTTCGGGTGCCCAATAAGTATATTGCGCAGTTGGGTGGTAGTTAATATTTGCAGTATCCTTGTATGTCCACGTAGCTCCATCAGCAGATTCGGCAATGCCTATTCGTGTACCGTGTACCCAGGTAACACCGGTTGCATGGGCATCACTTGCACGGCGGTTGGTGTAAAACATCCACCATTTTTTTGCCTTTTTATTCCAGATGATCACCGGATCGGCAGCGCCGTCATACACCGGATCCTGATAAAGGGGTTTATGGGCAAGCTTACCAGGATTTTTGCTTTGGGCCGATAAAATGCCAGGCAAAAAAATGAGGAGAATAATTAATTTAAAGTATTTCATTGGTTCTAAAGCTAATTTAATCCTGAAACAGTTATTTAATCCTGACTTTTAATTACAAAACTTAATTCCAGCTGTACAACCACTACTTATATGTTTTCAGAAATACCTTAATAGAATTATTGTTCAAAAAACAATTATATAAGGCATAAAAAAAACACTTTGTAATTGATTATGAATTATTTATTAATAATTGGTTTATATTATATTTCAAGATAACTTAAAAGCTTCCTTTAATTGTGAAATTAACAATTAAAAGAGGAAAACAAAATAAAAAAGATCACATTTTTGCTGCATGGCCATTTTACACCAATAAGTGAGCATATACCATAAACTACGATTAAATAATACTAATAATTAAGCCCTATCGCTATCATAAAAAAGCCATACACTATCCAGAAAACCGGATAGCGTATGGCTTTTTTATACTTATTTAATAGTTGCGATTACTTATTGAACCTGCAACTGTAAAACGTTTACCGAATAGGCGTCAAACACTGTTGTAAATGTTTTGCGGATATTTTTCACGTTTTTATTTAGGGGTACTATTTTCTTCGGTTCATTTATAGTATTGGTGTCATCGGGCTTATCGCTTTTTAAAACAATCAGCGTTCCGTCGCTTTTTACTTTTGCAGCTCCCTGCAAATCTATAGTTACAGACTGGGCTTTGCCCGATGCATTAACTATTTTAACAAACAACAAGCCTGTTTTACTATCGCGGGTGGCTACATAAAAAAGCGATGGGAAAGATGTAGGTGTTACCCCTGCAATACTATCCTTTTTGGTAAGGTTATGCGTTTGCATCGGAATATTTTGGCCCCTTATAGCCACTACCTTATCACCCAAATAACTACCAAACATTTTTTGGGCATAGTATGACGGTGAGCCATAACTTGCAACCGCGTTATAACCAATCAAGTCAGATTTCCATTGCATACCACCCGGATTAACATTTACAAACAACGGAGCATAGCATGACATTACCACGTGGTCTGAATTGCGTTCCATTCCGGTCATCCAGGCTGCGTCACCAAGTGCGGCATTCATATTAGTTGTAGGGCTGCCCTCACGTGTTGCCCACTCCCCTACAAAAATCTTTGGCCCGCTACGGTCATAATCATCATAATGGGTGGCATCGGCCTCCATTTCAAAGGCATTACGATAATAATGTTCATCAATAACTTCGGGCTTGCGTGTTTTTATCGGGAACCTTATTCCCAGCGGATCCCTGCCGCCAATGGTTGATATCAGCTGCAGTTCTGGATGTTTTGCCTTAATAACATCGTAAAACTGGGTAAACCGGGCATCATAACTGCCTGATTTATCAAAACCATCCTCGTTGCCAATTTCAATATACTTTAATTTAAATGGCTCGGGGTGGCCATCCTGTGCTCTTTTAGCACCCCATTTGGTGTTAACATCCCCTGTTACATATTCAATTTCTTCCAGGGCTTCGTCAACAAAGGGTTGTAGAAACGGACCGGCGTCCATGTGGTCGCCTTTAAGCGTGTAGCCTGCGTAAACAGCCAATAAAGGTTCCATCTTTAAATCCTCGCACCACTCCAGAAACTCCAGCAAACCCATACCATCAGAAGCACGGTAGCTCCAGCAACCCGGATGCCCCGGACGATTTTCTAAAGCGCCCAAAGTTGTTTTCCAAGGGAAACGGGTATCAAAAAAGTCGCCCTCCAGAAAATTACCTCCCGGAAAACGCAGGAAAGATGGTTTCATGCCCGCCATCAGTTCCATAATATCAACTCGATTGCCGTTTGGCCTGTTATTATACGTTGGCGGAAACAGCGAAACCAGGTTAAACCAATAAGTGCCGGCCTGTTTAGCGGCAATTACAAAACGCCCAAGTGTGGCAGGTTTTACGTTTTCGCCCGTTGTAAGCTTTACTTCATATTTTTTCCAGCCGCCCTTTATTAACTGAACCTGTGCCGTAGTATAGGCTACCGAGCCATCGGTACTTTCCAAACTTATAGTCAGCGGCCCAGCGGCCTCATCAGTTGCCTTGGCATAAAATGAGGCTCTATAGCTCGTTTTCGGATTTACCGGGATTCCCCAATACCCTTCATTAGTGATACCTACCGGTCCGGAGCCATTTTCTACCTCAAGCTTTAAACAAACTGTCAGAGCTTCATTAATTGCATTTTTATTATCCAGGCTTATGGTACCTTTCCCGTCTTTTCCTGCCCAAACAGACCAACTTACGGGAGTTTTTGCATCGTCTTTAAATATCCGGTTCTGGATAAGCTCTGCATACAAACCTCCGTCATAAGAATGATTGATCTCTTCGGTCATCAAACCATACAAACGTGGACTTACATCGGCTTTGGGTTTACTTAGGTCAAGCGTTAGTTTGACATCTTGCGCCCTGAGGTTATTGCCCACAAAAAAGCAGATGAGCATTATTCCAATAAAAGTATTTTTCATATTAAGTAAAGATATTTTTAATTGCATTCATATAGCGATAAACATTGTTTTTTTACAGCCAATAGTTTATAATTCCTGTAGATGAGCGTAAGCCTTATCCATTAATCCACGCTCCTTCATATCTTTCCAAAAACCTGTGGGAATTTTCACCGAAGCCATAGCAATGTTACCGGCTACACGTTTTTGATTAGTAGTATTTAATGCAATGCTGGTTACGCCCGGGGCATTTAGGCCAAAATTAGTGCAAACCTCTGCCGGTTTCAAGTTATATGCGGTACACAGTTGATAAAAACCATCCCTCCAGCGGTAAAGCTCCGGATGACTTTCTGGCGCAACAGCCTGATAATTATAATAATCAGACCCGATAAGAAAGCCCCCGTTAAAAACAGCAGAGTTAATAATAGCTACTCCCCTGCTTTTCAGTTGCTCCATAAAACCTACTAACTCCGCAGGGTGGCTTTGCACTGTCATACTGTTGGCTATCATTACCCAGTCAAGATCAATTGTTCCGGCTATTTTTTGTATAACGCGCCAGTCTTTTGAACCAATGCCGATAGCCTTCACCTTTTTTTGATGTTTAAGTTCATGAAGGGCTTTATAAGCATCCAATACATCCTGATACAGCTTATCTTTTTCTGCCTGCGATTGGCCGCGGCTAATATATTCATCCGGGTCATGCACTGATACCAGCCCGGCTTGGTAACCGTTTAGCAATTGATTACCTTGCTCGTAACACTCCATAATACCATCATAGCTTATCTTTTGGATGGCATCAAATTCAAGATCGCGCCAAACACCGGGTTCAAATGTAGGTTCGGGAGTTGTCAGTTCGGTACGTAACCAGCCCAGTTTATTGCTGATCAATACATCATCGGGCTTTACCTTTAATTGTTTTAAGCATTTACCTAATGATTCCAATGCCAGCCCCGCCCCATATTTACCGGCCGAGTCAAATACTGCAGGCTTTTCAGAATTATTGATACATGCTTCAACAATAGCACATTTATCAGCATCGCTTTGGGCCACGTATAAATTACCTAAACCACTGGTACCAAATATTACTTTTGGCAATATAACGTTATGCATGTTTATAAATTAATTGTCTTCATAAATAATTGAAACAGGGAGCCCCATCGGGGACTCCCATTCACTACCTTGTACATATTAAACCCCATAAGCAACCAAAATGCCCAGGCACAAGTGAGTATTTTCTGTACGCTTCACAGCGTAAATAGCACCATTAAACTATTGCACCATGAATTTTAAGCACAAACGCATCTTTACAAGGGGCCTCATCAGGCAGTTGCACACTTAACCCATTGGCAGCCTGCTTAAAGTTTAGCTTATCATGATAACCCAGTAAGCTTACTGCCTCTACCTTGCCAATATTGCCATCAGCTGCCAGCTTCTTAACCAAAGCAGCTTTATCTGCCGGCCACCCCATCATAATGGCATAAAGTGTTTTGCCTTTTGTGGTAAAGCGTATGTCTTCGGCACCAAACGGTTTGCCCTTACCTTCATTAAATCCCTGTGCACTCAGCGGCGCAAGCGATTCTATAGCAGGCCCTTCCCCGTAGGTGCTCCACGGACGGGTGGCATAAATCCCCTCACTGTTAATATGCATCCAGGCGGCAATATCTTCTACAACGGCCCTTTCTTTATCATCTATGGTACCATCGCCCCGTACCGGTATGTTCAACATCAGGTTACCATTTTTGCTCACCACATCTGCAAGGGTATGGATTACCGTTTTGGCACTTTTATATTTGTTATTATCATATATACGGCGATCATAATGCCACTCGCCAATACAGGTATCCGTTTGCCACGGCAAGGGTTCTATCTGATTACTTTGCCCGCGTTCTATATCCCAAACCATACATTTACGTTGCTGTTCGTCTAATATTTTACCGTTGATAACCGCCCTTAAATGGCCATATTTTTTTATACTGCTATTATACAAATGAGCTGCAATACGTAAGCCAACATCATTTACCTGGCACATTGGCAAGGCTGTGTCATCAAAGTACAGTACCTCGGGTCCGTAATTATCAATAAGTTCGATAATGCGCTTATAAAACTTTTCGGAGTAAGCCTTTGAGGGTGGCGTAACCCCGTTTCCCCAGTTCCACTGTTTATGGATAGAGCCATTGTTAAGGCTATTTTCACTTAAGGGATGATTTTGTGCATACAATTCCTGCGGATCATACCCGTTCCACCATTTACCTGCACCATCCGCTGTGGTTACTTTTCCATCATACGGGATGCCTGCGTAAGGGCCGGTTTTGTCGGCACGCTGTGCTGTTTCATACCAGCTCCAGGCATGTGCCGCATGTATACTTACTGCAAATGGCAATCCTTGATTTTTGGTAGCTTTGGCCCAGCCGCCCACCAAATCCTTTTTAGGGCCCAGCTTTGTGGAATTCCAGCTTTGGTATTTACTATCATATAAGTCAAAGTTATCATGGTGGTTGGCCAGTGCCATGAAGTATTTAGCTCCTGCCTTTTTATATAAAGCAACCAGCTCTTCCGGGTTCCAATTTTCAGCCTTCCACTCGTTAATTACATCTTTAAAACCAAATTTTGACGGATGCCCGTACTTTTCACAGTGATATTTATACTGATCAGTACCTTCCTGATACATGCCTCGGGCATACCAATCGCCACGTTCAGGCTGGCATTGCGGCCCCCAATGGGCCCACATACCAAATTTGGCATCACGATACCACTCGGGAGTATTATATTGTGCCAGGGAATCCCAGGTAGGCTTAAACGGACCGGGAGCAATTGGATTGTACAAACCAGGCTGTATTAAGCTTTTACTATATAGCCGCGACAGGTACAAGGAGGACAATCCGGTTAGTGCACCTTTTATTAATGTTCTTCTTTTCATATCAGGTTTTCGTCAATATTTTTTTTCACATCAGCAATAATTGCAAGCCAGGCTTACTCATTTTATTGTTTGACATAAGTGTATTTCAGGTTAATAATTGGTTAATCAGCAAACCCGGTAACAGGTACCGGTAACTGAAAATCAAAGCTACTTTGAAATAATTGTTAAACAATTGACTTAATTAGACTTTGTTTTATACAAAACCGACTTTTGTTTATTATTGCAATGCTAAACGCAAAACGATTATAACGAATACCTGAAATATTGTACTTAATGAACACTTCAACATAAATCAGCTTACTTACTGCATGTTATGATCAAAAGAGCTTTAAAACACACGTTCTCATTACTTAATGTAGACCATGTAAACCTTGGTTCAAAGTGGAACTACAGAAACGTGATAAGTCCGTATTACCGCTTATATTATATAGATGCCGGTGCAGGCGAAATTTCTGATGTAACCACAACACTGCAACTGGAGCCTGGCTTTTTATATATTATACCAAGTTTTACATTTTGTAATCTCAGTTGCCAAAGCTATTTAAGTCAGTTTTTCATCCAGTTTTTTGAGGAATCATCTGACGGTATTTCGCTTTTTGCCAACAACAGGTCAATATTTAAGACACAGGCCACCGCAGTTGACATCAAAAATTTTTCCCGCTTGCTGAAAATCAATCCAGGACGAGGCATTAACCGCTCTGACAATCCCCGGGTTTATGAAAAAAACATCTTCTACAAAGAATATCAGGAACTCAACAACCAGCAAAACATGGCTACTTTTATAGAAACCCAAGGCATTTTGCTACAACTGATCTCTCGTTTTTTAACCCCTGAGATATTTAAAAACCAGGAAAGCAATTCTATTCCGGTTAAGATACTTGATGCCATAAGCTATATACTGGTAAACCTGCATCAAAATCTCTCGGTAACCTATCTGGCAGAAAGGGCTAATCAAAATGCCGATTATTTTTCACGCCTGTTTCAGCAATATACTGGTGAAAGACCGATAAACTATATACATGAAAAAAGGATTGAAAGAGCTCAATACCTGATTGTAACCAGCCAGATGACCTACTCGCAAATTGCTACCCATACCGGGTTCGAGAACGTGTTTTATTTTTCCAAAATCTTTAAAAAAATTACTGGGATGTCGCCTGGTCAATACAAAAAGCAGGCAGACCTTGTTAATTTTTAAACAATTCAGACATATCTCCGATATAATTGGCTTTATAAAATCCGATATAACGGGTAAATAGCCATAATAACAGGCGGTAGCAGCGGCATAGGCCTGGCCATCGCTAAATTGATGATAGCCGAAGGTGCTCAGGTTACCATAGTTGGTCGCCACGCTCAAAACTTGATGCGGCTGCTGCCGAAATTGGCGGCCATAATTTAATCATCAGTGCCGATGTTTCGTCGTTAACGGGTATGTAAAAAAGTAACAGCCGCTTATGGCCATATTGATGTATTGTTTGCCAACGCAGGCATGTCTGAATGCCCTCCCATACTGGAAACCAATAAGGATTTTTTCAATGAGATTATAGACATATACGTAAAAGGCGTTTTCTTCCTGTTCACTAAAGCATTCCCTTTATTGAGTTACCATGCCGCCGTTATTTTCACCAGCTCGGTTGCACACATCAAAGGCCGACCCGGCTATCCGCTTTACGCCATGACTAAAGCCGCAGTAAGAAGCCTGGGCAGTATATTGGCTATAGACGAGGAAGTGCTGGCAAAAAAATACGCATAAATACCTTGAGCCCCGGCGCCATCCAAACGCTCCTAACCAAGCAGAATACGCCAAAAATGGTAAAAGCTATTAAATAGTATATACAAACCTCCGTACCGCAGCAACGCTGGGGTCAGGCCAATGAAGTAGCCAAAACTGTTGTATTCCTGACCTCTGATGATTCGTCTAATATGACCGGTGGTGACATTATGTAGATGGCGGTTTAGCTCAGATATGAACCGTTATATCATCCCAAAAGAAGGACAAAACTGTAATGATAATAATTCTTAATTATCGGAGCTATTAAAATCATTTTTTATATGTTATGTATACAATTTCAATAATTTATTCCTAAAAGTTGTATTTAATATAGATGACATTATATTTGTTGCAAATTATATAACCATTCCTTATGCTTTATTTATTAGTCATTGCTGCCATATTTTTTTTTATTACTCATGTTGCCCTCCTTGTAGCCTCATTTACCGGTTCAAAATTTGCCTCTTCACGTTATTTCTACTCGCACTTAACGCTGTGGCTTACCGGCATCATCATATTTGTTTTGGCCATTGCTTATAGCGGAACAAATCAATCCCAGTTTCTGGATTATTTTAATACAACTTTAAGAAGAGTAATGATCCTTGTTGCAACTGTTGCGCTGTCACTTGTTGCACATAGCATTGTGACCCTATTGGTGTTGCCTTTGATCAGGAAAAACAAAAGCTTTTAATCAATCTTATGTATATCTTAAAAATCAGTTTTTTTAAGATATACATAAGTATCACGGAATCGGCCTTTCATTTTAATATCGTTTTCAATTTTTTGAGTTAAAACAAAGCCGCATTTTGATAATACCCGTTGTGAGCCCACGTTTAATACATCACAAGTTGCCTTCATCTGTTTTACCTTGAACAGTGCTGTTGCAAAATTGATCAGCGCATTTGCTGCTTCGGTAGCATAATTATTTTTCCAGTAAAACGGGTTAATAATATAGCCAATACTCCCTTCATTTCTTTCTGCGTTTGTAAATCCAAAACGGCACCCACCTATGAGCCTCCCCTCTTTTTTCAGGATGATGGCTAAATCAAAACTAAGACGGGGTTGTCTGGTTTGATCGCCTATTACCCTTTCAATAAAGTGTTTGGTTTCCGTTTCTGTATTTGGCCCCCAGGCTTCGTAAATCAGAATATCCTCCTGCCTGGCATAGTCATGCACTGCTTCCCAATCTGCTTCCGTATATTCTCTTATCAATAATCTTTCTGTTTCTATCTCTACGCTATGAATCATCTGCTTGCAAAGTTTTGGCACATCAAAATAACAACTTATTTTGTTGCTTTAGCTACGGTAGTGCCTATTGAAGCATCAACATTTGTAAATGTTTTTGATAAAGCCGGGGCCTAAGTTTGTGCTTAAATCAAACACAAATTGAATTTACGATTTTAATTTTAGTGAGCGCCACAAGCGAGTGGTTGTCATTACCGCGCGCAAACCGCGATGAGTTTGTAGAAAAAGAATTGCAGCCCGTGAAAAAGATTTGCAGCCCGTTTTAAAAAAGCACAGTTCGGCATGTATCATAAAACTATATGATTCTGATTTTATGCACTCCCGCATTTCAGATTTTCTGATCATTGAAACCCACGACTTAAAGGAGTATGGCTATTTAATTGGTTACCTGCGCGAGTCAAAAACGTTTGCAGCACCTTATTCTAAGCTCGAAGATATCATTATTGGGGTCAGCAATAATTTTCGCGGGTCGTTAAACTTTCAGGATATAAGCACCTTAGGTTAAAATGGGTGGGTGATAAATATCACCCTGTAAATGTCGTATACGCACCCACCCTTTTCAAAAATGTTGCCCTATCTTTATTTTATTGAACAGAAGCATTACAAAACCAATAATTGACAATTTAAAATGGAAACTGCAAGCAAAACAACCATCACCGTAAAAAGCATTATAAATGCGCCTATTGAAAAAGTTTGGGAATGCTGGACCAACCCTGAGCATATAACACAATGGTGCCAGGCATCAGAAGATTGGCATGCACCTTATGCGGACAACGATATACGCACCGGCGGCAAATTTAAAACTACCATGGCAGCCAAAGACGGCAGCTTTAGCTTTGATTTTGAAGGCGTATATTCAAATGTAGAGGAGCACCGTCTTATTGAATACAGCATGCCCGACGGCAGAAAAGTAAAAATCAGCTTTGTTAGCGAAGGAGATAAGACCGAAGTAATGGAAACCTTTGATCCTGAAAGTATCAACTCGCTCGAAATGCAGCAAGGCGGCTGGCAGGCCATACTTGATAGCTTTAAAAAACATACAGAAGCTGCTTAACAGGAGCTTCAATAAGTTGATAAGCAAAAATCCATCGGCAATACAGGTCAGCTACCGGCAGGCATAGGCAACTGATCTGTATTCCGGTATACTGTCCGAGTAATTTTAGCCGGCAAACCTAAAATCGTTCATTTAAATTCCGATCTATTATAGTAGTGCCCTACTTGATTAACCCGATTTTTAAATAAAATTTACCGAATTTAATTTTTCTCTTGCAGAATATGGTTTTCTGGCTATATTTGCACTCCCAATGCGAAAGTAGCTCAGTTGGTAGAGCACGACCTTGCCAAGGTCGGGGTCGCGAGTTCGAATCTCGTCTTTCGCTCAAAGCCCTTCCATCAAAAAGAAGGGCTTTATTATTAAATGGTTAATCACCTGCTCAGATGGTGGAACTGGTAGACACGCAGGACTTAAAATCCTGTTCCCGTAAACGGAGTGCGGGTTCGATTCCCGCTCTGAGTACACATGGGATTTATAGACAAATCCGATGGAGGCTCCTCGAAATCGAGGAGCTTTTTTTTATTGATTTTCAATAGGTTATGCGCAAATGCTGGATTAATTGTAGGTGTTCGACACATGCCATCTTTATACGTGAGAGGATGTTTGAACACCTCCCGAACTAAAGAATGTTGATCATTTATTTCCGCTTTTTCAAAAATACCAGGAACATCAAGAAGCGTTGGCAAAAGTTCCATCATTTTTTCCCATTTGCCTTTGTTATCTGCTTTTAGCTTTTTGATCTCACCAGTTATAAATGCTTTTTCTCCTGCGTATTTATTAAACCATTTCTTATAAGTACTGGATTCAATTTCATCATTCATCATCTTTTCTTCCAGTTTACTCCAAAGAATACTGTGACTGATCTTTAATACTTAATCTCACATAACCAATGGGACTCATAATACCTCCTCTAAAATGATTTTAACTATGATTTCTACTACTAAATTCAGCAATTTCTCTTCGCTCCCTGCGTAAATTGGTGGCTTTTTTGAATACTTTTTATCTATATCTCCGACCTGCTCTAATAGCTGGCCCTTATCTGGGGTAGACTTCTTTTTTTGCTTTTTTGTTTCCATACTGCATCCTTTTTGAATGCAGTAGTCTTTACATATAAAAATTAAATTGAAGGAAACGTGGGTACTGGTGAAAAATTTAGATTTCTTTTTACCTAAGTAGCAGATACCCCAAGCATTTTAAGTCTGTCAAGCGTCTCAACACTTATAAGTTCCAAACAGGCAATACTTAATAATCTTTTAGCTCTAATGAAAGCAACATATCCCAACCGAGGATAATCGGTATCCTCGTCCTCCCTTTTTGCATCCCTAACGGCTATATCTGTTTCTATCCATAGCAATAATTCTGCCTCAGTCTTCGCGATAGCAAGTACAGCTTCTGCCTCTAAACCCTTAATGGTATGAATATTATAGAGCGTTACAAATCCGTCCAAATGGACGTCTTCAGCTTGGGTTTTAAAATTCTCAATTTTTATTGGCAAGCCTTTTACAATAGTCAGACCCAAAACTTCGGTAACAAATTTTACATACGTATTTTCATTTTGAATAATACCCGAATTAATTGCTTTTAGTATTTGTAAGGCACATGCCCTTAAACCATAAATGTTCATTTGATACCGCTCCAAGTATTCAGCCTGAATCAATTGCAGTGTTGAAAGCAGTGTTTCTTTCATTGTCCCCAACAATGATGATTGCTGGTTCTTTTTGGGCGTTACATATTTTTGGCCAAGTACCGAGGCCGCTTTTTTGATCACATCGTTCTTTTTAGCGATGATGCATCTGTCGCTAACCTTTATATTTTCGAGGTCGCACCAAGCGGTAAAGTCTGGCAGTATATGGGCGATATTCTCATACTTTTTAATAAACCTGACCGCAGAACCTTCATATCCGGCCTCGCTCTTTTGCTGAAAAATTGCACCCTCAAACGACCTTTTACTAAATTGATTAATAAACCGGACTATAGCTTCTGATGAACGGTGATTGGCATTATTATAGGATACCTCGTAACCATTTGAAGCCGCCATTTTCAAAATTGGGATATTGGTAAATGCGCGAACTGAGGAATCAAAACTTTTGATGTATTGCTCGGGATCACCTACACAATAGATTTTTGTAAGCCTATGTTTACGGATACTTTCAACAACCGCGCAGATGGCGTTATCTGTATCCTGAAACTCATCAACAAAAAGATACTGTAACCTGTTTGCCACGATCCGGCTTACCGTTTTATTCTCCATACACTCCTTAGCAATCGTAATCGTTTGATCAAAAGTGATATAGCCCTTCTTTTTTAACTTTTCTCTGATGTTTGCTTTTAACGCTGATGTTTGTTCAATCGTAAATGTTTTATTTTTCATTTTTTTCACATACGTCAAAACATCATCGATTTGGCATTGCAGGAATAGTTTTTCGCCGCCGACATTATCCAATACAGTAGATGCGTAGGGTATTAAAATGAATTTATTCAAAAATGAATGTATCGTTCCGATAAAAAGGTTTTCAGGAATAGCTATTTTCTTAGCTAAACGATTTTGAATATTGTAGGTTGCAGCGTTCGTATAAGTGATAATCGCCATATATCTGGCCGGCGACAGGTCATACATGGCATTGATGATCTGCTCAACCATATTATGGGTTTTTCCTGCCCCAGGCCCCGCAATGATTAATTTGGCATTAGTTGGCTGGCGTGCCATCTTTTAATAAAAATTCGATACCCTTAATAATGTATTCCGGGATAATCATAGAAACGCATGGTGGCCCCGAACACGCCATCATCGTTACCGGAACCGATGGAAATAATCTTGTTTTTGACAAATATTCCGAGGCGAAGAAAGAAGTAACCGACTGTCAAGATGCTATAATAGTCGAAATATAGATGACATCGCAAAATCCAAAAATCGCCCGCTGTTGCTTCCGCAAGTAAAGTTAAAAAAAGTTATTTATCAGGCTTTTTCAAAAGCCCAGCCAACGATCTGGTCAATCGCACGCATGACCTCCGCCTGCGCATTTTCAGAACTGATGTCGAGATCACAGAACTGGCCGGCATTCGATTGCATATGCAAAACGATGTAATAAATACCGCCGACCAGGAGCGCCGCTATAGCGCGAAAGTTCACAGTATTGTTTTTGAAATGCAGGTCAGTCAGTTCCAACAGCCCTTGCCCCGCAGACTCTCTGGCATTATGGATACTGTTCATTAACGGACTATTTGTTGATATTTCCCATAGAATCAATCTCTGCATTTCCTTTTCATTCAGAAAGTAGCTAAACTGATTTTTTAATACATCCGCGATAAACGCCTGAATACTCGCTGGCGATTCTTTTTCTATACTTTCAAGAATCAATTTGGAAAACTTCAGCCAGTAATCATTTTCGATAACATAGGTTTCAATAAGGAAATTGACGTTGCCAAAATACCGGTAGATTAGTTTCTTGTTTACACCCGCTTGTTTAGCGATACGATTGACCCCTAATCCCTTATATCCTTCACTTTTAAGTAGTTCACCGACAGCTATTACCAACTTACGTTTGGTAAGCTCCTTATTTTTAATATCATTGTCCATAGTCATACCTCATAATTCTTTTACCCGGTCTTCTCCAGTCTCCACTAAAAGGTAAATTGAAAAGAAGCGCTATTCGCACCCATCAGGTTCAAAACTTACCAGAATAGTACCGGTAAAGCAGAGTCCCTATGAATCTCAACCCCAGCTTTCATTTTTCTGATAATCAGACAAAGCGCGACGGAAACTTTTTTGAATTTACGCCGCGCTGAAATTAGAACCTCCCCTATCCGATCTTGGAAGTTGTATAATAAACTATATTAACAACATCAAGCTCTTTCAAGCGAGCGCCATCCGGATGTATTTCCAGCAGATGACTGAATATCTAATTGTTAAAGTAAAACAGTCCGGCAACGAACGATAAGTTCATAGCCGGGCTGTTTAGTTACTTAGTATCCCGCGTTTTGCTTTACAACGCCATTTGACTGAATAATAACATCTGAAGGTATAGGAAACAATAAGTTATAACTCTTAGCCGGTAGCCCGCGTGAAACGGCCGCGCTGATAAACGTACCATGACGGATCAGATCCTGACGGCGGATTCCTGTTTCCCAATATAATTCGCGCCCTCTTTCGTCCAAGATAAAGTTACTCAGCACATCATGGCTTACTGTAGCAGTAATTGGTATGGTTGTTTGCGCGCGGTCGGTTACTTGTTTGAGATAACCTATGGCTGTCGGCGTTGGACCACTAATTTCGTTAGTTATTTCCGCCATTGATAACAGCACATCAGAGTACTGAAACATTACAAAATCGAAACCCTGACCATTGGGTTGAAATGGGTATTTCATGGGTATCGCAGCATCTAATCCGTGAGCTCTGTCAATAGTCACACCGGAGGTATTAACGTAGGAATTTGCAATGGTTTGAAGCCTGGTATCAGTGGGGGTGTATTTATCGTAATAGCTCCATGGCATCTCAGCTAATTTATAATTTTGACTTGCAGTAACGTTCTGTCCAAGGATGGTTTTGGCGTCCCCTGGGATTATACTGGAAAAATAGTTGGTGGCATTTGTACTATTATTACTGGAGGCATTACCTGGGACAGCATAAATTACCTCACTATTTTGTGGCGTAACAAACACATCTTTATAGGATGGATCCAATGAAAAACCCATACCCATTATATTTTGCCCTACAGCCTGGGCTTTTGTCCAATTGGTCGCATCACCTGTCTTAGCAGCCTCCTGCATATAAACTTTTAATAAGATCGTGCTGGCCACCGCTCCTGAAACCCTGCCCCAATTAGCAGTTTGGTTGTATTTAGCAGGCAGAACAGTTATCGCCGCATTTAGGTCGCTGACCATAGCTGCAACATAATCTACCTCAGATAATCGCGGTGTGACGGTCAACGAATTAACAACTGCCGGGTCCAGCCTTGGGTTTGTCGGGCCATTATGGCCCTTATTCTAACGAAGAGCTTGTTGGCCGGGCCATTAAGGATCGCAGGGATCAAGTTGTACTGGCCACAAAGTTCGGCCTCGTTTCACATGCTGGTGGCGGTCCGGGTGTTATTGACAGTAGTCCGGCGAATACCCGCGCTGCAGTCGAGGGCTCGCTGAAGCGGTTGGGCACCGACTACATCGACCTATACTACCAGCACCGGGTTGATCCGAACACCCCCATCGAGGATACAGTCGGTGCGTTGGCTGAACTTGTTGCTGAAGGCAAGGTTCGCTACATTGGGCTGTCAGAGGCAGGTCCAGATACCATTCGCCGTGCCCATTCCGTGCACCCCATAGCAGCACTACAGACAGAGTATTCTTTGTGGACTCGTGACCCGAAGGCTGAATTGTTGCCCCTACTGCGCCAACTGGGCATCGGGTTCGTGCCTTATTCACCGCTCGGCCACGGCTTCCTTACAGGCGAGATCAAATCGCCAGATCAACTTTCAGATGATGACTGGCGCAAGACCAATCCACGCTTTACTGGCGAAAATTTTCAGCGCAATCTGCGTATAGTTGACGAGGTTAAGGCAGTAGCGGCTGAGTTGGATGCCACTCCAGCACAGATAGCATTAGCATGGCTACTTGCGCAGGGCAACGATATCGCCCCTATCCCAGGCACTAAACGTGCGGCCCGCGTTGAAGAGAACATTGCGGCCGACGGGATCGAACTGAACGCCAATCAACTAGAACGACTGAACAACCTCACACCTGCTGTCGGCGAACGCCACGATGAGGGAAATATGTCCGTGATCGAGCGCTAATCATTTCAGTGTATCTACTATTCCATAAAGCAAAGTGCTACAATTGCAATACTTTGCTTTATGCGAATTAAATTTCAATTCGCTTTCAACAACTACGCTTTTGTTAGCCGTGAATCTATAAATACCGAGCAGATTGTGGCTAATATTGTTGGTTATCATTTCGGAAAGTCAAAGAATGTAGTAAATAAGATTACTGACATGAGTTTTAGCTGTATATACTCCTGTGCTGATTTCCCCGTCTCTTCTTTTGCCAGGTCTCCGAAATGTTTTGGAGACAGATTGAGTTGGTCTGCACAATACGAAACTGAAGGCAATCCCAGGGTTTGCAGCTTTTCTGATTGGAAATAATCGTTCAGTAATCCCTCAAATCCAGTCTTAATATTTAAGCACAAAAGTTGTCTGCCGACTATGATGTTACTTGATAGTATATTGCTCTGTTCTGCTTGATTCAACAATAGATACAGATACCCAGCTTTCTACGGGGGGTAACACTTCTAATAACTTGTTGATGATTTTAAAAAGAATCGAACTCATTTTTTAAAATCATAATCCATTGCTTATGAGGCATTTAAAGACAATACGTGCTACCAAATAATGATTATGCACTCTATTTTACAGAATTTTTAAATAAAAGCTGTGCTTTCTATTGTTTTCATGGATGCTGATCATAAAAGATCAGGCTTGCTTTCGCGAGCATGTTTTGTTTTAAAGTAAATCCAACATTTGGTGGAAGAACACTTTCATCCAGTCCCAGCTTAGCTGTCTTGAGCGCATATATCGTGATGATGTATTGATGAATGCCGGTCCCGGCAGGAGGACAAGGCCCTCCATAACCACGTAGACCAAAATCGGTCAGGGATTGAATAGCCATCTTTGGTGCAAGATGCGCAGCCACACTCCCTGCATTGTCTGCCAGTTCATGTACATCTGCCGGTACATCAAAAATAATCCAGTGCCACCAGCCGCTTCCGGTAGGTGCATCTGGATCATACATGGTGATCGCAAAGCTTTTTGTACCCTGAGGCGCATTGGTCCAGGATAAATGGGGTGACCGGTTTTTTCCGTTATAGCCGTTACCGTTGAACTCCTCGTTCAATGTTGCCTGTCCTTCCAGGTTGCTGCTAGCCAGCGTAAAGGTTTTCTGCGCGATAGCGGATGTTGTTAATAGGAGAAAACAAGCTTGTAGAATAATTTTTTTCATCGTTATTTTTTTAATGCATGTCATACAAAGCAGGATACCCGCTCTGTATGACATGCTTTGTCTAAGTCCTGCTGATTATTTAAGGTTTTTCCTAAAGAAGGCTTCCAATTTGTCGAAGGGAATCAAATCGGTCCGGTCGTAAAGATCTACGTGGCCGGCATTTGGAATGATGACCAGTTCTTTAGGTTGGGCAGCACGTTCATACGCATCCAGACTGAACTCCCTGGAATGTGCGCGACTACCGGTGATAAATAACATTGGACGTGGCGATATGGTCTCGATGTCATTAAACGGGTAAAAGTTCATAAATTTAACTTCCGCTGTATTTGTCCGGTTTTGTGTTTCCATCAGCGTACGCCCTTTGGGAATATGAATGCCGCGCTTGGTCCTGTAAAAGTCATAAAACTCCTTGCGTATTGTATCAGCATCTGCAGGCAGTTTTTCCGGAAGGTAATTGCCCCAGTTCGGTGCGCCCCCTAAAAAGTCGGAATAACGTTGCTCGGCCGCCGCAGCAAGAGCCTGCTTGCGCTGTTCAAGGCTCTGCGATTTATTCAGGCCATTGCGGTTAACGGAGCCCATATCATACATGCTTACGGTCGCAATGGCCTTCAAACGTGGATCAATCTTCGCTGCACTTACGACAAAACTACCGCTGCCACAAACGCCGATGATACCGATGTTTTCTCTGTCAACGAACGAGCGGGTACCCAAAAAATCCACCGCCGCAATAAAATCTTCTGAATAGACATCAGGTAGTACGGCGTTGATAGGTTTGCCTGCACTTTCGCCCCAGAAAGACAGGTCTATTGCTAAGGTAACAAAACCGCGGTCGGCCAGCGTCGAAGCATAAACATCTCCGCTCTGTTCCTTAACTGCACCCATTGGGTGGCCTACGATGATCGCCGGATGTTTTTCCTGCTGATTGAAGTCTTTGGGAATAAATAAGTGCCCCACTACCTCCATCTGGTATTGATTTAAGAATGATACCCTGTACAGATCGACCTTATTACTTACTTTGAAGGTTGTAAAGGACGTTGGTGAAATTTTTTCCATTTTCGATTTGTCTTTGTTCTGTGCCTGAACGCCGCTGATTAACGCGATAGACAGCATTACTGTATTGATTAACTTTTTCATTTATATTATTTTTAATTGTATTTACTTGTTTACGGAAAGCCTGTCAGGCCACAAGGGCCGCGGCAAGTGCAAAAGCTGCGCTGATATTGAAAGCGCCTTTTGCACCGGTAAGGTCTAAGCTTAAACCGCCTATAGCACCGCCGCTTTCTGCCTCATCAGGAATAGTTTTTGGTAAGCGATGCAGTCCATCCAACCTGAACCACACTCAAAGCAAACGCAAGTACCGCATTCCAGGTCGGAAGATGGCAAGCCTGTGATGTTTCGCCTTTAGCTTCCTGATCGGCAAACCGTGATTCAATAGGATGAACCACGGTCATTGGTCTAACGGCAGTGGTATCCTGCTGACCAATATGCTGCAGGCTAAGTCCTTTATGATTATTGTCTGTATTCATTCTGCTTCTTAAAAGATTGAAGCAAAATTACTTTAGAATACTGTCCCCGCTGTAAAGACATTCAAAGGATTAATGAAGAAAATCAAAGATTGTAAAGAACTTCGAAAGATTTTTGTGGAAACCTAATTACTTCCTCTGAAAGTTGTTGGGGTAGTGCCTGCAAGTCTCTTGAAATAATTGTTGAAATAGGTAGGATAATCAAACCCTAAAGAATATCCGATCTCTGACACACTCCAGTCCGTGTGTTTAAGCAAAGCCTTTGCTTCGGTAATAATTCTTTCCGCAATGTGAGCAGTAGTAGGCTTTCCGGTAATGTCTTTTACGGCGTGATTGAGGTGGTTTACATGGACAAAAAGTCCTTGCGCAAAGTCTCTGGCTGTTTTTAATTTAAGTGGCTTGTCAGGCGTTTCTACAGGGAACTGACGCTCCAGTAATTCCAGAAATAGTGATGCTACCCTTTCGGAGGCATTCTTGTGTTTTAAAAAATTTTCAGAAGGCTGCATTTGCAAGGCTTCATGTATGATCAGGTTTATATAATTGCGTATGAGGTCGTTTTTATAAATATAGTCAGTATCATAAGCTGTAATCGTTTTTTCCAATATGTCAATGATAGGAGCACTTTGCTCTTCAGTTAAATTAAATATTGGAGTTCCCCCCACTTTAAATAAGGGAGATTGCTGTAAGCTTTCTGAGTTATTGTTAGTTTTCAGAAACTCTTCCGTGAAAAGCAATGAATAGGCTTTTTCAAGCCGTATGTCTTCCCATGAATATGGTATATGCGGTGTGCCAAAAAATAGCGTAATCCCATTGGTACGGATTCCTTTGTCAGCATATTCTATCAGGCTTTCACCTTTGGACAAACAAACTTTGTAAAAGTCTTTACGACTGTACGTTTTTATTATTTCATCAGCCTGATTAGTGCAATGGACATTGATCCCTTTATTCTTAGCCGTTGGGAAATTGTGTTCCCCTCCCTCATGTAATGTCTTTTGATCCATAAACAAATTTAAGGAATTCAAATAAATGCTATCATCAATTTTCAAGTTAATGTTGCTCTCAATATTGAAGAGTGAGTCTGGAATTGACCTATTAGGTGTTCAATAAATCGCCCATGTTGAATTTATTGAACACCTTTTACAAGTGAAGCTGGCTTAATTATTCATCGTTTTCACCCAATCTTCGCTCCTCGAATTTTTGCAAAATCCGCTCTACAATAATCAGGAATCAATAAATGTGTTCAATTAATTTCCCGGTCTCGGTACACATGGGATTTGCAGACAAATCCGACGGAGGCTCCTCGATTTCGAGGAGCCTTTTTTCTTTGATTTTCAAGTAATTATGAGCGAAGCCTGGATTTATCGTAGGGTTCGATAATTTGTTCCCACTCATAGAGATATTGCAAGCCTTTTTATTTCCCCTTCACAATCTATCTTCATTATTGCATAATCATCCGTATCACTTTTCACCAAACAAAAGTTCCCTTGCATTTGCTAATTGGGAATAAATAAAACTCCATCATATGGCCTTCTATCTTGAAATTACTCCAAGTAAGTAGAATCAAGGCCGAATTATAATTAGTTTTCTCAACATATGTAAAGAACATTTTTCTTTTTTTCAGATACTTTTGAATTCCAGTTTATTTTTGTGTACCGGGTGCATCCGGCTAAAGTATGCTGGCAACTTCTTTAAAAATAGAATACCCGGAGTTTTAGCGCAGCCTGAATCTGGCAGCAATTGGCGGATCAATTATTACCGTATGATCACCCGAACCGGGCTCCGGATTATATATATTTAAACTATTAAATTGCTCTTTATGAATATGAAACCAGTTATCGTACTTTACTTGTTGATATCTGCCCTTTCAGCGAAAGCACATCAGGCTCCGAAATATAGAAGTTACATTGTAACAAAAACTAATGACACTATATATGGCCGAATCAAAGTAAACTATTTAATAGGTGGACTAAAGCTGATTACGGCAGATAGTATTTATAAAATAGATCCTAACAACTACGTAGCTTATTATAATGCGAAAAAGAATGTTATTTATCGCAGCAAAATACTCCCTGGTTTTGTTCCAAAGGACTTAGCAAAAAAGATGTCTATACCCAAACAAGCCACTTGGTTAAAATGTATAGAAGATGGAAAAATACAGTTGTACGAATACAAATCTTCTACTTTCGGCCAGCCGGTTGATAATGTACTCGGTGTAACAACCACGCTTAGCTCAATTATTGTTACAGGAGGTATTCCCAATTCTGAATTTACCAGTTGGTATGTAGAAAAGGGTGGGGCTCCGCTAACCCCAATTAAATACAACACCTTTGTAAGTGCTGGTAGTAAAACAAGAAAAGAAAGGGAGAAGCTACTAAAAGATTTGCTGGCAGATGACGATAAAATATCACTAAGTTATGACCAAACCAAGCCATTCACATTTAAATTGGTGCGCATGCTCGTCCACGATTATAATAATTCAAGATCTAATTTCAATTAAATTCTTATGACTTTTTAATTGCAGGTTGTTTATACAATTGGGTATCAATAGATAAGGTGGGGACTATATAATTCCCAAAATCAATATTAACTTTCGGGAAAGCCTTTTTAAGCGGTATGCGGTCTTTCTCAGTGATATTACTTTTATAGAGGTATATGTTTCTTATTGATTTTAACCCTTTAAGCTGCACTAATCCATTCAAAGTTATAGATGTGCCAACCAAACTAATGGATTGCAGCTTATTTAACTTTTTAAGTTGAACCAATCCAGCATCTGTAATTTTAGTATTATTAAGGTGCAACCGGATTAATTGCTCCATATTGTTAATGTATTTCAGGGTGTTATCAGCAACTGCAATATTATCCATTTTTAGCCAAACCACCTGTTTGTTTAGCTTGGCAAGTTCGCTCATTACAGAGTCAGATATTGACTGCGCATTTACAAAACTAACAGACAGATAATTGCTATTTGCAGCAACTGGCAACACGGATATGTTCCAACTTTCCAAACGTTTCAGCGTTTCAGTATTAGCAGGGCTTACATTTTGCTTAGGAATTTCGCCCATTTCTTTTATATCCTGCACAGCTCCAGACTGAAAAGAAACGAGTACCGGTTTAATATTTTCGGGCTGTTTTAAATCTTTCACCTTCTTTTTAAAATCGGCGCCATTATCAATCCACCAATGTAATAAGGCTATTTCTTTCTCCGATAACTGGGGCTTTTCTTTAGGTGGCATATGTTCATCATTACCCAAGGATAACAATACGCGTTTTATCATTTCGCTTTTTTCAGCATTTCCCGGAACTACTGACGGCCCGTTTTTGCCACCTTTAAGTATCATCGCCTCCACATCCAGCCTTAGCTTCCCTTTTTGTTTTTCAGAGCTGTGGCAGTTATAGCATTTATTCTGTAAAAGAGGTTGAATCAGATCGGCATAAACTACGGCCTGCTGTACATTAGAAATGTGCTTTACAACAACTTTTTCTTCGGCCTTAGTAAAAGAAAGATAATCGGAACCATGCGTTAATGATCCGCCTAAATGTCCCGTAATGGCAATCAGGATAAGCAGTATAAATGATATAATCCTGAGTATAATTTGTGACTTTACCGTTTTAAATAATATAAACAAAGCCAACGCAACCACTGCTACACTAATCCCCATCCACTTATGCCACCCCATCAGTTTAAGGTTATAATCACCACTGTTTGAAAGATAGTAGCCTGTTATACACGAAAGTACTGCACACAACATACCCCAAAAAAACATCACAGAGATTACCGTTTTAAAATGAGCAAATTTTTGATGATATGATGCAATGTAAAACGCACATGCCAACATTAAAATGCCTATAGGTAGGTGTACAAGTACAGGATGTAAGTGGCCTATAAATTCAGTCATAAGTTAAGACAATGGGATTAATGTGCTAAATATCTTTCTCTAAGTAAATTCATCATGTGCACATTTATGGCCCATTGGTCGGCAACAGGCTGGCGGGTATATGGCAAAGTTGGCATATAGTCGGGTGGCCCAAATTCGGTAAGAATGGTCATTCGTTCTCCTCTGCTTTTTTTGCGCGCTATAATTCTATCCCACCATTGCAGGTGAGCATTTAATGCGCTAGCCCATTCTGGCGCCCGCGGATCATTCACCTGCGCCCCTTCCGCGTGCCCTACTCTGGCATGAATATGGTCGGCACGGTCAATGGCCTGGTCAACAATATCTTTTATTTCTGCTAAAAGGCTATTATGTACTACACACCAGTGGGATATATCAAGATTAAGCCGCAGTTTTGGCAACCGATCCATAAAGTTTTTGGTTACAATAGCCGAATACAGCAGCCTGCTGCGGTGCGTTTCATGATATATGGGCATACCGGTTTTTTCGGTAAGTGCAATAGTATAATCCATAAACGCCATGCCTTGTTCAAAAGTAAAATAATCTTTCCCTGTATGGCAGTTTATATACAATGGTTTATGTAAAGAATTACTTGCAGCACTTGCCACAGCGGCTTTAAACTCGTTTAAATTAGCATCATAGGCTGCAACACTACTGGTGCAGGCCAACCCAAGTTGCAGGTCATGTTTTTTTACGGCATCGCCAATTTCCTTTTGTTTGGCCTCACTATTTGCCGGCCACCATATTTCTACTCCGTCATACCCGGCTGCTTTTGCAGCTTTACAAAATTCGTCCACTGTTCCGTCAAAGCCCCAGTTGGTGGCCATAATCAATAATTCAAAACCAGGTGCGGGTCTAATTGGTGGTGATGTACTTTTATTAACTGATACAGCTTGCGCTAAAGGTAATACCGGTAATAATGACGCGGCTGTTACCGAGGCGGATGATTTTAAAAAAGTTCGTCTGGATTGGTACACAAAAGGTGGGTTTATGGTGTTAAAAATCAAGCAATAATATCATTTATCACCTTTCCGCTAACATCTGTTAATCTGAAAGGCCTGCCTTGCGACATATATGTAAACTCTTCGTGATTGAAACCTAATTGATTTAGAATGGTTGCCTGTATGTCAAAAGCGTCTACTTTACCACTAATTGCGCTATAACCGATCTCATCAGTTTCGCCATAGGTAAAGCCTTTTTTTATGCCACCGCCCGCCATCCATATAGTAAATGCTTCTGTATGATGATCGCGGCCTTTAAAAGGGTTTTCACGACCGTTCCTGTTCTCCATCATAGGTGTACGGCCAAATTCACCTCCCCATACTACTAAAGTTTCTTCCAACAATCCGCGTTGTTTCAGGTCTAACAGCAAAGCCGTAACAGGCTTATCGGTGCTGCGGCATTTATTTTTCAAACCAATATCAACCGCGTTATCGGCTTTATCACCGTGATCATCCCATCCCCAGTCAAAAAGCTGCACATACCTCACCCCCTTTTCAACCAGTTTCCTGGCCAATAAGGCATTGTTTGCAAAACAAGCTTTGCCGGGCTGGGTTCCGTACATATCATGAATATATTGCGGTTCATCATTAATATTCATAACCTCAGGCGCTGATATTTGCATACGGTAAGCCATTTCATATTGCGAAATACGCGATAAAGTTTCCTGGTCATGATATTCTTCAAACTCAGCTTTATTAACTGCATTAATGGCATCAATAGATTTTTTTCGCAGATCGCGGCTCATGCCATCCGGGTCTTTAATAAAAAGTACCGGATCTCCCTCGCTCCGGCATTGCACGCCCTGGTAAACCGAAGGTAAAAAACCGCTCCCCCAAACGCTTTTACCTGCATCAGGAAAATTCCCTCCGCTGGTAAGCACCACAAAACCGGGTAAATTCTGGTTCTCGCTACCAAGCCCATAAGTTACCCAGCTACCAATACTGGGGCGGCCCAATCGTGGGCTGCCGGTGTGCACCAATAGCTGTGCCGGAGCATGGTTAAACTGGTCGGTATAAACTGCTTTAAGCAACGTTACTTCATCTACGATAGTTGAAAAATGAGGCAGGTTATCACTTACCCAGGTGCGGGATTCGCCATGCTGGGCAAAATTAGCCTGCGCACCCATCATTTTAGGAACTCCCCTAATAAACGCGAATTTTTTACCCTGCAGTAAGGATTGCGGACAATCCTGTCCATCCATTTTCATCAGCTCGGGTTTATAATCAAAAAGCTCTAATTGCGAGGGTGCGCCCGCCATGTGTATATATATTACACTTTTAGCTTTTCCGGGAAATTGCGGCGGTTTGGCCAGTAATGGCCGGGCAGGATCATACAAAACATTGTTTTTGTTTGATTTAAACAAATTACCGCAGCTACCAAGCATGGTTCCCATAGCTAATGCTCCCAGGCCAAAGGCACTTTCTTTTAAAAAATGCCTGCGCGTACAATTTCTAAGCTCTGCCTCTTGTGCCTCTTTAGCCAGCTTATAAGCGTTCAATTCATCCCTTGTCATAACACCATTTAATTTTTGGTAATAATTTCATCCAGATTAAGCATTGCGTTAGCTACTACTACCAGCGCCGCCTTTTGTGGCTTAACATCACTATTAACCGCCAATAATTTAGCTGCCTCCTTTGGTTTGACGGTATATTCCCTTAAAGCATCACTGTACAATTTTGAAAGTATCTGTAATTTACCTGCCGATATTTGTTTGTACAACAACAATTCATACCCCTTTTTTATTTGATCTGAAGCTGATGCCCCCCCTTCCCGCTCCATCCGACCAGCAAATTGCCGGGCCAGATCAACATAAACAGAATCATTTAAGGTTACAAGGGCTTGTAAAGGTGTATTTGTCCGGATGCGCCGTGTTGTGCAAACTATCCTTTGCGTGCCATCAAAAGTAATCATAGAGGGATATGGCGCCGAACGTTTCAAATAAGTATAAATGGCCCTCCGGTAGGCATCACCCGCTGTGCTGGTTGTCCATTTTGCATCGTTATAGGGAGATGACCAGATTCCTGCGGGCTGCCATGGCATCACGCTTTTTCCAAACATTTTATAATTAATAACACCGCTTGCCGCTAAAGCCTGGTCCCTCACCTGTTCGGCACTTAAGCGAATGCGTGGCCCCCTGGCGTAATATAAATTATAGGGATCTTTTTCTTTTAGCTCATCAGATATTTTAGAATCCTGCATATATGTAGCGCTGGTTACATATTCTTTTAACAGCCTTTTCACACTCCATTTATAGTTGTTCATAAACTGGTAAGACAAATAATCAAGTAGCTCCTTATGCGTTGGGGACATTCCTTGTGTACCCATATCTTCAAGAGTTTCTACAATTCCGGTTCCAAAGAGCTGTTCCCATAATCTGTTAACCATTGTTCTGGAAACCAATGGGTTTTGTTTACTTGTTAACCACATGGCAAGCCCCAACCTATTCTGCGGCGCATTGGCAGGCATGGCATAAGCCAATGATTTTGGTACACCAGCTTGTACCTGTTTACCATGAGCTGTCCATGCGCCCCTTTCAAAAACATAGCTTTTCCGGCTCATGTTTGCCGGGTTTTCAAACATAATGGGAGTAGTTTGGGCTTTTGCAGTTAACGCGTCCCAGTATATCTTTTTGTTCTGCGTATAATAAGGATTCCCCTTGCCCGGAAACTGTTGTGTAAAATGAAACCAGTTAAGCCGCAGGGCGTTCTGTTCGTTATTTATTGAAGGGTTATTGTAAATAATATAAATGTCCTTAACGCCTTTCTGCGGAGCAAATGTTAGGGATAATGTAGTATCATTTTTTTGTGTTACGGGCAGTTTGAAGGTAGCAATAACAGCCCCGCCTGGTTTTGAACCCCGTATGCTTAGTATACCTCCTTTATATATTGAATTATATCTAAAAATCAGTTCGTCGGTATTCTCCATATTAACCATTGACAACCTTGCAACACCGCTCTGCTTTAATACCAGATCACCGTTATTATTTATTATAAACGCATTTTTAAGGCTATCTGCAGTGGTCGAGTTTATTGTCGGTTCACCGGTTCTGAGAAAAAGCATTATACTTTTAGCTCTTTGCGGATAGTTGGCTGTTAACCAACTATTAAGTGCCTTTACCCTGGTATTAAGGGTGTCATTATAAGTTCTGAGTAAGGGATAATCATCGGTGACATCTTCGTCCCTGGTGTTATTAAAATAGGCTACAAACTTGTAATATTCCTCGTGTTTAAAAGGATCGTACGGATGGCTATGACATTGTACACAAGCAAAGGTAGTGCTCATTAAGCCTGACCAGGTTGTATTTACACGATCTAAAACTGCTGATGTACGAAATTCTTCATTATTTGTCCCCCCCTCATCATTGGTTGGAGTATTGCGTTGAAAAGCCGTAGCTATCAACTGCTCATCTGTTGCATTAGGTAATAAGTCACCGGCAATCTGTTCGGTAATAAAGGTATCGTAAGGTTTATCTTCATTAAAAGCGCGGATAACCCAGTCACGATACCGCCAAATATTCCTGTTGCCATCAGCTTCATAACCTTTTGTATCGGCATAACGCGCCACATCCAGCCAGTTTGCGGCCCATCGCTCACCAAAACGCTTTGATGCCAGTAATGAATCAACCAATACTGCATAATCGTTTTCGAAATTCTTTCCGTTTAAAAAATGAGAGGCAATAGGCAAGGAAGCCGGCACTCCTGTCAAATCCAAACTTACCCTTCTCAACAGGGTCGCCCTGTCCGCAATCGGCGATGGTTTAAGGCCCATGCCGTCCAGTTTTAAAAAAATAAACTTATCAATATCATTGCGTATCCACGTGTTAGTCACATTGGGAACAGCTACTTTTTTTACGGGTAAATATGCCCAGTGATCTCCCCATTTAGCGCCTTGCTTTATCCATGTACGCAAGGTAGATATCTCTTGCTCGGTGAGTGGTTCCTTTTTATAAGGCATGCGCTCGTCAGGGTCTGTACAAGTAATGCGCCTCATCAATTCGCTACCATCCGGATCGCCCGGTATTATAGCCAGTTTTCCGCTTTTTGCACGGGCCATTGCCTCATCCTGAAAAAGCAAACTAAACCCCGACTGCTTTTTAACACCACCGTGGCAGGATATGCATTTTTTGTTAAAAATAGGTTTTACATCTACGCTATAATCTATTTCCTTCTCGGTTCTTGCCAAAGAATAAAATATAGTTGATATGATAAAGATAAAGATGCCCAGCAAAATTAATTTCCTTCTGCTTTTCATAAGCTCTATTCGATGTTAAGTATTTATTTTTTGTTTCGCTGAACCTATACTGGAAAAATCTGTAGATGTATCCAAGCAGAAATAGGCACGTCTATTCTTGTCAACCGTCGCCAAACTTAATTTGTCATTCGCCTTAATGTTAGTTGTCAGAGCCAGAATTGCGCCTTTCCAGACTTTGGTTATGCTTATTAAAATGTTTGCTACGAAACTATTGTAACATACAGGAATTAACAAAACCTATATAGGCCGATAGCAATCAAATATTACCATATTAATAATTATAGATCAGGTTTACGGATAGCTTATTATAAAAGTAATAATTTATACCGGTTAACGTCTGACTTTGGCCATTTAATTACCTTAATTTGCTTAGGTTAACAGACAAATGTTTTGCTGTAAATAAAATCATTGAAAAAGTAAAACAAAAAGATTGAAATTTGCCCCGGCCACCATATTGCCGCAATGATCATAAGAAATAATTTATAAAATAAGTTGTACCGCCATGCATATACTGATCGTAGAAGATGAAGAGCGTATTGCCAGCCTTGTAAAACAGGGGCTGGAAGAACAGGGGCATACGGCAATGGTGGCCTATGATGGCTTAAGCGGTAAAAAACTGGCCTTGCAACATGATTACGACCTGTTGATCTCCGATATTATTTTACCGCACCTAACCGGCCTTGAACTTTGCCGGGATATCCGTTCGGCCAAACCAGACATGCCCATCATCCTGCTTACCGCTTTAGGAACTACGAACGATAAAGTAGAGGGCTTTGATGCCGGTGCAGACGATTACTTAGTGAAACCGTTTGATTTCAGGGAACTATTAGTACGCATACGCGCGGTGACGAATCGTAAAATTGGCAATCAGGTTTTGCAGCCCGGTATTTTAAAATATGCGGGGCTTGAGTTGAACAATCAAACCAAAACGGTAAGCCGCTCAGGTAAAACAATCAGCCTTACGCCAAAAGAACTGAAACTACTGGAATATATGATGCAGAACTGTGAAAGGGTGTTATCCCGCACGGAGATTGCTGAAAAAGTATGGGATACCCATTTTGATACAGGCACCAATTTTATTGACGTCTATATCAATTATCTCCGGAAAAAGATAGACAAAGATTTTACCGATAAACTGATCCATACCAGACAAGGTCTCGGATTTATTTTTGCAACAGAAAAATGACCATCCGCAACCGGCTTACTTTTCTTTTCACAGGCATTATAGCGGCCCTGTTACTGGCTTTTGCATTGGTGGTTTATTTCTCCTTTTCGGGAAATCGGGAAGATGAATACTATAGCTCTCTTCGCCATACGGCAATCAACAAAGCCAATTTATTGCTGGATGCAAAAATTCAGCCCGGTGTTTTACAACTCATCTATAAACACTCTCCCAATACCTTGTTCCAGGAAGAAGTTGCCATTTATGATACTTCTTTTCACTTGCTATATCACGATGCTGTTGAAATAGATAAAGTAAAAGAAACCAGGCAGATGATAGATGATATTGTGGCTAAAAAGCAGATCAAATTTTACCAGGGAGATATGCAGGTAGTGGGTATTTTTTATCATCATAATAGTAAGGATTATGTTATTACCGCTGCCGCTAATGACCAATATGGCTATGAGAAACTCCGTAATTTAAAGTACACCTTGATTATTGCCTTTTTTGTATCTATCATATTCATTTATATAGCCGGGCATATCTTTTCAAGTAAGGCACTCAAACCCGTGTCAGACATGGTAGACGAAGTAGAAGAAATTACGGCCACTAATCTTGACCTGCGGATCAAAGAAGGAAACGGTAAAGACGAAATTTCGGAACTGGCCGTTACTTTTAACGCCATGCTGAACCGGTTGGAAAAATCCTTTGACGCGCAAAAGGAATTTGTATCCAATATATCGCACGAATTAAGGACCCCCCTCACAGCAATGCTTACAGAACTGCAGGTAACTGTAGAAAAAGAAAGAAGCAATGAATATTACAAGGATACCATACACCATGCCATCGATGATGCGCAAAAATTGGTTAAGCTATCCAATAGCCTGCTTGACCTGGCCAAAGCCAACTATGACCATACCGAGATTGCCTTTAAGGAATTGCGCCTGGATGAATTGATACTGGATGCCCGTAACGATACCCTGCATGACCAGCCGGGTTGTAAAATCAGTATTGTTTTTGAAATGGAAATTGAGGATGATGATTTTATATCAGTTATGGGTAATGAATATTTGTTGCGGGTTGGTTTTATTAATCTGATGGAAAACGGCTGTAAATTTTCAAAAAACAACGAAGCCTCCGTTGCCATCACTTATTTTAAAGACAAGACCATCCTGCGCTTTCAGGATCATGGCATTGGTATAGATGAAGCGGAACTGCCGCATATCTTTACGGCCTTTTACCGGGGTGCCAACCAGCAATTTGCAGGAGGAAACGGTATCGGGCTGTCCCTCACCAAAAAAATCATTGATCTGCACAAGGGAACAATTACCGTATCATCTCAAAAAAACGAAGGAACCACCTTCACTGTTGAATTGCCGCACGTATAGCCACCCTGGCTTATTTCATTTCTAATAACTTTCTAATAGTTTTCTAAGAGTTCTCTAACTGCCCAATCATGGGGCCTGTATTACCTTTGCAGCGCGTTTCAGAAAAGAAAGCATTTTAAATAAACATATCATGGATACAGGTCCGAGTAGAATACATCAACTATTACTTACTTCCCGCTAAGTTCAGGTCCGCTCAATTACGCAGTCCTGTTTAGTCGGGGCAAAAATTATTGTCATGCGTAAAAGAGAAAAAATCCACACCGTTTTAATCACTGGTAACATCCCCATTTATTTAATACCCGCAATTGAGCAAAAGCCGGTTAAAGCCCTTGCTCCTCCTATCGCCGGGGTTTTCAGCTTTTCACTTTCGGGCGTTTTAGTGCCGTCAACTGAACGATGATAACAAACAGCATCACTCGGCAAAGCAGGATGCATCCTTTTAATTATTGAACTCCTAAAAATAATATCAAATGACTATAGCAGCAACCGCCAGGAAATTAAAGGTTTCCAACAACGGCTCCGTATCCGGTTTTGACGAAGCCGCAGTTACCAAACTCCGCAGGGTATCACAGGAAAGTAATCAGGCCATTTATACAACAATGGAAAGTAGTGAACAGGGATTAAGTAAGGCTGATGTAGAAAACAGGAAAAGAGTCTTTGGTTTAAATGAGATCCAGCATGAAAAAGCGCCTGCATGGTATGTGCAGTTGTTCCGGGCTTTTTTAAATCCTTTTATTGCGGTTTTAATTATACTCGCATTGGTGTCCTTTGTGATGGATGTGCTGATGGCTGCACCCGGCGAGCAGGATTATAAAACAGTAATTGTAGTGAGCGTAATGGTCATGTTAAGTTCACTGCTCCGCTTTTGGCAGGAATACACCAGCAACCGTGCAGCTGAAGAACTGAAAAGTATGGTAAAAACAACCGCAACAGTTATACGCCAGGAAAAAGGCAAATCAGAGATCAATATTATAGACCTTGTTCCCGGTGACCTGATTTTTTTAAGCGCTGGCGATATGATCCCGGCTGATTGCAGGGTCATACAATCAAAAGATTTGTTCGTAAGCCAGGCCATGCTGACCGGGGAATCATTACCATTGGAAAAAAGGGAGCAGATCATTCCCGATGCTCATACAAAATCGCCCCTGGAACTGGAAAATATTTGCTTTATGGGTACCAATGTGGTGAGCGGCACTGCTACAGCCATTATAGTAACTACCGGTAACCTCACCTATTTTGGCACTATCGGAAAAGCAATAACCGGTAAACGCAACGAAACCAGTTTTGATAAGGGCGTAAACAAGGTAAGCTGGTTGCTTATCCGCTTTATGCTGGTGATGGTTCCGATGGTTTTTCTGATCAACGGGCTCACCAAACACAATTGGTTTGACGCCTTGATGTTCGCCATTTCGGTAGCTGTTGGGCTCACTCCTGAAATGCTGCCAATGATTGTTACTGCCAACCTGGCCAAAGGCGCCCGTAACATGAGCAAGCGCAAGGTGATAGTTAAACGTTTGAACGCCATCCAGAATATAGGGGCCATGGATATTCTGTGTACCGACAAAACCGGTACGCTCACGATGGATAAGATAGTACTGGAACGCCACTTGAACGTTTTCGGGGATGCCGATGATGAAGTGATGAAATGGGCCTACCTCAACAGCTTCCATCAAACCGGACTAAAAAACCTGCTGGATGTGGCTGTACTGGAACATGCTGAAATCCATAGCTGTGTAAACGCCGAAGATTCATTTACAAAGATTGATGAAATACCATTTGATTTCCAAAGGCGGAGAATGAGCGTGATCCTGGAAGAAAAGAACGGCAAGCATTTATTGATCTGTAAAGGTGCGGTGGAAGAAATGCTCGACCTCTGTACACACGCCTTTGATCCGGGCGAGGACAGGCAATTACATATCGAGAACGATAAAATTGTCCTTATGGATGATGCCATGCGTAAAATTATCTTAAATACTTCGCGCAAACTCAACGAAGAAGGTTTGCGGGTTTTACTCGTAGCTATCAAGGAATACGATGAAAGGCCATTAACTTACTCTGTTGCGGATGAAACAGACATGGTTCTAACTGGCTTTGTAGGTTTTCTTGACCCGGCAAAACCGTCTGCCAAACCAGCCATTGAGGGGTTACAGAAATTAGGTGTAAGCATCAAAGTACTAACAGGTGACAACGAAGTGGTTACCAAAAAAATATGCCGTGATGTAGGCATCCCGGTACAGCACATTCTGACAGGCAGGGAATTGGAGCAATTGAGCGATGAGGAGCTTACTGTAAAACTGAATGAAACCAACATTTTAGCTAAGCTAAGCCCGATACAAAAAGCCAGGATCATCAAACTATTACAAGCCAAGGGGCATACTGTAGGGTTTATGGGCGATGGCATCAATGATGCGGCAGCCCTGCGTGATGCGGACGTAGGCATTTCTGTTGATACCGCGGTAGACATCGCCAAAGAAAGTGCGGATATCATTTTGCTGGAAAAAGACCTGATGGTATTGCGCAAAGGCGTGATCTATGGCAGAAGAACTTTTGGTAACATTATCAAATACATCAAGATGACGGCCAGCAGCAATTTTGGTAATATGTTCAGCATGTTAGGAGCCAGCGCCTTGCTCCCCTTTTTGCCCATGCTGCCAATACAAATCCTGATCAATAATTTATTGTATGATATATCACAAACATCCATCCCATGGGATAGCATGGACGCTGATTTTATTGACCAGCCTCAAAAATGGGATGCAAGGGGTATCAGCAAATTCATGCTATTTATAGGCCCAATCAGTTCCATATTTGATTATGCCACATTTGCCGTAATGTGGTTTGTGTTCAAAGCCAACAGTCCGGCTCATCAGAACCTTTTTCAAACCGCGTGGTTTGTGGAGAGTTTGCTTTCGCAAACACTGATCGTGCACATGATCCGCACCCGCAAAATACCGTTCATACAAAGCTGGGCAACCACACCTGTTGTAGCTTTAACATCGGCAATTATGGCTATTGCAATTTTCATACCTTTTTCGCCTTTTGCAACGGCGTTTAAAATGGAAGCCTTGCCATTGGTCTTTTTCCCATGGCTCATTGGTATCTTATTTACGTACTGCCTGTTAACCCAACTGGTTAAAACTTGGTTCATAAAAAAATTCGCCCAATGGCTTTAAACAAGAATAATAAAAAATGGGTGCTGGCCATCATTGGGATGGCTGTACTCGTTTTCCTTGTCGATTACCTGATGAATTATTTCCGTCACCGGTAAACACACTATATAATAACTCAATTTTCACACACATATCCCCCAATCATACGTTATGAAAAAATACGTACTCATCTCCATTATACTGTTTAATACTATTAAACTTGCTTTGGCTCAGGACACCGTAAAACAACAACGCTTTAACTTACATTTTCAGCAAACAGTAATTACTCAATATAAACCAGCTTTTAGCGCCGCCTATACCGGTAACAACAGCTTGCTTACCAACTCAGAAACACAAAGCTCCATAACTACCTCCTTATTTGGTGGGGCCAGGTTATGGAAAGGTGCCGAGGCTTACTTTAATCCTGAAATGTCAGGCGGTGCCGGGTTAAGTAAGACACTGGGCGTGGCCGGCTTTCCAAATGGAGAAACATTCCGGGTGGGCAGCACATCCCCTGCAATTTATATTGCCAGGCTTTATTTGAAACAGCAATTTGAATGGGGAACCGAAAAGGATACGCTGACAGATGACGTTAACCAACTCTCCGGCTTAAAAAGCAAACGCTATTTTTCTGTAGTGGTTGGTAAATATGGTATGGCCGATTTCTTTGACGGTAACGAATTCAGCCATGATCCGCGCACACAGTTTATGAATTGGGCGCTAATGGATAATGGTGCCTGGGATTACCCGGCCAATACCCGCGGTTACGTATTAGGTGCCACTGCTGAGTTAGGGCAACCCACCTGGACAATACGGTTTGCTTACACCATGTCAACCACGGAAGCCAATGGCGCTATATGGGATGCCAAAGTAGGCAAAGCCAATACCCAGACACTGGAATATGAAAAACGATATATGGTTAACGGGCAAAAAGGTACTATACGCCTTTTGGGCTTCAGGAACAATGGTAAAATGGGCAATTACCAGCAGGCACTGGCTTTAAGCACTACTCATCGTAATGTGGATACCACGCAAGCTTATGGCCGCCATAAATATGGTTTTGGCATCAGTGCAGATCAATATTTGAACAAGGATTTTGGGGTATTTGCAAAAGTAAGTTGGAATGACGGCCATACCGAAACCTGGTATTTTACGGAAATAGACCGCTCTATCAGTTTTGGTGCTGTGTTAAAGGGCTCCTCATGGAAACGTAGTGACGATGAGTTGGGGTTGGCTTTTATTGGTAATGGACTATCCCAGTCGCACCGTGATTATTTAGCCGCGGGCGGTTACGGATTCTTAATAGGCGACGGCAAACTGAATTACGCTCCTGAAATGATAGCAGAACTTTATTATAAAATAAATGCTTACCAGCATAAACTTTGGTTATCCCCTGATTATCAATTTATCATAAACCCGGCTTATAACAAAGACCGGGGACCGGTAAATGTATTGGGAATAAGGGCGCATGTGGAGTTTTAAAACTTGATTAATTGCTACTGGTTTCTGTAAATAAAAGCGTTCAGAAAATCTATCAAAATCACTTATTTTCAGAAAAAACAATACGGGTATTATAATGAGAGCCGCACAACTTAGGCTTTCATTAATCTAATACAGACATGGCAAGTTTAATAATATCATCAAAAATGGCCTTATCATTGGTTGATTTAGCTGTTACCTGGATGCCTTTTACAGTGTTAATTATAAATCGCGCCAATGCACTGGCATCCTGCTTATTAGTGATCTCGTCATTGTCCTGGCCTTTTTTAATTACCTTATAAAATGCTTCTTCAATTTGCTGACCGTTTTTACAGATCATCTGGCTCACTTCCTCGTCATGCGGGGCAACCTCCACCTCGGCATTCACCAAAAAACAACCTTTATGTTTTTGGTCTTGCAGCAATTCGCCTGTAATAAACTCCAATAACTCTTTGATCACCTCTTTGGCCGGCAGGGTCTTGTTACCAATTTGGCAAAGTTTACCAGAGGCCCTGCTTTGATAACATTCCAACGCTTTAATGAATAACGAATGCTTATCGCCATAGGTGTCATAAAGGCTTGACCGGCTAATGCCCAGGCCATCTACGAGGTCCTGCATGGAGGTACTGTTGTATCCCTTGAGCCAAAAAAGATCTACCGCCCGGGCCAGCACTTCATTTTCATCAAAATCCTTAGTTCTTGCCATAACACAAATAGCTTTGCTTAAATTAAGCAAAGCTATCCATTTAAAATTTTTTATCAGTAAATATTGCCGATTATCTTACACCGCCGCCGGCCAGCAGGGTTTCGCCAGTTAACCAGCGCGAATCTTCAGAAGCCAGGAACACCGCAACCAATGCAATATCTTCTGGCTGCCCAATACGGCCTAAAGGTGCGGTACGTTCAGTTTCAGCCTGGAATTCACTTCCGATAAATCCGGCAGTATGCGTTCCTTCTGTTTCAACCATACCCGGATTAATAGAGTTTACCCTTATTTTTTTAGCTCCGAGTTCTTTTGATAAAACATGGGTTATAGAATCAACAGCACCTTTTGTTGCTGTATAAATAGAACTGCCAACCGGCGCTATATTGCTTACTACAGAACCTATGTTAATAATGCTTCCGCCGTTTTCATTAAAGTTTTTTAATGCATGTTGTGTTGCAAGCAACAAACCAAGTACATTAGTATTAAACTGGCTGTGAAACTCCTCTTCTGTAAGTTGCTCTATCGAGTTAAATTTATATACCCCAGCATTGTTAACCAGTATATCAACCGCACCAAAAGCGCTTTTTGTTTCTTCAAATAAACGGCTCACATCAGCTATTTTTGACACATCGCCTTGTACTGCGATAGCTTTACCACCATTGCTGATAATATCCGCAACTACCTGATCGGCACCCGCTTTGGCCGAAGCGTAATTTACTACAACCAACGCTCCTTCAGCGGCTAAACTTTTTGCTATACCTGCACCAATACCTTTTGATGCTCCTGTTATTACTGCTACTTTGTTTTCTAACTTTTTCATGTTGTGAATGATCGTTTTTTTATTTAGGAACAATCGTTCCGCAAATATAAATTCATTCCGGACCAATCATTCCGAAATAAAAAATTATTATGCAAGGATGACAAACGGAAATAGTAAAGCCCCGCTGCATATCTGCAACGGGGCTTTATTTTTTTACATACCGATCATCTATAATGGTTTTCTGCCTTTACCAGCTCATTTTAAGCAGCGAAACACCTTGCCTTGGCAACGCCATCTTTATTTTCAACATGCCTGCATTCACTTTTATTTTTTCTGGCTCGCCCATGGTGGCAAGTTGCCCTGCCTTTTCCAGCTCTGCGATCTGAGAATTGGTAGGGCTTTGCGGCGATCCCATTTTTTTCCATACCTCATAGGAGTTACTATGCTCCTGATCTATTCTGAAATGAGTAAGCATTACGCTTTTAGCGGGCACTCCATTAATAATCACCTCTACAGGTTCAGCATCTGTTTGCAGATCATCATCATGATAATTCCAGACCATTACCGCTGCCGACTGCTTATCCTTAGAAGCCAGTGCGCCAATATCGGTTTTGGCAGCCCTTATACCCGAGTCAATAATTGCCTTTACACCATACATGCGGTTGCTTTGAACCTGCACCCTATTGCCGCTCATCATGCCAAACATCCTGAAAACGTTGAGCACGGGTTTATCCACACCGTTGGTAGCCAAATCCCTGAAGCCAAAAAACCAGGGCTGGTTTTCAAACTCAAACGACCAGGAAACAGCACCTAAAAAATTAACCTGTAATGAATCGGCAAGAAAGTATTTACGGGCAAATGAAGCTGCTGTATAACTCGAATACATGGTACCATTACGATAGGCGTTTGAAGGGTTAGTAGCCATACCGCAGGCCGCGCAGCCCTCTGGGTCTGATTCGCCAATAACTATGGGCAGGTTTTTAGTTTGAGGATATGAAGCCACAATTTTAAAACCTTCGGCAATATCACGCAATTGCGGAGCCATGTTCATTCTTACATGTTGTTCCACTACAGTTGGCTGTCCCTTGGCATGAAATGAAATCACATCTAACGGCGAACCGATTTTGCCAGTTACATTATTGGTACCGCTTATACAATGTTCAATAAAAGCTTTCAAAAACTTAACCCCGCCGGCACTGGAGGCACCCGCTACTTCCGGCCCACCAACTTTAGCAGTGGGTAAGGCTCTTTTTACGCCATGGGCCGCGTAGTCATATAATTTAAAAAACTCTGCCATGGTACCTTTCCAATAATCAATATTAGGTTCGTTCCAAACTTCCCAGTACCAGCTTTCCACTTCTTTTTGTCCATATCTGCTTACCGAATGTTTTACCCACTGATAAACCAACTCCTCCCATTTCTGATAGTTATTAGGCGGATATGCCCAGCCTGTGTAAATATCATTATAGTTTTTACCAGGCTGCCAATGGTGCCGGTAAGGTTGCGGATGCGTGGATAAAGCTTCGGGCATAAAGCTTATCTGGGCGTAAGGCTTAATACCCCGTTTTATATAGGTATCAAATATGCTGTCAACAATATGCCAGTTATAAATGGGGTTGCCATTGGCATCTTCAGTATAAGCATTGGTTGATCCCCATTTTAGCGCAGCTGTTCCGTCGCCGGTGGTCAGCAGGTTATGTACACGTAAATGAACCGGGATGTTGGGGCTTAAAGCGGCTAATTCTGTAAGTAGCTTTTTACCGTCCTTCATATAAGTATAATTAGGTTCATCGTGCCCAAACCACGCCCAGAAAGGATACATAGTTCCTGTTTTTTTACCCAAATCAACCGTAATATTAACAGGCTGCTTACTACGCTGTTGTGCAATACAGTTATAATTCCCCATTAAAGCAATCAACAGCAGTAAAACCGGATACTGTAACTTACTCTTCCTTTTAGCCGATAATGTTTTCATTAAATTAATTTTGGTTTGTTTTATTCACAGGTATATTGGTTAACTACCTTACTATAACCACTGTTAACTATTTGCATATTTCCAGGCCGTTGTAAGCAGAAATTATTTTCACAGCTACAAATTATAAGTGTTTTAAACACACTTATAAAAAATATCGTGAATATTCCTTTACAACTCATTGTTAAAAAATATGACGTTAAAAGAATGGCTTATCAGGTAATTGACTCATAACAAATATAGATTAATAATTAATTGATTAATCCATATTTGTTATTTTAAGGAAGGTTGTGAATTTTAGCGGACCCTTAATTTAAATTGATCTCAAACAGGCTTGAGCAGCCATCGTTATAATGCTCGGGCAGTTGATCTGTAACCGGGTATTCGGTTACGCCTAAGTACGTAAAACCGCAACTTACATAATAATTGTTCAGCTTATCGTTCCCGCTGCCGGTATCCATCCGGATATAGGCTTTACCATTCTGCAGCGCGTATTCCTTTGTCCAGGCTACTATATGTTTTACAAAATGCATGCCCCTGAATTGCGGGTTAGTGGCAATACGGTGAAGATAAACAGCCGGGTCTTCATCTTTTTCCTGCCATATAAAAGGATCACAAAATGCAGTAGCAAACACGCAGGCAATTTCACCGTCAATTACTATTTTCCATTGATTTTGTTCACCAATTTCCTTTTCTACCAGGCTTTTTTCAAAACCCTGCCAGTGTTTTTTGGCAACTTTTTTCTGATGGTCGGTACCGGCATCGTAAAGCCTCATTATAGCTTCAGTATCCTCATGGGTGCTCTGTAATATCTTCATAACTATATATTTTACAATGGTAAAACTACATAGCTTTCAAAAAACATAACAGATACAGAATTGATATATTTAACCATAACAGAAAGCAGCGATCATAAACTGCATCCTGCTACAGATTATTCTAAAGATCCATTTTAAAGCAAATTTATACGTTGTAGATCTCGCGGCTTAAAAACTCGTTCCTGAACTTGCCATGCGGGTCATATTCAGCAATGATCTTTTTAAAATCATTCAATTTCTCGTACCGCGATTCCAGCACCTTAGGCGCCATGGTGAATACTTTACCCCAATGCGGCCTTGCATTAAAAGGCGAAAGTTCCTTTTCAATAAGTGGCAGCAGTTTTAACACCGCTTCTGTTTCCTGTTTCCAGGTAAAGTGTATGGTAACGGAAGTTTGATTATGGCAGGGACTCATCCACAGGTTATCAGCGGCAATAGTACGAATCTCGGTTATAAAAAGATGCGGCCCAATTTGTTTACCCAAACGTGCAATGGCCCCAATAGCCTCAACTGCGTGGTGCAGCGGAACAAAATACTCTGATTGAAGTTCCTTACCGCTGCTGGGGGTGAAGCCCATTTTAAAATGCGGCAAGCGCTCATACCATGGCCCCGGAACACCCATTTGTTCGGTACAGTTCTCTGCCGAAATGGCGATGATGGGATGCAGATTTTTTGTAGCAGCCTTTGCACCGTAAAATTCCGGGGTGTCTTCGTCTTTATCGGTACCTATGCGGCTTTTTATCCAAACCTCGTTAATACTATCTGTTTGCCAGTCGGTAAATAGGCTCACGCTATACCCGGCGGCAACTATTTTTTCAAAATGCTGCTTTACCTGTGTTATGGGCATACCGGTAAAAACGCGCTGGCGCATCATATAAGTTGGTTCAACGTTTAATGTAACTTTGGTTATAATACCAAGGGCTCCCAACCCTACTACAGCGGCGTTAAACTTTTCACCATCGGCAGCTTTTGATAGGTTAATGATACTGCCATCGGCTATAACAATTTCCAAAGCGGTAACGGAGCTTGACAGGTTACCATTTTTAATGCCAGACCCATGCGTAGCCGTTGTACAGGAGCCCGCAACCGAAATATGAGGCAACGAGGCGAGGTTATGCAGCGCAAAGCCCTGCTGGTGCAAATAAGGAGCAAGCTCACCATATTTAATGCCACCTTCAACAGTAACGGTGTGCGCTTTTTTATCAAGACTTACAACCTTATTAAGCTCCTTTGTTGAAACAAGACTATCTTTACTATCGGCAATGGTATTAAAACAGTGCCTTGTACCCAAAGCTTTAAGCTTGCTGTGCTTTTTTACCAGTTGCTGTACTTCCTGAACAGATTTGGGATAAAATACGTGGTCGGTACTGTAAGTAAGATTTCCGGCCCAGTTTTTTAATCTTTCGGGCTGAGCCCATGCCCTGAATGATGATAATAAAGGAGTAGCCATTAAGGTAGTGCTTAACTGTATAAATTTCTTTCTTTTCATAATTGTTAGGTTACAACAATGTAATACTAAAATTATGAAATAAACTCAAGTGCGTATTATTTTTTTGTATCCTCACAGCGATGGATATTCCTGTTGCTGAAAGCTTTACTAACAAAATACCCCTTTCTACTTTCGCATCAAGCAAAGGTAATCAGGGGCACAAACCTACCATTAATTGATATGCTGCAAAATCTAAACGTTATAATAAAAGATCACGCTATTATTATAACTAAAGTTCCTGCTGTATTAAATTACTCAAAGCCTTAAAAGCTTCTTCATTCCGTTTGTAATAAGTCCACTGACCAACACGGGTTGATTTAACCAGGCCCGCACGCTGCAGGGTTGAAAGGTATTCGGATACTGTTGATTGCGTTAAACCCGATTTTTGCTGTATTTGCCCAACACAAACGCCAGACTCGAATGAATGCGCCTGACCCGGAAAGTGACTTTCGGGATCTTTAAGCCAGTTCAATATTTGCAACCGGCTTTGGTTGGCAAGCGCTTTAAAAATCTCTAACTGATCCATGTCACAAATATACATCGACTTTTCCCGATGTTACCATTGTCCTTTTATACATTACAGTTTATTGACTATAGCGATCAGGCAACGTCGTTGATCTTCTTTACATATAGTTCATCAACCAGTATCATTACAATAGCCAGCAAGGGTACGGCCAATATAACACCTAACACGCCCGATAATGTCCCCATAAGCACCTGTGCCAATATGGTGAGTGCAGGCGGCAGGTCTATCATTTTTTTCTGAATAAGCGGCGTTACTATATAACTTACAATGGTTTGGGTTACAATATACATGAGCGCTACAATAATAGCAGTATTGGTGCTAATGGTTAGCGCCAGCAATACCCCGGGAATCATTGCCGCCAGCGAGCCAAAGTTGGGAATAAGTTTCAGCAAACCGGTTAACAGCGCCAATACCAATGCAACCGGGATACTCATAATACCTAAACCTACTGTAAGTAAAATAAATACCAGCACCATAGATAGCATCATACCCTTGAGCCATCCTTTAAGAGCCAAACTTATACGGTCAATAACACATTTGCCCAGCTCCTTGCGGTCCTGGGGTACCAGCTTAATAATACCGTCTTTATACAGATTAGGACTGGTAGTAAAAAATATAGCCAGGAACAGGATGATATACAAATCGCCCAATACACCGAAACTTGTATTAAAAAACTGTTTCGCTGTAGTAAATACCTTGTCAGAGTCGTCACCAGAATCTGAAAAATAGGTTAATACCTTATTGCCTAATGTGGTTTCAGATAGTTTTAATTTGGCGCTATGCACTGTATTGGGTAAGGTATCGCTCAGTACAGCTATTTGATTAGAAATCTTGGTGCCCATAAACCAGAACAAAACCCCGAGAATAATGAACGAACCACCTACAGAGATCATCATACAAATGCGCCTGCTCCACCGGGTTTTTCGCTCAATCATATCCCCCAACCCATGAAAGTAAACGGATATAAGGGTACCAGCCAAAACCATCAGCAATACATTAAAAGCAACGCGGGCTATCAGAATAACAACTACCAGCAGGGCAACTATGGCAACGGTGTGCCATACTTTTTGTATGTAGGTTAGCTCTTTTTGTATTTCTCTTTCGGCAGGATGTTTACTGTTTTGGGCCATTATGATGTGTTTACGGTAATGTGTACTGATACAGTACAACCATTACTCATAAAAGTTTTACCCATCAACGTTCATTAGCGTATCCGTTGACCTATAACCTCCCGAAAAACATCAAAACTGAGTGCAACTTAATTCCTGGCTGCTGCAGGATGGGTATTTAAATATTGATAAAGCTGTGTGCCGGTAAGCAGGAATGCCCCTACTCCATACACTTCAGTGCTGTCATCGGTAACCGCATCAGGGCTGGCACCAATAGCCTGCACATTGCCCAGCATTCCATTCGGGTGTACAGAAGTAACCAATGCAGACCATCCTTTTTTTACAACCGGCCAGTATGTTTTATTATCCAGTAAACCATGGTTAAGACCCCACAACAGGGCGTAGCAGTAAAAACCGGTTCCACTCGTTTCTTTAACAGGATAGCTTTCAGGGTCAAGCAATGAAGCGTGCCAGCTACCATCCGGTTGTTGTAAGGAAGCGATCTTTACCGCCATATCCTGGTATAATTTTTCAAGCTTCTTTTTCTCGGGATGATTGGCTGGCATATTTTCCATTACCCTTACCAAGCCGGCAAGCACCCAACCGTTTCCCCTTGCCCAAAACACCTTTTTACCATTCTTTTCCTTTTTGTTCAGATAACTGCCATCCCTGAAATAAAGATGTTCTGATGGGTCATATAAATAATTGGTAGTTTTCCACCAAAGTTTAATAGCGGTATTTAAATACTCCGGATTATTTGTAGCCTTGCTCAGGTAACTCAATGCTGTTGGCCCCATAAATAAGGCATCGCACCAGGCCCATTCCCTTGATGCTATGCCATTCTTCCAGTCCAATGGTTCATTATGTGGTTTACTTACAATGCTATCGGCCAGTTGAGTAAACGGCGCTATCATCTTTTTATCTTTATAAACAGTATATAGCAGGGAATAAGTTTGCCCGATGCAATAATCATCGGCCATAAAACGATTGCGGCCGGTATTCCAGTTTAAATCATTGCCGATATTAACAAGTGCAGTTAAATATTTCTCGTTGTTTTTGATGGCCCCCAAGGCATAAATACCGGTATAACATGCACCATTAGTCCAGTCAACTTTGGGGTGTTTAAAACCATTGGTATTCCAATCATTTAGCTGCCAGTCGGCAACGTGGTGCATAATGTTTAGTATGTATTGCTTTTTCAGTAAAGAGTCCTGTTCATAAATCTTGTCCCCTGCATAAACTTTAGTACCGCTGATTAACAACACCAGCATTATTAATTGTAAACAAAAGCATTTTAATTTAGGCAACATGGTCATTTTTACTTGTTTTAGGTTAGGTTTTAAATATATGCATTTTGCATTAACCTCAGAATATGGTTAAACAATTATTTACCTATCGGCACAATTACCCGTATTCCATTTTCGCCGGCAACTACGGCCTTTGTAGCCAAGCCCCAAAACAGGGAATGCTCTACTACACCCGGAATCATTTTAACCTGTATATTCAATTGCTCCCAATCAGGAACAGTTGTAAACTGTATATCAGCAAGCAAATTACCGTTCTCAGAAATTACGGCGCCGTCCTTTTGGCTGCTCATCCGTAATTTGACAGTAGCATCGGGATGGGCTGCCGCAAGTCTGCTGAGCACAATTTGTAAGGCCTGCGGTAAAATTTCAACCACGAGCGGATAAGTGGTATTCAAACTGGTGGCAACCTTGGTTTCATCTCCCATTAAAATAAATGTTGCGGCCATTGACGCCAATACCTTTTCTGAAGTGTGTATTCCACCACCACTCTTTAAAGCATTTAAGTCCTGATCAAATTGATCACAGCCGTCAAAGTAAATATCCAGGTGCCTTACCACAGCCGCCGGTTTCACGTTTAGCCCCTGCTGCAGCAAATAAGCACCGGTTTTAAATGATGACGATACCAAAACAACCGACCGGGCCAAATCCTGATCCCGGCTAATCATATCTGCCAAATGAAAAACTGTTGTTCCTGCTCCCAAACCTATAGTTTGAGAGGGTTTAATTAATTTAAAGGCAGCCTTTGCTGCTTCCAGTTTGTAATCGGTCATCTGTTTATTTTTTTGAGTAAGATAGCTTATATCCCCTCAATAAAAAAAGCATTAATACCGGCCACGTCAGAAAGGTAAGTGGTCATTACCGCAATTTTACCATCCTTTATTTCGCATACTATGGCAACCTGCTCATCAAGCACAAGATCACCTCTTTTTGCTGTATTATGGAGCGATAAGGTAACCCCGTGCAAGCCGTATAAAATATTTTTCAACTCAAACTTAACCCCAAAGCGTTTTAACTCTTGTGCCCGGTGAATAATAGCACTCCGGTCATTAGCCCAGCCCGAAAGCAGGCTTGTACCCGGTAATGTCCAGGTAGCCTCTGGTGCAATAATGTTGCCCATGGCATCCCATTGGTTATTTTTCAACGAGGTCAGGAATGTATTGGCGATGATCAATTTATCCTCGTCGGTAATGATGGTGTTATTTTCATTTGAAGTTTTCATTTTTATTGAATTAATATCTGAGCAATTAATGGTTCAAGATTTAAAGGAGCACTCGAAGCAGTTGACAAAGCATACCTATTTTTAATATACCCCACATTGTTATAAGCCACCCAAACAGTTTGCTGTGCATCTTGCCAGGCTAAAATTTTCAGCGGCAGGTCAAGCGCTGCTATCGGGCTTTCAACTATTACAGGGCCGCCTGCTTTGGGATTGCCAAATAGCAAAAACTCCATCGGGGCTATGGCTTGCCCGGCATTGCTCAATTCCTGTTGCTGGTTTATCCGGGCATATATAGTTGCACCATGTTGTTGCAAAAACTGCTGTAACCTATCAATGGTTTCTTTTACACCATATTTGCTTTTGTTAATCGTAACTCCTTCGGGGTTTGTCATAATCATATTTTTGAAAGGTAAAACAGCATAAAAGCAGGCAGCAAACGCTTGTTTTAAAAAACTCCGCCTATCATCATCCGAAATTTTAAACCCGCTGCACTGCTTTTCATTCAGCATGATATTATGTTAATTTATAGGTTCGGCTGCCGGAAAATCAACAGGGATTGCTGTTAAGGCATAAACATAATTGGTAAATATCCTTAGGGTTACTAAACCAACAAGCTCCATTAAGGCAGCTTCATCATAACCTGCGGCAAAAAAATTATCCAGGGCACCTTCATCTGCATGTCCCTGATTTTCTGTTATAGATTTGGCCAACAGTAAAATGGCGCTCAGCTTAGGATCATTTACCTCCCCTTTTCTGATAGCCAGGGTATCCTCTTTGGTATAACCATTTTTAATAGCTGCCAACGTGTGCCCTGCTAAACAATACGCACAACTGTTCACTTCTGAAACTATTAAGGCAACGGCTTCTCTTTCTTTTGGTCTGAATACTCCCTTACTTAATGTAGTTTCAAAATCAACAAAACTTCTTAATGCATTACCCGAGTAACCAATGGTAGCGTACAAATTAGGAACGCGCCCCATTCGCTTTTGCATTTGGTCAAATATAACCTGTGATTCTTCGCTAACCTGTTCTCTGACAGGCACAGTTATCGTTTTCATTTTATTAAGATTTAAATGTGATGTAATTTAATTATTTATTTTTTTGACGGCTTAAATAAAGTCTTGCAGACTCGCTCATGGTAATGATGGCACCGCCCAGGATCACAAGATCCTTAATAACCAAACGGCCACGACCGGATAAATACGGGAAACCCCATTGTTGGTCTGTAAGGTGCGGCACCCAACTTTCGGGCGTTGTGACCAGGAATGACAGGGTTCCGAGTGTGAGGATGCCGATAAGCAGGCTGGCAATCATACTGGGTAGCGGTGCTACTTTGTATATGGCCACAAAAACAGCAAGCGTAACCAGGAATATTCCAAGCCCCTTAGAAAAGCCGTAGGTATTATTATCCGTGTTCCACTGGTGATTGGCGACAATCAGTTCGCCCTCTTTGTTCATGTGTTGTTTGTAACCATCGGGATTATTATAAAAGAACGACATAAATGGGCTATTGGCCACAAAGGGCACAATGCCATCGGCCTCATAAGTAAAAAACTTAAGTGCACCTATCCAAAAGAAAACTACTACAATGCCAAAACGGATAACCCTTTTACCAAATTGGTCAAGGTTGGCGATGCTATTGATGATTGAACTTTTCATGATATAAATTTTTAACAAATCTATATCTGGATGCCGTGCCACAACATGGACGATTAAGGCTATTACTTGGACAAATCTGCCACGATAGAGATTCCTGTTTTATCCCTGAAAGTTTGGGGTGATACTTTGGTTACTTTTTTGAATACCCGGCTAAAATAAAATTCATCCTGAAACTGGAGTGAGTAAGCTATTTCCTTGATGCTTTGGCGAGTTAAGTGAAGCTGTTTTTTTGCTTCGAGAATAAGCCTTTCCTGAATAAGCTGCGAGGGAGTCTTACTGAAATAACGGGTGCAGCGTTTTGTGAAATTATTAGGCGACATGGATAGCAAGCTGGCATAATCATTAGGTCGGTGCAGGGTCAGGTAATGCTGATTAAGCAGTTGCCTGAATTTTTCCATCAATTCATCTTTTCCTTTGCGATCCTGATGGTCATCAATTAATTTAATCTTGATACTGCTTGATTTGGCCAAAAATAGTTGCAGATATGCCCTGAGCACAATTTCTGAGGGCGATTCACGGCTAAACTCTTCATCCACTTCGCTTAAAACATGTTGAAATATTTTTGCATCAGCAGGGCTTAGCTTAACGCAGGGTTGTATATAAATATTATTAAATAACAGGCCATTGCAGGCTACCTCTTCCCTATGGTATTCGATACAATAAAAATCGGCATGAAATTGAAGTATAGATAATTGAACCGGTTTACTTTGCTCAATATGGATCACCTGTAATGGTGTAGAAAATAAAATAACCGGTCCGGTGTAATTAAACACCCCAAAATCGGCATGATAAACACCATCGCCCTCGGGAATAAACAGTATCGTATATTCAGAGAACTGAGCGGGAGTACTCATCATATCAGAATCAACACTTTTTAATTTAAGTAAATATTCCCCCGATCTTGAAAATACTTCGTTCATTACTTCATTACTGTTAAATGATTAAACTAAAACCGCAGTAGCGTTTTGCTGTAGTCAACACATTCAAAAGTAATTATTATTCTGATGGATAAGGAAAAAGGAAACACAGCTAAATATGGCTGAATTTATAAGCAATGGTTTCCTGGTATACATCCTCAGCATCCAGTACGGTTGATGGAAAATTTGAATGATTAGGACTGTCAGGATAATGCTGGCACTCCAGGCACAAACCCTCAAATGCTCCATACTGGCGGGAGTTATGCCCCTCATGCTCACTTTGAAGATAATCGCCGGTATAAACCATAACGGCCGGGTAAGTAGTATAAACCTCCAGTTTCCTCCCTGATTCCTTTTCAAAGAGTTTTGCAGCCAGCTTATGGAGTTTATTACCTTGCTCATTTAGCACATAGCAATCATTTAATCCAACAATGCTGTTGTCGGTTATTTTCATCTTATTACGTATCGGAATACCATCAAAGGCTATTTTCCCGGTTGATTTTATTAATCCGGTAGGCACATAATCAGCGTCGTTATCCAGCACCTGATCAGCATAAACAGTCAAAAGATGATCATATATCTTGCCATTTTTACCCGAAAGATTAAAATAGGCATGATTGGTAAAGCTGGCCACAGTTTTTTTATCAGTTGAAGCAAAATAAGTAATAATGAGCTCATTTAAATCCGTCCAATGGTAATTTACAGTAAGTTCCAGATTGCCAGGGAAGCCTCCATCACCATCCTTACTCAGCAAGGTAAAAAACAAGCCATCGGCTGTAATAGCATATTTAAAAACCCGACTGTTAAATCCATGATTACCACCATGATTGGTATTTTTACCATCATTATTTTCCAGGTGATAGGTGGTACCGTCCAATTTAAATTTTGCGCCGCTTATCCTATTGGCATAACGCCCAATTGTAGCACCTATGTAACACCTCTCATCTATATAAGCCTGTAATGATTTAAAACCTAAAACAGTATTGCCCAGTTGTCCCCGGGCGTCAGGAACCACTGCCGAAACCAGGGTAGCACCGTAATTGGTTAATTCTACATAAGCACCACCTTCATTTTCCATTTTAAAGATACATACCTGCTCCCCGGCATGCTGCCCCCATTGCTCATATGATATTTTTGTATTACTAACGATCATTATTTATTATTCGGGCTGCTGTCAAAAAAAGAGCATATTTAAATGCCGGGCAGTCAACAATAGTAAAGCCAGGCATTTAATATGGTTATATATAAAACTAATAATCGGTAACTTTTAAATTTTGTTTGCTCATGGTCCGGTGAACATATCCGCCTGAATGGGCGGCATCAAGATGCAGCACACTGCTTAACATTTCCTGAGCTGCATTAAACTCCGCCAGTCCCAATAAACCTAAACCCTGTAAAAAACGGGTATGGATGTTATTCCTCAAATTAAGATCGTCATCAAAGATCAGCAGATTAGGCAGCGACACGGCAAAATAATCAATTTTAACCTCGTCATTAGCATGTTGCACACCGTAGTCAATCAATTTTTTAAATATATGACGGGCCTTTTCGCTATTACCCAATTTTTGCCATGCAAGTCCCTGATAAAATATCTTATCGGGTTGCTGATCATTATAAAACACAGCTGCAGATGGTTCATCTAAACCGATAGTAGCCTGCTCAAAATATTTTTTAGCCAGCTCCGGTTTATTTGAGGACTCATAAACACAACCCAACCAATAGTCAATGTCGTTTTCCTGTGTACCATACAGCTTGCCCTCGCCCAGGTTATGCGGATAGGTTTTGGCGTTATTAAGATAAGTGATCGCCTTATCATATAAACCCTCCTCGCGGTACTTTTTAGCCAGTTGAACCAGGCTAAATACATACTGCCCCGAAGCTTTACCTTCGCCGCCTTCCCATGGGTGAAACTGGCGGGCAGTAAGCAGGTTCAATGCTGTTTCATAATTGCCCAGCAAATTATATAAAGTAACCCGCTCCAGGTAAACATCATCGCGCAGATTAGCCACCTCCAGGTTATTCTCTATAAATTGCAACCGTTGCTCAGGGGCTTTGTTCAGCCTCTTGTATAACTGGTCAAGCTCCATTAAAACACGCGCGTCGGTTTTATCCAATGCAAATGCTTTTTCAAAATACTCGAGCGCCTTCTGTTGATTGTTTTGCTTGTTAAAATAGGCAATAGCCAGGTTCCTGAATACAGTAGGGAATTTTGCATCCAAAGCCGCCGATTTTTCCCACCAGCTTACAGCCTCAGCATACTGGCGTTTATCGTAAAACAAATTACCCAAATAATAAGGTGCTTTGGCGTCGGCAGGATTAATTTCGGCAGCGAGCTGTAAAATGCCTATCTCATCTAAACGGTTCGGGAAACACAAATAAGGATCGGCAGCAGCTGCTTTGGCAAACCACTCCGCAGTTTCGGCTTTTCTGCCGCATTGGTGGCTCAACCAACCCAGTGTATAATATACTATCGGGTTTGAAGCCCCCGGTTTTACCACCAGTTGCAGGAGCTGTGCGGCTTCATTAAACAAGCCTGCCGCAGCATAATCCAATGCATATTCTATAAAGTTCTGATCATCGCCTCTTGAAAGCGCCATTAATTGATCTAAACTATGTTCGGCCTTTAATGGCTCATTGACTAAGCGGTATGCCAATACTATTTCAAAAATAGCCCCTAAATTAAAGCCATCCCTTTCTAAAGCGGTATCGGCTATTTGCAAAGCCTTATCCAAGCGGTTAAGTTTGCGGTAAGCAGCTGCTTTAATAGCGTAAGCTTTGCTATTATTGGCATTACGATCTAATGATTGCGTAATATGATCCAGCGCCAGTGCATAATGACCGCGGGCCATATCAATCTGTGCAACGGCAAAAAAGCCGGTATCTTTCCAGGCATTGCTCCAGGTAGCTTTGTAAAATACGATATAAGCCTCATCTGCCCTGCCAAGGGATTTCAGGCACAGGCCCAGGTTATAATAAGCCTCGCTATCATAAGGGTTAGGGTTACGCTGAATACTGGTTTCTACTGCTTTTCTCAAATAAGGTTCGGCTTTGGCAAACTGGCCTTTACGTATGTACCATTTTCCGAGAGCATTGTTATTACGAATATCGGTAGGCTCGCGGCGTAAGGCTTCTTCATAGTAAGGCATAGGGCTGTATGTTGCGTGGCGATATTGCTCCAGGTGCTGGGCGGTTAAAAATAACTGTTCAACACTTTCTACATCTGTTGGCAGCAAAGCCGGCTTTGCCGCGGTTGGCAGTTCGTTTTGTTTATTTTTTGCTGGTTCATAGCGTATCAGTTCCTGGTTACTATTGCTGTTGATCACAAGCAATAGTTCGTTCTCGTTCAAGTCGGCATTAACGGCCACCTCCTTTACAAAAACATTTTCAGGCGTGATGGTAGCATGTTCTTTAAACAGCGTTTCGCCTTTGTAACTCAGTTGAATGTGCAGATCAGGCTGCTCAGATGTTACCTGTATTTTAATAGTTATTTTATCGCCTGCCTTGCTTAACGCAAGCAGAATATCCTTAGTGGCATTTTTCACCATACCCAGTTCCCGGTAGGGTAAAAAGTACTGGGTAAAGGTTTTTTCTTCGTAGGGCATCAGCCAGCTAAAATCGGGCTGATTATCAGTAAATACCCCGGTCATCAGCTCAATGTATGGACCATCCTCATCAGTCAGGTTCCTATCCCAGGCCTGGCCAAAATCACTATGGCCCCAGGTCCATTGTTTTTTTCCTGGTGATACATGATGATTGGCTACATGTAATAAGCCAGCCTGGCTATCATGCTCATATCCACCAACAAAATCATAATCAGAGTTGATAGCCATGTAAGAGGTGGGCACCGGGATATTTTTATACATAGAAATATCAGTTCCCGGCGAATAATCAACTTTATAATAAGTACCGGTAGCTATGGGAAAGTCAGACACATCGCGTTTACCGTGATCAAACACTGCATTTACATCAGGCGGAAATACCGACTGGTAATGATCATTCACCTTTACTGCCGGGTTAGCCCACCACAAAAAAGTTTGCGGTAAAGCCGAGCGATTAAACAATTTGGCCTTAATTTCAATATAAGCCGTATCAGGGCGAAGTGTAAAACCAGCCATCCCCTTGGTGTGGAACATGCGCTCCACCTCATTAACCCAAACGGTTTTGCTGCCATCGGCATGTTCTTCCAGCGTATAATCAACCGGATCAAAGGTGCTTGGACGATGATGCTGCGGCCAGTTAAACTCAATCCCGCCCGAAATCCATGGACCTGTTAAACCTACCAGCGCCGGTTTGATGACCTGGTTATAGTATATAAAATGCCTTTGTTTAATTTTATCATAAGCCATTTGGATACGGCCGCCAAGCTCCGGCAATATCATTACTTTCAGATATTTATTCTCCAGGAATAGGCCTGTATATTCCTTATTCTCTTTTTCATCGGCAATTTTTTCGATCACGGGATTAGGATAAACCACACCGCTGCTCCCCTGGTAAACACGTTTTTCAAAAAACATGGGGTTTTTATCGGGCTTACCAACACCATACGTAGGGATAATTACCTTTTCTTCCCAAACGGATACATTAGATTGATTCATAGTATATTATTTCTTCTGCTGATGATTAATGTCTGATTAAATTATCTTCCAGTTCTTCCAGGGTTTGCCCTTTGGTTTCCTTTACCCTTGCTTTTACAAACAAAAAGCCCAGGAAACAGATAACCGCGTACAGGTAAAAAGGCCCGTAGGTACCCAACGTTTTTGCCAGTATGGGAAATGTGAATACCAGTATAAAATAAGCGCCCCATAATGATACAATGGCTACTGATGAAGCCACGCCCCTGATCTTGTTAGGAAATATCTCTGAAATAAGCACCCAGGTAACCGGCGCCAGCGATATGGCATAAGTGCTGATAGCCAACAGCACAAACACAGATACCAACCCGGCCGGGAAATGATTTTGTAATGCAACCGCCAGCACAATATATAGTATTGATAGGCCGAGCGAACCAACCAGCATCAGCGGGCGCCGGCCAAGCTTATCAACCTGCCACATAGCCAATAAAGTAAACAGCAGGTTTACAATACCGATGGCTACGGTTTCAAACAATTGTCGGTTTAAATTGGCCCCTACCGACTCAAATATGGTTGAAGTATAATTAAACACCACGTTTATGCCACAAAACTGCTGAAACACGGCCAATGTAATACCAACCACTACAGCCGGGCGAACTGCCTTTTCAAACACCATAGCGTATGACTGCTTTGTACTGCCCACTAATGATTTTTCAATGGCTTTCATGGTAAAGGCTGCAAAATCAGGCGAACCAATTTTATCAAGCACCAATTTGGCTTTTTGCGGCTGACCAGATTTCATTAACCACCTGGGGCTTTCAGGCAGCCAGGTAACTCCAATCAGGAAAATAGCCGATGGTAGCGCACCCAGACCAAACATCCATCGCCAGGCATCGTGACCGGTATCGGCCAGGAAATAGTTTACCAGGTTAGTGATCAATATACCGATAACCACTGTAAGCTGGTTAATGGCCACATTACGCCCCCTTACCTCGGCCGGCGAAACCTCGGCTATATACATTGGGCAAAGCATAGAGGCCATCCCTACTCCAATACCGGCCCCAAAACGCAGTATAATAAAATAAATAAACGATTGTGAAAAAGCTATACCAATTGAAGATACAGCAAAAATCATGGCCGCTATTACCAAACCTGGCTTACGGCCATAACGATCGGCCAGGTTACCGGCTATCAGGCAGCCCACTATACAGCCTAAAGCCAGTGAGCCGGTTAAAAAGCCTTCCCATGCAGGAGTAAGCGCAAATTGCGTACGTAAAAATGGTAATGCTCCTGATATTACGGCAAAGTCGAATCCGAAAAGATACCCGCCAAGGGCCGAAATAAAGGAAATACCGATAATGTACCGGCTGTTAAAATTTTTTGAATTGCTCATTACTTTAGGTTGTATGATTTTGCTATGGTAAGCATCATATCGTTATCTATATATAAATGTATCTATTTATCACCACCTGCTTTAATATCACACGCAGGCTTAAATATGGATTCTGTTAAATTGGTTACAATGTAAATGTCACGGATTAAAAGAGATTATAAAATAGTTAATATTACGATAATGATGGATTTTATTATGGAAGATTCATTCTGAGCCCGACAGTGCGCCCATCAATCATATTTAAACACCAGGTACTTAAAAGATCAAATATCCTTGATGGTTTTTGAACTTTTTTATTAATGTTTGTAGCCGGGTATAATTCACTATTTCCTTATATCTTATATCATTTCTCTCAGATAAAAAATGGCAAAAAACACAGGTTTAAGGAAAAGGGACGGCTTTGACGGGCAAAAGCTTATTGTATTGCCTAAAAAAATTATTGCCAACTTTTTAAGTAACGACCCGGTTACCAGGCAAATTTATATAACGGATATTGGCTACTATCCAAAAGCCAGTTATCATTATGCCGAGCGCCCGGCTGGCATAAACCAGCATATTATTATTTATTGTACGGAGGGATATGGCTGGCTGGAGATCAATAAAAAAAAGGTAGAGGTATCGCCATCACAATTTATAGCTATACCTGCCAATACGCCACATAGGTACGCCGCAAACATGGATAAACCATGGACCATTTACTGGATACATTTTAAAGGCGAAACGGCTGCATTTATAATAGACCTGATACTGAAAAACTCCGAAAATTATAAGCCATATTTATCTTACAATGAAGACAGGATAAAGCTGTTTGAGGATATTTACATTAACCTGGAGAAAGGGTATAGCGACGATACGCTGCGTTATGTAAACATGATATTTTCGCACTTTTTGTCGTCATTGATATATGAGGATAAATTTAACCATCTGGAAGATAACGCCGAGGATAACATTGTTGAAAAAGCGATAAAGTACATGCAGGATAATATAAACAAAACTGTGCGCCTTGATGAGCTTTCAACTTTTGCAAACTTATCTACTTCACATTTTTCGGCCATTTTCAAAACCAAGACCGGCTATTCGCCTATTGAGTATTTTAACCAGCTGAAGGTTCAAAAAGCATGTCAGTACATATCGTTTACAACCATGTCAATCAAAAACATTGCTGTTAGCCTCGGCGTTGATGACCAATATTATTTTTCAAGGATGTTTACCAAGCTCATGGGAGCCTCGCCAAATGAGTACCGCAAAAAGGTCAAATCAGATAATAAGATATAAACTGCCGCCCGATATTCATTTAACCACATAAGCCGGAATTAATTCACCAGTACTTGTTATCATCAATAACCGGCTTAAAAAGCTCTTGATTTTATCCAATATAGTTTGGGGCTTTACCGGCGGTGTATAAAGTATATCTTGCTGCATGGGGGTATCTGGCGGGTTATCCATTGCCTGCATTTCTTCTAAAATGCTCTCGCGAATTGCGGGGTCGCGATTTACAATTTCATCAAGCTCGGTAAGTTCATTAAAGGTTGCTTTGCCGCTTTTTTGTCTTTTTATTAATATATCGAAACGATCCTGTGAAAATGTGCGCCGTTCCAATTGTTTCTGGTGCTTCATTATAACCTCCTGCTTGATCATAATTGCATCAAAGCAAATGCCATGATTTTATATAATTGATTTACAATTGATTATATAAATAAAACGAGCAAACACGTTCAGTTTCGATACACCAGAACGTACGTTTCCGGTCGGTGCTTAACTTCAGGAACTCTTATCAAAATACCCAAGTTAACGTAAAAGCGGTGCGCAAGCACCGCTTTTACGTTAACTTGGGTGTATTAGCTTATTCGGGCAATAAGCCACGGCTTTTAAGCATGGGAGTAATATCGGGGTTGTGGCCGCTAAAATCACGGTACATTTTACCATATTCAATGGTGTTACCGCGCGATAATATCATATCGCGGAAACGCTGTCCGTTAGCCCGGGTAAGACCGCCATTTTTCTGGAACCAGGCAAAGGCATCGTGATCAAGCATTTCGGTCCAGGCGTAGGCGTAATAACCGGCTGCATAACCATTGCTCCAGATATGCAAAAAGTAGCTGGTACGATAACGCGGAGGTACCTGTGGTAAGTAAAAATTAGTTTTTTGCAGCGCAGCCAGCTCAAACTTATCTACATCCTGCACACCCGCATTGGCGCCAAGCGTATGCCATTGCAAATCGAGCTCGGCAGCAGCCAGGGCCTCAGTAAGCGCATAGCCTTGATTAAAGGTGGCTGCTTTTTTAATTTTATCAACCAGGGCTTGCGGCATCAGCGCCTTGGTTTGATAATGTACGGCATAGTGTTTAAACACATCAGGGTACAGCGCCCAGTTTTCGTTAAATTGTGAAGGGAACTCCACAAAATCGCGGGCGGTGTTAGGTGATGATAAGCTGGGGTATTGCTGACTGGCAAATAAACCATGTAAGGCGTGTCCAAACTCATGAAACATGGTAGTTACATCGCTGTAGCTGATCAGTGCGGGTTGCCCTGCGGCAGGTTTGTTAAAGTTACAAACATTGTAAATAACCGGTTTGGTACTCAGCAACCTGGACTGCCCAACCATATTATTCATCCATGCCCCTCCTTGTTTGTTATCGCGTTTAAAATAATCACAATAAAACAAGCCTATGCTGCTGCCATCCTTATCAAACACCTCAAATGTGCGTACATCGCTTTGGTAAACCGGCAAATCATGGCGTTCCTTAAAAGTTATGCCATATAACTGGGTTGCTGCATAAAATACACCATTCACCAATACATTATTAAGCTCAAAATAAGGCTTAACCTCGTTATTGTCCAGATTATAACGCTGCTTACGCACTTGTTCCGCATAAAAATTCCAATCCCAGGGCTGTAGCTTAAACCCGCCTTTTTGCTGATCAATTAAGGTTTGAATATCCGCCGCCTCTGCTCTGGCCTTTGCCGTAGCGGCAGATGATAGTTTAGCTAAAAACTGGTTCACGGCATCGGGCGTTTTGGCCATCTGATCCTGCAGCTTCCAAACTGCATAGTTGGCAAAACCCATTAATTTAGCCTTTTCGGCACGGATCTGCGCTATCCGCAAAATAGATTTACGGGTATCATTTGAGTCTGATTTTTCGGCCCGGATCCATGAGGCGTTAAACAGTTTTTCGCGCAGCGCACGATCTGTTAATGATTGCAGCAAAGGCTGCTGTGTGGTGTTTTGTAATGAGATAAGCCATTTACCCTCCAGCTTATTAGCCTTGGCATTTTGGGCCAGCCCGTCAATTTCACCGTCAACAAGGCCTCCTAATTGTGCTTTACTATCAACAACTACACCGCCGGCCTTATTAGCTCCCAATACCTGGTTGGTAAATTTAGCGGTTAGCGTAGCCTCTTCGCCGTTCAGCTTTTTGAGATTAGCCTTATCAGCATCAGACAATTTAGCACCCGCCAGCACAAACTGCTGATAGTAATACTCCGCTAAACGTGCCGATTCAGCGTCAAGCTTTAACCCCGCACGGCTGTTATAAACAGCTTCAACACGTTTAAACAGCTTAGAGTTTAAGTAAATGGCATCCTGGGTAGCAGCTTGCTCCGGGGCAATTTCTTCCTGCACTTTTTGCAGTTCAGGGTTAGTATTTGCACCGGTAAGTAGTCCAAATACATTATTGGCGCGGCTATACATCTGTCCGCTTTTTTCCATAGCCACCAGGGTATTTTCAAAAGTGGGCGCTTCGGGGTTATCAGCAATTTTATCAATCTCCTCCAGCCACTGTTTCATGCCTTCTTTTAAGGCAGGCTTAAAGTCGGCATCCTTTATTTTATCAAATGCCGGGGCCTGATAAGGCAAGCTACTTGCCGTAAGGAACGGATTATCAGCCGATGGAGCGGTGGTTGATTTGTTATCTTTATGCATGCACGAACTTAAAATGGTTAACACAGCCAATAATGGCCAACTGTTGCTTTTATTCATTGCTCAAAGTTTAATTTAGGCTGAAATTACAAAAATCCTTACTAAGAGCAGAATACTGCAAAACATTCCCAGGCATTAACTTAATCTTATTATTCATTTTTTTTATTGGCCTTTATTATTCGCGCTAAATACTATTTTAGTGCACTCATCTGCCTAAAATATTTATTATTGATTTCATGAATTCAACTATTCAAAAAAAGAATAATGTAAGTATTGAGGGTAACCTGAATGCTACCAGAACTATTGTATTTACCCATGGCTTTGGCACCGACAAAACGGCCTGGGGCTGGGTTAAGGATGATTTTAAAGACGATTATCGCCTGGTGCTGTTTGATAATGTGGGGGCCGGAAGTTCGGACCAGGAAGCCTATAATGCCGACAAATATAAAATACTGCACGCCTATGCAGATGATATGCTGGCTATACTCGCCGATCTGGAATTATACAACGCCATTATTGTTGCTCATTCCGTAAGTTCCATGGTTACCTTACTGGCCGCCATTAAAGCGCCCGAATACTTCTCGAACCTGGTTTTTATAGGCGCATCACCAAGATATTTAAATGATGATATTGAAGACTATACCGGTGGTTTTACCCAGCAGGCATTAGATGGCATGTATAGCGTAATGGCAGGTAATTACTGTGCTTGGGCAAACGGCTTTTCGGAAGTGGCTATGGATAACCCCGACCAGCCTGAACTTGCCGAACATTTTGCCTACACCCTGTCAGCCATCAGGCCAGACATTGCTTTAGAGGTGGCCAGCGTAATATTTGAATCAGACATTCGTAAAGAATTAAGCAAACTGCAAAAAAGGGTATTGCTGTTACACACTATAGAAGATATTGCCGTACCCAGTTATGTGGCCGATTATTTGAGCCAGCATATTAAGGGCAGTACATTGAAATATTTAAATGCAAAAGGGCATTTTCCGCATATCAGTAACCCCAGGGCCGTTATAGCGGCTATTAAATCATTTATATAAAAGCCGCAGCAGGTTTATCAGTTAGTTACTTTTATTGTTCGGGCCTTGTAAACACTTGGCGTAGTTCCCTCAATTTTACGAAAGGCCCTGCTAAAGTAATGCTGGTTATTAAATCCTGCTTTAAAACAGGCATCGGCAATGCTGCAATAAGGATTATGCATTAATTGCTTGGCCAGCTGTATCCGTTCCTTAATAATATAATCTACAGGTGATACGCCAAGCTCATGTTTAAACGATCTGAAAAAACTGGCTTTGCTCATGTAAGCCATCTGGCTCAGGGCATCGATACTTAGTTTTTCGGCCAGGTGCGATTTGATGTATTGTAGAATATAAGCAAAGCGATTACCGGTTGATAGCTGGTTCATATTGTCTTTTATTACATGCAGGTTTTGCATCTGCATAATACGGATCAGTAACTCCTTGAGGGTTAAATTGGCCAGCACATCCTTGGTTAAAACATCGCCGGTACTAATGCTGATAAGCTTATTGATGAGTTGGGCCAGCTCGTAATTATTAACAAAATGAAACTGCTGGTAATTAAGCTGCCATAGCTCATGATTAGCCCGGGGATAATTCTCATTCAAAAAATCAAGCGTATTACGTATTTCCTGCTGATGGATGGCCAGGGCGGTGCATTGAGACGGGTTTGTTTCTGATGCCTCCGGAAAATCAATGGTCATGGTTACGTTTGGTGGCACAATTACAGTTTCGCCGGGTAAATAATCAAAGCCGGGTTTATCAAACAAATGCATTACCTTTTTGCCTCTGAGCATGCTGGTAATTACCAGGTCGCTAAAGGTCAAGGGCACCAGTTCGCTGCGCTGGTAGGTTTCATAAATATTAAGTTCACAGTGATTTAAGGTATAAGCTTTACGGTTTTCTACCAGTGTCCTAAGCTCCTTTTCGCCACTAAGGCCAAAGGGCGATACCAGGTTTTTCTCATTCATAAAAGGCTTATTTTAAAACAAGTTAGGCATAGTTTAGCACAGTTTATAATTCATTACAAAAATGGAACAATAGTGCACGTAATTGATAGCATTGTGCAAAAGGTGTATGGTGCAGGCTGCTAACTTAGTACTACCAATTAAACCAAATAAAAGTTTTATGAGCATAGCAAAAAGACCATCCTTTAAGGATAAGTATGACAATTTTATTGGCGGCAAGTTTGTACCACCTGTTAAAGGAGAATATTTTGATAACATATCACCTATTGACGGTAAAGTATTTACCAGGGCGGCACGCTCAACCAAAGAGGATATTGATGCCGCTGTTGATGCCGCCGCGGAGGCTTTTAAAACATGGAGTAAAACATCTGCCACCACGCGCAGCAACCTGCTGTTAAAAATAGCGCAGGTTGTGGAAGACAACCTATCCTACCTGGCTACCGTTGAAACCATTGATAACGGCAAAGCTATCCGTGAAACCATGGCTGCAGATTTGCCGCTGGTGGTTGATCATTTCAGATATTTTGCCGGTGCTATCCGTGCCGAAGAAAGCAGTATATCTGAGCACGACGAATTTACTGTAAGCATTAACCTGCAGGAACCACTTGGTGTGGTTGGTCAAATCATTCCCTGGAACTTTCCTTTACTCATGGCTACGTGGAAAATTGCACCGGCACTGGCCGCCGGCTGTTGTACTGTAGTAAAACCGGCAGAGCAAACACCAACCAGCATCATGGTACTGATGGAACTTATTGGCGACATACTGCCTCCAGGCGTGTTAAATGTAGTTACGGGTTTTGGCCCCGAAGCAGGCAAGCCCTTGGCTACCTCATCAAAAATAAACAAGGTTGCCTTTACCGGCGAAACCACCACAGGTCGCCTTATTATGCAATACGCGTCAGAAAACCTGATACCGGTAACTATGGAACTGGGTGGTAAATCGCCCAATATATTCTTTGAATCTGTGGGCGATGCCGACGACGAGTTTTTTGACAAAGCCGTGGAAGGAGCTGTGCTGTTTGCCCTTAATCAAGGCGAGGTATGTACCTGTCCGTCACGAATGCTGGTGCATGAAAACATTTATGACAAGTTTATAGAGCGGGTTCTGGCACGCACTAATGCCATTAAAATGGGCGACCCGCTTGATTCAGATACCATGATGGGTGCACAGGCCTCCAATGATCAGTACGAAAAAATATTAAGTTACCTTGATATTGGTAAAAAAGAAGGTGCAGAAGTGCTTGCCGGCGGCGATGCGCAAAAACTAAGCGGCGACCTGGGTGGTGGATATTATATAAAGCCTACCATATTTAAGGGGCACAACAAAATGCGCATTTTTCAGGAGGAAATATTTGGCCCCGTGGTATCGGTAACTACTTTTAAAACCACGGAGGAGGCTATTGCTATTGCCAACGACACGCTATATGGTCTTGGCGCAGGCGTGTGGACCCGCGATGCCCACGAAATTTACCAGGTGCCGCGAGCCATACAAGCGGGCCGCGTTTGGGTAAACTGCTATCATGCCTATCCTGCTCATGCACCATTCGGCGGGTACAAAAAATCAGGTTTTGGTCGCGAAAACCATAAAATGATGCTGAACTATTACCGCCAAACTAAAAACATGCTGATCTCCTATAATAAGAACAAACTGGGCTTTTTTTAGTCTTGTAATTTAGGGCGACTGCAAGTGTATTGGGCATTTGCAGCGCCTTTTCATTAAATTAACCACCATGACTGAAAGAGTTTCCATAACACCTGCCGCCGAAAAAGTTATTGACGAATTACGTGGCAGGTTTGGCGAGCTGATGTTTCACCAGAGCGGCGGCTGTTGCGACGGTTCATCGCCCATGTGTTTTGAAAAAGGCGAATTTAAGATAGGCAGCAGTGATGTTAAAATAGGCGAGGTTTATGGCTGTGAGTTTTTTATGAGCATTGACCAGTTTGAATACTGGAAACATACCCATCTTACCCTTGACGTTACGCCAGGCCGGGGTTCCAGCTTCTCGTTAGAGATTCCTATGGGCATCCGCTTTATCATCCGCTCAAGGTTATTTACTGAACTGGAACTGAATGATCTTGAACCGGTAACCTACTTTGAATCGTAACAAACTAACTTGTCGTTATCTCAGTTTACACAAAAAGACAAAGACTACAGGACAGGCCGGTTATTGATCAAAAACTATTGCAACCGTTGTATCTTTTTGGTGATAAGCACCTTGTCGGCGGTTGACTTTGCAAGCGTAAATGCTGTTTCAAAACAGGCAATAGCCTTCGAGTTATCTACCTCAGTATACAGCTCGCCCAAAAGCGAATAATAAAGATGGTTATTGTTTAGATTTAGCTTCTCGGCCTCAATAATGGCCTCGGCTTTGCCATTGGCCTTTGCAAGTGCATAGGTGCGGTTAAGCGCTGCAATTTGTGAGTACTCTATCAACAACAACTGATTGTATAGTTGTAAAATACTCTCCCACTTTTCGTTGGTATCGGCTTTAATGGTGTGCCAATAGGCGATGCCAGCCTCTATGTGATATTTTGAAATGGCATTCCCTTGCGATGCCTGGTTTAAAAAATGCTCGCCTTTATGTATGAGCTCCTGGTTCCACAGGCCGGTATCCTGATCCTGGTATAAAATGGTTTCGCCATTATTATTAACCCGGGCCTCAAAACGCGATGCATGAAAGCACATTAATGAGAGTAAGGCATTTACAAAAGGCAGATTTGTTGACTTATTTTCAATGAGCAGATGAGTTAGCCTCATGGCCTCCAGGCACAAATCCTGTCGCAGCGTAACATCCTGATTGGAAGAATAATAGCCTTCATTAAAAAGCAGATACAAGGTAGTTAAAACAGTTTCAAGCCGCCTGCTGATCTCGGCCTCGCCCGGAAATTCAATTTTCACTTTTTCAATCCGCAGTTTCTCTTTAGCCCTGAAAAGCCGCTTGTTAATGGTTTCTTTATTGGTTAAAAAAGCATCAGCAATCTCATTAATACCAAAGCCGCAAAGTATCCGTAATGACAATGCCACCTGGGCTTCCGCCGGAATTGCGGGGTGACAAACAGCAAATAACATTTGTAACTGGCTGTCAACAATATTGCGGTCAGACAGGTCAATCTCAATTTCTTCGGTTCCGGAATATGCCAGTTTTATTTGCTCAACAATTTTTTGATTAAAATTATTATTCCGCCTTAAATAATCGCGGGCCTTATTTTTAGCCACGGTATACAACCATGCAGCAGGGTTCTGTGGTAACCCCTTAAGCCCCCATAGCTCGGAAGCCAGTAAAAAAGTATCACTGGCTATATCCTCGGCTATTTCTATATTTTCAATGCCAAAAAGTTTACAGAGTACCACAGTTATTTTGCGGTATTCTGTTCTGAATAGATGTGGTATTAATTCCTGCTCTTCCATTCGCAATAAAAGCCTTTATAACGTTTATAAAGGCTTTTTAGATTGTTCTTTACATTACACTAATTTCCCGTACTTCCACATTGCCGCCAAGTGTCAAAATAGGGCAGCCTTTAGCCAGTTCTGCCGCCTCTTCAAGGGTATCGGCTTTAACAATGCTATATCCGCCAACCAACTCTTTAATTTCGGTATAAGGCCCATCGGTTATTATATTATCGGGGCGTACTACTTTACCACCATGCGCCAAACGGTTACCGTGGCTGGTTAATTTATTTTGAGCTGCAATACTACCAATCCAATCCATCCATCGCTTGGTAAGGGCCTGCATTTCTTCAGGTGAGCCCGAAGTCATCGTCTGCGCATCATTTCTGAATACAAATAAAAAATCTTTCATTTTCGGTTAAGTTTTACTGTTAAAAACCCAATGACGATCACGGGGTTTTAAATTGGACAATCTGGTAAATATCTTTTTAAAAAATACGATTAGCGCCGGTTAAACATTTACAAGTTAAATCAAATAGTTAAAACAGCTATACTAAAATTCAAATTATATAAGGACTTTAGCAAGGGAATAAAATTGTAATTTTCGGCAATGCATATCAGGAACCTTACCCAAAAACTCGATATCGACTTTGTGATAAAAAATGAATGGCATTTACCTGTGCACAAGCATACTCATTTTGAACTGCAATACATTATACGGGGCAAAGGTCAGCATATAGTTAATGGGTGTAGTTATAATTACCAAAAAGGCGATCTGTTTATCCTGGCTCCTAACGACAACCATTTTTTTATCTTCCAGGAAAAATGCACCATCTGTATCATTAAATTTCACGAAGGCTTTTTTCATGATTTTTTAATGGACGAAGATTTTAAACAGGTTTTTACGCGCATATCGTCAAGCTATCATAAAACAGCGTTGACAGGCAATGGCAAACAACAGGTTGGTCAGTTAATGGACCTTATAATTGCCGAAAACAAAAGAAAAGGCAGCTATCAGCACATCATCATTAAAAATGCATTGTCGCTTATTTTGTCGCTTATGGCCAATGATGCCGATCAGAATGCGGTAACGCCCAGGGATCAAAAGATACAGGCCATACTTAATTATATTGATGAGCACATTATTCAAAAACACCTCCTGGCTACACAGATCATAGCTGATAATTTCCATATCAGTAAAACCTATTTTAACCAGTATTTTAGTAAGGCAACGGGCAGTTCTTACAAAAAATATGTACAGGAATATGCCTTAAAATTAATTGCCCATCAATTAATACATCACGATAAAACGCTATCACAACTTGCCAATGAGTTTGGCTATACCGATGAAAGCCATTTAAGTAATGCCTTTAAAGCCCATTTTCATCAAACCCCATCTGTGTTTAAAAAAGAAAAGCATCAACGTTGAAGCTATTGTCGCCTACGTTTTATACATACTTTTCATGATTAGTTACATTTTTTCATGAGGGGATGATCAGCCAATTTTGTATTGTAAAATTTAATATAAAATTATGCATATTGATCATACTACCCTGCGTACAAGGCACGTTGAACAAACAAAGGGTTTCTTAATTCGTATTTTTGATTTAACAGTGGGTTCACGACCTGCGGTTATAGGTGCCGGTATCCCCGGTTATTGGTTGTATTATAAAGATGCCCCGCTGATACATCTGATACAAAGTTCATCTTATCATGAGCAACAGCAAAATGACGCCGCCGAAGCCATCGATCATACTGCTTTCTATATGGAAAACTACGATGCTTTTAAACAAAAATTTATTGATCATGATGTAGCGCACTCCATCATGAACCTGCCCGATATTGGCGAACGCCGGATATTTTTACGTACCCCTACAGGTATACTGCTTGAAACCGTTTTCAGATCATAAGTTAGTAAAAGGAGAAATCTTAAAATACAGTTTCCTTTACAGCCCATCAGCGTTCTATTTTCAATTGAGCAATTTTTGATGACATGCTATCAAAATTATGGTTCATCGCATCGGCTTTAACGGCATTATCACCCGCCCATTGTGATAGTGCACTATCTTTTTGAATAACAGCAATCATGGCTATCCTGTAATAAGTATACGCCAGCAAGTCCGCATTACGTGTTACGCACTTTAGAGCCCGTTGATAATAAGCCAATGCCTCGGTAGTTTTATTCTGGTTAAAGGTTATTCTTCCTAAATAATAAAAAAGGGAAAACTCTAATCCAAATTTATCTGAAGGGATTCCTGCTTTAATAAATGACAGGGCCAGATTAACCGCTTCATCGTTTTTCTGTTCCATTCTTAACTTAATAACTTGTTGTACCTTACCCAAATCCAAGGCTATAGGTGTAAGGTCATCAGCCCAATGTATTACTTTAAAATCAGGATCAATAGTAACCGATTTTACACTTGCGGTAACAGGTAATTTCACTTTAGAAACTTTTTCATTGATGTTGATCTTTTGCAAGGATGTCGTGCCATTATTATATACAATCAATACTTCAAGAGGCAAGCGATATACGCTATCTGTTTGGATTATAATGAGTTGTAATTCACTCTGCTGCTGTTGTTGCCAACTGGTTTGCCATGACGGCGCACCGGTACGCTCAAACCATTGTTGATAAAACCACTGTAAATTGCTGCCGTTAACCGTATCTATTTCACTCAAAAAATTGTCCCATGTTAACCCTGTACGGCTATATTTAGCATTTATGGTATGCAATGCTTTATTAAACTGCACTTTACCTACCGTTCGCGACAGTAACTCCAACACTAAAAACCCTTTACTATCCCCAATCATGTGTTCATTACTACCGCTTAACTTACTTAAAGGCTCATCGTTACCGGCGGCGGCGTTTTTCAGATATCCCAACCCACATTGGTCATTGATATAGCCTGGATAACCCCTTTTACGGTAATTGACCACGTTTGTACTATCAAAATGATTAACTACCTGTAATGAACCATACTGTGCAAATGCTTCTGATAACATAGAACTGCCTTTAACACCTTTTGAGTTTATTTTATTCCCCCACCATTGGTGCCCAATTTCATGGCCAAACAGGGCATAGTTAAATTTACGCAAGGCATCCGTGGGCATTAATATTCCACCTAACATACTGGCGCCCCCAATGCCTGTTTTTTCGGCAATATATTCGGGAAACTCTACGATACAAAAATTGGGAATATTGAGCGGGCCAAATTGTGTGGCCAGGAAATCCATCACATTTGCTGCATTGTGTGATATATTATCACCATCAATATCGCTATTTAGGGTATAAGTATAAAATGGGATCTTACTTTTGTATTCGTGCCGGATATAGTTGCCGAGGTTTAATGAAAATATATCAGGCTCCGTATAATGGAACTCAAAAATCCGACTATTAGCCTTACTGCTGACCTTAACATCACATGCGGCCATAACTGCTGTAAGATAAGGCTGTGTAGTGACTGTAATAGAACCTGTTCCCTTCGTATATTCCGCATTCCCGTCTGCAGAAGTTGAAATTACTTGCGGATACCAAGCCGATCCGTAACCTGATGCCATACAGAAAATGCTATCAATATAATATTGAAAAGTAGGTGCTGCTCCCCGTTCATATTGGTAATTAAGTTTTAAACGTGTACCGGCAGTTAGCTTATTTACAAATTTAAACGTATAAGCTATATCGCCAGTGGCATTAACACTGCTTTGCATAGTAGCTTTTGCGCCTGATAGCTCTAATATAGGTGGCTTTACCGTTTTACTCAATACAATTTTAACTGAATCGGTTGCGTAAGGTTCAGTTAAAAAGGTAAGTGTCCCCTTCACATCAAAACTTTGTTTTGCCAGATTAACGCTTGCCTGCAACTGGTAATTTAAACTTCGTTGTGCCTGTACGGATATTGGCATCAATAATATACAACCTCCAATAAGCTTGAATAACCCGGTAACTAATTTTTGATATAGCTGATATTGATCCATCTTTTTTTATTACAAAGAAACAGCCATGTGCTTTATTGTAATAGTATCAGATTAACTTTTTAATGCCAATCTGAATTTAGCAGGAGTAACCTGATAATATAATCGGAAGGATCTGATAAGGTGGGTAGCATCGGTAAAGCCTGCCAGAAAAGCAATTTCAACAATAGGGATATTAGTGTTAAACAATAACTGCATCGCTTTTTTAACGCGCATCTTTAATTGATACTCTCCTATGGTTAAACCTTCCCTTTCCTTAAAAGCCCGTGCCAGATATATGGGATGTACAAATACCCTGTTAGCTATGGAATTAAGCGTATGATGATTCCCAAATTCGTTTTCGAGAATAGCTTTCACTTTAGGTAACCACAGCAGGCGGATAGGAATTTTATAGGATGCATTTTCTGCCAGCCAGTTAAAAATATATTCGTCTGATAAGGTAATAGCTGTATTACTGGCAAAGCTGTACATAATGCGGTACAGGTATTCAAAAGTTCCTGCTTTATAAGTAAGAGCCATTTTTGGAACTGGAGATGCCTGTTCATAAATGTCCAATAATTCTTTTTTCAGTTCAATATTAAGACATTTGCCGCCCAAAGCCATAAAATGATTAGCATGGTGATAACCTGCAGGTCTGAAAAGTATTTCGCCAGGACTAATAACGCTTTCTTCTATCCGGCTCGATTCCTGATAGTTCCCATTGATCAGTAATGACAAATAGGCATTTTCATGGTAGTGTTCATGAATATCATCAAAAGGCTGGTATTGTGTAATGTTTAACTTAAATAAAACATCATCATTATACTGCTTTTCTGTACCAAAATAATTACCTGATGATAGTAAAGTAGCCATTGATATTTGTCCTTCTGTTAATATACAACTATTGCTAATGTAAGTAAATAGTATTTAATAATTTCATTACCCGGTTTTGAATCGTTATTAGCAAAGTGCAACTCATCTTATTTTACCGGCATTTGCAGGGTAAAGCAGGTATTATCATGCGTTGAGCATACCGTAAGTGTACCGCCATGTGCGTGGGCAATTTCAGAGGCAATATATAAGCCAAGACCTAAGCCCTGTTGCCCGGGGCCAACCTCTCCACGTGAAAATGGCTGAAAAAGGCGATCAGCAACATCATCTGGAATTTTGCTACCTAAATTGGATACAGATAAAACAAATTGCCCATCTGCACTAACTGCATTAACATTCACCGGTGTGTCTTTCTTACTATGGGTAAGCGCATTACCCAACAGGTTTGAAAAAAGCTGTGCTATGCGTCTGCCATCACAGTTTACAGATTCGGTTAAAGTAAAATTTGCATTTATTTCGCGGCCTGGCCATATAACCTTTAGTTCGGTTATAATCTGATTCAATATATCGTTAAGCGGTTCATGATCAGCACGGGTTAAAGTTATCCCGCCGCCCATGCGTCCACTGGCAAAATCAAGAATATTATCTATCAGACCTTTCATCCGGTATGATGAATCCTGCACTATGGTAGCCAGGCGTTTTACCCGTTCATCAAGTGGCATACGCAACAGGATCTGCGCCACGTTTGATACCGCACCTACAGGATTACGCAAGTCATGCCCCAATATGGCAATAAATTGGTCACGTAATTCGGCTGTTTTACGTTCCTCCATTAATTTTAATTCATTAATGGCCAATTGTTCAATAGCATCCAGATGAAAAGCAATCAGCTCGGCAAACAAGTTAAACATCCCAATAGTTTCCGGATTGTTCAAGCGTGCCGGCCTGGGGTCAATAGCGCAGAGCGTACCAAAAAAATTCCCATTTTTCAGGATGATGGGTATAGAAATGTAACTTTGGATACCATACATCTGTGGGGTATGGTGATGGGCGTAAAATGCATCTTCAGCAACATGGTCAATAACAACCGCCTGATGATTTTGCCGTATTTCATGGCAAATGGTGGTTTCTACCTTTAATTCACCACCAGGTAACAAGCCAAACTGTATCTCATCACGTACAGCACAGGCTATCCACCTTTCAGGCGTAACCCTGGCAATTGCGGCAAATCCCATTCCCGTAGTGCGGCAAATAACTTCTAATATAGAAGCAACCGCATCAATCTTACCTACGGCTTCAACATCTTCCTTAAAACCCGCTTCAATATGTGCCAATTTTGTGTTTTCTAATTCAAGTGTATAGTACAAATTAATATTATTATTTACAAATAAAAAAAAGCATCGAATGTGCTAAAATTACCTGGTTAAATCGATAGAAACATAACCCGGCAATTAACCCCTGCCTGGCAAATTTGTTTTAATAGCAATGGTACTATTTCCGTGTTTGTAATTTTATCCAATTACTTTTTTATATACAAAAAAACAGCCGTTACATCGCTGTAGCCGGCTGTCCCTAAGTTATTATCCCTAATTTATAACCTATTATCTTTATTCCTTAAAATGCATTTCAGGAGTTATTTACATCATGGTAACGGTTGATATTATAATCCAAATATATTTTAACCAAGCTAAAATGCAAGCAGGGTTGTTACGGAATTGAGTTACGGCATTTACGTAAAATACAGGTTTACTGACAGGTGATTTTACGTAAATATTTAAAAGCGGTACTGCTATACTTTGGTAACTGATTGGATTAATTTTGTTGGTTTATCAAAAATTTGCCCTAATTTTCAGGTCATCTGTCATCCTGTATTTTTCATCAGGAAGATAGCTGCATAAATTTTTTGAATATCCATGATGAATTACGCTGAACCACAACTCAGAACCATTAATGTGATACGCTATGTAACCCCCTTGCGCGAGGGTGGTTCATTACCTGCTATTGCCGAAGGCGACGACGAGTTTTTATATGTACTAAAGTTTAGAGGGGCAGGCCAGGGTGTAAAAGCGCTTATTGCCGAACTGATTGGCGGCGAAATTGCCCGCTTGTTAGGTTTAAAAATACCAGAACTGGTATTTGCCCATCTTGACCCGGCTTTTGGCCGCTCAGAGGCCGACGAAGAGATACAGGATCTGTTGAAATTTAGCGTAGGGCTTAACCTGGCCCTTCATTATTTATCAGGAGCAATTACTTTTGACCCGGTAGTGAATACCCTTGATGCTAAACTGGCCTCGCAAATAGTTTGGCTGGATTGCCTGCTTACCAATGTTGACCGTACACCGCGTAACACCAACATGCTGATGTGGCATAAGGAACTTTGGCTTATTGACCACGGCGCGGCATTATATTTCCATCACTCGTGGCATAACTGGCAGGAACAGGCTATGCGCCCGTTTGCCCAGGTTAAGGACCATGTGTTACTTCCGCAGGCATCTGAGCTGGATGAGGTTGACACCGAATTTTGCGCTATTTTAACGGATGAACGTATTAGTGCCATTGTAAATCTGATTCCGGATGAATGGCTTACTGATGATTCAGAAAATGGCACACCCGATGAACGCCGCGACGTTTATACCCGTTTTTTAACTACGCGCATAGCTGCGTCAGATATATTTGTAAAAGAAGCACAATATGCAAGAGCTGCAATTATTTGAGTACGCCGTAATACGCGTTGTGCCAAGGGTAGAACGCGAGGAGTTTATAAACGTTGGTGTTGTTTTGTATTGCCCTAAGCAACGCTTTTTGAAAGTTCGTTTTTTGCTGGATGAAGTACGGATAATCGCTTTTTCCAATACATTGGATATGGATTGCCTTAAAGATAACATCTACTCATTTGAAAGGATATGCAATGGCGACAAACATGGCGGCCCTATTGCTAAACTGGATATTGCATCACGGTTTCGCTGGCTTACCGCTACCCGCAGTACCGTGGTACAATCATCAAAAGTACATCCCGGCTTATGTTTAGATGCTGATTTAACCCTTGTAAAATTATTTGAACAATTGGTAGCCTAAGTTAGGTTCAGCATATTAATGGTGCTTTGCCTGGCTAACCTTATCCATCGCTTGTTGAAAGGTGAGTACTTCTATCTCATTGGCATGCTGTCGCAAATAGGTTAACAATTGCTTGTGTGCCAATGCAGGGGTAGTTAAATAATCGCCGCCAACGCCGTGAAACATAAAAACCCCCATGCCCCCGCGCTGCTGTACCTTTTTAACAAAAGCAATGAGTTCGTCGCCTGTGGTAACCCCTACTGCTGCCCATGATGGTACTAATAAAGGATCAAGTGTTTTAAAATCGGTTATTACGGCATCTGCATTGCCACCTATGCGGGCATATTTTATTAAACCCGAAGTTCTTAGGGAGTCTACATAGTTTACTCCCCCTACTGCTAACTCGGTACAGGGATAAGCAAATGTGCGTGATGTTTTGCCATCAACCGCATACAACAGATTATTGGTTTCGCTTATTTCGCGCAGTATAGTGTACACGGTATAATTGGCAGAATTATTTGCCGGGTTCCCCTTCCCGGTTGTGATAATACAGGGATGATAAAGTGTATGATTTGCCAGCTCGTTACCTTTTTTGGCAACCTCCCGCCAGGCCGGTATGCTTGCAGGGGTAACGTTATATCCTGCTAAAAAAAAGGTGCCGTTTAAGTGTGCGGATTCAAGCTGTGGCAATGCTACCTTAAGCTGCGACTGCAATGCATCATCATAGGTAAGTACAATAATGGCTTTTTTTGTTGGCTGTTGCGTATAGGCATTAATGGTCAGGTTCAGTAATAAAAAAAGCAGGAGTATTTTTCTCATACAAACGGTTTTATATTGTTACTAATATAAGTTAACACGGGCAGGTAAAGTATATTGCTTAAAAAATTAAATACCGCATCGCTACTTTTTACCTTTCAACATAGCCAGCGGATAAAAACTATCGCGCCAGTAGATACCCCCCTGAGCCAGCGTTACCAGCGCCGATTTGATGGTGATATAAGCCACCAGGAAACCTGCAAATGAAACCATAAAGGCATACCACCATTTATTGGGCGGTACAACTACCATATATATTACCTGGAATAAAAATACAACCCCGGCCATTAAACGGATATCTGCCGAACCAAATATCAACATCACCGGCATAGGCAGCGCAAAACAAAGCAATACGGATATAGTGTTTGCAATTGATTTACCCAACCTGTATTCAGCTATCGCAAATGAATTTTTAAGTAATCCGTTCATAAATTGTTGCAGGTTCTTGTACCATTCTAAACGGATATATTGCTTACCCGCCAAAACATCCTGCCGTAAGCCGGCAGCTTTAATATGATGCCCAAGCTGCAGGTCATCATCCGGTCGTAATCTGATACTGGCATGTGTACCTATTTTTTCGTAAGCACTGCGTCTTACTAAATTAAAAGCACCAATACCGCCAAAAGCTTTTGATTTAGGCTTCTTAGCATCCCAGGGCCTCATGTGGGTCATTAATATGATGCAAAACGTGCCAAATACGCTGTTTAAAATTGCAGATCTTGATATGAGTTCAGGCAGCATGGTTAGATGATCAAGCTGCTGCTTTACCGCATATCCCAAAGCCTTATTTATCGCATCTGGATGAAATACAATATCGGCATCAGCAAAAAGCAGCCATTCCTGCGAGCTGTTGATATAGCCCTGATACAGCGCATTGTTTTTACCCAGCCACCCTTCAGGCAATGTGTCAATAGTGATGATGCGAAGTTTTGGGTACCGGCCGGCAAATCCCTGCAATATGTCAGCAGTACGGTCGGTAGATCTGTCATTGACAACAATAAGCCGGTAGTTGCTATAATTGATATTACAAACACTTAGCAGTGCTTTTTCCACATCTTCCTCCTCATTGCGTACGGCAATAATAATAGAAAGCGGCGGCTCATCTTCAATGATAGGCTGCCTGCCTAACTGTTTAATTTTTTTAAAGCCAATGAGCAGGTAAATGATCATGGCTACCCATGAAACGCTTACCACTATGCTATAGTAAAGAAGTATCATTGTAAATTAGGTTTTGATAAAGGTCAGCAAAAACAAATGAATAATTGCTGCTAAATTTCCTGCTATTTTCAATTCGTTTTCTTCTAAAAACAGATACTTTTCAACCATTTTTTTATTCAGGAAAACTTGCTGACATAGGGCTGTCACTTGCTGTTTGTTACTTTGAATCATAAACAAAAACAGTAAACAAATTAAACTATAAAGGTATGTCAATGATCCCCATGTTATTAAAAGAAATGGAGCAGGAAGCTCAAACAACCCGCAAAATGTTGGAGCGTATCCCCAACGATAAATACCAATGGCAACCACACGAAAAAAGTATGACCATACAACGGTTGGCCACGCATATTGCTGAACTACCTGGCTGGGTAGCCATGGCATTAACCACTAACGAACTTGATTTTGCCAGTAATCCTTATAAAGTTAGTCCGATTGATAACAACACAGATCTGTTAAGTTTTTTTGAAGAGTCATTAGAGAGCGGCAAAACCCATCTGGAACAGGCCAAGGATGAAGATCTGGAAAAAAACTGGACGCTTCGTAACGGCGATCATATTTTAAGTGTATCAACCAAGGCTGAGGTGATCAGGATGTCTTACTCGCAAACTGTACATCACAGGGCGCAATTGGGTGTGTATTTACGTCTGCTCAATATCCCGATACCGGGTAGTTACGGCCCAAGTGCCGATGAAGGGAGCTTATAATAAAAAAAGCGTTTAAAATACAAAAGCCATTGTCCAGTAAACCGGACAATGGCTTTTGTATTACACGATGTTAGTGTTTGTGTTTTGATAATTTCCCTTCGGTGATCTCTTCCAGGAAACCATCCTCGTTTATTGCATAACGGGCATATTCAGTGTTGGTATCAATCTTATACTTAAAGGTGGTAGGTTTTGATCTTTTCCTGAACTTTTTCCGTACAGCTAATAGCGGCAGGATTACTACAGCCAGCAGAGCTGTAATTTGTAATAAAATAATGTACATAACTTTTTCAATAAATTTTATTTAAAGCATGTTAAAACGTAGAAACTGAGTGCCTTACTTACCGGTTTAATGTTTAACTGCAATTTAAATGTTATATAGCTAAATATGTGCCATAATTTTTATTGACGCTAATTATTACATTTTTATTATGACTTAGATCATAAATAATTGATTTATTGCAACATACGACGCACATTCATACCAGCCTCAAGGCACAATCCGGCTAACAAAATATTAATACCAAAGCGGGCGGGCAAATATCATTTGCCCGCCCGCCTCTAACAAAGAACTATATCCTGACTGCAGAAAAATTAAAGAAAATCAAAAAAAGATTACAACAGCCTACTGACAAAAACTGACTTTTAGCCACTGTACTCACCAGCTGTTGTTTTGTGCAAACACCTTGTTTCTCAAAATGAGAAACAAATATCATTTTGGGAAACTACAAATTATAAAACTTTGAGGCATTACCGCCCCAAAATAGTTCCTGCTCCGTTACTGATAACTGTTCACAATAAGTATGCATGACCTTCATGGTACCGTTATAACCTCCGGCCAGTAAGCATACGGGCCAGTCTGAACCAAACATTACCCGGTTGGCTCCAAAAGCATTAAATACCACATCCAGATAGGGTGTAAAGTCCTCAGTTTTCCACAATGCCCAGTCTGCCTCGGTAAGCATACCCGATATTTTACAATACACATTCTGATGCTGGGCCAGGGCCTTAATATCCCTTTCCCATTCGCTTATTTGATGGTCTTTGATATGCGGCTTGGCTAAATGATCAACTACAAATTGTTGGTCAGGAAAACCGCCCGCCAGTTGCTCCGCATAAGGCAGGTGTTCCGGGTATATCAGTATATCATACGTATAGCCATATTTTTGCAAACGCGAAATCCCTTTTTGAAATTGAGATTGCAGCATATACTGCTTATCGGGTTCCGATTGTAAAATGTGTCTGAAACCTTTCAGTTTATTGTGTTTCTTATACTGCTCCAGTTTTTCATCAAGATTGACAGCTCTCAGATCAACCCAACCTACTACCCCTTTAACAAAAGGGTTTTCGGCAGCAAGATCCAACAAAAATTGGGTTTCTTCATCAGATTGACTGGCCTGTACGGCTACACAACCGTCAATACCATTTTGCTGTAATACGGGCAACAGATCGGCTGGTAAAAAATCGTGTTTGATCACCAGCATTTCATCGTTGATCCAGCTATCTCTAACCAGGTCAAATATCCAGAAATGCTGGTGTGAATCAATTTTAAGCATAAGCTACAACGTGTTGTTTTGATTCGCCCAGACCATCAATACCCAGCTCCACTACATCGCCAGGTTTTAAATAAAATGGCGGCTTCATACCTAAACCAACACCTGCAGGCGTACCGGTTGATATAATATCACCCGGCAGCAAAGTCATGAACTGGCTGGTATATGAAATTAAATGAGGTAAATTAAATATAAAATTAGCAGTGGTGCCATCCTGTAGAATTTGTCCGTTCACCTTAAGCCATAAACGCAGGTTATGCGGGTCAGCAATTTCATCAGGAGTAGCTAAAAAGGGACCAAGCGGTGCAAAAGTATCACACCCTTTTCCTTTATCCCAAGTGCCGTTACGCTCCAATTGAAACTCACGCTCAGACACATCATTATGCAATACATATCCGGCTACATAATCCATAGCACTGGCTTCATCAACATATGAAGCTTTTTTGCCTATCACTATGGCCAGCTCCACTTCCCAGTCGGTTTTTACCGAATTTTTGGGGATCACGATATTATCATTAGGGCCCACAATAGCAGTGGTAGCTTTCATGAAAATTACGGGCTCCGGCGGCAGCGGCGCATTGGTTTCCTTAGCATGATCGGCATAGTTTAAGCCAATACATACAATTTTTGACGGGCGCACAATCGGGCTGCCCAAACGTACATCGGCAGCTATTTCAGGTAACTGTTTATCTTTTATAAAAGCTGCCAAACGGGCAACACCATCGGTTTCAAAAAACTGTTCGGTGTAGTCTTCGCCAAAAGCCGAAACGTCATATTTTTTATCGTTAAGGATTACTCCAGGTTTTTCCTGTCCGTTTGCACCAAATCGTATAAGCTTCATATTAGTTGTAATGTTGTTTTTAAAATTAGTTATTCAGCGTAATAAAACCACCATCAATAGGATAATCGGTTCCGGTGATAAAACCGGCCTCGTCTGAGCATAGGAATAACGCCAATGCCGCTACTTCTTCTGATTTCCCCATGCGGCCAATAGGCTGGCTTTTGGATAGTTTTTCAAATATTTCGGCTTCTTTACCCGCATAGTTTTTGGATATAAAACCATCAACAAAAGGAGTGTGAATGCGTGCCGGCGAAATACAGTTACACCTGATATTGTCATGCAGGTAATCGCGCGCTACAGAAAGTGTCATGGCGTGTATAGCACCCTTGCTCATGGAATAGGCAAACCTATCAGTAATACCAACGCTTGCCGCAATGGATGCTGTATTTAATATAACACCACCGCCATTAGCCTTTAACAGCGGAACAACAGCATACAAACAATTGTAAGCACCTTTTACGTTCACGTTAAATACGCGTTCAAAATCTTCTGTACTGGTGTTATCGGCACGGCCAATGTGGGCAATACCTGCATTATTAATTAAAATATCAATGGGGCATATTTTGCCGAAGGTATCAACCACCTGCTGCTGACTGCTTACATCACAGGCATAGCCGATTGCTTTTCCGCCTGCTGCTTCAATTTCACTTACTGTATCGGCTGCTGCCTTATCATTTAACTCAATGATGTGCACATTGGCACCCTGCTGCGCAAATAATACAGACATGGCCCTGCCTATACCGCTGCCACCGCCTGTAATAACTACCGATTTATTGGTCAATTTAAACATGGTTGATTTTTTTTTATAATCTTTCTTTTCGGCGAACTGACTCGCCCTGTCATCGCCTGCGGCGGAAAGAGGGTCTTCTTATTACATTTTGTCATACTAAACGGATCGGCTAATAGATGCTTCACACCGTTCAGCATGACAAACTTAAACTTCTTTTACTTTATAATGATACGCCCCTCTTCCAGGGAATAAAATCATCCTGACCCAGTTTCACTGACTTAGGTTCGATTTCGCCACTGGCTAATTGTATCACATAGTTTAATATGCGTTCGCCTGCCTGCTGAATGGTTTCTTCACCCTCAATAATGGTACCGCAGTTAATATCGATAATATCAGGCATTTTTTCATACATCACCGTATTGGTAGATAATTTTACCACCGGTGTGATAGGATTACCTGTGGGTGTACCCAAACCAGTGGTGAACAATACGATATTAGCGCCAGAACCTACCTCCGCAGTCGTGCTTTCTACATCACTGCCAGGGGTACATAAAAGATTTAATCCTGGTTTGGTTACCTTTTCAGGGTAATCAAGCACAGCCGCAACCGGTGATGTCCCTCCTTTTTTTGCCGCCCCTGCCGATTTAATAGCATCGGTAATTAAACCGTCACGAATGTTTCCGGGTGATGGGTTGGCATAAAAGCCAGAACCATCTGCCTCGGCGCGGGCATTATAGGTGGTCATCAGGTGCATAAAACGGTTAGCAGTTTCCTCGTCAACACAGCGGTCGCTTAACTCTTGTTCAACGCCGCAAAGTTCCGGAAATTCCGCAAGAATCACCGATCCGCCCATCGTCACCAATAGATCAGACACATAACCCAATGCAGGGTTTGCCGAAATACCGGAAAAACCATCAGAGCCACCACATTCCAAACCAATACAAAGCTTGGATAACGGAGCCGGCTCGCGTTGTGTTTGGTTGGCCTGTACCAAACCTGCAAAGGTTTGTTTAAGAGCTTGTTTCAGCAACTCGCTCTCTGTACCTACTTTTTGCTGCTCCAGCACTACCATTGGCTTATTGAATGCTGCATCACGTTTGGCTATTTCGGCCTGTAAAATACTTACCTGTGCATGTTGGCAGCCCAAACTTAAAATAGTGGCACCCGCTACGTTTGGATGGGTAATGTACCCTGCAATTAATCCACACAAGGCATCAGAATCATCCTTGGTACCGCCGCAACCCATACTATGGTTCAGGAATTTAATACCATCAATATTTTTAAATAACCTTTTCGAGTTTGCTTTCTCAGCAGATGCCTGTATATCGGCATTCAATATCTCCTCAACAGACTTGCCAGCCTGGTAAAGTTCCATCAATTGCTCCACATCACCTTCGTAGCTTTTGGCTTTTTTATAGCCAAGCTTATCAACCAGGGCTTCTTTTAAAACATTAATGTTGCGGTTTTCGCAAAACACCAATGGTACTACTATCCAATAATTGGCTGTACCTACCGAGCCATCTGCGCGGTGATAGCCCATAAATGTTTTATCCTCAAATTTACTAACGTCGGGCTGGTGCCATTGCAGCTTACGCTCGCCCAGGTGAAAACCTTCTGATGCGTGATGAACATTTTGCGTACTGAGCAAACCACCTTGCGGTATGGTACTGGTAGTTTTACCAACCAAAACCCCATACATATAAATTTCGTGACAGGCAGGCAGTTCATTTATTGCAAATTTATGCTTTGCAGCTACGCGCTCCGTTAAAGTAAAGGTGTTACCCTCAAAATTTATCGGTGTCCCCTGCTCCAGGTTTTGCAAGGCTACCAGCACATTATCATGCGGGTGTATTCTTAAAAACGTTTCTTTTTGTACTGACATTATTTCTGTTATCTTTTTCCCGCTATATAGTTAACCTATTTACGGATTAATTACTCCTGCAGGGTTAATTCAATTACCGGTATTTCGTAATTCGGTTTTTTAAATGGCAGGGTCACCACCAGGTCATCCGGATTTGTTGCCGATTCTTTATAAAGCAATTCTGAGTGATCATTTAAAAACTGCGCATATTTAATTTTACCCTTATATCCCGGTAAAATAAGCTTGCCTGTGTTGGGATAATTATACAGGTGGACATATAAGCGTCCGGCAGCTTTGTTATACGTAAGTTTTGAACTGTCTGGTGCTTTATAAGTATCAGGGGCATAGGTACAATTGTAAATAGCGCTGCTGTTAGCATGCATCCAGTGGCTCAGGCTGTCAAGCGCGTTATTTGCACGGTAATCAAATTCGCCGCGGGCAGTTGGACCAACATTCAGAATCAGGTTACCACCATTGCTTGTTGATGTAATTAACAGGTCAAGAAGCTGGCGGTGCGTTTTCCAAGTATTTTCATCGCGATAATATCCCCATGAACCTGAAAAAGTTTGACAGGTTTCCCAGGTTTTGCCACGATATTTCAACAGTTCGGCAGTGCTTACCTGTTCCGGAGTTTCAAAATCGGCACCATCTTTATATTCTTCCAGGTTAAGGCGGTTATCAACAATAATACCCGGCTGTAATTTCCTGATCAGTTTCAGAAGCTCAACAGATCCCCACTCATCTTTACCTTTACCATGGCCATCTGCACGTGGGAATGAAAAATCAAGCCACAGGACGTCTATTTTACCATATTTGGTCAATAACTCGGTAATTTGGTTGCGCATATACTCGCGGTATTTTGCCATATCGCGATTTTTATTTAACGCAGCATAAGAAGCATCACTTTTATCTTTTGGCGATTGCGGATGAATTTCGTCAATAGTATAATCAGGGTGGTGCCAGTCAAGCAATGAGTAGTAAAAACCTACTTTTAAACCCTGCGCACGGAAAGCATCCACATACTCGCGCACTAAATCGCGCTTGGCTTTAGTGTTAGGTGCTTTATAATCGGTGTATTTAGAATCAAACAGGCAAAAACCTTCGTGGTGCTTGGTAGTTAATACGGCATATTTCATACCGGCAGCCTTAGCTTCTGCGGCCCATTTTTGCGGATCAAACAGATCGGGGTTAAACTGGTCAAAATATTTCTGGTAGCCGGCATTATCTATTTTTTCATTATGCTTTACCCACTCATGCCGCGCTGCGCCAGAGTATAACCCCCAGTGAATAAACATACCAAAACGGTCGTCCTTCCACCATTCCATACGTTTTTCTTTTTGGGCATCGGTTTCGTTGCCTATCATTTTTTGCGCCAATACCGGCGAGAAAGTTAAAAGCACGAAGGCTAATAATAATTGAGTTCTTCTAAGCATAATTTATTTAGTTGACAATAGGTTACAAGGCAAATATTTTATTCATTAAAACCCACTTTTCACCCTTTAAAGCACCCTTTACAGGCTGCTGGTATTTCCACATCAGGGTTTCCCATTTCTGCACTTTATCATTAGCGGCATCGGCTGCAGCTTTATCTTCGAAACTGAAACTATCATTAGTTTCCATGATCATGCATAAACGCACGCCAAACCGGTAAATCTCCATATTGGTAATACCTGAATCAACAATGCTTTTCCGAATTTCGGGCCATATAGCCTCATGATATTTTTCGTATTCAGCAATTAAGCCTTCGTCATCAACCAAATCAAGTGTTAAACAATATCTGTAGCCCATAAATACTTTACCAATCAGGTTATATTGGTAATACAAAGAAATAAAGTTTGCCGTAAAATAGTTATCAGAAAATAACCAAAGTGTTCAGCTTTTTTGGCATGGGCAGGCATAATATGACGTTGGCTTACTCCCGTTTAAGCTTCGCAGCCAAGGCAAAAAGAGCTTTCTTGCAAGCTTTTACATAAATTATTTTTAATGCGTATAATTTTTATATTTGAGTTTAGTCTTTTATATGATCGAAACATTTTCTTATCGTACAAAAATTAATTCTAACGAATTTATTCATACGGTTTATGCTAAAGACATCCATGCTTCATTAAGCCAGTGGATTACAAGGATCAAAGATCTGCAAAATGAATTTTATTCTTTTGATGCGGAAACAGTTGCCATAATTCAGGATCAGATGCTGATTAAATCGGCAGAGATAGCAGCTAATGAATTTAACCATCACATTGCGTTTTGCATTAATGACACCGCGTGTATTACCCATATAACCAAACTTAAAAAGGAGCACCCTGATTTTACTGCCGAACTTTATTATTTAAGAACAACTGAAGGCGGAAGAAAGTCATACGCCTACTCAGGATACCGTCCGCATTTTAAAGTCGACGGCAAAAGGGAAATGACCTCTGCCGAGCAGATCTTTATAGATCAGGACAGGGTATTTCCGGGAGAATCCATCAATTCCGAAATCAGGATATTAGGGAAAGACACTTTTAAAAAGCATCTTTTTAATGGGCTTGATTTTCAGCTTTACGAAGGCACCGTGCTTGTAGCGAAAGGTAAAATTATTGAAGTGCTGAATGAAGATTTAAAAAGATCATAAAATTTCAAACGGCCTTTCCTATCCGTTTCCAATATACCATAGTACCTGTTAATCCGCCATGTGGTTTTAGGGCATAATCAGGAATTATGCCCGTTAAGTTAAACCCTTGTTTTTCATAAAGCCCAGATGCGCCCTCGTACTGTGCGGTGTCTAATACCAGCAGCGTACGTTGATGCTCCACAGCCAAACCTTCGGCAGCCTGCAACAGCATTTTGGCTATACCCCTCCCCCGGTAACTAACTAAGGTCATCATCTTGGCTATTTCGGCCCGGTGCGGTTGGTTAGGTGGCAAGCTGAGCAGTAATGTTACTGTTGCTACCAGGTTACTACCTTCAAAAGCTCCCAGCACAATGCGGTCGCCTTTTGCAGCAGCGGTCAGCGAGGCTTCCCAAAAACTGTCGGCTTCGACTAAAGATAGCGGATGCATAAACCCTACCGAGCCACCGTTAGCCACTACCTCAACCAGTATCCTACTCAGCGCGGCACGTGTTCCGGGAGTATTACTTAACAATTCAATTTTTATTTCGGCCATAGTTGTTACCCAAACGCGGTTATTCCGGCTAACTTTTACTCATTTCTTAATGACGATGTAGGATTTGCCAGTGCTGCCCTGAAGGTTAAATAGAACGTAGTAGCGATGGCAATAGCCACCAGCGTAAATACCGGCAGCACAAACTGCCACCAGGTTAAGGCTACCTTAAATGCGTAATTATTAAGCCAAAGGTTAATAAAAATATAGGCTAAAGGCAAAGCAAACAGGCTTGATACCAGGATGAGCTTTACCACATCCCAGGTAAGTAATGATATAATACTTTGCACCGATGCACCTAATACCTTGCGCACTCCGATCTCCTTGGTACGGCGAGCCGCAGAGTATGCAGTTAAACCAAACAAACCAATACAGGCAATAAATATAGCCAACGACGAAAACAGCGTGAACACATGCCCAAACTGTGTTTCCTGGCTGTACTGCCGGTTATAAAAATCATCAAGGAAAAAGAAATCAAATGACGACTCCGGGAAATTATCGTTCCAGGTAGTTTTAATGTGCCCAACCATTTGGGCCATGTTATTCTGACTCACCTTAACCGAAAAGTAGTCGGCCGGGATCCATGATAAGGAGGGATCCATAAACAGGATAACGGCAGTATATTTTTGTTGTAACGATTGCTGATGATAATCTTTGATAACACCTATAACTTCATCCGGGTGCTTATCAACTGTTTCGAGCCATACCTTTTGGCCGACAGCCTCCTGCGCAGAGGCAAAGCCAAACTGCTTTACCGCAGTTTCATTCAACACCACACCGATTGAATCTGCCGGGCGGCCTTTATCAAAACCTCTGCCTGCTACCAGCTGCATGCTGTAGGCCTGCATAAAATCATGGTCAACCTTCAGCATTTCATAAGCTTGCTCTGCCGATTTGGGTGCGCCAAACCGCCGGTTTGCTAAAAACTCACGTACTTCTTTACCGGGTACCGCCCCCGAAAGCGTAACAGCTTTTACACCCGGAAAAGCGAGCAGCATATTTTTAAAACTATTGATTTTTTGTGTATAGTTGCTGGTATTTACCGGTGTTTTTATCACAATGGTTTGATCAATGTTTACGCCGGTATTTTGGTCGCTCATGTAAACAATTTGCCTGTAAACTGCAAAAGTGCCCGCAATTAGCAGTACAGATGCCATAAACTGAAACGCCACCATCCCCCTGCGCAATAACACGCCGCTTTTTGAAAATGCAAAGCGCCCCTTAAGCACTGCTATGGGCTTTAACCGCGACAATACCATAGCCGGATAAATACCCGATACTAAAATGCTGCCCAAAAACACACCGCTCACTTTTAATAATAATGCGCTATTAAACAATAAGCCATAAGTGTTACTGTCATATAAATAGTGTAATAATCCGTAACGGGCACCAAGTACCAATGCAATGGCGGCACACAGCGCCACCATATTAATGATAAACGATTCCATTAAAAACTGCAGGACAAGCTGCGATGCATGGGCACCGCTTACCTTACGGATGCCAACCTCCCGGGCGCGATCAACCGATTTGGTTGTTGCCAGGTTAATATAATTGATACAGGCAATCAGCAGGATAATGTAAGCTATGATATTCAAAAAATTCACCGCAAAACGGTTGCCCTTAACCTCAATTTCATAGGGCTTGGCGGGGTTTAAATGAATTTCAGTAAGTGGTATCAATCGTATGGCCCATTTCAGGTCTTTAAATGATGAGCCGGTTTTATACCTTTCGGCCAATGCAGGAAATTTGGCCTCCAGCGCCGGGATATTGGCACCTGGATTTAGTTTTACAAAAGTGTAACTTTCATGCTGGTACCAGAAATTCTGAACAAATTTGGATGAGGTTGACCAGGAAATCAGAAAATTAAACTGCATGGTAGAATTTGCCGGAATATCTTTAAACACACCCGTAACCATACAATGAAAACTATCACCAAGGGTATTTACATCCAAAAACTTACCCACAGGATCGGCATTCCCAAAATATTTTTTTGCTGCCGACTGAGAGATCACCATAGTATTCACCTCTTTAAGCACCGTTAAAGGATCGCCCTTAACCAGTGGATACGCAAAAAAACTAAAGAAATTACTATCAGCAAAGCAAACATGCTGCTCCCTGTATTTGGTATTGTTATACTTTACTACGCGCTCAGAATTGCTCCAGTTAATACGGGCATAAGATTGTATCTCGGGCAGGTTGGCCTTCATGGCCGGTGCGTAACCGTTGGTACTGGTTGGCCAGCTATCGGTAAGATTATCGCCACGGTAAAACTGGCTCTCGACCCGATAAATACCGGCGGCGTCGGGATGCATGCGGTCAAAACTCTTTTCAAAATTCACAAACGCAGTAATGAGTATGAACGCCGCCATACCCAGCGCCAAACCTGTTACATTAATAAAAGTGTAGGTTTTGTTTTTTACAAGGTTGCGGTAAGTAACCAGTAGAATATTACGTATCATGATTTGAAGAGGTTGAACGCTAAATATAGAGATAATTCCCTATTTTTCAACCTATCCCGCTATCCGGAAAACCCATTCCTTTTCAAATTCTTTTATCCGCAGCCCCAAATACTATGGATTTTTTGTAAATTCTTTCTGATACATCAGCGGACTTTTACCTGTTACCTGTTTAAAGTGTTTATGAAAGGTAGAGAAGTTATTGAAACCACTATCATAGCACAGCTGTTTAATATTCAGCTTATTTTCAATTAGTAATTTGCAGGCATACCCTACTTTTATCTCAATAATAAATTGAGAATATGTTTTACGGGTTTTTGACTTGAAATACCTGCAAAACGAGTTAGAGCTCACTCCCGCTATTTCGGCTATCTCATCCAGGTATATTTTCTTTCTGAAGTTACGTACCGAATATTCGTAGATATTATTCAACCGGTCGTTTTCAGATTCGTTATGATCATATTTAAAACCAATGGAGGTTAAATAGTTAACAGGCGTACTAATAGCCACGGTATTAAGAGCCTTTAGCAACATAATTATTCTGTCGGCACCGTCGGTATTAAGCATAGAGGCCAACAGGTCAGCTACTTTTTCTTTGGTGCTGCCGGTAATCTGCAAGCCTCTTTTTGATCGTTCAAGTAAAACTTTTATCAGTTTATTCTCCGGTAATTGCAAAAACTGATCGCCCCAAAAATTTTCACAAAAATGCACCACGATCATTTCTACCTTGATGTTTTCATCATGATAAAAGTAGGCATCGTCAAAACGCCAATAATGCGGCAGGTTTGAACCTACCAGCGTCATATCGCCGGCTTTAAATTGTTTAATGCTATCGCCAATAAACTGGGTACCACCACCCTTTTTAAAGTAGATGAGTTCAAGCTCAGGATGGCAATGCCACCTGTTATTGATATCGGGCAACACATCATGCCTTACACTAAATGAATGTGCCGGGCCCGAAGAAACTTTTAGCAAAAGAGGTTTCATTCAACTTAATTTACAATTGATTAGGTAAACATAGATAAAAAATGTAAAAATAGCTCATTTTTTATTTCGACAGTTGATGTAAAATAATTGTTATTATTATTTTACTTACTATTGTATTTTAGTGCAACTGCTATTATAATACCTAACTAATCACATGAAATATTTTTACAGTATAGCATTAACTATACTTTTATCTCCTCTTTTTACACTCGCACAAAGCAATTACAAACCTGGTTATATTGTTACCACCAAAGGCGATACTGTACGCGGCTTTATCAATTTAAGAGAATGGCAAAACAACCCGCATAATGTTGACTTTAAGGATGCAAGCGGCGTTAAAAATTACACAGCAGGCACTATAAGGGCTTTTGGTGTTTTAAATGAGGCTTACAGCTATTATATTGGCCGCATAAGTACCGATGCCACCAACATTTCCCATTTATCAATAGGCCGCGATACCAGTTTTGTTACCGATACCGTTTTTTTAAGGATATTACAAAAAGGGCCCAATGTTACACTCTATAGCTATATTGATGCTATTAAAACCCGGTATTTTATAGCCGACAATCAGACTAACTTACCTTACGAACTAATTTTCAGACAATATCACAAACCCGATGGCGGCGTTTCAACACATATAGAGAATGGCTTTACTGCGCAGTTGTATGCCCTGGCACAAAAATATAATGATGTAGATAACTTGAAACGTCTTATTGAAAAAGCCGACTATAACGGAGGTGAACTGGAAAACATAGCCAAAAAAATCAATAAGATGACTATTGATAATAAAGACTATGGCACCGCTGGTGCGGTAACTTTTTTTATAGGTGCTGGCATTAGTGCCAGTACTATAAAACCAAAGGGTACATTGCCATTTTATAACGCTCAAAATACCAGCAACATTAACCCTACCGTATCAATAGGTGCTAATATTTATGCCAACCCCAATGTAAAGCTACTGGTACTAAGAGCCGAAGTACTTTTTACCAAAGACTCTTACCAAAGCACTGTAGACAGCTACTATAACCAGCCCGAGAAACCTCACGGCCATTACGCATTTAGCCAATATGTGGTGGCTCTGTATCCGCAGGTATTAATTAACCTTTATAATACCGATAACCTTAAATTTTATCTGGATATGGGCATAACATTTAATTTCGCAAAGAATTCAGGCAACTCTTACACTAACACTTATACGGATGTTCATACCGAAAACTATCTTACCCTTAACAAGTATTGGGTAAATTATCCTGCAAAAGCTGGTTTGGTTATCAGCAAAAAGTTTGATATTTCTGTGGCCTATGCATTTTCAACCTCATTAACTAATAACGGAACATCCAGATCAGCACAAGGGGGTAATTATTCGTTTAATTTAAGCAGCGTAATGGCAGGCATACACTACAATCTGTAAACATTGTAAACTATCTGAAAAATAAAATTGCTCACTCTCTAAATAAATTTCACAATTTTCTACAATCGATTGTACATTAAAAAACAATACTTATATTTGGTAGTGTTATAAATACACACTTAGCCAATTATTTTTATTTACCGGTTCTATTTATTTTTTTAATAAGAGTTTTTTTTTGTTTTAAACAGCTGTAAGGCAGTAAAATAACATTACACCTGCTTAAAAACTAATAAATCAATAAACTTAAATAATGCAATCTACGTATATCAACTAAATACAAAAAAGCGTCCCGGTATCTCACCCCCGGAACGCACAGTTATTGAATAAACCAATAACATCAACTAAATCCAGATCAAGCTCATGTTTGATCTTTCTCACCATCTTTCTCACGGGTGGTAAGGTCTTTAAATATCATTTAAGGCTTTATCAGTCTTAAAATGGTGGCGGTCCTCCGGGGCCGCCGCCTGGAGGTGGTCCACCTGGCCCGCCAGGTCCTCCGGGAGTTGGTTTCTTCCCGGCAAATTTCTGTAGTTTAAGTGTAAAGGTAAGCAGGTAATATCGTCCTAAGCGGTTTGAACTGGTTTGAGTTACGTAGCTGCCGCTCTGGGTGCTGGTATAACCGGTATTCTGGTTAAACACATCCATTGCTGATAAACGAAGCGTACCGATGTTTTGTTTTAAAAACCTGCGCTCAATATATGTATTCAATATATTAGGGTTAGTAGCACCGGTATAGCCGTAATACAGCACTTTAGAATAGTCATAACTAAAGGTCCAGTTCTTCCAAATATAATTTTTGCCATTAAGGCCCAGGTTAAGCATCCTGAAGTTGTTGTTAATATTGGCCTGGCTTATGGAATTGTCTGACTTGTTGATACTGTAGCTTGTGCTTGCTTCTGCATCAATAACATCGTTAATACTTACGCGGAAGCGTACGCCTTGCGATAGCACCAGGTTTTTAGCGATGTTTTTTTCGGTGGTCATTTGATAGGTATCAGCATCTACATTTGATATGTATGAGATGTTGTTATTGTATGAAATGTTACCAATAAAAAATAAATTATATTTCCTTTTTTCCCAGGGCTTGGCAAATACGTAAAATCCCGAAGCTGAGTAGTAACCATCGGCATTTAAATATTGTGTTAATATACTCCCTGCCAGCTTACTGTCAGGAGCGTAAACCTTAGGATAATTAATGGTATTGGCAACTATCTTATTGTCGGTTTTGGTAAACGAGAAATTACTGAAGAACACATTCCCGCTCTCGAAATTAAATTTGTTATACTTGATAGAAAGGTTATTATTAAACTCAGGCTTCAGATCTGGATTACCTTGTACCGGGTATGATGCGTTGGAGAAATCAGTAACCGGTTGCAGTTCTGTATAGGTTGGTGTGCTGCTACTGCCATTATAGTTTAAACTTAGTGACTGATTACGCGAAAAATTGTAAATAAACCTTGCAGTAGGTGCAAAATTAAACATGCTGATGTTAGTTGATGAGCCTGCCATTAATGACTCCCCTTTTAAAACCGATGGCTGTGCTACCACGCCCAGCGTATAGTTATATTTTTTGGCTATAAACCTATAATTAAGCCCAAAACGATTGGTTATAAAAGTAGAGTTGTAGTTATTGCTCAGCAGGTCATACTGCTGGCGGCTACCGTCATCTGCAAGGGTATCTGTAAGCTTATCAGCCGTTGTATAGGCATAGTGATACGCATAATTTAGTTCCAGGTATCCGCGTTTACTCACCGGTTCCAGAAATGACAACGTAGTACCAATACTGTCTGTGCGGCTATCGGTATTAATAAACTGGTTAAGCGGCGCATTGGCAGCTCCATCAATATAAGTATAAACCGGATTTTGATATTTATTAATACTGTAACTGCCTGCACCAACATTTACGCTAAAATTACGACCGTGGTTATTAAACCTGTGGTTAAACAAGATGTTGGCCCCATAATTTGGCTCAGACGAATTGCTAAGCGTATTAAAGTTATAATTGGAGATAGTTTCGGCATTATTAATCAAATCGCTGCTGCCAATTTGGGTTGTATTTACTTTAGCGTATGCAAATGACGGGGTTATCTTGATGTAGTTAACCGTATCGGGTTTGTATTCGATATTGAAATTAAACCGGTGGTTCAGCTTCTCATCGTTTTGTGTACTGCTTTGCGTGTTGGTACTTGGGTTACTTGGCGAAAGGTTGTTTTGAATGGTTTTACTCAGTGTAAAAACTGTATTATCAGCAAAGCTGTAGCTACCATAAGCGGTTACCTTTTTACCCCAGCTGTCGCGATAGTTAAACCCGAATGAGCGGGCAGTAGTAATACCATTGGTTGAATTGCTATTTGATCCCGGCGGGCCGCCTGGGCCGCCACCTCTCGGGCCACCGCCGCCAAAACTAAACAGGTTGGTATTTGTGTTATTCAGGTTGCCTAAAAATGCCAGCTGCCTGTCGCCGCTAAAGCTAAAAACGTTTGCCTGGGCAACATAACGGTTACCCTCCTTATCGTTCGATATGCCCGGGATTGCGTCACGCCCCTCGCCTACGCTGGCCTGTCCAAAGTAGCCATAGTTTTTACTTTGCTTTATGGTAATATTTAAAACCTTGTCAGGTTCGCCGGTTTTTACACCAGTTAAATTAGCCTGATCGCCGTAATCATCAATAATTTGTATATTTTGAACAATATCGGCAGGTAAATTTTTAGTGGCTGTTTTTAAGTCGCCTCCAAAAAAGTCTTTCCCGTTTACCCGCACCTTGGTTACACTTTTACCCTGGGCAGTTACATTCCCATCTTTATCCACATCAACACCAGGAAGTTTTTTCAACACATCCTCAACCGGGGCGTTATCGCGTACCTTATAAGCATCGGCATTAAACTCAATGGTATCCTCCTTTAGCTTTACCGGGTTTACATCGGCAATGGTAACCGTATTTAACATGTATGTTTCGGTTTTCAGAATAATAGGGGTCAGTACCGTTGGTTTGGTATCGGCATTCAGAATAAATCTGCGTTTTATGGGCTGATAACCTATGGACTGCACCACCAAACTAAACTGGTTAACCTTAACCTTGCTAAAGGAAAAGCCCCCGCTGGCATCGGTAATAACCGTTGTACTATCGGTACCGGTTAGCATTTTTACGGTAGTACCCGGCAGGGTCACTCCTGTCGAATCCTTTACCGTACCTTGAATGTCGCGGCCGCTTTGTGCATGGGCCTTAAGATTGAGCAATAAAGCTGCGGTTATGAACAGGTATAAATATTTCATTGTTCGTGATGTTGTTGGGCAAATCAACACCAATACCTTTACTGTAAAAAACACAATAGACCGCGGCTGTAAACACATAGATAAAGGCCTGTTTTTAACCCATAAAAGCATCTGGTTATCTGCATATTGCCATATTAAGCTTTTTAAAGACTGATATTGACTGCCGGTCGGTAAGTTTTGCCTCTTGAGCGATTATGATTGACCAATGCCTTTTTTGATTAGTAATATTGACAAATTATATGTTTAAATTTATCACATAGCGGCAACCAACAATACGCAATCCATGAGCCTTAAATCAAAAAGTAATTCTATAACCATACTTATACATGTACTTACCTGGGTAGTACTGGGCCTCGGATTATTTCTGTACCAGCCGCTATCATGGAATATCGAACTCCCCTACCAGTTCTGGATAAAGCAGGCTATTGTTTTAAGTATGCTGGTGATAGCATTTTATGTTAACTCGGGCCTACTGGTGCCGCAGCTTTTATTAAAACACCGTACCGGCATGTACTTTTTGTTTGTACTGGCTTTAATAACTGTTATATATTTAATAAACAGCTTTACAGATAGCTGGCTCAATATGCACCAGTTGATGGACACTGCCTTTCACAAGCATGGCCCCCCAAAACCGCGTAACAACCGCCACGATTTTGATCTTGCCATGATATTTATTATTTCTTTGGTTTTGGGTATCAGCACCAGCATAACCGCCATACAAAAATGGCAAAGTGACATTAGGCTGCGCGAGGCTCTGGAGCAGGATAAAATAAGCTCCGAACTGTCGTTCCTGAAAGCACAGATCAATCCGCATTTCTTTTTCAATACGCTTAATAATATTTATGCACTTACACTGATTAATGCCGATACATCACGCAAGGCGCTGCACCAGCTATCACGCATGATGCGGTATGTGCTATATGATACCCAGCACAGTACAGCATTACTCAGCCAGGAAATTGCCTTTATAAAAGATTACATTAGCTTAATGCAGTTGCGCCTTACGGATAAGGTTACCATAGCATTTAACCTACCGCCCGATTTAAATGACATGCCGGTAGCACCAATGATAATTTTACCTTTTGTTGAAAACGCTTTTAAACATGGCATTAGCGCTACCCTGCCCAGCAGTATCATCATTAATATCAGGCAACATGCCAATGAACTGGTATTGGAGGTGCAGAATGGTATATTTAAAGATCATAACACCAATATTGAAGAAAATAAGGGTATCGGTTTAACCAATACCATACGCCGTCTTGACCTGCTTTATCCGGGTAAGTATACCTTGTTGATAGACGAAAACACCACAGCCAATACTTATAACGTTAACCTAACCCTCAACCTGGCATGATATTAAATTGTATAGCAGTTGATGATGAGCCACTGGCGCTTGGCTTGGTTTGTACCTTTATTGAGCAAACACCATTTTTAAAACTGGCAGGCAGGTACTCCAGCGCTGTTGAAGCACTGGTTGGCCTGCAAACCCAAAAGATCGACCTTGTTTTTCTGGATATACAAATGCCCAATTTAAACGGTATTGAACTGGCCCGCGTATTGGATAGCCGGAGTGCCAACAAACCCCGCATCATTTTTACAACCGCTTACAATCAGTTTGCGCTTGAAGGTTACAAGGTTGATGCGCTTGACTATTTGCTTAAGCCTTTTAATTACGAGGAATTTTTGCATGCATCAAACAAAGCCTTAACCTATGTTGAATTACTGCAGCGTTCAAATACAGCTGCCGCCCCGGATGCCGTTCCCCAGCATCCAGAAGAAGATTATTTATTTTTAAAAATTGAGTATCAACTGGTACGTATTGCACTTAAAGATATCTTATACATGGAGGGCCTTAAAGATTACGTAAAAATATATCTTCAAAATACAGAAAAGCCGTTGCTGTCCCTCACCAGCTTAAAGGCACTCGAAGAAAAATTACCCTCCAAACGTTTTATGCGGGTACACCGCTCCTACATTGTGTCACTTGATAAAATAAACTCCATTACCCGCAATGCGCTGCAAATTGGCACCGTGAATATTACCGTTGGCGATCAGTACAAAGAACCCTTTGGCCAGTTTCTGAGCAAGTGGATATAATTTAACATCGTACTGTAACTTAAATTGGGTTTAGCTATCCAATTTAAAAATCATGCGTATTTTAGCAAAAGCAATTTTGCCTGGTTTGGTATGGGCATAATTGTTTATGCACCCGCAAAACCATTGAATAATAATAGCTAATTTTAATACATGCAAACTATAACCGCATCCTGGCTGCAATCGCTCGAAGCTTTTAATGGAGTACCTGAAGATCAACTGCAATGGTTGTTAGACAACAGCGTGGACAACATTCTTGAGGATGGGGAATATCTGATGCAACCCGGCGAGCCCATGAGCGGCCCCCATATTATGGTTGATGGCAGCATGCGCTTTTTCATGATGCAGGGCAGCTCCCGGCGCGATTTTACAGTTGTAGGCCCTGGAAATATTACTGGGTACCTGCCGTTTTCAAGAGGTAAAATTTCAAAAGGATATGCTCAGGCTGTGGGTAAGCTGCAAATGCGCAGCTTTAAGACTGAGCTGATACCTGACATGATAAAAAATCATTATGAACTTACGCAGGCACTGGTTAATATCATGACCACCCGTGTTCGTGATTTTACTGCCCTGCAGCAGCAAAATGAAAAAATGATGGCGCTGGGTAAATTATCGGCAGGGCTTGCGCATGAGTTAAACAATCCGGCATCGGCTATTGTACGTGATTCGTTAACATTAAAAAAACACCTGGAGCAGGAACCAGAAAGCATCAAGACCATCTTTAGCATTAAGATGAGTGTTGAACAGATTAGCGCCATTACTCAAAACTTGTTTGCACTGCTTGATGATAAAAACACAACCCGGCTTAGCCTTAAACAACGCACCAAACGCGAAGATGAAATAATTGAATGGTTTGATGAAAATGAAGTAGAAAACAGCTACGAGATTGCCGAAAGCTACGTTGATTTTAATTGCTCCATTGACGCGCTGGAAGTATTTAAGCAAAATACCCCAGCTGAAAGTTTAACCCATGTATTAAACTGGATAAGCGATATGCTGATTACCGAAAAAATGGTACGGGACATCCAGGAATCGGCAAGGCGCATAGCTGAACTGGTAAGTTCTGTTAAAACTTTTACCCACATGGACAGGGCACAGGACAAGCAATATGCCGATATACACATAGGCATCCGCAACACGCTTACCATGCTTGGCTATAAGATAAGAAAAGGGAACATTAACGTTGTTGAAGATTTTGATGAAACCCTGCCCGAAGTTAAGGCCCTGATAGGCGAGCTTAACCAGGTATGGACTAACCTGATTGATAACGCCATTGATGCTATGGAACCCAGCGGTAAAGGTACGCTAACCATTAAAACCCGCCGCGACCGTGAGTTTGTTGAAGTTTTTATAGTTGATGATGGGCCGGGCATTCCGCCGGATATACAAAGCCTGGTGTTTGATCCGTTCTTTACTACAAAAGAAATGGGCAAAGGAACCGGCATGGGGCTTGAGGTTGTGCAACGTATTGTAAAACAACACCGTGGCTCCATAAAAGTAAAATCACAACCCGGGCATACCGTGTTTAGTGTTTGCTTCCTGATTGACGGATAGCTTATGAGTATCAAGTAGAGAGTATCAAGTATCAAGACAGTTTCTCAAAGTAGTACTATTAGCTCTAAAAGAATCTTGATACGAACTACCCGATACCTGATAGAATATTAATAATTTACCTTTAGAAAAGACCCTATGAGCCGCCCCATAATATTTTCAATTGATGATGACCCGCAGGTACTGCGGTCCATAAGCCGCGATTTAAGATCGCAGTATGGTAAAGAGTACAAAATACTGAGTACAACGTCGGCACATGAAGCACTCGAAAGCCTAACCGAGCTTAGAAATGGCTCTGACGTGGTTGCCCTGTTTCTTTGCGACCAGCGCATGCCCGAGATGGAAGGTGTTAAGTTTCTTGAAAAAGCCAAAAAAATATATCCGGATGCCAAGCGTGTATTGCTTACCGCTTACTCCGATACGGAAGCTGCCATAAAAGCCATTAATGATGTGCAGCTTGACTATTACCTGATGAAACCATGGGATCCGCCGGAAGAAAAGCTTTTCCCGGTAATAAATGACCTGCTTGACGACTGGCAAAATAGCTATGTACCCGAATTTGTGGGTATTAAACTATTGGGCTATCAGTTTTCGCCGCAATCGCACCAAATAAAAGACTTTTTGGCGGGCAACCTGATACCTTACCGCTGGTTAGATGTAGAAAAAAACATAGATGCAGGCGGTATTTTATCACTTAATAACTTAACTACGGACTGCCTGCCGCTGGTAGTATTTGAAGATGGCAGCTATATAGCGAAACCAACTATAAAGGCCATCGCCGAAAAACTGGATAAAAACCCACAGACGCTCACTGATGTTTATGACGTGGTGATCATAGGCGCAGGGCCAGCAGGGCTGGCTGCCGCTGTTTACGGCGCATCAGAAGGTTTAAAAACTTTATTGATTGAACGTAAGGCACCAGGCGGCCAAGCAGGTACCAGTTCGCGCATTGAAAACTATCTTGGTTTCCCTGCGGGCCTGAGTGGTGCCGACCTTACCAGGCGCGCCATAAGCCAGGCTATGCGTTTAGGAGCCGAGTTTTTATCGCCGCAATCAGTAAGTGATATTAAACAGAAAGACGGCTATAAAACAATTATACTGGACGATGGCCCGGAAATCATTAGCCGTACTGTGGTAATTACCACCGGGGTTGACTATCGCAAACTGGAGGTAAAAGGTGTTGAAAATTACACCGGGGCCGGCATTTATTATGGCGCAGCTACTACAGAAGCCACTGCCTGTACCGGCAAAGAGGTATATGTAACAGGCGGAGGCAACTCTGCAGGGCAGGCCGCTATGCACCTGTCTAAATTTGCTAAGAATGTGTATATCATCATTCGCCGGGAAGATTTGGTGGCTACTATGTCGGCCTACCTGATTAATCAGATTGCGGACACGCCGAACATTGAGGTTATACCTGATACGGAGATAATTGAAGCAGAGGGCACCAACTGCCTCGAAAAACTTACGCTGCGTAATTGTAAAACACAGGCAACAACTACCAAAGTAGCCAATGCCTTATATATTTTTATTGGCGCCAAACCATACACCGACTGGATAAAACTTGACATTATAAAAAACAGCAAGGATTTTATTGAAACCGGCAGAGAGTTACGCAGTTACGAGGGTTTTGGTAAAATATGGAAGTTGAAACGCGATCCGTTTTTATTAGAAACCAGTTGCTCAGGCATATTTGCAGCCGGCGACGTACGTGCCGGAGCCATGAATCGTGTAGCATCAGCAGTAGGCGAAGGATCCATGGCCATTAGTTTTGTACACAAATACTTAGCAGAAGTTTAATGATGCAGGAAGATGAAATATGCCAGCACCTGGCAGCAGTTACCGATATTAAACACCCCCAGGACTACATTTGCGAGGAGTGCGTAAAAACGCATTCCTCGTGGATGCACCTACGTACCTGTCAAACCTGTGGCGTTACGCTATGCTGTGACAGTTCGCCAAATACACACATGACAAAACATTTCCATGCTACAGGCCACCCGGTTGTTATATCGGCCGAGCCCGGCGAGCGATGGTTATGGTGTTATGCCGATGAACTGGTAACTGGATATTAGCCATTTATATGGCTAACCTGTTATTCGCTGCATTCCGCGAGGTATTTATCTAACGATATAGGGCCCGAACCTAAAACAGCAAATACAACCAGCAGCACCAGGGCCACTATAGATGGCCAGGCGGTAGCATTAATGGGTTCATTAAAAATACTGGTTAAAAATACGGCACCCAAAACTATCGGGATCTGAACAATAGATGCTGCCCTCGTCAATATACCTATGGCTATCAGTACCCCCCCAACCATGTGTGCAAAGGTTACATAATAAACCACCATCATTAACAGCATGGGCGATAAATCAACTACATTTTGACCATCAATAAGGCTTTTCAGGTAAGCTGTATTTTCCATAAAGGCTATACCTTTTAACAATAAAAACACGCCAAGCGCAATGCGCATCAGGTCAAGGATTTTAGGGTGATGGGTATCGCCCCAGTTCTCAATTTTATGAACCATGTTCATGACAAGCCTCCTTTTTTTAAAGGTTAATTGGTTTTGGTAAGCACCGTTTTATGGAGTTAAAACGGTATGTATTACCTGTACTAAATATAGTAACAAACTTGTTATAAATGCAAATTGTTTGAAATAAGTTAGTTATAAATTAATTAATTCATTTAATCTTCATTTATGCATAACGCAGGCATTTTTATTGTTTGATTATTATAAGCCATTATCCTTTAACCATCCCCTTAACGTAACCAGGTCTTTTTGTACGGCTGTGGTAAATTGCTGTTTGCTTATGGTTAATTGTTTGGCGCCATCCTGCGCACCGCCCAGTTCATATTCGCAATGCAGGCTAACCGGCCCGCCGATGTCGTGTTGTCTAATTACCTCAAAGTATTTCTTAAAATCAACCATCCCTTCACCTAACGGTACACTTTTCACCTGCCATTTTCCATCCTTCTTTTCCCAATAAAAATCTTTAATGTTGGTGGTTTTAATATAAGGCACCAGTGGCTGTATAGAGGTAGCCCAGGTGTCGGCCCCTTCGGTGGTGGCGTGCCTGATATCATATTGACAACCTATTGATGCCGGATCCAGATCTTTAAGCGCCAGCCATAAATCCCAAACCGATGCGCCAAACAAATCGCCCGAATGGTTTTGGTAAGCACCATGTATACCATGCTTTTTATTCAGGGCAGCCAGCCCGGCCATTTGCTTACTGATTATCTCCAAATTTGCCGGAATGGTCATGTTCTTGTTGTAGTTAAACCAGGCAGTACGATAATATTTGATACCCAATGACGAAGCTGATTTTAAAATATCTGCTGCATACTTTTCATCAGGGTGCATAATGTTGGTTACTACGGAGTAAACCTTTAGCCCGGTTTTTTCAACCGCGGCAACAGCCTTTGGCAAATCAATAGCAACGTTTTCTGGTAATACGTGCCCGTCTGGCCTTACGGTAAGGTCAACACCGTCAAAGCCCATTTCGGCAGCCAAAGCAGCCATATCAGTATAGTTAAGCCAGTGCAGGTGTTTTGAAAATATGCTTACCTTAATTTTTTCGGCAGACAGGGCATCAACAAAGTTATCATCAGTCAAAGTTTCTGGCGTCGATCTGCTTTTACCCAGTGCATTCAAACCAAACGGAATACCCGCTGTAGCCAGCGCAGCAGTAGTTATAAACTTTTTACGGCTAATAAATTTCATAGACTTTATTAATTGGTTATGCAATATAATAAAGCCGCTTGGGATTTAGGTGTGTTTAAACGGATAGAAAAAAAGTAATCGTTGGTTAATCAAACCCCAGAAACTCCTTTTGTTTTATCTCAATAGAGCCGAAGTTATTATTTCGGTTTACAAAAATAGTGATATGAAAAAAGTTGTTATCAAACAGGTAAATGTTGTTCATCGCATCGGCACCCTGAATATTCATTTTTAAGCCGGCATTTTTTGCCTGGGTTATTAAATTGAATAAATGCTGCGTTGTTTGTGATTTGTAGGTAACAGTACGCAGTATGGTACCATTACTTAATTTAACACCCTCCCCTATTATTACGGTTTCCTCTTTTTTGTCAGCGCTTACTTTGTGTAGGTATTCAAGCGTGTTGCTGTTAACATCCTGCACGTAATTTTTCCTGAATCCCTTACCTACAACAAGGTAATTATGAGCCTCATCATTAGGCAGGTTTGATATATTGGTAAGATCATTAAGGGTAACACTTTGCCCAAATAAATTACCGCAGTAAAAAGCTAATAAAGTTATCAGCAGATATTTTTTCATTCTTTATGACACCCCATTCTTTAATCAATCACCCGGATGATAGGTTTTCTGTGCATGCTTAAGCACATCGTTTTTATAAAACAGCACATCCTTAAACTTACCGTCAATAAAGCCCTGAGCCTGGTCGGTAAAGTTTTTTGATGCCGGATCAAAAGATTGTCCACCGGTGATAATGCTCTTAGCCTTTACCTTGGTACCAAACTCCACCGCTGCAATAAAACTGTTACCCGAGTAGCCGTATCGTTTCTGCGTATTTGCCGTACGGCTCTGAAACGATGGCAACTGTCCAAACCCTGATCCCGTTGCTCCCACTGGGATACTTGGCAATTGATCATCAAACGTAATGCCATCAGCAGGTCGCTGGTAACGGTTTACATCACCCCAATGCATTTTCCATGTACCAAAGCGGCTTTGCAGGTTTTTTAAAACTGCGGTTAAAAAATCAAGCTGCTGCGCTGCACTGGTTTGTGAAAGTTTTTTCACACGTTGGGTAATAAAAGTACTTTCCTGATCTGTTTGCGGCGGCGGCATTGTTTTCATCATGAGCGTTCCCCACTCAATAGCCAGTGTGCTGGCTACGGAGTTTGCCGCACAATATTTGTCCCATTGCCGCAGCAACTGCACCGGCTCTGCAAGTGATTGCTTAACAGAATCAGGTGCATTGTCATAAGCGTTAAATAAGGCAGGCAACAGATCATCAAAGGCAGCGAGGTAATGGTTATACCCTTTTGCTATCAGCGTGTCAAGGGTGATATGTTTGGCATCCTTTAGCAATTTAATGGCGGTAACGGCGCGATAGTTTTCGCCATCGGGAGCCATATAAACCGGGTATTTATTTTTATCGGGACTGCTTGATCCAGATGCTGTAAAGGGCGAAGAATTACAATTTTGTATCCAGCCGGTTGCCGGATTTATATTAGTTATAATATCCTTAAGCGAATGCACGCCTTGCCACTCAGTTGCGGAGGTAGAGCCATCAACGGGCAGGCTCCAGTCAAATTTGGGGTTACGCTTAGGAATATAATTGCCGTACCAAAACACAATATTGCCTTTATCATCAGCATAAACTGTACTGTTAGACGTGTTTGACACCAGTTCCATGGCTTTTTTATACTGTGCCAGCGTATTTGCCTTGGTAATAAGCCACGACTCAAGCAGGGCGTTATACGAGCGGTTATTGGCTTTCAGGGCCAGCCATTTGCCATTGCGGCTACCCAATACCGGGCCATGGTGCGTGTAGTAGCCGGTAACAGATCGTTGCTCCAGTTTATCCCCGTTTTTTATATTCAGTAACAGTTTACGGGTGGTTATTGCTTTAAGGCCACCATTGTATTCATAGTACCACTTACCGCCTTTTTTGGTAACCTTTTCGGCATATAGATCGCCCACATCAGAATAGCTGCTGGTATGCATCCAGCCGCAATGTTCATTAAACCCCTGATAAACAAAAAACTGCCCCCACGTAACTGCTCCGTATACATTAAGCCCCTCACCGCTCACCAGCTCTACTTCGCTGCGAAAGTAAAAAGGCACATGCGGATTAATATACAACAAGGCATGCCCGGATGCCGACCTGGAAGGCGCAATAGCAAAACCATTTGATCCGGTTTCACGCTCATTAGTCATATCATAAACCGGGACAGGCCTTTTAGTCGCCATACCAAGCCTTTGTTCGCCTGCTTCATAAAAATCTTTTGTTTCTGAGAGCTTAATCCCCCCGGTTTCGGTAGCCGCTACACTGCCATCCGTAAACATTAATGCATACCAGGGCTTAAACCGCTTAAATACTTTAGGTTTTACTTCGGGATGTTTATATAGGTAATAATTAATTCCATCAGCAAAGGCATCCATTAGTTTTTTAAACCATGGTGCACTGGCCTTATAATCTTTTATAGCATCGGCACTGTCGGCAATTAATTGTAATTGCACATCGGTGTAAAGGCTATTTTCGCCGTCGGCTTCCGTTTGCCGACCCAATTGGTAAAGATAATTACGTTCAATACCTTTAAAGTTGTCTTCACATTGGGTGTACATTAAGCCAAAAACTACTGCAGCATCCGTTTTGGCATAAATATGCGGTACACCCCAGTTATCCCTGATGATGGTTACCGTTTTTGCCATTGCCTGGGCACGTTCAATTTCCTGCCGATTAAACGCCTGGGCATAATTTATTACCGGGTAAAATATTAAAGTAAAAATCAAACAACATCTTATAGTAACAATATTCTTACCCATCAAACCGACTTTTTTCTTAAAAAAATCCAATACATTATTAATAATAACATTAATTTCGCCGCTTAAATACACAATATTTAAATCACGCCTGCGTTCACATTCCGTTATTCATAACTGGGCCCGCAAATAATAATTACTGCTCAAAACAGCATAATTACAAAGTAATAAATTTTTGTTTACTGACGCCCTGGCAACGGTAAATATATATAAGAGCTTAGGTACTCATTAAGCATGATATCTGAGATTTAGTTGATACAATATCGTTTGATATGATATTGCGGTGCGTTCCGGGGTGAGATACGGAACGCATTTTTTTTATGGATGATAATCTCACGACAGTATTGTCAACTACCACTAAGGCTCCCAATGTTTGCGCTCCCACGCCATTACCAACAATACCATGCGATTATACGTTTCAAGCCCCTGGGGTTGATTGTTAGCCTTTAAAAAATTATCATAAAAAATACTTGTTATTGCGTTTAACTTATTCTCATACGACAGCCAGTATTTATGTTCGGTTACGTAATCCAAATGTACCTGTTTTGAAATCTGGGCTTTTAATCTTTTAAAAGCTACCGTGTCCCTGCGGGCCAGCGAATACATAAACTCGCTAACTGCAAGATGATAGGCCGAATAGCGCAATAAACGATCATGTGATTGTACGGCAACTATAAAGCCTGCAAAATCGGCTTCGTCCTCGGCTCCATACCCCATCTGGTGCGACATTTCATGACAGGCTACAAACGGCCGGTTAAAAACGGGCATCTGATAATTGATCTGTGCTTCGGAAGTAAAGGGATTATAATATCCGGACGTGCCGATATAGTTTAACAATGGCGTTAGCAACGATGGTTTAACACCCGGATGATAGGAACGAAAGTTAACAGAATCTGCCGAGAGTGAACTTACTGCATTAACAGCCTTTTGGTAAATATCATGATTACTTTGAGCTAAATCGGCAATGGTAACGCGCGCCCTTGTAGCATTGGCACTATCTATAAGCAATTTAGTTACCGCCTGCAGGTTGGCGGTGGTAAAAGAAGTATCCTGCAGATGCAGCCGCTGGGCGGCCGATGGTCTGAAGTAATTGAGTCCCCAGAAAAGATAAAATGCCAGCATACCTAATTGCACACCTATTACCACTCCCAACAACCATATACCTGCGGTTTTAAATTGCTTTTTCAGCACTAATTTAAAAAGCCCCACAGCCTTATAAATTAAGTATCCCACAACAGCTATGTACAATACATCGCCAACGCTAAATGGAAATATATTTAAAACGGGATGAAGCACCCGGCAGATAAATACATATAAACCACCGGAGTAATAATGCTCAATCCACAGGGGATTACCTGCCATCTGCATAAGTATAAAAATAGCCAGGGTCATTAACAGTATGGCGGCTAATCTTATAAACAATATTTTTTTAGCGGGGGTATAATGCATCAGCGGTAAAAGTTGGGGGCTAACAGTACTTTGCTAAAATAACATTTAAACCAATAGCTGTATGGTAATCACAGGCAAAGCCAGATCATAAAAAAGCCCCTTAGCGGGGCCTTAATGTGATCAGGTCAAGAAAAAAATCTTATTTAATAGCTACAGGCACTTCAAACGTATCCCATTTCAGGCTAAAACCACCTTTACCAATAGTATAGGTAAGGCTTTCCTGTTTCGGAATGGTTTTTCCTTTAACGGTAACCCTTAGCTGATCGTTGCTTTCTTTGTAGGTATAAGCACCCCATTGTTTAGGGTTTTTATCGAAAATGATAGTCCAGGTTCCTTTTGCAGAAGGTATAACGAAAAAGGCATACCTGCCAGCCGGAAGCGTTTTACCTTCAACCTTGATAGCTTTGCTGGTAGTAACGCTGGTAGATGAATCGGCACCTGCGCGCCATACTTTATCAAAAGGCACTAATTCGCCTAATATTTTGCGCCCTTTTACATAAGGACTGCCATATTTAATTTTAATAGTTGAACCGGCTACTACCGCAGTGGTACTATCATGCGGACTTGCTGGTTTTTTGCTTTGGGCAAAGCTAACTGCAGTGGTTAACATTGCAAATGCTAAAAGCAATAATGCTTTAGTTTTAAAAAATCTTTTCATAATATTCTTCATAATTTAATTGGTATAAATATAGGATGAAATTTGTTTGCTTGCTATTGCTTTACAAATAAAAAGCAGGTAACTGTGGCATACTATATACAAGTATATTAAAACCAAATGATATATAGCGCTGTTTGCTTATAACAGAATATCGCATTGCAGTTAGGAATTAACCTTAGGGTTTCATGGCCCTAAGGTTAAACAATTGTTGTGTTTTTTTTAATCCTTGCCGCAAGGCAGGGTTTTTATTTTTAACTATAGTAGTTACGATGAAGTTATATTGGTGTTTACAGGATATACTAATCCCATGATGATAGTAAGACGTAAAAACAGGCCCAGACAAATGCAAAGCTTACTTACAATTCAGCATTTTCCCTCATCTCTTCCCAGTAAACTGTTTCCAGATAAATACCGTTTTGGATGGCCACCCTCGTTTTTACTTTTTGCAGCTCGGCCTTTATTTCCTGGTCAGGGCGTTCGCTGCTTATGGAATGATAATAAATTACATAACCAGTTTTACTGTTTATAAATTTAAAATGTTTATCAGCGGGTTTCATAATAATGAACTTATACCTAATACAATAAACAGTTTGGTCATATTGTTTTATGAAGGCTTAAATGTTACAAAACATTTTACAAACAAGCGGTAAATCAACTCTGCTTAAAAAGCAACGCTATCTTAGCCAGCTCACTTTCGGTTATCGCGCTGGGGTTTTCAAACTGTTTCATAATAATGCTTGCAGGGAAACTAATGCTGCCACCAGAGGTTTTAACCATAACGCCAGTATCAAACACACTATGGTTTTTATAATCGCCTATTAAGTAGTTGTATTGTGATAATCTTATTAATAATTCAACAATGGCATAAGTAGGTAAGTTGTGCTTAGGCATACCGTAAATATACGCCAATCATTTAATAATATTAAATTAACACTACGTTAACAATACCGTGACTTTTAACAGCAAATTAATATCTACATTTAGCAGCAGAATTATTGATAGCTTATACAAGCTAAGCAATTAACAAACAATGCTTTAATTACTGCCACATATAAAACATGATCATAAAAGTTCAGCTCCATGTCGATATTTCCCAACTCAAATAAGATTTTTTATGATTTGTTTAACAAAGCTGCTGCTAACGTTGCCGAAATGGCCACCCTACTTAACACCGCAGTAAACTCAGCAGATGTTTTTGAACAAAAGTACAATTTCACCCATATTGATAAGTTAAAAATAAAAAGCTACGAACTTACCCACCAGGTATTTTCAGAATCAGGCAAAACACTGGTATCGCCGTTTCAGCGTAAGGATATGTGCGATTTAGCTGCCGCCGTTGACGATGTGGCCGATAGCATTGCCATGGCATCGCGCAGGATACACTTGTATGACGTACCTAAAATAACACCTCCTATCATTAGCCTGGCCAACTTGATACTGCAAACCAGTACCGAGCTGCAAAAGGCTATTGATGCCATGAATAATCTGGGTAATTCGGCACATATATTTGAAATTTGCAACAGCATCAAAAAACTGGAATACCAGGCCGATACTGTTTATAACGAAGCTTTTGCCGATTTACTGGCTAATGAAACCGATGCCATACAGCTTATAAAATATACCGATGTTTTTATGGCAATGGAAACGGCCACCGATAGCTGTGAGGATGCCACCCTTATTATTGAAAGCATCCTGATCAAGAACGGCTAACAACTGGTTTACCCATATAAAGACTAAAAAACAAAGCGGTAGAAATTAGCTAATTTCTACCGCTTTGTTTTATGAAGATTTATTACCTGATAAACTGCAATCATATTAATGCTTCCCTCCGCTATCACCTTATTTTGCTTTTGTATCAGCAGGGGTGTCAGGGGTACCCATATCATCTTCTTTATCTTTGTGTTCATCTTTCTTAAACTCAAGCTTACCAAATTTGTAGCTCAGGCTTATTCCAAACGAGCGTATAGGTATCTGCCTAATGTTTACCTGGTTAAAGTTGCTGCCAAATGTTGTTGCGCGCTGCCCCACATAATTGGCGAATGGATTAGATGCCGTGAGCCCGAAGCTGAATTTTTTATTCAGGATCATTTTGCGTACGGCAAAATTGTAGAATACAAATTTAGGGTTGGTACCCTGTATGCCTTTTTGTGATGAGTTATAATTGCCAAAGAACTCCGCACTCAGATCGTGCCCAAAACTGTACTGCGCATTTAAGTTTAACCGATAGGCAAACCCGCTTACGCTAGGACTGCCCGGGTTATTGCTGATCCTGTCAGAAAATATCATATTGGTACGCAGGCTCAGCTTAGTTGAAACCGGCAATGAGCCATACAAATTGATACCTGTGCGCACTTCAGATCCTAAATTGTATCGTTGGTTTAAGGATACATCAGTATAAGTTGTGCCGTTTACCGGCAGTTCCGAATAAAAAGTAGTGAACGATTGGATATCATCTGTATTTTTTCGATAGAACGCGGCTATATTAATATTAGCTCCTTTATCAAACGATTTATTGTAACCCAGTTCAAAATTATTTCCCAATTCGGGTTTCAGGTTAGGGTTACCGGTACTGATGTTATGCGGATCGCTGATATTTAAAAATGGGTTCAGATCGCCATAATCCGGGCGTTGCACACGGCGGCTATAGCTAATTTTAACAGACTGGCTGCCACCAAACTTATGCGAAAACACCAAAGATGGCGCGAGTAAATTATAAGCCGGAATATTAACACCCTGAAAATCGGCCGTGGTAGTTGTATATTCATCGCGTAAACCCGCCTTTATATCCAGAAAGTTATTAAATACCGATGTAGTGGCCGACAGATAGTAAGCATATATTTTACGATCATAAGTAAAGCCATAGGTTTGGTTAGGGTTAGGTACAAATCCATCGCCTTGTAAAGTATCGGTAATAATGCTATTGTTAATGTGGCTAAAGTCAAGCTTGGCCCCGGTTTCAATTGTAAAGTTTTTGCTTACCGGATGGGTGTAATCAACAGAAATATTTGTTTCCCTGTCTTTCCCCGGGTTAATGTTTGATATACCCGACGAGGGTATGCCCGGGGTTAAATAATCCTGTTGCTGAAACGAGCTGAAGCTATTATTACCAAAGCTTTCGTTATACAACACATCAAGCTCCTGCCCTTCTTTATCGAACGTTTTTTTATAGCTCAAACTTACATCAGTTGAGGTACCGTTAAATTTACTGCTGGAGTTACGGATACTTTTCATATCGCTCAGTTGCTCGCCGAGGTCATTAACCACATTTTGATCCTGGTTGGTTATACCATTACCATGGTTGCCAAAATGATTAAAACCGATAGAACCGGTAAGATCGTCATGCTTGGTGATGTTCCAGGTAAGGTTAAGGCCCGACTCATACCCGTTACGGGTAAAGTTATTGCTTCCCTGCTGAAACAAGGTAGTAGTATTTTTTAAACTATCTACCGAAGTACGGTTACGGGTATTGGGTGAGTTGCTGTTAATTTGCTCGTTACCGCTAAAAAAGGCATTCACTCCAAAATTGCCTTTACGCACATTCAAGTTAAATGAACCGTTTTCGCGGCGGGTACCTGCCGATAGGTTGACACTTCCATTAACTCCTTCTACACGGCTGTCCTTTAAAATAATGTTTATTATACCACCTGTTCCGGCGGCATCATATTTAGCGCCTGGACTGGTAATTACCTCAATACTCTTAATCTGGCTGGCTGGTATACTGGCCAGTGCATCAGCCAGGCTTGCACCAAAAATACTTGATGGCTTTCCGTTTATTAAAAAACGAATGTTGGCATTACCCTGCAGCTCCACGTTACCGTCAATATCAACAGTTATTTGAGGTACTTTTTTCAAAATATCAATGGCAACACCTCCCTGTGCGCTCAGATCATTCTGCGGGTTGTAAATCATTTTATCAATCCGGTTTTCAACAGTAGGCGTTTTGGCGGTTATGGTTACCCCTTGCAGCTGGTGCGCCATTGGAGTCAGTTTTATTTCACCTATGGATATGCTACCGCCATCCTTAAGCACTACATGCTCAATGGTAGCACGCTGATACCCCATAAAATCGGCTGTAATTTTGTATTCGCCGGCAGGCACATGTGTTATGCTAAAATTTCCTTTAGGGTCGGTACTGATGCCATTAAAAGGCGATGTGCTCCCCTGTTTATAAAGTGATACGGTTGCATAATCAACCGGTTGTTTGTTAGATGCATCGGTAACTTTACCACTAATTTTACCTTTAGCAGCGGGGTTAACCTGGGCATATACATTTACAGAAAAAACAACAAACAAAAACGGTATAAAAATGGCCTTCATTACTTTTAAACAGATAATTAAGCCGCGAATTTGAAAAGAAAGATTGGATTAAAACTGGATTTTATCAATTGTTGTGTATTTGTTACAAAACAGTTAACAAATCAGCACATTAGTTGGTATACTATTAAAATATAAGCACAAAAGTACCCGCAATGATCAATAAAGCGCCAGCTGCCGTTTTAAATGTAATCGGTTCGCCCAGAAACACAACAGCCAGTACAATGGCTATGGCAACACTCAATTTATCAACCGGGGCTACCTGCGATACCTTGCCCAATTGCAATGCTTTAAAATAACAGATCCATGAAAGGCCTGTTGCACATCCAGAAAGCACCAGGAATGTCCAGTTTATTTTAGTTAAGCCGGTTATACCCTGGCTGCTGCCCTTAAACAGCACTATGCCCCAGGCCAGTATCAGTACTACTACCGTACGTATTGCGGTTGCCAGATCGGTATCAACCCCTTTAATGCCTATTTTGGCAAATATTGCAGTAAGTGCGGCAAACAATGCCGATAGCAGCGCGTATATCCACCACATATTGAATTTTGAGTTATAAGTATTGCTAAAATTACATTACCATTTTGGATAGATTCTGTTTTGTTTTAAAATAAATTCAAAATGCTGCAAAATACAGAATGTGTACAAATTGACTTAGTAGTTTTGATTTTACTATTTTTAACTTTCATTCGGCTCACCATTCAACACGCATAACCAAAAATGAAGCTACTGATCATTGAAGACGAAGAGGGCCTGCGCGAGAGTATTGAGGAATACTTTACCGAAGCCGGTAATATTTGCGAAACCGCGGACAGTTACCCTGCGGCCATATCCAAAATTGAATTATACCGTTATGACTGTATACTGCTGGATATTACCCTGCCCGGGGGGAGTGGCATCAGCATACTCAAAAAACTAAAGGAAAATAATTATACTGATGGGGTGCTTATCATATCGGCCAAAAACTCACTTGACGACCGCCTGGAAGGGCTTGATCTGGGGGCAGATGATTACCTGGTAAAACCGTTCCACCTTTCCGAGCTCAAAGCACGCGTATCGGCCATTATCAGGCGTAAAATGTATAACGGCAGTAACCAGCTGGTATTTAACGAAATCAGTATCGATCTGCAGGCAAAAACGGTTAAAGTAAATAATAAACCCGTTAAATTTACCCGTAAGGAGTTTGCACTGCTTATTTATTTTATTGCCAACAAAGGTAAGGTAGTTTCTAAAAACGCTATTGCCGAACATCTATGGGGCGATGGTATTGACCTGGCCGATAATTTCGACTTTATTTACTCGCATATTAAAAACATCCGCAAAAAACTGGTGGAAGCCGGCAGTAACGACTATATACAGGCCGCTTACGGTATGGGCTACAAATTTGTTGATCAATGAAGCTGCTTACCTTATATAACCGTGTAAATATTGTTACTACTATTATTGTAATGGTAATTACTGGGATTATTTATTACCAGGCTATCAGCTGGATATTAAACGATCAGAATGATAAAGCACTAAAAGTTGAGGAAGATGAAGTTTTTGATTACGTAAAATTAAACAATAGCTTACCGCAGGTATTTGACTCCAAAGACCAGCAGATAACCTTTAGCGAAGCAGCCATAAACTCCGTTAAACGGGAGTTTATTAATACCCGGTACCGTAAAGAAAAGAATGAATATGAATCCGGTCGCGGACTGATCACTTCGGTTACGGTTAACGGCAAATACTACAAAATACTTATTGTTGAATCAAAAGTAGAAACCGAAGATCTGATACAGATCATATTTGGTATTACCATTGGTGTTATTCTGTTTTTATTGCTTGTGCTGCTTATTGCCAACAGGCTAATTTTAAATCGTTTGTGGCAGCCTTTTTATGGCATTTTAAAGGAGCTTAAGCTATTTAATATTGCCGACAACCAGGGAATTGCCCAAACCACTACCAATATTGATGAGTTTAATGAGCTTAACCGGGCGGCAATTAACATGTCTGTAAAAGCTAAACATGATTATAAAGACCTGAAGGCATTTACCGAAAACGCATCACACGAATTGCTGACGCCAATTGCCGTTATTAATTCAAAACTGGATACCCTGATACAAACTGATAATTTTAGCGACAGGCAAAGCAAATTGCTTACTGACCTGTACAATGCGGTATCAAGACTGAGCAGACTTAATCAGTCATTATTATTATTAGTTAAGATTGAGAACCGGCTGATGACAGATCAGCAAAACATCAATTTACGTACGCTGATAGAAGAAATGCTGGTGCAACTGGAAGACATTTTTCAGGATAAACAGATTACCGTTACCGCAGGGCTTGATGACAAGGAAATTATAGGCAGCCGCTATTTAATTGAGATACTGCTCAATAACCTGATCATTAATGCAGTAAGGCACAATCATGCAGGTGGTCAAATTGATATTCATTTAACTGTTAATAGCCTGTGTATTAAAAACACAGGAAATAATACCCCACTGCCCGAAGAACATATATTTACCCGTTTCCATAAATCGTCAGGCTCTGATGGCAGCGGGCTTGGGCTTACCATCAGCAAACAGATCTGCGAAAATTTCAACTTCTCGCTCAAGTATCAATTTGAGCCCCCTTATCATGTATTTGCCGTTATCTTTTAAATTTGTTACGATACCCATCCCAAATTTATTCAGAATTGTGTTATAGTTTAGCTATGTTTAAATAGCATTTATATATTAATTAATGAAGTGGTTTTTCGGCCTTATACTATTCATATTCATTCATAACTATGCCCGGGCGCAAACTTATACGCTTGATCATTACCTTGAATTGGCAAAAAATAACAGCCCGCTGCTTAAGGATCTCAAAAACCAGATAGCCTCCAGTCAGTTGGATAGCCTGCGCATCAGGGCCGGATATAAACCGCAGGTAAACGCTACCAGTACAGGTTTATATGCACCTGTTAAAAATGGCTACGGCTATGCGGCAGCCATTACTAATGAGCACACGCTTAATGCCTTATTGGGCATAAATCAATCCTTAGATAGTAAAAAAAACATAGCCGCACAGGTTGATGCCATTACGCTGTTGTCGCAATCAGTTGGCAATACAGCCAAAATATCTGAACAGGACTTGAAAAAGGCGGTTACCGCGCAGTACATTACCGCTTATGGCAGTTTGCAACAATTAAAATTTAATCAGGAAATTGTAACCCTGCTTAACCATGAAGAAGACCTGCTTAAAAAACTTACCCGTACCAATGTTTACCGGCAAAGCGATTACCTTACTTTTTTGGTTACCTTAAAGCAACAGCAATTGCAGCTTTTACAATCGCGGATGCAATACAAAAACGATTATGCAACGCTAAACTACCTGGCCGGCGTAGCCGATACCAGCTACATGGAACTACAGGAGCCCGGAATTCAAAAAACCTACACGCCCGATGTTAACAACAGCATATTTTTTAATCAATATAAACTGGACAGCCTTAAACTGGCAAACAGTAAAACGCTGGTTAACTTTGCGTACAAACCTAAAATAAACCTGCTGGCCGATGGTGGTTACAATTCAGATTTTGCCTCGCAACCGTATAAAAACTTTGGCGTAAGTGTAGGCTTTAGCTTTACCCTGCCTATTTATGATGGAGGGCAACGTAAAATCCAATACCATAAATTATCGCTGGAAGAAGATACCCGGAAAAACTACAAAGCCTTTTTTGATACGCAATACCGGCAGCAAATTGCCCAGTTAAATCAGCAAATTACGGGTAACGAAAGTCTGCTTGCGCAAATTGATGAACAGATGAAGTTTTCAGAAAGCCTGATCAAGGTAGATACGCAATTGCTGCAAACCGGCGACCTCCGTATTGCCGATCTGGTGCTGGCCATTAACAATTACCTGAGTATAAAAAACCTCAAAACACAAACCAATATCACTAATTTACAGCTCATTAATCAGTTAAATTACTGGAACCGATAACATGAAACTTAAATCTATATATTACATCATTGCCTGTCTGCCGCTACTGCTGTTCTCCTGCAAAAGTAAAACTCAGCCAGCAGGTGATGAGGAAGCTGCTGTGGCCTCACAAACACCGGTTACCGTAACCACAGTAAACGACAGTTCTATGATTGATTATGTTGACCTGAGCGCCACATCTGTTTTTTTACAGAAAAACTTTGTGAAGGCCAACGCCAACGGCTACGTACAAAAAGTAAATACCCAGCTTGGCCATTATGTAAGTAAAGGCGAAACAATTTTCACCATAAAAACCAAGGAAGCGCAAAGCATCGGCAACAGTATTAATGTATTAGATACCACTTTTAAATTTTCTGGCGTAAACCGCATCAAGGCAGCAGGTAACGGCTATATTACCCAATTAAGCCATCAACAGGGGGATTATGTGCAGGATGGTGAACAACTGGCTGTAATAAGCGACAGGTCGAGCTTTGCTTTTATTATGCAGCTGCCCTATGAAATGCGCCGTTACGTACAAAACAACCAGGATGTACAATTACTATTGCCTGGCGGCGAAAAGCTAAACGGCAAAGTGGCTTCAGTAATGCCATCAGTTGATACCTTATCGCAAACACAGGGTATGGTAATTAAAGTAAACAGTAATAGCCTGATCCCTGAAAACCTGGTGGCAAAAGCCCGTATCATCAAATCATCAAGGCCCAATACGGCATCATTACCCAAATCAGCTATACTGACCAATGAAACTCAAACTCAATTTTGGGTAATGAAACTCATTAACCCAACTACTGCAATTAAAACCCCCATTACCAAAGGCATTGAAAGCGGCGACCGGGTAGAGATATTATCACCCAAGTTTTCGGCAAAAGATCAAATAGTGGTAAGCGGTAATTATGGATTGGCTGATACCGCCAAAGTTAAAATTGTGCAATAATGACCGCCGGAAAAAACTTTTTCATATCGCACCGCAAGCCACTGGGCTTGGTACTGGCCCTCATCATTATGGGGGGGCTGTTTGCATACTCCAAATTACAAACGTCGCTTTTTCCCGAGATCACTTTCCCCAAAATCAAGATCATTGCAGATCAAGGTTTACAGCCGGTAAATAAAATGATGGTTACGGTTACCAAACCGCTCGAAAATGCTATTAAACAGGTTCCTGATTTACAACTGGTGCGCAGTACAACCAGCAGGGGCAGCTGCGAAATATCGGCCCTGCTCAATTGGGATGCAGATATTGACCTGAGTCAGCAGCGCATACAATCAAGAATTGATCAGATCAAGAATGATTTGCCGGCAGATGTAAATATCTCTGTTGAGAAAATGAACCCATCTATACTGCCGGTGAGTGGATATACACTGGAGAGCCATAATAAATCGCCTATAGAATTACGTCAGATTGCCACGTATACGGTAAAGCCTTTTTTATCGCAGGTTGATGGTGTATCGGAAATCCGGGTGATCGGGGGTAAATTAAAAGAATACTGGCTCACGCTTGATCCTCAAAAAATGAGCTCTCTGGGGCTTACTCCTGATATTATCAGCAATACGCTTACGCAAACCAATTTTGTAAAGTCGGGAGGTTACCTGTCTGATTATAAGCTATTATACTTAACCGTTACCGATGCCACCATCAATACCAAAGAGCAATTGGAAGACCTGGTGATCAGCAATAACCGCAAAAGAGTAGTAAGGCTTAAAGATTTTGCCAGTATACAAATTAATGAAGGTATTGAATACACCCGCATTAACGCCAACGGGCACGATGGTGTGCTGATTGCTGTAATTAAGCAACCTAATGCCAACCTGATATCCTTGTCAACAGATATGGATCAAAAGGTAAAGGCCCTGCAAAAAATATTACCGGCCGGTGTAAGCATAAAGCCTTATTATGAACAGGCCGATTTTGTGAACGATTCTGTTAAAAGTGTAAGCGACAGCCTGTGGATAGGCCTATTACTGGCCATTATTGTGGCCGTTATTTTTCTACGATCGTTTAAGGCAAGTGCAACCATCCTTATTACCATACCGGTTACCCTCGGGCTTACGCTGCTGGTACTTTATGCACTGGGGTATACTTTTAATATCATGACGCTGGGTGCCATTGCGGCTTCCATAGGCTTAATTATTGATGACGCCATTGTGGTAGTTGAACAGATCCATCGCACCCATGAGGAGCATCCCGATGAACTTAGCCGCCATCTGATACAAAAAGCCATTGATTATCTGTTCCCGGCCATGGTAGGCTCATCCATTAGTACCATTGTGATATTTATACCATTTGTATTAATGACGGGCGTGGCGGGTGCTTATTTCAAAGTACTTACCAATACCATGATTATCACATTGGTATGCTCGTTTTTTGTAACCTGGATTGGGTTGCCTGTAATTTACTTATTACTAACTCCTAAGCCGAAGTTTAAAGACGACGTAAAAACTGCTCCAAGAGAGCCGCATCCGGTTCAGAAGCATAAATGGGTGAGCTTTTTTATCCTGAGGCCCTATGTAGCCATCCTTATTATGCTGGGCTTGGTGGCGGTAATTGTGCTGATACCATCGCAATTGGAAACCGGATTTCTGCCCGAGATGGACGAAGGTAGTATCGTACTTGACTACGCATCGCCGCCGGGAACATCACTGGAAGAAACCGACAGGATGTTGCGCGAAATAGAAAAAATAATTATCAAACAACCGGAGGTTACCGCATACTCGCGTCGTACTGGTACACAAATGGGCTTTTTTATTACAGAGCCAAACAAAGGCGATTACCTGATACAGCTTCAAAAAAAACGTGATAAAACCACTGAAGAGGTAATAAGCGATCTGCGTAAAAAGATAGCCATTACGCAACCCGCGCTGGTAGTTGAATTTGGGCAGGTAATTACCGATATGCTTGGAGATCTTACAACCTCGGCCGAACCTATCGAGATTAAAGTTTTTGGTGATGATCCTAAAAAACTGCAAGTATTTTCCAAACAAATAGCCGCCGCCGTGCAACAGGTTAAAGGAACAGCCGATGTGCTACCGGGTATTGTGATAGCCGGACCATCGGTTAGTATTGATCCGCATTATAGTAAACTGGCACAATATAATATTACCCCTGCCAGCCTGCAGCTCCAGGTACAAACAGCGTTGGAAGGTAACGTGATTGGCAACCTGCTCGAGAAAGAACAGTTATCCCCTATCCGCATGGTTTACCCGGGTAACCGCTCGCTCAATGTAAGCGGGATCAATAAACTCAATATATTTTTGCCCAACGGCAAACTGGTGCCCATAAGTGATCTTGCCGCCGTTGACCTGAAAAGCGGCGATGCCGAGATAAACCGTGAAAATCTTCAAAATGTAAATATAATCAGCGCCCGCTTAGAGAATAGTGATTTGGGTACGGTGATGCCGGCTATTCAAAAAACCATATCGCAAAACATCAGCTTTCCGCAGGGGTACCACGTGGAATACGGAGGCGCTTATGCCGAGCAGCAACAATCATTTAAAGAATTATTGATTATATTAATAACGGCAAGCTTGTTAGTTTTTGGAGTTATCCTCTTTCTGTTTAAACAATTTAGGATCGCTATATTGATACTCATTATTGGTGTATTAGGCATAGCCGGCAGTTTCCTGGCACTTTTTATAACCGGCACGCCATTAAACGTGGGCAGTTATACCGGCTTAATTATGATAGTGGGCATCATTGGTGAAAATGCCATCTTTACATTTTTGCAATTTAAAGAAAGCGCGTTAAGCAACACCATTGATGATGCTGTAAATTATGCGATTAGCACCCGTTTACGACCAAAACTGATGACAGCTCTTGGGGCCATTATAGCCTTGCTCCCATTGGCATTGGGCATTGGCACCGGCGCACAGTTGCACCAGCCATTGGCCATAGCGGTAATAGGTGGCTTTTTAGCCGCTCTGCCCCTATTGCTGATAGTTTTACCTGCTATGCTGCGTATTTTATATCGCAATGGTTTTCCGCAACCATCAACCGAAAACCATTTGAGTTAAACAGCTTTTCTACAGATTTAAAGGTTAATTTCATTGCCACAAGCAATATTCAACATGAAAAAGCACGTTTTAATTCTCGCCATGCTGGCTGCAGGTTTAGCACCGTTTATATCAAGGGCACAGGTTTATGCACCCGATAAAACCATTGCTATACCTGGTGATGGCAGTTATGATTACTTAACCATTGACAAAGTAAACCGGCGTTTATATGTATCGCACGGCACGGCCGTGAATGTTATTGATCTTACTACAGACCAACCCATTGGCTTAGTTGACAATATGAAAGGCGTTCATGGCATTGCCATTGTGAACAGCCTGAACCGCGGGTTTATCAGCGATGGTAAGGCCAATGCGGTAGTTGCCTTTGATTTAAAAACGCTTAAAGTTATTGCCACTATAGCCCTAACTGATGCCAACGGCCCTGATGCCATTATGTACGACCCATACTCCAACCGCGTTTTTAGCTTTAACGGCGAAAGTAATAACTCATCCGTTATTGATCCGGGCACCCTTAAACAAGTGGGTACGATTGCCTTGGGTGGCGGCCCTGAATTTGCTGTGGCCGATGGCAAAGGTAAAATTTACAACAACCTGGAGGATAAAAGCAGCCTGAACGTAATTGACAGCAAAGCGCTTAAAGTAATTAAAAACTATCCCCTTGCTCCTTGCGGAGGCCCTACCGGCCTGGCATTAGATGCTGCCGGGCAACGCTTGTTTACCGTTTGTCGCGAAAACAAAGGTGTAAGCGTAGTTAATACAAATACGGGCAAGGTAGTCAGCACTTTACCTATAGGTGCCGGGGTTGACGCTGTAGTTTATGATCCCGAAACAAAATTGATATTTTGCTCATGTGGCGATGGTACAACTACCATTATCAAGCAAAAAACAGCCGATGATTATAGCGTTGTACAGATATTAAAAACAGCCAACAGGGCCAAAACCATGGCGCTGGACAATCAAACCCACAAAATTTATTTAAGCGTAGCCGAGTTTGAACCGGGAACCCGCAAAACGCTGCCGAATACCTTTAAAGTACTGGTATTCAAGCAGCAGTAAGACAACTCTATATAAAATATTCATGAAATGTTTATGAAGTTTTTATCTCATAGGATAATTTTTTACAACAAAACGATATTTTCAACACGTTATTGTTATATTTAACGTTTCCATTTTATATGATTAAGAAAACTGATTTTGTTTATTCCCAGGAGTCTGAACCTCATCGTATCCGTACAAAAAAAATTTTAAAGCAGTTTCCACAATTACGGAAACTAATAGGTAAAAACCCAAATACCATATTTGCTATCATTGGTTTGGTAAGTTTTCAGGTAGTTTTAGCCTGGTTTCTGCGCGACCAGCCTTGGTGGCTAATTGTAGGTGCTGCATATTTGTTGGGTGCCTTTGCCGATCATGGTTTGTTTGTAATGATACATGAGTGCACACACCAGCTACTATTTAAAAATCGTAACGCAAATCGTTGGGCGTCTATGTTTGCCAATTTACCGCAAATATTCCCAAGCGCTATATCATTTGAAAAATATCACATCAAACATCACTCTTTTCAGGGTGTACATGAGCTTGATGCCGATTTACCTAATAAATGGGAAGCTAAGCTAATCAACAATTCTTTTTTAGGTAAGGCCTTGTGGTTATTATTTTACCCGGTTTTCCAGGTATTCCGCTTATCGCGATTAAGGGAGATCCATCCTTTTGACGGTTGGATACTAACAAACGTTTTAATGCAGGTAGCGTTTACAACAATTATTTGGTATTTTATGGGTTGGCCTGCTATAGCATTTTTATTGCTAAGCTTCTTTTTTTCGGTGGGCTTACATCCACTAGGTGCCCGTTGGATACAGGAACATTACCTTACCCATAGCGCCGAACAGGAAACTTATAGCTACTATGGCAATTTTAACGTAGTAGCCTTTAATGTGGGTTTCCACAATGAGCACCATGATTTCCCTTCTATACCATGGAACAAACTACCTGAAATTAAAAGAACAGCTCCTGAATATTATGATACGCTGTATTACCATACTTCATGGACAAAGTTATTTTTCCGCTTTCTTTTTGATCGTGAAATATCACTATTTAACCGCATTTTGCGTAAAGATCGCGGCCGGGTAGCCCTAACAGACATATCAAAACCCGATGCTGACTTAACCAAAATTGATAGCTTAAAATCAGAACTGGCCACAAGCATTGACAAATAAACAAGCATTAAAAATGGGCTTCTGAAGGAGCCCATTTTTTTATACCCTAACTTTTTACCACTTTACCTGTGTTTCCAAAACCCGACATAGGTATAATAATGATATTCGTTAACTGTTTTAACACGCCGAGAAAAATGAACAAATGATGAAGACGCCAAGTCATGTTAATGAAACAGTTATAAAATACACTACCTTTATAACCCTATTAGCATAAACTATGGCAGAACTGCGCTCATTTTTCTCTCATCACGAAGATCTAACACAAGTAATATTATATGCAGGCGTTATAACAAGCCTATGGTTTGCCGAAATGATGGCCTCTATTGACGGCATCAAAAATAAATGGAAACACACTGCGGTAAATGCTTCATTTATTTTTACCGCATTACCTATACAGCTGCTATTAACAACCTTTGTTGTTTTAATATCCTCATGGGTCACGGCCCATCATTGGGGGCTTATCAATTTTATCCCCTACCACTATAACCCCTGGGTATATTATATCACCTTATTTATACTGATGGATCTGTGTGAATATACTTATCATGTTACTATGCATAAAGTAGAGCCCTTGTGGAAATTTCACTTGGTTCATCATAGTGATCTTAAGGTAGATGTATCAACAACCACGCGCGAGCACCCTTGCGAAACCTGCGTACGTACCTGTTTCCTGATGCTTTGGGTATTTATTTGTGGCCCCGCTATAGGTGTTTTAATTTTACGGCAAACCTTTCAATCCTTTTCAAATATTATAGCTCATACCGAGTTCCGTTTTTCTGAAAGAGTTAATAAAGTAGTATCCCTGGTTTTTATTACCCCTAACCTGCATCACGTGCATCATCACTACCAACTGCCTTATACCGATTGCAATTATGGTGATGTATTAAGCATCTGGGACAGGTTATTTGGTACTTATGGCAAACTGAGCCGGGAAGAAACCGTTTTTGGCATTGATACCCACATGGACGAAAACCTTAATGGCAGTTTTATTGGCGCCGTTAAAATCCCATTCCAGAAATTTGAAAGAAAGCAACCCGAAAAGGACATCTATTAATCCTAAAGGCTTTTGAAGCTGCCCGAAAATTAATTATTATTACCTGTCATTCAAGAGCTTTTTGAGCGCATTAAAGAGGTAACTCATTCACTATTTACACATTAACATTATTTAATTAATGCGATCTTCATACTATTTTGATTAATTTGCGTTATTATTTGCAATAAATAACATGAGCAGATCAAAAAAGTTAAAATTACTAATACCTTTTATCATCCTCATTTTCGTGGGGGCCTTTGCCAAGCACAGGCTATTTGATAAAAAGGTACAAAGTGGTACGCTCAGCAGTAAACAAATGGATGAAATATCCGGCATTGCGGCATCATCTATTAGTCCGAACATTTATTATGTACATAATGACAGCGGCGATACAAGTCGTTTTTTCGCGATAACCCCCGATGGCAAATTAAAAACTACCATTTACTTTAACGGTACCCACAAACCCTTAGGGGTACGTGATTGCGAAGATATAGCCGTAGGTCCGGGCCCTGTTAAAGGCAAAAGCTATGTTTATATTGGCGATATCGGTGATAACAACAATTGGTGGCCTTTTCTTACTATTTACCGCATCCCTGAAAAAAAATCATGGGCAACCGATAGCCTGAGCAACGTTGTGGCGGTACCCGTAAATTTAAAATACCCTGATGGCGCCAAGGATGCCGAAACTTTAATGATAGACCCTGTTGAGAAACTGCTATACATAGTAACCAAACGCAGCGATACCGTAGGCGTTTACACAGCCCCGTTAAACTACACAGCTAATGATACCCTTAAGCTTACTAAACGTGCCAGGCTGTTTTTCCCAGGCTTTAGGCCATTTAAATGGATAACCGGCGGAGATATATCAAAAGACGGGCAACAGGTTTTGTTAAGGAGCTACGAAAAAGTTTATTACTGGCGTCGCCAGCCTAAAGAACATATCTGGGATACCATGGTCAGAAAACCTGAGGAAGTGCCTTACAAACCAGAAAAGCAAGGTGAAGCAATAGGCTTTACCCCCGACGCCAAAGGCTTTTATACCACCAGTGAAGGTGTTTTTGCACCCATTTATTATTATACCACTCCTACAAATTAAGAGCCTTTATAATAATTTTCAATCCGCTACAATAAGAGGATACTGCGCTGATAAAAACGTAAGTCAACAGCCTCGCTTTCCTCATCATCATAAAATAAAAAAGCATGTCATTCCGGGATATATTTAATCCCAAAACTGACATGCTTTTATGGTATCAATTACCTCAGGTAACTATTTCTCAACCCGGATCAATGTAACTCCGTGCGGTGCTACCTTGGTGCTGAATGCCTTACCCGTTGCAACTATAAACTTTTGCTGCCATACATCCCTGAATTTGGTAAAACCCTTTAGTGCCGGGTCGTTTTTATCAAGACTGATGGTTTGATATTTGTCTGACAGGTTAAATATACCAATGGCTTTGCTGCCATCCTTCAATTCCTTTACCCAAATCTGGTACCTATCGTTTTTAATATACCTTGCAGCACCCTTACCCAAAGCATCCTGATCAATAGCCAATACTTCATCATTGGTAAGCAAATTAAGCGTAAACTTATCCAGATGCCCCATATCGCAACCAATTAACAAAGGTGACGACAGCAAGCTCCAAAGACTAATGTGGGTATACTGCTCATCAAACGTAAGGCGGGTGTTATGCAGGCTGGGGCCCCAGCCCACTTTACCCACAACCAGCATATCCGGATCATTAAAATGGCCGGGCTGTGCAAATGGTGATGCCTTATCCTGGTTGAAACCGATAGATGACAAACTTCTCCAGGTATCCTGAATATCACCGGTAGTGCGCCAGCTGTTGCCGCCAACCTCTGCTCCCCACTGCCAAACATCGCCCCAGCCATACTGGCAAAGGCTAAACATAATATCGCGGTTTATCTTGTCCAATGCACCACGCATTACCTGGTAAGGCTTTTTTAAAGCAGGCAGATCAGGATTTGCCGGGGTAACTTCAGAGTATGAGCACCAATCATATTTTAAATAATCAATACCCCAATCGCCATAAGTTTGGGCGTCCTGCTCCTCATGCTGCCAGCTACCCAGGAACCCACCGCAAGTGCGCGGCCCCGGCGACGAATAAATACCCATGCGTAAACCTAAACCATGCACATAATCGGTAAGCTCCTTCATATCAGGAAACTTGCTGTTGGCTGTTATTTTACCATCAGCCTGGCGTTGTTCGGCCTCCCATCCATCATCAATATTAACATAGGCCCAACCATGTGCGCTTAGCCTGTCGGCCATTGCTTTTGCAGATATGCGTACCTTTTTATCGTCAACACTTAAGCCCCATGCATTCCAGCTGTTCCAGCCCAGTGCAGGCGTTAAACCAATATTATCACCGATAACAATAGTAAAGTTTTTAGTTTTAACACCCAGCCTATTGCTTACCGTGAGCGTAACCGAATAGCTTCCTTTTTGCGCCACGGCACCTGTAATGATACCGGTAGCTGCATCCAGTTTTAGGCCATCGGGCAAGCCTGCAGCTTTATACACCAAAGGTTTTTTACCGGTTGCTGGTATAAGATACAGGAACGGGTTACCTGCGCGCGCACCAAAAACATCAGCGCCATTTATTTTAGGCTTTGCCGATGGGTATGGGGTAAGTATATAAGGCGTTGTTTCAGTCCTGACAAGCTCTTTACCAGATTTTTGGTCGGTAAAAGTATAGGTAATAGTATATGATTTTTTCTCTAACCTGGCTATCTCAAACGTGTAGGTAAATGGTTTACCGCTGGTAAAGGCAGCATCGTTTGTTTTTTCGTACAAAACAGCGTTGGTTTCAGGATCGGTTACCTTAAATGCCAGTTTACCCTGGTAACTGTACTGACTGGTGGTTAATAATTTTATTGATTTGTTCAGACTATTACGGTCGCCGTAATCAAAATCAGCTTCGGTATTTATACTTACATGATCCATAACATCGGCCATGGCAATATTAAAGTTACTGCCGTATATACCACCATCGCCCCCGGTATCAAATATCCTTACGGCCAAAATATTTTCCTTATCCCATAAAATGGCAGGGTTGTTTGCAGCTATGGTGTAAGTACGCGGACCATAAAAACTACCAGTTTTTATATCGCCGGTTTTACCACCAAACCTGCCTATGAGTTTGCCGTTAAGATATACCTCATCGTTATCATCAACAGTACCCAGGTTAATACGCAGGCTATCCTTAACATATGCTTTTTCCTTTAACGATGATGGGATAACCACGTGGATTCGGTACCAGCCAAAACCATCATAGCCCGGGTGCCCCTCCTGCTCCCAGCTTTGCGATACATTAACAGATGCCCAATGCTGGTCATTAAAAGTGGGTGATGCCCATTGTGCCGAATCGCCTACGGCCAGTTTCCAGCCTTTGTTTAATGAAACATCCTGTGCCGAAGCCCTTAAAAAGCCCACAGCCAAAAAGATAAGTACAAGTATTTTTCTCATTCAGGTAATTATTTAGGTATAACAGTTTACTTATGTTGTATAAAGCGTCAGGAAGACGCTAAATATACATTATTTACAAAATAAATAAAATGTATGCTTAACAATTATTGTTTTTAATCAACAATAACCTGAAGAAAACTAAATAAATATTAGTAATTATTTTATTACGCTTACCCCTGTAACCCCATCAGTGTGCACGCCATCTTTAGTATCCAGCGTAACATTATCACCCTTGCTCAGGTATATACGATACGCATTTTTATTTGACGGCGCCGCCCTACCATTGAAGTTGGTAATTTTTACATCCTTAAAATTATTCACCTCAATACCATGGGTAAAATATGGTTGGGTAATTGTGCTATCCCAAACAAGCTTAAAGTTATTAATAGCTAAGCCATCTACATCATGAGCAAATAAACCGGGGATATCATGCTGAAATAGTTGATCTTTTTCAGCAAGTGCTCCGCGCATATCAATATTACCGCCGGCTACATCGTTCAATTTACTGTTCAACAATTCAAAAGATATATTATTGAATTTAATATCCTGTATCACGCTCTCATCTGATCCGTAAATAAGTATTCCATTTTCGCCTTTGCAGGTAATGTTATCAAAACTCACGTTTTTTATAGTGCCCAGTTTTACAAGCTCCTTACCACGCACTGCCGAAATATGGATTGGCTCGCCATTGCCCCACCAGTCACCTGTTCGTAAATGGGTTTCAATGGTCATATCTGAGAAACTGATATTTTTGAGGGAACCTTCATCACGTAAAAAAATACCTATCCCACGGGTTGAGTTGGTAATATTTACATGACTTACGTGCACGTTACGAACCGTATTTTGATCCAGAAAACCTATCCTGATGCCGCTTGAGTATGATTGCAGGTTACAATTAGTTACAATAATGTTTTCAGACACATGCCGTATGCCGCTAAAACCAGGAATTTCGAAATGATGATCATATCCAACAATGGCAATGGCATCATCGCCCGAGCGGATGTCTGAGTTGGCTATTACCACATTGCTGCAACTGGTTACGTCAATACCATCTGCATTAGGTACCAGCAAACCGCTCCACAGGCGTATACCGTTAACGTTCACCAGATCGCAATCTGCAAAATGCAGGGTCCAGAACGGGGAGTTGAGGAGTGAAATATCGCGTAGCTGCACATTTTTACATTGACTGAATATCACCATTTGACGAGGACGATCTTTTGGCACTACCGGCCCATCTCCAATACCACTTGCCACATGCCGGTAATTTTCTTTTTGCCGGGTAAGTTTGGTGCTATTGGCATCCATTTTTTTGGCATGTTCAAAATCATAAAAAACTTTATTATTACCATCAATAGTACCCTGCCCGGTGATAGAAACGTTTTCGGCATTAACGGTGTATAAAATACCATAATAGTTAATACCATACTGCGGCAGGGAGTAGCTTTGATAGTCTTTCAAGTTTTCACTCCCTTGCAAAACAGCACCGTTTTCAAGGTAAAGGTTAATATTGCTTTTTAAATTTACAGTGCCCGTAATAAAAATCCCGGCGGGCACATATACCCGGCCACCTCCATTTTTGTAACAGGCATCAATAGTTTTTTGTATGGCCGTTGTACTTATACTTTTCCCGTCGCCAACCGCGCCGTAGTCCTTAATATTAAAACTTTGCGCATAGGAGCTAACAGATAGCAAGAACAACATAACAGCTATCGTAAATCGGGAGTAGAGGTAATACATAAGGCTATAATTATCAGGTAAATTTAACCTATAGTTCATGATTAATTTTAATAGGGATTCTACATTTAGTGATTGAAAAACAACACTCATGAAAAGGAAATTTTTAACAACCGCCCTGTTATTATGCTGCTTTTTAGCCAGTTTTGCTACCATTGCTGATTTCTCGGGAATGTGGACCGGTACATTGAAAACCGATACAGGCGAAGTATATCCACTGCTTTATAACTTTAAGGTTGATGGTGACAAATTAACCGGTACAGCCAAAACCCCCAAGGGAGAAATACCTATTGATGACGGTAAAATAACCGGTACCAATTTTAAATTTACCGTAATGCTTGGCGATATGGAGATTGAGCATACCGGCAAATTTTATGGTGACTCAGTTGGGGTTGACATTGCACTCAATGGCGCAAAGACCCATACAACGCTGATGAGAAAGAAGTAAGAATAAAAAAGCTATAAAATTGTCATCCTGAGGTACGAAGGATCTATTTCACGATAAGCTAATTCGTGAACAGATTCTTCGCGATCACTCAGAATGACAAATTGTATTTGGGGTGTGAATAATATATTATCTACTTATCGTCCGTAGTATCCCGCTCTACCAGTTCCATGCCGCATTTAGGGCAAACACCGGGCTTATCGGCGCTTACGTTAGGGTGCATGGTACATATATATTTACCCTTCTTTTGATGTTTTGTGGTTGATTGTCCACCATGGTTACAAGCTGTAATGCCACCTAATGACAATGCCGTTAAAGCAAAGATTATGATTGTTTTTTTCATGATTACTTGTTTTTAATAAAGGAGGCAAAGCCAAATAATGACACCACCAATACGCCCATTGCCGCCAGCATACTCACCAGATCGCGAATATCCTTACCGGCCCAACTCATGCCAAAGTATTTATGCAGAAAAATAAAGGATAACCCCTCGGCCCTGTCAATACCGGCAACTCTGGTGGCCAGTTTTGACGATGTGGTTTCTATATACCAGTTATCTCCATTAGGATAGCTTACCTTTTCAACCGGCAGGCGCTTATTGATAAATCCGTACTCATTGTCAAACTGTTTTATCAGATCTACCTTAACCCGGCCTTTAAAGGTTTTTAAGCCCTGGGTTGCCGTGTGATAATAGCCACTTAAAAACCGTGCATAATCCTCATCGCCAAGCTCACGCTCCTTGCCGGTTTGTGCATCAAAGTATAAAACCTGCTTTTTATTATCGACTATCTGATAAAAGACGTTTCCGCCGAAGCTTACCAAACCGTTTTTCTTGATGGTGCTATCAGCTGCAGGTAAAGTGAGGTTTGACACACATAACTGTTTGCGAGTGATCACCTGCCCGTAGTCGGTCTTTTCAGGATCGTTATTATATAGCTTCACAAATAAATGGAATGCTCCGCTTATCACAAACGTGAACATGACAAAGGAAACGATAAGCCCTATTTGCCTGTGAAAACGATGAACAAAACGTTTATCAACGGTGCCCTTGGCTTTACGATTTTGCTGTATGGTTTTAAACTTTTTCCAGAACAGGCCATAAATAGTTAACCCGCTGATGAGCGAAAACAGAAGGACGCTCATGATTACCAGCAAAAACACGTTGCGGAACGTATCGCCGGCAATATCGGCCAAAAACTGCCAGGTATGAAATTGTTCAAACACCCATAAAAATGCTTTGCGGGTATTATTGTTAAAGGTACCCATACGACTCTGGCCTGTTTCTATATATATATCCATACCATCCGGACGGTTAAAAGATACCTTCCAAACGGGCAACAGGTGATTGATTGGCTGATACTGTCCATCAAATGATGTTTGCAGCACTATACTTTTCAGGGTAGATGTAGAGTCTTGTGTAAAAAAGCGGGCCAGGTACTCGGCGTATTGTACATCACCGTTGGGTAACAGTACGCCATCAGTAGCCGAATAATATTTGTAAACGCTGTCGCGCCCCAATACCTGGTAAAACGTGCCTTTTGAAAAATTAACCAGGTTAAAATTCCGCAGATCCGGAAGGTTGTTCTTGTCCATTACCTGTTGAATGGATAGTACGGGTTTCATTTTGCTTTGCGATAAGGTTTTGAACACCTCTTTGGCAATTACCGGCCTGAACCAGTTTGACATAAATGGATGCGACAAGCCGCTCAATGTCCAAAAAATGACCGGTACCAGGCCTATTAAGCCCAGTACACGATGCCATTTATAAAATTTACTTTTTACTGCTGCTGATGCCATGATCAATATTTTGAAAAAGAGTAACTGATGCCTAATGTGTAAGTACGCGGCGGTGCGGCATTATATGTATCGCCATACTGGTTGCTGGTTACCGTAGTGGCATAAAGCTTGTTGGTTAAGTTAAGCACATTAAACCAAATGCCCGCTCCCTTTAACACACTGCTTTTAATGTCATACCCTAAACGCAAGTTATAAATATCATAGCCGCTGTAGGTTTTGGTATTGGCCGGGTTGGTATAATATTCATTAATATGCTGCCACTCGGTTGCTATCCTAAACCCGGGCAGATATGCCGGTTTATAGGTAAGCTCAGAATTTGCTATCCAGGCCGGCGCATTGTTCATGCGTTTGCCATTATAGCTAATTACCGTATTGGCACCTGTATTATAATTGGTGGTTACCTCACTATACTCTACATAGGTGTGCCTTGCATTAGTACCGCTAAACCTGAAAGTTAGTTCCTTAACCGGGGCCAGGGTTAAAGCATATTCAATACCCCGGTGACGTGTAGCACCTGCATTTTGATTTTGGGTGGTATTATCAGGCAGTAACTGGTTAATGATCTCATTATGCCCCTCCAGGTCAAACACACTCAGTTCAAAATATAGCTTTTTATTGAATGCCGAAAACCATCCGCCTACCTCGTAATTATCAAAGGTAGCCTGTTTTAATGGGGTTAACTGACGTGAGCTGTACAGATCACCAGTTTCGGGCGGCTGAAAACCAACGCTGTAATTAGCATAAAACCCTTTGTTCTGTCCTAAATCATACGTTAAGCCCAATTTAGGGGCCACAATGTTAAAGTTATTGGTTTCCTGCTCTTTGTACTTGGTTTGGCCGGCTGGCAAACTATTATCGAAATCATAGTGCACCCTGTCATACCGTAAACCGCCTACGATGCGTAGGGCAGCCACCGGTTTTATTTCATATTGCAGATAAGCTGCTGTATTAAACAGTTTAATGTTATAGTTATCGATATACTTGCCGGTGTTGGTAAAACCGGTGTAGTAATTATTCTGCACGTCTTTATCAACATTTAAATACTGAGCGTAGTATGAACTTGGACTATCATCCATATAAACCCCTGCAATTAAACGCGAATGCAGAAAATCAAAATCGGTACGGTGTTGGGCCAGCAGACCATAGCTCTGAAACTTTTGATCATTCACCTGCCCGTTTGAGCTCAGGTATTTTCCGTTATTATCCCGCACATCAGAAATATAATAACTGGGTAATTGTGCAGTGCTGTTATCGCGGAAAAACAAGGTTACAAAGGTAGTGTTCTTATCATCCCATTGATGATCCAACCTGGTGCTTGCCCTGAAAGCCTTTACCTTACGATAGGTAAACCGTTGATTTGCCCCATAACTACGATTGTAAAAATGGGTGCTATCCAGGCTACCCGGTGTTTGTGTGTTGAGATAATTGTAAGCTGCCGATGTAGTTAAGCGAGTGGTAGCATTAAAATCATAAGTGGTTTTAATGTTGCCCGAGTACTTATCAAAATCAGAATAGTCCTGCCAGCTATCTTTCTGGTGGGCAACATATCCGCCAACATACAGGCCAAACTTACCCTGACTAAAACCGCCATCCGCATCAACGCGGCGGTAATGATAGTTATCGCCCTGTACAGATACGTTACCTGCATAACCCGATGGCGGCCCCTGGGTAATAAAGTTAACTGCTCCGCCAATAGAGTTACTGCCATATAATGATGATGCCGGCCCTTTGATCACTTCAATATCTTTAACGCCCGACATATTGATCTCATACAGCGAGTTATGATTAAAGATACCCGTGGGGCGAATAGGCAATCCATCTTCCATATATAAATAAAGCGCATTATAGGTAATGGGCTGGCGTATGGCCATAGTATGCTGCTCGTTACCCAAATTCACCATGTAAACACCAGCTACCTTGTTTAGCAACTGGTATAAGGCGGTGGCTTTGGCATCTTTAATCTGGGTTGAGTTTATTTTACTAATGGCGATAGGCGCATCCTGCCGAGCCTGCCCTTCCCTGCTGGCGGTTACCACTACCGGCTGCAGGTCAAGTGTGGATGGTTCAAGCGCAACATCAAGATTTTGCTTTTTTATAGCTGCAACATCAATAACACGCGCATTGTAACCCACCATTGCAAATTTAAGCCGGGCAATACCCTGTGCATTGATGCTAAAATGTCCCTTTGCGTTGGTAACCGTCAGCTTTATGCCGTTTACAGCATCGGCATTACAAACAGATGCGCCTACAAGTGCTTCATGCGTATTGGCATCGGTGATAGTACCCTGTATGCTGGTTTGGCTATAAGCCAGATTATATAAGGTTAAAAAAAGTATAAATAGGATTAGATATTTTTTCATGTATAGTGTGTCAGGAGCTCACGCTCCGGGGTATAAAACTTCAGTATAGGACATGGTATTTCCCGGATCTCTTTGTTATGATAGTAACAGAATAAGGCAACTATTAGCTGTAATTCAGGCTTATGAAGTTTTAACAACTTTTAAATAGCCGTGTCATTGCGAGCGTAGCGTGGCAATCTCATCACGTATGTTATTCACCAATTCCATAGGATTGCTTCGCTCAGCGCAATAACATAGTGGAATTAGTGACGAAAATACCTGCATACGCCAAAAGCCATAGCAAAGCCGTTAATCAAGAATCCGGAAAAATAAAAATGGGGGAATTATCCTAACTGCGGAGGGCGGAAGATTGTACCGACACGATCAACCGGCAAGGTACAATCATAAGGGGTTACAATAACTTGCAACAAGCTGGAGTGAAATTTAATTTCAGTTGAACTAACTACATAAACTTCCTGAAAGAGGCTCTTTTGCGATTGCCTTTCATCGTTGGCCTGCTTATCCTCCGCCTGTTTTATCTTTTTCGCAAAATAACATTTGCCATCACAATGCAACCAGGGCTTATTCCGGTTTTCGCAAAGCTTTGTGGCAATGTAATTCCTGTTCAGTTCAAAACCCGCGTAAATAAAGAAACGCGAGAAATTTACTGTAATCAGCGAACAGATGAGTAAATAGGCTGTTATACGTTGCAGCATGTTGCCGCAAAGGTAGTAGCTGCAAGCTTAATAAGCAACCGATAAATAATATTAATTGCTGCGTTTTAGCACCGCGGCCAAATGCTGCCCCTTGTATACGATATGCATTTTTATAGAGTCCTGGTAAAGTTTACCGGTATGCGGTGCATTACCATCAGGTACAGGCACGTTAAAAGAAAAATCACTTCCGTTTATCATTCCATCGGTTATATCCACATCCCCCTGTGGCATGTGTGCTGTGCCAGTAAGTTTATCACTATCAACCTTAAATGTGTAGCCTACCGCAAATGAGGTACTGTCCGGAAGCTTTAAAATACCTATCCATTTTCCGTTGAGATCCAGCGCCGCTGCAAAACAAATTACAAAGCATGTAATGAGAACGGCAGTTGCAAATATCTTCTTTTTCATGAGGGCATGCAGGCAAGCATTGAGCTTACTCACTATGGATATACAAACTTTTGGTTAATTAGTTTAACTAAATAAGAAAGCCTTACTTATTAGTAAGGCTTTCTATAGTGTTAGGTTCAAGTGTAAACTATCTTAAATGGCTGATATTAATAATAGCCACAAAATATTTTATTTTTTTTCTTCTGGTCTTTTTAATACGGAGTGTATTTTGGCACCATTAATTTGCAAATCAATAGCTGTTGAATCGCCATAGAACTTCCCGGTATGTGGTATATCCATACCACTGGTAGTTACATTAAATGAAAAAGTAGTACCATCTGTTTTACCCGCGGTTATGGGTGTATCTCCCTCCGGAGTAAGTGCAGTTCCGGTTAATTTATCACCGTCAATCTTAAAATTATACAGCAAGGGATATTCCGTGCCGTCCCCCATAACTAATTTACCAGCCCACTTGCCGCTCAAATCAGCAATAGCTGCAAGGCAAACCATAAAGCAGCTTACCAACAGAACAGTAGCAAAAATTTTTCGTTTCATAATGTGTTTTTGATTTATCTAATATAAATCTTTTCTGTTAAAAATCAGTTAAGTACAAATTATTAAACCTGCAATTACATTCACTTACCGTGGGCTTAAACAAACATAATTAGCCTATTTATTTTCATATATTAAGTGAATGTTATTTTGCGGCACAAATAATTGTTTAATTTTGGTACGATGAAAAAGGTGGAAGTATTAAAGCTGATGGACTTAATTGAAGACATCAAGAAACTTGATGAATTAATTATAACCAGTCGTAGTAAAAAAACTTCTGCTTTTGTGCTTAACCAGTACGAGGCAAAAAAAATAAAGATGATTGGCTCTATTATTAATGAGCTGGCTAATCCGCCTATTCAATCTATTGAGAGCTACCTGCTCATCAAAAAAATACTAAACAAATACTATCCAAACATTGCCGAAGAGGAGCTGATGAATGATAGTGACATTGGCAAAATTGTAGCCGTTATTGAGGGCTAAGCCTGCCCAGTATTTTGACGTAAAGTTTATACACTTCTTTTATTCATCTGCCTTTAGAGCAGCATACCTGTTGGCCGATGGCAGGTAACCGCTTGTTTTTAAAATACCTGCAAGGCGGTTATAAAAATCAGGATCAGTTGGCGTTACGCTTGCTAAACCATCAACATAACGATTATATAAGCTGAACAGCGCGGCGATGAGTACGGTATCGTGAATCTCCAGATCAGTAGCTCCCGCTGCCCGGGCTTGTTCAATCAATTGCGGTGTAACATTTTTGCCATTTATCTGTGTTTGGCGGGCAATCTCCAGCAAGTACTTCATCTTTTGGCTTACAGGAGCATTATCCGGATCGTTTTTTACTTTTTCGGCAGTTTCAGTTTCGCCCAGGAGCACATTGGCAGCGGCGGTATGCGCATTGGTGCAAAAACGACACTGGTTGCCGTTACTAACCACGGTTGCAATTAATTCCCGCTCCCCTTCTGTAAGGGTCGATTCGCCTCGCAAAAGTATCTGGGTAAGTTGCCTAATGGGTAAGGCAGTATCTAACCGGTAATTAAGCAAACCCGTAATCCCGGGCAAATTTTCGTCTAATGGAATATGTGGCATGTTATAATTAGCTATGGCTTACGCCGGTTAACAACAGTATTTTTAATAAATCGGGTTATAATTGATCCTAATTTATCAAAATTACTTTCATTTAACTGTTGCTGTATGATTATTTTTCGGCTATAAAGTGCTACAGCTTATTTAAGCTGTATGTACAAATGTTACATACTCAAAACTTAGTGTCACATTCAGCTAAATTTTACTTTACACTTACGGGGATTATTTAAGGGTATGTTATTTTTGAATAAAGTTAAAACAAGAACATGAAAATAGAGATATGGTCTGATGTAATGTGCCCTTTCTGTTACATTGGTAAACGCAGATTTGAAGCTGCATTGCAGCAATCAGGGCGTCAGGACCAGGTAGAGATTGAGTGGAAAAGCTTCCAGCTGAACCCTGATATGAAAACGGATCCGTCTTTAAATATTACACAATACTTGGCCGATGCTAAGGGATGGACACTGGACTATGCCCAGCAGATGAATGATCATGTTACCCAGATGGCAGCAGAGGTTGGTCTTACCTATAATTTCGACAAATCTGTGGTGGCCAATAGTTTCAATGCCCACCGCTTTAGTCACCTGGCAAAAAAGCATGGTGTTGGTGATAATGCAGAAGAAGCCTTATTCAAAGCCTACTTTACTGACGGATTGAATATTGATGATCAGGAAACCCTGGTAAAACTGGGTACCCAAGTGGGGCTCGATGCTGAAGAAGTAAAGCAAGTACTTCAAAGTGATACTTATGCCGGGGATGTGAAGCACGATATTGCCGAAGCACAGCATTTGGGCATCAGAGGGGTTCCGTTTTTTGTGATGAACAACAAATACGGTGTATCAGGTGCCCAGGCGGTTAATGTATTTCAGGAAACCATTGATAAGTCGTTTGCCGAATGGCAGCAGGAAAACACCAAACCTGCATTAACTATAATTGAAGGCGAATCATGTTCGCCAGATGGCGATTGCGGTTAAGAATTCATATACCACAGATTATTATAAATACGCAAGACCGGTTAATTTATACGAGTTAACCGGTCTTGCGTATTTAAGGCCTGCCGACAATGCTTTTATACGTTAACATATCAATTAGTTTTCAGTATTTCATTATAAACCGAAACAATTATATCTTTAAAACTCGTAATAATCTTATCATTAAATGTGTATGGGTAACTGGTACTGTAAAGTTTTTACTTTTTTGTTTTTAGTTGTAGTTATAAACGGCTGTAAACCCGATCCGCCTGTTTATCCAACCAAAACAGTTCCAATACCTGGATACACGGCGCCTGACAATGGCGACAATACCACCAACCCTGAGAATACAGTAAAAATTCAGGTTGATGGCGTAACTACTACCTATAATAAAACAGCCTCATTTGTTACCTATTTCCCCAATACACCCGATGCTATTTTATCGCCGTCAACAGGGCAAACTACCATTATCGCAACAGGAGCAAACTCAGCGGCTGATATTTTTACGCTTTCATTCCTTAACTCCCAAACCGGCACATTTGATATTATTGGGTTAATAGCCAACAACCTGACCGACGATCAAACCAACGAAGGCAAGGTAACCATCACCGCTTTAACCTACGAAAATGCAAAAGGAACCTTACAAGGCACTTTTGCTGCCGATCTGAAAGATAACCACGGTAACATCCACCCCAACGTAACAGGATCTTTCAATATAAAAATGCAATAGGCTTAATAAAATAAGTGTATATTAAACTGTTAATCCATAACAGTGTAAAAAACGATTTAGCATATTAATGTATAAATTAATTGCGCTATATTTGTATCAGCAATACTAAGTGTACTTTTTACACTTAGATAATATAATTACAATGATAGATTCGCCTGCCTTAACAGCTCCAACATCAAAACAAGCCCTCCGCATAGCGGTAGGAGCCATGTTTTTTATGGCGGGTTTAAGCTTTTCAAGCTGGGCATCGCGTATAGCCACTGTACAGCAAACCATGGGCCTTTCTGATGCTGCTTTAGGTGCGGTATTGTTTTCGCTTCCGGTTGGTTTAATGTGCTCCCTTCCATTTTCAGGGTGGATCATCACTAAAATTGGCAGTCGTAAATTGCTCATCAGTGCTTTATTAGTATATGCGGTAGCTTTGGTAAGCCTGGGTTTAGCTCAAAACACATTTCAGCTTATTATTTGCCTGGTGTGCTTTGGCTTTAGCAGTAACGCTGTTAATATAGCAGTTAATACGCAGGCTGTTGCCACAGAGGAGTTATATCAAAAGCCTATACTGGCCTCGTTTCATGGTTTATGGAGCCTGGCAGGTTTTACAGGTGCAGGTATAGGTACTTTTATGATAGCCAAAGGTATTGCCCCTTTCCATCACTTTTTATTGATGCTGGTAGTAATTGCCATAGGTGTGGTTGTGTCAGCCAAGTATCTTAAGGATGATAAGGTTGCAAGTGCCGGTCCCGTGTTTGTAATGCCCGATCGCTCCCTGATTAAACTGGGTGTTATAGCTTTTTGCTCCATGATTTGCGAAGGAGCCATGTTTGACTGGAGCGTTATTTACTTTAAAAAAGTGGTACTTGCTCCTACTGCATTAGTAGGTATAGGTTTTACCACCTTTATGGCCACCATGGCAGGCGGCAGATTTGTTGCCGATTGGTTTGCACACCGGTATGGCTTAAAACGTACCCTACAGGTTAGCGGTACCTTAACCGCTACCGGGTTGTTAATAGCAGTAGCATTTCCATATATATATTCGGCTATGGCCGGCTTTTTACTGGTAGGTGCAGGTGTATCATCTGTTGTGCCTATGGTATATAGCGCAGCTGGAAAATCAAAAACTATGCTACCTGGTGTTGCTTTAGCAGCAGTATCAACCATTGGCTTTATGGGCTTTTTGATTGGCCCTCCGGTTATTGGCTTTATTGCGGGTATAGCTACGTTAAGAGCTTCGTTTGTGCTGATTGCTGCCATGGGGGTATCGGTAGTAATTGTATCCACCAAGGCCAAAATCTGATCATTCCTCATTCAGATCCTCATTACCCGGATTAATCAGGTATTCAAATTGCTCGTATCCGTTATGAAAAATAAAATTGAGCCGTTCCTTTGGCAGATCGATATCCAGGGCCATCAATCCTATGGTTTCGGGAAGGTTATCTCTTATTAATTTCAGATCGGTTACGTGCGGCATATCAATAAATATATCCTCTCCGCGGGCTTCAATTTTCCATCCGGGCAGATTAGCATTATTTAATACATTAAGCCATTTTTGCTGATAAGCATTCATAATTTTCCTTTTATTATTAAATGCGCGGGCGCGTTATTGGTTTTAATTTTTATAATTTAATAATCAATACACGCCAGGTATTAAAACAATGGAGATGTTTTTATAAACAGAAAAGGGTTATTGTATGCATACAATAACCCTTTTCTGTTTATACGTTGCCAGCAATTATTTCTCGGCCAACAGATCGTTGGTTAGCTTTTCAAACTCGCTGATAAATTCGGTATAATGCTCGCCTGTACCCGGGCCATTGAAACCGGTGTGTATTTTCCGCACATCGCCGCTTTTATCAATAATAATAGTTGTAGGGAAGCCAACTATTTTTGCCAACATAGGCAAGCTTTTAGCCGTTTCGGATCTGTTGCTGGTGTAACCGGTTATGAGCAATGGATAAGGTACATTAAATCTGTCCTTTATCTGCTGCAGCGCTTTCTGTGATTTTTCAAAGTTGGTAGTACGTTCATAAGCAAGCCCTATAACCTCAACGCCTTTGGGCTGAAATTTTTTATAATAGTTCACCATGTAAGCGGTTTCGTCCATACAGTTAGGGCACCACGAACCTAATATCTGCACAATTACTACCTTATTTTTATAACGGGCATCCTGTAAGGATACTTCCTTGCCGTTGATATCCTTAAAAGTAAAATCTATTTTCTTATATCCCGGTTTAAGCGCGGTAAGCGAATAGGCATCAGGCAGTTTGGCATTGGCATCCTTAACCGCCTCCCAGGGCTGCACCGATGAAGCACCTGCATAAAACTTGCCCTCGGTTATAGTTTGTGCATCTTTAATAGTTGCTGTAAATGTGTAGGCATGTCCCCCGTCAAAGCACGACAAGTATAGTTTATCGCCAGACACAGAACCTTCCAGGTAACGGTAATCGCCGGTGGTAGTTAAAAATGTACCAGTAAGCTTATTGCCATTTTGCTTAAACTCGCCAACAGTGGTATCACGGCCTTCGCCCCCACCTAAAATAGCCGACCAGCGCCCATCTACACTGTAAGTTGGCTTTTCGGGTGTTTTTAAAAACCGCCATGAGGTGTTAGGTTGTGCAGAAAACTCAACAAAAGCATCGCGCTCGCCAAGGTGCCTGATCCATTGTCCCTTTAAATTGCCGCCGTCAAGCTTTAATTTAAACTCCGAATTAAACAAAGGCATATGTATAAACACCGAATCATCTTTGGTTGTTATATCGGTTACCTTAAATCTTTCGGCACCGTTAATGATAGCCAGCTGCTGCCTGCCAGCGGTATCTTTTACATCAAAATTAAACGGTATATCTACCCCTGACGATGTTTTAAGGGCACCACGCCACAAGCCGGTTTTAAGTTTGGTTTGTGCGTAAGATACCTGAAATAATACCGCAAGACCTATGGTGGTTATGATAGCTTTATAACTCATGTTCAAAAATAGTCTACTAAATTAATATACTTTCCAAAAGTATGAAAACAAGCCAACTATTTCAAAACTTCGCGCGAAATGACAATTCTTTGAATTTCAGAAGTGCCCTCATATATCTGCGTTATCTTAGCATCACGCATTAAACGCTCCACATGATATTCCTTAACAAAGCCATATCCACCATGAATCTGCACGGCCTCAATGGTGGTACGCATAGCCACTTCTGAGGCAAAAAGCTTAGCCATTGAACTGGCCTTGGCATAAGGATGCCCATGATCTTTCAGCCAGGCAGCTTTGAGGCACAATAAACGGGCGGCCTCTATCTCGGTAGCCATATCAGCCAGTTTAAACTGAATAGCCTGCAGGTCGGCAATTGTTTTACCAAAAGCTTTGCGCTCCTTAGCATATTGTACAGCCAGTTCATGTGCTCCGGATGCTATGCCCAATGCTTGGGCGGCAATACCTATGCGACCGCCTTCTAACGTGCTCATGGCAAATTTAAATCCAAAGCCTTCATCACCTATCCGGTTTTCCTTGGGTACTTTTACATCGGTAAACATCAGTGAATGTGTATCTGAGCCACGGATGCCCATCTTATTTTCTTTATTACCTACGGTAAAGCCCTCCATTTCTCTTTCAACAATAAGTGCATTAATACCATGATGTTTTTTGGAGGCATCAGTTTGAGCTATTACAAGATAGGTAGAGGCGGAGCTGCCGTTGGTGATCCAGTTTTTGGTTCCGTTGAGCAGGTAATGATCACCCATATCAACAGCCGTGGTGCGTTGTGAGGTAGCATCTGAACCGGCTTCGGGCTCCGAAAGACAAAACGCCCCTATTTTTTCGCCCTTAGCCAGGGGTACCAGGTATTTTTGCTTTTGTGCTTCGTTACCATATTTTTCAAGACCATAACACACCAGCGAGTTATTTACCGAAACCACTACCGACGCAGAAGCATCAATTTTTGAAAGCTCCTCCATCACCAGTACATAAGATATGGCATCCATGCCGCTACCGCCATATTGCGGCGACACCATCATTCCTAAAAATCCCAGTTCGCCCAATTTTTTTACCTGCTCAGCCGGAAATTTCTGATGTTCATCGCGCTCAATTACTCCCGGCTTTAATTCTGTTTGAGCAAAATCACGCGCAGCCTGGCGTATCATCAACTGTTCTTCTGTAAATTCGAAATGCATAATATTTAAAAAAATAAATATAACAATTACTATGCATGCATAGTAATGTATTGTAAAAAAAAAGAGAGCTTTTTTCAAAGCTCCCTTTCCCCTAATTAATTTAAACTATTGATTAAACCCAAAACAAAGAACAAAAAATCTCAACTTGGGCGTCTGAGAATTCAAAAAAGTTTTTCACAGGTAGGTGATTTTAATTTTTTTCACAGATCATATGCAGGGCGAGTTGTTTTAAACAATTATGTTGCCACAAATACAAAAGCTTACTTACTTAAACGTCAGTAAATAGTTGTTCTGACTTATATTTTTTGTCGATATTTTTCCCGAACTTTAATTACTTATTATTTAATATTTTTTTGCCCCTACTACCGTTTTATTATTACATAGCCAGACACCATTATGTTACTTACTGATTTTGAATATCTTAGCAACTCAGACGATGCCTTTAAAAAAAAGGTAGCCTTGCAAATTAAAAACCTGCGAAGGCAAAATCAGGTAACGCAAGAGAAATTTTTTACCGAAACAAATATCAACATCGCCAGGTTGGAGTCGGGTAAAATTGATATCAGGCTGGATACATTAAGAAAAGTTTGTTACTATTTTGATGTTTCTTTAGCAGGTTTTTTTCAAGGTATCTATTAAAGTACGCATTTTATTATTAAATTACTATTTCAAATTCTACTATTCCATACATCCGCTGTATTTTATAACATACACTCAAAATTTATGATCCCAAAAAGACCATCAGGAATTATTATAATATTTGCCTTAGGCCTGTTATTATTTACCGCTTGCAATAACAAAGCAAAAATTTACGCCGACAACGACCCCATAATTAAAAACATAGATACCACGGTAAAACCTGGTGATGATTTTTTTAAATACGCTAATGGTACCTGGCTCAAAAAAAATCCGATACCCGGGGCTTACTCCTCCTGGGGCATTGGTAACGTGGTGATTGAGGAACTACGCAACCGCATGAAAAAAATAAATGAGGATGCCCTTAAAGCAAATGCAGCCAAAGGAAGCAATACTCAAAAGATAGGCGATTTTTATTACAGCGGTATGGATACCGTTAATATTGAAAAACAGGGCCTTGCCCCACTTAAGGAGGAATTAACCAAAATTGACCACATCACCGATGTAAAAAGCCTTGTTGATGAATTTGCCCACCTCGAAAACATTGGCGTTGATGGCCCAATTGGCGCTTACGCCGGGCAGGACAGTAAAAACAGCACCAAAATAGTATTACAGCTTGATCAATCAGGTATTGGGCTGCCCAACCGTGATTACTATTTTAATGCCGATGCGCACAGCGTTGCCATACGTAATGATTATCAGCAGAAACATCTCCCGGCCATTTTCAAACTGGCCGGCTTGCAAACCGCCGCAGCAGCAGCGGCTGCCCAAAAGGTATATGAGTTAGAAAAATTTTTGGCCGATAGCAGCCGTAAATTGGAAGATCTGCGCGATCCATACCATAATTATAATAAAATGCCCCTGGCCGGTTTAAACAAACTGGCGCCGGACATCGACTGGAAATCGACCTTTGAAAAAATGGACTATAAGGGTGTTGATACCGTTATAGTAGGTCAGCCGGAATACTACCGCGCCCTGAATAAGGCACTCAAAACTTATAGTATTAACGACTGGAAAAACTATCTGCGTAAAAACCTGATCAGCGAATTTGGCCCTTATTTAAGCAAACCCTTTGATCAGGAAATTTTCCGCTTTTACGGTATGGTAATTAGCGGTAGCAAAGAGCAGCTCCCCCGCTGGAAACGGGTACTGGATACCGAAAACGGTTTGATGGGCGAAGTGTTGGGACAGATATTCGTAAAAGAATACTTTCCTGAGCAAACAAAAGAGCGTTACGTAAAACTGGTGGAAACCATGCGCGCTACTTTTAAAGAGCATATTGAAAAGCTTGACTGGATGAGCCCTCAAACTAAGGAAAAAGCTTATTACAAACTAAGCAAAGTGATGCCTAAGGTAGGCTACCCTGATAACTGGAAGGATTTTTCGGCTCTTGAAATAAACCGTGGACCTTATGCACTAAATGTAATGCGTGCCAATAACTGGTGGCATAAATACCATGCAGCCAAATTAGGCAAACCGGTTGACCGTACCGAATGGGGCATGACACCGCAAACCTATAACGCTTACTACAATCCATCCAATAACGAAATTGTATTGCCTGCAGGCATATTTACTATCCCCGGCGTTAAAGATGAAAATGTTGACGACGCGGTGATATACGGCTACGCAGCCGCATCAACCATTGGTCACGAAATGACGCACGGTTTTGATGATGAGGGCCGTCAATTTGATGCTAAAGGCAATTTAAAAACATGGTGGCTGCCGCAAGATTCAGTAAAGTTTACTCAGCGAGCCACAATGCTCATTAACCAGTTTAATGGCTACAGCATTTATGGGCTGCATGTAAATGGAAAGGCTACCCAGGGCGAAAACATTGCCGACTTAGGTGGTATTGTTATAGGACTTGATGCCTTTAAAAAAACCGAGCAGTATAAGGAAGGAAAACCAATTAACGGTTTAACACCGCTGCAGCGTTACTTTCTGGGTTATGCTTTAGGGTGGCTTGGCCAGGAGCGTCAGGAGTCATTATCAAGTCAGATACTCACTAATGAACATGCACCGGGATTTATGCGCGTAAACGGCCCCTTTACAGACGTGCCAGAGTTTTATGAAGCCTTTCATATCAAAAAGCGTGATAAAATGTGGCTGGCCCCTGATAAGCGCGTAAAAATCTGGTAAACTCCATATAAACAAACACATTTGATAAAAAACACTTAGCCCGGTTTACAACCGGGCTTTAATATATTTGTAAGTAATGGAGCTCTTATCAATAAGCCAGCACATTATTCAGGAAATTAAGCAAACCGGTTACTTGGAGTGGACAGGAGCATTAACTGGTATAGCCTGCGTTTATCTTGCGGCCAAACAAAGCATCTGGAACTGGCCCATTTCTATTATAAGCGTGTTGGCTTACCTGGTAGTTTTTTATGAAAGCAAATTATTTGGCGACGCCGGCCTGCAGATCTATTTTTTAGGCACATCCATATACGGATGGTATTTTTGGTTAAAGAAACAGGAAAGGCATGAGAAACCATTAAGCAGCCTCACCAGCAAACAATACATGGCGGTAATCGCCACCACCCTGCTGCTCTCGGGTTTATTGGGCTTGTTCCTGCATAAATTCACCAGCACCAACGTACCCTATATTGATGGCTTTTGTACCGCCATAAGCTTTATAGCCCAGTTGTTAATGACCCGGAAAATACTCCAGAATTGGGCATTGTGGATATTTGTTGACGCCTGTTATATCCCGCTGTATATTTACAAAAGCCTATATGTAACCGCCATACTATACATGATACTGTTTGTACTGGCTTGTATAGGTTATGCAGACTGGCTAAGAGAGTATAAAAAGATGGAATCTGCCGAAAAATAGCACGCAACACCTCTTCCTCTGCAATTACAACTCCTTACGCATAATATAATCATTCATCCAGTAAGGGCCAATGGGGATATCCTGTATGTAGGCTATCTTAAAGCCCATTTTGTTATAAAACGATTTGGCATTGTTATACCTGTTTACATTTAGCTCAAGTGTGTTTTTACCCGCCTCTATTGTTTTTTTTGCTACCTCGTTAATCAGTATTTTCCCATACCCCTTCCCTTGTGTTGCAGGCAGGCAGTATAACTTATGCAGCTTGTAAACATCAGGGTTTTCTTCGCGGGGCGAGTAAGCAGCAAAGGCTACCGGCTGTTCACCCTCCAACAGCAGCAAATAAGTTTGGCCGTTATTTTTTATCTGATCGCTGATCTTGTCTGCCGAATAAATTTCGCTCAGCATAAAAGCTATCTGTTCATGATCTAATATAGGTCCGTAGGTTACCCACCAGGTTTGGTCGGCTATCTGGCGGATGGTTTCCACATCATTTATAGTTGCTTTTCTGATGGTGTACATATTATTTTGTTTGGGCTAATAATTTTTTAACTTTTCTCTTCCCATATCATGCAAAGGTGCAGTATGGTTTCAACGGCTTTTTGCATATCCTGCACCGATACCCATTCCTGTTTGCTGTGAAAGGCGTGTTCGCCGGCAAAGATATTCGGACAGGGTAATCCCATGAATGATAATCTTGAACCGTCCGTACCACCTCTTATACTGCAAAGCTTTGCAGTTAAGCCGGTGCGGTTAATGGCTTCCATAGCATACGCCACAATTTGCGGATGCTCATTGAGCACGTTTTTCATATTACGGTATTGCTGGCTTACAGCTAACGTATAAGTTGAAGCAGGAAACCTCTTCAATACTTCATCAGCAGTTTTACGAATAACAGCCGCATGATGGTTTAGTTTCTCCTCCTCAAAATCACGGATAATAAAATCGATACTTGCAGCCTCTACGTGTCCGGATATATTTACGGGATGTATAAACCCCTCCATTTCATCTGTTTGCTCCGGCGATAGTTCGGCAGGTAACGCAGCAATGATCTCGCCTGCAATTTTTATGGCGCTTTCCATTTTACCTTTGGCAAACCCGGGATGTGTGCTAACTCCCTGTATGCTGAGCCGGGCGCCATCTGCAGAAAATGTTTCATTTTCCATATTGCCGGCACTTTCGCCATCAATAGTATAGCCTGCATAGGCACCAAGTTTGGCAATATCAACATGGTCAACCCCATGCCCTACCTCTTCGTCGGGCGTAAACAATATGCGGATATCACCATGTTTAATTTCAGGATGGTTCACCAGTTGAAAACAAGCATCCATAATTTCAGCAACACCCGCCTTATTGTCCGCTCCTAATAAAGTAGTACCTGAAGCAGTTATAACATCGTTACCCAATTGATTTTTAAGGTCGGGATGGTCCGCCTGTTTTATAATTTGTGTTGGGTCATCGGGCAATATCACGTCCTGCCCCCGGTAATTTTTATGAACAATTGGTTTTACATTTTCGCCGCTGCAATCTGGCGAGGTATCCACGTGTGAGCAAAAACAAATTACTGGTACCTGCTTATGTGTATTTGAGGGTATTGTGGCATATACGTATCCATATTTATCCAGATGTGCATCCTTTATACCAATAGCCAATAACTCCTCAACCAGCAAACGACTCAAATCTTTTTGCTTTTCTGTTGACGGAAACGAAACAGAAGAGGGGTCTGATTGCGTATCAATGGTAACGTAGCGTAAAAAGCGTTCGGTTACGGTGAAGTTAAGTGATGAATTAAAACTCATGAGGCTTTATGTTAGTAATTTTTACCGGCAACCGTACCTGGCTGGTTCCATTTGTAAATATTGATTAAAATTTAGCATTGAAAAAATTTATTCTATTTTTTGTTATTTCCTTGGCTGTTGTTACGGCAAAAGCACAAAGCGGGTACAATTATTATGAGTTTGGCGTAGGTGGCGGCATAAGCTACGGACGCGCTTATGCTGATACTAAAACTCAATATTACCATCCGGGGTTCAATCTTAATATCGTATATAATTATAACCCTTTTTTACCCATTGCGCTGGAGTTTCAGATGGGTAAACTATCAGGAGGCGGTCGTACACCTGACAAAGATCCCTTTGGCAGGCAATACGCCAACGTTTACAAGGCACTGATCTTACATGCCGATTTGCAAGCCGGTGATATTATTGATTACTCCTACAGCAGTTTTTTAAATGCCATTAAAAACTTTTACATAGGCACCGGCATTGGCGCAATTGATAATAACATGACCGATATACAGCGCACTAACCTTTATCCGCAAAATGGTGGATACTCGTACGTTTTCCCGGGAAAAAATAAAAGCATAAATTTGCTTGTGCCGCTCAGGTTTGGTTATGAATTTAAAATTTTTGATTCGTACGATGAACCGGCTTACACCATTTCAATAGGTTACCAGCATAATGTTGTTTTTGGCGAGGGACTTGACGGATATAACGACCCGCCGCAAAAATTTAAAAACAATGCGGTTGATCAGTATGCCCAGTTTGTTATTGGTTTTAAATATAACTTTGGCAATACCGTATCCTACAATAAATTGATAAGACATTTTGAGTTTTGAACATAGAAGAACTACGTGATTATTGCCTGCAAAAGCCAGGCGCAACAGAAGGCTTCCCCTTTGGCGAAGACACGCTGGTATTTAAAATTGCCGGTAAAATGTTTTTGCTAACCGGGCTGCAAAGCGGCAACAGCTTTAATGCCAAATGCGATCCCGAACGGGCTGTTGAACTGCGCGAGCGTTATACCGAGGTACAACCGGGCTACCACATGAATAAAAAAATGTGGAACACTGTTTACCTGGATGGCTCCCTGCCCCACAAACTGCTTTGCGAACTGATTGACCACTCCTATGAACTGGTGGTTCAAAGCCTCCCCAAAAAGCTACAGGCCGAAATTGCCGCACTTGATAACTAATGCAACTATTAAACAAATTGCACGTTATATTTGCCGGCAGGTTATTAACCCGTACCAACGCAATTTTAATTAATGGAATATCTTATCATAACACCGCTAGCATCTGTAATTTTTGCTATCACCCTGATCACCTCCTTGCTGGCTTTTTATAATCAAAACCTATATGGTAAAATGATGCTGCACCCCTACACCGTGTCGCGCGGGCATCAGATTTATACCATTTTCACCAGCGGCCTTATCCACAAGGATATGATGCACCTGATGTTCAACATGCTTTCGTACTACTTTTTTGCGTTCAGGCTTGAACAGCAGATGGGCCACTGGCAGTTTGCGGTTTTATATATAGTGAGCCTTATTTTAAGCGACATGCCATCTGTAATTAAGCATAAAGAAAACTACAGCTATTATAGCCTGGGAGCTTCTGGCGCCATAAGCGCGGTTATCTTCGGTGCCATATTATATTCTCCGCTTGATCGTATGGGTATCCTGATTTTACCTATCCTGATACCGGCTTATGTATTTGGTATTCTGTACCTGGTTTACTGTAGCTATGCCTCCAAATATGCCCGCGACAATATCAATCACGATGCACACTTATATGGCGCATTAAGCGGCTTAATGATCACCATACTGTTAAATCCGGCTGTACTGCCACAGTTTATTCAGCAAATTAGCGGGGCAATTCAATCATTGCTGCATTAACAGGGTTACCATCGGCATCAAATAAAAAGCTCATCGGCTCTTCCGGGTTTTTAATGATCTCGAATAACAGGAAACCCCAGTTTTTCCAGAAGTTTTCCAATACCTGCCCATAAATTTTGCCTCCCCAGTCATCAAACAAGGGTTTGCTGCTGGTACCACGCAGGGGCATAGCCTCTATATAAATGGTATCGGCTACGGGTAAAATATTATACTCCGGCAGGCGGTTAAACAAATAGGCCGAGTAAAAAAAACGGGCGTTAACTTCTTCAAACTGTATGGGATGCAGGGTTTGGCCTTTGACTTTTTCCAAGGCTTCCCGGTGATAACTGGCATTGGCACCATTATCCTGCAAACAAATAACCAGTCCAAAATCCTTTATCCGTAACGAAAAGGTAAGTGTATTGATCTCATCACGGTAACCAAACACGTCATCGGCATTATCCACCCTGAATAAAACCAGGCTGTAGGGTTTAAATCCATCCAGCTCAATAGGCAGGTTTAAACTTTGCAGCATCAAATGCAGCTGGCTGAACTTATGTATAATAGCCTGCGACATGCTAAACTCCTCGCCCTGGGCATGTTGCAACCTTATGCCTGCCTGTATCTCGTTAAATATAATACCATACAACAGTTTGCCCGCCCATTGAAAAAGCTTCATCTCATCAAGTTGCTGTACGGCCTCGTAACCGTTATCAAATGCGGCGGCAATCTCAGCTTCAAGTGGCTCCAGGTATTGCTCATTGATGGCTGCGCTGCAAGGCATTTTCAGATCCTTGTAGGTGGCCATACTTTCGTCAAGTAGTTTAAAAGGCTGGTCTTCCAGGTTGTAGCGGCTCATGAGCCATTGCGGAAAAACCTGTATCTTTTCTTCTTCGGTATTTAGTGTTTGCCCGGTCAGGAAACACTTATTATTACTGAAATTAAAACGCTCGAACGGTGAATAAATTTGTGCCGACATGGGTGCAAAGATAATCACGATTTTCATTCTAAAATTTTAGCTTTGGTTTTTAACATGGAACTGACATATCAACCCTTTGAACTGCAATTAAAGCACGCTTTCACCATAGCCAAATTTTCGCGCACCTCAACACCAGTAATGCTGGTACAGGTTAAGTACGAAGGGTTTACGGGATATGGTGAAGCATCAATGGTGCCGTACATGGGCGAGAGCCATTCTTCGGCCACTGAATTTTTAAACCAGGTTGACCCACTGCAATTTAAATATCCCTTTGATATGGCGCACATTGTGGCCTATCTGGATAGCATTGCGCCCAGTAATCCAGCCGTAAAAGCAGCCATTGATATTGCCCTGCATGATCTTGACGGCAAAATAAAACAGCAGCCTTGCTGGCAGTTGCTGGGCAGTGACCCTAACCTGATGCCGGTAACCAGTTTTACCATAGGTATTGATACACCCGAAATGGTCATCAAAAAAGTAAAGGAAGCTGAAGGGTTTAAAGTGATCAAGGTAAAACTGGGCAGGGATACTGATAAAGAGCTCATTGGCACCATACGTTCTGTTACAGACGTGCCGCTTTACGTAGATGCCAATCAGGGCTGGACAGACCTCCAGCAAAGCCTGGACATGACCTATTGGCTGCAGGAACAAGGCGTACACCTTATAGAGCAACCCATGCTTAAAACTGACCCCGACAGTAATGCCTGGCTTACCGAACGCAGCCCTATTCCCATTATTGGCGACGAAGCGGTGCAACGCTTTGAAGATATAGATAAAGCGCACGGAGTATATACTGGCATTAATATTAAGCTCATGAAATCGGCAGGAATATATGAAGCCAGCCGAATGATTAAACGGGCACGCGAGCTTAACCTTAAAATCATGATAGGCTGCATGACCGAAACAAGTTGTGCCGCCCTCGCTGGTCTGGCGCTTGCCCCACAAAGTGATTGGGTTGATCTTGATGGCCCTTTCCTGGTGAGTAATAACCCCTACCGGATGCCTGAGTTTGCCAACGGACGTTATATATTGAATAATGACGCAGGGCTGGGGTTAAGGTTGTAACACACGTGTTCATTTTTGAGACATGAACATCTGTGAACACCACAAAAGTGTATTTATCGAAGGAGCGCGCGCAGAGGCTTGTCCGCCATGCTTCGACGAAACTCAGCATAACAGCCGGAGTTACGGTTTGCTTTTCGCCGCGGTTCCAGGTTATGGTAAAATACTTATAGTCAAAATCGCGTGTATAAAACAGGCGGTCAAACTGCATTTCGCTATTATGCAGCAGCAGATCGCCGCCGGTGTTCTGGTCTGATACCAATAATTTCATAGGCAATAAAGATATTACAAAACCATAGTATCCTTAAACTCCCCCCGTTAGTTTTACCTTAAACTGATGTACACGTTTTATTTTTGCTATTCATGACAATCATATATTTTATTCATGAATAGCTTGAACCTCCCTTATTTATCGCTCAGCATAATCGGGGTTCCTTTGCCGCCGCCGATAATAATCACTTTGGCATTAGGCGATAAGGCAATTTCCTTTTGGGCTTTGATGGCTTCGTACTGGAGTTGTTTGTCTGACAGGCCGGTTGACAGGATCTTTTGATAATCGGCTATCCCCTGAGCTTCTACGCGTTTACGTTCAGCTTCCTGACGTTCCTTTTGCAGCACGAACTGCATTTTCTGCGCATCCTGTTCGGCATTGATCTTTGATTCAATACTGGCCCTTACAGATGCCGGCAAGGTAATGTTGCGCACCAGGATCTGTTGCAACTCCAGCCAGCGTTTGGCAAAACTGGCCGATATGGTACGGTTTATCTTATCCTGAAATTCCTGTCGTTTGGTTGAATACAGATCAACAGCGGTATAATTAACCGCATTATCGCGTATGGCGGTGCGCGATACCGGGCGAACGATCTTGTCGTTATAGGTTTCGCCTATATTTTGCAGGATGTACGGGGCTTTTTCCGGGCTTACCTTGTATAGTACCGAAAGATCAATAGTAACCTCCAGCCCATCGCTTGAGAGCACGCGGATGGCATCGTCGCCCTCTTTCTGACCCTCGTTGTTCACAGCGCTCATGGTGTACGTTTGGGTTTGTATATCAAACGTGGTAATATCAACAACCGGGTTAATGATGTGCAAACCGCTCTCGAGTACATTATCCTGTACCTTACCAAAAAGGGTTTGCACACCCACTTTACCCGGCTCAATAACTTTAAACATGGATAGCAATAAACCTATCACTACCAATGCTATCCCTACTGTGCTAACCGTGCCGCTAAAGCGTACAGCCGGTTCGGGCGAACGTTTGAGCACTATACCCGCAACGAGCACAATAACTCCTAAAATTGCTATAAACATGCAATGAAGTTACAGCTTTTTCTGGGAGTTCTTTACGTCTTTTAACAGTCTTATTTTTAATACAATAACCACCCCGCCAACCAATATAGCAGCGCCTAAAAGTGTAAAGTTTTTATCGGCGTTGGCCTTGTAGGCCACAAACAAACATAATACAATACCTACGGTATATAATACGTTAAGCACTAACTTAAAACCCATAACTAATATACGCTAAGTGTTGGATCAATTTCTGCAGCCCAGGCTAAAATACCGCCCTGTAAATTATACAAATTGGTGTAGCCAAGTTGCTCCAGTTGCATAATGGCAGCTGCGCTGCGTTTGCCACTGCGGCACATTACCACAACCGGTTTATCTTTACTTACTTTATCGGCTTCAATTAAAATACCACCCAGCGGTATAGAAAGGCCGCCCAAATTGGATGTTTCATATTCAAAATCCTCTCTTACGTCAACCAGTTGAAAATCTTCGCCTTTATCCTGTTTTTCTTTTAGTTCCTGTACGGTTATCTCGTTCATGTCAAATAAAATTATAATCCAAAGGTAGCTTTTTTTCTATATCAAATAATTAAGCCCGATTTTTGTAACAATCAATGCACAAGTGCGTTTTATGTATAATATTGCACAATATTTGTGTTTTGGCGTCATAAGATGTCATAAAACTATGATGAGGGCCTAAAAGGTTTACATAACTATAACACTCTTATCACTTTAAAAGAAGCATATAAATGAAAAAAGTTACACGCTTTTTCTGGTTTTGTTCAGGAGCGCATATTGATACCCTAAAAAAATACCCTATAGAGCATAATAAATATGTGGGCATTGGGGCCACTATATTTTTTACAGCACTGTTTGCTTCCCTGTCTGGTGGATATGCCATGTACTTTGTGTTTAACGGAGATGCCTTTGCAGTAGGTTTTGCCATTTTATTTGGCCTGCTATGGGGAACCGCCATTTTTAACATGGACCGCTACATTGTATCAAGCATTAATAAGGATGGCAGTACTAACCAGCAGATATTGCAGGCCTCGCCGCGTATTTTACTGGCTATTATGATTGGGGTAGTTATTTCACGTCCGCTTGAGCTTAAGATATTTGATAAGGAGATACGCCAGAAGTTAAAAACAGCCTACCTTAAAGGGCAGCATCGTAAAATTGATACCCTTGAAAAAACCTATCAGCAAAAGTATGCTATGGAAATGGGTAAAAATACCGACCTGAAAAAGGAAAAGGACTCGTTAGAAAAAGATATTAACCGTTCGCGTTTTCAGCTTAACCAGGAGGTTTTTGGCGATAAAACCAATCAAACATCAGGTATAACAGGTTATGGTACGTACGCCAAGCAAAAGCAGTCTGTATTGGAAGAAAAAGAAAACCGGCTAAAAACGGTTACCGATAATTTAGGGCAGATGGATCAATACCTGAGCGCCCGTAAGGATTATGAGGGATTGAACAGCACCCGGCTTTTTTCAGAACATCAGCTGGACAGCCTATCCAACATTGCCGGTTTCTCTGACCGTAACTGGGCACTTGGGCAGCTCACTTATAATGAAAACGGCACCCGTGATCTGGACACATACCTTGCTATTTCATTTATTGGCTACCTTTTTATCTTGTTTGAATGCTTACCGGTGTTTGTAAAACTGATGTCGCCCAAAGGGCCTTATGATGTGGCTATATCCAAAACTTCAGAGGCCAATATTTACTTTGCCGAAAAGGACAAAGACCGCGATATAGCAGTTACCGATAATATTTATGATCATAACCTGGATACCGATATACAGCGCAGAAAAAAGATCATCACCTCGCAATCTGATTATGATTTTGAGCGTCATAGTTATGAATAAAAGCATTTATTAAACACTTAAGCCCGAGTTAATAAATGCTTTTATTGATAGCCAAACCATTGGAGATCCTAATGCTTGGCAGTTGTTTATAGTGCTTTTATTTAAAAGGCTTTTTAGTCCTGCGTTATAGGTTGATGGTGTTCATGGCAGGCTTCCGCACAAGTACGGCAAGCTTCTGCACATTGTTTACAATGATCATGGTCATGCTTGCCACATTCATCGGCGCACAGCCGGCAAATTTCTTCGCACAATACCAAATATTGATGTGCTATTACTGAATTGCGTTGTAACAAGCGGGCAGCCTGGGCGCATATATCGGCACAATCCCGGTCAAGACTAATGCAACTGGCCATCATTTTTACATCTTCTTCCTGTAAGCAGGCGCTTGCACAATGCTCGCAAGCGAGCACACAGTTCAATAATTTTTGAATGAGTGCATGATGATTGTGGTTTTCCATATCGGTAGTTATTAAGTTTTGTTTAATAACAATACCTTCTAATTAAAAAAAGTTTTAATTAAATTAAAACTACCAGCCTTTCAACTGTTTCAGATAGGCAGTTAACTCATCAGCAATGAACTGGTGTTCCTTCATATCAGGATGTGTGCCGCACCCCTGGTAGTATCTTCTGGAAAAAAAATATTTGTATACCTTTTTGTCACCATTTAAGTTAGCATCAGCTGTAATAGCTGTAATATAGCTTTGCAAGGCAAGGGTTAATTTTTCGTCGGCCATGGGGCTGCTTAAACAAACTATATCTGCAGCGGGATATTTTTGCCGTAGCGTTTTAATGAACTTGCCATAGCTTTCACAATACATTACAGAATCCTGTATCCCATCATTTTGCCCCAGGCATAGGGTAACAACATCGGGCTGGTAACGCTTAAAATCCCAGGCTAATGAATCATTACGCAGGTATACCTTATCAAATACCTGCGGCATGGTTACATCCATATTACAGCAACTATGCACCAGGCCAATACCAGCTACCGAAGTAAGCTGCCATTGTGCATTTAAATTACGTGATGTACGCGCCCCGTAAGTCATGTAGGCGTTGTGCTGGTCATACCATTCGCCTTTACCGCAAGGCATCTCTGATTGGTCCATCCCGGCTCCGCTGGTAATGGAATCGCCAATGTATTCAATTTTACGTTTGGGCTGGGCAGGCGGCGGTAAAAGTTCAAGACACCTGATGCCAACAAAATCAATATAGCCAATCTGCGATTCGGTGTCTTTACAAATAAGTATGGTGTGTTCGCCGTTTGCAAGTCCTTCGGCCACGGTTATTACATTTGTTTTGGAGGTAGTTTGTATGCGATAGGGTTTATTATCATCAACAGCAATTTCCAGGTAGTTATGGCTTTTGCCATACATCACCTCGTCATTAATCAGCAATTGGCATTTGTTACCCTTAAAACTGGCCTTTATATAAACACCGGGAGCCCACATTCTGGGTTTTAATGGGTTATTAAAATCAATACGGCCTACGTATTGTATATAAGTGTTATCGGCCTTATATAATTTAAGAGAGTCATTAAGCATGGCTGCACTGGCGCTCATTGATAACTGCAGGAGCACGGCAAAAAGTAAACCGGATATGTATTTAATCATAGCAGTAAAACAAGATGCCGGTAAAAATAGCTATTTAAGCACATTAGCTTCAATACTTTTATAACATTTATACATTCCGTTTACAGGATATGCTAAAAACAAAGCGGGCTGCCTCTTTATGGAGGCAGCCCGCTTTTATTAAAATTCGATAGATCTTATTGTTGCTGTTGTGGTTGATCTTGCTGATCTGCAGGATCATCGCTTGGCGTACCTACAATTTTGTAAGCCTTGTTACCATTGTTATCAGTAGCATCCTGGTAGTAGAAACCATCTGGAGAAACATAAAGTTTTTCGCCGTTGATCTTTATCTTTCTGCTGTCATCTGGCAATTGATTAACAATATCACCTATTTGAGGAGCTTGCTGATAATCACCATTGCCCTGATCGGTATTCAGTTCACCGTCTTTACCTGCAATTACATAAGCGGCTGTACCGTCGTCTTTTGTTATTGCCTGATAGTAAACACCGTTTGACTCATAGTACTGTTCGCCGTTGATCATGATAGATTGAGCATCTTTCGGTAAGCTCTTAATTTCGGCACCTACCGGTGGTTCAACCACAGTGTATTGATCATTACTTTGTTGGTAGTATAAACCATCACTATAAAAATACTGGTAATCGCCCCAATAGAAAGGATAATAACCGAAAGGTAAAAATCCTATGCTAAAACCAAGCCTTGGCAAATAGTATGAATTGTAATAGTTACGATACGGATAGTAGTAGTGGCTTCCAAAATATCCGCCACGACCACCGTAACGACCATAACCACCGCCGCGGTAAACACGGGTACCACCTACAGCGCCGCTTCTGTAATAAGTACCGCGGCCACCATTGTAAGCACTTCTGTTAACGCTTGTATAGCTACGGTTACCGCCGCTATAAGTACGTACGCCTCCGTTAACACCAACACGGTTGCCGCCTGGTGCTACGCCTACGGTATTTTGCCTTTGGCCATAACCGGTAGTACGTTGTGGAGCTGCAGTTACTGCATTTCTTGATGCTGTACCATAAGTACGTTGTGATGGAGCTACAGCTGACCGTGAACCGCCACCATTAAAAGATGGACGCGAAAAACCTCCACCTCCTGATGAACGGGAAACGCCGCCTCCGCCGCCCCCACCACCTGATGAACGGGAACCACCGCCACCACCACCGCCTCCGCCACTCCTATGCTGTGCATTGGCGGTAAAAGCTAAAGACAAACACAAAAGGCTGCCTAATGCGATTGAAAATAAATTTTTATATATCCGTTTCATGATGAAAAATTTTTAACTGATCAGCCGGTATTTTTTGCTGATATAAATATATAGACTAATAAATGCTTAAACGGTTTAATGCGTTTTTAATTATTTTTAACAAAAAGTACACCAATATTTTTTTACTGTAAAAAACAGCTCAATTATACACTATTTAACGCTAATCAACTGCCTCAGCCACAAACAAAAAGGCATCTTTAAACTGCAATGTAAAAAACCCGTCGCCAGTGGTTTTATATTCCCCTTCACCTATCCGCTCCAGGCCGGTGTACTTTAATCCGTCCGGTTCAGTAAGTAGTTTAATAATCTCATTTGCGGGTTTCCACTTGCTAAAACCCGAATTAACCGCGTAAATTTTCTGCTGATCATGAAATATAACCAGGTTAATTTTACCGGCATATTGTAAAAAAACATTCAGATCCAACTCATCAGTAACTACGTTTACCGCCGGATAATGGTTTGCTATCAAGTAATTAAAAGCTGCTGCTGCCATAGTGGCATCGCCTGCAGACATCACCTTTACATCTGACTGAATGATACCATGATCGCCATCGGTTATCATCCAATCTACCTTAATACCAGAAGCGTCCAACTTTTCGGCGGTGTGAGGCGTGGTTATTACCGTAGGGCTCCACTCCAACAGCTGCCCTAACAATTCTTCAGGAAAGCTATCGATCCCCAGCACCAGCAATGCAGGCTCTTGTTTTTCACGTACAATATGGTGCGAAGACATTTTTTAAAAGTAGACAGATTAAATGAATATTCTATGAAATTTAACTATGGTGATTAAAATATTACGTAACGCAGCATTTGAGTTTTTATGGCAATGAGGATATAAAACCAGCCAAATCCACTAAATTATTTTAATACCACCCGGTAAATTTCGCTAATTTAGGCAACAATGAGGCAAACATCTCCCATTGATAAACTTACTGCGCCTGTAAATAAGTTCATCCACCAGGAACATACTAGCGGTATTGTGCTTTTTGTAGCCGTTTTAATTGCTATTATATGGGTTAATTCCCCATTACAATATTTGTATCACCACCTATGGGATATTAAATTTTCTTTAGGATTTGGCAGTTATGTGCTTAATCACTCTCTCCATCTCTGGATAAATGACGGCCTGATGGCGGTATTCTTTTTTGTGATAGGGCTTGAATTAAAGCGGGAATTTATGGCAGGTGAACTATCCTCTGTCAAAAAAGCATCGTTACCTATGGTTGCCGCCTTTGGCGGTATGCTGGTACCCGCCATCATTTACTTTTTTATAAATAAGGGCACAGCATCTGAGCATGGCTGGGGCATACCTATGGCAACTGATATTGCCTTTGCGCTTGCCTTGCTGTCTGTTGCGGGCAAACATATCCCATCGTCGGTAAAGGTATTTTTATCGGCCCTGGCTGTAGCCGACGATCTTGGGGCAGTACTGGTAATTGCCTTGTTTTACAGTTCACACATTGCCTTAGTACCATTAACAATAGGTATATGGCTATTGGTGATCCTGCTTATTGGCAATAAAATAGGGATACGCAACATTACATTTTACCTGATTATTGGTTTTGCGGTGTGGGTAGCCTTCTTACTATCAGGGGTACATGCTACCATTGCGGGCGTATTGGTAGCTTTCACCATCCCCGCGCGCACGAGGATCAACGAAAAAAGCTATGCCGAAAGCCTTCGCAAGCTGCTGCTTGATTTTGAAAACGCCATACCCAACAACAGCACCTTAACCACCCCCGAGCAGCATGATACCATTGAGCAAATAAAAAAATTAAGCACAGATGCGGAAACCCCGCTGCAAAAAGTAGAGTTTGCACTGCACCCCTGGGTGGCCTTTGTGGTGATGCCACTTTTTGCCTTGGCCAATGCAGGCATTGTTATTGGCACCAACTTCTTTTCGTCGCTGGTTAACCCCGTAAGTATGGGAGTAGCCATAGGTTTACTGGCAGGTAAATTTATAGGTGTGCTGCTGGCTACCTGGCTCATGGTAAAATTTGGAGCGCAACTACCTGCAAAATCTACCTGGAAACAGATAATTGGTGTGGCTTTGCTGGCCGGCGTAGGGTTCACGATGTCGCTGTTTATATCGAGCCTCGCTTTTAGTCAACCTCAAATGGTTGATCAGGCCAAATATGGTATCCTGTTAGCATCCCTTTTAGCCGGATTACTTGGGGTAATGGTTTTAAAGAAAACATCATAACATTTATGGTATTTTGTTATTCTTTAAAACTCACTCCCCTATTCTCTGAATTACTTAGCCGAATTAGGCTTACCGTACACACTCAGCGGCGTTAACCGGTTTTGAAATATGGTTTGCGGACTGTTATAAAACTTTACAAAATCATCGGCGCTTGTCTGCCCCGGATAAGGTACGTAATAATGATCTGTACGGCCGTTGCGCCAGGCTAGCACGTATGATACCCGGTGTTTGGCCAGCGTAGGTAATAAAACTTTAGTCCACCAGTCAGCCATGGGTATAGCCTCATAGCCGGTTTCGGGCAGGCAGGCAATTTTGTGGTGTTTGGCCGCCACAATATCTAAAATACCAAGGCGTTTATCTAACTTAGCCTGGTACTCAGGCACGCTTTTGTAACAATAGTTATCAAAACCAATAAAGTCGGCATAACTATCGCCAGGATAACGCTCTAAAAATTGTTCTTCCGAGTCAAAATCAGCAACTGAGTATACAATCAATAAATTATGCAGTTTCTTTTTTGTACGCAGGTAATCAACGGTAAACTGCCACAGTGTTTTAAATTCATCAGGCGTACTGGTATTTTTGCACCACCAGAACCAGCTACCCGTAAGTTCATGAAAAGGCCTGAAAAGAATCGGGATAGCCTCGCCCCCTGAACCTTTTAAATCGGCCATGTAAGCTGCGGCTTTATCCAGCCATGATACATAAACATTATGGTAGGCGCCACCGGGTATCAGTTCTTTTACGGTATGCTGGGTGGTATCCCAGGCGGTTTTTCCGTTGGCCGGATTATCCATGTGCCAGCAATAGGTGTTAATACCACCGCGCTCGTAAACATCCTTTACCAGTTGCTTTTGCAGTTTAAAAGGTATACCATTAATATCTTTGGTGCTGTCGTGCTCTATTTTAGCCAGATCCCAGCCATATATGGCCGGATATGACCCGGTGACGCTTTTCACATCAGATCTGTCCGGTTCAAACCTCCAATCAACACCATAAGCTGTATCATCATGATGGCCAAACATTACCCCAGCACCCAGCAAACGCTGCATACTGTAAAAAAGCTGCATGGTTTCGGCAGTGGCCTTTGCATCACTCGGGCTATATAACTGTGCGTTTGCAAACAAACTATAAAACACTAAAAGTAAAACCGTAAGGTACTTTAAAACACTATTCATTGTAAAATAAGTTTATTATTAATTGTATTATTTAACCAACCTAAGCATAATAACGCCATGCCCTGCTATAGCTTGTTTAAACTCCTTTTTAGTATTACCTGAATTTTTATTGGCCCATACATCATGTAACTGATAACTGGTTTGACCAAAATCTAAAGTAATATTATTTATTTCATCTTTTACAGGGTGATCCTGCCAGCGGTAGGTAACTTGCTGTGCAGATGCCGAACGGTTTAAAAAACAAACGGCAAACTCCCCGCTTGCCAGCGGTTTTATCCATACTTCCAGGCTATCAGCTTTATAGATACGCGAGGCCGCAATACCCAATGCATCCTGATCAATAGCAATGGCCCTGTGGTTGGTTAAAATTGATTGGGTTTGGACCGACATTTTACGCAGATCGTTACCGGCGGCAAGGGGGGCGGCCAGCATACACCATAAAGAAAAGTGAGCTTTATCCTCCTCATAACTCATTCCGTTACCCACCTCCAGCATATCGGGATCATTCCAGTGGTTAGGACCGTTATATTTAGCAATATTAGCCTGCTTATCTAAAATTGTCATTACACTTAGCGCCGTCCAGGTGCCAACGTTTTTGTCTTTATCAAAATTAGCGGTAATGTCACCAGTGGTGCGGTACAATTGTCCAACTCCTTTGGCCCATAACCAGGGTTGGTGATTTCCCCATTCGCAAAGGCTAAATATAATTGGCCTGCCGGTTGCCTTAAGCGCTTGGCTCATGGTAATATAAGCCTCGCGTGCGTTAAGGCTATCGGTATTGCACCAGTCGTACTTTAAAAAATCAACGCCCCAGGAGGCATACAAAAGAGCATCCTGATACTCATGCCCGCGCGAACCAGGATACCCCGCACAGGTTTTATTACCCGCGCAATTATAAATACCAAACTTGAGCCCTTTGGCGTGCACATAATCGGCAAAGGCTTTCATCCCTTCCGGAAACTTTTTCGGGTCGGCAACCAGGTTACCGTTTTGATCGCGTTCCATCGTCATCCAGCCATCATCGAGTACAAAATACTGATACCCGGCATCGCGCATCCCCGACGACACATAGGCATCGACCATTCCTTTTAACAAAGGCTCATTAATATTGGTCTGAAAGGTGTTCCAGGTATTCCAACCCATAGGCGGTCTGGGGGCCAAATTGCCTGGCGCTATTTCTGTTTTGCTTTTTGAAATAGCTACCGGAGCAGCATCATCAGCATTTTGTGCCCTTAAATGGCCGCAGCTTAATAAGCTTATTAAGCCTGTTATTCCCCAATAGGTTAACTTCATGGTTTTCATATGGATATATAATAATAGGTTATTTTTTATCAGCTACTAAAAACACCGCGCCCATGGCCGGTACATTTATATTAATACCTCCCTGTATAGCGGCAGTATTAGCATTTATACTTAAATAATTGGTCGGGCCACCACCATCACCCGCCGGGCCAACCCCATTTACATATACTTTGCGCGAAAACTGCCCGTTATCTGTACCGCCGTTAAGTGTGTAGTAATAGTAGTTGCTGCCTGCCGCAAAGTTTTTGAAATTTACTTTTACCACATGACCTGTATTGCCTTTGTTTACCAATATTACCCCGGCCTGTCCCGAGGTGTATGATGAGCCATAGCTAACTATGTCGGTGCTGCCGTTTACAGACGAGCTCACAATGTGATCGCCAATAAATTTTTGAAAAAAGTACATATAATAAAATGCAGGGCGCGCATTCCAGTCCGGTACACCAGGCTCGGCGCCGTTACTATTGGAGGAGTTACTGAACATACCCATGTCATCGCCACTGTCCCAGGCGTTTGCCAGATCCCAGCGGCAAGCCATGCTGAACTGATTTTTTAAAACCTCGCCCAATACCATAACCGCATGCAAGCCGGCTACGTTTGACACCATTTGCTTTGATCCGGTGGCGAAAATATTCCATTCATCAAGCGCCACAGGTTTTTGGATAACCCCGGCATTAATGGCCGAATTTTTAACCCAGCTCATGGTAGATGCCGTAACCGGAACCGGGGTGGCCAATATAACATCGGGCGTTGAGTTTTGCTTATACGGGGTATAATAGTTATGTACCACAAAAAAATCGGGGGAGTTGCTGGCCGCGGTTAAAACATCGTGGTTCCAGTTATGCACACCCGGATTATTCTGATCGTCAGCCTCGGTTAATACAATACCTATTTTAATGGCGTTGCCAACTTCGGCAGCGGCCTTACGCATGGAGTCGGCAAATACCTTGAAATGAGTTCCGTACAGCTGCCCGGTCAGTATTTCCGGCTGTCCGTCACGGTTAGCAGTAGTATTGATCCGGTAGCCAGCTTCCCAGTTACCATAGTTTTCGTTGCCTACCTCCCAAAATTTGGTGCGGCCCTTATCATAACGTACCCATTGCGCCGCCAGATGTGCAGCGGTCTGGTCAGGGTGTGCACTGGTACCATAACGGGCATATCCGTAATTAACGGAGATAATACCCGTACTTTTGGTTTGCTGCAGCATGGCGTAATAATTATCAAGGGTGAATGTCCAGCTTTGGGTATTGTTACCAAACCAGTACCCGGTATTGCTATAGTTACCCTGATAATCGGGCTGTTGAACCGGGGCATCTGCCGGAGCTTTGCCGTCACCTACATTCCAGAAATAAACATTAGAAAGATCGCCGCCCGGAAAACGTAAAATATTGGGCGATAAACTGGTAATATTTGCCATTAAACTGGGCTCGGTAACCATTTGGCCCATAAATGGATTAGTGTTATTACCATACACATAGTTTGATACTTTAGTGATCTGCTGACTCAGATCAACACTTACGGTGGTAGTACCGGCAGCTGGTTTAGCTACTGTGCTTGTATTACCCGTACTCCAGGTTTTGGCCGTCCAGTTGTCCAGAAAAAAGCCTTGGGTATTGGCGACAGTCGGCTCTGTAGGTGCTACAATTACCGTTGAACCGTTGTCATCATCGTCATTATTAACAGCTGTGGCCGGCTTATTTCCCTTTTTACAAGACAATAGCATAGCCACCGGGATGAAAATCCCGGTAATAATTACCTTAACATGTTTCATGAATTTCTTTTGTTTAGCGTATTCGTTTAATAATTTCGATACAAGCCCTGCTGTTATGATAAGGGCATTTCCATAAACCTGCTTTGTCCTGACCGGGCATTATGCTGCCATCGGCATGTATACCCCAAAACCATTCACCATTTTGTTTGTCAAGAATATTATTTTTAACAAAGTCCCAATTTTTTACAGACAGATCCAGGTACTGCCGGTTGCCACTTATTTGCCAGGCATTAAAAAACCCCACCATAGCTTCGGCCTGCACCCACCAGTGCTTTTCCCTGATAAGATGATTTGCCGATGGTTCATACTCATACCATAAACCGCCATCGGCATCCAAACCTTCCGATGTTGCGTCGGCAATTTGCAGGCAGATCTTTTTTATGCGCTCCTCACGGGTACCATCCTTGATTACTTCGGCCGCCTCCAGCAACAGCCAGGTGGCCTCAATGTCATGCCCATAGGATACCGTGTCCGATCGGCGGTTCCAGTCTTCATCAAAAAACAAAATGAGATGGTTGGTATCCGTGTCAATAAAATAATTACAAAAATTATCAATCAGGCTTTCAATCTGCCTTTTTAATCCACTATCAGGCCAAATGCGGTACAGGTTGGTATAAGCCTCCAATACGTGCAAATGGGTGTTCATGGTCTTTTTTTCGTTGGCATCCTTGGCACTCAGGCGCAAATCATTCAAGGGCTGCCAGTCCCGGGTAAAGGCCTCCATATAACCGGTTTTATGCGCATCATAGCTTTTATCAACCAGTAAATTATATAAACCGATGGCTTGGTTTTTAACTACCTCCAAACCCGATGCCTGGTAATATTCGCTCAGTGCATATAAGGTAAATGCGCTGGCGTAAACTTGTTTTTTGGTATCCAGTTTATTGCCCTTATCATCAACAGACCAATGAACCCCGCCAAATTCATGATCAATAAAGTGAGCAGTAATATATTCATAGGCCCGGTGAGCCATTTGCAAAACGGCAGCATCTGGCCTATGATTGTAAGCCGCTGCAAAGCTCCATAAAATACGGGCGTTTAATACCGATCCCTTGGGAGCGCCGGGAATAACCTGGTTATCATTATCAATTTTACCCCAAAAACCACCGTTTACCTCGTCGGGTGTGTTTTTAAGCCAGTAATTTAAAATATTGCCTAACTCAGCCCTGAGCTCATTTTTATAAGCATAAAGCTGTTGCTGAACATCTTTAAAACCGGTTGTTTCCTGATACATTGATAAATGGTTTGATTATTTCCCTTGCAGCTGGTGCAAATCTTTGTTACTGTTAATAATCCGGTAAATGGCATCAACCGATGTGGATGACCTTAAGCCGTCTGCCGGGGTGTTCACCACGTAATCAACCAGCTTATTGATAGTGGTGGTAGCCACGTGCATACGCGTATCTGACGATGCATAGTAAATGTAAACCGTACCGTCATCATCGGCTATCCAACCATTGCAAAACACCACGTTAGATACATCGCCTATACGTTCCTCGCCTTCCGGTGCTAAAAAGTAACCTCCCGGTTTGTACAAAACCTTAGTCAGATCATGCAAATCGGTCATAAACATATATAACACATAGCGCAGGCCCGCGGCTGTATTACGTACCCCATGCGCCAAATGCAACCAGCCCTGTGCCGTTTTAACGGGCGCCGGACCCTGACCATTTTTAGCTTCGTAAACGGTATGGTAGTTTTTATTATCAATGATGGTTTCCTGGTCAACAATGGCACTCTCCATGCTATCGCACAGGCCAAAACCGATACCACCGCCTGTTCCTGCACTGATAAAACCATCCTGCGGACGGGTATATAGGGCATATTTACCCTGAACAAACTCGGGGTGCAATACTACATTACGCTGCTGCGGCGAGTTAGTTTTTAAATCGGGCAAACGCTCCCAGCTTACCATATCCTTAGTACGTGCTATACCACAGGCCGCTATAGCCATTGACTGATCATGTGCCGGCGCGGCAGGATCGCGCCTTTCAGTACAAAAGAGGCCATATATCCAGCCGTCCTCATGCCGGGTAAGGCGCATATCGTACACATTGGTATCGGGCTCATCTGCCTGCGGTAAATCAACCGGGTAATCCCAGAAGGTAAAATTATTGATCCCGTCTGCACTTTCGGCTATCGCAAAAAACGATTTGCGGTCTGCTCCCTCTACACGGGCTACTATTAAATACTTGTTATTAAATTTTATGGCACCTGCATTAAAAACTGCGTTAATACCAAAACGCTCCATTAAATAAGGGTTAGTTTGGGCGTCAAGATCATAACGCCAGTTAATTGGCGTATGCGCAGCTGTTAATACCGGGTGTTTGTAACGGTCAAAAATACCGTTGCCTGCACCGGCTATTTCATTAGGTTTATTGATCAGCTGCTTCTGTTCATCCTGTAACCGCGCTAAGCGGTGTTTAAATTCCTGCGTCATATATGTGCTAATTGTCAATAGTCTTTTAATTTATTCCACCAAGTTCTTTTCAGTATCAGTATAATGATTGCCAAAATAGCTATGGTTACCAGTAACGGCATTTTTTGGTTTAATATGAGGTACATAGGCAGTATGGTAAGGCATAACTGCGCTATGGTGCCCACCACCACATTAAACATGTTTATTTTAAAGTTTTTGTTAGGTACAAACGACGGATCATCGGCTATAACCAGTTGCTTAACCGGCTCCCAGAATCCCCACGGACGTACGTTACTGTAGAACGATTTTAACACCTCCATATCCGTGGCCGGGCTTATATACGAACCAAGAACCGAGCCTGCAATCGAGATCAGGAACAGCAGCGGGAACCAGTACAATAGCTCGCCCGGTGGTATCAATAATGAGAAAACCATGGATGATAGTATACCGGCCAGCATTCCGTAAAAAAAGCCGTTGGCATTAAAGCGCCACCAATGCCATTTTAAAACATTTGATGCTATATAACCGCCATACAATGCCGATACTATCCATTGTAAAACGCTGTTTACATCTTTTACAAAAAAGCCAAGTACAACCCCAACAGCTACCACAATAACCCCTACCAGGTAATTCATGGCGATGATTTTTTGGGTTGATGCCGTTGGATTAAAATACTTAATGTATATATCATTAACGATGTATGCCTGTGCTGCATTCATAGTACCGCTAAACGTACTCATAAAGGCACCCAGCAAACCAGCCAGCAGCAAACCCACCAAACCAACAGGTAAAAAGTTATTGATCACCGCTGGCAGTATCCGCTCAAAATCAATAGCCCCGGCGGCATCCTTCAGGTTCATTTCTTTATAATAAAGCAGGCCGAGTACGGTTAGGCTTATAATAAGTGAGTAACGGATAGGTAATAATATAATATTTACAAATCCACTCATCTTACTGGCTTCCTCCGGCGAACGGGTTGACAGGATCTTCTGCATATCATAGTTAGGAGCCGGGCCAGCCAGGGCTGCAAAGAAACCTTTGAATGTCATCATCATAAAAAACAAGCCGAACAGTGAGTAACCATCGTCTTTTATTTTTTGGTTAACCTCGGTAATTATACCTGTCCAGCTTAAACCAAGACTTTTGCCGAAAAACGGGCTATACCAGCCGTCGGGTACATTAAGATGATGCCCGGTGAGCTTGTTTGCCGCTATAAATCCAATCCACACACACGCTACCGACATGATGCCATATTTGATCATATCGCCCAGTACGATGCTGTGCATACCACCCAAAATGGAATAAAACATAGCAAACAGCGTAAATACAATGCCATACACATGGGGCACATACTGCGGTGCAACGTTAAAAGGCACATAAGCCTTCACCAGATCCCAGGGTATAAATATCTCGATAAACTTACCCAGGCCTATAAAGCCATAGGCCAGAAAGCCAAGGCAGCTCAACAACGCAAAAGCAATAACCACCTTATGCGAGTTACCTACCCCAGGCCCTGTTTTACCGAAACGGGTAGACAGCCACTCGGCACCGGTAGCCGCATTGGAGCGGCGCAGCCAGCGCGACAAGTACATCATTAAAAACACCTGGTTAAATACCGGCCAAAGCCAGGGTATCCAGATACTTTTCATGCCATACACAAAACACAGGCTTACCATCCACATGGTTCCGCTGATGTCAAACATATCAGACGCATCACTTAAACCCAGCTTATACCAGGGTAATGATTTACCGCCCAACATATAGCTTTCCTTGTTTTCACGCGCTTTTTTACGGTACCATAAACCTATAAAAATGGTGCTCAACAAGTATAAAACTATGATAGCAACATCAAGTAAGTGTAATTTCATCTATTAGTTGTGAAGATGCGTTAGTTTAAAAATTATGAAGATTTTATGCTGTAGGCTTCCCGTAATTGGTAATAACCAAAATTGAATTTATTAACAATAAATTTATAATACTTTTTTAACCTTAATTTGACTTAATCAGTTAGTATATTATAGTATTAAACACCTGAAAATTATATATTATTAAATAAAAACCCGGTTACCGGTGTATGTTTCCCTAAACTCCTTAGGGATGCAAAGCTTTTTGCGTTTAAATATCCTGTTGAAATTTGATATGTTGTTAAAACCGCATTTATAGGCAATTTCTGCCACGGTGGTGGTGGAGTCGATCAGCATACGCGAGGCATGGCCAAGCCTTATTTCGTTCAAACTATCAATAAAGGTTTTGCCGGTACGCTTTTTTATAAACCTACTGAACGAAGCCTCGGGCATGTTGGCAATTTTAGCTACCTCGGCCAGGGTGACCTGCTTATTGTAGTTAATATTCATGTGCTCAAACACTTTTTCAATACGCCTGCTGTTGTAGTAAAACTTTTCATTGGTGAAACTCGGATCTGAAAGCATTTTCATATTGCGCGATATGGACAGATCATGCAGAATAGATAACAACTCTAATACTGAGTCGAATCCGTTCTTTTTATCCAACCCTAATATGCGGCCTTTAAGCGCCTGTATGGTTTCGGGCGAGAATACGATACCTCTTTGCGACCGCTCCAGCATACTTTTTACAAAACTCAACTGATTGCGTTTTAGAAACTTTTCATCAAAAAGATCCTTATGAAATTGTATAGTAATTTCCGTGATCTCCTCGCTCTGGCATTGATGTGTAAACCAGGCATGATAAAGGTTTGGCCCTACCAATGCCAGTTCAAGCTCATCAATAACTTCAATATGGCCACCAACAACCCGCTTGGCACCTTTGGCATTAATGATCAGGTTTAACTCATACTCATCATGATAATGAAGCGGAAAATCGAACTTTTTTTTGACCCGTGAAAAAATAGTAAAGCAATCGCTTGGGGTTAGCGGTGTTATCTCACGCATTACGTTACTTGTTGTCATAAAATTATTATACAAAATAGTGTTTATATTGATACGAATTTAACATAATTATAGTAAACTGCCTAATTTACAATAGCAGTTATTCCATTAGCATCAATATTTTTACAGCACAAACAGCAGCATCGGTTAATATCCCCAACCCACCCGGGTGTGCGGGCGGGCCAGGAACATCAGGCTTATTGATTTACAACAAGCACATCATCAAAATAAAATGTTTCATCCTGATCATTAGGGCCCTTTATCCACCAGCCTAACTGGTTAAACGGAGTTCCTTTATTCCAAAGATCAAGCGTACTAAGCGATATTTTAAAATACGTCCAAACGTTTGCCGGAACAGTGATTGGTGTTGAGGTATCAGAGTTTCCGAAACTACCGGCACGCTTATCACCTGTGATATAAAGTGTGTAGTCTTCTGAAGCCCCTTTAATCCAGAAAGTGAGGTATTTATATGACGCATTAAAGGCAAAGCCATTTGACCAGTTTGAAAACCCATCCTGGCTCCAATTACCTTTAGCATAAGTGGCAGCAAATGAACTCGTACCCGATTTAGAAACCGTAGTAGAGATTTGTGCCGAACCCCACGAGTTGTTGGCCCAACCGTCGGTTCCATAACCATCTGTAAAAATCTTATAAGCTTTATCCAGATTTTCAAACACCTGGGTAGTGGTAACAGGGCCGGTTGAGTTAGTGATAACTAAAGGTGCACCCAAAACCGAACTATTTGCAGGCATGGTGATCACCAATTCCTTTTTCGTTTTTGACACTACCGTAATGGCATCATTAGCCCCAACAAACTTTACTGACGAAACATCGCCCAGGTTATTACCGGTAATGGTAATGGTTGTACCAGCGGTAAAATTGTAGTTAGATACAGATGATATAACAGGCAACGCTATTACATTAAATGGCACTTTTAACTGCTTGCCTAATTTATTGGTAATAATGATATTCTGGTTACCGCCGTTAGCCGTATCGGGCACCCTGAATATTAGTGCTTTATCAGTATTGAACACAGTATTGAACGGAGCCGGAACGCTTCCCTTTTCAAAAACGATAGACTGTATTTGACCAAGGCCGCTGCCTGTTAATATTAAGGCAGCGCCGCCTTTTGCAGAATCGGGATCAAGCTTATCGGCTTTGGGATTAGATGAAGCCGCAGCCGGTTTTGCAGCCTCTTTTGTACATGATGTTATAACTGATGCACCGCCAGCAAACGTAAGCAGCACTATCAGTAGTTTATATAATTTTTTCATGATTACTATAATTTAAATAAGGTGTGTCACTATTTATAATATGCAACAGCTGGTTCAAGTAGTTTTGGATCCTGCACGGTTTCTGACTGCGGCGGAGGTAAAAACATTTGTGCCTGCGTTAACGTTGCTTTAAAACTGGTCAGCTTTCCGCCCCCGTCAAGTGTACCGCGCTCTTGCGAGGCAATGATTGCCTTAGCTTTTTCAAAACCCTGACGCTGAATATCAAACCAATAATCACCTTCAAAAGCAAATTCAACTTTACGTTCATGTAAAATATCATTCTCCGTAATAGCGGTAAGACTGGTTAAACCTGCACGGTTATGTACCGCGTTGAAAGCCTTTAAAGCGTTAACATCAGACGTTGAAGCATTATTAGCCAATACAGCTTCGGCGTAAATAAGCAATACATCAGCATAACGGAGAATATAGGTAGGCATGCTGGTATGCCCATCAGGAGTAACCGGTTCATCGGCCCTGTTGGTACCTACTATGTATTTCTGAATGTTTGAACGGGTTCCGGTGAATATAAAATGGTCGTCAGTAGCCTTGCCTGTAGTATCATAGGTAAAGCCGTTAGGGAAGTTATCGTTAATCCAGTCGGCCCGGTGAAACCCTTGCTGCATTACAGACCATCCGCGTCTTTTATCCGCAGCCTCATATCCGGTGGCAGTGTTTAACATATCCAATGACGGTACAACGGCCGAGTAACCATTGGCACCAGTTGGTTTTGGATGTACAAGCGGTTGCGGTGCTACGTAAATTGAAAAACGATTACCGCCATTCCAACCCATTGATGCTAACCACCTTAATGAAAATAAATTTTCAACGTTATTAGTATTGGCAACGGTAGATGAGGTAAACATTGCATTGTAACTGCTATTTAAGCCAAGTTTACCGGCACCTGCGCCATTGGCATAATCAATTACCTGCTTTGCCTTTGCTGCTGCATTTACATAATCTTTCAGATACAGGTATATCTTAGCTTCCATTCCTATGGCAGCATATTTAGTAACACGACCATCCTGGTAAGATACTTCCGGAAGGCCAGCCTCTGCAGCCTGCAGATCCTCTAAAGCAAAACGCAATACGTCTTTCTGAAAAAAGCGGGGTACCAGATATGCTCCAGGCTTGGTTAAATCAAGCGGATTATCAACTATAGGTGCATCGCCAAAAGTACGGCCGATATAAAAATAAGCAAACCCGCGTATAAACCTGGCTTCGGCAATACCTACATCAAGGAAACTGGCGCTACCACCCAGCTGTGCTTTTTTAGTTTTGAAAGTCTGTATTAAAACTGATGCCTGGCCCGCCGCTTTATAGCAGGAGTTCCAGGTACTTGACACCAATCCGTCGGTACTTTGAATTTGAAAATTATAAAATGAATTATACTGGGAATTACCCTGTGTTCCGGTTACTGTTCCGCCCAACACATCACCTACCGATGTAAAGGCCTTATCGAACCAATCGCCCCAAACGTTATTATATAAAATCCCGGTGGCACCGTTTACCTGTGTGGCATTGGTGTAATAGTTATCGGTAGTGGGACTTGTTATTGACGGATGGTCAAGGAAATCCTTTTTACAGGAAGCTCCAAGACAAACAGTTACAAACATTAAGAATATGATTTTTATTTTCATGTTGCTTAGTATTTACTTAATTAAAATTGAATATTGGTACCAAACGTATAGGTACGTGGTACCGGGTAGTGGCCATTATCTACATTCATAAACCCTACCTGTGAATTAAGCGCGCCTAACTCAGGATCATAACCAGTGTACTTAGTGAAAGTATATAGGTTTTGAACAGAAGCATAAAACCTGATAGAAGCAATTTTTAGCCTGCTGATAATGCTTTTAGGTATGTTATAACCAATAGCCACATTCTGGATGCGCAGGTATGACGCGCTTTCGATATAACGGTCAGATATTTTAAGGTTATTGTTTGTCCACTGGTTATACCTTGGCATATCCGATGTGGTATTTGTAGGCGTAAATCTGTTTAATACTGTAACCAGCTGGTTATTGAAGGCACTTGACATAGCTTCTGTTTGCCTGCGGGTATAGTTCAATATTTGACCGCCGTAGCTTCCGTATAAAAATACGGACAGGTCAAAACCTTTGTAATTAAAGGTATTGGTAAAGCCATAAGTGAATTTAGGGTTCGGATCGCCGATAACGCGCTCATCCTTGTCATTAATTACGCCGTCGCCATTTAAATCTTTATACCTGATATCGCCCACCCATAAAGAGTTAGGTGCAACAGTTAAGCCTGTTGGTATGGGGCCTTTAGCCAGATCAGCCTGCGTTCTGAATAATCCATCAGTAACAAAACCATAAAATGTACCTAATGAACCGCCCGGTGACGTCAGCGAGGTCAGGTTACTGGTTCCGTACTCATTAAATATACCCGACAGTGTGGCCGTAGGATTGTTAAGTTGGTTAAGTACGTTTTTATAGTGAGTAAAGGTTAAATTGGTTTTCCAGGTAAAATCCTTACGCTGGATATTATAAGAGGTTATACCAATATCAATACCTGTATTGGTCATTTTACCGGCATTAGTGATTGGCGTTTGAATATCATTATATGCTGTACCCAAACCAGAGAACGAAGGCAGCTGATTAGGCAACAGCATATTTGTAGTAATTTTTTTGTACAGATCAACTGCTAACTCCAGCTTATTGTTCAGTATGGTTAAATCGGCACCTACGTTATAGGTTTTTACCGCTTCCCAGCCCAAATCAGGATTGGCCACATTGGCCGGAAGGCTACCAGGACCAAAAGGTGCAGTGCCAAACAGGTTAATATTTGACACGAATGCATTAGCAGATGTGCTCTGCATACCCACCTCACCAAAACCCGCACGTATTTTCAAATAATTTAAGGCAGTAATACCCTTCATGAACGACTCATTGGTAACTGTCCATGATGCGGATACAGCAGGGAAAGTTCCCCATCTTTTACCCGGACCAAAGCTTGATGAACCATCACGGCGTACTGTTCCTGAAACTGCATATTTGTTATCAAACGTGTATCCAACCCTGGCAAAATATGATTCCATGCTCCATGTTCCGGCGCCGGCACCAATACCTTGAGTAAGGTCTGCATCGCCCGCGTTTAATGACGGTAAGTTTGCTACCAGGTTATTGCGGTTAGCGTTAATAAAATCATAGTCTGACCGTTGCACTTCATGCCCCAGGGTTGCAGTTACACTATGCTTACTGGCAAAAATGTGATCATAGTTCAGGAAGTTTTTAATATCCCAGTATAAGCTCTGCGTTCTTTGCTCCCTGATACGACTTGGTGATAATATTACATCGCCGGTTTGAGAATTTTGCAGGAAGGGCTGGTAAGCATGATCGCTCTCTAAATTAAAGTTGTAGTTAAACTCGTTTCTTAAAGTAAGCCCTTTAAAAAAGTTAATTTCGGCATAAACCGCACCTAATGCTTTGGTATTAGCTGTAGTAACGTCGCGCTGTTGTGCTAATGTTACCGGGTTGTTTGTTAAGTTTATCTGGTAACCGCCAATGTTAGCGTTGGTAATATAGTTACCATATATATCACGCACAGGCGATACCGGGGTGTTGTACAAAACAGTACTTGTTACTGCATCAAAGCCATCACTAAGCCCTATTTGTTGTTTACTCTTGGTTAAATTGGTAGTAAAACCTGCTTTTAACCAGTTATTAACCTGCTGATCAATGCTGGCCCTTAAGTTGTACCTGTCAAAACCGGTTTTGATCAAGGTTCCGGTTTGGGTCAGGTAACCGCCAGAGAAATAATAAGTTGTTTTGTCTTTACCTCCGGATACTGATACCTGGTGACTGGTTGTTACCCCTTTTTGATAAATTTCATCCTGCCAGTCGGTTCCATGCCCTAACACCGAAGGGTTTCTGAATTCAATGGTACTGTCTAAACTGCTTCCGGGTACTGCACGTATTTCATCTACCAATGAGTTCTGGTATTGTGCAAACTGTTGCAGATTCATCACTTTTAGCTTTTTAGGAATTTCAGAAAACCCTACATAAGCATCGTAGTTTAGTTTACTCTGACCAACTTTACCATGTTTGGTATTGATAATAACAACACCATTGGCACCAAGTGAACCATAAATTGCCTGCGCCGAAGCATCCTTCAAAATGTCAATAGATTCAATATCCGAAGGGCTTAAAGTAGCCAGTACGCTTTGACCTGTTTGGCCCGAGCCGCCACCCAGGAAATCCTGGCTTAAGCTGGTATTTGAATTACTCTGAAACTGAACGCCATCAATTACATATAATGGCTCATTTGAACCGGTAGCACCGGTAATACCGCGCACACGCACAGAAACGCCACCGCCTGGCTGCCCGCTGTTGTTAGATACGGTAACACCGGCTACTTTACCTTGTATGGCCTGGTCAATACCGGCAACAGGCAAATCGCGCAGGTCCTTGGCAGAAACAGACGAAATAGACGAAGTAACCTCAGCACGGCGTACAGCGCCGTAACCAATAACTACTACCTCATTTAAGTTGCTTGCGTTTGATTTTAGTGTTACGTTAATTTCGGTTTTGCCCGCAATAACAACATCCTTAGCGGCCATACCAACATAGCTAAACCTAAGTGTTGTAGTACCTGCAGGTACCCGGATAAGATAATTACCATTAGCGCCTGTAATGGCATTAACATTTTTTGCTGTTACTGTAACTCCGGGTAAGGTTTCACCTTGGTCATCTGTAACTGTTCCCCTGATTAATGCACCTGTATCCTGGGCGTTGGCCAGTGCAGCTACAAGAATACAGCAAACAAACAGCAAGGCCATTCGTAGAATTTTTCTCATAATTGATTAGTTAATTGATTTATAGATTTTCGGTTAAAATTTACAATTGCATACAGTGTATTATTGACGGTATCATTACAGTATAGTACGCTACTATAAATGCTGCCGCCATGTCAAAACAATGGACACTTGCTTTAATAAATTGATTATATATTCCTATTAGGTTTAAACAAAGCCGGCAAAAGTATACACCGGTTTTGATTATTGATTATAATGAGGGTAAAATTATATGGTAGTGAATATCCGGTTGTGGATAAATAGGGGCACAAATGTCAACTTAAATTAAGTTATTGATTATCAAATATTTAATTAAAAATATAGTCAAAAAAATATATATTTATTTACAAATGTGCCCCTCACTCATTTTTAAACGAATTGAGAAGTGAGATAATAGTATCATAGCGCAGGTTAAAAATTGATAAACAAAAAGCAGGTAATACACAGCTTTATCAATTTCATCATTGATGATTATTATATTGTTTTGCAAGGGCGCTTCTTGGCACACAAAAGGAGGCTATAGTATAGCGTAAAAAAATTGGCAACCTGGTGTAGACGACTAATCTTGTGGCTTACTTAATAGCCTCAGGATTCGTGCTTTTAGATCAAGAACTACGAAATGATTTATCGATTATTCTTCTCCGGCGTTAACGCCTTCGAGGTATTTGGATGGGATGCTGTTAAACTCGGCTTTAAAGGTGCGCACAAAGTATTTCTGGCTTTTAAAACCTACTTTATGGCAAATTTGAGATATAGTTAAATGACCTGTTTCCAGCAATTGTGCCGCTCTTTTTAAACGCATGGAGCGCACGAGCTCATTGGGGGTTTTACCAGTCATCTGCAATATTTTCTTGTACAGCGTATAGCGGCTCACAAACATTTCGCTGCTTAGCTCCTCAACAGAAAAATTGGGATTGGAGATGTTGTTATCAATCAAAAGCAATACCTTTTTGATAAACAGCTCCTCGGGCGAATCAATATGCTCATCTGTTGGTTTTACCTCAACCTGTTTCTGATAGGTTTTACGCATATCTTCCTGCTGGCTCAGGATATTTCTGATTTTTGAAAGCAGAATTTCAAAGTTAAACGGCTTGGTCATGTAATCAGTAGCCCCGGTTTCCAAGCCTTTTAGCTGCTGCTCCTCGCCCATAAGCGCCGTTAACAAAATCACCGGGATATGGGAGGTACGCGAATCATTCCTGATCTTCATACACAGGTCTATCCCGTTCATTTCCGGCATACTGATATCGCTCACTATTAAATTGGGGTGCTGTGCCAGCGCACGCTGCCACCCCTTTTTACCATTTTCTGCTTCGATGATATTAAAATGATCCTTCAGGTTGTCTTTGATATAAAACCTGAAATCTTCATTATCCTCTACCAGCAACACTGTGGGCTTTTTACAATCACGGGCTTCTTTGGGTTGATGAGGCTTGCCGGCTTCAGCATCAGGCCAGCTTTCAGCTTCATGCTGCAACAACAAAGGGGTATCGGTAAACAAACTTTCGGCCAGTTGTTGCAGTGGCAATACAATAATAAAACAGCTCCCCTCATCATGGGCACTTTCTACAACAATTTCACCGTTATGCAACTTTACAAATTCCTTAGTGATCGATAGCCCTATCCCACTCCCCTGGTTAAGCATGGAGCCCGGTATATCGTGCTGGAAAAATGGTTCAAAAATACGCTGTTGTTTATCTGCCGGAATCCCTATACCCGTATCCATCACCCTGATCTCCAACTCATGATCATGGGTATCCTCCTGCAGCCTTACACTGAGCAATACGCTTACCTGACCGCCTTCATGCGTAAACTTATAAGCGTTGGATAGCAGGTTGAATACAATACGTTCTATTTTGTCATGGTCAAAGCTGGTGTAAAAAGCCTCCGTGTCAGTATCAAAAACAAAGCGGATATGCTTCTGCTCAGCCACATCGGTAAACGACAAGGACAGATCTTTAATAAAGCTGATAATATCCCCTGACTTTTTATGCAGTTTCAATTCCTGGTATTCCATTTTCCGGAAATCCATTAACTGATTTACCAGATTTAGCAGGCGACGCGCATTCCGGTTGATCATCTGCAACTGCCTACGCGAATCGGGATCACCTATTTGTTTCAGGATCTTATCAACCGGTGCCATAATCAGCGATAGCGGCGTGCGAAACTCGTGGCTTACATTGGTAAAGAATTTGATCTTCATCAAATCCAGCTCATGCATGCGCTGAGCTTCTTCCCGCTCCTTTTCTATCGAAAACTGCTGCCTTATTTTTTGGATACCCCGATGTCGTAAATAAAGCAACGCACCAATAAACACCAACCCATATAACAAATATGCCCAGGTAGTTTTCCAAAAAGGAGGCAGTATGGTAACCTGTAAGGTTATTTCCTTGCTGTTCCAGAACTCATTGTTGGAAGCCCGCACCTTAAACACATAGTCGCCAGCATCCAGATTAGTGTATGTGGCCTTCCTGATCTTATTATCGGCCGTTATCCAGCCTTTATCAAAACCCTGCATCATGTACTGCAGTTTTACCTTATCGGGGTTAAAGTAGTTAAGTGCGGCAAACTCTATGGAAAACACATTTTCGCTATGCCGCAGTTGCAATGCTGTGGTTTCGGTAATCGACCGTGACAAGATTGCTTCACCGTTGATCTTATCCCCGGCTCCCATACTTTGGTTAAATACTTCAAAATCGGTAAAAACCAGGTTAGGTACGCTTTTGTTAAACCGAATATCGGCGGGCTTAAACAGATTAAAGCCGTTGCCGCCGCCAAATACCAATTCCCCCTCGCGGGTTTTATATGAAGAGTTTTCGGTAAACTCACGCCCCTGTAATCCCTCCGTCTCATTATAATTAACAAAACGAAACTGAAGTTTTGGAGATTTCCGATTGACAATAATATTGGATAATCCATTGGGCGTACTTACCCACATGTTATGATTCTCATCCTCCTGCAGGTCAATCACTGTATTGTCAGGCAATCCGTCTTGCTTAATAATATTGGTAAACTTATTAGTAGCCGGGTTAAAAATACTAATGCCTTCGCGCGTGCTTACCCAAATCAGGCCGTGGCTGTCTTCTAAAATATTATTGGTATTGTTATTTATTAAACTGGCCGCGTCATTATCGTCATGCATGTAATGCACAAACTGATGTGTCTTTTTCATTAAAACGTCAATACCATAGGATGTTACCACCCATAAATTTTTGCGCCGGTCTTCTAAAATAGCGCTGATATAATTGGAGTGGATATTATTTTTGCCGTTGTTGCCGTCAAATTTATAATTGATAAACTGCTGTGTTTTGCGGTCAAAGCGGTTGAGGCCACCGGCTAAAGTGCCTACCCACAGGTTATGATCGGCATCTTCCCTTATGGCACATATCCTGTCTTCAGATATGCTGCCCGGTATAGCATCATTATGTCTATAATGGGTAAATGTTTGGCCGTCGAAACAATCCAGTCCGCCAAAATAAGTACCTATCCATAGTTTTTGTTCATCATCAATAAACATGCAAACTATCACATTATTAGTAAGGCTATTTTTATTGGTGGCACTATGCAGGTATTGCTTAAAACTACCGTTTTTACGATTAAAATATATTAAACCGCCGCCGTTGGTACCCAGCCAAAGGTTACCGGTCTTGTCTTCCGCAAAATTATTGATATCACTAAAAGGCAAACTCAGCGGATCTGATGAGTGATGGGTATACAGCGGAAATTTAATAATGCTTTCATGATAATAGCTTACCCCGCGTTTATAGGTACCTATCCAGATAATTCCGGTGTCATCCTTATACAGCAGCGTTACGCTATTTTGGCCAATAGTTTTAAGGTCATCTTCGCGATTAAGCAGGTAGCTAATGGTAAAGTTTTGCTTATTGAGCATATTTATGCCGCCATGGTCGGTAGCTATCCAGATCCGGTTCTTATCGTCCTGTATTACGTTGGCTACCACATTGGTATTTAAATGCGTATTGCCATCGCCTTTATCAATATGCTTAAAGCTGTTATTCTGCGTATTGATATAATAAACACCCGATGAATAGGTTGGCACAAAACACCAAAGATCATCCTGCCTGTCAATAAACACTTTATAGGAAGTATTTAAACCGACGGGCAGTTTTTCCATTATATGCGACCGATAGCTTACCTTATAAGTTACCGGATTTAGCTTTTCAAGTACTCCCTGGCTATATATAAGCCATATATTCCCTTTGGAATCAACCGACAAATCCGATACTATATTACTGGATATAGAAGTATCATCAGTACCATTATGGACAATGTGTGCCGTTTGATGTGACCCCGGATTATATTTATAGATACCTTCAGTAGCATACAAAAACCAAAAATTACCAAACCTGTCTGTTTTCAGCGCCGTTATGCGGGTACCAGGTAAACCAATACTTTTAAGATAGGCAGTTATATTATGATTAAACTTTTCAGTAAACGGATCATAAATATTAAACCCGTTGCGTGTTTCTACCCATATTGTACGCCCCGGCCCTTCAACTATGCTAACGATGTAATCATCATTTAATGTGCTGGTATCACTTAACGAATGTTTATAGGTTTTAAATTTATAACCATCATATTTACTCAGGCCAGACAGGGTACCGAACCACATGAACCCCTTGCTATCCTTTAAAATACAATTTACCTGATTATGTGATAACCCATTGTTAATGTTTAGGTGTGAAAATTGAAACTGATTATTCTGCGCTTGTAAAAAGCCGCTCACAAACAGCATCAAAAAGCATAATATTGAAATTTTACACTTCATTTACTATATTTTCCGGCTATATATTTCCTTTATAAATTATAACTGTTACGTTTGCAGGCAATTGAAATTTAAACTTTTAACCCAAATGGTCAAAATTTAAACTCAATTTAACATATATTAAAATTTACCTGCTTAACTTGCGCTGATCAAGGTTTTATGTAAAACCTGTGACTTATAATTGATTGATATCAAATGTACCTGCAATTAAGAAGTAAGGTATAATACTTTTTTTACGTTTTTTGATTGATTATTAACAAAAACATACAATCCGTTTTAGAAAGTTAGTTTTTTCAATTAAAATTTATAATACTTTTATTTCAATTAAAAGATGGTTTTTAACATTACATAGTTTGTTTAAAAAGTTTTAACCAGGCTTAGCATATAAAAAAAACTGATTATGGACAAATTGCAAACAAATACAACAGGTTTATTGTAGAGTAACCATAAATAATTGCACAAGTACCTACTATATCATATTTAATGGATACGGCAGAAAGCACACCAACGGTATATAAAAAGAACTCGAAGCTTAAACAAAGCGTTATAAACTTTTTTACCGATCTGTATAAGATCAATCAATTCATCATCCGCTTTTTTAAAGAAGCCTTTGTACCTCCTTTTGAACTTAAAGAGGTATTACGCCAATGCTTTGAAGTAGGCGTGCGCTCCTTTACGTTAATATCGGTAACAGGGTTTATTGTAGGGGTTATATTTACTAAACAGTCAAGGCCATCCTTATCTGAATTTGGCGCTACCTCCTGGTTGCCTTCATTAGTATCTATAGCTATTATGCGTGCCCTGGCTCCATTGGTTACTGCGCTCATAGCATCGGGCAAGGTAGGTTCAAGTATCGGCGCCGAACTTGGCTCCATGCGGGTAACCGAACAAATTGATGCCATGGAAGTATCGGGCACCAAACCTTTTAAATTTTTGGTATGTACCCGCGTATTAGCCACAACACTTACCATACCCATTTTAGCTACCTATACCGGCTTTATAGCCATACTGGGCGGATACCTGAACGTAAGTCAGAATGAAGGTACCAGCTGGAGTACTTTTATACAGCAGGTGTTTGAACCTTTAACATTTATTGATTTTGTTGCCTCGTTAATTAAATCAATAGTATTTGGTTTTACCATTGGTATTGTAGGCTGCTATCAGGGCTTTAACTCCACCAAAGGTACCGAGGGGGTGGGTAAGGCAGCCAACGGTGCCGTAGTTACCGCCATGTTCCTGGTATTTATTGAAGAAGTTATTATTGTGCAGATAACCAGCTGGTTTCGTTAATATAAAGGGATATGAAAAAGGTAAAAGCAGCAGCGGACCACAGCAACCCGGTTATCAGTATCAGAGGGCTGAAAAAATCATTTGAGGATTATGCCGTATTGCGTGGCATTGACCTTGACCTGTACGCCGGCGAAAACCTGGTGGTACTTGGCCGTTCGGGTACCGGAAAATCAGTACTGATCAAGATCATATCGGGCTTATTAAGCCCAGATGAAGGCGAAATAACCGTACTGGGCCATAACCTGGCCCAGATAACCGAAAAACAACTCCAGGAACTGCGGATCAGGATAGGTTTCTCTTTTCAGAACAGCGCCCTGTATGATAGTATGACGGTGCGTAAAAACCTGGAATTTCCGCTGGTGCGCAACCGGAAAAACATTACCAAGACCGAGATCAATACTGCTGTTGAAACCGTGCTTGATGCGGTGGGCCTGTCGCAAACCATCAACCAGATGCCGTCTGAGCTTTCTGGCGGGCAGCGCAAACGTATAGGTATTGCGCGTACCCTGATCCTAAATCCCGAAGTGATGCTATATGATGAGCCAACCGCTGGCCTTGATCCCATAACCTGTATCGAGATCAATGATTTGATTAATGAGGTTCAGCAGCGTTTCAATACTTCGTCAATCATTATAACCCATGACTTAACCTGTGCCAAACAAACCGGCGACAGGATAGCTATGCTGCTTGACGGCCAGTTTCAGCGTACCGGTACCTTTGACGAGGTATTTGACACCACCGACCCAAGGGTTAAACCGTTTTATGATTATAATTTTATTCAATAAAAAAGACATTATACCATTATCATGGATGCAACAGAAAATAGAAAAGCAATTATAGTAGGCATATTTTTAGCACTCGGTCTCGCCTTGTTTATCCTGGGCGTATTTACGCTGGGCGGCCAGCAAAAGGCTTTTGTAAAAAACATACATATCAGCTCCACCTTCAGTGATGTTGCCGGATTAAAAAAGGGAAATAACGTATGGTTCTCCGGTGTTAAGGTAGGTACTATCAGCAATGTTAAATTCATTGGCCCATCACAGGTACAGGTGTTTATGAATATTGATGAGGCCACCCAGCAATACATTCACCGTGATGCCGGCGCCAAGGTAAGCTCAGACGGTTTAATAGGTAACAAGATCATCGTTATTGATGGCGGAAGCCCCCAGGCTCCCGTAGTACAGGACGGCGACCAGCTGCAGGCCGAAAAAATGCTATCAACAGATGATATGCTTAAAACCCTGCAAGACAATAATCAGAATATATTGGCTATCACCACGGACTTTAAAACTTTAAGTCGCAAGATATTAGAAGGCAAAGGAACAGTAGGTGCCTTAATGGCCGATAGCAACATGGCCGTACAGCTGCGTAACGCTATGCGCAATTTACAGGCTACTACGCAAAGTGCTGCGCGCATGGCCATACAATTGGATAACTTTAGCCATAAAATGAATACTAAAGGTGGCTTTGCCGATAAACTGCTTACCGATACCGCCACTTTTAACAGAATAAGCCAGGCTGTAAATCAGCTGCAAAAAACAGCGGCAAATGCATCTACTTTAACTGATAACCTGAACAAGGCCAGTAATAAGCTAAACACTACAGACAACGCTATTGGTGTACTGTTAAATGATCCTAAAGGCGCCGTACAAGTGCAAACCACGCTAAACAACCTGCAACAAAGTTCGGTTAAGTTAAATGACGATCTGGAGGCTGTGCAACACAACTTCTTTTTACGTGGCTTTTTCAAGAAAAAAGCAAAAGCAAAGGCCGATAGTTTAAAAACTCAATAGCATTACAGAACAGCATGGGCAATGGAAATACTTTACTGGCAGTTATTGAAGCCCTTGCCGCTGCATTGATCATTTTCCTAGCCTATCTAATAAAATACAAACACAAGGTGGGTATTATTGCCGGCTACGATGAGCACACCTGCCGGGATAAAATTGGGCTGGCCAACTGGGTTGGCGGTACGCTCATACTAACGGGGATAATATGCCTCTTGTTAGCCATATTGCTCATCTTTTTGCCCAATTATACCAACCTGATTATGCTTGTATATGGTGTTACCATATTAATTGGGTCTGTGACCGCTTCTATAGGTGGTAAGAAATATCAGGGATAAAATTATAGCTACAGGATGCTCTTTTTTAGCAAATGTTATACCCGGTAATTAATTATCGATCAATTTCCCTGCCGTGCGCTTATCAGGCGGCAGCTCCAGATATTTTTTATAGCTTTCGTTCAGGTAGTTAGTGAGGTTAAAACCCTTATCGGTATAGGTTTTAACTGATGGGATATAAAGCAATATAAAATTATCAAGATCAGTATCTTTTAATGGTACATATTTACCAATATTATCAGGCTTAAAAACCTGGGCTATCTCTTGCTGCACCTTATCATTGTGCACCATTTCTTCTAATTTCTTCCGTTTATTTTCATCTTTTTTCCAATAACTCAACCTGAACGCAACTCCCCCTTTATAGTTTTCCTGAACAGCATTTGGATAGTTGGCCTTATCATCGCGCTGGTAAACCATGGTTTGCCCATGAAAATCAGGAGATTGAAAAGTGGCAGGCTTGGAGGTTATCTCAGTATTAGTCACCTTCACCTCCTTAAGCATGGTCTTTTTTGGGGTTAGAAACACCTCACGTTCACGCAAATCAGTCAGCAGCACGGTATCAGGAAGATAAAAAGACGCTTTAAATACAAGCAGATCACCACTTTTTGCATCAATATTAAACTTGCCTGCTTTATCAGTTATTACATATTTACCGGTTTTGGAGTTTTCAACCCGGATTCCCTCCAATGTTACCCGGGTTTTAATTTCGTATACGGTACCCTTCTGCCCACCCTGCGCAAACGCTACCGGAGTAATAAAGCAGCATATTAAAAACAAAAACAGTAGTTTAAACATTCATAAAATTAGTCAGAAGATCTCAATTTTAGTTTTTTTGATAATCTTTTTTAACTAAAATTAACATATTACGTAAAAGGGCCTGAATGCATTCGCCGTCTGTCGAAATCATCACTGAATATAATGACCAGCGGTAATTTCGATATATTTGGCAAACTACTAAACTAATTTATCCATACTTAATTTTGAATACGCAGTTAAAAAGTCCGGGGGGGATAGACCAAAGCAGGCTATTACTTGTACAAAATCTGTACGAGCAATATGCTGCAATGCTTTTGGGTTACATATTTGAAGTGGTTAAGAACAGGACAGTTGCAGAGCAATACTTAACTGCTGTTTTTAAAGAAGTGCCCAGCCAAATAGATGAATTTTTAAAAAAAGATGTAAGTCCATTTTGCCTGCTGCAGATCATGACACGCAGGCAATTAACTGATTTTTTCAGGAGTCAGGACACGAATTATGACCAGCAGCCAAAATCAGACAAAGTATCTACTGTAGAAAACAAATTTATCAGGCAAATGAGCCCGGAGCAGCAACTTGTTTTTAGCGGGGCTTACTGGCAGGGCAAAACGATTACCAGGCTGGCAACTGAGCTTAACAAACCAGAAGAAGCTATCAGGAAGATTTTAAAAGATTGTTTTACCATTATCAGGAGCATCAATTGAAGATTAAAGCATACATAGAAAGCGGGGTTTTGGAAACCTTCGTTTTGGGTTCTGCATCTGATCAGGAGGTGCAGGAACTGCTTTATATGAAAGCAAAACACCCTGAAGTAAATGAGGCGCTGCAACAGCTTGAACAGGATATGGAAAAGCTTGCCGGAAATATAGCCATGACGCCGCCGCCACATCTTTGGAATAGAATTGAAGAGGAAATAAATGCACTTATCCCCCGTCCGGAAGTTACACCGGCAAGATATACCGAAAGAAACTATGAGAGTGATACAAGAACCAACGGTAAGGATGATCAGTATATTGAAGTTGAAGGCTCCTCAACTCATATACGGGTACATAAATCCTGGCGATGGGTGTTGGCAGCCATATTTGTACTCGGGAAGATATTTTTAGCTTTTGCCATCTATTTTTATCTCGAAAACCGGCAGGCCCAGGAGCAACTTAAGGAACTAAAAACCGAGCTTAAACAGCACGTAAAATAACAAAGGCGCACCTTCCAGTGCGCCTTTTGTGTAAAGCCTGACGGAGAATAATTACCAGACTCTATTCATCAACGGAAACGTTATTCCATCCTTACAACTTTTCATTAGTACCAATATCTGTAACGGCATTGTCCTTTTGCAGTTTCTTCAGCATTTCGGTGCCTATCAAGGCGTCAATCATACTGTTGCCACCACCATCCTTACCGCTAACCAGTATCTCCGGTACCAATTTAATACCATTGCTGGCCAGGGCTTCGGCAACACGCACAATAGCATATTGTTCGGTACCCATGGCTTCGGTTTTTTGTTTGGTTACCTCAGCTTCGGCCAAACCTATGGCCTTAATCTTGGAGGCTTCGGCAATACCATTTACTTCAGTAGCGTTGGCATCGGCTTTAGCATTCACTGTTTTTGCTTCGGCATCGGCCTTGGCTATCGTGATCCTTACTTCAGCATCTGCCTTGGCGTTAATGGTTTTGGCTTCGGCCTCACCATGTGAAGCGGCAACTTTTGAAGCGGCCATCTGGGTGTTGATCTCAACCTGCCGGGTTGATTTTACCACCTCTGGCTGCATATCGGCACCTGCCCTGGCACTTTCAAACTCTTTACGCTCAATTTGAGCATGGCGTTGTATCTCATAAGTCACTTTCTCTTCTTCGGCCAGTTTACGGTCAGTAAGCGTTTTCATCAATGCAGCAGGAGGCACAATGTCGCCTATCAGCGTATCAACTCCAATTACGTTATAGGTTGTTAATACAGCACCTATATGGTCGCGGGCATCGCTTTGCCTTTGTATACGGTTAGCCAAAAAGCCTATTACATCACTCTTTTGTGCCGAGTTACGGAAATAGTTGGCAATGGTAGGCTCCAATACCTGTGATACCAGGTTTTTCATCTTACCAAAACGGGCTATTACCTTTGGTGCTTCGTTACGTGGCACGTGTATAATTTGTGACACATCAAGGTTAAATGTAAAACCATCTGATGACCTTACGGTAATGGTACACAGGTTTTTATCCAGTTCATGCGCTTCGGTACGACTATCGGCCCAGTTAAGTACAATGTTGGTTGTAGGTACAATTTCAACCGCGTGGGTGTAAATATTAATAGGATGTTTACCAGGGTCAAGCGGATCTTCCCAAACACCTTTTTGCCCACGGTGAACTATATTACCGTGTTTAAAGGCATCACCACTGGTATCCTTACCCTCGGGGCCCACAAAGGAGTTTACCACACCCACATAACCAATTGGTATATAGGTCATATCAACCTGCTCCACAATTACAAACCAGGGGTTAAGGTAATAGGTACCTGCCAGTATCACATCCTCCTGCAAACCTTTGCGGCCACCTGCATTAATAAATGCAATAGGGTCCTGGTAGTTTTTATGCCCTGCTACTGATTCTCCGGCTATTTCGCCCTTGTCCAGGGGCTCACCATCAAGCGTGGTAACAATACCAACCTTGTTTTCATGTATCTGGGTAATAGGTACCATCTCAATTTCAAACAAAAAGGTATTGATACGGTAGCTACCCGGTGTCAGAAACGCCGCTTGAGGCCCTTTCTGACCATTATTATCCAAAAAGGCGATAGCATCCTGAAACTTATCACAGTCAACAGGCTTACCCAACACGCGGCCGGTATCAAGCGATGCACCGTCTTTGGCCTTTACCAGTCCCAGCTTATTTTGCTCAATAATGGTAAATGCCTCCATGGTAATACCATACTGCCATGGCCACATACTCCAGTATAAACCTGGCGCAAGGGCTTTAGCCTGCATACCTGCCTCGCCGTTAATGGCAATAATACGACCATCGGGCAACCGCGATTTGCTGGATAAGGTAAACTTTTTCACCACCAGGCCAATACGGTTATCCGGTACTATCACCATACCAAAAAACACGCGTAAAACAGATTTGTACATCAGCAAAATCAGGATGACAGGCACAGCCCACCAAAGCATCACAATTAGATTGTTCATTTTTTTAAAAGATTTAGATAATTTGATTTTTTAACGGAACCCTTAAGGTGCGGGCCCTCACAATAACTTATAGCTTAACTGGAAAATGGAGTACCTTGACTATATAGTGTCAGTATGAAGGTTGTAATTGCAGATTGTTACAACTTTTTTAAAAAATATTTTTAACAGGGAATTTTATCGCTGATTTATTTGACTGCGCTGATGTTGTAGATTATTTATCTACCCCTTGATTGTTAAGATTAAAAAATAAAATGCGTAAAAGGATTCTTATTCAGCTATAGCCAGTTCCTTCCGTGGCCTGCAAAACCACAAAACACCGATGAGCATTATTACCGCCATAGGCAAAATACGGAGGTATAATAACACTTCACATACCTGACTCGAAATTACATCGCGCCCAATAAGCGGGGTAAAATTGAAGCCTATAATAATCAGCAACGCCCAGGTAAAGTAATTCAATTTAGCTTTAACCATCTCCCAATTCACAATAAAATACCAGCTGATGTACACAAACGCGGGTATCAGGTAAACAAAGGCATATTGTTGCTGATGCGGATAAATGAGCGGTATGGCTATAAATAAGTAGCACATTTCCCAAAACTGACGAATGTTGCTCTTTATACTTTTGAAAGGAAGTGTACGCAAAAAAGCAAGGGTAAGCAATACAAATGCCAGGCGCACCAAATTAAGTATGAGTGAAACTTGTTCAAATTTCAAATTCACGAAATTCCGTTTAAAAGAAAGTATACCTGTAGTATCAGTTAAATAAACAGGTATTAACGCTACAAGACTGCTGGGGCCATCATCAGATTCAATATTCCACTCCTTATTTGCCGGATTAATAATACTGAACCAGTCTTTCAGTAAACTCGCATTTTGCTGCCAGCCAAGATATAAAGCCGGTATAAAAAGATAAACCACATAAAATACGCAGGTAAGTAATGCAGCTTTAGTATAATTGCGATAAAACAAGTACAGCACAAATGCAAGTGGCAATAACTTAATATTAATGGCAAGGGCCAGTAAAGCTGCGCCGGTAATATACTTACCCCGTTTAATCAATTGCATACTTTCTAATGTTGCCCACAATAAAAACGTGGTCATTTGTACGTAACCAATGTCAACCAAAATAAACCTTAGTGCCAGCAATGCTGCAATCAGAAGCCATAGTTGCATTTGTTTTTTACTAAATGCCGATGTATCAAAATACTGTACACACAATATCCAGATACGATATAAAAGAAAATAGGAAAAGCCGATCCATAATAACTGCGGAATCATGATTGGTAATGCCGAGAAGGGAGCCAGTAATAATGCAAACAGCGGGCTATAATAGTATTGCAAATTTTGAGCAAATGGTGGTTTAAAAATATTTTGACCATGTATGATTTTGCCCCCTGCATCAACAAAAACCTCAAAGTCATGACCATTTTTGGAACACTTTACAGCATACAAAACAGCAATAATAAAAAGGGCTACCTTAACATATTTATTTTTTATCATCCTCCGCAAAAATACCGATTACAAAATGTTTTTTTGTTATAATATGTTAAATAGGGTACAATAAATACTCTGTTTTTTTTAAATAAAATGATATTATACAACTGACTAATAAAAATTTAAACCCGTTAATTTTTACACCCGTAAACAATTCATTTTATTACTGGTTAAAACATTGACACATATTTACCCCCCTGTGATTATGAGTACTTCAGCATCTCCAAATAAAAGCAGGCTCCGAAAAACAAACTGCCGGCACCAGTAAAAATCCAGGTAAAGAACTGAAAACCGAAATCCTCATGAGTGAAAAGAATGAAGTTAAAGAAGCTGAGGAACGGCTAAGAAAACAGCGGACGAGCAATAGTTTTTGTTTTAAATTTAAAGGTAAATTGCATAGCTTGGCTAAATAATATTGACCATGATAAAACACAGCTTTATACTATTTGCCGCTGCACTATTCCTCATAACATCGTGTAAGCCGGCCATTACCGTGAAAGCGCTTACCGGTAAATGGAAATATATAAAAGTTGAAAATCCTAATTCAAGCCCGCCCGATAGCGTAAAAAAGGCTGATCTTGACGCAGCATCCCCCTACATACAGTTTACACCCGAACTTAAGTTTGTAATTGTATGGGGCGGTAAATTTTTGTCGCATGGCAGCTATACGCTTGATGGCAGCAATATGAATGTTAAAGAAGTGCTGCCCGATGGCAAAACCCGTGACTTTGCTTTCTACATATCGGAACTTACTGATGATGAAATTATTTTTGAAAGCACAGGCAAAGATGGGTCAAAAGTTACCGCTTTAAAGGTCAAATCTTTATTAGTGAGTAGTGAGTAGTGAGTAGTGAGTAGTGAGTGAAGAAACGCAAGTATTTTTTGTTTGTCTTTTATCATTTTGTCCTTTATTCTTCGTCCAAAATCTTTTATTTAAATTTAATGGTGATATATCTGTTATAATTTACACATAGTAATAAACAGTAAACAATGGATGCAGATAATTTAGAAGAGCAGGCTGCAAGGCAACAGCTTTTTATAACACTATACCAAAAGGCTTTTCCGGCGGTGGCCAAATATGTGTGTAAACACGGTGGATCTTTTGACGAAGCCAAAGACGTATTTCAGGATGCACTGCTAAATTATTATGAAAAAAGCAGGGGCTCAAATACTACTATTAACAACAGCGAGGGTGCTTATATTTATGGCACAGCACGATATCTGTGGATAAAACGATATAAGGAGGGCAACCTTAGCGCGCCGATGGACAACAGTAATACCGCCAACATCGCTGTTGAAACAACCATACCCTTTGCTGAAGATAAATTATTAACCTTTTTAGAAACCGCAGGTAAGCGCTGCATGGAGTTGCTTCGCTCTTTTTATTACGATCAGTTACCAATGACCAGGGTGGCACAGCTGTTTGGCTTTTCGGGCGTGCGTTCAGCAACAGTACAGAAATATAAATGCATTGAAAAGGTGCGCGAAACGGTTAAACAAAAAGCATTAACGTATGAGGACTTTCTTGAATAATATAGCGCAGGCAGAAGCGCATTTGCTCAAAAAATCAAACCCAGCCAATGCGTTATTATTTGAAGCTAAAATGTTGCTTGACGATGAATTACAAAACAATGTTTCATCACAGCAGCAGGCGTACAGCCTTGTGCAGCAATATGGCCGTAAGCAACTCAAGGCCGAAATAGAAGCCGTTCATCAGCAATTATTTAACCAGCCCGGGCATCTCGGGTTCAGACAAAAAATAGCACGTATATTTTTAAACAGGTAGACCAGAACCCTATCTAAAAACCATTAAATTTTATGAATATTGATAAATAGGAATTCCGCAAATATGCGGTCATGCACCATGCTATTGCCGGTTCGCGGGTAGATAGTTTTATTTCAAGTGTTGAAAAAAGCACGATGCCTATGGCTATGACACCTTACATAACCGAAGAGAGGGAAATGCGCGTAGCACAGATGGATGTGTTCTCGCGCCTGATGATGGACCGCATTATTTTTTTAGGTGAAGCAGTTGACGATCACGTAGCCAACATTATACAGGCCCAGTTACTTTTTCTGCAATCAACCGATAATAAAAAGGATATACAGATGTACATCAACTCACCCGGAGGATCCGTATATGCCGGGCTGGGCATTTATGATACGATGCATTTTATTGGCCCCGATGTAGCCACCATTTGTACCGGTATGGCTCTTTCTATGGGCTCGGTGTTGTTATGCGCGGGTGCGGCAGGTAAACGTGCGGCGCTCAGACATTCCCGGGTGATGCTCCATCAACCATCGGGCGGTGCGCAGGGGATGGCATCTGATATTGAAATAGCATCAACCCAGATACGTAAAATGAAACAGGAGCTGTATGAGATTATAGCGAAACACAGCGGTCAGCCTTTCCAAAAGGTTCATGACGTATCTGACCGCGATTACTGGATGGCTGCGAGCGAAGCCAAAGAGTTTGGTATTATTGACGAGGTACTCGCGTAGATAGGTTCCGGACACGATGAATAGCCTATTTTAATATCTGGTTCAACGCGGGATTTATTGTTGATATATCATTAAAAATAGAGAAAATCCTAACACGCGTCATTGCGAGGTACGAAGCAATCTCTACACAGGCAGGGTAATTATGAATAGTTTTATACTTTTCTGTTTGCTCTGTATAGCATAGAGATTGCTTCGTTTCTTACAGCAATGACGTGATGGCCTCAGTCACACTTCTGCCACGTAATCATAATTTAATGTCCCATCACTACCGTATCGGCACTGGCCTCAACCTGGTTTTTTATAAAGCGCTTGCCTATCAACAATACCAATAGCGCTACAATAGACGAAGCTGCCATAACCCCAGCCATTGGCAAAGGGCTTTGGCTTTTGATCAAGGTAATTCCGATGGATGCCAGCGAACCGATAGCCATTTGAAATGCACCCAATAGCGCCGAAGCAGAGCCCGCATTTTTGGTAAATGGAGCCAGCGATAAGGCTGCTGTATTTGGATAACTGATACCTACGCCGCATAAAACACCAAATATCATGGCAATAGTGCCGCCTATCCCAAACCATCCATTCAATGATCCTATCAAAAACACCATTGAAATAAACACCATCCAAATGAGCGATGCGTTTACCAGCTGCTCGCTTTTGTATTTTTTCATAAGCAGGCTATTTAACTGGCTTGAACCTATAAAACCTACAGAAAGACCCGCAAATATCCACCCAAAACCTTTCTCACCTACTTTAAAAACCTCTATAAATACAATGGGCGATGAAGATACATAGGCAAATAACCCTGCAAACGCGAAAGCTCCGCATAGCGAATAAGTAAGAAACTGCGGATCTTTTAATACCTGTAAAAAATTACCTATAATAGGGCGTGGTTTTAAAGAGTATGAGGGATCGGGCTGGTAACTTTCAGGCAGCGAAAATATAACTGCCAGCAATATCAGTACGGCAATAACAGTGAGTATTAAAAATATAACCTGCCATTCAAATACCGCAGTAATATAACTGCCAATGGTTGGCGCCAGCATTGGTGATGCACCCAACACCAATATCAACAGCGAAAACACTTTGGCATTATCCTCAACCGGAAACAAATCCCGTACCATGGCCATAGCCGCAACACTGGCTGCACAGCTGCCTACTGCCTGAAAAAAGCGCATAATAATCAGCATCTCCAATGAAGTTGAAAAAAAGCAACCTATGGATGCTGCAATGTAAAGGGCCAATCCAAAATACAGTGGCGGTTTTCGGCCAAACTTGTCAAGCAAGGGTCCGTAGAGCAGTTGCCCTGCGGATATACCTATGAAATAGCTTGATAACGACAACGCTACCTGATCTGTACTGGTATGCAGATATTTAGCAATGGCTTTAAAGCCGGGCAGGTACATATCTATAGAAAACGGCCCAAGAGCTGTTAACGAGCCTAATATGAGAATTAAGAATATGTATCGTTTTTTTGTCATATACGATTTGGTCAATGGTCAATAAACCAGATTTATTAAAAATTGTTAAAGGGAAATTTACCGGCTATATGCGGTGGGCCATTAACTATACTATAAGTAGCCAGGTAAAACACGCCACGAAAATAAAACTTATATTACAAAACGCCTATCCTTGTTTTGTCATTTGTTATTGAACACAGTAGTGATCGAGGTAGGGACGCCTAAAAAGTTTCGCCTAAATTAAGGTTTATGGAGGAGAAATTTTTGCTTACACCGTAATCAAGACTGATATTGGTACCTGATTTTTTGTTGAATTTGAAGCGCAGCCCTGTGCCACCGGCGGGGTGCCAGTAAACAAAGTCGTGGGTATTAGCTTCGGTAACTGAGTTTACGTTGGCAAATAAAACAAAACCCAGCAGACCGTTGCGGGTAATATCGCGCCGGTATTCGGTTTCAAAATAGGCCAGTCGTTGCCCGCGGTACCTGTTTTGTACAAAGCCCCTGCCTGAGCGCTGGTAGGGCTCCCAGCCCAGGCTGGGTAAATTAAGATATGGAGTACCAGGTGTTAATGATGTCCAGTAATATGACCAGAAAGCCAGCACATTCTTAGGTCCGGAATTGGACAGTGATACATATTTACGCAGATCGATGTATAAGGATTGCCAGTTAGTATGGCTGCCTAATATTTTGCTGTTAGCCCGGTAAACTACGTTAACGTATGCACCAGGCAGGGGGTTAATGGAGTTTCTGCGGGTATCATACAATAAATTGAAGGTTACTCCCGATGAAAATACATCCTGATCAGTAGCAGTACCATATTTATAGTGAGTAAAGTTTCGCAGGTTATTATCTCCGTCACTATCAATATCCAGGTAATAATCAAGGTTATAGCCTAAGCCAGCATAAAGATATGGCTCAATTTTTTTCATTACCGTTTGATAAAAACGTGCGTATTTGTAGTTCACCAAAAACTTATCACCCTCGGGCTGGTTACCGCCCAGCCCCCAGGTATATTGCGGATAAACCAACATGCGGGTATCACCTACAATGTTCCACTGGTTGTTATCCAGCCATATATTTGACCGTATAGGTAAACCATATCGCCCCTTTAAGTTAAAGTAAGGTGTAAATGTAAAACTTGAAAGATTGGTAGTTGCCTGATCGCCAAGATAAAATGCAGCCGTAGTTGATGTGAATAATGCCCTGCCGCCACTGCGGCCATCTGACGATGAAATAGGCAAAACAGAAAAGTAGATCTTCTTTTTTTCGGTGGTTGATATTTTTCGCGGCTTTATTTTAAATATAGACCGGGCTATATCAATCAAATCGCGCTGCGCCACTGCGGTATCATTACTTATTTTAAGGGTGTCAGAAATGTTAGCGAGGCTTTGCGCCATTACCATAACAGGAAGTAAACAAAAAAATAGGACTAAAACCGCTTTACCCATTATATATTAAACGCAATGCTGAAGTATGCTGTTTGTAAATTACTTGTTATATTAACGAATAAAACGATAATTAAACATAGGCATAAACAATATTTCCTGTTACATTCTTAAAATACCCACCGGTCAGTTAAGATAGCAAAAAAGCCTTCGGAATGCATCAAATTGCAGGCCTTTTAACTATTTTTAACAAGATTAGTTGGTAGTAACCGTGGTAGTAGTGGTAGTACGGGTTGTACGGTGGTGATGGTGACGCGGATGAGCCCTGCGCCAGGCACGCCTTTTCTTTTCGTCAGCCCGGCGTTTTTCATTACCTATAATGTAACCGCCGCCAGCGCCAACGGCACCGCCAATTAACGCGCCGCCAACATTATGGCCTATTAACCCTCCGACAACGGCACCCCCGGCGCCGCCAATAATAGCTCCCTTACCTTGAGGGCTTATACCCTTCTTTTTTGTTTGTGCTTGTGTGTTAAAGGTTAGCGTTAGCAGAAACGCAACCAACAAGCACACGTATATTAATGGCTTTTTCATAAAAAATGTATCTGATAAGTGTTAACAATTTATTACTGATAACACCTATGCAAATAACAAGCCGTATATATATAAAGCTTGCTCAGTGCTTAAAAAGCCACAATTATTTCAAAAAACCAAGCACATCTACAGAAAACTGTACACTTCTGCCTGCACTGTTATGATCGCCGGGAACGTAATTTAGTTTGGATTGGGGAATCAATTGATTCAAACCTGTTTCAGATCCGTTCTCTTTATCTTCTGTGCCCCTTATAATCAGCACGGGGATATTTACCCGGGCCAGCTGCTGTTTACTGGTTGATGGCTGATACTTCTGCTGCAAGGCCAGGGCAAGTTCATCAAAAGGGTTACTGTGTATGTATTTCATCATATCATCCACATCATGCAGGGTAGTATCGCCCATGAGGGCCTTGTAAGCGTGTATACGCCTGGACCAATCGGGATTAGTATAAGCATCGCCCATACCGCCCATTACCGCTTTTTGAACCCGCTTATCCAATACCAGCAGGCGCGAGGCGATGATAGAACCCCGCGAATAACCTACCACATCATATTTTTTAATATTCAGGCTGCCAACCAAACCCATAATATCCTTAGCCTCGGCATCGTTGGCATAAGCGGCATCAGTGTGAGGCTTGCCTGACCGGCCATTACCCCGTTGGTCAAGTATAATTACTTTATAACCGGCATTAAGCAGATCGTTATAAAGCGGGCCCTTTTTCCATCCTTCGCCGGTGCCCGAAAAGCCATGGATAAGCACCACCGGAAAGCCATCACCCTTTACTTCGTAATAGATCTTTACACCATCAAATGAGGTATAGTAACTGCCATTTACAGACGATTGCGCATAAATACCCTTGCTTATCAGTAATATTATTATCAAAGCGGTTACCTGCACAATGAGCTTTTTCATCCGGTTGATTATTTTACAAACTGATTAATGATAAGCACTCCGATTAAACCAATAACAGAAACCAACGACTCCATTATTGACCATGATTTAATGGTATCCTTTATACTAAGATTAAAATACTCTTTATATAACCAAAAGCCGGAGTCGTTAACATGTGAAAATGCTAAACTACCCGCACCTATCGACAGTACCATTAAATTAGGATTTACATGATTTTGTACCACCAATGAGGCCACAATACCGGCTGCAGTTAATCCCGCTACCGTAGCCGAACCTAAACTGATACGAATGATGGCGGCAATTACCCAGCCCAAAACCAGCGGAGGCAGGTTAAATTGCTGTAATTGCTCGGCTATCTGGCTACTTACGCCACTTGCCGTTAATACTTCTTTAAATGCCCCGGAACCTGCAATAATCAGCAGGATAAGTGCAATATCCTTTATAGCATCGGTATAGTTTATGGCCAGCTGGCTCATACTTTTACCCTGTTTTATCCCTAAGGTAAATGTTGCTACAATTAATGCAATAAGCATAACTATAGATGGATCGCCTAAAAATGCAGCCAGCTTTAGTGCATTCGCATCTTTAATACCCATGTACGGAAAAAACGCGGTAAGCATTAATAACATTACTGGCAGCAATGCTGTAAAAAAGCTATTGAAACCTCCGGGCAGTTTATCAGCGGGTAGTTCTTCGGCCCTAAAGGTTGCCAGTGGTTCTGATGGTATTTTTTTCAAAAAGCTGGCAAATACCGGCCCTGCAATTATAATAGCCGGTATAGCTATCATTAATCCATAAATAAATGTGGTAGCCATATTAGCATGAAACAAAACTACCAGCGCCGATGGCGACGGATGCGGCGGCAAAAAGCCATGCGTAACAGAAAGAGATGCCAGCATAGGCAAGCCTATATATACTGCGGGTAATTTATATTTATATACCACCGAAAATATGAGTGGCACCATCAGCACAAAGCCGATACCGTAAAACAACGGAATACCTATGATAAAGCCGGCGGTAACCAGGGCCCACTGGATATGCTTTTGCCCTACGGCATTCACCAATACCTCGGCAATTTTTTGAGCGGCCCCGCTTACTGCCACCAACTTACCCAGCATTGCGCCCAGGCAAATAATAATAAGCAGCTGCCCCATAATATCGCCCATACCTTTTTGCACCGAAGCTGTAACCTTATTGATAGGGATACCCAACATTAAGCCCGCCGCAATTGATACCAAAAGAAATGCTATAAAAGGGTTTACCTTACCCCAGCTTACCAATAAAACAAGCAGAATAATGCAAATCAGGATAGTTAGTAATGCCATTATATGAAACTGTTATATGTATGGAAAAAGGTGCCGCGAAATTAGCCCCGATGTTATGCGCCTAAAGTAATAACAATATTTGAGTTTAAGATTTATATAGACAAAACCGTTACAATTCATAATGCTAAAGCAGTTGGCAAAACAGATCCCTTATGCCGGCAAAACAGCCAAAGGCAGTAAAAAGTAAAACTCAGCGCCTTTACCCTCTTCGCTTTCAACAGCAATTTTGCCGTGGTGCATCCTGATGATCTCGGCTGATAGATAAAGTCCGATCCCAAAACCAGATAAGCCACGGGTCCTTTCGTTATCAACCCTGAAAAACCGCTGAAATATTTTTTGCTGATCTTTTTGTTTTAGCCCTATCCCTTGATCCTTTACGCTTAACCGCAATTGTTGCCCTTCGGTTTTTGTAGTAATAGTTACCGTGCTTCCCTTTGCGGAATATTTTACAGCATTACTGATCAGGTTGCCAATAACCTCTGCTATTTTTTCCTTATCAGCAGTAATTAATACAGGCGCACCCGCATTAAATAAAATGTCATGTTCCATGGCTCCGGGCAAGCTATCGGCCACTACTTCGGCAGTTAGCAGATTGACATCAAACACCGTAGCATTAAGCTGCAACTTACCCGATTCAATTTTTGACATATCCAAAAAACCATGTATTAACCGGGTCATTTTGTTAATTTGGTTTTCAGATTTTTCAAGCGCGCCGATAAAAAATGCGTCACCCATTTTTTTTGCCTTTACAACAAGTAGCTGGGTATAAGCTTTAAGCGATGTAAGCGGCGTTTTTAACTCATGGCTCGCCATGGCAATAAAGTCGTTTTTCATGAGCTCATCCTGTTTCCGCTCGGTAATATCATGAGTAGTACCCAGCATCCGCAAAGGTTTATGCCGATCATCAAAAATCAGTTTTCCGCTGGTTCTTATCCAACGTATTGATCCATCGGCCCAAACTACGCGGGCATCATATAAGTAAATACTGGTTTTTTCAGCAATTTCAAAAGCCTTAAGTAGCGTTTGCTTATCATCGGGATGCACCATATCACGCAATTGCTGGTGGGTAACTTTTTCATCTGGGTCAAGGCCAAATATTTCGGTTAGTCTTGGCGAAGTAATGATGATATCATTTAACATATCCAGATCCCAGGTAGCTATTCCGGTAGCTTCTATAGCCAGGCGCAGGCGTTCTTCCGCATCTTCCAGCAATTGCCTTGCTACCACCTGTTTAGTAACTTCGGTAGCAACTATCATTACACCGGTTACCATACTGCTGGCATCCTTAACCGGCTTATAAACAAAATCAAAGTAAAACAGGTTACGATAGCCGTTACGGTACAGCCAAACCTTTGTTTCAGAGCCATATTGGATATGTCCATTTTTATAAACCTCGCGCAATAATTGTACATAAGCGCGGCCCTGTGCGCCGGATAAAGCCGCAGCAAGTGGTTTACCTATAATATCGTTCTGCTTATCCCATAGTTCAAGTATATGAGGATTCGCCGATTCAATAATAAGTTCATATCCTTTTAAAAAACTGATAGCCACCGGAGCCTGCGTAATTAAATCATTAATACGCTGCTCTACAGATGCATCCTGATCGTTATTTTTCAAAATTTTAATTAAAACTAAAAATATATTTAAATCAGCACATTTTTGCAATTCAATAGTATAAAAAAATAGCTAAGTTTGCATATCATTTTATCCGATAAAGCGTTTTAGCCCAAACTGTTGCCTTTACAATACATTATAGCTTAGCACGTATACTTTAGTACCTTTTCGGCCTTTTCACTTTTTAATATTTTTTATGTCAAAACGTATTTTGGTATTGGATGATAATCAGGACATATTAGATATTGTTCAAGAAACGCTTACTTATGAAAAATTTGAGGTCAGGAGTACCTCAAACAGCCTGGATGTATTACCCTTAATGGAACAGTTTATCCCGGATCTGATTATATTGGACTATCGCGTGGCAGGCACCACCGGCGGCGAAATCTGTAAACGCATTAAACTGCACCCTCAATTTAGTAACACTCCCGTTATTATATTTTCGGCCTATTTAAATAACGACGACCATTTACTCAATTACGGCTGCGATGGGGTTATTAATAAGCCTTTTGACTTATCCGAACTGGTTGAAAAAGTTAATAATTTAATATACCCATAATTATACTTTCATATTGCAGTTATTACCGTAATAGTATTTATTATTACACAGCTTCCCGATGTTTAAAACAGCTATAATTACAGCCATTTATCAGTTGTTTTAATAACTATTGATAAATAAATAAAAAATATACGATAAAATTAATCTTTATTAGCATTATTACTTAATTATCAAGGAAAAAATTCCAAATACTTAATTATCAGTACCAATGGTTAAATTATTGACAATTTAACTAACTTTGTTATAGTTACGATTTAAAAGAATATTAAATACATTTAACCCCGGATAGTATTATGGTTATTCAGATAAATTCAAACGATACTATTAAGCTATCGCAGAAAAAACTACCATTATGCCCACGTTGCAAATCAGAACTTGACAATCGGGTACCACGAGGTTTTTTAGTAAAAAATGTATTATTCTTCCTTCCTATAAAGCGATACATCTGTTATAAATGCCAACGCAAGCGTTATGTGTTTGCAAATTAATTAGATAGTTATTTTTTATTTTTCTAATTAATCGATACTTACTTTCCGGTTATTTTCATCCACTAAATATTTTTTTAAGGTAAAGGTATTGTACTTTGTTCCCCTCTATTTATTTGTAGTGAACGAGCAGAACTTAAGTACCCATAAAAGAAAAACCTATCATTGTGCCAGGTGTGGCCAACCATTTCATTTCCAGATGCCCCGTAGCTGGTTCATAAAAAACGTACTCTTTTTTTTAAAAGTGAGGAAATATTTTTGCGCTAAATGCAAAAAGTCAAGCCTTGTTTTTATTGATCATGATGAGTAAAAACATGTAAATTTACATTGCCCGATATTAAGATATATCCGATTTAATCGTTGGTTAACCTCCCAGGTACTTATTTGCTGCGAAAATAAAACAGACATTATTCGTCAAATTGAATTTCAGGCACCTGAAAAAAGTTGGTACAACAATTGTACTGTTCAAATGAGCGTTTGATAATTTAATTATTAGAGCAATTTATTTGAAGATACAAAAGCAAAAAACATGATACGGATATTAGCGGTGGATGACGACAACGACATTTTGGAGGTTATACAATACATACTTGAAGAATCGGGCTATGAAGTGGAAACCCTTACAGATGGTCATTTCCTTTTTGATAAAATTAAAGAAAAACAGCCCGATCTGATATTGTTAGATATTATGCTTGGCAATTTAGACGGGCGCGACCTCTGCAAAAGTGTTAAAGCCACAAAAGAAACCCATAATATACCTGTTATAATGATATCAGCAAGTCATGATGTTTCCAAAACGCTTAACCAAACCGGTGCCCCGGATGATTTTATTGCCAAACCATTTGATATTGACGTTTTATTGAAAACCATAAACAGGCAATTAAACACAGCAGCATAAAATAGCAGGAAACATCATAATTCCCCGCTATTAAGTTTTGTTACTCCCTGTAGCCTAAATTTCGGCGTTAATATTAAATGCCCTTTCTCTTTTAGCGCGGTTGCGCAGTTTAAAAAACACAATAAGGTTCATGAAGTGCATCCCTCCCAGGATCAGTATAATCCACCCTACTTTATAGCTTAATACTTCAACTACCACCTGTGCGCTGGGTATGTTGCCGGTTTCTTTAAGAGCCAGGCTCATATAGCCTATATTAATAAGATAAAATCCTACCACCAGCAATTTATTTACAGAATCGGCCAGTTCATTATTGCCATGGAAAATATCAACTAAAAAAATGCGCCCGTTCTTAAACAATACTTTGGCAACCCATACGGTTAAAGCGATGCTCACCAACAGGTAAACAACATAGGTTAAAATAAAATAGTTCATGGTTTTTATTATTTATTGTTATTAATTATTGAATTTTCAGGAAAAATTGAAATATTTGAGTAAAAAAATTACTTGAATATTTTAAATATCGAACCAAAAAACCAGTTCTCTTCAGCCTTTAGCATTGTGTCCAAAGTTTTGTTCACGTTATTAGCCAATTTACTAATATCTGTTACCGATGATTTAAACGCGTTAAAAGCCGGGTCTTTTTCGTCGCCTTTAACTTCTGATAATTGTCCCAATATTTTAATCACCGGGTCCAGCTCACGTTTTTTCCGTTCTTCTGCCACGCGTCTTGCAATAATCCAGGTATCCTTCTCGGCATAAAAGTACTCTTTGCGCTTCCCTGTTTTATGTTGTTTTTCAACCAATCCCCAATCCATCAGATCGCGCAGGGTCATATTGGCATTACCGCGCGATATACTTAGCTCCGCCATTACCTCCTCCGTGGTTAAAGCCTCGGGCGATACTAACAGCAAAGCATGCACCTGCGCCATGGTACGGTTTATTCCCCACTCCGATCCCAACTTACCCCAGGCCTCAATGAATTTTAACTTTGCTTCTGCCAATTCCATAGTACAAATGTAAATAAGTTTTCAAACTTTCAAAAATAAATGAAAGATATTTTTGAATTGAGGTTTAGGGTATTTGATTTTGGATATCTCTCTAATTTTTTTGCTTCCTTTTCAAACAGGAAATAGGAAACTACTTAAAACTACCCAGCTCCTTATCAATCCTTTCATTCCACTGCTGCTGAATGGCGGTATTCATACCATGACCGGTTTCCCCATCGTATTGATCCTGCATTACATTCATTTCATGGAGTATTTCCAGGTATTGTACACTGATAGGGCCGTCATAATTATCAATGGTTAATTTTTCTGCTTTCAATTTCTGTTTAAAACGTTCAGATATAATTTTCACAATATCAAAATGCCGTTGCTCGTGATTTAAACTATAGCCGTTCCGGCTATCGGCTTTTACCCAGCAAGCGCTTTTAGGTAAATACACTTTCATACTCAGGTGCACCATGACTATACCTTTATCCACAGTCACATCCTCGTTATAACCAACACCCGGCAAAACCGATGCACCAAACCTGCTAATCATTGGCTTGGCCATAAAATCGGCCCATTGCAGCGGCCTTTGGGGCGAGTAGTATATGGTATCGCCCTCGGGTCGCTCGGTGTATTCGGTAAAATATATTTTTACACCTTTAGCCAATTTAACGTTGGTAGCGGCTTCCCTATTAATCCAGCTATTGAAATTGTTGAGGCCATACTCTAATGCCCGCCTCAGTACCACTTTAACATCAACATCCTGATTCACCCGCCGGTTATAATCTGCGCTGCCGTTATAATCCGTGAGGTAGATAAGCTGATCTGGCTTTTGCAGATCAAAGGAGAGTGATACTTTCAGTTTGCCTTCTACATAACCGGTCGGAAGCAGGGTTTCATCAAGCCTGAACGTTTTAATATGCATAACAACTGGCCGCAAGCCTTTATTGGCCGGCATAGCAACATCAATAAACTGCCTGATAGCTGCCAAGGTTCCTCCCTTTAGGTCAACAGGATATTTAGCAGAAGTAGCGGTTGCGGTACCGAATGGCAGCAACCAGGCAACAGCATTACGGTCATCCCGGTCATCAACAACGGCAGCTATATAAAACTCCTTGGGCAATACCGCCAATTGATCATTATTTAAAACAATTGAGCCAGTTATTTTTTGAGCTTTTAAATATTGGCAAAAAAACAAGCTCATGAATAAAAGCAACTTACCGCGCAAACTTATACGGTGCGAAAAAAAGTTTATGAAAGTTAATCCTGCTGTTGCACAACACGCCATGTTATATAATGCTTTATATTTAAATAAATTGTGGCCGTACTACAGTTTTAGTTACCTTTGGGTTCCGTTACCAGCACTATGGTATACTCAACAATTTTAAAGTTTTCCACACACATATTATCTTAAGTATTACCTTCGTTAATTAAATATGTTTTCCACATTTGTTAATTACTTATGTTAATTGCTCCTTTTCGTTTCATTATTTTCGCAACATCGTTAGTATGCGCTTTATGATAAAAATCAAATACATCTCCCTGCTCATCCCGGTATTTATTGTTTCAACCGCCAGCGCCCAACAAAACCCGTCGTCGCAAATATACCGTACCTATCATACGGCTATTGATCTGATGGACAAGGGTAAATATGTGTCGGCTGCCGAGCAATTCCGCCTTGTTGAAGCCTCAAGGCTTAAAACTACTACCCAGCCTCAGTTTGAGTCTGAGCTATCCTTAGTTAAGGAAAACTGCCAGTATTATGAGGCTTATTGTGCCCTTAACCTGGGTAATGATGATGCCGAGAGCATGTTTCTGCGCTTTATAAAAGAGCACCCTGAAAACCCCTTAACCAAGCTTGCTTACTTCCAGATTGGTAAATCATATTTTAAACAAGGCAAGTATCAGGACGCACTGCGCTGGTTTGATAAAGTGCAGGCAGGCGAGCTGAATGGTCACGACAATACCGAGTATAAGTTTCGTAAGGGTTATGCATATTTTGCTATAAACGATTTCAAAAACGCTCAACTGCTTTTTGCCGAGGTAAAAAATAAAAAATCTGAATTTACCGAGGATGCCACCTATTACTTTGCTTATATAGCTTATCTGAATAAGGATTATCACCTGGCATTAGCCAACTTTGAAAAGTTAAAAAATTCAAAGAAATACGAAAAAAGCTACCCTTACTACATATCTGCGGTTTACTTTTTAGATAAGCGTTACAACGATGTGATCAGCTATGCTGTGCCTATTGTAAACAGCACCCATCAGGAGCACGAAACCGAGATGCTGCGTATTATTGCCGCCTCGTATTTTGCCAAGGCTGATTATGATAATGCCGTTAAATACTACGGCCGTTTCCAGGACAGGGATCAGGGTAAAACCCAAAATACACAGGATAGCTACCAGATAGGTTATACCTATTACAAGGTGGGTAATTATGCACAGGCAGCTACTGAGCTTGAACGTTTGGTTGAGCAGCATGACGTATACAGCCAAAGCGGTAATTATACCCTGGGTGATGTTTTCCTGAAAATGAACAACAAGCAAAGTGCGCGCAACGCATTTTTGGCAGCATCAAAGCTTACCTATGATAAGCAATTGCAAGAAGATGCCTTGTATGAATACGCTAAGCTATCTTACGAGCTTGATTTTAATACAGATGCCCTTGCCGCTACCCGCTTATATTTAAAAACCTATCCACGCTCGCGCCGTAATGATGAGGTTAAGATATTACTTGGCGAAGAGTTGTTAAACTCACGCAATTACAAAGAGGCAGTTGAAATACTGGAGCCTATCCCTAATAAATCAGAAAGCGCCCAGATAGCTTATCAAAAGGTTACCTACTACCGCGGTTTAGAGTTTTATAACGAGCGCGCCTTTGAAAATGCAATTGGTATTTTTCTGCGTTCATTAAAAAATCCTATTGACACCAAAACACAGGCCTTAACCACCTATTGGATGGCCGAATCCATGTATGAGGTGCGTAAATACGATGAATCGGTTGAAACCTTTGAGCAGTTTTTAAGCATGCCCGAGGCTAAGGAAACCGATGTGGCCAACTACGCTAACTACGCTTTAGCCTATGCTGCTTTTTATGGCGAGCAATATAAAAAGGCGGCTAACTACTTTGAAAAGTTTTTACGCGGTGCCCAGATTGACAAAAACACCGAGAATGATGCTATAACCAGACTTGGTGACAGCTACTTTGTAATGAAGAGCTACGGCACCTCTCTGGATTATTATAACCGTATTATTGCCATGCACAGCCAGGGCGAAGACTACGCGCTGTTTCAACGTGGGATGATACAAGGCTTGCAGGGATCGCTGGATACCAAGATCAGTACCCTGAACGATGTACTGAACAAGTTCCCGAACTCTGATTATGCCGATGATGCCTCATTTGAAATTGCTTACACCTATTTCCTGAAAAACGATGGTGATAAGGCAAAAACAGATCTGAACGCCATGATCCAGAAATATCCGCACAGCAGCTATGTGCCACGCGCACTGGTTACCATTGGTTTAATTGACTATAATGCCGGTAACGATGATCTGGCTGTAGAATCATTTAAAAAAGTGGTTCAGGATTACTCATCAAGCGATGAGGCTAAGCAGGCTCTTAAACAGATTGAAAAAATATATACCGATAAAGGTGATGCCCAAACGTTTATTACTTACGCTACAAGCACTCCTATTGGTAACTATACTACCTCGCAACAGGAAGACATCATGATAACCGCCGCCAATAACCTTTATTTAAAAGGCGACTGGCAAGGCACCTTAGGTGCTGTTAATGCGTACTTTGATAAATTCCCAAGCAAGCAGATATATGAAAAACAGGCCAGGTTTATCAGGGCACAAAGTTTGGTTAACCTTAACCGCTCGGCCGAAGCGATAACAGACTACAACCTGATCCTGAACGACTGGACAAGCGCCTACACTGAAAAATCATTGGTGAGCATGGCCAAGCTTAACATTAGTCAGAAAAAATATAATGAAGCCATTGTATTCCTGAAAAGGTTGGAAACCAATGCCGAGTACAAGGAAGATTATTCCTTCGCTATCAACAATCTGTTGCTTTGCTATGCAGAAATGCAAATGCCAGACGACGTGTTGAACTACGTTAAACAAGTAAGAGGTAATGATAAAGCGGCCCAGGAAGACAAATTCCGTACTGGTTTATATGCAGGTAAAGCGTATCTGCAAAAAGGTGATACTACCACCGCTATCAAAGAGTTTGATTACACCGTAACCAATACCAAAACAGTAGCTGCTGCGGAAGCAAAATATAACGTTGCCAACATTGAATACTTTAAGGGCCGTTATAAAACATCACAAAAAATGTGTTTTGACCTGGCTAAAGAAATGCCGAACTATGATTACTGGGTAGCTAAAACCTACATTTTGCTGGCCGATAATTATGTAAGGTTAAAAGATAATTTCCAGGCTAAAGCCACCTTGCAGAGTATCATTGACAATTACAAAGGCAATGATGATATATTACAAACTGCCAAACAAAAAATGGGGGTAATAACCGGCAAACCTGTAAAAACAGAAACACCGGTAACTGATACCACCGATGATAATAAACCGGCCCCGGCTGATACCACCAAAACCGGTCAAAATTAACAGGATGACAAAGAATAATATAAAAAGACAAGCAATGAACTTAAAATACATCTATACGCTGCTTACCTTAATAATTGCATTATACTTTGTTCCTGCACAAGCACAAACAAAGAAACCGGCAAAAAAGGCAACAGTAAAAACTGTAAAGAAAACTACGCCAAAAGCTGCTCCTAAAAAGACGGCAGGTACAGCATCATCAAAAAATGTAGGCGATGCAGCAGCAAAAGCGGCGCAGGATACTACTCAAAAAGGTGGCGCAAATGGCAACAACCCGTCAAATGGCGGCAGCCTTTCTGAGGAAATTGTGGTAACTACCGCTTATAAACCTGTATTAGCCGATGCTGTAAAAATACGCCGCAACCCTGATCTGGAAGATAAAGTGCCGTTTAAAGCTCCGCTGATTTATGCTCCTTTAGATAAAAGACAGGAACAAAATTCAGAGATCAGGCAACTGGATGCCATGAAAAGGCCACCCGAGCAGGATTCTGTGCTACTCAACAACTACGTTAAGGCAGGTATCGGAAACTTAAAAACCTTTTTGGGCGAGGCTTATTTTTCCAACGGTCGCGATGAAGCCTTACAAGTGGGTGGGTATCTGAAACACTTTTCGCAATCTGGCTCACTGCAAAAACAAACACAGAGCAAAGATGATGTAGGCGTATTCGGCAAAAGCATCATGGCCGACAATACGGTTAGCGGTCGTATTACCTATAACCGCATAGGTACCAACTTTTATGGTTACGATCAATCGGCACCAGACAATACATTTGTACCGGGCAAACAACACTTTAACACCATTGGCGCCGAAGCTGAACTTGCCAAAAATTTTAAAGACGTAGAGAATGACTTTACTTATGCTTTAAAAGTAAAAGGTTATGCATTCAGCAACGCATACCAGGCCAGGGAAAACAACTTTGTTATTTCAGGCTTTATCAATCAAACTGTAAAGCAGTTTTATGCAGGCTTAAGCGGCTCGGTTGATTTGAGCAGCCAGAAAGATAGTCTTTACAAAATCAGCAATAATATTTTAAGGTTAAACCCTTATATCAAATTCCAGGGCACCAATTACAAAATTGATGCGGGTATAAATATTGAAAAGGAATTTGGCGAGTTTGGCAAATTCTACATTTTTCCGGCAGCTAAATTAGAGGTTCAGGTAATCCCTAAATACGTACGCTTATTTGTGGAGGCCAAAGGCGATGTAAACAGGTCATCTATTCGTGATTTTGCCAACATCAACCCGTTCCTGGGTCAAAACATCGACATCAAAAACTCGGTTGATCAGTTAGACATCAGCGCCGGATTAAAAGGCACGCTGGCACCAGGCTTGAGCTTTAAAGCATCCGTATTCCGCAACAGCATTAAGGACATGCCTTTACTTGTTAGCAATTTTAACGCCGAAGGCAACAAATTTAATGTGATTTATGACAACGGTAAGGCCCGCGTAAATGGCTTTAACGGCGAACTTGATTTTAAAGCAAGTGACGACCTGAATATTTTTGGCCGTGTTGAAGTTAAGGATTATCAGCTGGCTTCTGAAGCGCAGCCCTGGAACCTGCCCAAGTTTTTGTTAACTGCGGGTACTGCTATCCACATTAACAGCAAGGTAAGCATAACCGGTTCATTACTGTTTCGCGGATCAACCAACGACAGGATATTTGTTCCAGGCCCAGCAGACGGATTGGTAGCATCACAAAAACCAATTGCTTCATTTGCCGATTTAAGTGGTGGAGTTGAGTACAAGGCAACCAACAAAATAACAGTGTTTGTACAGGCAAATAACATTTTAAATACAGGTTATCAAAACTGGTTATACTATCCTAACTACGGATTTAATATCTTTGGCGGCGTTGGGTTTTCGTTTTAAGCCTTTTGATGTTTTATAAATAACCGTATTTTTAGCGAATGGATATAGCCAATTATTTAAGCGAACTGTTAGATCAGCATGGCAAAGTAAGCCTGCCCGGTCTCGGTTACTTTACGCAAGTGCGTGTAAATGGCTATTATAACGATGCTGAACGTCAGTTTTATCCACCAGCTTACCAGATAAAATTTAGTCCGCAATTATTGGATGATGATGTATTGGTACAATACATTGCCGAAAAGAAAAAGATCTCGCTGGCGTCATCCAAATATTTCACTGAAAAATATATCACCAGCCTAAAGCAGGAGGTTGCCCTTAATCAGGTAACCTTTGCCAACCTGGGTTGGTTTTATATGGACCATGATCAGATTGCTTTTAAACCTCAGGAAAAGCGCAATGATGCACCTGATTTTTATGGCTTTGAACCTGTTGCTATTAAAAAGCTACACCAGGAGCAGGAGCCCGAAGCACCACTCCCACCGCCAGTTGTGGTAACAGAACATCCTGTTGCAGTAACAGAACAGCCAATTGTTGTAACAGAGTCGACTGTTGTCGTAACAGAGCAGCCTGCAGTAATAGAGCAGCCTGTTGCAGTAATAGCGCCGCCGCAGGACGATTTAGTATACGATGAACCGGAAGATACCAAACGCTCGGTAAGCATCTGGCTAATTATACTGATAGTTGCGGTTGTTATTGCCGCCGGGGCGTTTGGCCTTTATAAATACAATCCTGCCCTGTTTAATTTTAACGGGCCAGGCATCGAACCAACCGCCGGACACCCTACAGCTCAGCCTGCTGTAAAACCCGATACCGTTAACACCGATACCGAAAAAGTAGCGCCCCCTCCTGTTGATACTGCGGCAAAAGCAATTTCTAAGGCAGATACAACGTTAAATAAACCGGTAATACCCGTAGCTGTTACCGCGGATACTATTGCCAAACCAGAATATGTAATATTTGCAGGTGCGTTTAGAACAGCGGCCAAAAGCAACGAAGCCGTACAAAACCTTAAAAGTATTGGTATTGAGGCGCGCATATTAAATGGCGCTGGTACCGGAAGGCTCATTAAAGTAATTATAGGCCATTTTGCCACCTATCCTGAAGGCGAGACCGAAAGAATTAAATTATTAAAAGCAGGAAAAATAAGAAAAGACTCTTACACTCAATTTATTAACCAAAAGAAATGACGTTATTATTTATACAGCAAGTAGCAGATACCGCAAAACACTTAGCAGACACCGCTAACCATTTAACCCAACCCTTAACCACACAGCCCGAAGAATTACGCTTTGGCGATCTGTTGATCAAAGGTGGATGGGTAATGGTACCTATCGGTATTTTAGCCGTTTTGGGTTTGGTTATATTTTTTGAGCGCTATTTTACCATCCGTAAAGCTTCAAAAAACGAAGCAAACCTAATGGTTCAGGTGCGTGCAAGCATCCACTCCGGTAACCTGGAATCGGCCATTGCACTTTGCCGTAATAATAACTCGCCGCTTGGCCGTATGCTTCAAAAAGGCTTGTTGCGTATTGGTCGCCCAATAAAAGATATTGAAGGCGCTATTGAAAATGTGGGCAAGCTTGAAGTATCCAAACTTGAAAAAAACATCGGTATTTTGGGTATCGTAGCAGGTATTGCGCCCATGTTTGGGTTCCTGGGTACCATTGCCGGGGTAATCAAGATATTTTATGATATATCAAAAACTGACAACATCAGTATGGGTGTAATATCAGGTGGTTTATATGTAAAAATGGTTACATCAGCCGCGGGCCTTTTTGTAGGCATTGTTGCATACGTGTGTTATCATGTGTTAAATATGATGGTTGATAAGGTGATATTAAGCCTGGAAACTGATGCTATTGAATTTATTGACCTGTTAGAGGAGCCAAGCAAATGAATCTAAGAAAAAGACATAGAGGAGCATCGGCAGAGGTTCACACATCAGCCATGAATGACATCATGTTCTTCCTGCTTTTGTTTTTCCTCATTGCATCAACAGTAACCAATCCTAACGTTATTAAGCTGGTATTGCCCAAATCATCAAGCGGGCAATCAGTATCAAAAAAAACAATTACGGTATCGGTAACCAAGGATCTAAGGTATTACGTTGATAAAAAGGAAGTACCTGTAGATGCCCTGCAAACTACACTGGCCGGTTATAAAAGCCTGGCAAGCGAATTAACTATAGTTTTGTATGTAGATAAAACCGTAGCCATACAAGATGTGGTACAGGTAATGGATATAGCACAAAAATTAAATATTAAACTGGTTTTGGCTACAGAACCAAAGGGATAAGGTGACAGCAGAAAGGTAAAAGGCAAAAGGTACTTGATACCTGATACTAATTACCTGCTACTAAAAATAAAATGGAATACAGGGAAGAAAATAACTATCCGAGAGCATTTATAGCAACAGGCATTATCATGGCTGTGCTAATAGCTGCTTGTTATTTTATTGTGTTTAAAAACCCACCCAAAACCGAAGATGGTACAGGTGGTATTCTGGTAAATTACGGTACTGTTGACGAAGGTATGGGCAATGATTACATGAGCACCGAAGAGCCTTCTGTAGCCGAAAAGGCCAACAAAACCAAACCAGATAAGGTAACCCCTGAAAAACCAAGCGAAGACAAGCCAACGCCTCAAAGCAGTGATAAAACCGTAGTAACTCAAAATACGGAGGATGCTCCCGAGGTTGCGGCACCAACCAAAAAACCAACCAACGCCATAGCTGCTGCACAGCCAACAAAAACGCCGACCAAACCTACTGTTAACCAAAATGCCCTATATAAAGGCAAGGCAACCACAGGTACCGGCGAGGGTGACGGAACAGGTAGCAAACCTGGTAACCAGGGTAAACCTACAGGAACAACACTTACCAATAATTATAATGGTACAGGCTCAGGCAACGGTGGTAACTTAAACATGTCGCAGCGTAATTTTGTGAGCAGGCCCGCGGTTACCGATGATAACAGACAGAGTGGCAAAATTATGGTTGACATACGTGTTGATAAGGAAGGTAACGTTGTTTATGCACGTGCAGGCGCCCGTGGTACCACCATATCAGATGCTGGTTTACTTCAAAAATGCGAGGATGCTGTGCTTCACTCTAAACTTAATGCCCTTGACTCGGCACCTGATACGCAGGTTGGTACCGTAGTGTTTGTGTTTAAGGTAAATTAGAAGTCAGTTTACGGTTTTGAGCTTGCAGTTTGCCATCCCAAACTATAGCTTTGTTGCTGTATAACCGCCGGGGTGTAAATGGTCAACAGCCTCTTGCAAACCGGCAACTGCCAACTAAAAAATGGACTATAACGCAACCATTCAATATCTATATACCCAGCTCCCCATGTTTACCCGCGATGGCGCGTCGGCCTTTAAAGCGGACCTGACGAATACCATTGAGCTTTGTAAACGGTTGGATAAACCGCATCAGCAATTTAAAAGTGTGCACATTGCCGGTACCAATGGCAAAGGTTCCACATCACACATGCTGGCAGCTATTTTACAAACAGCCGGCTACAAAACCGGTTTATATACATCGCCGCATTTAAAAGATTTCAGGGAACGCATTAGGCTAAACGGCCAAATGATCAGTGAGCAAACAGTTATTGACTTTGTAGGCTGCCATCTTAATAACTTTGAAGAGATTGCCCCGTCCTTTTTTGAGATGACCGTAGGCCTGGCATTTGATGTTTTTGCCAAGGAACAGGTTGATATCGCCATTATTGAGGTAGGCTTAGGTGGCAGGTTGGATTCAACAAATATTATTACCCCACTCCTATCGGTAATTACCAACATTGGCTGGGATCACATGAATATGCTCGGCAATACCTTGCAGCTGATTGCGGGCGAAAAGGCTGGTATTATTAAACCCGGTATACCGGTAGTTATTGGCGAACTACAGCCCGAAACAGCACAAGTTTTTATTGATAAGGCCCAACAACAAGGCAGCCTCATTGAGTTTGCATCAGGACAATGGGTTATTGAAGAAGTAAAAACCAAAAACCAAAAGTCAGATTTTCCTGAGCAATTTGAGTATATTGACTTAAATATTTCAAAAGCCGCACAATCCGAAACCCCAGCCAAAAAACTGAATATCCAACTCGATCTTACCGGGACTTATCAGCTCAAAAACGTAAAAACGGTATTGTCTGCTGTTGATCAGCTTCGCAAACAGGGGTTTATTATAACCGATGCCCATATTATTACTGCTTTACGCCAGGTAAAAGAACTTACCGGTTTACATGGCCGCTGGGAGGTTTTAAGCACTCAACCCCTAACTATATGCGATACAGGGCATAATCCCGATGGCATTGAGGAAGTAATGAAAAATATTGCGGCGGTTAACTATGATCAACTACATTTTGTTATTGGTATGGTGAATGACAAGGATGCTACCAAGGTATTAAGCATGTTGCCCTCCAAGGCTACCTATTATTTTTGCAAGCCCGATATACCAAGGGGATTAGATGCCGAAGCCCTAAAACGGCAGGCCCAGGATTTTAATTTACATGGCTTAAACTACCCATCTGTAAAAGAGGCTTTATTGGCGGCCCAGGGTAATGCAGGCAAAAACGACTTGATTTTTATTGGCGGCAGCACCTTTGTAGTGGCCGAGGTAGTATAAGTTAATTATTGAAACAGCATTATTTATATTGTTGATCAGCAGACGATAAATATGCTTAATTCTCTTCAATCCTAACAAATTATTTACTTCGGTTATCTGTATAAAATTCTATTTTTACTTCTCTTAAACTCAGCATTATTCCTTAAATCTATATGACATACGTACCTTCAGCACATCGATACCAAAAAATGCAATACCGCCGCAGCGGCAATAGCGGCATTAAACTTTCGGCCATTTCATTGGGCCTTTGGCATAATTTTGGGCACGTTGATGTAACCGAAAACTATCGTAAAATTTTACACCTGGCTTTTGACAGCGGCATAACACACTTTGACCTGGCTAACAACTATGGCCCGCCCCCGGGCTCAGCCGAAGAAAATTTTGGTCGTATTTTAAAGGAGGATTTTCGCGGTTACCGTGATGAGATGATCATATCAAGCAAGGCCGGTTACACGATGTGGGATGGCCCTTACGGTGATTGGGGATCAAAAAAATACCTTGTTGCCAGTTTAGATCAAAGCCTGAAACGCATGGATTTAGATTATGTGGATATATTTTATCATCATCGTCCTGATCCGGAAACACCACTGGAAGAAACCATGGCAGCACTTGACCTTATTGTTCGTCAGGGTAAGGCTTTATATGCCGGTATATCCAACTATCCTGCTGAACAGGCTGCAAAGGCAATAGCTATTTTAAAAGATCTGGGAACACCTTGCCTCATACATCAGCCCAAATACTCCATGTTTGTACGTGATGCGGAAGCAGGCTTATTAGATGTGTTAGGTGCTTCAGGTGTTGGCTGTATTCCGTTTTCGCCATTGGCACAAGGGCTACTTACCGATAAATATTTACACGGCATCCCTGATGATTCCAGAGCTGCAAGGGCAACCGGTTTCCTGCAAACCAGCCATATAACCCCTGAAAAATTAACCCAGATAAAACAGTTGAACGACCTGGCTATTAAACGCGGACAAACACTGGCGCAAATGGCATTGGCGTGGCTGCTGAAAGACAACCGGGTAACCTCAGTTTTGATAGGTGCAAGCCGTGCCGAACAACTGGCCGATTCATTAAAAGCGTTGGATAATATTGTATTCTCGGCCGATGAATTAGGAGAAATAGAAAACATATTAGCCCACTAATCCTACTACAATGGGTGACCGACTACGAATTAGCTTACCCGACACCGCTTAATTAGGCCTTCTTACCATTAAAGCGATGTTGGAGTGAGTGTAATCGTGTGAACTACTTAATGATTAAAATTCGACAATTATGAGCAATATCAACTGGGGTATAATTGGTTGTGGCAATGTAACCGAACTTAAAAGCGGCCCTGCATTTAAAAAAGTAGCCGATAGCGATCTGATAGCAGTAATGCGCCGTGACGCCGAAAAAGCTGCCGATTACGCAAAAAGACACCTGGTAAACCAATGGTATAGCGATGCCGAAAAACTAATGGACGAGGCTGGGATAAATGCGGTTTATATAGCAACACCACCATCGTCACATTTAAAATATGCCCTCAGTGCTTTAAAAAAAGGGCTCAACGTATATGTAGAAAAACCCGTTACCCGCAACGCCGCCGAAGCCCGTGCCATAGCCGAAGCTATAAAACAAAGCAACTCCAAATTAACGGTAGCGCATTACCGCCGCGCCGTGCCTATGTTTTTGGCGGTTAAGGAACTGATTGATACAAAAAAGATTGGTGATATCCGTACCGTACAGATCAGGATGTGGCAAAGCCGCAAACCGGCTTTAATAGCTGATGTTGAAACCAACTGGCGGGTTAATCCTGAACTATCAGGCGGTGGCTATTTCCATGACCTTGCGCCCCACCAGCTCGATCTGATGCTGTATTATTTTGGCGAACCTGAAAAGTACCATGGTTTTTCGCTCAACCAATCAGACTCAACTACAGCAGACGATCACGTTTGCGGAGAAATATTGTTTAAAAACAAAGTAGTAGTTAATGGCTCCTGGTGCTTTAATGTAGCCGAAAGCCTTACTACCGATACCTGTGAGATTGTTGGTACCAAAGGCAAGATCACTTTTCCATTTTTTGGTAATTATATAAACTGGAAAACAGATACCGAGGATAAAACCATCACCTTCAAGCATCCCCAGCATATACAACAGCCCATGATTGAAAAAATAGTTACCTATTTTAAAAATGAAGGCCCAAACCCTTGCAGTATTGAGGAAGCTATTGTTTTAATGGATATTATGGACGCCTTTACTATTCAGGATTAAAAAAACAGCGACGTTGATGAACTGATTAACGTTAATAAAGAAGGATAACTGGATAGCTGGATTACCACTAATTTCTATAAATCGTAATTGCATTTTAATACAAAGCCACCTCCTTTTCAGTGATGGCTTTGTAATAAAATGTTAGCTTTTCTTTTTAGGTACTTTGGCGCCCCCTTTACGGGCCTCTGATAAGCCGGTAGCTACAGCCCGTTTTTTATTGGTTGCTTTTTTTTACCGCTTCCGCTTTTAAGTTACTTTCATTTCGTGCATGGTTTTTTCAAGTTTTTCACCTGTTTTTTCTGAATACTCTGCCATATATTTTGGTTTTAAGCAGATATTTTAACCAAAGCAAAATATTTGCCAAAAGTAAAATATGGAGAAGTTTATGGAGTGTTTCCAAACGTTTAAACTCATCAAAAATAAAAGGATAATTTATCGTATCCAATAATTGCTTACCTTCAAACATCTATTACTAATTTGTGTTACCTACTGAAAAACGTTGCAACCCCATTTATATGTCAACAAAAAAACTAATAGCTCCATTTTACGAACGACTTGCATTAACGCTAATAGGCTTTTTGGCCTTGGGCTATTTAGTTATTATAGGTAAGGAGTTACTTGACCCCTTGGTTTTTGGGTTCATATTTGCCATTTTATTATTACCCGTGTCGGCCTTTTTAGAAAAAAAATGCCGTCTTCCGCGCAGTGCATCATCTTTACTCTCTATATTGTTATTGGTAGCACTGGTTTTTGGCATCCTATACCTGGTTGGTTCACAGATATCAAATTTAGCCAACGACTGGCCAATGCTTCAAACACAGGTAAAGCAATCTATCCATGACTTGCAGGAGTGGATACAAAGCACCTTTCATATTAATGCAGAAAACCAATTGTCATACGTAGACAAAACAGCCAAAAAGATCATGGCATCAGGAACCGATGTATTGGGCACAACCTTCGGTGCAGTATCGTCATTGATGCTTTTTTATGTGTTTATCATGATATTCACCTTTTTTATACTGCTTTACAGACGCCTGCTTCTTCGCTTCATCATCTGGGTTTTCCGTGACGAAAACTCCCACGTAGTAATGGATATTGTAGAAAACATACAATCTATATTAAGACAATATATACTGGGTTTGCTTTTAGAAATGCTGATTGTGGCAACGGTTGCCATTAGTGTTTTTTTGGTAATTGGCATAAAATATGCCGCATTACTGGGTATTATTGTGGGGCTGTTCAACATCATACCATACATTGGTATTTTCACCGCCTTGCTGCTAAGTGCTGTAATAACGTTTGCAACGGGCAATGTTAAGGATACAGTAATCGTAATCATTGGCGTGGTAGGTATACATGCGGTTGATGCTAACTTCTTGCTGCCAACCATTGTAGGTTCAAAGGTGAGGCTTAACGCGCTCATATCATTCATCGGTATTATTGTTGGTGAAATGGTTTGGGGGCTTTCGGGAATGTTTTTATCCATCCCGGTTATAGCCATCTTCAAAATCATATTTGACCGCATCGAAAGCTTAAAACCATGGGGATACCTGCTGGGTGGCGATAATGAAGACAAGAAAAAAACACCTATCAAACTAAAAACAGAGTAAGTCTTTTTAACAGAAAATTCACAATAAAAAAATCGTTTTATCTTTAAAAGTTTAAACATTTACTTTAGGTTTGTATTATTGATACCCCTAACTAATGCAACTTATTAATGATACCCCGCGCCCTGTTTACAAGTGCAAAAAATGTAAAGAACAACTCGATATACGACGCAAACGAGGCATAATTATTAAAACACTCTTTTTTTGGCTTCCCGTTAAAAAGTTTTTTTGTGCCCGCTGCTTAAAAACACGATACTATTTTTAAAGCACTGCAATTTTAATAATGGTGAGGTATATTATTAATTTAATAGTTTAACAAGCAAAGTACCTGAAATGTGCCATAAAAAAGCCTCACTGATTATTATTTATATCTTGCTGCCCTTTTTGGCTCTGGCTCAAACTAAAAATAACCAAACGTTCAGGCTGGTACCTTTGGGTGTGTTTGGCGGCATTGATGAAAGTAACTTGTCGGCCTATATGTTGGCGGCCAGCGGCAGTAATAATTATATCTGTCTTGACGCAGGTACGTTGCATTATGGTATTCAGAAAGCCGTGGCCAATAAGGCATTTACCATACCTGCTGATCAGGTGCTAAAGCAATATATTAAGGGCTATTTTATTTCCCACGCCCATCTTGACCATATTGCGGGGCTCATCATCAACTCGCCTGAGGACAGTTCTAAAAACATTTACGGCTTACAGAGCACTATAGAAACTATTAAAACCCATTATTTTACCTGGCAAAGCTGGGCCAACTTTGCCGATCAGGGCGAAGCTCCGGCTTTAAAAAAATATCATTACCAGGTACTTACTCCCGGCACCGAAACAGCCGTTGATAATACCGAACTTAAAGTGCAGGCCTTTCCATTAAGCCATTCCAACCTTACCAGCACTGCTTTTTTAGTACAAAGCAACGGTAGTTATATTTTATATTTAGGCGATACCGGCCCCGATGCTATTGAAAAAAGCAATAACATGCAAAATCTTTGGCAAGCGGTTGCTCCTTTAATAAAGGCAAAAAAGCTAAAGGCTATTTTAATTGAAGTATCGTTTCCGAATGAGCAGCCCGATAAAACACTTTTTGGCCATTTAACACCTCATTGGCTCATGACCGAAATGGAAAAACTTGCTGCACTTACCAGCCTTGAAGAACTACGGGGATTAAACATTGTAATTACCCATCTTAAACCACCTGCGGGTAATATCATCAAAATTAAAACCCAGCTTAAGGCAACCAATAAGCTGCAATTAAACCTCATATACCCGGAGCAAGGGAAGGTAATTAACTTTTAACAAAAGTTTTACAGCTTGCTTATTTGGCTAAGATTAAACTATTGTTTAATTTCCATTCGTCAAAACTAAACCGGTATTACCATGAAAATGATTCACAAATGGCTGCTGCTTGGCCTTATGCTGTGCGCTACTGCTACCTTTGCACAACAACAGGGTAAAGTAATAGAAGAAGAAACTGTTAAAAGCAACGTTTTAAAGCGCAACGTAAAGTTTACTGTTTACCTGCCTGCCGACTATGAAACTGCTAACCGTACCTATCCGGTGGTGTACCTGTTGCATGGTTATACTGATAACAATACCGGCTGGCTGCAATTTGGCGAAATAAACCGCTACGCAGATAAAGCCATTGCCGACGGTACCATCCCCCCTATGATTATTGTGATGCCTAATGCCGATTCAAGCTGGTATATTAACTCATATGACGGAAAAGAAAAATATGAAGACTTTTTTGTCAAGGAATTTATGCCTCATATTGAAAAAATTTATCGCGTTAAAACCGACAAAAAGTACCGGGCGGTTGCGGGCCTCTCCATGGGTGGTTACGGAACGTTGATTTATGCCATTAAATACCCACAATTGTTTTCGGCAGCGGCGGCGTTAAGTGCAGCTGTGTTTCCTGACGATCAGATGGTGGGTATGCCTGATGATAACTGGGAAACAGTGTTTGGGCAATTATATGGTCGCGGATTAAAAGGTAAAGACCGGCTCAATAAAGCCTGGCAGGCCAACTCTGTTTTAGATCTCGTACAAAATAAAACTGTTGAGCAACTAAGCACCGTAAGGTACTGGATTGATTGCGGCGATGATGACTTTTTAACCAAAGGCAACTGTTTGCTGCACATTGCACTTGCAGAAAAAAAGGTACCGCACGAATTCAGGATGCGTGATGGTGCCCATAACTGGACCTACTGGCGCACCGGTATTACCAATGCCCTGCAATTTATTGGCGATAGTTTCAGACAGAAATAGCGTTTAGCTTTAGGCACTATGGCAAAGGATTTTAAATCAGCAGTTTCAGCAGATAAACTTCAAGAGATATTATCTAAGGAAATTACGATTGAGCAGTTTTTAAGCGATTTTTTTAATGAAAAGGGCTCAAAACCGTACACCGATTTTTGCCGCGCTTTAGCATCCTACCACGATGAAGAGGGCGGATCGCCGGAAGTACGGGAATTTGAAATAATACGCTTTGGTTTTGATACTGATAAATTAACCGGCGAGTTTACCTGTGCCTTTACAGTTTATTTTTTCTTTGGATGTTCCGGTATCAATTCAGACAAACGCGATACCATAACCTGGAAATTTAAAATAGATGCAGAGGATTTAAACATAGCCTTTACCGGCGAAGAACCTTGGGTAAGTGATGCTTATTAATAGCCAGCCACCCATAACTTATTCAGATATAATTATTTGATATTTTGACACTTATAAGCCATGAATACATTTAAAAAAATACTATTCTTTTGTTTTATGTTTACGGCTGGCACTGTGTTTGCACAGCAGCAAGGCAAAGTGATAGAAGAACAAAACGTAAAAAGCGATATTTTAAAGCATAATGTAAAATATGCTATTTATCTGCCGGCAGATTACGAAACATCAAATCGTAATTACCCGGTGGTATACCTGCTGCATGGCTTTGGCGACGATCATACCGGCTGGCTGCAGTTTGGCGAAATTAACCGCTATGCCGATAAAGCAATTGCCGAAGGTACAATACCACCCATGATAATTGTTATGCCCGATGCCCAAACAAGCTGGTACATCAACTCGTACGATGGCAAACAAAATTATGAGGATTTCTTTTTCAAGGAGTTTATACCAGCAATTGAAAAAGAATATCGTATAAAAGCCAGTAAACAATACCGTGCAGTAGCAGGCCTCTCAATGGGTGGCTTTGGTACGCTGGTATACAGCATAAAACATCCGGAATTATTTTCGGCAGCGGCAGCTTTAAGCGCAGCTGTACGTACCGATGATGATTTTATGGCCATAACCGATGCCCGCTGGGCCGAAGCCTACAGCAAGGTAATGGGGCCTGATTTAAAAGGGCGCGAACGTTTAAATACCACCTGGCTAAATAACTCGGTGCTGGGGCTGGTACAAAGCAAAACTACCGACGAACTTAATGATGTACGCTACTGGATTGACTGCGGCGATGACGATGCCCTGAGTAAAGGCAATTCGCTATTGCATATTGCCCTGACAGAAAAGAAAGTTCCACATGAGTTCAGGATACGTGATGGCGCCCATAACTGGACCTACTGGCGAACCGGCATCACCGATGCACTGGAATTTATTGGCGATAGTTTCAGGCAGAAATAAGCGGGTTAAATTACTGGTCGTTCAAAATATCCATACACTTTTTCTTAAGGCCGGTAAGGCGTGCAGTTAAGGTGCTCAACCCTTGCTGATCCTTTATATTGCTGTAAAGTTGCTTAATAAGTGCCAGCGTATCATCATTTGGGTCGCAGGCCTGGGCTTTTTCCAGATGGGGTAAAGCCTTTTTTACCTTACTGATATATGCCGCATCCACAACAGCATCATTGGCTGGCTTAACCGCTATATCCTTAATATATAAATAGCCCAGCGCGCGGTGTGCTACGTAATAATCAGGTTGTGCAGCAAGCACCCTATTGTAATACATTATAGCCTTTATACTTTGGCTATCGTCCTCATATAGTTTTGCTAAACCATTATAAAAGCTGGTGCGCACTTTCTGCGGAAGTTTGGCGGAGTCCGGTAATATTTGCTCGCCTAAGTCAATGGCTTTATCATGTTCGCTTTGCAGTAAAGCCAGGTTAAAATCTGCGTATTTATTATATACATCATCGGCTGTTTGCGCGCGGGCCATTATGCCCACCGTTAATGCAATTATTAGTAAAAACGTTCTTTTCAGCATGGTGATCAGGGTGTTCAAATATAGCAGACCTTATTATTAACGCAATAAAGAAGCGTTTAATATTACCTCATCACTTGCTCTGCAACATCTGTTCCGCTTGTTAAAGCAGCCTCTACCGTACCCATTGCAGTGCCTTCGTAAAGATATTCGCCTGTAAAAAACAACGTGGCATCAACCGGGGTATTGAGTGTTTTACGCGCTGCCGGGGCGTTTACAGTATCATAAGCATAAGAACCCTGGGTGAAAGGTTTAGCCGTCCAGTTGACTACATGCCAGCTTTTGAGTCGTTTTTTTAATTCGCCGATATTGAGTTTAAAAATGTTGGCTACAGACTGTAGGCCCTCCAATAATATTTCCTCATCAGTCATATCTCTTTTTGCTTCAGCACCCGGGCCGCCTATCCACCCGGTAAATACGGTTGAGTGTTCCGGAAATTGTGTCCACCAGGTAGGTATTTCTTCTGTCGAAAAAAGATATCCCATATCTTTCGGTTTTTCGCCAGCCTGTTCTCCGGATTGTCCGTTCTCCCAAAAGCGTTCGTCAAACTCCAGCAGTATTTTTATCACTGCACCAAACCCCATTTGCTGTATTGCCTCGCTATACGCATTAACAGGCGGATGAAATGTTATGGCTCCTTTTTTTTCTGTCGCGGCCTGCAAAACACCCAATGGAACGGCTATGATCATTTTATCGGCCTGATAAGTTGTGCCGTCAGTAGTTATAACACTTGCTTTGCCTGGTTCCCAGTATATATCCTTTGCAATGCTATTCAAGCAGATCTCGCCGGCATTGGCCTTACATTCATTTGCCAGGTAGTTCATAAGTACACCATATCCGCCGGTAATACGATGCTGTGCACTATCATCCTCGTTTTGCCATTCGTTCCGCAAGGCAAAACAGCTGGCTTTTTTCGGATCGGCAGTATCATATCCGGATACGAATTGCCTTATTGATGTCCTCATCCGGTTGTACTTATCACCTGGAAACTCCTGTATCATAAAATCATCAATATTGATATCCTGCCCCAGCTTGTTCAACCTGTTTATCAGTAAATCCCAATGTTCTATAAATGAATCATTGGCGGTAAACTTACCTTGTTCATACCGCCACATGGTTGCCGAAGCTGAATGATATTTAATACCTGCCTCGTTTAACAAACCAAGGGTAACGGGCAGGTCGCCATGAACAAATTCGGCACCAAGCTCAACAGCCGGCCCGCCTGATCTGCCTTCCAGCGTATGGATCCGGCCGCCAATGCGGTCCTGTGCTTCCAGTACCGTTACCTTTTTACCTGCATTTGCCAGTTTATACGCAGCTATCAGGCCTGCAGCTCCCGCCCCTATTATCAATACATCAGCTTTGTTCATCGCTATAATTTTACAGGTAAAATAACAATTTGTGTTGATTATGGATTGTTATTTTTTTGTAATATGAAACCCTGATAAACAACAAAAGCCGGATAGCTAACTACCCGGCTTTTTATTAGTAGTATTACTATTTATTTTGCGGGCAACACAATTACCTGTTTATCCAGGTTCCAGCCTTCTAATAACACTGTTGGTGTTTGGTTATCTAATTTGGCTACCGGTGCGCTTACAGAAACGGTAATACTTTCATGCGGAGCAAGTGAAAAGTAATTACTTGTCCAGTAGCTCGGCATTACTTCTTCACCATTCTTCATCAGTTGCGGGCGTACAAAAAATGCCAGTTTATCTGAGGTATTGGTGAACTGTAGCGTCCATTTATTTTCGCTTATGCCCGGTTCTGCTTTTAAAACTTTGGCTTGTACCTGCGCATGTTTAATATCACTCAGCGATTTAAAATCGTCATTGGCTGATAATGCATAAACATTGTGAGATACTGTTTTTCCTACCGCATTTTTAAGGTTAAGTACCACAAAACTTACCCCCTGGGTATTTGCCAGTACATCTTTTAACTGTAAAACCTCCTGTGTGCCTGTAGCAGCTAAACCCACGTGTGCTGCATTCAATGACTTGATCAGTTTACTGTTGATGTCAAACACATCTGCGGTAGCTGTAAGGCTGCCGGTTGCGTGATGCGTACGGTTAATAAGTGCCACAGCTCCATTATCATAGTTATACTGAATATGTATAGGCTCGCAGGCATTTTGCATGCCGTAATAGCCGGCATTGGGCTCCAGGTACCAATCATATATCTGCCATATTACGCTTGGCAGGGCAGCGTTCAGTTTCCAAAGCATTACGCCGCCGGTTTCGTTCAGTTTGTGTCCGTCGGCTTCAAATATGCCACGGTAACCAACCTCATTCATCAACTGCATCTTGTCAGAAAAATTAACCATGCTGTTAGGCTTGCCGTACCGCTTTACCATTTCATCGTTATACTTGTCATACCTGCCTGCGCCGGTAGCGGCATCATGGTAACCCCAGGTATTGTTGAGCGGGAATGGCAGCGTGGTATCCCAAACCAGGTTAGGTATAATTTTAGATAGCGTGGTATAAGGTGGTTGCGATGGCAAACCGGTTTCGTCTTTAAATAACCAGTCTTTACCTTGATTTGCTAACTTATAGTAATCCTTGGGATCTTTCCATTCATAGGGACCACCGCTGTAAACACCCGATGGCATATCATCAGGCCATGAGCCTTTCCAACCGGACGGCAGCTTAGCAAAACCCGACGAGCTTGGAATAAATGGCCTGCTACCATCCAATGTAATAATATCATTGCGCATTACATCATACAGCTCCTTGCGGGCATGGCCTTCGTTACCGCCTGTCCATACCAATAAGCTGGGATGATTGCGTACCCGATAAATAGTGCTTTCCACATTTTTTATAAATATGTTACCTTCCAGCGGCCAATCGGGCGAGCCTTTAAATTCGCCTTGGGTATCGCCGGTGATCCAAAAGTCTGACCATACCATTTGGCCATATTTATCGGCAGCATTCCAAAAAGCATCAGGTGGTGTTACACCGCCGCCCCAGATGCGCACCAGGTTTACGTTGGCGTTGCGGCAAAGGTGCATTTCATAATCATAACGGGCCGAATCACGGTTCACCATCATATCGGGTACCCATGCGCCACCTACCAGGTGCACTTTTTTACCGTTCACATAAAAGTCACGGCGAGCAAAACCATTCACCATGGTTGCTTTTGAGCTTACGGTGCGTATACCAAAAACAAAAGTGGTATCGTCGCTGATGCCCTTGCTATCGGCATATTGTAACCGGATACGGTAAAGATAGGCTCTACCGTAACCATTTGGCCACCACAATTTAGGCTGGTGTACTATTAACTGACTTATTTTATCGGCATTTAATGCTACAGCGGTTGCTGAGTTTGCAGCCACTGCAAGGGCCTGTGTAAACTGAACAGGCAAGCCTGTAAAATTCTCAGGTTTTATGCTGATGGTTAATTTACCGTTGTTAGCTGTTGAGGTATTGTTTGACAGCGTTAAGTTGAGCGATATTTTTGCCACGCTGGTATCGGGCAAATTGGGTAAATCAGTTACCAGCTTGGGCCGGCCGATAGTTACCGGGCCGGTTGTACGCAGGTAAACAGGCTGCCAGATACCCATATTACGATCACGTACGGGCGGAATCCAATCCCAGCCTACAGAGCAAAGCATGGTTACGTTTTTACCGATATCACCGGTTGGGCCGCCGTTTTCGTAAAATGGGCCTAAAGCTTTCAACTGTTCTTTTGCGGGATAACCCGGATAATCTAACGGATAAATTTTTACAGCTAATGCATTTTCGCCTCCGGCTATAATGGCTCCGCTCACATTGAGGTTATGCTCCGCAAACATGCCAGCCATCTGAGTACTATCTGCAATTTGTTTGCCATTCAGCCAAACAGCCGCGCGGTAGTTTATGCCCTTGAACACAAGCTGAAACTGACGTCCTTTATCACCGGCAGACACCTTGAATGTGGTACGGTACCAGTATGGCTTTTTCCACGGATTTGGGTCATTGGGCAAATGACTGTATTGTTCCAGGTTATACTCCTTATTAAACTGATCAGAAGCATCCGGAATGAGCATATTATTCAGGCCCTGGTATGGGTCGGGATAAATTTTATTGGCTACCAAACCCCTAAGTACCGTTGATGGTACCTTTACCGGGAACCAATAAACCGGCGAACGGTATTGTGTGGTTGACAGTTCGGCTCCCGAAGCGCTGACCAACGCAGAAGACTGCAGATCGAAATTACTTAACTTAACCTGTTTTACCGGCCCCGATTGCGCAAACATACGCGCAGGCATTATACACACGGCAATAACACTTAAAGCAGCATAAATAGTTTTTTTCATCAACGTATTTTTTAAAAAACATGCTCAAACCACTGGTTAACCAACATAAAACAGCTGGTATTCAACACAGTTTAAAAGCAATAAATAACGTTTCAAAACTAACTAACAAACAGAAAGTTAATGGTGTACTAATTTATCATTTCATTATACTATTGCTGCGTATTGGCACTTTATTACCGTTTTTCAGTGTGTTCTGAAGCACAATTACGGGTTCGTGCATATCCCAGTTGGGGGTTACGTCTTTTTGAACCATGAGCCCTTTTGCTCCTACAGAAAAATTACCCAGAATAATATCAAGGTCACCATCCTGATCAACATCATCAACGTCCATGCATATCCACCGGCCATATTGGTTAATCGGAAGGGCATGAACCCTAAACTTGCCGGGGCTGGTTTGTTCATGATAGGTAAAACCCTCCTCGGGGTGATATTTAAAATCGGGAAAGAAAGCGATCACTGCGATATCCAGATCGCCGTCCTGATCAAAATCGGCAGCTATGGCCTTTGAGCAGCCGTTAATATGATAAAAATAGGTTTGCTTAAATTTCCAGTTGCCCTGGTTGGTAAATATATATACGCCATGATAAGGCTTAAACACCGGCGAAAAGTCATTATTATCACCGCAGGTATACAAAATATCCAGCTTACCGTCGTGGTTAAAATCAACCAGCTGAAAACTACTTGAACCATACACCGATGGAAAATGCAGCAGGTTTTGAGTAGTAAAACCACCCTTTTTATCATTCAAAAACAGCCATACCCCTTCATCGGCCTGGGCAAATAAACAAACTACATCGGGCCAGCCATCGTTATTAAAATCGCCGGTAAATACCTGCGTTGCACCGGGCAGCGCCCTGATCACTTTTCTTTTAAACTGATGATTGGGCAGTTGCTGCACCAGGTATAAACCACCCTGATTACGTCCAAAACCGCAGGTTACATAATCCATCAGGCCGTCCTTATTAAAATCGGCACTGGCACTTTTTACCGGACGCGGCAGACTCTCGGTAATCATTTTGACATTACTTTTAGTTGATTTGCTATTCAGGTCAACATTTATCAACCGGCCTTTAAGCAGATCATTTGGGGGCAGCATCCCAATACAGGTTAAAATAGCCCCGTTAGGTTCTGATGGCGTTTTAAAGAAATTAATGTCAGTAACCGGCGAGGGAAACTTTTGAATATTGGTAACCTGCAAATCGCTGTTCCAGCGGTAAAAATGACTATCAAGCGTCCCACTATAAATCTGGTTATCGTTAGGGTTATAGCCCACCGTAGTTGTCATGGCCGGCGCACCGGAGGTATCCACTTTCAAGGGGCGTTTAACACTAAAAATAGCCCAATCGTTTACCGCATTGGGCTTGGGTATTAAAAGCTTTTTAGGAGAAGTATTTTTATAGTAAGCTACAATTTTATACCAATCATCTTTTGACATACTGGTACCTGATGATACCAGGTAATTGCCCATAAAGCTTTTAAAGCCAAATTTAGGCGCCATAGCCGGCAGGATGCCTACATCCCAGGTGTGGCTATCCAACAAAGAGGGATCTGGTAACTGATGGCAGCTTGCACAATGCACTGCTGCCAGTTTTTTCCCTTCAGCTAAATAGTCGTTATTGCTGGCTGTATTGTTATTGTCTTTATCACCACAACTGTTTATAGCAACAGCCATGGCAAACGCAGAAACAAATAGAAGACACACCTTTTTTTTTGGCAACCTGTGGTTTATAATCATTTACACTTTTCAATTTTGCAGACACAAGCAGGGTGCAGCTTTTATATTACTTTTTACTTTTTGGTATGATTTTCAAGTACAATAAGGGGTAAATTCTTGTTCCATGAAGGTTTAAAACCGGGGATAAACATAAACCCGCTGGAGTAATTGCCCAGGATAATATCAGGCTTGCCATCATTATTCTGATCGGCCACTTCCATACACATCCAGCGTCCGTACTGGCTTACCGGGATAGCGTGTGGTTTAAACTCAAACGGTTTGGTTTGTTCAAAATAAATAAACTCCTCCTCAGGGGTATTTTTCATATCGGCAAAAAAGGCTATGGTGGCAATATCAAGGTCGCCGTCACCATCAAAGTCAACCGCTACGGCTTTTGTACAGCCGTTAATAGGATAAAACCAGCGTTGTTTAAAGTTCCAATTGCCGGTGTTGGTATAAATATATAAACCATGGTAAGGCTTTATCCGGCGCGAGTCGTGATAATTGTAACCGCAGGTATATATCAGATCGGGGTTTCCATCATGGTCAATATCCGCCAGCTGGAAACTTGTAGAGCCGTACACCGGCGGGAAACGCAGCAGTGTTCTTTTAATAAAACCACCCTTTTGATCGTTTAAAAACTGATAAAGTCCTTCGTCACCGGTTCCCATCAACACCATAACATCGAGCCAGCCATCCTTATTAAAATCGCCGGTTACCGCTTGTACCGCTCCTGGTTTATCATAAATGGTTTCCTGACTGTATGAATGATCACGATTTTGTTTCAGCAGAAAAACGCCGCCTTTCAAATTGCCCTGTCCGCAAACCACCATATCTGCCAGGCCATCCTTATTAAAATCGGCTGTTACGGTTTGAACAGGCCGTGGCAAATCAGACGCTACAAAGGTTTGGTCGTTATTGATCACCTTGGCATCAAGGTTAACCTTTACTATTTTACCATTAGGAAAATCAGCGGGCTCCAAACGCCCCACGCATGAAAAATAGCCCGCATTGTTGCCTGCGGTGTCTTTTCCAAAACTTACATTTACAGCCGGCGAAGGCAAGGTACCTAATGAGTCAGGTTTTAAATTACTATCCCAACTAAGCAGTTTTTGGTTGGTAAAATCAGCACTGTATAGCATGTGTGTATAAGGACTAACAGCAACCATGGTGGTAAAACTGTTATACTTTACCGGTTCTGGCTTTTTCAAGGTGAAACCTGCCCAATCGCTTAATAATGGAATAGGCTTTTTAGCAGCCACAACAGAATCAGGGGCCGCTTTTTTATAATAATCAACTATGGTAAGCCATTCCTGTAAGGTAACTCCGGCGGTATCGGCTACATTCCGTTTGTAATAGGTTGCCCCATAAATAGATATGTGAACAAAACTGGCCATATATGGCAATACATGCCTTTGCCAAACATCTTTACTAAGTGCATTAACCGGCACAAGTGAATGGCAACTGGTACATTTTAGCTGTACCAGGTTAGGCCCGTCAACCAGTACATTGCCGGTTAATTTATAGGTTACGCCACTTTTCTTTTTACAACTATTCATGAGCGTTACACCTGATAGTAACGCTGTAAACAACAACAGATAAGATGTAATTACATAATTCTTTTTAAAACTCATATCAATTGCCTGCCTGTTATTTTTTTAATTTTAATTTTTTCCAAACATATTCACCTACCTGACGACCCTGCACAGCGCCCTGGTCAACACTATTCTTATAGTGTATACCACCATAAAAACGGCTTATAGAGGTTTCATCAGATGCCTTTAAAAAAGAATCGAAATGTCGCTCCATACCTATGTACCTACGGTCACTGGTATCCTGATAAGCAAAATTATCACCAAACAGGTGCGTTAATATAACAGCCGATGCGCCGCTAATATCACTATGTCCGCTGGGATACTCCGGGAATGGAGGTGTTTGCAGCATGGGTAACCAATTGGCGTCAATTTTATCATTAATAACCGTTACCGGCCTGATGTAGTTCAGATCATATTTCACCTGCCAGCCGCAAATAAATGCATCAAAAAGAGCTATGGAGGTGAGTGCATAAGCCTGTGCCGTTTTTATAACATCGGCATGGGTTTGTTTACAAGCGATGGCCGCAATACCTATCCAGTGGCCGCCTGGAGTAATTTTTTTATTGGCAAACATCATGTGCCCGCTATGCTGAATTACAAATGGATTATCGTCCCAGAATTTGGCTATATCAATTTGCTCTTTTGTAAGATTTTTACTTAATAGATAAACCTCCATGTTCTGTTTAAAATAAGCGCTGTTCTTGTCTTCGCTAAAAGGCGGCGGCGGTGGTAGCGGAAAACTGGTAGAGGTATCAACTGCAAAGGTGTGCATAGTGCCCCAGCAAAACTCTACCCCATCCAGGTAATCGGGAGGTGTTGGATGCCACTGGCCCGGATTATCATTACCTAAAAAACGTGGTTTACCACGGGTTTGCGGATAATTATCTTTAGCCCCACGTTTTAATATGTATTTACCTATCTGCTCGCCAAAGGCTACAGACCGCGCATAGGTTGAATCGTCAAGATTCTCTTTATAGCTGGCATACACCTTAGTTTCGTATTTCTTAAGCGAATCAATAGAAAAAGTAACTTTATGGGCTACTGTAAAAAATGCCGTGGTAGCTGCTAAGGTATAGTTATAACTCTTGTTTTTCTGAGGTTTGGGTGGTTCGCCAAAACCTCTTAACTGCGCTGTAATTGAATTATAATCGGGATTGGCGTATCGTATAGCTTCATAGGCCGCCAAAGTAGTGTAACCATAGATACGGCTGGCCACAGGCGGCGAAAATACATCATATATAATTACCTGCGTTAACTGATCAACGTTTTCGTGTATTACGTCAGCATCATTCAGCAAGGCTGCCTTTTTTTTATGACCGCAACTAAAAATCAGAAAAACACCTGCAACGGCTATCAATATTTTAAAGCATTTCATATATAAATTAATTAAGCTGTATGTTTCTTTGATGGCCATAGCTATCAGTTACGGATACTGATGCCATATTATTCTCAATATTAAAAAATCTGCCTGACTGCGACAAGAAAGAACTACCATTATAAAATTCTTCTTTCCTTATTTTGCCGTTTTTATACTTTATGATAGCATAGGTATCCAAAGGCTGCAAACTAATAGTTTTAACCTGTCTTTTTAATTCAAATAGTTTCATCACATCCCGGTTTTGGGTAGCAGCCAGCAGATAGTTGCCTTTTGCCCCCTTCAGCTTTACTAAAGCCTTGCCATTACCCGGAATATAAAGCCCGCCTTGCTGCAGCGTAAGTGGTTTAAAACCACCTTTACCATCGCCCTTTAGTATAAGGCCATTAAAGGCATCGTAACGGCCGGTTGTAACCTCGGTACCGTAATCATTACCATTGATAGCTACATCCAGATTACCATCGCCATCAAAATCATCCACGGTAATGCCACACAGTTCAGATGTTTGCGCCTCAAGAGGCAGTGGTATAGCAGTAAATTTGCCGTTACCGTCATTACGTAAATAACATGATTGCATATAGGTAGCCTTTAACCTTACCGCTCCTTTGCGCATTGCAGGCGTTATTACTGAATCCATTGTTGCTACGGCAAATGACCTGTAGTTCTGGAATTTGATGCGCATGCTGATCATTTGTTTGATGATATCATCGCGCCCATCAGCCGGGAACTCCTGCATCACTCCTTGCTTATCTTTTAAAAATATAGATGGGAAAGCATCGTAACTACCATTGTTATCAAAATCCTTTGCTGTAATATACACCGGGTATTGTTGAGATGCCTTATAAAAAGTATTAAGACCTGTATTACCAACTATATAATCCATATCGCCATCATGGTCAAAATCGCCGGCGGCAATGGTGTTCCACCAGCCCAGCTTGTTTTGAACACCGGTATTGCCGGTTACATTTTTAAACGTTCCGTGATCATTTTTCAGGAAAGTAATCGGCATCCACTCACCGGTAAGTATCAGATCGGGCCAGCCATCATTATTAAAATCAGTAAAAGTGGCATCACATACCAAACCTATATTTTTTAGTGCCGTTGCTGCCGTGGCCGATACATCTGTAAATTTAATTACGCCCTTTTTACTATCGTTACGTAAAATAAAGCTCGATACCGGTTTTGGGTAATTCCAAGGGTCAACCCGTCCTGAAACAAAAAGATCAAGCTTACCATCCCTGTTATAATCGGCTGCCTTAACACATAATTTGCTGGTAAAGTTTTTGGGCAGGGCATTCGGCTGCAGCTTAAAATTGCCTTTGCCATCGTTTAAATAAATCCTGTCCTGATAGTTAGGTGATCCGGAATCACTTTCAAAACCTCCGCTTGCAATATACAGGTCAGGATGCCCATCGCCATCAGCGTCAAACAGGAGGATACCTTCGTCTTTAACCCGTGCCTTGGCCGACAGAAAGTCGTTATGCGCCGAAACCGGATTAAAAACAACAGGAACTTCGGCAACCTGTGGCAACAAATTACGCTGAATGAATTTACCGTCGGCCTGCTGTAGTAAGAGCTGTGCAGGATACTGGGTTGTACCGCCAATTACCATATCATCAAAGCCATTGCCGTCCACATCGCCTACCGCTACGGCGGGGCTGTACTCTGATAACTTGTGCGGAATTAGTTTTTGAATATTAAAATCAACATAGTCTTTATCCTGGTGCTTATAAGTAATACCTGCCGAACGGGTTATTTCCCTGAATAATGATATTTTATTAATTGCTGGTTGTTTAAAATTGTAGTTTTCCCGGGCATCAGCAATATTTACGTTAAGCGTTTGATTGGCTTTAACATGAGTAAGAATTTGTTTTTTCCCGTTATCCCATCTGATCACCACCGAGTCAAGCGTGGTTACTTTGCCTAAACCAAAATGAGCTATATTTTGTATGGTTGACAGATAGCCCCTGAAAGGTGTATTTTCATATACCTGCTGTTTGCCGTGATCATAGTAAATATTAGCCCACGCACCTATACCATCGAGGTTTTGCTTACCGCCATGAAATTGTACGTGTAAATAATTATTGCTGTTTTTATCTTTTTGTCTTGCGGTATTCTTATAAATAAATGCTTCGTCATCAATGTTATTGATGATCATATCCATTGTGCCATCATTGTCCAGATCGGCATAGGCTGCACCATTTGAAAATGAGGGTATATCAAGTCCCCAGCTTTTGGTTACATCCTCAAACTGAAGTCCGTTAGTATTTTTAAATGCGTAGTTGGGTATTTTTACAACAGGTATCTGTTCAAGTACCTGTTTATTTGAGGCAACGGAATAAGCCTGTTGCCTGAAAGTAATAAAATCATGATCGGTTACATCGCGCGGATAGCCATTGGTTATCACCAAATCACGGTAGCCATCGTTGTCAAAATCGGTAAGCATAGGTCCCCAGCTCCAGTCAGTTTGCCCCACACCACTCAAAAATGCTGTTTCGCTAAAAGTAGGATCGCCTATGGAGTCATTTTGTCCTAAGCGCGGACCCTGGTTAATTTGTAAAGTATTACGTGTGTATTGGTATTGATATTTATAGCGGTCAAAATTTTGAAATATCTGGTAATTGTTGGGTGGCATAAACATCTTTTTCCGGTAATTATCTTCGGGGTTCATGTCTACCTCAAAGGCATCAACCAAGCCATCGTTATTCACGTCTTCAAAGTCCTGCCCCATTGCACTAAAGGAGGTGTGTTTAAAATACTCCTGTGATTTGTCGGTAAAAGTACCGTCGTGATTGTTGATGTATAGTATATTATCTGTTAAAAAATCGTTGGTTACATAAATATCCTTCCAGCCATCTTTGTTAATATCAACAATGGTAGTACCGTGTCCGTATCCTTCGGTAGTAATGCCTGCTTTTTTTGATACGTCAGTAAATACCCCATGTTTTAGTACAGGGTTCCATTCATTACGGTAAAGCCTGCCCGTACTGCGCGAACTGCCGTCTGTTATTATGGGTCTGAATGTGCTTTGATTATCACTGGCTATAGCCTCGTTAACGGTCAGATACATGTCCAGATCGCCATCGTTATCATAATCAAAAAATGATGCCATGGTGGAGTGTACATTGATGTCCAGACCGTATTCTTTTGCCATTTCTTTAAAACGCAGAATCCCATCCTTACCTACTCCCTGGTTAACATACAACAAATTGATGCGTTTAACCGAGTCATCCAATAAGGTATTACATACATAAATATCGGGCAAGCCGTCGTTATTAATATCAACAACCGCCACTCCGCGTCCCCAGCCCCCCTTACCGCCAACGCCAGCCGTTGTGGTTACATCCTCAAACTTCATATCGCCTTTGTTCAGGTATAACCTATTGGATACTGCGTTGCCCACAAAATAAATATCCTGCAAACCATCCTTGTTAAAATCACCTATGCCCACACCACCGCCGTTATAAATATTAAGCATGGTGAGGGGGTTTATTTTATCATTTTCAACTATAGTATTGCTAAAGGTAATACCGGAATGTGCTGAAGGTACTTTTTCAAAAAGGGTTTGTTTTTTACAAGCCGTTAAAGTACATACGAACAGAAAAAGATAGGGGATAGTGTATTTCATAAATTATAATAACTGGCTATAAAAAAGGTGGAGATTTGCATCTCCACCTAAAATTACAATTTAATATTTAGAGCAAGCTTAAGTTAGTATCCTTTATTTTGTACCAATATAGCTTTACCGCCACTTAGTGATTTGGATAAATCTATCTGAGATTGAGGGATTAGATAATACTCATTTAAACCAGGAGTGAAATGAGCACCCTGCAATTGTGAGTTAATCCTTACATCATAAGCAAAAAAAGCATTAATTTCTTTAGCCATGCTACCATCACTGGTAAAGCTACCGTTAGGAAGCCCTGTTGAAGCACCATCCCAACGTTGTAAATCAAAGAAACGCATACCTTCCATTCCCAGTTCCAGTTTTCTTTCAAAACGGATGGCTTTACGTGCATAAGTTTTATCGGTAAATGAACCGGCTGGGTAATTGCTTACCAAATAGTTATCAGCAGGGGTTGCACCTAAGGTGTTCCTGGCGTAGCTTGAAGTACCAGGGCTGTAAGGCGCACCTTTATAAACCCAGCCATCTTTATTGGCAGCCCTGGTTCTAACCAGGTTAACATCAGCTTCGGCATTGGCAGTAATACCGGCCGGAGCCTCAATTTCAGCTTCGGCAGCCATTAACAGAATATCGGCAAAACGCATCAGGTTAATGTTATTTGATACCAACTGAACGTTGTTCCAAACGCCTGGGGTAACATCTGAATTTGAACCTTTTTCTGCTTGTGAATAAACATTTTTACGTGGGTTGAAAACGCCATCCGTAGGGTCACGGATCCAGGCTGCAGGTGGGTTACCCCAGTCAAGGAACGGAATGCCAGGACGACCAACAGTAATATCCAAACGAGGATCAAGCGTACCAGTCCATGGAGTTTGACCGTTGCTTACATCTTTACCTACTACGTCAAACGTATCAAATAATGGTAATCCGCTGGCATCAGTTTTAAATGAATTACCCAATGATTGTGATGGGTTAAACCAACCGCAGCAACCGCCTGGGCCACCATAAGGGAAGTTCAGATCATCACCAGCGTTACCATTTTGACCAAGACCACCATCATTCACAGAGTTTTGTGCAGCAAATACTGACTCGGCACTATTTTTCTGTGCACCTTCAGGGCTAAAGTTTTGCTGGAAAATTGGATTAAGTGCATATTTCTGACCGCGTGCTGTTTGGCCATTTGCAATTAAATCACGTAAAAGTGTTAATGCATCAGGGAATTTATGCTCAAACATATAGGTTTTTGCCAAATATGCTTTCGCCGCCCAGTTATTAGCGCGGCCAGCCTGAGGCTGTGCAGCAGGAAGGTCAGCTATAGCTGCGGTAAAGTCAGCTTCGATCTTAGGATATATATCAGTCGTGTTAGCCACGTTATAGGTAGTTGATGTTTCATCAACATAAGGTACCTGACCATACATTTTCCTTAACTCCAGATAATAAAAACCGCGTAAGAATTTCGCTTCTGCAACAATAACTTTGGCATCTGCGGCAGCTAAATCTTTAGCCAAAGGTACAGTACGCAATACATCATTTGCCCTTGCCACACCATCAAATAACAGCGTGTACCTTGAAGTAATATAAGGGTTTGATGTGTTTGCTGTAAAGTTACCCACCGGTAAAGCATCCTGACCACCATCTGATGGTTGTGAGCCCTTGTAAGCATCACCCGCAGCGATACTACCAAACATCCAGTTTGAACCAGACGCGTTTGAACCCCCACCTATACCGCCTACACCATCTAATAAGGAATAAGTACCTATAAGCATCCCGTTTACACCCGCTGCGTTTGCAACATTTTCAGGCTTTAAATTACCGAGTGGGTTTTGGGTTAACAGATTCTTTTTACAACTGTATACTAAGCATAGTGCCACTAAGACCAGGGGTACTACGAGTTTTATGTGTATTTTTTTCATAATTTCTTTTCTCTAAAAACATTAAACATTAAAACGATGCCTGAAGACCAACACTATATCTTTTTTCGTTTGCCGGATAGTTACCAAAGTCGATACCGAAACTGGTATTATCACCTGCTGTACTATTATTCAGGTTTGAGTTTTGTAATTCCGGATCTAAACCGTCATACTTGGTGATAGTGAAAAGGTTGTTTCCTAATACAAATATTCTCAGTTTGGAAATACCAATCTTGCTTAATGATGTTGTAGGGAAGGTATAACCAATTTGTAAGGACTTTAATCTCAGGAATGAGCCATTCTCAATATAAAAAGAGTTGAAAGCACCTGTGTTACCCAAATTAGCCTGTCTGGTTAAAATTGGAATAGTGGCGTGGCTGTTATCAGCACCCGGGTGCCATGAATCTGTAATGATGTTTGAGCTAACGTTTCCGTCAAATACAGCCGGGAAGCTTGTCCAGTATTTAACATAGTTGGCAACTTTATTACCATATACGCCATAGAAGAACGCGCTAAAATCAAAGCCCTTGTAGCTACCGTTAATGTTTAAACCACCGGTAAATTTAGGGTTAGGGTTACCAATAAAGGTACGGTCAGCAGCATCAATTTTACCATCGCCGTTTACATCCTTTAATTTAAATAAGCCTGGCATAGCACCTGGGTATTTAGCAGAAGCATCAACTTCGGCCTGGCTTTGATATAAGCCCTCTACCTGGTAACCAAAGAACTCACCTACCGGCTGACCTGGTTGTAACCTTACAAAGTTTGCTAAACGGGTTGAACCACCGCTATTAACATCTAAGTATGGCTGACCAGAATTTAATGATTTAACTAAGTTGCTGTAATGGCTAACGTTTAAACCAACATTAAATTTAAATGCATTAATGCTGCCATGGTAGTTTACGCTGGCATCAAAACCAGTGTTACGTAAATCTCCGGCGTTAACATAAGGAGGGTTTAAAATAGCTCCCGGTGCAAGAATTTGTGATTGGAATAATAAACCTGAAGTTGTTTTCTTGTAATATTCAAAAGAAAAATCAAGCGCGTTGTTAATGATAGTTGCATCAAAACCAACGTTTAGCTCTTTATCAGTTTCCCAGGTGGTAAGCGGATTACCTACCTGAGTAAGTGAGCTACCTAAAATAGTGGAGTTTCCTGTTCCTGCAATATCATAATATTGAGTACCAGAACCTGCAGTGTATAAGTTAAACGCATTGTAAGGCTGTGTTTGTACACCACTCAATGATCCTAATGATCCATAACCACCACGTAGTTTTAAATCATTTAACCAACTGGCTCCTTTTAAAAAGTCTTCTTTCGAAATCCTCCAACCTAAAGTTACTGAAGGGAATGTTCCGTAACGATGACCCGGGGCAAAGAATGAAGATCCGTCACGTCTGATGGTACTGCTTAAAAGGTACTTTTCATCGTAGCTGTAATCAACCCTTGCAAAATATGACTGGATGGTATTTGAATAAGGTTTAAAGTTAATGTTGGTATTGGTATTGGCATTGGTTTGGCCGGCTGGTGAACCAGTGTCCAGATCAACATAGTTAGGGTCAATTGATGCAATGTATGTACCTCTTTGACCTTGTACTAAACGACCGTAATTATTAATAGACTCTTCACCTGCTAAAAAATTAATGCTGTGTTTACCAATTTGCTGATTGTATTTTAAAGTGTTTGTCCAGGTATAACTGCTGTTATATCCGGCATATTCAGTATATGAGTTTGCACCGGTGTTACCTTCGGCATTTTCATAAGGAGTAGGGCTGAAATAACGATTGTAGAAATTATCAACTGTACCACCAAATTGAGTACGTACGGTAAAGTGTTTCAGGAAGTCAACTTCGCCAAAAACGTTACCTTGCATTTGCCAATCCTGGTTGTTTCCTCTAAGCTGATTGTTAGCCTGGTTACGCATAACAATAGCGTAAGGGTTTTGTGAGTTACTTAAACCTGGTGATCTTGAACCGGCATAGTTACCAGCAATATCATAAAGAGGAATTATAGGTGGTTCACGATAAATGAAAGATATTGCGTTTCCTTCGTTCTGGTTACCTATCTGCGGATTATTTTTATTAAATATATAAGCATTTTCGCCTACACGTACATGATCATTGATGTTAAACGCTGTATTAGCTCTGATAGAGTAACGTTTTTCATAAGTTGAAATTAATGTACCCTGTTGGTTAAGATAGCCAACTGACATTAAATAGGTTGACTTATCGCTACCACCACTTGCAGTAATATTGTGTGATGTTAATGGAGCTGCTTTAAATACGGTATGAAACCAATCGGTACCTTGTTTATTTGCCAGTGTAATAGGATTAGCACCAAGAAAATCTGTTCCGGCTGGGTTTAAACGGTTAGGATCAAGCGCCCCGCCGTTAACCGGATTTAAATTATACCAACCTGGAGAAGTACCCGGATCACCGATATGTGCACCAGCTGGAGTAATGTAATCAGGAATGGTAAAAGTACCTGTTCCAAGCGGGTCAAATTGTTTATTCGTATTACCCCCGTTAACACCACCGCCAATTTTACCGTCATTTTTATATGACTCATACTCGGCTTCCATATAGGTTTTGGTGTCAGCAAGATTAAACCCGTTTGACAATGGCCTGGTTGTTCCGTATAAACCATCATAAGTAATGGTAGCCTTGCCCGATTTACCTTTTTTGGTAGTTACTACAACTACACCATTAGAACCACGTACACCGTAAATAGATGCAGAACCCGCATCCTTTAACACCTGGATAGATTCGATATCATTTACGTTGATATCATCCAGCTTGCCCGGAGTACCATCAATAATTACCAGTGGCTGGGTACTGAAAATAGACCCTACACCACGGATGTTAATAGCAGATGAACCACCCGGAGCACCAGAGTTGGTAACCGTTACACCTGAAGCCTGACCTTGTAACAACGATGAAGTGTTACCGGCCGGTACAGATTTTAAACTTGTTACGTTAACAATAGCTACCGAACCGGTGATGTCCTTTTTACGTTGAGAGCCGTAACCAGTAACAACAACTTCGTTCAGTGAATTACTGCCTGCCTGTAGGGTAATCCTGATGCTAACATCAGTACCTACTTTTACCTCGGCAGTTTGATAACCGATGTAGGAAATAACCAATGTGTTGCCAGGGCTTAGGCTCAGCGTAAAGTCGCCGTTAACATCTGTTACAGCGCCTGTGGTAGTACCTTTGATACGTACTGACGCACCAACAACGGGTAATTTGTCATCGCTTCCGATAACCTTACCCTTGTACTTTGTTTGGGCTGTAACTACCAATGAAGAAACCAGGCAGCATAGTAGCACGCCCAGGAATCTTCCTTTTAGGAGTAAACTTTTAAACATGAGATTGAGATTTAGTTGATTAATATATTTGATTTAAGATTTTGAGTCGATAACTGATGCTTTAAGTTTGTAACCGGACCGTTATATATTTCAGGATAAGTTGTTTGCGGGGGGCAAAAAAGTTAACACTGTTGCTTTTGTTAAGCAGCTTTTTAAAATTTGAAGACCTGAAAAAGAAAAAATGTAAAAGTTTTATCATATAATCTTCTCGTAATAAATTTAAAACTTATTCCCTACCACACTTTTTAATGCTCCTCCAAATGATTGGCATTAAACCTTGAATGTTATAATAATATTAGATTCTGTATGATTTCTGTTGTATCAGAAATTTATAATGGCTATGGAACTAATGTAACGAGAGTGTATTGTTTACACAAGTGAAAAATGCAGATTTGCAAATTAATTATTGATAAATCATTATAGCACTCAAACATTACAAATTGCCAAAGCTTTATTAATAAATCATTAATAAAACTGCATTTTTTATAAAAATATAGCAATGTTAAAATGTTGCTACTAATGATAATGCATCCTGAAAAGTTGTTTGGAAACAATAATTATTAGTAATATGTAACAAAAACCTATACATTTCTGATAGGTTTAAGTATCCTAATTTTTTAAAGCGCAGCCGGGTTCTGATGTTAAAATATCATCATAAACTGCGAGTAATGTCATTACAACATTTATTATTTAAAAACTGTAATACATACATTTATAAATAATATTATTAAATAATAAATGTTTACACTACAGTTATTTACCGCTATCGATGCTCTTATTTTTTCACTGATAGCATGTAAAAAAAGGAGCGCCGATATTATTAAATACCTGCGCTCTTTTTAGCTTTTATATAAAATTGTCAGCAATTATTTATCCCATTGTATGGTTGCTGTATGTGTATCACTGGAGTTTGTTCCTATCTGTATAATAAATTTACCAGGTTCCCAATCATACTTAAGCTGGCTGTTGTAAAACTTCAGTTCCTCGGGTGTAATTGTAAAGGAAACTTCCTTTTGCTCGCCTGGTTGCAGGCTTATTTTTTTGAAGTTTTTTAACTCCTTAACTGAGCGGCTGATACTGGCTACCGGATCGCTGATGTATAGCTGTACTACTTCCTCACCTGCGTATTTGCCGGTATTGGTTACAGTAACAGTAGCAGTAAGTGCTTCATTGCCTTTTAAACTGGTTTTACTAAGTTTAACATCGCCATAGCCAAAAGTAGTGTAGCTTAAGCCATAGCCAAACGGGTAAAGCGGATCGTTAGAAATATCAAGATAGTTTGATTTAAACTTTGATGGCCCTTTACCATCATACGGCCTGCCGGTATTTTTATGATTATAATAAATAGGTATTTGCCCTACACTACGCGGAAATGTGGCAGTTATTTTTCCGGCAGGATTATAATCGCCAAATAATACATCGGCAACAGCATTACCCGCCTCGGTGCCGGGCGCCCAAACATCAAGTATGGCACTGGCGTGTTTATCTTCCCAGGTTAAGGTTAACGGCCTGCCATTAAACAATACAATAACTAATGGTTTACCAGTTTTAGCCAGCGCTTTTAACATATTTTTCTGACTTTCAGGAATATCGATATCAGAACGACTTGATGACTCGCCTGACATACTTTGCGATTCCCCTACCACTGCCACAATCACATCTGATTTTTTTGCAGCTTCCAGCGCTTCGTTCAGCAGCTCATCGGCCGGTTTTGGATCAATAGAAACCATACCCGGGGCAAAATTCAGGCGTTTTATAAACGAGCTATCCTCGGTAATATTAGCGCCTTTGGCATAATTTATAGTTACACCACTACCTATCACATTTTTAATACCCTGCATTACGCTGATTGATTTTTGCCATTCGCCGGCAATTACCCATGTACCCAGCATATCGCGCTGATTATCGGCCAGCGGGCCAACCAATGCTATAGAACCTGTTTTTTTAAGCGGCAAAGTTTGTGCACTATTTTTTAATAACACGAAAGAGTGTTTAGTGATATTCCTGGCTTCGGTGCGATTTTCTGCAGTTAATACATCCGTTGTTTCGCGCGCCGCATTTAATGATTTATATGGGTTATCAAACAAACCTAATTTATATTTTGCCTCAAGCACACGGCGGCACGCCAGATCAATTTGTTGCTGCGTTACCTTGCCTTGTGCCAATGATTTTTTAAGCGTAAGCAAAAAGCCTTCGCCTACCATATCCATATCAAGCCCCGCTTTTAAAGCTAGTGCCGATACTGTTTGCAGATCACCAAGGCCGTGAGCTTCCATTTCGTTCACAGCAGTATAATCTGATACTACAAAACCCTTGAATCCCCATTGATTGCGTAACAAATCGGTCAGTAACCACCTGTTACCTGTCGCCGGTACGCCGTCAACCGTATTAAATGAGCTCATAAAGCTTCCAGCGCCCGCATCAACTGCAGCCTTGTAAGGTGGCAGGTAATCCTGATACATACGGATACGGCTCATATCAACAGTGTTATATTCACGTCCTGCTTCGGCTCCGCCATATAACGCAAAGTGTTTTACGCAGGCCATAACAGCATCAGCGTTTTTCATATTGCTGCCCTGGTAACCCTGTACCATCGCCTTTGCCACCTGCGATCCGTACCAGGGATCCTCACCTGATCCTTCAGAGATACGTCCCCAGCGGGCATCACGTGCAATATCAACCATTGGCGAAAACACCCAGTTTAGGCCTTCGGCAGTAGCTTCTTTTGCTGCAATCTGTGCCGATTGTTTGATCAGCCCCATATCCCAGGTTGCTGAAAGCCCTAACGGTATCGGGAAAATTGTGCGATGCCCATGTATTACATCCAACCCAAATATAAGCGGAATGTGTAAGCGTGAGTTTTTCATGGCCAGATCCTGCACCTGTTTTACCTGATCAACACCCCAAATACCAAAAACACCGCCAATGGCTCCCTTTTTAATATTATCTTCAACTCCTTTATTTACTACCGAACCCGTAGTTGCTGCTCCAATAGTTACCAGGTTAAGCTGTCCTATTTTTTCGTCAACAGTCATTTTGCTCATAAGCCCGTTAACAAAAACACTCATTTTAGCATCTTCGGCTTTGGTTTGCGCCAATACCTTATTAAAAGGCAGCAACACAACAGCACAAAGCGGAATAACCTTGATAATAATTCGGTTTGAAAAATACTTTTTCATTTTTTTAATTTAGATATAACGGAAATGGATAAACAAATATGAATATAATTAAAGTCCGATAACAGTGCGCTACCTGCTTACTTTATTGATTTTCAAAGAAATAATTGGATATAACAAACAGCAAAACAAAGGTGTATAAAGTACACAATTGTAATTATTATAATTAAATAATCAAAGTATTTTTGTACAATAGCACAAATGTTAACCAAACAAGAACTTATAAAATATTGTAACGACGCCCGCCAAAACTATCTTGATCATGTTTCTATTGATTGTGTGGTTTTTGGTTTTCATGAGGGCCAGATGAAAGTATTGCTTTTAAAAACCCATCATGAAGAAAAATGGTATCTGCCGGGTGGCTTTGTACTAAAGGAGGAGCCTATTGAAATGGCAGCCAATCGTATATTAATGGAGCGTACCGGGCTCGATAAAATATTTTTGCAGCAGTTTCATGTGTTTGGCGACCCGGACCGTTCTAAATTTCATAACGACTTGTACAAAGACATGCTGCCCACCCAGGAAAACTGGTTTGCAGGGCGTTTCCTGTCGATAGGCTATTATGCCCTGGTTGATTTTTTTGAGGTTACTCCCCAGCCTGACCAATTCTCCGAATCATGCACCTGGCGCGACCTGGACGATGTACCTGAACTACAGCTTGACCACGAGCTGATATTTAAAACCGCCTTGGATGCCTTACGCTTACAGTTAAACTATCAGCCAATAGGCTATAATTTAATGCCCAAAGAGTTTACAATGCCCGAACTTCAAAAACTATATGAAACCATTTTAGATAAAAAGCTGGACAGGCGCAATTTTCAACGCCGTATTTTAGCATTTGGCATATTGAACCGGGCCGAGCAGCCACGCAAGGGCGGTGCGCACAAAGCCCCCTACCTGTACTCGTTTGATCTGGAAAATTACCGTCATGCCTTAACAGAGGGGTTTAAAGGCGGCTGGTAATTATTCAATTATAGCGGTTATTTTAATTACTCTGCAATATACTCAAGTTTCACCTGTATATGTAAATCCTCGTTCATGCGGGCAAATTGCCTTGGGTTACGGGTAAAATCAGGATCGGTATCCATATACATATTGGTTATCTTAACTTCTTCGGGATGTTTTTCTGTACCTATATTATATATAAGCCCCTCCCCGCTTTCCAGGCTTTGTTTTAGCTCCAGGTATTGCTTACCGGTTATCATGATCATTTTTTCTGCAGTCATCGGTTTATTATATTATGATAATGGATATAAGGGTTTTGGCTCCCGGTTGTTTTATCGGTACAAGCTAAATAAGTAGTTTATCCCGTTTATTTTTCCGTTTGCTATATTTACATCAAATATAACTGATATAATTTCGCTTAATGCTTAACCTCAAAAAATTACTCACCATAGTTTTATTATGTGGCAGTACACTTACATACGCCCAGGTTACTTTACCCATTGCCACTAATCTGCAAAAAACATATACTCAGGGAACACGTACTACGGGTGGCGCTCCTGGCAAAAACTATTGGCAAAATACTGCCGACTATAGGATTAAGGTAAATTTCAATCCAAAAAACCTTAATCTTACGGGCACAGTTTCAATTGATTATACTAACAATAGTCCGGATACACTTAATACCGTTCAGTTTAAGCTTTATCCTAATTTATATAAAAAGGGTGTAATACGTGATATGCCCGTGTTGGCACAGGATCTTACCAATGGTGTGCAAATACAATCTATTAGTATGAACAACCAGCTACAGGACACCGCCAAACGCAAAATTGATGGCACTAATATGATTTTAAAGGTAACCCCTATAGCGCCCAAACAACATGTTCATTTTGATATTGCCTATGCCTATACGCTTAATCAAACATCGCATATACGTACCGGGCAAATTGATCCCGGCGCATTTTTTATAGCTTACTTTTTTCCAAGGATTGCCGTTTATGATGATATTGACGGCTGGAATGAATACCCTTATCTTGGTTCGCAGGAATTTTACAATGATTTTTGCCACTTTAATGCGGAGATAACCGTACCCGGCAACTACATGGTTTGGGCTACCGGCAACATTAAAAATACCAATGAAGTGTACCAACCCAAATACGCTAAACTAATAGCTGATGCAGGCACCAGCGATCAGGTGACTGATATTATAACCCCTGCCGATTTACAAGCCGGCAACATTACCCAAAACAACAATACCAACACCTGGAAATTTGAGGCCGATAGCGTTACCGACCTTGTTTTTGCCCTCAGCAACCATTACATCTGGAAAGCATCAAGCATGGTGGTTGATCCGCAAACAAAACGCCGTACCCGTGTTGATGCAGTTTTTAACCCGGTGCATAAAGACTATTTTGAGGTGGTGAACTACGCACGCAAAACGGTAGAAACCATGAGCTATCAGTTTCCGAAATGGCCTTACCCCTACCCGCACGAAACCGTATTTGACGGTCTTGACCAGATGGAATACCCGATGATGGTGAATGATAATCCGCTTGAAAATACTGCCGATGCTATTGAACTTACCGACCATGAAATATTTCATACCATGTTTCCATTTTATATGGGTACTAACGAAACCAAGTACGGCTGGATGGATGAGGGCTGGGCAACCATTGCCGAATGGCTGATCAGCCCCGTGATAGACCCTACAATTGTGGATACTTATGGCGTTGGCCCAACGGAAAACAGCGCTGGTATTGAACAGGATGCACCTATCATGACACTTACCCCGCAGCTTACGGGCATTGCCAAATTTACCGATAGCTACCCTAAGCCTGCTCTTGCTTACTTGTACGTAAAAGATATGTTGGGCGACGAATTGTTTACAAAGGCGCTGCATTACTACATTGGCCAATGGCATGGCAAACACCCTATGCCCTATGATTTTTTCAACTGTATAAACACCGGCTCAGGCGTTAACCTCAACTGGTTCTGGAAAAGTTGGTTCTTTGATAATGGTGTACCCAACCTGGCTATCAGCAAGGTGAGTAATCTGCAGCAAAAATATACGGTAACCATTACCAGCATTGGTACCAAACCAGTACCCATAAACCTAATGGTTTATTATGCCGATGGTAGTAAACAACTGGTACACCAAAGCATAGCCTGCTGGGCCAAAGGCAATAAAACTACTACGGTGGCATTTACCGGCAAAAAAAAGGTGGTACACATGGTATTGGGCACAACCTATGATCCTGACGTGGATAAAAGGGATAATACCTGGCGGCCTAAAGCAACCGAAAGGACTGCAAACCTGGGATATTTAAAAACTGATTAAATGCCTAATGTTTGCGCAATCCAAACGGGAATAAGCTTTTTACGTTCCTGCATCATTTGTTCAAACTCCTCCGCATTAAATTTGCCTGATTGTAAAAGCGGCGGCCGGCTTATAAATGGAAAAATGATCATACCAGCCAAATTCATGATCACATGATAAGGATGATACGCTATTTTCCCTTCTGTGTTTAAAGCCTGCAATTGCTCTGCAAAATGCGATTTTAATAAGGGCTCCAAATTCTTGACCAATGGCAGGTTGTTTGAGCCCGCCATTACTTCGCTGATGATAAAAAACGGAAAATCAGGATTATTTAAAACCAGGTCGATATAAAAGGAAACCAAAACCTCAATTTTTTCAATAAGCGTTGTAGTGTTATCATTTACCACGGGTATTGCCTTATCAAAAAGCTGTTCAATGGCTTCGGTCATGATGATCTCAAACAGTTTTTCCTTACTGCGGAAATAATAATTAACAGAAGAAAGATTAATATCGGCCTGCAAAGCAATATCCCTGATCTTGGCTCCCTGGAAACCTTTTTGAGTAAATACAGCTCTTGCAGCCTCCTTAATTTTTTCTTCTGTTGATGTATCCGTTATAGAACTCATGGTAAATCTTAATTACCTCAAATCTATATATTGTTACCATAAATAGCATGATTTAATTATTTACCCTTATCCATCGGGTATTAATGCCCGCCTGTAATTGCCTTTTGTCCTTTTTTAATCGGAGCCATAAATAACAGCGGTATCGAAAACAACATTACCAGCCCCACAACCCAATAAGCGTCGTTATAGGTTAATAAGGCACTCTGTTTGTTTACCACACCTTCGATAGCGCCGTAAGCCATCCGCGTAGCATCAGACATTGATTTACCTTTGGCCATAAAAGCGTGTACATAATCATTAAACCGCTGTATAAAGTACGGATTAGATTGCTCAACATTTGATAAAAGGTTATTGCGGTGAACTGCCTGCCTGATGTGGATCAGGGTAGTTAAGCCTGCAATACCAAATGAGCCACCTAACTGGCGCATCATGTTATTTAAACCGGCTCCCTGGCCAATTTCGGCACCACGCAGATCGCCGATGGCCAGTGTAGTTAAGGGCACAAATAAAAGGGCCATCGCAATCCCCCTGATAGCTAAGGGCCAAAAGAAATCACTGCTGCCCATGCCTAAAGTGGAGTTGCTTAACCATGCCGAAAATGCAAAAAACAGTAACATCCCAACCATGGCAAGCAATTGCGCCGGAACGCCTTTGTTTAAAAACATCCCCATAAAAGGAATTATTGCGATGGTAAATAAACCACCCGGAAATAATACTTCGCCTGTTTGCTGTGCCGAAAACCCTAATAAGTTTTGCGTAAAAACAGGAAACACAAAAGTTGATCCGTATAGCCCTACACCCAAAATAAAAGAGGTGAACATACCTATAGAAAAACTACGGTGCCTCATGATACTAAAATTAATGATAGGACATTTCGTACTTAACTCCCGCCATATAAATAGAAGTAAGCCAAATACGGTGGTCACCGTTAGCACGGTTATGTAAGGTGTAGCAAACCAATCCTCGTCTTCGCCCTTTTCCAATATCGTTTGTAGACTGCCGACAGACACGGCCAGTAATACAATGCCCCACCAGTCAATAGGGTTTTCCCTCCCTTCTTTAGGCGTGGACCGCACAAATAAATAAGTACAAACCGCAGCTATTGCGCCCACCGGCAGGTTTACATAAAAAATCCAGGGCCAGGAGTAATTATCGGTTATCCAACCTCCAATTGTCGGCCCCAGGGTAGGCCCAACAATTGCGCCTAAACCAAATAGTGCGGTTGCAGTACCCACCTGCTCCTTTGGCCAGGTATCCAGCAATATGGCCTGGGCCGTTGATATCAGACCGCCGCCGGCCATACCCTGTACAATACGAAAAGCCACAAGCTCGGTAAGTGTATGGGAGTTACCGCATAAAAAAGACGCTATGGTAAAAACGATAATAGAGGTAAGAAAATAAGTTTTGCGGCCAAAATAACTACCGAGCCAGCCAGACATGGGCAGTATAATAACGTTAGCCACGCTATAACCGGTAATAACCCAGGCGGCATCGGTTAATGTGGCACCCAGGTTTCCCTGTATTTGAGGTATGGAAACGTTTACTATAGTGGTATCAATTAATTCCAGTAATGATGCGGTAATAACCGTGATGGTGATAATCCATTTTTTAAATCCAGTTTCAGCCATTGTTTTAATGCTTAAATAATGGACAAAATTAATCAATCGATTAATTAAAACAATTGTTTGAAATTATTATTCAAAACAGTTTTACAATTCTATGTTATAAGTGCAGTAACCTTACTAACCTGCATCTAAAAACCGGCTGGATGCCTTATATTTGTTACTGCTATTAAAGCTATTCAGGCAGTTTTTGAATATTTTTTAAAAAATATATTATGTATATACATAAATACATATATATTGCGTTATAGATTTATAAACCAATTATAATTTTCAGGGAATGCATTTTTTAGAAACTATTTTTAAACATTTTACCGGCTTTTTTGGCTTTGGTAATTTATTGGAGATCATAAAATCGGGCGATTACAGCCAGTTACTTACCTATAAAGGCATTACCGCCCTGCTTATACCCATTATGCCGTTTCTGTTGGTAATGGAAATTATCAGGGGTGCTTTTTTTAAGCGATTTAAGGTTATCAATTATAAACTAACCTTTTTCTCCTACGTTTTTAATGCTTTTATAGGCCAAGTAATAGCCATTGCTATGGTGGGTATCTGTATTGGCCTGTTTCAAAAATATGCCATTTTTAAACTTTCGTTTACCTGGTACTGGTTTATTTACGGTTATATAGTTTGGGAGTTTGGGCATTTTATATACCACTACCTGGGCCATAAGGTAAGATTATTCTGGTGCCTGCACTCTACCCATCATGCCCCCGAAGCCATGAACCTTTCGGTAAGTTACGCCCACTTCTTTTTAGAAGGCCCCTATGCCGATTTTATACGCACCACGGTTTGCATTTTACTGGGAGTACCTCCTGCCATGCTGTTTGTAATTATGTTTATTGATGGCTTTTGGGGCGGGATGATCCACATTGGCGAAAATCTGGTTAATGACGGACGCCTGGGATTTTTAAATAACGTTATACTTACCCCATCACACCACAGGGTTCATCATGCCAAAAACCCGCTTTATATGGATACCAACTTTTGCAACCTGCTTAATATATGGGATAAAGTATTTGGCACCTACCAGCCCGAAGACAGAAGCATACCCATTGAATACGGCATTAGTCGCCCTATGATCAAAAACAGTTTTCTTGACGCCTATTTTGGCGAAATTGTGGCGTTGGCAAAAGATGTATACCGGGCTCCCGGTGTTAAAAATAAATTTCTGTACATAATTATGCCTCCCGGATGGAGCCATACCGGAGATCATAAAATGACTACTGTTGTAAAAAAGAAGTATTTTGAAGAGTTGCAACAGGGAGGTGTATCAACAAGCACTAACCTGGCTGAGCCTCAAAGTGAAAAGCCTGCGCTATCATAAAGGGTAGGCATCATTTGTAGCTGTGTTTTGCTTTTTAATAAAATAGCCCTACTTTCATTACTATTAATGAGCAATCCTATATTTAAGTTAAACGGCAGGGTTTGGATAGAAACCGGTGATGAAAAGGTACTGGGCCATGGCCGGGTTGAGCTGCTTGAGCGGATACAGGCATCGGGCTCAATAAGGCAGGCGGCTTTGCAAATGAAAATGTCATACAAACAAGCCTGGGACCTGGTTAACCACATGAATGATGGTTTTGGTACACCCGTGGTTATATCCCAACGCGGTGGCAAGGGTGGTGGCAAGGCCATAGTAACCGAACATGGCCTTGAAGTGATCAAACAATTCCATTTATTGCACCAAAAGCTGCAGGAGTTTTTAAAAGACAATACTGAATTGCTAAAACTCTGATCATCCCAACAAAAAAACAGTAAAATTTTCAAAAAAATACATGAAAACGTGATTTAAATTAGCAATTTGCGTTATATAAATAAAAACATAACGAAAACAAATGAAGAAACCCTTACTTTCCATCATTACCCTTTCAATTCCTATCCTCTTATTGCATTTTACGGCAAAATCACAGGAAACCGATACGGCAAAACGCGTTTTCAAACTCGGGCAGGTTAATATCATCGGCACCAGGGATAGTTTACGATCAGACAAGCTCAGTTCAGGCACTATAAATCGTTACAATAGGCTTACCGTTTCAAATGCACTTAATCTTTTACCGGGTATCACCCTTACCGCTGTAGGGCCAAGAAACGAGTCGGCAGTAAGCGTTCGTGGTTTTGACGTCCGTTCAGTTCCTATTTACCTTGATGGTATTCCATTGTATGTGCCTTATGATGGCTATGTAGATCTGGCCCGGTTCAATACCTTCAATTTATCTGAGATACAAGTTACCAAAGGTTATTCGTCCGTTTTATACGGCCCTAATGCCGAAGGCGGGGCCATTAACCTCATCAGCCGCAAACCGGTTAAGCCGTTTGAACTGAACGCTGTTGCAGGCTGGTTAAGCGGTGGTTACCGGTTAAATACCAATATAGGCTCAAACCTGGGCAAATTTTATTACGAGGTTTCGGCATCACAGTTAAAACGTAACTGGTATCCGTTGTCATCATCATTTGTACCAACCAAGAACGAAGATGGCGGTCACCGGGATAACTCCTACAACAATGACATTGCCGTAAGCGGTAAGGTTGGCTTTACCCCTACCAGCAACCAGGAGTATGCGGTTGGTTATAGCTACCAGCACGGCACCAAAGGCACGCCGGTTTATGCCGGCGATGATGCTGCTAACTCCTTATTTAAAAGTCCGCGTTATTGGAAATGGCCAAACTGGGATACTCAAAGCATTTATTTACTGAGCAATAACCGCATTAACAGCACCAACGTTATAAAAACCCGCTGGTATTATGATCAGTTTAAAAACAACCTGGCCAGTTATGATAATGCCACCTACAGTACCCAAACCAAGCCTTATGCGTTTACCAGCATCTACAATGATTACACCCTGGGTAGCAGCATCATGTTTGAAAACACATCGTTAAAAAACAACAGTTTTAGTTTGGCAGGGCACTTTAAACAGGACGTACACCGCGAACATAATGTTGGCGAACCTGTGCGCCGCGATGCCGATAACAATTTTACCGTTGGCGCCGAAGACACCTATCATATCACCTCAGCATTAAAAGCCAATGCCGGTGTTAGCTACATGAACAGGCGCAGCATTGATGCCCAGCAATACACCAATAATGTAATAAGCGACCTGCCTGCCAACAGCAACAGCGCCTGGAACCTACAGGGTTTGTTGCAATACGATATCGACAGCACTAACAACATCAGCGCTTCTGTAGCGCGTAAAACACGTTTTGCGACCATTAAAGACAGGTACTCGTACAAGTTTGGCACCTTTATACCCAACCCTGATCTGAAAGCCGAAGATGCCCTGAATTATGATCTGAGCTACCATACGTTATTAGGTGGTAAGCTATCATTACAAGCCTCTGCCTTTTACAGCAAGATCAGTAACCTGATCCAAACCGTAAACAATGTACAGGTTGACCCTAAAACTGGCACCAACCTGTCGCAGGTACAAAATGTAGGCAAAGCTGAGTATTATGGCGCCGAATTTGCCGTAGGTTATCCTATTGCAGCACAGGTGAGGATTGATGCAAACTACACCTATATTAAACGTAATAATTTATCAAGCCCGAGTATATTTTTAACCGATGTACCTCAAAACAAAGTGTTTGCATCTGTTCAATACTCGCCAATAAGCAAACTTTACGTGATGGCCAGCGAAGAGTATAACTCAAAACGATACAGCACCAGCTATGGCACGGTATCAGGAGCTTTTTATCTGACTAACGTTAAAGCACATTTAACCCTGATTAAAGGCTTTTCCATCGAAGGCGGAGTTAACAACCTGTTCGACAGAAACTATACCCTTGTAGAAGGTTTCCCCGAGGCAGGCCGCAACTTTTTTGCCAACGTGATATTTAATTATTAAAATAACAATAAGAACCCCATGTAATCCCGAACGGAGTAAAGGATCTGCCTTGCTCTTTTCCTGCTCAATAATAGATTCTTCACTCCGTTCAGAATGACATTTTTTTTACACGGGGAGCTAATTCAATTCGCGCATAAAAGAGAATGGTACGGCTTTAATTATTATTAAATTTGTTCATGAACCCCCTAAAACATAATCCGTTCCTGAACCGGCAAAAGCTAAAAAGCGGCCGGGTTATGTTCTTGCTGGTTGTATTCGTTAGTTTATCAAGCTGGTGTTATTTGGCCGTTGGTATTGAAACCGGAGCTTACGTCCTGGTTTACCCTTCAAATTTTGGCAATCGCATCCAAATTCCGGCAAACAACCCTACTACCAAACAAGGTGTTTATTTGGGGCGGATGCTATTTTATGAAAACCGGTTATCGGCCGCCAACACCGTATCATGCGGCAGTTGCCATCATCAGGACAAAGCCTTTACCGATGGGCTGGCGTTTAGCAAAGGGGTCGACAATGTGTTAACCAGCCGCAACTCCATGTCGCTGGCTAATTTGTTATGGGCCCGGAAATTCTTTTGGGATGGCCGCGCCGACGGGCTGGAAGAACAGGCTATTACGCCGCTTACTAACCCACATGAAATGGGCCAATCACTGGATGCATCGGCTCAAAAAATTGGCAAAATTGCTGCATACCCGCCGCTGTTTAAATTGGTATATGGCGATAGCAGTATCACCGGAGATCGGATTGTAAAAGCGATAGCTCAGTTTGAGCGAACCCTGATATCTGCCAATTCACGCTATGATCAGTATTTGCGCAGCGCTTATCAACCCACTCCCGATGAATTAAAAGGGATGGAGTTATTCAATAATGCTCCTCAGCCCGAAAAAGGCATCCGCGGGGCCAATTGCTCTCATTGCCACGGCGGCGTTAAAACGTACATGGAATTATTTCATAACAATGGCCTGGACAGTATACCCAAAGATGCCGGAATTGCTGAGCTAACAAGCCTGCCTGCTGATCGTGGACGCTTTAAGGTGCCTACTTTACGCAACATAGCCCTCACCGCCCCTTACATGCACGATGGCAGGTTCAAAACTTTGGATCAAGTACTTGATCATTACAGCGATCATATTCTGGAATCAGCCTCATTAAGTTCTTTTCTCAGAGGCGAATCAAACGAACCTGGGGGTACAAGCCTTAAACTGCAGCCTTTGGAAAAGAAACAGATCATCGCTTTCCTGAACATGTTGACCGATCAGGATTTTATTCATAATCCCGATTTTGCCGACCCGCATTTACTAACTTCAAAAAATAAAAAGTATTAAATTTATACCGATGAAAAAACAACTTCTGATAGCCTGTATTGCCTTATTAAGCTTTACGGCTATTCCTTTGCTGTCGCAGGCACAAGCCGCTGAAAAACAAGCCACCATTAAAGTGAGCGGCGAGGTAAGCGCCCCATTGACTATTGATGCAGCCTACCTGCAAAAATTCACCCAAACAACCGTTATCCGTAAAGACAGGGATGGCAAGGATCATACTTACTCCGGAGTGATCGTGTCTGAAATTTTAAAAAATGCCGGAGTTACCTTAGGTCCTGAACTGAAAGGCGAAAATCTGACCAAATACCTGCTGGTTGAAGCAAGTGATGGCTACCAGGTTATTTTCGCCTTAGCTGAGCTTGACAAAGGCTATACTGACCGCGCCATTATTTTGGCCGATCAGGTAGATGGTAAACCCCTTGCCCCCGGCGATGGCCCTTACCGTATCATTGTACAGGACGAAAAGAAACCCGCCCGGTGCATTAAGCAGGTAACCGCTATGCAAATTCATTTTATCAAATAATTTAGTCCTCATTATATCCTTCCGGCTCTTAACCTTTAAATTATGAAAACCGAGATCAACAAGATTCTACAGTTTCTGCACGTGGCTGAAAACCTTAAAAGATTAACCCGGCACAGCTGGCTGTCTGACGGCAGACAAGAAAGTGTTGCCGAGCATACCTGGCGGGTGTCTATCATGTATCTTTTAATTGAGCCATACCTGGGTATTAAAGTTGACTCTATCAGGATACTCAAAATGATCATTATCCATGACATTATTGAGGCCTTAGTAGGCGATGTGCCTGCCTTTGATACTTTTAACGAAGACATTAAAGCATTAAAGATCCTGAACGAAACCAAGGCGATAGAAGATATAAGGGCACAATTGGATAATGAGGTAGGCGAAGATTTTTACCATTTATGGCATGAGTTTGAGGCCAAAGCTACCGACGAAGCAAAAGTTGCCAATGCATTGGATAAATTGGAAGCACAGGTGCAGCATAACGAGGCCGATATCAACACCTGGCTTGACATAGAAAAAGAAATGCTTTATATGCTGGATAAGCATGTGAATTTTAACTCCTTTATGATACAACTAAAAGATGCAATTGTGGAAGAAGGTGCATTGAAACTGGCTTCTTTGTAAAAAGATCAGCCTAAAATTTCTGCTATAGCATCGAACCCCTTTTCGCTGGCCAGGTCGGCAGGAAGCTTTCCACCTTCCATACGTACATTGGTTTGGGCACCATGCTCCAGCAGTAAAACCAGCAGATCAATATTGCCATTTTGTGCTGCCGAATGCAGCGGTGTAGCTCCCGCCTGCTGCTTTACATTTACCTGGGCTCCCTTGTCAATAAGCATACGCGCTATGGCCGTGTTATTATCGGCACAAGCCGAGTGTATGGGATAAACCTGAAAGCCATTGTTTGAGGCACGGTTTACATCGGCGCCACTATTTATCAGGTAACGGGCTACCGCTTCGTGACCAAAGTAACATGCCAGCCCCAGGGGCGTAAAGCCATCGCCGGCGTAATCATCTATCGTGTTAGGGTTGGTTTCAATAAGATGGGTAACCACCGCCAGTTTACCCGCGGCTGCAGCCTCAAACAAGCTTATCTCATTTACATACCTCAACAGCACATCGGTAACGGCCGGCTTTTTATAATAACATGACAACATTAACGGCGAAACCTGATGACTGGTAATTGTACCGGCTAGCGCCGGGCTTTGCACGAGCAGTGCCTCGAGTTTGTCCAAATCGGCAGTGGTAATGTATTGTTCCAGCTTTTCTATACTCATTATTTACACTATAAGAATATGCTTATATTGGTTAATGCATTTATTAAAATACATTTTATCAGGTGCAGCGCATGGCCATACTCAATAATACTAAAAAATTAAAAATACCACTAAATAATTGTTTAATCTGCTAACTTTATATTTCATCAATTTACGCTTTTTTAGCCATTGGTGAGCACACCTAAAATTTTATATGTTGTTTTTGCAAAGTTTACATAGGTAAAATTTTATGTAAGTTTGCATTAAAAGGATGTTACATCAGCGATGCCGGTAAAAGGAAATCAGTTTAAATCAAATAGTTTTAAGGACGAAAATCAGCCCCGTCAAACGGGAAAGACTGATAAAGACCGTATTGTAAAGCGGAGGCTCCCGAAGATGCCTCAACTGGATATGGAGAATGGGCGGGTAATAAAAATAGCGGGCTTACTTTCGCTTTTAATGTCTATTTTTTTCCTGATAGCCTTTACCTCCTACCTGTTTACCTGGCAAGAGGATCAAAGTTATATATCAACCACCAATGGCGGCTGGCATAACCTGGCAACCGGCAAAACTGTTCAGGAAATTGCCGATAACGGTAGTCCGCAAATAGCCCAAAACTGGTTAGGTAAGTTTGGCGCCTTGCTCAGCAACCAGTTTATTTATGAGTGGTTTGGCGTGGCATCATTCCTGTTTGTTTTTGTATTTTTTGTAGTGGGTTACCGCCTCCTGTTTAAAGTTAAATTATTCTCAATACCCAAAACATTAGGTTACTCCCTCTTTTGCATCGTATTTATATCCGTAAGTATAGCTTATTTCCACGCTTTTATTATTGATTATCCGCATTACATGGAGGGTGGTTTTGGATACTGGACCAACCGTTTGCTGGATGCACAGATAGGTCCGGCGGGTACCGGTGGTTTATTGGTGTTTGCGGCTCTTACTGTATTGGTAATTGCTTACAACATTGATTTTAAACTACCATCGCGTAAAAACAGACCGGTTGCCGAGATAGCCGTGGATGATATTATTCCCGAACCTGTTGACATTGACCTGGAAGATGAAGAACCATCAATCCCGGTTGAGTGGCCGCGGGGTGGTAATAACCGGGTTAAGGATGTATTAGCCGCACAGGAAAACTTGGCAAAGCCAGAACCGCTTAAACAGCAGCCTTTTGTGCAAAACCCGGTTTATCATGAACCGGTGGTATTAACACCAAGCTCAACACACGAACCCGAGGAAGAAACAGAAATACCGCTAACCATTGATACCAACCGTCCGCTGCCTGAGCTTAGCGTAGAGAAAAGCGACGATGAAAAAGCGAAAAGCCTGGTGAGCCAGTTTGGTGTTTATGACCACAGGCTCGATCTGGCTTCCTACAAGTTTCCGCATCTTGACCTGCTGGAAAACCACGGATCAAATAAAATATCAGTTAACGCCGAAGAACTGGAAGCCAACAAGAATAAAATTGTTGAAACGCTGAACCATTACAACATCGAGATTGATAAGATCAAGGCTACCATTGGACCAACGGTAACCCTTTATGAAATTATCCCCGCCCCGGGTGTACGTATCTCTAAGATCAAGAACCTGGAGGATGATATTGCGCTAAGTTTAGCCGCCTTGGGTATCCGTATCATAGCACCTATGCCGGGCAAGGGAACCATAGGTATTGAGGTGCCTAATCAAAACCCGGAAATGGTTTCGATGCGCTCCATCCTGTCAACGGAGAAGTTCCAGAACACCACCATGGATTTGCCTATTGCTTTGGGTAAAACCATATCAAACGAAGTATTTATAGCCGATTTGGCCAAGATGCCTCACTTATTGGTTGCGGGTGCTACCGGTCAGGGTAAATCAGTCGGTATTAATGCCATACTGGTTTCGCTGCTGTATAAAAAACATCCGGCCGAGCTAAAGTTTGTACTGGTAGATCCTAAAAAGGTAGAGCTAACACTTTTCCGCAAAATAGAAAGACACTTTTTGGCCAAACTACCTGACGAAGGCGATGCTATTATTACCGATACTAAAAAAGTGGTGAACACGCTCAATTCACTTTGTATTGAGATGGATCAGCGCTATGACCTGCTGAAAGATGCACAGGTGCGTAACCTGAAAGAGTACAACGCCAAATTTGTAAACCGCAAAATAAGCGATCCGGAGAAACACCGTTACCTTCCGTTTATTGTATTGGTGATTGACGAGTTTGCAGATTTGATGATGACCGCCGGCAAGGAGGTAGAAATGCCGATTGCACGTATTGCCCAGCTGGCCCGTGCCGTAGGTATACACCTGGTTATTGCTACGCAACGGCCATCGGTTAATATTATTACAGGTACCATCAAGGCCAATTTCCCGTCAAGGCTGGCGTTCCGTGTATTGTCAAAGATTGATTCACGCACCATTCTGGATGCAGGTGGAGCCGATCAGCTGATAGGTAGAGGGGATATGCTGTTTTCAACAGGCAGCGATCTGATACGTTTACAGTGCGCCTTTGTAGATACTCCCGAGGTTGAAGCGATATCAAACTTTATTGGCGAACAGCGCGGCTACCCTACTGCTATGTTCCTGCCTGAATATGTTGGCGAAGGCGAAACAAGCAGTGCCAAAGAATATGACCCGGATGATCGCGACCCTATGTTTGAGGATGCCGCACGCCTTATCGTAATGCACCAGCAGGGCTCAACTTCGCTTATTCAACGTAAAATGAAGCTGGGCTACAACCGCGCCGGTCGTATCATTGACCAGTTGGAAGCAGCAGGTATTGTAGGTGCGTTTGAAGGCAGCAAAGCCCGCGATGTACTGTACCCTGATGAGTACAGTCTGGAACGGTATTTGGAAACCCTTCAAAAACCTAAAGATTAAACATTAAACCTATTAAAATTTATTTGCTCTAAACCAATAACTATTAACGGTAATAGTTGTTGATGTAAAAACTACTAATGAAAAAGATGCTTTTATATTCTATTTTAGCCATAGGCACCTGCAGCACTGCATTTGCTCAAAAAGACACACAGGCCAAGGTCATACTAAACCAGGTAAGCCAGCATTACAAATCATACGATGCCATAAAAACTGATTTCACCTTTACTTTGGATAATCAGCAGGCAGGTGTTAAAGAAACTCAAACCGGAACATTGATCTCCAAAGCAAAATCAGGCAAATATAAGGTAACCCTGTATGCAGCTGCCGGTGCTAAAGATGTAGATAAAGAGATCATCAGCGATGGTAAAAGTCAGTGGACATACCTTAAAAAAGATAAGGAAGTACAAGTGAGCGAAGCGGCTAAAGGCGGCGATGGCATCAGTAATCCGTCACAAATTTTCACCATTTATGAACATGGTTACAAATACCTGTATACAGGCGAGCAAAAGGTAGCCGGCAAAACATACCAGGTTATTGACCTTACTCCTGAAAATGCCAAACAAAACATTTTTAAAGTACGCCTGCTGGTTGATAAGGTAAAAAAACAGATCTACAGCGCATTGTTGTTTGATAAAAACGGCAATAAGTATAACTACACTGTACGCAGCTTTACCCCTAACGCCGCAATTGCTGACAACGTATTTACATGGGATGCCAAAGCCCACCCTGGTGTGGAAGTGGTTGATCTTAGGTAACGTCATACATTTTACCTGATAAAACAAAAGAGCGATGAGTTTTACTCATCGCTCTTTTGTTTTTAATTCCCTCCAAGCGGGAGGGGTGCGGCTGGATTGACGCGCAATGGCAGGAAGGGATTTATACGCGCGGCAAATTACAAACTGATGAAACCCCTTCCTACCCCTTCCCGAGGGAAGGAATCGCGCTTAAGCCACCGCTTTTTATCTTCTTAATATAATTTACTGCCACGCTGAATTTGTTTCAACACCCCAATATGCAAAGTGTACAACTTTCGGTTTGTGCGTCCTGTGAGGTGCCGAAATAAACTCGGCATTACTTCAGGCAGCATTACTTAAAAGCTACTTCGATTCAGGCGTAGCTCCTTTATCGTCAGTCTTCGGTGCTCTTTTATCAGGCATTGGGCCACGTTGATGAATAATCAGGCCATTGAGAAAATTGCGCAGGATCTGATCGCCGCAAGGCTTAAAATTGGGGTGATCGTCAGCGCGGAATATGGCACCCAGTTCGGTCTTGGTGATCCTGAAATTAACCAGTTCCAAAACCTTTACAATATCATCGTCGGTAAATTTCATAGCTACGCGTAGCTTTTTCATGATATCATTATTACTCATTCTCTTCTCAGTTTATTATCTTGAAATATCTATTTTAACTTTTTTATTTTTGATCTTTTCGCCTTTAACGGCTTGTACTGCACGCTCAATCCGGTTACGTTTTACAGCAGCATAAGAGGCGTAGTCATGCACTTCTATCAAGCCTACATCTTCCTTATCCAAGCCACCCTTTTTTAGCAACAAGCCAACAATATCAATCTTGTTCACCTTGTCTTTTTTGCCTGCGGCGATATACAAAGTGGCCCAGGGTGATAAAGGAGGTATCTCCGGATTTTCAGGCAGTTCCTCAATCTCTGGCATCTCCCTTAAATAAGCTGGCTTTTCATCAGGCGATAGTATCAGGTACGATGTGCCTTTGGCGTGCATCCTGGCAGTACGGCCATTACGGTGTGTATAGGCTTCCTCATTATGCGGTAATTGGTAATGTACTACATGCTCAATCTCCGGTATGTCCAACCCGCGTGATGCCAGGTCTGTAGTAATTAACAAGCGATGGCTGCCGTTCCTGAACTTCAGTAACGCCCGCTCGCGGTCGTCCTGCTCCATACCGCCGTGAAATATATCATGCGGTAAGCCGCGGTCAAACAGCAGATCGCTGATACGCTCCACTGCTTCGCGATGATTACAGAAAACCAGCGTGGCATTATCCCCTATTTTACAGATCAGCGCAAACAAGGCATCCAGCTTATCGGCAGCTTCGGCTATTACGGCTTTTTGTTTGATATCAGGAGCCGAAGCAGCGTTAGTCAGGTAATCCAGCTCCATAGGTTTTACCATGCCTGTAAAGGCCGGGATCTCCTGCATTTTGGTTGCCGAAGTAAGTATGCGTTTGGTAATGGCCGGCATTTGCCTGATGATGTAGGTCATGTCTTCCTGAAAACCAAATTCAAGGGCCTTATCAAACTCATCCAATATTAAGGTATGAATGGTATCGGTACTAAAACTATAGCGGCGCAGGTGGTGGGCGATACGGCCTGGCGTGCCGATTAACACCGCTGGCGGCTGCGACAGATTGTTGCGCTCAATTTTTACAGGGTGCCCGCCATAACAGCAGTTTACCTTAAACCCACTGCCTATCGTCTTAAAAACCTGTTCTATTTGTAACGCCAGCTCGCGCGATGGCACGAGGATCATTGCCTGCACGGTTGTAATATTAGTATCAAGCAAACCCAGTAATGGTAATAAAAAGCCAAGTGTTTTGCCCGAGCCCGTGGGCGAAAGCAGTATCACATCGCTTTTTTTAGCTGCACTAAGGGCAGCCTGCTGCATTTCATTAAGGGCATTTATTTTGAGATTCTCGAGCGCTTGTTTGATCATTATGACTATTGGAGTGTGCGCAAAGATAAGGTAAATAAAACAACCCCCTCTAAGTCTCCCCCAAAGGGGGAGACTTAACCTTAAACTTTCAATTTTATTTTAAGCCCTCTCCTTTGGGGAGGCTTTGGGTGGGGTTTTCCATCTCCTGTTTGGTTTTATCCTGTATGTATCTGGCTATTTCTGCGGCCTGTACATGGGTTAGGTCACCAAAACCCGTGTATTCCCATTCACGCATGTTATCGTCAAAAACAATATCTCCCAAACCCACTTCGCCCTCCTTGAGTTTAAACACTCCCGTTACATACAAAGCCCCTCCGGATATGGTTTGGTTTACAGGCTTTATGGTGATACAACGTTCACCATAAGCAGTGTATAAATTATATTCTGCCGGCTTAATCATCTCTTTATGTATTTACCAGTTAAACTACAAACGCATTCCGGTTTTGTTTATTTTATAATACTAAAAATGAAGCATTTACCATCCCATTATCTGCATTACCCGAACAAATTCAGGCTGCAGACCAGCATCAATCTGTATATTGTTACCGGTAACCGGGTGGGTAAACTGTAAATGTGAGGCATGCAACAACATGGTATTCATATCCCAGGTTTGGGTAAACAACTTATTCTGCTTATTACACCCATGGGTACGATCGCCAATAATGGGGTGAAAAATATGACTGAGATGCTTGCGTAACTGATGCATACGCCCCGTGGTAGGCGCTGCCTGCACCAACGAATAACGCGAAGTAGCATGACCGCCAAAGGCAATATCAAGTTCGGCACGTTTAAGGGTGGTGTAGCTGGTAAAAGCATCCTGCAGCGTGCCATTCTCTTTACGCAGCGGATAATCGATATTCTCCTGGTCAGGCGTATGGCCGCGCACTATGGCCAGATATTTTTTATGCACCTGATTTTCCATAAACTGCTGCTGCATGGCTATCTCCACCTGTTTATCAAGCGCAAACAATAATATACCGCCTGTTTTACGATCAATACGATGTACCGGGTTTACCTTTTGTCCAATCTGATCGCGCAGCAATTGCAGCGCAAACTCAGATGCATCGGCAGCAATGGGCGACCGGTGCACCAGCAATCCATGTGGTTTATTAATGGCAATCAGGTGCTCATCGCAATATATAATCTCTAACATCAGTTTAATTTACAAAACGCGAAGTTACGCCCTTGCTTATTCATTTTATTTTTAAAAAATCACCTACTTAAAAAAATATTTTAAATAGTTTGTTTTTATATCTTTAGTACAAACTAAACTTTTAAAAAAAATGGCCACCACCGCACATGTACAAACAGGCAGCGCGCCTGATGATATTAATACAGCCCCTACACGCTTATTTTCGTTAGATGCCCTGCGCGGGTTTGATATGTTTTGGATTATGGGTGGCGAAGAAATATTCCATACCCTGGCAAAAGCTACCAAATCACCATTTTGGGAGGCCGTAGCGCTGCAATTTACCCATCCCGATTGGAACGGCTTTCACCTCTATGACCTTATATTTCCGCTTTTCCTGTTTATGGCTGGTGTATCAACCCCGTTTTCGGTTGGTCGCGAATTGGAAAAAGGGAAAAGCCGCGGGCAATTAACCCTAAGGGTTATGAAAAGGGCATTGATACTGGTATTACTTGGTTTGGTGGTCAACAACGGGCTTAACATTATGCCTATAGCCCAAATACGTTTTGCCAGCGTTCTTGGCCGCATTGGCATAGCCTATATGTTTGCCAACATTATTTACCTGTATAGCAAAGAGCGGATGCAGATGGTATGGTTTTGCTTTTTTATAATTGGGTATTGGCTGTTGTTAAAGTTTACTTCGGCCCCTGGCTTTGCCCCCGGCGATCTCACCATGCAGGGCAACTTTGCCTCGTATATGGACCGCACCCTTTTACCGGGCCGCCTTTATTTAGGCATCCATGATCCCGAAGGCTTATTCTCAACAATACCGGCTATCAGCACGGGTTTGTTAGGTATCCTGACCGGTTCGCTATTGAAAAAAACAGGGTTAAAACAAACACGCAAAGTTGCTATTATGGCGGTTACAGGAGTAATTTTCCTGATTATTGCACAAATATGGAACCTTGATTTCCCGATCAATAAAAATCTTTGGAGCAGCTCGTTTGTAATGCAAGTAGGTGGAATAAGCTTACTGCTGATGGCGCTGTTCTACTATGTAATTGACGTATTGGGTTATAAAAAATGGGCATTCTTTTTTAAGGTGATCGGTATGAATTCTATACTGATCTATATATCGGGCCATTTTATTAAGTGGCAATATACCACCGACAGCTTTTTTGGGTGGTTAGGTCAGCTGGTTGGCAATCCCTATAATATTGTAGTAATGGCTATATGTTTTATTATGATAAAATGGGTTTTCCTGTATTACTTATATCAGAAAAAGACCTTTTTAAGGGTATGATGAAATGTGAAGCAGGAAGCCCCCTCTAAATCTCCCCCAAAGGGGGAGACTTCAAAAGTATTTTAAAGCCCTCTCTTTTGGAGAGGGTTGGGTGAGGCTTCGTACCTCGCAATAACCAGCGTAAATAAACATGTGTCTAATTATTAGTTACGATACTCATTAATCTCGTAAACCTTGGTTCAAACAAAATCCTAATTCATACAAAACACCCAGCATTTTAACCCTTTTTTACCCACTGCTGCTGCTCCTCGGGTGAAAAAAAGGTCCAGGCCATGATGCGGCTTACCTTTTGTCCTTGCGACATATTGATGGTTTGTACCTCTGCTGCTCCTGCTTTTTGCAGGGCATTATATAAAATACGCAGGTTTTCCTTTTTTGATACCAGCGTGGTAAACCATAAACACTGTTTGGCAAACCGGGTACTTTGCGCAGCCATCAGCTTTAAAAAAGCAGCCTCGCCGCCGGGGTACCACAATTCGGCATTTTGACCCCCAAAGTTGAGTAAGGGTTCTTTCTCTTTTTCTGCCTTAAGGCCCAGATTATTCCATTTACGGCGCGAACCTTCAGTTGCTTCTTTGATGGAAGCGTGAAACGGCGGATTACAAATGGTAAGATCAAACAGTTCGCCGGGTTTTATGGCAAACACAAAAATATCGCCGCGATGCTTTTGCAGCCGCAATTCAATGGTATTTTTTAATTGCGCGTTGGCATCAATGATCTTTTGTGCCGATTCAATTGCAGCCTCATCAATATCTGTCCCCACAAAGCTCCAGCCATATTCCTGCTGACCAATGATAGGATACACACAATTTGCTCCGGTACCAATATCTAATACCCTCACTTTTTTGCCTTTGCGTATTACACCCGCATTTGATGTACCCAATAAATCGGCTACGTAATGAATATAATCTGCACGACCGGGGATAGGCGGACATAAATAACCGGCCGGAATATCCCAGTTGCCAATGTTGTAATGATGCTTTAACAACGCCTTGTTGAGCATTTTTACGGCATCCGGATTGGAGAAATTAATGGTTTGGTTATCATACTGATTTACCGCAACAAAAGGGCGCAACTGCGGAATAGCCTTTATCAGCGCCTTGAAATCGTATCCCAGACGGTGCTGGTTACGCGGGTGCATGGTTTCCTTAATTTCGGGTTGGTTGGGAGCTGATTCTGGCAAGTTATTTAGTTTTAAGTATGATTAACCTACTATGGTGCCTAAATCGGCAGGTGAGTAGTTTATTGATTTAAGTGTTTTATTGTCGGCAGTACGATATACCAGGAACAAGCCGTCAATTTCTTTATAGTGCGATTCTGTACCGGCAGTACTGCGGTAGTGTTCAATAGTTTGGTTGGCCTCCTCAATGGTTTTGCAGGCTTTGCTCATGTTAGAGCGGTGTACCTCATCAAACAGCTCTTTAAACTTTTCGCCCAAGCCAAACTCCAGTACGGCACCTGATAATACATATTGCAAATCGCAAAGGGCATCGGCTATTTCAACCAGGTTATTATCATCAACTGCTTGTTGCAGCTCTTTAAGCTCCTCGGCCAGCAGGGATATGCGCAAATCGCAACGCTCTTTTGACGGAATAACCGGTGCAGCTATAATAGGATGTTTAAAGGTACTGTGAAACTCGGCTACCTGGTTTAATGAATTTAAATCTTTGATCATGGTATTAAGGGCAATTTTTATAGACCTGCTAAGTTATAAATTAACCTAAAAGCTTTCAAGAAATCATTGATTTTAAAAAGCCCCGTTAATAAATTAAGATACACATTGCCGGGTATAGCAACGCAATTATTATTAAACAATATATTTTCATAAAACTGAATAGCAATCAATATTACGCGCGTTTATATAATACACAATTAATATTAATTACTGACATTAGAAAACTAAAAATCAATACACTTGTTGTTAATAATTACTTAACATAGAGTTGTTTTGTTAACATAAAAATAATATTAAAGAAGCTATTTATTAACGTAATTTTGCAGCGAAAAATAAATTCAAAACACTTCTGAATTTTTCCCTATCCGACAACATGAAGAACAATAAAAATAAAACCGCCGCCAAGGAAGCCCGTAAAGTCCTGAAAAAACAATTAAACGACAAGCTGCTCAATCAAATAAAATCAATAGTAGGTGAATTTGAACCTGATTTAAAAAAAGTAAGCAAGGCTATTGAAAAAGCGTCAAAAAACCTGGCTAAAACACTTGCAGCAAAAATAAGCGGCAATAAGCCAGCTGCCGACTCAAAACCCGCGAAAGATAAAAAAGCAACCAACGCAGTAGTTGTAGAAAAAACAGCGGCTACTCCAATAGTAAAAGCTGCCGCTGACAAAAAGCCAGCTGTTGCCGTTGCCGCCAAAGCTGTAAAACCAGCTGCTAAAAAACCTGTTGCTGATAAAGCGGAAAGCACCCCGGTTAAATAAATACTGACTTGGTAATAATGTAAAAAGAAAAAGACCCTTATGGGTCTTTTTCTTTTTAACGCCGCTCAACTACCTGTTGTAATAATCTGGCAGTTGTACCCTTATCAAATGCCCTCCCCCGCATTATTCTTTATAAACTTATCTACTAACACCTTGTCTGTTAACGTTAAGTAATCTCCTACAGATTTTGCTATGATTAAGCTCCGCTCACTAATTTTCAGGTGGCGTAGTGGTGATGTAGGGGCGAATAATATAACTGGCTGGCTTTTACGCCTTAGTTTTGTTAATGATGTATAAAACAACATTATTTAACTTAAAACGCACCAATACGGCATAACTAATAAACCCGACAAATTAAAAGAGTTATACCTGTTACCTGTATTACAATTTAAAAAGCCTTAAATGCAACAACTCCCCAAGCGCCTGTTATCCATTGATGTATTACGCGCGGTTACTATGTTATTAATGATATTTGTTAATGACGCCAGCGGCGTAAAGCACATTCCGGAATGGATAGATCATGCGGCAGGCAATGCCGATGCCATGGGTTTTGCAGATACTATTTTTCCCGCGTTTTTGTTCATTGTAGGTCTATCATTGCCATTTGCACTAAAAAACAGGATCAATAAGGGCAATTCATTTATATCAATTTTAACTTACATAGTTACCCGCAGTGCTGCATTAATTATCATGGGCTTTTTTCATGTAAACCTGGAAAGCTACAGCACAGCAGCCCTGTTACCAAAAGCGTTGTGGGCAATCCTGATCACCATTGGCTTTTTCCTGATATGGCTTGATTATCCCGATACCATGAGTAAAGCCAAAAGATACAGCTTAACCGCACTCGGCATTGCACTGCTTATTGCCATGGCTGTGCTATACAAGGGCGGCGATGCGCTTAACCTACGGTGGATGCGCCCGTCATGGTGGGGTATATTAGGTATTATTGGCTGGGCCTATTTAGTTTGTGCTGTGGTTTATTTATTGGCCAAAGGCAAATTAACCGTACTTGTGCCGGTGCTTATTTTATTTGTAGCCATTAATATTGCTAAACACGCGGGAATCATACATGGTAAAATATGGTTTATTGGCGATGCAGCCTCGGTAACACTAACTATGGGTGGCATTATGATATCTGAAATATATGCACGCCTGGTTACACTGGGCAAATCGCACCAGATCTGGCTTATTTTTGGAGCCACGGGCATACTTCTTATTGTCCTGGGCTTGCTTATACGCCCTTATACAGACGGTATTTCCAAAATACGATCAACACCCGCCTGGATATTTATTTGCAGCGGTATCACCATTCTGGTGTTTGAACTGATGATATACCTGGTTGACGTCAAGGGCAAAAAAAACTGGTTCAACTGGATATGGCCAGCAGGTACCAGTACGCTCACCTGTTATTTAATGCCATACTTCCAGGTTTTTCTGCTCATGTTGTTCCAGATAAACTATCCTGCTGTTTTCAGTAACGGCATTATTGGCCTGGCACGTTCTATGGCCACGGCGTTTATATTGATAGCAATAGTTGGCTTAATGGAAAAAAAGAGAATAAGACTCAAAGTTTAATACATACCTAAACATTATCTGAATGAATAATTTAAACCTTTTACACAGGGTTTCTCTGGCAAAGGCAGCACTTTGTGTATTGCTTTTTACATTGCCTGCTTTCGCACTTAAAGCACAAACTACCGGCAAAAAACAAAAATATGTGGTAATAGGCTATGTAGGCGGCTATAAAGGAGTGGCCGATATGAGCATGGTGAATCCTGAAAAACTAACCCATATTAATTATGCTTTTGTAAATGTAAAAAAAAACCGTGCATGGTTAACCCACGAAAAAACCGACACCATTAACTTCCGGAACCTAGTATTACTTAAAAAGAGAAACCCGGCATTAAAGGTGCTGATATCTATTGGCGGATGGACCTGGAGCGGGAATTTTTCAGATGCCGTACTTACAGATACAGCCCGCGAAGCGTTTGCAGCCAGTGCGGTAGCCATCATTAAAAAATACAACCTTGACGGCATTGATATTGACTGGGAATACCCCGATCTGGCGGGTAATTCAGGCAATATCCATCGTGAAGAGGATAAACAGAATTATACGTTAATGTTTAAATCATTACGGCATAACCTGGATATACTGGAAAAACAAAGCAACAAAAAACTGCTGCTAACTGCTGCCGTTGGTGGCTTTAAACGTTTTTTACAGCATACCGAAATGGACAAGGTACAGCAATACCTTGATTATGTAAACCTGATGACCTATGATTATTTTCAGGATAGCCTGGGTATTGCCGTTCACCATACCAACCTGTATGCATCCCGAAAATATAAGACCGATAATTATGCCGATAAAGCAGTGTCTGACTATATAGCCGCGGGCGTCCCAGCCAACAAATTGGTACTTGGGGTTGCCTTTTACGGCCGGTCGGTAATGGTGTTGAACATTGCACAAAACGGCTTGGGCATGAAAACCGGCGAGCACGTGCGTGTAGGTGGTTATACGCTGATAAAAGATAGCCTGATCAATCAAAAGGGGTTTAAGTATTACCGCGATCATAATGCCGAAGCACCCTACCTTTTTAATGCATCAACCAAGCAATTTATCTCCTATGATGATGAATGGTCAATAAAGGCCAAATGCCGTTACCTGGTAAAACACCATTTAGCAGGCGTTATGTTTTGGGAATATGCCGATGACAAAAAAGAATATCTGCTTAATGAGATAGATGCGAGGCTGAAAACAAAGTAAAACTTGAAAAACTGCTGGTAAAAAACGCGTCTTTGTGCCAAAGACCTCACCTAACCCTCTCCTTTGGAGAGGGTTTTAAAGTACTTTTAGCCTCATCCCCCAGAGAGAATTAGAGGCATATTGCCTCCAATTCGCACAATCTGCACATCTGAAATCCGCACATTTGCACATCTATTTCCTCGCTCCCAGCCAGATCACGGCATTTTCAAACAGCTTGTTTTGAATTTCGGAAGTAAATATCTGGTCGCCGTGGCCCATGTTGATGTATAGCATTTTGTACTTAGTATTTGTCCAAACCACGGGAATGTCGCCCTCTCTGATGATATCCTTTTTACCCAGCGGGTAGTTTTTAGGATCAAGAGTTACCAGCACCTTAACATCTTTATTTAACCGCGGGCTCGGCCGCCACCCGTACCATTCATTAATAGGCGCTATGAAACTTGCAGGGATATCTTTAGTTACCGCATGATTGCCATCATCAACAATGAGCTTTGCAGGTAATGGCGGCCAGCTGTTATTATAAAACACTCCGCTACCCAAAAAACTTAAAAACCATGGCCATTTGGTATATTGATCATTATAACCTGCAACATGAAAACCAAGCCAGGCGCCGCCATTATCCATGTACTTTACAAAGGCCGTTCGTTGCAGCTCGTCCTGCGGAAAATCATTTAGCCAAATAATCACCTGGTAGTTTTTCAGATTATCATCATTTAGGTTTTTCCAATTGGTGGTGCTGTCAAAGGTGAAACCTCTTTTAGCGGCCAGATCTGTAAAATACTTAATAGCATCGTGCGCAAAATCAACGTGATCCGGTTCAACGGTAGTGGTATACAGCGCCAACACCTTAAACTTAACATCCTGTGCAAGGGCTGACGTAAATACCATCCCGGTTATTAGCAGGCATAATAGCTTTTTGATCATATCTGTTTAATTTAATAGCATGATTATTTACCTGCAGCCCAAAAAATAGCATTAGTAACCATTTTAACCCAGGCCGGATTATCCAGCAAGTTTGGCGAATGGCCCATGAAAATATAAACATTACGGGCCTTTTTCTGCTGGTTAGTCCAAACTACAGGATGGTCGCCCATTTTAATATCACCCTGCGGGTCATAGGTTGACTCATCAACGCTGGCCAGTACATGCACATTGGGGCGCGGGCTTTTATCATAAGTATACCATTCTTCCTGTTGTATCATAAAAGATGCTGGTACACCTTTCATCACCGGATGTTGTTTATCCTCTACATTTACCTTTCCTTTAGCAAAAGTGGCAATGTAGTTTTTATAAGTAATACCCCCCATAAACCCAGAGAACCACTGCCATTCGTGGTAACCGTCAAACTCGCCCAAAAGTGTAGCATGATGAAAACCTATCCAACCGCCTTTGCCTTCATCAATATATTTCTGAAAGGCAGCCATAGCTTTATCTGTCCAGGCATAAGGCACATAATCAAGCTGGATGAATAACTGGTACCGGCTTAAAAAGTCATCATCAATTTTATCGGTGTTTTGTATATAGTCAACAGTGAAACCCTTTTCAGCCGACAGCTTATCCAACCATACTTTGGCACGTTTTGAAAACTCAATATGATGCCCCCCGTTTTCATACAGGGCCAATACCTTAAAGTGTTTAGGTTGCGCCTTAAGGTTAAAGCAGGCAAACATGCCAATACAAATAAGCAACAATAGTTTTTTCATGTTTAATTGATAGTATTATGATTGTTTAAAATGATGTAACGTTTACTGATCAAGGTTTGCCTTTAATGATGACATTAAATTAAGCGTATTGGTATTTAACCCGGTGAAAAGCACCTTATCTTCTGTCGACCATGGGTGCCCTTGTCTGTAATCCCACCAGCGGTATTCAATTTTTGAATAGTCGTTGGTTATGCCTTTTTCAACCGGCTTTTCATAATAATCGTTAGCCGTAAAGGTGCAGCCGTTATCGCTCACGGTAATATTAACATTAAACCTGAGCCAGTAATAATTTCCAGAAGTGCTGGTTATTATTTTGAATAGTCCGCTTCCGCTTATCACTCCGGCTTCTTTATCAAAAGTGCCTGCCGCCTGTTGGTTGGAAAATTTACGCTTAAACCATTGGGCAACCTGCTCATATATCTGCGCCTTGTTACGGTGTCTATCATTATGACAAACCGTTGCATAATTAACCTTTCCATTTTTCATCGGAATGTTGATTCGCGCCGTATCTGTTTGAGCATAGTTCACCAACGGAAGCAACACCAAAAGTGAGATCAATAGTTTTACAGTAACAGACATTTTTTTCATCATGGTGATAATAATTGCAGGGGCATTTACGCCGGCCTTAACGGTTATCAAATATCAATATTTGTCATTGTAAAAAGCCTTTGCAACTGCCCTACTTTACCACTACGCTAACCTGATTGCTCTTTTTGAATAAAAAGTTTCGCCTATAATTGCCCCGGTCCATCAATTCGGGGCATACTATGAAAAACTTCAAAATACACCTGCTTATAACCATCCTGATCATTTGCAGCGCGGCTGTTAATATCGTGCATGCTCAGCATCCGCGCTTCAAGGCTATTGCAATTGCCGAAACCGGCGGAGGGCATGCCTTATTTGATGCCGCCGCTAAAATATGGCTGGATAAGCTGGCTGCCGACAGCAATTTCACTATCGATTACATTAATAATACTCAACCTATCACCAAAGATTTCCTGAAACAATACCAGTTATTCATCCAGCTTGATTATGTACCCTATTCCTGGGGAAAAGAAGCACAGGAGGCCTTTATAGATTACCTGGAACAGGGCAAAGGTGGCTGGATAGGCTTTCATCATCCTACCCTGTTAGGTGTATTTGATGGCTACCCCATGTGGCAGTGGTTTTATAATTTTATGGGCAGCATAGAGTTTAAGGATACTATTCACGGCGGCACCACCGCACTGCTATCTGTTGAAGATAAAACCCACCCGGTTATGGCAGGCTTACCAACATCATTTATAACCCGCGACGAATGGTACACTTACAACCGCAGCCCGCGCGCTAATGTGCATGTGCTGGCCAGCATTGACGAGAATACTTATGTACCAGATAACCCTATAAAAATGGGTGATCATCCGGTGATCTGGACCAACGAACATATCAAAGCCAAAAACATATACATTGCCATGGGCCATTTTCCTGAACTTTTCCAGGATATTAATTTCACCACCCTGGTTAGGAATACCATATTTTGGGCAGTAAGAAAGTAGTGTGCATAAAATCTTCCCGCTCCAACAGGTGAATTTGAAGCTAAAGCAGCCAAGATGCTGTACCCCTACATTAACACTACAAAACCCTGCAGATGGCTATAATTAAGGTTAAAACCGGCATATATTAACCCCTACAAGTAAAACCAATCGCCTTTATATAAAAATGTTTTATAAATTTCATTTTTATATACTGTGCCTGCGGCTGCCCGATGCCGCAAGTTTTATAAAACGTAGTTTCAACCGTGTTTGAGTAATTTTTATTAATGAAGAAAATCATTTTATTGATTCTTATTTGCCGCGCTTTAGTTTACTCAGCTATTGCACAAACTACTATTGGCATACCGGCCATAAAAAACTACACTCATAATGATTATGGCGCCAGTTCTGAAATATGGGATGTAAAACAGGATAAGAACGGCATACTTTATTTTGCCAATAACGACGGGTTGTTAACCTTTGATGGCAGTTACTGGAAAATGTACCCGTTGCCAAACAAAGGTACCATCAAGGCCCTCGCCATAGATCCATCAGGGAAAATATTTGTAGGCGGACAAGACGAAGTAGGCTACTTTTTTCCTGATAGCAACGGCATTTTAAAATACCATTCCATCAAAAACCTGATGCCACAAAAGGCTAGGCAATTTGCAGATATATGGAATATTGTATTATTCAATGATGAGGTACTATTCCGAACCATTGAATGTGTGTTTGAATATAATGGTACCGAAATAAAAACATTTGACGCACCCGGTGGCTGGCGTTTGCTGGCAAAAGCGGGCACACAGCTATTTGCGGAGGATAAGGATGAGGGCCTGATGTTTTTTAAAGGCTCCCAATGGCAACTTTGCCACACTACCCTGCCCACCGCCAATCTGCACATTACCGGGGTAATGGATTACAATAAGGATACCGTATTGGTTACTACCTTAAAACAGGGTTTGTTTTTGCTCACGGGTTCAGCCTTAATAAAAAAGCCCACCGCAATTGATGCCATTTTAAAAAACGACCTGGTTACCTGCGCCAAAAATATAGGCAATAACCGTTACGCCATTGGCACAAAGGCCAGGGGCCTTATCATTATTGATGGTGAAGGTAACCTGGTTGAAAGATTCTCGAACAATGAGGGTTTACAAAACAATAACGTGCTGGGCCTATTACTTGACCGCGACAAAAATCTGTGGCTGGGCCTGGAAAGCGGGGTCGACTTTATAAACTATAACACCTCAGTTAAACACATTTACGCCAGTAAAGACAATCAAACCAAAAGCAATGCAGTAAGCATATTTGATAATAAGTTATTTATAGGCACTTCAAACGGACTATATACTGCAACGCTTAATCCCGGGCAACAGGATATCAGCACCAATAAAGGCGTATTTACCGAGGTAGAAAATACCAAAGGACAGGTATGGAGTTTAAAAGAAATAAACAATCATCTGTTAATGGGGCATGAAGACGGCTCATTTATAGTTGACAATAGCAACATTAAACCCATCAGCACCGGACAGGGTGCCTGGCGGTTTGCAGCTGTGCCCTTTTCAACCGATATTATTGCCGGCACCTATACCGGCCTGCAACTGATTAAATACAATGGAACCGATTTTAAGGCCGAACAGAAACTTGAGGGTATATATGAATCATTGCCAACTTTGGCAATTGATCATGACCAAATAGTATGGGCATCGCATCCGTACCGGGGAGTTTTTAAAATACAATTATCTGCCGATAGAAAAAAGATCATGCGGTTTACCCAGTATACCGATCATAACGGCCTCCCTTCTGTATTAAACAACCATGTTTATTTTATCAAAAACAAAATACTGGTAGCTACCGAAAAGGGTATTTATGAATATAATACGGGTAAAAATAAATTTGAGCAATCAGCTTTTTTCCTGCCGGTATTTGGCAATGCCTCTGTGGAACACTTGTCGCCCGATGCGATGGGCAATGTCTGGTTTGTGAGCGATCAGCGTGTGGGTGTTATTGATTTTACCAAACCCGCTAATGGTAAACCCTACACCATTATTTACTTTCCTGAACTGGCCGGGCAAACTGTAAAAGCTGCCGGATATATATATCCTTACAACATGCAGAACATTTTTATAGGCTCAAACAATGGGGTATTTCATTTAAACTACCGGCAATATGTTAAATCAGAAACCCGGCTCAATGTATTATTGACCGCTGTTAAAGCCATCGCCGAAAAGGACAGCCTGATATTTGGCGGTTATTTCATGAAGGATAACAAAGTAGCCACAGCGCAAAACAATAAACAAATTGCCACGCTATCCAATCACTGGAACTCTTTCCATTTTGAATATTCATCAACCCTGTTCGCTCAAAAAAGCAATGAGGAGTTTTCCTACAAACTGATAGGTTTTGATGAGGACTGGTCAAAGTGGTCGGTAAAAACCGAAAAGGACTATACTAATCTGCCTTATGGCCAGTATACTTTTGCGGTAAGGGTGCGCAATAATCTGGGCAACGCCTCATCGCCTGTTAACTATACTTTTATTGTTGAACCGGCCTGGTATCAAACTGTATGGGCTTACCTTTTTTATCTTTTACTGGTGATATACGCTATTTATTGGGCTATAAAACAGCAAAAGAAACGCTTTGACCTGCATCAGCAAAAACACGAAGAAGAACAAAAAAGGCTAAGCTACCTGCACGGATTAGAGCTTGACAGGAATGAGAAAGAGATCATGTCATTAAAAAACGATAATCTGGAAACCGAACTCAATTATAAAAACAAAGAGCTGGCTACCATTACTATGCACCTGGTTGAGCGCGGCCGCATCCTGTTAAACATTAAGGAGGAACTGGCGGCCAACATCAAAAAGCTGAATCAGCCCGATCTTACCCACGAATTCAGAAGCGTTTTTAAACTGGTAAGCGACACCGAGAAAAAGGATGATGACTGGAATCACTTTGCTATTTACTTTGACCAGGTACATAACAATTTCCTTTCTATCATGAAAGCCCGCTTCCCTGGCCTTAGCCCTACCGATCTTAAGCTTTGTGCCTATCTGCGGCTCAATCTTACCTCCAAAGAGATAGCCCAGCTCATGAACATCTCGCTCAAAGGTGTGGAGATAAGCCGGTACCGGGTACGCAAAAAACTGGCACTGGCTACCGAGGTAAATTTGTATTATTTTTTGATTGATGTAACAAGATAAAAACGGTGATGTTGCGAGGAAAAACAATCAAGCAATAGTGATGAAACTATTGCATTATTTTGTCATCCTGAGGCACGAAGGATCTAATCTGCGAGATACAGGCACATAATAGATCCTTCGTGCCTCGCTATGACGCGTTTGATATACTTAATATCTTAAAAACTTACTTGTAAATCCGCCCCATTGTTGCGTCATCAAAAATGATCTTTTTGAGTTCTTCTGGGTTAATGATACCCTGTTTACCGTATACCACTTTACCATCTGGATCAACCAGCATGGTGTATGGCAGGGCGCCGTCCCATTTGGCGTCAACGGCTTCAATCATTTTGTATTTGTCATCACCAATATAAATATAGTTGGGCCCCGATGCCTGCTTGCCCTTCAAAAAGCTCAGGGCTTTATCTTTGCGTGTAAGGTCATCGGCGCTAATGGTTACCAGTTCCAATCCACGGTCGCGATACAGGTGCATAATGGTAACCAGCTCCGGAAATTCGGCCACACAAGGCCCGCACCAAGTGGCCCACAGGTTAATCAAGCGCAGTTTATCTGTTTTATTTTTTACCAGGTTAGCAATGCCCCCGGCATCAATAGTATCCAATTTTACAGGCTCACTGGCCCAGGTAATGGCTGCCTTTTGTATCCAGTCCTGTTTTTCGGCCCATTTAATGGAGCAGCCAAAGGTTTTGGTGACTGGCACTGCCACCTCTTTACCGGCCAGCAAGGCATCAATAGCGTTACGGGCATCCAAAGAACGGGGCGTTTTAGCCGGGTTCTCCATATCATCAATACGGCCGTTATAACGCAGTTTACGTGCCTGATCAAAAATAAAGATGTGTGGCGTAGCTACCGGACCATATTTGTTGCTGGTAACTTCCGTTTCACCGTCATACAGGTATGGAAAATTAAAGTTACGGTCTTTGGCGCGTACCTTCATATCGTCAAAAGAGTCACCCACATCACTATATCCCAGCTCATCCAACCGCAACGAAGCTGGATTATTAGGGTTAATAGCCAGTACCCGTACCCCTTTTTTGGCATAGTCACTGGTTAGCTTTACAACCCTGTCTTCATACGCCTGCGATGTAGGGCAATGGTTACACATAAAAACAATGGCCAGTACCCTGGCGTCTTTAAATGATTGCAGCGTGTATGTTTTTCCGTCGATCCCCGGCAAGCTAAAGTCCGGAGCGGCTGCTCCGGTAGCCAGTGTGGTGTGAGTTACCTGCGCAAAACAAAACCGAGATAGCAACAGCACAACCACCGGTATAAAAAGAAATTTCTTCATGGTTTTTGAATTTTATTATTCATGTACAGCCACAGCCAACAGGTACCACGCGGTATGCGGCAGCCATTGTTCGGCCCAGCGCCAGTCATAATCCTTATGTATTTGCGCGTATGATAAATTAAAATCGATATCATTCTCATCATTAAGACCGCCTGTTATGCCATTTACAATACCTCCGGGAGCATTGGTATACTCAAACGTGCCAAAGAAACCATAAGCCGGGTTATTGTGTCCGGTTCCCTGCAGCATACTGGCATCAAAAGGATTAAGCCCTAATATCCAGTTCAGCTGATCAACGGCAAAAGTTTCCAGTTTATCATGATACGCCCTATCGTCAGCAAATAAGCCGGCAGCCAATCGCGCGGCGGTAGCCATAGAACTCAGGCGGGCATTTTCGCCCTGCCACCACGGCGAGGCATCGCTGCCCTGCGGAAAGAAGAAAGATGTACGGCGGTTACCCAAAGTATCCTGTACCAACTGCCTGCTGTAACCAAAAGGATTATTTACCTCATGGGTTACCTTCAGCTCAAAATCAAACGACGCACGAATGGCTTTTTTGATGGATGCCTGCATATTTGCATCGGCATAAGGATAAAAATAAGTCAGGCTCACCACCGGCAAACCGGCATCCGAGGGATGGAAAAAAGGCCGGTCGGTACTATCAGCCTTCCAATAGTTTTGGTAACTTTTCCAGGTGGTAAGGCGGCTTACTATATTGCCCGCACGTTTATTGGCTGCACTTAAGTATTCAGGCTTTTTGGTGGCTTTATAAAGTTCGGTAGCTGCACTCAGCGCACAGTAATCATCAAGGATATTCTCATGCCCATCAAAGTCCATGAGTTTATTGTTAGCTTCCAGGAAACTGAATGCTTTTTCAGCAGCCTGCAAATATTGTTCGCCGGTAAAATCACCGTTAACTTTCAGGGTTGAGGCCATAGCCAGCGCCGCAATAGCCATCCCTCCTCCAGAGCGGTAACTGCTTTGATAGCGGTGCCAGTTGGTATTTTCGCGATTAGTAGTAAACGGCGAATCTTTTGTTTTTTTGATACGATAAGAACCCTCATCCGGTTGTATCACACGGTCCTTAGCCAGTTTCCCCGGGCCGGGTCCCGAAACCGAACGGTAGAAGGATCCATTTTTTACTTGCATACGCACCAGGTAGTCAGCGCCATAAGTAGCTTCATCCAAAATGCGGCGATTGATCTGCCTGAAATCCGTAGTTGTTTTTTTGTCAAGCAGCTCCTTGGTTTTCAACAAGCTCCAAACTACCAGCGGTATCTGCTGCGGATTAAAATAATTGGAGAACGACAGGTGCGAAAAATGTTTGCCATAATCGCCGGTGGCATCATACCACCCGCCGTGAGCATCAACAGTATCGGTAGTTTTACCCGCCAATAACAGGTGATGATCTGCCTTATCAATTTCGCCCGCACTGCGCTGCCCTTTAAAATAATATACAATATCTGATAAGGTAGCCTGTTCCAGCATATTCTTTCCGATCTTAAACGGATAGGAACTTAATTTTTTTCCGGGCATCGCCACCTCTATGTGATAAGTACCGTCGGTACTGAAACCGCTAAAATCAAGGGTATAAAACTCCCTGCTCTTCCAGCCGGGCACTTTACCGCTGTAAAGGGTTTTCCCGTTAAATACTGGCTTACCGTCGGCGTCAACCAAAGTAAAAGCAGTAATGGGATATGGCTTATTTGTAACCACAATAGCTTTTTTGGATTGACTATCCTCATAACCTACCTGGTTGGTTACCACCTTTATCTTTTGCGCCATAACAGCAACAGGGAGCGAGGCTATCAACAGGGTTAAAAATCTGCGTGAAGTTTTGATCATATCGGGGTATATTAAGGTTAATATAAATTTACAGTTTTTAAACTTACCTCTTGAAAGGAGGTGCCTGGCTGTATACAGCCAGTGGTGTGCCCATATCCGCTTACAAAACACACCTTGCTCCCCTCTCAACAGTTAATTCGCACTAAGACCAATATTTCTCTTTTTTCAATTCTTTTCTCCTGCACGTAAGCTAATTTATTGATCAATTTATGGCTATGGCATACAAAGCATTATGCCCGGTAACATACAGCGTTTTACCATCCGGACTGAAAGCAACTCCTGTTGGGCGCTCAGGTACTTTGATAAGGCCGGTTTGTTTCCCGACGCTGTTATATACATATATCTGCCCATCGGCTATGTACACGTTACCACTGGCATCAACCGCCGAAGCAAATTCTCCTCTTTCGGCAAAGTATTTCAGGCTGCCCAGGTAGCCGTCTTTACTTACGTCAAGCTGCACGGTACGTTTATCATATTCATCGGTAGTATAAACAGGCTTGCCCGGATAAGCCGCAACCAATGCGGTTGAACGGGCCATGTCATACACGGCAGGGATAATGGTAACACCATCAGGTGCTACCCAGCATTCGGTTGGTTTGTTCACCGATACGGTGTTAAAGTCATGATAATCGCGCCAGCGGTGTGCCGGGTAAAGTGCCTGAAAAATAGTTTTCCCGGTAGGCATTGGTTCTTTCTTTAACAACCGGATACTTTTATCAGGATTGCTGGTATTTACCGAGTAAACCAAGCTACCAAACCCTGAATTGCCCCAGCCACTAAAGGAAGTGCCTGCCGCATCCGGCGGGTTATTAAATACCTCTGGCTTACCATCGACCAGGTAACCGGGCTTGGGTACATATTTAAAAACAACCAGTAGGCTATCATTTTTATCACACGCCAGCGAAAGTGGCTCCCATGGATAATCAGCAAGTAAACTGATAGTTTTAGTAGTCGTATCCCATTTATAAATGCGTTTCATGCGAGCCTCGCTAAAGTAAGCGTTGCCTTTGCTGTCGGTACAAACGCTATTGGCAAACTCAAAACCCGATGCCAGTTTTTGTATGTTAGCCTGAGCAGGCTGCTCGCTTGTTGTGGCAGCGCTGTTGACCACCAATCTGGTAAACTCCCATGGCCTAACTGTGGTATTGGTACCAATATCATACAGCGCATCGGTAGTGGTATATTTGATCTGACTGTAATTATGCACGTTCAGCAGTTCTACATTTTTGTTGTTCCAACTGCGGATGGAGTACGGATACGGCTTAACCACCCTGATTACCCTGAACATGTAGAGGTTGGCAAAGGTCATATCGGTACAATTTTCCAGTTCCAGCGGCTGGCATTCGGTACTCTCCCGGCTTTCCTCTTCCAGTTGCAGGGCATACACTTTCCAGTTGGTTACTTGGTTAAATCTTACTTCGTTACGAACATGGTGCTCAACAGACAGGGCGTAAATACGTCCGGGGGTAGCAGTGTTAGAAATATAAGCCCCCGCAGTAGCATAAGTATTGGCCGACCAGATATTTTTAAAAGTACCGCCGCCACCATCAGTTATCCAAAGGCTCCAGTACTGTGTATCCCACATGTCGCTATCATTCCCTTTATATAAACCTGATCCGGCCTGCTCACCGGGTTTATTCATACCACCGTGACCGCCTAAAAACTTCACATCGTTCAGATAGGAGTTTTCGCCTGCCATCCATTTACAAGCTACCGCCCTCGGGTTAATACGACCTGATGAAATACCGATACCTGTAACAATATTAGCGCCGCCCTTACTACTCTCAATCATCGGTTTCGGCCCGCCGAAACCGCCAAAGGCCTGGGTATTGTCCTTCAACAATATTTGCGTAGATATAGGGTTAAGGCCAATCAATACCGTATAGGGCTTTAACTTTAAGGTTTGGGTAATGCGGTACCGGCCCGATGGCAGGTAAATGGAAGGATATTTATCAATAGCATCCTGTATGGCTTTGGTATCATCAGTTTCGCCGTCACCTTTAGCTCCCAGCGTTTGCAGGTTTACCCAGGTATTTATCGCCGGGAAATCCGGAATGTCCTTTTTGGCCGGCGGCGGAAAAGCAGCAAGCGGCTGAAGTTCTTTAATGGTCTTGTAAACAGGATCGGCATTGAGGCCATCCATTTGCAGGCCATAAATAAAGTTTTTCACCTTGTAAATGCCTCCATCGCCATTGGTTTGGGTGTTACTCCGGCGATAGCTGGCCAGCACTTTTACATCACGGCAATCTACATTACGCAAACTGATCTGGTTAAAAGCATTATCTTCATTACTAATGATGATGGCCGGGCCGCTTACATGGTCAAAACGGCTATCCTCTATAAACAGTTTTTCATGATAATTGGGGTTGATGTCTATCACCACAGGCACATTTTTAACACTCATGCGCACAATGGTAAGTCCTGCCTCCTGTGTGCGGATGGCGGCTTTACGCTGGCCCTCAAAATAAGTGTCCACCATCATAAACTGCCAGCCCGGTGATGGCTTGGTAGTGTATATGCCATAATCGCCATTAAAAAAGCGAACGTCCTCCATCTCGTTACCTACATCAAACATTCCGGCTTTGCCTTTACCGGCATCAATATCGGCATGAGCAATAAAGCTGTGTTGTGCAAGGTGTGTACGCAGGGCTACGGCCACCGGGTTGCCATCCTCAATTTTAAGGTTGATGTTTGATAGTGCGCTGTAAAAGGTAGATGCTCCCGCGTCAGCTACCTCCTCTCCTGGTTTGCTTATATTATTTACAAACCAGAACATGTATTTAGCCTTACCCTTATCAGTGGTATCGGCCACCTGAAAACCCGGAGAATTTTTAGCCAGTATAATCACCGGTCGTTTTTTGCCATATCCAATCAGGCGCACGCCGCGGGGCACAAATATGGTTTTGCTAATCAGATACTTTCCTTCGGGGATAAACAGTACGCCAAAATTATTTTTATCCTTTACGTCGGCAATGGCCTGTTGCAGGGCATCAGATACATCAGTTTTGCCATCGGTTTTAACGGGGTATTTATCTGTAGTAAAATAAACGGCGTCTTTATCATCCAAACGCTGCTCATAAAAGGATTTGCTATCTCCAAACACTGTTCCATCTGCCGGGGGCTTTCCCCAACATATTATAGGTGTTAACAATACGAGCACAGCTAATAACAAAAGTTTCTTCACGGTATAATTAGTTTTTAGATAAGGTATTATAAATATTTAAGTACAACGGCATCGTTTACGCCGTTTGACCGTTCAAAACAAAATTCACTATTAGTTTTGCCACTTACTATTTTAGCAACACTACATTACCACTACCTTATTAAACATTGAGGTATTATATCAAATTAGTTACAATCAGTATCGCCGTTTGCGCCTGGATCACCGGTATCCACTTTATGCCATGTTTTTGATGTAGTGTTAGTCCTGCCCATTTATACTTGTTTAAAACCACATATAGCCTCTTTTTTACAGCTTTAGTAGTGGTAATGTAGTGCATGAAAAATATAAAATGGCTTAACTTTATAGCATACTTGCAAAGTGTTATAACCTAAGTGGGCCAGCCTGTACAGGCGCCTGTTTTTTATAGTTTTTGATTACCGGCCTTAACAGTGTAATCCTTTTGACAGGGTTTAGCTGAATGGCATTTTATAAACGTTACTATGAGAAAATTCTTAATAGCCACGCATGGCGCTTTTGCAAAAGGGATAAACTCATCATTGGATATGATTATTGGTCAAACAGACCATGTGTTCCTGATACAAGCCTACCTTGATGAACAAATCACGGTAGAAGATGAGCTGGCCGCTGTTTTAACCCATGTTAACACTAATGATGAACTGGTGATTTTTACCGACTTACTGGGCGGCAGCGTAAATAACATCATGATGCGGGAGGCATTGCGCCAAAATGTGCACATCGTATCGGGCTTTAACCTGCCCCTGGTGATAGAGATCATCTTGGGCGATGCAGATACCCCGGTTATTGAGGTAATAGAAAGCGCTCTTGCCAGCGCAAAAGAGCAAATGGTATATGTAAATAAACTAATAACACAGCAGCAAAATGATTAAGCTAACCCGCATTGACGACAGACTGGTACACGGGCAGGTTGCCATGACCTGGACACCCGCCCTAAACGCCGATTGCCTGATAGTGGCCAATGACAAAGCGGCTAATGACGACTTTATGAGAATGACACTCGGTTTGGCCAAACCCGCCTCGGCTAAACTGTTGATTAAATCACTGGCCGATGCTATTATCTTTTTAAAGGACCAACGCAGCCAGAATTTTAAGATCCTGATCCTGGTAAACTCGGTAAAGGATGCAGCCGCACTGGCTACTGAGGTGAGTGAGATCCAGAGCATCAATTTTGGTGGTATCCGTACCAAAGAGGGTGCCCGCTCCATAGCCAAAGCCATTGCCCTTACTGATGATGATGTTGCAGTTATAAAAACCATGCTCGCCAAAGGCCTTGAGCTGGAGGTAAGACAAGTACCTACCGATAAAAAGGTGATGATTGAAACCCTAATTTAAATATCAAGTGCTGATAACTTACCTGTTACTTACGCTCATAGCCGTTTTTGGACATTTTGAGGATTTCCTGGGAACAACGCTGCTGAGCCGCCCGCTGGTTTTGGGGCCATTGGTGGGTTTAGTATTGGGCGATGTTAACCAGGGTGTAATGATAGGTGCCACATTGGAGTTAATTTTTATAGGCAACATTAAGGTAGGCGCCGCCATTCCGCCCGATATTATTACCGGCGGCGTGCTGGGAACAGCATTTGCCATCATGTCGCATAAGGGGCCAGCCATTGCGCTGGCTTTAGCTGTACCCATTTCCATCCTTTCCGAAATGGTGATCAGCGGGTTATTTGTGTTCAGGGCGGTGTTCAATAAGCAATTCAATCAATATGCGCAGGAGGGTAACTATAAAGGCATTCAGCGGCTGCATATCCTATCGGGGTTATTAAAACCCCTGCTCATGGGTATCATTATCTTTTTAGCGTTGGAACTGGGTTCAACAGCCATCCGGTCATTCCTTGACCTGATACCCGCCTGGGTACAATCGGGCCTGCAGGTGGCAGGTAATATGCTGCCCGCGCTGGGTTTTGCGCTGCTCATGAACCTGATGTTCAACAAAAGGGTGGCTCCGTACTTTTTCCTCGGATTTATGCTGGCCGCTTATCTAAAACTCCCGATCATTGCCATTGGCGGTTTAGGGGTTATTATAGCGCTCATTGTTACACAACAAACTCCAAAACCTGTTGCAGCTAACAATGATGATTTTGACTTTGAAGATGCGCCCGCCGAAACCCAGCCGATTGAGCCGCAGCATCAATTAAGCAAAGGCACCTTGCGTAAACTATTTTTCAGGTCGCTAACACTGGAAGCCAACTTTAACTTTGAAACCTGGCAAAACACCGGGTTCGCCTTTGCTATTATTCCCGTACTAAAAAAGCTATATCATAATAAGCAAGACATGGCCGCTGCACTCAGGCGGCATTTACAATTGTTCAATACCAGCCCGTATGGCTCTACACTCATCATTGGCATTACTGCCGCTATGGAGGAACAAAACGCCCGGGATCAAGATTTTGACCAGGAATCAATCAGCTCGGTAAAACTGGGCTTAATGGGACCACTGGCCGGTGTGTTCGATTCCCTGTTTTGGGGAACATTTAAAGTAATTGCGGCCGGCGTGGGCACTTCGCTGGCTATTAAGGGCAACGTATTAGGCCCGCTACTTTTTTTACTGATATTTAATGTACCCCACTTATTACTTCGATATAATTTAACCTTTATAGGCTACAATGCGGGTACTAAATTTTTACAAAACCTGAGCAAAAGCAATGTGATGGATAAACTTACTTCGGGTGCAGCCATACTGGGTTTAATGGTGGTGGGGGCTATGCCGGCCACACTTATGAATATTAAAACACCGCTGCATATTGGCTCATCTTCATCGGTAGTTAGTGTTCAAAGCATACTGGATCAAATTGTACCAGCCATGATACCACTCGGACTTACCTTTTTGGTGTATTATTTTGTAAAAAGACAGGTAAAAACCACCTGGTTATTGTTAGGCTTACTGGCACTGGGTTTTGCAGGTAGTATAATTAATTTATTTGTATGAGGGTGAATGGCATTGGCGTATCGCCCGGAATAGTTATTGGCAAGGCCCATTGGCTTAAAAGGCAACGCGCTTTATTAACCGGTATTGTTTTGCAGAATGATAGCGATATAGCTACCGAAATTGAAAAGTTTAACAAGGCTGTTTCGCTTTCTGTTGCGGAGGTAGAACTGATGATTGGCCATAGTGATGCGGCATCAGATAAAGAGGGTTTAGCGATCATGGAAACACATATTGTTTTACTTACCGATCCGCAGATCAGCGAGGATGTGATTGAAAAAATATCACAGGAAAAGAAAAACGTAAACGATGCCGTGATTGAAGTGATCCTTAATGCGGTGGAACTGTTTAAAAGCATGAATGATGAATACCTGAGCGCCCGCGCTGCCGATGTACAGGATATTGGCGACAGACTGCTCAAAAATCTGAATCCACACTCACACAGCAGTACCCAACAATACCCGCCAGATACCATCATCATTGCCGACGACCTTACTCCCTCAGATACCATTAGCATGGATGTTACCCGGGTTATTGGCTTTGCTACACAGGTTGGCGGGGGCACTTCACATGCGGCTATTATTGCCCGTTCAAAAGGCATACCGGCCATTACAGGCTGCGGGCACGAGCTCATAAATATTAAGGATGGCGATCTGCTGATTCTTGACGGACAAAGCGGGGATATCATTATTAATCCTGACGAAACTGTAATTGAACAATATCATGTAAGAAGAGCAGACTGGCTTGCACAAAACAGCCAACTTCATTCACTAAAAAATACCCCGGCAAGCACTACCGATGGCATTAACATCAAGCTGTTTGCCAACATAGGCAATGCCGTTGATATGGAACAGGCTATTGGTTTTGGTGCCGAAGGTTCGGGCCTGCTGCGTACCGAGCTACTTTTTATGGGGCGCGACGCTCTGCCAACTGAACAGGAGCAATTTGAGTTTTATAAAGCCGTAGTGCTTAAAGCCAAAGACAAACCGGTTATTTTGCGCACGCTTGACATTGGTGGCGATAAGCAGCTGCCCTATTTCAATTTCCCCGCAGAGCAAAACCCTTTTTTGGGTTACCGCGCCATCAGGATCTGTTTGAACAGGCCCGATATTTTTATTACCCAGCTCAAGGCTATTTTACGGGCAAGTGTGTTTGGGCAACTAAAAATCATGTTCCCCATGATATCCGGCATCGAAGAGGTTAGGGCAGCCAAAGTAATATTACAGCAAGCTAAAGATGAATTAACCACAACCGGTATTGCTTTTGATAAAAACATCCCGGTAGGTATCATGATCGAGATACCATCTGCAGCTATCACCGCCGACATGCTGGCCAAAGAAGTTGATTTTTTCAGCATCGGCACCAATGACCTTTGCCAGTATACCCTGGCTGTTGACCGCATGAATGAGCAAATTAAGAACCTGTATGACCCTTATAATCCCGGAGTGCTCCGGCTTATTGCTTATGTAATTGAGCAGGGCCATAAAAATAATATTGAAGTAGGCATGTGCGGCGAACTGGCATCAGATCCTAAAGCTACCTTATTGCTTATGGGCATGGGGCTTACAGAGTTTTCCATGAGTGCAGCTGCTATACCGCAAATAAAAAACATCATCGTCAATAACAGCCTGTCCGCAGCAAAAAAAATACAACAACGCGTAATGAAAATGGACAGTTCACACATCATCACCGCATACTTACAGGAGGTAACTCAATGATAATAAAAGACTACACCATTACCGCCGCCGAAGGCATGCATGCCCGGCCTGCAACCAACCTGGTAAAACTCACCAAAAACTACAGCTCATTAATCAGCTTAAAAAAAGGCGACCGTACGGTTAAATTGAGCAGCTTATTAAATATTCTTTCCTTAGGTATCAAAGGCGGAGAAACCATTTCTATCATTATTGATGGCGAAGATGAAACGAGTGCCATTATAGCTATTGACGCATTTTTTAAAGAAGAATTGAAACATTTATAAGGCAATTAACAGCAATGAAGATCACCATAACCAAAAACGAAAAGGAGTTTAACGAAACAGCTGCGTGGCGCATTATTGGGCAAATGCTCGAGAAACAAACCGCCGTAATAGGTCTTTCAACCGGGCAAACCACTATTGATATGCACCGCATAGTATCAGACATTTATAGGCAATACCCATTTGATGTTTCACGGATTACACTTTTTAATGTAGATGAGCTCACCAATTTGCCCCGCGAATATGCAGGCAGCTGCTATACCATGATCCTGAACCAGATAGCCGGGCCGTTAGGTATACCCGATGAAAATTTCATTATGCCCCCTACCCTGAGCGATGATTTTGAGGCAGAAAGCCAGCTGTTTGAAAAATGCCTGGCCGAGCGCGGCGGCGCCGACCTGCAAATGCTGGGCATCGGCAGCAATGGCCACATCGGCATTAACCAACCGGGTACACCGTTTGAAAGTGAAACGTGGGTATCACCAATGGACCCCGACTTTGAAGCCCGCGTACGTCGCGAAACACAGGTACCCGCGCATATTGTATTGGGTGGCTTAACCCGCGGTGTAAAAAACATTATGCATACCCGCAAACTGATACTGATAGCCAAAGGAGCCCACAAAGCCCAAATTATTGAACAGGCCATATTGGGGCCGGTAACTACTGATATACCTGCCTCTGTAGTACAGCTGCACCCCAACTGTGAAATTTTACTTGATGCCGATGCCGGAGCGCTGATACATGAACGCGCAAAGCAGCGGGGATATAATTTTTAAAAAACTCACAACCAAACCTTTATCATAAAGCTTTGCAACAATTGTTGCGAGGCTTTTTTTATTAAAGTACAAAATTGCGAAACCCTATCTTAATGATTAAATATTATCCTCATCATTTATTTAATTTTAAAAACATTTTCGTAAAAGATAATATTTTAATAATTGCCCTTGGTTTCGTAATCTTGTTTTGTCTATCGTATTGCCTATGTCCATAAAACACAGTTCTGCCTTACCTCCTGAAATGTTAAGGGTTTTTGAAACATTACCCCACCCTTACCTCATTCTGTCAAAAGAACTGTATATGCTTACCGCCAGCAATGCTTATTTACAGCTAACCGGCAAAACCAGGGCGCAGCTATTAGAAAAGTATTTATTTGACGTCTTTCCAAAAATACCCGATTGGTCGGCAGAGGAAGGCGGCATAGCTTTCTCCATAAACCAGGTAATTGAAACAGGCAAGCCCCATCAGTTGCCAGTAACCCGGTTTGACGTTCCTGACCCCACCAATGAAGATCAATTACTTGAACGCTATTGGCACACATCACATACTCCTGTTTTTGATGGAGAAGGCGATCTCTGTTATATTATTCATCACACCCAGGATGTAAGCGAACAGGTAATTGCCGAAAAAAATTTAAAAGCCAGTTTAGAAAAAGAAACCAGAGCTGCAGCACGGGCCGAAAGACTCAGCAGGCAGATGGAAAAGCTTTTTAAAGAGATACCTGCGCAAATTGCTATTGTAACAGGCCCCGATCTGGTTTATGAGTTCATAAACCCCGAATACAAGGAACAATTACTGCCCAACCGCGAGGTACTTGGAAAACAACTGCTGATAGCGATGCCAGAAGTAGCCGGCGAACCGATATGGGATGCGCTGCAGCAAGTTTATAAAACAGGCGAAACCTTTGCAGGTAATGAAGTTTGCATTCCGCTGGCCCGTGAAATAGGCGGCGAGCTGGAGAACCACTATTTTAATGTGGTATACCAGGCCATCAGGGATGAAAAAGGGAGCATAACCGGGGTTTTAAGCTTTAAGTACGAAATAACCGAACAGGTTATGGCCCGCAAACATCTGGAGCTTACCGAAAAAAAGTTATTATCCCTTAACGAAGGGTTGGCGCAGGCTAACGAAGAAATACAGGCTACGAGCGAAGAAATACAATCGGCCAATGAGGAGTTAAGCGCAACCAATGAAGAACTTTTCCAGGCGCAGCAAAACCTGCTCAGGCTAAATGACGAATTGGAGGAACGGGTTGAATTACGCACCGTTGAATTGTTAACCGCCCAGGCAAAAGCCACCGGACAAAGTGAAAAATTAAGAAGATTTTTTATGCAGGTTCCCGCAGGCATCTGCGTGCTTGACGGAACCGATTTTATATTTGAACTGGTTAATCCGCCATATCAGCAACTTTTTCCGGGGCGTGAACTTACAGGCAAACCCCTGCTGGAGGCCCTACCCGAACTAAAGGGCCAGCTTATATGCGATATTTTAAAGAATGTATACAACACCGGCAACACCTTTGAAGGTAAGGAATTATTGGTGCCGTTGGCGCGCAACGCTAATGGCCCAATTGAAGACCGCTATTTCAGCTTTATTTACCAGGCAAGGCTTGATGCCGATGAAAATGTAGATGGTATACTGGTTTTTGTTTTTGAGGTTACCGAAACAGTACTTACACGCCAAAAAGAAAAAGAGAACGAACAGCGTTTTCGCTTTTTGCTCAATGCTATACCACAGCAGGTATGGACAGCCCGCCCCAACGGAACGCTTGACTATGTAAACGAGGTAGTTAGTGAGGATTTTGGGCAAAGCACCGAGGATGTTATTAAACAAGGCTGGCAGGCCTTTATTCATCCTGACGACCAGCAGGCTTGTTTAAAAAAATGGTTAACCGCACTTAAAACCGGGCATGAGTATCTGGTAGAGTTTCGCCTGAAATTTCATGACGGGCAATACCGCTGGCATTTAGCACGGGCTGTACCACTGGTTGAAAATGGCCAAATCAAATTATGGCTGGGCACCAATACCAATATTGATATCCAGAAAACCAACGAGCAAAAGAAGGACGAATTTTTATCCATAGCCAGCCACGAATTAAAAACACCGCTTACCAGCATTAAGGCATTTAACCAGTTGATGCTGCGTATTAATGATCCGCAAAAACTGACTGGCTTTATCCAAAAATCGGCGTCACATGTGTTACGACTGGAAAAACTGATCAACGATCTGTTAGATGTTACCCGCATTAATGCCGGTAAAATGGAGTATAATATGGAAAGTTTTAACTTCCGCGAGATGCTTACCGATAGTATTGATGGGGTGCAGCATACCGCACCATCGCACCAGATCATTTTTGAAAATGCGGAAAACGTTTATTACACCGGCGACCGTTTCAGGCTGGAACAGGTAGTAAATAATTTGCTGACCAATGCCATCAAATACTCGCCACAAAGCAATAAGGTGCTGGTTAATTGCGTAGTGAGGCACGAGGATGACAGCCTGATCGTATCTGTTCAGGATTTTGGTATCGGTATCGAAGAGAAAAACCTTACACGGCTATTTGAGCGGTATTACCGTGTTGATAATACGGCCATGCGCTTTGAGGGTTTGGGGCTGGGTCTTTTTATTTCGGCAGAGATTTTAAAAAGACACCACGGGAGTTTCTGGATCGAGAGCGAACCTGACAAAGGCTCAACCTTCTTTTTCAGGCTGCTGCTTGATCAAAAACAACAGGACCCCGTTATCAAAGACGATCAATATTACCAGGACAGCACCATTACCCTAAGTTATAACGCGGCCCATGTGCGCATTGATGCTGATTGGACTGGTTTTCAGAACTTGGATTCGGTACAACGGGGGTGCTTACGAATGATGGATATGCTGATAAAAAACAAAGCGCATAAAGTGCTTAATGACAATACCCATGTATTGGGCAATTGGTCTGAAGCGGCTGACTGGGGAGCGCAGGAGTGGTTTCCGGCGATGGAAAAAGCCGGCTTGCGATATTTTGCCTGGGTTAATTCGCAAAGTGTATTCAGCCAGTTATCTGCACGCAAAAGTGTTGATGCCTTATCAGGCGGCATTGTCAACCAATTCTTTACTGATTTAAAATCGGCCGAGGCCTGGATAAATGAGCAAAACGTGTAACAATAAAAATGAGCCGGCTGGCTTTGCAATCAATAGCACTTAAATTCTGCCCATACAAAATTTATTATCTTGCTGCACTAATAAAATACCGGATGCTCAATAAATATAGAGCCCTGCTGCTCCTGTTCATTTTTACGCTGTGGGGATGTAACCCACGGCCCGATAATCTTTATAAAGTTGTAAAAATAAAAGATGGTGATACCATTGGCTTGCTCACCAATGATAATCAACAAATTACGGTGCGGCTTGCCGAGGTTGATTGTCCCGAAAAAACGCAGGCTTTTGGGCAGGCTGCAAAAAAGTTCACCTCTGATTTATGTTTTGGTAAAGACGTTAAACTGGTAGGCAACACTAAAGACCGTTATGGTCGCACCGTAGCCCTTGTAATTTTAACCGATGGCACCAACGTAAATTACCAGTTGGTTAAAAATGGTTATGCATGGCAATACAAAGCCTATTCGCAAAGTGTGGAACTGGCCGGATTAGAGCAGCAGGCCCGTGAAAACAAACTTGGTCTTTGGCAGGATGAAAACCCTACCCCACCCTGGGAGTTCAGAAAAGAAAAAAGACCGGCAGCAAAAAAACATTACAATAAGCGCAAGCCAAAACTTGAGGATAGCTACTAAAATATTAACTTTATAAGCAATAACACTACGTATGAAGTTTACAAAAGCTTTTTTATCCATCGCCTTTACCCTTGCACTCATTTGGGCATTGCAAACCAAATTTGGCCCGGTACCGCCCGTTGGCAGGTTTCTAAGCCCTGCGGATGGCTTTTGGCAAAATGCAGAAAGCAAGCATATTTTAACTACCCGAAATTTAAACCTCCCCGGCCTTACCGGCAAGGTTACCATTAAATATGACGAGAACCGGATACCCCACATTTTTGCTCAGAATGAGCATGACCTGTACTATGCGCAGGGTTATATAACAGCTACAGACCGTTTATGGCAAATGGACATTCAAACCCGACAGGCGGCTGGCAGGCTGGCCGAAGTACTTGGCCCACAACTGCTTGACATTGATCGTTACCACCGCCGTATGGGTATGGTTTATGGTGCCGAAAACACCTTAAAAACCATGATGAAAGAGCCCGCAGTTAAGCAAATGATACTGGCTTATACTGATGGCATTAACGCATACATCCATCGTTTGCATCCAAGGGAATACCCTATTGAGTTTAAAATGCTTGACTATGCACCTGAAGACTGGAAACCCATCAACTGCGCTTTTTTACTCAAACTTATGAGTGAAACACTGGCAGGGAGCTCCAATGAATTTGCCATGAGCAACATTTTAAAACAGTTTGGGCCCAAAGCAACCAACGATTTGTTTCCGGATTATCCGATGCATGAGGACCCAATCATCCCTGTTGGTACCAAATGGAATTTTAAACCATTACCTATCCCCAAACCATCCAAAGGCTTTTTAGCCATGCTGAATGACAGTGCTAAACGCATGGTGAAAGAAGAAGGCCTGGGCAGTAATAACTGGGCAGTATCAGGCAGCAAAACAGCCAATGGTTACCCTATTTTGGCTAACGATCCACATTTGAATCTTACCTTTCCATCTATCTGGTACCAGATACAGCTGTCGTCGCCAGGTATGAATGTGTATGGAGTTTCATTACCGGGCTCACCTTGTGTAATATTAGGCTTTAACAACAATATTAGCTGGGGTATTACCAACGTTGATGCCGATGTGCTGGATTGGTACCAGGTTAAATTTAAAGACGATAAAAAAACAGAATATTGGTATAATAACCAATGGAATAAAACCAACAGGCGAGTTGAGGTGATCAACATTCGCGGCCAAAAGCCTTTGTATGATACTGTTATTTATACCCATCATGGACCGGTAGTTTATGAGGATAAAACCAGGAAAACTGACGGCGAATATAGCTTTGTACCCGTAGGGGATGCCTTACGCTGGATAGCCCACGATGGCTCAGACGAGCTGATGACCATGTATATATTAAACAAAGGCAAAAACTATACTGATTATCGTAAGGCCTTAACCTATTTTAATGCCCCGGCATCAAACTTTGTATTTGCCAGTAAGGATAATGATATAGCTATAACCCCCAATGGTAAATATCCTTTAAAGTATAAGGATCAGGGCAAATACATACTGGATGGTACCGATCCGGCAGATGATTGGCACGGCTGGATTCCGTTTGATCAAAATCCTACGGTTAAAAACCCGCCACGTGGCTTTGTAAGTTCGGCCAATCAGTCATCAACAGATCAAACTTACCCTTACTATATCAACTGGTCGTTTGCCCCTTATGAACGCGGAAAACGCATTAATGACAGGCTTACTGCTATGCAAAAGGCAACTGTTGACAGTATGCGTATCCTGCAAACGGATACCTACAGCATACGTGCCCAGGATATTTTGCCAACTATGCTTAAATATATTGACGTGTCCAAAATGGACCAAACGCAACTAACGGCATTTGATATTATTAAAAACTGGAACAAGGACTTTGCTATAAACTCAACCGGCGCAACTGTATTTAATGCCTGGTGGATAAAGCTTTACCAAATGATCTGGAGCGATGATTTTGCAGCTAAAGACCTGCAGGAAAATTATCCCTCCATGGATAGAACGGAGCAGCTTTTGCTTAAAGAGCCTAACTCCAAATGGTTTGATGACACCCGCACATCAGAAAAAGAAACCTGTGCCGATATTGTTAACCTTGCGTTTAAAACAGCAGTTAACGAGTTAAACAAACAATATGGCAAGCCTGGCAAAAACTGGCAATGGGGTTTGGTTAAAAAAATGGAGGTGGTGCACCTTACCCGTCAGGAAGCGTTTAGCTCGGGCAATTTTGAATCGGGTGGAACAGGCTCAACTATCAATGCGCTTAATAATGGGCATGGGCCGTCATGGCGTATGGTAGTACAAATGGGACCAACGGTAAAGGGCTATGGAATTTTACCTGGCGGCGAATCGGGCAATCCGGGCAGTTTTTTTTACAGCGATATGCTAAAAACATGGCAACAAGGGCAGTTAAAGGAATTACTGTTCCTGCAATCAGCGGGTGAAGCATCAAATCGCATTAAAACTACTTTAACCATAGGCAGTAAATAATAAATTAAAAACATTTAACGGAGGCTCAATATATGTTATTCCTTATCGTACTGATATTATCATTTGCAAGCGGCTTTTTTTTACCCTGGTGGGTAGTGGCTATTGCCGCTTTTTTAGCCGCTTTTTTTACAGGTAAAACTCCCGGGCAGGCATTTTGGTCTGGCTTTTTGGCGGTATTTATTGTGTGGATAGTACTTGCTTTATTTAAAAGTATCCCCAACAACCATATACTGGCAACAAAGGTGGCTCAGCTGTTTCAGTTACCGGGCTGGGGTTACCTGCTGGTAGTTACCGGCATAATTGGCGGCCTGGTAAGTGGCTTTGCCGCACTTTCGGGATTGTTGCTGAAAAGAGCTTTTGAAAATTAAAACAAACAAAAATGCCCGCGCTTTGCAGCCGGGCATTTTATTACAAAGCATTACTGTTATCTTAAAAATTCACTAAACTTTCCTTTAACACGTGAACAGCTTCTTTGTCGCTTTTTGATGAAGCAAAAATATCCTGTGATGAAGCTGAATCACCATAAAAGTTAGCATTTGCCGATTTATCAATAGCTAAATTTGAACCATTGATAGTTATACCTGCAAATAATCCGCGGCTGCGTGAGTAAGAGTAAACTTCAGCTTCCAACTTATAATCAGTACTTGCCGTTGAGCTGCGGCCAACCGGCCCGGCTGCTGCAGATATATCACCACCGATGGTAAAGTCGCCATTTTTAACCTTGGTTAATACCCCTTTGTGACGAAACACCAAAACCAGATCAACTGATTGTACGCCTATTTGTAAACCAAAGCTACCGCCGGTTAAAGTTACAAATACAGGGTCGCTCCATTTACCGTTAGCCAGTTTTACCATGGCAACACCCCTGCCGCGTTTACCGCCAATACCAAAACCAGCATTGATGAGTTTGGGGATAATCACAATACCTTCATACTCTTTCAGCAATTCACGGGGAATACTCTCTTTCATTTTGCCGAACTCTTTTATTACGTTGGCAGCATTATGAACACGTTCCGTTTCCTTATCGGCCGACTTGGCCGATATCAGCACGAAGAACAGGCTTAATATAAGCGGGAACTTCAAAAATTTTAATGTTTTCATGGGGTTGATTTTAAAAGACAATTTATTGTATGTACTATTCATATAATGAACCTCAAAAATGTATACTTGTTTTTACATATCATGTAATAAAAGCATCATATTTTTTAAGGTGGACGTATAATTCTCAGTCAAACGTCTAAATCAGACAAATACGTTTAATCCCTTGTTCAACTGATTTGAAATCTGCAAGTCCTAATACTTATCTTTGTGCAATAATGAGCACACCGGATAAGCAACAGGTATTTTCAATTAGCAGTACCGAAGAATTTAATAACGCAGTCCTGCAAATTTTTCAGTATCAGGCAAAAAACTGTGCTGTTTACCGGCAGTTTATTTCGGGCTTAAAAGTTGATGTTACAGCCGTTAGCTCTGTTGATCAGATACCGTTTTTACCTATTGAGTTTTTTAAATCGCACCGCGTACTGAGTACAAATAAGGCGGCACAACTCACTTTTACCAGCTCAGGCACCACAGGAACTACCACCAGCAGTCACTTTGTAAACGATAAAAGCTGGTACGAAGACAGTTTTCGTAATGCCTTTAAATTATTTTACGGCGATATTAAGGATTATACGGTACTGGCCCTGCTTCCATCCTACCTGGAGCGCGAAGGTTCTTCACTAATTTACATGGTTAATGATCTCATCAAACAATCTGAAAACACGGATAGTGGCTACTTTTTATACAATCATGAGGAGCTATATCATCAGCTAAAAAAACAACAGGATGCTAAAAAGCCAACCCTTTTAATTGGCGTTACCTTTGGCCTGCTTGATTTTATTGAACATTACCAGATAAATTTCCCTGAGTTGGTTGTGATGGAAACCGGGGGAATGAAAGGCCGCCGTAAAGAAATGATCAGGGAAGAACTGCATGATATTTTATGCAATGGCTTCGGCGTTAATGCTATACACTCGGAGTATGGGATGACCGAATTGCTATCGCAAGCTTATTCACTGGGCGAAGGTGTATTTGTATGCCCCCCATGGATGAAAATCATCATCCGCGATACTAATGACCCCATCAGTACGTTAGCAAATGGCAAAACGGGCGGTATTAATGTTATTGACCTGGCCAACATCAACTCCTGCTCTTTTATTGCCACGCAGGATCTGGGGAAAACTTTTACCGATGGCTCGTTTGAGGTTTTAGGTCGGTTTGACCAGTCAGACATCAGGGGATGTAATTTGCTGATTGCTTAAAACTTACAGGCAACTGAAGTATTATTATTATTTTTGCACGCATCATAAATGCTGAAAACATGATTGAGAAATTTTTAAACGAGGAACAAGATCCAAAAACAGTTGAAAAAGTTTATTCCCGTTTGGTCGACCTGCTCTCTTCCGGTGAAGAGATTATTTATATTGCAGTTCAGAAAAAGCCATTGGTAAACCTATTTCCTGACTGTATAGCCATAACCAACAAACGCATATTATTTTTTACTCCGGCCAACCTTGGCCTGTCTATCAAATTTGTTGATTTTGTTTGGAAGGATGTTGTTGACGTATATACCAAAGAAGAAATTATAGGTGCTGTATTTAGCGTAAAAACCACCAACGGGGCCGAAATGGCTGTTGATTACTTGCCTAAAATTCAGGGTCGCAAACTTTATCAATACGCCCAGGAACGTAAGGAAGTAGAACGTGAAGCACGCCGCCAGCGCGATCTGGAACAAAAACGTGCAGAATCAGGTTCTATACAGTTTGAAAACCCAGCTACTGCCCATGCTGCAACCACAACTCAGCAAGCCTTTGCTGCACCGGCAGTTGCACAACAACAGGCACCAACACCTGTTGCACCACCGGCACCAGCTCCCGTTGTACATGAAGCCCCAAAACCAGATGAGCTTACCGAAAAATTAAAAAAACTGAAAACGCTTTTTGATAACGGCTTAATATCACAAGAAGAATACAACGCCAAAAAGCTTGACCTGTTAAGCGACTTTTAATTTGCCGGATTATTCAGATATATTAAAAAGGCGATGAGTTTAAAAACCCATCGCCTTTTTGTTGTTAGGACATTTCAGATATCGACGCTTTGATAATTATTTTTTAGCAAGTTAATGGTTTTACAAAAGCCTGTCGTCAAAACTAAAAGGCTCTTTGGTGATGACCCGAACATCTTTCACATTCAAATGCAGCGGATTAAGTAGATAGTTATACTCCTCCGGTACTACTGCTGATGGTACTCTCATTAATAAACGCTCCTGCTTTTTTAAAAATGCATCGCCCAATTGCTTCAATATAGCCGGTGCCGATACATCCTGCCAGTTATTGGGTAACAAAGCAGTATCTAACAATACTATATCAGTATCCGGAACTTCAATTGTTGCAAGACAAAAATTACTGGGGATAATTAAAGGATTCAAATGCACCAATACTTCCAATACAGCCAATGCCCTTGACGATGCCAGGTAAAGCATAGGCCTACCCTCACTATTCCAGCGCCCGCCATATAGTCGTGCACCTGTGCCGCTCAGGTCGTCAGCATAATTACATTTAGCAATACGATACAGTATCATCATGCAAAAATACCGTGCTCAATACGCCCAAGCTCCTTAAAAACCATATCAAAACCGGCAGATGTATCAAGAATAGTGACCGGAGCCTCGCCTTTAAAAACAATACCGGGGGTTTTTATCCATATTTTAAATTTATCCATGGAGCCAAAAACCTCTTCGCCGCGGGTATACAGGCGTGCAAGCTCAACGGCCTTTTCAGCGTACTCGGTTTTAATAATGGCATCATCATCATAACGCTGCAAAGTGCGCTCAGATATGTGCAATATGTTTGATAACTCCTGTATATTTAAGGAGATTTTTTTTGCCAGCGAGAGTAATAAACTTTTTGGGAAACCTTGCCGCGCTAATTTTATGATATCAAAATCATTGGAAAGCTTAACCGACTTAGAACTACCCAATAAATTATAAAATGATGGCGCAGTGCCTTGAACGCTATAAGCCATCATTGGCTCATGAAGCTCATTTTTATTATCCGATTTTGACTTATACGACATATATACAAATATAATTACCATTTGTCGTATTTGCAAATCTATTAATCATTGGAGTATAACAAAAAAAGCGGGGGTCGGATTAAAACCCGGCCCCCGCTTTTTTTGTTCATTTTACGATTATTAAATCACTTACTCCGCTATGATCAAAAAATAGTTCTTTTTACCTTTTTGAGCAACCAGAAATTTTCCATTAATCAATGCATCAGCGTTATAAATATCATCGGCAGTGGCAATTTTGAGCTTATTTATAGCTGTACCGCCACCAGTTATCATTTTCTTGGCTTCGCCTTTTGACGGGAACACAGCTGTTTTAGTGGCCAGCAAATCGGTAACATTAATACCCTCCTTCAAATCGCTTAAAGCAATAGTAAAATTAGGCACACCTGAGAATAGGGCCAGTACTTCTACATCATTAAGTTCATTTAAAAACTCAATACCCACATTACCAAACAAAAACTCTGATGATTTTATGGCTTTCTCATACTCCTGCTCGTTATGTACACGTATGGTAATATCTTTTGCCAAGGCTTTTTGCAACACACGTAAATGCGGTGCGGCGTCATGTTCAGCTTCCAAGGCTTCAATCACATCGCGCTCAAACAAGGTAAAAATGCGAATGTATGCCTTGGCATCAACATCAGTAGTATTTAACCAAAACTGGTAAAACTGGTAAGGCGATGTACGCTCAGGATCAAGCCAAACTGCCCCGCTTTCCGTTTTTCCAAATTTAGTACCATCGGCCTTTTTAATAAGCTGGGTAGTTAAAGCAAACGCTTCGCCCGCATCTTTACGGCGTATCAGTTCGGTACCGGTAACAATATTACCCCATTGATCACTCCCTCCCATTTGCAGGGCGCAATTTTTATGTTTCCATAAATAGTAAAAATCATAACCCTGTACCAATTGGTAGGTAAATTCAGTAAATGACATGCCTGTATCACCTTCAAGGCGTTTCTTTACTGATTCCTTGGCCATCATATAATTTACGGTAATGTGCTTGCCAACATCCCTTATAAAATCAAGGAAGGTAAATGACTTAAACCAATCATAGTTGTTTACCATTTCGGCACTGTTGACACCGCTGTTAAAATCTAAAAAACGAGTTAGCTGTTTTTGTACCGATTCCAGGTTGTGCTGTAATACATCCTCTGACAGCAAATTACGCTCCTGCGATTTGCCCGATGGATCACCCACCATGCCTGTTGCCCCACCCACCAGCGCATAAGGTTTATGACCGGCGCGCTGAAAATGGATCAGGGTCATGATCTGGGTTAAGTGGCCTACGTGCAGTGAATCGGCAGTAGGATCAAATCCTATATATCCCGAAGCCATGCCTTTATTTAACATCTCTTCGGTACCAGGCATAATGGTGTGCAGCATACCACGCCAGGTTAATTCTTCAACAAAGTTCATATCAGGGTGTTGTTTCAAAAGCTGCAAATATAAAAGAATAATTGGCTGAGCCGAATAGCTGAATAAAAGGCGCCCACTGGTTAACTACAGGTAAAATCTATTTCAAATAATTACTTATTTTTTGTATCTTGAGCAAAAGCCCCTATTTTGCAAAACAGCATTTATGAATTTTTTATCGCATTATTACTTTGACCGGCACTCCAGCAACTGTTACCATATATTAGGTACAGTACTGCCCGATCTTTTAAAAAATGCCGATAAAAACATCATTCTGCATCCTGAAAAGTTACAACATACTGATAACAACATCAATTCCATTATAGCCGGTTGGAACAAACACCTGGCGGTTGACCGTTATTTTCATTCATCCCATTTTTTCACCATTCACTCGCACGAGTTAAAAAAAAAGTTACTGCCAGCCATTGGGGGCTCGCCGGTAAAACCCTTTTTTTTAGGACACGTCGCCCTGGAGCTTATTATTGATAACCTGCTGCTTACCACGGGAAAAATACAGGTTGATGATTTTTATGCACATCTGGAGGGCTGTAAAACAGCGGAGATCAACGCGTTTTTATCTTTTTCGGGATTAAAAGATACTACCAGGTTCTTTAAGTTTTACGAAGATTTTAAACGCAGCCAATACCTGCACACCTATGCCGAAACCCACCAGATAGCCTACGCACTTAAACGCATCTGCATGCGAATATGGCAAAACCCCTTTACTACGCAGCACGAAGCCCAAATGAATGATGTACTTGACGAATACCGCAATCATTTATTTGCCAATTTCATGTCGATTTTTGAGGAGATAGAAAACAAACTATCTGATGTATAGCTCAATATAGTGACCAGACAATCCTAAAACTGGAGGCTGAACACGCCGATTTACTTTGATGAAGGATCAAAATCCATTAAAAGATCCTCTCAATCTGCAAAAAGGCTTAAATATCAGCAATTAACATTAAAATATTCTTTTTTAAATAAAATTATGTCTGTACCTTTGCAGTCCCAATTAACAAATTGGGAAAAGGAGAAAAATTATTTAATGGCAAAAAAACAAGAAGCAGAAAAAGAATTAAAAGCGAAAGAGGCTGAACTGGGTACAGTTACCGCATCTGGCGAAAAAGAAACAATTGAATCAGAAGCTGATTCAATATCTATCGAAGAAATCAAATCAAAAATTGCAGCTACACCAAGTGCGGATTTCGACTGGGATGCTGACGACAAAAAATTTGGTAACTACAGCGATAGCGACCGTGAGAAATTCGAGAAAATGTATGATGGAACTTTCAGCTCTATCACCAAAGGCGAAATCATCACCGGTACAGTTGTTAATGTTAACAACAAAGATGTGGTACTGAACGTAGGATTTAAATCTGACGGTTTAGTTTCAGTATCAGAATTCCGTGATACACCTGATTTGAAAATCGGTGACACAGTTGATGTATTTGTTGAATCACAAGAAGATGCTAACGGTCAGTTAGTACTTTCACGTAAACGTGCAAAAACTCAAAAATCATGGGAGCGCATTAATTCAGCACTTGATAATGATGAGATCATCACTGGTTTTGTGAAGAGCAGAACTAAAGGTGGTTTGATTGTTGATATAATGGGCGTTGAAGCCTTCTTACCTGGATCACAGATCGATATTAAACCTATCAGGGATTACGATGTGTATGTAGGTAAAACAATGGAATTCAAAGTTGTTAAGATCAACCACGAGTTTAAAAACGTAGTGGTATCGCACAAAGTGCTGATCGAAGACGATTTGGAAAACCAAAAAACAGAAATTGTTGCCCGCCTTGAAAAAGGACAGGTATTGGAAGGAACTGTTAAAAACATTACTGACTTTGGTGTATTCATTGATTTGGGTGGTGTTGACGGTTTATTACACATTACTGATATTTCTTGGGGCCGTATTGAGCACCCACGTGAAATTTTGGCATTGGATCAAAAAATCAACGTTGTTGTGCTTGACTTTGATGACGAGAAAAAACGTATTGCTCTGGGCTTAAAACAATTAACGCCACATCCTTGGCAAAGCCTTGACGAGGCAATCGTTGTAGGTTCGAAAGTTAAAGGACGTATTGTTACTGTTGCTGATTACGGTGCATTCCTTGAAATCATCCCTGGTGTTGAAGGTTTAATTCACGTGTCAGAAATGTCATGGTCACAAAACCTGCGCAACCCTCAGGAATTCCTGAAAGTTAGTGACGAGATTGAAGCACAAGTGTTAACACTTGACCGCGACGAGCGCAAAATGTCATTAGGTGTTAAACAATTAACTCCTGATCCATGGCAAAATGCTGGCGAGAAATACGCTATCGGCACTCAGCACATCGCTACAGTTAAAAACATGACCAACTTTGGTGTGTTTGTTGAACTGGAAGACGGTATTGACGGCTTAATCCACATCTCTGATCTTTCTTGGTCTAAAAAAGTAAATCACCCTAACGAATTCACTAAAGTTGGTGAAAAATTAGACGTGGTTGTTTTAGAACTTGATATCGAGAACCGCAAATTAAGCTTAGGCCACAAACAGCTTGAAGAAAACCCTTGGGATACTTTTGAAACCATCTTCACTATTGATTCAGTACATGAAGGTACCGTTATTAAAGTAACTGACAAAGGTGCTATCGTAGCTTTACCTTACGGTGTTGAAGGCTTTGCGCCAACCAAACACCTGGTTAAAGAAGACGGAAAAGCCCTAAAAGCCGAAGAATCTGCTGAATTCAAGATCATTGAATTTAACAAAGAAAACAAACGTATCGTTATTTCACACTCACGTATATGGGAAGAAGCTCGTGCTGATGCTCGTGTACAGGAATTTGAAAACCGCAAAAAAGAAGCAAAATCTGCTAGCAACGCGGTTAAAAAAGTGAAAGAATCAGTTGAAAAATCAACTTTAGGTGATCTTAGCGTATTAGCTCAGTTAAAAGAGCAAATGGAAGGTGCTGAAAACAAAGCCCGCAAGGCAACAGCAGCTCCTGCAGCTAAAAAATCAGAATCTGAAGAAGAAGAAGCATAAGCTTCAAACTGACGTCAATATTCTCACAAAGCCCTTCCATTAATTCGGAAGGGCTTTTTTTGTAAAGTTCATATCGTTCAATAAAGCATGTGCAGGAATGAAGGACGCGCGAAGAGAAACCTACCCGCTTAACCTACTGAAGGGGCGTGCTGAACTTGTTTCAGCATCTTAAATACAAAAGTCTTATTCAAGCAGTCCCTACCATGCGCATGAGATCCCGAAATACATTCGGGATGATCCGCTGTTTATATTTGGTATTTATGGTTACTTCTATTCCGACTAACCGTTACGTATGCCCTTTTATATTCTCATCCGTCAAAACTCAAAACTATTTACTATTTTTGCCCAAATCCACCCATACGATGCAAAATCTTACACTGCTCGACGGACAGAAATTTCAGATCACTATACAACGTTTATGTCGCCAGTTGATTGAAAACCATAATGATTTTTCTGGCTCGGTATTAATTGGTATTCAGCCACGTGGCATTTATTTGGCCAGGCGGGTAGCCGAAGAACTAAGAAAAATATTGCCCGGCAAAACCATTTTACATGGCGATCTTGATATTACCTTTTACCGCGATGATTTTCGCAGGCAAGGCTCACCGCTGGTGCCTAATCAAACTAAAATAGATTTTATTATTGAAGGTAAAAAAGTGATCATGATGGATGATGTACTTTGGACAGGCCGCACCATTCGCGCGGCAATGGATGCGATGCAAGCTTTCGGTCGCCCTGAAAAAGTAGAACTGTTAGCTTTGGTCGACCGCCGTTATTCGCGCCACATCCCGGTATCTGCTGATTATGTGGGTATCGAGGTTGATTCCATAGCATCACAAAAAGTAGTAGTAAGCTGGAAAGATACCGATGGCGAAGATAAAATTGTGCTGGTATCAGAATAATTTCGAATTCGGATTTTCGATTTCGGATTTTTAAATAGACTATGGATAAAATAGAATTAAAGCGTAGAACACAAAAGTTCGCGGTTGATGTAATAAAGTTCATTGAAGCACAGCCACGCAAATACTCGTTCGATGTTTTATCAAAACAGTTATTAAGAAGTTCAACATCTATTGGCGCTAACTACCGGTCGGCCTGCAAAGGAAAATCAACCGCCGATTTCATCAATAAAATTATAATTGTAGAAGAAGAAGCGGATGAACCCATTTATTGGCTGGAATTAATGGAAGAAACTGGTTTAATTAACAGCAAGAATATCCTTGAATTAAAAAAGAAGCAAATGAGCTTACTGCTATATTTACCGCAATTGGTAAAACAGCTAAGGAAAAGCAAAGGCTTAATAAAATAGAAAAGTAAATTTCAGAGGTAGAAGATAAGAAAATAAAAAATTCCGAAATCCAACACCCGAAATCCGAAATCAAAATAACATGGCAGGACTAAGCACGAGACACTTATTAGGTATAAAAGATTTAAACCGGGCAGATATTGAACTCATATTCGAAACTGCCGATACTTTTAAATCTGTTTTAAACCGGCCTATAAAAAAAGTGCCTTCGCTTCGCGATGTAACTATTGCCAACATATTTTTCGAAAACTCAACCCGCACCCGCTTGTCGTTTGAGCTGGCAGAGAAACGCCTATCGGCTGATGTGGTAAACTTTGCGGCCTCTTCATCATCAGTAAGCAAGGGCGAAACCCTGATTGATACCGTAAACAACATATTGGCCATGAAGGTTGATATGGTAGTGATGCGCCATCCTTATGCAGGTGCAGGAATTTTCCTTTCAAAACATGTAAAGGCCCAGATTGTGAATGCTGGCGACGGCGCACATGAACATCCTACCCAGGCCCTGCTTGATGCCTTTTCCATCCGTGAAAAATATGGTGATGTAGCAGGTAAAAAAGTGGTGATTGTAGGTGATATATTACACTCACGCGTAGCATTGTCAAACATATTGTGCCTTAAGCAATTGGGGGCCGAAGTAATGGTTTGCGGCCCAACTACACTGATTCCTAAATACATTGGATCATTAGGTGTTAAAGTGGAGCATAACTTAATAAAAGCCCTTAACTGGTGCGATGTAGCCAATATGCTCCGCATACAACTGGAGCGCCAGGATATTAAATATTTCCCTTCCCTGCGGGAATATACCATGCTCTTCGGCCTTAATAAAACCATTTTAGACTCTCTGGATAAAGAGATTACCGTAATGCACCCCGGCCCTATTAACCGCGGTGTGGAAATTACCAGTGACGTGGCAGATAGTAAACAATCCATTATCCTTGACCAGGTTGAAAACGGCGTTGCCGTGAGAATGGCGGTGCTTTACCTGCTTGCCGGGCAAACGCCATAAGGATTGTTGATTGCATAAACTTTTGTTAGTATAAATATATAAGTAATAGCGTCTGTCCGCGTTTAAGGTTAGGTTTCATCCATTACGTCATCATGAGCAACAACAAGATCTAATTACCGGTATAAATGCCGTAGAATAGATGCTTTACCATGTTCGGCATGACAAATGTTATTCTATAATTGGTGAAATGCTTAACTTCAAATCAAATTTATCAGCACCGATGAAGCTTAACCATTCTCGTTACTTATACATTATACTCATCATTATATTTTCTTCATCAGTTGGCCTTGCGCAAAGCAGGCAGCAAATCAAAACCGATTCGGTATTTACGCTGGTTCAAAAGTTTTTTAACACCAAACAAGCCGACTCCCTTTATGCCCTTGGCGGCGAACGCTTTAAAAAAGCATTAACACCCGAAGCATTCCGGTCTGTTGCCGATCAGCAGCTTTTCCCGTTAAATGGCATTAAAGGCTCTTCACTTATCAGCTTTGTTAATAACAATGTAGCTACCTATAAGCTCATATTTGAGGCTGTAACCCTGCAATTACAGATGGGGCTTGATCAGGATAATAAGCTGGACATGTTCCTGTTTCAACCATTTAAACAGGTAACTGCCGATAAACTTACGCCCGCAGCCACGTCAAACAAGCTTTTAACGCAGATGGATAAGCAGATTGAAGCGGTAGTTCGTCCGTATATTCAAAAGGCTAATACTGTTGGCTTATCCGTAGGTATTTTAAAAGATGGCAACGTGAGCATTTACAACTATGGTGAAACAACAAGGGACAACGGCGAATTACCAACGCCTAACACCATTTTTGAAATAGGCTCAATCACTAAAACATTTACCTCGGTACTGCTGGCCTATTATGTAAACGAAGGCAAAGTAAAGCTAACCGATCCAATTACCAAATACCTGCCCGATTCTGTAACCGTGAATAAAGAGCTACGGGCTGTTACGCTGCTAACACTCAGCAACCACACATCAGGTTTTGACAGGATGCCTAACAACCTTGACACTAAAACCGGGGATGAACTCAATCCATTTAAAACTTACAACAAACAGCAACTTTTTGCCTATCTTAAAACATGCAAACTTAATAGCAAACCCGGTGATCAGTACGCTTACTCAAACTTGGGCGTTGGCTTGCTGGGCACCATCCTATCGCAGATAAGCGGTAAAAGTTTTGAGCAAATGGTGACCGATATTATATGCAGGCCATTAATGATGCAAAACACCACGCAACATTTAAGTGCAGCAAGCCTGGCTAACTTTGCAAGTGTTTATAACGAAACCGGAAACGTTACCACGCCCTGGGATTTTGACATATTAGCCCCCTGCGGAGCCCTGCATTCGTCAGTAAATGATATGCTGATATTTGCCCGGGCAAACATGGAACCTCCTGCTAATAAGCTTGGGAAGGCCATAGAACTCACACAACAGATAACAAGAGGATTTACCAAAGATGCCAAACTTGGCCTGGCTTGGCACATTATTGTGGTAGATGGCGTAGAGTATTACTTTCATAATGGTGCCACTTACGGCAGCAGCAGCTTTCTGGCATTTAACGCTGAAAAAAAACTTGCTGTAATAGTGCTTTCAAACGCGGCGGAAAGTACAGATGCAGTTGGCACCGCAATTTTGAAAAAGCTGCAATAATTCATCGGCCGTTACCTGCCCCCTAAATAACTATATCAAGCGTCCTCTGTGAGGACACGAACGATGGGGTAAAAGATATGTCATTGCGAGCGTAGCGTGGTAATCTCAAGCATGCAGAGCGAATTTCCAGAGTTCGCGATTCCTTCTCCCAATGACATGATTTTTATTATTCAGTCCGCCCTAAAACGTCACATCCCACTTTACCCATGGTAAAGCGGGATGTAAACGTCAATGAACCAGTCAACAAAATTAACTCAATCCAACCCTATCAACTGATTATTTATCTTTTACTGACGACCCGTCCCTGATTTCGTCACTTGCTGCTTTTACCAGCTGATCATCAGGTTTAAGATCGCCATAAACTTCAACCATATCGCCAGATGAAACTCCCTTTTTAGCATCCACCCATTGTGCTTTGTGGTTCACTACTTTAATCACAAACACCTTTTCGGTTGAGGTAACTACCGCGGTTTTAGGCACAATAAAAGTACTATCGTTACCAGGCAAAGGCACATTAACCTCGGCAAACATGTGCGGCAATAACTTTTTATCTTTATTATAAACGTCCATTTCCAAACGCTCTGATCTTAATTTTTCATCAAGCGCACCGGCCAGACGTTTTACCTGGGCAGTAAATTTTTCGTTTGGTAAGGCTTTTACAGTAAAGCTCACTTCGCTTTTATTGCTTAATGCACCGGTAGAGTTTTCCGGAATAGATACCACCAAACGCAATCTTTTTTGATCCTGCAGGGTAAACAACGGATCAAGACTCTTACCCCCCGGGCCCACATAGGCACCTAAGTTCACATTACGGCTGGTGATCACGCCATCAAACGGTGCCCTGATTTCCAGATAATTCAGATTAGCAGCAACCTCTTTGTAACCTGATTTTGCAGCTTCTACATTGGCAAGATCTGAATTCTTCTTGGCCTCAGCCTGTTCCAGGTCATTTAATGATACTGTACCAGGAGTTTTGCTGGTATTTATCAATCGGTCGTAAGTTGCTTTACTGGCAAAGTAAATAGCTTCCTGTTGTTTTACTCTTGATTGTGCACCTGCCAGCTGCGAATTAATTTCCGGAGCTTCCAACACTGCCAGTAACTGGCCCTGGTGAACTTCGGAACCAATATCAACTAAAAGTTTTTTTACATAACTGTTAACCTTAGCATACAGATCAACCTGTTGGTAAGGGATCAGTTCGCCGGGGATAGTAATCTCGGTGCTCAACTTTCCTTTTTTAACCGGAACCAGTTGTACAGCCGGAATTTCAACAGCTTGTTCCTGTTGCTCTTCCGCGCTTTCTTTTTCTTTTTCCTCTGAATGACAGGCGCTCAGAAAGCTGATGGCTACCGCTAACGCGGCAAGCGTGATGATTGATTTATTTTTAAGCTTATTCATGATGATGCAATGGAACATAAAATTTACTTTCTTTATCTTCTGGGTCTAATGAAACAGATTGTGTGGTGGTATTACCTTGTACCCAGGCAAACACCAACGGTAATATTAACAATGCGGCAAAGGTTGAGGCAATAAGCCCGCCAATAACGGCGCGACCAAGCGGCGATGTCTGGTCACCACCCTCGCCCAGGCCTGATGCCATCGGGATCATACCCACAATCATGGCCAAACTGGTCATCAATATAGGGCGTAAACGTAAGGCAACCGCCTCACGGGCTGATTTAAGTGCATCGCCGTTATGCCTCCGTAACTCCTCGGCGTTGGTTATTAATAACACCGCATTTGATATAGATACCCCTACCGACATGATCATACCCATATATGACTGCAGATTGAGCGTGGCGCCCGTTATTTTAACCAGGAACAATGAACCAAATAATACCGCCGGAACTGTTGACAGTACTACGAATGACATTTTGAACGACTGGAAGTTGGCCGCAAGCATTAAAAATATCACCAGGATGGCTACTATCAATCCCGATTGCAGGCTATCTAAGGTGTCTGTTAAGGTCTGGCTCATACCGCGCAACTCAACCGTTAATCCACGAGGCAATTTACCTAAAGAATTAATAGCTTTTTGTACATCATTTGTTGCTGTACCTAAATCCTTATTATTCAGGTTGGCTGTAACTGATAGTGTTGGTATGGCACCGATATCATCATTTTCGCCATTGGTTAAGCCGGTTTTAACATCGGCAACATCACTTAAAACTGGCCTGGATTGGTTGCTCAGCACCGGAATTTCCTTAATGTCATTCAAGCTGGCCATTTGAAACTCTGGTATTTGCACTTGTACCTGGTAACTTAAACCTACCTTTTGATCAAGCCATACGTTTTTTTCAGTATATCTTGATGATGATGTAGAAGCGATAAGTGTACGGGAAATATCCCCTACCCCTACGCCCAGCTGCGCTGCCCGTTGCCTGTCAATAGTAATATCAATAGATGGATATTTAAACGACTGACCAATTTGCGCATCGCGCAGGTAATCTATACTTTTAAGCTTATCCAGTATTTTAAAGGCATATTCCTGATTCAGCTTTTTATTTTTTCCGGATAAGGCTATTTCAATAGGCGTTGGCGAACCCTGACTCAAAATTTTATCAGTTAACTCAATTGGCTCAAAAGAAAGCTTTACGCCCGGTAGTTCCTTATGTATGGCGTTTCTGAAACGTTCCTTTAAATCGTCAAGGTTTTTTACTTTATAATCTTCCGTTAAACTGATCTGCATAACGGCCTCCTGCGGGCCAGCCATAAACAAATAGATTGGGTTAGTTGAAAACGATGCTGGGTGCGAACCAACCATAGTTGACGTTATGGCGATATGATTTTTACCTACAATTTCACCCAATATATGCTGAGCCTTCACGGCTATTACCTCGGTACGTTCCAAACGTGTACCATCAGGAGCCCGCAAACGAACCTGGAAAGTACCTGAGTTAACCTTAGGCAATACATCCCGACCTATAATATTGAAAAGTAAAAAGGCTAATCCAAATGCGCCAATTACGTAAACCGTTACCAGAATTTTCCGGTTTGGGAGCATACGATCCATTAAGCGCATAAAGCTGTCCCTGAATTTATCAAACCGGGTTACTTCATTACCTGTATGTTCCAACGCCCTTTTCATGGCTTTTTCTTTTTGCTCCCATGGCTCTCCTTCATCTTCTAAAGCAAAACCATCTTTGTGGCTGTGATCTTCATGTTTGTTTACCATGATCCAGTTGGCCATGATAGGTACAAAGGTTTGCGCCAAAAAGTAAGAGATGATCATGGAAAAACCGATGGCTAATGCCAATGGTAAAAACAAGGCGCCCGGTATACCTGTCATGGTAAAGGCCGGAGCAAATACCGCAAGGATACAGAAAAGGATAAGCAATTTAGGGAAAGCTATTTCCTTACAGGCATCCCATATAGCCAGTGCTTTGGGTTTGCCCATATCAAAATGCTGGTGAATATTCTCGATAGTTACCGTCGACTCATCAACCAGGATACCAATAGCCAGCGAAAGACCGCTCAACGTCATGATATTGATGGTTTGATGGAAAAGCGACAGGAAGAATATAGCCGATATGATACAGGTAGGAATAGTTAATATTACAATTAACGCCCCACGCCTGTCACCTAAAAATAGTAATACCATTAAACCGGTAAGTACAGCACCTATGGCTCCTTCTTCGGCCAAACTCTTTACCGCGTTAATTACATAAATTGACTGGTCAAACACGAACGACAGTTTTACATCGTCAGGTAATAAGGCCTGGAATCTCGGCAGTGCTTTCTTCAGGTTCTGAACCACGTCCCAGGTTGATGCCGTGGCCGATTTGGTAATTGGCAGGTAAACCGAACGCTTACCGTTTATTAAGGCATAACCCTGGGTAATATCTGCACCATCTTCAACAGTGGCCACATCATGCAAAAACACCGTTTGGATACCGTTTTTGTATAATGGAATATCGCCAAAATCTGATACCTTTTTAATAGTGGTATTGGTAGGTGCCAGGTAATTATAATCGCCTATACGCACGTTACCGGCAGGCGTGTTCTGGTTATTATCACGTAAAGCAGCTACAATCTGATCTGGTGTTAAGTTGTGCGAACGCAGCAATCCCGGATCAACTTTGATAACTACCGAACGCTGGTTACCACCAAAAGGTGCCGGCGCAACCAACCCCGGGATAGATGTAAATGACGACCGCACATATACCAACGCATAATCAAGCAATTCGTTATTGGATCGGGTAGGGCTGCTTAACACTAACTGACCTACCGGAAGTGTTGATGCATCAAACCTTAAGATAAATGGCGGCTGTGATCCCTGCGGAAACGCAGCCTGGGCACGATTAGTATAACTCGTGACCTCGGCCGCAGCCTGGGCCATATTGGTACCTTCGTAAAAAGTAACTTTTATAAGTGTTAAACCTTGTATATTTTTTGTTTCGATACTTTTAACGCCCGAAACAAACAGCAGTAAGTTAACATACTGTTTACCAAAATAGGCCTCCATCTGGTCTGGAGTAAAACCACCATAAGGGTGGGATACATAGATAACCGGTAAATTTAGATCAGGAAAAATATCTATCTTGATAGTACGTACCGCATTAATCCCGAAAAAAAATAGTCCGGCTACTATTACCAATATGGTTATTGGTTTTTGGAGCGCCCCTTTTATCATTCCCATTATAAATGTGTATAACTGTTTTTAAAAATTATTAATGAATATGCCAAAGTCGCCGGTGGCGGCAGATTTATAAAGCAATGCCTGCCATACGTTGTTTAAGGCAATGTATCTGTCAACCTCGGCGCGGTTCAGCGTATAAAGGGCTTGCGTAAAATCAACAATGTTGGCAAGGCCATTTTTGTACAGCGTGTACTTTTGTTTATAAGCATCGCTTGCGGCAGAAACTTCGACCGGTACCTCGCGGTAATTTTTCAGAGCGTTACCTATACGGGTTTCGGCAAGTATTTGCTGAGCCTGTAACTGCTGCTCAACCAGGTCATAGTCATTTTTAAATTGCTCAGAGGTATATTTTTGTGACTGTACCTGGTAATGCACCCTGAACGGACTGGTAATATTCCAAACCATGGCCACACCAAACAGGTAGTTATAACGGGTTGGGTTTGCACCTGCGCCATAACTGCTGCTGTAACTATTTAAATCGGTGCTATAATCAGAATTAAAGCCCGATCCCCTGCCCTGGTACACACCAAACAGACTAAACGTAGGATAAGCAAACGTTCTTAAATATTTTGCCTGCTCATTACTTACATTAATACGGTTCTGAAAATAACGCAGCTCCGGATGATCTGCAATTTTAACTGCGCTTTGCGCCGTTAAAGTAGTTGGCGTTTTGGTGATGAAGGCACTATCAAGCAAAAACTCCTGTGCCGGAATGCCCAGGTAAATAGAAAGCTGGTTGCTTTGCTCCTGCTCGGTTTGCTGCGTATTGGTTAATGCAATTTTAGCATTTGATACCTCAGCATTAGCTAAAGACGAATCAACCCCTGCATTTAAACCATTTTTTACGCGTGCTGCCACTACCTTTTGCAGGTCAATAGCGCGGTTAAGGTTATCCTGCTGAGCCTTTTCCAACTGTTGGGCAGCCAATAAATTAAGGTAGGTACTTGCCACCCTTATTTCGTGCTGAAACTGTTCCTGTACCAGATCGGTTTCTTCACGTGAAACCACTGAACGCTGCACCTTTACTCTTTCAACAGCCTTTCCGAAACTGAAAAAATCCCAGCTTACGTTGCTCAGGTAGAGCGAACCAAATGCTGCGTTCCAGTTTTGTTTAGGTAATGCCGGGCCCGATGAGGCCACTGATAAACCATGATAGCCATACAAAGGACCATTTTGGCCGTTTGCGGTTCCGTAATCCTGCTGGGCAGATATACTTACATCTGGTAAATATTCTGTACGTGTTTCTTTTAAGTTTGCCTTAGCAGCGTTTAGCTGATTTGCTTTGGATTTGATGGTACCGTAATTAGCGAGTGCCATTTGTTCAGCATCTTTGATATTTAAAACTTTTTGCTGAGCCTGAGCCTGGAAGACTGAAAAAACACCTAAAAACAGAAGTAGTTGTTTTGAAGGTAGATTAAACATATTGTGTATTTTGTACACTGCAAAGGTATTGCTATATAATATATGAAAAAAATGAATTAATTTTGTCATAATCATTAGTAAAATTCATAATGAATATAGCACTCCACCATTTCCGCTTAGTTGATACCATATCAAAAGAGGGAACTTTAACTAAAGCAGCTGCTGCGCTGCACCTTACGCAATCGGCCCTTAGCCACCAATTAAAGGAACTGGAAAAGGAGCTTGATATTGAGGTTTTCCATCGCCAGGGTAAAAAATTACATTTATCTGAGATTGGCTATCGCTTTTTGCGGAGTTCAGAGAAAATTATTGCCGAGATAAGAGCCATGGAAGAGGATATCCGCAATTATAAGAACGGAAAAACCGGCAAACTCAATATCAGTATGCAGTGCTATACGGCCTACCATTGGTTGCCTGGCGTAATCAAGACGTTTAAAAGCCAATGGCCTGATATTAATATCAATATCGTATCTGATGCCACGCGGCGCCCTCTGGAGTACCTGATGCGCGGCGATCTTGACCTGGGCATAGTGCGTACACAAATGATAAACACCAAAATAAATTATGAACCTATTTTTGAGGATAGGCTGAATGCTATCCTTCCGGCAGACCACCCGCTGGCTCAAAAGGAGATAATTGATATATGTGATTTCAGGGATCAGGATTTGATTCTGGCGCTGTATGATCCCACCTATCAGGATACCCCGCTTATTGAAACCCTGATACAGGAGCAGCATGTAAAACCCAAAACCCTAAACCGCATACACTACACCGATGCCACTATTGAAATGGTGAATGCGGGCCTGGGCATAAGCGTAATGGCCGACTGGATTGTGAAACCATACCTGAGCAACAAAAATATTGTGGCCAAACCGTTGCACCATAGCGTTGCTAAAAGAACCTGGTATGCCGCAACATGTAAAGACACCCCGGTTATACAGAATTTTTTATCGTGCCTTAAATTGTACTTTGCCGAAAATCAAATGTGCATGGAGCAAGAAAGCTTTGAAGAACTACTGGAACTACAGGTGGTTTAACTACTTCCTGCTTTTACTTTTTACAGGTACGGGGGTTAATGCACAAACGGTATTAAAACCTTTTCCGCAGCATAATACCTATGCTGCGGGTACTATTAAACCCAGCCATTTACCGCAGCAACAACTGGATAGGCAGGTTTGCGCATTTTATACCCAATGGAAAACACGCTATGTAAAGCCCGGCTGTTACAAAAACCAGTATTATATATGGTTTGAAAAGCCCGGTAAGGAATGTGTATCTGAAGGGCAGGGATATGGCATGCTTATTACTGCGCTCATAGCCGGTTATGACAAAGGCGCCAAAACCACTTTTGACGGCTTGTACAATTATTACAAAGCCCATCCCGCCAAAACATCCCCTTACTTAATGGCATGGGCACAAGGCAAAAACTGTAAAAACCTTGACCGTAGTACCGCTACAGATGGCGATATGGACATTGCCTACTCGCTGTTACTGGCTGCCAAACAATGGGGTAATAAGGGCAGTATTAATTACCAGGCCGAGGCCCGAAACATGATAGCTGCTATTATGCAGCATGAAATAAACCCTAAAACCTACGCTGTTTTGCTGAGCGATGCCATTGAGTATGATAGCAGTGATTATTTCGACACACGCTCGTCTGATTTTATGCCTGCCCATTTTAAGGCTTTTGAGCAGGTTTTGCAAAATGATAAATGGCAAAAATCGGTTAACAACAACTATCAGCTTTTTAGCCTGATGCAAGAGAAATATAGCCCGGATGCGGGTATAGTGCCCGACTTTATCCGCAGCACCAATAAAAACCCACGGCCAGCCCAGCGTAACTACCTTGAATCGCCTTATGATGGCTATTATAATTATAATGCTTGCCGCGTTCCGTGGCGGATAGCTACCGATTATTTACTATATGGTGATAAACGTGCAAAAGTCATGGCCGATAAAATAAATCGTTGGATCCGTGAAACAACCAAAGGTAATCCGGACAATATTTCGGCCGGATATACACTGGATGGAAATGATATTAAAGGACGTTATTTTGAGGCGCTAAGCTTTATAGCACCTTTTACCGTATCCGCCACGGTTGACAAAAGCAACCAGCAATGGCTCAATAACCTATGGAACTATCTGGTTGGCTTTAAACTCCGGGACTATGATTATTACGATAACAGCATCAAAATGATAGATATGATCATTGTATCGGGTAATTACTGGAAACCGTAATAATCCACCCCAATCTGTTATAAAACCTTTTGCATTTTAACTATAGGCAACACCTCGCCGTTTGGCATGGGTTGGTCTATATATTCAACGGGGCTGTAGCCCATAACCTCATAAAGCGGCACACCCGGCAAAGTAGCCCCTAACTGAAAACTTTTAAATCCATTAGTTTGCGCGGCGTTTTCGCATACCTGCATAATATGCCTGCCAATACCCCGCCTCGCCCAATTAGGATGTACAAAAAAAGCCCTGATCCTTGCGGCATCATATTCCGGGTTAAGCAGTTGGTCTTCTATCTCTTTATGCTGATCGCCGCCGTATAGTTTATTGCGCTTACTCCAACCACCGCAACCCACTATGGTATCGCGTATTTGGGCCACGTAATAAGTACCATCGGTAACCAGTTGCGTATCAACTCCAAAAACATATTTCAAAGCACTTTCAATCTGATTAGGGGTATTATAACCCGTACTTAAGCCACGTACGGATAATGCTATTAATTGTTGCAGTACAGGTATATCATCAAATGTGGCGGGGCGTGTAGTAATTGTCATTATTCGTTTATCAAATATCATTAAATTCATGGTTATAGCTTGCTGCTTGTCGTTTGGTGATCAATAACCCGAGACTCATAATAACACTGGTACCCAGCACCACTACAAACAATAATCCTGTGCTAACTTGCGGGATTCTTAAATTGGCGGGTAAATTATAATACAGCAATACATTGATCAGGCCGCGGGGTACAATAACCAGTTCAGGCATCAGATCGGTTTTGGAAACCAGCTTGATATATACGAACCGCACCACGTAAATAGAAAGTAAAATGGCACCCGCGCTTAACAAAACAGGGAGATTCTTAAGCTGGTAAATATCCATAGTGTAACCAAAAACTATAAAAAAGAAGGTGCGCATCAGAAAAGCGCTCTCGGCCGAAAGCTGGTGCAACTGTTTGATATCATGCTGAAATGTTGGATAAATAAACCATTTCCTGAACCAGCCGAAATGGATCTGACTGGCATTATTCAGAAAAAGCCCTAAAGCCAGCACAATGATCAAAGCTGATAAATGGTATGACTGACCAACGGAATAAACCAGGATCAGCAACGAAATGATCAGGAATGATTTAATGTGATGCTTTAAACGCCCGATAATATATAGCAGCAACAGGCACGATAAAATAGCCACCACAATAATACCGGTAAGCTCGGCCCCCAGTTTGGCAAATGATGCTACTTCAATTTTAGGGTTCCGGACTATAAAATTAAACAGCACCACCGTGAGTATATCAGAAAAGGATGATTCATAAATAATAAACTCCTTTTTACTTTTAATAAGGTTTGAGGCCGATGGTATAGCAATGGACGAGCTTACCACGCAATAAGGTATAGCGTTTACAAAACACTTATAAATGCTTTCGCCTGTTAAATAGTATATAATTACCGTAATTACTGCCGCACTCAGCAACATAATACTCAATGCGGAAAAGAAAGCTTTTTTGATGACGGCATTCTTATCACTGTTATAGCGCAGTTCAAGCGCCCCTTCAAACACAATTAATATTAAACCCAGGGTACCCAGCGCGGGCAATATCACCGCAAAATTAAACATGGGTATGCTAAAATAGTCAACCACCTGCTTTAGGCCAATACCAAGCAACAGCAATAAAATAACCGAAGGGATTTTTGTTTTACCGGCTAACAGATCAAACAGGTACGAAAATATGACCAGTCCGCTAAGTATAATAAGGGTTGTGTATGTAGTCAAATTAAGGTTAGTTTAGTATATCCGTTCATAAATCAGCCTTAACACCTCAAATTTAGGTATTGTTTTGAATAGTTCAACCGTTATCCGGAAACATCACGGCAATTGCTAATCAAATATTCTATATCTTGGTGTATGTTATGGAAATTAACTAAAACCTTGCTGGCACTTTGCGGCATTCCTTTTGGAGGCTGGATAGCCAGTGACGGCGCTTCCTTTTATAATCAAAAACATAATAACTGGGCCATTGTAGTTTTAATATCAGGCTTCATTTTGTCGGGAAGTTGCGTTACTTACTTGGTAATGCGGTTGATTTACAAAAATATTTTTGAATAATTTCAATTACCTAAATCCGGTTAATCCCCTCTCTTCATTTCCTATTTAGCCCATATTTCCTTATTATTAGGCAAATTTTAAACCTGCCATCTTTTGAAACTAATTTTTACCTTAACACTTTTAGCTGTTATTCACTGTAGCCTGTCAGCACAAATTAAACTTACGGGCACCATACATGATCCGTCCAATCACCCTTTAGCCTACGCTGGGGTAAGCCTTTTAAGTACCGACAATCATAAAAATCAATCCTTACAAACTGATAGCTCGGGCAGTTTTGTTTTTAAAAACCTGCATACCGGCCAGTACACAATTACGATTGCTTCTATCGGGTACGAGAAATATCAATCGCAGCTGTTTGTTACTAAAGACACTACGGTGAACATCGTGCTGCAAACATCCAATACCCAACTGGGCGAAGTAGTGGTTACTGCTAAAAAAGCCACTATTGAAAACAACCAGGAAAAGCTGGTTTACAATGTATCAACCAGCATTACGGCTACCGGTACCGATGTATTAACGGCATTGGGCAAAGTTCCGGGCATTAAGGTAAGCGGTAACGAAATTAGCGTTGTAGGCAAAGGTGCCGTTAAGGTAATGGTTAACGACCGTATTATTCAGCTGGCCGGGGTCGACCTGGTACGGTATTTAAAATCCATGTCGGCCAATCAGATCTCCAAGATCGAGCTAATCAAAAATCCATCGGCCAATTACGATGCCGAGGGTAATGCCGGCCTAATTAATATCACTACCAAGCATAGCAGCAAACAGGGCTTCTCGGGCAACGTACAAGTTGGCGATAAGCAATCATTACACAGCCCGGCCAATGTATTTGGCACCAGCAATTACTGGCTGGCCAGTGGCAGCGCAAACCTTAATTATAATTCCAATAAATGGTCGGCTTATACCAGTGTCAATATGGATCATGATCATGAGCTGGAAGGTTTTCAAACCGATGTTTTTTACCCCAAACAACACTGGCTACAAACTGATACCGGCAATTACCGCGGTCATAACTTTAGTGCAGTTGCCGGGGTTGATTATAAGGTGAGCCCTAAAACAACCATTGGTATATCTTACCTGGGCGGTAAAAGTATTTACGATGGGTCTGATCATGTAAACAATCCTGTATACAGCAACGGCGGCGGCCTCGATTCTACTTTAAAAACCTTTGCAACCTACCATCCTATAGCCATCAGCAATTCGGGCAACGTGCATGCCATCATCAATTTTGACACCACCGGCAAAAAGCTGCTCTTAAACGCCGACTATATTAATTATTACCGTACAGACAGATCAGACTTTGAAAGCAACAGTTATTTACCAAACGGACAGGTTATACCCGCAAACAATACCCGGTATTTTGATACCAATAAACAAAACATCAACATTTACACTTTTAAAGCCGATGCGGAAATACCCACTCCATTTGCCAAAATAGCATTCGGAGGCAAGGTCAGCTTTATTAACAATTACAGCAATGCCTTTTATTATGATAAGGATATTAATGATAAACTTACCTACAATACCAACCTGAGCAACGAGTTCAGGTATATTGAAAACACACAATCATTATACGTAAACCTTAACAAAGAAAAAGATAAGTGGAAATACCAGGTAGGTTTACGGGCCGAATACACCGAAACCAAAGGCAATTCGTATACCCTTAACCAAATCAATACCAATAAATATTTAAAGCTGTTTCCATCTGCATCCATATCCTACCAGGCAGATACTTCAAATGGCTTTGCATTTACCTTTGGCCGCCGGGTAAACCGCCCTACCTTCTGGAATCTTAATCCCTTTAAATCACTATTTACGGCCTACAGTTATGGCGAGGGTAATCCCTTTCTGCAACCCGAATATAATAGTAATTTTGAACTGTCGCATACCTACAAAAACATGCTTACCTCGGCATTGTTCTTAAACATTACCGATAATGGTTTTTACAATGTAACCGTAGCCAGTGCAGACACCAACCTGGTTTACACCGTTCCCTTAAATTTTATCAAAACCTACCGTGTAGGTGTTTCCGAAAACCTGACATTACACCTTTTCCCCTGGCTTGATAATAACAACCAGGCCACTTTTTATCATACCAGCGCAAACTCCAACCTCTCCTACATTAAAAGCATAAGCGGATATGGTGCCTACCTGGCTACCAACAATACGGCCTATTTTAATGCGGACAAAACCTTTGCTGCAGCCATTAATTTCTGGTACCAGTTTCCGGAGATTGACCATATTGGCCGTTCAGATGCCTATTACAAGTTAGATGTGGGCTTTACCGCACTGGCCATGAAAAAGAAACTGAACATCACCCTAAACTTGAATGATGCTTTCAGGAGCAGTGCATCGGCAGTAAGCACCACTGTTAACGGCATCAACAATAAGTTTACCAACTTTCAGCTCAACAGGTTTGTACAACTGGCCCTAAGCTATCGCTTTGGCCGGGATGCCAATACCGAAAAACGCGACACCGGCAACGAGGACGAACGCGGGCGTATACATTAAAGCGGAAAGCATAAGGTTTAAAGCTGAAAGCTACTAATTAGGCTAAAAACAAGAGCTTTGAGCCTAATGCTTTTGGCTTTCAGCTTCAAGAAATGCTAAGGTGAGGGCCCAGGCTTCTGTTGATGCGGCTTTGTTGTAGCTTGGGCGTTCGTCGCAGTTAAAGCCATGGTCGGCATAAGATATTTTTACGTTGATATAGTCCTTGCCGGCATCATCAACCGCTGCTATCACGGTATTGATCAGGTCCTGTTTAATATGGGCATCCTTACCGCCCCAAAAAAACAGGTGTTTACCATGCAGATCCGCCGCACGGTTGGCAATTTTATCCAGTCCACCGCCGTAATAAGATACTGCTGCCTTTAATGGCAAAAGCGCATTGGCAATAAAAGATACGCGGCCACCCATGCAATAACCTATGGCATACACCTTGCCAATATTTACATTGCTTTGCGAACCGAGCCATTGCCAAACAGCCTGCAGATCGGCCTCTAAACCTTCATTGGTTATTTGGGAGGTATGCGGCGTAACCGTACTAAAATCAGCATAATCACCTGCAAAACCCTTGGGAGCGGTACGATGAAAAAGCTCGGGTGCGATAGCAATATAACCTTCGGCAGCGAAACGATCCGCCACTTTACGTATATGGCTATTTACACCAAATGCCTCCTGCAATATAATAATAGCAGGGGTGTCTGCTTTTAAATTTTCAGGGAATGCAGTATAGGCCGCCATAGCATTACTATCAGCTACTTGCAGTTCAACATAGTTTTGATCGTTGTTCATCTTATAAAAACGTAGAAAAGGGTTTAAATATTCAAACTTATATCATTTTATTAACGGCAGGAATAACTTTTAATAAAACACTGTGGTTGCTATGGTTGTTAGTCACCATATTTACATAAAAAAATATCTATGGCACATCTATTCTCGCCTTTAAAAATAAAGAACATCGAATTAAAAAATCGTATCGCCGTATCGCCCATGTGCGAATACTCCAGCCAGGATGGTTTTGCAAATGAATGGCACCTGGTTCACTTAGGCAGCAGGGCAGTTGGCGGCGCGGGTTTAATTATTACCGAAGCCGCCGCAGTATCAGCCGAAGGCCGCATCACCTTTGCCGATCTTGGCATTTATAACGACCGGCATATTGAAAAACTAAAGGAGATCACCGGCTTTATTCATGCCCACGGTGCGGTGGCAGGTGTACAACTGGCCCACGCAGGCCGCAAAGCCAGCCATGTTGAACCCTGGAATGGCGGCAAGCAAATACCATCTGATCAAAAAAACGGATGGAAAGCATTGGCCCCAAGCGCCATACCTTTTGGCAACGGCGAAGAAGCTCCGCTGGCTTTAGATAAAGCAGGCATTGAAAAAGTTAAAGCCGATTTTAAAACGGCAGCCGCCAGAGCTATTGCCGCCGGATTCAAGGTGATTGAATTACATGGCGCCCATGGTTATCTGCTGCACCAGTTTCTTTCGCCGGTGAGCAATAAACGGACGGATGAATATGGTGGCTCTTTTGAAAACCGCATACGCTTAACTGTAGAGGTTGTGGAAGCCGTGAAAGAGGTTTGGCCTGCGGAAAACCCATTGTTTGTACGGATATCGGCAACGGAATGGACCGAAGGCGGATGGACAGCCGATGATTCTGTAGCCCTGGCAAAGGTGTTAAAAGATAAAGGCGTCGACCTGATAGACTGCTCCAGTGGTGGAAACGTGGCCCATGCTAAGATACCGTTAAAACCAGGTTATCAAGTTGAATTTGCAGAGAAAATTAAAAAAGAAAGTGGTATACTTACCGGTGCGGTGGGCTTAATAACAACGGCCTACCAGGCCAATGAAATTTTGCAGGAAGGCGAAGCCGACCTGATATTTTTAGCCCGCGAAATGCTGCGCGACCCGCATTTTCCGCTGCGTGCAGCACATGAATTGCGGCATGAGGTAAAATGGCCGGTTCAGTATGAACGGGCCAAATGGTAGTTAAGTAAGGATTAAAATTGAACAAATTAAACTGCGGCCCATTAACCATGGTCTGTTAACTAATCAATAAACCACAAAACATAACACACAACTATGAAACGTACAGCAAACGCCCATTGGAACGGAACCTTACAAACAGGTCAGGGAGAAATTACTACCCAGAGCACCGTTTTAAACAAAACCCAGTATTCATTTAAAACCCGTTTTGCAGATGGTGTCGGGACCAATCCTGAAGAACTGATAGCAGCAGCTCATGCAGGTTGCTTTACCATGGCTGTTGGCGCAGCATTGTCGCAAAAAGGCTTCACTCCCGGCGATTTAACTACCGACGCCATCCTTGATCTGGACATGCAGGCCTTGAGCATTACCGGTATACACCTGGAGCTTAAAGCAACTGCCATTGACGGTGTTGACGAAGCGACATTTAAAGCCATTGCCGAAGATGCAAAAGCTAATTGCATTATTTCAAAAGCACTAAGCGTACCTTTCACTTTAAACATTACATACGCTTAAATTAAGCTTAATGAATTTACAAAAAGAGCAGGCTTGAAAAAGACCTGCTCTTTTTTGTTATGAGAAACGTCATCCTGAACTTGTTTCAGGATCCCTCCGGACTAACCAACAAGCTGTTTAGCTTAACTTATGGGGTACCGAAACAAGTTCGGTATGACATCTGTGTAGCTTATTTCTGTATCAGTACCAGCAATTCCTGCGGTGTTTGATAGGTGGTGCTTTTATAGGTGAGTGCCTTTGCACCAACGCAAAGGGTATCAATAGTGTTATTAGTGTGGGTAATATATATTTTGCCCCGTACATCGGGTTCAGTACCGTCGTTAATAGGTTTCATATTAGTTAGCAATTGCATCACACTGTCGATACCCGCACTTTTGGTGAAGTTTTTAATCTTCCCTTCAGGAAAAAAGGTATCAAACTTATCGCAGGCTATCCTGAACTGCGTTTCACGCCCCAACTCCGTAAACTTAAACCGGATACTTTTAACCGCATCTTCTGAATTACCCTTATTTCCCTTACAGGCAGATAATACAAAAAAAGATAAAAGGACTATAACAATGTTTAGTTTTTTCATGGTTGATTTAAATTTAGGAATAATTTTCTGACAGCAAAAACTAACATCATTAAAAAAATCAAAGCCGGAGCCCAAAAGACCTTTAACAGCAGCATTAAATCAAAAAATCTCCCCTTTAGGGGATTAGGGGCTATTTCAGCATATCCAGCACCCGGAATATTTTTTCTTTAATGCCGCGACTGGAACCGTTAAAGTTGTTCACCATGATAGAGAAACAAAGTTCGCGGCCATTACTGGTTTGGTAGCCGGCATAACACAGCACATTGTTAATGCTCCCGCTTTTCATTTTCATGTTGTTGTATACCGGCAGGCTTTCGTAAAGATCAGGAAACCAACTCTCCTTTTTTGCCGACTGCAAAATTTTGGCCAGTGTATTCGTGGTTACCCTATCCCCCGGCGAAAGACCGCTGCCGTCAAACGTATTGATGGTATTTGGGTCGATACCCCGCGCCTTCCAGAATTTCTGAACTTCCTCTACGCCATTTGCTGTTGTTGGTTTACGGCCCTGTTTCCAGGCAATGGTTTTTAGCAATTGCTCCGCATACAGGTTAATGCTTTTTTGGTTAAGCCAGTAAACTATCCTGCTCAATGGCGGCGATTGTATGATAGTTAAATTTTTAGTAATAACAGGCAAAGCCAATGTTTTAGCCGCCAAAGTTGCAGCAGATTCAGGTTCATTGGTTATAATGATGCCGAGTTTTTTCAAGGTATCGCCCAGGCGCAGGGCAGCATCATAAGCAGGATCAGGCAGGGCGGCAGATATGCTTTTTTTCTCCTGATCAATGGCATAGCTGCCGCGCAGGTACATTACGGTACTGCCAATGGGCAAAAAGGCGTAGGCATTGTCGCCGCTGTTATCAGGGCCGTTTATCAGTTCACTTTTAAAGGTAAGATAAGGCATCGGCGGCACCGTACGCGATATTCCTACCGGATTGCCCACTACACCTGTGCGCAGCTTAATATCAAACTGGTTTTCGCGCCAGCAAAGTCCCGATGTTCCGGCGCCATAGTAGTTACCCACATCCTGCCAGATCCATCCTTCGGGGATAGATTGTGTACCAAAAATGCTGTCATCGCCAATAATGCGGCCATTTATTTTTTTGATGCCTGCTGCTTGCAAGGCATCGGTCATTAAGGTAAGTATGTGGGCCTCATGGGTTTGATCATACCGCCAGCTGCCCAGCGTCGGGTCACCCGCACCTTTGATAATCACATCGCCATTCAGGGTACCATCAGCAGTAATTTCACCGGCATAACCCAGTTGGGTCTGGTACCTGAAACCGGCCCCCAAAATATTAAATGCCGTAATACTGGTAATGGTTTTCAGGGTTGACGCCGTAGCTAAGCCCATATTGGGGTTAGCGGCAAACACCTGTTCGCCGGTTTTGGCATCCAAAACGGTTAAAGATACCGACGCATAACTGCACTGGCTATCGGCCTGCAGCCTGCCAAATGCGGTTGCTATTTTTTGCTGCAAAGTTTGGGCGTAAACCTGCCCGCTTATTATTAATAAACTAACTATCAGTAACCGTTTCATCCTCATGCTTAACGTTCCGTTGCGATATAAAATATATCGGCACACCTATCAATACAATAATTAAACCCGGCCAGGTAAATTGGGGCTTATACATAATGAGCAACGTACAAAATGCAATACCCATTAAAATATAAATGGCCGGTAAAACCGGATAGCCAAAGGCTTTATAAGGCCGCTCGGCATCAGGGTATTTAGCCCGCAAAATATAAATACCAAAAATGGTGAGCACATAAAATATAACTACTACAAATGATATCATATCCAGCAAGTCGCCATAACGGCCGCTTAAACACAAAATACTTGCTACCAGGCATTGTATCCATAAACCAAACTGCGGTACAGCAAATTTATTGAGTGTTCCGGTACGTTTAAAAAACAAACCATCCTTGGCCATGGTGTAATAAACACGGGCCCCCGAAAGTATTAACCCGTTGTTACAGCCAAAGGTTGATATCATGATCATCACCGCAATTACATACGTGCCGATATTACCAAATATCACGTGCGATGCCGCCACCGCCACACGATCCCTCTCAGCATTGGCAATATCATGCAGGGACAATACGCCCGTGTACACCACATTGGCCGATACGTAAATAACGGTAACTATCAACGTGCCGAAAGCCAAACTAAGGGCCACGTCGCGCTTGGGGTTCTTCATTTCGCCTGCAATAAAGGTTACATTGTTCCAGGCATCACTGCTGAATATAGAACCTACCATGGCCGCCGCTATAGCGCCTAAAGCACCTCCTATGGTTAAAGTAGTAATACTGCCATCCTTACTCAGATTGTGAATATCCCAGGCATTGCTCCAGTTGGCATGCCATATATCGCCCCTCAGGGCTATAAAACCAAAGCCAATTAAACCAAAAAGACTTAACAGTTTAGTTAATGTAAAGGTGGTTTGTATGAACTTGCCGCCTTTTACACCGCGGGTGTTGATAAATGTTAGCAGGATAATGAGCACGATAGATACTATCTGCGCTGCGCTGATGGTAAAAAACTTATCTTGTCCGGCGTCGGTTACACCGGTTTTTAATTTCCACAGAATATTTTCCTCGCTGAAAGCAGGTATGAGGTAAGCGGTAAATTTGCTGAATGCTACCCCTACCGCAGCTATGGTGCCAGTTTGTATCACGGCAAAAAAACTCCAACCATATAAAAAGGCAATGAGCTTGTTGTAAGCTTCTTTCAGATAAACATACTGGCCGCCAGCCTTGGGGAACATGCCGCTTAATTCGCCGTAGCTCAGGGCTGCGGTCAGGGTCATAAAGCCGGTTAATACCCAAATTGCAATAAGCCAACCTGCCGAGCCTACATTACGTATAATATCTGCGCTTACAATAAATATACCCGACCCAATCATAGAGCCTGCTACCAGCATTGTGCCATCAAGCAGACCCAATTCATGTTTCATTTTTGGTTGACCGGAATTTTTTGTCATAGTTATTATTACGGGGTTAAAAGCTCTAAACTATTCAAAAAACTTTATAATAAGCAGGCTATTGTAAAGAAATAAAATACTATTTTGCAAGCACCAATTATTATATCTGTTACCTAAGTAACAAAACTGTACTACTTTATAAACCAAATTTGTGAATATGGATTTCTTGAACAATTACTTAATTTACCTAATCCCGGTGTTCGGTCTTATAGGTATAGCCGTAATGGCTGTTAAGGCTGCCTGGGTGACCAAACAAGATGCCGGCGATGGCGACATGGCCCAACTGGCAGGCTACATTGCAGATGGGGCAATGGCCTTTTTACGTGCCGAGTGGAAAGTACTGAGTTACTTTGTAATTATTGCAGGTATTTTACTGGCTTACTCAGGTACTACCGTGGCTACATCAAGCCCGGTTATTGCAGTATCATTTGTAGTAGGTGCATTTTTATCGGCATTTGCCGGTTTTTTAGGTATGCGTATTGCTACCAAAGCCAACGTACGTACTACACAGGCCGCGCGCACCAGTCTTGCCCGCGCATTAAAGGTATCATTTACAGGTGGCACCGTAATGGGTTTAGGGGTGGCCGGTTTGGCTATCATAGGCTTAGGCTCCCTGTTTATTGTATTTTATCAATATTACGTAGTTAATGTAGCAGGCAGCACAGTTAATGGTGATGCCATGGCCAAAGCGCTTGACGTTCTAGCCGGCTTTTCATTAGGTGCCGAATCAATAGCCCTGTTTGCCCGTGTAGGTGGTGGTATTTATACCAAAGCTGCCGACGTAGGTGCCGACCTTGTAGGTAAAGTTGAAGCAGGTATACCCGAGGATGATGTGCGTAACCCTGCAACCATTGCCGATAACGTAGGTGATAACGTTGGTGACGTGGCCGGTATGGGTGCCGATTTATTTGGTTCATACGTAGCTACCATGCTTGCAACCATGGTTTTGGGCCGCGAAATTGTATCACACGATAGTTTTGGAGGTATTGCCCCGATATTGCTGCCAATGGTAATTGCAGGTTTGGGCTTAATTTTCTCCATTGTTGGTGCATCATTAGTAAAAATTAAAAACGAAACCGACAGCGTGCAAAAAGCACTAAACATAGGCAACTGGGCCTCCATTATATTAACTGCTATTGCAACCTACTTTGTAGTACAATGGATGCTGCCTAATGACAGTTTCCATATGGTGCGTGACGAGGATGCAAATCATGCTATCAAGGCCGGATCATTGATATTTACCAAGAACGGTGTATTTATGTCAATAGTTGTAGGATTGATAGTAGGTACTTTGATGTCTATCATCACTGAATATTATACGGCCATGGGTAAACGCCCGGTACTGAGCATTATTCGCCAGTCATCAACCGGCCATGCTACCAATATCATTGGCGGTTTGGCGGTAGGTATGGAATCAACGGTGTTACCTATCCTGGTTTTAGCATCAGGTATTTATGGCTCCTACCATTTTGCAGGTTTATATGGCGTGGCTATTGCAGCTGCGGGTATGATGGCTACTACAGCCATGCAGCTGGCTATTGATGCTTTTGGCCCTATTGCCGACAATGCCGGTGGCATTGCCGAAATGAGCAGACTACCGGAGGAAGTACGTCACCGTACAGACAATCTGGATGCCGTAGGTAACACTACCGCTGCTACCGGCAAGGGTTTTGCCATTGCATCTGCTGCGTTGACCTCACTGGCCTTATTTGCTGCCTTTGTAGGCGTTGCCGGTATTGAGCATATTGACATTTACAAAGCCGATGTACTGGCGGGTTTATTTGTAGGCGGTATGATCCCCTTCATCTTCTCGGCATTGTGTATCTCGGCTGTAGGTCGTGCGGCTATGGCAATGGTTGAAGAAGTAAGACGCCAGTTTCGTGAAATACCCGGTATTATGGAATATAAAGCCAAACCCGAGTATGAAAAATGCGTAGCTATATCAACCAAGGCTTCTATCCGCGAGATGGTTGCCCCCGGCTTAATTGCCCTGATCACCCCTATTATTATCGGTTTTGCATTTGGCCCCGAAGTATTGGGTGGCTTGCTGGCCGGTGTTACCGTATCAGGCGTGTTGATGGGAATTTTCCAGAGTAATGCCGGCGGCGCCTGGGATAACGCCAAAAAATCGTTTGAAAAAGGCTGTGAGATCAATGGCGAGATCTTTTACAAAAAATCAGAACCACATAAAGCATCCGTAACCGGCGATACCGTAGGTGATCCATTCAAGGATACTTCGGGCCCGTCAATGAATATCCTGATCAAACTGATGTCAATCGTTTCATTAGTTATTGCACCGCATTTAAATGTAAATCACGCTGCTCCAACCGCCATGAAACATGACGTTAAAAAAGAAATAAAGGTACAGGCTCAGACCTCGCCTATAGTTAAAATTGAGAAGAGCGCTTAATTTATAGCAACATTTATTAAAAAAAGCCACCTGATAAAGGTGGCTTTTTTTATAACCAACATTTAAACAGTCGTATTTTTAATATTTATATAAAAATGCCACACGTACCAAAACCTTTTTTTATTCAATAATCAATTTTAGCAATTTCAGTACAACACAAAACTCAAATTACCATTATTTAATCGGGATATCTAAAAACTGAAAGATTTTTTTTGGCCATTTCGTTCCATATCATAGATCAATTTAGCAAAACAACCACAGATAAGTTAACAAATATCCGTTTTAATTAAATAACCTCGCATCATACTGCTTATATCATCGATTGGTTTAATAACTCCTGCAGCGTTTCTACAAAAAAATGCTTCAAAAGGCACTTTTTGGCGGTTACAGTAGCCTGCTTTCCAGATACTGATTTACGCCTTTTAGCTATAGTGATTAGCTCATTTCAGCAAAAAACCAAAGTGTAACCAAAACACTTAAATTTTGTAACCAATACTACAAATGAGGCACTTACACTGTTAAATTAAAAATCCATTTATCTATAGATTTACTCGGTTTTTCGAACTATAATTTGGGTTTTTTGACCCTAACTACGGTTACATTCGGCACTTTATCTTTTCAATAAATTTAAGTACGTTTGGGGAAATGTGAATTTTATTTTTTACTACTGATCTTATTAATTTAAAATGAAGTTATTTATTAAGAAACCTATTCAGCAATTGATGGCTGCCTCGGCAGAGACGGAGAAATCGCTGAAAAGAACCTTAGGCGTTGGATCGCTTATAGCGCTGGGAATTGGCGCTATAATAGGGGCTGGTATTTTTGTGCGTACTGCTGCAGCAGCAGGCGAACATGCAGGACCAGCCGTTACCATTTCATTCCTGATTGCAGCTGCTGGCTGCGCCCTGGCCGGTTTATGCTATGCAGAATTTGCCAGTATGATACCTATAGCAGGCTCGGCCTACACCTACTCCTACGCTACCATGGGCGAGTTTATTGCCTGGATAATAGGCTGGGATCTGGTGCTGGAATATGCCCTGGGTGCCGCTACGGTAGCTATTGGCTGGTCGCAGTATTTTAATGAGTTTTTAACTACATTTTTTAATTTCCATATCCCCTACCAATGGACACATTCGTTCATGGAGGTATCCAACACTACTGCGGGCATGTATGCTGCAGAAGCAGGTACCAGGGGAATTGTAAACTTACCGGCTATACTTATATTGTTCCTGTTAACGCTGTTACTGATCCGCGGTACTGCGGAATCGGCAGTTGTAAATAACGTTATTGTTATTGTTAAGGTAGCCATTGTATTAATGATTATTGGTTTAGGCTGGCATTTTATTAACCCTGCATTTCATACACCATACATGATCCCTGCCGATGCTGGTACCGTTAAGGTTAGTACGGGTATTGTTGATTACGGCGATACGTTTAACCATGGCTGGCTGGGCGTTTTACGCGGTGCGAGTGTCGTGTTTTTTGCCTTTATTGGTTTTGACGCCGTATCTACAGCGGCACAGGAAGCTAAAAACCCACAAAGGGATATGCCAAAAGGTATCCTTATATCATTGGTTTTTTGTACTGCATTGTACATCCTGTTCTCACACGTGTTAACCGGTTTAGTATCTTATAAAGATTTCCTGATACAAGGTAAAGAAGCATCTGTAAGTTATGCCATTAAAACCGCAATGCCGGGTTACGGATGGTTAGCATCATTTGTTACGGTATCTATCCTTGCCGGTTTCTCTTCGGTTATCCTGGTGATGCTAATGGGACAAACCCGTGTTTTTTATACCATGAGCACAGATGGTTTAATACCTAAGGTATTTTCAAAACTACACCCTAAGTACCGCACACCGTATAAATCACAATGGTTATTTTTTGGATTTGTATCCATATTTGCAGGTTTTATTCCTGATAAATATGTGGGCGATATGGTGAGTATAGGTACCCTGTTTGCCTTCGTACTGGTTTGCCTGGGTATATTTATCCTCCGCAGAACTGATCCAAACATTGTACGTCCGTTCAAAACGCCACTGTACATGATTGTTTGCCCGCTGGGTGCGCTGATATGTTTGTGTATGATCGCCAGCGAGGGTTGGGAAAACTGGGCCAGGTTAATTGTTTGGTTACTGATAGGCTTTATTATTTACTTTGGCTACAGTATTAAACGTTCACACGTACGTCATGGCAAGGTAGAAGGCGCTAACGACCCTATCAACCCTAAATTTGTTGAGTAATATAAAATTACGGTGATATTTAAAAAAGGTTCTGATTTTTCAGAACCTTTTTTGTTACCTTATCATTTATTACCTAAAGGTAAAACCAATTCATGCAGGGCGATAAAAATCTTTGGGTATTAGTATTTGTATGTGTCATCAACTCGTTGGGATTTGGCATTATTGTGCCAGTATTATACACTTACGGCAAAACCTTTGGCATTACCGGCGAAACCCTGGGCATCCTTACGGCCTCTTTCTCGGTGGCGCAGTTTTTTGCCACGCCGGTATTAGGCTCGTTATCTGACAAATGGGGGCGCAAACCAATACTTGCCATCAGTCTGGCCGGAACCTTCCTCTCTTTTTTATTGTTTGCCTGGGCCAGCAGCGTATTTATGCTATTTTCGGCACGTATCCTTGACGGACTTACCGGCGGCAATGTGTCCGTAGCGCAGGCTATGGTATCAGATACGGCAACACCACAAAACCGGGCAAAAAAGTTTGGCATATTGGGCTCGGCATTTGGCTTTGGCTTTGTGATAGGCCCCGCCATTGGTGGCTTGCTTAATAAATTTGGCCCGCAGGTACCTTTCTTTTTTGCAGCGGGCATCTCGCTTATCGGTACCCTGTGTACCATCTTTATCCTGAAAGAAACCAACCCGCCTGATCCTAAAAAGAATATTAAAGCCAATTTTAAGTTTTCAGAACTGGTAAATACCTTAAAACGCCCGGTTATAGGCACAGCAGTATTCACTGGTTTTATGCTTACTATGGCGCAGTTTACCATGATCATTGGCTTTCAAACCTTTAGTGTTGATGTACTAAAAATAAGCCCTACACAAATAGGTATTTTATACGCAGGTTTTGGCATAAGCGGCATTGTTATGCAGTTATGCGTTCCGCTGTTAACCAAAAGGTTTTCGTCAAAATCCGTTATCCTCATGCTATCCACCATATTGTGTATGGTGGCCATGTTCATCACCGGGCTCACCAACGAGTTTATTACTTTTATTACCGGCATTTGTATTTATGGCTTGTTTAATGGTCTGCGCAATCCTATGATCAACGCCATTATTGCCGATCATATTGACCATAACGAACAGGGCAAAATACTGGGCATCAACCAGTCTTACGCCTCCATTGGGCAAACACTTGGACCTGTTACAGCGGGCTTTGCAGCTTTAATTTCTGTACATGGCATTTTCTTCTTATCTTCCTTTTATATTTTAATAGCCCTTTTGTTAAGTTTCAGGTTAAAAGCACGCGAATAAAAATCCTACAACCATGCATCCATTAATTTTCAGAGAGGTATTATCGGTTACCATGATCCTTTTCGCCATTATTGATATTTTGGGGGCTATACCGGTAATCATTCAGGTAAGGCAGCGTGTAGGGCATATAGAATCAGAAAAGGCCAGCATTGCAGTTCTGGTTTTAATGATCGTGTTTTTATTTGTGGGCGATGAACTGCTGGCCGTTATTGGCTTGGATATAGCCTCGTTTGCTATAGCAGGTTCCCTGGTTATTTTTATTATAGCCATGGAAATGATATTGGGAGCCACCTTTTTCAAGGAAGAAATGCCGCAGTCTGCCTCTATAGTACCCATTGCTTTCCCGCTTATTGCAGGTGCGGGTACCATGACCACCTTGCTTTCCCTGAAATCGCAATACCAAACACAAAATATATTGGTTGGCATAGTACTGAACACCATTGTAGTTTATATGGTGCTCAAAAATGTAAAATGGCTCGAAAAATTATTAGGCCCAACCGGCCTTAGTATATTACGCAAGGCATTTGGTATTATACTATTGGCAATAGCCATAAAACTATTCAGGAGTAATACGCATTTGTAGTCCCCCCAGCCCCCTGAAGGGAGAGCTTTTTGAATTACATAAGCATTAGAATGACCTTTTATCTGCTGTTACTCAAATACAGCCAGTCTGTCATCAAACAAAAAAGAGGCTGCCCTTTGCGGATAGCCTCCTTTTATATGTTGTATTTTTTTAAATAGCGTTAAGCTGCAATAACTCATCCAGGTTACCAAGCCCCATGCTAAAGCCGGCTTCAAAGCCCATTGCAATTATTTTTTCCATATCGGCTTCATCGTCAAATGCAATCTCGACCTCAACTTTGGCTCCCGCTTCCGTTGCATGAAATGCAATTACCCAGTGCATAGCCGGGAAACTACTATCGGCATTACCCTCTTCATCACAAAACCTTGCGGTTGTAGCAAAACTTTGCTGTGGCTTTATGGCCCTAAAATCTACCCGGCACCATGAGCTTTCGCCATTGGGCCCGTTCATGCTATAAAGCCATAGGCCGCCCTCTTTAAAATCAAGGATTTTGGTTTCGGCTCTCCAGGGTTTTGGCGCCCACCATTTATCCAATATACTGCTTTCTGTCCATGCTTTCCATACCTTTTCAACGGGAGCGGCAAATTCCCGTGTAACATGGATCTTTTTGTTAGCCAGATCTTTTGAAATCACTGTTTTTGTAGTCATGTTGGTTAATTTATAGGTCTTTTAATAGGTTATCTAATTGGTCAAAACGATCATCCCACAATTTCCGGAAACGATCAAGCCACAGGTCTATTTCTTTCATTTTCTGCGGATTAAAATGGTAATAAATCTCTCTTCCAGTTTGCTGTTGCTTAACCACTTCACATTCTGTCAATATCTGAATGTGCTTTGATACCGCCTGCCGGGTACTATCAAAATGCTCGGCAATGGCGTTTGGTGTCATCGCCTGCAATGCCAGTAAACCTAAAATTGCCCGTCGTGTCGGGTCAGCAACGGCCTGAAAAATATCTCTTCTCATACAATATGCAACTGATTGATTGCAAATATAATCGCAATCAATCAGTTGCGCAAATTTATTTTCATTTTTTTATAAATTGAGGAGAAAGGTTAAACCTTATAAACACCTATGGAACCTGATGGAGTATAGCATTTATCCTTCTGCGCTTTTTTGGAGTTTTATCACGAAGGAGGACGCACTTTTTGAGGATTCTACCCAATAATAATGGGTAAATACTTTCTTTTATTTAGCCACCGGGGGGCTTAGCCTTGCCACAAACATCGTATCGGCCTTACGCTCATAGCCTTTCAGTACTTTACTCTCTTCCAGCTTGAGGCCAAGTTCTTTTACCAGGTAGTCAACCACATCCTCATTCTCGCCCTTAAAGGCTGAGCAGGTAATGTAAATGAGCGGCTTGCCTGCCTTTAAATATTTCGCTACATTTTGAGCTATGCTTTTTTGCAGTTTCTGGAAAAATTCAATCTTATGCTGATCAAATTGAGCTATCATTTCGGGAGTACGTCCCCAGGTGCCGGAGCCACTGCAGGGTGCATCTAAAATTATCCCGTCAAAAGCGTAATCATGCAGGGTTTGGTCAACATTGGTGGTAAGGTCAAGCGCTTTTTTCTGATATTTGGTTAAACCAGCCAAATGAAAACGCTCGTCCAGATTGGCCAGTACAGATTCGCGGATATCAGAAACAACCAGTTTAATATTGGGCTCATCTTCATGCAGCAAAAGCGATTTACCACCCGATGCCGCACAGGCGTCCCACCAACTATCCCAACGCTGCGGCCGGAAAAAGTTACCCGTTTGCTGTGAAGAAAAATCCTGCACCTCAAACCAGTGTTGCTTAGTGAATATGGTTTCTAAACGGGTGCCATTAGGTAGCGAAAAACATCCGTTGCCCTCGTCCTTAAATGAAATTTGAGCTTTGGCAAGTTCGGCTTTAACCAGGTGGTCATAACCATTACGCACCCTGATAAAAAGATCGGGCTGGCTGAAAAACGATTTCAGAAAGGCATCCTTGTCAATCCCTGCCGATACCTCAGTGCTCCAGGGAAATACATCGCTTAAATTAAAACTGGGATGGGCCATTTTTATAAGGGCCAACTTATCATCCACATTAAAGCCGATACAAGCAGCCCAATCGGGTTTAAAATTCTGTAAAAAGGAATTGGTTTGGGTATTACATAAAAACTCAGCAACAAACAGGCGTTCATCTGCAGGGAAATCTGGCAGCACCCGCCCTATCCTGAAATAATTGTACATCAACCGGTTAGCTATGCGCCTGTCGGTTGAGCCCATTTGTTTATTTTGCCTGTAAAAACCGGGTAAAAATTTACTTAGAGGCGTATCTGCAGGGTATTCACCCAATATTCGCTGAAACGTTTTAAGCTGGTTTATGGCCTTCATTCTACCTGTTTTAACTCGAAATTTGTGTACATTAATATGTTTACATGCGTATTAACCCATCCCAGTCCTGGCTTTTTTTCAAAGTGAAAGCTGTTATGTATACCTGTAAAATCTGTTTTATCCAATGCCGTCAGCCCCTTATCCCCGGCAAAAAGCTGTCTGCCAAAGTATAAACCCTCATCAAAACCTTTAATGGCAAAGTCGGTAGGTTCAACGTGATATGCTTTACGATAGTTACGCAAAAAAGCAATTGTAGCCTCTTGTTTGTAACTTATTTTATCGGCCGATGTTATATGCGTTTTGAGCCGCTGCAGGATATCCGCCTTTAAAAAATTGAATTTCTCCCAGCTTGGATGGCCAAACAACACTACCGGATAATGCTTGTTCAATGTATCAAGCGAGCGTAACGTAACCCCTAAAAAAGCCTGATCTGTAGCCGGTATTACAAACACATTAGGTTCTGTTTTTGAAAGCTGCGAAATTAACCCGCTTAACTTGCCGCGTGATATAATGACGCTTACTACCCTTACCTTTTTTTTGCTCAGGCTGTCAATAGCCTTTTTAAAGTTAACTACATAATCGTTCTCCTGGCTAAAGCCTGAGCGCAGGACAAAGATCTTTTTGGGTTTTAACTTGTCATTGATAAACTGCGCTGCGCCCCAGGCATGGTACTCCAGCGGTGGGATAGCTGTAATTAAGTTACGGTTATTGATAGTAGCCGGTGATGCAGGCGACAACGGCGACAAAACTGACACACGTGTACCTACTATTGCACTAAACTCCTTAATAACATCCGGAAAAACCGGACCTACAACCAGGTCGCTCGTTCTGATCTGGGGGTTATACGCCAAACTGTGTGCTGCCGAGGCATCATCCTTTGAATCGTACAGTTGCAGTTTAAAATTATCTCCGGCGGCAGCCAGCGAGTCTAACGCAAGTTTAAAACCCTGGTAGTACTCTACACTCATATTAGCCTTGGTAAGGCCTGCACTGGTGTATGAACGGGGCCTTACATGATCTAACCCCAGGGGCAATATCATAGATATTACAGCGGCCTTAACCTCGGGTGGTTTAACCGCAGGCTTTTCAACAACTTTATTTTCGGGCTTTTCAGTTTGTTTTGCTACAGGCGTTGATACCGGCCGCACCTTTGGCGAACATGCACCCAGTATCAGCGCCGTAATAAAACACAATAACCATTTATTCCCACTCAATGGTAGCAGGCGGTTTTGAACTGATATCATATACTACCCGGTTAATTCCTTTTACGTTATTAATGATCTCGTTAGAGATTTTGGCCAGCAGATCATAAGGCAAATGGCACCAATCGGCTGTCATACCATCTAATGATTCTACAGCGCGCAGGCAAATCACGTTCTCATAAGTACGCTCATCGCCCATTACCCCTACTGATTGCACCGGCAAAAATATAGCGCCGGCCTGCCAAACCTTATCGTAAACACCGTATGACCGCAAATTGTTGATATAAATTGCATCGGCCTCTTGCAATATAGCTACTTTTTCTGGTGTAACATCACCTAATATCCTGATAGCCAAGCCCGGACCCGGAAAAGGGTGCCTGCCTAAAATATTCGGATCGATACCTAAAGCCTTACCTACGCGCCTCACTTCATCCTTAAACAAGGTGTTTAGCGGTTCAACCACTTTCAGTTTCATAAAATCGGGCAAACCACCAACGTTATGATGCGATTTGATGGTAGCCGACGGTCCCTTTACCGAAACCGATTCAATAATATCGGGATAAATAGTACCCTGGCCAAGCCATTTTACGTCTTTAACCTCATGAGCAGCATCATCAAAAACCTCGATGAATACACGGCCAATGGCTTTACGTTTCTTTTCAGGATCACTTAAACCAGCCAATGCATCGTAAAAACGTTTTTTGGCATCAACGCCTTTTATATTGAGGCCCATGTGCTTGTAAGAGTCAAGTACCTGTTCGTACTCGTCTTTACGCAGCAAGCCGTTATCAACAAATATGCAATGCAGGTTTTTACCTATAGCCTGGTGCAATAATACTGCTGCTACAGATGAGTCAACACCGCCAGATAAACCTAATACAACTTTATCATCGCCTAATTTTTCCTGTAAGGCAGCAATGGTTGTTTCAATGAATGAGTCGGGTGTCCAATCTTGCTGGCAACCGCAAATATCAACCAAAAAGTTTTCCAGTAATTGCTTACCATCAATACTATGGGTTACTTCGGGGTGAAACTGTATACCGTAGGTTTGGGTACCGGTTACCTGGTAAGCCGCCACCTTTACACTATCTGTACTGGCAATAATTTCAAAATTGTTGCCAATGCTGGCAATGGTATCACCATGCGACATCCACACCTGTGAATTTTCAGGAATGTTTTTAAACAAAGGATTTTCCTTGTTGATATAGTCAAGGTTGGCCCGGCCATACTCGCGGGTGCTTGAAGCTAATACCTCGCCGCCATGAAAATGTGCAACGTACTGAGCCCCGTAACAAACCCCTAAAATAGGGCGTGTGGTATGAAATTGTGCAAAATCAAAATGAGGTGCATCTTCCTGTCTTACAGAATAAGGGCTGCCGGAAAGGATGATACCTTTTACAGTGCTGTCAATTTCGGGATAATGATTAAAGGGGTGAATCTCACAGTAAATATTGAGCTCCCTGACACGGCGCGCTATAAGTTGGGTGAATTGCGAGCCAAAGTCAAGAATGAGGATTTTTTCTTGCATGGGCAAAGATAGGATTTTGCCCGTAAATTTTCAGACATTCTAAAAAATTGTCATGCTGAACGCAGTGAAGCATCTGTTAGCTGGCAACCATTATGGCTAATAGATCCTTCGTCAGGATGACAAAATGTTAAACCTAACAAAAAGACGTTTCTATCGTTACCACAACACGAACCTCGCTCCCCTACCCCGGCACCCGGCTCCTACGGCGTTGTCACCGCAACCGGCAACACTTTACCGTTATAAAATTTATGACCGGTGAGAGCAAAATCGGCTATGTACTTGCCCATTTCAAACGCCAGTACCGGTGATTGGTAGCCTGGAAAGGCTTTCTCCAGCATTTCTGTTTGAGCCGAGCCTAATGACAGGCAGTTTACCCTGATATCCTGCTCTATTAGTTCCTGGGCCAGGCATTCCGTTAAAGTATGCAGGGCCGCCTTACTGGCAGAATAAGCGGACAAGCCCGAAAACTTGGCACTCCCCTGAAAACCACCCATGCTGCCAATATTTAAAATGTGCGAGCCAGCAGGCATTAATGGCAAAAGCGCCTGTATAATTCGTACGTGGCCCATAAAATTACTTTGCAGCATTTCTACAAAATCACTTTCCAGTAGTTCGGTAAATGGTTTGTTGATCAGTACGCCGGCGTTGTTAATTAAAACATCAACCTGGCTATCAAAATTAACTTCAATAAATTGCTGTAAGCCCTCATAATCATCATGTACAATATCAAAAGTAAGCGCATATAACTGGCAGTCAGGATTCAGGCCATGTGCAATTTCAAGCAGCCGCTCCAGCTTATCCTGTGAGCGCGCCAGGGCAATTACCTTATGGTTACCAGATAGTATCAGTTCAATTACAGCTTCAAATCCTACGCCGCTGCTAGCGCCTGTTATAATGATATTCATGTAGCTTCTTTATTATTTATTACATCCTCATTGCGATGCTCGGGATAGTCCCTACACAGTAAATTTATACATAGTTACTGCTCTGTATAGCATAGAGATTGCTTCGTACCTCGCAATGACGCGCTATTTTTTTGTCTTTTACTCGCTCCTAAAATACCAATTTTTGTTCAACGGGATGCGCTATCAGATAAAAACCATCGCTGATGAGTTTTTTTAGCTCGGGCTGGTCTATCGCTTTTTGTTGTAAAAACTGCCTGATATCAGCCGCCAACTGCGGCTCGGTACCCTCATGCTCCAGCATTTCCAATATTTCAAGAGAGCATAACCAATCGTCGTGATGGTTTTTTTGCAATTTGAACCATACATTACCTAAAAAACCATAATCGCCACCTTTTTGACGGCGGTCACGTACCTGTTGGTAAAGTTTATGCAGCTCCAAGGTTCTGCTATCGTACACTACGTGATGGGTAGCTGCTTGTGATTTATAAACGATCTCTTCAAAAGCCTCTTTATCAGCAGCGCCACAAAATACAGAAACTATTTTTTCGCCCACGGCCATATCGTATACCCCCCATGAGGGGTCAAACAGTACCTTTCCTTTTTTGTCAGTAACTGTGCAATTTATAAAAGTAATAAGTTGCATTTTGCCCAGGAATGACAATATGCTTTTTACCGTTCCTTTAACTATAATACTGCTTTCAAAATAGAGCTCAACAGTTTTACCTTTAGCAATACCGATGTTCTCCAATTCTTCGCCGGTTACATCCTCAAGTGGAGTATGGATATTTTTCAGTTTTCCCACCGGCGAACTAAAACCATCTTTATGATAGTTTTTCCCATGCCCGGGCAACTGTTGGTTGTTCACCGACAAAGCAGTTGGGCCAGTGGTTTTGATAAAATAAGGGTTATGGTGAGTATCTGCCTTAAAGTCTGTAATGGTACCTGATACCTGCAAACCGGAGCTGTAAACCAATGTACAGGTATTTTTACTTGCTACGGCTTTACCCAAACCATAAGTGCCACCCCGCCTGAATGACATGGTATTGGCAAACTCCTCCAGTACATCTATCAGGTTTTGAAACGTTGGGGTTACAAAAAGCTGTGGCTGCGGTTTGGTAATATCATAACTGTATTTGAGCGCGTCAATAGTGTACCATAACTTCTCAACCTCGGGATTCATGCAGCTCGCACTTTCGCCAATAGACGACAGCAGGCCGGCTCCATAAATTTTGGGCTGCTCCAATGTACCGATCAGGCCGTACTCCACCGTCCACCAGTGCAAGCGACTTAGCAGGGCCATTTCAGATGGCTCGCCCATGTTTTCCTGCCGATAGGCTACCAATTCATCAGCCTTTTTAATTGCAGCCTCATCTGCATCGGGCATTTCCTTTAAGATGGATAAGGCCCTGATAGCTTCATATAGCTCAAAATCCTGTGCAGAAAACATGGCCTTTGCTCCTATCGAGCCAAAATAGCTCAGGTATTCATGATAATCTTTATCGGCAATAATGGGGGCATGCCCTGCCGATTCATGTATAATATCGGGCGCAGGGGTATATTCAATATGTCTTGACTGGCGTATATCCGCCGCAATAACCAATACCCGGTAGGCCTGGTACTCCATAAAAGCAGCGGGCGGTATAAAACCATCAACCGTAACAGCGCCCCAGTTAATTTTAGCGAGCGCATCATTCATCTCCTGCAAATCAGGGATGCGCTCAATGGTTAAGCCTGCTTTGGTTAAGCCGGGAATGTAAGGGTAATAGGCAACATCCTTAAGATAACTGTAATTTTGCCGCATTACATAGCGCCAAACTGCATGGTCAATTGGCGTATAATGCTCATAATGTTGGTCAACTATAAATTGCTTTAAATGACCGGGCAACGCAGCAACCTGCGGATTATTAAAATCATTAAAATGGCTCATTTATAAATTAATTTATATACAGAACGCCAATTTAAGTAAACGCTTGCCTCACTTGCAAGATTTAGAATATGATTCTAAAATGGTTTTTTAATTAAAATAATATTCTGATTTATTACTAATTATCCAAAGTAAATTCCGATGGTTTCTGCAATCCTTTCTCAAGCCGTGTTGGGCGTATCACGTAGTATATACCAATTAAGGCAACAGCAATAGAAATGAGGTAAAATCCAAAGCTTAAGTAAACGGCCATGTCCTCGGTAAGATTAAATTGACGTGCCAGGGTTAAAAAAAGCGCATCCCTAATACCGCCGCCGCCTAAACTAAACGGGATAACCGCTGCTAATGATGAGAAGAGAAACGATAACAGGTAAGGCGCAAACTTGCCGTTAAAATCCTGTGCAAGCAACAAGCACACAATAGTAAGTAATTGCATACTTTGTACACCTATAGCTTTTAGATGGCCGGAGAAAAAATTATGGGTATAATCCCTGAAAAATTTACGTGCAACAAAATAATAAATTACAGAACCCACCGAAACTATACTTAGCGGAATGCCTAAATGATACGGAAAACTCGGAATTAAAATAATAAGGCCAACCACAATAGCGCCAATAGCCCAAAAGCCGCTTAGCCTATCAAATAAAATAGCCCAAAAAACTTTTTTGGTGGGTAGTTTATAGGTTTTATGCAGTAAGTAAATTTTATAACCATCGCCGCCTATGCCGCCCGGCAATAGCACATTGTAGCACAGGCCTAAAAAATATAAGCGCAGGTTAAAACGCCAATCAAGCTTAAGACCAATAGATTTAAAGAAACTAAGTAAGCGCCATGATGAAAACAGCATGGAGCCAACGTAACAAAGAATAGCTGCAGACAGCCAAGCACGGTTAGCATGCGCAAGACGGAATTTTATTTTAGCAAAAGGAACTTTGCTAAAAACCCAATAAAGCAGGCCGCCTGTAACCACTATAATTAAAATAACTTTAACTACATTCCATAGCTTGCCTTTCCAGGTTTTATGCTCGGTACCTTCATCAACTATTTCGTCTATTTCTGTCATTGGCTGCAAAGCTAATTATTTGAGCGCACAGATTATTATTTTTTTAACCAAGCGCAACTTTGGGTTAAGAACGCAGTTTATAATACTAAAGTTTGCACAAATGCATAAAAAAACAAACCATCAACGGTATGTAATCATTAATTAATTGAATACAAATCATCACATCAAAGTGTTATTTTTGCGGAAATTTTTAGTAGTATGAATAAAGTAAAAGTTGGTCTGGTGCAAATGAGCTGCACTGCTGATAAGCAGCAGAACTTGCAAAAGGCTATAGTTAAAGTTAGGGAAGCCGCAGCTAAGGGTGCGCAAATAGTTTGCTTACAGGAGCTGTTTACCTCACTTTATTTTTGTGATGTGGAAGATTACGACAATTTTAAGCTGGCCGAAGCCATCCCCGGCCCATCAACAGATGAGCTTTCAAAAGTGGCTGCCGAGCTTAATGTGGTAATTATAGCCTCGTTGTTTGAGAAACGTGCGCAGGGCCTTTATCATAATACTACTGCGGTTTTAGATGCTGACGGAAGTTACCTTGGCAAATACCGCAAAATGCATATCCCTGACGATCCGGGATTTTACGAGAAATTCTATTTTACCCCCGGCGATCTGGGTTACAAGGTATTTAAAACCAAATATGGCAAATTGGGCGTGCTGATTTGCTGGGATCAATGGTACCCCGAAGCTGCCCGCATTACGGCATTAATGGGTGCTGATATATTATTTTACCCTACGGCCATTGGCTGGGCCACCACACAGGACGAAGCCACCAATATTGAACAGTACAATGCCTGGCAAACCATACAACGCTCGCACGCTGTTGCCAATGGCATACACGTGGTAAGCGTTAACCGTGTTGGCGAAGAAGCCGGCGTAAAGTTCTGGGGCGGATCATTTTTTGCCAACCCTTTCGGTACTATTATTCACCAAACCTCGCATGACGAGGAAGAGGTAATAGTACAGGAACTTGATCTGGATAAATCTGACTATTACCGCAGCCACTGGCCTTTCCTGCGCGACAGAAGGATTGACAGTTATCAACCAATCACTAAAAGATTATTAGACGAGGATTAAACCCCACCCAACCCTCCCCTAAAGGGAGAGGGCTTTATAAACATGTCATTGCGAGGCACGAAGCAATCTCACCGGTACTAATTGTAACTGTGCACAATGAGATTGCCGCGCTACGCTCGCAATGACATAAATACAAACCTGTATTAACCAATATGAGCCAAAACACATCAACTATACAAACTCCTGCATCACAAGGCTTCCATTTCCCTGCGGAGTGGGCTAAGCACACTGCTACCTGGCTTACATGGCCGCATAAGGAAGCTTCATGGCCGGGAAAAATTGATACTATCTATCCCTCATATATTGAGTTTATCAAGATTTTAACCAAAGGCGAGCTGGTGCGCATTAACGTGGTTGATGAAAGCATGAAAGCCTCTGTGACTTTTCAGCTGCAAAACGCCGGTGTTGATATGAACCGTGTTGAACTGTTTGAGTTTGGTACCAATGATGCCTGGTGTCGCGATCATGGCCCAGCATTTCTGATCAATCCCGAAACCAAACAAAAAGCTATTGTTGACTGGGGATATAACGCCTGGGGCGGTAAATATCCGCCATTTGACCTGGATGATGTGATCCCTACCAAAATAGGGCGACACTTTAATTTGCCCGTATTTAACCCGGGAATTGTGATGGAAGGCGGATCGGTTGATTTTAATGGCAAAGGAACAATTCTTACCACTATGGCCTGCCTGCTTAACAAAAATCGCAACCCGCACTTAAACCAGGAACAGATAGAAACGTATCTGCGTAACTACTACGGTGCCGAGCAAATTTTATGGCTTGGCGATGGTATTGTAGGCGACGATACTGACGGGCATATTGATGACATTACCCGTTTTGTAAACGAAGACACCGTTGTTACCGTTGTTGAGGAAAACAAGAATGACGAAAACTATCACCTGCTGCAGGAAAACCTGGAAGCCCTGAAAACCATGCGCTTGCTGAATGGCAAACAGCTAAATATTGTAGAGCTGCCTATGCCCGAAGCTGTAATATATGAGGATACCCGTTTGCCTGCTTCGTATGCTAATTTTTATATAGCTAATTCGGCGGTTGTTGTACCTACTTATCGCTCGGTGAATGACGATAAGGCCTGCGATATTTTACAACAGTGTTTCCCCGATCATGAAGTTATAGGTGTTGATTCTACCGATATTATCTGGGGTTTAGGCAGTTTCCATTGCCTGAGCCAGCAGGAACCGGAAGTTTAATACGCTGTTATAAAAACCCTGTCATTGCGAGGTACGAAACAATCGCGAACTATGCAAATCGTCCTGCAGTATTCGCGGTTGCCACGCTATCGCTCGCAATGACATATTACGCTTTTCCTGGTTCCTGACTCCCCCAATCTTGTTTCTCCCGCCTTCCTCATTCACCGAACAAACCTATACGTTTACCGATTTCCCCCGCTCAATCGCCTATTATTCATTGTTGCAACATCAATACTGCCGTAGTTTTAGGTATAATTTAATACTTACAACGATGAACAACAACATAGAAACTACCATTATCCCTAATAATAGCAAAACTGCTGCAGGGGTAGTTTTATTAGCCATTGGCGGTATATTATTGATCAGGCAGTTTGATCTGTTTTTTATTCCCGACTGGTTGTTTAGCTGGCCAATGTGGATAATAGCCTGGGGCGTGTACATGGGTGCCAAATATAATTTCCGCAAAACATCATGGATCATGATTACCCTGATAGGCCTGGCATTTTTAATTGACGTAAACGTAGCCGATGCCGACCGGATTGTTTGGCCGGTAGCAGTGATGGGCTTTGGCGCATGGATGATATTTAAACCAAAAAAACAAAAACCCGAATATTATTTTGAAAAGCCTAAAGACACCTTTCATTTTGATAAAACAACCGAACCTGAAGTGTAATAAATAAGGCCCGTATATATCAAGGGAGCGCCATAACGGTGCTCCCTTTTTGTTTTAACAGTGATCAGGCCATAGCTAATTTTCTGGCATTTTATCTGTTAAATGCTGTACCTGTTTTTCAATATCCCCGCCCGCTTTATCACTTAAACAAGCGCTGTATAACATTCGCGTTCTACATCCGTACTTTTTCACCGACAAAACATGCCACCCCACCGATTTCTTTAAATATATCACCAGTTTTTGTTTGGCTCATCTATAATGTTACCTTAGTTTTGGATATGATTTAAAATGCAATCAAATGATCAACGATATAGAACATCCAACTAACCCCAATAAAGGAAAACCTATGGCAGGAGTCATCTTGCTCGTCATAGGCGGGGTATTACTGCTCAAGCAATTTGCAGACTTTTTTATTCCAGACTGGCTGTTCAGCTGGCCAATGTGGCTTATAGCCTGGGGTCTTTATTTCGGCGCCAAACATAACTTCAAAAAATCATCATGGGCCATTATGGTGTTTTTAGGCGTTATCTTTTTATTTAACAACAACATTGAACATGCCGACCGTATAGTTTGGCCCATTGCCATTATAGGCTTTGGCATGTGGCTCATATTAAGACGTACCAAACATGGCGACCCTCAGTACTGGGAAAAACATTATAAAGACATGAAATGGGGCAAGGAACAAGCTAACTTTGATTTTGGTAAACCGGCAGACCCCGAGGTTGATTATACCGTAAAAGATGATGTGCCGCCTAAAGAGCCCTTTACCCCACCCTACCCAAGCGGTGATGATTTTCTGGATACTGTTTCCATTTTCGGCGGGGTTAACAAAACAGTGCTGTCAAAAAACTTCAAAGGCGGTGATATTGTGAACATTTTTGGCGGTGCCGAACTTGATTTTACCCAGGCCGATATTAATGGCAGGGTGGTTATTGACATTACCCAGATATTTGGCGGCACCAAGATCATTGTGCCATCCAACTGGCAGGTAGTATCTGACCTGGCAGCAGTTTTTGCCGGTGTTGACGATAAAAGGATCAGGAGTACGGCATCAGCCAATAACGATAAAGTATTGGTACTTAAAGGAACTTCCATTTTTGCAGGTGTTGATATACGCAGCTATTAAAAATTAAAAGATCATGAACTGGTACGTAGCAAAATTAATTTTCAGGGTAATAAGTGGCGACGGCGACCATCAGGCGCAATTTGATGAGCAATTAAGATTGATTAGTGCGGATACGGAACTGAACGCTTATGAAAAAGCAAACAAAATTGGCCATGCCAATCAGGATAGTTTTAAAAACATTGAAAAGCAAACCGTTAAATGGCAGTTTATTGATGTGGCCGAACTAAACCTCATCAATAGCCTTACGGATGGTGCCGAACTTTACTATAATATACATGAAACGCCCGATGCCGATTTGTACATCGCCTGGGCACACCATAAATCGGCCCTATTGGGCGCAAGAAATTAGTACTATTAATAGTATCAAGTATTACGACTTTAGCCTCAAAATTTAATTCGATCTTGATACTTGATACTAGCTACTTGATACTAAAAACCAATCATAAAAAATAAGTTTTGGCATTACCTACCATATCAGCTTCAAAATTATACGGTGCATTTATTGGATGCGGCCTGGCATGGGCCGCATTGCAAACTTATATTGTGCACAGTTTTGGCTTTTTTTGGTTTACCGCCTCAACCGATGGTTTATTAAGCGCCATGCTGCTATCAGGCGCTTGCTGGCTTATTAACAATAACCTGCGTTACTATCAGCCAGGCAAAGGCAGTTACATTAATTTATTTATATGGTGCGTGGCGCTTGCGGGTATTTGTACCCTGGGCTGCCGTTACCTGCTGCCATTGTTAAATACCGACAAGGTGTTTGTAAACTTTGTGCTGCAATCTCTTACCATCCGGTTTTTTACAGACTTTTTGGCCATTGGCTGGATGGCCATGATCAGTTTATTGTGGTACTCGCAACTTGATCAGAAAGAAACCCAGAAACGCAAGACTGAGGCAGAGCAACTGGCCCGTGATGCGGAGTTATATAATTTAAGACAGCAATTACAACCGCACTTTTTGTTCAATAGTCTTAACTCCATTAATGCCCTTATTGGGTTTAAACCCGATGAGGCCCGCCGCATGATACACCAGTTGTCAGACTTTTTACGCGGAACTTTAAAAAAAGACGATCAGCAGCAGGTACCTTTAAGCGAGGAGCTGGCACACCTGAACCTGTACCTTGATATTGAAAAGGTACGTTTCGGACATCGCCTGCAAACGGAAATAAGCTGCGACGAGAAATGCGGAGCCGCCGTACTACCATCAATGCTGTTGCAACCCCTGGTTGAAAACGCCATTAAGTTTGGTTTGTATGATACCACCGGCGAGGTGATTGTAAGCATACGCGGAGAAATTGAAGAACATTATTTGATGCTGATGGTACAAAACCCTTATGATCCGCAAACCTCGCGCCCGCAAAAGGGTACTGGTTTTGGTTTAAGGGGAGTACAGCGCCGTTTGTATTTGCTTTTTGCCCGTAATGATCTTATGGAAACTCATGCAAATGATAATATATTTACAACCATTATAAAAATACCACAGTTATGAGGCGAGCCTTAATTATTGACGATGAACCTTTAGCCCGAATGGTGGTGAAGGAGTATCTTCAGAATTTTAGTGAAATTGAACTAATTCAGGAATGTAATGACGGCTTTGAGGGTTTAAAAGCCATCCAGCAACATCAGCCCGATCTGATTTTTCTGGATGTACAAATGCCCAAAATTAATGGTTTTGAAATGCTTGAACTGGTAGAGCAGGCGCCTGCTGTAATATTTACCACTGCTTTTGACGAGTACGCCATAAAGGCCTTTGAAACCCATGCTGTTGATTACCTGTTAAAACCCTTTAGTAAGGACCGCTTTAACAAGGCTATTGAAAAATACCTGGCAAGCGCGCCTGAAAAACACACGCCAAAACAAACCGAGGAACTACTGGAAACTGCCGCTACGCAATCACCATCACAACATGAGCGCATAGTGGTAAAAACCGGCACCAAAGTGAAGATCATTCCGGTGGCCGATGTAGAGTATCTGCAAGCAGATGACGACTACGTAAGCGTATTTACCAAAGAAGGATCATACCTGAAAAATAAAACAATGAACTTTTTTGAGCAAACACTTGATGCCCGCCAGTTTGTACGTGTGCACCGCTCCTACATCATAGCCATACAACAAATTACCCGTATTGACCCTTATGAAAAAGATGCCCATTTGGCAATCCTTAAATCTGGCGCCAAAATACCGGTAAGCAAAACCGGATACGTTAAACTGAAACAGGTATTAGGGATATAAAACAATATTGAATTCTTTTGAAAAGACACATCATCTGTGTCTTTTTTTATTTGCGGCATTTTTCAATAAAACGACCGTCTTGAGTATAGCGAAGAATCTATTATTCTATATACTTCTTCACGAATAGATCCTTCGTTCCTCAGCACGACAAAGTGGTTCTACTCTAAAATCCTAATACCTGCACGTCAAAAATATCACTCCATCAGCAGCACCATCAGGGCCTCTGCTACCTTGTCTTCATCCAGCAACTGTTTAGCCTTCAGGTGCAACTGTAGTTCACGGGTTTGGCTATCGCCGATAGTGGCATCCAATATTTCTTTTATATCGGGTTGCTGCATGTATATTTCAATGGTATCATCCGTCGGCAATGCTTCCAGATTGCCTAACTGCCCCAGATTATTACCGGTAAGTACTCTTGAGTTGCGGATACCGTACGGCAGTGCATCAACTCCAATACCCATTTTAAAATTAGGCTTGGCCACCTTAAAAAGGTTATCCTTTGTAACACGGCAATACCAGTCGCCCCCTAAGCGGGCTACCAGATCAATTTTTGCCTGGTCAATTCTGCCTTCCGCATCCAAAATTTCATCCTTAATGTGAATCATCTTTATTTCGGCCAGCACAAGGTTACCTGCGCCGGGCGTATCGCCCAAAGAAATCACCTGGTTTACAACGCATTCCAACTGCACGGGGGCCTCCGCAACACGCGGTGGTTTTACCAGTTCAGATGCCACGGCGCGTAAACCCGATTTAACGAACTCATTAACCCCCTTGGCATAAGCTACGCTTGACAGGGAAACCTGCTGCACCATATCATAACTCACTATATTGATCACACATTCCGGAACTTCCAGAATATTCTGCAGTGTGTGTTTGGTTATATTATCGCGCACACTGCGCGACGGCGAAAACACACAAACCGGCGGGTTAGTACTAAATACGTTAAAAAAGCTAAAAGGGCTCAGGTTCACATTCCCGTCCTTATCAACCGTTGATGCCAGGCAGATAGGCCGCGGCGCAATGGCATGATTAAGGTAATTATGGAGTTGTAAAATGGAAAGATCGCTGACTTTTAATGATGGCATATACGTTTTATCAATAATAAAACCTGTCATGCTGAACAAAGTGAAGCATCTATTCTTCAGCCTGCCAGGTTACCGAATAGATCCTTCGCTCTCGCTCAGGATGACAAACTCTGTTTTTCCTACTTCTTCAGCCCCAGTATTGAAAAATCACTATTGGCTTTTTTGATGATATTACCTAACATCCCCAGGCCGGTAATTTCCATTTCAACCAGGTCGCCGGGTTGCAGCCATTGAGGTTGGTAATTGGCATCGTTAAGCAAACCGGTGCCGTTAAGTTCCAGGAAACAGCCGGTACCCACCGTACCAGATCCTATTACGTCACCAGGCAGCACATCGCAGCCATAAGCACACCGTTCAATGATCTCGGCAAATGTCCAGTCCATATCAGCCATATTACCTGCTGACACCTGCTTACCATTAATTACGCATTTCATTTCGAGGTTATAGGCGTTACCGGTGTGGCTGGGTTTAGGTGCAACTTTATAGTGTTCCAGTTCATCGGGTGTCACCAGCCAGGGGCCAATCACGGTCGAAAAATCCTTGCCCTTAGCCGGGCCAAGGTTTAGCAGCATCTCTTCCATTTGCAGGGTACGGGCGCTCATATCATTCATGATCATGTATCCGGCAATAAAACTATCTGCATCTGCAGCTTTAATATTACGGCCCTTTTTATTGAGCACCACAGCTACCTCCAGTTCAAAATCGAGCTTGTTAAAATGATCAGGCATGCACTCTATTTCGCCGGGCCCTTGTATAGCGTTGTGGTTGGTAAAGTAAAATATAGGATATTGGTCAAACTCGGGTATCATATCAACCTTGCGGTTGCGACGGGCAGCAGCCACGTGCTGCCTGAAAGCGTAGCCATCCCTGCATGACGATGGATGCGGCACCGGGGCTATCATCTCAAAAAACAACTCCTCCTTTGCTTCCATCTTTCCTGAACTTATAGCTTCGTGAACACGCCGGGCATGATCCATCAGTTCGTCACCACCCCACAAAAACTCGTTCATATTGTCGGGGATCAGCTTGTCGCAGGAGTTCAGGTTATAAATATGTTTGTTGATAAAAATACCTAAATGCTCGCGGTCTTCGGTTTTATAGGATACTAATTTCATGGGTAGTGGTAATTGGTTAAATCAAAACTAAGCAATTTTAGTTGATTGAATAAGTGGTTTATTAAGTTAACTCTGCAAGTTTTAGTTACACCATTCAGGCATTAGCACAGGCCGCCATTCACTTAACAGCAAAACCATGTTTGCATATTAAAATTATTCCGTCTAACTTCGTATTAACCATGTTAAGCATACAAAAACACTTCTTGTTTTCGCTGGGTCTTACCAGCATGAGCGATGCCTCCTCGTTCAGGGATGCTATGCTTGCGAAAATCGTGCTTGCCCAATACTAATACTATTCTCAAATTATATCTTCAATAAGCCGGTACATATTATCGGCCGGTTCATCTGTTTAAGGCATTTTAAATACTTAAAACTATCCTGATATTTTAAACGTTTTATTGTTAACCAATTAAAACACCATGCCTGTATATCATTCATTAGGAGCCATTCCGCCTAAGCGGCATACGCAGTTCCGTAAGCCCGATGGTACATTATATGCCGAGGAGCTGGTATCAACCGAAGGTTTTTCGAGCCTGTACTCCTTGGTTTATCATGCTTACCCGCCTACTATTGTAAAAACACTTGGCGAACCTTATAGCGTTGAACCCAAAATTGCGCGCGAAAAGCACCTGAAACATACCAGCTTAATTGGTTTTAATATAAAGCCCGAGGCCGACTATCTGCAAAGCCGTAAACCTGTACTGGTTAACAGTGATCTGCATATATCACTGGCTGCACCCCAGCAATCCATGACTGATTACTTTTATAAGAATAGCCAGGCCGACGAGGTGGTGTTTATACATGAAGGTTCGGGTACTTTAAAAACAGGCTTCGGTAATATTAAATTTGCGTACGGCGATTACCTGGTGATTCCGCGGGGCACCATATACCAGATGGAATTTGATACCCCCGATAACCGGCTGTTTATTGTAGAAAGCTTTAGCCCCATAAGGCCGCCTAAACGTTACCGCAACCAGTACGGCCAACTTATGGAACACTCGCCTTATTGCGAACGGGATATCAAACGTCCGGCCGATCTGCAAACCCATGATGAAAAAGGCGACTTCAAGATACTGATCAAAAAACAGGGCCTGATATACCCCTATATATATGGCACCCATCCGTTTGATTTTATTGGCTGGGACGGTTTTCATTACCCATGGGCGCTATCTATACATGACTTTGAACCAATAACCGGCAGACTGCACCAGCCGCCGCCGGTACACCAAACCTTTGAGGGCAGCAACTTTGTAATATGCTCCTTTGTGCCGCGTAAGTTTGATTATCACCCTTTATCAATCCCCGCCCCTTATAACCATAGCAATGTGGACAGCGACGAGGTTTTGTATTATGTAGATGGTGATTTTATGAGCCGCAAAAGCGTAGTGAAAGGCCAAATTACCCTGCACCCCGGTGGTATACCGCACGGCCCGCATCCCGGCTCGGTCGAAAAATCAATAGGTAAGGAATCAACAGATGAACTGGCCGTAATGATTGACCCGTTTCGCCCGCTGATGCTGACAGAAGATGCCATAAAAATTGAGGACGAGAATTATTATAAAAGCTGGCAGGAATAGCCCGTTTGTCATTGCGAGCGCAGTGCGGCAACCGCACGGAGAAAAGCAGCTTGCCGTTCAAATCAGTTTTGAAAGATTCGCGATTGCTTCGTTCCTCGCAATAACATGATTAACATTAAAATTTAACTAAACAATGCAAACACAAACCTTAGATAAACAAAGCACTTCAACTGATTTTTTACCGCTTAACGGCACTGATTATGTGGAGTTTTACGTGGGTAATGCCAAGCAGGCCGCCCATTATTATAAAACAGCGTTCGGCTTTCAGAGCCTGGCCTACGCAGGGCCGGAAACCGGTGTGCGTGACCGTGCCTCCTATGTTTTACAACAAGGCAAGATCAGGCTGGTATTAACCACCCCTCTGCACTCTGACCATCCCATTGCCGAGCATATTAAAAAGCATGGCGATGGTGTAAAAGTTTTAGCCCTTTGGGTTAATGATGCTTATGATGCCTTTGAGCAAACCACCAAACGCGGTGCAGTGCCCTACCAGCAACCGCAAACCATTACTGACGAACACGGCGAGGTACGCACCAGCGGTATTAAATTATACGGCGAAACCGTTCACCTGTTTATTGAACGCAAGAATTACAAGGGTTTATTTTTACCCGGCTATCAAAAGCTGGTCACTACCTTTAACCCGCCACCGGCAGGCTTACTGTATGTTGACCACTGCGTGGGTAACGTGGGTTGGCACAAAATGAACGAGTGGGTTAACTTTTATGAAGAGGTACTGGGTTTTAAAAACATTTTAACATTTGATGATAAAATGATCAGCACCGAATATTCGGCCTTGATGAGCAAGGTAATGAGCAATGGCAACGGCTATGTTAAATTTCCGATAAATGAGCCGGCCGAGGGTAAAAAGAAATCGCAGATTGAGGAGTACCTGGAGTTTTATGAAGATGAGGGTGTACAACACCTGGCCCTGGCAACAGACGATATTGTGGCTACCGTAACCGACCTGCAAAACCGTGGCATCGAGTTTTTAAACGTGCCCACTTCCTATTATGATGAACTAACGGCACGTGTTGGCCATATTGACGAAGACCTGGAACCTCTGAAAAAGCTGGGTATCCTGGTTGACCGGGACGACGAAGGTTACCTGTTGCAAATTTTCACCAAACCTATTGAAGACAGGCCGACGCTTTTCTTTGAAATTATTCAACGCAAAGGGGCAAAATCATTCGGCGCCGGGAATTTTAAGGCGCTATTTGAAGCTATTGAACGTGAACAGGAACTGAGGGGCAATCTCTGATTCTCAAATCCGGAACCTATACCTTCGGATTTTTTATAATATTGATTTATTAAGCCGGGTGCTACCCGGCTTTTTTGGTGATCAGGATTCGTTATATTTGGTATACTAATCCTTAAATCCCATGAAAAAGATATTGTTTCTGATTGGGTTCATTACCCTGAGAGTTGGCGTTTTTGCTCAAAGTACTTCCACACCCAAACCTGACTATAACGCGCCGCTTGCTAAAAAACTGGGTGCCGATCAATATGGCATGAAAAAGTATGTGATGGCTTTTTTAAAAGACGGGCCAAACCATTTACAGGACTCGACAGCCAGGGCACAGCTGCAAATGGCCCATTTAAAAAACATTATGCGGCTGGCTGCCGAGGGTAAGCTCATCATGGCAGGTCCATTCTTAGATGATCAGCCCATCAGGGGGATATTTATTTTTAACGTAGCAACGGTTGAAGAAGCAAAAAAACTCACGGAAACCGATCCGGAGATACAGGCGGGAACCCTCATTATGGAGTTACATCCCTGGTATGGTTCGGCGGCGTTAATGGAAGTTGTAAAAATTCATCATACCCTGGAAAGTAAAAGTGTAACCGACTAAACCAATGCAGGCAAAAGATATTATTGAGTTGTTAAAGCAAAAGGCCAATACCACTCATCTTGCAGGTATGCAGCGCTTTGGCATTGATGTAACACATGCTATCGGCGTTAATGTTCCTGAATTGCGCAAATTGGCCAAAAGTATCAAAAAAAATCATCCGCTTGCTCTTGAGCTTTGGGATACAGGCTTGCATGAGGCACGCATACTGGCATCAATGATAGATGATGCCGCCTTGGTAACCGAACAGCAAATAGATAGCTGGACAAAAGATTTTAACTCCTGGGATCTGTGCGACCAGGTTTGCGGCAACCTGTTTGACCGTACGCCGTTCGCCATACCCAAAGCAATTGAGTTTAGTACCTATGATCAGGAATTTATTAAACGTGCCAGCTTTGTTTTAATGGCCGAGTTTGCTGTGCACAATAAAAATGCCCCCGATAAAACCTTTACAGCGCTGATGCCCATTATTGAGCGCGAGGCCTGGGACAACCGTAACTTTGTTAAAAAGGCGGTAAACTGGGCATTACGGCAAATAGGAAAAAGAAATGATACCTTAAAAGCCAGGGCCATAAAAACCGCAGAGAATATTTTAAAGCAAAATCATAAATCGGCTAAATGGATAGCATCAAACGCCTTAAAAGAGTTGAGGGCCAAATAGCTAACCATTGACCCGCCCTTAAAATCGGCCAAAAAACAGGACATTTTTAATAAAACAAGAGTTTTTCGTTATATTTAATATTTAAATGATAGTTATCATACCATTTTCCAAAAAAATACTCCAAAAGTCACGTAATTCTATCATTTTGCGGCCAAAACAAACAAAACAATAGCTTTAAGTACTTATAGGTATTTTATATGCTTATATCACAGTTAAAATTTATCATAATAATTTATTTTGTAATCATCAGTATAAGAGTTGATTATACGGTTTCAAATATTATATTTGGCATGCAGCTATTTAAGCCATAATGTTATTAATCAGAAAGAAACATACACAACCAGGGGTTGTAATTTTCACAATTTTAAATTATGGCACATAATTTTCTAATAAAAGCAAGTGCTTAATGATTAAATGAGTAGGTTATTATTAATATGAGTTTTTCTGAAGATAAATTTTCTGATGATAGCAGGCTGCATCTTGCTCAAATAATTGATAACGTTAATGCGGGCATTTGGGAGTATAATATTAATACCAGGAGTATTAAATGGTCGGCTGGTTTCTATACCATTTTAGGATACGAACCAGGCGAAATTGAGTGCTCTAATCATTTATTTTTTGAACATTTATTATATCATCAGGATAAGCTCGTTTTTCTGAATGCCTTAAATAGCCAAAGTCAACATGCTGATCAACCCGTACAAATAAGGCTGCTCACCAAATCATCAGGTTACCATTGGTTTGAGAGCACTATAAAAAAACATGATGTCAGAGATGGCCAGGTAGTTTATGGCTCTATAATTAATATCAATGCCTACAAACAAGCCGAACTGCAATCAGCACATAAAGATCAACTCTATGGCGACACCATCAGGATAGCCAAATTGGGTAGTTGGGAAATTGAAGCAACCACGCTCAATTTAACCCTCTCAAAACAGATGTATGATATTTATGAGCTCCAGGCCGAGGTAAAGCTTACCCTTGATGAGGTAATAAGCTTTTTTGAACCATCATACCGCCCGGTAATACAAAACGCCATTAATAATGCGCTGGAGTTTTGCCAACCCTATGACCTGGAGCTCATGCTCAGGACAGCAAAAAACAATGTAATATGGGTTAGGGCTAAAGGTGTACCTATTATTAATGATTATGGCAAATGCATTAGCGTAAGGGGCATTTTACAGGATATTGATAACAATAAACGCAAGGGCCTGAGTCTTGAATCGTCACTAAATTTACTTACTGACCAAAACAGGCGCCTGCAAAACTTTGCATATATAGTATCGCATAACCTGCGGTCGCATACCGGAAATTTGCAGTTTATGGTAAATTTATATGAAGAAACAGAGGTTGCTGAAGATCGCGATGAAATTTTTTCACATATAAAATCAATCAGCGGAAGCCTCAACGCAACTATTGAGCACCTGAATGAGATTGTTAAGATACAAACCGAAATTACCAATGAGCGCAGCGTAATTGACTTTGAAACTCTTTTCAGGAATATACAATCGGCCATTAAAAACAACATAGATGCGCTTAATGCGCGCATAGAGTATGATTTTAGCAAGTGTCCGCAAATAAGTTATATCCCGGCTTATATGGAGAGCATTTTGCAAAATCTGCTCACCAACGCCTTAAAATACAGCCATCCGGACAGGCAACCTGTTATAAAATGTTATACGCTGAAAGACCGCAATCATATTTATCTGATATTTGAGGACAACGGGATAGGCATTGATCTGGAACGTTATGGCGACAAGGTTTTTGGTATGTATAAAACCTTTCATCAAAATCCGGATGCAAAAGGCATAGGTTTATTTATTACCCGTAACCAGATAGAAGCCCTTGGCGGAACCATTAAAGTTGAAAGTACCGTAAATATTGGCACTAAATTTACAATCAGACTGGTATAATTTGCCCGTTTGTAATGATTGTAAAGAAGCCAAGTGTGAACGCCTGTATCATTGATAATAATAACACCTATGTTTACGGATTTAAAAAGCTCATTAGTTTAAAAGACCTGAATAGCCAGGTATCACATTTTAACAATGGCAGCGAAGCCATAATCCATTTAAAAGACCCGCTTAACATTAATAATTTGCCCGATGTGATATTTCTGGACATCAGTATGCCCATTATGGATGGGTGGGAATTCATCAACAAGTTTGCGGAAATAAAATCCCAGTTGGGGAAAAAAATCTCAATTTATATACTCACAGCCTCTGTAGATGTTAACGACGTTGAGCGGGCGAAAAATATTTCTGAAATTTCAGAGTATATCTTTAAACCGATGGCTAAACAACGGCTTATGCAGATATTTGACAGCCTGCAAACCGACATAGCCCGGCAATAATTTTAATAAGTACAGGTGCTTATTAAACACCTGCACTTATTAAAAACTGTATATTAATTATTTTATATAGCTTTCCAGTATTTTAAAGCCGCCGGTTGTTTCCAGCTCCACCTTGTCAATACTTTTCGGAAGCAAAATACATTCGCCCATTTTAACAGGGTAAACCTCATCATTGTATTTTACTGAATACTCCCCTTCCACACATACATGTATCACAAATGAATCAAGTGCCGAGTAATCTTTAGAAGTGCTATGCGTAAAATCAAGCAGATTGGTAGTAAAATAAGGGCAGGTAACCAGTTTTACAGTTTCGTCCTTTTTAGGCTGATAGTTGGTTTTGTATTCAGGGTAATGTTTGTAATCAATGGCTGCAAGCGCTTCCTGGGTATGCAGTTCGCGTTTGTTACCTTTATCATCAACCCGGTCAAAATCATATATACGGTAAGTGATATCAGAAGTTTGCTGAATTTCGGCTATTAACAACCCTTTACCAATGGTATGCACACGGCCGGCTGGTAAAAAGTAAACATCGCCCGCAGTTACATCTTCCTTGTTTAGGATATCCATGATATGACCGCTGTTTAAGGCATCTACATATTTTTGCTCTGTCATTTCCTGGTTAAAGCCAGCAATCAGCGTGGAACCGGGATCAGCCTCAATAACGTACCACATCTCGGTTTTACCAAATGAATTGTGGCGTTTTTTTGCCAGCTCGTCATCAGGGTGCACCTGTACAGAAAGATCGTCATTAGCATCAATAAATTTCACCAGTAAAGGAAAAATATTACCAAAGTGGGCATAAACTTTCTCACCTACCAATTCGCCCTGGAATTTCTCAAGCAAATCAGCCAATGACTCACCCGCCAGCTCGCCACCGGCAACTACAGATACATCAGACTTAACGCCCGATATTTCCCAGGTTTCGCCACAGTTTGGTAAAGCGCCAAAATCTTTATGTAAGTAGGTACTGATCTTTTGACCACCCCATATTTTGTCTTTATAAATGGTTTTGAATTTTAAAGGATATAATGCTGACATGATGTTATTTTTATACCGCTAAGTTATAAGTTAAATAAGAAATGATAAACCGATTAAGCATTTTTTACCGAAAACTTATTTTAACAAAAAAGCCCGCTATAAAAAATAGCGGGCTTTATCAGTTTTAGTAATAATTACTTACCTAATTTTGCTTTCAGGTTTTCGTCAATAGCTGCTAAAAACTCTTCAGTGTACAAGTAGTCTTTACCATGCTCAACCTTTGGTTTAATGGTAATAGCTAAATCTTTGGTCATTTTACCGCTTTCAACAGTTTCAATACAAACTTGCTCTAAAGTTTTGCAAAAATCTACCAGTTCTTTGTTGTTATCCAGCAAACCGCGGAATTCCAAACCTCTTGTCCAGGCAAAAATTGATGCAATAGGATTAGTTGATGTAGGTTTACCGGCCTGGTGCTCGCGGTAGTGACGGGTAACGGTACCATGTGCAGCTTCTGCTTCCATTACGGTACCATCCGGTGTAACCAATGTCGAGGTCATTAAACCCAATGACCCAAAACCTTGAGCTACGGTGTCAGACTGTACGTCGCCGTCATAGTTTTTACAAGCCCATACAAAGTTACCATGCCATTTCAAAGCAGAGGCCACCATGTCGTCAATTAAACGGTGCTCATAAGTTAACTGGTTAGCTTCAAACTCCAGTTTAAACTCGTTCTCATATATTTCCTGGAAAATATCCTTGAACCTGCCATCGTATTTTTTAAGGATGGTATTTTTGGTTGACAGATATAGAGGCCATTTTTTTAACAAAGCCTGGTTAAAGCATGCACGTGCAAATCCTTTTATTGATTCGTCAGTATTATACATAGCAAGTGCTACACCATCGCCCTTAAAATTATACACTTCAAATGACTGTTCAGCAGCACCATCCTCAGGAGTAAAGGTAATAGTTAATTTACCTTTGCCTTTAGTAACAAAATCGGTAGCACGGTACTGATCGCCAAACGCATGACGGCCAATGCATATAGGAGCTGTCCAGTTAGGTACCAAACGGGGTACGTTAGCCATAACAATTGGCTCGCGGAAAACTGTACCGTCAAGAATATTACGGATAGTTCCGTTTGGCGAACGCCACATTTGTTTCAATCCAAACTCTTCAACGCGCTGCTCATCAGGTGTAATAGTTGCACATTTAATACCAACACCATATTTCAAAATAGCATTTGCGGCATCAACAGTCACCTGATCGTTAGTTTCATCACGATACTCGATACCCAGATCATAATATTTGATATCAAGATCAAGATAAGGAATTATCAACCTGTCTTTGATAAATTTCCAGATAATTCGGGTCATTTCATCTCCATCCAGTTCAACTACCGGATTTTCTACTTTAATTTTTGACATACCTGATGTTGTTTTTTTATATTTTAATGGTTTCAAATATATTAAATAGACTTTAGCAATTTCATTAATTATACATGAAATTTATCGATTGTTTTTGCGCGCCACTATTTATTATGACAAGTTTATTGTATTTGCGAGGTTTGATGCTATTTTTATAAAATTAAACGTTTATAACAAACAGGCCGCTTAATTAAGAGCTCCTAACACCTACTTATGATTAAATTGATATTAAAGACAATTATTATAGTTGTATTGTGTACAACCACCTTTTTAGCAAAAGCACAGTTAGGATATGATTACGCCCAGTACGATGTTGGCTTTGCGGTTGGTATAAATACACCGGTAAGCACCGATGTACCCAACGCAATAAAAAATACCCCATCGGCACACTTTAACTTTAATTATAATCAAAGCCCTTTTGTTAACTACATTTTTGAAGGACAGTTTGGCAGGCTCAAAGCCGGGGATGTAAATTCCGTATCGGGCCGGAAATTCGAAAATCACTTTACGGCTTTCGCCCTAAAAGTACAGCTACAGGCGGGCGAGGTGATTGACTATTCACAAAGCGGCGTGGCCAATGCATTTAAAAACCTTTACCTGTCATCGGGTATAGGGTATATTATAAATAAGGTAACCAATACTCCTGATAAACGGGTAGCTGAAGGTACTAAGCTCCCCGGGGATAATAACAGCCAGATACCTTTTATACCAGTGCGGTTAGGTTATGAGTTTAAGATTTTTAACCAGTATAATGAACCAAGCGTTAAAATTGATCTGGGCTATCAATATAATTTTTTAATGGATGATAATCTGGACGGTTATAGTACAGGAGCTCACAAAGATGTTTTTTCGCAGTTTACAGTGGGGGTAAAATTTGCTATTGGCGGGGTAACATCATACCGCAAGCAGATATACTATTAGTAACCCGGTTACTAAACTTTAGTTAACTTTTTTGACTTTTGGCAAGGTTTTTACGGTATATTTAATTATAAAATACAACCCTATGAACAATCAAAATATAAATCCCGGATTTGATGATGACAATGCATTATCAGACAATACCAATGACCGGGACAGAACATTAAAAGATGATCTGGGCGAAACTATTGACAAGGAAGACCTGAGTTACAATGCCGATGACGACAGCTTTGAATATGATGTAAAAAGCGATGATCCGGATTATGACCACCCCGACCCATATAAAACCTCGGTAAAAAACGGCGACGACATGAACTCAACTTATGATGAGGCCAATCCTTATGATACAGCCGGAGAATATACTGAAAAAAGATCACTTGAAACTGATGTTGATGACCTCGGTATGCACATTGATAATGGTGATATTGTAGAAGTTGACCCTACAGATGCAGCATTAGCACACACCCCCGAAGACGACCGCGATGACCTTGACGAAGAAGGTTATCCTAAAAACGATACAGAATTTCTGAAATAGCCTGCGATTTGTGGTGAATAAGAGGTCAAAAAAAACGGCACAATAAGATATGGTAAACAGGGCAAGCTAAACTTGCCCTGTTTTGTTTGGCTTTTAATCAAAATCAAGATTAAACCTGTTCCGCAGATCAACAAGCTGGGGGTTACGGGCCGCCAGATATTGAAATTTTTCAATAGCGGTATAGGGTTTCCTGACTACTTCCTGCTCGTCAACACGGGCATTTACCTCAATGCTGTAGTTTTTAAGATGGCTACGCAAATAGTTATGCAATTGGGGCCTTTCATCCCTGAATAAATTTTCCTGCACTTTATTCCCCACTACAATTTCAAACTCATAGGGCTTTAACATGCGGGGAGCATTGGCAATAAAAATAGTCACCAGGTTCTTTTTACCCTCAGACTTTACCCTGGCAGCAAAATCGCTCCAGTGCTTTAAAAAGCTATCCATTGTAAAATCTTCCCGGTCATCACCTTGTAAATAAGGGTCCTCCTCTTCCAATAGCTCTTCCTCCGTTTTGCTTACATCCGTAAGCGATGGGGTTGATAACCCTAAACTTGGTTTCGGGATAAATATCTTAAGCTTTTCGGTTACCGGGGCAGCCGCGGTTATCTGGGCCGCCTGATTATTGAGAGGTTGCGGCGCGGTTTTATTATAAGTAAGCGGCGTGTCGCTCAACACACCGGTTTCATTAATTATCTTACTTTCCTGTACCGGAGCTGTTACTGCAGGTGCTGGGGTATCAGGTTTTTTTTTTAATGACCCGTCGGTGGCGGGTGTTGCAGCAAGCGGTGAAGTTGCCATGTTAAATGCCGAGGGCAGATGGCACATTTTGAGCAGCGCCAGCTCAACCTGCAGGCGTTGATTTTTACTCAGCTTATAACTGATATCGCACTGGTTGGCAATATTCATGGCCGAGAGTAAAAAAGATACCGATCCTGTTTGCGATTGCTGCAGGTATTTATTTTTAATACCCTCGCTTACCTCAAGCAGTTTTAAGGTTGATTGATCTTTACTTACCAGCAGGTTGCGGAAATGCTCGCACAGCCCGGCAATAAAATGGGCGCCATCAAACCCTCGCGATAGTATCTCATCAAAAAATAACAGCGCTTTGGCGGTATCTTCTTTCAGCAGACTATCGGTTATATTAAAATAGTAGTCGTAATCAAGTATGTTCAGGTTGTCAATTACCGAGCGATAGGTAACCTTACCGCCCGAAAAGCTAACAATTTGGTCAAACATGGATAAGGCATCCCTTAAACCACCGTCCGCCTTTTGTGCAATAATATGCAAACCATCGGGCTCATAACTGATGTTTTCCTTGCCGGCAATAGAAGCCAGGTGAGCAGCCATATCATCAACCCGGATACGGTTAAAATCAAATATCTGGCAACGCGAAAGTATGGTGGGGAGTATCTTATGCTTTTCTGTAGTGGCTAATATAAATATAGCGTAATGAGGTGGCTCTTCCAGTGTTTTCAGAAAAGCGTTAAACGCCGCCTGCGACAGCATGTGAACCTCATCAATAATATAAACCTTGTAACGTGCAGCTTGCGGCGGTATCCGCACCTGCTCAATCAGGCTCCTGATATCATCAACCGAATTGTTTGACGCCGCATCAAGCTCATGTACATTAAAGGAGTTACCGTTTTCAAAAGCTTTACATGACGGGCACTCGCCGCAGGCTTCGCCATTAGGCTGCAAATTGGTACAGTTAATGGTTTTTGCCAGTATACGTGCACAGGTGGTTTTGCCCACACCACGCGGACCGCAGAATAAAAATGCCTGCGCCAGCTGATTATTTTTAATAGCGTTTTTTAGGGTGTTGGTGATATGTTGCTGACCAACAACGGTTTCAAAAGTAGCCGGGCGATATTTACGAGCCGAAACAATAAAATTATCCACAGCTACTAAGGTAGCAAGAAAATGCTTTAAGTTAAAGTACCAATAAAACGATTGTGTAAAATTAAACTTCTACCGCGCTATTACAGGTCATCATCGGGCAGGTGGTCGTCATCTTCCGGGTCAGGTGTATCCGGTATAATTCTGGCATCAAGGCGGTCATCAAAGTCCTCATCATCTTCATCATCCCAATCGCCCTCAACCGGGGTGTCACCACCGGGTACCGACAGTGTTATTGGGACTGATGCAAGCAATTGAGAATTAACAGTTTTACTTTCAAAGGGGGCAATTAGCATAACAAATTATATATCCAAATCCGCAGATTGGCAAATCAACACAAATTAAAAATAAATGTACTGTTTTTTATCTCAAATAATGGTTTGATAAATCCAAATTTCTTCATACATTTGCAGCCCGTTTAGTGCGGGTAATTAATTAAAAATCAAAGTATAATAATGCAACAGTACGAAATCGTGATCGTTCTAACCCCGTTGTTATCAGAAGAAACAGCTAAAGAAGGCATTGCCAAATTTAGCAAGATCTTAACTGATGGCGGAGCCGAAATTGTCCAGGAGGATAATTGGGGTTTGAGAAAATTAGCGTATCCTATTCAAAAAAAGACTACAGGATACTATCACTTAACTGAATTTAAGGCTCCAGGTGAATTAATTAACAAGTTGGAGATTGAATTAAGACGCGATGAGCGTGTTTTACGTTTCCTGACCATTGCTTTGGATAAACATGCCATTGCTTACAATGACAAAAAACGCAGCGGTGCTTTCAACAAAAAGCCAGCAGCTAAAGTGGAGGACGCAAACTAATGGCTAACGAACAAATTAAATACGTTACCGCTCCAAAAGTGGAGGATAACCGTAAAAAATACTGCCGTTTCAAAAAGAATGGTATTAAGTATATTGATTACAAAGACGCTAACTTTTTATTAAAGTTCATTAACGATCAGGGTAAAGTATTACCTCGCCGTTTAACTGGTACTTCATTAAAGTTCCAGCGTAAAGTGGCTCAGGCTGTTAAACGTGCCCGTCACATCGGTTTATTACCTTACGTTACAGATTCATTAAAATAATAGGAGATTTAAGAAATGGAAGTTATTTTAAAACAAGATGTAAAAAACCTGGGCGATAAAGACGATGTAGTAAACGTTAAACCAGGTTATGGCCGTAACTACCTTTTACCTAAAGGCTACGCCATATTGGCTACTGTAAGTGCACGCAAAGTTTTAGCTGAAAACTTGAAACAAGCTCAGTTTAAACAAGAAAAAATCCGCAAGGATGCTGATGCAATAGCTGCCCGTTTAGAAGGTGTTAAATTAAACATCGGCGCTAAAGCCGGCGAAAGCGGTAAAATTTTCGGTGCAATCAACACTATTCAAATTGCTGATGCATTGAAGAAAGAAGGATTTGAAGTTGACCGTCGTCGTATTACTTTTGATCAGGAGCCTAAGTTCGTTGGTGATTACATCGCAAACGTAAACCTGCACAAAGAAGTAAAAGTTCAGGTTCCTTTCTCAGTAGTAGCTGAGTAATTATATATTTCGGAATGCAAATTCCGGATCAATAATTTAGAATTTTAAAAAAGGTGTTTAGCAAAAGCTAAGCACCTTTTTCTTTTGTATTTTTGCGCCAATATGTTCAAAAGCATCCTTAAGCTGGCCCTGCGGGTATTTAAACTGTTTTTTTTATTTTTTGTTGGGATTAGCCTGTTTGGCGTGCTCCTGTACCGCTTTGTAAACCCTCCGTTTACCTGGCTCATGATTGAGCGCGGCTTTCAGCAAAAGGCACGGGGCAAGGAGTGGAAGGTTGATAAACAGTGGAAAGATTTTGATGACATATCTGACAACATGAAACGCGCCGCAGTAGCTGCCGAAGACCAAACTTTTTTAGAACACCATGGCTTCGACTTCCAGGCGATTGAAAAGGCGATTGAAAAAAATGCGCACAGTAAAAAGCTGATTGGCGGCAGCACCATATCACAACAGGTAGCCAAAAACGTTTTCCTGTGGGAAGGCCGCTCGTTGATTAGAAAAGGTATAGAGGCCTATTTCACGGTGCTGATAGAGGTTTTCTGGAGTAAGAAACGCATCATGGAAGTTTACTTAAATGAAATTGAAATGGGCGATGGCATATACGGTATTGAAGCCGCATCACAAGCCTACTTCCATAAATCGGCTTTTGACCTTACCAAACATGAGGCGGCGGCCATAGCGGTCATATTCCCGAGTCCGCTTAAATGGTCGGCTACCAACCCTACCCGGTATTTAAGGCACAGGCAGTATCTGATCATGAAAAATATGCGCAGGCTGGGGCCGTTGGATTTTTAGTCCACATTCCCTGAAGCTGAATTTGCATCGCTAATAAATAACCTGTAATGCTGAGCATAGCGAAGAATCCATTCTTATGTATGTCTAAAAACAGATCCTTCGTACCTCAGGATGACAAGTAGATACATAGCTTCCAAACACTCCATCTTCAAGCAGAACAAAACAAAGTACTTATTTATACTTCCACATCCTGGTTTTACCTTCGGTAAGCCATTCAATGGTGGTATCCAAACGTTTTTGACGGGTGGCATCGGTTTTGGCTTCAACAATCCATTCTACATACTCTTTTTTATTAGAGTAGCTAAAGCCATCAAATACTGCTTTTGCCCGAGGATAAGCCGCTAAATGCGTTGTGAAATATTCGGGGATAACTAATTCGGCTTTTTCAGCAGCCGGCTTTTTGGGATGTGCCTTAACCCCCTTTTCGTTAAGGGCAATGCCTTGCTGTATATAATCAATCAGGATATCTTTTGACGGCAGGTTATCAATAGCCGTAATTCTGCCAAAGCTCCCCATAGCTGTTTCTTCACTTGGGTTCAATACGCCATAAGCATCCAGAATAAGGCTCGATCTCCAGAAACCCATAGCACAATGCTGTTTAAAGGCAGCCATGTGGCAAACCGGGCCCTTATAATCAAAAAAGGGCATTCCCCATTTTATGGTTTCGCCAATAAGTGGCGAAGCCTCATGAACTACCCGCCTGATATATTCCAATATAGGTTTTGCAAATTCGGCCTGCTTTTCTATAAAAGCATCAACCCTGGCATCGTATTGTTCCATAAATTAAATTTAACAAATACAATGGTTTAATAAAAGCCCTGGTGCAGCAAATTAAACCAGATCACGAAACAACTGTATGTGCCAGCTATTTTTAAACGGCACCTCCCATTTGGTTTCCAGTTCAGCTACGTTTTGCACCATGTTGTTGTAAACAATGGTTTCGGTATTTATTTCCCCCTGCTTTAAAAGGTCTTCAAAGGCATGGCGTGGCAACGATTTCACCTCTTCACCATCGCGATAGGCCAGGTTAAACCTGTCAAACAGGTTGATGTTAAAATGCTGCTCAATCTGTTTCATAAAATGAACCGATTTATCAATGGAACAACCGCTGGCCCCGGCCTGGCTTTCATCAACTATCAGGATTAAAAACCTGTTATACCTGATCTCGCCTTTAGCCTTTAACTGGTTGTTGTGGGCTGTCCAGCCGGTACTAAACTTATCAAGCTCCTGCTGTATCTGCTGCACTTCCGGGTCTGATAATTTTTTATCGGCCTGGTATATCCAAACTCTTGAGTGTTGAGAAAATTCCATTTACAAAAATATCAATTTATTAACTTCGGGTTACATTTTGTTGTCATGAAAAAAACACTTGTGCCGCAAATAAAAAAAACACTGTTAGTTACCGGCATTTTGCTTGCCGGATGGCTTAATTACAGCTTCAGACCACAAACAGACGAACCGGAATGGCTTGACTGGAGCAATAAATGCCTTTCAGAATCATATAATCCATCGCTTGATATTAAATTAAAAAAGTGGGAACTTACCCTTACCAACGACTATTTTTTACGCCTCCGGAAAACTTATCAACATGGTAAACAGGAGTATTACTCCTTTAATTTACACCGTTTAAACGACGTGGAATACCATGGAGATGACAAAACAGGCACCCTCCAATTAAGCACAACTGCAGATGATATTATTGTACAGACGTATGAAGACCCTAAAGGGGATATTGACTCTATGTCGACCGTGCTTGAACTGCCCGTTAAAAACATGAGCCCCCAAAGGCTGGACAGCTTAAAAAGCGCATTAAATTATTTTAAAGTGAAAGGACTATAAGTTATTTGCCCTGACCGTTATTTCGGCAATATCCAGCACTCGTATCTCCTGCTCTTTATCCTGGTGTTTTATGCCATCGCTAAGCATGGTCATGCAAAAGGGACAGGCAGCGGCAACAACCTCTGCCTTTGCCTCTAAAATATCCTGCATGCGCTCCATATTGATCTCCTTTTTCCCAGGCTCAGGCTCTTTGAACATTTGCCCGCCACCGGCTCCGCAACATAGCCCGTTTGATTTGCATCGTTTCAGCTCAACCAGTTCAGCATCCAAAATTTCAAGAGCCGCACGCGGCGCTTCGTACACGTTGTTGCCCCTACCCAGGTAGCAGGGATCATGAAAGGTGATCTTTTTGCCTTTAAAACTCTCGCCACCCGTAGCCTTTAACTTACCCTCATCAATAAGCTGCTGAATAAGCTGCGAATGGTGTATCACCTCGTAATTGCCACCCAAGCCCGGATACTCATTTTTAATGGTATTAAAACAATGCGGGCAGCCAGTCACTATCTTTTTAACGTTATAGCCGTTAAGCACCTCTATATTGGTCATGGCCAGCATCTGAAACAAAAACTCGTTACCTGAACGCTTGGCCGGGTCACCTGTACAGCTTTCCTCAGTACCCAACACGGCATAACTGATGCCCACATGCTGCAATATCTTACAAATGTCGCGGGTTATTTTCTGCGCCCGCTCATCAAAGCTACCGGCACATCCCACCCAGAATAATATCTCCGGCTCCTGCCCTTGCGCGGCCATATCGGCCATGGTAGGTATCTTTTGGTTCATTATTTAAGCTTTATATAACCATTAATCCAATGACTCACTGATGTCTGCTATAAATTCGTTTATACTTTCATAATTTTTAAACGCAATTGCAGAATCGATAACATTTAGTTGTTTAAGAATATCAATCGCTACGTTTACCGCTCCGCTTTCCTTTCCAAACATATTGGCATCCCAGTTAATGCCTGCTAAAGTTCCCATTTCGGCCATACCTATGCACCAGTTTTCCAAAAACTCCACCAGCGGAATTTCAACGGGCAAATAGCCGCGCCAGTCATCCCTGGCACAAACTTTAGCCAAAGCCCTGTCTGACCAAAACGGCACTACATCCACCTCTTCACTATCACTTGAATGCGTGTTAGCCCATCCGGTTTTACTTTTTAATACCCATACCAATTTGGTTGCTGCCACCTGCTCTATAAATAGCTGGTATTTTGATTCAATTGTTGCTATATCCTGTAACATGTTTTTTATCTATTATGAGCCACCGGCTTAATCCTTATCTGCCCAGTTAAACCTATCCGCCTGGCTGTATTTCCATGGGGCACCATTGTTCTCCACATTACTAAACATATTGTTCAAGCTTGCCGGGGCCTGTGATTCTTCCATTACAACGTAACGGCGCATCTCCGTAATAATCTCCAGCGGATTAATATTTACCGGGCAGGCATCCACACAGGCATTGCAGGTAGTACAGGCCCAAAGTTCCTCGCGGGTGATGTAGTTATCTAATAAAGCTTTACCATCGTCATAATCTTTACCATGCTTATCCAGATTATTACCCATTTCGGTGATCCTGTCGCGGGTATCCATCATAATTTTACGGGGCGACAGCAACTTACCCGTGATATTAGCCGGACAAACCGATGTACACCTGCCGCACTCGGTACAGGTATAGGCCTCCATGAGGTTTTTCCAGGTAAGATCCTTAACATCCTTAACCCCAAAACGTGCAGGCTCGCCGGTATTTTCAGGCACAAAGGAAGGATCAAGCATGGCTTTAACTTCATTGGTAACCGAAGCCATGTTGGTAAACTTACCCTTTACATTCAAATTGGAATAATAAGTATTAGGAAAAGCCAGCAGGATATGGAAGTGCTTGGAATAAGGCAGATAATTTAAGAATAACAAAATACCCACAATGTGAAACCACCAGCAAATGCGCTCCGTAATTACCAGGCCACCCGCACCATTGGGCAATAAAGGAGCGATCAACGAACTTACCGGAAAACTACCCGCCTTAACGTAATGACCAAAATGAAGCAACTGCAACTTATAGTCGGCAGCGTTCATTGTTAAAAAAGCGGTCATCAGCAATATTTCGGTGATGAGGATATAGTTGGCGTCGGATTTAGGCCATTGGGTCATCTCGGTGCCTGTAAAGCGTTTTAAGCGCACAATATTGCGCCGGCACAGAAAAACGATACAGGCCACCAGCACCAATACGGCCAGTGCCTCAAAACCACCTATCAATAAATTGTATAAACCACCAAGCGGCGTTGAGAATATACGATGAGATCCGAAAACGCCATCAATCATGATCTCCAGTACCTCAAGGTTGATAATCACAAAACCAACATAGATGAAGAAGTGCATAACAGCGGCTACCGGCCTTTTCACCATTTTGGTTTGCCCAAGGGCTACTTTTGCCATTACCGTCCAGCGTTTGGCAGACTGGTCAGACCGGTCGGTATCCTTCCCCAGCAATATATTACGCCTTATTTTAGCGGCGTTTTTGGCGAACAGATAAATAGCTGCGCCTAAAATGATAATAAATATAGCCTGTGCAATCATTATGCGTGCATAGTATTTTATTCAAAGTTAAATGAATTGTTGAAACAGAAAAATGTTTTAGACCTTAAAAATATTACAGCAGCTAAGTAACTGATTAAGTGAACAATTAAAGTAAACAGGCACCTGCCATTCATATTTTTTTAAATTTTTTTCAAAAAAAACTTTTCAAACATAAAAAAAAAGCTACATTTGCACTCCCCAAACGAAGGTATCATAGCTCAGTCGGTAGAGCAAAGGACTGAAAATCCTTGTGTCGCTGGTTCGATCCCAGCTGATACCACAGCTTCAAAAGCTTCTTAGGAAACTAAGAGGCTTTTTTATGTCTAAAAAGTGCCTTAAAGCTTATGACCCCTGTTTTACTAATCTATTAATAACTCTTTTGATTTTGTTAGCGCAAACCAACGCGCGTTTAAATTATTTATGACCCAAAATCTGCAGCAAAGCTTGTTGCCTTCCATTTTTCTGCTTCGGTTAACATGAATGAAAGTTTTTCTGTTGCCCTATGGTAAGCGTCAGCACCCATAAACAGATGAAGCGGCGGCTCAACATTTTCGGCCAGTTCAATAAATATTTCGGCGGCTTTATCAGGGTCGCCAGCTTGCTGGCCATCCATGGCCAGGTATCGTTGCTGTGTGCTTTTAACAGCCTCATACCCTTCTATCCTGCTTTCGGTAAATGCCAGCGAATCCTTGGTTAAAAAACCTGTTCTGAAACCCGATGGCTCGGCAATGGTTACTTTAATTCCAAACTCCTTCACATCGGCAGCCAGCACTTCTGAAAAAGCGGTAACAGCGGCCTTCGTGGCCGAATAAATTGACCAGCCGGGAGCACCAACAAAGCCCGCAACCGACGATATATTAATAAAATAACCCGACCGTTGTTGCCGCATAACAGGCAATACACTTTTAGTAACATCAATAGCAGCCAGCACATTAATGTTAAAAATGTTGCGTATATCCTGTTCACTGGTTTCCTCTGCCGTACAGGCCATTCCATAACCCGCATTATTTACCACTACATCTATCTGCCCAAAAGTTGCTATGGTTTGCGCAACCGATTGTTGGATAGAATCTACATTAGTAAGATCGACCGCCAGGGCCAGGAACCGGGTTTTATCACAAAGCCCTACCAACCGGTTCAAGGTATCGGCAGTGCGCGAGGTGGCAGCTACACGATAGCCTTCATCCAATAGTTTTTTCACCAGAATAAGTCCCAATCCCTGGGAAGCCCCGGTAACGTACCATACTTTTGATGAGTTCATTGTATTGTTGTTTTAATGTGTTGGTGGGCGTTTCCCTGTAGCCTTTCCGTACCAATTTTTGTACTCAGCGTTTGCGGAACTGTTTGAATTAGTTGGCGGCTTGCATTATCTAAATTATCGCCATACTGGTCATGACTTAACAACACCATATCAATTTTACCAAGTTCTGTAAATGCAGGCCCTTCAGATTTCCAATAGGCTGGTTTTTGATTGATCATGAACGATGTACCTGCAGGGTCAAGCATAGGTCGATCATCAATCGCAGACCGCCAATTTCCTGGATTATGGTGGGCCCGCCCAGGTAAGTCACATTGATTGTGCTTTTCATCATGCTATTTTAATATTTCAGATCATTAAAGTAGTCGGTTGTTTCTTTCAGTATGGCCTGCATTAATTCACCGGCCTTGGTATGTTTAAGTACAGGTGCTATCTGCCCGCCCCAAAATAAAATCATATCCCACTTTTTTTGCTCAATAGCAGCTTTTCTTAATGATGATATGAACTGTGTTTGCAGCGGAAATGGCAAAAAACCGGCTTCCTTACCTAACATATCTTTGGCTACCCTGCTGCTAATGCCCCGGCCAAGCCTACCGGTAAAGGCACGTGACAGGGTTGTATATTTAGCCGCATCAGAAAACAACATTTGCCGGTGTATAGACAGCGCGTTTGACTCATCGCAAGCTAAAAATGCAGTGCCTATTTGCGCGGCACTTGCTCCCAGTGCCAGGGCAGCAGCAACACCTTTTCCATCGGCTATGCCTCCTGCGGCTATAATGGGCGTTTTTACCTTATCCCTGACCTGTTGCAACAACACAAAAGTACCCGTAACTGATGACTCTGCCGATGTCAGAAATGATGGCCTGTGACCGCCTGCCTCAAACCCCGATGCAATGATCATATCAACCCCGGCTGCCTCCAGCAGTATAGCTTCATCGAGTGTGGTGGCTGCGCCAACAGTAGCAATGCCTAATTTACGGCATTGCTCCAGTATATCTGCCGACGGAACGCCAAACATAAAACTGAACACCGCAGGTTTTAAATGTAACAAAGCTTCAACCTGGTTTTCAAACCTCGGCTTAAACGGCGCCGGTTTATCAGGAAACGGTATAGCCAACTCATCAAAATAAGGCTTGAATAGGGCTTTGGTTTGCTCAAACTGTGCGTCGGTTACGCCCCCATTCGCCGCGTCATGGTCTGATACCCATAGGTTAATATTATAAGGCTTATTGGTAGCTGCCTTTAGTTGCCTGTCTACCTCAATAATCTCCTGTGCACTTAAAGTATAGGCGCCGTATCCGCCCAATCCGCCAGCGTTGGATACGGTAGCTACCAACTCAACTGATGACAGGTTACCTCCGAATGGCCCCTGCAAAATAGGATATTCAATACCTAATATTTGTGCTGCTTTTGTATTGTACCACATGATTTTTAAGTTTTACTCTTATTCAGGCACGTCGGTTATCATTTTATTTATAATAAGCCAACGGTTATCAATTTTATGAAACGACAGCAATTCGTGATAGTTAAACTCGTACATTTTAACACGAACTTTTGCTATGGCAATGCTATTGATCACATTGATGTTAAATATCTCACCCTTGAAGGGTTTACCAGAATCTTTAGGGCTTTGGCGGTTTTTAACCCCATCCAAATATACATCAAGCGTTTTAGCATAGGGTTGCCCCTTTACATCGCCAAATAACAGCGTTCCCGGATTAAAGGTACTACTTAACAGGGCAACATCGCCCTCATAAATAGCTTTGAAATAATTATCCAGTGTTTGTGAGATTGCTAATGAATCTTCTTTTGAATTTTCCATGATATTTATATTTTTTGATTGTTTATTACCTACCTGCTGCGCATTAAGCAAGCAGGCGTTCAGTATAAATAAGTTGATCAGCAAAAAACGTTTCATGATTATTACATTAAATTTAACCGAGGTTATGCCCAGCGGCCATGCCTCCGTCAACATTAATAATGGCGCCATTAATAAAATTGCTTTTGGCAACGGTATAAACCATTTCTGCAACATCCTCTACCTCGCCTACCCTGTTCACCAAATGTATCCCGGCGCTTTGATCAGCATTATCTTCATCCCCATGAACGTGCATTGGCGTGCGGATAACACCCGGAGCTACCGTATTTACCCTGATATTACGTTTACCAAACTCTGCCGCTAATTGTATGGTAAGTGAGTGTATAGCACCTTTACTGCTTAATGCTGCTGAAGTATTAAAGCTACCCAAAGCATGATTTACCAGCGGTGTACCAATATTAATCACTACGCCATCATGCTGTTTAAGCATTTGAGGTATAACAGCCTGGGTGGTAAAGTAAGTACCCTTAAGGTTGGTATTCAAAAAGCGGTCAAGGTAGGCTTCGTCCACCTCCAAAAATGGCTTTGTACCAAATATGCCAGCATTATTTACCAATACATCTGCCGAACCAAATTTTTCAATAGCTTCGGCAACGAGCCTTATTCCGGTATTTTTATCGCTTATATCACCGGCAACAAAAGCTAGGTTATCGCCAGCACCAAGCTCTTCGTAGGCCTTATTTAATTTGGCGCTGCCTGATGAATTAATGACCACATTGTCGCCCCTTTCCAGGAAGTATTTTGCAATCCCGAACCCAATTCCGGAGGATGCACCGGTTACTATTACTGTTTGCTTTTTCATGACGGTTATTTTTTATCGGCAGTGATGCCTTTTTCTCTTAATACCGAAACCTGTTCGCCTGCATAACCCCAGTCATCCAGATCAATTTCCTGGATCACTACGTGCGTTAAATTCGGGTCTTTGTTCAAGGTATTACTGATCAGTTCAGTAACACCTTTTATTAATGTTTGCTTTTGCTCACGGGTAACACCTTCGCGGGTTACCTCTATTTTAATATATGGCATGGCTTTAATTTTTAAGCAAGGGCTGGTACACCAGCTTTTGCAGTAATACTTACATTCAGATCAAAATCATTATAGATCAGGGTATCGCCAAGATCTTTAAAGAAATTACCGGAGCGGAATTTCATATTGTATTTGGTACGGTCAACCACAATTTTACCAGTAGCAGTAAGCGTGCTATTATCAACATCTACGTGAGCGTCAAATGCCACAGGTTCGGTAATGTTTTTTATGGTAAGGTTACCGTTGATATGATATTCTGAACCTGCCTTAAAAACAGCCGAAGTAATTTCAAATACGGCACCGGGGAATTTTTCTGATGAAAAGAAATCATCCGAAGCCAGGTGACCTGCAAACTGTGCGTTGGTAGCCGGATCTGTAACATCAAGGATTATAATTGATGTGGTATCAATGATGAATTTTCCGCCGGTAAGCTTTCCGTCGTTCAGGTTCAGGGTACCTTCCTTAATAGCGATGGTACCATTATGTGCCCCGGTTATTTTACGGCCGGTCCAGTCAATGTTGCTTTGTGCGCTTACAATTTCAAAATTTTGAGTTTCCATTTTCTTTGTGTTTTAAATCGTTTATGATTGATTTACAATACAAAGTAAAGGAGTAAAATCAAGCCGGTTACGTGATGTACATCACATTTATAGCCTGCCCAACCCAATGATTCATTATGTGATCTACATCACATTGCGCGGTAATATTTCAGGAGTGGTAAAGCCTGCTAAGGGTTTCTCTTGAAACGCCTAAATAAGCGGCTATTAAATGCTTGGGGACAATGTTATAGAGTGCAGGATATTGCACCAAAAGCTCCTCATACCTAGCTTTTGCATCGTTATTCATCAATGATAAAAGCCTTTTTTGCGATGCCACGTAACCTTTATTGGTACGCCAGCGAAAAAAATGCTCAACCGGGTGCAGTTCCTTACACATCTTTTCACGGTCGGCGTTAGAGATGCAAAGCACCTCTGCATCGGTTATACAATCAATATTAATGGTTGCCTTTGTATTACTGTACAATGCATTAAAATCCGAAGCCCACCAGGTTGGCATGGCAAACTGAAGAATGAACATCTTCACATCATCATTGATAAAAAATGATTTTAAGTAACCCGAGAGTACAAAGTATTCACAATCCACATGATCGCCCTCGGTAATAATGGCTTGACCTTTTTTAAACGACCGGTATTTAAAATGTGAAAAAAAGTATGCAAACTGCTCATCAGTTAAGGATACTGTTTTGGCAATGTGTTCTTTTAATATTTCCTCGGGCTGCATGATAAACACATTAAAATGATGATCAAACTTAATGAAAAATGAAGTGATAAGATGCAGCCATGAAAAAAATCACAGGAGCCTTATTTCAATTTTTGGCAGTGTTGGTCTTTTGGATAATAAAGTTTTCTATCACCAAAACATCCATATCAGTTTCTCTAAAACAGGCAATGGCTTGCAATGGCGTATTAACTATAGGCTCATCCATACGGTTAAAAGAGGTATTGATAAGCAGGGGGCAATCCGTAAGCTCGTGAAAAGCCTTAATTAAATTATAAAAATCGGGGTGCGATTCTTTATTAACCGTTTGCAGCCTGGCGGTATAATTTACATGGGTTACAGCCGGTATCACTGATCGTTTTACTTTCAGCTTTTCAACACCTTGCAATGCCTCCTCCTGTTCAGACAAGGGGATTCTTAAATCCGCGGCAACATCGGCAACAAGCAGCATATAAGGGCTTGCACAACTGATATTAAAGTATGTTGCCGCATACTCCTCCAATACGGCCGGTGCAAATGGCCTAAACGACTCCCGGTATTTTATTTTTTGATTCAGTACCGACTGCATATCGAACCTGCGAGGGTCGGCAAGTATACTGCGGGCACCAAGCGCCCTTGGCCCGTACTCCATACGGCCCTTAAAGTAACCAACCACTTTCCCATCGACTATAAACCCGGCAATAACCCGGTAATAATCCTGCCCGCTGAGCTCAATAAATTGTAATCCGGCGCTTTTTATATCTTCGGCTATTCCGTCGCGGCTATAACACGGGCCCAGCAAGGCGTTCTGCATTTTATCTTCCGATGCATCGGTAATCCGGCTTTTATCCAGATGTTCATAGTAAACGGCATAAGCCGCTCCTAACGCTCCCCCCGCATCGCCCGCAGCAGGCTGTATCCAAATATTTTTAAATCCTGATTCTTTTAAAATCAATCCGTTAGCTACACAGTTTAGGGCTACTCCACCTGCCATACATAAATTGTCTACCCCAAATTCCTGATGTATAGCGGTGGTGATCCTGAGCATAATTTGCTCGGTAGCCGTTTGTATAGAACTGGCCATATCCATATAAAACTGGGTTATTGGCCCTGATGCTTTACGGGGAGGTGCGCCAAATAGCTCATTAAACTTTACAGCGGTCATGGTTAAACCGGTGCAATAATTAAAGTAAGCCATATCAAGCAGAAACGAACCGTCCGGTTTCAGATCAACCAGATGCTTAAATATAATATCTACATAAAGCGGCTTACCATAAGGGGCCAGCCCCATCACCTTATACTCATCAACATTAACTTTAAAACCCAGGTAGTAGGTAAATGCCGAATAAAGCAACCCTATGGAATGCGGGAATGGAATATCCCTGATAAACTCAATACTGTTGTGGCTGCCACGTGCTATGGAAGTTGTTGCCCACTCGCCCACACCATCTGCAGTAAGTATAATAGCCTTGTTAAATGGCGAGGGATAAAATGCTGATGCTGCGTGCGACTGGTGGTGCGTGGTAAATAAAACAGAATGCTTATTTGGCTGCCAGACCGGATCAATCTCCTTTAACGCCTTAATAATATTGCCTTTTAAAAACAACTTATCTTTTAACCATAAAGGGACAGCTTTGATAAACGACGTAAATCCTTTGGGTGCAAAGGCAAGATAAGTTTCCAGCAACCGTTCAAATTTCAGAAAAGGTTTTTCGTAAAAAACAATATGGTCTACCTCGGCTAAACTGATGTTGGCGGTTTCCAGGCAATAACGAATGGATTCAGCAGGAAAACTCTCGTCATTTTTCTTTCTGCTGAATCTTTCTTCCTGCACGGCTGCAACAATTACATCGTCCCGGAGCAAGCAGGCAGCACTGTCATGAAAATAGGCTGAAATACCCAGGATATACATACCCTAAAATATAGAATAAATAAAGGGTGCCAGCGCAGAACCCTGCGCAAAAACCAAAAGAAGACTTAACAACAACAGGAAAATGAATAGCGGCCATAACCAGAATCGTTTTCTTGATTTTAGAAACATAAAAAACTCGCCTATTACTTCCATCATTTTTAAAATTGCTGTTTCATTGATTCCCTGCTGTTCTTATTTACAGGCTGCCAGTAGGTGGTTAAACCTGGCTTAAAGCCGGTAATTAAAAGTGTTTTATTCATTAACCGCATCACAAAACCCAGGGGGGTAATAATTAAAAAGAAAACTAAAAAAAGGATAACCGTTGTATTTATAGTTCCCAGGATATGTCCAGTTTTTTCCCACGCCAGCCTTAGGCGGTTTAAAAGTTTAGGCGCTAATACAGCAACAAGCAATAATAACACTCCCGGAACAAATAATAAAATCCAAAACCGGTGATGAACCAGCTGCTGGTAAGCAACTATGAACAAACATGCACCTCCGGTAACTAAACCAAACTTTTTATTTACCTGTATGTCTGCCATAAGCGTTGGTATCAATGTTCATATTTTATTGCGGCCTCATCTGCACCCGCCGCATGGTAGCGGATAGCTATCTGCTGGCTTAATGCAAGATCGCCTTTTATTGTAGCAAGTTTTCTTTTAAGCTCAATAATATCCTGTACGGTTGCTTTTAAACGAAGCAGCACCGGGTTATTATTCTGCAAGCTGATAGCCTGATCAATATAAGGAACAGCCTTACCTGGCTGATCAGCCTTTAAATATACCAAATACATATTTTGTAAGTTGGCAAATGTAGGTTCCTGCTGGTATAACTTTTTAAAATAAAATACCGCATTGGGCAAATTGCCCAAATCAAAACTCAGTCTTGCTGCAAAAACCGGGTAAGTAGTATTCCGCGGATTTTCGAGCATGACCGCCTCTACGGCCTTCAGTGCCGTTTTTTTATCATTGGCTTTCATGCTGTATTGAAAAAGCCGGTTCATAGCATCAAGCCAGCTGATACTATTTACCGACAGGGCGCCTGCAAGCTGCTCATCCATGGAGTTTCCGCGTTTAAAACCAGCCGGAATGGGGACATTAAACGGCCAGCCAGTTTTAAGCATCATAACGGTATATGCCCCGTATAAAGAATCGACGCGGGTAACAGGCATTTGTTTTACGAGCTCGGCAAGTGACATGGCAGTATCTGGCCGGGCCTTAATCAAATGGGCGGCCTGGATTGAGTTGTAAAAGGCGTCGGAAAGCAGCGCATAACCGTACAGGTTTGGATGAACGTGCTCCAGCAAAGTTTCGTTACCTAAAATCTGCTGCGGGGAATGTTCTTCGAAAACCTTTCGGGCATCAACCAAATGCACATTATTATATTTTTCGGTTAAGCCGGTAATAATTTTATTCATAGCATCGGGTGCCCTGAAACGTAACTGGTCAAATTCCTTAGCTTGTATGTAGTGCTGTTTGGCAGCGGCGTATTCTCCTGCTGCATAGGCTGTATTGGCCAACTGATATTCCTGATCGGCAGATGCCTTTGCTTTACCTGGTTCGCTGATAAAAGGTTTCAGATCTTTTTCATTGCTGACAAGCGTACTTAAGAATGCCGGGATTTTTTCCTGATGCAGCAGCTCACAAAGCTCGGTTATGTTGGCTTTAAATTGCTGTATCCCGGTTTGATACTCGGGAGAGTTAAGGGCAATCTCCTGTTTGGCGGCCATTCTTTTCATCAGGTTATCACGATCGTTCACCGGCTTGCCTTTAATATTACTTAAACTGTAGATGACGTTATCAATCAGCTGCACCAAACGAAATTTTCGCAATTGTAATACAGTTTTAATTAAAAACCGGTTATTGGCAATATGGCTGGTTGAGCCAACACCCAAAGCGCCGTAATATTCATTATGGCCGGTATATATCAGCACCGCATCGGGCTGATAATTAACCACCTGTTCACCAAAATCAAGTACCGTATAGGAGTTAACGGCTGTTAAAGAAACATTCACTATTTCAAAATTCAGATCAGGGTAAAGGTGCATCAGCCGATATTGCAGCCAGCGATGAAAGGAGCCATTGTGGAAATATGGATACCCCGCCGTAGTTGATTCCCCCAGTACAAATATCCGGAAGGTATTGGCTGCTTTTTCAACTTTAAAAGGTTCAACACTACCTTTTGTGGCATTTACTGAATCGGCAAAATAACGTTCGGAAGCGTATTTATTGATCACCCAGTAGTTTGGATCATCGGGATAACGTATAAACAAGCTGGTATCATGTCCGTAATGAAACAGGCGCAATACCAGCTCCGTAAGTATTAATAGCAGTACAGGGATACTGAAGGCCAGCACCCTGAACCACTTTAGTTTTTTGCCGTGCAATTGTTCGCCTTTCATGCTAAATTTAAAAGGCTTTATTTGGCAGCATTAACCTGCGGAAACCACACCGTCATTTCGCCGGTACCCCTGTTGGCCCAGGAGTAATAAGGGATGGCAGTAAGCTCAACCTTTTTGCTGGTGGCATCGGCTTTATTATTACTCAAAACCTGGCCCCTTAAAACGGTAACACCGTTGAGCAGGCCGGCTTCAGTTACCGGCTTAAAAGTTGCATTTGCGGGGATAGCCAGGTTACTCACCGTACCATTATTATCTTTCCATTCCGCGCAGTATATAATAGGGCCGCGTTGCAGCGCTGTTTTACCGGCGTCATCAGTAAGTGCTTTGTTGGCAATAACTTTTTCAACCTCCATAGGCAGTTCCATTTGTACATTATCGCCTTTTTTCCATTCGCGGTTAATTATGGCATAGCCATTCTCTACTTTATAAGTAAGGGCTTTGCCGTTAAGCTTAATAGTTACCCTGGCTTTTGACTTGTTTTCAAAAGCATACAGATTTGACGGTATAGCCTCCGCACGTACCCAGCCCGGTATGCGGATGCGTAAGGCAAACGCAGTTGCAGTCTCGGGAGCTACATCAAATGACAGTGAGCCATTCCAGGGGTAATTATTGCGCTGCACAAGGTTTACTTTAGTGTTGTTCACCTGCAAAGCGGCAGTGCCCGCTATAAACAGGTTAACAAAAACATTATTATCTTTTTGGGCATACATGTAACCCGGTAACGAAGGTAAAAAGCGCACCAGATTGGTAGGGCAGCAAGAGCACTCAAACCAGCCCGATCTGCCGGCTTCCAGTGCCGGATGCGTAAAGCCGTTGGTTACCTGCATGGCGTTGGTATAAAAGAACGACTTACCATCTAACCCAACACCGGATATTAATCCGTTATAGAGCACCTTTTCAAGCAGGTCGATGTACTTGGAGTCGCCGTGCAATAAAAACATGCGCTGGTTCCAGAAAACATCGCCAATGGCGGCACAGGTTTCATTGTATGCAGTAGTATTGGGCAATTCATAATCTGCCCCAAAACGCTCACCGCCGGGTACAGCGCCTATACCACCCTGTACATATATTTTTTTGCTTACCATGTTACCCCATATTTTATCAATGGCAGCTATATACTCTTTATCCCCGGTAAGGGCGGCAACATCGGCAATACCTGAGTATAAATACATGGCCCTTACCGCATGGCCTTCTGCATCGTCCTGATCAACTACCGGTTCATTATCCTGCCAGTACATACCGTTCTTAAACTCGTCGGGGCTGTTTTTGTCATAGGCGCGATGACCTCTTTCGTCAATAAAAAACTTAGCCAGATCAAGATATTCCTTTTTGCCGCTGATGCGGTATAAACGTACCAGGCCCATCTCCACAATTTCGTGTCCCGGAGCAACATGCCTTTTTCCCGGCCCGAAAGTTTTTACCAGCAGGTCAGCATTTTTAAGTGCGATATTCAGAAAGTTGCGTTTACCGGTAGCCAGGTAATGTGCACTTGCGGCCTCAAACATGTGACCGGAATTATACAGCTCATGGCTCATGTTATTTTCATTTACCCAACGCTCCGGGCCCGACCACGGGTGCGGGTGCAGCGGATCAATGGTACGGGCGGTATATAAATACCCGTCGGCCTCCTGCGCTTTGCCAACAATGGTAATTAATGAGTCAACATAAGCATCCAATTTAGCATCAGGATGCACAGCCATGGAATAAGATGCACCCTCAATGGTTTTATAAATATCGGTATCATCAAAGGGGAACTTGGTACAAAACTTACCACTCCGGGCTGCGGCCATCTCAAAGTTTTTTACACGCCCCGTGTTTTCGCAGCGCGCAAAAGATGCAGGAATGGTAACCGTACGGTTAATTTCAATTCTGGGCGACCAAAATTGGTCATCAAGCTTCACAGCGGTAAATGATACCGGTTTAATAGGATAATCATTGGTTTGTGCAGCTACTACCCCGCCATACATCAAAAATGCAAAAATCAATTTTTTCATGTTTTTAAACTATTGTTTCAATTTTGCTTATGAGTTTAAATAAGGTTTAGGTTATTATAATTTAACTGTTGTTTTTAGTCCGGTATAGTGTAATTCTTTTACAGGTTTACCACTCTGCAGGCCATTACCATTATTGTTGCTTACTAATACAATATTAAAGTGGTGGCTTGCCGGCATACCTGCGTAACTGCCTTTTCTGTTATCTATTGATAACGTTTTTGCCTTATCGTTCCAGCTAAAATGTATAAGTGAATATTTTCCCTTTTCGTAGTTATAGTTGTCATTTTCGTCCTCATACAAATCAAATGAGCCATCGGCGCCGGGATAAACCCTGATCTCCATCGGATCGGTTTTTTCTGTTGCGTATTGAATAAATGGGCCCATAGGTACAATTGAACCTGCTTTTACATAAAGCGGAATAATATCAATCGGTACTTCCCTATCAACGTTAACGCCGCCTTTCATTTTGTCGCCTGTCCAGAAATCAAACCAGTCCGTACCAGCCGGAAGATATATTTGTTGTTTTTTTATAGTACTAAAATCGGCTACTGCATTGCCGCTGGCCCTGCTTGTATAAAGCGAATCGGTTACCGGGCAAACAAGAAAAGCTTTACCAAAAAGATATTCATTATCAATATCATAAACTTTTGGGTCATTTGCAAAGTCCATTACCAATGCCCGCATCATGGTAGAGGCTTTTGAAGTTATGCTCCATGCGTTTGAATAATTATATGGCAACAGCCGGTAACGCAGATTAATAAATTTTTCCTGCGCATCATAAGCCCAGTTCCCTTTGGCACCAAATTGAAAAATCTCACGTGGCGCATCTGTTCCGTGTGAGCGGAACATGGGGCAAAATGCCGCAAATTCAAACCAGCGCACATAAAGTTCGTGAAATGCAAGATCCTTTACCCCTTTTGGATATTTGCCGCCCGAAAAAAAGCCTCCGATATCACTATTCCAATAGGGGATTCCGCTTAATGACAAGTTTAAGCCGCCTGATATTTGTTTACGAAATACATCCCATCGTGACTGTACATCTCCGGACCAGTTGATAGCTCCATTACGCTGTTGCCCTGCAAAAGCAGAGCGGGCCAGAATAACCACCCGTTTGGCCGATGTTGTTTCGCGCTGATGCTGATACACGCCGCCGGTTGTCATTAATGGGTATGCGTTACGCACCTTTCTGAAAGTTCCTAAAAAGGTGGGCGTATTATCGTCGCTCTCCTTAGGTCTGGAGTGGTCAGGTTCTGTAGAATCAAGCCACCAGCCATCCAGGTTTAGCGGCATCAGGTTTTTGTTGATGTAGCTCCAGTAGAGTTTGCGTGCTTCCGGATTAAAGGCATCATAAGCCCTTACAATTGTTTTTGGCGGATAGGTTAAAAAGTTGTTATACAAAAATCCATGCTTTTGCATATCTGCATATATTTTGGTGCTTTCGCCAAATGATGGCCATACAGAAATGATCATGTGCCCGTTTAGCTGATGAATGCTATCCACCATGGCTTTAGGGTCAGGAAACAAAGGGTTGCCAAACTCGGTAGAGTTCCAGTTATGATCATCGGCACCCCAGTATTGCCAATCCTGTACCATGCCATCTATAGGTACCTTTAAGGCCCGGTATTTTTTCAATACACCAACAGACTCATTCTGGGTTTTATAACGCTCGCGGCTTTGGAAAAAGCCAAATACCCATTTGGGCAGCATTGGCGCCTGTCCGGTTAAACTGCGCAGGTTAGCAATGGTTTTATCGGCACTGCCCCCGTTTATAAAATAATAGTCGGCACAGTCGCCAATTTGCGACGAAAAAGAGGTTCCGGTTTGGTCGTCATTAAAAATAGTAGTGCTGTAATTATCCCAAAAAACTGCATACCCTTTAACCGAATAAAACACAGGTACCCCTATTTGCATGTTATCCTGTTTCAATGTTATTTTTTGATGGCGCTGATTCATTACCCCTGCCTGGTGCTGGCCAAGCCCGTATACAGCTTCACCATCTTTCAGCTCAAATGTCTGGCTAACCGTAAATGTATTGGTGGTTGAATCCTGAGTTGGCGTAAACGTTACTCCGCCTTGCTTCTCTTTTAATAAAACCTGGCCATGCTGATCATCAAACTGAATTTGCCCGGAGGTAAGATCAACTTTAACAGTAGTAGTTGCGCTGGCTATAGTTAATGTATTTGGGCCTTGGGTTATTTTTAGCGCTGTATTATTGTCAGGAGTTTTGATAACCGAAAGACTGTTTTTTGTAAACGGCCTCCCTTCGGGTGATTTTAATATTCGCACCAGATCGGCCGAGTAGAATTGAATTGAAATATTGGTTTTATTAACATTGACATCAATTCCGTGATTGATGCTGGTGTACTTTTGTGACCAGGCTGATGCAGAAATCAGTACCATGATTACGAATAGGTTTAACTTTTTATTCATCTTACTTATTTAGTATTTACTTATTTGTGATGATCAGAAATGTTTATTCTGGTGGTTTATAAGTGTTTTAATATTACACAAGGCAATATACATATTGCCTTGTGTAATACATTTTGTAATGATGATGTTGAATTAATTATAACCGGTATTTTGTTTGAGGTTTGAGTTGGTATGCAGGGCACTTGTAGGTATAGGTAACAAAGTACGGTATGCCCCGTTAGGCGAGTGTGACAACCACGACTTAGTGGTAAACACCCCAAAACGGATCAGATCCTGCCGGCGGCGGCCTTCCTGTGCAAACTCCCAGCCTAACTCATCCAGCATCCTGCCGTATTGTATATCACTTACCGTATTATGGGTAGTTGTGAGGTGATTCCGTAATCCGTAATCATAAACAGTTGGCGCAGCTAATTGTGCGGCTGTTACGGTAGCTTTGGCCGGGTTATTTAAAAAGCTCCTTAACCTTACCTGGCTAACTAATGTGGCAGCCGTTGCCGCATCTCCTGATCTTAGCGATGCTTCGGCTTTCATCATTAAAATATCGGCATACCTGAATAAAGGGAAGTCATTGCTCATGCCCACTAACTCACCTTGTGCAATTTGGTATTTTCCGAGCCTGAATCCGTGTACTTCTTCTGAAGAGTCAACACCAGGCAATGAATTGATGTAGCTTAATGGCTTGCCGGTAAAAGCACCCAACGAGCCAATTAATATCGTACCTGAGGCGGTATATTGCTGCCCTTGTATCCAGTTTGCGGTTAAACGGTTATCGGCAGCATCAAACGTGTTAATAAACTGCGGTATAGCACAGATACCTCCCCATGGCGAGTTTTGAAAGTTATAGGTTGCCTGGTTTTCGGGCTCAAGCGTTTCCATGTGCAGTGTCCAGGCGGTTGAACCATCAGCCGTGTAAACGTTATCAAACGGAATAGCAAAAATAATTTCCTTTGAATTTTCGTTTTCGGTTGCAAAAACGTTGGCCTGTACAGCTTCCAGGGTGTATGCGCCCGAGGCAATAACCGCATTGCAAGCTGTTACACAATTTGCCCAATCAGGCGTACCTGTATAAACACCGGCATTAAGATACATTTTTGCCAATAAAGCCTCCCCCGCCCACCTGTTAAACCTGCCATAAGTGGTAGCATCAGTTGTTGTACTTAATAAAGGTACGCTGGTAGTAAGCTCAGAAATGATAAAGTCATAAAGCTCTTTACGGGTACTTTGTGTAGGCTCAAATTTGGCCGGAAGATCAAATTTGGTAACTATTGGTACGTTTCCAAAAAAATCACACAAAACATAATAAAAAGAAGCTCTTAAAACCTTTAATTCAGCCTCAACCTGTGGTTTGGTAGTGGCATCAATCGGAATAAGGCCGCCATCTATCTGGTAAAGCAATCTGTTGCAATTGGTTATACCGGCGTAAGCGTTGGTCCATATCTGATAGCTGTTATCTTCGTCAGCTGTCCAGGTATGGTAATGCATACGCTGATAAACGCCGCCATCCACCCAGCCATTTGGCCTGCGCGGAATAACCGTTTCGTCTGATGAAATTTCATTGGTTCTCCAGATAGCATTCGCACTCCGGCCCAACTCCAGGGTTCTCCAGTTGGTGTAAGGCACCCCTATCAGGGCTGCAACGTCAGCAGCACCAGGCTTGAACTGACTGGCTACAATGGTAGCGTTATTCTTATCATCCAACTTAGTGCAGGAATTAAGTACCGTAAGGATAATTAACCCGCTAAGTATATAATATATCTTTTTCATTTCGATTTAATTTTCTTGGTTCACTAATTCATTAAAAACTGGCCGAAAAACCTAAAATAAAGGTTCTTACAGATGGATAAGTATCACGTGAGTCTACTCCTGGCGAAAGTGCACTGCCTCCTGCAACGGAAACTTCGGGATCTATACCTTTATAACCTGTAATAATAAAAGTGTTGTTGGTAGCTATATAAATTCTTGGGGTACGTATATATTTTGATTTGATATTGTTGAAAGTATAGCCAAGATTAATATTATCTATCTTCCAGAAATCACCATTTTCAATGTAATAGCTGTTAAATTCCTCAGGCATATTTGAGTTTAATACCGCGGTACCAAATATTTTGTTCTTTGATGAAGCTAAACGATTATAGTTTTGCACCGAGGTATTTTCATCGTTCATACGTAATGAGTTTAACACCTGAAAGTCAAATGCACCACGCATGGTTACGCTAAAGTCCCAGTTTTTATAGCGTATAGTATTGTTCCATGAAGCGTAATACTTAGGCAAACCGTTTCCGAGTACCTGTTTGTCAGAAAAAGCATGATTAAACTGGCTGTAAGGAACATTTTTACCGTTAGGCTCCTGATATATCCATTTTCCGTCTGTTGATACGCCTACTACTTTAAAGCCATAGAACTGGCCTATTGGTTGCCCTACCTGTACAATATTGGTAAAGGTTGTTATAGGATCGCCGGTATTTCCGGTTGTAAAATATGGAACTGAAGCCTGGTATAATTGATTGGACAGACTGATGAGTTTGTTAGAATTGGTTGAAAAAGTAACACCGCTTGTCCATTGAAAATTTTTCTTCCTGATGGGATTAACGTTAACAGCAACCTCAATACCTTTATTTTCCATAGTACCTACGTTAGCCTCAGTAGTTGGATAAAGGTTTGGAGGACTTGGTACGTTATAGTTATATAACAGTCCCGTAGTTTTGTTATCATACACATCAACGGTACCTGTTATTAAGCCTTTAAACATGCTATAATCTAAACCAAGATTTGTTTCACGCTTTTGCTCCCATCTTAAGCTTGGATTAGCATTTTGGCTTGGGCCCAGTGTTTGTATCCACTGGCCATTATATAAAATATAATTTCCATAGCCGAGTAAACCAACCGCCAGGAATCCTGCGGCGGGCTGGTTCCCGGTAACACCATAACCTCCTCTTAATTTCAGATCGTCAAAAACATGTTGATCCTGCATAAACGATTCTTTGGTAATTCTCCAACCTAATTGTACCGATGGGAATTTACCGTAAGGCTCGCTTGAGCCATATAATTGGCTTGCACCATCAATACGTAAACTTGCCAGTAACAGGTATTTGTCTTTATAGTTATAGGTTGCCCTGGCAAAATAACTGATCAGGTTGGTTTGCGTAAGACTACTGCCGATAATATCCTGTCCGTTTTTTTGCGCGGCACCCAGCCCTATATTATTATAACCAAATATATCTGTCGGGAAATCATGGTTCGTGATACCGGTAGTGAAGGTATTATCGTCCTGATACTCATACCCTGCTAAAATAGAAAGGCGATGATCACCCAATGATTTGGAATACTCTGCCGATAAGTTCAAATACCTATCAACCGATTGGCCCTGGTTAATATTAGCCACCCCATCCTGCTTATCACGAATAGTTGATATGTTATCAAAGTTTGCAAAGTATTTATTCAGGTAGCCGCTTTTAGTATATGAACCGGTGGCAACCAGGCGTAACCCATCAACCGGTAAAACGGTAACGGTAGCGTTGTATTTATTTCTGAATGATGTTTGCGGCTGGCTTGTATTATAAATGTCTGATACCGGATTCTGGTATTCAAAGTTATTAGGCTCCTGGTAATAGCTGCCATCAGCTTCTTTAACCGGAGCGGTAGGGTTCATTTTAAATACCTGCTCATAATCATACGCGTTAAATGGCAGATCGTCAAAGTTGGTTTGTAATATTCCGAGGTTGAATTTTAATTTTCCGTTCAGCATGATATGGTTAATATCAACCCGGCCGGTAATTTGCCGGTGGTTTGACTGCTGGAAAATACCATTCAGCTGCCTGTAGTTAAGTGAAGCCAGGTAATTGGTTTGGCTATTACCACCTCTGAATGTTAGGTTTTGGACGTTTGATATCGGGAGCGTTCTGCTGATAGCCTTCAACCAATCGGTAGAGCTGCCCAGGTCATAACTTGGCTGCCTGGTACCGGCTGCAATTTGGTTTTTATAATCCTGAGCGGTAAGCAATTGAGGTGCGCGTGTAATTTCGCTGGCGCTTACATTACCATTGTAGTCAACCTGGTTAATTACATTTCCGCTGGCGCGTTTGGTGGTAATAATAATAACCCCGTTTGAACCATTTACCCCATATATAGCAGTCGCCGAAGCATCTTTCAAAACAGACATCTCGTCAATATCCTCGGGGGCAACGGTCAACAGATCGCCCGGTACACCATCAACAATTACCAAAGGCGCAGTATTGGCACCACCAATAGTATTTACACCCCTTAATATGATCTGTGATTGTGCATTTGGATCGCCAGAAGGGTTAGATATGGATAAACCTGCCACCTTACCCTTAAGCAAGGCAGCGGCATCAGTTACCGGCCCGGTAACAAAATCAGCTGATTTTACTGTAGTTACTGCACTGGTAACATCAGCTTTACGCTGTTGCCCGTATCCAATTACAACAACCTCATTCAGGGAGTTAGGTGCTGCCTGCAACTGAACATTTATAACGTTGCGGCTACCAGCGGGAACCTCCTGCGATGTAAAACCAATAAAAGAAAACACCAGCACAGCCTTTGTTTTTTCAGCATCGGGAATATTGATGCTGTACTTGCCATTAATATCTGTTAGTGTACCCAGGCTTGTTCCTTTAAGCGTTACGGTTACACCAGGTAGTGGCAAATCACTATCATCGGTAACCTTACCAGTAACTGCCCTGGCTACAGCATCGTCCGCATTATCCTGCCCATCTTCGGCCGGGGTAGTATTGTTATTGGTGCTAACGGCATTGTTAGCTTTGCCCAAAACTATTTGGTCACCAATAATATCAAAGGTGATGCCCCTTGGGTTCAGTAGCTTACCCAGCACCACGCCCAGTTTTTCCTGCTTTACGTTTATTGACAAGCCTTGCTCATTTTCAACCAGGGTTTGATGATAAACAAATTTCAAATTTGTAGCCTTCTCCAGTTGTTGTATAACTTTGGTTAAGCTGGCATTTTGAATATTATAATCAACCCGCCGGTCAAGCAAGCCCTGCCCCTTACTGGGGTTTGCCAGGGAAATGCCTGTAAAAACGAGCAATATAATAATCTGACTAAAAGTTATTTTCATGATTTTACACCAGTCAAAATGGTTTTGTAAATAAATCTTCATACATTTAAGTGTTTCTTTTTGATAAAAATTGGGACAATAGATTCCCGTATCGCTTTGAAAAAAGCGTTGCACATCGGGAATTAAAAGGTTATAGGAGTGTCTTCAGCACTCCTATTCTTTTTTCAAGAAATTAGCGGTAAATCAGGTATTTGTTCGTTTCTCCATATAACTTAATTTTAGGTTTGCTTTATTGGTGTTAGTATAATAGGTTACTTTATAATCTCCAGTACAAACTCATTGCCATTAACACGGTAGGTTACATTCAATGTTCTTTTTAATATCTCCATTATAGTAGCCAGATTTTCATTGGTGAAGTCGGCCTTTAAATTATCGGAGTTAATGTTATCGTCCTTTGAACTGATATTAACATTAAAGCGCTTATTGAGTACCTTAAATACATCTTTAAGCGGGATATTATTAAATGACAGGCTGGCCCTTTTCCACATCCCTATGGAAACATCCTTTATCTCGGTATTTTTCTGCAAATTGTTTGCTCCTTTGTCGTACACAGCCTCCTGATCGGGTAACAACATTACGCCGTTATCATCAGTACTGGCGGTTTTACCCGCGCTCAAGTGTGTTTCACCGGCATCGGCAAGCCGTACTGATACTTTGCCGGTAACCACATCAACCTTAGTGGTATTGTCGCCCTGATAAGCACGGATCCGAAAACTGGTACCCCAAACCTTGGTAATTACCTTACCTGTATATATAGAAAACGGACGTGCGTGATCCTTAGTAACCTCAAAAAATGCCTCGCCGGTTAATGATACCTTCCGGCTATGTTTTTCAAACGTTTTTTGATACGTTAAGCTTGATTTTGGACTTACCCAAACTTTACTGCCATCAGAAAGGGTTATTTGCTGAATGGTACCGGTGATGTTGTTATACACCTGGCTTTCGTTATTGTATAGAGGCGTATTTGCGGGTAAGGCCTTCTGTTTTACAACATAACCAATCAACAACATAGCCGCAACTCCCGATAGCCAGTAAATTACCGATTTAAGCGCCGATGATTTAGGCGGATTAAGCGGAATAACATCATCGTCCTCTGCAGTATTTATGTTTCTGGAAATATTTTCCCACATTAGTGCCTTAAACAGCAATTGTTCTTTTTCCGGCAAAACGGATACGTCATCCGGTGAGTTTTCAAACGATGAGTACCAGGAGTTTATCTCAGCCCTTTCCAGCTCAGTACAATTCCCGGCAAAATATTTCTCCAGCAGATTGGCAGATAATTCTTTTTTCATCAAGTGCTTGTTTAAGACAAGAATTAATTATGGTTTATAATAAGATGTAACTTAAGCAGGACGCATCCCCTACTCTAAATTGAAATAATTTAAAAAAATGTGATTTCTTTCCTTCATTAGCGCAATTTTAAATTTAATGGCGCGGGAAGCCTGTTTTTAAAGATTATTGCAGCACATTTACAAAACATGCTCTTTTAGTGGTATTTGTAACATCTATTTGATTTACCGATCAAAAGGCAGATTTAACTAAACACCGACAGGATGAAAATTGATAAGCCCGTTTCCTTTTTTAAGATTCTATGGAAATATACATTGGGTTGTATCTTTTTTTTCTTATCCGCCAACCATTGCACAGCTCAGCGTGTTACTTTTAATAAAGGCGGAACCGAAAGTAAAAACTACTACGAGGAAATTCCCTATGAATTTATAAATGGGGTTATGTTTTTAACTCCGGAAATTAACGGGATAAAACGAAAATTCATTTTTGATACTGGTGCCCCCGTACAAATCACTCCCGAACTGTTCAATGAGCTGAAGCCCGAAATTATTAATCGCGCGGAAATAACTGATGCCACTGGAAATAAAACTTCATTGAATATCGTTTCCATAACAGCCCTTAAACTTAATAATCTTTCTTTTACCGGGATACCGGCTTTGGTATCAGCCAGTAGTTTATATAAATGCTGGCATATTGATGGCGTCATAGGTAGTAATTTGCTTCGTAAGTCTATTGTACAGATCATACCGGCCAAGCACATTATTATTTTAACGGATGATGAAACAAAACTTTCTATTAACAAAAAAATGCAGACACCGCTTATTACGGGCGAGCCGCAAAGTTTCCCCTATTTTAACATGCAGGTGGCTAATAAAAAGACCCAGATGGTGGGTTTTGATACGGGCAGCCCTAACTTTTTAAGGATGACCGCAGCAGATGCCAGGCGGTTTAAAAACGAAGATGCATTTGAAAAGATCTCAACCGGTTATGGGATTAATCATATGAGCCTCCTGGGTTTACAAATACCGGATAGTTTGTACCGGCTGAAAATTTCGTCTTTGAGTATAGCCGGGGCTACATTTACTAACGTGGTTACAGAAACCAGCAAGTCCAGAAATACCCGGATAGGCACAAAAATATTAGACTATGGTATAGTAACCATTGATTTTATACATCACTTTTTTTACTTTGAACCAACAGCCAATACCGTTGACCTGAGCGAAAAGCTATGGCCTTTAAAAACTATTGTAGCAGATAATAAATTGATAGTGGGTGTGGTATGGGAAAAACTTAAAGACCAGGTTAAGTCTGGTGATCAAATTATGGCTATTGATGATGAACCCTGCCAAACTATTGATCTTTGCGACTGGTTAAGTGGTAAGGTGGATAGGATGATGGATAAGCAAACGGCAACCCTCACTATAAAAGATGAACAAGGAAACATTAAGAAAATCAGCTTAACAAAAGAATGATTGAAATCTTGCTCAACAACCCTATCTTCGACACCATTAAAGCGAAAAAAGCATGCAGCTAAAGTAAAATAATGAGTGATAATAAAGCCCGGGAAAGACTAATTACTACTTAGCGGAACAGGAAAAGGATGAACAGGATATTGAGGTTGACTCTTAAATATCTAAGCGCCTTGGTCAGATGGTTTTCGACAGTTTTTTCAGAGATACCTAAAAGCTGGGCTATTTCCTTATTGGTTTTATACTGGTTACGGCTTAGCTCAAAAACAAAACGGCATTTGGGCGGCAATTGGTTAACTTCCATATCAACCCTTTCGCGCAGTTCTTTATACTGGTAGTTTTCTTCAATTGAGTTATCATAAACCTCGTTTGCCAGTTGCAATTGTTTGCTGTAGGAGCTTCTGACAGCTTCTGCCCTTTTATAATTGAGTACCTGGTATTTTATTGCGGTAAAAAAATATCCTTCCAGTGACGACTGGATTTTGATTTGTGCCCTGTTAACCCAAAAGTTGGTAAAAAAATCCTGAACTATTTCCCGGGCAACTTCTCTTTCATTTAAACGCTTGTACGCGGCAGCATATAATTTGAGCCAGTACCTGTTGTAAATCTCCTCAAATGCCGCAATATTATCCTGACCGAGAAACTCGACTAATTCATTATCTGAAAGGCCACACAATTTCTTCATCTTTTAAACACATTAATACTGCATTAACCCAGAATCAATATATTAGTCAAATAGCCCCATTGTACCTATATGTAAAGCTCAATATTGCTCTCTCATACATTGGTTATTAGCAATAATCAGGAAAAGCTATACCAGAAAATACTTAGGTTTTAATTATTGGCAAGCTAAAACATTTTTTTTTATTTACAAACGAATTTACAAATTAATTGTAAAAATAACACTAATATAAATTAGCCTGTTTTTTTATAGGAATAAGCATCATACTCTTATTTGTGATAAAAAAATCAACTTAACAAGATAATTTCTACTTAATCCATTTTTTAAACACATCATGTATTATTGTTAATAGCACAATAATACATCTTATTTGACCTTAGTAAGTAGCCTTGATACCGGTTAAAATATCAGCAAAGCTGTTAAACAACAAGAGCCGCCTTTTTACAAAGACAGCTCTTGTTGTTTAATTTATTGGAGTAATTATTTTACGTCCCAGAAAATTTTTGTTGTACGGGTGTCTTTTGCTTTTACAGTACCGTAATTGGTATTGTACCCGGTTTCAACAGTTGGATATACAAGCCTGGTTGGTGGATTTTGATAATCTACTGAGGTTTCTACCGGGAATGTTAGCGCAGGATATTTTGTTCTACGATATTCGGCCCAAGCCTCATCAGATTGTAAGAAACCGAAATGCAACCATTTTTGAACATATATTAAAGCCAACCTATGAGTTTGGTCAGTTGCAAGAGCATAGCTGGCAGTACTATTATTTAAAAAGGTATTTATTTCAGTACTTGTAGGAGCAACTTCAGTTCCTTTACCTATGCTATTAAGATAATAATAAAAAGTAATGGACTGTTTTAAGGCTGTATTATAAGCATCTGATGCATTTCCAAGTCCCCAACGCTCGTAGGCTTCAGCTTTCAAAAAGTTTACTTCAGATGCAGTAACTACTATACCCGGCATTTTAACATTGTTTATAAATGTAGCCGAATCTACAATAGAATATTTATTATAAGCAGTGTCCTGTTGTCCTGAACCATAGCTTATTGGCATAGCGCGGAACTTTGCATTTGGAATAAACTTACCATTAACATTTTGACCGTATTTATCAAATATAACCCTGATCCTTGGATCATTTGATGGTAACATCACTTTGTTCAGTTTATAGTCAGGCGCCCAGTAGCTGTCAATCTCAACCAGGGCAGATGATAAAGTACTGTTAGTTGTAGTTGTTAATGGCTGTAAAAGCACATCTGCAGTTGATGGATCGTAGCTGCCATTGTTAGCTCCGTCAATAAGCGGATAGGTTGCAGGGCTGCTTAACATGGTAGTAACAGCTGCTTTTGCAGTTGCCTCATCAACATTTGAAATACGCATTAATAAACGTAAACGCACCGAGTTGGCATACGCCTGCCATTTTGTGGTACTACCCCCATTTAAAATATCAGCTTTGTTAAATGCTGACTGTACATTACCTGCTAATTTAGCTGCTCCAAAATAAGTAGCTCCCTCACTAAGGTCACTAATAAGTGAAGTATAAAGGGCTTTTGAATCATCAAATACAGGGTTTTTAATGCTACTTGTTGTTTCAAGGCTACCTGCTTGTGAAAAAGGAATATCGCCCCATATATCAATCATTTTAGCTGCACGCTCTGCCAAAACTATTTTAGCTGCTTCCAGGTAAACAAGTTGGTCTGCCTGGTCAGTTTTAGAAAGTCCCGCATAAGCTGCCTGCATGGCACGATAAAGAGCCATCGGTCCGCTGCCATTACCTGAAGGGTAATAAAAATCAGACCAGTACTGGCCAATATAATCATCTCTGTGTTTGTACGCATCCTGCACGTTATCAAACGTAGTGGTTTGCGCATAAACAGATAACTGCGGGAAAAAGAAAGTACGCAGGTTCCAATATGCAGGCCTTACGCGGTCGCTGTTTAACATGGCGGTAAAAAAGCCGCTTACAATGGGTTTTGTTGATAATTCAGGATTAAGATAATTCTTATCAATCGTTTTTTTACATGCGCTGAATGATACAGCCAGCGATAGTAAGACTGAGGTATATATAAATATTTTTTTCATCTTCTGATCAGTTTAAATAATTAAAAAGTAGCATTTAAAGAGAAACCGTAGCTTCTGGTTGCCGGCATTGAACCATTGTCAATACCCTGGTTGTACCATTGATTTCCAATTGCTGTTTCAGGATCAAGATTTTTCAGCGTGCGGTATATGTACAGCAAGTTACGGCCTATTAAAGAGAACCTGATTTTTGACATGCCTATGCTGTGTACCAGGCTCTGAGGTAAATTGTAACCTAATACAACTTCACGCAGTTTTATGTAATTATTGTTATATATCGCGCTTCCTTCATTCTGGCTGTTCGGGTCACCGGCAGAAAACTGATTTTCATAATAGCTGGCAGCGTCAATAATAGTAGTATTAGGCGTATAAACACCTGGAGTGCTGGTAGCAACAACTCCTGGCTGTATTAAACCATCATGATATACTTTTTCGCCACCCGGACCTGCAGTTGCATTTGATGCTACTGCTACGTAAGCACCTGAACCATTGATATAATATGGAATACCGCCATGTTGTGCATCCCTGTATTTTAAGGTACTGGTGTACATACCAGAGCTTATACCATATTTTAAAGGAGTTGAAATTAACTGACCACCAAACCTGTAATCAATCAGCGTTGTAAACGAGAAGTTTTTGTAGGTAAAAGTGTTTGAAAAACCACCGGCAGCTTTTGGCAATATGTTACCCACTTTTATAAAGTGAGAATTGTCTGCATTGTAGTAGCCATTGGCGTCAACTAACTTATTTCCTTTACCATCGGTTTGTTGTCCGTAGGCATATATATTACCCAGCGCTTCGCCTGGTCTTGCTACAACTTTTATAGCACCGCCTTCAAAAGATGTACCCGGTAAAACTAATTCTGTTAGGTTAGGAGCAAGGGAATAAACTTTGGTAGTATAAACTGAATAGTTTAAACGTACGTTCCATTTAAAATCATTGGTTACAATAGGTGTAGCATTTAATGCCAATTCAAACCCTTTGGTGCCAATTGTACCTACGTTAACAATCTGGCTGCCTGCACCGTTACTTGGAGCAGCTGTTAAACCTAAAATCTGGTTATTGATCTTGTTGGTATAATAACTCGCATCCGCGCTCAACCTGTCATTCAGGAAACGCAGCTCTAAACCACCTTCATATTCGTGTTTTCTTTCTGGCTGTAAGGTATTGTTACCGTAAGCTCCCGGTATGGTAAGCTGGGGTACAGAACCGTTAATAGTTTGTAAAGAAGTTTGAGAGTAAGCTACGTTTGACTGGTATCTTGGAGCTGGGTTACCATTCTCTGTATAAGAAAGTCTTAATTTACCGTAGCTTAAGAATGATGGCATGCTGCCTTTAAATGCATCGGTAAAAACAAAACTTCCGTTAACTGCCGGATAATAGTAGGTATTGTTTTGAGGTGGCAAGGTTGAAGCTGATTCCTGACGTAATGCGCCTTCTAAAAACAGGTAGTTTTTATAGGAAAGATCCAACAAACCGAAGGTTCCTTGTTTTGTCTCAAATTGTCTGATGTATGAAGTACTAACTATCCCGTTTGAGTTACTTAAAGCAAAGAAATTTTCTGCTACTAAACCCTGGGTTGTACCTGATGCTTCATCACGATAAGATTCGCGACGGGCAGTAAAACCACCGGTTAATGAAAAGTTAAAATCTTTAGTGATGTTAGTGTTGTAGGTTAACAAGGCATCTCCGTATAATATAGAGTAAACACCTGTTGCTACATTATAACCACCTGTACTGTTACCACCGGTATTAAAAGCTACAGGATAAGTATTATAGCTATCAGCCTCAGTGCTGCGGCCGGTATAGTCATTTCCAAATCTTCCGCGGAATTTAAGGTGTTTTAAAACATCCCAGTTTAAAGTTGCGCTGGAGTATAAACGATTTTCGTTTTCAGTATAGGTATTTTTTAAAGTGCTGAAAAAGTAATCATATAAGTTTGGTCTAACCCTGAAAACAAATGCTTCTGAAGGATTATATTGTGGATTTTCTGCAGGTGCATATTCAAAACCATCAGATGTAAGGAATTTTTGCCTCACCAGATCCATTTTTTCTTCACGACCGAAAAAGCCGTCAAATGATTGTGCCAGCCTGTTGGTTTGGTACGGGCGGTTTTCAGTTAAGGTATTTACATAGTTAGCAACTATATCTACACTTACTTTACCGCTTAGTTTTAATGTGCTGTTTAAGTTGAATGTATTTTTGTGAACACCTGACTCTCTTTGAATACCATTATAATCAAGCCTGGTGTAAGAGAACCTGTAATCTGCGTTCTCTGTTTGATTTGATATGGAAAGGTTTGCACTTGAACTTACGCCTGTACGGAATATATCTTTATAGTTATCAGGTTGCGGAGAGTACGATTGTACAGATCCATCCCACCAGCGTACTTTCTGACCTTCCATTTTTGGACCGAAGTCGGCATAAGCCCTGAAATTTGGCCTCCAGCCCGCAGGCGATTGCGCATCAGGAACCGAGCCATCCTCATTAAAACCAAGCGATATGTTAGTTGCGCGGTCATAACCCTGTCCGTAAACATTTTGGTAGTTAGGTAAAAAAGCTGCCTGCTCCATAGTACCGTAATAGTTGAAATCAACTGACGGGCCTTTACCTTTAACACCTTTTTTGGTGGTTATAACAATTACGCCACCTTCAGCATCAGATCCGTAAAGTGCAGTAGCACTACCTCCTTTAAGGATGTTTATACTTTCAATGTCGGTAGGGTTAATATCAAGTACACCGTTACCTTCAATCCGCTGATCGCTGTAATAGCCATTGTTATTAAAGCCATTTTGACCATACTGCTGCTGGTTCCTGATAATTACACCATCAACAACATATAATGGCGGTTGGTTGTAATTGATAGAGTTGATACCACGAATCTGGACACTAACACCGCTACTGGCGCCACCTGGCGGAGTCCGGACAATTACACCCGCTGCCTTTCCATATAATGCTGAGGCAAAGTTAGTGTTACCTGCTTCGGTAATCTCTTTTGCACTAACGGTACTGGTTGAATAACCCAGGGATTTTTCCTGCTTTTTAATACCAAAAGAAGTTACTACCACATCTTTTAATTGGTTACTGCCTAAAACAAGCGTGATGTTTAATACCGTTTGGTTGGTAATCAACACTTCTTTTGTGGTATAACCAATAAGTGAAAACCGGAGTACATCGCCGCTTTTTACTTTAACTGCGAACTTACCATCGGCATCCGTTTGGGTTCCTGTGGTAGTTCCTTTAATTACTACGCTTACACCTGGAAGCGAACCGGTTTCATCAGTAACCTTCCCGGTTACCGAGACCTGAGCAAAGGCGCTGTGTGATAAAATTATCAACAGCAACACCAATGAACTTTTACAAACTTTGTAGAGTTTTTGCATAAATTAGTGATTTTATTATTTATTAATTGTGAACTTGAATTGCATTTAAAGAACTTATTTGATCAATGTTTTCTATTACCAGTGCCGCCCCGCCTATAAGCTGAGCGTTGTTACCCAGTGTTGATACCACCACCTCTATATCATCTAATAACACTGGTATACATAATTCATTTAGTGCCTGCTGTATGGGCGCCAGCCATAATTTGCCGGCCTCGCCGCCCTTGCCACTCAACACTATGGTTTGTGGGTTCATGATATGAACCAATACCGCTAAGGCCCTCCCTATTTGATACCCGGCATTTGAAATGAGCTTTATTGCTAAAGCATCCCCATTTTTTGCCTCGGTCATGATTGATTTAATGGCAACGTTGCCATTTTTATCCAGGCTGATCCTTGTAGGCTGTTTTTCTTCAATGGCTTCCTTTGCCTGCTGCTGTATCAGTATAAGTGAAGCTTCTGTTTCCAGACAGCCTCTTTTGCCGCAACTGCATATCTTTTCATTTTTAAAAAGCGGGATATGGCTAAACTCTCCTGCAAACCCACTAAACCCCCTAAAAATTTCGCCATTAACAATCATGCCCAAACCAATACCCCAACTGATATTAAGCACCATCATCTCCTTTTTCTCGCGCCCAATGCCAAACTTTAGTTCGGCGAGTGCTATGGCGCTCGAGTCATTATCAATAAAGGTGCTGAAGCCGGTGTTTTCAGCTATATAATCACGAAGCCCCTCACCTGCATCTTTAAAAAAGGTTTTATTGATTCCCTTTTCAACATCTACAAAACCAGGCAACGATATGCCGATGGCGCAAATTCTATTTTTATCAATGTTTGAATTATTAATAAAACCATTGATCTTATTAACTAAACCATCAGAAGTTGTCGACGGCGCGTACAGGTTAAACTCAAAGCCTTCAATTTCTGTAATAAACTCATTATCAAGATTAACAATCCCAATCTTTGTATAAAACTGATCAATAGCAACCGACACGATATAAAACCTGTCAGGTATAAGTGCATATAACAAAGGCTTACGACCGCCTTTAGAAGATGCAAAACCATTTTCGGCTACAATCCCAGCTTCAATTAACTCGGTTAAGTTTTTTGAAACATTGGGGATGCTTGATCCCGTAATTTTGCTGATCTCAGCGCAACTAACTGTTCCATTAAAGTATAATGCCTTAATGACCGGCAAATGATTTATATTCTCTAATAACATTGTTTATAAAGTTTGGTAAGACAAATTTAAATTTTTTTTTAACTTTTTAAAATTTTTATAAAGTTTTTAAAATAAATAATATCATTTTTTTGTTACAAAGCGGAAAACCCATCAGATTTGCTACCAGAAAAAGCAAAAAAGCTGTTGATTTTAGAAATTTTAGAAAACATGAATAGTGGTAACAGATTTTAAAGGCAAAATCCGACCAGTTCGTACAAACATTAACCGTCTTAACAACATTTAATTAAAATTTAGATACTACTGCCAAAATTGACTGCAGATCCGGTAACGTTATCCTACTAAGCGGCTATTTTACTTTAAAATTTCCGTCAATAATACAGTTATTCAAAACACCTGATAACAATAATGGCCCTGGCCTGCAAAATTTGCGGACCAGGGCCATTATTAAAGGAATAATTTGCCTTTACTTTACGTAGGGCTCAAGTACATGTTGCCATCTGTCATACCCCTTACTGTTCAGATGCAGGTAATCCGCCTCAAATAGCGACGAATCCGGCATGGCTGTGTTGGCTTTGAATATACTGGGGTTTAAATCGATAAAGGTACTTTTAGGTTTACCAGCGAGATAGTTTTTTATCAGTTCATTAGCTTTAGTAACCTCTCCAGAAAATTTCACACGGCTCGGGCTTGGTTTTATTGACATGAAATAGATCTCTGCTTTAGGTAATTCCTTTTTTATCATCCCAAATAACTTTTGAAATTGCTCAAAAACAAACTCACCACTTTTGCCTGCCGCAATATCGTTTTCGCCCGCATAGATGAAAATTTTACGCGGATGATATAGGAATAAAATATAAGGCGTATAATAATCAACTACCTGCCACAATTCGCAGCCGCCTACTCCGCGTCTGATAATGGGTTTACCAGCAAAGCGCTGTTCCAGATCAGTCCATTTTCTGATAGACGAGCTGCCTATAAACAAAATCCCATTTTTGGCGGGAAAGCCAATGCTGTCCTGCTGTTTAAATGCCCTGATCTCGTTATCAAAAGGAAAGCCTTTTTGCGCGTGTACTTGTGTACTTACGGCAATGCCTAAAAAAAGTAATAAGAGTTTTATTTTCATAGTGAGTAATTTATATAGTCAAATACATCAATAATTGATATTTGGTTTTTATGTTAACACCAAAGGCACATTAATATGGTGGGCATTACTAAATAGCTGCCCCAGTTTGATAAGGCCTTTTTCTACTTTAGGCTCCCAAAAGCTGCAAAAGCTAATCCGCAGATAATTCTGATAGTCGCCTTTAGACGAAAATATTTCGCCCGGTGCATAATTAACGTCCTGGTCAAAAGCCAGCTGCTGTAATTTTACTGTATTAATTTCGGCCGGCAGCTCAATCCATAAAACCAAACCTCCATCCGGGCGACTAATCTTTGTTCCTTCCGGAAAGTGTTGCTCAACCAGTGTTGTAGTACGCAGCAAATTTTTTTGTAGTTCCAGCCTGAATTTTTGCAAATGCCGGTCATAAGTACCTGAACTCAATAGTTCCTGCACTACCCGCTGACCAAAGTTTGAGGTTGAGCCATTATGCATTGATTTGATTCGCTCCACTTCATATACAAACCTTCCCGGCGCACACCAGCCAATCCTAAAACCCGGAACAAGTGTTTTGGTAAAGCAATTGCAGTACATTACCCAGCCTTTGCGATCATAAGCTTTAATGGTATCGGGCCTGCTACCTTTAAAAAACAATTCTCCGTATAAGTCATCCTCAATAACAGGTATCTGCATTTTTTCGGCAAATGCTGCAATTTGTTTCTTTTTTTCGGTACTCAAACAAGCGCCGTCAGGATTATTAAAGTTGCTGACCAGGATACATGCTTTGATGTTTAATTTTTTGCAGGCTTCTTCCAGGTCGGCTATCTCAATACCAGTTTCGGGATGAGAGGGAATTGTTACCATTTTAAGATCAAGACATTCCAGTGTTTGCATAACGCCGTAATAGCATGGGTCCTGTACAAGTACTGTGTCGCCTGCCTTGGTTACCGCCCGCAGGCAACAATTAACAGCTTCTGTGGCCCCATTGGTAATCACCAGTTCATCAGGATGGGTTGAGCCTTTCCATAAAAAAGACCTTTTGGCTATCTCTTCTCTTAATAGCCGGTTTCCTTTACGCTCCTCAAAAGCCAGGTAAATACCACTGATATCCCTTGAAGTATTTTGAATGGCTCGCTTTATGCTGTTGAAAGGTAATAACCGGTTATCGGGCAGTGCATTGGCAAAGGTCACAAAGTTTTTCCCCTTGCCGTCTATCCGGAGCTGTCGTAATAAGTTATCAATATGCACCGTTCGCTCAGATAATGATACCGGCAGGTGCAAGGGAACAGGCAATTTTTTCCCGGTACGATGGCTTACAAAATAACCTGACTTTTCGCGGGAGTTAAGTAATCCTCTATCTATCAGATTATTAAAAGCAAGCAGCAGGGTTCCTATACTAAGACCCTTTTCTTTATGAATACTACGCAATGAGGGCAGCTTGTCGCCGGGCTTATAAATACCCGTTTCAATCATACCGGCTATTTCATTAGCCAACTTAATATAAGCCGGTTCTTTCATATTGTAAATATAATCTGTTACCGCCAAATAATCAAAAAATACATCTGTTTCTTTTTATTTAAATTTCTGATGTTTGAGTAGCGTCTTAGTTTGAAATTTAATTTTCACTCGTAGCCTCAACCCCATACCGTATCGCCGCTTTAAGTATATCAATGTTTATATCTTTTAGCATTTTGAACCTGATACAATATCCGGTCACGCTCGCCTTACCTAATGGTTTTCCATACGTTTGGACTAAGTATGTCTTATCTTTAATACCGAGAATATAGACAGAGATTCCGGTTTTGTTTGCGCTCAAACCAATTTGAAAAAACTCCCTGGTCTTCCCATCAGCATATTTTATGGTGTAAAACCCGTAGCCTATAGTAGGGTTACTCACCGTTTTATTTTCGCTGTTTTTACCATTGTCAAACCATAGTTTACAACCTGGTAAAACTTGAAGTACGAGCTGGTGCAACGCTTGCATATCACTACGTTTTGGTTCAGGCTGGCTGGTAATATATTCCTCTACTTGTTCTTGTAAGTTCATATGACATTGAATTATGGGTTGCTTACTTTACTTTTCAAATCTCGGTTTATTTTTAGTTATGCCCTAATTTCAAATTGGATACTATCAACGTTTGCTCCGTTAAAGTGGTACAGTATTGTCTAGCCAATTTCATAACAGGCTTTAAACTTATCAGGCAACAACATTAATTACTATTATTGCCAATCTACATCAGGGCTATCAATAGCCCTAAATAATAGTTATGAAACATATACTTGATAACCCCATCTGGGGCTCATTAACCACACGAAGTAAAAACTTAGCCAACGGAAACCAACTGGCTAAATATTATCATCCGGAGGTTTCATCATTCGCAGGGCTGCGGGACAACAGCGGCGATGATTTTAAAAACCTGCACCAACTGGTTCCCCACAATACCGACATAAGGATATTTACCCCGGGAGAAATCATCATTCCGGATTATTGGACAATTATTCAGCAAGTTAACATCTTCCAGATGGTTTATAAAGGCTCTGACCAACTAACCAGTCCACATCAAAGCTTTGTGCAGCTATCTGAAAAGGATATTCCGGGCATGATGGCATTGGTCAGGTTAACCAATCCCGGGCCATTTCTTTCCCGGTCTATAGATTTTGGTTACTACGAAGGCATTTTTGACGGCGATCATCTGGTAGCCATGGCCGGGCAAAGGATGCAGCCCGATGGGTATACAGAAATCAGTGCCGTGTGCACCCACCCTGACTATCTGGGCAAAGGATATGCCTTCATGCTGATCAGTAACCAAATAAGGTGTATAACCGCAGCCTCGCAAACTCCTTTCCTGCATGTGTTTCCGGGTAACCTTAGTGCGGTGAACCTTTATAAAAAGTTAGGCTTTGAAACCCGGCGGGAAATGACGGTTTACACTCTTCAAAAACAATAATAGCTGATACGTTGAGGCCTGTTAAATAGTCCTCAACGTATTGCAAAGTTTCATTATCTCCTCCTCCGTATTATAATAATGTACCGATGCCCTGACAATGGTGGTCAGGTTATTTTTATTCATATAAATTAAGGTTGACTGGGCCAATGATACCGAAACGTTGATATTTTTTTCTGCCAGTTTATTTTTTACCTGATAGCTATCCATGCCGCTTACTGAAAAGGTTACAATACCGCATTGCTGGCTGCCAAAGTCATGAACAGTTATGGTATCTATATTGCTTAACTCGGTTCTCAGCAATCCGGATAAGTGCTGTATGCGCTGCCATATTCTGTCAACACCAATATCCAGGGCATAGCTTACCGCTTGTGCAAGGCCAACGGTTAAGGCCCTGCTTTTTTCATACAACTCAAAACGCCGGGCATTATTCCGCAGGTGGTAATCATTTTGGCCGGTAAGTTGACCTGTGTGCCCGTCCATAACCATCACATCAAGCTGATCCTGAATTTCTTTCCTGACAAATAAAAAGCCTGTACCGCGTGGGGCACGAAGATATTTGCGCCCGGTAACCGACAAAAAATCACAATTGATGGCCTTAACATCTATAGGTGCATGCCCTACTGTTTGGCAGGCATCTACCAGGTACAGGATATGGTGTTTGCGGGCTATCTCTCCTATTTCAACAACGGGCATCATTCCGCCTGCTGCCGAGGGGATGTGTGTAATGGCAATCAGTTTGGTTTGCGGAGTTATTGCATCCTCAAGTGCCTGCAGGCAAAAGTTACCATACTCATCATTGGGGATCACCTGAAAACTGACCTCGTGTGTTTTCTGAACATGCAGGAAAGTCATCAGGTTAGTAACGTACTCCATTTCTGAAGTAAGGATCACGTCGCCCTTTTTAAAACTGATCCCGTTAAAGGCATAACCCCAGCCGATACTGGCATTTTCAACCAGTGCAATCTCATCAGGATGTGCATTAATTAACTGCCCAATAAGCGAGTACACATTTTCCAGCTGTTCTCTATATTTAAATTCGGTTTCGTAACCGCCAAACTCTGCTTCTTCACTTAAGTAATCAATCACCGTTTGCACCACCACATCTGGCGGTAAGGATGACCCTGCATTGTTAAAATGAATTGTATGATTTGTGCCTTTGGTTTCCTGCCTGAGTCGCGTTACCTCTTCTTCGCTTATTATATTAATTGCCATATTATTACCAGTTGTATTAAAACAAAGTAAGTGGTTTTTAACCACCTAAAACAGGTACAGAATTGTGATTTATTAGGGTAACAGTATTTGAATCATGGCTATTAATACTAAAATTATTAAACATCCCAGGCTATTAATTTAATATCTAAATTTACCTACCAAATGGTTGGTTTATGAGCGATTTCAAAGAACATACCTTGTTTAAGATTAACCTGATCACGGGCGATAATGTCATCAAGGGAAAAGGCAAGCTCAAGACATTATGGGACGGATTATATGAATCCTTAAAAGCATAACGCCCCGGTATGGAAAACTACAGCATTGTTATATTTATACTGGCTATTATGATAGGTCTGTCGGCAATAGCCGATAGGATAAAACTGCCATCGCCAATTTTGTTAATTATAGCCGGTATTGCCGTGGGCTTTATCCCTGCGCTGCCTAATATTGAGCTAAATCCCGAAATTGTTTTCCTCATTTTTTTGCCGCCGTTATTGTACGACGCCGCTTTTAATATCTCTTACCAAACCTTCAAAACCAATATTAACACGATAGGTACGCTGGCTATTTCGCTGGTATTTATTACCACCGGGGGTATTGCCATTGCGGCACATTATATGATACCGGGGATGACATGGCCCCTATCCTTTGTATTGGGTGCCATACTTTCGGCTACGGATGCGGTGGCGGCTATGAGTATAACCAAAGGTCTTGGTCTTTCGCACAGTACCAACACCATATTGGAGGGCGAAAGCCTGGTCAATGATGCTTCGGCATTGGTGGCTTACCGCTTTGCCGTTGCTGCGGTAACAGGCACTGCTTTTGTGCTTTGGAAAGCATCCCTGCAATTTTTTATACTCATGGCCGGCGGACTACTGATTGGCATGCTTATGGGTGAAATTTTAGCTTTTATTATTAAAAGGGTACATCAGAATAACCTGGCCACTATAAGCTTTATGCTGCTGATGCCTTTTGTAACCTACCTGGTTGCCGAAGACCTGCATGTATCAGGAGTAATTGCAGTGGTGATACTTCGTTTAAGCATTGCCCGTTTCAGCAAAAAAGTATTTCCCGATCCGTTAAAAAAGCAATCAAAAGCCATTTGGGATATTATCATTTTTTTACTGAACGGTTTAATCTTTATCCTGATAGGGCTGCAGTTTCCTTATGTAATTAAAAGTATTGACAGTAAGCAGGTATTGCCTTATATAGGGTATGCCTTTATCATCACCGTTATTGCCTTACTATTGCGCATGGCACGCGTGCTTTTACAAAGAATTAATTTGGAGCGGGCTTTTAAAAAGGGAAAACATAAAATAACCCAGGAAGCCTTACTTAATTTGAAGGATAGCCTGATCATCAGTTGGTCGGGCATGCGCGGCATTGTATCGCTGGCTATTGCAATCGGTTTGCCCGTTACGTTGGCCAATGGCAAGCCGTTTCCGGAGCGCAGTGCTATCATTTTTATTTCGGTAGTAGTTGTTTTATTTACCCTGATTGGCCAGGGCCTAAGCCTGCCCTGGCTGGTAAAACGGCTAAAAACAGATGAAGTTATTGAACCACAAATTACGAACAAGCAGCCAGGGTAATATACACACGCTTATTTTTGATATACCCTTACGTAATCAATCTCATAATGTTTAGGGAAAGCCGTTACAGCAGGATCGCCGCCATTATCGCCACCTACAGCCAGGTTTAACAATACGTAATGCGGTTGTTTAAATGGGTTTATATTGCTGCCATCCTGGTTAACCAGGTCTTTAAGCTCCACACGGTTCATCAGCATCCCATCCACATAAAGGCTGATGGCGTTTTCGTCCCAATCCATTTGCCAAACATGAAACTGCTTTGACCAGTTGGGGTTAAATGTTTCCAAGCCTTTGGTGTTGCTGTACCATTTTGCTTTATAGCGGGTATCTGTTCCGCAGGCTATGTTGGCCAATAATTTATGCCGGTAGTATTCCATTATATCAATCTCGCCGTTTGAGGGCCATTCGCCGGCTACGCCAAGGGTCCAAAAGGCGGGCCATAATCCACTATCGGTATCAATACGTGCACGCATTATAAAACGCCCGTACTGCCAGCTATGCAAGCCAGATGTGTTGATACTTGAAGATGTATAATTAATTTCTTTCCGGCTGGTTCTCCAGTTAGTACTTTGAGGTTTATAACCGGGGTTAGGCCTCACTTTTTCTTTCCGGGCCTCAATAGTTAACATACCATTATGGCAAACGGCATTTTGCTCCTGGTACCACTGCAATTCATTATTACGTGCAAAACCCTGCTCAAATTTCCAGTTACCGGCATCAGGTTTCCCTTCGTTGTTAAATTCATCGGCCCATACCAATTTATATCCGCCGGCTGTATCTGTGGGGGTTTGCTGGCACCTGGCCGTGTATGAGCCCATCATCAGTAAGCCCAGTACTGCCCATCTTAGTTTTGTAATTGTTGTCTGCATAAATTATTACCTGTTAAAAGGCTATTTAAACATCTGTTTTATAATGATATGACTTATCTCTTTTTACCGTTTGCAAAAACTGCGAAGGCGATTTACCAAACTCCTTTTTAAATGCCCGCGAAAAATAGGAGCTGCTTTGCAAGCCAATACGCTCAATAACTTCATTTATGGAGATGTCCTCATGCGTCATGATATGGATCGCCTTTTTTAACCTTACCGTACGGATAAACTCACCGACCGATTGGTCTGATATACTTTTAATTTTCTGATATAATTTGGTGCGGCTGGTATACAAATGCTGGCACAAATAATCCACATCCAACTCAGGCGCCTGGATATTCTCTTCAATAAGCCCCAGCAGTTTATCTATAAACTCCTTATCCTTGGTTGATTGTACGAGCTCTGTAGCTTCAGAATAATAATCCTTGGTGTATTTGGCCTTGAGCTTTTGCCGTTGCTCAAATATATTATGCAGTGTTAACAGCAACAGGTCAATACTCACTGGTTTTGAAAAATAATGATCGGCTCCCGATTCCAGCCCCTTGATCCGGGCATCCAATGCATCCTTTGCCGACAGGATCATGAAGGGAATATGGCTGGTTTCAAACTTATCCTTAATTAGCCTGCATAGCTCAATACCATCCATCACCGGCATCATCACATCACTGATAATAAGGTCGGGAATCTTATTTACAGCTATTTCAAGCGCCTCGCGGCCATTGGTTGCTTCATATACATGGTAATGCTGCTGTAAAGCTTCCTTCAAAAACAATCGCAGTTCATCATTATCCTCAACCAGCAAAATTTGTTGTTTATCAACCGACGAATCAATATGTTGGTAATGATTGTTCCCGGCAATAAGGGCAGGCAGCAGTACGGAATTATCTATTCTCTCGAGCTGGGTTACCAATGGTTCATCGTCGGCCTGGCTTTTCTCACAAGGGAGATAGCTGTTTTCGCCCCATGGCAATGCAATAATGATCTCAGTACCTTTATGGCGTTCGCTATAAACGTAAATATCACCCTTATGCAATTGGGTAAGACTTTTAACCAACGCCAAACCAACGCCCGAGCCCAGGTGATCATTACTGATGCGGTAGTATCTGTCAAATATATGCCCTATGGATTCCTTTGATATACCAATGCCAGAATCTGCCACGCGGAAATAAACATATTTATCGGCCCGATAATCATTCAGCAATATGTACTCTGTATTATAGGCCGGTTTAAATTGATCAAGGTCAAAAAACATTTCCAGTTCAACGGTTCCCCCACTGGGGGCATATTTAAAAGAGTTGTTTAAAAGATTGAATAGTATTTTTTCCACTATCTGCAAATCCAGCCAATTACGGAACTCACTATCATCCTTAACCAGCGAAAATTCGATATCCTTACTGGTAGCCAGGTCATAAAACTCATCGTAAGTATCAGTCATGAACCTGCTTATAACTACTGGCTTTACCTGAAGTTTGATCGCATTATCGGCTACCTTTCTGAAGTTCATCAACTCATTGATCATGTTAACCAATCGCCTCACATTACGGTGCATAACCATATATGACTGACTTACCCCAGAGAGTTTATTTTCCTTCATCAGGCTTTCCAAAGGCCCCAAAATCAGCGTCAGCGGGGTACGGAAATCATGCGATATATTGGTGAAAAACTGTAGTTGCTGCTGGTAAAACTCCTCGCGCTGCAGGTGCATTTCCTCGCGCTTTTTTTCTTCCATATCCCTAACTGCAATTTCCCTTCGTAACCTGTACATGCGGGCCTGATAGATATAAATACCCACTAAGCCAGAGAAGAATAGCAGGCAATAAATGAACTTGGCAAAAACTGATTTCCACCAGGGCGGAGTAACATCAATGAATATGGATGCTGCGCTTTTGCTCCAGATACCATCATTATTGGTACCCTCCACTAAAAATTTATACTTGTCGTAATCCAGATTACTGTAGGCCGCACTGGGATTATTACCATCGGTATATTTCCAATCCTTATCAAACCCGATAAGTTTATAACGATACCTGCACTTTAACGAATTGGCAAAATGCATAGCCGAAAAAAACACCACAAAGTTATTTTGCAGATAATTCAACTCAATTTGCTTGTCATAATTAATTACCTGGGGTAACGATGCTACAAGCGAGTCTGATTTTTCAATTTCAACCTTCCTATTATTAACAACCAGGTCGGTAATTATTGGCCGCGGTTCAATTTCATTTTTCTGAATGCTATCCGGGTAAAAATAATTGAGCCCGCTAATACCCCCAAAATACAAGCGACCATCCAACCCTTTATAGGATGAGCCTACTTTAAAACTATTACCCTGCAAACCGTCATTCTTATCATATCTGACCAGTTTTTCGGTACGCGGGTTAAAACATTCCAACCCATTGCCACCCATCCATATATTGCCGTCATTGGCAATCTCCAGGCTTTCTACATCGTTAAAAACACCAAATTTTTTACCATATACCTTTACGCTGTAAGTGCCATTTTTTTTGAGCACCAGGCGGTTGAGGCCACCACCGATAGTGCCTACCCAGTAGGTACTGTCGTTTTGCCTTTGTATAGGGAAAGTATAGTTTGAGCTTAAACTGTTGGCCTTTTGATTTACCTGATACCAGGTTGTTTTGAGGATGTTACCAGCGCTGTCAATAACTAAACGTTTTAAACCCTGAATGGTTGACACCAGCAATTCGGGCCGTTTGGGATCAGACCATATAAAGAAGCCCAACCCATGGTGCTTAACACCGTAAACACCGTTTTTATTATGGTAAATACAGCCCAAGCCATTGTTTACACTGCCAAACCACATATTACCAAAACAGTCTTTAGTAAGTGCATCTATATTTTGTGCCGGGAAATTCCTGTAGCCCAATGGCTGCCATAAACCGCTCCGTTGGGGGTTTAATATTTCAATACCATTGTCGCTGCCTATCCATAAATTATGCTCATTATCAAAAGCCAGCGAAATTATTTCGCTGTTCTTAAGCCTTACTGTGCTATTGTATGAATTGTATTGCGTGAATTTTTGTGTGGTAAAATCATAACAACTTAACCCACTCAGGTTAGTACCTATCCAGACGCGTTTGCCGGCCTCTTCCAGAATAGCCCTGATATGATTATCAGGTATACTATTTAAAAGATCAGGGTTATGCTGAAACGTATGGAACATTTTTGCATTCAGGTCGCAAAAATTAACGCCTCCGCCAAAGGTACAAACCCATAAACAATCAGACCTGTCAATAAGCAGCTTGTCTAAATAATTAGTATTTACACTTCTGGTAAAGCTTTTATTGGTTACATCCTGTTTAAGCTGCAACTGGCTATTTAAATATTTTAAGCCCAGGTAGGTGCTCACCCAGTAATTATGGTTTTTATCCTGTATAAGATCGGTAATAAATGATTTAGCAGGAATTGAGTATTGCCTGGAAAAACTTATGTGTTGTGATGCACCACCTGATGTTTTAAGTGGTATTAACTCTTGTTTATTAACCAGAAAAATGGTAGTCGCCTTTGTCAGTAACAAATTTCCGTCAATGTCCAAGTACAGCCTTGAAAAATCATCATATCTGACGCCTTTTACATCCGTAACAGTCACATGCCTGTAATGCAAGCTTGCATCCAAAACCCCAATACCTGTATTGTCTGACAGCCAGATATTTCCTGCTTTATCAGATACCACGTCGGTAAAGCTTAAATTTTGCGGCAATTGTAAATTAACGCCAACTAAAAGCTTATTTTTTATATCAAACAGGCTAAACCGCTTTTGATTAATAACAGCAAGCCTGCTATTTTTCAGTTTGATCAGTTTGGAATACTTTTCATCAAAATTAAGTTTAGGTTTTGTGTTAAAATCAATGTATTGTTCTTTTTTAGTATCAAAACATTGTATCCCATTCTCGGTGGTTAGCCACAAATTCCCATCATCATCAGGGTAAATACTTTTTACACGGTTTTTAAATGCGTTGTTTTTAGGATCATTTGAATTATAGTAGCGTTTAATGGTATAACCGTCATACCTGTCTAAACCAAACAGCGTCCCTATCCAGATAAAACCCTGTTTATCCTGCTTTATGTCCTTGGCATCGGTGTGTGAAAGTCCTTCGTCAACCGTTAAATAAGAAAACCTTAATGGTACTTGCTGCCCGTTAACATCCTGATATGAAATAAGTAAACATAAAAAGATGATGACAGACCCTTTAAATCCGTATATGGGTGATCTTTTATGATTGATCATGTTTTAGAATGAATAACAGTTAATAAAGCAACAAATTGGTGCAGCTGCCCTGTTAACAAATATATGTGAATTACACACTTAATTTAATCAAACATTAATAAACTTTACAACAAAAAACCAGGAAATTAAGAAATAGAACCTGTAGTTGTAAGTTATACAAGCTGTTACCTGGTTATATTTTTTAACAGATAAAAAAGTGGTTCTTTAATTTGATAGCCAAAAGGGCCAAAATCAAAATAGGCATTACCAATCAATAAATCCGGCTTACCGTCGCCGTTAACATCGCCTTCGTCAAGCGTAACCGCCCGTTCAAACTTCGTATCTGCTGTAAGCGAATAAGGTGTAAAATTGAGCCCGCCGGTATTTTTCAGATAAACAAACCCCTCTTCGGGCTGGTGGGCATCGGTATACAAACTTACCGTGGCAATATCAATATTGCCGTCGCCATCAAAATCGCGGGCATAAGCCTTGTAGCAACCATTTATAGGATAAAAATACTTTTGCCGAAACTGGTTATGGCCGTTATTTAAAAACACATATACCCCATGGTAAGGTTTTAATACCAATGTTGCATTCCCATTATCGCCACAGGTATAAATAATGTCTTTATAACCATCATGATTAATATCAACCAGTTCAAAAAAGGAGGAACCATAAATGGGCGGGAACTTTAAAACCGGCTTCTCTTCAAATACGCCGTTGCCTTTATTGGTCAGGTATGAGATCCGCTCCTGCCCTTGTGTAAACAACACCCATATATTAGGCAGTTTGCTATTTGCAGAATAGTCTATATAAGCTTTTATAGCCCCGGGAAGGTTACTGATCACATGCCGGGTAAACGTTCCGTTCCCCTTGTTTTCCATCCATGATAATGCACCGGTTAAATTACCAAACTCACATATCAGATAGTCTGTTTTTTGATCGCCGTTTAAATCAACAGGTAATATTTGTACAGGGCGTGCCAGGTTTTTGAATACCGGGGCAGCATCCAGGTTCATTTTCCCTGTACTGCTGATGTGTAATTGGGCTATGCTGCCCGCCTTGTCATCATTGGCGCCCAACTCTTTGCCTATCATACAAACTAATATTTCATGGGGCGTAAATGAAATATCAACCACCGGCCCCGTGGTAGTTACCGAGTCAATCACCTTTAGCTTATTGTTTAAAAGAAACAGCTTGTTTGATTGCCCGTTGGCAACAAGTATACGTGCAGGCTTAACGGATGTATCGATTTTAACATAGGTGGCCAAAACCTGTTTGCCTGAAAAATTTGGAGCAGGCTCATGTACCGAAAAGAAAGGCATTTTCCGGGTGATAGGCACGCTACGTTGCTGTACCGGCAAAAATATTGGCGCCGTAACCATATAGTAGTCAATAATCTGCTGCCACTGCGAATCGGTTATTACCGGACTGGCCGGTACTACGAGCTCAGTACTTTTAATTGACTCCTGATACGACTCGCCGCGGTGAGTTTTTATACCCAGGCGTATGCCCATTTGCGGCAATATGTTTTTCCATTTATTTTTATTCAGCAATGCCGGTTCCGGAAACAAATGGCACGATTGGCAGTATTGATGAGCCAATATCGCTCCGGTGGCAACATCGGCTGCCGTAGCAGGATTTTGATAAGGGTTAATATCATTGTTAACCTGGTCGTTACTGCTATTGGAATCCGATAAAAAATACCCAGCTATTATGCCGGCCAATAAGATGACTGCTACTACAATTACCGGTTTTAAAAACCTCCTGTTACCTGTTACCTTTTGTTTTTTATCCATGTATTGCAGATCAGGGATCAGCACCTTTTTTGTTTAGCTGGTTCTGCCCTTCATTTTATTGATAACCCAGTTGCCAACTTTAGCACCTTGTGTCACCCCGTTATCTATAGCATCCATAAAATGTATTCCGCCCCAAAATCGTGATATAGCAGCCTCTTTAGCAGCCTGATCAAATGATTTAAAACTACGGGGAGGTATGCCGTATTTTACCTCTACATCATCAGTAAAGTGAAAGTTATTGCCAAAGTAATGTGTAAGAATTACTGCCGATGATGATGATATTACCGAGTGCCCGCTAATATATTCAGGAAATGGGGGTGTTTGCAACAGTGGTTTCCAGCTGGGGTCGATATATTTACGGATAGCTGTTTCGGGCCTGATACGATTGGTTCTGTATTTATCGTCCCAGCAGCATATAAAACTATCCATCAAGCCTATGGCCAATACGGTTTGTACTTCCATAGCCTTTGAAAAATCGACTTTTTGCTGATCGCAGGCCAAACTTGCTATCCCCATCCAATGTGCACCGGGAGATATTTTTTTAAGCCCGATAAGCATGTGTCCATCATTTTGAACGGCAAAGGGGTTGCAATCCCAAAAATTAGCAATGTCGCGTTCTTCTTTAGAAAGCCCGTTGCCGCTTTTCACATAGCTCATTTGTAAAAACTTATAAAAAGTAGAATGCTTATCGGTTGAAAAAGGTATTGGCGGATCGGGCAAAAACTGTGACGCCGAATCAAGCGTCAGCGTTCTGATGGTGTTAAAATATGGCTCAACCGGAATCATGTAAGCCGGAGGCGTTGGGTGCCAGTCGCCGGCTCCTTCCGATTCTTTGTACCTGGTATAATTGCTGATCCGGTTATACTTGTCGGCCTTGGCATAGGCAAGTATTTTTTTGCTGATCAGTTTTGCATAACTGCCCGAACTATCAATCATGGCCTCACTAAAACCTAAATTTTTACAGGAATCTAAAATGCTTTTTTCAAATTTAGCCAGCTGCGTTCCGGATGGCTGCAGCTTTTCGGCTGTTTTAAGCATGGCCAGTATAGCGCTCAGGCGGTAGTCAAAACCTGATACCGTTTTGGGTTTGCTGATTAAGGGGTACTCATTTAATGCGCCATGCATACTATGTGCATGTTTATCATTTTCTGAAACCACCTCGTAGCCAGCCAAACAGGTGTAGGCAAAAAAACGTGCTGCCAGCGGCGGGTTAGTTACATCATGGATCATCAGATCGGTCATCTGATTAATCACCTTATCAATATCCTTATTGGTTAACATCGGCGCCTTTTCAGCATTGCGGCAACCGCTAATGATTACAAAACCCGATAGTAATAAAACAACAAAATGCTTTTTCATTAATTCTGTATTGGTTTATAAGCCTTTATAGCACCCTGGTTAATGCCAAACAGCAAAAGATTATTTACTTGCAGTACGCTCCTTACATCGCCCCATAGCTTAAAGCCCGATTGCTGCTGAGGTATGTACGCGTAGTGACCTTTGCCATCGCCTTTTAACAGTACGCCATAATTGGCATCGTATTTTCCAAAACGCAGCCGCTCATGACTTATATTACCGCAAAGCAAAAGGTCGTCATGGCCGTCATGGTCATAATCAAACGTGCTAACAGTATACACCGGCGAAAACTGGGCCTGTATTGGCAATGCTGTTTCCTGAAGCTTACCCGCTGCATTACTTATAAAGCAAGCCGTTGAAAGGTAATTTGCCGTTAAATGCTTTGCACCTTTCATTTCTTCGGGGGTAAATATTTTGTCAAGAGTAGCGTCGGCATAGCTTTTATAATCAGCAAAACGGCCTCTCATGATACTCATCTGGTCAAGCAGTTCGTCGCGGGTTATGTACGGGTAGCTTTTATGCTGAATATAAAAACACAAAATCGGGTCAACTGAGCCATTATCATCAAAATCTTTATAATACATTTCTGCCGGTTCAGTATCGCTCACCTTGCATTGGGTATTCAGGCCCATGTTACCGGCAACAATATCAGGGTGGCCATCATGATTAATATCGCTCACGCTGATGCAATTCCACCAGCCTGCATATTTTTTATCAAAGTACTTATTGGTTTCGTCAACCAGCTTACCATTGGTATTAATAAAAATGGTAATTGGCATCCACTCCCCAACAACAATAAGATCCGGCTTTTTGTCACCATTCATATCAACCCAGGCAGCATCGGTAACCATACCTATATTTTTGATGGCCGGATTATACTGGGCAGTTGCATTGCTAAAATTGCCTTTACCATCATTTATAAGAATGTAGCTATCCGGAATTTCAGGGTAGCGGCCCGGAATTACCCTGCCTCCAACAAACAGATCGGGATGCCCGTCGCCATTAATATCGGCTACTTTAACACAGCTTTTACTGCTCAACATTTTTGGCAACGCATTTTTTGACCGGGTAAAATTACCCTTGCCGTCATTGATATATAGCCTGTCCTGCAGTAGCGGGTCATCTTGTTTCAGGTCGCCGTAGCCGCCTGAGCCTACGTACAAATCGGGCTTACCATCGTTGTTGACATCAAAGAAAACAGCCGCGGCATCGTTACTTCCTTTATCGGCCGCAAAAGCAGGGACATCTTTTAAAATAAAGCCGCCATTTTTTTGCTGAAGATAAAGAGCGCCGGATTGCCCGTTTTCGCCACCTATATAAATATCCTCCAGGCCATCACCATTCACATCCGCCTTTACCATGCATGGCCCCGAAAATGAAAGCGGGCTAACCAACAAAGGCTGGCGCTTAAAATCATTCATAGTATTGGCATTTTGATGATAAGCAACCGGCGATTTGGTTTCGGCAAATAACACTTTTGGCTGTTTAACCTGCTGATAATTGCTGCCTGCATCAGCCTCATTCAAAGTAATTGCCTGGTCGGCTTTGATACTTTTGAGGAGCTGCGTTTTTCCACGCTGCCAAATTACACGCAACGAGTCAACATTTTTATCTGTCCCTAAACCAAAGTGCAACACCGGCGATACGTTTGACTGGAAACCGCGCGTTGGCATTTGCTCCAGGTATTGTTTTTTACTGCCATTGTAAATAATAACCTTGGCGCCTATACCTTGCGTATTACCTGTATTTCCTTTTAGATTTACCTGCAGGTAATGGTTCTTATTTTGTTTAACGGCCTCGTTTTCATAAATAAAGGCTGGTTTATTGATGTTATTAACCACCAGGTCAAGATCACCGTCATTATCCAGATCAACATAGGCTGCCCCATTACTGTTTGATGACTGGCTGATGCCCCACGCACTACTCGTATTGGTAAAGGTAAGGTTACCGTTGTTTTTAAAAAGGTAACTTTTAACCTCAGATGAAGGCATCTGGTTAACGATATTCAGCAAATCCTGCCGCATTACCCGCCTGTCGCGCAGGTTATCGCCCATGAACTTTAAAAAATCCATGTTGGTGTAATCGCGGGTGTATCCGTTGCTTACAAAAACGTCCTTCCAGCCATCGTTATCATAATCTGCAAATAAGGGAGCCCAACTCCAGTCGGTATTTGAAATACCCGCTAACTGGCCCACTTCGCTAAACGTTCCGTTGCCGTTATTTACATGCAGCATATTACGCATATACTGATAATAAAAGCCGACTTTAAGGTTCAGGTTAAACGCTTCATAATTATCGGCCCCAAACAGCAGCTTTTGCCGTTTGTTATCCTCGGGCAGCATGTCCAGTGTATAAATATCGGGTGTTAAATCATTGTTGATGTCGGCAATATCGTTCCCCATGGAGTAAAATGAGGTGTGGCCAATGCTCTTTTGCAGTTCGTCGGTAAACGTGCCATTCCCTTTGTTAATGTATAACCTGTCGGGTACGCTGTAATCATTGGAGATATAAATATCGGGCCAGCCGTCATTATTAACATCGGCAATCCCGGCGCCCAGGCCGTAGGATAAGGAGGTGTTGATGATACCCGCAGCGGCGGTTACATCAGTAAAATGGTTATGATCATTTTTAAACATTCTGATACCGGCTTGGGCATCGGGTTGTTGCATCAGAGTACCTACGGATATCTCATCCAAACTACTAATACGCTGTGAATTATGGTTCACCAAAAGCAAATCCAGGTCGCCATCGCGGTCATAATCAAAAAAGTAGGCCTGCGTGCTGAATGATGGAAAATCAAGACCGTATTCGGCTGCCATATCCTTAAACTGGGGTACGCCGGCAGCATCATTTCCCTGATTGATAAATAATTGATTTTTTCTTTTAACAGGCCCTACTTTGCCCGAGTAGCAAACGTAAATATCAAGCTTACCATCGCCGTTTACATCGGCCATGGTAACGCCCGTTTTCCAGGGGCCTGGCCTTCCGGCTACTCCGGCAGCATCGGTGATGTCTTTAAATTGCATATTACCCTGGTTCAGGTACAATTTATCGTCAGTCATGTTACCGGTAAAGTAAATATCCTGCTTGCCATCGCCATTCACATCGCCAATGGCCACTCCCCCCCCGTTATAAAAGTATTCATACATTAATACGTTGGTATTTAAGCCTTCGGTTAAGATATTGCTAAAATCAATATGGGTTTGTGTGGATGGCAATAGTTTAAATAAGGTATTTTCTGTAGCATCATTATCATGATGCTCCGGCTTATTATTGCATGCGCAAATGCCTGCACATAATAGCAGAGCTACAGAAAGTTTAGACCATTTTACAACGTGAGAAAATAAAGTCAGATCCATTTTAGGGGTTTTAATCGGCACCAGTAAATTTAGAATTTTACCTTAATAATATCCCTGCTCGCATTAGTTTCTGCAGATATATTTATTTTATCCGGCGATTTACCGTCTTCATCATAAATAACGATACTGTTGGCACCGGCATGGAGCCAGCACTCCGGAATATAAAGGCTATTTACATGAATTTTTTCGGGATAGCGGCCAATGTTATAACCGTTAACCCAAACAGAACCATGCCCCAAGCCATTAAACGTTACCCGGTACATACCTTTGCTATTGCTATTTAAAGATTTAACCGTGAAATTATTTTTGTAAAATGCAGGCCTGTCAGAAATATCTGATGTATTTAAAGGCTTCCAACCGTCCGTAGCCTGATCATTTCCAGGGCCGCCCTTCATACGCCAGTTGTTTAAAACCAGCCTGTTTTTATCATTATATATCACCTCTACCGGTTTATCAATACCGCCTGTGCCGTTGGTGTTTTGCACCACAACTGACAGTATATTTTCGCCGTCAGTTTTTAAAATCCCGCTAAGCGGTACCGAAAAAGGAATGCCATAGCCGTTTTGAACAAATACACTTTTACCATTGATAAAAACATGGGCGTTATCGTCAATACTACCAAAATTGAGTGCTACGGGAATATGATCGGCGCTATAAGGTATCCTGGCCTGGAAGAAAGCGTAACCGTGATGTCCGGAAAACGCGTCCTGGCCAATTTTATAATCCTGTGCACCGGTTAATACCTCGGGTACTTTATTAAAGTCGGCCTCACTTACCGGTTTCATCTGCCAATCGGCAACGTAAGTACCTTTACCCTGCTGTAATATAACCTCGCCCAATATGCCTTTCGCGTCAATATCACGTATAGAGCCTAAATAATTAAACAATTTATCGCGGCCATCATGTGCCGTAAAAATGGCTATAGTGTGTTTTCCCGGTGTTAAATTAAGCTTGAAATCATCTTTATGGATATTACCGGAAGCAGCCAATACATCATCAACGTAAACCAAAGCTCGGTCGCCGCCCTTCATTTTAAGCATATACTCGCCGCCTGTACCCAGGTTTACAGTGGTACGGTACCACGCATCAGCAGTAAGATCATTATCAGCACCCATTTGAGGTGCATCTTTACTTTTTAACCATGACTGATCATCAAAATTAACCTTGGCAGCAGCCGATGCATCTTTAACCTGCCATGCCGAACTAAACGGAACACTGGTTTCATGTGCCGACTGACTTTTTTGAACAACAGCCGCTATTTTATTTAAACCCTCGCCAAATATCCATGCCGGAGATGTAGAGCGTGTTTCCCAAAAATGCTCCGTTTCAATCTGGATGTGTTTATTCACTATGGTAGTTTGCGCAATATACTCGGGGCCGGTTATTACATAATTTTTGTTGTTCACATCAACAAACCAGGTACGGTCGGCAAGTTTATCGCTCAGGGCGAGTACCCTTATGGTTTGCCCGCCTGCTTTAAAAGTATAGCTTACAGGTGCATTTTCATTAAAGTTGATGCTCAACGCCAGGTTATTGCCGCTGGATACAAAACCAGCCGCGCCGCCTGCTATTTTGGCTGCTCCGCTTACCGCAAATTGCAAATATCCCTGCGATTGTGGTTTACCATATAACACCAACGTAGTAGTATTACCCTGTACACTTGCACCTAAAATACGGGCCACAGCCCAGTTTAGCTTAATGCCTTTAGCCAGCTGGTAATCATGAACTACAGGTAGTATTTCGCCTGGTGCTAATGTTAGTTTACCGTTTGCTGGTAATTGTTTATTATCAATATTTAATTGGGTCGAAACCTCGTTTTTGCCGTTGTTATCTAAAAAAGCAATATCACCATCGCTGCTGTGCCTGCCGTTTACTTTTAAGGCACTATCTGTAACCAGGTTGCTAAATGCGTTACCTGCATCCTCACTGTTCTCTAATATGTTCTGAAATGTACGCGCAAAAAATGCATTGCGTTTAAACTGATAGTATATAGGCCTCAGGTCGCCTGTTTGCCCTACAGCCGCGCCGTAATCATACGATGCAGCATCTTCGTTATTATTGGTGTAGCCAAAATTGGTACCTCCATGTGCCATATAATAATTGTAGCCATTACCGCCGTGTGCAATAATTTTCCAGGTGCGGCGACCATAAGTGTCGGCATCTTTTTGGCTGGAGCCATAATAGTCATACCACACCGACCAAAACTCGGTACTGAACCATGGATTTTGGCGATTGGCATTATCAAATGATGTGGCATTGCCTGCAGGATCGCTGCCATGATGCAATCCGCTGAAAAAGTAAGGTACCTGCAGCCCTAAAGCCAGGGCCTTGCTTTGTAAATGTTTAAAATAGTCATTAGGCATAACGGTTCCCCAACCCAGCGGGTGTTCGTTTTCGAGCTGAACCAATACTACCGACCCGCCATGATTGATCTGGTTATTGCTCACGATAGGAATCAACCGGTCAAAAAAACGGTCAACATAATATTCAAAGGCCTTATTGGGTTGCCGTACCAGCAAATTATCTTTAAACCTGAGCCATATCGGGTAACCGCCAAAATCCCACTCGGCGCAATAATAGGGGCCAACACGTACAATAGCATACATGTTCAAGCGCTTAACCGTTTTTAAAAATGCATCCAGGTCATGATCGCCGGCAAAGTCAAATACGCCATCATGAGGTTCATGAAAATTCCAGAAGGTATATATCTCAATACAGTTAAATCCTGCACGTTTTAACCTTAACAACCTATCATACCATAACTGGTGTGGTATGCGGGCATACTCCAAACCGGCTGATACCAGGAACGTTCTTTTCCCATTGATTAAAAAGCCACGGGCATCAAAATCAATACTCGGCTTTGCAGTTGCCGCCGCCGGAAAAATATGATCATTGGCTGACTGGGAAAATGCAACATTGATCCGGGTTACAAACAAACAAATTAAGAGAAAAGGTATATGTATACGTTTTTTCATATATAATATTTAAACGGTTGAGTATTTTAAACAACAGGGTTTAAATGAAGTAATTATAAACAAACAATGAGGAGCTACCTAAAAACTCACCACCCGCAATTGCTTGCCAGGTGGTGAGTTAAATGTTCAGATATGCATTATACTATTGCAGCGGATTTTGAACCAATTTAGAGTTCTTATCAATATCTGCCTGTGGTATAGGCATCCAATTTTGCCAGCTAAAGAAGATATTGGTAAATATTTTAACCGGGGCATAGGTCAGTTTCCCTGTACCATCGGCTTCAATTTTCATCCCGTACTCCGGGCTGGTTAGTACACCGTTGGTTCCGGTGGTTATTTTCCAACGCCTGATATCAAACCATCGCTTATCCTCAAAGGCAAGCTCAATCCGGCGTTCACGATGAATATACACCCGCATATCATCCTTACTCAAACCCGGTTTAACTGCTGGTAACGAAGAGCGCGCCCTAACCTTATTAACTGCATCATAAACAGTAGCATCCGGCCCGGCAGCTTCATTCTGTGCCTCGGCATAACTCAACAACACTTCGGCATAGCGGAAAATAATATAGTTTGCAAAGCTTGGAGCTAAGTTAATACTCGTTTGGCCGGTAATTGATTCATCCAGCGTTTTACGGGCATTATAACCGGTATTGGTAATATCACTTGATGAACCAAGATCTATCTGGTTACTGCCGCCTATGCGCGATTTGAAAATATCACCCTGCCAAGCTGCACCATCATACAAAATAGACTGATAGAAACGCTGCTCACGGTGATCATACGGTTTTTGAGGATCGTAACCGGAACCCGCATCTGTAATTGGCAAACCATTATCCATTGAATAATCATCTACCAGGCCCTGGGTTGGCGCAAGGTTACCCCATGACTGCTGAACGCCGTTTACATAAACCGGCCCCAGATACCCCTCACGGTGGCTACCTTTAGCAGGGCCAGTTGCGTAACCGCGGGCAAAAATGGTTTCAACATTCCAGTTGTTTACACCCAAAAACTGATCGGCATAGGAAGTAGCTGAAGCTGAAAATAAACTATAAGCTCCTAAATCCATTACCTGTTTATTGGTTGCTGCAGACTTAGCCCATTTAGCTACGTCATTTGTAGTATTAACCAATGGACTTGCGGCAAACAGCTCTACCCATCCTTTAAGTGTTAACGCAGCAGCTTTTGACGCACGGCCATTATCGGCGGCTTTTACCGGCAATACAGCAGCGGCAGCATCGCAATCAGCTTCAATAAAAGCAACAGTTTCATCAATAGATGCCCTTGCGTTAAATATCTGGCTGCCATCTTTATTATCCAAAGGGATAGTAATGATAGGTAAGCCTCCGTAGGCTGTAAACAAAAGTGAGTAAAAATAAGCACGCATATAAGTTACTTCCGCCACGCGTTGTGCATACCAGGCAGCATCATATTTTGCCTTATTTGCGGCTGCTTGCTGCAGGAAAACATTACATTTTCTGATTTTTTTGTAATTGCCTTCCCAATCCCACATACTGCCGGGGCCGGTAGGTACATTGCTGGGGCCAATTGAACCGGCCCTTACAGTTGCCTGCCCGTTTTCCCAGGCGGCTCCGCAAAAACTATTGTCGGCATATTGCTCAGTTAACTGGTAATCATTATTAATATCCGGTAACTGGTTGTAGATATCGTTCACAAAAAGATCGGCATTACCCTGCGAGCTAAATGTTGAAACATCCGTTAAGAAACCTTTAGGAGGCACATTCAAAGAATCATCCTTTTTACATGCACTAAAACTTATTACCAGCAAAACAAGTAAAAAAAGTTGTCTGTATTTTATATATATCTGTTTCATCGCTTTCCTATTTTTTTAATTAAAATGTAGCATTTACACCTAATGAAAATACACGCTGCTGATAATAATTTTGGTTATTACCATTGTTTTCAGGGTCAATAATTTCCTTTACATGCGGTAAATAATTAATCACATTTTGACCGGCAAGATAGAATCTGACAGATTGTATTTTATTATGTAACAGCTTGTTTGACAAGGTATAACCTACCTCAAAACTTTTAAGCCTGATGTATGAATCATTTCTGATAAACCATGAGGAATTTTGTGTATTGTTTGAAGTTGGCGTACCTGTTACCCTTGGGTATAATGCGTTAGGGGTTGCTGGTGTCCAGTGGTCATCAAACACCAGTTGTGAAGCAGAACCTGATGCATTGAACGGAAACGCAAAGTAATTATTGATAGCGATACTACTATTGCCCGATCCCTGTATTAACACATCAAGATCAAAGTTTTTGTAGGTTAAACGAGGCTCTAATCCATAAATAATCTCAGGAACGTTAGGATGACCTATTACGGTTTGGTCATTGGCATCAATTTTTCCGTCTGGTTTGCCGTTAGGGCCGCTTAAATCAGCATATTGCAAATCGCCTGGCTTAACAGGACCAAAAGTTGGAACAGGAATACCTGCCTTAAGTGAACCATCGCCATTAAAATCTGCTGCTGTAAAGTAACCTAAAGCCTGGTAGCCAAACTGGGTATTAAATGGCCGTCCTGTCTGTCTTCTGTTAGGGTTATTATAGGTAGCAGAGTTTTCAAAAATCTGCAGTACTTTATTCCTGGCAAAAGTGAAGGTACCTGTTACATCTAACCTAAGATCCTTTGAAAAGCTGTGTGAGCTGCTTAGTGTAAGATCAACGCCATGATTACTGATTATACCACCGTTTTCAAGACCTAAGGCCAATCCGTACTCGCCAGGAAGTAATCCAGTTGGAGGTATCAGCATGTTTGATCTTTTTTCATGGAAATAATCTGCTTCGATACTTAAAGCACCTTTCCATAAGGTAGCTTCAAATCCGACATCTATTTTAGTAGCCTTTTCCCAAGTAATATTAGGATTTCCCTGAAGCGACTCATATACACCTTGTGTAGCATTGCCGTTAATAACCGCAGAGTTTGCATACGGTAAATAACCGCTCAGATAATTGTATGTCTGAATACCTGAAACAGCTACGTTAGGTGTAACCGCAACCGGATAAGCACCAGACTGGCCCCATGATGCCCTTAGTTTAAGGTTATCAATCCAGGTAAAGTTGTCTTTTATGAATTTTTCTTCAGACATGCGCCATCCTGCAGAAAAGGCAGGGAAGAAACCATATCTGTGGCCTGCAGCAAACAGGTAGCTACCATCATATCTACCGGCGGCTTCCAGTAAATATTTACTATCATAAGCGTAGCCTACCCTGTACACGTATCCTAATTGTTTTTCACCGTTTGAACGTCCGCTATTCACCTGGTCGGCTGCAGCGGGCCCGCCAAAATCCAGTTCGTCAATATCCAGGTTATAGTTGTACTTGGTTGCACTAAATGTTTCATACTTAACCCTGCGGCTTTCCACTACGGCCAAAGCGGTAATGTCGCTTTTACCAAAGCTACCGTGGTAATTTAATAAACCCTGCAATGTTAATGCATGATTTTGGCTATAGTTTTCAGTAAATGTAGCCTTAGAGTTTCCCTGGATACCTGCTTTATAAGTATAAGGATTTGTAGTAACGTCCACATTATAAAAAGGGATAGGCGTAGTATAGATACGCTGTACGGAGGTAAGATTACCAGGGAACAATGGATCGGGACCATTGTCATAACTTACCACACCTTTAAGGCTTAAGCCTTTTATCGGCAATTTTTGGTCTATAGTAAATTGCGATAATACAGCTGTGTTTTCATTAAACTGGTAACCACTATGATAAATTTCACCAATGAGTGACTGACCAATGTAGCCTGACCATAAGCCATTGCTGTAATATATTGGCGTAGTAGGTGCCTGCCTTTGTGCCTGCCCTATAATGGTAGCAGCATTTTGTGACGGAAAATGCTGATCTTCTACATAACTGTTTACAGATAATGATACTGTAGTAGTTTTGGTTGCATTAGCCGTTAAGCTTAATGATCCGTTATACTTATCAAGATAGGTGGTGCTCCACATACCATCCTGGTGCGTATAACCTAAAGCTGCAAAATATTTGATATCATCAGTACCGCCGGCAAGGGTCACGTTGTTATAGCTAATCGGCCTGTTTCTCTGAATAATTTGCTGTAAAGGGTGTCCGTCAGCGTGGCCATCAGGGTCAGAATGATCTTTAAATTTCTGAAGATCATCTGCGGTGTAAGCAGCTGGTTGCCCGTCATTAGCATTGGCTTCGTTACGCAAAAGCGCATAATCATACGACCCAACAAAGGTTGGTACTTTTGTTGGGTTCTGAAGACCGTAATAACCATTGTAGGTAAGTGTAGGTTTTCCTGCTTTACCTTTTTTGGTGGTCACCAAGATTACACCATTTGCACCCGCCACACCATAAGGCGCAACCGCAGCAGCATCCTTCAATACAGAAACGGTTTCAATGGTATTTGGATCAAGACGGCTAAAATCGCGCGGAACACCATCAACAACCAATAAAGGCTGGCTTCCCCCTACCGATCCAACACCCCTGATCAGGATACTTGAACCGTCATTACCCGGCTCACCACTACCCTGGGTAACAATTAAACCCGATGCACGACCAACCAAACTGTTGGTTAAGTTCACTACCGGTTTTTTGGCAATTTCTGTAGTTTGAATGGTTGATACTGCCGCTGTAGTTGAGGTTTTCTTTTGCGTACCGTAACCTACAACAATTACCTCATTCAGGTTTTTTGCCGAAGCATGTACCCTAATGGTAACTGATTTTTGCCCTTCAACCGGAAACTCTGTGACATCGTATCCTATATAGGTAACTACCAGTACGGCATTGTCTGGTGCCGAAAGCGAAAAATTACCGTTTACATCGGTAAGCGTACCCTGGTTGGTACCTTTAATTTTAACCGATGCACCAATAACGGTTTCGCCGGTTACACGGTCAATCACCTTACCTTTAACCGTAATAGGCGGCAGGTTTTTTAGTGTTTTTTCTGACGGTGCCGTTTTGTGACCTGGGTAACCTTTGCTATTACCCGCGTAACTTATACCGGATAGTAATAACATGATCACCATAAGGCTCACTGTTGTTTTAAAGAATTTTAGCAAAAATGCTCGTTTAAGTAAAATGTATTGCATAATTGAATTTTGTTAAAAATTAAAAATGATAACTTTTTGACCCAGTATGATTGGATCCGTTTCGGGGTACACTTTCATTTCTTTCTTTTTTTCATGTGGTTTTCTTGATTAGGTTAACAATTGGTATGTATAGTTGGGTGTGTATTTAAGGCAATACAATTTTTTGTAACCTGGTACGTTAATATCATAAATTCATTATAGCGTTTATAACAAGTACGGTACGAGAGCTATGGCAAATATGTGGTCATTAAAAAGGCAGCCCTATTTTTATTAAGCTAAGTTTGAATGACCTTCCAGAATTGTCCGGATTACATTTTAATTGGTATACTACAAATAACAAGAATATCCGATAAAAGCTCTTGCCCTATCATCCATATCTCTTGCCCTATTATTCATTTATTGTATAATTGACAAGTATTTTCAGGTTGACAAATGAACCCTATGAGCACATTTGCGAACCTATAAATTGGTTATTAAACATATCACTAAGTGTTAATCATGACGACAGAAGCATTTCATTTTTTTTAATAATGCTAATCTGATGTGTACGGGCACACTTAACACTACCACAAAATGTGGTTAATACTTTGAAGAAATACTTTATTTAAAGTAGCAGAGTTAACCGCTATAAACAGATGAAGGCTTTATTAAAATTAATAAAGCCTTCATTGATGGAATTGAAAGATGAGGTATTATTTGCCTCTTGATTTAGCCAGATCAAGTTCAATAAAGTTTTTAAACGCTAATGCAATCTCCTGCAATATGACGGGTGATGTAGTATTCGCATCATCCGTTTGTACATGAAAATAAGGATGGCTATACGCAGCCCCGGCGTAGTTTTGATAGCCCTTTTTTGCTACATACACCAATTCTCCAACCGGCTCGCCATTCACTTCGCGTTTGTTTGCCGCAATATTCTTAAACGCTGCATCAAAGGCGTTTTTTACTGTAGCTGTATAAATAATATTACGTTTAGGATCAACTACCTGAAGTTTCTTTAGTCCAGTTGCCGTTTGCTGCCATTGCAGGGTGGCAATACCGGCCCCCAAGTGTACCCATAAGGCCGTTTTTTCAGGTGCCGGTGCAAGTTGATCAAGAAAAGCATTAGCTCCAATTCCTGCAAGCTCATGGCCCGAGTTACCTGTAAAAACAAAAGTGTATGGCAACTTAGCTGTCGACACCCATTTTGCCAGAGCCAGCCAGGTGGCTATACCAGGGCCACGTTCGCCACCGCAGGTAAACCAGCCGCTTATAGGGGTTGATATCACCACATATTTACTTCCTGTACCAATTGTACCATAAACATTACGTCCCTTTACCTCCTTAAAAGTGCCCTTTACTGTTAAACTTACTGCTTGATTAATCCGGCTTAACAATTTTGCGCTATCCTTAGGTGCCACAAATACCACGGGCACCGCCCAGGGTGTACGGTCTTTCTGGGTATTGGAGGCCACAATTTGTCCTGAAATATTTTCGGTAATAGCCACAATACCTTTTGCTCCCTGTGCTATAATATCTTTTAAACCCTTAATACTGGCAGCATCTAACTGGCCGCCGCCCTTTAAACGGGTAAGTGCAATTTTCCCATTTAAGGTTTTAGCATCAGCCGCGCGCGTATCGGCCAGTACACCGCTAACGTGCAGGTTTGCCTGATCATTAACATACCAAAGCGGAAAGGCAGCAAGACTGTTTTGCCCCACCTGTACGGTGGCACTTTCCAGAAAGAACTGCTTTACGGGAAATTCCAGATAATTTACCTTATAACCATACGATTTTAATTCGTTCGACAGCCATGCAGAGGTTGCATAATCTGCCGGGTATCCGGTTCTGTGTATCCCTAAACCAACAAACTTTTTAACCGTGGCAAATAATTTATCGCCATTAAAGGTGTCTGTATTCTGCTGGGCATAACCTGTTGTGCTTAGCATCAGCAGCAAAAGCACGGCTTTGTTTATCTTTTTCATCATATTATATTTTTTATAATGTTTTAATGGTGTTCCAGTCAACCACGCCTACTTTGGCGGCCCATTGCAGGTATTCTTTTTCCAGGCCTTTTACTTTATCGGGATATTGAGCTGCCAGGTTGTTGGTTTCAGACCGGTCAGCTTCCAGGTCATAGAGTTCCCACGGATCGCCAATTTCGGCTACCAGTTTCCATTTTCCTTTTCTTACGGCCCTGCTCCCTTCATGCTCCCAAAAAATGGCATCGTGGCCTTTATAGGGTTTGTTCTTAAATATGTTAGTCAGGCTTAACCCTTCAAGTGGTGTAAGTTTTTTGTTTTCAAATTGAGCCGGATAACTGATCCCCGAAAGGCTAAGGCAGGTTGGCATAATATCAATAAAGTGTGCAGGCTGGGTATTCGTGCTGCCTGCTTTAATAACGCCAGGATACCATGCAATAAACGGGGTAGCTATCCCGCCTTCGTGTGTGTTTCTTTTAAATAGTTTAAACGGGGTATTACTTACATTGGCCCAGGGAATCTCATAACTATCAATAGACTCTACCGAGCCTGGTGTTCCTGATTTTTGTATCACGGTCGACAGGCTTTTCACTTCATCGGCACTGCCGCCGTTATCAGATAAAAAAAGAACTATGGTATTTTTATCCTTTCCCAACTGCTTTAGCTTATTCATTATTTCGCCAACACCTGCGTCCATCCGGTCTATCATGGCAGCGTAAATAGCCATGCGGGTATCCCATTTATCTTTTTCTTCGGGCGAGAGCGAATCCCAGTCAGGTACCTTGGCATTACGGGCCGATAGTTTCCAGTCCTTTTTTATAATACCACTTGCCAGCAACTTCTGGTACCGTTCGCGGCGCAGTTTGTCCCAGCCTTTAAGGTATTTGCCTTTGTAGCGGGCAATATCTGCCGGGAGCGCCTGTATGGGCCAGTGTGGCGCATTATAGGCTACATAAAGTAAAAACGGATTTTTCTGCTCGCTGATCTTGTCTAATGATTGTAAGGCAAAGTCAGTAATGGCCTGGGTTAAATACTTTGAAGTATCGTTCCGCACAATCTCTTTATCATTCAGCATAAAAGTGATCTTGCTGCCATCGTTATATAAGGGTTTGGAATTAAAATAGCTGCTGCCATTGTTCAGCATGGTGAATGATTTATCGAATCCGCGGTTAAAAGCCAATGCCGATGGCTGCAAACCAACATGCCACTTACCCGAAACAATAGTATTATATCCTGCCTCCGCCTTTAGTAACTGGGCAATCGTTACACAACTATCATTCAGGTAGCCCTGGTAAGCAGGCGAACCTTTGTATTTCACCATATCGCCCACGCCGGCCTGGTGCGGATATAGCCCGGTGAGCAAAGATGTTCTGGAAGGGCAGCACCTGCCTGCATTGTAAAACTGGGTCATTTTTAAACCTTCGCGCGCCAGCCTGTCAATATTGGGTGTATGAATTTCGGAGCCAAAGCAGCCCAGATCGGCAAAGCCCATATCGTCGGCCAGAATAATCACGATGTTGGGTTTTGGATTCGTTTCCTGAGCAAAAGTAACGTGGCTCAAAAACGCGAATAAAATAAGGTAAGCTATACGTTTTAACATTGGTGGTATGTTAGTAGTGATATATATAAAAGGTCATCCTGAACAAGTTTCAGGATCTCACAGGATAGCTACAGCAAATTATATCATCTGCCTATTTCACCTTGCGTATGAGATCCCGAAACAAGTCCGGGATGACTTATCATTTTATTTCTTCCTGCACTTTTAGTGCAGGTGGTACAATTATTTTAAGCTTGCCAGGCCTGTTGTGTTTTTACTAACAGCAGCCTCAACTTGTGCTACTGATGAAAAACCTTGTTTTTTCCAGACTTCTTTTTTGTTTTGATAAAGAACCAGCGTTGGCAGTACATTTACCTTAAGCTCGCGGGCCAAAGCTGTGTTATCATACACTTCAATGCTGATGACCTTTGGCGCAAAACCTGTTTTAGCTTTTAATGAATCCAATACAGGCACCAGTTTTTTGCAGGCACCGCAATATTTAGAACCAAAATCAACCAGTACCAGCTGCGATGAGCAGGTAAGTTCAGTAAACTGGGCTTTTGACAAGGAAACGCCCTTTTTTGTGGTTGATACAATAGGGTAGCCAGAACCTATCCAGTTAGCTAAACCGCCCGGAAGCTCCTCTACATCTTTAAAGCCTTTTGCACGCAACTCGCGTGACAGAACTGTACTCCGACCATTAGCAATAGAGTACACAAAGGTTGGTTTGTCTTTGTCCAAGGCATCCAGCTGCTGCTGATAGGTAGCCGCCTTTGCATCAACGTTTGTTGCACCTTTAATATGATTCTGCACAAACTCTTCGGCCGAGCGGGCATCCAGGATCTGTGCATTTTTGGCATGGTTAAGCTTGGCAGCAAATGCCTCAAGCGACAACAACGGCGGTTTTACGGCTGCTGTCTGCGCCTTTGCAGCCCCGGTGGCAACCACCAGCAAGGCCAGTAAAATGGTTTTTAATTTTTTCATGATCAAAATGGTTTATTGTTTGGTTTTAGTTATTATTCTCTAAATGGTGTATGCGTTTGTTGTTCACATCATCGCGGTCAATAAACGGATAGATGTGGTTTTTCTTAGCCTCGGCATCAAAAAGGGCCTGTAATTCTTTTAGTTTTTCAGGATACTTTTTGGCAAGATCAATACGCTCGTTAAAATCTTCATTCAGGTTGTACAGCTTCCATACATCTTTATCATAATTGCGTTCGGGAATGACTTTACCCTGCGGAAAGTTGAGCAAATCAATATTATCAGGTCTGTGTGCAGCCTCAGCTTTCCAGCCATCCTTGTAAATGGAGCGGGAAGTAAAAATGTAATAGTATTGCTTGGTATGCAGCGTTGGCGCCTGCGCATTATTGAAGGAACTGAACAGTGATTTCCCTTGCAGCGTATCCTGCTTAATGCCTTTAATGTACTCCGGAAGCTTTAAGCCTGCAGCCTCAATGGTAGTAGGGAATATATCTGATACATGACCGTACTGGTTACGGATACCACCTTTTTCCTTGATCAGCTTTGGATAATATACAATTAGCGGGTTATGCGTACCACCCTCGGCATCGGCATCTGATTTCCAGTATTTAAAAGGTGTATTGGCTGCCTGTGCCCAACCCAAAGGATAATTGGTTGATGCTTCCGGTGTACCGATGGCTTCCAGTTCGGTTTCGTTGTTTTTAATATAATCGGCCTCTGGTGTAGTCAATGCGGAATTAGATGGCTTGATAACACCGTGAAGCGTACCCTCCTTACTTGCGCCATTGTCGCCTATCATTACAAATACAAGCGTGTTATCAAACTGCCCCGATGCTTTCAGATAACTGATCACACGGCCAACCTGATTATCAATATAGGTAAGGTAACCCGCGTAAACTTCCATGAAACGGGCGTACAGCTTTTGCTGATCAAGCGGCAGGCTTTTCCAGGCTTCTATGCGCTCATTACGCTCTGGCAGCTTGGCATAGGCAGGTATGTAACCGGCCTTTTTCTGATTGTCAAAAACCTTTTGGCGGTAAACATCCCAGCCTTCGTCAAACTTTCCCTTATACAGGTCGCTCCACTCCTTACTTACCTGGTGCGGTGCATGGGTAGCACCCGGCGCATAATACAAAAAGAAAGGCTGGTTAGGTGCAGCCTTGTGGGCAGCATCAATATAGGCTATGGCCTTATCGGTAATCTGCTCGTTCAGGTTACGACCATCAGGTTTTACATGAAAGTTATCCTCTACCAGATGCGGCGGATGATACTGGTCGGTAGCAGATTCCAGGAAACCGAAATAGTGGTCAAAACCTTTACCGGTAGGCCATCTGTCAAACGGCCCTACTGCTGTGGTATCCTCATCGGGCGTTACCCCCCATTTACCTACAGCAAAAGTGCTGTACCCATTATCGCGCAGCGCCTCGGCAATAGTGCCTTTATCCGGTGGGATGCGGCCATCGTATCCAGGGAAACCGGCAGCGGTAGATGCATGGGCAAAGTTACCCATGTGCACATAATGGTGATTACGACCGGTAAGTAATGATGCACGTGTAGGCGCACAAATACCTGCCGTATGGAAATTAGTATACCGTAAACCGTTATTTGCCAGTGTATCAAAGTTAGGTGTACTAATGAGCCCGCCAAAAGTACCCGATGCACCAAAGCCCACATCATCCAGCAATATCCAGACAATGTTTGGCGCCCCTTTGGGAGCTTGCCTGGCTTTTGGCCACCATTCCTTTGATTCGGCCAGGGTTTTACCCACTACTCCTTTATAAGTAGTGGGATCAATAGGTGCAATATTTGCAGCCGGGGTTGTAGTTTGTGCTGTTGCATGCAACGCGAAACCCAGCGCAATTAATGCAATTGTATAAATTTTTTTGTGTGTCATGACAATAAGATTTAAAGGTTATTTCTTATAGTTTTGATGTATGCGCTGATGATAAACATCGTACCAGTCAATAAACGGATACAGGTTATTGCGCTGGGCTTGTTCTTCAAATACCGCCTTTAGCTCCTTCAGCTTTTCGGGATATTTTTTAGCCAGATCAATGCGTTCGTTAAAGTCATCATTCAGGTTATACAGTTCCCAAACATCGTCGTCAAAACTTTTATCAGGAACATTCTGACCAACCTTGAAATCGCCCAGTTCCACGTTATCAGGGTGGTGTGCAGCCTCGGCTTTCCAACCATTGCTATAAACCGAACGTGCCCCAAAAATGTAGTAATGCTGTAAGTTGTGACGTGTTGCAGCCTCAGGATGATCAAACGAATAAACCAGTGATGTGCCCTGCAGGGTATCCTGTTTAACCCCCCTGATGTACTCCGGCAGTTTGATGCCAGTGTACTCCAGCGTAGTTGGAAGCACATCAATCACATGCCCGTATTGAGTGCGGATGGTGCCTTTATCCTTAATTCCCTTAGGATAGTAAACAATAAGCGGATTGCGGGTACCACCTTCTGAGTTGGCATCCTGTTTCCAGTATTTAAACGGTGTATTGGCTGCCTGCGCCCATCCCAAAGGATAGTTGGTGGTAGCCTGCGGAGTGCCGATGTCTGTAATATCCTCTATATTGGTTTTCAGATAAGCATCTTCGGCAACCAGTTTGGCTGAATTTTTTTTAGGGTTGATAACACCATGCACGGTCCCTTCTTTACTTGCCCCGTTATCACCAATGATCACGAATACCAGTGTATTATCAAGCTGACCGCTTTGTTTCAAATGGCTGATCAAACGACCAACCTCATGATCCGTGTAGGTTAAGTAGCCTGCGTATACTTCCATAAAACGGGCATAAAGCTTACGTTCTGCCGGTGAAAGTGAACTCCAGGCTGCTATGCGGTTGTTGCGTTCGGGTAGTTTGGCATAAGCAGGTATAATACCCAGTTTCTTTTGCCTGGCTATTACCTTCTCCCTGAAATCGTCCCAGCCCGAATCAAACTGGCCCTTATACAGATCGCTCCATTCTGTAGCTACCTGGTGCGGCGAGTGGGTTGCTCCCGGTGCGTAATACAAAAAGAAAGGTTTATCGGGCGCTACTTTGTGCTGCCTGGTGAGATAAAAGATGGCCTTATCGGTAATCTGCTCATTCAAATGCCTGCCATCGGGCGTTACGTGGGCATTGTCCTCAACCAAATCTGGTTTATACTGATCTGTTGCAGAACCCAAGAAACCAAAAAAGTGATCAAAGCCCTTGCCTGTTGGCCAGCGGTCAAACGGACCCGCATCAGTGGCATCTTCATCGGGGGTTAAGCCATATTTGCCTACGGCAAAGGTATTATAGCCGTTTTCGCGCAAAATTTCGGCAATGGTTCCTTTGTCAGATGGTATGCGGCCATCATAACCCGGAAATCCTGCCGACATGCTTACGTGTGAAAAACCACCCTCGTGTACGTAATGATGGTTTCGTCCGGTGAGCAATGCCGACCGCGTAGGTGCACAGATACCCGCCGTATGGAAATTGGTATACCTGAGCCCGTTATTGGCCAGTGTATCAAAATTTGGTGTTTTAATGATACCGCCAAAAGTGCTTGAGGCTCCAAAACCAACGTCATCTAAAATTATCCATAATACGTTTGGGGCGCCAGTAGGCGCTTTATGAGGCTCAGGCCACCACTCCTTTGAATCATTAAGCGTTTTACCTACTACGCCGCCATACGGTTGGCCATTTTGTGCTTTGGTACTTTGTACGGATATTAATCCTATACCCAGCGCCAATGGCCATATCTTGCTTTTACCGGCCTTTAAAAATTCCGGTAGTTTTTGTGTGAGTTTGTTTAAAATAATCATAATTATGGTTTGGTTTTAATTATTGTACCGGGAAACCCGCCTTGGTTAAACTATCCAAAGCGCCAATATTGTAGCTTTGATGGTAACCCAGCGTTTGTAAGAAATCTGTTGCCTTGCCGCTGCGTTTACCGGAATGGCAATACAGGTATACGGGCTTATTTTTATCTAACTTTTTAATCTGGCCATCAAAATCTGCTCCCTTGATATTAATGTTGGAGGCATATTTCAGGTGCTCTTTATTATACTCCTCGGGCGTGCGTACATCTACCAGGTAGGCTTTGCCCTGCTGTACATCGGCAAGTACTTTTTTAGTGGCATCTGGTGTTAACGCTATAATAGCGGCACCTTTTTGTGGGATGGCCTGCGCGTGTACAACCGTAATGGCTGATAGTAAGAGTAAAAGGATGATGAGTTTTTTCATTTGCTTAGCGGGTTGGGTTACTATTATTCGGCATAGCTGGAGCGGAACTTGACGCCCCATTTGCCGTTTTCTTTGGTGAGGATATATAATGATTCATAATGCCCTATCAGGCTGCCATCTGCACGGTACCGTGAAAATCCGGTATCTACATGAACCTTATCTGCTGATGCCTGTATAATGTTGCGGTGATCCCACTTGCTGTGATCCCAGCCTGTTTTTTTTAATTCGCCAAATACTTTTTCAGAACTGCGCAAGCCCGCTTTTTCCAGTACCGACATTTTGCCGCTTGCCAGCCGGTAATGCGGAAACTGGTAGGTGCGCTCCCAGCCATCAAGGTCCTTTGCATTAAAGGTGTCCATATACTCGTCAAGTACCTGGAACACTGCTGCCCTAACCCGGGGGTCAACAGCGTGTGATCCCTGGTCGTTTACCGCCTGGCCAAAAGCCGGGGTAAAAAAGAAACCAATGAACAGTAAAAAAACAGTTGCCGTTAATTTCATCATGATCTGTTTTAAGTTTAAGGTAAAGGACACTGCATTGATGCCGTATCCTTTACCTGTTGGTTTGTTTATTCCCACCCCGGGTTTTGGGTAAGCTTGCCATTACTGTTATCAATTTCCTGCTGTGGAATAGGGAACAGGTAAAATTTACCCTTCGCCCCTTTGTTCACATTGGTTTTACCCACTGTGGTTAAGCTGGTTTCCAGTATGCCATTCCCGCTGGCATCGCGTTCCCTGATCAAATCAAACCAGCGCTGATATTCAAACACAAATTCCAGACGGCGCTCCAGGTAAACAGCATTTCTGAAATCGGCCTGGCTCAGGCCCGATAGTGGATCAAGACCAGCACGTGCCCGTACGCGGTTAACGGAGGTGTAAGCTTTGGCCGTTGGCCCGTTAAGCTCGTTTTCTGCTTCGGCGTGGATCAGCAGCACTTCTGAAAAACGGATGATGGGTACGTTGGCGCCAGACTCTGCCTCGTTGGCAACCACGTTGGGGTCATAATATTTGTTAAAAAACGGAATAGAATCATTCGGAATGGTAGCATCATTTAACTTGCCATACCAAAGGTTGGTTGTTGGACTTTGAAAGCGGGTTACAAAACTCACCCTTTTCCTTTTATCATTAGCCGAATACAGCTTATAGATACTGAAAAACTTATCTGTCCCACTCGGTTTAGTGGCATCGGGTACGCTGTAAAATACAACCTGATCTGCATAGCTGCCAACAATGCCGGGTATACCGTTAAGTATGGAACGCGGTGCCTGGTTATTGCCCTGCCCCTGTGAATTGGATTTAAACTGGGCCGAAAAAACATGCTCCTTACCATTTTTTGATGCCGGTAAAAACACATCGGCATAGTTGGCAAACAAATCATAACCATAAGGCCCGTTGATCACTTCTTCGGCTTTGGTTACCGCGCTGTCCCATTTACGCTCAACCAGGTATACTTTAGCCAATAATGACTTGGCTGCACCTGCGGTTGCCCGGCCAACATCTGCACCGGTATAATTATTAGGCAAATCGGTTGTAGCGGCGGTAAGGTCGGCCTCAATTTGTGCGTATACCTTTGCAGCCGGATCTCTTGCCACCTGCAAATCGGCCAAATTAATAGAGGTTTGGTCATGCAATACCAGCGGTACATCGCCATACAGGCGTACCAGGTTAAAATAATACAGCGCCCTTAAAAATTTGGCTTCGGCTACCAGTCTTTTGTTCAAGGTAGCATCGAATTGTATATGCGGAATGGTATCAATAGCAATATTTGATTTTTTGATAGCCGCATAATGCTGCTGCCAAATCTGCAAAACGCGCAGCCCTGATGAAGAATGGCCAAGTACAGCCTGTGAGCGCACATCGGCATTGGTGGCACCCGGACCCGGACCTTCATCATCGGCCATGAAATCCATACCTGTATTAAACAAAGTATTATATGGTGTTTGAACGGCATTTGAACCGCCATTTAAAAGTGAATAAGCTGCAGTGACAGCTGCAACAGCGTCTGCCTGTGTTTTATAGAACTGGTTTGCCGGTATAAAAGATCGCGGATCTTCGTTGAGTTTGGCGCAGGAAACAGCACCAAAGGCAAGCAGTATAATGAGATATTTAATATTATTCATGATCAAGTGATTGTAAATCAAAAAAACGATTGCTTTATAAGGTGATGCCTACTCCAGCAATGATGGATTTGTTGTTTGGATAAGCCCCGTTGTCGACACCTGAGGTAATGGCCGATTGCTCGTTACTGCTTACTTCAGGATCGTAACCGGTGTATTTTGTCCAGGTGATCAGGTTTTGTGCATTCACATAAATCCTGATCTTTTTGATAGGCGACCGGGAAAGCACCGATTGCGGGAAAGTATAACCCAGGCTCAGGCTTTTAAGTCGCAGATAGGAGCCATTTTCGATAAAGCGGTCAGAAATTGTTGCTGCCGGATCCTGAAAGGCGCTGTGTACATCGGTGTTGGTGTTGTTAGGTGTCCAACGGTTGAGCAAGGTTGTGGTAGCATTGGTATAACCTGTACCCAGTTCAAGCACTGCCCTTTGTTGGTTATAGATCTTATTACCGTAAGAGCCTTGCAGAAATATGCTCAGGTCAACACCTTTGTATGAAAAAGTATTGGTAATGCCACCAGTAAATTTAGGTTGTGAATTGCCCAATATTACACGGTCGGCAGCCTGGGTGATCTTACCATCGCCATTGATGTCAAGATAGGCCTGACCACCTGGTGCTGTGTTAGCTGCCGGCGTAAGTGCAGGGCCGCCAGCCTGTATCAGGCCGTTGGTTTTATATCCAATAAAGGAGCCGATAGGCTGACCCACCTTTAAAATAGAAGGCAGGGACGAATCAGGGATAAACTGGTTTACGCCGTTGCCACCTAAGCTTAATACCTTGTTACGGTTTAATGCAAAAACGATGCTGGTGTTCCACACAAAGTCGCCGGTGAAGTTGCGGGTGTTTAAGCTAAGCTCAAAGCCCTTGTTTTGTACCGAGCCCACGTTTTCATATTGCTGCGGATTGGTAATGGCCGTATTGGTGATAATGGTGAGCCCGCTTGTTGCCGGTAGCGGCAGGTAAAGCAGCAGGTTGGTTGTTTTTTTGTAGTAGATATCGGCAGTAAGGGTAATACGGTCCTTAAGCAGTCCTAAGTCAAAACCGAAGTCATATTGCGTGGTTTTTTCCCAGGTAAGGTTAGGGTTAGACAAGCTATTAGGTGAAAAACCGGCAACAGTAGTGTTACCAAAATTGTACCGGTAATAACCCAGCTGTGAGTAAGACTGGTAAGCTGGAATATCGCTGTTACCTGTTTGACCCGCACTCAGCCTGAATTTAAGCTGGCTAACCTGTTCAACATTTTTCAGGAAGTTTTCGCTTGAAGCATTCCAGGCTATGGCTGCTGATGGGAAAGATGCCCACTGGTGACCGGGAGCAAATTTTGAAGAACCATCTGTACGCAGGGTAAGTGTTAACAGATATTTACTGTTAAACCCGTAGTTTACACGACCCAGATATGATTTTAACGCCCAGATATTTGATGAAGTAGACGGTGCTATGGCAAACCCGCTACCTGATATGGATGTAATACTTCCTGAACCCAGGTTGTTAAAAGTATCATAATCACTAACAAAACCTGATGCTCCGTTAATGGATCCTTCGGCCTTAAACTGTTGCTGGGTAAAACCTCCAAGTACATTCAGCGAGTGTTTGCCGAACTTTTTATTATAGGTAAGCGTGTTTTCGTTTAGCCAGTTGGTTGAGTTAAGCGTACCAACCTCGCCCAGGCCAGAGTAGCCTGAACCTTCATAAACGGAGGCAGGCAAATACCTGTTCTGTTTATTGTCAATCAGGTCAATACCTGCCAATACCCGCGCTGTTAAATCATCAGTGATCTTATAATCGCCAGAGATATTACCCAATATGCGGCTGGTTGTAGTGGTGTTGATTTGGTTGTACAGCGTATTGATTGGGTTACCATAAGTACCCTCAAATACGTTTTTCACAAAAAAGGACCCATCTGCATTGTATATCGGCGTAGTAGGCGTCATGAGCAAAATAGCCGGAACAACACCTGCCGGGGCCACCTGTGCACTGGTGCGGCTGCCGGTTATAAATGATGATATTTTTAGTTTATCGTTATAATCATGCTCCACATTCAGGCGGCCTGCATAACGCTCAAAATTGGTATTTTGTAAAATACCGTCCTGTTTAAAGTAATTGCCTGAAAAAGCAATGCGGGTTCTTTCTGTACCGGAAAGTATTGACAGGTTATGATTCTGAGAGTTACCTGTTCTGAAAGCGGCATCCTGCCAGTTGGTGTTGGCATTGTAAGGATTAAGCTGGGCGGCAGTTTGAGGTGTTTTGCCCGAGTTAACCAAGGCATCATTACGAAGCGCCCCCCATTGATCAGAGTTCAGCAGCGCAATTTTTTTAATAACCTCCTGGCGGCCGTAGCTACCATCGTAATTGATTGACGAAACCCCGGCCTTGCCCTTTTTGGTGGTGATGATAATAACACCGTTAGCTCCACGGGTACCGTATATTGCAGTGGCAGAGGCATCTTTCAATACTTCTATACTTTCAATATCCGAAGTGTTGATAGAAGCCAGCGGATTGATTTTAGGTCCGTTGGTTACGCCTGCGTCTGTAAGCGAGTTACTATTTGAGGTTGGGAAACCATCAATAATGTACAAAGGCTCGGCAACGGCATTAATAGAGTTAACACCACGCACCTGTACCGTTACGCCAGCACCTGGCTGCCCTGTTGCCTGGGTTACCTGGATACCTGAAACGGAACCCTGCAAAACCCTGTCTAATGATGATACAGACTGTTTGAGGGCCACATTTGGAACAGACGCTACCGAACCGGTAATATCTTTACGCTTTTGAGAGCCGTAACCCACCACAACTACCTGGTTTAATTGAGTCTGCGCATCTTTGAGGCCTATTTCAACAGGACTGCCATTGGCTACAAACTCCACTTTCTCATACCCGGTAAAGGTTACTAAAAGTGTATAAGGGAATTTTTGACCGGTTATAAAGCTAAATTTACCTTCAATATCGGTTGATACCACGTGGGTTGTTCCTTCAATACGCACCACAGCGCCTGGTAATGGCTCTTTGGTGGCAGCGTCAATAACCCGGCCCACTAATTTGGAATTGATAATGGGCTGCGTTTGCTGGGCAATGGCAATAAACGGAATAGAGAAAAGAAATAATAATGGGATTAATATCAGTTTTTTCATACAGCCGGGCGGTTTAAATAGGGTGAAGAACCGGACGATTGATATGCGGCTGAACTGTTTAATCCGTAAAGCGGCTGCGGATGAAAAGCATCCTCAATAATTTGTAGGGTATATGATAGTACCAGTCGGGACATAGGCAGCACATAGCCTTTCCTGACTTTTGCAATATTTTGCATAAATTTGAATTAGTTTAAAATGACACCATAGAAACAGGCTCAACGCCAATCGATCTCTGTTTCGTTGTTTTAATGCTTTGGGGGAAAAGCAATTGCTTTTCCCCTATTTTTTTTCTGATTTGTTATTGTTTTTTCATGTTCCTTCCTGCTTATACTGACCGGTTATCAAAAACCGGAACTTTGAAACCATTATTTATTTGGGGTATTAAATGACTTAATTTTTCACGCAGCGGAAGCCCAAATGCTCCATGCCGCTATCCTCTGTAGTCTTCATTCTGCGGGATACCCTGTATCCTGAACAGTAGCTGTCGTTACATAAAAACGAGCCTCCCCTTACAACCCGCTTAATAGCATAGGGCTCATCCGGATCATAGGCTTTTTGAGGTCCTAAGGGATTTTTCACGCCATCGGGTTTATTAACGGTGCCATAGTATTTGTAGTTATATAAATCGGCACACCACTCCCATACATTACCGGCCATGTCATACAAACCATATTTATTGGCATCAAACGAACCAACGGGCGCTGTATAATAAAATTTATCGCGCTGTGTATTTTTATATGGAAAATCGCCTTCCCAGGTATTAGCCTTGGGTTTTCCTTCGCTTACCTTTTCATTACCCCAGGGGTAAATCTGGTCAATAAGTCCGCCTCTTGCGGCACGCTCCCACTCGGCTTCGGTAGGTAAGCGCTTGCCCGCCCATTTGCAATAAGCTACGGCATCATAGTAAGAAACCTGCACCACAGGGTAATACCCCTTACCTTTGATATTGCTGCCCGGCCCATGCGGGTGTTTCCAACTGGCACCGACTTTCCAGGCCCACCATTGGCTATAATCGCTTAAAGCCACGGGTTGTTTTGATGGCACGAAAACCAGTGAAGCGGCAACCAGCAAGCTATCTGCCGGTTTTTCGGTTCCGGGTGGCATTTGTTTTTTCAGCACCTCCCAGTCGGGTTTTTGCTCAGCAGTAGTAATGTAGCCGGTTGCTTTAACAAATTTTTCAAACTGGGCGTTGGTTACCTCTGTCCTGTCCATCCAAAAACCATCAACGGTTACCTTATGCTTAGGATACTCATCATTTTCGGCCTGTTTACTATCGGCTCCCATCCTGAAAGTACCAGCCGGGATCCAAACCATTTGATCATGACTGGTATCAGGAGCTGTTATTACAGCTCGTGATAATGGCACGGGCTTAAACCTGCCGGGAATGTTTGATTCGCAGCATATCGCCTTCTTTTTACCGGTATCCACAACGGTTTTAACAACTTCCTTAATTTTGTTTTGCTGTTTGCAGGCCGAAAAACACAGGGCACTTATGCCCGTTATTAATATTGCCCGGTAAACTCTGTTTGGGTTCATAAATTTGATATAGCCTAATTATATTTTTACAGGCTGCAAATCATATGGTTCCTCAAGCGTTTCCTCAACAGCGTTTTCCTGTTTTTCGGGCCTGTAAAACTGGTGGGACTGCAACGGCACATCCGATTTAACCATTTGGCCATCAGCAGCAAGCTCACTGCCGGCAACCTTTGATTTAAAAATAGGCCATAACAATTGTGCATACCATTGGTCGCCTTCATAATGCGATATGCCATAAGCTTTAGGATACTGACGGGAAATATGAGCCGTTCCGAAAATTACATCCCACAAAAAGAACATGTTACCAAAATTGCCTTTATAATAGCCTATGCCATCATCAGTAGTGGCAGCGTGGTGGGCATGGTGTGTAGCCGGTGTTGATATGGTACGTTCCAGCACCCAGGCCAGCGGATGCAGCACTTTATACTGGTAAAATGGCTTGTCCCAGGGTATGCTGGAGTGTGCCAGTGTAGTAATAGTACCCTTAATACCTTTTACAATAATTGCCGGGACACCCAACCCAAGGTAAACCAGGGCTGTAGTTAAATAGGTTTGCGAAAAAAATAAGGTATATATTACATTTTGCCTGCTGGCCATAGCCATACCCATATATGATGCTGAGTGGTGGGTACGGTGAAAGCGCCATAACCATGGCACCTCATGATGCAGGCGGTGGTACCAGTATTGGGTAAGGTCGTCTGCAACGGCTATGATGATAAAGCCCCAGAAAAACGGCACCCAGTCAAAGGCATTTTTAAAACCCGGCAATATATTGGGTAATACTTTAAGGCCATAATAAGCCACTACCGGCCTTACAATTAATTTAGGGAGGGTAAAGCAGGCAATGTCTACCCAGCGCTCATTTTTTGTCCAGTGCTTTTTATAAAGCCCAAACGAAAACTCCAGTACGCCGAGCACCAATACTAAAACGGAAAAACCATATCCGTTCAGGTTATCAATTACTTTTTTTATCAGTTCAATCATGATACGAGTGTTTAAGGATTTACAGATTTATCTTTGGCAGCAGGTTGCGAGGTTTTCGGCTCCTGCTTTTTCTTTTCCCAGGGCCGCTGGCCGGTAAAGTAAAACGTTGCAAACATCAATACAATGGGCAACGCATATAGCAGCAGGCTTAACAGGGCGTTTCTAACAATTCTTTGTTTTTTGGCTTCTTCCAATTTCATATTCAGGCAGATTTGGCTTGGTGTGTGGTTACTTGTACAGGTTTTTGATTACCGGCGAGCAGCTTTTGCGTAAGCCATAAACCGCCGAAAATGATGACAAACGGTATCAGGGTAACTATGATACCTACCAATACTTTTTTACCCAGCAGGGAAACATCGTTAATGGTCATAATGGTGTTATAAGGTGATTAAAAATTACAGAATACGTTACAGATTCAGCACGCAGACTCACAGGCTAAAACCTATTTATTACAAGTAATAAATTAATAGAGCTTACAGGAACTGATTATTAATTAAGCGGGATTGAAAACCCCAGGTATACCAGAATTAACAACAACAATAAGAAGTACAACAGGAATTAAAAGCAGCAGCAGTAATTTGATAAGTAGCAAAGCCGTATTGGGATGAATGTTCGGGTTGCATTGTTTTTGCTTTTAAACTAAATTTTAGTTGAATATTTGATTACAGGAGCAAATGTAGAAAATAAATTTACAATTACTACTATTTCTATAGATTTTATAGAAAAATAAAAAAAGAACTCTGTTTTAGTAAAAAAACCAATTAAAACATGAGATTTATCACCTATTTGGGCTAAAAACAAATCAAAACAGTCACTTTAAGGCCATAAGCAATTAATGGTTATGAAGTAATAGCCTTGTTTAAAAGTAAAAATCCGATTTATGCCTGCTATAAAGCAGGCATAAATCGGATTTTGTATGGGTACTTATGTTATCTATTTTGTTACTGGCACCTGTTTTAACAGCCAGTCGGCTATATCATTCGCCGCCTTATCATTTTCAAAGCTGGCGGGTAAACGGCCGTTGGTATATTCATTATATAACCATGGATCGCCGACCGCCAAAACGGTTCCTTTACCATATTTAGCTGTTGCAATAATGGCATAGCCATTTTTACTGAGGGCTGCCTTTGCTTTACCGATTACGCTGATAGAGCAAACATCCTTCATAAATATTTTACAGGCGGTTTTAAAAAGGAAATTGCCTTTGGTATTTAAAGCACCATCTTCAAAATGATTATCGTCAATTACATGGTTTTGCAGATCGTTATTAAAATGCATCCCGAATTTTTCAGCAAGCAAATTAAAATGGGGCAGTTCCACATTGGCACTGTCATTAGCCATCATCACCAGTACACCGCCTTGTTTTACCCAGGCCGCTATGGCACCAGCGCCGGTTGCTGTTATATAATTAGGCTTCGGACTTTCTTTTTTGGTATCGGGATCAACTATAATATATATAGCAGTGCCTTTTAAATTGGCTTCAGTTGGGGCAGTAGCCAAAGAGTCAAGAGTAGCTCCCTGCTTTTTAAAAGCGTTGCCAAATATGGAAAACCCAGTATTTTCCTGCTCGTCCCACAAATAATGAAAGCGAACCGGCTGTCCGTTTACGTTATGTACTTCGCGGTTAAAAAAATAGTCGAGTTTAACCGTTTGGGCATTTGCACCACAGGCAACAACCACCAATAAAACAACTAATAAAATGCTACGCTTAAAAAACACCCGATTGCCCATAGTTTTTAGATTTTTATACCCGGTTGAATTTCAGTAACTCCCCGGCATCAATTGGAGTATCAAATGTATTGTGGATAAACAAGTTTAACAACTTTGAAAATGATTATTTACTACATCGTTGAAGTAGCTCAGTCAGATCCTTTCTTACAGAAAACACTTTTTCGGCCCCTATCATCATTGGTTAGCAACCGGACTGCCTTATAAGAGATAAAAAACTCTTTAATATGTTTATCTTTGTTTTACAATGGGAATGTTTTCAAAGACATGCGAGTATGCCATGCGGGCCGTATTTTTTATTGCCCACAAAACTACAGCAGGTACACGCGTGGGAATTAAGGAAATTTCAAACGGGATAGACTCTCCTGAACCTTTTTTGGCCAAGATACTACAGGACCTGAGCAGACGCGGCATCATACAGTCGGCCAAAGGGCCCAATGGCGGTTTTTTTGTTGACGGCGCCACCTTAAACCGCCCGCTAAGCGATATTGTTGAAGTTGTAGACGGCGACGGTATTTTTACTGGCTGCGGTTTAGGTTTAAAGCAATGTTCAGAAACTAACCCCTGCCCCCTGCACCATGAATTTAAAGCGATACGTAACCAGCTATCAGCCATGCTGCATGATGTAACTATAGGCGAGTTTAATGAAGACCTGATATCGGGAGCAGCTGTATTAAAAAAATAAAGTCTGCTCCGCTTATTTGGTAATCAGGCTAAGGATATCAACCACCTGTTGCATATCTTTTTCTTTTAACGATGCAAAACCAAAGCGCAGGCCATTATGCTTTTCATTTTCGCCTTTATAATAGGCGCTGCCCAGCAATACCAGTCCAGCCGATAATGCTTTAGGGATAATAGTAGCTAAGGGATATTCCTTATGAAACTTTAGCCATAACGCCATCCCGCCCTGTGGCTTGCTAAAGGTAACGGCATGATTAAGATGTTCATTAAAAAGCTGGCAGATAAGATCGCAGCGCTGGCTGTAAATTTTATTTGATTTCTTGATATGCCGGCCTAAATCGCCGGTGGTTATCATGTTAGCCAGGGCTTCCTCCATCAAGGTATCGCCCCGTAAATCAATCAGTCTTTTTAAATTAATGGCTTGTGCAATAAAGTTTGCCGGGCCAATCATATAGCCCAACCTGAACGATGGTGCCAGTAGTTTGGTGAACGAGCCTATATATATTACATTACCACCATGACTGGCGCTGGCCAATGGTAAAACCGGACTATTCCTGTAATGAAAATCATAGTCATAATCATCCTCAATAACCGGCAGCTGGTATTGCTTGATAAGCTGAAGCAGCTTAATACGCCTTGATGAACTCATGGTTACCGTTGTAGGATGATGATGGTGCGGGATGATATACAGCAGCTTAATTTTGGTTTTCTTTAAGGCGTTTTCTATCGCATCAACATCCATGCCCTCGGCACCAACCGGGATACGCACAAGCCGGGCACCCATTTTGGTGAACACTGCATCGGCAATAAAATAGTTTGGGTCGCTCACCAGCACCTTATCGCCGGGCTTGAGTATTAACGACGCTGCAATATAAATGGCCATTTGTGCACCGCGGGTTATTAAAATATGTTCGTTTGATATATTGAGCCCTCTTGAATCATTCAAAAATAAACTGGTAGCGTCTTTAAGAGCCGGGGTACCGCCAAAATCACGCATTGACATCAATCGCTTCAGATAAACGCCCTGCAACTGTTTACGATACTCCCGCATAAGGAGGTCAAACGGGGCCAGGTCGGTATCCGGGAAACCGTCATTTACAACAATGTCTGACCGGCGCAGCTCCGGGTTAGCATCTATTCCAGTTACATCATTCAAAAATGAAAATCTGGCTGGCTCATGATAAGGCAGGCTTTGCCCCGCCCGTTTAAACGACCGCGGCTTAATAACCGGCAAATCAGCGGCTACCCTGATGCCTTTGCGCGGTAATGTTTCAACCCAGTTTTGTATGGCTAATTCCTGGTAGGCCGCAATAATTGTTTTACGGTGCACACCTAATATGGCGGCCAGTTCCCTACTACCCGGAAAAAAGACTCCGGGCTGCAGCAAGCCTTGTTGTATAAGCCCTATCAGTTTGTTAGCTATTTGCCTGTATATGGCAACCGGGCTATTTTCCTCAACAATTATTAATGTTTTAAAAGGAAGCATATTAACTACAATTACAAATCATCATAATCAGGATACCTGATAACTTACTGGACTACCTAAATAAAATTATCTGGTACCCGAATATAGTCCAGCAGGCACTTAATTTTGTATCATCAAATAAACAGATTTATGATGACTAATGCATCCAAAATACCACAGTTATTTCTTCGTATGGCGTTGGGTATAGGTTTTATACTCCCGGTAATGGACAGGTTGGGCTGGCTGGGCGCGGCAGGCGCACCGGGCGTAGCCTGGGGCAACTGGAGCAGTTTTGTAAGTTATACCAACACGCTGGTTCCATTTTTAAATGCTCAATTGGCTGGTGTAATGGCCTTAATAGCAACCATTGCCGAGATGTTGTTTGGGATAATGCTTATTGTAGGTTATAAAATAAAGTGGGCTGCCCTTGGCTCTTTTCTGCTCACCCTAACTTTTGCCTTATGTATGGGTATTTTTTTAAGCCCCAGGGCGCCATTCAATTATTCTGTTTTTACTGACAGCGCCGCAGGACTTTTACTGGCTACCGTACCGGTTTATCAATGGAGCATAGATAACTACCTGTTGGCTAAAAAGCGTTAAATACTAATTTAAACAATGAATATACAAACAGTTAAAACAACAGCCGACATTGATTTTTGCAGGGATGTTTTGACAGGCCTGCGCCCCCACCTGGATACAGAAACATTGGTACCTCAAATAGCAGAGATCATGAACGAAAATTATCAGATATGTTATATTGCAGATGATAGTGACCGCAAAGCTGCCTGTTTTATTGGTTACAGAAGCCTGCACATGCTGCGCACAGGCAAAATAATTTACATTGATGACCTGTTTACACTGCCTGAGTATCGCGGCCGGGGCTATGCGCGCACCTTACTTAACCATGTACACAAGCTGGCCGCAGAAACCGGTGTCAAAAGCGTTCACCTCGATAGCGGCTATGCCAAACATGATGCCCACCGGCTATATTTAAATAAAGGATACATTTTAGAGTGCTTTCACTTTGCCAATAATTTACAGCACTAAATAATCAGGATAAACAGTAATAACCAATAAAGGCTCTTCATGATCATGAAGAGCTTCTATTGGTTTCAGCACATTTTGTTACTAATTTAAGTTTAGCAATTGCGGCCCAAACTCTTCAAAAAAGATATACTGGCTATCTACCCCCAAAGCTTTCAGATCATTAAATTGCTTTTTGATAAAAACAGATGGCCCGCAAATAAAGTAATGTGTTTGCGGCTCGTGTAATAAATTATCAATGTGGTTTATATCCAGGTAACCTTCATAAATCCCGTCTTCGCGATTGGCCGGGGTGCAATTATTATAAAATATATGCTGCTGTAAATTTTTGTTTTCGGCAACCAGTTTATCCAGGTTGTGTTTAAAAGCATGCACTTCCTGACTGCGGCAGCCATGAAGCCAGGTAATTGGATGCCCTGTTTGCTTCTGAGCTAAATGGTGTACCATGCTCACAAACGGCGTTAGCCCAACGCCACCACTAATAAATGTTACCGGCGCATTTAAATTATCAGGTAAGGTGAAGCTACCTGCCGGCGAAGTAAGCTCAACCAGATCACCCTCTTGAATTTCGTCATGCAGGCGATTGCTGATCAAGCCATTAGCATCAAGATCGGTACCCGTTTCCCGTTTAACGGATATGCGATAATACTCATCAGTTGGCACATTTGAAATGCTGTACTGCCTGATCTGGTTCATCTTTAATTCGGGCAAAAAAAGTTTGATGCTCAGATACTGCCCGGGCTCATGTGATGTTACTTTGCCGCCGTCTGCCGGGTAAAGATAAAAAGAGCATATCTCTGCCGACTCCATTTGTTTAAGGCCAACCTTAAACAAGCGCCAGCCTGTCCAGCCGTTTTGCTTTACCGTTTGTTGTTTATACAATGTGGCTTCATAGCCAGACATCAGCGCGGCAAGCTGATTATAGGCAACCTTCCAGGCGTCAAGTATTGCCGGTGTTGCAGCCTCGCCCAAAACCTCCTGAATAGATGCCAGTAAATGATTACCTACAATAATGTAATGCTCGGGTCTGATGTCCAAGCTGGTGTGTTTATGCCCAATCCTGTCAACCACCGGTAACAGTACCATTGGATCTGCAATATTTTCGGCATAGGCCAGCACGGCCATGGCAAGGGCTGTTTGTTGTTTCCCGGCTTGCTGATTGCCGATATTAAATACATTCTTCAATTCAGGATTGTGTTTAAACATTCGGGCGTAAAAGTGGGTGGTCAATAAAACGCCGTGTTCTTTTAAAATAGGAACCGTTGCAAGAATCAGATTTTTTTGTTCAGTTGTCATAATAAATATATTAATACCTTTTTATCTTAAATTGAAATGGTAGTTTTCCTGTCCCACCCATTCAACAAGACAAATCTATAAGAATAAACAATAAAAGACAAAAATATCTTTTATTATTTATTCTTAATTGGAGGTATCTTAAACAAGATGGAAACTGTTATTTCCTGATTTGCTGCTAACAATAAAAGCGTTACCATGGCAACGCTTTATACACTTTACGGCGACTTGCTTTTATTATAATGCAGATAATACAACATCAGCAATATCCTGAAGCACGCTTTCGGCGGCCCCTGTGCGGGCGGCAACTTTTATGGCGGTAATATTGCCAAAAACAAACCGGGCCAATGCCCGCGCTGTATTTCTATTTGAAAACTGGACATTCTGCTGACCTTTTTCAATCAGTCTGGTCAAGCCATCTTCTACGCTCTGGTTGTTTTTGTTAACTATCTCCCCAATCTCTTTGTCGCAACCGGCAAGTTCAACGGCTGTATTTACCATAAAACAGCCTTTTAATAAATTATCCTCCACACTTTCCTTAATAAGGCCCGCAAAAATTTGTTCTACTGTTGCCTTTGGGTCCTCCGCTGTAGCCAGCATGTTCAGCATTGCACCTGTTTCTGTTAACTGGTATTGCAGGAGCGCCTTTTTAAACAGGGTTCTTTTATCGGTGTAGGTATTGTATAAACTCGACCTGTTGATTCCCAAACCATCCACCAGATCCTGCGCAGAGGTAGCATTATATCCCTTTTTCCAGAACAACTCTACCGCTTTCCCGAGCAATGTATCCTCATCAAACTCTTTTTTCCGTGCCATACTATGCAAAATTAAACAGATAACGTGAAATGCCTATTGCCTGATCTGTTTATCCTGGGGGATAATAAACCGGGCAATAATACACATCCAATAAAAACCAATATCTGAAACGATTGTTCCAAATAGTAGCAAATTTTTTTAATATATAACCGCATTTACAGTTAAGCCACCATCAACAGTAATTTCGGTACCGGTAATAAATGAGGCATCATCAGAGGCCAGGAACCTTACCACGTTGGCTATTTCTTCCGGCCTTCCAAAACGGTTAAGTAATATCCGCTGACCCAAAACGGTACCAAAACCATCTACCTGCTCCTGTTCTAAACCAAGTTTACCATACAAAGGTGTTGCAACCGGACCTGGAGAAATTGCATTAACGCGAATTTTACGGGTGGCAAGTTCACGGGCCAATACCTTATTTAATGATAACACGGCGGCTTTACTGGCAGCATAAACACTGCTATCGGGCATGCCCAAAACGGCATTAACTGATGCGTTAAAAATAATTGAACCGCCATCATTCAATATTGGTAAAAACTTTTGAACAGTAAAATAAACACCTTTTACATTCAAGTTCATCAGGGCATCATAATGCTCCTCTGTAGCCGTTTCAACCGGACTAAAAGCTGCCAAACCTGCATTTAAAAATAGCACGTCAACCTTGCCAAATTTTTCTTTCACTGCCAACGCCAGTTGATCTATCTGATCTATTTTACTTTGATCGGCTACAATACCTGTTGCGCCAAGTTCTGTTGCAGCAGTTTCTACAGATTGTTTGTTACGACCGGTAATAACAACTTGTGCACCCTGTGCTATTAATTCTTTTGCGGCTGCATAACCAATACCGCTATTACCCCCTGTAACTACTGCTACTTTGTTTGATAAATTATTCATTTTTTTAATATTAAAGATTGTTGTTTTGAAATGATGAATCAAAGATAATAATTTTGAAACGATCATTTCAAAATGTTTTTAATTTTATTAATCTAATTGACAATCAGATGATAAAGCATTTTCCAGTATTTTATGTAGTAAGGTTCATTTGCCTACTATTGCTCCAAAAAGCGCATTTAAGCTCCTATATCATCAACGCCCTTTAGTGATCCTACTTTTGAACTTATTAAGCCGGAAAGTGCATTCAAAACTTTTTTGTCACTATTTAACAAAACCGGCATCTAACTAAAAATAATTAAAAACTGGGTAAGGGTAAAATAAGGGTTGCGTGTTATCATACGCATCATATTATTTAATCCATAATTTTGATGACGCATTACCTGTTGATTATAAAAACATATAAAGCCTGATGACTTTAAACCGGAAACCAATAACGCACATCCTTTTACTTTTAATTTCCATAACATTTTGTACCCGGCTGCATGCACAAAGCAACCTCATGAAGGAGGTAACCATAGGCGATATTAAACAACAACGCATAGGCAAGGTGCTGGATAAAATTGCCAGCAAAGGCAATTTTTATTTTGCCTATAATAATAAAACCATTCCGGCCGACAGTTTGGTATCAGTATCGGGCTATCGCGGAACACTTTTTAGCCTGTTAGATAAATTACTGGGCGATAGCTATGAATTTAAGGAAGTGCCCGGCTACATTGTATTAAGGCACGCCCCCGGCAAATTATACTTAACCGCCGAGGTTGATAAGGACCAGGGCAGGCAAACGGTGGTTAGGGGCTATGTAAAAGATGCTTCGAGCCAGCAAGGTATAACCAGGGCCAGTGTTTATGAAAAAAACTTACTGGCATCAACCCTTACCGATGATAAGGGATATTTTGAACTGACGTTAAAAAGCTGGAGCAGCTCGCTCCTACTTACCGTAAGCAAAGAAAATTATCGCGACACATCCCTGTATGTTTTACCCGTAGTTAATGTTGACTCCAAACACGCCAATACCTATTATAAATATTACCCTGATGAATATGGTGGCAATGGTGTGGAGCATAGCCGCTTTGCCCGTTTCTTTATCAGCTCAAAACAACTGATACAGGGCATAAACCTGGGTAACTTTTTCACCTTAGCGCCATACCAGGTTTCGCTTACCCCTGGCCTGAGCTCGCATGGGATGTACAACAGCCAGATCATTGATCATCTTTCGTTGAACATGTTAGGTGGCTACACCGCAGGCGTTAAAGGCATTGAGTTGGCCGGATTGTTTAATATTAACCGCAAGGATGTGAGCTTTTTTCAAGCAGCAGGTCTGTTTAATGTTGTTGGTGGGAGTATGCGCGGCTTTCAGGCAACCGCCGTTTATAATAACGTATTAAATAATGCTTATGGCATGCAGGCGGCAGGCATCATTAACAGAACCCAGAATTTTACCGGAGGTATGCAAATAGCCGGGGCAATGAATATAGACCAGCAGGCTAATGGCTTTTTTATTGCCGGTTTGGTTAACAGGGCAAAAAGCCTGAACAGCGGCGTACAAATTGCCGGGTTGTTTAATACCACGGGCCAATCAAAAGGTTTTCAGTTGGCCAGTGTATGCAATTGGTCGGCGGGTGAAGCCGGGTCGCAGTTTGCAGGGGTTTTTAATGTTGCAAAAAAGGTAAAAGGCTTTCAGTTTGCAGGTTTGGTCAATATAGCCGACAGCAGCGACTACCCTATCGGCCTTATTAATTTTATTAAAAACGGCGAGAAAAGCCTTGCCCTGAGTACCGACGAAACCTTGTTTACCCACCTTGACTTCCGGTCGGGCGGCAGGGTATTGTACGGGCTGATCGGTGCAGGATATAAATCTGTTGACCATGAAACTGATTACACGCTTGACCTTGGTTTTGGGGTACATATCATCAATAACAATAAATTTTCCTTAAACGGCGAATACGTGACCCAGTTGATTACCGATACTAAAAAGAAATCTTATCAAACAAACGCCTTCAGAATTTTACCCGGTTATAAGCTAAGCCGCCATTTACGCTTATTCGCAGGCCCTGCTCTCCATATTACCTCAGCAGATGCTGGCGATAATGCCCCGGTTAAGGGATGGGTGTTGAGCAGGCATATCAGCAGCGATGCAAAGCTAACCGCTGTTAATGTGGGCTTAACAGGCGGGCTGCAATTGGTATGGTAACCCAACAAGACACCTTGAACAGGTGTCCTTGTTGGTGTTATTTAAGGATGATACTGTTACCGGTTTTGCTTACACGCATCTCGGGAGTTGTACCTTTTATTACAGCTAATATTTTATCAAGCGAGTCTTCATACCTGATAGTAACGGTAATTGGAGCATTGCGCAAGACCTCATTGTTAATTTTAATATCAGCGCCATAAGCTTCATTTAACATATCAACCAGGCGCCATAATGGGGTACTGTTGGCTATAAAGGTATTGCTCCGGTAATAGTTGTATAACATATCGGTACTTTTTTCAACGTGGAGCTGCTTGTCGCCTGCTTTTATCAGTACCATTTCATGGGGTATTAACCTTACCGAATTAGCGGCTTTACTCACTTGTACAATACCGCTTTCAACAATTACCTCGGTGTTGTGCTGCTTGCTTTTTACATTAAAGGCGGTACCTATATCCCTTACATCAACATCATTTACGTGCACGGTAAAAGGCGCCTGCTCATTGTGCTTTACCTCAAAAAAGGCCTCGCCGGTAAGCTTAATCTCCCTCCGCGATTTAAAATCGCCTGCATAGGTAATGCCCGAGTTTTTATTGATGTGCACTACAGAACCATCGGGCAAAGTATCCACGCTCACCGTATTGGTTGTTTTAATGCTCACCAAATCATTAGGGTTGCCCTTTTGCTTTTCAAGCAGGTAATAGCCTATCCATCCGCCACCTATTAAAAATATAGCGGCGGCAGCTATACGCAGCCAGTTGGTATTGCCGGTATTGATGGATCTGACCTGGGCGGGCTCCTGCCTGGTTGCCCGTTTCTCTTTAAACTTTTCCCAGGCCTCGGTTTCATCCAGCGGACTAACCTGTGCCAAACGCTTGCTGGTTTCCAGGATAATTTTTACCTGCTCAAATTTCCGGGCATTAGCATCATTGGCAACTATCCAGGTTTCAATGGCCCGCTTTTCGGGTACGGTTGCCTCTCCCAGAATATATTTGATCAGTATATCTTCGCTCATATCCTGTTTCATGATCTAAACATATTAAATAGCATCAATGTAATTAATGGTAAAAACTCTTTCATTTCTCTTCTCAGTATCCGCAATGCCTTGCCCATGTGGGTTTCAACAGTTTTGATAGATATATCAAGCTGGGTGGCAATTTCCTGGTACTTTAATTCCTCAAACCTGCTTAAGTGAAATATGGCACGGCATTTTTCAGGTAATTTACTCAGTGCATTGTTCAGCTGCTGCTCCAGTTCGCTCAGTTTTAATTTGCCGGCAGCATCATCGGTATGGTTTTTCATGGCGTATGCAGTGGTGGTTTGATATTTTAATTGAACTTTCTGCCGCCTGATGTAATTAAGACTATCGTGATATACTGATTTGTACAGGTATGATTTAATGGACGTTTGTATACGCACCCAATCATTTTTTTCCCAAAGTTTCAGAAATAGCCCTTGCACAATTTCTTCGGCAGCATCCCAGTCTTTCAATAAAGAAAAAGCATAAGCATGTAGCTCCCTGAAATGCTTTTTGAACAGCTGCTCAAAAACATCTTCATTTGCATTAATCAAGTTGACCGCCGCTTGCGTATTATTCATTATAAGCTATAGAGTTCAGCAAAGTAAGTGATATAATTGACTCAAAAGTGCTTGACAGGCGGATAGTTGCCCTATGAGGTAACCATCCGCATCATCAAACTTAAAATTATTGAAATTTAAAACCAACCCCCAGGCTAAAGATGTTGGCTTTTTGCCCAAGATCCTTATTAAACTTGCTCAGGCCTAAGCTATAGCGGGCATCAAAGGTTAAGCTGCCAATATCAACACCGGCATTAATAACCCCGCCGGCACTCACATCTTTATATTTAAAACCACCGGGAGCAATTGGCTTTTTAAGATTGTAATACAGATCAGGTCCGGCTGATAAACGGAAAACCAGATCTTCGGTATTTACTAATTTGTAACCCACCATTAGCGGCACGTTTAACTGTCTGAATTTGGCATCGTACGAGGTTGAATTAAAGCGATACTTGTCGCTAAAAGTTACATAATTAATTTCGGGCTGAAAGTATAGGTCTTTACCTATCCTGGCAAATACACCTGCATTAAAACCTATTTTGCCCGATTTATCAGAAACCGCATTTAAACCCGTTTTTAAGGTTGAAAAGTTGATACCGGCCTTAATCCCAAAGTCAATGTCAGACGTTTGGGCTTGTACTGCGTTTACCCCCAGTGTAAATAAAACGGCCGTTACAAGTAATTTAATTGTTTTCATTTTTTGATGTTTGATTGTTTTATATAATTGTTATTTATTGTTCTGTATTAATACACGCTGGGTAAGCTTTACCCTTACCGCCTTTTTAAATAGTTTATGATTTACTTATAATCGGTTACCTATTTAAAAAGCACCTGTACGCCTGCGGTGTAACCAAAATAAAAGCCGTGGAGATCGCGGCCATCTTTACCGCCCCAGCTTGATAGATATTTTGTAATCAGGCTTTTACCTTCTTCGGTATCGGTATTTACATAATTGATGGATGGACCAGCAAACAGCTCAAGCGATGGGGTAATTTTGAAAGCGGGCATTAACCTGAATGAGGATTTAAAATAGTCGCCGTTTTTAAAGCTTTCCAATGAACCGCTAACCAATTCCGTATTCAGGCGAAATGTATTTGAGGTAAATACATGTGCGCCCAGGCCAGCCTCATAGGCATATTTTTCTTTTCTGTTATTAAAATTATAGCCAAGCCCAACAATGCCGTAAAGCACCTTACCTCCAGACCGAAAGGTTAACAGCGTAGTTTGATTTTCATCAATGGTTACACCGATGCCTTTTTCGCCATTTTTAGCCAGGTTAATGATGCCTATTTGTGTACCCGCGCTATCGGCGATATTTATAAAGGCCAGTTGGGTGCCTTTAACCTTTTTGGCTACGTTCATAAAACCGGCTATCTGGGTACCTTTTACATTACGGGCAAAGTTTGAAAATCCGGCAATTTGTATTGATGCAACGTCGCCACCCTTGTTCATAAAACCGGCAATCTGCGCACCGGTGCCACTACCGGCTATATTGGCAAACCCGGCAACAGCCACTCCGTTACCACTGCCGTAAGTGTTTAAAAAACCGGCAAACATAGTTCCGTCAGCAGTGCCACCTACATGGTTCGAAAAACCGGCCACCTGCAGCCCTTTGGCATCATGATGTATAATGTTTGATATCCCGGCAAAGCTTGCGCCGCGTTCCGCGGCAGATACCCCGGCTATAAAATTTAAGGAGAAGCTGTTGGTATCTTTTGCCGCATGTGTCCAGTTGCTGCTTAGCGGATAAACCAGGCCAACGTTGGTTCTGGCACTGCCATTACTTTGGGCGTAAATATTGGTGCTTGCAGCTACCATTAAAAAAAGCGACGAGGCCTTTAAAACAGGCAGCATCATGTTGTTTAAGTACAATTTAAAGTTCATATCTGTGTGTTATTTTTACTGTATTTGCAGCTATAACACCTTATGTGAACTTTACCCTTACTCCCATTTTAAAAAAGCATATTATTATTTTTTCTATTAAATATCTGGCCCGGTATTAATATTAATAATGGCAGATATTCTTTAAAGGAGTAAAATAAAATGGCTATATTACCATCAATTGATAATTGGAAACCAGCTAAGCAACTATTTAAATGGGCAACTTACTTATCAAACGAATATATGAGCCTGTGGATAAGGCAGATGGGGTGAGAATTTTAGTTGACCGCTTGTGGCCCCGCGGACTAAAAAAGGAACAGGCTGCCATTGACCAATGGATGAAAGATGTAGCGCCGTCAACCACTTTACGCAAATGGTTTAACCATGACCCGCAAAAATGGCCCATGTTTCAACAGGAATATATTTCTGAGCTTACCTACCGTAAAAGTGTAAAGGAGCTTATTCAATGTATACAAAATAATGAAACCGTTACCTTACTATACGCAACCAGCAGTCATGAATATAATCATGCCAGGGTTTTGCAGCAGTTTCTGCTTTCGGTATTAAAAAGCGATAACGGTTCCGGAATACCTGAGGAGTGACCGGCTATTTTATGTCCGTGTCAACATTGATGAGTTTTTTGCCGCGGATCAGCATTTTCATGCGCTGGCGCTTTAATGAAATTTTCACATACGGATGCTCGCTTTTACCGGCCTCTATTTTAAATGCCGATATAATATCGCGGTAGGATAATATCCCTACTACTTTATGATCTGCTGATGATAATACCGGCAATACCTCAACCTCGGTTTCAGACATGGTTTCCATGGCGTACCGCAGCGTATCCGTACTGTTAACAGAGGCATTTAATTCTTTCTTCAGCATCTCTTGTATTGATAATTCAGGGTTAAGCTCCGTGCTGTAAATATCGGTCAGCTTTAAAGTGCCGCTGAACTCGCCATCGTTATTAACTACTATAAAGTAGTTGTCATGAACGCTGTTGGCATTAACCCAGCTCCTTACATCGGCAATGCTGCTGTTCACATTAATCACCGTACCTTCTTCGCTGATCACCTGCGATACCACCATTTTCTGTAAAAGATCAGGTTCAAAGGAATCAGGAGTAAAAATTCCGCGGCGGGCAATTTTTTCGGTCATGATGGTATTCTCCATCAGGAAAAACGAGATCATGTAGGATGCCGTACACGCGCCCAATAAAGGCAGCAACGCGTGCGATTGCATGGTGGCTTCTAATGCAAAGGTGATACTGGTTAAGTAAGCCCTTGATGCCCCGGCAAACATGGCCGACATACCTATTAAAGCAGCCATGGGTATACTAACCCCTGAGTTCGGGAACAGCATTAATGTAACGCTACCTATAATGGCACCTGTGGCACCGCCTATGGTTAGCAAGGGAGCCAGGGTTCCGCCTGATGTTCCGCTGCCCAGGGCAATGGCCCATGACAAAAACTTGCAAAGGCATAGGGTACATATCAGGGTTAACGGCCACTTACCCGATAAAAGGCCGGTTATATTGTCGTACCCTACACCCAGTGTATGCGGTGCAAAATAACCAATTAACCCCACGGCCAAGCCGCCTATGGCCGGCCACCAGATCCAGTGAATAGGCAGTTTTTCAAAGCCATCCTCAATAACATATACTATTTTGGTAACCCCCAGGGATAAAAACCCGATGATGATTCCCATAAAGCTATAAATACCCAAAGCCATGTTAGATGGGGTAACCAGATCAGGCATGGCAAATACCGGCCCCGACTCAAACAGCAAATGGTGCCCTGCGGCTCCGGTAATACAGGCCAAAGCCACCGGCAGTATTGATTTGGGCGAAAATTCAAACAACAATAACTCAATAGCCAGAAACACAGCCGCTATAGGTGTACCAAAAATAGCCGACATACCCGCAGTGGCACCCGCAGCTAAAATAATTTTACGCTCATTGGCCGTTATCTTAAACAACTGCCCCAGGGTTGATCCTAATGCACCACCTGTTGCAATGATAGGCCCTTCGGCACCAAACGGGCCGCCGGTACCAATAGCAATGGCCGATGATATAGGCTTTAAAAAAGTGATGGATGGCTTAATATTACTTTCGTTAACCAATATTTGCTCCATAGCCTCCGGTATACCATGCCCCCTGATGGCCTTTGAACCATAAAAGGCCATAATACCCACCAGGATACCGCCTATTGCAGGCACAACAATAACCCACGGTCCTAAATGATTACCGGCAGGCGAATGAAAACCCAATGCAAACGTTCCGTAAAAAGAAATATTGGTAACCAGGTTAATCAGGTAAACTAAAATTTTAGCAATAATACTGATGGCCATTGCTACCACTACTGATAAACAAGAGATAACTATCAGCCGTTTTTTAAAAAAAACATGATTCTTAGAGTTGCCAACAGAAGATTCCACATAATTTAATGATGGTGAAATAGGTATCCCGATTTTATTGATCGTTTTTTTCATTTTTTTTGATAGGGCTGCTTGTTAAGGATGTGTGTAATGAGCCCGGTTTCTTATATCGCAAAAGTAGGAATTATTCATGTTTAAATAAAGTAAAATTTCTTAATTTATATTGCACAAACAATATAAATTAAGAAATTAATGCATTTATATGTCACAATTATATTATATAAACAATAAATTATCAAAACAACCAATACCAAATTGCCGTATTAATGGTAACTTTACATACTGATAAACCATGTTAACCCTTAATAATTAATATTACGTAACGGATATCTATGACAAAAACCACACAATCATGCAATCTGAGCACCTGTTTTTTGTGCAGAAACTGTTTAAAGGACTGGCTGCCTGCCATAGGCGCCAATAAAGTAAACTATATACTAAAAAAAGGACAGCAGTTGTTTAAGGAGGGTGATGATGTTACCGGCATATACTTTATGTATAAGGGTGTTGTAAAGGTGCACAAACAATGGGACCAGGAAAAAGACCTCATATTGCGGTTTGCCAAACAGGGTGATATTTTTGGTCATCTGGGTTTGGGGGACACCTCTACCTATCCCGTATCGGCAACAGCTGTAGAGTCAGGAATAGTTTGTTTTGTTAAAATGGACTTCTTTGAATCGTCATTAAATGTAAACAGCCAGCTTACCTACAAGCTGATGAAGTTTTTTGCCAACGAACTACAGGAGTCTGAAAAAAGAATGCGCAACCTGGCCCACATGCCCGTAAAAGAGCGTATTGCCCAGGCACTATTATCATTACGTAACCAATTTGGCTTAAATGCCGATGGCTATGTTGATATCGAATTAACCCGGCAGGACATATCATCCTATGCAAGCGTAGTGTATGAAACCTTCTTTAAGGTAACACAGGAGTTTATACAAAACAATCTGATTACACTCGACGGAAAAAGTTTTAAACTGCTAAACGAGGAAGCCTTAAAGGAAATGACCCTCGGTCGTAAAAAGTAATCTTACCTTTTAACAATTCCGTATTAGCTTTTTTTAAACCATCGCGTTTATTTAATGCTTAAATTGCAGCCGGAGGTATAAAGTGAGTAATTACAACAGATTAAAACGTTTTCACAACTTTTTAAAATTCAAAAGAGATTTCAGGGCCAACAGCGTACGCACGGTAAGAAGCTATGAAATTATCCTGCTTTGGGTACGTAATAATATTTCACACAGTCATTTTCTGATACTATCGGGTATTCTGGTTGGCTGCACTGCCGGTTTTGCAGGGGTAGTTTTAAAAATGCTGGTACACTACATCCATTACCTGATTACCTCCAAATTTCAGTTTGAGCAGCAAATATATTTTTACCTTGTATTTCCGTTACTTGGCATTGTGCTTACCACATTGGTTGTACTATACATATACCGGGGTAACGATCGCAAGGGCATCCCTGCCATATTATATGAAATTGCCCAAAACTCCAGCCTGGTGTCGCCCGTAAAAATGTATTCGCAAATTGTGCAAAGTGCCATTACCGTGGGCCTGGGTGGCTCTGCCGGTTTAGAAAGCCCTATAGCGGTTACCGGATCGGCCATTGGTTCCAATTTTGCAAAAACCTATAAGTTAGATTATAAAGACCGTACCCTTTTATTAGCCGCCGGTGCCACCGCTGGTATAGCATCGGCCTTTAATGCACCTATAGCCGGTATGATGTTTGCGTTTGAGATACTACTTACCGGAGTTGTATTTACTGATTTTATCCCGCTGGTGGTTGCGGCCGTTTGCGGTAGCCTGGTATCCAGGATCGTACTCAATGAAGAAGCGCTTTTCCAGTTCACTTCCCGGAATCCCTTTAACTATAAAAACATCCCGTTTTACATTGTATTGGGTATTGCATGCGGGTTGTATGCACGCTACTTTGTAGTAATATCACAATGGGTTGAGCACCAGTTTAAACATTTAAAAAGAAGCCGCTTACAAAAAGCGTTGATAGCCGGCGCGCTGCTCTCTATACTTTGCGTGTTATTCCCACCCTTGTTTGGCGAGGGTTACACCACCGTTAAAGGCTGGGCAGGCGGGCAGGTAGAGGCTATTATAGCCGTTAGCTTTTTCAAATATTTTACCTTTCACCAATGGTTTATACTGTTGTTTTTAGGGTTTATATGTCTTTTAAAAGCTTTTGCAACTTCCATTACCATTTATGGCGGCGGCAATGGCGGTAATTTTGCACCTGCATTATTTGCAGGCGGCACTTTGGGCTATTTTATTGCTACCGTGTGCACCCAGATGGGTATACCCAATGTACCTGTAACCAATATGGTGATTGTGGGTATGGCCGGTGTAATGAGCGGCGTATTATATGCCCCGCTCACCGCTATATTCCTGATTGCAGAATCAAGCTCGGGATATGACCTGTTTTTGCCACTCATGATTGTTTCTGTAATATCATTCCTGATTGCCAAGCGTTTTTCGGCCATCTCGCCCGATCTGAAGCAACTGGCTCAGGAAGGTAAAATATTTACCCGCGAACATGACCAGAACCTGCTATCGTTACTGCATACACCTGATCTGATTGACAGGGACATACAACAGATCAGCATCTACGCTTCTTTTCCCGAACTGATAGCACTCATCAGCACAGGCAAGAAAAACTTTATAGCGGTAACCAATAACGAAAAGGTGCTGGAAGGCATCATCATGCTTGATGATATCAGGCCGGTTATGTTCAACAAGGAACTGTATGACGAGCTAAGCGTTCAAAAGGTAATGGTTACCCCAACGGCCACCATTGATATTAATGACGATGTGCGCCAGATAGTGACGAAATTTGATGAAACCAATACCTGGAACCTGCCCGTGGTTGACGGCCATCAATTTGTTGGTTTTATCTCCAAATCGAGCATCCTGAACCAATACAGACAGTTACTAAAAGAGTATTCGAGATAAGACTTGTCCAATACCCTACCCAACAAGCTGCTTATTTAACAAAGGGTTTGGATAATTGTCGCTTTGATCTTCGGCTACGTTATCCAAACACTTAAAATCTTTTTCAATCAGCAAATAAAGCGGCCCTGTACTTTCCTCAAAACCTACCTTATCTGTTGCGGCCCAGCTATCAGCCATGGCCTCGGGCATAAAAAGAGTGATTTTATTATTTTCAAAATTGGCCGTAAGCTGATCTGAAGCATAAACCTGTAAGGCATAGGTTAATAAGCCAGCGCCAAAAATTGTTTGCTCTTCCAAATAACCCTCGCTCGAAAAACGCTCCACATCAGTTTTGGTAAGGCGGTAACGCAGGGAGTTCCCTTTTATCCTGATTTTCATATACTATATATTATATGGTGTAATTTATTTAGCTAAACCCACTACCTCGCCAATAATAATAAGGGCCGGGTGGGCCATTTGGTTACTATCGGCCATTTGGCGCAGATCTTTAACCAACCCCTTTACTACTTTTTGTTGCGGTAACGATGCATGTTGAATAATTGCCGCCGGCGTTGCTCCTTTTCCCTGCAACATATAAGTTTCGGCAATGGAGTCAATTTGTTTCATTCCCATGTATACTACCACCGTGGCATTACTTTGCATAGCCAGTTTTAAATCGGCAGATAAAGTACCATCCTTTTTTGTGCCGGTTATTATCCAAACCCCCTCGCTCATGGCCCGGTGGGTTAAGGGAATATCCAAAAAGCCCGAAGCCTGCATACTGCTGATGCCTGGTATAAAATGAGTTTTAATGCCTTGTTCACGGGCATATATAATTTCTTCAAACCCACGGCCGAATATAAAAGGGTCGCCGCCTTTTAACCTCACCACAACACCTTTAGTAAAGGCGTAGTGTTTAATCATTTCATGAATGGTTTCCTGTGGCGTATAACTGCCATAAGGATGCTTACCCACGTAAATTTTTTCGCAATCGGCTTTTGCAATATCTAACAGTGCTTTATTGGCCAGGTTATCATACAATATCACATCAGCCTGCTGCAAAATCTTATATCCCTTAACAGTTATCAATTCTGGATCACCGGGACCGGCACCTAAAACAAATAATTCGGGAAATGGGGCCTTATATTCCATATATTAAATAAAAAAACTTAAAAATCTTCATTCACCATCAATTATAGACAATTTTTAGCACTTATAAATTACATATATCATAAAAAAGTCTAAAAAATTACACTATCAAACATTAAAATATTACCAATATCATAAAAATCACCAAAAATTAAATTTTTATTCGACTAAAAAATTGAAATACTGATTTAATTAGTTAATATTGTTATCATAATGCTTGAAGGTCGCAACTAAAATGCATTATAAAACAGTTTTTGCTTTAACATTTAAAAAAAATCAATATGTTTCAACCAACTATCATCGTTGTTGGCAATGGAATGGTAGGATATAAGTTTTGTGAAAAACTAATAGCCAGATCATCACATTTCAATATTATTGTTTTTGGCGAAGAACCACGCATAGCTTATGACCGGGTTCACCTTAGCGAATATTTTAACGGCAAATCAGCAAGTGACCTATCACTCTCCACTTATTCATGGTACGCTGACAACGGCATAAAGTTACATCTTAATGATCCCGTTCAGGAAATAAACCGCACCGAAAAAACAATCCACTCTTTAAAAGGAGTTACCTTAAAGTACGACTACCTGGTATTAGCCACCGGCTCATCGGCTTTTGTGCCTGATATTCCGGGAGTTGAAAAAGACGGCGTATTTGTTTATCGCACCATTGATGACCTGGACCTGATCAAAACATACGCAGCCAATGCCAAAGTGGGCGCCGTAATGGGCGGCGGACTTTTAGGCCTGGAAGCAGCTAAAGCACTCATTGACCTGGGCATACAGGAAACCCACGTAATTGAATTTGCGCCCCGCCTGATGCCACGGCAAATTGACTCAGCAGGCAGCGGCATGCTCCTGTCTAAATTAAAAAGCCTCGGATTAAATATCCACCTTAATAAAAACACGGCAGCCTTTGTTGGCGAACACAAAATTGAAGCCCTACGCTTTAATGACGACACCAGCCTGGCTATTGACATGATGGTTATATCGGCAGGTATCCGTCCGCGCGATGAACTGGCAAAACTGGCGGGCCTGCATACCGGAACCCGCGGGGGCATCATCGTGAATGAAAAAATGCAAACCAGCGATGAATCCATCTTCGCCATTGGCGAGTGCGCCCTTTACGAAGGTATGATATACGGACTGGTAGCACCGGGTTATGAAATGGCCGACATTGTGGCCTCCTACCTCTCAGGCAACGAAAAAGGCTTTTACGGTTACGACATGAGCACCAAGCTTAAACTAATAGGTGTTGATGTAGCCAGCTTTGGAGATGCCTTTATCACCGAACCAGATTGCCGCACTATTGTATTTGAAGACACCCACAAAGGCGTGTATAAACGCATCAACATCAGCAACGATGGCAAATACCTGCTGGGCGGTATTTTAATTGGCGATGCTGACGCCTACAATATATTACTACAAACCGTTAACAATAAAATAGTTTTACCACCCAACCCCGAGGACCTGATATTAGGTTCAAGAGGAGGCGAAGCCAGCGAAGGCGCCGGCGTAATGAACCTTCCCGATGATGCACTGATCTGCTCATGCGAAGCGGTTAGCAAATCAAGTATCTGCTCGGCAGTTAATGAGGGCGCATGCACTATTGACGAGATAAAGAAATGCACCAAGGCCGGCACAGGCTGCGGAGGTTGCGTACCACTGGTTAAGGATTTAATTGCCGGCACCATGAAAGCCAACGGCCAGTATGTTAAAAATGTAATATGCGAGCATTTTGACTACTCCAGACAAGAACTGTTTGACCTGGTAAAAATAAACAAGGTTAAAAACTACGATCTGGTGCTTGACCACTTTGGCAAAGGCGATGGCTGCGAAGTTTGCAAACCTGCAGTAGCCAGCATACTATCAAGCTTATGGAACGACGTAATTGTTAAACAAGACACCATACAGGACAGTAACGACCGCTACCTCGCCAACATACAAAAAGGCGGCACCTACTCCGTTGTACCGCGCATACCGGGCGGCGAAATAACCCCTGATAAACTGATTGTGATAGGCCAGGTAGCTAAAAAGTATGGCTTATATACCAAAATAACCGGCGGCCAGCGTATTGACCTGTTTGGGGCCCACGTAAATGACCTGCCCCTAATTTGGGAAGAATTAATAGAAGCGGGTTTTGAGAGCGGACACGCCTATGGTAAAGCCCTGCGTACCGTTAAAAGCTGCGTGGGCAGCACCTGGTGCCGCTTTGGGCTACATGACAGCGTATCATTTGCTATTGAGATAGAAGACAGGTACAAAGGGATCCGCTCGCCGCATAAATTAAAAGGCGGTGTAAGCGGCTGCGTCCGCGAATGCGCCGAAGCACAATCAAAGGATTTTGGAATTATTGCTACCGAAAAAGGCTGGAACCTGTATATATGCGGTAACGGCGGCTCAAAACCACAACATGCCCAACTGCTGGCCAACGATATTGACAATGCAACCTGCATCAGATACATTGACAGATTCCTGATGTTTTACATTAAAACTGCCGATCCTTTAACCCGCACCGCAACCTGGTTAAATAAAATGGAGGGCGGCATGAGCTACCTTAAAAACGTAATTATTAATGACAGCCTGGGCATTGCCGAAAAACTGGACGAGGAAATGCAGCAACTTGTTGATACCTACCATTGCGAGTGGAAAGAAGTGGTAGAAAATCCAGACTTGCGCAAACGCTTTGCCCATTTTGTAAACGCCCCTGCCGAAAAAGACCCTTCGGTGAAATTTGAAACCATGCGCGAGCAGGTAAAAGCCAAATGGTAATATAATCAACAATAAAAACCTCTTGTCATGCTGAACGCAGTGAAGCATCTGTTAACCACTAAGCCCACTCCGTTCAGAATAACAAATTTTAAACATCATTCTCTTAAAATATATAAACATGGAAACAGTAGCAGACATTGAATGGGTATTAGCTTGTTATACAGATGATGTACCCGAAAACGGCGGCGCCTGTGTAAAACATGGCGACGAACAAATAGCGCTATACAATTTTTCAAGACGCGGTGAATGGTATGCAACCCAGAACCTCTGCCCGCATAAACAACAAATGGTACTTTCGCGCGGAATGATTGGCAGCACCGGCGACGATTGCACCCCAAAAGTTGCCTGCCCGTTTCACAAAAAAGCATTCTCGCTGTTAAGCGGAGAATGCCTTGATGGAGATGACTACCAAATAAAAACCTACCCAGTAAAAGTTACCGATGGTAAAGTATATATAGGTATAGTTTAATGGGAGATTTACAGAAAAACAATATCCTGAGCCAGCTTCAGCAGCTCCTCGCGGTTTACAAGACGAATACTTTTTCCGGATAAACTGATCAGCTTTTCACTTACCAGCTCATTCATCATCCGGAAAACAGTTTCGTAAGTAGCCCCGGCGTATGATGACAGATCCTGCCGGCTCAGATCAATATTAATAAAACCATCAGCAGTTACACCAAACTGGTTTTGCAACGATATCAGCGCTTCGGCAACACGCCCCTTAACAGACATGTGTGCCAGGTTGCGCATTTTTCTTTCAGATTGCTTTAGCTCTTCTGTTAAAAACATCAATAACTGATAGGTAAAATCAGAATTAACTTTTATAGAGGCTTCAAAAAAAGCCACATCAACATAACAAACAATGGTAGGCTCCAGCGCCGCCGCCGATATTGGATAAGTACCACCTACCCCCAAACCTCTATGACCAAAAAGCGACCCCTCCCTGGCAAAACGCACAATAAGCTCTTTATCCTTATCCCATTTTTTATAAACTTTTACACTTCCGGAGTTAACAAAGTAAATACCAGTTACCGGATCACCCTCCTTAAAAATAACCTCACCCTTTTTTACTTTTAAATTTACTTTATTGGCAGAAATTGCCGGATGCCATTCTTTTAAAGTGTTTTTACACAAAAAACAGCTCTTTAAATCACAAATATTTTGACTTTTTTTCATTAACAGCAATTTTATTCGATACAGATAACAGTATTTGCAATATTAATTAATAAATACAACAAATCATCAGCAATTATTACATGATAAATGTCATTATTTACGACACAAAATCAAAAAACTCAAAAAATAAAGTAATTTAAACATAAAAAATAGGCAATTAGTAAAATACAATCAGTTAAAATTCACATAAGTTTATTTTTTACATTATAAAAATGCTATTTAATCAGTTTTTAAGGAGTTAAAATTTAATAATTTGACAATAAAAAAGATTTTTATGATTTAAATCATAAAAATTGGAAAATACTCATGCAATTATTGATAAACAACCCCAATTTGGATATATTTATAACAATAAAAATACATTAATAAAGAAACTTTAAAAAATAAACGCCTATGGATGCAAATAACTAATTACGAAACATAAAAAAGCCCTGCCGGGAGGTCGCATTCCCAGACAGGGTTAAACAGTTTTCATTGCTTTAACAAATAAAAAACTATCTCAAATGTACAAAAATGTATTAAACCAATACACTATTCCTGCTATTGCATTTATTATTATATGTTTTTCCAGCTTAAACGTAAATGCACAACTCTCTTTTTCTGGCCAGTTAAGAACAAGGGGCGAGCTAAGGGATGGTTACGGCACCTTGCAAACCACGGGTTACAAGGATGCGGCGTTCATTTCACAACGAACGCGTTTAACACTTGATTACAAATCAAGCAAGCTCATTTTTCACACCACCATTCAGGACGTAAGGCTTTGGGGACAAGATGCATCCACCACCACCATTGCCGACGGCAACAAATTAGAAGTACATGAAGCCTGGGCCGAGATTATCCTGTCGAACAAAAAAGATACTTCCTTTAAATCATCACCCCTTGATTACTTTGCCGTTAAGATAGGCCGCCAGGAGTTAGTTTATGACGACGAACGCCTGCTTGGTAACCTTGACTGGACACAGCAAGGCCGCCGCCACGATGCCATTGTATTCAAGATGCTCCAAAGCGGATGGCAGCTTGACCTGGGTGCAGCATTTAACCAAAACTCCGATGCTATTAATTATAATGGCACCTATTATACGCCTGCCAATATACCCGCTACTGTAAAGGACAGTAAAGGCAACCTCGTAAATACCCCCGCAAACCTGATCCCCCTAGTTAATGCTGCGGGTATAAGTGCAAAAAATGGCAATCCGGTTTATTTAAACGCCCCGGGCAGCAACGCGGCAACTCAAAACTATAAGGCTTTAGAGTATTTGTACGCCGCCAAAAAATTCAACAAAACAAAAATAACAGGCTTGTTCCTGGCCGATCAGTTTAGTAAATACATACTTGACTCGGTTAAAAATACTTCGGGCACCGATGTTGGGTACGTTTATGGCAAACGGTTCAACCAAACGGGCATCAATACCCGCTATACCACCGGTTTATTAATAAACCCTGTTTTTGGCGATAAAAACCAGCTGGCCTTAACCGGCGGCTTTTACTACCAGGGAGGCCATGACCGCGATGGCTCATCATTAAGCGCATATACTATAACTACCTCGGTAACATTCAAACCCAACCAGTTAAGTTATGCCGCCGGCTGGGATTACCTGTCAGGCAATGATGCTTTTTCTGCTTCAAAAACCGATCATCGTTTTGATCCGCTATATGGTACGCCCCATAAGTTTTGGGGATACATGGATTATTTTTATGCAGTAAGCGGCTCGCCAACAGGCGGCTTAAGCAACCCTTATTTAAAAATAAAATACACATCGGCCAACAACCGCTTCACAACCGAGCTGGCCAATCATTATTTCTTCCTGGCCCAAAACCAGAAAGATACCGGCGGCGAGCCGGTAAGCAAATACCTGGGTACAGAGTTTGACCTTACCACAGGCTATAAGCTCAATAAGTTTACCGCGGTTGATCTTGGCTTGTCATACATGGCGGCAACCCGCAGTATGGAGTATGCTAAAAATATTACGCCCGGCACTGCCAATTTAAAACCGGTATGGGCTTACCTGCAAATCAATATCAAGCCCGAATTTCTAAACAAATAATTTCCCTGACATTAAAAAATTTAGAACTATGGAAAATCAACTAACCAAACTCAATATATTTTCGCTGAAGGGTGTTCAAATGCGCACATTTCACATTACCTGGCTTATGTTCTTTGTATGTTTTTTTGGCTGGTTTGGCCTGGCGCCTTTAATGCCTACCATCCGTACAGAATTACACCTAACTAAAGGACAGGTAGGTAATATTATTATAGCCTCAGTATCGGCAACCATTATAGCCCGCCTCATTATTGGTAAGCTTTGTGATACCTGGGGGCCGCGCAAAACAGCTATCAGGCTGTTATTGGTAGGCTCGCTGCCCGTATTTTTTGTTGGCCTGGCACATGACTATACCACCTTTTTGTTGTTCAGGCTGGCCATTGGCGTTATTGGCGCATCATTTGTAATTACACAGTTTCATACCTCAATGATGTTTGCGCCTAACCTTAAAGGTACAGCCAATGCGGTTACCGGCGGCTGGGGCAACCTGGGCGGCGGGGTAACCAATATGGTAATGCCCTTAATATTTGCAGCTATTGTCGGCTTCGGCTATACCAAGGCCGAGGCATGGCGCTATGCCATGATTGTTCCGGGTGTAATGATGCTGGTGATTGCTTTCCTGTACGCTAAATACACCAAGGACACCCCCAACGGTAACTATGACGAGATCGGGTACACCAAAGGAAAATCGTCAAAAACAGACTGGAGCATATTAGCCGACTGGAGAATATGGGCCTTAACCATGGCCTATGCCATGTGTTTTGGTATGGAGATCACTTTTGATAACGTGGCTTCTCTACATTTTGTTGATTCGTTCCACTTATCACAAAGCCAGGCTGGTTTTTGGGCAGGCATATTCGGGTTCATGAATTTGTTTGCGCGCGCGCTGGGCGGCATCGTGTCTGACAAGGTAGGCAAGCGGTTTGGCATGCGCGGCAAAGGATTATTACTTGCCGGCGTTTTACTGTGCGAAGGCGCATTGCTGATATTATTTGCACAATCGGGTTCATTGCTGGCAGCTATTGTTTCCATGCTGTCATTTGCACTTTTCCTTAAAATGGCAAACGGTGCTACCTACGGCATTGTACCATTTGTAAACACCAAAAATGTGGGTCTGGTAAGCGGCATAGTTGGAGCCGGCGGCAACTTTGGGGGCATGTTATTTGGCTTCCTGTTCAAGTCTGACTCCATTACTTACGTACAGGCATTTACTTATATAGGCTACACCGTTATGGCGGTATCATTAATAGTTCTTATAACCCGCTTTTACAGGCAACCGGTTTCGACCAATAAAACCGATGCGGTAATAGCAGGCAGCATGGCATAATTATAATGAGCGTAAAAGTATCAACATCTAAAAACAGGTTAACCGCCAATGCCGTAACCTCCACCTGCTGTTATTGCGGGGTGGGTTGCGGTATTGTGGTGAACAAGGAAAAAAACGGAACAATTACGCTCCAGGGCGATAAAGAGCACCCGGTTAATAAAGGTATGCTTTGCAGCAAGGGAATGAACCTGCACCATACCGCCAATGACAAAAGCGACCGGCTCTATTACCCGCAGATGCGTTATAACAAAAGTATGCCCCTGCAACGGGTAAGCTGGGATGAGGCACTTGACCGTACTGCTGCTGTTTTTAAAACCTTTATTGATAAATACGGACCAGATTCTGTAGCCTTTTACGCATCAGGACAATGCCTTACCGAAGAGTATTATGTAGTTAACAAACTGATCAAGGGATTTATTGGCAGCAATAACATTGATACCAACTCGCGCCTGTGCATGAGCAGCGCCGTTGCCGCCTATAAAATATCGCTTGGTGAGGATAGCGTTCCGCTTTGTTATGACGATATTGAACTGGCCGATTGCTTTTATATTATGGGCGGCAACCCTGCCTGGTGCCATCCTATTTTATGGCGCAGGGTTGAAGCGCACAAAGCCGCCAATCCCGACACAAAAATTATTGTGGTTGACCCGCGGGTTACGGATACCTGCGCCATTGCCGATCTGCATTTGCAGATTAACCCGGGTACCGATATTACGCTCAACCATGCCATAGGTCGCCTGCTTATTGAAAACGGCGATATAGACATCGACTTTATTAATAACCATGCCGAAGGTTTTGAGCAATACAGCACCATTGTTTTTCAAAGAACACTGACCGAAGCCGCTCAAATTTGTGGATTAAACGAAAACGACATCCGCCTTGCGGCAAAATATATAGGCGAGGCTAAGGGCTTTATCACTATGTGGACTATGGGTCTTAACCAAAGCGTCATCGGGGTAAACAAAAACCTGAGCCTCATCAACCTTAATCTGATCACCGGGCATATTGGTAAACCCGGCTCTGGCCCGTTATCATTAACAGGGCAGCCCAATGCTATGGGCGGCAGGGAAGTTGGTGGATTGTCCAACATACTCCCGGCCCATCGCAATATGGGTAATCCGCTGCACCGGGAAGAGGTACAAAAATTCTGGGGTGGCACTACCATACAAGCCAAACCGGGCCTAACGGCTACCGAAATGTTTGAGGCATTGGATGATGGCCGCCTAAAGGCCATCTGGATCATGTGTACCAACCCCTTAACCAGCCTGCCCAACGTACGCCTGGCCGAAAAGGCTCTGCAAAAAGCAAAGTTTGTAGTGGTACAGGAAATCAGCAATAAGCCCGAAACCCTGGCTTATGCCGACGTTATACTACCCGCAGCAGCCTGGGCAGAAAAGGAAGGCACCATGACCAACTCTGAGCGGCGCATCAGCTACCTGAACAAGATCCTTGATCCGCCGGGCGAGGCCCTCCCCGACTCAGAGATCATTTGCCGGTTTGCCCGTAAAATGGGTTATAAAGGTTTTGATTTTGAAAATGCCGCAGCCATTTATGACGAGCACGTAAAGCTTACCGCTAAAACCAATATTGATATCAGCGGCTTGAGCTATGCGGTTTTAAAGGAACAAAAAACGGTACAATGGCCCTATAAAAAGAAAAGCCCGCCAAAAGGCACACCCCGTTTATTTATTGATAAGCAGTTTTACACCCCGTCAAAAAAGGCCATAATCAGCGCAGTTCCGGATACCCTGACCAGCGAAATGCCCGATGAGGATTTCCCTTTTATCCTCACCACCGGCCGCATCCGCGATCAGTGGCATACCATGAGTAAAACAAGCAAGGTAAATAAGCTTAATCAGCACTATAAACAGGCATTTTTAGAGATTCACCCCAATGATGCCGCCAGCCTGAGCTTAAACGAAGGCGATATTACCACCATTACCTCCAGGCGTGGCGAAGTAAGGGTACAGGCCAAAATTACCGCTCAAATAAAACAGGGTGTGGTGTTTTTGCCCATGCACTGGGGCAAAATTTTAAACAACGACCTTAACCGCGCCAACAACCTGACCAGCACACTGGTTGACCCAATATCAAAAGAGCCCGACTTTAAATTTTGTGCCGTTCATCTGCAAAAATATAAAAAGCCTTTTCAGCGTATTGTGGTAGTGGGCGCCGGCGCGGGAGCCTATGGCTTTGTAAAATCATACCGGGAGCTGAACCCCGATGATGAGATCACGATATTCAGCAAGGAGAACCACCCTTTTTACAACCGCGTTATGCTGCCGGATTACATTAGCGGCGAGCAGTCATGGGAACAGCTGGTAAAAATGAAGGACTCGGAAGAACCTGCCTATAAAATAAAGATGCTGCGGGGCGTAAGTATTGAAAAAGTTGACCGCACCAACAAAACTGTTACTGATTCGCGTGGTGTAAAAACGCCTTATGACGTGTTGCTGCTGGCCACCGGCAGCCGGGCATCGGTGCCTAAAAACGTGCCATCATTACCGGGTATATTCACCATGCGCAGCCGTAACGATGCCGACGGCTTTATAAAACATGTACCGCAGGGCGGCCACGTGGTAATTGTTGGCGGTGGTTTATTGGGGCTGGAAATGGCAGCATCCCTGCGCGAAATTGGCATGAGGATAACCATTGTACAGCGGGTATCGCGCTTTTTAAACCGCCAGCTTGATGTATTAGGCAGCCAGCTGCTTGCCGAAGAAATGGTTGATCAAGGTTGTGATATTTATTATGACGATGAAGTGCAGTTGTTTTATGGGCGGTCGAAATTAACCGGTGTGGGTTTAAAAAGCGGCAACAAAATTGATTGCGACGCCATGATCCTGGCTATAGGCACTACCCCCAACCTTGAAATTGCCCGGGATTGCGGCCTGGAGTGCAAACGTGGTGTTATTGTAAACGAGCGCATGCAAACCAGCGATCCTGACATATACGCCATAGGCGAAATAGCCGAGTTTCAGGGCACCATGTATGGCATTACTGCAGCAGCAGAGCAACAGGCCGAGGTAATGGCCAAATACATGAACGGCGATATTGCCAGCTATTACAAAGGCACGCTGTTCATGAACATCATTAAAATTCATGGTTTTGATTTGTGCAGCATTGGCCTGTCAGAGTGCCCGGACAATATCAACTACGAGGAAATTGTGTTTATTGACAAAGCTAAGCGCTACTATAAAAAGTGTATCATTCACGAAGACCGCTTAGTAGGCACGATACTGATAGGCGACAAAGGCGAATTTCAGGAGTTCAGGGAGTTGATAGCCAATAAAACCGAACTGAGCGAAAAACGCATCCAGTTGCTACGCAGCGGTAACACGGCCGAACCTGTACTCGGGAAGTTAGTATGCAGCTGCAACAATGTAGGCAGCGAAAACATCCAGAACAAGATAGCATCCGGCTGTAATAACCTTAAAGACCTGTGTACAACTACCGGGGCGGGTACCGGCTGCGGATCATGCCGGCCCGAAGTAAAACGTATACTGGAAGAAATGCTTAAAGCTGAGGTTTTAGCAAAATAAAAGATAGCCATGGACGAAAAAGCAACCTATTGTATCAAGATAAATTTACCGGGAGGCGTAGTATCTGCCGGTGACTTATATGAGCTTTTGCTGATTGCAGAAAATGCAGGCGCCACAAATATCCAGATCGGTAACCGCCAGCAGCTGTTTTTTCATATTGAAGCCAGCCAGCTGGAAGATATGGAAACGGACATGCTCAGTGCCGAGATCAGCTATGAAATAAATGAGGAGGAGTTTCCGAACATCATCAGCTCATACGTTACCGATGCCATATTTAATACAGAAAGCTGGATAAAGGAAGGTGTTTATAAAGATATTTTTGACCTGTTTAACTTTAAGCCCCGTTTAAAAATTAACCTGGTTGACAGGCAACAGACCTTTGTCCCATTTTTTAGCGGCAACTTCAATTTCATTACTTCTGATGTAAGCAACTATTGGTACCTGTATGTACGTTTCCCAAAAACCGGCGATATATACTGCTGGCCGTCTTTAATTTACTCTGATGATATCCCGCTAATCAGCAAAATAGCCGAAAAGGTAATCATTGATCATAAAGAACTGTTTTATGATCAGCAGCAAACAGATCATCTCAAATTTCATGAATTGGTTACCGCCGGGAGTGATCTTGTAAATCAACCCATAACCGAGGCATTAAAACTACCCGATTTTCAGCTCCCCTACTACGAGGGTTTTAACCGGTACCTGAATAATAAATACTGGCTGGGCATTTATCGCCGTAATGAGCTTTTCCCCATAACGTTCATGAAGGATATTTGCACCATCTGCCTCAAAAACAGGGTTGGCCAGCTATATACTACCCCCTGGAAATCGCTGTTGATCAAAGGCATCAATGAGCCCGACCGTAAAGAATGGGGCATTATACTAAACAAATACCGGGTAAATGTAAGGCACGCCTCCAACGAGCTAAACTGGCAGCTGGAAAACCTGAACAGCGAAAGCCTGCAATTGAAACAGGAGCTGGTACGGGAGTTTGAGGAATATGACCTGCGCACTTACCGCCTTTGCTTTGCCATAAAAATGCAGCCCAAAACCGGGCTGCCCGGTTCCATCATTATTAAAAAGCATAAACAGGATGTGTTTGATATACTGCACACCCATGATTTTAATCCAAACTCGCGCAATTATGTTAGCTATAAAACCAAGGTAAAGCGGGCCGATCTGGGCCCGTGCATTATGGAGCTTTGCAACCATTTTTATGGCATTTTAATTGACGATAACGTTTTACTGAGCCAGACTGCGGACAAGAAGGATGATAAGCAAGCCGATAAGGAGGTGGATTATATTTATCAGTGCAAAAGCTGTTTCAGTATTTATGATAAAACCTATGGCGACATTGTTAACGGAATTGCTGCCGGTACCGATTTTGAAAGCCTGGATACCTATAGCTGCCCGGTTTGCGAGTCGGGAAAAGATAGTTTTATACTGCTCGAAAACAGATTAACCAGTATTAAATAAGTTATATTTACGCTAATTTATAACTATGAATAAATTAAGCGCCGCCTTTGAGCTATTTGATGCCTACAATAAAAAGGACCCTAACACTTTTACCTGGGACGGTTTAACCTATCCCCAGGAATACTTTTTGGCTTTAAAACTGTATGACTGGGTAAATCAGCTGGCTCCCGATGCCAGCGAAGAGTTACTATTGGCCTCACGAAGCCAGCATATAGGGCGCTGGGAAATTCCCCGTAACACCTACCCCGAAGGCCGCGAGGCTTATTTAAAATGGCGTAAGGACCTGGCCCAATATCATGCCGAAAAAGCTGCGGCCATCATGGAGCAGGTCGGTTATCAGCCCGATCAGATTGCCCGGACCAAACAAATTTTGCTTAAACAAAAAATCAAGGTTGATGATGATGTGCAAACCATGGAAAACGCTTTATGCCTGGTTTTCCTTCAGTTTCAGTACGAGGATTTTCATCCCAAATACGAGGCCAAAAAGGTGATCAACATCCTTAAAAAGTCACTGTTAAAAATGGATGCGCACGGGCATGCGTTTGCCCTGGGATTAACCTATTCTGAACAAGGCCTGCATTATATACAGGAGGCCTTAAAACTTATTACCGGTTAATGCATTTTTGTTAAACGTAAGTTAACTCAACATCGGTAACAATTTACATACATCGTACAACTACAGGCTTTACATACAAACAATTAGGCAGCCTAAACCTTTATTATTAAATTAATAATATGCCAAAGTGGATTAAAATAATATTAAAGGTACTTAGCGGTATTATAGCTTTGGTTGTAATTGCTTTTATTGCCATTACCGTTTATGTTATTTTTAATAAGCAAAAGGTACTTAACTTAATTACTACCGAGCTTAATAAAAACCTCAATGGCACCTTAACCATCGGTACACTTGACCCTACCTTTTTCAAGGGATTTCCCGGCGTATCCGTTGTATTAAAAAACGTGGTCATTAAGGATAAGCTTTGGCCTGTGCACCACCATACCTTGTTGGATGCCAAAGATTTTTATGTATCGGTAAATGCCATGCAATTAATCAAAGGTATTGTTGACATTGATAAAATTGAAATTAACAATGCCAGTATTGACCTGTTTACCGATAGCACGGGTTACAGCAATACAGCCGTTTTTAAAAGCAAGCCTAAAACCGATAACAAACCCGACAACAAAAGCAGCTCATCAACCCAAATTAAGCGCTTTGAGCTAAACAACGTTAATTTTGTAGTTGATGACCGTAAAGCCTTTAAATTATTTCAGTTTGAGGTACAGGGCGTAAACGGAAAAATGGATTACCCCGCTACGGGCTGGCAGGCTAATCTTAAATTAAAAACACTGGTTAAAAGCTTTTCCTTTAACACTAAAAGAGGCAGCTTTATGAAGGATAAACTGTTGCAGGGCCCTTTTGATATCAGTTACAATAACAAAACCAAGCTTATTGCCGTGGCACCCAATACCTTAAACATAGGCGATGATGCTTTTACCATTGGCGGTAAATTTAACCTGGCCAAAGATCCTGTTGACTTTACATTAAACATTGCCGACGATGAGATCCTGTGGAAAAGCGCCGCCAACCTGCTGGCGCCAAACATTACCCAAAGCCTCAGCATGTTTAATCTCGATGACCCTATTGCCGTAACCTGCGATTTAAACGGCAGTTTTGGCGGTAGCAGCGATCCCCTGATTTACGTAACGGCCAAGGCAAAAAACAATACACTTACTACACCCGGCGGTAAAATTGATAATTGCAGCTTTAACGGTGTGTTCTCCAATAATTACATTAACGGCAAAGGTTTGGGCGATGAAAATTCCGTTATCAAGCTGTACCATTTAAACGGCAACTACAAGCAAATACCCTTTACGGTAGATACCGCCTTTATCAATAACCTGGATGTTCCTGTGGCAACGGGCATTTTTAAATCGCACTTTGATGTGGAAAAGCTTAACCAGGTAATTGGCGACCAGAGCCTTCAGTTTACCAAAGGCACCGCCGATATTAAAATGGCCTATAAAGCCGACCTGGTGAACTACAAGCTAACCAAACCTGAATTAAGCGGAACGGTTAATATTAAAAATGCCGATGTAAGCTACCTGCCCCGAAACCTTAACTTTAAAAATACAGGAATTTCGCTCAAGTTTGCGGGGAATGATTTACTGATGAATAATATACGCCTGCAAACCGGCAATAGCGTGGTGTATATGGAAGGGCGTGTAAATAACTTTTTAAACCTGTACTATACCGCTCCCGAAAAAATACTGATAACATGGCAAATACATAGCCCGCAGTTACATATAGCTGAGTTTTTAGGATTTTTGAACGCCCGCAAAACCGAAGCACCCGTTAAAAGCAGGGGTGGTAAAACCAATTTAAACAATAAGCTGAATACGGCTTTTGATAAGGGCAAGGCCGAGCTTCATCTGCGTGTTGCAAAGGTTTACTATAAAAAATTTCTGGCTACCGATGCCACTGCCGACCTGCTCCTGGCCGATAACAGCATACGGGTGCAAAACGTAAGCGTAAAACATGCCGGCGGATCACTAAAATTAGCAGGCAATATTGTGCAGAACGGGGCCGTAAATAACTTTTTGCTCAACACTCAAATTGACAATGTAAATACCAGTAACTTCTTTTACTCGTTTAATGATTTTGGGTTAACGAGTTTTAGTTATAAAAACCTGCGGGGGTTCCTGTCGTCGCAGGCCCATATTACGGGGAGCATAAACAGCGAGGGAAATCTGGTGCCGCGATCAATAAACGGGGTGGCCACCATTGATCTGCAGAAAGGGGCATTAGTTAATTTCAGCCCCATTAAAAGTGTAGGTAAATTTGCCTTTCCGTTCCGCAATCTGGATAATATCACCTTCTCCAATCTGAAGGGTAAATTTGACATCAATGGCGATAAAATAACCATCAGTCCTATGCAAATTAACTCCAGCGTGCTTAATATGGATATTGCGGGTGTTTACTCCTTATCAAAAGGGACAAACATCGCCTTGGATATTCCGCTCCGTAATCCTAAAAATGACACGGCCATAGTTGACCAAACTGAACGAAATAAAAAACGTATGCGCGGCATAGTTTTACATATATTAGCTACAGACGGTGATGACGGTAAAATAAAAATAAAATGGAACAAAAACAGGGCAAAAAAGCAAGAAACAACTGCCGAAGTTGCTGACTCAAAACCTTAAAAAAGGGCAAATTCATGTTTTATTTTTTAATAATAATTACATGTATTTGTGACACAATAATAGCAATTCTTTAAGTATCTTTGTAAATCCATTTAAGAGATCATATATTGATTAAACATTTATTGGTTATCAACACCACGCTTCTTACTGCAATAACACAAAGTGCCAACCCAAGTTTTATAACTATCCCGGGTATAGACAAATCAAAGAAGCAAAGTTTAATTTAATTTATTATTTAACACTGCCCGGTTAAACCAATCGGACAAAATCTTATCGGACTGTTTATTAGCTGAAAAAATCTATTCAAAAAATGAGACAACTCAAAATATCCCAATCCATTACCAACCGTGAATCTCAGTCGCTTGAAAAGTACCTGCATGAAATAGGTAAAGTAGATTTAATTACTGCGCAGGAAGAAGTGATCCTGGCACAAAAGATTCGCGAGGGTGACCAGGCTGCATTGGAAAGGTTAACAAAAACTAACCTTCGCTTTGTGGTATCGGTTGCAAAACAATACCAAAATCAAGGCCTTACACTGGGCGATCTTATAAACGAAGGAAACTTAGGGTTGATTAAAGCAGCCAGACGTTTTGATGAAACAAAAGGCTTTAAATTCATATCATACGCAGTATGGTGGATTCGCCAGTCTATATTATCAGCCGTAGCCGAGCAGTCACGTATTGTACGTTTACCTTTAAACCAAATTGGTTCATTAAGCAAAATACATAAAGCCGCTTCAAAATTAGAGCAGCAGTACGAAAGACAGCCAACGCCGGAAGAACTTGCAGATGATCTGGAAGTATCTGTTGATAAAATCTCTGACTCGTTGAGTAATGCTGGTCGTCAGATATCAATGGACGCACCGTTTATACAAGGCGAAGAAAACACCCTGCTTGATGTATTGCAAAGTACTGATGCAGCAACCGACACTGAACTGATGATTGATTCTTTGTCACAGGAGATCAAACGTTCATTAGGTATCCTGGCTGAACGCGACCGTGAGGTGATCATTTTATTCTTTGGCCTGGGTGGTTATGCCGCACATTCATTAGAAGAAATTGGTGAGAAATTTAACCTTACCCGCGAGCGTGTACGTCAGTTAAAAGACAAGGCTTTGATGCGTTTACGTCACAATTCAAAATCAAATCTTTTACAATCGTATTTGAACTAATACTATCGGCGCACAGCGCCCATATCATAACAAAAAGAGCGATGAAGTTAACCTTCATCGCTCTTTTTGTTTACAACCCGCCAAGTGCCTTATTGTCATCCTGAGCGATAGCGAAGGATCTATTCGTGAACTATGTATTGAGTAGGATGGATTCTTCGCTATCGCTCAGAATGACAAGCTGAAAAAATCCTGGCACAAAAAAAAGCATCTGCACAATGTGCAGATGCTTGTACGATTATAATAATAGTTATTTAACCTACTTTTACATTTACCGCATTTAAGCCTTTTTTACCTTGCTCTACATCGTAGGTAACACTGTCGTTTTCACGGATAGTGTCAATAAGGCCTGAGGCGTGTACAAAAACTTCGGCACCACCATTACTTGGTGTAATAAATCCAAAACCTTTGCTTTCATTGAAAAATTTTACTGTTCCTTGCATTATATTTTTATTTAATTACGTAAAGATACAGTTAATAATTAACAATTAACTATAAATAAGGCAATTAAGTTTTTATACCAATATATAACCTTAAAACCAACCAGCAAAAAACACAGAAGTAATTAACCAGAGTGGCTTACCTTAAGCGCTTTAGCCAGGTAGATAGTGTAAAAATAACACCATTAAAATTCAGTTGCCGGTGAAACTTCCTCCATCCTTATTTAGATCAATTGTGGTAAAAATTTCAGTACTTATTTTACCATTACATTACAAACTGAGTAAAATTATGCTTAGTATTGATTATTATTTAGATTGATTATCAATTGAACCGGATATTTGCCACCATCATGCTCGTTGTACACTTGTTTAACATGGGTGGTTATCTGCTGTTAAATCAATATCTGGTTTACCAGTCAGATAAATTTATAACCAGGCAAATAAGCAAGGGCAAGTACGATGTCAATAATCTTATCGAAATAAAAATTAAACAACACCTGCCCCAGATACGCGATTGGAAAACTTACATCAGGGTGTCGGGACAAATACAGCTCAAGGGAGTCGCTTATAACTACGTTAAACTTAAAATGACGCGCGATACCATGTTTGTGCAATGTATCCCAAACTATCAAACCACCAAGCTCTTAGATGAAAACATTATATGCGCCAAACAAATTAATGATGTGCCCATCAGTAAAAAAGCGCATGAGTCGGCAGCTAAAAAAACAGGAGTTGATAATAAATACAGTTTCCCAATAACTACGTTTGCTTTTTTTACCGCTCCGCCGGTTATTCAAAAGCTTAGTACCTTTATCTACATCAGCATTAATCATCCCTTGGTTTCAGTAGCCGGCAGGCCACCAGAAATAACTACCTGACCCTGCACTTACTTATTAACGATCAAATTATAATAGTGGCGTATTCTACTTCTTATGTCGCAAAAAATGATACTGATCAATCCCTCGTTTAGTCTATAAATAAAACCCATGAATAATTTTTATAAGATATTTCTGGTTGCGCTGCTTATTTTAAGCTCAGGCTACCTGCACGCGCAACAAAAAAGTGTAAAAGACACCCTGCAGCTTGATAGTGTAATAATTAAGGAAAGCCGCCCCAAGCATTTACCTAATGTAAGCGGCACCTATATTTTTGCAGGTAAAAAAACAAACCTTATATATCCCGATGCGGGCAAAATAAATTTGGCCAACAATACCGCACGCATGGCCTTTGCCCAGGTTCCGGGAGTTAACGTTTGGGAAATGGATGGCGCCGGTTTACAAATTAACATTGGTACACGAGGCACCGATGCACACCGGTCAATAGAAGTAAACATGCGTCAGAACGGTTACAACACCAACTCTGATGTATTTGGCTATCCCGAAAATCATTATAATGTACCCTACCAGGCCATCAGCGAAATTCAGTATGTACGCGGCTCGGCCGCTTTACAGTTTGGCAGCCAGTTTGGCGGCATGGTGAACTTTAAAATTAAGGAGGGCGACAGTACCAAAGTGTTTGGAGTTGAAACCGAACAAACCGCAGGCTCAAACCGTTTTTTAAACTCGTATAATGCCGTAGGCGGTAAAGTTGGCAAGATCAGCTATTACGCCTTTTACTCAAGCCGTAGCGGCGACGGTTGGCGCCCTGATGCTGCTTTTAATTACCGGGCCTATTATGCCAATATTAAATACCAGTTTAACAGCAAGGGAAGCATTGCCCTGCAGTTTTCCCGGTCAGACTACAGGCAGCAAATTGCCGGGGGCTTAACCGATGGCCAGTTTGATGCCAACAACAGGCAAGCCACCCGGTTCCGTAACTTCTTTAACCCCGAAATAAATATTCCGGCCCTGCTGTTCAATTATGCGTTTAATAACGATACCAAACTGGAGGTTACCACTAATGTATTGTTTGGGCAGCGTAACAGTGTGCAGTTCATCAATACCGCCAACATAGCCGATACCGTTAACACCAAAACCAACTCCTATAACCCGCGCCAGGTTGATCGTGATTACTATGCCGGTTTTACAACCGAGGCCCGCTTGCTGCACAGCTATAAATTAGGCGATCTGAAAAGCACCTTTACCACAGGCGTACGTTACTTTGAGGAAACCACCAAGCGCAAGCAAAAAGGCACTGGCACCACCGGCTCTGATTTTGACCTGAGCCTGGTTAAGCCTTATGGTATAGATTTAAGACTGCACAGCCTAAACTACGCCGCCTTTGCCGAAAACATATTCCAGGTTACGCCTGCATTTACCATAACTCCAGGTGTAAGGTATGAGGTTATTAAAACCACCACTGCGGGCGTTATCAACAATGCCACTTATAACATAGGTTATAAAGGCAACCGCAATTACCCCCTGTTTGGCACCGGCCTGCAATATCAGTTTAAAAACGGAAGCCAGCTGTATGGTAACTTTTCGCAGGCTTACCGCCCGTATCTGTATGCCGCCGTTACCCCGGCAGATCAGCTTACCATTATTGACCCTAATATTAAGGATAGCCGTGGTTATGATGCCGATCTGGGTTATCGCGGGCATATCAGTACTGTGTTTAATTTTGATGTTAACGGCTTTTATGTGTATTACGGTAACCGCGCCGGAACATTAACCCAAACTGATGCCAACAACGTAACTCACCTGTTTGCCACCAATATTGGTAATGCAGTAGCCAAAGGGGTTGAAGCTTATACCGAAGTATCCTTACTCAGATCATTTGATGAACACTCTGGCAGCGATATCCGTTTGTTTAACTCACTGGCTTACACCCATGGCCGTTATACCAGCGGCTCCATTAATCAAAACGGCAAAAATATCAGCCTGAAAAATAACCAGACAGAAAACACCCCGGAGTGGATAAACCGTACCGGCTTAACCTTTTTAACCGGGCATGTAAGCAGTACATTACAACTGAGCTATACCAGCAAAAGTTTTAGCGATGCCAACAACACTGTATTTAACCCCACCGGTGCCAGCGGTATTGTACCCGCTTATCACGTGGTTGACTGGGCTTTTAATTATACCTTCCTGAAAAATTATCATATCAGCGCTAATGTGAATAACGTGTTAAACGCTAAATACTTTACCCGCAGGATTAACATGTACCCCGGCCCCGGCATTTTACCTGCCGATGGCCGTACATTTAATATAGGCTTTGGATTAAGGCTATAAATCAGAAAAGGCCTCTCCGTAATAATGGAGAGGCCTTTTTTTATAATGTGCTTTATCTATTTAACATGCCGCTTAACAATGTCAATCAACTCGGTTAAGTCAAACGGTTTTCTTAAATAACCATTAGCATTACCGGCGGCGGCAATTTCCTTGATGTTGCTAACAGCCGAGATAATAACTACCGGGATATGGCTCGTAGCCGGATCATTTTTTAATCCTTTGCTCAACTGTTGCCCGTTTGCGTCACTTGACCAATCGGTAAGCCAGTTATCAAGCAATATTAAATCAGGATCAATATCATTCAGTCTTCGGAGTATTTTGGCATCTTCAGACGCGGTTACCTCATAGTGCTCTTCTTCCAGCACATACACAATGGTTTCCCTGATATCCCTATCATCCTCAATTACTAAAATTTTCTTAGCCATAAAGTCTTTCAAGTTAAGAACGAATATAGCGTAAAGTTTTAATTTCTAATTAAATATTTAAATTAATTATAAACCAAAAGTATATTATACGTTCAGCAGGATAACATACAACACACTACCTTTTGTTTTGGCAAACTAATATTTATACAGAAATTTTACAGTAAATAAACTTAGCTGTTATAGCAAATGCGGCAACGGGGCTCGTAGCTTTCCTTTTCGCCCAATAATATTTTAGCGCCATCTGGCACCAGCCTGTAGGAATAAAGCGCCGGATTGCCGCACTTAACGCATACTGCATGAAGCTTGGTAACCGATTCGGCAATAGCCATTATGGCCGGCATCGGGCCAAACGGGCGCCCTTTAAAGTCCATATCCAGACCGGCAACAATTACACGTATACCCTTATTGGCCAATATGTTGCATACCTCCGGCAATTCATCATCAAAAAACTGGGCCTCATCAATACCAATTACATGGGCATCATTGCTCAGCAACAATATGGCCGAAGCATTGTCAACCGGGGTTGATGGGATAGAGTTAGCATTATGGGATACTAGGGCGTCTTCAACAAAGCGGGTATCAGCTTTGGGGCTAAATATCTCCACCTTTAACTTGGCAATACGAGCCCGGTTAAGCCTTCTTATCAATTCTTCCGTTTTGCCTGAAAACATTGATCCGCAGACCAGTTCAATGCTGCCGCCAAATTCACTTTTCCTTCTAAAAACATCCTCGCTATATACCATTCTAACTATTATGGAGGGCAAATATCAGAATTTAATCCTATTTTTGGTAAGCATTTTTCACAACGTTGAAGCCATGAAGCAATTGGATGTATTTAAAAAGATAGGTGGTATTTTAAAAGAGCTTAATGACCAATATGATTATCTTGAAGCTGAAAGCAGCGATTTAAATGAGCTTGAGTTGGAGCTGTTTGTTGCCAACGCTCATTTTTTAAAAGATCATGCCGAAATATTGCGCAGGTTGCATGAACGCGGCACACCCGCTCCGCAGCTACCTGTTGCAGAAAAGCCCGAGCTTCTGTTAGAAAAAAGCAACCCTGTACCGGTTGAACCCGAAAAAAAGCCGGAATTAACTCACGAGCCACGATATTTTGAGCCTGTTGTACAGCAAAAACCGGCGGTGATCAGCCAGTTGGAATTAACTCCGGAGGCCGAAACCCCTGTTCAGGCGCCCTATAATAATCCGGCAACGATTGAAACCATTATTCCCATTGATGAAAGTGAAGCGCCTGTTCCGCAAATTGACCTTGCATCTGAAAGTAAAATAGATTCCTACTCATTTGAACAGCAAATTCCAGAACCTGTAAAAGAGGAATTGGTGATAAATGATATAGCAGAATGGGAAGACGAAGACGATCAGTTTGAGCAGGAAGAATTAACCGAACAGCTGCCACCGGTAACTGCTGAGGCTATTAAGGCTGAGGAATTGCCATTTACCCCGGTTGCGGCAATAGCTACCAACACTGTGGTTGAGGACGATCACAAAACCGATAGCGAAGACAAGGTGCTTACCATCAACCAAAAAATATCGGCACTAAAGGCCGAAAAAGAAAAGGCTCCCGTATCGCCTACCAACTTACTGCCCATTACCGATCTTAAGTCGGCCATAAATCTGAATGATAAACTATTGTATATCAAAGATCTTTTTAATGGCTACAGCCTGGCATACAGTGAGGCTGTTGAAATAGTGAACCGCTTTAACTCTTTTGAAGAAGCCGAACGCTTTTTGAAAACCAATTATGTGGTAAAAAATAACTGGGACAGTAAACCTACAACTACACAAAAATTTTACGAGTTATTGAAAAGAAGGTATCCGGCGAATTAAAGGATAATTTTGTTTTTAGTGGTAAAATGGCTTGTAGATTCTTACAGGCTGTTTAACTTTTAATAACTTGTGGTAGAGACACATACTTGTGTCTCCTACTTTACAAAAACCTTCAAATGAGAGACGAAAATATTCGTCTCTACGGTATTTCATTTTAAGGCATAAAAATTAAAGTCTGAAAATCTTGTCGCTGCCAAGCTTAAACAATCCCCATCCTGTTGGAGTCAAGCTTGATGAGGATAAATAACAGTATAGTAAAGCTTAATAACGATGACCCTCCGTAGCTGATAAATGGCAAGGGAATACCAATAACGGGCATAAAGCCTATAGTCATGGCAATGTTGATCACCACGTGAAAAAACAGGATAGAAGCCACGCCATAACCATATATCCTGGAGAATGGCGACCGCTGCCTTTCTGATATATATATTAATCTTAACAGTAAAAAGAGGTAAAGCCCCAGTACTACTATGGAGCCTGCAAAGCCCCACTCCTCGCCCACGGTACAAAAAATAAAATCGGTGCTTTGTTCCGGTACAAACGCATATTTGGTTTGCGTACCTTTCAAATAGCCCTTACCCCACATTTTGCCGGAGCCTATGGCAATTTTTGATTGGTTTACGTTATAACCCTTCCCCCTCAAATCGTTCGAAAGACCAAGCATTTCGTCAATACGGGTACGCTGGTGCTCTTTCAGCACGTGCTGATAAATAGGCGGAACACTAAAAACAAAGGCTATACAAATAACCATGCCTATGATCATCTGCATGGTAAACTTACGGTTACGCTTAAACACATATACCAGCAGGGCAGTAACGGCTACCAGCGCGCCAATTAAATACCAGTGGTTCATCAGTAACGATCCGATGAACAGCGTAATAAACAACCCTGTAACAATTAAAAAATAAGGCGATAGCCCTTCGCGGTACAATACAAATATCAGTGAGCAAAACACCAGTGTTGATCCATCATCGGGCTGTAGTTTGATCAGCAGCATGGGCAGCAGTATGATACCCGCAGCAAACACAAATGATTTTAACTCAGTAACCTTAATATTTACCGAACTTAAATACCGGGCAAGCAGCAAACAGGTAGCAAATTTGGCAAACTCCGATGGCTGCAGCCTAAAGCCGCCGCCAATATTTATCCAGGCCTGGTTACCGCCCACATTACGGCCAACAACCAGCACCACCACCAACAGCAAAACCGTTATGGCGTAAAATGCCGGGGCAAGTGCCGTAAGAAAACGGCTCTCGAGCAGTAATATAATAATGGCAACTACAATAGCTACGTTGATATAAATAAACTGCTTACCATAATTGGTGGCGGTATCAACAATGCTGGGGTGCTTGTCATCAAACACAGCGGCATGGATATTAAACCAGCCAATGATGCATAGTGCCAGGTAGATAAGCACAGTTATCCAATCAACATTAAAAAAGAAACTACGCTGATTGTTCATGTTCATCCTATTTACCTGCCCCCCTGCCTGCTAACAAGCTCCAGCTGCCTGGCTTGTTATTTTTTGTTGTTTTCATTTGAGCAGCTTTCTTTGCGGAATCGGCCTTAAGCTTCCTGACCGAATCGGCCCTTGCGCTTCTGATACTGTCACGCATCCGTTCTTTTTTCAAATCGAGCGCGTAAAGATTAAGATCGGGCAGGCGGTTGGCATTAGCAAAGTAATCTACCGTTATTCCCGACTCACGCGGCGTGATCTTACCCTTCAAATATTTTTCAACTATAAAACTGGCAATAGGGGCAGCCCAGTGAGCACCCTCGCCAGAGTTTTCAACCACCACAGCTATGGCTATTTTAGGATTATCGCGCGGAGCAAAGGCAACAAATACCGAATTATCCTCGCCGTGCGGGTTTTGTGCAGTTCCGGTTTTACCACACATCACAATATCCGGGATCTTTGATCTTCGGCCGGTACCGTTATCAACCACGGCCTGCATCCCGTCAATTACGGGCTCAAAATACTTGGGATCTATACCCACATAATTTCTTTGGGTATACTCCTTTTTAATGACGTTTTCTGTTCCGATGGCTTTAATCAGATGGGGTTTATAAAAGAACCCCCGGTTAGCGATGGTGCATTCCAGGTTGGCCATCTGCAATGGCGTAGCTAAAAGCTCTCCCTGCCCAATAGCCAATGAAACAATGGTACTTGAACGCCACCTGCCTTTTTTATAAACATTATCATAGTGTAACGGGGTCGGCACGTTACCCCTGCTTTCGGCAGGCATATCCAGATCAAGGCGCGAGCCTAAACCAAATTTCATCACATTATTACGCCAATCCTCAAAAGTGGCCTCAGTAAATTTCCCTCCCTGGCGATCAATGATCTTTTGAAAAACCATAGAGAAGTACCCGTTGCATGATTCTGCAACTGCACGGCTCAGGTTCACCGAGCCATGCGCTTCGCCCTTATTACAGGGTACCATGTGGTTACCTGCCCAATAATGCCCGGTACAATAGTAAGTAAGCTCCGGCGATATAATCCCCTCCTGTAGGCCTATCAAAGCGCTCAATGGCTTAAATGACGAACCCGGCGGGTATTGCGCCTGGATGGGCCTGATGAAGAAAGGCTTGTACGGATCATTATACATCTTAGCCGCATTGTTACCGCGCTCGCGCCCAACCATCAGGTTAGGATCATAAGTAGGACTGCTTACATAACACAATATTTCGCCGGTTGATGGTTCAATGGCCACAATACTGCCCAGTTTATTTTTCATGAGCTTTTCGCCCAGTTTTTGCAAGGTAATATCAAGCGATGAAGTAAGCCGCTCGCCCGACCGGGCCACGGTATCAAAAGCGCCATTGGCAAAAGAACCTTTGGGCACCCCGCGGGAGTCAACCATCTGTATTTTTACACCACGTTGCCCGCGCAAAACAGGTTCGTAAGCCTTTTCAACGCCGGTAACACCGATATAGTCGCCGGGGCGGTAATAGCCGTTTGAGCGTTTAATGTCCCGCTCCTGCGCCTCACCAATAAAGCCCAGAAACTGCGCCGCGGTGGAGTCGGGGTAAGTACGTACGGTACGCGGCTGCACATAAAATCCGGGAAACTCAAACAGCCTTTCCTGGAACGATGCATAAAGCTCAACCGATAACTGTTTTTCAAAAATAGATTCGCGGTTGGGCGAATATTTGATGGCTTTGGCTAATCGCTTATCAAAGCCTTCTTTATCAATACCAACCAGTTTACAAAATGCCGCCGTATCAAAGGCTTTTACCTCCTTGGGGTTTACCATGATATCGTAAATGGGTACATTCTGGACCAGAATTTTCCCGTTACGGTCAAGTATTGGCCCGCGCGACGGATATACGATTTGCGTGCGCCTTACATTACTGTTGGCGTATATGGTATACCGGTCATCAACTATCTGGATATAGTAAAGCCGCCCTAAAAGAGTGAGGATAATTACCATGAAAATACCGGTTACAACGTAGCGTCGCTCAAAAAACTTATTCATTTACGTTCTTTCCTTCTGAAAAATAGCAGCCCCGAAATCAGCATCAAAAATACTGTAAATAATGAACTCAAAACAACACGGCTTAGTGTGTATTGTATTTCAGAAAAACTAAAAACCTCTAAATTAAGCAGGAAAAAGTGGTGGAATAAAGTGAGTATAAGGGCGTAGGTAAAAAACCACCTGAAACCCATGATACTTAAAGTAGGCTCGGGCTCATTGTCAAACCCTTCTTTTTGTACGGTGATGCTGATAAACAGTATCCGTACCAATGCCAGCACCACACATGCAGCAGCATGCAGGCCGGGGGTATCATAAAATGCATCAATGGTTATGCCCAGCACAAATGATAATACAAACAATAATATGTTGGGTATTTCAAAAGGCAGCAGTAAAATAAACAGTATATACAGGTAAGGTGTGGCCAGGTTATAAAAGGTAATGTTTTTCAACAAAAATACCTGCATAAAAACCAAAACCAAAAACCTGATGACGTTAATTAGGATAGTCCTACTCATTTTTTTGTACGGCCTCCAGTCCCGATTGTTCCAGGGCAAACTTATCGTTTACCACATAAACGTATTGCAGTTTACTAAAATCAACAGATAACGCTACATCAACATTAAGCAACAACCCGCCGCCTTTAGCATGCAGGTTTACTATTTTACCAAATGGTATCCCTGTCGGGAAAAGCGAATAACCCGAAGTAACCACCAGCTCGCCCAGTTTTGGCTGGGCATTGTTTTGTATATCTGTCAGCATCCCCTTTGTTGGGTCAAGATCAACACCCCATACAAATGAGCCTATCTCCTTATTATCAGCCAGCATGGCGCTAAACCTGGTGTTTTTATGAAGCACCGATTGTATGATAGCCAAATGGTCAGAAACATCTATTACCTGCCCTACCACGCCTGAGCCGCAAATAACGCCCATATCTTTGGCTATCCCCTCTTTACTGCCCCGGTTTATGGTGATGTAATTGCTGCGCCTGTTGGTGGAGTTATTGATCACCCTGGCTACAATGTAGGTATACTGCTGCTTGTAATTGGTATCAATCACCTTGTGCTTTTCAACCGTATCAACATAATAGGCTGATTTAAGCATCCCACGCAATTGTGCATTTTCGCGGGCCAGGCTGTCATTTACTTCGCGCAGTGACAAATAACCATTAAACTGGCTAACCTGTGTATACAAACTACCGGTAACCTTATTGGTGGAGTTAATAAAAGAAGCCTTTTGAAACGAGTTGTATTTGATATAAATAAGCAGCGAGCTTACCTCAAAAATCAGGAATAAAAAAAACGCGTTATACTTAGTGATAAAAATCAAGAGGTTACGCATCGGGTAGTGAGTTGTGAATGGTAAGTGGCGATTAGTGAATGCAGATATTAACTAATCTCCATTCACTGCCCGCCAATCACTAAACTATTGCATTAAAAATTTAAAATTACCTATGTTTTTAAGGGCGGTTCCAGTTCCGCGTACCACGGCACGTAACGGATCTTCGGCTACGTGAACGGGTAGTTTGGTTTTGGCTGCAACACGCTTATCTAAGCCGCGCAGCAAAGCGCCGCCACCGGTTAAGTAAATACCGGTTTGGTAGATATCGGCTGATAGCTCCGGCGGAGTAATTTCAAGCGCCTTTAAAATAGCTTCCTCAATCTTCGAGATAGATTTATCAAGGCAATGCGCAATTTCTGTATAGGATACCATGATCTGTTTTGGCACACCGGTCATCAGGTCACGACCCTGCACGGCAAAATCAGCCGGTGGATCTGCCAGTTCAGGCAATGCCGCGCCTACCTCAATCTTAATTTTTTCGGCAGTACGGTCACCAATCATAATATTATGCTGGCGGCGGATATATTGCACTATATCAGAGTCAAAGTTATCTCCCGCTACGCGGATAGACTGGTCGCAAACAATACCCGATAAAGCAATAACGGCAATTTCTGTTGTACCACCACCAATATCAATGATCATGTTACCCATAGGCTCCTCCACATCAATACCAATACCTACCGCAGCGGCCATTGGCTCATGTATCAGGTAAACCTCTTTAGCTCCGGCAATCTCAGCCGAGTCACGCACGGCGCGTTTCTCAACCTCCGTAATACCTGAGGGGATACAGATCACCATACGCAATGACGGGAAAAACCAGCCTTTACCCTGGTTAATCATCTTGATCATACCACGTATCATGTGCTCGGCAGCGTTAAAGTCGGCAATTACACCATCCTTAAGCGGACGTACGGTACGGATATTATCATGTGTTTTACCCTCCATTTGCATGGCCTGCCGGCCAATGGCGATAACTTTATTGGTAGTTCTGTCAAACGCCACGATAGACGGTTCATCGACAACAACTTTGTCATTATGTATAATGAGGGTATTTGCGGTACCTAAATCGATAGCAATTTCTTGTGTAAAAAAGTTAAATAAACCCATCTAATGTTTCTTTCAAATAATCTGCAAAGTTTATAAAAATACGCTTAATAAAATTACATAGTTGCAATTAAAAGCGTTTAAATTTCATATTTATTGTACGGACAGGTTAGATTTAGTTGATTAGGTTTATTAAGTTGATTGAGCTGAATGAATTAAGTTATTTTATCTTCCTTGTCATCCAAATCACCCCTTCTCCCTAAATAACCGCTTATTTAATCAACTCAATCAACCATTCGCTAAACAATCAAAATCAATGTTTAAAATGACGAACACCTGTAGTAACCATTGATATGTTTTTCTCATCGCACATGGCCACTGAAAGCTTATCATTTATTGATCCGCCGGGTTGCAATACGGCGGTGATACCTGCCTCGGCAGCCAGCTCCACACAATCAGGGAACGGGAAAAACGCATCAGATGCCATTACCGCACCTTTAAGATCAAACCCAAAGCTTTCAGCTTTAATAACTGCCTGCCTTAATGAATCAACCCTTGATGTTTGACCAACACCGCTTGACATCAGCTGGTTGTTTTTAGCAAATACAATGGTGTTTGATTTGGTATGTTTCACCACCTTATTGGCAAAATGTAAATCTTTAAGCTCGTGCTCTGTTGGTTTCCTGTTGGTAACCGGGGTCATTTGTGCAGGGCCTTCAATAACGGCATCTTTATCCTGCTCAATAACACCGTTCAACAATGTTTTAAATTGTTTTTCGGGTAGGGCAACAGGCTGGCGAACCAAAATAATACGGTTCTTTTTTTCTTGCAATATTTTTACCGCCTCATCGGTATAAGCCGGGGCAATAAGTACTTCGTAAAATATTTTGCTTATTTCGGTAGCTGTTTCTGCATCAATTTCGTCATTGGCAATAATAACACCACCAAAAGCCGAAACCGGGTCGCAGGCCAGGGCATCTATCCAGGCCTCTTTAATAAATGAGCGCGAAGCAATACCACAGGCATTGGTATGTTTTAATATAGCAATGGTTGGCTCGCCTGTAAACTCATCAATCAGGGCAACGGCAGCATCCACATCAACCAGGTTGTTGTATGATAACTCCTTACCGTGTAGTTTGGTGAACATGGCATCCAGATCACCATAAAAAACACCTTTTTGGTGCGGGTTTTCGCCATAGCGCAAAACCTGGCTGCTTTGTATACTTTGTTTAAAAACTGGCAGCGGCTCTTCCTGGTTAAAATACTGAAATATGGCACTATCATAGTGCGATGAAATATTGAATGCTTTGTGTGCAAATGAACGGCGCTGATCAAGCGTGGTTGCACCTTCCTGTGTTTTCAGGATATTTTCAAGTGTTCCGTAATCATTTTTTGAAGCAACGATCACTACATCTTTAAAGTTTTTAGCTGCCGCGCGGATCAGCGAAATACCGCCGATATCTATCTTCTCAATCACATCCTCTTCGCCAGCTCCTGATTTTACTGTTTCCTCAAAAGGATACAGATCAACAATTACCAGATCAATTTCTGGTATCTCATACTGGGCCAGTTGCTGTTCATCACCATCAAAATTCCTGCGGGCCAAAATACCCCCAAACACCTTGGGATGCAGTGTTTTAACGCGGCCTCCTAAAATAGATGGGTATGATGTAAGGTCCTCAACAGGTATCACCTCAACGCCTAAATTGCGGATAAAAGTTTCTGTACCACCGGTTGAATAAATATTAACCCCAAGGCGGTTTAACTCATGAATAATAGGCTCTAAATTGTCTTTATAATAAACAGAAATTAAAGCGTTTTTTATTTGAACAGACTGGCTCATGAACACATATTTTTTTGAGCCGCAAAGGTAGTGATATTTAGTTAATTGATGATTAGATAATTGGATATAGTTTCATAAAAAACATTGATGATGTAGCACAATGGTAATGAGCTGCGTAATGATTAAAAAACAACATTATGAAATACCTTATCCCTGCCCTGCTGGTAGCAATTATCATTCAAACAAGTGCCTGTAAAAAGAGCAATACCAGTGTTGTCAATACATCATTGACCGGACAATGGAAACTATCACGAAGTTTAATAAGTAGCGGAGGCCCCCAGTATTGGGTAAAAGCTACCAATACCTCTTATGTATTATTTAATGATGACGGCGCTCTTGGCGGAACAGCTTTTACTGATTATAAACTATATACTATTAAAGATAGTGTAACACTTACTTTCACCACTGCCGACAAAGCCAAATACCAGAATTTCCGCTATAAGATAAAAGGCGACTCCCTAACCATGAGCCCTAACGGTCCGATATTTTGCATAGAAGGCTGTGCTATACAGTTTGTTAAAGTACCTTAACTAAAATATAAAGCGATATTTGATTGGCGGTTTTTAATATTAATTACCATAAAAACTTAGTAATTAAGTAACTTCACCGCCCGAAATCATATACTCACTTTATGAAATTATTAGAAGGAAAAACCGCGCTGATCACCGGTGCATCAAAAGGCATAGGCCGTAAAATAGCAGAAAAATTTGCCGAGCACGGCGCTAATGTAGCATTCACCTATTTATCATCGGTTGAAAAAGGCCAGGCCCTGGAGCAGGAACTGCAGAGTTTTGGTACGCAGGTTAAGGGTTACCGCTCTGACGCCTCTAAATTTGATGAAGCTGAAAAACTGATCAATGATATTGTTGCTGATTTTGGCACCTTGCATATCGTAGTTAACAATGCAGGTATTACCAAAGATGGCTTACTGATGCGCATGACCGAAGAGCAATGGGATGCCGTTTTAGAGGTAAACCTGAAATCGATATTTAACGTTACCAAAGCCGCTTCCAAAATCATGATGAAAAACCGCCAGGGTGTGTTCATCAACATGAGCTCGGTAGTGGGTGTACAGGGTAATGCAGGGCAAGCCAATTATGCAGCTTCTAAAGCAGGAATCATCGGTTTCTCCAAATCAATAGCTAAAGAATTAGGCTCACGTAACATACGTACCAATGTGGTTGCTCCGGGTTTTATTAAAACCGAAATGACCGAGGTACTTGACCCTAAAGTGGTTGAAGGCTGGGCAGCTGCCATTCCGCTTAAACGCGCCGGCGAAGCCGAAGATGTGGCCAACGCCTGCGTTTTTCTGGCATCAGACATGGCAACCTACATTACCGGCCAGGTTATACCTGTTGACGGTGGTATGTTGTAGTTGAAAGCATTTCCAATTTGTCATCCTGAGGGACGAAGGATCTATCCGCAGATAAGATTTACGAAGTTTTAAAAACTTCGTAAATCTTACAAGTCCGACTAATAGATGCTTCACTTCGTTCAGCATGACAAAGTATATTTGTAACCAAGGCCAGCTTTCGCTGGCCTTGGTTGTTTTGCAACAATTATAAACGGGGTTTTAAAACTTCAGCATCTTCTTTTCTTATTCCCTCCCTCATTTCACAATAATTTTGCATTTTGCAGCTGAACGTAATATGTATAGCATACTACGTATAACTTATACAAAAAATGTCTTCAATAACCTGGGGGTCAGTTTCCGGATGGTGGTTACCTGTTTGCTTAATACTGGGGGTTGTTTATGCCTGGGTATTGTACCGGCAACCGGTAAACATTGGTAAAAACTTCAGGCTGTGGCTAGCCCTGATGCGGGCTATAGTCGTTTTTCTGATTGCTTTGCTGCTGGTTTCGCCGTTGATAAAATCGGTAAAGTATGATCCGCAAAAGCCTTTGATTTTAGTTGCACAGGACAATTCATCGTCTATCAATACTTTTAAACCCGCAGGCTTTAATGCAACCGGCTTTATTAATAGCCTGCATCAATTAAAACAGGAGCTTGGCGATCAATATGATGTGCAGGAGTTTAACTTTAGTAAAGACCTGAGTAACGGACTTTCAGCTACCTTCGCCGGTAAACAAACCGATATATCCAATGCCCTGCGTCAGCTTAACAATCGCTTTATAAACCAGAATATCGGCGCGGTGGTTTTAGCCTCCGATGGCCTGTATAACCAGGGCACCGATCCGCAGTACGAAGCCAAAAACATCAAAGCCAGCATATACACCATAGCCCTCGGCGATACCGTAGCCAAACGCGACCTCGTGATTGGCAATGTGAACTATAATAAAACAGCCTTTTTAGGCAACGATTTTGAAACCGAGGTATTGGTAGCCGCCTACCAGAGCAAAGGCGAAAACATGCATTTAACCGTTACTGAAGATGGCAGGCAGGTATACACCCAAAACATCCAGGTAACTACCGGCGATTTTAAAAAGGTGATCCCCATAAAATTAACCGCCGGTAAAAAAGGATTAAGAAAATACAACATCAGCATTACCCCGGTAAAAAACGAACTATTCACCCAAAACAACACCGAAACTATTTATGTAGATGTGCTGGATGCCCGTCAAAAAGTGTTGGTACTGTACCAGAGTCCGCATCCGGATATTACGGTTATTAAACAAGCTATTGAAACTAACCGGAATTTTGAAGTAAAAACAAGCCTCCTTTCCGAAATAACGGGCATTAAACTGGCCGACTACAGTTTAATTATACTTTACCAGGTTTCGGCAGGCAGCGCTGCACCGGTAAAAAGTTTTATTACCAATAGTAAAACACCGGTTTGGTATATCCTGGGTTCGCAAACCGATCTGCAGGCATTTAATGCAGAACAAAGCAATGTAAAAATAAGTGCGGGGCGTGCAGAATCGCAGGAGGCCTTTGCCCTACCCGATGCCGGATTTTCTGCTTTTACATTGTCTGATTCATCGCGCAAAAAAATCAGCACGTTGCCACCACTGCTGGCCCCGTTTGGCAGTTACGGCACAGCAACCGGTACCACCGTACTATTAAAACAAAAAATAGGCTCCGTTGCTACCGCTTATCCTCTGCTTGCTTTTGGCGATGAGGCCGGCAGGCGTACAGGCATATTAACCGGCGAGGGCTTGTGGCGCTGGCAATTGGCCGAGTACCAGAACTACGGCAACCGCAACGCAACCGACGAACTGCTGAGCCAAACTGTTCAGTATTTAACTGCTAATGCCAATCGCCAGCGTTTCAGGGTATACCCCGCCCGTAATATTTTTGACGAAGGCGAAAACGTGATATTTAATGCCGAACTCTATAATGATGCCCTGGAACTGATTAACACACCTGATGTAAAAATAGACCTGAAAAGCCAGGATGGGAAAAACTACAGTTTTCTTTTCAGCCGCAGCGGACAAAGCTACCAGTTAGATGCAGGTACACTCCCCGTTGGCGAATACACCTACACCGCCAATACGCAGAATGGGACACACTTATTTAAAGCCGGCGGACAGTTAACCATAAAACCCCTTAACCTGGAAACCCGCCAAAGCGCCGCCAATCATATGCTGTTAAATACCATTGCCAAACAAAGCGGCGGCCAATTATTATACCCTGCGCAGCTCAGTAAACTTGCCGACATCATCCGCAAGAACGACAATGTTAAAACCGTAGTGTACGAAGACAAACATTACAGCGATTTAGTTGATGCCAAGTGGCTGTTTGTGCTGATAGTGCTACTATTAAGCAGCGAATGGTTTTTAAGAAAACGTGAGGGAGAGGTTTAGACGACTGGGGTAAGAAATAAAAATCAAGGAAGCAAAGCCTGGTGTGATTCCCAAAGTTTTTGGTTTCAAAATCTACGCGAATAAGATAAAATCACCTTAATTTTTAACGATAAATTTCGATAAATTACAGACAAATCATCACACAACAAATGTCATCGCCCACCTTTCACAATCCGGTAAACAAGGTTGAAAAACATAAACTATTGGGGTTAGATCATCTCAGGGCGTTTGCCATTGTATATGTTCTTTTATTTCATTACCAGATGTTTGGACACCCCACCTGGGAAAACAAAATTGGCGGGTTCGGCTGGACGGGTGTTGATCTGTTTTTTGTTTTAAGCGGGTTCCTGATATCGGGGCAGCTTTTTGACGCCATTGCAAAAGGTAAAACCATATCTGTAAAGGAGTTTTTTGCCAAACGCTTTTTCAGGATAATTCCCCCTTACCTGGTTGTACTTACCCTGTACGCTACCCTGCCTTTTTTACGCGAACGAGAACACATGGCAGCCCTTTGGCGGTATTTAACCTTTACGCTCAATTTCGGGCTTGATTTGCACCAAACCGGCACGTTTACCCACGCATGGTCGCTATGTGTAGAGGAGCAGTTTTATTTGATAGTGCCTTTAGCATTCTGGGGCTTTAATTACTTTAAAATTGGCAAAAAAGCTGTATACCTGCTTTCGGTCTTGTTTGTTGGCGGTTTTGTAATACGACACCTGGGTTGGACGCACGGCATCCAACCGCACCTATCATCAGATAACTGGGGAGCTTTGTGGAACATGTTTATTTATTACCCAACCTATAACCGGTTAGACGGTTTGCTGATAGGGGTTAGCATTGCCGGTATGTATACCTTTTATCCGCATATTAAAGCACAGGCAAACCGCTATAGTAACCTACTGATGCTGGCAGGCATAATAACCTTAATAGCGGCTTATTTTGCGTGTACACCACAGGCAAGTTATGCTACTACGGTTTGGGGCTTCCCGCTAATTTCTTTAGGGTACGGATTAGTTGTAGCGGCCATTGTTTGTCCGGCGGGTATATTTTATAATCTAAAATCAAAAATCACCTCGCAGCTGGCAACACTATCATACGGTATATATCTTGTCCACAAATTAATGATCCACCTGACGCAAAATTTGCTTGAAAAAGCAGGCCTCGACAAAAACAGCAACCTGATGATGCTTTGCTGTATCATGAGCAGCATTGCAGGCGCTCTGGTTTTAAGATATGCCATTGAAAAACCATCATTAAAACTACGGGATAAAGTATTGCAGCATTGGAAAAATAAGAAGGTGGAGGTACTTGCAGAAGCAGGGGTATAAACAAACCCGAATCTTATCGTTTTGAGCGCAGCGTGTTTGATGGCTGTAATGCTAAGCTTAGTAGAACGATAGCACGTAGAGGCCATTAACAATTGTGGGATATGAATTTGTCATGCTGAACGCAGTGAAGCATCTATTCTGCTTCATGCATGTTCACTAACAGATCCTTCGTGCCTCAGGATGACAGGTTGTTATTTATAGCTATTACTCGGTACTACCTCAATGACGCGTTGAGACATAAAAAAAGCGATGGGTTGACCCATCGCTTTCCTGTATCTTCTATCTTGTATTCTGACGCTAATAGTCTTGATTCTCTTATTTGTCCTTTTTTTCCGGAACTATTACAAAAACATCCTCATTATCTTTTTTCATGAGGTATTTTTCACGGGCAAATTTTTCCAGCTTTTGCGGATTTGAGCTTAGCTCATCGAGCTCCTTGGTAACCTGATCTGTTTGGGCTTTATAAAAGTCACGTTCCTTCTCTAACTTATTTACCTGCTTACGGTATTCATATTGCGAAAAAAGATCATTCTTATCAAAGAAGATCATCCACACTAAAAATGCCATGGTAACCAGAAAGAATTTGTTCTTTAAAAGGTTAAGGAGGCGTTTCATTGATATTGGCTCTTTGAATTTCATTTAAAGCTATTTAAAAATTTTGAGAGGCACAAATATGCTTATTAACTTATTAACACTAAAATTAGTTATGAGTTGATTGGGGTAAATTATAGGATGCTTAAAAAAACCAACCTGACCTACCCCAATCAACTCATACCATTAATGCCTGTTACCACCTGATGAACGGCTGGCTCCGCTTAGGCCGCTACCGCCACCGCTTTTGTTGCCACCGGCACGGCTGCTGCCACCGCCTGACCGCGATTTGTTACCGCCAGACCTGCTGCCACCACCACTGCCACCTGAGCGTCTGTTACCACCGCCCCTGCCTGAGTTGGTGCGCAGGCTTGCATTGGCACTGCCTTTTTTGGCGTTCATACCAGCTGCAATAGCAACCGGGCTAAGCGGGTAAGGATGTCCTTCTTCTACCGGAATCTCCTTGGCAATCAACTTGTGGATATCCTTTAAAAATTCAATTTCTTCCTCATCGCAAAAAGACAACGCTATACCATTTGCACCTGCGCGGCCAGTACGACCAATACGGTGTACATAGGTTTCAGGAATATTAGGGATCTCGTAATTAATTACGTGTGTAAGCTCATCAATATCAATACCGCGGGCAGCTATATCAGTAGCTATCAGCACGCGGGTTGTGCGGTTTTTAAAGTTAGTTAATGCACGTTGGCGCGCATTCTGTGATTTGTTACCGTGGATGGCCTCGGCAGTAATGCCTACACGTACCAAGTCCTTCACTACTTTATCGGCACCGTGTTTGGTACGGGTAAATACCAGCGCGGTTTTTATGTTTTTGTCTTTTAATATGTGTATCAGCAACGATTTTTTATCGTTTTTATCCACATAAAAAAGCGATTGCTGTATGGTATCGGCAGTTGACGATACCGGGGTAACCTCCACCTTTTCAGGATTGGTTAATATGGTATCGGCCAGGTGTTGTATCTCCTTAGGCATAGTTGCCGAAAAAAACAGCGTTTGTCTTTTAGCAGGCACTTTAGCTATTACCTTTTTAACATCGTTAACAAAGCCCATGTCCAGCATGCGGTCGGCCTCGTCCAGTATCAGCATTTTAACATGCTCCAGGTGTACAAAGCGCTGGTTCATTAAATCAAGCAAACGCCCTGGCGTTGCTATCAAAATATCCACACCGCGCCTTAAGGCATCAACCTGCGGGTTTTGTGATACACCACCAAAAATGACCAGGTTTTTTAAACCGGTATGTTTACCATAAGCGGTAAAGCTTTCGGCAATTTGTATAGCCAGCTCGCGGGTAGGTGTTAATATTAACGCCTTAATGGTTTTTTGCTCTTTATGAGCCATCCTGTCCTGATACAATAACTGTAAAATAGGCAGTGCAAAAGCGGCGGTTTTACCCGTACCGGTTTGGGCACAACCCAACAAATCCTGATGTTGTAATATAATAGGGATGGCTTGCGCCTGTATTGGAGTAGGTGTGGTATATCCCTCAGTTTTTAAGGCCTTGAGTAAGGGCTCAATTAATTTTAAATTTTCGAATGACATGTATTGACTGTAATATTATTGTGCTATCGCCAAAGCATAAGCGGATCTGAAGAGTTTCGGTGATCAAAACCCGTAAGCGATTGAGTATTTTTTCTGCAAAGATATGCTTTTTATATCAGATGTGACTAAATGTGCAGATGGAGGGGAAATATATGCTATTTTATTATGCCGAACGATAGTAAAGCATCTATTCTGCTATAGACATATCACTAACAGATCCTTCGTTCCTAAGGGTACGAGCTTGCAGGAGTTTTAAGCCTATCCTATTACTTCTTCCCTGTTATCTTCCGGCGTTTTGGCTTTAGGCTTGCTGTCATTTAAAAATGATTGTATCAGTAATATACCAACACCGGCCATAATTGACATATCGGCCACATTGAATACACCGGTCTGGAACCATTTAAATTTGATAAGCATAAAATCAGTAACGCCCTTGTATACCCATCGGTCATACAGGTTGCCCATACCACCGGCAAGTATTAGTACTATTCCCAGCGCACTTAATTTGTGCAGATTTGTTTTTACTAAAACATAACCCAGCCCAAACAAAAGTACCACTGCGGGCATCAGCGTAAGCAGCATAAACCGCCAGGGGTTGCCAAGCGAATCGCCAAGACTTAAAAAGGCCCCGGTATTTTCTGTACGGGTTATCAGGAAATGGTAATTGTATTTAAAAGGCAGTATCTCTTCGTAATACCGAAAGTTGTTGCGGATATATATTTTGGAAACTCTGTCCAGTCCAATATCAATAATTAAAATCAGCAGTATCGCCAGGCCCCTCAAAATCCCTTTTCTATTCATCGATATAATTTTTCGGTTGTTATTGTACAATAACGTGGTTGATATGGTTTAATTATTCAGGTGCTGTACGGTAGCCTATCGCAATTATTGTTTTGGCGGCGGGTACTGCCCCATAAACCCCTTATCGCGTTTGGTTTGCTCCCAGTTATCGGTAAAGGCGGCAAGCCAGTAGTCGTATTTTTCAAAGTCAAACTCCAGGCTGGTGTATGGCTTTAAAAAGGTGGCATCAACAAGCTCAATCTGGTAGGTATCAAATATGGGGTCGTCCTGGTCAACCTCAAAATAGTTTTGAAGTATGGATAGTTCAATGGGGGCAAGTTCAGCTTCGCCCTCTAAGGACTCATCTGCCTTATTAAAGTACTGTATTTCTCGCTTTAGCCATTCTGGCTGTTTGCCTTTCCCCATTTATATAAAATAAAAAAAGAGCCACCTGTTAAACCTCACCTAAATCCTCTCCAAAGGAGAGGACTTTAATTTCTTGCTTTTTAACCCTCTCTTTTGGAGAGGGCAGGGTGAGGCCAAGCAGATGGCTCTTTTAGCGTTGAATTATTTTTTAAAGAATTTGAAATCTTTACCGATGAATTTTGCATTGCTGCCTAATTCTTCTTCAATACGCAATAACTGGTTGTATTTAGCGATCCTGTCTGAACGTGAAGCAGAACCGGTTTTGATTTGACCGCAATTTAATGCTACAGCTAAATCAGCAATGGTTGCATCTTCAGTTTCGCCAGAACGGTGACTCATTACTGAGGTGTAACCATTGGTTTGTGCTAATGATACCGCGTTAATTGTTTCTGTTAATGAACCAATCTGATTTACTTTTACAAGTATAGAGTTGGCAATATCTTCGTTGATACCTCTTTGTAAACGTTTGGTGTTGGTAACAAACAAATCATCACCTACTAATTGAACTTTATGGCCAATTTTTTCTGTTAATAATTTCCAGCCAGCCCAATCGTCTTCATGCATACCGTCTTCGATAGAAATAACCGGATATTTCTCGGCTAATTGAGCCAGGTAATCTGCTTGCTCGGCACTGGTGCGGATAGCACCTTTTTCGCCTTCAAATTTGGTGTAATCATATTTACCATCTTTGTAAAACTCAGAGGCGGCACAATCAAAAGCAAGAAAGATATCTTCGCCAGCTTTGTAACCAGCTTTTTCAATAGCTTTAAGCACTGTTTCAACAGCATCTTCGGTGCTGTCAAAAGTTGGTGCAAAACCACCCTCGTCACCTACAGCTGTAGAAAGACCTCTGTCATGCAGAATTTTTTTCAGGTTATGGAATACTTCGGTACCCCAACGTAATGCTTCAGAAAAAGATGGCGCGCCAACTGGCATAATCATAAATTCCTGGAAAGCAATAGGCGCATCAGAGTGTGAACCACCGTTGATGATGTTCATCATTGGGATAGGCAATGTGTTTGCATTTACACCGCCAATGTAACGGTATAAAGGCTGGCGGCTTTCTTGTGCTGCGGCTTTAGCAACGGCTAAAGAAACACCCAAAATAGCGTTAGCACCTAATTTACCTTTATTTTCAGTACCGTCAATCTCTATCATTAATGCATCAATAGAGTTTTGGTCAAAAACATCAATACCTTTTAATTCAGGAGCAATAATTTCATTTACGTTAGCAACGGCTTTTAACACGCCCTTACCCATGTATTTTGATTTATCATTATCGCGAAGTTCAACAGCTTCATGAACACCGGTTGATGCACCTGAAGGTACTGCAGCGCGACCGAAGGCACCATTTTCAGTTAATACTTCTACTTCGATAGTAGGGTTACCGCGCGAATCTAAAATTTGGCGGGCGTGTACGTCAATTATTAAGCTCATTTTTTTATTGTCAGATATTTGTAATATGTAAACCGCGGCTAAGTTAACAGCAAAATCAAGAAATCACAATTGAAATTTAGTATTTGTTATGATTCTTAATCTGTTGTTGTTGGAACCTGCTCACGTTGAACTGCATTTTTGCGTTGTATACGATACATTAACATAAGCATAATATTATTTTTACCACTGCTTTGCGTAGCGGTATAATTTCGTTGGTTTATCCAGCCTGCCTGTACTATCCATTTTTTGTCAAACTGGTAACCCAAAGCGGCCGATACTCGGTTACGTTCAAAATTGGGTGCTTTATTATTAAAGAACACTTCGTCAAAAACAGATATGAACAAGGTTTTAGCCGTAATCTGGGTATTGTTTAACGGCACAAACATATTTAGCCTGTAGCGGAAACGGTTTCGGTAATCGCCATTAACCCAGCGTTGCTCAACCCGGTAACGATGTTCAAACTTAATACGGTACAAAAACTGATTAACCGTCATTTGCTCCCAAAAACGATATTCATTGATGGTTGGCCCTTTGCTCAGATCTGTATAATCATAGGTATGGTAAGTACCGGTACCTAATAAGGCGATGAAGTTTTTATCAATATCATAACTTACACCGGCTTTGGCTTCGTAATATTGAAACTGACTAAAAGCGGTGTTAGTACGAGTTTGTAATTCGGAGTACCCACCCCATTTATGACTGCTATCGCCGGGTAATACTACTGTAGCAATGCCCCAGGTACCCAATTTGGAATCCTGCGCCTTAACAGTAAATGAATATAGATTTAACAATATCAGTAATACAACTGCGCTTTTAAAGCCTTTGAACATAATTTAGGGGTTTAATGCCGCAAAGATATTTCCCTAATGTTACCTATATGTTAATTCTGAGAGAGTTAATGTTAATATAATGTTAAGTATATGAGGTGCGAGATTCGCGTTGTGGGGTTCGGGGTTTGGAGCTATGTTTTGCCGGGTTCAGACTCAGGATGCAGGAATCGTATTTCACATTAGAGCTATAAACACCATAAACCCGAATCCCACAACACGCACTCCGAACAAGCCCCCCTACTCCCATTTAAAGGTTTTAATGGCTACCGCATAGATGATAATGAACCACACCCCTAATATCAGCAGCTGATGGGTAATATCGCCTAAACCGGCTCCTTCAAAGGCCACTTTACGCATGGCATTATTAAGGTGGGTTAGCGGCAGCGCATAGCTGATAGTCTGCAGCCATTTGGGGAACGCTGTTACCGAAAAAAACGTGCCTGATAACAGAAATTGCGGCAGGGTAATGATATTGGACAATGGCGGTACCGTACTCTCGTTTTTGGCAATGCCCGATACGGTAAAGCCAAATCCCATAAAAATAATAAGCCCTATGGCCGATAGTACCAGCATATTGAGTACCGTAGTTATGCCATGCACCAGGGTAAATCCAAACATATAATGCCCCACCAATATGATAAACAATGCCCCCAATAACGAGAATGCCATACGGGCTATGGCCTCGCCCAGCACAATACTGTAGCGCTTAACCGGGGTGGCAAAAAAACGTTTGATAACCAGCGTTAAACGAAGGCTTAGAAACACAAATGCCGTACCGAACACACCGCTGCTTAACAACGAGAAACCCAACTGTCCCGGCAGTATAAAATCAATGTATTTATATTCGCGGCCCTGTATAGTGGTTTCTTTTATTTCGGCAACGGGCGGGGTGCCTACATTGGCGCTATTGTTTATATTATAATAGATGTTACTCAATATCGACCGCAGGATGTTTCCTTTTTCGGCCGATGCTTTGGTATATTCCACATTAACAGTAAATGGTGGCTTGCTGTTATTTTTTCTGATATCGAGAATGGCATCAATGCTGCCTTTTGACAGATTGGTATTCATTTCCTCGGCCGACTGATCCTGTACCAAATGTACAACCTTGGTATTTCTGAGCGCCTGGTAAACCGGGCTAATGGTATCGCAGGTTTTAGCAACGCCCACGTCAACCGTGACACCGCCCCCGCCAATATTAGCAAAAACAATAATGAATATTAACGGGAACGCCAGGGTAAATACTACCGCCGATGGGCTGCGCAGTATAGAACGGAAACTGGCTTTGGCAATAGCCAATGTTGCTTTTATATTGCTGTATGGTTTTGGGTTCATCGGTTGGGTTGTTTTGCCGCGCCTCTCCAATCGAGAGGGAGTAAAGCTTCTATTTTCTTATTCTATAAACAATTATACTAAAGGCCCTTTAGAGGGCTGGGGCCCTACCCCTCGCGCCATTCCTTACCGGTCAGGTTAATAAAAACATCCTCCAGGTTGGCAAGCTTTACCTGTTTTTTGCGTTCAAAGCCTGATGATACCAGCTCGTCAATAAAATGATCAGGGGTGTCAATACCAATAATATAACCGCCATCAACAAAGGCAACACGGTCACACAGTACCTCGGCTTCGTCCATATAATGGGTGGTAATTACAACCGTAGTGCCCTGGTCACGAATTTCGCGAATCAGATCCCATAAATTACGGCGGGCCTGTGGATCAAGCCCGGTGGTAGGCTCATCCAAAAAAATAATCCTGGGATTATTGATCAGCGTGGTAGCTATGGAGAAACGCTGTTTTTGCCCACCGGATAGGTCTTTATATTTTGCCTTAGCCTTATCGGTCAGTGCCACTTTTTCCAACATTTCCGTGGGGCTTTTATCCACACCATACAGACCAGAAAACAGCACAATCAATTCAGACAGGTTCAAATTTGGATAGTAACCCGCTGCCTGTAGCTGCACCCCTATACGCTTTTTTATGCTATCGGTATCGCTTTCAATATCAAACCCATCAACAGTGATGCTTCCGGATGTTTTTTGGCGCAGGGTTTCAATAATTTCGAGGGTAGTGGTTTTGCCGGCGCCGTTTGGACCAAGCAACCCAAAAATTTCGCCCTCATATACTTCAAAACTAATACCTTTAACTGCTGCAAAATCGCCATAGTTTTTTACAAGGTCTTTTACAGTGATGATGGGTTGTTTTGTCATAGGGTAAAAATGCATCAGATTAATGAAATAACCATGAGTTTTATTTGTATTGCAGAATTTTTACGAACCAGATTAGGTGTCGAAATACTATTTACCACCTTTTTTTAGTTCGCTTGCTGATTTTAGCACCTTGTTGCCGTTGTCTTGTTCAATTTCAAAGGCAGGTTTATCTTTATTGGCGTTACGCTTTACCTTAGCGCCTTTTATAACCTTGGTTACAGGCTCCTGATATGTCTTAACTATTTTGCCTTCGGCAGTTGATTCGCCCCATTTCCAGTTTACAGTATCTCCCTTTTTCATATTAAAGTAGGTTATGTATCATAACAACAAAATATCTGCTATAATGATTGATGGAGAGCACTATTTTATGAGGTGACCGATAGAATGGAGCAGTGCCCCGGCATGATCTGCCGCTTTCATGAGCAGATGAATAATTTGTACGGCAAGTAAAGTTTTCATAGTGTTTGTGATTTATAGTTCAAATGTGCTAACAGAATGTTTTTTTAAGTAATGGTTTTAGGCGAATACAGCTAAACTTCCGGTAAACGGCCTGAAAATACCGATGAAATGAGCCGGCTTATTTAAACCTGTTGGTTTTAAGCATAAATCTGGCGATTCCTTTTTTAAGTAACCAGGTTACCAATCAACTGCGTAAATAAGGGCGAATGTTCCTGTAAGTAAACTATCAGCGATACCAGTGGAGTAAATAAAGTTTTCATAGAGCAATGTTGTTTTTTCTTCAAAATTGCAGTGCAGGCCAAACTATTAACAGGGCTTTTTGGCGAAGCTTTTGAAACTTTCGGTAAACGGCAGAAAACAGGGGGTTGAAATTTTTACCGGAGAACGATTCACCTGTTTAACCAAAGTATAGTAGTGCAAAATGAAATGATTGTAATTTGACACAGGCATAAGAATACCTTTTTTGTATCTAAAACCGTATCATTGAATAATGAAACGCCTTTTATCAAACCTTACCTTCCAGGTTCTTGTTGCCATTGCCTTAGGTGTAGTTGTAGGACTGAATTTTAAACAATTTGGACCAACAGCGGAGATGATCAGCAAAATGTTCATCAGCCTTATTACCATGCTGATAGCGCCTATCATATTTTTCACCATAGTGCTGGGCATTGCGGGCATGAGCGATATGAAAAAGGTGGGGCGCGTGGGCGGCAAGGCCCTGCTTTACTTTGAAGTGGTAACCACCTTTGCCTTGATAATTGGCGTTACCGTTGCCAACATCATTAAACCCGGCGAAGGCTTTGTAAACCACACTGCGGTTGATACCAGCAAACTGGCTACCTATCAAAAAGCAGCCTCAGAAATGCACTGGGGCGACTTTTTCACCCACATTATACCAGCCAACGCATTTGATGCCTTTGCCAAAGGCGATATTTTACAGATCCTGTTTTTTGCCATCCTGTTTGGTTTTGGGCTGAGCCGTATGGGCGAGGCCGGGCAATCCGTTATCCAGTTGTTTGATAAGCTGTCAAAAGTTTTCTTCAATATCATGAAAATAGTAATGAAGGTGGCTCCTATAGGCGCATTTGGCGGTATGGCCTTCACCATCAGTAAGTATGGCATAAAAACATTACAGCCCCTGGCTATGCTTATGGGCTCGGTTTACCTTACCATGTTCCTGTTTATTTTTGTGATACTCAACATTATTTGCTACCTGTTTAAATTTAGCCTGTGGCAATACCTCAAACATATTAAGGAGGAAATCCTGATTGTGCTGGGAACTTCCTCCTCAGAATCGGCACTGCCGGGAATGATGGATAAACTGGAGAAATTTGGCTGCTCCAAATCAGTAGTAGGTTTGGTAATCCCCACCGGCTATTCCTTTAACCTGGATGGCACTACCATTTATTTGTCCATGTCGGTAATATTTCTGGCGCAGGTTTTCCATATTCCGCTAACGCTGTTCCAGGAGCTTACCATTATTGGTATCCTCATGATTACCTCCAAGGGCGCAGCAGGAGTAACCGGCAGCGGTTTTATTGTGCTCACCAGTACGCTGGCGGCCATCAAGGTGATTCCGGTGGAGGGCGTGGCCATCCTGCTGGGGGTCGACCGCTTTATGTCCGAAGCACGGGCCATCACTAATGTAATTGGCAACGGGGTAGCTACTATTGTAATTGCAAAAAGTGAAAAAGAATTTCATCCCCCGGTAATTCGGGAGGGTGTTTAGAATAGCTACCTATAACACTATTTTTATGACTTTATCTATAGCCGTTTTCCTTTTAAAACTTGCAATTGTTATTCTGGGCTTTGGCCTTACTGCATATTATTTTATTCCCGGTGTTATTAAAAAAGACTACCCGAAAATAAAAAGAGCAGGGATCATTTTTATAACCACATGGCTTTTTATTTTGGTTATAATGATTATAGAATTTACCGTAATTAAAACTTCTTAAAGTTTTGTTTTAACAATATTTTGTGTCAAAAACGATTGAATTTGATTAAAAACGAGCCAAAATCAATCAAAAACGAGTAAAAAGTGTTGTTTTTAGTTCTTTTTCAGGTGCTTTTTTTAGCTTTAAAAAGCATCAACTAATTGATTTAAAGAACACTACAAAACAAGCGGTCTGTTTTTATGATTTTTGTGGCTTTATGCAAACGGCCCATTAATCCAGATAAAGAAGTAACGGGCCGTTTGATTTTTAAAGATACTAAAATCAGGGCGTAAAAGCAATTAAAGGCCAGGTATATTGAAGCCATCTACTGGCGCATAGATGTAAGCACACACAGCACGCATGCGCCAGCAAATGCCGTTATCATGTAACCAAAAGACGGCCCCTTACGACAGCGAAAGTATAAATGTAAAACCTTAAAGGAATTATTTTTACTATGACCTACCCGGCAAAACTATTCATCCTTTGGTTCCCACAGTTCAATAATATTTCCTTCGGGATCGAGTACGTGAACAAATTTGCCGTAATCATATTCCGCAATTTCATCAACTATAGTCACGTTGTCCTTTTTTAGCTCAGCTACCAGTTCAACTATATTTTCAACCCGGTAATTGATCATAAATGGCTTGGTCGAAGGATCAAAATATTTCGTATTCTGCGGAAACGTACACCAGGAGGTAGATCCTTGTTTCGACGGATCATCGGCATGTTGCCATTCAAACGTTACTCCGTATTCACCGTGAGGTAATCCAAGATTTTTTGAATACCATGCGTTCATACCCTGCGGATCATCGCATTTAAAAAATACGCCGCCAATCCCTGTTACTTTTTTCATATTTATAGTTTTAATTATGATGACAAGTGCACATCAACAACTCCTTTAAAACCCGGGTAGAAAAAATCGCCTTTAAAACTCGGCAGCGATATTTGGCTAAAGCCTTTTAATTGTAACAATTGCCAGCCCCATCAATGCGCCGGCAATTATTAGAAATGCATTACCGCTCGCTTTAGCCAAGATAGCAAATAATTAGTCCTTTAAAAAATCTTAAACACAATTCTGCGTTTTAAGGCCATCCCCTCGCTGACGCACGCGTGCCGCGTGTGCTTAATTGTATCCGCCTAAAATTTCAATGATCCCTGACTTTAAAGGCACACGCGGCACGCGTGCGCCAGCATGTAGCCAAAACCAAAGGGCGAAAGATATCAAACCTTTCGCCCTTCGCCTTTGGCCTAATTAATTACAAATTATCTTCAGCTTTTTGGTATAGTCCGGATTTAGCGGCTCGTTGGTTTGGGCCAGCCGCTGGGCACCTACGTTGGCCGGGCAGGCAATACCATTGGGGCCATCATAAACTAAACCGGGCTTAGTGCTGATCAGCTCCTGCGGTACATAGATCTGTACGGTGGTTTGCTGATAGCCGTGCGGGTAAAAACGGATATAATAACCATCCGGATGCAGCGACCATATACCCGACGGTACTTCCGGATCGGGCTGTGGCGCCAGGCCGGCCAGCATGGCATATTTCTCCATTTCCTCGTACGAAGCGTTACCCGATGCCGCCAGCTGACGGATGTTATTTTCGGCCTCAAAAACACCTTGCGCGGCAGGCGGCAGCTGATTTTTGGCTTTATCCATTACACTGGCAGGTAACACGCCCAGAGCTCCGCCCTCCAGCATCAGCAATTCACTTGGCGACAGCAGCTTGGTGGCCGTAAGCTTAATATCATTACCAAAATCAACAAAACGGGTACGGGCAATGATGGCCCACAACAATATCTGGATACTGTGCTGGTTTACTTCCGGATGTTTCTCGGCATGTTTCAATATCAATATCACCACATCCCGTTTAGGCCCCAGTACCGGTGCAAGCATATAGCCATCGCCTGTGCTTGGGCCGCGGGTACCGGCGTGCAGGCAATAGCTTTTGCTGGTCATTTCAAAAAAACCGGCGCAAAGTTTATAGCCGCCATCCGGTGCCTTAGGTAAAAGGTATAAGGGCTGCGATGCTTGCCCTTCCATAAATGAGGGTGGTTTAGAGCCGGTTTTATCAACATCTTTAAAGTTGGTGGTAATGGCCTGCGGCTGTTTCAGTATTTTGTTTAATCCGCCGCCTGATGCCATTTCGGTACCCTTGTCCAGCAGTTTTTTCCCTAAGCCGCCAAACTGTGCGTGGGCGGCCGTGGTGCAAAATAAGCACGTTATAAGCCACAAAATAAGGTGTTTGTTTGTTTTTTTCATGTGATAGGTTATTGTAAGCCGCTAAAATAAAAATGATATTCAAATAATATGATATAAATACAGATACGGGATAAACCCGCGTTACCAGAATTTGTTTGGCAAAAATAGAGGTTGCAGCGGTCAGGTGCTGTTTTTATAAATGGCACTTATATTTTAGCATATCAACTGTTTGCTACACTTTGCAGGTGTTATTTGAATCTGAAAGGCATCCATGTAAAAAGAATGCCACAGGTTTAAATTTAATTTGACTTTATTGGCAATAACTTTAGCTTTGCCGTACTAAAACGAAAAAAACCAATGAGTGTTCTCGTAAATAAAGATTCAAAAGTTATTGTACAAGGTTTCACAGGTAAAGAAGGTACTTACCATGCTGAGCAAATGATTGCTTATGGTACCCAGCTTGTTGGGGGTGTTACACCAGGTAAAGGCGGTCAGCAACATTTAGACAGACCGGTTTTTAACACCGTTAAAGACGCGGTTGACCAAACCGGCGCCGATGTATCTATCATTTTTGTACCTCCTGCTTTTGGTGCAGATGCCATTATGGAAGCTGCCGAAGCCGGTATCAAGGTTATTGTTTGTATCACCGAAGGTATCCCTACAAAGGATATGATTGCGGTAAAAGAATATTTAACTGATAAGGATGCACGCCTTATTGGCCCTAACTGCCCGGGTATTATTACTGCCGATGAAAGTAAAATTGGTATTATGCCTGGCTTTATCTTTAAAAAAGGTAATGTAGGTGTGGTTTCAAAATCAGGTACTTTAACTTACGAAGCAGTTGACCAGGTGGTTAAAGCTGGTTTAGGTATTACTACCGCTATTGGTATTGGTGGCGACCCTATTATTGGCACCCCTACTAAAGAGGCTGTTGAATTGTTAATGAACGATCCGGATACTCATGGCATTATCATGATTGGCGAAATTGGCGGAGGCATGGAAGCTGACGCGGCTCGTTGGATCAAAGCAAATGGTACTAAACCAGTTGTAGGCTTTATTGCCGGTCAAACTGCGCCTCCGGGACGCCGTATGGGCCACGCTGGTGCTATTGTTGGCGGTGCCGATGATACTGCTGCTGCAAAAATGAAGATCATGACTGAGTGCGGTATCCGCGTAGTGGCTTCACCTGCCGAAATTGGCGCTGCCATGGCAGAAGAGCTGGCTAAATTAGCTTAAACCTACTGACTCCGTATAAACATATTTAAATCCCGGTCATGATTGGCCGGGATTTTTTTGTTGACCATTTTTCTTCTTTACGCCGCTTGTCATGCTGAACGTAGTGAAGCATCTATTGGCCTACATGTATAGTTCAATAACAGATCCTTCGCTATTGCTCAGGATGACAAGTTTTACCCCACAGGGGTACCGTGTCTATAGCTATTATTGAGTGTGAGTATTAGCTCCATAGGAGCTCCCTCTATATTTTCGCATTATCTGCTCGTAAACAATCATATCGTATACCCGCTCTTGGCCGCGGGAGGGCCAGTCACTTTGTTGCGACAAAGTAACCAAACCGCTTGTCATCAGAAATACTTCTTTGCCCACTGGCCTTTGCCCGCAAACCGGACAGAACCACGGGCTGCTAAACCTTGCTCTACTTCGTTCGCTCAACATCCCCGCTTCGGCGAGGTTTGCTAATGCCCCTGCCATCGCACAATCCCACCATGTTCTGCCCGCTTTTCATCCGAAGCTTATCTGCTGACGGGGGAATAAACTCGTCGGTTTTATTTTTTGCATACTCTATAAAAATAACAAAAGCTCGTCATGCCGAACTTGTTTCGGCACCCCACAAGTCCAGCCTTACCGAATTTCTCCTATAAAACAAACAAACTTGTCATCCTGAGCGATAGCGAAGGATCTATTCTTGAAGGAGCGTGGCGTATACCCGCTCTTGGCCGCGGGATGGCCGCCCCGCTCGCCCGCTCCCGCGGGTTTAGCGCAGCGTAACCCGCGGGTTGCAATTTCGTAAGCTTTCAGCTTACCTCAGCTGAAAGCTGAAGCTATGTTATGCCACGAGCTATAAGCTCGCGGCAGCAAGCGCAAACGCGCAAGATAAGCAAGCCGCCCACCAAGCATCTGCGCATCTGTTCCCTCCGTCAAACCAGTGTAAATAAGCTTTGGGTAAACATTTACTGCCATCTAATTGTCGTATCTTTAAGTAAATAACATGAATCATTTTAATCAATAATTCACTAATTCAACAACCAATAATTATTAAATGGAATATAATCAATTAACACCCGACGAAGAAAGGGTAATATTATATAAAGGAACCGAAAGACCATTTACCGGCGCACTGCTCGACAATAAAGCCGAGGGCCTATATGTTTGTAAACGTTGTGACACACCGCTGTACACATCCGATTCAAAATTTGAATCACACTGCGGCTGGCCAAGCTTTGATGACGAAATACCCGGCGCTGTAAAAAGGGTACCCGATGCCGATGGCCGGCGTGTTGAAATTGTGTGCGCTAATTGCGGCGCCCACCTGGGTCACGTTTTTGAGGGCGAATACCTGACAGCGAAAAATGTACGCCACTGTGTTAACTCGGTATCGATGAAGTTTGTATCGGCCGATGATGCTAAATAATTCTCACAACTTTAAGGAATATCCCGGCGGGTCGCTGCTCTGCCGGGTTATATTGTTTTCCACAATTGGCCGGGCAGGTCATATTTTCGGGCAGATTTAGAAATTTTAACCGTTGCTTAGCAAACGTATTTCGCTATTCGCAACAATTGTCGGTGTTAAGTCAAGTAATTTATAATGTTAAATTATCGTTTTCTGCAAATATTTCCGGGGCAAAAATTCACTGCATTTTTTAATTAGCTGTAATCAAGTTCATTAATTTTTTCTTTTACAGTGTACTATTCCACACAAGTGGGTAAAGTGTTAATAACTTGATGCTTTGTTAAAAACTAACACTAAAATCTTAAGGCTTCAAACATTAACTTTGTTGTATAAGGTATTCGAAAGACAGCGGGATGTATCAACCATCCAACATTCAAGAACTTAGCTGTCAGTAAGTTACATAATAAAACTTGTGATTAATCAAGTTGATCACAAAAATAACAAAGCTTCATTTTAAATGAGGCTGGCTTTCGTGTCTGATGGCATTAAGTTAAGGAAATAACAATAAAAAACACAGGTATCTATGAAACAGGAAGACGAAATATTACTGAGAGAGAACAAGGACAGGTTTGTGATACTTCCTATTAAGTATCCGGCTATTTGGGAAATGTACAAAAAGGCCGAAGCCAGCTTTTGGACTGCCGAAGAGATCGATCTTTCGGATGATATGAAACACTGGGAAAACCTGAACGCAGGCGAGAAGCATTTTATTTCGCACATCCTGGCATTTTTTGCTGCCAGCGATGGTATTGTTAATGAAAACCTAGCCGTAAACTTTATGAGCGAAGTTCAGCTACCTGAAGCCCGTTGTTTTTATGGTTTCCAGATCATGATGGAAAACATCCACTCAGAAACTTACGCCCTGTTAATAGATACGTACATAAAAGATCCGGCCGAAAAAGACCGCCTGTTCCACGCCATTGATACCGTACCTTGTGTAGGCAAAAAGGCTGAATGGGCCATGCGCTGGATAAACGAGGGCAACTTTGCCGAGCGTTTGGTAGCATTTGCAGCGGTTGAGGGCATTTTCTTCTCGGGCAGCTTTTGCTCCATATTCTGGCTTAAAAAACGCGGCCTGATGCCTGGTCTTACCTTTAGTAATGAACTGATATCGCGCGATGAAGGTTCACACTGTGAGTTTGCTTGTTTGCTATACAAAATGCTGCAAAACAGGTTGCCTGCCGAGCAGGTTACCAAGATTATTACTGACGCGGTTGAAATTGAAAAAGAATTTGTTACCGACGCCCTACCGGTTAACCTGATAGGCATGAACGCCAAAATGATGAGCCAGTATATTGAGTTTGTAGCCGACAGATGGTTGGGCGAACTGGGTTACGAAAAACACTATGGCGCAACCAACCCGTTTGATTTTATGGAAATGATATCATTACAGGGTAAAACCAATTTCTTTGAAAAACGTGTAGGCGACTATCAGAAAAGCGGCGTATTAAACAACGCCGAAAGCAAAGCGTTTTCATTGGATGAGGACTTTTAGATAGTGAGTGGCGAGTTGGCAGTAGTGAATTATTAATAATCGCAAGCATGTTTTTACAATTAGGGCACACTAAGTTAGATGCCTATACGATTACCAGGCAATTTGTAAAAGAATGTTATTTAGCTATAAGTCAATTCCCCCACGAAGAGAAATTCAATTTAACACAACAAATAAAACGAGCGGCCCTTTCTGTTCATTTAAATCTGGCAGAGGGAAGTTCAAGAAAATCTGATATTGAAAGAAAAAGATATTATGAGATAGCCAGAGGATCAATCATTGAAGTTGACGCTGCATTTGATGTAGCATCAGATTTAGGATATTGTTCAGCTGAAAGTTTAAACACACTTGGCGAGATATTGGTTAAGTGTTTTAAATATCTAAGTGCTCTTATAAATTCAATCCGGATCAATTAACAAATTTACAATTAACATTAACTACTCACCATTCACAACTCACTAATATGCTTGTAGTAAAAAGAGACGGTAGAAAAGAGTCGGTAAAATTCGACAAGATCACAGCACGCATTGAAAAACTGTGCTACGGGTTCAATTTAGTTGATCCTATTGATGTGGCCAAAAAGGTTATTGAAGGTTTATTTGATGGCGTAACCACATCTGAGCTGGATAACCTTGCCGCCGAAACTGCAGCTTCGTTAACCACAAAGCACCCTGATTATGCTTTGCTGGCTTCGCGCATAGCCGTATCAAACCTGCACAAAAACACCATCAAATCGTTTTCAGAAACCATGCGTTTACTGCATGAGTACATCGACCCTAAAACGGGTAAAGATGCATCCCTGATTGCCGACGATGTATGGGAAGTTATTGAAAAAAATGCCGAGCTTTTAGACAGTACCATTATATATGACCGCGACTTTGGCTTTGACTACTTCGGCTTTAAAACGCTTGAAAAATCATACCTGTTAAAGATCAACGGTAAAATAGCCGAACGTCCGCAGCATTTGTTTATGCGTGTATCGGTTGGTATTCATAAACACGATATCGATAGCGCTATTAAAACTTACCATTTAATGAGCGAGCGCTGGTTTACTCACGCCACTCCTACCCTTTTCAACGCAGGTACACCAAAACCACAAATGTCGTCATGCTTTTTGTTAACCATGAAGGATGACAGTATTGATGGTATATATGATACTTTAAAACAAACCGCCAAAATATCACAAAGTGCAGGTGGTATTGGTTTAAGCATCCATAACGTAAGGGCTACAGGCTCCTACATCAGCGGTACAAACGGTACCAGCAACGGTATTATCCCTATGCTGCGTGTGTTTAATGATACTGCCCGTTATGTTGACCAGGGTGGTGGCAAGCGTAAAGGTGCCTTTGCTATTTATTTAGAGCCATGGCATGCAGATATATTTGAATTTTTAGACCTGCGTAAAAATCACGGTAAAGAAGAAATGCGTGCCCGCGACCTGTTCTACGCCCTTTGGGTATCTGACCTGTTCATGGAGCGTGTAGAAGCCAACGAAGACTGGAGTTTATTTTGCCCGCATGAAGCACCAGGTTTAGCTGATTGTTTTGGTGCTGAGTTTGTTGCTCTTTACACCAAATACGAAAAAGAAGGCCGTGCCCGTAAAGTAATCAAAGCACAGGATCTTTGGTTTGCCGTACTGGATGCCCAGGTTGAAACCGGTACACCATACCTGTTATATAAAGATGCTGCCAACAGCAAATCAAACCAGCAAAATTTAGGTACAATCAAAAGTTCAAACCTTTGTACCGAAATTATGGAGTATACCGATGCCAATGAAATTGCGGTTTGTAACCTTGCCTCATTAGCATTGCCACGTTACGTGATCAACGGTGTGTTTGATCATCAGAAATTATATGATGTAACTTACCAGGCTACCATTAACCTTAACCGTATTATTGATGGTAACTACTACCCTGTTGCCGAAGCAGAATACTCTAACTTAAGGCACCGTCCTATTGGTTTAGGTGTACAAGGTTTAGCTGATGCGTTTATCCAGCTGCGTATGCCGTTTGAAAGCGAAGAAGCCAAGCAACTGAACAAAGAGATATTTGAAACCATTTATTTTGCAGCTATGACAGCTTCAAAAGATCTGGCCATTACCGAAGGTGCTTACGAAACATTCCAGGGTTCACCATTGTCAAAAGGTAAATTCCAGTTTGATTTGTGGAACGTATCTCCGGCAAGCAACCGCTGGGATTGGGAAAACCTGCGTTTAGATGTGATGAACCATGGTGTGCGCAACTCCCTGTTAGTAGCACCAATGCCAACAGCATCAACCTCACAAATATTAGGTAACAACGAGTGCTTTGAGCCATATACCTCTAACATATACACCCGTCGTGTATTAAGCGGTGAGTTTATCGTGGTAAACAAATACCTGCTGCGTGACCTGGTTAACCTGGGCTTGTGGACACCTGCCATGAAAGATAAGATCATTACCGCAAACGGATCAATCCAGGATATTGCAGAAATACCTGCCGATATCAAGGAACTATACAAAACCGTTTGGGAAATAAAAATGCGTAACATTATTGACATGGCTGCTGACAGGGGCGCCTATGTTTGCCAGTCGCAATCATTAAACCTGTTCATCAACTCGCCAAACGCATCAAAACTAACATCTATGCACTTCTACGCATGGAAAAAAGGTTTAAAAACTGGTATGTACTACCTGCGCACTCAAGCGGCATCACAAGCGGTTAAGTTTACAGTTGAAAACCAGGGCGGTTCAAACATGGAGCCGGTAATACCAGAACATGTAGCACAACTTGCAGACAATGTACCAGAAGGCCCAAGCTGCTCAATGGAAGAAGGCTGCGTAACCTGTTCGGCATAATTCTTTTATCTAAAAGAATTATGGACAAAAGATAAAGGACTATATCAACGTCCATGAGCTAAGGTTCATGGACGTTTTTATTTTTAATGGCTTTATCCTGACTACATCCGCGCCTGCTTATTTCAATTATCTGTATTTTTGCAACGATTACTTTCGGACTAAAAGCTTACCTCCGGACCATAAAAATGAATACCAAACACGAAATTATCCGTTGCGAACGCTGTGAGGCCCCTTTTGAATGTAAAGCAAACTCATTCACCAAGTGCCAGTGCAGTACCGTACAGCTTAGCCTTAACGAGGTGCAGTACGTAAGCGAACTGTATGACGGATGCCTCTGCGCCAGCTGCCTGCTGCTTATTCAGCAGGAGTATAGGGTGAGTATGGGATTGGTGTAATTAGCACTACTTAAATTCTGATAATACTCTGCATCATGTTGGTGTCTGGAAGATTAGAGTTTTGGCTAAAGCCCTAATTCCAACTTCTCAATCCGCCCCATAAATGGGACGGCAATGAATGAAAATTATATCCCACTGTATCTATCATTGCCGTTGGCTTTAGCCAACGGATTGCAAATAAAAAGTTATAAGGCTTTAGCCAAACATACCCTTTGCTTTTGTCCTTGTAATCTTTAGAACACCTATGCTGATAAATCCTGTGTCAATGCTGTGTTCCGCTCAAGTCATCCCGAATTTATTTCAGGATCCCACAGGATAAATATTATATAGTATGTGAGTTGCTGAAACAAGTTCAGCATGACAATCATACATGGCAATTAACGTTCCCGGTTAATCCTTTTCATTTAATAATAGTCATATATGTGTACGTCCGTTAGTAGGGTGTACCATTAAAATTATACACCATGAAAAAGAGATTTCTTGCATATGCTTTGTTATTAGCAGCTATAGTATCAGTAACCTCAGGTTGCGTGGTACGTGACGGATACGGACACCGTGGTTATCACCACGACAGGTATTACAATAACGGCGGTTATGGTCATGACCACAACTATGATCATGATAACCGCGGATACTAATTTGATAATTGATTGATGTGATAATGATGAAAGGGCGGTGATCTAACGATCATCGCTTTTTTTATGACCAACATCATAATTTATTGTATTAGTTATCAATATTTTCACTTTAAAATCCGGCTCCCACACCCCGCTCCCGCTCTACCCCAACCCCTTACAAAAACTTTTTCGATACAACCCCTTGAAAATCAAAAAATAGTAGCTACCTTTGCAGTCCTTAAAATAAGGATAAAACAGTAAATACAAAAAAGGAAAAATGCCTACTATTCAGCAATTAGTTAGAAAAGGTAGAGTAGCTCTGGTTGACAAGAGTAAGTCACCAGCGTTGGACAGCTGTCCACAGCGAAGAGGAGTATGCACACGCGTGTATACCACTACCCCTAAAAAACCAAACTCAGCAATGCGTAAAGTTGCCCGTGTGCGCTTAACCAACGGAAAAGAAGTAAATGCTTACATCCCTGGTGAAGGTCACAACTTACAGGAGCACTCTATTGTCTTGATCCGTGGTGGTCGTGTTAAGGATTTACCAGGTGTACGTTACCACATCATCCGTGGTGCATTAGATACATCAGGTGTAGCCGGCCGTAACCAACGTCGTTCTAAATACGGAACTAAACGTCCAAAACCAGGTCAGGTAGCTGCAGCGCCAACAAAAGGTAAAAAGAAATAATTAAAGGAGGATAGATAGCAATGAGAAAGTCAAAACCAAAAAAGAGAATTATCCTTCCTGATCCAAGGTTCAATGATACCCTGGTAACAAGGTTCGTAAATAACATGATGTATGATGGTAAAAAATCTACCGCATACGCTATATTTTATAACGCAGTTGATATTGTTGAAAAGAAAACCAGCGAAAGCGGTTTAGAAACCTGGAAAAAGGCTTTAAACAATGTAATGCCTGCTGTTGAAGTAAAAAGCCGCCGTGTAGGTGGTGCTAACTTCCAGGTACCAACAGAAGTTCGTCCGGAGCGTAAAATAGCTTTAGGTATGAAATGGCTGATCAGCTATGCCCGTCGTCGTGGTGAAAAAACCATGATGGAGAAATTAGCCGGCGAGATCATATCAGCAGCTAAAGGTGAAGGTGCGGCAGTGAAGAAGAAAGAAGATACGCACAAAATGGCTGAGGCCAACAAAGCGTTCTCACACTTTAGATTCTAATAAGCGAATCATTGAATTAGTGAATTATTGATTTAGTAACATTATACTAATCAATAATTCATTATTTCGTCAATTCATCTGATAACAACCGATGGATAATTTAATGAATGAGAATTATTAAGACTACTCCCAAAATTCGTTTCAATCACTAATTCAATAATTCGACAACTCAATATTTAACATGTCAAGAGATCTTAAATACACAAGAAACATAGGTATTGCCGCTCACATTGATGCTGGTAAAACCACTACAACAGAGCGTATTCTATACTACTCTGGTGTAAGCCACAAAATTGGTGAAGTACACGAAGGTGCTGCTACAATGGACTGGATGGCGCAAGAACAGGAACGTGGTATCACCATTACCTCTGCGGCTACAACTGTTGGCTGGAAATACCGTGGACATAACTACCATATCAACATCATTGACACACCGGGACACGTGGATTTTACCGTTGAGGTAAACCGCTCGTTACGTGTATTAGATGGTTTAGTATTCCTTTTTAGTGCTGTTGATGGTGTTGAGCCACAATCAGAAACTAACTGGAGACTTGCAAACAACTACAACGTTGCCCGTATAGGTTTCGTTAATAAAATGGACCGTTCTGGTGCCGACTTTTTAAATGTTGTAAAACAAGTAAAAAGCATGTTAGGCAGTAACGCCGTTCCGCTTCAGTTACCAATAGGTGCAGAAGAGAACTTTAAAGGTGTTATTGACTTAATTAACTGGAGAGGTATCGTTTGGAATGAGCATGATAAAGGTATGACCTTTACTGAAGTGCCTATCCCGGAGGATATGATTGAAGAAGCAACTGAGTGGAGAGAGAAATTATTGGAATCTGTTGCTGATTACGATGAGTCATTAATGGAGAAATTCTTTGATGCCCCTGAAACAATCACTGAGCGCGAAGTACTTGATGCTTTACGTAAAGCTGTTTTAGATGCCAAGATAGTTCCTATGGTTTGTGGTTCATCTTTCAAAAACAAAGGTGTACAAACCATGCTTGACTATGTGATGGAGTTATTGCCTTCGCCACTTGATGTTGATGGTATTGTTGGTACAAACCCTGATACAGGCGAAGAAATTGTTCGTCAGCCGTCAGAAAAAGAACCATTTGCTGCATTAGCGTTTAAAATTGCAACCGATCCTTTCGTAGGTCGTTTGTGCTTTATCCGCGTATACTCAGGTAACCTTGACGCTGGTTCTTATGTGTACAACATGAGATCAAACAACAAAGAGCGTATATCACGTATATTCCAGATGCATGCTAACAAGCAAAACCCAATCCCTAACGTAGGTGCTGGTGATATTGCTGCGGTAGTAGGCTTTAAAGATATTAAAACTGGTGATACCCTTTGCGACGAGAAACACCCGATCATTCTGGAGTCAATGAATTTCCCGGAGCCGGTTATCGGTTTAGCTATTGAGCCTAAAACACAGGCCGATGTAGATAAATTAGGTATGGCTTTAGGTAAATTATCTGAAGAAGATCCAACCTTCCGTGTTAATACTGACGAAGAAACCGGCCAAACTGTAATTTCAGGTATGGGCGAGCTTCACTTAGATATTATCATGGACCGTTTAAAACGTGAGTTTAAGGTTGAGGTTAACCAGGGTGCGCCACAAGTTGCTTACAAAGAGTCAATCACAGGTACTATCCAACACCGCGAAACTTACAAGAAACAAACCGGTGGTCGTGGTAAATTTGCCGATATACAAGTTATCTTATCTCCGAATGACGAAGGTAAAGAAGGCTTACAGTTTGTAAACGAAATCAGCGGTGGTTCAATCCCTCGTGAGTTTATCCCATCTGTTGAAAAAGGCTTCGCAGCTTCAATGGCAAATGGTGTATTAGCGGGTTACCCGTTAACCAACTTAAAAGTTCGTTTAATTGATGGTTCATTCCACGCGGTCGATTCAGATGCGCTATCTTTCGAGTTAGCTGCAAAAATGGCTTACCGTGAGGCATTGCCAAAATGTAAACCAATGTTACTTGAGCCGATCATGAAAATCGAGATCCTTACCCCTGAAGAAAACATGGGTGATGTTATCGGTGACATGAACCGTCGTCGTGGCCAGCTTTTAGGTATGGATTCACGTGCAGGTGCACAGGTAATTAAAGCAACTGTACCACTTTCAGAAATGTTTGGTTATGTAACCCAGTTACGTACCATCACCTCTGGCCGTGCTACTTCAACCATGGAGTTTGATCACTATGCTGAAGCACCACGTAACGTACAGGAAGAAGTAGTTGCCAAAGTAAAAGGCAAAAAAGCTGCTGCTAACGCATAAATAATTTTGAATTAGTGAGTTAGTGAATTATTGAATAAATAAAAATCACCAACTCGCTAATTCATTAATTCAATAAATAAAAACCAACCACCCTAATAAATAGCTCTTAGGATGGTTAAAATCAAATTAACATGAGCCAAAGAATCAGGATCAAATTAAAATCTTACGATTACAACCTGGTAGATAAATCTGCCGAGAAAATCGTAAAAACAGTAAAGCCAACAGGCGCTGTAGTTAGCGGACCACTTCCGTTACCAACCGAAAAGAAAATTTTCACTGTTTTACGTTCACCACACGTAAACAAAAAAGCACGTGAGCAATTTCAATTATGCTCATACAAACGTTTATTAGACATTTACAGCTCTAATTCAAAAACTGTAGATGCCCTGATGAAACTTGAATTGCCAAGTGGCGTTGAAGTTGAAATCAAAGTTTGATAGATGCCCGGCCCACTGAAAGGTGTGGGACAACATAAAAAAACGCCATCCGGTTTCGGATGGCGTTTTTTGTTTATATTTAATTATGCGCAGCCTTTTGATTTTCATAATACTATATCTACTAATGGGCTGCCGGTCCCCTTATCATTTTACTTCTGCCCAAAAGACACTATTTGAATGCAAAAAAGATTGGCAATATTACACCCTAAAGGATACTTTATACGGCGAGTTAATTGAACAACAAGATAACGGTAAGTATTGCGGTTATGTTGCTTTTGCCTCAAACACAATTGTAAAAACTGTGGCCGGAGATACTATCAGAATAATAGAACTTTGTAACCTAAATAAATTTGGTAGAGGAATAAACGTAAAAATAATACCTCAAGAAAAACCACCTTTTGATATCGCCGTGGGTTATACACAATTTGATTGCGAGGTTAAAAAAACATATTACGGCAAAGTAATAAAGCTTTAGATCTATCCTTTGATAACTGCGGTTAGTGTTACCTTCTGTTTGCTAATACATGCAATAATGCGCATGTCCCCCACCACGTCATTGCGAGGTACGAAGCAATCTCTATGCTGTACAGAGTAACCCGCAGGTTGCATTTTGTAACCTTTCAGCTTACATGCAGCTGAAAGCTGAAGCCATAGTACACCACTATGCCGCATACTGAAACCCATGTCATTGCGAGCGAAGCGTGGCAATCGCAAACAAAGCAGGTAGTTATGCATCGTTCGCGATTGCTTCGTCGTACCTCCTCGCAATGACATGGAAGTTGGGTAACTTTTAGCTGCCCCATGAGGGTACATATCCGCACCACGTTATTTCAAGGTACAAAGCAATGATACCTCTTAGTGACCGTAGGTAATCTCGTGGGTTACCCGCCAAACGCCGTCTTTTTTCTGCCAGATTTGCATAAACTTATAGGTGAATGACTGTAACTGGCCGTTTTCTGTGTGTGAAAATGTGTGCTGTCCGGTTTCGATAGCGCCATAATCTTTGATCGGGTACACTTCCATTGTTCCGGGAATTAATTTACGGGTCAAAACATAACTCATTTTAAACAATCCGCCAAAGGCCTGTTTTGTCTGATCAAAATTTCGCACACCGGTATTGTCCTGGTAAAGCTCCAGGCTATTGTCAAAATAATTCATGAGTTGGTCCAGGTTACGGGCGTTAAAGGCACCAAACTGGAGTGAATCCACATGCGCTATCTCGTTAAACAATGGGCCGGAAGTCTGCGCCTCGGCGCGGATACCTGTAAAAAGGGTGGCAGTCATTAAAAAAAGTGTTGTAGCCAAGTACTTATTGATTGTTTTCATCTTATAGTTTTTGATTGTTAATTGTTCATTTCGGTATTAATTATAGCATTTCCCTGCTCCTTCAGAAATCTCTTTACCAGGTCGGTGTATATTTGAGGTCCATTATCAGAATTGGTAAAGATCAGTAAGGCGCGCCTGGACTTGGGTAAAACAAAAACAATCGTATTCACTCCCGGATCAATACCGCTGTGCGACAGGCCAAGCTCCCCGCCCAAATCCGGATAAACTGCCCAGCCCAACCCTATAAATTTGTTATCCTTGATTTTGGACAGCGGACTCGTCATCTGCCGGTAAAGTGCCTTGGATAGGTTGGCACCGTTCATCACCCAGATCAGGAACCTGCTATAATCTGTTACCGTTGTTTTTAGTTGATCGGCTGCACTGGGTTCACTGTTTTTAATAATTTCCATTGCTTCGCCCTTGCTGTTGTGTGCAACAGCAAAATGATCAAGCATGGCATCTTCCCAAACGAAGTGAGTATCGTTCATATGCAAAGGCCCGAAGATCAGTGAATCGGCCAATTGTTGTAGCGAGCGGTTAAACTTCTTTTCCAGGGCATGCCGCAAATACTCCATTCCTTCGCCTGAATATTGGAATTTTAAGCCGGGCTCAAACTCAAAGGCCAGCTTTTTCGACGGCTTCATCCAGCGCCAGTTGGGAAAGCCCGTTTGGTGTGTCAGGATATGCCGGGTGTTGAGCCTTTTACTCCGAGGATCAGCTGCAACATCCGGATCAGTCCAATAATGACAGATCGGTTCATCCAGATCCCATTTACCAGAATTAACCAGGCACAGCGTAACCATCGCCGTTACCGTTTTGGTGACCGAAGCCACATTAAATACCGTATTGGCCGGAGCAGGTACCCCCGTTTTAAGTTCACCATAAACTTTTGATAGTACAACTTTCCCGCTATCAATAAAGCCCAGGCCTAATGTCGGAATATGTTTCTCCTGCATCAGCCGTATAATAGTTGAGTCGGCTACCTGCGCCTCCGCCGCTATAGTATAAAAGGAAGTCCACAGTAACAAGGCGATAATTTTGATTAGCAATCGGTTCATATCAATTAATATTACATACTAAAGTTCAAACCGAATAAACCAACGTTGTGCCTAAAATACAACGGACTGATTAATAATAAATTAACTTTAATCTTATCTAAAAACCTGTATCGTTACCGGACATATCATTGTCCGATAAAAGCAGAAGATATCTTCAGTCTGACTTATAAGGTAACGCGGGTTTAGCGCAGTGTAACCCGCGGATTGCATTTTGTAAGCATTCAGCATACATTCAGCTGAAAGCTGAAGCCATGATACACCACGAGCTATAAGCTCGCGGCAGCAAGAAGAACCACGAAGTAAATAAAATAGTTTGTCATTCTGAGCGTAGCGAAGAATCCAATCGCCGAATAGATCCTTCGCTACGCTCAGGATGACAAGTTAGGAGAAGCTTAGAGATTACTTCGTACCGCAATTACGCTATTTATCAATTTACCGTTGCCAAACCCTCATCGGCACATCCAAAATCCGCACATCCACACATCTGTTACCGCGGGTTCCATTTGGTAAGCTTTCAGCTTACAAAGGCATATTGCCGTGCTTTTTACGCGGGTTATTCACCACTTTATTCTCCAGCATTTTAAAGGCTTGTATCAGTTTAATACGGGTTTCTGCAGGTTCTATCACTTCGTCAATAAAACCGCGTTCAGCGGCCCGGTAAGGGTTGGCAAACGTGTCTGAATACAGTTGTTCCATTTCACGCCATTTGGCTTCCTTATCTTCGGCGGTAGTTATTTCCCGTTTAAAAATAATTTCGGCGGCACCCTTGGCGCCCATTACGGCTATCTCTGCCGATGGCCAGGCAAAATTCATATCAGCGCCTATGTGCTTGGAGTTCATCACGTCATAAGCCCCGCCATAAGCCTTACGGGTAATCACGGTAATGCGGGGCACCGTGGCTTCGCAAAAAGCATACAGCAACTTGGCACCGTTGGTTATAATGGCATTCCACTCCTGATCGGTACCGGGCAAAAATCCGGGTACATCCTCAAACACCAGCAGGGGTATGTTAAAGCTGTCGCAAAAGCGCACAAAGCGCGCCGCCTTGGTTGATGAGTTGATATCAAGCACACCCGCCAAAAACGCAGGCTGATTGGCTATTATACCAATGCTGCGCCCGGCAAGCCTGGCAAAGCCAACCACAATATTTTCAGCAAAATCCTTATGGATCTCTAAAAATGAGCCCACATCAATTACATGATCAATAATTTCACGAATGTCATAAGGAGTTGAAGCTACTTCGGGCAACAGGATATTTAATTCGGGCCGCAGCTCGTTTTGCGTTTCGTAGGGTAATGCCGGCGCCCTGTCCTCACAGTTCTGGGGCATATAGCTCAGCAGGTTCTTAATATTTTGAATAGCCGCTATTTCATTGGCACAAGCAAAATGGGTAACACCCGATTTGGTTGCATGGGTGGTTGCACCGCCCAGTTCCTCGGAAGTTACTACCTCATGGGTCACCGTTTTTACCACATTGGGGCCGGTAACAAACATATAAGAGGTGTTTTCAACCATCAGAATAAAATCGGTTATGGCCGGCGAATACACTGCCCCACCTGCACATGGCCCCATAATGGCCGATATTTGCGGTACTACACCAGATGCCATGGTATTGCGGTAAAAAATGTCGGCATAACCACCTAATGATACTACGCCTTCCTGGATCCTCGCTCCACCTGAATCATTAAGCCCTACTACCGGCGCTCCGTTCTTGATAGCCAGATCCATGATCTTGCAGATCTTTTCGGCATGGGTTTCAGACAGCGAACCGCCAAAAACGGTAAAATCCTGCGAAAACACGTAAACCAGGCGCCCGTTTATGGTACCATAACCGGTTACTACGCCATCGCCGGGGTATTTTTCCTTCTCCATTCCAAAATCGGTTGAGCGGTGGGCAACCAGCATCCCAATCTCCTGAAACGAGCCCTCATCCATTAAAAAATGCAAGCGCTCGCGCGCCGTGAGCTTCCCTTTTTTATGCTGACTTTCAATACGTAATGCACCGCCGCCTTCAAACGCTTTCTGCCGCTTTTGCCTTAATACTCCGAGCTTTTTATCCACAATTCAGGTTGTTTGTAATAGGCTAAAAATAGTAATTAAATTGAAACTATTCAGCCTCACCCTACCCTCTCCAGGGGTAAGGGTTCAAAAAGTGCCAAGTTTGAAGTCCCCTCCGTTGGAGAAGATCATTACATGAGGGCTTCGCCGTTTAGGTGAGGCTAAATAGTAATTAAATTGTAAGATTAGACTAAAAGCACATTCGCCACGTTCTAACATCTGTAATTTCGTATATTTGTATTAATGAAAATCAGGAATTTTAAAACACTGGTAGTTGTAATGTTTATGGGGGTCTTTCTAATAAAGATGGCCATATCTGTTGCGCCTGTGTTTTTATATCTTGATAATCAAACCGTAAAGGCAGTTATCCTGCAGTTGGAGCTGGAATCCAAAGGTGAAAAAGACACAACTGATAAGGATGCTTTTAAGGAGAAAAAGGTTTTCGATGACTATGATCTGCACAGTGTAGCCTTTATTACATTTGTTGTAGAAACCAAAGTACTCCATAACCAGGAAAACTCCCTGTACAAACAGGTATATCACCCTGTAGTCCCTACCCCGCCTCCCAACGTTTAAATGATATAACCGGATATTCCCTATCCGGATAGCAACGCTTTACAATTCATTTAAATTTTTCAATCATATTATCCTGATCTTATGCAAATTAAGCAAGGTGACTTTGCTGCGGGCAATCTCAACCTGAAAAAATATTTTTTACCTAAAAACTTAAAAAAAGACCTTCCGTCAAGTATTGTTGTATTCCTGGTAGCACTGCCATTATGTTTGGGCATTGCCCTGGCATCGGGCGCACCATTGTTTGCCGGTGTGCTCACAGGTATTATCGGGGGTATTGTAGTGGGCGCGTTAAGCGGTTCGCAGCTTAGTGTGGCCGGTCCTGCCGCTGGGTTAACCGTTATCGTACTCAATGCCATTACCACCCTGGGCTCGTATGAAACATTTTTGCTTGCCCTGGTGCTTGCGGGTGTTTTCCAGATGCTGTTAGGTATACTAAAGGCGGGTACCATAGCCAACTACTTCCCGTCATCAGTTATTGAGGGGATGCTTGCCGCCATAGGTATCATCCTTATCATGAAGCAATTTCCACATGCGGTTGGTTACGATGCCGATTATGAAGGTGATGAACGCTTTAGCCAAACCGATGAGCACAATACCTTTTCGGGCATATTGGGTGCAGTAGCCAAGATCAATTACGGAGCCGTAATTATTGCTGCAGTTTCATTACTGCTGATGATATACTGGCCAAAGTTTAAAAAACTGGCCGTTGTACCTGCGCCCTTACTGGTTGTTTTATCGGGCATTGGCTTAAGTATGCTGTTTGCCAACACAGGGTTAGCCCTGCTTCAAAAACAGTTTGTACACATACCGGTAGTAAATAGCAGCAGTGAGTTTTTAGGGTTGTTTAAATCGGCCAATTTTGGTGATATTGGTAATAAGCAGGTTTGGATAACCGCATTTACCATAGCCGTAGTAGCCAGTTTAGAAACCTTGCTTAGCCTGGAAGCAGTTGATAAGATTGACCCCATAAAGCGTATATCGCCCACCAACCGCGAACTGGTAGCCCAGGGAATAGGGAATATTACCAGTGGTTTATTAGGCGGCCTGCCCATGACGGCGGTAATTGTACGCTCGTCTGCAAATGTAAACTCCGGGGCCCGCACAAAAATGAGCGCCATAACACACGGCTTACTGTTACTGATCTCGTTACTGTGCATCCCGGTGTTAATAAATCTGATTCCGTTATCGTGCCTGGCAGCTATCCTGCTCATGACCGGGTATAAGCTAACCCGTATAAGCCTGTTTAAACACATGTGGCACCAGGGCCTAAGCCAATTTATACCATTTGTGGTAACTATTGTTGCCGTGGTATTAACAGACTTGCTGATAGGGGTAGGTATTGGTATGCTGGTAGGTGTGTTTTATATACTACGCACCAATTTACGCAACCCTTACTTTTACCACATTGATAAAAACGGCGATAAAAAGGTGATCAGGATAAAGCTTGCCGAAGAAGTTTCGTTTTTAAATAAAGCTGCGATACAGATCACACTAACCAGTTTGCCAAGCGGCACCGATGTGATCATTGATGGCTCCAACTCCCGGTATATTGACCCGGATGTGATCGAGATCATCCACAATTATAAGCACAACGCCTATACTAAAGGTATTGTAGTGCAATTACACGAAGTGAAGGACAAGTACGATGTACCTGCCTTAAAAGAATTAATGTATAACCCCAACTAAAGAAGAAAAAAAATGGCTCTTATAGATGATAAAAAAAATGGCAAACCCGTTATTGATACCAATAACCTGAAACTTGCACAAAACGATAGTTATAATGCCTTATTACGCGGCAACAGCGAATGGGTAGATCTGAAATTAAAAGAAGATTCTGAATATTTTAAGACCCTGGCCAAAGGCCAAAGTCCGCAGGTATTGTGGATAGGTTGCTCAGACAGCCGCGTGCCGGCCAATGAGGTAACAGGCACCAAGGCCGGCGAAGTGTTTGTACACCGCAACATTGCCAACGTAGTGGTACACTCTGACATGAACATGCTGAGCGTACTTGACTATGCCGTAAACGTGCTTAAAGTAAAACATGTTATTGTTGCCGGACATTACGGCTGCGGCGGCGTAGCCGCTGCGCTAAGCAACAAGCAATTTGGCCTTATTGACAACTGGTTAAGGCACATTAAAGATGTTTATCGTTTGCACAGCCACGAGCTTGACCGCATTACCGACGATAAACAGAAACAGAACCGCCTGGTTGAGCTTAATGTAAGCGAGCAGGTGTACAATCTGTGCAAAACATCCATTGTACAAAATGCCTGGATGGAACGCCATGACCTTGAGGTTCATGGATGGGTGATTGACCTGGGTACAGGCTTGATCAAAGATTTGAAGGTGAGCAGCAGCAGTCCGCATAATTTAGGTTATGTGTATGAGCTGAATAGCGTTGAATCTGTAGCCCAACATTAAATTTGGATTAATACCTGTGATCACACCTCCGGACACTCTCCGTACCTGCAACTACAGAGAGGTTTATGTTTGGTTTGCCCCGGTTTCATGAAAATGGCCGGGGTTTTTTATTGGGAGAGAGTGAGAGGAAGTGCGTGTGCCGGGACACCCTATCATGCTTTGACAGCAATACCCGATACAGGTTTGTTTTGGCAAGGTGACAAAGCATACCCCCATCGGGTTACCCTGTTTTATAGTATAATAGACCGGGGCATTAGCTCCATAGGAGCTTCCTGAAAATTCTGTAAACACAGTCATAAGAATTGTAAACTCTTTTTAGGACGATACGCTTGTTTGCGATAAGGAAGCTCCTATGGAGCTAAGCACTTGCTTCATGATTGCTATAAACACGATGCTCCTATAGGAGCCGGATGGAGGATAATGGTTTAGCGGTATTAACTGCTTCTTTCTTAAGGGCAATAACGGGTGAAAAACACACTATAACAATAGCCGAAAAAGTCGGGGTGTCACCCTGAGCTTGTCGAAGGGTTGAGCGCAGGGGCCACACCGCCATGCTTTGACGGTACTCAGCATGACACCCTTATTTTGCAGATGTTTTTAATCAGCTATTAGCTTGATGAGAAGTATCACTCCCCCCTCACTAAATTGCATTTTATCCCAACTAAAGTAAATACACCATCAAGTTGTAAACATCCTAAGCAATCCATTATTTTTTATCTTATTTTTATCCTGCTACAAATAAGCAATGGATATTTTATGCTGAGGCAATCAAAAGAAGCACGTACGTTAAAAGAGAATTTATTGCTGGCATCTTCCACCGCTTTTGTGTCGGGCGTTACTAATGTGGCGGGCATGGTTGCCTTTTTGGCCTTCACCTCCAATATTACCGGGCATGTGGCCAATTTGGCCAAACATATAGTTGAACAAAACTGGAGCGGGATAGTGGTATTTGTGATTTGGCTGCTGATGTTTTTTGCAGGTGCGTTTATATCAAACTTCATTGTGAGGTCATTGGAACATAAAAGCCGCTACCGGGCACATTCCGTCCCTATCATTATTGAAATACTGCTGCTCCTGTTTGTGGCTATTTACGGGCATAACTTTTACCGTGAAACCCAAACCGAGCGCGAGATAGTTATCGGGGTGATCATATTTTCAATGGGGTTGCAAAACAGCCTGGTGTCAACCATATCAGGCGGACTGATCAAATCAACCCACCTCACCGGCTTATTTACCGACCTGGGGGGCGATGTATCTGAGTGGTTTCATCCCAACGTAGCCAAAACCGAAACTACCCGTAACAAGATCTATGTGCGGCTTACCGTACTCGGCTTTTACTTTTTAGGTGGTATTATGGGCGGATTCTTTTTTAACCTGTATGATTTTGCTATTTTTTATTTCATTCCATTAATTTTGCTTACCATTTTATATTACGATCTTTCGCCGGTAGCATTGCATAAATTATCGCGGATATTTTATGCAGGCAAAAGCAGATCAGTTTAAACCCTTTAAACAGCAATAAATACTATGTGCGCTAAAACTAAAAAAATCATCCACGACACCAGCCATATCACTTATGAAAGCCTGCTGGAAGGTAACAAGCAATTTATTGAAGATACCTTAAACGAGGACCCTCATTATTTTGAGAAGCTTGCCAATGGTCAAAAACCACCCGTATTATGGATAGGCTGCGCCGATAGCCGCGTGCCGGCCAACCAGATCACTAATACCGCCCCGGGCGAAATATTTGTGCACCGCAACATTGCCAACATGGTTATCCACTCAGATATGAATATGCTATCGGTACTGGATTATGCGGTTAACGTTTTAAAGGTAAAACACGTGATAGTTACCGGCCACTATGGTTGCGGAGGTGTTATAGCGGCTATGAGCAACCAGCAATTTGGTTTGATTGACAACTGGCTGCGCCACATTAAAGATGTTTACCGCCTGCATGCCGACGAGCTGGACGCTATTAAAGACGAACAGGAACGCACCAACCGCATGGTGGAGTTTAACGTGATTGAAAACGTTTATAACTTATGTAAAACCTCCATTGTACAAAATGCCTGGCTAAACGGCCAGCCTTTAGCCGTACATGGCTGGGTGTACAGCCTGAGCACCGGTATCATTACCGATATGAAGGTAAGCGCCCACAACAGCGAACACATGGCCAACGTGTTTAAGTTCCAGTAGAGCCCCCGGCCCCCTGAAGGGGGAGGGAAAAAATCTTTTGATAAATAAAAAAAAGCGATGAATAAATTCATCGCTTTTTTTTATTTAAACCCTTATCATTCAAAAAGGGGTTTGGAAGATCGATCTTGTTTTACCCTCCCCCTTCAGGGGGCCGGGGGGCTTATAGTTCCTTCGCCAAAAACGGGTACCTGTAATCAATTGGTGGATCAAAGGTTTCCTTGATGGTACGCGGAGATACCCAGCGCAACAGGTTAACCATTGAACCGGCCTTATCATTGGTGCCGGAACCGCGGGCGCCACCAAATGGCTGCTGACCAACTACTGCTCCGGTTGGTTTATCATTGATATAAAAATTACCAGCTGCGTTACGTAAACGGTAAGTAGCCTCGGCAATGGCATACCTGTCTTGTGATATGATAGAACCTGTAAGCGCGTAGATGGAGGTTTGGTCTACAATGTTAAGCACCTCATCAAATTTGGCGTCCTCGTACACGTAAATGGTTAATACGGGGCCAAAAAGCTCCTCGCACATGGTTACGTAGTACGGGTCGTCAACCTTAAGTACGGTAGGCTCCACAAACCAGCCTTTGGTTTTGTCATAGTTACCACCGGCAACCACTTCAACACCTTTATCTGTTTTGGCAGCATCAATATATTTAGCCAGTTTATCAAACGATACCTCGGTGATCACCGCGTTAATGAAATTTTCAAAATCCTCAACAGGGCCTATTTTAAACGAGGTGATGTCGCGCTGCATATTGGCTTTTACTGCAGGCCATAATGAGGCCGGCACGTAAGCACGTGAAGCAGCCGAACATTTCTGTCCCTGATACTCAAAAGCACCACGTACCAGGGCTGTACTTACTACATCAGCATTGGCACTTGGGTGGGCAAGCACAAAATCCTTACCACCGGTTTCGCCCACAATACGCGGGTAGGTTTTATATTTATGAATGTTGGTACCAATGGTTTGCCAGATGTTCTGGAACACTTTGGTTGAACCTGTAAAGTGAATACCCGCAAAATCAGGATGATTAAATATCACCTCACCTGCAACCGGCCCGTCAACATAGATCAGGTTGATGACACCGGCAGGTACACCGGCTTCCTTAAACACTTTCATGATCACGTTGGCGGCATAAATCTGCGGATACGCAGGTTTCCATACTACTACGTTACCCATCATAGCCGCTGATGCCGGTAAATTACCCGCAATAGCAGTAAAGTTAAATGGCGTTAAGGCAAACACAAAACCCTCCAGCGGGCGTTGCTCCACCCGGTTCCAAACACCTTTGCTTGATATAGGCGGCTGTTGCTGATAAATTTCGGTCATGTATTGCACGTTGAAGCGCAAAAAGTCAATCAGCTCGCAGGCAGAATCAATCTCGGCCTGGTAGGCATTTTTTGACTGGCCCAGCATAGTTGCCGCGTTAATGGCAGCGCGGTACGGGCCCGCAATTAGTTCGGCAGCTTTTAAAAATATGGCGGCACGTTGCTCCCAGGGTAAATTTTCCCAATCAGCTTTGGCAGCCAGGGCGGCATCAATAGCGGCAGTAACGTGGCTGGCATCACCTTCAGAAAAAGTGGCCAGTAAATGTTTATGATCATGCGGCGGACGGATCTCCAGCTTGTTGCCGGTACGTACTTCTTTGTCGCCGATGTACATAGGTATATCCAGTTGTTGAGCGCGGGCTTCGTCTAAAGCGGCCTTAAGCGCTACACGTTCCAAACTGCGCGGGCCGTAGTTTAAAACAGGCTCGTTTTGCGGTGGCGGAACAGTAAAAAATCCTTTAAGCATAGATGGTGATTTATGTTGCCGCAAAGATAAGGATTTTGCAGGGGATGGTAGATTGAGGAAATGTCAAAAATACCGCATACACCACGCAAACGTTTGACTTCCTCATATAATAGCATTTACGAAAGCGAGGGCTTCCTGTAACAGTTTAACAACATTGTTCCATTTTCAAAAAAACGCGTGATCATGAGGTACGAGGTAGTTGCCCTAAACAACAATTTGTCATCCTGGAACGAAGGATCTATTCGTAGAGCAGATCCTTCGTTCCTCAGGATGACAGTTAACAAAACACCTTCGTTCCTTGGCAATAGCGCATTATTTATTCTAACCGTCTAAGTAAGTCTCTCGGTAAAAAGCTTTTTTGTTACTTTTGATGTATTAAAAGCAATAGCACCGCCGAGGTAATAAACAGCATTAAGCTCCTTTTGGCGAGATTGCCACGCTATCGCTCGCAACAACATATTTTTATTTTACGGCTCAAAAATGATCTACATAGAACAAATACGCCCCGAACTCACCTGGCGGCTACGGCAAAGAATTTTATATCCGGAACAAAAGCTGTACGAAATGGAGATGGAAGAGGATAACAACGGCCTGCACTTTGCTGCCTTTAAGGATAACGCCATTGTGGGCGTGATATCCCTGTTCGCCAAAGGCCACGATTACCAGTTCCGTAAGTTCGCGGTTGACGATAGTGTTCAAAATATGGGGATCGGCAGGCAGATGCTTGATCATATTACCCAATTTGCCCAAACAAACGGCGCCAAACGGTTATGGTGCAATGCCCGCGTAACCGCCATTGGCTTTTACCTAAAAGCCGGTTTTGGCCATACCGGGCAGTTTTTTAGCCGCCATGGTTTTGATTATGAAATATTAGAGAAACAACTTATTCCTTATTCAGCTCGGCAATAAGCGTGGCGGCAAATACATTCTGCTGTTTCTGGTCTGATTGTTTGGCCAGCTCAAGCGCTTCCTCCATATCGCCCTGTGCCTCGTAAATTACAGCCAGGTTATAAGCAGCCCTGCTGGCCAGCTGAACATCGGCACTATCAACCAGCGGGTTGAGCACCTTGAAAGCCATATCAAACCTGCCCGCTTGTATTTGCAGTACCGCGGCATGCAGTTCATCGCCCTGGTTGTACAAGGGCCTGTTATTCGTTATGGAAAACGGCAGATAATCTTTCAGGGCATTTAAAGCAGCGTTACGTGCCGAATAACTGATGGCTGCCCCATTCCGCTTGATGGTAGGGTGCACAATCAACTCAGCAAAAAAGCCCTGGTAGGTACTTTCTGACTGCGGATCATCGGCCTCCCCCTTCAGCTTTTTAAAATAGAGGCCGTTAGCTTCGTACAACGTAAACTGTACAGTGGCTTTGGTATTGTAATAGGCCAGGCGGTCCGCGCCAGTCCCATCTATGCCGTTCAGCACAATATCGGCAGTAAAGTTATCAAGCGTTAATACATAACCTGCTTTATGGTTAGCGGCCAGTTGTTTTATGGAGTCGGTATTTACGGTAAACGGCACCGAGTCGGCCAGATTAATCAGCCTCACCCCTTTTAACTGCATCAGTTGCTTTTGGGCAGCGGCAATAGCGCTGTACGCCCCGCTCCGCAATACCCCGAGTTTTTTCTTGTTGGTAATTTTTGTTGAATCAAAAGCAAGCCTGTTGATGATGAGCACACAGGCAGTGTCCGGGTTAAGGGTAAGCTTGGCAGCATAATTTACCGATACCGGTACACTTGCATATTTTGCCGAACCGCATGACGCTAATACGCCAGCAAATAATAAGCATATGAATACTAATGGTTTCACAGGAGTGATAATTATTGAGATAAGGGAACTTTATCAATAACTATCACACCCGGCATTTTATTACCGCGTGCCTGCAAAATATATTATTCCTTAATCAACTCGGCAATAAGCGTGGTGGCATATTCACTTTGCATCTTCTGGTTTGATAGTTTAGCCAGGTCAAGCGCCTCATCAATATCGCCCTGGGCTTCATAAACTACCGCCAGGTTATAGGCAGCCTTGCCGGCCAGTTTAGGATCCTTACCGTCAATCAGTGGGTTTAATATTTTATAGGCTATATCAAACTTACCGGCCAGTATTTGCACTACCGATGCCTTCAGCTCGTCGGTTTCATTATACAGCGGCCTGTAATTGGTTATGGTATAGGGTAGATAGTCCTTCAGCGCATCTAAACCGGCATTACGGGCTACGTTGTTAATGGAGAAGCCAGCCCTCCGGTCGGCCTCAGATTCCGGCTCTGCGGCCATCCCCTTCAGCTTTTTAAAGTACATGCCGTTATTTTCATACAAAGTAAAATCGGCCCTTGCCTTAATGCTGTAATAGGCTACCTGTGCATTACCATCGTACTGCACATTGTCAAGCGCTACACCTGCATTAAAGTAATCAAGCGTCAGCACATAATTGCTCTTGTAAGTGGCCGACAATTGTTTTACAGAATCGGTATTAACGGTAAAATTTGATGAGTCAACCAAACTGGTCACCTTAACACGCGGCAACAGGCTCAATTGCTTTTGCACACCTGCAATGGCGCTGTAAGCACCCGCTTTTAGCGCCACAATTTTACGGCGACTAATTTTAGTGGAATCAAAAGCAAGTTTGTTAATGATCAGGATATGGGTGGTATCCGGATTAAAAACTAATTTGGGAGCATAATCAACAGGCACGGTTGCATATTGAACAACGTTGCATGAGGTTAAGCAGGCTATGGATAATATACAGATAAGCTTAAACACTTTCACGGCAGTATGGTAAATTATAGATGAATGTAAAGTTAAGAAACAACAATGAATTTGAAATGAACATTAATGTCATTAATGTAAACTATACAGTTAATCACAACTAATTAATCAAGCAGGCAAAATTTTACATATTTGAAAAAAAAACGCTAATATTATAAGCTTAGTATTAAATTAATAATAAAAACGCGTTTTTGTTTCCAATATGACAGCATATTTTAGGGGTTTACCATCAGCTTTATTATATTTGCTTATTACAAAATAATAGTTTACCTAATAAACATGGCTAAAAAAAAATCTGATGCCTCACCGCATATTCCAGTTGTAAACGAAACTTCACTATCTTTTTTTGAAAAATATATCAATAATCCCTCACCTACCGGTTTTGAATGGAAAGGTCAGGAGCTATGGCTTGATTATTTAAAACCATATATAGATGACTACTATGTTGATAATTATGGCACCGCGGTTGGTATCATTAACCAAAAGGCCGATTACAAAGTAGTTATTGAGGCCCATGCCGATGAGATATCATGGTTTGTAAACTATATCACCAATGATGGTTTAATATATGTGATACGCAATGGCGGTTCAGACCACCAGATTGCCCCCTCAAAAAGGGTTAACATACATACCGACAACGGTATTGTAAAGGCAGTTTTTGGATGGCCGGCCATCCATACCCGGCAGGCTGGTGAAAAAGAAGAAGCCCCAACTTTAAAAAACATCTTTTTAGATTGCGGCTGCACCTCCAAAGAAGAGGTTGAAAAATTAGGCATCCACGTGGGCTGCGTAATTACTTACGAAGACGAGTTTATGGTGCTTAACGACCGCTACTATGTTGGCCGTGCATTGGATAACCGCGCAGGCGGCTTTATGATAGCCGAGGTTGCCCGCTTACTTAAAGAGAATAATGTAAAACTGCCATTTGGCTTATACATCGTTAACGCCGTACAGGAGGAGATAGGTTTACGTGGTGCCGAGATGATAGCCCACAAAATAAAACCTAACGTAGCCATTGTAACCGATGTTACGCATGATACACAGACCCCGATGATCAACAAAATAACGCAGGGCGATCTTGCTTGTGGCAGAGGACCTGTGGTATCATACGCACCGGCGGTACAAAACAACCTGAACAAATTATTAATTGAAACAGCGCAAAAGGCCGAGATTCCTTTCCAACGCCAGGCATCGTCACGCTCAACCGGTACCGATACCGATGCATTTGCTTATTCAAATGACGGGGTGCCATCTGCATTGATCTCGCTTCCGTTAAGGTATATGCATACTACGGTGGAGATGATACATAAAGAGGATGTTGACAACGTGATCCGCCTTATTTATGAGGTTTTGTTAAACATTAAGGCAGGCCAGGATTTCAGGTATATCAAATAATTTGAGTTTACCGGGTAAAACAATTTTGGTTACCGATCATTTCATTATAAAAAAATAGCAAAAAAGACATATAGTTAATTAATGCCCCCACATACATCTATGAAACCAACACTTCTTATTTTGGCCGCAGGTATGGCCAGCCGATACGGCAGCATGAAACAAGTTGATGGCTTTGGCCCCAATGGTGAAACTATTATTGATTACTCTATTTATGACGCCATAAAAGCAGGCTTTGGTAAAGTAAGCTTCATTATCCGCGAAGAGTTTGCAGATAATTTTAAAGCTATTTTTGAGCCCAAACTAAAGGGCCGTATTGAAACCGATTACGTTTTTCAGAGTTTTGACCTTACCCCTTTTGGTATTGATAAAACTATTGAGCGTGCCAAACCATGGGGTACTGCCCACGCGGTACTTGCTGCCCGCAACCAGATAAACGAGCCGTTCTGCGTTATTAACGCCGATGACTTTTACGGTTATGACTCATTTGAAAAAATGGCTAAGTTTTTAACTACCGAAGTTGCTGATGATACTTACTCGCTGATTGGTTACCAGATTGACAGAACTTTGTCTGACTATGGTTCCGTATCACGTGGTGTTTGTAAGGTTAATGACGAAGGTAACATGGTTGAAATTAACGAGCGTACCGAAGTTTACTTTAAAGAAGACGGCAGCGTTGCCTATAAAGATGCCACCGGCGAGCACGCATTAAGCAATGATACCCGCGTATCGATGAACTTCTGGGGCTTTACTCCGGCCGTATTTAAGCAAAGCGAAGAAATGTTCAGAACATTTGTGGATGCCAACGAAAACAACCCTAAATCGGAGTTCTTTATTCCGTTGGTAGCTGATGAATTAATTAAAGCGGGTACCGCATCTTTTAAAGTTATCCCAACCGGGTCAAAATGGTTTGGCGTAACTTATAAAGAAGATAAACCAATTGTTCAAAAATCAATTTCGACACTGGTAGAGAACGGCACTTATCCTGCCAATCTGTGGGATTAATCACATCTCTTACATTATTATAAAGCAGAAAACCCAGCCATACGGCTGGGTTTTCTGCTTTATATACCTGGCATTTGTTAGTTTACAAAGAAGAACGTTTTGCGGCGGTCTTCATCGTAAACATGAACTACTTTTTTCACTACCTCGTTGTTTGAGGTAACCTCGATGGTATAGTCGCCATTGTCCAGGTCGGTTAATACATAGCCTTTATTAACAACTGTTCCTTTAGGTAAAAAATCTTTTAACAGCATGTTTTTGTCCTGGTCATAAACCATTACGTATGATTTGCCTCCGTTGGCTTTTAAAATATTTACACTAACCCCACGGTCTTTTTGAAGCGCACCAAAGGTGATAACGTCTTTTGTTTTTATAGGGTGATCTTTAGCGTTTGCAGATGTTGCGGCGAAAATTCCGGTGCTTAATAAAAAGAATAATGCTGATAATTTGATTGAATTTTTCATGATATTTTTAATTTAATATTTGTTATTGAAGTTGTTTTTTCGTTTTCAATATTCAAATCAACAACATCTTTTAATACCAAAAAAATCAAATAGACCACCTGCACCGGTATATAGACCAAGCGTCGACAGCAATCGTCAAACACCAAAAAACATACTGATAATCAAATAATTACATCTTTATAGTTTAATATCCGCCATTCATCGGGATATTTCTTTTATTCGTCGGTAGTTTTGTAATAATTGGTCGGCTTTTTCAGGCAGGCGAAACGTTTTTGTCAAAATAACAACGCTTTAGGAAATGTTCCTTTTTTATAGCTCCTAAACAAATGCCGTTGGGCCCATAGCGCTCCTATCAATCCCTTATTTGCCACCATTCATTCATACAGCACCAAACCATTACTAAGCTCTGCAGGAGCCTTCTATCGGCTCTATACACCTACTACTCTTATATTTTAATTCCCCTCAGCAATCACATCAACATATAAAAATCACCACAAAAAAAGCCCGGTTCAGAATCCTGAACCGGGCTTTTTAATATGCTAAAACTACTGTTTAGTTTTTGTCGTCTTTTACTTCTTCAAAGTCAACATCAGTGACAGTATCAGAATGATCCTGCGCACCTGCGCCCGGAGCACCTTCTGCACCTGGCTGACCCTGACCTGCATCAGCTGCAGCTTTGTACATCTCTTCAGATGCAGTAGCCCAGGCAGCATTCAGTTCAGTTTGAGCAGCATCAATGGCATCAAAGTTTTTAGATGCATAAGCCTCTTTCAGCTTGGTTAAACCAGCTTCGATAGGAGCTTTTTTATCACCTGAAATTTTGTCGCCATACTCTTTCAGTTGTTTTTCTGTCGAGAAGATCAGGGCATCAGCAGCATTCAGTTTTTCAACTTCTTCTTTTGCTTTTTTGTCAGCATCAGCGTTAGCTTCAGCTTCGTCCTTCATCTTTTTGATCTCGGCATCAGTTAAGCCTGAAGAAGCTTCGATACGGATCTTTTGCTCTTTACCGGTTGCTTTATCTTTTGCTGATACATGTAATATACCGTTGGCATCAATATCAAAGGTTACTTCAACCTGAGGCACACCGCGAGGTGCTGGTGGTATACCATCCAGGTGGAAACGGCCTATAGTACGGTTACCCGCAGCCATTGGGCGCTCACCCTGTAATATGTGGATCTCAACAGATGGCTGGCTATCAGACGCAGTTGAGAATGTTTCAGACTTTTTGGTTGGGATAGTTGTGTTTGACTCAATTAATTTGGTCATTACGCCACCCATAGTTTCAATACCTAATGAAAGTGGGGTAACATCTAACAACAACACATCCTTAACTTCGCCGGTTAATACACCACCTTGTATGGCAGCACCAATGGCAACAACCTCATCCGGGTTAACACCTTTTGAAGGAGCTTTACCAAAGAATTTTTCAACAGCTTCCTGTATAGCAGGGATACGGGTTGAACCACCTACCAGGATAACTTCGTCAATATCTGAAGTACTATAACCGGCGTTTTTCAAAGCGGTTTTACAAGGGTCAATAGTACGTTTGATCAGGCTATCAGCCAGTTGCTCAAATTTAGCACGGGTTAAAGTTTTAACCAAGTGCTTTGGCATACCGTCAACAGCGGTGATGTATGGTAAGTTAATTTCTGTTTGTGCTGAACTTGATAATTCAATTTTAGCTTTTTCGGCAGATTCTTTTAAACGTTGCAAAGCCATTGGATCTTTACGCAGATCAATACCTTCGTCGCTTTTAAATTCGTCAGCTAACCAGTCAATAATTACCTGGTCAAAGTCATCACCACCTAAGTGAGTATCACCATCGGTTGATTTTACTTCAAAAACGCCATCACCTAATTCAAGGATTGATACGTCATGTGTACCACCACCGCAGTCAAACACGGCAATTTTCATATCCTTGTGTGCTTTGTCAAAGCCATAAGCTAAGGCAGCAGCAGTAGGTTCGTTAATGATACGGCGTACTTTTAAACCTGCAATTTCGCCGGCTTCTTTAGTTGCCTGACGTTGTGCATCGTTAAAGTAAGCAGGTACAGTAATAACTGCTTCTGTAACTTCAGTTCCTAAAAAGTCTTCGGCAGTTTTCTTCATTTTTTGAAGAATCATTGCTGAGATTTCCTGAGGAGTATACTTACGGTCACCAATTTCAACACGGGGGGTATTGTTGTCACCTTTAACTACCTTGTAAGGTACGCGTCCAGCTTCATTCGTAACTTCGTTAAACTGGTTACCCATAAAGCGTTTGATTGACGAAATGGTTTTTGTAGGGTTAGTGATAGCCTGACGTTTTGCAGGATCACCAACTTTACGCTCGCCGTTATCAATAAAAGCTACTACGGACGGCGTAGTACGTTTGCCCTCGCTGTTTGCTATAACTACAGGCTCATTACCTTCCATTACAGACACGCAGGAGTTTGTTGTTCCTAAGTCGATTCCAATTATTTTAGACATATGATTGTTTTACTTGATTTAATATTTTACTAACTACAGCTATTTATCAACGTTTGTGCCAATACCCTTTTGGCAGGAGATATAGCCAGGATGACAATTATTGCGTCAGAAATACCGTACATATTGGTGACAGGTTGGCAGAAACCTGCCCTTGTGCTTATTGCAGTCCACAAGACAAAGACCGCTGAGCGCATACACTTGAGGCTGCTTTAGCAAACTGATGGGAACCTCGTTCAGAACAACAAATCATACAGACTCACCGCGTTTAAAAGCACCATGAGCCTGCATGAGTAATCATATTAAATTATTTAGATGCCTCTATCAGCGGCGTACGGTCATAGTAAGAAAACTCTACCCCTATCTTTCCATCCTTATTAAACTCATCAAACTGAACCATGTGAAACGTTGCCGTTTTTTTTGTTTTCTTGTTAACGGCAGTTATTTTCCACCAGGATTGTACGGTAAATGGATCTTTATCGTATTCCAAACCATCAGGGTAACCTACCTTAACTACTTTTATTTGTTCCCAGTTGGCTACGATATCTGCCCAATCTTTTTTCTGTTCATCAAGCGACATCTTTTTAGGGCTCCCCGGGTCATAAAACTTCGCCGTATCGGCATAAAGCTTTGACAAGCCATCCCAGTCTTGCTTTAAAAAAAGGTCATTGGAGGTGTTTACAATAGTAATGTAAGGATGATCTTTGTAAATAGTACCGTTTTTTGTAGTGGTTTGAGCCAGTGTGGTGCAGGCAAGCAGTGTAAATACCACAATCAAAAGATTTCTCATTTTCTTTAAGATTAAGGGGTTAACAACTAATATTTACTTGCATTAAATTTAATAACTAATTACCTGATTATTAACACTTTAATAAAAAAAGAACAATTCACTATCAAGAAATATTAGTACGGGAAACAACAAAATAATGCGGTGCAGTTAATGTTAGCGCCCAAAAAGAAGGTTTGGGTAAATATTAGGGAACAGTGTACCGGCGGGGCTTACAGCCGGAAACGCTAAAATTTATAGTAAACAAAAAAGCCCCACTCTAATGAGCGGGGCTTTTCTATATTCAAAAAGAAAAAATTATTCTCCTTTTTCAGCGTTTTCCTCGTTTGCAGGAGCAGCTGGAGCTTCTTCAGTTGCAGGAGCTTCTGCTTTAACTTCTTCAGCAACCGGTGCTTCTTCGGCAGCAGCAACAGGTGCAGCTGTTTTAGCTTTTGCAGCAGAACCACCACGACGACGTGTTGATTTTTTAGCAGCGGCAGCAGTATCAACACCGTAAACAGTGTTATAGTCTACTAACTCAATGATTGCCATTTCAGCGTTATCGCCTAAACGGTTCTCTAACTTAATAATACGGGTGTAACCACCTGGACGGTTAGCTATTTTTTCAGCAATTTCGCGGAAAAGGATAGTTGTTGCGTCTTTGTCTTGCAGGTAGCTAAACACTGTACGACGAGAGTGAGTAGTATCGTTTTTTGATTTAGTTAATAAAGGCTCAACATAACCGCGCAAAACTTTTGCTTTTGCTAATGTTGTAGTGATGCGCTTGTGTAAAATAAGCGAAGTTGCCATGTTAGCCAGCATCGCTTTGCGGTGGCTGGTAGTACGGCCTAAGTGATTGTTTTTGTTTCCGTGTCTCATTGTTATTAAATTATTTCACGTGCATACCGTCCGGCGATGAACTCAAGCCTTCGGAATTATGCCTTCGCTAAATTGTTTGTATTATATAAATAAAAAAGTGAGGTTGGAGAAATTTCTCCGGCCTCACTTTTTAAGTTTTATTATTCTTCGTCTAACTTAAATTTTGACAGGTTCATACCAAAAGATAAACCTTTTGATTTAACCAGGTCCTGAATTTCAGTTAATGACTTTTTACCAAAGTTTCTGAACTTTAACATATCAGCAACATCGTATGACACTAAATCAGCCAGGCTGCGGATATCAGCAGCTTTAAGGCAATTTAACGCACGTACAGAAAGGTCAAGGTCAACCAGTTCAGTTTTCAGGATCTTACGCATGTGCAGGATCTCTTCATCAACTTCTTTGGTTTCTTCTTTAGCCTGTGCTTCAAGCATCATGTTCTCATCGCTGAATAACATAAAGTGCTGGATCAAGATCTTAGCAGCTTCTTTTAATGCGTCTTCAGGATGAATTGAGCCATCTGTTGCAATATCCAGTACTAATTTTTCATAGTCTGTTTTTTGTTCAACACGATAGTTTTCAATAGTATATTTTACGTTTTTAATAGGCGTAAAGATGGAATCAATAGCTATTACACCAACATTCGCATCAGGATTTTTATTCTCCTCGCTCGGAACGTAACCACGGCCTTTAGCAACAGTAAGCTCAATTTCAAGCGTTACTGATGAATCCATGTTACAGATAACCAGATCAGGATTTAAAACAGTAAAGTTATTAGAGAATTTAGTAACATCTCCGGCTTTAAAAGCGTCCTGGCCATTTATGATAACAAATATCTTCTCGTTGTCGCCAGATTCACCTGTTTTTTTGAAACGAACTTGTTTAAGGTTCAAAATGATCTCGGTAACGTCTTCAACAACACCTTTGATGGTTGAAAACTCATGCATTACTCCTGAAAAACGAACGGAAGTAATCGCATAACCTTCGAGTGATGAAAGTAAGATACGACGTAGAGCATTACCAATGGTTACACCGAAGCCTGGTTCTAACGGACGAAACTCAAACGTGCCATCAAAATCATTCGATTTCTGCATGATAACCTTGTCTGGTTTTTGAAATGCTAAAATTGCCATTTATATCCTTTATTTATTGTTTACTAATTGAATTGATTTAAACCACGAAAATGATTGACATAATATGCCAACCATCCCATGGATATGTATCGTTATTATTTTGAGTACAACTCGACGATTAGGTTTTCCTTAATGTTTTCAGGGATCTCATCGCGGTTAGGATAGTTAAGGAACTTACCTGTTAAGGCATTAGCATCCCACTCTAACCAGCTGTATTTGTTGATTCTTCTTCCGGCAACTGACAATGTAATTGCTTCTAATGATTTAGATTTTTCACGAACTGAAATCACATCACCAGCTTTTAATGCGTAAGATGCAATGTTTACAACAGCACCGTTAACATTAATGTGTTTGTGATTTACCAGCTGGCGTGCTGCTGAACGTGTAGGAGCAATACCTAAACGGTAAACAGCGTTATCTAAACGAGCCTCTAAAAATTTCAGCAGGTTTTCGCCTGTGATACCTTCTTTAGCTGATGCACGGTGAAACAAGTTTTCGAACTGACGCTCTAATACACCATAAGTGTATTTAACTTTTTGTTTCTCCATTAATTGAGTTGAATACTCAGATTGTTTTCCACGACGTTTGGAAGCACCGTGCATTCCTGGTGGATAGTTTTTACGTTCTAACGCTTTATCCGGACCGAAGATCGGCTCACGGAAACGACGTGCAATTTTGGATTTTGGTCCTGTATATCTTGCCATTTTTGTGTGTTCTTAAAGTATCAAGCAGCCTGCAGCTGCCGAATCTTAGCTTTAAAAAATTTGTTAATTAAACTCTTCTTCTTTTTGAAGGACGACAACCATTGTGTGGAAGCGGTGTAATGTCTTTAATCGTAGTAACTTCGATACCTGTAGTTTGTAACGTACGGATAGCTGACTCACGACCGGCACCTGGGCCTTTTACAAATACTTCAACTTTACGTAAGCCTAAATCATAAGCAACTTTACCGCAATCGGCAGCAGCCTGACCGGCAGCATAAGGAGTATTCTTTTTTGAACCTTTAAAACCCATTTTACCAGCTGATGACCATGATACAGCCTGCCCGGTTTTATTAGTAAGGGTGATAATGATATTGTTAAAAGTAGCATTGATGTGTGCCTCACCTACTGGTTCAACAATTACAACGCGCTTTTTGGTAACTTTTTTGCTCTTAGCCATTTTTTTAATTATTGAGTTAATGAATTATTGGATTACTGAATAATCCGGACCCACCAACTGTTTTTTTAATTTTTATTCCTAATGATCTTAAAGCATTAATTAACGCCCCTTAATCATTAATCAATTACTATTTAGTAGCTTTTTTCTTGTTAGCAACTGTTTTACGTTTTCCTTTACGGGTACGTGAGTTATTTTTAGTACGCTGACCACGTAATGGTAAACCTTTACGGTGACGTGTACCGCGGTAACAACCTATATCCATCAAACGTTTGATGTTAAGCTGCACTTCTGAACGAAGTGAACCTTCCACCTTGATCTGATCGTTGATAATTCCACGAATTGAGGATAATTGATCATCGGTCCATTCTTGTACTTTTATATTAAAATCAATACCTGCCTCAGTCAAAATCTTTTGAGCTGTTGAGCGGCCTATACCGAAAATGTAAGTAAGTCCGATTTCTCCTCTTTTATTTTTTGGTAAATCAATACCTGATATCCTTGCCATATTTTATCTTATTTATTGAGTTATTGAACCATTGAATTATCGAATTCTAATTAATCAGTAATTCAATCCTTCTCCAATTCAAAATTATTTTTAGCCCTGGCGTTGTTTATACTTAGGATTCTTTTTGTTAATTACATAAAGTTTCCCGTTACGGCGAATGATTTTACAATCAACGCTGCGTTTCTTAATGGATGCTCTAACTTTCATCTCTTTGTTTATTTATATCTATAGGTTATTCTACCCTTTGTTAAATCGTATGGGCTCATCTCCAGTTTCACTCTGTCGCCAGGTAAAATCTTGATATAGTGCATACGCATCTTGCCGGATATATGTGCAATAATCTCATGACCGTTTTCCAGTTCAACCCGGAACATTGCATTTGACAATGCTTCTCTAATTGTACCGTCTTGCTCAATCGATGATTGTTTAGCCATATTTTATTGATTATTACTTAATTATCCGCCCTAAAACCGGGATGCAAAATTAATAAAAATTATTTAATTATTATTCTTTTCTTTTAAAACATTATCAACGTATTCAAATGTTGATAAAATGTCTGCTTTGCCTTTACCTATTGCAACTGTATGCTCGTAATGTGCCGATGGTTTTTTATCAACCGTTGATACAGTCCATCCATCATCCCAAAACTTAACACCTGCCCGGCCTGCATTGATCATGGGCTCAATCGCTATCACCATGCCTTCTTCCAGTTTAATGCCAGCACCGCGTTTGCCATAATTAGGTACCTCGGGCTTTTCGTGAAGCTTAACGCCCACTCCATGCCCTACAAGCTCCTTAACTACACCAAAGCCGTTCTTCTCGGCATGTTCCTGTACAGCATAGCCTATATCGCCTATACGCATACCAACAACTGCTTTTTCAATACCTAAGTAAAGGCACTCTTTGGTTACCCGCATCAGCTTCTTAACGGCATCGCTTACCTCGCCAATGGCAAAGGTATAAGCAGAGTCGCCAACAAATCCGTTTAGGGTAGCACCGCAGTCAACAGAAACCAGATCTCCTTCAACCAAGGTATACTTTCCGGGAAAACCATGCACAACCTGATCATTCAGTGAAATGCAAAGTGAGTAAGGAAAGCCGCCGTAGTTTAAAAAAGTAGGTATACCGCCGTTGTCGCGTATAAAGGTTTCAGCAAGTCTGTCGAGTTCAATAGTAGTAACGCCAGGAGCAATTACTTTAGCGATCTCTGCATGTGTCTTTGACACCAGCAAAGCGCTTGCTCTAATGAGCTCTATTTCCTCGGCAGACTTATAAATGATTTTTGACATCCCTTATTAGATCGCTGTCGGACTTGTTCCGGCAGCAGCAGGCATTGCTGTACGACCTTTAATTCGTCCGGTTTTCATTAAACCATCATAGTGACGCATTAACAAATGACTTTCCACCTGTTGCAGGGTATCCAACACAACACCTACCAGAATGATCAGTGAGGTACCACCAAAAAATCTTGCGAAAATTGGGGATACACCTACCAAACTGGCAATTGCCGGTATGATTGCTACAATAGCCAGGAATATTGATCCTGGTAAAGTGATCCTTGAAATTACACCATCAATATACTCCGCAGTACTTCTACCTGGTTTAATGCCCGGTATAAAACCACCGTTCTTTTTCATATCATCAGCCATTTGGTTAGGGTTAACCGTAATAGCCGTATAGAAATAAGTAAACAGGATGATCAGGATACCAAACAACAGGTTATGTTCCCATGAGTTATAATTTGATAATGCTATCAAAATACCGTTTGATGCCGCGTTAGGGAAAAACTGTGATACTGTTTGCGGAATGAACATTAAGGCCTGGGCAAATATGATTGGCATTACACCTGCTGCATTTACCTTTAAAGGTATATACTGGCGTACGCCACCGTATTGCTTGTTACCTACTATACGTTTTGCATATTGTACCGCAATTTTGCGGGTACCCTGTACAATAAGTATAGTGAACATTACCACACCAATAAGTGCCACAATTTCAACTACAAAAGTTACCAAACCACCTGCACCACCGGTACGTGACTGGAACTCTGTTAAAAACGCACCTGGCAACTGGGCAATAATACCCACCATGATAATTAAAGATATACCGTTACCGATTCCCTTATCAGTAATTTTTTCACCCAACCACATTACAAATAATGTACCTGCTGTTAAAACTACAGTAGTTAATACGGTAAATATCGGGTCGCTTATTAAACGAGCATCAGGAGCAATTTGTGAACGTACATAGCCAATAGCCTGTAAACCGGTAATAGCTATGGTTAAATAGCGGGTCCACTGGTTAAGCTTGTTACGTCCGCTTTCGCCTTCTTTTTGAAGTTTAGTAAAATAAGGCACTGCAATACCCAGCAGTTGCACCACAATTGAAGCCGAAATATAAGGCATTACACCTAACGCAAATATAGAGGCACGTGAAAACGAACCTCCTGCAAACATATTCAGCAATCCTACTAATCCTTCTGCCTTTTGGTTTGATATTGATGTTGCATTAACACCAGGTAAAACCACGAATGAGCCTACGCGATATATTAAAAGAAATAAGAGTGTGTTAATAATACGCACTCTCAGATCTTCGATTTTCCAGATATTGGATAATGTGGTGAAAAATTTCTTCATTGAAACTTACAACTTAACTATGGTACCACCAGCTGCTTCAATCGCCTTTTGCGCTGTAGCAGTAAATGCATGTGCTTTAACTTCTAATTTGGCTTTCAGTTCGCCACGGCCCAGTATTTTAACCAAGTCGTTACGTGAAACCAAACCATGTTCTTTCAGTGTATCAAAATCAACTGCTGCAAGTGAGTATTTTTCAACCAACTCTTGCAATACGTCAAGATTAACACCTGTATATTCAACACGGTTAGGGTTTTTAAAACCAACCTTAGGTACACGGCGTTGCAAAGGCATTTGACCACCTTCAAAACCTACCTTGGTGCTGGTACCTGAACGTGAACCGGCGCCTTTGTGGCCACGGGTTGACGTACCGCCACGGCCAGAACCTGTACCACGGCCAATTCTTTTTCTATTTTTAGTAGAACCTTCTGCAGGTTTAAGATTACTTAAATTCATGATATTAAATATTTTCTACCGCTACCAGGTGATTAACTTTTCTAACCATACCAACTATAGCAGGTGTAGCTTCAACTTCTACACTGTGGTTAATTTTACGTAAGCCTAAAGCTTCGATTGTCTTTTTTTGGCGTTCACTTCTGTCGATCACGCTCTTAATCTGTGTTATTTTGATTTTGGCCATGACTGATTATCCGTTAAATACTTTACCTAAACTAACGCCACGTTGCTGAGCTACAGTATGCGCATCACGTAATTGTGCTAATGCTGATACAGTTGCTTTAACCACGTTGTGCGGATTTGATGAACCTTTTGATTTTGCCAATACGTTGTGGATACCTGCAGACTCTAACACTGCACGCATTGCACCACCAGCAATAACACCGGTACCATTTGCAGCTGGTTTAATAAAAACAAAACCACCGCTAAATTTACCAATTTGCTCATGAGGTATAGTTCCGTTTAAAATTGGAACTTTTACCAGGTTCTTTTTAGCATCATCAATGCCTTTTGCAATTGCTTCGGTAACCTCTTTTGCTTTACCTAGGCCATAACCTACAACGCCGTTCTCGTCACCTACTACCACAATGGCAGAGAAACTGAATGTACGGCCACCTTTGGTTACTTTGGCAACACGTTGTATGCTTACCAAGCGGTCTTTTAATTCGATCTCGCTTGTTTTTACTCTTTTTATGTTGATTGTTGACATTTCTCTTTTCGATTAAAAGTTTAAACCACCTTCACGTGCACCTTCGGCCAGTGACTTAACACGACCATGGTACAAATAACCGTTTCTATCAAAAACCACATCTTTGATACCTGCAGCAATAGCTTTTTGAGCTACCAATTTACCTACAGCTACTGACTGATCAGATTTAGTGCCTTCGGCTGCTACAAAATCTTTTGATAAAGATGATGCTGATACAATAGTTTTACCGGTTAAATCGTCAATGATCTGCGCGTAAATTCCTTTGTTACTTCTGTAAACTGACAGGCGAGGACGCTCTGTTGATCCTGAAAGGCGTTTTCTGATGCCTTTTTTAATCCTGTCTCTTCTTGATAATTTAGCTCCCATGACGATTATTTTTTAGATGCTGATTTACCTGCTTTTCTTCTTAATATCTCGCCAACAAACTTGATACCTTTACCTTTGTAAGGTTCTGGTGCACGTAACGAGCGTATTTTTGCCGCTACCTGGCCAATAAGTTGTTTGTCTATTGATTCCAAGATGATGGTTGGGTTTTTACCCTTATCAGCAGTGGTTGTAACTTTAATTTCTTTTGGTAATTCAAATACATAGTGGTGAGAGTAACCCAACACTAAATCCAAAGTATTACCAGTATTGGTAGCACGGTAACCCACACCCACTAATTCCTGCTGTACCTTGTAACCTTCGGTTACGCCTATTACCATGTTATTTAAAAGCGCACGGTATAAACCATGTAATGCTTTGTGACGTTTTTGTTCAGACGGGCGTTGAACTAACAAATTGCCGTCTTCCTGTGCAATGGTGATATCGCTATCAACCGCTTGCTGCAACTCACCTTTAGGGCCTTTTACAGTAACAACATTATCTGCTGATACGGTAATAGTTACTCCTGCTGGTAGTGCTATCGGTGCTTTTCCTACTCTTGACATTGCTTAATTTCTCCTATTAATAAACGTAGCATAAAACTTCGCCACCTACATTTTGCTGACGGGCTTCTTTATCGGTCATTACACCTTTTGAAGTTGACAGGATAGCGATACCTAAACCATTTAATACTCTTGGCAAGTTATCAGTACCTGCATATTTCCTCAAACCTGGCTTACTGATGCGCGAAATGCTGCGGATAGCAGAAATTTTAGTTATCGGATGGTATTTTAAAGCAACTTTAATGCTGCCTTGCGGACCAACTTCCTCAAACTTATAATTGGCAATGTAACCTTTGTCGAAAAGCACTTTCGTGATTTCCTTTTTCAGATTTGATGCAGGAATTTCAACAACCCTATGGTTGGCTTTAATAGCATTCCTTACTCTTGTAAGATAATCTGCGATTGGATCTGTATTCATTTTATTGTGTTATGATGGTGGTTTCCTTTCCGTAACATCCGGAACGACCTGCCATCGGTTAAATTCATTTTAAAATTCAAAGCGCAAAAGTAAAAATTCAAAACCAATTATTTAGTGTTTTGAATTTTTACTTTTGAACATCGATTTTTTACCAGCTTGCTTTCTTTACTCCTGGTATTTTGCCTGCTAATGCCATTTCACGGAATGTTACACGTGAAATACCAAACTGACGCATATAACCACGAGGGCGGCCGGTTAATTTACAACGGTTGTGTAATTTTACCGGTGACGAAGCTTTAGGTAATTTATCTAAGCCAACGTAATCGCCGGCTTCTTTAAGAGCTGCTCTTTTCTCTGCGTATTGAGCAACCAATTTAGCGCGTTTAACTTCACGTGCTTTTACACCTTCTTTAGCCATTGTTATTTTGATTTTTAAATGGTAATCCAAATTGTTTCAACAACTCTAATGCTTCAACATCATTTGTTGCGGAGGTTACAAAGGTAATATCCATACCTTGAATTTTATTGATCTTGTCAATATTTATCTCAGGGAATATAATTTGCTCAGAAATACCTAATGTATAGTTACCTCTTCCGTCAAAACCTTTATCGTTGATGCCTTTAAAGTCACGGATACGTGGCAGGGCAACAGCAATTAAACGATCTAAAAACTCATACATTGTGTTATCACGTAAAGTTACACGAACGCCGATTGGCATGTTTTTACGTAATTTAAAGTTTGAGATATCTTTTTTAGATTTTGAAGCAACTGCCTGCTGACCGGTGATGGTAGTTAACTCAGTGATGGTGTTTTCGATAAGTTTTTTATCGGTTGTAGCACCACCTACACCCTGGTTAATGGCAATTTTTTCCAGTTTAGGAACCTGCATTACGCTTTTGTACTGAAATTTATCTTTCAGTGCGGTACGTATCTCGTCCTTATATTTTGTTTTTAATCTTGGTACGTAAGTCATTACTTAATTTCCTCCCCTGATTTTTTTGCTACCCTTACTAATTTGCCGGCTTCGTTTTTCTTACGGCCAACACGGGTTGTATTACCTGTTTTAGGATCAACCAGCGCCAGGTTTGAAATGTGTATAGCAGCTTCTTGTTTAACAATACCGCCGTTTGGATTAGCCGCATTAGGCTTGGTATGTTTTGATACCATATTGGCACCTTCAACAATAGCGCGGCCTTTGTCTAATATAACTTCTACAATTTTGCCTTGCGTTCCTTTTGAATCACCTGCAATAACTTTTACCAGGTCACCCTTGCGGATTTTTAATTTAGCTGGTTGTGCGTGTTTTTTCTTTTCCATGTTACAATACCTCCGGTGCTAATGATACAATTTTCATAAATTGTTTCTCACGCAATTCTCTTGCAACAGGGCCGAAGATACGTGTGCCTCTTGGCTCGTCCTGGTTATTTAACAAAACAGCTGCGTTATCGTCGAAACGGATGTATGAACCATCTTTTCTGCGGATCTCTTTTTTGGTGCGTACTACTACGGCTTTTGATACTGTACCTTTTTTCACGTTACCTGATGGTAAAGCGCTTTTTACGGTAACTACTATCTTATCGCCGATTGAGGCGTACCTTTTACCAGTACCACCCAATACACGGATCACTAAAACTTCTTTAGCTCCGCTGTTATCGGCTACGTTTAATCTTGATTCCTGTTGTACCATCTTATTTAGCCCTTTCTATAATTTGAACTAATCTCCAGTTTTTGCTTTTGCTCAGCGGACGGGTTTCCATAATCAATACGGTATCTCCAATACCACAAGTATTGGTTTCATCGTGAGCCATAAATTTGGTAGTCTTCTTAACGAACTTACCGTAGATCGGGTGTTTCACTTTCCGCTCAACAGCAACTACAATAGATTTTTGCATCTTATTGCTAACTACCAGGCCGGTACGTGTTTTTCTTAAATTTCTTTCCATTTTTCTGAACGCTTAAAAAATTAATTCTTTTCAGAAGCTGACGCCGCTTTGCGCTTTGTTAATTCAGTATTTAACTGAGCAATTCCCTTGCGTACCTTTGTTATACGGGTTGGATTCTCAATAGCCGAAACTGCGTGTGCGAATTTCAATTTGGTCAGATTTGTTCTTTCCTCACTGATCCTTGCAACCAATTCTTCTGTTGATAGCTCCAAAATTTCTGAGTTTTTCATTTTCTTATTATTGTTTTGAGTTTTTAGTTCCAAGCTTACTATATCCAAACTGATAACCGCAAACTCAAAACCGCTAACTTATTTATGCTTCTACGTAATCCCTACGTACTATAAATCTCGTTTGTACCGGCAGTTTTTGTGCTGCAAGGCGTAATGCCTCTTTAGCAACTTCCAAAGGTACTCCTTCGGCTTCAAAAATGATCCTTCCGGGGCGTACTACCGCAACCCAGTATTCAGGAGCACCTTTACCTTTACCCATACGTACCTCTGCTGGTTTTTTGGTTACAGGCTTATCAGGGAATATCCTGATCCACACCTGGCCTTCACGTTTCATAAAACGTGTTACAGCAATACGTGCAGCCTCGATCTGGCGGCTGGTGATCCAGGCCGCTTCGAGTGATTTTACACCGAAAGATCCGAATGACAGTTCAGCACCACGAGTGGCTAAACCTTTCATCCTGCCTTTTTGCATCTTTCTGAACTTCGTTCTTTTTGGCTGTAGCATTTTCTTAAGCTTTTATATCGTTACGATATCTTTCTTCTACTTTAATTATTATCTCTTTCCTGGACCACCCGGACGGTTGCCACCTTGGCCACCTGGGCGATTACCACCCTGGCCACCTGGACGGTTACCACCACCACGAGGACCATTGTTACCACCCTGACCTGGGCCACCACGACGATCACCGCCTGGTTTCCTGTCGCCACGGCGCTCTCCGCCACGTTCGCCACCGCGTTGGTTGTCACGTCCGCCAAATGCCGGAGCACCGTCTGGACGGCCACCTTTGCCGCTGTTGCTGCTTGTGCCGCCAATGTTTGGTGACAGGTCGCGTTTGCCGTAAACTTCGCCTTTACAGATCCATACTTTAACACCTATTTTACCATAAGTAGTTAATGCTTCTGCTAATGCATAGTCAATATCAGCACGGAAAGTGTGCAAAGGAATTCTTCCTTCCTTATATTGTTCGCTACGTGCCATCTCAGCGCCACCTAAACGGCCTGATGTCATTACTTTGATACCTTCGGCACCCATTCTCATGGTTGCAGCGATAGTAGTTTTCATGGCACGACGGAAAGAGATACGTGCTTCCAGTTGTTTTGCGATACCTTCTGCAACTAATTGTGCATCAAGCTCAGGGCGTTTGATCTCGAATATGTTGATCTGAACTTCCTTTTTGGTAAGTTTTTTCAACTCTTCTTTGATCTTATCAACTTCCTGGCCGCCTTTACCAATTACAATACCCGGACGGGCAGTGTGTATAGTTACAGTAATGCGTTTTAATGTGCGTTCGATTACCACTTTTGATACACCACCTTTAGCTATACGAGCTGAAAGGTATTTGCGGATCTTTTCGTCTTCAACTAATTTGTCGGAGTAGTTGTTGCCACCGAACCAATTAGAATCCCATCCTCTGATGATTCCTAACCTGTTACCTATTGGATGTGCTTTCTGTCCCATTTCAAATTAATTATTATCGTTTTTACTATCCACAGTTAAGTGTACATGGTTTGAGCGTTTGCGTATGCGGTATCCTCTTCCTTGCGGAGCAGGGCGCAATCTTTTTAGCTGACGGCCACCACCTACTGAAACTTCTTTAACAAATAAGGCGCTATCTTCAACGCGTTTGCCTTCGTTTTTTGCTTCCCAGTTTTTAATAGCTGATAACAAAAGTTTCTCTACACGAATGGCAGCTTCTTTGTTAGTATATTTTAAAATGTACAACGCTTTCTCAACGTTTTCACCACGGATCAGGTCAACCACCAAACGCATTTTGCGTGGTGATGTTGGACAGTTCTGTAGTTTGGCAACAGATGGACCGCCTTGCAGAGCTTTCTCTTGCTCTTTGCGTTGTCTGATTAATACAGACTTTTTGATTTTAGTTGTTGCTTCCATGCCTTATTTTTTCTTTTCTGCGTGACCGCGGAATGTACGGGTTGGAGCAAATTCTCCCAACTTGTGACCAACCATGTTTTCTGTTACGTATACCGGTATAAATTTATTACCGTTGTGTACTGCGAATGTGTGACCAACGAAATCAGGAGAGATCATGGAACGACGTGACCATGTTTTTACAACTGATTTTTTGTTTGAATCATTCAAGGTCAGAACTTTTCTTTCCAGGTTATGATCAATATAAGGTCCTTTTTTAATTGAACGTGCCATTATTTTTTCCTTCTTTCAATGATATAACGATCCGACCCTTTTTTCTTGTCACGTGTTTTGTAGCCTTTAGCTAACAAACCTTTACGTGAACGTGGATGACCACCTGAGGCTCTACCCTCACCACCACCCATAGGGTGATCTACCGGGTTCATGGCAACACCACGAACTCTTGGTCTGCGGCCCAACCAGCGGTTACGGCCAGCTTTACCCAACACTGCATTTGCTCTTTCGCCATTTGAAACGGTACCGATAGTTGCCAAACAAGTTGACAGTATCATACGTGTTTCGCCTGAAGGCAATTTGATGATGGCATATTTACCATCACGTGCTGATAGCTGAGCGTAAGTACCTGCACTACGTGCAATGATACCGCCCTGGCCAGGGTTTAACTCTATGTTGTGAATGATAGAACCCAGTGGGATGTTCTTCAAAGGTATGGTATTACCTACCTCTGGAGCAGCATTCTCGCCAGATACAACTACCGTTCCAACTGTTAAGCCTTCCGGAGCTATCATATATCGTTTTTCACCGTCAACAAAGTGTAACAATGCTATACGTGCAGACCGGTTAGGATCGTACTCAATAGTTGCAACTTTTGCCGGGATATCAAACTTATTACGTTTAAAATCGATCAATCTGTATGCCTGCTTGTGACCACCACCTAAGTAGCGCATGGTCATTTTACCGCTATGGTTACGTCCGCCTGATCTTGTGTTGGCTGATACAACCAACGACTTTTCAGGAACGTTTGTTGTAATATCAGAGTTAGATACATCAACTCTGAATCGGGTACCCGGGGTAACCGGTTTAAATCTCTTTACTGCCATGTCTTAATTATATATTGCTGTAAAAATCAATTGTTTGCCCGTCATTCAACGTAATGATCGCTTTTTTATACGTAGCAGCGCGGCCAGAAACGGCGCCTGCCTTAGTATTGCGAGTTTTTAGTTTGCCGACGTATTTCATAGTGTTTACCGCCTTAACGTTAACACCATACATTGCCTCAATGGCACCTTTAATCTGAATTTTGTTTGCTCTGTGATCAACTTTGAAAGCATAACGGTTAAGTTTCTCGGTTAATTGAGTTACTTTTTCAGTAAGTAGGGGTTTCTTTAAAATTTCCATAATTACTTAGCTAATGCTTCCTCCAAAGTTTTAACAGCGCCTGTAGTTAATAACAGTTTGCCAGCATTTAACACATCATAAGTGTTTAACTGCTCAACTGAGATAACCTTAGTTTTCTTCAGGTTTCTGCTTGATAAATACACATTGTTATTTTCAGCGCCTGCTACTACTAATAATGTTTTGTCATTAGTAACATTCAGGTCAGCTTCCATTTTAATGTAGTTTTTAGTTTTGATGCTATCAAAATTAAAATCTTCCAATACTAAAATGTTGTTATCCTTTGCTTTGTATGATAAAGCTGATTTACGGGCCAGTGATTTAAGTTTCTTGTTTAATTTGAAACTGTAATCGCGGGGCTGCGGACCGAAAACGCGACCACCACCATTAAATAATGGAGATTTTACGCTACCTGCACGGGCACCACCTGTACCTTTTTGTTTATATAATTTGCGGGTTGAACCTGCAATTTCGTTACGCTGTTTTGCTTTGTGTGTACCTTGACGCTGGTTAGCTAAATACTGCTTAACATCAAGATAGATCGCGTGATCGTTTGGTTCAATACCGAATACCGACTCAGGAAGTTGCACCTTGGCACCTGTTTCTTTACCTGATACATTTAATACGTTAACTTCCATCTTATTTATCCACTATTACGAATGAACCCTTAGCTCCGGGGATGGAACCTTTAACAACCAACAGATTCTGCTCCGCGTAAACTTTCACAACTTGTAAGTTCTGAACTTTAACGCGACTGTTTCCGGTTTGACCCGCCATACGCATACCTTTAAATACACGCGATGGCCATGATGACGCACCTAAGGAACCCGGCGCACGTAAACGATTGTGCTGACCGTGAGTTTGCATACCCACACCCGCAAAACCATGACGTTTTACCACACCCTGAAAACCTTTACCTTTTGAGGTACCAACCACATCCACAAAATCTCCGGCTGCAAAAATCTCTACGGTAACTGTGTCACCTAAGTTTTTCTCGTCCTCGAAAGTTTTGAATTCAACCAGTTTGCGCTTTGGAGCAGTACCGGCTTTTTGGAAGTGACCTTTTAACGGTCCAGAAGTGTTTTTTTCCTTTTTGTCACCATATGCCAACTGTACAGCAGCATATCCGTCTGTATCAACAGACCTAACTTGTGTTACCACGCAAGGGCCAGCTTCGATTACTGTACAAGGAATGTTCTTCCCTGTTTCATCGAAAATGCTGGTCATTCCTACTTTTTTACCAATAATTCCTGACATTTTCTTAATTTGTTTGTGCCCATCGAAGCAGTAGGGCTTCGTTCAAGGCATATTATTTCCCCCTTAAGGGACGGCAAAGATAGGAATTTTGTATTAACTCTCAAATAGTTAGTGAATTATTTTTTTATAATTTTCCACAAAGGTTTTCAACAGCTCCTTTACCGGTATTTGACTGGCGGTTAAGCCTTTTTATTAAAACCTCCCCAAATTTGATTTTTGACTTTACATTGTGCTGATAAAAACCGCGGCGTAAAATACCTGCATCATCCAAATTTCTCCGTTGTTGTTTTAAAAAGTGATATGGATTATTTAATTCATAACAACCGCGGCACCCTGCGTAAACCACCCCACCAGGTATTAGAGCACAGCAAAAATACAAACCCGGCACCAAACCTCTATAACTAACTGAATTTCAACAATATTTTATTAAATTCAGCTTTCCAAAACTACACTGATCATGAAAACCCTTGCCAAAATCCTCGCAACAGCGTTTATCTGTATCTTATTAATTAGCTGCCAGCATCAAAAGCAACCGCATAACCGCATGGGCAAGGCCAGTCGCGAAGATAAAAATGGCTGGATATACCTGCATGTTGCCGGTTCGCCGGCCGATATTGGCTACCAGCATGGTTACCTGTTATATAAAGAGATAGATACCCTGCTCAAAGTAATGGCCTATTACCTCCCCTACAGCAGTAAAAAGGACTGGGCTTTTTACCGTAATGCATCGGCAAGATTTTTATGGAAAAAGATTGATAAAGAATACCAAGACGAAATACGGGGCATAACCGAGGGCCTGCAGGCCCGTGGCCTCAAATATGACACCCTGGATATTACCGCCCTTAACGCCAACATTGAACTGGCGCAATATTATGTACCTGGGCTGATGAACAAGATTAACCCTGGCAGCGGTAATAATAAGGCCCCGGGCAATTGCAGCGCGTTTATAGCTACCGGCCGTTATACCAAAGATGGTAAGATAGTAATTGGCCATAATAACTGGACAGATTATATCATAGGCGAACGCTGGAATGTAATAGCCGATATTACCCCTCAAAAAGGCAACCATATATTAATGGATTGTGCCCCGGGTTATATACACAGCGGTGACGATTTTGTAGTAACCAACAACGGTATATTAATCACCGAAACAACTATCACCGGCTTTAATGGTTTTGATACTACCCGCACCCCGGAGTTTGTACGCGCCCGCAGGGCTTCGCAATACAGTAACAGCATTGATGATGTAATCAGGATCATGAGTACGGATAATAACGGCGGTTATGCCAACGACTGGCTAATAGGTGACACCAAAACCAACGAAGTGGCCAAACTTGAACTCGGGTTAAAAGTGGTGAAAATTTGGCGGTCAAAGGATACAGCCATGATTGGCTCCAACTTTCCGAGTGATCCTAAACTGATTAAAGAAGAAACCACTTTTGATGTCAATGATAAAACTACATCGCCCAACGCCCGCAAGCTGCGCATGGAGAAACTGGTATGCCTGGATTATAAGGGAAAGCTTGATGCAGAGAATGGCAAAACCATTGAGGGCGATACCTTTGATGCCCTGCAAGGTAAAAATGCCTTTAACCGCTGCATTATCGATGGTCACATTGACCAGGATGCCAAAGGCTGCCCTGAGTGGAGCGAAGGGCCCTACTTTCCGATGGGGGCTGTGCAGGGCAAGGTTACCAGCGCTGCCCTGGCCGGTAAAATGCAGCTATGGGCACACATGGGGCATCCCGGCGGTACAGATTTCCTGGCTGCACCTTTCTTTAAGCAGCACCCCGAATATAATTACCAGGCCAAATACCTCAGAGATATGAAAGCTTACCCCTGGACGCTGTTCAGTGCTCAATAACAAGGTTCGTGTCGTTGGTAAAGCAACCGCTATAATTGGGCAAGTAACGTTATATTAATTTTATTTTCATTTAATAATGCCCCTGCTTAAAAGCATTACTTTTACGCCATGAAACCTTATTACTTCCTGTTAATTGCTCTGTTTGTTTCGCGAATATCTTATGCACATATATTAAATGCCGATACCGTCAGGAAAAGAACCGCCGGCCCTACTTTTACAAGCATTGAGAAAGTTCCGGAATATCCGGGAGGCATGGAGGCTTTTGCAAAATACATCAGTAAAAATCTTAAATACCCGGAAGTTGCCCGCTTAATAGGCATCAGCGGTAGGGTTGTTGTTTCATTTGTGGTGGAACGGGATGGCAAAGTAACCCAGGTTACCCCGCTTAACTGTATAGGTGCAGGCTGCGAGGCCGAAGCGGCAGGAGTTCTGGAGGCCAGCAAACCCTGGACACCCGGCATACAGAATAGCAGACCGGTGCGTGTACAGTACTCGGTTCCCATCAATTTTTCTATCGAAAAAGGCAAGGTGACCATGAAACAGCTCAGAAACTCCGACTATGGATTTATTTTTGAGATCAATAACCAGCTTTATTCCATTGACGAGGCCGAACTGGTGTTAGGCAAGTCATTCATGTCTGCCGATGTAGAGATAGCTGAACCTTATTACAACGGCGACAACAATGAGAAATTCAGGATGCCTCAAAAAAAAGAGGTATATGTTTTGCGGATGAGATCATTATAAATACCTATACACGCGCCCATCAAAATTACAGACGGTTTATTTTACCATTAGCGCTCTCTGGCAATTATAGCCGCATGATTCAAATTATCAAAATCGATATCTCTCAAAGGTGTAAATTGCAGCGTGATCAAAAAAACACCCGCTCCAATAACAAACGAACCAAATATCCATAGCAGCTTATTACCATTTCTGTTGGCAAATGGTTCAAACACTGGCAAAAGAATAATAGGCTCATTACCGATAACGTCACCTTTTAACTTTATTGCAGTGACATAGTTTTTCAAGTCCCTGTTATTATAGGACAAGCGATTCAGATAAATAAATTTATTCAACTGCAAATGTTTGAAATCAGCATCACACTCAGCGGTAAATACCTTGTAAAGATTCTCTTTTTCAGGCAATGACAGGCTGTTACTAATTGTCTTAATGTATTTTACAGCCAACCAGGCAGCCGGCGATATTTTCATCTCCGGTTGGTTAAACTTCATCTTATACTGTTTCGTCACAACTGCTATAGCACCATATTTGCCAGCGTCGCCATATTTTGGCATTACAAACGATGGATTTAAATAACGCATCATTCTGATAGAATCGGCTGTTAATTTTTTTAGCCGTTGCATATTGCTTAGTTTGTTATCTATAAAAATTAATACGTTGGCATTTGCACCGGTACGTATAGCAGCTATTTGGTTCGTATCCGGAAAAAGATGATCAAAAACCGGTACAGCCGCATAAATATACATGTCAAAATCACTCTTCGACTTACCACTGACCACAAAAGTAAACCTGAAATGCGAAAAACCTTTACTAACATAAAAATGCCTGGCTGTGTAATATTTAGTTGCAGGAAAGTTGTTGATCTGATTAATATTATCAAGCCGCGTTAGTTTACCAGTAGCGGTTACCATGTACATTTGGGCAATAGCCATGGGCGCCAGTATGGTTATAAAGGCAAGCATAATATAGCCGGATAAAGGGTCGTGCCGGCCGGTGTTTTTAAACTTAAGCAGTTTTAAACGAGGGCGTAGCCATATTACAAGCGGGATAACTATAAAAATTGCTGGTATAAAAAAATTGATGATGTCTTGATCAATTGCAAAGGCTTTAAGCTTAATTATCAAAAGCCAGTTTAAAAAAGTATAAATACAAATGGCGCACACCGTAATATATACAAAAGGTAGAAATATTAGCCTAAACTTAACGGCAAACTTGCTCATGATAAGGTTTTATATAGTATAAAAGTAATATAATACCATATCATTATTGGATGTTGCAATACATCCAAAAGCAAAAAAAATTAAAATACTGATTCTCAATACAAAAGTATTCGACTATCCGCTCGCGCAGACTTGCAGCCCGTGTGAAACATAAGCTTTATAATTCAGCTGATCAGCTGAATTATAAAGCCGGAGGCTTTAACCTTGTAACCCACGAGATACGCTGCGCTAATCTCGCGGGAGCAATATCCGAATTAACGGCAATTCAAAATGGAGAAACCACTCCCAGGCACTAATTGCACCCAATTCCGCTTATTCCATCATGAGCCTTCTGATAAGCTCGGCGCTTTGTTTTTTGCCTTCTTCTAATCGTCCGTTAAAAAAGGCCTGTACATCGTTAAAGTGCTTTTTGTAACCTTCCATATCACCATATCCTATAATGGACGACCATTCCCTAACTGCCGAATGAAATTCCAAATCATCGCCACGGATAGTTTTGTCATATAATGCCGTTTCTATTGACTCTTCCAGCAACTCCTCGTTCTTGAACAGGTATTCTGCAATACCCAAACGCAGGCGGAAAGGCGGTGTTTGGCAAATAAGGTTATCATAAGGATTTACCCCCAGGTGATACCAGGCATCAACCATGCTTAATATGCTGAGGTGCGAGTTAGGTTTTTGCTGTTCGGGCTTTTGCGAAAGGGAAAACTCTTTCATCACCACATCATTAAGCATAATGGGTTTGCGGCTTTCATGAAAAACAAAGTCGCGGGCACGGTACAAACGTTCCCTGAAAAGTTTAGCTTCCTCCTTGATCATCAGCTTAAATAATTCCGATTCTGATTCGGCATAGCGTTTAACCTGTTGTTTGGCATAGGGGTTTAATATGGCCAGCCCGGCATATACGTGGGCTTTATAGCTAAATATGCGCAGGGTGGTCAATATTTTCACATTATCAATTCCGCCTAAGTAGGATGCATTTTCCCAGGGGAAAAAGCCGGCAGATTTCCATGCGGTGCCCATACTTTCAAAACCTACATGGGTTACCGCCTGGGTATCGGCCACAATTTTATCATGCTCATGATAATCGGCAATCTCTACAATATTGCTGCCTATGGCTGTAAAAAGGTCATACATGCGCTGGTAAGCGTCAGCAGTACAGCGATGAGGTATCAGAATAAGTGTTTGATCTTTGGGTTCAAAACCCGGGCCATGCATACCGTGAAAAGTAATGATCTGCGCATCGGCAGGCAGGTGTTTTTCAAAAGTAGTGATCTCGGGATGTTTTACAGAGGTTTGTCCGGCTACAATAGCACCATATTTGGTTAAGGGGCCGCACTCGCCTACCACCTGCTCCATTTTATCGGCCTCAACCGAATAAATGATCAGATCATTGGTGCGTGCAATGTCGCTCCCATTATCCATTATGTTTATTTTATACGGAGCCAGCTCTTCTTCCAGCTTGGTACGGTTAGCCGGCAAATCGCATCCGCTAACTGTGTATCCCGCTTTTGCAAAGGCTTTAGCGTATAAACGCCCCATATCGCCCAGGCCAATAATCCCTATATTCATGCTGCTAATATAACCATGAGTAGCAAAATTACGTACGAAACCTTACATTAGCCCCCAAAACCACAGGATATTATAATAAAAACTAATTAAATCCTGTTTTGTTAACATTGGATACCTAATTTTACATTTGATGAACAAGCATTTTTTATTCAGTATCTGCGTTTTAATATTTTTTTCGGGCAATGTTACCAGGGGCCTTGCCCAGGATACCACAAAAAAGGCAGCGGCCCCCAGAGCTGCCCTTGTAAAACCTAATGCTGCAAAACCTGCATCTGCCTACCCATCAGCGTATAATAAGTATGCCATGCCAAAACCTACAGCGGCAGATTCGGCATTGGTTAAAGATAAATCACTTAACGGCCAGTACAAATACCTGTTAAGCAAATTATACCACTACCAGGAGCCCCTGGCATCGGCCCTGTGGAAAAACATGCGGGACACCCTGAATGTTGGGCGCCGCAAACTGGTAGAAGCCGAGGCCAAACTTGCTGTACAAACTAAGGACATTAGCAGCCTTAAAACGGACGTTACCACTAAAGACCAGACCCTTTCAGAATCAAACGCCAAACGCGACGAAATAAAGCTATTGGGCATTCCGTTTAGCAAAGCTTCCTACAATTTATTAATGTGGGGACTGGTTATTGCATTTGGTGTTATTGCAGCCATTGTGATTGCCCGTTCGGGTGCACATACCCGCGAAGCCAGGTACCGTATAAAATTATACGAAGAGCTTGACGAGGAGTACAAAACCTACAAATCAAAAGCCAACGAAAAGGAAAAGAAACTGGCACGCGAACTACAAACCGAACGCAACAAGCTGGACGAGCTGCTGGGCAGGGGATAGTTTTCATCCCCGGAATCAGGATGTGATAATTCATCTTATTTTTTTATTTTAACGTGCGGAGTGATAAAGCTTCGGAAACACTGAAGTAGGAATAATACATCCCCCATAATGCTCCGGCAGGAGCATCGTGTTTATAGTAGTCAAGAATGAACGCTTAGCTCCATAGGAGCTTCCTGATAAGCGATCAGAACAGGAAGCTCCTATGGAGCTAATGCCCGGACCTTATCATACTATAAACAGGGTACCCCGATGGGGTTTATAGCTTTATCACCGCACCAAAACAGACATGTCAATGAATGAGGCACGAAGGATCTATTCTCAAACTATGCAAATAGTATAACTGATTTTTCGCTGCTACTCAGCATAATAAATAATAGCAAACAATATAGTACGCCCCCAAATGAATAACAATCACCTTTTAACCCTCATTACCCAGTTAAGATCTGTTGCCGATATTGGCCTGTTATATGCCAAAAACGAATACGATATTGAACGCTATACCGAATTACAGCACATTGGCAATCAAATGCTGGACACCGTTACCGGCTTGGGCGAAGAAACTATCAAACTCAACTTTCCGCAGGCTAAGGATTATCCTACCGCTAAAATGGATGTGAGGGGTATTTTACTATCGCCCGATAATAAGATATTACTGGCACGCGAAAGCGCCGATGGCAAATGGTCATTACCCGGCGGCTGGGGCGATATTGGCTACAGCCCGAAAGAAGTGATTGTTAAGGAGTTTCAGGAAGAAACCGGTCTTGACGTTGTACCTGACAGGTTGCTTGCCGTGTTTGATAAAAAAATGCACCCCCATCCTCCGCAGCCATTCTATGTTTACAAAATGGTTTTCTATTGCAGGGCGGTATCCTCAGTGATCAATAAAGGTTTTGACGTACTTGATGTGCAATATTTTGACATCGACAATCTTCCTGAATTATCAGAAGACCGCATATTAAAAAGCCAGATACAATTACTTTATCAAAAGATCATATCTGGCGATCAAAGCGTACAGGTTGATTAACCTGGCGCATTGTTATATTGTATGCGGATTGTTACTGTAGGCTCTTACTCTCGCTGGTAAGTTTAGGTAATGAGCGCTTATCTGCCGGCAGTGACATAAACTTTTTGTAGGAATCGTTGATATATACCGTCATTGATTCGGCATTGTTGTTTTTCAGGAAAGCATAAGTTGGCCTGTAAAGCGTCATAAAGTTTTCAAGTTCCTGGCCGCGCAGGGGCACAATACTTTCTACATAGGTAACATTAAATGCATCATCAATATGCCTTTCTTCTTCCTCGCGTTTAAAGTATTTCTTTAATCTGCGGGCATCACGGGCATCCTTGCTGAACCATGAAGTTGGCGATAACGGATAAACCTTACTCCGGGTATAAACCTCAGGATACTCCTTATGCGCATCAAATGCCTGCTTGGTTGACGTAATGTTAACCTGGTTTAAGGTGATCATTTTGGTCACCATCTCCACTCTCTTGTTAGCAAAATCTGCTATATATAAAGTATCAGATACATAACCCGGCGAATCAAAGATGAGGGTATGCCCTGGTTCGGTATGGATAGAGAAATTACCCTTATCGTCGGTAATGGTTATTTGTTTGGTGTTGTTATTATCCCGTATAAAAACATTGGGCATGCGGTTACTTTTGCCAGACTCATAAACAGTGCCTTTTAACACATTTTGAGCGGCAGCCGTCCCTCCGGTAAAAAGCGCGATAATTAATACAAGATATTTAGGTTTCATAGTAGAATATTTTAGCTGTAAAATAAACCTATTTTTAGTAATAATGGTTTTGATTTTAACACTTTTAGGCATCTATTATCAATTAATGACAAAAAAGTGAGTTTGACGGGCCATCATCAGCCGCTATTTTAGCTTTGATTCATCATTATTATTGCGTTACCCCTCCCCTTTTTCAACAAAAAAACCGCCCCATGATGATCATGAAGCGGCTTGTAAAATTATTATTAGATATACTGTCCCGGTATCGGTTGGGGTAATTTAATACCTGTTTACTTTAAAATCAGATACACCACCCGTCATGTTGATGTATATTTTGTTTTTAGCTGCGTCAAAGCCCGGGGTTTCATAACGGCTGTTATCCTTTTTATCAAACCCTCCAAACTCATTTGATGATAAACCCGAGCTTGTGTGGATACTGCAGGCGGCCTCTTTGGGTACACTAATATTAACCTCTGATACACCTGTTGAAACCTCTACGTTGGTATTTACCACCGGATTGCCCAGTTTTACATTAAATGATGCTGCGCCACCTTTTAAAGTTAAGCTTTTTATTTTGAATTTTGTTAAATCAAAATCAAGTTTTGTTGCTCCTGTTTCTACATTAATATCCCAAACCGGATTGGAGTTTAGTTTGATATTGGCCAGGTTTGATTTATTGTCATTAGCATCAAAATGCCAGCCTTTGTTGTTCTTCATTTTAAGGCTCAACACGTATACGGAGTCTTCCTTGCTGCTGTTAAATTCATACTTACCATAAAACTCCTTGGTTTCAGCTTTAAAAAGCTGGCTGGTAGTATCACTCAAATTATAAGTGGTACCGCCGCCGCTGATATCTAACCGGGCCAGCTTGGCATCGGGCGTATACTCTTTATTAAAAATGCTGCTTCCTTCTATTTTAACTACCCCTTGATTGGTAGCGGTGCTGTCGCTGTCGTCATCACTGTCATTATCGTTGTTATTATCATCGTTATAATGAAAGTTATAAGCACCTGGCCAAAAATTAAAGCGGTCGCCAAAATGCCCAAACATCAGCAATCCAAAACCCAAAACAACTACACCTAATTTTAAAACGGTGGCCCAGGCCGATCTGTTACCGGCAAACACCAGGTTTACACCACCCATAATTAAAAATATAGGCCAAAGGTGCAGCAGGTTCATCCAATGGAAATCAATATATCCAAAGTTGTTGAGCAGGAATATGGCCCCTATGCATACCAGGATAGCACCCGGAACTAATTTATCGTTTTTCATCTCAATATTTTTTATGGTTATAATTTTATCATGAACTGCGTTTTAAGTTCAGTCCACCATAGTTCCATGATCGTTTTTACTCTATACGGTTGGCGGCGGGTTTTTATGATCGTCATCCTCTTTAGTAAAGTTGGCCTCTTTATTCAGGGTGTCGTCCTTAACCTCTTCCTTGTTATCGGTGTTAGTCCAATTGTCTTTTTCCCAGGGTTTGCTTTTGTTGCCAGATGCCATTAGCGCAAAACCTGTAGCTACCAAAATAAGCGGCCACAACTTACCAAAGTACAAACTGCTGAATACATGCAGCTCGTTAAGCAAAAAAGATGCACCTATAAAAATCAGTATCACCCCAAAAACAATCCCTACAGTTGAGGCGCCCTGCCTTTTAGGGCCATTAGCAAACGGACTACCGGGTTGAGGGGGTACATTGCCAAATGGGTTAAAGGGATCCTGCGGAGGTACGCGGTAATCAACACCCGGATTGTAAAAGTTATAATCTTTTTTAGGCAACACCGCCCATAAAACCAGATAAATCAGCAAGCCGCCGCCCTTTAGCAACAGGGTAATTAAAAACAGGGCTCGTATAATGGCTATATCCACGCCGAAATAATCGGCCAGACCCGCGCAAACACCACCTATAACCTTTCGGTGCTCATCGCGATAAAGTTTCTTTTCCATAATTCAGTTATGTAATACGTTTTGAAATGATTGTTATAACTGGCCAGGTGCAGGTTTAATGATCATTTCGTCAACATTGGCACCCGCGCTCATTTTATATACATTGATGATTGCCGATGCTATATCTTCTGGTAATACCATGGTGTCTTTATCAACAACTGCATCCTTCCACGAATCCGTTAACGTTGATCCGGGAATTATAGCCGTTACCTTTACACCATGATCCTGCATCTCAAGCCGCATTACCTTTGTTAGACCTAACAGCGCATACTTTGTTACACTATACGTGCCCGCCTGCGGAATGGGGTTTAAAGCCGCAACAGAACATATATTAAAAAAATACCCTTTGCGTGCAGCTATCATGGTTTTGCCAAAATAACGGTACAGCTCATAGGTGGGCATCAGGTTGGTGTTTATCTGATGCTGCAGCGCGTCGTCAGCATCATCCAATATACTGCTTGGGCTAAACATACCCAGATTGTTCACCACCACATCAATAAAACCCAATTCCTGCTGTGCATCGGCAGCAAATTTCAGCAGTTGCAATTTATTACTACCATCGGCTACCTGTGCAAAAACCTTAATATTAGGGTTGATGATATGCAGCTCATCTTTAAATTTTAATAATTCTTGCTCATTTCGCGAACAAATTGCCACGTTTAATCCTTCATTAGCAAAAGAAATAGAAATAGCACGGCCCATTCCTTTTGTTGAGCCTGTAATAAGAGCGTTCTTCATCATGATGATATGTATGTGTTTTATAACTGTTTATTTTAAAAAGAGCAGCCTCAGTAATGATAAGCTGATTTTTTTTGACTTATATTGAAGCTTTAATGCGCTAATTTACGTAAGCAGTAGTTAATAGCTTATTAAATTGCATATTTAAGTTAAATCAATATCGGCAATAATAAAGCTTAATATAAAAATGTAATTTTAGCCACTTTTTAATACGTAACAATGTTTCATAGTTTAGGGAAGTATATACTTTTACTGCGTTTAAGTTTCAGGAGGCCTGAAAAGTTTAAAGTTTACTGGGCAGAGGTAATGCGCGAAATGGTTTCAGTTGGTATAGGCTCTTTGGGCATTATCAGTATCATATCGGTATTTATTGGGGCAGCAACTACTATACAGGTAGCATTCCAGTTATCAAGTCCGCTGGTGCCGCGCAGTATTGCAGGCAGCATTGCCCGTGATTCCACAATACTGGAGTTTAGCCCTACCATATCCGCATTGGTGCTGGCAGGCCGGGTTGGTTCAAGCATTGCATCGCAAATAGGCACCATGCGTGTTACCGAGCAAATTGATGCCCTTGAAATTATGGGGGTAAATGCCCCCGGGTATCTTATAGCTCCTAAAATTATTGCAGGCATGGCCATGGTACCGCTGCTTGTTATTGTATCCATAGCGCTAGGCATCACCGGCGGTTATATTGCCTGCCTGGCTTCTGGCGACGTAACTCCTGCTGATTACCTGGTTGGGGTGCATGACGGCTTTGATGGATTAACCGTTAGGGTTGCGCTGGTTAAGGCTGTTGTTTTTGGTTTTATCATTGCTTCTATCTGTGCTTACCAGGGTTTTTATACTTCTGGCGGTGCATTGGAGGTTGGTCAGTCGGCTACAAAGGGTGTTGTATATAGCTGTGTTATGATTTTATTTGCTGACCTGGTTATTACACGTATTATGCTATGATTGAGATTAAAGACATTTACAAAACATTTGGCGATAACGATGTACTTAAAGGCATAAGCGCTACTTTTCAAACAGGTAAAAACAACCTTATTATTGGCGGTTCAGGCTCGGGTAAAACAACTTTACTAAAATGCATAGTGGGTTTGCATGAGCCTACCAAAGGAGATGTTTTTTTTGAGGAAGAAAACTTTACCGATATGGATTTTGAGCAACGGGTTCCTATCCGTACGCAAATAGGTATGCTTTTTCAAAACTCGGCGCTGTTTGATTCCATGACCGTGGAAGAGAACATTATGTTTCCGCTTAACCTGTTTACCAAGCAAACCAAAGCCGAAAAGCTTGACCGGGCCAACTTTTGCCTTGAACGGGTAAACCTGGCAGGCAAAAACAAACTATTCCCGGCCGAACTATCAGGCGGGATGAAAAAGCGTGTTGGTATAGCACGTGCCATATCCATGCAGCCAAAATATCTTTTTGTGGATGAGCCAAACTCCGGCCTTGATCCCAAAACATCCATCCTGATTGATGAGCTGATTGATGAGCTTACCAAAGAGTATGAGATAACTACCGTAGTGGTAACTCACGATATGAACTCGGTAATGGGTATCGGTGATAACATTATATTTTTACACCAGGGCCAAAAATGGTGGGAAGGCAGCAACAAAGAAATTGCCCATACGGATAACAAAGAGCTTAACGATTTTGTATTTGCCAGTAAATTTATGCAGGCTGCAAAGTCAAAACTTTAATTTAGTATCTGATATTAAGGCTTTTTGTTGGGCTATACAGTTCTTCATTAGTATTCTGTTGCAGCGCATTAAGTAGCGATACTTGATACTGACTACCTGATACCAAAAAAGAATATTAAATTTGCAGCCGTATCAAAGGCGCAGGTAGTCTTGATACTAATTACTTGATACTTCCCCAAAAAAGATGATCCAACTATTAACCCCAACGCACTGGAAAGATTATGAGCTGATTGATTGCGGCGACTTTGAAAAGCTGGAGCGCTTTGGAAATATTGTACTGATAAGACCCGAACCACAGGCAGTTTGGAGCAAAAGCTTATCGCCTGCCGACTGGCAGCGTTTACACCACATTAAATTTAAAGGCCGCTCTGCAACTGCGGGCGACTGGATAAAGAAAGACCAGAAAATACCCGATCGCTGGCATATTGAGTATAAAAACAAAGATGCTGCCATCAAATTCAGACTGGGACTAACCTCCTTTAAACACCTCGGTATTTTCCCGGAACAGGCTGTTAACTGGGATTATATTACTCAGAACATCAAAAAATTTAAAAGCCCATCGCCAAAGGTACTTAACCTGTTTGCCTACACCGGCGGGGCATCATTAATTGCACAGGCAGCAGGTGCCGATACTACCCATGTTGATTCCATAAAACAGGTGGTAACCTGGGCTAATGAAAACCAGGAAATTTCTGGACTGAGCAACATCAGGTGGGTGGTTGAGGATGCACTGAAGTTTGTAAAACGCGAACTCAAACGCGGTAAAAAATATAACGGTATTATACTTGATCCGCCGGCTTACGGCAATGGCCCCAATGGCGAAAAATGGAAACTGGAAGATAATATTAATGAAATGATGGCCGATGTAATTCAGCTGCTTGACCCTGAAGAACATTTCCTGATACTTAATACTTATTCGCTCGGATTTTCATCCGTAATTATCGAAAACCTGATCAAGAGCGCTTATCCAAAGGTCGAAAATCTGGAAATTGGCGAGCTTTACCTGCAGGCTACAGCAGGACCAAAGCTGCCGCTTGGCGTTTTTGGAAAGTTTCATAAAGTTAAAACTAATTAGTTTTCAATAATTATCTTTACCGCCAATTACAGTTCCTAAAAACTTTTAAAAAGTAACTGATAGTTAAATACATCTATACTACCTGCTCATTTTTACGGATCAAAAACAAATATGAAATTTAAAAACTTCTTACTTTCTGGAACCTTACTCCTATCATCATTATTATTGTTCTCCAACTGCACCCAAAGCAGTACAACAAAAAAAACGGATAGTAAGAAAACAGCAATAGCTACCGACTCGGCCGCTGAAGCTGCAGAAGATACCCTTAGCGTTAAAAAATCAAGCTACCCGCCTTTAGATAAAAAAGAATATGATGCATTGCTAAAATTCAATGCTCATGGTGATACTACCGGCAGATGGCCTGTTAAAAATACCCCGTATCCGTTAAATGGTGCCATACTGCCATTTAAGAGGGTGGTAGCTTTTTATGGTAACCTGTACTCTAAAAAGATGGGTATTTTGGGCGAATTACCTCCAAAAGAAATGCTGGCCAAATTAAAAGGCGAAGTAAAACATTGGGAAAAGGCCGATCCTAAAACACCGGTACAACCAGCCCTGCATTATATTGCCGTAGTTGCACAAGGCGATGGCGGTAAAGATGGTAAATACCGTTACCGCATGCCATTTAAACAAATCGACAGCGTTTTGGTACTGGCGAAAAAAGCACATGCTATTGTATTTTTAGATGTACAGGTAGCTTTAAGTAACATACAGGCCGAGTTACCATTGCTTGAAAAATACCTGGCTATGCCACAGGTACACTTTGGTATGGATCCTGAGTTTTCTATGAAAGATGGCACCAAACCAGGTAGAAAGATTGGCACTTATGATGCTGCCGACGTTAACTACGTTTCGGGCTATCTGGCTAACCTGGTTAAAAAGTACAACCTGCCTCCAAAAATTTTAGTGGTACACCGCTTTACCAAAAAAATGTTGACCAATTATAAAAACATCAAACTGCGCAGAGAGGTACAGTTGGTAATGGATATGGATGGCTGGGGCGAACCTGACCTGAAAACCGGTACTTACCGTTACTTCATCAACCAGGAGCCGGTTCAGTTTACAGGCTTTAAATTGTTTTACAAAAACGATATCAAAAAAGCTCCTCACCACATGTTAACCCCTGAGGAAGTTTTATCAAGATACAAACCTTACCCTATTTACATCCAATACCAGTAATAGCGTAAACCGTCATGCCGAACTTGTTTCGGCATCCCATAGGCAAGATATACACTTTATGAAGTAAAAACTTTGCATGCGGGATGCCGAAACAAGTTCGGCATGACTTTTAAATATCTCATATGACAAAATGGGGAATTATAGGTTGCGGGCGCATTGCCCATCGGTTTATGCAGGGACTTGGCAGCTTGCCCGATACCAGGTTGGTATCCGCCTGGTCACGAACGCCCTCCACCGTTAATGCCTTTGTTGAGCAATATGGCGGTATAGCATGTGCCGATGTTGACGAACTGCTGGCAAGCGATATTGACGCCGTTTATATTGCAACCCTCCCTGATAGTCATGCGGCCTACAGTTTAGCAGCGTTTAAAGCAGGTAAACATGTGTTGTGTGAAAAACCGGTTACCATTAACCTTCCCGAACTTGAAATAGTACTTGCCGAAGCAAAACGCAGTAACCTGCTTTTTATGGAAGGCATGAAACCTGCATTTTATCCCTTATACACCCGTTTAAAAGAACACCTCAGTCATGACCCAATTGGCCCGGCGGGTTACGTAAGGGCAGGATCATCCGTAGCGGATGTTGCCGCAGATCACCCTAACTTCAGTTATGAACTGGCTGGCGGCGGATTGATGCAAATTGGCATTTACGAGGCATTTTTGGCAATTGACTGGCTTGGCAACCTGGAAGATGTACAAGCCATGGGCAGATTTGGCCAAACCGGAGTGGATATGTTCACCATATTTCAAACCAAACACGCCGGAGGCTTTTCGCAGTTATATGCCGGCTTTGACCTGCATGGCAAGGGCGATGCTTTGATAGCCGGCCCGCTGGGGCATATCACTATCCATAAAAACTGGTGGAACCCCGCCCGTGCCACTATTGATTACCTTGATGGCCGGTCGGTTGAACTGCATGAACCTTTTGCAGCCGGCGGCCTTAATTATGAGATTGCCCATTTCTGTGAGCTGCTAAAAGCCGGCGAAATCGAAAGCCCCATCATCAGTCACCAGATGTCCAGACAGATGATAGACCTCATAGACCGGGCCCGAGCCGAAATAGGTTTAAAATTCCCTGCAGAAAAATAAGGTAGAAACAAAACGTAGAGCCACATCACATGTGGCTCCTTTATAAATCCCCTTAAGTAATATATGAACGATCAGATTTGCACAGACGCATGTGATGCGCCTCTATCACCTGATGAACTAAATATTTCTTAAAATTTAGTGGAGTTTAGTACCGGGTTTTGGCTGGCATTAACCTGGTAGGTATAAATGGCATTTTGATCATCAACTTCCACTATGCGGTATCCTTTATAGTCGGTACCCCAATCGCCGCCAATATGCGAATCAAAAAAGTGCGGCAGTTTACCGGTATAACGTACTCCATCAAGCATATGATCGTGCCCGTGAAAAACGGCCTTTACATTTGGATATGAATGCAGCAGGTTAACGGTTTCCGGGCAGTCAACAAACACATCTGCCTTTACCCAGTTAAGCGGCGGTATATGCAATATCACAAAAACTATTTTTTTATTAGCCAACTTATCAAGCGAAGCCTTAATAAAGGCATTGTCCGGACAAATATAAGTCCCCTTATTATCGGCAGTATTGGCCAGCACAAAAGCAATGTCGCCAAACTCAATGGTATACTTATCCTCGTAGCCAAAGTTCTTTTGCCATACATCAGCATCAGCAAAATCGTGGTTACCGGGAATGGTATGGTACGGCATACTTAGTTTATCCAGGTAGTTGGTTTTTATTTCTGATAGCAGATCGGGGCGGTTATGTACCAGGTCGCCGTTAATGATTACCATATCCAGATGATTTTTTGCGTGATCGACATTAATCCATTGAACCATGTTACCGGTATTGGCTGTGTAGTCAGTTCCGGTTTGCCCGTAATGAATGTCAGAAGCCAGTGCAAACCGCAACTTGGGCCGGGCTTTGCTATACCGGTTATAATCGTTATTAACAGTGGCAAAGGTATTAACAGCGGGTAGTAGCGAAAGGGCTGCTATACCGGTTAAACCTGTACCTATAAACTCTCGGCGGGTGCCCATGTATTAATTTTTTTATAAAAATAGGTTATACGTGTTAAGTAGATATTAAGGCTCATAAAAACGCACCATTGTTCAGCTACCTGCAATGGCGCGTTAATGAATTATCGTAGCCCCTTCTCTTTTAAATACCTGACCAACGCAGCAGGATGATCGGTTTGTAAGCCGGATAAACCAACCGCCAATGCCTTATCCCAATCAGCGGCACCTTCGCCGGCACTTTGAATATCAGGCCAAACCGGAATGTGTTTGCCAGCCGCAAACTTCACCATACCGGCAGTATACTGGCTGTAATTGCCATCCAATATATCTGCATGATACTTATTGATAAAGCTTTCCATTCCTGCTACATTTTTAACACTATCGGGCAGGCTCAGCATCAGCGGCATTTTGGGGGCAGCTTTACGCCAGCCGGTAAACTGATTGGTACTGTTTATATACACGAGCACCTGTTTTTCCATGCCGTATTGCTTAATCATGCGGTAAGCCGCGGCCGGGTCTGCCGCTTTAAAATCAAGGTAAATATTAATCTTACTTTTACACAGCTGCAGTATTTGTTTAAAGGTAGGTATGCGGTAAGTTTCATTACTGGCGGTGTCCTTACTTTTCACCTGCAGCTGTTCCAACTCATCAAGGGTTAGGTCTTTGATCAGACCCTTACCGTTGGTCATGCGGCCAACGTTAGCGTCATGCATACTCACCAGCTCGCCATCTTTGGTAGTCCGCAGATCAATCTCTACATAATCAGCTTCATTTTTAATGGCTTCCTGATAAGCAGCGAGGGTGTTTTCGGGATATATCACATGATCGCCCCGGTGTGCGGCCACAATAAACTGATGTTTGGATGCCGGTGCGGGGTTGGGCTGCCAGTTATCTTTTGGCAGCAATAGGGCAAACGTTACTATTATAAAAGGTAGTTTCATGATAAAATTAAAAAAATAAAGGCCCCGGAAATACGGGGCCTTTATTAAAGTTTGCTATTATAGTTTTATTGCAGTATCCACATTACTCCGTTAATATCATCCTTACCACCAAATTGGCTTAATGCTTTATTGTAGTTGGTTGCATTAACCGTTCTTTCTGATGTTGGGTATTCAAAACGCAGCGCTATACGGCTACTGTTACCTGTACCCGGACCCGTGGTAAACGTTGGTATCAGGGTACGGCGATAGGTAAAATATGACTCTAAGCCCGAATGACGGAACAGTGCCAGATACCTTTGCTGTAAAATTTGGGTAAGCCCGGCCTGCCCGGTTGTATATTTTATAGCTGGCTGCGCATAATAGGTAGTCCAGTTTACGTTTATAGGGTAAGTATCATAACTTGACGGACTTGCAGTACCTTTTGTTGCACCAGGGCGATAAAAGTAAGCAGAGAACACGTTTGCTCCGGCAGTTGTAGGGATACCATAATACTGGAACGATGCCTGTATACCGGCAACATAATAGTTTTCGGCATTACCTGTAGCCCATCCGCGGTTAATACCTTCGGCAATGTTAAACATCAGTTCAGGGTAACCTATCTGGATGCTTGGCTCACCGATATAGGTAGAGTAATAATGCTTGCGGTTAATAAATGAGTAACGCTGTAAGGTTGCATTGTTATACATTAAACCAAGATCCAATCCCGGATCGGCACCTATAAAGGCATCAAAGCTGGTTGGGCTTATCTTTAAAGTATCTACGCTATAACGTGATGGTTCGGCAGTTACAAATACCCTCGGATCTTTAAACTGTGTAAGTAAACCAACATACGTTGCAGACATGTTTTGTCTTGAACCATTTTGACCAAAATTATCCGGATTTTGCGGATAATAGTTACTTGGCGCCACAAAGGTATATTGCAGGTTATCGTCAAGGCTGGTCATCAGCGGGTATTTGGTAGGGTTACCAATGATACTGGCAAACTGCGCTGCTATATTAAGATCAGTGTCAGCTGCTTTTTTGCTTAATGCAACCACTAACCTAATCCTGAACGCATTAACTACTTTTTGCCATTTTGCAAGGTCGTTGCTAAAATAAATATCATTGGTTAAAGTACCGCCGGCACCAATACCACCTACTGTAGGATCTTTTACCAGCTGGGTTAAATCGGCATTTGCACTCTCTAACCAGGCTAACGACTGTATCATAACCGATTTTTGCGTATCATAAACCGGTGTAAGGTTATCTACTCCCTTTAAAGCTGCAGTCATCGGGATGTCGCCTTCTTCCAAACTCATTTTAGTGAAAAAGTAAGCTCTGAAAAATTTACCCAAAGCCTCATAAGGGTTAATGGCACCACCACCTGTTGCTGTAGCGCGGGCCTCCATAGCCAGCACGTTTTTCAACGTGTTATAGTAGTTGTCGCCACCATTGGCAAATGCATCATAACGGTTATTGCCGTAATAGTCATAGTTGTAAATGTAATACTGGCAATATATTTCATTGCTGCTTTGCGGCAAATCGGCCATTTTATTTAATATTCCGTTAAATAACAGCGATGCCGGAACTACGCTGGGTACGTTATTATTTTTGGTGAGGTCTTCAAAACTCTTTTTACACCCCGTTACTGTCAACAGTATAAATACCGGCAGTATTAAAATTCTAAATATCTTGTTCATGATTATGCTAATTTTAATTAGAATGATACATTTAAGTTAACACCGTAACTACGCACTGTAGGTGACTGCAGCACTGTAGTTGATGTAGCAGCGTTGTACTGATCTAAATCCACATCCTTAAAGCGTTTGTCGGCATAGAAGTATAACAGGTTACGACCATATACCGATACTGATGCCTTTTTGATGAATGATTTATCCAACCACATTTTAGGAAAATCATAACCCAGGGTTACCTCGCGCAGTTTGGAGAATGTTTTGCTCATCAGATTTGACTCGTCAACATTGTAATACTTACTTACATAATCCTGCACTAAAGCAGTTTGCTTGTTTGGTGAGTATTGCAGCGCGCTGTAATTTGATATTTTACCGGTAACGGGATCATAGTTAACAGATGCTCCGTTTGATACAGTTACACCTTCGCCTACGTAGCTACCGTTGTAACCTTTTTTACCAAAGTTTTGCCAGTCTTTATAACGGGCATCACCCAGGGCGCCGGTAGCAGTTTCAATGTTTGAACCACCACGCATGGTTTTGTTGTGCATGTAATCAATAATAACACCACCAACAGAACCATCAAACTGGAAGCCCAGGCTGAAATTGTTATAACGGATCTTGTTGCTGATACTCCAGGCATACTTGGCGTTTTCGTTACCAAGATATTGCGGAACAGGTAATGCCAATGGTTTACCGGCAGCATCATTAATGATCTGGCCTTGTGGGGTGCGGGCAAAAGCAGTACCGTAAAGTTTGTCGGTACGGTCGCCTTGTTTAAAGAATTGTTTGTATGAATCCTGACCCGGAGGCAACTCTTCATAAACATCCTTAAAGGTTGATACGTTAACTAAAACATTCCAGGTAAAGCCACCCCAGTTTTTGATAGGTGTACCTTCTAATGAACCTTCATAACCTGTTTTTTTGGTTTTTAAAGCATTCAGGTATAAAGTAGTATACCCGGTAGCGGTTGAAATACTGTTTGCCAATATCTGCGGACCATCAATATACTGGAACGCGGTAGCTGAAAAACCTAAACGGTTCTGTAAAAATTTAATGTCGAAACCTTCCTCGTAGTTAACACGGGTTGAGGTTCTGATACCGTTCTGGTACAAAAAGTCTGAAGCAGAAGCTGCCGGCTGACCATTGTAAGGCTTGCTGGTTAAGTAAAACGGATTAAGCTGATAGCTTGGACCGTTATAGGGCGACTGATAAACACTGCCATAACCCAGCGGGTTTAAGAATAACGGGTTATCATTAGGGTTACTGGTAGTAGTTTGACCCTGGTATACCGAAATTGCGTTAAACGGAGCAGGACCAATTGTTGGGCTCGAAGCATCGGCTTTTACGGTAGAGTATGATCCCCTTGCTTTTAAGAATGATATGATCTCAGGGAATTTAATATAATCTGATACTACGGTAGCTACCGATAAACTTGGATAGTAGTAAGTAGTAACATTCTGGAAAGCCGATGATTTATCAACACGGCCGGTGCTTGATAACGTGGCATATTTACCAAACGTAGCATCCAAAGAGTAGTAACCGCTTAATACACGCTCCTGTGAGCTGAAGCTGGTTGATTGTACCGCATTTTTAGAGTTACTGAAAGCGTAAACCTCTGGTACGTTCAAATAATCTGTTGATGTCCAGCTGGAGTTATAGTTAAAACTACGCAGGTTTGAACCTACCAAACCTGATAAGTTCAGGAATTTTTTAATGGTGTAGTTATAGTTTAACATTAACTCTGTATTGTTATCAAACAGGTTACGGCGATCTTCGCGATAATCGCCCTGGTTACCTTCGCGGCCATAAGGGTGAGCCGAAAACGGCAGATCCTCACTACGCAGAATGTTATAAGTATCAATTTGTGAACGCAGGGTTGCATTCAGGTTATCATTGATCTTGTAATTACCAGACAGGTAACCGTAAACATCATTTTTGTAATGTCCGCGAGTCCATTTTTCTGTTAATAAGTAAGGGTTGTGGTAACGGGTATACTCTGCAAATTCAGATTGTACACCTTCTTTACCAGGCTGCCATATAGCTTTGATATCGGGGGCGTTAACACTCCAGTCGGCACCTGTCCAAACAGATAAGTTATAAATAATACTGTTAGGACCGTATTGAACATCTGGAAAGTTATCAGTTGATTGTCTGTTAAAATCAACGTTGGCTTCAAATTTCCAACGGGAGGTTGGTGTAAAGGCCGCGTAAAAGTTAGCATTGGCTATATCTAGGTATTGTGATGGGATATAGCTGGTTTGATGTTGTTGCGAAACCGAAAAACGGGTTACATAAGTATCACCAACAGCACCTAATGAAATGTTGTTATTGGTTTGATAACCCGTTTTCAAAAAGTTTTTCAGGTTGTCCTTACCACGGGCCAGCCATGGCGTTGCCTGCCTTACACCATTAACAACAGGGCTGTCATACTGCGGTATTAACTGACCGGCAAAATAAGGCCCCCAGATGTCATAATCACTATCCACACCACCCGGGGCACCACCTTTACCATCAACAAAGGTATAAAAAGTGTTTTCGCCAGGTCCGTATGAATTTTGCGTACGCGGGAAAGCCAGGAAACCGGAGTTCATAACCGTACTGCTATTGATATCAACCGTTAATCCTTTTTTATTTTTCTCACCTTTTTTAGTGGTGATCAGGATAGCTCCGTTTTGCGCGCGGCTACCATATAATGCAGCAGCAGCAGGGCCCTTTAATACGGTGTAAGTTTCAATGTCATCAGGGCTGATGTTATAAGTATCTGTATTGATCGGGAAACCGTCAACCACATACAGGGTTACAGCGTTACCCCTTATTAAAACCGAAGGGTTACCCAATAACTCGGCCGATGGGCCTACTGATAAACCAGCTACCTTACCTGTTAAACCTGTAATAGGGTTAGGGTCACGCGCGGTGGTTACATCGGCTCCGTTAACGGCTTGCAATGCGTAACCAATACGTCTGGTTTCTTTTTTAACACCAAGGGCTGTTACCACTACCTCGTTCAGTGTTTTACTATCACCGGTCATACTTACGTTTATAACCGTTTTGTCATCTACAGCCACATATTTGCGGGCGTAGCCAACAAACGTAAAAACGAGTGTTTGACCGCTATGGACAGTAAGCCCGTATCGGCCATCCACATCAGTAATGGTGCCTTTTGTTTCTCCTTTAATGCTTACACTTACACCGGGTAAAGGCAAGTGGTTCTCGTCGGTAACGGTACCTGCTATTTTGGTTTGTCCAAATAAAATAGCTGGAGCAACACAAAATAATAAAACCGTTATAATGGTTTTTAGTTTCTGGTAAAACTTGTTCATCTGCTAAAATTTAGGGGTGAGGTTATCGATTTTTTCATACAGCAATACTAAACTTTGTTTATTATTAGTAAACTAATTTAATGTTAAGCTATACTTAATCTTATATTCACCCTGTGTTAAGCAGGTGCATTTATGTAACAGGGTAATTACATACCCATTACATAAACTTAATATGAAATTATCAACTATTTACCAGTTGCAAATGCGTTAGAGCCATTAGTTTTAAACCATCTATATTATCTACGGGTACATGCATCTCTTTGGCCATATCATCCCAGTAACGCAGTCGTACAATTAATTCAGCGTCAGGGTTAAGCTCAAAGTCGGCGGCTTCATCAGCGGTCATCACACCTCCCTGAAAGTCCAGTGTAGTTTTACTGGCGTCAGACAGGCGGTTATAATATTCTGGAAATTTATAGGTAAGGTATCTTTTAGCAATTACATGGCCCTGCACCAGGTTGGCAACCCGTTCAGAAAAACCGCGTTCCAGCAGGTAATCGGCGCCCAGTTTTTCATGATCAACGTTACCCATGCCATCCATACTTTCTACATCTTCGGCATCGGCACATAAATGCCCGATATCATGAAAAAAGGCAGCAAGTACCACTTCGTCATCATAACCTTCGGCTTGCGCTAAGGCTGCAGCCTGTGACATGTGCTCCAATTGCGAAACCGGTTCTCCGATATAGTCTTCGTCGCCAAATTTTTCGTAAAGAGAAAATACTTCTTTCACAACTGCGTGTGGATTATATTGAGAAAAGGCCATGGTTAAATTTTTTATTTTATCTGCAAATAAAGGGCATCCAGGTTATGAAAATATTAAATGTTTGTGAAATATCCATCACGCTGATAGCTGGCAAAGGGAGCAACTCCATATTACGGCAATTATTGTTTTTTGAATTTTAACTTTTGAGTTCTACATTGCGCATTGTTAATCTTAAATTAAATAATGGAAGAAAATATACTGATACAGATCAGTAACCGGATAAAGGAGCGCCGCCGCGAGAAAAATATCACCGTACAGGAACTGGCCGTAAGGGCAAACGTAAGTAAAGGACTCATATCGCAGATAGAAAATAGCCGAACAATACCATCGCTCATGGTATTAATAGATATTATTAAAGCACTGGAGATTGACCTGAATGACTTTTTTAAGGACATCCGCTCAAAAGATCACCTGCCCGTGCTGATAAAGCGAAAAGATGAGTACGAACATTTTGAAAAAGAACATGCTTTAGGTTTTCACTACCAGCGCATATTTACGCAGTCTATGATCCACTCCACCGTTGATATTGTAATATTGGAGCTGGAACCAAATGCAACTCGTCCGCTGGTTGAAACCGAAGCCTTTGAATATAAATACATTTTACAGGGCGAAATAGAATATCAATTTAATGACGACAAAATAGTTTTGCACCAGGGCGACTCCATGCTGTTTGACGGCCGCATATCACACACCCCTAAAAACTTAGGGAAAACTACGGCCAGCATGCTGGTAGTTTACTTTTTTGAAGAAAAAAAATAGTTAAGCCCCTCTGCGTAAAGGTTATGATTGAGCCTTTACGCATTCTCGCCCCTGGTACTTAACAAAACATTAACACTAATTTAGCTCAGTATTAATAAACAAAGTTTAGTATTGCTAAACATTATTTATTAATATTGTAGTAGTTAACTTGGTAGTATTCATCTACAAACTTACCCACATTATTAATGATATAGCACAGATTACAGAAATCATAAACCAGTAACAACGATGAAACTGATGAATCAATTACGGGCTCAGGTGGCTAAATGGCCGTATTCCCTGTTATCAGTAATGGCAGCCGTAGCAGCATTTGGGTTATACACCTCTATGTACGCTTTTCGCAAAGCCTTTGCCGCCGGAACGTTTACCGGGCAGCAATATCTGCATGTTGATTATAAAGTTTGGCTGGTAATAGCACAGGTGGTGGGTTACACCTGCAGCAAATTTTATGGTATCCGTTTTATAGCCGAAGTAAACAGCAAAAACAGGGCACGCTATATTTTAACACTGATAGGTATTGCCTGGCTGGCATTGTTAGCCTTTGCCTTTGTGCCAGCACCATTTAATATTGTTTTTCTGTTTATTAATGGTTTTCCGCTGGGCTTAATATGGGGACTGGTTTTTGGTTACCTGGAAGGCCGCCGCTCAACCGAGTTTATGGCAGCTGTACTGTCCATCAGTTTAATATTTGCATCGGGCTTTGTAAAAACCGTTGGGCGCACATTACTCAGCGTTTTTCATGTAAATGAATATCACATGCCCTTTTTAACCGGGGCTATATTTGTACTGCCCCTGCTGCTGTTTGTATTTTGTATGGAATTGATGCCCGCTCCTACCATCGAAGACAAACAACAACGCGCCGAACGCAGCCCGATGAATGCCGCCGAGCGCAAACAGTTTTTAACCCGTTTTTTACCGGGCATTATTCTTACCATCATCATTTATGTACTGCTCACCATTATGCGCGATGTACGAGATAATTTTGAAGTAGAGATATGGGCCGATCTTGGCGTAAAAAGCAATAGCATTTACACCAATATTGATAGCATCATATCTATTATTGTACTGGTAGCCATGAGCTTGCTTATCCTCGTTAAAAAGAACCTCAAAGCATTCAGCATTATTCACCTGCTTATCATAGGCGGCTGCGTGCTGGTTGGCGCTTCAACCATGTTGTACTCCTTAAAACTCATAAGCCCCATAAGCTGGATGACCATGGCCGGGCTTGGCCTTTACCTGGGTTACGTACCTTATAATGCCATATTTTTTGAACGTATGATAGCTACCTTTAACTATCGCAGTAACGTAGGTTTTATCATGTACGTGGCCGACTCCATGGGTTACCTGGGCAGCGTAAGTATTTTATTGGTAAAAGAACTTGGCCGGCCCAACATTAGCTGGGGTAACTTTTTTAAAGAAGGTGTTATGGTTGTAGCCATAGTTGGCGGTATTTGCGGTGTATTATCATTAATATACTTTATGCAAAGCGCACAAAAAGATAAAAAAAAGCCAAGTGAGCAAGGAGTGCTTTCTTTAAGCTAAAATTAAAAAAACTAACCAGGGAATTGATGGCTTATCCCCACTGGCTCCTTTATATATTAAACAAATGAACAAACAAGCAATAATTATAGGTGCCGGTATTGTTGGCCTTGCTACTGCCAGGGCTCTGGCCATGCGGGGTTATAAAGTAACCGTATTTGAGCGTAACGAGCATGCAGTTGGTGCATCCATCCGCAATTTTGGAATGGTATGGCCTATTGGGCAGGCAACCGGCCCCATGTATGAGCGCGCTATGCTTTCGCGCAGCATCTGGAAAACCATTTGTACCGAGGCCGGCATCTGGCATAATGAGGTTGGCTCTTTGCATGTTGCCTACCATGCCGATGAATTACAGGTAATGCAGGAGTACGTGGAGGTTAACCACACCTTTCGTGATTGCGCTATGTTAAATCCGGCCCAAACGCTGGCCAAATCACCTGCAGTTAATCCCGAAGGTCTGAAAGGTGCTTTATGGAGCGGCGAGGAAATGATCATTGAATCGCGCGAGGCCGTTGGCCAGGTAGCCAAATACTTGGCCGATAAATATGACGTGGAGTTTCATTGGAACACCGCCATCAGCCGTATTGAGCACCCCAAAGTAATGTCAGGCACTCAAAGCTGGCAGGCAGATGAAATATTTGTATGCAGCGGGGCGGATTTTGAAACCCTTTACCCCGAGCTTTTTGCGCAAACACCTATCACCAAATGTAAACTGCAAATGATGCGCCTGGTTAACCAGCCTGACGGATGGCGCATAGGGCCCTCATTATGCGGCGGTTTATCTATGATCCATTATCCCGGCTTTCAGGCTGCGGCCTCGTTATCTGCCTTGCGCCAAAGGTACGAAGAGCAATATGCCACGCATTTAAACTGGGGTATCCATGTCATGGTTTCGCAAAATGGCAACGGTGCGCTTACCATCGGCGATTCGCACGAATACGGACTGGTACATGACCCTTTTGACAAGGCATTTATTAATAATTTGATAACGGAGTACTTACATACTTTTGCCACCTTTAAGGACTGGAAATTACTACAGTCATGGCACGGCATATACCCTAAAATGACTAACGGAGCAACAGAGTTTATTACCGAACCGGCACCCGGCGTAACCATTATAAACGGTATGGGCGGCAACGGCATGACGCTATCATTTGGCCTGTGCGAACAAGTAATTGCGAAAAGAGATTGATCCATTAGTTGACAATTAATGGATCATAGCTTAAATTGCATCCGGTAACCAATTAACGTAAAACTTAATACGTACAACATACTCAGAACTCATAACTTATGCTGGATACCAGGAGAGATTTTATTAAAAAAGCTGCATTACTTACGGGCGCTGCCGGCTTAACAAGCGTTCTGCCCCAATCAATTCAAAAGGCAATGGCAATTAACCCGGCGCCGGGCAGCACCTATATGGATGCCGAACACATCGTGATCCTGATGCAGGAGAACCGCTCTTTTGACCATACCTATGGCACCCTTAAAGGCGTACGCGGATATAATGATCCGCGGGCTATTGATTTGCCAAATAAAAATAAGGTATGGCTGCAATCCAACAAAAAAGGCGAAACTTATGCTCCTTTCCGCCTGGATATGAAAGGCACCAAAGCTACCTGGATGTCGTCGTTACCGCACTCCTGGGCCAACCAGGTTAATGCCCGTAATGATGGTAAGTTTGACCAATGGCTCAACGTAAAACAAAACGGCATTAAAGAGTATAGCCACATGCCGCTTACCATGGGTTATTATAACCGGGAAGATATTCCGTTTTATTACGCCCTGGCTGATGCCTTTACCGTATGCGATCAGAATTTTTGCTCGGCCCTTACCGGTACCAACCCAAACCGCTTGTTTTTCTGGAGCGGAACGGTACGCACCGAGCAGCATGAAAACTCGCTGGCGCACGTTTGGAATGATGATATGGATTACGGAACGCTTACCTGGGGTACCTTCCCCGAGCGTTTAGAGGATCATGGCATATCATGGAAACATTACCAGAATGAGGTAGCTATTGATACCGGTTTGGAGGGTGAGCAGGACCCCTGGTTATCAAACTTTCAGGATAACCCTTTAGAGTTTTTTGCACAATACAACATTAAGCTGCATGATAACCACATTACCTACCTGCAAAAAAGATCAACTCTTTTACCTGACGAAATCACTGCACTTGAAAAGCAAATAGCCGCGTTACCTGCCGGCGATGCACATATTGATCACCTGCAAAAACAGCTCAAACAAAAGCAGCGCGATCTGGATGGAATAAAAAAAGACATGGCAAACCTTGATCCAGGTAAATTTGCCACCCTGTCTGAACGCGAAAAAAATCTGCACCAAAAAGGTTTTGTAACCAACACCAATGATCCGCATTACCGCGAACTGGTGAATTTAAAATATGATGATAACGGTACCGAACGCGAATTGCTGGTACCCAAAGGCGATGTATTGCACCAGTTTAGGGACGATGTAAAAACCGGCCAGCTGCCAACGGTTTCCTGGCTATCGGCACCTGAACATTTTTCAGACCACCCGAGTTCAGCCTGGTTTGGCGCCTGGTACGTATCTGAGGTAATGGATATACTTACCCAGAACCCGGATGTGTGGAAAAAAACCATCTTCATATTAGCTTATGACGAAAACGATGGTTATTTTGACCACGTACCGCCATTTGTTGCCCCTAACCCGCATAAACCCGGCACCGGCTTAACCTCAAAAGGTATTGATACCAGCGTTGAGTTTGTTACGCTGGAGCAGGAAAAAGCACGTAATAACTTCCCCGAAGTATATGACCGCGAAAGCGCTATAGGCTTGGGTTATCGCGTACCGTTGGTTATTGCATCACCATGGACAAAAGGCGGCTGGGTAAACTCCGAAGTGTTTGACCATACCTCTACCCTACAGTTTCTGGAAGACTTTTTAAGCAAAAAAACCGGTAAAAAAGTAGTAGAACCCAACATCAGCGATTGGCGCCGTACTGTTTGCGGTGATCTTTCAAGCGTTTTCAGGCCGTATAATAACGACAAGATCGAGAACCCTGAATTTGTTGCTAAAGACGCTTTCGTGGAAAGCATCCATAAAGCCAAATTTAAAAAACTCCCCAGCTATAAACTGCTTAATGCCGAGGAGATAGCGCAGATTAATAAAAATCCGCATTCGTCGCCATACATGCCGCAACAGGAAAAAGGTATTAAACCTTCCTGTGCACTGCCTTACCAGCTTTATGCCGATGGCAGGTTAAGTGCTGATAAAAAATCATTTGATATTAAATTCACCGCAGATAACAAGGTATTTGGTTCAAAGGCTTTAGGTTCGCCATTTAACGTTTATGCCCCGGGCAAATATGCCAGCATCAACGATGCCCAACAGATGGAGGCCCTGCGCACCTGGTCATATGCACTTACAGCGGGCGATAGCCTTACAGACAACTGGCCGCTACACGAATTTGAAAACGGCGAATATCACCTGCGCGTTTACGGCCCCAATGGCTTCTTCCGCGAATACAAAGGCAATACCGCCGATCCGATGCTTGATGTAGCCTGCGAATATGAGCAAGGCGCAGCTGGAAAACTTACCGGCAACATTGCGCTTAAACTGGCTAATACAAGCAGCAAACCATACACCATTGAAATAACCGACCACGCCTACAAAACCAATAAGCACCAAAAAGCAGTTGCAGCTAACGGTCATGGTTCAATAACCTTAAACCTGGCTAAAAGCTATGGATGGTATGATTTTAGTGTGAAGGTGAGCGGCAGCCAATCATTTGAAAAACGATATGCAGGCCGGGTTGAAACCGGCAACCACAGCTACAGCGACCCGCTGATGGGAAAGGTAATTGCTTAATCCGATATATCACTATTTATACAAGAAGGCCGGGCATTAATGTCCGGCCTTCTTGTTAATATTCTATTCCACCAATGCACCCAAAAAGAGCGTCATTGCTGAGCTATGAAGCAAATAAAATAGTTTGTCATTCTGAGCGCAGCGAAGAATCTGATCGCCAAATAGATCCTTCGCTGCGCTCAGGACGACAGGTTAGGAGATGCACAGAGATGCTTCGTACCTCGCAATGACGCGTATTTATCGTTTTTTTACTTACTTCCTGACTCTTATAATCCTGTATCTTCTACCCTTATAGTCCTGTATCTACTCTCCTATTTCTTATCCTCCAAAACTACCCACCTGTTCACGGTATTATAAGTACCTTCAATACAAACCTTATAAAACTTAGATGTCAGTTTTTTTACGTCAAGCAAGGCATGTTCATTAGTAACCGGGACCTCGGCCAATAATTGGTAATCGTCAGGCTCACCTGTTTTGTAATTGTTGGTGGCAGCTATCCATATTTTTACTTTGCCTTTAGCATTCATCGCTTTCCAGCTTACATCAAGCGAGCCCTGCACATAATTGGCCGCTGCCTGCGCAACCGATACCGGGCCAATAAGCGATATACCGTCAACCTCGCGTAGTTGGGCTACCGGTAATTTCACATTTAAAAAACTGTTTATAGATGGGGTTATATCAATAATGCCGGGGGTATAATATTGGGCATAGTTATTCAACGGTTGGTAGCTCGTCACCATCCAGGTTGATCTCTGGCGGGTGCTTTGGCCACCGTGACCTTTACCAGTTTGTTCGTCCCGGCCGTGGTCAGTTGTAATAAATATCAGCCAGTCTTCTTTATAATGCTGCTCACGATATTGAATAGCCTGCCATATACGGCCAACCTGAGCATCCATTTTTTCAATAGCATCATAATATTGCGGACTATCGCCATAGCGGTGCCCCATATCATCCGTATATTCCAGATAAACCCATGACAGGTCGGGCGCTTTATCCTTAATACAGGCCGCCGCCGATGTGGCCACCTGTTCATCAATCAAATGCATATAATTGCCGGCTTTATCGTGAGGAAATTTCACGGTGTCCAGCTCGTAACCATCATAGGCATAATCCGGGTGGATGTTACCCGCCTCCGGTAGTTTATCGCCAATAAGCTTGGTACGATTATCCGTCCAGCTCGAAAAAACGGCTGTTTTTTTATCCGGGTAGGCATTCTTAAACATCCGGAAAACATTCCAGTAATTGTAGTTGGGTGCTTTAATATCGTTACCCCAAACATTGTGCTTATTTACCCAGGTAGCTGTAAGTAGACTATTATATCCATTGGCCGATATGGTTGGTGTTTGCGAATAGCCGCCTTTTTCGCCGCCGACATGCGCACGCAGATACGTGCCTTGCCTGGCAATCAGTTTCAGGTTGGGTGTGTTTAACTTTTCAATAACATCGGCAGGTATGCCATCGGCAATAATAAAAACAGCTTTTTTCACACGGGTTTGCGCATTTACAATAAACGCTGTAAGTAAAAGCAAGCTGGTGATGGTTAGTTTTATAGTTTTTTTCATTATTAAAATAAGAATAGTACAAGGTACTAAACTACTTGGTTTTAAAAATCGGCGCGTTAATAAATTGTTATGTTTTACCCCATCACGGGCGCTGTTTAAAGAAGCCGGATATAAAAACTACTGCTAAAATCCTGCTGCTTCCCATAGGGTTTAGGTGAGGCTCTTAAATCTGTTTATATTTACAGCCATTATACCCAATTTTATTTATGGATCAACCTAACAACGCTAATCAAACAAAATGGCTTTACCTGTTTATCGGCCTGGCTGTTTTACTAAACTTTAGCGGCCTGTTTGTGACCATTATTGGGCCCGATGGCAACCTATATGCTACCATAGCCAAAACCATGGTACTGCGTAACAACTATGCCGATCTGTTTGCCTGGGGTACCGACTGGCTGGATAAGCCGCATTTTCCGTTTTGGGTTACGGCGTTATCATTTAAGTGCTTCGGTTTTAGTACCTGGGCCTATAAACTGCTGGGGATCCTATTTATCATGATGGGCGCTGTTTATACCTATCACTTAGCCCAACAGCTATATAATAAACAAATAGCGTTATGGTCAGTGTTAATATTACTTACAGCCCAGCATATTGTACTATCCAACAACGATGTACGCGCCGAACCTTATTTAACCGGGCTCATCATTGCCGCCGTTTACCACTTTTATAAGGCTTATACCGGCAACAGTTTCTGGCAGTTATTTTTTGCCTGCCTGTTTACCGCCTGCGCAATCATGACCAAAGGTATGTTTGCACTTATTACCATTGGCGGCGCAGTAGTAGGGCATTTAATAATTACCCGCCAATGGAAACAACTTTTACATTGGCGCTGGCTGCTGGCTGCGATATTGATACTGCTGTTTATTATACCCGAAATATGGTGTCTTTACCAACAGTTTGACCTACATCCAGAAAAAATGGTGTTTGGACGTACAGGGGTATCGGGCATTAAATTCTTTTTTTGGGATAGCCAATTTGGACGTTTCTTTAATACCGGCCCCATTAAGGGCCACGGCGACCCTACATTTTTTATACATACCACCTTGTGGGCATTTTTGCCGTGGTCGCTGTTGTTGTTTGTGGGCATTTTTCAATTCATCAAAAAAGGCATTAAAAACGTGCAGGCCCAAGAGTGGTATTGCATCTGCGGGTCGCTGCTTACCTTCCTGCTATTTTCGGCTTCCAAGTTTCAATTGCCCCATTATATTGTTATTATATTTCCGTTTTTTGCCATTATTACGGCTCAATACCTATATCATTTAACATCAGCTAAAAGTATAAAGGCCGTACGCATTACACAACTGGTTGTTATTGTACTCATGCTGGTCATCATTGGTGTACTCCAGTATTTTTATCAACCCGAAACAATGAGCTGGCTTACCGGGATCATTATTGGGGCGTTATTGCTGCTGCTGATTTTTTTACCCGGCAGAATCTCGGTAGGCATCCAGCAAACCATATTTCGCACGCTTTTAGCGGCATGTATAGTAAACATATATTTAAACCTGTGCTTCTACCCTTCATTATTGCATTACCAGGCAGGCAGCGAAGCCGCTATATGGATCAATAACAACAATCCGCAAAAGCTACCGGTTTATATTGCCGATGGTATGTTTCATGACGATATGAATTTTTACCTGGATGCCCCCGTTACAGAACTAAACCCTGACGGAACAACGGCTTTGTCCAACCCTGTGCTGCTATATACCAGCGCCGATGTCCTCCATAATTTTACCCTCAAAGGCTGGCAGTACAAAATTGTTAAGTCCTTTAAACGTTACCAGGTAACACGCCTCAAGCCTGCCTTTTTAAATAAGGCAACCCGCGGCAAGGAGTTAGAGGAAAGAGTGGTGGTACTCTTAGAGGCACATCATTAACAGCTATGCCTGTATGCTCATTTTGTTAAATCTTTATATTTTTTATCGCTAATAAAAATTAGCTAATTTTATAGAACATTACATCATAAATCCTATAACATGAACCGTCGTAAATTTTTAGTAAACACCGCTTTAACTACTGGTTCCGTTGCCTTATTTGGCAAAAAAAGCTTCGCGTCAATACTGGCCGATCCGGCTTATCAGTTTAAACCATTGCGCAACAACGTAGGTATGTTTGCCGAGCAGGGCGGCACTATTGCCTGGCTGGTAAACAAGGAAGGTATTGTAGTGGTTGATGCAGAATTCCCCGACCCGGCAACACACCTTATAGCCGAGTTAAAAAAACAATCAGACAAACCCTTTGAGTGGCTGATCAACACACACCACCATGGCGACCATACCAGCGGTAACATATCATTCAAGGGATTGGTAAAAAATGTTGCTGCACATGCCAACTCACTTACCAACCAAAAGGCTGCCGCTGTAAAACAACACACCGAAGACAAGCAATTATATCCCGATACCACTTATACCGACAACTGGAAAATTAAAGTGGGTGATGAACATATTACCGCACACTATTTTGGCGCCGGCCATACCAATGGCGATAGCTTTATACATTTTGAAAATGCCAACGTGGTACATACCGGCGACCTGGTTTTTAACCGCCGCTACCCTTTTGTTGACCGCAGCGCCGGTGCATCATGCAAAAGCTGGATAACCACCCTGGAACAGGCGCAGAAACAATTTGATAAAAACACCCTGTTTGTATTTGGTCATGCATTTGACCCGCAAAAAGTTACGGGCAACATAGACGATGTAAAAGCCATGCAGCATTTTATGGAAAGCCTGGTAACCTTTGTTGACAGCAGTATTAAAGCCGGTAAAGCCAAAGAGGATATCCTGGCCGCAAAAGCAATCCCCGGCGTAACCGAATGGCAGGGCGATGGCATTGAACGCGGTTTAACCGCAGCCTATGAAGAATTAAGCGCGTAGGCCCCCCGGCCCCTAAAGGGGGAGTTTTTTAATTTGCCGAGGGGGGCAAGTTTTTTTTTAACACTTTTATTATCAAACTGTCATGCTGAGCGATAGCGAAGAATCCATTTACGAACTTGCATTAGCGTTCAGATCATTCGCTATCGCTCAGGATGACAAACGAATATTAGTAACGAGCGCATCGATGTTAAGTGCCTATCCGCATGCTAATCAAAAGTTCCCCCTTCAGGGGGTTAGGGCGCCTAATGCAGTACTTTAGGCCGTTCCTTTTTAACCGGGTTTAGATAATTATTATCGGTTAGCCAATCGGCCATGCGTTGGGGCCAAGTGTTGATAGATTGCAGTTTTGACCGGTTACCCATATTAAAGCCATGACTGCCCTGGGTATAAATATGCACCTCTACCGGTATTTTGGCAGCGCGATACCTCTCCAGCAATTTCACTACCGATACCGAGCAGCAGGCATCATCATTGGCGGCCAATAAAAAGGCCGGGGGAGCATCTGCCGGTAATACATCGGGGATAAACAAAGGTCCCGGGTATATCTGTATCACAAAATTAGGGCGGGCGTTTAACCTGTCCACAGGGTCAGGAGCTTGCTGATCACCTTTACCCTCGCCGTAGGCAACCATATCCACCACCTCGCCGCCTGCCGAAAATCCCATCATACCAATCCGGTTGGTATCCAGGCCGTATTCGGCAGCCTTACTGCGCACCAGCCGCATGGCGCGGTAACCATCCTGCTTAGCATGTACATCAATTTTATAAGGCGAAAGCGTATCCCGGCCCAGGCGGTATTTTAAAACAAAAACTGTAACACCCAGATTGCTCAAATACCTGGCCGGCTCAATACCCTCGGCAGTATATACCAGCAACCGATGACCGCCACCCGGGCATACCACCACAGCCGAGCCATTAGCCTTACCAGCCGGCGGAAGAAAAACCGTAAGTGACGGGTTATGTATATTTTTCACCCAGTAATCCCTGGCCTGCTCAGGTTCATTGCGGCGGCTTTCAAACCCGGGTGCCCCTTTTTGCCAAAGTGGTATTACCAGTGGTTTATCCTGTGCTTTTAGCATAAGAGGGCAGCTAAAAAGCAGCAGGTACATCAAGGTGGTTAGTTTTTTATGCATAGTTAAATTTAGTTATTTTTAAATAACCGGTCGCCCATCATAGTAGAAAAGTCATATTATTTGATCGGCTCTTAATTACCCTAAACTTTTACTTAATTGGTTCGTTTAATTAGCGTTGCCGGTTTAAAAAGCCGGTAAAAGTATTAACACCTTAAAAACAACTTATATGGCAAATTTTCAGGAAATAATAGCATCAGACACACCTGTTCTGGTTGATTTTTCGGCCGAGTGGTGCGGTCCTTGTAAAATGATGCCGCCCATACTTCAGGATGTTAAACATGCCCTTGGCGATAAGGTCAAGATCATTAAGATAGACATCGATAAAAACCCGTCAGCAGCCAATGCTTATAAAATACAAAGCGTACCTACCCTGATGATATTTCAAAAAGGACAAACCAAATGGCGGCAAAGCGGCGTTATACAGGCCCGGCAATTGCAGCAGGCGGTAGAGCAGTTTATATAACTTCTCCTAAACCCTCTCCAAAGGAGAGGACTTTGACTTGCCTGTTTTTTTCCACTACCTCTCCTTTGGAGAGGATTTAGGAGAGGCTAATGACATTACCCTCATACTATGTTTGTAACTTTAACGTATTATATATCAAAGCAATCCAACTATGGCAACTATCGAAAGCATCCAGGACGCATATATTGATTATGTACTGACCGAAGGCGCACAACCCAAATCGGTTTATATTTTTGCTAAACAGAACGAAATGACAGAGGCTGAGTTTTACCAGTTTTTTGGCTCGTTTGAAGCAGTTGAACAAAACATCTGGGCGGGGTTTGCTACCAAAACCTTAACCGAGATAAAGGCACAGGAAGTTTGGGCACAGTATGCCGCGCGCGAAAAAGCTTTATCCTTTTTTTATGGCTTTTTTGAACTGATTAAGAGCAGCCGCAGCTTTGCTATTTACACCATTAACAAACAACCCAAAGGCTTTTCAACTCCCCGCGTTTTTGAACAGCTGAAAGATATTTTTGAAAACTTTGCCGATGAGATACTGAAAGAAGGTATTGAAACCGCAGAACTAAGCGACCGTAAGTTTTTTAGCAAACGCTATAAAGATGCGCTTTGGATACAATTCGTTTTCGTGCTTAACTTTTGGGTGCATGACAACTCGGCTGGGTTTGAAAAAACTGACGAGGCCATTGAAAAGGGCGTTAATGTGACTTTTGATCTGTTTCAGCGTTCACCAATTGATAACCTGTTTGAGTATGGCAAGTTTCTGGCAAAAAATGGCGGGTTTAAAGAAAAGATGGGTTTTTAATATCAATTATGGCAGATGACAACAAGGCCGCTCCTAACAGCAATGATTTAGCAGGTTCGGCTCCGGAACAAAATAGCATACCAACTACCAAGGCACAACGCTCGGCCAAGTTTGTTACTACAGGCATCAAAATTGGCGGCAATTATATTAAGCATTATTCCAAAAAATTATTCAATCCGGATATGGATAAATCCGAATTGAACGAGGACAATGCTGCCGACATTTACCAGTCGTTAAGTCAGCTTAAGGGCAGCGCCCTTAAAGTAGCTCAAATGCTCAGTATGGATAAAAACCTGCTGCCGCAGGCTTACGTTGATAAATTTACACAGTCGCAATACAACGCTCCCCCGCTTTCTGGTCCGCTTATCGTGCAAACGTTTAAAAAATACTTCGGTAAAAATCCTGATCAGATATTTGACCAGTTCAATATCCGCTCAACCAATGCCGCATCCATAGGCCAGGTACACCAGGCCGAACTGAATGGTAAAAAGCTGGCCGTAAAGATCCAGTATCCGGGTGTTGGTGATTCTATATCGTCAGACCTAAAACTGATTAAACCATTTGCGTTCAGAATGCTGGGCATGAGCGAAAAGGAACTGGACATATACATGCGCGAGGTAGAAGAGCGCCTGCTGGAAGAAACCGACTATGAACTGGAAGTACGCCGTTCTATTGAATTTTCAACAGCATGCGCCAATCTTAATCATGTGGTTTTCCCCCAATATTATCCTGAGCTATCCAGCAAACGCATTATTACCATGGATTGGCTGGAGGGCAAACATCTGCGCGAGTTTCTGGCTACCAACCCATCACAGGAACTCAGAAACCAGATTGGGCAAACCCTGTGGGATTTTTACAATTTCCAGCAGCACGAACTTCGCGCCGTACATGCCGACCCTCATCCCGGCAACTTTATGATAACCCCCGAAGGTAATTTAGGTGTAATTGATTTTGGCTGCATCAAAGAGATGCCTGAAGAATTTTATTACCCTTTCTTCTCGCTCACGTCAACCAATTTGCTGGATAATAAAGCAGAAACCATTAAGGCTTTCCGCCAGTTGGAAATGATATTACCGGGTGACAGCCCCGCGCAGGTCGAGTTTTATTATACCCAGTACAAAGAGATGATTGAGTTGTTTGCCATGCCTTACATCAATGATCATTTTGACTTTAGCCAGTCGACGTTTTTTGATAAGCTATACCAGTTTGGCGAAAGGTTATCTAAAATGCCCGAGTTTAAGCAAGCACGCGGCGTTAAGCATTTCATCTATGTAAACCGTACCAATTTTGGCCTGTACAATATATTACACGAGTTAAAGGCAGACGTTAAAACGGATACCTTTAAACCGCATGTAGTGCTGGAGTATTAGTGTGCGACTGGGCAGTTATTAGTTTAGAACACGCAATTCGCCCCTCTTTCCGGCTAAACTGAAGAGAGGGGCGATGAGCACAGTTGATGTCTGGGATCAGAATGATTATCATAGTTGTATAAGCAATCCCAAAAAAGGCCTGTCATCCTGAGCATGTCGAAGGATCGCGCGTAGAAGCCCACCCACCATGGTTCGACAGGCTCACCATGACAGCCTGGTTTTATTCTATAATGTTATTCGAATCTGATAACACTGTATGACAGATTTTAATTGGCAACAGTATAACATAGTAACACTCTCCTTTAAGCTTGCATCATTACAGCCAATACTGTAGATTAGCGTTTAAATCAATCGATTGTTTATATCAACCCAAATAACTTAATAGCCCAACTTCCCTATGCCATTACTTGAAAACACCTTTGTACATCACGTACATTTCTGGCTTAAAAACAAGGCCGATAAAGACAAGCTTATTGAAGGTTTAAATATCCTTAAACCTATTGGCCACATTCGCCATATTCATATCGGTGTACCTGCCGATACCAACCGCGATGTGATTGACCGCTCTTATGATGTATCCCTGCTGCTTTTATTTGATACTCCCGAAGCACAGGCCGCCTACCAGATTGATCCTACTCACATTATTTTTGCCGAACAATATGCCAAACCACTCTGCGCAAAGGTGGTAGTATCTGATAGCGTAAACGTATAGCCATTTTGTTTAAACATATTATGAGGCGGGGTGTGTAAATTTAAAACACCCCGCCTTTTCTGTTGTTGCATATAACATGAAGGTGTTACTTGCTGGGGCAAATGGTTATATAGGTACACGGCTGATTCCGGTTTTGCTGGAGAAGGGCCACGAAGTAGTTTGCCTTGTACGGGATAAAAGGCGCTTTCATGAGCATAGCGATTTTAGCAACCGTGTTACTGTAGTTACTGGCGATCTGCTTCGGGAAACAAGCGTGGAAACATTGCCCGTTGATATTGATGCAGCCTATTACCTGGTACACTCCATGGCTCAAACACAGGATTTTGCCGCTTTGGAGGCATTATCGGCCTATAACTTTATACATGCTCTTGATAAAACCAATTGCAGGCAAACCATATTTTTAAGCGGTATTGTTAACGCTGAGAATTTATCAAAACACCTGGAATCGCGTAAGCATGTTGAGGATGTGCTGGGCGAGGGCAAATCGGCCTTAACAGTTTTACGAGCGGCCATTATCATTGGCTCGGGCAGCGCATCATTTGAGATCATTCGCGATCTTACAGAAAAGCTCCCTGTCATGACCGTTCCGCGCTGGGTAAACACCCGCTGTCAGCCTATAGCTATACGTGATGTACTGGGTTACCTGGAAAGCATACTGCTAAATGAGCAAACCTTTAACTGCAATTTTGATATTGGCGGTCCTGATATTTTAACCTTCAGGGAAATGATGCTTACCTATGCCAAGGTGCGGCATTTAAAAAGGCATATTATCACTATCCCTTTTCTGTCACCCAAAATATCTTCTTACTGGCTTTACTTTGTTACGTCAATTAATTACACGCTTGCCCAAAGCCTTGTGAACAGCATGAAGAACGAAACCATTATGCATGATCATGCTATTGATAACATCGTTCCGCGCCAGTGCCTTACCTATGAGGAAGCCCTGAGACTTGCCTTTGTAAAAATTGAACAAAACTCCATTGTTTCCAGCTGGAAAGATGCCCTGAACATGGGCTATCTGAACACAGGCTTTATGGATCAGATTAAAGTACCTCAAAATGGCACACTGGAGTATAAGGTAAAGATGCCATTTGAACGAGGCAGCGAAGAAGTGTTTACCAATTTCATGTCGATAGGTGGTAACCGTGGCTGGTATTACTGGGACTGGATCTGGAACATCCGCGGTTTTCTGGATAAAATATTTGGCGGTGTGGGGTCAAGACGCGGGCGCACCAGCAGCGTTAATATTGGCCCGGGCGATGTGATTGACTTTTGGCGGGTGCTGCTGGCTGATAAACAAAGCAAACGCCTGCTGCTATATGCCGAAATGAAACTGCCCGGCGAAGCATGGCTGGAGTTTAAAATAATTGAGCGCAATGGGCAAAAAAATCTGAGCCAAGTAGCTACCTTTAGGCCCAACGGACTGTGGGGCCGCTTATACTGGTATGCCATGTGGCCATTCCATTTATTTATTTTTAATGGTATGGCACGGGAAATTATTCAGTACGGAGAAGGGGTATAATAATGATAATTGGCTTAACTTACTACGCATTCGTATGCAGTTTACTCATCCCTAATCACCAAACTCACCCAACCAATAAATAAGTGAACTAATGAACATATTAATAACAGGCGGTTCGGGATTAATAGGCAAGCAGCTCACCAGGGCTTTATTAGCGAAGGGAAATACGGTAAGTCATTTGAGCCGAAAGCCGGGCAAATACCCCAATGTTAAAACCTATATATGGGATATTGATCAGGGCATTATTGATGAACATTGTATTGACGGCGTTGATACTATAGTACATTTAGCGGGAACAGGTATTGCCGACAAACTGTGGACCGAAAGCCGCAAAAAAGAACTTGTTGATAGTCGTACCAAATCAATAGGGTTGATATATGAGCTGCTTAAAAAACGCAACCACCAGGTAACATCGGTTATATCTGCTTCGGGAATTGGTTATTACAGTAACCGTGGCGATGAGCTGATGACCGAAACCAGCTTACCCTTAAATGATTTTATAGCCCGCTGCTGCGTTGAGTGGGAAACATCTGTTGATGAAGGAGAAAAGCTGGGATTGCGGGTGGTTAAGTTTCGCACAGGCGTTGTGCTTGATAAGGATGGCGGGGCACTACCCAAATTAGCTACCCCGGTAAAGTTGTATGTAGGTTCGCCGATAGGCAGCGGTAAGCAGTGGGTACCCTGGATACACTGGCTCGATGTGGTGGATATGTACCTGTTCGGCATTGAAAATGCAAGCCTTAAAGGCGTTTATAATATGGTGGCCCCCAATCCGGTTACCAACAAACAATTAACACAGGCTGTTGCCAAACAACTGCACAAGCCTCTGTGGGTTCCAAATGTGCCTGCCTTTGTGTTGAAAATGCTGTTAGGACAAATGAGCACTATTGTTTTAGGAAGCACCAAAGTATCGGCACAAAAAATTCAGGACGCCGGTTTTAATTTTAAATTTGCAGACCTATCCCCCGCCCTTCAAGAAATTTATGGATAACAAAACTCCCATAACCATTTTCTGGTTTCGCCGCGATTTGCGGTTAAATGATAACGCCGGTTTATACCATGCCTTAAAAAGCTGCAACCCGGTACTCCCCCTGTTTATTTTTGATAAAGAAATTTTAGATGAGCTGGAAGATAAGGACGATGCACGGGTAACGTTCATTTACCAGGCCATTGAACAGCTGCATCATGACCTGCAGCAGCATGACAGCAGCTTACTGGTGATATATGATAAAGCCGAAGATGCCTGGGATAATATCATCAAAACGCATCATATTACTGCGGTTTACACCAACCATGATTATGAACCCTATGCTACCCAGCGTGATCATGCAGTAAAAGAAAAATTCGACAAGCATAACATCGCCTTTAAAACATTTAAAGACCAGGTGATATTTGAAAAAGACGAGGTAACTAAAGACGATGGCAAGCCTTATACCGTTTACACCCCTTACCAGCGCAAATGGTATGCTAAACTTAAGCCCTTTTATCTTAAAGCCTATCCTACCACAACCTATTTAAAAAACCTGGTTAAAACCAAAACTTTACCGTTGCCTACCCTAAAGGAGATGGGTTTCGAAAAAAGCACTCTCCATTTTCCTGATCAGGAATACAAGAGCATAATAAACGATTATAAGGAGAAGCGTGATTTTCCGGCCATTAAAGGCACCTCGCACATGGGGTTACATTTACGCTTTGGCACCGTAAGTATCAGGGAGCTGGCTAAAACGGCAAATGCCCATCACGAAAAAACATGGCTTAATGAATTAATATGGCGGGAGTTTTATATGATGATACTGCATCATTTTCCAAAAACTATGGACCATGCCTTTAGGCCCGAGTATGACCGTATAAAATGGGAAAACAACGAGGCCCAGTTTAAAGCCTGGTGCGACGGGCAAACCGGCTACCCGATTATTGACGCCGGTATGCGCGAACTAAATACAACCGGTTTTATGCATAACCGTGTACGCATGATAGTTGCCTGCTTTTTAAGTAAGGATTTATTGATTGACTGGCGTTGGGGCGAACATTATTTTGCCCGTAAACTGCTTGATTATGAAATGGCCAGTAACGTGGGCGGCTGGCAGTGGGCCGCAGGATCTGGTACTGATGCTGCGCCTTATTTCCGGATATTTAACCCCGACTCGCAAACCAAAAAATTTGACCCCGATTTGCAGTACATCAAAAAATGGGTTCCGGAATATGCCGACTTTAGCAAATATCCGAAACCCATTATTGATCACGCTTTTGCGCGTGAGCGTTGCTTAAAAGCTTTTAAAGTAGCTTTAGCTAAGTAGTATCAATAATTATAATAAATAACTACATTTAAATAATATTTAATAATAATCTAAATCTTATTTAAATGAATTCAAAAACCACAAGAAAGTACCTTTTTGGTATTGTACCTGCAACATTAATTATATTATTTACCTCGTTAAGAAGTAATAATACCCAATCTGTAAATCAGTCAGTAACATCTGATCAAAATATAGATATGGCGACTATATTAGCTACCCCGCCTTGTGGCTTCACTGTAAAAGGTAATGCACCTTACACTGGCTCTTCCTTTACAACCGACGCTAATTATCCGGCTTTAGCAGCTACCCCAGCATATTTCAGCCCAGGAACGCCGATCATTGCTAAGTATGTAACTAATACAGTATATTCTCCTCAACATAAAACGATGTTATCACTTCAACCTGATGGAAATTTAGTCCTTTATGATTTAACTAAATCTCCGGCAAAGGCACTTTGGGCATCAGGAACTGCTGGGTCGGCAGTAACTTAGTTTTGAGTTTTCAGGGAGATGGAAATTTGATATTAAGAGGCGCCAATGGCATTGTCTGGACCTCTGGAATATCTTCAACATGCTCAGCAGATCAAAATATTGCATATTATATCCTTCAAGATGACGGAAATTTAGTTATGAAAGTAAATGAATATCAAAATAATAACATCATAAATACCTTTATTCTTGGGGCAACAGCAACGGATAATTTTAAAACCAGTACCCATAACGGTAGAATACTTTAAGATACTCTATTATATGATCAAAAGCCCCCACCTGAGATAGATGGGGGCTTTTGATTTATCCCTAAATGAAGCTAGCTTCATTCTATACTTCTTCACTATGTTCAATTACAAAAAAAGGCAAAGCTATTCCAGTGACCATATTCCACCAACAACACTGAAGGAGGGCTTTTTTTATTCTATTAATTTATGGATTAGTAACCGTTCCTATCGTAAGACCTGTAAAATACAAACAAACGTTTGCAGCTATAGTGGTAGTACCTGTAGTAGGATCGGGGTAACCGGCTTTGCCGTAACCTAATCTTGATGGTATAAATATAGACATCACCGTACCCGAAGTTTGACCTTTTGTTGCCTCCTGGAAACCTACAACAACACTTTCATTAGTGAAAGAGGTTGGGCTTCCGGATACAGGTCCTGGATCAAAAACATAATCATTTAGGAATTTACCTGAGTAAGCGCTAACCACGTATGATGAACCAACACCAATGGCATCGCCAGTACCGCTGCCCGGAGTAGTTATTTTATAATATAACCCCTTGCCCCTACCCGATGTAACATGAGTAAAGCCTGTTAAGTTATTCTTTTTCATATAAGCATTAATCACGAAATCGTCGTAATCATCAACATTTGAAACTACGTTTACATAGTAATCAAGACATTGGTTACCTGCAATACGGGTATTAACATTGGTTGAGCTACCTGAGCCATAACCGCTAACACCATAAGCCAGGCGCGAAGGGATCAGTAACCTTGCCCTTGTACCTTTATATTTAACCAGATCATGTATGGCCGATTGCAAACCTTTAGGTAAACCACCTGTGGATATATGCCCAAGTAAACCATTAAAATGATTAGCATTTACGCTATCCCGGTTATCGTATTTGCCATCAAATGATTTCAGCGTAAACACAAACGCCAAACTATCTGGATAATCCATTGGGGTAACGCCGGCTGTTGAACCCTGCGATAATATCTGGTAATAGATGCCGCTGGTATCGCCATTAGTTGGGTCGCGCTGCATACCGGTAAGACCATTGGCCTTTATATAATTTTGTATCTGAATATCGTCATATTGCTTAATATCCGGATCATTTTGTGTTTTGCGGCAGGATATTAAACCTATAGAGGTAATTAATAAAAGCGTAAAAATTGTTTGTTTCATTTAAGTCTATTTGTTTTTTAACTGTTAAATGGAGCTCGCGTATTGCTCGGTTCATTTAAGTCTATTTGTTTTTTAACTGTTAAATGGAGCTCGCGTATTGCTCGGTTCATTTAAGTCTATTTGTTTTTTAACTGTTAATGGAGCTCGCACATTGCTCGGCATTCCATCTGTAGTTCCTTTTAATATTATCTCGTTTTTAATTAATTACGTTATACAATTGTATGTTAAAATCAAGCACCGAATTTTTTGGCACACGTATGGAATCCTGATCATACGGCCCGTAAGCATATCGCGATGGTATAATCAATCTTATTTTGCCATTCTTTTTTACCATGGGTATCCCCAGCTGCCACCCTCTGATCACATCACTCAGCCTGTATGACGGATGAAAATTATTGGTCTGCGCAAATAAATATCCGGTGGTTAATATCTGCCCGGTGTACCCCACAGTAACCTGTGTTGAACTGGTGAACAAATCATTACCTACCCCCTCTTCGCCGGGTTTTATAATATAATAAACACCCGATGTATCAATACGCTTAGCATTCAAACCCGGATTAGCTTTTAAATATTTGCTGATCAACGTGTCATCAATGGCTTTCTGCGCATTATACTCAACCAATGGGTCACTTGCTGATTTACTACATGCAGCAAAACCGGCAGCTATAACTAATAAAATTAACAGTGTCCTGTACATTTTTCAAAAGGCAAATTTATTCTTTTAAAACAGAAAAACGGCAGCTTAACACTTTTTAACAATTAATAAAAACATAAGCACGCCATTACCCCCAATCAAGGGTACATTTTTCTGATTAAAACGCTCAATTTAAAGTAAAAGTGTGAAGCTTAAGATCATTCATTGGGTGGAGAATGATGATTAATTCTGATTCATGCAAAACTCATTTATCAATTAATAAAAACGGTTGCTGAACCGCTATCGGCAAACAACCAAGCTACTAAGGTTTATAGTTCAGCGTAAGCTTGTTTATTTTTTTAAGCATCTCGGTAAGATACTGTTTATCAGCTTCGCTGATATGTGAATCAAGGTAGTTATTAAATTGCTTTACCACCGCACGGGCCTGGTGGCGCTTTTCCTTACCCAGCTCGGTTAAGTAAATTTTAACAGACCGTTTATCGCCCTGGTTTGATTCCCGGTATATTAAGCCGGTTTTTTCCAGTTGGTTGAGCATCCTTGACAAACTGGTTGATTTAAGCCCAAGCAAAGCGGCTGCCTGCGAAACCGTAGTACCCTCCTTTTCGTCAATATTAATTAACAGGTAGCCTATTGACTGGGTAATGCCAAACTCAGTAACCAACTGATTATATCTGTTGGCAACGGTTTGCCATACTATCTTCAAAAAATAGTCAATGGTTTCCTGATGTTTAACATTGTTTTGCATGCATACCAAACGTAAGAAATGCTTGTTGATTACGCAAGGGAAATTTTAGACTTGCACAGCTAATGTGTTGTACATTTTACACCATAAGTTTTACCCGCTTGTTACCACCCCAGTTTGGTGTCATCCCCCCGCGGATCTGCGCCGCCTTCATAGTTTCCTTGTTGCGTTTTCAGGATAGCATCAACACGGCCAATGCCTCCCCTGTAAGTTATTTTGTAGCCTTTAGCTTGTAGTTTTATTACAGTTGCGCTGTCCAACGCGCCTGTTTCAGCCATCACCTCATCAGGCAGCCATTGGTGGTGAAAGCGTTTTGAGGCAACTGCCTGCTGCATACGCTGGTTAAACTCAATCACGTTAATGATAGTCTGAAAAACTGAAGTGATAATGGTTGATCCTCCGGGCGTGCCCACTACCATGAACAATTTACCATCCTTTTCAACAATAGTAGGTGTCATTGATGACAGCATACGCTTGCCCGGTTGTATACTATTGGCCTTACCGCCAACTAAACCATACATGTTAGGCACGCCGGGTTTGGAGCTAAAATCATCCATTTCATTATTCAGCAAAAAGCCCGCCCCCTTTACAAATATTTTGGAGCCGAAGGAATCATTTAAAGTAGTGGTGATAGATGCTGCATTGCCATCACGGTCAACAATAGAATAATGAGTGGTTTGATCGCTTTCGTATCCCACAAATGTGCCTGGCTGTATGACGGTGCTTGGCGTAGCTGCGTTCCAGCTAAAGTTGTTCATGCGTGCGGTGATATAAGCCGGTTTCAGCAAACTATCAACGGGTACCTTATAAAAATCAGGGTCGCCCAGGTATTTGGACCGGTCTGCATATACACGGCGTTCAGCCTCCACTATTAACCGCACGGTAGAGTCCTGGTTATGCCCCCAGCGTTTTAACGGATACTTTTCAACTGACTGCAATAACTGCAGCAAAGCTATCCCCCCGCTTGATGGCGGCGGCATGGTGATGATCTTATACCCCTTATAATTACCGGTAATGGCCTTGCGCCAAACCGAATGATAGTTTTTCAGATCAACTTTTGATATTAGGCCGTCGCCATTTTTCATTTCGGCAATAAGCTGGTCGGCAACCACGCCATCATAAAAGCCTTCGCGGCCCTTATCGCGGATCTGCTCAAAAGTTTTAGCCAGATCTTCCTGCACCAATATATCGCCCTCTTTCCATTCACCCTCTTTTATAAAATAGGTTTTGCCTGGATTTAATTTCTTAAACTGCCCGGCGTTCCGGTTCAGATCGGCCGCAAGGCGTTTGGTTATTTTAAAGCCATTACGGGCAAGGTCAATAGCAGGCTGCACCAATTCGGCCCATTTTAGCTTTCCATACTTACTGTGAGCCTGGACCATACCATCAACAGAGCCGGGTACGCCAGATGCCTTATGGGTGTAAAGGCTCATATCTGGTATTACATTACCTTCCGGATCAAGGTACATATCAGTGCTGGCTTTTGCAGGGCCCTTCTCCCTGAAATCAAGCGTATTACTTTCGCCTGTTCCCGAACGGTAAACCATAAAACCACCGCCGCCAATATTACCGGCCTCGGGCAGGGTAATCGCTAAGGCAAACTGTACAGCCACAGCGGCATCAACGGCATTACCCCCTTTTTTCAGAATATCTAACCCAACCTGTGCCGCATCAGGATAAGCGCATACCACCATGCCGTTACGATACTGCGGGCTATTATCAATGCCAAGTCGCTTCTGTACACAACCCACCGGCATAAAAAATAAGGTTAATAAGAACACACTTAAGTAACTGTTCCTCTTCTTATTAAAATTTGGCATGGTAACTCCTCATATTATTTTTCACTAATTTAATCTATCAGATTGTTTAAAAGCGCATTCAATCGGCTATTCTTTTATACTGAAAATCAGTACGATAAAAATTCACAGGCTGTGTTTTTTAATTAAAATGCCATAAAATTTCAAATCTGCCGTTTATTTGCATGAACATAATGGCTAAAACGCAGTTAAGCAAGCGTATTAGTTTATGTGCGATGTAATACATGACTAAAATCATTAACTTAAAATCACTTCATGAAAAAATTAGCTTACATTTTATTTCTATCAGTTTCGTTCTTATTAATAGGTAAACGTTCACAGGCCCAGGATTATCAAACAGCTGTCGGAATAAGATTCGGCGCTTACGAAATAGGCCCCTCTATAAAATACTTTATGGACAAAAGCGATGCCATTGAAGGCATCATCGGTATCCGCAACCATGGCGTTGTTGTAACCGGTTTATATGAAATACATCAGCAAGCCTTTAATGTTGATAAACTGAGTTTCTATTACGGCTTTGGTGGTCACATTGGTTCAATAGGCAACAGCTACAACAGGCTCTTTGGCAGCGATAATGAATATTCCAGTGGCAAACACCTGCTCATTGGAGCCGATGCAACATTAGGCCTTGACTATGTTATCCCTAACTCGCCAATTGCAATAAGTCTTGATCTTAACCCACGCCTTGAGCTGGCACGCGGACCATTTTTTGATATAGCACCCGGCCTGGGCTTAAAATATACTTTTTAATAAAGCAGAAGATATCCCTGCAAACACATTAGCATTTCTTGCACAACAAACCCAGCCGGTCATCGCCTTGTGTAACCGGCTGGGTTTAATTTCACTCTTTTACCTGCTTATAATAATTTTACGGGCGTAAATTTTTTGTCCGAGCAGTATCTTTAATACATACACTCCGGGAATTTGTCCGGTAACATTAATTACCGTGCTGTAATTGCCCTGCGGCACTGTTTGTTTATTCTGAAAAACGGTTTGCCCCGCCGGATTAATCAATGATAAATTCATGCTACCAGCTTCCTTAGCTGCAAAAACCACATTAAGCTCACTACTCGCCGGAACCGGAAACACGGCCAATCCAATATCAGTAGCGTTGCCTGCATTGTTTACCGTACGCGCATAAGTATAATTATCAGACATGGTTATGCACCCGGTTGATAAGGTAACAGCCACCTGGTAATTGCCGCTCTGCAAAGGATCATAGGTAGCCCCGGTAGCTCCCTTTATAATACTGCCATTTAAAAACCACTGGTTGCCTGTTGTAAAGTTAGACTTTAAGGTATTTACACTTTGCGTAATAACCGGCTTTGTTAAGCTAACCGCCTGCCTTGCGGCCGATGCACAGCCCATGCTTTGCACCTTCATATCATAAAAGTAATAGTAAAAGCTTTGATAATATGTAGTATCTGAACCATCATCGCCAGAGGCGGTATTGCTGGTAATGCTAAATATATTGCCTATTTTAAACGGATAGCCGCTTACACCGCCGTTATTCCGGTAAAGGGTAGCAGTGGCATCAAACGTTGCAGATATGGTATAATTACCGGCTGCCGGTAATTCAAGGTTAAGATCATAAACCTTACCCTGATCATTAGGATCATCACCCAGCTCGCCCGGCTGCGGATTTGTACGCGTGGCCTGTGCATCAATAGTAGTACTTGATACAGTTTGTCCGTTACTATTGGCTACGCTAAAAGTTATTTTACCGGTATTACCAATATACAAACGTGCACTCTGAATAATAACCGGAACCTGCGTACTCACATTTACCCCAGGCGTAAACTGGTTGTAGCCACCATCGCTAAAAGTGTTTTTGGTGGGCGGGCCTACGGTTCCTGAAAAATCATTTACACCTGCATAATAGGTATTATTAACAGGAGGCTGTGCCGTAATTACAGGTGAACCAAAAGCAATAGGTACCGCATCTGCACTGTTCTGATACCACAGCAAAGTGCCGTCGCCAATACCCGATAGCAGGTATTGCTTACTATCCGTACAATAATACGCACTAAGCGTACCAATAGTAGCCGGAGTATTGATCCCCACCGTTGCCGAAATGGAATTGTTTGCCGTAACCGGGTCACTGGCTAAATTACTGGTAGCCGTGATGGTATAGGTAGCACCGGCCAGGGCATTAAATTTCTGACTAAAGGTATAATTATCCTCAACCAGCGGCTGTAGCGTGCCGGTATAAATTTCGCTATAAGTAGTCTTGGTATTATCAGGAGCGGTAATGGTAACCGTTACCGGTATATCGCTGATGGCCGCGCTCCCAAAGTTTTTAAGCCTGATGGTAACTGGCGTACTGGCCGAGCAATTACCGCTTGAGCCAGGGCTAACAATGGCCACTACCCCGGCATCAATACTGGTTTGCAAAAACTGAACGCGGTAATCCTGCGTTTCGCCCTTGCCATAGCTTCCGCAGGCTTTTATGGTTGCCGTATCGCTGGTTTCGGTCAACACTACCCGCATCAGGCTGTAGTTGCCGGGTATTACAGAGCCGGGTACTTTGACGTTAGCGGTATAGGTTGCGGTGGTAGTGGTTACACAGGTTGTAGCAGCAAGCTCGTCTTTATCAAAAACACCGTTGCCATTCCAGTCAACAAATATTTTAGCAGCCTTATTAAAGTTACCGCCGCAAGTACCCAGGGTAATGCTTAACGGATAAGTTTTTGCCTGCTCCAGCTTTACGGTTAAGTTGGTATAATCCGAATAGCTTTTACACCCTGCCGCCGGTGTGTTGTTAATGTTGGATAGTTTCAGATTGTCAACCCGTGAGTCGGCATTGGAAAGCGGGGCCGATGCACAATAAGCCGTGCCGCCGGCACCTGTAACAATAAGTGAGTAAGGCTGTGAGCCCGATTTTAAATTTCCTTTATGTGATACGGTAATGGTGTAGGCTTTGCCGGGTGTAGTATTTGGTATATAAACCTGCTCAATATTATCCCTGATATTATCGCCGGTGGTTGCAGGCGCCGCCGGACTGTCTGGGTTTAGCACCCAGGCATTGAAAGTGGTACTGCCATCGCTCACCTTTATATCAAGGTCATTCACCAGTTTAGGTGTGCGGTTGTTGATAACACCATCGGCTGCGGGCGTACCTTCCGGGTCTGTCCAGGATATGGTTGCAGCAAGTACGTCATTGCCGGATGCAATTACATTAAATGTTTGTTTTTGCCCCTGCTGCAATGTGCTTTCATTGATAAGGCTTTTGGTGCCATTATCGGTTATAGCCTGTGCCGCTTTTTTAGTGTCCAGCAGGCCCCATCCAAAAATATAATCCGGCCCTACGTTACCGGCGTCAAAAGCGGTGTGGCAGGCCAGCCCCTTTAAGGTAGCCGATCGCATAAAGCTGCCCCCGTTTTTCTGCGCATAGTATTCCTGCAATAAATATAATGAGCCGGTAATATTAGGTGCCGCCATTGAAGTACCCGACAAGGTTAAATAAGATGTTGGATTATCAACCCCGGTTGATAGTACATTAACGCCGTTACCAACAATATCCGGTTTAACGCGGCCATCATCTGTGGGGCCCCAGCTGCTAAAAAAAGCGGTGGTGATGTCCTGCCTGCTTTGCGGGCCAAATGGCAAAGGATTTACTGCACCCACCGTAAGTGTATTTTTAGCATTACCCGTAGTACTGATAATATCATACCCGCCATTGTTACTGATACCGGCCGGTCTTGGCCCCTTATCAACAATGGTTTGGTCGGTTTTACTTTTGTAACCATAGTAATCCTCGCCCACAGCAGGCCCGTTGCTGGAACGGCTGTTACCCGCCGACTCCACAATTAAATAATATGGTGCGTTGTAGGCTATTTTGTCCCAGGATTGGGCGCGGGAATCATAAAAGCCAAAGGTATAATCAACCGAGTCGCCAGGTAGGCCATACCATTCCCAGCGGTTGTCGGTGTCGTTAAAATTCCAACCGGCTTCATCTCCGTAAGAATGGTTTGACAGTAACAGACCAGAGGCAGCCGCGCTCATTTCGGCAACATCATTATTAAAATCATAAGACTGTAGCGTGGTGGCGTTAAAGGCCATGCCCTTGGCGGGCGCGTAAACTCCTTTGGCTATCATAGTACCTGCCACATGCGTAGTATGGTCAAGTATGGAAGCGCCATCCTTACTGGTTATATTTTTCCCGGCAAACTCCTGGTGGGCGGCGTAAACAGATCCGCCATCCCAGATAGCTAATTTATCATTTAAAAAAGTGCTGGAACCTGACAGGCTTAAACCCAATGAGCCGCCAGGCTGTACCGCGTTGGTATTGGTGGTAGCTGCCGATATGATATTATTATGGGTAATAAGGTAAACGGGAAAACCAAGCGTATTTAAGCCCTGTAATGATATCAGGTTACCATTTTTTGCCCTGCGCTGTACGCGCCACCCCTTATTTGCAGCCAGCGCCAAAGCCTGTTTACGGCTTACCTCATATAAACTTTTTGATTGGGCCGATAAGGTTGACAATACAGCACGCTTAGCTTCGGTTACCAGCGGTTGCTGGGCAAAAACTTTGCCTGCCGTACACAGCAATAAAATATAAATACAAACTGCTGTGCATAACTTATTCATAGACTTGAAATATAGGCATTTTAAGGGAAATTTAAATCTATAAATATTCCGCTGTTAATTAAAGCCTGTACGTCAATCTGTATAAATTATGTAACATTAACGTAAACTATGACAGGTATTTGCCTACAATCGGCATTCTGCGTCCCATACCAAAAGCCTTGGGCGATACCCTTAAAATTGGCGGTGTTTGATAACGTTTATGCTCGGCCAGGTTAATAAGCCTGATTACCCTGCGAACAGTTTTTTCATCATAACCCATTTTTATGATCTCGGCCGATGAGCATCGGTTCTCAATATATTCGGCCAGTATCTTGTCCAGAATATCATATTCAGGCAGCGAGTCGGTATCTTTTTGATCCGGCCTTAATTCGGCCGATGGAGGTTTAATGATAGAATTGATCGGGATGATTTCCTGGTTTCGGTTAATATAACGGGCAAGTTCAAAAACCTGTGTTTTGTACACGTCGCCAATTACCGATATACCACCACACATATCGCCATATAGTGTACCGTAACCTACAGCTGCTTCGCTCTTATTACTGGTATTCAGCAAAATATAGCCAAACTTGTTACACATTGCCATTAGTAATATAGCCCTGCTGCGCGATTGTATATTCTCTTCGGCTATGTTAAAAGGCAGGTTGTTAAATTGCGGATGCAGCGAGGTTTCAATAGCCTCGGTAATATGCTTTATAGCAATTGTTGCGCTTTTGCAGCCCAGGTTTTTCACCAGGTCTTCGGCATCTTTTAAGGAATGATCGCTTGAAAAACGTGATGGCAACAATACAGCCATTACGTTTTCGGCACCCAGGGCCTCAGCAGCCAGGGCACATACCACTGCAGAATCAATACCGCCCGACAAGCCCAAAATAGCTTGCTTAAAGCCTGATTTATAAAAATAATCGCGGATGCCTAATAAAATACCCTGATGTATTTGCTCAATATCAGCCGGGCGTTCCGTTTTCATAGTGGAGGGGTGCTCAAAGCTGATACTTCCATCGTCATGTAAAGTATAATAGGCCAGGCTTTCTTCAAAATAAGGCAGTTCATCAATCAGTTTGCCGGTGTTATCAAAAACTAATGATCCGCCGTCAAATATCAGCTCTGTTTGCGCGCCAACCTGGTTTACATATAGTAAGGGTAATTTATAACGACTGGCATTATCTTTTAATATAGCAATACGTTCCTCGTCATGATTATAGGCAAATGGTGACGCCGCTATATTGATCATCACATCAGGCTGCTGGTGGATAAGGCTGTCCATTGGCCGGGTTACATATAATGGATTTTCAATGGTGTTCCAAAGATCCTCACATATAGTCAGGGCTATTTTTTTACCCTTAAACTCAATACAGTTAAACTCTGTTGATGGTTCAAAATAACGGTATTCATCAAATACATCATAATTAGGCAGCAGCGCTTTGTTTACCACCGCTTTTACTTTACCATGCTCAATAAAATAGGCTGAGTTACTCAGGTTCTTACCTTCGTCTTTATGGTTAAAGGTGGGTAAACCTATAATACACGCCACATCAGTACATACCGCTGCTATTTTTTGAGCCGACTCTTCGCACAAGTCAATAAACTCATCAAACTCCAGAAAATCACGGGCGGGATAGCCGCAAACACACAATTCGGCAAATACCACCAGGTCAGCCCCGTTTTGTTTTGCCATGTTAATATGGTCAATAATTTTTGCCGTATTTGATTCGAAATTACCTATATGATAGTTAAGCTGGGCTAATGCAATTTTCATCAATGTATAATTGTTTTAGGGTGATAAAGCTATCGTGAGCTATATTTATTATTTTTCGCCAGAATGGCAACTCACGATGGTTTCATGCATAGTATAGTAACGTATTAATGCAAATAAAAATTATTTTTGCTCAAAGGATAAACATGATAGCTACCCGGTACAAAACAAAGCAAATTTACTTAATTTTTTTTATCAGCATGATATTAGCCGCCTGCGGGCGCAACAAAAAGGTTGATGTAAGTAATATTCATGTGGATGTTAAAATTGAGCGTTTTGATCACGACTTTGACGCCATGCGCTCCAAACCGATGACTGTGCAGGCAACTTACCTGCAACAGAAATACGGTGTATTTTATCAGGATTTTGTAGGGCATATACTGCAGGCCGGCAGCACCAATGATACGACCTATTTTAAAACCCTGCGTGACGTTTTTAGAGGCAAGGCCTATACCGATCTTAAACATGATGTAGATGCCGCCTATCCCGACATGGATGCGCAAAACGCCAGCCTTACCGAGGCTTTTAAGTATATTAAATATTACTACCCGCAAAAAAAGTTACCTAAGGTGTATGCCTACTTTTCGGGTTTCCAGGCGCAAACTTCTATTGGTAACGGCTATTTTGCCATCGGGCTCGATCTTTTTCTGGGGGCCAACTCCCGCTTTTACCCCGCCCTCACGGATGCCTTTCCGCGTTATTTATCAAGGCATTTTACGCCCGAAAATATTACGCCACGGGTGGTAGAGGGTATCGCCCGCGAAGATATGTTCCCTGAGGATGACAACGACAAATCGTTACTTTCAAAAATGGTTTATAACGGCAAGATCCTGTACTTTATGGATCAGGTATTGCCCGATGTTGGCGACACTACCAAAATTGGCTATACCACCGAACAGCTAAAATGGTGTAATGATTTTAAAGGAAAAATATGGGGTTATTTCCTGGAAGAGAACCTGCTGTATGAAACTGACTACCCTAAGATACAGAAATACCTGACCGAAGCGCCGTTTACCCCCGGCCTGGGCGAAAAAAATGAATCGGCCCCAAAACTGGCCGTATGGACCGGCTGGCAAATAGTACGCGGCTATATGGATAAACACCCTGAAGTTACCCTGCCCCAGCTTATGGCAGATAAGGATGCACAAAAAATATTAAATGAATCTAAATACAGGCCCCAATAATTGCGGAGCATAGCGGATAGAAGCCACAATAGTTTTCCGCTATATAGCTCCATAAAAAAAGCGCACTGAATAACTCAGTGCGCTTTTATATAAATGAAAGTATATTGTACTTTATTTGATGATCTTGAAAACGGTTCTTAAGCCAATAGCTACACCTAAAACCAATAACACGTTAGCTATCCATGAAAAATAGGTTGAGTTTTCGTCACCGGCAAAACGAATAAAAACACCTGTAATACCTATTGCGATAGCTACAACCAATATTTTATAATGTTGTTCTGAATTAGCGTTTTGTGTTGAATGCATGTTATTGTTATTTAATGTTTGGCAAAAATAGAAATGTTTACCGAAAATGCCATTATATTTTATGATTTTATCGCACCAAATAATGCAGGATTTTTTCTTTTGTAAAAACGAAACAGCATCCAGATGCCCAAACCGGCCAAAATAAACACCCAAAGGTTGGCGAGTACCAAAATCAGCTCTACAAAAAGATGCCAGCCATAAGCCAGTGCACTCACTAATCTGCTTAAAAAAGGCAATTGATAAGCAGATGGATCGTCATTGGCAATATGTTCCTGAATAATGGTATTGCTTTGGTAAAAGCTTAGTGTAATGGTGCTGTACTTAACGTCATCATTAATTTTGAGATTACCTATCTGCCCGTCAACCATATCATCTTTTAACAGCATTACATTTACCGGATTTTTGATCACCACCTTACCTTTTTTTTGCTGATCTACCAGTTCCTGACGATTATCTAATTTAAGCTTTGATGATAAAAAATCAAGGGACTTATCCTCAATGTCCATTTTTCGCAGGATAACGTACATTCCAATGTGCGCTACCTGGCTCATAAAATCTTCCAGGTGATCCGAAGGGATTTTAATGGTCATATCGGCAGTAGTATTGAAGGCCGATACCCTGTTAACGGAGTCATCACTGATCCTGAAATTCTGGCTGCCCTGAATGTCCGACTGCATTTGATGGTGCATCACCATGCCCTTATATTTTACTGTTAAGGCGGTAATATTCTCAGCAGTTTGCTGCACATTTTTTGTTTTGAAACGCATATCGGCAGTTTTTACCAGCTTGGATTGTGCAGTTAGATTTGCACTGTCTGTTCTCGCCGAATCGGCATTACGCCCATTATTTATGGCTTCGTAACTTGATCCGGAACCCTTACATGCGCCCAGCAGGAAGCCCACCGCCAGCAGCAGCATTACAATTTTTGTTTTCATGATATTGTTAGTTTTTTGGCTACTATTGATACCCAAAACGAGCAATAGGTAACCCTTTGGTGGAAAGAATCAAGAGGTATCTTCAGATTTACGAAGTTTTAAAAACTTTGTAAATCTGCGCCTAATGCTACTTCCTCATCACACACCTAACAAGCGAGGCGAATTCAATAGTGGCTTAGAGCGCTCTATGACATAAAAGTCTTCTCTGTACAGCATAGAGATTGCTTCGTGCCTCGCGAGCGAAGCGTGGTTTTATAAGGCTGTAGAAGTCGGTGAATAGATCCTTCGCTATCGCTCAGGATGACAAGTTTGCTTTATTGAGGATTATTTCGTGCCTCAACAATAGCGTGATGGGAAAGCACCATAACAAAAAAGCCCGGCATAAGCCGGGCTTTCATTAATATTATAACAGGTGGTATTAAACTCCTAATAATAACCTTGCAGGATCTTCCAGCAATTGTTTTACACGTACCAGGAAACTTACCGACTCACGGCCATCAATAATGCGGTGGTCATAAGATAATGCCAGATACATCATCGGGCGTATTACTACTTGTCCGTTAACGGCAACCGGGCGCTCAATAATGTTGTGCATACCCAATATAGCCGATTGCGGCGAATTTATTATCGGGGTTGACATCATGGAACCAAATACACCGCCATTGGTGATGGTAAAGGTACCACCAGTCATTTCAGGAATTGTCAGTTTACTTTCGCGGGCTTTACCTGCCAAAACAACAATAGCTTTTTCAATTTCGGCCAGGCTCATGCTATCTGCATTGCGGATCACCGGAACAACCAAACCTTTAGGAGCCGATACAGCGATAGAGATATCAGCATAATTGCTGTACACTACTTCTTCACCTTCAATACGGGCGCCAACAGCAGGCCAGTCTTTTAAAGCTTCGGTAACAGCTTTAGTAAAAAATGACATAAAGCCTAAGCCAACGCCATGTTTCTCCTTAAACTTATCTTTGTACTTACCGCGTAGCTCCATGATCGGCTGCATGTCAACCTCGTTAAAGGTTGTTAGCATGGCCGTTTCATTTTTAACAGTCACTAAACGTTTAGCAACAGTTTTACGCAGCGAAGTCATTTTTTCGCGTTTCTCGCTTCTTTCACCGGCAACAGCAGGGGCAGCAGCCGGAGTTGCAGCGGCGGGCTGTGCAGCTGGTTTAGCAACCGGTACCTGGGCACCAAGCGCATCGCCTTTAGTAATACGTCCGTCAACACCGGTACCATTTATTGATTTGGCATCAACGCCTTTCTCGGCCAGTATTTTTGCAGCAGCAGGCGATGGTGTTCCTGAGGCATAAGTTACAGCACCTGCAGATGCAGTAAGAGCGGCACCACCTCTTGGTGATTCGTCAGCTGCACTAACAACGGCAGGAGTAACAGCAGCGGGCTGTGCAGCACCTGTACCTTCAATGGTACAAACCACTGCACCAATTGGCAATACATCACCTTCTTTAGCTAAAGTTTTTAACGTTCCGGCTTTTTCGGCAGTAAGTTCAAAAGTGGCTTTGTCTGATTCCAGTTCGGCAATGGCTTCGTCCATTTCAACGGTATCACCATCTTTTTTAATCCAGCGCGATAAAGTAACCTCAGTTATTGACTCGCCTACGGTAGGCACTTTAATCTCTAATGAACCGCCGCCCGTAGCAGGGGCAGCAGCAACCGGTGCAGGAGCTGGTGCGTTAGCAACAACTTCTGGCTGTGGCTGTGCAGCAGGTGCAGCTTCCTTTGCAGGAGCGGCAGCGCCGGCGCCTTCTTCAATATTGGCAACAACGGCACCAATAGCTAAAGTATCGCCTTCTTTGGCAACAGTTTGTAAAATACCTGCTTTTTCGGCAGTAAGCTCAAAAGTGGCCTTGTCCGATTCTAACTCGGCAATAACCTCATCCATTTCTACGTGGTCGCCATCTTTTTTTATCCAGCTTGATAGGGTCACTTCTGTTATCGATTCGCCTACCGGCGGAACTTTGATCGCTAAACTCATATTTTAGTAATTGTAGATTTTGTATTTTTAGTTGCGGGTTGCTAGTTATGGGTGCCTGTTGCGAGATTGGTGTAAATAGTTGTTAGCTTAACACCTGAAACACCCAACCGGCCACAGAAACTATCAATCAGCTCCGGCGTCAGCCATTTTTTTGGTTGTCTTTTTTATCTCTTCCTTTACCACTTTACCGGCAGGTGCTTCAAATGCTTTTGAAACAATATAAGCCTGTTGTGCGGCATGTTGTTTGGCAAAACCAGTAGCCGTACTACTTCCCTCAATCCTGGAAATCACATTTAACTTCAGGATTTTATCGTTATGAAATTTACGGCATATATACGGCCATGCCCCCATGTTTTCAGGCTCTTCCTGAACCCATATAAACTCGGTAGCTTTATCGTATTTGGCTTTAACCTTTAATATCTGGGTAACCGGTGTAGGGTACAATTGCTCTACACGTACAATGGCCACATCCTTGCGTTTATCAACCTGTTGTTTTTCCAGCAGGTCATAATATACTTTACCGGTACATAGTAATACGCGTTTTACCTTTTTAACATCGGCGTAAGTATCATCAATCAGTTCATGAAATTTACCACCAGTAAACTCATCAATAGCAGATACACATTTAGGACTGCGCAGCAAGCTTTTTGGTGTAAATATGATCAATGGCTTGCGGAAATCACGGTGCATTTGCCTGCGTAATATGTGGAAGAAATTGGCAGGGGTAGTACAATTGGCCACCTGGATATTATCATCGGCACAAAGCTCCATAAAACGCTCTACACGCGCTGACGAGTGTTCAGGACCCTGACCCTCGTAACCATGCGGCAACAACATCACCAAACCATTACCACGTTGCCATTTAGTTTCGGCACTGGCTATGTACTGGTCAACAATAATTTGCGCTCCGTTAAAGAAATCGCCAAACTGCGCTTCCCATATCGTTAATGCATTAGGGTTAGCCAGGGCGTAGCCATATTCAAAACCTAATACACCATACTCAGACAGTAAGGAGTTGTATATACTTAATTTAGTTTCGGGATCAATAGTAGCCAGCGGGGTATATTCATCTTCCGAATCAACCAGCGTTAACACCGCGTGACGGTGAGAGAAAGTACCACGTTTAACATCCTCGCCGCTTAACCTTACCGGGTAACCATCTTTTAACAAAGTACCATAAGCCAATAGTTCGGCCATGGCCCAATCAAAAACCTGGGTATCGTTTACCATGGTTTTGCGGTCTTCAAACAATTTCTCAATTTTTTTGAAAAACTCTTTATTAGGCGGCAGGGTGGTTAACTTATTACCAATTTCAATAATTTCTTCTTTTGTTACCGATGTATCAACAGCCGAAACAAGCTCTTTGTGGCTGGCCAAATGCAATCCGCTCCAGGCGCCTTCAAACATGGCAATAGTTTCGGTAAACCTATCTTCAGCCTTAGATTCATCCAGTTTTTGCTGCAGTTCATCACGGAAAGTTTTTTCCATTGATTTTAGCAGGCTGTCATCAATGCTGCCTTCGGCCACTAATTTCTGATTGTAGATTTTTAGTGGATTAGAATGTGCCTCAATGGCTTTGTATAATAACGGCTGGGTGAATTTTGGTTCATCAGCCTCATTATGACCATAACGGCGGTAACATAAAATGTCAATAAACACATCTTCGTTAAACACCTGGCGGTACTCCATAGCCAGGTTAACCACGTAGGCTAACGCTTCCACATCATCGCCATTTACGTGAAACACCGGCGATAATACAGTTTTAGCCACATCGGTACAATAAGTACTTGAACGGGCATCTTTATAGTTGGTGGTAAAACCTATCTGGTTATTGATAACCAGGTGAATGGTACCACCTGTGCGGTAGCCATCCAGTTTTTCCATTTGTAAAACTTCGTAAACAATTCCCTGGCCTGCAACAGAGGCATCACCATGGATTAATATAGGGGCGATCTTGGAATGATCACCATTGTATTTAAAGTCGATCTTTGAACGGGTGATCCCTTCAACAACCGGGTCAACCGCTTCCAGGTGCGATGGGTTAGGGCAAAGGCTCAGGTGAACTTTTTTGCCGTTTGATGTAGTTACATCGGTTGAAAAACCAAGGTGGTATTTCACATCACCACCAAAAGGCGATTCAGAATCAAAGTTTTTACCTTCAAATTCAGAAAACACCTCTTTATAGGTTTTCTCCATGATGTTGGTAAGCACGTTTAACCTGCCGCGGTGAGCCATACCGATAATAAACTCCTCGATACCCAGATCGGCACCTGTTTTAATAACAGAATCCAATGACGGGATCAGCGCTTCAGCACCTTCAAGCGAAAAACGTTTCTGGCCCAGGAACTTGGTACCTAAAAAGTTTTCGAAAGTTACCGCTTCGTTGAGCTTATTCAGCATCAGCTTTTTCTCATCAATGGTAAATGAAGGTGTATTGCGGCGGCTTTCCATCCTTTCTTCAAACCATTTGATCTTTATAGGGTTGCGAATGTACTTGTACTCGGCCCCTATGGCACGGCAATAGGTATCTTCCAACAACTGGCGAATGTCGCGCAGGGTGGCAGCTCCTAAACCAACTTCAACTCCGGCGTTAAAAACGGTATCCATATCAGCTTCACTCAGGCCAAAGGTTTCCAGTTCTTTACCGGGGAAATAATGACGGCGCTCGCGTACGGGGTTGGTTTTGGCAAACAGGTGACCACGTGAGCGGTACCCATCAATCATGTTGAGTACGTTAATCTCTTTTAAAAAATGGTCAGGGGTTTTATCGCCGGCGCTTGGTGCAGCGGTTCCGGCTGCAGCCTGCGTGTCTTTTCCGAAATCGAAGCCTTCAAAAAATTTTTGCCATCCAAAGTCAACCGATTCGGGATTTTGTTTGTAGCTATCGTATAAGGTATTAATGTAGTCTGCGTTGCCGCTATTTATATAATTGAGACGATCCATGAGAAACTGATCTTGTAAACGGTACAAAAGTAAGCATATAGGCTTATATACTTCATAATTAATTGCAAAGAAATTTATATCTGTTTAATATTTACATCATAACATATTTAACCCGATAAAAGCACTATTTATGGAGCCTTGTTTTTGAAAATGGTTTAACAGCATATATTAAAATATATTGATTTATGCGTGAATCAGGTCGCCGGCTTCGTCTTTTGGCGAGGATTGCCAGGTGGTTACAAAGTCGCTTTGGGTTTCCAGCTCCTTGGGCTGCATGGCAGCAATAACATATTTACTTTCTTTGGCATCATTAATCCCGGCTATGAATGCCCAGTTACCCCAGTTGCTGGCCGGCGAGTAATCAATCAGCTTTTCTTCAAAATAAGCTGCGCCGCGGGTCCAGTCGGCCTTAAGGTCATGTACCAGATAGGTAGCCACTATTTGCCTGCATTGGTTACAGATATACCCGGTAGCATTAAGCTCATGCATGCAGGCATCAATATACGGAACGCCGGTTTCGCCATTTGCCCAGCGGTTAAACTCAAGCTCGCTGGTGGCTTGTACTTCTGCTTCGTCTTCGGCGGTTTTTGCCTTGATAAATTTTTGCCCATGTTTTTTAAACATAAACCTGAAATAATCGCGCCATAACAGTTCCAGCTTCAGCATACCTGCATTTTGTGCGTAGCTGCTATCCTGCATATGTTTAAATATCTCCCAATAAACCTGCCTGGGCGATATGCAGCCCACCGCCAGCCATGGTGATAACTTTGATGAATTACTATTTATATGACTATTACGGGAACTTTTTGATTTGCCAGACTGCTCGCTTTTTGAAAAAAATTGATGCAATTGCGCCAAAGCTGCAGTTTCGCCGCCCTGAAAATAATTGGTAGCCCTTACATCGTCAACAGGTTCGTTTAAACCTAATTGCTGCAAGGTTGGCAGTTCGCCGGCATCTGTAATTTCAGGAGTAACAATATGCTCTGGTGTAGGCACGCAGGGGCGTACATTGCTGTCGCGCTCCACCTTCTTTTTAAACACCGGGAAACTATCGGGAATATCCTTGATCGGGAAAGGCAAATCTTCTTTATGATACAATGTATGGCCAATAAAATGCTTGAGGTTAAGCCTCATTTTCCACAAAGCGGCCTCCACCTGTTCAGAAATCCCTGTTTCTTCATAAGCCACCTCACGATGATGATATACCTCATTTACCTGGTATTGTTCTGCAAGCTGTGGTAATATTTCGGCAGGGTTACCTGTTCTGACGATCAGTTCGGCCCCATACGCCTGCAGGCTTTTGCGCAGATCGGCTACAGCCTCTAAAAGAAAACGGGTGCGAAAATTGCCGGTTTTTGATGAACAGGATGCTGTATGCTGAAAATAATATGGGTCAAAGCAATAAACAGGCAATACGCTATCAGCCTTGCGAACAGCTTCTAACAAAATTTCGTTATCATGTATGCGCAAGTCATTTCTAAACCAAACCAATATTGTCTTTTCGCTCATAGTTAAACAGGGTGTTAACTGAATTTATGCAGACCACAAATTTGCAATTTATTTGTGTCATACACACACTTTGCCGCAATATTTGACACCAACCCAACATTTTTCCTGTTTTTTATACAGTTAAAAAGCTTGTTTAAATAAGCTTAATCATATAAAAACACAATTTTGCAGCTTAATTATCAGATAAATATAAGCTATATCTATAAAAATCCAATACCTTATATTATTTAACAGCTTTTACTTTGGCCCGGATAACGGAGTCTTTCTGGGCGGCGTTAAGCTTGTAATTAAATTGAAACAAAGCGCCCTCAAAATCACCGTATGAGGGGTTGGGTATTACAATAAACCGTTTCCCAAATTCCTTTTGCAACTTTTGCGTAGTTGCCGCACGATTTTCTTCTGACGGATGGTTATCATACAATAAATCAAAATCGGGCAGGTTATCGCCGCAAAGCAACAATATATTGTGCGTTTTTAACACGTCCTGCCTGCGGCTCTCCTTGCTTGAATTACCCTGTCTTAACAACAAATGCTCATCATCAGTATTAGGCAGGCCATACCGTTGCAGGTTAAACAAGGTGGCTGCACGCTCATTTTCATTCCGGTTGGTAATGTAAAAAATAGTTACCCCTTTTGATCCCGCGTATCTGAAAAATGCAGGCGCTCCTGGAACGGTATCAGCAATGGCCTTATCGGTCCACTGTTTCCAGGTTGCATCGGTATAGTCCAGGTTCTGCAAGGCACGCTTTGCATCATACGGACTGTTATCCAACAATGTTTCATCAATATCGGTTACAATGGCCAGCGGTTTGTCGCTGGTAAGCTTTACCCCTTCATCAACCCTTTGCCTGGCAATATTATAGGCCTGGAAACATAGGGCCTTGTATTCCGCAGCCCGCTGCTGCCATAACGAGGCCCATATTTTACCATCATTAGTAATGGAGGTATTGGTATTGACTACAGCAACCTGATTTGCGGTGCTGGTGTTAACAGTTGTTGTAGTTACCTTTTTTGATGCGCAGGCGCCGAGTATTAAAAGGACTGGTATTAAGTAGTTATAGCTTTTTTTCATTTTTGATGTAGATGGCTCCTGCCGGAATATAATAATTACGTGAGATCCTGAAACAAATCACTGATGAAGTATTTCCTTCACGTCATCGCGGGGAGTAACGACGAAGCAATCTCATGCCATGGCATATTTTTAAATCCTGTGGGCCTTCGCTTTTAATTTACAATAGTTCCGGCTTAATTTTGTCCGTAAACTCCTTGGCAAATTTATTCAGTTTTGGCTGGATAACAAACGCACAGTACGAGTTATTGGGATTATCATTAAAATAGTTCTGATGATAATTTTCGGCTTTGTAGAATTCACTTGCCAGGGCAATCTCGGTAACTATCGGGCTATCAAATACTTTTGCATCGGTAAGTGTTTTAATCATGGCTTCGGAGGCCTGTTTTTGCTCGTCGGTAGTATAAAATATGGCCGAACGGTATTGTGTACCCACATCATTTCCCTGGCGGTTTAATGTAGTAGGGTTATGTGTTTTAAAAAACACCAGCAGTAATTCATCTAATGACAGCACATCGGCATCGTACTCCAGCTCAATTACTTCGGCATGTCCGGTAGCACCAGTACACACCTGCTCATAGGTTGGGTTTAAAACCTTGCCGCCCATGTAGCCTGATGTTACAGCTATTACGCCCTTAAGCGCTTGAAATATGGCTTCGGTGCACCAAAAACACCCATTACCAAATGTTATCTTTTGAGTATGTGAAGGCACTTTTCCATTTTTATTTTCTGTCATTTTTATCAATTTTTAGCTTCATTTGTCAACCAAATTGTCAACTTTTGTAAGGCTCTCAAACACAAATTTAAACATAAAAAACCTTATCGTTAGATAAGGTTAGCAAGGCCGTTAAGTTTTACTTTAAAATAACTTTTTAGAATTAATAATCTTCATTTGAAGATTTGAAACACGTTCATCTTTAGATGTTTTTTTCTTTTCTGACGGGTTCTTAATTTTTGCCTTTGTGAATATAGTTTTCATGAAAGCAACTATATCTTTAATTATTCCGGTATCCTCCTTAATATTTTGAATACCTGCTTTAATTAAACTAAACTCTGTTTCATGAAATCTTAATTGCTCCTTTTCTAAAACTAATTTAGAGTTAGTTTCAGCTAATAAAGCATTAGATTGAGTAAGGGAAAAAATAGTTTCTTTAAGATTCTTATTTTCAATTATTAAATCTTGCACGAACGAATCGTTCATCGGTGAAAAAAATCACATCAAATAAAATTCACTTAAAATCAGAAAGATGATTAAATGAGATTGAGTATTTGATAAATTTATTGCAGGAATATTTCTAAAATTGCCCGTGTATTTTAAGGCTTAAATAGAATGTTTCCACCGATTTTGTTAGTTGTAAAATCAATACTTTGAATTACGCCATAAAGTTGAGAAATTAATTTCAAATGAAAAAAATTTTCTTGTTTGAATGAGATTATAATTCCCCCCACTTAAATGATGACGATTTGTTGTTGTTAATTGTAATTGAATTATCATTTGAACAAAAATGTTTTTTCCTTTAAGATATCTTTTATATAATTGAAAATATAAGATAAATCATAACAGATTATGTGGTAGGAAAGCCCACTTCCTATTGTACTGTTGAAAAATGGTAATCTATGGGGAATCGTAAAATGCAATCGAACAGCGTAGCTGTTTCATTTTTTACGTATCCTTCATGCTTTTTTTCTTACCCGTTGCAGCTTACGATGCTGTACGTTTAGAAATCACAACCCCATCAGGTAAACCAAGTATTTCACTTCAGATTAATTATTATTACATTTTACATCACTTGGTTTGGAAACGAACTTTTGCTAAAGATGAATATGAAAAGGGGATTCCGCTCTGTACTGAGTTATTGAAAGAGCTTTTTCAAAAGGGCAAAGTAGTAACTGATGTTTTAAAATATTTACAGGATAAGAGGTATATTGTTAAAGTTAAGCAACATCAACAAGGTGTTCATTCCTCATTGTTTAAACTCCACCCTTCAATAGAAACTCAATTAGTATATCAAATTGAATTTCTAAGTCTTGATTCTTCATTGATTAAAAAGCTGAATCATAGACAACAATCTCAATTAATGGATATTAAACAGCTGAATATCATAAAAAAAAACATTAAGCTAAACGAAGAAGGCATAAAGTACTTAGAAGCTAAATATGGTAAACTTCCGGAAAGTAGAAGGGATATATTAATTGCTGTTCAAAGAACAGATTTAAATTTATTAGGATATTTTTATGGGGATTTTTTTGCAGTAAGGCCAGATTCGAAGAGCCGAACTTATTCAAATCTTACCCAAACCCAAAGAACAAAAAGAAAACTTATAGATTTTAACGGTGCTTCTTTAAAAATGACCGATATTTCTAATTCTCAGGTTTTGCTATGTATCCCTATAATAATTGAAAAAATGAAGGCTCTAAAAGCTTACCATCCAGATAATCTTCCTCCTGATTTCATATTGTTTAAGACATTATGTGAAGAAGGGAAAATTTACGACTATTTGTTAAAATGTTCTAACTTCTCTGGTTCAAGAAATGAGTTTAAACAGCAGTTCTTCAAAGAAGTTTTTTTTTGTAGGAACTCAAAACAATTACCTCCAATAAAGAAAGCTTTTGTTAATCAATTTCCTACTATTTTTCATTATATCACCTTATATAAACAATTCAATCATGCTAATTTTGCTACGGCTCTGCAAGAATTTGAAGCTTCAATAATGATTGATTCAGTCTTTTATAAAATGCAGAATGAGGGCAAGATTGTATTAACCTTACATGATGCTATTATATGTAGCAATTATGAAGACTTGAAATATGCGGAACTCCTTATCGAAAAAGAGCTTAGTTCTTATAATTTGAAACCAACGTTCAAGAGAGAGCTTGAATAAGCTATGGATTAATTTTTAATTAATTCATTACTGATGTAACATGTTTTGTGTTGGAGTTGTGAATTGGTGTAATTACCTGAAAAAATGACTATGTAGCTATATGTATTTTCATCGCCCTGGACAGTCATTGGAGGAAACATGTATCTGATTTGGAGCTCAGGATAAGTATTATCATTTGTATAGTACCAATGGGTAATACTATTTTTGTCTTTAGTTGTTTTGTTATAAGTTAAAGTGAAATAGTCATCATGATTTGTGCCATTATAATGAAGTTTAATTGAACCTTTGGTATTGTCCTTGATTTTTGGAGGAATAAAAGCAATTTCAATTTCTACATTGTTATTTTCCCGGCCATCATTAAAAGCTTCTCGAATAGTTACAATATGTGAAGCTAAATAATACTTGGGTAAAGGTTTATTGATTTGTGCCTGTAGGTGAACTGCCGATAAAACTAATGTTAGTAGTAGTAAGATTTTTTTCATTTTGATTGATTCCTTTTATTGTGAGTTGTTATTAAAGAGCATTTAAAAGCGCATAAAATCAATCAAAGATAATTATTATTAACCTTTTGGGGGCTTTTGAGCCTCCAAAAAAAATATAAATCAATATCACTTTTGGCTATGTTTGATAAAAAAACATTAGCTAAGAATATTGGACTAAATCTTAAAAGACTAAGATTGGAGCAAAACTTAACTATGCAATCATTAGCAAACCTCGCAGATATTGAAAAATCTCAAATAGTAAGAATAGAAACAGGTAAGGTGGATGCCAAAGCATCAAGTCTATATAACTTAGCTTTGGCTTTGAAAATTGATATTAAAGAGTTATTTGAACTGGAAAAATTCCCCCCTGATAAAACCCTAAAATAACGCTGTTTTATTGTTTTATAAACAAATTTAGGACGTTTTTATTACCAAGTTTACGCATAAACAGACCAAAAAAATCTTCCTAAAATCGTTTGGTGCTCGGGTATTTTGGATTTTTATATGGTTTGGATTTAATTGATTGAATATCAGTATACTAATCTTCAATGTCTATCGTGCCAATTTCCCCCACTGCTGATTGTCCTTCAAGTAATATAGAATACTCAAATGGTGAGTTCTGATTTTGAAGTATGAAAATTGATTTTATAAACTCACCCTTATTTTTGTCTTGAGAAGAAGGGATAACAACAGGGAAATCTTCACCCATCAAAAGTATCTTCGCTAATTTATGAGCAGTAAGGTCAAAGTCAGGCTGCATTTTGTAATCCAAGTTTTTTAATTTTAGTAAGAGTATTTATATGAACACCGGAAAGAATAGAAATTTCTTTTAGCTTTAAATTTCCTTTCTTTATATATTCTAAAGCTGCTTTGTTTTTTGGTTTACTCAAGAATTTTACAACATCTTCTTTGGTGTCTGATTTCCTGCCTTTATAGACACCTTTTGTTTTGGCTATCAGAATACCTTGCTTCTGCCGTTCAAGTAGAACAGAACGCTCCATTTGGGCTATTATACCAAGAACCTGAATAATTAAGGTACCTATTGGGTTTTCATTTCCATTTGCATCCAAAGTTCTAATACCTTGAGAAATAAAATGAATAGGTATTTTACGTTCATTGAAAAATTTGACTGTTTTTAATAAATCGGATAAATCTCTTGATAACCTATCCAATGATGTAACAGCAAGTTCTTCTACTTCTCCCTTGTTTACTAACTTTAAAATCTCTCTGGCTACCGGCCTTTCAAAAAAGGGTATTGCTCCAGAACAGGTTTCTTCTTTAAGTAAATACCTTTCAGAATCTATGGTCTGACGTTCTAAATTTTGTTCAGAGGTAGAAACTCGTGCATATAAGATTTTAATCTTTTTATTCATAATATTAGGTTCTAATATCTAAAATTATGAATATCGATTCATATTCGCAATGAAACGATGATTTTTCTTTGGTTTTTCTTTCACAATTTGTGGTATACTCTAAATTTGGTAATGCTTGAAGTCATTTTTATATTTACCTAAAATTGTAACCACCCTTAACACTTTTCTAATATGCCAGGACACATTAGCGATAAATATTATCTCAGTGATTTTATTGAAAATTTCAGAAAGAATTTAAAATCTAAAGTTGAGGAGCTTGAAATAACAGAGCAGACAAACACTTCGCAGATAGCAGAACGTTTAATTAAACAATATACAATTCATCCATTGGAGCTTGGTGAACCTTCCCCATCAAAGCCGAAAGAAATGCATTTGGATAGAACAAATCATTGGGGAGAAACATATAAACAAAAAGTATTTGAAGTAAAAGTTGAAATTCCATTTGAAGGAAATAGCGATTTATTTCATTGTAAACCATCCACTTCTACAATTATATATTTTAGTAATAAATTTCAAATTAATCCCTTATCTGTATCTTTTTGGGTAATATTAGATGAGTTAGATGCAGATAAGTATCAAGCGGAAGTTAACAAGTTTAAGGTTGACTTATCAGCTAACATTGGACAGATTAATTCCGAGGTATCACGTTATAATAATCAATTAGAAGCTACAATAAATTCCTTATTAGAAAACCGGGGCAGTGTTGTTTCTCAAAAGTTTGATTTCATGGAGAAGATTGGATTAAAAGTTAATCCTAAATCAGATGATTATATGATTCCATCTCCAGTTGTAAAAAAACGGATTCCAGTACCTGTGTCGGAAACTCAGAGTAATGTTGAACGTAAAATCGTACCCATTTTACAGGATAAGGTATATGAAGATATTAAACAAGTAATTTACAACGTAGGTAAAGCGGTTGAAAGGAAGCCATCTCTATATTTAAAAAAGCATGAAGAGGATTTAAGAGATATATTCCTTCTATTTCTTGAAACAAGATATGACTCTACAACAGGTGTAGGAGAAGCGTTTAATAAAATTGGCAAAACGGATATTTTACTTAAATACGCAAAAGATGGAAGCAATTTGTTTGTTGCTGAATGTAAATTTTGGAAGGGTCAAAAGAAGATGCTTGAGGCAATAGACCAGCTTCTAGGATACTTAACGCATAGGGATTCCAAAACAGCTATTATGGTTTTTGTTGACCAAAAAGATTTTTCAGCAGTTATTGATACTGTTAGAGATGAAGTGGTTAAACACCCCAATTTTGTTAAATATCTAAAAGATACTTATAGCTCTTCAATAAGTTATCAATTTTCATTACCTGATGATTCTAAAAGTATGATTCAAATTGAATTTATGTTTTTTCATTTTCCTCCAATTTCGTGACCATGTTGAATTTACTTTTGTTTTATGGATACCTCGGTTATATGAGAAGTTGAATACGCATTAACAGAATGCTCCTTTCTTATATAAAAGAACACGTTAGATTTACTCCTCCCGATATAGCATGTATCTGTATTAGATGTGATTCTTTTTCCATCCAAAACAATATAACTACCGTTATATAAATCATCGTTATTTACCAAATAGTATTTAGCTATTCCTTCGACGATGGAATTTAATAAAACTATAATGCTGAATATAATGATAACCTTTGAGGATTTATCAATAATAGTTTTCTCCTTTATCATTTGATGAAATGTAAACACTACTGTTATAACAGTTCCAATTGCAAGATTCAGACAAACAGTAAAAGCTTTAAATTGTAATGTTCCATTACTTTTAGATAAATCCACGTTAGTCAGTTTCCAAAGAGTTATACATAATAGAGCTGAACAAATTATAAAGAAGATTATTCCTACTATTAAATGACTAAAGTTAAACGACCTTGATGCGCCAAGACTACCTAATCTATTTTCTTCTGTAGCTGTCTTTTTATTTATTAAGAAATCAGTAATATGATTAACATAGTAGAAATTAATAAGGATATAAAAGGATGCTGTTATAAAATCATAAAGTACTTGTGGAAGCAGTTCGCCTGTTTCAAGACATTCAATTATATTATAATTGAATAGAACATAATATATAAATAGTTTCCCTAACCCAAAGACCAAGATTAGCAATGAGATTAATGGTAAGATTTTTAATAGTTGTGCGTATGCGTTGTCTTTAATTTCTTTACCCATATTATTTATTAAATTTTAGACTATCATTTTTTTTTAATTGTATAAGACTATCTCTTTTTTGTTGGCTGATATTTAGCTTTTTAATCGTTTTAAAAAAACCGTTATTATTCACAGATAGCAGAGAAACGTCTTTACTTTGATATACATCGGTAAAGTCCTCTTTAGCATCATAAAAGAATATAAAATTTTTAGTTCTTCCTATGTAATAGTAATTCTTATTAGAAATTATTCTTTTAGCGCCTATTTCAATATAGGTGCCGTAAGTTGAAAAAAGTTTGGTAGAAATTGATTTTTTTAAACTGAAAAACGTTGTATAGAATAACATAATATATACGACATTTAAAACGGTTGTATAATTTAAATTTAATGGTTTGAAATAGTTTATTTCATAGATTAAGCTAAAATATACCCGCAAGGAAACAGCCAACAAAGTGATAAAGTATACCCCTATGGAAACTAATTTTAATTCTTGATAAATTAAGCTGTATTTAGGTTTCCTTATACTTACTAAAAGTACTACCAAAGCTATAGTTATGATTATAGCAAAAATTATTATAATTAAATTTGCGGTTTTATAACTTATTTTGAGAGTTAGCCTTGCATCGTTTTTATCTGTGATTCTTAATTTTCTGTTTCTAATGAATATCATTAATTCTGCAAAAGCTTGGATAAACAAAAAAATCAAAACACATAACGCAAGATTGGTGAATGTCTCTAAAAGTATTTCATTTATATCGGTATAAATTAAAATATCAAGATTGAAAGGATAATAGTAAACCAATAGATTAATGATTCCTATTCCTAAAGCGCATATTGTTAGTATGGGCAAGTAGGTAACGAATTTCTTTCCAAAATCCTTTTTATCTTCTTCGCTAATTTGTAAAGCCATAATAAGGTTTTAATAAAAAGTAACAATTCAACCAGATAAACAGTACAACAAATACAGTTGCTCTTTGAAGGTAATTTTGAGAGCAACCCCAAATCACATTATTTTTTATTCTTTTATTTCTTTAGAAAATATAACCTTGGTAATAGCACTATCAACGATGAATCTTGTTTTATGAATAGTGAGGGCACCAAAACCATTTTTGGCCCTATAGGTGTGCTCAATAGTATAACTAAATAATGAACCTTTATATCCTTTACCTTTAATATCAATTATATTTTGTACACTATCTGCTTTATTTAGTAAAACCTTAGAAAGCTTTAAGTTTCGGTCAAAAGCTTGATGATTTGGGTGGGATATATATAAGTTATCACTTGCCATTTTTTGATGCTTCGACGATTCAGTGAGATACTTTTGAGCTAATTTAACCAATTCTCTACCCTCGGGGTCACCAACTGTATAGTCTGCATAGTTTCGAGAAATTGAATCGAATTTTATTCTCTCATAACTATGTGGGTCATTCAAGACGGTATCCAAATAAAGTTTTACGACTTTCTCAACTTGATTTTGTTTATTGCCTGAACAAGCAAACAAAAATAAAAATAATAAAAGTACTACTTTTTTCATTTAACAATGGATAAGGTTAGTTTCAAATATAACCAATAAAAGTAACCTCAAATAATACAAAAAATCAAGCCATTTAACCCATTGCCTTAATTTACCTTTTAAAAGACCTTTGTGCTACAAATGTAAAACTAGTAGCTTAATCCACTATTGTACCGAATCTATCAAGCCAAGGCCTGGAATGAGCCCAGAGGATGACATTTTCATCACTGTAATTGCCCTAATGGAAATTATAAGTTATATTTGATAATAAAATCTAGATATGCCAAGAGAAGAAGTTATAATCCAAGATGGTTCAGGAAGTACATCCACTAAGGGTGGTTCACGCTAATTGCAATTGAAGATGCAATTAATGCAAGTATCAAAAGAAAAAGAAACAGTGCAATTTTGAAATGTTCTATTCTTTTTTCATTCTTAGATTTCATTATTGAAGTATTGTTTTCATAATGAACTATCATTTGATAATAAACTAATTCAGTTTGAACTTCTTGGTCTTCATCATTATCCAAATTTATTGGGATTGATTCAGATGGAGAAAGTCCTCTTTGCCTTATATTCTTTGGGGCTATCAGCAAAAATAAATACCAAACATCAATTACCATTAATGGAATTAATGCCCAAAGAAAATCTATATTATTTTGAGGTTTCAGGGTTCCAATAAAAAAACCAAACAATCCAATTAAAGCAGTTAACATAGTAATTGATTTGTTGGTAATGGATTCTGATTCACTACTTACCTCTTCAAATCTTTCTTTAGCAGCCTCATATATGAGCTTATAGCTCTCTTTGTTTACATTGTACCATTTTTTGATGGCAGGCTTCCATTGGATGGTTTGTGGTCGTGATTCAGTATTATCTGCCATAATCTATGATAGTACAATAAATCTGTAATTGCAATCTGTTTTTGCAATTATAGATTGGGCTCATAATTCTATAACGATTAGGTTACCTAAATATTAAAAATACCTGCTTTACAAACGACAAAGGATACTTTAGATATGCTTAACCTCTTTCAATAAACATTTGTTCGTTCTATTTAAAATAACTAATTCAATGTATCAGTATCAATGTTATAAAAACTCTTTAGCTTTTTGCCTCCGATATTTTAGAGCTGGCTCTGATAACAAAATAAGTAATCTTGCTTTAGTTTTGTTTATAGTAGTAATATACTTAAAATAGGCATCATCAGCACTCAACTCGTCAAATGCTGCTGAGCCAGCATCTTCAAAATCAAGAATATATTTATTTAACTCTTTGAAAACCTCGGGATAAGTATATTTTAAAACTTCCAATACCTCAATTTCAAATTTGCGCTTTAAGTTTGCCAATTTAAATAGGGTTGCACCAATAAAATCAGATTTTTTGTCCTGTTCAATGGTTTCTGGGAGCTTGTGGTATGAATGAATATCTTCATGTATGATTTTATCAGCAGCGGAAAAGAACTCCTCCACTTTTTTGACTTGATTCTCAAAATATGCTTTCAGATACCACGCTCTCTCACTTTCATGTTTTTTTGTTCTTGCAGTATACCACGTATTAAATGTAAATGTTAAAACAACTATTATTGGACTAATTAAAGATGGATATACCGCTGATATTGACCACCCAATTCCGGCGGAATGTGACCAGTGATTCCGCGTCAAATTGACCACCCCATTCCGGGGCAAACTGACCA